>NZ_VDBO01000100.1 GCF_005930355.1 Paenibacillus sinopodophylli
ACGTCTACAGTTCCCGAGCCAGCCGGAGCCGTTGCTGTGATTTGCGTTGCTGAATTTACAGTAAAGCCCGTCGCCGCTGTTGCACCAAACGTCACCGCTGTTGCACCAGACAGATTCGTGCCGGTCAACGTGACGGTCGTTCCTCCCGTCGTCGGGCCCGCCGTCGGCGAAATACTAGTGATCGTCGGCGCAGCTATGAACGTATACTGGTCCGCCACCGATGT
>NZ_VDBO01000101.1 GCF_005930355.1 Paenibacillus sinopodophylli
GTTCCGTTCACGCTCGCATTCGTGTTCGTCACTACGACGTAATAATATCTCGTGCCAGCCGTTGCTGTCGGTGCGTTGTAGCTCGCGCTTATCGCTCCAGACACCAACGTGCCCCCGCTCGTGCTGTTGCTGCCGTTGCTGTACCACTGATAGCTCAGTACACCTCCATCGCTCACACTCGCCGCTACGCTAAGCGTAGCCATTCCTCCAACGTTCACCGTCG
>NZ_VDBO01000102.1 GCF_005930355.1 Paenibacillus sinopodophylli
GTGGAGCCAAGCGGGATCGAACCGCTGACCTCCTGCTTGCAAGGCAGGCGCTCTCCCAGCTGAGCTATGGCCCCATACAAATTCCATCAAAGCTGAACAAATGGTTTTCACGTCTTGCGCTCAAAGCGCCATATACCGATAACTTATATCCGAACCTCATCGGGTTCGGGTATTTCCTTAGAAAGGAGGTGATCCAGCCGCACCTTCCGATACGGCTACCTTG
>NZ_VDBO01000103.1 GCF_005930355.1 Paenibacillus sinopodophylli
ACTTGATACACCGTCGAAGACAAGCTTCCATGAAGCTGCGCGCATTTCTGCATGCCCTGACTCAGCTTCGGCTTGGCGACTTCGATGGCGTTCAAGTCTATTCGAATCATCGACAAGTCCTGCACCATCCCATCTCTTAGAGCGTCCTGCTCTCATGAGCAGCCCTGCTTTCGCTGTTCTTAAAGAAGAGAAGCGGAGAGACACCTTTCACCCTCTCCCCT
>NZ_VDBO01000104.1 GCF_005930355.1 Paenibacillus sinopodophylli
TACATCCGGTAGACAGCAGCTATATAAGGTTCAGCAAACCTATTCTTTCGTATCCAGTTTTCAGGGCGCAACTTGCTAATGCAAGCATTAGCAGATGACCCACACCTGTGGGTTTTATTTTTTGTCCTGTACTTGAATGATAACATGGCGGTCGTGGCGAAGTGGTTAACGCATCGGTTTGTGGATCCGACACTCGGGGGTTCAATTCCCCTCGATCGCCC
>NZ_VDBO01000105.1 GCF_005930355.1 Paenibacillus sinopodophylli
GTGGAGGATGACGGGATCGAACCGCCGACCCTCTGCTTGTAAGGCAGATGCTCTCCCAGCTGAGCTAATCCTCCATGTTGAGCGACCTTTATATCTTATCATAAGTCTCTCGTTTTTGTCAATAACTTCTTTTGAAGTAAATGGTGACCCGTAGGGGACTCGAACCCCTGTTACCTCCGTGAAAGGGAGGTGTCTTAACCACTTGACCAACGGGCC
>NZ_VDBO01000106.1 GCF_005930355.1 Paenibacillus sinopodophylli
TCTTACTTGGCACAGCAGTCTGTAGGCACGACAAACCTATCGTTTAACTTTAGCGCGGGTGCTGCTCAGACATTGGCGGTAACAGTGAGCGATACAACGCCGCAAAACAGCCAATTGAGCCAAACGACAGCAGCCTTTGATAAAGAAACAGCTGCGCAAGCGGATATAGCTGTAACGCTGACGCTGAACGGTAACACGCTTAGTACCCTTACAAAT
>NZ_VDBO01000107.1 GCF_005930355.1 Paenibacillus sinopodophylli
GATGGATTCTATGATGGATTCTATGATGGATTCTACGATGGATTCTACGATGGATTCTATGATGGATTCTATGATGGATTCTATGATGGATTCTACGATGGATTCTATGATGGATTCTATGATGGATTCTATGATGGATTCTATGATGGATTCTATGATGGATTCTACGATGGATTCTACGATGGATTCTATGATGGATTCTATGATGG
>NZ_VDBO01000108.1 GCF_005930355.1 Paenibacillus sinopodophylli
TCGAGGGCTTATCCTAAACACGTTTACCGTGACCCATACATCCGGTAGACAGCAGCATATAAGGTTCAGCAAACCTATTCTTTTGTATCCAGTTTTCAGGGCGCAACTTGCTTTGAAATTGCATATATTCCCTGATAGCTCAGTTGGTAGAGCACTCGACTGTTAATCGAGTTGTCACAGGTTCGAGTCCTGTTCGGGGAGCCA
>NZ_VDBO01000109.1 GCF_005930355.1 Paenibacillus sinopodophylli
ATCTCAGCATCATACGCTTTAACTGTTCGTGTGCTCTCCAGCTTGCCATCGTTTACTACACTCACATAAACGCTGCTAGCTGTTGCTCCAAACTGTGCAATCGTTACTGTCGCTGTTGTTGCACCAGTACCGACTGTTGCTGTTCCGATTGCTGTTCCGCCTGTTGCTGCTTTGTAGACATTGACGATGTCGCCTTCTACTAG
>NZ_VDBO01000010.1 GCF_005930355.1 Paenibacillus sinopodophylli
TCTCTTTCATCTTAATCTGTACAGGAACCTTCTTACCGATCTTGGACGTTTCCACCTTGCCACCTATTGTGCTCTGTTCAGGGATGAATATGGCTTGGCTGCAGTTACAATCTGAACGGACATCTGTTTCCTTGTAGAGACCTGTTACTAATATACCTCCTAGAGACATTGTAGGTTGTCTGGATAAAGTGGAAGCATCTCTAGTAAAATACGGTGCAGTTCCTGCAGTTCCACAACTACCACCCGATGGTACGTACCCAGGTCTTACATATGAACACACGAGCTTGTACTCTTTTCCTGTTTTAGTAGATATGAAAGTATCTTTAAACACTACAGGAGTTACAGGATCACTTACTCTATATTCCTTAGGATCTTCCCAGTCATTTTCCAGCACATCACTTTGGTTACTAGCTAATCTTATTCTCTTGACTAGCTTCTGATTTCCACCCTTACCACTTTGGAATTGAAGGGGTTGGTCATAGAACTGTCTAAATCCATTTGGATTAGCCCATGACTCTGCATTCTTGATCGTAGACAGTTCTACATGTATTTTAGTTTGAGGTGATCCAAACCTGACTACCTGAAGCTTAGTATTTAGATATAACATCTCATTTTCCTGTATATCTCCAAGCTTAGCTAGTATCTCGTCTTGCACTACTTTCTTAGGTATTCTATACACATCCATACGATGCATCTTCTTACCTGGAACTTCGTACTCGTCATCAGTATAAACTAACCAATTTGGATTCTTAGGTAGCTCTACTTTAGAACCTGCCCCCATAGGAGTACAATTTCCATTTTCGCAGGTTGGATCCTTTCTTAAGATCCAACCTGCTGTTTGGTACTTAATTTTGCTAGCAGCTTTTTGACTGATAGCGATATATAGAATATCTCCCTCTTTTACATCGTACTTATTTCCATAATTCTTTTCGTCTGCAGCACTAGCAAATCTGATACCTTGTTTTTCCTCCTCCTCACCTGCACCATTCTCTGCAGCATTCACTATATCAGATCCCATAGGAACTGCTGAGATAGATATCAATATCACAACTAAAAGAATATATGCTAGAAACTTCTTCATTTAAGCAGCCAACCTCCAGCAAGTAAACTTGCTTACTTATTTGTAGTAAGTATAGAATATTCATATCTTCCTTTTGTAAACATATTCTCGGTCGAAAGAACTTTATAATTTGCATACTGCATATTTGCATAGTTAGAACTCACACTTACATCACTGTATCCACCGTACCAAACACCTTTTTGGAGTTTAAAGGAGTCAGAAGCTAACGTCACATTATAGTTATCTTGAAAGGTTTGTGAAGTATCAGTAGCTGAAATAATCATGAATTTAAAATAAGTCCTCACAAATTCTTTACCGTAAGCTCTACGAACCATTGAGATTTCTGGATCAGCATAACCTTTAGCAATAACCTTGTTCTTTTTAACCCATCTTACATACTCCTTAATACCAGCAGAAGATTGATCATTGAAGTACTCTCCACGATCCGGCATATTGTTCATAATCGCTTTAGCAAACCCTGCTTCAGTGATAGTTCTGTAATCCACATTAAGCTGAGTGGAATAGTACTGACGAATTTCTTCAGCCCAACTATCCATCCATTTTTTCTCTGTAAACTCGTTTTTCATAGACATATACTCTTTATTAGTCATAACGTCTTTGTCACCCTTCTTGACGTTATAAAATGAGTTAGGCAGGTCAGATAGTTTGTTCCACTCAGTAGAAGCCTCGCCACTCAATTGACGACCCCAAGGCGTTACTTTCACCGTACCTGCCGCTACCTTAGCAATGAACGCAGCATCACTTACAAGTACAGAATGAGCACCTTGATCGAAGCTTACTTTCGATTCCATAGCCTCACTCACAAAACGAAGAGGAACCATTGTACGACCTTCGTACATTTCTGCAGTTGTATCCAACTCAATCATCGTTGAATCGATACTTACAGTCTTTGAACCTACTGGAAGCGTGATGTTCTTTCCTTTGTACTTAATTCCTACGGTTTTTGTAGCGACGTCCCATGTCACATCCCCACCTAATTTCTCCGACACAAATCGAACGGGAACCATCGTTCTTCCATTCGTGTCGATATAGGGCTCCGTATCTGGAAATTGAACCTTGTGACCATTAACAATGATAGGTAAGATACGAAGATCTTTCCCCGGGGATGCCATCACTGATGTTCCACCGACCACCATACTGACCGCTACCATTGCTCCAATAATCTTCTTATACATCGTTTCATCTTCTCCCTTATGATATGTTTAGTTTTTCGTTGCTTAATTGGTATCTCTAGCGAATTGGCATTATTCCAAATGCCATCTCTACTGTCTACATGTAATTCCTTCCAAACCATGACTACGACAATTTTAGCACATTATTCCTATTTCATACACATAATAACGACAAATGTCGGGACTATTCGACTAATCATTTCCTTTAAAATTGAATTGAACTGGAGGATATAGACTTACAATAGCCTTTCTACTTCCTATGTTTTCAAAATAAGGGATACACGCATGAAATAGATGAAATATACCTATCATTCACAAATTCTACTGACATGTATAAAGTTGATATCGCATCACATAAAAACAAAAAAACGCTTGGAAACCCAAGCGTTACGCGGTTTGTTTAAGGCGGTGCTTCGGGGATTAGCCCCCTCCATACACTAACACATTAATTCGCCTTTGCTATCAAATACAAGAAATAAGGGGTGCTCAGAACTGTAATCACTATACCTGCCGGCACATCCGCACCGAAGCTGATTGTGCGCGTAATCGTATCGGCCAACAGAACAACAACAGCACCGATCAAGCAGGATACTGGAAGCACATATTTGTGATTGGTTCCCACTAGCTTCCGCGCCATATGCGGCGTAATCAGACCGATAAAGAAGAAGTTACCGCCTAGGGATACACTGCCTGACGCGAGTGCAATAGAAGCGACTGCAAGCAGAAGAAACTCCCGTTTCACCGAAACGCCGAGGCCAGCTGCTACCTGATGGCCAAACTGCAGCGAATCGAGAATACGTGATTTATAAAAAATATAAAGTGAAAAAACCAAAACCCACGGTGCCAAAATAATTAAATAACGCCACTCGGTTCCCCATAAACTACCTGCACTCCAGCGTAGTACAAAATTCAATTGGTTTTCATCCAGCTTGAGCGTCAGCAGCAAGCTCGCCGCACCATAACCGCTTCCGAGCGCCACCCCGGTCAAGATCAGACTCGTTGGAGAGGTCGCCCGTCCACGCCGATAAGCAAGCAGAAAAATAAGTGCTGCTGCTGTCAGCCCACCGACAAAGGACAACACTGGCATCGCAAACGCTGAAGCCATCCCTTGCGTAGAAAACAAAACGATGTACAACAGCACAAAAAAGCCTGAGCCAGCGCTTATCCCTAATGTACCAGGGCTTGCCATATCATTTCGCAGCAACGTCTGCATTACGCAGCCAGCCAAGCTCATGCCAATCCCGACAAGTATAGCAAGAATGATTCGTGGTAATCGGAAATCCATCACAACGGTCTGCTCGCGTTCTGTTCCGCCACCAAGCAAAACCTTCAGCACTTCGAGTGGTGTTAAGCTGATTTTACCTGAATTCATGCTCATTACCATAAGTACAAGCAGCATCGCTGCTAAGCTCGCCATTACATAAATCGCCCGCCGCTTTCTTCTAAGCGTAACCGTCATTCCATTTTCCCCCTTTGCGTACGAACGAGGTAGAGGAAGTAAGGCACGCCAACCACGCCGAAAATAATACCAATTGGCGTTTCAAACGGCTTGTTAATGATGCGGCCAATCAAATCCGCCGATACGGTCAGGAGTGCACCATATACGGCAGATGCCGGAATGATGTAGCGGTAATCGACGCCGACCCAGTGGCGTACCATATGGGGCACGATTAAGCCAACAAAACCGACTGGCCCGATCACGATAACCGATAGTCCGGTTAGCAGAAGTACGATAATTGTAGCAGCTCCTTGCACAAAGCGGGGTCGCAGCCCAATACCGCTGGCGACTTCTTCACCCAAGCTAAGGATCGTAATCGACGGCGATAGGGCAAACGCAGCCAGCACACCCATTGCAAAAAAAGGAAAAACAATTAGCAGCTCATTCCAGTTGACTCCGGCTGCACTGCCAGCTGTCCAGTACACCAACGACTGTCCAATATTATAGCGGATCGCTATATATTGGCTGAATGCGCCAAACAACATCGAGATTGAAATGCCGGCCAGTACCAACCGCTGCGGGGTTATCCCTCTCTTGCCCAGCGAGGCAATGTAATAGGTCATAAAGGTAGCCACACCTGCACCTAGAAAGGCGAACAGCATTCGTTCGCCGTAAGTGCTGCCTGGTAAGAACGCCATACAGATCGCAATGGATAGCGTTGATCCTGCACTAATACCCATTAGTCCAGAATCGGCAAGCGGATTACGAGTGGTTCCCTGCATCACAGCTCCACACATAGCCAAGCTGCAGCCTGCAATCAAGCTAGCCAGCATTCGCGGCAAACGTATAGTGTGAACGATCTTGTGCTCTACCATTCCCGGATTATAGTGAAAGACAGCATTCCAAGCAGTGGCTAAGCGCATCTCAGCAGCACCGAAGGAAATCGACAGTGCTGAGATGATGGCTAGCAGGAACAAACCTATTACGATACATATCGCGAAGCTTCCTAACCACTTCCTGCTTCCTCTATCGGGATGTGTAACTTGCATGTGCAATAATTCCTTTCCGAATCAGGGCTACTTTTGTGCAATCGGCAATTGTAACAGCGCATCTACAAAAGTATCCAATGAAATCAAACGGCTAGCGTAATCATAATCGTTTAAAGTGTCTGTCGTTGAGTAGTACGTAATATTCGCTCCTGTTACGGCTCGGATGGTTTTCCATATTTCAACTGAAGAAAGCTTCTTTTCAAGCTCTTCTACATTTGGATCAAAATTCGAATAGGCGATAATATCTGCTTCGTTCAAGTATTTGCTAACCACTTCTAATGAGATCGGCGAATAAAAACCTTCCGATTTCGGATTTTCTCTGTTGAAAAACTCTTTTTCGATGATTTCAGGAGCTCTCATGCCCAGATCTTCATAAATAATCCCTCTCGTCTTATCTCCTTGTAATCCTGGAGAACCTTCTTCCACACCTTGCAAGAATACAATTTTCTTATCATAAATACCCGCATCCACGAGTCGTTGCTTGGCAGCTTCAACTTTAGTTGCATATTTAGCAATGAATTGCTTAGCCTGTTCAGGCATTCCGAAAACCTCTCCGAAGAAAGTCATCCGCTCCTCTAATGTGGACATTTCATTATAAAAAATCGTAGGCGCTATTTTGCTCAATTGCTCCTGCGAGGATGATGTCCAAGTAGCAGATCCGATAATCAAATCCGGTTCAAGCGCCATGATGCCTTCCAAATCGTCACTAGGTACAACCTTTGCCTCTGTGACAAGTTGACCCCACTGTTGTTTCCATTCTTCTGGTCGCATGGAAGGATCACCATATTTATCGACACCTACTACCGTTTTTTCAAAAGGCAAAATATCTCCAACATTATTCCCTACAAGGTAGACGATACGCTGCGGATCTGCAGGAATCTCTATATCTCCAGTATCTGTTTTCACAATTCGTGTCTGTGCCACTGCTTCTGCCCCTTTTGATTCGGTGTTATTCGCTTCCTGATTTTGCGACTGTGCAGTCTGCGTCGCTGTATTATTCACTGGAGCATTCGACGAACACGCCGATAATAGCAGCATGAGACTCATTGCAGCCACCAAAATCATTTCCTTGCTTTTTATCTGTACAAACATGTTGAACTCCCCGTCTCCCTTGGAATTGACTAGTCTGTCTAGCCCTCTCTCATTGTAGAGTCGTTGAGAATCGTTATCAATATCATTTTTGGTAAAGTTATCAATCATTTTTCTTCTATATTCACTTGGCGTCATGTGAACATACTTCTTAAACATCCGATTCAAATTCAATTCATCTGTAAACCCGCAGCCAACAGCAACTTCCTGTATCGATAGGTTTGCGCTTTGCAAATAAAGCTTGGCTGCATCCAGCCTCCGCTCATTCAAATACTCTTGCAAGCTTTTTTGTTCGCGCTTCCTAAACAGCTTGCCTAGCAGACTTCTGCTGATCGGCAGCGTTTCTGACAGTAATTGAATGGACACCTGCTCGGTATAATGTTGATCCAGATACTGCTTGACCAGTTCCACATAATCGGGTTCAAAATAATGAATATTCCCCTCTTCCAGTTCTCTGTATATTTCATAAACAAGCTGATAGAGAGTAGCTTTCGCATTAAATTGATGAAGTGCAGACTCTAGATTCCAGCGTTCATACATGTTCTGGAACTTTTCTACGAAAAATATGGGATTATCCGGTGAGAATCCATAGATCTGTGTAAACGGATTGATGCGTTCTAATAAGCGGTAAATGTCTCTTTTATAGAAAGGAGCCGTTTCCGCTTTATACAGCACCATGTAAGTCTCCAGATTTGTGCTAACAGGATGAATCGATAGCTCTGTTCCTTTCCCTCCATGGAAAATACCGAATCGACCAGACTGGTAGGAGGTGGAATTAAGTTTTATACTGGCTTCCCCACCTTGGGTAAAAACAAACATATTAGTCGGCATTCTATAGTTTTGCAAAGGGGTTTCCTTGTGAAGCAACTGATAACGAACATCTATTAGTGATATGGATGAACGTGCCCATAACCGGACGGCAGGATCAATCATCTCTTTGGTAAAATAGTTCATATATTCCGTGTCATTTGGCACCTGTGTTCGCTCCTTCAATACGTGTCATATTTTAGCGTATACTAATTGATTATGATTATCAATATCAAATTATATTGTAAAATGCCAGCTGTACAGTTGCAACTAAACAATGGGTATGATAAACTTTCTCTAAACTTTACGACAGGAGCTGAAGAGAATAATGTAAAATTTCTTGCTAAACGTTTGAAGAATAAAACACGGTGTTTTGTTCTTTTTCGGCAAGAAAGCTACTTATTCTTTTCACTCAAAATATATGCTTAGTTGGCCCGTATCGGGCTATATTTGCGCATTTCTTTGAGCTACAAGAAGGGTACCTTTCTTGTAGCTCTTTTTATTTTTTCTACAAGGGGGAATTTGTTATGTCATTAATCAAAATAACGAACCTAACGTTTGCCTATGAAGGCAGCTACGATAACATTTTCGATCAGATCAGCTTTCAAATGGATACGAATTGGAAATTAGGCTTTACGGGTAGGAACGGCAGGGGAAAAACGACGTTTCTGAACCTATTGCTCGGCAAATATGAATACAACGGCACCATTTCTGCCGATGTCAGCTTTGAATATTTTCCATTCCAAGTTGCGAACAAAGAAATCCATACACTGGACCTGATTGACAGCATATATCCTGACTATCAGCACTGGGAGCTCCTTCGCGAGCTTTCATTGCTCAAAGTGTCAGAGGATGTTTTATATCGACCTTTCGATACCTTGTCTAACGGTGAGCAAACGAAAGTACAGCTAGCTGCATTATTTCTGAAAGAAAACAGCTTTCTGCTTATCGACGAGCCTACCAACCATCTCGACATTCATGCCAGGAAACTAGTGAGTGATTATTTGAACATGAAGAGCGGCTTTATTCTGGTTTCCCACGATCGGGCTTTCCTGGATAACTGCGTGGATCATATCCTTTCGATCAACAAGACCAGCATTGATATTCAGAGAGGGAATTTTTCCGATTGGTGGGACAATAAACAGCGTCATGACAACTACGAAATGGACCAGAACGAGAAGCTGCGAAAGGACATCAAACGGCTGAACGAAGCAGCGAATCGAACGAGTACGTGGTCGCACGAGGTAGAGAAATCGAAAAACGGTACACGTAATTCCGGCTCCAAGCTCGATAAAGGATACGTCGGTCACAAGGCTGCGAAAATGATGAAACGATCCAAGTCGCTCGAGAACAGGCAGCAATCTGTGATCGAAGAACGATCTCAGCTTCTGCGAAATGTGGAAAGCTCCGAGAGCCTTAAACTCGCACAACTGACTTATCACAAGCCCCAGCTAGTTCATATGGATCACGTTTCGATTCAGTTCGGCGAGAAGACAGTTTGCCGCGACGTCAGCTTTACCATTGAACAAGGAGACCGCATTGCGCTTGCTGGTCTGAATGGTTCCGGCAAATCAAGTCTTCTCAAGCTAATAAACGGCGAGGAAATCCCCTTCTCAGGGACATTCCACAAGGGAAGCCAGCTGAAAATCTCATACGTACCGCAGGACACTTCACATTTGCGAGGAAATTTGTCGGAGTACGCTGAAACTGAAGGAATCGATGAGAGCCTGTTCAAAGCGATTCTAAGGAAGCTTGATTTCTCTCGTATTCAATTCGAGAAGGATATGGCCTCCTTTAGCGGCGGTCAAAAGAAAAAGGTACTCATCGCGAAAAGCCTATGCGAGCAGGTCCACCTGCATATTTGGGACGAACCACTGAATTTTATCGATGTCATTTCCCGTATGCAAATCGAAGAGCTGTTGCTGGAGCATTCGCCAACCATTCTTTTTGTAGAGCATGACAGCGAGTTTTGCAAAAATGTTGCGACAAAGCACGTTACACTGAATGGCTGATCCATTTTGCCCACTAATGCCAGCCTGCTGTGCTGATTTCGCCTTGCCCTATGCAAGAAACAGGGTGCAGAGCCCAGCCCCGATGGTATCGACGATATTAGAAAATCTATGTTTGCTCCTTTCATTCCAAAAAAAATCCCCCATTTGGGGGATTTTCCTATTCTGATCGCAGAGCGATAACGGGATCTTTCTTCGTAGCTGCTTTCGCAGGAATCAAACCCGCAAGCAAGGTCAGCACCATGCTGCCAATGATTAGTGCCCCAGCATGTGTCCATGTTAATTGTGCAATTCCTTCGATATCTAGCAGGTTCGCGATTATGCTGTTGACTACAATCGTCAGCAAGTAGGATACAACGATACCAAGTGAACCTGCTACGAAACCTACAATTAATGTTTCTGCATTAAACAAGCGCGATATATCTTTTTTCCTTGCCCCAATGCTGCGTAGAATGCCAATCTCCTTCGTACGTTCCAGTACCGAAACATAAGTGATAATGCCAATCATAATCGTAGACACGACCAGGGAAATCGCAGCAAAGCCAACTAGTACATAAGATACGGTGTCCAGTACGGTTTGAATAGTCGAGCCAATCATCTCCGACATATCCGAGTAAAGGATGTGATCATTCTCTTCTTTACCTTCGTTGTAGTCGTCCAAATATTGCTTAATTTCATTCTTAGCCGTGAAATCTTTCGGATAAATATTGATGCTCGAAGGAGATGTATCCGCACCAAATATCCGTAATCTCAATTGCTTCGCATCATCATCGACGAATGGAGAGTTCAGGATGACATCCCGATCTGATGCTTGTTGGGCCACAGCAATAGCTGATTCAGCAGCATTCTGGACGATGTAATCAGTCAACTCCGGCGTATAAACCAGTCCCTCAGACAAATATCCGCCGGATGATATGCTTTCTTCCTTGATCCTTAGAATCCCTGTAATGGTTAATTCCAATCCATCAGCAATTTCAAACAATTCATCGTATGACTCTGCATTCGCGGGAGTAAATAGACCATTTTCACTTTGCGTATAGAAATTGTCATTTGGAACGACCTTCAAGATTTTCTTTCCTATAAAATCGCTTAGTTTATCGTAACCATCCTCTGTATAAATACCAAGCTTTTCGTAAAATGCCTGATCGATCCGATTGTACGAGTCCACCACGATGGCTACCTCATTCTGAGTGGTGGGATAACGGCTTCCTTCCCCAATCAAATCATAGAGTGAAAGAATAAACTCATCGTTCGCAGGCAGCTCTTGCCAATACGTTGGCACCGATCCAAAACCAGGCGGCGCAGTAGACGCAAGGGCTGTCGAGGTTTCGTACTTGACCACATCCTCCTCGCCTTTCGCTAGTACATTCATGCCTACTTTTCGGTCATAAGATAGGGCATTGATTTCGTCGGGAAGCGAGGTCTGAATTTGTGATATGTATTCATAATATTCCGGAGTCAACACATTCGCATGAAGCTCCAAGCTGGCACTACTGTCGTAAGCATATATAGCGTCGGCGTTAATGAATTCTCCGTCCTCATCACCACTGCTCTGGCTAAAAGGCGAGCCTTCCGGCGGTCCCGCTGCCCCCTGTTGCACACCTTCCGTGATCGTAACCGGGAACCCTGACAACGTGTCCGACTGTAATTTAGTTATATAATTAGAGAGTCCCGTTGACAGCGCCAATACGAGTGCCACCCCGATAATACCGATACTGCCGGCAAATGCAGTAATGAGCGTTCTTCCCTTTTTGGTCAACAAATTTTTGAACGATAACGAAGTAGCCGTCAGCAGTGACATGGAGGTTGCCTCCAAACGGAGCTGCTCACCTTCTGATGGGTTTCCTTGTTTCTTAGCCTGTTCATCCTTTAACATGGGGTTGCTGTCCGATTGAACTTCCCCATCTCGCAGGTGAATAATTCTGCTGCTGTATTCCTCAGCCAAGTCACCGTTATGGGTAACCATAATGACAAGCTTTGTTTTCGAAATTCGATTCAGAATCTCCATCACTTGAAGACTAGTCTGGCTATCCAGTGCTCCTGTTGGTTCATCTGCCAGAATAATATCAGGATCGTTAACCAATGCTCTAGCAATGGCAACACGCTGCATCTGTCCACCGGACAACTGATTAGGCTTTTTATTCAGCTTAGTGCCTAGACCAACCGATTCAAGCGCCTGCTTGGCCTTCTGACGGCGCTCGGCTACTGAAACCCCCGATAATGTCATCGCAATCTCAACATTTTGCAAGATGGTCTGATGCGAAATAAGATTATAATTTTGGAAAACAAATCCGATAGAGCGATTGCGATAGGCGTCCCAGTCTTTATCTTTGAAGTGTTTGGTTGACTTTCCTCCAAGGGAAAGATCACCCTCGTCATAACGATCCAATCCGCCAATAATATTTAGCAGCGTAGTTTTCCCACAGCCCGATGGGCCCAAGATGGAAACAAATTCGCTTTCTCTGAATGCTAACGAGACCCCTTTCAAAGCATGTACAACTTCTCCGCTGTGGTATGATTTCTGAATATCTGTTAATCTGAGCGCAGACATGATCCATTTCCTCCTCTAGTTATGTAACTAAAGCTATCTTAACAAGCGAAGTTAAACGGAGAGGAAGAAGTAGTTAAATTAAAGGTAAACCAACGTTTAAATCGAATTTACACTTTAAAACGGTAACCCGCACCCCAGATCGTCTGGATATACTGTGGATTTTGCGGGTTTTTTTCAATTTTTTCTCGTAGTCGATTGATATGGACAGCCACGGTTTTCAAGTCTCCGATCGCATCCATTCCCCATATTTTTTCGTACAATTGCTCTTTGCTAAATACGATATCCGGGTTAGAAACGATAAACAGCAGCAATTCAAATTCCTTGTTCTTGAACTCGACTTCCTCCTGATAAACAAAGACGCGATGTGTGAGCTCGTTGATACGAATTGGGCCAGCTACAACTTCTCGCGTTTTGCTTGATCCGCTGATTGTCAGCCGCTCGTACTGTGACAAATTTGCCTTCACTCTGGCAATCAACTCCGTTGGAGAGAACGGCTTAGCAATATAGTCATCTGCACCAAGTCCAAGTCCCCTTACTTTATCCGATACATCGTCCTTAGCTGATACCATCAGAATCGGAATATCCGTTATTACACGAACCGCTCTGCATACCTCGTAGCCCGACATTCCCGGCAGCATGAGATCGAGTAGAATCATATCGAAGTCTCCTGAGCTTGCCAGACGCAGCCCCTCATGTCCATCAATAGCAATCGTCACTTGGTAGCCTTCAATTTCCAAAAAATCTCGCTCAATTTCTGCAATTGCCATATCATCTTCAATGATCAGAACTTTTTTCATAGTCTGCTCCCTTGGTTCTCTTATGTTTTGGAATCGATATTCGAATAGCAAGTCCGCCTAAAGGCGCGAGATCTGCACGTATATGTCCTCCCAATCGCTCGATGATTTTGCTTGATATAGCCAAGCCCAATCCACTGCCCGTCTCCGGATTTTTCCTGGAAGAATCACTACGATAGAACACATCGAATAGCTTCTTCAACTCCTCCTGGGTTACTCCGGGACCGTCATCGGCCAGTACAATTTCTACATCATGCTCGCTTGCTGTGCACACCATACAAACTTCAACACGTTCCTTATTTTTATATTTCAAGCTGTTTTCCAAAATATTCTGAATGACATTACGGAACTGTACAACGTCGATAAGCGTTTCCTCATGCGGCAACTGACCTTCAATTCGAATGCTCAATCCCTTGGAATCGTACTCCGCCGAGAAAGCGGTCATCGTCTTCCTCAGCTCATCCCCAATATCGACAAGCTCCAAGTACAGCGGAAATTCTCCAATATCCAATTTGGAAAATAAAAAAAGCTGATTGATAATATGTTCCAGACTCGCGGTCTTGTTCTTAATGGTTGCAAAATACTTCTCTTGCATTTGCGGGGTTGAAGCCACCCCCTTCTCTAAGCCTTCAACATATGCCTTTATAGAAGTTAACGGCGTTCGCAAATCATGGGAAATGCCCGCGATCAATTCCTTGCGAT
Source organism: Paenibacillus sinopodophylli (assembly GCF_005930355.1). Classification (GTDB taxonomy): domain Bacteria; phylum Bacillota; class Bacilli; order Paenibacillales; family Paenibacillaceae; genus Pristimantibacillus; species Pristimantibacillus sinopodophylli. The sequence continues at coordinate 12,693 of NZ_VDBO01000010.1, forward strand.
TATTCTCATCCTTCTGCCGGTCTGTGACCATCATGGACAGGCGCTCCGCCATCTCATTGAAATCGGCGCATACAGGTGCGAACTCATCCTGCTTCTCATAATGAATGCGATAGGTCAAATGGCCATCTCTGAGCTGATGCACCCCATCCGCTAGTATTTGAATAGGATTCATAATACTTCGGAACACAAATTTTGTTAATGCGCGATTAGTCAGGATGACCACGACGATAAGAACCAACAACATGATAATGCCAACATAAATACGTTGCTGAAATGCATTTCGACTATGAATGGTAAAGTTTGAATCTGTTAAAACAAGCGCATAATCACCTGCAGCCACACTGTAAACAGCAAGCTTATCGGTCAACATCATAACCGGACTCGACTCAGACAAATCGAAATCGGACAAATATTCATTGGGCAATGTTTCAGGATACAATAAGTGATTGCCAGCATACAGGGACAAGTCCAAGCCTGATCCTAAGTTCTCCACATTAAACTGGTCAATTGCAGACTGGAGCACTTCCACATCCGTGCTTGAGCCACTATTCGTTGCAAGTTGATCTACGTCTTCCATATGCTCGAAGAATTGATCGCTATACTTCAATGGTGGCAGTTCACGTGCACCCGTGACGCCTGAATAAATAAGCACCATGCACATGCTGGTTACAATCATAAGCACAATCGGCAGCATAAGCATCAAGATGTTAGAGAAGTATAATCGGCGCTTTACACTCATGATTCGTTCACCCTTCCAAAGACAATACCTATAGTATAATCCATATTGTTAAACGGTTGGGGAACCATAGGTTAACGAAAGGTAAACAGGTCCAGAATGTTCCTCTTAAAATTCGCTTTACAGGACACCTAATGGTGTTATATGATGAATTAGGACACTTAATGGTGTCCAATAATATATGGATAAGGAAGATGACTCCCATGCACATTCTAAGCATCGTTCTTCAAAGCTGGCTGCTTTTCTCCATGGCCTTTTTCGGTGGAAGTAAGCTTGCTGGAGCCCAGCATCAGGTCGAACTATTCGATTCAATCAAGCTTCCTCAATGGTTCCGTGTCATTACAGGCTACGTCCAAATTGCTGGATGCATTGGGCTCATTATCGGCTACTGGAATCCAGGTGCTGCCGCATGGACTAGTATAGGGATTGGCATTATGATGTTAGTTGCGTTCTTCACACATCTCAGAGTGAAGCATCCCATTGGAAAAATCATACCTGCTCTATTGAATTTATTGATAGCTGCTGCAATAGTCATCCTAAATGCTGACAAACTGTCTTCGCTTTTTGGTTAAGTTCCAGTATAAATCCCCGCCAAGCCTTATAATCATTGGGCTCGCGGGGATTTTTTTATTCGTATGGATAAATCTTATTGACATCATAACGGTCTCAATGATACATTGTGCATACACAACATACACAATTTGAATTGGAGGAAACAAAATGCTGGCATTGGATATCAAACATTTAAATAAAAAATATGAGCATTTTGAATTAAATAACGTATCATTCCAACTGGAACAGGGTTATATTATGGGCTTCATCGGAGCCAACGGTGCGGGGAAAACAACGACCATTAAAGCCATTTTGGACTTGATTCGTGCAGATAGCGGAGAAATCCGTATTTTAGGAAAAAATATGTCCGAGAATGAGATTGAGTTGAAACAAGTAATCGGGTCTGCATTCGGAGACATGAATTTTTACACTCGCAATAAGATCAAAACACTGACCAATGTGATCAAACGGTTTTATGCGAATTGGGATGATGAAACCTACTACAAATATTTGAGAAAGTTCAACTTAATCGAAGACAAAAAAATAGCGGAGTTGTCCACCGGGATGAAAGTGAAATATAGCTTAGCCATTGCCCTGTCACACGGTGCTAAGCTGCTTATTCTCGATGAGCCTACAAGCGGTCTTGATCCGATTGCCAGGGACAATCTTCTGGATATTTTCCGAGAGCTTGTGCAGGATGGCGAAATCAGCATTCTATTCTCAACGCATATCACATCCGACTTGGAGAAATGTGCAGATTATATTACCTATATCCATAACGGTCAAATTATCAACAGCGGGGAAAAGGAACAATTTATCGATACGTATCGTTTATTGAATGGTAAAAAAGATCAATTGGATATCGTTAAGAACCAGCTTATCTCCTACAAAACAAGTTCTTTTGGCTTCACTGGCTTGATTCATACCAAAGACTTAGATCCCTCATTAGATATTCAATGGACTATACCGAATATTGAGGAAATTATGATCTACTGCTCTAGGAAGGAGGATCTGTATGTATAATCTATTGATAAAAGAATTGAAGCTCGGCGTTAATCCTTTCTTTTATGCCTTGCCTTTTCTGACAGGTGCTTTAATGCTAATTCCCGGATGGTTATACTTCTTGGTCATCCTTTACTTTTGCTTTATAACGATACCGAATATGTTCGCAGGCTATAAAACGCAAAATGATTTAATATTTTCAAGCATGATGCCTGTTACTAAGAAAGACATTGTTAAAGCAAAGATCGGCGTTATCGTAATCCTCGAGCTATTGCATATTGTGATTGCCATGCTCTATGGCATACTGACGTTAAAATTATATCCACATATGAAATACTTTTTCTTTGCACCTACCCTCGGCTTCTGGGGTCTCTGCTTCGTCATGCTGGCGATTTTCAACATCATCTTTATATCGATATATTATAAGACGGCGTACAAATACGGTGCGGCAGCGTTTGTATCCATTACAGCTACCATGCTGTTTGCCGGAGGCGCAGAATGGCTCAGCATACAAAATTCGTATTTCTACGATCTATTTAAAGGGTCTGGTACTGATAACGTAGCCGTTCATCTTTCTATCCTGATCGCTGGCATTGTCATATTTGCGATATTTACGATGATCGCTTATTATATTGCCAACAAACGGTTTGAGAAAGTGGAAATATAATGGACATAGCGATTTCGAACACCTCTGATAAACCCATTTATCAACAGCTTTTTGAACAAATCAGTGTACAGATTCTCAAGGGCGAATTAGAGAATGGTTATAGCCTGCCACCTATTCGACACGCAGCTATAGAGCTGCGTGTTAGTATTATTACCGTCAAAAAAGCTTGGGAAGAGCTTGAACGACATGGTTTAATTTACACCGTAACCGGAAAAGGGTGTTTTGTTGCTAATCTAACATCCAAAGAAATCCTTCAAAAACGTAATGAGATGCTCCTGAAGCAGATGGTGATTGATATCTCCTATTACAAATCCTTCGGCCTCACACTAGATGAAGTTTATGAGCTTTTGAAGGAAATTTATTGAGCAGACAGCAATGAAGCTGGTGTAAGAGAACGAACGACTCCAAACGGAGCATACAGCTCATGTGTCAGGTTACAGGCAAAATAAAACGGCCTTAGTCCTATAGAATACAGGACAAAGGCCGTTTTAACTTTTCGTTTTTTATTAAATAAGATCAGACTTTTGCAGCAGTCGCTGAATGATCAAGGCAACTTCAGCTCTTGTAATGTCCTGCTTCGGTGCAAGCCTTGCACCTGGCATGCCAGATACGATACCAGACTGCAGGCAGTCTGCAATGCTGTTTAGCGCCCAATCTGAGGCATTAGCAGCATCTTTGTAAGGAAGAATAATTTCGTCTACCGACTTGGCAGCAAGCTTGTCTTTTAGTTCTGTGATTTTCATCGCCTTGGCTATAATCATCATTGCTTGCTCCCGCGTTATATACGTGTTTGGAAGGAAAGTACCGTCTCCATAACCGCTGATCAAATCATACGAATATGCCGTGTTGACCGCGCTGCTATACCAATCCGATGTCTTTACATCCGAGAAAGGCACATTGCCTGCTTCCAATCTGAGCCCCAACCCACGAACGATTATGGCTGCAAATTCAGCACGCGTTATTTTCCGATCAGGATTAAACAATCCTTCCCCTGTACCCTCCAAGATCATCCGTGAACCCATATCGTTAACCGCATCTTTTGCCCAATGCTGCTCAACATCTTTAAATGCAATCGGATGCCACACAACCGTGTACGTGCTGTTAGTCAGACTTTTAATGGAAGCGTAATACTTGCCATCAATCAAACGGACCTTTGTTGGTACATGACGTGTTGTTCCGTCTGGATCAACAACGATTCCAGTTGTAATTCGGTTCGAGTCCACGCCTGCTGGAATAGCGAAAGTTCGCTCGACATAAGAATTGAATTTTGTTACTTCAACGGTCTTATCACCATATGACGCTGTAACTTTGAAATTAAGCGACGGTATTGTGACAGCGAAGTCACCTGCCGTTGCCGCCTTATTAACAACCAGAGTCATAGCTGCTGTTGGCTCAGCGATTTCAATTCGAACCTTCATATCCTGAAGATTCACATTTGCACCGAATTGCGTAAATAAGGCATCGACGTTGATTTCTAGTGCAGGCACCTTATAAGATGCATTCTTCGTTTTAATTTCAATGGTAGCTTGCTTGTTCTCCAGCTTCTTGACCATTTGACCATTTAACTCACCGACATAGACATTCGAATCTATGTTTACCGGAATCGTAATGACAGCGCCTTGTCCTTCTTCTGCTAGTCTTGCATCCAGCTTTTTCTCATCAACAGAAATGGTAATGACTTTTTGACCATTAGCTTCGGTTACGATCGCCGTACCCGCACTCTCCACCTTGCCATTTACAAGTACATCTACACCGATTGTTGAAGGACTTGTTGTTACTGGTGTAGTCGGGCTGGACACATCATTAGTACGAAGCGTAGCACCTACACTCGCTGCCGATGCTTCACGCGTTGCAGTTGCCTTCACGCGCGTCTTGAGCGTATAATCCGTGTTTGGCGTCAAGCCGCTGAACGTTGTGTTATCCTGCCACAATGCACCATCTAAGCTGTATTCTTGTCCAGCTTCTGCTTGAAGCTTGAGGCTGGTCGTTGTTTTTGTACTCAACACTGGCGCACTTGGTGCTGCTGGCCCGTCTGCTTTTGCTACTTCTGCCGTGCTAGAGCTTGTTACATTACCCGTTGCGTGCGTACCGCCAGCAGTTATCGTTACGCTGATTACCGTTCCGATATCCGCTTGCGTCAGCGTATAGTTCGCATTTGTCGCTGAGTTGATCGCCACTCCATCGCGTTTCCACTGGTACGTTGGTACATCTCCTACAACCGTTGGCGTATAGGTTATACCGCTCACATCTGCGGTCAATTGCTCGCCATACTTCGCTTCTCCGCTAATTGCAACTGTGCCTCCAATTTCCGGAAGTGACTCGGTACGAAGCGTTGCGCCTACACTCGCTGCTGATGCTTCATGTGTTGCAGTTGCCTTCATGCGTGTCTTAACAATATAGTCCGTGTTCGGCGTCAAGCTGCTGAACATCGGGCTATCCTGCCACGCTAGACCATCCAAGCTATATTCTTGTTCCGCTTCTGCTTGCAGCGATAGGCTTGTTGTTGTTTTTGAGCTCAACGTCGGCGCATTCGGTGCTGCCGGGCCATCTGCCTTCGCTACTTCTGTCGTTTCCGTACTTGTTACACTGCCTGTTGCTTGTGTACCGCCAGCTGTTACGGTTACGCTGATCGCCGCTCCAATATCGGCTTGCGTCAATGTATAATTCGCATTCGTCGCTAAGCTAATCGCCACGCCATCACGCTTCCACTGATATGTCGGTACATCGCCTACTACCGTTGGCGTATAGGTTATACCGCTCACATCTGCGGTCAATTGCTCGCCATATTTCGCTTCTCCGCTAATTGCGACCGTGCCTCCAATTACCGGAAGTGACTCCGTACGGAGCGTCGCGCCTACACTCGCTGCTGATGCTTCTCGTGTCGCGGTTGCTTTCACTCGTGTCTTAACGGTATAGTCCGTGTTCGGCGTCAAGTTGATGAACGTCGGGCTATCCTGCCATGCTAGACCATCCAAGCTGTATTCTTGTCCAGCTTCCGTTTGCAAGGTAAGGCTCGTCGTTGTTTTCGAACTCAACGTCGGCGCATTCGGTGCTGCCGAGCCATCTGCCTTCGCTACTTCTGTCGTTTCAGAGCTTGTTACACTGCCTGTTGCATATGTGCCGCCAGCTGTTACGGTTACGCTGATCGCCGCTCCAATATCGGCTTGCGTCAATGTATAATTCGCACTCGTCGCTAAGCTGATCGCCACGCCATCACGCTTCCACTGATATGTTGGTACATCGCCTGCAACCGTCGGCGTGTACGTTAACCCGCTCACATTTGCAGTCAACTGCTCGCCATATTTCGTTGTTCCGCTGATTGTAACTGTTCCTCCAAGCACCGGAAGCGACTCCGTACGAAGCGTCGCGCCTATACTCGCTGCCGATGCTTCACGCGTTGCAGTTGCTTTCACTCGTGTCTTAACGGTGTAGTCCGTGTTTGCCGTCAAGCTGTTGAATGTCGGGCTATCCTGCCATGTTCCATTATTCAGGCTGTATTCTTGTCCAGCTTCCGTTTGCAGGGTAAGGCTCGTCATTGTTTTCGAACTCAACGTCGGCGCATTCGGTGCCACCGGGCCATCTGCCTTCGTTACTTCTGTCGTTTCAGTGCTTGTTACACTGCCAGTTGCATGTGTGCCGCCAGCTGTTACAGTAACGCTGATCGCCGCTCCAATATCGGCTTGCGTCAAAGTATAATTCGCACTCGTCGCTAAGCTGATCGCCACGCCATCACGCTTCCACTGATATGTCGGTACATCGCCTGCAACCGTTGGCGTGTACGTTAACCCGCTCACATTTACAGTCAACTGCTCGCCATATTTCGCAGTTCCATTAATAACGACTGTACCTCCAAGCACCGAAAGCGATTCGGTACGAAGCGTCGCGCCTACACTCACTGCTGATGCTTCGTGTGTTGCAGTTGCCTTCACACGCGTCTTGAGCGTATAGTCCGTGTTTGCCATCAAGCTGTTGAATGTCGGGCTATCCTGCCATGTTCCATTATCCAGGCTGTATTCTTGCCCCACTTCCGTTTGCAGGGTAAGGCTCGTCGTTGTTTTCGAACTCAACGTCGGCGCATTCGGTGCTGTCGGGCCATCTGCCTTTGCCACTTCTGCCGTTTCAGTGCTTGTTACACTTCCCGTTGCATGTGTACCGCCAGCTGTTACAGTAACGCTGATCGCCGCTCCAATATCGGCTTGCGTCAATGTATAATTCGGACTCGTCGCTAAGCTGATCGCCACGCCATCACGCTTCCACTGATATGTTGGTACATCGCCTGCAACCGTTGGCGTGTAAGTTAACCCGCTCACATTTGCAGTCAACTGCTCGCCATATTTCGCAGTTCCATTAATAACGACTGTACCTCCAAGTACCGAAAGCGATTCGGTACGAAGCGTCGCGCCTACACTCGCTGCCGATGCTTCTCGTGTCGCGGTTGCTTTCACTCGTGTCTTAACGGTATAGTCCGTGTTTGCCATCAAGCTGTTGAATGTCGGGCTATCCTGCCATGTTCCATTATCCAGACTGTATTCTTGTCCAGCTACCGTTTGCAGGGTAAGGCTCGTCGTTGTTTTTGAGCTCAACGTCGGCGCATTCGGTGTTGCCGGGCCATCTGCCTTCGCTACTTCTGTCGTTTCAGTGCTTGTTACACTTCCCGTTGCATGTGTACCGCCAGCTGTTACAGTAACGCTGATCGCCGCTCCAATATCGGCTTGCGTCAATGTATAATTCGCATTCGTCGCTAAGCTGATCGCCACGCCATCACGCTTCCACTGATATGTCGGTACATCGCCTGCAACCGTTGGCGTGTACGTTAACCCGCTCACATTTGCAGTCAACTGCTCGCCATATTTCGCAGTTCCGTCAATGACCACTGTTCCTCCCATTACCGGAAGCGATTCGGTACGAAGCGTAGCACCTACACTCGCTGCTGATGCTTCTCGTGTCGCGGTTGCTTTCACTCGTGTCTTAACGTTATAGTCCGTGTTTGCCGTCAAGCTGCTGAACGTCGGGCTATCCTGCCATGTTCCATTATCCAGGCTGTATTCTTGCCCCGCTTCCGCTTGCAACGTGAGGCTTGTTGTTGTTTTTGAGCTCAACGTCGGGGCATTTGGTGCTGCCGGGCCATCTGCCTTAGCCACTGCTGATGTCCCTACACTTGTCACAATGCCAGTTGCATGTGTGCCGTCAGCAGTTAACGTTACGCTAATTACCTTTCCAATATCAGCTTGCGTCAACGTATAATTAGCTGTTGTCGCCAAGCTGATCGCCACTCCATCGCGTTTCCACTCATACGTTGGTACATCACTTACAACCGTTGGCGTGTAGGTTACCCCAACTAAGTTTGCCGTTAACTGCTCACCATATTTTGCAGTTCCGTTAATTGCCACAGTCCCTCCCAGCACTGGAAGTCCTGTTGTTGCTGCACTTACCGTATTCGAGTTTCCTGCTTTCGTTCCGCCAGTGACGACTAAGCGGAAATCATAGCTTGTGCCTGCATTCAATCCTGTCACCGTCGCTGTACTCGCATTTGCAGCGATGGCCCCTGTCGTTGCTGTTGTCCATGTATTTGTCCCTGCTGGCGACTTCTCAATAATGATGGCCGTCGCTCCAGTAACCGCCGTCCAACTGAACGATGCGGTCGTGCTCGTTTGTCCTGAACTAGCAAAGTCAGAGATTGGTGTGGCTAATGTACCAGAGGAATAAACCACCATATTACCCGTAATATCATTATAAACACCATAACCATTTTCATATCCAATGTACGGTGTATAACCATACTCAGTGGAGCTATCTGAATCTACTAAATACCAGTCATTATCAACAGTCCCACCATTGGAATACTCTTTCACTCTTGCTTTCTTCGTACTGCTGTTAAAATCAAAAAGAACAAATCCGCCTTCTTTTTTAGTTAAAAGCATAGGCTGCGGGAAAGTAACGTTAGCGGAAATCGCTGTGAAAGGCCCTCCCAGACTAACTGTACTGCCTACTTGATTCCCGCTTCTATCATAAATATTCAATGACATTGTCGCACTCAGGGACCCAAAGGCTATTGCAAAATTCCCATTAGACAATGCTGCGAAACGTAGATTTGCTCCGCTAGTCACATCTTTGATCTTATTTCCGCTATTGTCATATAATTCTGCAATATAATTGTTTGTAGCAGCCCTACGAACCAGCATGAGTCTATCATCATTACTGCCCTTTACAAAGTCTATTTTCTCAGATTGACCCAAATTATCCGCATAATTTACTGTTTTGACAAGGCCCATATTAGCATCATAAAAATTTAAATTATATGTGAATCCAGTAAGGCTATAAGCAACAGCCACTCCACCATTAGAAAGTTTTGTAACATCAAGTGGATATCCCATATAAGTTGAGGTAGCCAGAGAAACCGCGCTGCTGGCTAATCCTGTCTTACTAACAACCAAATACTTAAGTTCAGCATATGCATTGCCTGTATTTTGATCTTCGGTATAAACAATAATCGTATCTCCATTATTTGTTTCAATAGGAAAGACTACATAACGATAATTACTATTAGGTATAGTAAATAACTTAAGGTTAAAAACCAACGAACCATCCGCGTTTACAACCTTATACCAAATTTCTGTACCATTATTGAGGTAATACACGAGACCTATTCTGCCACCAGGCAAACCTACCGTCCTGTCTACCCAATCATTCATGTTAGTAAGAACTTGAAATTTATTTAACTGAGCCGCGTATACCTTGTTGATCATTACATTAGAAAACATTAAATTAATAACCATCGCTAAGAGAACGGTACATACAATAATAAAAGAAGATTTTTTTGCCTTAAACAACATTGCCCACACTCCATTCAAAATTATTAATTTATCAATCCGGATCGAAAAATTAGTTAAACTCTCGGTTTATAGCTTCTTACTGCAATTAATAATGAACGAAACACTTAGAAAAACCTCACTTGTTGTCGTTTCCTCCTTCATTACCTTGCATATCATCGAAATGTGCTTAGATAAACAGCAATAACATGTATATGGAACCTTCTCCTAAATACATATTTTACTATAGTCCACTTAACACTTTCTGAACAAAATAGAAATAAACCAAGTCTCCATAAATATTTTTTGTAAATGTGCCCAATTAGCTGATAACAGATGATATTTACAAAAATAATTAGCAACAAAAGGGCTACCAACCCACTTCTTGATCTTTATCCCCTCTGAACGGCTGATTCCGTTTCTTTGAGCCGTTTTCTGTACTTGGAGCTTTGATTGAGAAACATTATCAATTATAATGGTTTTATACAGATGCCTCAGGGGAGAACGATATGACTAATAATGAACAAGTACGACTGTGGAATGATACTTACATACAAATTGTCGATATACGACGCCGTACAATGGAACAAGGAGAACGACTTGTGGATTACCAATTACCCGCCTGTGCGTTTCTTTATTCCGTGCGCGGGCAGTCGCAGATCTGGTTAGACCATCAGCCGCATGACGTGAAGCGATTTTATTTATTTCATGGCAGCAAAGGTGCAAGATTAACTATTTGGGCAGAAGAAGAGCTGGTCTATTATGTCATTCTTTACAAGCCAATACTGGTACTGCAGCGAGAGCAGGAATTGTCCAAACCTACGTCCCTCGACTATCCCTTTATTCAGCGGTATGCGTTTGTGCCAGTGCGTCCGATCACTCTGCTCGAGATGACTGAGCAAATGTACAAAGAATGGGGATCCCTAACAGAGCTATCGCGATTGCAGGTGAAAACCGTTTTTTATCAGTTCCTTTATGAATGCATCCGCCAACGAGAGGAACAAGAGCTTGAGGCTCTTCCATCGGACTTTGCCGTTTTGGCTAGGAACTACATTGAAGAGCGCTTTGATACGCAGCTTACGCTTGCGGTCATTGCAAATGTGTTTAACTGTAGTGAAGGGCACTTATCCAGACAATTCAAACTCCGCTGGAACGTCAGCCCCATGCATTATTTGAGTCAGGTGCGTGTCGGCAAAGCAGTCAAGTTGTTAGAGCAAACGCATGCGACATTGCAGGAGATTGCGGAGCATGTCGGTTTTCCCGATGCCCACTCTTTCGGCCGCAGCTTCAAAAAACTTATCGGACTATCGCCTGCCCAATATCGGAAACCGAAAGACCACGATCTGGATTTGCCCAAGGTCATGCAAGGATTTGCACTTCAAGAGAATCAAACTCCCCCTTATACTGATATTGAAAATCATTTTCAATACATTATGGGGAGAGAGTTATCAATGCAGAGAAAAACAAAACTGGCATTTGCGTCATTTGCCATGAGCATGGCATTACTATTGAGTGCATGCGGCGCAGGGAATGCAAATGTCAGTCCATCACCGGCCTCAACAACTCAGGAGACCGGAACAGCCACGAATTCCGAGAGCACACCAGCTGAACAAAAGACACGTATAGTGTCCACTGCCAATGGTGATGTCGAAATTCCTGCCAATCCGCAGCGAGTCGCTGCCGATCAATATATGGGTCACTTGCTCAAGCTGGGTATTGTTCCTGTTGGGGTCAGAGAATTTATGCTGCAAGAATCTTGGCTTGAGAAGTCTGGAATTGCCAAGGAAGTGCTGGACGGCATCGAGAATCTTGGCGATTTCCCAATGAATCTAGAGAAGCTCACATCACTGGAGCCAGACCTAATTATCAGTTCTATTAATGAGAACGTTGAGCAATACGAGAAAATCGGCACCACCGTATCTATTCCCTATTGGGAAGAACTCTCGACGCCTGATCCGTTGGAAAAATTCCGAAAAATAGGCTCGATATTCGGCAAGGAGCAAGAAGCTGAACAATGGATTAGTGACTATAAAGCGCGTGTAGAAGAAGCAAAAGAAAAAATTAAAGGCATTGTAAAAGAAGGCGAAACGGTCTCCATTATTCAAATTGGTTGGAACGGGCTATACGTCCTTGCTGCTGAAGGTGGAGCTTATGGCAGCTCGACGATATATCAAATGCTGGAGCTGCCACCAACACAACAGGCAATGAATATGGAAAAAGGTTTTGAAATTATTTCAATGGAAGTGCTGTCAGAGTACGCTGGTGATCATATCTTTATCTATGGTGCGGATGACGTGGGCAGCGAGACTGTATTGGACAGCCCACTGTGGAAGATGCTTCCTGCCGTTCAAAAAGGTAACGTATATGCATACGGCTCCTCTGGAGAGAAGAGCGACGAATTCGTCATGGATGATCCTTTTTCAATGGACCTTCAACTGGAGAAAGTCGTTAAAGTTATGATAGAAACACAATCATAATCCGTTGAGTCGTCCGTCCAAACATAGGTGGGCGAACGCCATCTTACTCGAACGCTCTTGTTAGCGCTTGGTTACGGTGTTCTCAAGCTTGCGAAGCTCGACATCGAGGGCGCGGATCGCTTTGAGGTAAGTAATCTGCATTATACCGTAACTGTGCTTGAGGTTTATCGCAATAAGATGGAATCCTCTGCCAGTGTCCTCACTGGACATGCGATTGCAAGGCTGCACGGCAACAGCGAATCCATAGAAGAAGTTTCGATTGCCAAGGTCAATGAAGATGGCGAACTGGATGCTGTCAGATAAAGGCTGCTGGTAGACGCGGTTATCGTCAACCATGGTGTGCGAGGAGATTTTGGCGGAATAACAAAATGGGGTCTGGAAATGGACCCATGGAGTATTCAGGTCAACGAGAAATTAGCCACCACGCTACCTGGTATCTTCGTCGCAGGAGACTCGGCAAACTATGGAAGCAAGATCACACTGATGGCAGGAGCTTTCACTGATGCGGCACTGGCTGTAAATAGCGCAAAGCTGTATTTGGAACCGGAAGCATCGAAGATGGCTTAAGCATGTAAGCTGAGATGCTCGTTCGATACACCCAAGCTCATTTTGAGCTTGGGTGTTTTCAGTGACCGATTCCCTCATCGAGCCTCCTTCTATTCCCTGCACACAGGCGAACCCCTAACCTCTTCACTGACAGCGATGGAATGGCTGTCCGCAGCAGGCCGATTAAAACCGTAAAAACCTTGTCCTGTCTGGGTTCTTGACGTTCGCTTTCCTACCTATTCGGACGGTTTATGATGGTTGGGGACGAAGTTCGTCACCAATTCGTCCCCATAAAATAATATTCGTGTTTCCGCATACCACATGTAAGAATCTTGCTTTAACCATACGAATGATTCGATGTGTCGAGCAGACAGTAACAACAATTATGTACTTATTGACTGCTTTTTTCACTTTCTAGATTCAACTTAGTCAAAAGCATAACAACCGCTTCAGCTCTTGTTGTCCAAATGGCAAGATGATCCGATATTAAAGTCCCTCATTCTCATTCTCTTTCTCCTCGTCCTCTTCCTTTTTATTCGAATCAGGGCGCCGCGGATTGACCGTGCCAAAGATATGATACGGTGTTATCCCATTTGAAAATAGGCTATCTACCAACTTGACCAATTCTTCCGACGATAGATCTTTGCCGTTGCGTATCCAAAGGCGAAACATAGATATTAATGTTGATATGTAAAACTCAATTATGTACGGTGCTAAGGCATCATTTGTTGGAAAGTCCACAATCAATCTCTCAAAGGGAATTTCTCTTTTCAAGCGTTCAACAAAATGAACAGTACCATAGTCGCCCAAGAGGGCTTTAAGAACTGAAATTTCCTCTGCATTTTCCAAGCATTGAAGTGCATCTTGGAAAGTATGTGTAGAAAACTCTCTGCTTGCCATTTCCTCGTTAATGGATTTAAAGACACGCTCTTCAACGCTGTCCAACAACTCATAGATATCCGTATAGTATTGATAAAATGTACTGCGATTATATCCTGATTGGTTAGCAATCTCTTGAATGGTTATTTTTTCAATTGGTTTTTGGCTATATAAATCACAGAATACATTTATAAATGTTTGCCTTGTTTTGTCCGTAATTTCAGGTTGCTTATTCATTATTTGCCTCCATTTTCTGTTCAATCGGTTATACGACAGATATTAAAAATCTGATGGTTGATGACCGTATAGTGAATCTATACAATAACATTATACAACACGTTGTTTTATCATCAACAAGGATTAATATATTTTCAGGAGGCTAATATGAGAATTTTATTCTTCGGTAGAGGTGTAATATCGACCCAATATGCTTGGGCTTTTGAAAAGGCAGGGCATACAGTTGAGTTTTACGTTAGAAAAGGGAGAAAAGAAACCTTCGGAAGCAACATAGAGCTTGAAATGTGGGATGCACGAAGAGGGAAACAGCTAATAAAAGAAAGCTGGAACGTCAAACTGCATGAGGAGATGAGCCCAAATTATGATCTCATTATTGTGAGTGTCAACACTGAACAACTTCCAGAAGCAGCACAATTACTATCGACTGCTGCTGGAAACACCCCTGTCCTAATATTCAATAACGTTTGGCAAGATTTGAAATCATCGATCTCACCATTGTCTTTGAACAATGTTGTCTTTGGGTTCCCAGGAGGCGGTGGCGGCATCGCGGACAATAGGCTTAGAGGTGGCTTTTTGAAAATACTATTTCTGGAAAAACCACGGGTAGGCACTGAACATATTAACAACAAGATCAAAGAACTATTTGAAAGTGCCCATTTTAAAATTAGTTGGATAAAGAATATGCAAAACTGGCTATGGAATCACTTTGCCATGAATGCAGCTATGGAAACCGAGGTGTTAAGACGGGGAAGTTTTCCAGCGCTCATAAACCATAGGGCCTCATTTGCAAATGTTGGGTTAAATATGAGAGAAATGATCCCTGTACTTAAAGCAAGAGGTGCAAAGCTTGATGCCATTTCTCTCATGTTGACTAAAATTCCACCGGCACTTCTCGGCACACTTTTTAACAAGGTTATTTTTGCAAAAGGTAGCTTACCGCGACTTTTTGTGGAATACAACAATAGCAAAGCAGGTTTTGCGGTACTTGAAGTTGTGAGAGAAGCAAGAAAGCTAGGCATACCTTTGCCACGTCTTTCTGTGGCATTTGAAAACACTGAACAACACACAGCATTCCACATGCAGAGTCAACGCAAATAATCAAAGAGGGTTGCCCTGAAGCCGATAAGTTCACAGCCTTCAGGGTCCCCCTCTTACTGCTGATCAGATGTCACCCGTTCAATCACTGCAAGCTGATGCAGCGTACGAATGAATTCGAACGCCACTTGCGCTAACGGCCATTCGCGCACTCCTCCTGTTTTCTCGCTGCTTAACTCCAGCTTCTTATTGCCTGTTTTATCATCCGTTACAATACTGGCGGTTACGCTCTATCTGACCTCAGTGAGGCATACTTACTCGATCGTACGAACTCGCGATGGGCTTCCTGAATCGAGTTCGTGCGCATCAGCAGCTCCTCGGAACCACCCTGCTTCAGTTGCCCGGCAATCTGCATCAGCTTGAATGTTTTGTAATAGTTCGCATCCGCTTTGCTACGACTATGCTGCAATGCGCCCTCATACGCTTGGCGTTCCATCGAGAGGCTCATTGCTTGATCATATAGACTGGGATCATATCGCTGTAAGTAGTTCATTTCGTCGGTGCGCAGCTTCTTGCCCCGCATAAGTATATTTCGAATAGATGTCAACTGCGTCTGATCCTGCGTTGCGTGTGCGTCCTTCCTTTGCTGCATCGCTTTGAAATAATCACTGACCGACTGCACGGATTTTATATTCACGCCTTTCCCCCCTAATTACAAATATCGTCACAAGCAACGATACCTTGGTCCAAGTATCCGCTTGTATCTCCCATGACAGCTAACTCTTCTTCGTCAAAAACCTACAAATATTACTTCTAATTTATCATGGTAGATTGCGTCATATATGAAATGTAAAGAAAACTTTATGTTCGCGCTTGCAACGCACCAACGGCAACCAGCATAGATCCTGCCCACCTGAGTCGTAACAATTGTCTCAGAATTGGCGGGGAGTGCCCTTAACCTCCTATTCTTTTGTTCGACCTGGTTCGCCACCACAAACACAGAAGAGGATGGCCCTCAGTCATCTATGATGACTTTGAAGTGCACCCTCTTCATCATTTTATTTTGGTGGAGCCTATGGGATATCCGAATCTTAATTCTAGGCTGACGCAACCGACTCGCCGAGGACCTCTACCGGTAGATTCAGACGCCGTGCTCCTCCGCATTCGCTCCGTCCGCGCGGACTGAACACCTGACCTCATCGCTGCCAGTGATGCGCTCTACCTCACAACTCCTACCAAGGAAGCGCTTCTTCCTTATGGAAGAACCCGCCCGTCGGCCCGTCAGCCGGAAGCGTCGCGAGCCATACCGCCGTTTCTGCACCTTCACTTATCTCCATCGGAGCGCCATCACCACCCATGTCCGTCTTCACCCAACCAGGGTGACAAGCATTCACCTTCACATTCGTAGTCTTTAAACGAATTGAAAGCTGTACAGTCCATGCGTTCAATGCAGCCTTGGAAGTCGTATATGCTGGCGCAGACGCACTTCCGAGCATTTCATCGGAGAGAAGTGTGCCCAGTGAACCTAGAATGCTGGATTGGTTTACAATTCTGCCTGCAGGACTCGCTTTCAAGAGTGGCAGCAGCGCCTCCGACAGTGCCTGTGGTCCGAATACATTCACCTCGAAGGAGCTTCTCATAACATCGAGCGTATTGCCCAAATGATCCAAATAAATGCCCGCGTTGTTCACGAGAATGTCTAACCTGCCATATTCCGATTCGATCCATTCCGTAGCGGAGCTAATATGAGTGCTATCTGTGACGTCCAGCTCGACGCCGCGCGCCTCGATTTTCTCCTCGCGCAGCTCGGCTGCGGCCACTTCAGCCTTCTCAATTGAGCGCGCTCCGAGAAGCACAATGATTCCCTGCTGACCTAATTGTCGCGCGATCTCCAAGCCTAGTCCCTTGTACGCTCCTGTAATCAAAGCTACTTTCTTCTCCATTGCCTTCTTCCTCCACATACGATTTATTTTGTACCCATTAGTACATTACTGTCGAAAAAAGAGGCTCACTTAAGTAAATGAACCAGTTGTTCAATCGCTCCCTCAACAACGTTGCGATCAGGCTGCGCCTTCATCATGACCGAAATACCGACTGCCGAGATTGTTAAAGCAGAAGCAACACTTGCTGCGTTCAGTTCGTCCGATAACTCTCCACTGCTAATGCCCTCTTGAATGGTCTCACGCAACAGCTCAGAAAGCCGCCACTGAAACTCTGATGTGAACTGGGCTAGGCTAGCGTTACGAGCGGCCATCTCAGTGAGCGTGTTCACGCATAAACAGCCCCATTCAGGATGCTTCCCGTCCTCATTATTGGTTATTCCGAGCAAATAGAGACGTACAGCCTCGCGTGCAGATGGAGCCGCGCGCAGCTTACTCCCAATATAAACAAGGCTAAGGTCAGCATATTTGCGAAGTGCAGCATGAAACAGCTCTTCCTTGTCACCGAAAGTACCATACAAGCTCGGCCGCTGTATGCCCATCGCCGCGGTTAGATCGCTGATCGATGTCGCTTCATAACCCTTCTGCCAGAACAAATGCATAGCCTTCAGCAAAGCTTGCTGCTCATCAAACTCGCGTGGTCTTGCCATACGCACTCACTCTTTCTGTACCAAATGGTATATAACCATTTTATACCACTTATACCTAACTGTCAATCCCCTCCAATAAAACATACAATCTTATCTCATCATATAAAAGCAAATAAAAAGGATGCCAGCCTTGGCTGATCGCCCGCTGACATCCTCCCTATTTAAAACGCTACGTCGGCCGCAATGCTATTGACGGCTAGTGTCCTCCTTAATTCTCATCCATCTCCAAAATACGAAGTAAAATTGTTGTTACTTCCGCTCTGGTTGCCACTGCAAGGAAGTCAAACTTACCGCCTTCCTTGCCCTGCATAATCCCTTTTGCATATAACGCACCAATCGCACCCTTTGACCACTCTGGGAATTTAGCGTGATCAGCAAAGCTTGCTGCTTTGTCCGCCTGGTCCTCCAGCTTCAAAGCACGAGCAATCATAACCGCAAGCTCTGCTCGTGTCAAACCGGCATTTGGACGCAGCGCCCCATCCGCATAGCCGCTTAGAATGCCCGCTCCTACTGCCTGCTCAAGCGCTTCTTTTGCCCATGAACCAATGTCGGCTTCATCTTTAAAGCCATGCTGCTTTCCATCTCCCTCCACTTTCAATGCGCGGGTTAACATCACCGCAAATTCAGCACGGGTTACCCCCGCATTTGGCTTGAAGGATTGATCCTTATAGCCAATCACAAAGCCTTTTGCCACTGCCTTGCGAATGGCGTCCTCTGCCCAGTGTCCAGCAATATCCTTCAATGCAATCTGGTTTTCTTCATTCCCGCCATTATTGCCATCATTATTTCCACCGGTGCTACCGCCGTTGTTGCCACCATTATTACCACCGTTGTTACCGCCATTATTGACAGGCGTTGTATCAACTACTGTAATCGTCAGTACCTGCGGCTGGCCTGCGCTAAACTCGAACGTTAGCTGCACAGTACCTTTTTGTAAGGTCCCCAAATAAGTCGTCGTAATCGTTAATTGATCGCCATTCACAACATAATCGGTCCCAGCCTGCAGAAGTGCACTGCCGTTCTTAACGGCCGTTAGCGTATTCCCATTAAGCTCCAGCCCTACAGTAGCTGCTTGCTGCTTGCTAGGATTCAAGTCAAACTCGGCAGCAGTTGGGCTGATTACGCTAACTTGATCGATAACTTGGATACTGTTAAGAAGCTCCGTCTTAGCTTCGCCGTCTGTCATAATAGCGATAAAGTTGCGAGCCATCGCGATATCCGCAGCCGATCCTGAAGTGAGAGCTTTTGAAACAGCAGCCCTTGCCGATGCTTCTAGCTTTTCATTGTACTCTCCCGCTTCTAACAAGAATAAATCTGTAAATAAATTCGAGTTCTTTAAGTGTCCGCCTACAACTTCAAATGTGGCTCTGGTGCTGTCGGATTCCTGTGAGCCGTCAGATTCATTGAGCATGGTTGATATTCCGATTCTTCCGTTCGCAAGCTCCGATATTGGATTGTGATGAACCGTATTGAACGGAATTTTCAAATCGTAAATCGTCGTTTTCGCATCTTCATCTCTCGTAATGTTTGCCACGATATCGGTTATCGGAGCAGTCGGTGCATTCGCGCCTGTAGGACGAGTCCAAGCCCATGTTATGACTTCGTTGTCATTGGTGAGCGCGAATCCCAATTCATTCCGCGTTGTACTGTTCGTTGCAGGATTGCGTAAATCAATGCCTAACTGCAAATTGTCCTCTCTCCATATGTTTCCTCCGGCCTGGTTATTGAAGTGCACGTCGTCCGTAACGACAATATAGGCATATAAATGACTGTCGTCCCATGCGAAATGCGATGCTAAGCTGAGATCTTGCGGACTATCCCACGTTCCCGATGCTACATAATCTCTTGTATTCATTGTAAAAGCAGGAGTTGAGGCACTCTTTGCCGGATTCTCCACGCCGGAAGAGCTAACCTTTTCAGCATACACTGCATCAAATTTTTCCGTGTAGGCATAGGAATTTCCGTCCTCGAGCTGAAGCTCGAATGTGACCAGACCTGCAGCGTAATAAGGTAAATCTACCGTTACGGATTCGCCTGCCGCTAGTGCATTAAATTTGACGGGAGCAAAATCCTCGGCATAAGCCGCAGGGGAAACCATCGATAATGTCCCTGGTGCAGAGGCTCTTCCTCCGACATTATACTTAAAGCTAATTTGTTGTTTGTCCCCGTTCTCGGTTAGGTTAAATATAAACGGTTCCGCCATTAGATCTGAACCGTAGATGCCGTAAGGATTGCCCACTGGCGTGCTGTTTCTGAGTCCAGATGCGTAAAAATTGTTGCTAAGCTCAATCGATGTGCCGCCCTCGCGCAGCATGGCATACACATTATTATTCTGACCGTCCTTTGACGGCTGGAAGTAAGAGGAGTATACATGCGCCGTTCCGCCGTGAACATCAATAGCCGGATTGCCGCCGGGCAGCTGAGTAAAGTTTGCTTGCTGGAGACGAACGTTACCGTTATTTACGATAGCTCCCGCAACGGTCGGACTTCCCCAGAACGCGCTGTTGTACAGGACAAGTTCAGCGTCTTGATGAATGTTGGTGGTATTAGCGACATCACCCATTCTGACATACGCTCTGTTTGGCTCCGTAGGTATGTTCGTATTAACCAATTCCGAGTTGATCGCGATGATTTTGGTATGTTCGTCCGCGTCTTCCACATAGAGAGCGTACGTGGTTCCATCCGAGCCGTGACCAATCATCGTCATTTTTCCAGGGTATGCGAATTCGCCGTTCCCCAAGTCTCTTTTTAGGAAGTGAATGCCGTATACTGAACCGAAAACGAAATTGTTGAAAATCGTCTGGTCATCCACATCTGCGAATTTAAGCGCACTCATGTATCTTTGTACGAATCCGTACAAATCACCAGTAGGTGCCGTATAGCCTTGACCGCCTGGAAGCCTCAACGCATAATGCGGATTGAATTGCATATTTCGGATAAATCCGCCTTCCGCGCCTCCTCCGACCCAGATTCCTGCTCTGAGGAGCGTACCGCCTAAATAATCGACATAGTGACCATCGGTTTGATAGGAAGCCAGGTCAATACCTTTGTCGCCTATTGGAATCGTTAAGTTGATCGCATAAACGCCTGCGCCTTGACCCTGCACCAAAAATGGTGTTTTTAGCGTTTGCTCAGGGTTTTCGAGGTTCACGCTCGTTATATTCGCTTGCGTAATGACAAGTCCCCTGAGACCTGCGTTTGCCTTAAGCTGTATGAGTGAAGCTCCATTCTCTCCCTGCGCTCCACCGGTATAAGCTGTAAAGATCGCCGTGCCGCCGCCTTGTGTATGGTGCTGAACGTCCCATGTCCCTCTAAGCTCAACACCTTCTGGAACGATGATTGGACTATTCAGTCTATATCTGCCACCTGGTAAATATATCGTGCCACCGCCGTGCTCTTCTTTGATATAGTTAAGAGCTTCCTGCAATTTTGCAGATATATCCACTGTCGGCGCATTGCCCGTTAACGAGCGCGGGAAGTCAAGTCTAAGTACTGCGTTTGATGTCGGTCTCGGATGTACGTCAATATCTGTTTTTACGTCTTTCGGAATAGGTTCAAATACATATTGTACGTCATTAAAAATTTGTACTGTCGTGTTATTGCCATCAGCCTCGACATCAAGCTCAAGACTATCGATATGCGCGGCAAGATTAGCACTCTCGATGTTAAGATTGTAGCCAGAATTCACCGATTTGAACGTTCCGAAGTTTGTACCAAGCTTTACATGGCTGTCAGCCTGCTTGAAGCTGCTCTGACTGACTAATGCGTTTCCTCTGCCTAGGAAATTCAGAGCGAAATTCTCATATTCGTTGAACGTAGAATCCTCGAACGAAATAACTCCGCCTCTGGCGTCGCTTACAATCGGACCATAGAAATCAACACCATTGAATTGAACGGATGTGTTGAAGCGTTCGTTGAAATATACGGATGTGTCGCCTTCGAATTCCGAATCCGAGAATAACAGACCGAAGCCGTTAGCATGGTCAATATAGATGCCGGTTTCGCTGTCTTCTATTTTCAATCCGTAGAATTGTGCGTTAGGAGCTTCGTCGCCGCCTGGTTCTCTTCCGATCCACATGCCCGTCTTATATCCGGAAATGTATAGGCCCGCTACGTATTCCCAGTCGGAACGGTGCATCATGAAGCCGGTAGCATTCGCTCTTGTGTAGCTTCTCGTTTCGGCCAGAGTCGGTGCGCCGTCAAGTCCAGAATTCGCCCAATATTTCGGATCAATGCTAACGTCCTCGATACGTCCGATGTCTGTACATGTGTGAACTACGATGCCTTTATAGAGGGCCGTCATATTGCTGTTCACAACATAATGCATTTCGCTTGGCAGCGAGATGAATCCTCCCCAAGCATTGACTAATGTAACGTTATCGAGCGTCGCGCTGTTGCCCGTTCTTTGGAAAAATGTCCAAGGATACGGAACTCCTTTTATATCCTCGAATTCCCCTGTCTTCTGACCATCTGCGTTTCTCTTTTCAACCGTAGTTGTCGCATGAATATCCTGATTCGGATACCATACCGAAAGGTTCGTTACACCTGTCCCTTGTTCCATGTCGATAAATCGATCGGACACGTTGGCTACTTTTTTGCCGCCTGTCTGATCCTCTCTCTCGTCAGAGTCAACATACGTGTCATAATTAGCGGAATTATGACCAGCATATACGGCGAGAATGGTTCCGTCGATTTTACCGTCGTAATCATTCGCATCCGGGTTATCCCATTCACCGCGGAGCTGTACGCCCGCCCGCAAATTTAATACTTGCTTATATTCGTAAGTTGTATTGCCAGTCGTGCTTTTAACGCTTATGGTTCCGGCCGTTTCCGTATAGAATGCATAGGTTCCCGCCGGAATATAGACTACGCCGCCGCCGTCATTATAAGCCGCGTCAATCGCCGCTTGGAAAGCCGCTCTATTATCGAAATCAACTATGCTTTCCGCTGCTGCCATCTCTACTGTTTTCGCACCGAAAGCAAGTACGTTAAAGTCGGAGATCGCCCAATCTTTAGCGTCGTATTCCTGTGCAATAGCCGTTCTCATATGTTTTGCGTAATCATATCGATCAGGAACGGTCAACGCAAATGTTTTCGTCTGAATAACAGGAGCGGCTACCGGTCCTCTTTTTATCGTCGCCGTAAGCGTTACATCACCGCCGCCGTCCGGACGGTTTGTCGGTATCACGCCTGCAGCAGTTATGAGAGCAGCGGCTGATGTCGCCCAAGTAATATCCGTCATATTGTCACCCATTGACGGAAGCACCAAGTTCGTCGTCACTTTATTCATGCCGCCGTCAGCCTCAGAAGCATTCACGCCTTTGATTAAATCCCACGTCAGTTTATTCAACATATCGTTTACCGCATCCTCATCGGTTCCCGTACCTGTTCCGCGAACCACAATATGAAATGTTTTTACAATCGGAGCTGCCATACCCTTGCTCACTGTTGCGCTGAGGGTTACAGCTGTGTTCTCTTCTAGACGAGTAACTGCACCAGTGTCACTATTGATTACCATGTTATTGGTAGATGTCCACACAATGCTCGTTCTCGCTGAGCCTGACTTGGCTAGAGTCAAGCTTGTTTCAACCAGATCCTGTCTGACATTCGTACGCTTGATAGCATCCCACGTTAATGCTTCCGAAGCAAGAATGATCGCTTCTTCATCAGTTGGAGGAATTTCGGTTATTCGAATGCTCTGAATGATTGCCCCCTCCGTACCGATACGGAAATGCGCTCCTTGATTCTGTGCGCCTATTGCAAAGTTTGCTCCGTTAAGCACAGCTTTCGAGGTTACCCAGGAGTTTCCGCTTCCAGTCGCGGGAAGGGTCGCTGATCGATATGCTTCAAATCCAGAAAAGCTGCCTGGATAAATGGTGTTGTATTGTAACGAAATACCGCTCGCTGCGCTCGGTCTCCAGTATGTGACCGCTAATTCAACCTTGTTTGCCTGCTTAAGATTAAGATCATCTGCAATCACGTAGATAAAGTTGCCAACCTTCACTGCGTCTATGCCGCTTTGCGTTACAGCCTCAACCGTGGTACCGTTGTCTCCGCTGAGGCTAATGCCTATGCCGTTGCCTTGAAGGCCTGGATAAGGCCCCGCCGGATTTCCACCGTCACCGAATCCGCTGCCAATTTCATCAACCGCAGCAAATGTTGCAGGATCATTGAAATCTATGAATACTTCAGCAAGCTCGTTAGTCGTACCGGCTACTATTAGACTAAATGTTTTGTAAACAGGTGTCGCAGCGCCTTTGGTTATGGTCGCCTTAAGGATAACGACTTTATCTTCGTCAGGATCGCGAGTTACATTCCCAGTTATGGTATTGATTATACCTGCCGGTTCAGCCGACCATACGATAGCCGTACTATTCGCACCTGTCGCCGGAAGAATCAATGCCGTTCTTACTTCAGATTGAATAGCATTCGAATTCCTGATCGTATCCCATGTTAAATGTGCTGCAGCGTCCGCTATGGCTTGAT
Organism: Paenibacillus sinopodophylli; assembly: GCF_005930355.1. GTDB lineage: Bacteria > Bacillota > Bacilli > Paenibacillales > Paenibacillaceae > Pristimantibacillus > Pristimantibacillus sinopodophylli. The sequence goes on from NZ_VDBO01000010.1 coordinate 36,709, forward strand.
TATCGTCAAGATGCTCGAATTTAACTCTTGTATGCGTCCCTGCGAACGAATACTGCGTATTTGGAGCTGTACGTGCGAATGCGTAATAGCTGTTGCCTGTCGGTTTGGTAAGTGTCGCAGCATATGCTCCGTTACCTAACGTACCCGTTATCCAATCGCCGACTGCTGGAGCGTTGCCTGTGCTGTTGATCGCGAACTGCACAGCTTGGCCGTTTGTCGGAGCAACTGACGATAACGTAACGTTGTTGGTTGTTTCAACAGCTGCAGGAATAGGTTTCGGCGAATCCACCGTATTCTGGAAACGCGGGTTCTTGATATAGATGTCGCCTTGTGGCACAGCAGCCCATTGCATCTGCAATCTCCCAGCCTCTACCGTGTCCAAATGAACGGGATTGAAACCATTCGGAGAATTTGCTGATGATAATTGCGCATAAACAGTCATCCATTCATTGGCATGTCCATTTCTGAGCTCGTTAACATTAAGGTGGAGACGCGAATTGGTGTCAAGATTGTTACCCCCAGAAGCCATTGCAATCCAGTTATTCCCACTGAAATTCAATAGGTCCGTATGCGTAACGTACATATCAAACACAAAATATTGATTGGCGTAACCGAGTACATCCTGATTGCCTCCGCTGTTTATAAACCGAGCATCCCAAAGCCGTTCAGCGCCAGCACCTATTTTCCCGGCGCCTAGCTTAACCGCATTATTTCCGTCCGGAGCAACAGCATTGTTCGTTCCCTCTTCTATATTAGGAAAATACGTCGCAGCCTGAGCATTTACCGCCGCAGGCACGGCTTTCACAGTTGCGGTAAATGTTTGTGTAGCACTAGCATTACCCTTGGTTATTGCCGCCGTGAGTACGACGGTTTTGTCTACTTCTCTATTAAATAAACGATTTACGCTCCCCGTGTTGCTTATTGCCGCATTGTCCGAAGACCACGCAACGTTAGTTGTACCTATTGTTGCAGGAAGACTGAGTTGTGATTTCACATCGTTAGTCGAGGAATTACTACCTTTAATCGTATTCCATGTCAGAGACGACGCCGCCTCATTAACTAATGTTTGTTCGTCAATAGTCGTTACGGTACTTCTTGTAGATGCGCCGATAAAGTTGTAATTGCTGTCTGCTTTCGCGCGTGCGAATACATAGTAAGTATCTGCTGAAGGTAATATGGCGAATTGATGCGTATAAACATTACCGTTTTTACTTCCATCCACCCAACCGGATGCGGGAGCGATCCCATTTTCACTTATTGCGAATTCCACAGCTTGCCCGCTAGCCGGTTCGTTCGCAGATACTGTTTTTGTTGCTGTATCCAGTGTGGGATTCGTTGACGGTGAAACCGGAACGCCTAAATTACTTTTCTGGAAACGCGGGTTTTTTATGAAAACATCGGTGCTAGGGACGCTCGTATCCCATTGCAGATGCATGGCCAGTCTCGTTACTTTGTCTAACCACGCGTCATTGAAGCTCCCAGCGACAGTACTTGATGACGACAATTTCGTATAGACCGTCGCCCAAGTGCCCACCGCTCCATTCGTGACACCGCTTACATTAAGCTGGAGTCGAGAATCGCTGTTAAACTTGTCCCCGGCGGGATTGCTGTCGCTTACGACGACGATCCAGTTATTTCCTTGCATATTTCTAAAACTCGCATTTGGAATATACATCTCGAATACGAGATAGCCGTCTCTGTAGGCGGATACATCTTTTAGTGGCGCCACACTCGGCGTAAAGAGATTATCCCAAGGACCCCCGTTCTTTGAGGTTCCGGTGTTTAAACTCCAGGCTGTCTGTCCGTCTGGAGCAACGGTTTCTGTCGCCGTATTTCCATCTGCACCTGCATTTACGGTCAATAGTGATACGTCATCTCCCCACGCCGCGCTGACTGTCATAGCCGGAGAATACAAAGTAACTAGCATCGAAGTCATAAGTAAAAGCGCTATTAAACGTCTTTTTATCATTCTGAAATTTCCTCCATATCACATATTTTTAGGTTTTGAAGAAATCCCCTTACATTTTATAACCATAAAAAATGATTCGTTAATATGAACCCCTCATGTGTGGCCGACAGTAAATTCCCGCTTTTATGCTCGCCGTCGCATCACCTCTTCTACTCCATTTGTCCAATCCTGAAAAAGCACATCCATCCACAACCGACTACTTGTTAGCGTTTTCACGAGTTCAAAAAAATAACAGGATGCAAGAGCGATAAGCGTACGTGCAAATAACGTAATCTCATTACTTCTTTCACCCTGTAATACATTCCCGGAACATCAACTGTTTTATTGTGGACTGATCTTATCATACGAGTGTTGCTATAGAGTTCCAATGGGGTAGTCTTATCCTTTACGGGGGCATTGCTAGCCAATGTTACATAGAGGTTAATATTGACCAACTGGAATATTTTATGTTACATTCACACAAGTAAATGTGTCGAAATATGTAAGGGAGTTGGATATTTTGAGAATTATGTTGAAGAAATTTAGTTCTAGGAAATTAAAATTAATTGTACTATGTTTATGTTTGTTTTCACTTATTCTACCTATTACTGCATTAGGAAAATCAAACTTTGAAGGAGCAGAGAACATCGGATTAGGCGCTCAGCCTAATGCGGCGGCTGTTGGTGATTTTAATAAAGATGGACTACCTGATCTCGTAACTGCGAACTCGTATGAGAACCAGGTATCCATTCTACTTAATGATCGTTCTGGTCTTTATCAGGAGAAACATTATCCGGTCGGCATTAAGCCCATTGATGTAGCTGTTGGCGATCTCAATGGGGACAACATCGTAGATGTTGTAACTGCAAACAGTGGAGATGGAGCTAGTAATATTCATTCTAGTACGGTTTCTGTACTGATAGGTGAAGCAGGCGGGGAGTTTAAGTCCACAGTAAACTATAGTGTCTATATCGATAGCGTTGACTACAACACGTTTACGCCTAGTTCAGTAACGATAGGGGATTTCAACAAAGATTCGTTTATGGATTTGGCTGTATCTAACCGTGACTCGCTTACAAATGAGCATCACATTGTATTGTTGCTTGGTGAAGCTCCACAATTGGATGGGACCCTTGCATTTAGTGAGCCGATCCCGATTCGAGTAGGTTATGAGCCTAGTTCAATTACTGCTGGTGACATTAACGGGGATGGCAACTTAGATTTTATTATTACCCATAGCAGTGAAGGGAAAGTTTCTGTTTTAACGAATAATGGGAACTTGACAGCGATGTCGACTACTGAATACCCAATAGGGAACAACCCAAGAACATCTGTTATTGGAGATATAAATGGGGATGGTCATGCCGATATTGTTGCGGTTACTACTGGGGATTCGGCTGGAATCTCTATTCTTCAAGGTGACGGACAAGGTTCATTTACATCTGCCGTAAAATTTAAGACTAGCTGTCCAAATTCATACGTACCTGCTCTAGATGATCCATACTCGCTTGCTCTAGCTGATCTAGACGGTGATGGTGATCTTGATTTGGCTGTTGGTTGTTCGGAGGCAGCTCAAGTATCCATTCTATTAAATAATAGTGCAGGTTCCGTGCTATCCTTGCAAGCCGCAGATCGATATGCTGTACAAGGCTCTTACTCTCAGGTAGTGATTGCCGATTTCAATTCTGATCATAAATTGGATGTAGTCGCTGCAAATTATGATGAGTTTGGTAATAATGTTAATTTTTCCTCCATTTTACTAGGTAGAGGAGACGGAACGTTACTTGCATCCGTTAATTATGACGTTAATGGCAGTCAGCCATCATCAGTTACAAGTTTCGACTTTGACGGAGATGGGAATTTGGATATAGCAACGGCAAACTTCAATTCTAATAACGTGTCCATCATGCGAGGTAATGGAAAAGGTCAGTTTGCAGCCGCCATTAATTATGTAGTTGGGAGCAAGCCTGTTCAACTTTTGTCAGTTGACCTTAACCTCGATGGTAAACCAGATCTGGTCATTGCTAATTCTGGTGATAATACCATAACACGGTTATTAAACGATGGGACAGGATCATTTATTAGCAAAAATGTTGTATCTAGCACCGTATCTGGTTCTAAAGCTAGAACCATCACTGTTGCTGATTTTAATGGAGACCATAATCCCGATCTAGCCGTAGCACATACAGGATCAAACCATCTAAGTGTTTTGCTTGGAGACGGCAACGGGGACTTTCAGATACAAGATCATCCCGTTGATAATCGAATCGCATCACCCAATTCCATCGTTTCGGGTCACTTTAATGATGATGACAAGATCGATCTGGCAATAGCTAACAAAGGAACGAAGAAAGTATATATTTTATATGGACAAGGGGATGGGACGTTTACCTCTGGTGACGAATATGGCGGCATCAACGAACCAAGCGCGCTTGCTACAGGTGATTTTAACCGTGATGGATCGGCTGATATAGCGGTTGCTAATAATGGTCCGTCAGAATATTCACTTCGTATTCTCTTAGGTGATCAAACGGGTACATTTCGAGAGGAAACGATTTCTACATTTTCGAATCAGGTTTTTTCACTAGCGGTTGGTGATTATAACGGTGATGAGAAGTTGGATATTGCAGTTCCTACTTTATTACGTTCAATATCTGTATTTATGGGCGATGGCACGGGCAGTTTCGGCTTGGAAAATAGTTACAGTACCGATGTCATGCCTCGGTCGGTTGCGGCTGGCGATTTTAATAACGATGGTAAAGATGATCTAGCTACGGCAAACTACTATGCCGACAATGTCACGATTATCAAAAGCTTCACTCCTAAAGTTTCCGACGGTGGACCATCAGTCACGCCACCAAATAACTCAATTCCAGGTAACCCCATTATATTGGATGGTGTACAGCTAGATAAAATAGTGACGTTAAAAGAAGTTGTTGTAGGAGGACAATCGACGACGATTGTGTCCCTTGATACTGAGAAATTGATTGCTGTGCTGGAAAGTAAAAACAATCAAACCATCATTATTCCAGTAACTTCTAACTCAGATGTAATCCAGACAGAATTAAACGGTAAAATAATTAAATCATTGGAGAAAACAGATACCGTCATTAAAATTGACACCAAAGATGCTATTTATACCATCCAATCGAAACAGCTTATAATTGATCAAATCGCGTCTCAGTTTGGCGATAACGTGAAGCTGGAAGATATTAAGTTTAGCGTTCATATAGGAAAACCTTCTACTGAGAGTAAGAAGTTGGTTGATTCTGCCGCTGCAAACCAAAATGTAACTTTAGCTGCTCCAGCGATTAATTTTGAAATTATAGCTGTATATGGAGATCGTTCCATTAAAATCGATCGATTCAATAGTTATGTGTCACGTGAAATTATATTGCCGAATTCAATCGATCCCACTCAAATAACAACCGGCGTTGTATTAAATGAAGACGGCACAATATCCCACATTCCTACAAATATCTTTACAGAAGACGGTAATCTACATGCCGTAATGAATAGCTTAACGAATAGTACCTATTCGATTATATGGAACTCGAAGAAATTCGCCGATGTGCAAGGACATTGGAGTCAAAATGATGTCAATAATATGGCTTCGCGCCTCATTATTAATGGTGTTACGGCAACAACCTTCCAACCTGATCAAGATATCACTCGTGCAGAGTTTCTCGCGATAGTTGTTAGAGCATTGGGCTTGAAGTCAGTTGAGCAAATCAACTTGCCACAGGATGTAAACTCCTCTGATTGGTATGCATCTGTTGTACAAACGGCTTTAACGTATCAACTTGTTCAAGGCTTTGAGGATAATACGATCAAACCTAATCAGACGATTACAAGGCAAGAAGCCGCTGTGATCTTATCCAGAGCGTTGGCGCTCACTTCGCTTGCGTCGACTGTAACGGATGCCGAAGCGAATCAAGCATTAAGTTCGTTTGAGGACAGTCAACAAGTTTCTGGTTGGGCGAAACAAGCGGTAGCACTTATGGTCATTAACAATATTATGCAAGGCAATGATCAACTGCTTACAGCAACAAGTCACCTCTCACGTGCACAAACTGCTGCAATTGTAACAAGATTCTTACAGCAAGCAGAGTTGATTAATAAGTAATTCCATAATGAGAGTTGCGAACTATTCCCAGCTTTTAATAGGATGGCGAAACGCCTTCTGAAAACATTCAACTAACAAAAAGAAACTGCCCTAACCTGGCTGTGGCCGGGAATGGGCAGTTTCTCTTTGTTGTTAGCTGAAAACAGCTGACCTCATCTGCACGGGCAATCTCATATCAAGATTAGGCACTTCACATGTGTGGACTGCGTACAAGATTATTAAAACAAAAAACGGCATATCTGCCGTTCTGAAGGTAAGCATGGTGGAGACTAGCGGGATCGAACTCAAATATGATCCGCTATCATGATGTTAGTCTGTCTGACCAATGACTGAATGTGTTGTACCGCTCGCATTATTCTCTCGTTAAACTCAGTATCGCTACCCAAACATATCTATGTTGTTCGTGATTTACGCACTTTGCTGATGATTGTTACTGCTACGGTAATAGTAAGAATCAGTAGCGCTGCAGCTCCGCATAGTAAAGGCAATAGATCTCCGATGAACTTGTATACGGTATGTTTCTGATCTGATAGAGGAAGCTCCGCGGTGAAGACAATGCCGTGATCGCTATTCAAATCGTTCATTTCTGAGACCTCCCGGCCCTTCGCATCATATACCGCACTCATTCCGGCATGTGTGACGCGCAGAATCGGCATCTGATTTTCAATCGCTCTAAAAGCGCTAATTTCCGTGTGATAAGGTGTAATCGACTCCCAGTCGCTGGATGGAATAATGAAAACATCAGGATTTTGTAATCCGGCTTCGCGAATGCGGTGTGGGAAATCTGCATCGAAGCAGATCGCTGCCGCAATTTTACCAATAGCTGTCTCGACAACTGGCACTGCCTCTTCTCCTTTATGGAAGTAGCGCTCCTCCCCTGGCACTAAAGAAAATTTGGAGTATTCCGCTTTTATCTTGCCATCTGCATCAATAATAACCACTTGGTTATCCATCTTAGCTCCTTCCGGCGCATTTATTCTCACATATCCTGCAACCAAAACCGCTCCGTGCTCTGCCGAGAGTGACTGCAAACGTCGCAGAAATGCCTCTTCCTCTTGTTCCAATACAAGCGAAGCTCCCTCCGACCAACTGATCAAGGTGCTTCCACGTTCGAGCTCCTGCTCAGTACGGAGGAACAAGCCTTCATTTATCCGGTTTATCTGTTCGACTAATTCAGGCTGTCCCGATAGTTGATCATAAAATCCTTTCTTTTCCCATTGGTCGAATAATTGTTGTATGGTGTCATCCCATATGATCCGATCCGGTGTAACACCTGACACCTTGATCGTTTCTGGCTGATTCTGCCCCGATTCCAGCACAACGCCTCCTCCGGCAAATAGTAATAATACCGTTATTGTACTGATCAATAGCCGTTTGTGTTGTCGAACACCCTCACGACATCCAGATTGAAGCGTATATGCCAGCAGCGAGGCGAACAAATACTGGATAAATACAATCCCCCATATACCAGACACAGATGCCAACATCGCAAGGGGTCTTATCGCCAATTGACTGTATGCGGTAGAATTGAATGTCCCGAACGCGTTCCCATAGCTTGTAAAATACTCAAATGATGTCATCAACATCGGAAAAAACAACAAAGACGCAGCATGTCTGGTTCGGGTGACCACCCATTTATTCAACAGCAGCAACACAATCAACATAACGGTAGAAATCAACACAGTGATTGAATCAACTACGAGACCGCCAGGAATGACACTGCGATTGGAAATGATCATTACGACACTGACGCACGCAAGCGCGATCGGGACTGAATGTTTTACTCTCTCTCTATACATATAGATCAGCAGTATAGCTGGCGCTAGCCAAGCCGACAATACATATAGATTCGAAGTAATTGGCACCAAATACAATAAACAGACAGCAGCTATTAACCAGACATTCGAATTAAACCGCACATCATTCACTTCCTTTCATTCTTGCCCTTATCCTAGCAAAGAATCACAGGTCACGTTTGACGTTTATTGCTCTCATTTACAGCATATATCGAAAGGGCTACTGAACCGAAAGGTAAATTTCCACTTCCACATCGTCTGAGTAAGGAGATTGAAATGTGGGCAAATACTTCTCAAGCAGAAGCTCACCTGTCAGTTTTGCATTTGAAGCAGGAATACGGTATTGGTATAAAAAATGATAGGTTGAGAGAATGTTGTCCTTGGTCGTTTGAAACAACTTGCCCCGATGTACAAACTTCATCATGTTCAGCCCGTTTAATTCGATTTGCTTCATTCCTGCCTGGATACTCCCCAACTCCTTCACTTCGACCGCAACCATTTCCTTAAAATAAGCTGTTTCACCGATGTAAGTAATATCGTAGCATAGACGGAATATGGTATCCGATTTCCGGTTAGGAATTCCTTCAGTTTGCTGAATGAACGATTCGATAAACGGAAAGATTGTTCTCACATTCTCGTCGCACGACAGTCGTTCAATGCCGACGAGCTGTAAATTCTCAATCTTTTCACGATGGTCTGTTACGACCACATGACCATGTTTTGCTTTAATATCCAACCAGATCGATGCAATATCGATTCTCGATGACAGTTCATCCAACCGGTAATCCTTGCCTGCATACTTTGAACGATATTTTGCGGGAGGAATCTGATACATTTTTTTAAAATTGCGGCTAAAAACCTCCTGTGAGCCAAAACCGTACTTAACCGCAATATCCAAAATACTGCTGCGAACTTTTCTCAATTCAGCAGCAGCCCAAATCAACTTCCTCTTGCGTATGTAATCGTATACGGTTATACCGACCACTGCTTTAAAGAGACGATAAAAATGGAACTTCGAGATGTAGGTCAATCCAATCAGCCGATCAATGTCGACTTGTTCCTCGATTTGGTCTTCCACTGAATCAACAAAACGCTGAATCGCCTGCAGATAATCCATCACTATCCCCCTCAAATCGTGCATGCGGGTTTCCCGCACACAGCTTTCCTTCGTCAGTTTCCCATCTGCATGAGTGAGTCGTCTTTACCCTTCACCGGGCTGCATATTTCACAACTGCTACGGCACTTAAAAAGATAAAGCTACCGTGTGGATTTGAACTACTTAGATTGTGCGACTGAGTGGGAAATCAAAAAACGCCACCACATGATGTGGTGACGTCTTTTTTTGTATGGAGACTAGCGGGATCGAACCGCTGACCTCTTGCATGCCATGCAAGCGCTCTCCCAGCTGAGCTAAGCCCCCGTAATCAATCTTAACGCCGGTATGGTATTCCGTTAGACTGCTCAATCCTAACCTAGCTAAGACCAAAATAACGACAAGGTTGATCTTAGCATACGATGCTAGGAACTGTCAATCATTATCCACAATGCTATTGAGCGGATGTTTGGACAGCAAATTGTTAAGCTCTTTCATAAACATATCGATGTCTTTGAATTGACGGTATACGGATGCGAAGCGGACATAGGCTACCTCGTCAACCGGATAAAGCTCATTCATAACGATCGCGCCGATATCGCTGCTGTCGACTTCCGCATGTGCCGTTGTCCGCAGCTCCTTCTCAACCTCCGATACGATTACCTCAAGACGTTCAACCGGTACAGGACGCTTCTCACAGGCACGGATGAGCCCGCGCAATATTTTGTCACGGCTGAACTCCTCGCGACTGCCATCTTTCTTAATCACGATTAGAGGCGTTTCTTCAATCATTTCGAAAGTCGTAAAGCGGCGGCTGCACTTCTCGCACTCACGGCGACGACGGATTGATTTGTTTTCGTTCGCTGGTCTGGAGTCTAATACTTTCGTTCCAGCGTAGTCGCAGTATGGACATTTCATAAAGGTATTATCTCCTTTCTTGATTGCATGTGCCTAGAATAGAGGCTATTCGCACAATAAATTAATTTCCATGTAATTCCTGTAATGAAGTTTCGATTTCTGCACATAATACTTTTACCAACCGCAAGGAGGTGAACATACATGAGCGCATCCCGCAGCAGTAACCAATTGGTAGTGCCACAAGCGACAGCTGCCCTTGATCAAATGAAATATGAAGTTGCTCAAGAGCTAGGCATCGCAATTCCGCAAGACGGATACTACGGCAACATGGCTACAAAAGACGCAGGCTCGATCGGAGGATATATTACCCGTCGCCTAGTGCAAATTGCCGAGCAATCCCTTGCTGGTCAATACAAATAATGATTCATTAAATGTTGTATGAATAACAGAAGCTTTGGCCGGGCCTGTCCATGAAGAGACAGGCCTCCAAGGCTTCATTGTATTTTCGAAGTAGCAATTGCTCGTTTGGATCAGAAGCTCGGATATAAATCCTTGTATTTATTATAGTAATAAATAACCCGCTGTACATAGTGCCTCGTCTCACCAAAAGGAATTTCGTTGACCGTCTCGATCGTTCCATCCCACACACCTGTATCCAGCCATTTTCTAACGTTTCCTGGACCTGCATTGTAGGCTGCAATGGCAGCAATCTGATTCTGGCCAAATTGCTCGCTGAGCGAGTTCAAATACCAGGAACCAATCTCAATGCTAACGTCTGCTCGATGCCTTAGCGTATCCTCTGTGACATTTTTGAAGCCTGCCTTTTGCACGACCCAATCTGCGGTATCCGGCATAATTTGCATTAAGCCCAGTGCACCTTTCCTTGAATCCTTGCCTGTCTGATAATTGGTTTCACTGCGTATGATAGCAGCAACCAGATGCGGTTCAACACCATAATTAGAAGCGCTTGCCCGTATGTCAGCTTTGTATTTCACAGGATACATAATGGCGCCAAGCCAGTCCGATTTGAGAAACAGAATGGTGATCAACCCGAGCAAAAGCAGGAGCAGCACTCGTTTTTTCAAAAGTACTTTCATGGCAAGCACTGGCTTTCCCAGAATGCATCCAGCTGGCGTTTCGTTTCCTCCAACGATCCGCTGTTATCAATGACGAAGTCTGCACGCTCACGCTTCTGTTCAATATCCATTTGGAGCAATACCCGCCGGTTAGCTTCTTCCTCCGAAACATCGTTTCTTTTCATTAAACGAGTCTTCTGAACCTCTACAGGCACGTATACGACCATTATCCCGTCATAGAGCTGCTCTTGCTTCGTTTCGTACAGCAGCGGCACATCAGCAATGATCAGCCGGTTAGGAAACTGCTCTGCGTAGCTATGTATGGTTGCTTGCATGCTTGCACGAATAGCCGGATGCGTAATGGCTTCTAGCTTGGCAAGCAGGCTTTTATCCTGAAATACGATAGCGCCGAGAGCCTTTCTATTCAATGTGCCGTCTTGTTCTAAGACAGCTTGTCCGAACGTAGAGGCGATTGCCTCTAAAGCCGGTCTACCTGGAAGAACAATTTCTCTTGCGACTTGATCGGCATCGACCAGCAGCGCACCGCGTTCCACCAACATATTGGCGATAGTGCTTTTACCGCTGGCAATACCGCCGGTTAATCCGATTCTCATTCATTTCACCTCAAATTATAACAGCTTCATAATTCCCATCATGATTAATAATATGCCAGGCAGCATAGATAATGTTTGCATACCTCTCCAAGCCGAGAATCGAAAGCCGAAGCGCATCCCGCCAATTAGAAAAATCGCGCTCGCTGCCGCTATCGTCAAAGCTGTCAGCACAGACGGCAGCCCGATCAGCGCTGCACCGAGACCAGCACCAAAAGCATCGAGCGACAATGCAACACCAAGCATGACGGCTTCAGAAGCTGAGATCGTCCCCGACTTGTCGACATCTGCTGCTTGCGGCGTTCTAAGAATCTGAATGACAAGGCCAAGCCGCTTCAGTTCAACCATGACGACAAGAGCTGCGCTCGCAATTTCTCCTGCATGCGGTTTAACTAGTCCTTCAGCCGCAGCTGCGCTCGCAAGTTCCGAAGTATCTACTGACTCATCAGCGTGCTTTCCCTTTCTAAGCTGCAGCAGCGCCCAGCCTCCGATTAGAATAAGCACACAAGCACCGATGAGGCGAGCTGTGAATTCGGACAGAAAACCCGTCAGCCAGCCGCCCACCTGCATCGACAAATAGATAATCAAACCGGAGCAGCAAGCGATAATAAGTACCGACAGCATAGGGATGCGAATTCTCCGCAAGCCGTACGTAACGCCAACACCAAATCCATCCAAACTAACGGCAAAAGCTAGCACCAACAGCGAAGCAACATGCGCGAACAATCGTAAAGTCCCTCCCCGCACGGCAGACAACCGGCTCACTAACCATCCCGTGAGTAGTCATCCGCCTATTGTTCGTAACACATCTATCATATGCGGGGAGTATTTGTCTGTGCATGTCGCGGGCGAAAAGCTACTGCTCCTTGCTCTGTAAGACCGCAGCCAATGGCTGGCATTTGCTGCAAATATGAGTCCCTCTGCCACCGACAACAAATTTATGAATCGGTCTTGAGCAAGCCGGACATGGTTCGTCCTTCTTCCCATAAACAAGCAGTTGATGCTGGAACATTCCCATCTCGCCTTGACCGTTCACATAAGATTTGATTGATGAACCGCCGGCTTCAACTGCTTTTGCCAGCGTAGACTTTATCGCCTCGTAAAGACGTTTCCACTCTGCCGGCTTCAATGTTCCGGGCGTGCGTTCTGGGTGGATACGAGCTTGGAACAAAGCTTCATCCACATAAATATTGCCAAGCCCAACAATATGCTCTTGATTGAGCAGCAGCGGTTTGATTTTCGTTGCCCGCTTCTCCAGCTTGCTTCGGAGCGCATCCGCCGTAAACGATGGCTCGAGAGGCTCTATGCCAAGCTTGTTAAGCGGCGGCTGCAAAAGCTCCTGTCCAGCTTCGAATAGATGCATCGTGCCGAACTGCCGCACATCCTTGTAACGCAGATCAGTACCATCCTCGAAATGGAATATGACATGCGTATGCAGCTCAATCGGCTCTTCCGCTCGGAATACGCCGTAACGTCCCTCCATTCGCAGATGGGATACGAGCACGAGGCCATCCAGCACAATTCGCAAAAACTTGCCGCGACGCTCAACCGTTTGAATCGTATGGCCAATGAGTGCATCTGCGAACTGCTCTGGCTCGGCAGGGCGCTGTATAATACGCGGGAGTCTCACGGTTACGGACTGTATTCGTTTTCCCGCAACAAGTTCTATCAATGTTCTTCTTACCGTTTCTACCTCTGGCAATTCAGGCATTTTCTCTTCACCTCAACAACCATTATACCCGAAACAGCCCGCCAGCGGGTTACTTTGCTTCATACCAATTGTCACCGAAGCTCATATCAGCCTTGAGCGGAACGTCAAGCGTGAGCGCTCCTGCCATCACTTCAGGCACTAGCGTCTTCATCAGCTCAAGCTCAGCCTGCGGCACCTCAAATACGAGCTCATCGTGCACTTGCAGCAGCATGCGGCTTTTCAGCTTGCGCTCGCGCAGCGTCGCGTCCATATGCACCATCGCCAGCTTAATAATATCTGCCGCTGTACCTTGAATCGGTGTATTCATTGCCGTCCGCTCTGCAAAGGAACGCAAATTGAAATTTGAAGCGTTTATGTCATTCAGATAACGCCTGCGCTCAAGCAGCGTCGCCACATACCCATCTCGCTTAGCTTGCTGCACAATATCATGCATATACTGGCGAACGCCTTTGAACACTTCCTTATAGTCCGCAATAAACTTGCCTGCTTCGTTCCGCGTAATGCCTAAGTTCTGTGACAAGCCGAAATCGCTGATGCCATATACGATACCGAAGTTGACCGCCTTCGCTGAGCGGCGCATGTTGGAATCTACTTCCTCGGCTGTAACGCCGAACACATCCATCGCCGTCTTCGTATGAATATCCATGTCCTGTATGAAGGCTTCCTTCATATTCTCATCATCCGCGATATGAGCGAGCACTCGCAGCTCAATCTGTGAATAGTCGGCTGCGACGATGAACCAGCCGGGCTCAGATGGTACGAACGCTTTCCGAATCTGACGGCCTTCCTCTAGGCGGATCGGAATGTTCTGGAGATTCGGGAACTGGCTGCTCAGGCGGCCCGTAGCTGCAATCGTCTGGCGGTAATAGGTGTGGATTTTGCCCGTTTCCTTGCGTACTTCTTTCAACAGTCCTTCCACATACGTGGACTGCAGCTTAGAGAGCTGGCGGTAATGCAGAATAAGCGGAATAATCTCATGATAAGGCGCTAGCTCTTCAAGCACCTCGGCGTCGGTTGAATAGCCTGTTTTCGTCTTTTTCTTAGCAGGCAGTCCCAGCTTCTCGAACAAAATTTCACCAAGCTGCTTAGGCGACCCGATATTGAATTCAGTGCCAGCCAGCCTGTATACGCTGCTAATGATCGTAGCTAGTTGTCCTTCCAAGCTGCGGCCCAGCTCTTCCAGCTCCTCAGACTTTACTGTGATGCCTTGAAACTCCATACCGGCAAGAATGCGGGACAGCGGATGCTCCATGTCGAAATAAAGCTTGCTCATTCCTGTGCGACTAAGCTCATCAGTTAGCAGCGGCACCAGCTTCCGAACCGCTTCCGCCTTCAGCGACAAATGACGATAGAGCGTATCTGCATCCGGCACTTTGAATTTCGCGCCTTTCCCATATACAGCTTCATCCGGCGGCAACAGGGATAGACCTTGCTTCTCATTAATACCGCTCAGCGTCTGGCTCGCTTCGGTTGGATCAAGCAGATAGGCAGCTAGCTGCACATCGAATGCCGAGCCCTCGAAGCTGATCCCGCTCCACTTGAGCGCAAGCTCTACCTTATGCAAATCGAAGCCGTATTTCGGCTTGTCCGCTTGCTCCAGCCAATCGCGCAGCTTCGCAGCGAAGGGCTGTTTAAGCACCGAATAGGGCATCGCGTACACGGATTCCTCCGTAGCAATCGCGAGACCAATCAGCTCAGCATGATGCGGATTCTCCCCGATTGCTTCTATGTATAAACCATTTTTGTCCGTTTGCCCGAGAAGCTCAACCAGTCTATCCAGCAAGTCTGCCTGTTCATCCGATTCGATGACATGAATCGTCAAATCAGCTGCAGCAGCCTGCGCTTCCTCTTCCATGTCTCCGGCTTCTGCTCCAAGCTGCAGCCGCTCAATCAATGATTTGAATTCAAGCTTGCGGAATGCTTCCGCAAGCTTAGGTCCGTCATAGCCCGCATAGCTAAGCTCATCCATACTTTTCTCGAATGGCACCTCGCGGAATATGGTCGCGAGCTTCTTGCTCATCGTTGCGTCGTCCTTATGCGTCTCAATGTTTTCCTTCAGTTTCCCCTTGAGCTTGTCCAAGCTAGCAAGTACATTCTCCACAGTGCCATGCTCGTGAAGCAGCTTCAGAGCGGTCTTCTCCCCGACACCGGGTACGCCTGGAATGTTGTCGGATACATCGCCCATAAGGCCTTTCAGATCAATGATCTGCATGGGCACAAGTCCGTATTTCTCTTGAATCGCTTCAGGCGTATATAGATCAACCTCGCTAACACCTTTGCGAGTAACAGCAATCGTCACCTTATCGGAAGCGAGCTGCAGCATATCCTTGTCTCCGGTTACGACGAATGTCGCCACGCCTTTGTCATCCGCAGCCTTCGTCAGCGTCCCGATAATGTCATCCGCCTCATATCCTGCAAGCTCGTACTGCGATATATTGAACGCATGCAGCAGCTCCTTGAGTACAGGGAATTGCTCAGATAACTCAGGTGGCGTCTTCTGTCTTCCGCCTTTGTATTCGGCATAGCCTTCATGACGAAACGTTACTTTGCCTGCATCGAAAGCTACCAGCACATGTGTTGGTTTTTCTTGCTCCAACAGTTTAAGCAGCATCGTCGTAAAGCCAAATATGGCATTCGTATGGTTGCCGGACGAATTCGTCAGCGGCGGAAGCGCGAAAAAAGCGCGGTATATGATACTGTTCCCATCAATAAGCATCCATTTTTCCATAAGGGATCACACCTTCTTTATGTAGCATTCATACCTCCCATTATACCACAAAAAGGGCTATTCCCAAGCATCGCTGCCTCAGAAGAGCCCCTTCTAAACGATTATTGTTTATTCGAAACGAACGGCGCAGGCCTGCCAAGCAAATATCCTTGCGCATAATGGGCGCCCATTCCGCGTACCTTCTCCAGCTCTTCCGCAAGCTCAATACCCTCCGCAATGACCGAAATATCCATTTTGGCAGCCAGCTGAATCAAGGTGCTCAGAATATGCTCCTTCATCTCATCCAAATGGATATTCTGAATAATAGAACGATCCACCTTCAAATAATCGGGACGCAGCTCGACGATGGATTGCAGGGATGAATAGCCTGCGCCAACGTCGTCAATTGCGATTTGATAGCCCTGACTCCGGTAATGCTCCAGCGCTTTTTTAACGGTGCCAAAATCTGCAATGGCGCTCCGCTCCGTAATTTCGAATACAACATGATGCGGTGACAGCTTATGCTGCTCCAGCAGGCTGAGCGTCTGCCCTGGCGAGAAGCTGGGGTCCTCCATGATCTGAGCCATCACATTAATGAATAGCTTCTGATTCGAAGCTAGCGGAATACAGCCGTCAATCGCTTTCTCCCTAGCCAGCCGGTCAAGTGAGTAAGTTAATCCCTCTTTCTCCGCGAATAGAAACAATTCCATTGGATTCGAGAACCAAGTACGGTCCTCTGTTCTAGTCAACGATTCATAACCGAAAACCTTGCCTTGCTGCTGCAAAGAAACGATTGGCTGATACACCGAATAGATCGTCCGATCATGAATAAGGTCATCGATCGCTCTCCGTCTCAAGCTGCGCTCCATCGCATCCGCCACTTGTCCATGCAAGATCGCTTTTTTCATCACTTCATACCAGATCAAGCCGTCGGCTGTATGATGATCATTAGAGGCGACACCTACTCCAACATGAAGCTGGACTTCCGATTGATATGACTGCATGCTGCCAAGCTGCTCAACAAATCGACGCTCCCAATTTTTCGTATGCTTATAGGCGAGCTCCAGCAGCCAGCCTTCCAACGTTTGAGCTTCTCCAGCCGGCAAGCGCATATGGATGAATAAATCGTCCTTCACCCACTGCATTCCCTCATATAGCAATGAACTGCTAAAGGTCCCCTCGACCTCAAGCTCCGCGAATTCACGCCACTGCTCCTGCAACGAGGAACCGCTGCTGGCTTGATAGACAGACGGAAGCTGCCATGACAAATAAATAATTCCAAGATGGCCAGCGCTATCGTTATCCGCTCCATTAAGCCGCCAAATGTCCCGTAGTTGTCTCAATTTCGATTCCGTTCCTCTCCATGATGCATTCCTGAAATTTGGTCCATGACACAGACACTGCCCTTCAGTGCCTTTGCTTGCTTCTTCAGCTTGGCCGCCAGCCTTGGAATATCCTCCGTCAAGAGCGGCACCTTGCCATCCCACATCATGAGCGAAAGCGACAGCGTAACGCCCTCCTGTTCAACGAGGTTGCCATGCCGATCCTCCACGCTCGTCACCTCGATGCCGCCATAGAACGCTTTGATGCCATTATCGAACCGATTAATAAGCGCCTCGCACAATCGCTCGGCGATCGAAGATTTCGTAACCGCAATGAAATCGTCACCGCCAATATGACCGATAAAATCGCCTTGTCCACCAAGCTGATCAAGCTCCCAGCGCAATAGATCACCCAAATATCGAATCAGACTATCACCCATCCCGAAGCCGAAGCAATCGTTGTACCACTTGAAATAATCAAGGTCGGCATAGATAACGGCGAACGGTTCCTCATCGTCGAGCCTTCGGCGCAGCTCAAGCTGAATCTCTTCGTTGCCAGGCAGTCCCGTAAGCGGGTTTGCAGTACGCGCAGCCTCTGTTCGGAGCGTAGTCATGCACTCCAGAATGGAACGAATGGAAGCTGCTCCCGCCATTTGACCATCCTTCGTAATAAGGACAACATCGTACAGCTGCGAGAAATCACGTGCCATGGCAAGCTGCGATACATGCTCGACTGTCAACTGCTCATCCACAATAAGCGGCTGATTGTTCATAATTCGCTCCACTGGACGATTCCAGTACAGCGGCAGTCCGAATTGTCCAGCCAACATCTGATGAAGCTTCTCTTTCATAAGAATGCCTATCGGCCTTCCCTGGTCTACAATCACTGCACCTTGTGCCTTCGCGTTCGTATCGAACAGGTACGCTACCTCGGATACTCTTGCTCTGGCTGGAAAGATCGGAAACGGAACCGCAAGTGTACCAATTCTCACGGATTTGCCATGGTTTCCTGCTGCATCGTGAAGCGTCACCGACTCGCTCGCTGTGGCAGATAATCCATAGCTGACAGGTCGACCTGGTGTTTCAAGCGCTCCGGCTTCCTTGCGTTCTCTGCCAAGCGTCACGTTGTATGCACTTTGTTCCATCGCATCAAGAAGCATCCGATAAACGACCGATTCTGTGGATCGCCCGATTGCAGGCGGATAAGCGGTAGACATACCAATGCTCACCTCTACCTCAGAATCCTCTCCCTGCTCTTTCCCTGTTGCTGCGGCTTTGCGGAGCTTGCTGTATAGACGTTCAAGCGCCTTCTCCATCACTTTGTTTATCGGTTCATCCTTCTGCTGACGATCGAACAGGAAGAAGTAATCCCATTCCAGCCGTTGACGCCAAAATAATCGTTTCTCTTCGCTTTCCCATAGCTGCAAGGCATTCTCCGATGCAGCATTTCCTAATCTGAAGCGAACATAGATAATGCCTATGCCGCCTTCGTGCCAGCGTTCCTTAATGCTGCTAAGCAGATCTCGATTGAATAAGCCAACCCCGACTCCATTCATGCCAATCCCCTCAATCGAATTTCGTCTATTTCAATACCTTTGACTCATATTTTACCAGCCGATTGTGAATAGAGATGCATAGAATCGTTAAATTTCGGTAAAATTCGACATTTAATTAGTCCAATCGACCCGAGCATAGAAAAAACCGCCGAAGTTTTCACTCGGGCGGTCTCTTGGTAATTATTTTCACTCTACACGTTCAAATCTGGTCGATTACCCGTTACGAGATAAACAACGCTCTCTCCAATGTTCGTTGCATGATCGCCGAACCGCTCCAAATAACGGCCAACGAAGCTCAGCAGGGACGATTGGGTAATGTTGCGAGGATTTTCCATCATTAGCGAATAGAGCTCGCGAGTAATTTGACCATAAAGAGCGTCTACTTGATCATCGTCCTTTGCCATTTTGTAAGCCAAGTCTACATTTTCCTGAATAAAGGATTGAATAGATTCATACGTCATAAGCTGAACAATCTCCGCCATCCGCGGCAAATCGATCAATGGCTTAATTAACTCTTGGCCTTCCAGACGCAGAACGACTTTGGCGATATCGACAGATAGGTCACCCATCCGCTCCAAGTCGCTTGCAATCTTAAATGCAGACAGTATACGGCGCAAATCCTTGGCTACCGGCTGCTGCGTTGCAATAAGCTTCGAGCCAATCTCCGTAATTTTCTCTTCCATCTGATTCAAGGAAGGATCCTTCGCAATGACCTGCTGGGCACGGGAAACATCAACCGTTTTCAACGACTCCATTGATTCTACAAGCGCTTTTTCCACGAATGTACCCATGTCGATCAACAGGTTATGAAGATGCTCCAGTCCCTGGTCAAACTCTTTGCGTGTGGTCATCACAACAGCATTCCTCCTACATGATAAGTTGTATTTATGGCTAACCCCGGCTTAGCCGAAGCGACCGCTGATATAATCTTCCGTGCGTTGATCCGTCGGATTCGAGAACAGCTTCTCTGTATCCGAATATTCGATTACTTCTCCATTAAGGAAGAACACGGTTTGGTTCGATACGCGGGCTGCCTGATGCATGTTGTGAGTTACCATCACGATTGTATATTTATCCTTCAGCTCTTGTGCAAGCTCTTCGATCTTGAGTGTGGAGATTGGATCAAGTGCTGAGGTTGCTTCATCCATTAGCAAAATATTCGGATTAACGGCAAGAGCGCGTGCAATGCACAAACGCTGCTGTTGACCACCGGACAGACCGAAGGCCGAACGTTTCAAATGGTCCTTCACTTCTTCCCATAGCACAGCTGACTTCAAGCTTGTTTCTACGATTTCATCAAGCTCGCGCTTGCTCGTAATGCCATGCAGGCGCGGTCCATAAGCGACGTTGTCATAGATCGATTTCGGGAATGGATTAGGCTGTTGGAACACCATACCTACTTTTTTGCGAAGGGTTTCGACATCTACCTCATTCGAATAAATCTCAGTACCGCCAATCGCGATTCCGCCCTCGATACGAGTACCTGGAATCATGTCATTCATACGATTAAGTGTACGAAGCAGCGTCGATTTGCCGCAGCCGGACGGTCCGATGAAAGCCGTGATCGCTTTCTCGGGTATCGTTAGGGATACATCCTTCAGAGCGTGGAACGCGCCGTAAAATAAATTCAGCTTGTTAATGTTAATAAGTGCTTCCATGTCGTTTTCCTCCTAGAATGGTGTGCTCATGCCGGCATTGCCTTACACGTTTTTCTGGTATTTGTTGCGAAGCAGAATCGCAGAGAAGTTCATTAGCAGAAGCAGCGCAAGCAATACGATAATACCGCTGGCTGCAAGCTCCTTGAACTCAAGCTGAGGCTTCGATAGCCAGTTGTACACTTGAATCGGAATAACAGTAAATGAATCCTTGAGGCCGTCTGGCAGAAAGGCAACGTAAGTAAGGGCTCCGATCATAACGAGCGGTGCAGTTTCTCCAATTGCCCGCGACATCGCGAGAATAACGCCGGTCAGAACACCAGGAAGCGCAGATGGCATTACTGAGCGGGACACGGTCTGCCATTTGGTAGCACCAAGCGCGAATGAAGCATCGCGGCGTGACTTAGGAACAGCACGGATCGCTTCCTGTGCCGATACGATAATAATAGGAAGCACGAGCAGCGTCATCGTGAGCGCGCCAGCAATGAGACTGCGGTCAAGTGAGAGAAGTCTAACGAACAGGGTTAAGCCAAGAATTCCGTATACAATAGACGGAACGCCAGCAAGCGTACTAATATTCAGCTGAATCAAGCGGGTAATACGGCCCTTCTTCGCGTATTCCTCGAGATAGATGGCCGCGCCTACGCCGAAGATGAATGATATAGGCGCCATAATTAGAAGCATATAGATCGTACCGACAAGAGCCGACTTCATGCCGGATCCATCCGCTTTCCGAGAAGGAAAGTTAGTGAACAAATCAGGCTGTAATCTTGAAATACCGTCGATAAGAATATCAATAATTAGCGCGCACAAGGCAAGTACGCCGATAGAGGTTGCTATGACGAATAAGATATGAAGCATCCAGTCTGTTTTGCGGCGATTCGCAATTTGCTTCCGATTCGCATCTTGAAATATGTTCATCTTAGTACTCCTCCCTGAATTTTCTTGCAATATACTGGGCAAGAATATTGAGTAGGAACGTAATGACGAACAGCGTCATGCCGACTGCGAAGATCGATCCATACTCTATCGTTCCATGTGGCGTATCCCCAAGGCTGACCTGAACGATATATGCGGTCATGGTCTGGATGCTCTCGAGCGGATTTAAGGTCATGTTAGGTGTTGAACCAGCCGCGACAGTAACGATCATCGTCTCGCCGATTGCCCTTGAGAATGCAAGTACCGCAGAAGCGACGATGCCGGAGAAAGCAGCTGGCACGACGATTTTCAGAGCAACTTCAAATCTTGTAGCACCAAGGGCATACGCCCCGTCACGCAAAGTACGAGGAACAGCGGACATTGCATCCTCGCTCAGCGAGCAAACCATCGGAATAATCATGATGCCGACCACGATGCCTGCGCTTAGCGCATTGAACACGCCTGCGCTGTTGAAGATGCTTTGAATAAGCGGCGTTACCAAACTGAGCGCGAAATAACCATAAACAATTGTCGGTACGCCTGCGAGCACCTCTAGAATCGGTTTAATAATCTTGCGAACCCGCTTTGGTGCATATTCAGACAAATAAATAGCACTAGCAAGACCAAGCGGAATGGCGACTAAACAGGCAATAAGCGTAATCATTAGCGTGCCTGATAAAAGTGGAAGGACGCCGAAGCTTTTGGGCGGGATTAACGGTGACCATTTGGTACCAAACAAGAAATCAAAGATCGGTATTTTCTGAAAAAACTGATAGGTTTCTGAGATGAGTGTGACGACGATGCCTATCGTAGTTAGAACGGATACAGATGCACATAGGAACAATAGGATCGGCATCACTTTGTTCATGATGCTAACGCGATTATTTTTGAAATTGTAGTTTTCTTTGCTGAGTGTTTGTTTGTTATTGACCGTTTGCAGCCCTTGCCTTGGCATTGCGGCGTCCTCCTTCTTGCCTTTACAATTCGTTTACATATGTGCCGAGAAAAATGTGATGTCCCTCAAGACACCACATTTATTTCACCCAGCCTGCTTGCTCTTATTGAAGTTTTGCTGCTTCTGCTGCATATTGCTCGTCTGGAAGGGAAACATAACCAACTTCGCCTGCAAATTGTCCAATGTTGTTGATGTAGTAGTCCGCGAATGCTTTCACTTCTGGACGCTCAAGCTCTTTCTTGTTTACATAGATGAAGAGTGGACGGGACAATGGAGCGTAGCTTCCGTCTTTAATGGTATCGTATGTTGGTGCGATTGCGCCGCTTCCGCCGTCAACTGGAACAACTTTCAATTTGTCTTGGTTTTCTTCGAAGTAAGCGAAACCGAAGTAGCCAATGCCGTATTTGCTGCCTGCTACACCTTGAACAAGCGCGTTGTCATCTTCAGAGAAGCTGATTGCTTTATCATTGCGGATACCTGCTTTTTCAAGAATTGCTTCGTTAAAGTAGTCATAAGTACCGGAATCAGCACCTGGTGAGAACATTACGATTGGCTCAGCCGGGAAAGAATCACGAACGTCTTTCCAAGTTGCAACTGTGCTGCCCGTTACGAAAATCTTGTTAAGCTCTTCAACCGTCAAGTGGTCGATAAAGTCATTATCTTTGCTTACGACTACGGACAAGCCGTCAAATGCTACAGAAAGCTCTGTGTACTCGATGCCTGCATCTTTACATGCTGTTGCTTCTTCATCCTTGATTGTACGGGAAGCATCTGCAATTGCGATTTCACCAGCGCAGAACTGTTTGAAACCGCCGCCTGTACCGGATACACCTACAGGAACGCGTACATCTTTATGCTCTTTGTTGAACTCTTCAGCTGCTGCTTCCGTAAGTGGGAACACGGTGCTGGAACCATCGATTTTAATTTCGCCTGACAGTTTGACTGCGTCATCCGCAGGTGCGTTTGTTGCTGTATTATTCGAAGAACCTGTATTTTCTGAACCTGTATTAGCACTGTTTGTATTATTGCCGCATGCAGACGCAAATGCGAGCAACACCACCATTGACAACATCAAGATCCCCTTAAATCCCTTTTTCTTAAACAACTCTACCACTCCTCTTATTTTGTCTCTTAGGGTCATCCCCTGTGCCTCTTATACTACTAGCCGTTTGTAAACCTCGTATTCTGTTTTTGTAAACTCCATGTTAAAAATACGATTGCTGCAGTTTTTCCATTTCTCCGGCGACATGTACCGCTTGCTGAAGTGCTTGTTCCGACAACAAACCGATTTGTTCACTGCTTTTGCGGTTATTCGCAGCAGCTCGGAATAGGCGATTAAAGGCTTCTACCGCCTCGCTCACATGCGCTTCGCTGGCAAGTGTCTCTTCGCGTCCAGCATGTGCCTGTGCTGTCGTCTGACCAATAGCGTCCACAACTGTTCCCGTCAGCTTCGTAATCTCATTCGCGAACTGTTTGGTTTGGGTTGCCAGCTTCATAACTTCACCAGCGACCACCGCGAAGCCAAGTCCATGCTGTCCTGCGCGTGCAGCTTCTATAGAAGCATTAAGGGCGAGCAAGTTGCTTTGATCCGCAAGCTCCTTGATTTGAGAAGATACTTTGCTGATCGAGCCAGCTTCCAACTGCAAGTTGTTCATCCGTTTCTCCTGCTGCAGGGAATGGTCCGCTATTGCTCCGAAAGCTTTCGTAACCTTATCCAACTCATTCTTGCCTGTAAGCGTCAACTCCACCATTTCCACAGACAATGACTCGCCTTGCGAAGTTGATACACGTACACTGCTGACCGCTTCTTCGATTTCCTTCACACGCTTCTCGGCAGAGCGAATCGTATTCTTTTGAACATCTACTGCTTCCTGCTGAAGCATTCTAGAGAGCTTCAGCATATCGGAGACCGTTAATACACCTGCGAGCCTGTTGCTTGCTGTAACAATAACGCAATCGTAGAGCACCCTGTCATGGCGGCTTAATGCACTGTCAATCAACTGCTGCGGCTCATCCTCATGGTCAACAACAAGAGGAGAAGCATCCATCAGCTTTGTAATCGGTTTGTCGTCGTACAGATCAGCGCTGAAACGGTGACCCAGCTTTAAGAAAAAATGGTTTCGCATCATTAATCCGATCGGAGCCCCTTGCTCGTTCGTCACAATGATACATTCGCTTTCTGGATGCTTTTTGAACACCGAGATGGTTTCCCGGCAAGTTCGCTCAACGCCTATAGTCGGAGCTTGTCGCAAAAAATGCTTCAGCTCCACCTTCTGCGAAATTGCCGTCTTTGGAGCCTCGAATGGCTCAACTTCCGTTGGCAGGTCGCTCTTCTCCTCTACTTGCTCGGCTTGCCCGGCCTCCGACTGCAGACTATTTTGTCCGTTAAGTGGTGCGTTCGGATCCATATTCTCGCCTTTCTCATTTACCGAGCGGTTTTCTTTTTCCAGAACAGTAGCTGTCACTCGCCATCACCCTTCCTTCTATTTCCTTCTGAACCCACTATAGGTCGGAAGCATCAACAGTAATAAGTAGAATTGTTTTCGGAATGTTAAATTCGACAATTTTTTATTTAAATCCAGTAAACCCCACTAACGATTACGGGATATGCCTATGCCAAATTAACTATCACCTTCAGCAACGAGTATAGCTGAGGACGCATCCCATCGTTCTCTGCCTTACATTGTTCCTTCATTAGATAAAACAAAAAAAAGACTGTGCGTACCTAAGCAGAAATCTGCAAGGTACCGCACAGTCTATTAATCAATAAGCTTTATGCTTGCGCCGAAGCCCTTTTCAAAACTCGAACGCTATTTGCACCGAGCTCGATTTGGCCGCCAGCAGCAGCACCCGTCAACAAATCAGAATACTCACGTCCATCAAGCTCAACCTTCGTGTCGTTCGCACTGAAATTGGAGACGAACACGTAATCGCTTTGACCATCTGTCCGCAATTGTGCAGTTACGCCTTGCGGAAGCTCCGTATTCAGTACACGCTTAATGCCTTCTTGCTCAACGATTCGTGCAAACAAATCATTCGTAAAGGCCGCTTCATTACGAGAAGCAATATAATACGCTTTGCCTTTGCCAAGACGATTCACGGTCAAAGCTGGACGCCCTGCGTAGAAATCCTCTCCGTATACAGCAAGTGCTTCTGCTCCCTCTAGATGGATAAGATCACATAATTCGCGTGCCGTATATTCACCACTTAGTCCAAGTGAATTGCCATCACTCAGCACAACGCGATTGGAATCATGGTCATGCAGCGAGTCGATCTCCTCCGACCAAATGCCAAGCGTCTTGCGAAGCGGTCCTGGGAAGCCAGACAGGAAACACAAATCGTTCTCATCGACGATTCCACTCCAGTAGGTTGCAATGAAAGTTCCGCCTTGTTCAACGAATTTTTCGATGCGCTCTCCCACGCCTGGACGAACCATATAAAGCATCGGTGCAACGAGCACCTTATAGGAATCAAAGCTGCACTCGGAATCAATAATATCGACCGAAACACCCAAATCCCAGAACGGACGATAATGACGCTTCGCCGTTTCCTCATAATGAAGGCCGCCATTGCGAGGACCTTGTGAATCCTTCACAGCCCAACGGTTTTCCCAATCATAAATAAGAGCAACCTCCGGCTTAACCGTCGTGCCGACAACCTCCGTCAGCTTCTCAAGCGTTTCTCCGAGCTCCGCAACGTCGCGGAATACTCTTGTGTGCTCATGACCGACATGGTCAACGACCGATCCATGAAGCTTTTCACTTGAGCCTCTGCTCTTGCGCCATTGGAAATATTGAACCGTGTCCGAACCATGCGCAACCGCTTGAAGCGAGGATAGCATATGCATACCAGGGCGCTTCAATTTGCTTACAGGCTGCCAGTTCGTCATGCTTGGCGTGCTCTCCATCAGCATGAACGGCTTACCGCCGCCGAGTGAACGGAATATATCATGATTGAAGCCGATCCAAGCTGCCAGCTCGCTATCATCTTCACCATTATCATGCCAAGTTGGATAAGCATCCCATGAAATCATGTCAAGCAGCTCCGTGAACTTCCAATAATTAAGCGGCTCGAAATCAAGCATAAAGTTTGTTGTAATCGGAAGCTCGCTATTTTTTGCACGTAGCGGCTCGATCTCATTCCGGCAGAAATCAACCGTTTGGTCTGTTACGAATCTTCTCCAGTCAACGTTCTGAGCGTGAACCGCTTTCTCGCCGCGCTCCGTCGGGGACTCGATTTGGCTGAAGTCGGTATACGTATGGCTCCAGAATGTCGTCCACCACGCATCGTTAAGCGCGTCGATCGTTTTATATTTATTTTCCAACCAGCCGCGGAATGCATCCTCACAATAATTACAATGGCATTCGCCGCCGTATTCATTGGAGATATGCCAGCCAATAACGGCGGGATGATCGGAATATCGTTCAGCAAGCTTTGTGTTCATAATCGTGACCTTCTCACGGTATACAGGAGAGCTGAAGCAATGATTGTGGCGTGCGCCGTGCAAATTGCGAATACCATTCGGAGCTACGCGCAGCACCTCCGGATACTTCTGAGACATCCATATCGGACGAGCGCCGCTTGGTGTAGCGAGCAAGGCATAAATGCCGTTTGCAGCAAATGTATCAAGAAGCGTATCGAGCCAGTCAAACGTGAATACGCCTTCCTCTGACTCAATGGCCATCCATGCGAATATACCTACAGACATGACATTACAGTGTGCCAGCTTCATGAGGCGAATATCTTCTGCCAGCACTTCAGGGTATTTCTGCCACTGATCCGGATTATAGTCTGCACCATGCAGCATTTGCGGAATTTTCGAACTAATCGGCGGGAATTTCAAAGTCATTTCAGCGACCTCCAGTTTCATCTTGATTGCGATTGTTATTGGGTATACTATAATGATATTCATATTATAACTCGTTCATATCGTTAACTATATAATAGTATTTTCGCATTACTTTAAAAATATGAAACAAGGAGTTGTCATTATCGATACGATGGTTTTTCCGATACTAACAGAGACGGACACGATGCTCCCTGTCTATTTGACAAGTATCGGGCATTGGAGCAACCAAGAGTCGATTGATCGGCCGAATGGGTACCCTCATTTTCAGTGGCTGCAGGTAATTGACGGAAGCGGCGAGCTTCATGTAGGCGATCAGCGAATGACCGTTCGCGCTGGGCAGGGCTTCTGCTTATTCCCGAATGAGCAGCATCGTTATTTCTCCATTCAAGAGCCCTGGGATGTCATCTGGATGAGCTTCCGCGGAGATTTGTCGGATAAGCTGTTCAGGCAAGCTGGAATTGTACAATCCGGCGTCTATTCTACAGCTGATCATGATATGATTGTTACCCATATGAAAAACATTTACGCCATGACGCAATCCGGACGAGCCTTTCTTGGCCTTGAATGCTCGAAGCTCGTTTACATGTTTTTACTCGATTTGATGAAGGTTATACTTGTTAGCTCGAATTCCGTGGAGCAAAACTATTTGAAGCTGCAGCCGGTGCTACATTACATAGAGACGCATTATAATGAGCTCATAACGATCAAGGATCTGGCAGGCTGCATGGATGTAACACCTCAGTATTTATGCTTGCTGTTCAAGAAGTCGCTCAAGATGCGGCCGATGGAATACGTCAACCGTGAACGAATCAATCGGAGCAAGGAGCTCATGTTCCGCGAGAGCGATATCAAAATGCATGAGATCGCCCAGCGCGTCGGCTTCGACTCCCCTAGTTATTTCAGCTCCGTTTTCCGGCGGTTGGAAGGGCTGAGCCCTGAGCAGTTCAAGAAAATACACGGCATGCGCTAGCAGACGAGTGACTGCACAAGCTTAGTATGCTCTGTAAGATCGCATACTTTCTTACCGACACAAACTGAGGCCGCTGTTTGTACATATATGTGTTTACGGGCAAACTTCGGCGCTTCAACTCATAATTAGGAGGTATGCAATCCATATGACGAATAAACAGCTTGTCTTTGATGAAATAGACCAGTACGCAGAGGAATTCCGCTGCATTTCGCGCTCTATCGGCAACCGCCCCGAGCTTGGTCATGAGGAGTTTTTTGCAGCTGAGCTGCTGACTGCTGAGCTGTCAAAATACGGGTTCGAGGTTGAGCGAGGCATTCTAGCTATCGAGACATCTTTCATCGCTGTATTCGATACGGGCAAGCCAGGACCTACGGTCGGCTTCTTATGCGAATATGATGCGCTTCCGGAAATTGGTCACGCCTGCGGCCATCATCTTATTTGCTCGATGAGCGTCGCAGCTGGCGTAGGATTGAAAGCCGCTCTGCTTGACAGTGGACTTGGCGGAAAAATCCGCATCTATGGCACACCTGCCGAGGAAACACGCGGTGCAAAGGTACCAATGGCAGCAGCCAGCTTATTCGATGACTGCGATTTTGCATTGATGGCGCATCCGTATCATACCTTCGAACAGTCTGGCGAATCCCTTGCGATGGATGCGATTCAATTCGAATATAAGGGACTTGCAGCACATGCAGCCGCAAGCCCGGATGAGGGAATTAATGCCCTCGATGCGGTGCTTCAACTGTTCAACGGCATTAATGCCCTACGTCAGCAAATACGGAGCGATGCCCGCATTCACGGCATCATCGACAACGGGGGCAAAGCGCCGAATATTATTCCGGATTACGCCTCAGCGAAATTTTATGTGCGCTCTGCCACACGCGCTTACACGAATGAATTAGCAGCTAAAGTCCTTCGTTGTGCTGAGGGAGCGGCTCTACAAACAGGCTGTACGCTTGCAACCAACGCGTTCGAATACGCCTACGATGAGCTGCTTACGAATGAAGCGTTGTCCGAACAATTTAACGCGAATCTCATCGAAGCAGGCATTAGACCAGAGCAAATTGAAATCGGCAAGGATCACGGCTCACTGGATCTAGGAAATGTATCGGTTCGCTGTCCAGCCATTCATCCGTACGTCAAAGTCGTACAGGAGCGGCTGCTGCTTCATACCGTAGCATTCCGTGATGCCGCGATGACGGATTATGCACTGGATGGTATGCTCTTTGGCGCCAAAATGCTGGCAGCTACAGCTTACGATGTATTTGCTGATCCCGCCCTGCTGGCACAGATCCGTTCGGAATTCGAGCAACAGGCTAGGCGCAGCAATTAATACGCTTACCTAAGGAGGCAGGCCTCATTGAGCCAAAGCATGATCAACAGTCATGAAATTACGCAAATCTGCTTATTAGCCGGCAAAATTATTTTGCAAAACGGCGGAGAAACCTATCGGGTCGAAGATACGATGGTACGCATTGCAGCCGCCTACGGCATTGAAAATTCGCATAGCTTCGTCACGCCAACTGGCATCATATTCGCCATTGACGGCTCCTCGCAAATGACGAAGCTGATTCGAATTAATGAGCGATCAACTAATTTGCTAAAAGTGTCGCTCGTTAATGACATTTCCAGACAAATAAGTACAGGCAAGCTGCCGGCAGGCGAGGCGCACCGCATGCTTCAAGAACTCGATACGCAGGCATTTACCTATCCGTCTTGGCTGAAAATAGTCGCAGCTGCTATTGCGAGCAGCTGCTTTCTCATTATGTTCCAAGGAAGCTGGCGCGATGCATTGCCTGTTATGCTGGCCGGCGGTATTGGCTTTGCCTTTTTCCTTCAACTTCATCGCGTGGTTCCAATTAAGTTTTTCGCTGAGTTTATTACCGCGCTGCTAATCGGCACCTTATCCGTATTTTTTGTCCATAAGGGCTTCGGCACCGATCTGGACAAAATTATTATCGGCTCGGTCATGCCCTTAGTGCCCGGCTTGCCTATTACAGCTGCTGTTCGCGACCTAATGGCCGGTCATCTCGTATCGGGGCTGTCCAAAGGAGCGGAAGCGTTTCTCACCGCATTCGCAATCGGAGCAGGCATCGCGGCCGTACTTTCTTTTTACTAATTCGAATGATGGAGGTGCATCATCATGATGATGCTTGAACAACTGGCAACCAGCTTCATCGCATCGGCTGCCTTCGGTTTGATCTTCAACGCCCCGAAACGAACATTGCTTCACTGCGGCGCTGTCGGGATGATTGGCTGGTTCATCTATATAGCTTGTACGCAGATGAATCTCGATGCGATCCCATCTACCTTAATTGCTGCATTTGTCGTAACAGTCATCAGCCAGCTCTTCGCCAAGCTATACAAAACACCTATTATCGTATTCAGCGTATCAGGCATCATTCCGCTAGTTCCAGGCGGACTTGCATACGATGCTATGCGCAACGTAGTAGAGGATCATTACGACATCGCCGTACAACTGGCCGTCAAAGCTTTTATGATATCGGGGGCTATCGCGATCGGACTTCTGTTCTCGGAGGTCATTAATCAAATTATACGTAAATCAGAACGGAAGCCTGGATAGCGGCAAATGTATGTCACAGGAAGATTGCTCAACATCCCTTCGCGAACAAAGATAGTCTGGGCAAATATGCAGCTATGCTCGCAAAATCACAGCTCCACCTAACGTGCTTCAATCGCATATCTGGAACGAAGTACATCAGCCATAGCTAGGATTTGCGGTCTCGCAGGCAGCTCGAGCTGGTAATCTTCAGTTATCATTCCTGAGGCCAATTGCTGTAACATCACAACCTGCTTGAGCTCATTCACGAAAGCTTGTACCGCTCCGATTCCCGCCTCTGCTCCAAGACCTGTCAACTGTTCCAAGCTGGCTGTGCGATTATCTATAACAAGCGGGAACTCATTCGCTGCTGCTCCAGCAGCAGCCTGATCATAGAACGTACGTACCAACCTCGCCCGTTCCTGACCATCCCCCGCTGCAACGATGAACGCCTGCACAATGAAGGCATGCGTCTGCCTGCGCTGTGCAATCCCGCAAAACTTCAGCCCGTTTATGCTCAGATCAAATTCTCCCGGACAATAAGCACCTTTAATTTCTCCCTTATCAACACGGTATCCCGTTCCTCTGAGTACATGCCGTATCAAGTTGTACATCCGCTCGAAGTCGTTATGAAAGTGAAAGGAATCTACCACAGGCTTAGGCATAATCAAGGAAATATTAATAACGCCTGAATCAAGCGGAACCGCTGCCCCGCCTGAATTACGAACGGCCGTAGACCAGCCTTCAGCCACGAATCGGCGCTCGGCTTCTGCAGCAGACGGAAGCCGGCTGTCACGAAGCCCCATCACAAGTCCTTTCGGATGTCGCCAGATGTGGCAAACCGCAGGTCCACCCTGTCCTGTCTGCCTGCAAAGCAGCTCGTCAAGCGCGAAGGAGTAAAGCACATCCGGCTCATCCAGCTCGTTTATTCGGTCAAGCAGCACTATTTTTCCCAAGTCAAGTTCGTCGATTTGCGTTTGGTCCATTTGTTGTTAACCAGCCTCTCCTGCAATGAATCCGATCATTCATCTTCCTCTCCTATTCTAACGATAATGGAATGATCATGCATCATACACTTGCTTTCAGTCAAAGTATGACGAATAATGCAGCTATTTGTATTGCTAATAGTGAGCGCTTTCCATACAATAAGGGTATTGTCATGCAGCGCCAAAGGGGGAAGCAGCAACATGGAAGCAATAAATGAGAAGGTAGCCTATGAGAATCCATTGCTGTCGCTGCGTATATTTCAAACGATCCGCGATCTCGATGGATTTACCAATTGGCATTATCATAAACAGCTTGAGCTGTTGTTTATTCTAGAAGGTGATTTAGATGTCTATATCAAAGAGGAATGCTATCATCTAACAAGCGGAGACGTTATGATTATCGGTGCATCCGAGCTGCATCGCGACCGCAGCTATCATCTGGTTGATTATATTGTGCTGCAATTCGATCTTGAGCCTTTTTTTGATCAAAGCACGATTCCTTATATGCGCTATTTCTCGGAAACCCAGTTGCCTCTGAGCAAAGCAAATTACATTTTTCAGGAAAATCAAATAGTTAAAGAGCAAACCGCAGCATATATTCAGCAATTATTGAAAGAAGCTGATTGTAAAGAAACGGGCTACGAGCTGGCAGTCAGCGTGCTCATTAAACAGATACTGCTCATTCTGCTTCGCCATGACAGCCGAAAAGTGCTTATAGAGCAAGACAACTTTGACCGCATTCGCCTCAAGCCTGTGCTCGATTATATCGAGAACCACTTGACTGACCGTATTCAAGTCGAGGAGGTTTGCAAAATCGCCAATATGAGCTATTACTATTTCGTCAAATATTTCAAAAAGACGATTGGGCTTTCTTTTACGGAATACGTCAATTATCGGAAGGTGAAGTGGGCAGAGCGAATTCTGCTAACGAAGGATTTGAGCATCTCGGAGGTAGGCGAGAGGATCGGCATGCCGAATATGGCTCATTTCTACAAAATGTTCAAGAAATACAATGATTGCTCGCCTAAACAGTTCCAGCGTAAAATGCTTGTCTGGAATCGGCAGTAGCAGCCATAGCATGCATAACAACCCGTAGAAACCGATAGAAAAAGCTCGTCCTCCCTATTATTTCGGGGTAACGAGCTTTTTTGGCATTACAAGTTTATATCCTACGCCACGGATGGATTCAATTTGCACCGATTGCTGGCCAAGCTCAAGCTTCTTCCGCAGCGAGCTGACATGAACATCTACCGTACGCTGGCCGCCGATATAATCGAAACCCCATACGACATTCATGAGATCATCCCGCGTAATCACCATGCCGGGGCGCTGTACTAGATATAGCAGCACCTCGAACTCCTTAGGTCTAAGCGGAATGGTCTCACCGCCCAGAATAACCTCATACTTCTCAGGATAGATCGATAAATCCCCAGCAGTAATCACTTTCTCCGTCGATTCGATCGGCTTGCTGTCATCGAGCTGTGTCCTGCGAAGCACCGCGGATACACGAGCAAGCAGCTCCGCTACACCAAACGGCTTCGTAATATAATCGTCGGCTCCATGCTTTAAGCCTTGCACCACTTCTTCTTCCGCATTGCGTGCTGTCAGAATAATGACAGGTGTTCTTACCCCGTTCTGACGAAGGCGATTCAGAATTTCAAAGCCATTCATGCCCGGAAGCATGATATCGAGAATGACCAAATCGAAATTGCGCTGCAAAGCGGTTTGCAAGCCTTCACCGCCATGATCAATAACGGTCGTTTCATAGCCCTCTTGGGTCAAATTGTACGACAGAAGCCTAGCCAATGTCGGTTCATCTTCTATTACGAGCACTTTATGCGACATGTTACCTCCAGCTTGGCGAATGGCAGTGCCATAGGCACCGCCTTCGCATATTTAAAACTTTTACACTTAGTTTATCATGGTTTCATGAAGAATAGGTAAATCTTTTTCTATTGCAGTACAGGAAGCTCGATTGTGAATGTCGTGCCAACCCCTACAGCACTCGTTACAGAGATCGTTCCTTTGTGCAGCTCAACTAGATGCTTAACGATGGATAAGCCAAGCCCCGTGCCGCCTGAGCTGCGAGAACGTGCCTTGTCCACACGGTAGAATCTCTCGAAAATACGCGGCAAATCCTTTTTCGGAATGCCAATTCCTGTATCACTAATCTGAATGCGAATGTAATCATCACCGATGCCTTCCACATGCAATGACACCCGTCCGCCCTCGGACGTATAGTTAATGCCGTTGGAAAGTAAATTCATCATGATCTGACGCAGCCGGTCTTCATCCGCTTCTACATACAAGCCTGGCTCTATGCTCATGCTAAGCTCAATCCGTTTGCGCGCAGCCTCCGATTCCATCAGTTTAATCGACTTATCAACGAATGTGTCGACCTCCACAGG
Source organism: Paenibacillus sinopodophylli (assembly GCF_005930355.1). GTDB lineage: Bacteria > Bacillota > Bacilli > Paenibacillales > Paenibacillaceae > Pristimantibacillus > Pristimantibacillus sinopodophylli. The sequence goes on from NZ_VDBO01000010.1 coordinate 70,814, forward strand.
GGAGAATACGAGCGGAACACGGCGAGACTCGATCTTGGAGAGCTCCAAGATGTCGCCGATCAGACGGTTAAGACGATCACTCTCATCAAATATAATTTGCAGGAATGAGCGAGCTGTTTCTTCATCGTTCACCGCACCGCCGAGCAGCGTTTCTGCAAAACCTTTTACCGCGGTGATCGGTGTCTTCAGCTCATGGGATACGTTCGCGACGAACTCACTCCGCATCCGCTCCAGCCTGCGAATCGCCGAAACGTCCTGCAGAACGAGAAGCACGCCAGAGAATTCATTGCCTTCAGGATGAATCGGCACTAGATTAAGCTCAAGCAGCCGCTCCTCCGGGAAGTAGAACGTAATTTCCTCGCGCAGATGCTCCTTGCTCTTCAGGCCCTCCTGAATCATTTGAGAAAGCTCATATTGCTGCTTGGCTTCGGCATAGTGACGTCCAACCAGTTCTCGAGCTGAGAATCCGAGCACTTCCTCTGCGCGCCGGTTCATCAGCACAATTTTACCACTACGGTCGATCATTACGATGCCGTTAATCATATTGTCGAGAACGCTCTCCAACTGATTCTCATTCTGCTGAATTCGAGTCATCTGAACCTGCAGACTGTCAGCCATCGCATTAATAGCGTTGCCCAGCTCGCCAATTTCATCCTGCTTCGTCACGTTTACTCTCGCTTTGTAATCCATGTTCTTAATTCGCTTAGCCACTCTTGTAATCTGCTCAAGCGGACGCGTCAAGCTAAGTGCGAGGCGGTAGCTGATAAGCGCCGCAATCAGAAACAGCACAAGCAGGCCTGCAAACAGCAGCAACGCTAATTGATTGATGCTCTCGTCAACCTCTTTCAAGCTCATAGCCAGCCTGATGACATCTGGAGCTTGATTCGGAACGACCTCCACCGGAATGGCTACGTACATCATATTTTGCTTAATCGTATCGCTGGCCCTGATCGCTCTGCCCGATCCTGATTTCAATGCTTCTTTAACTTCAATTCGGTTCAAATGATTATCCATTTCATCTGGGTCACCGTCCGAGTCGCCAAGAACTGCTCCATCATTGCGGATAAAGGTAACTCTTGCGCCTGTGTAGCGCTTTAGCTCCTTCGCTTCTTTCGAGTAATACGGCTGAAGCTCCGACAGCTCGCCCGATTTCCATTCCATTTTGGCCGAAATAATTTGCATCTCACGTACCATATTGTCCTCGAGTGCATTAATATGGTTTTCTTTGAATGTTTTGACCATAAACAACCCTGCTGCTATGACCGACAAAGCAATCATTGCGATCATAATAAGCGTCAGCCTGGTTCGAAAGCTGTTCATCTTGTTCACTCCCCACGTTTTTTGAAACACAGAACACCTTCGTTATTAGCTGTTTTCCCTAATATACAACGTTTATCGTACATGGGTAGCCGCCGTTTCACCACCCTTGCCTTTGTTAAGTTTTTGTAAAACGTAATGATGCACCGTCGCGAGCGGCTGCTGGATAAGTATCGATAGCACCACGGGTACGGCAGCCAGTGGACTGAAATAGCCAAGTGCGAGCACGATGCCAAGCGAAATATTGCGCATTCCCGTAGCATAGGAAACGGTGATCTGCTGTTCATTATTGCGCAGCGCAGCAGTTCCGATATAACCGAAGGCATAGCACAGACCTACTAGCACAATAACAAGTGGCACCAGCACCGCGATATCCTGCTTCAGCTTGTCCAGATGCGGCGCGATCGCCGACGCATTGAGCGCGACAACTGCAACGAAGAATAGCTTCGAGAGCGGTGACGTGTATGGAGCAACAACCTGTTGAATACGCGCGCGGCTGAAATAGTTGAGAGCAACACCTATTATAGTAGGAAGAACGATGATGATGAGCAAATCCATCACAATCGGACCAGCCTTCACCTCTACAGCCGATTTGAAAAACAGATGGATGCCCGCAGGTACGACCAGTGGACTAAGTGCTGAATCCAGCACGACCATCGCCAGCATAAGCGGGACGCTGCCACCGGACATCCCGACCCATAGCACCGTAGAAACACCGATTGGTATAATCGTAAACAGCACAAGTCCAACGACATATGGAGAATCCGCACCGAAGGCTAATATGCCAAGCCCGTAAGCTGCTAAGGGCGAGAGTACATGTGCAATAAGGAAGGTCAGCGCCATAATGCCTGGCCTTTTCATCACGACACGCAGCTGGTCTAAGCCGCAGCCGATTGCCATCGTGAGTGTGATATACGCGAATAGATAGGGAACCGATTGAATAAAGGGCTGCAGTTGAGAAGCAAATAGGAATCCGAGCACCAATGAGCCTGGAATAAGGATAAACATCCATTTTTCAAAATAACGATTAAAGGCCAAACCGAACTCACGCATCATCTATCCCTCATTTACCTCATCTAGTCGTATTTGTACATAAGCTATATAATAGCATAGTCAAACCGTACTTGAGCGGAATCTCTTGAACTTCACGTGCTAAGGAGCCGATATATGAAGAACGGAAAATTCACCAATACGATTATTCGCATGCAATATGTGCCCAGATGGAGCGAGCATGCACCGCGCTTCGAGGACAATGCATCCGCTCACAGCTTCAGATGCGCCGCCTTATCCATTATGATTGGGATCATTGAGGAGAAGATGGGCAAGGAGCCGATCGACAAGCTCAAGCTGCTTGGCAGATGCCTCTGGGGCGATCTAAATAATACGGGCACAGGCTCAATTAAGCATGTCACCAAAAAAGAATCGCTTGTGATGAATCATATAAGAAGCTATGAGCAAGAGCTAAGCAAGGAAATCGTCTCCTATCTCTCGAAATCGCTGCAGCCGCAAGCATTCGACTATATTGTACATGCTCAGGATGATACCCATATCGGTCGCCTAGTGGATGCAATCGACACACTCGATGCTTACTTATTCTGCCACCGAGAATCGCGTTATGATTCGAATCCATTCTTTCATGCCAAGTATCAAGAGCTTGAACAGACGCTTGAAGCTACTGGACTGACCTCGATTCTATGGCTACTGGAAGAATATAAGAAGCAAACAGGCTTATATGAGTTTATCCAATACATCGTCGGACTCGATACGGTGAAGAGATGGAATGGCAGCTATAATCTCGTGCCTGACAATGACGCGACACATTCCTTCCGTGTTGCATCGCTCGCTTTGTTCAACGGCCTGCTCGAGAGAGAGCGCTTCGGCAACAAAACCATTGATTTATACAAGCTGCTTGCTAAGGCTACGCTTCATGATCTGCCAGAAGCGCTGTCTGGCGATGTCGTCTCGAATTTCAAGCATAATAATCCGGATATCAAGCTCGCATTCGAGCAATATGAGAAGGAAACCGCGCTGTTTATGATCAACAAGCTGCCCGAGCTTTTTCATGAGGATATGCTTGAGTTTATTGCCAATAGCAAATCGGATGATTATATAGGTGAAATGGTGGATATTGCGGACAAGCTGGATGCTTTGATCAAAGCTAGCCTCGAAATGCGCAATAACCCTCATTATGCTGATACCTACTACAATCAGCTCGTTAAGGTTCAGCACCGGTACGAGAACCCTTGCGTTATATTCTTTCTTGCCTATACGCTGCATGATTTAACCTATGCCAATCTAATTGGACAATAAGGTAAAAAAATAGCCTGCCTAGGTTATCATTCCCAGGCAGGCTATAAAGGATTAAGCGTTAATCGTAACGCATATCTTTCGTAATTCCTTTAATGACTTCATAGAAACGCTGCCATTCCGGATTGGCTCCCTCATCGCTGCGTTGCTCCGTCAAGGCTTTCTCTTCCTGCTGCAAGGAATGCTCAGCCTCTAACACTTTGGCGCTATCAAGCTGCAGCTTCTCTTGCTTGGCACGCAAGCTTCCATCCACCATTTATACCCCTCATCCCTTTAACCAGCCTTTTCGAAGTGCAAAGAGCTCCCTTAGATCATCGGTCGTCATTTCCGTAATCCATTGCTCCGATTGACCCACAACTTGATCATTAAGCGATTGCTTGCGTTCGATCATCTCATCGATCTTCTCTTCCAGCGTACCGAGCGTAATGAACTTGTGCACTTGAACCTGCTTCGTCTGCCCGATGCGGAATGCGCGGTCAGTCGCTTGGTTCTCTACGGCAGGATTCCACCAACGATCGAAGTGGAACACATGGTTCGCCGCTGTAAGATTCAGCCCCGTTCCTCCGGCTTTCAATGATAGCACAAAAGCACAGCAAGGCTCTTCCGCATTCTGGAACTGCTCAATCATCTGGTCTCGCTTCGCCTTAGGCACACCGCCATGCAAATAAGGTACAGGCAGGCCGAGCTTCTCCTCCAGCATCTGCTTTAATTGATGTCCCATGTCGATATACTGTGTGAAGATGAGACACCGCTCGCCTTCCGCAGCGATTTCTTCACACATTTCAAGCAGCCTTGCCACTTTATTGGATCGTTCGATCTCCCATAGACCGGGTTTTTCTTCTCCGCTAAGCAAAGAAGGATGATCACAAAGCTGTTTAAGCTTCGTTAGTGCTGCAAGAATAAGACCTCTGCGCTGCATCGCCCCCAGCTTATCGAGTTTTTCAAGCAGATCGGCGACCAAATTCTCATACATAACGCCTTGCTCAGCCGTTAAAGTCATATAGGTTTTGAATTCATTCTTATCCGGAAGCGAAAGCTGAATGTTCGGGTCCTTCTTCACCCGTCTAAGCATAAATGGCGTAACCCAGCGCTTGAGACCAGCGATCATCTTCTCATCACGGTTTTTCTCAATTGGAGCAACGACTTCCTTACGGAATTCATTGATATTGCCTAAGTAGCCTGGATTAATGAAATCGTAGATCGACCATAGCTCAGTCAGCCTGTTCTCCATCGGCGTCCCTGTCAACGCAATGCGATGCTCTGCAGGCAGGCGCCGGATAGCTGTCGATTGCTTCGTATACACATTTTTAATATTTTGTGCTTCATCCAGACATAATGCATCCCAATCGACGAGACTCAAATCTTCTTCATCCAGCTGTGCAAGCGAATAAGACGTAATAACCAAATCCGCCTCTGCTACAGATTCGCGGAAAATCTCGCCCTTCTCGCGCTTATTTCCGTAATGAAGCATAACTCGCAATGACGGAGCAAACTTCTCGAGCTCTTTCTCCCAGTTCCCGATGACAGACGTCGGGCAAATGAGCAATGATGGGCCGCTTGTCTGCAGCTTCCGTTCCTTGATGTATGCGAGATAAGCCATGAATTGAATGGTTTTACCGAGTCCCATATCATCTGCAAGTACACCGCCAAGCCCGAATTTTCGCAAGAAAAGAAGCCAGGAGACACCTTCATGCTGATAAGGTCGAAGCTGACCCAGGAAGGATGACGGAATCTCAGCAGGCGGAATTTCTGAAATGTGCTGCAGCTGTGTAAGCCAGGAGGTCAAGTGCTCATTCAGCTCTACCTCTGCTTCCAGTTCAGACTCCAGTTCTCCGGTGTCATCGAGCGGTATGCCCCCTCTTAAATGCATCTCCAGCACATCTCGGAAGGATAAGCCTTTACGCTTGCCCATTCGCTTCATCCATTGCTTGATCTGCGAAACATCCTGCGGATCTAAGTGAACCCACTCCCCACCAATGTGGAACAGACGGCGGTTCTGCTCTGCAAGCTGAAGAAATTCCGCTTCCGATAGATTAACATCGCCAAGCGCCAGCTTCCAATCGAATTGAACAATCTGATCCAATCCGAACATCGGCTGCGCTGCTGAGCCGACTGAAGATTTCATTTTTGCCTTTAACCTAATCTTGCGTGTACGCACAGCCTCCCACCAGCTAGGCAGAAGAACGGGACAACCCGCCTCTAATAAGCGCACACTGCCATGCTCAAGAAAATGCCATGCTTCATTATCAGATAATTGATTCTTGAGCTCCCTATCATTAGTGGCCGATGTCATGTCAGGCAGTGCCGTCGTCCATTTCAACTGTTCCTTAGCGAGCTTGCCTGAAAGCAGCGGCAGCCATCCGCATGGGATGCTGCGTTCGTCGTCTGTATCCGCTGCCCAGTTATCTTCTAATGGATTGAACTGTATGGGAAGCCATGGTCCGCCGTCCCGATCCTGCAGCGCTGGACGAAGCCGCCACACCGTTGACTCCACAGGCTCTACCAGTTGGAGCGCGATCCGGAATGGCAATACATCCTTCCGCAATCCTATCGCGATGAGCCAGTCTTCCTCGTCCGAAGATTTCCGCCTTAGCACCGCTTCACCAGAGGCTGTACCAACATCCTTCCATGCTCTTGCGGCCTGTTCGTTCTCTTCAATCATTTGTTCAATCGCAGCACTAAGCCAATGTTCAATGCCTTTATCGCCGTTGCGATGAGCGGACTCTACGTCCTCAAGCCATTGCTGCGAAAACGCCGGCTCCTCATTCGGAATCGCTATGCGCCATGCCCGTTTGTCGTCACTCCAGCGTTCCCAATTCGGCACGAACCAGCCGTTCAGCAATGCATCCCGCACCTGTCCAGCAAGCCGGATAAGAACGGCGAGGCGATCTGTCCAGTCCACCTGTAGCAGCCTAACATGCTGCGGTGAAGATAAATAATCGCTGGCTAGCAGCGGCGGGACCTTGAGCATCTTCCGTTCACCCACGTTGACTTCCTCAACATCAGCCCCGTACCATGATGCTTTGTGCCATGCAAACAACTGCGTACGCAGCTTGCCATCTGCCGCATCCTTACGATCAACAGCACTTAACCAAATTGCATATCCGCTTTCATCCTCGTTCCAAAATCCATCTACCGTTAGCTTACGCAAACCAGTATGTGTTTTCATGTAACAATTTTCCCTTTCCACAGCTCTTCTTGAAACGCCCGAAGTCGCTGATGCTTACGCACGAGACCGTCAATGTACAGCTGCCAGCGATCCGCGTCTTTATCGGATTTGTACAGCTTCTCCAGCTTTTTGAGCTGCTTAACCGCAATACGGTAACCTTGTCTGTTGCGAGTCTGAATAGAGGCCTCCACCGACTGATGATACATCGGCATAAGTGCACGTGGGGCGAGCTTCGCAATTTCCCTAAGCGCATGAGCGCCAACATCCTCCGGACGAGAACCGACGAGCATTTGCAAATCTGCCCACTCGTCATAGCGCTTCTGATCCAGCCAGTGATCCGATAATTCTGAATAAGAATGTGGGAGCAGAGCCGTCATGTAATCGGTCCAGATTGGCATTTCAGGACGGTCTAGATCTGCTCTGCGGCATAAGGTGACAAACGGCCCAACAGATCTCCCATTCTTACCTTTATATACTCGCTCGAACAAGAATCCCATCCATAGGGAAACAAGCTCCCAGTTTCCTTCCTCCATCCGTTGTGCTGCGCAAGGGTACATAACCTTCTGCGAGCGGTCAAAGGATGTCTGTGAGAAATGCTCAATAGCTTGTGTATCCTGTCTATCCAAAAAGTACATAATGCCAATCGCGGTATGCAGAAACGCTTTATTGATGGTTTCCGGAGCTTCCTCCTGCGTCTGCCTGACCATCGCGTCAAGCTCTCCCTCGAACCAACCGCGATTTTCTGCAAGCTTCTCACAAAAAGCCAAATACATGTATTCCCAATCAAATAGCTGCCGCTCCGTACTAGATGCCCAATGCTTAACGCGGGAAACTAAAGCGTCAGCCCATGCTTCTTCCTTAGGCCCCATTACTGCTGGTGTCAGCTCTGAAACTAACGTATATAAATGCTCAACCCATGGCTCTGCCATACGGATAAATGACATTTCATGATAATATCGACTGAACGAATCGACGGTGTTAATCGCATGCTCTGCTTGTTCAAGGACAAATAGAATAGCAGACGACCAATGCAACCGCTGCAGCGGCTTCTCCCAATCCTTGGATAACCCTTTAAGCGAGGACAACAAAGGTTGAAGTGCGTGAAGAGAGTGTCTGCACTTGCGCCAAGTTTCACCATGCATCGCTTCCATCCAAGATAACCACTCCTGTGCCGTGCCAGCGTCTCCCGGGTCCTGCCTGATAACCGGTGCCTGCTCTACCTGTGGGGATTCCTTCACAACAGGTTGATTCTTAATATACGTACTTGCGGACGAGAGCCCAAGCAAGCGAAAATAGGAGCGTTCGGCAAGCGTATGCCCACCCTCCTGCTGACTGCAATATTGAAAATAAACGGCCGCCATATGCTTGCAGAATCCAGAATATGGACAACTGCATGAGCTATACCTCAAATTGCCGGCATCAAGAATAACGGCATACAAATCTGAACCCTTAACCACACCGTAGAGATGGTCTTGGCTTCCTTCATTGGCACTGGTTACCCTGTCTTCCATGTAATATTGCCAGCCCCGTTTCATGATCGTCGTCTCGACGTGAACATTGAGCTGTTGTTCAATCAGCGCGTGCAGCTTTTCATTGAGGTGCATTACAGATATTCACCCGCTTCCCTTCCGTTCAGTTGCATTCTTACTATTATATCAAGCGGGAACGGCTGGTGCCATCATTTGCAAGCAAAAGCATCATAACCATTTAATTAATAAATAGCCGAATGGCTGCAGATTGTATTCTGCAGCCATTCGGCTATTTCCTATAATGGCATTTTGACAACAAAGGTTAATTTCCCAGCCGGCTCTGCGGTAACGTACACATCCCCTTTGTATTGCTTAGCGATTGCCTTCACAATCGAGAGCCCCAATCCTTGGTGATCCTGCTGCTTAGTAGAATAACCTGCGTCGAAAATTGGCATGGCTACCGCTTCATCAGCATTCTCGCATGTATTCGTAATCGTAAATTCCAAAGCGGCTGCTGTCTGCTTGCCTACAAGTGTGACATGCCGACGATCTTCCCCATATTTCAGCACCTCATCAAAAGCATTATCAATCAGATTGCCAAGCATGCGGTTGACATCAAGCGTCTTAATTCCCATCTCCGTCATATTCAGTCCGGCAAAAGAACAGCTGAAATGGATTTTGTGAATCTCAGCTTGTGAAATCTTGGAACGTACGAGCGCTGCGATGGCAGGATTGCCGATGTTGATAATATCGTTCATAAGCCGAATATCACCAGTCAGCTCCTTCGTGTAGGCAACAAGCTCTTGTGATTTATTCAGCTCCGCAAGGGAATGAATCGTCTGCACATGATTCAAGAAGTCATGTCGTTGCGCCCGAATGGAGTGGAACATTTGATTAATCTCTTCCACATAGGTTTCTTGCGTCACCCGAACGACCTTTTCCCTCGATTGTCTATAATAACGCATGGATACGACCGCAATAAGTAAGCTAAAGCCGGTCACAATTAAAATAATGATACCTAAATTCAAAAACTGCGAATCCAGCTTTTCTTGAATCACATGATAATCAGAGGTCAGCATCAGCACGTAGCTGTTCATTGGTTGACCATCACGGTCCGTAATATTAATACCGCTCTCGTTAGCAAACGTTGGAATATACATTTTGTAAATTTCTTTGCCGTTAATATTCTCACGGAGCGTTACTGTTTCTTTGGAGAAATAAGCTTTGCGCACGAGTTCGGTGTCTTTATCAGACTTTATCGTATAAGAACCATAGAAAATAGGCTCCTGCACTTTATGACCTTGCACATGTCCCTCGGTATTAATGGTTTCTTTCCCGTCTGGGAAAGTCTCTGGATTAACAAAAGCGATTTCCATCAGCGAATCACTGCTTTGTACCGAATTCTCAATCATACGATGGACGCCGGTGGCACTCTCGTACTGCTCCTGTCGATCATAATTCACATAAGGATCTATCATGTAGTTTGTAGCCCCGTCGAAGTAATAGCCCCATTTGTTAATCTGATCTACATTGGTAGCCGACACCTCGAAGGGTCCGCTCCAGAAGTTCGGCAGTGATTGCCCAAGCCAATCGACTGATGCATTTTTATGCTCGAACAGCTGGTTGAATACCTCGTACCAAGGCTTCCATGTCTTCGTGCTCTTATTCTCTTGGCTAGGGTTCGTCGATTTGTAAAGTATAATATCATCTGGCAGTTTTTTGAGAAGCGTAATATGACTAAGCCCCAGCTTGTCGCGCAGCTCGATTAACTGATCCGTTGTAACCTTCTCTACATCTGGGTCTAGTGCATATTGAATGGCAATCGAAGCTGCACGAAGCTCGCGACCAATCTGATTCTGAAACTGCTCAGAACCTTCCCTCGACTGCTCCAGTGAAATTTGCAATCGCTTGGCAGCCGTCACAAGCTCCTCGTTAAACGATTCCTCCAATGTTTTTTTGGTCAGAAAATAATAGGCCGTGTTATTAATTAAAACCAAAACGACGATAATACTGATGGCCACAAGCCAAATATTGCGTTGCATCTCCTGCATCTTGCCCTTCTATCTATTATGACTTTCATTATGTAGCATCCTCATTCAAACAACAATACGCTCACAGCTAACAAATGATTACAAATTCCAGCGTAAAGGGTCTAAACAAATATCAACCGAACCATTTCTTGAACAATAAACGAACCGCCCATTTACGTTCTTGACGCTTCTTGTACTTGGGCAGCATGCGGTAAACGCGAAGTCCCTCTTCCGCCCCCCTTTTTGCCTCGTCTGTATTACCTAGCTTTTTATAAATGGATGATTGATAATGATAAGCCTCGCACGAGGAGGAATTCACCTCTTGGAATGCTTCCAGATAAGCAAGTGCTTCTGATGTGTTACCAACTGCACAATGAGCCGCAAGGCGTAGATAAGGTGCACCGTACTTCACGCGAGGATTAAGCTCCAGTGCGCGCCGTATGCTGGTAATGCCTTTCTCTGCTTCTCCACGATTCAGATAGCTGATGCCAAGGTCATCCCAATACTCAGCTGAATCCTCTAGCACTCTCTCAAGCGGCTCAAGCAACCTTAAAGCCTCACTGTACTTTTTCCGTTCAATTAATAAGCGCGCAAGCTCATGCTTAGAGGAAACGTCATTCGGAGAAAGATTTATCTGCTGTCTTAGTTTTCTGATCCGAGACATTCGTTTGATAGGTTTGAGAATACTTGGCGATAATCCGATAAACCGCCGGTCCAGCAAGTAAAGCAGGATAAGCAAAACGATAATAGCAAGAAACGGGCTGCCGAGCAGCCAATACAGAAATACAAAAAGTCCAAATTTTAACATCTTATCCTCCCAAACTTTTGTGAAAACCATTCCTAGACTTGCTGTGAGTACGTCATTTATTGTTGAAATATGGTTCTATTATACCATATTCCTACTGTTTATTGAGCAATTCTAGCAATTGATTATCCTATTCAACCTATGAATAAGGTTGTACTCCACAAGCCATAATACGTGAGTAGAATTCCATTATCATACAGTTGGAGGATGAAACACCATGTCAACGAATGACACAAACGAGCAAACGCTTACCGACCGGCAAGGTCATCCCATCTCAGACAATCAGAATATCCGGACGATCGGCAATCGCGGCCCATCTACGCTCGAGAACTATCATTTTATAGAAAAAATATCGCATTTCGACCGTGAACGAGTGCCCGAACGAGTTGTTCATGGACGTGGAGCAGGGGCGCACGGCTACTTCGAGTCCTATGGAAGGCTAGGCGACGAGCCTATTGCGGCTTATACGAGAGCAAAGCTATTCCAAGAGCCTGGCAAGCGCACTCCTGTTTTCGTTCGTTTCTCAAGCGTCATTCACGGCGGTCATTCGCCAGAGACACTTCGTGATCCGCGCGGATTTGCTACCAAATTTTATACGGAAGACGGCAATTGGGACCTAGTAGGAAATAACCTCAAAATCTTCTTTATCCGCGATGCCATGAAATTTCCTGATATGGTTCATGCATTCAAGCCTGACCCCGTTACAAATGTGCAGAGTATGGAGCGTTTTTTCGATTTCGTTTCTCAGACGCCCGAAGCGACGCATATGATTACGTTTTTATTTTCCCCTTGGGGAATTCCTGCCAACTATCGGCAAATGCAAGGTTCTGGCGTCAATACATACAAATGGGTAAATGCTGAAGGCAAAGCGGTGCTTGTGAAATATCACTGGGAGCCGCTGCAAGGGATAAAAAACTTGAAGCAGTATGAAGCGGAGCAAATTCAAGGAAAAAACTTTAATCATGCTACGCAGGATTTATATGAGGCTATTGAGCGCGGGGACTATCCTAGCTGGGAGCTTCAGGTGCAGTGGATGAGCGATGACGCGCATGACGAGCTTGACTTCGACCCGCTTGACGATACGAAGCTATGGGACCCGAAGCAATTCCCCATGCTCCCTGTAGGTAAAATGATTCTAAACAAAAATCCCCAAAACTACTTCGCCGAAGTCGAACAAGCTGCATTCGGTACTGGCGTTTTGGTAGACGGTCTTGATTTCTCTGATGATAAAATGCTGCAAGGCCGTACGTTCTCCTATTCGGATACACAGCGACACCGAGTTGGGACAAACTACTTGCAATTGCCGATTAATGCGCCTAAAAATAATGTCGCGACCAATCAAAGAGACGGTCAAATGGCTTTCTACATCGATATCGCACCCGGCCAGAACCCTCATATCAATTACGAACCGTCGACGATGGGCGGATTAAAGGAAGCCGCTCGGTCGGGCGAACCGCATGAACCCGTATATAATGCCAAGCTGATCAAAGAACCGATCGACCGTCAGAACAATTTCGGTCAGGCCGGCGATACCTATCGCAGCTTCGAGAAATGGGAGCAGGACGAGCTTATCGCCAATCTAGTTGGTGCTCTTCGCACATGCAGCCCAGTCATCCGCGATCAAATGCTCAAGCATTTCACAGCGGCAGATCAAGACTATGGCAAGCGGGTGGCAGATGGACTAACTAAGGCAGACCTTCATCCTAAAAACGATCCGCATGTCGGAACGAATCCTGCCAATGAAGGGATAGAGCTTGCTGACGAGCTTGGCCACTCCACAGACGGCTACTGAAAATAACGAAAGAGGCCCCGAAGTTAGTGAGGGCCTCTTTCGTATGCCATGCTTTTGCATTCGAATGATATTGCTTTTCACCTTAACCCGTGCGCTTTCCTTGTCTGCACGTTCGAATGCCGATCCATCTTCTGATCTAAACACAGATCGCAAGGAAACATCTCGGTCACAAGCAGAGCCGTTAAATTCTGATCTCCATCCAGAGCTTCCCGTCCTCAAGACGACATTTCATAACTCCCTCGTACTTCTCGATGGTGCGTTTCACAATGGACAATCCATTACCATGGACACCATCTGCTGCTTGCTTTGTCGTATAACCAGCTTGGAACAAGGTCCCAAGCTCATGATCGGTTAGCGATGTAGGATTCTCAATCGTGAATACATAGATGCTCTTGTCCATTTTGCAGCTCACATGAATAGTTCTAGACAACATCCCTTCGTACACTTCAACCGCTTCGATTGCATTATCCAACAAATTCGAAAAGAGCTTCACCATATCCATAGGTACGATGCGATCAAACCCCTCATAATCGGTATCAAAGCTCACATAGATCCCTTTAGAATGCGCAAGCTCCCACTTACTCTTAAACAATACCAGCATCATCGGATTTTTCACACTTAGTGATAAATGAAGTGCTTTGGATTCCTCCGTCAGATGCTTCAAATAAATATGTGCTTTTTCATATTTGCCAATGTCCATTAAACCATTCAGTACCTGGAAATGGTTCATCAAGTCATGTCTGCTCGATTTGATCGTATCAACTACTTTGCCGAGCTCCGATATGTACATCTTCTCTGACTCCTGCATATCCTGCTTGAGACGAGCCTTATACCATTTATTCAGCAAATAGACGCCTGCGAGCAATAATAGTGCGAATAGAATATCCATAACGAATACATACGTATTATTCTGAATAACCTGTTCACTAATATTGCCAAGCTGGTTCGCTGAAATATCAATTCCGATTACACCAAGCACCTTGCCGCTCTCATCAAAAAACGGCATACCTACTGATAGGTAAGTACCTGTATGCTCGTCTTTGATAATAGCAGTATGATAATCAGAGCCTTTCTTAGCCAATCTTACTTGAGCTGCTGGCACCGTACATGGGAACCCAATCGGAAAATCCTTTATATGGTGTGGATTCGCCGAAACCATCACTTTGGAAATATCGGTGTCATCCAGCACTAAAATGTAGACATAAAGGGAATTAATCCGTTTCTGATATTCCTCCAAAAACTGCTTCAGCTGTTTGTGATTCTCATCATATGTCTTCGTTTGCATGAATGCATGAAAGGTATCTTTGTCCAAATCCTCTGCAATATCGATTGCAATCTCCGTGTACTGCTTCGCAAGTGTAATCTCCGCAGCTTTGCTGGTAGAATGATAAGAAAAATACAGTTTAATTCCAGTAAGCAAGCTTAGCAATGTAACCGATATGACGATAAAATATATCATTCTTTGTTTATTTGATAATTGGATTCTCATTGTTGTAATAGTCTCGTTTCTTCTTTATGTTGAAAGTTAGATATTGGAATTCTGATATGTAATGTTTAGATTATAACAAAAAATAGGACAGCATACTATTATGCTGTCCTGATTTTTAGGATTAATATGTTTGATGACTAAAAAGGATTAGTTGGTTAACTGCTTGGGAGCATAATTTCGTTGGGCTATTTCGTTCTCTAATTTCTATTTATATATAGCAATGCAAGGTCCAAAATCAACATGTTTGATAATTTTGCCCACCCTTGTACGCAGTTTATTCGTTCAACTTTTGCATCACATTGGAAATGTGGTTGCGACCCCATCCCAATGAAAAGATCCTCCTATGGTCGCAACCCTTCAATGCTTGTCACCCAACCAACAAAAATAAGACAGCATATCCCTATGCTGTCCGATTGTCTAGCTATGTTAGATTTGTAATTCACCAAGCTTAATAAGCTCGACAACCGCTTGTGAACGACCTTTTACGTTCAGCTTTTGCATGACATTAGAAATATGGTTGCGGACGGTCTTTTCGCTGATGAATAGTTGCTGTGCAATATCTCTTGTTGTCTTATCCTGTACTAACAGCTCAAATACCTCGCGTTCACGATGCGTCAATAAAAACTTGCTCTTATGGTCGCTACCCTTCAATGTTTGTCACCCCTCCTTGCGCGGGTTTTTATGGTTTAACAAGGTTAAGGGATACAGTCAACTTATACTATGAAGGGGCGATATCATTGGTGCTGTTAAGCGGAGAAATTGGGCGCTGCCGCTTACATTTTGGCGTGGATAATTAAGCGATGCGTTGGATTTACGATGGGATCACATGTAATCAGTGTAAGCAGTTTGTCTTTGTTGTTGTAATTCAAGACAGACACGTCGGTCGGCTTGACGATCGACACTTTATATACGGTATATGTATAAGATTTATCCTTCGTGTCCACGACGATTTTATCGCCGACCTCCACCTCGCCGAGTCGATTAAACAACCTTCCCTTCGATCTCATGCGATGACCCGCAATCGCCGCATTCCCGACCTCTCCAATAGCTGTCGTCTCTTTCAAATGAGCCGTTGCTGCTTTCATGTTCTTCTGTGTTGCTCCCTCGACGACAGGCAGCTTCAACTTGATTTTGTCAATCTTAATTGTGGCTATCGGTACAATCTTCTGTGCTGCAGGCGTGGCTGCCGGGGCATCAGTTGGAGCAATAGTAGGCTCCTCAGTCGCAGCAGACTCCGCATTAAACAAATCCGTAAGCTCCTCGAACTGCTGCTGTGCCTGCTGCTCTGCGGTTTCATCGAAGCTTGCTGCTTCCCAGTCCGCCATCAGCTTATCCTGCTGCCGATTGTCATACCATTCACTAGCCTTAGGATACATAAGAATAAGGAGGCCAACAACAACAAGTGCATACGACAATATTTTTCTCATCATTCCCACCTTCCGCTAGCTGCTCTCTATCTGCGGCTTGCTCGCTGTGAATACCCATTTCTTGCTCCCGTAGAAATTAAGCCCCAACGTAATTACGGTTACGATCGCTTTGGCTACAACCTCATTAAGCCCCCACCATCCTGTAAGGATGGTAAGCAGCAGCAACGAAATACCAAGTAATGTAACGTTCCATACAGTGAATTTGATCCCTCTGCTCATCTTCTGCTTATTCGAAGCAAGTGTATGATCCTTCTGAAAAGTATATCGGCTATTCAGTACGTAGCTGTTAATCATCCCTGCTCCGTAGCCAATGATTTGTGCTATTAAGTAAAAGACGCCGAACCACACGAGCAACGTAAATATCAGAAAATCGATTGCCGTATTAATCAAACCAACCGCGTTAAACGTTAGAAATTGAATAATCAGCTTCTTCGATGCAAATCTAGACATACTCTTTGACCCGATCCTCGTCGTTATGACCGCTTGACTGGCCCACTTCCTGCTTCCGGTAACCCTGCACTTCTCTTACAATGTATAGCGGTCTATTCTTAGACTCATCGTAGATGCGTCCAATATATTCGCCGATGATGCCAAGAAGCATCAGGATAATACCATTAAACAATAAATTAACCGCAACGATGGATGCCCAGCCTGTAATCGTACTGCCCGTGAACAGCTTCTGGAAAATAACGACAAGCAGATATAAAAAACTCGAAATGGACAACGTAAAGCCGACATAGCTTGCTATTTTGAGCGGCTTGTAGGAGAACGAGGTAATGCCGTCTATTGCAAAAGATATCATTTTCTTGAGCGGGTATTTGGTCTCGCCTGCGAATCGTTCCTCGCGCTCATATTCAACCATCGTCTGACGAAAGCCAATCCAACTGACAAGTCCTCGTACAAACCGGTTTTTCTCCTTCAAACCACGCAGTACATCGCATACCTTCCGGTCGATTAGACGAAAGTCACCTGTATCTACGGGAATATCTACATTCGTCAGGCTGCGCAGCGTACGATAGAACATTTTGGCAGTCAGCTTCTTAAACACGGTTTCGCCTTTACGTTTAAGACGTTTCCCGTATACGACCTCGTAACCTTCCTTCCATTTCGCAATCATATCCAGAATAACCTCAGGAGGATCTTGAAGGTCAGCGTCAATGACGACAATCGCATCCCCCTGCGCGTAATCCATACCCGCTGAAATCGCGATTTGATGCCCGAAATTACGCGAGAAATTAATAAGCCGGACATTCGGATCAAAATCACAGATCATAGACACCAGCTCCACCGTCCGATCCATGCTCCCATCGTTGACGAATATGAGCTCATACGATTCATTAGCGTGATCCATCACCCGTTTTAAACGCTCATACGTATGCTCAATTACTTCTTCCTCGTTGAACATGGGAACGATCACGCTATATTTAACATGCGTTGCACTCATCCTTCTACCCCTTTCTCATGCGAATGCACGAGGTTCCTCTGCTGTGCCTGTATCCTTGATTAGAATAACCAGCTTGGGAACCATCGCAGTATATGCTCTACGTACCAGGTCTTCACCGTCATGCCGGAGAGAGCCGGATAATACATGATGAACAATAGGACGGAGCCCGCCAGAAAAAGGTTTCGGACATGTTTAAAGCCAGGCTTCCGCTCTTCCATCACCTTCGATATATAGACTAAGCTCAGAATAATAAATGGCACCATCGCAAAATAGTGATAAAGGAATGTGAGCCGCGTTACGAGCATCCACGGCACGTATTGTGCCAGGAATGCGATCCATATCGTATAGATTGCTTTGTCTTTTCGCTTAATACTTATCCATATGGTTGCTGTCATGGCGAATATGCCCGTCCACCATATAAGTGGATTGCCCATTGCTACAATCGTCGATTTTAAGCCCGCAGCCATATTGTCACCCGAATAATACCATACCGGCCGCTTCATGAATGGCCACTCCCACCACGATGATGCAAATGGATGAGTGGACACAAGTTGGCTATGGTAGCTGAACATATGCTTCTGATAATCAATCAGGCTCTTCAGCGTGTAACCATCGTCCATTACGGTCAGTACGGGTATATAGGACATCGCATAGATCGTAAGCGGCACTACAATATAGAATACGAGACACACGGCAAGCGTAATCACCGTGTAACGCGGAAAGACATTGACAATATGTTGAAGCTTCTCTGTGCTGAATGCTTCTAGCGCTTTCTTGCCGCCGCGCAGCACACGTTTTGCAGACGCATACTCCTTGTAACGATCGAATAAGGAAATGGCCAGCATAATGGCGAGACCTGCTCCACCATAGAGAACAATCCATTTCGAGGCGACGCCGATGCCGAAGAACAAGCCTGCGAGAAACAGAGGCAGCAGCGTTGCGCCAAGCTTAACTTTAAAGAAGCTGAGTGAAACATATTTGTGCATGAAATAAAACATCAGCATGATGAAAAACACGCCATAAACGTCTATCGTCGCTATTCTCGTCTGCGTGAAATGCATGAAGTCAGCGGCAAATAATGCGGTGGCAAGTCCAGCATAGGTGCTGCTCTTGAATAGCCTTCTGGCGAATACATACATAAGCGGCAGCATGGCAATGCCGAATAGCGTGCCGGCTATGCGCCAACCAAATGGATTAAGTCCGAACAGCTTAATGCCAATCGCGATAATGATTTTGCCCAGCGGCGGATGCGTATTCTCATAGGCTACAATATGCTCCATATGCTCATAAGCAGTCCTAGCATGATAAATCTCATCGAAGTAAGAGCCATTCATATAAGTCGCTTCATATTTCGCAAGCTTTTGCTCATCGAACAGAAGTGCTACCTCGCCACGGGTAGAACCTTTGGCAAGCTCATCATTAATGCCTATGATAGGCAGCGGCAGCGGGTTCCCTTTGCCGTAGATCGCAATCTCATGCATAGAGAAGCCTGCCTGCACAGTCGTGACCTTGATATATCTGGCCTGCAGGTCAGCTGGCTGGCTTTTCCACATAAATACGGCAACATGGCTGCTATCCACTTCCATGACATTGTCCCAGTCCGTTCCGTTCTGGCTAAATTCATATTTGAACTTGCCCGTGCCCACGCCACCAAAACTGTTAATTCGATCAAGCTGAACCACTTCTCCAAGATCAACATAGAAGCTTTGCCCCGCAGCCGGCTGCCATGCCGTTTGTGGACCTTTCATTTCTCCAAGTTGGAATAGAGCAACAATCGCATAAATAAGCGTAATGGCGCCCATCAGTATCCAATCCTTGCGTATATAACGATTCGAATCAGCCTTTACGCGTGATACGCTATCTGCTTTGAAGGCAGCTAAGGCTTCATTATCCGCTTTTTCAAGGTCGGTTGGCAGAAATGGCTCTATCGACCTTAGCCTTCCGCGTATATAAGTATCATATCCGATATAAAGCAAGTATAGCAGCAATCCGATATTTCCCAGCGAGCATAACAACACGATTCCGTCAAAAGGAACGTTCGTCGTAACGGCACTGTAATCGAGTACATAAGCGATGTTAATAAAGCTGGTTAACGTGAATCCTAAGAAAACCGTCAATATTCTCCGATCCAGCGTTTGAAGAAACGCGAACACCGCCAGCAGCAGAATAGGGAATATGTAGCGCTCATGCATTTTGGTAACGCCGATATAGACAACAGCAATTAGCACCATAGCGATGAAATACACGCGGCTTGATGCAGCGTCATCCCGCTTGCGCAGAGCGAAGAATGCAGCCAATGCAACAGCAGCAATCACAAAAATCATGCCCCATGTCTGGAATGAAAACAGCAGCCAAATATCCGTTAACGGCTTCCAATTGTCATTGGTTAACATATAAAGATTGAATGCATTCAACGTCGCATATGGATAAGACGATAAGGTACCTTTGTAGAGGTTGATTAGACCCGATATCCCGCCGTTGCCCCAGAAGAAGGGAAGTGCCAGCACAACAAACGTTGCGAAGCCATAGGCTGCGCTTACGGCAACCTTCTTCCAGTCCTTGCGACATATAAACCAAAGCAGAAGCACGGGCATAAAGATAAACGCCTGCGGCTTAATCAACGCTGCAATCGCGTACCATATGGAAGCTCGTTCGATTTTGTTCTCTGCTAAGCCATGAATAGAAAGCACGAGTGCGAGCGTAAAGATGGCATCCACTTGTCCCCATACTGCCGAGTCCGTAATCACCGCGGGATTGAAGAGGTAGAGCACAGCCATTCCAAGAGAAATGGAATAGCCTGCTTTCTTCTTGCCTGCTTGAATAATGAAATAAGCAGCGGCAAGATCCGCTAATATCGCCGGAAACTTAAACAGCAGCAATGCGCCTTGCGAAGCACCATCTAAGGAAAACAGATCCTTTATTAAGCCCAGTATATAGAGAATATAAATATAGCCAGGCGGGTAATCTACAAACATATCGGTATGGTAAAAACCGGAAAGGCCCTGATTCACAGCTTGTTCGGCCCATGCCATAAACAATGCGATATCATTGACATAGCCTTTATTCGTCAACGCAAGCCAAATTCGCAGTGCGAGGGCAATCGCGAACACGACTGCGAGAATAAGACCTTGCGAATGCGTCTTCTCATCCAGCCAACCTCTTTGCCGCACCAGCTTCTTATAAATGAAAACAAACAAAAGGCTGAATATCCCCGCTATCAACAGCAGCGAAAGCACCGAAACAGCCTCAGCTGGAGCATCGGCGGCTTGTCCCGTTTCAGTGGCGACAAGGCTGAAGACATCCACGCCGCCTGGGGCTTTAGAAACCTTCTCTACGCTGACATCGTCGAAATACGCCTTACCTGTATTAATGCTTCCGTATCCTCCAAGGCTTGCACCAAATATAATACTCTTCTGGTCTTTGCCTGACTTCGCATAAAAGTGGACATACGTCCATTTGCTATTCGTGTCCTTTATTTCAGGATAACCAACCGCTACACCATCCACGAAGAAATGAGCCCCAGTTGCATTTGCTCCGATTTGCTCCGTCTTAATGTAACCTGAGAACTTATAGGTCGTATTCGGCTTCACCGAAATCGTCTGCGTCCACCGCGAATGATTAGCTTCTTTATTCTCAATAACGGCGGAATAGGTACCTGTATGTGCTTCTTGGTTAGAAATCGAATAGAAGGTGATATGCTCTTCTTTTAAATATGCATCATGCTGCCAATCTACAGGCGTTTGATCTGTTACTTGTTCGAAACCTGCGTTTGTTAATAGATTGTTTGCGGCATACAAGGAAGCTGGCCAAAGAAGAGTCAGGAGAAGGATGGCGATCAGCGCGCGACTAAACTTATTTATCATCGTTCTTTTACTCACCTCGAATTAGGTATAGGTATCTATATGAATGTCATTGAATTTCGGCGTAATCATAGTTTTCCACTGGATTTTTGAGGCCATAATGACATATTAACTCTAAAGGATTATATCTCCATGGTCAATGCTAATAACGAAAATTACGTCTGCCCCGGCAAGTGTCTTCCTTCTACTCTACTTTCTTCTCTTTCTGCCGCATTCCATTGAAAATCTATGCCCATTTACATCGTTCCAATAG
This sequence comes from Paenibacillus sinopodophylli, assembly GCF_005930355.1. GTDB lineage: Bacteria > Bacillota > Bacilli > Paenibacillales > Paenibacillaceae > Pristimantibacillus > Pristimantibacillus sinopodophylli. Next base: position 92,176 of record NZ_VDBO01000010.1, read on the forward strand.
GAGGGTGCCGTGGCTTAACGGGATCAAGGGAATACAATGAAATGGGTAACTAGATATAAGGGAGTGATGTTCCGCAATGGCAGATGTAGGGATTGTTATGCCTGTGTATACACAAGACAGCAAGCTATTTAGAAGAGCGATAAGATCCATCCTGAATCAGAAATACAGAAGCTTCAAATTGCTGATTGTAATTGACGGCGTTACGCCTAATGTTCTCCAAATCGCTAGATTCTACGCTCGCAGAGATAAGCGGGTTCGAGTCATTCCTAGAAAGCAGAACCAAGGTACAGCTACCGCTCTCAATATTGGGTTCGAAATTTTGCAAAGCCAGCCCAGAATCAAATATTTAACATGGGTATCTAGTGACAATTACTATTATCGCAATTTTGTTGGCGTGCTTCGGAATAAGCTGAAATCTTCTCCTCCGAATGTTGGGCTCGCATACGGAAGCTTCGGGCTTATCAGGAACGGCAAACGGCTGGATACGACAAAAACCTGGCTCATCTGGCAAGACCAGCCGAAAGAAAAGCTCGTTGACTTCTATTTCATCGGCTATTCGTTCATGTACAAAAAAGAATATGCAGCACAAATTGTCGGCTGGCAATATACACCTGTTGAGGATTATGATTACTTCCTGCGACTAACCGAAATTTGCGATATCGTCTATGTGCCGAAGCTGCTGATGGATTTCATGCTGACAACGCCGCACAGCAACTCCATGCAAATCGAGAATAACATTGAGAAGAAGCGGAATCGACGGTACATTATGTACCACATCATGCACCAAGCACGTTTGCGCCGGAATATTAGCCCTCTAGTAACCGTCATTGTATATGCATCAGAAGGCTCGGCAGCTTTCACACAAAATCTAGAGACATTATATGAATCGAATATTTCAAACTACAAAGTATCGCTTTATGACGTAACCGCGGACCAATCCATCATTCCGATCATCGCTGACAATCCCGACTCCCGCACCCTATATTACTGGATACCAAGCGGAACGACTGAGCAAGTTATCGCTGAGGGCTTGAAGCAGGCTATTGATACTCCGTATTTCTTCCTCTATCGCACGGAGGAGCCTCTGCCGGATATCTATCACCTTGACAAAATGCTCTACAGCCTCCCGATTGCCAATTATAATCCAACATCACCACAGTTTCTCCAGCTGTATCATACTGGCTCGATTCTCCCTGCAACTTAGGCTAGGTGCTTTCATGCGGTTATCGCTGCGCGAACAAAATCATTCAATCAACTTCATACAGAAACGAAACAGCCGAACTGGATACCTATCCTAGTTCGGCTGTTTCGTTTCTGTTTGCATCATTCATGCCGCCTAACATAGAAAAAGACTGCCCCGCGAGGTCTTCGACCTGGCGGAACAGTCCTGACTGTACCTATTAAACCGTCGTATAAGCGGGCACAGGTGCCGGGCTCCCCAGAAAATCTTCCAATATTCGTTGCTTCATATACGGATCGTAGATAATATCACCGAACAGGGAATAGTAGCCGGCGTTGTTCGTCCATACGTTCTGCATAGCATTGTTCTGCACTTCCTGTGCGAAGAAAAATGCCGTGTTCGCATCATGGCCATGATTAATATAGACCGGATATGGCATGATTTCATGCTCGAGTTGAATAGCTCCCGTCCATATACCTGTCTCTGACGGCTGGAATATATTATGCCTCACGCCGTTTACATAATCGCTGACCTTATAGATCAAACAGTTGAATGAGCTTGAGAAGTTGAAATACTGAGCCAGAATATCAGAAACCGAGTTGTAAATGTAGCCATTCTGACAGATCAGAACCTTCGTTTCCGGTCGCGGTCTGTAATTATACAGCATATCAATATAAGCCTTATGGTACATATCATCACTATACAGATGAAGCTCATACCAATACTTGTAGCCTTCCAATTGTCTAATAACCTCTGCTTCATATTCGCTGCTGGAAATAAATCGAATGTTAGGGGGAAGGGGCGGGTAAGCTAGCAATGCATTATCGATATAAGCTCTCGAGCTGTCATGATAGACGATATACGCTAGATAATGAGGATTGGTTTGGTTCAGTAAACTCTTCAGCGTGAAATTCATAAATACGTCTACTCTTTTATTAATCCATGCTTCTGTAAATTGCGTGTTGGCTTCAGGCAAGGTTAGCGCAGATACTGCTGCGGGCAATGTCTCTCGTACATTGAGGTTATTGAAAGGAATGTAGACAATGACGCGCGTATTTCCTTCATGCAGCTGCTCCTGCGGCTCAGATGGCACTGCTCTTACCCGCCTTACCGTCCTTCTGCTCTTCACCTTTTTTTTGAGCTTCAATGATCTGGACTTTGTCGTTTTCTTGCCGAGCCCTTTAACTTTTCGTTTAGCAGATGCGCCGCGAATTACCTTCACCTTGCGCTTTGCAGCCATTTTTCGTTTCACAACCGTCTTGCCCTTGGCAACCGTTTTACGTTTTACCGTTTTTTTCTTCATAAGCTCTCCCACTCCTTTTATACCTTGCTTGGGTACGTGTCAGGATGATTGGCGTCAAATATTTCATTGGCCCAGAATAATACAATTAAATCGCCGTCTGAGATGTTCTGTATCGCATGCGTATAGCCTGGCGGAATATCAAGAATCGCTATGGCTTCATCCGACAACGTATAAGAAAAAGACTCTTCCTCAAATATATTTCTGAACTTGACGATAGCCTTCCCTTTAATAACGCAAAACTTTTCTACCTTAGTATTGTGGTAATGATGGCCTCTCTCGACACCTTTCACAGTCGTTGAAACGAATAATTGACCTGCATATGGCGATTTGACTGTTTCAAACAAGCTGCCTCTGTGGTCGTGGAAGGTTTGGAGCGGATATGCGAAATCTTGACGGTCCAGGTAGGACAAATACGTCGAGTACAGAAATCTAGTGAACGGGTCTGACAAATCCGGAAGTATCGAATTTTTGCGAATAGCTCTGAATGCATATATTTGGTCTGCCAAAGCTTGTAAGGTGACAGAAAAGGTAGGTGTAATGGTGAAATACACATTTTCGGTAGATTCGGACTTCTCAAGCAAGGCAATAAACCGCTTAATGACATGATCGATATAGGCAAGTTCTATCTGCTGATCAGGATTCGATATCGATATATCCATATCACGGGAAACATGATGGCAGAATGTCGCAACTACTGAATTGTACGCTGGCTTGCACCACTTGCCGAACAGATTCGGAAGCCTAAATATAAATATCGGTGCCGTAGTCTCTTCAGCATATCTGATCAATAGATCCTCTGCTTCCTTCTTGCTTCTTCCGTAAGGATTGTCAGAAGCAGCATGAATCGTTGATGCAAATACGATGCTTGGTCTGTTGTTCATTCGCTTCAACCCATCAACCATTTGCTTCATCAATTCTACGTTTCCATCGTAATCCTCTGTGCGCTCAGGCCGATTGATACCCGCCAAATGATAAATAAAATCGGCCTTTGACAGCTGCTGCTCCAGTTCTTCGCTGCTCGTGCTCCTGCTGCACATTAGAATATTCACATGCGGAAGCTGCCTTAATCCTTCTATTAGATTTTTCCCAAGAAACCCGTTTGAACCTGTAACTAGAATATTTCGCATAACATTCCCCTCTCCGCCATGTTTAACTCGAAAAATCCTCTGTCTAGTATATGTCGGTTTTCTGGCAATGCGAGTCTCCTTGCAAAATAAGGCTCATATCTTCTAGTCTATGAACTAAATCTCTCTGTGCTGGATAAATGACCGACGCGGTTAACTATCCAATAGAATAATATAAAGTAATGTTCGCTCAAACCATAGACGTACAGCCACACTGCAGGAGGTGAGTTCTCATGTAGAATCTTGAGGATCAAATCGTTTAAAGGAGCTTATGGAAAATAAATGGTACCTGGAGGTGGTAATCGGTGAACAAATTGAAAGTGATGACGATCCTGGGCACAAGACCGGAGATCATTCGCTTAGCGTCAGTCATTAAAGCTTGTGATCAATACTTCGATCATGTTTTTGTGCATACGGGCCAAAACTGGGATCCGCAGCTCAATGACGTTTTCTTCGAAGATCTGCAACTTAGAAAGCCGGATTATTATTTGAGCGTAGTCGGCAAAAATTTGGGAGAAACAATCGGCAATGTCATCGCGCATTCGTACACCATAATGCAACAGGTACAGCCAGATGCCGTACTTTTGCTCGGAGATACGAATAGCGCTTTAAGCGCAATTGCGGCCAAACGGCTGAAGATTCCCATTTTTCATATGGAGGCAGGCAACCGCTGCTTTGATCAGAATGTGCCGGAGGAAACAAACCGCCGCATTGTCGACCATATCAGTGATGTCAACTTGCCATATACGGAGCATAGCCGAAGGTATTTGCTTGCCGAGGGCGTTCGCAAGGAGCATATCTTTGTAACCGGCTCTCCGCTTCCCGAAGTGTTCGCAGAGTTCCAGCATGAAGTCGATAACCGGCCTATTCTAGCTCAGCTTGGCTTAGAGAAACAGAAATATATAGTGCTCAGCGCACATCGCGAGGAAAACTTGGATATTGATGAGCGCTTTATTTCATTAATTGAAGGCATCAACCACGTTGCAGAGGAGCTGCAGCTTCCTATCATCTACTCCGCGCATCCCAGGTCTCTCAAAAAATTGCAGGCTAAGCAGCTAGCTCTGCATCCTCTCGTGCACATTCATCAGCCATTCGGTTTCCTTGATTACAACCATCTTCAACAGCATGCATATTGTGTCCTTTCCGACAGCGGTACGCTCAGTGAGGAGTCCGCTATACTCGGCTTCCCCGGCGTTTTAATTCGCACAAGTACAGAGCGGCCTGAGGTGCTTGACAAAGGAACGGTCGTCATTGGCGGTGTATCCGGCAACGATATACTCGAATCCATTCAGCTCGCAGTCGGTATTTATTCGAATAACACCCACGCAAATCCACCCGTTCCCGACTACCAAGACACGAATGTATCCATTAAGGTTGTCAAAATTATTCAGAGCTACACCAAAATTGTTAATAGAGTCATCTGGAACAAATAGAAGCTTTAAGTAGATGAGCAATCACGCAGCACCCATCCAGTCATAAGTATCCAAGGAGGGTTACACATGTTTAGTAATAAAACGATTTTAATCACAGGCGGAACAGGCTCGTGGGGACAAGAATTGACTCGAAACCTTCTAGGAGCCGATCCTAAGGAGATTCGCATCTTTTCCCGTAATGAATTTACCCAGGTTGATCTCAAAAGAAAATTCAACAGTCCAAAACTGAACTTCATGATCGGAGACGTTCGCGATTACGATGCCGTTCATGAAGCTTGCCAAGGTGTCGATTATGTATTCCATCTTGCTGCATTAAAACATGTACCGATTTGCGAATACCAGCCCTATGAGGCCCTCAAGACGAATGTTCTAGGTACCCAGAACATTATCCGTGCCAGCATCGCGCAAGGGGTAGATAAGGTCATTGACGTCTCCACGGATAAAGCGGTAGATCCTATTAACTTCTATGGCATGACGAAAGCGATCGGCGAGAAAATCATTATCAAAGCCAATGATTTAAGTGAAAAAACACGGTTTGTTTGTATACGCGGAGGCAATGTGCTGGGTACGAACGGCAGCGTCGTTCCTTTGTTCAAACAGCAGATTATCGACGGTCAAGAACTTACACTTACCGATATGGATATGACTCGTTTCTTCTTAACGGTACCTGAGGCGATTCAACTGCTGCTGAAGGCTACAGCAGTCGCCGTCGGTGGAGAAACCTTCGTCATGAAAATGCCTGCATGCAAGATCATCGATCTCATTCAAGTACTCAAAAACGTCTTCGGAGGAGCAAATCTACCGGTTAAGGACATCGGGATACGCCCTGGAGAAAAGCTTCATGAAGTGCTCATCTCAACATCAGAATCGCCATACTCCTACAAATACGACGAGCAATACTATGTCATCCTCCCCTCTCATCCTAGCGATCAGCTCTATAACCACTACAAACATCTGCCAAAAGTAACCTTCCCGTACTTCCAATCCGACCAAGATCTCATGTCCTACGATGAAATTGAACGATTGCTTAAAAAGGGAAAATTTATTTAACCATTCCAGAAAAGAGGGAAGATCGAACCTAAATGAACAAACCTAGGTGGTGTGCTTGGTGAGAATGAAAAAGCAGAAAAGAAAGGCAGCGACCGAAACTGGTGTTTCAATGGTTACTTGCACGAATAAACTCCCTTATATGTACAACATTTTCAATAATTACGGCAGGCAGATCATAGAAAACAAAGAGTTGATCATTATCTTGAATAATGATCAGCTCAGCTTAGCCGATTGGCAGGAACGATCTGCTATTTATCCGAATATTACCGTTTACCAATTACCGGAATCTGCAACTCTTGGCGAGTGCTTAAACTTCGCCGCTGAAAGGAGCCAATTTGAAGTAATCGCTAAATTCGATGATGATGATTTCTACTCCCGGTTCTACGTCAGCTCGGCGCTTCATGCTTTGAGAACGACAAAAGCCGATATTATCGGAAAAAGCGCTTATCACACTTATTTGGAAGAGGATAAATCGTTATCACTGCGATTTCCTAATCGAGAAAATGCCTACACGACACAAATTGCGGGGGCAACGCTGTTATTCCGCAAAAAAGTATTTCAACGAGTACGCTTCCAGCATATATCTCTAGGCGAGGACGTTGCTTTTCTTCGGGATTGCCGCTTGTCGCACTTCAAAATTTTCACAACCAATCGCTACAACTATGTGTGCAATCGCAGAACGGATCCAAATCTTCACACCTGGAAGCCATCGAAAGAATATTTCCTCAGCACCGGCATCCTGATTACCCATACCGACGATTATCGCAAATTTGTTGTGCAAGAATCACTGTAAGCTTATAAGGGGCTGTCCAATATGTCCCTAAAATAAAAAGTTGGGCGGAAAACGTAAAGTTTTCCGTCCAACTTTTTTATCTGGATGTTTTTGCAGGAAGGGGCTGTCTAGAAAGTCAGTTAAAGCTGACTTTCTGGACAACCCCTTATCATGAATCGAATAAGTTCTTCTAGCTCCATCCGCCGCCGAATCGCACGATCTTTGCTTTCCCTAACGCTCCGTTCGTTACATTGCGAGTATCATAAATAAACGGAGCATGGTCCAGCAACAGCTGTAGGGGAAGACTCGAATGATCGGTTGCAATAATGACACAATCCACCTGGCTCAGCATTGCTTCATCAAGCTTCACACTCTCAAGCATGATGCCTCCTGCCTGTATCGAGGGAACATAAGGATCATGATACATCACACACCCCGCTTCAAGCTGAAGCATATGAATAAGCTCGATGGCAGCCGACTCCCTGGCATCAGCAATATCCCGCTTATACGCAGCCCCATAAACCAATATTCGCGCACTGGACAACGACTTTGGTGCTAAGTGCAGTTTCAATTGCTGCGTCATATACATCGGCATCATACGGTTCACCGTATTCGATATTTGAATGAAATCGGATTTGATGCCATATTGCTTGATTTTCCAAGCCAAATAAGCGGGATCTACAGGAATACAATGGCCGCCAGCTCCCGGTCCGGGATAAAAGGCTTTAAAACCAAACGGCTTCGTGCTCGCTGCCTCAATAATTTCCCATAAATTTAAGGCAAGCACATCGCAGATCATCGCCAGCTCATTAATAAAGGAAATATTAATTAGACGATAAGAATTCTCCAGTAGCTTTGTCATTTCGGCGGCATCGGTTGTGGAAACACGATGCCGCTGCGTGAAGATGCAGCCATAGAGCTCTTCGATCCTATTCAAGCAGTTGGGCGTAATCCCGCTAATAACCTTAGGAATATCCGCCACACGATAATCCTGATTGCCAGGATCGACCCGTTCCGGTGAATACGCCAAATGAAAATCAACTCCCACAACCAGATCGAAAGCACTTAGAACAGGGAGCAGCACCTCTCTTGTCGTTCCCGGATACGTTGAGCTTTCCAAGATGACAAGCTGTCCCTCGCGGAGCCGACAGCCAATCTCTCGTGCCGCCTGTGTCAGAAAGCTTAAATCAGGTGTACCGTAAGCAGTAAGCGGAGTAGGTACGCATATAATTACAGCTTCTGCTGTATCTATTTGGCTGTATTCCACAGTTGGAGTAAGCCTCTTCGCTGCGATCGCTTCCTGAATTTCTACATCCTTAACCTCAAGGATATAACTCTCTCCACTGCTCAGCTTCTCAATTTTATGCTGATCCAAGTCAATGCCAAGCACATGAAAGCCTTTCCTAGCAAACAGCAGTGCTAACGGCAGGCCTACATAGCCAAGTCCAATTATAGCTACCGTTCGCTGTCTCATTCGAAATAAATCGGTTGATTCCGTGCTCATCCTCTATGATGTCACCTTCTTTCTAGCGATGATAGTCAACTGAAATAGTATATGAAGAAGCTCTATGAATGGATTGGACAATAAGCAGCTAATCATTACTGCCGATACTTTGATAGTAGTAGCCCAGTGCCTTCATATGTTGAGCATTCAGCAGGTTTCTTCCGTCAAATACATTGCCACGTGCCATAACTTGTTTCATCTTCGACCAATCGATACTACGTATGGTTGGCCACTCCGTGCATAAAAACACTGCATCTGCATCCTGCAGCGCCTCCTCCACCTCCATACATACCGCTACAGATGCATATTTCACATCGTTTGGCAGTACGGCTACAGGGTCATAAAGCGTTAATTGTGCTCGCTCATCCAACAGACTTTCGATGATTCGAAGGGATGGCGCCTCCCGGATATCATCCGTATCTGGCTTGAATGCTAAGCCTAGAATCGCTATTTTTTTATCCGAGAAGCTTCCGAGCCGCTCCCTCGCTTTATCCGTCAGATAACTGTGCTGCGTCTGGTTAACCTGCATGACCTTCTCAAGCACGCTAAGCTCGATGTTGTTATGCTTGGCAGTTAGAATTAAGGCAGATACATCCTTAGGAAAACACGATCCCCCATAGCCGATTCCGGCTTGCAGGAAGCTGGGCCCAATACGTGGATCCAAACCAATTCCGCTGGCGACCTCCTTAACATTGACGTTCAGCTTGTCGCAAAGTCTAGCAAGCTCGTTTATATATGAAATCTTTGTTGCTAGAAATGCATTTGAAGCATATTTGATAAACTCTGCTGTACGCGGCGAGGTTACGACAACGGGGCATATAAATGAATGATAGAGTGCTTTGAGCTGATTCGCCGCTCGCTCGCTTGGAGTACCGATGATGATACGATCCGGATTTAACGCATCCTCTACCGCTTTTCCTTCACGCAGAAACTCCGGATTGGACGCTGCATCGAAGGGGTATTGCTGCTCCTGCGCTGCCTTAATCCAGCTAGCAATCAGTTCTTGTGTCCCGACTGGAACGGTGCTTTTGGTTACGACCAGCTTATAGCCATTCATCTTCTGGCCAATCTCTTCAGCGACCTCCTTCACAAAGCGCAGATCGGCGCTCCCATCCGGAAGAGAAGGTGTTCCTACGCAAATAAAGATGATATCGTTCTCTTGTATTGCTTTGTCCTTATCCGTTGTGAACTTCATTTGACCCGACTGTATATGCTTCCTGATCAGCTCCTCTAAGCCTGGCTCATAGAAATGAAGGATGCCCTGCCCTAGCTGATTAATTTTGTGAGCATCCACATCCAGCCCCGTCACCTTCCAGCCAAGCTCAGCAAAAACCATCGCAGTAGTAGATCCGACATAGCCAGTCCCGATTACTAATAGATTCATTCACTTCCCCCTTCTTTCTTTGCCTGCAAACCTGTCATTACGGATTGAAAGCCGATGATCGTGTCTTTCAACAAATAAGGAATATGTTTCAAATGAACGCCGCTTAGCAGGATGCAATTCTCGATGCGGCAGTCTTCAATATGTGAATCAGAACTAATGGAAACATAAGGACCAATTACGCAATTTTTGAGGACACTTCCTTGCTTAATAGATACAGGAGATACAATGGAGCAATTGTCCATTATAACGGAATGATGGATAGCATCCTTGGCCGGCTGCGCATCAAGCATCTGCTTGTTCGCCTGCAGCCATCTCTCAACAGTTCCGACATCCATGTTAAGTTGCTCGGTCACATGATAGGTCACTTGCTTGCCATGATTAATGAGCCATTGTATAGCATCTGTAATTTCGTATTCACCTCTCTGTGATGGCTTGATCTGATGGACCGCTTGAAAGATCGAGCTGTCCAGCGCATAAGCACCTAATACGGCAAGCTTAGACTTCGGCGCCGCTGGTTTCTCCTCCAACTGCAGAATGCGTCCATCTTGCACTTCTGCGATGCCGTAATCGCGTGGATTCGCTACCTCAGCCAGCAGCAAGGAGCCGCTGCTGCCTCTGGCCTCGACGTCTAATCTCAGCTCCGTAAGGCTATGAGAAATGAGGTTGTCTCCCAGCAGCAGCAGGAATGCCTCCTCACCGATAAATGTTTGCGCTTGTTTCACTGCGTGCGAGATACCTTTCGCTTCATATTGATAAATATAAGTGAGCGCAACGCCCCAAATTTCTCCGCTGCCGACCTGCGCGCGAATCATGTCTTCCTGTGATGGATGAATAACGACCCCGATCTCTACGATCGCCTGCTCCTTTAATTTCTCGATACAAGATTGCAGAATCGAAATGTTAGCTACAGGAATTAGTGTTTTTGGAAGCTTTAAAGTGATCGGATACAACCTCGTCCCTTTACCCGCACATAGGATAAGTCCTTTCAAATCGCATCTCCCCTATTAAATCAGTTTCTATTAATCTATTAAATTCCATCTGGTTTGGTGTGGGCCGAGTAGCTCCATACTGCTCGAGTGCAGCGGATTTTTCTCAGCCCAACTAATGAATGCGCCGTGTCGACTTCTGAAAACGGCTCATATCCTAACATGAAATGCCCATAGTTACTAACCTAAGGGAGCTGAGTACATTTGAAGATTGTTCAAGTATCGACAAATACGATTCCAGTTCCTCCCAAAGATTACGGCGGCACACAGCGTGACGTTTATTATCTAACCGAGGAATTGGTTCGCCGTGGACATGAGGTTATCTTATTCGCCAAGGAAGGCTCGACCGCTGGGGCGACTCAAACCTTTGAATATCCTTCGAACAACCCGAAAGAACAGCTCGATTTTATTATAAAGAACATCCCTGAGGACGCCGATTTCATCCATGACCATTACGGGATCGTCGCACAAGCCAATCCACCTATTCCAACGATTCGCAACTCCCATTCAAAAGGAGTCAGCCGCGTACAACTGCCCGTCTACGTGAGCAAAACGATATTGCGGAAATACGGTAAAAACAAAGGCTTCTATGTCTACAATGGCATTCGCGTCGAAGATTATGAATTTAGGAAAAAGAAAAGCGGTTATTTGCTCTTCCTCGGTCGGTTAATTGAACAGAAGGGCGTGCATCTTGCGATCAAGGTTGCCCAAAAAACCGGAAGAGAGCTAATCATTGCAGGTCCGCTCAATGACAGGAAGTATTTTAATGCCAAAATTAAGCCGCACCTGAACAAACGGATCCGCTATATAGGTCCGGTCGGTGGAAGCAAGAAACACGAGCTGCTTGCAGGTGCAAGCTGCGTGCTGTTCACATCTACTTGGGATGAACCGTTTGGTCTTGTTCTAATCGAAGCATTGGCAAGTGGTACTCCCGTGCTTGGCTTCAAGAAAGGCGCAGTGCCTGAGGTGCTGAAAGGTTTGCCCCAGCTCCTCTGCTCGAACACGCGGGTGATGGTGTCCAAGATAAGAAATGCCAAGCGCTTTCCTTCTCCCCACAGGTGTAGACGATACGTGCGGAGACATTTCTCAGACAGCGTCATGACCGATCAATTCCTGAAACTTTATGCAAAGATCATCAAGGGGAACAAGTATAAGCTCATCAAAAACTCTGCATGGAATAAGAGAAAAGCTAAGCTAGTCAAACAGAACGAGGAGATGAACGAATGGTAACCATCATTGCCTGTACGATGAGGTCATCCTTTATGGATAATGTTTTCGCCAATTACGATCGGCAGCTGTGGAAGGACAAACAAATGATTATCGTGCTGAACAAAAACAATATGAATATGGAAGCGTGGAAAGAAAGAGCAAGGCGATATCCGGATAACGAGGTTAGGGTGTATCGGCTCTCTGAGAAATACAAGCTGGGCAAATGCTTGAATTTTGCCATCGGAAAGGCGAAGAACGGCATTATTACAAAGTTCGACGATGATGACTATTACGGGCCGAAATATTTACGTGAGTCCGTCCGCGCACTCAAAAAAGGGAAAGCCCAAATCATCGGCAAACATACCTCGTATCTTTATTTTGAGGAAAAAAAGGCGCTGATGGTGTTTCGCTCTGGCGGCGAACGCAAATATCAGCGCTCCGTCAAGGGAGGAACGCTTCTGTTCCGCAAATCCTTATGGAAAAAAGTGAAATTCCCAGAAAATAAATTAGTGGGCACCGATTCGGGCTGGACCGGCAGGTGCCGCCGAAGAGGCTACAAAATCTACTCCGTATCCAAAAAGCATTATGTATGCGTGAGAAGAAAAAACATTGGCTCCCATACGCAGAAAAAGAGTACAAAACGATATATGTCTCATTGCAAGCTGGTCCGACATACCCGTAACTTTAAAAAATACGTGTCTTAATTCCAAATACCTCTATAGCAGGGAGGCTAGAACAGTGGTATACCTTGTTCCCTGCTGCAATTAAAGAAAGGAGCTGAGCTGCTTTGCGAATTGCCCAAATTTCAAACAATACGATTCCTGTTCCGCCTAAGGACTATGGTGGTACCCAGCGGGAAGTGTATTATTTAACCGAGGAACTGATGAGGCGTGGTCATCAGGTTTTTTTATTCGCCAAAAAAGGAACGACGGCCTGTGCTACCAAAACCTTCTATTATCCATCGAATAATGCTACGGAGCAGTTGGCTTTCATAAAAAAACACCTCCCGAACGACGTCGATTTCATCCATGATCATTACGGAATCGTCGCGAAAGCAAACCCGCCTATTCCAACCATTCGAAGCTCCCATTCGAAGGGAGTGACCGGCGTGCAACTTCCTGTTTACGTCAGCAAAAAAATATGGAGCAAGTACGGCGATAAAAAGGGATTTTACGTGCACAACGGCATTCGGATGAAGGATTACAAGTTCCGCAAAAAGAAAAAAAAGCATCTTCTTTTTCTGGGCCGAATGATGGAGGAAAAAGGGGTTCATCTCGCCATTAAGGTCGCGAAGAAGACAGGTAAGGATTTGATCATCGCAGGTCCCGTCTACGATAAAAAATATTTCAAAACCAAGATCAAACCCCATCTGAATAAGCAAATTCGATACGTGGGGTCCGTAGGTGGTAGCAAAAAGCAGCAGTTGCTCTCTGAAGCAAGCTGTGTGTTGTTTACATCTACTTGGGATGAGCCGTTCGGGCTCGTACTGATCGAGGCGATGGCCTGCGGAACGCCTGCACTCGGCTTTCAGAGCGGAGGTGCTGTGCCTGAGGTGCTGAAGGGAATGCCGCAGCTCATCTGTAAAAACACAAAAGCGATGATCGCGAAAGCAAAACATCCGAAAAAACTTCCTTCTGCAAGAGCATGCAGACGCTATGTCAAAGCCCGCTTCTCAGATCGCGTCATGACCAGCAAGTTTCTGAAGCTCTACAATAAAATTATTAATGAAAAGCAATATAAGCTCATTAAATCCTCAGCTTGGAACGAACTTCGTTGAAGCTTGCGGACGAAGGCGTATCCATGATAGCCGCGACCATTCGTGAGCCGTATATTCATCATATCTTTCGGAACTACGACCGCCAGACCTGGACAACGAAAGAGCTGATTATTATCGTTAATCATAATGCTCTTTCTCTGGCACCTTACAAGAAGTTGGCTTCAGAGTATCCGAATGTATCCGTATACCGGGTGGATGAGCGTAAAAACTTAGGCGCATGCTTAAATTACGGAGCAGAGAAGGCAAAGTACAATTATATCGCCAAGCTTGACGATGATGATTATTATTCACCGCACTATGTAGCAGAAGCGATGCAGCAGTTCTCAAGATCCAATGCAGACATTGTCGGCAAGCGTTCCTGCTACTTCTTTTTCCCGCACCGTTCGAGGCTGCTATTCCGAAGACCAGCCGTTCCCGCAAACAGCAGATGCAAGAAAATCGCAGGGGCAACGATTATGTTTCATAAGCGCGTATTGGAAAAGGTGAAATTTTCGACGAAGCTTATACAAGGCACCGATGTGCGCTTTATACGATCTTGTCTATCAAAGGGCTTCAAGCTATATACAACCTCACGCTACAACTTCGTCGCCTTTCGCCGGAAAAATTCATCCTCTCATACGTGGAAAGTAACGGATGCGAAATTGTTAGCAAGCAGAGGAGCACTCATTATCCGTACGAATACGTTCAAGAAATATATCATTAAACCAGTGACCCTGCTATCCAAGTCTGAGAATAGCAGCAATTAACGAAATAGGCTGCCCGCTTATCAGACTTGCTGATGTTGGGCAGCCCACTTGCTTCAGTCATATATCATCCGTATGTCCTTCGTGCTTCTGCCGTGCATCTGATCTTCACCCGACTTCTTAGGAAAGACTCGCTCGGCCATTGCATTAAACTCGGCTATAAAGCCTTGTATAGGATGCCCAAGCCTCACATCATTCATATAGGCTGTCATTCGCCCAACGAAATCTGGGTTGGCTGACACATACACATGCTCGATACTTATATTGAGCTCTTTTACTTTGTTTGCAATTTGATCCTTCATTGCATCCGTGAGCATGTCCTGCCCTGTAGACAAGCTGCTCATGCGCCTGCTGATGTCCGCGCCTTCTTTCCCTCTATAACCGTTATTCGTACGGCTAAGCATTTTGGAATCAACCTTAGGCTCTCCTTCATCCAGAGATACCGCTACATAAGCATTGTGGTCAGTCAGCATAACGTAAGAGGATTGTACAATGCCAAGGCTGGTAATCTCTTCAGCGATCTTCTCGCTCATTTCCATGCGGTAATTTTTATGAGAGCCAATCACATTGTTACTGTTCAATCTGCGTCCGTTAACCCGATTCATCTCATTCATCTGATCATCGGCGAACCGTTTATTTTGGAGTAAATTACCGTTTGCATCATATCTTATACTGTTCGAGCGGATGTCTTTATTCCCAAGCTCACCGTGATTTTCCATGCAGCCTGCCAGCATCGTGCTAAGCAACACACCTGCAGACAAAACAGCGATTTGTTTGCGCATTTAGCCATCCTCCATGCTTATTGGATTAGGTTCAAGACCCTTGCTTAGCGTTTGCTTGATCCCATATATCTATTCACCTCATTGACAACACATAAGGAATAAAGTAAATTAGTATCAACTACTAGTACTTGGTACTAATTTCGAAAGGAAGTGTGCTCGCCATGATGGATAAAAAAACGTTTGCCGTTCATTCCAACGCAGCTATAACTGCAATCGGTACGTACGTTCCTGAACGAATATTAACGAATGCGGAGATGGAAAAGCTTGTTGATACAAGTGATGAATGGATTGTCCAGCGCACCGGTATTAAGGAACGTCATATTGCTGCTGACAACCAATTCACTAGCGACCTGTGTTTCGGCGCAATCGATAACATGATTGATCGTTATGGCGTGCACATAACCGATGTTGATTATATTATTGTAGCTACCTCGTCCCCTGATGCCGTTTTTCCAAGCGTTGCCTCACAGGTTCAAGCACATTATGGCATCGTTAACGCTGGTGCAGCAGATATTCAAGCTGCCTGTGCAGGCTTTGCTGCTGCGATTCAATTAGCAAATGGACTGTTGCTATCTGGTGCACATCGCAAAATATTAGTGCTGGGAGCCGAAACCTTGTCCAAAATTACCGATTACAGTGACCGTACAACTTGTATTCTGTTCGGCGATGGTGCAGGCGCATTTCTGATGGAGGCCTCTTACAATGGTCAGGGCGACGTTGCCGCTGTGTATACCAAAACGGATGGCGAACGCGGCCATCTTCTTTACCGCAGCAGCTTAGCTTCTGCGATTGGCGAGCATGCTATACAAACAAACGGCTATATCGTACAGAATGGACGCGAAGTCTACCGGTGGGCAATCAGTCATGTTGCTGAAGGCATCCAGCAGTTATTAGAGCGCAGTGGATACACCACAAACGATATCGATTGGTTTATTCCTCACAGTGCGAATATGCGCATCATCGAATCGCTATGCGAGAAGACCGGATTCACACCTCAGCAAACTTTGTCCAGCATCACACAATATGGGAATACGTCCGCAGCCTCTATTCCGCTCGCGATAGACGAAGGCTTAAAGTCAGGTATCGTAAAGCCTGGCCAGCTTATGCTGCTATACGGTTTCGGCGGCGGTTTAACACAAGCTGGTGTCGTACTGCGCTGGTCGCTATAGCACAAGACAAATAAGCCTTATACCCTGTCGTCGCACCTGTTTCATAGGATTTGACAGCAGATATAAGACTTTAATGGTCTAAGATTGACGTTTCTCATAAGCGGCTTGATGTCCATCCTCAAACCCTTTAGCAAACCCTGTATTATAGCCGTTATTAAAGGTTTGGCCAAGCTCTGCCCTCTCGTTTTCTTTATGAGCAAAACGTTTTCTGGCAACAGGCTTGCGGCGATGAAGAACTTTCTTACCCGCTATGCCTCTTCGTCCTGTCGTTTTACGCACGCTCTTCTGACTCTTATTCGTGCTTACAGCCGATTTTCGTTTATTGTTCAACACTGGCTTCACCCCCAAACGAAGCAAAACTTTGAATGGACAATTTCGGTTGAAGCCATGGCTGAACAGGTCTTCCCTTTCGTACATTCCTTCTACGCCATGCAAGACCTGTTACCGTCTCTGCGATCGATTCCTGCATAGCAGTGAGGGTACTGACATTATCCTGTAGCAGCTTGCTCGTATGTGGAGAGCATTCCCCCGCCTCTGCCATGCTCTCCAATATGCGCGCAAGTGCGTTTTGACTTCTTGCAAGCGCAGATAGAAATGCCATTCTAGTTTCCAGCTCGTTCTGCCAGCGGTTCATCAGCTTTTGTCCCCGAACGAAAAGCCCTTGCCTAACGAAGGAAGTCCTTCACCGTAGCCCTCTGTCACTTCTTCCTCCTGCTGAAGTACTGCCTTCATAATAGACACCATGCCTTGATTAAGTTTGGCGATCCCATCAATAACCTCAATGACTTGATCATGCATCTGAATGGATTGCCCCAGCTGTGCTTGCTCCGATCCGAAGCTGTTGCTATGCAAATGATTGCAAATCCAGCTGCGCATCTTCTCGGCCTCGGACGCTTTGGCTTCAAGCATAATAGCTATGTTCCATTGCATATTCGCAGCTGAGCCCAGCATCCGCAAATACGATTGTTCGCGATTCATTGCAAGCAAAGCCTCCTTATCTTCTCATCATTCTTCTTCACTCGGTTCCCTTAACTCGTGGATAACAAAGGTAAGCTGTCCGGCAAGCGTTTCCTGAAACTCAGCCAAGCTGTTTAGATAAGCAATGATGCTTTGGCCTACTGATTGCGTATTATCAAGAATCCCATTAATTCCGCCAAATTCGGGGTCCTCATCTGGAATTGCCTTTACGATTTCAGAGAGCCGGACCGTTATATGGCGCTCCGCCTCCAGCAGCCTTGCAAGCTCTGTGCTCGCTTGAGACATATGATGCATCACTTCCGTAATCGATTGGTGCATGCCGATCCCCTCCTTGCTCCTATAGCATATGCGGACTGTACGGCAGAGGTACTATTCTTGATAGCTACAAAGCTTGTCGAAGTGTTATCGGCGCGATTAGCGGCAAGCCTTCTGGAATAGCATCAAGCTCCTCCTCAGACAGCATGCGGCACTCGTGATTGGGCAAATTCCAGCCCTCTACTGCAAGCCGGCTAATAATCATTCGCTTTTTCCCATTCTCAATATAATAGCTGCTCCCGTTCCTGCTCTCGCAAACGACATGTTCATGAGCCTTCGCTAGATCAGTCAGGTGAAGCCTTTCCGTATACTCGCATACTTTTTCCGCTGCTATTTTCTCACCGACCGTCCATCGCCATAAGTCTAGCTGTGATAAACGGATTATCTTATGGTCATACGACCCCTCTATTGGCCTTCTAATATGCCCTTCGATCAAGTACGCAATAGAACCCAGTCCCTTAACGACCATTTGCTGCGGATAGAACAGAGCTTCTCCAAGTTTGGCCTCTGCCTCAGTCAGTGGTTGCTGCCCGGTATACACGAGCAATGTCTTCTCGAATAGAGATTCTTCTAACCCGCTCCATTTACTATGGAAGTATCGATTTGAGCCTTCACTTTTTCCTGTCGCTATATTCAGCTCGTCGGAAGCCTGTATAGATAATTCATCCGTATTTTGCTCCATATGAATAAAAGCGTCTCTTGCACATACAAGCGAATAGCCTTGAAGCCGGGTTCGATAGCCATAATCATCTGCATCGTATGGTGCTTCGAAGCAGCCTTCATCCAAATAGCCTACTCTCTCAAGAAGTTCGCGCCGGAATAACAAACAGCTGCTAGACAAGCGTTCCACTTGATGCCATTTCGACGAATCACTTTCATTATTCCTTCTAGCAAATTCATGCGTATCATTCAGATCATCCACATGCAGGATGATCTGCTGTTTCCCGCTCAAACCGGAAGATATAGGGCCGACAATACCGATACCAGGCTCGCTATTCAGACAAATAAGAAGATTATCAAGCCAGTTCTCCATCGGACGCATACGGCTGTTCAACAACAGAATAGTCGTACCTTTCGCCATCATGAAGCCAATATTCGCTGCACCGGTATAGCCAGCTGGTTCAGTTAATATTCGATATCGAACCTGTCCGTCCAATTGCTTCAAATAAGATTCGATTCCATCAGTAGACCCGTTATCGACGACGATAATCTCGTAAGGCAAATCGGTAAGCTCCATAATGCCTTCAATGCATGCTTTTACAGATTCAACCTCGTTATCGCTTGGGATGACTATACTGGTTCCATCAAAAAGCGCATCATAGCTTGCTATGCCCGCTTGCACGCCTTGATGGTAGCCCTCGTTCAGTCCCGACTTATAGCGCTCCATCCGTTTTTCAGCATTTTTCCGCAAGCCTGCATTAGTTTTGAGACGTCGGACCGGCCTTTTTTTGCGTCTCATCATTAACCTCTCCAATCCGTCATATAGTCGAACGCTTTAACAACATATTGTATGTAGGGAACACATATCTGTAACGGCAAGCGTACAGCTGATAGAAGCGGCTGCGATGAAAGTTGTAGTGCAAGAATGATTCATCGTGAAACAGTTGTCCCCATCCTCTGACAGCTGCGCGCGTTTCATTCCGAGAAATATAGAGAAAGAATGGCGAAATCATTTCCTTTCCTATATTTAAAGGTGAAACGGCTGTCGCCGTCCTTTGGCGGCACGGCGCGTTTCATTCCGAGAAATATAGAGAAAGGATAGCGAAATCATTTCCTTTCCTATATTTTAAAATAGCTTTCCAGAAAAAAGGACTGTCGCTAAAGGCTCTATCGGCCTATGCTAACAGTCCTGTTATATGGCTTATCCTTTTCCGATTGCAATCCAGTTCATATTTCCACGCGGCTCATGGCTGATTCTCGTGCGTATGATGACGATGGCCGCTCTATCAATCGCCTTAGAATGAACGACAGCATAACATGCTGGATTATCAGTGGTAACCGTCAATACATAACGATTATCTGCAAAAGGCACCTCGAAAACGATAATAAGCTCAACCTGTTCCTCCTGAGCAGCAAAGCTGTAAGGCGCCAGCCCGAACTGTTGTCTCACAACGCCGAAACTAGAGCTGGCTATTACTGGTGTGAAACGGAGTGCAGAAAGTCCAACTGATTGCTTCTGTAAATGCTCTTCACCAATCGAGTCGACAGCAATCTGTTCAGACTGTAGATTCTCCGTGCTTGATGAGAAGCTGTTCAGTAAACCAGGTGCCAGCTTATCTGCCGTAATGCTGCCCTGCGCGATTTGCACTGAGCCTATGCTTCCTGCCGTAAGCTTCGCCCCTGTCACACTTCCGTCTGCTAACTGTTCCGAGCCTACGCTGCCTGCCGTCAGCTTCGCTCCTGTCACGCTTCCGTCTGCTAACTGTCCCGAGCCTACACTGCCTGCCGTCAGCTTCGATCCTGTCACGCTTCCGTCTGCTAACTGTTCCGAACCTACACTGCCTGCCGTCAGCTTCGCTCCTGTCACACTTCCGTCAGCTAACTGTTCCGAACTTACACTGCCTGACGTCAGCTTCGCTCTTGTCACGCTTCCGTCAGCTAACTGTTCCGAGCCTACGCTACCTGCCGTCAGCTTCGCTCCTGTCACGCTTCCGTCAGCTATCTGTTCCGAACTTACGCTGCCTGACGTCAGCTTCGCTCCTGTCACGCTTCCGTCTGCTAACTGTTCCGAACTTACACTGCCTGACGTCAGCTTCGCTCCTGTCACGCTTCCATCCACTAGTTGCGCCGTAGCTACGCTGCCATTCGTCAGCTTCGCTCCCGTCACGCTTCCGTCTATCAGATGCGCCGAGCCTATGCTGCCGTTCGTCAGCTTCACTCCTGTCACGCTTCCGTCCGCTAGCTGCTTTTCGCCTACGCTACCTGCTGTCAGCTTCACTCTTGTCACGCTTCCGTCTGCTAGCTGCCCTTCGCCTACGCTACCTGCTGTCAGCTTCGCTCCTGTCACGCTTTCGTCTGCCAGCTGCCCTTCGCCTACGCTACCTGCTGTCAGCTTCGCTCCTGTCACGCTTCCGTCCGCTAACTGCGCTTCGCTTACGCTGCCTACCGTTAGCTTCGCTCCCGTCACGCTTCCATCCACTAGTTGCGCCGAACCTACGCTGCCATTCGCCAGCTTCGCTCCTGTCACGCTTCCATCTACCAGTTGCGCCGAGCCTACGCTGCCATTCGTCAGCTTCGCCCCCGTCACGCTTCCGTCCGCTAGCTGCGCTTCTCCTATGCTGCCTACCGTCAGCTTCGCTCCTGTCACGCTTCCGTCCACCAGCTGCGCTTCTCCTACGCTGCCGACTGTCAGCTTCGCCCCCGTCACGCTTCCGTCCGCTAGCTGCGCTTCTCCTATGCTGCCTAACGTCAGCTTCGCTCCCGTCACGCTTCCGTCCACCAGTTGCGCTGAACCTACGCTGCCTAACGTCAGCTTCGCTCCTGTCACGCTTCCGTCCACCAGTTGCGCTGAACCTACGCTGCCTAACGTCAACTTCGCTCCCGTCACGCTTCCGTCCACCAGTTGCGCTGAACCTACGCTGCCTAACGTCAACTTCGCTCCCGTCACGCTTCCATCCGCTAGCTGCGATTCGCCTACGCTGCCTAACGTCAGCTTCGCTCTCGTCACGCTTCCATCCGCTAGCTGCGATTCACCTACGCTGCCTAACGTCAGCTTCGCCTCCGTCACGCTTCCGTCTGCTAGCTGCGCTTCGCCTACGCTACCTAACGCCAACTTCGCTCCCGTCACGTTTCCGTCCACCAGCTGCGCTTCGCCTACACTTCCTAATGTCAGCTTCGCTCCTGTCACGCTTCCGTCCACCAGTTGCGCTGAACCTACGCTGCCTGCCGTCAGCTTCGCTCCTGTCACACTACCGTCAACAAGCTGCGCTGAACCTACGCTGCCTACCGTCAGCTTCGCTCCTGTCACGCTTCCGTCCACCAGTTGCGCTGAACCTACGCTGCCTGCTGTCAGCTTCACTCCTGTCACACTACCG
Source organism: Paenibacillus sinopodophylli (assembly GCF_005930355.1). Classification (GTDB taxonomy): domain Bacteria; phylum Bacillota; class Bacilli; order Paenibacillales; family Paenibacillaceae; genus Pristimantibacillus; species Pristimantibacillus sinopodophylli. Next base: position 113,919 of record NZ_VDBO01000010.1, read on the forward strand.
TCAACAAGCTGCGCTGAACCTACGCTACCAACCGTCAGCTTCGCTCCCGTCACGCTTCCGTCCACCAGCTGCGCTTCGCCTACGCTGCCAACCGTCAGCTTCGCTCCCGTCACGCTTCCGTCCACCAGCTGTGCTTCGCCTACGCTGCCAATCGTCAGCTTCGCTCCCGTCACGCTTCCGTCCACCAGCTGCGCTTCGCCTACGCTGCCAACCGTCAGCTTCGCTCCTGTCACACTACCGTCAACAAGCTGCGCTGAACCTACACTGCTTACCGTCAGCTTCGCTCCCGTCACGCTTCCGTCAACAAGCTGCGCTGAACCTACGCTACCAACCGTCAGCTTCGCTCCCGTCACACTACCGTCAACAAGCTGCGCTGAACCTACGCTGCTGGCCGTCAGCTTTGCCTCCGTCACGCTTCCATCCGCTATCTGCTCACTCCCGATCACATCTGCGGCAAGCTTCTCACGTGTAATTGAGCCGTCGTTCAGTTGCTCCGTTCTTACACTGTTTGCTGAGAGCTGTTTACTGCCAATCGTGCCTTTCTTCAGCTTACTACCCGGAATGGTCTCGTCTGCCAGCTTATCGAATGAAAGCACATCGCCAGCTAGATGAGCAAGTGTAATGGTGCCTTTACGAATATGATAGCCTTGAATCGTGTCTGACTTCAGATGCTTTCCGGCTAGCGATTCGAGCTGAACATGCTCACTGGAAACGGCATCCTGTGCCAGCTTCGACCTCGTCACGGATTCATCCTGCAATGCCTGCTCTCCCACGCTGCCTGGGGTCAAATGTGCTGCAAATACCGCATGCGACTGAATCTGCTTGGCGCCGATCGACAGCTCTGCTATCTTGGCAGAAGTAACTGCTCCCTCTTCCAAATGGTCGGTTCCTATTGCTTCTAAACGCAGTGCCTCCGCACCTACAGAGCCATTCTGCAGATGACTCGAAACGATGCTGCCGGCCGCGAGCTTATCAGAGGTTACCGAATCATTAACCAAATGGGCACCGTGAACTGAGCCCTCTGACAAATGAATACCGAGCACCACCGCGTTTCCAATATGGCGACTGTGTATAGCTTCATCTGCGATTTGCTTCGATTGTACTGCACCAAATGCCAGCTTCGATGACGTTACTACATTATCCTGCAGTGAATCAGGCCCTACCGAATGCTCTGCCAGATGACTAGATCCGATTGCCCTTGCTTCAATGTGAGCCGAACGAATGGAATCCGGTTGAATATGCTGAGCGCTAATTGACTTGATAGCGATATGACTTGGAAGAATCGAATGAGAGGACAGCTTGCCGCTTGTCACACTTCCGTCAGCCAGCTTCGCTGACGAAACACTGAGATCAGCCAGCTTATCAGTCGTTACAGATTCTGGAGACAGCTTGAGTGAATTGACCACATGATCCGCCAAATGATGAGAGAATACCGCGCCAGGTGCAAGATAACGTTCCGTTACAGCCCCTTGCGACAGCTTGCTGCTCAATATTGAGCCATCCTGCAGATGGCTGCTGCCCACTGCATCGGTGACTAGATGATGCGCTTCAATGATGGCAGACTTCAAATGCTGTCCGCTGACTGCCTCAAACGCCAGCGACTCACCGGTTACAGCTCCCTCAGTGAAATGGTACGCCCTTAACGACTCCGGTGCCAGCTTTTGGAACGTTACAGCCTCATCCTGCAAATGTCTGGTTTCTACTGCGCCGCCTTCCAGAACAGATCCGTCAACCGCCCCTTCAACCAGCTTACTGCGAGAAATCGAGCCATCCGCGAGCTGTGCCGAACCAACCGCTCCGTGGCTAATATGCACTTTTTTAATGGCTTGAGGTGCCAGTTTATCCTCGTTAATAATACCGTTTTGCAAATGTCCCCGTGCAATTGCACCTTCTGCAATGTGCTTCTCTGCAATCACTTGCTCCGTCAAATGTGCCTGAACGATCTGTCCTTCAGCAATCTTCTCTGTCGTAACGCTGCCAAGTCCCAAATGACGGCTTAATACCGAATCACTAGCCAGCTTCTGAGCATTCACACTTTGATCCGAGAGCTTAGATAGCGTGATGGAATGATCGACGATTTTGATCGTAGTTACCGACTGGTCTGCCAGCTTCGACGAATTGATCAAATGATCCGCCAGATGCTCACTTCCGATTTGTCCCGCACCAATGTGCGCGCTTAGGATAGACGCCTGCTGAACATGCAAGGATGTCACTGTTCCATCCGCCAATTGCTCGGCTTTGACAGCTCCTGCTTGCAGCTCTCTGGTTCCGACTGACCCCTCCGCTAGATGGTCAGAAGTTATTTCGCCCTCCGCCAGATGCTTCCCCTCAATAATGCCTAACGCAACATGCTCCGCGAGCAGAAGACCTGCCTTCAGATGCTCCGATTCTACTGCCTCTGCTGCGATTTTCTCGCTAGTAACCGCTCCATCACGCAGCTTGGAGGTTGTAACCGCACCTTCAGTAAGCTTCGAATTGTTAATGCTCTCGTTTGCCAGGTTTTCAGGTCGTATTGCACCGCTTTTGATTTTTTCGGATGTAATCGCTTGATCAGCAATCAGCTCCGTCGTAACAAGCAGTGACTTCAAATGCTTGGATTCAATCGAGCCCGCTGCTATTTTTTCTGCATCAATCGTGCGATCAGCCAGCTTCTCAGAGCTTATACTTCCATCCTTCAGCTTGCTGCCTGAAATCGAGTGATCCAAAATTTTATCACCAGTAACCGAATAATTGGCCAAATGGCTGCTCGTAATCGCTCCATTTGCGATTTTAACGGACTGAACAATACCATCCCCCAGATGAATAGCCTGAACGGCATAGTCGCCTAAAGAGCTTGCATGTACGCTGTTCGGTGCAAGCTTGCTGCTATCAATTGAGCCTGGAGCAATCTTCTCAGTGGTGACGGACAGGTCAACCAGATCATCTGTATAAATAAATGCCTGCGGACCTTCCGGCTCCCTCTTCTCCTCCACTTTCTCCAGCTTCTCCTCTAAGCTGAACGCTTGTACGGCTTCCTCCTCAATCGCTGGTTCTTCAATCACTGGTTCTTCAATCAGCTGCTCTTCAAGCTCCTCGATATCCAATTCGTCAGCCAGCTCAGCCTCTGTCTGCTCAGGCGATGCCTCAAGTACAGCATGCACCTTAATATTTGCCATCTGTTCCGTTTCATCAGCTGTAATTATGGATGTTTTGGACGTTTGCGCTTGCGCATGTGCTTGCAGCAAAGCTTTCCTCTTGTTTAGATCATCCAGCCACTTTAATTCGGAAGTATTCGGATTATCAACATAAAAAAGCGGCTTTCGCCCCTTCGGGCTTTTCCCTTTTCTGTTTTTTGTCATAGTCCTCTCCTTCTTCCACCTGAAATGTCTAGGTAATATATGCAGGAACCCATGGGCTCGCTACTGGAAGCAGAGGCAAATATGGTTTTCAAGCTTTTTGTACAGCAAAAAACCACGGAAGCAAGCTGCTCTCCGCGGTTTTATTGTACGATCTATCTGGATCTCGATAGCAAATATAAGAAATAAGGAGCACCAATAACAGCAACGACGATGCCTGTCGGAATTTCATTAGGCTGGAAAGCCCAACGTGCAAGCGTATCGGCAACAATTACGAGCAAAGCTCCAACAAAGGCTGAGGCCGGAATAAGGACTTGATGCTGCGGACCTACCAGTCTTCTTGCGAGATGGGGAGCAATGAGCCCCACGAAGCCGATCCCGCCGCCCACTGCGACACAAGAGCCTGCCAACCCAACAGCTGCACCGAGCAGCCAAGCTCGCTCTTTGTTGACTTGAGCCCCTAGTCCAATTGCCATCTGATCTCCCAGATTCAAAGCATTCAATGACTTCGCTTTGTATTGTACGAACGGTAATATAATAATGAGCCATGGCAGCAGCGCAAGTACATATTTCCAGTTCGTTCCCCAAATGCTGCCTGCCATCCATACAGCGAAAGACTGATATTTCTCCGGGGTAAGACGCAAAATCAATATTTGCATGGAAGCGCCTATCCCAGCTGCGACCGCGATACCAACCAGAATCATTCGGGTAGGCAGTAAGCCGCGATGACGTTTATACGACAGTACGAAAATAAGTAACGCCGTCAATGCCGCACCAATGAGTGCTAGAAACGGCATAAGAAATATCGAGCCTTTTTGCGTAGGCGGATAATAGGAAATAAATAAAATAACTGCGAGACCCGCACCTGCGTTAATACCAAGCAGACCGGGGTCAGCGAGTGGATTTCGAGAAATCCCTTGAATAATACAGCCTGAAACGGCAAATCCAGCACCAATTAACACGGATATGACGATCCTCGGCAAACGGAAATCAAATAAGATCAATTGCTGCTTGTCCGTACCTGCTCCGAACAGCGTCTTCAAGACATCCAGTGGTGCCAATCGGATAAAACCTGTATTCATACTAATGATAAATGCTAATACTATCAGCGTACTAAGAATTGTCATAACAAGCACGGCACGTTTTCTTCTACGCTGCTCTGTTGCGGATATGTACAACGTTTCCATCCCTATTCCCCCTTCATTCTTGTTACAAGATAGAGGAAAAACGGAACGCCGAGTACTGCAATAATAACGCCTATCGCAACCTCTTGCGGTGGATTAATAATACGTCCGCCTATATCAGCAAGCACCATAAGCAAGCTACCAAGTACAGCAGAACTAGGGATGATCCACCTATAATCTACGCCGACGAGGAACCGGCAAATATGCGGGATAATGAGCCCGACAAAACCAATGGAGCCGACTGCCGAAACCGCCGTTCCAGCAAGCAGCAGCACAATAATGACACCAGCCGCCTTCACTAGACCAGTACGCTGACCTAAGCCCGCGGCAACATCCTCGCCTAGACTGAGCAAAGTAATGGAACGCGAGAGGATTATGGCTCCTAATATTGCGCCTATTATCCACGGCCATACGATTTGAATTTGCGTCCATTTCGTGCCTGCTACACCGCCGGCATACCAGAAGGCCAAATCTTGACCAATCTTAAAATAAATAGCAATACCTTCCGTGATCGCTAGTAAAAGAGCTCCAACTGCCGCTCCGGCAAGTGTTAGCCGTACAGGCGTTAAGCCGCCTTTGGCCATCGAGCCTATGCCATATACGAGCCCCATGGAAACAGCAGCACCAAGAAAGCATACGAGCATAAGACCGTTATACGAAATCGATGGAAAAAAAGCGAAACAAAGCGCCAGCATAAAGCCTGCGCCTGCATTAATACCTAGCAAGCTTGAATCGGCAAGCGGATTTCGTGTCATCCCTTGCATCACAGAGCCTGCTACTGCGAATGCGGCACCGACCAATGCTGCGGCAAGAGCACGCGGCATCCGAAGCTCTTTAATAATCTGATGCTGAATATTGTCTGCATCAAAGTGAAAAACGCCATTCCAAACCGTACTCAGATTAATATCCGCCGCACCAACCGAAATGGATAAAGCTAGTGAAAATAGTAGCGCTGCAAACCCGCCGAACAAAATAATCGTAGCTGTTAAAGGCCTTGTGCGCAGCTTAGTACCTGCCAGCGCTTTCGAGTTTAATGGAGAAGACATTTTCTAACTACCCTTCTGTATGTATACTTTTGATGAAAAACATTAATAGCAAGTAGGGCAAAACAGCTGTATAAATAGACTAATCTATCTTAACAAACAAAAAAAATCCGCTGCACTGATAACGATTCTCGTTTTCAATATAGCAGATTTAAGGTCTTATTTCAATCGAATTATTCAGCCATTTCGTGACGAATCGGTACAGCAGCTTTATTCTCTGCTGTCACAATGTCTGCTTCTATACCCCTTTCGTCCCTACCCGCTCTCCGCTTCACTAAATCGAACAGTAAAAAACCGCTCCAGAATAGGAACGGCCGTACTCCATTTAAAATCCGCTTTCTTTGAGCAGCTTCACCCAGCGATCTGCAGTATGACGCCAAGTGAACGTCTGCTCTACCCGCTCCCTGCTTCGCCTTCCCATACGTTGTCTTAGCTGCTTGTCACGCAGCAGCTCGTGAAGCCGTTCTCTGAGCTCTCGCTCGACATGGTGCGGATTAACCAGATAGCCCGTATCGCCGTTTCGAATAATTTCTTTCATGCCGCCAGCACGTGTCGCAACGACTGGGACACCGCAGGACATCGCCTCTACATTGACTAAACCAAACGCTTCGCGTGCACCTGAGGGAACAACGACCACGTCGGCAGACAACATCCAGCCTGCCACCTCTGTATAAGGAACATAAGGAACAAAGCGAACATGACCAGCGCTCTTCCGTCCCATTTGCTCAAGTTTGCGTGCATAAGCCGTTTTTCGATGAGAACCATAGAAAGAGCTTCCTACGACGACAACGACGAGCTCCGGATGACTTTTGGCAAGCTGCGGTACGATGCGCAGCAAATGGTGAACGCCTTTAAGCGGAATGAGCCTCCCCATAAACAAGACGACCTTTTTCCCGCTTAGACCGCGTTTTTCCCTAAGGCTCTCTCGTCTCGCAGCACCTTCTGGTGAATATTGCGACTGGAATCGAGCTGTCTCGACACCGGGATAAATGACGCGAAGCTTAGAAGCAACCTCTGGCGCTCTAGCTACAACTGTACGCCTTAAAAATTCACTGTTAACAATGATTTTATCCGCTGCTTGCAAGCACTTATGGAGCATTGAGGATGAAATGTACGACGATGAGATGAACGTTGAGGAATGCAAATAAAGCCAGACGCGTTTGCCTGGGTTCATCTGCTTCATTTTGAGCACGAATTGGGGACGGTTCTCCACGTCAATAACATGGGGAGAGAATCTTCTTACCGCATGACCTACCTCATGAATGTACCGCTGCTTGTTGCCTGCCGCAAAGCGTTCACAAACAACGCCGTTAAACTGGCCTTTGCGGGGTAACCGCTTGCTCAGTCTTCCGAATATACGCGGCTCTGCATGCGGCTTAAGCAGCGGAGCAAATTTCTCTACCACCCGCTCGACAGAGCTGCTTCCTGAAGACGGAATTGGGAAGGAGCCAGGGGTTACTATTGCCACTTTTATAGGTGCCATTTCATCGTATGCCTCCTGCATGAGCTGCTATTTTGCAGTATCATACGCATTGCTATAAGGCTTTGACACGGCCTGTCGCCAAGGCTAAAGCTTGAATTTCATCTGGAATAATCCTGCTTTGCGCGCAGCCATATAGATGATAACGACAAGTGGACCAATGAATACACCAATCACTCCGACTAGCTTGAAGCCAACATAGAGGCTGATTAATGCCGATAAAGATCCAATCCCTACAGAATCGCCAAGAATTTTGGGCTCTACGATTCTGCGGAACACGGTAATAACTAAAAACAGAATGATCAGCCCGACTCCAACGTATACATCGCCTGTCAACATCAAGTAGCTTGCCCACGGAACGAGTACTGAGCCCGTGCCAAGAATAGGCATAATATCAACGATAATAATAAGCAGCGCGATTGCGAGCGGGTATTTGACATTAAGAATCAACAGACCAATCAACGAAATGATGTATGTAAGAGCACTAAGAATAAACTGTGAACGTAAAAACCCAAAAATCGACCTCTTGAGATTATTCAACAAAGCGTTGACCTTCGGCTGCGACTTTTCTTCAAATAAGGATAATATCGTCGTCTTCATCGTATTCAGGCTAAAGCTCATCATATAAACGGCCACCAGAAACACGATAAAGAAGATAAACATGCCCGGAATACTTGAAGCGAACGTTATAACAGAGTTAGACAGTGTTCCTACCATCTTAGTCAGCGCGCTCGTTAAGCCAACCAGCCAATTCTCGAGCGTTTCAATCGCATCTGGCGGAAAATTCTGATATAACGATTGGGCTTGATTCATCAAATCATCAACCATGCCGTTGGCATTCTCGAAATAATTGGGAACTTTTTTGAAAAAAGCGATAAGCTCAGCTACAACCTTCACGCCCAGCAAAGCAATCAAGCCGATAAGAATAATCGTAAACAAGCTGCTTGATATCGTAGCGGCCACTAATCGGTTCATTCGAAATTTTTTCATAAACAATTGATTAAGTGGCTCTAGAAATATCGCAACAATAAGTGCCAGCAGAAACGGTGCGCCCACCGTAAAAAACAAATACAACAGCAGCAAGCCTAAACCGATAAATATAACCGTCTTGATCGACAACAGCTTCTCCTCCTCTCTTTACTTCTATATGCTGCCGTTTACACTGTTAATCCTGACTAAGCATGCTATCTGCTGCTATTCCATGACAGCGCTGCGCTCATGAAAATTAACGTCTTTATAGTACATATCCTTTACAAGCAAATTCGGTCCACAACATGCTGCAGCAGGACAGTAGCAATTGACGCTTTGAGCTAAAGGATGATCCAGCCATTTGTCGAATAAATCCTCAAGCTTAGAGGTATGAATACTTCCGAACGCAGGCACATCTGAGAAATCCGTTACAAAAACGTCACCTGTAAACAAATTTACATTTAACCGATTTCGTCCATCTGGATCGTTGCGAACCGTTACATTCGGCTCATTACCAAGCCTTCTAAGCAGCTCGCGCTCTGAAGAATTGTCGCTGCATTGATAGAAAGGCAATGTTCCAAATAACATCCACACCGATTGATCTCGGGTTCGAAGCAGCTGTTCAATAGCACCTAGCATCTGCTCTCGTGATAGAACAGGCAAATCCTTGGCGAAAGAGCTTGGATACATCGGATGCACCTCATGCCGCTGGCAGCCCATCTCCACGATAAGTCTATGAATCTGATCCATCTTGTCATAAGTTCTGTAATTAATCATCGATTCCGCAGAGACTAGCACGCCACTATCACTAAGCCGCCTTGCATTGTCAATCATTCGCTCATAGAGCTTCTTCGCTGTCTCAAGTGGTACCGGGTGACCTGCCTTAGCGAATCCGATTTGGTGAAAATCTTCTGCAGACGTGTAATTAAACGAAATATGCATAACATCCAAATACGGAGCAAGCTGTTCATATCTAGCGTACGGAAGCGTTACATTTGAATTAATTTGGGAACGAATGCCCCTGCTCCTTGCATATTGAAGCAATGGTACCATATAGTCGCGAACCGTCCGATCAGAGAAGGAAGGCTCTCCGCCTGTAATACTGATCGTCTCCAGATGCTCAACCTCATCCAGACGATCCAGCATTTGCTTCAGCGGAAGCTTGGCCGGCTCGGACATTACGAGCGTATCACCTACCGCACAATGTTCGCAGCGCATATTGCATAGATTGGACACCGTCATTTCGACACTTGTTAGGCGATGCCTTCCATGCTGCTGCAGTGAGCGAATCGGATCCCACGGATCATTCGCTGGCGAGAGTAAAGCTAGAGGCTTATGTGTTTGTTGCAAATTAACCATGTTCATATTCTTCAACACCTGACTTATTATCTGGAATGAAACATTCTTTAGTTATTGTAATGCCAGCCCGTAAAGGAAGCAAATAAAACGATAAAATAAGAAGAAACACCTGACGGTGCCCTTTCTGTAGACGCCATCGTTTCGTCAAAACGTATAGAGAAAGGATGAGTAAAATCAAATACTTCCCTATACGTCAATCGTAACGACTGAAGCCGTCCTCTGGCGGCTAAGCTAATGTTTCACGCAAAAATATAGAGAAAGGATGGCGAAATCATATCCGTTCCTATATTTGAAGCAAAAAGGAGCCGACTAGGCTCCTTTTCTTAAACGCTTTAAATACCTGCGGCATGCTGTACCCCATTGGGATCCTCATTAACACTTACGATCATCATCGTAAGCTGCTTAGACAAATCAACCTCATATGGCAATTTGAGCTCCTCGCCGGCTTCATTATATAACACACGTACAATTGGACGATGCGGATACGAATGATTCAGATCCGCCACAACACCTGATTCACCCGTTTGCAATTTGACCGTTATACCAATTGGATAAATGGCTACCTTGTCACGGAACAGCTGAAGCATCTTCTGCTCATACAACGTTCCCGTTCCCGCATACAACCGCTCAATCGCATGATGAGGAAGCATTGGTGCGCTATATACACGATTGGTTGTCATTGCATCATAGGAATCAACTAATCCAATCCATTTGGCATAGTCATGGATTTCGTTCCCCTTAATTCCGCGCGGATAACCGCTTCCGTCTATGCGCTCATGGTGCTGAAAGGCACAGTGAGCAACGAGCAGCGGAAGATTGGGCTCATCCTTCAACAGCTCATATCCAATTCTCGCATGCTGCTTGATCGCCAGAAATTCCTCATTAGAGAGCGAACCTGGTTTCTTAAGCACGTCAATTGAAATTTGTGTTTTCCCTATATCGTGGAGCACAGCTCCCATGCCAAGCGTTGTAAGCTCATCTCTTGAATAGCCATGAGCCATGCCAAGAAGCGTCGTATATACGCACACATTCAATGAATGCTGGAATAAATAATGATCTACAGAGCTCATATCCATCAGCATGATCATCGCATCCTTATGAGAGGAGAGATCATCAATAATCATATTCATCATTTGTTTAAAAGGCTGTGCAATATAAGGATAAGTGACGCCCTTCTTGCGTTTCGGACGGTCCATCATTTCCCGAAAATTCGTGCGGATCTCCTTGAGTGCGATTTGCATCGTTTCCTCGCTTATCAAAGGAGGCGCCGTAATATCTGCCGTACGAGGATCTGCAATATATACATATTGTATTCCACACTGTTCCAAGCGGGAAATTAATCTTTCGGTCAACTCTATGTTTTCACCGAGAAGGACTAGACCTTCTTGAGAAAATATTTTTTTGGCCAGCTTCATACCCGGCCTGCATCTCGCAATTGGCAACAAACGCATTTTCTCGATCCTTCCCCATAAAAAGATATGCTAACTATTACATCGGAAAAAGCCGTTCGTAATGTTAATGTACGGGAAAATCGATAAAATCGCAACCATTTTATTCTATTTTTTCGACAATTATTGTCGAGAATGTTTAAAGCACCAACTATAATCCTCTATTTTCCCAGCGTTGCCGACGACATTCGCTAACAGCCGACGGATCTTGGAGCTGCGCTTCAATAACATCCCTAATAAATTCAGGCAAGCTGTACGTAGTCTGAACCGCATTAGCAAGTGATTCGTACCCCGCTTTGAAGCTGAACATATCAATCGTGCCAAGCTTATACAGCCGCTCGTCCTCAAGCGGCTCGCCGTTGACAGATACATAAAGGAGCCTCTCCATCGGTGGTTTGGCAGAGTCATAGGCAACAGCTAAACCATCGACAGCGAGTGTTCCCAGTACTTCACCCCGGAAGCCATAACCCTTAATTGGCTTAAGAATAAATTCAGGCAGCAGTGCCTGCTCCAGCGCCGTACGGATTTCCGTACCGGCAATCGTCATGAGGCACGGATTAATCGGAGAGGGACAGAGGGCGTGCAGCTCGCCTGCTGTCACGTCCCCCTGCGCGAGGCCGCCAAGCAGCTGCCCCGTGTTGACCATGCCGATTTCTGCATCGGTCCAACGGCGCAGGCCAGCGGCCAGCAGATTGCCGAGCGGCGATTCTCGCTCGGCCCTTGCGGGCAGCGGCGTGTCGAGCCGGGCAATGACCCGGCTCAGGCGCTGCTGTCCCGCCTTCAGGTAGCTGCCAATAATATCGGCAGCTTCTGGATGCTCCGCGTAGGCGGCCATTGGCACGACCGCTGCGCGGAATAAAGGGCGTGAGGAAATCGAATCGAACCCGATTTCCACACGTCCGAGGTACTCGCCGAATTTCCCGGCTGCGCATATCGTCGTATCCCTAATCACAATGGGCTCCTCCAGCAAATGATGCGTATGTGCCCCTAGAATAAGATCGATGCCAGTAAGCTTTTCTGCCATCAGCTTATCCGCATTAATGCCCAGATGGGACATGACCACAACGACATCAACCTGCTCCCTCAGCTTCCCAACTTGATCCTGAACGGCAAGAAGAGGATCGGTAACATGCCAGCCAAGCAAAGTATAGAAATCCGTGAACGCGGCAGTAACGCCAATTAAGCCGATGCGCAAGCCGTTCTTATCGACAATCGTATTCGGCAACAGCCATTCCGGCTGCTCGCCGCTCTCCGCCTCCAGCATATTTGCACAAACGACTGCAAATTTAGCACGATGACGATAAGCGTCCGTTATCGTCTTAGATGAATACGTAAGTCCCTCATTGTTGCCCAGCGTAATGACTTCATAACCCGCATGATTCAATAGCTCGACATTTACGATTCCGTCGCTGCCTTCCGTTTCTACACGCATGCGATCCATATGATCACCGCAATCTACAGCGAGCACGCGCTCGCTGCCGTGAGCTCTTCGTTCCTCTGCGATAAACGTTGCCATTCTGGCGGCTTGCTCAAGACGGCTATGGATATCGTTGCTGTGAAGCAGCACCACTTTTGTATGAAAGCTATCCGTCAAATTCATGCACGCCTCCTTAAACCCTTATGCCAGTGCAACAAGCCGCTCTATTTGGTCATCCGCAGTTGGTCTACCGTAATCGTGTTCTTGAATCCGTAAGAAGCATCCTCTGGAATCGCGCCTTCTGCATGCCGTACGAATCTAAGCTTTACGATACTTTTGACATTCAAGCACCTGCTGCTGCCATTCGGAACATATAACCTAATTGGACCTGACTTTGTCAGCGGCTGCCCCTCTTGCGCATAGAGCACCGCCGCATCGCCAAGCTCCTCCCACGGGATAACAGCTTCGAACGTATCTGCTGCTTCTACTATTAAATGTGACGGTTCTGGCATCGCTTCTGAGCCGTTTTGTTCTTCTACCCAATTTGTGTACCAACTCTGCCAATCAAAAGCCTCTCCGCTTGTTTCTGGAACTCTCTCAGCAATTCCGAAGCTTGCTCCTGCTAGACTAGCCATATCCTTAGGAGTAGTTATGCACATATCCAGCTTGAAATGCTCAATTCTAATTTCTTCCATACGTCAGCCTTAACCTCCTATCTGAGACATACGCCGCTCGGTCGGCACGTAGGATTGATCGCCGTCTGCCAGCTTTGCCGCCATCTCATGATTCTCAGGCTTAATATCCATTGCACGCAGAAGCAAGCGCTGCATCTCATGCGGATTGCCGAATGCGTCCTTTACATTGAGCTCATCCATCCAGTATAAGCAAGGCTTAATCGAACCATCCGCCGTCAATCGCAGACGGTTGCAATTACTGCAGAAATGATCGCTAATCGGATGAATGAGACCAAAGGAGCCGCGCGCTCCTTTCATCTGCCAGTCATCTGATGGTCCATTCCCGTGAACGTTGGTTCTGCGGCTAATGTCATAGCCTTCTTTCTCTGCTACCTCAATGACACGGGAGAGCGGCAAATAATGTTTTTTCCAATTCTCGTCAGCATGACCGATCGGCATATATTCAATAAAACGGACGTGCATCGGCTGCTCATATGCGAGCTTTAGAAACGCAGCAATTTCATCCTCATTAACTTCTTTCAGTAGAACGCAATTGAGCTTTATCGGGTCGAAGCCTACCGCAGCGGCTGCTTCAATACCCTCCATGACTCGCTTTAATTCCCCACGCCTTGCTATAAAGCGGAATCTTGCAGAGTCCAATGTGTCCAGGCTGATGTTTACGCGATTCAACCCAGCCGCACGAAGCGCCTCAGCCTGCTTTGCAAGAAAAATGCCGTTAGTCGTTAATGCTATATCTTGAATCCCGTTAATCGCAGATAATCGGCTAATCAATCCATCCAAACCAGGTCTTATCAGTGGTTCTCCGCCCGTGATACGCAGCTTCGTAATGCCAAGTGCTGCACCTGCTTCAACCACTTCTACGATTTGATCATAAGACATAAGATTCTCGGATTCCGTGAACGTCATGCCTTCTTCAGGCATGCAATACAAGCATCGTAAATTGCAACGATCGGTTACTGAAATACGCAAATAATCATGTACCCGTCCAAAACGATCCACCAGTGCTGGCATGAATCCCACTTCCTTTCTGTCTAGGTATAAGCATAACATTTTTTTATGAATTATGATATTCTATAAACAGCTTTGAACTTAGATGATGAGAGGTTTTATATCATGACATTTAACTGGACTATTCAATTATTCGCAGGTCTTCCCGAGCGCCTGGGAACACCTACTATACATTTGCAATCCGGGCTTGAAGAAATGAGTGCCGCTGATCTGAAGCATGCTATTATTGCTATTTACCCGGAACATAAGGCATTCATTCAATCAGCATTTATTGCACGCAACCATAGCTATGCGGACGATACAGCCACTTTGCTTGTATCCGACGAACTTGCCTTGTTGCCGCCAGTTTCTGGTGGAGAAGGCCCTTCTCCAGCTGTGGAGCGCTACGTCATTACTGCTGAGCCTATTAGCTCTGACGAAGTGCTTGCCAAGGTCATTGTACCTGAGCATGGGGCCGCGATTTCCTTCGTTGGTACGACCCGCGAATGGACCTACGGTCAACGTACAGTCAAGCTCGAATATGAAGCTTATGCACCAATGGCTGTTGCTACAATGCGTCAAATTGGTGATGAAATAGCTGAGCGCTGGCAAGGTGCGATATGTGCAATCAGTCATCGAATCGGTATCGTTGGCATTGCAGAAACAAGCGTCGTAATCGCGGTATCCTCACCACATCGTGACAGCTGCTACGAAGCAAGCCGATACGCCATCGAGCGTCTCAAGCAAATCGTACCTATATGGAAGAAAGAAATTTGGGAGGACGGCTCAGAATGGAAAGGGCATCAGCTTGGACCTTGGAACCCGACTGAGATCCTAAAAGATTTCTAGTCGACACTTTCTAGATAGGTATAATCGAGGTTGTATGATTGAAAAAGCCATACATTTGGTACAGCTTAGGATATATCAAGTTCTGTACACGCTTAATATATAGGTATTTAGTCGCTATTCTATTATCCTCTTATTGCCAATATGTTCATTCATTGCTACTATTGTAGGTATATATCGCTACTACAATCAATTGAGGTGTCTTGATGAGAGTTCATGTTACAGACTTGATAGATGGAGATCGTCTACTAAATGATACATTCAACGATTACGGTCTGCACGTACTCTCCAAAGGAACAGTACTTAACAGCCAAGAAATATCAAGATTATTTCAACATCGTATTGATTATGTCGATATCGATGAGAGAGTAAGCGAGGTAGCTGAAGGACGAACGCTTGAATCTACCATTAATCCCAAGTGGTTACCTACTGTGCAGCCTCTCTACGAAAACGCTGTCAAAAATTGTGAAGGCATATTCTCAACAGCCGCAGCCTCTGGCAAAATCGATGATGCACAGGTTACTTCCATGTTTGGACCGTTGCTTGACAATTTACAGCTTGAGCGCGACGTCGTATCGATGCTGTTGCTGCTTAATACAAAGGATGATTATACCTATCAGCATTCCGTTCAAGTTGGTATGCTCTCTTACTATCTTGCGAGTTGGGTAGGCTATACCGATGAAGAAGCGGTCAAGGTCGGCAAAGCAGGGTTTCTCCATGATATCGGCAAATGCCGCATAGAGGATCAAGTTCTGAACAAACCAGGACGGCTTACTGAGGAAGAATATGAAGAAGTGAAGAAACATACCATTTATGGCCATGAAATTATATTGCAATCATTCGATGAACCATTCGTCGCCTATGGCGCACTTCAGCACCATGAACGCAATGACGGCACAGGCTATCCGCATGGATTGTCTGGTGATGAGATTCATCCCGTTTCCAAAATCATCGCAGTTGTCGACATTTATAGCGCAATGATCTCACAGCGTGTTTATCAGCAGAAACGAGATTTGCTCTATGTATTAAGAGAGCTTTACCGTTTAAGCTTCAAAGAGCTGGACCCATCTACTACGCATACGTTCATTAGGCATATGATGCCCAACTTTATTGGGAAACGTGTAGAGCTTGTAAGCGGGGAGAGCGGACTTATTGTCATGACCCACCCTACAGAGTTTTTTCGTCCGCTTATCCAAATCGACAATGAATTCATTGATATGTCCATTGAACGAGATTACGAAATACAGCATGTATATTTATAAAAAGTACATAGACCCATCTTCGATTGTTCAATCGAGGTTGGGTTTTTTTACTGATTTTAGGTTTATTTTCATCATTTGGCAACAATTGAAATGTATATATCGTCAGAATTGTAAGAGATGCCTTAGGTATCCAAACCAACTTGAGGTGAAACAAATGAATTATATAATAGGGCTTCTAACAGCTGTATGTTTGCTTACTGGCTGCACGAATGAGCCAACAAATGGGAATATGCAGCCTAACCATTCTTTCACGACTAAGCCTATTCTAACCGCTCAACCAACCAATATAAGCAGCGAGAAGTTAATGATCTATACTCAGCCAATTGAAGCAGATCATGATACTGACTCCAGTCCTTTAATAATAACTAATCCAGACATCATTCAAGTCGTTAGACAAGCATTTGAGCATGCTAAACCGCTAAATGACATAACAAAACTAACAGCAGCTTCTCATACGCTGATATTAGACAGCCTAGAATATGATTTATGGATAGATGACGGAAAAGTAGGATACATGGCTAAGCATGCTGACAAAAATAACGTGTATACAATCTCTACTTCAGCTACCTTTAAACTGAGAGAAATCGTTTCATGGATTGAGTCACCTGCTGCCACCCAAGGTCTCATTATGGACAAACGAATCGTAGATACTGACTCCTATCGTTTTCTTGTAGCAGATGGGAAGACATCTTCCATTCTCGATCCATCAACATTGGATCGAATCATGACAGATGCTCAAAAAGATCATAAGCTAGCTTGGTATACCATCGATAAGGAGCTATACACTCAGGCTCATATTGGGCAACAGGTCGAACAGATTGCAGCAAGCATGCAGCTTGATTCCCTGCCTCCGATTCGCTTCTCGATTGCGACACGGTTAATCGAACCACTCATAAATGACTCGATTTTGTATCTAAAGCTGGTCGAAAATGTGTTTGGCGAACAAATACGACTAATACCGTTTGAAGCGGAGCGTGAATGGATTCTGAACGGTACTGCTCCGAATCGATATACGCTCGAGCATGCAACTGAGGAGAAAAATTCCGAGCATGCAGAGCAGCTTTCCGTTTATATTTTCCAATCTGATGAGGACCTTGAAGCCGGTCTTGCTGATTTCCACAAGCAAACTGCACTAATGGATATGAACTACCCGGTCATCTCTCGAATTAATAATGTCATGCTTTTCTACTGGGCATCCCCCAGCTCGGATACACATGCTGAAATGAACGCTTTGGTTCAGGAAGCTGTTGAAGCGTTAAAGCTTCGCATTTAAATTATAATTGCACCATAAAAAAGGCCCTGATCACAGTGATAAAAATCACAGCCAGCTACAGCCAACTTAATATGGTCAATTCATTTTCCAGGTTGTATGATTGATATTAGTTCAACATTTATCATACAAATGACTGCCGGCCCTGCATGAATTAGCATAGTTAATCACCTCTAATATTATTTATTATAAAAATATTATTCATGTCCTAATAACTTAATCTAATCATATTTGGTAAGTAGAGAATAGAAGGAGAATGCATTAATGAAGCGCAAAACTCGTGATAAATTAGGTCTTGGATTAGAATTTCTAGATTTAATTCTTCAAATATTAGTATATTTCCCACGAATAATCTTCCAACTATGGAGATGGATATTTAGCCTTTTGAACTGATAAATCTCGTTCGTTTCTTACTAATCATACAGCTCTTTATTCAATACGTTGTATCTGACAAATTTATAATTAATCGTCATACCCGTAACTCTCTATTGTCTTTACGTAAAACTACTCCAACTTCCAATAATAAAAACGAAAAAAGCTCTACATTGGCATGTTTCTTAAAAAACTTTAAACTCCAAGACACGACTGCCAACCACTCCGAATACAGCTAGCATCGTAGGTTACGTTCGCTTCCCTCCATTTATTGCTCTCATGTTGTTAGAAATAAAAACAGAATCCACAGAAAAAATCTACGGATTCAATGATTCTTTATACGTCTTCGGGGGTTTAGCACCATACCATTTTTCGCACCTTCATAGGCGATATAAAAAGGTGTTCCCTGAATTACGTATTCATGACCTTCGACACAGCTATGCATCCTATCTCATCAACAAGAGTGTAGATATCTACCTTGTGAAAGAGCTGCCGCGCCATGATGATATTCAGCAAACGGCCAACACTTATGGTCACTTATACACGGAAAGAAAGCACGAAGTGATGAGCGTATTTGAAGAAACGGTATCATAACGGTATCACGGTACTTTCAAACAGTTTACGGCTGAATGAAAAAAGCCCCGCATACCGTGATTTTTATCACAGTCAGCAGAGCCTTTAACGTGTTATTGTTACCCGATAGAGCCTTCCATCTCGAACTTGATCAAACGGTTCATCTCTACCGCATATTCCATCGGCAGCTCTTTCGTGAACGGCTCGATGAAGCCCATTACGATCATTTGCGTTGCTTCTGCTTCGCTTAGACCACGGCTCATCAAGTAGAACAACTGATCCTCCGAAACCTTCGACACAGTCGCTTCATGCTCAAGCGTAATGTTGTCGTTCATGATTTCGTTATAAGGAATCGTATCCGAAGTCGACTCGTTATCCAGAATGAGCGTATCGCATTTAATGTTCGCTTTCGCACCATCAGAGTTACGACCGAAGGATGCAAGACCGCGGTATGTTACTTTGCCGCCGTGCTTACTGATTGACTTCGAAATAATCGTCGAGCTTGTTTCCGGTGCAAGGTGAGTCATTTTGGCGCCTGCATCTTGATGCTGGCCTTTACCGGCTACTGCGATAGACAATACCATGCCTTTCGCGCCGCGACCGCGTAGAACGACCGCTGGGTACTTCATCGTCAGCTTGGAGCCAATGTTGCCATCTACCCATTCCATCGTCGCATTCTCATCTGCTATTGCACGTTTCGTCACGAGGTTATAGATGTTCGGTGCCCAGTTTTGAATCGTCGTATAGCGAATACGTGCATTTTTCTTAGCCAGTATCTCAACAACCGCGCTGTGAAGCGAGTTCGTACTGTATACTGGTGCCGTACAGCCTTCAACGTAGTGAACAGAGCTATCTTCGTCTGCGATAATAAGCGTACGCTCGAATTGACCCATGTTCTCGGAGTTGATCCGGAAGTAAGCTTGAAGCGGAACTTCACATTTGACGCCTTTAGGCACGTAGATAAAGCTTCCGCCTGACCATACTGCACTATTAAGCGCTGCAAATTTATTATCATTCGGAGGAATAATCGTTCCGAAATATTCTTTCATCAGCTCAGGATACTCACGAAGTGCCGTGTCCGTATCCGTGAAGATAACACCTTGCTTCTCAAGATCCTCTTGCATGCTGTGGTAAACAACTTCAGATTCATACTGAGCGGATACACCAGCTAGAAACTTTTGCTCTGCCTCAGGAATACCGAGCTTGTCGAAGGTTTCTTTAATTTCGGAAGGAACCTCTTCCCAAGTCTTACCTTGTTTGTCTGACGCACGAACATAGTATTGGATATCGTTGAAATCAAGCTCATCCATGTTGCCGCCCCATTGAGGCATTGGCATTTTGAAAAACTGCTCCAGCGATTTCAAACGGAAGTCCAGCATCCATTCAGGCTCGCCTTTAATTTCCGAAATCGTACGTACGACTTCTTCCGATAATCCTTTGCCTGATTCGAATACGGCTTTGTGTTCGTCACGGAAACCATACTTATAATCTTCCATTTCCGGCATTGATTTAGCCATGGTCATTCACGCTCCTCTTCAATCTCGTTTTAATGTGATTCTTGCTGCTGTTCGATGCCCTTGCGCAAAGCGTTCCACGCGAGCGTCGCGCATTTGATCCGTGCAGGAAATTTGTTTACACCTGAAAGTGCATCGAGTTCCTCATATTCATCGAATTCAACCGGTTCGCCTTTCATTAGAGCTGAGAATTTCTCAGCCATAGCCAGCGCCTCATCGAATGTTTTACCTTTGACAGCCTCAGTCATCATAGAAGCGGAGCTCATGCTGATCGAGCAGCCTTCACCACTGAACTTCGCATTCGTCACTTTTCCCTCAACGACCTGCATCTGCAGCGAAATTCGATCACCACAGGTAGGGTTGTTTAAGTTGATCGTAACGGATTCATCATCCAGCGTTCCACGATTCCGAGGGTTTTTGTAATGATCCATTATAACTCTGCGATATAAATCATCCAATTGCATGACCGAAGAACTCCTTTGTTTGTAGTAAGGCATCGGCTAAGCGGTCAATGTCATCTTCTGTATTATATAGGTAAAAGCTCGCTCTAGCCGTAGCCGAGACATTCAACCAACGCATGAGCGGCTGGCAGCAATGATGGCCTGCACGTATCGCGATACCCTTGGAATCAAGCACCGTTGCAACATCATGCGGATGCACATCCTCCAGATTGAAGGTAACAAGTCCAACCCGATTCTGTTTAGGACCATACAAAGCAATGCCATCAAGCGAAGCGAGCTTTTCATAAGCATACGCTGCTAAACGTCTCTCATGCTGATCGATTTCGTCTAGTCCAATTTCTTGCAAAAAGTCGATTGCTGCACCAAGTCCAACTGCACCTGCAATAATCGGCGTTCCGCCTTCGAAGCGGTATGGAATCTCTTTCCAAGTAGACTCGTAAAGATCAACGAAATCGATCATCTCTCCGCCATATTCAATCGGCTCCATCTTATTAAGAAGCGCCTTCTTGCCATATAATGCACCGATGCCCGTAGGACCACACATCTTATGACCGGAAAACGCGTAGAAGTCCACATCCAAATCTTGAAGATCGATTTTCATATGCGGTGTGCTCTGAGCGCCATCAACGACCATTACTGCACCGTTGCGATGGGCGATTTGTGTAATTTCTTTGATTGGATTGATAAGTCCGAGTACATTGGATACAAAAGTAACGGACACAACCTTTGTCTGCGGCGTGATCGTTTTCTCAACATCCTCCAATGTTATCGAGCCGTCAGGCTGCATTGGAATATACTTTAATGTTGCTCCGGTCGCCTTTGCAGCTTGCTGCCAAGGTATAAGGTTGCTGTGATGCTCCATCTGAGTAATCACAATCTCGTCGCCTTCGCTGCACATCGAACGGGCATAGCTGGATGCTACTAAATTCAGTGCAGTCGTTGTCCCGCGCGTGAAAATAATTTGCTCAGGCGCTCCTGCATTGAGAAATTTCGCTACCTTCTCGCGCGCTCCCTCATAGGCATCAGTCGCCCTGGAACCAAGTGTATGCACGCCGCGATGAACGTTCGCATTATCCAGCTCATAGTACCGATTAACCGCATCAATGACGGAGCGCGGCTTCTGTGAAGATGCCGCGCTGTCCAGATAAACGAGCGGATGCCCGTTTATTTCTTGATGCAATATCGGGAACTGCTCCCGAATCGCATTTATATTCATCCCTCAAGTTTCCTTTCGAGCAAACGCTGAAGTTGACCGCGAACCGCCTCGACTGGAATTTCCGATACGACCGGTGCCAAAAAGCCGTAAATAATTAAACGTTCAGCGTCTTGCTTAGATATGCCGCGCGACATCAGGTAGTAGACCTGCTCCGGGTTAACTTGCCCAACGCTTGCCGCGTGACCAGCTGTAACATCATCTTCATCTATAAGTAGAATCGGGTTAGCGTCGCCGCGAGCTTTCGGGCTCAGCATAAGCACTTTCTCGGTTTGAACGCCGTTTGCTTTCGTTGCACCCTTTTCAATCTTCGTAATACCATTAATGATAGCCGATGCGGAGTCCTTCATAACCGCACGCGTTACCATGTTGCTGTCCGAGCTTTTGCCGAAATGAACGGCCTGAGTCGTCAAGCTGTTTTGCTGAGCGTTTTTGCCAACGCTTATGACTTTAGCATCCGAAGTAGATCCTGTTCCTTTCAGAATGGATTTCGTATCGGACAAGGTATTCCCATCATTCAGGTCCCCGATAATCCATTCCATACGACCATCATTCTCGATAACCGAACGGCGAATCGACATATCCACGCCTGTCTCACCAATATGATGGATAGAGCTGAATCGAACATGTGCGCCTGGCTTAACAAACACTTCAACAATAGATGGATGTACGAACGGAGCACTTGCTGCCCCTGGCTCAGACACTACGCAATCCACATAAGTTACCCGACTGTTGCTGTCAGCAACGATGAGAATGTGCGGAGCGAAAGTTGCCTCTGCTTGATCATTGTAGAAAATAGCCTGCAGCGGAAGCTCAACTTCTACATTCTTAGGAACGTAGATGAATACTCCGCCATTCCAAAGCGCCGCTTGCAGCGCCGTCAGTTTATCTTCGTCCTTTGCTACTGCTTGGAACAAATATTTCTGAACGAGATCGCCATGCTCTTTACACGCGGTTTCTAGGTCTGTGAATATAACGCCTTTGCTTGCATAATCGCTAGAAAACTGATTCCAAACGATGCCAGAATTGCGCTGAACAAGCAAGTTCTCCGTACCTTCTGTAATCAATTCGCGAACTACCTCAGGAAGCTCGTTAATCCCGCTAACCGCTGTCGGCTGCTCGTAGCTGCCTACTGCCGTCAAATTCCAACGTTCAATTCGAACCTTCTCCGGTTTTGGCCAGCCAAGTGTTCCAGCTAGATCAGCTGATTCTCCGCGCAGCTCGACAAGCCAGTTCGGCTCGCCTTTGCTGCGTGCCAGTGCTTCAGCAGCTTGGCGGTTTGTCGGAGTAGTTAATTGTGTACTCATCCGTTATGCCTCCTTCTCTGCTTAAGCCTGACCGACCGTTTCGTCTACTATACCAAGTTCTTCTTTAACCCAATCATAACCTTCGTTTTCCAGACGCTCTGCAAGCTCAGGGCCACCGGATTTAACGATACGGCCTTGCATCATAACATGTACGAAATCTGGCGTAATATAGTTAAGCAACCGCTGATAGTGAGTAATGATCAAGAAGCCGCGATCTTCTGAACGCATAGCGTTAACGCCTTGCGATACGATACGAAGTGCATCGATGTCAAGACCGGAATCGATCTCATCAAGAACAACGATTTTTGGATCAAGCAGCATCATTTGAAGAATTTCATTCCGTTTTTTCTCGCCGCCGGAGAAGCCTTCGTTCAGGTAACGGTGAGCGAACTCAGGGTTCATCTCAAGCTCCTTCATTTTGCTTTCCATTTTGCGAATAAATTTAATGAGCGAAATTTCATTGCCTTCGCCAAGACGCGCATTCAAAGCACTGCGCAGGAAGTCAGAATTCGTTACGCCTGGAATTTCACTTGGGTATTGCATAGCTAGGAACAAGCCAGCAAGCGCACGCTCATCAACGCCCATTTCTAGAATGTCTTCACCGTCAAGCAGTGCTGTGCCTTCTGTTACTTCATATTTAGGATGTCCCATCAAAGCGGATGCCAGTGTAGATTTACCTGTTCCGTTCGGGCCCATAATCGCATGAATTTCTCCACCTTTAATTTCAAGGTTAATTCCTTTAAGTATCTCTTTTCCTTCGATAGCCGCTTTCAGGCCTTCGATGACAAAATGCGTTGCCATAATATGCTGATCCCTCCAAGGTTGGTTTAATTCGCTCAGTCACAACTACATAGAACAGACTTTCTATTATAGAGTGATTCTCAATGATTCTCAATAATCATTTTAATATAGTTTTTGTTATAAATCAATGCGAGATGAGCTATTCGCACGGAATGTGTCAATTAATAGCGCTTAAAAAACGTTAAAGATCAACCCCTTGCTTCAACTATTTTATTTCTGAAAATAGTTCCGTTCACTGCCGCTATTCTCAATTGGAACATTTCGTTCTTATCTGCCATCTTGCATTAGAGGCCAAGCGCTTCCTTAATCTTATCTAGTTCCGCTTGAAAAGCATCCTCGTCCAGTACCGGAATTCTCGCCTTCGGCTTTAATTCTTCTTCCAGTCTTACCCAAGATTTGCATCCATTATAAGCAGGAACATTCGGTATTTCTTCAGCAGTCTCCAAGCGATAGACACGAAGCACCAGTACATGAAGCGGCTTCGTCTTTTTCCAACGCAGTCTCTCCTCCGCGAAAGCGTCTGTCCATATATGAAGGTCACGCAAACGATCAAGCGTGAGCTGATCAGTAACCTCAATATCCATAACGACTTCGGCATACGCGGCAAGCTTCACTGTTTCTACATCCGAGGACCATCCTACAAGAGTCTCGTCCAATTCATCAGCATATTCAGCCTTCAGTAGATGCTTCTTCTGATGCTCGTATGCCGGCATCAAATAGAAATTAGGGCTGATCAGTTGAAAATCACGTGTTTCTTCAATGATGCCGCCTTTTCGCATAACGATAATTTGTTTTCCCTCCGCAAGCGCTTTAACACTGACCGCCCATTCCTTCAGAGCGATATTTTGTTGCTCATTTTGTGAGTCCATTATACTTCCCCCATCCATCTAGTCTATAATTGAACATATTATATCAAACGAAACTATTCCAAGGCGAAAAAATATACATTATACTATGTTGAGATGAATACTGGGCATTGCTGCCCGACAACTATATCCCGGAGGTGGACAGCCATGTCTGCATATCATGCATTAACTGAACAAGAAGCGAAAGAAATAGCATTATCACTTGAGGGCTTCTTCCCGAGCGGAGCCGTATTATCCAGCCGCGAAATCGGTGACGGCAACTTAAACTATGTTTACCACATTACTGACTCTGTCAGTGGCAAGAGCCTAATTATGAAACAAGCACTGCCTTATGCTAAAGTTGTAGGCGAGTCTTGGCCGCTTACTCTGGATCGTGCACGGATTGAGAGCGAGAAGCTCATACTTGAGAGCAAGCTTGCTCCAGGACTTGTACCTACTGTTTATAAATATGATCCTGAGCTTTATTTGACCATTATGGAGGATCTTAGCGATCATGTTATTATGCGTCATGGTCTAATCGGAGGCACGCGATATCCGAAATTCGCGGATGATATTTCAACATTCATCGCTCGCACTTTGTTTTTCACATCCGATTTGGGCATGAACCAGCAGGACAAGAAGCTGCAAGTAAAAGCGTTTATCAATCCAGAGCTGTGCAAAATAACTGAAGACCTTATTTTCGACGATCCTTATACCGATTCGCCTAACAACAGCTTTGATCCTGCTATTCGTGATGCTGCCGAAGCGCTTTGGCAGAACCAACAGCTCCATCTGGAAGTTGCTATCCTGCGCGATAAGTTTCTAACAAACGCGCAAGCGCTGCTTCATGGAGATTTGCATACAGGCAGCGTATTTGTTACGCCTGAAT
This sequence comes from Paenibacillus sinopodophylli, assembly GCF_005930355.1. Lineage (GTDB taxonomy): Bacteria > Bacillota > Bacilli > Paenibacillales > Paenibacillaceae > Pristimantibacillus > Pristimantibacillus sinopodophylli. The sequence goes on from NZ_VDBO01000010.1 coordinate 139,189, forward strand.
CTACGAAGGTTATTGATCCAGAATTCGCGTATTACGGACCAATCGGCTTCGATATCGGCGCTGTCATTTCAAACTTGCTGTTAAACTTTGCTGGTCAAGAGCATTGGATTGCAGACGCTGACAAACGTGCGGATTTCCGTTTATACTTAACAGATACGATTCGCGATGTATGGAATTTGTTTGACCAGAAGTTCCGCAAGCTGTGGAACGAACATGGACTTGATCGCCTTGCATCGTCCACTCCTGATTATCAGGAGTACTACATGAATCGCGTGCTTCAGGATGCAATCGGTTTTGCCGGCTGCAAAATCGTGCGCCGCATTGTCGGACTCTCGCATGTCATCGATGTCGATCGTATTCCTGATGCAGCGGCGAAAGAAAAGGCTCAGCGGCTTGCGCTTGCCATTGGCACATCGCTCATATTGAACAATCGTAAGGCGAAATCTATCGAAGAGGTTATCGATACTGCATTGTCACAAGTAAATTAATGAATGGATAGAGAGGATTTGACATCATGACAACAAACTATGCTGGCTTGCAATCGGTCATTTGGACTGAGGACAGGCTCGACCTGCTCGATCAACGGCTACTGCCAGAGGAAATTGTATACTTATCCTTACTGACTGCTGAGGATGTATGGGAAGCCATCCGCCATCTTAAGGTTCGCGGCGCCCCTGCAATCGGTATTTCTGCCGCATATGGAGTCGTACTCGGCAGCCGAAATGAGCAATCGACAGAAGCATGGCTTGCGGAAGTTATTAAACAGGCCGAATATTTAGCAACATCACGACCTACTGCCGTCAACTTATTCTGGGCGCTGGATCGCATGAAGGCTGCTGCTGCAGACTATGCAGCACAAGGCCTTAGTCTTGAAGCAAGTAAAGCCGCTCTACTCGCTGAAGCCATTGCCATTCAAAGCGAGGACGAGGAAACGAATAGAATGATCGGTGAACACGCGCTCTCGCTGTTCAAGGATGACATGGGTGTTCTTACCCATTGTAATGCCGGAGGCCTGGCCACAGCCAAGTACGGTACTGCGCTTGCTCCATTCTACTTGGCTCTTGAACGCGGAATCACGCTTCGCGTATTCGCTGACGAGACTCGTCCCGTTCTTCAAGGAGCACGCCTCACAGCCTTCGAATTACAGCAGGCAGGTGTTGATGTCACCTTGATCTGCGACAACATGGCAGGGATGATTATGTCCAAAGGCTGGGTGGATGCGGTTATCGTCGGTACAGACCGCGTAGCAGCGAACGGCGATGTAGCTAACAAAATCGGTACGTACAGCGTTGCTGTTCTCGCCAAAGCACATGGTATTCCATTCTATGTTGCCAGCCCGCTATCCACAATCGATTTGAATACACCTACTGGCTCTGAGATTCCTATTGAAGAACGGAATGCGGAAGAAATTACAGAAGGCTTCGGCAAACGTACTGCGCCGCAAGGCATCAAAGTGTACAATCCAGCTTTCGACATTACGCCTAATGAATATGTAACAGCCATTATTACCGAGAAAGGCATCGTCCAGGCTCCGTATGATGTCAATCTTCGCAAACTGTTCGACTAATTGACTTCAATGACAAAGAGCCCTAATCCCCTCGCGGTTATAGATCCGGCAAGGAGGAATAGGGCTCTTTAGCTTCTTGATCTACAGCATTAATTGCAGCGCATCTGAGCCTTTCATGCCGACGACGACACCAATTGACTCAGCGGTTGTTGTAACCGACTCCAAAGGAGCAGCCAGCAATTCTTCAAGCGTTCGCACGCCGACAGCCCGCCCGGCCAAAATTTCTCGGTCCCTAAGACGCTCATTAAGCAGTGATACGTCCAGCGCGCCGCACATAATATATCCTTTGTCTGTCATAATAGCCAGCAGCGTCGTCTTGGGCAGCTTCACTTCGACGCCAAGCACGGTTTCTCCATTCTCAAGCGTGAACGGAACCATCCGCATCATTTTGGATCCACCCCCTTCAAACCGCATAATAAGAGGCATTGCACTGCAAGTTCAGTATATGCGATAAATATTTTGACAGTGTTGGTTAAATGCTCATTTATGGCTGTACATTATTGTTCTCATTAGTGGTATATTAGTACTACATCAAACAGTTCGGAGGTCCTATGGAAAAACAAAGCTCATCCCCCACCCAAAATTCTTTTGTTTTTAACATTGAAGTGCTTGTAGATGCTAAAAACAATGCGGAAGCGCTGGAACAACTGCTCCACTCACTTAATCGTTCAGGTTATGCTGATTTCCGCATTTTATCTGGTATTCAGCTAGGTGATCAAATTGATCAACGAAAAATGAATGCAACTGCAATTATTGATATCCCTGTTGAGCCGAATTCGACTGAAAACGTTACCACTACGAATCAAGCTGCTGCTGTTGATAGTGACAAAAAAGAAACTAAAAAGTCTGCCAAAAAGTCAGACAAGCCTTCAACTGAAGCTTTAGACGAGCTAAGCTATTTTGACCGAATAAAAGCGATCATGAAAAACAACACATTGATTAGACTGATTGTGAATAAGGGACTTGGCATAAAGCTAAATATACCTTGCAGAATCATTAACATAGATGAGGCTGAGAATATCATTACCGTCTATCATGTTGATGAGAAACAAGTCTATACGTTTCGATTGAATGAGATCGAAGATTTTTTTTACTAAGCAGCTATTGGTGGAATGAGCTTCATTGTAACAAAAAGAAGGTGTTTCACAGGCGAGGGGCCTCTGAAACACCTTCTTCTCTTTATATTTAGCTTGCCGCAAGCATTTGTTCAATGTTCTCGCTCGATACTGGCGGGCTCCAGAAAAATCCTTGCATCTCATCACATTTGTGCTTGCGGAGAAACTCCATTTGACCCTCAGTCTCAACGCCCTCTGCAATCACTTGAATATTCAGGTTGTGAGCCATCGCGATGATTGCCGCCACGATCTCGGCATCGCTTGGATCCTGTTGAATATCGCGTACAAAAGAGCGATCGATCTTCAATCGATCAATCGGGAAGTTTTTCAAATAATGAAAAGAGCTGTAACCTGTTCCGAAATCATCTACGCTGATATTGACTCCTAGATCCGTTAAGTCTAATAGGCACCTGGATACATGGCTGACATCCATCGTCATGGACTCTGTAATTTCAAGATCAAGATACTTAGGATCAAGTCCAGTCTTCTGGAGTACTTCGGAAACTTTGCTCGCCAGATCATTCTGCACGAATTGTCTAATCGATAGATTAACGGACACTGGTATCGCAGGAAGACCAGCTTCTTGCCAAGCTTTGTTCTGACGGCAAGCCTCTTCGAGCACCCAATCGCCAATCTGAACGATCATCCCGCTCTCTTCAGCTAATGGAATGAAACTTCCTGGCGGAATCATCCCCTTCAGCGGGTGTTCCCAACGAACAAGCGCCTCAACGCCAACCATCGTTCCGGTTACCAAATCATATTGCGGCTGATAATGAAGAATAAACTCGCTGCGCTGAATCGCACGGTACATTTCATGCTGCAGTGTGAGCCGCTCCAGCGACGAGTTGCTCCAGCTGTCCGAATAAAGCAAGCAATCGTTTTTACCGCTTTCCTTCACCTTGACGAGCGCCATATCCGCCTTCTTAATCAAAGCGTAGCTATCATCATTTTCCTCGCGATTCGTGACAAGACCTATGCTTGCCGTAATATGTAAGGGGAATCCGCTGAGCTCATATGGCTCTTCAATGGCTTTCAATAACTGTCTGGACAACTCGAGCAAATGTTTCTCCGACTGAACATTGCAATACAATAAGGCAAACTCATCGCCTTCCATTCGAGCTGCGAAATCATTTTCTGTGAAGTCGCGATTTAGTCTTTCAGCAACCTGCATAAGCAGAATGTCGCCGAATTCACGTCCAAATGAGGCATTCACGAGTTTAAAACGATCCAAGTCCAAATAACAAATACCGACTACCCGCTCCTCTTCCTTTGCTCTTGCGAGTGTTTCAGTCAGCTTCATCTGGAATAAGGTTCGATTCGGCAATCCTGTCATATCATCGTAATAAGCCATATAGCGAATCCGTTCCACATTCCGCTTCCGATCGCTTAAATCTTGGCTGATGACAACCGTTCCAATCACTTCATCCTCTTGAATCATAGGCGAACATACGACTTGTAGTTCCAGTGGAAATCCAGAGCCATGCGTAACGTTGATATTGATTTGCTTCGTTTCGCCGAGGAGAGCACTCTCGAAGGTCTCATTCAGTAATTGCCTGCTGCCAGGGTCAACGATCCGGTCTATCGGTTCTCCAATGAGGTCAGAACGGTGATAGCCTAGCGTGCGGCTCGAGGCTTCATTCATTTCCATAAAATTCCCGTTTTTATCTAATACAGCAAGCGGTACCGCATCCGAGCGGAGCAGCGTCTCTACAATTGCTGTATGATAATTCTGAAAACTGAATGCTGTACTTCTCTTGATATAAACGATTATAGCCGTAACGAACAGCGATGCAGCTATCGCTGCAGCGGTCCATTTGTACATGATGTTAGAAATAAGCAGTACAGATACACTGATCCATACTAATGCAAGTGCTGTAAGCAGACAACTAATAATCACTGAACCGTTAACTGCTTGCTTAATAGGCTGCTGATTCATTTGATTAGGAAAACCATCCATCCGTTTCTTCACGCACAAACGTCCTTCCTCTACTTCGAGTCAAGTGAGTGTTTGCTTTATTATAAACGATGTGTGCCCTCTGGTATAGAAATATTTACTAAAGCTAAATATTAGGCACTTCTCATGCCTAATATTGCTTCTTCATTCCTTTTAATGTCATTTAATTCGGATATTACTTTTGTTTTTCATAGCTGCAATAATGACGCATGTCCATCCTGCAAGAATCGCTACTCCGCCAATAGGCGTCACCATGCCAAGCTTGCTAAAGCCAGTAATTGAAAGAATATAGAGACTGCCGCTGAAAATAATCATTCCTGTCAGAATGAGTCGTCCACCATTCTGCACTAGCTTTCCTGCCTCAATTTGCTTGGAGAATAACGCGATGAGCATTAGAGCAAGCGCGCTATACATGTGATATCTCACACCTGTTTCGAAGATTTTCAAGTAATGCTCAGTCAAATTCTCTTCAAGTCCATGCGCACCGAAAGCTCCGAGAGCAACAGCTATTGCGGCATTTATTGCACCTATCGTAAAATATTTTGGAAACATGTAGTTTTCAATCCTTTCAAGTTTGTGTATAATTTTACCGTAATTAGTAAAGGAGACGATATATATGGATAATGAATCGAATAACATCCCAAACCAGCCCACGCCTAATGATCCATTCGAATCAAAGCCGATTTTCTCGAATGAGCCAATCATTGACTCAGGTCCGAAGAAACAATCTGGTCTCGGTATTGCTTCCTTCATCATCGGCCTAGCAGCTGTTGTGCTTCTCATCATTGCCTTTGCCACCGGCAGCAGCTTCACCAGCCAACTGGCAGATTCCAACTTGATCATTACAGACCCCGAAGACACCGCAGCCGTACAGGCAGCTTTCGAAGAGCTTGGAGAAACGGTATTTGCTTCATTGGTCGTTGCTATCGTCTGTATATTCGGGGCAGGCTTTATCTCTTTTGTAGGTCTAATACTTGCTATCATTGCAGCTTGCTCCAGCAAACGCCGCAGACTATTCGGCGTCATTGGCATTGTACTTAATGTTGTTGTTATCATCGGCGGCATCAGCCTTTTAATAGGCGGCGTAGGCGCAATTGCAGCTAACTTAGCTTAATAGCTCCGCTTTCTGATAAAGTCTGCTTCAGCCTCGCAGGAGCGCTTGAAGCAGACTTTTTTATTCCCTTTATTTCACAACCATTCGGGTGCGGCTAAAGCCTTCTTTCGTCTTATTGACCTCCAGGCATGCCGGGAACGCATCCTTCAGCTCCTGCACATGCGAGATCACACCAATCATCCTTCCTGCCTCCTGCAAGTCAACGAGCGTTGCAATGGCCTTCTGCAGTGATTCTTCGTCAAGCGACCCGAAGCCCTCATCGATAAACATCATCTCGATCATTATACCGCCCATATGGGATTGAATAACGTCCGTCATGCCAAGCGCCAAGCACAGGGAAGCATTGAACTTCTCACCGCCAGATAATGTCTTAACGTCACGATTCTGCCCTGTATAGGCATCGTACACATCCAGACCGAGCCCGCTTTGCTTGCCTCTTGTTTCCAGCCGTTCACTTCTCTGTAGAGAAAATTGGCCGTTTGACAAATCGTATAGCCGCGCATTTGCTGCTTGAAGAATTTGTTCCAAAAACTCGATGAGGATGTAGCGCTCGAACGAAATTTTTAATGCATTATCGCCCTTCAGCATATGGAATACGTCCATGACTTCCTCAAGCTTTCCTTCCAGCTCCTTCACTCGGTCAGTTGCCCGGCTTATCGAGACTGACAGCCGCTCTGTTGTTTGAGCTGACTGCCATGCGCTCTGAGCATCAGCCAGCAATTGCTCCAACTGCCGCTTGAACATGGACAGCGACTCCTCCAGCAGCAATAGATCTGTACGCGGTTTGCCAGCAAGCTCCCCTTGAAGCTCAACAAGCTGCTGCATGCTAGACGAAACCAGCGTTCGATATGCAGCAATATCCACCTTCAGCTGTTCTCTTGCTGGGACAGGCAATACTGCCTCACTATAGTGCGCTGCTGTTGCAAAGCCCGCACTCGTCAATTCCTCGAGCAGCCTCTGCTCTGCTTTCTGCTTGCCAGCCTGCGCTTCCAGCGCCTGCTTCTCTGCTTGTGAAGCATATGCGTTATGTTCTGCCAGCTTCGCCGTTGCCAACTGAAGCTGCTCCTGTACGCCAGCCCAGGCTCTCTGGAGAGCCTCCGACACGGTTTGCTGCTCAGCCAGCTTAACGCTCAAACGCTCAGGCGTGCGCAGCGATTCTGGCACTCTTGTGAGCTCCTGCTGCAGAACGGATTGCTGTGAGGTTTTCTCGATTGCCAGCTTCTGCCTCTCACGCTGAAGCTCATCCTTTACCAACATTTGTTTATCTAGCAGTTGTTCCTGACGCTCATATTGCTGTTTAAGCTCCGGCAGCTGCTTGGCTTTCAGCAGCAGCTTATCCGTTGCCTCTTTCAATACTCGCCATTGCTTGACCAGCTCTGCGCGCTGCTCCTCAAGCATCACAGCCTGCAAGCCAATTTCGGCAAGCTCGCGCGCACCTTCTTCCCTTGTCGCACGAGCCGCTGACGATTGCGCGCGCGCCTCTAGCCATTCCCGCTCCACCACAGCTAATTGCGCCTTAACCTCTTGCAGCTGCTGCCTGCTTGGAACCTCAGCCCCTATTTCCGCTTTAGATGGATGTTCCTCACTTCCGCATACCGGGCAGGGCTTGCCATCATGCAGATGTGCGGATAGAAGCGCAGCCTGGCCTTCTATCCAAGCTGCTTCTAGACGATCATGCTCCTGCTTCGCTTTGTTGAAGCTCTCTGCGAACTGCTTCTCGAGCTGAGCGATTCTTGCCATTTCTTTTTCTACATCCACCAAGCGCTTAAGCTGCTTTCCTTGCTGCTCCACCAAGCGAAGCTCGTCCTGCTTCTGAGCAAGTTCAGCTGTCTCAAACTCCATCGTTTTTATAAGGGTTTGAGAAGATTGACGCGTCTCTCGAAGCTGAGCCAGCTCACCTTCCAATTGCGCAAGCTTAGCTTCACATGCCTTCTCCGCTTGCTCGAGCCGTTCAATCGCTTGCTGCTGACCTGCCAGTGTCTGGACGACAGGAACGAGTTCGAGCAATCGATTAAGCTCGCGCTCAGCCTCCCGACGCTCATCTCCCTTCCGCTCCTCCTCAGCGTACCGCTCATCAGAAATCGCCTGCTCACTTACAGCGCTTGCCCGCTCAGCCAGCCGGATAGCCAGTTCGCTTGCTCGGGAGGACTCGTCTAGGGCAGCCTGTTCTGCCTGCTCCTTGTAAGGCGTTATGTGAGCAGCATTCTCTGCAAGCGCTAGCTGTACCTCTTTACGCTCATAGCTGCTGCTCTGCAACTTTAGCTGCTCAAGCTGGCTTTGCTTCCGTTCAAGCTCCTCATGCTTGCTGTTAATCGAGACAGCTGAACGCAGCTTCGTTTCTTCAGCATCAATTCGCTCCGCAAGAGAGGTTTTCTGCGATTCTGCTTCACCTGCAAGTCTGGTATAGTACGCGAGCTCCTGCTCCAGTCCTTCCATCACCTGCCCCGAGCTGTATACCTCCTGCTTGAGTGTAATGGCAAGCTGGCCTTCTTCCCGCACAGGGAGAGACTCCTGAACCTGCTTCAAATAAGCTAGCTCCGAAGCCTTCGCTTCCTTTAACTGGTCTTGAAGCGCACGATGCTTCTGCTGGAAACGACTCTCCAGTCGTTCGTACAGCTCCGTCCGGAAGATTCGCCGCAAAATTTCTTCCTTGTTATCTGTATCAGAGGTTAGCAGCTTGCGAAATTCACCCTGCGGCAGCATAACGATCTGGCTGAACTGCTCCTTAGTCAAGCCGATAATTTGCTCCAGCCGAGCATTCACATCAGAGACGATAAACCGATCAACAGCAGGAACGGCCTCTCCGTTAGTCATTTCATACAATTCTGCTTTGCCGCCAGTTTCACTCTTATTGTTTCCCTTGCGATGAGGCATTTGCCTGATCACCATATAGCTTCTGCTTCCTAATGCAAATTCGAATTGAACGGAAGTATGTGTTTCCTCAGCGGCAAAATGACTGCGAAGCATACGCGAATCCGCACGATCCTCTCCGCTTGCCGTTCCATAAATCGCAAAACATATCGCATCAAAAATCGACGTTTTGCCCGCCCCCGTATTGCCGGATATAACAAACAAGCGCCGATGCTCCAATTGGGAGAAGTCGATCGTCTCCGTGTCTCGATAAGAGCCAAAGGCGGTCATTGACAGTTTAATCGGTCTCATTAGGCCCCTCCTTCCTCGCGCAGCAGCTCTGCATAGGTATCTGCGAACAACTTCTTCTTCCCTTCAGCAAGCGGCTGCCCCTTAACCTCCTGATAGAAGGCAGCAAACAAATCAATCGGGTCTGCTTCACGTCTTCTCACCGCAGCACTTGAATCATTGCTTTTCATTGAAGCAGCCAAGTTGCTCGACATGATCGTACGGCGCTCGACATGCAGTGCATTCGGATATACTGCACGCACCTTCTCCATCGGAAACAGCACGGGGTTATCGTTAAGAAGTGTAACGAATACATAGTCATCGTTCACAGGATGCTTTTCGATTTCTTCAATAGAAGCAGCAATTCGCCGCATATTGCGGAGCGGCTTCAGTTCACGCTTCTCAATCTTTGAGACGCCGCCTGCGTCCAGCTCAATAACGAAGTATCCCTTCGCATGATGCTCTTCCGAGATCGAATATTTGAGCGGCGAGCCCGCATATCTTATCGTATCGTTTTTGACGAAATGAGCCTGATGCAAGTGACCGAGCGCCGTATAGTGAAAAGGTTCGAAATAAGCCGCACTCACATGCTCCGCCCCGCCAATTGACAATGGGCGCTCCGAATCACTCGTATTCTGCTCGGGCTCACCTGTCGCCGTAACGAAAGCGTGTCCGATAAACACATGACGAGCCCCCACTGCCATGCTTGCGATAATCCCTTCCGTTATTGAACGCATAGCATCGTCATGCGTCTTAATCGATTCATCCTTACGCGCATAGCGAACCTGTGCGGGATCTGCATAAGGAACCAAGTGAAAATGAACCTCGCCATGTTCATCTCGAAGGACGATTGGCTCAATGACCTCTCGCAGCTGACCGGCCAAATACAAGCCGCGCTTCTCCATCATTTTCGTACCAAAGTTGATACGGTCAGGACTGTCATGATTGCCAGATATAGCCAAAACAGGTATCTCCATATCTACTACAATTCGGCTTAGCAGCTCATCCAGAAGCTCGACAGCTTCCGTCGGCGGAACCGCTCTGTCATAGAGATCTCCCGCAATAATAACCGCATCTGGACGCTCCTGCTCGATCGCTCGCAGCAGTTGCTCCAGAACATAACGCTGATCCGCTGTCATATAAACGCCTTGTACGAGCTTGCCTAAATGCCAGTCCGCTGTATGAAATAATTTCATTCGTTCCAAACATCCTTTCCTCGCACAACGAATTGCATTCAAATTATGCATACTTGTCTACCTTTTATATTACCATTTGCCTGCATCTATCGCATAGCCTAGTGGAATGGATACGATCATGCTTGCGTATTGCAGCAAACCGCGATAAAGTTAACCAAGCTTCATGCTTTGCCTTCATCATTCTTGCTAATCGGAGGTTCACCACATTGTCACGCACATCTGCTCTCATTTCAAAAAACTATGTTTTATTGCTTCTCGTCGTATTCGGTGGTTTTCTTATCTTCGGTTTCTCTGAAAATATTAAAGGTCCTGCCCTGCCACGAATGCAGAGCGATTTAAAGCTTGATGAGCTTCAAATTGGTATCCTGCTTGCATTTAATTCACTAGGCTACCTGCTTGCTTGCAGCTTTACCAGCTGGCTATCCAATCGGACAGGAATGAAGCTTACGCTCTCCCTCGCATTTGGATCTATGGCTATATCCGGAATATGTATATATTTTGCTGCTAATTATACGACTTTGTCCGCTGCCTACTTCCTTATGTACGTTGGAAACGGCATGCTGGAAATTGCGCTTGCGATTCTCGCAGCCAAAATCTTCGTCAAAAATACGGGCACAATGATGAATCTGGCTCATTTCTTCTATGGACTCAGCTCAACCTTTGCTCCAATTATTGCCGCATGGCTGATGGGCGTTGATGTATTCGGCTCGCAGCTTGGCTGGCGCGGCATGTATATGCTTATGCTTGCCTTATCTATTCTGCCAATGCTGCCTAATCTGCTAGCCCGTTACAAGAGCAAGGAGGAACAGCAGCATGAGCCCGTTTCGCTCAAGGAATTTGCCCGAGACAAAGTCGCATGGATGATCGTTGCAGTGCTGTCATTCGGCGTAGTATCGGAGCTTGCCGTCGGCGGCTGGCTTGTCAACTTTCTAGAGAAAGCATACGGCTGGAGCAATGATTCCTCTTCCAAAATGTTATCTGCCTTTTTCTTCTGCTTTATGATGGCTCGGCTGGTGCTTGGTCCCATTACCGATAAAATTGGTTATACCATGTCGCTCATTATCATGTCAGCTTTCTCCGGAATATGCTCCGTAGCTGCGATTGTGATCGGCGAGCCCGGCGCTTTCCTATTCGCCTTGGCCGGAGTCGGCATAGCGCCTATCTACCCAACAGTCATGGCCTTGCTGGCGAAGCGTTACCCGAGAAACGCAGATACGGCAATCACATTCACGGTTACTTTAATGGGTATTGCGAGCGTAATCGGGAATTTCGCCATTGGAGGTATAATCGAGTGGACCAAGCGGCTGTTTGCAGCAGGCAGCGGCAGCACCCATGAGAGCCTCGTAGCAGGCTTGCAGGGCGGCTATCTATTCATTGGCGCATGCGCCTTGCTTTGCTCCGTTACCTCCCTCGTTCTATATCGCATGTTAAGACGCGCGAAACAAGTCTGGTAACACCTTGCAGCCAAGCCCCGCAGTCATGCTTATACAGCATGACTCGGGGCTTGTTTTTTTTTCGCACACCCGCTAGCATCGTTGGAATACTCATGCTAGAGTCGTGCCAACGTGTCGCTAGATTACAAGCATTGGACTAATTTTCGTTCACATAACCTCTGCACTCTTGAATATATTGAGTAACAGACAAGAAATTAGTGAAGATCAGCTTAGGTGTCTTGCATACCCTAGCTTTAACTTACTTGGAATGAGGTGAGCGTAATGGAGTCAGAGCCGCTGTTCGTTGTATCAAGGGAAGATTGGTCGCTCCACCGCAAAGGCTATGAGGATCAAGCGCGGCATCAGGAGAAGGTGCATGAAGCAATTAAGCAAAACCTGCCCGATCTGGTTTCTGATGAAAGCATTGTTTTGTCAGATGGAAGGCGTACGATTAAGGTTCCTATTAAAAGTCTCGACGAATCCCACTTTATATACAATTACAACAAGAAGCAGCATGTCGGACAAGGCGATGGTGATTCGCAGGTAGGCGACGTATTAGGCGTTGACCCGCAGGCGGCCAAAGGGCCGGGCAAAGGACAGGATGCCGGCGACCAGCCAGGCGATGATGTCGTAGACACCGAAATCAGCATTGATCAGCTCGAGGATATGCTGTTCGAGGAGCTGGAGCTCCCGAATCTAGAGCAGAAACAGAAGGATCAGCTTCAATCGACCGAAATTGTTTTTCACGACATTCGGAAGAAAGGCATTATGTCCAATATCGATAAGAAGCGAACGTTAATTGAAAACCTGCGGCGCAATGCCAATGCTGGAAAGTCTGGCATCGGCGGTATTTCGCCAGATGATCTGCGCTACAAAACGTGGAATGAAATCGTAAAGCCACAATCGAATGCAGTCATTCTCGCGCTTATGGATACGTCGGGAAGCATGGGCTCGTTCGAGAAATATTGCGCACGCAGCTTCTTCTTCTGGATGACGCGATTTCTGCGGCGCAAATACGAGCATGTCGAGATCGTTTTTATCGCACATCATACAGAAGCCAAAGAGGTTACGGAAGAAGAATTTTTCAACCGTGGTGAGAGCGGCGGAACGATATGCTCCTCTGCGTATCAGAAAGCTATTGATGTCATCGATAGTCGTTATCCAACCGCCAATTGGAACATCTACCCGTTCCATTTCTCAGACGGCGACAATCTGACCTCTGATAACGAGCGATGTGTCAAGCTCATCGGACAGCTGATGGAGCGCAGCAACATGTTCGGATATGGTGAGGTTAACCAGTATAATCGCAGCAGTACGCTTATGTCGGCATACAAGCATATCAGCCATAAAAAATTCATGTACTCGGTTATTAAGGAAAAAGGTGAAGTGTATAAGGCGCTCAAAACCTTCTTTTCCAAGCAAGTAGCCGGCACCTAAAAAAGAAAATCCCGCCTTGCGGCAGCAGCCGCTGGGCGGGATTTTCACACTTCATACGAGGTCTTTATCTGGATCAATACCTTTCGTTTCTTTGCCAAGAAACAAAACAGCCATAGCCCCGATAATAATCGTAACGAAAAAAATGATAAATATCGACGTGATGTCCGTTTTGCCCGCAACGAGCATACCTACCAAATAGGGGCCGATGATACCCCCAATTCGCCCGAAGGAAGCCGCGAAGCCCGTCCCTGTTCCGCGAACTGCGGTCGGATAAAGCTCAGGCGTATAAGCATACATGCCTCCCCATGCCCCCAAATTGAAGAAGGACAAACAGATACCGGAGGCAATCAATGCCCCTTCCGTCTCGGCATTCCCGAACCATAGCGCACTGCAGGCAGTCAGCAGAAGAAACGTGACAAGCACGAACTTGCGTCCGAATTTCTCAATGAAATACGCAGCCGTGAAATAGCCCGGCAGCTGGGCAATCGACATAATGAGCACATATTGGAAGCTCTTGACCAGATCAAATCCTTTTAACACCATGACAGAAGGCAGCCACAGAAACATCCCATAGTAAGAGAAGACGACTGTGAACCACAAGATCCAAAGCATAATCGTAGCTCTCCGGTTTCTCATGGACCAGATTGATCCCACTCGCTCCTTAAGGGAAAGCCTCATGCCCTGCTGAGCTTTATAGCTTGGTGAATCCTGAATCGTCCTTCTCAAGTAAAGCGCATAAAAAACAGGCAATGCGCCAATCACGAAGGCCAGCCGCCAGCCGTAATGCGGTATAACAAAAAAAGAGATCAGTGCTGCCAAGATCCAGCCGCCTGCCCAGAAGCTCTCCAGCAGCACGACAGCACGGCCTCTCTCAGCAGCAGGCATAGACTCCGACACAAGCGTCGAAGCAACAGGCAGCTCTCCGCCAAGCCCGAAGCCTGCAACGAACCGCAGCACGCAGAGCATCGCATACCCCACCGCCAAAGCGGACAACCCGCTTGCAACGGAGAAAATAATTAGCGTCCACATTAAGATCGCTCGTCTGCCATATCGGTCCGCCAGCAAGCCGGCAACAGCCGCTCCAACTGCCATCCCAATTGAGTTGATTGCCATCAGCAAGCCTACCTGCTGAGCACCTAGCTGCCATTCCACAGCAAGCGCCGTTACGATGAACGAGATCATGCCGACCTCCATCGCATCGAACAGCCAGCTAAAGCCTGCGCTTACTAACAATTTTCGCTGCTTTGGCTCACGCAGCAGCGTCATATTTCCCATAAAATTAACTCCTTGCTTTTCTCATCATTTTCATCATTCATTATATCTCACATTGCCGCAGTAATGAATATTCATACCACTCTCTTTATTATGAAACTACAAATAGGCCTTAACCCTCTTGAGGGCTAAAGCCTATTCCATTACTTTCTAATCCAGCTCGGAAGACATGAGCTGATCTAAGCTTTTGAACACATAGCCTTGACGACTTGCTTCATCTACAATTCTGGCTAAAGCTTCCGTATTGTCCTTCGATACCGAGTGCAGCAATATAATAGCGCCGGGATGAAGCTGCTTAACAACCTCGCTGAATGCATATTGCGAACCCCTCTGCGCGTTCACATCCCAATCCTTATAGGCTACAGACCAGAATACGTTCGTGTATCCCAGCTGCTTGCTCGCGGCAAGCACTCGCTCACTGAATATACCTCTTGGCGGGCGTAGATATTTCATCTCCTGCTGTCCGGTAAGCAGCGCAACTTGTTCCTTTACTTTATCAAGCTCCGTCTTCATCATGCTCTCTGATAACTGTGACATATCCGGGTGGCTCCAAGAGTGATTGCCTACAATATGCCCTTCCGCTGCCATTCGCTTGATGAGCTCAGGTTGATCCTTCACATAATGACCGGTTACAAAAAAAGCGGCAGGAACCTTCTTCTCCTTCAGTACATCTAGAATACGTGGAGTGAAGCCGTTCTCGTACCCATTGTCAAAGGTGAGGTACAACTCCTTCTGGCTTGTATTGCCTAGGAATAAGGCACCATGCTTCGTAACGATGGATTTGAAACCTTCCTCATCAATCGAGGGCAACCGCCCCTCTACACTCTTTTTGAACCCGAAATGATACACGCCAGGCTGTCCATACGCAGTAATGGGAAACAGCGCGCATATAATGAAGACAAACCATGTCATAACACGTATTCTTAAACGCAACAGCATTAACCTCCTTTTCCCTTGGAAAATACAGTGTCTACCGGTATACTGCGCTTATGTTTCCCTATATATGCACAAAAAAACCGTTATTCTGCAAGTCGGTTAGACTCACTCGAATAACGGCTTATATGTCGATCATTAGTTTAATTAATGGTCGGGACGACACGATTTGAACATGCGACCCCCTGGTCCCAAACCAGGTGCTCTACCAAGCTGAGCTACGTCCC
>NZ_VDBO01000110.1 GCF_005930355.1 Paenibacillus sinopodophylli
TAAGGAAATACTAAGGACCCGATGAGGTTCTTATAAACATGGCAGTTTATCGCTTACTCGTTGTCAGTTTTGAAAGAGCAAATGTACCTCCTTGGTACAGGAAACCTTTCAACGTGAAGTCATCCGTTTGGTGGCGATGGCGGAGGGGAACCACGCGTTCCCATACCGAACACGACCGTTAAGCCCTCCAGCGCCAATGGT
>NZ_VDBO01000011.1:0-30706 GCF_005930355.1 Paenibacillus sinopodophylli
TAGCTGACGAATACTAATCGGTCGAGGGCTTATCCTAAACACGTTTACCGTGACCCATACATCCGGTAGACAGCAGCGTATAAGGTTCAGCAAACCTATTCTTTCGTATCCAGTTTTCAGGGCGCAATGCCTTGTTGTTCAACCGTGCCTCAATTGCAGTTGAAGCTCTTGGAGACATTCAACGCAATTTTGCAATGTTCCCTGATAGCTCAGTTGGTAGAGCACTCGACTGTTAATCGAGTTGTCACAGGTTCGAGTCCTGTTCGGGGAGCCATTATGCTCTCATAGCTCAGTAGGTAGAGTGCATCCATGGTAAGGATGAGGTCACCGGTTCGAATCCGGTTGAGAGCTCCAGAATACTTTCAACTGCAGGACAAGCTTTAATTTATGCATGGCCCGTTGGTCAAGTGGTTAAGACACCTCCCTTTCACGGAGGTAACAGGGGTTCGAGTCCCCTACGGGTCACCAATACCTTTTTCAAGAAGGCGCCTATACTCTTGGACGCTTAGCTCAGCTGGGAGAGCATCTGCCTTACAAGCAGAGGGTCGGCGGTTCGATCCCGTCAGCGTCCACCATATCGCTGCTGGGGATTAGCCAAGCGGTAAGGCAACGGACTTTGACTCCGTCATTCTCAGGTTCGATCCCTGAATCCCCAGCCACTTATACTATGAGTCATTAGCTCAGTTGGTAGAGCACCTGACTTTTAATCAGGGTGTCGTAGGTTCGAATCCTACATGACTCACCATTTTTTTTATACCACGCGCGCGTATGGCGGAATTGGCAGACGCACTAGACTTAGGATCTAGCGGGCGACCGTGGGGGTTCAAGTCCCTCTACGCGCACCATCTTTAACACCCTTCATAGGGAAACACTCTGTATGTCAACGGAGTAACGTAGGTGGAAGTCCTACCGAACATGGTTCAGCAAGAATATAATGAAATATGCGCGTATGGCGGAATTGGCAGACGCACTAGACTTAGGATCTAGCGGGCGACCGTGGGGGTTCAAGTCCCTCTACGCGCACCATACCATGAAAAAACCCTTGGCGTACAAGGGTTTTTTGCTATTTACATACTTGTTTACCCACGCATATTATTTTCTCCTTCGAACGTATACCAATCCAACAGAATCACTTAGATTAGCATCATTGCGTTGGTACAACGACAAGTGATGGCAATATTGATCCTAGACAATTGCTATTGAGGGCATCGTAAGACACAAGCTCTCTTCATTTTGAGCATAGAGCTGTCGATATAGTTCATTGGGACTATTTGGAATCTATGCAGATGGAGGAGATTGGAACGATGCAACAAAGAATGATGAACCATAAACTTAGGGCTTTTGCTGTTCTGCTTGTCATGATTATCGGGATTAGCTATATAGGAAGCCACGGTTTGCAGCATGCAGCGGCACTAGGAAACAGCAGCACCTTTGCTGCCGATTCAACGAGTACGGCAAAAAGCGGAGAAGCGGCGATAAAGAATGCTGCAAATGTTAAGGCGGAGCTGGAGTACTGGCGTTACGCTGCGGAAGGGGTATTGCATCCACCGATTGCTTTGCGTAATGGCAACCTACTTGCAGTAACTGCTAACGGGTGGTTGACCATTGTGGATGGGAAGGGCAAAGAAGTGAAGCGTCTGAATACCTATAGCACGCTGTCCGCCCCAGCTCTAAACGGGAAGAACGAGATTTTTATAGCGGGTACAGGCGCTCGGCTATTCAAATATGATGCGGCGGGCAATGGCGGGCAGGTCGGACTATTTTATTTCCAGAATAAAAAGGAACAGCTGCAGTCTTCCAAGGTGGTGACGGATGGGGAAGGAAGTCCGTACTTTTCTTATCAGCATGCAATTCTGTCGCTGAGCCGTACAGGTGAGAAGCAAACGGCGTTATTGCCTGACGGCGTTACGGTGAAGGAGCTCTCCGCAGGCAAGAGCGGGGTGTACGCCTTAGGCAGCAATGGCACATTATATGCGGTGCGCGGCAATGCAGTTGTATGGGAAGCGCCACTTGATCAGACGCTGCAAGGGGCTAAGCTGGTCGCGGACGATGTAAGCGGAGGCGTACTGCTGCTTGCGGGCAAGGCGGTTGCAGCGTATGAAGAGGACGGAAAAGTCCGCTTCACGCGCGAGCTTGCGGCGGCGCCCGCAGGCGGCTGGACCTCACCGGTGCGTATGCCCGGGGAGGCAGGGGCTGTCGTTGCCGCCGAGCTGAGCGGCAACGGCATTGCTGCGTTCCGCCTCGCAGATGGGGCGGAACTATGGCGCATTAGCGCCAGCGGGGCGGCCGGATTCGGCCCCGCGGCGCTGGCGCCGGACTTTGCCGCCGGCATCGTGCTGGCCGGCGGCCGTTCCGGCGCTGTGTACGCGATCGACGGCTCCGCCAAGTCGATCTTGTACACCTACGGCGGTCACGCCGTGGTTCCCGCGAGCGGCGTGGCGCCGATGGGTGCCGGACGCTTCGCGTATGCGTCCGGGAGCAAGCTCATCGCGGCGGGGCCAGTTAGGCCCGTCGCGATCACGTATGCAGCGGCTGCGTTAAACCTGCCGCTCGATACAAGGCTCCTGCTCACGGACAAGCTGAAGCTGTCCGATCCGGTCGCCCTAAGCTTCCGCTCCGATAACACAGCGGTCGTTCGCATCAATGACAAAAGCATGGTAACCCCGATTGCTGCGGGGAAAGCGAATATATATGTGGATGTGACGGCAAGCGGCTATAAAGGACAGCTGAAGCTGCCTGTACAGGTAACGGCTTCTGCGTCTAAGCTGAAGGTGAATCGTGAAGTGAAGCAGGTAACGGCTGGAGGCAAAAAATTCTCAGTCCAAACGGTGGTCATTCCGAAGGGAATGCCTGTGACGGCTGGACTGGCAAGCAGAAAAGTGGGCGTCGTGCAGTCGCTGCAATCCATCGCCCAGGCGTATCAAGCAGATGCTGCGATTAACGGGACCTATTTTGAAGCCTATGGTGGAATCCCTGAGCCTTACGGAACGGTAATCGCTGATGGCAACGTTGAGCATATTGGCAACACGGGAACGGCAATCGGATTTACTTGGGACGGAACCGTCGTCATGGACACATTGCGCGTGAAAATTGTGGGAGGTACGGACGGCTCGTTCACCTTCCCGAACAATTGGTATGCCTACTTCATCAACCGCACGCCATCGGCAGGTGCTTCCTCTGCGATCATGTTTACGCCAAAGCGGGGAGCAAAGGTTGGTTTTGCATTAGGCACGGCAATAACGGTTAGCAAAGGGAAAGTAACGAAGATTAGCAAGAAAGAGAACGTGAGCATTCCAGCAGATGGATTCGTACTCGTATATACAGGGTCAGAAGAGAAGCTGGCGGAGCGCTTCAAGATTGGAACGACGGTAGAATATAAGCTTGAAATGACCAATCTGTCTAAGGCGCCAATCGCATGGTCGCGTGTGCATACGGCTATTGGAGCTGGGCCAAGACTGGTGAAGGATGGCAAGCTTGCGGTCAGCCCTGCAGGAGAAGGATTCAGCAGCTCCAAAATCTTAACCGACTCCGCTGCGAGAAGCGGCATTCTAGTGAAAAAGGACGGAAATGTCATTATCGCAACCGTGCCTAATGCTACTATGAAGCAGTGGGGCCAAATTATGCTGCAGCTTGGGGCTGTGCAAGGAATGAATTTGGACGGCGGCGCTTCTTCGGGCATGTATGCGCAAGGCAAGCTGATTACGACGCCAGGCAGGCTGATAAGCAACGGTTTTGTTTTCGGCACGAAGCTAAAATGGTAATCGATCTATGTGGACCGTCCTCGTGCTGAGGGCGGTCTTGTTTTTGCTAAAAGGCATATATAGAGTCTGCTAAAGGTTCGTTGCGATACAGTTAAGCATTGACTTTTGGTATGAGAAACATTATCATTAAAACGTCAATGATAATCGTTATCAAATTTCGTTTGAATAAACGGAATCCACATATTTATACTTACATTTAGAAGATGTCTGCCGCGGCAGCAGAAGGAGCGTGCATGTCCAATGATTCGTCTAACGACTTCGGGTCTTGATATTGGTTATGATGATCGTCTAATCGTCAAAAATTTAAACATTGCCATACCACAAGGGAAAATTACGGCGCTGGTCGGAGCCAACGGCTCTGGCAAATCAACAATTTTGAAAACGATGGCCCGTATTATGAATCCATCCCAAGGCAGTGTGCTTTTGGACGGCAAGTCGATTCACAAGCAATCTACGAAGGAAGTAGCGAAGCAGTTGGCTATTTTGCCACAGAATCCAACCGCTCCAGACGGACTGACGGTAGCAGAACTTGTATCCTACGGACGTTTTCCTTATCAAAAGGGCTTTGGCTCTATGAGCAAGGAAGACCGCAGCATCGTGCAATGGGCGATTGAAGCGACGGGGATGACTGATTTCGCAGACCGACCTGTTGACCATCTATCTGGTGGACAGCGTCAGCGCGCTTGGATTGCGATGTCCTTGGCACAGGAGACGGATATTCTGTTTCTGGATGAGCCAACGACTTTCCTTGATATGGCGCATCAGCTCGAAGTTCTTCATTTGCTGCAAAAGCTAAACGCTACAAACAACCGTACAGTCGTAATGGTTGTGCATGATTTGAACCACGCGACACGTTATGCTCACCATATGATCGCGATCAAAACAGGTGTTGTAGTTGGCGAAGGCTCGCCAGCTGAAGTAATGACGCCCGACATAATGCGCGAAGTATTCAATATTGAAGCAGATATCGTTCCGGATCCGCGCACAGGCGTTCCACTTTGCTTGCCTTATGCGCTAGCTGGTCAACCGGCTGCCGATAAAGTAGCGATCCTTAGCCGCGGAGAACAAGAGAAGACGCTGACAGCAGCTGGAGCGTAGTCCGGTTTGTCCTAGTATCAATTAAGTGTGTAGGGGTTGCTTAGCTGTCGAGGTTAGTATGAATCTCGCGACTGTGACGAGTTTAACTGTTGAGTTGATTATTTGGATGAAATTATCGGTATTGTTTTTATAATTGTAAATGGCTGATTATTAATAAGCAGTAACGATATAAGACTGTTCTTGGGCACATTGTGCGATCGGGAGCAGTCTTTTTTGTGTATGTGTGTGAGCCACCCGCAGGTTCCTGGTTATGTCTTCTGTGATTAGTGGAGACCCCCGTTCCTAACTAGCGGAGAGGGTGCTATTAGCTATCCTGCACGTATGCAGGATAGAAGCCTTAAATCGAGGCGAGTGAGGAGCTACGTTGTACTCCGTACAACATAGAGGCCTGTTTTAGAGGGAATGGTCCTGTGACAGCCGATTCTAATGTGAAAGTGCAGGATAGCTCCGAATGTGCTGCTCAATCGAAGGAAGTTAATGCAGATGTGCAGGATAGCTAGGGAGCACGGAACCATCTCTACGAATATGCTGCTATATCCATGAAGGTAAGGTAATAGTAGTGGATCATCGAGGCGCACGGTAGCATCTCTCCGAGTACGTTGGCCCACCACGAAAGTAATGCAGAGTAGTGATAGCTATAGTTCAAGATGGGCTCCCCCCCTCCGCTGAGCCGCCAGAAATATTCAAATCCGTAATAATCAAATGATGAAGGAACGGCAGCATAGTCATGTATCGAATAGCGAAGTTGTAAGAGTTGTTGTATGATTAAGCCTTTAAGCTGTAAATGGTTTACGGCATTCATCAATTTATTGAAGAATGACAAAATGGTCGTATGCCGTATTATACAGTAGGGTTGTAGGAATAAATGTCATATTGGCTTCGAAGGAGCATATGTTTAATAAAAGAAATAAGCAGCGGTAGAGTCAGTTTTCCGCGCCATTACTGGCTTTTGGGGCTTCGATAAAATGCGAAACAGGAGTATACAAAAAAAGATTAAAACTTTTTTGTAAAAACAGTTGCATTTTGTTTTCAGGGGTGATATATTATTACTTGTCGCCGCGATGATAAACATCACGAACGGCTGACGAAACTAACATGCGGAAGTGGCTCAGCGGTAGAGCATCGCCTTGCCAAGGCGAGGGTCGCGGGTTCGATTCCCGTCTTCCGCTCCATAAATTGTGCGGCCTTAGCTCAGCTGGATAGAGCGTTTGACTACGAATCAAAAGGCCAGGAGTTCGAATCTCTTAGGCCGCGCCATTTTCCCAACATTAGACGCAATTCATTTACACTTCGGGACGTAGCTCAGCTTGGTAGAGCACCTGGTTTGGGACCAGGGGGTCGCATGTTCAAATCGTGTCGTCCCGACCATATTCATTTTTTGCGGGTGTAGTTCAATGGTAGAACTTTAGCCTTCCAAGCTAATAGCGTGGGTTCGATTCCCATCACCCGCTTAACCGATTTAAAACCTGAGAAGCCTTGCTGAGCAAGGCTTCTTTTGTTTTTATCAGCAATCACAAAACTGACTCCTGTACCTAATATGGTGCAGGAGATGGTGCAGAATTTCAATTAACTTTTTGCGGGTTAAGATATTCTAAGCGATCCGCAGCCTCCCTGCTGATTATTTCTGATTCGTGTGTGTAAATATCAGCCGTGGTTCCGATTTTTGTATGGCGGAGTCTCTCTTGTATTTGTTTGAGGTCTGAGCCGCTCTCACGCAGCAGCATTGCCGTTGTATGTCGAAGATCGTGCAAACGGATGTGTGGCAGCTCTCGCTTGCTTAAGAAACGCCGCCAAGTTAGTGAAGAGTGTAATGAGGAAGGCTTTTACTATTTAGTGGACTTTAAGGGTGAAATATGAGCAATCAGGATCTTCAAACTAATAAATTTGTTATTTTTTAAACTCCAGCGTTGGGGTTAATAGTAACAATGCACAATGCAAACCTGTTTTATAAGATTGGTACAAAAGTCGTTTGTCTGCCGATAAATAACATGAGGTAATTGGGATGATATACTATTCAACATCACGAGAGAGTGCAGATGCTGTTACTGGACCGCTGGTTACAGCTTTGCTCTTCATGTTGGCATTCGGAGTAGTGGGCGCGATCATTGCAAGGTATCTACCTAGGAGCTTTCAGAGGGCGGTTATAGGCGTTGCTTTAGTTGCGGGGTTATTTGCCTATATGAATTACAATTATTGATATCGGCGTGAAACAGAAGAAAACCGCTTAGCGAACTTTGAATTCGCAGGCGGTTTTTACGTAGTGCATGCTATTAATTGTTACTGTGTGTGCATCTTGCTTCTCGATTACGCCGCGGTAATTAATGATTTCCCCATCTTCCCAGGCAACGATTGGAATTTGATTGAATTGACCTGCAGCGAGATGGTCATCTGTGGTTAGGGCGAATCCGGATTTAAACATTCGTTTGTCTGCTCCTTTTTATAGCAGGATCGTTTAAATTATTAGCAACAGGGTTCTGTTCATTAGAATCAGGCGTTAGTTTATGGGAGATTTCTTGTAAAAGTGCTTCAATAGATTCGAGTTTACTTACGGCAAGATTAACCTTCCAATACCAGAGAAGCAACTCACGGAATATAAAGAATGCAACAACAGCCATTAAAATAATAATTATTATAGTAGTATCGTCCATACAATTACCTCCTTTGTACCTGATACTTTCGACACCAAAAGAGGGAATCCTTTCCTATTGTCGAAATGTGTTTATAAGGGGAGGTTGTATCATGAATTTAAACGATACTTTAAAGTGGTTAGGTTGGATACTAATAATTGGAGGATTTATTGGAGGTATATCTGCAGGCAATGACGCTAGTCAATTGCTTTATGAAGATACATTTAGTTGGCGTGTAGCCTTTAGTTGGATTTTCTCGGGTATCGTCTCTGGTTGTGTGTTACTTGCTATTAGCCGTATCCTTGAATTTCTTGAAGAGATCGCGGACAACACTCAATTAACTAAATCGAAAAAGCCTACAAGCACAGCAAACGAAATTGAGTAGGGCATTTAAAGAGCGTACAAGAAAGAGCTTTGGCGTAATTAGCTGGAGCTCTTATTTTGTACTAAATGAAATTAATGAATTTGTGTCTGCAGATAGGCATGCTGCTTCGTGTTGGCGGAATCTGGCGAATTTGCCGAGTCGCTCCGTGGGGATGCTGGTTGAAGGGGCTAACAGATGGATCAACAAACCGACTAATATGCCGTTTGGCATCAGCAGGCTGCGTCAGCTATGCATTATTCAGGCTGCACTGTGAAGCTAACAAACTGATTAACAATCATATTAAAATGCGTTTGTATCATGAATGGATGCGTCTGCATTGCATCTACATGATTCGAGTAACGACCAGGTAACAGCTGCAGCTCGTGCCCGGCAAGGCTACACGCAGTCATCGATACTCTTCAGGTAACAGGTGCTGTTGTTCACTGGATGTTCAATCTGTTGTTCAGGAGTGAGCCTATAAGGTCTGTAGAGCCATGTAATAGCGGATTTAAGTGGAGGATGCTTATTCAAATTGATGTTCAGTCTGTCCGTAGTATCGAGCACAGAAGGCACTACAAACGATGAGAGTCACAACGAGAGCAACGACGGGGAAAAACCAGAAGTAGATCAGAAGCCGAGGGTGAATGCTGAGAATGCAAATAAGATCATTCCACTCCTGAGTACAGTTTATGGAATTGTAAAGGACAAGGTAACCCATGGCGAAGAGCATAGACTGGCTAACGAGCTGCGCATCGTAAGAAGATATTATGGCCCCTATGGTAAAGCAGAAACAGATATTGATTATACTGATCATGGGGTTCCATGGTCTCATCCAAAAGTTCCTCACAGACATGATTTTGATTGGTCAAAGAAAAAGTCGCGTAGTATAGGGTATTCTGTATTAACAGATAAATTTCCTGACAAGGGGGTGACGGTCATTTATACGTATGTGAACTTAGTAGAAGATGTTGGGATTGGACATGAAGTAGTGTTTACTTATAATTCACTTAAGTATTCAATCACTCAAGGTAATGATGGTTGGTATTTTACAAGTGTTGTTGATAATGAAATTGGAGTATTTTATTTAACATCTGATGATCTATTGGATCAGGTAAGGATTGAGGGTGAAACCCTGCAACAAGTATTTGACTCAGTTAATGTATCAGACCTTTCAATTTATTAAATAAACAAAAGCCCTTAACCTTAATTGGTTAGGGGCTTAGTTATTAGCGGCAGCATGCCATGAATCAAGCGCGTGATACCCCGTATAATATGATCACATTCTGCTCACGGAATTGCATGTCAATCACATAAACCCAACATTCATGTGAAACAGCGTAAAGAAAAAATGGTGACTATTTTTCGATATTAAAGAGAGAAAGCTCCAGCCTCATATACTGGAGCTCCACCTATTATAATTGAGTACAGTTATGGGCATAATATGCGGTATCCATTTGGTGTCCAAGCCCCTCAAAAACAGTATCAATTTACCCTATCTTATAATAGAAGAGAAAATATACATCGACGTATTTTCAGGGCATATCGAATGTTGCAGGAGGGTGTCAGAGGGCTAGGGCAAGCCTTCCAAGCTAATAGCGTGGGTTCGATTCCCATCACCCGCTCCAACTAACTAAACTCCGAAAGCCTTGCGCAGCAAGGCTTTTTTTGTTGTCTTATTCGTCGTTATTTTTGCAAAAAGAAAAATTCCCGCCTCATATGGTGCGATCCTGGGGCAAACAAAAAAACTCCTCCTCCTCAGCCCCGAACCCAACAACGAACTGCTCGCT
This sequence comes from Paenibacillus sinopodophylli, assembly GCF_005930355.1. GTDB lineage: Bacteria > Bacillota > Bacilli > Paenibacillales > Paenibacillaceae > Pristimantibacillus > Pristimantibacillus sinopodophylli. Next base: position 9,638 of record NZ_VDBO01000011.1, read on the forward strand.
GTCGATACCCTTGAGCACATCCAGCATATACTTCAAGTATAGGGCGGATTATACTGCATATCCGACCTGTACACATCCCCCATACAGCTGTCTTCAAGGTCTGAATGGCCTGCGACCCACAGCAGGGTATTTAATAAATCTCATTCTTATCAGTGTCTTTCTATTAAGTGCCATACATATAAATGCCATCCTCATTGGTTGCCGTTCAATCTACCTGGCGGACAGCTTATTCGTTCGCATAAAAGTTTCCAATCCCGCCTATTTCATTTACGAAAGCTTAATCGAAGATTGATATTCACGTAATAATCGATCTTTACAATTAAGCTAACTTATTAGAAATGGGAGTGAGTCGCTTTTGAAGATGTATAGCAAAAGGTTGATATCTCTATTGTTGGCTGCAGAAATTACAGCAAGCATGGCTTTGGCAGGCGGGCCGCTAATGGCTGCAAGCCTACAGCCCATAGGGACGCCATACGCAGTAGACAATGCCTATGATATCAGTGTTCCGCATGTGGTCATTAATCAGGTGTATGGCGGGGGATTGGCCGTTGATTCAGGCGTGCTGTTATCCCATGGCTTCATTGAGCTTTATAATCCTACAAACAGCGATATCGATCTGTCGGGATGGTCTTTGCAATACGCGGATCGTGGTTCTAATGCTCAAACAGGTGCTACAAAGGCTTGGGAGAAGCTTGATCTGACGGGTACGATTAAAGCAAAGTCTTCCTACTTAATTACGGGAGCATCGACTGGAGCATCCAAGCCTAAGGTAGACTTATCGGAAATAGCTGACCAAACGTGGAACCGGTTTATTAATAACAAAGGGCTGAAGGTTGCGCTGATGAGCAATCAAATTTTGCTTACCGACGTGAATCCCTTCTTGAACAAGCCAGCAGGCTATGTGGATCTGGTTGGTACGGCGAGCAATGATAGCGGCAGTGACATCGATGGCTTCGAAACAGCCTATCCGACAGGCTCAGCAGAAGGTACAAGCAAGAAGAAAGCTATTCGCCGCACTAATTTCACAGATACGGACAACAATAAATATGACTTTACGCAAGTTGATTACGAAGCGCTTACTGGAGATGCTCTGCTTGCCGCATCGCCTCGGAGCAGCGCGGACGGTGCATGGGGACCTGGTGTCGTTCAGCCGTTAGTTATCAACACCAACGCTTTGGCTAATGGTTATGTAGATTCAGCCTACTCCTCCATAGTCCAAGCCTCCGGTGGTACCGCACCTTATGCTTTCAAGGCAGATGGTTTGCCAGCTGGGCTTGTCATGAGCACGAATGGCGAGATAAGCGGGACACCGACCTCAGCGGTATCGGAAGCTGCTGTAACGGTTACGGTGACCGACAGCACTTCGGGAACAGCGCTCAGCATCTCCAAGCCGTTTACGATCACGGTCAGCACGGAGATTATAGCTGCGAACCATGTGCTTATTAATGAGTTATATGGAGGCGGCGGCAAAATCAACAAAGACAACCCTCCGGTTGCAGCGCCGTACCTGTATGATTTTGTTGAGCTCTATAATCCGACAGCCGAGCCAATCTCGCTTGCCGACTATCATTTGAAGTACAGCAATAAAGGAGCGACCACAATTCAGGGCTTTGATTTTGACCAGGATGCCGTTATTATGCCAAATGATTATTATCTGGTACGCCTTGAAGCAACTTGGGGAAATACAAGCGACAAAAATTACGGAGAAGCTTTCGAAGCTGACGCTTATGCAAGCGCAAAGGAGCAATCCATCGGCATGTCCGATACGGATGGAACGGTTGAGCTTTATGAAGGGACTTATGCATCAGCGTCAGTCGTCGATTCAGTTGGCTTCGGTGCGGTAGCGACATCGCTGCATGAGGGAACACCAGCTAATAACGGCCAGTCGCTGCCTGCAGCGATTAAAGGTATTCGCCGCATAAGCTTCCAAGATTCCGATAATAACGCGGCAGACTTTGTAGTGGTTGATCCTTCTCCTACCAAATCGGGTAGCGTTGAAGGCGAGACTGAGGTTGTTGCAGGCTTCGTCAAGCTGATTGGTACGCTTCAAAATCTTAAAGCAGATACGAGTGTGGTTATAGAAGGATTGGTGACGACACCGCCAGTGAAGGCTGATCACAACCAAACGGCACAAGTTCGCTATGTACAATCGTATACAGGAGCAATCGCTGTAGAGGGTATGGATGCTTCGATTCCAGTTGGGGCAGAGGTACGCGTAACGGGTAATGCTGGCCTACAGGAGGGAGAGGTTCGGGTTAAAGGCGCACCTGTAATAACTAGGCTGAACAACAAGGTCTATAGCCTGACGGTGAAGGATACGTTCGATGGTTCGATGCTCGTAGTAGACAAGTATGCTTCTATAACACCTGAGATGTATGGCAGAAGAGTTTCATCGTCAGGTAAGGCAGAAGTAGTGGATGTAACAACGAATACGATTAAACTGGACAATGGGCTGCTGCTCTATGTCAACGGAGCATTTCCGAAGGTTGCCGTCGGTGATACGGTGCAAGCGACTGGTGTGATCGGCATTTTTGAAGGGGATATTCGTCTTGCCGTTGCTAACGCTAGCACGGATGTAGTCATCGAGCCGGCATCTGCTGCATTTCTTGACACACTGAATATTTCAAAAATTGGTGAATACGCCGTAGGTGTATCGAACAAAGACGGCGGCGTTGCCGAAATTGTCAAATTCAACAAGGACAACGGCATGTTCTATTTGGTGAACGGCTCCAGTAATCCGCCAACCTTGGACATTGTCAGCCTTGGAGAAGGGGATGGCGTATTAATTAAAGAGAAGTCGATTAACGTGAAACAACTTTCAGAGACGAATGGTTTTGCGTATGGCGATTTGACTAGCGTAGACATTAACACTGTGACGAAGCGTGTGGCAGTAACCGTACAGGAGGCAGATGCTCTTAAAGCGGGCAAAATACTTGTACTGAGCTACGATGGAAGCTTAGTGGCCTCCTACCAGACTGGCGTTCAGCCAGATATGGTCAAATCCACGCCGGACGGCAAATATATTCTTAGCGCCGATGAGGCAGAGCCCCGCCTAGGCACGACTGATCCGAAGGGCAGCGTGACCATCGTCAATACGGAAACGAATGAGGTGACGCAGGTTTATTTCGATGATCCATCGGTAATTGAGGATGGCGTCCACATTCGTGGGCAAGCTGACCCTAACGATGGCCGTATTAAAACAAGCGGAACCAAATCGGATGCGATATTTGATCTGGAGCCTGAGTATATTACGCTCTCTGAGGATAATAAGAAGGCGTATGTATCCTTGCAGGAAAATAATGCGATAGCGGTTATCGACATTGCAGCCAAAAAAGTAACTGCGGTGAAGTGGCTCGGCTTGAAGGATTATAATGAAGCGCGCAATGCGCTTGATCTGGTCAAGGATGGTAAGATCAAGCTTGAGAATGTACCATTCAAAGGCATGTATATGCCAGATGGCATTGCATCCCATACGATCAATGGGCAAACATACCTGTTCACGGCTAATGAGGGCGATGTAACCGAATGGCCCAATCGTACAAATGGAAGCACGATCGGCGTTATGAAGGGCAGCTTGGACCCGAATTCTGCTGCAGCGATTTTCCTTAACGGGAAAACCGAGTATGACGGCGTTGAAGTAGCCAGCGATATGGGCAACGACAGTATATATATGTATGGCGGACGCTCCTTCTCGATTTGGAATGCGGATTCGATGGATCAAGTCTATGATAGCGGCAGCGATTTCGAGGCTATAACGGCAAAACGTTTGCCGGCTTACTTTAATACGAGCAACAGCAAAACTGCGCTTGATGACCGGAGCGGGAAGAAAGGACCTGAGCCGGAGGATATCAAGACCGGAAAGGTTGGCAGCAAGGTGCTTGCATTCGTGGGTCTGGAGCGCATCGGTGGATTCATGACGTATGACGTATCTGATCCAGCGAACGCAAAGTTTGCGAATTACACGAATACTCGTGTTTTCAAGGACGGCCAAGGCAAGGACAATCTAGACACAGACACAGGACCTGAAGGCTTGGAATTTATTCCAGCCGATGTGAGCCCGACTGGCATGCCTTTGCTTCTGGTTGCGTATGAGGTAGGCGGCAAGGTAGGCGTGTATCAGTTGAATGTGTCGAAGGTAACCGTCGATCAAGCTGTGCTAGCTATGAAAGTAGGCGATGCGGCGGCGAAGCTGACTGCAACGGTAGTACCAGCCGAAGGCAGTACAGCAACGGTTGTATGGTCCTCATCAGATAAGAGTGTAGCGACAGTGGATACAGCCGGCAATGTGACAGCCGTAGCGCCAGGGACAGCTGTAATCACAGCAACAAGCGCAGATGGCTATGGCTTGGCAGAGACGAAGGTAACGGTTAGTGAGCGAACGGTGACTCCTATTCCGACCCCTTCTCCTAATCCAGGGACTACGATACCAACACCAACACCGACGCCAGGAAGTACGGGCACAACAATCGTGAATGGCGATACGGTGAAAGCAGTAACCGTCGTTGAAGCAGCGATAGACAGCAGTGGGAAATCGACAGCGACCGTGAAATCCGATCAAGTGGCTGCAGCGCTTGCTGAGCTTACTAAGGCCGCAGGCGGCAAGCCAGCAGTTGCTGAGTTCAAGGCAGTATCGGCTCAAACGCCACAATCGGCAACGATTCAATTCGAGAAGGATGCGATTGCACAGCTTGCTTCTAGCGGATTGCAGACACTGAGCATTAACACAGCGCTTGGCGTGGTCTCTTTTGACAAAAAAGCGATTGGTACATTGACGGCAGCAGCAGGCAAGGACGAGCTGACGGTTACGGTGAAGCAAGCAGATGTTGAGAAGCTTACCGAGTCAGCCAAGGCTGCAATTGGCAGTCACCCGGTTTATGAATTCGATGTGCTTGCAGGCAGTAAGTCCGTGACGGATCTACTAGGCGGCAAAGCGCGGGTAAGCGTTCCTTATACGCTAAAAGCTAACGAAGACAGCCAAGCGATTGTCATCTATTATGTAGGCAGTGACGGGCAGCCTATCGTAGTGCCAAATAGCGTGTATGATGCGTTGACGGGCCAGCTGTATTTCACCGTTAACCATTTCTCGACGTACGCAATTGGTTACCGACTCACAAGCTTTAGCGATACGGCAGCAAGCTTCGCGAAAGATTCGATTGTATACCTGTCCTCAAGAGGCATGATTGGAGGCTTGGGTAATGGTACATTCGCTCCGAAAGCAAATATGACAAGAGCGGATTTCACGCTGATTCTTGCTCGTATTGCGGGTGCTCAGCTGAATAACGATACGGCATCAAGCTTCACGGATGTGAAAGCTTCCGATTACTACGCGGGTGCTGTGGCATGGGCTTCCGATCATGGGATCGTCGGAGGCGTGGGCGACGGGAAGTTTGAGCCTAAGGCGAACATAAGCCGTGAGCAATTAGTAACGATGATCGCCAGGTTCACTGAGGTAATGTCCTTCCAATTACCGGCTAATACGAATCCGCAAGTGTTTGCAGATGAGTCCTCGATCAGCGGTTTCGCGAAGGAGGCAGCTGCAGCAGCACAAGCGGCAGGCATCATTAATGGAAAATCATCCTCGGCAGACGGAGGTAGTAAGTTCGCTCCTAAAGATGCCGCTACCCGCGAGGAAACGGCAAAAATGCTCGCAAAACTAATTCAATTAATGGCATAAAAGAGCCTCATCCGAACCTGCGCCGTCTTTCTCAGAAAGGCGGCGCGGTTTTTATTATGCCGATTGTGGGTAAGCGACTGGCTGGAGATGAGCAAATGGCCCGCAGTTATGAGGCTGCGCTGTTTTGGAGCGGATTAAGTGGAGGGCTTCAACCCTGTAGGTTTTTGTAGTATGATGGTAGAAGTCAAAAAACGTTCATGTTGTACTGCAAGCTTTCGAAGCGATTTCTGCTTCGCAATACAAGTAAATGCTTACGGAGCGATCTTGCTTCGCAAAAATTTAGGAGGAACAGTATGTCGGATCAATCTGCATCTACTTTGACGACAAATCGGCAGCAGGCTAACAATTTGCTGCGACGCGATGTCCGGTTTCTAGGCAACATTCTTGGAGAAGTTCTCGTTCATCAAGGCGGCAGGGAGCTGCTTGATATCGTTGAACGTATTCGTGAGCAAAGCAAAGCGCTTCGGGCTGAATTTGTACCGGAGATTTTCGATCAATTTAAAGAAAACGTATCTTCCCTCAGTCCGGAAATACGTCATCAAGTCATTAGGGCGTTTGCTATTTATTTTCAGCTTGTCAACATTGCTGAGCAAAACCACCGGATTAGACGGAAACGTGATTATGAGGTTTCTGCTGGTGAGACGGTTCAACGAGGCTCCATTGAGAGCGCTGTTCAGGATTTGAAGGAACGCGGCATTGCGATTGAAGACGTTCAAGATATTCTGAGCAATATTTCGCTTGAGCTTGTTATGACTGCGCATCCAACCGAGGCGACCCGCCGTGCGGTGCTTGATATTCATAAACGGATTGCTGTTGACGTTATGGAGCTGGATAACCCAACATTAACTTACCGCGAGCGCGAGAAGCTGCGTGAGAAGCTGATGAACGAGGTTCTCATTCTATGGCAGACCGACGAGCTGCGCGATCGCAAGCCAACGGTTATTGATGAGGTTCGCAACGGCTTGTACTATTTCGACGAAACCTTGTTCGAGGTGCTTCCTAACGTTTATGAGGAGCTTGAGCGCTGCCTAAGCAAATACTATCCGAACGAGAACTGGCATGTGCCGGACTATCTGCGTTTCGGATCATGGATCGGCGGAGACCGTGACGGCAATCCGTCCGTAACAGCGAAGGTGACTTGGGAAACGTTGTCACTGCATCGTCAGCTTGCTATCCGCAAGTATGAAGAGAAGATTAATGAGCTGATGGATCTACTGAGCTTCAGCACAAACCTTGTGGAAGTGTCTGAGGAACTTGTGGAGTCGATTCGTTCGGATCGTGAGCATGTAGAGCTGAAATGTGTGGATCTCTGGAGAAACACGAAGGAGCCTTACCGCATCAAGCTGGGCTTCATGCTGGAGAAGCTTGCTAATACGCGTGGTGAATCTCTCAAGGGCTCTCCTATGCGCTATAACCACCCGGATGAGCTTCGTGCGGATCTGCTTGTCATCGACCGCAGCCTGCGTCATCACTTTGCGGACTACGTAGCGGATACGGCACTTGCTAAGCTCATTCGCCAAGTGGAGCTGTTTGGCTTCCATCTGATGGCGCTTGATGTTCGTCAGCACAGCCAAGAGCACGAGAATGCGATGTCCGAGATTTTGGCGAAGATGAACATAGTCGCTGATTACGCTTCACTCTCTGAAGAAGAGAAAACGGATCTGCTTCACCGTCTTCTGAATGATCCGCGCCCATTAACGTCGGGTCATCTGGATTACACAGAGTCGACGCGTGAATGCTTGAACGTCTACCATACGATTTACCGTGCACAGCAGGAATTCGGTGTTAACTGTATTTCCAGCTATCTGATCAGCATGACACAGGCGGCGAGCGATATGCTTGAGGTTATGGTATTCGCGAAGGAAGTCGGCTTGTTCCGCAAAGAAGCAGACGGCTCCATTCGTTGTACACTGCAATCGGTTCCGTTATTCGAGACGATTGATGATCTTCATGCGGCACCTGCTATTATGAAAGAATTGTTTGAGCTACCTGTATACCGTCAAGCGGTTGCTGCACGCGGCAATCTGCATGAAATTATGCTGGGTTACTCGGACAGCAATAAAGACGGCGGAGTGGTTACAGCGAACTGGGAGCTCCGCGTAGCACTGAAAGAAATTACGGCTGCCGGCAAAGAGTACGACGTGAAGCTGAAGTTCTTCCACGGTCGTGGAGGCGCGCTTGGCCGCGGAGGCATGCCGCTTAACCGCAGTATACTTGCACAGCCGCCGCATACGATTGGCGGAGGCATCAAGATTACGGAGCAAGGCGAGGTGCTCTCGTCCCGTTATTCGATGCAGGGCATTGCTTACCGCAGTTTGGAGCAAGCAACTTGGGCTCTAATTACCGCTGCTCGTCTGGCGAAATACCCAGAGCAAGCACCGCAAGCAGAAGCAGAGTGGGATGATATCGCACGTTCGATCTCGGATACGGCGCTTGAGAAGTATCAGGATCTGATCTTCCGTGATCCGGATTTCTTGACTTACTTCAAGGAATCCACACCGCTCCCTGAAGTTGGCGAGCTCAATATCGGCTCCCGTCCATCTAAGCGTAAGAACAGTGACCGTTTTGAAGACCTGCGTGCAATTCCATGGGTGTTCGCATGGACGCAAAGCCGTTACTTGCTGCCCGCTTGGTATGCTGCAGGTACGGCGCTCAAGCAGTATGCAGGTGAAGATGAGACGAAGCTGAATACGCTTCGTACGATGTATGAGAAGTTCCCGTTCTTCCGCTCGCTAATTGACAATTTGCAGATGGCTCTAGCCAAGGCTGATTTAGTCATTGCGAAGGAATATGCGGATATGATCAAGGACAAAACGATCCGTGATCGTATTTTCGAACAAATCGAACAAGAGTATAAGCTGACTTCTGAGCTGATTCTAAGCATCACAGGCCAAACGGAAATTTTGGATAATGTACCTGTTATTCAAGAATCGATCCGCTTGCGTAATCCGTATGTCGATCCACTTAGCTACATGCAAGTGCAGCTTCTAACCGAGCTTCGTGCGCTTCGTGATAATGAAGAGGATGATCCGACCTTGCTCCGCGAGGTGCTTCTGACGATCAACGGCATTGCGGCAGGCCTTCGGAATACAGGCTAATTCGTTTTTAATGCACGCAAATGCATCGTATAAATAAGTAAAGAAGCCGGCCATGGCGTAACTGTGGTCGGCTTTTTTGTGCGCATATGGCATGCTGATTCGTGAGCGGAATGGATGCAGCTGGCCATGCAGGTTAGAAGGTAATTTGAAGTGGAAGACCTATATGGAACCTTAAATGAAGCTGAAGGTGAGCCGTTTATTTTCTTATGCTTATTTAAAATCCCCTTAAGTTTTGTTTAAGGTACATCCTGCATGATAGATACATAGGAAGCAGACACCTACATGAAGGAAGGATGATTAATATGAACGAAGAAAACAAACGGAATGAATCGTCGAACTCCACTTATTCGGAACCACATACATCGAACAACTCAAGCGAAGCACCTGCGACTACTTATATCTATGAATCTACTAAAACGAGCCAAGAGCTCAGAGCTTCGTATGAAAAGGAACTGAATTTGCAGAGGAACGATGCTCGGTTAGCAAGTGAAGGCGAGAAGCAGGCGAGGCGTGAAGGCGGCCGTCCTGTGAGAACGATGCTTGCATCATTCTTGATTGGAGCGCTTGTGATCGGCGGATTCTCCTACATGGCAGACAAAAACAATCTGTTCAGCGGGAATACACAGGTGGTGAGCAATAGCGGCTCAAGCGTAGTCAGTCAGTCGTCCCAGCAGGATGCGGGCCTGTCAACGGCATCATTAAGCACAAGCGATGATATCGCCTCTGTCTATGCGGCAGCGAGCCCAGCAGTTGTGAAAATCGAAAACTACGCGCAGCCTGAGCAATCCACTTCGATGTTCGATGATCCGAGCTTCAGACAGTTTTTCGGCGGGGGACCAACCAGTAGGAATGGTCAGCAGCAGGAGCAACAGCAACAAGAGCAGCAACAGAGCAGTGCAGAGCTCCAACTGATGGGCTCTGGTACAGGATTTTTCTTTGACTCAAATGGTTATATCTTGACCAATGAGCACGTGATTGCGGATGCTACTGAGGTAAAGGTTACCGTTCAAGGCTATGATGAGCCGCTTACTGCGAAAGTACTCGGTTCCAGCTATGATCTGGATTTGGCCGTATTGAAGGTAGAGAGTCCTGACGGTCAAGCATTCCCGTCACTTGAGCTGGGAAGCTCCGACGCTACTCAAATCGGAGACTGGGTAATTGCAATCGGCAACCCGTATGGCTTCGACCAAACCTTGACGATGGGTGTGCTGAGCGCGAAAGAGCGCCCAATCACGATTGCCGACGAGCAAGGCGACCATCAATACGAGCATTTGCTGCAGACAGACGCTTCAATTAACCCTGGCAACTCCGGTGGTCCGCTTCTTAATGAAAAGGGACAGGTAATCGGTATTAATACGGCAGTGAATTCAGAGGCGCAGGGTATCGGCTTCGCGATCCCGACATCGACGATTACGAAGGTACTGGATCAATTGAAAACCAATACGCTGTAAGGAGCAGCAGATGCACAAACTGCACGGAGCCTGAGAGAAATATGACTCTCAGGCTTTTATTTAGTCTGCATGAGCTTGGTAGCTGGCCGGAGGTCATGCGATAAACTAGCCTTAGGTCGATTGCTGACTTCGCACCAAACCGATATAATGGGCTGAATAACGATTATATTTTTGTATAATCCTTCGCGACAGGATTTCATTCGCTTCTTTTTCAATGGTCTTGCTTTTTCGGTTCAGGTGAATTACGATTTTTCTAGAGCGGCAAAGGCTGGAAATTGCTTTATCGGCCGCAGCTAACCTGATTCAGCAAGTACAGATAGACGCAATCCTCAGCGATTACATACAGTTTGTTTTGGTTCTTGGCGATCTGCCGAACGAACGGAAGGTTTGGAGGAGTTAAGGTGAACGTATTGGAAGCACGCCTGGCGAAGCTAGCGCTCAAAGGCGATCAGCAAGCATTTGCTGAGCTTGTAGACCTCTATCAAGATAAGCTCTTTCATATGGCATGTCGAATGTTAAACAGCAGGCAGGAAGCGGAGGATGTCGTTCAGGACACGTTCCTTCGCGTTTATAAAAACTTGGATCGGTATGACGATACGTTAAAGTTCTCGACTTGGATATACAGGATTGCGACGAATCTCTGTATTGATCGGCTGCGTAAGCGGAAACCTACCTATTCACTGGATGCGGAATCGAGTGACCATGAAGGATTGGATGGTTACTCGATGATTCCGAGCGACAACCGTACACCTGAATCGGAGCTGCTGCTATCTGATACGCAGCGCATCATTCATGCGGCTATCGCATCGTTGCCTCCGAAATATAAGAGCGTGATGACGCTTCGTTATATGCAGGATCTTTCCTTGCAGGAAATAGGCGACGTGCTGGACATGCCCGTGACGACGATTAAGACCCGCGTCCATCGGGGCAGGGAGTTTCTTAGAAAGAAGCTGGAGCATAAGCTATAGCTGGAGCGATTGAGTCCAGGCGTCAAAAGGGAAGCCGTGTCTTAGACACAGGCTTCTTTCGAGGGGGGTAAGGGGCGGATTCTCGAAATATAGGAAAGAATATGATTTCGCCATCCTTTCTCTATATTTCTCGGAATGAAACGTACCGCGCCGCCAGAGGACGGCGAAAGCTGTTTCACCTTGATTATGCCCCATACTGGCCCTATTTCAAAAAAAAGTGAAACATCCCTCTCGCTGTCTACGTATCCTAATAGCGAGATAAGAACTTCATGCGCGAGCATCTGAAAGAAAGGACTGGCTGCTATGAATTGCAACGTCGCCATCGTATGGATGCACGACTATTTGGACGGCGAGCTGCCGCGTGAAGATATCGTTACGTTAAAATCTCATTTGCTTTCCTGTCCGGCTTGTCGCAGTCGGTTTGATCAGCTCCAGAAGACGGACGCCGCGGCGTTCCAGACTTTAGAAGCGCTTAAGCCTGCCGCGGAGTTTGACAAGAAGGCATCAGAGCAGTTAACGCAGCGAATTATGCAGCAGTTGCCGAAGAAACAGAAGCAGCGAAACCGCGTGGTACGGTTTATCTACAAGTACCCGGGCGTTACGGCTGCCGCTGTGTTTGCACTCGTCATGCTGGGCAGCTTCTTCACGATGTGGGAAGAAGACAATAAGCTCATTGTAGCTGGCGAGGATCTTCAGCAGGTCATTATAGAAGGCAATACAGTCATCGTGCCGGAAGGTGCTCATCTAACGGGCAATCTGACGGTCGAGAATGGAACAGCTGAAGTGAAAGGCGAAGTGGATGGCAACGTTACTGTCATTGATGGATCGCTCAATCTTGCTTCTACCGGCCATATCGCGGGGCAAAGCAAGCAGATCGACCAAGCGCTTGATTGGTTCTGGTACAAGGTGACACAAACCTTTGGCGGAAACCCGCGTTAATGCCGGCTGCCTCCCTATTGCAGGGGGGCGTTTTTTATTTTTTTTTGAAAAAAAGGATTTCCAATCCCATATCTAGAAAATAATAAAGTTGAAAACCGATATTAGACAAGAATAAGGGGATCGGCTGTTGGGGGTTGGCATATGAGTTATTTCTCGGATTTGACGTGGCATGATTGGTTCAAGGACGTCATCGATGTGGGTATAGTCAGTTATATTATTTATCAAATGATTTTGCTTGTGCGCGGAACGCGCGCCGTTCAGCTATTGAAAGGCATATTCATACTCGTTGCAGTATGGGCGCTGAGTACATGGTTCAATTTGTATACGCTGAAATGGCTGATGAATCAAATGTTCACATTTGGTATCGTCAGTGTGCTTATTATTTTTCAGCCGGAGCTGCGGCGTGTGCTGGAGCAGCTTGGACGAGGCAAGCTGTTCTCACGCGGATACTCGCTGGACAGGGATGTCGTTAATGAACAAATTGACGGCGTCATTAAGGCTATCCGGTTCATGGCAGAGCGGAAAATCGGAGCGCTGATCGTGTTCGAGCGGACGACGGGACTAAGCGAGCTGATTGAGTCGGGTATTCGGATGGAGTCGAAGATTACGTCTGAGCTGCTGATTAATATTTTTACGCCTAATACGCCGCTCCATGACGGTGCGGTTATTATACGCGCGAATCAAATTATGGCCGCAGGCTGCTACCTGCCGCTGTCGGAAAATCCGTTCATCAGCAAGGAGCTTGGCACTCGTCATCGCGCCGCCATTGGCGTAAGCGAGGTAACGGACGCTGTGTCTGTAACTGTGTCAGAGGAGACGGGACAAGTATCGCTGTCGCTCGGCGGTATGATCGTGCGCGACATTAACGAGGAATCGCTTATTTCGAAGCTGTTCGATGAGCTGACGCCGAAGACGAACGGACGTGCGAAGGAGCGCGTGAGCGTGTCGTCGCTTTGGAAGCGGAAAGGAGGCCGTGATGGATAAATGGCTAAGTCACCCGACCGCTCTCAAAATCATTTCAGTCATTGTTGGATTGCTGCTATGGGCTGTCGTACATATTGATCCAGATACGTCGCCTCAGACGGTTACTTCCAACGTGGACACTAAAACAATTGAAGCCTCTGTTATCAAAGCCGAAGGGCTGGACACGGATAAATATGTACTTACGGCGATGGAGCCCACTGTCGTAAGGCTTGACGTGCAAGGTCGGCTTAGCAATCTGCTGAAAGCCTCATCTGATGCTGATTATGTGGTGAGTGTGGATTTGAAGGATGCCAAACCAGGCATACAGGAGCTTCCGCTGGTCGCGAGCCTGCCTAAGGGCATTACGCTAGTTGAGATGTCGCCACGAACGGTGACCGTGCAGATTGAAGAGATTCTCACGAAGCCGTTCGAATTGAAAGTCGTCGCGACAGGCAAGCCGGCTACTGGCTACGTCGTTGGAGCATCGACGATTGTCGCACCGACAACAGACATTCAGGTTACCCTTCCTAAGGATGATATGAGCAGGGTAGGCGTTGTGGAGACGGAAATAAGTATCGATGGGGCAGACAAAACGGCTGTAAACAAAAAAGCGAAGATTGTCGTTTATGATACGGATGGCATAGAAATGACTAACGCGGTTATTTCGCCGGAGACGGCTCATGTTGAGGTGAAGGTTACGCCGCCATTCAAATCCTTGCCACTTCAGGTGCGTTACACAGGCACTCTGCCGGAGGGCTTAAGTCTGGTGTCTGTTAAGCCGGCCATTGATCAGGTGACCGTATACGGGGAGCAGAAGCGCTTAGATGAGCTTCAGGTGTATGATGGGGTCGTGCTCGATCTCTCGAAGGTGAAGCAGACTGGATCTGTGCAGGTGAAGACGGAAGTGATCGATGGCATCAAATCGATAGATCCGGCCGAGGTTACGCTTGAGGTTGTAGTAGCGCCAATTATTACGCGAACCTTTGCAGCGCTTCCGATTACGCTCGAAGGTGTCCCAAGCGGAATGTCAGCGGTCTTCCGCACGCCTGCTGGTGGAAAGTTCGATCTAACCGTTAGCGGAGCGGGATCGGTGTTGAACGCGCTTCAGCCTGATGCACTTGCTGTTATCGCGAACGTAGAAGGACTGAACCCAGGTATTCATTCCGTCACGCTTCAGATCGACGTACCTGCGTATGTGCAGACGGTGCTTGGCAGCGGGCAGACGCTAACGGTATCGATCGAGATTATTGAGGATGCCGCTACCGGCACAGGCGAAGACGATGCGGAGGAAGTAGGAGGCACTCCGACAGAGGAGCCTCCAACCCCTACGCCGACATCGTCGCCAGATACGGGCGAAGAGAGTAATAATGGGAGCGGGAACGCTTCCAGCGGCCCAACTATGAATCCATAATCAACTAAGAAGCATAAGTAGGAATAAAGCATGCAGTTTACGACAAAGGGGCATTTTAATTATGGGGAAATATTTCGGAACAGATGGTGTGCGCGGTGTAGCCAATCGCGAGCTTACGCCAGAGCTAGCATACAAAATCGGCCGCTGTGGCGGCTACGTGCTTACGCGCAAAGCGAATAAGCCAAAAGTGGTAATTGGTCTGGATACACGTATTTCGGGACCAATGCTTGAATCCGCGCTAATCGCAGGATTGCTGTCAATCGGCGCTAGCGTTATTAAGCTTGGCGTCGTTTCTACACCAGCGGTTGCTTATATTACACGTGAGCTGGGTGCTGATGCGGGCGTTATGATCTCGGCTTCACATAATCCTGTTGAAGATAACGGCATTAAGTTTTTTGCAGGTGACGGCTTTAAATTGTCGGATGATACCGAGCTCGAAATCGAGCAATTAATCGATGCGCTTACAGATGAATTGCCGCGCCCAGAGGGCGGCGATATCGGAGCGGTATCAAGCGATAAAGGTGCTAAGCAGCGTTATTTGGATTATTTGAAAACGACGATTAAAGGCGAGTTCAGCGGTCTCAAAATCGTACTAGACTGCGCGAACGGCTCGGCATACGAACTTGCTCCTTCCGTGTTCCGCGAGCTTGGAGCGGACATTATCACGGTAGGCGCTGAGCCGGATGGTCTTAATATCAATGCAGGCGTCGGCTCGACGCATCCTGAATATTTGCGCGAGCAGGTATTGAAGCAGGGAGCGGATCTTGGTCTTTCTTTTGACGGGGATGCGGATCGACTCATTGCGATTGATGAGAAAGGCGATGAAGTAGACGGTGACTTCATCCTGTGCATTATAGGCGACGCGATGAAGCGGGCAGGCAAGCTGAAGGAGGATACGGTTGTCACGACCGTTATGGCCAATATTGGCTTCTTCAAGGGCGCGGAGCGCATCGGCTTGAAAACGGCGCAAACAGCAGTAGGTGACCGTTATGTAATGGAAGAAATGCGTCGCGGCGGCTTCAATCTGGGCGGCGAGCAATCGGGACATGTGATTTTCCTCGATCATATTACAACGGGTGACGGTATTCTGACGGCGCTGCAGCTTGTCGATACGCTTGCGGCATCGGGTAAGAAGCTGAGTGAGCTCAAAGGACTTATGCGCAAATATCCTCAGAAGCTTGTCAATGTTCGCGTAGCGGACAAGAGCTTGTATCAAGGCAATGCGGCAATCGAAGCAGCGGTTAAAAGCGTAGAGCTTGAGCTTGGCGATAACGGCCGTGTGCTTGTGCGTCCTTCCGGAACAGAATCGCTGATTCGCGTTATGGCGGAGGGTCCTGATAAGGATCAAGTCGAAGCCTATGTGGACCAGATCGCTCAAGTTGTGAAAAGCGAGCTGGGCTAAGCGTCTCGAGAGTGAAGTCGAAGACTGGTCCGTTCATGCAGTTGACAGGTCTTCGACTCCTTATTTTGAAATATAGGATAGTAGATTATTTCGCCAACATTCTCTATATTTCTACGCGAAAGGTTAGCTTATACCACCGCCAAATGATGGCTTTAGTCGTTTAGGCTTGGAAGATATTCGCATAATTTCGCAACGCATGGTTGCACAGCAGACACAAAATGAATATGATAGTTAGTGTGATTCAAGAAGGAAAGCGAGGATAGAGGTTATTAAAGCAAGATAAGCGCCAGAGCTTGCGTGATGAACGAGCTGCTGCCCACCTGAGAATGGGGGTATATAGCAGCTGTTCATACGGGAAGCTGACGAGGTGAAGGTGTTCGAAACATTCGGCGGGGACCTTCCGGTATTACAAGCCAACCGAAAGCTGTTACGTAAAACGTCCGGGCGACCGGTCATACAATCGTGCAGCAGGCTTATTGTGATTCGTATTCATCACTCCCGTATGTCCAAGATGCCACCTGTGGGGTGGGCACGGGCAGAGGGGTTACATTATCCGCAACGACTGCGATTATTTTGTGACATCTTCATATTGCCTGTGCCACGCAATGGCGGCATCCGACTTGGGCGGGAAAATAACCTATTCGGAGGCTTATTAAATTATGTGTGGAATTGTAGGATATATTGGTAAACGTGACTCTCAGAATATTTTGATCGAAGGATTGAAGAAGCTTGAATACCGGGGATATGACTCTGCTGGGATCGCGGTCTTCACCAAGAACGGGCTTGAAATTACAAAGTCCAAAGGACGTTTGGCGAATCTTGAAGGCTTGCTGCGCGAGGAGCCGCTTGAAGGCTTTGTCGGAATCGGGCATACCCGCTGGGCTACTCACGGCAAACCGTCTGACGTAAACTCGCATCCGCATACGGACAATTCGGCTAAGTTTTCTGTCGTACACAACGGTATTATTGAAAATTATTTGAACCTCAAAGAAGAATTGGTTGCCAAAGGGCATATTTTCGTATCGGAGACCGACACGGAAGTTATTTCTCATCTGGTAGCTGATGAATATAACGGAAACATCGTAGAAGCGGTACAACGTGCGGTGAAACGTATGCGTGGTGCATTCGCACTCGGCGTATTGACTGAGTTTGAACCGGAACGTCTAGTAGCGGTTCGTTTTGCAAGCCCGCTTGTTATTGGCGTTGGCGAAGGAGAAAACTTCATCGGATCAGACATTCCTGCAATTCTTGAGCATACACGTAACGTGTACATCTTAAATGACGGCGAAATGGCGATTCTGACAAAGGATTCCGTCGAATTGCTGACGACAGAAGGCGAAAGTATTTCCAAGGAAATATTCCATGTCGATTGGGATCTAGTGACGGCGGAGAAAGCCGGATTTGATCACTTCATGTTGAAAGAAATTTATGAGCAGCCAAAAGCTTATCGCGACACGATGATGAGCCGTATATCGGAAGACGGCAAGTCTGTTGCGTTGAAAGAGCTGGGCATGACTGACGAATATATTAAATCGATTCGCAAAGTACACATCGTTGCTTGCGGAACGGCTTTCCATGCAGGTCTTGTCGGCAAATCGGTTATTGAGTCGCTTGCGCGCATTCCGGTAGAAACAGATGTAGCATCGGAGTACCGTTACCGCTCGCCGATCATCACACCGGATACGCTTGTTATCGTAGTTAGCCAATCAGGCGAAACAGCAGATACGCTTGCTGCTCTTCGTGAAGCACAACGAAATGGCGCTCGCGTACTCGCGATCACAAACGTCGTAGGCAGCTCGGTTGCCCGTGAAGCGGATCATGTATTGATTACTTGGGCGGGTCTTGAGATCGCGGTTGCATCAACGAAAGCTTATACTTCTCAGTTGATTGCATTCTATCTATTCGGTCTTCACCTAGCTAGCACGCTGGAGAGCAAAGATGCTGCTTATATCGAGGAAGTGCTTGCTGCTATGCATAAGCTTCCAGAGCAAGTTGAACGCATTCTTGAGCAAGCGCATGTGTTGAAGCAAGTAGCAGAGTCGATCTCGCATCACAAGCACCTGTTCTTCATCGGTCGCGGTGTCGACTATGCAGTAGCGCAAGAAGGCTCGCTGAAGCTGAAGGAAATTTCGTACATTCACTCCGAAGCTTATGCAGCTGGTGAGCTGAAGCACGGTACGTTGGCTCTAATTGAGGATGGCATTCCGGTTATCTCATTAGTGACGCAAGAAGAGCTATACGAGAAAACACTTAGTAACATTAAAGAAGTGAAAGCGCGTGGAGCTCACGTTCTCGGCATAGCGAACGAAGGCAGCGAAGAAGAGGTAGCGAAATCTGTGGATGAGCTGTTCGCAATTCCTAAGACACTTCCAATCCTGTCGCCTGCATTATCTGTTATTCCTCTGCAGCTAATCTCCTATTATGCATCGCTTGCGCTTGAGCATGACGTGGATAAACCACGGAATTTGGCGAAGAGTGTTACGGTGGAGTAGGGAGCAATAGGAATTGTTGTTAAATGTCCCAGTCTAAAAAAGTGTGGAACCAGTAAATAATGTTTGGAACCATAAATGAATTGATATAATTAATACATCTAAAGGGTAGCCTGATGAATTTATTTCGGGTTACCCTATTTTTGTTTTTAAGAATGATTTCAATCTCGAATATGGAGCTTGTGTTCCAATTTTAGGAAGAAAATAAAGTTGTAGACTGATATTTGGAGCTTGTGTGAGACAAGTTAGTTTGAAATATAATTTTAGAACGCCAACGTTTACCTACCCTTTTTTCTTGTTGATCTACCCGCCCGGGTAGGTCATTTTTTGTTTTTCAACCATTATACTTAATCTAGGTTTGCCTTACGGAGAGCGAGTATTTAGATCTTTATAAGTGGGACTTATTCAAACATCTAATTGCTGGTAATCCAGATGCCTCTGAGTCAATACATAGGTTTAGGCACATAATGTCCCCGGGCTCTTCTCCATTCCTCAGCACAAAGTAACGCAAGTGGTCCACCATCTTTGCTGCCAGCATTACTCAATCAGACCAACACAGAAATACTCTGACAAAAAATACAGGAATCGTATCGAAAGCTTTGATGGGAGGGATAGAGTTTAGAGGTGGGGTAGTCGAGTATGGTTGTTATTTTTTCAGAATAGAAATGGGATTACAAGGAGGAACAAGATAGTTATGAAGCTTTTGAAACGCAGATCGCTGATTTATCTTTTAATAGTAAGTATGCTGCTGACGTTGATAGCTGGGCCTGGAACGGCTGAGGCAGCAGCTTCTAATTGGGTTATGGTGGATGGCGGTGGGACTACTGGCCTGAATGTGAACACTTCGAGTCATGCACCGCAAGCTATGCGTACGGCTGTACACCGTAATATTCTGTATGCAGCCTGGATTGAAAGGGCATCGTCAGTTAATCAGGTTCGAGTAAAAAGCTTTAATGGAACAGCATGGAGAAGCGTAGACGGAGGCGGTGCGACAGGTCTAAATATAAATTCAGCAGAGCGAGCGCTTAACCCTTCCTTAATTGTATATGAGGATATTTTATACTTGTTTTGGGAGGAAACGGGTAAGATTCGCGCAAAAAAATACGATGGAACCAGTTGGATCAGTGTGGATGAAGGCGGCTTGAATGGAAGCGCTTCGGCAACATCGTCTGCTCCACGCATGGCGGTCTTGAACAACAACCTTTACGTAGCTTGGCATGAGAAGGTAGACGGCGGAGTTAATCAGATTCGAGTAATGAGCTTTGACGGTATCAATTGGACGAGTGTCGATGGCGGAGGCTCTACAGGTTTGAACGCAGATCCTTTGAGTTCTGCAACCTATCCGACGATGGCCGTATTTAACAACACTTTATACGTTTCTTGGTATGAATATGGTCGTTGGGCTGCACAAGTGAGAGTAAAGAAATATGATGGCTCCAGTTGGATTAGTGTCGATGGTGGAGGAAGCGACGGCATAAACGTAGATCCTTCTTTCAACGCATTAGCGCCCGAATTAATTGAATTTAATAATGAGCTGTATGCAACATGGTATGAGAGTAGTCAGATTAGAGTCAAGAAGTATGATGAAACAAGCTGGACGAGTGTCGATGGCGGAGGTTCAAATGGCTTAAATGTATATGTTAACAGGGCCGCATCTTTTCCTAAACCGATGGTGTTTAATAATGATTTATACCTTACATGGCTCGAAGATAATGGCACGACTAGAGCTCAAATTCGGGTGAAAAAGTATGATAGAACCAGTTGGTCATCTGTAGATGATGGTGGTTCAAATGGTATTAATGCCGGTTTTGTCGATACAGCTTGGGAACCTTCCCTGCAACAATTCAATGGTGATTTATATGCTTTTTGGGGTGAAGCAAATGGTTATTCCGGTCAGGTTAGGGCAGCCAGGATGTTGATTGACGCTGACATTCCGACCATCAGTACACAGCCAGCAAATCAGGTGGTAAATGTGGGAGGAACGGCGACGCTTAGAGTGACGGCTTACACCATAGACGGCGGGACGTTAAGCTACCAGTGGTACAGCAATACCAGCAACAGCACCTCCGGTGGTATGCCTGTGACTGGAGCGACCAGCGCAAGCTATAACGCGCCGACTGCCACTGATGGGATTCTGTACTATTACGTCGAGGTGACGAATACAAATTCGCGCGCTGTGGGAACAAAATCAGCGAGCATTACGAGCAATATTGCTTCGGTAACAGTGAATGCGCTCGTGAACGCGGCTACGCCGAGCATTGGGACGCAGCCAGCGGATGCGACGATTGAGGTTGGAGGAACAGCTACACTTAGCGTAGCGGCGAGCGTGAGCGATGGAGGTGTATTGAGCTACCAGTGGTACAGCAATAGCATCAATAGCACGAGCGGAGGCGCGTTCGTGAATGGAGCGAGAAGCGCTAGCTATAATGTACCGACGGCAACGGCCGGCACGAGGTATTATTTCGTCGTAGTGACAAACACGAATATGAGCGTGAGCGGAACGAAGGTGGCTGGCGTGATAAGTGGTGTAGCTCAAGTGACGGTGAACGAGCTTGTTAACGCAGAGGTGCCAAGCATTGGGACTCAGCCAGCGGATACGACGGTGAACGTTGGAGGAATGGCTACGCTTAGCGTAGCGGCGAGTGTGAGCGATGGAGGTGTACTGAGCTATCAG
>NZ_VDBO01000011.1:30806-150552 GCF_005930355.1 Paenibacillus sinopodophylli
AACGCACCGACAGCAACGGCTGGCACGAGATATTATTACGTCGTAGTGACGAACACGAATGCGAGCGTGAACGGAACAAAGACGGCGAGTGTGGCGAGTGGAACCGCATTGGTGACGGTGAACGCGCTCGTGAACGCTGCTGCGCCGAGCATCGGGACGCAGCCGACGGATGCGTCAGTGAACGTAGGAGGAACGGCTGCCCTTAGCGTAGCGGCGAGCGTGAGCGATGGAGGTGTGCTGAGCTATCAGTGGTATAGCAACGGCAGCAATAGCACGAGCGGAGGTACGTTGGTGTCTGGAGCGACAAGCGCGAGCTATAACGCACCGACAGCAACGGCTGGCACGAGATATTATTACGTCGTAGTGACGAACACGAATGCGAGCGTGAACGGAACAAAGACGGCGAGTGTGGCGAGTGGAACCGCATTGGTGACGGTGAACGCGCTCGTGAACGCTGCTGCGCCGAGCATCGGGACGCAGCCGACGGATGCGTCAGTGAACGTAGGAGGAACGGCTGCCCTTAGCGTAGCGGCGAGCGTGAGCGATGGAGGTGTGCTGAGCTATCAGTGGTATAGCAACGGCAGCAATAGCACGAGCGGAGGTACGTTGGTGTCTGGAGCGACAAGCGCGAGCTATAACGCACCGACAGCAACGGCTGGCACGAGATATTATTACGTCGTAGTGACGAACACGAATGCGAGCGTGAACGGAACGAAGACGGCGAGTGTGACGAGTGGAACCGCATTGGTGACGGTGAACGCACTCGTAAATGCAGCTACGCCGAGCATTGGGACGCAGCCGACGGATGCGACAGTGAGCGTAGGAGGAACTGCAACGCTTAGCGTAGCGGCGAGTGTGAGTGATGGAGGTATATTGAGCTACCAGTGGTATAGCAACAGCAGTAACAGCACGAGCGGAGGCACGTTGGTCAACGGTGCGACAAGCGCTAGCTACAACGCACCGACAGCAACGGCCGGCACAAGGTATTATTACGTCGTAGTGACGAATACGAATGCGAGCGTTAATGGAACGAAGACCGCTAGCGTAACGAGCAATGTCGTATCCGTCACCACAAACGAGGTTCTTACTTACGAAATAGAAGCGATAGATCATCAGACTGCATCTGCCTTGACGCAAGGGTATGGACCCGGTACTCAGCAAACACTAGTAATCTCCGTTACAAATACCGGTACGGGACATTTAACAGGCTTATCCGTAGCGAAGGGGGGAGCAGACGCCGAAGCTTTTGAAATCTCACAGCCGGCCTCCATCTTAAACAGCGGTGCGCCGTCCACCAGCTTTACAGTCAAAGTCAAGGATGGTCTCGCAGCCGGGAGTTATACGACAACGGTTACCGTATCCGCTGCCCTTATGAGCGATCGGACCTTTACCGTTACGCAGAACATTACCCTGCCTGGCGTGCCTGCAAGCCCGACTTCGCTACAAGCTATAGCCGGGGATCGAAGCGTTGCCTTGCATTGGCAGACGGTGGAGCATGCCGATGCATATGAGATCTATGTAGCGACGGCTTCGGGCGATTTCAGTGATTCCGTCGCTACGGTGAAGGATACAAACTACGAAGTGACAGGGTTAACCAATGGAGTTACCTATTATTTTGCGGTCAAGGCTAGCAATTCGGAAGGCTCAAGTCCCTTCTCGGCAGAAGACAGTGCGAAACCTGCAACGGTGCCATTAGCTCCGACGAACGTACGAGCGAGCGCAGGCGACACGACAGCCACCGTTCGTTTTGATGTTCCGGCTGACCATGGGGGGAGCGCCATTCTTCGGTATGAGGTGATGGCAAGACCGGGCGGAATTACGGTAGTCGGAACGACAACGCAAATGGAAGTCACAGGGCTGACCAACGGGACGGATTACACGTTTACGGTTCGGGCGATCAACAGCGTTGGACCTGGTGCGATATCTGCCGAGTCTCATTCCGTAAGGCCGACGGCGAGCGTCACATCGTCACCACTGCCGACTTCTTCCCCAACGATGGAATGGGTGAAGTTTTTGGTGAATGGGCAGCAGGTAGAACAGCTTGGTCCTGTCATCGCAACAACTCTAGCGGGGCGAACGGTCATCACGGCTGAGCTGGATTCCGCTAAGCTAACGTCTAGGTTAGGGCAAGAAAAGCCGGGAGCAGTCCTGTCCATTGTCGCGGCTAATGGCTCCGACACGGTAAACATCAAGCTAAACGGCCAACTGCTTCACAACCTGAAGGAAAAAGCGACGACCTTGGTCATTCAGACGGAGAAGACGGTTTTCACGCTGCCTGCCCAATCAATTTATAGCGACGCGATCGTCGCGGATCGTTTGGGTAGCCAAATTCTGCTGCAAGACGTAAAGGTATGGCTCTCCGTCGGCCACGCTACGAGTGAAACATCCAAGCGACTGCAGGATGCAGCCGAGCGGTTAGATACGGAGATCATCTCGCCAGCTTTCACGTTTGCCATCAAGGTTGAGTATGGCGATAAGACAGAGGACGTAGTCCGGTATTCGAAGTACCCAGATAGACTGCTTGCGATTGCACCGGAGGTGGATGTGAATCGGATCACGACAGCAGTCGCTCTTGAATCGAATGGAACGATTCGTCATGTTCCGAGCAGAATCGTTATGGTCGACGGCAAACGCTATGTGAAAATCAGCGACCTGTCGAATGGCACCTATGCCGTTATTCATCATTCGCAACACTTCACCGATGTGGAGAAGCATTGGTCCAAATCAGCCGTAAACGACTTGGGGTCGCGTCTAATTCTGAGTGCTCCGGTAAATGGATTCTTCCATCCCAATCGCGACATAACTCGAGCCGAGTTTGCGGGAATTCTCGTGCGGAGCCTTGGGCTGAGAAGGGTGAAAGGGCCGATGCATTTTGTGGACGTGAAGGAGGAAGAGTGGTATAGCGGTGTTGTGCAAACGGCCTATGCTTACGGCTTAATTTCAGGATTCGGCGACGACACGTTCCGACCGCAAGATAACATAACGCGCGAACAGGCGTTTATCATGCTTGCCAAAGCCATGGTGCTGATTCATACGGATCAAAGCCAGCAGACGGTTAATCCCTCTGCTCAGCTCAACCGTTTTGTAGATTCAGATAGCCTATCGGAATGGGCGAGAAGCGGTGCGGCGATGGTAGTGGAGGCTGGTCTGGTATGGGGCCGCGGAGGAAATAAGCTATCTCCGAAAGCGTATATCACCCGTGCGGAAGTAGCTATGATCGTATTGAGGCTTTTACAGCAAACCAAACTTATTTAAATTAGGACGCTAAGCTCTGGATCTAATCCGGCTTGGCGTTTTTTATTGACTTGAACGCGGAGACCTCTAGACTCAGGGGTTTCCTTTCCTATTTATAACCAAGGGGCATCCGAATCTGTAAACATGAACCTAACTACCCGATTTAGCTCATATACCTACCCTCTAAGGTAGGTCAATTCAGCCCTGATATCTTTTATAGTAAATATTAGGGCTTGTATAGCTCAAGAGTGACCAATGGACTCTATCAGTACAACGATAAGAGGAGAGTAGAGACTAATGATTAGGCGTGGTATTTCATTGTTTACGGTTTTATTAATAGTAATGGGGTTATTTCCATCTTATTCTTCTGCAGGAAGCGGAGTCACGAGTCTAACCACATTAACTTTGTCTAGCGGCAAGGCTGTTGAGGACCTCATGGACACTTGGAAATTCTATGCGGACGTTGCGAACAACGTGAGCGAGATAACGGTTACGCCGACGGCGGCGGACGCTGATTCCAAGATTGAGGTAAACGGTGTAGAAGTAGCTAGCGGCAGTCCGTCGGGAGCAATTGCCCTAAATGTTGGAGTTAACACGATAGAGATTCTGGTGACGCCGGCACCCCCTTATTCAGCGTTAAAGAAAATCACTACTTTAACAGTAACTCGAGCGGGTGGTCCGGGTAGCAATACTATACTGAATTTTCTAGGCCTATTTCTGGAAAGCGAAATACCGGGCGATTTACCCGTCGGCTTCGGGTTCAATAAGAGCCGGCCGTTCTATGATTTGATATCTTTCATCGGCCAGAACAAGGTTCTGATCGATCCCCAACCCGAAGATAGCGGGGCGACCGTCACGGTAAACGGAATCAAAGCGACAAGAGGTGTCAAAGTACCCGTTGACTTACTAATGGGAGATAACACGATAACGGTCGTCGTGACGGCGAGCGACGGGACGACAACCCGGACCTATACGTTGCTTATTAATCGCCTCCCGGGCGCGGACACTTCACTTATCGAACTGGGGCTGAACAACGGCATACCCGTTGTCGATCCAGGCGATAACAAGAAATACTCTGTTAACTTCGCCTATGGTGTGAAGAGCACTAGAGTATATCCGGTGGCCAAAATGGATTATGCAACGATTACCGTAAACGGAAAAAGCGTGGCGAACGGCGGGTTATCCGAGGCGATTCCCTTGGAGGTCGGAAGCAATACGATTGCGGTCGTGGTGACGTCGGAGAATGGATTGGCTACGGCCAACTACACCCTGACGGTAACGCGGGGAGCCGCGCCGGCGGGCTACAAGGTAACCTTCGTCGAGAATAATGGCGGTGTCGATCCAGTCGCTGACTTGGATGAAGTTAGTCCGGGATCGACGATTGCAAGACCGGAGGTAACCCATGATGGCTATCTCTTCGCGGGGTGGTATAAGGAAGGGACTTATAATACCTTATGGGATTTCGATACGGATACGGTAAATGAGAATACGACGCTGTACGCGAAGTGGACGCCGACGTATTCGGTGGTGTTCGACTCGCAAGGAGGAAGTTTGGTTGAGAGAGCGTCCGGTCTTCTCTCCGGAGCAACCGTCCCGAAGCCATCTGATCCAACGAGAGCGGGCTATGCATTTTCGGGTTGGTATGTGGATGAAAACTTCTCGTCGGAATGGAACTTCGCGACGGATACGGAAATCTTGAATGCGGGGAGCGTGAATAGGACTCTGTATGCGAAATGGACGGCAGTTCCGGTGTCGACGTACACGGTAACGTTCGATTCGAAGGAAGGCAGTGCGGTAGCGAGCTTGACTGGCATTGCTGCGGGAGCGACGATCACGAAGCCGACCGATCCAACGAGAGCGGGCTATACGTTCTCGGGCTGGTATAAGGATGAGGGTTACGCTTCGGCGTGGAACTTCTCCACGGATACGGTAAGTGCAAATACGATTTTGTATGCGAAGTGGACGGCGATTCCGGCGGCGACGTACACAGTGACGTTTAACTCGCAAGGAGGTAGCTCGGTAGCAAGCTTGACTGGCATCGCTTCGGGAGTGACGATCACGAAGCCGACCGATCCGACGAGAGCGGGCTACACATTCTCTGGTTGGTATAAGGATGAGGGCTATGCCTCGGCGTGGAACTTCTCCACGGATACGGTAAGTGCGAATACGACGTTGTATGCGAAGTGGACGGCAGTTCCGGTGTCGACGTACACGGTAACGTTTGATTCGAAGGAAGGCAGCGCGGTAGCGAACGAGACAGGTATCCTCTCTGGCGCGACGATCGCGAAGCCGACGGACCCAACCAGAGCGGGCTACACGTTCTCGGGCTGGTATGAGGATGAGGGCTATGCCTCGGCGTGGAACTTCACGACAGATACGATAAGCGCGAATACGACGTTGTATGCGAAGTGGACGGCGATTCCGGCGTCGACGTACACGGTGACGTTCGACTCGAAGGAAGGCAGCGCGGTAGCGAGCTTAACTGGCATCGCTGCGGGAGCGACGATCACGAAGCCGATGAACCCGACGAGAGCGGGCTACACGTTCTCGGGCTGGTATAAGGATGAGGGTTATGCATCGGTCTGGAACTTCACGACGGATTCGATAAGCGCGAATGCGACGTTGTATGCGAAGTGGACGGCGATTCCAATCGTCACGTACACGGTAACGTTCGATTCGAAGGAAGGCAGCGCGGTAGCGAGCTTGACTGGCATCGCTGCGGGAGCGACGGTTACGAAGCCATCCGATCCGACGAGAGCGGGCTACACGTTCTCGGGCTGGTATAAGGATGAGGGCTACGCATCGGCGTGGAACTTCTTAACGGATACGGTTAGTGCAAATACGACGTTGTATGCGAAGTGGACGGCAGTTCCTGTATCGACGTACACGGTGACGTTCGACTCGAAGGAAGGCAGCGCGGTAGCGAGCTTGACTGGCATTGCTTCGGGAGTGACGATCACGAAGCCATCCGATCCGACGAGAGCGGGCTACACGTTCTCGGGCTGGTATAAGGATGAGGGTTATGCCTCGGCGTGGAATTTCTCCACGGATAGGGTAAGCGTGAATACGACGTTGTATGCGAAGTGGACGGCAGTTCCTGTGTCGACATACACGGTGACGTTCGACTCGAAGGAAGGCAGCGCGGTAGCGAACGAGACAGGCATCCTCTCTGGCGCGACTGTCACGAAGCCGACCGATCCGACGAGAGCGGGCTACACGTTCTCGGGCTGGTATAAGGATGAGGGTTATGCCTCGGCGTGGAACTTCACGACAGATACGATAAGCGCGAATACGACGCTGTATGCGAAGTGGACAAAAGTTCCAAGCGACAGCGTCAGTGGTGGAGGCGTAAGCGTTCCGGATAACGGCCCAGTCATCTCCAACAATGGAGAGTTGACGCTTCCTGTTGGTCGACCGGGAACGGTTAGCTTGAGTGATGACGAGATCACCATCGAGATCCCAGTTGGAGCGACGGACGCGAGTTTGCGAGTGACAGTCGAGACCTTGTTGGACACGGATGAATTGTTGAAGAATAACGAAGTGCTGGTAAGTGAAGTCTTCGAAGTGTTGAAGAATGTCCCAGGTACCTTCAAGAAAAACATTACGTTGAAGCTGGCCTTCGATCCGACGAAGCTAGGTGACGGCGAGCGTGCTTCCATCTTCTATTTTGATGAAGAGAAGAAAGAATGGGTGGAGGTTGGCGGCGTCGTAAGCGGTGGCTTCATTACCGCAGAGGTCAATCACTTCACGAAATTTGCCGTGTTAGCTGTAGGAGATAAGGCGAAGCCGGTAATCGAATTCATCGACATCACTGGTCACTGGGCGGAGGAAGCGATTCGCCAAGGAGCTAGCCAAGGGATCACGACTGGATATCCGGACGGCACGTTCAAGCCGAATTTCACGGTTACGCGAGCTCAATTCGCTGTGATGCTAATGAATGCGTTTAAGCTTGCTGGAGCAATGGAGGAATTGGCCTTCAAGGATGCATCACAAATTCCTGCATGGGCTAAGAATGCCGTGGCGAAGGCTAAACAAGCAGGCATCATCAACGGTTATGACGATGGTACCTTCCGTCCGAACGCTGAGATTACACGAGTCGAGATGGCGGCGATGATCGTTAAGGCGCTAGATCTGACAGTCGAAGCGAATGCCGTGACCAGCTTCGCGGATAACAGCGAGATTCCAGCGTGGGCGAAGGGAGCGGTTGCCGCTCTCAAGGAGACCGGTCTGATGCAAGGAAAAGGAGATAATCGGTTCGATTCCGAAGCAAAAGCAAGTCGAGCAGAAGCGGTGACGGTTCTCCTGCGAATGCTAGAGCAGCAGAAAACAAAAGAATAAACCGGATTGGCGAGAGACCCCTGTGCCCTATAGCACAGGGGTCTTGAAATTGTCACAAAATTGTCAAAGGGTGTTGTCCAATTAAATCGAATATAATCGAATATATAGGTTTTTTTAATTTAGGCATTTGGAGGCTTTGAATATGATTCGCAGTACCAAATATCTCATTCCCCCAGCGCGCGGAGCTTTGGTGACTAGGCCACAACTGACGCGCAAGCTTGAGGAAGGCATGGAGACCAAGCTGACTTTGCTATCGGCTCAAGCGGGCTACGGCAAAACGACAGCTTTGAGCGAATGGGCGAGGCAATGCCGAGCTTCGGTTGCCTGGGTCTCCCTGGATAAATACGATAACGATTGGGGCGCATTCTGGAGCTGCGTCTTAGCTTCCATACGAGAAAGACTGCCGCTGTTCGGGGAATCGATCGAATTCCTGCTTGAGCAAGAGTCTGCGGCCTCTATCGATTTCGCGGTATCAGCGTTTCTGAACGAGCTAAGTTCGATACGCGGCGATTTTGTACTCATTCTGGACGACTATCACGTCATCGAAAATACGTTCGTTAACGAGTCGATCCGATATATGCTTGAGCATCTGCCTCCGTACTTTCATCTCTATATCGCAAGCCGTACCGAACTGTCTTTTCCCACGACCAGACTTCTTGCCAAGGGCGAGATCAACGTTATTCGAATAGAAGACATGCGATTCGAGTTGGGGGAGGGAGTTGTTTTCTTCCGAGAGATGACGAACTTATCACTAACGAAAAGACAAATCTCTACGTTGTTTGAGCAGACGGAAGGTTGGGTAAGCGGACTTCAGCTTGCGGCTATTACGCTCAAACGAAGCGGCAATATCGCCGATACGATTCGCCAGTTCAGCGGCCGGCAGCGCCAAATCTCCGATTATCTATTGGAAGAAGTGTTCGGGCATCTGTCGGAATCCTCGCAGCAATTCCTACTGGCTACCTCGGTTCTGAGTCGCATGAACGGGGAGCTGTGCGCGGCGGTGACGGGAAAAGCCGACAGTCAGGTCCAGCTGGAGCGGTTGGAGCAACTAAATTTGTTCATCATTCCACTTGATGAGCAGCGCGATTGGTTCCGCTATCATCATCTGTTGTCCGAGTTCTTGCAGCAGCTGTGCGCTAGGGACTACCCGGAACTGTGGAGACTTTCCCATCATCGGGCTGCGGCCTGGCATGAGAACGAGGAGCTCTATGAAGAAGCGGTGGAGCATTATATTAGGACGGAACAGGCTGAAGATGCCGTCCGGATTATTGACCGCATCATGCCGGAACTCTTGCAATCGAAGAGTCACGTGGTTCGAAGATGGATTAACGGCTTGCCGGAGAGCAGCTTTGAACACAAGCCGATGTTCCAGTTGTACCGCATCTCGCAGTTCCTGATGAATCGGGATTGGGAGCAAGGACTGCGTAAGGCCGAGCAAGCGGAGAGACGGTTCGAAGCCATGGAGGCGTCCATCCCTGAGCCGGAATGGAAGCAACTGATGGGCAATCTCTATTACTTAAATGCACTCTTCTTCCGAATGCAGCAGAATATGCCGCGAGCCCTTCATTATTTTGAGCTGTTGGAGCATTACTTGCCAGAAGGGAGCAGCCTCCAGAAAGCTTCGACCAAACGGTATTTAGGTCACGAGGGATTCGGGGATCCGCTCTCGCTGACCGTCGATCTGCACGAGATGGAACAATTCCAGCTTAAGCTGATAACGATGTGGGGGAAGAAGCCGAACTATCCCTTTGTCGGCTACGCGTATCTATCTTATAGTTCGCTTATGCACGAGTGGAATCGATTGGACGAGGCGGAGTCGTGCATTGGACAAGCGCTCAGCCGAAAGGATCTTCGTGCCAACGTATGGACTTGGATTCATCTGGGGCTTGTGTCATCAAGACTCAAGCAGGCTCTCGGAAGAGAGGAAGAAGCAATCGACTCGCTTACCTATCTCGTTTCGAGCGTCGACTCGCCGGATCAGCCCGTTATTTGGAAAAGAATCAAGGCGGAACAAGCCAGGCTGTATCTGCTTCAAGGGCAGCGTCAGAAGGCATACGATTGGCTCGAACAGAGTGGAATGTCGCATTCGGACGAAGTTTCGGCCGGGTATTTCGAAGAGTATTTAGTCATGGTCAGGGTGATTGCGGGGAACGGACGGATCAAGGATGCGCTACAATTGTTCGAGAAGCTGGAGCGTCTTGCGGACAAGGAGAGTCGTCTGCGAGAACAGATCAGGCTGAAGATCTTGCATAGCATGGTGCTTCGGCAATCCGAGGAGCCCCAAGCAGCCCTTGCGCCGCTGGTTATTGCCTTGAGGCTCTCGGAACCATTGGGCTACATCCGCAGCTACCTTGATGAAGGCCCTCAAATGGTTGAGATGCTGGCCGAGCTTCTGAATCAGCAGCAAAAGACAGCATTGACATTGTTGCCCTCGAACTACATCCGTCTCCTTCTCGACGCGGTGAGCAGCAATCTGTCTCCTAAATCATTGTCTAACGAGGCTCTGACCGAGAAGGAAGAGAAGGTGTTTGAATTGCTTGCGGAGGGATTCATCTATAAGGAGATTGCCGATCAATTGAATGTCACTCAAGATACGGTGAAGTTTCATTTGAAGAACATTTATCGCAAGTTAAGGGTAAATAACCGGATTGAGGCAATCATGCGAGCCAAGGAGTATAGGAAACGAGTTTGAGCGATTGGTGTGTAAGCTTGAGAGCGACGAAATTTAATGAATAAGCTTCGAATAGTTTAGCGCCCAAACAAGAACGCCCTGCGGTGGATGTCCCTACAACTTTTATAAAAACAATACTCATAGAAAAGGGGCTCTAATACTTGGACGGTGTTTAGTCCCATTCAACTGATCGCATTAACCAAACAGTTGTTGCGGTTGAGCGTGCACAAGCGAAGTTTATGTTAGATTTTAATAAAATATAACCTTGTTAGGAGCTTATGTAACTAGGAATTTTGGTTTCCAACTTTTATTTAATGGTAGTTTGCGGTGGTTCCAGACTTTTATTTTTTTATGTTTATCATGTGACGTTACAAACCGCATAAAATCAACATAATTGGTTCCATAGTTTTATTTCACCTGACAGGAATTGTGTTCGGTGACATTAAAGTTGGTGCTTAGACATTAATGTTGGTACCTAGACTTTAAAGTTGGTGTCTGGACATTAATGTTGGTATTCAAGCTCTGCATGGCAAATCAAATATCATCTTGAATGGTCCCGATGATTTCAAAATCAATCGGGACCATTTTTACTTTTAAAGGGCGGATGAAAAATGGATACCATTGGTGCAAGGATAAAGCATATCAGAAAGTCATACGGACTTAATCAAGTTTCCTTTGTTCAGTCACTGGGGATTTCACAAGGAACTTTAAGTGAATTGGAGAAAAATAAATTTAACCCTTCGGTTGAAACGATCATACAACTATATGAAAAATTCGGTGTGGATCTAAATTGGCTTCTCTTAGGAGAGAAGAGGTAATGTCGAGGAGAAGAGCGAATCGATGCGAGAAATTAAGATGATCTCTGTATCCAAATGTGGTTGGGTTACCCTCCTCATTACGCTATACCAGCTAATAGCTTGTCAACATTACCAGCAAAACAACAGGAGGACTTGTGTTATATTGATTAATGAGCATACCAAATAACCCTCCAATTCGAGTTACATTGTAAGGTTGTACCATTATTGCTTTTTAAGCTGGACGGAATGATTTCTTACTTTTTAAAATGGCATACAACCAATGAACTAACTTATTTGCACACGCCACTAGAGCCACCTTGTGAGGTTTCCCTTCAGCTCTTTTGCGTTCGTAAAACTCTTTTATCCGCGTGTTGCGAGAGCGGATCAGGCCACACTGTACCGCCATTACAAGTGCGTATCTAAGATGCCTGGAACCACGTTTGGTGATTCGATTACGTGTCGTTGTAAATTTTCCTGAAGCAAAAACGCTGGGGTCTATTCCTGTAAAGGCAACCAGTTTCTTTGGATGATCAAACCTGTCGACTTCTCCAATTTTCGCTAAAATTGTTGCAGCAATTTTAGGACCAATACCGGGAATCGACTGGATTAAATCATACTCTTCAATCTTAGAAGCCAGGGTATCTATGGTCTGTTCCAACACAGAAAGATACTCTTGGTACTGAAGGATAAGACTGATCAAGATCTTAAGATTAATTAAGTGGCTCTCATACATCGTTTGCTGAAATGGGTTTTGCTTTGCAGCTTCCATCCACCGTTGAACTCGTTCATTAATCCACTTCTCTGATCGTCCACGTTTTGAAGTTAAAAGAGCATTGATTGTGATTTTAAGCGTCTCTTCACTGACTTGTAGGACAGAGGATGAAGTCGGAAACTCAAGTAAGAAGCGAAGAGACACGTTAGAATACATAGCTCCGAAAACACCTTTGTACGCCGGGAAAACCTGATCCAGAACGGCTTGGAATTGCAGCTTCGTCTGCACGCACATCTTAGAGAAGGACTCGTGTTGTCGCGTCAGATAACGCATATTAAGCAGTTGCACACCTCTTTTTTTGAATGGTTCGAATTCCTCCCTATAATAAAGTTCACCCAGAAGATAAGCGTCAGCAGCATCCGTTTTCACTTTACGCAGATTGGTTTTGCGAAGCCGATTAGAAATGAGCGGATTGATAACGATAAATAAATAGTGATGCTCCTCTAGAAATCGAACAACAGGGCTTTGATAATGCCCGGTTGCTTCCAGAATCATTGTAGGTCGATGCCCCGATTCATGTTCAATGTCATGAATAACTTGAAGCAATATCTCGAGACCATCCCGTGTATGTTCGAAATGGTATACCCCACGGTATGGTTTTCCTCGATCTAAGAAAGCTTGTCCGTGGCTTTCTTCTTTAGAAATGTCTAGTCCTATAACAGGATTCATTTTATCTCTCCTTGAAATAGATTTACCTTTAGCCCCTATGAGCCTCCTTGTCGCTCCACAGCATCGCATGTGATACGGGATCTATGTCCTAGCCAGCCTCAATCATGGTCATGACAAGTAGGGGTGAACATTATAGCGCTCGGGATCAAGTCCCACGGGCAGTTACGTTCGACCCGGCTACTCTAATCCTCGAAGCAAATGCAAAAAGGATCAACCAGAAAAGAAATGGTTGATCTCATAATACGAACGGGAAGTTTAGCGTGGAGTTATAGGGAAGTTCACTTCCTGTATATGGCACAATAAATAAAATCAAGATTTGGAGGAAAGGAATAAATGGGGACGGGTATTCACAGTTTTGTAGAACAAAAAGTGTATCGCAGCGGCATTCATGAAACAAACCGAACTGGAAAATGGATATCGATTGATAAATGGACTAAAAGCGACTGGGCAATTCTCTATCCAGAAAAAAATTATCCAATTTGGGAAGTAGATCGGAGCGATATGGTCTTTAAGGATAGAGACTATGACCTCTTTGCAATCCTAGCTAATCAACGAAATTCCGAAAACATGCCATATATCTGTGAACCACGAGGGTTGCCTGAAGACGTTACGCCAGAGATTCGATTGCAAATCAGAAATAGTGAATGTCATACGACAACGTGGTTTACGGCTGAAGAATTGCTTGCATTTAATTGGAACCAGGTGTTTCATTACGAGGATGAGACCATGAGCGGTGAGAAAATCATGGAGTTCGTCGATTATGCAGAGTGTGGTAAAACGTTTATGGAGGTCGTTAATAGTCTATATGGCAGAAAAAATCCATCAGATATAAGACTTATTATTGCCTTCGATAACTAAAGCTGATCTCCTAGTGGCAAAAGTAAGTGAAGGCATGCTAATAGGACTTTTACCGAAGATGGAAGGGTATAACCAAGTTCCTTTTATTCGAACCGTACGTTACGCTCCCTAACGGGAGGCGATAGTTAAATATAAAGGGGGTTCCACATATTATTCATGACTAATATGGGGAACCCTTTATTATATCTGACTTTTTTATATTAGCTCTTGATAAACCGAGAAAATAAAGTATTAGATTGACAACGCTCTATTCAGCGGGAAAGATAGTTATGGATTTCTCGGTGGTTCTGTATGTTAACTGAAATGGTAGGAGTATAGAATTCGTTGCACCCATAGCAGCAGTTTTACTATTCTTGGATTTTGAAATCAAGTACAGAAAAAGGACAAGGGGAACCCACCCTTTCCTTTCTTAAGATATGAGGATGAACGCGTGATGAGTTACGGTTCGATCAAGGTTTACAGCTCGACTCTCCAGTTGCCCATCATCTTGGCGACTTCTGGATCGCGGTACGATAAGAAAAGACTATTCCCCGTATCGAGAGTGGAAATTTGTTCGATATCATCCGCGCTCAACTCAAAATCGAAAATGTTGAAGTTTTCGACGATCCGCTCTTTACGCACCGATTTTGGAATAGCAACGACTCCACGTTGAACAAGCCAGCGAAGCACGACCTGGGCTACGGACTTGTTGTGTTTTTCTGCGATCAAGGCCAGCACATCGTTGCCAAACAAGTTGTTAAGTCCTTCAGCAAACGGGGCCCATGACTGGTGCTGTATTCCTTGCTCTTTCATAAAAGCGGCGCTCTCGATTTGGTGGTAGAAAGGGTGCGTTTCGACCTGGTTGACCGCGGGCACGATTTCGTTATGCACGACGAGGTCCATCAGTCGGTCGGGCAGGAAGTTGCTGACACCGATCGCTTTGATCTTGCCTTCGCGGTACAGGTCTTCCATCGCGCGCCAAGCGCCGTAGTAATCGCCGAACGGCTGGTGAATAAGATATAGATCGAGATAGTCGAGCTGTAGCTTATTCAAGGATTTGGCAAAGGCCAGCTTGGCACTCTCGTAACCGGCATCCTGAACCCAAAGCTTGGTCGTGATGAATAGCTCCTTGCGCGGTACACCGCTGCGCTTGATCGCGCGTCCAACCGCTTCCTCGTTCAGATAACCGGCTGCGGTGTCGATCAGGCGATAACCGGCCATCAGCGCTTCATATACCGCGTTTTCGCATTCTTCAGCATTCGGAACTTGGTAGACACCAAAGCCGATGATCGGCATTTTTACACCATTGTTTAATGTTACGGTTTGTATTGTAATTCCTCCTAAATATCTAATAGCAAACGGCGCGTAACCCCCTGAATCGGGAACTGCAGAGAGGGATTCCACTTACGGCTCATTTGCATTACAATAAGCTTATTACCTTCGTGTTACACGAAGTCAAGGTGTCTTCAAAAGTTTATTTTTCGAGGAGGATTCACTTGCATACGGTCAAAGAAGCCGCTCTAATAACGGGACTAACTGAGCACGCTGTACGCTTTTACACGGATAAAGGCCTGGTGCCAAGCGTACAGCGCAATCAAAATAATATTCGGATGTTCGACGAAGAATCGATCAACTGGCTACATGGCATTAAATGCCTCAAGCAATCCGGTATGCCGATTGAAGTCATAAAAATGTACGTCGATCTCTGTCTCGAAGGAGATTCGACCATTCCGCAACGCTCCGCACTCATGATGGAGCATAAAGAAGCGGCGCTCGCTAAGTTCGAAGAAGCCAAACAACACGTTGCCCATTTGGAAGAAAAAACCGCCCTATATCAAGCCATTCTGGAGCACCGCTCTCCAGACACGACCAATCCTGGGAATTGGGACAAAATTCAGCATATGCATAGTGACGTATTTTACTCGCCCACTGTTCGGAAGGTGTGAGAGATCTACGTGAGACCCAAACGCTCTGAAGAAAATACTCGGTTTTAAACTCCTAATTGGCTTGGCAATGAACAAGATTCACATCAGTCATAAACTAACGTAAGAACGATAGTTGAATGATAACAACTCCAGTCTAATACTTTATTTTCTTCGTACAGTCAGAAGTTAATTGTAGTAATGTAGTAAAATAAAGAATCACTCCAAAAGGACGTTGATCACTATATTCATTTTTACAATTACGAGCGACTACAAGCAAAACTAAACGGCCTCAGTCCTATGGAATTCAGGACAAAGGCCGCTTAACTAACTTTACTATTTCTACTGTCTACTTGACGAGGTGCAGTTCTTCATCAAACACTATACAACGTTTTTTCCACGCCACTTGTATCATCTGTTGCAGTGAGATGCATAATTACTGGATGGACGTACCAACCGTTACCCCTTGATAACTTCCCATTCCCATAAGCCAACACCAGTACTATCATTTACTGGTTTTGTAATTGTAACACGCAGTGCTTTAACTTCTAAAGCCGGGTTAATATTAAAGATATTTGAGGAACCCACTGGCGTATTTAAGGCTACGATGCCTGTGTTAATGGTCCCTGCAGTTACCCATGCATTCGTACTGCTATTCTTCGGAATGTATGAATATTCTATCATTGTAGGCGTTTTTATACCTTGTCCATCATTCCACAACATCAGATTTGAACTTCCGATTGTTGCTCCCTGTGGCCAATTATATTGCACATATTCCGAAGCGCTTGCATTACCCCAACTACCCCAATGCGGGTTGGTTGTAGCCGTTTTTAACCCGTCTTTCACCGCAGGTAGACTCTCCCAAGTTGAAGTGTAGCTGGCTGAGACACTCGCTGCAAACGCCATATTATTATTGAGCGGAGTGAGCAATCGCAAATCTGTAAGCAGCTGATCATTTGCTAGAGTAACTTCAGCTTGTGTAGCAGATGCGTTTGCTATCACAGCGGCAGCGCCCGTTTTCGCAGCAGCAATCGGTGTAAGCCCTTGACCGGTAAAGTTCGCAGCTACTAATGAATTTGCAAAGTTATAGTTGTTTGTCAGTTCCGTCTTGTCTACGTTACCAGTACCACTACCAGCCAACACAAAGGTCAGTAAGCTAGAGGTGCTCAATGCACCATCATTAGCGGTAAGCCTAGCCGTATAGGAGCCTGCTATTGTACCTACAGCTTTTGTGACTGCTGCTTTATTATTGGTAAAGCTTAGTTGGCCACCTGACGGAGTGCTGACAACTTCCCATAGGTAAGTCGTTGCGCCATTCGGTGCGCCGTCGTCGGTCACAATTCCGTTCAACAAAATCGGAAGATTTACCGGCGGGCTTAGTGTCACCACTTCTGTAGTAACCTGTGGAGCTAGATTTGATCCAGTAAGTGACTTTTCAATGATCACTTCAGCAGTAGTTAGCGCACTGCTCATTTGGAACATAGCAACACCTTTGTTATTCTGAACATAGAACTGTCCGGCATTTGCACCATTCAGCTTGATTGTATAATAGCCATTCTCTACTCCTGGCCCATCGAGAGTAATCCTTGATGCGTGCGTTTTTTGAGAAAGATTCGAGATTTGAAGGGTAATTGCCTTACCATCTTTTTGAATCAACGCACTTTGAATTTTATCGCTTTCCGAAGCTAGGTAAATTTTCTCTTTGATTAGGTTGATACGTTTACCAAAACCGTCTTTTGGTATGATATTGTATTTGTTGTTTACGTCAGTGACCGTAGCTCCATACCCGAAAAGCCCAAATACCGGATCGGTGACAATATCAGAACTGATACGTAATAGCGAGCCATAGAGTCCTTCCTCTGATTCTCCAGAAAAGTCCTGCCAGCCGTTGTTCATAACGCGTGTACCACCATCGTATACGTCTTTGGTACCTGTTCCGCCCTTATGAGCATTAAATCTCCAAGCGATACTTCCTACAGACTGGGCTGATATCTGCCCCATATTAACGGAGTTGAAGTTTGAAATCTTCGCAGCATAGTTGCGCTGCTGTGCGACAGCCGTTTGATCTGAAGTCCTGCCATCAGCCTGATAGCGAAGCATATCATCCATAATGGATCCCGCCAAAGAAGCGGTATATTGGAAATTCCACCAGCTTTCTCCAGCCCGGAATGCCGGTACGGAATAGAAGTACCAAGTAGGCTGAATACCACGCATTGCACGAGTTTTCAAGTCATCTGCTTTCATGCTTTCCAAGGCTTTGGCTACCTTCGAGTCTTGTGGGTAGTAAGTGCGCAATGCCTTTGCGGCTGCATAGGCTCCTTCTTCACCAGTATTGTCATATTCGAATTCTGACCCATAAGGATAAGCAGCGTTTAATATGCTCGTTGCTTTATTTTGAGCAAACTTCGTTTTTAGATTATTATACTGAGTTAGCATTCCTTCTTCTTTAAGTGCCTCAATTAAATCTGGAATTTGTTGTTCACCGTAGAATCCGGTTGCTCCGGTGCCGACACGGTTATAGTAAATGCCATAAGCCTTTTCCAGATAGAATTGCGGAGATTCGCGATACTGTATCATATTTGGATATGCCTTTTGAATCCGATACATATTGAAGAATCCAGTCGCTTCCATCGCTTCAGAAAATGTCCGTACATAAGGCGCACTTGAAGTTGAGTAAATACCTGAAGCGTTGAGATAGTTCGCAACCGTAAAAGTTGATTGCGTATAT
Source organism: Paenibacillus sinopodophylli (assembly GCF_005930355.1). GTDB lineage: Bacteria > Bacillota > Bacilli > Paenibacillales > Paenibacillaceae > Pristimantibacillus > Pristimantibacillus sinopodophylli. The sequence goes on from NZ_VDBO01000011.1 coordinate 48,775, forward strand.
TTCATATAATTTTTCCACATAAAATCGATCAGGTAGTTTTCAATTGATTGGATTTCACTAGCATTTGGGTCGAGATAATTTTTCATAGCCATGAAGTTGATGTTATCGTGACTCCAGTCATCTCCCCAATGGCTGTTCGCCGTATCAAGACCAGTTGCAAGGTACCAGTCACGGTAGATACCGAAGGTAGGGCTAGTTGTGACCTTATCCTGAGTATTATTCACCATAAATTGGCTATGGGCTTGCGATGTTTGGTCAAGCTCAGCTAGAATATTGAATTCAAGTTGGGTAAATTTATTCACCCCTACAGGATCAGATTTTAGCTTATAATTCACACGAACGCTGTTATTGCCGATGTTGTCAAAAGTGAGTGCATAGATATGATGCTGTTCACCGTCTATTATTTTGGTTTCCACAAACGTTGCGGATTTTGTATACCCCGGGTTCCCGGAAGGTAAACCACGTCCGGTACGAGTATTGTTGACCATAGCGGCTCGGTTCGTACCTTTAATAACTGGGATATGTGCTGCATCATATGGATCATTCTGGAGGATATTCTGAATCTCTATCGACTGAAAATCTATTTTGGTGTTGTCGAAATGCAGATCCAGCTTGACAGGCATATTGATCGCAGACTGGAAGCCAGGCAACGCCACTGCGTCAATCATCCCTGATTTGTATAGAATGGAACGAAGGTTTTTCTCACGGTCTTCCATAGAAGTAGAAGCATTATTTGCACTTGCGGCATTTACTTGCGGTGTGTTGTCGCCTGCGCGTACCGCAGAAAACTTAAACTTATATGTTTTTTCCGCTTGAGGCGCCAAAACTAAGCTAGTGGAATCAGTAAAATATCCACGACCTGTTTTCGATATATCCTTGGAGTGAAGATATAGAACACTCAGTCCCGGGAACCAGCCGCCGCTGTCACCGACCCAGTTTGAGTACAAAGATCCAGCACGAACTTCACTCGCGTCACCCAACCAATAATCAACATATTCGATGCGTGCGCCGCTTTCCGGCACTGGGGAGAACATCATGAAATTCCCTTCGCCGCTCGTGCGGATGGCATAGGAATACCCACTATCAGCACCGGCAAAATTATGCACAGTAACTCGGTTGTCATAGGTATCTGATGTACTTAAATATTTGTTATTCCATGGCATCGGCAAACCGATATCACCGAATTCAATATATTTGGTGCTTTTGTTTTTCAAGGTGATTTCCCACTGCAATGAACCGTCAGTGGTATCCATATTAAATACAGACTTCACGTCAAAACCTTTCATCACGCGAGCAGCTGTAGAAGTAAGGGCCTGTCCGATAAAATTGACTTCTACTTTCTTGCCGTCTGAAGAAGCCACCTTCGTAAAATATTGGTTACTAGCATTAATGGTAGTATATTTAGTCGATCCACCAGCCGCCAGTGTTTTATTTGTATCAACTTCTACAAAGCCAACCCTGTCGTTAGGGAATACTGCTGTGTCACCGGTACGGTAAGAAAAAAGCATTTCGCCCATCCATTGGTGCTGGACGTCGTTCTGTGGTGATGTAGAGTTTGGCAAAACAAAATTGACAACAGCATTTTTTTTGTTTAGTGGGTTATTCTTGATATTTAGTACTTCAATCTGCCCTAAATCCCCGATTGTAGCAGAAAGACTATCATTGGCGATAGCATTCGCTGCAGCGGATACCGAAGGCGTCTCGTTAATCCCAACCGGCAGTAATCCGGTAAACAGTGCAAATCCAGTAACTAATGATATCAATCTTTTGTTAACCGCTTTCATAATATCCTCCTGTTCACATTTCAAAATTAGATTTTTGAAGATTCAATCCACTGCTTGTCCTATTACTGAACTAACTGATTACTCCAGTAATAGTAATTCCCTTACGGAATACTTTTTTGAGTTTGGTAGAAGATGACATTGACCCTCTGTAACGTTCCTATATCTAGTAATTGGCCTTTCGCAGAAAGCGCTTTCTAGTTTTCAGTGATTAATCCTTTCAATTAATCGCTAGAAACTTTTCTTCAATGATACATTCCGTAGCAAAATACTAGCTTGACACCGTCCGGGTAGATGTCCCCTCCCTTCAAAATAGCTATAGTTGATACGTCTAGTCATTTCATTCAAACACTTAAAACCTATAAGCTCTCCAGAAAAATTCAGCATCAATGTAGTGAATTTACTCAATAACAGCTGCTTTTTGAGCTGCTGCATAACTTCACTGCTTCACCATGACACTATAAAAGAAAGAACTTTATACAAGTGTACTAGATTCACATGTGAAAGGAATCCAATTTCTCACCCTGTTTTTTTGAATTTACAACTTTTATAAATTACCTCAGAATTTAAATGATTGATTCATATACATCCATGAGTGCGGTGTTGTCAAGTGGGGAGTTACTCGGGCGGTAAGGAATAATATCATGCCACAAGTGAAATGGGTGAGGAGCTAACAATAGTTGAATGCATTTTAGGTGGAGAGAACTAGGGTTAACTGCTGCATCGCCTTCAGGATTCAGTTTGCCAACGAACCAAATCCCTTATTTTCCTCGATTTTATCTGCACTTCCCTATGTTTTCTTGCTTTCATATCAAACTTTTAGCTATTAAACGTGATAAAAAATGGGAGTTGAAGAGTGGCGGGAAGCCTTCTAGGAGTAAGAGAGGAGGGAAGTGATACTTTATTTCATTCATTCTGGCTTCAATTGCAAATACAGTCTCAATAGTTGGATGCGATCACCAGTTTTGATTTTCTCGAACACCTGATTTTATGGGCTTTTGTCATTTAGGTTGAATTAAAACATCAGGCATCCAATAGTTCCCAATACAGATGACTAAATCATGTTGGAAATGAAAATAGACGATCCCTATCATCCAGACTCGTCTATTTTCTACAGTTGAATAGGCTTGTGGGGACTTATAATCAGATTTTCCGAAATATATGCTTTCTATGATCTCCGATTAGGGAGTCTAGCTTGGCAGCTCAGCCTTTTTAATTGGTAGTAAACGACTTGTTGCGAATACTACTATTACAATCATAAGAGCTGTTATCCCGATTAAAAGTTGGATATTGCCTATAGGGAACAAGAAGCTTCCGATTAGTGGAGCAGCGGCCATGCCGAGATAACGAACAAAGTTATAGACACCCATTGCGGTAGCACGCTCTTCAACAAACTCTGAGGACAAGAGGGTTGGCATCACAGGTGTTGCAAGTCCCGTAACGAATCCAGTAAGCATCAGAGAGATAAGCAAACTAATTAGAGAGTAATCTGCAGCAAAAATGAAAATGACAAGACTCACGATGGTCATAATGCCGACCCATAAGAGTGTTCGAACTGACCCTATTCGATTTTGTAAACTTCCACTCATTTTACTTCCAACAAGATTGAATATCATGAGGGCAAGGGAGAAAAGACCAATGCTTGCAGCGCCTAAAGCATATTTAGTTTGTAATATTGTGGGTATAAATACTATTAATGTGTAAAATACATCATACATGATGAAACCGCTCAAAAGAATGACAACACCGGTTTTGTTTCCTATAATTTTTCCAAATGCTTTTAAACCAAGTCTTGTTACTGCGGGTTTTGTTTTGACTGGTTTAGTCTCAGGTAATATAAATATGGCTGCTATTAGGATTAGTAGAGCACTAACTGCTGCAAAACCAAAAGTACCCGTATAACCCCATATACTACCAATAATACCGCCAATGAGCGGACCAATAGCTGGTGAAATTCCAAGAATCATTTGATAGGTAGCCATACTTTTGGCACGCTCTTTACCCTCAAAAACATCTCCGATCATTGTAGCAGCTACTAACGGAACAACTGATGCACCTATTCCTTGGATTACTCGAAAAATGAGCAGCATTTCTATTGAGCTTGAAAACATGCATCCTATAGTAGCTATTACATAAACCATTATACCTGGAACTAAGATTTTCTTACGACCGTTACGATCAACGATGGGGCCAAGTATAATTTGCATGGTTGCCATCGCAATAGTGAATAAAGTAACCGTTAGATTTACTAAATGTAGTGAGGTATTTAGATCTTGTTGCAGATCAGGTAGCAAAGGAATATACAGACTTTGAGCAAGTGATACAATAGCGGCAGAAGTCCCCAAGATTAAGAGCAATCGTCGTGTGTTCATAAAATCCCTCCAGCTGATATTGACTGACTGTCAGTCATAATGTATATTGAGCTTATAACATTGACTGACAGTTAGTCAAGTTGTACATTTATACTAATATAAAGGAGTGACAAAGGAGATCTGACAATGACACGAATAAGCAAGAATCCTGAGGAACGAAAAAATGAAATACTGTCTGTGGCTATGGAACTATTTAACTCGAAGGGATATGAAGAAACTTCCGTTAGTGAGATTGTAAGAAAAGTTGGTGTTTCGCAGGGAACTTTCTACAATTATTTTCAATCCAAAGAAGATGTACTTAATGCTGCTTGTGAACGAACATTAGCATCACGTTTGGAAGCGATAAATCATTTAATTGAAAATTGTGAGATTAACGCGAGAGAAAAACTGATTCGTATTTTTATGGACGCAACCCCTAACGAAGAGGATGAAGATGTATTTGAATATCTTCATAAGGAAAGTAACAGTACATTGCATCAAAGATGGATTATTATCGAAATTAATGCATTGCTTCCTTATATCAAAAAAATTGTGCAGCAGGGGGCGGAAAAGGGGGAGTTTCTTGCTCAACAACCCGAGCTTAAAGCGGAGTTCCTTTTGGTCGGTGTTGCATTTTGGCTTGATCGAGGTGTGTTTACCTGGAGTGAACAACAATATATGGAGAGAAAAAATGCTTTGAACGAAATCATTGATCAGCTACTTGCTATTAATAGGCAATGATTAGCATCGCTGAATCAGACTATGGGAAGAAGGAATGGAAAAATGAATAATTCAATAACAAACAATTTTAGTGAGGTCTTACATGGCCGTCGTACGATAAAGAAATACGATCCGAATTTTAAAATTAGCAGGGAAGAAATCATTGAAATGCTCGAAGATGCTACTTCGGCGCCATCCGCATTCAATTTACAGCCTTGGCGTTTTGTTATTATTGAGAGTGACAAAGGTAAGGAAGACTTGCTTGAAATTGCGCCATTCAATTTTTCGCAAATTAATACTTCGTCAGCTGTAATCGCCGTTTTTGGTGATCTGAAGTTTGTTGACCGTGCAGAAGAAATTTACAAAGAAACCGCTGATCTTGGCTATATCCCGCACGAAATTAAAGATAAGATTCTTGCTATGGTAGTACCCATGTATAATCAATTTTCGATGGATGAGAAAAAAGAGTCTGTGATACTGGATGGGGGACTTGTCTCTATGCAGTTTATGCTTACGGCACACGCTCACGGTTATGCGACAAATCCAATGTCAGGCTTCAACAAAGAAAAGATTGCAGCAGTGTTGGGATTAGATCCGGAGCAATATGTTCCGATACTGATCATTTCAATTGGCAAGGCAGCTTCTGAAGCGCGTCCCCCTGTTCGTCTTCCGATCAGTCAAATTACAGAGTGGAAATAACGGAATTATTAATACGAAAAGATGCCCTATTAGCAATGTTTTAATGGCTAGTGGCTATTTCGTATTAATTATTAAGTGAATCAATTTCATAAATACAAAGCCTTGCTACGACTAGCTTCTTAGGACATAGAAAAGGAGTACCTCCCCAAATCTCGAATAGGTAAAGTTACCACACCATACCAATAGAGAAAAAAGGAGAACTCCCTATGCCGTATATACGACATGAGAGCTTATTTACCCTGCAAGAGCTTTATAAAATGGAACAAAAAGATCGTTTCCGTGAGATTTTTGCGACCATCGATATTACGCCTATTTTGCGCTTGGTCAGGAAAACATCCCTTTATGGCGCCCCGGTTGAAATGAATGACAGGGCGATGGTCTATTCCTTAATCGTTACAATCGTTGAACGTATTCCTACGATTAAAGATTTAATATAGCAACTTCAAATTGACATCTTATTCCGCCTGGATTGTGGATTTATGCTTTCAGAAGCCATTCCATCTGCCTCTTCCTATTCCAAGTTGGTACGAAAGTTGAGTCAAAGCCATGCGCTAGAAGACATGCAAGAACAGCTGTTAAAGCAAGCCATGGCTGAATCATTCATTACGGATGATACCATTGCTATAGATGCAACCCACATTGAAGCTCGAGATCAAGCACCTGCAAAACAAGAAAAGAAAAAAACTGAATTGAAAAAGCATGGCCGGAAATCAAAAGTCGAACGTGAGGCTTGGCTCGAACAAAAAGACGAAGAAGAGAAACAAAAGCCAATCTTCAAGAAAGAAATCGCGGCACAGCTCAGTGAGACGTTTCATGTTTTAAGAGATGAAATGCCTCTTGACCCGCAGTGGGAAATTAAGAAAAATAGTGATGGAAAAATGTCTTCTGGTATGGCTATAAAGGCCACCTTGCCGTTATCGCTTATAACCGTCGGCGGGAACCTGAACTTCACGGGTTTGACGAACACTTCGCTGCTACCTGAGTGAGAGAGCATTCTTATCGTTACGACAGCTACGACTCGACCTATGAAACGCTCAAAAACATTCGACCCAAAGAATGTGAGAGCTGTCCACTGGCGAAAGATTCTCTTTGTCAGAAGGTTTACAAGATGAAGATCACAAATGATTTTAGAAAGTATACCGCTCCCGCTCGAGGCTCAAAACGGTGGAAAGAAATCGCTAAGAAACGATCTGCAGTCGAGAGAGTTAATGCGTACCTAAAAGAATTCTTCCAGTTGAACAATGTGAGACATCGAACAGGTCAAAAAGCAAAAGCACATTTTAACCTGGTAACGCTTGTTTACAATTGTACAAAGTTAGCATGTGATCGTCTAAGTCGCCAATTACAAGAACTAACAGCCTAATTTTCAAAAGCGAAAATGCTCAAATTCGGTTAGTCTGCGATTCTGTAACTAAGCATTATGAAATGGATTCAATTATGCGATGTATGTGCAACATCCATTCGACCGGTAAGCCATCCCAAAGCAGCAACTGAGTAAATCGAACAAAAGAAAGCTCCGCATGATGGGGCAACATGTCCTTCGCGCCATCAAACAGCCATTTGAGCAACACAAAGACGAGCAATGCGGAGAAGAGTTGACCATATACGGAATTTTCTGTCGTATCAAATAATGTCGGGATGTTTAAATGTTGCTTGTTCCGCCGTTATTCCTATTAAATCTGTAACGACACGAATTTCTCTACCCTCAAAATCACAAAAGATGACCACACGGTGACGCATCTCAGAACGACACTGAGATGTGCCAAGTTGACAGGTGATATCCCGAATTACAGAAGAATCATTGAAAACTTGACGTCGCAAGGCTCGTGGTGTTTCAAGATGAACATTGTCACGAAGTCGAACGACGAAGGATTGTCCCTCTTTTTTATAACGATCTAAACGCTCCAATTTACCGTAAGCGCGATCCATAACCATAATAAAATCGATGCTTTCTAACGATTCACTTGTCGGTCTATCATGTTTGGAGCCAATCGTTTCCGTAACTTTAAGTGGCTGCATGTTTCGGTCCTGCAAAGCTACATGTAGCTTCACAGCAGAACGTTCTCCGTGGTATGGAGCCCAAGGTAACCGTGTTTTTCCCACAGTTATAGTAGTGGAGTCAATGAGTAATAACTCTTTAGAAAAGGCTAGCTTCCGCCTCGTTTCCCGATTGCATTTGCGGATAAGCAGATGAAAAGTGCCTTAAATGCCGTAAACGGTACATCAGCTGCTTTGCTTGAAAAGGAGGAATAGTGAACTTCCGGCAAGCCGATACAAGAAGCAAGATTCACACCGAAACGATAACTGGACCATTCTTCACTTGTTGCTGCATACCAATACTGTAACAAATGATACACTGTGAACTTTCGAGCTGTATTCACGTAACCGACGGATTGAATGACGAGTGCAACTTCTTCAGGTGTGAGTATAGATTAAAGGATGAATGGAATCGTGATAGACTTTTTCAAGGAGTCGTCACCTTTCGGTTGGTGTCAGTAACAAATAAAGTATTAGACCGGATAACTCGATTCCACGCGCCTATTCAAATTGTCATACCGTCAGACTCCCTAAAATAAGTTTTAGACTGAGCCTAGAAAATGAAAAAGCGACAGCCAAGGACAAGAAAATAAAGTCCGAGACTGGCGCTACGAATGTATGAATAGCTTCATTCCCGTCACGTAAATCGGGATGACCATGAATCCTGTCGGGCATACGGAATATCTCTTGCAGTGTCCAATCGCCGGATTCGTTGCCTCCTCGATCAGTTCAAAGTCGATTACTTTGCTATTCTCTTTTACCCTTAACTACACAATGGATTGCCCTCCATCCACATGCAAAACGCTGCCCGTGCTAAATCCGTTACGGATGAGATAGAGCACACTTTCGGCGACATCCTCAGCGGTCCCGATCCGATTTATAGGGAGACCAGAGGCCACATGTTGGAAAAACTGATTGCGGGTAGTAACGTCCATGCTGCTGTGAGCTGGTGTGTCGATAATGCCTGGAGAAACCACGTTGACCCGAATAGGAGAGAGCTCGAGTGCCAGAGCTTGACCAAAAAAGGTAACCGCCGCATTCACCGAGCCAAGAACCACCGTTTCTTTGGCCGGTTTGAATGCTGCCGCTCCCGAAAACAACGTAACTGAGCCTTCGTTCGATAGCCAAGGCGCTGCATGTTTAACCAACTGGTAGGGACCGAAAAATTTGCTGGCGAATAATTCCTTCACGGTTTGCATCTCGGACTCTTTAAAATCGACCAAGGAAGTTTCTGAAGCGCTAATCACGAGATGATCGAACTGCTTGATCCGCTGTTTGAAAAATTGTTTTACCTGCAGTTCATCCATCATATCCAGAACATAGTACTCGACATTCTCACCATAATGAGCGAAGCGTTCTCGCGCAAGGTCTAGCTTTGTCTGAGATCGTCCAGCAATAACAACACTAGCCCCGGCTTCAAGTAAGTGACCGGCAGTTGCCAATCCAATACCTGAACTACCTCCAACAATCACGACTTTTTTTTCATGTAGTGTATCCATTTATTACCCCTCCATAGTGTTTGGTTGACCAACCAATAATTATTAAAAAAGAAGCATTAAGTGAACGAAAGATACATTTCACTTAATGTTTCATACGCCGTATCCAAATCGAAGCTCTCGTCAGTCAGTTTGCGCAGAGCCAGCCCATCAAACGCGGCGGTCAAAGTAGCTGCGATAGCTTCGTGATTAACGCCTTCTTTTCTGACAAGATGAGTGGAGAGCTCGGCGATTTTTCGTTGTTCTTCCTGTAATAGTGCATTCACATGCGACTTGAGGTTCGAATTATTTAGACCGTTGGAATAAAGTTCGAATCGTAGCCGGTAAACCTCTAAATCAGCAAATAACCGTTCCTTAACCAACTTTAAAACGTGTTCGATTTGCCAGTTGTTCTTCGCTTGCTGGAGAATTTCATCCCAGTCCTGAAGGCATTGGCCCTTAGCTTCCTCCAGCACAGCCAAAATAAGCTCTTCTTTGCTTTTGAAATAATAATGAATCAAGCCTGGTGCGATACCAGCAGATTGTGCAACCCGTTTCATTGAAGTATTCTTAATACCACACTCAATCAACAGATCATGCGTCTTGGCGATAATGAGATCCCTGTTATTTAGCGGCTCTGTAATCATACTTCTTCCCTTCTAGCATAATTGGTTGGTCGACCAATTATAAAATATTCCTCAATCCTAGTCAAGTCATTATGGCGGTGGGCAAAGAGCAATTCCCGAGCTATCCCGTGTTTCACCCCTTTGTGATATTAACGGAAGTGGACTGCCCGTTAGCTTAAAGGGGTGTGGCAGTCTTTTCAGTCCAACACTTTATTTTCTTTGGACAGTTGGTTTCTAGGGGTACAAACATATTACTTAGTTGACTACACTTTTGCTACCATTTAGTAGTTAATCAACAGGCCTGAACCAAGACAATTGTATTGGTTAATAAAAGGTAGTGATAATATATGGACACTACATATACAACCTATTAAAACGATTGAGGTTATATGGGTTTTAAAATAATATAACTTACATTGTATTTTGTACAAATGTATTTGAATCGCCTTAATCCCTTATGTACGAAGGTTTTGCCTAGACTGGAAAATGAAGTTGTAGATGGGCTAAATAAAGTTTTAGACTAATCATGGTTTTCTGGTGCTGGAAAGGTCGTTACAAATTTTATATTTATATAGACCGCAATTAAGATCATGACTGAACAAGTAGACGATCGATGGTTTCCATCGGATGCTTATTAATCCAATTCATAATTGGATCACATGAAGCTTGATCTTATAGAATTTTTCAAAGAATACGTTATTAGCTACGTCAGCTTTGAGCCATAGCCAGAAGCCTTCCACCGGATTAAGGTTCGGGCTGTAAGGATGCAGAAGACCAGCTGTAAACGAGGATGTTTTTTGAGAAACGGCTGTAACGCTTTAGCATGATGAATGCGACTGTTGTTCAGGATCAAGGCCGTTCATGGTGACACCAAACGTCATCTTGATCCACTCGGCAACCAGAGGAAGCGTTCAGGTATCTCTCGTAAAGCCGTTTATCTGAAGTTTCTTTCTTGGACACATTGAGTTTGTCCATTTCTTCGGTACTCATTTTTATCACCACCAGGTTCTTGTTGCTATTCATTACCCAATTTGGTGGCTAGTGTGACTTAGTTCGTTTTTTACTTGTATTCTATATAGAATCAAATGTAGATTTGGCCAGACTCCTCTCAAACTAGTGAGCAAGCAGCAGCTTCATCTGCACGTCCATTTGGCTGTGCATGGAGATGGGGTCGCTGACAGCGAAATGCTCGGGGTCTATGAAATAGATTTTATTATTTTGGACAGCCTTCAGCTGCTTCCAGATGAAAGTTTTCTCCAGCGCGCGGAATCGAACCGGATCAAGGATGCTTACAAATAATCGGTCACCTGCGTATAGTGAAAGCTGCTCCTCTGTAATCAGGCGATAAGCCTCACGGTTAAGCATCTCTTGCTCAATAATGGGAGGGGCCGTCATGCCCAGTCCATCGTATAAATTATAAGCTCCACGGCACCAGAAGTTGCCAAACACATATATGGAATCAGTGCGTATTTCAATAACAGAAACCGTTTCTTCCTTGGATATGAATCCCCGTAATTCCGTTCTGTGACGCTCAGCCTTGTGTTCATATTGCAAAATAAGCTGCTGTGCTATCCTCTGTTTGTTAAAAGCTTCGCCGAGCATCGCTAGCAAAGTCATTGGTTTATGATCGTTTTGTGAGAAGATCATCGTAGAGGCAACGGTGGACAGCTCTTCGCATTCCTGTTCGTTCGATACCAGTATATATTCCGGCTGCAGCTCTGCGATCTCTTCCAGTTGATAAGGAATATTGTTCACACGGTGAATATCCAGACTAAGGTTCCGCAAGTAAGGCCTGTTGGTTAAATTTTTGGCGGCTGCGATAGGCCGAATGCCAAGAGCGAGTAGATGCCCAAGGCAGGTTAGCGCACAGATATGGGCGGGTTTGTTCTCATAGTTGCGGACAAATTGTCCGGGCGTTAGCCCTTCCGTCTGCTTGAACCGGCGGTTGAAGTAAAATTCATCCCGATAGCCGACCTTGACGGAGATCTCTTGCAGGCGCTCGCCTTTTAATAGGAGTTGTTTTGCAGATTCCATCCGTAAGGCCGTGATGTACTCCAGCACATGTTTGCCTGTAATTTGCTTAAACCAGTGGGTGAATCTTCGTTTGCTAATTTGGGCTTGCGCAGCAAGCTCTTCTACAGAGATATCTTCGGTAAAGTGCTCTTTGAGCTGTTCAATAATAGCCAGCACAGATTGACGTGTTGTTTCGGCAGCGGGCTGATCTTCTCTGCTCTCTATTATGATTCGCATCAGTTTTTGGAATCTCGCGTGATTATCCATTTGTCGGGCTGCAGACTTATCATTCTGGTGACTGCTGATTTCCATGACTATGCGCAGCAACGCTTTAGTAGAGGAAATACGGCATTCACCGGTTTGCAAATAGGTCACGGCAGGTCTGGCTGTGTTGCCTAGGATGGAAAAGCTGAGCAGCAAAACCGAGGTACCCTGTCCGTGAAATAGGCTCACGTCGATAATCGATCCAGGATTAAACATCCAGCAACTACCGGCCTTAAGCGCGTATTCTTTATCGTTCCACAGTAGCGCGCCTTCCCCTTCTTCCATGATAAGCAGGGTATAGGAGGTCAGCGGCTGGCCCGACATTTCACTTATTAGGGGAGAGACAATATGTTGTAAATGGTGCAATTCGAAATAAAGGGTATGTATCGGCCGACTGACCTCCAAACCATTCCGATTCAAGTGAAAACCTCCAAGCTTAGTTGAGAATTATTATCAATTAAAGAAATCATACCGTAAAGCTGAATCAATTTCAATCGGTTCCTTTAGGTTATTAAATAGCCCATTAGTATAAAATAACGTCCCATTCTATCCTTGTCGCTGCCAATAGCAAAAGCTATACTGGCTATAGTTGATAATGATTATCAATAAAACGGAGAGATGGGCGGAGACAATGATGGTAATTCAAAGCAAAAATATACGGAAAGGTCTTGCTGTGCTTTGTATCGCAATGGCATTAAGTGCGTGTGGCAATAATGGCGGTGGCAGTGAAGCAAAGCCAACAAATACAACAACGGCTGCTGAGACTGAAGGAAGCGGGCAAGAAAATGCGTCTACAACCAAGTTTGTGACAGATGCTTACGATAAACAAGTGGAAATTCCAAGCTCGCCTAAGCGAATTGTGTATACAGATAACACAGTTGGGGATATTTTGCTATTTGGCGTTCAACCTATTGGTCTAATTCAAGATGGTCTTCAATATGCCGTGTACCGGGATGAAGTGAAAGACGTTGCCGATGTGGGCTGGCCGCCGAGCACGGAGAAGCTGATTGAGCTGGAGCCTGATTTGATTATTACATCCATGACGGACGCTCAGCAGCTGGATGTGATGAGAAAAGTTGCGCCGGTTATTCAGACGAATGAGTGGGACCCGATGCCTGTCCGCGTAAAGAGAATTGGCGATTGGCTCGGCTTTGAGAAACAGGCGGATGAGTTTTTAGCGAAGCATGAGTCAGATATCGATGAGATGTGGGATTCTTTGCTCCAGAAGGGCACCATTCATAGCGGCGAAACGGCTTCCGTCTTTCAATATATGCTAGGTCAAAAAAGACTTAGCGTGTATACAACCAGCTATTTGCCAACCTTTGTCTATCATGAGAAAGGATTCAAGCCAACAGCGGGCATCCAAGAGCTGATTGATGATCCTAAGAATTACGGATACTCGGACATATCGGCTGAATTGCTTCCAAACATAGCAGGAGACCGGATCTTTATTGTTTATTTTGATGGGCCTGAGCTTGATGCAGTTAAGCAAATGATCACTGAGCCAATCTGGAGAGATTTGCCGGCCGTGAAAGCGGGAAAAGTTTATTTTATAAATGGGGGACTGGGCATTACGACAGATCCGCTCGCGAGAGAAGCGTTAATTAAGCAGCTTCCCGTTATATTGGGAGAGCAGTCATGAGCCAATCTCTAGAATTATTCGATGTTACGATTATTGGCGGCGGCCCAACGGGATTGTATACGGCTTTTTACAGCGGCATGAGAGAACTGAAAACCAAGCTCATAGAAGCCCAAGACGAATTGGGCGGACGCATACTAACCTATCCGGAGAAAATGATTTGGGATGTTGGGGGGATCACCCCTGTCCGCGGGGAAAAGCTGATCGATCAATTGGTTCAGCAAGCTCATACCTTTGAGCCGACGATTGTGCTCGGCCAGCGTATCCAGCATTGTGAGCGGCAGGAGGATGGGAATTTCGTGCTGACGACAGATGATGGTAACCAGCATCTCACCCGGACGGTTATTCTGGCTGTCGGTTACGGCGCTCGCAAGCCGGCAAAGCTGGAGATAGAGGGAGCAGATCGTTTCGAAGTGACCAATCTGCATTATACGGTGCAGCAGTTGGAAGGCTTTCGCAGCAAGCGAGTATTAATTTCTGGCGGCGGTGATGCCGCGGTGGATTGGGCCGTTGAGTTGGAGCCGGTTGCGGCTAGTGTGACAATTGTTCATCGGCGAGGCGAATTTGGCGGGCATGAACGGACGGTTAGCCAGATGAAGCAGGCTTCCGTGACCATCCTTACCCCCTATACGGTAGAAGCACTTCATAGCCAGGATGGTACGATGATAGACACCGTTACCATAGCCCATACAGCTACAGGCGAGCAGCAGAAGCTTGAGGTCGACGCGGTGGTCGTCAGTCATGGGATGAGATGCGATTACGGTTCAATCCGTTATTGGGGGCTTAATATGAATGAATGGAACATGCAGGTAGACGACCAGATGGTCACGAACATTCCGGGTATCTACGCGGCGGGTGATTTCGTTACCTATCCGAACAAGGTGGAGCTGATTGCAGGCACCTTCACCAGCGGTATATTGGCGTTAAATAGCGCGAAGAAGTATATGGAGCCGGAAGCTCCTTACATGGCCTACGTTTCTTCTCATAACGACCGTTTCAAAGAGAAGAACCGCGCGCTGGGCGTTGTGGAGGAAGAGGAATAAAATAGTTGCAGCATTCGAATGCAAGCAGGGCTGCCCGAACAGGGCGGTCCTGTTTGTGTTGCTTGCTGCGTGTAAGGTGAAAAAGGGGAAATGCTGTAATAGTCTTGTTTTGCCAGGAATGATAGCCATTTTAGTTGTCGCACTCCGCGTGATTTAGCTCCATTAATTTACAAAATCGGGAAGATGTAAATCTCTTGATGTCGAATGGAAAGTAGAATCCTTTATGCTATTTTCGATATGTGCAGCTAAGAACATTAATTGAAGCAGCACTAGTTTTGTTCAATCAGATATGGCAAAAACACTCACTGGAATTTATGAATAAACGGATAACGTTTAATCCTTAAATTAAAATGTTATAAACGAACAATATATACATATGCAACGAACATTAAATATCATATAATGTTTAAAAAGGACATTCGTATAATAGACAAGGGGGAATAAACCATCATGCTGGAGCAAGTCATTGTTCAACAACTACGCCGAATTGTAGGCATTCAAAACTTTCGGGATGATCGGGAATCTTTGGTTGTTCATTCCTACGATGGAACGCCTATGCTCCAAAGTTTGCCGGACGGTGTTATTTACCCAGAGAGCACGCAGCAGGTTTCGGATATTATGAAAGTGCTTGCAGCACATCGTATACCCGTCGTGTCCCGGGGTTCTGGTTCCAATCTTTGCGGGGGAACGGTCCCTATCCAAGGTGGTGTTGTGATGGTTATGCACCGCATGAATACAATCTTAGAGGTTGATCAGGAAAATTTAACGGCAACTGTTCAACCGGGAATTATAACCGCAGAGTTCATATCGCATATTGAATCGATAGGATTATTTTATCCACCCGACCCAAGCAGCATGAGAATATCAACCATCGGCGGTAATATTGCGGAGTGTTCTGGCGGGCTTCGCGGTTTGAAATATGGTACAACAAAGGACTACGTCATCGGGCTCGAAGCGGTGCTTGCGAACGGAGACATTATGCGGACCGGTGGAAAGCTGATGAAGGATGTTGCCGGCTATGACTTGACGAAACTGCTGGTCGGTTCGGAAGGGACGCTTGCTATCATAACCGAGGCTACCTTAAAGCTGATACCGCCGCCAAAGTCGAAGAAAACGATGCTTGCCATGTACAAAGACCTCTATGGAGCAGCAAGGACTGTATCACGCATTATTGAATCGAAAATTATACCTGCAACGCTGGAGTTTATGGATAATCCTACGATTCGGGTCGTTGATGATTTCGCCAAACTTGGTCTTCCCAGAGACATGGAGGCGATTCTGCTTATCGAGCAGGATGGCGATTCGGAGGCTGTGGAGCGAGATATGGAGAGGATACAAGAGATATGCAAGCTGGAGATGGCGGATCTGGTAGAGATAGCGGAGAGCCGTGAGGAGGCTGAAAAGCTGCTTACAGCACGGCGCAGCGCTTTCACTGCACTTGCAAGGCTCCGCCCTACAACCATACTGGAGGATGCAACGGTACCTCGATCCAAAATTGCGGAAATGGTATTAAGAATCAATGAAATTGCTAGAAAATATAATGTGATGATCGCAACCTTTGGTCATGCGGGGGATGGGAATTTACATCCAACAGCCGCTACGGACGCTAGGAACCTAGACGAAGTTCATCGGGTAGAGCAGGCATTCGAGGAAATATTTGAAGCGGCGATTGAACTGGGAGGAACGATTACCGGAGAGCATGGTGTCGGCATGGTAAAAGCGCCATACCTCGAATGGAAGATCGGTAAGCCTGGAATAGCAATGATGCGCGGAATCAAGCATGCTTTCGATCCGCATAATCTGCTTAATCCGGGCAAGATATTCGCAAAAGAAACAAGAAAAAGAGTGGTGATAACCCGTGGCTAATGCGAATCAACCGACATTCCCAAGCAAGCCCAATGTAAAGCTCAGCAATCCAACAGCCCAGAAGCTTCATCTGAAGCTGGACTATGATCAGTTGACTAATTGCATGCGTTGCGGATTTTGTTTGCCGGCCTGTCCGACTTTCCGAGAAACCGGCTTGGAGCAGGAATCTCCACGTGGACGTATTGCGCTTATGAAAGCTGTTGTAGACGGCATAATGGAACCGGATCAGCCTTTTCAAGATCAAATGAGCCATTGTCTCGGCTGCAGAGCATGCGAACCGGCTTGCCCGGCTGATGTCAAATATGGTCAGCTCATTGAACAGGCTCGAGATGCTATCGAGGAGCATGCAGAGCATAGCATCCCCGTTAATGGCCTGCGCAAGGTATTGCTTAAGGAGATGTTCCCTCATCAGGGACGGATGAAATGGCTCGGACGATCACTCGCATTTTATCAGAAGTCAGGCCTGCGTAAAGTAGCAAAGGGTACCGGTATGATGCGACTGTTTCCGAAGCATTTGCGAGAAATGGAGCAAATTCTTCCCAGTGCGACAGGGAAGGGTGTGGTAGAACGAATGGGTACAGTTTATCCGGCTAAAGGTGAAGCCATTGCGCGTGTTGCATTATTCAGGGGGTGTATCATGGATGTACTTTTCGCTGATACCAATGTGAATACGGTAAAGCTGCTGTCAGAAGCCGGTTTTGAGGTCGTTATTCCAGACGAGCAGGTGTGCTGCGGTGCGCTTCACGCACATAGTGGGGAGTTGGATTCGGCAAAAGCATTGGCACGTACTAACCTCTCCGTCTTTAAGGAAGCGGGAGTCGACTATATAGTCTCAAATGCAGGCGGGTGCGGAGCACTGCTCGTGGAGTATGATCATCTCTTACATGAAGACAACGAATACCACTCTCTTGCGAAATGGTTTGCTCCTAGGGTAATGGATATAAGCAAGCTGCTAATCGATCATGGAAGACTTCCAGCATTTGCGGACTCGAGCGCGAGCACCGAAGATCCCATAACGATAACCTATCAGGATTCCTGTCATTTGCGTAATGTCATGAAGAGCGCAAGTGCTCCAAGGCAGCTTATGAGACAAGTTGCTAATGTCCAATTTGTCGAGATGAAGGAAGCAGATCGATGCTGTGGCTCCGCGGGGATCTACAATGTAACACAGCCGAAGATGGCAGGTGAAATTTTGGAACATAAGATGGAGCACGCCAACAGGACCGATGCTCGTTATCTCTTGAGCAGTAATCCGGGATGTCTCCTACAGATGAAGCTGGGGGTTGCAAAGCATGGAGATAGCAGCCGGATGGAGGTCATGCATATTGTGGACTTCCTTTACGAGAGGCTTCTTGAAACGAAATGAATCAGCCTGATGGAGAATGGACATCTATTATTCAAGCTGCCGAAACACAAGTCACCGTAGCTTTGCATGAATATACTGCTAACACTCTGTAAGAGACAATGTCTCTTACAGAGTGTTTTGGCATTTTACAAAAACAACACCTCCAACGCTTTTTCCACTGCGCAAGAGGTGTTGTTTTTACAAATTCGATATCACTTTGGTGGGTCAATATGGTTTAGTTCATATTTTTGAATTCTTTAGGCGTTGTTCCAACGACTGTCTTAAATACGCGGCTGAAATAATGATGATCCTGATAGCCTACGATTTCCGAAATATCTTTCAGCAGCATGGAGGGGTAGTTAAGCATGAGAGATTTTGCTTTCTCCACACGCAGCGCGGTAATATACTCCACGAATGATTTGCCGCTATTGTTCCGAAATAAGTTGCATAAATAGGAGCTAGAGATATGGAAATGTTTCATTAAATCACCTAAAGTGAGCGCTTCCTTCAGATGAGAGGAGATGTAACTTTCAATCTGTTGGAAGAGTAGCGCTCCTGAATCTGATTCTTGAACCTGGGGCTGGAACACGTGAATGATTAAATCCCAGAAGGAATCTGCTGTTTCCGAGAATGATGAAGAGACAAAGCATATCTCCTCTATTCGAATTTCAAGAGTTTTACTTGTTACGATGTCGATTGGAGGCAATTGCTGTTCCAATAATCGGACGATACTCTTAACGTTTTTTTCCAAATATAATAGGGGAGTTTTTTTGCTGCCCCAGTTTTGAAAGAGATGATAAATGAGTTTCTTAATTTGTTTCCAGTCACTTTTGTTCAAGTAGAGGGAAAGCTGCTCTACTTCATCTGCTTTTATTAGAAAATCATCATGGAGAGGCTCCGAGAAGTCAGCTAAGGATATGAACTTCGGCTCTCCTATGACCAAGTTCTTATATAGCTCATCAATCAGTTTTTGTTGAATGATATTGATATCTGCCAAATGAATCAGGTTATCACTGTAAGCAATAGAAGGACTAAGGCCTTTGTTCATAAAATGATGCTGTGAAAACGGAAGGAGATTGTGCAGCTTTAGAGCTGAATCTGTATGAAAACCAATCAGAATCGCAAGCTCTCGCCTGCTCTTTGTCCGCAATACCCAAAGCTCTTCCTGTTCGTCGAGGTAGCTTTTGGCTTTGCTATAGTAGCTTTTCTCTGTGCTTAAGGACTGGGGAAGCAGCAAATCATTATCGATCGAGAAGTCATGATCCGGAACGATCAGCAGCCCATAATTGGAATAGGGAAATAACCGCTCTTGAATGAGCTCAGGCAAAGAGGCGTTACGCTTTGATTCAAGAATCAATTGTAAAATTTCTTTGCTCCGAGAATAGGTTTTGTTCATGAGTCTTTCTTGAATCCGTAAAAGCACGCTTCTTACGGCATCGGCCTCGATAGGTTTTAACAAATACTCCTCGACGTTAGCTCGTAATGCATCTCTGGCATAATCAAAGGTGGAGAAGCCGCTAATAATGATGACCGCGGTGCTAGGCCAACGCTGCTGGACTTTATGAGCCAATTCGATGCCGTCCATCGCCGACATCTTAATATCCGTAATAATGACATCTGGAATTAAGAAAGGGATTTGATCAAGGGCCATCTGTCCGCTGTAACATTCCGCGATAATTTCAAACGAATAAGGCCCTTCTTCGGAGGCTATCCGAACAATCAGTTCTTTTAATTGCTCCAGAAAAACGGGTTCGTCATCTACAAGCATAATCTTCATTACGTATATGCCTCCTAGAGAAATTTAATAGTGCTGGACATCGTGATGTAAGCTCCCCGATTCACATTGTTGCCTACCGTATAATGAAGCTGGTTTTTCAAGATCAACTGCATCCTCGCCAGTGTGCTGCATAATCCGAGCCCCCCGAATCCCAAACGATCACCTTGCTCCATAGTGTCGAGTTGTTGTAAATAGGATTCAACCTTATCACGTATCGTTGGCAAGACGGTCTCTGAAAAACCAATTCCGTCATCTTGAACAGTCAATTGCCACCGATCTCCTACAATCTTACCGGAAATAAGGATACGAAGGGGATGAGCATCTCTAAAGCCATGTTGGAGGCAGTTTTCCACTAATGGCTGAAGGGTTAGCTTTGGTACGATCAAGTCATTCATTTGTTGATCCAAATCAAAGCTGTATTCCAAGCGATATAAGTAGCGAGATTTCATTAGCTCTAGATATTTTCTCGTAAGCTCTATTTCTTGTTTTAATGAAGTGACGGGTGAGCTCGTTGCAGAGGAATATCTTAAGAAATCCGCTAGATTAGAAGTGATTTTATTGATCTTCTCCGTATCCCCTTTATCGGACAAAGCTTGGATTACGCCTAGCATATTAAAGAGAAAGTGGGGATTGATCTGTGATTGCAGCGTATCGAAATGGGATTGCAGCTGCATGGTGCGAAATTGAATAATTTGCTGTAATGAGTTTTGCAGCCTGTCATTCATAATCCGGAAGGCCCGGTTAATCTGATCAACCTCATTCATTTTATATTTATTCTCAATGCCTAGGGGCTTATCTACCAAGTCGATCCGGTCTATGCTGCTTTTAAGCTTAATTAAGGGATTAATCAAAATTTTGGCTAAAAATGATAAGAAGAATACTGAAAATATAAGAAACACCGCAAGCGATGCGATAAAGATGTTTCGAAGTAATCGAATGGGGGAGAGCACGAGATCCTTGGTGACAGTTAGCTCGGCGACGATATACTTCTTGCTTGTTGTTTTCGTAAAGGTATAGAAGTTTTCTCTGTTATGGCTGGCCACTTTTAGTTTTTCGTTTGCTATCATGGTGTAAAAAGCATGGCCTTTTTCGTCTAATAGACGGAGTTGGCTTCCTTCCCAATTAAGTGAATCAACGGATGCAAGAATATCGGCGGCTTTAATCTGTACTTCGATATATCCCGATTGCTGGTCGTTAGGGTCGATTGCACGGATGAAGGAAAAAACGGCAGGCTGCTGTTCATTCGTCCATTCGTCGCTAGCGGAATAACGGTAAAACGTGTCGCCGCGAAGTGGAGCGATTAAAGGAATCCAAGCATGAGATTCTTCCGAATCATAGATGTTATTATCGATGGGTTTACTTGAGAAGAGAAGACCACTATTAGCATAGAGAGTAATGCGATATAGGTCTTGATAAATGGAACTGTTAATTTGGATGAATTTATCAAGGGATTGCGTTGCTTTTAGTCTTTCGATTGAATCGGTGGACGTATTAAGAACATTGAGATAGTGTATCATCGTATTGCCGACAGCATCATAATTCAGATAGAGCTGCGTGGAGATATTATCAAACTCGTTCTGATAAGCATTCAATTGATCGGACACGCCTTGAACCGACTGCTCTAGGCTAGAGAGGGTGCTGCTTTCAATATTTTTTTTAATGTAGAAATAAGAGGGAATGGAAACACCAAGCGTACAGACAATAATAATAAGCATGTAGGTTAGGAATAGTTTTGCGCGCAAGCTGCTGGAGGAGAACATTAGCATCCACCTATCATCTTCAAATTGGATCATTTTTTTAATACTGTAACATGAACTAATTTCAATTGAAATAGAGTTAAGCTCAACGATGGAGCTAGACTGACGATATCTAGATGTAGATAAGATTATCCACCTGCAATGAATAAGAATGTCTATTTTGTTTGATGGATACAGGGCTTAAACTGAGATCGTTATAATCGAAGGTCTGGCGAATTTAGTTGATAGCTCATCTGACGATTTTTTTATGCGGTAGCCTCGTTTAAAGGTAGAGGCGTTATAAGGTAGGCCTTTAAGACAAGATGCACGGTTTCGCTTTGAGCGATCCAGTTGTACTGTGTTTGCATGCCAACGATAAAGGAGATTCCTATGCCCAGTAAAGCCACTTATTTACGCTGTGAATATTTGATCAATCCACTCGGGATCAGCACTCCCAAACCCAGATTTTCTTGGGAAATCGTAGATGAAAGAAGAAACGTTAAACAAGCAGCTTATCAAATCCTGGTTGCCTCCGATCCGGCTAAATTAAGGCCGGACTTGGCTGACCTATGGGATTCTGGGAAAATTGACTCCGATGACACGCTCCATATCGAATATGGTGGGTCAGTGCTGTCTTCAGGTGACGGCTGTTTCTGGACAGTATATATATGGACAGTTGTGGCTGGCGGCATGGCAGAAAAAAGTGAAGCCGATGAAACTGCCGAATTTTCCATAGGGCTCTTGCAGAGTGAAGATTGGAAAGCTGAATGGATTACCGCTTTAGAGTTTATCGAGGATTCACCGGTTTGTCTCGGTTATATGTCTTTGGAAACACCAAATCCTTTGGAGCAGAAATGGGTGCAAATTGATCTTGGCCAATCACGCAAGATCGATGGCATTCGAATGTTTGCTGCAGCCGGAAGGCGGGGTTTACGCCCGGAGGGTGGTGAAATACCTCCGTCCGATGGTTTTCCTATGCGTTACAAAGTCGAAGTTTCAGAAAATGCGGATATGCTGGACTGTACTCTGGCAGTGGACCATTCTGAAGTGGATGTCGCATTTGAATCGTGTGTAACCTCCGCTTTTGCTGAAACTAGTGGACGTTATATCCGATTGACTTCACACAAGCAAACAGAAGCTGCATTCGCAGGCCCGACCTACTGTTTGAAGCTGGCCGAATTAGAGGTGCTGAGTAATGGCGTTAATATAGCTCTAGGCTGTAAAGTGAGTGCGCTGGATTCCTATGAGAATGTGGAGGAAGGATTCGGAACGGTCTTTCTGACAGATGGGAAGACGGCATATGATCCCGGCAGTCGCCGTAATCTGCGCCCATCTCCGTTTTTTAGAAATGAATTTAAGATTAACCAGCCGATTAAACGGGCTATGATTTATGTCACGGCCCTTGGGCTTTATGAACTCTATTTGAATGGTTCACGTGTCGGTGACCATTGCCTGGCACCGGGTTTTACCCAGTACAACAAACGGGCCGCTGTGCAGGCATTCGATGTAACCGCGTTATTAAATCAAGGCGCTAATGCCATCGGCGCAATATTGGCTGATGGCTGGTACCGCTCACGCTTTCGCCTTGACGGGTACGATCAGTACAAGAACTTTGCCGAAGGGAGATACGGGGATGCGGTTCCGCGAATAATTTCGCAATTGAAGATCGAATATACGGATGGTTCGCAAGTAACGATAGGCACCTGCTCCGACTGGACATATACCATGGACGGCCCCTATCGCAAAACTAGCATGTATGACGGAATCCATTATGATTCCCGGCAAGAGATGCCAGGCTGGGCTGAGCCCACTTTCTCAGGCGCATCCGCTTGGAAGCCGGTTGAAGTCTCGCCTGTTTCATGGGCTTTGGATAAATCACCGCAAACCGTGCAGCCGATCCGCCGTTTAACGGAATTCCCTTCCGAGTCCGTCAAAGAGATTGGCTGCAACGTCTGGCTGTGTGACTTCGGCAAAACCGTCGGCGGCATTTGCCGGGTCACCTTGCAAGGTCCGGCAGGTTCCCGAATAAAGCTGCGCTATATCCCGGAATTGAAGGATGACGGTTCGCTTTATACAGACAGTCTCTGGGGTGCATATAATAATGGTGATGTTTATATTTTGAATGGCCGGGGAGTGCAGACGTTTGAAGCCTCATTTACCTTTCAAGGGTTTCGTTATATCGAGGTAACGGGCTTGAATGCACGGGACCAACTGGTCGATATAACCGCTATTATGATTGCGGATGATTATGCGGTGGCATCCAATCTGCAAACCTCGGACAGACGTTTGAATCAACTCTGGTCCAACATACGGTCGACCTATCAAGCCTGCATGAAAAGTGTGCTTGTTGATGTCGTAGATCGGGACGAGCGCTGGCCTTGGCTGGGCGATTGCTTCACTACCCATTCCCAATCTCTCCCTTATATGCTGGATATGTCCTCCCACTTCTCGCGCAGAATCACCGATATGGCCGATGAGCAGAGCGATGAAGGGTATTTCTACAGCACGGCGCCACGGATGAGATTAATCTCTCCTTCGGCCGGCTGGTCCGATGCAGCTGTTACCACGGCATGGTCTTCTTATTTGAATTACGGCAACAAGCGATTGTTGGAGGAGACGTATCCCTTGCTGCTTGCTTATTGTATGTTGCTGCAAAACCGGCAGGAAAGCGGGCTGGAGCCCTTTGAGTATTGCTGGAATGATCACTTGGCGTCCCACATGACTGTCCGGCCGGGAGCGACCTTATGGAAAGATACCGGGCCTCCCTGCATGGACAAATATCATTATGAAATGCTGGCGTTTTTGCAGATCAGTCAACTGGTGCAGAAAATCGCACGCGTTGTCGGTGACCAGGATGCTGCTGATAAGCTTGAGCAGTTTGCTGCGAAGCTGACTCAGGAATTTGTTGGTACGATAGTCGCCTCGCAAGAACCAGCTGTGGCTTCTCAAACCCTTTACGGTTTGCTACTTGGCTATGGACTAGTGAAGCCTGTTGATGCAGCCGTTGTCCTGAAAAAGATGCTTGAGGCGATTGAGCAGTATGACGGCTTCTTCACAACGGGTACATCGACTACGAATACTCTGTTAAATGCCCTTTCTGACAATGGGCAGCATGAGCTGGCTTTTCATATGGCCATGCGGTCGGAGTCACCGTCTTTTGGCCATATGATTGATCATGGAGCCACCGCGGTTTGGGAGCGCCTCGACTCCTATGTTGCCGGATTAGGCTTTAATCCCAGCGCGATGAACGGCTTTGTTCATTCTGGTTTCGGCTCCATTGCCGAGTGGATGCTGCAAAGCTTCGGCGGCATTCGTCCGGATGAATACGCACCCTCGTATAAGCGGGTCCGAATTGAGCCGAAGATCGCCGGCTCAATCGACTGGGTGGAGGCTGCTTACCACTCAGTTCGAGGAACTATTTCTTGCGAATGGAGCAAGAATAAGGAGGAGCTGAAATTAAAGGTTGAGGTGCCGGCCAACACAACGGCTACAGTTATTATTCCGACCTTCCCGCAGCAAATGGTTACAGAGAGCGGAGTATTAGCTGGCGATGCAGTGGGAGTCACACTCGTCTCAGCGACAGAAAGTGCCACAGAATATCTCGTTTCATCCGGATGTTATTCGTTTCATTCGCGGTGAACCGAGTGTGGTTGGCGGGTGTTTTGCCAATTGAACTCGGTTGTCATTTAAATAGGGCTTGCTGACAAACGAAAAAGATTATAAAAACCGCATTAAAACACTAAGGCATTAACTTATCCGTTTAGACAAATATAAATTCCCCCTTTAGCTATCATTCTTAAGGGGGAATTGTTGTTTAATAATATTTTTAGCCGAATCGAGAGGTGGATAAGATTATCCACCTGCGATGAATAAGAATGTCTATTTCGTTCTAAAGTTACAGGCCTTAAACTAAGAACATCTCAACCAATAACGATTCGAAATGAGGGGAAAAGATTGAGAAAAAAACATTTTGGAAAAACGTTTGTTGCATCAATATTGGCTATGTTCATGGTGGTGGTTACAGCATGCGGTGGTGGGAATAATACCAGCTCCACAAACAATGCTAGTGCACCAAGTGCTAGTCCTTCTGCATCTGAAGAAAGCCCAAGCGTACCTTTGGAGAAGATTAAAATCAAAGGGATTGGACATGCGAGTTGGTTTAAAGCTGGTATGGATGAGGTTCTAATTGCAGCAGCTGAGAAAACAGGCATTGAGTTAGAAATAGAGAAAATTCCAGAGGGCATGGACGGGGTTAATTTAGTAAAAGCCCGCTTTGCTACTGGCGACAAGCCGGATCTACTATTCTATTATGCAGGGCTAGGGGATACACAAGGCTTTGGTAAAATGTCCGAAACATTTGTAAGCCAAGAGGATCAACCTTGGATTGCTAATTTTGACAAGGAATCCTGGAAGGGTATCATGACTGCTTACGAAGATGGTTTATATTATGGCGCTCCTTATGGCGGTACGAATACAAGCGTAGTTCTGTATAACAAAAAGGTATTCGAAAGCTTAGGGCTTCAAGTACCGACAACCATGGATGAGTTCTGGAGCGTAAGCGAGGCGCTCAAGAAAGGCGGGAAAATTCCGCTATACCTCTCCGGTAAAGATGCATGGACATTGCAATTACCTGTGCAGCATGCGCAAGCCTCACCTTCAACGGCCGAGGTTCTCGCTAAAATCGATGTTAATGAAGCAAAATTTGCAGATTGGACAGCTCGCAAGACAGGGCTGCAGTTCCTTAAAGACGTGACTTCTAAAGGCCTGACGAACAAAGACGTGCTTTCTGATACTTATGATAATGCACAGAAGGCTTTGGCAACAGGCGAAGCAGGGATGTACATTATGGCGACTTGGGTTATGACTGATATTGCAAGTAAATTCCCGGATCAGACAGCAGACATTGGGGCGTTCCTTATGCC
The DNA here is from genome assembly GCF_005930355.1 of Paenibacillus sinopodophylli. GTDB lineage: Bacteria > Bacillota > Bacilli > Paenibacillales > Paenibacillaceae > Pristimantibacillus > Pristimantibacillus sinopodophylli. The sequence goes on from NZ_VDBO01000011.1 coordinate 75,069, forward strand.
TTACCAAGGTGCTGAAGCTGACAAAAGTTATATTTTTGCACCAAATGCCGTTTTTGTGGTCAAAGGTGAAAATGAAGAAGCCGCACAAAAGTTTGTTAACTTCTTCGAATCTCTAGAAGCACAAAACATCTTCTTCAGCAAAGATGGCGGTATTCCGGCAATCAAAGGGGTAACCGAAACCTCATTAACACCGGCGGAGCTTGAAGCCAAAGCTTTATTGGATGCAGGTAAAGCGAGCGGCGACGGGTTTAGTATGAAATACGATATCAACGCGGCTTTCCCAGCTTATTTGCAGGATATCATTATTGGCGGAAAAACACCTGAACAAGTGCTGGAAGCGCAGCAAAAGGATTATGAGAAGGCGGCAAAAGCCAAGGACGATCCGAACTTCAAGTAAAGACATTAGAAAAGGGGGGGGAGTTCATTACTCCCTTCCTTTTATATAGAGGTGCTAAATGATTAAAAAAATGTATTATAGCTACTGGCTCCTGCTCCCTGGTTTATTGATTTTTAGTATTTTTTTCATATATCCGAATCTAACAGGATTTCTATATGCCTTTACGAATATGGACGAAAGTTTTAAATATACTCGGTTTGTTGGATTCGACAATTTCAAATCCTTGTTCCAGGAGGATGATCAGGTTATTGCGTTCAAGAATACATTTATATTCGCCATTATTACGACCGTTTTTAAGATTGTTTTAGGCTTGCTGCTTGCGTTGCTGGCCAATGCTAAGTTAAGGACAACACTCTTTTTTCGATCGATGCTATTTTTCCCAGTTCTTCTAAGTACATTGGCCGTTTCACTTGTATTCAGTGCTTTGTTGCATCCGAGTAGAGGGCTTTTAAATGTGTTTCTGGAAACGCTTCATTTGGGTATGCTTACGCAATCATGGTTGACTGATCCGCAAATTGTTATCTTCTCTGTGAGTTTTGTCGAGATTTGGAAGTGGACGGGTCTATCGATGATTCTATTCCTGGCGGCACTACAAACGATCCCTCAGGAATTGAAGGAGTCGGCGATGGTTGAGGGGGTTAACTCTTGGCAAATGTTCAGACATATTACGCTTCCTTTAATAATGCCAGTTGTGAATACAAACGTTATTCTCAGTGTAATCGGCGGTTTGAAGGTATTTGACATTGTATATGCCTTGACAGGGGGAGGACCAGGGAATTCATCGCAGGTCATTAACACAATCGTGTTTAAAAATTTTGCTGCAGGCAGGAATGGGGAGGCTACGGCAGCGAACGTCATGTTGTTCCTGATTGTCCTGGTGATTGTGCTGCTCGTTAATAAGGTGCTGAACCGGAAGGTAGAAGGGTGATCAGATGAGCAAATGGAAAAAAAGAGTACTAGAGCTGATTTCCTTGGTTCTAAGTGGAATCGTAGCAATACCCTTATACATGGTTATTGTGAACTCTCTTAAAAATCAAAGCGATGCAGCAGACCTAAAGTTGACACTGCCTAAAGATTGGTCAGGATTTAATAATTATACAGAGGTATTTAGAATTGCACGTATTCCACAAGCGTTCTGGATTACACTGCTCATAACCGTTGTATCTGTTGTCCTTATTATTATCGTTTGTGCAGTTGCCGCCTTTGTTATTGAACGCAGGGATAGCCGTCTTATGAGACTGTTGCAGCACGTTCTAATAGCGGGAATGATCCTTCCTGGCTCTATTATTACGACCTACTATTTAATGCAATCGCTGCATCTCATTCGTACGCTTACGGGAATTGTTTTACTTTATGTTGCGACCAATTTCCCATTCATGACTTATTTGTATATTTCATTTCTTCGAGGTGTGCCTAGAGAGCTCGACGAAGCGGCTATTATCGATGGAGTTGGAAGATTTAAGTTATTTTTCAAAATTCTCTTTCCGTTATTAATGCCAGTCAATGCCTCTGTTGTCGTCCTTTCATCCATGAACATTTGGAATGATTTTCAAACGCCATTTTATTTTCTGAATACGGCAAGTCGATTTACGTTAAGCATGACCATTTATTTCTTCTTTGGTCAACATTCCAGTGACTGGAATTTGGTGTTTGCCAATATTGTAATTGTCTCGTTGCCCGTTATTTTGTTGTATATATTCGTGCAAAAATATATTGTTTCGGGTCTTACTGCTGGTGCAGTTAAGGGTTAATAGAGATTGCAATTCATTATAAGAGTAATGGGAGGCGTTTTCTCAAATGATGCAAGCTATGAAAATGATGAAAAATAAACTTCTAACGCTAACACTCGTTTTAGCCGTATTGGTGGCTACTTTTCCATCTTATGTTATTTACGCTGAAGATGATAGTGGTGTTAATACGCCGATTGTGCATTCAACGACAGAATACTTATGGCTAGAAGGAGAGAATGCACAAGCCTACGACGGAGGCTATCAAGTTGTTGGAGAAGGGGCTTCCAGCGGAGCCAGTTATCTGAAATTATATACTGATGATACAGATACCGTTGCTACGGCGGGCTATCAATTGGATATTCCAGCAACAGCTAAATATGACATATGGGTACTCGGTACGCCTGGAGATAACATATGGCTGTCCGCTTACAATTGGAAGCTGGATACGGGTGCTTACAGTGCTGTTGGCTCATCTTACGGAGAAAGCGTATTTACGACACCGGATGGCATGCCATTCTATTGGACTAAGCTCAGCTCAACTGATCTGGAGCAGGGTCAGCACGATTTGGGGTTTCAAACGAATGCCCCGAGACAGGGCAATTCGGACGGATTATACTCGCAAGGAATTGATGCAGTGGTAGCTGTGCCGCATGCATGGCAATGGATACCTAATGGATTGGAACAGCCTGCGAATATGGTTCTTCCTGAAGCTGACTCCTTGTGGATAGAAGGAGAGGATACACACTCCTTTAATGGAGGATATGCAGTCGCGGGTGAAAGCGCCTCCAGCGGAGCAAGTTATTTGAAGTTATATACTTCTGAAGCGAATACAGTCGCTACGGCAGATTATCAATTGGATATTACAGCAACGGCTAGTTATGATGTTTGGGTATTGGGTACGCCTGGCGATAACATATGGTTGTCGGGTTATAAGTGGAAGCTGGATGCGGGTGCCTACAGCGCTGCTGGCGAAGCTTTCGGAGAAAGTGTATATGGTACACCGGAAGGCATGCCTTTTTATTGGATTAAGCTAAGCTCCTTGTATTTGGAGCAGGGCCAGCACGATTTAGCTTTTCTAACGGATGCCCCGAGGCAAGGTACGCCGGATGGTTTATATTCGCAAGGAATTGATGCAGTGGTGGTCGTGCCGCAGGTATGGGAATGGACACCTAATGGATTGGAACCTCCTGCACCCAAACCGATCATTCCTCCTAAATATGTGTGGATGGAAGGCGAAGCTGCTTCTATAACTGGAGAGTATCGTTCGAAATATAATGCTAAGGCAAGCGACAAACAAATTCTCGAAATGTATACCATGACACCTGGTGCTACGGGTACAGCGGATTATGAATTCGATATTCCTGAAGCCGGAAGCTATTCCATCTGGGTATTGGCTTCACCTGGAGATAACCCATGGCTATCCCCATTTAAGTGGAAGCTGGATGACGCTAGCTATAAAGTCGTCGATTCCCCTTCAGCTAATACGGTGTATGTCACACCAGCAGGATTGCCTATGTCATGGCAAAAGCTAGGTACATCTGAATTAAGCCAAGGTCAGCATTCGCTGGGCTTCTTAACGGATACGCCAAGGCAGGCCTCTCTAGATGGCTTGTATTCGCAAGCTATTGATGCTTGGGTTATCGTTCCGGATTCGTGGGGATGGTCTCCGAAAGGCCTTAATAAGCCGTTTAATGGGCAAGAAGTGAAATTTAGTTACGTTGGCGGCGAACTAGATAAGACCATTGTGCAAAGAGAGGATATATTGACCGTCACCACTACGAATAAGGTGGAAGCAGACTTTAATGGCGAGCTGTACTTCTTTGCCGATCTGATGCTAAACGAAGAAGTCGTATCACGCGAGGTTGTTCCCTCCGTTAAGAAGAGCTGGACGAACGGGGAAGAAAACGTTCAGACGATGCAACTGAAAATTCCATTTAATGCACCTGACGGCTCTTACGAGGTAAGAACCGGAATCGTCGATATTCCTTACACGAATGCGCCGGATGGTAACGACTCCGTACTCGTACAGTCATTCGCAATGGGTTCAGCTCAAGGGGATGCGCCGGAGCTTAAGGCAGAAATACAGGAATTGATCGTTCCGCAACAAATGAACCGAGAGGCGACCCTGCAGGGAACGGCTTCCTTTGAATTGCTGCAAGCTATAGATTTCGATACGACAGCCTATCTGAGCTTCTGGAAAGATGATGTATTGTGGGGCGTATCGGAGCTTGCTTCCGTGAATACATCTAGCTTGTCTGTCGGTGAAAACAAGGAAGTTGTATTCGATTTTCAGATTCCCAAAGATATTCCAGCCGCGAGCTATGTTGTCAAATTTGGACTTCATAAGCTGCAAGCGTTACCATCGACACCGAGCTTGACTGTTGTTTCTACCACGGCATCGAGCGATGGCTACAAGCCGCTCACGAATGGCAGCTTCGTTGACAAGAAGCTGGGGGAAACCCACTTTTGGTATGCAGACCAAAACCACACGATGATATGGGATGGGGTACCATTTGTTCCCATCGGGGGATTGTTTACCTCTGACTATTTGATTTATTTCTCCACAACGGATGCTGCTGCCAACAAAGCGCGTTGGGAAGACGATAAGCGGGTTTTACAATATATGAAGGCTCAAGGATTAAAGGATTTGTATATCAATGCTGTCGTACATGGGGCTGGAATACCGGCATGGGCATGGCAGTGGCTGCTCGATTATCTGGATGAAGAAGGATTTACTTACGGTATTCAATTTAATGCGATCAACCATGGGGACGAGGAAGAGGTCGTTCAGACTGCGTATATGCCTAGGGCGAGCGACGGGGCTGCGTCACTCAAGGCAGCCAGCGGCGGACAATTCCTGAAGATGTACACCAAAATTCCAGGCTCTAAGGGGACAGCAGATTATTCATTTCATCTTCCTGCCGCGGGGAACTATGACATTTGGGTGCTAGGCACACCGAATAATCAATCCTATGCTTCCACTTATCAGTGGAAGCTTGATAACGGGGCTTATCAATCAACTGGTGATGCATATGGCGAACCGGTATTCAGTACTATTGAAGCTTTGCAGTTCGGATGGCATAAGCTGGATTCCGTAGAGTTAGCAAGCGGAACGCATTCACTGGGCTTCTTGACCGACACGCCAAGGCAAAGTGTCAATGACGGCTTATACGCCCAAGGACTCGACGCGATTGCGGTAGTACCTGAAGATTGGGCATGGACACCGAGCGGAATCGCTAAACCGAATCATCCAATCAATGACTACGCCTGGATTGAAGCGGAATCAGGGAACGTTAAGGGAGCCTATTTATCCGGTTGGTTGAAAGTGGAGGATATTACTCAAAGTGGCGAAGTCTCTCTCATTGTTCCATCCGCTAACGTTCAGAATGCTGTAGCGCCAGCTTCGAGCTTTAGCATAACGGCTATATCTAATTTGTTTACAGTCGTTAACCCTAAGACGGGGGAAGTGGTCGCCTCGGGCAAAGGGACGGTGGAGAAGCAAAGCGGCAGCATGCTTGAATTTAAGGCCGATGTCACGGTGCCGACTTTAAGCGAGGGTACTTATACGGTTTACTTTACTCCGCAGGTCAAATACAAGAGTCACGTACTGGTCAATATCTGGGATAAGGGAGATCTCTTTCTTGATAAAATCAAGAGCCATGTCAGTAAGTTAAGGCTCGGACCTAACTTCCGGTTATTCGTGGACCCGGTCAATAACGAATCGGGCGTATATGCCGAGAACGAGAGCATGTTGATTGATTCGCCTGTCTATCGCGCTCAATTTATTACGTGGCTGAATAATCGTTATTCCACGATTGAGGATTTGAATGAGGCGTGGAAAATGCTGACACCACTGCCTTCCTTCGAAACGGCAGCACGACTCGTTCCTATCGTGAGGGGGGAAAGGGAAGATGCTTGGAAAAACCAGCTTTTGCTAGTCGATTCAGCATCTCCTGATGCTACGTATAAGGCGGATGCCTATCAGGGTCGATTGTGGGATGATTATGCGGATTTCCGGGACGATTCCTTTAACGATTATCAAATGGAGGTTGCCGACGCTATTAATGAAATTGTTTCCATACCTGTTATTTATAAATACGTTTCAAGCCAAAGGAAGTATTTTATCAACCATCAACAAGCCGGCGGTTTTCAAGGCATAGGTGGAGAAGTATACGGAAATTCCGAGTATTTGGTAAGGGAGCGGGCAGGATATCCTTACTCCGCAGCCGAACAGTCTGCGCAAACGATGTGGCTGATTACAACCGAAACACAGTTAGATGAGAATATGGAGCAGAAGTATAATTCGGGTGTGAAAGGCTATCCAGATCAGCAAACGATGTACAATCATTTCGATAATTTGATCAAGAGCGGCTCGAAAGGCATTTATGATTTCTTGCTCAATTGCAGCTATCATACAGCCTGTACCGAAGCGTATGCCTATTACACAGCCAAGCCTATTCAATTTGAATGGCTGGACGAATATCGGACGAATCTATTAGCTCCAGATTCGCTAGCTGAGCTGGTTGATTATCGTCCGGAGGTATATTATGCCTATCCTGCAGGAGAAATGTGGTGGGGACCTAACAGACGTAATGTCGTATTGCCTGGCAATGACTATCAGGGTGGAGCTACGCTTACGACTGCAAATGACAAATGGGTGCTGCCTACATTCGATCCTAAGGTGAAAACCGACGTACTGCTCGTCAATCTCGAGGATGATCCAGCGACTACGGTTTATGGAAAAGCATTGCTGGAGTTAGGGAGCTTAAAGGATGGAACGCGGGATACCGTCTATATGGGTTATCGCCGAAATTTAGGCGCATTGCCGGAGATTGATAGCTATTTCACGAACGAATTTACAACGTTAGAGAATGGGACGGTCGTTCAGGTCCTGAATCCGCAAGCAAGTGCTACTGCTGAGATTGTATATCAGACGGCCGAAGGCAAAGTATGGGCACTCAGGGACGGAAATCTTTGGATTATTGGCGATACAAATTGGATACAAAGCTTTGAAGGCAAGGAGCCGAAAGGAACGGCCAAGTACATTGATCAGTTGGATTTTGCAGCTGTAAATGGTACACCGCCGACACCATCGCCATCACCAACAACGCCGACACCAACACCAACACCGACAAGCAACAATGGCAATAAAACAAGTCGTTTTGTGGTCGATGAGGGCAAGGTGATTGTAGAGTTTGGCAGCAATGAAACTATCTTCTCAGTACCCATGGAGAAAGTGGGTAATCTTCCTGTGCAGGTGAAATCGGGAGCAGCCGTATTTACGATTAGTCCAGCCGTACTTAGCAGGCTATCGGAGCAGGCGGGGGCAGCATCGGGCGCTATTCTCGAGGTTCAAATGTTGCCTGTAGTAGATTCGAATATCTCGAATTCTCCAGTACTGGGAGGGAAAGCGCGAGTAGTAGTCGCAGGCCGGATTTATGAGCTTAGCATTACGTTAACGAAGCTAGATGGAACGGTTTATACAGCTGAACAAGTATCGGGTGACGTGGAAATTTCACTGCCTTTTACAACGGGATTGGATCAGGATCTTCTAGGCATTTATTTCTACAACGAGTCTACTAAGCAATGGGAATATGTAGGCGGAACGGTAGATAAGGTTACGGATACGATAAAGGTCCAGCTGAAGCATCTTAGCAAATACGCGGTGCTGGAGTATAAGAAGACTTTCGAGGATGTCCCAGCAGCACATTGGGCCGCTAGAACACTTCAGGTGCTGGCAGCAAAGCATCTTGTAACCGGAGTGACCGAAACCATATTCAAGCCTGCAACTTTGACGACCCGAGCAGAATTCACTGCGCTTCTGGTTCGGGCATTAGATCTTGAGCCCTCAGACATAGCTACAGGATTTAAGGATGTTAAAGCGGATTCGTGGTACGCGAAAAGCCTTCAAGCTGCTGTAGCTGCGGGTATTGTTACAGGAATAAGCGAAGATAGCTTCGGGCCGAATCAACCCATCACACGTGCAGAAATAGCCGTTCTAATGGGAAGAGCGCTTAAGTTAACAGGGAATACCGCTAGCGGTGATCTGTTCTCCGATACGCAAGAAATACCAAGCTGGGCAGTATCTTATGTAAGGGAGCTTAAGCTTGCAGGCCTTGTGCAAGGCAGAACAAACAATCGTTTCGAACCACAGGAAAAGGCAACGAGGGCGGAAGCGGCAACCTTTATATTTGCCATCATCAAGGATAAGAACTAAGCCGGTTAGGGTAGCGGCCTCATAGTCCTTCGTGAGGCCGCTACCCTCCGCTTCATTTAAAGCAGCTCATTTGGGCAACAGGTTACTCATCATAAATACGAGGTGTTAGTATGTCGGAAGCAGGTTTCATTCCTTTTGGTTTTCAGTATTACCGTTCCCCAACTCCTTACCGGGATCAATGGGAAGAGGATTTACGCAACCTATCCCAAATGGGATTCAATTGCGTAAAGTTCTGGGTGCAGTGGCGGGCGAGCCATCCAGCCGAAAACGCTTTTGTGTTTGACGATATTCGAGAGCTAATGGATATAGCAGGCCGCAATGGATTAAAGGTTGTGCTAAACACCCTATTTGACGTCGCTCCAGCGTGGTTTTACAAGAAATATCCAGATTCCAAAATGATTACATCAGATGGAACAGTTATTGAACCGAGAGCATTAAGTTACCGACAAATAGGTGGAGCTCCTGGTCCTTGTTATCATCATGCGCCGGGACAACTGGAGAAAGACAAGTTTTTGGCGGAAGCGGTAAAGGCGTTTAGAGATCATCCTGCTTTGTGGGTATGGGATTTATGGAACGAACCTGAGCTGACAGCAGGAATTAAACGTGAGCTGTCCTTTGATAATCAGGTTTGTTATTGCGAGCATTCTTTGCAAGCATTCGGAGGATGGCTGGAGCATAAATATGGCACGCTTGAAGCCCTTAATTACAAATGGCAGCGTACCTATCAGAATTGGGATGAAATTGAACCCCCTCGCGGGCAAGCTGTATTTAACGATATGGTCGATTGGCGCTTGTTTATGTCAGATGCTTTAACGGATGACTTGAAATGTCGCATAGCGGTAGTCAAGCAACTCGATACCGTCCACCCTGTGATGGTGCACACCGTTCCCTCTCCGATTTTTAATCTCATTACGGCAGGGTCGGATGATTTCAAATTGGCGGAGCCTTGCGACTTATTCGGTAATAGCTTGGGATCGTCAGCCTGGTCAGCGGACCTCTTGATCTCAGCGGCGAAGGGAAAGCCGATTATTAATTCGGAAATTCATGCGTTGCCTGGAAATACGGCACTCAAACCACAAAAGCTTTCATGGCAAGAGCTGAAAAAACATATATTAATCCCACTCGCTAGAGGCATTAGCGGTTTTTTATTCTGGCAATACCGCCCGGAAGTGCTTGGACATGAGGCGCCAGCATGGGGAAGCACTTACCTGGATGGAAGTGAGACACCATGGCTGAGAGAAATGGCGAGCTTAAACGAGACGATTCAAGCGAATCGCAATCCATTGCTGTGTTCAAAAAGACCGTCGGATGGAATTGCAATTTTGTTCAGCTCGGAAAACCAAATTGCTAATTTCTCCGTTTACGCGCATTTGGATACCTATACGGATTCCGTGCAAGGAGCACATAAGCTTCTGCATGATTTGAACTATAAGGTCGAATTTATTCATGACCATGATATTTCGAAAGAGGAATTGGCCAAGTATAAATGCCTGTGGATGCCTTATCCGCTCTATTTAAACAAACAAATGACGGATGTCATTCGTGAGTGGGTAAGCGAAGGCGGAATTGTTCTATCCGAATGCTCCTTTGGAGCCTTGCAGGCGGAGGATGGCACGCATAGCTATCAAGTGCCTGGCTATGGATTTGATGAGGTATTTGGAATACGTGAAACGTGGATTCATTCTATAGAAAATTTAGATCATAGCTATCATAATGTTACGGTTCAATCCAAGCAGAAAATTCCATTGAACAGTGCGCTTGGATATGATCCTGCTCAAGGTTCCTACTACAAAACGGAAATTGAGCTGCTAAGGGATGTAAGAGTTGCCGCTACGTTCAGCGAAGATAGCTCGGCTGCCGTAACCGTTGCAGATTACGGGAAAGGGAGAGCGGTTTGGATAGGTACCTTACTCGGCGCATCCTATTGGCAAGAAGAGGATAGGAGTACGCTCGAATTCTTGGGGAAAATAATGGAGGAAGAGCTTGGTTTGGAGCCGTATGTGAAGGTTCATGGCGGTCAGGCTCGTGCGGATGTTCTGGAATGGAAGCATGATGGCGAAGAGGGAGCCTTTCTATTTGTTCATAACACGACGAATAGGGATACGGATTTTACGGTGAGTTTGCCTTTCGCCTATGATGGTGTAACGCCATGGTTCCCAGAAGGAGCTAATACCTTGGTGGAGAACGATGTGAACGATTCTATACAACTCTCCCTAAAAGCAGGCGATATTCAAGTGTTTCAATTGCATGAGCCATTTATTCGTTGATACCATCAGCAGCGCTTTCTGATTTTTACAAAAGAACACAATCTAACGAAATGGATGGGGACTTGAACAATGATGACGATAGATTGGCAAGCCGAGTGGATTTGGGGAGAAGGGGAGGAAAGTCCTCGCAATGAATGGAGATGCTTCCGTAAAACATTCGACGTATCGGCTGCAGCCGAGTTACGCTCCGGCGCTAAACTAAGAATTACGGCTGATTCACGATATGTCCTGTACGTAAACGGGACGAGGCTTGGGCGGGGACCTGTTCGCTCATGGCCGAACGAGCAGTCTTACGATACTTATGAGGTTAGTCATCTTCTAAAGGTTGGCGAACAAAATACGATTGCTGTGCTCGTCATGCATTTCGGGTTGTCAACGTTCTACTATGTAAGGGGACGGGGAGGTTTGTTAGTTGAGCTTAATGATGCGGATGGGGATGTCGTCGTTGCGACCGACTCAACTTGGCTGACCTCGCGTCATCTTGGACAGCATCCACGTGCACCGCGGATGTCGGTTCAGCAAGCATTCTCCGAATACATTGATGCCACAGCATGGGATTCATCTTGGATGGAGCTGGCAGCTAACAATACGGGATGGTCGAATGCGATCTCCCTTGGTTCGGTCGGTATGTCGCCGTGGACGACGCTTAAGCCCAGGGACATCCCGATGCTGACGGACGAGACGGTGTATCCCGTGCGGGTGGAGTCATTGGCGAAGGTGAGGTCGTTCCATGCGACAACAGCGATTGATGTTCGCAATGCGCTGAACGATGGCAGTGAGGACCATGCGAATAGGTTGGAATTTACGGGATTCGTGGTGACTGCGATTCGCACAAATTGTGCGGGTGCAGCAACACTTGGCTTCCTGCAGGGGGGAGAATGCTTTCGTGAGCTGTCCGTTAATGGGGAAATGGTCTCCCAGAATCGGATATATGGAACGGCTCCCGAGCGCTATATGGATGTTTTCCTGAACGAAGGGGATAACCTGCTCATTATCGATGTATCGGGCAGCCTCCACGCCGGCAAGCTGCAGCTCGGCATATACGGAGAAGAAACCGGGGAATTGTCATTCGCTGCCCCTTCAGAGCTGCAAGCTGATCATTCTGCATCAACCTTCTTCCGGATCGGCCCATTCGATGCGATCATTCCGATTGATCATCAGCCCGTTCGAGCGCTCGATTGGAATCATCCGACCTATCTTGAATTGCTCGGTGCGCTGAAACGACCGGAGGATTTGAAGCGGTACGGAAATTGGATAAGCCCCATTAATCCGAAGTACGTGTCCGAGGTCGATGTGTTCGCGCTAAGTGTTTGGCGGAAAGAAAATGTGAAATTTGCCGTTCCCGCACAGCTTCAGAACGCTATCATTCCGAATACGGAGGCGGGTATCGTGCCCGTATTCGAAGGCTGCGATACCGAGGTTCTGTTCGATCTAGGCAAGGAATATTCCGGGTATCTATCATTTGAAGTCGAGGCGGAAGCTGGAACGATACTTGACTGGTACGGATTCGAATACCTATCTGGACAGTACCGACAGGATACGTTCGATCTAGATCATACGCTCCGTTACGTATGCCATGAAGGCAGACAAGTGTATGAGACACCTATTCGCCGTGGCTTCCGTTACTTGGCGTTGACGGTGCGCGGTGCAAAGGCACCAGTGCGTATTTATGGCGTGACCTTTATTCAGAGCAACTATCCGATGGCCGAAATCGGGCGGTTTGAATGCTCGGACACACTACTGAACGACATCTGGGAAATAAGCCGGCATACGACAAAGCTGTGCATGGAAGACACGTTCGTTGATTGCCCGGCGTATGAACAAACCTTCTGGGTTGGCGACAGCCGCAACGAAGCGCTTGTAAGCAATTACTTGTATGGGGTGCAGGATATTCTGAAGCGTTGCTTACGACTTGTCCCAGGCTCCAAGCACCAGTCGCCGCTTTATGCGAACCAAGTGCCGAGCGGCTGGAGCAGCGTGATTCCGAATTGGACGTTCTTCTGGGCAATTGCTTGTGCGGAATATTACGAACAGACCGGGGATGAAGCGTTCGCGGTGGAGATGTATGACGCTATTCGGTACACGGCGGAGCATTATTTGCTCAAGATTGACGAACGCGGCTTGTTTAATGTAGAAGGCTGGAACATGCTGGATTGGTCGCCAATCGACCAGCCGAACGACGGTATCGTCACGCATCAGAACATGTTCTTGGTTCGGACGTTATATGTAGCTGCACAGATGGGGAGGATTGCGAAGGATGAGGGAGGCGCTGCGAAATTCGAAGCAGCGGCTAACGGTCTTGCGCGTGCAATCAATGAGCAGCTATGGGATGAAGACAAGAAGGCATATATTGATTGTATCCATGCGGATGGTCGTCGCTCCGACAGCCTTAGCATACATTCGCAGGTCGTAGCCTCACTTACGGGAGTCGCTGAGGGAGAACGCAAGCAGATAATCGACGCTTATCTCGTTCAGCCTCCGGAACACTTCGTGCAAATCGGCAGTCCGTTTATGTCTTTCTTCTATTATGAGGCGCTGGCCAAGCTGGGTGAGGTTCGTCTCATCTTGGACGATATCCGCCACCACTATGGCATGATGATCCGTCATGGCGCGACTACATGCTGGGAGCAATATCCGAATTTCCTCGAGAATCGGGCTAATCCGGATATGCTAAGCCGCAGTCACTGCCATGCGTGGTCATCTGCGCCGGCCTATTTCTTAGGTCGTGAGTTGCTTGGCGTGAGGAGCTTGACGACGGGCTGGACCGAAGTTGAAATTGCACCTGCCCCATGCGGACTAACATGGGCGAAGGGCAGTGTTCCGCACCCTGCAGGCGGGCGAATTGACGTTTCATGGACCGCTGATGAGAGTAACCGGACGATGCAGCTTAATGTGTCCTATCCGGAAGGTATGGTGGCTCGTTTCCGGCTGCCGGAAGGTTATACCGGATCAATTACGGAAATGAAGCTGGGAATTATATAAGCTTAGCTATGTTATTAATGAAGAGAGGCTCCAAGGCTGCAATTGCCTTGGAGCCTCTCTTTTCGTTTTGATCCTTGTGCTTGTCTTCTCCGATTTCTCCTGTGTTTGGCGGATAGGAGGGTAAGGAAGCGGACGTATCCAACAATCATTATTTTATTTAAAATACCTCTTGAATGTATCAGTGACACGTAATAGTATTAAATGTATCAGAACATACCAATTAGGATCAATCGATCAGAGGAGTGTCGGAATGGCCAATTTAAATCTAGGAATCAATCTTGGTTTTGCAATCAACAAGTACGTTGAGCCAGAAGTGTGGACGCGTATTGTAGCTGAAGATCTTGGGATCAAGTATGTTCAATTCGTCGCTGATTTACTAAACGTCTTTCTACCTCCCGACATTGTGGACCGTCAGGTTGAGAGGATCAATACATGTACACAGAAGCATGATCTTGCGATCACGAGTACGTTTACGAGTGTATTCACGCGTGTTAACCACTTCATGCATCCGGATGCAGATACCCGCAAAGCGTGGCTGAATTGGTTTAAGCGATTCGCTGACATCTCTGTTCAGATGGGAGCGAGAACGACAGGCAGCCACTTCGGAATACTCACCTTTGCTGATTATGACGATGTTCGGCGCAGGGAATATATGATCGAAGAAGGGATCAAGAATTGGCAGGAGCTTAGCTGGTACTGTAAGGAGCTCGGTATGGAATATTTGAATTTCGAGCCGATGTCTATTCCGCGGGAAATGGCGAATACGGTCGAGGATACCAAGGAGCTGCTGGCGAGATTAAACGATGGTGCCGGAATTCCGTTCAAGGTATGTCTGGACGTAGGGCACGCTCCCCATCCGAATGATCGTGATCCATACCGGTGGGTTAGGGAGCTTGGCAGCGTCTCGCCAATCATCCATATCCAGCAAACCGAGAAGGACCACAGTCGGCATTGGCCATTCACGGAAGAATACAATAAGCTTGGCATCATTCATGGTGAGCCATTAATCGAAGCTATTGAACAATCGGGTGCAACCGATGCGGAAATTATATTCGAGCTCTCCCATCGGGAGGCGTGGTCGACCGAATTCAGAATTATCCAGGATCACGTAGAGTCGGTAAACTACTGGCGCCAGTTTATTAAGAACTAAGCAGCACGGATAACAGATTGGAGGGGGAAGGATGAAGGGCTGTGTACTGCACGGACTCGGAGATTTGCGAGTGGAGGAAGTCGATACTCCTACGCCCAAAGAGGGCGAAGTGCTTCTGCAGATCAAAGCATGCGGGGTGTGCGGATCTGACATTCCACGAGTATTCACCAAGGGAACCTACCGTTTCCCGACAATACCCGGGCATGAATTCTCAGGGCTAGTCGTACAAGCGGGAGAAGGCGTCGATCCCAGCTGGATTGGAAGAAGAGCAGCAGCCTTTCCTTTGCTGCCTTGTCGCAAATGTGCTTCTTGCGAGATCGGCGAATTCGCCCAGTGCGAGGACTACGATTACATGGGTTCGCGGCGGGATGGTGCTTTTGCGGAATTTATCTGCATCCCGATATGGAATTTGGTCGCTGCGCCCGATACGCTGTCCTATGAGGAATTGGCTATGGTTGAGCCGGCGGCAGTAGCCGTTCATGCTTTGCTGCAAGCTGGAATTGGCATCGGCGATCAGGTTCTGATCAGCGGAGCAGGTCCAATCGGCATGATGCTGGCATTGTGGGCCCGAGCCTGGGGGGCATCCCGTGTATTGCTCGCGGATATTGATCCGGCTAAGCTTGATTTTGCCGTAGATCAGGGGTTTCCGGATGTATGCAATCCCTTGCAGGTCGATATCAAGAAGTGGGCATACGGGCTGACAGGACGAGGCGTAGATGTAGCGGTAGAAGGAGCCGGAAGCCCGGTTTCATGGGAGAATTGTCTAAAGTCGACCCGGAACTTTGGTAAGGTAGTGTTGATGGGCAATCCAACAGGGGGCATGAGCCTGACGCAGGATGGCTATTGGGAAATTCTCCGCAAACAGCTTACGCTAAGCGGTACTTGGAATTCTTCCTATGCGGACATTCCAAGGAACGAATGGAAGCTAGCCGTCGACTATATGGCAGCGGGCAAGCTGGATGTGAAACCACTCATTAGCCATAAGCTTGCGCTTGAGGAAATCTATGAGGGAATGGTTATGATGCGTGACCGTAAAGGCTTCTTTAACAAAGTCATGTATGTCAATTCTAACGAGTCAATGAAGGTGGGAGAGGATAAATGATGAAGGCAGCTGTTTTAGAGCAATTGGAGCAAATGGTCGTACAGGAAGTGGAAAGACCATCCGTAGATGGGGACAGTATTCTAATGAAGGTCGAAGCTGTAGGTATTTGCGGTTCGGATATCCGGATATTCCGCCATGGGAATAACAGGGTGACGCTTCCTCAAGTGCTGGGGCATGAATCTGCGGGGCGAATTGTTGAACTAGGCTCGAATGTAACCAAGTTCAAAATCGGAGATCGAATTTCTCTCGGCGCAGACGTACCTTGCGGGGAATGTATCTTCTGCGAGGCTGGAATCGGCAACAATTGTCAGATCAATTACGCTATGGGCTACCAATTCGCGGGCAGCTTCGCAGAATATGTGCTTCTGAACAAGACAATGGTAAATTTCGGTCCGATCCACAAAATCCCGGATCATATCTCCTATGAGGAGGCCGCTTTGGCCGAACCGCTTGCCTGCGTTCTAAATGCCTTGGAGCTATCGAACATTAAGCTGGGGGATTCAGTCGTTGTAATCGGTGCAGGCCCAATCGGCTGCATGATTATAGAGGTTGCAAAGCTGATGGGGGCCACGAAGGTGATCCTCGTACAACGTTCCAGACCCCGATTGGAGATGGCTAAGCAGTTCGGTGCACATGCTTATATCTGTTCATCCGAGGAGAACGCCATCGAACGGGTATTGGAGGAAACGGGCGGACTCGGAGCAGACGTGGTCATCACTTCGAACCCGTCGCCGGAAGCACAGGTGGATGCGATCTATATGGCGAAAAATCGCGCACGGGTGAACTTCTTCGGCGGTTTGCCTAAGGGGAAATCGATGGTTACGCTAGATACCAATATTATTCATTACAAAGAGCTATTCGTTCACGGGGCGCACGGTTCCTTGCCTGCACATCATCAGAAAGCCATTGATTTAATCGGCTCCGGCGTAATGGATATGAAACGTTATATTTCTCATCGGTATCCCCTTGATGAGATCAACCAAGCGATAAGCGCGGCAGAAGAGCATGTCGGAATGCGGGTTATCGTGCAACCGTAAGCCTTAATAACTAAGGAGGTGCAGGTATGGGAGGCAGAATATCGCCGTCTATCATGTGCGCGGATTTCAGAAATTTGGAGACAACGATAAGAGCCTTGGAGCGCGCACAGGTTGATTATTTACACGTGGACATTATGGATGGCAGCTTTGTTCCTAATTTCACCCTCGGTCCAGACTTTATGAACAGTGTCAGAGAGATGACGGGCATTCCGCTTGATATTCACCTGATGATCAACCGGCCAGAGGATTTTCTTCCGATCTTCGCGATTCGTCCCGGCGATATCGTATCGGTCCATCAGGAAGCCACGATTCATCTGCAACGAACGCTTCAGCAAATTAGGGACAAGGGGGCCAAGGTTTCGGTCGCGCTTAATCCTTCCACACCGATTTATACGCTTGACGATATTCTCGACGATATCGATATCGTATTGATTATGACGGTTAATCCGGGATTCGCAGGACAGAAGCTTGTGCCTGCCACTCTAGGAAAGATCCATAAATTGAAGCAATATCTGCAACAATCCGGACATTCGCATATTGAGATTGAGGTAGATGGCAACGTAAGCTGTGAGAATGCGCAAAAGATGCGCTTGGCGGGCGCAGATATATTCGTGGCAGGCACCTCGAGTATTTTTAAGAAGGATCAGGATTTATACGAATTGACGGAGAAGTTCCGCGCGTATATTACTTGAGGTAATAAGCATATTTGGAAGCGGATATGCGGACAAGTTGCTGCAATTGCGTTGATTAGTCGA
This sequence comes from Paenibacillus sinopodophylli, assembly GCF_005930355.1. Lineage (GTDB taxonomy): Bacteria > Bacillota > Bacilli > Paenibacillales > Paenibacillaceae > Pristimantibacillus > Pristimantibacillus sinopodophylli. The sequence goes on from NZ_VDBO01000011.1 coordinate 92,706, forward strand.
TCCAGATGCATTATGTTAGTATCAGTGATACATTGCTGATGAAGGATGAGCGGATATGAACAAAAACATAAAGGAACAGCTGACTAAAGGACCGATCGCGTTATATGAGCAAATGCGTCAGAAGGTAATGGCTTTAATTGTTGAAAGACAATTGAAGCCCCATGACCCGGTTCCATCAGAGGGAGAGCTTGCCGATCTGTTTGGCGTAAGCCGAAGAACAAGTAAGCAGGCTCTCGAGCTTCTCGCCAAGGAAGGTATTCTCTATCGCTTGCCTCGGAGAGGGACTTTCCTTGCAGAGAATACGGAGACGATGCTTAAAGCTGCAGCTCTGTCAGGAATGTCGCTGGTGCCCCAGCAAGCGGTCGTCATTGTTGTTCCTATGCTGGATGAGTTTATTGGTTTGGCCGTTACTGCGTTCCTGCAGGAGGGGGCTTTCCATGGTTGGGAAGTGCTTATCCGAGTGACGGGTAATAATCTTGAGCAAGAGGACGCAATTCTGCGGGAGGTTAGCAGCGGGGGAAGGGTACGTGGTATTGTGCTATTCCCAGGCGAGCGGAGGATGTGCGGACAAGAGGTTTTACGGCTCCATCTGAACGATTTTCCAGTCGTTATTATCGACCGGGTGTTTCGTGAAGTAGACATTACGGCGATCTATCATGATCATTTTTTGGGTGCTTATGAGATGACCAAGTATTTAATCGACAAAGGACATCGGAATGTGGGTTTTATTTCTGAGCCGATCTCAGGCATTATGAGCAGGGAAGACCGCTACTATGGATTTATTCAAGCTCAGCTTGATGCCGAAATCCCCTTTATGAGCAATGCCATCATCTCGGATTGGGATAACGAACAAAAGGATTCTAGCAGATTGGCTCTTTTTTTCGAGCAGAACCCAGACATGACGGCTCTATTCTGTTCGAATGATTTAGTCGCCATACAAGTGATGAATATTGCCGAACAATTAGGTCGTAAAATTCCGGAAGACTTATCTGTAGTCGGGTTTACAGACCTGATGATTTCCAGAGTAAGTAGAGTTTCGCTAACGACCGTAATGAAATCTCCAGAACAATTAGGCCAAAAAGCTTTCGGTTTACTCCTGCAGAAGATGGCCTCAGAGGGTAGCCGAATTGAAAGCGTTAAGCTTCCTACACAGATTATTGAACGTGGAAGTGTTCGACAAGTGAACGTGTAGTTAACAAACCCGCCAATTCAACATGGCGGGTTTGTTGTTTGTATAGCTATAAATACAATGGCTTATGAATTCAGCCAGATCGATTAACATGACCATTGCATGGGTTGCTCCCGATCAAATCCAATCTAAAACAACGCCAAGCTTCGCCTGTTTCGAATCCAATATTAAATCCCATGCTTCCTTTGCCTGTTCGACAGGAAAGCGATGTGTAATAAGTGATGAGGTTTGAAGCCATCCTTCTGTGATCCCTCGCAAGGTCTCGTCCATATCTTCTTGGCTCCAGCCGGATGGACAATGCAAGGTAACCTTTTTGGTACGCAGCATTTGGATATCAATCCGGCCGTCCTCGCCGAGAAATCCAGCCGAAACTAAGTGACAGCCGTACTGCGCGAATGAAATTAATTCGGTTACCGTTGCTAATGACCCCACCGTATCTACTATGATCGAGAACGTATCCCTGACATCCTGAAGGGCTTCCTCAATAGAGGATACTTTTGTATTTACTTTGCGAATACCTTCAGGAAGCAGGTTCAAGCGGTCATGATGTCTACCGAGTACAATGACATGAGCCCCGCGATGCATGAGCGTTTGGGCAGCCCATTGCCCAACCATTCCATCTCCAATAACGACTGCATAATCGCCCTTTTTAACGGGTGGACACATGCCGCAGCTATAACCAACCTGGGTCAATACGAGTCCTGAATAAGCAAGGGGATCCTTTTCAGCCGGCAGCTTCCATACCTGCCCTTTATGAGTGACAGCAGGACTGACATGTCCTCCAGTAGAGAAAAACATGTCATTAACATTACTTATCGTAGCAAAGACTCGATCGCCAACTGCAAAGTCCTGCACATCTTTTCCCAGTGAGGTGATTACGCCAACCTTCTGATACCCAGCTACTTGTGGAAAAGGAAGCGGATCACCCTCCCTGAACGGTGTTTCGCCATCGGTTCTCTCCCCACGGAGAAACGAGGACTCCGTTCCATTGCTAATCCAAGAATGCTCGACGTCTATCATAACCTCATCATCCTGTAGCGCGGGAATGCTGACATCTTGATAGGCTACCTTCAGTTTTTCAGTAAAAACGACCCCTTTTCCTATCATAGGGATTCACCGTTAACGGAAGTTTCTTCGAAGTCCTCTTGGGGGTGGAAATAAACCTTAATCGCTTTTTGCTCTCTTAGCAGCTGCACCGCTTCATCATATTTAGTAAACGAACCATGATGGGTTTGGAGGCACTCCATGTTTAAGCCTTTGTTCGCTACCAGGTCGATTAACAAATCATGATCTCTTTGAACGAGTCCTCGATATTTGTAAGACTCCAGCTTAAAGCCTTTAAACCATAAGTGGTCGGCGTATTTCAATTCCCCTCGTAATACGCCAAAAATAACGATATGCTCCTCTACGAAGTTAAATAGATTTTGCACGGAAGGTGCTGCTCCCACACAGTCGTAGCCAAAGTCGAACTTTTCATCGGTCAAATTGCTAACTAGCATGGCTTCAGCAAGGCCAAGATCATTGATAAACTGAACACGTTCTTGGTTCAAGTCTATCCCAACAACGCGGGAAGCTCCCCATAACTTAGCCATTTGTACGGCCAGAATTCCTGCAGGCCCAAGTCCTGAAATTAATATGGTTTTCCCTTTCAGATCCCCAAGCTGCAGCATTCCAATCATGACGCATTTCAGCAGCTCGAATGAAACCGCTTGCTTATAAGTAATCGAATCGGGCAGCTTAAGCAAATCCTCTTCTCTAAAGCAAACATATTGCGCATAAGCACCTGGGGCATCTCCAATATGTTCAAGCGCTGCAACACGATCCCCCACTTTGAATTTACGGATACCGCTTCCAATTGCTTTAACTACACCCGCCATTTCATGTCCGGGAAAACCGTATGGCAAAGGATACTCGGGTTCACGCGAATAATCGAACATATTAATTCCGCCAAGCATATTCATATCCCAGCGCGGACAAGTCGAAACCATTTGAATCTCCACCAGTATTTCGAAATCTTTAACATCAGGGATTGCAGTCTCGATAATTGAATATTGCTCTTTTCCTACAATTTGCAATGCTTTCATATCAAAGCTCCATTCTATAGCTGAAGTGTGAATATCATTCCACCTTCATTGTAAGAGATATATCCTTCGAAGTATTTGTTAAATCTTACTTGGATTCACGAAAACAGCAGTTAAATTGTACTTATTCAACACCCATATAGTCTTTTAATTTATATAATATTTCACTCTTTCAGATATATTCACTTGAAAAAGGTTTACAAGCGATTCGGATATGACTAATGTTAGGGATAAAGAGGTGTGTGGAAAAGGGAGGCGGGATGAAATGAGGCTAAGAAATTATGGAAAGGTCTATCATGATTCTACTGTCACTGCTACGCCTGAATACAAAACAGGCGGCATACATCCGACCTATGAATTGCTTTTTCTTGCGTCGGGTTCTTACCAATTGCATTGGTTAGGTGAACAATACGAGGTCTCAACGTCATCATTATTTATTTTAACGCCCAATACCCCGCATGATTTAATCATCCACTCCAAAAATGCTGTTTTTTGGTATATCGAATTAACGGGCATTGAGGAGGAGCCTTATCTCTCGAAATTGCAAAATATTTTATTATGGAATAGGCTGCAATCCGGATTAGATCCCCATTTCACTTCGTCCCCTCTCATGCAGCTATGTTTGAGCGAAGTCAGCCAAATGCTGGACATGAAGCTTCACGATCAACCCTATGGCGAACAATTACTGCTGCTAAACGTGCAAAAAATTTTACTTCTGGTTAAGGGTACGCTCGAGTTGTACGGAAAAGATAGGAAGCTGAGTAACAGCAGCACGGTACTCTCATCAGGTTATTCTTTAAGCAAAGAAGTAATCAAAGCGTTAGCAGGTTACATGGAATCCACCTATAAAAGCAAAATTACATTACATGATTTAACGCGTATTAGTAATTTTCAAGCTACCTACTTAATTAAAAGATTCAAAGAGGAAACGGGATTTACTCCGATTGATTACTTATTGGAGCTGCGCATGGAGGCAGCGAAAACGTACTTATCCACTACGGAGATGCCGATTCAAAAGGTGGCTGAGGAAACAGGGTATCCCAATATCCATCATTTTAGTGGAGAATTCAAACGGAAAACAGGTCTAAGCCCAACGAACTGGCGAAAGCAGAAATCAGCATCGGAATAGCTAATATTCTGTAAATACTTCCCTAGCCTATTAAGGTAGACTGATCTTGATTTACGATCAGATAACTAAGGGAGAATGCCATTTATGAGTAAAGATGAATTCCCACGTCTTCATCAACGGCTGCAGGAGAAGTCCGAGAATCCAGGAGCAAGAACGGTGATCTATGTTGCCATTGGGGACAGTGTGACCCAAGGCTGCCTAGGCCCGAATGAGATTGAGCATGAACAAGTCTATCATGAGCTTCTGCGTCGTCGAGTAGAGAAACATTATCCCGAGGCTAATTTTAATGTCATTAATTCAGGAGTCGGCGGGAATACGGCGGAGCAGTCCAGATCACGCTGGGAGCGTGATGTCCTTCTCTACAAGCCGGACTTAGTAACGATTTGCTTTGGTCTCAACGATTGTCATGAGGGCGAAGCAGGAATAGAAACGTATATAACGGCTATTGGGGATCTCGTTACTCGGATACGGATAGAGACAGAAGCAGAAATACTTATCTTATCCACGATTATGATGCTAAAAACCGATAATCCAAACGTTCCAGATCTTTATAAAGCAATGGTTCCTGATTTTATCCGCGTATATGAAGAGGGTACCTTATTGAAATATAACCAGGCGCTTCGCAGCTATGCTGCTGATTATGCTGTACCTTTGCTTGATGTATATGCGATCTGGGAGCAGATGGAGCAAGCGGGCGTTGATATTCATACCCGTTTATCGAATGGAATCAATCATCCGGATATTGCTTTCCATCAACAGTTGTCTATAGAGCTTGAAGCTAGGCTGCTGGAGTAACCAATCGCGTGATCTATTGCTTTATTAAAAGGAGCTGGGTATACAAATGGCGCAAATAGGCGTGATCATTCAGCAAGGTCCACAGCATTGGGCGATTATTCAGCAGGAAAAAGGCTTTGGAAGCATAGCTATATCCGGAGTTTGGGCAGGTATGATCGATCGCGTAATCAATCACGCTCAGGTAATGGCTCGAATCGTTAACGAAGCAGATGGTAGAATAGTTGTCCCTTGGCGGCCCTGTATGATGCAAGAGGGGCAGGCTTGGGAGATAACCTTGGATGAGATTCCAGCAGGTGGATTATATCGACTTGAAACCTGTCTGCAAATCGATAACCATCCGGCTTTGGAATGGGCTGCTCGAGGGGATATGATTCACCATATCGGAGTGGGAGATATCTGGGTCATAGCTGGGCAAAGCAATGCTGCTGGCTATGGCAAAGGTCCTATTCAAGATGCGCCGCAGCTCGGCGTTCATTTGCAGCGACATAACGGGATATGGGACTTGGCATCCCATCCTTTTAACGAATCTACAGCTTCCATTCACTATGAGAATAGAGAATTTGCTAATCCAGGCCATTCCCCGTTTCTAGCATTTGGTAAAATGATTCAGGATAAAACGAGTCTACCCATTGGATTCCTGCAAACCGCATTTGGCGGATCACCTTTAAAGGCTTGGAATCCAGATGAAGATGGTTTCTTATACCGCCATATGATGAAAATCATTGCATCCACAGGGGGCAAAGTTCGCGGTGTTTTGTGGTATCAGGGCTGTTCGGATTGCAATCCTGAGGAATCCTCCAGCTACTCGGTACGGTTCGAGCAGTTGGTTCAACATATTCGTCGAGATCTGAACGCTTTGGATTTGCCCATATTAACGGTTCAGCTTAATCGTTGCACGGATGCAGCGACCATTGAAGGTGATCAATCATGGGGAAGAGTGAGGGAAGGCCAGAGACAAGCTGCTCTCACCATCCCTGAAGTGTATACAGTCCCTGCCTTGGATTGTCCATTGTCAGATAACATACATAACAGCCCTGCTGGGAACATGATCATTGGTGAGAGATTGGCTAAGGTTGCATTAGCTCATATCTATAAGAATGCAAGTGTATCTGCAGCCGCCCCAAATCTATCCTCCGCTGTTTGGCTGCATGAAGATAAGATTGCTAGTATTTGCTTGAGGTTTGCCGATGTGTCTGGTTATCTTATAGCCATTGACCCGGCAGATAAAGTGTTCACAGTTGAAGACGCAAACGGAGAAATGGCATGTACCCAGTGGGAAGTAACGGCTCGCAATGAGATTACGCTGCGTTTATCTAGAGCTCCCGAGGGTGATACATTTGTTCATGGTGCATATGAGATGAATCCTTCCAGTCATTTGCCGTTGGATACGGGTACTTATATGCCGATGCTTGCCTTTTATAAACAGCAAGTAAGGTTCGTTGAGTAATCACAATTCATTGCAAATAAATATATTTACAAAACTCGAAAAGCCCGTCAGGACAAATGTCTGACGGGCTTTAAGCAATTGACGAGTTATGCACAAGTCTAATGTGTGAGTCAAACACAATCTTCCAGATTTCGTTCTGGAAGCCTTCATGTCAGTCTGTAAATTTTTAAGTGGACGAAAATGTTTGTTTATTATAATATTATGTTTAAAACGAACAAGTTACAAAAAGGAAGCATAAGAGGAGATGTTGTGGAATGTCTACCAAAGTTAGATTAAATCGAATGTTCAGCGCTCAAGGGAAATGTTTTGATGTTGCCATAGACCACGGATTTTTTAATGAGTTTTCTTTTCTTTCTGGTATCGAGAATATGAAAGACGCAGTAGAAACAGTCGTTCAAGCGGGGCCGGATTGTATTCAGCTGAGTCCGGGGCAGGCGAGGCATTTGCAGGAAATTCCGGGCAAGCAGAAGCCGGGACTTGTGCTCAGGACGGATGCGGCCAACATTTATGGAAACGTGCTTCCGCGATTCCTGTTCAGCGAACTGATTGATCGCGCGATTGAGCAAGCTGTACGTCTTGATGCCGTCGCGGTGTGCGTGAATCTGCTTCTGCTCCCGGGTCAGCCTGAGCTGCACCATCAGTGCGTGCGCAATATTACGCTGCTGAAGACGGAATGTGAGAAATACGGAATGCCTCTGATGGTAGAGCCGCTTGTCATGCTGTCGAATGAAGAGAAAGGCGGCTATATGGTGGACGGAGACCTTCACAAAATTATGCCGCTTGTCCGTCAAGGCGTAGAGCTCGGTGCGGATGTCATTAAGGCGGACCCTTGCGATGACGTGACGGAATATCATCGTGTAATCGAAGTAGCCTCCGGTATCCCGGTACTAGTTCGGGGCGGCGGACGCGCGAGCGACGAGGAAATCGTTGGCCGTACGGTCGAACTGATGAAGCAAGGAGCCGCCGGAATCGTATACGGCCGTAACGTCGTTCAGCATCCGAGCCCTGCGGGCATGACATCCGCTCTGATGAGCGTTGTGCATAATGGAGCGACAGCCGAGCAAGCGCTGGCTATTCTGAAGGGAGAGCAAAACTAATGACTAGAAAAATCATCTCGTTTGGCGTCATTGGCTGCGGCCTAATGGGCAAGGAGTTTGCAAGCGCGGCGGCGCGTTGGTGCCATCTAACGGATGTAGGCTTCGAACCGCATATCGTCGCCGTTTGCGATGCCAATCCAGCTGCGACCCAGTGGTTTCAAGATCATTTGCCCAGCGTAAGGAATGCGTACACGGATTATAAGGAACTGCTTGCGGATCCTTCCGTAGAAGCGATTTATTGTGCGGTTCCGCATAATCTGCATGAGCAAATTTATATCGACATTATTCGCGCAGGCAAGCATTTGCTGGGGGAAAAGCCATTCGGAATAGATCGCAAAGCAAATGCCGCGATTATGGCTGCGATTAAGGAAAACCCTGAAGTGGTCGTACGCAGTTCTTCCGAATTTCCGTTTTTCCCTGGAGCACAGCAAATGGTACAGTGGGTGAACGAAGGGAGATTCGGGAAAATCATTGAAGTCGAAGCGGGCTTCTGGCATTCCAGCGACCTGGACCCGACCAAAGCGATCAATTGGAAAAGAAGGATTGCAACAAATGGCGAATATGGCTGCATGGGCGATCTTGGCCTACATGTGCTTCATCTGCCGCTTCGGTTTGGCTGGAAGCCTGCGAACGTTCGGGCTCTGCTATCCAAAATCGTTGAGGAACGACCGGACGGAAAAGGCGGAACCGCGCCTTGCGAGACGTGGGACAACGCGATTCTCGCTTGCGATGTCAAGACAGACGATCAAAAATTCCCAATGGTTCTTTCCACGAAGCGTATTGCACCGGGACATGCCAACACATGGTTTATTCGTATCCAAGGTACGAGAATGTCAGCGGAGTATTCCACAAAAAATCCAAAACAGCTGTCCTCTCTTACGTATGAACCGGGCGGGCAGCAGGCTTGGCATGTCGTCGATGTGCCTTACAAATCCACTTACAGCACGATTACCGGCGGCATCTTCGAGTTCGGATTTTCAGATTCCATCCTGCAAATGTGGGCGGCGTTCTGCGATGAGATTGTGAACGGCCTTGAAGGCATGAGCCAGCCGTTTACATGCGCATTGCCAGAAGAAGCTGCCAGCAGCCATTACCTGTTCAGTGCAGCACTGGAATCCGAGAAATCAGGCGGAACAGTGGTCATAGACTGGGAGGGCTTGGCGTGAGCGGCCGGGATGGTGCCAATCCGGAGATTATCGTAGCGGGCCATATTTGTCTGGATGTTATTCCATCTATGAATGGCATGAGTCATGGACAAGGCATAGGAGAGATACTCGCTCCAGGCAAGCTGATTGACATCGGTCAGGTTCATTTGTCTACGGGCGGGACGGTTTCCAATACAGGGCTGGCCTTGCATCGGCTTGGCCTGCCTGTCAAGCTGATGGGCAAGATCGGCAATGATCTGTTCGGTGATGCTATAGTAAAAATTCTCAAGGACTACGGAGAATCTCTTGCCGACGGGATGATTATCGCCGGGGGAGAGCACAGCTCCTATTCTCTTGTAATCAGCCCGCCGGGAGTTGATCGGATTTTCCTTCATTGCACCGGAGCCAATGATACTTTTACGGCAGAGGATGTGCCAAGCGATTCCCTGCCGGGAGCGAGGCTATTCCATTTTGGCTATCCCCCGCTCATGCGCAGGATGTATCAGCAGGAGGGAGTCGAGCTGGAGCGCATGCTGTCTAAAGTCAAGGATGCAGGATTGACCGTTTCGCTGGATATGGCGCGGCCGGAGCCTGACTCGCCTGCCGGGCAAGCGGATTGGTTGAAAATTCTTGTGCGCGTATTGCCGCTTGTGGATGTGTTTCTTCCGAGCTTTGAAGAAATCCTGTACATGCTTCGGCCCGAGAAGTATCGAGAGCTATGCGAGCTTTATGGAACGACTGAGCTTCTGGCTTGGGCTGACGGAATGCTGCTGAACTCGTTATCTGGCCAACTATTGGGTATGGGAGCGGCAATCGTCGGGCTAAAGCTCGGCGAGCATGGACTTTATTTGCGGACGACCGCGAGCGCTGAACGTCTCCGAGGAATGGGGCAATGCGCCCCGAATGCCGAACGGTTGGAGAACTGGAGGGAACGGGAATTGCTTGCACCGTGTTACGAAGTTGAGTCAGTGGGTACAACAGGAGCGGGAGACTGCACAATCGCTGGTTTTCTTGCCGGGCTTGCCAAGGGGCTGACGATGGAGGAAATGGCACTGGGTGCGGTTGGTACTGGTGCTTGCAATGTAGAGCAGGCTGATGCGGTTAGCGGTATTCCGAGCTGGGGAGATGTGCAGGGGCGAATCGCTGCGGGCTGGCAGCAACGTGATACTGTTCTGGCACTGCCAGACTGGTCCCATCGTCCAGGGTCCGGCATATGGGAACGGGATACATAACGATCGAAGAAAAAGAAGAAGCGGGGGGAAGGACATGTCGCTGACAAGAAGCGAAGTGAGGCAGGCTCAGGCGCGTGCGTCTGTAATGATTGCGGGAGCCGGCATTGTGTTGAGTGACGAGGAAAAGGCGATTATTGAGGTCGCCGGCTTTGGTCTGGGCAATCTTAATAAGCAAGGTCTTGAGCTGATTACTTATATTAATACGGATCGCTATTGTGCCAAGGATCTTGTCCTGTTTCCTGGACAAACATGCCCGGAGCATCGGCATCCGTCCGTGGATGGCATGCCTGGCAAGATGGAGACTTTCCGCTGCCGCTGGGGCAGCGTGCTGCTGTACGTTGAAGGTGAACCTACTCCCGACATTCAAGCGGTTGTGCCGTCCGAAAGCGAGTCATCCTATACCGTATTTCATGAGATTATTCTTCTGCCCGGCGAGCAATATAGCATCCCGCCGAACACGAATCATTGGTTCCAGGGTGGTCCGGAAGGCGCGGTCGTATCGGAATTTTCAAGTACAAGCCGGGATGAACTGGACATTTTCACAGATCCGCTGATTGTCAGAAAACCGATCGTCATAGAAGATGAATCGTTCGGGTGAAAGGCAGGCAGTGGCTAGGTGCTGCTATATGGGAATAACAGGACGCAAAGTTCAACAGAGCTGCGAGGGACTGCCCGTGCCCCAGCTGAAAGAGTCAATTTCTTACCGGCTGGAGTTGAATGTTCCTACATGAGCATGGATAATAGAGGCATACCGGAAATTAAGGTTATCGGAGGCCAGTAGTTATGAAACCAAGCTTATATCAAGGATTAAATGCCCGACAGCAGCAGATGCTGGAGCATTTCTCCCGCGAAGGCGAGCTCCGTATTGCAGCTTTGAAAGATACTTATCAAGTAACGGAAATGACCATACGTCGCGACCTCGAAAAGTTGGAAGAAGCCGGGGCGATCAAGAGAACCTTCGGAGGCGCGATTTTCGTCGGCAAAGATATCGCACTGCAGGAGAGAGCCGGTATTCTGACGGAAGAAAAGGCCAAGATCGGCCGATATGCCGCCAGCCTAATCAGCACGGGAGAATCGATATTCATCGATGGGGGAACGACAACGCTGCAGCTGGCCAAATTTTTGCCGCCCGGCATGAATATTACCGTCGTTACGAATGCGCTAAACGTAGCCGCGGAATTGTCCGGCAAGCAAATTCCGGTGCTTGTGACCGGTGGCATGCTGCTGGAAGCAACGAATTCTCTTGTCGGTCCGATCGCTGCGCAGAGCTTAGTGAGCATGGCGTTTGATCGTGCTTTTCTTGGGGCGACCGGCCTCAATATCGAGCATGGTTTTAGCAATTCTAATATTTATGAAGCTGAGATTAAACAGACGGCTATTCGCCAAGCCTCGGAAACGAATATTTTGCTGGATCATACCAAATTCGGAGCTAAGGTGCTCGTATCCTTCGTACCTTTGTCCGGTGTAGATCGGATCATATCGGATCAATGGCCGGATGAGAGTCTGAAATTGGCGTGCCGAGAGGCGGGAGTCCGAATGGAAGTGGCGAATTAGGTAATAGTTGCAGACTTGTGTCCCGAGTGGGCATCCGAATCGCTACTTTCTTACAGAAGCAATAAGGCAAAAAAGTTGGAACGGAAACGAGAACATTTCCTTCCAACTTTTCCTTACAGCGAAAACTCAGCAGTAAATTGTGTGCCATCGTCATTGGAATAATCCAAGGTTAATTTACCGTCGTACTTCTTCGTTAATTGGCCGATGATTTGTAACCCAAGCCCAGTGCCGGTTTTCTTCGTAGTAAATCCTGGTTCAAATATTTTTTGCTTTAATGCTGCTGATATTTCTGGACCATTATTAAATACTTTGAATTTGAGGGTTTGCCCTTCTGCAATGCCACTAACTTTTACTTTGGACGGTTCAGCATTCATATTTTCGAGTACGGCTTCAAAAGCATTATCAATCAAATTGCCTAATACAGAAACAATTTCATTCTCTTTAATGTGCTTTATATTGATGTCCCGAAAATCGAGTATATCAAAGGTGAAATCGATTTTTTTCGTTGCAGCATAGGCAACTTTTGCTTGTATCAGTCCCATTATCGGCGGACAATTAATGTTCAAGATCTCATTAATCGAGGTAGCCTCTTCAACTAAAGTTGAAGTGTACGTTATGAGATCATCATACTCCTTCATACTGACAAGTGCATGAACCGTGGTCATATGGTTATTAAAGTCATGTCTTTGCCATCTTAATGATTGGAATAAGCTATCCAAGCTCCCTCTATAGGAAGATTCAATGGTATGTAATACTTGTTCTCTTCTGTACAGAAAAACCCGATAAACGATAAAGCATAAAATTAAAAACAGAGCAGAACTCAGTATGATCGCATAAACGTATTTAATTACCTGGTCATAAAGTACTCGCTCCAAGAGGGAGTAATCCGATATTAAAAAAAGAACGTAGCTCTCGTTTTCGAATGCAAGAGGCATAAAATATTTCTCATACTTCTTGCCATTTATTTCTTCAATGTAGAAGTTTTTCTCTCCAGAATGGGTTACTTTCTTTACATAATCAATATCATTTTTATTCGCAAGTTTATAAGATCCATCAGTAACCATGTTTTGGATTCCATTAAAATGATTATTTGTCGTTTCAGTTAATATAAATTCTAATGTAAGGGGTTTATCATGATACAGATTTACAGGGTTATTATGAAGCTGAGCAATATGCTCGCTTACCCTTTTCGATATATCTGCAGGGATATTTGATTTAGAATCAATTTGTATGACGTAATCATTGGCATTCGATTGATAGTAAAAATGTGTAAGGCCATTTATATCGTGTATTACTGTTAGACCCTCATCTAGTCGGAGATCTTTAGGGCTTTCAGATGCGATGTTCACAAGCTTTCTTTCACCGAAATTACGGGTATTTACAGCTATAGAATCAAGTTTAAATTCATTTACGATTTCCACAAGGATTTCTTCATTTATTCTCAAAAAACGTGCGCCCAACTTCGTCTCGATCATTCGCATTACACCTGTCATATACGAATTCTCTACACGTTGAATGATCGAATCGCTTTCTTTGATTTGTCCGATATGCTGCCTTACGTATTCGGCCTGTACGTCTAACCTCTTATTGGCTTCTGAGATTAACGCGTCTTTTGTTAAGAGCAAATAAGCTATATTCGTAATCAGAAATAGAAACATAAAGATCAATAATGCAGAAAGAGACACCTTGAATTTTTGTACTTTACGTAGAATACCCACCGAAATGATCCCCCAATATATCATCCATCACGTTTGCATTTATGCTGATTCGTCTATGATCCATCCCCGAACATCACATATGCAGCCGATTCGAATATCTCTTCTAGCGTGAACTCATTATTATCTAATAATTCCATCACACGTGTTTGACCATAAATTTGAATGAGAACAGTAACGATTAGCTTATGATCTGAACGCATTGATTTATATAATTTTCCGAATTTGACTACATTAGAATTGCTCCAGAATGAGAAAACATTATCCCCATTTTCTTTAAGACTGAAGTGCGTCCCATCTGGATGCAGAATGTACCCGCCTAACTGATCTTGATCCATTAATAGCTGCTCCATCGCATTCATCTCATAATCCAAGAAAGTAACTAAACCCTGTTTCTTTAATTCGTTTTCAATCGTTTTTTTTCTTTCTAATGAAATACTCCTGAATAATCTAAAAGACAACGTGCCTCTGGTGATCAACATATCTAAACCTTTATTTATTTGGAGGGAATCAAAATAGGGACTAAGTACATTATTTTTAGGGAATATCTGATTTAAGTAATATTCTACTTGTTGAATGGTTGGCCCATCGTACCAATAACAATGTAAGTTATCATCATAATAGTCGAATCGAAATAATGTACCTAGAAATGAAATACGTATTTCACTTTTAATTTTTTCTAATCGTATCGTCAGATCCATTGCTATTCTCCTAGTCTTCAAATGTGCTGGTCTACTCTATGAAATCATCATTTCATAAATTACCTTACTTCAAATTGATATTTTGCATAGCGTGTTTCAAATTCTTTTCTTTTTGTACGAGTTAAGTCGAACTTAACATTATTTGCTTTCATTTGAATAACATACGTCCCAAAAAGATTCTTACTTGCATATGCATGTCTAATGAACTTCAAGTTAACTAAGCTAGACGGGTTTGGTGAGAAAATGTGCTCGGAGCATTGACTCTGAATGTTCGAAAGAGAATTACTGACTTCAATGCCCGTTTCCTTACCACCGTCAAAAGTTACGATGGTCTTATGTTCACCTTTCATTTTCGTGGCGTATAAGAAATTATTCTCATTAATAAATATCGTACGATGATTACTTTTCAATTGAATGATTTTGCAAGGAGTTGACTTCGTATAGACCAAATCTTTTCCTATTATTATTCGCGCCTTTTCAACTGCAGATGTGATTCTTTCAAACGAAACGGGTTTGGAGATAAACTCAATGCTATTCATTGTGATTCCTTCCAGCACTAGTTTCGAATCTTGTGTACCCGAGATCATAATCAAATAGGGAGATAAACCACTCTCCAAAACTTTCTTGTAAGCAGCAATACCATCTATACCCTGCAACCCAATATCTAGAAACAATAAATCAGGTTCGTTTTGTATGCAATCTCGAACAAACTGATCACCTGAGCTGGTAGAACTTATAATCTTCAAATCAAGCTGCTTCGCATAAATTTCCAGCAGCTTTCTAATTGCCTCCTGATCTTCAGCTATAATAACGGATAATTGACTATTCAAATCTTCACCCTCAATTCCGACGAAGCATCTTCGAATATGTAGTAGGACTATGGTCTTGATAATTAACAAGAAGCTTCAAACTGTCGTATAGAAAAAGAGCTATCTCCTAATAGAGAAAGCTCATTTCACAATATATTCCTTGTTTATAATAGCATAATACTCATCCTTATGTACTAAGTAATTGGAGTAATTTATCGAATGGTATAATAATTTGTCGAATAATGTAGATTAATACCCTCAATTTGTCTAATTCTCTTAATACTCACAGCCCATACAGTGGACTGAGAAAATATAGTTATCTATTGAAAGATAGGGAGTGAAAAACGCCGGTGACCCTGAGCAGGTGACCGGCGTTTCCGTATTAGCGTTTTGGCATTTTGCTCTCATCCATGTACAGCAGATTCCAGCGGTGACCGTCCAGATCGGCAAATCCTGCACCGTACATCCAGCCGTCAATTTCGCTCGGCTTGCCAAAGATGCTTCCTCCAGCAATCTCTACTTTTTGGATAAAGGCATCTACTTCTTCTCTGCTTTCAGCGCCAATGGAGAATATGACTTCTGCGCATTGGGAAGTATCTGCAATTTTTGAACCTGTAAATTTCTCAAGCGTTGCATTCGGGAACAGCAAAATCGTTGTTTGGCCTATGATGAGCTGGGCTCTCACGTTACCAACGTTCTCTGCATGAAATCCAATCTCATTGAAAAAGGCAGTTGAACTCTCAACATCTTTGACCGGGAGATTAATCCAAATCTCCTTTGACATGGCAGTAGCCTCCTGTAAAATATTTTCAATCCCTCCTACTATACGCTACTCCAAGCAGCAGAAGCGAATCTTATAAATGGAGCCAGTCGAATCATTGTAAGTTGCAGATCGTATGCCCGAAAATGGATACAAATCTGTGGTATGCTGATTTTATTAGGTATGGAGAAATATTTGGGTCAAAATTATTAAACTACAATCTGGATTGGAGATTGCACAATGGCAACAATCGAAGATTTCTTAGAACTCGATATTCGTGTTGGAACAATTACAAAAGCGGAGTTTTTTGCAGAAGCAAAAACACCCGCTATTAAACTTGAGATTGATTTTGGAACAGAGATCGGTATTAGAACATCTAGTGCACAAATTACGAAACGATACAAGGCTGAGGAAATGATCGGGAAACAAATAGTAGCTGTCATTAACTTTCCTCCCAGGCGTATAGCTGGTTTCAAATCAGAAGTATTAGTACTAGGAGGAGTGTTGGGAAAAGGGGATGTAGTTCTCTTGAAACCAGACAGTACGCTGCCGAATGGAACTCCTGTTGGTTGATTTGGGAATCCTGACAGCAAAGCTTTCTATCTTATTTTCTGGTATTCTACAAGTGAAAGCTGAAAAAGGCGGAAGCGATCATGTCCGCAGAACTGATTATTGGATTTTGAGGAAAGCTATTAATTTATCGTTAAGGAGGGATTCCAATCGAATACGTGAAACTTGGAAATACCGGTTTGGATGTTTCAAGGCTTTGCCTTGGATGTATGGGCTTTGGTGAACCTGGACGAGGATTTCATAAATGGGTGCTTGATGAAGAGAACAGCCGTCCTATTATCAAAAAAGCTTTGGAGCTTGGTATCAACTTTTTTGATACGGCAAATGTCTACGCAGAGGGAACAAGCGAGGAAATTGTTGGTCGTGCAATTAAGGATTATGCTAACCGGGATGAGATTGTCCTAGCGACAAAAGTGTTCTCCCGCATGCACGAAGGTCCAAACGGCTCCGGTCTATCCCGAAAGGCTATTATGAGTGAAATAGATAAAAGTCTCAAACGTCTTGGGACCGACTATGTCGATCTGTACCAAATTCATCGCTGGGATGACCATACGCCAATTGAAGAGACGATGGAAGCCTTACACAATGTAGTAAAGGCTGGTAAGGCAAGATACATTGGGGCTTCTGTCATGCATGCTTGGCAGTTTCAAAAGGCTCTATATGTCGCCGAAAAACACGGGTGGACCCGATTTGTGACGATGCAAAATCACTACAATCTGATCTACCGTGAAGAGGAAAGGGAAATGATGCCGTTATGCAAGGCAGAAAAAATCGGTGTTATTCCATTTAGTCCTCTTGCATCAGGCAGATTGACTCGGGATTTGCAGGAAACCACACAACGCTCTGAAAACGATCAGATACAAAAAGCTAAGTATGATGCGACCGTGGAGGCCGACCGAATCATTATCGATCAGGTTGCAGCAATTGCGGCAAGGCGTAACGTCACTCGCGCTCAAATTGCACTTGCATGGCTGCTGCAGAAGGAACCGGTTACAGCTCCTATTATTGGTGCGACGAAAATGACTCACCTAGAAGATGCGGCTGCAGCCCTTTCGATTCGTTTGACCCCTGAAGAAATTTCTTTACTGGAGGATTCGTATGTGGCTCATCCGGTATATGGGTCTAATGCTGGTTTTAAATAATGGGCAGATTAGCGTTCAGTCCCGATGAGCATCATGTCATCGGGACTTTATTTAATTCTAGAGAATGTAATCATTAAGGAGTGGTCATTTGGAAGTAATGATCGCTACATCACCCTTCGCCGCATTCCACTCCACTGTAGCTCCGAGAGATTGTGACAGAAACCGCAGTGGTACGTATGTCTTGCCGTTCACATAGGTTGGTGCCGTGCTCATCTGTACTTTCTTTCCATCAAGGATGGCAGTCTTGCTGTATACGGTCAGTTGAATGACCTGCTTGCCTCGTGTTGCCGTTATGCTGCCGTTGTTGTATGCTACCTTGGTACCGAAAATCTCGAATAGTTCCCTCATGGGGACAAGCAACGATCCGTCACGCATGATCGGTGCGGATGCCAGCGGTAGGTTAATGCCGTTCCAGGTGACGGTAAGCTCATGCTGCACAGGTAATATTTTAGGAGATGCATTCACCGGGCTGTCTTTATCGTAATTAATATTAGTTCCGCCCCAATACCAAACCTTACCGCTTGTGTCCAGTGCCAGACCGCTGTTGATTGACCGCGCCGCAGCTTTCGCGATATTGCTCAGTCCCTTCAGCTTAATGGAAGAGCTCGTATTGGCTGCATTCCATGAGGCGTTCCAGACCTGTCCATTCGAGTCGACCACGAGGCTGTGAAGCTGTAACCCATACCCGGCATCAATGGAACGGAATGCTCGGTTGCTTGCGACCTGCTGCAGTTCAGCGCCATAATAACTATACCAAAGGCTGCCGTCCTCTCCGAGAACGAATAGAGCGCCGCGATTTACAAACATCGCATTCTCCGATATAGATGCCGCTTTGCGATTTCCTGGAAGTCGGTAGCTGTATGTGCCGGAATGAATATTATCCCCATAATAAAACTGCTCAATGAGACCGTTCTTGCGGGCGAAGGCGAGATTCGTATTGATATCCGCGTCAACGATATCCTGGGCAATAAGGACAGGCTTATCCAACAGCGGATCGCGGGCCTCGTTATCAGTGCAAATAGTTGATGCCAATTTGGAATCCGCCGCAAGCGCGACCTGGCAGCTTTGCCCCCATGCCCAAAGCTTGCCGCTCTCATCCAAGGCAATGCTTCCAGCGTTGCTGCTTGCAATCTTGCGAATGCTAGGCAAACCCTGAACCTGTGAAGAGTCAGAGGAATCTTCGCTCCACTCCCAGACCGTCCCATCTTTCTTAAGCAGCAGCTTGGAGGTTACTTTGACAGCACCGGGAACACTTGGTCCACGTTTGGCGAAGCTGTTGCCTTGCCAATACCACACCGTACCGTTCTCGTCCAGCGCAATCCCAACTCCATCCCCGTCGGCCGTAAAAGCAATGTCCACAATACCGCGCAGTGTACGGCCTTCATTTGAAGCGGGACTAGCGGCGTAAGCAGTAGCAGCAAGTGAACTAAACAACATAAGGCTTATTGCAAAAGCTAGTAATTTTTTCAGAATAGGAACCTCCCCTTATTTTTCTTATTACGATAGACGATTAAATGTTGTAAAATGTTTTAATTTTATGGATATAAAGAAAATATTGGTGTAATTATCGCGGCCGGATTTGATTTCATGCTCGATAGATTTAATATCTCCGGTGTTCAGACGTTCAATGAAGGTATAGCGAATCTCCGTACCGCCTTCAGCCGCCATCGAAATTTCGATGGAGCTTGCTTCGGAAGCGCCCGGCTTAAGAGACTATTGGCCTTCGGATATTGCATTCACGTTTAATGGCATCTCTCTAGGTACATGGACAAGTCCGGCTGATTTCGGAAGAGCTGCGAGGGGGAGGCTCACACCTGCATGGTGGCATCGCAATGTGAATCAATACGGGCTATTGAAGACTATTCGAATTGACACAGCGGGGACATTTATCGATGAAGAACGAATGTCGGACGTGATTCTCGCGGATTTGAAGCTGGACGAACCGTTCTGGACGCTTCGTTTCGCGGTTGATGAGCATGCTGTTCATGTAGGAGGGTTGACGCTCTATGGTGCGGGCTTCGGCAACCACGATCAGGATATTATAATCCGTGTTCACCTTAACGATGGTTAAATGGAGAGAGCGGTTCAAATGTTGAAGCATAAGGATTTGAAGATTAGTGAAGTTGCACATGAGGTTGGTTACTCCATCCCGATGATGCCGTATCTGAACAGAAAAGAGGCGTGAGCTTAGCTCATGCCTCTTTCTATTAGGCTCATTCTATTAACTGTGCCAGTTCGGCAAAATACATATCCATAACCGCCATGTTCGTCGTTAGCAGGTTACTCAGCAGCTCCCTGCTCAGACGGTCCTGCTCAACGTCAATTCCGCTGCGAAAGCGCAGCTCGCCGTCTGTGAGATCCATCTCAAAGCAGCCAATCGGTAAATTGTAGTTTGTCTCGGTCATCCAGTCCATAGCTTGCGACCTTCGAGCTTCAGGTACCTTAACCGGGTAAATCGAATAGATGAGACATAGACTTTTTTCCTCATCCGTTGCGATGAGGACCGTCCATTGTCCTGTTTCTCCGCTAAACTTCACGGAAAGCAATTCGGGATCCTCGCGAAGAAAGCTCCAATTCCAGCCGCTAAGCAGTTGATCGACGGTTTCATGCATATCTCCTTGAACGATAGCTGCTGTGGCAGCACTTGAGCTTGATCTTGAAGCTTCGGCCCACTGCGTTCGGAAGCCGTGTTTGAGCTTACCTTCATCAGCTAATTCCTCAGGTAGACTCATCTCCTGCTTAATTTCAGTAGCCAGCCAATTTTCACTTGTATATAGTTTAACGTTCATATCATCAGTTGAGGGATTAAGTAAAGCTTTAATGATGTCCTCGCCGCTCGTCGTTTCCTGTAAAAACTGTTCTGCGATTCCTTTGCGGAGCAAGAGTTGCAGCTCCACAGGCAGCTCCAAGTCGAAGCTGCTGACGGTTAATCCCCCGATAGCAGCAGGATGCAGCGCGAACCATTCACCCTCGACAATATCCAGAAAGGCAGCTGAGCCCAGCTCAAGGCGTAGGGTACAGCGCCTTGAATCCCCGTCTGCAAACAGCCTAATTTCTTGCAGCTGTGCTGGAATCGATTGGCCAGCCAATGTGGTAAAGACAATAGGATGGTCAAGGATCAGCTTTTCATTACTTGGTTTGCTCATTGTGATTACCATCCCTTCTTCTCTGCACTAGCAGTCGTTCTGCGTCAGAGAGGAGTTACTTTTCAAGACCGGCTAAGCCGCCAGTCAGGCCATCTTGGTTAAAGCCAATTTTACCGATTCGTTTGGATTTCTCCACTTCAACGGCGACGATACCTGCGTCAATCGAAAGTGACTTCACTTGGCTTGCGCTTAATGCAATTTCCCAATCACCGGCAGTTCCAGCCGCGTCCCATTCTTTCTCGAATGCAATAGCTAGCTGCAGCGAGTTGGACAAACCAATCTTGCCGACTTGCTCGATATCGCTGGCAGAGCTGTCTTGTCCAGGCAGCCAGCTGCGAATGGTATCATTAACGGTTTCGTCGCCGGTAATTTTCTCGGATAGACTTGCCCCGATGCTGTCGAAATGGCTGCCCATAAACAAGGCGTCGCTGCCCGAATCTAGGACAGAGCCAGCAGCACGGGTACCGTCCATCGCGGGCCCTCCGTGAGTGCTCTTATATTTGGCTTGAATAAGCGCAACCAGGTTTTTCAAGCTGCCGACAGATGCTGTGACGATTTTGCCAGCTATTTCGGCAAACTTACTCGTCTCTTCACCGAATTGTGCAGGGACGTTGGCCGATAGGCCGAGGTTGAGCTCTCTTAACCTGCCCGAGGAGAAGGTCATAGCCCCTTCAAGTCCAAAGGCGACCTTTGTACTGCCAAGCGTAACGGTAACCTCGGTTGCTCCTTCTACGACATGACGGACCTCGCCCTTGCCGATCCGTTTGGTACGATCCTCAAGCGAGGTATGGCCCAGACTTTTGTCATCAACCAGTTTCTTGTTATAGCGGCTTAAATATTTGTAGGCTAATTCAGCAGAAAACTCAGCTACACCAGCGTTCGCTTCCATACCTAATTGTACAAGCACGCCAATATCAACAGCGTTGTCGCCAGTCATATCCTGCTCTTCGATCATCATTGCCCATTTCTCGGCTTCTTCAAGCTTAGAGCTGCCCGACCTGCCGCCTTGTCCATAGAAGAAATCTGGCGCCGATTTAGGAACGATAGGTGAGGAGCGCATTTGTCGGTACAAGCCATAGGACATCAAATTCATCACGTTTGTTGTCGTTTTGCCTGACGCGTCGAGATATACGCCTAGTCTAAAGTTCGCATCTAGACCGAACGTTTGGAAGCCTGCCCCGAAAGTAAGCTGTGTATTACACGAAACCTCATCTTCCTCCCGTTCGGCTTCTCCGCCGAATGCAAACAGAAAGTAGAGACCAGGCGCGCTAGGAACGGGTATTTTCAATTCAACGGAAAGAGAAGCGGAATCGCCTGCAGATGGCACGGCAAGATCTACAATTCTCCCCAGCTTGGCGAAACCGCTGTTCAAGTTGTCCGCGGTTACAGATTCAATGGCTTGTGTAGCAATGTCATCGCTGGTTACTTTTGTTTTAACATTATCTTTAAGTCCGCTCATTTCCGGATTCTGAGCAGGCGGTGTCTTTTTGACTAAATCACGTGCTTTTAAGACGGCTTTAGGTTGATTGACGACTAGCAGCTTGTTAGCCTCTTGCATAGCGCCAGCAATGGCGGCTTTTTTTATCTTCTCTGTAGTGGATGAGTTCCCCTTAACGATGTCGTATGCAGCAGATTTCCCTGCTTCGTTAAGCTTAATTTTTGTCGTGTCCTTAGGCACAGTCGCTTCAATAATGAGCTTGGCCTTATCTTCCATAACTTTATCCACCGAGCCTTTGGCAAGCTTGAAGGCTTTGGTTTTGGCCATCATGGACTTATACTCTTTGGCCATTGGGGTTGAACTGGCAACTGCGGCGTCAATATCCGTATTGGCCTTCTCACGGGCAGCATCCTTGAGCTCTTGGCGGAATGCATTCAGTTCTTTCGATCTACGGAATTCGCCTCGACCAACGCCAAGCTTAGAGAGAACAGCCGTTTTAAGCGGATTGGCTAGCGCGTTCTCATAAATTTCGTCCGTATTCAGTCCAGCAGACAGAGTCCCGTTCGTATCCATAGTACTTCGATCTGTGACTGCACTTTTACCAGCATCCCCGACGTCAACAGTAGCATCAAGAAAATTGGAGCCCGCGCTCTTAACCTTATTACTAACCGTTCGCTTCGATTTCGTAACAGAGGTTGAAAGAAGGGAGGAAGTAAGCTCTTTTACTTTCTTATTAGCGGCAGCTAGCGCATTCGTCTTCTGCTGGTCAAGCTCTTGACTCGTTTTTGGGGCTACTGTATCGAATCCTTGCTTGGTAACATTCTCAAAATCTGCTTTCTTGGAATCGGGAAGTTCGGTATCCGTTAATTCACCTGCATATTTAAGCAGCGACTGATCAACGCCGGCTTTGGTAAACTCACTCGCGTATTTTTTCGCATCGGTTCTGGCTTGGTCAGATACACTGGCAGTGGCATCCATATTGCTTTTTACGGCTTCTGTTGCTTTGGCATCTAGACTGGTGCGAATACTGGCCGCCTGACTGTCCTTACTCAGAAATAGCCCTAGCTGACCTTTGACTTTCTGCCTTGTATCATCAAGCGCAGCTTGGGCAATTCCGGGAGACTGAGCATCCCGGTAAGCTGCGAGCTCTGCTCTTCGTAATTGTTCAGGTGTCTGTGCGGGCGGCGTGGGTGTTCCACTGCCAGAGCTTCCTCCTGCTCGCTGGATCACCATACCTTGCAGGGCGCGGTTGCCTGCTGTTCTTTGCAATTGCAGAATTTGGCCTTGTGACATAGAAGAAGGATTCATAATCGGGCCGGCCGGTGCAGTATGACCTCCGCTTACCGGTGCGGCTGTAGTTGTGCTTGTTGATTTATTAGCTTCTATCCTTTCCTGCACGAGTGAACCTCCTGTACCTATGTTACTTTCAAGTATGTAATAGATAAAGATTGAATTCGCTGGCAAACAGGATAAATCCTGCATTTACTAAAAATTTATCCATGTTTTCATTAGGTATGAAATACTAGGTATTCCCGCTTACACTTCTAATGTAAAACTAACAATTAATATTGTAAACGCTTCCAAATTATTGTAATATATCGAATGAAGTGTACTTTCAGAACAAGGATGGAATGACTATGCGAATCAAGTTCAACATCTTTCAGAAATTGCTTGTGTTGCTGCTGATTCTGCTGACCCCGGTCGTAGCGCTGTACTATTATTCAACGTATAAGAGCATCAATGTTATACAGGAGGAACTCATCAAGGCAAGCTTGAATCAGATGGAGCTCTTCATGACACAATTGGATGCCAGCATAGAGAAGTTCGATCTGGTCTCCGCACCCATGCTCGTTGATACGAATGTGCTGGAGTACCTGTACCACTTTAATAAGAGCGATTTTTCCCTCATGAAAACAAGACTGCTGATTCAGGAGAAGCTGTCTCTGGCCAGCGCGTCGGGCAACTGGCGCAATGATATGACCATCTATTTTCCACAACGTGGCGATAGTATATCCTCCTCTCCTTCCTATGAATATGATGTGGCAGAGTTTGAGAGACGGTTCTCACTGGGGTGGAGCTACGGTGAAGATTTGGGAATAGGGGCAGGTTTTACTCGTACCTATGTCACTACGGGATACAAGCCGGACCGTTCGAATGAGCTGGATGTTGCCGTTCGCATTAACCTGTACAAGTGGAGCTTCGAGAATTTGCTCGATACCTACAAGTCGGGCCACTCCAACAATCCGTTTTTTTACAAAGAGGGACATGCCCCTATCGCCAGTCGATCCGTAGAAGGGGTGAGGATGGACGGAATCGTCGCAGAGCTGGGTGACAGAGTCAATAGCCGTACTTCAGGTTTTTTAATCCATTCCTTCGATGGCAGGCCTTATCTAATTACCTATTATTATTCCAGCCTTCTGGATTGGCAGCTCATTGATTCCGTTCCACTCGACCAGATCATCGGACCGATCAAGCAGCAGCGAGTATTATTCGGAGCGTCTTCGATCATTCTGCTGCTTTCTGGTATCGCCGCCGCGTCTGCCTTGTACTGGAACGTACAGAGACCGATTTTTCGTCTTGTGCACGCGGTACAGCAGATCAAGCGCGGTGATTATGCGTACCGTCTGCCTAAGAAATCGAACAATGAATTTGCATTCCTGATGCAAAACTTTAACGAGATGGCGACACAAATTCAAAATCTCATCGAGAATGACTTGCAATCTCGCATTCTTGCTCGTGATGCAACGCTGAAGCAGCTGCAGGCGCAGATACATCCTCATTTTCTGTACAACTGCCTGGGCTTTATCATTAACATGACCAAAATGGGAAAGGACAGGGCAGTCATGGATATGGCGTATCACCTAGCCGACTATTATCGCTATACAACACGGATGGACAATAAGGGAGTCAGCATGGCCGAAGAGCTTGCGTTCGTACGCATTCACTTGGAGATTCTTAGGCTGCGCAATGAGACGCTGACCTACAGCATCGAGCTGCCGCAGGAGCTGGAGGAGATTCGCGTTCCTCGGCTGCTTATTCAACCGATTGTAGAGAACGCGCTAGTGCATGGACTGGAGAACGTCGACTACCCCGGCAAGGTGGAAATTAGAGTCTATGTCCAGGAAAGCCTGGTGCACTTGGAAGTAGAGGATAACGGCAAAGGACTGACTTCGGAGCAGATTGATGGTCTTCAACGGGATCTTCTTATCCCAGCCGGCGAATATGCAGGCTGCGGCCTATGGAATGTGTATCAGCGACTACAAGGCAATTACGGCTCAGACGCTAGAATCACGATGAATCCGTCCGGGCTGGGCGGATTAACCGTGAGGTTAGTTTGGAGATTGGATATTGAATACTGATTACTGAATACTGGAGTCGAAACGATAAGGAGGAAAGCCGTGAATAGCCTGCTTGTAGTTGATGATGAGAGACATTATGCAGACAGTTTGGCGGATACAATTCCATGGGCGAAGCTAGGCATCTCCCAGGTTTTGAAAGCTTACAGTGCAAGCGAAGCGCTTGCGCTGATGGAATCATTTCCTGTCGACATCCTCATGACGGATATCCATATGCCGCGCATGAACGGCCTAGAACTAATCGAGCAGGCAAGGCGGCGCATTCCTCAATTGAAATGCTTGCTGCTCACAGGCTACGCGGACTTTGATTATGCCCGCAAAGCGATTGAGCTTCAAGCGCTCGATTACCTGTTGAAACCGGCTAAGGACGAGCAGCTATTAGAGACGATGGGGCGAATCGTTAAGCAGCTTGAGCAGGAGCGAGCAATTGAACAGGGCTTCCGTATCTATTTAGACAACAGCGCAGAGCTGAAGGCAGGATTGCTGCTCAAGGTGCTTAGTGGCACTCTGAATGGCGAGGTGCTTGCGGAGAAGCTGAAGCTGTTCGATCTTCCGCTGCTGATGCCAGGTCATGTCTTACTTTGCCTCGTTAGGCTGGGCTCTCCCTTTGATGAACAAGATATTTACTCACAGTCCTTGGTAAGGTTCGCGGTAACGAACATGCTGGAAGAGCTGCTGATGGAGCGGTATGATTGCTGGTCGGCTGTGGATGAAGAAGGAACTCTGCTTGTTGTGGTGTACGACCTTTCGGACGCACCACCGAATCAAGAGTGGTTGCACGAGCGGCTAGAGCAGCTAAAGCGAGAAGTGCAACGCTTACTGAAAGGAGAAATATGTGTTGGGGAAGCCGACTGTAACTTCCCTGATGGGCTGCAAGCTAGTTATATGGCGGCAGTAACACGCTTGGACAAGGACAGCAGTTCGTCCGCACAAGTACCTGAGCGGAACGAGGGGGAAGCGCGTCTTATGCGAAAACTCTACGAAGCGCCTCTTTTGACGCATCTTTTAGAGACGGAGAAATGGGAAGAGGCGGAGGCCAAAATCCGCTCATTCGTGTCGCCGTTGCTCCACACAGGCTCTCCTGATCTCATGCGCGACGTTTTTTTCTTTCTGTCGAATGCATTTCAGTATATCGCGAATCGCAGCGGTAGGACGCTGACTCAGGTGCTCACTCCTAGGCAGTCCGCTTATGTAAAGGGGAAAGCGATGCTGCACGCGGCGCAATTAGAAAGCTGGGCACTAGATGCGCTGCACACGCTTCGCGATAAGCTGGGCGAGGAATCCGAAGATCACAGCTTGTCGATTGTCCGGAAGACGCAGTCTTACATCCAAAAGGAGCTTGATAAGGACTTATCGCTTACGATGCTGGCTAGGCGCGTCTACATTCATCCGAACCATTTGTCAAAGCTTTTTAAGCAATGTACGGATACTACCGTTTCCCAGTATATTTACGAACAGCGCGTGCTCAAGGCTTGCGAGTTGCTCAAGCATACCAATAATAAAATTTACCATATCGGTGAAAACGTTGGTTACCCGAATACAAACTGGTTTATTCGCAAATTCCGTGACTATTATCAGGTGACACCGCAGGAATACAGAGACAGATACCGATCGGGAATGGAGTGATTAATAACCTATTAATCGTTAAAGGGGGAGAGTAAGGCTAGTGAAGGAGAAAAGGAGATTAATATTCATTCTATTGGGAGTGCTGATAGGGAATCTATTGCTTGTTGGCTGTGTAAATAGCAGTACTAAGACGACCAAGCGCACTTCAGAGGGTGATGAAGTGAAGCCGATATGGGACTTTCGATATGATCCGCCGATTACGATTACAACGGCTATTGTGGACGAGAATCGGCCTAACGCGTTCAAGCCGGGGGAGAGCCTCACGGACAACGTGCATTCCCGCTGGATGGATGAAAACTTAGGAATCATTACGAAGTTTGACTGGATCGTCAGCAAGTTTGAGGACGCGGATACAAAAGTTCGGCTGGCGCTGGCTGTGAACGGCAAGCTGCCGGACACCTTCGGTGCAGATGGGGTCATTCTGAAGGATTTGCTCAAAGCCGACAAACTGCTTCCGCTCAACGATGCCATTGAGATATTTGCACATCCTAAGCTAAAGGAAGCGATTGAGAAGTACGCGTATGTCATGACGGAGGTAACCAAAGACGGTATGATCTACGGTATTCCCCGTTTCAACGTGGGCGATGAAGGAGCGGTCATGTGGATTCGCAAGGATTGGCTCGAGAAGCTTTCGTTAAAACCACCGACGACAATTACCCAGTTGGAGAACGTACTGAAGGCTTTCTCTGAACAAGACCCTAACGGGAATGGCAAAGACGATGAAGTTGGCCTGTCGGTTACGCTGAAGGATGGTCCATGGAGCTGGATGGGGCAGACCGACGTGATAGTCGGTGCTTTTTCTGGGCAGATGATTAGCACATTGGACATCAAACTGTTCTGGAATGAGGATGAAAATGGCAACCTAGTGTATGGCGCTGTTCACCCGGATGCCAAGAAATATTTGGAGACGATGGCATCCTGGATGGCGAAGGGTTACATAGACAAGGATGCAGGTATGAAGGACTCGAGCAAAGCGTCTGAGTTTGCGGTCAAAGGAATGGCGGGCGTCATATTCGGCCCGTTCTGGATGGGGGCCTGGCCGCTTGGGGACACGATGAAGGTTGAGCCAGAAGCGAACTGGCAGGCGTATCCCATTCCCGCCGGACCGGATGGACGAAAGGGCAAGGCGCAGAAGTCGTTGTATGGCGGCTACACGGTATTCAGCAAAGACTTTAGCCACATTGAAGCTTGGTTTGCCTATTACAACAAGCTTCTTGCCAAAAGCTTTGGCCCGGAAGATGCCTATTTCGATCCTCGCTTCGCGAAAGGATTTCACGAGGGCTACGATTATGTAATGAAGGATGATAAGGTCATTACCGTCAATTTCGAAGCTGAAGGCGTACCGAGCTACGAATGGCCGCTTGCGGACGGGTCATCTATAGATATACGTTGGATGCTGTATCCGTTGACCGGGGGCGCACCGACGCTGCCGTATATGAATGAAGATGCGATAAAAAAGTTGCTGCAGAATGCAAATGCCGAGGTGATGACACCGATTGAACAGGGAATCAAAGGGCTGAATTCGGCCCAACTGATGGCAGCTGGAGTCGCCATTTCTGAGCAGGAGCTCGAAATTCCAAACCGATACCACGGGCCGTTAACAGATGGGATGGGGAAGCATGGTGTGTTCCTGCAGAAGCTCGCAACGGAGAGCTACTTGAACATTATTTATGGAGAAAAGCCGCTTTCCTACTTTGATGAATTCGTTGACCAATTTTACGAGAATGGCGGCGACGTGATTACGAAGGAAGTGAACGATTGGTATAAGGCGAACAAGCCATAATGGCATTTCGTTCACCAGACAGAGAGGAGGCCGCATTCGGTTCATGGAATGCGGCTCCTTTTTTTAATAGGAAGATGAATGCAATTGCTTGTTTTCTTCTATGATTGTTTGTTTCTTCTATATACTAGAGTCAACTTAGCGAATTAAAATTATGATATAAGAAAGCGTTTTCAATTGAAAGGGGTGATGGCGCGCAGCAGCCGCTAAGAAGTCGAGTGCGAATAAGATTCATAGGAAGCAGATCGTCAAACATTTGAAGGAGGAGAGCTAATGAGGAAAAAAGTAAGTTTAGTCCTTGCAATTACCATGTTTGTTACAATCTTATTTTCGAATCCAATCACGACGAACGCCGCTACCCCCGAAGCGCCAGCAGGGTGGAGAAATTTATTAGATTACACGATATTCAGCAATGTCACGGATGGCTGGGCAGGAGACAGCGGATTCGGATTGGAAACGGAGAATAGCAAACTGCCGATCGATTCGACAGTTACTTACAACGGATTGCCTTCTTTGTTGTTAAACACGAAGACGCCTACTAGCCCGTCCTGGTTCAATGCATTGATCACGGTTGCCGGCTGGAAAGCATATAACTTCACGCCGTATCATCCGAATGGTTTTCTTGAGTTTAATATTAAAGGTAATGCAGGCGGAGAGTCCTTCCTCCTTGGCTTTAAAGACCGAGTATTCGAGAGAGCTGCCGGCAATGAAATTACGACTACAGTAAACATTAATAGCTATGCCAGCATTACGACAGGCTGGACGCATGTGAAAATACCTTTAAAAGATGTAATTAATGTCACGCAAGGCATTGACCCAGCGTCCATTGATTCATTATCGATTAAAAACAATGGCTTCCAACCTTTGAAGGTCTGGCTCAATGATATTAAGGTTACCTCTCCTGATAAGGAGAAAGAATATGCGCCTATCAAGGTCAATCAAGTAGGGTATCCTGTAGACGGCAATAAGCAGGCACTCGTGACCGGGTTTGAGGATGTTCTCACTGTTGATGCGGGAACACCGTTTACCGTTGTTAACGCAACCACTAATACCACAGCATACACGGGTTCGCTTGTGCTTACCGATAATTATGAAGCCATAGATAGCGGAGAGCGAATTTTCACGGCTGACTTTACGAATTTCACCGTACCCGGCAACTATTATGTGAAGGTGCAGGGTCTTCAGAATTCTCCTAAATTCACGATTGGCGATGCTAATGCGATATACGAACCCTTCCTAGTTGATGTCTCCAGATACTTCTATCACCAGAGGACAGGTATTAATATTACTAGTCCGTACACGC
Organism: Paenibacillus sinopodophylli; assembly: GCF_005930355.1. GTDB lineage: Bacteria > Bacillota > Bacilli > Paenibacillales > Paenibacillaceae > Pristimantibacillus > Pristimantibacillus sinopodophylli. The sequence continues at coordinate 122,721 of NZ_VDBO01000011.1, forward strand.
AAGATTATCAAAGAACGGATTTCACGCCAGATACAGCGGTTCCTTTGATGTCCAACCCTTCTATTAAGAAGGACGTTTCCAAAGGCTGGTATGATGCGGGCGATAAAGGCAAGTACGTAAATGCTGGCGCCAAAGCCTTGTCTGATCTCTTCTGGGCGTATGAAGTGATGCCAGAGAAATTTACGGATGGTCAATTTAATATTCCAGAGAGCGGAAACGGTATTCCTGATATTCTGGACGAGTCACGTTGGGAACTGGAATGGATACTGAAAATGCAGGATGCGGCAAGCGGCGGCTTCTATGCTCGCGTGACCTTCCAAGACGATGACAACTTAGTAGACAGACAAATTATTGATAAAGATACGGTAAGCTCACGGACAGCTATTAAAACGACTGCGGACACGGCTACTGCAGCAGGTGTACTCGCACATGCTTACGTAATTTATCAAACTATCGACCCGACTTTTGCGCAGCAATGTCTGAATGCGGCAATTGCGGCATGGGGTTATTTGGAGGCACATCCGGAAAATATCCGCACGCCTAATACGGGCAGATGGCCATACGACGTTACGGATGATGCATCGAACCGTCTGTGGGCTGCAGGCTCCCTGTATCGATCCACAGGTGATGCCAAATACAACACATATTTCCTTGCAAACTACACGAATATGGCGGTATATTTCGAGGATACTCTTGATTTCGCCAGCGGTTGGGCGAACACCTGGCAAACAGGATTTTTCAGTTATATGAAAGCGGCTAATAAGAATGCTGCAGTCGTAAGTTGGTATACGACCAAATTCCAGCAATGGTTCAATGATAAAGTAACCAGAGTCAACGATAGCTCTTGGAATAGCATTGTAAAAGACGGTAACTACTATTGGGGAATTACTATGCAGTATGTGGATACACCAATGGAAATGATCATTGGTACCAATTTGCTCGGAACCTTCGAGAGCAAACGCGCGATTATCAATGAGGTTACCTATAGCCAGCTAGACTGGATTCTTGGACAGAACCCAGTAGGCGTATCTTTTGTATCAGGGTATGGCGATAACGCCGTACAGTATCCGTTTAGTATTTTGTACAGAACAGATAATTTACCTGGGGTACCTAAGGGCTTCCTGGTAGGAGGTCCGAATAGATACTCCAACGATGCAGCAGTAGGGAATCAGATATCAAGATTTGCGGCTAAAAACTATCATGATAATTTCCAAGAATGGACAACAAACGAGCATACCGTTTATTGGAATTCGGGACTGGTGTTTGTTGCCGCATACGCAACAGGATCCGTAAATAACTCGACGATTAGTCCAACGACCAGTGCCTTCGACAAGAAAACCGTAGCACAGACGAATATTCCGGTGACGCTGACGTTGAACGGCAACACGCTTACTGGTATTAAGAACGGCACGGCGTCGCTAATTGCGGGCACGGACTATACAGTTGCAGGTAACACGGTCACACTTCAAAAAACCTATCTCGCTCAGCAGCCGATTGGAACGACGAATTTAACTTTCCTGTTTAGCGCGGGTTCCTCTGCTGCGCTATCCATCGCAGTGAATGATTCGTCAATTGCCAACTCGACGATTAGTCCGACGACTGCTTCCTTTGATAAGAAAACGGCAGCTCAGGCGAACATTCCGGTGACCTTGACGCTGAACGGAAATACGTTGACCAACATTAAGAATGGCACAGCTACTCTAGTTGCCGGAACGGACTACACGGTATCGGGCACGACGGTGACGATCCAGAAAGCCTATTTGGCTGCACAATCGGTGGGAACAACGACGCTGACATTCAGCTTCAGCGCAGGAGCAAGTAAAGCTCTTGCAATTTCAGTCGTAGATACCACTGCTAGCGGAAGCGGGTTAATCAAGGTGCAGCAGTACAATTCCACCGTTGCAGCTTCGACAAATACGCTAAATCCGAAGCTCAAGCTGATCAACACGGGTACTTCCTCCATTAATTTGTCCGACGTGAAGCTGCGTTATTATTACACAATTGATGGGGAGAAAGCTCAAAGTTTCTTCTGCGATTGGTCTACTATTGGTAATAGCAATGTAACGGGCACCTTTGTCAAGCTGGCAACTCCCGTGACTGGAGCTGACCATTATCTAGAGGTCGGCTTTACGAGCGGAGCAGGAAATTTGGCTGCGGGAGCTAGTATTGAGATTCAGATACGTGTGTCCAAGACAGATTGGACGAATTACACGCAGACGGGTGATTACTCTTTCGATTCGACTCATACGGCTTATGCGGATTGGAGTAAAACGACTGGCTATATCTCAGGTGCTCTCCAGTGGGGAATTGAGCCCTGAACGAAGTAGGACAGAACTCATGATGGGAAGTATATTAAGAATAAACGAATGAATAGAATAGGAATTAGATTGGGGTCGTTCTGAAGCTTGATTTCAGGACGGCCCTTTTATATGGTGCGACATAAGTGGAGCATGTACGAAAAGAAAAACAGGCCTTACCCGATTATTCAGGGTAGGCCTGTTCGTTTAGAATAGATAATATTTTATGTTGCTTAAGGAATAGGTATAATGATAGGTCCACACATTATTGGATTAATTATGCATGGATTTGGCATTGGCGGTATTACTATAACGACTGATTCAGTAGACTGGAATGTATATCCGACTACTTTACCTTCGCTATCAACAGCCGCGATTGCGACGTTATTTGGATGTTCATAATAAGTGCCAGATACGCCTGGTTCACCACCGAATATTGCACCGACAGGAGGCGTTCCAGCAATTAAATCAGCACCGGATTTAACTTCCCAGGAAACCGCATCAGGAAGCCCAACGATTGGAAATAACTTGAGGCTCAAGACGCCGCCTGGTGAAGTATCGTGTTTCGTAAAATTGAAAGAGGGTGTTGTTATGGTTTCAGGTGCTTCTAAGAAGATATTGCTGAATTTCACTACAGTTCCAGTGCTGTCCACTTCGTATAAGCCAATGTAATGCATAAGCGTAATATCCGAAATGTCTGTGCCTGCCGTGTAATTGTTCAAATCGTCTATTGTAGATACGTTTGTACCGGCAATCGGTTCAGAGATTGGGGTAGCGCTTCTTGCAATTCTCAAGCTGTGATCCTGATTATGCTCGTAATCAATAGCTACTGAACTCAAGGTGCTGCCAACTTTAAGCGTATAATCAATCGCTGACACTTCAGGAGCCGCTGTAGGTGACACTGTAGGTGACGGTGTCGCTGTAGGTGCTTGTGTAGGTGCCTGTGTCGGCACAGGTGTAGGTACTGGCGTAGCCGTTGGAGTCGGCGATGGCTGAAGTTCCACGAATTTTTCTTTGGCTTCATACGCGCCAGTGACCAATAGGTCTCTTGTTGCTTTAGTAGAGCCACCGAATGTTCCATCTGCATTGTTATTCAGAATCTTAAGCTGTAAGGCAAGTTCAACATAGCCTTTTGCCCAGTCAGATACCGTATTATCATTAACGCCAGGCTTTGATTCCGCTTCGTCGCGTTTGCCAAGTCCGCGAACGAGGAAAGTGGCTAATTGCTCTTTGCTCACCTTGCCGGCTGGATTAAAGGCACTTTCGCTAACGCCATCTGTAATGCCGGATTTTTTAAGAGCTTCGATATAAGGCAAGGCATAACCGTTAGCAGGATCGTCTGATTTCACATCTGTGAAGCTAGACTGCTTCAAGTTTGAATCAACATCTAACTCATAGATTAACGCGGCTACTTTTGCGAATTGTGCGCGATTCATTTCTTCCTTCAAGCCAAATTTTCCTTCGGCGACACCATCAAAGATTCCAGCACTAATCAATGCATCGAACTTAGCTTTGGTGGCTGCGTCCAAGTCCTTTAAATCATTGAAGTCGGCGGATGTTTTAGCTAGTGCAGGAACTGGTGTGAATGCAAGCGCAGAAGAGCTAAGCAAAGCTGCGAGACTAATGGTGATCCATTTCTTCTTCATAATCAAACTCCTATTCATATGTAATAGTTATCAAACGTAGCTCTATTCTATCAAAAGGACAATAAACAAGAATTTAAGGAATTTGAGGAAAAATAGCGCTAAAAGGGCTGATAGATATGGGTTTTAAAAGACAAATCTATTAAAGTTCCATAATTTTCAATTTGTCGAAAGAAGTAGATATTTTGACTATATTGATGTCGAATCATATAAAAGTGCTAAATCATGATATGCAGCATCCGTTTAATCTCATCCCCGGGTTTCTCGTGGTATTCACGCCGTAACATCCGCTTAAGCGCATCATATTGTTTGAGCGCAGCGAGGCGGTCATAGCCGTTCAGATGTGCTTGTATGAGCAAGACATGCAGCGCTTCATTCCAAGGGATGAATTTGAGTGCTTTTTTGAGAAGTTTAACGGAGGCAGAGTAGTTCGCTTCTCTTACATAATAGTGATTCATCCCAATGACAAGCTCTAGGTACTTGTTCTCGAATAAAGCTCGGCGCTGTTCGGTCCAGCTGTAATCCTTGCTCATAAAGTATCCGCCGACATAGAGCTTGGCCATATTCTCACAGCCGGCAATATTGCTGGAATCAATGGTCTTGCAGGAATGCAGCCAGTCTTCAAAGGAAAGCGAGTCGATATCAAAGGCTTCCGCCCGAATATAATACTTCCCCTTGTTATGCTGCAGTATATCAGCTAATCCAATATGCAATAAGCTGTTGCGGAGATAATGTGTCGTTGTGTTGAAATAAGCGGATGTTTTTGCAGCATCATTGCCCCACAAAGCGTCCATAATTCGCGAGCGGTCTACAGCCTCTCCGCGGTGATGGACGAGATAGGCCATTAGCTCTTCGGCTTTGGAGGTACGCCACTTCACGGGCTCCCCGCTTGGGGCAAGCAATACAAAATGCCCGAAGCATCGAATCTTAGCTTGATTAACTAGCATTTGCGGGGCCTCCTAGCGCACATTTCTGCTCAAAATATTCACCATAAGTGTAGCATCGTACAAGCATATCTCCAAGCAAAAAAACGCTTTCTTTCGACATGGACCGCGTCAATTTCGTATAGTGGTCGACTATATAAAAAAGGAAGAGATCGTTAGAGCTCGATCTCTTCCTTTTAATCCATTATTTCAGATGAATACCTATGGAAATCGTGTAGCTTAACACTTATTCCTCAGTTGGAGCTGCATAATCAATTGCACGAAGAATGAGTGTAAGTGCTTCTGCTCTTGATGCTTCAAGGTTAGGTCCGAACTCTGTTTCGGTTTTCCCCTTAATCAAACCATGCTTCAAAGCTGTAGCTACGTATGCTTTCGCAAATTGCGGAATGTTTTGTGAATCATCAAACGTTAAAGAGTCAGCAGGTTCTAATTCAAGTCCAAGTGCACGAACAATCATGACAACCATTTCAGAACGTGAAATATTGGAAGCAGCTCTGAAAGTGTTATCCTCATATCCACTAATAATGCCTGCTGCAACAACTTGCTGAATCAAGGATTGTGCCCATGCAGGAATATTATTATTATCTGAGAATGTAACCGTTTCTGTTGCGCTATCAAGCTTAAAGGCACGAGCAATAAGTGTAGTAAATTCAGCACGATTAATAGTAGCATTCGGTTTAAACGTACCATCTGTATAACCATTTGTAATGCCAAGAGCTACAGCGCGTTCGATTTCCGTTGCTGCCCAGTGTGTTTGAACATCATTAAACTTAGGACCTTCTGTGACCGGACTCGGTGTTGGAGTCGGGCTAACAGTAGGACTCGGGCTCGGACTTACAGTTGGGCTCGGAGTGGAAATTGGATTCGGGTTACTAGTAGGGCTCGGGCTAACAGTCGGTTCATTCGCAACTGCTGTTGTTAGCGCCGACAACTGTGCTTGAAGCTCAGCTTCACGTGATAGCAGATGATCTACTTCACTTGCAGCTGTAATGGCTTCAGTTAATGCATTGCTCTTGTTTGTTATCGCGTTTGCTTCTACTAGTTTAGCCTTCAATGCAGCTCTAGTTTCCGCTGTAGCATCTTGGTTAATTACGATGTAAGTAGGGTGATCACCTTGACGTCCGCCTGCAGTATAAGTAATTCTTCCAACTAGTGGTTCAGTGAAGCTGTTAATCGGGTAGTCAAAAACATTAGCTGTTATAACATTCTCATCATTGTAAACAGAAGATACTACCGTCGGAGTTACGCCATCAAGCTCAAGCTTCAAATTAATGGATGATTGCAACACGCTTACGCGTAAATATTTCTGACCATTGAATTCATACGTTTTTGCATCGTAGTAGTTGTTTCCAACAGTGCTATCAAAAGATACATTTTTGTCTGAGAGTTTTACATAGTTCAATGTAGCAGCTGCTAATTCCACGGAATCTTTTCCAATGGCTGTCGTTAATGCAGCTAGCTGTGCTTGTAGCTCGGCTTCACGTGACAGCAAGTGATCTACTTCATTTGCAGCTGTAATAGCTTCAGCTAATGCATTGCTTTTGTTTGTTATTGCAATGGCTTCTGCTAGCTTAACCTTCAATGCAGCTCTCGTCTCAGCTGTAGCATCGTGATTAATCAAAATGTAAGTAGGATGGTTACCTTGGAAGCCGCCAGCACTGTAAGTAATTCTACCGACTATTGGAGCTGTAAAGCTCTCGACTGGATAGTCAAAAACTTTTGCAACAGCGACGTTGTCGTCATTGTAAATCGTATTTACTTCTGTCGATGTTACACCGTCAATGACAAGCTTCAAGTTAATCGCTGATTCCAATACGCTTACGCGTAGATACTTCTGCCCGTTAAGCTCGAAGGTTTTTGCATCGTAATAATTGTTGCCAACAGTACCATCATACGATACTTTTTTATCTGTGTATTTTACATAGTTCAATGTAGCATTAATTAGTTCCACTGATTCTTTTCCAATGGCTGTAGTTAGTGCTGTGAGCTGTGCCTGAAGCTCAGCTTCACGTGATAGCAAGTGATCTATGGCATTTGCAGCTGTAATAGCCTGAGATAGTGCAATACTTTTGTTTTCAAGGGCATTTGCTTCTACGAGCTTAGCCTTTAATGCTGCTCTTGTATTAGCTGTAGCATCTTGATTGATGATGATATAAGTAGGGTGGTTACCTTGGAAGCCGCCAGCACTGTAAGTAATTCTACCGACGATTGGAGCAGTAAAGCTTTCAATTGGATAGTCGAATATTTTTGCAATAGCAATGTTGTCGTCATTATAAATCGTGTTTACCTCTGTAGCAGTTACACCATCAATGACAAGCTTCAAGTTAATCGCTGATTCCAACACGCTTACGCGCAAATACTTCTGACCGTTCAGTTCAAAGGTTTTCGCATCGTAATAGTTGCTTCCAACGGTACCATCATAAGATACATTTTTGTCTGAGTATTTTACATAGTTCAATGTCGCAGCGGTTAGTTCCACGGATTCCTTTGCAATGGCTGTAGTTAGCGCAGTTAGCTGTGCTTGAAGCTCAGCTTCACGAGATAGTAAATGATCAACGCCACTTGCTACTAAAATCGCTTGAGTTAATGCAGTACTTTTGTTTTCGGTCGCATTCGCTTCTACGAGCTTAGCCTTCAATGCAGCTCTCGTATCAGCTGTAGCATCTTGATTGATTATGATATACGTAGGGTGGTTTCCTTGGAAGCCGCCAGCACTGTAAGTAATTCTACCGGCTAATGGAGTGGTAAAGCTCTCGATTGGATAGTCGAACACTTTTGCAGTTACGACGTTGTCATCGTTGTAAACAGAGGACACTACTGTCGGAGTTACTCCATCAATGACAAGCTTTAAATTGATTGCTGATTCCAATACGCTTACACGTAAATATTTCTGTCCATCCAATGCATAGGTTTTCGCATCGTAATAGTTGCTGCCAACTGTACCATCATACGACACATTTTTGTCTGAGTATTTTACATAGTTCAATGTCGCGGCGGTTAGTTCCACGGATTCCTTTGCAATGGCTGTAGTTAGCGCAGTTAGCTGTGCTTGAAGCTCAGCTTCACGTGAGAGCAAGTGATCAACGCTATTTGCTACTGCAATGGCTTGAGTTAAAGCATTGCTTTTGTTTGTAATCGCATTGGCTTCTAAGAGCTTAGCCTTTAATGCGGCTCTCGTATTAGCTGTAGCATCTTGATTAATTACGATATACGTAGGGTGGTTACCTTGGAAGCCGCCAGCACTGTAAGTAATTCTACCGGCTAATGGAGCAGTAAAGCTCTCGATTGGATAGTCAAACACTTTTGCAGTTACGACGTCGTCATCATTGTAAACAGATGACACTACTGTCGGAGTCACACCGTCAATTTCAAGCTTTAAATTAATTGCTGATTCTAATACACTTACGCGAAGATACTTCTGTCCACTAAGCTCATAGGTTTTCGCATCGTAATAGTTGCTGCCAACGGTGCCGTCATACGATACATTTTTGTCAGCGTATTTCACGTAGTTTAAAGTCGCAGGAGTGAGCTCCAATTGCGCTGCATTCACAGTCGCTGAAAAACCTGAAAGCAAAGAAACGAATAATGAAATTAAAATGGCGATGGATATCTTCTGCTTTACATTTGTTCCCAATACACTACCCAACATGTTGTTAATCTCTCCTTATGTAAAATGAATAAATACAGGGTGACAATTCAAAGTACTAATGATTATCATTATCAATAAGTGGTCAAAAAAAAACCGCTCTTTAAAAAGATAAGTTTTAATGCGGTACTAGAATTGCCTAGATACAGCCTTTAACACAAGACTGCATTATGAATATTAAATTAAATTTCGTAAAGGAGTCAATTCTTTTTTGTCACTATTAAATATTTAAATACATGACATGAAATGTAAAGCTTGTTTATTATTCATTCCTTTTATATTTAATGTAGTAGCTTAATTTGAAAAATAGAATTTCGATAGCAGGGCAATGGAGGGTGGATAATCGGGAGAAAAAAAGATTCTATCCTTCCGATATGAGAACGAAAGGATAGAATAGTTAACGGGGTTTATTTTTACATTATGGCTTGAAAAGCTCAACGGAATCCTTAAGTAATCCATCTGAAGCTAACACGGTATATGACCACCATTTATCATAGGGTACTTCATGTACTTTGTTATTTTTGACTGCTTGGAGCCCTTTCCAAATGGCCGATTCTTGCATGATTTTATAGTTTTCTTCAGAGCCTGCTTCTACATCGGATACCATCACAATAAGGTGATCGGCATCATACTCGGGCAATACTTCTAATGAAAGCTTGTCCGTATAAACAAATTCTTTTTTTCCTTCGTCGATCTTTTGTTGAATAGCTGGAAGCGGTTTTATTCCCAGCAGATCATAAATGACATGACCGACATTCCGATTGCCGACAACCTGGAAGGAATCCTTATAGATCCAAAGAATGGAGACCGTTTCGTCAGGTTGAACCGATTGTTGAACTTCTAATTTAGCCTTTTCTGCTTTTTCGTGATGGGTTTTAATCCATTCGTCAGCTTCAGCGGTTTTCCCCACAATGCCGGCTACCTGCTTCAGTTGATCATAAATATCTTGTCCTTGCCAAAGAAATGTAGCTGTTGGTGCAATCTTCGCAAGCTGCTCATAAACTTCAGTATCGATGTAGTCTGCGGCTAGAATTAGATCTGGGTTTAAATCAGCGATTGCCTCATAATTGGGTGGATAGTCCCCAACGATATTAATTTTGTCCGGATAGTTGCTCAAGTAGTAATCCGGCGCTACTTCGTAAGAGGGAGCACCAATTGGCTGGACACCTAATGCGAGCAGTGGAGAGGCGGCACCCATCGCATAAATTTTTTGCGGGTTAACCGGAATTTGACGTTCTCCAAACTTATCACTGTAGCTTTTTGTACTCGTTTCTGCAGACTCTTCCACTGCATTGGCAGTTTGTTCAGGTGAGGGAACGGTTCCCTCATTCGTAACAGTTGAATTAGCTGGCGAATTGCCTGTTGCATTACCGCAGGCCCCAAGCAGGACTGCGAAGCAAATGAACATTACAGCAGCAATAGATGGTTTAGATGACTTAAACATGGTTGCTTCTTCCCTTCGATGATATTTCAATTGATTATGATAACCGTTATCAATATAGCATCGAGGTAAAGCAGACACAACGACTCCATCGGAACTACTCGATGACAATTTCGGAACTGTATTACGCGTAGTATTGTCCATTCTATACTGCAAGGGCGACATTCCAAGATGGTTCTTGAACACTCGGCTCAATGCCCGTGCATCGGAATAGCTTACTCTTTCGGCAATTTCATGCAAGCTCATGTCAGAATGACTCAGCAAGTATACAGCATGATCCATACGAATCTGTCTCAGTACACGGATAGGGCTATCCTGCAGCTTCTGGCTGAATAGCTTGTTCAAATAACGAGTGCTGCAATTCAGCGCATCTGCTATCATTTCGATTGTAATCGGTTTATTGTAATGATCGTTCATATAACGAATAGCTTGGTCCAGTAAATTGGGTCTCATTGGAATGATATCTTGTCGCTGCATTTGCCATAGAAGATGGTAAACAAAATGATAAAAGGTCGATTTGACATGCAGGCGTTCAAGCTGTGTCGATGCTTTCCAGGCAAGGTACATTTGTTCCATTGTACTTCGCAGTTCTGCTGGATAAATCGGAGCGTACCCATATGGCTGAAGAGGAGGATCTAATGCTTCGGCATGCTTAGGGGAGGACGAATCTCTCGTCGGATTTCGTTCCGCTCGGTACAATAGAATATAGTATTCTAGAAAATCCGATGCTTCTATGACGAGCTCCATCCCTTTGGCGCCATGCAGCAAATAATTACTGCTTGCCCGGTGCAACTGCTCGTCCAGCCATATAACACCGCTTCCTCTAGTGATGTAAATATAACTGCTTGTCGGCAAGCGATAACGAGTCCTTTCTCTGCTTGGTTCTATCCTTATATACCGTATATCCCGAATGGTCACATTCGCTTCATTCCAGAATCCATAATAATCATGAGTACTCATGTAGCGGGCTCCTTTCATGTTAAATGATAAATATATGAACTAAAGAGATAGGTATTTAAGTTTAAAGGGACTTTTCTACCTGTTTCATTCCGTTTTGACTGCTTATATCGTATTGGATCGGAATAATGAAGTAAAGCCCATTCGTCCCATACAGAAAAGGCTGCCGAGCATGTCGGCAACCAGTGTAATTAATATCTATACAGGTTCTTCATTTTACTCGTAAACGGACTACCACTTCACCATCGATTATATGTCCAGTTTTCTTAAATCCAACTTGCTCATACAAGCTTCCAGCAGCTTTATTATCGGGTTTGAAGCTCGTAATGATTTCCGAACTGCAATCTGGTTTATTACGAATTAGTTCTATTCCTTTTAGTAATGTTGCTCTCCCCAATCCATTTCCTTGATAGTGCTTATCGATCATTAATCGAACAATCCAATAGCTCTGATCCGAAGGATCCTTACCAAACATAAAGAAACCAATCATATGGCTATCTAAGTATACGGCTTTTGGAACGTAGGAGTTGTCAAAGCTGGCCTCAATAATGGAATACCAATTTGGAGCAACATATTGAACTTGTTCGTCATGCAGCTTGAGCTGGATACACTCTTCCCAGTTGCTTTTTGAAATATCTTTGAACGCTATTTCCATGCAGTTACCTCCCATGTTTTGTTGCAGGAGGATCATTTATCTAAGTAGTAAGAATCCTCCTGTTTTTAAAACCACCGAATGGCAGCATTTATCACAACGAATACTTGATTTTTGCATAGAACATCACTCCTTTCAGGTATGAAGAAGAATACGCTTCTTAAGCTAAATTCCCATCCAATTAGACTATACGATATAACCAAATGGATTTCTGGTAAAAAATAACTATAACTGAGTGTGGCTAACTAAGCCATCAGCACGTAAGCACCCATATAGATCCAACACTCGAGTCGCAGGCTGCTGGTCCGTCAGGGACATTGCTGGTTTTGTATATTTTGACTGCGTTGATGTCGTTCGAGTGGCTGGAGGCATTATTTGTTGTTCTTTCCTTTCTTCGTATCATTGGACGAGACAAATCGGATGAAATCTCTTATGATTTTAAAGGATAGGAAAATAAAGGAGCTATAAGGGAGTCATCCAATATGTTCGCGAAATCCCAACCTAAAACGGAAGCGAAAACCGTGTCCCAGCATGCGGAACAGCCATCAAGTCCAGTGGGACAGATGGAAACGGCAAGCGGTATTCTACTTAGCGCTCAAGAGATGATGCAGCTACAGAAAAGCTTCGGAAATAGAGCGGTACAGCGTATGATTCAAGGTTCAATTCCAAAAAACAAGGTGCCGGATGTGAAAGAACAGCAGCCTAGCGGTCAGTCGGCTATGCCAAGCGAATCTGAGATGCAGGAAGAAGTGGGCGAGAAGGAGCTTGAAGAGGTGGAAGTGCAAGCGATGTTTCTTGATGATATCTTAGCGATGCAGCCTACTGATTCCAAGCGCTCGCGAGAAGAGATGGAACGCGACATTCGCCTTGCTCAGTCAACGGTCGATAAGGTCATTGCGAAGTGCGACAATTTAGACGAGGTCAGTGCTTATTTCCCACTGCTGCAGCTGCGGTTTGGCTTGAAGCAAATCGGATTTAAAGATTTAGGTACACCTAATGCGCAGGTCGCCATGGAAATTAATCCGAAAGGCGCCTGTTTATTTACGAATAACAACGAATTTGAGCTGAATAAAGGTGATTCACATGGTATGCCGGATAAGCAGGACGTGAAGTTTAAGACGGGAAAAAGCACAACAGGTCATACATGGGCAAAGGAAATGATCGCTAGCCAGTTAGGGCCTAATCATCCGCAGGGCTTCGGTCCAGCAGATCAGCGGAACCTGATGCGGCATTTGCCGACCAATCGTAAAAAACATCCAGGTCTAGAAAATCGGTACATTCGCGGACATTTGCTTAATGACAGTCTAGGCGGTCCGGGCTATGAGCAAAATTTATTTCCGATTACGGAAAGGGCTAACAAAGATCATGAGCACTTCGTTGAAAGCCAAGTGAAATCATGGGTAAACGAATCGGGCCATTTTGTTTATTATCATGTGGAAGTGAAAAATATTAGCGAAAAAATAGATAAAACGCTTACCGACGATTCTAGCAATTATGTCGATGCAGATCTGCATTGTGAAGCTTATGTGCTCTCGGTGAATGGCGGGCGTTCGAAGTTGTCCAAATATGTCAATTGCGTCATCAAGTCCAAGCATGGCGTTGTCCAAGCACCTCAGGATTTAGGAGTCGCGACAATAGCAGGAGCCGACAATCCTGATGCGAGCCACAAAAAATTCGTCGACAACAAATGGGTCGAGTTATCGGTGACCAAAAACAAGGGAGCAAAGGGCTATGATCCGGTCATCGAAGAAGTGGCAGATGGCATTATGGAATTCTATAATGAGGTCAAAAAAATGATCGACAAGCAGCAAACGATTATTTCGACGCTCGCTCAATTGGTAGGAAAGGACTTGAAAAAGGTCACCCCGATTAATCTAGGCTTCGTGCTTAAAGCGATTATTCTAGATTCCCAAGGAGACTCGAAAGGGATAGCAGAGCTTCGCGGCTCCAACTTCGCCAGTGTTGGAGCATGGAATCATATCACGAATGAGCTTTCCAAGAAGAAAGAGGATATTGCCGATATGTTAGACGCATTGACGCATGTAATCGATGAGTATCACAAATTGAGTGCAGCAGAGATTGAATGGCTGGGTCAACATGAGTATACATGCTACACTAAGCTTGTATTTACAAGAATGCTGGATCATTATTCGGATGTGGACAAGCGAATTCTGAATATGAAGGAAGCTATGTACACCTTAGGCTGGCAGGCTGCTCGGATCGATAATAAGAATAAGTTAATCAGTGATTTTTTTGACGCAGGGTATAAAGATTATTTGGACGGTTTCGCACGCGCAGAAAGTGGAGCCGATTGCAACAAAGATCAACTAGGTTACGAAACAGGTCATCAGGATTATTTGGACGGTCTTGCGGCAGCGCAGGCGGCAATTGCTCCTGCATCCAACTATCAAGCTTATCTAGCAGCTTATGATGAATATAATGATGGATTGGTCAAAGCGCGGCAAGGACATGATCCTGCTAATCCAAACAAGGCGCGGGTGGCTGCGCACGACGAATATACAAACGGCAGGAAGGACGCGGACGGCGATCAGATGAAACAGCACAATACGGCTGCCTACTTAGCTGGTTATGAGGACTATGAGGCTGGTTTGACCGATAATCAGGCAGGAAGCGATGCACAGCAGACCCATTATGCTTACAAATGGGCGTTCGATGAATATGAAGAAGGACGGCTTGGTATATCACAACGTGGGGAAGCTGCTCCGGCTCGCGACGGACGGGCTTATGAAGCAGGCTTCAGCGATTATGAGAGTGGCTGGGTCGATGCTGAGAACGGCATGAATGGTCCGCCAGCGGGGCACAAGGCTTATCAATTAGGTTTTAACAATTATGAGAGCGGTCTGGGGGATGCAGAAGCGAGTATTGTGAAGAGGAATACGGCGTCCGCTTATACGGCAGCCTACGACGACTACTGTGAAGGATTCGAGGATGCTCAGTCTGACAACGGTCAGAATGGCAATACCGCAGCGTACACGAATGGCTATAATGAATACTATGATGGAATGAATGACGCTAGCAATCAATTAGGCTATCAGAATGGGAATCGGGCATACATGGAAGGATATTTAGAGTTCGAAGAGGGAGCATCAGATGCGGAAATGCGCGATGAAGCGGGTAGTGATACCGTGGCGTATATGGAGGGCTACAACAGTGTAGACTTTTCAACCAAAAAAGTAAAAACGCAATGATGCCGCAGAGGTTTGTCTCATTACAAAGGTTGGGCAGAGGTAAAGGATTGAAATACATAGATGAAGCCTTCCTGGATAACTTGTTCAGGAGGGCTTTTTTTGATGTTGTACGTGTAAAGTATGCGATGTGATAAACGTCACAGCGGGCAAGTTAAATGAGATGATTTAATGAGAGTAGTAATATGCATAAGAATCAGAATAGGAGAAGTGATTGCGATGCTTTCGGGAGTAGTCTTGGCAGGAGGAGCAAATCGTCAATTAAATGGGGAGATGAAGGCACTCCTTCCTTTTGGCGGACAACCAATGATTGCGAGGCAATTGGATCGAATGCGGGAGATATGCGATGAACTGATTGTCGTAACCCATGATCCTACCCCTTTTTTAAATATAGTTAATCGATCTGTACGCATTATTACCGATTTTTATGTCGGTCAAGGCCCTCTTGGGGGCATGCACGCAGCTTTGTCCCTCGCAAAGCACGATTCTGTGTGGGTTGTCGGGTGTGACATGCCTTTCATATCTAGTAAAGCGGCTGAGTTATTGCTAGGAAGGAAACGCGATGGTTATGAAGCGGTCGTTCCTGTAATAGCCGGGAAACGTTATCCCTTACACGGTATCTATGATCGGACATGTGCTACATATATTGTTCCACTTCTTGGTCAGGGGGAAACGCAGCTTTCTGCGTTGCTAAAGCATGTTTCCTTGGGAGAGCGGGATGATTCGTATTGGAACAAAAACGGTGTTGACTTGAATTTTGTAGCCAGCATAAAAAAGATGGACGATTATGAGGTCATGCAGCGGTTGGAAGTGAACTAATATATGCCTGAGGAAATACCCATATCGGCGGATAGTGTGATCTACCGCACAGCTAGAATTGGCTTGCGCTCATATACTTATACAATAAGGTGAATTGAACTAAGTATTTGGAGGGATTTGGAATGGAGGTAAATGTCTTAAACAATGGTTCAGGGCTTGCATCATCTAACCCGGCTATGATTTCCTTTGCAACCGACCGATTGAAGGAGGAGCATCAGCACTTACGAAATCAATTGAAAATGTTTGAATCGCATGCCAAGGAAGTCATTCTAATTGACGATACAGAGAAGGGCTTGCAAATCCTTCAGCAACTGAAAGGCGAACTGCCTCTCTTTATGGATGATCTGGAGCAGCATTTCGCTTGGGAGAAACAAGATTTATTCCCGTTCCTTATGTCTTATTTCAACCGAGAGCCCGTTCCTACGATACGGCCATCCTTATGGGTGCTCGAGAAGGACCATCAACTGAGCGTTTCCTTTATCCATTCGTTCGACGAGGCGGTAATAGATAGTCAATCGACAGCCGTCAAAAAACAGCTTTCGGAAGCAGCGGCTCATCTCGTTCAAGCTTGTCTATTATTGAATGATCATTTCACGATGGAAGAACAAGTGATTTTCCCCCTAACAGAGAAAATTTTATTGGATTTAGAATCCTTTTTTTCATAGACGATGTACATCAGGTTTTCCGAGGAGGAACTAAAAATGGCTGGACTGCATGATACACGTGAGAAACTGATACTGATTGGTAATGGCATGGCGGGAGTGAATGCAATCGAGCAGGTATTGAAGCTTGCGCCGGACAAATACCAGATTACGGTCATTGGCAAAGAGCCGCATCCCAATTATAATCGTATCCAATTGTCCTACTTATTGGAAGGAAGCAAAACGTTTGAGGAAATCATTCTGAATGATTATTCGTGGTATGAGCAGCATGGGATTACTTTATTGACTGGCATAAAGGCCACGCATATCGATACCGAGTCCAGACGCGTACAATTGAGCGATGGGACTTCTAGCGACTATGACAAGCTGATCATCGCTACAGGATCTAATCCGTTTATGCTGCCGATTCCTGGGATACATAAAGAAGGTATTGTCAGCTTCCGCGATTTACAGGATTGTGAGCGCATGACAAGTGCGGCGCGTGAATGGAAGAAGGCGGCCGTTATCGGCGGCGGCTTGCTTGGGCTTGAAGCCGCGAAGGGACTTCTAAAGCTGGGAATGGAAGTAACGGTCGTTCACTTATTCCCGGATTTGATGGAACGACAGCTGGACCCCGTCGCTTCGTCTATGCTGCAAGCGGAGCTTGAGGCGCAGGGTATTCGTTTCCTACTGAACAAGAAGACAACTGCAATTGACGGAGAAACGCGCGTAGATCGCTTGCAGTTCGAAGATGGTTCGTCGCTGGAAACGGATTTTCTCGTGATGGCGGTAGGCATTTTGCCGGAGGCGACACTGGCTCGCGATTGCGGCATAGAAACGGCAAGAGGCATTATCGTGGACGACTTTATGCAGACAAGCGCACCGGATGTATATGCGGTTGGTGAATGCAATCAGCATCGGGGGATATGTTACGGCCTTGTAGCACCGCTATTTGAGCAAGGCGCCGTGTTAGCGAAGCATCTATGCGGTCTGCCTGTGGAGCCGTATCAAGGAACGATCGTATCCACCAAGCTGAAAATATCCGGCGTTGATGTATTCTCCGCTGGGGAGTTTCAGGATGCGCCTGAACTAGATGTTATCCGCATGCAGGACCATTGGAAGAAGACGTATAAAAAAGTGCTTCTCCGTGAGAATCGTATCGTCGGCTGCGTTCTATTCGGAGATATGACAGACTCTGCGCAGCTGTCCAAGTGGGTGAAGGTGCATGAGCCGATGACACAGGACATTCACGAGCAGCTCGTAGGCTCGAAGCATATAGATGACGCAGATCCGCTCTCTTTCGTTGCAGCTATGCCTTCTGATGAAATCGTATGCGGGTGCAACGGGGTAACCAAGGGCATGATCATGCATGCCATTACAAATAATGGACTGCGTACAGTGGATGAGATCAAAAGCTCCACGGGTGCCAGCCGTTCCTGCGGAGGCTGCAAGCCGATGGTAGAGCAGATTCTAACCTTGGCGCTTGGTGACAAATATGAGGGCAGTCATAGCGCAGTCGAGTCGCTTTGCGGCTGCACCACGCATAGCCGAGAGGATGTCATTGCGGCCATTCGGGATAAGCGATTAACTTATGTTCGCGAAGTCATGAATGTGATGGGTTGGCAAAATCCAGAGGGCTGTACGAAATGCAGACCAGCGATCAACTATTATATCGGCATGGTATGGCCGGATGCCTTCCAGGATGAGAAGGACTCCCGGTTCGTTAACGAGAGGCTGCATGCCAATATTCAGAAGGACGGCACGTATTCGGTTGTTCCTCGGATGTACGGCGGGGTGACAACACCGGAGCAGCTGCGCAAAATAGCCGATGTAGCTGACAAATTCGAAGTGAAAATGGTCAAGGTAACAGGTGGACAACGACTGGATCTACTAGGCGTGAAGAAAGAAGACCTTCCGCGTGTGTGGGAAGATCTCGGTATGCCGTCGGGTTATGCATATGCGAAGGCGATTCGTACGGTGAAAACCTGCGTTGGCTCTACATTTTGTAGGTTCGGGACACAGGATTCCCTTAGTATGGGAATCCTGCTGGAAAAGAAGTTCGAACGGCTATGGATGCCAGCCAAGTTTAAGATGGCCGTTAACGGCTGTCCGCGCAACTGTGCGGAGCCAGCGTTTAAGGACTTCGGCATCATCGGCAACGATGGGGGCTGGGAGATCTATGTCGGCGGCAACGGCGGGATTAAGCTGCGGGCTGCGGATCTATTATGCAAGGTGAAAACGGATGAAGAGCTTATCGAGCTCGCAGGTGCTTTTATCCAATTCTATCGAGAAACCGGAAAGTACGGGGAGCGGACATCGGAATGGGTGGAGCGGCTCGGCCTGCCTGCAATTGTCAGTGAAATTGTCGAGAACAAAGCACGCCGAGAAGAGCTTATGGCAAGTATTGAACGGGCTCTGCAAGGGCTGTATGATCCGTGGGGTGAGGTTGTAGAGAGTGAAGAGCTGCAGCATCGGCTATACGAGCACATTCAGATGACTTAGGGGAGGCAGCGATATGGAAGCCGTTATGAGTAAAGGTGAAGTAGCGTATTATCCAGTAGGAAGTCTTGCAGATTTTCCTTTGCATCTAGGGAAGGTTGTTAAACTGGGCAGCGGCGGAACGGAAATCGCCATATTCCGATTGGACGAACGTACGCTGTACGCATTGGAGAATAGAACAGGGCATCAGAAGGGAGGCCCTCTCGCTGAGGGTCTTGTCAGCGGCGAGTATGTGTATTGTCCGCTTCGTGATTGTAAAATAAGCTTGGTCACGGGAGAGGTTCAGCTCCCAGACACCGGACAGGTAGAGACGTTCCCGCTTTGCTTGGAGGGCGATGTTGTGCTTGTTGGTATTGAGCAGAATGGATAGATTGATAGCTTGAATAGTTGGAAAGTAACGACAAACCCCCGAGTCAATGATGACTTGGGGGTTTTCTGTAGCGTGCTAGGTAATCGGTTAGAGAGTCATGTTGACTCGATGGAGAATGGTAGCGAAATGTATATAGGGAGTTGGTGCTAAAAGAAAAATAGGAATTCAATAGAAAGATTGTGTATGGAACAGATGGTTCATTTTAAGTTTGATGGTAGGATGTTTAAGATTATTCGTGCTGAACCGCATCACAAGTATGAAGAATTCATAGTGGAGACGGTTTGTCAGAGCCATCAGTAGAGACAACGGCTGTACATAGCATAATCCGATCTTTTTCGTGATAGAAGACGACGTGTCGCGGCGAATGACCTGGTTTAAAACAAGGTTTTAAGCTGCCAATAGCGTGTAATTTTCTGACATGATCGGGATGTCCATGGGTCAGCACGATTTGTTTTAACGGACCGGCGTTTAGTCTTCGTTTTTTTATAGAGTAAGTTTGAGCAAATGTGGGTTGTAAATTCTCTAAGAGACCTAACCACTGTAGATTATTTCGAGTTCGAAGGTGACGAGGCAGTTGCGAAGACTGATATTATTCACGCTCTTCATAGCAGATTGATGATTATAATATGTGTAAGGTTCGAATATCAAGAAAATAAAGACTGCCGAGACTTTCTCGACAGTCTGACGCAACCTTGTAAAGGTGCGTGTCTTTGTGCCTGGCTACCTAAATTAACGACTTGCTGGCCTTGCCTTTCTATTCAATTAAACCCGCCGTTAACTCGAATCGTCTGTCCTGTGATCCAACGGGCCTTGTCGCTGACGAGCAGTTCGATCGCGTTCGCGATATCCTCCGGTTCGCCCAATCGCCCGAACGCGTTCATCCGGCGGAACGAGTCGACCAGCTCCGGCGATTTGCCGTTTAGGAACAATTCCGTTGCCACTTGCCCGGGCGCAATGCAGTTGATAATGATGTCCTTGGGGCCGAACTCCTTCGCCAGTTGGCGGGTCAATTGCTCAACCGCGCCTTTCGTCGCAGCGTAGACGCTATAGGTCGGAAGCATCGCGCCCGACACGGATGTCGAGAAGTTAAGGATCGTTCCGCCCGGCAACATATGTTTCATCGCTTGTTGACAAGCGAAGTAAGTCCCCTTCACGTTAAGAGCGAATTGGCGGTCGAAGCTATCCTCCGATACGTCCCCGATCGCCGCGTTCTCCATCGTGCCGGCATTATTGACTAGAATGTCCATGCGCCCGTATCGCTCGAGCGTCTTCTCGAACAACGCTTCGACTTCGCTTATCTTGCCCAGATCCGCTCGGATAGCCAGCGCCTCGCCTCCGGCTTGCCCGATCGTCTCCACGACTTCCTCGGCTTTCACCTCGTTGGAGGAATAGTTGACGACCACTTTCGCACCCAACTGTGCCAGTTGGATAGCGATTTGCCGTCCGATGCCTCGGGATGCTCCCGTTACGATTGCAACTTTGCCGTTCAAACTCATTGTCATTCGCTCCTTTATCCGGATATCAGTCGACCGGCTATGCCTTCTTGTTCGACCTCGCATCCTTATGATAACCAAACGACATATCGCGGCGGTAGACCATACCTGTTCGATCTTTGCCTAATTCTCTTCCGTCCAGCTATTATATAGGTAAGATGCAATCTCCCAGGAAAGGAAGTCTCCTTGATGAATACGATAAACGAAGAGCAACGTTTGAAGCTGGCCCAGCGGCAACTGGCGTCCTTGATCCTCCGCCATGCTCCCTCGACCGGGACGCACCCTACTGTCGTGCCTTCCTTGCAGCTAATGCATGCCACCGAATTGTCGGAGCCGATGGAATCCGTGTACAAGCCGTCCATTTGCGTCGTGGCGCAAGGCGCCAAAACGGCCTCGCTGGCTGACGAGACCTACTGCTACGATCCGTCTACCTACCTCGTCGTTTCTGTCGACCTGCCCATCCTCGGTCGAATCATCGAGGCGTCTCCGGAGACGCCATATCTAAGCCTCAAACTTAGCTTCGACAACGATGTCATTTTGGATATCGTCAGAGAAATGAGTTCTTCAGTCCCCGCGCCTGCCGCGTCCGCTCGCGGCATCAAGGTCAACCGATCGACCCCCGCGATGCTCGAAGCGCTCGTACGGCTTATGCGGCTGCTCGACGAGCAGGAGGACATTCTGATAGTATCGCCGCTGATTGTCCGCGAGATCCTATACCGGGTTCTTCAAAGCGAACAAGGCGCGGTCTTTCGCCAACTCGCGCTTATCGGTAGTCATTCGCATAACATCTCGCAGGCGATCCAATCGATCAACCGACAATACAACCTACCGATCGAGGTCGAGCAGCTCGCCAAGTCCGTGAACATGAGCGTGTCAGCGTTCCACAAGCATTTCAAGCGCGTCACGGCAATGAGCCCTTTGCAATACCAGAAGACCTTGCGTCTGCAAGAGGCGAGACGCCTCATGTTGACGGAATCCGTTCAAGCCTCCGATGCGGCGTTTCGGGTAGGCTACGAGAGCCCTTCCCAGTTCAGCCGGGAATACGCCCGCATGTACGGAAGTCCGCCGACCAAGGATATTCAGGAGTTGCGCCAATCCATTTAGGGTGCCTTCGATTTCGCTCTATAGATGTTACGGTGAACCGTATCATCGCTAGTGGTAAAGCAGAGGATCGAATTGAGGGTAGAAGCGGCGATGCTCAATCTGCGAATAGGAGCGTAAGTGCTCCACACATGTGGAGTCGGTCGTATTATTACACAGAGTTGATAAATAACCGTGATGCTCGAGAAAATAAATGTCACTTTGCACAACAAACAGAGCCCACTACTGCATAAGAAGCAGTAATGGGCTCTGTTTGATAAGGATTCATCTAGTTCTTCGGCAGCTTAATGAGAAATGTAGTCCCCTCGTAGGGGATACTGGTCAGTTGAATATTGCCTTGATGCGCCTCGACTATATCCTTTACGATAGATAGTCCGATGCCAAGGCCTTCACCCTTTCTTCCCCGATCTACACGATAGAACCGTTCAAAGATTCGCTCCTGTTCTGCTGGAGGAATTCCTGCACCTTTATCCTTCACTACAATACACACAGTTTGTTCTTCCTCAATCAGCTCGATGTGGAGAAAGTGTCCATCCTTCCCATAACGAATGGAATTATCTAGCAAGTTGCGGAGCATTCTTTCGATTAATGAAGCATCAATCCATGCAAAAACCTCCATTTCCGGTAAGGCTACCTCAAATAAAAATTCCTGTTCATCAATAACAAAAAGGTAATCAGAAGCAATTTTTCGAATAAGCTCGGATAAGTTATAGGAGGAGAAATGGATTTCCAGCTTATCGGTTTCTTGTCGTGAAACGTCGAGTATTTGATCAAGAAGTTTGGCCATGTATCGGGAGCGTTGAAGAATGATTTTGGCGCTGGTTTGCAGATCCTTCTCATCTTTGTAATGGCCAGTTCGAATCAACTCAGCATAGCCAAGCATCATAGTTAAAGGTGTTCGCAAATCGTGGGATAAATTAGACAGCAAGAGCTTGCGATTATTCTCCAATTGTTCGATTTGATTGACTTGCGTTCGTATTCTTCGAGTCATGTCATTATAATGCCGAGTGAGATGACCGATTTCATCCTTGGAGTTATCCTTCAGTTCCATTACATTCGTTTGGATATTAACTTGATTCAACGCCATATTTAACTTGCGGATACGTCGATTAATGGAGTAAAAATACCATGAAGATAGTATGTATGGTATTAAAAATGCGACCAATATAGGTAATGCAAAAATAAAATATACGGAAAAGGAACGAACGTAGAAATACATTTGGCCTGGCTTTAACGCATCAGTAGGCAATCCCATTAGTAAATAATAGGTTTCTCCATTCTGTTCTGATGCATAGGCCAGTGAAACCTGATTTCCGTCGGTTGATAGTGTATATCTCATGTCGAGAAATCGATCGAACAGTTCTTTAAATTGATAATGGTTCATGATGCCCGAAGAGTCGTATATCGCTGTGCCATCAGAGGCGATCCATTCAAAACGGATTTTCGGATGCTCCTTGGAAAAAGGCGTTAAAGCTGATTCAATTCCATGCTCACTGAATACTTGCTGCTCCTGGGCGGATTCCAGTACGGAATGTGCAATATTGTCCAGAATATGCAAGGAATATCCATCATTAGCGACATTCGCTATTGTTCTGATGAGAACGAGGAATACAACCAAGCTTATTACGTAACTCAAAATGACGAAAATCCACATTTTTGTACGAAGTTTCATAGTCCATCTCCCGAAAAACGATAACCCACACTTCGAATCGTATGAATATAGTGAGGAGAAGAGGGGAGAGGTTCTATCTTTTTGCGTAGCCGATTCATAAAAACGCTTAACGTGTTATCATCATAATTTTCGTGATTCCAGATTTGCTGATAGATTTCTCTTTTGGTTAGTACGCGATCAGGATTTCTCATAAACAATTGAAGGAGTTCGCACTCCATCTGGGTCAAGGTATAGCTTTCTCCATGATTAACAAGGAGTAGATTGTCAACATCGAGCTTCAAATTATTCAGCTGAATCACAGCGGTATTGAGATGAGCTTTGGGACGTAGTCGTCTGAGATTGGTTTGTAAACGGGCAATAAGCTCTAGTGGGCTAAAGGGTTTCGTAACGAAATCTACTGCGCCAAGACCGAGTGCGGTGATTTTGTCTTCTTCGTTTCTTCTGGCACTAAGCACGATGACTAGTAGCTCCATTTCATTCTCTCGTAGATAGTGTAAGACCTCGAATCCGTTTTGGTCATCCATCATCAGATCGAGAATCATCAAGCTAAAGGGAGCTCCCTTTAGTTGCGCTATTGCTTCATGTCCTGATTCAGCTTCGAAAGCTTCCATTCCAGCATGTTCGACGTGAATGCGGATGAGCTGACGGATTTCGGGTTCGTCGTCAACGATTAGAATTTTGTCTGAATTCATCAGGGGTAGGTCACTCTCCATAGTTGTCACTTTTTATTAAAATATATCAGGTTGCCAGAAGAAAGTGTAGCACAGATATACATTTTGAATTCCGTTAAGAATTCATTAAGAATTCAACTCCTTGTCATTGTTATACTTTTCTAAATAAGCTCAATATTAATTAGGAATAGGTGAGTGGAATAACTATGATCAGACGATTTTTTTTCTTATTAACCTTATTATTCATTTTGGGAGG
The DNA here is from genome assembly GCF_005930355.1 of Paenibacillus sinopodophylli. Classification (GTDB taxonomy): domain Bacteria; phylum Bacillota; class Bacilli; order Paenibacillales; family Paenibacillaceae; genus Pristimantibacillus; species Pristimantibacillus sinopodophylli. Next base: position 147,029 of record NZ_VDBO01000011.1, read on the forward strand.
CCTGATTCCTGCGTTGGCTTCGGCAGCTTCTTATGATCAGTGGAATATTCGGAGTCCGATACCCACGAGTCAAGATATGAATGGCGTTAGCTACGTGAATGGCATGTATATGTCAGTGGGGGACAACGGAACGATATTGACCTCTAGTGATGGAGTAAGCTGGACGAGCCGTACGTCGGGAACAACAAACGACTTATATGACATTAGCTACGGTAGTGGTTTGTATGTAGTGGTGGGGTCACATGGAAAGATATTGAGCTCAAGTGATGGTATAAGTTGGACGGGGCGTTCGTCGGGAACCACCAATTATCTTATTGGTATCAACTTTGGCAATGGCCAGTTTGTGGTGGTGGGGAATAGTGGGACGATACTGACCTCGAGTGATGGCGAAAGTTGGACGAGCAAGACGTCGAACACGCTGATTGATCTTAGTAGCGTGAGCTATGGCAATGGTAAGTATGTGACGGTGGGGGGAAGTGGGACGATACTGACATCGAGTGACGGATCGACCTGGGCTAATAGCTCTTCGGATGAAAGTAGTCATCTTATGAATGTTATCTACGACAACGATATGTATATAGCAGTAGGGTTCACTGGAACCATACTGACCTCCAGTAATGGAGAGAGTTGGACGAGGCGTACGTCGGGTAACATGAATTTCCTTTATGGTGTTAGCTACGGTAACGGTTCGTTTGTAGTGGTTGGGAATAATGGAACGATATTGGCATCCAGTGATGGGGTAAGTTGGACGAACAGGACGTCTAATACCTCGAATAGCCTTCAGGGCGTGACCTACGGCAACGGCATGTTTGTAGCGGTGGGGGGCAGTGGAATGATAGTGAGTTCTACTGATGGAGTAAGTTGGACGAGTCGTACATCGGGTAGCCCGAATAATCTTCGTAGTGTGAGCTATGGAAACAGTATGTATGTGGCTGTTGGAGTAGATGATACGATAGTAACTTCCAATGACGGAGCATTCTGGACGATCCGTAGGTCAGGTCTATATCAACTTAATGCCGTCACCTATGGCAATAATAAGTTTGTGGCGGTGGGGAATTCTAGAAAAGTGTTGAATTCAATTGATGGAGTGACTTGGACAGACACATCTGAATCGGGTAGCGCGAATCCGTTAAATGGTATCAGCTATGGTGCTGATAAATTTGTGGCGGTGGGAGGCAGTGGAATGATAGTGAGTTCCGATGATGGAGCGACCTGGATGGTTCGCTCAACAGGCACCACGAATCAACTTCTTGCTGTTACGTACGGCAACGGTAAGTTTGTTGCGGTGGGAGAGAGTGGAGCGATTTTGACTTCCAGTGATGCAGTGACCTGGACGGACCAAACATCCCCGTTACATACAAATACACTTACGAATGTCGTCAGCAACGGTACCAACATGTATGTAGCGGTAGGGGTAGTAGGATTAATATTGACCTCTGATGATGGGGTGACTTGGACAAGCCGCACGTCGGGAATTGGCACTCATTTTCGTAGTGTCACATACGAAGATGGTAAGTTTATAGCGGTGGGGGACAGTGGTAGGATATTGACCTCCAGCGACGGGATAACCTGGACGAGTCGCTCGTCAGGAATCACGGATACACTTAGAGGTGTTATCTCTTCCAGCGGTACTTATGTAGTGGTGGGGGATAATGGAAGGATTATACAATACAGCGATGCTGACTTAAGCGGCTTGACGTTATCGAGCGGAACGCTGAGTCCGGCGTTTGCGTCCGGCACGACAAGTTTCACGGCGAGCGTAGCGAATGGCGTGAGCAGTATCACGACAACGCCGACGGTATCGGACGACGGAGCGACGGTGACGGTGAACGGCATAGCCGTTGCGAGCGGAGCAGCATCGGGAGACATTAGCTTGAGCGTGGGAAGCAACACGATCACGACGGTGGTAACGGCAGAGGATGGCACAACGATGAAGACGTACACGGTGACGGTGACACGAGCGGCGGCAGCGCTAAGCAGCAATGCGGATTTGAGTGATTTGACTTTTTACCAAGAGAATGGTGTTATTCCTTATAACATTGATTTTGAACCTGGCAACATCAGCTATGCGTTAGGCAACTTATATGGTGTGACTAGTCTCCTGGTAAAGCCGGTATTGTCTGACATCTGGGCGACGGTGGAGGTGAACGGGACGGTAGTGACAAGTGGCAGCCAGTCCCCGGTAAATTTGAACTTGGGCAGTAATACGATCACAGTACTGGTGACAGCGCAGGACGGTACGACGAAGACGTACACGTTGACGGTGACGCGTTTGCTTGGCATTGACTCGGTTTTAAAACACAACGGTTTGACGTTATCAAGCGGCACACCTATGGAAGACCCATTGAACTATACCAAATACTTTGCTGACGTGGCGAACAGCGTGAGCAACATCACGGTTACACCGACGGCGAGAGATAGCAAGGCAACGATAACAGTAAATGGTACGGTGGTGGCAAGCGGCAGTGCATCGGGTGCGATTACCCTGAATGTGGGTAGCAACACGATCACGATATTTGTGACAGCGGAGGACGGCACGTCGAAGAACACATACACATTGACGGTGACACGAGCGGCGGCAGCGCTAAGCAGCAACGCTGACTTAAGCGGCTTGTCGTTATCGAGTGGAACGCTGAGTCCGGTGTTTGTATCTGGCACGATAAGCTACACGGCGAGCGTGGCTAATGGCGTGAGCAGCATCACGGCAACACCGACGGTGTCGGACAGCAATGCGACGGTGAAGGTGAACGGCATAGCAGTTGCGAGCGGAGCAGCATCGGGAGACATTAGCTTGAGCGTGGGCAGCAACACGATCACGACGGTGGTGACGGCAGAGGATGGCACGACAACGAAGACGTACACCGTGACGGTGACACGAGCGGCGGCAGCGCTAAGCAGCAACGCTGACTTAAGCGACTTGTCGTTATCGAGTGGAACGCTGAGCCCGGTGTTTGCGTCTGACACGATGAGCTACACGGCGAGCGTGGCTAATGGCGTGAGCAGTATCACCGCAACTCCGACGGTATCGGACGCGGGCGCGACGGTGACGGTGAACGGCATAGCAGTTGCGAGCGGAGCAGCATCGGGAGACATTAGCTTGAGCGTGGGAAGCAACACGATCACGATGGTGGTAACGGCAGCGGATGGCACGACAACGAAGACGTACACAGTGGCAGTGACACGAGCGGCGGCAGCGTTAAGTAACAACGCTGACTTAAGCGGGTTGTCGTTATCGAGCGGAACGCTGAGCCCGGTGTTTGCGTCTGACACGATAAGTTACACGGCGAGCGTGGCTAATGGCGTGAGCAGCATCACGGCAACAACGACGGTATCGGACGCCGGCGCGACGGTGACGGTGAACGGCATAGCAGTTGCGAGCGGAGCAGCATCGGGAGACATTAGCTTGAGTGTCGGAAGCAACACGATCACGACGATGGTAACGGCAGAGGATGGCACGACAACGAAGACGTACACAGTGGCAGTGACACGAGCGGCGGCAGCGTTAAGTAACAACGCTGACTTAA
>NZ_VDBO01000011.1:150652-150939 GCF_005930355.1 Paenibacillus sinopodophylli
ACGGTGAACGGCATAGCAGTTGCGAGCGGAGCAGCATCGGGAGACATTAGCTTGAGTGTCGGAAGCAACACGATCACAACGGTGGTGACGGCAGAGGATGGCATAACAACGAAGACGTACACGTTGACGGTGACACGAGCGGCGGCAGCGTTAAGCAGCAACGCTGACTTAGGCGGGTTGAGTCTGTCGAGTGGAACGCTGAGTCCTTTATTTGCATCTGGCACGACAAGCTACACGGCGAGCGTGGCTAATGGCGTGAGCAGCATCACGGCAACACCGACGGTATC
>NZ_VDBO01000012.1 GCF_005930355.1 Paenibacillus sinopodophylli
TATCGCTTTTTCGCTTATCCCGAAGGATTTGCGAGGCAGTTATTACTCGTTGTTCAGTTTTCAAAGAGCAAGCTTTTTTCTTGTGTTCCGGTGTATTTCTTGGCCGGAATAAGAATATACCATGGACAAGCATAGTAATGCAAGTGTTTTTTAAAATTAATTTAAGAACCACTTCAAACAGTCTGAACCTTTTTGCCGGGAACTATACATACTTCGTCATCATAGCCAATAATATCGACTTCATGCTTTCAATAAGATCCGCCGGTCTCTTTACTGTTGCCTCATTACCTAACCCCATAAAAAACTTCGAATAATAAGGAATGTCCACTTGCCGAACCGTCCCGTTCAGCCAGCCTGTGCCGTCCTCCCGAACATGAAGCGTAGGCATCGGCCATAGCTCTGTCTCACAGCGCTGCACGCCTTCCCTGCTCAGGTCTACATAAATCTCAGTATAGATTACCTCCGTTTGGAAATATTCATCCCTATTATCAAGATGAACTTCATAGAAATCCATGGGTACCACTCCAGTCGAATCATACTCAGCTGTTCGAATGCGATCGCACCGAAATAATCGAAGCTCTTCTCGAACAAAACAATAAGCAGAGCAGTACCAAAAACCATTACTGGCATAAATGCCAATCGGTTGAATTGGTCTACTTAACTCTCCGTCTCGCGAACCATAGCCAATATGAAGCACTTTTTGATGAATGGATGCTTCAAGCAATATGGATAAAAACGGTACCTCGGAGCTTCTTTCTGGCGTGAAAATATCAATTCTATGTTTCATCTGGTCAATTCGGTCGCGAACTTCCCCCGTCATATAGAAGTAAAACTTGCTGAGGGCCGAGGATGCTTCTTCTTTAAAAGGGAGATAGGTGTAATGACGCAGAGCATGGCTCGCGAAAAAGATAGCGACCGCTTCCTCTTCTGTAAACGCGATTGGCGGCAGTATTCTTTCATTCAGCACCTGATAACCGCCATGTGGTCCTACCTCCGAATATAAGGGAACACCAAGCTCACTTAGCTCCTGCAAGTCTCTTAGCATCGTGCGCGTTGATACTTCAAACTCCTGAGCAAGCTCCTTGACGGTAAATTTCCGTTTGCGGTTAACCGTCATCATCAATTCCATCAGTCGTTTCGACTTCGACACGATTATTCTCCACCTCCCCTTTTTATTTGTGACAACTCTTGTCACTATTATAGTCTACAATTAGAAACGAGCCTACCTAGGCATACTATGAACGATATATGAATGGAGCGAAACCACATGCCGCCTGTAAATGAAGTGAAAGCTTTGCTTCTCGAAGAATTAGAACATATCGTCAAAACATCCACCAATCTTATCCGTAAAATTTCACCTGAGCATTGGAGCTTCAGGCCGCACGCCAATATGAGATCTTTGCTGGAGCTGACCGAGCATCTCGTTTCCGTTCCGTCTTCTGATTTGCTCATACTACAAGAAAACAGTGAAGACGTAATCCGTAAGCTGGAGGCCGACATCGCGGCAGACTCTGACATCGAACGCCTTGTGAGCTGGATGTCTACTGGGCTTCAAGAAGTTAAAGCTTATATGCAGAGTCTTTCCGAGGACGATTTCCTTCATAAAATCACAACGCCCTTCTATCTGGAGCATGGCACCGTGCAAGCTAAATGGCTTGTAGAAATAACGACTCACGCGCAGCATCACCGTGCTCAGCTGTTTACGTATTTGAAAATGCAAGGCTATGAAGTCAACATGTTTGACCTGTACTAAACAAGCTATACAAATAAGCTCTCCGCTGCCAGAAGACAGAGAGAGCTTATTTGTCCTTATTATAGAAGAATGCCACACCTTACCTTATTCAAAACAACCTACACAACTAGCTTCTTTTCTCTAATGTTTCCTCGGTAGCCCTCAGGTACGATTATATTTACTTTGACTGAATCAGGATATTGCACAAAAATATCGATCATCTCATCTCCTACTAGCTTCCATGATACATCGATACGACCTGCATCAGGCAGCGGCACGCTCCCTTTCGACCATGAAAGACCGCACGGCTCTGGGCGAATGTCCACCTCTGACCAGCCGATCGCCGCACTTCGAATGCCGAGCACCTCTCGACCAAGAAAATAAGCCGGAGCAGCCGACCAAGCATGACAGTGACTTCTCGTCAGCATGTTGGGATTCGCTCTATTTTCCGCGAAATTGGGATACATCTCCCAGCAGGTTGTAGCACCATGCTCGATCATTTGTCCGAAATTCGAGCGAATATCCTCTACGATAGCTGTGTGCTGACCCGATTTCGATAACGCCTCATAATAGAAGAAGGACATAAATGGACTGCCAATTTGAACAAAAGGCTCAGGTGCCTCCAATAAATAGCTTTCCACTATATCGCTTCGCTCAGCTTGCGCTACACCTGTCAAATAAGCGACAACCTGCGTCTGCATTGAAAAAATATCGGATCTGCGTCCATCCACATGAATGCAGTCCAAATAAGCAGACTTTTCCTCCGACCACAGATGCTTATTAATAGCAGCTTGAAGCAAGCTTGCCGCTTTTGTTAATTGAAGCTCTCCTTCCGGATCATTGGCGAAGACAGCCATCTCAGCAGCTACACGCAATGTTTTGACCAAGAAGCAATTCTGATGTGTCACGATTCCGTCATTCGGCTGATCAATCGGCGACCAGTCGAGTAAATTCCACCCTTTAATCGCAAGAAGGCCATCTTCATTCATTTCTTTCAGATAATGCCCAAGGGTGAAACGAATATGCGGATATATCTCAGCAGCAAAGCTCATATCTCCTGTCTGCTCCACGTATTCCCGGCAAGCAATCGCCCAGAAAAACGTCCAATTCGGGATAACACTGCTCCACCCACTTGGTACCTGATCGGCAAATAGCGGCGTTTGATCTTTGGAGCCTGGAACAAGTCTCAAACAGCGCTTCACAATGTCATTGACGCCAAACAAATAGTTGCTGACAAGTGCTTCGTTGCGGCTATCTCCTACCCAGAAGACTTGCTCATAGGCAGGGCAATCCACAAACGTATCTTCCATGCAAAGCCTCGTCGTATGACGGCTAATTTCCCAAATGTCATTTAGCAGCGGATCTGAACACTCAAAGCTGCCGATATCAGCAACCGGATAATGATTGGCCATATAGTGAACGTTGATTAGCTTAACCGAACGTGCAGCCTCCCGAACCGTCAGCATTAAATAACGGAGTCCTCTTCGTATCGGTGATACGTATTGTTGTCTGCCCTCTTTGCACACATAACGAAGTGTATTATCGAGCCCGAACGTATCCTGCCTGTAATCCTCCGTCATATACTCGAATCCATAGAAATCCAGTATAGTTCCCGCTCCTGCCTCGAGTTCAAACGAGAGATAACCCGTAAGCTCCTTGCCGAAATCAATAATAAGCTCTGTATCGAAGCCGGAATACATCGGAATGATACCGGCTTCCGCATTCGGAATAATCGCATTTTGCAGCGCTGCAGGGACGGGATGGGGGTTGCTCGCTCTTCTCCAGACGGACAGCCCGAATACATCTGCTTCACTCACATAGCGTTCATTAATCTCGTGAATAAAAGCTGCATATTCGGCTAAATCCTCGGCAACAACTACTTTGTCAATAACCTCTTTATAGGTCAAGTCCTCGAAATCGATTTCTCTCGTCGCCTGGTGATCGAGATAAAACGTCGAATCAAAAGGTCCGATCGAAATATAGGGAGATTTGCTCTCTTGTTGACTTGCTTCCGCTGTAAGCAGCGGACTTCTCAAAGCAACAGCTGACTCGCTGTAAATACCGATATGCAACTTGCCCGTATGCATTCGTCCGCTAACATCGATTAGCAGCAAATTATCACCTTTATGGAGCGTAACAGAAGCATAGCGTTCCGGCATCTCACCTGTAAAAAGCTCCTCGCTCAGCTTATTCCCATTCAGCGATATCGAGCCTACGCATTCTCCTGCAGAGGGAAAGCCTAATATAATCTCCGTCTCCTCTTCCGCACGAAGGGTCGTTGCCGCATAACCGGTGAAACCAACTATATTGGCGTGATCCTCACTGCCTGCAACCATATGATTGCGCATATCAATTGCTGTCGAATATGTAAAAGAACGGACACTGTTCAACGACAGAATCCGTGAGGGATAGACCAGATATTCCGCTAAAAAAGGAATATCGCGTTCCTTAAGCGACAGCCAAGGGCCTGCTCCCACTTCTCCAATCACATGCGACTGCTCCCAGCTTTGATCATCATAGTCGGTCTCAAGCCATTGATCTGGCCATAAGCCTGCATCCACATACTCGGAAAATCCCTGCTGGCAGGACATTCGCGGCGTACGTGTATGATGCCCTTCGTGAATGGAGGTTTTCCAAGTATGATCCGTGGCAAGCAGCATTTCGGCACTTGATGACTGAAGGCTGTCGATCTGTACAAGCAAGCCGCCGCGTCCTCGCACATAATAGAAGGTGGATACGCCATAATGAAGCACGAATACGGCGATCGTGTTGAGCTGTCCCGGAATTATTAAATGTCCAATCTCATAGGAATCATAAAATTGCTCAACCGTCCACGAGCGAACAGGTCCTCTGCCTACCTGCTTGCCGTTTATATAAAGAACATAACGGGAGTCAGCGCTAATTCGCAGAACCGTTGAACACTGCTCCGCAGAGCTATCAGCGGTTTGTGGAGGCACGAAGCTTTTTCGAAAGCAACGCCATTCATTACGCGGACTCTCATCCACCCCGCCCCATACCCAGCTCGCATTCCAATAGTTATTAACCATGTGACCCAGCTCCCTCTGTGCCAGCGACCCGCCGCCTGCACGTGCATTCTCTCTCTCATTATAGTAAAATCAATGAACTACATTACTATCATTTCGGACATTTAATCCTTGAAAAAAGACATAGATAAGAGGGAGGAATAGCACTTTGTCTACGAAACATTCTCAGTTGTACAGGGTCGAGCAATTTCTGCAAGAAGACGAGTTCATCTTTGTAAACCGAGCTACAGAAAGTTTTGATCTCCCGCTCCATAACCATGATTTCATCGAGCTTGCTTATGTAGCAGAGGGCAAGGGTTTTCATCATATCGGAGAAACCATCGTTACTGTGCACAAGGGACTGTTGTTTATTTTGCCGCCTGGCCTATCGCATGTATTCCGGCCATCAACACCTTCACGCACCAGTCCACCGCTCATTGTATACAACTGCGTCTTCCGTTCGTCCTTGCTCGTAGCCATGCGAGATTGGATAGGAGGAACGCCACCGATTGCACCTATTCTAGAGCAGCAGCTTACTCAGCCCTCACCTATCCAAACGATCTTTGATACCGATGGTCACATCGACGGCTTGTTCTGCAGCCTATTCCGCGAGTACAGTGCTCAGCAAATGGGATCGGATGCTTACTTGCGATCACTGCTCGTACAACTGCTCGTATCTATACATAGACTCGTCCAACAGTTCAACAAACCATCGAGCAAGCCCGTTTCTGTCCAGCAAATTCTTATCTATATGGAACAGCATTCGCACGAGAACATGACAGTCGGCCAGCTTGCCGAACGCTGCCAGTGGAGTGAGCGACATTTCGGCCGTGTATTCAAGGCTCATACTGGACAGTCCTTTCTCCGGTATTTGCAGCAGCTTCGGATCAAAAAAAGCTGCGAGCTTCTGAGAAGCTCACAGCAAAACATCAGTACGATCGCAGAAGAAGTCGGCTACAAAAATATCGATGCCTTTCTCACACATTTCAAAAGAATTGTCGGCATGACGCCACGCGACTATCGCCGTATTGTACAAGGTAAGCAGGAGCCGGATATCTCCTGTGAGACATCTGACGGACAAAGGAGAGAACTGCTTTTATGAGATGGAAAGTCATTTTTTTTGAAAATAGCTTCCTAGTCTGCCGCAAAACGTGGCATTCATCGGATTGGATGGGAATAGAGAAGAAGGATATTCGAATATTGGCAATCAACAGCCGCAGTCATGCCGTCGAAGTATATGCGGATTGCTCTACGAAAGAGCTTGCCGAGAAGCTTTTGCAGCACAAACGTTAGCACCATGAAGATGCAAGCTTGCTAAATGTACACGTTACTAGCAGCAGCCTCTTGCGAATGCTCACTTATGTTCGTGTTTGTCACGCATGACATAGCCCTCATCTAGTCCAATCTCATAGAAACCGGCCATAGCCATCGTTTCATATGCAATGGAGCAGTTGCTTCCTGCTAATATAATATTTCTGGCATCTGCAAGATGCTCCGCTTTGAGAGAGAATGCTTTGACATACATAAAGGTTTCTTTGAGCGTCGTGTACACAGCATCGATTAAGGTATCATTCTTCAGTTTTCCGGTTACATTCATGAGCAGCATGCCTCTATCATTAAGCTTCTCTACGGCCAGCTCCATAAACTCCAATGTCATTAAATGATAGGGTGTACCGGACTCCGTGAACGCATCCAATATCATATAATCGAAGCTGCCCTGCTCCTGCTCGCCCAGAAGCTGGCGCCCGTCCCCGACTCGTATATTATCCATGTGGTAATGAAAGTAAGATTTGCTAAGCTCAATCACCGTCTCATCGATTTCGGCTACAACGAATCGCTTATTCGGGTAATGGCCGGCAATTGTCCCAATGCCATGTCCAATTATAAACACATCATTGAAGGCAGGATTATTCCTCTCCATCAAGTGGATCATCGCTCTTGGATATTCGAGCACGATCCGCTTCGGCTCCTTCAAGTCGATTGCACCTTGTATCGCATCGTCAGAAAATTGTAGAAATCGAAATTTACCGATTTCCCCATATAGCTGATTGGCTTCATAAACGGAAACTTCTTGAGCCCCGCTGGTTGCCTTCGTTAATAGCTGCAATGAATCGTTCTCCTTACTCTCAAAATTAAAACTTATGATTTGTTCTTTTGGAAAGCCGTAATCGACAAACGACCTTCCACCAGAAATACGTTAGTTTCCACAAAACCGCTTTTCTTATAGAAGCATACGGCTGGAGCATTTTCGGTTCCTGTTGTAACGATAAGAACACCTTCGGAACCAAGCATACTCTCTACGTAACGAAGCAGTTCCTTCGCAATTCCTTTACGGAAATGCTGCGGGTGAACGACCAACCGATGAATGTCAATGATATCCCCTTTCTCTTTTATGGAGATAGCCCCGCATAACTCGCTGTCCAAATAATAACCGTAGAAATCTTCGCCACAACTACGCAGTGTTGCCACGGTATCCTTCAGTGGAGGCAGCTCCTCAAAGCCGATCAGCTCCGCCTCTACCTTGTAGGATGGAATTTGAATGCCTAGCACTTCCTCCGCGACGTGTGGATCAGTTATATCCATTCTTCTAATCATACTAATAAATACACTTCCTTCTTATCCTTAATCCTTTAATTGTGTGCAAGTAGATTATTATACACCTGCAGGTAAAGTGTAACCGTAATCGCTAAGCTTTATTTGATAGCTTTCGTGTAAAGCAGGATTGCGATGGGAATGCCTAGAATACTAGAGTAACTTAAATTAGGAGTGAACGCATGAGTATTACCACATATCCCGAATTCGTACAGTTGGTTGACCACTATAAAATATTCCCCTTTTCCGACCTGATCCCTGATCACCCTTCGCTTACCTCCGTCGCCCCAAGCGACAGCTGGCACAAAGATAACGAGCAAGATCCTTGGCTGTGGCGTGTCAGAATTGTCAAGGACGAACATGCGGCATACGGTAAGTTTTTTGGAACTAAATTATGCTTCATACAGGTCAGCTTGTTCCCACATATTCCGCTCCTGCTCTCAAAAGGAAAAAGCGTAGAAGAGCGTTATCAAAGCGGTTTGCTCTCTCAGCATGCGCGGGATCTATACCGAATTATTAAAGAAGCAGGCAATATTGATGCAAGGAATCTGCGCAAGGAATCGCGATTAACCGCCAAGGAGCAGAAAAAAGATTACGAAAGAGCGCTAGTAGATTTGCAAAACTATGCGGATATCGTCATAACCGGAGCACTGGCGAGTGATTTCGAGGGCGGGTGGAGCAGTATGTGCTATGAAACCTCTGAGCATTGGCTCTACGAGACGCTCAGCGAGACACCCGAGGCACCGCTTCATATGACAGAAGCGAAAACGATTGTCAAAGCAGAATTAGCTGAAGTATGTACGGAAAAAGCGCTCAAGTATTTGGATAAAAAGCTGCAGTTTTCCTTGTAGGAGATAAGCAAAGGGGAGATGCTTAGTTAGCGCTGGCTAACGGCCATCTCCCCCTTTAATTATTCAACCGTTCGGCTGACGATTATACGTTGACCTGCGCTACAGCCTGTCTCATATCTTTCGTATTCTCGCTGAGCAGCGCCGACGCCTCCTGCACATGCTTCATCATATCAAGCTGTTTCGCAGTTAACGCCTGAATTTGCTCCGTTTGGTCAGATACTCCGCTCGCGATATACGCGATGCTGGTTACGGTTGCGGCAACTTCCTCAGAACCTGCTGTCAATTGCTCCGTTGCTGCTGACACCTCCATAATTTGCTCGCTGACGAGGCGGAACGAATCCACTGCTTGCAGGAAGGAATCCGCTGCTTCACTAGATAAAGTTACTCCCTCATCAATTTGCTTGGAAGCCCTGTCCATTTCATCGCTAATTCTGCCAGACTCTGCCTCGATGTTGCCAAGCAGCGTCGAAATTTGCTGGACGGAAGCAGCAGATGCTTCGGCAAGCTTCCGAACCTCTTGCGCTACAACCATGAAACCAGCGCCATGCTCGCCCGCTCTTGCCGCTTCGATCGATGCGTTTAACGCAAGGAGCTTCGTCTGATCAGCAAACTCACGTACCGAGCCGATTACATGTCCAATCTCGCTTGTATATCCCTTCAACTGCTTCGCTATATTAAGCGTCTGAGCAGCAGATACAGCTATACTTCTAATCTGGCTATTCAGAAGCTTCATAGCCTCTTCACCTGACTGTGCGGTTTCGAGCGACTGTACAGCTGCATCAGACACCGTTGAGGACGACTCGGCAATTCTTACAATGCCTATCGTGATTTCTTCCATCGCAAGCGCACTGTCATCGGCGCTTTTCTTCTGCGCATGCGCACCTTCATAAATATGCTGGACGGAGCCGTTCATCGTCTCCCCCATTTGCAGCATCTGGTCTGCATGGCTGGCAAACGCCTGTGAGGATGAAACGAGCTGCTCCGATGTCTTTTCTACGTTAACGACAACGCCGCGTACACGCTCATTCAAATTCTCAGACATCGTCAGCATCGCTTTATACACGGTACCGATTTCATCTACCGATGTGACTGGGCTGGCACGTAAAATCGCATTAGCGGCTGCCAGATCACCTGAGGCCATCTTCTCCGCACTGGCGGTCACGATTTGCAAAGGCTGCAGCGACCGTCTCACAAACCAGACGATTCCACTAATGAGCACAAAGGTAACAACCAGCATCAAGACGTAGAGAGGAACACTCTCCCAAATCACATTTTTGGCAAGCTGTTGGAATACGGCTGCATCTGTGTCGATACCAATAGCTCCTATCACCTTGCCGGCTGCATCTTTCATCGGAACATAAGCAGATAAATACGAGCCGTACACAGGGTTGTCGATTAGCGGTGAGCTCGCGCTCTTCCCAGCAGCAATATCTTCCGCAGCAGTAACAGGCATATCCGTAACTTCATCAATAGGGGAAGCTGCGCTATCATCCTTAGGTAATCCGTCTATCATTATTCTTGGCTCTTGATTATCAGCGAAACGGACAAAATAAACGTAACGAGCTCCGATTTGCGTACGGAAATGACTCAATTCCTCGCGAAGAGACCAATACAGCTCCGTCTCCTTAGGTTCTTTCAGAAATTCCGCATATTGATCTGCTTGCAGCGTAGCGACATAGCTCTCCGCGATTCGGATATTATAGCTATTAATCGCTTCTTCCACCGCCGTCCTCGACTGCACGACCTGCGTGCCGATGTACCCTGCTGCTATCAGGATCATGACTGCGGTCATTGCACATAGAATACGGACGATCAAATGTTTTTTCAATACCGTTACCATAGCTGCTTTCCCCTCTGCTGTTCGCCCTTCATGCCGAGTTGTCGCTCTGGATTAGATGGGCTGATGATGAACGATGTTATTTTTCTTATCATACCACCGTCTTTCGATATTCGGGGAAAAAAATCCAAACTTAATATGGCTTCCGACTAGCACGATAGACAGCGTTCCCACATTTCTACCATTGCGATATAATAGAACAAGCGAGCAACTGAACATGTACGTTGAAAGTTATAGCTTAACCATAAGGAGAATTCATATGGATATTTTTGAAATCAGAACAGATTTAATTGATGAGGATACTGATCAGCCCCGGTACCAATTCGACGAAGAAGCGCTGCAGGAGCTGATGAAGAGCATTGATGAGATCGGCCTGCTCTCTCCCATTAAAGTAAGAACGACACCGGGCGGCCGCTACAAAATCATTTATGGCAACCGCCGTTACAAAGCAAGCAAGATGCTTGGCAAAGCGACTATCCCGTGTATCGTCTCTAACGTCACGGACGAGATGGAAATCTATTTGGAGCAAATCGCGGAAAACTTGACCCGTGAAGGATTCTCGCCAATTGAGGAGGCCGAGGCCTTCAATAAGCTGCTGAATGATTCCAAATTCCGAAGCTCGACTAAATTTCTGTCTGCCAAGCTAGGTAAGCCGGAATCCTATATTAAAAACAAATGCGAGCTGTTGAAGTTCAGCAATGCAGTTAAGAGGCTGATCGTCGGCGGTACTGAAATTAAAAAAGACAGACTAACGGAGGATCAGCTTCTTCCCCTGAAGGATTTGCCGATGGAGCATCGTGACGCACTAGCCCTTATTGCAGCTAGAGACGAGCTTCCTGTAAGCGATGTGAAAAAAATAGCTAAGCTGTTCAAAGATAAAACCATCTCAGACAGCAATAAGGACAAGCTGCTCTTCAAATCCGGCAGCGGGTTAATTGAAACGTGGTCTACCCACGAACAGAATAAAGCCGAACGCGCGAAACCCGCTGCCGAACCTAAGCCTGTACCTCCTAAGGCTGAGAAGCAAGCAGCACCTGCTCTTGCTGCTGAGCAGCAAGCAAGCAGAACAGGAGCAGCTGCTACGCCTATCGAGCTTGCGCTAGAGCAGCTTGCGTCCCTTCTTCCACCCCACAGCGCTTTGACAGCAGAAATGCTTCAATCGGTTGCGTCGATTCAAGCGAGCAGACAGGTTCCTTTCATCCAAGGGGTAGACGCTGTCATCCAGCAGCTTGAGAAACACCTTGCTGATTGGAGAAGCGCCCGTGATTTCGCCAGCAGCCGGCTTCAAACCGTTGGGTCATCCGATTAGTCGTATACGTACGCGTCATCGCACAACCAGCTCCGCTACTTGCCATAACCTGCTCAACTCAGCGGAACTATAAAGCCCAATTTGGCGTTGAAAAAAACCACTGCCTATTGCGAGATGATTACAATCATCTCACCTAGGCAGTGGTTTTTCGATTTATTCAGCGATAAGCATCCAGCAGCATATACTTTAACGGTGCGTCATCCCAAATCTGAACCTCAATATAACGTTCGGGTCCGTTGCTGCCGTCTTCATTCCATGCTTGTGGAAACCCGAAGCGTTCGATCACATCGCTTATTTCGGACAAGGCATACACCTGCTTCCGATAAGGCTTGCCGTCTTCGTATTTTCCCCTCCTATTCACCTTGGTTACGAATGGTTTCATCCCGATTTCCGAATTCCCATCGTCCGTCTTTCCTTCTAATCTGAATCTGCAGCCAATAATCAGTTATCGCGTATGCAAGACCCATTGCTGTGAATATAAGAATGGCGCTGCTCATATTCAGATCATAGCCTCTGACAAAGTAATCATTATACATATTGCGGAATACCCAAACGCCGCTCGCCCCGCCTGCAATGGCATAAATGAACATTCGCACAGGGAAATAAGGAATAAATCGGTACAATACGATAGTGAGCGGACCTGCTGCAATTACGTATAAAACAATCGCAGCCAACACAATTATTGCTAGAAAGGCAAACCCGATATTGCGAAGCCCATAATATTCTGTCGTTGTAATTTTATAGCCTTCCCAAAGCTCCAAGCCCCACGCTGCAACAGAAAACCATAGTACGAACGGAATCCACATGATTAAGAACCTAGCCATGAGCAATGGTATACCGCCTTTCATTTACTGATTATTTATTAGACGGTAAATTTGTCCATTTGTTTCATACCGCGTTTAACTATTCGTATCCATAAAAAGGCGTTCGTACCCCTCGCATAAACAGTCGTGAAATTTAACGCCTTATCCACCCCGGTGCCCACCAGTTCCATTTGCCAAACAACAGCATCAAGGAAGGCACAAGCAGCAGCCTCACAACTGTCGCATCAATAAAAATCGCTATGGCAATGCCCATACCCAGTTGTTTCACCCCGGTAACCTCACCGAACGCAAATGGAGCCGTGACAGCAATCATAATCGCCGCCGCAGACGTTATGACTCCACTGACGGAAGCCAGCCCATTGCGAACAGCCTGCTCATTGCTGCCCGTCAGTTTGTATTCCTCATTAATTCGTGAAACGAGAAATACGCTGTAATCCATGCTGATGCCAAATACAAGACCAAATATAAATACGGGAATCATAATCGCAATACGGCTTGGCTCCAAGCCTAACATGCCTTCGTTAAAAATCAAGGTTAGGATCCCAAATGCTGCTGCAATGCTTAGAAGATTAAGTAAGATCGTCTTGACTGCAATCAGGACGGAGCGAAAGGCGATGAACAGTACAAAAAAATTGGACAAAAGCAAAAACGCCAGCACATATCCGAGACTTCCGAGTACTTGGTCATATACCTCCTGCCGATATTTCGCTTCGCCCCCTAACTTGAAACGGAGCGGCGATATCCAATCTCTCCTCTCCCAATCTCTCACCCATTGGATTGCATCCGGCGAGGAGCGATCTGCCGCCAATGTAAGATGTACAAGCATCCTATTCCCGCTCAAATAGGATTTTAGAGCAGCTTCATGCTTATGCCTCTGCACCGGATTGGAAGCAACCGCAAGCCATTGCTCTGGAGAGAGCGGCTGCGTACTGAAAACTGAATCAACCTCAGACACCGCCGAATCGCTCTCCCATTTCTGAATCAGGGCATAAGCGGCATTCCAATCCGATTGCTGAAGAAACAAGCCTTCTCCTTCAATCAATACATAAACGTCTGATAGCAAAGAGTGGCCGCGGATACTCGTATAGGTTTCCGCGGCTATTCGGGAATGATAGTCCTGCGGCAAGGAGCTCTCATCAGGAATTTCCATTCGCATATTTCCTAAAGGAAGAAGGCAAAGCAGCAGTAGTCCGCCGGCAAACAAACCTGTAAGTGCAGGCCGCCTCATGACGTAGCGAGATAGAAAAGCCGTGCCGCCTGCACGATTATCTCCATCCGCTGGCTTGTACGACTTAGCTAGAAGAACTGGCAGACTTAATGAAAGCAATGCAGGCAGCAGCGTGAAAGCCAGCAGCAAAGATACGGCTACGACAGTCATCGCACTGACCGCAATGGACGAAAACATCGGGAGCGGAATCCAAATAAAACTCAGCAAGCCTAGAAGTACACTCGCTGCTGACACGAAGATTGCCCTTCCCGCTGTTTTCATAGATACAGCTAATGCTTCTAAAGGGACAATACAGAGCATAAGCTCCATACGAAAACGGCTGACGAGCATGAGCGCAAAATCAATGCTCAAAGCAAGCCCCACCATGGGAATCACATTGAGGACAAAATTAGATAAAGCCACCTTTGTCCCGATCATGTACATCAGCCCCATCGCTATCGCAACTCCCGCTGCCCCGATGATGACGGGAAGAAGTGCGATGGCAACCTTTCTGAATACGAGCCATAAAGCCATGAAAGCAAGCGGTATGCCGACCATCTCCGCTCTAGCCAAATCGCGATGACTGGCTTTGTTTACGTCTGCCTGTACGGCGGATTTGCCAGTTGCCTTCACGGAAATCCCCTCGTAGATGGGCAGTCGGCGATCAAGCTCATCTAGTACAGCGCCCATACGATAAACGGGCTTCGTGAAGGTTAGAATTGCATAAGCTTCGTTACCATCCATCATCCCGCTCCGCTCAAGCGGAGAAGCGATTGCGCTCAATCCGCCGAGTCCCCTTAACCCGTTCAGCGTCTGCTCGATGTACCTGTTGAAACGAGTCTGGCCAATTCCTTCTTCCTTCACGAACACAAGTATTACAGGAGCTGCAGGCAGGTTGAACCTCGCTGTCAATGCCTGTTCAACCTCCGCATAGGCGCCATGCTCTGGATACAAGCCGTGGTCCTGTACGACCTCATCCAGCTTAAGAGCATAACCACCCAGCGCTATAAGTACAGCAGCCCATAAGAAGACAATAACTTTAGGAAAGCGGAAGGAAAATAGCGCTATTCGGTCTACCCCCATGCACATGCCCCCTTCCGCAGCCGTATAATTCTCTCAGCAGCTATACGGCTTCAGTCTCGTTGCCTGAACAAGCTGCTGCGCTAGTCCCGGAGCCAGTCTTGCAGCATGCGGCAGCCAGCTTTCGGTGTTCGACAGGCTGAGCAGCCCTTGCAGAAGACGGCCCCATTGCAGCGGCCCCTTGAATTCCTTGCGAACCGCCTGCGTATATGTTTGCTCCCACTCTGCGTGCGAGAGCTCTCCGCGTAGGCAACGATCAGCGAGAGGTGCGCAAATCGCACTGGAACGAAGTGCCATCGACATGCCATCCCCGCACAGCGGAGGAATCATCGTGGCCGAATCGCCTAGCAGCGGCAGACCGTCCCATGCGAGCAGCTTACGGTTCAACTGAACAGGTGCGACCGCAGCTTGTGTACCCTTTACCATAGCCGCCTGTGCCAGCTTCCGATTCAGCATAGGGTTACGTCTGGCGGCCGCTTGTATGATCGAAAGCACCGTTTGGCCTGCGTTCACGAAAGCATCCCGCCGCAGCAGCGCTGAAGCGTTCACGAGACCACCTTCAACTGGGCATAAACCCATATAGCCGCCACGGAAAAAATACAGCTCGATAACCGGCTCCATGACGATACCGCTGAAATGGGTTTTCACCCCCATGAAAGACGGCTTCGCTGGGTCTTCTCGGCGATAGCCAGGCAGCCCCGCATGTCCATTCGATCCCCATGCTGCGATAACAATCCGCGCCCCCACGCTGCACCTTTGCCCACCCTGCTTGGTCATTACACTGAAGCCATAGCCCGCTCGGCGAACATCCTTCACCGTCGTTCCTGTCTGTAAGCTTGCCCCCGCTTGCTGAGCGGTTCGATGCAGCGCAGCGTCTAGTGAATAACGACTGAGGCCCATAGCTTCTCCAGGAAGCGGAAGCTCCACTTCGGACCCGTTCTCGAAGATCAGCCGCGCCAAGCTGATCCGGCGCGGCTCCAGTGACGCAATAGCTTCGTGTAACCCGAATGACTGCAGCGTGCTCTGGGATTCTGGAGACAGAAACTCTCCGCATACCTTATGCCGCGGAAACAGCTGCCGATCGACCAGCAACGTATCCCAACCCTTGTCGGCGAGCGACTTCGCTAGGCTGCTGCCTGCAAGTCCCGCTCCCAGCACAGCCGCATCATAGATTCTTGTCATCCCGCTCAGCTCCACCCTTTCTCTCAGACTGTTGCTTATCGATCACTACAGCATAACGAAACAGCGGCCTCCAGCTGTAATACATCTCCTTAGTGCCGAGCGCTTGTCCGAGCTTCTCCCAATCCTCAGCGCGAAACCCTTTTGCCACCGATAAAGGTCCATCATTCCGAATATAGCGATTGGAGGAAATCAGACGCGTCGTCAGCCATACCGCAATCCATGCCAGCGTGTGACGATGGATATCGTTAACAACGATACCCATCTTTGAAGCTTGCAGCATACAGCGAGCAGCATGAGGCAATTCACCTTCATCAAAATGATGGAGAAACTGCGTCGCGGTTACGATGTCGGCGCTCCCTACAGGCAAAGCAAACAAATCGCCTTGTACGACCTGAATCCGCGGCTCGTTCCGATAATAACGGCGCGCTTCCGCGCATGCCTCCTCAGTCACATCTACAAGCTGAACCGCTATCGTAATTCCCCTCTGATCCGCCCATTTCAGCAGCTGTCTATTCACATCTCCCGAGCCCGCACCAATATCGAGAACAGACAAACGATGTGGTTTGCCTGCTCGCTTCCAAAGACGCTTGACTCCAAACAGCGTTGGAGCACTCGCAGCAAAAATCCGGTTCAGCCTGCGCAGATGGCGCAGCGCCTCATTCAGTTCCTGTCCGCCCATCGAGAAATCATCCATTAGTTCCGCAGTTGCCGTGCGATCACGAAGCCCTCTAGGCATAGGCTTCATCTGATTCACGCTGCTGCTGCTCTAGAGCGGCTGGAACATAAGCGATCTTGATCATCTCGGCGGTCAGCCCCGGACCGAAAGCCAATGCAATGCCGCTCGCAGCCCCCGATCCGCGTTCATGAAGCTGCTGCCTCATCGCGTTCAGTACGAACAGGATCGTTGCGGACGATACGTTCCCGTAATCACGAAGCACACCTAGACTATGAGAGATTTGCTCATCCGTCAGTTCAAATTTCGTTTGCAAAACATCAATGATTCCCTTGCCGCCTGGATGGATGGCCCACAGCTCCAGCTCTTCTTCTGCGCATAGTTGCTCTACCTCAGGAGGGATAAACTCACCAATGAGCCTCGGAATATGAGGTGACAGATAAAGATCAAAGCCATGGTTGCCCACCTCCCACACCATCTCATCGGCGCAGCCTTGCAGCAGCACTGATCTCTCCTGACCGAGTACAAATATCGGCTTGCTCAGCGACTTGACTGCTCCAACGACACAAGCTGATGCACCGTCGCCGAAGAAAGAAGCGGCAAACAGCGATTCTTTATCGCCAGAAGGCTGAATATGCAGCGTACACAGCTCGACGCAAACGATGAGCACATAGGCATGGCTGTCGTTCAAGACCAGTTGGCGCGACAAACCGATCGCTTTGAGCCCGGCCGCGCAGCCCAGAAAATTCAGAGGAATCCGAGTTATGCTAGGCGACAGACCAAGCTGATGAATAATTGCGGTATCAAGCCCTGGCAAAAATTGACCTGTGCAACTGACTGTTATGAGATGGGTCACATCTCGGGGCTCCACCTCGCCGTCAGCTAAGGCTTGTCTTGCTGCTTGCAGCCCGAGCGGTACCGACTCCCGCTTATACGTGTCCATCCGCTCAGCCGTCGATGGGGCTTTATGTGCGGATAAGCTCGGCAGGTAACGGCACTCGGCGGCCTCCGAGAGCAGATTCGGCTCGCAAGTATAGCGGCTTTGTACGCCGCATTGCTTAAAGATTCGCCTTCCCCACCGGGCGGCGTCTGTCTTGTCTCCCAGCGCTTCAACTAGCCGCCGCGCCGTATCAGCCTGATCAAGCAAATGAGGCGGCACAGCTGTGCCTATTCCCAAAATCGCAATGCTCGGTTGTGGTTGCATCATATCGTCATATTCCATCCTCTCTGGAAACACGTTTTCGGACAAGTCATCTGCTTTAAACAAGTCTATTCAGCCTTTCTTCCATATATGTACGTGAATATGACAGGCATTACCAAGCATTTGTAATAAACATGAAATCTAATTTTCATCTCATTTTAATGAAGACCGCCTATAATAAAAACAACCCCCTTTTGTAATATATATAGTGAAGACCCACAGCACCGTATGCTGTGGGTCTCTTTTTGCCCATTTCTATGGTTGCTGCACAAAAAAAGCACTCGATTAGCGGCAGTTGCCCTTAGGCACCTCCCATTAACCGAATGCTTACGTCGTTGCAGACTTCGTTTATTTGTAGAGCACTTTCTCCACGTTATACTTAGCTCTGCCTTTATTCAAAATGTACGTTTCGTAAATCTCCCGCTCGACTGGATCCTCATTGATGAAAACCTCGATTTTAGTCACTTCATCGCGGTAGTTTTTCATGACCGAAACGGTATCCTCGAAATGCTTCTTAATTCTCGGTCTAAGCTTTCTCGCCTTGCCAACAAACAGAAGCTCGTCCTTCGCGTTATAGAACGTAAAGAAGCCGCCTTTATCGCGCGGGATTTGGATAAAATCCGTAAATCCATAGATATGGCTTAGCTGGGGGTTGCTTTGTTTCGTAATGGATACATCCGGTGTTGGAATAGTAATATTGATCACGTTCACTCACGTCCTCATTCGATATAGGACTAAATCTTAACACAACCAACCGGTTAATACTATTCCTTATCGCTCTGCTCTCGAAAGCTCAACAAGCACAACCTCCGGCCGGTTGAATAGCCGCTGCGGAAAAACACTGTTGCCGAGCCCGCGGCTAACGATCATCGTAGAATCGCCTGCCGTATATTTGCCGCCGTCATATTTCGGAAGAAAGCCTTGCCCTGGCGCAATAAGACCGCCAATAAACGGCAAGCGCACCTGCCCGCCGTGGGCATGACCGGAGAAGGTCAAATCAAAGGCGTGCTGGGCATATTGCGCGAACAGCTCAGGACGATGGGATAACAGAATCGTGTAAAGCTCTTCGGCGTGGTTCACGTCTTCGAGCGCAACCGCAATATGCTCATTAATTCGGTCTACATCATTATAGGCATCATGATTAAAGGTCGGATCATCCACACCGACGATACGGATCTCCCCATCCCCGAGCTTAATCGTCTCGCTGGCGTTGCGCATCACATGGACGCCAAGCTCCCGCATCCCTTTGGCTAACGCAGGGAATCTCGAGCCCCACTCATGATTTCCTGTCACATAATACAATGGTGCGATCTCCGTCATTCTGCGCATCAGCATCAGACTGCTCTCCGCATTGTATCTCCTACTATCGACCAAATCACCTGTCATAACAATCATATCAGGCTTTAATTGCTCCACCTTGCGCGTGATATTGCTCTGATCCTTGCCAAAGGACTTGCTGTGCAAATCCGTCAAGTGCACGATACGGTAGGATTCAAATCCGTCTGGCAATTTACCTCCGCTAAGCTTGTATTTCGTAATGCCAATAGCGTTGTTCTCAAAGTAAAGAAACACAATGATAGCGGCTATGAGAATAGGAATAAGGATCCACACACGTTTTTTCGTCATATGCATCACTACCACGCTCCTTGTTCATTCATCTATTTCGCCCGCTGCTTGGATAAACTCCATGACTGCCATTTGCTATGCCGCTCTGACTTCTCTTGCAGCTTCTCGATAACGACATCAAGCTGCTGCAGCTTCGGCTGCTCTGCTTGCAGCTTGCGAAGCGCGGGCACCGCATCTGTCGATAACGTGCTCAAGTAATCCAAATCAATGCTGCCTGTGCGTTCATAACGCTCACCGTTATTTACAGCGATTCGAGCATCCAAATTAGCAAAATTCATAATAACGAAAGCCATGATTGATACGCAGATATAGACCTTGCCCATCGAGAAATGCTCTTTCCATATTCTAATCAGCGCAATGACAAGCAGTACCGCCAAATAAAGCATAAAACCATGTACAAGCAATCTCGTCTGCGTAAAGCCGTAAGCCTCTTCATACAAGGAAAGTCTGCTGTAAGCCGATACGAGCATCACAATCGTGCAGCTGATCAGTACGGTGAGTGAAAGCTTTCGCACCCATTCCGCAGCCGCGCCTGCCCGCCGTATGAGATGAAGCCCGCACATGAGCAGAATAAGATTGATAAGAGCTACCATGATAAGCTCCGCGAAACCCCTGCGCGCATACTCGGCATAAGCAGAGCCCTCCGGCAGCAAGCCGTTCGCAGCCCCGAATAAATAAGAGAACTGAATGGCAACAAACAGAACGTACACCAGATTTATACTGACCAGAAGGGTACTAGCCGTGATTGGATCTACTTCAAAACGACCACCAGATTTAAGCACTGCTTCCTTAGGCTTCATAATCTCTTGATCAGTGGTATCGACTGCCTTATTGAAAAGCAGGCCCCATATATAGCAGAAAGCATAGAAGAAGAAAAAAGCAGCAACAATTAGACGCCAAAGCCCATTCCCCAGCGAAAACTTAGTCATGATCTCAGGAATCTCCTGCAGCCAAGATAAGAAGATTTGATCCGCTGAAGCGAGCAATGATATGACAACGATCAGAATCGGCGCCGCCAGCAGCAATCCCATTACAACTCTGCCAAGCTTGCTCCTTGTCTTCTTCTCGCCCTCTCCCCGCCACCTGTCATTCAGAATACTAAAGGGAACCTTCACAAACGCAAACGGCTTAATGAGTGCTAGAAATAACAGCTCCGTATAAAATATCCCCCTATACCAAGGCTTGATGGTGCTGCTTGTCAAAAGCGCCGTCTGAGCAACAATCAAAGCAAATAGCGCAAACAAATTAAGCTGCCTGAACAACAGGTTATTGTAGATCGCATAGGTCAACGTCAATAAAATGATTGGGATGAACAGCAGCATGCCTGAGCTAGCCTGCCCCTCCCACTTCTCGAAGCCGCCCATACGGCCCTTAATCGAATAGAAGAACAAACCATAAAAGCCGCAGACAAACACAACAGCCGAAATGCCTGCCGCCGCTCCAACAAATAAATATTGGCTCATTAGACCGAACAAGAGGGCAAGTATTAGCATTTTATCATACCTTTTTTGCCATGGCGCCGGATCTCTCATGTGACACTCTCCATTTTCAAACTCAATTTGTTAATTTACTCCTTTTATTGTAACCTAGAAAACAAGAACAAAAAGTGTAAGTTATAACTGGAAAATTTCTTATTTTGAGGCGGGAGTCTTTTGCATGAAAATACGCAGACATTATTTGACGATAAGACGTTCTTATCCGAATATACAAGAGCATTCGCCCTTCGAGGTCACCACGCAGGAGCTTGCAAATTTGCTTGAATGCACACATCGCAATATGGTACTCCTTCTGAAGCGAATGCAGCAGGAGGAATGGCTAGTGTGGGAGCCCAAGCGAGGACGCGGCAACCGCTCCGCGCTCACCTTCCTCATGAGCAAGGAAGAGGTCGCCCTGCTCGAGGCTCAGGAGATGATGCACAAACAGGATCTGCACGCAGCGCTTGAGCTGCTGCAACAAATAGATGATTCCCCGATCGTACGCGACCAGTTCCAAGAGTGGCTTTCCGGGCAATTTGGCTTTCACTCTGAAGTACAAGGTAAGCGCCGTACGGATATTTTGCGATTTCCACTGCCGCAAACGATTTATTCACTTGATCCGGCGGCTATTCACTATACGGGCGAGTCTCACCTCGTTTACCAGCTCTTCGACGGGCTTGTCCGCATCGATCCGCGGGGAGAGCAGATTCTGCCGCATCTCGCGCATGCTTGGGAGGTAGACACCTCGCGAACAAGGTGGACGTTCTATCTACGCAAGGGTATACTGTTCCACCACGGAAGGGAGCTCGACTCCTCGGACGTCAAATTTTCGCTGGAGCGTCTCAAACAGCTTGCGCCGCTCGGACTGTATAGCTGGGTGTATTCCGCTATCGTCGCGATGGATACACCAGATGATACGACCATTCGTATCCAGCTAGCCCAGCCAAACGAGGCTTTCCTTGCTTTCCTCGCAACGAACCGCGCCTCCATCGTTCCACAGGATGCCTGCATCGCATCAGGCGAGCATTTCGGCAGCAAGCCCATAGGCACCGGTCCTTTCCGACTCACCGGCAATGAACAAGGGGTTTGGATTCTAGAAGCGTTCGCCGCTTATTTCCAAGGGAGAGCTTTCCTTGACCGAGTGGAGATATGGACGGTTGCAGAGGAGGCCACACGCGAGAACCAAGCAGAGCTGCAATCGTTCCAGATTATGCATAACGCGCGGCTCTCTGATATGGCAGCCGAACGCTGGCAGCAGGTTAGACAATCCGGAATGACTTGCAAATTCATTACAGTGAACGAGCAGAAGGACGGCTTGCTGGCAAACCCCGCTATTCTTGCACAGGTGAACCGTGCTATTGAAAGAAGCGAGCTGCTAAAGCTGTTATCAGGGGACGTGATCGAGGGAGTGAACAGCTTCTGGCCAGAATGGACAGAAGACTTGCAGAGCGTGCCTATGGCAGCGGACTTTGAATCCATTAAACAAGGCTTGGCAGACTCTGGCTATCAAGGGGAAGCACTTGTGCTCGCCACGATTCCGCAGTATGCCGCGGATGCAGAGATGATTCGTCAGGTGTGTGCGCGGTCGGGCATCCCGCTTACGATCAGCCTCATACCTGCTGAGCAGTTCAAGGGCTCCGCAAGGATGTCAGCCGACCTGCTGCTCTTCGCCGTCATGCTGGATGAGCATCGCGAACTCAGACTGATTGACCTGTACAAAAGCATGCAGCAGCATGCGCTGCCAAATGTACATGACAAGCTGGAGCAAGGTATTCGCGCGATCCTGAGCGAGCCTGACCGAATGCGACGGACAGCTACCTTCATCGACATTGAGGAGCAGCTCAAAACGAGGAACAGCCTGTTGTTCCTCTACCGAAAACATTTGAAAACCGCTTTCCATCCTTCCGTGCGCGGCATCTCTCTTGAATCACTCGGATGGGTTCGATTTCGCGATATTTGGTTCACCTAGCGGCTTTGTGCGCGGCTTCCTAATTAGGGAGAGGAGCAGTACCAGCAGCAGTGGAATCATAAATGCCGTAAACGACCAAACAGGGTGTACAGTCGAGACGATTCGGCCCCAATCCGTCGCGCTGTCCACACTGACCAGTCCCATTAGAAAACCCATTAACGCGAGCGGCATGACGAGAGCGCGGCTGTTCTTCATGCCGAATACTTGACTAACAAACAGATTAAGCACATACAGCGTGATAGATGTTTTCATGTACGAACCAAGAATTAAAGACATGCCGATAATTGACTCAATTCGCTGCACGATTTCCTCAAATTCCACGATACGCGCCAAAGAAAATAAAACATACGGCATTTCACCAGCGAAGCTTCCAAAAATCATAATGGCACAAACACAGGATACGCAGAGCACGATGATATTAATACACAGCGCAGCCACCATCGTCTTAGACAGCTTGTTTGCCGATTCCTTGTTAACGAACGGCAGCAGCATCGTGAATAAGAAAACCTCCACATAAGGAAAACCGAAGGTGAAATAGGCGCCGTGCAGCACTGGTTTAATGCCCTTCGGCATAATGGGGAGCAGCTGTGTCGGATCATAATCCGGTAGAGCAATGAGTAGAACCAGAAGAATACATCCTGTTGTCAGAATCATCGTTAAAGTGAACATCCGTGCCATAACCTCCAGCCCGGCTCGTACAGTAACGGCCGACACTGCGAAGATTAGAAAGGTAAACGCATAGATCGGCGATTCCCGCAGCATGGAGCTTACCATAAACAGTCCGACATCATTGACGATACCTGACTGCATTTGGAGTAGAAAGGATATCGTAATCAAACAAAACAAAGCAGTGAGCGTTGAGCCCATTAATTGACGGCTATATTCTACGAATGATAAACCCGGATAGCGCTTGTTCAAATACAGAATGCTGGCCAGAACCAAGAGACCTAACGCTCCTGAGACAAGCAAAGAGAGCCAAGCCCCGTTGTACGCCTTACTAATGAGCGGACCAGGAATATTAATAATTGAAGAGCCTGTCATGAACACAAAAAACAATATGCCCATCTGGTAGGCACTTACCGTTTGCTTCTCTATGCTGCTCCCCTCCTTATCCGCTGCCCTGCTTTAAGCATTCTATTTCAAGTAATCGTCTATCGCCTTGGATACGTCTCCAAAAACAGGTGTAATTAGATCAATAATATCGAACCAGTCCTTGTTGTTGACATAGTCGATCCCCATGTACAGACAGATGAAGTAAAGTCCGGCATACAGCGCCTTCTCACGCTTCGTAAGCTTATCTATGGTCAACCAGTCATACAGCAATATGCCGCCAAAAGCAGCAGCCATAACCATAATCTGCTCACCCATAAGCGGATCACATCTCCTTGGCTTAACCAGCGGGCTTGCTCGATATCGTTCCGCTTGTCACAAGCCTTAGCTTTATCTTTATGTTAAATGTAATTTGGGCAAATCGATCGTCCCAATCTTCTTTCAATTGCTCCCATTTCCGGGGATTCGAACGATAAATTTCGTCCGCTACGCCAATGACGTCCATTTGGCTCGCCTGAAGGAATTTAATCGTACTTCTAAGCTGCCGCAATATCTCAGCCTCTACTTGTTTAATAAACTGTTCTTCGACTTCTGTAGACGTAATATTCGTGCATTTCAACTCGCCGATAGCTATATCTCCTTCCATCTGGATGTTCACGGCAATTTGCTCCCGCTTGATAACCGGCTTCTTTTTCACCTTGAACGTTAAAATCTCGGCCGTTTCGTTCTCGCCGTTCCCAGAGGGACACTTAACCTCAACCACGCCAGAGCGGTAAACATTGCGGAGCATAAGCAGTCCTTCCACCTTAGAAGCAGGAATGACTACCTTCATTTTCCCTTTTTTCACAAGAGCAAGACCGGCTGCTGAGAAAACCTCCTTACTATCGTCTTCCCCATATACATAGGCAACCAGAGCGTCACCACTCGCACTCTTTAGCTGAAGCATCAAATCCAGCAGTGTATTGTCTATTGTTTTGGCAGAGGTGTGGTACGAAGATTCCTTCACCCGCAAAAACTGCTGTGCTGTGGTCTGCTCAATTAAAGGCTTCTTCAAAAACATCTTTTCGGCATTCCCTTTCGAGATCATAAGCGATACACTACTCCTTGGTTCATGATCCCGATAAAACAAATCAAGCAAGTGGCCGAGATCATTCGACCTTGCCAGCTTCTCTCCAACGATAATGACACGCAAATGACTCCATTGTGCTTTTCTGCCAAGGTGGATGGGAATGTCACGAATCGCCTCCATCACCGATTGGTCATGTGTCTTTATATTGATGCTCGAAGCGGTGGTTGTAGCCGTTGTAAGCGCCTGAGCGAACGTTGGCCGATAAATTTGTGTTAATAGTTCAATATCTCCGTTCTTCGCTAGGTCTATGGCAACACCCATCACGAAGCCGCGCTCGGTCAGCTCGAACTTGCTCCAGCAGCCTGAGAGCGGAAGCAGACTGCAGAGTATCAAGAGGCAAACTGTCCATTTCTTCAAAACATAGGAAATTATATCATTTCGCCATCCTCTCTTTCTATTTCTCGGAATGAAACGCGCCGTGCCGCCAAAGGTCGACGACAGGCATTTCTTCTTATCCGGGTTCATTCCTCATTCTTTCTGTTAACTAGCCGTTTATGGTTATGAAGATTACGGGGATTACGCAGCATCGTCTTGAGCGGCACTCTTATAATGACATCCCTCAGCTCAGTCAAGCGGAACGGAGCAAGCGGAGCGAGGTACGGTTGACCCAGCGAGCGCAGCTTGCACAAATGCAGCAGAATGAGAATTAAGCAGATCATCATGCCGAAGCCTCCTAGAATGGCCGCGCTTATCATTAACGGAAAACGCAATATCCGCAGTGAAATCGCAATGTTGTACTGCGGAATGGTGAAGGAAGCAATCCCTGTCAAGGCAACGACAATGACCATAATCGGCGATGCTATACCTGCGCTGATCGCGGCATCTCCTATGACCAGCGCCCCAACAATGCTTACGGCAGAGCCTACCGGCCGGGGCAGCCTGACGCCAGCCTCCCTCATCAGCTCGAAAAAAAACTCCATCAGCAGCGCTTCAAAAAAGGCAGGCAGCGGTATGCCCTCACGCGCATTAAGAATAGCCAGCAGCAGTACAGTCGGGATAAGCTCTGGATGAAAGGTCGAAAGTGCGATGTATGCACTAGGCAGCATTAATGCAATCATGAAGGCAATAATGCGCAGCCATCGTACCAATGTTGATATAATCGTTCGCTGATAATAGTCCTCGCTGGATTGAAAAAACTCAGTAAACAACCCTGGACATAATAAAATGCCGCCAGTTCCTTGAGCAAGTACAGCAATTTTCCCGTCCAGCAGCGCTGCCACTGCCATATCCGTCCTTTCCGTATACCGATGCTGTGGGAACGGTGAATACGTAGAGTCTTCGATTAACTGTTCGATATAGGCCGTTTCGAGTACTTCGACCTCCTTGACCTGCTCGATTCGTTTTTTAAACTCTGCGAGCAATTCACGATCGACCTTATCTTCAACATAGCCATATACGATCGTCGTCTTCGTCTCGCCCCCGGCTGTAATCATCTCCAGCTTGAACTTGGGCGTTTTGAGCCGAAGTCGCAGTAACCCTAGATTTTTCTGAAGGTTTTCTACCGTACTCTCCCTTGGTCCTTGTACGACTGATTCATTAACCGACTCATTAACCTGCCGTGTCTCAACAGACTCCGCTTTGTAGCAGAGCGCCTTATTCCATTGATCAAATAGGATAACAAGGCGGCCATTTGATATTTCTTTGATGAGAATTTCCAAATCATCACATAACGTTGCTTTTTTGGCTGATACCCCGTCATGCTCAAAAAATGCTTTTATATCCTGCGGTGTAACGTTCATGCCCGGACCAATCTCGTGTGTCGTAAGATCCTGAAGCGAAATTTTCATGTAATTAACAGTATCTTCCTGAACAAGAGAATCGTAATACACCGAACATGCCGAATACTTCAGCTCAGGACCATAATGCCAATGTCTAAACACAATATCCGAGCTTTTATCGAATGTCTCTTCTAGAAACGCTATATTATCTTGCAACTGCTCGAGGAGCGGTTTTTCCAACTGACCTGTCGATTGATCCGTGCTTGTTTTCACTGTACCGCTTGATTCTGTCGAACTGGCTTGCGTTGTTCCGGGGGAATTGTTCGTCATGATGTAACCACCTTGATTCAATTAATTCCATTATTCCCCTTCATCTGTGAGGTATACAGCTTTATGCTTAGATATGAAAAAGAGCCGATACAAACAGGAACCTTCTCCTGCTTATATCGACTCGTCTGCATCATGCGCTAGGCTACTGTTAGAATGATTGGCTTGTCCTTCGTAATAATAATAGTATGCTCGTGCTGGGCAGCAAAGCTTCTATCCGGCGTTCGCAGCGTCCAGCCATCCTGCTGCTCGACAACATAATCCGCGCCCATCGAAAGAAACGGCTCAATGGTAATGACTAACCCCTCTTTCAACATCCGTTTGTCATGCTTGTTGTACGTCGGTGGAATTTGCGGCCATTCATGCACGGCTCTGCCAACGCCATGACTGCATAGATCATTAATAACCTTGTATCCGCCTTGCTGTGCCTCCTGCTGAATAAGCTTGCCGATCTCATTAATTCTCACACCATGGGTTAGCGAGGAAATAACTTTCATCATCGTATAATGGGTATAGCGGCACAGCCTAGTAACCGGCTCGCTGAAAGGAGCGATTTGGAAAGAATGGCCCGTATCAGCCACATAGCCGTCTTTCTCTGCGCATACATCAATATTAATCAAATCGCCTGGCTTTAATACCCGCGATCCAGGAATGCCGTGAGCAACCTCATCATTGACGCTGATACAGGTCTGGCCGGGAAATTGAAACGTTTTGTACGGAGCGGAAATAGCGCCGTGGCTTGCCAGAATGCGTCCGCCAAGCTCATCAAGCTCTTTCGTTGTCATACCCGCCTTCGTATGTTTCTTCATTTCATTCAACGTTAACGCAACGATTCTCCCAATCTCTTTGAGCCCATCTATATCGTCCTGCGAACCTACCGTCATTCGTCAGCCTCCATCCCTTTTCTCCTTGCATTCATACACTGGACTATTATAGCATGAGGCCTTTGTGATCAGCTTGTTCTTGTCCTCGGGGCTACTGCCAGGATAATATTTCCATGTATATACATGGATAATAACTGTTATTTCGGCAGCCGATAGATCGCAAATGGTTCCCCGTGGCGAGTAGATTGACTGGCGCTGTCCAGCTCTGTCAACAGCCCGACAGAAAGCTTCAAATCTACGCTTTCCATGTTCTCCTGAAGCTGTTCCACTCTAGTCGCTCCTACAATAACGGAAGATACGACCGGTTGATGCATAAGCCATGAGAGAGACAACGCAGTGGGGGATACACCTGTTTGCGCAGCCAGTTCTCCTATATGAACACCTAGTGCCAGGTTGCCTTCATTAATGAACCTCGTGAAATTCGGATCTGTCTGCGCCCTGGAGCCTTTCGGCGCCAGATCCGCGGAAGTGTATTTGCCTGATAGAATTCCACCTGCAAGCGGGAAGTAAGGAATGATGCTTACCCCCTGATCCAAACACATCGGAATAAGCTCCTGCTCCGGCGTTCGATCAGCCAAAGAGTAGCTCGCTTGCGTAGCTGTAAATCGATTCAGACCGAGTCGGTCGCTAATGCCTAACGCCTTCATCAGCTCCCACGCCATATAATTCGATGCGCCAATATACCTTACTTTTCCCGAACGAACCATATCCTCCAGCGTTCGCAGCGTCTCTTCAAGCGGCGTTTCCGGATCAAATGTATGAATCTGATACAGATCAACATAATCCGTTTTCAGCCGTCTCAAGCTGTTCTCCAGCTCCATCTGCAAATGGTAGCGTGAAGAACCTCGTTCATTCACCCCAGTCCCTCGGATAAGTCCTGCCTTAGTCGCAAGCACGACCTCCTGTCTTCGTCCCACTAAAGCCTCGCCAATTATTTTCTCTGATTCCATACCTGCATAAATATTCGCCGTATCCACGAAATTAATGCCATTATCTATAGCGTAATGAATGATTCGCTTAGAGGTTTCACCATCAGCTCGTTTCCCGAAGGCGTTCGTCCCCAAACCGAGTGCGGATACTTTAAGACCGCTATTGCCAAGGCGGCGATATTGCATAGCTTTCAGCTCCTTTTATCGTTCCAATATAATCTGATTGCTCTATTATAGCTTTCTTCCCCTCTCATTTCAGCATCGTATGCAGAAGCGCTCTCCGCTTCTATCTTTGACATTATGACCCGACAAGTAAATTCTGCTATGATAAAAGCAATCGATTAATCGGAAGGTGAAACGGCTGTCGCTCTCCTCTGGCGGCGCAGCGCGTTTCTAGAAAGGAAATGCCTTATGCGCGCTCCATTATCTCAGCGAATTATTAAACTGCTATGCGGCGAAACCTTCTATGAGCGAGGGAAAGCTTATTTTAACACAGGAGAGGTTACCCTTGTGGATGCTGATCCTAAGTCTGGCAGCTATTCGGCCATCGTGAACGGGAATAATCGCTTCGATGTCACGATTGAGATCGATCCTGCCAATGATGTGGATGCCGCATGCACATGCCTCGCCTTCAGCACCTATGACAAATATTGCGCACATGTTGCCGCAGCGCTTCTTCAAATCCATGAGCTTGAGGAGCGTACACGCCAGCCTGTTCGCGTGTATCCTTCTCTCCTGCATCCCGAGGACAGGCCTTATGACGATGAAGAGGGCGAGATTGATGCAGAGAAATCTATTCATCCACGGCCCATCAAACAAGCGGGATCAACCGCAGCCGATAAGCAATTGGCCGACAGTCTGCTCGGCCTGTTCGGCAATCGGGGTCCGCGTTCCAGCAGCCACCGTTCTATTATAGATGCTAGAACTCCACTCGAGGTCGAAATGACATGCAAGCTTCATCCTTACGGCTATCGAAAATTCATGTTCGGCATCGAGCTGAAGCTAGGGCCGAAACGACTGTATATTGTACAGCGAATTCGTGAGTTTCTCGAAAAGGTCGAACGAGGACAGCCGTTTGTATTCTCGAAGCATTTCACCTATGATCCGGCCATTCATCGCTTCGAGCAGGAGAACGCTGCTGTCATCAAGCAGCTCTATCATGTTTATCGCCATGAGGTCCTATTCCGCCAATCCTCCACTCGTTACTACCAAGTGGAAGCCCCTTCAAGCGGAGAGCGGATGCTGCTCATTCCACCCTTGTCTTGGGAAAGCCTGCTTCCACTGCTGCTAGCGGCACCAATGGCCCGGCTGCAAGTTAGTGACCATACGTACACTGGCATTACGATAAGCGAAGAACCGATTCCGCTTCACTTTGCGTTCAATCAATCACTGGGCGACGGCTATCAACTGAATATTGTCGGACTGGAGAAGCTCACGCTGATGGATGAGTATGAGCTCCTCATCTCGGAAGGCAAGCTGCTCAAATTGACACCTGATTCTGCTCAGCGGCTTGCAGAGCTGAAGCAACTGGTAGATCATTCACGCAAGCCGCTAGTTCATATCGCTCCAGAGCAAATGGAGCCCTTCATGGAACGGGTCATTCCCGGCCTAATGAAGCTGGGCAGCGTCCAGATTGCGGAAGCGATCTCCGGTCGCATTCTGCAAACACAGTTGAAAGCGAAGCTTTACTTGGACCGAATCAGGGATAGACTTGTTGCTGGGCTGGAGTTCCAGTACGGTGACATTGTGATCAATCCGCTTGAGGGCAGCGATAAGAAGCGAGGCACAGACCGGATACTAATGCGTAACGGTGAGCAGGAACAGCTTATTCTAGAGTTGATGGAGATCGTTCCGTTCGCAAAAACCGAGGCCGGCTACTTCTTGGAGGACGAGGACTCTGAGTATGAGTTTCTGTATCGTATTGTGCCGCAGCTCGAGAAGCTGCTCACGGTCTATGCCACCTCTGCGGTGAAAGTGAGAATTGTCACGAAGCATGCGCCGCCTAAAGTAACTGTAAATATAGATGAGCGTACAGATTGGCTTGAGTTCAAATTCAACATGGATGGCATACCTGATTCCGAAATCCGCAACCTGCTGAAATCCCTTGAGGTCAAGCGCAAATACCACCGACTGCCAGATGGAGCCTTGCTGCCGCTTGAGGGGGCTGCGTTTCAAGAAATGATTCGCTTCTTGAACGAAGTCGGGTTAAGTAAAGGCGATATTGAAGGTGCAGCATTCCGTGTTCCTGCCGTTCGCGGCCTGCATCTCATCGATTCACAAGAAAACAGCAAGACTATTAAGCTCGGCAAAGCCTTCCGACAGCTCTTGGAAAATATGCGGAACCCCGACAATCTCGATTTTCAGGTTCCAGAAAGTCTTGTCCCTATCCTTCGCGATTATCAGCAATACGGCTACCAATGGATGAAGACCCTTGCCCATTATCGGTTTGGAGGCATTCTGGCTGACGATATGGGCCTTGGCAAAACCGTACAAGCGATCGCCTTCATCGTTTCCGTGCTGCCGGAGATTCGTAAGCGGGAGCAGCCTGCTCTAATCATCTCTCCGGCTTCGCTCATCTACAACTGGCTGAATGAGCTGAAGAAATTCGCGCCCGAGATTCGTGCTGTCATCGCGGACGGAACCAAAACGCAGCGCAGCGGCGTATTAGGAGGGAATATGGAGGCGGATGTTATTATCACCTCCTATCCATTGCTTCGCCAGGATCTCACCCAATACATGAAGCAGAGCTTCCATACGCTCATCATGGATGAGGCGCAGTATTTCAAAAACCATACCACTCAGACTGCTCAAGCAGTCAAATCCATCGAGGCGGGATACCGGTTCGCCTTGACGGGAACACCTATTGAAAACTCGCTTGAGGAGCTGTGGTCGATTTTTGGTGCCGTCTTCCCCGAGCTGTTCCCGAGCAGACAAGCATTCAACGAGCTTACACGGGAAACGATCGCACGGCGAGTTCGCCCCTTTCTGCTGCGCAGGCTAAAGAACGATGTCCTACAGGAACTGCCTGACAAAATCGAATCCATTCAGGCATCCGAGCTGCTGCCCGAGCAGAAGCAGCTGTATGTCGGCTTCCTCGCGAAGCTGCAGCAGGAGACCGTAAAACATTTGAACGAGGAAGGCTTCCAG
Organism: Paenibacillus sinopodophylli; assembly: GCF_005930355.1. Lineage (GTDB taxonomy): Bacteria > Bacillota > Bacilli > Paenibacillales > Paenibacillaceae > Pristimantibacillus > Pristimantibacillus sinopodophylli. Next base: position 31,766 of record NZ_VDBO01000012.1, read on the forward strand.
AGGAATCGCATTCGCATATTGGCTGGTATTACGCGGCTGCGCCAGCTATGCTGCCATCCAGCCCTGTTCGTCGATGGTTATGAAGGAAGCTCCTCCAAGTTCGAGCAGTTGCTCGACATTATCGAGGAATGCCAAAGTGCTGGCAGACGACTGCTCATCTTCTCCCAGTTCACCGAGATGCTTGGCTTGATCAGCCGCGAGCTCGGCTACCTAGGCGTAAGCTACTTCTATTTGGACGGTCAAACGAAGGCCGCGGAGCGCGTTGAGCTCTGTAATCGATTCAACAATGGCGAGCGAGACCTCTTCCTGCTCTCGTTGAAAGCTGGCGGTACGGGTCTCAATCTAACGGGGGCAGATACGGTCATCCTATATGACTTATGGTGGAATCCCGCGGTTGAACAGCAGGCAGCCGATCGAGCCCACCGCATTGGTCAAAAAAACGTTGTGCAGGTTATACGCCTTGTAGCGCAGGGCACGGTTGAGGATAAAATGTACGAGCTCCAGCAGAAAAAGAAAAACCTGATCGATGAAGTCATCCAGCCCGGCGAGGAATCTCTCTCTTCATTAAGCGAGCAGGAAATTCGCGAGATTTTGATGATACCCTAAGCAGGCTGCACGAAGCGCCTATTAATAGATACGTCCACAAACCTCCGGGCACTTGCTGCTCGGGGGTTTTTCTGCAGGCTTTTGTCCATTGTCGGTAACTATCATTAGAGGGCATTTATCTGCAATTGATACTAGCAGATTTTAATAGAGATAGGGATATTGACCAGTACGGATACTCTATCTCGCACGTATACTTTCAATACAAAGCTCTATCAAACAAGGAGAGAGAAGAGGTGCCTGTTCTTGAAGCTTCACCGTGATTAGATAGCTTTAAGCTAATTTTAGAAAAGGAGTGCTGCTGTTTGAATACTAGAGAGCTCCATCCTTGAAAAGAGGTTAAAACATGCATGATGTATCCATCGTAATGACCATCTCTGCCTTTATGTTCACGCTGTTCTTTCTCTTCTGGCGTCCACAGGTCAATGAAGCTATCCCCGCCTCGCTTGGTGCAGCAATCGTCATTCTCAGCGGCAGTGTTTCACTGCGTGATCTCGTTGATATCACAGAGACCATCGGCGGCGCCGCTGTTACAATTATCGCAACCATCGTCATGGCTATTGTGCTGGAGAGCTTCGGATTCTTCTACTGGGCTGCCGAACTGCTTACCAAAAAAGCCCGAGGATCAGGCATACGCCTATTCTGGCTGACCAACCTGTTCTGTTTCCTCATGACGCTCTTCGTCAATAATGATGGTAGCATCTTGATTACGACACCTATTCTACTGCTGCTGCTGCAAAACATGGGCTTAAAAAATCATCAAAAAATACCCTATCTGCTTTCCGGCGCATTAATCGCAACCGCATCCAGCGCACCAATCGGCGTGAGCAATATCGTCAATTTAATCGCTCTAAAAATCGTTCACATGGATCTCTATATGCATACGGCCATGATGTTCGTGCCCGCTTCGCTTGGACTCCTCTTACTAACGCTGCTGCTATTTGCCGTATTCTACCGCACGCTGCCGAAAAAACTGCCGCCAACCGCTAGATGGAACCTCATGCCGGGAAGCCACCCGCTCCAGCATTCACAGCCTCAAGAAAACCGCAACCGCTTTATGATCAATATTCTTGTCTTCGTATTATGCGTTCGGATAAGCCTGTTTGTTGCTTCTTATCTCCACTTCTCGGTTGCAGCAACGGCCGTAATCGGATCGTCCCTACTGCTCGGCTGGCGATGGATTTACTTGAAGGTATCGCCTGCTGATATGCTTAGAAAAACACCATGGTACATCCTCGTGTTTGCATTCGGAATGTATGTCATTATTTATGGATTGCGCAATATCGGCTTAACGGACTGGCTTATCCATTTCATGCAGCCTCTTGTAAATGGAGGTCCGATGCATGCCAGCGTCATGATGGGAGGATTGCTCAGCGCATTATCCAATCTGTTCAACAACCATCCTGCATTAATGGTCGGCACCATTACACTCATGAACATGGGACTAGACCCCTTGACCTTGAAAATCTCTTATCTAGCCAGCGTCATAGGCAGCGACATCGGCTCGCTTCTGCTGCCTATCGGTACACTCGCCACCCTCATGTGGATGCATATCGTTCGCAAAGGAGGTGTCCCGATCAGTTGGGGACAGTATATAAAAGTGACGGCATTAGTCATTCCCATCACTGTGCTGTTTACGCTGTTCGCGTTATCTTACTGGGTAAGCTGGATTTTCTAAACAGTAAGAAGAAACGCCTGACGGCGTCTTTACTATAGACCCCATCGTTTCCCCGAAACGCATAGAGAAAGGATGAGTGAACTCATATCCTTTCCTATATTTAAAGAAGAGACCTTCCGCGTGGAAGGTCTCTTCTCCTCATGAATAGAATGCTATACACGGAATAAGCCGTAACCAGCAAGAGGAACGACAGGATTAAGATCAACGCTTAGCCCCTCCGAGCGGCCATGGAAAGCAACATCAACGAGCCATTGCGTGAAGCTGGCAACGTCCATGAATTCCATCTCCTGCAACGTGAAAAAACCGGCTGCGTCCACTTCTACATGATCTGGCACGGGCTCCCCGCTCACATATTCCATTTCGAAGGCCACATAAAGATTGTGAATGCTCTTTGGCTGATCCCGAAGAGCCACAATTTTTTTGACAACGGCTTGTACGCCGCATTCCTCAAGTACTTCTCTTTGCACTGTATCCTGTATCGCTTCCAGCTGCTCAATGTAGCCGCCGGGGTTCGTCCACTTTCCTTTTCCAGGCTCCTGCGCTCTGCGAACGAGCAGAATACGGTCATCCTTGACCACAAGCGCGCCGACGCCAATGCTGTAATTGCCCCAATGTACAAAGCTGCAGCTTGTACATGCTCTTCTCATCGTTCCGTCTACATCACGAGTTTCGAGCATGTGACCGCATGCCATGCAAAATTTAGCTTCCATCTGCTTCACCTCTATATCCAGCGTTTCATCTCATCAGATTATACGAATTATTTGCACGGTTGCCTAGTATAACTATGAGTTAACCATCAAGTATCAGATGACAAACTGTATCGCTGCTCTGTTTGAATATCGTACGCCGAAGCAGGTATAATGCCCTTATGAGCTTTCACATAGGAGGAATACAGACATGCGTTTTGTAAGCAACAACGGCATTACCGATCCCGCCCTGAACTTGGCACTTGAAGAATATATTTTGCGTTCCCTGCCAGACAATGACGATTACCTTCTCTTCTACATAAACGAGCCGTCCATCATTATAGGCAAAAACCAGAACACCGTTGAGGAAATTAATAGTGAATACGTAGAGGAGCATAAGCTCCATGTCGTTCGGAGACTCTCTGGAGGCGGTGCTGTATACCATGATTTAGGCAATTTGAATTTCAGCTTTATTATGAAGGATGACGGCAAGTCCTTCCACAACTTCAAGAAGTTCACGGAGCCTGTCGTCCGTGCGCTGCAGGAGCTGGGCGTAGATGCAGAGATGACGGGACGCAATGACCTGCAGGTAGGCGAGCGAAAAATATCCGGCAACGCTCAGTTCTCAACCAAAGGAAAAATGTTCAGCCATGGCACGCTTCTATTCGATTCCGAGATTGATAACGTCGTATCCGCCTTAAAGGTCAACGCTGAGAAGTACGTATCTAAGTCAACCAAATCAATTCGCAGCCGCGTAGCCAATATCAGTGAATTTCTGAAGGAGCCCCTTACTGTCGAGCAATTCAGACAAAAGCTCCTGCAATCTATCTTCGAACAATCGGAGAACATCCCTTTCTATGAACTCTCGGGCGACGATTGGCAAAAGGTGCAGCAGCTTGCGGATGAGCGCTATCGCAGCTGGGAATGGAATTATGGCCGCTCTCCTGCATTCAACGTTCAGCAGAAGAAACGAATTGAAGGCGCTGGCACGTTCGATGTTCGGCTTCAGGTTGAAGAAGGAATAATTGCCTGTGCAGCGATCTACGGCGACTTCTTCGGACGCGGCGACAGCTCGGAGGTTGCAGCTAAGCTAATCGGAACACAGTACGAGGCTTCCGCACTTAAGCAGCTTCTGGAAGGTTTGGATTTGAACTTTTATTTCGGGCCTGTCACACTGGATGACTGGTTAGGGCTGCTTCTGTAACCAGCTTGCTTAACTCCAATCTCCCATTTACGAAAGCAGTTAGAAAAGTTCAATTTGGGGAACTCATTTTTAAAAGGCACTTAGAATGTTAATGGGAAAAGATTTCTAATAAAGAGTTTTAGTTCAATAAGTAGAGGCAGCCTGCTACTTTATTTCCCAGTACAAGCAGCGCCAAACGGAACCGTTTAAGGCAATAGCGCTCACGTTTCGTACAGATATGACCATGGAATGGCAAAGAACCTTCAACTCCGCATAAAAGCAGAGCAGAAGGTTCTTTATTTGCGAGATAGAGAGTGGCTACTCCATCTTAAATCTGCCTATATGGCTTTGCAAGTCGCTCGCCACGGCATGCAGCGCGATTGCTGACGCTGTCATCTCTTCCATGTAGGCTAGCTGTTCTTCTGTTGCTGCTGACACGCTTTGCGTTAAGGCGGAAGCTTCATGTGCCTGCTTGGCGCTTGCTGCGGTGGAGATGGCAATTGCCTGAGAGCCATCCGCTATTTGCTGAGAGGATGCCGTTATTTCCTGAATTTGATTGGCGACCTCCTCTACCGAGATACGGATAAACTGGAACTGCCTGCTCGTCTCCTGCACAGACCGTTTTCCTTTTCCAACCTCCTGCTTGCCTGAATTCATCATGGAGACTGCCTGAAGCGTATTAGTACGGACCGTTCCAAGCGCCCTTGCTACTTTTTTCGATGCGTCCTCCGACTGAACTGCGAGGCTTCTTACCTCTTCAGCGACAACCGCAAACCCTCGGCCATGTTCGCCGGCTCTTGCTGCTTCAATTGATGCGTTTAAGGCAAGCAAATTAGTCTGGTTCGAAATCGAAGCAATCAACTCCACAATTCTTTCGATTTGCAGTACACTCTCTTTCAAATCATCCATAAATCGGGAGGTTTCATCCACAACTTGATCAATACTTCCCATATCCCGACTAGTGTGCTCCATATAGGCATGTCCATTATCCACGATGTTCATCGCTTGGCCTGACGTTTCCGAAATGACGTTTACAGTGGATGTAATACTTCCAATGGCCTTGACAATTTCGTCCATCGAGGCTGAAATAGCTTGTGTGCCTTGCTGCTGGTTTTCCGCCGAAGCAGCAACCTGTTGAATCGATTCTACGATATAGGTGGTGGCCGCTGAGGTTTGTCTTGCGCCTTCCCTTAACTCCTCGGAGCTTATGGATAGCTGGCCGGCCGCTTCACTCACTTTTTGAATCATCGTTTGCAATCCGCTTCTCATACTTATGAACGAGTCCGCTAATGAGCCGATTTCATCCTTATTCCGAATTTGAAGCGCCGTGCTTCGCAAATCGCCTCCCGCCACCGTTTCTGCCAAGAGTGACAAACGCCTGATCGGGACGGATATACTTCTAGAGAGCAGTGTTCCGAGCAGCATAGTCGCTCCAACCAAGAGAATGCTGCCAATCAGCATAAATACATTCGTACGTTTCACCTGCTGATCGCTAGCTAGCACATCTGCCGCCATAGCCTCCTCTTGCTTTTGAGCGAGAATATTGGCATTCGTCCGAATCAGCTTGGCCAAAGGGAAAATCCGCGTGTTTGCATACGAATTTGCTTGGCCTGCCTCCATCCCATTTAGCTCGGCAACTTTCTCAAGATACTGGGCATTCCAACCAAGAAGCGCATTCAGCTTTTCGCTGTCCTCTGTGTTATTCAGCATTCCTAGCGCAGCTTGCGCACGGCTGACAATTTCAGCACTCGCCGCATCAATTTCTTTGAGCGATTCTTTATTTTTGTTCAATAGGTAACTGCTGAAGCTGCTATTTAGCTGAACAGCATTAGTCTGAATCGACTCCATATGAACAAGAACAGCCATATTATAGTCAATGATTTCATTATAGGAGGCGTTCAAGCTTTTGAGACTATAAAAAATAAAGGCTAACAAAAGCAATATGCAGACAATTGCAATTAAAAATCCTCCATAAATCTTATTGGCAATGGTCAGCCTCCGCTTGCCCCAAACAGTTGATTTCAACATTGCCATTCTCCTTCGGTTCCCATAAGGGGCAGTATGTACTTGGAGAAAAAGCTTTAAATAAAGGAACTGCCTGAGGCAGTTCCTTTATTTAATAGTGCTATGAATTATTGCTGCTTCAACAAATTGCTAATGATTACAGCAGCTTGCGCGCGGTTGGCAATACCTTTAGGCGCATATGTGCCGTTTGTCATGCCATTAATTACACCTTGCTGCGTCAGTAATGCAATGGCATCCTTAGCATATGCGGCCATTTTGTCTTGATCCGCAAATTTCTCCAAGGCTCCGTCAACATCATCCACAACAGCATCTTTATTAATAAGCTTTAGTGCATTGGCTGCCATTATAGCCATTTCCTCACGAGTAATTGCACGGTTCGGATCAAACTTGCCATCCCCTACGCCTTGAGCCAATCCTGCTTTTACAGCAGCAGCTATTGAAGCGTAGTACCAATCGGACGTTTTCACGTCACTGAAGGAAACCAGCGCACTCTCATCTGCTAATTGGTAAGCGCGAACGAGCATGGTCAAAAACTCGGCACGTGTTACTTCTTTAAGCGGTGCGAAAGAAGTAGTGCTTACACCAGAAATAATGCCTTTGCTAGCCAATTCCTCAATCGCAGCTCCCGCCCACGATTCCACTGTACCAAGATCCTTAAATTCAGGAACAACAACCGGAGTCGGTGTCACCGTTGGTGTTGGCGTTGGCGTCGGTGTTGGCGTCGGGTTCGTTACCGGCCCAGTACCTCCGCCAGAAGTAGGCGGTGTTGGATCCGTCGTTGGTGTTGGTGTTGGATCCGTCGTCGGTGTTGGTGTTGGATCCGTCGTCGGTGTTGGTGTTGGATCCGTCGTCGGTGTTGGTATCGGCGTCACAACAGGACCATCATCAACGTCTTCCGGCAGAGCCGCTGGAGCAGCAGTGAAAATAGCATTTGCTACAATTCTAAACTGCTTTTGCGGATGTGCTCGGTTAAGCAAATCATTCGCGAACAAAGTAACGTTAATCGTTCCTTCATTGTACGTGAAGCCAATCGTTTTCCCTTGGGCTTGTGCATGGTTAGGCCACCAGCCTGCTTTGAAGAAATCAGCGTCCGTGCTTGCTGTCGCGAGTACTTTCGCTTTTTCTGGAATTGCACTCATCCAAGAACCCGTTGCCGTATACAAATATTCGTTGTCCTCATAAGCTGCTGTAATTGGACTGTCTTGCTCCAACACTGCCTTGAACAACCCTTCGTGGGAGCTTCCTGTCGTTGTAAAGTTAAAGCCAGGCAGAAGAGCTGTTCCCTTCATCGTATTCATTGCCGCTCTGCCAAACCCTACATATGGCTTGCCTGAGCCAATCAAATTCGTACTTGCAGCACCGCTTGTGTTAATGAGTACATCACTAGCTTCCAAATCCGTCGTAACGGAGAAGCCAAGGTCTCTTAGAACAAAAGCAGGAACTCCGGTAGCTGTAACGCTAGCAGATTTAAGCAGCTTCCCTTCATTACTTGCCGATGGATCAAAAGGAACTACATCCAGTAAATATTTTTGAGACACAAGCTCTAGATTTGTTTTGGAAACAAGGAAATCTCCCAGCTCATAGCCTGTTGCTCCTTGGCTGAGCATCGTTACCGATTTTTTCGCTGCAAGCAGCTCATTTACCGCTTTGATTGCAGCATTACTCGTATTTTTAATAACATAATGATTGGCATCGCCAGGGATTGTCGTAGTTGGAATAACGACTCCGGTAACATTAGCCGTTTTGCCCTTGAATGCCCCTGCTTGACGAATGACATACTTGTCAAAACCTCTCATATCGGCAAAGCTTTGTACGATTTCTGCATACATCTCAGAAAAATCCGATACATCGAAGCCATCATACAAGACCAGATTAGCATAGCCTCTCTTAGCCTGTTTCATATTGACAACATAGGTCCCTACTGGATAGACATTCGAGCCAATCGTTACAGCTGTCGTTGTCTGTTCTACCTTCACGCCATTACTAAGCAAGTATTTAACCATTTCGTAGGTTGCAAGACGATTCTTTTGCAATTCGCTTGCTACTGGAAGTACATAATAATCAGGGAAGAAATTAGTTTCTTCGCCACGCGGTCTGCCAATCACTTCATCAGCAGCGTTAGTCAAATACTGATCAACCGTACGGCTGTCCACATTGTCTACTCCACGCTTGTAAACCTCAAGCTGATTCAAGAAAAGCTTCTCTTTGTTGTCTGTTACATATTTGGTAGCAGCTACGCTTGCAAAGAATAAAGCTTTTACCGAATCTTCATTAAGTTCCGGAATTTCCAGCGTATGTCCTAGCGCACCGTGATGCATAGCGTAAACTGCGGTATACGCAGGGGATGCATCATCCCAGCCTGATTTGTTAGGACCGCTGTTGTTTTGATGAGATTCATAAGGAATTTCATAGCTTGTATATTTGGTATTTGCAATACCGGCACTGCCCATTACGTTCGCTTGCTCCAACATGCTATCGATCAGAAGATCATATTCAAAGTTCGGATCATGTGGAGGTGTACATGGCTCGATAAGGAAGCTGCTGACGAATCCATGCATATCAAGGAAAGACAGCGGCGACCATTTCGCAATTTCCTTCGTTACAATTTGTGTTTCCGGTTGCGTCTGGTAGGAATTATCACGGTTTAAGTCAAATGCATTTGCATTCGCCCGTGTATTCAAATACCGGCCATCCGGATTTTCCGTAAAGTTCATTAGGAAAATGGCATTTTCCAGTGCATCATTCACGTTCAGTGAAATAGGCGTTGGATTAGCACTATCTTCATTCGTGTTATAAGTAATAACATCCTGCGTACCCATTTCTCTAAAGAAGTTCAAGATTACATCAACGCCAGGCGCTTCATCCGGGTGAATGTTGTTCAGCCATACAGGCACTTTGTAATCCGTTAATGTACCCTTTTTAATCTTGTCTTGAAGACCCTTCGGATCATTCAACATTGCAGGCATCGTTTCATTTAAGTATTGATCTACAGATGCTTTATCTTTAGCCAAAATCGTAAAGTAAATATTTCGGCCTTGTACCGATTGGCCAAGCACTTGCGTCTCTACATAACGGCCTGTTTCTTCTTTGATTTCATCAGTAATTTTGTCGATTTCCGGTTTGATTTCATCATAAGTACGATAGCTGTCATAAGCATTCAGCTTAATTGGAGCCGTCGCAATGATGCGTCCGTTTTGATCCAGTGCAGCAAATTCACGCGTACCAATCATAGCGGGATATCTGGAGCGGTGCGAGCCTGACAAATTGACTGTGTTGTAAATAAGGTCAAATGTAACTTTCGCTTTTACTGTCGTTCCTACCACTACTGGCGGTTCCTCCAAGTAGATGAACGGATCGCCTGTATAAGCATTTGTTCCCCATTTTTTCCATTCCGTCAAAGGCTTATCACCATAAGTCCATTGCAAGTTGGCCAAGGTTACGCCAGCCGGCAATTGAAACTCAACGTCAATCGTTCTTTTTTCAGTAATGGATGCCTTATCCGTGCTTAGTGTAAGCTTCTCGGGAGCAAGCTCCTCGACTTCGAGCATGATTCCTGTCAGCACTTGAGTGAACGTGCTTAGATGCTCTTCAATTCTGCCTGGGTAAACCGATTGAATATGGGCAATGGTATCTTTGGCCGTATGCCAAACTGCCCCCTCTGCTACGGTTTGTGTATAACCATCCTTGTCTCCCAAGGACCAGTTGGTTGCTTCCAAGTAAGCGTATGGGATGCCTGCTTTGGAGAATGCAGCATGATCGCTCCAATCGCCCGTTGTGCCTGCAGGATATTGTGGGTTATCACCTGGGTTAGTAATCAGGTCAAGATCAAGTCGATCAGCGATGCCGAGACCTAAATCGCGAACAAAACCTTTGGAACCCTTGCTGCCGTAAATGTACATAAAGTCACCGACAGCCACGCTGTCGAGATTAATCATGGCGATCGTGTTTTTCTTATCTTCCGCAGTCATTTGAGAAACATAATACTGAGAGCCTCTAGTACCTGTTTCCTCTGCACCAAATGCGATAAATTTAATCGTATACGGTGTTTCCAGCTGTGATACAGCCTTCGCTGATTCGAGCATAACAGCAACGCCAGAAGCGTTATCGTCAGCACCCTTACCTGCGCTAACCGAGTCGTAATGCGCGCCTACGATAAGAACCTTCGGAGAAACGCCTACTTTAGTAGCGACAATGTTATTGGAGTTCACGGTCGCACCTGAGCGAACATAGCTGAATGGCTGTACCGTTACGCCAAAGCCCAATTTTTCAAATTCGCCTTTGACGTAATTACCGGCTTCAACCTCTTTAGCTGACCCAGCTACGCGGGAACCAATCGTATTAGCCAAGTAATCCATATATTCATAAGCGCTTTTGCCTACCGGTACCTCCGGCTCTGCAAGTGCGGATACGAATAACGGCTCGCTATCTTCCGGAGCCACTTCCGATTCTGTCGTTTCCGGAGCTGACTCTTCCGTATCGACTACCGGAGTAACGCCGCCAACTACGCTATCCTCTAGCGCATATGCAGCACCAGGAGCGATGATCGAGAAGACTAGCATTAAGGACAGCATGAGTGCGAGAAGCTTTTGAGAGATGATCTTCTTAGACATGGTCTTCCTCCTTTTTTTAAATATAAGACTTTACCTGTTTTTCACAATAAAGAAGTCTTATATTTCTGCGAGAAACGGATCTCCTCCTCGTTCAGAGGTCGGTGAAGCCGTTTCTTCTTGTCTAGCAAATCAAGTTAACTAGCAGAGAGAAGTCAAACAAGTACTAGACATCTCTATACTCATCACTCCCATTCCGCAGCAGCATTGATCAATTTTGACTTATCTACGATGTCGTTTATATGTTAAAGCGTCAAAATTTGTATACAATATACTTAACACAATATACCTCTTTACGTAAGGTAGTATAACATCGAAGTTCCGTGAGGACAACGAATTTTTAATATATTACCTTTATTTTTTCTTTTTCAATAGATTTGCGTTATATAACATAACATCATTATCACGTTTTACTAAACTGTTCTTCTTGATGTCAGCTTAGCTTGGGTAAATAAAAGCATATAATCATGCCCACCCGCTTTTGAATCGGTACCAGACATATTGAATCCGCCAAAAGGATGAACGCCTACAAGTGCACCCGTGCATTTTCGGTTAATATACAAATTTCCGCAATGCATCTCTTGCAGTGCTGTTTGTATTCGATCCTCATCCGCAGAGAAGAAGGCTCCAGTTAATCCAAACTCCGTGTGATTATAGATTCGAATGGCATCCTGCCAATCTTCTGCCTTCGCTATCGCCAGCACTGGACCGAATATTTCTTCCTGCATGAGATAGTCATCGGGACCTGCGTCAACAAATACGGTCGGTTCAATAAAGTAACCGCCATCTAGTCCTTTGTTGCCGCCAATCAACAGGCGTCCCTCGCTCTTCCCCGTTTCAATCGCCTGCATAATTTTATCGAAAGAGCTTTTGTCGATGACCGGGCCTACAGCTGCATTCTCCTCCGGCGATCCCATGACAAGCTTACTCGTTCTCTCTTTTACCTTCTCTACTAATTCGTCATACACACCAGCTACAACGACTGCTCTTGAGCCCGCTGAACATTTCTGCCCCTGGAAACCGAACGCCGAGGCTACAATCGCATCCGCAGCAGCAGCAATATCCGCCGTTTCATCCACGACAATACCGTCCTTGCCGCCCATCTCCGCAACAACCCGCTTCATCCATATCTGCCCCGGAGCCTGTTCTGCAGCCAATCTATTAATGCGTAGTCCGATCTCCTTCGAGCCTGTGAAGCTAACAAATCTCGTCTTAGGGTGGCTGGTCAAATAGTCACCAATTTCCGCGCCGCTGCCCGGCAGATACTGTATAACGTCAGCAGGCATACCTGCTTCAACCATCAGCTCATAAAATTTATAGGCAATAATAGGCGTCGTCGATGCCGGCTTCAGAATAACGGTGTTGCCTGCAACGATAGATGCAGTTGCCATCCCTGCACAGATCGCGAGCGGAAAGTTCCATGGAGGAATAACGATGCCGACACCTAACGGAATATAGGTCAATTGATTATCCTCACCAGGCAGCTTGACTAGAGGCTTATGCTCATTCGTTTCTGCAAGCTTCACCATTTCACGAGCGTAATAGTCCATGAAATCAATTGCTTCCGCTGTATCCGCATCCGCTTCCGCCCAGTTTTTGCCCGATTCAATTACGAGCCATGCCGAGAAATAATGCTTGCGCTCACGCATAAGCGCTGCAGCCTCCATCAAGCACGCTGCCCGCTCCTTAACGGAAACTTTTTTCCAGCTTTCGAAAGCAGTCAACGCAGCATTCATCGCCTGCTCTGCGAGTTCTCGGCTTGCTTTGGATACTTTGCCTACCACTTCACTCGACTTTGCAGGATTTAACGATAGTATTTGATCCGGTGTATGTACGGCGCGACCCGCTATATGAAGCGGATATTCCCTGCCTAGCTCCGACCTTACAAGCGCGATGGCTTCAACGAAAGCTGTTCGGTTTTCTTCCAAGCCAAAATCAGTCATCGGCTCATTGGCGAATGCTGTTGCTGTTAATTCTCTCATCTTCATTTCTCCTCTATTTCCACATATTTTTTAGTACAAACCAAACATTATCCGGCCGCTCTGCAAGTCTTCGCATAAAATAGCCGAACCAGTCCTCCCCATAAGGAACGTATATCCTTACGCGGTAGCCCTCACGAACAAGCTCATCCTGAAGCTCCTCGCAAATCCCGTATAGCATTTGGAACTCGAATCGATCCAGAGAAATCCCTTGCTCACGAATAAACGTCTTCGCATGCGCAATAACAGCGCGGTCATGAGTCGCAATCGCCGTGTAACCGCCGCTAAGCAAATGCTGCTCGATCAGCCGCAAGTAGGATTGGTCTACATCTGACTTGAGCGGGAATGCAACGTCTGCCGACTCCTTGTACGCGCCTTTAACTAATCTTACATTTGCTTTCATAACGCCTAGTTCATGCAGGTCTTCCTCCGATCGGTACAAATAGGCTTGAATAACAATGCCTGCACGGTCAGTTGGCACGTTTAGCTTACGATACAAATCCAGAGCCGGCTGGCAATGCGAATAATCTTCCATGTCGATACGAACGAAGTTGTCCGTCTGTTCCGCAAGCTCCAGTATGCGCCGCATTTGCCTCTCGCACAGCCCATCATCCAAATCTAGCCCCAAACTCGTAAGCTTGAGCGAAAGATTGGCCTTTACGCCTGAAGCTGCGATAGCTTCAATCGTACGCAAGCACATGTCAGTGGAATGTTCAGCCTCCTCCTTGCCGCTTATGAATTCACCCAAATGGTCCAATGTCGCTAGTTTGCCTTGCTGGTTCAGCTTCTTCACCGCTTCGATTGAGCTGTTTATTTCAACGCCCGCTACGAAGCGGCTCGCCCCCAGCCTAAGCCCATATTTGCGCGCAAGGCCGCCTACCTTCCTGCTTTTGCCTAACGTCAGAAAGAAGCTTCTCATTAATTGTTCCATTGCCGGCCCTCATCCCCCGTGATTTATCCTATATGATCCGTTTCCCAAGCAGTGAGGTTGCCATTTCTACAGCAAGGCGCGAGGTACGCATTCCTACATCGAGAAGCGGATTCACCTCAACGATGTCCATAGAAGTAACTTTGCCAGTCTCGGCAAGCAGCTCAAGCGCCAGATGCGCCTCACGGTAGCTAATACCTCCCGGAACGGGCGTACTAACACCTGCAGCTTCCGTTGGATCAAGACAATCCATATCGAAGCTTACGTGCACGCCGTCTGTGTTCTTACTTACAATCGCTATGGCTTGCTCCATAACCGCCTTCATTCCCAAGCGGTCAATGTCATGCATGGTGAAGCACGCTATCCCTTCGTTCCGAATAAACTCCTTCTCATAAGGATCAAGGTCACGCGCTCCGACAATGACGACATTTTCTTTTTTAATGAGCGGACCTGCACCAGGAATATCACTGAGCTTGAACTTGGACAGCCCCATTGCGATAGCCAGCGGCATGCCGTGCATATTACCCGAGGGTGTCGTCTCCTCCGTGTTCAGATCACCATGCGCATCAAACCATATAACACCCAAGTTATCGTAATGCCCCGTAAGTCCCGCCAACGAACCGATTGCAACGCTGTGATCGCCGCCAAGGATAAGCGGGAAGGAATTAGCAAGGACCGCACGATACACCTGCTCTCCCACAAGTCCGCTCATTTCCTTCACTTCTGCAAAATATTTCGTTTTAGGCTGCTTCGGATCAAGCGTGCCGTGCCTAGGGCAGTTGACCTCGCAATTGCCAACCAAATCGAAGCCCATACTTCTTATTTGACGAGCCAGCCCCGACTGAATGATGCTTTCTGGACCAAGCTCTGTACCTGCGCGGCTTCCACCCATCCAGAACGGCACACTGATAAGCCTTACTTTTTTGTTAACCATAGAATCCGTCCTCTCAGTCGCATTAGCCATCACTTTTACTTCATTCACCATCATAAATCCCTTCTCTCCACGCTGTCTTTGCTAACAACCGTCACGCTCTACTCACTCTTCAGTACCCGCGTTATTCTCGCCAGTGCCCAATCGATCTCTTCTTCCGTAATCGTAAGGGGAGGCGCGAATCGTATCGTTGTGTCATGTGTCTCTTTGCACAATAAGCCTTCTGTCATAAGCTGCTCGCAATACGGTCTTGCCGCCGTATGAAGCTCCAATCCGATAAACAATCCTCTGCCTCGCACTTCTTTGATGGCAGGGTTCCGAATCGCTGCAAGCTTAGCTGCAAAATAGTTCCCGAGCTCTTCCGAGCGCTCCGCCAACTGCTCTTCCTCGATGACTTCAAGCGCAGCGACCGACACCGCACATGCCAGCGGATTGCCCCCGAACGTTGAACCATGAGATCCCGGTTCAAAGACACCTAATATTTCTTCACTCGCCGCGATAGCAGAGATCGGCATAACTCCTCCGCCCAAAGCCTTGCCCATTATATAAACGTCGGGCTCAACCGTTTCCCAGTCACATGCGAATCGTTTACCGGTTCTTCCGAAGCCCGTCTGAATCTCATCCGCTACTAACAGCACATGATGTCGTTTGCAAAGCTCATACGCCTTTGAGAGATAACCTTCCGGCGGTAAAATAATGCCAGCCTCGCCCTGGATTGGCTCAACAAGGAATGCTGCTGTATTTGGTGTTATTGCCTGTTCAAGTGATGCAAGGTCGCCGTATGGCACGAGTTTGAAACCAGGCGTAAATGGCCCAAAGTCTTTCTTATATTCCTCTGAAGACGAGAAGGATGTAACCGTAATCGTCCGCCCATGGAAATTGCCTGTACATACGATAATCTCCGCTTGGTCTTGAGGTACGCCTTTCACGCGATAAGCCCAGCGGCGAACGGCTTTCACAGCTGTTTCCACCGCCTCCGCTCCCGTGTTCATCGCCAAAATCTTACTTTTCCCCGTATAGGCAGAGAGCTTCTCGTAGAACTGTCCGAGCGCATCATTATGAAATGCCCGCGAGGTCAGAGTCACCTTATCCGCCTGACTTTTAAGCGCGGCTATCACCTTCGGATGCCTATGCCCATGGTTGAGGGCGCTATAAGCACTGAGCATATCCATGTAGCGATTGCCCTCGGGGTCCTTCACCCACACGCCTTCTGCCTCCGAAATGACGATAGGAAGAGGATGATAATTATGTGCGCCATAGCGGTCCGATTGTTCCATTACAGCTGAGGTTGTTCGTAATGCGGTCATCTGATCTTCACTCCCTCTGAAATTTGTATACAATATTCAAATGCTGGTGTAAAAAAACCTGGATCGGCTTTTCCTACCAGGACTGTCGTTTTCATATTTGTTTTCAGCTATAATACTTTGGCCAAAAAATCCTGTGTTCGCGAATGCTGCGGATTCTGAAAAACTTCTACAGGTATTCCTTCTTCAACGATGCAGCCTCCGTCCATAAACAGCAAACGGTCGCCAACCTCGCGCGCAAAGCCCATCTCATGCGTGACAATGACCATCGTCATTCCGTTCAGAGCAAGCTTCTTCATCACCTCAAGCACCTCCCCAACCATCTCGGGATCGAGTGCCGACGTCGGTTCGTCGAACAGCATTACACTTGGTTCCATTGCGAGTGCGCGTGCTATCGCCACCCTTTGCTTCTGTCCGCCTGAGAGACGATCTGGATACGAGTTGAATTTGTCCTCAAGTCCAACGACGCGGAGCAGCTCCATAGCCCTTGCATTTGCCTTTTCTTTGCTCAACTTCTTTAAGGTGCGCGGAGCAAGCGTCAAATTGTCTAACACCGTCATATGCGGAAATAAATTAAAATGCTGAAAAACCATGCCCATTTCCTGCCGGATGCGATTGAGCTCAGCTTGCTTATTCGTAATCAACACATCATTGAGCCGAATTTCACCAGAGCTTGGCTGCTCTAGATAATTCAAGCATCTTAGGAAGGTACTCTTGCCCGAGCCGCTTGGCCCGATTACAACGACAACCTCTCCTTTGCGAATCTCTGTATCTATTCCCTTCAAAATCTCATGTTTGCCATAGGATTTGCGCAGCTCGTTCACGACTATCATCAGCTTCTCAACTTCCTCTCTAATACGGCAAGCAGCCTGGATAACGTAAATGTCATGACGAAATACAATGCACATGCGACGAGCAGCGGCTCCATGGGCGAGAAGGTAATACTTTGAACTGTACGAGCGTTGTACATCAGCTCCGCTATTCCAATAACAGAAATAAGCGAGGAATCCTTGATAATAATAATAAATTCGTTGCCGATAGCTGGCAGCATGTTGCGGAATGCCTGTGGCAGAACAATGTATCGAAGTGCCATCCATCTGCTGAGCCCCAGGGAACGAGCGGCCTCTGTCTGTCCTTTATCGATAGCTTCAATTCCTGCTCGGAACACCTCAGCCATATAGGCCGAGCTGTTAATCGTCAGCGCAACTACGCCGGAAATAAACGGGGGCAGGTTAATGCCAAACCCCGTCAGTCCGTAATGGATAATAAAGATTTGTACGAGCATCGGAGTCCCGCGTATGATTTCAATATAAGCCGAAGCGATGAACTTCACCGGCCACCAGCGAGAGATACGCATTAAAGCAAACAGTACGCCGAGCAGCGTGCCGAGCGCCACGCCGAAGAAAGACAACTTCAGCGTGACCCAGGCTCCCCTCAAAAAGGATGGCCAGTATTCAGCCATAAAACTAAAGTCTAAATCCATATCCAACTACTCCGTCCGTTCTTTATTCTCCAACCAGCTCATTTGCCTCAACAACAAATTGGTCGATTTCGCCGCTTGCTTTCAACCTAGCGATAGTGCCATCGATTTTATTAAGCAGCTCTTGCTCACCTTTTTTAACTGCAATGGATACGCCTGCTTCTTCTTCCGGCTGCTCGATTTTCACATCAGATACGACAATGTCGGGTTGGGCAACCGCGTATTGATCAGCAACTGGCTTCTCAAGAATGATCGCGTCAACGCGTCCGCTCTTCAGCTCCATGACCAGTTCCGGAATTTTGCCAAGCGCTGTCAGCTTCGCATCTGCAATTTCCTGTGCGATACCCTCTTGAATCGAACCTTTTTGAATGCCGATTTTTTTACCCTTCAGATCGTCCAACGTTTTGAATTGATCAACTGCATCCTTATTTACGAGAACACCTTGATCCGTCAAATAATAGATTTCAGAGAAATCGACGTTTTTCTTACGCTCATCCGTTGGCGTCAAACCTGAGATAACCATGTCAACTTTCCCTGCATCAAGCGCAAGCAGTAAGCCATCAAAGTCCATGTCTTGAATCTCAAGCTCTGCGTTCATATCCTTCGCAATTTCTTTCGCAATGGCAATATCGAAGCCAACAATCGTATCTTTGCCATCAATCGTTTTATGGAATTCGAATGGTGCATAATCTGCGCTCGTACCTAGAACTAACGTTGTTTTCTCTGCTGCCGGCGCATCAGTTGCGGCATTATTCGCCGGTGAAGCAGGCGAGTTTGTTTCTTTGTTCTGACCACATGCTGACAAGACAACCATAACCGTAATAAGAAGCAGCGATAACTTTTTGTTCATTTCCATCTCTCCCATTTCTTTATCTAATTTAGTGTTATATCCCCCCGAAACGACTCGGAGTTAAATCTGTATACAATATACATAACTTATGTCAGTAATTATAACATTGAGTTTTGGTATGTACAATGTTTTTTTGTAAATCATACATTCCGCCATTACATTTGTTACGTTATCTAACATTAGTTGCAGTCTACAATTGCTTGTATAACGTTATGATCAGGTGTTAAAATGGTACAAACAGCAGATGCCGGACTACATACTCATTACATGGCGACATCACTATCGAAAACAATCACCTTTAATCGTTAAAGGTAGAAACGAGGTCTCTGCATGCAAGCGCCCAAATACCAGTCCCTCAAGGACCATGTTTACGAGTATATTGCTCAAAAAATACAAGACGGTACACTGCTTCCCAACCAAAAAGTGAATGAAGCGGAAATATGCAAAAAGCTCGATATAAGCCGCACGCCAACGCGGGAAGCTTTGTTCCAGTTGTCATCTGACAATCTGCTCGATTATTTGCCAAGGAGAGGCTTTACCGTTAAAGCCTTCGACCCTAAGAAGAAACTTGATTTCTCTCGCATCATCGGAGTATTGGATGCGCTTGCGGCTATCTTGTGCATCGAATCGCTGAACGAATCGGATATGCAGGAAATGGAGCGTCTCGTCGAGAAGATCGATGCAGACATTAGCCAGCAATATTTCGCCGAATATTATATAGACCAATACAACTTCCACGAAGTCTACATAAAGAAATGCGATAATCCGGTTTTAATCGAAACGTTGAACTCATTGAAAAACAGCTTTATTCGCCAGTCTTATGCTAGTGAAGATAAGCAGAAGCTCTCTGAAGTGCTGAAGCAGGTTAATTCGGAGCATCGTAAAATATTGGAGCTATTCCGATCGAAGGACACAAATGGTTTAGATTGTACGATTAAGCATCACTGGCGTATCATCGATACAGAAATGCTATAGCATGAAACAAGCGTAAACGTAGAAATATAGAGAAAGTTGGCAAAATGAGATACTTTCCTATATTTAAGAAATAGGCTGCCGATGTCAAACTCGGCAGCCTATTTCTATATAACGATCATGGCCATTACTTAACAGCAATGAGCTTTGTAAATTCAGCAAGCGGCAGCGGTTTATGATAATAGTATCCCTGCGCCTTATCACAGCCCAGCTGTCTTAGCCGATCTCGTTGCTCCTGCGTTTCCACACCCTCAGCAACCACCTGCTTCTGAAGGTCATGACCCATCGAAACAATTGTCTTCACGATGGAAAGTCCGCCCTGATACGCATCCATATCCGTAATGAACGACCGGTCGATTTTGATAATTGCGATAGGAAGCTGCCGGATGACGCTTAATGAAGAATAGCCTGTTCCAAAATCATCGATGGCGATATGTATGCCTAGAGCCACGAGCTCGTCCAGCATTTTTCTTGCTACGTTCAAGTTGTTGACGACCATGCTCTCTGTTATTTCTAAGCACAAACGATCTGGAACCAAGCCACTGGTCCGCAATATGTCCTCAACTTTATTTACGAAATCAGGCTGCATGAACTGTCTAGAGGAGACGTTGACCGAGAGCATGAAATCATCCCAGCCCTGCTCTTGCCATTTTCTACCCTGCTCACACGCCTCAGCGATTACCCACTGGCCAATCTCGTTTATTAACCCCGTCTGCTCCGCTAGCGTAATGAACTCACCGGGATGAACCATTCCAAGCTCTGCAGACTGCCAGCGAATAAGCGCTTCTGCCCCAATTAGCTTACCTGTCGCCAAATCAACCTGTGGCTGATAATGCAGAACGAACTCCTTCCGCTTGAGCGCCTTGCGAAGATGCTTCTCCAGTTTAACATCCCGTTGAACTAACGCAATCATTTCGTCGGTGTACAACCGATACTGATTACCGCCGCTATGCTTCGCATTATACATCGCAATATCCGCACGTTTAATGAGACCGTCTGAGCTGTCATCATCGAAGGGGTGAACACTAATGCCGATGCTTCCACCCAAATAAAAGTCCTGGCTTTGAAGCGTAATCGGCAATTGGAACACTTGGTGAATGTTCTCCGCTAACGATACGATTTCATCATACTCTTCGGCCCCTCGAATTAAGATAATAAATTCATCGCCGCCAAGCCGTGCGAGCAGATGACGCTCATTCACACTGTTCCGCAGCCGCTTTGCCACTTCCTTCAATGCCTCATCTCCATATTGATGGCCAAGTGTATCGTTGATCAGCTTGAATCGATCCAAATCAACGAGCATAACGCCAAGCAATCCCTTTGACGATTTCACCGTTTCCAAAGAGGTTTCAAGCTCTCTATTGAAATGATAACGGTTCGGCAGCTTAGTAAGCGTATCATGATGAGCCAAGAAATGGACAAGGGATGATTCTTCCTTCTGCTTCGTAATATCTCGAATAACCGCAAGCACGAATAACTGCTCCCCCTCGGCCATGAGCTCCGTATCGAGCAGAATAATCCGCCGCTTTCCCATTCGGTCCATAATGACGAGCTCGCGGTTGCGCCAAGCCCCTTTTGGAATGGTCGCTTTATATTCCTCCGCCATTCCGGCTTGCTCAGTCTCATCCAAGAAATCGGATAATGAGCGATTCAGAACCTCATTTTCTTTCGTATACCCAAGCACGGACAGCGCACCAGGGTTCGCCTCCTTAATAATCATATTTTTATCCAGCATCATAATCGCAGTCGGTGAGAATTGATAGAGGAGCTCATACTTTTTTCTAGCAGACGGTAATATATCATGCTTCATATAGATTCGCAGGGAAATGCACCAGACGATCGTTGATAAGAAAACAATAGAATCAGGCATATACAAATAAGTGGATAAGTTAATGACAATCGATGACGCTAGAATAGTAGTTACCTGATAGTAGAAATTCGCCTTAAATAGTACGATCCATCGCTGACGCTCAACAATGCTCGTCGCCTTGCCTCTCGCTGATAAGCAAAGGATGATATTCGACAGCGCAATTAGGATAATAAACCCAAAGATGATACCCATGGGTGGTGCAAAGATTGCTTGTTTCCAGAGTTCCTCGGATCTCACACCTAAGAACAAAAACTCTTTTCCCTTTACCAATAACAAACCCAGGTATACGACTATCGGAGTGGAAGCAAGTATGATGCTGATGAGAGGTGTAATGCGGTGATAGGCTCTCGTAGCAGCCAAATGAAGCAGCAAGCTTAGTACCGCAGCTCCAATTGAAAATGGATAGATAACATAAGCAGCCAAGCTCACTGTATGCTTCTCTGGGAGCAGCTGCTGTACATATTGAAAGAAGATCATAATCGCAAGAAAGGCTGTCGTAAGAAAAGCAAGCCGATTCTCGATATGTGCAGCATTTCGTCTAATAATGACTAATGATGTATCGATCAAATAGATGACAGGCACGATAAATAATAGCAAAAATATTATGGATTGATAATCGCTCATATCATGTTGCCACCTCGCTTTGTATGAATAGAACTAAAGAGTCGAAGCATCACCAGGCAATCCTATTCTTACCACAGCGCTTTGCTGTATACAGCGCTTCGTCTGCCAGACGAAACAGAACATCGCGTGTTTCTCCAGCTTGCAGCTTATGGCAGCCAATGCTAATGGTTACATTGCGGTCTTCCATCTCGCCGAACGACAGCCGTTCTGTCTCCAAGCGAATGTGCTCTAGACATTCAGCAACCGCTTTGTCGTCCAATCCTACAAATATAATGGTGAACTCCTCGCCTCCATAACGCGAGGGGAAGATGTTCTCCTTCGAGCATGTCCTAAGCAGCTTACCCACCTTGCGAAGCACTTGATCCCCAACGGCATGACCGTAGGTATCGTTCACAAGCTTGAAATTATCTATATCTAGAATAGCCAGATGAACCTGTGATTGGGATTCATCTGCTAGCGTCAAGCGCATCCGCTCTTGAAAGGTTTTATGGTTCTCGAGGCTTGTCAACGCATCCATACTTGCTGCCTCATGGACAGCCTGTTGCTGTAAACGATGTTTTTTCTCGTTTCGGAGAGCCTCCTTCTCTTCTTTCATCATTTGCAGCCCACGATTGACAATGCCGAGTGAAATAAGGGTGACAATGATAATAACAGAGAAGCCAATTGCCTTCTGTGACAAAGCAAACTCATAGCGGTAAGCGGGTACGACAAACATAATGAATAAATAGGTAACCATCGTAACCCAGCAAGCGAATATAACCTTTCCATAATTAAAGTGCAATATTGAAACCAATATCGGCAGTACCATGACGATTTGTACGCCTCTCACCTCTGTTGAGGACAAGGCAAGCGTAATAGCGCCAAAGCATGAGCCGAGCATTATAATAATATAATCCTGCAAGCTGCTCTTTAAACGATAGATTAATTCTGCCACAATCAGCGTTCCGAGAATTAGGCTGTTCCGAATTAATACTTGTTTCTCGAAAAAAGCAGGCGATGCATAGGGTTTATCACTTAGGATAAGCAGCCAGGTCATGAAAACCGCTGCTAACGAGAGCAAACTCATTGCCCAGTAGGAGAGCCGCATAATATTGTTCCAATTAGATAAATGATCAGGAGCAATGAGTAATTTTCTCACCATTCTCACCCCCCCTTCTAAACGATGACACAACCCGATTCTTGCCCCCGCGCTTTGCTTCATACAAGTAGCCGTCTGCGAGCTTGAACAGCGACTTCTTCCCAAGCCCCGCATGATACTCAGCCATCCCAATACTAATCGTCACACGCTCACCAATAAGATCTGGGAAATCAGTTAAGGCGAGCCGTTCCCGAATACGCTCAAGCAATTGATGACTTTCATTAATCGTCTTTCCTGTCAGCAGCAGAACAAATTCTTCCCCCCCATACCTAGCTGCTATGTCCTCGCTAGAAATCGACGACTTTAACAGCAAGGCAGTTTCCTGCAGGACAATGTCTCCGACATGATGTCCGAATCGATCGTTAATACTCTTGAAATTATCAATATCCAGTGCAGCCAGCTGAAGTGGCATATCATACTCGGCATGCTGCTCCGTAAGCGCATTTAAATACTCTTGATAAGTAATATGATTATACAAATTCGTCAGATGATCGTATTTGGATGCATTCTGGGTAGTTACGGAATCAACAAACGCCTCAATTTCTGAGCTCACCGCACGCTCGAGTGACAGCTTTAGCTCCTGCCCTCTTTTCAGAATAGCAAATCCAATAGTACCCGTTCCTGCAATCATGCCCGCTATGGCTACCAGATCATATTGACTAATTTGCGCTTGTATGGTGTCGCTGACAAGCAGCAACAGAACAAAGCTGCTCATGGTAAGCAGCATCGAGAACCAAAGTCGCCGTTTACTGAAATAAAACAAGGAAATAATTATCGGAATATCGAGACTAACATATAATCCTTCGGTTAAGCGTCCAAACCCGAACATAATGACCACAGCAAATACGTAACCGATCGAAATAAGAACGTAATCGAAATACGACCTCATATATCGAATTAATCCTTCAGCCACTAACAGCGTACCGATTAAAAATGCTGCCGTCATGAAATATCTTGAAGGAAATAAGGCAACCTTGAGCCCAACATCAGCCCCCCATGACATGAGATGTACACTCTCTGCCAGTACCAGAACTAGAAAAGAAAGTATCCAGTAGAAGGAGAGCACCCAGCGATTCCAAGATAGTTTGTTTTTGTAACGAGTAAGCGCCAGCGTTAGTCACCACTTTGCGAGTTAGTTAGGCAGATTCTGATATTTCACAATATTATCCATGCTGTATGACTATTATAGTGCCTATCTTTCGACAGGACAATCAATTAAGAGAGAATGCCAATTCGGTCCTCTTGTCGAATGAGCGCAAAAAAAGACGTTTGCGCAAACTCTACTCCGCGCAAACGCCTTCCATCCCGTACCTATCCATATACACTGGATGACATCATTTAATCCTGAAGGAAAAACTGCATCGTCATATCTGAGAAACCCGGCAGATCCTCATGCCCGAAATCCGGATATATTTCCATGCTTTTTGCTGCCGTTATTTTGTTGTACACTGCAAATTGCGTTGAAGGCGGGCAAACCGTATCCATCAGCCCTATGCCGAGCAGCACTTCACCGCGGATACGCGAAGCCAAAAATTGAATATCGATGTAGCCGAGCTTCGTAAATATTTCTTCCTCCCGTTTATGCTGCGGATCAAAATGGCGGAAGAAGGTGCGCAGCTCTGCATAAGCATCTTTGGCCAAATCCATTTGCCATACCCGCTTATAATCGCTCAAGAATGGGAAAACAGGTGCCAGCTTCTTCACTCTTGGCTCAAGCGCTGCACATGCTATCGTCAAGGCTCCGCCCTGAGAACCGCCCATCGCATATACCCGTTCCGGATCAACTCCCGCGCTTTGAATGGCAATCCCTGCAAGCTGCGCCGTATCGAGGAAGATATGACGGAACAGCAGTTCATCGGGATGATCGTCCAAGCCTCTGATAATATGTCCGTTTAATGTGTTCCCCTTAACGCCCCCAACATCCTCCGAGTAGCCGCCTTGCCCGCGGCAATCAAGGGAGAAGAAAGAAAAGCCAAGCGCAGCATAACCGAGCTTATCATGCCATGCGCCCGAATGACCGCTGTATCCGTGGAACTGTACCACAGCCGGATGCGGCTCCGTTATATTTTTAGGCTTTATGTATTTGGCATGAATTCTCGCTCCGCGCACACCTGTAAAATAAAGGTCATAGCATTCCGCATAAGGAACCTGGAAGCTGCTTGGCACCAATTCGATTTGAGGATCTACCGCTTTCATTTCTTCAAGTGCCCTGTCCCAATACGCATCAAAATCAGCCGGACGCGGACTGGATCCTTCATAGTCTTTTAATTGCTCCAATGACATATCAACTAATGGCAATTCAACTACCCCCTATAGATGTAGAAAATGATTGGTTGCTGCTCTCGCACATGAAAGCGTTACCTTCATTCTAATAGAAAGCTGAAGAAATGGAATAGCAGATCTTCCTATATTTACAAAAGAACAGAAAAAAAGCCGCAGGCTTTGCCTTTCGGCAAGCTGCGGCTACTCAGTCATGTATTATTCATTCAAGCTATGCTTACGATTTCGAAGTATTCCTGCTTTTCGCCGAGGCTCCGACTTTGAACGCTGTGCTGCCCTTAGTCATATTGCCGCTCTTCGCATTCGGTGTACCGGCAGCCTCCGGTTTGCCTTTCTCACCTTCCGCGCTTTTCGCGCCTTGGTTTCTGCCAAACACCTTTTTCGCCAGCTTCTTCTTCTCGCCCGCTTGCCACCGGTTCCAGCCCTTCTTATCCGTTCCTCTTCCTGTTCCACCTTTGCCCTTTGCACTGCTCATATCATCACTCCATCATGTCTACTATGCCGAGTTAACCTTCTTAAAATGCAGGTGCAGCATCTATCCGAATCTTGTACCTCGTTATCATTACTAACCAGTATACCATTAATCAGGCACATAGATTCTTATGGGCGTGTATAAATATGAATATCATGCTGAATGATTTCTTCGCTTCTTAACGATTCCACACCTTGTTTGGAAGCTCCTTCCGAAGCACAGGTGCTACTTCAGCGGCGAATCGCTCCACTTGCTCGAGCTGCTCCGACTCTGTCAAGCCATCAACGCTGATGCTCAGCACTTGATTCCCAAAGGCTTGATGGTAGTTTATGATCTTCTCAATCACTTGCTGTGGGCTGCCGACAAGTGCAGGGCCGTTCTTAATCGTATCCTCAAGATCTGTGAACGGTGATTTATTATGCTGTGCAGCGCTCGTCGCCTGAAAGGCTTCGTAATAAGGACGATACCGTTTAATCGCTTCTTCGCCCGTATTCGCGAGATATAGACTTCCCGCTCCCGAACCTACAACTGCCTGACTCGGATCATACCCATAATAAGCGAGGCGCTCACGATAATGCTCAATTAATTCCTTATACTTGATCTGTGGATGAAAGCTGTTGGATGAGAATATCGGCTCGCCGTGCTTGGCCGCCAGCTCAGTCGAGAGCGTACTCGATGCGCTTCCATGCCATACTGGAATAGAAGCTTGCAACGGCCTCGGCTGTGAGGTTACATGATTCAGCGCAGGACGATAGCGGCCCTCCCACGTCACATCCTCCTCATGCCATAAGCGCCTCAGCAGCTCATAGCGCTCTGCCAGTGAATCCCACTGCTCTTCTTCCGTTATACCGAACAGCGGATAATGCCGCGGATCATTTCCTTTCCCGATAATAAGTTCAAGCCTTCCTTCTGACAAATGATCGAGCGTTGCATAATCCTCTGCTACCCGAAGTGGATCCAGTACGCTGAGCACGGTTACTGTCGTCAACAAACGGATTCGTGATGTTCTAGCAGCTATTGCAGTCAGTAGCACAGGCGGTGACGATGACAGAAAAGGCGCTCCGTGACGTTCGCCGATTCCGTAAGCTTCGAAGCCAAGTTTTTCTGCAAGTATCGCCTGTTTCAATATATTTTGAAATTTCTGCTGCGTCGTCAAAGTCTCGCCTGTCAATGCATTAGGAATATTCATAACTAGACTGAACAAAGCAAATTTCATGGCGCAACGTCCTCTTTTCTTCGCTCCTCTTTGTATGTACAAATCGGAATCGATTACGATTATTCAATATTGAAACTATCGTAGCATAACGTATTTCTAAGCAACAAGCTTTTTCTGACTAATCCGATTATAATACTATTCTATATGCAAATTAATATTTTCAATGTGTGATCATCCTTATTAAAAACGGCAAAAGGCTAGGTATGCTAATCTTCATTAGCACTCCTAGCCTTTTGCCCTTTCATAGTTGGTTTGCTTAATTGATTCATACTCAATAAGCGTGAACCTGATTGCTCATTATTTTACATACGATGTCTTGATGACGCTCCGCGCGAACGATCATGGCTTTCAACGCAACCAAGGTCTCCCGCGCATGCTCTAGGTAGCACTCATCGCCAAAAAACATGTACAGTCTCATATAATCATTATATTCATCGAGCCATTCATTGAAGTAAGAAGAGGTCATTCCCATCACTCCCTTAATTCGATTATAGACCACGAACCTTAATCTTTCATGAGTTAATGATGAACAAATGTTAAGCTAATCTAGCAAATCGTATGCTTCTATTCTATTATAGAAATTTGTTAATATTCCGTTTCCTCTACTTCTATTAAATAGGAAATAACAACAAATATAAATAGAAACTTCCGTAGTAATTGTTTCCTATTTTAGATCATATAAACCTATTCTTCGGTATTGACCTATCCTATTGACCCTATGTATGATGATACAGCATACACAATGATGGCGCTTGCAGAAATCATACTCCTCGGATAAGTAAGACACCCTAACATGACCATCATTAGTAACTATTGGAGGGTTAAGAATGACAGTTATTGAGCAGAATGCCGTTGTATTATTTCAAGGGGACAGCATCACCGATGCCGGCCGAAACCGCAGCGATAGTGCTAACCTTGGTGCTGGCTATGCCAATTTAGTAGCGGCATTATTCCAAAGCAAATATCCCGAGAAGCAAGCTGCATTTCTAAACAGAGGCGTGTCTGGAGATCGAGTCGTTGATTTGGAACGCAGATGGGAAGAAGACTGCCTTTCCTTGAAGC
The DNA here is from genome assembly GCF_005930355.1 of Paenibacillus sinopodophylli. GTDB lineage: Bacteria > Bacillota > Bacilli > Paenibacillales > Paenibacillaceae > Pristimantibacillus > Pristimantibacillus sinopodophylli. The sequence goes on from NZ_VDBO01000012.1 coordinate 59,654, forward strand.
CAACATGGTTATCCGTGTACGTGGGTATTAATGATACTTGGCGCCGCTATGACAGCAATAATCCGCTTAGCACCGAACAATATTATGTGACTTACCGCCGCTTGCTTCAAACCGCCAAGGAGCAGCTAAACGCTAAGCTCATTCTGGTTGAGCCTTTCGTGCTGCCTGTCAATGACAGTCAGAAGCAATGGCGCGAGGATTTGGATCCCAAGATCCAAGCGGTGCGCGAGCTTGCAGGCGAATTCAAAACGCTGTACGTTCCGCTCGACGGATTGTTCGCTCAAGCTGCTACTCAAACTGGACCAGCATATTGGGCGCCGGACGGTGTTCACCCGTCACCTGCAGGCGCCGCGCTTATTGCACATGCTTGGCTGCAAGCTGTCAAAGCATAATATAACGAAAGGAGCACTCCCCAGACATTCTCTGGAGAGTGCTCCTTTCCTATTAACGATCGTGCTTTTTCCTGCAATGGCGGATGGCTATTTTTACTCGTCAGCAGGGTAACGAAGTCCCCATTGTTTCCGAATTGCATCCAATGTGGTCATGATGGACAGCGTCTCATCCAGTGGAATAATTGAGCTCTCCAGCCTGCCCTCGCGCAGCGCATTCATCGCTTCTTCTGCCTCGAATGCATAGCCCTCTGCTTCACGGTTGTCAACGAAGGATTCAGCATCCGTATTCTTCACATGAAGGCTTGCCGACTTGCTGAATAGGAAATTGGGAACGTGAATATGTCCATTTGTTCCGTAAATATACGCGTCACTGACCATACCCAATTGTACAGCGCCATTAAGCGCAGCCGTACGCCCGCCCTCATACTCGAACAACAGCGAGAATTGCTCGTCTACACCAGTGGCGCCGATGCGGGCGCTGCTCGAAATTTTGGCAGGTGCTTCACCGTAGATTAACGACGCGAAGGATACCGGGTAAATACCCGCATCAAGCAGTGCGCCTCCGCCAAGCGCAGGATCTAGCAAACGGCTCTCCGGCGCCCAGCCAATATCAAAGCCGAAGTCTGCTTTCACTAAGCGAACCTCGCCGATTTTGCCTTCAGCGATCCATTCCATCACTTTACGAATCGGCGGAAGAAAGCGCGTCCACATTGCTTCCATCAGAAATACTTTGTTCTCTCTTGCTACTTCAATAATCTCCTTCGCTTCAGCCGCATTCATCGTAAACGGCTTCTCGCAAAGAACGGCTTTACCTGCACGCAGCAATTCTAGCACGTTTTCCTTATGTATCGGATGCAGTGTTCCTACATAGACAATATCTACATCCGCGTCTTGAGCAAGCTCCTCCACACTGCCGTAAGCGCGTGGAATATTGAATTGCTCGGCGAACCTCTCGGATTTCTCCAAGTTTCTCCCGCCAACCGCAACCAGCTCAGCACCGGCAGCATAAGCCAAATCACGGGCAAATTTAGATGAAATCCAGCCTGGGCCGAGAATTCCCCATTTAATCGTTTGTAGAGACATTAATCCATTCACTCCTCTGAATAAAATAATGAATTCTTTTCTACTATAGATTAAACGTGCTGGTAGAGCAAGAAAGCGAATACATATTTTACTGAGACTATCTTATCTACTTTGTGGTTTCGCGTATTAATGCTGCCCAGCCCCAACCCAATTAATCGCTCGTTTCAAGGCATTCTGATATTCCGGCAGCTGGAGAACATGCAAGAAATGCCCCGGCGTCAGAACGCATACGCGGCCATTTCCCTGCTCCCTTATCCATCCTGCTGGCTGCGTGCCATGCTCCGATTCTGATTGCAGAAACACCTTAATCCGCTCATCCAGCGTTTCCATGAAATAATGCTCATCATGCACCGTAAAGCTTGCTACCCCCGCAGTGACATCTAATTGCTCATCCGTACTCGTAATCGTCACGGGACACGCTTCGGGGTGATGCGTGAACACACCGCCAATCAGCTCATAGAATATAGGCTCATTTCGGTAACCGACTGTTCCAGCATGAAGCACAAGCAAACCTTTGCCACCCTCAACGTAGCTTCGGAATCCCTCCTGAATCTCTTGCGTCAGCCATGGCGATCTATCCTCAGCAGACAGCTCATTCGACTTAGCAAGCACAATTGCATCATACTGAGCCATCCACTCCTGCGACCACTCCGATGCTAGCTGAAGATAGTCCAACTGGTAACCATGCTCGCGCAGCAGCTCCAGTCCATCCATAATGAGCTTTCTAGGGTGCCAATAATCACCGCATATTACACCAATTTTCATTCCATACTCCCTCGCTTCCTAATTATAGTAAGCAGTAAATCTATCTAAAGTATAAACGCTTTCAGCGCATCATGCTCCCCTTATCATGAAATTGCTGAACCTATTACCGATGAGTCACTTTGGCAAAGACGAGAAAGAATAGCATTAATTCTGCCAAAATAATAGGAGGAGCAACGGTTAAGCCAATATTTACAGCATACAAGACGCCTAACAGTATTGTCAGTCCAATAATAATACTTAGCTTTGGTTTAAGATGCTTATAGCGATAGGCATAAAGGACAAACATAACGGACCACAAATACAGCAACACGGATGCGAATATAAATCCGACCATAAATCGGTAGTCAAGCTGGTTAAGGTACAACAGTTGAATGGAAGCAGCGATCATGCTCAATGACAAATAGATAAACAAATGTCCATACATAATCGTCTGACCAGCCGTCCGCTTCGCTTTATCCACGTTTTTCTCCACGTTCTCGAAATACTGCCACCAAATGCCGATGACCAGCACGAATGCCATTGCAGCAAACAATAGAGAAGAACTCGTCAGCTTATCAGACTGAAGCACGGCGAGCATGCTGATAACCGATTCACCTAACAGAATTAAAGTAAAGAGAGCGAATCGCTCTAATAAATGTGCAGTGTGCACTGGCGTTTTCACCAAATGCTTGCGGCCAATTAGCGGTACGAGAATATCAACAGCAATGCCGGCATACAGAATCGCGTAGCGAATCCACGAATCGAAGAAAAGAGAACATACAGATATGGCAATGCCCAGCCAAAAATACTTCCCGAAAAACTTTGCTGTTTCCTGTCTGTTCGAAACCTCAACTCTTTGCGTAATGACATATTGCAAGGCAGTCAGCGCCCTTGAGCCAATATAGCCGATAAAGAAAGGAATATAATACGAATCAAAATCTACATTCAAGCTGGCCGTCATAATCAATACAAAAAACAACTGAAGGATCATAAATATGCGATGAGAGGCAAGATCGCGTCCGAAGCGGTTGTTATAGACCGTTTGTCCAACCCACGCCCACCAGATTGGGATAAATATGAGTATAAATTTGAAGAGATGCTCTAGAGAAATCATGCCATGCTCAACATGCAGCAGCACATGAGTAGCTTTCGAAATCGCAGCCACAAACAACAAATCATAAAACAGCTCCAGCCAAGTAACCTTTTTCTCTTCCATGCCTCATGGGCCTCCCTCAGAGATTGCTTAGCTTACGGAAACCTGCTGAAAGCCGTTTCCACCGCAAACCAATATCTTTAATTGAAATATCTTAAATTAAAGATATATGATTTTTACTCCATTGTCAATGCGTAAAAAAACCAGATGCAAAAGCTCCATCTGATTCGGTACGGGCACTTGCGGCCCAAATCACGTCACCCTATCGTTTACAAAAACTGCTGCAGGTTGCGGAAGCTGATCGACAAGCTTTCGAACGGATCACGTCTGCATTCATCCTGCTCCACGACGTACCATTCTACTCCGATTTCTCTACACGCCTCAATAATGGCTTTGAAGTTCAAGTTGCCTTCGCCAATCTCCGCGAATACTTGCTCATAATTCACGATTTCCAAATCCTTGAGGTGTACGACGCCCATACGGCCTTTAACCTGATGAATGGCATCGACTGGATTAACCCCGCCAACATGAACCCAATACGTATCAAGCTCGAAGCCAACGACAGCTGGATCGGTTTCCTGCTGCAAAATATCCATGCCTGTTCGACCCTCGAACTTCTGATACTCGAACTGATGGTTATGATAAATAAACTGCAAATCATGCTCCTTCAGCCGTTGCCCGATCTCTCCTGCAATCCTAGCGAAGCTCGTATAACCCTCCGCGCTCGTTCGGTTCTCATCTGGCAAGCTGCCGAGACCTACGTATCTGCAATTCCAAAGCTTATGCTTTTGAACAGTCTGGTCGAAATCCTGAAGCAATGCATCCAAGCTCACATGCGTGGCGCAAATGCGTAGTCCCGCGGCATCCGCCAGTTCCTTAACTTTCTCAGGAGCGATTGGGCCTATTCCCGATACTTGGATCGCTTGATAGCCGATATTCGCCACTTTCTTCAACGTCTGCTCCAAGTCCGCTTCCGTCTTGCAGTATTCACGCAAGGTATAAAGCTGTACTGCGATATTCGAAATATTCATGACTTCACCGCCTACTTATTTTTGGATAAAACTTCATTCTTTATTCATAAGCTTATTGTAGCATTAGAGATGAAAGCGCTACTTTACTGAGATTAACCAACCTATGGCTGCCAATTGATTATGGTTGACCAATATCAACAAGCAACAAAATGAAACGGCTGTCGCCGTCCTGTGGCGACGCAGCGCGTTTCACTTCGAGAAATATAGAGAAAGGATGGCGAAATCATATCCTTTCCTATATTCCAAAAAAAGCGCAAGAGGTTTCATGCACAGTTGTGCATGATACATCCTCTTGCGCTTCTTGCCCTAGGCTGACTTAACCTTCAATCAGCTTCTTATAAGCATCTAATTGGCGCTGCAGTTCTGCAAGCACTTTGTCATAACCGGCCGTTTTCAGCTTACTGCGGAATTTCTCAACAGCTTGCGCTGGATCGCCTGCTTTTCCGTACGTGATCGCCGGGCCCATCTCGCCCGATACCTGCGTAATCGCCGTCAGTTCAGCCTCAACCGGCGTTTTGTCGAATACGAATTGGCCATATGGGTAAGGTTTTTTGATTTTATCGTATTCAGCGTACATTGTTTCTTCAAGCTGATCCCATGTCGTTACGCTAGGAATCTCAAACTTATCCATACGACCACCCCAGAAGTCCGCATAGAACGCATCCTTTGCCTCATCATAGCCTTCAGGCAGAACGCGCTTGCCATCCTTCACTTCGTACTGAACGCCTTCCATGCCGTAGTTAATTAGGTGGTAAATTTCCTCATCATTGCGGATCAAGTCATAGGCCATTAGTGCACGCTCAGGATTTTTGCTATGCGCACCGACCGAAGTTCCGCCATGCGTAATCGACAGCTCAGTAAGATTGTTGCCTCCTGTGCGGGCAAACGGGAACATTTGCAGCTCAGAGCCCGGTTGATCCTTATCCATCGTTACGCGCAAGCCGCCGAACGTTTGGGTATGATGCTGGTCCAGACCCGACAAACCGGCACGCAGTGCGGAGCGATTATCGTTTTTATTGTTCAGTACATCCTCCCGCCAGTAGCCCTTATCCGCCCAATCTTTCATTAATGATGCAAAATTTAGGAAAGTATCCTCGAATACAGGACTTACGATTGTGAACTTCTCGTCGTACGACTTAGTCGTGAACACCGGCAAGTATCCGGTAGAGATTGGAAGCTCCAGTTGATCCGTATACGATGAAGCATAGCCACCCCAAGTTGAAGTGGACGCAACAGCATCCCAAGGCACTACTCCTTCTTTGTTATCCTTTATGAATTGAAGATATTGGCCGATGCCCTCCCAATCCTTGATCGGCTCCGTAATGCCCGCTTCCTTCGCCCAATCGCCGCGGTAGAAGAAGCCATGGTTAACCCACTGTGTATAATCATTCTCTGGAATCAACACGATATTGCCATTGTACTTGCTCTCCGCCCAATCCTCCTCAGGAACAGAGTTCCATGTCTGAGGTGCATATTCCGGCAGCAAATCATCCAAGTTCATGAATGCGCCGCGCTGTGCGTTGCCCCATGTATCGAGCCAGTCCGTACCAATCGTGATCAGATCAATCGCTTCGCCGGATGCGAGCAGCAAATTGTACTTTGTCTGCCAATCCGCCCACTCTACCCATTTCCATTCGAGCTCCGCGTTGATTTTTTCTTTCATTTTTTTGTTTACTTCGGCCAGCACCTTCTCGAACTGCCCGTTCTTGGGCTTATCACCAAGTACGACGTAGCTGATTTTAACAAACTTCGAGGTATCCGCACCCTTGGTGCCATCCGTTGTAGTCGTGCTGCCCGTTCCCTCGTTTTTGCCGCCTTCTTTGTTCTCGCCATTACTTCCTGAGCATGCTGCAAGAGTGAAGATCATCATCATTGCAATCAACAGAGCGGAAACCTTCTTTACGCTGGACATTGCACTTCTCCCCTTTATGTTCATAAGTCGGGCATCGCCCGTTATGTGAAGTGGCCGAATTGCGGCCCGCGGCACATCAGCCTTTTACAGCACCAACCGTAATTCCTTTGATGAAATAGCGTTGTACGAATGGATAGAACAAAATAACAGGTCCTGTTGCCACAACCGCAGTCGCCATCTTCATGGATTCAAGCGGCATATCGCGAAGCTGCACGTTAGACGCTGCAGACGAATTGCGAATGAAATCAGCGCTCGTCACAACGTTGTACAAAAATAGCTGAAGTGGGCGGTACTTCATATCCGGAGAGAGGAACAGCATGGAATTGTACCACTCGTTCCAGTATCCAAGCGCAATGAACAAGCCGATGGTAGCAAGCGCTGGTGTCGTCATGGGCAGAATCAGTTTCAGAAAAATCGTAAAGTCGCCTGCTCCATCGATTTTGGCAGACTCCGTTATCGCATGCGGGATCGAGCGGACGAAGCTTTTCATCATGATAATCAGAAACGGACTAAGCAGTCCTGGCAGCAGCACTGCCAAATAATTATCCTTGAGTGACAAATATTGCGTCATAAGCAGGTAGAACGGAACGAGGCCGCCTGAGAACAGCGTCGTGAAATAAATGAAAAACGAGATGCCATTCCGGTAACCAAAATCCGGGCGCTGCAGCGCGTAACCCGTCATCGCGACGAGGAAGAGACCAAGCGCTGTTCCCGCGAGCGTAATGCCCATCGTAACGAAGTAGGAGCCGATAATGAGATCGGGATTCTCGAATACGATTTTGTAAGCAAAGGTGCTAAATTCACGCGGCCAGAAGTTAAAGCCATATTTCTTGATCGCCCCCTCCGCCGTCAGCGAAGTGCCGAGAACGAGCAAGAATGGGAGCAGGCAGCATAGTGCAAAAAACGAGATAAACAGATAGCCGAATAGCTTGACGATCGTTCCGCTCACATCCGTACGGATGCTCCGTGAATCTTCCCTATTTTCCATCGCTGGCACCTCCTAGAATAAAGAGTTTTCGGGTGAAGCCTTGCGGACGAGCCAATTGGCTGTCAACACGACAACAAAGCCGAATACGGATTGGTAAAGGCTGACGGCGCTGCCAATTGAGAAGTTAAAGTTGGTCATTAGTGAGCGGAATACGTACGTTTCGATAATGTCGGTCGTTGGATACAAGGCCGTGTTATTCGCTCCGACAAGGTTGAAGAACAGTCCGAAATTCCCTTTCAGAATGCCACCGAGCGAGAACAGCATCAGGATGATGAAGGTTGGCTTGAGCCATGGGAGTACGATATAAATGATACGCTGGAACGCATTGGCGCCATCAATTTCTGATGCCTCAATAATTTCATTGTCTAGTCCCATAATCGCCGCGAAATAAATGATAGACCCGTATCCAGTGGATTGCCACAGAAAGGTCAGTACGATGATGAACGGCCATATTTTCGGATCAGAATAGGTTTTGACCGGCTCCATTCCGAACGATTCCAGCATCGTATTCAAAATTCCGTAATCGTAGCTAAGGATGTTGTAGGCAATGAGGCCAATCAGTACAGCCGATATGAAATGCGGGAGAAACATGAGCGTTTGCGTCACTTTTTTGAACCATTTGCGTCGAATCTCATTCAAAAGAATAGCGACGAAAATTTGCAGCACATTACCTAGCACTATGAATACTAAATTATAGGCGACCGTATTGAACGACAATCGCCACAGGTCGCCGTTAATGACTAGGAAACGGAAATTGTCGAACGCGACGAACGGACTTTTGAATATGCCATCGGAGTAGTTGTAGTTAATAAACGCCAAATACAAGCCGGGCATCGGCAGATAGGCGAAAATAACGAAAAAAGCAATGGCCGGCAAGCACATAAGAAGCAGCGTTCTGTTGTTCAAAAAACGCTTCAGCTTGCCGCCACTCATTCGCTGCAGCTTTCTCTCCGGCTCACTTTGAGCTATACTCGTTTGCATCCTGTTTCCCCCTCGCAGTCATGGACTAGACGGATATGAACGAAATGGATTCCAGTTTTCCTTGTTGTTCACGATCAACCGCCTCTAACAGAATTGCCAGTTCTCCCTTGCCCCCTTCATACCAAACGCCAGGCAAATAGAAGGAGTCTGGACTGCCGCCCGTCAGCACTGGCCTGCTCTCACCACCTGGCAGCCATAGGCGGCCTACTATCTGTCCTGCTAGGAATAGGGTTAACTTCAGTCCAGTACCCGCCACCTTCGCCCGCCATCCTGATCCCGCTTCCGAATTGGCCGTTGAAGCATACAGCCATGCGGTCTCTCCTGGCTCCAGCATCACCGGCAATTGCACGGTATCCCCGCCTGATCGCTTGCTGTCTGCATGTGCCAGAAGCTCCGCTTCCTCTGCTCCCTGCACCGTCCAGTCCGCAGCCTTCAATCCTTCATAGACGTGTACCTGCCCTGATGGCAAGCCTAGCACTCGCTCAACAAATACAGTAAGAACAACAGCTTCGCCTGCCTTCACATGCTCAGATATGTCCACATAGGGATCGAATGGATGAATCGCGCCTACATCCTTGCCATCCACAAACAGCCGAGCTAATGATTGCAAGCCTTTAAAATGCAGCGTCCACGAGTTTGCTCCCTCAGCAGCACGAAATGTTCTCCGGTAATATTCAAATGCCGGATGATCGGGCGACATCCAGCCCCCAAAGCTGATAATCGGCCACATGCTGTCATCCAGAGGCTCAATGAGCTCCTTGCGTAAGCTTCGCTCCGATGCCCGGTATACACGCCAGTTCCCGCTAAGATTACGTACCTCTGTAATGGCTGATATCCCTCTCAAGCCTTTCATCGCATGAAGTCTGAGCCCTGGAAGCCGGGCGTCATCGAAATTGGAGTGTCCCCAAATTTCCACCCTTGCGTGCAGCTTGCCCTCTTGCAACGTGTGGACCAATGGCATGAAGACACTGCCTCCGCCAGAAGCTGCCGTTCCAACGTATTGCCCATCCGTATATAACGATATAACATCACTGCCCTGCCGGATGAGGTACCCTTGTACGATCTGTCCTCTCGTCCATGCGACAGAAGCTTCATAGCTGGAAAAACCGCGATATATGCCTGTCTCCTCTAAATAGTCGGCTTCACTCGAATCTGCACGACTAGCCGCTCTTGCCTCTGCCTCAAATGCAATCCATGACGAAGCTTGAAACCTGCTTAACGTCCATTCGCTTACTAACGGCTCAATTCGATTACCATAAACAAGTGGTTGTCCCTCTATGAAGTCGCCTTCCCCCGTTAATCCCTCCATATAAAGCGCTTTCACTCTATCGGTAATCAACAGCTTTATCCACGTTCCGTCCGCTGCGACGATTGTACAGCTGCTATCCTCCTGCCCATCAAAGCGAATGTTAAGATGTCCCTCAGACCTCTCTGCTGCTGCATGGATCGCATCTACACCTTTTGGTGTATTCATCCGAATCACGATCTCTCCGCTGCCATCCGAATGGAACGCGAGACTTGCTCCTTTTGCATCCGATTGTTCAGCGTGATACAGCTCAGCCGTCGAGCTTTGCAGCACACCCTCCAAGCCCCATAGGCTGAGTGGAACTTCGTAAGGAAGCGCTAGCGACCTGCCTGATCGAAGCGTAAAGCCGCCTTGCAGAGAATCGTTCGCATCGTTCACTTCGCCTGCAGCCTTAATGCTAATGTCTTTGTCCCGCTCATCCAAGTTGGTGACGAATAAGAGGCTTCCCCCGCCGCTAAGCTGAAGGGAGTAAGGTCCCGCGATTCCCTCACGATCTCCGGTTATTGTCCACGCGGATGATACCCCGCCTTCTGGCAATGCCTGTGCCAGCGGTGCGCCATACGCTGCAATCAATCGTCCCAGCAATCGCCCTTCATAGGCTTCCTCGCGAATATGTCCCTCCGGTGAGATCATCCCGCCAAAATCATAATCCGATGTCATGAATGCTAGTGGTTTGCCCCAGTTGTTCGTTGCGTTCGTAAAACCGAAGTCCGTACCTGATACCTGCAAATAGGGACCAAGCAGCTTCGCCCCGCAGGACAGTAGTCTTCTTAGCAAATAATGCGCTCTATTCGTTTCCGTTACAAGGAGCGGATATCCGAGACTCGTCAACAGCTGACCGTAATGCAGCACCTTCTCCTCAAACTCCGCATCCCGGTTATCCGGGTAAAAGTTGCAGCTTGGCACGATGTTGTCAGCAAGCCCCGACGCCTGCAGCACGCCGCCTTGTCCCGCACAAGCGAATAGCGGAACCGTAATGCCATGGCTGAGCGCCATATCCCGTAATGCACCAATGTACCCTTTGGGATCATGGCAGTCATAGAAATCAAGTTCGTTGTCGAGCTGAACGCCGATTACTGTACCGCCTTCACCTGTCTGCTGCTGTTTCAGCAGCGGCAAGACTTGATCGAACCACTTGGACACATAGCCGAGGAAGCCTGCGTCATTATCACGAAGCCTTACTCCCTTGGTCAGCAGGTAAGCCGGCAATGCACCGCCATCCCACTCGGAGCAAATGTACGGCCCAGGTCTAGCTACGACATACAAGCCAGCTTCCGCAGCCTGTGTGAGAAACGCGGTTATATCACGCTGACCGCTGAAATCCCATTGTCCTTCTGCCGTTTCGTGGAAGTTCCACGGGAAATATACGTCAATGCTGTTATAGCCGAACGCTTTGAGCTGCTCCATCCGCTCCCGCCACAGCGCCCTTGGAATTCGGAAATAAAACAATGAAGCGCAGAGCAATACTTGCGGTGTTCCCCCAATTCGTACGGCATCCGCATCGAAGCGTACGGCTGCTTTCGATTCCGTATTCAAAATCATATCGCACCCCCAAAAAAATCAACTTAATATACAAAATGAAACCCGTTTCATGAAACCCGTTACATTTTTAGGGAAAATAAATACACGCCATGACCGGTATAAACAGAACTCAATTCTGTACGGTACTCTGATGTGTATCGGGTGTGTTACGACTCTGTAGGAAGAAGCCATTCTAATCATGTAACGGGTTACATTCATTTCGGCGACACCATATGATTTGTTGACAACTTGATTTTATTCAGAAATGAAAGCGTTGTCAATATTTATTTTAGAGAGATAGATTAAGCGTTACATCCTTGATGGTGGGCGGGCTGTTGACTCCCTGACAATAAGCTCCGGCCTTACCTTTATACTCCTGCTGAATTTGTTTTTTGTAATCATATGGTGGAGCTGCTCAGCCGCATATCGGCCAACGTCATAGCATTTCAATGAAACGGTCGTTAGCTCTGGGATGCTGTTTGAGGCATACGGAATATCATCAAAGCCCACAAGAGACAGCTCCTCTGGGACACGAATACCCGCTTTATGAGCAGCCTTCATGACACCGATTGCTACAAGGTCATTCGCGCAAAAAATAGCCGTCGGACGCTCCGAATGCTCGAGCAGTCGATTCATGAATGCTGTTCCGCTCGCAACAGAAAAACCTCCATCCATTATCCATTCCTTACGTGTCTGCAAGCCGCTTCGCTCCATCGCTTTGAGATACCCTTTAATCCGCTGAATCGTGTTAGACATATGCTTGTACCCGCCAACGAATGCAATATGCTCATGACCAAGCTCGATGAGATGCTGCGTCGCAAGCTCTGCTCCCTCAAGCTCATCCGCATATACCCGAGTGATACCTCCGCCAGTTAGATTGCCGTTAATAAGCAGCAGCGGTACCCGTTTACTCGCTTCCACAACCTCGCAGATCGATTCCTTGCTTGGCTTCGCGAGATTGATTCTGCCTCCGATCATAACAATGCCGTCAACCTGCTTCTCCATGAGAATGCTCAAATATTGTGATTCGCGTACATACTGCTCTGCTGAATCGCCATTTGTCGACACCGTATCGCACAAAAAAAACGTATAGCCTTTGCTGCGCGCCTCTTGGTCTAGTCCAGCTAATAACGCTGGGAAAAATGGGTTTGTAATGTCTGGAAGAATAACGCCTATCATGCCCGTTTCCTTCTTATACAAGCTTCTCGCGAGCGCATTCGGCTGAAATTGATGTTTCACAATCAGCTCCATCACTCGCTCTCTCGTTGACTGTTTGACTGGTGCTGTGTTGTTGATAACGCGTGATACTGTGGCTACTGAAACGTTAGCTTCCCTAGCAATATCATAGACAGTAACCGGCTTGATAGCAGTCCCTCCTTTGTCCAAGGTTCATTCATCAGTAGAATAACAGACTTTCGGTCAAATAGGAACGAGCAGCTTTCCATTTCTGCAGCAAAAGCTGTGCAAACTTAGGCAGATTTGCCTATAGCCAGCACAGCTTCTCCAGATCATTCATTCACATCAACATAAGGCTTGCCGTCCTTGAACCGAACTAAGCCGATACAGGTTTCACGCAGCACACTTTTCTCCGGCTCCGCAAGCCGATGATACACCAAATACCATTCATTCCCGAATTCAGTAAGCGAGGCATGACCCGTTCCAACAGAGCTGACTGATTCCAAAGTCATACGGTTATCCTGCGGCACCTCGTAAGGACCGAGAATATGCTCGCTGAATGCGTACGCAATCTGATACCTTGGATCACGCGTATCGTAATTGCTCCAAGTCAGCCAGTATTTGCCTTCACGCTTCTGCATATGTGGCCCTTCATTGTAAACCGATATTTCTCCTTCGGTTCCGTCACTGCCTTTAGCTGCGTGAATCTGCAAGGAAAGCTCGACAGGAGCTGTCTTGAAGGTTACCATGTCGTCTTCAAGCGGCACGATCCAGCATTTCCCTTGACCCCAGAGCAAGTAAGGCTGACCATCTTCATCCACGAATAAGTCCGCATCAATCGACTGGCAAGCATACTCATTGCGAGTAATAAGCGGCCGATCCAGCATGTCCTTGAAGGGACCTAGCGGAGAATCAGATACAGCTACTCCAATCTGTGTTTCGGCAGAGAAATACATATAGTATTTGTCTTTGTATTTGGCGATACCTGGTGCCCATGCCTGCTTGTCTGCCCAACTGACATCATTCAGATCGAGCGCTAGATAAGGGCCGTCCCAGTTCACCAAATCCTTGCTGTGAAACACGTGGAATTTCTCGTACATCCAGCCCGCGCTATCCTTAGTTGGATATAAATAATAATCGTCTCCGTCTCTTAAGATGAACGGATCTGCCCAGAAACCGGGTAGAATCGGGTTAGTAAATGTCATACTCATACTCCTTCTAATAGCATATTACGCCGCTTGTTATTCTTTCACTGAGCCTAATGTAATACCGTGTACGAAGTAGCGCTGTAGAAACGGATAGATGATTAAAATCGGCAGCATCGTCACTACGATCTTCGCAGCATTAAACGTCCGTTGAGAAAAGTTGATCAGATCCTCTGGTCTTGTTGAAGAGGAAATAGACGGAGCGACAACAAGCTGCTGGATATACGTTTGCAGCGGGATATTATGCTGTTTGTTCATCAGAATCAAGCCATCAAAGAAAGCGTTCCAGTGGCCGACAATGCTGAATAGCGTTACCGTTGCAATCGCTGGCATAGCCAGCGGTACCGCAATGGTGACCAGCGTTCGCCATGGCCCTGCCCCGTCCATTTTCGCCGATTCATTAATTTCCTTGGGCATGCCCCGGAAGAAGTTCATTAATAGAATAACGTTGAAGATAGGGACAGCCGTTGGCAGCACGAGCGCCCATATCGTATCGGTCAGATGAAGACTTTTCACGACCATGTACCAGGGAATTAAGCCGCCGGTGAACATCATTGTGAATACAATGACCCACATATAAATATCTCTGCTTCGGAATTCAAGCCGTTCTTTGGCAAGTGGATAGGCCATTAGAATCGTCAGCACGAAGTTAATGGCTCCGCCCAGTAGCACCCGCTTAACCGATACGCCGAAAGCGTCAAAAAAGCGACTGTCCTTAAACATATATTCATAGGAATATAAGGTGAAATCGACTGGAAATAAGGTGACTGCACCGGATGCCGCTGCCGACTTGCCACTGAACGAAAGTGAAATAACGTATACGAGCGGCAGCAAGCATAGCAGTGTAATGAGCAGCATGACGAGCGTCAATATGATATCAGTAGTCCGGATTCCGCGGCGACCTGTTAGCGGCATGGGACACTTCCCTTCTGAATGCAATCATGCAAATTCTTGTTGCTGTTGTTTAAAATATCCGATAGCCCGCATACTTAGAAGCCAATCGATAAGATACGAAAATAAGTATAAATCCGACAACCGATTTCAATGCGCCCACGGCTGTAGCAAGCCCATATTGATATTGTACGAGTCCAATTCGATATACATAGGTATCAATAATGTCTCCAGATTCATAAACAAGTGGATTGTACAAATTGTAGATCTGGTCGAAGCCCGCATTCAGGATGTTGCCGATATTCAGCGTGGAAACCAGAATAATCGTCGGCAGTATGCCGGGAAGCGTAACGCTCCATATTTTGCGAATACGTCCTGCTCCGTCAATGGATGCTGCTTCATAGAGCGACGGATTAATGGCAGTCAGTGCTGCCAGAAAGATAATCGTATTGAATCCAAACTCTTTCCATACATCGCTTAGAACGATAATGACCGGAAACCAATCATTGCTTCCAAGAAAAAATATCGGCTCTCCCGCAATAGCCGTCACTGCTTGGTTGATAATGCCGTTCTGTGACAGCATATCGCTCAGAATGCCGGCTAGAATGACCCAAGATAGGAAGTGGGGCAAATAGATAATCGTCTGCATCCACTTTTTTATCCGACTGAACACGATCTCATGCAGAAGCAATGCCGTGCTTACCGGAACAATGATATTCATAACCATTTTCATTAGAGAAATAAATATCGTATTGAAAAAGATAATCTTGCTGTCGTCCAATTGGAACATGTACTTGAAGTTTTCAAAGCCTACCCATTTGGAGCCCCAAATCCCTTTAACCGGAATAAAATCCTGGAATGCAATCGCTATTCCGAATAGCGGGACTATTCCGAAAATAATAAGGAGGATCATGCCCGGCGCCAGCATTAGATGATAATGAATCGTATTTTTGGAATCTCGCAAAGCTCCCACTCCATCCTTAAACAAACTTTCAAGCTGAGGGACTGGATCACCGGTGGAAACCGGAATCCTGTCCCTTATGCTAGATATTTACTGCTTATTTGGCTGCTGCAGCGATTTCTTCCGTAATTTGGTCGCCGCCTTGCGATTTCCATTTTTCCACGAAGCCGTCAAAGGAATCAATCGGCTCGTTACCCATAATGATTTTTAAGAACGTCTCATCCTCCAGCTTGCGCAGGTTAGCCCATTTCGTACGCATCGTATCGGTTTGATCGTAATATACGCCAACTACGCGGTTGATTTGGTCATCCTTTCCAAGCGGCAGCGCACCGGTTAAGAAGGCATGCCTTTGCGACCATGCTGCCAAATCTTTTTTCGGATTTTCTTTGTCTTTCAGGTAGGAGTTGTAGATTTGCTTCGTTTCACCTTGCAATGTATCAGCAGATGCATTGCCGTCAATAACGTCTTGAACAAGCTTTGCTTTCTTCTCTTTGTCATCATAGTTGCTCACTAGGAGCGAGAACGGCATATTCATCCAACTGAATTCATCTTTCTCCACGATGCCTTCGCCTTGCAGTTGGTCAGCATCAAATTGCATATTCAACGTTTTCAATACTGCCTCAGGATGCTTGAAGCCTTTCTTCACAACGAGGTAGCGTGTTGTCGGTGAGCCCATATGTGTATTCATCTTGCCTTCTGAGCTAAGTGGAGACAGATAGGATACCCACTCTGCTTTCGAGTCCTGTGCTACGGAATCAGCCAGCATACCAAACGGCAGCCACCAAGGTCCGAAAAAAATACCTGCTTTTCCGCTGACAACCAGCTCATTCACCTGCTCACCTTTTTTCACGGCAAACTCTTTGTCAATAACCCCTTCTTCTACCCAGCCTCTTAGCTTGGCAAGCGCATCCTTCACTTCCGGTTGAATCGAGCCGTATGCTGCATTGCCGCTGGCATCCTTAACCCATAGCTGCGGATATGCATTGTAAGCGCCGAAGACCGAATCGAAGCCGAATACGCTTGTTCCAATATTGACAATTACTTGATTGCCGAGCAGACCTGAGGAACCTTTTTTGTCCATGAACGCTTTCGTCACGTTAATGATGTCATCCATCGTTTTCGGAGCTTCAAGTCCGAGCTCGTCCAACCAATCTTGGCGAACCCAAAGCAAGTTCTGCGCATCTGCCCCTGGGCTAACGTTAGGAAAAGCCATCAGCTTGCCGTCGAAAGTTGCCGAAGCAAGGCTGTAGCCGTCCGTCGAATCATAAGCAGCTTTGAGTGACGGCGATACGAAGTTCTCATACGTTGACGATAGATCTTCGATAAGGTCCGCATTCACAAGCTGTACAAGCTGCTGCTTGTCTACAGTCATCACGTCTGGGATATCACCAGTAGAAAGCGTAAGTCCGACCTTCTGCATATATGCGTCGCCTGATGTTGTAGCCTGCCATGCGTTCGTATACTTAATGTTCAGCTTCTCGCCGAAATAGCGGGTCAGCTCATTATCTTCAATGGTGGAGCCATCTGGAAGCTTAGGATCAACCGCGGCCTCTTTGCCAATATTAATCGTCACGGTCTCCGACATTGGCGCATACGGATCAGCTGGCTCAGACACGCTGCCCGAGCTGCTCGAATTCCCGCCATCGCTGCCTCCGTTATTCGTTTTTTCGTTATTTCCCGAACAAGCAGTAAGTACCATCAGTGCGCAAACGATGAGTATGCCTAACGTTTTTTTCATTTCTGCTTTTCCCCCTGCATATCGTTTATGGTCTACTGCCCCAGTATACGCCCGTTCTGCGAGAATGAGGGTCAGAACGATGTAGGCAGATAGGCGTGTTTTCGTAAACGTTTTCTTCATGCCATTAATTAGCCTGTGACAATAACCTACGTACCATCCGACAAACTTCACACCTTGCGCGCTACACGCCTATATGGCATTCCGATTGCGGAAATCAGAAGGAAGTATACCAATCTCCTGAAGAAACAGCTTGCTGAAATATTTCTCATCCTTGAAGCCAACAAGCTGCGCGATCTGATAGATCGGCGTATTCGTATGCACCAGCAGTTGCTGCGCCTTCGACATTCGAATTTCAGTCGCGTAATCATTAAAGGATTTGCCTGTCACATTCTTAAAGCATTGGCTGAAATACGTTCGACTCATATTCGCGATGCCCGCCAAATCATGCTGGCTGAAATTCATTTCCTCCTGCTCGTGCATGAATCGAATAGCTTTGTAGATAACACGAACGATATCATCGCCGTATTTGGATTTGCAGACAATGCTGCGCAGCTTCTTGCGCTCTTCTTCAAGAACTTCTTTCCATTCTTCCCACATTCGAAGCGGCTCCAACTTGAATATGAGCTGCATCGACCACTCCAACATGAGCAGCAATCGGCCATTCTCTAAAAATGCAGGGAATAGCAGCTTTTTGAGTTCTCCCATTGGCAGCCGCATCGCTACCGTTTCCTGGAGGAGAAGCTCGTATTCTTCATCACTGTATATCCATTCTGGTGAATTCCAGCGCAGACCAAGCCGTTCTTTCTCCGGCTCCATCCACTCATGTTCTTTGTCCGCTGCCCACTCCCAGAAGGTAACCCAATGTTTGTAGTCGTATAATAAGCCCGAAGACAAATAAGCATGCAGCCGGTCTACCGTTTCACCAAGTGTGATACCGCCTAAGCCATGCACAAGCACCGGCAGGCAGTTAGCCTGCTTAATATCTGTAATCAGCGTTTTCTCCTGCTCGGTGCCAAAGTTGTCCAAAGCGAAAAACCAGCAGTGACGTTCCAAGTAATGAATAACGTTGCTGGCCGAAAGCTTCTCTACAAGCTTGCGTGCCTGCTCGTCATCTCCGAGCTTCAGGACAACCATCGCACGGTCAAACAGCTTCTTATCTGGTAATTGCTTTTTGGCGTGTCTTTCCTCATAGGTACGTGAAATCCGACATAGCACCTCATCCATCGTATCCGTTTCCAAATCATTTTTGACTATATAATCAAGCGCGCCCATACGAATTGCTTTCTGAGCATACGCAAATTCCTCATGGCATGACAAGACAACGACCGATTTATCCGGGTACTTCTCGCTCATCGCCTCCATCAGCTCGAAGCCAGACATCTCAGGCATCATTAGATCCGTGAACACCATATCTACATCCTGCTGCTCCATCAGCTCTAGTGCCTTTCTGCCATTTCCCGCTTCTCCGACTACCTCCATTTTATATTTGGACCATGGCATGATTGAAATTAATCCACGCCTAACGAGCTTTTCATCGTCTACGATAATGACCTTCATAGTAGGTTGCCCCCCTTATCAATCGGCAAATGAATAGAAACGACCGTCCCTTTTCCAATTTCACTATCAATCGCGAGCTCGCTGCTGCCTCCCGTAAAGCTGCTGAGCGTCCTCTTCACATAATTCAGTCCAATGCCAAGACCCGACAAATTATTTTTCCGTGTATCCGATTCCAGCAGTTCCTTAATTTTCTCCGGGCTGATCCCATTTCCATTGTCAGTCACCTTTAACAGCAGTGTGTGATTCAACTCCTGTACGCTTACCTCAATGATACCCTTCTCATCCATCATTCCGTGATAAAGGGCATTCTCGACAATCGGCTGCAAAATAAATCGTGGCAGCGGAGTTGCAAGGAACGGCTCCGGAATGTCATACCGCACATCAAACTCGAAATCATACCTAATTCTCTGCAGCTCCACGTAATCGTTCAACGAATCAATTTCATCCTTCAATGTCACTATGGTGCCATCCTTCGCCAAGTTATACTTGAGCACCTTCGTGAACAAAGATAGAAAACGATCAATTTCGTGCTGTCCCTTCAAACGGGCAAGCCACTGCGCAGTGTTCAGCGTATTATACAAAAAATGGGGATTGATTTGCGCCATTAACTTTTCCATCTCAATATCCTGCTTCTCGCTTGCTTCCTTTGCGACCTCTTCAATTAAATCCTGGATTTTGTATTGCATATCCTTGAAATTATCAATTAAGAAATCAAATTCGCGCAACCCTGTCTTTTGAAAAAAGTCATTCGGCTCCTGGCTGATAAAGGAGGATATGCCCTTGCGTATGCGGTGCAGCGGAGCAATCACAACCTTCCAGGTTCGGAATGCGGACCAGATGCTAATCAACAGACCCAGTACGACGATAAAGGAATAACGCACGAACCAATCGCGGATTTCCTTCTGGTACTCACCCTTTTCGATAAATACGCCTAGTCGCCAGCCTTGGCTGCCTATCTCCTCATGATAGTAGTAATGATCCATCGAATTGGCATCATAGCGACTGCCGATTGGCGTCAGATCCGGCTTGTCGCTATATAGGATTATTCCGTCGTTGTCCATAAGCAAATGAGATACATTCATCCCATACTGCTCCTTGTTCAATATGTTCTTTATAACCTTCACATTGGTTTCTGCATAAATAAGCATTGGATTACGGGGATCAGTAGTGCCTCCTGCACTCCTTACAATGGAGAATACAGACGTATCGTTGTACTTATATAACGTAAGATGAGGTCCGTTATAAGTATGATCGGATTTAATAGAAAGCTTAGGTAAGCTGTCGAAATCAGGGTGTGAGCCTCTCGTTATATAGTTGTTGTAGAGCATCTCGCCTGTTGTCATGTCATAATACAGCACTAAACCAATTGTCGGATTCGAAGCGTTGAGTATCCCCATATTATGCTGAATCGCTGTCGTAAGCTGAGATTTCTCATACGTATCTTCGCTCGTCTGTAGCAATTTGAGGTCCTGACCAACGAAACCTTGATACGACATTTGCTGCGATACGTCATATAGATTGCCCAAGGTCTCTTCCACGCCTCCTCGGACTCGCTGCAAATTTTGTTCGATGCCTTTTTCTATTTTGTTATACAAAATGTTATAGATGGAATACACCGTCAGCAGCCCAACGAGCACTAGTGGAATGACCGAGCTGATGAGCAGCGTCCAATAGAGCTGGCCCCGCAATGTATCCCAGCCAAATAAACGTTTGATATATGTACTTTCCTTCTCCTCCACGCACTTCACCTGCTTATTATGTATTTGGACAACCACACTATATCATAAAAAATAGATTGTATAGTTATCGGCTTACGAAGCCGCGATATGAATCGATGCATGGTGAAAACAGCCGAAAGAGCAGACCGCCGCGGCAGCCTGCTCTTTTGGGTTGTGCTTTTCTACTTAGATAATGCCAGACACACCTGTGTATTCCAGTCCTACGCTGCAGTTTGTGCAACGTAATGACTTCTGAGCATGCTTGAGCTTTCCCTCTACTGTAGTTTCTGCAATGGGATCAGCGGATTTAGGTTTCTTTTACGGAAATTTATGTTTTTCATTGTACTTTATACAACGTAGCCCCTAGGTACTGCTGCTTATATAGGTTCTGTTGCACTTTGTGCAGCGTACCTACTACGATAGCGCAGAGCAAAACCAAGCTGAAGCTTTTTCACTCATATGATTTGACTATACAAGTGAGAGTTGAAGCTTTCACATCGACTTTGGAGTCGGCCCTTTTTTCAACTATGAGCAGCATTGGGTGCAAGGGACGGAGATGAGTTACTGCGTCTAACCGATACTCCATCTATCTGTCGACTACCCCCTTGCCGTTTTGCGCTCCTGACTCAGCTCATGTCTGCGCCGCAGCCACACGCCGATGCCGGCAGCGAACATAATCATGCCGGTGGCTACGAATATCCAATGGATGCCAACCGCTAGACCAAGCAGCCCGCCAATAAGCGGGCCCAGCATCGAACCGAATTGGTTCGCACTCGTCGTTAATCCGAAGGAGCGTCCTCGGAATTGCTCATCCGTGCTCTGCACGACCAGCGTATTCACAATTGGAGATATGCCTGCCATGAACAAGCCAAACACAAATTGCACGACCGCAAACAGCCATAGATCCTGCACAAAAAATTGCATACTAACAATGAAGCCCGCGCAAAGCAAACAGGTGATAAGAATTCGATGATAACCACGGCGCTCACCGAGCCTGCCCCATATTGGTGAGGCCAGTATGCCTGCGATTCCAATAAGAGAAAGAACAAAACCTGCTGACAGCACTGCCCCTTGCAGGCCGCCCTGAAGCTTCGCAATATGCAGCGTCAGCAGTGGCTGGATCATGTTAATAGAGAGCTGAAAGAGCGCAAGCAGTATAAGCATACTCATTAGAGCCCGGTTACGGAAAGCCATACGATACGTCACCGGTTTTTCCCGTTTTTTCTGCGTCTGAGGCTCTGTTTTTTTCTCCCTTACCCAAATAATAACCGCTACTGTCGCAATTAGGATGATGATAGCTGCTGCGACAAACGATCTGCGCAGGCCGAATGCCTGTGCCAGCAGTCCTCCGAACAACGGTCCGAGAATACCACCCGTCATCGCACCTGCCTGCATCATGCCGAGACTCCAGCCAAGCTTTTCTTTCGGTGCGATCGTAGCTACAATCGACATCGATGCCGGAACGAAACCGCCGACGAAACCGTGCAGCATCCGAACACCGACGAGCTGCCACGGGGTTTGTACAAAGGCAATCAACGCATAAATAAACGCTAAGCTAATGCCCGCCCGAATAACCATTTTCCGCTTTCCGTACTTATCCGCCAGCATGCCCCAGAGCGGAGCCATCACCGCTCCAACTAAAAACGCCGAGGAATGCACAATGCCCGCCCATAGGTTGACCGAGCTCTCCGGTACGCCAAGATCGAACAAAAACAACGGCAGGAAGGGCACGGACATCGTATAGCTTGAGCTGCAAAATAAAACGCCAAACCACAAAATCCACATTGTACGCTGCCATGACTGCAAACCGGTTAACCTCCTTGTACGCTTTAACTTTTTCCGATGCTCATACACTAATACCCACTATACGCCTCCTTTACCATTTGTTCAAAAACCACAAAGGGGCGCATAAACAAGGAAAGCAGCGGGAAATGTTCCTTAAATCAAGCGTAATAAGGTTTTTTGAACCTTGAGCAGCATTGGCGTTACAAGAGACCCTCATTCGGAACAAAAACTTGATTCAGTCTGCGGTATTCGCCAGGTGTCAACGCGGTTTCCCTCTTAAACAGCCGCGTGAAATACGTGCTATCCGCAAGTCCGCAAAGTGCTCCGATTGCTTTGAGGGGCAGCTCGGAATGGGCAAGCAGCCGCTTCGCGCGCTCAATCTGCAGATGATGCCGATACTGCATCGGGCTCATGCCCGTATATTGTTTCAAGCATCGCGCCAAATAGTCAAAATGATAATGAAGCTCACGTTCCATCTGTTCGGAATCGAATGGCTCCTCTAGACGGCTTTCCAAATAAGCAGCCACCTGCTCGCTCAGCGAATACGAGCGGGCTTGCGAGCTATTCCTGATTGTCCCTTTCTGCAAGGCAATAAGAAACTCCCCGAACAGAACCTGCAGCTCGAACGCACGCTGCCTTGTGAGCACCTGATGCAATTGAATCATCTGATTCAGAAGCGGAGTTAGCGTTCGCAAATCGACCGCTGCGAATTTAGGGATATGTATCGTTGATGGCGGGGGAACGATATCTTGATCCGTACGCCTAAGCAGCGGCTGCTGCCAGCTCGATTTCTCCATTAACAACCACTTCGAATCAGACTGTGGGTAGTCAAAATGAATCCAAAACACCTCCGTATCCAGCTCCGATGGCCGATAGCCGCGATGCGTTTTCCCTGGTTCCAGCACGAGCAGCATACCCTCAAGAACCTCGTAGCTAACGCCATCCTCTTCCATATATAGTGCACCTTTGGTGCAAACAAGCAGATCGAACACTTCAAATTGACGTTTGGCATGCATAACCCCAGGCTGCCATAGCGCATGTCCAACAGCAGCTAACAGTGGGAACGGCGGAGCTTGGAATTCAAGCATGAGCATCCTTGTCACTCCTTGATATAAGATGCCGAAATTGTACTATAGAAAGTCGAAATTGTCAGCTGTATCCATGATTCTAATCGATTAGAGTGGTAGATATCATCTTATTCATTTCACTCTACTGGAGGACTCCAATTATGAGATTTCGTCAAGTTCATCTCGACTTCCATACTTCTGAAGCCATTAAAAATATCGGCAGCGCTTTTGACAAAAAACAATTCCAAGACATGCTGAGGATTGGCCACGTCGACTCAATCACCGTGTTCTCCAAATGCCATCACGGCTGGGCTTACCACCCATCTGAAGCCAATGAAATCCACCCGCATTTGGCTTTCGACTTGCTTGGCTCGCAGATTGAAGCCGCACATGAGATTGGCGTTAAGACACCTGTTTACTTATCCGCCGGCTTAGACCAGAAGCTTGCCCGCAAATACCCGGAATGGCTCATTCGCGATCAGAATGAAAAAACGAACTGGTCGCCGAATTTCATGACACCTGGCTATCATCAATTTTGCATGAATTCACCCTACTTAGAAGTGCTCGCACTTCAGGTCCATGAGGTGGTCACAAACTACGATGCAGACGGTATTTTCCTTGATATTGTTGGCATTCGCGAGTGCTATTGTCAAAATTGCGTAACCGAGATTCGCAAGCGCGGATCTGATCCGCGGAGCCTAGATGATATGAAGAAGCTTTGGGAAGAAACCTATTTCAGCTATGCTCGTCGGATGAATGAAACCGTCCATGCCGTCAAGCCTAGTCTGCCGGTATTTCATAATAGCAGCCATGTCGACAGAGGCCGCCGAGATCTGGTTCATCTCAATACCCACTTGGAGCTCGAATCACTGCCTACCGGCGGCTGGGGCTATGACCATTTTCCATTATCAGCACGGTATGCGCAAACCTTGGGTCTCGACTTTTTAGGCATGACTGGCAAGTTCCATACCTCGTGGGGAGAATTTGGCGGATACAAGCATCCGAATGCTCTTCGGTATGAAGCTGCGCTTAGCCTTGCGAACGGTGCCCGCTGCTCGATAGGCGATCAGCTTCACCCAAGCGGGCTCATGGATCACGCCACCTATGCGTTAATCGGCGAAGCTTACAAAGAAGTTAAAGCGAAGGAGGAATGGTGCCTAGCTGCAGCATCCATAGCCGACATCGCGCTGCTGTCCGTCGAAGCTGCCTCCATACAGCCTGGCGGCAGAGCGATTGATGATCATAGCAAGCATGCCGATATCGGGGCAGTCAGAATACTGCTGGAGGGTCATTATTTGTTCGATGTGATTGATGTACAGGCTGATCTAGCTAAATATGCAGTCGTTGTGTTGCCTGATGCGATTACGCTAACCGAAGCATTAAAAGAGAGGCTGACCACCTTCTTGACCCAAGGAGGCAAGGTGCTTGCCACCGGACGCTCTGGATTATCGATGAATGGAACCTGCTTCGAGCTTGAATTAGGCGCGGAATGGAGAGGTGTTTCCTCCTCTATGCCCTCCTATCTCAAGCCGGCTTTTGAACTGCCGTCTCTTCGAAATGCCTCCTTCGTCCTGTATACCGAAGGGCAAGAGATTGCCTTGTCACAAGGAGGCATCTCTCACGGCAGCAAGGAAAACTCGTATTTCAACAGGGACTTGTTCACTTTCTGTTCTCACCAGCATACGCCCTCCGACTTGCAGGATGCAGGACCTGGCGTAACCGAAGGACCGGACGGCATCTATATCGCTTGGAATGTGTTTGAGGATTATGCGCTCAAGGGCAGCCTGCCCGTCAAAGAAATCGTTTGTTACGCGCTCGATCGCCTACTGCCGAACAAGCGGCTGCGTACAAATCTGCCTGCTCAAGGCATAACAACGCTTCAAGCCCAGCAATCACACAATCGATTCGTTCATCATTCGTTGTACGCATCTCCTGTTCGGCGCGGGCAACATGTCGAGGTGATTGAGGATCTGCCGCCCGTTTTGAATACGGAGGTTACCATTGCCCTAACTGAACCCGTGCGCGAGGTTTATTTGGCACCACAGAATACCCCGCTCCCGTTCACGCAGGAGAACGGCAGTGTACGTTACACCATTCCACAATGGTCATGCCATCAGATGGTCGTCTTACAGTGTTAGCCTTGTGCCACTATTTCTAATATAAAGCAGTGAGCAAATGCTCTTACAGCATCATTTCGAATTCACTCTTACGACAATCTGACCCCATAAGCGCACATTTTTAATCTTGATATCGGCTGCTATCCTGCTTATGTACAAGATGGGGAAGGCTTCATAGCTCCTGACTATCCGTTTATAAAAAAAAATACCCCAAAGGCTGAAAGCCTCTGGGGTATTCCGTCTACTCAATCGTTGCTGCCACAATGTCGCCATAAGCCCAATGTGAACTTGTCACATCATGCCATGGCGACTGCACGGAAGAGACTGCTGCACTTCTACCCAGCACCTTGTTGATGATGCTTGTCGCTTCCGCTCGTGTGAGCGGCTGATTCGGCTTAAATGTGCCGTCACTATATCCCTTAATGATTCCTTCAGCCTGTACCTTCTCAATGTCGGCCTTCGCCCAGTGATCCAAAATATCACTAAATCCTGTGCTCTGTTTATCCGAATCGCCAATCAGCGCAGATACAAGCTTAGCCATTTCGGCACGAGTAATCGACTTTCCTGCACCAAAGCTGCCATCCTCGTAGCCTTGCATCAAGCCCATTCCCGTTACTTTCGCAATCGCATCGTTGGCCCAGTTCGTCGCAAGCACATCGGTATAGGATACCTCTGATGTTACTGCAGCTTCCCGAGTTGCAATTCTGGACAATATCGCAGCAATCTCTGCCCGAGTCAATTTATTGTCAGGTTTGAAATGATTCCCCTCGTAGCCATTCATATAGGCAACTCCCAAGCTTGAATCCTTCAGGCCTGAAGCATGAATGAGTGTAAACAGGCTGAAATGATGAACCGTGAATTGCAGCCCTTTGTCTCCTTTATCGTTGTACGTAACAACTTTTCCTTTCAGCAGTTCCACAGTCCCGTCGCTATGCTCGATATATACGCCTAGGTCATTCAACTCTTCCTCTGTGAGCTTGACGTCAACCAGTGGCAAAACAATTGTGACCTCACCGCCTTGAGCATTAGTTTCAATACTCATCGGACGGCCAACAACCGTTGCTTGCTCTTTGCCCGCTACAATTCTGACTGCCGCCTCCCGATTTGCTCGTCCAGTCGTTTCAAGCTTCTTCGCTTCATCCTTTACCGGCGTCAGCTGGAAATACAAATCCTCCGCATTAGCTGCCAGCGCATCGCTTCCCACGATTATTTTACCGTTCTTAGTCGCAATCTCTAAGCCAATATGTTCATCCGCAAGCGCTTGTCTTGCATCCTTCGGGAGCTTAACAAGTGTTTGCGAAACCTCATCCTTCGAATCTGGAATAACGAGGCTTGCTGTGTGATTACCAGCTGCTTGCAGGCTAGCTGCTGCTTTGCGTGCTTGCTCCGCTGTCAACGTAACCTCATCTTGCTTCTTACCATCTGCCTGCTGCGCTCTTGTCACAACCGTTTTCACTGCATTCCCGACTTCAATGGTTAATTCCTCTTTGCCAGCATTCGTATTCCCGCCTGTGCCAGACGCCGATGAAGGCGTCTGACTTGGTGCAGCGGACGGTGTTGCTGTCGGTGTTGCTGTCGGTGTTGCTGTCGGTGTTGCTGTCGGTGTTGCTGTCGGTGTTGCTGTCGGTGTTGCTGTCGGTTCATCTGTTGGTTCATCTGTCGTTATTGGTGTACCTGTCGGTGTTGGTGTTGCTGCTGGTGAAGAAGTAGGTGATGGCGTTGCCGATGGCAGCGTCGCGGCATTCACCTGAAATTTCACACCATCAACCAGCATATAGTCACCAGACTTCTTCACAGCCTTAATCGTATGGAAACCATTAGTCAAACCAGTAACGCTGTAAATCTCCTGCTGCGTCAATCTGCTATCGTGATGAGCGTTCACTGTTCCCTTGAATACATTATCTACATAAATATCCACATCGCCTTGATCTGGTGACTTAGGCGAAAGTAGAGCTACGCCCGTACCTGTAAACGAATACTCCACATAATCGTCGTTGTTCTCTGTACCGTGCAAATCACCAAGATAATCGCCATTATAGGAAATCGCTAGGCTTACTGCACCGTCCGGCTGCGTCGCCAAATATTCCTTTTTAATCGTAATTTCACTACCCGAAACGGTATAGTCCGTGCCTGCAATAAGCGGAGTAGCACCGTTAGCAACACCAAGCAGGTTGCTGCCGTCAATCTGAAGCGTCGTTGTCACATCAGCCTGATCGGTCTTGTCGAAGCCGGCTGAATCCGGGCTGATCATATCAGCTATTCTGTATTTCAACAGATCCAGCAGCATGTAGTAGCCTGATTTCTTAACGGCCTTAATCGTATGTGTACCTTCCGCCAGTCCTTCAATGCTGTATACCGTTTGCAGGATTTGTCTGCTTGCATTGTAGGTGCTGATGGTTTGCTTGAATACACCATCTACATAAATATCGATATCGCCTTGTGATGAATCCTTTTCCGTAATGATCTCGATCCCCGTACCCTCGAAGGTGTATTCGAAATAGTCGTTGTTCGCCTCGGTGTATTGCACATCATCCTTATAGTCGCCAAGACCTCTGTTTCTGCCGTGCTGCCAAGCGCCAGTGTATGAAATGTCTCTATCATTATTATTCACAGAAACATAGCGTCCTCTGGACGTATCGCTTACAGCAATCGCCAGCGTCTGCGCCGCTCCGCCGCTGAAGGATAAGGTCAAATTCGTCATGCCATTCGACCTGCCCGCAAGGTACTCCTTCTTAATCGTTAGCTGATCACCAGCTATCAGATAGTCCGCGCCAGCTTGCAGCGCTGATGCTCCATTCTCAATTCCGATTAAGCTGTTTCCGTTAAAAGAGATATTGGTCGCAATGTCTGTTTGTGCAGCCGCTCGCTTATCAAAGCTTAACGCGCTTGGGTTCAGCGTACTGTTCTGCCCCGTCGTATCACTGATTGCAACCGTCAGCGTTTGCGATGCTCCTTGGCTAAAGCCGAACACCAGATTGGCTGTGCCATTAGGCAAACCAGCAAGATAAGCCTTATGAATGGAAACCTCATCATTCGCAACCGTATAATCGGTACCCGATACGAGCGCCGCGGCGCCGTTTGTAATACCGGCTAGTGTATTACCGTTCAGCGTCAGCGCAGTAACAACGTCAGCCTGCAAGGAAGCTTTCTTATCAAAGCTTGCTGCTGAAGGGCTGATCGTGCTGTTCGACGCCAAGGAATCGGTTACAGCAACGGTAAACGTTTGTACGGCTCCGCCGCTGAAAGCGAAGGTTAAACTCGTTGTGCCGATTGGCTGGGTCGCCAAATATTCCTTCTTCAGTGTTACCGTGTTACCCGACACCGTATAATCCGTACCGGATACGAGCGCACCTGCACCACTGGATATGCTGCTAAGTCCACTGCCAGCACCCGTTGTTGTAATCGTAATATCCGCTTGCTGTCCTGCCGCTTTATCGAAGTCTCCCGTGCTCGTGCTGATCAAGTCAGGCACGCTGACGCGGAGCTTATCCAGCAGTAAGAAGTAACCCGATTTCTTCACCGCTTTGATTGTATGTGTTCCGTTTGCCAAACCTGTGATGTTGAACACAGGCTGCTGTGACAATCGTCCAAGGTTAGACGTACTAATCGTTTGCTGGAATTGATCATCGACATAGATGTCCACATCGCCCTGCGAAGGGTCCAGCTCAGTAATGAATTCTATGCCTGTTCCTGTGAAGGTATAAGTGAAATAATCATTGTCATTCGCTTCTGCATAGTGTACATCATCCATATAATCGCCAAGCCCGCGATTCCAACTGCGATTCCAGCCGCCTGTATAGACGATGGAAGCATCATCATCGTTAATCGATATCGAGCCGCCGACCGACGTATCGCGCACGACTAATGAAGCCTTTTGCTGCGAACCAGCACTGAATGAGAAAGTTAACTCAGACGTTCCCGTTGAGAGCGTATTCATATATGCCTTTTTGAGTGTCAATTGCGTGCCGGATACGGTATAGTCGGTGCCTAGAGCGAGTGTGTTACCGCCATGCTCCACCCCTGTCAGCGTATTGCCGTTCAGCGAAAGCGTTAGCTCTGCATCGAACTGAGCGCCTGCCTTCTTATCAAAACTTACTGTCCCGGGTGTAACTCGGCTGTTCCTAATTGTTGTGTCGCTCACGGCAATTGCCAAGGATTGCGAAGCTCCTCCGCTAAAGACAAAGGTCAGATTCGTCGTGCCTACTGATCTGCCTGCCAAATATTCCTTCTTAATAGTCACATCATTGCCCGTAACGCTGTAGTCTGTACCGGCTGCAAGCGCGGCTCCATTGTTCGAGAGGCTTGCAAGCGTGTTGCCGTTAAGTGTTAATGTCGTTAATACATCTGCCTGCTCCGAATCCTTTTTGTTAAAGGAAGCCGTTGTCGGGCTAATTGTACTGCTCTGCGCAGCAGCATCCGTCACGTTAATTACGATATTCTGCTTATCGCCAGCAAGCTCTTGTCCGCCGTTGCGCGTCCAATCACCTGTATATTTCATGCCGGTATCATCATCATTTGCAGTTGTCGTGCCGTCCTGCGCTACCACTTTGAACAACCGCGAAGCATGTGATGCTAGATTGATAGAGCTGTAGCCTGTGTTGAATGTTCCGAGATCCTCGTGACTCCACAGATCACGAACCTTCGCAGGACCCGTTATACCAATATCGCTCCAATTCACATGAACTGTCGCTGCCGAGCTACCTAGATTAAATAACCCGACTGTATAGCTTCCGTCTCCGTTGTTGGAATACCATACCTGCTGCTCGGTAGCAGTCGAGACAGGGTGGCCCGGCCGGCCGGCCTGATTCACTGCAATGACCTCTTCATTCGTCAACAGCTCAAGTCCATACGCGTCCAAATTCGTCATATCATTCCCGATATACAGCTGAGCTGAAGATAACGCCCAGAATGTCATCGCTGTCTTGCGCTCGTCAGGCGTGATGCCGTCCATCGCTCCGTTTCCGATATTCAAGGAATCGAAGTCATTCCAGCCCCCCGGCCCCGCATGGCGCCAAAATTGCTCTACAATCGGGAAGAGCCTCGCAATGCTTGGCCAAGTCGTTAAGCCGCCAGTGCCGCAATAGCACTCAATATCCCAATCGACGCGCCAGCCGTTCGCATATTGCTTCCAATAATCGATGTATTTGATATCGAGCGCCCATGAAAGCTCCAGCCAAATATCATGCGGAGCAAGCGCCTGCGCCCATGCCTTCACGTCGTCACGCGCATCGAGTGAGAGATCCGATATGCCTGAGCCTGGAGTAACGCTATCGAATTTCAAGAAATCGATACCCCATTCACCGTAAAGGTTAGCTATTGAATCGATATAGCTCTGCGCGCAGGGCTGGTTGAAATCGATTTTGTAGCCAAGCCCCCAATAATCTGATTCTTGGATAGGCTGTGCCGCTATATCCTGCATCGAGCAGCCTGGAGCTCCGTAGATTGGCAGATCCTGATCATATGCCTGTGGCGATAAGCCCGGAATGCCATAGATACCGATCTTCTGTCCGTTGGCATGGACATAATCAATTAATTCTTGAAAGCCATTCGGGTACAACGTCGTACTCGGAATCGGGCGCCCATACTCGTCCATTCCACCGTTCCAAGCTGCATCGATGTTAATGTATTCATACCCGTAGTCCTGCAGCTTCTCATGCATCGCATCGGACTGCGCTTTAATATTGGCTTCGGTAATCCAATGCCCATTATTCGTATATACCTGCATACTATAGCTGCTCCAGCCCATATAAGGCTTTGCCGCAAGGCCGTTATCGGCCGCTTCTGCTACGTTTCCTTTCGGTGCCACAAGTCCTAATTGGGTAACGAATAGAACAATAACGAGCAGCCATAGCCGCATTTTCCCCGTAGTTAGAGTCATTATAAATCTCCTTTTTTTAGAAAATAAGATCAGGCTTTTATTTCGCAATAAAAACCTGATCCTGTGTAGTTGAAGTGACTATGCCTTACTTAAAGGATTGATCATACGCTTTTTGCAAAATTTCCAAGTAACGGTCGATCTTCAGATCCTTAAGACCCTTCACGTAAGAATCCCAGTCCTTCTCGAGACTCTTGTTGCCGGTAATGAATTGCAGCGCGTTTTGCTCAATGTAAGATTTAATGTTCGTTTGCAGAATGCTCGCCTCGTCAACCTCAGCGTTATCGATCCAGATCGCCCAAAGCGGGAATAGCTCTTTCGGCTCGTGACCTTGATATTGAAGCGTCGCTTGATACAATCTGCGCTCATAGTTGGCAGAATCATAAATATCAGTACCTTGAACCCAGCTGTCGCGGTATTCCCGCGGCATATAGAAGTGAGCTGTTCCGCTCCAGCCTGCATTGCGCGGTGCTTCGCCCTCAACCGCAGGAATGGTTGCGACCTTCGGCTCTACGCCTTCACCAAGTGCAACTTCGCCTTCCTTCGGTTTTCTCCAATCGATGCCTTCCATACCCGAAGCGCTGTTCGTTTGACCTTCTTCAGTGAACATGTAATCAACTAATTTAATGAGAGCAATTTGCTGTTCTTCAGAAGCTTTGTTCGTAATGACGAATTTCGCTCCAGGTGCAACACCGCCGCCATCATGAGTAGCGAATGAGCCGTGCGGGCCAGTCAATGGTGGTACCGGATTGTAATCTGCCGAGTTTTTGTTGCCTACATCGATGTTAACGAAAATAGCAGGGTGCATACCAGCACCGGCGCCAAGAATTTGAGCGTCGCCGTTTTCGCCAATTTTTTTGAATGCTTCCGAGTTTTGTGCGAATGCGCCTGGATCGATCAGACCTTCATCGTATAACGATTTGATGTACGTTAAGCCTTCTTTCCATTCCGGCTTAAGCGCTGCTGATTCCACCTTGCCGCCATTTAGGTTCAAATAGTTGCGATCGTCGTCATAGACGAAGCCGTTCATGAGGAACGGAATAACGCGTACGCCGAAATCCTCGATCGAGCCGCTGAGCGGCACTTCGTCAGCAACGCCGTTGCCGTTAGGGTCCTTTGTTTTGAACGCCGACAATACCGCTTTGAATTCTTCCGGTGTTTTCGGCATTTCCAGCTGCAATTTATCCAACCACTTTGTATTGATCCACATTTTGTTCGGATAAGAGCAATGGAAGCACTGGCTGTATGCCACAAGACCATAAATATTGCCGTCCGGTGCTGTGTTAAACGCTTTCAAATCTGAGTCTTTTTCCATTGCCGCTTTAATGTTAGGCGCATATTTGTCGATTAGATCATTCAGCGGCACAAGTACGCCTTGCTTGCCGTACTTCACTACATCTGCCTGTGTGAACTGATCCACATAACCTGGGAGCATGTACGCATCAGGATAGTCTCCGCTCGCAAGCGAAATTTGACGTTTCTCCTTCGCACCGTCTGGCGGAGTCGTTTCGAACTTGAGCTTGA
Source organism: Paenibacillus sinopodophylli (assembly GCF_005930355.1). Classification (GTDB taxonomy): domain Bacteria; phylum Bacillota; class Bacilli; order Paenibacillales; family Paenibacillaceae; genus Pristimantibacillus; species Pristimantibacillus sinopodophylli. The sequence continues at coordinate 92,379 of NZ_VDBO01000012.1, forward strand.
TATTGAATTTTTCTTCTACGAATTTAGTGAATTTGTTCGTTGCCAGATCAATGTTAGGCTCTTGAACGGCGAATAGTGTAACTTCAACCGGTGCGGTATTTTCCGTCTGTTCCGTTTGAGAATCCGGCGCGTTGGTGGCCGTATTGGAAGGCTTATTATTTTGCGAACATGCGGCTAGCATCATGCTTGCCACCACTACGATTGCCAACAAACCAAATAGTTTCTTTTTCATCTTAGATCGCTCCCTTTTCGTATCGTTTCCTGTATGCCTGCTGCTTCTCCTTGCCTTTACACTACAAAGCGACCACCTCCCCTCCAAGCTGTGCGGATCATTAGCCTTTCACAGACCCTACCAGCATCCCCTGTACGAAATAACGCTGCACGAACGGGTAAATGATGAGCACTGGCAGCGTCGCAACGACGATTAGCGCGTATTTAAGCAGCTCGGACAGCTGCTGCCTCTCCACCTGCTTCAAAGCGTCGGTGACGCTTGCGCTGTTGTTCATGATAATGATGCTCCGCAGCACAAGCTGCAGCGGAAACAGGTTCGCCGATTTGAGGTAAATCAACGCATCGAAGTAGGCATTCCACTGGCCAACCCCGTACATCAAGAAAAGCACAGCTAGAATCGGCTTGGATAACGGGATAACGACACTGCGCATAAACCGAATATCGCTGCAGCCATCGATCTCGCTGGCTTCGAACAGTTCATCCGGTATGGACGATTGAAAGAAGGAACGAGCGATAATAACCTGCCATACCCAGACCGCATTCGGAATGAGCAGTGCCCATCTGGAATCGATCATGCCAAACTCCCTTACAACCATATAAGTTGGAATCAAGCCTCCGCTGAAGAGCATGGTGAACGTAATGAGCATCATAATGACACTGCGCCCAAAAAACGATTTGCGTGACATCGGATACGCAATCATGACCGTGAGCACCACACTAATCATCGTTCCAGCCGCCGTATAGAAGATCGAGTTGCCGTAGCCCTTCATAATTTGCGGTGTATCGAACAGCACCTGGAAGCCCTTGAACGAAATATCAACCGGCCATAGCCAGACTCGGCCTGACGTAACAGCTGCCGGACTGCTGATGGAGCTGCTAAGAATATAAATGAGCGGATAAATAACCGCGATTAACACCAGAGCAAGAACCGTGTAAACAACGAACAAAAAGATTTTATCGCCAGCTGAATCCTTTATTTTCTGCCTGACTGGTGCCTGCTGCGTTGCTATTTTTGATGATGCCATAGGCGCACTCCCCTTTTACCAAATGCTCGATTTCGTGAATTTTTTCGCCAAGCCGTTGACGACGAACAGTAAGACCAAATTGATTAGTGAATTGAATAAGCCGACCGCCGTTGCAAAGCTGTAATTGGCATTCAGCAGCCCGACGCTGTAAACGTAGGTTGCAATAATTTCCGAATTCACCTTGTTGAGCGGATTTTGAAGCAGGTAGATCTTCTCGAAGCCAATCGCCATAACGCTGCCCACATTCAGAATGAGAATAATGGTGATCGTCGGCAAAATGCCCGGAATGTCTACATGAACAATTTTCTGGAAACGGGATGCCCCGTCCACCTTGGCAGCCTCGTACAACGTAGGATCAATACCCGACAGTGCCGCCAAGTATATAACCGCAGAATAGCCGGCTGTCTGCCATATATCCGACCAGACATAGATCGAGCGGAACATGCTCGCTTCTCCCAGAAAGTTGATGGAGTCCAGTCCGAAATAGTTCAAAGCGACGTTTACAAAACCGAGCCTTGGCGCAAGGAACAGCATAATAATCGATACCATAACGACTGTGGAGATGAAATACGGTGCAAAGGTGACCAGTTGTACTGTCCTTTTGAACCGGCCGTTACGAATTTCATTCAGCATTAGCGCTAGTATGATTGGAATCGGGAAGCCTGCAAGCAATAAATAACCACTGACATAGATCGTGTTTTTGACGAGCGGCCAGAACATGGGATTATCAAAGAACAACTGAAAGTTTTTGAATCCCACCCACGGGCTGCCCCATATGCCTTTAATCACGTTGTAGTCCTTAAAGGCAAGTACAGCGTTCAGCATCGGATAATATTTAAAAATAAGGAAAAACAATACTGGCGGTATTATTATGAGGTACAGCTGCCAATGCTTCTTGAAGCTTATAACCGCTTCGTCGGCAAGGCTCCGCTTGCCCTTTACCTTCAACTGCTTGTTCGTTAATGTGATTTCTTTTCCCAGAACAATCCCCCCTAAGTGACTACCTGCTGATGTATGATAGCGCTTTCTATACGACTGATCATAGTAGATAATAGCTGTTCAGAAACAGGTACAGTTGCGTCTTTTGGCGTACAAAAACCCCGTTTTGAAGGGGGCAACTGGCCGTATTGGCGTACATTTATCAGGTTTGGCGGGCTGAACACGCTTCGCGCTCGCCTCCGACTGCTTTAGAGATGTAAACGCTCACTTTTAGGTATAGAGACAAGCTCCGCAACACAAAAAAATCCCGACTGCTGGGCAGCCGAGATTTCGAATTCAATCACTATTTGCTTGTTGCCGATTGGTCATACGCGTTCTGCATCATTTCAATATAACGTCCGATCTGTGTACTTTCTAGCCCGGCGATGTAACTGTCCCAATCCTTGTCCAAATCCAAATCGCCAGTTATAAATTGCAGCGTGCTTTGTTCAATATAGTTAGACACATTCGTCTGCAGGATTCCCACTTCATCTGCCTCCGCCGGATCTAGCCAAATGGTCCAGATCGGAAACATCTCGGCAGGCTCATGACCCTCATACAGTTGCGTGGCTTCCATTAGTCTTCGCTCATAGCCGTCAATCGCATATATATCTTTGCTGGCTACCCAGCTGTCGCGGTATTCCCTTGGCATATAGAAATGCGCCATTCCACTCCAGCCAGAATTCGTAGACTTCGTTTCATTGATAGGAATAAGACTGACAAACTGGGGCTGGGCACCCTCGCCAAGCGCTGCTTCACCTGCTTCCGGCTTCCTCCAGCCAATGCCCTCCAAGCCCGATTGGGCGTTCGTCTGTCCTTCCGGCGTGTAGATGTAATCGATCATTTGAATTAAAGCGATTTGTGCTTCCTTGCTTGCTTTATTCGTAATGACGAATTTCGCTCCCGGTTGAATTCCCCCTCCGTCGAAGGTGGCATGGGATGCGAACGGTCCGACAAGGGGAGGAATAGGGGTATAGTCCTTGAGACGCTCACTCGTAAAAATAGCCGGATGCATCGCTGCTGCCGCGCCGAGTATCGACGTGCCTGCCTGGTCTCCCATTCGCTTTAACGCATCCGCGTTCTGAATGAATGCCCCTGGATCAATGAGACCCTCATCATATAACGATTTAATGTAGGCAATGCCAGCCTTCCACTCCGTTTTATTCGCCACAGTATCCACTTTCCCATTGCTCATTGCCAAATAATTATGGTCATCATCATAAATAAACCCGTTCATCAGATAAGGAATAACCCGCACGCCGAAATCCTCGATTGAACCGCTTAGCGGTACCTCATCAGACAGGCCGTTGCCGTTCGGATCCCTGTTCTTGAACGCTTCAAGCATCGCCTTAAACTCTTCGATTGTCCTCGGGATCGTGAGTCCAAGGTTCGTGAGCCATTTCGTATTGACCCACATTTTGTTCGGATAGGAGCAATGGAAGCACTCACTATAGGCAGCAAGGCCATAGATAAGGCCGTCAGGGGCCGTATTAAACGCTCTCAAGCCTTCATCCTTCTCCATTGCTGCCTTGATATGGGGGGCATATTCGTTTATGAGCTCATTGAGCGGCAGAATGACTCCCTCTTTGCCATACTTCAGCAAATCAGACTGCGAGAATTGATCAATATAGGCGGTCAATATATACGCATCTGGATAGTCGCCGCCAGCCAGCGAAATTTGTCGTTTCTCTTTGGCACCGTCAGGCGATACGCTGTCCCAATTGAAGTGAGCATTGAATTTGCGCTCCAGCAATTTGGTGAAATCATTCGTAGGCAAATCAATGCTCGTATCCTGATGGGCAAACACGTTGATCTCTACTGGAGAAGGCAAGCTGCTATCCTCTTCGCTAGCCGTGCCTCCCCGCTCACAAGAAGTCAGCAGCAGTACAATAACACATAGAACCGCTACTATGCTGATCCAGTTCTTACTCATCTTCTCTCACTCCTTGCAGGCTGCGCAGCCGAATGCTTATATGTTAATCGATTGCCTATAGGAGCTTGGCGCAATACCCATCACACGCTTGAAAGCTCTGCGGAAGGAGTGCGAGCTGTTATAGCCAACGCGCGCGGCAATCTCATCGACCGTGCAAGCATCTGTCCGAAGCAGGAAGGATGCTTGCTCGATTCGAATCATCTCCAAGTAATCCGACACGTTGATATCCGTCACTTCTTTGAACAACTGAGAAATATATTTCTCCGGACGCTCCACCTTTTCGGCAATTCGGTATAAGGTCAACTCAGAGTCGCCATACATCTCTGCGATAAATCGCTTGATTGCCTCAACCGTTTGAATGTGGGCATGGTTTTTCTTGCTGTTAATGACGCTGCACAAGGCTTGCACCGTTTCACTAAGCTGTTCTTGAATAACGCTCAATACATCAGATGCTTGGATACTTATAATTTGGTTCTTGAGCGTATGAAGCAGGTCAGATTCCATAAATGCCTTCTGATCGAGAAGCTTGAGCAGTGTACCCTTCAGCTCTCCTATGAGCTGCTGCTTCATCTCTGGAGATAGCTGTTGATTTTCCGTGTTTTTCTCCATTACAGATAACACCATACGATTAGCCTCATCTGGATCACCTGCTCGAATGGTACTGATCAGTCGCTGCTCAATGTCGAGCGGATAATAATAAGTAGCTGTTTCTAGCCTCGAATCTCCGAACCAAAGCATGTTCTGTTTACTGGCAAATTCGGCATACTCTATCGTCTGCTTCGCTTGCTCGTAAGAGTGGCTTGCATCCATCATCATGGCGAAGGCATCTCCAAATGCCGCTGTAATCGATATTTTGTATTCATTGTAGGCAACTTGAGTCAACCGCTCCAGCATATCGGCTATTCGCTGCCTTAGCACATCGTGAACCGATTCCTCCGCCTGAGCCGCCCAAATCATAACAATTCGGTCTGATCCTAAGTCTGTCATCGGTAGTCCACTCACTTGCTCAGCCAGCGCTTGCTTCAGAATCAGCCTTGCCGCCGAGAGCTCGTTCAAAATGTCCACGGTGTCCATTCCGGAATAACCGTTAATACGCAAAATACCGACATAGCCCACGCCAGATGAAAAGCTCATATCCGCTTGCGCAGCAGCAGCCCCAATCTCTTCGGCTGTGTGGAATTCACCTGCGATCAGCCGTTTCAGAAACCCATCGCGCACGAGCGGAAGCTGGCGGTTCAATTCATGCTCAAGCTGACGGTTGCTCGTAATCATATGGGATATATTGCCGTGTAGGAAGTCGTATTCGTTCCGCTCTGAAATACCGTCCTTGCCGAATTGCTCCTTCATTACACCTAGAAGCCGATTAATCGGCGCACTATTTCGATAAGACAGCAGCATACCTGCAAGTAAACCAAGTACTAAGGCGATACCGGTAACCAGCCATGTAATATACTTAATTTGATTCGCATTCTCCATCAGCACCTGTCGTGGAATGCCCGCTCTGTAGGTCCAGCCGTTCTTGTCGGAGTGAATGGTGATGACTAGATCATCCTGATAAAACTGGCTGGTTAGAGACGCATCGAGCGATTTGTCCGATGACAGCCGTTTGGCATTCTCTTCGCTTATACCGCGCAAGCCGATTGTATTCCCCTGGGCATCGCTAATATGAGCCCACCCGCCGTACCGATCCTCCAAGCCCGCCAACAAATTGGAAATATTCTCTTCATTAATAATGACGACTACAGTAGCCGGAGATGAACCATTGAAGCTGTCAAGAGGAAGTGACTGCATATACGTGATGACTGAGGTTTGCTTGGAGTTGCTCATATAGGAGCTGAGCGGCATAATTTCGCTGCGATGCGTTCGGCCTAGCACGCTCGTCTTCCATTCTTCAAGCGTAAGCTCCGTATATCGAAAATTTTGATAGTAATGCTCCGGACGGAAATAGGCCGAGCCCTGCGTAAATATAACGTCATAATTATTTAAGTAGATAAAATAGTTTTGCAGAAAATCATTCGTTTGGCTGAACGGAGTCACCTGCTTTACCATGCTCCATATGCCGTATACATTAACCTCGTCGCCTTGCTTCCTCTCATTCATCAATTTATTTAAGTCCGGGTTCAAAGCAAGCTGACGAGTAAAGCCCTCAACCTCGACCATCCTTCTCTCTAGTATTTCTTGACTTCGCTGCAGCTGTGTAACGCTATTCTCAATGGAAATGGATTGCGTCACCGAAATGGAGGTGCGATAGGATACAAAACCAGCAATACTTGGAATAATTAATATAATTAAATAGGATACGAGAAATTTGCGAAAGATCGTAGTATGCTTCGGCACGTCCAACCCACCCTTCTCTATATAATAGCGCTTACATGCGGTCAATAAATGTAACTTTGCCTATTATGCAATGAGCTGTTTCTTCATCATAACCTAATGATACGAAAAGACAACTACAATTAAAGCACGTAGTTGTCTGATTCGTTTATTTCGCAACTGACTTAACAGCCGCTCGCTGCTCCGTCATTTGAAGATCGGCATCCAGCTTGTAGGTGTAACCCGGCTCGAACGCGAGCGACACTGCGTCGTCTCCGAACCGTACGTTCGTTCGACCCTTCGAGAATGCATGAATGGATGCGCTCGTCAGCACACCGTTCTCCCAAGCTGCATCAACCTCGACATTTCCTTTTGCCCGCAAGCCTTTGAAAGCACCGCTTGCCCATGCACTCGGAAGGGCTGGGAGCAGATGGATTTCATCTGTGCGGCTTTGAAGAAGAATGTCCGCGATCGCTGCTGTTCCTCCGTAATTGCCGTCAATGACGAATATATTCGTCTCAGCTCCAGCTACACCAGCCTTCGAGTAAGTCAGCATATTATCGAAGCAAAGCTCCCCGATCAAGTGGTTAATATGCCTCAGTGCACGATCTCCATCTAACAAACGAGAGAAGCCGGTCGCGAACAATACTGCCGTAAACTCAATATCCTCGAGCTCATCCGTCATTCTGCCAATAAGTGTTTGCTTGGCTGCAGCGCTTAGCTCTGGTGTATCGCGCGGCGTAATTTGATTGCTTGGATACAAGGCGTATAAATGTGCCAGATGGCGATGCTCCGGCTGCGCTTCCTCATAGTCCTCCAACCATTCCTGCAGCTGCCCTCTTTTCCCAATCTGCAAGGGCGGCAGCAACAAGATTGCCGCTCTCAGCCTCTCTTGCAGTTCACTGTCTGTCTCCAGCAGCTCGGCTGCCTCCAAGCAGAAGGAGAATAGTTCCCGAACTAGCACTTGGTCCATCGTTGAGCCCATCGACAGCTGCTGCGGGCCTTCAGCGCGGTTGCTCGTATAGAAGCTGTTCTCTGGCGAGTTCGACGGCCCTGTAACCAGCCAGCCGCTATCTGGATGCACCGTCATATAATCAAGGAAAAACGCTGCCGCCTCCTTCATGATCGGATACGCCTGCTTCGTTAGAAACGATTCATCCCGTCCATATTCATAGTGCTCCTTCAGATGCATGGCGATCCAAAGTCCTCCCGTCACATTCAGCCCCCAGCCCGTCTCCCAGCCCGGTGCTGAGAAACCCCATGCATTCGAGAATACATGGGCTACCCAGCCCTCGCAGCCGTAGAAATCCTGCGCAGCCTGCCTGCCTGAAGCGGATAGCCGTTCAATATAATTCATTAACGGAACATGGCATTCTGCCAAATTGCTTATTTCAGTTGGGTAATAGTTCATCTGCGTGTTGACGTCTAAGTGGTAGTCACAGCTCCAAGCCATCCGGTTCGCTTCTCCGTCGTTCCATGCGCCCTGCAAGTGCAGCGGCAGCGGTGAATCCTCGCGCGATCCAGCAATTGTCAAGTAACGGCCGTACTGATAAAACAATGTAATCAAGCCCGGGTCATCTTGCTGCCCCTTCTGCAGCCTCCGCATCCTCTCGTCCGTAGGCAGCTTGTCGTTCGTGCTATCTCCGAGGCTGAGCGACACGCGAGCATATAAGGCTCTGTAGTCCGCAATGTGATCCGCTTTGAGTCTTGTATAGCCTTTGGCGATAGCCGCAGCGATCTCCTCCTCGCTTCTCGCTGTCCACTGCTCGTCAGTTTGGCGGTAATCCGTATGAATTGCAAAATAGATAACGGCTTCATCGGCATTTTCAACGACAATCTCGTTGCCATTGCTTCGAATGCTGCCACCCTCGGCTGCAATCTTGACTTGCCCCCGGCAAAAAACGCCGCATCTCCCGTCACTATGGATGCTTTCTGTTGCTTGCCCATAGAATACGATGGAATCATCATTCTTTACGACTGCTGAGAAATGCCCCGTGCGCCCCTTCACGGAGAGCGAGAAAGAAACCCCTCCCAGCTGCTCACCCGTTAATCGCGACACGACGATGCCGTCGGCATGGGTTGCAAATGTTTCTCTTGTGAACCGACTGCCCTCGCTCATGTAGGTAACGGTTGCGACGGCATCGTCCAAGCAAAGCTCGCGCTTTAACTGCTCCCCATCCTGAGCGAACTGAAGGGTAATATCGCAAACGGAAAGATTCGTGCCGAAATTTTGTTTCTTAGGCTGCAGCGCTTGCTTGGCCAGCCTGTCTCCTTCATTATAGTCTCCTTTGAAGAAAGCTTCCCTCATATGACCAAGCGCTGCCTTCCCGTCCGCATTGCCCGGAATTCGCTCTGCTTGACCCGACCAATACGTCAGCTCCGTCATGCTCCATGTTTCCCGCAATGCGCCTCCATATAGAACAGCGCCTATTCTACCATTTCCAATCGGCAATCCTTGTTTCCAGTCTGCTCCCGGCCCGTTGTACCAAAGCTTCGCTTGATTCATGCTGCACCCATCTCCTAGCTATTTAATTGAAATGCTGTTCACTAACGAGGCGGTTAGTCAAGCTTCCTAGACACTCTATTTCAATTGTGACCACGTCGCCATGCTTCAAGTAAACCCGCTGCTCCTCTGGCAGCCCGAGAACGACACCCTCAGGTGTACCCGTCAGAATAATGTCGCCTGGCGACAATGTCATATGCTGCGAGATGTAGCTAACGACCTCATTGCATGGGAAAATCATATCGGATGTATTCGAATGCTGACGGACCTCTCCGTTCACCATGCATTTCATTTCAAGATCATTCGGGTTCGGGATCTCATCTGCTGTTACCAAATAAGGACCCAGCGGACTGAAATCATCACAGCTTTTGCCTAGCAGCCACTGCTGAGTGCGCATCTGAAGATCACGTGCTGACAAATCATTCACGTTGCAATAGCCGAATACATATTGCAGCGCCTCTTCCTTGCTTACGTATTTAGCGGTTTTGCCGATAACAATAACAAGCTCCGCCTCATAATCCACCTGTGAGGTGACTCGTTCGGGCAAAGCAATATCCTGCCCATGACCCGTCAGCGTATTGTTGAATTTGTTGAACAGAATCGGATACTGTGGAATCGGCGCATTCGTCTCTACCGCATGCTGCCTGTAATTTAAACCTACGCATATGATTTTGTTCGGCTTTGTGACGCAAGGCCCGAAGCGAATGTCCTCTTCACGAAGCAGCAAGCCTTCCGTCTGCTCAACAGACTTCCCTATTTGCTCGGCATAGGCTTCGAGCGCAGCAACCGCCTCCACACCGCCTTCTATAACGGACATGACATCGGTTGGTACGTCCTTGCTTGGATGCCGCCCAAGCGCTGCTTGTAAATCAAGAATGCCGCCTTCGCGTTTAATGCCCAGCCTAAATTGTCCTTCGTGCTCTATCGTTACCAGCTTCATCTTGTTTCCTCATCCTCTCGCTTCTCGTTAGTCAAGCATCCTTGCCGAATACGACACCTCCGTCAATATATAGAGGAGAACCCATCATGAAGGAAGATTCATCGGAGGCAAGAAACAGTACCCCATTCGCGACATCCTCAGGCCGTCCTAGATTCCCGCTGAGCTGACGTGTCCTAATTGCTGCAATAGCAGCTTCGGGATCCTCGTATGCGCTTTGCAAATATTGCTCAACGAACGGTGTCAGGATTGTCCCAGGCAAAATTGCGTTAACACGAATATTGTATTTGGCATAATCGACCTGCATCGATTTGGTAAGCGATAGGACAGCACCTTTCGTAGCCGAATAAGAGGCACGCCGTGCCAAGCCTATCTCCGCAATGCAGGAGGACATGTTGATGATATTGCCTGACTTGCGCTCCATCATATAAGGGAGCACATAACGCGATGGCAGGAATACACCGCGCAGATTCACACGCACGACGCGATCCCAAGCCTCCGGCTCGATCTCATGGATCGCTCCTACCCCGCTAATGCCCGCGTTATTGAATAAAATGTCAATTCGGCCATAAGCTTGTATGGCGCTTTCGACCATCAATCTCACCGAAGCAGCATCCGTAACATCAGCATGAAGGAACAGCGCATTTCCACCGCTCGCTTGAATACTTTGAGCTGTTTCCTTCCCTTTAGCTTCATCAATGTCATTCACGATGACGGTCGCGCCTTCTTTGGCAAACAGCTCTGCCGTCTTTCTTCCAATGCCTGATCCTGCCCCTGTCAGGAGCGCAATCTTCCCTTGCAGTCTCATCGCTATTCCCCTCTCCTGCGCTATCTAATGCGGTATTCGTCGAAATAACGGGGGATGATTTCAGTCGAGGCACCCGGCAGCTGTGGCAGCACGTAGTGTCCATTAACAACAGTGGCTGGCTCAACGAATATGGAACGAATCCAAGGAATGTATTCCAGCATAACAGCCCCTTGTGTTGCAGCTACTAGGTGTTGATGGATCTGTCCCATATCACCGACATGCGGACAAATCGGAATATCATAAGAAGCAGCAAGCCCGGCTACCTGAAGCCATTCCGTAATGCCTGCTACACGAGTAACATCCACCTGACAGTATTCAATGGCACCTTGATGAATGTAATCGCGGAACGCATATTTGGAATACACATGCTCGCCAAGCGCAATCGGAACGTTCAGCGCATCAGCCAGCTTCTTGTGACCAAGAATGTCATCGGGGTTCAGAGGCTCCTCCAGCCAGAACAAGTCGAACTCTTCGAGCTTTTTCCCCCATGTCATCGCTGTATTGATATTCCATTGCTGGTTCACGTCTATCATGAATATCGTCTGGTCACCAATCGCTTGGCGTACCGCCTTAACCCGGTCATAATCCTCGTGTGGATTGGACTTGCCGACCTTGATTTTGACCCCTGTAAATCCTTGCTCTACAATATCTGTTACGTCCTTCAGCAAGCGCTCCTTCGACCAGTTCAGCCATCCGCCGTTCGTGTTGTATGCTTTGATTCCCTTCGATTTATGACCGCCAAGATACTGCCACAATGGCTTGTTCGACGCCTTCGCCATAATGTCCCAGAGCGCAATATCTACTGCAGCCAGCGCCATATGTGTAATGCCCGCGCGGCCGATCCAGTGCATCTTGCCATAGCGCAGCGTGTCCCAAATTTCTTTTACCATAAAAGGGTCCTTGCCGATCAGCTCGGGGGCATAATAACGATCGATGGTATCCACGATCATATCGTCGCCATGTGCGCATGTCCCGGTATAGCCATAGCCGACATATCCCTCGTCCGTGTAAATCCGAACGCCGGACAGCCCCCAATGCGTTGCAACGTTAATCGCATCGGTGATAGGCGGATCAATCGGTACATGCAGGACAAACGTTTCTACTTTTGTAATTTTCATTGTAGGCTCTCCCTTGGTTTCGTATTAATAGCCTAGCGATGCGCCGCCATCTACAGGCAGGGCAACGCCGGTCATGAATGCAGCCTGATTAGAGGCCAGAAATAGTACAGCCTGTGCCACTTCCTCGGAACTGGCGGGCCGGCCAAGCGGATGCATCGCATGGAGGGATTGGACAGCTTCAGCCGGGTTCGGCTGCTGCTTAGTCCATTCATCCAGCAGCGGAGTCATGACACCTGCAGGGCATACGCAGTTGACCCTTACTCCGCTTTGCGCGTAATCCAGCGCAAGTGATTTGGTCAACGCAATGAGCGCGCCTTTGGTGGCCGCGTATATCGGATTATGCTTCTGGCCTATAAGTCCATTCAGCGAAGCCATATTAACAACGCTGCCCTGCACCGCTCGCAAATGCGGGATCGCATGTTTAATCATGAGATAGACACCCTTTACATTAACTGCATACAGCTGATCAAACGATTGTGCGTCAATCTCCTCTAGCGGCTTAGGGCAAATAACTGCAGCGTTGTTGAACAGGATATCGAGCTTGCCATAGACTTGTAGTGTTTGGGCGATTAGCGCTTGAACAGCCTGCTCATGAGAGACATCCGTTTGTATAGCAATCGCTCTTGGAAGCCCTTTCATATCCCCGTATTGCTCGTTCAGCTCATCGGCCGCACGCTGTCCCTCGGCTTGGTTCCAATCTGCAATCACAACATGCGCACCTTCTGCTGCAAACAAATAGGCACTGACCTTGCCGATCCCAGAGGCTCCACCTGTCACGAGCACCACTTTGTTTGTAAATCGCAAGGATATTCCCCCTTTTCCCACCCTGCACGCCATGGAATCTTGTTCAGTAATTGTTGTTCATTTATCCGCATTGTAATGAGTAATGCTATGCTTAATATTGCAGTTATTGTATCATTTACTTAGCCTATCGTATTTGATCAGCGATCCATTAATTTGACAAATCATCCGCTAGAATGGAAGTGGAGTAAAGTGAGGCGAAGCAGAGGATGAAAAAGTTAAACGAAATAACTCCTCATGTCGGGGATTCCATGTACTATCTATACGACGGCAGCTCGAATGAGAAGCTTCGTGTTTGCAACGTCTATGCTTTTCATTTATTTAACGATGGACCAGGAGAAATGGAAGTGAACGGGAAGCGCTATGCGATTGAGAACCGTACGCTTATTTTTCTAAGACCAGAGGAGCAGCATGCTTTTCATATTTCATCTGATCGCCCCTTGTCATCGCATAACCTTTATTTCGATATCTGGGATCGAACGATTCCAGTATCCGTCAATCGAACCTTCATCTATGCTCCAGAGCCGTTCGTACTGCATGAAACAGCAGCATCCTATCCATGCGAAGAGCTAGATAGTCTGCCTTGCGTCTTCTCTCTGCAGCCTTATCCAGAGCTTTATGAATCCTTAGTTACACTTGCTAAGCTATACCATAACGCTGCGTTTTACCGAACAGAGATGATGAACAGCCTGCTGTATGCGTGGATATTGAACTGGTATAATACCATTCATACGCATCAGCCAACTGATTACCGCATCGTCCGCCTGCTCGCCCATTTGAACGATCATCCCGAACAACGGGAATCGGTCGAGGCCTGGTGGACCTTCTGCGGACTGAAGCGAACCTACTTCCATGCTTTGTTTCTCCGAGAAACCGGGCTCACGCCCAAAGCATATCACCACAAGCTGCTCATGAGACGAGCCACCCATCTATTGCTGGAAAGTGATATGAGCGTAACGGCTATAGCCGAAAGACTCGGCTATCCATCCATTCATCCTTTTACGCGGCATTTCAGCGCCTTCTATGGCGTGAGCCCCAAGCATTATCGCTTGCAGCCGCATTCCAGTGTCTAAGCAGCCACCCTATATGGACAACGTAAAAAGAGCCCCCGATGCGCTTGAGCATCGAGGGTTCATATATACGCTATAGCATAGTAGGCGTGACAGCTTCAGACTGCACCTTCGTCCCCTGCTTCTCCGGTCCCGTCCACATGGCAGCGAATAAGCCGAGCACCGCAGCGGCAACGAGGAACCAGAATCCAAACTGTACGGATTGCCCGAGCGCATCCTGCAGCACCGCCGTCGTCTCAGCCGGCAATCCGGAATCAGCCTGCAGTACGGCTTGCGGATTCGCTAATTGAGCCAAGCCCTCCGTTGACAAATTTAGCTCATCTGCCTGTTCGCGAAGCGTCGAGCTAAGACGACCATTAATAATCGAAGCCAGCACCGCTGTGCCGAATACACCGCCAATCGCCCGGGAGAAGCCAACCGTAGAGGTTGCTACGCCTTTGATTTTTTCCTCCGCACTCATGCTGACAGCCATCTGACCAACCATCATCATGATGCCAATTCCCATACCAATGAGCGCCATTATAAAGCGCAGAAGCCATGGACTCGCATCAAGAGGCATATACACAACCATTAACAAGCCCGCTCCTGTGAACACCATCGAAACAGCAATGTTAAAGCGCCAGCTCCATCTCTTAATGAGTGCACTGCTGAATGAAGCGCCGATAACGACACTGAACATTAATGGCGTTAATGCACTGCCAGAGTCTCCAACGTCACCGCCAAGGCTGCCTTGCACGAACAGCGGAATGTAAACAAGCGCGCCGTACATCATAATGCCTTGTATGAACGTTGCCATCAGCGTTCCTGAAATGACTTTGCTCCGAAATAGCTCGAAGGGCAGAATCGGCTCCTTCGCCCGTGTCTGCACGACTAGGAATACAGCTGCAGACGCCGCTCCTACTGCCAGCAATCCAACAATTCGCCAAGAGGACCAAGCATACTCTTTCCCGCCTAATTCCATGCCTAACAAAATAGAAAGAGTAGCAATAGCCAGCAGCGTCGCTCCCAAATAATCGACCGAGGGCTTTGCTTTGCCGCTCGTGTCTGTCTTCTTCAGAAGCCGGTTCATGATTACAAATATAAGGACACCAAACGGAAGATTAATATAGAAGTTCCAGCGCCAATTCAAATGCTCTGTAATCAGAGCCCCAAGCGCTGGACCTACTACCGATGACAGCGCGAACACACTCATGTACAACGTATGATAAATGCCCGCTCTCTCCCTCGGCATGATGCTGAATACGAGCGTGAATGTAACCGGCAGCAGAAAGCCCGCTCCAATGCCTTGGATGCCGCGAAACAATACGAGCTGCATCATGCTTCCCGCCATGCCGCATAACGCTGAGCCGATCATAAACAACGCTAGTCCTAGTATAAAAAACGTTTTTCGCCCGTAAATATCGGACAGCTTGCCCGCTATCGGCATCATTACGGTTGAAGCGAGCATATACACGGTGAATACCCACGACATCTGCTCGAATCCGTCCAGCTTCGCGACGATCGTCGGCAAAGCAGTAGATACAATCGTCTGATCAAGCTGTGTCAAAAATATGCAGACCAATAGCGCGGCCATCATCCAATTCAAATGTGGCCTCGACAGGCCTCCCGATGCGTTTGTCATCGTACCATCACCTATTCTGCTGCGCTGCTGCTTCACTTACATTCTAGTCAGTTTGGCACAACGTTTAATATAATCACGGGGAGATTGACCGCTTACGCGTGCGATCGAGAACGCTCCCACCCGGTTAAATGCATCTTCCAGCGTCCGCTGCAGCGTCTCCGCTGCCGGACTGCTCCTCACGGTCCATATCGCGATAAAACGGTCAGCAATCTTGGAAGGCGATTTCTCAAGCTTGTCCAGCAGACGATACAGCGGCTCCGACATCTCCCCATATTGCGTGGATGCGCATACAACCAGCAATTCAGCATCTTCGTCCATAGCAAGCGCTTCCTCTTCGTCATACACCCTTTTTACTTCCAGCCCTTGCAGCTCCGTCAAAGCATCGATCAGCTTCAACTGCTCCTCATGCTCATCTCCCTGCTCCAGAAACACCGTTGCGACCTTCCGTACGCCAGGCTCCTTCAGGAAAGAAGAGTCATCCTTTGCCAAAATCCCGTTAAGCGTCAATTCGATCATTTGCTCGGCCACCTCGGCTTGAAGTGCCTCGAGGTTCCCATCACTGCCTACAATTGCTTTCAGATTATCAAAGCTTCTGTAGTAAAACTGATTCATCATGCCCCACATGGAGAAAAGAACAATGGTTTCGTTTACGTTTGAATGAATAACGCCCGCTTGCTTCCATCTTTTGAACAGATCGGCTTTCTCTAGAAAATCCTGCACCCAAGTAGATGAAGCATATTTATTGAAGAGCTCACCGCCCTCCAGCGCCTCCCAATGAAACATTTTGTACAAATTTGGCATGCGGCATTTGATCTCGAAATGCGTCTTTATATATTCTCTAATCATGAGGGCGGGATCTTCCTCCACCCATGTAAACGCTTGAACATATGACTCCCATTGCTGGAATAGGCGCACTAGCACCTCTTGATAGAGCTTCTCCTTCGAGTCAAAATAATAATGGATCAGCGCTTGATTCACTTCAGCTTTCAATGCAATCTCGCTAATCCGCGTGCCTGCAAAACTATTCCTTGCGAAGAGTTCCTCTGCCGCATGCAGAATGCGCTCCTGCACAGTAGTCTTTACTTCTTCCGTTCCAATTCCTTGCGACAATTGCTCTCCTCCATTCGTATTAACGGTTTCCCGCTTGCTCATCCTTTATAAGGCCGCGAACAGGATCCCGCCCCTACGCCTAGAGCATGCAGGATAACCCGAATCGCGACTCTTCTATCCAATTGGAGACCACAGCAGGAAGCTCCTCCATCTGCGACTCCATCATATACAGTCCTCTTACAGGAACGATTGCACCTGTCTCCGTAAGCAGCGGCCGCAAATAGGTTTCAACCGCCATGCTATGATGAGGAGACCCCCCCACCATGACAGGAATAGCGAACTTGCCTGCCCATGCATTCGGCGGAACCATATCGATAAATAATTTAAGCAGTCCCGTATAAGTAGCTTTATAAGTAGGCGTTGCAATGATGACAATATCGGAGCCAGCAACCAGCTCCAGCAGCTTCTGGACCTCTGGATGCCCCCACTGTATAATCGAGCCGGCATAAGGCGCCAGATCAATAACAAGCTGATCTGTTAACTGCTTTCCTTGCTCCTCTATGAAAACAGCCAGTTGACTCGTAATCTCTCTCGCAATCGTAAACGTGCGAGAAAGTTCCTTAGGATTTCCTACAATCGCTGTTATTTGCACGATAGCTATGCTCCTATTATATTCAATTTCTCGTACTTTCCTCTATAAAAAAGAAGCGGCTGTGTTTCGGACTCTGTTTGATGAATATGCAGCCCTTCACCTAGCAGCACAACATGGTCGCCGCCTTGTACCGCTTCCTTTACTTGGCATTCCACACTGACCAGGCAGCCTTCAAGAACGGGTACACCCGATTCTCCCAAACGATAGGCTGCATCCTCAAATTTCTCTGGGCCACCTTTACGGGCGAACTTCCGCGAAACTTCTTCCTGATTATCCGCTAATATATTCACGCAATACTTATTCGACGCGAGCAGCTTAGCCAGCGTGTCGCTCTTGTTATCTACACAGATTAGTACCATTGGCGGGTCAAGCGACAAGGAGGTGAACGCATTCGCCGTCATGCCTACCGGACTTCCTTGCTCATCGATTGTCGTGATCACAGTAACACCCGTTGCGAATTTCCCCATCGTACCTCTCCACTCCATAGCGTCCATTGTTTGAACCTCCTTCATATTTTATGCCATCAACTATTGTTCGCTCGCACTAGCTTCCCTTCCAGGTCCAACCACCGGCTTGCTGTACCGTTGTTAATCCACTTGGTTGCAGATGAGCCAAGCTGCAGCAGCATACACCACAACCGCATCAACCATATCGTCTACCGTCGGTCGGAAACGAGTCGGTCCGTACGTTACCGCAGGAATGTTGTACATATTGAACACATTATGGTCACGCCACATGCTGGAATAAATATAATGACCGATTCCTGTCTCTCCTTTGCCTGAGCCTGCGCTCGCAGAGCTTATAGCCTCATGAAGACCCTTCACCCGCTCCCCATCAGCCTCAAATCCTTGGCGATACACGATCGGTTCGATATGACCCTCGAAGCCTTCATTTGCCATTACGCTCTCCAACTGACGCTGTACATTGGCGATCGATTGCTTCGGTGTTAAATTCACCTCGAGATAAATGGAGCAAACCTCGCTTCCGCTGCCCATAATATGCGGATCACCACCCCTTATAGCAGCAATCTGAACCTTGGGCACGGCTGTTCCGCCTAACGAATGGTAAATGTTAGCCTGCTCATATTCAGCCGCCCACTTCTGGATAGCTCCAATTAAAGGCGCTACCATGACAAGCGGACTCGGATGATCCTTCAATGCCGGCGTATGCTCAAGCAGCGGTGTGAATACATCCTCGCCATACAGGTCGATTCGGAAGTTCGCATGGCCGCAGGAAACCCATGAAATGCCAAAGTCTGTACCCTCTGCAGCGATGGCATAGTCCGGCGCAACCCCGCCATGCGTAAGCATATATTGGGCACCCAGCTCCTTGCCTAAATAGACAGAGCCCTGAAATTCCTCTACCTGCTCTGGACCAATCTCTCCTGGGCAAGCCGTTACGTAGAGCGTGCCCGCTAGGGTTAAACCAGCTTTCTTCAGCGCCTTTGCCGCCATTAGCGTACACGCCATTGGCCCTCGGTCGTTTTCGATAGGCCTGCCGGAGAAAACTCCTCCTTCCAGACGCGCCTCCAGCCATTCTGGACGCTCCACCGAGCCCGGGCGATACTTCCAGCTGTCCCGCCAATTATATTGCGGTGATTCTGTATCCAGATGGCTTGTGAACAGCAGGTTCTTTCCTTTGCCTGGTTGATCTCCGCCAATGCGGCCGATCACATTGAATCTGTCCTCCACCATACCTGTACGTTTCGGAGCTAATCCTTCACGTTTCATCCATTCATAAACATAATCACCAGAAGCCTTCTCATAGCCTGCGGGGCTCGGGATGCTGCCCAGCTCTAGGATGAGCGCAATTAATTCATCCCGATCCACCGCTTGCCGAATGGCTTTCACCACTTCCAGAAAAGCTGGCTCGGAGCCAGCTTGGCTATGCAGCCAATCGTTCATATCGCTTGCTCCTTTCGTTATAGGCTACGTCGTATTCACATGTCCCAGCTTGCCAGAACGTCCTCCGTCGTAACGATTGAAGCGAAATTAATCGCCATTACTTTGAGCGAGGCATCATGCAGCTCCTGCTCATATGCGGCACATGCATCTGCAACGACAAAGGTTTCGTAATCGCGCATAAATCCGTCTCGTACCGTTGAATCGACGCAGCATTCCGTCGTAACCCCCGTAACGATTAACGAATTAATATCGTAGTTGTTAAGCATAAGCTCCAAGTTCGTACCAATAAAGGCGCTATAACGCTGCTTGTCTACGAACAAGTCGCCTGTCTCCGGCGTGAGGCGGTAATTCTCGGCACCGCTTGTGCCTCTTCGACAGACAGCCGCACTTTCCGCGTCATAGCCTTGCCTCGCGTACCACGCCAGCATTGCGCGAGAATCGGTGTCTGGCCCAGTCATTAGTCGAATAAATATGACCGGCACACCGCATTTCCTTGCTGCAGCAGCTAACCGGTCAATCCGGTCAACTGCATCATCTATTTGAGACAAATCCATGCCGAACTCAGCCATTTTCCCATCTGCGGCACAAAAATCCCGCTGTACATCAACGATTAGCAGCGCTGTCCGATTCGCTGGCACCTCTGCACCCATCTGACTCACCTCGCTCATTCTTCGTTATTTTGTACCGCGAAGAGCAGGGAGCACACGCTCTCCAAAGAATTGCAAATCTTCGATATAGTCTGGGAAGGTGAGCATCATGCCGTCAATACCCGTTACTTCGATAATATGGCGAATACGTGCTACGATTGTTTCGAGGCTTCCCGATATCGTCTCCGTCATAAAGGCGCTCTTCGCTCTTGCAACCATCGAATTCTCGCGGCCATCCGGTTCTAGACCATAGCTTCTCAGCATGCCTTTAATAGCACCAACGTCAGCACCCTCTTGATAGGTCTTGATCCGCTCCTCAGCAAGTTCATCCGTCTCACCCGGTACTATAGTGAACATTGCATACGTTTTAATCGTCTTGTTTCGCTCAGTGGCCATTTCTTTGGCACGACGGCTGACCGCAGCCAGCTCTTCCAGATCGCGGCCGCCGATGAAGCAAGCATCACCTTCATCGATAGTGAAGCCCATCCCCTTCTCCGACTGGCCTGCACATATAATCTCAGGGCGCGGAGACTGCACTGGCTTAGGATCAGATATACAATCTTTCAATTGAAAATACTGCCCGTCCGTCGTCACCGACTCCTCACTCCATAAGCGCTTTACTGTCTGAATCCACTCTTTCGCCAGATCATAGCGCTGGTCATGATCCAGATGCTCCGGCCACACGCCCATCTGCGAGAACTCTCCCGCGAATGATCCCGATACGACATTCATACCAACGCGTCCATTGCTAATTTGATCAAGCGTAGCGAACATTTTGGCAGCTACTGCAGGATTGAACAGCAAGGTGTGGACAGTCGCATATATTTTCACTCGAGAGGTCGCTTCTGCCAGTCCTGCCATCATCGTCATGGATTCAAGCGATACACCCCAGTGATTGGTAGTGCCGCCATATCCTCTCCATTTGGCCATCGACATGATGAAATCAAGCCCATTCTCCTCGGCAATCATTGCTGCACTCCGATTGAGCGCATAGCTGCCGTCAAGGCGTGGAGAAGTTTCCGATAGAATCCATCCGCCGTTCGTAATAGGAAGAAACACACCAAAGTCCACTGTGTTATAATCAATTGCATTCGTCATTATAGAATCACTCCAATTTCATATAGTTGTAGGGGATTGCATCTTAAGGCCAAATGAGTGTCTCGCCATCGTAAATAGAATGAATGAATGCATTGTCCATAACATCATTGACATCGAGCGTGTTGGAAATCACCTTAGAATCGAACAGCATGCTGATTTCTCTTTGCCATTGCTCGCTCGTCTGCCATGCAACGCCATGCCCTTCGTGACGCGATGACTCTATAATTCCGCTCTCTACAGACCAGCGATTTGTCTCTGCTTTAATATCGTAAGTCGACTCAGAGCGCTTCTCCAGCACCTTAAGCGCCTCGTCCGGATTGGCAACTGCATAATCATGAGCTTTCGATACCGCACGAAGGAAGTCTTCAACCGCAGTTGGGTGCTTAGCGGCAAAATCATTATTGGCTGCAATAACACCGAAGGAGGTTTCTGCTCCGAACTCACCTGGATCAATGAGTCGAACCTTGAGGCCCATTTGCCCCATGATATACGGTTCATTGGATTTGTAAACCGTCAACGCATCGACCTTGCCGCTGCTCAGTACAGTCGGATCATAGCCTACAGATACGCCCTTCACCTTCATGGCATCCACGCCATTTTTCTGGAACATCGCCACATAGTTCGCTGGAAGTGCACCATGATAACCAATTGTCTTTCCTTCCAAATCCTTAGGCGCTTTAATCTCGGAATCGTCCATCACCATGATCGCACTTGTTCCCGAAGCCCCAAAGGTCGCAACACCTTTAATTGGCGCCCCATTGGCAACCGACTGAATGACTAGGCTTGGCGTCCCTGCGCTGGCAAGCTGGGCTTGCCCGGCTGCAAGAAACTTCATCCCTTCGGAGTCAAGACCCGGCTGGATCTCTACATCCAGCCCAAGCTCCTTGAAGTAGCCGAGCTCATCGGCCATAACCGCTTGGATATCAGGAGGGGAGGCTGCATAATAATACCCTGTAATGTAAGTGATTTTGCCTGCTTTTTCGTTTTCTACTTTGCGTGCAGCCCAATCTATGGCACCTTGTTCAGCCTCTACTGTCGGCTCCGTAGTAGCATTAGTGCCAGTAGACGGCGCTGCGTTGTTCGAAGAACATCCTGCCACCACCATCACACATGCAAGCAACAACGTCGAGATCCACTTCGTCTTCGTATTTTTTCTCTCCATCCCAAAGCCCTCCACTCATCTATCTGTTTTTTTGAAAAAACAATGAAAGAATTGCAAGCTTGCCGTTGTCAGCCCTGCTTTTGCTCGGATACATGCCAAGAAAGTACTCTACGTTCAATAAATCGAACAAGGCTGACGAGCGCAATACCCATAATGGCCAGCATGAGAATAGCTGCGAACATCCGCTGCATCTGCATGTAATTGCTCGCCATCATCACAATATTGCCAAGCCCCTGCGTGGAGCCACTCCACTCGCCTACAACAGCTCCAATTACGCTAAGGCTGACGCAGGTTCTTGCTGCCGAGAACAAATAGGGTAAGCTGTTCGGCAGCCTAAGCCGCAAAAATATTTCGAATTTGCTTGCATGGAGAGATCGCATATATTCGTAGTTGTTTTCGTCGATGGAGCGGAATCCCATTATCGAGTTCACAAGCATAGGGAAAAAAGTAATGATCGCGGAGATGAGAATTTTGGGCAGTGCTCCGAATCCAAACCAGATAATAAATAACGGAGCGATTGCTACAACAGGCGTTACATTAGCCAGAACCGCGATAGGAAGCAATGTCCGCTCCAGCAGCTTCGAATGAGCCATGAGTATGCCTCCGATGAATGCAATCAGCGTACCAAGCAGGAATCCAATAACAGCTTCGTACAGCGTGACCCAAGCATGCGGCAAATAGAAGCTGAAGGACGTCACCAGTTCTTTGATGACAGAGGATGGTGTCGGCAGCGTAATCGCCTTAATGCCGAACATCCACACTACCAGCTCCCATATACCGAACAAGCAGAGGAATGCGAGCAGCGGCGGCATGAAGGCGGACGCTGCAAACCATTTTCTAAAACGGATAAAAGCCGATGGCTTCGCTTTATGCTTGCCTCCTGCCTGCGATAAAGCGCCACTCTTTGCTGGGGCCGTCATTGCGCCGCCTCCTCTTTCCATTGCTGCTTCGCTTTTCATAATCGTTTGTCTTAGCATGGCTTATTCCCACCTTTCACGCAGTTGGCCGCGAATCAGACTTACATAATGATGAAACTCTTCCGTATCCTCCACAGCAGCACTGCGAGGGCGGGGCAAATCAATATCAATAACTTGCGAAATCTTCCCTGGCCTTGCCGACATCACAACCACCTTGTCCGACAACAGTACCGCTTCGCGCAGGCTATGAGTGACGAAGACTACGGTCTTCTTATGCGCCTCCCAAATGTCCAGCAGTTGATAGCTCAGCATCTCGCGTGTGATTTCATCAAGTGCCGAGAATGGCTCGTCCATAAGAAGAATTGGTGCTCCCGACCCGAATGCACGGGCAATACCCACTCGCTGCTGCATGCCGCCCGACAACTCCTTCGCATATGCGTTGACGAAATCCCCAAGCCCCACCGACTTCAGAAGCTCAACCGGATCTTCCCGATCCTTCACATGAACAGCCCCAGCTTTCTTGTTGACTTCGAAGGGCAAGTTCATGTTCTCCAGCACCGTTCGCCAAGGAAACAATGCAGGTGCCTGTGGTACGAATCCGAATTGCTTATCTGACTGGGCTTGCATCGGGGTTTGACCGCCGACGAGCACCTGACCTTCATCTGCATCAGATAATCCACCTATAATGCGAAGAAGTGTAGACTTACCGCAGCCGCTCGGGCCAATAAGGCTGACGAACGTGCCTTGCTCCAGCTCCAAATTCACATCATGCAGCGCATCCGTCCATTGGCCGCGACGCTCGAATCGTTTAAATACATGTTCTACTTTTAGATAAGGCATATCAGAATCACCACTCTTATCATTGGTATAATAGCTGTTACAGCATGTCATCATCATTTAATTGAACAGTTGATTAAATTTTATTAACTGTTTAATTAATTCCTTTCTCGTATACTAGCACGCTCTCAAAATGTATGTCAACTAACTTTACATAAAAGACAATTATTTAACGAAAATGATTAAATGAAGTGCTTTTCATTCGTAATTCTCTTATTAATATGTAATGTTAATGTTATGTATTTGCGATATTACTCATTTATTTGACTTTTTCATTTAAAATTTGACGATTTTCAATTTAAATAAGTTATTAATTCAAGTTAAATCTAACATTAACATTACACAAAAAAACCAATGAGCAGTTAGGTTTACGCCTCAGCTCCTTGATTCTTTCCATTTGTACCGCCAAAACCATCATGCTACCCTCAGATCAGCCACAGTCCGTTCCTTGTGTAACCAGCTTAGAGAATGATGTGGAGTCATTTGTCACGAAAAAAAGGCGGATCAGCAATAAATGCTGATTCGCCTTCCTCATCTATTATGCTTGCTCAAGTAGCGCAGACGCTCCCTCATGCTCGGGTTCCAGCTTCAAAGCACGTTCCGCGTAATGCAGCGCTTCCGCTTCGCGTTCCATTTCATAGCAGCAAATGGCCATGCCATAGAACACATCGGCTGTTCCTTCGTAACTAGCAAGCGACTTTTCATAAAAGTCCAATGCAGCCTCGTACAGCTCCAACTGATAGAGCTGCACCGCGCACATAAGCGCCAAATCATGCCGGTCATCCAGCCGATAATACCCTTGCCACATCGCAAGCATACCATGCGCTAAATCCTCCGCCTCTTCCTCTCCACAGTCTTCCAGCAACGAATCTATACGAGCCGCACTTTGTAGAAACAGTTGTGGATCATAGCGGCCAATCCGCCAGAAAGCCAAAATCTGAGAAAGCTCAAGCGTCTCCAAATGCTCATCAAACCATAGCTTTAAGCTGAAAAAATCATCTGGTCCGAACCGTTCCACGTAACGACGATAAGCAAGGCGCGTTTGAATGAAACGGGCAGGCTGATTCACCATCAGTATACAACCCACATTCAAATTTTTATAATGATGCTCCGTGAAAGAGGCAATGGCCCCTTTCTGCTCGAACATATGCTGGATCGCATGATAATTGGCCGTTAAGGAAAAGCTTCCATGATGAATCAGCTTAGGCGGTTCTGCGAATGCCCAATTCTCGATTCGATGATCACCTTTGTCTGCCGTTAGAAGAATAAACCCCGCTTGCGATAAGTGACCCAGCCTCTCTAAGCATGAAAGCCCCATTACAGGAAACAGAATATGCGAATCTTCAAGCTTCTCCCGGTAAAGTGCGATGACTTCGCGGTATGGGTAGCTGTCCTGCTCATATTCAGCAGCTCTGCAATAATGGTATTCAGGAACCATACTTCTGAGCATGCCAGCGGAGTCTGATTGCTCCTCTCCTTCCTCCATGTGAAGGGAGACATGGCACTCGTAGATCTGGCCTTCATCCACATAGATCAACTCTTGTGGGATACTGTCAAAAAAGTAGTTGGCAACTAGCAGCAGCGGCTGCTCCAGCTGTCCTGCACGGATCATCTCGCCTGACTCCGTCAAGTGCAGGGTGGTATCCTTAGCTGCATCAAATTGTGCAAAATCCAAAATACCTTGCTGGACGAACGGTATTAAGCTGCGGTGCTGTCGCCAGAAGGCTATATTTTTGGCGGGCAAATCAGTCATCACATAGCGAAACGGCGGAAGCGGAAGCCCCGCGAACGCTACAAGCGATGCAAGCTCCTTCAGCACATGGAATGCCAGCTGGCCCGAGCCTGCTCCTAGCTCAACGATCGTAACCGTCTCCGACGCACAGCCCTGACTCGCTCTATCTTGTAGAAATCCGAATATCATCTCCGCATAGGCAGCTGC
This sequence comes from Paenibacillus sinopodophylli, assembly GCF_005930355.1. Taxonomy (GTDB): domain Bacteria; phylum Bacillota; class Bacilli; order Paenibacillales; family Paenibacillaceae; genus Pristimantibacillus; species Pristimantibacillus sinopodophylli. Next base: position 117,923 of record NZ_VDBO01000012.1, read on the forward strand.
AATAACCGGATTGCTCGTAATATATTGCGGCACTTCCTCGCGCTGCCATGCTTCGGCGCCTTGCTCCTCGAAATAGGAGCGCTGCAGCTCCCAGAACGGTGCCTCGCTGAAACGATAGTTTTGCTGATCGCTATTATTCATTCCATCTGACCTACTTTTCTCTATTTTTTCTAACTTAGCAGACTACCAAGGTGAAACGGCTGAAGCCGTCCTTTGGCAGCTATGCTCAAGTTTCGCGTAGACGTGTAGAGAAAGTATGTCCAAATTCATATACTTTCCTATACGTTAAAAAAAAGCCTATCTAATCCTCCTAGGCGATTAGACAGGCTTCTAGATCATACGATTTAGAATACTTTCGTCGTCCAGGATTCGCAGTTCCACGTATCCGTTACGACATCACGATAAAATTCTGGTTCGTGAGATATTAATAGGATGCTGCCTTTGTACGCCTTCAGCGCGCGCTTCAGCTCGTCCTTTGCGTCTACATCCAAGTGATTCGTCGGCTCATCGAGCACAAGCAGATTCGTCTCGTTGTTAATCAGCTTGCATAGACGAACCTTCGCTTTCTCCCCGCCGCTGAGCACCGCGATCTTACTTTCAATATGCTTTGTTGTAAGGCCGCATTTGGCCAGCGCCGCACGCACTTCGAATTGCGAGTAAGAAGGGAACTCCTTCCACACATCTTCAATACAGGTGTTGTAGTTGCTCTCCTTCATCTCCTGTTGGAAGTAACCTACCTGCTGGTGCTCCCCGCGCTGAACCGTTCCTGATATAGCCTGAATTTCTCCCAAAATGCTGCGCAGCAACGTCGTTTTACCGATACCGTTCGCGCCAACGAGTGCAATCTTCTGTCCGCGCTCCATGCGCAGATCAAGCGGGCGTGACAACGGACTGTCATAACCGATCACAAGCTCTTTCGTTTCAAAAATAAGCTTGCCCGATGTCCTTCCATCCTTAAAGTTAAACTGCGGCTTCGGCTTCTCCTTCGCAATCTCGATGACTTCCATCTTATCGAGCTTCTTCTGACGAGACATAGCCATGTTCCGTGTCGCTACACTTGCTTTGTTGCGGGCAACGAAATCCTTCAAGTCAGCGATTTCTTGCTGCTGACGTTTAAACGCCGATTCCAACTGCTGCTTCTTCATCTCATGTACTTGCTGGAAGTACTCATAGTCACCCACATAACGGTTCAGCTCTTGATTCTCCATATGATAAATCAAGTTGATTACGCTATTCAAGAACGGAATATCATGCGAGATCAGAATGAATGCATTCTCGTATTCTTGCAGGTAACGCCTCAGCCATTCAATATGCTGCTCGTCCAAATAGTTCGTAGGCTCATCCAGAAGCAGAATGTCCGGCTTCTCCAGCAGAAGCTTTGCGAGCAGTACCTTTGTCCGCTGACCGCCGCTTAAATCATTGACATCCTTGTCCAGTCCGATGTCAGTCAACCCAAGGCCGCGTGCTGTTTCCTCGATTTTCGCATCGATCAAATAAAAATCTTGGCTCGTCAGCGTATCCTGAATGGTTCCAACATCCTCTAGCAGCTTCTCAAGCTCCTCTGGCGTGACATCGCCCATCTTGCCATACATGTCGTTCATCTCCTGCTCCATGTCGAACAGGTATTGAAAGGCTCCCTTCAGCACATCGCGGATCGTCGATCCTTTACTTAGTACCGCATGCTGATCTAGATAGCCGACGCGCATCCGCTTCGACCACTCGACCTTGCCATCATCGGGCTGAAGCTTGCCTGTAATAATATTCATGAAGGTCGATTTCCCTTCGCCGTTGGCCCCAATAAGTCCAATATGCTCGCCCTTCAGCAGACGGAAGGATACATCATTGAAGATCGCGCGATCCCCGAAGCCGTGGCTTAATCGTTCTACATTTAATATGCTCATAAATGACACCTTTTCTTTTTTAATATTATCGTATTATTATAAACGTTAAGAGGCATGCAACTCAATGTAGGATTCCTCTCTTCATTGCATTTTTTCAAATCAACATAGATTGGGTGATCTCGTCATGGATTGTCATAACTGCGGAACGATACCGCCTATTCAAGATCAAGGTATGATCTGTCTGCATTCAACAGCAGAAGCCGTGACGCTGAACTGGCACCAGCTTGTCCCCGTACTTGACAGCGTCGGCGATCTTGAGAAAGTTAGCGTTTACTACAATAGCAAAGATGAGCTTCTTGGTATCGTAACTAAACTGCTAGAGCAGCTTAACTCACAGGAGCAAGCTTCCGTATCCATTTCATTCGGAGCCTTGCACGATGAAATGGCTGACAGCGGCTCCTCACGCCTACAACTTGAAATGTTTGCCGCACGCATTCAGCATCATCATTTGGTCAGCTTGATTGCAGATAATCATTTCACCAGCCATATGCAGCCGATTATGAATATAGACAGTCAACGCGTATTTGGATATGAGCTTCTCATGCGCCCTTTAGCTGGACAAGCAGCCTTCCAACCCTACGAGCTGTTTCAAGTGGCCCAGCAAACCGGCCTGCATTCGTTCCTTGACCGATCCGCACGAATATCGGCCATCCAAGCGAGTGCGATGCACCTTCCAAAAGGAATCAAACGCTTCATCAACTTTTTGCCTTCATCTATCTACAACCCGAATTTTTGTTTGAGCCATACCTTCGAGGCCATTGAGCGTTTCGAGCAGGACCCTGCCGATTTCGTTTTTGAGGTTGTAGAGACAGAGAAGATTGCCAACATTGCACATCTCAAAACAATTTTCAGTGTGTATAAAGAGCATGGCATTCAAGTAGCCTTAGACGATGTCGGCTCTGGCTTTGCCACTTTAGAGGTGCTTGCCGAGCTTAAACCGCATTTCGTGAAAATTGACCGCGGTTTAATCAGTGGCTGTAATCAGGACGACCATAAACAACAGCTCATCGCCGCTATCGTCAAGAGCGCAGAGGCATTCGGCGCCTCCGTCTTAGCAGAAGGTGTTGAGGAAAAAGAAGAGCTCGCGTTCTGTCAATCGCAGCATATTTCACTTGCACAAGGCTACTTGATTGGGAAACCTTCCTCAATCCCGTTGACTGAGAAGTATGTATCATTATAACGATTCGAATCATCCATTCGATCCAAATTGGAGGAACTAGCCTATGAAATTCCACTCGATTATTGAGCTTAGCGGGAAATCCGCAACCGGTTTTTCCGTACCTGAAGAAATGGTAACAGCACTCGGCACAAGCAAGAAGCCCGCAGTAACCATTACCATTAACTCGTACAGCTACCGCAGCACGGTTGCAGTGATGGGCGGCCGGTATATGATTCCGCTCAGCGCTGAGCACCGAAAGGGGGCAGGCGTTGCCGCTGGCGATGAAGTCGAGATCGATATCCAGCTTGATACGGAGCCCCGCGAAATCGTCGTGCCTGTCGACCTAGCCTCCGCTCTTGAAGCAGAGGCAGCAGCCGGTACGTTTTTCGCAAGTCTATCCTACAGCAATAAACGCCGGCTTGTGCTGGCAATCGAGGACGCGAAGACTGCTGAAACGAGGCAGCGCCGCATCGAGAAGACAGTGGCTATGCTCAAGGATGGCCGCGCGCAATAGCCAGAACAGCAAAAACGAGAGCTCATACGGGGAGCCCTCGTTTTTGTTCTGAGCATTAATTTGCAGATAGCTTAGGGTCTCTACCATATTTATTGATACTCTCGCCTTCCATGATGAAAAATACCAAAAGTATTATCCACCCAACAGCCGGAACTAATCCGATGAAAATCCACCCGCCGCTTTTCCCGATGTCATGCAGCCTGCGAACCGTGACTGCTATCGATGGCACAATAATGGCTAGAGTGTACAAACCCGATAGTAAGCTAGGCAAGCCTATGAGTGATTCAACAAACGCAAGCGCCATAGTGATGAGAAAATTGATTAGAAAGAACATCCAAAATTCCATGCGCCTTGATCTGCCGTCTACCCCTGCATAATTTTTTATTGCTTTCAAATACCACTGCATTTTCGTTCCACCTTAATCGATTAGTAGTGATTTTACAAATTTCATAAAATTTCCCTTTTACCTATATCGGCAGAGCAGTAAATAGATTTAATATGTATTTGGGAAAAATAAACAACAATCTACAATCAGCATCCTTATCATAAAAAACCTCAGGCTCCTCACGCAGCAGCCACGTCCCATACCGCAATGCCCTCATCAGCTTATTTCACAACATGAAACATGTTAAAATGATGAGCATACGCGATATTAAGTTCCCGACAACACATCAAATTGGAGTGAATCTTATGAATATCAACCGTCTTGATCATTTGGTTCTAACCGTCCGCAGCGTCGAAGCCTCCTGCACCTTCTATCAAGAAGTTCTCGGCATGGAGATTATTACGTTCGGAGAGGAAAGGAAGGCAGCTTCTTTCGGTCAGCAAAAAATCAACTTCCATGAAGTCGATAAAGAAATTGATCCGAAAGCGAATACGCCTTTGCCAGGCTCCAGCGACCTATGTCTTATTACTAGTGAGACACCGATTGTTGTTCTACAGCATCTCAAGAAACTCGGTGTAGCTGTCGTGTTAGGCCCCGTTGAGCGCACAGGAGCGCTAGGATCAATCACTTCCATCTATATAAGAGACCCGGATTACAATCTTATCGAAATTTCCAGCTACGCATCGTAAACTAGCACTTTGATATGCAGCAATTGTACACACTATAGAAAAGTCGATTTTGGCAAAAAGTTAACGTCTCCTTAAGTTCCCCGTTCAGTGTCTGAGATCTATGGCAACTCAAAAACAAAATTTAAATATTCCTTTACAGGAATATTCTTTTTCAGGTATATTATAAACATAAACACGGTTGCTGCTAAAGAAAAGAGGTGAACTAAATGGAGATAACCACATTTAGCGCACTGGCCGAACAAAGCCGTCTACGCATGGTAGAGCTGCTGCTGGTTGGCCCTATGACTGTTGGAGATATTGCCGACAGGCTGCAGCTTAGACAGCCTCAAGCCTCTAAGCATCTACGCGTCCTCCTGGACGCCGGGCTTGTCGAAGTACATGCAGATGCCAATCGTCGAAATTATCAGCTTCGCACTGTAGCGTTCCAAGAGCTCGATTCTTGGCTCGATAGCTATCGGCGTGTATGGGAAGAGAGATTCGATTCGCTTGATAGTTATCTGCATAAGCTGCAAAGCCAACAGCAGAATGACAATAAGCCGAGCCAAAACTAGGGAGGAAATTCACAATGTCTAACCAAATGATCGCTACAGTAATCGGTCAAGAACTTATTCTAGAGCGCGTATTCGAAGCCCCAAGCGAGCTCGTATTCCAAGTATTCTCGCAAGCAGAGCATCTGAAGCACTGGTGGGGGCCACGCGGCTGGGAGGTTACGGCCTGCACCGTAGATTTCCGCCCAGGCGGCGTCTGGCATTATTGCATGAAATGCGTAGATCGAAATCAGGGTGACTTTTTCGGCTTCGAATCCTGGGGCAAAGCCGTATATCAAGAAATCGTAGATGGAGAGAAAATCATTTATGTCGATTATTTCTCTGATGCTGAGGGCAATGAAAATGAAGATTTGCCTGCCACCCACATCACGATGACCTTTGAAGCCTTCGAAGACAATAAAACGAAGCTGGTTAGCCGATCAACGTACGCTTCCGCTGAAGCGCTTAAAACCGTTTTGGATATGGGCATGGAGCAAGGCATCTCCGAAACATGGGATCGCCTAGGTGAGCATCTGCAAACTCTTCAATAAAGGAAAGAGCAATCCTTTGCATACACGCAGAGAAGGGCAGCCTGAAGGATTCTATTCGATCCCTCTAGCTGCCCCTCTCTCTTATTCATCCTATTGCTTATTTGTCCCCTGGCTCAATCAGCCCATACTTCGTTTTAATCCGATCCAACTTCTCCAGCATCGGCCTTGCAAGAATGAACAGAAAGAGCACCGTTGCCGCTGCATGAACGATATCGAACCAGAAACCCGATACGTAAGAGGCCAATAACACCTGCCAAGAAAACTGCGAGGAAAATATTGAGACGGAGCCGAAATTAATAATGCCTCCATACACAAAAAAAGTCGCTAGTCCGCCGAACAAGCATAGCGAAAGCTTCGTCTTCTTAAGCAGTCCCTTCTGGAACAAAATGCCCGCAAGAAATCCGATAATGCCAAAACAGAACATTTGCCACGGCGTCCACGGTCCTTGGCCGAAAAAAAAGTTAGAGACGAAGCCCGCCGTCGCTCCTACGAGAAAACCTGCTTCCGCGCCGAAGCTAACGCCTGCAATAATGACAATTGCCACAACCGGCTTGAACTGCGGCAGCATGAAAAAAGCAGACCTCCCCGCCACCGCAATCGCGGCCAATACGGCAATGACAATCAGCTCTCGTGCCTGCGGCTTACGCTTCTCGAACACAAGAGCAAATGGAATCATCGTATACAATACGATGAGCAGACTAATGAAATAATATTTGCGATCGTCCAAAACCACTATGCCTAATATAATCGTAAGCGGGATGACTACTAGAATAAGCACAGCAGCCAGCCACGTTCTTCTACTTAGGCGTGAGCCTGCTAAAGGCTTCTCTGACATCGTTCAATCACATCCTCTATCGTTACACCATCACGCCATATATGCCGCGCCATCCGATTAGCTGCAGTCGTATAGAAGCTGTTGCCCGCAAAAAACTTGCTTGCTGTATTCGTCGTGATGATGCTGCCGTCGAAAAACATTGAACAGATTTCGCCATACTTGGCGCAGAACTCAACGTCGTGCGAAACCATTACAATGGTTACACCGTTAGCATTAAGTTTTTGTAGAAACTGAGCAAGCTTCTCCTTGAAAAATCCGTCCAAGCCTTTAGTTGGCTCATCCAGCAGCAGAATGCGCGGCTCCAGCAACAAGACCTTCGCAAGCGCCGCCCGCTGCTGCTCACCTCCACTCAAATCATATGGATGCATATCAAGCAGATGCGCAAGCTCCGCAAAGGCAACGATGTCGGCAATCTTACGAGCCTTATCTTCTTTGCTCATTGTAGACTGAGACAGCATTTCCTCCAAGTCCAGCCTTACCGTTTTTTTGACGAACAAGGTTTGCGGGTTTTGTGGAAGGATACCTACATGGTTTATAAACAGCTCTTGCACATTCATTTTCGCAGGATTTTTTCCGCCTATCAGCACCTTGCCCCGATACGGCTGGACAATTCCGCTCATCAATGAAAGGGTCGTTGTTTTCCCTGTTCCGTTGCCGCCTACAAGACAATAGAATTGTCCTTCTTTTACTTTGAAGGTCAGGTCTTTTATAATATCAGCGCCGTTCTTCTCATGCTTGAACCATACATCCTTGAACGAAATGGCAGCAGCAGCCGCTGACGATACGACCGCCGTAGAGCCTTCACTTACTTCCTCCATGGAGGCTGCCGTTTTACCGCTCAAATACGTATTAAGCCATTGTCGGCCTTCCTTTACCGTAACAGGACAAGGCAGGCTATTGCTCACACCCGCATAGATTTGCATTGGCGTAGGCATAGATAAAAACATCGGATGCTTCATACGACCCAGCGCCGTACCCACCTGCTCAGGCGTACCTTCGGCAATGATTTCGCCCTCATCCATGACGATCAGCCGATCGGTTATCGGAACGATCTCCTCCAGCCGATGCTCCGTCATAATAATCGTTGTGCCGAGCTCGCGGTTAATCTTTTTTACCGTTTCTAGAAAGTCAGACGCCGCAATGGGATCGAGCTGGGAGGTAGGCTCATCGAGAATGAGCACGGACGGATGCATAGCCATAATCGAGGCTAGGTTGAGCAACTGCTTCTGCCCGCCGGACAGCTCCGAAACATTTTTGCGAAACCAGGTATGGATACCGAAAAAACTTGCCATCTCAGCTACCCGCAGCCTAATCGTCGCCGTATCGCAGCCAAGACTCTCCAAGCCGAAAGCAAGCTCATGCCACACCTTATCGGTAACAATTTGATTGTCTGGATTCTGAAGCACGAAGCCGATCTCCGATGCCTGTGTTCGCTGGTCTACCTCTTCCATTAATTGGCCGCTGAAATAAATATGACCGCTCCGCTTGCCATGCGGGGTAAGGATCGCCTTCAACTGTCTAAGCAGTGTGCTCTTGCCGCAGCCCGACTTCCCGCAGATGGTAATGAACTCTCCGCTCTTAATCGTTAGATTAATGTCGGCGAGCGCCTTCTTCTCCTTCTCGGGAAAGGTAAAGCTTACATTCTCGATGCGATACGTTTCCATTTGATTTCCTCCACAGCATTGATAATCACAGGCAGCAGGCAAAGCCCCAAATACGCCAAATACACGATAAAGCTAAGCGGCGACCTGTCCGGTACTTTCATGGACGGGAAAAATCGCATCGTATTCTCTCCCAAAGCTGCACCGGTTACGATTATTGCAATCAACCCCAGCATAATGAGGAATATCGTTTTGTCGCGAGTATCGAACCGGATTAGCGAGAAGCTCGTACGGCCCGGCAACCCATAACCCCTCGATTTCATAGAATCCGCTGTTTCGATCGCATTCTCAAGTGCCCAGGTTGTCATAATCGACAGAATAGTCATTCCATTGCGTGCTCGTACGAGGATCGTCCCCTGCGATACATCCCTGCCGATACATTTCTGTGCATTCGAAATGACTTTCAGCTGCGCGATATAACGCGGCACAAAGCGGAGTACCATGGAGAAAATGAGCGAGAGCGCCGGCATGATTTTGCCAAACAAATAAATGAATTTATCAGAAGTCATCACCGCATTGTAGCAGGAGAACCAAATAATGACCGTCACGAACATGCAGGCAGCCGACACGCCGTAAACAATCGATTCGAGCGTAATCGGATTCCCGTTATGCAAATAAAACAGGATCGTCACACCCGCGTGGTTGAACACGGGATTCAATACGGCGGTTATAAGGAGCAGCGGCAGCATATAGAGCAGATTGAACGTGACCGCCTTTTTCCCATTCAGCATAATTGAATAGACGAGCGCGCTTGCAAGCGACACAGCCTGCAGAATTGGGTGCATGAACAGCATGCCAAACAAGAGAACAGCGGCAAAATAAGTAAAGTTAACGATCGGATGAAAGCTTGAGAAGCGATCCTGCATTATCGTTTAACCCCCTGCCGCATTATTCCCGCCAACGTCTCTGCCGAGGTCACAGGTGTATACCCAATCAATGACATCGCCGTCCTTCAGCATATAGCGGCTGCTTCCGTAGTTCGGAAACCACCCATTCACTTTGTACATCCATCCGCTCAGCTCGCCGCAATCAAATTCATAAATATTGCTTATGCCCTCAATATAATTGCTGTTATAGATGGGCGTCATTTCAAATTCCATATGAATTTTGCTTTTCTTCATCTCGCGAAGCAGGACATCAAATACCGATTCCCCCTCGTAAAAGGTTACTTTCTGCGCCTTATAGATGATGCCGTCCTTAGGCAGCACCTCAAGCTTATCTTCATTAAACATGTCCATATTATTCAGAATCGTATCTGCCCTTACAGAAAGCGTAACGGTTAACTTCTCACTTTTGTCGACTGTGGCATCCTGCCACTCCACAGGCTTAGGCTTACCCTCTGGAACTGGATCGGTCTGATAGTTATCCTTCGCAGTCGCAGCTGGCTTAGCTGTTGTCGGCTTGCTTGTCGCCTTTGACGGCTCCTTAGTGGGCGCTGTCGTCGGACCCTTCGTAGGTGCCTTCGTCTCTATCGCCTTCCCATCATCCACCACTGGCGTTTGTTCCGGCTTTGTTTCGGATTGCGCCTCTGTCGGAGGCTCTAACGCCGGGGACGCTTCCTGCTCTACAGGCTCCACTGCTGGCTCACCCGTCACTGCTGGTACCGGTGTTATGCCAACTTCCTCCGGCTCACTGCTTTGTTCAGCCTGAACAGGCTGCGCAGACTCGGTTGCTGTTACTTCCGCCGCTTGCCCCTGATCCGGCAGCACATCCGTTTTCGGATAATGACCGCCCCAGAAGAAAGCAATCGCTAGTACGCTGACGATGACGAGCGCCGCCAGCCATTTGTTCCTGCTCATACTCCAGTCCCTCCTTAACTAACGAGGCAAGGGTTAACTCGCCACCCTTGCCTCCATTACCATCTATCTTCAAGCAACATCTCTCATATCGTACAGTCGTGTTTGTTTAGCAACAAAACGATTATAGGCCACCAGCGCATACAACGCCTGATCCGAAGCCATTAGATCTACCTCACCTGGCTTTGCTCCACCGTTGTCCAGACCGCCTGGCTTAACGTGATAGAACCCGCCGCTAGCTGCACCGAAACCTAATAAAGCTTCAACAGCGGAATGACCATTTTTCACAAAGCGTGCATCTTGGTGCGGATCAATGTTTAGTCCTGCTAACGCAACGATCACCTGTGAGATGCTCTCTGAATTAGCTGAGCCTCCGCTTGAGAAACTGCCGTCAGCCATCTGCTTCTGTGACAGCCATGTAATGCCACGGTCTACAACAGCTTTCACCTTATCATTAGATGCGTAATAAGGTGTCAACCCTTGGATCGCCATTGCCGTTACATCTGGATCTGCGGCCGTAGGACTTGCCCCTAATGCCCAGCCGCCGCCCGCGATCTCTCTGCCGAGAATGAAATCAATAAGCAGCTCTCTTGTTGTCTGCTTCTTCACGCTCTCGACAACTGGAATGTCGTACGCTTTGCTATCCAGCGCGATTAGTGCAAAGACAGGGCCATTAATGCCTTGCTTAATAAGGGTATCATAGTCAGCAAGCGGCTCAAGCAGATTATATCCTGCAACTTGGTCAACGTTTTTGCCAATAGCCGTCAAGGCTAGAATAACTCTGTCGTATTCCGTATATTTCACATTGTGCAGCTTGCCTGCTTGTTCCTTCAGCGTCTGCTCTACGTTAGCGTAATACTTCGCATAATAATCATCCGGCACACTTACCCCCGAACGCGCCAGTCCAAGCACTGTCCAATCTCCGCCTACGCTCGCAATGATCGGGTTCTTAACTGCATTTTGCATAAAAGCTGCTGTATTGGCTATCTGCTTCTGTACAGCCTCCTGCACGCTTTGCTCGGTATTCGTATCTCCAGGATTGTTGACAATTTCAAATTCATACGCTCTAATAGCTGCTACGGCTGCCATCTCTCTCGTCACCGTTCCCTTCGGCATAAAGCCGTTACGATCGCCTACCATCAGCTCCGAGGCAATTGCTGTTTCAATATCGGCTCTCGCCCACGCAGAAGCGGTGTCTAGATCCTTGATCGTCTCTTGTGGCTTTGCAGCCGTAATAGCCAAAGCTCTAACCAACGTTGCTGCCATCTGCTCGCGCGTGATGCTGTCGTTCGGACTGAATTTAAAATCATAACCGGTCATATAGCCAGCATTGCTCGCTGCCGTCACGTACGGATAGTACCAACTCGTCTTCGCTACATCCGTAAAACCGTTATCCTTGACTGAAGTTGTATCCAATTTCATGACAGCAACTAGCATCTTAGCAAATTCCGCTCGTGTGACTGCTGTTTTAGGATTGAACTTCCCGTCACTGCCCTCCACAAAGCCATTTTGTGTCGCTTTGCCAATCGCGTCGATTGCCCATTTCGAGATGGTACCCGCGTCTTTGAAAAGTGCATCCAGCTCCAAGCTGCTGCTTGGCGTATAGGTCACAAAGCTCGCCGAATGATTCGTTTTAATGTAAAGGTCATTTCCTTTCACGAACGCATAAGCTTTCTTCTCACTTCCGATCGTTGCTTGAATACCTTTACCTTCTGTATCATAAATCGAAATCGGCACGTATTTACTATTTTCTACCATACCTGAAAGCTGACCTTTACCATCTTTGATGATGATCGTATACGGTTTATCAAACAAAGAAGCATTCGCTTGGCTGCCAATCGCAAAGGATTGGTTCCATTTTCCGAATTTGTCTTTGCTGCCTACCGCCTGATTAATGAGATTCTCTACTTTAGCTTGCTTCGCATCCCATGCAGTGAACAGCTCTATTCTTTGTTCTCCCGCACTCAGCTTCGTACCTTTCTCAATAACGACAGAAGCGGCTCCCTTTACGGCAGTAATCATAGGTATGCTTTCTTGAACGTCGCTAATATTCAGGATGACCTTCTTCTGAGTATCGCCAATATTTATCGTAATATTTTCCGTATTGAGCTGCGATTTCGTAATATTCACTACATAATCCTCTGTAATTGTTTTGGACACATTAATAATTGGTTTTCTGTCAGAGCCGCTTGCTCCTATCCCTAAATCTATACCCAAATCTATGCCTAAATTCGTCGTGTATCGCCACTGAATTCGATCACCTGGATTAAGCGTATATCGACTTGCCCCGTAATCCGGATAAACGCCATTGACATTGTACATCCAGCCGCTGTCTGGGCCATGATCGAATTCCCCATCACCTGCTATGGATTTAACATACACGCTTTTAAACGTTTCATCCCAATCGAAGTCAACACTGATATTGCCTGCATCCAGTGTACGTTTCAACACTGTCCATACCGTGTCCCCGGTCTTCAGCTCTACGCTTGCCGATTGAAGCACATACCCTTTGTTAATCGTAAGTTTATCCACCGACTGTGTGACATATTGTGTTGGCTGCGGTTCTGGCTGCGGCTGCTGCGTACCGTCATTTTCGTCTGGAACCTCCAGCACAGTGGCAGCATAGGAAACAAAATCAGTGAAATGTTTTGTCTTTATAATCAAATCATTTCCGCTGTCATAAGCGTACTCTGTATCTCCCGCTTCAGCGCCGAGAGTATCGCTCTCGTATTTAGTAATAGCATGAACGGACCCGTCTTGGATATAGGCAGCATGCTTCCCGCTATTGCCTGCAAAGATCAACGTTACATATTCATTAAACTCAACCGCTGATCTACCACCCATTGTGAAAGCTTCAGCAACCTCACTAAGCTCCCAGCCCTCAGCAATAATAGCAGCCAGTTTATTTTTCAATGTCGTATTTGCAGGGTCCAGCGTTGTAATAAGCTCCATAATATTACTGTCGCTTCCAATGATTTTGGCGCCCTTCGGAATAATTGCAGTAACGCTGCCTTTAGACGCTTCGATTCGAGGCAAGCCGCTGTTTAAAGGCAAATGGACACTTACGCTTCCATTCTTCCCATCCGGGATCTGAACCGTAATCTCCTTGCTTCCATTCCCCGGCGGCACGGAAACCATATAATTGCTCCCGTCATCCGGTATAGCTACATTGGGGTTATCGCCGGCAGGTAAAGGGAACTCCACTTCCTGCGAATCCTGCAATTGAACATCCGTCATGTCATAAAGACGATTCTCGCCTTTCACGTAACGATCGTAGGAAACGAGTGCATAGGTGCCTTGGTCAGTAGCGATGCCGTCTAATTTGCCCGTTGCTACATGCTTGAAGCCTCCGCCTTCTACAGAAAAAGTAAGCAGCGCGTCAATCAGTGATTTATTATTTTTAATAAATCTGGAATCGGTATGCGGATCGATTCCAAAACTTGTGAGAGCAACGATAACCTGTGCGACGCTCTCACTGCTCGTAGAACCGAAGCTTGTAAAGCTTCCCTGCGCATTTTGTGTGCTCGATAGCCACTGCACCGCCCTATCTACTGCCGCTTCAACAAGAGGGTCCGTTTCGTAATACGGAGCTAGGCTCTGCAACGTCATTGCGGTAAGATCAACGTCTGCTCTCGTTGTGCCGAAGCCCCAGCCCCCAGCATCTACTGCATCTTTCTTAACCTCTTGATTCAAAATAAATTGAACGAGCTTCTCCCTAGTCGTCTGCGTCGTAACGCCTTCCACCACGGGGATTTCGAATTGATGTGTATCCAAAGCAATAAGGGCAAAAACAGGACCATTAATACCTTGTTTAATAACATAATCGAAATCAGCGAGCGCTTGTGAAATATCATAGCCGGCCACATTGTGTATGTCTCTTCCAATAGAAGCTAGCCCCATTATTAACCTGGAATGCTCTGTACCTTTACTTGCATCGAGCTTGCCATTGTATTTCAGCATAAGTGCTCTTACTTGCTCAGTCACGTTATAGTAGTATGAATCATAATATTTATCCGGCACTGTATAATTGGCACGAGCCAACGATAGGACAGTCCATTCACCGGAACCTGTTCCAAACGACGGGCTCTTAACCGTTTTTACCATATAAGCAAGATTTTTCTCAAGCTGCTCCGAGGCTGCTACAGACTCTTTGTCATTCCTCTGACCCGCAGCAGATTCCTCTACGGTGATAGTGACATCACCTGCCGATGCGCCCTCCGCTGCATAGGAAACCTGGTTATTAGCTGAGAGCATGGTCATAAACACACTTACAATTAACAACCACGAAATAAACCGCTTTTTATTCATCATAAAAACCCCTTTCTCATTATCAGAATGAACGATGAGATACATGTACATAAAAAAACCTCTCACCGTTAATGGTTAAGAGGTTTAATAGATTATACAGCTAACTATTGCATGCACTAATAAACACCACCCTATCCATCGTAGAGGTAACAGTGTAATGAAAACAGGCAGGTATTCTGGCTTGGGATCAACATCCTTGCAGCATTGCCGATATCCATACGGCATTCGTGCAAAAACTCCTCCATTACAGTGGCGGGACCGCGCAGGAATGAGACCTGCTTCCCTTTTAACCAATCCATGGAATTCATATTCGGCTCCATTATTGGCACCTGTTTCTTCTATGAAATTTTCTTGCTCATCATACCGAATATTTGCTCGTTTGTCATGCTAAAGTTTGTAGGCGCAGTGAAGAGTTTGTTGGCTCACCGTTCTTGTTTGCAGCATGGCTTACCGCCTTTTAATATTTGCTTGAATGCACGATCACTTGAATATTATGAAATTGATACACAGTAATCACCAGCCATCCTTCATCGGTAAAAATATACTTTAGACCGTGTTCCATTTTTTTCAGGTCGCTTCATAAGAAACATAACAGCCGCTTCTAAAAATATGGAGAGGCTGATCCATCTTTGCTATCCAAAATTCGAAGCGGTGTTCTATTCTTTTGGATTTTTGTAACACCAACTCCCGTCATAAGGTCTATTCGCTATCTTTTCGAAGTCGTTTAACGTATAGAACCAATCGTCTTCCATCCATATTTTCGAATTTGGATAGTTTTTCAGAAATTTAGTTACCACTTTCCTTCTTGAAACTAATTCCATAAAATAAGTTTAACTCCGTGCAAAAATTTTCTGTATATTGCAAAAGATTGATTAACGGAATTTTACTACCAGTTTCAAATAAAACGAATGTAAAGATACCTATTATTTCAACACTTCCTTGATTCTTCTAAAAATTAACTATTATTACACCTTTTGTTTAAAATAATTAACCTTCATGAAGGTTTGAGGAATGGTCAAGTAAACTAAGTAGACTTGGGGTTAAGTAATTTATCTGGTATTGATCCAATTCATTATTGACAACTAACTGACCATTCTCTCTTCTAAGTAACTGATGTGAAGCATTTTCTAAAAACAACAGATTCCCACTACATTGTTTTATAATATTCCCTATAACCTTAATTAAAGCTTCTAGTCCTTGATAAAAGGTGATACCAAACAACTGACCCCTAATGCAAATATTAACATCTAAATCATAATGGTTTCTAACGAAACCTATGTCAGAAATATCCTCAAGTTCAAGAGTTAATGAAAAGTATTCAGTTCCTATAACTATTTCTTCTTCACTATTATGAACCGATACCTTTTCTTTCAAAATGTTAATTATTATTTTTTCAATAACTTCTACCAATGATTCACAACTCAAATTAGATTCTAAAAACAATTCAAAATCCATGCATATCTATCCCCAAATATCCGTCAGTAATCTCAGTTATTTTTTCTGACATGAAACCATCTAAATTAAGTACAATTCCCTCGGCAGGTGATTTTGTCTTTGCTCTAATATTCCTTAATATATTGTCCACATATTTGTCTATTGTAGGTGCGAAACAGCGGTGTTTGTCAAGGTAGTTGTCGTGATCTCTTGAAAAAACCGCAGATAACAAAGGTCACAAAAAACAGGTCAATCATGGTGTTATCTGACCATAATCGACCTGTTTGATGTATCGGAATAGCGTTTTTTAGGTTATAAAATAAAAGCATCTGATGTGCGTACAACCGAAATAGAGAAATCTTCATAGGGGTATTACATGGGTTAGATGTGTTATTAGTTGAATGTTGGATTCATTCGGCAATGGATAGCCCCCCATTACAAAATATGCCCAAAGTGTCCTTTATATTGTTCAATATCCTGCAAGATTTTCTTAATATCCTCGGCTTCTAATTCTTCATTCAATGGTATTGATGAAATATCACTAATCATATTATTCAATTCATTTTTCACATCTTCTCTAATATAGCTTTTATCGAGACAAAGGAGAACTCCCTATTCCATATATACGACATGAGAGCTTATTTACCCTGCAAGAGCTTTATCAAATGGAACAAAAAGATCGTTTCCGTGAGATTTTCGAGACCATCGGTATTACGCCTATCTTGCGCTTGGTCAGAAAAACATCCCTTTATGGCGCTCCGGTTGAAGTGAATGACAGGGCGATGGTCAATTCCTTAATCGTTAGAATCATTGAACGTATTCCTACGATTAAGGATTTAATAAAGCGACTTCAAAATGACATCTTATTCCGCCTGAATTGTGGCTTTATGCTCTCAGAAGCCATTCCATCTGCCTCTTCCTATTCCAGGTTGGTACGTAAGATGAGTCAAAGCCATGCGTTAGAAGAGATGCAAGAACAGCTGTTAAAGCAAGCCATGGCTGAATCCTTCATTACGGACGATACGATTGCTATAGATGCAACTCATATCGAAGCTCGTGATCAAGCACCTGCTAAACAAGAAAAGAAAAAAACTGAATTGAAAAAGCGTGGCCGACTATCAAAAGCCGAACGCGAGGCTTGGCTCGAACAAAAACAAGAAGAAGAGAAGCGAAAACCAATCTACAAGAAAGAAATCGCTGCACAGCTCAGTGAGACCTTCCATCTGCTAAGGGATGAAATGCCTCTTGACCCGCAGTGGGGAATTAAGAAAAACAGTGATGGAAAAAACGTCTTCTGGTATGGCTATAAAGGCCATCTTGCGGTTGGAACAAAGAGTCAATATATCATTGGAGCCATGCTCTCTTCTGGAAACTTGATTGATGGAAAAGCAGCGATTCCGCTCCTAAAAGGGCTAGCTTTTCAGTACCCAAATTTCCATTTCAACTATGCAACTATGGATGCAGGCTACGATTATGAGCCCATCTATAAACAAGTTCAAGAAGCACAGGCTCATGCCGTTATCGCCTATAACCGTCGGCGAGAACCCGAACCTGTCTCGAGCCGGAGCGGTATACTTTCTCAGATCATTCGTGATCTTTATCTTGTAAACCCTCTGACAAAGGGAATCTTGCGCTAATGGATAGCTCTCACATTCTTTCGGTCGAACGTATTTGAGCGTTTTATTTTTCGAATCATAGCTATCGTAGCGATAAGAGTGCTCTCTCACACAGGTAGGGGCGAAGTGTTCGTCAAACGAGGCTCGAGACGTTGGAAAGAAATCGCTAAGAAACGATCTGCAGTCGAGAGAGTTAATGCGTACCTAAAGGAATATTTTCAGTTGAACAATGTGAGACATCGAACAGGTCAAAAAGCAAAAGCACATTTCAACTTGGTAACGCTGATTTACAATTGCACAAAGTTAGCATGTGATCGTCTAAGTCGCCAATTACAAGAACAAGCAGCCTAATTTTCAAAAGCGAAAATGCTCAAATTCGGTTAGTCTGCGATTCTGTAACTAAGCATTATGAAATTGATTCATACAGCGGCGAATAAAAAACCACAACACGGCAGCTAGTTCGCATTGTGGCGGTGGATAGATTATTCGTGAAAAGCAATTAAAAAATATTAATTGAAAATAATTACTCAATTCTCTTTAGTCGTATAATGAAATTAAATATTCAGAAAGAGTATCGCTGACTTTCTTAAACTCCGTTAGATTAAGACTTTCATCGTAAAGATATACTGAAGGATTATCACCCTCATCCAAATTGAAAAACCAAAACATATATCCTTGGTGCATCATAAATACAAACTGATTATCTGTGAGTTTTTTTGAGAAACTATTTTCCTCTAAAAGTTCAACAGCCCATTCTTTTAACTCTAATATATACTTCATAGTATAATGTGTACCAGTCAAAAACTCTGCACCATTCCCAAACTTACTCATAAAATCTAAATAATTCGAGGGCAGCGTTTTTGTTGGAGAAAAATGTTTTAATTTTGTTAGCTCATCTTCACTACAAGGCTTCATAGGGTATGATTTTTTTTCTAATGTTAATAAGAATTCCTTTAAATCACCCTTATTTGAAATATCCATGTTAAATCTCCTCCATATTCTACTCAATTCAAGTCATCCAAGATTTGAACTCTCGTGACTTTGATATTCGGAAAATCAATTCGAAATTGATCAATAATATCATTACAACTTATACAAATAGGGTTATGTGAAATAATTTCAATACTGCCTTCAACATCAGGATTATTTTTGAACCTTTCTCTCAGATATTCTATCATCTTTTGCTCTGTATCTTGCAACCTTCCTTTATTATCTGACCCACTATATTTATAGTGATTTTCAGGTGGTCTAGGATAGTTATCCTTATGATTTGGATTATTTGGATCATAACCACTCATTGATTCAAGATTTATTAATTCACCATCTATTTCCCCCTTAGTTAATGCGACATTTTTAGTTTTTCCTGCGTTAAACCTCTGCCTCACATCATCTATCAATTTCTTATCTTCTTCGGTCGCTTCCCTAAAAACTCTGTTGACAGAACCAGCTTCACCCGTCCCCTCAGTATCCAACGGCTTATCCTGATTAGGCTTTAAGTGCTCGTCTACATTGAGGGTTATGTCATCAACTTTGGAAGGTATAGGCTCACGCTTAGCCGACTTAGGGACCTTCGGTGCCCGTTTCAGTACTAACTGCAGGCCTTTACCTATTCCCGCAGATAAAAGCGAGGGGATAATTATACCTCCCGCATAATTCAATCGCGAATCTGTATCCCCGTTAATCACGCTTTCGTTGAATTCATCGATTAACGCCTGCGCCTCTTTCCGCGCCTTTTCTGGATTATTCGTAAGAAACGATGGCAGCTCTTCTATATTCCCTTCCCTTATATTCTTAGCGATATCCATCACGCCGTCTACTGTACCTGTAATTGCATCTATTCCACCTTGAACGAAGCTTCCTATTCCTGCTATGACTTTCCACTTTGCATCATTAATTTTCTTTGCCATTTGCCATTGATATAGCTCAATAGCGGATGGCGCTGGGCAACCATTTATTCGCCCATAATAATCCTGATCCGAGCGTTGGTATGCAGCAAAATCAATGCCTTTATGAAATGGATTGAAAGGAAAGTATCCATCTAGCAGCGCTTGAGATTGGTTATGACCAAGCATACTTGCCCGCATCGTTCTGCTATTCGTCGGCTGGAATTTATCCTTGTTCGACTCCAACCCATCTAATACCTTGCTTAAAACAATCGTAAGTTGGGCCCTTGTTCTTTTTTGTTCCTACATTTTTATAAATTTTGGAGTTTGTACAATCCATTTCACAGACTCTTCCCTGCCTGTTCTATGTTGATTGGTCGTCACCAGAGTTATTTCTTCACAGTAACAATCGCCATACCAGCCATTCTGTTACAGACAAAATAAAAAATGTTGTATTTCAACCACTGCTACTATTAATTGTCTGACTATCCATCCTAGAAGATGCGATATATTACCTATCGCTGTAGGATATTCTACAATTGCGATGATTTCTAAATACTACACTAAAGCGAACATAACAAAGAACAGGTCAATCATGGTGGTAACTGACCATAATCGACCCATTCATTGCAACGCAACAGCGTTATTAGGTTATAAAATTAATGCATTATTGTGCGTACAAACGATATGGAGAAATCTTTATGCAGGTATTACTTGGGTTATTGGTTGAACGATGGGTTCATTCGGCACTGGGTAGCCCCACCAAAAAAAGAGCCTTGAGAATAACCTCTGAGAGTCTGTAAAATAGATTCGTATTATGAGGTTAGCCAGCTTAATCTGGTTGACCTCATTTTCATTTACAATAGCAGTAGCCGGGGAGGACGATAAAATATCTGGGCAATAAGCCCGTTACACAAACTGTCCACCTGCTATTGTGCAAACCATGATTAAGCTGGTTGAGACCTAGATCTCGAATAACACGCGAAGCTATGGACGTGCAATGGTTAGTAGGGCCTGCGATTTCATTTGTAGGAGGAGCTTATGAGACCTGTTATTGGCATTGATGTGTCTAAGGGAGAAAGCGAAGGATTCATCTTACTTGAAAGAAACAAACCCTACGGTAAATCCTTCCGCTTTCAGCATACTCATGAAGAAATGAATATCTTGTTACTAAAATGACAAGAGGTTGAAACGTTGGTCGGTCTGAGGCCCGTTGTTGTTCTCGAATCCACTGGGCATTACCATCTAGGAATTGTAGCTGTATTGCAAAAGAAGGGCTATGAGGTCATTACACTCCATCCACTTATCCCGCAACGTCCACGTAAATCCAAACTAAGGAAAGTGAAAACCGATGCCGAAGATGCTAAACATCTAGCAGAGCTCTTTTACAAAGAAGAGCTCCAGGCAGCTCCATTAAGAGCCCTTGAACAAGACGAGCTTCGATTCTTATGTAGGCAGCACGAAATGATTAGCCATACCAATGTTCAAGCCCAGCTTAACTTCCAATCGATATTGGATCAACTATTTCCGCTGTACTCCAACATATTTGGTCAGTTATTCTCCAAAACAGCACTTGAGGTGTTAAGGAAATATCCGACACCGGAACACGTCCTCATCACAAGTCATAGTGAAATGGAGACGATCATTCGTACACACTGCAATCGGTCAATGTCCTGGGCATCTCATGAAGCCGACGCGATCATTTGTGTTGCCAAGAACAGTCTCATCGTAGATTACAGCCCATCACAAGTCAGAGCACTGCTTCTTATGATTAGCTTGCTCATGGAGTATCAAAACCATCTTGCTGATCTTGAGCAAGCCATCAAAATCAAAGCAACAAGCATACAAGGTTTTGACTTATTGCGCTCTATTCCTGGTATTGGAGATAAGCTTGCGTCATCCATTCTTGCAGAGATTGGGGACATCTCCTCGTTCCCTCATGCCAAAAAACGTGTAGCATTTGCAGGTATTGATCCTAGCGTATTCTCATCAGGTAAGTTTGCAGCCACTAAGAATCGTATAACAAAACGAGGGTCTTCCCGTCTAAGAAGAGCGCTTTATCTGGCTGTGCTTTGCGGTATTCGAGGAGCAGTGAGAAACGAAAGTATTCGGAATTTTTATGACAAGAAGAGGCTTGAAGGAAAGCCTCACCGGGTTGCACTTATTGCTTGCACCAATAAATTATTGCATATCATTTTCGCCATGCTTAAAAAATCGGTTTATTACCGCCCTTCCTAACCATTTTAAAAAGGATAATTTTACAGTAAACTCCAGTTTTCACTGGGGTTACTTTCGTACTGTCTTTTCTGTATTTTAGAAAATAAAATAGTTTGTGCGAAAGTATTGACATGATATTAGCTGGTTTGTGTAAACTCCAAAACCTATTAAAATGGTAGTATACGAAAGGTTGGGTAGTACACATGGGATTATGGACGAAACAGCAGCTCCGAGCATTCATCAAGGAGAATAAATTAGTTTCCGCACAGGATGCTCAAAACGCATTAAAAGAGTTGTTTGCTGAGACGCTGCAAGAGATGTTAGAGGGTGAAATAGATGCGCATCTAGGCTACCAGAAGCATGACGTGCAGGCCAAGCAGATCACCAATAGCCGTAATGGTAAGAGCAAGAAGAGCATCACTAGTGAGTATGGCGAGCAAGAAATCGTCATTCCTCGTGATCGTGAAGGTGAATTTGAACCGCTTGTCGTGAAAAAGCATCAGTCCAATGTGACGGGTATCGAAGACCAGATCATCGCCCTCTATGCAAAGGGTGTAAGCACGCGAGATATCCAAGACCATCTGCAAAACCTGTATGGCATTGAGGTCTCACCGACCTTTATTTCCAACGTCACAAACAAAATCATTCCACTTATTAAAGAGTGGCAGAGCCGGCCGTTACAGGCGGTATATGCGGTCGTTTTCCTAGATGCTATACACTTTAAAGTGAAGCAGGACGGCGCTATTGTGAACAAAGCCGCCTATATGGTCATTGGTATCGACTTGGATGGCTGCAAAGATGTACTGGGCATGTGGATTGGTGAGCATGAGTCTGCTAAGTTCTGGCTCAGCGTCCTGAATGATCTGAAAAACCGCGGTGTACAAGACATTCTCATTACATGCGTAGACAACCTAAAGGGCTTCACACAAGCGATTTCAGCTTGTTATCCGCAGACGGAAATTCAGAAATGCATCATTCATCAGATCCGTCATTCAACCCGTTTTGTCTCCTACAAAGATTTAAAGAAAGTCACGGCTGACCTCAAGCCTATCTACAAAGCCGTTAACGAGGAGATGGCCCTTCTAGAATTGGATCGCTTCGAAGAAACTTGGGGCACCAAATACCCGCTTATCTTGCGCTCCTGGCGTAATAACTGGGACGAGCTTGCTACCTTCTTTAAGTACCCTGCAGAGATCCGTAAAATCATTTATACGACTAACATTATTGAGAGTTACCATCGTCAGCTGCGCAAGGTGACGAAAGGCAAAAGCATCTTTCCGACAGACGAATCCTTACTGAAAATGCTTTATCTGGCCACGATGGATGTTACACGTAAATGGACTGGCCGCGTACAGAACTGGGGCAAATGCTTCTTCAGCTTTCCGTTTTCTTTCCGGATCGCATTGGCCAGCATCTCAGATGAATGTTCTCCCCGAGGGGAGAAGCCTATTAAAAGAGTTTACACAAAAGATTTGACAGACACCGCTCTTGTTATTAGAATTGTAAACAAGTTTTGATTATTTATATCTATCTAAGTCATAATATGGGTTAGAAATGTTTTCGCCAACTTATGCAATGTTGAACCTTTGTTTGATTTCCATTAATCGAGCTTCAACCTCATCCTTAACAATTGGATTCCATGATAAATAGTCCAAACTTGCTTCATTTAGATACTGATAGAATGTTGGGTAATCCAATACAATTGTCTGATCTTCTTCTACCGCAGGGTAGTCAAAAAAATAACAAACTCCCGTATCTCCGAAATAACCTTCTTCCCACTCATCTAACTCACCAGCAAAAACACACCAAACACTCTCACTACCACCAAACCCATTTCCATTGCAATAGTTTTTAAGTGCTTCTAAAAAATATTTCCCCTCAAGGTGCCGATAATACATTTCCAATAATTCTTTCTCTGTTAATTTTACACTCATCAAATCATCCTCCTAGAAATTATTCTGATATGGTCGGAAAGAAGTTAGTCACTTTTCCATTTTCATCAAGGTATCCCGTGAATTTCAAACCATTTGATGCTGTTCCTCGAATTTCCCTACCCACAATTTTTCCATTCGCCATCGCTTCTTTCCCCCATTGTATTATTTGATCATTCGAGATTACACTTGGATCATATACAGTTTTAGGATGTGAGATATTTTTATACTGATCAGGTATTACATTCAATTCCCTATCAAGTGCTGGAAGTCTATAGTGAATTTGATAGACTCCAGAAATTGTGGAATGTGGCGTTTTGGAAACAATAAGGTCATCAAGATTCCAACCTTGATCTGTTAAAATCTTTTCGAAACTATCTAAATTGTGACCCCCGACAATGCCCTTATTCCCTTTCCTTACAATACTTTGTGCATTTATTAGATGATCGTCAAAACCGCCTACATACTCGAAATTATTCTTAGTCACCCATGTAACATTATCATCACTATATTTTGAACGGAAGTACTCGTCCCATTCTTCCCCTGTTCGAGGGCTCTCAGCATCTTTACCCGTCCCCGCATTATCCAACGGCTTATCCTGATTAGGCTTTAAGTGCTCGTCTACATTGGAGGTTATGTCATCAACTTTGGAAGGTATAGGCTCACTCTTAGGCGGCTTAGGGACCTTCGGTGCCCGTTTCAGTACTAACTGCAGGCCTTTACCTATTCCCGCAGATAAAAGCGAGGGGATTATTATACCTCCCGCATAATTCAATCGCGAATCTGTATCCCCGTTAATCACGCTTTCGTTGAATTCATCGATTAATGCCTGCGCCTCTTTCCGCGCCTTTTCTGGATTATTCGTAAGAAACGATGGCAGCTCTTCTATATTCCCTTCCCTTATATTCTTAGCGATATCCATCACGCCGTCTACTGTACCTGTAATTGCATCTATTCCACCTTGAACGAAGCTTCCTATTCCTGCTATGACTTTCCACTTTGCATCATTAATTTTCTTTGCCATTTGCCATTGATATAGCTCAATAGCGGATGGCGCTGGGCAACCATTTATTCGCCCATAATAATCCTGATCCGAGCGTTGGTATGCAGCAAAATCAATGCCTTTATGAAATGGATTGAAAGGAAAGTATCCATCTAGCAGCGCTTGAGATTGGTTATGACCAAGCATACTTGCCCGCATCGTTCTGCTATTCGTCGGCTGGAATTTATCCTTGTTCGACTCCACCCTTTCTAATACCTTGCTTAAAACAAACGTAAGTTAGGCCCTTGTTCTTTTTTTGCTCCTGCATTTTTATAGGTTTTGGAACTTACATAATCCATTTCACAGACTCTTCCCAGCCTGTTCTATGTTGATTGGTCGTCACCAGAGTTATTTCTTCACAGTAACAATCGCCATACCATGCCGTTCTGTTACAGACAAAATAAAAAATGTTGTATTTCAACCACTGCTACTATTAATTGTCTGACTATCCATCCTAGAAGATGCGATATATTACCTATCGCTGTAGGATATTCTACAGTTGCGATGATTTCTAAAAACTACACTAAAGCGAACATAACAAAGAACAGGTCACTCATGGTAGTAACTGACCATAATCGACCCATTCATTACAACGCAACAGCGTTATTAGGTTATAAAATTAATGCATTTTTATGCGTACAAACGATATGGAGAAATCTTTATGCAGGTATTACTTGGGTTATTGGTTGAACGATAGGTTCATTCGGCACTGGGTAGCCCCACCAAAAAAAGAGCCTTGAGAATAACCTCTGATCGCATTTTGGTTAATCATCAGGTACCACAACTAATCTCGAGTTAACTCTCTTGGATCTTTATAGCACCATTCACTCTTGTATGGCATTTCAGTAATATTATCCAGTTCCTCTAGAGCATAAAACCATTCTTCCTCAACCCATATTTTTGCAGTCGGATGGATCTTAAGTATAGCATGGGAAAATCGTAATAATAGATCTTCATTATCATCAAAATCGTCAGATACTACCGCTTTAAAATACTCAATATTCGTATCATCCCATTTAAAACTAACTATTTGAAAATCATGCGGTTCGTCATACACACTAAAGCAAAGAGTTCTTGAATAATTCTCCCTAAATGGTATATCACTTATATATACTCGAGTGTACTTTAGTGTTCCTTCACTATCGTAAGTTTCTTCGTCACTATCAAAGAAAAGATTCTCCTCTATACATATTTTTTTAAGATCCCTCAATAAATCATTTGCCGAAGTACTTTCTCCACGTTTAAACAACAAAAAGGATGACATTCCCATTACTTCAATACTCCCCCTAACTCTTCTAGCGAATTTACAACTGTTACACCCTTACTATTAAGTTCTTGAATCATTTTAGTTGTTTGAGGATTTGAGGTATCAATTTGTAAGATGGATAATGATAGCTTAACTGCTGATGTAGTTGGTTCTTTAGCATTGCGGTGTGTTTGACGATAGAGTTCCGTCTTGCTACCACTTGCCCCATTGTCCAGTAAATGTCCTGCGGATTCGCATCGGGCAACTCATCGAGCCTTGAGAGCAGTACCTTGGCAATGCAGAACGCATCCCAACTATCGCTCTTTTGTGTTGTAGCATTGCTCATACGTTCATTGTAGGAAAGAGCCGAATTGACTTCCTTGACGATTTGTTTGTTCTCGACAAGGTGAACGGCAATTGACCTGCCGTTGCCGGCCGTATCTTCTAAGCCATATACAGGGGTCAAGCCTTTTGGCGTATGCTTCTTGACGAACTTCATCAGGTCATCGAAGGCAGACGGTTTATTCTCGATTTGGATTTCGCCTAACCGCTCATTCCAACAGTTGATGATAACAGCGGTATGTTGAGCCTTATGTAAATCCATTCCAACATAGATATGCATTTGCTTGTAGTGCGACAAAAGGATTCACCCCTGTTTACGGATTTGTAAGTTAGCTTGACGGTAGGTAAAGAATGGGTGCAACCCCAGTTCGAGCGTTAACCTTTCGGTTCGCAGTGGGACGCAAGCATCTCCATTCAATGTCCGTCAAAGGATGGCTTGATGTAAGCCCTCCGCTGTTATATCTCCATAGCGGTATATGCCGCTATAAAAATCACGTCTGTCTAAGATTCGTTTGACTTGCACTTTTGTAAACAAACTGCCTTGCTGTGTCGTAAAACCTTCTTCGTTCAATGATTCTGCGATTTGGGTCAACGTCCATATTGGATGTTGTTCCTTTATTTCAAATACTCTGCGGACGGTTTGGGCTTGCTTCTCGTCTACTTGGATACACTTCTGACCCTTCTTAGCCTTGTAGCCGAAGGTTGCCCTTCCACCTGCATAGCCGCCCTGTTCAGCTTTCTTGTAACGCCCCCGACCTAACTTGAGGGCAATTTCAAGCCGTTGGTACTGGTCAAGCAGTTCCATTAAGCCGTTAATCAAGAAGTCATTCAGGTCTTTCTTGTGAATGCTGTAGGTTGGTTGTTCAATGCTCCGAACGTCCACTCCATGCTTCTTGAACTCTCGATGCACCAACACTTTCACGATGTCAGACCGCCATAAACGGCTTGTATTGAGGACAACAACGGCATCAATGCCTTGTAGACAGGGCGGCTAACATGCTCTGAAAGCCGATTCTGTCCACCTCAAGGGCTTCCTCATTGACTCTTGCCCCACTAATACCTTCATCGCTGTATATGTTCATCAGATTCCATCCTTGTTCCTGACAGTAGGAGCGAATTTCATCTTGTTGGTACGCTAAACTGTAGCCATCCTTGGCTTGACCTTGTGTTGAAACTCGAACGTAGCCGATGACATTCATGCTGTTTCCTCCCCACCGTTACAGAAATTCAGATTAATGTAACGCCTAGTAGATACATTTTAATTATATATCGACTAGGCGATACAATCAATCACTTTTATTACCGTAATATTCCCCTTATAATAAAGAGAAGATTGTCCGAATGGGAAAGAAGGATAAATTATGCCTGTTGTCGTGAAACTCAAGGAAATCCTTGCTGAGAGGAAAATGTCTCAACGTGAACTTGCCCGAATTACGGGATTAAGACCAAATACAATAAGTCATTTATGTTCAAATGAAGTTGATAGGGTACATCTAAGTACTTTCGAAGTCATCTGCAAGACGCTCGATATACAACTTCATGAATTAATTGTCATGGAGGATTAATAATGCTATCAAGCTATTGGAACTTTGCTCACTACGCCGCCCAGTATTGCACATGGTAGTGTTATAACATTCTCCCATTGCTCTGCCGCTACATTATCAAAATCGAGAATTGAGCGTTTCCTCATTTCATCCTCGATTTGCCTACGGTAATACCCTGTGACTTGACTCTGTTCCAATTCCCCGTTCATCAGTCCCTTTACTCTTGGTTGAAGTTTCGATTTCAACTGTTCCGATGAAGTCAGATGAGCACACAGGTAATACCTGTTAAACAAGGGCGGATATTGAACTAAAAGATGAAGCGGTATCTTCTCTTTCGGAGCATACACGATTTCGAACCTCGTCAACTCCCCGTTGATTATCTCCCCATGCTTTTCCTTTAGTTCCAACTTCTTATCATAAATTCGACAGTATCCTGCTACCTGACGCTGATGTCTTTCATTTGAGTAACGAGTTCCTTTCTCATTGTGCATGTTCCGCCCCGTCAGTGATAAAGTAAACAATTCAGACAAGGGCAAAGGAATGTCAAATGCTACATCACAGCGAACAAAGAGAATATCTTGACAAACTCTCTTCATTTGCATGAGCCATGACTTGAAATGAATCAAACTATCAGGATGACATTCGATTCGAAGCGTATGTTTTCTAGACCTCTTGGCATACACAAGTTGATAAGAAATATGCAAATAATGTTCTTTATCGTTGACTTGGATGTGATACCTAAATCCTTTATCAAGGACGTAAAACGAAGCATTCAAGTAATGACTTAACCGTTGCCTAAAGGGATTGAAGAAACTCCAATAGACATTGGTAAAATCAATAACAATACGGTCAATCGAAACTCTGATTCCTTGCATGTTCAGCCCCCAACCGAAATTTTTTAACGAATTTCGGACTATATTAGAGGGCAAGGTGGCTAGCCTTAAACCGTTACCTTACCTGTATATATTGACTGGCACGTTACCAGATTGTTATTGACACAGTAATCATCGTTGCAATGGTCAGTTATGTTGCGGAGAAAGTGCTATTCTTTGTTTAGCCACCCTTACTATAGTTGTCGCACTATCCATCTTGAAAGTTGCGATTCATGTCCTACTCACCATCCCTATCGTTGCATAGTAATCTACAGTTGCGAATGAATTTGAGAAAACCGTAAGAAAACGAAGATAACAAAAAACAGGTCAATCATGGTAGTATCTGACCATAATCGACCTGTTTAGCGTATCGCCTTAGCGTTATTTAGGTTACATATTTAGTATTAATGTACGTACAAACGAAATCAGAATTTCTTTATACGGGGGTATTACATGGGTTAGATGTGCTATTTGTTGAATGATGGTTTCATTCGGCACTGGGTAGCCCCCACTGCATTCACTAAGGAAGAACTCTATTCAACATTACTAAGTCAGCATTATAGTTCTTTTGGATTTTTGTAACACCAATTTCCATCATAAGGTTTATTCGCTATCTTTTCGAAGTCGTTTAACGTATAAAACCAATCCTCTTCCAACCATATTTTCGAATCTGGATAGGTTTTTAGAAATTTAAATAGGATATTAAATAATAAGTCTTCATTGTCACAAAAATCATCTACTATTATTGCTTCAAAAAATTCTGTGTCTTTTCCTAACCAATCAAAGGAAATGTTTTGAAATTTAAAAGGCTCATCATAGAAATCAATACATAATTGCCTTGACGAGCTTTCAACAAATGGCAGATCACTTATATTTGCTCTGACATGTTTTAATTGGTTATCACCATCTTCCTTCTTAAAATTGATTCCATAAAATAAGTTTAACTCAGTGCAAAAATCTTCTGTATATTGCAAAAGATTGGTTAACGGAATGTTACTTCCAGTTTCAAATAAAACGAACGCAGAAATACCCATTATTTTAACACCTTTCCTAATTCCTCTAACGAATTAACTATTGTTATACCTTTTTCTTTAAGATAGTTAACCTTCGCTAATGTTTGAGGATTTGTAGTTGTGATTGCTTCTTCAATATAAACAATAACTTCCTTACCCTCATAATTAAAAAATTGAGGATGATTTGGATCAATGAGCCTATCAATTTGATCTGTTTTAATTGCTGATGCTGATTTCTTGACTTCAATAATTTGTTTACTTGTTACTACATCTAAATCAGTTGCTTTTTTCCCTGTAGCATCTAACACCTCTTGCCCAAACCCTGTTACATTTGTTTTTTGTTGAACAAAATCTCCAACTTTCCCTTCAATAGCCTTCCCTGCGTTGGAACTATTTTTAGCGCTTTCAATTGCACTTGAAATGTTCTTAGGGTTTTGTTCAATCCACTTAATAATATTTCCATCTGGATTTTTAAATTCAACTTCTAACCCTTTATTTGTTTTCGTTATTACTGGATCATTGAAATTACCCGTCCCCTCAGTATCCAACGGCTTATCCTGATTAGGCTTTAAGTGCTCGTCTACATGGGGTTTTATGTCATCAA
>NZ_VDBO01000013.1 GCF_005930355.1 Paenibacillus sinopodophylli
CGTATGGCGGAATTGGCAGACGCACTAGACTTAGGATCTAGCGGGCGACCGTGGGGGTTCAAGTCCCTCTACGCGCATCATAAGATGAATGAAGTCCTTGCTGAGCAAGGGCTTTTTCTTTATCTATTAAGAGTGAGTCGATTTCGGCCGCGTATTAGATTGACTAGAGAAAATGTAAGTTTTCAAAATAAAACTTGTGTTTTTACTCGTAAAGTGATATATTATTTCTTGTCGCCGAAATGTTAAACCACCTTAACTGGTGATTAACGACTATGCGGAAGTGGCTCAGCGGTAGAGCATCGCCTTGCCAAGGCGAGGGTCGCGGGTTCGATTCCCGTCTTCCGCTCCAACTTATTTACATCCAAGACACCTTGCGTTGCGAGGTGTTTTTTTGTTATTTAGGCAATTAAGCGAAGCTGAAAATGGCTGCTGTAAGCGCAAATGTGCTCTTACAGCAGCCAAGTAACCGAAAGAGTGTGCTGGAAGCGAGTAATTATGATGGACAAGGAGCTGGGCGAAATGCGTAAACTTGTGTTTTTTGTTGGCGGGGCTGGTGCTGGCAAAACGACTTTAGCGAAAGCGTTGGCGAATAAAAGAAATGTGGCTGTTATAGATATGGATACGGTGCTTCGTCCTGCAGCCGTGGCGCTGATGACGCAGGCTGGGCTTGATCCGAGCGACCGAGATTCTGCCAGCTACAAAGCTTTATGTCGTGATTTGGGCTATCGCCTTACGATGGATGCTGCGTTAGAGAATGTTGCGAATGAGGTGGATATGTTCGTTATTGGACCATTTACGAAGGAAACGGAGACCCCTAATTGGATCGAGCAAGAGCTCTCGGCAATAGGAGCCTCTCTATTGAATGTAGATGTAAGGGTCGTGTTCGTTCAACTTCGAGATGACCGGCTCCACCATGAGCGGATCAAGCATAGAGGTCTGGAGCTGGATCAATACAAGCTAGACAATTGGGAGGCGTTCAGCCACTCACTCGTTAAGCGAGAGCTGAAATGGCCGCTTACAGCATCCTCCGTCCTTTATTATGACAATTCTGCCCCACTGACTGAGCAGAAGTTAGCTATGTTAGATAGGTTCGTATACGGCGGAGTCTCCGGCAGTGTGCAGTCATTACAGCCATGATCTTTTTAGATTATGGGTGCTAGTCGCTATATTTCCACTATTGCGGGAGCTTACCTTTCAGCTCGTTAAATAGTGCTTCTGTCTTGGCGGCTTCTTTATCATTAAATATAACGGCAAGCCCGTCCAGTTGGATGACAATGTATGGCGGCTTGTTCTTGAATACATAAAGTTTGGTTGTACCAACCTTCTCTAATGAGAAGTTACCGCGTGCATATTCTGCTGTTGCTGTACCGTTCGTTCGGAAGCCGCTTGGCAGCTCCTTCTCGAGCGTTATACTTTGGACGTCACTTAAGTTAAAGCTGTAATCGTATAATGGGTAATCAATGGCTACGACTCCGCTATCTGATATCGTAATCGTTGGTACAGTTTGGTCAGATTGGACGGCAAATGCGGCGAGTGGAAGGATAATGAGCAACGCTAGTGCGATACTGCCATATTGAAGCCATTTTCCGCCTCGCGCAGCCATATTGACTGTCGACCCCATACCGATTCGTTTAGGAACCATAACGGACGGGTCTTCAGGGTTGTAGTAGGTTGAGCCGTTAATCCAGTAGCCGTCATCATCGGTCAGAATCGCTTCCCCGTTAGTATCCGCTAGATGTTCCTCTAATTCGCGTACTTTGTTGTGCACAAAAAAGATACTGCCAAGCGGTATCAAGGAAACCATGATGATGCCAATCATCCACTGCGTAAAGGTTAGGGTGCTTCCATTAGAGAGTATCAAATAAGCGACAAGGGCATTAATGCTCTCAAAAACAGCCATTGCGGGCCAAAGTATCGACCAGTAGCGCCTTGCGGCACGGTTGATAGCAGCATTTATATCATGGTTTTCGCTGTAAATCTTCGTTTTCATATGGCCAAAGGCCGCAAAGATGACATACAATATGACGCTCATTGCGAGCGAGGCAACCCCGGACATTCTGAGGAGAATGTCATGGTTCGACAAAGAAATGAAAATGGGTGTAATGGAAAGGAGCGCAGGAATAATGAACCAGTAAGGAGAGACGAGCCTCGATTTCTTGAGCTGTGTAATCTTGGCATCAATGCGGATTGTCCGCGTCTCACCGACAAACCATGCATTCTCACGTTTCATTCTAGCGGCTTTATGATGAATACGGTTGAAGGGGAGTTTGGATGTATACAGAAAAGCAGCAATCCATACAAACAGATAGATAAGCGACAGCGAGAAATAGCGGTCTAGCACAAAAAATGGTGCTAACGTTATGAGTGTAATAACGGCATAGACTGTGTAGTTTTTTTTGTAATCCGTTTGAAGTTGTTTAATTCTTGGATCTTTGAGTCCCTGCTTTGGGAATGTAACACCGAACAGGATCTGATTGCTTGGTACGGCTTGCTTCACATACATGACAATGATAGTGATATACACGATGAAAACTGTAATAATGAGATATAGATTGCTCATAGTTGGTCTCCTATTCTGGGAGGGAATGATGTTTGCGGGCTGCTGCTGCAAATAGAGTAGAGCACATGTTCATGAATTCCTCTTGCTCGACTCCTTTTAGACTGGCTTCTGAGATAACGAGCTGCAGCTCATGTCCGAGCTTTTGGCTGAAATCAAGCTGCTTGTTCCAAACGGTGCTTACCTTGGCGCCATGGCGACGATCAATGGATATGTAACCCTCGTTCTTCAATATGGCATAAGCTTTGTTGACCGTCATAGCATTCACTCCAAGATCATCTGCGAGCTGTCTCACGGAAGGCAAGCGTTCACCATATTCCAGTCCGCCTACACCAATTCCGATGACAATTTGGTTGCGGAGCTGTACGTAGATCGGAATATCACTGTTATAGTCAAGCTTTAATATCATCGGATCACCCCTGTCTATAAAGTATTATATGTATTATGAATAGTAATACATATATGATGAATAGTCAAAAATGAATGCTTACTTTGGACAGGGGGTGCTTCGGATAGCTATAATAAGCAGAAGCGGATGAAGATCCGAAAACCATTCGATCAAAGACTAACCCAATACAATCGCCAAGGAGAGAACATGATGATTAGATTCGGCATTATCGGAACGAACTGGATAACGGAGACGTTTATTGAAGCTGCACGTGAGGTAGAGGACTTCGCACTTGCGGCAGTATATTCGCGTTCGGCAGAAACTGCTGATGCGTTCGCAGACAAGCATCAGATTGCAGGCAGATTCACTGATATTACCGAAATGGCGGCAAGCGGGAAAATCGATGCCGTATACATAGCAAGTCCTAACTCCTTTCACGCGAGACATGCGATTGCTTGCATGAAGCAGGGCATTCATGTGCTCTGTGAGAAGCCAATCGCATCGAATGCGTATGAGCTGCGCCAGATGATCGCTGCTGCCAAAGAGAACGGGGTATTGCTGATGGAAGCTTTGAAATCGACGTTTCTTCCCGGATTTCAAGCGATACAAGAAAATATAAGCAAGCTCGGAGAGGTTCGGCGCTATTTTGCAACCTATTGCCAATACTCCTCTAGATACGATGCTTACAAGTCAGGAACGGTGCTTAATGCGTTTAATCCTTCATTCTCCAATGGTGCGCTAATGGATTTAGGCATTTATTGTCTATATCCGCTCGTTGCGCTATTTGGCAAGCCCGATGTTGTCAAAGCGACCGGTGTTATGCTGGAATCCGGCGTAGATGGTGAGGGCAGTATCGTGCTGCAATACGCAACGATGGACGCAGTCATCATGTATTCAAAAATTACACATTCTTCCCTGCCGTCGGAGATTCAGGGAGAGAGCGGCAGCATCGTCATTGATAAGATAAGCGAGCCTAGTAGGGTTCAAATCGTCTATCGTGACGGAACGAGTGAGGATATCTCGCGAGAGACCAGCAGCAAGTTTATGTTCTATGAGGCGAAAGCGTTTATCGAGCTGGTGAAAGCCAGTCGTACCGAATCAAATGTTAATTCGTTCACGAATTCATTAATTACGCTTGAAATCATGGATGAGGCAAGGAAGCAAATTGGCCTAAGCTATCCAGCAGACCAAGCAGCTTTAGATGACCATTGACCTATTTTTAGCAAAAGAATTGACAACGCGCTTTAATAATGTCATTATGATAATATCAAAAGGAAGAAATATTCCTGATCAGGAGAGCGACAACCATGGTCGAAAATGAATCGAATTATTCTGCCGCCAATTACCGTACGCCTGACGGCGCTCCGGCGGATATCGTAATCTTCACAATCGTTTCCACAGATAAGCAGTCTGCGAAGAAGGCTTTGCCCACCCGTGAGCTGCATGTCATGCTAATCAAGCGAAATATTTGGCCCTTCGAAGGGCAGTGGGCATTGCCAGGAGGCTTCACCAAGGAGAACGAAACCGTCTATGAATGCGCAAGGCGCGAGCTTCACGAAGAGACGGCAGTCGATGATGTGCATATCGAATATTTCAACGTATACAGCGAGCCAGGACGAGATCCGAGGGGATGGATTATCTCGCATGCTTTCCTAGCGCTCGTCAACGAAAAGCTGCTGGCGCACAGAGCTGCAGCCGTGGATGCTTCTGACGTAAGGCTGTTCACGATGGAAGAAGCACTGCGCATGGATCTGGCTTTTGACCATCAACGGATATTAATAGATGCCCTGCAAGGCATACGCAAGAAGATGATGACGACGACAATTGCGAAGGAGTTTCTTCCAGAGGAATTTACGCTGAGCGAGCTGTACCAGGTTATTCGGACGGTCGTTCAAGATTTCGAAGAGCCGAATTTCATTCGCAAGCTAACGTCGACGAAGAGCCGCAGCACCATTATTGAGGAAGCTGTGGATGAGAACGGAGTGCCCAAGCAGTCTAAACAGTATTCGCAGCGTGCGGCACAATTGTACCGTTTCACAAAAGAAGAGCCACAGTTGTCTATCTATAGCTGATTGCATACGAGGAGAGTGACGGCATGCTGAAATTTAATGGAGTGGAGCTAGGTTTGAAGCAGTTCCCGAACGGCGAGACGCTAATGAATGGCGATGAGATTCTGATGTACATGGCGGATTTCAATACGATTGTATGGAAATACGAGGATGACGGCGATCTCATTAAGCTGATGTTCGTCAAAAGCTATCTCGATGATCGAAGAGTCAAATGTACGCTTACGATCTACTATATGCCTTATAGCCGAATGGATCGAATAGAGGGAACCTCTGCCTTTACGTTAAAATATACAGCGTCGTTCATTAACCAATTGCAGTTCGAGTCGGTTATGGTTATCGAGCCGCATTCTGACGTAACGCTTGCGCTCCTTGACCGCAGTACAGGCAAATATCCGACGATCCAGCTGCTGGAGCAGGTAGCGGCAGAGGTTGGGTTTGACGCAGAGCAAGATTATCTGTTCTTCCCGGATGCAGGTGCCCAGAAGCGTTACAGCAAAGTAGAGGGCTATAAGCAATTGGTAGGCTTCAAGGCAAGAGACTTCCAGACTGGGCAAATCAAAAGTTTGGACGTTGTAGGCAATGTAGAGCGCAAAGGTTTTAAGGCGATCATTGTTGATGATCTTTGCTCGTATGGCGGGACCTTTATGCTTAGTGCGGAGAAGTTGAAGGAGATTGGAGCATCGCATATTTATTTGTTGGTCGGACACTGCGAGAATTCGATCTACAAAGGAAAAATACTAGGTTCGGATCTTATTGATAAAGTATATACGACCGATACGATACTCAGCCAAAACGGGCATGAAAAAATTCACGTATACGAAATGGGAGGCCTATAAGATGACTCAAACATTCGTTTATCCAGCAACGCTGCTATGTGATTTCTACAAGGTGAGCCACAAAAACCAGTATCCGAAAGGTACAGAGCTTGTGTATTCGACCTGGACTGCACGTACGAGCCGGCTAGATGGTATCCATGAGGTTGTTGCTTTTGGTTTCCAATCGTTTATCAAGCAATATTTGATCGCTTATTTCAATGACCATTTCTTCGCCCGGGCAAAGGAAGAGGTTGCTGCTGAGTACAAACGGTTGATCCAGTACGCACTTGGTGAAGCGAACCCAGACGCCTCGCACATCGAGGAACTGCATGACCTTGGCTATTTGCCGATCCGTATCAAAGCGATCAAAGAAGGCGCAATGGTTCCCGTAAGAGTTCCGATGCTGACAATCGAGAACACGAAGCCTGAATTTTTCTGGCTGACAAATTATTTGGAAACACTCATGTCGTGCCAATTGTGGATGCCGGCTACAAGCGCGACGCTGGCTTTCGAATACCGCAAAATATTAGAGGCTTACGCGCTCCAAACAAATGGAGACAGCGCTGGCGTACCGTTCCAAGGCCATGATTTCTCGATGCGGGGTATGGGGGCGCTTGAATCGGCGCTAGGGAGCAGTGCAGGGCATCTATTATCGTTCACAGGTACGGATACCATTCCAGCTATTATTTATCTAGAAAACTATTATAACGCTAACATTGCGAACGAATTGGTAGGGACATCGATTCCGGCAACGGAGCACAGCGTCATGTGTGCGCACGGTCGTGACGAGATGGCGTCGTACCGCTACCTGATTAAGGAAGTGTATCCTAGCGGCTTTGTGTCGATCGTATCGGATACTTGGGATCTATGGAGCGTGCTTGATGTGGTTATCCGCGGCCTGAAGGAAGACATTATGAGCAGGGACGGTAAGGTGGTTATACGTCCGGATAGCGGAGATCCCGTCAACATTATATGCGGCGACCCGAATGGGGAGAGTGAATTCGAGCGCAAGGGCGTAATTGAGATGCTGTGGGATATTTTCGGAGGAACGATTACGGAGAAGGGCTACAAACAGCTTGACAGCCATATTGGTGCGATATACGGCGATGCAATTACGATTTCGCGCTGCAATGAAATTTGCGAGAAGCTTGCTGCCAAAGGCTTTGCTTCGACGAATATGGTATTTGGCATCGGTTCTTTCACTTACCAATACAATACTCGTGACACGTTCGGCTTCGCCTTGAAATCGACATTCACGATCGTTGAAGGCGAAGAACGTAAAATTTATAAAGACCCTAAAACCGACAATGGAGTGAAAAAATCGCAAACGGGCCTTGTACTCGTTACGGAGCAGGATGGTAAGCTTGCCTTCACCGACAATCTAAGCGTGGCGGAATATGAAGCTCGCAAAGCGGAGGATCAGCTGGAGGTTGTGTTTGAGGATGGCAAGCTCGTACGGGATTTGACGCTTGCCGAGGTGCGAGCGAACTTATTGGCTCATTTGTAAATTTAACAAATTTCCACAAAAAGGTTGACAGATGCATCGTAATGGGAATATTATGATGTAAATCAAATGAATGGAGGTCGATGACAATGTTCAAACACAATCTAGAACAAAGCACAGCATTATTCAATAAAAGTTATGAAAGCAAGTTCAATGATAGCAAGTCCATTTCATCGGCCTCTGCGGGGCCTGTGACTGTATTCTAATTTTCTGTATGCTGCAAGCTGCTGCATCGATTAGAATACAAAGGCGCAAGTAAAGCCATGGACGATTTATAAGGTCCATGGCTTTTTTGTGTTCATTTGATTATTGAGGAGATTAAACGTTTATGAAAGAAAATTATTACCAAAAGGTACAGCTGCCATCTGGGCAGGTACATGTATATGCAGGACCTGAGCTATTCGCGTCCTTGGACTATAAAGTATTTGAGATGGCGAACAACAATTTGCAAATTCCGAATCAGGTGTATATGAGCTATACACCGGATGTGCATGTTGGCGTTGGCACTTGTATTGGAACAACAGCTGTATGGAAGGCCAGTGACGGCTATGTGTCCCCGTCTATCGTCGGGAGTGACATTGGCTGCGGGATGCGCGTACAGCTAACAAGCCTCCATAAGGATGATCTGAAGGAAGTTAAGCTGCGTCGGAAGCTGGTCCGGGCAATTGAGAAGTATTTGCCTGCCGAGGAGCATGCGAGAGGTCATTTCTCGGATATTAGACTGGAGCACGTCGTGAAGAAAGGGCTGCATGGCCTTCCTAAGAAGTATATTCCAGATGCTTATACGCCGCGGAAAGCGACCTCACTCACACATGTGGAG
Organism: Paenibacillus sinopodophylli; assembly: GCF_005930355.1. Lineage (GTDB taxonomy): Bacteria > Bacillota > Bacilli > Paenibacillales > Paenibacillaceae > Pristimantibacillus > Pristimantibacillus sinopodophylli. The sequence continues at coordinate 8,154 of NZ_VDBO01000013.1, forward strand.
AGCAGTCGATTCGATTTCGATGATGAGGTGCTGGATATGTTTCCTGAGATGGTGTGGCATCGGGCTCATCGACAGCTTGGGACGCTCGGCGGCGGTAACCATTTTGTTGAAATCCAAGCGATCGAGATCGCGGAGGAGAATCGTGAAATTGCAGAGGCTTGGGGTTTGTATGACGGTCAGATCGTCATTATGATCCATTCGGGTTCTAGGGCTTGGGGAGGAGCAGTCAGCCAATATTGCAGCACAGATATTGCGAAGATGATGCGGCAAGAGGGAATCGGCACCGCTGATCCTAAGCTGCTCTATGCACCGCTCGCTCATCCGCTCGGTCAAACGTACGTTAACCTCATGTACTCCGCATTGAACTATGCCGTCGTGAACCGTCACTTGATTGCGTATGCGGTTCGAGAGGCATGCAAAGATATCTTCGGACCGAAGTTCGAGCTGCGCACGCTGTATGATCTCATGCATAATTACGCTTGGGGAGAGCAATTGGATGAGCAATCCTACTTCGTCCACCGCAAAGGTGCGACTAGAGCGCTGCCGGCAGGGCATCCAGATAATCCGGAGCCGTACCGCGCAACTGGGCATCCGGCACTTATCCCCGGCTCAATGGGAACCGCCTCTTACATTATGGTCGGCAGCCCCGAAGGGAAAGAGAACCATTACTCCATCTGTCATGGAGCGGGACGTATTCGCTCGCGGAATGCGACTAAGCAGCTTGTATCAGTAGAAGAGGTAGCAGCCGCGATGCGGGTAGGGACGGACGATGAAATTGTGGCGAATCAGCGCTCGATGGAGTCGCTTGTAGATGAATCGCCGCAGGCATACAAGGATGTTGATCAAATTATTGAGAGCGTCGTAGGAGCAGGACTCGCTAAGGTTGTTGCCAAATGCAAGCCGCTCGCTGTTGTTAAAGGAACGTAAAATAAAAGGAAAAAGGGGTTTGGGAGAATGCTAAATCAACTTGCAGAAGATCGGTTATTCTTGCACAGTCAATCATTGAGCAATCAAGCCGCCTTACAAGATAATAGCTCTATCTGCCGAATCCGTAATCTTAAATGATGGGAGGGCATACACACGCAGCACGAAGTACTGCGATGTTGTCTGCCCGTATCTTAAGACCATGGATGAATGCATCCATGGTCTTTTCTTGTACGTGAAGAGGAGTGAATCGAATGACAAACATACATAGTGATATTTTGCTGGAGCTGACTAGGATTGAGCAGAAGGAGAACGTCCGAATCCTATATGCCTGCGAATCTGGAAGCAGAGCATGGGGCTTTCCCTCCAAGGACAGTGACTATGATGTCCGGTTTATCTACGTCAGACCGGTTGAATGGTATTTATCGATTTTTGATAAAAGAGACGTGATCGAGCGGCCAATCAGCGACATGCTGGATATTAACGGCTGGGATCTGAGAAAAGCACTGAACCTGTTCCGCAAATCGAACCCGCCGCTGCTGGAATGGCTGCAATCGCCGATAACGTATTACACGAAATATTCGGTTGCGGATCAGATACGTGGAATATCTCCGCTTACCTTCTCGCCGAAGTCCTGCATGTACCATTACCTCAATATGGCGAAGGGCAACTATAGAGATTATTTGCAAGGTGAGCAGGTTAAAATTAAAAAATATTTTTATGTGCTGCGCCCGATTCTAGCATGTGGCTGGATCGAAAGGTACAATACGATGCCGCCAATCGAATTCGACAAGCTTGTGGAGGCCCTTATTCCGAGAGACAGCGAGCTTGGGGTCATGGTGGAGCAGCTCTTGCGCCGCAAGAAGGCAGGCGATGAGCTCAATATGGAGCCGCGCCTCCATCCGATCAATACGTATTTAGAGGATCGTATCGTATATTTCGACCAAATCGCTTTACAGCAGAAGCCGGGTGAAGGCGCACAGGACGACCAGCTTGACGATCTGTTCCGCAGTGCACTCGATGAGGTATGGCGTTCATGATGGAAGCAGTTCATTAAGAGACAAGGGGAAGATTAGAATGGCTATCGTGCAATTGAAATCGACGAATCCAAATTTTTCATTCATTATTCGCAAAAACCCACATTCCGGCATGCTGCTTCGCGCTGTCCGCAAAGGGATGGCTTACGGCTGGTATACAGACGATACAACCTTCAACGTTTATTTCAAGGATGCGGACAATGAAGTTTCCTACAAGCAGCATCGCGAAGATCAATTCGAGTACCTTAACGTTTCCAGGTACAACACGCCTCTGTTTGTGCTAAGTGCTATCAATGAGTTTTTTGCCTCGCCGCTCAAGGCACAACATACAAGCGATACGGAGCAGTATGAGCATACATTCCATATTAATATGATACATATCCAACTGCGCCATTATATTACGTTTTTCGAAAAGCATTTGCCGGACTATTCATTCGAAGTGGTACATCAAGCGAGTAAAAGCTATTCGCTGACAATCAAGACGAGCAGATCGCTCTACGAGCTTATGCATGTCGTGAGCGTGCTTTGTTTGTTCCTGTCGATGTTCAGTGAAGAGTATATCGATATATCCGATGACATTCTTATCAAATATGTGAAAAGCATTCAAATCATCGATGCGCCATTCTATATTCGCAGCTTGTTCGCGCGCAATTTTCTGGCATCCCGGGATCGATTCAAGAAGTATAAAGCAGAGCTTGAGAAAACGGAGCGTTATGCGATCCAGCTTGCTTTCGGTGGGACGGCGCAGCAGCGAAGAAGTTATATCGGCAGTGTACTCCCGTTCGACAAGTCCATTCTCGACGTTGGCTGCGGTGAAGGATTTTATGCGATACCGTTTGCAGCTAAGACTGAGGCAACGTATTATGCGGTCGATATTGAGGAGTCGCTGCTCGAAATTGTGCAGCGGAAGGCGAAAGCGAAGGAACTGGATAATATTGCAACCTATTCATCCATTGACCGTTTCCTGGAGTCTTACAACGGTGAGCAGGTGGATATCGTTATGACTGAGGTTATCGAGCATATGAGTCTTGATGAGGCTGGAGCATTAATCCGTCAAATATGCGCAGCGGTCGACTTTGACCAATTCGTACTGACAACTCCTAATGCGGAGTTCAATGCATACTACGAGCTGAGTGACTTTAGGCATGATGATCATAAATGGGAGCTCGGTCGTGAGGCATTCGAGCAGTGGCTGCTGGAAGAGCTGCGGACACAAAACGTCGATTGTCAGTTTGTTGCCATCGGCGACGGGGTGAACGGCGTCCAAACGACGCAGGGTGCAATATTGAAGAGAAGGAGGGAGTAGCAGCTATGGAAATAAGAACGAGGGTACATACCGTCTTTATGCTGATTGGCTCAACGGAATGCGGTAAAACGACATTTGCAAACGAAGTGCTGCTGCCGCAGCTGCGTTTTCAAGATGAGTCCAAAGGCGTCAATACCAATGTGCAATATATTTCTTCTGACAGCATACGGCAGGAGCTGCTCGGCGGAGATTATGATAAATACGATCAAGTCATGCTCGAGGCGAGTGATCAGGCATTTAAGCTGTTGTTCGATAAGTTGCGCTACGTGACCAGCTATCCAATTAATGCTGAATTTGTCGTAGTTGATACGACGGGGCTGTCGGAGGATTTCCGGGCAAGAGTAAGGGAAGTGGTGAAGGAAAACAACTACAATCTGGAGGTCATTCTGTTCGATTATAGGAAGCGGGATGATTATTACGCATCGGATCGCTCGAAGAAGCTGATTACGAGCCACATCAACCGCCTGCGCAAAGAGGTGCTGGGTTCGCTGTCACGGGAGCGGTACGCAAAAATTCACAAAGTTCGGGCTAAAGATTTCTATTCCCCCATCGAGGGAAAAGCGAATCTAGATTATACGGTAGTGATTGAGGATGTCGATGACTATTTGTCGACAGTATTGCCGCAAGGCCAAAAGACGATTATCGTAGGCGATGTCCACGAATGTGTGGATGAGCTGAAGGCACTGCTTATCAGTTATGGTTTTCAAATCGATGGAGAGAAGCTGCTGGAGACGAGCAAGACCGCAGGTACGAAAGTGCTTCTGGTTGGCGACTGGATTGATAAGGGGAGCCAAACAAAGGCAATCATCGATTTCTTACACACGAACAAGGAGCAGTTTCTGTTCGTACTGGGCAATCATGAGAATTTCGTCTACAAGTATATGCGTGGGGAAATAAAGGGTGTAGAGGAGGAGCTGCTTCATGCCTACTTCGATTCGACAGAGGTGCTGAAGGCTGACGAGCATTTGCTCGGGAGGTTCAATGAACTCGTAGCATTGTCGAGGCCGTTCTACCGAATGATAGGCAATAGCACGCCATCCTACTATGTAACGCATGCTCCTTGCGAGAATAAATATATCGGAAAGCTGGATTCGAACTCTATAAGGCATCAGCGCAATTTCCGAATCGACCGTTCGGCACCGATTCAGGAGCAGCTTCATTTCTTGAAACGAGATGCAACAGCTAACCATCCGTATCACGTATTCGGACACATTGCAGCTAAAAACACTTTCCGTATTAAAAATAAAATCCATCTGGATTCCGGCGCAGTTCACGGCAATCTGTTGTCGTCGGTGACCCTTTCTGTGAAGCCTTTCTTCAAGTCTCAGAAATCAGTTCATGCAGCAATGACGGAAGAGCTGCCTACGCTTTTTAAGGATGATCGCAAGGTGTCCTTGCAGGAGCTTGGCGAGGATGATACCCGCAGGCTTGCGTACTGCTCGAGCAACAAGATTAACTTTATATCCGGTACGATGGCACCTGCGGACAAAGACGAAGCTGCTCAGGAGCTGGAGTCGCTGCGCAAAGGCTTGGCGTATTTCAAGGAGCGCGGTGCCAAGGATGTTGTCCTCCAGCCGAAATACATGGGCTCAAGATGCAATGTTTATCTGCATAAGGATGTGGAGCAATGCTTCGCTGTAAGCCGAAATGGCTACCAGATTAAGAAGCTTGATCTGACGGCGGTCTATGAGAAGCTGTTTGAGCGGTTCGGCAGCTATATGCGGGAAAATAACATTGCCATGCTGCTGCTCGACGGAGAACTGCTGCCGTGGCAGGCACTCGGCGAGGGGCTAATTGACAAGCAATTCAAACCGATCGAGAGGGCGCTAGATACGGAGCTTGCCTTCCTGAAGGAGAATGGCTTCGAGGAGGCTTATGATAAGCTGATCGCTGCTTACCAAGAAAGCGGCTTTGAGAAGGATCAACACCACTTGACTAAGGCAACGATCAATGAGAAATATGGGCTGCATATCTATCAGAATTATAAGTATGTCCACGAGATTATGGAGAAACATGTTCCACTTAGCGTGCATCAAAGTGCTCATGCGACGTACAAGAGGCAGCTAGAGTTGTATGCAGAGAGCGGAGAGCTTGCTTATAAGCCGTTTTCTTTACTCAAAATCGTCTATGCAGATGGCAGCGAATCACTTCCTGATTGGGCAACCTCGGATATGTACCGGTTCCTCTCGGATGATGATTTCGTTACTCTTTCGCTGGAAGAAGCCGATAGCTTCGATCGGGCTGAGCAATATTTCCGTACGCTGACCGTGGACAATCACATGGAGGGTGTCGTCATTAAACCGGAGCGCCCGCTGCCATACACGGTTCCATATATGAAGGTACGCAATAAGGATTATATGTCCATTATATATGGGTACGACTATCAGTTCCCTCATAAGTACAGCAAGCTAATTAAGCAGAAGAGCATTGCGATGAAGCTGCGTACCTCATTCAATGAATATAAGCTTGCGCAGAGCATGCTCGCGGTTCCTTTCGCAGAGATCGCGACGGATAACGAGACTTACACAGGAGCTGTCGCGAATCTGTTGTTCGAGGTAGCGAAAGAGAAGGAAATTGATCCACGCCTTTAAAGAAATTCAACCTATAAAGCCAATAAATCATATGATCAAACCTTCCATTCTGGGAGGTTTTTTTGTTTTTTAGGAGATGATGCGAAGCTAAAGATGGTTGCTGTAAGCGCATATGTGCTCCTACAGCAGCCAAGTAGCCATAAATAGTGTGCTGTAAGCGCAAATATGCGCTTATGGAGTTGAAATGGCGTAGAAGAGAGCTCGAAAGGAAGCTGTAAGCGCATATGTGCTCCTACAGCAGCCAAGTAGCCGTAAAGAGTGTGCTGTAAGCGCATATGTGTGATTATGGTGTCGAAATGTCGTAGAAGAGAGCTCGAACGGAAGCTGTAAGCGCAATTTGTTCTTCAAATATAGGAAAGTATAAGATTTCGCCATCCTTTCTTTATATTTCAATGAAGAGCAGCGTGAAAGCATCATGCTATTTTTAATGCAAATTTAGGTTTTACCGCATCGGTCTTTGGGTAAAAGGAAATAGTAGTTATTGAAAGGGGAGGACATTCGATTGAAACTAACGCCAGAACAGCGCATTCAACTGCATGGCTTCAATAACTTAACGAAGTCGCTTAGCTTTAATATGTACGATGTTTGCTATACGAGGACGAAAGAAGAGCGCGAAGCTTATATCGCTTATATTGATGAGCAGTACAATTCAGATAGGCTGACCAAAATATTAAACACCGTATCCGACATCATCGGGGCGTACGTGCTCAACATTGCTAAGCAGGACTATGAGCCGCAAGGAGCAAGCGTAACGCTGCTCGTTTCGGAAGGCCCAGTCATCGGCGGTCCTAATGAATCATTCGAGGAATCACCAGGGCCGCTGCCTGATACAGTCGTGATGCATCTGGACAAGAGCCATATAACGGTACATACGTACCCGGAATACCATCCGAATGAAGGTATCAGCACGTTCCGAGCAGATATAGACGTTTCTACATGCGGAGAGATATCACCGCTTAAAGCACTTAATTATTTGATCCATTCCTTCGACACGGACATCATGACGCTTGATTATCGAGTGCGAGGCTTCACGCGTGACATTAACGGGCATAAGCTGTTTATTGACCATGATATCAACTCGATTCAAAATTACATACCGAAGGAAGAATGCCTTTTGTATGACATGATAGACGTTAATATTTATCAAGAAAATGTCTTTCATACGAAATGCAAGCTGAAGCAGTTTGACCTGAACAATTACTTATTCGGCTATACGAAGGATTCATTAACCAATCAGGAGCAAGAGGAAATTACGCGCAGATTGAAAACTGAAATGGACGAAATCTTTTACGGAAAAAATATAAGGAGCTGATTGATTATGCCTAATTCCGCATCGAAAAGCCAAGTAAACCCGCCTCAGCATCAAAGCCGTCAACCAGGTATCGAAGCTGAGATGAACCCGCTTCCCATCTACGAATCGGATACGTACAAAGCTGCAGGCAAGCTCAAAGGAAAAACAGCAATCATCACGGGAGGAGACAGCGGTATTGGCCGAGCTGTAGCCGTAGCCTATGCCAAGGAAGGCGCCGACGTTGTTATCGTTTACTTGAATGAACATGGGGATGCGAACAAAACGAAGGAAGTGGTAGAGAAGGCCGGTGTGAAATGTTTGCTGATTGCTGGCGACGTGGGGGATGAAGATTTTTGCAAGAGCGTAATTGATCAGACGATTAAAGAATTCGGCAAGCTTGACGTCCTCGTCAACAACGCAGCGGAGCAGCATGTGCAGCAGAACCTTGAGGACATCACATCTGAGCAACTGGTAGCTACATTCCGTACGAATGTATTCAGTATGTTCTACCTGACCATCGTGGCGCTGCCGCATCTGAAAGCTTCGAGCTCTATTATCAATACAGCTTCGATTACTGCATACCGCGGCAATCCAACCTTGATCGACTATTCAGCCACAAAGGGGGCAATCGTCTCCTTCACGCGAGCGTTGTCCGTCAATATAGCCGAGCAAGGCATTCGGGTAAACGGAGTCGCACCAGGTCCCATCTGGACGCCACTTATTCCTGCGACATTCGATAATCAGGCGGTAGCGGAATTCGGCTCCGATACACCGATGAAAAGGCCGGGACAGCCGCATGAGCTCGCGGCTGCTTATGTCTACTTGGCATGCGATGATTCCAGTTATATGACTGGGCAATTCCTACACATAAATGGCGGCGAGGTCGTAAACGGATAACGGCTAGCTTATCTTATAAGAAGCCATGCTGCATCGCATAATTACCCCAGTGCGGCTGTCTGCCGTCAACATCTATGATGTTGAACTCATCGGACAGCTGCCAGCTTGAGAAAACGCGGCCTGACCTCTCCATGAGGTCATGTTGTGCTGCAAGCGCGGCTACGCCGCGTCCTACGAAGTACGGCGTCTCGGATTGGCTGAAGTGCTCGGCGTCTTGTATACCGCTGTTCACGGCGTCCATCCAATTGGATTCCTCCACGCCAAAGTGCTCCAGCATCTCTTCTGAGCGGAGAAAGCCTGGGGTTACGGCTACAGCGGCGACCCCATGAGGCTTTAGGTCAGCCGCCATAGCAGTTGCTAGATGGATAGGCGAAATTTTGGCCAAGCTATAGAATAGACTACCGCGGTAACGGTAATCGATTCCATCCGTGACTTCAATGATTAAACCGCTATTTCTTCTCACCAGAAGCGGTGCGCCATAATGGCTAGTAATGAGATGTGCTTTCACTGCACGCTCCTGCATTAGCAGCCCATTGCTGAGCGAATGCTCCCAGAACGGCTTCTTCCATTCCGTTAATTTCTCGCCTCCCCAAATATTGTTGACTAGAATATCGAGTTGTCCATTCTGTTCCTGATCTATCCGCTCGAATAGAGCCTTCACATCAGCTTCTACCGTATGATCTGTTTGAACGTGAATGCCTTTCCCGCCTCGAGCCGTTACAAGCTCTGCTGTCTCCTCGATCGTCTCTGCACGGTTCAAGTCAGATGCCTGTCCACGGATGCTTCTACCCGTACAATAAACTGTAGCTCCCGCTTCACCGAGACTTGCTGCAATCCCACGGCCCGCCCCGCGCGTAGAACCGGCAACGACTGCTACTTTTCCTTGCAATGGCTTCATGCCCATCTCTCCTGTCTGTTGTCATTTGTTTACTCTTAACCAGTTTAGCAAACGATATACGACAACTACTGTCATATATTCATGCTACAATTAAAATAATTAAGCATAGAAACAAGTAGCGAGGGAGTGAACGCAATGCGAGCAGGAAGACTGATAGCGATCGTACTGCTTATGCAAAATAACGGAAAAATGACCTCCAAGGCACTAGCTGAGAAGCTGGAGGTGTCAGAGCGAACCATTATCCGCGATATGGAATCATTAAGCGAGGCAGGAGTACCGGTCTATGCGGAGCGGGGTTTGCATGGCGGATGGATGCTTGCGGAGGGCTATCGGACCGAGCTTACTGGCATGCATATAGATGAGCTCATCTCTGTCATTATCACCAGCTCATCCGCGCTGCTTGGTGATCTCGGCCAGTCCCAGCAATACGAGGCAGCGGTTCAGAAGCTGCTGGCAGCTGCTCCTGATGCTGTTAGCAGAGGGGTGGCTTTAGTCAGACAGAAGATCCATATCGATGGAGCGGGCTGGCATCAGATGGAGGTGCTGCAGCCTTTTCTGCCGCTTGTACAGGAAGCTGTATGGGAGGAGCGGCTGCTTCGTATCCGATATCGAAGGGAGGATGGGATCACAGAACGTATAATCCGTCCACTTGGACTAGTTGCGAAACAGAATATCTGGTATGTCATTGGTGAGGCAGATGGTGAGCGCAAAACGTACCGCATCTCTAAGCTGCTTGGAGCGGAACTGCAGGAGGAGCGCTTCGAGCGCCCAGAGGGTTTTGATTTGGCTGTCTACTGGGAGCAGTCGACCTTGGAGTTCAAGAGCGGATTACCTAAGTATCCTGCGGTCCTTGAACTAAAGGATGCGTCTGTTCTTACGCGATTTACCAAGGAACGTTATGTTACGATCATCGAAACCCTAGCCTCCAGCGAGCGCGCGGGATGGCTGATTGCTCATGTGGAATTCCAATCTGAGCAATCAGCCTGTGAAATCGTTCTAAGCTACGGGTCACATATTCAAGTGACCGAGCCTGCCGAGCTTAGGGAGAGAGCAACAGCGGAACTGAAGGCAGCGATTGCTCTCTATCTCATGTAGCTACGGTTGCCCGTTTCGCTACTGTCTATCTGATTTGACTGTTGGCTCGGACTTTCGATACAATTTAGGGGATACTAAGTACAGCCTAAAGGCAGGATTGAAGGGAGAATATAAATTATGAGTGGTTATGAACATCATTTAGATACTTACGCACAATTAATTGTAAAAATAGGTGTTAATGTACAGCCAGGGCAAGAGGTATTCGTAACAGGAGCTGTGGATCAAGCTGTTCTAGTCAGACTTGTAGCCGGCAAAGCCTACGCGGCAGGCGCTAGCAACGTGCATGTGGATTGGACGGACGATTCCTTATCACGGCTCAAATACGAAAAAGCTGCTGAGGACGTTTTCTCCAGATTTCCGGAGTGGGAGACAGGCAAGCGCAATTCTTTCGTGGAACGCGGCGCTGCCTTTATTTCGATCGTCTCATCGAGTCCGGATCTACTCAAGGGCATTGATTCGAGCCGTATTTCAAGCTTCCAGAAGGCATCTGGCCAAGGGCTGAAAGAATTCCGCAGAGCGATCCAATCGGATAAAGTAAGCTGGACGGTTGTAGCGGCTGCAGGTAAGGAATGGGCATCCAAGGTATTCCCTGAATTAAACGAGGAGGAAGCGGTTGAGAAGCTGTGGAAAGCCATATTTGAATCTGTAAGGCTGCATGCGGACGATCCAGTAAAGGCATGGGAAGAGCATAATGCGAACCTACATAGCAAAGGCGAGACACTCAACCAGAATCATTTTCAAAAGTTGCATTACACGGCTCCCGGCACGGATCTGACGATCGAATTGCCTGAGAAGCATATCTGGGTGGCGGCAGGCAGTACGAACGTCAACAACATCCCGTTCATGGCGAATATGCCGACTGAAGAAGTATTCACAGTGCCACTCAAGACTGGGGCGAACGGTTACGTATCCAGCACGAAGCCCCTAAGCTACGGCGGAAACATCATTGACCGTTTCAAGCTTACATTCGAGGAAGGGCGCATCGTCAAGGTAGAAGCCGAGGAAGGCCAAGACATTTTGCAGAAGCTGGTCGACATCGACGAAGGCTCGCATTACCTCGGGGAGGTCGCGCTTGTTCCACATGAATCGCCGATTTCGAAATCGAACATTCTTTTCTACAATACATTGTTTGACGAGAACGCATCGAATCATCTTGCAATCGGAAGCGGCTATGCATTCAATATCGAGGGCGGCAAAACGATGTCACCTGAGGAGCTTGAAGCAAGCGGCGTCAATTCAAGCATCACGCATAATGATTTCATGATTGGCTCAGCAGAGATGGATATTGACGGAATTACGAAGGACGGTAAGGTTGTACCGATTTTCCGTAAAGGAAACTGGGCGATATAATAACGCATAGTCCGTGAGAAGCTATTCAGAAGAGGCAACGTCCTCCTCTGGGTAGCTTTTTGCTGTTTAATGGGATCAACTACCTATATCTGGTCATTACACGCCGTTTTATATGACATTTGTCATACTCGCTAATGACACTTATGACTGTAAGCGTATGATGTTTTTCTTTACAATAAAGTTAGAATACTGCGATAGACGCCCCGGACACTCCTAAGCGTCATATTGAGGAGGAAGAATACGATGACAGAGCTGAAGCATGCTCATTTGAAGAAAGAAGTTGCCCCATTTGAAAAAACGGATTTAAAGTCCAGCATTAGACAGCTTATCAACACGTTAGTGCCTTTGGTTCTGCTCTGGTATGCTGCTTACTATAGTCTTTCGATTTCGTACTGGATTACGGCGCCGCTTGTGCTGCTTACATCAGGTTTTGTCATCCGTACCTTCATCATCTTCCATGATTGCTGTCACGGTTCTTTTTTCAAGAGTAAAAAAGCGAATGACATTATTGGGACAATTACGGGTGTGATCACGCTCGTTCCTTATAGACAGTGGAAAAACTCGCATTCGATCCATCACGCAACAAGTAGTAACCTCGACAAGCGAGGTACTGGCGATCTATGGATTCTTACAGTAGAGGAATACGCGGCTGCGCCGTTTATGCGCCGCTTTGCTTATCGCATGTATCGTCATCCGCTTGTGATGTTCGGACTTGGTCCAATCGGTGTCTTCCTTATTCAATATCGTTTCAACGTGAAAGGTGCTAGACGCAAGGAACGCTTGAATACGTATTTGACGAATGCATTAATCGTAGGTGTATATGCACTTCTGATTTGGGCAATTGGCTGGCAGTCCTTCCTTCTCGTGCAAGGTCCGGTGTTCTTCGTGTCAGGCCTGCTCGGCATTTGGTTGTTCTACGTCCAGCATCAGTTCGAGGATTCCTACTTTGAGCATGAAGACGAATGGAGCTACGTAAATGCAGCTGTTGACGGAAGCTCATACTATAAGCTGCCTAAGCTACTGCAATGGATAACGGGCAACATCGGCTTCCACCATGTCCATCATTTAAGTCCTAAGGTTCCTAACTATAATCTGGAAAAAGCACATAATGCGACGCCTCCGCTTCATAAAGCAACGACCATTACGATAAGTGAAAGCTTGGAATCGCTGCAGTTCCGCTTATGGGACGAAACGGATAAGAAATTCGTCAGCTTCAAAGGCATTAAACATCGCTTGCGCAAGCTGGAATCAGCATCTGATAAGCTAAAGACAAATCAACCAAGCTTGAAGTTCAAATAGCTCATCGCAAATATACGACCATGAAGCCACGCCCTCACAGGCTGGCTTCTCGTATGTTTAGTGATAAGGAAAATAAATACGTGATGTGCTGTCTATGCTAAAATGGTACTGAGCCGCTCATTGCAACCCTACTCGGGCTTATGAAAAAGGATGAACGATGATGAACAAATGGTATCAAATCTTTCATAAAAACACAGGATTAAGTCCTTACGTTTGGGTCGTTTTCTGTATTTTGCCTTTTTATTTTATTTTCCGTTCATCAACTCCTTATCAAGCTGTTTCAGGCATCATTATGATTATTTTGTTTTTTATATGCTACCGGCTTTCCTTTGTATCCAAAGGCTGGCTCGTGTATTTCTGGACGAGCGTGCAAATTGTCATATCGATTGCCATGACTTTGTTGTTCAGCTACGTTTATTTTTCGATTTTTTTAGCCTTTTTTATCGGTAATATTCAGAATAGGGCTGGATTTTTCACGCTGTATGCGATTCATATCGTCAGCACGTTCATAACTGTCAATTATGGCTTCGCCACACAAAATACGTTGTTTTTCACGCAGTTTCCGTTTATTCTTATTAGCTTGATTGTCGTTATTCTGCTCCCCTTCAACACGTACAGTAAAAACAAGCAAGGCCTGCTTGAAGGCAAGCTTGAGGATGCGAACAAGCGAATTTCTGAGCTTGTGAAGCTTGAGGAGAGACAGCGGATCGCACGTGATCTACATGATACGCTTGGTCAGAAGCTTTCTTTGATTGGATTGAAGAGTGATTTGGCTGGGAAGTTGATGCTCAAAAATCCCGCTCAAGCCCAGGCCGAAATCAACGATGTTCGCCAGACGGCGAGAACAGCTCTTAAGGAAGTACGGGAAATGGTTACGCAGATGCGAGGCACAAGAATTGAGGACGAAATGTTCCGAATCAAACAGATTCTGAAAGCGGCTGAAATCGAATTTGAATTCGAAGGGGACATCAAGCTGGGCACAACGGATTTGTTGACCGAGAACGTTCTGAGCATGTGCTTGAAGGAAGCTGTTACGAATGTCGTCAAGCATAGCGAAGCATCTACATGCACCGTAACGATTCAGTCTTCGCGTACGGAGCTGCTTCTGATAGTGAAGGATGATGGGGTAGGCATTCCTGAGTCGGCTCGTAATTATGGAGGGCATGGACTTCAAGGCATGAAGGAGCGCTTGGAGTTTGTGAACGGCAGCTTGGATATTTTGAACGAAGATGGAGCAACACTGGTCATCAAGGTACCTAACGTAATTAAACAAATCTAATTCATTGCGAGAGAGGGGATTGAGGGTATGATAAGAATCGTCATTGCTGAGGATCAACGCATGCTGCTAGGCGCCCTCGCTTCATTGCTTGATTTGGAAGAGGATATGAAGGTTGTCGGGAAAGCGAGTAATGGGGAGGATGCTGTCAGTTTAGTCCATCAGCATAAACCGGATATTTGCATCATGGATATTGAGATGCCGGCGAAGACGGGGCTTGATGCTGCGGAAGAGCTGAAGGGGAAGGACTGCAAGGTAATCATTCTGACCACCTTTGCAAGATCTGGCTACTTTGAACGTGCGCTCAAAGCGGGAGTGAGCGGCTACTTGCTGAAGGACAGCCCGAGCGAAGAACTGGCTGATGCGATTCGCAGTGTTATGGCTGGACGTCGTATCTTCGCATCCGAGCTCGTTGACGAAGCCTATGGCCAAGAGAACCCGTTAACCGAGCGTGAGAAGGAAGTACTCGTTCTCGTAGCGGATGGCAAGAATACGAAGGAAATTGCGAGTGAGCTGTTTATTACAACGGGAACGGTACGGAACTATATATCGGTTATTCTTGACAAGCTTGATGTCAGTAACCGCATTGAGGCGATTACCCGCTTCAAGGAGAAGGGCTGGTTCAAATAATTGGGAGCCTTATCGGCTGATCCATTGCGCTATTGAGAGGAGCTATCCAAACTCAACGGCGCTATTTTTGTTTGTACATATGTATAAGAGTGAAAGGTATGGGTAATGGAGAGAGTAAGTTTACAAAGAAGGGAGTTAACGGGATGAGCGATACGAATTTGACACTACATACGGATAAATATCAAATTAATATGATGTACGCGCATTGGCTGCAGGGCAGCATGAATGATAAAGCGGTATTCGAGGCATATTTCCGCAAGCTGCCCTTCGGCAATGGGTTCGCTGTATTTGCTGGGCTGGAGAGGATCGTATCTTATGTCCGAGCACTGAAATTCGGAGAAGAAGAAATTGCCTATCTGCGTACTCAAGAGGAAAATTACAAGGAAGCATTTCTTGAAGAACTGAGGCAATTCCGCTTCACGGGCAACCTCTTTGCAGTTGAAGAAGGAACGCTGGTCTTTGCGAATGAGCCGCTGCTCTGTGTTGAGGCACGCGTATTCGAAGCTCAATTAGTAGAAACGGCAATCCTAAATATGATGAACTATCAGACGCTAATTGCGACCAAGGCTGCACGTATTAAGCAAGTTGCGGGCGATGATATCCTGCTGGAGTTCGGCACAAGGCGTGCGCAAGAAGTAGATGCTGCTATTTGGGGGGCGAGAGCTTCCTATATTGCGGGTTTTCATGCGACATCCAATATGCGTGCAGGAATGCTGTTCGGCATACCGGCCAAAGGCACGCATGCCCATTCTTGGGTGCAGGGACATGACTCGGAGGAAGAGGCTTTCCGTGCTTATGCAGAATCACTGCCGGATCAAGTGACCTTGCTCGTAGATACCTATAATACGCTGAGAAGCGGCGTTCCAAATGCCATAAAGATAGCCCGTGAGTTAGAGAAGCAAGGCAAGCGAATGAATGGAATACGACTCGATAGCGGCGATCTGGCGTATCTGTCGCAGATTGCAAGGAAAATGCTGGATGAAGCAGGCTTTCCCGATGTGCAAATCGTAGCCTCTAATGATCTGGATGAGAGCATTATATCCAATCTGAAGTCGCAAGGAGCAAGAATTGACGTGTGGGGCGTTGGTACTCAGCTCATAACGGCAGCAGACCAGCCTTCGCTGGGCGGTGTATACAAGCTGGTAGCACGCGAGAAAAACGGAAGCTATGAGCCTGTTATCAAAATATCGGCCAACCCGGAGAAGGTATCTACGCCGGGTTTCAAGTCGCTCTACCGTATCGTTAATAAGGATACAGGAAAAGCAGAAGCCGATTATATCACATTGAAGGATGAACAGCAGATCGGCAGGGGTAATCGAATTAAACTATTTGACCCCGTTCATCCTTATATTCATAAATATATTGAGCGTTACGAGGCAATACCTCTCTTGAAGCCGATATTCAGCGGCGGTGATCTCGTATATGAGCTGCCAAGTTTGGAGCGAATCAGGCGCTATCACCTGGAGCAATTCGAGCTGTTCTGGCCTCAATATTTGCGTAAGCTGAATGCGGAGGCTTATCGGGTTAATTTGAGCGAGGCAGTATGGGAATTGAAGAGGGATCTTATTCAGCAGCATCAGCTGTAAGAGCTTAGGTGTGAAGGAAATATTGTATAAGTGAGAGCGAAGGGGCTATCCGTGGTCATCGATGATGATTTGCGGGTAGTTTCTTTGTTGTGAATACGTTTATATTGTTCTGAGAAAAGGAATTAACACATGTAGTGTGGAATGCTTATGAGTTAACAATTATACAACACGTGGAGGTAAGGGAATGAGAAGAAATAAGAAAGTATTATTATTTTGGATGGCTGTCTGTTTAATGGCATTGTCATTTGCGATTCCGGCTGCAGCAGCAGAAGTATCAGAGGATAAGTATACGCATTCGGTATCCAAAAGCTTAGGTGAAGTGGATGAGGTCATCACATTTGAAGATTTAGGTGAGCTCTATGAGGACATGGATGTGACCTCTACTCTTGTACCAGATAAAGCCATACTTACATTTACGGCGAAAGCAAAGACTAGCGCAGTCGTATTAGGCTATAGCTTAGAGAATGGGATACTTGTATCTGAGTCTCTTCCTTGGACAATAAAAGGAAAAAAACAGCTAGTGAATAGTTTTGCTCCTAATACAACGGGAACGGTAACGTTTGAATATGGCCTGCCTTATTATGAGTTGTACATAGCGGATGAGGAAACAGGCAATCAAACCAGTTATTTTTTCAAAATCGACAAGGGCAATGTATCGGGTGACCAGCCAGATGCATGGGCGAAAACGGAGGTAGAAGCAGCTATAGCGGGCGGTCTCGTTCCGGAGGGTCTGCAAAGCTACTATAAGCAACAGATTACACGCGCGGACTTCGCGAAGCTTATCGTCAATTTGCTCGAGGTGACAACAGGCAAAACCATTGATGCGATTCTCGAAGAGAACGAAGTTAGCTTGAGCGATAACCCTTTCGCAGATACGACCATCAAGCAAGTCATCGCGGCTAATCTTATGGGAATTGTTAATGGTAAAGGTAATGGGATATTCGATCCGTACGGCAGTATCACAAGGCAGGAAGCGGCTGTCATGTTAACGAATACGGTTGATGTGTTCGGCTTTGACATTACAGGCGATCCGTCTACTTTCGCGGACAGCAAGGCAATCGCCAGCTGGGCTAAGCCAAGTGTGGATTTTGTATTCACTTATGGCGTTATGAATGGCACGGGCAATAACAATTTCAGTCCAAAAGGCACATACACGCGCCAGCAAGCATTCACAACAATTTTGCGTTTGAGTGATTTGATGAGTGAGGAATAGAGAAGGTTAAGGATATGAAAAAGACGCTTCCGCGGTCTGATGAGACTGCGAGCGTCTTTTTCTTTGTGCAAATATAAGCATTTATAAGATTGTTAGCTTATAAAGGGCTTATATTTCTCGGACTGAAACGCGCTGCGCTGTCAAAGAATAGCGACAGCCGTTTCACCTTGGTTGTAGCTATTTCCGGAATTGCCATCCGAATATTCGAACATGAACCATTAATCGTGTAATCCAATAGACAGCGTAATAGAGAACGATAAAGGCAATGACAAGCGGTCTAAATATGATCCAAAGCCCAATCCATATGAGCAGCACCTGCCAAGGCTTCATCCGTTTCGCTAAACTGCTAGGATACAGAAGGATTCGGTAAAGCTTGTAAGTCTTCTGTAGGCCCTCCATGTATTCCTTGCGAATTTGCTGATCATCGGGGTCCAGTCGTATAGCATTCTTCAACATAAGCAGATACTCATCATAATCATTCCGTCTCTCAGCAGACCATGCAAGGTACAGATAGACAAGATCAGACTCAACCTCAAGGCGGAGCGCATGACTTGCAAGCAGTCTGGACTCGACGAAATTACGTACCAATGCCTCATTATAGCTTAAATTGGCGAGATACAGAGCATTCTCAGGAGAGAGCTCAAGCGCCTTCAGCAATAATTCGCGGGCCTCTTCGTATTTGCTTGTCTTATTGTAAATATTAGCGAGCAAGAAAAAATAATGAGGCTCGTAAGGATCAATTCGCTGTCCCTCAGTGATAGCCTCCAAAGCAGACTTCCAACGCTCCATCGTGTAGTAGGTGTTGCTTCGGACGAACCACGCTAACTGATTCTCAGGATCATGCCTAAGTGCTTCACTTGCCCAGTGTAGCGCCTGATCGTATTGATCTTGATAGAGGCATATATGCGCAAGCAGCGCGTGTGCGTCCGGATCCTCCGGCGCATCCTGAATAAGTGAAACAGCGGACCTTCTTGCTTCATCCAGCTTCTTCCACTCTATCAGCTGCTGTATTTCCTGGTAACGCCTATTCTGATACTCTTCATCCCATTCATTCATAGCAGTCATGTCCTCGCTCTATCGTCATTATTTCATCCCGTTTTGTTTCATATAATCCAGAACAATCTGATAGTCTTGATTGACATCGCTAAACGTGGCATAGTTTTTGGCTGTCGCGAACCAATCAAGGGTGGTCGCTTTGCGGTGCTTGCTCGCTTTCTTCAGGTCATCCTGTGTGATAGGTTGAATCTCTCCCGTGTCCAGCGTACGCTCCAGCGCACACTCTACGGCATCTTTGACGATCTGCTCTAAGTCAGCTCCTGAGAAATGCTTCGTTTCCCTCGAGATTTTGCTCAAATCGAGAGTGGATAGCGGTTTTCCAGCAAGCTTAAGCTGCAGGATGACGGCCCGCTCAGCCTCCTCCGGTGGCGGCACAAAGATCATATGATTAAATCGACCTGGCCTGCGAAGTGCAGAATCGAGGTACCAAGGTGTATTGGTTGCACCGATTACGAACACCTGATCATTGAAGGTACGAAGTCCATCGAGCTCCATTAGAAGCTGATTGACGAGAATACGGTCATGATGCTGGCGCATTTGGTTACGGCTTCCACCCATCGCATCGAGCTCATCGATGAAGATAACACAAGGCTTGTTCTCACGAGCTTTCTCAAATATATCATGCAAATTGTTCTCGCTTTGTCCTACGTACATGCCAAGAATGGCTTGCAGCTCGATATGCATGAAGTTAGCATCAATTTCACCTGCGAC
Source organism: Paenibacillus sinopodophylli (assembly GCF_005930355.1). GTDB lineage: Bacteria > Bacillota > Bacilli > Paenibacillales > Paenibacillaceae > Pristimantibacillus > Pristimantibacillus sinopodophylli. Next base: position 27,314 of record NZ_VDBO01000013.1, read on the forward strand.
TGCCCGCGCGAGGAAGGTTTTGCCGCATCCCGGAGGACCGTATAGCAAGAGGCTGCCGCCTGCTTCCTTGCCATAGGCAGCGAAAAGCTCGGGTTGCTTAAGCGGCAGAATGAAATTCATGCGTATTTTTTTCTTAACGTCTTCTAGACCGCCTACATCAGCGAAATTTTCTTCCGGCTTCTCGGATTCTATTAGATCCTTGCCGTTATTATCGAAACGAAGCACCTTCAGCTTATTGCGGCGACGATTAGCAAGATCGTCGTGGTCATTATAATCCGACATGGTCATCATCCTTATAGAAACAAATTTGTTATTAGTGTACCAAATTTATGCTGAATGCGGGGTGTTTTTATGAATGTTAGTGAGGCAGGGGAAAAGACTGCTTTTGCTAGAACGGCTGCTTTTGGCGTATGATGGACATTCATGCTAGCAACATAGAAGTTCGGCAGTGGATGCCATTGCTGGAAGAAGAGGGAGTGCGGATATGAGTCAACAATCACAGGCTTTGCAGGGACCTAAGCAGCATAGGAACCGAAAACGTATGATTTGGGCGGTGGCTGCCCTGCTGGTAATGGTATTATTGCTTGCGGTTATTTACCAGATGATGCTGTATACGCCAAGCGATGCTGCCAAGGCAGCTATGAAAACCGATGATCAGGTTGAGGTCAGTATTGGACAAGCAGGATATCGTTTTGAACCTAAAGCAGGCGGGGCACTACTTGCCGAGCCGAATGTTATTCTATACCCCGGCGGCTTGGTTGATCCGAAAAGCTATGCCCCGCTCGCGCGTGAGCTGGCAGAGGCAGGTCACCGCGTATATATTGCAAGCATGCCGCTTCATTTGGCGTTCACAGGGCAGAATAAAGCGGATGCATTTATCGCAGAGCATCCGAGTGAGAGCTATGTGATAGGTGGACATTCGCTTGGCGGCGTATTTGCAGCTCGCTATGCGGCCGAACACATCGAGGAAATAGATGGCGTGTATTTTCTAGCTGCGTATGCTGATGAGAAAGGAAATTTAGCTGATGCTGACTTCCCTATTCTGCAAATTACCGGTTCGAATGATGGCGTTCTGAACTGGGAAGCTTGGAGCGAAGGGAAGAAATTTATGCCTAGCCAGACAGAGTATGTAACAGTCGAGGGTGGAAACCATGGGCAGTTTGGCTCTTATGGCTCTCAAAAGGGAGATAAGCAGGCAAGCATTAAGCCTGAGGAACAGCTGGAACGTGTAAGCAGTGCGATTATCGGTTGGATGAAAGGAATACAAGGCAGCAAATCCTAAAGAGGAGGCTGCTGCTATATAGACGGACGCATCGCTTCTCCAGCATTGAATATAAACAGGGAAAGCTGCTTTCAGGAGAATAGAATCTCCTGAGGGCAGTTTTTTTGCGTTGTTTATTACTGAATGGGGCGTATGTACATTTAACAAATGGGCTTGACATTCCTTTTCATACGTTATATGGTTAGTTACATAAGTAATGAACCACATAAGTAAAGAGGTGATTTCTTGTTTGATGATCGTAGTCCCATATACCAGCAAATAGCTGACAAAATTAAAGACGATATCGTGAGAGGCTTACTGCAAGAGGACGAACAGGTTATGTCAACGAATCAATTTGCGGCATTCTACCGGATTAATCCTGCAACGGCAGCGAAAGGCTTTCATTTATTGACGGAGGAAGGCATTCTATACAAGAAAAGAGGAATTGGCATGTTTGTAAGCGGTGAAGCGAGGCAATCGCTGATACAGAATCGGAGAGAGCGTTTTTTCGAAGAAGTTGTTGACCAGATGCTTGCTGAGGCGGACAAAATCGGCGTGCCGATCTCCGAAATTATTGGGAGAATTGAAAAGGCGAACAGGAGGAATGAAGCATGACACTAGGTATCGAGGTGAAATCCTTACAGCTCAATTATGGTTCTTTTCGCGCGATTAAGGATGTGAGCTTCACACTTGCAGGCGGCAAGATCTATGGTCTGCTTGGTCGGAACGGATCTGGTAAAACGAGCTTGCTCTCTATCTTAGCCTCTTTTCGTGAGCAAACGAGCGGTGTAGTCGCAATTGGCGGGGAAGCGCCGTTCGAGAACGCCAAAATCATGGAGCAGGTATGCTTCATTCAAGAAAGCGGCTATATGCAGGACAGTACATCGGTAGCTGATGTATTGAGGCTATCGGAGAGCTGCTGGCCGAATTGGGATCGGGAATATGCAGCGCGCTTAATCCAATTATATGAACTGCCGCTGAAAAAACGTTTATCGGCGCTCTCACGGGGAATGAAATCTGCACTAGGGGTTACGGTCGGCCTTGCCAGTCGTGCTCCCGTAACGATATTTGATGAGGCATACCTAGGGATGGATGCGCCGTCGCGATATGCTTTCTATGAGGAGCTGCTGCAGGATTACATGGAAACGCCGCGTACGTTCATATTATCGACGCACTTGATCGAGGAAATAGGGACGTTGTTTGAGGAGGTACTCATACTTGATCAAGGGCATCTCATTATGCATGAAGAAACAGATGCTCTTAGGTCACGCGGAGCTACCATTACTGGACCTGATGAGGTTGTGGATCGGCTTACTGAAGGATTGACAGTGTTAGGCGAACAGCAATTGGGCAGAACCAAATCGGTTACGGTATTCGGTGAACTGACAAAGGAGCAGCGTAAGCTTGCGCTTGCGGAGGGGATCGAGCTAGGCCCTGTGTCTCTTCAGGATTTGTTCGTACATTTGACGAAGAGAAGAGGGGATGGACAATGACAAGGAAGAGAAGGCATCCTGCTCATAATGTAACCCATCAGCTGCTATTCACATACCGCTGGACGTTTATTGTGTATTGGATTGTTTTTATAGCCATTTTTATCGGTATTGCAGTTGTGTTAAATCATCTTGCGCCAAGTAAAGAAGCTATGGATTCGCAAAGCGTGTGGGAAGGTGCAGCCAACTCGCCCAAAGTCTTTCTTATGGTCATAGGAATTTTGCTTACACCATTATCATTAGCAAGCTTTGTTTCGAGCGGTGTTACAAGAAAACATTTTATAATGGGTATTGGGTTTTTCATGATGGTGATGTCTGCTATATTCGCTTTCGTTATGGTTGCCGGATATCCAATTGAACAAATGATTTACGACAAGAATGGCTGGTCGCTTGCGCTCAATAATCCTCATATCTTCACTTCCTCTGATCAGCTGATCGGCATCTTTTTCGAATATTTCTTTTTGTTCTTCGCTTATTTCGGTAGCGGCTGGATGATCGGCTCCGGCTTTACGCGCTTTCAATGGCAGATTGGCATCATCATCTCCGTCGTCGCCTTATTGCCTGCAATGGCAATGGAAGTAGTCTTGTCCTCTGATTGGATGGGCAGCCTTATGCAATCGGTGTTCGAGGTTGAGCGCAGTCCGCTTGCTGCAGTTATTGTGCTTGCGATAATCGTAATGGCGAGTATCATTGGATTAAATTATTTGCTTATCCGACGGGTCGCGATTAAGAAAAAAGTTGTTTAACCCTATGCAAATAGGCTGTCTTCCGTTATTTTGATTAACGGAGGGCAGCTTTTTTTTTGGAAATTAGTTAAAATTGCTTACTATTTATTTGTATACGCGCTAAAATAGAACTAGGAGAATGATCGAAGTTTGTCGAAATAAAGCGTATTTTATTTTAATTATTGAGGTGCTGCATGAAGGCATTACATAGATGGATCGCCCCCCTTATACTCATTGTGCTAACGCTCTCATTGATCTTATCAACAACGACTAAGGTGCAGGCATATGAGCAATCAAACAGCATATCTCACTGGGAAATGATGTGGGACGAGGATTCCGTCCCTAACATTGAAGAAGCGGACGGCGCTCACGGGACTGGTGAGTGGCAGGCGTTTACATTCGAAGACGCATTGCCTGTGAAGCCTGCTCATATTCGTGCAGCATGGCTTCGATTCAAGCTGCCTGAGTTTGATTTGGCTAGGCCAGCTATTTCTATTACGAAGCTGACGGCCAAGGATGTTATGGTTTTTATGGACAGGGAAATGGTTTATGAATCCAAGAGAAACTACCCATTTAATAAAAATGAGATTTTATTATCGCTAAGTGAAGCGGAATCGGGGAAGATGGTATATCTTTATTTGCAAACGGATTCTGATTGGCTTGGCCTAAAGCAACAGCCACAGATTGGCGAGGGGCAAGCACTAAGCAAAGTTTTTATGAAGAAAGAAATTTATGATGTTATTCTTGGGGCGATTCTGCTGTTTGTCTCTCTCTCATTGCTGTTATGTTTTGTATTTTTGAATAGATCCTATTTGAGTGGTTTGAGTTCACTTAGCATAGTTATTTTGTCGGTAAGTTTAATGATTTTATCGTTATCGCCCTATTTGCACGCGACGCATAGCGATTATGGAAGAGCCATGTATTTTTTATTCGATATAGGCTCGAATTTGTTAATGCCTTCTCTATTTTTCTTTTTTGAGAAAATTTTCGGTGCTGGACCATGGAAGCTCATTACCCGCTTCAGAAAGTTTCAGGTTGTCGTTTCAGTTATTTCGATATCATGGTTGTTATTGTCTTTAACTTCAAACGACATACTAAATGTGTATACGTCAGCTACTATCTTTACTTTTGGTGGAACTATTATTGTTGGAAATGGATTGTTGCTCGTTATGCTGGTCCGGTTTTGTCTGCAAAGAAATAAAAATGCGATTATTATGACAACAGGATTCGGTATATTCGCTGCAATCAGCGTAGCGGAAGTCATTTGGTATTTCATAAGCGATATGAACTACGAGATGATTTTTTGGAAATGGGGTATTCTAAGCTTCCTTGTTTCTTTGTTATTCATATTGGCAAGAAGAATTATTGAAAGCTACGATCAGGTATTGGAATATTCTCAGCAGCTAGAGGTATTCAATAATGAGCTTCAACGTTCAGAGAAAATGGAGATCATTAGTCAGTTGGCTGCTTCTGTTGCACATGAGGTTCGCAACCCGCTGCAGGTTACGCGAGGGTTTCTGCAGGTTCTCGGGGATGGCTCGAGGAATGACAAGGAAAAAGGCTTTATGAAGCTAGCGATTGAGGAGCTTGACCGGGCTTCGGAAATTATTACTGATTTTCTAATGTTTGCTAAGCCAGAGCTTGAGCAGACTAGCATTCTTAATACAGCAGATGAAATATTGAAAATTCAAGCGATACTCGTACCGTTGGCTAATATGCAGGGCGGCGTAATTCAAGTTGAATTAGCATCTGGTTTATATGTGCACGGTAACTCTTCTAAGTTTAAACAAGCGCTTATTAACATCATAAAGAACAGTATTGAATCGATAAATAAAGATGGGATTATTGCCATAAGAGCTTATCTGAAGGATAACCGCCACGTCGTCATATGTATAAAAGATAATGGCGAGGGGATGAGCAAACACGAGGTGAACAAGCTAGGAGAGCCTTATTACTCCCAGAAAACGAAAGGAACCGGTTTAGGCTTAATGGTCACCTTCCGGATCATTGAGGTTATGAAAGGCACGATTATCTTTACAAGTGAAAAAGGAGTTGGGACAGAAGCTATTATTCAGTTCCCTCTCGCTAAAAAATAGCGCTGACTGCTCAAGCGAGCAGTCAAGCGCTATTCCTCTTTCTATGTTTATTGCCAAGCTGATAGTTGTGAATCGTCTTCGCTGCGTATGTCTGATGGATTTTGCGGAAGCACCAAATAGTACTTGCTTGCCGTTTCTTCTACTACTTCTACCTCGATTGAATCTGGTACATCAACGCCGAAAGCTTCTTTTACTGCTGTTTTTGGGTCTGCGATAAGTTGTTTCTTGAATTCAGCATCTTCCCAAGCTTTTTGTACGATTTGCTCTTGCAACGTTTGCTTCACGGTCACATTGATCATCCTCTCGAATATGTATAAGTCTTTCTTCCTAATTGTAACAGGGAATTTCGACATAATCTATATGAAAATCTTATTTTCGACATATAATAGATACTATAGATCCTTTTATTTTCTATATTGATGTGAAAAATGGTCTTAAAGGCCTTGTTATAAGTGGTTTTTTTATATATGTTGCCGATATACTAAAATTGGATGATAATAATCATGAAGGATCAAATTTCTACAAGTTAATATAATTGGAAAAAAAGGAAACGTCAGAAGGTGCTAAATCGAAGATTGTCGAAATACTGTAAAGTAGAGAGATTATATTATTATCATTGAGGTGTCCGATGAAGGGGTTCAATAGACTTATAGTTCTATTCTTGGTTTTATTGTTTTCAGTTTCTCAATTCGGGTTAACTACCTCTTATGCTTTATCTAATAAGCCTGCTGTTTTCATTGAAGAGTGGGAAATGATGTGGGATTATGATGAAAACTCTGGTCTTCAGGAAGCGCGATCCAACCATTCAGATAATCGTTGGTTTAAGTTGTCCACTGGAGATAAGCTTCCCGAAGAGCCTGTTGATGTGACAGCAGCATGGCTGCGATTCAAAATACCGCCCTTTGAACTAGCGAGACCAGCTCTTTCAATAAGCAATTTAAATGGAAATAAATTAACCATCTATATCAAAGAACAAATTGTATTCGAGTCGCATCGTATGTATACGAATAACACAAATCAAATCATTGTCCCGCTGCAATATGAAGAATCTAGCCAAATGGTGTATATAAAGATAAATCGTAAAATAAAACCATTAGGTCTACAGGGCGCAATCATGTTGGGAGAATACCAACAAATTGAAAAAGAGAACATGAAAAATGGCATAGGCGATATTATTTTAGGAGTCGCACTCTCATTTATAGGCGCGGCTATGCTTGTTAGTTTATTATTTATTAGAAAGACACAATTTACAGCTGTGAATTCTTTGGCTTATATCATATTGTCGATCGGAATAATGATATTAACGTCTACCCCTTATTTGGATCATCTGTATCCTGAATTCGGGATAATCACCTATCATTTATTCGATATTTCGTCTACATTCCTGATGCCTGCTGTTTTTATATTCCTAGAGAAAGTATTCGGGAAAGGTCCTTACAGACTCATTACACGTTTTAGAAAAATCCAGGTAGGTTTTGCTGTAATTAATATATTGTTCTTTATCGCAGGCTTTCAATTCACAAATATTAGAGAATGGTACTCGTTCTATGGCACTGTAGTTTTTACGCTATTACTATTAACCAGTAATTTTCTTCTTATTATTTTGCTTATCATGTACTGTAAGCAGAAAAATAAAGAGGCAATCATTTTAGGAGCGGGGTTTGGTTTGTTTACTTTTATTGGAATCATGGAACTATCATGGTTTTACTATATGAAAATGAATTACAATATGTTCATTTGGAAGTGGGGAGTACTTTGTTTTCTATGCTCACTTGTTATTATTCTCATTCGCCGCAGTCTGCATAATTATGAGCAAATTATTACATATTCTAAACAGGTCGAGATTTTCAATAATGAGCTTCAACGCGCTGAGAAAATGGATATTATTAGCCAGCTGGCTGCATCGGTTGCACATGAGGTGAGGAATCCACTACAGGTAACAAGAGGATTTCTTCAGATAATAGGTGGGAAGGCTGTTGCCGAAAAGGATAAAGCATTTATGCTAATGGCAATCGAGGAGCTCGACCGCGCCTCGGAGATTATTACAGATTTCCTTACATTCGCGAAGCCGCAGATAGAGAATACGACGATACTGAACATCGGGGAAGAGCTGCAGCAAATTGAAGGTATACTTATACCTCTTGCAACCATGCAGGGTGGAGTTATTACAGTGGATCTGGCTGAGGGACTTTGTGTGCGCGGTAACTCATCTAAATTTAAACAAGCGCTTATAAATATTATTAAAAATAGTATAGAAGCACTGGGGCAAAACGGTGCCATTCATATTCAGGCTTATAAGAATCAAAAAAATAATAGTGTAGTTATCCGAATTAGGGATAACGGTGAAGGAATGAACGAACTGGATTTGAAAAGGTTAGGAGAGCCCTATTATTCTCAAAAGTCAAAAGGAACTGGCTTAGGGCTGATGGTTACATTCCGAATCATAGAAGTTATGGGAGGAATCTTGAAATTCAGCAGCAAGAAAGGGTTTGGTACGGAAGCAACGATTATCTTCCCCTATGAGGAGAAAACGCCCTAACTGCGAATGCAGTGGGCGTTTTTTTTATTCATTTGGCCATCTAGGATAGGCAACATGAAGGTCGGCCTTAACGGCAGAAGGACTTTCAGGTAAAACCAGGTAAAACTTAGCGGCTGACTCTTCAACAACTTCGACTTCAATTGCATCAGGGAGATCTACGCCAAAGGCTTCTTTGACGGCTGCTTTCGGATTAGCAATAAGCTGTTTTTTGAACTCAGCGTCTTCCCATGCTTTTTGAATAATTTGATCTTGCAAGTTTTGTCTTGTTGACACATTAATCACCCTTCCGAATATGTATAAGTTTACCATACCCAGTCTATCATGAGCTTTCGACAAATTCTATATAAATTTTCAAATATTCGACAAATAATAGATTCTATAGTATCTGTTCAGCAGCGGGTGCTGTGAACAAATAGTTCAAACCACCTTTAAGCAGCCGTTGTTTATTTGATTCTATCGTCTCAGCAATCTGATTCAATTGATCCAATATATATAAATGGAAGTCAACTAGGCCCGAAACACCCGCTTCTAAATCCAGTAGTTTCGCATGATTGTTCGTCGCATGTTGGACGTATTGCTGCATGCAGCCGCGAATATAGATGGCGTTTTCAGCATCCTTTTCCGTGAAAGGCTCAGCATGGGCATCTCTGTCAGCTTGTATCATAGCGAGCAGCCCATTATAGCTGCTGCCTGCCATATCTTCTTTCCAATCTGCGTAATCATCAGCCATCTGGAGCGTCATTAGCACGATCTCGATGGCACGCTCAAGCTTGTCTATTCGTTCGTTGCGGCCGGTTAAGAGGAGGGCACCCGTGCTTGCTATTTTCACGGGACCTGCTTTGCCTGCGGTACGGATCGGATCACTGATAAAGTAATTATCGCGATTCTCATTCGTCACGCTTTCGGCCCAAACGTTAACATATCGGTGATAGTAGTCCCAGAATCTTGAGTGTGAGGGGAATAGTTCACGAAATACGCTGAACATCTCAAGCAGCAGGAGGTTGCCAAGGGCAAGCTGCTCCTTCCATTCCGCCGATGGCAGGCTATCCATTACGTCATCCTGAATAAAAAAATACAACATGCCATATACATTAGCCAAAGCAAGCCGCTCGCACTGCGAGTCGCTGATTCCGCTAGTCTCCTTGACCCAGTAAGGCAGCAGGCTGCAAATGTAATCCTTACCGCTATCATGCTTGACCGGATTATATTTGTCCGCATAAGCGATTCCTAGCGTATTAAGCGGTTCCGGAAATTGAGAAATACGTTCCTCGGCCTGTGCGTACACTTGGCCCAGCCGTTCTTTATATACCGTAAACCATTCCATGAAAACAACCTCCGTTGTCATTGTGTAAGTGTAACGACCATACTAAATGAAATTTCTATGCATACAATATAGATTAGATAGGTACCAATCTTTTCCTACTATATCATCTCTCGGACATGAAAATGTTAACAATTTTTTAAACAAGAGGGAGAAAAGGGCGAGTTTCGTATTGAGTAAACGAAGGAAATCCAGTAATATGGAGTAAGGTTATGCAAGTATGAGAGGTTTGGTAGGCGAATTTCTGTCACACTATGCTTACAGAACTGGACTAAGGTCGTGGATAGGCCTATTACCTGAGCAGGTGTAGAATTTTTTTCTCCTGCATTAAAGTTAATACCTATATGAAAGTTCTTTAATGTGGAGGTAGTACGGCATGAATAGGGATATGGAAATTTATGTGCTCCTAACGAATACAGGGACATTATTTTCGAAAACAATTAGATGGTATACGAAGAATATGCTCAATCATGCGTCAATTGCTTTTGACAGTGATTTGAACGAGGTTTATAGCTTTGGGAGGAAGAACCCGAGCAATCCATTTTTTGCCGGCTTCGTGAAAGAAAATGTACGAGGCGAGTTTTTTGAACATTCAACCTGCGCATTATACAGATGCACGATTAGTCATAGTGCCTATATAAACATAAGAAATCAGATTCATTATATGGAGAAGAATCGAGATCAATACAAATACAACCTGCTCGGCATGCTCGGCATTATGCTCAACATTGAGATGAAGCGGGATTACGCTTTCTTCTGCTCACAGTTCGTCGCTTCTGTCTTTGAGGAAAGCGGTGTGAATCTGGTTAATAAGCCGTCCTTGTTCGTTACACCGGCAGATCTGGAGAACACTACGCTGCTTGAGTTGGTGTATCATGGTAAGCTGCAAGCCTATACAGGCGTCCAAGAGGAAATTAAAGCGACAGCTGGTACCTTCCGAACAGCCTGAGAAGATCTCTTACGAAGAGGTCTTTTTCTTTTTACCCGATGAGATACACATTCAAACATGGAGGCTGAAGCAATAATGTCTATCATAAGTTTCGGGATTATCGGTGGAGGCTGGCGCGCGGAGTTTTACATCAGAATTGCTAAAGCGCTGCCAGAGAGATTTCAAATTCCAATTATGCTGGTGAGGGATGAGGAAAAAGCACTTGAGCTGGAAGCGAAATGGGGCATTCGCACGGTACACACGCTTCAGCAGTTTATGGCAGAGGCCAAGCATTACAGCTTCGCGGTTGTTTCCGTTCCTCGCACAGCTGCACCTGCTATCCTTCTTGAACTTGCGGACAGTGGTATTCCCGTCCTTGCGGAGACGCCGCCGGCTGTTGATTTGGATGCGCTTTTATCGCTATGCAGTTCTGTCCCGGCAGATGCAAAAATTCAGGTGGCAGAGCAGTATTTGTACCAACCGATGCATGCGGCTCGTATTCAGCTTGCAAAGTCAGGGAAGCTTGGTGACGTATCGCATGTTCAGGTGTCAGCCGCTCATGATTATCATGGGATCAGCTTAATTAGACAGTTACTCGGTATCGGATTCGAAAAGGCAGAAATTAGCGGACAGCAGTTCGAATCCTTCATTATGCAGGGGCCAACTCGGCAAGGTGACCCACTAGAGGAGCAGTTGGCTCCGTCCATACAGCGAATTGCTACCTTTCGTTTTGGGGAGAAGCTCGCCGTCTACGATTTTACAGGGGATCAATACTTCTCTTGGATCCGACGCAGCCGTATGCTGATTAGAGGAAGCAAGGGTGAGCTCGTAGATAATGAGATCAGCTATCTGCATGACTATGCTACCCCTGTATATACAGAGCTGCGCCGAGTGGATACAGGTCATCATGGTAACTTGGAGGGTTATTATCATCGAGGTGTGATGGCGGATGGGGAATGGCTGTACAGAAATCCTGTGGCTCCTGCGAGGTTAAGCGATGATGAGATCGCGATTGCGACTTGTCTGCTTCGTATGGGCGACTATGCGGCAGGTGGGAGTTCATATTACAGCTTGGCTGACGCTGCACAGGATCACTATCTCGCACTATTGATGGATCAGGCGATTACAACCGGCAGAACGGTTAACTCATCTGAGATTAATTGGATGTCTAGACGATGAAGCATTTCCTCCAATAGGAATCATAAGGAAGAGTCTCTCTCGTGCAAAAAGCATGAAAGAGGCTCTTACTATTTAGTACTAAAACATTTAATTGACAATGATTATCATTAGCGAATATACTTCGTTTTAGAATAAAAGCAGAACTAATCTATAGAAATAGGGGAGTAATCATAATGAAATTTAAATTAGTATCTTTTTTAGTAGCGTGCACGATTGTATTTACAGGATGCGGCTCGAATGCAGCGGAGACGAATGATCAGGCGAATGAAGGAGCAGCGGTTAATGCAGCGGATGAAACGACTGTGTCAGAAGAGGTGTGGGCACCGATTCTGGAGAGCTACCGTCAATTTACGATTGAGCAGGCGGACACTTTCATAATTGAAACAGAGAAATTTGTAACGGCTGTTAAGGGCGGCGATCTGGATACGGCTAAGCAGCTGTACGCCCCAACACGCATGTACTTTGAACGCATTGAGCCGATAGCGGAAGCACTTGGTGATCTGGATCCGAATATTGATGCGCGCGAGAACGACGTGGAGGACAAGGACTGGCGCGGCTTCCACCGTATTGAGCAAGGATTATGGGAGCGGAATTCAACGGAGGGCTTGGATGAGTATGCAGACCGGCTGCTTGAGGATGTGAAGTTGCTGCGTGCTTTGATGGAAACCGTCGAGGTTGAACCTAGCTTGCTGTTAACGGGAGCGGTTGAGCTTCTGAACGAGGTATCTTCATCCAAGGTTACGGGCGAGGAAGAACGTTATTCGCATACCGATCTGTATGATTTTGCAGCGAATGTGGAGGGTGCAGACAAAATCTATCAACTAGTCAAAGCAGAGCTCAACAAGAAGGATGCAGCACTCGATGAGCAAATCGGCAAAGGCTTCGCTGATCTTGAACAGGCGCTGGCGGCTTATAAATCGGGCGATGGTTATGTGTCCTATTTGGATTTGAAAGAGGAGGACACGAAAAAGCTGAGTCAGCTTATCGATGCACTGGCAGAGCCACTTTCTCAAATGGGAACCATATTGGAGGCTTAACAACATGACAGGTCCAAAAGACTCGAATGATAGTCAGGATGAGGGTAAATCCAACGTCTTGGACAAAACAATCAGCCGCAGAGATTTACTGCGGCTGGCTGGCGTTGGCGGAGCGGGGCTGCTGCTTGGGGCAACAGGCGTCAGTGGCCTTTTCTCTGCGAAGTCACGCAGTGGCGTTTCATCTGCTGCGCCAACAGTCGCAGCAAATGTAGACCAAATTGTCAGCTTCTACGGCAAGCATCAGGCAGGCATTACGACCCCTGCTCAAGATTTTATCGTTTTTGCAGCGTTTGATTTAACGGCAGCTTCGCTAGGCGAGGTACGCAAGCTGTTTCAAGACTGGACCCAAGCAGCAGCGACGATGGCAAGTGGAGAACTGCTAGGCGATACGAATGACAACTTAAATCTGCCGCCGTCAGATACAGGTGAGGCTGCGGGACTTTCGCCTTCTCGAACGACGATAACTTTTGGAGTAGGTCCCTCATTCTTTGATGGGAGGTATGGTTTAGCCGGCAAGCGACCAGCAGCACTTGTGGATTTGCCGGCATTTGGCGGCGATGAGCTTCGTGCTGAATGGTCGGGAGGAGACATTGGTGTTCAAGTGAATGCGAATGACTTGCAGATCGCCTTTCATGCACTTCGAAACCTAGCCCGAATAGCAAGGGGCAAAGCTGTGCTGCGATGGACGCAGGAAGGCTTTCAGCGCACGAGCGGAGCTGACCCTTCAGGAGCGACACCTCGCAACCTGATGGGCTTCAGAGATGGAACTGGCAATCCTGATGTGACCGACGACGCGGAGATGAATAAGGTCGTATGGGCTTCTGCTTCTGACGGTACGGCTTGGATGAGCAAAGGCAGTTATATGGTCGTCAGGAGAGTTCGGATGCGGATCGAGGTATGGGACCGCTCTACCCTTGGCGACCAAGAGGCTACTTTCGGTCGTCATCGTGCTAGTGGCGCACCAATCGGTGCTGTTCATGAGACGGATAAGCTTGATCTGGACAAAAAAGATGAGAAGGGTAAACCGGTTATCCCGATGAATGCTCATGTAAGGCTGGCGCACGGTGATGGATCAGTGAAAATCCTTCGCCGCTCATTCTCTTATTCAAGTGGCCTGGACAATAAAACGGGTCAACTGGATGCGGGATTGCTATTCATAGGCTACAACCGCGATTCACGCAAGCAGTTTATACCGATGCAGCAGAAACTGGGGCAAAGCGATCTCTTGAATGAGTATATCGTGCATACTGGGAGCGCCGTATTTGCCTGCTTCCCTGGCGTGAGCGAGGGCGGATATATTGGAGAAACATTGTTCTAATCATAAATGATAAGATACAAGTCAGGTTCAATCGGCTAGAGGTAAGAGACTCGTTAGGATGAAAGGAGCGGATGGCATTGTCCGCACAATTTAGCAACGGGATGAAACGCCGTTTAGGGCGTTTCGTTTCCGTTTTTTTTCTGTTAGTCCTCATAACTAGCGGCAGCTTGCCTGTCCATGCGGCGAGTGAGCAGCCATCGGAGCTGAAGCAATTACTGCCGCTTGTAGGCAGTGCATTGGTCGAGGCTGGGCAAGGCGATTGGCAGGAAGCCAGTGAGCATGTCAATGTGGCTGCTGCTACGTGGAGGCAGCTAGCACCAGCGGCGACCAAAGAGTCGGCAGCTGTTGATTCTGCGTTCGCAGGAGCCCTTAAGGCGTTGTCGGCAGCGAGCAGCGGTACAAATGCAGCAGAAGGAAAAAAGCCGCTTTCTACGCTTGCCAAGGCTTTAAATAACTATGTGAAAAGCGTGGAGGAGAAAGCGCCGCAGCTTGATGGCAAAGCGGCTGCCGCAAGCCTGCTTCCAATCGTTGAGCAATTACTCAGTCATGCGACAGCAGGCGAGTGGGAGCAGACAAGAGCAGATTACCGCCAAATAAATACAGGCTGGCCTAAGATTGAGCCTGCTGTAAGGGGTGACAATCTTACCGTCTATGGCAGCTTGGAGACGAGAATGAGTATGCTGCGTATCGCTATACAAGCTGATCCTCCCCGGGCAGAGCAAGCTCAAGCGGAAGCGACTGCGCTGATCCAGCTCATTAAAGATTATGAAGCGGGCAAGATCGCATCTACGCCTAAGGATGCTGGCTTGACGGTGGCAGATGCCGTCGACATGCTTGCACAAGCGTTAAACGATATTCAGCAAGCTCATCATTCGGAAGCGGCAGGGCAGATGAATGCTTTTATCGCTTCATGGCCAGCAATTGAAGGCGACGTTCAGCTGCGATCTGCGGCAGTCTATAGCAGCATTGAGATTAAAATGGCCGAGGCGGGCGGATATTTGGCTTCGACCCCTCCGCTTGCAGATAAAGCGGAGGCCATTATTACCACTATGATGTCTCAGCTTGAACCGATGATGCAAGAAACACGATATACAGCATGGGATGCGGGTATGATTCTGCTGCGTGAAGGACTGGAAGCGATTCTAGTGTTGGCAGCACTGCTGGCTTACTTGCAGCGCACAGGGAACAATGACAAGCGTAAGTGGGTGTGGTCAGGGGTTTGGGCTGGTTTGCTGCTAAGCGGCATAATGGCTGTTGTATTAACCTACGCGATTGCCCAAGTGGCTGCAGGCAGTGCTCGCGAATCCATTGAGGGCCTCGCCGGCTTATTATCCGTCATACTCATGATCACCGTAGGCAATTGGCTTCACAATAAATCCAATATGAAAAACTGGAATCATTATATTGATAAGCAAATGGGCAGTGCATTGGCACGAGGCAGCTTATGGTCTTTATTCGCTGTATCGGGGCTGGCGATTTTTCGTGAAGGAGCAGAGACAACCATTTTCTATGTGGGTATGGCGCCATCGATCGCTCCGCTTCAGCTCGCGCTGGGGTTTGGTGTTACATTTGTACTGCTGCTCGCATTAGGCTATGCCATCATCAGATTTAGCGCGAAGCTGCCTGTTCGCCCATTCTTCCTAGTGGCATCAGCACTTATTTATTACTTGGTGGTACGTTTTCTTGGCGAGAGTATCCATTCTCTGCAGGTAGCGGGCTGGGTGTCGTCTCACCATGCATCAGGTCTCCCGACTATTAGCTTTATTGGTGTATATCCGACCTGGGAAACGACGATTCCGCAGCTAGCCGTTCTGTTATTTATTATCATAAAGGTCACCGTTACGCAGCTTCGCAAAGATATGGTGACACCTAAGCACGCACATTTGGACTAAATACCTATGCAGCTGTCATAAGACAAATTTATTTATGGTAATATGCTTCATGTTGCCCTCGTTGTGGTTAAGCTTAATTGAGCAGTGCACAGTTCAAATCAGTGCACAGCAACAATAGGCGAATTGCAATTAATTGTGGTATGATTTCTGGAAAAGGGAGGAATCGGTGTGAAGGGACAAAGCATTCTCATATCCGCGCTGGTTTTTGCGCTTCTAATCGCGATATTTGCAGTCATAAACGTTGATTCCGTTCAGGTTAACTTCTTGTTTACGGAAGCGACGCTTCCGCTTATTCTTGTTATTCTGGCATCGACGCTGCTTGGGGGACTGACGGTAGGGCTACTTGGCATGATTCGTCAAATTCGACTTCAGCGAACGATTAAAGTATTGGAGAAGCAAGTAGCTGAGCTATCCCGTGAAGGGGAACTGTCTGGCACAGGCCTATCGCGCACAGCAGTGCAAATGGAGCGGGAGGAATCGGCAGTATTGCCCGCCGAGCGAGTAATTGAATAAGAATAGCGAGGACAGCATGTTTATTTATACGTACGCTTGTCATGAGGACGAAGCTGATCTATGTGCGCTTGAGCTGCAAACGTTGTTTGGCCAAACAGCTATCGAAGGCGTTCTAATAAGTCCTTATAGCATCCATGTTGATCGGAGTCCGTTCTTCAAAAGGAGAATTGAGGTGGTTATGCAGGCAGATAGCCTGCATAACCTTCTGCCTCTGCTCTCTTCCATTAAGCTTGACGGATTAACGTTTAAAGTCGTGTATACGCAAGGGGATGAAGCGGTTGCCTACGACGAGCAGCGCCAGCTTGAGCGGGCTGCGGGAGCGGCTATTACAGGCAAAGCAGACATGCGGAAGCCTGAGCGGCAGTTTGGGTTAATGAAGCTGCAAGGAAGCTGGTTTTTCGGATTGCTGGAGGAGAATAGCGCAGTCTGGCTCAGGCATCAGAGCAAGCCGCAAAACTATTCGACTGCACTGCCGACGAGAGCAGCAAGAGCGATTGTCAACATTGCTGCGGGGAGGACGACGGAACGGCTACGCGTCATTGATCCGTGCTGCGGCATGGGGACGGTTCTAGTTGAAGCCTTATCAATGGGCATCTCAATTGAAGGACTCGATCTAAATCCGCTGGCCGTAAGGGGAGCGCGAACAAACCTCGCATATTACGGTTATCCCGATGTTGTTAGGCTAGGCGATATGCGTCTGATCGAAGGGAAGTACGACGCAGCAATTGTGGATTTGCCTTACAATTTGTGCTCCGTACTGCCCGAGGCGGAGCAGCTCGATATGTTGGTGAGCATAAAGAGATGGGCAAAGAGTGCAGTTATCATAACGACGGAGCCGATCGAGCGGCAGCTGTTAGTAGCAGGCTTGCGCACAACAAAAAGCACAACCCTGAGCAAAGCCTCTTTTACCAGATATATAAGTGTAGTAGAATAAGAAATATGTAGCGCGTGAAGCGAGGTGAACCTATGTCTACAATCGAACAAAACGAATCCGAAGAGCAGCCGAAGAAGCTGACTCAAGCGGAGAAAGCAAAGCAGCTGCTTGCTCAGAAGAAGCAAGCGAAAGCTGGAGGGGCCCCTGGTCAAGCACATCTTTCTACCGGGACGCAGGCACTGAAGAGCCAGAATACGAAGAAGGTCAACAATCAGCGTAAAAAAATGGGCGTATAGCTGCTGAACTCGGCAAGCTAGACGCAGCAATAGCTAAAGAAGAACGCCGGCTGACATCAGCTGAGCGTTCTTTTTTTTTTCAAACATAGGAAAGGATATGATTTCGCCAGCCTTTCTCTATATTTCTCGAAATAAAACGCGCCGCGCTGCCAAAGGATGGCGACAGCCGCTTCACCTTGATGCAGATGGTGGATTTTACAGGGAATAACGTTCGTAAGGATAGCGAAAGCTGAAATTAAAGTAAGCATAAGTAATGATTTTCCTACAAGCACTAGAAGTTTGAGTCTGTGCGGGAGGAGTGTAGACAGGATGGGGCAGGAAAGAAGCAGCTGCTCGAATGTTCGCTGGTCGATGTTGAAAGGAATTGCTGTTCTGATTCTGATATGTCCTGCTTTGTTGCTTCCTTCTAGGACGCAGGCAGAGGGCTATACGGGTGATGGCGATTCAAGCATTAGACAACAGCATAACATCAGTCGTGCAAAACAATGGATGAAGCTTGTACAAAGAGGGGATTGGACGATTCATTATCAACTGCCTGAAGCCTCGTATAAGCTGGCGAAAGCCGAGCCGAAGAAAGGCGTTTATTTGGGCGCTTATGTGCTGCAGGACAGCGCCATTCAATTCAGCATGAAGGCATTCAACGAGCGAACAGGCAGGCAGCATGCAAGCTTCTTTAAGTATGTCGGTTATGGAAAGCCTTTTCCTGCTGAATGGGTTAGGCAGGTGAAGGAAGCGGGGGCATTTCCGCATATAGCATGGGAGCCGAACAAGGGGCTTGGAAAGGTACAGGATGATGCCTATATTCATGAGTTTGCGAGTCAGGCCAATGAGGCGGGCACGCCGATTTTTCTGCGATTTGCGTCAGAGATGAATGGGACATGGACCGCATACAGCGGTGATGCAGAAGGCTACAAACGCGTATGGCGCATGGTTCATGACATTTTTGCCAAAGAGGCTCCTAATGTAGCGATGGTTTGGACAGTGCTGACGTTTCCTGTGAGCACGATTGAGCATTTCTATCCTGGCGACTGTTATGTGGATTGGGTTGGCGTTAACCTGTACAATGTGAAGTACCATAATGGGAATAAAAGAGATGATGCCAGTCATGAAGATCCACGTGATCTTCTCAATTTCGTCTATAACCGTTTCAGTCGTGCGAAGCCAATTCAGCTGTCTGAATTCGGAGCCACGCACTATAACACGACGGATGGACAAGAAGATACCCGCTTCGCAATCAATCGGATTTCCCGGTTATATCGGCACTTGGAGAGCGACTACCCACGTGTGAAGGCGGTTTATTATTTCGATGTCAACAACGTAGCCGCCTATAACAAAGCACGCCAAATTAACGATTACTCCTTAACCGGCAATGCGGAGCTGCTGCAGGCTTACCGAAGTGTGACGAATTCAAGCCACTTCTTAAACCAACTTGCTCAGTATCCGTCTGGTTATAAGCAAGCGGTACAGCAGCACTTTACGTATCGAGGGTTCATTTTCAAGGAAAATGGGAAATTGTATGTAGATGAGCTGTTCTTCTCACAATTGCTGCGTTTGAAAGTGAAGGTGGCCAGAGATGACAGTGGCGTGGAATACGGGAGGCTATTGAGCCGGGATGGATATCCGTTGACTACGACACCAATAACGGTCGTTCAACGTAACATATGGACAGGATTAAAAACGGAGAGGCAGCACCATATTAACCGAAGCATACGCGCACTGCCGCTTAAGCAAGCTATAACGGCTCTAGGCTGGAAAATCGATCTTCAAGGAAAAAACATATATATACAAGAATGATTCTTACGGCTATCCCACATAATGAGTATACGCACATGATTTTTGGAGGGATTCGTTATGACGGCGACCAAACCCACACGCATGACTATTTATTTGCTTGCCGGTGTCGCAACATCCAACAGTATATTTACGGAATGCAAAATAAAGCTTGAAAAGCTGTTTCAGTCCGACGGCATTGAGCCGACCATTCATGTTATATTCCCTTACGGAGATGCAAGCCGCAGCTTGGTCAGGCAGGTGCTTGAGGTGAGAAGCGATTTGTCCAATCGCCTAACGGCAGGCAGAATCGGCGGGCGGAACGCGCTTGCTAAGATTAAAGAAACGTTCGGCGGGGAACGCATGCTGCTAATAGGACATAGTGGAGGCGGGGCTGCAGCGTATCAAGCAGCGAAGATGCTCCATGAGCAAGAGCAGGTAGAAGATTTCCGTATTGTTCAGATTGGTTCACCTAGAACGCCGATTGAGCCTAAGCTGCAAAATCACGTAAGCTACTTCCACTCCATTAACAGCTTCGGCAAGCTGAACGATCCGATAAGTCGGATCGGTACTTGGGGCGGCTGGAGCCGAGACCGCTTCACGATGCCAAGGTGGAACCGGATGAAGTATGCCCCTAGTTACGTAGAAGGCATCCCGATGATCGGCGGACATGCGGATTACTTCCGTCATACGGAGGATTATTCAGATCAAGAAGCGATTTGTAATCTCGATAAAACGATTGATCGCATGTGTAGCTGGTTGAAAGGGTGGGTGTGATCCTTTACACTAAGAAGAGGCAGGCTATGTGCTAAATGGAATTCAGCTCATGCTTGTGACTTAGGAGGTGAGTGTCACATGGCAAATACGCATACGTATACCAAGAAGGAAGAGGTAGCAAATGCGGTCACGCATGGCATTGGGGCTGCTCTAAGCGCAGCGGCGCTTGTCTTGTTAATTGTATTTGCAGCTTCGAAGGGAACGGCCCTTCATGTCGTCAGCTTCACCATATACGGGACGGCCATGCTTTTGTTGTATGCTGCTTCAACGCTCGTACACAGCTTTCCCGAGGGAAAGGCAAAGCGGATATTCGAATCGCTTGATCACTCTTTTATTTATGTGTTTATTGCTGGAACGTACACACCGATCTTGTTCCATATCGTACAAGGGGCGCTAGGCTGGACACTGTTTGGCATCGTTTGGGGCGCGGCACTCGCAGGTGTTATTTTCAAAGCGTTTTTTGCTTCTAAATTTTTATTTACCTCGACGCTTATCTACATTGCGATGGGATGGATTATCGTATTTGCTTGGAAACCCCTTAGTCAGCATCTGGCTCCAGGCGGCTTGCAACTGCTCATTACTGGAGGCTTGTTATATACGTTCGGCACCGTGTTTTATGTATGGCGAGGTTTCCCTTATCATCATGCGGTATGGCATATGTTCGTGCTAGGCGGATCCATTGTTCATTTCTTTGCGATTCTGCTGTATGTGCTGCCGGTTCGGCTATAGTGAAGCAACTCTCATTTCACATGAAGACATGAAGATGTTCTCATGAGAAAAGAGACTTGCTTCACTATTTTTTTGGGGAAAGTGAACGGATATTAGGGCTCAATCGCAGGGCACCAGCCAGGTGGATCTGCACAAATGGACATAGCAAAGGATGGATCATCGCTCACAAGATCAGCGAAATAGCTGGACAGGATATGGTTGCCTGAGACGGACCCCATTCGGAAAGAGCGCTTCACCTCACCTTTTACATGCATGTAATAATAGGTTTGTTTGGTTTTGGGTGATTGGTAGACGAGGGTCGGCAAATGAGGGACAATATCAAATTCATTCTGGAAACGCCAATGCGTCGCGATCGCTGCGTTATAGCTGCTTACGAATTTAGGATCACCCACCCGCGGCGCACCAAATGTGTAAATAATAGGAGCTGAAAAAGCAGATTGGCTCGCTATGTCCATGGCAGCAAGCGTTGCGAGCGCTCCGCCCAGACTATGTCCGGTGACAAACAAAGGTTTCTCAGGCGGCAGCTGCTTGAGTAGTTCGAGAATGCCAGTACGAGCAGACATATAAATATCTGTAAAACCCTTATGAGTGAGTCCAGCGTTTTTCACAGGGCGATACGTGGTCTGCTGGGCGATGAAATCGGATACCCAGTCCACAGCGGAGCCGCTGCCCCGAAAGGCGAGAACGGAAGCTCTGTCCGAGGTCAGAACGAATCCGAACCTTTCCTGACTGTTATCATACGCTTTTGCCATAAATTCCCCAACTAAGCTATAGCCTCTCGGTACAAGAAACAGTCCGTCCTTGTTGTTATATTGCATATAGGTTTGCCCGCATACCGCGGCCAAAAATAGAGCCGTTCGAAGATCCAGTTCCTGTGATGCCACCGTGTTTCTTGAGTTCGCTCCCATATCCATCCCTCCGCTCATACGCCTTACGGCCATTCCGATGTTGTATTGTATGAAGAGGCGGGCGGATGGGTACCAGCGGAAAGAATAGACTTTACGGCTGCATTCCAAGTATAATCGTGGAAGTAAACCGATTCTGAAAGGGGATTCATAGATGACACTTCAAATAGGTATTGTAGGTACAGGCTGGTTCGGCATGATGCATGCAGAGAAGCTGGCTAAGCTTGATGGCGTAAAGGTAGCTGGTTTCGTTGCGACTAGCCAGCAGAAGGCAGATGAGGCGGCAAAGCAATTCGAGGGGTCCCGAGGTTACGCGACTATTCACCAAATGCTTGACGATCGCAAGCTTGATGCGGTTTATATATGTGTGCCTCCATTCGCGCACGGAGAGATTGAGAAAGCTCTTCTCGAGCGCAGCATTCCATTCCTCGTGGAGAAGCCGATTGGCTTAGATCAGGAGCTTCCCTCCGCCATACTTAAGGGAGTAGAAGAGAAGAAGCTCATTACTTCAGTAGGTTATCACTTCCGTTACTTCGAGGGTACAGATCGCGCTAAGGAGCTGCTTCGGGAGCGCACGGCGCTGATGGCTCTAGGCTATTGGATGGGGTCCATGCCGGGAGTAAGCTGGTGGCGCAAAATGGAAGGGTCAGGCGGGCAGTTCGTAGAGCAGACTACGCATATCGTTGATTTGCTTCGCTATACAGTAGGCGAAGTAAAAGAGGTTTATGCCGCTTATGGCGACCGCTATATGAGCAGCATAGAGGACGGTGTAACGGTTCCGGACGTGGGTACGGTAACCCTAAAGCTGGAAGGCGGTGCTGTTGCCACGATCAGCAATACATGTGCGATTCCGGCTGGTGACCGTTCGGGGCTGCATATTTATACGAATAAAGGCGTATTGGAGCTTGGTCATAGCGGGCTGATCGATACGGAAACAGGCCGCAGAACGG
Organism: Paenibacillus sinopodophylli; assembly: GCF_005930355.1. Lineage (GTDB taxonomy): Bacteria > Bacillota > Bacilli > Paenibacillales > Paenibacillaceae > Pristimantibacillus > Pristimantibacillus sinopodophylli. The sequence goes on from NZ_VDBO01000013.1 coordinate 49,914, forward strand.
AATATTCGAACCGAAGCAATCCTTATGAGCTGGAGAACGACGCTTTCCTGCATGCTGTCAGAACAGGAGATACTTCACGAATCCGTTCTACTTATGCAGACGCGGTACTTACTCATCTCGTTACGATTGCAGCGAACGAGTCTGCCCGTACAGGGCTGCCTGTTAAGCTATAGTCCGAATAATAACGAAAACCGTCCAAGAGGGGAATAGCCCTCTTGGACGGTTTTTTCATAAGCTTGCTGATAGCTGCTAAACGCCGTTAGCTTCGTTTTTTCTGTGAACGGCTTTTGGGTGAGCCAGCGGCCGTTTGTTTCTGTGGTGCTGTCGAGCGGCTGCCTTTTCTCCGATTAGCGCGTTTCCCCTGCACGAGATCCGTAGCATCGTCCGAAGCAACAATCTCCTTCGGCGTACGTCCATTGAGCAAATCACCTGTCCAGCCTTTCTTCCATAGCCAGATATACATGAATAGAGTAATGATAACGATAGCCGTAATCATTGCTGCAAAGCTCCATTTGTCATCCTTGAAAGGGAGGTTCTCAAAGTTGACTCCCCATATGCCGCCAATGATGGTTGCTGGCAGAAATAATACGGTAAATATCGTCAGAGTCTTCATAATATCATTGCCGCGGAAGTTCGAAATCGCATCGTCCATCGATATCAACGTATCAATCTCGAGCGCATAGTGCTTGAGCAGCGCATCTATTCGCTCGAGTTTATGAGTAATTCTTTGGAAGCTGTCCGATTCAGTTAGGTCATTCATGAATGCTTCCTTGGCAGCGCTGTGCACCTCTCTGACAGGGATGAACAGATGGCTCCAATGGAGTAGATCATACCGTCGCTCGAAGATGACATCGATGAGACCGGTACGATTCTCTTGCCGCATGGTTGTCTCGAGCTCTCCGAGCCGCTTCTCAAAACCATCCAGGCCGGCGTGGAACGTATCAAGAATAATGCTGAGCATAACAAACATGGCTTCGGGAGCAGTGTTGCAGCTCTCAAGTCTAGAAGTATGCTGAACGGCCTGCAGCCGGAGTGGAACCCGCATGTCCTCATGCATGGTCAACAGCTTGCTCTGTGTCAGCCAGAAGTGAAAAGGCTGCACATCCGATTGGTCTTCGGATACTTGAAACATGACTGTTCCATAGAGCAGTTTGCCGGGCAGCGTTGTTTCCCCAACTGATATATTGTTAGTCCTTCTGCCCGCACACTCATCAATCCATGCAGCACATTCTGGATACTGCTGTTTCAGCTCTTCTGTATGCTGTTCTGCTGCATCGTGCTCTTGCCTCATTTTTGCTTTAACAGCTCTTTGCTCTTCATGTGAAGAGGCAGCTCGCTTATGTGCATTTTTTCTGCTCGGCAAAGGCTCATCCCTGACGGTTTGCTGCTTTGCTTGCTGCAGTACATGCCATTCCCATCCTGCGGGATAGCGAAGCATCCGATGGATCATCGCTTTGCCTCCTGCTTGTCCGATTTTCCAATATCTATTGCTTCATCATACCGCGAACTGCATATATGCACAACCTGATCACGGGATAAGACAAAGCATTTATTATTTCACGCTGGCATTCAACAGGATACGACTTATTCTGCAAAAACAGGGCATACCAACATTAGCTTGATTCATAGAGCATGAGATCAATATCTATCTACATTCAGGAGGGATAAAATTGGCTAGAAAAATTGGCGTTTTTCAGACCGAGCAGCAAGCCATAGATGTCATCAGTCAGCTAGAGCAAGCTGGTTTTGTGCAAGGCGAGCTTAAAGTGCTCGCCAAGGATTCGGAGCATTCAAGACGAATCGAGTCTGAGAGTGATGTCCATGTTGATGAGCTCAGAGAGCTGGAAGCGGCATCGGATGATGAAGGGGATGCCGTATTTGGCATGACTGCTGCAACTGGCTATGCAGGTGCAGGTGCCAATGCCGTAATGGGCATGACGGGATACGGCATCGCGCCATATACAGTGGGAGGCAATGCATTTGCGGCTGCTGTATGGTTTGGCCATGATGAACATGGGAGCACGCTTCACGCACTCGGCCTTGATAATGAGGAAACACAAATATGCAGCCAAGCGCTCCAACAAGGCTCTATTGTCGTTATCGTGGAAACAGACGAAACCAAATCAATGCTGGATAAAGACGGCGGACCGGATTTATCCAGGCAAGGAGCGGCAGAGGCTGCCTTTCGGTCCTGCGGAGCATCTTTAATCGTTGCTGGAGCATAGACGTCAGGCTCTTCATTAGCACCAAGAAGTCTTATTCCATTCGCAATCGGACTGCAAATGGATGAGGCTTTTTGGTGCTTGCTTAAAATAGAGGGAAGGATAGGATTTTTCCATCCTTTATCCATATTTCTCGGAATGAAGCGCGCTGTGCCGCCAGAGGACGGCGACAGCCGTTTCACCTTGCACAGTTTCCTTAAACGCTGGTAAGTGAAGGCCGCTCAAGCTTGATGATATCGACCAAAGGATGAGTTTCACCGTGAATTAAACACCCAAGCAGTCCCGCTGCAATCATGCTGTATACGGTACCGTTGCCACCGTAACCTAGACAGTAATAGACGTTGCTCCATGTTGGATCAGCACCGATGAAGGGTAGGTTGTCCCGTGATTCTCCGAAGGTAGCACTCCATTCGAATTCAACCGGCGCCTGCAACTGCGGAAACAGTGCTTTTAGCTGATCCAGCAGCTTTTCACTATGTTTTCTCCTCACCTTGTCGCTATGAATCGGCTGCTCGGTTTCTTCATCTAATCCGCCAACTATAACGCGCCCATCAAGGGTTGTACGCATGTACAGGTAGGGACGCGCCGTTTCCCATACGAGGCAGTGTTCGTGCCAGCTTTGAAGATTCTTTTGAATTTCGGTAACAATCACGAAAGAACGATTCAGATTCGCTTTAATTAGTCTGCCTTTCAACTCTTCCGGCTCGTATCCAACAGCATAGACGACATGCTCAGCTTCAATCTCGAAGCCCTCTGCCGTACGCAGGACGTGCAGTCCGCTAGGAAGCGTATCATGTGCAATAATGTCGGTATTCTCATGGATATCAAGACCGGCATTTGCAGCAGCATCAGCAACGCCGTTCACGAACTGGAACGGATTGATCTCTGCATCGCCATGCGTAACGATTGCGCCTGATTTCCGGAACGGGAAATGGCTCTCAATCTGTTCCGGAGACCAGAATTCTACATCAAAGCCACAAGCCTTTAATGCTGCATACTCCTTCTTCAACTTGGGCAACTCTTGTTCTGTCGAAGCATAATAGAGGCTGCTTCTTCTCTTAAACCCCACGTCGACGGAAAGGCTGCTGGCCGTTTTCTCAAGCGATTCTACTGCAACCTTGCATGCTTTATAAAAAGTTTGCGCATCCCGTTCTCCGATTTGGTCGATTAAATCACAGAGCATAATGTCATTGCAGAACTGAAGCAGACCGGTATTTGCTGACGTACTTCCTCCCGCAACTTGTCCACGTTCCAGCAGAACGGTGCTAAGTCCACTCTTAACGAGCTCGGCAGCGCAAATCGCACCTGACATGCCGCCGCCGATAACAGCAACCTGAACTTTCTTGTTGTCTCGCAGCGGTGGGTATTCCCTCGTATCGTTCAGTGTTACCGGCCAATATAATTTTCCGGTGTACAGCTCCTTCATTGGTCATCACTCCCTATGGGTAGTATTACCCGAATCTGCGAATATGAAGCGAACAGATGATCATACTAGGGTCATGCGGAGGGCGGGCTTAATTAATCAACGATGCTGAGCATCGCATTGCGGTAGGCAGTAGGGGATTGACCGTGAAATCGACGGAATTGCTTGGAGAAATATAGGGCATCCTGCAGCCCGACAGATGCGGAAATTTGTTCAATCGTAAGCTCGGGCCGCTCGCGGAGCATATGCCTTGCTTTGTCAATGCGAAGTTTCAGCAGGAAGGTAACGGGTGATACTCCTGTACGTTGCTTGAAGAGTCTAGACAAATACGCTCTGTTGTAACCGAGCGATTCTGCCATGTCAGCAATGGATACGGGATGGGCATACTGAGTCGTCAAATAATGGATGACCTGTTGTAGAAGCTGATCGCCTTCTGCTTGTCCGCTGCGCATCGAGCCATTGCCAGGTGAGTGCAACAAAGCTTTGTACTCCGCGAGCAGAAGATGAAGATAGCCTGTCGCCTTTATATCGGCGGCTGATTCCCCTCGTCTGAAGGTTTCAAAAATTTGGCGGAACAATGTATGTGTTCGGCGCTTGTCGGGCGTGAATACCACTTTAAGACCATCAATAAATCCAGCGGAGGCAATCAAGCTTGCTGAATGTGTTCCGTTAAAGGCAACCCAGCGGTATCGCCAAGGACATTCGCTGTCGGACTCATAACTGATCAACTTATCAGGCTCAATGAGGAAGGTATGACCTGCGTGTAGCTCATGTCTGTTTCCATCACAAATAAAGTGGCCCTTGCCCTCCAGAACAGTATGCATCAAATAAAAATCGTAAACTTTGGGTCCAAGCCTGTGAAGTGGCTTTGTTTGGCTCTCGCCTGCAAACAGCACGTTAAGCGGCGAGTCCGTACTGCCCTCGATAACTGGATTGGAGGCAACCGTATACATATCCTGTGTCATTTTACTTTACACCTGCTTCATATGGGGATGAAATGGAGAGCGAATGTAGTGTTTACACTATCATATCATGATTAATCAACCTGTGAGAAGTCACATAAATCCATATAAAAAGCACTTGCCGCCATTTCGTTTTTTGCCGGAGTCCCTTATACTGAAGTTGCAAACGATACACACAAAATTGATAAAAAAGGAACGTGATAGCAAATGGCAAACATTGACGCGCTAACACAGCAATTTATACAACAATACGGCGGAGAAGCAGGCGATATTGCCGTATTTCATGCTCCAGGCCGTGTGAATCTAATCGGCGAGCATACGGACTACAACGGTGGTTATGTGTTCCCTGCGGCATTGACATTCGGTACGACTTTGCTTATCCGCAAGCGTACAGATCGTAATCTCGGTCTTGCAACGACTAACTTCCCGACTTTCAAAAGCTTCTCCATCGATTCCATCGTATATGATGATGCGGATGACTGGATGAACTACCCTAAGGGCATCGTCTATGAGCTTCAACAAACCGGCGTGAAATTCAGCAGCGGCTACGATCTGCTCTTCCACGGTGAAATTCCGAATGGTGCTGGTCTTTCCTCCTCTGCTTCTATTGAAGTCGTTACAGCATACGCGCTCCAAACGCTGGAAGGACTTGCGATTGACAAAGTGAAAATCGCTTTGCTCTCACAGAAATCAGAGAATGAATTCAATGGCGTAAACTCTGGCATCATGGATCAATTCGCAGTTGCGAACGGCAAGAAAGATCACGCGATTCTGTTGATGTGCGATACGCTTGAGTACGATCTCATTCCATTTGATTCAGGAAAATATAAGCTTGTTATCGGTAATACAAACAAACGTCGCGGCCTTGTCGACTCTGCGTATAACGAGCGCCGTGCACAATGCGAGCAAGCAGTGGTAGATTTGCAGGCGGCATTCCCAGAGATTACGCTGCTTGGACAAATTAACTTGGAGCAGCTTAATTCAGCTAAGCACTTGATTAAGGATGAGACAGTACGGATGCGTGCTCAGCATGTTGTGGAAGAGATCGACCGCGTATTGCAATCCATCCAAGCGCTTAAAGCGAATGATCTTGCTGGGTTTGGGCAATTGATGAACCAATCACATGACTCATTGCGCGATCTGTATGAAGTAACTGGAGATGAGCTCGATGCTATGGTTGCGGCTGCTCGTCAAGTAAATGGCGTGCTTGGCTCCCGTATGACGGGCGCAGGTTTCGGCGGCTGTACGGTTTCTCTTGTGCATGAAGACAGTATTGACGCTTTCCAAGAAGAAGTAGGCCGCAAGTACAATGAAGCGACTGGCCTCCAGGCAGACTTTTATGTATGTACGATTGGAAATGGCGTAGAACGCCTCGTATAAATCTAGTTGTGTAGGATGCAGCAGTAACTATAGGTATGGAGAGGGGAAATGAATCATGGCGGTTTTAGTAACAGGAGGAGCCGGATATATCGGTTCGCATGCCGTTGCAGCCTTGCAGGAACGCGGAGAAGAGATTGTCATTGTTGATAATTTGCAGCAAGGACATCGTGAAGCATTGCTAGGAGGAAAGCTGTACGTTGGCGATCTTCGTGATGCAGCATTCATGGATACCGTGTTCAAAGAAAATGAAATCGATGCGGTTATTCATTTTGCCGCGAATTCGCTGGTAGGCGAAAGTATGAAGGATCCCGGCAAATATTATCATAACAACGTATTCGGTACATTATGTTTGCTCGAGAAGATGAACGAATACAATGTTCGTAGAATCGTATTCTCGTCGACTGCAGCAACCTACGGCGAGCCGGAGAACGTGCCTATCGATGAGTACGATCGCACGCTTCCAACCAACGCTTACGGCGAAACAAAGCTGGCAATGGAAAAAATGATGAAGTGGTTCGATGTTGCTCATAACATCAAATTCGTATCGCTGCGTTACTTCAATGCAGCAGGTGCACATGAGAGCGGGAAGATCGGCGAGGACCACAGTCCCGAGACGCATCTTATCCCTATCGTGCTTCAAGCTGCGCTTGGCCAGCGTCCACATATCTCGGTATTCGGGGAGGATTACGAGACGCCGGATGGTACTTGTATCCGTGATTACATTCACGTCAGCGATCTAGCCGATGCGCATGTACTTGCAGTAGACCGTCTTCGCAGCGGTGCAGACAGCGCTGTATACAACTTGGGCAACGGAACAGGCTTCTCCGTCAAGCAGGTCATTGACATTGCTCGCACTGTAACCGGGAAAGAAATTCCTGCCGTATTCGAAGCTCGCCGCGCAGGTGATCCTGCCACTCTTGTTGCTTCATCGGATCGCGCCCGCAAGGAGCTGGGTTGGAATCCTAAGCGAGACAAGCTGGAGGATATTATCCAAAGCGCCTGGAGCTGGCATGAGGCGAATCCAAACGGGTACGGTAACAAGTAGGAGCTTGCTTAACGGAAAGGGGCAACAGCAATTGTCTATTCAACAACAAGAACAATCAGCTGATGACGCGCTGATATTAATCGAAAGACTGCTGCAATTCGCATTGCAGCGCAAGCTATTGACTGATCCGCTGGATACGCATGCAGCAAGAAATCAGCTGCTTGATTTATTCGGCTTCACGGAAGCCTATGAAGGGTCAGTCATCGAGGAGCAATTGGACAGCGCGATACCGCTGCTGGAGCCATTGCTTGATTATGGTTTTGCAATTGGCATAATTCCAGACAATACGAATACGTACAGAGACCTTCTGGATGCGCGAATTATGGGCTATTTATTGCCGCGTCCGTCTGAGGCGAATGCAGCCTTTCAGCGTACAGCCAAGGAAGAGGGCCTCAAAGCTGCAACAGATGCGTTCTACGAATTAAACATTGATTCGAATTATATCCGAATGGATCGTATTCGCAAAAATCAATATTGGCTGCACGATACAGAATTCGGCAAGCTGGAGATTACGATTAATCTCTCTAAGCCGGAGAAGGACCCTAAGGAAATTGCGCTGCTCAAAACGCTGCCACCAGCGAAATATCCGAAATGTCTGCTGTGCATTGAGAATGTCGGCTATGCGGGACGTCCAGATCACCCTGCTCGTCAGAATCTCCGCGTCTTGCCGCTCACACTTCAAGAGGAGCAATGGTACTTCCAATACTCCCCTTATGTGTATTACAACGAACACAGCATCATATTCAAAGGCGCACATGAGCCGATGGTTATTTCCCATTCCTCCTTCGCCAGACTGCTTGATTTCGTAGAGCTGTTCCCTCACTATTTCATCGGCTCGAATGCAGATCTGCCGATTGTAGGAGGCTCGATTCTAAGTCATGATCATTTCCAAGGAGGAAGGCATGTCTTCCCTATGGAAGCCGCATCTACGGATGTCCTGTATGTGGATCCTAAGCTGTCAGGCTTGCGCTTCGGCATCGTGAACTGGCCGATGTCAGTTGTACGTATCAATGGTTCATCGAAAGCAGATGTGCATAGTGCAGCTTGCCGGATACTGGATGAATGGCGAGCATACAGTGATGAAGAGTCTGACGTATTGGCGTTCACAGAAGAAGCAGACGGGACTCAGACACCTCACAATACGATTACGCCGATTGCTCGTTTACGAGACAACGGAGAGTACGAGATCGATTTGGTCCTTCGGAACAATCGTACGAGCACAGAGCACCCAGACGGCATCTTCCATCCGCATAAGCATCTACATCATATCAAGAAAGAAAATATCGGCTTGATTGAAGTGATGGGGCTGGCTGTACTGCCAGGACGGCTTAAGGATGAGCTGGGTCAAATCGCGGGCTATCTGACGAGTGCTTCACAAGAAGATCCAACTGCCCTTCATGCTGCAGATCATCCGCTTCATAACCACGCATCATGGCTGACATCGCTCATCGAGCGCTTCGGCACGGCTAACACAGCCGAGCAAGCCAAATCAATTGTGGAATCCGAAACAGGCGGCAAATTTCTAGATGTCCTTAAGGATGCAGGGGTGTACAAACGTACTGAAGCGGGTACTGCTGCATTTGAGCGGTTTTTAACATCAATCGGACTGCAAAGAGCATAGATAAGATACGCCTCCACCCCCTCTTCACGCTAGATGAGGGAGTGGAGGCTTTCTTCTATAGGCAGTACTTTTGATTGTTAATGCTATAATTACGAATGTGAGTTTATATTAATTTGTAAAGTGACAAAATTTATGGTATTTTTTATATGATAAACAAAGCAATGAGTATTAATATTTTTATAACTCTATAAACTATTTATCGGAGGGGTCAATATGTCCGAAAAAATGCTGCCGCTGGACGATTTCTTGCAGCTTAGTACTGATGAGCAAGTAGAAAAGCTTAAACGCTGGAAGATGGACTATACGCTGAAGGATATACGCGAGGCATGGAATTTCAAGCACTCGGCGCAGTACTATATGCTGCTGAAGAAGCTGCGTATTTATGAAAGAGTCGTGAACAAATCAGATAAGTTTTATCCGGTTCAAGAGCAATTGATTGCTCGTGCTAACGCGGCGGGAGAGCGTGGCTGGTCAGGTCAAAGTGCACTGTTAGAGCGCAAGCTGCCTGCTGACAGCTTTGACTATCACTTGAACACGACACTAAGCGGGCCGGAGCTTGCTGACAAGCTAGAGCGTATTGCTCATTTTCTTAAAGGTGAACATAAAAACGTTTCCATTAAGCTGTCGATCGTTGGAGCAGAATTGGAAGAGGAAGCACAAGAGTAGTTTGGACAAGCGTAAACGACTGAAGCCATCCTATGGCGGCTAAGCTAACGTTTCGCTTAGAAATATAGAGAAAGCTGGCCAAATGAAATACTTTCCTATATTTTTGTGAAAAGAACCGAGCTCGGCGCAGTTGCCAGGCTCGGTTCTTCTTTTGTTGTATTTTGCAAATAAATGTCTGATACTGGAATATTTTGTTTGTTAAAAAGTTATTGGCTGCGTAGTCTGCCAAGCTCGGATACTAAAGCTTCAACTTCGCTAATGCTGAATTTCTCCTTGGAGTCGACAACCTCGTACAATTCTTTTATGTCTTCATACTTGCCAAGGTCGAAATTGGAAGCTTGCATAGCGGCGGCGGAAGCCATTTTGAGTTTTGTTTTGATTACTTCGATCATAAACGCGACGTTCTCTTGTGTAGGCTGGTCTAAATTAGTCATGGAGTGCCTCCTGAATGAAATTCGAGACGAATTAGGTCTCGGTGTATGCGATATTCGTTCAAATATAAGAATTTATAAGTTTGTTAGCTTATAAAGGGCTTATATTTCACCGTCAAAGCTGCTTCAGCATCTAAAGGACGCCGAAGATGTTTTTGCTTGAAATATAGGAGAGTATATCATATTTCCAACTTTCTCTATATTTCTCGGAATGAAATGCGCTGCGCCTCCAAAGGACGCCGACAGCCGTTTCACCTTGGCTTATGCTTTGTTGCAATTGTATCATGTTTCAAGTAGGAATGACCACAAATTGAACAGTCACTTAAAATTGGATACAATTAAAAACAGGAATGAATAGCTTGGATTACAGGGCAGGTGCTTGGAGACGGAACAGTTAACGGAAAATGAAATAGAACGATTTCTTGCATCCATTGCAGCTAAACATAGTGATGTAAGCCGCGTAGTGTTCGTATGTATCGGCAGCGATCGTTCATCGGGTGACTCCTTCGGTCCCCTGGTAGGCAGTATGCTGGCAGAACGAGGTTGGCAGAATGTCATTGGAACGCTTCAACAGCCATGCGATGCACATGCCGTTGAGCAAGCTGTGCAAGCCATACCGAAGGAAGCAACGGTCATCGCAATCGACGCTTGCTTGGGAAAACCGTCCTCAATAGGACGGTTTCTGATAGAGGAGGGCCCGCTTCAACCGGGAAAAGCAATCGGTCGCAGACTGCCGCCAATCGGGCAGTTCAGCATAGCGGGTGTTGTTAACGCTAACGGCCCGAAGGCTTACTGGATGCTGCAGACAACCTCGCTCTACCAAGTGCTGCGTATGGCGCGCGAATTAGCAGATGCCATCGGATCAGCGTGGGAGAAAAATACTAAGCAGCAGGGAACAATTGAAAATGAATTGCAAATTCCAATTGTATAAAGGAGCATGAATGACATGAGCAAAGAAGAGACAGTTGAAGTGTATTCAATCGCACAACGTAAAGTATTGCTTAATAATGGTATTGAGCTTGCGTATTATGACTCTCATCCTCATGATGGAGGAGCGGAAGATGGCATAACGAAGGTGATCGTCTTGCTTCACGGTTATTGTGGAAGCTCCGCCTATTGGGAGCAGATCGTAGAGGAGCTTGAGCAGTCCGTCCGCATCATTGCACCAGACGCACGCGGGCATGGCAGAAGCTCGGCACCTGAAGAAGAAGTTTACACGATGGAGAAATACGCAGAGGATGTTGCGGAGTTGCTCATAAAGCTGCAAATCCATAACGCCGTGCTGCTTGGTCACTCTTTAGGCGGTTATATTACCTTGGCATTTGTCGAGAAATACGCCAAGAAGCTATCAGGCTTCGGACTGATACACTCAACTGCGCTTCCAGATGGTGAAGCTGCCAAAGATAATAGAGATAAAGCGGTAGCAGCGTTAGAAGAAAATGGCGTGCAGTCATTCGTTGATGGACTGATTCCCAAGCTCTTTGCTGCTGTGAATCTCGAAGCGATGCAAAGTGAAGTGAATCGCGGCAAGCAAATTGGCTATGGTACTTCACTTAACGGTGCAATTGCTACAGCTAAAGGGATGAAGGTTCGACCAGATCGAAAATTTGTTATTGAGCAGTCTGAGCTTCCTGTGCTTCTCGCAGCAGGGACGCATGATAAAGTCATTCCGCTGGAAAGTGTTTTTGCAGCAACTAATGATTGGGTTACGAAGGTGGAGCTGGATAGCTCCGGTCATATGGGGATGGTTGAGCAGCCGCGAGCGTTAATTACGGCGATTCTCAACTTCGTGAACCAACGTTAAGCGATAGCCTGCAGCAGGGAGAGGGGAAGCCATATGTTTCAACGGGATTACTTCATGCGGATGATTGAACAGATGACAGAAGCAGTAGGCCAGATTTTGAATCTAAGACGTGAGCGCAAGCATGAGGATGCGCTGCTGTTCATCGACGAGCTGCTGGATAATAAGTTTCGTTTGAGCAGCAAGCTGATCCGCTCCTTATCCGATGAGGATTTAATTCAAATGATGACGACGAACGGGGTTTTGGAAACCGACCATTTGCAAGCAATTGCCATGCTGATGAAACAGGATGCGGAGATTAACGCTGATCTCGGGCGCGAGGATGAGAGCTTCTTTGCTTATTTGAAGGCTCTGCACCTCTCTGTGAGGTTAGTTCTGGCAGAAGCTGAGGCGACGTTCGCCGATCCGCGGGAAATGGTAAGAGAGCTGATGGAGAAGCTCCTTCCATATGAGCTGCCTCCTAAGTCCAAGCGTCTACTCATTGAATGGCATATGGAGGAAGGACGATTCGACTCAGCAGAGAATCTCATGTATGAGCTGCTTGAGGATCATATCCTATCCCAAGCCGAAGCAGAGGCGTTATACAGACGAATGCTGCTTCAAGCAGATGAACGGCTGGAAGCGGGCGGACTGCCGCGCGAGGAGATTAAGCAAGGTTTGGCAGAATTGATAGATAAATAATCGATTGTAACCAGCTGGGCGCGACGCTGCGCTTAGCTTGAATAGAGGCTAGGAGTGAGACAGCATCATGACAGAACAATGGCAGCAAGACATAGCTGGCTGGATCAGCGGCAAAGAACTGCTGCAAGCATCGTTAAGCCAGCCTAAGCGCAAGGATGGAACGGCGGCTCCCAAAACTATCGTTCGTCCCATCGAGATGAAGAGCGGGCTTCATTATCAATTTGAATATCATTTCGCTAATAAAGTAACGCATGATAACCTTGCAGCTAGCGAGGCCGGAGATCGAATGATTGCCTTGCTGCAGGATCAATATAGGCAAGCGTTGATTAAGACAGTAGAAGCAGATGTGCAGCTGCTCTTTAGCAAGAAGGGTAAAGCTGCAATCTTGAAGAAGCCGCCGACCGGTGATGCGAAAAAAAACGTTCAACAGCATAACAGACAGAAGCAGCGCGTGCTTGCCGAAGGAAAAGCTGCGCCATTCCTTGTCGAGCTGGGCATCATGACTCCCGAGGGGCTCGTCCATGCGAAGAAGCAGGACAAGTATAGGCAAATCAATCGCTTTCTTGAAATGGTGACAGATGTGCTTGCTTACCTGCCTAAGAACAAGGAGCTTACGATCGTTGATTTCGGCTGCGGCAAATCGTATTTAACTTTTGCTTTGTATCATCTGCTTGCGGTGGAGCAGCAGCGGAATATCCGCATTATCGGGCTTGATCTGAAAGCGGACGTGATTGCCTTCTGCACGGAGCTTGCTGAGAAACTGGGCTATGACAAGCTGCGGTTTCTGGTTGGCGACATAGCGGAGTATGAGGAACTGAACGAAGCGGATATGGTCGTCACGCTGCATGCCTGCGATACAGCAACGGACGCAGCGCTGGCTAAGGCTGTTAACTGGGGAGCATCGGTCATTATGTCGGTTCCATGCTGTCAGCATGAGCTCTTCAAACAGGTGAGCAATGATGTTCTATCTCCGTTGCTCTCTCAAGGCCTACTCAAGGAGCGATTCTCGGCACTTGCTACGGATGCTGTACGTGGAACTTTGCTGGAGGTGCTTGGCTACAAGGTGCAGATGCTGGAATTTGTAGATCCAGAGCATACACCGAAAAACTTGCTCATTCGAGCGGTAAGATCGGAGCACCTTGAGCCTTCTGTGAAGAAATGGGAGCAGTATAAGCAATTCCGCCAATTTCTAAATCTTTCACCCTCCTTGGAGCATATGCTTGCTGAACGATGGCCAGAGGTCGATTCTGATTAAGACGGGGCAAAACGATCGTTAAACTTTGAGATTTTTGAGGTTAAGCAATTGTCGATAGAATTAACATTTGATACAATGGAAGAAGATGGCTATCAAATGAATGGGTGAACCGTAATGGAATGGATGATCTGGCTCGACTTTAGTATGTTTCTAGTGCTGCTCGGCTTGTTTTTCTACGTGTTTGCCGCTAGAACCGTTACGGTACTACATAGGATATACCTTTTTCTACATGTCGTTTTTATGAGCTGGACGTTCTCTCAATTCGTATCGCAGACTGTGTTGTCTGAGAGCTTCAGGCTATTCTATCTCTCTGTTTCGTATATTGGACTCTCACTGCTCGGACTGGGCTGGTTTGCCTTTATTCTCTTTCTGACCGGTCAATCGTATGTCATAAGGAAGAATCGGCTTTTCGTTTTGGCCATTCCTGCGCTTATATCTGTCGCAGCGGTAATCGCAAATCCGAACGGCATGTTTTTGAGCATCAATTCAGACTTGACTCCGCTTAAACAGCTTCAGCATGGTCCGCTGTATTGGATTATGATTGTACAGCTTATTCTTTATGTTTCGGTGTCGTTTGTTATTATGTTTCAGAAGCTGCGCGAAGAAAATTCTGATCGGCAACGCATGGTTATCAAGACAGCTATGAACGGTATGATCGTATTGGTTGGATTCGCGCTACTGGATCTGCTCATTAATATCGCCCTTATTGAGGAGATCAACCGGTATGTGCCGCTCATTTCAGTTGGTATGGCTTTTTCTGCCATTTATTTGGTTAACGCTATTCGAAGACACAAGGTGCTCGATATTATTCAAACCGTCCAGAGGGATGTGATGAATACCATGTCGATGGGCATTATCGTGTTGGACGAGTACGATATTATTATTGAGCTGAATAAGATCATTAAACCGATCTTCCGAGTAAGGATCGGTGATAAATTTACTCCGGCAATTCTAGGCCCGCAATTTAAGGGGGAAGCAGCAAGAGAGTTTTCCGCGTTTTTTGAGGAGCAGCGTAAGCGCCCTCTTGAGCGAATAGAAGTAGAAATTGCGATATCTTATGATAAATACCGCCATATCATCGTGCAGTCGGCTCCTATTCTTAACCATAAGAAAATACCTGTTGGCAGGGTGTTGACCTTCCAGGACGTGACTGAGCTTCGATTGCTGGTAGAGGAGACGAACAGTCAGAATGAGCAGCTGCATGATCGCAACCGTGATTTGCTTATTATGCAGGACGAGCTGTTCCAGGCGAATAAGAAGCTGGAGCATATGGCAATTACCGATGGTTTGACGGGCTGCTTCAACCGCCGTTATCTGCTGCATCAATTGGAGCTAGAGGTGATTGCCAACATTCGATATGGCATCCCGTTTTCTATATTCTTATTCGATCTTGACCATTTCAAATCGGTTAACGATAAATACGGACATTTGATCGGCGATGAGGTGCTTTGCGGTACCGTCGATGCCGTTCGAGGCGCACTACGTTTTACGGATATACTGGCAAGATACGGCGGTGAGGAATTTACCGTGTACTTGCCGCATACGAACCGTGATCAGGCGGATCTGATCGCAGAGCTTCTGATGGAAGCTGTCGAGCAGAACCAAATCAGTACGGGAATCGGCGAGCCGCCGGTATCGGTTACAATCAGTATGGGCGTCATTTCGATTGAGCATTTCGAGCCTGCTGATCTGGATGATCCGAAAGCCTTCCTGCGAGAACTGCTTGCACAAGCGGACGCCGCACTGTATGAAGCCAAATATAACGGACGCAATCGAATCGTGAAACGTAAATTAGCCTAGAAGTCTGAACATGTTGTTCAGGCTTCTTTCCAATGGTATCGCCGTAGTCAGTCGAACATAGTTCTGTTAAAATAGAGGCTATCTGATTACAAGCTCTAAACTATCGAAGGCGGGAACTAATCTAATGAGAAAAGTACAGATTGGAATGGTCAAGCCGGGAGACAAAGTGGCTAAACCTATATTTCAGGAGAACGGAAACGTACTTCTAGGAGAAGGGGTAGAGCTGAATGATCGTTACATCGATCGATTGTTTAACTTAGGCATTGACTTTCTATTCATAGAGGATGGCATGACGGAGGATATTATTCCAGAGGATGCCATTCGAGACGAAACGCGGAAGCAAGCAGTGGATACTATTTATAAAACGATGAACTCCTTCAAAGATCAGAACGTATCAAAGAGTCGTACTATTGCACCTGATATGGGTCGGAATTTCAGAGCGGTGTTCGGTCAGATCATGCAGGATCTAGCAACAAGACCGAATATGCTCGTTAATTTATCAAGTATTCATGCGATGGATGGCTATTTGTTTCAGCATTCGTTTAATGTAGCGGTACTCGCAGGTATTATGGGAATAGCTAAGGGGCTTAACCGCAACCAGCTTGAAGAACTGGGAATAGGTGCTCTTCTCTTCGATATTGGCATGACCAAGGTGCCAACGAAGTTGTTGAATCAAACGAAGCCATTCACGGCGGAGGAGCGGACGATTGTCCATGCACATGCGAAGGACGGCTTCGACATTCTGCGGAAATATCATGATATTTCAATCGTTTCTGCCCATTGCGCCCTTCAGCATCATGAGCGTTTTAACGGATCAGGATATCCGCGTGGACTGAAGGAAAACGATATTCATATGTTCGGACAAATTGTAGGTTTAGCGGATACGTTTGACGCATTGACCTCTCCGCGGCCGTATCGTAAGAGATACACAGCGAGCGAAGCGATCGAGTTTTTGTTTGCAGCAGGAGGAACTTTTTTCGATCATGAGCTGATAAAGCTTTTTTGCCGGCATATATCGATTTATCCCGTTTCCACATCGCTGCTACTGAGTACGGGACAAGTCGGCGTCGTGACAGAAAACAATGAGCTTGCTGTGCACCGTCCGCGTGTACGCATCATCATGGAGGCGAATGGATCGATGCCCGCTTCTCCTTATGAACTGGAGCTGAAGGATGAGCTTCATATTACTATCGTCAAGGAACTATAAACGAAACGGAAGAATCGATTAAAAATTAGGCATTGTTCGTAGGGTCAAGACCATACCAAAGCTTGCAATCTCGCATATTTTAATATAGATGCGGGAAGGAGTGATAGTATGGGAAATCGAGCAAAGCCCCCTTTGTTTAATCCGAAAAACGTAGATAAAATCAAGTTGAAAAAAACGACAGTAGGCAATCAGCAAAGTGGTCCGACCTTTAACCGTTTGACCGTGTTGTGGGTAGATAACAGAGGTGTGCCATTCAACACAACAGGCTTTAATGCTGCGTTATTCAGAGGAAATACGCTTATTCAAACAGCGTTCTTCGATCGGTTTGGGGTCGTGTTTTTTAGTGCCATTTCGACATTGACGACAGTAAGCTATACCATTCAGGTTTATGATAGCTTCGGTAGAGTATACCGGACGAAATCGATACCTGCGGGTGTAGAAGCGTTCGCGGTTATCGGATAACTGGAATGATAGAGAAGCCTTTCATCCCGGCAGTGCGCTGCTTAGGGGATGGAAGGTTTCTTTTTTATAATAATGCTAGACTTACTTTATATCTGATAGCGTTTAAGGTAAAATAATGAGAAAAAGAGCTAGCAGGGGAAGTGAGTTCACGTATGGGTACTTTACAGCACCACAGGCTATCGAAGCTCGAGGTTCTCAAGAGGGTGTTGTTTATTACGCTAGGTGCTGCATTGGTAGCGGTTGGGCTGGAAATTTTTCTAGTACCCAATCATATTATTGATGGCGGTATCGTCGGCGTATCGATTATGGCATCCCATTTGTCATCACTGCCGCTCGGAATTTTTCTTTTCATATTGAACCTGCCTTTCCTGTTTCTCGGCTATAAGCAAATCGGCAAAACCTTTGCGATTTCGACTTTGTATGGCGTAACCGTCATGTCAATCGGGACGGCTCTGCTTCATCCAGTGCCTCCGCTCACGGTAGAGCCGTTCTTGGCCGCTATATTCGGGGGAGTGATTCTGGGTATCGGTGTCGGCATGGTTATTCGCTTCGGTGGTTCTCTTGATGGGACGGAGATCGTGGCGATTCTGTTTAATAAGCGCTTGCCATTCTCCGTTGGCGAGACGGTTATGTTTTTTAACTTATTTATTCTTGGCAGTGCAGGCTTCGTATTCGGCTGGGACCGGGCGATGTTTTCGTTGATCGCTTATTACATTGCGTTCAAAGTAATTGATGTGACGATAGAGGGCTTCGATGAATCGAAGGCCGTATGGATCATTAGTGAGGAAGCGAAGGAGATCGGCGCAGCTATTATGAGCCGGCTTGGTCGCGGCGTTACTTATTTGCACGGAGAGGGCGGCTTCACAGGCGGAAGCAAACGCGTTATTTTCTGTGTCATTACAAGGCTTGAGGAAGCGAAGATGAAATCGATTGTCCATGAGCTCGATCCTGTTGCGTTTCTTGCCGTTGGCAATATTCACGATGTGAAGGGCGGACGGTTTAAGAAACGCGATATTCACTAATGATGATAGTAGAGCTTATGAATAGACGATAAGCCATGGCTGCACATAGGGCTTAAGTTTGCGGCTTTGGGTTGAAGGGGAACAGTGGTTTGGATGAGTTCGCAAGTATACGTCATTGGACTGCCGGCAGGCAGCAGCAAGCGTGGCAGCAGCAGCGCGGAGTCGTTATGGGTATCGGCGACGATACCGCTGTCGTCGATGCTGCTTATGCGGAGGACGGCGTAGCCTCGCCGAAGCGGCTCCTGCTGGCGGTCGACACGATGGTGGAGACCGTCCACTTCAAGCAGTCGACGATGCGGGACGAGGATGTCGGCTATAAGGCACTTGCGACGAACATCAGCGATATCGTCGCGATGGGAGGCGTGCCCTTGCATGCGCTCGTCTCGGTCAGCGTGCCGCCCACGTATACGTCGGAGCGGATGCGCAGGCTGTACGACGGGCTGTACGAGTGCGCCGAGCGCTACGGGGTTGCCGTTGTAGGCGGCGATACGACGTCGGCGCCGGGGCAATTGGTTGTCGCGGTAACGCTAACGGGAACCGTGGAAGCGGGGCGAGAGCTGCGACGTTCGGGTGCGCAGCCGGGCGATGCGGTGTTTGTGACCGGCGCAGCCGGGATGTCGGCGGCGGGGCTGCATGTGCTGCTGGCGCACGAGCAGCAATCGGGTGAGCTGCTGCAGCCGAAGGACTTCAGCCAGACGCGAGAAGCACAGCTTGTACAAGCGCATCAACGGCCGGAGCCATCCGTTCGTGCCGGCCGGCTGCTGCTTGAGCGGGGAACCTGCCGCTCCCTTAACGATGTCAGTGACGGCCTTGCCAGCGAAGCATGGGAAATTGCCGAGGCGTCGGGCCTTCGTCTTGTTCTGAGTGAGGCGCTGCTGCCTAGAAGCGGCAGCATGGCGGCCTATGCTTCAAGTGTAGGTATCGACCCGCTTGAATGGATGTTATACGGGGGCGAGGATTACGTGCTGCTTGGCACGATGGATCGTGAAGATGTGGAGCCTATGCGGGCTGCTTTTCATCAAGAAGGCATCCCTTTTTTTATTATTGGAGAAACCGAAGCAGGCGAGCCTGCCGTTACGCTCATAAGCAGTAATCAGTCCTATGGGGATGCGCTCGGATCAGCTCAGTCAGGCAGAAGAGTAGAGCTTCAGAAGCGTGGATACAATCATTTCTAGTTATGAATGGGTGAACAAGCATGGAGCAACAGATTGATCAGGCCATATGGCTCGCACATACGGAGCAGGACACGGTTGCTTTGGCCGAACTGCTTGCCGATTGGGTGAAGCCAGGGGTAATACTGACATTAGATGGAGATTTAGGCGCTGGGAAAACCAGGTTCTCCCAAGCCTTTGCGAAGGCCATCGGCGTGAAGGGTGTTGTGAACAGTCCAACCTTTACGATTATTAAGGAATACGAAGGGGAGAAGCTGCCCTTTTACCATATGGATGTATACAGGCTGTCACAGGATGAAGCGGATGAGCTTGGTTTGGATGACTATTTTTTTGGTGATGGGGCAACGATCGTTGAATGGGCAAGCTTGATCAAGGAACTGCTTCCCGCTGAACGAATGGAGCTGTTTATCGAGCACTTAGGCGATGAGGCTCGCCGCATACGACTAACCGGCTTCGGCGAGCAGTACGCAAGCTGGTGCCGGGCTGTACAAGAGATAGGAGCAGGCAGATGACAACGGAAAAGAAGGGCCAAGCAGGTATAATATTGGCACTGGATACATCAACGGCTGCTATGGCAGCAGCTATTGTGAACGATCAAGATGTACTTGCCGAAATACAAACATTAGCCGAGCGGAACCACTCGGTACATGTCGTATCGCATATCAAGCAAATGCTGAAGGAAAGCGAAATAAACGAATCAGACATCGAAGCACTGGCTGTCGGGAACGGACCGGGCTCATATACCGGAATGCGCATTGCGGTTTCTGTAGCGAAGACGCTTGCTTGGGTATGGAATAAGCCACTAGTGGGCGTATCAAGCTTGGAGGCACTCGCTTATGGTGCTTGGCATCAGCATTTGGATGCAAATGAGACGACATATCGCGAGGCAGAGGACGAACATTGGGTGCTCCCAATCATGGATGCGCGGCGAGGACAGGTCTATTCATCCGGCTTCGCACTTACGGGACAAGTGGAATGGAGTCGCTGGCTTGATGATGGCATCCGGCTTATGAAGGACTTTGTTAATCAAGTGGAGCAGCGTTTGTCAGAGCAGAACGGCAAGGTGCGGAGTATTTCTTTAGTAGGGGATTTGTCTCTTCATGAACAAGAGGCTGTGCGATTGCAGCAAATCGGAGAACTTGCAGGCGTTGCCGTTCGGCTGCAGCCTTTTATCCAAGAGGGGCAATGGATTGCTAAACTTGGCCGCATTCGGCTGGCTGCAGGCTTGACGGAGGACCCGCACACTTTTATACCTAACTATACCCAGCTTACCGAGGCAGAAGTCGTCTGGAAAGCGAAGCAGGAGGGTGAAGCGAAGCAATGATAGCAGATGTGAACGAGCTTATTTATCGTGCGATGACGATGGCGGATATTCCAGCTATCGTTGATATAGAGCATGAGGCTTTCTCAAGTCCATGGACGGCTGAGGCCTTTACGAATGAGCTTATGAACAACATGTTCGCGCGATATATGATCATGGAATACGAACGCCAAGTTATTGGATATGGAGGCATGTGGATCATAATGGATGAAGCGCATGTCACTAATATTGCGGTAAGAGCGGATTTCCGCGGTCAAGGCCTCGGCAGCTGCCTGCTCTTGGAGATGCAGCGAACGGCTGTATTTTTTGGCGCAGCCAAAATGACGCTAGAAGTGAGACCTTCCAATGAGGTGGCGCAGCAGCTATACCGCAAATACGGCTTTGAGCCTGCCGGTATTCGTCCAAGGTACTATTCAGACAACAATGAGGATGCGCTTATTATGTGGGCAGAGCTCGACCAAGTGCGGTTGAAAGCAGGGGAACAATGATTGTGACGCAATTAGAAAACACAGACAGTATACAGCCAAAGGGCGATATTATACTGGCTATTGAAACGAGCTGCGACGAGACGTCGGCAGCCGTTATTCGCGGTGGGAAGCAAATATTGTCTAATGTGGTATCTAGTCAGATTGAAATACATGAGCGGTACGGAGGCGTGGTTCCGGAGATTGCCTCGCGCAAGCATGTGGAAGTAATAACGATGATTATTGAGCAGGCGATCAAAGAGTCAGGGCTTACGTTAAAGGACATGTCAGCGATTGCTGTGACGCAAGGCCCCGGTCTTGTCGGTGCTTTGCTTGTAGGCATTGTTGCAGCTAAGAGCCTCTCGATGGCACTCGATATTCCACTTATTGGAACCCATCATATCGCGGGACATATCTATGCGAATGAGCTTGAGCATACCATCGTCTATCCATGCATGGCGCTGGTCGTTTCTGGCGGGCATACGGAGCTAGTGCTTATGGAGAGTGAGGGCAACTTTCAAGTCGTTGGTCGGACTAGAGATGATGCGGTCGGCGAAGCTTATGATAAGGTTGCTCGTGCACTTAAGTTGCCCTACCCAGGTGGGCCTCATATTGATAGACTTGCTGTTGAAGCGGAGCATACAATCAATTTGCCGCGAGCGTGGCTGGAGGCAGACAGCTATGATTTCAGCTTCAGCGGCCTGAAGTCGGCTGTACTAGCTGTCATTAACCAGCATAGAATGAAGGGTCTGGATCTTGATGAAGGTGCGCTCGCGCGCGGATTCCAAGAGTCGGTAACCGAGGTGCTTGTCACCAAGGCTCTGCGCGCAGCCTTGCAATATGGGGCGAAGCAGCTGCTTTTATGCGGTGGAGTTGCCGCAAACCGAGGTCTTCGTGCCGCTTTGACGGCAAAATGTGAGTCGAATCGAATACCGCTATTGATTCCTTCGAATGTGCTGTGTACGGATAATGCGGCCATGATTGGTGCCGCAGCTTATCTGAAGCTTAAACGTTCACAATTCACGGATCTGGATTTGAAAGGCGACCCGGGGTTTTCACTAGAGAGCTGGTCAGTCAATCATGCTGATTAAAAAACTTTGGAATAAGAATTGACAGACTATTTCGAAGCGCATATAATAAGCAACAATACTTCACAACTTCAATCTCATACGTAATAAACGCAAAGAACAGGAACAGTAAAGCTTGTCCGGGAATGTCGGCAGCGCGACATGAATGAGTAATATTCATGAACCGCATCGGCACAGAGAGCTGCGGGTTGGTGCAACGCAGTCGATGGATGCTTGAAGCTCACCTGGGAGCGGAACAATGGAAACGGTGGCGGCAGCTCACGAATTGCCAATAGCCATGCAGGTACATTGTTACGGTTAACCGCCGTAATCGGGTGCATGTGAGTCAACATCCGGAGTTGGCCATATGCTTAAGTTGGGCGTCCCTGCTTGTTTACAAGCGTATGGGAGTCAACAAGGGTGGTACCGCGCGGGTCTTTCATAGCCTGTCGTCTCTTGATTCAAGAGATGACAGGCTTTTCTTGTTGTCTATGAAGTGAAGGTATTGGCCTTTTGACGATTAAGATGCAAACAACATAGAGTGGAAACGCTATGAACAGGAGCAGTAGAATAGTAAGCTGGCAAATTGGAATTGTGATGACTCAAGGGAACTTGACGAAACAAATCCAAACAGAGAGCTGCGGGTTGGTGTGACGCAGTCGAAGCTGAGGTTTGAATCTCGCCTGGGAGCGGAACGGTGGAAATGACTGCACGAGGCTGCAGTATACTACATCGTTACGGCTAGCCGCCGTCATCGGGCTTTTAAGCGGGCATGAATCCCTGCAGTTAAGCGAGCTGACTTCTATACAGAAGCCGGCTCAGCTCCAAATGACTGCAGCAAGATCCTGTCAATTAGAGTGGTACCACGGCAGCGTAAGCTCGTCGTCTCTTACAAGGAGACGACGAGCTTTTTTTGTGCAAATATAGGAAAATATATCATTTCGCCAACTCTTTCTATATTTCTCGGAATGAAACGCGCCGCATCGCCAAAGGACGGCGACAGCCGTTTCACCTTGCCAAAAATCGAATAACCTACAATCCTATAGGAGGAATTAACAATGACAAACGAAATGAAAAAAATTCAAATATTTGATACGACACTGCGGGACGGCGAGCAATCTCCAGGCGCTTCGCTTGACCCAGAACGCAAAATCATCATTGCACGCCAACTTGGCAAATTAGGAATAGATGTTATTGAGCCGGGGTTTCCTGTATCGAGTCCAGGTGAGTTTGCTGCTGTTCAGCAAATTTCCCGTGAGCTGCAGCATGTAGAAATTGCCGGCTTCGCAAGAGCAGTAAAGGTAGACATTGATGCTGCCGTTAAAGCGACGCAGGATGCGGCGCGAAGACGCCTGCATCTGTTCATCTCCTCCTCTGACATTCATCTCAATCATCAGCTTCGCAAATCGCGTGACGAGGTCGTTCAGATTGCTCGCGATATGGTCGCTTACGGCAAGCAGTTCGTGGATGAGATCGAATTCTCCGCTATGGACTCGACTCGCTCCGGCAGAGATTTTGTGATCCAGCTCGTTGAAGCGGTCATTGCGGAAGGGGCAACGATAATCAATCTGCCAGATACGCTTGGCTACGCGATGCCCGAGGAAATGCGGGAACTTTTCCGCGCCGTGCGAAGTCAGGCGAGAGGTGGAGAAACGGTGCGGTATAGTGCTCATTGCCATAATGATCTTGGTCTAGCCGTAGCTAATAGCATCGCAGCCATCCATGGCGGGGCAACGCAAATTGAGGTCACTGTAAACGGCGTTGGGGAACGCGCAGGTAACTGCTCCTTGGAGGAATTAGTTATGGCCATTGAGACGCGAAAGGATGCGATTCAAGCAGAGACCAATATTCAAATTGGAGAAATATTCGAAACCTCCCGTATGGTCAGCCGTGCAATGAACTTTCCGATTGCATTCAATAAACCAATCGTTGGACGGAATGCGTTCCAGCATGAGTCAGGCATTCATCAGGATGGCTTGCTGAAAAATCGCAATACGTATGAAATTATGGACCCAGAAGCAATGGGGATTCCCCGCAACATGATTATTCTTGGCAAGCACTCCGGTCGCCATGCGATCAAGCATCGGCTATCGGAATTCGGCATTGATCTGACGGATGCACAGCTTCAAGATGTATACGACAAATTCAAAGTGAAGGCGGATGCGCAAAAAATAGTTACAGATGATGAGCTGATTCGCATCGCGGGAGAACTGACGCAGACGCAGCCTGATCCATACGTGCTGGTTGACCTGCATGTACATGCAGGCACGCAGCGTTCACGAACGGCAACCGTTACGATTCGCGAGAATGAATATGGAGTAGAGCAATCCTATATGGCAATGGGTGCAGGTCCGATTGAAGCAGTCATTCATGCTATTCAGCAGGCCATTCCAGTAGCAGCCGAATTCGAGGATCTGGAGCTTCACTCGCTATCAACTGGAGAGGACGCGCATGGCGAGGCAGTCGTTAGTATCATACACGAGCAGCAGCGATTCCGTGGAACATCGATTCATGATGATATTGTTCTTGCAGCCGCACAGGCTTACGTAGCTGCTTGCAACCAAGCGGTTATGACCACAGGCAGCAGAGTGGTTCAACGTGTAGAAGCGGAACAAGCAGTTACTCAGAAATAGTAGAGGCGTGTGAGGATGGATATCGATCATTTCTGCAAATGCTGGTTGATTATGCGGATAATGAACATCTACTAAGTTCATCCACAATTTTACTTTACATCGAAATTAGAAAATAGAGTTAAAAAACTTCCAAAATTAGTGTTGTGCACAAAGTTATCCACATAACCCCCTTGAATTGTGTATAAAATGCTGAAATGCGCGAAAACACTGGATTTACTAAAGGTTAATACTGTGGATGAAAAGGGGATGGATTTTTCAGAAAAGCGCTGTGGGTATTGTGGATAAAGTGGATAAGTACTGCGGGTATGAGAAGATGTACCTATATATCGACGAAATCCGCGTAAATGCTACTCTAACGCTAAAGCACTACTGACTGAATTAACTAACAATTTATACAGAATTGTTAATAACTCTGTGGATAATTAAAAGAGACTTATTTTACTATGGAAAACCATAGAAATAAGTCTCTTTTTGTTTTGCGCTTGTATTGCGGTCACGCAAAAATATTGCGGAAATTACTAGGTAAGTTTTCGGTGAAAAAAAGAGCAGCATGCGTTATCGTAAAACTATGACGCATACCAAAACATAAATCTCACCTTAAAGCGAGTCAACTAACAATGCTTTAGTGTGAATGGAGGTTAGCCCAAGAATGGATAAGGAAACGATCATTCAGGTAAGCTCGGTCAGCAAGTATTATGGTGCGAATAAGGCAGTAGATTCCGTATCCTTCAAAGTTAATGAAGGAGAATTGTTTGGTATTATTGGCATGCATGGTGCTGGGAAAACGACACTGCTCGAGATGCTAATGGGCATTCGTATGCCGGATCAGGGGAGTATTCGAATCTATGGACATGATGTTGTACTAGAGGCGGAGCGTCTGAAGGAAGACATCGGCATCCATCTGCAAAGCACGTCCTTAGTGGATAAAATGAATGTTCGCGAAGCAATGGAGATGTTCCAAGGCTTCTACAAACGTAAAAATAACCTAGATCATATCATAGAGCAATTCGGACTCAGCCCTTACTCGGATAAGCTGGTAAAACGATTATCTGGCGGTTGGAGGCAACGTACTGCACTGGCGATTGCGCTTGTGAATGATCCCAAGATCATCTTTTTGGACGAGCCTACTACGGGTCTTGACCCTCAGGCCAAAAGAGACTACTGGACACTGCTTGAGCTTCTTAGAAAGCAAGGGAAAACGATTATCGTCGCTTCTCATGATATGGAGGATATGCAGCGCAATTGCAATCGTGTGTGCGTAATGCGCAAGGGTGAATTCACAGCATGCGACAATCCATCTGCACTTATTGCCCAGTTGCCCGGAGGCGGCCTTACGATGGAAGCCGTGTACATGCATCACGCAGTTGAATGGAATGGGAGTGTCAGCGTATAAGGTATCGGTAGATTAACGATAAGCAATTACTTGCATGGACATACCTCAAGGAGGGCTTTTCAGTCAATGGATCATCGCGATCGCATCGAAAGTCCGTCAGTCGAGCGCAGAAAGCTTATTGAAAAAAGAATGGAGATGATTGCAAGCTTAACGAATCGAATGAACGAGGGGGAAAGTCAAAAGCAAGAGGAAGAAACGAAAAAAAAGCGCAAACGTACCCACGACTGTTACGGCATAAGCACATTGAATAGGTTGGCGCGATTCGTCACGACATTTCAACGTATGTTCTCTTAATGAAATCATAGTATAATAGTAGCATCTTGAAGTGGCGGAGGATCGCTTGTGAAAGATTGTAATCCACTCATTGGTCAACATATGCAACAATTGGCTCAGCGGTACTTCACAGCTGGGCCGCTTGCTCGTTTCGCTGAGCGATACATAAAGGATAAGCTTAATGAGTCCTTACGATTCGGGCAGTTGACCGTTATTCATTATCGTATGTTTGGCGGTCAAGGTGATAGTGCATATAAGGTAGCAGCAGCAGTTGAGTTATTCATTCTGGCGTCGGATATATTGGATGATCTGCAGGATCAGGACGCGCCAGGTAAACCATGGATGCAAGACCCGCTTCCTATAGCACTTCATGTTGCAACAGCGCTGCTTACGCTGTCGCAGCAAGCGATGCTCGACGGCGCAGCGGGGACAGAAACGAAAATCGGTTTGGTGGCATTAATGAATGATAGGCTGCTTCGATCCGCAAATGGCCAGATGCTGGATATTCTGAATGAGATGCAGGATGAGCAGGCATATCTGGAAGTCATTAAGCAGAAGTCAGGATCGTTGCTGCAATTCGCATGCATGGCGGGAGTTATGGCTGCAGGCTTACCTTGGAATGACACTGTTGCTGAATATGCGATCGAAATCGGGATTGCTGCCCAAATTCAGAATGATTTGAGAGATTTGCTTCGTTGGGATGAGAAAAGCGATTTCCTCCAGCGGAAACGAACCTTGCTTACCTTGTATTTAATAGAAGGAGAAGCGGAAGAGGATCAATGGATTAAGCATTATTTTGAGTGCCGTTTATCTACAGAAGATGTGGCAATGAAACGCGACCTTTTTTTTGAAACCTGTGAAAGAACAGGAGCGATATTGTATGGCTCCGTTATGAGCCGGATGCACTACAATCGTTTTGAGGAGTTAGTTGATTCGTTTGAGCAAATAAGCGCATGGAAATCAACATTGCTGGATCTCGTAAACGATAAAGTGAGATATTAACAAATCGCGCAAAAGCGACTTCGGTAAATACGAATCACTTTTGCGTTTTCTGTCGTTTCTTTTCCTGTTATAGTAGAATAGTCTAGAGAAATTAAAATAGTAGAAAAGAAGCGGAGGAGTTAAAATGTTAAAAGAAACGATTCGTCAGTTGGTAAGCAGCACTGAAAAAATGTCTATGACTATGGGTGGACAAATGCAATTAGCAGGTGTTTCTGCAGCGGAACAGAAAGCACTCCTTGGTGAATTAAAGAATAAAAACGAAAAAAACAGCGGCTACGCATTTTTGTGGAACTAGTCGTTTGAATTTGCTTGAAGGGAAGAGGACTGCATGAGACCTACGATTCTAAACCGCATTATCGCGCTCCTCTTCCTTGCTCTGTTTGTATCTGCACTTGTATATCTGACCGTGGTTATCGTCAGAATTCCATCAATTGGCGCTGTTTTGACGGAAGACGCCAGCAATCGTTATTTTGTAAAGTCGATGGAGCCTGCAGGACAAGCAGAGGTAAAAGGAATACGGATTGGGGATCAGATATTACAAGTCAATGGAATGCCAGTAAGTGATTACGAGAATGTGAAGAAATATAATCTTATTGAATATGCGGATAACGTTACTGTTCTACATAAGGATAATGAGAGACAAGAGATCACTTTCCAGAAAGGCTGGTCAGGTGATCATTCATTGTGGGAATTATTAATACAATTATATATTCCTGGCATATCTCTCGTTATTTTTTGTGCCTTCTCTGGATTCCTTTACGCGAAACGACGTAATGACAAAGCTGCCATTATGCTTATTTTGTTTTTTCTTTCAATAGGTTTATGCTACTATAGCTCAGCTGCATCGAATCGCAGTGATCCGATCGGTATTACAGTGATCTATTTGGTTTTACCGAATATTCCGCTGCTGTTCATGAGTTTTATGAATATTTATTTAATACGTTTTGATGCTCGTTTAATTAGTAAACGGGTATTATCGTCATTATTTGCTGTAGTTGGATTAGTAGGCTTAGCCAGTCTGACCTATATTTGGACAGACCTGTCTTCTATTCAGATTTATACATACATTCAAATAGCCTATAGCAGCTCCGTGCTACTAGGTAATTTCGTGTGCGTCTATGTGCTTATCCGGAAATTCATTCAGCATCGACGTACGAAACTGCACTCCTTGTTTACGATTACACTCATTTCACACCTAGTAGCTTTTACTCCGTTTGCATTACTGAATCTATTACCTCAGATTATTGGCAAGGAGCAGGTGCTGCCCGCTGCTTTCACGGCGCTATTCCTATTTGTTCTGCCAATCGTGTATTTCTATCTATCGACCTCTAATCAACTATTCGACA
Organism: Paenibacillus sinopodophylli; assembly: GCF_005930355.1. GTDB lineage: Bacteria > Bacillota > Bacilli > Paenibacillales > Paenibacillaceae > Pristimantibacillus > Pristimantibacillus sinopodophylli. Next base: position 78,563 of record NZ_VDBO01000013.1, read on the forward strand.
TCGATTTTATTTTAACACGGTTTAAGTACTATACAGCGCTGTCGTTATTTCCATCTATCATTGTGGCAGCTCTAGTGGCATTTGTCATATTAGGAGAGAATAGTCCGTCTTGGTCCGTATGGTTTGGCGTGTTTTTTGTCATTTACATCGGAATGACGTTGTTTTTATATGCAAAGGAACAAATTGACCAGCGTTTCAGGCCTAGGCTCTTTAAAGCGATGTACAGCTATCAGGATAGTTTGGACCGATTTTCCCGTAAAATAGCGAGAGTCATGAAGCAAGGCGACCTAGAAGCGGTTCTAAAACAAGAGATCTCCGAGCTTCTGCCGGTGAAACGAATTACCTTCCTGCTAGTAGAGCAATCGGAGAACACCGTCTATCCAATGGGTGATCACCCGGAGGAGCTTATTACTGCCGAGTTTCTGCTAGGTACCGTGAACTCGCTTCAGGTTGGAGAGCTTATTGAACTACCCTATGGATTAGGGCTTGTTATAGGCAGACAGCGTTCCAGATACCATATTTTATGGATTGGAATGAAAACGAACCATACCCGCTTCAATTCGGATGAGGTTCGTTGGCTGAAGACGATGTCTAATTATGCGAGTATTGTGTTTGAAAACCTATATCTGATTGAAGGATTAATAGAGGATCTAGAATCTGAGGTTCGTAAAGAGCATTCTACTTCGCCGTGGGTACTTCGCCTATTATTCTGCCTCTCTGAGAATGAGAGAAGGAAGCTTGCTGCAGATTTGCATGATTCAGCACTGCAGGATCAGCTGTTATGGTATAGGAAGCTTGAAGCTATTATGATGGATTATCCGATCTCCAGCAGTCTTGGACGAGAGCTTGAGGATATTAAAGAAGGTCTACTGGATGTCATTCATCAGATTCGAGAGACATGCAATGAACTTCGTCCTCCTCTACTGAAAGAGATGGGTGTTGTTGAAGCTGTTGAATCTATTATTGAGCATACACAAATGAGGGTTAATTTCGCGGTCGATTTCCGAGCGAAAACGTTTAACCGACCACTTAACGAAGAGCAGATTACGGCGATTTATCGTATCGTGCAAGAATTGCTGCGTAATGCGGATAAGCATTCGCAAGCGAAGCTAGTTACCCTTGAGCTTGAGCTGCGGCAAGGAACCATATATTTCCGATATCAGGATGATGGTGTCGGTATGGATGTTAATCAAATGATTGTTTCATTTGAGCATATGGGGTTATCTGGCATTAAAGAGCGTGTGACGGGTCTTGAAGGAGACATAACATTTTATTCAGAAAGCGGTAATGGCCTCGAGGTTGTTATATTATTGCCAGAGATCATGACAACCGGTAGATCGGAGAGGGGTATATCGCGTGATTCGTATCTTATTAGTTGATGATCATCCTTCTGTAGGTGAAGGAACTAAAAATATGATTGAACAGGATTGTGAGATGTTGGTTTCGGTTGTGCTATCTGCGGTCGAAGCACTAGATATCGTACAAATCGAGCAATTTGATCTCATCCTATGCGATTTGAATATGCCGGGCATCAGTGGTTTAGAGTTAACCAAAAGACTTATTCAACAAGATCCGGAAAGAAAGGTTATTATTTATTCTGGCTATGAGATTGGTTCGCACTTTAATCTGCTTATCGAATCCGGCGTTTCGGGTTTTATATCTAAGACTGTATCTCGAGAACAGCTGCACAATGCGATTCGGTGTGTAATGAGAGGCGATACGGTGATACCGATTTCGTTATTAAAGCAGCTGAGACGGCATGAGGTGACGATAGGCCGCACAGAAGTCGCGATAGAGGATGTATCGATCAACGAGAAGGAGCAAACGATTCTACACGAGGTCGCTACTGGAATTAGCAATAAGGAGCTTGCTGCGATGCTTCATGTTAGTCAGCGGAATGTAGAGTACCAACTATCGCGTATTTTTGATAAACTCAACGTTCGCTCACGCTCCGAAGCAATTAAAGAGGCACAGCGATTAGGGTTAATTAGTTTAGAACAGTACTAGGATGATCAATATAGCTTAAATAGGCTAACTGTTTAGCGGATTAAACATAAACGGCAGATTATGGTTGCTCACCTTAATCTGCCGTTTATGTATTTGAGAGGAGTTAAGTTTGCAGTTTCTCTTGATAGCCGAACATACTTTTTACAACAAGCTAAGCCTATCAAGATCCAGACACTCTGCAACTAATACGTCTGTTAAGCCGGTTACACCAAAAGCAAGCCAACCGCGACCCCTTGAGGCTGAACAGAAGCGATAACCCAGTCCAGCAGTTGATCTGGCGCAGCATCTGTAGACGAGTACTTCATTGTATCGCCGTCCTTCCTAAAGGGTAATCGTACTATTACATATACTGTTCCCACTCTTCATAAGCAGAAGCTAATGAGGTTTTACGGGCTTCGATAACAGCTTGGATCTCCTGAATGCGGACATAATCATTAAATATGGAAGGGTCAGTCAGTTGCTCTTCCAGCTCTAGAATTTGCTGCTCTAAGGCTGCAATGTCCTGCTCCAATTGTTCCAGCTTCCGCTGTCGGGCTCGTTCCTCCCGTTTAGCTTGCTTGTCGGCTTCGTATGAATTCGCAGGGACATTGTCGGAAACGGTGGCAGATTTCGAGCCTGAAGCCTGTTTGGACGAGGCTTCGAGCCGTGCCTCCTCAATTTCAAGTTTTTTCTCTATCATTTCGTCATAATTTCCTAGGAAATGATCAGTTCCTGACGGTTTGAGTTCGACAATTCGCTCGGCCATCTTGTTAAGAAAGTAGCGGTCATGTGATATGAAGAGCAGGGTACCTTCATAGTCGAGCAAAGCGGATTCAAGTACTTCTTTACTGAATAGATCGAGATGGTTGGTCGGCTCATCCAGAATCAATAGGTTAGCTTGAGCAAGCATCAGCTTGGCTAAGGATACACGAGCTTTCTCACCGCCACTAAGGGAAGATACTCGTTTCAATACATCTTCTCCGCTGAATAGGAAATTGCCAAGCACTGTACGGATGCGTGCTTCCTCCATATGGGAGTACTCACCCCAAACCTCTTCTAGAACAGTGTTCTGTCCGTTCAACCTTGTCTGCTCTTGGTCATAGTAGCCGACTTTGACATGAGATCCGAATTTAATGGTACCTGTCGTTGGCTGATTTTGACCAACAATGACCTTGAGCAGTGTCGATTTCCCTATGCCGTTAGGACCGATGAGGGCAACCGTTTCACCGCGTGTAAGCTGAAAGGACACATTACGGAATATCGGAACTTCTTTCTCAGGGAAAGTAACGGAAATATCGCTGATCCCGAGCACATCTTTACCAGTAGATCTTTCGATTTCGAAAGTGAATTGCGCTTTTTTTAAATCGCCTTGCGGCTTGTCCAATCTGTCCATCTTATCAAGCGATTTCCTTCTGCTCTGGGCGCGCTTAGTCGTTGAGGCTCGAACAATGTTGCGTTGAACAAATTGCTCCATGCGCGAGATTTCATCCTGCTGCTTCTCGAATTGCCGCATGTTGATCTCGTACTCCGCAGCTTTCAGCTCCATGTAGCGACTGTAATTGCCTGTATAGCGCTTAGAGACATGGCGCTCGATTTCGATAATGGTTTGGGCAAGGGCATCTAGAAAGTAGCGGTCATGTGAAACGACAAGAATGGCGCCTGAATAGCCGCGCAAGTAAGACTCTAGCCAGGTTAATGTCTCAATGTCGAGATAGTTGGTAGGCTCATCCAGCATAAGCAAATCCGGTGCTTGCAGCAATATACGGGCTAGAGCAAGTCGCGTCTTCTGTCCGCCGCTAAGTGTCGAAATCAGCGTATCAGCAGGAAAGTTCCCGAAGCCCATCCCGTGCAGAACACTGTTAATGCGTGTGTTGATTTCGAAGCCGCCTTGCTCTCGAAACTCATCCGAACGTTTGGAATAGCGGTCGAGTGTGCTTGCATACCGCTTCTCATCCTGATGAAGAGCTGGATCAGCAATTTTGATTTCAAGTTCGCGCAGCTCTTGCTCTGCATCAAGTAAATGTGCAAACACGGCGCGCATTTCTGCCTCAATGGTACGATTGGACTGCAATCCGCTGTTTTGAGCCAAGTAGCCGATTTTGGTTTCTTTAGCCTTGTGAATTGCTCCCGAGTCGGCAGACATCTCGCCGGCAATGATTTTTAACAGCGTTGATTTCCCTGCACCATTCACGCCTACGAGTCCGATCCGTTCCCGCTCTTGTACTTGCATCGAAATATTGGATAATACGACATTTACGCCGTAGCTTTTTGTAATATTAGAAACCTGCAGCAGCATTTAGAAACCTCCAACAAAAAATTGTAAAGAACGAATGCTTTTACTACTCAATAGTGTACCATAAACGAGCGTCAGCATTGGCGAAAGTTGCATAACAGTGGTAAACTACTTTTAATGAAACAATAATGACGGGAACTAGAATAGGTGAGTATTCTGATCAAGCCAAATCTACCGGGCGATAAAGCTTACATACGGAATCAAATGACCCTGAAGCGGAATAGCTTGTCTCTGGAGCAGCGGGAAATATGGTCAGAGATGGCATGTACGCAAGCACAAGAATGGCTTGAGGAGCAAGGCGCAGCTGCGATCATGGTCTATGTTGCCTTTCGCAGCGAGCTTGATTTCTCTGCGCTAATCGAATGGTGCTGGCGTACGGGGGTGGATGTTATTGTCCCAAGATGCATAGCTATGGATCGCTCGATGACGCTTTATTATTTGCGGAGCTGGGACGACCTGCAAGTCGGTGCATATGGAATTATGGAGCCAGATCCAGACAGGGCAGAAATGGCTGAGCAAGTGAGACCGTCTGTTGTCTTAGTTCCAGGTCTAGCATTTGACAGGCAAGGAGGCCGACTTGGTTATGGCGGCGGCTATTACGATCGGTTTGCCGAGGCTATTCAGAATGTGAATCGAGAGCATGCAGACATGATTTGGTTAGGCGCAGCATTCGAAGAACAGCTTATCGACGAGGTCCCGCTTGAGCAGCATGATTTGAGAATGAGCGGGATCATTACCGAGCGCGGTGTACGTATGCATTAACATAAAGAAAGAGTATGGCGATGGTTACGATGGGCTTAGACTCTTGTGAGGCAAGCTTTTGTTACCAGTAGAAGGAGCGATAGTTGTGGGACTGACACATTTCAACGAGCAGGGTCGAGCACGGATGGTAGACATCACAGATAAGGAAATTACTTCGCGCACGGCAGTTGCTCATACAAAGGTAACGATGAATCCAGAAACATTAGAACAAATTAAAGCGGGTAAGATTGGGAAAGGCGATGTGCTTGCAGTTGCGCAGGTGGCAGCGATTATGGCTGCCAAAAAAACAGCTGATTGGATTCCAATGTGCCATCCGCTTCCGCTTACAGGCATCAACGTGGTATTCAGCGATAATGGAGCGGATGAGCTTTATATAGAAGGAACCGTCAAAACGACCGGAAAAACCGGCGTTGAAATGGAAGCTCTCACAGCCGTCTCAGCCGCAGCACTGACTGTATACGACATGTGCAAGGCGCTGCAAAAGGATATGGTAATCGGTCCGACACAGCTTGTCTCCAAAAAAGGCGGCAAAAGCGGCGACTATCAAATCTCGTAAAACCCATGAGCGAACAAGGAATGGGAGGAATGTAAATGCGGTGGAAGGTAGCAATATTAACGGCAAGCGATAAGGGCTCACGCGGTGAACGCGAGGATACGAGCGCACAGGTTATTCGTGAATTAGTTGAGGAAGAGCTGGGCGGTGAAATTATTGATTATCGGATCGTTCCAGATGAGCAGGATGAAATTATGGCGGCGATTATTGAGATGACCGAATATTTTCAAGCGGATCTTGTATTAACAACGGGAGGAACTGGTCTTGCCCTGCGTGATGTAACGCCAGAGGCAACGCTCAAGGTTATTGACCGCGCTGTTCCTGGCCTTGCTGAGGCTATGCGGATGGGAGCGCTCCAGAAAACAAGAAGAGCGATGCTATCAAGAGGCGTGTGCGGAATCCGTGGCAGCTCGCTCATCATAAACTTGCCGGGCAGTCCCAAGGGCGTGCATGAAAGCTTAATGGCTATAATGGATCAACTGCCGCATGCGCTCGATATTTTATCGGGAAAGATGGGAGAGCATAGTGTATGAGCCAGGAACAGAAGCAATTAGAAGGCGAGATTCAGCAGAGTGAGTCGACGATTCTGAAAGAAGTGTCGGTTCATGAGGCGATTGGCCTGCGATTGGCTCATGACTTGACTCGCATTATTCCAGGTGAGTTCAAAGGTCGTTTGTTTAAAAGAGGCCACATCGTGACGGAAGCAGATATTCCTAAGCTTCTTGACATTGGGAAAGAGCATATATACATTATGGAGCTCGGAGCAAACGATTTGCATGAGGATGATGCTGCTATTCGTATGGCAGAAGCGCTATATGGGGAGCATCTATTGTTAGCAGAGCCTCATGAGGGCAAGGTTAGTATCAAATCGGATATGCTGGGGCTTGCAGAGATCGATAAGGGAATCGTTGATGCCATTAATGGGCTCGGAGAAATTGCGCTTGCAACCATTAAGTCCAAAACAGTAGTCAAGTCTGGGCAGCCTCTTGCTGCGACGAGAGCGATACCTCTTGTTGTACCAAGAACGAAGGTTGAAACGGTGGAGAGACTTGCGGCTGAATATCGCTTAGCAAACGATGGTGAAGCCCCGCTTCGCGTACGTCCTTTCCAAAAGCTGAGGATCGGCTTGCTGACGACTGGCGGAGAAGTATACAGCGGTAGAATTACTGATAAGTTCGGGCCGGCCGTGAAGAATAAGCTGGAGGAGCTGGGATCAGAGGTAGCGGAGCAAAGGTTCTCTCCGGATGATCGACAAACAATTGTCAAGGAAATACACTATTTGCTGGAACAAGGGTATGATATGATATTAGTGACGGGCGGAATGTCGGTTGATCCCGATGATCGTACGCCTGGTGCGATTAAAGCCGCAGGCGCGGATATCGTAAGTTACGGAACGCCGATGCTTCCAGGTTCAATGCTGCTTGTAGGCTATATAAATGGTAAACCGATTATGGGGTTGCCAGGCTGTGTCATGCATGATCCATATACGTCCTTCGATGTGCTCCTGCCACGCATGCTTGCAGGGGATGTCATCGTACGAGAAGATATTGTCGGTATGGGCTACGGCGGTTTAAACAATTGCTAAGGATATATGCTTGCGAAAAGGAATGGATTCGTAAGACATGGAGGAGGTAATAAGATGTCAGGAATAGGTGCAACGGGTATTATATTGCTCGTGTTGGTTGCTTTGCTTCTGTTTGGACCGAACAAGCTGCCAGAGCTCGGCCGTGCTTTCGGACGGACGCTGCGGGAATTCAAAGCAGGCGCAAGAGATATGATGGATGATGATGATCGCAAGGACAAGGATTCCAGTCGTGCAGAAGTGAATCGTTCGGAAAATAATGATAAAGACAATAAGCGGCTGCCGGATTAATCGGGCCCGCTTTTTTATTGAATAAAAGGCAGCAAGCGCTGGGCAAGGGAGGTAAGCAAAAGGTGGGGTCGGAAGAACATAACAAATCGAAGCCAAAATCGCGCAAAGCACTTCTTCGTGAGGAGGGGCTGATGCCGCTGCTTGAGCATCTTGGCGAGCTTCGCAAGCGACTCGTATATGTGTTGATTATTTTAGTGCTTGGCTTGGTGATCGGGCTTGTATTCGCACAGCCAGTTTATGATTTCCTTATGAGCCAGAAGCCAGCCAATACCATTTCTTTACATACGTTCTCGCTATGGGACGGCATCGGGATGTATATGAAATTTGCATTCGTTATTGCTTTGATCTTGGCAATGCCGATGATTGCTTTTCAGCTGTGGGCGTTCGTAAAGCCAGCACTGCGCAAGAATGAGCAGCGATCCACGCTGAAATATGTGCCGTTCGCTCTTCTTATGTTTTTAATCGGACTGGCTTTTTCTTATTTCGTTGTATTTCCGCTTGCGTTCAATTTCACAAGGACGGTCTCGCAGCATCTGAACTTGGAAGAAACGTATGGTATTGCTCAGTATTTCACGTTCATGTTTAATTTGCTCATACCGATATCGCTTTTATTCGAGCTTCCGCTTGTCATTATGTTCTTGACAGCTATTCGCTTGGTAAATCCGAAACGGCTTCGCAAGATGCGCAGGTTTGCCTATTTCGTTATGGTGTTTATTGGAGTAGTCATAACGCCGCCGGATTTCATATCGGATATATTGGTGGCCATACCGTTAATCATCTTGTATGAGATCAGTGTGTTCTTATCGGGCACGGTACACAAAAAGCAATTAGCCGCAGACGCGAAATGGGAAGCGGAATTCGATAGCTCGCTTCATAAGGCTTAGTGGAGAAGGGGAAATTCCTCTTCTTCTTTTTTTTGTTGACAAAACTTTGATTTCTTCGTAATATTTAAACAAACGTTTAAAACAAATGTTTAAATATACGGTAGGAGTGAAAATAATGAAAAACGCACTACAAGCTTTTATGAAACGTCCAACGACTTGGGTTGGGCTTATTACGGCCATTATGTTCCAGGTCATTTTCTCAGTTATATGGATGACAGGCTACAATGGCGTGACTGACCGTATTGATCAGTTGAAAATTGCTGTAGTCAACGAAGATAAGCAAATGGGGCAGCAAATAGCGACAGGCTTGCTTGAGAACCTGCCATTCCAAATGAGTCAAATCGATAGCGTAGACGAAGCGAAGCAGCAGCTTAACGCACGTGAGCTTCAGATGCTTGTTGTCGTCCCAGCTGACTTCACGCAGAAGGCTTCAGCAGCGGATGGCACAGCTTCCATTTCATATTTCATTAATGAATCAAACCCGGCGCTGATCAAAAGCATCATGAGCGGTGCGGCTGCACAAATTACGGCTCAAATCAACGGTCAAGCTGTTGCAGGCGGCATTCAAACAGTACTCGGCAATATGAACATGCCAGCTGATCAGGCCGCATCAGCGGCACAAGGGTTGGCACAGCGCGTTATGTCGGATATCCAGTCTACAAATGTGGTAAAAGGTATGAATAATCAGATGGTTCCGATGATGATGGTACTGGCATCCTACGTTGGCGCGATGATTATGGGGATGAACTTTGAGCAGTCCTCTATGGCAGTTAGTGGAGCGGTTAGTAGATGGCACCGCTTCGGTGTTAGAAGCATCCTTAATGTGATTGCAGCGGTTGTCGTATCACTAGTAGGTTCAACGCTGCTTGCTTCCTTTGGTGGTCAAATAGCACATGGCTTCCTTCATATTTGGTTCTTCCAGCTGCTGTTCGTACTCACATTTATTTTTGTATCGCAGCTATTCCTTTACTTGTTCGGTATGGCCGGTATGCTGTTTAACATTATTTTGTTATCTGCGCAGCTTGTTACTTCAGGCGCAATCGTGCCGCGTGAGCTGCTGTCAGACTTCTACATTAAGCTGGGCGATGCCCTGCCTGCAACCTATGCAGTAGAAGGCACAATGAATATCCTGTTTGGCGGTCCAGCGGCAACATCTGACGCTCTCAAGCTTAGCCTTATTGCAGTGGTAGCTATCGTGATAAGTATGCTAGCTGTAGCCATTAAGAAACAGCCGTTGCAGCAGCATCAGCCAAAGGTTGCGGTTGCAGGCCATAAACGATAAGGTTAAGCACTTGCCGTTACGCCTGGTATTATTCACAATAAAAGAAATATGCTAAAGTGGAGGACCGAGATGACAACAGGAGATACGGATATTAAAGTGAGAATCTTGTTAGCTGCCAAAAAGCTGTTCGCAAAGCACGGCTTCGAAAAAACGACTGTACGGCAAATTTGCGAGGAAGCGGGAGCTAATGTTGCCCTCGTTTCCTACCACTTTGGCGGAAAAGAAAATATGTTTGGCGCTTTATTCGAGCAGTTTTTCCCTAATGATCAAATTTCTAAAGTGAATCCACACTTAAGTCCTCTTGATGGTGTTAAACTTATCGTCAGTGAAGTGACCAAGTTCAGATATCGCGACCCTCAGCTTATTGGTATCATACAACAGGAAATTATTATGAACACAGAGCGTATTCAAAAAATACGAGAACATGTGATGCCCATGTGGAGGCTGCTGCGTAATTGGCTGCGGCAAGGCGAGGAACAGGGAATATTCCAATTCCGCTCACTGGATACCGCGTTTATGTCAATCGTAGGAACACTATTGTTCCATAGACATACGGAATACTGGGCTATTATGCTTGATGAAGGAAAGCCTGAGCTGGATCAGATGATTGAGGATTTGAGCATTTTCATTTTGGCTGGACTGCAATACAAACTTAAATAATTGACAACGAATACCGCCTGTGAGCAATCGCTGCGCGGTATTTTTTATTTGGTGCTGTGGAAGGTGAGTTGCTGGATTTTCTCATTATGAATATTGGCATTCCGAGATGAACAGGTTACAATTAATGAAATATATAGAGGATCTAAACTTAGGAATGATTGGTACAATGTATAAGCAATATGCGTAAGGAAAAGGAGCTTCAAGCCAAGTCGAAAGAATCGATAGGGTTGCAAACGGTTACTTCGGCTCTGAAAGTGAACGGGTCACTCCTGTGTAATATAGAAGTCAAGGAAAAGGTAAAGCGATGGGAGCGAGAATACTGGGATGAAACGCGAGCAAATAAGTGAGATTCTGAACCAGAGTAGGAAACGGGGGAAGCTTCTTCTTATAGATGACAGCAGCGGAGATAAGTTGTGGGATGCTGCTTCGAGTGGTACGCTGATTGAAGAAGTTAGGTCCGACGCCGAAAGGTATCTGCAGACACCTGATCCAGCGCTGACGTTTACCTTATTTCGCGTTTATGGCGATACGGGGGAACGGCTGGCTTATGAACAGGTATATTTTGAAAGACGAAAACGGTTGAATGCTTTTGTCATTATGGCATTGCAAGAACCAGAAAACGAAGCTTACGATGCCGCTGCATGCAATACGATTTGGTCGATCTGTAATGAGTTTACCTGGTGTTTGCCTGCCCATTTCAATGAAGATGCAGAGAGGCCCGACATCGATTTGTTTGCAGCAGAGACGGGCTTTGCATTAAGTGAAGTCATGCTCATGCTTGGTGACCGATTGCCGCTTCTGCTCCGGAAACGGGTAGAAGAAGAGGTCGAGCGCCGTTTGTTTCGCCCTTTTCTAGAACTAGGTCCTTATGGCTGGGAGACGGCGGATCATAATTGGTCTGCGGTGTGCGCCGGCTCGCTTGGGGCAGCAGCGCTCCATCTGATGGAAGATACGGAGCGATTGTCTGAGCTGCTCGAGCGGGTGCTTAGCTCACTTGATTGCTATCTGAGCGGTTTTGGCGAGGATGGCGCTTGTGCAGAAGGTTATCTATACTGGCAGTATGGATTCGGATACTTTGTGTATATCGCTCAGCTTCTGAAATCGGCAACCGAAGGTCGAATGGACCTGTTCGTCTCGAGCAAAGTGAAGGAAATTGCATGCTTCCAGCAGAGAAGCTTCACAGATGGCGGGACGGTTGTGAACTTCTCTGATTCACCAAGTGAAAGCGGTATATTTATGGGGCTCAGCTGTTACTTGCAGAGCGAGTATCCCGAGGTTATTGTGCCGGATGCAAGCTTGCGTGCAAGCTATTCAGCAGACCATTGCGGGCGCTGGGCACCTGCAATTCGCAATCTGCTTTGGGTGAGTCAGGAGCGGATGACCTCTTCTTCCGCAAGGACGCTATGGCCGTCGGAGTCCTATTATTTGCCCAATGTGCAATGGCTGATTTCTAGGCATGTGAGTACTAATGGAGGCAGCTACAGCTTTGCAGCCAAAGGCGGACATAATGCGGAGCCGCATAATCATAATGATGCTGGTCATTTTATCGTGCATGCGGACGGACAAGCTTATTTGGCAGATCTCGGCAGCGGGAAATATACGGCGCAATATTTTGGACCAGAGCGGTATACCTTATGGTGCAACGGGTCACAAGGACATTCGGTTCCGATTATAGAGGGTCAGTATCAGCAAAATGGCGCAGCCTATCGCGCTGAGGTCATCACGGCTTCGTCTGGCGAGCACGTTGATCAATTGGTGCTGGAGCTTAGTATGACCTACGCTGACACGGCACTTGAGCGGCTGGAGCGCAGCTTCAACTGGAAGAAGGAAGCGCTCCCACTTCTTGAGCTGACCGATTCTTTCTCCTTTTATTCGGATTCTAGCAAGTTGTCCGAGCAGGCGATACTAGAGAGATTTATTACCTTTCTAGCTCCGGTGAAGGAGAGAGAAGGGAGAATGATTATTCAGGGCAAACGAAAACTGAGTCTGACCTATAATCATTTGATATGGACACCTGTTGTAACCGCTAGAAGTGACATCGATCACTTTGGTGTTGAACGATATTGGTATACGCTTGATTTTCATGCTGCTGCAGTTGAAGGCAGGCCGCTCATTGGAGCATTTGTATTTCAATTTGAATCTTAATCATAAATCTGACAGTAGGGAGAGAGATGAGAGATGACACAGCGTTTTTGGGTAGATGAGGCGTGGGAAAAGGTACATGAGAAGGTTTCGAGAACGAGCAGCCGTATTGGTGCAAGATTCCCGCATGCGAGTGTGGACGGAACCTACGTACTGGAGGCTCCTCATTGGTGGACAGCGGGTTTCTGGCCAGGCTTGCTCTGGCTGCTCTACCGTGACGAGGAGTCGAAGGACGAGCGGTACAAGGAAATTGCGGAAGCATGCGAGCAGCAGCTCGATGAAGTATTGACTGGTTTTGACAAGCTGGATCATGATATTGGCTTTATGTGGTCGCTAACGAGTGTGGCCCGCTACAAGGTGCTGGGCGAGGAGCAATCACGCAGACGTGCGCTGCTGGCTGCAAGCGTACTTAGTGGACGATTCAATGTGAAAGGAAATTATATTAGGGCATGGAATCCATGGAACGAAGGCGACCGCAATGAAGGATGGGCGATCATCGATTGTATGATGAACTTGCCGCTGCTCTATTGGGCGAGCGAAACGACTGGTGATCCTAGGTTCAAGCATCTGGCAATGGAACATGCGGATACGGTGCTTGAGCATTTCATCCGGACAGACGGCTCCGTTAATCATATCGTTATCTTCCATCCGCAGACAGGCGAGTTTGAAAGCGTAAACGGTGGACAAGGCTTTGCTCCGAATTCAGCATGGTCACGAGGAGCTTCGTGGGCAATCTATGGAATGGCGCTCAGCTTCCGGTATACAGGTGAAACTAGATATTTGGAGGCAGCGAAGCGCGTTGCTCACTTCTTCCTGGCTAACTTGCCGGAGGACTCCGTGCCACATTGGGATTTCCGTCTTCCGCCTGGTGTAGAGCGTTATCGTGATACTTCAGCAGGCGCTTGTGCGGCATGTGGATTACTTGAGATTGCAAGAGCGGTACCAAGCGAGGAGTCAGAGCTGTACCAAGCAGCAGGCGATCGTATTCTTCGCTCGATGTACGAAAACTACGGAGCATGGGACAATGAAGCGGAAGAGGGCTTGGTGCTGCACGCGACCAGCCATTACCCTGAGCAGAGAAACGTAGATGTGCCGCTGATTTATGGCGATTATTTCTTTGTCGAAGGCTTAGCAAGGCTGAGAGGCACCTCAGCTACATTCTGGTAGGAGGCGGGAATATATATGACTAGCAGCACACATGTAAACCGCTCGCTTCCTGTACGTCAGTATTGGCTTGAGCAAATGCACCTTATCTGTAATCCAGTCCTCTCAGCACTCGCTGAGCGCCAGTTAAAGGAGCGGATGCCGATTGAGTTCGCAGGTGTAGAGGGCGATACTGAGGAGGAGCGCGCTGCGGCTGCGGCCGAGCTCAAGGCAGACCGCGCGAAATATACGCATCTGGAAGCGCTGGGCAGGCTGCTGTCGGGTATAGCTCCGTGGCTTGAGAATGATGAACTGCAAGGAGCAGAAGAAGACGCACGCAGCCGTTATGCTGCGCTAGCCCGCGAGGCTATTGATGCAGGAACCGATCCTCATTCACCAGATTACATGAATTACAGCGAGGGCTATCAGCCTATCGTAGACGCGGCCTTTCTAGCACAAGCGGTCCTTCGGGCTCCTATAGAGCTGGGAGAGAAGCTGAAGCCTCATGTAAAGGCAAATCTCATATCAGCATTGAAGCAAACGCGAACGAGAAAGCCTGTTTTCTCCAATTGGCTGCTGTTTGCAGCAACGACTGAGGCTGCTTTGTTCAAGCTTGGAGAGAGCGACTGGGACCCGATGCGGATCGACTATGCACTGAAGCAGCATGAGCAGTGGTACTTAGGGGATGGCGCTTATGGCGATGGTCCAGCGTTTCACTGGGATTATTACAATAGCTTTGTTATTCAGCCTATGCTGATGGATGTGCTCGCAGCAGTTGGAGAGCAGCATGAGGAATGGCGTGCGATGCGTACGGAGGTGGCAGGCAGGGCTAGGCGTTATGCCGAGGTTCTTGAGCGAATGATTGGTCCGGATGGAGCTTATCCGCCTATTGGTCGTTCGCTGGCTTACCGCTTCGGTGCTTTCCAGAGCCTTGCTCAAAGTGCACTGCTTGATGATTTGCCGAGCAGCATCAGTCCAGCTCAGGTTCGCAGTGCATTGACGGCAGCGATTCGTCGTACGCTCGAAATGCCGGGCAACTTCACGGATGAGGGCTGGTTGACGATCGGCTTCTGCGGGCATCAGCGGGATATTGGCGAGCGTTATATTTCGACGGGCAGCCTTTATTTATGCTCTGAAGTATTTCTTCCACTGGGTTTACCGGCAGAGCACCCGTTCTGGAGCGGGGCGGAGGAAGCATGGACGTCTAAGAAGGCATGGTCAGGCCAGGCATTTTCTATCGATTCGGCGTTAAAATAAATGCTGAAATAAATAACGAAAAAGGCAAACTTGGGAGAGTCCCTTGTTTGCCTTTTTCGCTAAGTATACTGATTATCATGTGTTTATTAAGCTTCTTGAGCCAGCTCTGCTTGAACTGGAGGAAGTGGATTGCGTTTGATTTTGACCTCTTGGAAAGTGATTTTATTATTGATAATATAATCAGGCGTTTTGCGGTGAGTATGCGACTCGCGGAATGCTTCGCTTTTGGTCCAAGCTTGGAAATCGTCCTTGGAGTTCCAACGTGTAACGATTGATACCTCATCGAATTCTTTCGTGTTTTGAGTAAGAAGCACCTCAAGTCCGAGGAACCCCTCCATGCCTTCGACTTTCCCGACTCGGTCAAACCGCTCGATCAGCTTGTCGCCGTTCCCTTTCGTAATTTGCGAAACATTCGTTACTATAATCATTGTTGCATCCTCCTCGTAATTTTTAGGTATAGGTATAATAACAGGATAGTTTTGCTCAAAGCTGACTTTCGCTTCGATTTCGTACACTTGCCTCAAAAAGCGGGGCGTTATAACCTCCTGTGGTGTTCCTGTCGAGTTAATCTCGCCATCCTTCATTGCGATAAGATGGTCGCAATAAGCGGCAGCCTGCTGCAAATCATGCAGGACCATCACAATGGTAATGCCATGCTCCTGATTGATCTTCCTAAGCATGCCCATAACCTCGAGCTGATGCGAAATGTCCAAATAGGTTGTAGGCTCATCAAGCAGGATAATATCGGTTTTCTGAGCGAGAGCCATCGCGATGCGTGCTTTCTGCTGCTCACCTCCGGATAAGGTGTGGAACATTCGGTCGTCATGGCGCCGAATGCTCATCACCTTCATAGCCCAATCAATGATCTTCTGGTCTTCCTCTGTGAGCCGCTGCTTGAACATCCGCTTATGCGGGGATCGTCCGTAAGCGACTAGCTCGCGAACCGTAAGCTCGGGCAGCATATCCTTTGCTTGCGGAAGCATGGAGATGGTGCGTGCATAGTCAGCTCGCGAGTAGGAGCCAGCATCTTTCCCATGTATAGCGACATCACCTTTGTCAGCACTCAGCAGCTTGGTAATGATTTTGAGCAGCGTAGACTTGCCTGATCCGTTGGGGCCAATAATAGCGGTCATTTTGCCCTCGGGAATAGCAGTGCTTACGTCGACGAGCTGGAACATGCCCATCTCCAGTTCAATGCCTTTCAAATCAATTGCTTTATTCATCATAGTCACCTCCAATTACTCCGTTTCCTAAGAAGAATTAAAAAGAACGGCGCTCCCACGCATGCAAGCAATATGCCAACCGGAAGCTCGATTGGATCGAACCAGGTGCGAGCAATCGTATCCGCAAACACGACTAGCGCAGCTCCTCCAAGGATAGAAACCGGAAGGAGGTAGCGGTAATCCTCCCCAATAAGCAGTCGTACTGCATGTGGGACAACTAGCCCGACGAAGCCAATTAAACCGGCAGCGCTGACAGCAGCACCTGCAAGCAGTGAGGAGAGCAGAATGAGCAGCAGGCGCTGCAGCTCTACCTTCTGCCCCAGAAGCTTAGCAGAATCATCGCCTAAGAGCATAAGATTGGCAGGTTTGATCGCAAGTAGCGTGAGTCCAAGTCCAACAAGCGCGTAAGGAGCCATAAAGGAGAGATGGTACCAGCTGCGTCCATTCAAACCGCCGGACAGCCAGGGGAGAACGGCTTGAACACGGTCGCTGTATACGACCATTATGCCGTTCATAATGGCTCCGAGCAGAGCATTGATAGCAACACCAGCAAGAACGATCTTGACCGGCGAAGTTCCTTTGTCCCAAGAGATTAAATAGATGACGATGGAAGAGGCGAAAGCACCGACAAATGCTGCTGCAGGCAGCAGATAGCTTAGCTGAGGCAATAAAACCATCGTGATGACCGCAGCAAGCCCGCCGCCTGCTGACACTCCGATAATGCCTGGATCGGCAAGCGGATTGCGCATGACGCCTTGCAGAATCGCACCGGCTGCAGCGAGACATGCGCCTGTAAGCAGACCGACAAGTACGCGAGGCAGCCGCAGGTTCATAATGATGGTGTCTTGCGCGGACTGTACATCAGTCGTAAATATGGTCCAAATCTCTCTTAGCGAGATCGATACCGAGCCATATGACAGGCCGTAGAATACACTTAATAGCAGCAGGATAGGAGCGGCTATAAGGGCAATCCTTCGTCTTTTTGTTCTTAGTTGTATATTCATGTCAATCCTTTCATTGCTTTAAAACTTCCAGCTTCTCATGCAGGTAATCGAGTGATTCCAGAATGCGGGTTCCTGGATTGGAGCCGAATAACTCGGACGGCAGCACTTCCACTTTGTTTTCTTTAACAGCCTCCAAGCTGCTCCATGCAGGATTGGTCTGCATTTCCTTGAGGAAGCCTTGTTTGACTTCCTCTGGATTGCCGTGCGTCATAATAAGTATGAGTTGCGGATTAGCCTCGATAATTCGCTCTGAATTGAGCTGGGCATATTGCGGATAGCTCTGGAGACTAGGATAGTCGGCTGCGATATTCGTACCGCCCGCAAGCTCCAAGATGTTACCGCTTAGCGAGTTAGGCAGGGCAGCCATGTATGTGCCGGGTGCGCCATAAACGAGCAGTGCTCTTGGCTTAGGCACTTCGGAATTACCCTCATACTGTGTTAGCTTCTCCTCTATTTGCTGAACGAGTTCAGATGCACGTTCTTCCTTCTGCAGAAGTTGACCGAACAGCTCGATCTGCTTCTCAATTTCGTCCACCGAGTTGGCGCTGGTTAGAATGACCTTCGTACCGACTCCTTCGAGGATAGGAATATCCTTTGTATTCATCGGGTTATTGCCAAGCACAACATCAGCACGGAGCAGGGTGATTTTCTCCAAATCCACCTCATGCGCTGAGCCGATCTGTTCCACATCTTCAGCAGCTTTTGTTGCAAGCGGTGTAGTGGAGGTAGGTCTCCCGACAAGTTCTCCGCCCAATGCATAGATAATATCGGTTTCACCGTTGCTAAGGGCTACGATATGCTGCGGTACTGCATCGAAAGCGATCTTCCGATCTGCAAAATCCTTAATTTGGATGAGTGCATTATGCTGGTTATTGCTTTGGTCCGAGCTGCCAGCTCCAGTGCTGCAGGCAGTCATTGATAATACAAGAGCAGCACAGCAAATAAGCAAACCTTTCTTCATGTGAACCTCCAAGCTAAAAATAAATGATAGTGATTATCAGTATCATTAACTAGGATAGTGAAAGTTGCTTTCGCTGTCAATATGTTTCTGCCACTGCAATTGCTTATATTTTCCATTCAGAATAGCATAGTTGTAGCTTGGAATGGACCACTATTTAAAAATTTAATAACGGTTGACGAGTGCTTTAATCTTGACGTAGAATCTATAACGAGTTTATAGTGCTGAACATTTTTGGAAGAGGTGCGGGTTTATAAGACATATAGAGAAGTGAGTTTATAAGGCTTTTTACATGGACTAAGTGGCAACTGAAGCACGTATAGTACACGCAATCAGTCGAGGAAACTTTAGTAGAGTGGTTATTTTTTTTGCTAACATATTGAGAATGATAATCATTAACTTCGTTTAATTTGGTTATCTATTCAAAACACACAAAGGAGTGTCATAGTGTTGAAAATGCAACTTAGAAAATGGGTCGCCACATTGTTGGCGGTAGTGGTATTGCTCTCGATTGTTAATGTGGGAGCGGTGACCGCGACACCAGCGCTTACGCTGGCAGATGGGGAATATCCGATTAATTATAAATACTTGTCGGACGATAGTAATAATCCATCCATGGTGCAGGACTATGTTGTCCCTGGAACTGGAAAGCTTATCGTTAAAAATGGAGAAATCGTATTTCAAAACACATTCGCAAATTATGATTTCTTCAAATTCTTCGGATTATTGGAGCAAGGAAAGGTAAAGAGCAAGCCTTATGACTACGAAGATGCAATAAACTATTCACTGGAAAACTACATACCCCGCGACTACATTGCTGTTACGAATGTAGAGGGAGGTACTGGAACGGTTCAACTCCCAATTGCTAATCTTTCTGAGAAGCAAGAAATCCTGATGCACATCATCGTACCAGCCATATCGTATAACAACTGGTATAACGCGCAATTGGTATTGAATACGGAAGGTCTTCCATTCGTGACTCCGGGTGATGGCAATGGCGGGGTAACAACTCCAACAACGAATAAAGCTAAACTACTAGAATTGCTGAATCAAAGCAATGATCTCTACAATAATGCACAAACCTTTAATCCTTCGATTACGAGTAGTACAGCCCGTGCTGTTGGAGAATACCCGATCGCCGTCAAAGATGAATTGATGGAAAAGGGAATTAATCCAGCAAAAGCGGTATACGACAACGAACTAGCGACGCAAGAGAACATCGATCTAGCATGGAATACTCTGCAATCTCAATTGAGTACATTTAAAAGCGAAGCTATTGTCATCCTAGATGAAATCAATATCTCCTATTTGGACGCTATTGCACCTGTAGCTGAGCTATCTAGTGATCAAGCGAATTACTTTGGAGATAAGGCAGTTGTTTTAAAATCAGGCAATAAGCTTTATGTGAATTTAACTATAGCTAACAACTCAGGAGTCGTTCTGGAAAGCGTTTATTATTACCCGACAAACGCAAACGGCAATCTGCTATTCAGCCAAGCAAATCTAACGCTTGATGAGGTTAGCAGCAGTCAGGGCGAGAATGGGGAATATGTTGGTCAACTTATTTTGAATAGGAGCAATACAGCATTAACGAGTGGAATTATTCCAGTCCACTTTAAGTTAACGGGGTCCGATGATGACAAAGTTATGTATATCAACTTTAATGCGGTTGAACAATCATTGTTAGTTTCAACACTTGAAGCAGCTCAAACGTTGCATGATCAAGCTGTTGAGGGTTCGCTGCTAGGACAGTATGCAGCAGGTGCCAAAACGGCGGTAGCTGCAGTGATTGCAAGCAGCAGCGCGGTAAGTGATAATGCGGCTGCTACCAAATCCGCACTGAAAGCAGCAACGGATGCTTTGCAGACAGCAGTTAATCAATTTAAAGAATCACAAGTTAGTGAGCTTGTAGACGGCAATTATACGGTTGATTTTAAAATTTTGAAATTCGGTACCGAACAAGATTCTGTTATGCAGTCGTATGTTGTTTCCCCTGGTTTACTGAAGGTGTCCGGGGATACGAAGAAGCTGTTCTTTACTGTTAAACAAGACAAAGAAATTACCGGTTTGAAATTTAACGGGCAACCTGTTCAAGTGGCAAGCCAGGATGTAACGAACAATACAAGAATCGTTTACCTAGAAATACCAAGCTTGTCTGAGAAGCTTGAAGGCTGGGTAAAGATTGATTGGCCAGAATTGAGCTATTTCCATGAATATGATGTTCAATTGAAGATTGATGAAACGAGCTTGAAATCGACAACGGATAATATTGAAGAGCCTGAGGCACCAGTAGAAATAGATGCTTCTGCATTGCAGGCATTGCTGTCAACTGCTCAAGCTGCTTATGTGAATGCGGTTGAAGGCAATGAAGCGGGCAACTATAAAGTTGGTTCGAAAGCGATATTCGCTGATGCAATTACAGGGGCTGTGAATGCAGCCGATGCGAAAGCTTCCCAATATGCGATCGACATGGCAACATCATATTTGGAACAGGCATTCGATGTATTCAAAGCTTCAAAAAATTTCAGTAACGGAAACTATAGTGTTGAGTTTAAAGCAACGAATTCAGATTTCGTTAAGCATATGGATACAGCAGGCGGTCTTAGCACCAAGGATGGTACGTATACGCTAAGCTTTACACCAAAAGCGGGTGTTGCTGTCAAAAAGCTGGTTAATGAGAAAACAGAAGTTGTTATTCTACCCGTAGGAACAACACCAGCACCTCAAGGCTTCGCACTCGCATATGCGAGAACGACTGCATTGTTCGCTGTTGCTTCACCTTTCGCAGCAGCGGCAGTAACGGGGGCAACGCCTGTACAATTCCAAGTGACTGACCTTAGCGCTCCATATTCGGTCGTGCTTGATGTTACAGAAAATGATGTGACGGAAGAAGTTAGTTACAGATTGCAGTTCGCGAATATTACACTGGCTAACGATACAACTCCAGACCCAGGCACAGGAACAGGTACGGATGTAACACCAGACACTGGCTTAGCTAATGGACAATACAACATCAATGTAAGAATTGTGAAATATGGAACGGATCAAAATTCTGTCATGCAGGATTACATTGTTCCAACTGCTAAGCTACGAGTAGCTAGCGGAAGCAACCGAATTTATCTTACTTTGAAGCAAGATAAACAAATTACAGGTCTGAAATTTAACGGCGCGAACGTAAGTGTTGAAAGTAGAAATGCAGAAAAGAATACGAGAGTTGTATCTTTCCCTGTACCGGATCTTTCGAAAGTATTGGATGGCTGGGTGAAGATTGATTGGCCGGAAATGGACTATTTCCATGAATACGATATTCAAATGAAATTTAATACATCAAGCATTAGTCCAAGCGCGGATATTTTGGTCCCAGACGATGTAGTGGAAGAAGTGAAGGAAGAAGAGGACAATGCTTCGGTTGTATCCTTCAAAGATATTGAGAGCCACTGGGCGAAGTCTGCTATTGTCAAAGCAGTTGGCCTCGGTATTGTAAAAGGGTATGAGGATGGCAACTTCCGTCCAAATGGTGTCATTACACGTTCTGAATTCGCGGTACTCATTAGCCGCGCGTTGAAGCTGCCAGAGAGCGCAACTGCAACAGCGTTCGATGATGGAAATCTTATTCCAGCTTGGGCGAAAACAGCTGTACAAAGTGCAGTTGCTGCTGGCCTAGTCGGCGGATACGATGATCAAACCTTCCGTGGCAGCAGGCAAATTACGCGTGCGGAGCTAGCTGTTATTATCGTACGCGCGGCTAAGCTGGAGACGAAAGAGGATGCTACTCTGAGCTTTGCGGATGCAAGCGCAGTACCAGCATGGGCACAGAAAGAGGTTGCTGCAGCTGTAGAGGCAGGCTTTATTAATGGCAAAGGAAACAATCTATTCGATCCTAATGCTAATGCAACGCGTGCAGAGGCACTTACTCTTGTCATGAAGCTGCTAGAAGAAAAATAATCATCATTAACTGAAATCACACAAAAGCCACTGCGAGGATGCCGGATAACCGGTATCCTCGTCATGCTATCTGAGATAGGAAGAAAGGAGCATAAGAAGAGATGAAGAAAAAATCGTGGTTCGGAGCAGGCTTGCTATTAGCTGTCCTGATCTTAGCGGGTTGCTCAAACGTTGGCAGTGCGGCTACAAATAATAAGGTTCAAACAGCGGCTTCGAATAACCCGGAGGCAACAGCTGCGCCTGAACAGCGTGTTATATCGACGACAGTCGCCATTACGCAAATGCTCGATGCACTTGATGTGGATTTGGTGGGAGTGCCGACGAGCTCTAAAGTATTGCCTGTCCGTTATGATGATGTAACGCGTGTAGGAAACCCAATGAGCCCAGATATGGAGCTGGTAAAGTCGCTCAAGCCGACGGAGGTCCTGTCCGTGACTACGCTGGAATATGATTTGAAGCCCGTATTCGAAGCAGCAGGATTGCAAGCCAATTTCTTGAATTTGACGAGTATTGCGAGCATGAATCAAGCGCTGAACACACTTGGTGAGAAATATGGCAAACAAGCGCAGGCAAGTGCAATCATTGATAAGTTTGATGATAAGGTGGAAGAAATTAAGACAGCTATTGCTGATAAAGAGAAGCCGAGTGTACTCATTCTGCTTGGCGTGCCAGGCAGTTATCTGGTTGCGACTGAAAAATCATATATCGGAGATCTGGTTCGATTGGCAGGTGGAGTCAATATTGCACAAGGCGAGGATGTCGAATATTTGGCATCCAACACGGAATATCTACATAACTCCAATCCAGATGTCATTCTTCGTGCGGCTCATGGTATGCCTGAAGAGGTTGTGAAGATGTTCGACAAGGAGTTTAAGAAAAACGATATTTGGAAACATTTCAAGGCAGTCCAAAATGACCGTGTGTACGATTTGGAGGAAGCTTTGTTCGGAACCACAGGCAATTTATATGCGGTAGATGCGATTGATGCCTTGATGGGTATGCTTTATCCCTAATGAGGCTGGAGAAAAGTTTGGCACTCGATCACATGAAGAAGGAAGTTGGCTATGGCTAAAAAGATCGGAAGCTTCATTATTATTATCATCTTGTTGATTGCCGCCGTTATTGTTTCTGCTATGACGGGCAGTATCAAAGTTTCTGTTATTGAGCTTATTCAAGGCTTGCTGTCAGGAACGAATGAGCAGGTTGAGGTTATAAAAGATTTAAGGTTCCCGCGTATTATCGTATCCATGCTTACAGGTGCGGCATTAGCCGTTTCAGGCGTGCTGCTGCAGGCTGTAATGAAAAACCCGTTAGCCGATGCAGGGGTAATCGGTATTTCGTCAGGAGCGGGGCTGGTCTCGCTGCTTGTTGTTACGATTTTCCCAGGCTTGTTTTTCTGGATGCCGTTATTTTCGTTCATCGGAGGCGCATTTGCTTGTTACCTCGTATATGCACTTTCATGGCGATCAGGACTCAGTCCACTGCGACTGATTCTAGTCGGGATCGCAATTAATGCTACGTTTACGGGTCTTGGGCAGTCCTTTAATTATCGCGGAAGCTACGCTGTCACAAGTGTAAACCAAGCGATCTCGTCGATTTTCACAATGAAGACTTGGCAGGATGTCAATATAATAGCGGTGTATGGGATTGTCGGTTTACTGCTTTCCTTGCTGCTTAGTTCATGGTGCAATATGCTCAGTCTTCAAGACAAAACGGCTAAAAACTTAGGTCTTCGTGTGACCAGAGCACGTTTGATTATTTCGGTTGTTGCTGTGCTGCTCGCTTCTGTGGCAACGGCAATTGGCGGCTTGATTGCATTCGTTGGCTTGCTTGTCCCACATATCGCTCGCTTGCTGGTAGGCTCAGATCACAAGGTGCTCATTCCGTTCTCTGCTCTTGGCGGTGCGCTGCTTATCTTAACGGCGGACACATTAGGACGTACAGTGCTCGCACCTACAGAAATTCCAGCTTCGATTATTATGACCGTCATCGGCGGCCCTTTCCTTATATTCATGCTTAGAAAGAGTGATCGCGTTCATGGAAATTAAAAAAGTCACCTTTTCCTACGATAAGAAGGTCGACCAGCTAAAACAAATATCGAGCACGATTATACCTGGGAAAGTGACGACGATTATTGGTCCGAATGGCTGTGGGAAATCAACGTTGCTAGGTGTAATGTCACAGAACTACAAGCCCAAAGATGGGGAAGTTGTACTTGATGGCAAGTCGCTTAGTCAGACTAAGCCTAAGGACCTTGCCAAACGGCTTGCTGTCGTTCATCAGCAGAATGAGGCTCCAAACGATCTGACGGTGGAGAAGCTAACGAGCTTCGGCAGACTGCCGCATCGCAGTTTATTCGGGCAAACCGAGGAAGAGGATGAGAAAGCGATCGAATGGGCGCTTACCTGTACGAATTTACAGCAGAAGCGGACATTTAAGATCGATCAATTATCCGGTGGGGAGCGGCAGCGTGTTTGGATTGCGATGGCGCTTGCACAAAAAACAAAAATTTTATTTTTAGATGAACCGACGACATTTTTGGATATTTTTTATCAGATCGAAATTTTGCAGCTCGTACGGACACTCAATCAAACCTATGGCTTAACGATTGTGATGGTCTTGCACGATATTAATCAGGCGATTCGTTACAGCGACACGATTATTGTCATGAAGGATGGCCAGATTGTAACGGAAGGCTCACCAGAGCAGGTTATTACAGAAGAAGTAGTTAAGGCTACCTACGGTGTCGACGTTGTAATGAAGCATGATGAAGAAACGGGATTATATATGATTCCACTTCGTATTTCATAAGCACTTGAATGCCATTCATATTTATATAGAAGAGAGGCGGAGAAACAGATGCGTAAGCTGTCGATTTTAATTAGTTTTTGTGTTTTGTTCGTTACGATGCTTGCCGTACCTGCTGCTTATGCGGCTGAGATTGAGGATGGCACTTATACAATCGATTATGTCATCAAAAAAGCAGAGGATGAATCGGCTTCGATGGCCAATGACTATTGGGAGAAGCCAGCCAAAGTCATCGTTGAGAATGGAAAAATTACGATTCAGGTTGTTATTAATCATAGTAAATGGGTTACGGAGTTCAAAACGCCGGACGGAAGCGGCGGTTATTCTGTTGCAAAGGTAATTAGCAGCAATAAAGCCGAGGATAGCCGTGTATCGCAGTTTAAAGTAGCTGATCTCTCCACGACCATGTTATCCAAAATTCACGTCACCGTTCCTGATATCGATTATGACCACGACTATACGATTCGTTTCGATTTCGATCAGAACAGCATGAAGCTTGTCAGCAAGCCAGTGGTCAAGGAAGAACCGGCTGCTACAGCAAAGCCGACAGAGGCACCAAAAGCAACAGAAGCGCCTAAAGCTACGCAGGCACCGGCAACAGGCACCAAGCAGACGGCAGCTCCTGCAGCAACGAGTGCGCCGGCTAAAGAGGCTGCTGCGACACCAGCGGCAGACGTAGACAAGGTAACAGAGAAGCCGGCACAGAGCGATGGTTCGTCTGAAGGTACAGTAGGGGCGGAGGTATCTCCAGTACCTTCCGCAACTGTAGAGCCTTCTCCAGAAGCTGCTGTGGAACCAACTGCAGCAGTTGAAACAGAAACGTCTGAACAAGCTTCTGAAGACGTTAAGGAGGTAACGAGCGATACAACTGATGCTGGTGCTGAAGTGAAAGTGGCAAGTGCAGAAGTGACTGGGGAAGCAGAGCCGGTGAAAGCAAGCTCGAATAAATGGTTGACTTCTTCGATTATTTCGATCGTTATTATATTGGCGGGCGCAGCCTTTATTGTTATTCGCAACCGTAAAACGAATCGTAAATAAGGTAGAAGGTTTAGAAGAAGAGGCTGCTGGAAAACAGACGGCCTCTTCTGTTTTTCTGATGATAATGGATATGGAAATCGATAGGGTGTAAATAAACGGAAAATTAAAACCAAGCACTTGAAATTGATTAGGAAAATAGGTATGATAAAAGGAGTTGTTAGCACTTGAAGGTTTCGAGTGCTAACGAGAATAAAAGCAGCGACAAATTTTGAAGGAGGCTATTTTCAATGATCAGACCTTTGGGTGAACGCGTATTGATCGAAGCAATCGCGAAGGAAGAAACAACCGCTAGCGGTATCGTATTGCCGGATTCGGCGAAAGAAAAGCCACAAGAAGGCAAAGTTATCGCAGTAGGCAGCGGTACGCTGAAAGATGGCGTTCGCATTGCTTTGGAAGTGAAAGAAGGCGACCGCGTTCTTTTCTCTAAATATGCAGGAACTGAAATCAAATACGAAGGCAAAGAGTATTTGATTATGAAAGAAAGCGAAATTCACGCGATTTTTGAATAGCAGCCCGAATAGGGTCACATAGAAGGCAAGACACGGAAAACATCGGTACTTAAACTATTTTGGGAGGTTTACGTTAATGGCTAAGGAAATTAAATTTAGTGAAGATGCTCGTCGCGCAATGCTGCGCGGAGTTGACGCTCTTGCAAATGCGGTTAAAGTTACACTAGGTCCAAAAGGCCGCAACGTTGTACTTGAGAAAAAATTCGGAAGCCCGCTTATCACGAACGATGGTGTATCCATTGCGAAAGAAATCGAGCTTGAAGATGCTTTTGAAAACATGGGTGCTCAACTTGTTAAAGAAGTAGCTACAAAAACAAATGACGTTGCTGGTGACGGTACAACTACCGCTACTGTTCTTGCACAAGCGATGATTCGCGAAGGCTTGAAAAACGTTACTGCGGGCGCTAACCCAATGGTTATCCGCAAAGGTATCGAGAAAGCCGTTAAAGCTGCTGTTGAAGAGCTTAAAGCGATCTCCAAACCAATTGAAGGCAAACAATCGATCGCACAAGTGGCTTCGATCTCATCTGCTGATGATGAAGTGGGCCAATTGATTGCAGAAGCTATGGAAAAAGTCGGCAACGACGGCGTTATCACTGTAGAAGAGTCGAAAGGCTTCGTTACAGAGCTTGAAGTTGTTGAAGGTATGCAATTCGACCGTGGTTATGTATCACCATACATGATTACTGATACGGACAAAATGGAAGCTATCCTTGACAACCCATACATCCTTATCACTGACAAAAAGATTACGAGCATTCAAGAGATCCTTCCGGTTCTTGAGAAAGTCGTTCAATCCGGCAAGCAATTGCTAATCATTGCTGAAGATGTAGAAGGCGAAGCGCAAGCGACTCTAGTCGTGAACAAACTTCGTGGAACATTCACTTGCGTAGCTGTTAAAGCTCCAGGCTTCGGCGACCGTCGCAAAGCAATGCTTCAAGATATCGCTGCTCTTACAGGCGGCCAAGTGATCACGGAAGAGCTAGGCCTTGAGCTCAAATCAACTGGCGTGGAATCCCTAGGTTCCGCTCGTCAAATCCGTATCACAAAAGAAACAACAATCATCGTTGACGGCAGCGGCAACTCCGCTGACATCGTTGCTCGCGTGAACCAAATCCGCGCTCAACTGGAAGAAACAACTTCCGACTTTGACCGTGAGAAGCTTCAAGAGCGTCTTGCAAAATTGTCTGGCGGCGTTGCTGTAATCAAAGTTGGCGCAGCTACAGAAACAGAATTGAAAGAGCGCAAGCTCCGCATCGAAGATGCCCTCAACTCCACTCGTGCAGCGGTTGAAGAAGGTATCGTATCGGGCGGCGGTACTGCCCTCATTAACGTATATAACGCAGTTGCTGCTGTTAAAGCAGAAGGCGACGAGCAAACAGGTGTAAACATCGTTCTTCGTTCCCTTGAAGAGCCGCTTCGCACAATCGCTGCGAACGCTGGTCAAGAAGGTTCCGTTATCGTTGAGCGTCTGAAAAACGAAAAAATCGGCGTAGGCTACAACGCTGCTACTGGAACATGGGTAAACATGTTCGAAGCTGGTATCGTTGACCCTGCTAAAGTAACACGTTCTGCGCTTCAAAACGCAGCTTCCGTTGCGGCGATGTTCCTGACAACTGAAGCAGTTGTTGCTGACAAACCAGAGCCTAAAGGCGCTGGCGGCGGCATACCTGATATGGGCGGTATGGGTGGCATGGGCGGCATGATGTAATAACATCATCAAAAACCTTATATCATCAGTGTTTAGAGGACCTTTAGGGGTCCTCTTTTCTTATAAGGTAACGAAAAGGTAACATTTCTTGCACTTAGAACTGTAAAATCTCTTGAAAATGTGTATTTACCTTGTCAGCCGCATCGCTTTTCATCTTATCTGTAACATGTGTGTAGATAGTGAGCGTAGTCTTCATATCGTCGTGTCCAACCCGTTTCATGATGGTTGTGATATCGACACCAGCCTCGGCCATCATGCTTATGTGTGTGTGTCGGAAAATGTGAGGTGTTGCTTTTTTGGTGATGGATGTTTTATCTAAGATGCGCTGCATCCTGTTTATGATACTCTTCTGAATGTAAGGCGTGCCGTTTTCGCGGCAAAAAATAAAATCATCATCAGTTCGGTCGTCTGTAAGCTCTTTGACCGCTTGTTTAAGAACTTTGTATTCAGAGTGTAACTCTTTAAGCGCTGTAATGATCTTGTCGTTTACGTCGACCGTACGAATCGCCGCAGCCGTCTTTGGAGGAGTTATCTCAAACTCGATCATATTGTTGTTCGGGTTATATAATGTCTTTGTAATTCTGATCGTGTTGCGTTCAAAATCAACATCAGTCCATTTCAACGCACACAATTCGCCGGAACGCATACCGGTAAAAGCTAAAAGATAGAAGCGCTCCACGTCGTATTCCAAGCCGTGCGCCTTAACCGCTTCTAAAAACTCCGTGATTTCTTTTCGTTCTAGATAACCGTCCTCAATTGGATTTCGTTCAATATCTTCAACAGTTAAGACTCTCGACGGAATCACAGCACCAGAGCAAGGGTTGTCCTTGATATATTTTTCTTTCAGCGCGTACTTCATGATCATTCCGGCAGTGACATGTACGCCCTCCACAGTCGATCTGGCGCGGCCTTTGTCGCTCAGGTCGTTCAATATGCGTTGATAACCTTTGGTAGATATCTTGTCTATATTTGTTTTTGCCATATACTCATCAAGTGTGCTGATTTCATTTTTTCTCACTCTGATAGTACTGTTCTTTTTGCCCCTGGAGTATTCCCCAAGCCAATCCTGAGCAACTATTTCGAAAGTGATGGCTTTCAATTTTTTTTCATTGATCCCGCGCTCTACTAGTAAATCTACCGCTTGCTTAACGCGTGCACTAGCTTCTTTCTTGCTGTCACCTCGGCGTTTGATTTGAGTTCGTTTTCCTGTAACAGGATCAGGAGGACCATCTCCAATGCAAATCCACTTGAAGCCTTGTTTGTTATTGGATTCTATTTTTTCGAAGTACATAGCGCTCCTCCTGTGCGTCAAAATATAGTTAAGAGTAACTATTGTTGGATTGCCGTGACGATTCCATCTTCAAAATAAATGTACTCGGATAAGCTATATACCCATTGTTCATTTGTTCCATACTTAGTTATTGTTTTATTTATATCTTTCGGGGTTCCCCATTTAGAATTCTTGACTTCTTGTTTGGTCATTCCAATCGCAGGAAATGGTTTTTCGATCACAACTTCTTCTTTAGGCAATTCCGCGTTTTCCTTTGTTTTAGTATATTCAATTACCGAATCACCAGTCCTTGCGGTCATTTTAGAAGTTTCCTGACTTATGGAATATGTCGTATTGAGAAAACTTAAATCATCACCCTCAATGTTGACGGTTGCGATATTACTCCACCCAGAAGAGTAGACAAATCCAATGTTTAAATCTTTGAAAATTAACCTATCTTTTCTGGGGGTACTTTCCCACTGCCCCCAAAATTTTTCTAATGTTGATATCTTTCGCAAGTATTCATTGGCGTCTTTGTGATTTTTAGCCTTGTTGAAATACATTTTTGATTCAATTGTATTATATTTGTTGTACTGGCGCTTACCTTCTAAATAACTCACTTCAATAAGTAGAGCGTCTGAATCTTCATAATTGGTCGTGAGCGAGAACGCGCTAATGGCTTCTGGATATCTTTTTGCAAGCATGTGATCCTTTCCTAATTGATAATTAGCTTTCGTGATTAAATTGATACTGTCTTCGTAATCTTCCATTTCAACTAACAACGCAATAGCATCTTGATATCTGCCTTTATCTAATAAGTACTTTCCTTGTAAATACTGCGTTTTGATAGCCATTCTTTCGCTGTCTTTAAAACTACCTAGTGACAAGAACGCCTGCGAGGCTTCTGTATATTTTTCATTTTTCATTAGTGAGGCAGCTTCGGAATATTCAAAGTAAGGGTTTAAAAAATATTTTCCAAGTGATATCAATACAGATAACGCCACAATTAACAAAATAGCATATACAAGTATGAGTTGTCTTTTTGGCATTTTTTCTCTTTGTAACAATACCAATTCTTTAGGGGAATCGTTTAATGTAAGAGGGGGAGGCACAGGTAATTCAACCTTTGCACCACAAAAATTACAAAATTTACTTTCATAAGCAATGACTTCGGCACAATTTTTACATTTCAATTGAGTTCACCTAGTAAGTGATCCGTATCGGTTACGGTATTTGCTGGAGATCGTTTGAATAAGTTTTAAATAAGTCGGGTATAACAGCCTTAGGTGATGAAATGATGAAATGGACATATTAATGGTGAAGATTGAGAATAGAAGAATTGTCATTCGTACTATGGATGAAGAAATTACAGGTACTTTATTAGAACAAGTTGAGAGAGTACTACAGCCATTTGGATTCGTGAAAATTGATCAAAGCAAGCTGGTGGATATTTTTAAAGCTGACAAACTGAATGGCAATACGCTAACTTTTTTGAACACTGAATTGACATGCCAAGTTTCACGCCGAAACATCCGGAACGTCAATTACAAAATTCGACAAAAACAAACGTGAGTTGACGATAAGAATCCCGCTAAATACCGAATGTGTTACACATTCGGTATTCTTTGCATGTCAAAAAACGACAACATTTTGCGACAATACATGATACATTAGTGATATCGAAGGTGCGGCATCATAAAACTACAAGTTCTATTGTAGTTTTACTTCGGATCGGGAGAGATTTCACTCTCCGAGCTTGCTATTGACCAAAATCCAATCGTATAAGCTTTCTGGATTTACCTCCAAGGCTCTTGCGATATTAACGGCAGTTGAATATCCCATGGTAGTCCGGTTATTTATGTAATCAGAAATCTGAGTCTCTGGCATACATACTTTCTCCGCTAACCAACGTTGAGTTTTCTTTTGCCGATAAAGGATTTGTCTGAGCAAGCAACGATCCGGTTCATACCGCATCGTTTTACTCCTTGTATAAATAATAATAGTTGAAGTCTTGAATAAGAACAAGCGTTCGTATAGAATGAGGGAACAAACTCATAGAATCTGCTTGTCACAACTACAAAAAAGTGGGTGTCAGATATTGAATGAAAGCAGCATTGATGATATCGATAAAATTATTAGAGATTTTATTTCGGCAACAGGAAGATCCGACATCAAGAAGGATATTTTAAGAGACGGCTTACTTCTTATGTTGATTGATTGCAACAACCTCTATGACCTTCTTGATCATCTCGAATGTATCCGTGTCGCCAAGATCTAAGTTGTTTTGTTCCAACAAATCCTTGAGTTTATTGAGAATAGGATCATGCTTCTCGATATCATCAGCTTTACCCAGCAAATACGAGGGTGGACACCCCATTACTTCAGATAACTTAATGAGCATTTCTCTATCGGGCTCTGTCCTATCATACTCCCAGTTTGAATAGGTGCTATGCCCCTTCAAACCTAAGCGTTTTGCAACTTCCTTTAAAGTCCACCCTTTAGCAGCACGCATTTTCTTTAGACGTTTCCCTAAGGAATCCACGTAAAATCACCTTCCTTATTTCAATTTTACACATTTTGAACAATGCGTAAAAGATCTTAGCTAAAACAACGAAAAATCGGTTGACTTACACGTATTGTGCAACTATAATCAAAGTACGAGTTACACAAAATAGCTAAAAACGAGGTGAACTACTATGAGCACTCTAAGAGATATTCGAAAGAAGAAAGGCATATCAATGACCTATCTCGCCCAGAAATTAGGCTACTCGCACGCTAGCGGATATTGCAATATAGAAAGTGGAAGAACAAAAATTAAACTAAACCAAGCAACGATTATCGCGAGGGAGCTTGGGGTCTCTGTTGAGGAAATATCAAAAGCCGTTTAATCTCGCTTGTTATTTACACATAATAGCTAAAAGGAGGGGTTGGACATAAGTCAGCTATTTTCGGTTAACCTCGACTTTTCTCAATTGGAAAAAGTCATAAGAGATTCTATTGGTGATTTATTCGCTCAACACTTAAAACAGATGCAACAAGCACAACAAGCACCTCAAGTAGAAGTGATCAGTTTGCCTCCGTTGTTAACTAAAACGGATTTGAAAAAGTTTCTGGATATTGGGGATACGAAAGCTTCTGAATTACTGAACCGTCCAGATTTTCCGGTGTGCAGGGAGCTTGGGCATCCAAGAGTGCCTACTGCACTTTTAATGCGATGGATCGAGCAACACACTGAATGGACAGGCGCGAATGCTGGTGATGGTTGGCCTGGTAATCGTAGGCATGGAGTTGCTTAAAAAACGCCCGACATCCTAATTACAGATGTCGGGCTAGGTAAGGGGAACGTTGGAAACCAAAAGCAACAACGGTATAGCTGTATTATAGGACGAATTATCCGGTGTGAGATTCCAACTAGGAATATATTCCAAATTGGAATATTGAAAGGAGGGGAGAAAGGAATGACCGCCGGAACGATCTTGAAACATTGTAGGGAAAAGGCTGGGATCAGCCAAGTAAAGCTAGCTAGGTTATTGAACCGGACACAATCAAGCATAAGCAAGCTTGAAAAAGATCAAAACCCAGTAGATACGGATACTTTTAGGGATTGGACAAGAATCACTAATCAAATGGAAGCTGGTATCGCGTTTCTGTATGGAGTTGATCCAGCAGCGGTTTTACAAACGATACTGCAGGTATCAGGAGCAGCTTAAAGGGAGGTATACATATGAGCTCAGAAACAAGATGGAGAATTTACGAACTAATGCGCATGCGCTGGCAGCTACTTAATCGCCCAGGCAATGCAGATCCATTCGTAATTCCAGCAGCAGTAGATTTTCTATCGTCAGAGATCGAGGGTATGAAAAACGACCATTTCGGATTAGGGCCCGTAATGATCGCGCAATAAAAAATAAATGTTACCGCCATTATAGCACATAATCGGCGGTCGGCAAGGGGTAGTTCAAATGAGCGTAACGTTCACGGAGATTAAATTGCCACAAGCACCGGTGGAGCTGCAAGAAAAAATCAGCGAATACGGGCTTCACGGCTACGATCTACTTGTTATCCAACAAACGAACTTTACAATTGCAGAGGGTGTGATTTTCACATCTCTTCTATCTAACGGGAAAGAACACGTTATTTTAAAATTTGACGTATGGTACTCAGGTTCGCGAATGACAGCAAAATCATTTTTTGATTGTGATATCGCGTGGATGTTGATGTATTCACCTTTGCTCCAAGGTATAGCTTCGGATTCCCCTTCAAGGAGCGTGTCTGCATGAGTAAGCGCGCTTACGTAACGGCGAACAAAGGTTTCGTTAGCGAGGAGATGGAGTGGATTCGAGCGTTGTGCTACGCCTTCCAGCTCAAGCAGCTAGGCAATGTCAATGTGAAGGTAAACAAGATATGAATCTCTCGCTTCAATTTAACCCAGCGCGTAAGCCGAGCAAGCGACCTCGTACTAAACCGACACAGCGGCAGCTAGGCGCAATCAGTGCTCAGGTAGACAAAGATCTTAAAGAGAGGTCAAACGGCATGTGTGAGGTAAGAGAACACTGCCAAGGGGTTATGGCAACTGAACGAGCTCACACAACAGGCAGACGTATTATTCCTCATAAAACGACAGTGGATGATTTGTTTCATGCCTGCAAGCATTGTCACATTTGGTTGGACGAGCAGCCTGAGGGGATACGATTCAAACGAACGGTGCGTAAGATCGGCACAACAGCATATTTGAGGGGGTTAAGGCATGCAGAAGCGCCTTGAAGTAATCCTTGGCCGACCACTTACACCTGAGGAGTCCAGTCACGTTAAGTGGCTGGAAGGATGGGACTATGACACTCGCATTGCTGCAGAATCGATTTACATAGCCTTTTTTAGAGCAGGGCAAATGGATATATACAATGTCGTGAAGGAGAGAGTGGACAATGCGTAGCGGTTGGCGTACGAGGTCACATTTTAAAATGGGTCTAAGCAGAGACGGCGGGAAGACATGGACGCAAGAAGTTGTAAACGTAAGAGAACTCAGTCCCGAACAGGGCAGCGTAGAGGTCGGAGATATATTTTGGTTTAGGAAAAGTCAGTTTGTCGTTGAGATCCATGGCGGCAAGCTGACTGCAATAGCAATACGATAAAGGCGATTGCCTCTATCGTCGGGCGTCCTGAGCGTCAGCTGAGGGCCTCCGACGATGCAGAGCAAGTAGAGCATCATTGCTCTTTGACAACTTCATATCTTTACAAATCTGAGGGAAGAGAGGTGCAGAGTGCAAGTAGATTTACTTTCAGATCCATTGCCCGAGCAAAAGTTTGATAGCCACCGTTGGCGTAAGCTTTTTATGCTCATTGTCATGCACGTAAAGGACCGCGAGCTGGCTTATACACTGCTTTGTCGTATGCACAGCATACGCTCCATAGGTACGGTATTACGCCGTGACATGCACGGTCTAAAATTTGTGCCGTTGCTCGATCCCGAGGGAGCATGGCCGGATATGGCATTTTATGACGATATCAAACAGCGGTATTTATTGCCGTATGCAGCCGAGCTTAAACATCTCATCGGGCTCGTAGCGGAACAGACAGAATAGAAAGGAGGGTGCACTTTGGCTTGGATAGAGAGTCACCAAGAACTAGCGAGGCATCCGAAAACGAAGCGTTTATCGCGGAAGTTGGGTGTAACTGTTCCGACAGTTGTCGGTCACTTACATATGCTATGGTGGTGGGCTGTTGATTACGCTCAAGACGGTAATATCTCCGATTATGATCCCGAGGACATAGCGGAAGCGATAGACTGGCCGACAGACAAGGCGGACAACCTCCTGCAAGCCCTTGTTGACGCGGGTTTTGTCGATAAAGTGGAACGTTGCGTGACCATTCATGATTGGTTTGATTACGCAGGACGTTTGGTAGACAACCGCGAGAAGAACAAGGAAAGGAAGCGGAAGTCACGCGAGAATATAAAAAAAGGCAAAGAGAGTCACGCAAATGTCACAAGTGACACAAGCGTGACTCTTGGTGACGGGTCAAACGGTCACGGGGCTACAGTACCTAACCAGACCTTACCTTACCTAACCAGACCTAACCCTACCCAACAAGACCAAACCAACACCATACAAGAGCAGAGCGGCAAACCGCCTGCTGGTGGTATTGATCCTAATTATAATCCATTTCGTCTTTTTGAAGCAGAAGGATTTGGAACAATCAGTTCTGTAACTGCCGATAAGATCAATTGTTACATCGACGACTTCGGAGAACGTTGGGTATGTGAAGCTATGAAAATAGCGGTTGTTGCTGGGAAGCGAAATTTGACTTATGTGAACGGGATTCTAAAAAAATTCAAATCCGAGGGTGTTGATGATCCTTGGAATGCGGAGCGAAAGCCCGGAGCCAGTCAATCAAGTTCGCGTTCTGGCAAACCCAGGATTGATATCGTGCCGGAAGAACAGGCAAAAACAGAAATGAGCGAAGTTGAGCTTCGAGAAATACACAATCTAGCAAGGAAGATGGAAAACAAGCCACCTTTAACGGATGCTGAATTTCAAGAAATCCTTCGCGAGAGCGGAAAGGAATGATTCAATGACCAGACCCAAGAAAGAGCGGAAAGTAATCGTTTGCGACGAACTGGATTTTTCGTGGCACAAAGAGCAGACGGTAGTGCTGCTACGACTACACAAGGAAGGAAAGAACATCCAGCAAATAGCAAGTCGTTTCCGCCGCCCGAAAGAAGAGATCCTTATAGCACTCATAGGTTTATTACCACAGCACGAACTAGCAGAAATGCTCAGAGATTGCTGGGGCGTAAAGAATAATGACAAGCCCAAGAAATTTGAGTGCATAGATTAACTAGCTCAGAGAGGAGATCCTGATGAAATTTGTAATACACCGAAATGTGTTGCTTGCCCCTTTGTCTCAAGCTGCGGAAGCAGCAGACGGAAAAAGCAATCTGGCGCTTATTAACGG
Source organism: Paenibacillus sinopodophylli (assembly GCF_005930355.1). Taxonomy (GTDB): domain Bacteria; phylum Bacillota; class Bacilli; order Paenibacillales; family Paenibacillaceae; genus Pristimantibacillus; species Pristimantibacillus sinopodophylli. The sequence continues at coordinate 114,818 of NZ_VDBO01000013.1, forward strand.
AGTGTACATTGAAGCTTCTGAAAACGGGCTGCGGCTTGTTGGAACGGATACAAAATTAACGATTGAGAGTGTGGTACCAACCTCGGATGTGGAGATTCTGCAAGCCGGTCATGTTGTGTTAGTGGCGAAATCAGTAGTTGAAATCATTAAGAAGATGCCGGATGGCTTGATGCGAGTAGAGCTGATTGGCTCGAAAATTCGATTCATATCAGGAAAATCCAAGCTCGAGATGTCAGGTACGGACGTAATAGGCAGCCCTTATCCAGCGATTCCCGAAGGCGATGCAATTACGCTTGATTGGGAAACGTTTAAAAAAATGCTGACACAATGTTCCTACGCCATTTCGAAGAGCGAGACGGAACCCATTCTAATGGGGATCAGAACAGAGACGCGAAACGGAAGACTGCTGCTGACGGGATGTGACCGCACTCGGCTTGCAATCGTTTCTGAACCAGTTGATTTCGAGATACCACAATCCGTCATCATATCCGGCATTCACTTGCGGAAGATCAGGAATCTGTTCAGCAACGGCAATGTCAAGCTCATAATCACCAACAACAAAGCAATCTTTCATACGGACAAGCTTGCAGCTTATATCCAGATCCTTGACGGAAAGTATCCTCCTGTCGATCGCCTTATTGATCCGAGCAATGCGACTAAAATCATTATCCCTACGCAAACTTTGATCGGCTCTATTGAACGCGCACGGATCACATCGGATTCAGACAAAATATTCGTCAACATCTCCAGCCAAGAAATAAACATCTCCAGCCACAACGACTCCGGCGGAGCTGCTGACGAATCAATTCCTTTGGATCGGTTCGAGGGAGAGGAAATGCGAATGGCGATTAATTCGGAACACATCCTCGAAGCGCTTAAAGCGATTGAAGATGAGGAAGTAACAATTCGCATCATCGGCTTAAAACAACCTTTAATCATTTCAAACGGTGATGAGGACTTTGGAGTTCACGTCATCACTCAATTACTGAGCAGATAGGAGGGTTGCACATGCAGGAGCAAGTGGTATTTGAGCAAATCGTCATGGAAATTGTTGACGGACAACTTGTTGTTCAAGAGCCTGAACCGAGCGACTCCACAAACAGATAGAGAGGGTGCGTTAAATTGGATATGAACAATGTTAAAAAATCAACTAAAGAACAACCAGGAAAGCCGACTCAACATGGCATGACACTGGGAGATGTTTGGTTTTCTTCCAAACAACACGGAGTAAATTTCACTCAGCTGCTAGAAAAGTTTAATTGCTTTAAGAATCCAGAGTACGCTGCAGCTTGCTATATTGTTTCTCATCCTGAAATATTTCATAGAATCGACTGGAACAAATCAAGCGGACCGATCGGTTGGTATTGGGGTGAGTGGATTGGCGATGATGAAAATGGCTATTGGACGGAATCAACTATAGTCGGACAACTATCCAGTTCATACCGCGGTTTAGTCCAATCTGTTGTAGAGTTATATACCGGCAGTAAACATTACTTTGATCTAGCAAGCTGGCTAGACAATGCTGGCGATGAAGTATATAAGCTATTTGTACAGTCCTTAGGTATTCGCAGGGATCGTTTCGTGATTGATGTATCTGAATGAATATTGAGGAACTTGAAAGGATGAAGTCAATATGGGTAGCCAATTAAGAGTTACATTCTCACGCTTGGATCAAGGCCTAATAGAAGGACTTGAAAGGCAGATTACCGAGCGGCTGGATAAGGATTTGGATTCAGACGTCCTACAAATGTTTGAATATCTCATCATGAGTCGCGATGTCGCTTGGGATCATATAGAGCAACAACAGAGGGAGATAGAGAAGCTGAAACACGAACTCTTCAACGCAAAGTCGTTGCGCGATTTTGCAGTTAAACACGCTAACGAGTCGAGGTCTCTCAATCAAGAAGAGAAAGGGCATGGACCTATCGTTATTCATCAAAATGAAGACGGATCAGTACAATTGCGAGATAACTTAACGCGCTTCTGGTGCGCATGTGGGCAGCCGGCAGTTGAGCATTTTGAAAACGAGCTTCCGCAATATCGTTTTCAGTGTATAAAACATGCACACGAAACAAGGAACGCAGGCTGAATCTTAATGAACATGAAGGAGGAAGGGAAATGTTAAAAGTTAGGGATTTAGTCGAAGTAGTGAAGCCGTTCTATTGGCTCCGTGATGAGCAGTTTGAAATCGGAGAAAGGTTCATTTTCGAAGCACAGCATGTTGGGCACGGTTTTGAAGCGTGGGTTAAAAAGGTTGATGATAAAGTCTTCGTTTATCGATTATGTAAGTGCGATTCGGTCGCTGCTCGGTCACTGGAAGAGGCGTTACAGTGGTACAAGGATACGACAGGTGTACCTGATGATGAGCTATATAGCTCTGAGGAAATAGAAGTTTTGTCGTTTGACTATGAAGTATACGACGAGGATAGGAAAGGGTTAATGTCCATCCAACAAATCATAGACCAGCATTGGAGTGGAGAGCCTTTCATCGCTTGTTCTACAGAATGGTAGACGCGAGCAGATTTGGAAATTAAGAAACAAGAGAGAGGGTGATTGCAATGAGCAACCCTGTAGACCATCCAGTACACTATACATCGGGAAATATAGAGTGCATAGATGCGATTGAGTCAGCGATCTCTAACTTGAGTGGGATCGAGGCAGCTTGCACAGCGAATGCAATAAAGTATCTATGGCGCTGGAAGCAAAAAACGGAGTAGAGGATTTGAAGAAGGCGCAATGGTACATTAATCATCTAATCGTAGGCATAGAAAAATAAAAAAGCCTCCGGCATCAGTTGGGTAACGGGCGCCGGAGGACTTCTGCAATCACTCATCTTCCATTATAACATAAAGGGGATGAGGGGAATGTTGGCAATGGCAATGGACTGGTATGGTGAACAGATAGAATTATTTCCGAAAGCCACTAAATCCGAATTAAAGATAGCAAAAGCAGCACTATCGAGGTATCGCCGTATGAAATCGGTTGTTAATGATTTCGAAACAAAAGGGATCGATTCACTTGCACCAAAGCAAGCAGGCTATTACAATGCCTATAAAGTAAGCGTGGGGATCATCGAGCGAGCAGTCAACCTAATCCAAGATGTCGATGTTAAGCGCATAATCGACGTTAGGTATATTAAAGGGCAGCCTCACCATGTGACTGTTGCGAGGTTCGAGTTTTGGCATCCTTCAACTGTGGATCGGAAAATTAATCGAGGTATCGAATCGGTTGCAAATACAATTAAACTTTGGGAAATCTGAAATTATATTAGTTTGCTCAATAGACATAAAAAAGAGATGCACAAAAAACATAGGAAAGGTTTTTGCTTGTAACCAAAAAATGTATGTCTAAATATAGAATTTTATATTATATTTGTAACAAGGAGATGGTGTAATATGGCAAGAATACCTAGGCAGAAAAGAATATTGAAAAGTGAAGTAAAAGGAATAGTGTCGATTAGAATAAGGGGTTTCAAATCGTTTTTAAAAGAAAGTCACATATCAATTAAGCCATTGACAATTTTAGCAGGATCAAATAGTTCAGGAAAATCCAGTATTTTTCAACCCATTTTATTAATGAAACAAACATTGGATGAAAGCTATGATCCTGGTGCGCTTCAATTAAATGGACCGAATGTAAAGTTTTCGAGTTCCTCCCAAATAATAAGCATGGGATCTGAAAGCGCAGAGTTTTTTGTTGAAGTTGAAAATGGAAGCGGAGAGAAAGTTGGTATTACATATATCAAACGAGAGGAGAGTAAAGCGGGTTTTGAAATAAAGAATATGAAGATAAAGCAAGGAAAAACAAACATAAAACTTGAGGAATCAATGAATGAAGCAGATGTAGTCAGTGCAATGAAAGAAGTGAGAGGTGATGGTTTTCAATATTACTATAATAAAGATCTTACACCTACTATAGTACGCAATAGATGTTTTCTTGATATCGGTTTATATGACAAGGAAGAAAATGGGTATATATTATACCAACAAAGAACAACTTTCCTAATTGAAAGAAACATCAGGAATATAATGCATCTTCCTGGGTTAAGAGGTAACCCAGAAAGAAATTATCCTGTTACAGCAGTTGATTTTGAAAGAATGAATTTTTCAGGTACTTTTGAAAAATATGTTGCAAGCATTATAGCTCAGTGGAAAGATACTCAAAATGTCGTAATGTTAAATGTATTGAAAATTAATCTAAAAAAATTAGGCTTAGCCAAAAATATAGACACAAAGTACATTAATGATACGGAGATTGCAATATACGTAAGTCGGAGTAATTCTAGTGATGATGATGATATCGTCAGTATAGCTGATGTAGGATTGGGACTCTCTCAAACGTTACCTATACTAGTCGCACTTCAAGTTGCTAAGGAAGGTCAAATTGTTTATATAGAGCAACCTGAAATACATTTGCATCCTCGCGCCCAGTATGAATTAGCAACGATATTTTCTGACGCTATCGCTAGAGGTGTGAAAATCGTAGCGGAGACACATAGTTCTGTGTTTTTAAGAGGAATTCAAACATTGGTTGCTTCTAAAGAAATTCCACAAGAAAAAGTAAAACTACATTGGTTTTTAAGAGATTCCCAAACAGGATATTCATTTGTCGAAAGTGCTGATTTAGACGATACTGGGAGTTTTGGAGAATGGCCAGAAGATTTTGACGACACAAACTTGACAGCAGAGGCAAATTATTTAAATGCTGTTGAAAAGAGGCTTCTTGGTGAGTAAAAAAGTATTTGATATTGTTATTGATGCTTCAGTTGCTCGTTCAGCAGGTGAAACAATTCACCCCATTTCAAAGAGTTGTAGAGATTTCTTAGAGGATTTTCGTTCTAGTAAAAATATTCTAGTGATGTCAAAGACTATTTTTGCTGAATGGAAAAAACATCAGTCTAGATTTTCATCGACCTGGAGAAACAATATTATTGCAAGTAAACGATTGAAGGTTATAGATGATATTGAATATGAACAAATTAGGACGACTATAGACAAGTATGCTCCAAATGATAAGGCTAAAGATGCAATATTAAAAGATGTTCATCTAGTAGAAGCAGCAATACAGACCGATGAAATAATAATCTCTTGTGATAATAAAATGAGAGTATTACTGTATAATCTTACCTCAAAATGCGGTGACTTAAAGAATATAGTTTGGGTGAATCCAGTCAATCCATACGAATCAGCCTCGGAATGGATACAAAATGGATGCCCAAAAGACCAAGAAAGAAAATTACTACACTTTATGGATAGCGTTGCAGCAACAAGTCAAAGAGATCATGAATGATAAAAATTAATCCTACTGTTTTTATTTTAAAATTTGCGTGTAATTCACGTGAAATCAGCGTCAAAAATAAGAGTGCCCAAAAGGTACAGTAATGACAAGGAGTTAAACACTCCCGATCATAACTGTACCTTTTTTTATTTAGTAGTCCTTTGAAAACTGGATAGGTCGTGCGAAAAGGCGATAGCCAAAGTAGCTGGGGACAGTAGGCGCGGTATCTGTCAGCAGACAGAGGTTCAGATTCCTCTCCCTAAGAAGCGACTCTAAATAATTCGATAATCCTCCATTCATCCATCCCTATGGCTCATTGGAAGATTATCGAAACAAAGAAAGGCGGCGATCCGGTTGAGGTTTACAAGACGATTACCCACGGTAAGCGACAGCAAACAACAACCGGCTAAATGCCGCGGCTGTCCATGGGGCAGGCAAGAGGGATTGAAACAATTCTGCAGCAGAGTGAGGTGTGTGAAGAATGTACCAATGGATAGAGAGGTTCGCAAGAAAGCTCCAGCCATACATGGACGTCCTGCCTCCTCGTAATCGCAGAGAACGCCGTCACGGCAGACAACAGTGACAAGCGCATAGCGCTTCACATATAAAGCAGCCCTGCACTGTTGGGTAGCACCCAAAACTATGATGAGGAGGCACCTCCATCCTAGTAACACACTTTGCAGGGCAAACAAAAAGAGCCGCAGGCGTTCTTCGCCATACGACTCTTCGACCGATGCTTTCGGATTTAGAATTATATTATCATAATTATCATAAATGTAGAATAGGCAGATGAATTTTTAATATAAATAATTGAGGTGATGTTATTGAAACCGACTATAGACAATCTTGAACTAAGAATTCAGGAGCTTGAATTAGGAATGGAGAAACTAAAGGTTGATATTGAAAATGCCATTCAATTCATGACTAATAATTTCTCGAATCAACTCCAAATTGTCATGGAAGAGTATAAAAAAAGCTTAAAAAAAGAAACAATTGAGTTCATTAATAATTACAAACAACATTGAACAAAGTGGTTCCCGAAACTCGTGAAACCCCAAACGGATTCATTGAAGTGAATTGCTCTATCTTTAAAGAAAGGGTGATCAGGGGTCTTAATTGCTAATTCGTGTAAATGTTTGTACAAATCATGATTTTTTATCGAATCATACTGGCTTTTGTCTATAAATGAAGTTGTATGATCAGTGAATACGATGCCTAATCGTTTAATATTATCTATTGAAGCAGAATAGTGATCCATGTTATCGATATCCATTTCAGGAAAAGGAAAAAAATTCTTAATCCAATCCTGACCTCCTTTACTAGGATCGGTATGGTTTAGTCTTATTTTACCAAAACCTACTGGTCGATTATTATAAAGAAATAGAAGTGTTTTAGCATCTAGAGGTGATAGTTGTTTAATAATTTCCACAAACGCTGAATGAGCTATATTATTATTATTTTGGGTCATTGATGAAGATATTAACTTCACAAACATTGATCTAATATCAGTATCTTCAATGTGATATTTTGATGCTTCTAATGCTGGACCTACAATATTTAAAGGTGGCTCAGTTAACTGGTCGACTGGTATTTTTAAAATCTCGGATTCTAACTCTGACTTAAATACACTTATATCATGTTCTTTTTTTATTTTTGCTTTTTCAATAGGTGAGAAGATAAGGTAAAACAAGTTTCCAAAGCCTTCACCTATTTGTTTTGCTGCTGGTTCTAGGGCAGATGTTGTTATAGATTGTGGTAATTGAAATGTGTTTACATTTTCTATTGAGTTATTTTCCTCGATTATGGAAATCACGTCCTTCGTTAGTGTTTATATACACATTTAATACATTCGATGTATTAGGAGGAAAGTCCTGCCTATTGTCGAAATGCGATAATCATCAAATAGAAAATTGACTTCCTTGATGGATGCTATTTTTGTATTTGATGAGATTGTATTGATTTCTTCTATATCAAGACCCGAAGTCATTGAGAATATAAGCGAGGTGGTGATATGAATGTCGTCCAGCCGATCCGTGACCAAGCAGTCATAGACGGTGTTAAGCATTACTTGCGGTTTCGCAGCATGCGTGATTATCTATATTTCTGCATGGGCATATACAGCGGCTTACGTGTATCAGATTTACTTTTACTTCGTGCAGGCATGGTTAGAGGTACACATGTTCAAATGACTGAAAAAAAGAATGCTCACGATAAATTATTCATCATCCATCCATCAATCCGAAATGATTTACATCATTTCATCAAGGATATGGCAGATGATGATTTTTTATTTCAGAGCCGCCAAGTAAAAAAGAAAGTCAGGCTCAGAAAACAACCCATTCATCGTAGCACGGCGTACCGAATGCTTAACAAAGCTGCTAGAGAATTTAGGCTGAAGGACATTGGCTGCCACACTCTCAGAAAAACATGGGGATATCAGTTGTACATCAAGGACCCAACCAAATTAGCGTTACTAATGAAGATGTACGGACACAGCGATCCGATGATCACTTTAGACTATATTGGTATGACGCAAGACATGATGGACGAGGCAATTTCGAGCTTATGAGGCTTTTGAGTGCATCATAACTAGAGTGGTTTTGCACTCATTTTCAGAAAGCAGAATAAACCCTTGACAGCACTAGAAAAACCATGTTTTCGCGAGTGCAACACAAGTATGATTATGATTCACTCTAGAACCAGATATTAGGAGAATACAGGGATTTAAGAGTTCATCCTCATCATCGGTTTTAAGGCAGAAAATCCGTTCAAAAGCGTTACCAATGGAGCTGGAGCGTTCCATTCCAACTCGAATACTAAAAATACACCTATATTACGCCATCGGAGGTGGTGATGATGCTTGTCTAGAAGCCGAAGCAATAACCGAGCAGAAGCGCTGAAAATATGGATTAAGAGCGGCCGTGAAAAGAAGCTATCCGACATTGCGGAAGAGTTGGGAATCAGCGCTTCGCTTATACGGAAATGGAAGTTTCTCGATAAGTGGGACGAAATTCCTGTTAAGCGGAAACGCGGAGCTCAGCCGGGCAATAAGAATTCAGTTGGCAATATCGGTGGCGCTGGAGGTCCAGAAGGTAACGACCACGCGATGAAGCATGGCTACTACGCAAAGTACCTCCCAGACGCTGTATTGCAGATCGTTCAGGAGATTCATGATTCCGATCCGCTTGAGATGATATGGAATAATATCATACTCTTACAAGCGAAGCTGCTTCACGGTCAACGAATCACTCATGTCGCTGATAAGGACGACACGACTAAAGAGTTGAAAAGAGAGAAGCCGAGCGAGTGGGGAACGGAAGAAGAATGGGAACTTCAATTCGCACACGATAAACATGCGAATGCATCAAAGGCAGATGTGTTGGTTATGCGTGAACTGCGTAGCGCCATTCGTCAATTCCTTGCGGCAGCTCCTGAGAACGACGAGCGCCGCGCTAAGCTGGAGCTTATGAACGCAAAGATCGAGCATACAAAGCTTCAAGTGGACGATTTGAAGAATGGTGACAAGGATACGCCTACTGAGATCAGCGTGAAGAGGTGGGGCCATGCCAAGCAGTAATGCACTGGAGCTTGATCCTTTCGCTGATTGGACGCCACATGCTAAGCAAATCGAGGTTATGGAGAGTGAAGCGCGAAACAACGTCCTTAATTGCGGCCGTCGTGGCGGCAAGACGAATGTGGGAGCTCGCAAGTTCTTTGATTTTATTCTGGCTGATATCGAAAGAGGCAAAGGGCTGCCGTTCAGGCCGCCGAAGAATCTCAAGAAGATGAAGAAGCCGAAACCACGGCTTGAATACTGGTGTGTATCACCAACCTACGCCATGTCAGAGATTCAGCAAGAGGAGCTAAGCGCAACAATTCCTGAGGATATGATCGAGAAGTGGGACATATCCAAGAATCGCGTATGGCTTAAGGGATTCATTCTGATACAGTTCAAGTCAGCCGACAAACCTAAGACGCTTGTTGGTAAAGGTTTGGATGGTGTGTGGTTGGATGAAGCATCAAAGATGAAGCCGGAGACATGGTCCGGTTATTTGTCGTATGCACTGGCAGATAAAGGCGGATGGTCGATATGGACAACAACGCCCGAGGGTATTAACTGGTTTGCAGAGGAGATCGTACTCAAAGGGCAGTTTATCGATGCGGGCTTAGAGGAAAGCCAGTATCAAAATGACCCTGATTGGCGTAACTTCTATTGGTCTTCCATGGACAATCCAATACCGGAGCTCCAGAAGAATATACAGAAGATGATCGATACGTATCCAGAGCGTTATGTGGATCGGGAGATACGAGCAAAGTTCAACGTGTTCCATGGTCAAGTATATGATGAGTTCAAGCGAGGCGCACACGTTGTGAGCATGCGGTGCTTAGATCAGTCAACACAATTGTACGAGGTTACGTATCCGAATGGAGCGGTTAAGGATCTGACTTTTGACCGATTCATAGGCGGCATGGACCATGGTTGGAATGATCCTGCTGTTCTTCTTGTCATCGGGTGTGCTGGTGAGGAATATTACATCGTTGATGAAAGCTATGAGCAGCATGTGAATGTGCTAATAGTAGACAATCAAGGCACGATTGAGGATTGCTTAGTGAAGCGGTACCGGACATTACATGATAAGTACCGCTTTGACGTCATATGGGCCGATCCATCTGAGCCAGAGTATATAAGCACGTATCAAAAGTACGAGCTACCCGTTCGGGCTGCGGATAATACGATTGGACCTGGCATCAAAGAAGTATCCAGTCTTTATAAGGTGAAGGGTGACGGTAGACCTAATCTTTACGTTAATGGTTCTTGTCTCAATGAGATCAAAGAGACGGAGAATTACAAGTGGAAGGAAAGGAAGAAAGACGGCCAACAACTTGAAGAACCGGAAGACAAGAACAACCACACGCAAGACTCTAAGCGTTATGCCCTCTACAACGAACGTAAGGCAGACGGCAATGGGTACTCATTTGGTACGTTATCTATCTAGGAGGAGGTGAGAGAATTTGGGTGTTAGACAGTGGGTATTATCTTGGCTCGAAGCAGGCCGCACAAAAAACGAACCCGATCGAAATACGGATGTATATCCTTATCACTATGCAGGCAAAGGGAACAAACAATCAACGCCGAAGCGAACGCCAGCTAACTTGCGAACGCTTAGCGAGTCACCAATACCGCGCCGAGCTATTAACGTAATTAAGTCAGGCATTACGAAACTCAACTGGTCGGTAGCGGCCATTGACGAGAAAGATGCCGAGAAGTACGCAGAGCTCTGCAAGATCATAGAGAATACGTTGCTCAGACCGAATCCGGCAGATACCTTCCGATCATGGTTAGAGCAGACTGTTGAGGATATGCTCGTATGCAGCGCGGGAGCTACTGAAATATTGAAGGCTGGCAACATGCTACGACCATTCCGTATGTATCCCGTAGACGCATTTAGCGTTGAGTTGTATCCCGAATGGGACGGTAAGCCTGATTCCTATCGTTATGCGCAGCGTGCTAACGGCAGATACATTCACTTAAACTCTGGTGAGATGATGTATGTCCGAATGAATCCGCGAACAAATACGCCGTTCGGCCTTGCACCACTTGAAACGGTATGGGAATCGGTGAACAACTTCATCGATACGCATCGTGCAGCTGGCAAACAAACGAAGAACCCGTTTCTAAGAAAGCTGTTGAATCTTGGAAAGAGTACTGATTCAAAGGCTGTAGCTGCATTCCAAGCGTATTGGAAAAATGAAGTAGTTGGTCAAGGGCAGGTACCGATTGTAGGCGGATTCGAAGGAACATCCGTTATGGACCTTGGCGCAACTGACGACAAGGCTTTATACATCGAGTGGCAGCGCTTCTTGATTGAAATCATCGCCATCGCCTTTGACATATCGCCTAAGAAGCTAGGGCAGACAAAGGACGTTAACCGCAGCACAGCGGACAGCGAGGATGAGGATACTGAATCAACGGTGCAATCGATCGCGGAGAACATCGTCGAGCATATCAATAATCACATCATCGACGGTATATTCAAGATGGGCGGCAAGATTGAGTTCAAATTCCACTACGCGACCAGCTTGAAGGACCAGAAGACGAAAGCGGATATTGATGCAATCTATATCGATCGCAGAGTGCTCACAGCTGATGAGGTTAGGGACGGCCTAGCACGCAAGGCTTTGCCTAACCAGCACGGCGAGGTGCTTTTGCAGCCAAGCAACACTAATGTCGTTGATATAAACAAAACGAGGGATGAGATCGATGAGGAAGCGGCAGCGAAGACAAAGGCAAATCCGCAAGACCCTCCTGAGCCTGATGACGATAACCGCAATAATGATGACGCCGCTTAAAGAGTAGGCGTTTTTATTTTGCCCTTGGAGGAGGTGAGAATAAAGAATGTTGGCCACATTGAAGTTCAGCAAGGCGAGCATGCGCGTTCAAGATTTCAAAATGTCGGATGTCGGGACCCACCCGAACAAGGCGCCTTTCAAATGTGCATTGTTTAAAGTGGACGAACCTTCAGACGGTTCGCCAGGCGGTGCAGGCGGGAAGAAGATCCGCATATCATCTCAAGTGTGTGACAAGAATCTACAAACATTTGTAGGCATGGCACTGAATATCGATTACGCAAACGGTATGGCTGATCACGATCCACGATTTAAAGTGGCAGTCATCGAAAAGGCGTACCGATCATTGGATGGGTACGCTTGGGTTGACGGCTATATCTATGCTAAGGACTTCCCCGATGTTGTAGCGACGATCCGCTACTATAACGGACTCGCCGCCGAACAAAACTGGAGCGAATATCAATTTGGGGCTTCACTCGAAATGGAAGCATCTGTTCAAGATGCGGAAGAAGGCGTATTGGAAGTCATTGAGTTTTGCGGTACCGGCGCAGCGATTTTGTTTGCTGAAGCCGCTGCATATAAAACAACTAGCTTCGCAGCTAAAAACCAAACAAAGGAGGCTGTCGATATGACACCCGAACAAGTAAAAGCAATGCAAGATGCTCTAGCTGCTGTTACAGCAGGCATGACAACTCTTACAGCAAGTGTGCAAACCATCGCAACCGATGTAGGAGCGCTTAAAACGGATGTAGAATCCGTAAAAACAGCAAGTGGAACAGCTGCTGCTAAAACAGATGAAGAAGTTAAAGCAACTGAATTGAAAGCGGCGCAAGACAAGTTGACAATCTTGGAACAGGAAATCGCTACTCTAAAGGCGGGCAGCACTAAGCCGGACGAGCCTGCTCGTAAAACGATCTCAGCTTCTCAGCTGTTGTCCAAGCATGGAGGCGGTAATTTCGCGGCAGGTGAAGAACCGGATATTCAAACGTTTTGCGCAGCTGTAGACAAGTTGAATCTATCGTCCGCCGATTCTATTAAATTAAAAATGCAAGCTAGAGCAGAGCTCGGCGCAAAGGAGAGTGTATAAGATGAGTAACGCAGTGGGTCAAGCACATTCCATTGATGTATCAGCAGCTACGCAGTTTCAAGGCCCTGGGGCTATTATTGTCGATGATTTTCAAAAGGAAATAACAGATGCACTCCGTAGAAACTCAGTTCTCGATGCACGTTTGAATTACGTCCCGGCAACGGGTGATATTTCAACGTACTACGAGCAAAACACAATAAACGGAGGAGCATCTGTTGATCCTCGTAATCCTAGCTCCAATCCCACAAGTAACCCGCGTAACTCACGCGGTGTTAAAGTCAAAGCAACGACAAACCAGGTTAACTTTGGGCACTACGATCTTATCATGGGGCAACAGCAAGCAAATTTTCCTGAACTAAAAGCTAAAGACCTTAACGACATGTTAAATGGCATTGGTCTTCACCACGGCAGAATGCTATGGAGGGGAACAGATACGAATTTGGCAACTCCCACAACGTTGCAATATGTGGGGCTATCCAAGCAAATTACGAATACGTTTATCGTCTCGCTTGCTGCTTCGATTGTATCGGCGATTTGTGCAAAAGTAGCTGCGATGGTTTCTAGTGAAACCTATGAACTGATGCCTACCGCAGTTTATATTCATCCTTTGGCGCATCATTACCTAGTGGAAGAAGAAAAACTCGCTGCATTTAATTCAACACATATTAGCAATCTCACGAAGACAACCATCGCCGGTCTTACTGTTCCAGCCGTACAAACGGCAGCTGGTGTTCTTCCGTTGATCCCTGAACCATTCATGCCATCGGTAGTAAACGCAACTCGTCCAGAAAACACAGATTACGGCGTAGCCATCGTTACAGAGCCAATGATTGAATATCACTATGTAGGTGAGAAAGGGATGTATCTCTTCCAGCTTGGGACAACTGGAAACCTGCAAGAGCAGTATGTGGGTATCAAGTACGGAGCACCGGTTGCTAAAGGCCCGAGTTATGCACATGCATACGGAACGATTGAGCGTCCAACCATTGCTCCAATCGGTTAATTAAAGATTTGAGCACTGAGACGGTCATATGACCGTCTATTTCGTTTTAAGAGAGGAGGCGTACAAATGTCTACGAGTAAACTAAAGAAGCTGTCAGCGTCTATTGAGAGCGCGAGAGCATTGGTTGCAATTGTAGTAATTGGGAATGAACCCACAAATTACTCACAAGAAGCTGTTGACAACTTTTATACGGCTATTGAGGAAGCGGAAAAGATAACGGCCGAAGAGTCGCCGGAAGGAAAATCTGTTGAAGATGCGCAAATTATGCTTCAGACAGCAGAAGAAACCTTTAGATCTACGGAAGTTCCTCTGCCAGAAGAACAGAAAACAAAAATAGTGCAATTAATCGGGACGGATAGCGAGCGTACCGGGTCGCACTCTTTACATCATGGGAAAATCATTATTAATTTTAAGGATGGCGCGGCCGAATTATCGCCTGAATTAGCTGATAAGCTCATTGAGGACGGTTATGCCGAATGAGTCAGTATCTGACAACAGAGGATACAATCTATGTATCGGATGGAATTCAGCTCACAATTCCGTTAATTATCCGAGCATCTGCGCTTATTGACGGTTATTGTAAGCGAGAAATCGGGGTTAAGGCATATACAGAGCGCATTCCGCTCACATATGAGCAGCGTGGGCATTTAACCTATGCCCCTATCGTCGATGTGTTGGAGGCAAGCGGACGCGTAATGACGGGACTGATGGGTAACTTTTTCGGAGCACCTGGATTTGAACCAATCGTCGATTTAAGCGTTATCGATATCGACAAACGTCTTGGCACGTTATGGTGCGGATCATCTCCATTTGGATCTGCATACACGGAGCTGGAAATAGGCTACACAAGCGGTTGGGCAGAAATTCCCGATAAGGTTAAGGCAGCCTGCGGGCTGCTCGTCAATCAACTAGCTAGTAACCCGAACTCAAATGTGAAGTCAAAGAAAGATTTTGATTTCAGCATTGAGTATTTTGGCAACAGCATGCTCACACCGGAGATAGCGGACCTACTGTCCGAATACAAGCTCCGATCGTTTAGGTAGGTGATCAGGTATGTTCAATGACTTCTCTCATCGTCACACGCCGTGCACTATAAACGGAGAAGTGGAAAGGGTAATCTTATCCCGTGAAACGAAAGCAACGACTGTAATGGGCAAGGAGTACGTCTACAATGGTCTCTTTGCTCCATCGTCAGCGGTGGAGCTTGGCGATCTTGTTCAGACAGACGTCAACTTCATGGTGCTGACCATGAGACAGACGGTCGAGCGGGACAAATACTGCTCGTTGCTTAAGACAAATGCAGCAGTTGATATCCAGCGATATGGCCGCGAATTCGATGGGAATTATAACCCAATCGGCAAGCCGAAGTTTTTAACCGTCCAAGCTGAGGTGGTCTGCTTCGCACAATATGTAACTGGAGCGTTGAGGCAGGACGAGCCCGGCTTACTCGAGACAACGAAGTATGTGCTTGTCTTGGAAACGAGTGCGAATATAGAGCGGCCGCAAGACAACACGCCAGACAGGATACTGTTAGACGGCAGGCCGTATCAAGTCGATGTAGTGGACGGCACGAAATACCCGAACCTCCTACACATACAGCTCTCGGAGGATACGCGATGACATTCGGAATCAAGGGCTATAATCATGC
>NZ_VDBO01000014.1 GCF_005930355.1 Paenibacillus sinopodophylli
AACCAACCAACCAACCAACCAACCAACCAACCAACCAACCAACCAACCAACCAACCAACCAACCAACCAACCAACCACTTACCGTGTCGCTAGTCGCGCACTTCAACACACATCTATAGCTATCCTGCACGTCCGCAGGATAGAGGTAGAAAAACGGTCGTGATTGGCAGCTATCCTGCACTCTGGTAGGATAGCTGCCTTAGATGAGCAGAAAGAGGTGTGTTAAAGATCCCAATTGAGCGACGCTAATGCGAATGTGCAGGATAGGCGGTAAAAAGTGTGCGAGAAGGGCGAAGTTACTGCAGAAGTATAGGATAGACACTCAACAGTCTAAACAGGTCAGCAGGTTAAGCAGGGAGGGTGTTGTGGAAGACAGTAAATGAGTGGAACTTGCGTGGAAGATCCTCATGCAAATATTGCCTAAGTGTAAATATAAATCTGGAGAAATCAGCCCATGTATGATCAAAATCGGAAAAATAATGATAGAAATGGAGCAAAATGAAGGTGAAATCATAAGCGATAACCCCATGACATTGTCCAAACGATTTAACCAATGACATACATAGCCGTAAAACGATTGACGAGTCGAAGCCAGTGACGAACAAGCATCAAACATCAAACATCAAACATCAAACATCAAGCATCAAGCATCAAGCATCAAACATCAAACATCAAACATCAAACATCTAGCCTACCTTACATACCCCCTTATCACTGTAGTCTTAAAATAAGCAAACGAGGGAATACACATGACGTGCGGTTTCCTCTTTTTGTTGCGATGCTGCAAGCCAGCCATAATATTCCGCATACATCATTCGCAGTTGGACAAAATACATAATTATGTCATCACTCGGAGGGCAGACATGCAGGTTATGACGCAGCAACTTTCCATGCAGTTGCATGTGAATATCGAGACGATTAAGGAAAGGCTTGGCAATAGCGAGGATCTGATTATTAAAAGCATGACAGGCATCCAAGGCTTGCATGGTGTGCTTGTCTATATGGACGGCTTAACAGACTCCACCATTATCCATCATTCGATTCTTGAATTTCTGATATCCAATGAAACGGCATCCGAACAAGAAGCTGTACAACGAACCGGAATTGAAATGCTGCACTATGTGAAGGAGACCGTTCTAGCTGCAGGTGAGGTTGCGGTTGTCGGATCATTCAATATATTATTCTCTAACCTTTTATCAGGCGGGGCCATCCTAATGCTGGAGAATTGTTCCGAATGTTTGGCAATCTCTGCGGAAGGATGGAAGGATAGACCGGTAAGCGAGCCTAGCTCTCAAGGTGTAGTTCGCGGACCGATGGAAGCATTTACGGAAAATATTCGTACGAATACGGCTCTGATTCGCAGAAAAATCAAAGACCCGCAGCTCTGGCTGATCGGAAGACAAATCGGAAGCGTCACGCAAACGAATGTTGCCGTCATGTATCTGAACGAAATCGCAGAAAAAAGCTTGGTCGACGAGGTGTTCCGCAGGCTAGACCAAATTGAGATCGACAGCATACTCGAGAGCGGGTATATCGAGGATTTCATTCAAGAGAGCTCTTACTCACCGTTCCCGACTGTATACAATACGGAGCGCCCCGACACGATTGCAGCGGGATTGCTGGAGGGCAAGGTGGCAATTCTCGTCGATGGCACTCCATTTGTTTTACTTGTTCCGGCATTGTTCATCCAGTTTTTCCAATCTGCTGAGGATTATTATCAGCGGGCGGATGTGAGCACGCTGCTGCGGCTGCTTCGTTATGTCAGCTTTCTGATTACGATGCTAGCACCATCGATCTACATCGCCATCACTACCTTCCATCAGGAGATGCTGCCGACTGGGCTGCTCATTAACTTGGCAGCCCAGAGGGAAGGAGTACCATTCCCCGCCTTTATCGAGGCACTGCTTATGGAGGTTACATTCGAAATCTTACGTGAAGCGGGCGTACGAATGCCTAAAACAGTGGGGCAAGCGGTGTCGATCGTTGGTACGCTCGTCATCGGTCAAGCGGCCGTGGATGCAGGAATTGTTTCCGCAGTTATGGTTATTATCGTTTCGATAACGGCGATATCCAGCTTCGTGATACCGGCAGTAAACATGTCCATCTCTGTGCGTATGATCCGGTTTGGCCTTATGGGGCTCGCTGCATCCTTCGGCTTGCTGGGTATTTTGCTTGGTTCTATTTTATTAGTTCTGCATCTGAATACGCTGCAATCCTTTGGCGTGCCTTATATGCAATCTTTGGCGCCTTTCGAATGGAAGGACCAGAAGGATACCTTATTCCGATTCCCATGGAAGAACATGTTTACGAGGCCGCAGGCAACGGGCAAGCGCAACATGATACGCCAATCCAAATCGTCGAAAACAAGTAAATAAAAGAGGTGAAAGCCTTTGAGATTCATGAAGCAAAGTTTGCTCCTATTGCTGGTTCTTATGACGATAGCTCCGCTTACGACAGGCTGTTGGAACCGCCGTGAGCTTAATGAGCTTGCCATACAGCTTGGCACATCGATTGATAAGATAGGGGGTCAGTACCGGGTTGCTGTGCAGGTTGTTATTCCAGGGGAAGTATCGGCACGCGCCAGCAGCAGCGGTTTCTCGCCAGTTACGCTTTACCATGCTACCGCGTCTACTGTATTCGAAGCGTTCCGCAAATTGACGGAAACAAGCTCTAGGAAAATATATTCTGCTCATATACGTGTGCTCGTATTGGGGGAGTCGCTGGCCAAGGATGGAATTAGCGAGGTGCTCGATATGTTTTCTCGAAATCCAGAGGCACGTACCGATTTTTATTTAATGGTCGCTCGTAATACCTCCGCGATGCAGGTGCTCAAGACCTTAACATCGCTTGAAAAGATACCCGCTGAGAACTTGTTCTACGCACTTGATACTTCCGCAAAGACCTGGGCTCCCACTACAACCGTAACGATAGAGAAGCTTATCGAACAGCTCGTAACAGAGGGTCGCAGCCCTGTGCTTACTGGCGTAAAGATGATAGGCAACACACAGCGGGGTGAGGAGCTGAGCAACGTGCAGGAAATCGACCCTGCAGCGCAAACTCGCTTTATTGGACTAGGGGTATTCCGCAGAGACAAGCTTGTCGGCTGGCTGAATGAGGAGCAAAGCAAGGGCTACAACTATATTTCGAACAATGTAAAAAGCACCGCAGGGCATATGAAATGTCCAAACGGCGGGATCATCGGTATGGAGACGCTGCGCAACTATACGAAAACTCAAGCTGATATCGTAAATGGAAAGCCGATCATTACTTTAAAGGTCAAAAATGTCTCTTCCATAACGGATGTCGAATGCCAAATTGATTTAAAGAAGCCTGAAACGATTGCGGCACTAGAACATGAGTCGGAGCTGAAAATCGAGGGTATTATGAAGGCTGCGGTTGAGCATGCGAAGCAGACATATGGATTTGATATATTTGGCTTCGGTCATGAATTGTATGAATCACATCCGCGTGTCTGGGAAAAAGAAAAAGAAACATGGAATGAGCAATTCAAGCAGCTAGAGGTGAAGTATGAGGTGGAAGTGAAGATCCATAAGATCGGAACGACGAATGATTCTTTTCTTAATTATGTGAAGGAGTAGTCGCCATGTCCGCTATTCTGCTTATTAGCCTACTGTGTGCTTGGGCAATCTTTCGGGAATGTATGCCATTGGTGAAGAAAAAGCTTGCTAAGGATGCCGTTGTATACATGCTACTGCTGCTGACAGGAGCATCACTTAGCATATGTAACATTCGTCTTATAGAAGTTCCAAGTCCCATGCTGCTGCTTCAGGCAGCTTATGGGCCGCTGCTCAAATGGCTGGGGCTGCAGTAGCTAGAGGGAGGAGGGCTTTGATGGAACCATCGCAGAAGATAGACATCAAACAAATGAAGGTATTGCTCATTTTTTTTATTGTGGGCGACCTCATGTGGTTCTTGCCTTCCTTCACGGCAAGTGCCTCGAAGCAGGATGCATGGATATCAGCGATTATCGGAGTAGTTGTTGGGCTTGGCATTGCTAGCTTCATTTATGGGTTCAGCACCAAATTTCCAGGAATGACGCTCATTGATATTAATCGCCGTGTGTTGGGCCGCTTTGCAGGTGGCGTACTGTCTTCGTTCTATCTGTTGCATTTATTAATGAATGGCAGTGCGCAGATCCGTGTTATAGGCGATTTCATGACGACACAGATGATGACAGAAACGCCAATGCGAGTGGTACTGTTTTTATTTGCCGCAGTGGTTCTCATCTCGATCCGTACAGGCTTGCCGGTTATTGCACGTACAGCACAGGTTTTTTTTATGATGTTTGTCGTGCTCTTCACGATACTTTTCTTATTGCTTGTGCCGGAGTCTGAGCCTCATAATCTACTCCCGCTTGCTAGCCATAACACGGCAGAAATGATGAGGGGAGGATTTTTTGTTATCGCATTCCCGTTCTGCCAGCTTACCGTTTTTTTAATGCTATTTCCATTGTTGGAGAAGGAGGAAATGACCTTTAAATCGTTTATTACGCCTGTCCTATACGGAGGAGCGGCTATTGTACTTGTCGTCACGCTGTCTATTCTGGTGCTGGGCTCTTTCATGACGGAGCATCAAATTTATTCAACTTACGTGATGGCCAAAAAAATAAGCATCGGCAATTTCCTGCAGCGTCTGGAAGCGATTCTGGTCATCAATTATTTGCTGTCGACTTATTTTAAGTGCGTGATCTCCATTTATGCATTTTGCCGCGGCGTGACGATTCTATTTGGATTAAGTGATTATCGCGTGCTGGCGCTTCCGCTTTTTTTGACGATGTTCGGGACTGCATATGTGGTCTCAAGCGATGTCGTTTTTCTTAACAGCTTGGGACCTGCGTGGGCGTTGTGGGAAATAACAGAATTTCTCGCACTCATACCATTCGTATATGCGATGCACCTCATTAGAAGCAGAATAAGTGGAAATCAGCTAGGCTCCTCTTGAGGTACGATGAATGAGCTCTTGAAGGAATGGCAAGGTCGGAGTTGACCTTCCTGTTCGTGAGCGTCTGGAATAGGCTCTAGTTTCCGATGCTAATTAGATAGTCAATGAAAGGCATATGAAAACACGAAAGAAGGTACGGCCTCTGCTTATTAAAGCGGAGGCTGTACCTTCTTTCATAACACGTTCAGGCGCTGCTGCCGCGATGCATCATGCGAACATATGGATGCGGCAGCAGCGCCTTTCTATAGTAACTCTCAACACGTTGATTATACCTAATTTGCACGTATTGTACCAGTCTGAATGACGAGAAAATTATACGTTTACCGCTTCGTGAGCTTGTGATTCCAAGAATCGCTCGCAGTCCAGAGCGGCCATACATCCACTGCCTGCTGCCGTTATGGCTTGGCGGTAATTGCGGTCCTGAACGTCGCCGCATGCGTATACGCCTGGAATATTCGTCTCTGACGTACCGGGTTTCACAATAATATACCCTTGATCGTCCGTGTCGATTTGTCCGCCGAGGAAGCTTGTATTCGGTGTATGCCCGATTGTTATGAATACGCCGTCTGTCTCAAGCAGCTCTTCTTCGCCCGTTTCGTTATTGCGTACTTTCAACCCTTGCAGTCCCATGCCTGTTGCTGCTACTTCAAGCGGTGTACGATTCAGGCTCCATACGATTTTGTCGTTGGCGCGGGCGCGGTCCTGCATGATTTTGGATGCGCGCAAATCGTCGCGGCGGTGTACGAGTCTAACCTCGGATGCGAATCGGGTAAGGAATACGGCTTCTTCCATAGCGGAGTCGCCGCCGCCGACTACAATAATTTTTTTGCCACGGAAGAAGAATCCGTCACAAGTCGCACAGGTGCTGACGCCGCGTCCGATATTGTCCTGCTCACCAGGAATGCCAAGGTATTTGGCGGAAGCTCCGGTCGAGATAATGATCGACTCCGCTTGCAATTCGCCGATTCCTTCAACGTCGAGGGTGTAAGGGCGTTTGCTGAAGTCCACACTTTTCACAGAGCCGGTTTTGAATGTAGCGCCGAAACGCTGAGCTTGCTTGCGCATGTTGGACATAAGCTCGCTGCCAAGAATACCGTCAGGGAAACCAGGGAAATTCTCAACCTCGGTAGTCGTCGTGAGTTGTCCGCCAGGCTGCCACCCTTCAATAACAAGCGGCTCCATGTTTGCACGCGCAAGATAAATGGCAGATGTCAATCCTGCAGGTCCGGTACCAATAATAATCGTTTTGTAAGTCATCTATATTCTCCTCCGTTTCGTAAACACCTAAGATAATAAGTACTACATTAAAATTATTATAATCTAAACATAAAGTCAATATCGTTCATGCAACGTTCATGTTGGTCATGTATGCTTGCTATAATGACGGCTTGAGTGAAGACAGGAGGGCGATCGTTATGCCGAAAATAGTAGTCGTAGATGATGATCCGAATATTCGCGAGCTGGTAAGCCTTTTTTTGAAAAGAGAAGGTTATCAGGTAGTTGAAGCCATAGATGGTGTAGATGCGTTAGAGAGGCTTGAATCGGTTCGTCCTGATTGTGCGATTATCGATGTCATGATGCCCCGGATGGACGGATGGGCACTTTGTGCCGCTCTGCGGGAGAGCTATGATATACCACTGCTCATGTTGACGGCAAAGGGAGAAACGACGCAGAAGGTGAAAGGCTTTGAGCTTGGTGCAGATGATTATATGGTCAAGCCGTTTGATCCGCCGGAGCTGGTAGCACGAGTGAAAACCTTGCTCAAGCGATACCGCATAACCGCTTCTCAGCGGGTGGAATTCGGAGCTGTTGTGATGAATCAGGCGGATTTCCACATGACTGCGGGCGGAGAGAAGGTTAATCTGCCGCCTAAGGAATTTGAGCTGTTGTTCAAGCTAGCCAGCTACCCTGGCAAAACGTTCGCGCGTGATCAATTGATCGAGCAAATTTGGGGAATGGATTATGAGGGCGATGAGCGGACGGTCGATGTTCATATCAAAAGGCTGCGTGACCGCTTTCCCGAAGAGTCCTACCGCTTCCGCATCGTTACGATTCGCGGTCTCGGGTACAGACTGGAGGAATGGTCATGATCCGCAGTCTGTATGTTCGCATTACAGCTACGTTCCTCATTATCGTCTTAATTAGCATTGGCGTCGCTTTTCTTTTCACGAATCAACTGTTCAAGCGCGATGCCAGAGGACAGCTGCCCAATCAGATGGAGAAAGCGATCGTCCGCATCGAGCAGCTATACGCGGTTTCCAAGCCTTCATCGATGAAGGAATTTCTGGATGAGGTTTCGGATCAGCAGAGCCTGTCGATCGTTGCAGTCAGCAGCGCGAACCGACTCGTGCAGGCTGGCGAACGAAGCGAGGCGATGGTGAATAGGCTGACATATGAGCAGCTCGGCAATGTGTTCCGAGGTGGCATGGTCAGCATGGGCATGTTCAATCGCGAGGAAGGAAGCCCGCCGCAGCCGCCTGCAATGGGGAAGCTGGTACAGTTCGGAAGTGAGAAGTGGGCATTATTCGTACAACTGGATTCTTTCCCGCAGAACAGCAATTTTATTTGGACCGCCGCTACGCTTCTGGCTACGCTGCTTGCTGTGGGTAGCGTGTTGATTTTAATTGCCGCAAGATATTTAGTGATGCCGCTCAAAATGATGACGAATGCGGCAACGCGTATGTCGGAGGGGGACTTCACCGTTCGGCTTCCTGTCAGACGCGTAGATGAGCTTGGAGAGCTGGCTGAGGGAATGAACAAGATGGCGCTTAGCTTGTCTCAGCTTGAGATGATGCGGCAGGACTTTGTATCGAACGTCTCTCATGAAATTCAATCGCCGCTTACGTCCATAGGCGGGTTTGCTGAGGCGCTTCGCAGCGGGGACGTTACCGAAGCGGAGCGGGAGCGCTATATTAGCATTATTAAACAGGAAAGTATGCGGTTATCTCGTTTAAGCGAGAACCTGCTTAATTTGGCATCATTGGATTCACGGCAGCATCCGTTCCATCCTCAGCCCTATCGATTGGATCGCCAGCTGCGTGATGTGGTGCTCGCCTGTGAGCCGCAGTGGATGGCGAAGAGGCAGACCGTTGAGCTTCTAATGGAGGAGACGATCATTACAGCGGATTGTGATCAGCTCAATCAGGTATGGATGAACCTATTCGCTAATAGTATGAAATTTACTCCAGAGGATGGAAAAATCTATTTTGTGTTGAGCGAGCAGGACGGATATGCGGTTATCCGAATATCCGATACGGGCATTGGCATTGGCGAGGAGGAACGAGAGCGTATATTCGAGCGGTTCTACAAAGGCGATCTGTCGCGGAACCGCAGTCAAGGCGGCAGTGGGCTAGGGCTTTCAATCGCTCAAACTGTTGTCCACATTCATGGTGGGAGTATAGAGCTGGACCTGAATGCGAAGCAGCTTGAAGGAGCCAGCTTCCTTGTGAGGCTTCCGCTTGTATTGCCAGAGTGAAAGCCGATTATAGGTTCGACGCATTGCCTAAACATTGTAGGAATGGAAAATCCTCTGCCGAGAAGGTATGATGGAGGAAGCTAATAACATTCATGCAACGTTTTGGGGGAGAAGCTCGAATGGAGAAACGGATAAGGAAAGCTATCATACCTGCAGGAGGACTCGGAACCAGATTTCTTCCTGCAACGAAGGCGCAGCCCAAGGAAATGCTTCCGATCATCGATAAGCCTGCCATACAATATATTGTAGAAGAGGCCGTTCATTCTGGTATCGAAAGCATCGTCATCGTCAGCGGCCGCAACAAACGGGCGATTGAGGATCATTTTGACAAGTCCGCTGAGCTTGAAATGGAGTTGGAGGCGCGGCATAACGAGGAAATGTTGGATATGGTTCGGAAAATATCACAGCTGGCCGATATTTATTACGTTAGGCAGAAGGAGCCGCTTGGGCTAGGACATGCTGTATTGTGCGCACGGCGTTTTATTGCGGACGAGCCGTTCGCTGTATTGCTTGGCGATGATATATTGAAGTCTGACCCGCCATGCCTTCGCCAAATGATGGATATTTACGAACGCGAACAATCCTCTGTCGTTGCGGTAATGGAAGTGCCGTGGGATCAAACGCATAAATACGGCATCGTTGATATTGAACGGGGTAAACAAGTTGCACGCGTACGTGACATTATTGAGAAGCCAGCTAGAGGGCAAGCACCTTCCAATTATGCGGTCGTTGGGCGTTACGTGCTCGATCCCGCGATATTCGATTTGCTGGAGCACGCAGCGCCAGGCAAAGCAGGCGAGATTCAACTCACGGACAGTTTGCAGCAATTGAATCGGCTTTCTTCATTAATGGCTTACCGCTTCGACGGCCGCAGGCATGATGTGGGGGACAAGCTCGGCTTCGTTCAGGCGACGATCGACTTCGCGCTGGAGCGTGCGGATCTCAGCGTTGATGTAAGAAAATATTTGTATGAACGGCTGAAGGAAACAGAGGCTTAGCGCTTACAAGTCCATTCACACGGTGGACTCTAGCCGAAAAACGTGAGTTGAACTTATACAGTTAAAAACTATAGCTTTCATTAAAAAAGGTTTTGCATACCTATTCTGGTGTGTAAATCCTTTTTTTCGTTGATCAGACATCATTCTTTGAAAAATGACAAAAATGTACAGAAAATGTACAGAACCATCTGTTAATGTAGCGACGACTGTCATTTTTCAGAGGAGGGAGAATCACGCGGCTGTTCGGGAAACGCTGGCGTAACGGAATTAGATGACCAAGGAGGAAATGAGCTTGAAGCATATGAGTCAAGACAAGCTGTACGGCAAACAAGGAAGACGCTGGATGAAGCGTGTAGTGGCAATGCTAGTAGCAGTCAATTTGTTAACGGGTACCTTCTTATCCAGCCTTCCACTGGTAAGTGCAGCACCTGCTCCATCTGGTGGCTCCTATTTCACAGATACGGACAATTGGGGTGGAGGGGCCGCAGGCTCGGCAGCGGATGGGGATATGGATATCGGCATTAAAAACCAAAATCAACAAACAGCCGATAACTATAGCAAATATCCAGTAGAGTTTAAGATTGCCAATGTAGATGCTCTTCCTACAAAGAGTGCTCACCTTTTAATTCGTGCACTGGACGTGGATGAGTTTGATACACCAACAAGCATGGTAGGAGACGGTGAGTGGGATCGCGTGTATTTCTCAGCTAACCCCGCTGACATTGCTTTCGGCCCGTCTTATACGACGTGGCCTACAACAACAGCTTGGACGAACAACATAGCTGCTTCAGGTATAACGCCTGGTGGACAGGGCTATAAGAAGGAACTCAATGAAGCTGCCTATCTGGGCACCTTATCCGGCAAGGACGGAATATGGAATACATCCGTTCTGACCTTTAAACCGGAGGATTTCGACCGCATAGCTCTAGGTGATAACTATGTGGGCGTTACGATCCATCACTTTTACAAGGACTTAAGAAGTCTTGGTACTACGCCTAACACGAACTGGCAGATGACTGTCGACTGGGGACAGCTTGTCATTGATGGCGGCTCGAGAAGAACGGGTGAGATTGAATCGGCTAATGTGAAGGTGGAAAGCGGAAAGGTTATCATCGATACCAGCTTTCTTCCGAAGCTGCCGAACAAAAACTATTCCATTGAAGTCAATGTGATTGAGAAGAGAAACGTAGGTGGGGAAGAGGTTGAAAAAAACCTTGGACTTGTACAGCAGCTGTTCACTTCACCTGTGAGTGGCGTCGTTAAGGACTGGAACGACATTACGATATCAAACACAACGATTAACCCTGCTAATGAATATAAGATTAATATCATCTTGTTTGATGATCGAGGAGGCGGTCGGGCGGCTGAGGGAAACACAAATGCCGGAGAAGCTCAGCATTTGTATTCCTTCTCTACGTTTGATCCTGTTGTGAAAGATATTGCGAAGCCGGCAACGCAATACGATCCTACAACGTTCGCGGTATCGGATTTCACGAGTAAATATTATCGCTTGAATGGACAAGCCCAACCGGGGAATCTGGAGAAGGTGAAGATCGTTACCCTTCCAAGCGGAGGAAAGCTGCAGCTATTGGGTGTGGATGTTCAGGTGGGGGACGAAATTGCCAAGGACGATCTCAGCAATTTGAAGTTTGTTCCTGCTGCATCTGGCTTTACGGGTACGGCTTCGTTTAATTGGAATGGCTATGACGGCGCGAATTATGCATCACTTGATGCTGTGGTGACCCTTACCGCAAATGCCGCACCGATAGTAGCTGCTATCGCGAAAACAACGAACCAAGGTATTCCGGTCGTGTTTGCAGCTGTTGATTTTACGAGCTATTTTGTAGATACAACCATACCTGCGGAGAGCCTGAGCAAAGTGAAACTTGTTTCTTTGCCTGATTCAGAGCTAGGAACTCTGTGGATCGCGAACAGCAGTGGCCAAGAAGTAAAAGCAGTTATAGGCGATGAGATTAACACAGCAGATCTTGGCAAGCTGCGCTTTGTTCCAGAAGACAATACGATAGGTGATGTCTTATTCCAGTGGAATGGCTCAGATGGCAAGCAATATGCGAAAAGCCATTCTACGGTGCATATAAGCATCAATGCCGCACCAATCGTCAGTGATATTGCTTATGCAGCGATTGCTGGTTCAATCGTAGAGCTTAAAGCAGCCGATTTCGCAAATGCTGATGCATTTACCGATGAGGAAGGAGAGACTTTGTCGCAGGTAAGGCTTCAACTGCCAGCGGATTTTGCGACTAAAGGCCGGCTGAATTACATATCTGGTGGCGTAGGAAAGCAGCTTGCGCCGGGTACGCTTACTGCCCTCAGCCTAACAGAGCTGAACACCTTACGTTTCGTGCCCGCTGCGAACTTGGCGGATGACAGTACGGTCGTCTTTGCTTGGTACGGGCGTGACGGAGGACAATATTCTATCGCTTCGGCAAACGTGAGCATCACTTATACGAATGCCCCTGTTGCGGGCAATATTGCAAAAGCAGGACTTCAATACGAGCCGATCAGCTTCAGTGCTGATGATTTCAAAAACCATTATTCCAAGGCAAGCGGTGCTTCTAATGCAGAGGGACTGACTACCGTGAAGATTGTTACGCTTCCGGATGCTGCACAAGGCTTCTTGCAGCTTGATGGTGCAGAGGTATTGGCTGGTGATGAAATTGCGGTCACGCTCCTAGGTGATCTTGCTTTCGTTCCAGCTTCAAGTGGATTCACTGGCATTGCGAGCTTTGATTGGAATGGCTATGATGGCGTGAAATACGCTGCTCTTGATGCAACGGTTACCATTACAGCGAACGCAGCTCCAATCATTGATCCGATTAACAAGTCAAGCCTCAAGGGAGAGGCTGTCCCATTCGCAGCGGCTGACTTTACGTCTAAGTATAGTGATTCGGGCAGTGAGAGCTTGACCGAAGTAAAGCTGGTCACGCTTCCTGCTTCAAACAAAGGCAAGCTTGTTCTTCGAGACAGTGGCGGATTAGACACAGAGATTACCGCTGCTGGCTACGAGCTTGCTGCAAGTGATTTGGCTAAGCTGATCTTTATTCCAGAACCAGGTGTTACAGGAACGGTTACGTTCGGTTGGAATGGTTCTGATGGCAAGCAATACGCCAAGGACAGCAAACAGATTACGATAACGATTAATACGCCTCCAGTTGTTGGAGATATAAACAAAACAGGTCTCTCTGGCCAGGTTATTGTTTTCGAAGCGGATGATTTTGCAAATCCGCCTCGTTATACGGACGCAGACGGAGACGGCGATTCACTCAAAGAGATTGCCATCGCGCTCCCAGCACAGTTTGATGCATCAGGGAAGCTTTGGTATTCTTCATCTGTTGGACAATCCGTATATTTGGAGCAAGGAAGTACGGCTATTATAGATAGAATTCATCTGGATAGCTTAAGATTCCAGCCATCGGCCTCTTTGCCTGAAGGCAGCTCGGTAGCATTCGATTGGAAGGGAAGCGACGGCAAGCAATTGTCCGAAGCGCCTGCCAAGGTGAATATTGCGTACAACGGCAAGCCGATAGCGGAGACCGTAACGATTAACGTTACGGAAGGTACTTCAGAAATCATTATTGTGTTCAAAGGTACGGACGCGGAGAGCGTTACGGGAATCGTATACGGACTGGAGACGAATCCTTCCAAAGGTACGATTAGACCGGCAGACGATGATGTTTCGGGAGATACTTGGATTTATACACCGAATACGGACTTTATCTCGGGGCAGGACAGCTTTACGTATAATGTATCGGATGAAGACGGACAGACTGGCGAAACGCCAGCCGTTGTAACCATTAATATCCACAGGCTGCTGGACGGCTGGGTAGGAGACAAGGCTCAAGGTGATCCTTCAGTTGCAAGTATCATTCCCGGTGAGCAATTAGGATTAGCTGCTGTTAGCTCATGGATTGCAGAAGGAGTGACGGCAAATGTGAACGGCATTGTTGTTCCGCTTACTCTTGCCAATCCAGATACCTTTGTTCTAGACGGCTACAAGAAGTGGGTAAATACGACGTATTTGCTTCCATCTGACACAGCTGGCAAGGCGTACTTGGTTACTTTTGACGCAGTTGATGGAGAGGGAAGAGACTTATCACCGGAACCTGCGGCTAGATTGATGGATAACCACTTCGAAGTGATAAAAGCTGAATTGGTATTATCCGCGAATCCTGATCAAATTCTGGGCGATGGCAAATCGACAACAGAGCTGTCGGCGCTGCTGACGAATGAAGACGGTTCTCCATTAGCAGGCATTACCGTTGTGTTTACAGCTCCTGCCGGTAAAGGTGAGTTCGTAGGCGGGAATACTGCTGTAACGAATGAGCAGGGCATTGCTGTGGTGACCTACAAGTCTCCACAAATTACAGGGGTGAGTGAGCAGCAAATCCCGATTCAGGTCAATGTGTACAACAAATCACTTGGCTTGAAGGCACAGGAAGAAGTAATCATTACTTCCTTGCCAGCAGCAGTGAAGGGCTTCATCACCAAAGGAGATAACAATACGCCAGTCGCTGGAGCAAGCGTAAGAATAACGCTTGATCTCGATGGCGACGGCATTATTACGGCTGGCGTTGATTTTGATCAAACAGTGCTTACCGATGTAAGCGGAGCTTATTACGCTGTAGTGCCTAAGGGCGGTGTAACCTATGCTCTGGAGGTTTCACAGACGGTTGATATAGGCGGCGTGCCTACAACGGTAACGTATAATCAGACCGCTCAGGTTGGTGAGGTTACGGGTGCAGGAGAAGAGAACTTCGACTCTGAGAAGACGGTAACGGGTATCGTGCTGTTCAAACAACCATCAGGTGAGTCCTCTTTGTTCAGTGGAGACCTGCTAGCCAAAACGCATATTTATGTCAAAAAAGCCGATGGCAGCTATGTGCTGGAAGGCGGAGTTCCAAAAGCGTTTGAGCTGAACGAGCAGGGCGTATTCCATGCAGACGGACTCGCTATTGGCGAGTATGAGCTGGAAATCGGGTATGAGATTGAGCCAGGCAAGACCATTACTTTCAGCCGTGCAGCGGTAAGTGTAACGGCATCAGGGGAATTGAATATCTCGGAATCGCTGGTTGATCCATACGGTACGATTACCGATTCGGTCACTAAAGCGGTTATTGAGGGCGCAGAGGTTGTGCTTCACTATGCGGACACAGCTCGAAACAAGAGCAAGGGCATTACGCCTAACGTTAAGGTAGTAGTACCAGTATTGGTAGGCTTTGAGCCGAACGACAACGCAAGTCCGTTGCAGCTTAGTGATGAGCATGGTTTCTACGCCTACATGGTTTATCCTGAAACGGACTACTATTTGCTCGTAACAAAGAATGGCTATCAGAGCTATACAAGTCCTGTTCTTTCCGTAGAGTGGGAGATTGTAAAACATGATCTCGAGCTCACTCCAATATCGAGGTCGACACCGGCTGCGAGTCCGGCGTTAACCCTTTCTGTAGATAAAAACAAGGTCAGGGAAGGCACTGCATCCATCATTACGGTTGATTACAAGAACACGTCCAGCAGCACGCTTGCTGCAGGAGAGATCAAAGTAACCATCCCAGCAGATGCAATCGTTATTAATGCGGCAGGTGGAACGGTTTCTGGTCAGACGATTGTATGGAACATTGCCAATGTGGCTAGCGGACAAGGCGGAAGCTATAAAGTAACGCTCGAATGGCCGCTAATGAAAGCGGCCGATACGACTTATGATGTTCGCGGCGAGCTTCTTGCTAACGGCGCAACGGTCAAGTCATCGGTCCAAATCAACGTATTCTCTGATCGGTTTGGCGAGCTTACGCATTACCGTTATATCCTTGGCTACCCAGACAAGGAGTTCAAGCCGGAAGGCTCATTAACCAGGGCTGAGCTTGCGGCAATTGTTGCAAGGCTGACCGAAAACGAAAATATCGATTCGACATTGCCTTATAACGATATTCGTGAAGGACATTGGGCAATGAATTATATTAAAATTGCTGTCAAACATCAGTATTTCAGCGGTTATGAAGACGGAACGTTCCGTCCAGATGCCGCTGTGACGAGAGGAGAGCTTGCGTCTGTTATGGCTCGATTCCTGAAACTTGAAGTCAGTGAGCCAACCTCGGCGTACTTCAAGGATACTGCAGGGCACTGGGCGGCGAATGCAATTGAAGCCTTGTATAACGGCAAGTTTTTGACTGGCTACACGGATGGCAGCTTCAAGCCGAAGAACGCGATCAAACGTGTTGAAGCGGTCACGATGATCAACCAGATGCTTTATCGCGGTCCATTACTGGGCGTAGCTCCAACATTCCCGGATATGCCGCAAAGCCACTGGGGCTTCGGCAATGTACAGGAAGCGACGATCTCCCATAAAGCGGAGCGCAACTCAGATGGAAGCGAGCAATGGCTGGAAACGATTAGTGATAGCGTGAAATAATTGTAGTCATAAAAATACAGCCTGTCTTGGTCGATGACCGGGACAGGCTGTATTTTGTTCTATGTTACTCTTTGCTTTTGAAAGGATAGGGCGTATGAGTACGTTCAGTCTGTTCGGTTATCCGATACACAAATCATCATTTTCCCTTTACGATGAGAATCGTTATCAATATAATAAGAAGAAAGGTTGAACAGTGTCGGGAGGTTAATAAACGACGATGAATGTGAATGAACATATTGCATTATGGAATCAGGCTTCCATTAAAGTGCTGGATATCCGCTATGGGTCGCTCGAGCAAGGGGCGGAGATGAAGAGCTACCGTTTGCCTGCAAGCGCCTTTCTTTATGTGCGCAGCGGGTATGCTGAGATAAAGATGGATGATTCGCTGCAAACGGTAAGACGAGATCATATTGTGCATGGCGGGCGCGGAGCGAGCTTATACATGTTAGCAGAAGAAGCATTCGAATATTATTTGATTCTATATAAGGCTGTCCTTATGCTGCCTTCTTCTAGCAAGAGAAGCAGGCAGATAGAGCGAGATAATCCATTTCAATGTGCCTATAATTTCGTTCCGGCTTATCCATTGCCATTGCTGGAGAAAATGGAGCGCATGCACGAGGATTGGTTGAAGCATAGTCCGCTTGACGCTTTTCATGCAAGAACCTTATTCTATCAATTTGTTCATGAGTTGCTTGGCCAGATGCAGAGCCAAGGAGCAAATCCAATTCAGCCTGATCTAATGGGGCAAATACTGCGCTATATGCAGGATCACTATATGAACCCAATTACATTGGAAGCGATGGCTGAACAGTTTGGCTGTAGTGTCAGCTATCTGACGAAGCTGTTCAAGCAGCGGATGAATGAGAGTCCGATTCGGTTCCTCAATCGCATTCGCTTGGAGATGTCTGCGAGTTATTTAATAAGATCTGATTATTCGCTGCAGGCGATCGCCGAGTTAGTTGGCTATCCTGACGCGCATACATTCAGTCGCAGCTTCAAGAAAAACTACGGCATACCTCCTGTGCAATTCAGAGCGAAATACGGAGGGGAGGGTTTCATATCAGAATTGCCCAATCTTCGTATGAAATCTGCCCTTGTTGCGGCTAATTCTCAGTGCTATAGTGTCAAAGACAACGAGAACTATTATCATTTGCACGTAAGAGGGGGATTACAAATGAAGAAAGTAAGCAAGTCAACTTCAATCGCAACAGCGACACTGCTGTTATGTTTAACCTTGTTCCTTAGCGCTTGTTCCAGTGCAACGAATGTAGTCAATACGAATGCAGGCACGAATGGTGCATCGGCTACAAGCCAGGAAACCGTCGCGGAGACGGCAAAGCCAAGCAACGCGGTGGCAGCGACTAAAACCTATACGGACAGTAAAGGCGAGGTTACGATACCTGCGGATCCGGAGAGGATTATTGATTTGACGGGAAGCGCGATTGGTAATCTGCTAGCGCTAGGCGTGACGCCTATAGCTGCTACGGAGGATGCACTGCAAAGTCCTTATCATAAGGACAAGCTGGCTGACGTCATTAATATGGGCGCTGAACCAAACATCGAGGCTATATTGGACTTAGCGCCGGATTTGATTATTGCGTTCGATTATATTGAAGAAGCCCAGTACGAGAATCTGGTGCAAATCGCACCGGTTGTAAGGCTCAAATACGGCAATGGAACGCCGCAGGATTTGCTGGTGGAATTCGGTAAAATCACGGGCAAGGAAGAGCAGGCACAGGATTGGATAAGTGCATGGAATGCAAAAATTGCAGAGGTAAAGCCTAAGATCGCGGAAGTGGTTGGAGATAAGACGGTGTCGATTCTTCAGCCGTATGCGAAAGGCATCTACGCTTGGGGCAATAAAGGTGGAAGAGGCGGCGAAATCATTCACGGTGACCTCGGACTAAAGGCGCCTGCCATTATTCAGGAGAAGCTGATTGATGGCGAGGAGTTCGGAGTGAGCTTAACACTGGAGCTGCTGCCGGAGTATGCGGGTGACTACATCTTCACAAGCAATTGGGGCTGGGATGATGGCGATGCGAATGTCGTATACGGAAGTCCGCTTTGGAAGACGCTGCCTGCCGTGAAAAATAATCAGGTTTATTTTATTGATCAAAAAGGCTCCTATTATAATGACCCTATCTCACTGGATGCGCAGTTGGCATTCATAGTAGAGAGCTTTCTGGGTAAGTGATATAGGATAGCATACTTAAAGCTGAAAAAGTGTATATGATTAATTGAATCCAGTCGAAGACACAACTGGATGATTCTTAAAGACCGCGATGCCTAGAGGCTCCGCGGTCTTTACTTTTCTTGGCTCTGTTGTCGTATTAAGCTTGAGCAATCTGGCTTCGAGGGGGACGAGTAATTTAACCGGCAACCATGCAGAAATAAGGCTTGCAAAGCGTCTTGTGTCTATGTCAAAATCGATATAGTCCTTATGGTTTCTTTTGCGAGTCTGGCAACGAGTTTTGAAGAGTCCGCGTACCATTTCGTCGTGGGTGCAGCTCTCATCACTCGTTTTTTCTTTGTTTACTTGCCATAGGGCATGAACTGAAAGTAGCTTCGCTCATTTTAATTCCTAATCATTGGGATAAAATGCAAAATATTTGTTTTTATTATAGAATAGATAAAAAGTACATAGAGAGTTTTATGAGCTGGGGGATGAACGAGAATTGTATTGCCATCATTGCGGAAAGAAGAGCGCAGCCGATGCTATTTATTGCAGCCAGTGCGGAAGGCGAATTTCGCCTGATCAGCATGCAGCAGCAGCTTCAACAGCGGAGCACACGCCGGTCATATCCGAGACGGCTGCAGCAGTAGAAGCAGGAGTAGCAGGTGCGCATATACATATACAGGCTGTTTCACGGAATGTGGGAGCTGGTGGCTCTATATGGGCATGGTTAGTACCTATTATATTGACTCTCCTAACCTCAGCCTCCGTAGTTGGCTATTATATCTATCAATCAGATATTAATGATCGTGTAATTAGGCTTCAAGCAAAAGCGAAAGAGGATGCGCTTGTCGGAAATTATACGCAAGCAGCGGCGCTTCTGAAAGAAGCGGGCGATGCCCGCCCGGGCTTTCCTTCTATTCAGAAAGATGCGGAGATCGTGGAACATGTTATGGGGATCTCTGATATGATGTCGGGAATCGGCAAGCTGCTTGAAGAACAGAAGATAATCGACGCGGGGCATATGCTGGAGAAAGCAAGGGACGAGCTCAAGGGTCATTCGGAGCCTGTTTATGATAAGGTTAAAGCTGTATTGGGCGAATACACGGTTAAGCTGGAAGTATTGAGGCTGACGGGCGAGATGGCCGAACTTCATACCGTGGAAGAGCTTGCTGCCAAGCTTAATGGCGCTAGTTATTTAGATGGTGAAGAAGCTGCAGCAGTGAGAGTGCAGATTGTAGATAAAATAGTCGCTATTAGTATAAAGGATGCGGAGACGCTGCTGAAGAGCAAGAGCTTTAGCGCTGCTCTTGCTGTGACCGATAAAGCACTTGGGATTGCCAAGGACAATGAGAAGCTATTGAAGCTTGAGGAGCAAATTTTACAGGCCCAAAGTGATTATGAGCGTACTGAGCAGCAGCGCTTGGAGCATGCGATGCAGCAGGCCGCAGCAGAGGAATTGAAAAATCAGACGGCGGCGGTAGAGGTTGTACACATTGATTCTACATTTGATGAATTTGGTGATCTGAACATTGAGGCTGAGCTGAGAAATGCCGCTACTCGCCCGATCTATGCAATAACGGTGAAATTTACTGTAACTGATGCACAAGGCAATGTGGTTGGCACGGGTACAGCGGAAGATAAAGAAGCTTATGTAGCGCCTGGCGAGACCTTGCGTATATTCAGTACCATCTATGGCGTTATAGATGAGAATACGACCGTAGTCGTTGACCATGCGACTTGGTATTTGGATTAGGGAGACAATGCAATGAGTAAAAGAGTATGGTTTAGTGCGATCGCTTCAACCCTTGTTGTATGCGGGGGAATGGCAGCTGCATTAGCCGTCCATGTCGAAGTGCCAAGCCAGCTAACTGGAAAGCCGCTACTTGCGCTTGCGGAAGAGCAGAAATCGAAGACGCTGAAGGACATTATATTTGAGACACAGAAGCTAGTTGTCATGATCGAGACAGAGCAGGGGAGTCAGGGCTCTGGCTTTCTCTATAATCTGGAGGGCGATTTGATAACGAATGCACATGTTGTGGCAGGGTCACGCGGGGTGAAGATTAAGATGGCAGACGCCCGCGAGCTGACTGGCGAGGTCATCGGTATCAGTAGCGAAACGGATATCGCTGTTGTACGTGTACCTGCGCTTTCCGGCACGGAGCCGCTGCAGCTTTTGCGACAAGAGAAAGCGGAGGTCGGTGATGAGGTGCTGGCTGTGGGCAGTCCGCTAGGTTTTCAAAACACGGTAACTACAGGCATCATAAGCGGACTCGGCAGAAGCTTCGAGATTGAACCCTACTTGTATTCCGATTTATATCAGATTTCAGCACCAATCGCTCCAGGAAACAGCGGCGGACCGCTGGTGAATCAGAAAACCGGCGAGGTGCTTGGCATTAATTCGGCTGGGTACGAGCAGGGATCGATCGGCTTCAGTATTCCAATTGCCAATGTCATTGAGCTTGCTGAAAGCTGGTCGAAGGAGCCGATGGCGGAGCTTCCGGAGCTTGAAGTAGCGGATGAAACAGTCAATATGGAGAGCGAATCGAAGGTGGAGGAGTTTGCCGGCTATCTCGTTACCCATTTCTACGATAGCTTGAACAATGCGGATTATGTGTATGCCTACTCGCTGCTTGGAGGGAATTGGAAGTCCGGCACAAGCTACGAGAAGTTTCGAGAAGGCTATTTGGGCACATTGAATGTCGTCATCGATGATATGCATGTGAAGGAGAGCAGAGAAGACAAAGCGACGGTTATTGCCGTTATATCGGTAGATGAGCGCGTGAATGGCAAGTATGTGCTCAGCAAATATCAGGTAACTTATGAAGTAGGATATGAGAATGATCAATTAAAGCTGGTGAGCGGCAAAGGGAAGGCCATCAAATAATCAATTTTCCAATAGCCTAGTGGCAAAAGAAGAGCGAGAGTAAACCGTTCAGGGAAACGGTTTCTCTCGCTTTTTGGCATAGCATGCAGGGAATGTGGATTAATTCTCGCTTGTGAAATCAAAGCCGTCGGACTCATCGGCGAATTCTGTTTCTTCCTCGCGCACAAGCGGATTGTATATGAGCACAAGAGCTACGGAATCGTTGCGCTGAACCGGGAAGCTGAGCAAGGAAGCTGGAATGACACGTCCATTCAACTGCAGCTGGTAGCTGATATTTCCGCCAATCGGTACGCCGCTGACGGAGATAATTTGTCCGTTGAAGTTGAAGCGTACCGCGCCTGTTTCCGCTAATGCTTGATAAATCGTCAGGCCTGGACGGAAGGGAACGCGATATGCTTGCGTAACGTTAGGAAATGTTCTTCCGCCGTTGATTACGACCGTTACCGATGCTTGCGGGCCTGGAGGGAATGGCCAAGGAATCGGGAATGGTATTGGAAAAGGAAACGGCGGCCGCGGCGGAGGAAATGGCCCTGGTCCGGGAGGGAACGGCCCTGGTCCGGGAGGGAACGGTCCTGGTCCGGGAGGGAACGGCCCTGGTCCAGGAGGGAACGGCCCTGGTCCGGGAGGGAACGGCCCTGGTCCAGGAGGGAACGGCCCTGGTCCGGGAGGGAACGGCCCTGGTCCGGGAGGGAACGGCCCTGGTCCGGGAGGGAACGGCCCTGGTCCGGGAGGGAACGGTCCTGGTCCGGGAGGGAATGGCCCTGGTCCAGGAGGGAACGGCCCTGGTCCAGGAGGGAATGGCCCTGGTCCGCCGGGACCGCCGGGTCCGAAGCCGCCGGGTCCAAAACCGCCTGGAGGCGGCGGGGGCATTATGGACCGAGGTCCGCCGCAGCCGCAGTCGCTGCTGGCGGGAGCCGATTGCTGCTGATACCCGCGCATTTGTTGTTCGTTAGTATAAGTATAGTCCATGCAGGCATTCAAACTCCTTTACGAAACAGATTAGGCATCTATCCTTATCTATCGTATGCGGCAACTGCCTATCCGGTGTACGCAAGAATGTGAAGGATATCAAATCCGACTATATACGAAAGTATTCGAATGTAGTCGTAGAATATAACGGTCATGAGCGCAGATTAGAGGCTAATAAAAGCAAAGTGTGGGTTCTAACGGACGACAGGAGAGCAGCTCATTATTCCAACTTTGAGCGGAGTAAACTTTTTTAATTTGCTGCTATGACCGTTAACAGAAAAAATGTCGTTCTTTTTTCGTCTAACCTTCCAAAATGTTCGTAAGAGAAACGTTTGCACGCTCGCGAAAGAAACCAAGTGTTAGACGAGGTTGAAATACTGCCAAAAGTAGCAAAGTTAAACGAGGTTAATTCCTTGAGCGGATTGCAGCCGAAGCCGGATTGGGGCGTACAGAGCTTCTATTAGTAGTCGTATCAAGTGCAATAGACAAAAAAGCAGCGCCGACCTCATGTATGAGGTCGGCGCTGCTTCTGATGAAAGGGTATTATTTCACTGCTGCTTCGTAACGTTTGCCAACTTCATCCCAGTTTACTACGTTCCAGAACGCTGCGATGTAATCAGGGCGTTTGTTTTGGTAGTTCAGGTAGTAAGCGTGCTCCCAAACATCAAGACCAAGAACTGGCGTTTCGCCTTCCATGATCGGGCTGTCTTGGTTCGGCAAGCTGTATACTTTCAATTTGCCGTTAGCTACTGCAAGGAATGCCCAGCCGCTGCCGAAACGAGTTGTTGCTGCTTTAGCGAAATCTGCTTTGAAAGCTTCGAAGCCGCCAAGCTCGCTTTCGATTGCTGCTGCAAGAGCACCAGTTGGTGCGCCGCCAGCGTTTGGAGCGATTGTTTCCCAGAACAAGCTGTGGTTAGCATGTCCGCCGCCGTTGTTGCGAACAGCAGTACGAATTGCTTCAGGTACGCTTGCAAGATCAGCGATCAATTCGTCGATTGATTTGCTTTGCAGTTCAGGAGCGGACTCCAGAGCAGCATTAAGGTTAGTCACGTATGCGTTATGGTGACGGCCGTGGTGAATTTCCATTGTAGTCGCATCGATATGCGGCTCAAGTGCGTTGTGCGCGTAAGGCAAAGCAGGTAGTTGATGTGCCATTTTTTACAGCCTCCTAGTTATATGTAGTTATCCATGTCCATTATCCCTTATCCGATCGAATAAATCAACATTAATGTTGCAAAAGTCGAAAGGGGAACATTGCTCAGAATAGGGTATCACCGTCCTATGGAATTTATACAAAGTAGGCGGAATGGAGGGGGTCCGTTAACATAAAAAACGATTAAATGAGTGTAAGCGCTTAATATAAAGCGTTTTCATGAGATAATCGTGGATTTGTTTAATTTTTTTAAGGAATATTAAAGATAGAAGCAGGATTTCGTTAAATTTTGTCGTAATATATTCTAGATGCAGTACTATGACATGGTATAGAAGGTGTAATTTTAATGAATGTTCGTTCCTTCCAGCTGTCCGATTACCGACCAATTACAGCACTGCTTGAGGATGTATTGACTGAAGAGTGCTACGAACAAACGATGGAAGCTTTTGCCCGCCAATTGTCATGGGATAGTGATTTAGTATTAGTCGCTGTCGAAAATTCCGAGATTGTGGGCATGATCATCGGTACGATTGATAATAACAAGGGTTATTACTATCGAATTGCCGTTTCTCGTCTCCATAGGCGGAAAGGAATTGGCAAAATGCTTATCCAATCATTGCGCCAGCGCTTTGAACAACGCAATGTCACAAAGATACTAATTACCGCGGACGAGTACAATGAGCCGGTTTTACCGCTGTATGAGTCGTTAGGCTATGCTGCCAACGATTTTATCAGATCTTTTCAGAAACTTAGCATTGTTGCTGGTTAACGCGAACTTTACTGCATGTATGTTGTACGCAGGGCATATCTGCATCGCCATTGCTTTTGGCGGTCAGATATGCTTTTCTTATTACTATATACTTTTATGAGGAGAACGGGATGGAACCATATCGGCACTGTGTTATCAAAAGCTTCAAACATAACGGTCACATTCACCGTACTTGGCAGCAGAATTGGCTTGTTCCGGACGAGCTGCTTGAAGAGGGGCATAAAGCGGAAGAGATGAAGGTGTTCATCAACCGCCAAACACCCATTCAAGAGTCGGATGGGAAGATATGGATTAGCCGCGTGCCCGCCGTCTCTTTTTTTATACCTAAGCAGTGGTTCAATATTGTTGCTTTAATGGAAGAAGGAGGCGTACGCTACTACTGCAACATTGCTTCACCTCCTTATCTGCAAGGCGATGTGCTGACCTACATTGATTACGATCTGGATGTTATTCGAACAGTGAGTGGTGAAAGAACCATTGTCGACCAGGACGAATACGAACTGCATAAAGCAACTTACCATTATCCGAAAATGGTGGATGACAAGGTGCAGGAGGGTCTTCAGGCGCTCTTGCAGCGAATGGATCGGAATCAGTCGCCTTTCGAGGATCAACTTGTTACTCGATATTATGAAGCTTGGGCGAAACGCAGTGAAGAGGTGGGCGAATGAACGTAATAGAACCGAATAAGAAGCAAGAGGCTGAGCATATGGAGGAGCTTCTAGAATCAGATGCTTCAGCCAAGCCTGATGCAGCCGCCAAGCGTCCTCGTTGGATGACGGAGACAGAGGATTGGGCGAAAACGCTGGTCATTGCTTTTTCTGTGGTACTGCTGTTGCATTTTTTCGTATTTAACCTCTCCAAGGTTGAAGGGCATTCCATGGAGCCGACGCTGACTGAACATGAATGGCTGTTCGTGAACAAATTTATCTTCCTTGTCAGCAAGCCAAAGTTCGGAGATGTCGTTATTCTGAAGGAGCCGGACACCGGTGATGGTGAACAGAAGTATTTGGTTAAACGAATCGTTGGCACTCCAGGTGACAAGATAGAAGTACATGACCAGCGTCTGTATCGCAATGGTCAGCTCGTTGAGGAGCCGTATACCGATAGTTTAATAGAAGATATGAGCTATGGACCAGAAATTATCAATGAGGGTCATTTCTTTGTAATGGGAGACAACCGCCATTCAAGGGCCAGCTTGGACAGCAGATCATTCCACGCAGTACCCGAAGAGCTTATCCGGGGCAGAGCGGATTTCATACTGTGGCCATTCAAAGAGATAAGAGCGCTTTAAGGAGGATAGGGCTATGAAGGACGTGATGATCTATACGGATGGAGCTTGCTCCGGTAACCCAGGTCCGGGCGGCTGGGGCGCAGTGCTCTTCTTTGGCGTCCATCAGAAGGAAATCTCAGGCGGAGAGAAATATACGACCAACAACCGCATGGAGATTCAGGCAGTTATTGAGGGTCTGAGCATTCTGAAGGAGCCGTGCCTGGTTAAGGTGTATAGCGATTCCGCCTATGTCGTCAACTGCTTTCAGAAAGGCTGGATTAAAGGCTGGCTGCGCAATGGGTGGAAGAACAGCAAGCAGGAGCCTGTTGAGAATCAAGAGCTCTGGAAAGCGCTTTGGGAGCTTATGAAGAAGCATAACGTTGAATATATAAAGGTAAAGGGCCATAGCGACAACGAATGGAACAATCGCTGTGACGAACTTGCTCGTGAAGCCATTAAACGGTTATAGCTGATGGCTGATAAGTGGGAACAACTGAAGGTAGAGATGAAGGCGGCTGCCCAAAGCTTAGGCATCGACAAAATCGGAATTGCTTCCGCAGACCCGTTTGTATCGTTGAAACAAATCCTTTTGCGGCATCGCGAGCTTGGCCATGAGTCAGGCTTCGAAGAGCCTGACATTGAGAAGCGAACGAATCCGGCTCTATTATTTGATAACCCGCAGTCGATTATCGCGATTGCGATTGCCTATCCATCGAAGCTGAAAGACCCTCCTAAATCGGAGCCGGGGGCACGGCGGGGAATCATGTCCCGCTCGGCTTGGGGGGAAGATTATCATAAGGTGCTGCGTGACCGTTTAGCTAAGCTCGAGGCGTGGCTTCGGGAGCGTGTCCCAGAGCTGCGAGTGGAGAGTATGATTGATACAGGGGCTTTGTCAGATCGTGCGGTTGCTGAGCGTGCCGGCATTGGCTGGAGTGCGAAGAACTGCTCGATCATTTCGCCTGACCTTGGATCATGGATTTATCTGGGCGAGATGATTACGAATTTGCCGCTTGCGCCAGATGAACCGGTTACAGAAAGCTGCGGCTCCTGTACGAAATGTATTGACGCTTGTCCGACAGATGCGCTGGTTGGTCCGGGGCAACTGAATTCCAGTCGATGTATATCCTTCGTCACGCAAACGAAAGGCATGTTATCGGACGAGTTTATGCGCAAAATTGGCAATCGCCTTTATGGCTGCGACACATGTCAGATCGTTTGTCCAGTTAATCGCGGCAAAAACTGGACGCATCATCCGGAGCTTCAGCCGGATCTGGAGCTGGTGAAGCCTTTGCTTGTCCCTATGCTGACAATCGGCAACAAAGAGTTTCAGACGAGATATGGCCGTACCTCCTCGGCATGGCGCGGGAAGAAGCCGATTCAGCGCAATGCCGTTATCGCACTTGGCAACTTCAAGGAAACGAGTGCAGTGCCTGATTTGATTCGTGTGCTTGAGCAAGATACGCGCCCCGTGCTGCGCGGAACGGCAGCTTGGTCGCTTGCAAGAATTGGCGGCGAACAAGCGAAGGAGGCTTTGCTCGCAGCTGCAGGAAGGGAAAGCGATGAGGAAGCACTGCAAGCGATAGCGAATGCGCTCGAAGCGTTTGGTGGCATTTCTGAAGAGGTTCAAGTAAGCGGGGAAGCAGGCGATGCAGGTGAGTGAACGTTTATATGCAGCAACAATTGATTCTAAGATCGGACCTTTGACGCTGACCGCAAGTGACGAAGCTGTCTGCCATTTGGATTTCGCTTCTTATGAGGCAGCTTTGGAAGGTCTTCAACAATGGGCTGGCCGTCAGATAGGGCCGCATGCTGCAGAAATTACATTCTTGGAAGCTTCCAAGCATCCCTTGCTGAATGAGGCGTCCAATCAGCTTAACCGCTATTTCGAAGGAAAGCTTCAGCAGTTCGAGCTCCCCGTTCGAATGTACGGTACAACGTTTCAACAGAGAGTATGGGAAGCCCTTCGGCAAATTCCGTATGGAGAGACGCGTAATTATAAGGACATTGCGGTTATGCTGGGCCAGCCAGGTGCGATGCGTGCTGTAGGCGGGGCAAATAACCGCAACCCCGTGTCCATCATTGTACCTTGTCACAGGGTTATCGGAGCAAGCGGCCAAATGGTCGGTTATGGCGGGGGCCTGCCTATCAAAATTGCACTGCTGGACTTGGAAAAAAGCGCTTCGTATTAGTTGAATATTGGGGTCGAAAAAAGAGTGAACTCGTAAAAACCCGTTCATTGCGCGTACGGGTCGAACATGCTATCATTGGAACATTATACACACAGCAGGAGCTATAGAAAGGGTCAGGTGAAAGGTATGACTTGGGTAAATATCGTAGTACCTATCGTTACATTATTGGCAGGAGCTGTAGGGGGATTTTTTGTAGGCGTATTCTATCTGCGCAAGCAGCTTGAGAAAATGCAGAACGATCCAGAGATGATTCAGAAGATGGCTAAGCAAATGGGCTACAACCTGAACAAGCAGCAGATGCAAAAAGCGCAGCACATGATGAAAAACCAAAAAATGCCTCGCAGGTAAGGGTTTGCGTGAAGGGGAAGGAAGGAGAGTTCGGAAATGGCGGGAAGAAAAGACTATGTCAATTCGGCTGTAACGAGCAATCGGGAGCAGATTGAGTATCATATAAAAGAAGTGCTCAAGCTAATTGGGGAAAATGTCGAGCGTGAAGGCTTGCTTGATACGCCTGCCCGTGTAACTCGTATGTATGAAGAAATCTTTGCCGGTTATGAGGTTGATCCTCGCGAGGTGCTTGGTGTTACGTTCGATGAGCAGCATGAGGAGCTTGTTATCGTCAAAGATATCGTGTATTACAGCCAATGCGAGCATCATATGGCTCCATTCTTCGGGAAAGCGCATATCGGCTATTTGCCAAGCGGGAAAATCGCCGGGCTTAGCAAGCTTGCAAGACTCGTTGAAGCGGTCACCCGCCGTTTGCAGGTGCAAGAGCGTATTACGTCGCAGATTGCAGACATCCTCGATGAGGAGCTTATGCCGAATGGTGTAATGGTCGTTGTGGAAGGCGAGCACCTATGTATGTGTGCACGCGGCGTGAAGAAACCTGGGAGCAAGACGGTCACGTCTGCAGTAAGGGGAGAATTCCGCACCAATTCCGCACTTCGTTCTGAGTTCCTAACGCTGCTCAAGCAATAGCATGGCGATATTAAGTCCGACTAGGGTGCATCCCAGGTCGGACTTTTGTTTAATATGGAGCCCAAATTAGCTTGCGGGCTTCTTCAAAGCGTTCATTCACATATGGCCAAATAACAATGTTCCACCAGTCCTGTACATACGCATGACGATT
The DNA here is from genome assembly GCF_005930355.1 of Paenibacillus sinopodophylli. Taxonomy (GTDB): domain Bacteria; phylum Bacillota; class Bacilli; order Paenibacillales; family Paenibacillaceae; genus Pristimantibacillus; species Pristimantibacillus sinopodophylli. Next base: position 28,402 of record NZ_VDBO01000014.1, read on the forward strand.
GCCTTGATGCTTGAGGTAATAGGCATGCTCCCACACATCGAGTACAAGAATGGGAATAACGTCCCATTGTGATAAGTTTTGATGCTTCTCGGCGGTCAGAATTTCGAGCCGCCTGCTGCGCGGGCTCCAGACGAGAAGAGCCCAGCCGCCGCCTTCTACTTTCACCGCTGCTTCACTAAAATGTTTGCGGAAGGAGGAGATGCTGCCGAAGTCACTGTGAAGCTGTTGACTAAGTGATCCAACCGGCTCCCCGCCGCCATAGGGTGACATGACATTCCAATATAGAGTATGCAAATAATGTCCTGCTCCATTAAAGGCAAGCTCGCGTTCCCAATGCTTCACAAGCTCAAATTGATTGGACCGGCGCGCCTTTTGCAGCTCAAGCTCGGCTTTATTCAGACCATCAACATAGGCGCGATGATGCGTATCATGATGAATACGCATCGTTTGCTCATCGATGTATGGCTCCAAAGCATCATAAGAGTAAGGCAGCGGCGGAAAGCTATGACCGCCTATCGGAACCTGCTGAACGGGAGCATGCAGCTTACGACTGTCGGAGCCGTTCGCGGATTGGCGATATGCGCTCATCAAGCCGATGTAATAGTTGGATTCTCGAATGGAATGAAGGATGATCGTTTTCGATATTGGTGAAGCGACTGCTGCAGTTCGTTCAATAAGCTGTGACAGCTGGTCGACATAGGTACGAGACTGCTCAAGGGCTGCTTGAACAAGGGAATCTACCGTTTGGTCTACATAGGAAGGCAAGCGAGTGGGGTAAGGGAGCCATTCGTCCAGCCGCTGATGCGTATATTGGGCAGTCTGTGAGAAGACAGGCTCCCAAGCTTGAAGAAGCTGAGCATATTGCTGTTCCATTTCTGGAGAGGCTTGCCTAATAACGGCAGCATGCTCCTTCTCCTGCAGCTTCCACTGGCGGATCAGCTCCATGACGCGAACCGGCATGAGCGCTCCGTAAACAAAAAGCACGACCATCGCCTCCTTTGTTGCAACAATAGCATCTAAGTTAGATGTATTCTTTGCCAAAGGGGCTTATGTCGTGCTTGCTGATTATATTCAAATATAAGAGTTTATAAGTTTCACCTTTATACTTCGCTTATATTTCTCGGACTGAAACGCGCTGCACCGCCAGAGGACGGCGACAGCCGTTTCACCTTGGTTCAGCTTGGAGCTGCAAGTCTACTTGACTCAAAAACAAAACGGCTCTTTGGATATATTCGCTCGGATGAACCTGGAATAGAAGCTCATGCTTACCGTCCTGTACGATCCAAGAACGAGAGAGAGTATTGCCTTGTCCTTCCGCAATAGCTTCAGCTGTTGCGAAGGGGGCTTTCACATCATTTGTGCCATGTATAATAAAGAGTGGAATGTCGTATTTATTAGCTATAACCTCGCTGGCTGGTATGGAGCCGAAGCTTGTTCCTGTCCATAGCGGAATCAACGATTCTATTAGCGGCAATGAGAAGTTAGGCAGGGATACGAATTGGTTCAGGTTATCGAATAGCGCTTCGGAGCTTGGGATAAACAAGCTGTCGAGTATCATAGCGTCAATCTCATCCGTCTGCAGGGCAGCTTGCAAGGCTGTACCGGCTCCCATCGAGAAGCCCCATACGACAATATCCTCAGCACCGCGGGATTTGGCATAATCAACAGCTGCTAGCAGCTGTTGTGATTCCTCCAGTCCGCCTGTAGCTGGCGCTTTGTACTCCTTCGAGGCGTATCCATAGTCGAATAGCAATATATTATAGTTCAAGCCATGAAGCAGCTTGGATAGTTCATACATAGGTACCCACGTTTCTTCACGGTTCGCGCCATAGCCATGGCTGAACACTACCGTTCGAACGGATGCTTCAGACGAGGCGCTATCCGTCTCTGCCGGAATAAACCAGCCGCTGACGGTCGTGTTGCCGCTCTTACTAGGGAAAATGACATCCTCATAATCTAGGCCGATAGCCGCTTGCGGATTAGAGGTGAGCGGTGCAACGTAAGGATAAGCGAGCATCCAAGCTACATAGCCATGAAAAATAATGACAAGAAGCAAGCACATCGCCGTTACGGAAGCGATGGAGGCAATGAGCAAATGCTTGCCGCGGCTTCTCGTTCTTCGCAAGAGGAAGGAGTTGCTCGAGTCTCCTAGCGGAAAGGGTTGAAGGCTCTGCGGAAACCCACCTTCAAGCGGCATTGGTGTCATCATCGTTGTACTCATGTAGGTGTCCTCCCTATGCGTGCAACCCTCTATGGATGAAGCATTCCATAAGTTGTAAGCGCTTTTCATTTCTAGTACTTTAATCGTAGTCCGGTCCTAGGAGCCTGTCAATTGATGTCGAGGTATTGTTAATCATTTGTAATATTACTGTAATGTAAAGAACTCTTCTTTACGAGAATGGAAGCTATGAGTTATACTGAATGAGAATGGGTTTCATTCAGTGAAACCTTCAAAGGGGAGGTGCGGCTGCATGGAAGAAGGGAAATCAACGGTTCGGGCAGTGGATCGGGCGCTTGATATATTATTGTGTTTTACTTCAAAAACAGACTGGGCGATGACGGAGATTGCTGAACATGTCGGCCTGCACAAAAGCACGGTTCACCGGATGCTTGCGACGCTTGAGGAGAAGGGCTTCATTGAGCGGGACCGACAAACGGACCGTTATCACCTGGGTATGAAAATGTGGGAGCTGTCCGCCAACTTATCACGTTCAGACGATCAAGCAACGATTTGGCTGCCAGAGATGGAGCGGCTTCGCGATCTACTGGGAGAAACCGTTAGTATATATGTAAGAGATGGTTCAGAGCGTATTCGCATCCAGGCCGTGCAGAGCAATCAGCCTGTAAGGCGAGTAGCGCCTGTCGGAGTAAGGCTGCCGCTATATGCAGGGGCATCAAGTAAGGTACTCATCGCTTATTCTGATCTTTTGGTACAAGAGAGCATATTCGGAGATCCGGCTTGGCTGTATACAATTGATTTGGATCAATATAAGCAGCAGTTGGATGAGATTTGTGAGCAAGGCTACGCAACCAGCTTTGAGGAGCGAGAGCCAGGTGCTGCAGCATTGTCCGCACCGATATTCAATCGAACAGGCAAGCTTGCGGCTGCTCTATCTGTATCAGGGCCAGCGAGCAGGCTTACGATGGAGACGATGAGGGAGTATGCTCCTATTATGATGGAGTCTGCCAAACGGATGGGGATTATGATATTGTAAGCATCGAGCAGGTCTGGGACTATTCCTAGACCTGTTTTTTTGACGTATAGGAATGGAGATGAGTTTGCTCATCTATTCTCTATACGTTTCGCAGAAATGATGGCGTTAATAGAAAGAACGGCGACTGCCGTTTCACCTTGAAATATAAGAAATTATAAGTTTGTTAGCTTATAAAGGGCTTATATTTCACCGTCAAAGCTACTTCAGCGTCTTAAAGGACGCCGTCATGCGTTTTTGCTTGGAATAGAGGACGTTAGGGTACGAAAAAGAGAGCAAAGCCCTCTTGAATGAAGGCCTTGCTCTCTTTGGTTATTGCACGAATTCTATGCGGTTGTATTCATGTTAGCAATCATTTGGCGAAGCACCGTTTGAAGGATACCGCCGTTACGGTAGTAATCAACGTCAACAACGGAGTCAAGACGAACAATCGCTGGGAATTCGAAAGTCGTACCGTCTTCGCGCGTCGCTGTAACCGTAACCTGCTGGCCTGGTGTTACGTCGTTGGACAAGCCCGCGATGTCGAATGTTTCGCGGCCAGTAATGTTAAGCGTCTTCCAGCCTTGACCCTCTGGGAATTGAAGCGGCAATACGCCCATGCCCACAAGGTTGGAGCGGTGAATACGCTCGAAGCTCTCAGCGATAACAGCTTTCACGCCTAGAAGGAAAGTACCTTTGGCAGCCCAGTCACGCGAGCTTCCTGTACCGTATTCTTTACCAGCAAGAACAACAAGGTTTTTGCCGTCTTTCTGATATTTCATCGAAGCATCGTAGATGGACATGACTTCGTCAGTCGGAAGGTAAGTCGTTACGCCGCCTTCTGTGCCAGGAGCTACTTGGTTACGAATTCGGATGTTCGCGAACGTTCCGCGCATCATGACTTCGTGGTTACCACGGCGTGAGCCGTACGAGTTGAAGTCTTCGCGTTTAACGCCGTTCTCGATCAAGTATTGGCCGCCAGGGCTGTTTACAGTAATGTTACCTGCTGGAGAGATATGATCCGTCGTTACGGAATCGCCCATCAACGCAAGTACGCTTGACGAATGAATATCTTGGATGTCGTTAAGGTCAGGTCCAAGATTTTCGAAGAATGGCGGATTTTGAATGTAAGTGGATTTATTATCCCACTCGTAGCTCTCGCCCTTAGGAACAGAAATCGCATTCCAACGCTCATTTTGTGTAAATACGTTCTCGTATTTGTCGCGGAACATCTGCGGGTTAAGCGCTGCTGTCATCGCGTCGTTGATTTCTTTGGAAGTTGGCCAAATATCCTTAAGGAATACTGGTTTATTGTCTTCCGTGAAGCCGATTGGCTCAGTTGTCAAATCGATGTTAGTCGTTCCTGCAAGCGCGTAAGCGATAACTAGCGGCGGCGAAGCCAAGTAGTTAGCTTTTACTTGTGCATGGACACGACCCTCGAAGTTACGGTTACCTGAGAGAACAGCAGAAACCGTCATATCGTTGTCGGCAATTGCTTTGCTTACTTCATCAGGAAGCGGACCGGAGTTACCGATACAAGTTGCGCAGCCATAGCCTGCAACGTGGAATCCAAGCGCTTCAAGCGGCTCGATTAGATTTGCTTTTGTCAGGTATTCTGTAACGACAAGCGAGCCCGGCGTTAGAGAGCTTTTAACGTAAGCAGGTTTTTTAAGTCCAAGTGCTACAGCTTTCTTAGCTACGAGGCCGGCACCAACCATTACGCTTGGGTTGGATGTATTCGTACAGCTTGTGATTGCAGCAATTACGACTGCACCAGTGCCCATTTTGCTCACTTGGCCGTCATTGTGTTTAACGGTAACGAACTGCTCGATCTTCTCTTCGTTGAGGCCGTATCCGCCTTTGTCGATCGGAGTGCGGATAATGCTGTTGAAGGATTCCTTCATAGCTGTAAGCTCAACGCGGTCTTGTGGACGTTTCGGACCAGCAAGCGATGGAACGATTGTAGAAAGATCAAGCTCAACAACGTCGGAGAATACAGGATCTGGTGTCTCATCTGTACGGAACATGTCTTGTGCTTTGTAGTAAGAGCCAACAAGCTCAATCAGGTCATCGGAGCGGCCTGTTTGTTGCAAGTAGCTTAGAGTCTCGTCATCGACTGGGAAGAAGCCGATTGTCGCACCGTATTCTGGAGCCATGTTGGCAACGGTAGCACGGTCAGCAAGACTGATATTGGAGAGGCCAGGGCCGAAGAATTCAACGAATTTGCCGACAACGCCTTTTTTACGCAAAATTTGAGTGACAGTAAGCGCAAGGTCAGTTGCAGTAGAGCCTTCTGCCAGCTTGCCAGTCAATTTGAAGCCGATAACCTCAGGCATAACGAAATAAAGCGGTTGGCCAAGCATACCAGCTTCAGCCTCGATACCGCCAACGCCCCAGCCTACAACGCCGAGTCCGTTGATCATCGTTGTATGCGAATCCGTACCAACGAGGGAGTCAGGGAATACGACAGTTTCGCCGTCAATTGTTTTCGTTGCCGCAACAGAGGCTAGGTACTCAAGGTTAACTTGGTGAACGATACCTGTGCCCGGTGGAACCGCGCGGAAGTTATCGAATGCCGTTTGTGCCCAGCGAAGGAAGCGGTAACGCTCTTCGTTGCGCTCAAACTCAACCTTCGTATTGTACTCAAGCGCTTCTGGTGAACCAAATGCGTCTACCATTATCGAGTGGTCAATAACAAGGTCAACGGGTACAAGCGGATTGATCTTTTTTGGATCTCCGCCAGCTTTTTTCACTGTATCGCGCATTGCAGCAAGGTCAACAACAACCGGAACACCGGTGAAATCCTGCAATACGATACGAGCTGGGATGAAAGGAATTTCTTTGTCTTCGCGTCCGTCAGCCCAAGTAGCAAGCTGCTTTACATGCTCAGGAGTAATCGCACGTCCGTCGAATTGGCGAACAGCTGCCTCCAAAAGTACTTTAATAGAGAAAGGCAATTTCGAAATATCGCCTAGTCCTTGTTCTTCAAGTCCGCCCAGACGGTAGTAAGCGTAAGACTTGCCACCCGCGTCCAGCGTTGTGCGAACCGAATAATGATTTTGTGTAGCCATCGTCATTCTCCTCTTTGAATGTAGTTTGTGTTTCGCTCTGTGAAACACAATTTCAAAATCGCTATACTAACAGTATATCGTTAAAATAGTGCTTACGTAAAGTCCAATTATGTCTTTTCCGGCTTACTAATCGCTTGATGATGCAAACTCACGAATATTACATGAAACGGAAGCATGCTTCATATAATGAAGCAGTTAATCTGCGTTAAGCTTGCAGTCACGACTAGGTCAAGGAGGGATTGCTTTGCCGCGAACAGGTAACCGAGGACAAGGAAATACGGGTTCGAAGAAAGTGCAAGCGACGTCCAAACAGGCCGCATCCGATCGCAAATCGCAGATGAAGGCTGCGGTGCATACAACTCCGAAACAGCAGCCTTCTTCCGGTTTGCGGACGGAGCCTCTCGCGGGACATAACCATCATGATCCAGAGAGCAGAGCTGCGCTCAATCAAGAAGCGAGGACACCAAGGCAGCAGACGTCGAAGCTAAACTCCCTCATTCGCTCTTCTGATTATGAGCATTACGATGGAATTGAGAAGCTGAAAGGCTGGAAATCAGCTGTGCACCGCTATGTGAGCCTGTACAATCAAGCAGAAGCTAATCAGCATGCAGCCGTTCTGACTGATTTCGTTACCGATAACGATCATTGCGACCGGCTTCGCGGCAGGCTAGAGCGTCTAAGAGAACGTGACTTGCTTAGAGGCGCTCTTCCGGCTGGCAGTGAAACGAAAGCGGAGCTCATTCGTGTGAATGAATCATCGAGCGAGGTATCAGTCCTCGTTAGACTCCATATCAAAAGAAGGATGGAGCAGTCAGGGCGGTTCTATATGGAGGAGAGGTCCGAATTCGAGCGTCTATGGCTCGGATTGTCAGGTGCTGACTGGGATGTGCTGCGAGTTGAACCAATTATCGCAGAACGTAGACCTCGCTTCGGCACGGCAACTGACAATTGGATGACCGTAGATGATTACTCGGAGCTGTTTGGCGATCTAGCATCGCCGTCAACACCATACTTAAATTATGACCTATTACAGCAATTCAAACACCGTCCGGCTGGTATTCGCTACAGGAGAGATTTGGTTGCAGCGTATGCGGATCGTTGGTGGAATGAAGGGAACCCTTCTTATGAGCTTTTCGAGGTGAATTGCACCAATTACGTATCACAGTGCATCTTTGCAGGCAATGCCCCGATGAACTATACTGGTAAGAGAGAAACGGGCTGGTGGTACAAAGGCCGAAACAAAGGCAGTGAATGGTGGAGCTTCAGTTGGGCTGTTTCGAATGCATTAACCAATTATTTGAGTGGTTATAAGTCTTCGGGGCTGCGAGCTGAGGTTGTGCAATCGGCAGATGAGCTGCAGCTAGGTGATGTTATTACCTATGATTGGAATGGCGACCAGCGTTTCCAGCATAGTACGATCGTGACTGCCTTTGATTCATTCGGCATGCCGCTGGTGAATGCTAACACCGTATCCAGCAGGCATCGTTATTGGGATTATCGTGATTCCTATGCATGGACGGAACAAACCAAATATCGTTTTTTTCATATTACCGATCTATTATAAATTATTGTACCGGAGGATATGCCATGGGGAGCAAGGTTCGAGTAGGTTTAGTTTACGGGGGGAAATCGGGAGAGCACGAGGTTTCTCTGCAAACGGCTTACGCGGTTATGGGTGAGTTTGATTACAACAAATACGAGATCAAACCTTTTTATATTACAAAGCAAGGCGAATGGAAGACGGGAGACGTACTGCATGCGAGGCCGTCGACCGTCGAGGAGCTTCGCTATGCATCTGAGGAGGCGAAGCAAGCAGGCTTCGCTCTTGCTCCGTTGTTCGCCCGGCTTGGCGCTGCTGATTCCGATGCGGATCAGGAGATAGATGTTATATTCCCGCTGCTGCATGGTACGTTCGGGGAGGATGGCACCATACAAGGGCTGTTCGAAATGGCGAACATGCCGTACGTCGGTGCGGGCGTTCTCGCATCTGCCGTCGGGATGGACAAGATTCTAATGAAGAAAGTGTTTGCACAAGAGGGCTTGCCTCAATGCGTATTCCGTTATTTCAACCGCACACAGTGGGAGAGGGATGCTTCGTTCTTCATCATGGAGTGTGAAGTATCACTCGGTTATCCATGCTTTATCAAACCGGCTAATCTCGGCTCAAGCGTTGGCGTATCGAAGGCTAAAAACCGTGAGGAGCTTGTTGCTGCAGTCAACTATGCATTCCAATTTGATCGCAAGGTCATCGTAGAGGAATTTGTAGATGCTCGGGAGATCGAAGTAAGCGTTCTTGGCAATGACGATGCGAAAGCATCCGTCCCTGGCGAGATTGCTCCGTCCAATGAATTCTATGATTACAAAGCCAAATACATTGACGGAAAATCGACGATGCAGATTCCAGCAATTCTGTCGCCTGAAATAACAGAGTCAATTCGCGAGATGGCGGTTCGGGCATTCCAATCGATCGACGGCTCAGGATTGTCGCGCGTTGACTTTTTCCTCCGTAAAAGCGACAACCAAATTTTCATTAACGAGGTCAACACCTTGCCGGGCTTTACTCCATTCAGCATGTACCCGCTTATGTGGAAGGAAACCGGCATTCCATATAAAGAACTACTAGACACCCTGATTGCACTAGCACTCTCACGTCATGCAGAGAAGCAGCGTATAGACTTTACAGGTGAAGCAGCAAAATAAGCTTTAAGTCTTTGGTGAGCTAAGCCGCGGAAATCCCCATTGCATCTATCCAGAGGGGCAGCTCTCTGGATTTTTGTTTATTAGGAAATGATACAGAGCTTAGTAGGATAGCTTTAAGCGCAAATATGCGCTTATGGAATGGAAATGGCGTAGGAATAGGCCCAAAAGGAAGCTGTAAGCGCAAATGTGCTCTTACAGCAGTCATGTAACCATAAAGAGCGTGCTTTAAGAGCAAATATGCGCTTATGGAATGGAAATGGCGTTTAAATAGGTCCAAAAGGAAGCTGTAAGCGCACATATGCGCTTATGGAGTTTATGGCACGTTGCTAATTTATGGAGTCCGACGTAAAGCGTGTCCCGCAGGGACGTAAGCGCTCCTTGAGCAAACGTAGCAATAACGCTCACCGCAGCACGGACGTTAGTCCAATTGTGGGTGTCCAGAGGGTGCAACCCTTGGGGCCCTCCCTTGGAAGGGAGGGTTTGGGTGGGTTCGAAACGCCTCTGAAGGCTGGTAGTAACGCCTTTGAAGGTCTGGTAGTAACGCCTTTGAAGGTCTGGTAGTAACGCCTTTAAAGGTCTGGTAGTAACGCCTTTGAAGGTTGGTAGTAAAGCCTTTAAAGGTCTGGTAGAAATGACCTTCCTCGAAGGCACGGTTGTCATTCCACTGAAAGGAGGCGAATCAAATGGGATTTGAAACAGAATTTAATTCAGTATGTAAATTTAAGTCCGATCAAGAGCTGTATGAATTGTTGGAGTACGGTCGGGGCAAAATGGTCAAGAGCGGCTTTCGTGTATTTCCAACTGGACAGAAGGTCATTGCCTATACGCCAGCTAACGAAGCAATCGCGATTGTCCGCATTTTAGCTTCGATTGCCGAGATTAATTTCCAAGGCGAAGAAGTGACACAGGTGGAGATGGAGCTCGTGAGAAAGTTGACGGAAGATGAAGCGAAAATTCAAACGGCGCTTGCGTTTGAGATGTTTTTCGGAGAGAGGGCTTAGTCTATGATCGTTAGATTAGGCTTTGTCGCTATGAGCCTGCAGCTTGAGAATGCTTCCCCATCAAAAACAATGACGTACGCAAGCTTCTCCAAGCTGGGTGACCGCGAAGCAGGGATTCGCAAGCTGGAGAGGATTGCTGAGGAAAACATTCGCAGCTCGCTGCGTATTCTTAAGCATTGCAGAGCCAGCGGCATTCAGATGTATCGATTCTCGTCCAAGCTTATTCCTCTAGCCACTCATGAGGAACTGGCCGATTGGAATCCTTTTGCAGCGCTCGAGCCCGCATTTCATGAGGTTGGTGAATATGCGGACAAGCATGGCATAAGAGTATCCTTTCATCCGGATCACTTCTGCGTATTCAGTACGCCTAGGCCGGAGGTTCTTGCCAAATCTGAGCTTGATCTAGTTAACCATGTGCGTATGCTTGAGGCAATGGGATTAGGGGAAGCAACCAAATGTAATATACATATCGGCGGTGCATACGGTGACAAGGTTGTCGCTTGTGAACGTTTTGCTCGTCAGTTCGGTGCGTTGCCTGCTCGTCTAAAGCACCGCATTACGCTAGAGAATGATGACAAAACGTTTAATGTCAAAGAAACGCTTGATGCTGCAGAGCAGGTAGAGGTTCCGATGGTGCTCGATATTCATCATCATGCTGTCAATACTGGCGGGATTGAAGATGACGAGCTCTATGGCACACTATGGCCGCGAATCGAGTACACATGGGAGAAGGAACGGGATAGGCTCGGTCTGACAAGTGCTAGCGAGCTTCCACCTAAGATTCACGCATCGAGTCCCAAAAGTTTATCTGATCCGCGCGGTCATGCCGACTTTGTGGAAGCGGAGCCGCTGCTATCGTTTCTTCGTCATGCTGCACGAACAAGTGATTATTTGGATTGCATGCTTGAGGCTAAGAGCAAAGATGAAGCGTTGTTTAAGCTGATAGAGGATTTCAAGCAATTGGAAGCAGCGGGTGAAGGTGTTAAGGTGTTGGACGGCGGGCGTATTGAGATTAATGCTGTAGATTAGCCATACTGAGAAAGCACCGTCTGGCATGCCTGACGGTGCTTTCCTACTATGGCGGCAATTAGAATAAGTGAGCAAGATGACTTCATTAAAAAGGTGATTGACATCATGGAATGGATTTTACTTGTACTGCTTGGTGTTGTAGCGGCGATGTTCGGAAGTATTGTTGGTCTGGGCGGAGGCATTATTATCGTGCCTATGCTAATGCTGCTCGGCCCCGTATTAACGGGCGGAGAAATTGGACATGCAACGGCAGTTGGCATATCTTTAACGGTATTAGTTGTAACGGCGCTTGCGTCAACATTAAGCTATGCCAAACGAAAAATTGTAGATTTCCGCAGCGGCTGGTTATTTTTTATAACGAGTGGTCCAGCGGCCATGCTTGGTTCGGCAATGACAGGATTGCTCCCGGCAGGCACGTTTCAGCTCGTATTTGGTATTTTTATGCTGCTGATGGCCTCTCTTCTCATTGCTCGTGACTATATGAAACCGTTTTCTAAAGAGTGGCCGATCGTTCGGACGTTAACGGATGCTTCAGGAGTTACGCATACCTATAGCTATGGCATCCTGCCTGCACTTGGAATTGGCTTTGGAGTTGGATTGATATCGGGGTTGTTCGGTATAGGTGGGGGCTCATTATTCGTGCCGCTTATGGTTCTATTGTTTCGCTTCCCGCCGCATATGGCGACAGCCACCTCCATGTTCGTTATATTCTTATCTTCAATTCTAGGGAGCGGCATGCATGTTTATTTGGGAGAGACAGATTGGCTGCTCGTGCTTGCATTGGTACCAGGCGCTTGGATTGGCGGGAAGCTTGGTGCGGCCATCGCGGTCAAAATGAGTGGGAAAGGGTTGTTATGGCTGCTTAGAGTAACCCTTCTGCTATTAGCAGGACAATTAATTATTGAAGGCATTGGATCGATTTGATAAGGTGGAAATAATCATATGCGAAACTTGCTTTAAGCTTCATACGTAATACAGGATAAATGTTCATGAATTTACATAGAGGGAAGAGTGATGGATCATGAATGGCCAGAACAATGCTTCCGTTGTTGGCGGGAAAAGCTTTACTGCAGTCGCAATCAACTGCGCGTCCAAAGCAGGAGAATGGATTAAGACGAAGCTTGGCAATTATGCGAGCCTTGATATAAAGTATTCCTCACATGATTTGGTAACCGAAATCGACAAGGGCTCGGAGCGTTTGATCAAAAATCTTGTAATGACCCATTTTCCGCACCATTCCTTCCTCGGTGAAGAAGGGGTGGAGCCGGGGCCAGAAGCATCGGCGAAGGCGCTGGAAAACATCCGTGATGCTGAATATTTATGGATCGTTGATCCGATTGATGGGACGACTAATTTCGTACATGGCTTTCCGTTTTTCTGTGTATCCATTGCACTTGCGCATAATGGTGAAGTCATAGTAGGTGTCGTATATGATCCGATGAAGGATGAGCTGTTTGTTGCGGAGAAGGGCAAGGGAGCTTACGTCCATGGCAAACGCATGTTGGTTTCCAAGGAAGATACACTGCGTGGCAGCTTGGTTGCAACCGGTCTTCCAGCTGAGCATCATTACGCACTGCCGTTAAATATGCGCGGGATACAAGCGGTTGCTCCGCAGGTTAGAAACCTGCGTATTGCTGGATCTGCAGCGCTGCACATGGCTTATGTAGCGGCGGGCCGCTTGAGCGGCTTCTGGGAAATTGGGCTTAGCAGCTGGGATTTGGCCGCAGGCGCGCTGCTTGTGCAGGAGTCGGGCGGAATCGTAAGCGACACGCTAGGCAGACCTTACGATCTTGGCGTTCGCAATGTTGTCGCGACGAATGGTCATATTCATGAGGAGCTGACGACGGCTCTTGCCGAAGCAAATGCAAACGAATAATTGACAAAGAACAGCGTACTGCGATTATCGCAGATGCGTTGTTCTTCTTTGTATCGGAGAGGAGCGATAAAGGGATGACTGTCAAAAAAAGAATTGCCGCTATGATGATGACTACTATATGTCTAGGGCTGCTGGCTGCTTGCGGGACGAATGAAGTCAATGAACCACAGCAGACAGCGAATACAGCAACGGACAAACCGCTGCAGACGGAAACGACTGAACAAACGAATGAGCCGGAGCCGGAGCCGGAGCCGGAGCAAACAGATGCGGCGGAGGGGCCTTATACGGTGCTCGCTGAGGAGCTAAGAGCGCCATGGGTTATTGCTTTTGACGAAGAGGCCCTGTATATAAGTGAGCGCGAAGGAAATATCGTCAAGCTTGACGGTACGCAAATGACACGTCAGTCTGTACACTTGACTAAAAGCGTTCATGGCGTTGGAGAAGGAGGCTTTCTTGGCTTTCTGCTGAGTCCAGACTTCGCGCAGACTAAGCTGGCGTATGCTTATCATACCTATGAGGCTAAGGGTCAGATATGGAACCGGGTCGTTCTCATTAAGCAAGAGGGCGATGAATGGAATGAGGTTAAGGCTCTAGTTGAGGAAATACCTGGAGCAGCCAATCATGATGGCGGAAGAATGGCAATCGGGCCGGACAAGCTGCTTTATGTAACAACAGGGGATGCGCAGCAGCGGGAGCTGGCACAGAACCTTAATAGCTTAGCCGGCAAAATATTAAGAATAACGCTCGACGGAAAAATTCCTGCCGACAATCCTTTTCCGAACTCTTATGTCTATTCATACGGGCATCGCAATCCGCAAGGTTTGGTTTGGAATGAAGAAGGTATATTATACAACACGGAGCATGGTCCATCCGGAACTCCTGGCGGGCATGATGAAATTAACGTGATCGAAGCGGGCGGCAATTACGGCTGGCCAACCATCTATGGTGATGCTACTGCTGAAGGTATGATTGCGCCAATCTATCATACGGGCGAGGAAGCGATTGCACCATCCGGTGCTGCTCTCGATGCGAATAATCGCATATTGCTTGCAACCTTGAGGGGTGGAGCCCTTTACCGTTTTGACCCAGCGATTAATGAAATGACTGTCGTATTTGAAGGTGAAGGCAGGCTTCGGGACGTGAAGATAAACGATGGTCGTGTCTACGTGATTACGAATAACACGGATGGCAGAGGTAATCCATCGAAGACAGATGATCGTCTGCTCCTACTTAATGATGTGAATTAAGGAGGAACGCTGTAATGAAGAAGAGGAAGTTTCGCTCGTCCTAGGGACGTGGAAACTTCCTCTTTTTTATGTTTGATAGCCAGCGAGCTGATTATATTCGTGTCCTTTAGATGCTCTCCGCAGCAAGCTGTTCGAAAGCATGTTCAATCGCGACAATCGTCTCATCGATGTCTGCTTCCGTATGCGCTGTAGTGAAGAACCATGCCTCGTACTTGGAAGGGGCAAGATTGATACCTTGATCGAGCATGAGCTTGAAGAATCTGCCGAACAGCTCGCCATCTGTATCCTGTGCCTCATCATAATTCGTAATCTTATGGTCGCAGAAATGTGCAGAGAACGATCCGCGAATTTGATTAATCGTTAGCGGGATGCTGAACTGCTTCGCGGCGGCATGAAGTCCGGTCGCAAGCTTCGTAGCGAGTGCATTCATTCGGTCATAGATGCCGGGCTCCTGCAGCAGCTCAAGGCATGCAATGCCGGCTGATATGGATGCGGGATTGCCAGCCATTGTGCCTGCTTGGTAAGCGGGGCCGAGTGGAGCGACCTGCTCCATAATTTCGCGGCGTCCGCCGTATGCGCCGATCGGCAAGCCTCCGCCAATGATTTTGCCAAGTGCAGTCAGATCCGGCTCGATCGCCTTAGGATCAGGGAATGCTACATACGTTTGCGCTGCTCCATAATGGAAGCGGAAGGCACTGATGACCTCATCATAGATTACGAGCGCTCCCGCCTCGCGTGTAAGCTTGCATAGACCTTCCAGATAGCCTTCATGCGGCATCACCATACCGAAGTTGCCAACAATCGGTTCAACCATAACAGCGGCTGTCTCGTCGCCCCAGCGCTCCAAGGCTGCCTTTAGTGCTGGCAAGTCATTGAAGGGTACTGTAATAACCTCGCTGGCAATGCTCGAAGGTACGCCTGCGCTGTCTGGAATGCCTAGTGTGGATGGGCCGGAGCCTGCTGCTACGAGTACAAGATCGGAATGGCCGTGGTAGCAGCCTGCGAATTTAATAATTTTGGATTTTTTCGTATAGGCGCGTGCCACACGGATGGTCGTCATGACAGCCTCTGTTCCTGAGTTAACGAACCGCACCTTGTCAAGCGAAGGAATGGCTTCCTTCAGCATGCGAGCCAGTTTAATTTCCAGCTCGGTAGGCGTGCCGTACAGGATGCCGTTCTGAGCTGCGCGAACGATAGCCTCCGTAATGTGCGGATGGGCATGTCCTGTGATAATAGGGCCGTAAGCAGCTAAATAATCAATATAGCGGTTATTATCGACATCCCAGAAATAGGCGCCTTCTCCACGCTTCATAAATACGGGAGCACCTCCGCCAACTGCTTTATAGGAGCGGGAAGGGCTGTTCACACCGCCAACGATGTGCTGCAAAGCTTCTTCGTATAGTTTCTCGGAATTTGGTCGTTTTGTTGTCATGGCATTAAGCCTCCAGTAGGTATGAGTAATAGGGAAACAAAATACACGCAACTTGCTGGTGCCGTTGCGTGTACATGTCGGTTATTGCGCTGAATTCGTTGAGGCTGCAGCATCCGTTTCTGCTGGCGTTTCAGTCGGTTCAGGAATCGTGTCATCCTGCTCGAGCGTCATTTGTACATATGAACGAAGTGCATCCTCGTCGCTTATTCCAATGACAGAGGCGCCGCCAATACGGTCTTCTGCAATCAGTTCCATCGGCGGAATCTGTGTCGTGCTGGCTACGTGGCTTTTTACGCCAAGCTGGCCGAGCTTGAGCATATCAAGCACGCTCAGGTTCATGCTGACGTACGGCTGAACGCTCTCCAGAATTTTTTTCATACGAACGATGTTCCATGTTGATTGCAGCTCCTTCGATACCGCTTGAAGGAAGTTTCTTTGGCGCTCTGTTCGCGTGAAGTCGCTCATCGCATCGTGTCGGAAGCGGACGTATTGCAAGGCTTTATCTCCGTCCAGCAGCTGGTAGCCTTGCTTGAGATCAATATCATAGCGGTTGCCGTCAGCATTGTCGGTGTAGTGCATATCCTTCTCAACGTCAAAGTAAATGCCGCCGATCGTGTCTATCAGTTGTTTAAACCCTTCGAAGTCGGTATAAACATAATATTGAATTTCCAGTCCAAGAAGGTCGCCAACCGTCTTCATAGCAAGTGGATACTCGCCAAGCGCTAGCGCAGTGTTAATCCGTCCTTTGCCGTGACCCTCTATATTCACGTAAGTATCACGCAGCACCGAGAATAGATGCGCTTTTTTGGTAACGGGATCAAACGAAGCGACTAATATGGAATCTGAACGGGCGATCTGTCCTTCTTCAACCCCGCGGGCGTCACCGCCTAACAGCAAAATGTTGACGCGTTCCTTCCCTTCCCATTCCGGAATCGGAACAGGAACCGGCGTAGCCTCCGCATTCTCAGATGGTGCTTTTGTTTCCTTAGGGTCGCTAAAATCATCTAATGCACCAACGATACCTACGGTCCAGTAAACAAGAAACACGATTGCGGCACCTAATATGACGGAAATAGTGATGAACAACCATTTCCATTTCTTTTTCTTATTTTCATTTTGTTCTTTAAGTACTTCGTTAGGGACTTCATTAGGTATTTCTTGAGGAACTTCCTCAGTTACTTCTTTAGGCCCTTCGTTTGTCTCATTAGACATTTCGCTAGACGTGCTCCTTTCAGATAAAGCAGGATCAAGTTGAACCAATAAGGGTACATTTCAATATAACATACAAGAAGATGACACAGCGAATGGTCCGCCTTCAAAGAAAAGGTTAGCGGAGCTGGTTACTTCGGAATGATAAGCACCTGTGAGCTTGTGCTCTAAGTGGCTTATATTTCTGAGTGAACAATTGCTGCATGGCAAAAGGCCATGCCAGCCGTTTACGCTAAGCGTGAACTAATGTATGATTACATATCATAAAATTATAAAGCTGAACGACATGCAGAAGCAAGTTTTATCGTTTTAGGTAAATAAAGATCGGTATTTCCTAGGAAATGTCGAAGCGAGAGGGGCAGACAGATTCAAATGCTAGCTATTGATGTAAAGGATTTACGCAAGCAATTCAACGTGCAGAAAAACCGTGAAGGCTTATCCGGCGCTCTCAAAGACTTGTTCAAACGCGAGTACAATGAGGTAACGGCGGTTAAAGATATTTCGTTTCAAATTCCGCAAGGCGAAATATGCGGCTATATCGGAGAGAATGGTGCTGGCAAGTCCACAACGATTAAAATGCTCACTGGTATTCTAGTACCGACTTCCGGCGAGCTTAAGGTAAATGGCTATGTGCCGTTCAAGGATCGGGAGAAGTTCGTAAACGGCATCGGAGTTGTATTCGGTCAGCGTTCGCAGTTATGGTGGGACATCGGCGTGATTGAATCATTCCAACTGCTGCGCAAGGTGTATCGGGTATCAGAGGCGGACTTTCGCAAGCGGCTGAACGAGCTTGTCGAACGGCTGCAGCTGGGAGATTTGCTGAATCGCCCTGTTCGAAAGCTGAGCCTTGGTCAGAGGATGCGCTGCGAGCTTGTCGCTTCGCTGCTTCATAATCCATCCATTCTTTTTCTTGATGAGCCGACAATCGGCCTCGATATCGTCGTGAAGACAGAAATCCGTGACTTTCTTATGCAGATGAATAGGGAGCAGGGAACAACGATTCTGCTCACGACCCATGATTTGCAGGACATTGAGGCGTTGTGTTCGCGTGTCATCATGCTGGATGATGGCCGCATTATTTATGACGGCGGATTGGACGATCTGAAAAACCGCTGGAGCAAGGGGCGTGAGATTCAATTTCAATTTGCAGGACAGACACAGCTTGCGAAGCTGCGTCAGCTAACAGAATCGCTGGATGTGACCTGGACGATGGAAAACGAAGTCACTGCCCAAATGTGGCTGCCACATACGGTGAACGTTTCGGACGCACTCTCATGCGTGGTTGGCGGCGTCCAGATTCGCGACATCAAAATTATTGAGACGAATACGGACGATATCGTTCGCAGTATCTACTCGTCCGGTTCTGCGTCTGTCGCCAAGGAGACGGTTTAATCATGATGAGCGCTTATCTCGATTTTATTCGCATCCGCTTTATTATGATGCTTGCTTACCGCGTTAACTATTATAGCGGTATCATTATTTACGCCATTAACATTGGCGCCTATTACTTTCTATGGCAAGCCATATATGGCGATAAGGAAATTCTTGCCGGATTTACATTAATACAGATGACGACTTATGTAGCTGTGTCATGGATGGCGCGTGCTTTTTATTTCAACAACCTAGACCGTGAGATCGCGAATGAAATTAGGGATGGTAGCGTATCGGTACAGCTGATCAGGCCTTATTCCTACTTGTTCGTGAAGATGATGCAGGGCTTCGGCGAAGGTCTGTTCCGCATGCTGCTGTTCATGATACCGGGGATGATTATCGTATGCTTGATTTTTCCGGTCACGCTGCCGACAGATCCGACGACATGGCTCATCTATTTGGTCATGCTTTTTTTCAGCTTTCTCATTAACTCGCAAATTAATATTCTGACTGGTTTGTTTGCGTTCTTTGTAGAAAACAATGAAGGCATGATGCGTATGAAGCGAGTCATGGTTGACTTGTTCTCAGGCGTTGTCGTGCCGATTGCCTTCTTCCCTGGCTGGCTCTCCGCAATTATGCAGTGGCTGCCGTTCCAAGCGATTACTTATTTGCCTAGCTCCGTATTCACTGGGCGTACACCAAGCAGTGAGGTGCTGCACGTATTCGGCATTCAAGTGCTGTGGTTCATAGGCCTGCTGATACCAATTTGGCTGATATGGCGGGCTGCACGCAGACGGCTGTTCGTGCAAGGGGGATAATTGAGATGAGATATGCTTCGTTGTTTTGGGAATACATTAAAAATTACGCAAAAACACGTCTAACCTACCGCGCGGATTTTTGGGTAGAGGTGCTGTCGGACTTATTGTTCCAAGGTATGAATCTTATTTTTATTCTAATCGTGTTCCAGCATACCTCAGCGCTGGGGGGATGGTCGGAGGCGGAGGTTGTATTCGTATACGGGTTCTTCATGATTCCATACGGCGTATTCAGCACCTTCTTCAGCATCTGGAACTTCAGCGAGCGTTATATTGTCAAAGGCGAAATGGATCGTGTACTTACGCGGCCAGCACATAGCCTCTATCAGGTGCTGCTCGAAAATGTTGACCCCCCTTCTTTAATTGGCTCATTCGTCGGTGCAATCATTATGGCACTGAGCTGGGGGCAGCTTGATCTAACGTTCCAAGTGATGGATGTTCTCGTGCTGCTGCTTCTGATTCTGGGAGCAGTGCTTATCTATGCTGGCTTGTACACGGCGCTTAGTGCGATTTCTTTCTATTCGGATGCGCCGACGGGAATCGTGCCTCTTATGTACAATATTCAAAACTATGGACGCTATCCGGTCAATATTTATAACAAAATAATTCGATTCGTATTGACTTGGCTGCTGCCGTTCGCGTTTGTCGGCGTTATACCAGCTTCTTATTTTCTGGAGAAAAAGGCAGATGACCTGTCGCAGCTTGCGTTATTGACGCCTGTAATGGGCATTGTCGTGTTCTCGTTAGGGCTTTGGTTCTGGAACCACGGTGTCAAACGATATCGCGGAGCGGGCTCTTAGGTTCTCTTTATATGCGATTAGGGGAGCCGATATTTAATGATTGATGGAGGTTTAACAATGTCTGAGCTTCAAATAGGATCAATAGCGCCGGTTTTTACACTGCCAGCATCGAATGGAGAGAACGTTGCCTTAAGCGATTATCGCGGCAAAAATGTAGTCCTTTATTTCTATCCTAAGGATATGACGACCGCATGTATCCAAGAGTCATGTGACTTTCGTGATGCGAATGCAGAGATGCTTCGTCACAATACCGTTATTATGGGGATCAGCTTGGATACGGTGAAATCGCATCAGAACTTTATTGCGAAGAAGGAGCTGCCGTTTCTGCTGCTGACGGATACCGAGCATGCGGTATGCGAGTTGTATGGCGTGTGGCAATTGAAAAAGCTGTACGGCAGAGAATATATGGGACTCGTAAGATCAACCTTTCTTATTAATGCAGAAGGCAAGCTGGTGCAGGAATGGCGAAAGGTGCGAGTGAAAGGCCATGCGCTGCAGGTGCTTGAAGTGGTTCAGCAACTGGGGGCGCGTGCTAATGTGAAGTAAAACCAAAACAGCCGAGCGGGGAAGTACTCCCCGCTCGGCTGTTTTGTATAGGTACGCTATATGAATAAGCAAATTTTTCAGTTAAATGAGCGTCATTACTATTTAAAAACCCAAATATTTGAAATAGAGGAGATGATTTAAAGTGGTTCGAACGATGACCGTTCTAATCCTGGCTATACTTCTTATATTCCCTACCACAGCAGGCGCAGCGGCCCAAGCGAAATACAAATTCAATTGGATGGAGAGCGGAGACGCAACGGGGATCGCCCTTGTGAAAAACGGGGTTACTTACGTACCGTTAACACGCATGACGGGCTACTTTAAGCTTGATCTAAGTTGGGATGACAGCGGCACCAGAGCACAATTCAGCGGTTGGAAAAAGTCTTTAGCTGTTCGAGTAGGACATCTTACAGGTGTTCTTGATGGAAAACTGATCAAACTTCCGGAGGCTCCTTTTCTGTTAGATAAGGAACTCTACATCCCTGCGCAATTTATGATTAATGCACTGGGCGGGGGAAGTTTGACATGGGATGCGGCGACGAAGACGTTAAAAGCAGTTCAATTGCAAACGTTTAAAAAATATGATTTTTTCTACGAGGGTTTGAAATATACGGTGGAAGGTAAAAGTGGAATTTTGTATGTAACGGATAGAATGGGTATCCAACGTGTGCTTGCAAAGCTTGGCACTCCCATAAATGAGTATTTATATTCAGATTTTGAACGAACAGCTGGCGGTCTGCTGATTATCAATTTTTACGATTCCTATGGAGAGCCGCACTTAAACAATCAATATTTTACGGTGGTGGTGAAGGACGATAAGGTTGTTCAGCAATCTAGTGTCTATTATTGGAACCGTATTGAGAAGAACGCAACGAAGCTTGGCAGCGATTTGCTGCTGATTGACGGGAAGAGGCTTAATATCATCGAGGACGGAACAGGGAAATTGCTCGAAACGATTGATTTAGTGAAAATAGGTGGAGAAGAGGACAATTATTTTATTGAATATATGGATAAGGATGTATATCTGCTTCGCGCAAACAAGAGAGGTATTCTGAAATTGGTCGATAGGAAAAGCGATAAGGTGTCTATTCTTTATAAGGAGCTACTGGATACGAAGCAACAAGAATATGCAGAGCAAAACGATTCCCCATACACAGGTGATTTCCTCAAGTTTATTAAAAGAGAAGGGAACATACTGTATTTCAAAAATGATTTTCCATATGACAAGGACAATAAGACGTATCGCATAAGTCTGGCTGAGTAAGATGGAGCGGGACAGACTTCGGCATCTCTATCGAATGATCAGTAAGATGAATAAGGAAATCATATAAACGTGAGCCAGTCATCGCTAGCTACAGCTGTGGCTGGTTTTTTGTATGAGAAATTATGCGAAGCTTACAAGGGTGACTGTAAGCGCAAATATGCGCTTACAGTAGTCGAGTAAGTAGAATTAGTGTGCTGTAAACGCAAATATGCGCTTATGGAGTCGGATTGTGGTTGGAATGGGTTCGAAAGGGAGCTGTAAGAGCAAATGTGTTCTTACAGCAGCCAAGTAACCAACATTAGTGCACTGCGAACATATATGTGTTCTTTCTAGTAATGATTAATGAATGACAAAGAGCAGTCATTTACTAGAGAGAATGCTCATATACTCTATCAAATGGAACGAGAGTTCATATTCGTTGGTAGAGAAGGGTGGCAGCGGAATGCGTCGTATATGTCGATTTGCAATTTGCATGGTAATCGTATGGTTTGGCTTGCTGGAGCTTATAGGGATGCTCAGTCTAGGCAGTAACGCTGCGAACCAGCAAGAGCAGGTGCAAGCAAGTCATTCAATGAGCAGCTCTTATTATGAAACAAAGCCGCTGCTGGCAACCCATGCAGCCTATGATACGAAGTCGCAGCAGCAACTTGATCAAAAAAAGTCTGCAGCCTTCGCTTCGCATCAAGAGGCTTCCCGCACGATTGAAAAGGCAGAAACGAATCAGAAAATCGTCTATTTGACCTTCGATGACGGCCCTAGCAAATATACGCCGCTTGTGCTTGATATACTGCAAAAGGAAGGTATTGCTGCGACTTTTTTTGTACTCGGCAAGCAGGTACTCAATCAACCTGCGATAGCTAAGCGAATCATAGACGAGGGCCATTCAATCGGCAATCATACCTTTAATCATAAATATGAGCAGCTATACGGGAGCTTCTCTGAATTCGCAGAGCAGGTCATGAAGACCGATGAAGCTATCTATCAGACGACTGGAGTTAGAACTAATCTGCTCAGGGCGCCAGGCGGTACGTTCACGAACTTCGATCAAGGCTACTTTGATGCGCTGGCGCAAGCGGGCTACCATGTGCATGATTGGAATGTAGACAGCGGGGATTCCAAGAAGCAGGGCGTGCCGGCTTCGGAAATCGTAGCGACGATCAAAAGCTCGAAGCTGGCAAACAAGCTGAACGTGCTGCTGCATGACAGTGCGGGGCATGCGGAGTCAGTGAAGGCTTTGCCGGCGATTATCCAATACTACAAAAGCAAGGGTTATGTATTTGCTCCCATTACAGACGAGGTGGACCCCATTCAATTCAAGGTGGCGAGCAAGCTGAAATGGAGCAGGCCACAGGTCACGAAGACGGAGAAGACGAAGCTGGCATCTTTCTCGGAGCAGCGTGGCAGAGAAGGCTCTATGCAGCCAGAAGAGGCAATTGAACAGGAAATGATCTTACATAGGGGAACGGAAAGTCTAGTGCTGCGACGCGGTGAATACAGCTTGACTGGCGGTTTCATTGAAGTATCGCTGAGCAAGCTGACGAGTTGGCTAGGTGGAAGTATAGAGTTTGATACAGAGCATGGCGAGCTAAAGGCTTTTTATGATGGAAATCAAGTAGTGACATATGCCAGTAAGGGAGCGAAAGCTGCCGGAACAGAGCTGGATCATCTTGTACCCGTGAGGGCAACGCTTCAAAAATTTGGGATTGGAATTGCAAAGTATGTGTATAACGATAAGCAGCGCGAAATATGGCTGGCGGATTAACGTGATCTCCTTCTAGCAGGTCTAAAGATAGAGAAAGCTGGGGACACTGAAAAATAGATAGATTTATTTTTCAGGAGGCGAATAATAATATGATTTCTCCCCAATTTTCTGACGAAGCGAAAGAAGAGCGATACAGCCATTGGCCGGAAGCACCGCAGGTTCTGCTGCATCGATTGCTAGTAAAGGTAGAGAGCGTGCTGCTAGGTAAGCAGCAGGTTATTCGGAATACACTAACCGCCCTGCTTGCTGGAGGCCATGTATTGCTGGAGGATGTGCCGGGCGTAGGCAAGACACTGTTAGCGCAAGCTTTTGCCAGGGCAGTGGGCGGCGATTTCAAAAGAATTCAGTTTACATCGGATATGCTTCCTGCTGATATCGTTGGCGGCGTAGTGCTCGATGCCCGCACGAGTGAGCTTGTGTACCGTCCCGGTCCCATCATGGGAAATGTCGTTCTGGCCGATGAGATTAATCGGACATCGCCGCGTACGCAGTCTGCACTGCTTGAGGCTATGGAGGAGCGAAGGGTAAGCGTAGAAGGGAAAACGCGGAAGCTGCCTGTTCCGTTCATGTTAATCGCAACTCAGAATCCGCTCAGCTTCGAAGGAACGAATACGCTGCCGGAAGCGCAGTTAGATCGTTTCATGATGAGACTGACGATAGGTTATCCTGGTTCAGCTGAGGAGAAGCGGATGCTGGAGCAATATGCAGACGGCAATCGGATTGAGCCAGATCGTCTTCGCCCAGTCATCGCGACAGAGGAATGGCTGCAAATGCAGGCTGAAGCGAGGCAGACTCATATGCATCCGGCATTGCTGGAGTATATGGTCCAAGTAGCTGATGCGACTCGGCGGGCACCGGAGGTTGTGCTGGGCTTGAGCCCGCGTGCGCTGCGAGATTGGCTTCGTGCTGCTCAAGCGAATGCCTATATGGAGGGGCGGGGGTTTGCGGTGCCGGATGATCTACTGACAACGGCAGAAGCAGTACTTCCTCACCGATTATCGCTGCGTTACGGCGCTGCCACTATGGGAGAAGACGCGGTATCCGTTATTAAGCGTACGATTCGCGATTGTCCGCTGCCAGCCGCTGTAGGAAGCGGGAAACGCCGATGAATGCACCAAATCAGGATCAGGAATGGATGAATTCGGATACGGCAATAGATGCTTCTAGCAGTATCGATTCCCAATCGGACAATACGGGGAAGCAGACAGCACAAGAAATTCAAGCGTTAAAAGCGCAGAAGCAGAGGCATACAGACAAGATACGCTTCTCCCAGGATAGCCTTGTGCCAGCTTATCGAACGAGATGGTTAGCCTGGAGTCTAATCACAGTAGGCTGGGTGGGAAGCGTAATTGCGGCATTGTTAAGGGGAGGTGCAGTGGAATGGTTTATGGCTGCGGTACTAAGTATGGTTGCAATAATAAGCGGACTTGCGCCGCTTCTCGCTGCAGTCGGGCTTAGCGCAACAAGGATTGCGGCGAAGGAACAGATTCGGGAGGGCGAAGAGTTAGAAATTCTGTTTACGTTAAAGCGATCTTTCGTAGTTCCGCTTGTCTGGGTCGCGATCCATGAACAAATGCGGAACGAGAGCTCCTTAACGAATTGGAAACTCGGTATTCGAGCGGTACTTACTTCTATGTTTCATAAGGAAATGAGCTATCGTTATTCACTTCATAAGCTGCGACGCGGCAAGCATGCTTTTGAATATGTAGAAGTGACGGTAGGCGATTGGCTTGGTTTAACGGCCATCCGCAAACAGCTTGTTTGCAGGTCATCCTTTCTTGTGCTTCCCGGTCTTCCGCATGGGGTGGGTACGAATAGTTTGGACCATCTAGAGGGAACGGGATTATATGCTGTGCCTGCCAAAATGATGGGCGAGGCCCAGGATCACCGGGGCGAAGCGGGACTGGAGGAAATTGAAGCAGCGGTACACGCTGCGGGATTAGGGCCAGACAGTCGTCCGTTCCGACAAGGGGACTCGCTGCGTCATTTGGACTGGCGGAGTGCAGCCAGAGGACGAGGGCTTCAGACCAAAACACACGCAATGGAGCAAAATGTTCAGATTTGCATTGCAGTCGATACGCTGGCATCCGGATATGACGATGACGATCTGCTATTTGACGCCTGTGTGGGCTGGGCAGCTTTGGCTGTCTCCAAGGCTGTTTTGCTGGGCAATGGGGTAACGCTTCTGCTAGGCCAAGGTGATCACGCCATGCCAAGTATGCACACCGGAGGGTCAAGGACGGATCTGACGGTTATGCAGCAAGCGATGGCTATGCTGCGTGCTGAAGGGAAGGGCTCGCTTGCCCGCAGCCTACATCAAGGCACTACTATGCTTGTCCGCGGCAGTACCATTCTCGTGTTCACCGCAGATTGGCGGGGCGGGAGAAACTGGGGCGAGCTAGCAGGTTTTGCGGCTGAGAAAGGCTGCAAGCTGGAGTTGTTTATCGTCACAAGAAACAACGTTCCGACCTTTGCGATGCGTGAGCAGCACAAATGGCTGGATAGCGGCGGCGTCAAATTGACGTGGCTGCCTGTCCTTGCTGGCATGGCTGCTGAGCCATATGCGGAGGAGGGAGGTCATATTCATGAACCTGCATAAGGGCGACGTGCCTGTACGGAAGGACAAGCTGCTCTCCAGCAGCAGGAAAGAAAGGATTGTTGAGCCGCCAGAGGAATCCTTGGGCTTTCGATTAGTTACGAGCTTGCTGTTATTCGGGCTTCTTGCTGAATGGCTGCTGCCATGGGTAAAAGCAGGTGAATGGTCGACCATTTATAATCCCGGCCCTTTGCTGCTCATTATTGGCTTCGTCATGTTGACCAGTTTATTTCGACTGCCGCTGGCGATTACACTCGCGATGAATATGCTGCTATGTCTTTTGAGCTTGATGTGGCTTTATAAAGGAGCGGATCAGAGTGATTTGCAATGGCTGCTTGGCTTTCCAGCAATGCTTAAGGAGCATATTATGCAGCTCATGCAGAATGGCTTCTGGGCTATGTCAGGTGAGTTGCGAACGTTACTGTTGTTTGTAGGCTGGGCGATGCTTGCGCCAGCTTTGCAAGCTCTTCTTTGGATGCGTCAGACAGCGCTTGGCCTTGCTGCGGTAACCATGATCTATTTGATTACGCTGCATGTATGGCTCGGCTTCGATATTATGGGGGGGCTGATGCGCGCCGTTGCGGAGGGGCTTCTGCTTGGAGCTGTCGTCGCAGTGCCGCGTGTTAAACGAATGATCGACATAGGCACAAGTAAGCTGAAGGGGCTAGATATGCGCTGGCTGTCCGGTTCTGTATTTGTTGTATTAATGATAGTTGGTAGCAGTTTGCTATTTGCGGGAGGGAAAGAGTCTGCGATAGCTCCGCCTAGCTGGACGTCCTCACTCAATGAGCGTATTGAGCAAACGATTCGTTCTTTGGGCAACCAGCAAGGTGCAGTTACAGCGCTTGGGCAGGAGGGAATTGGCCAGCTAGGGAAATCTTTTACAGGATATGGCTTTGATGATAGCGTGCTAGGGGCTCCTATTAATAAGGATGAGCATGTCCTATTCACGGGAAGCTCACCGGTCAAAGCATATTGGCGTGGGGAATCAAAAAACATATATGACGGACGCGGCTGGCTTGATACAGCAGGAAGTCGCGTGCTGCAGCCTATTCAGAAATCGTCTTCATCGGCTGCAAACGATGAAGTGGCTGGCAGCATGCTCGGTATTCATGGTCCTGCCATTCGTCAAATGGTTGTCTGGGCTGAACCAGAGGCAGGGATGCCGCTGTTCACTTCGGGATTACAAGGACATGCAACTGAGATCGTCGCAGCCGATCCGCGCCGCAGGCTTGGAAGCTATGTGTTTAACGCAGCTAACAGTTCATTGTATGCCCAGTCAGACAAGACTAAGGTAGAACGTTTTACGGTAGAAAGTGTGCTGCCTGTAACAGATGAGTCCGAGCTGCGAGCGCTTGCTGCGGATTCAAGCGTAGTTTCCGGAGCAGAGGGAAAAGCTTCTAATGGGCTGTCAACCGAAGCAGCAGCGGAGGGAGCTGCAGAGCTGGAGCCTTATTTGCAACTGCCATCGTCGCTTCCCAGCCGAGTTGTTGCCTTGGCTGCTGAAGTAGCGGGAGGCGGTGTGACGAGCCGTTATGACCAAGTAAAGGCCATCGAGGATTTTTTGAAAGGGAGCTATACTTATTCGCTTGACGGTAGTTCGCTGCCTCCAGAGGGCAGTGACTTCGTCGATCACTTTCTGTTCGAGCAGCGCCAGGGTTATTGCGTACATTTTTCTACAGCGATGGTCATACTGCTTCGCACGCAAGGGATACCAGCTAGATGGGTCAAGGGCTTTACTTCGGGAACGGAGGTTCAGAATGTTGCAACTGGGGAGAGCGAGTCGGAGAGTAGTGGCATCGGGGAAGAGACAAGAGGTGTTGGTGACCTTGAGCGTGCGAGTACGAATAGTGCAATAAACGTAAGGGAGAAGCAGGCGGTGGGTTCGGGAAGTGACGCGCAAGCAGTCAATGGAATGGGTGCGGGCTCGAATAGTGAGCTTGTTGACTATGAAGTGAGGGGTTCTGATGCGCATGCTTGGGTGGAGGTTTATTTCCCAGGCGCAGGCTGGGTGCCCTTTGACCCGACGCCAGGCTTCGGCGGCGTCTTGAATGTGGTGTCCGCCGGTTCTGCGGGCGGAATGCTGTCTGCTCCCGCGATGTCAGCGGCGGGGGCGGCATCTGCGAGCGGCGGCTTAGGCAGCGACGCCTTCGGGTTTGGCGAGGTGAGCCTGGCGGAGCTCGCCGCCTGGGCTTGGGCGGCGGCAGCGCTCGGGGGGGATGCCGCCATGCATGCGGCGCAGAGCGCCGCTGAACGCGCAGCGGCGGCTTCGCCAGCCGCTGCTGCAGCCGCAGGCGCGGGCGCGCTTGCGCTCGCGGCCGCGGCCATTGCTGCGGCACAGCGCCAGCGGCTTCGCCTATCGCTGGCGCTGCGCCGCTATGGCGCGGCATACGCCGGCGTCGCGAAGCTCGCCGGCCGTGCCGCGCCCTATCCGTCACATGAACCTGTGACGGGCAGGGCTGCCGCGGCGGCGGAGCTTGCGCCGCGGAACGGCAGAGCGCCGCACGATGCCGATGGGCTCGTGCGCGCAAGCTTTATAAGCGTCGCCGATCTATTGGCGCCGCTGCTGCGACGTCGTTTCGGCGTATACGCGCCGAGCCTGACGGCGCGGGAATACGCGCTCGCTGCTGCTCCGCTGCTCGCCGCAGAGCAACAGGATGCACTCCGACAGCTGACAAGCTGGATGGAGGAGGCGCATTTTGCAGCTCCGGGACCTTGGAGCGGCGCACCGACTCCATCGGCACTTCGTACCGTTCTACGTGTGCTGGACAAGCAGCCCATTACCAAGTCAAAGCAGCCTTCGGGCATGGATGCACCTAATAAAATCACATAAGGTGTATTTGAGAACGTTCACTGCTTGGCCCATTGGAACATACGCTTACGGACAAAATGGAAGCTTAAACGATGAAGAACAGCTGGTTTCTCTTTTAACGGTCATCACAGCTCTTAAGAAGTAGATTTATCGATAAAATCAAGAGATGAAGAGACGTAAGCATCTTTTTTGTCCGTTAGCTATCACACTTTTCATTTTGTCATGTCTAAGCTGCTCCTATGACCGTTACGTGCTGTGTCCAAGGGAATACGCGCGGCATCTTGGCGGTAATTGAAGTCACGGGCTATCTCGTTTTCAAATTCAACCGATACAGCTGCAAAATGCTCCAGCTAAAGTTAGTTCTGATTGTGCACACTGTTAGTAACCAAAGCTCGAGTACATTTATATCTCATAGCCTTGCGAGTCTATATCTAGCTGCCAGATCTGCCTTCGTGGACGGTCTGTATGCCGTAGAGCTGGCCCCATTTGGGGCCTATTAGACATTTTACAGAGGTACTCGTCCTCACAGTAACAAGGTGCACTACATTAATTAGAGATAATTTCCAATTTGTTAACGCCGATAGATGTATCATCATCAAAATAATCCGATATTTCTAGCTGTATTTTTGCTGCAATGGCGCACAATAATCTTATCTTCGGAAATGTCATGGTGTTTCGCCTTGACTCGCTTAAACTGCCTTATATATAATTACTACATAATTTGAGGGAGGCTCGGTAATGACTAAGCAAAATGAAATCATCGTTGTTCTCGATTTTGGGGGCCAATACAATCAACTGATTGCACGCCGTATTCGTGATTTGGGCGTATACAGCGAACTGCTGCCATACAATACATCAGTAGAACGGATCCGTGAATTGCAGCCTAAGGGTATTGTATTCTCGGGAGGACCGGCTAGCGTTTATGAAGAAAATTCACCAATGGTGGACCCTGCGATTTATGATTTGAACATTCCTATATTCGGAATTTGTTACGGCATGCAGCTTATGTCGCATCAGCTTGAAGGCAAGGTTGAGCGTGCAGGCAAGCGTGAGTACGGTAAAGCTGAGGTTGAATTTATTGAAGGATCTCAAATCGGTTTTGGTCTAGATAAGGTTCAAACCGTATGGATGAGCCATGGCGACCATGTTGTTGATTTGCCTGCAGGCTTTGAAGTGGATGCAAGCACGGAGCATGCGCCAGTTGCTGCAATGAGCAACAAGGAGCGTCAATTCTACGCGGTTCAATTCCACCCAGAGGTTCGTCACTCTGAGTTCGGTAATGAGATGATCCGCAACTTCTTATATAATATTTGTGATTGTGATGGCAATTGGACGATGGAATCGTTTATTGAGGATGCCATTCGCGATATCAGAAATGAAGTTGGCGACAAAAAGGTGCTATGCGCGCTTTCCGGCGGCGTAGACTCATCTGTTGTAGCTATTCTTCTTCACAAAGCAATCGGTGATCAACTGACTTGTATGTTTATCGACCACGGTATGCTGCGCAAAGGCGAAGCAGAAGGCGTTATGGAAACTTTCGTCGGTAAATTCGATATGAAGGTTCTGAAGATTGATGCACAGGAGCGTTTCCTTGGCAAGCTTAAAGGTGTAGAGGATCCTGAGCAAAAACGTAAAATTATCGGCAACGAATTTATTTATGTGTTCCAAGAAGAGTCGGACAAGCTGGACGACTTTGAATTTTTGGCACAAGGCACGTTGTACACGGATATCGTAGAGAGTGGTACGGCTACTGCTCAAACGATCAAGTCGCATCACAATGTCGGCGGCTTGCCTGAAGACATTAAGTTTAAACTCATTGAGCCGCTTAAAGCTTTGTTCAAGGACGAAGTGCGTAAAGTCGGTGAAGAATGCGGTCTTCCAGAAGCCATCGTATGGCGTCAGCCTTTCCCAGGTCCGGGTCTTGCGATCCGTGTGCTTGGCGAAGTAACAGAGGATAAGCTGCTTATCGTACGTGAATCCGATGCGATTCTGCGCGACGAGATTGCCAAAGCAGGTCTTGATCGTGAAATTTGGCAGTACTTTACGGCATTGCCGAACATGAAGAGCGTTGGCGTAATGGGTGATGCTCGTACGTATTCCTACACAGTAGGTATTCGCGCGGTTACTTCCATCGACGGCATGACAGCGGACTGGGCACGTATCCCTTGGGATGTTCTCGAGAAAATCTCCGTACGTATCGTTAATGAGGTCGACAACGTTAACCGTATCGTTTATGACGTGACTTCGAAACCGCCTGCTACGATTGAGTGGGAATAAATAGCAACGATAGAGTGAAAAAAATACTCCCTTCTGTTTGCGTTGTTTTAGCAAACAGAAGGGAGTATTTTTTATAGGCAACGCTACACTAACCCCTATTAAAATCACAATTAAGGAAAAGACTAGTTGTAGATGTGCGTGTGGTAGCTGACTATTTGAACTACCTATCATATTACCTGTTTAACTGTGTAATTATTGGAAGGAAAGGGAGTGATGAACAATTGTATAGTTGATCGTTTTTGAAGGTGTTATCAATTTAATGGAGTAGGATGTGCTGTGTCCTAATGGGATTCATAGATACAGGAATAAAACTATTTGTGATTATACTATTTATTTCACTATTCTTTAATTTGGTACAGTTCTTGTTCCAAAAATATCTAAGTAACTTTTTTCAAAGTTCTTTTAAAATAACAATAAAAATAATTAGTTCACTTAAAGAAGTTTTTCGGAAAGTGAGCTGACCCCAGCACTATAGAAATCGAAGATAGTGGTTAATAAATCGTATGATCATTATGGTTGATGGTGCATTTGGGGTGAGGATCGCTAGAAATGATCTATCTCTCGATTGTGAATGTCTACCCTTGATATATCAATGAAATACCGAAAAGGATTTATTGTAAATCGGGTGCGAAAGGTTAGCCTTTTTCATATCAATTTGTCTGCTGTTTTACACAAAAAATGACGAAATTTATATATTTATATTAATAAGGTGAGACAAATTACCTATTTCAATATATAATTATTGGAAATGAAGGAAGTCTTATCATGCTTCGTTCTGAAATAATTAAACGTAAGTATCAGGGGGAAAAAGAGAAATGATGATTAAAACCAAAGCAATGGTAATTATTCTAGCGGTTTTTCTACTTAGCGGCTGCAACGTGATGAATGAGAAATACGATGCTACAACATCGGCAAGTGTTAGTGCCAGTGAGGATGTGTCTGCGGAAGATAAGGCGATTTTTAGCCAAGCAGTAGAGTACGCTGAAACAAATAAGGTGGATATTGAGGGGAAAACAGTGTCACAGATTATAGCCGACGAAAAAGTAAGGCAAGAGGAAGTGAAGAAGAAAGAGGAAGAGGAAAGGCTGCGTAAAGCGGAAGAAGAGCGTAAACGTAAAGAGGAACTAGAACGAATTGAAAAAGAAAAAGAAGCTCAATTAAACAATACGATCAAGGTGACGTTGGATAGCAAGAAAGTTATTCCTGAGAATCTTGATAAATATCAGTTTAGTGATATCGTAAGTTTCGATTTTACAATTGAAAATACGTCTGACAAAGATGTTAGAGGTTTTCAAGGAACGTCTGTATTTAAGGATTTATTCGGCAATGAGATCATCAAGATCAATATGAAGCGTGACGAACCAATAAAAGCTAAAAGCTCAATCAAGTGGGAGGGGCAGATGGAACTAAACCAGTTTATGGACGAGCATAATGAACTTAAAAATACGGAGTTTAAAAACCTTCAGCTTGAATATGTAATGGCGACGATTATTTTTGAAGATGGAACTACAATAAATCGGTAATTTCAAGTTAAAAAATTAATGCAGAGCAGTGGCAGCCTAGCACTTTTCTCGTCTATGGCTACCGCTGCTTTATTATTCATGATACCACGCTCTAAGCAGATTAATATGAGCTTGATGATAACGGCTGTGATCAGCCATATGCCACAGGCCCCAGCGTATCGTTGCTTGCTTTTCATTTTCATGTCCAAAGGTGACAATGCTATTAAGATCAGCATCTGTTAAGTGTGTACATGTATCTTTCAGCATGATTAATACAGCGTCATAATCAGAGACCAGTGTGCTCAAAGATTTTCCAGTGACCATAGGAAGCCGATTGTTCTCATCGATCATAGGGCCGTGCTGTTCTTTTAATGACTGTAGAAGTGGTTGTCCCATGATTCGATAAACCCAATTCAGATCCACATACATGATATGCTTTATTAATTGAGCAGTACTGTTGTATTTGTGAGTAGGCCCTCTGTAATCCACTTCATCCTGCGACATTCCATTCGTTATGAATTGTAGCCGTTGGTTATTCTGTTTGACAGCGGAGTATAACATACCGACAATCGGTGACATAGCTGCTTCCTTTTGCAAATCATATAGCATCCTCATTCATCCTCCTTTGTGTTGACCCTACAGTTTATGACTTCTATTCTTATCGTCCATTTTTTTACCGAATCCAAGTAGAAGTGCTTCGAATGCAGCATTAAAGGTAGGCGATAGCCTCTTCATAATTGAATCGACGTTATCTTCTGATTGGGTATACGTGCCAACAATCCCGTGCAGCATGTAGAAATAAATCTGGGAACAGCTCAGCAGATCTTCGCTGTCGGACAAATTTAGATTGGTTCGGAGAAGTTGACTAATCATCTGAAACATTTGCTGCCGCAGTTTATTGACCTCAAGCTCAGGCTCCACCTCCACCTCATTGACAAGTGTTGATCTCGCTTGAAAAAAGATGCTGTACATGCTTCGATTGTCCAAGCAAAAACGAATATATTGCTCATTAAATCGGCGAAGCTTCTCATCTGCGGCTAGAAAGACATCGCCTGACAGCTTATCCAAACTTGCTTGAAGCAACTGCATAGGCTGTAAGGAAAGCGTGTGGAGCAGAGACTCCTTATCCTGAAAGTAAATATAAATCGTCGTATGCGAGCAGCCTGCTTCCTTTGCAATTTGTCTAATCGTTATGTCTTCGAAGCTCTTGTCTCTAAACAGCTTCTCGGCAGCTGCAATAATCGATTGTTTTGTTTCTTCGGCACGCTGATCTTTTTTGATCGTAATCGTAAGCACTCCATTTCATAATCAAGGGCTGGTAACCAATGGTTATAGACTATGCCAGACGAAATGATGTTGTCAATTAAGTGATTTAGATATTAGTGAGGCGCATACATTTTTATTTGTTGTTGTTGATACCTATTAAGCCACTGTGCAGCATATTTGCCGAATTTTTTCAAAAAGGAAACGATATAGACGGTATGTTTTATCGTTGGAACAAAAAAGAACGGGAGCTTGAACCTCGTTCTTTTTGCTGTGCGTTGTAAAGAGCGATGCTCATCACACCGCATATGAGAACAAGAAATTATTGACATTGACTTGTATCACTATCAATTATATGATGACTAAGGTTCTTGAACATGATAATCATTATCAACTAATGGCGATGATTGATTTATTCTGAATGTATGTAATGGTTTTCAAAAAATAGGGGGTAACAGAAAATGAACAAACGTTTGATGAGCTTAATTATGGTAATCGTTGTGATGCTCGTAGCAGCAGGCTGCGGAACGAATAATGCGGCTAACAACAAAGCAAACAATACGGCAGGAAGCGAAGCAAACAGCAATGCGGCTGCAACAGAAGCACCGAGTTCAGAAGCAACAGGCCCAATTGTTCTCAAGGATGCGAAAGGCGAAGTAACACTTGATAAACCAGCACAAAAGGTTGTTGTGCTTGAATGGACTTTCACAGAAGATGTAATCGCACTTGGCTTGCAGCCAGTGGGCAACGCGGACAATGAGAACTACAAGCTATGGGTAACAGGAGAAGCTCCACTTGACGCTGGTGTGACTGATGTTGGTTTCCGTCATGAGCCGAACCTGGAGACAATCGCTTCGCTCAAACCAGATCTGATTATTGCTAATACAGACAGCCACGAGGCTATCTATGAGCAGTTGAAAGGCATTGCGCCAACTATTATTTTCAGCCTGTACCCGCCAGATGGTCAAGGCGATCAATACACCGAGATGGTTAATATGTTCAAAACCATTGCTGCAGCAGTTGGCAAAACGCCAGAAGGCGAAAAAGTGCTTGCTGATCTTGATCAGCATTACGAAGAAGCAAAGACAAAGCTGGCTGCAGCTGGCAAAGAAGGCTTTAACTACGTACTGACGCAAGCATACAGCTACCAGAACGCGGCAACCATGCGTTTGTTCACGGATAACTCCCTGGCGGTACAAACGCTAGATCGCATCGGTCTTAAAAACGATTGGAAATCCGAAGCATTCGAATTATATGGCTTCAGCACTTCCACTGTAGAAGCATTGCCAGCGGTTCAAGATACGAATCTCTTATATATCGTTCAGAAGGACGATAATATTTTCTCAGGCACATTGAAAGACAATTCGGTATGGAATGGGCTAAACTTTGTGAAAGAAAATCGTACATTCGCGCTTGATAGCAACACATGGGTATTCGGCGGTCCGATTTCTTCCAAAGTAATCGTTGACCAAGTCGTAAACGCATTGACGAAATGAGCGAACTCATGAAGAATCATAAAAACGAAGCCTCATTGGGTATGATTTGGCGAATAACAGTTATATTCGGGGGCGGCCTTGCCGCCCTTTTCGTTCTGTCCGTACTGAGTCTATGCTTCGGCGAAGCGAAGATTCCAGCTTCTGTTGTATTCGACGGATTGCTGCATCGGAAGGATCTGCTGGAGCATAACTTGCTTTGGGATATCCGGATGCCGCGAACGGTAATCGGGATCATAGCCGGCGGTGCGCTTGCGGCGGCAGGTGCCTTGCTGCAAACGATAACGAAAAATCCGCTTGCGGCATCCGATACGCTTGGTATTAATGCCGGAGCTTATTTCATGGTTGTTTGCGGCATGGTCTATTTTCCAACTCTGCAGCAGGAGGCGCCTTTCGTATTGGCAGCAGCAGGAGGTTTTTTTGCGGCGTTAGCGGCTTATTTTCTCGGAGGAGGAAGGACGGCAACGCCGGTAAGACTAGCACTTTCGGGTATGATCGTATCCATGGTGCTTGGTGCTTTTACTTCGGCTATTCATATTTTCAAATCGACTGAAACGCAGTCGTTGTTTCTATGGGGCGGAGGCACGCTCATCCAGCTCGATTGGAGCGGTGTCAGGTATGCTTGGCCGTTTGTGGCGGTATTGCTCTTGCTGGCGATCTTTGGTGGACGGAAGTTCGATGCACTGGAGCTGGATGAATCGACCGCACGCTCACTTGGTCAGCGTGTTGGCTTAACCC
This sequence comes from Paenibacillus sinopodophylli, assembly GCF_005930355.1. Lineage (GTDB taxonomy): Bacteria > Bacillota > Bacilli > Paenibacillales > Paenibacillaceae > Pristimantibacillus > Pristimantibacillus sinopodophylli. The sequence goes on from NZ_VDBO01000014.1 coordinate 64,397, forward strand.
GTGGAAGCGGGCTTGTACTTTCCGTGTTTCTTGCTGCTATTGTAGTCAGCGTCGTTGGACCAATCGGCTTCGTTGGGCTAGTAGCTCCACATTTGGTTCGGCTATCAGGTATTCGCAAGCATCGCTTGCTCATTCCAGCAAGCGCGCTTTGGGGTGCATTGCTCATTACAGCAGCGGATTTGCTTGCTCGAATGGTCCGAAGCAATCTCGGCGAAATGCCGGTCGGCGCAGTAATGGCCATTATCGGAGCGCCTTGGCTCATTTGGCTTGTTCTAACGAAGATGAAGAACATCTCTGGCACGGGCTCAGGGCAAGCTTCAATGAGTATCGGCGGAGCTCCGCTCCGGCTGCGCTTTGCGCCGACTGTTATCACGATGTCTATCTTGCTGGTGGCACTCATACTCGTAAGCTTATCGCTTGGCGGGACGAAAATTCCGATTATCGACTTGCTTAGAAGTATCGTAGGAGCAGGAGACGACTCTTATTCCGTGCTGCTGAATTTGCGGCTTCCGCGTACGCTAGTTGCGGCCGGAGGCGGTATCGCACTTGCAATCAGCGGGGTGCTTATTCAAAGCGCGGTTCGCAATCCGCTTGCAGACGCCTCTATTATAGGTGTAACCTCTGGGGCAGGCTTTGGCGCTTTGCTCGTGCTTGTGGTATGGCCGACACTGCCGATCTTTGCACTGCCGATTGCAGCTATAGGAGGCGGGGTTATTGCTGCGGCGTTTGTGTTCTTCTTGGCATGGCGCAAGTCGCTTAATCCATCCGTACTCATTCTGCTAGGCATCGCAGTGTCTGCTATCGGTTCTGCGGGCATACAGGCGATGATCGTAAAAGCAAGCTTATGGAGCAGCACGGCGTTTGTTTGGTTAACAGGAACGACCTACGGCCGTGGCTGGAATCAATTTAATAGCATTTATATGTTCCTGCTTATCCTTGTGCCTATTGCCTATTATTTAAGCCGGAGATTCGATTTGCTCGCGTTCGGCGATGACAGCTCGACAGGCTTAGGCTTGCCAGTAAAAGGAACGCGCCTATGGGCGATGATTGTTGGTGTACTTCTTGCTGCAGGGGCAGTGGCAAGCGTAGGTACGATCGGCTTCCTGGGCTTGATGGCACCGCATGCGGTTCGGATGATGGTCGGTCACCATACGCGGCGCTCTATTATATTGTCGGGATTGCTTGGCGGCCTGCTGCTCGTTCTGGCAGATACGCTGGGCAGGACTGTAATGGCACCTAAGGAAATTCCATCCGGACTTATCATTATGCTGATCGGTGCTCCATACTTCTTATTCTTGATGTATCGATCGCTCGTTAAGAAAAGGATAGAATGAGGAAAAGGCTGCTAAAAACGAATGATGACAGTATTTGAAGTGAATAATGTTCGTGAAAGTTGTTGACAAAGTGGATATATTCTATTTAGAATTGTAAACGGAAAACAACAACAGCATATCTTTTCGTATAATCTCAAGAATCGGCTTGAGAGTCTCTACTCGGTCACCGTAAATGATCAGGCTACGAAAATGGCGGAGAAGCTTGCGGCGGTCCAGCAGGTATACTTTTCCCCTTTTTGCAGAGCCTAGGAGAAATGCGATTACTTGCATTTTTTCTAGGCTTCTTTGTTTGTTCCACCACAATTTTGGGAGGTTTGTAATCAAAATGGAACGTTTCTTTCGCTTAAAGGAACACGGAACAAATGTCAGAACAGAGATTATGGCGGGACTGACGACTTTCATGACGATGGCATACATATTGGCCGTCAATCCAATCATACTTACACCGGCAGGTCTCGATTGGACAGCAGTATTCCTAGCTACAGCGCTTGCGGCAGGGATTTTCACCATTGCTATGGGTTTGTTCGTTAACTTCCCTGTAGCTCTCGCACCGGGTATGGGGCTGAACGCGTATTTCGCTTCCGTCGTCATTGCTTCGCGTGCTACGGATACGCCGATCTCACCTGCAATGGGTCTGACAGCCGTCTTTATCTCAGGTATTATCTTTATCATTCTGACGCTGACGCAAATCCGTCAAATGCTGATTACCGCTGTTCCAGACAGCCTAAAGCATGCGATTACGGTCGGTATTGGTCTGTTTATTACGATTATTGGACTCAAGAACAGCGGTATTATGACGATTGCCGTATCCAGCTTTACGGACATTGAAGCAGGAAAGTTCACTCCAGTTAGCGGCTCCGAGACCGTTATTCAGCTGGGCAGCTTCCATAATGAAACGGTTGTGCTTACCGTTATTGCTCTGCTTCTCATTGGTGTGCTAATGGTGCTTCGCGTACCTGGCGCGCTCCTGTTCGGTATTCTGGGCACAACCGTGATTGCGATTCTAATCGGTCATGTAGACGTGAAGGCAGCATTCACTGATCAGACTTGGGTGCCTGACTTCTCCAAAATGAACTTCTGGCATTTCGATTTCGCAGGCGTGCTCGAAGTTGGACTCGTAACCGTTATCCTCACCTTTACGTTCGTTGAGATGTTCGATACGTTCGGTACGCTGGTTGGTACAGCCAACCGTGCGGGTTATATGAAGGATGCGGAAAAAGGCAAAAAACGCGTCGGCAAAGCGATGTTTGTTGATGCAATCGGCGTCAGCGGCGGCGCGGTGCTTGGCACGAGCACGGTTACGGCATTCGTAGAGAGCTCTGCAGGTATTGCGCAGGGCGGACGTACAGGCTTAACGGCTGTTACGACCGGTATTTGCTTCTTGCTTGCGATTTTCTTGTCGCCAATTGTAGCGCTCGTTCCAGGCGCGGCAACGGCTGCGGCGCTTATTATTGTAGGTGTACTGATGATGCAATCCGTTAAAGAAATTGATTTCTCGGACATGGTGTATGCCATTCCATCGTTCCTTACACTTGCATTAATGCCGCTTACGTACAACATTGCGAACGGAATCTCGTTCGGTATCGTATCGTACGTATTGCTAGCATCAGTAGCTAATGCAACAGGTAAAGGCAAATACAAGGTTCATTGGCTCATGTGGATTCTAGCGGTGCTTATTATCGGTCGTTATGTGTTCATGGGCGGGGAATAATCTTCATTAGTAGCAGCAGCGCTGGACCGGCGCTGCTGCTTTTTTGCGTTTAAAGCTAACTATGCCAGAACTGAAATATATGGTGATCCGCCCGAGCAGGGCGATTATTTGATATAATGCGATGTAAATAAACGAGAAATAATGGAACAGCTGAAAGGGGCAGGACAATGCTTCAGGTTGACCTGAATTGCGATATGGGAGAAGACTTTGGTGTGTACAAGGCGAGCGTGGACAGCGAGCTTATGAAATATATTACATCAGCGAACATTGCATGCGGCTTCCATGCTGGTGACGCATCGTCAATACGTCGCACAGTTAAGCTGGCGCTTGCTAGTGGCGTTGCAGTCGGCGCACATCCGGGACTGCCTGATTTGGGTGGATTCGGCAGACGCGAGATGCTGATAACTCCCGAGGAAGCGTATGAGATGACGGTCTATCAGCTAGGTGCAATCCAAGCCTTTGCCAAATCAGAAGGAGGCAGCGTTACCCATGTGAAGCCGCACGGCGCGCTCTACAATATGGCAGCGAAAAATCGGAAGCTCGCGGATGCAATCGCTGAAGCTGTATATCGGGTCGAGCCCGCACTCCTTTTGTTCGGTCTGGCAGGCAGTGAGCTTATTCACGCAGGAAATGCGATCGGGCTGCACACAATTAATGAGGTTTTTGCAGATCGCACTTATGAGCTGGATGGCACGCTTACGCCAAGGGGGCAGAGCGGCGCCGTTATTCTCGACCCGGCGCTTGCTGCAGAGCAGACGATTGGTTTGGTCAGGGATGGCAAGGTACGGACGCGCCAGAACGGCTGCCTTATTTTGCAGGCGGAAACGGTTTGCATTCATGGGGATACACCGGGTGCTCTAGAGCATGCTATTGCGCTTCGTGATGCAATAGAAGCAGCGGGTATTAAAGTGAAGAGGGCTGGCTGATGAGTGTGGGGAATCGGATGAAAGTGGAAGCATATGAATTTGAGCTGCTGCCGCTGGGCAATTCGGCTGTTATTGTGCGCTTAGGCAGTGGTATTAACTTGGCGACACATGAGAGTGTTCAGGCACTCATTGCTGCTGTTGAGCTGGACCCGTTTATTGGCTTTGTGGAATGTGTGCCTTCATATGCTGCGGTAGCTGTCCATTATGACCCTATGCTCGTAATGAGGAGCCGATCGAGAGAAGAGCTTGGACATGAAACCATCTATGAGACAGTATGCGTACGGCTGCATCTGCATGTAGAAAAAGGGCAGAAGGGTAGTGCTAAGCTGCGTTCTAGAACGGTTGAAATTCCAGTCTGCTACGGCGGTGATTTCGGACCAGATCTTGCTTTTGTAGCTGAGTATAACGGACTTGCAGAAGATGAGGTCACAGCGATTCATGCGGATGCACCTTATTTGGTATATATGCTTGGTTTTGCTCCAGGTTTTCCGTATCTAGGCGGCATGTCGGAGCGAATAGCTGCTCCAAGGCGGCAATCGCCAAGAGCAAGCATCCCGCAGGGAAGCGTTGGCATAGCAGGCAAACAAACAGGCGTGTATTCCGTATCGACACCAGGAGGCTGGCAGTTGATTGGCAGAACGCCGATTGTGCTTTTTCGGCCGCAGGAAATGATTCCGAGTCTGCTTCGTCCAGGCGATACGGTAAGGTTCAAGCCCATAACGATTGAAGAATACGATGATTATATAGTAGGTGAACGATGAGTATAACGGTTGTTCGTCCAGGTTTGCTGACCACCATTCAGGATCATGGCAGGCTGGGTTACCAGAAGTACGGTGTACTGCAGAGCGGTAGCATGGATACGGGGGCAGCGCGTGCGGCCAATCTGTTGGTCGGCAACGAAGAGCATGAGGCTTTGCTGGAGGTGACGTTCGACGGAGCGGAATGGCTTATCGGTGAGGATATGCTGCTGTCTGTTTGTGGAGCAGCAATGACGATAACGGTTGACGGTGAGCCGCTTCCTCTTTGGCGGCCTGTGCTCGTTCGCGCCGGAGCTGCGTTTAAATTCGAAGCGTGCCTGTCAGGCTGCCGAGCTTATGTTGCTGTGGCTGGCGGGCTTGACGTTCCGATTGTAATGGGGAGCAGAAGCACCTATCTGCGGGGCGCTGTCGGAGGCTATGAGGGAAGGGCTTTGAAATCGGGCGATGTGTTGTCTGCGCGGCCTCCCCAATTGCTGTCGAAGCGAATCTTATCACTGCTGCAAGGGCAGCGGGACAAGCGGTTTAGTGCGCCGCTCTGGCATGCTGGCCATTTCGCAATCGCGAGCAACATGGTTGATTCGATTGTAAGGGTAATGCCGGGTTCACATTTCGGACTGCTTGAAATTGAGAGCCGGAAGGCGTTTTTTCATCAAACGTATTCAATCAGTATGCAGTCGGACCGGATGGGCTGCCGGCTTGAAGGTACAGAGAAGCTTATTCTCATCCCCCATAACGAGCTGCTTTCGGAGCCTGTTGCCCATGGTACCGTCCAGCTTCCAGCCAATGGCAATCCGATTGTACTGCTCGCTGACCGGCAGACAACCGGAGGATATCCGCGCATCGCACAGGTCGCTGCAGTTGATATTCCGATATTTGCACAGTTGAAGCCTGGTGATCGGTTCCGCTTCGAAGCCATTACGCACAAGGATGCGGAGCAGTTATATATGAACAGCGAGCAGGACATACAAATGCTGAAAACAGCTATCGCATTGAGAGTGAACGAAGAAGCAGGGAAGCTCGGAAGATTTGGCAAAAAGGAGTAAAGGGAGTTTGTTTGTACAGCATCGACAACAAATTATCATGTAGACGCGAATAAGGATAACAGTTTTTGATGTCCGTAAGATTCTTAGCAATTGGCTAAGAATCTTTTTGTTGTTTTAGTTGTTTATTTGATTTTATTTGTTGTTATTATGTGTATTCATGTGGTAATGTGTGTGATGAGAAGATTTGGAGGAGTTGTTGCTTCAATGTTCGGTATCTCTCTTAGTCTCGTATTGTGTTCCGGCTTGGCTCACGCCATTTGGAACATGCTGGCGAAGCAAAGCACGGACAAAGCGGTCTTCTTATGGGTAATCTATTTGCCCTCGACCATTCTCTTGCTGCCTACACTTATGAACGAGTTAGCTGGAACATCCTTTACACGTGTGATATGGCTGTTAATCGGGTTGTCCCTTGTTATGCAAAGCGTCTATTCGCTGCTGCTAACCTATACGTACAACGCCGGAGATTTATCGCTAGTTTATCCTGTCATGCGAGGAACGCCAACGCTGCTTATTCCAGCTTTAGGAGTCATTTTATTTGATGAAGCCTTAGCTATATGGGGCTGGATCGGATTAAGCCTTATGCTGACCGGATTCGTAGTCATGCTAGGAAGCTCCAAAGACAAGGGACAGCGAGCTGCCCTGAAGCCGATGCTGCTGGCCATAAGCGTGGGACTATGCATTACAGCTTATACGCTCAGTGACAAGGCGAATTTGCAGCATCTTTCACCACTGGCGCTGCTCGAAGTGACGAACATCGGGTTCATGCTTGGGCTTACGCCGGCGGTTGTTCGTTCTGGGCGTCTCAGACAGGTTATCCGCACTCATTCGAATCGGATATGGATAGGGGCTATATTGTCGCCGGGTTCGTATTTGCTGTTTTTGCTTGCAGCAAGAAATGCCAATATTTCAACGATCGCTCCGATGAGGGAGGTCGGCATTGTATTCGGCACGCTGCTTGGCCTTATCGTGTTGAAGGAGTCGCAAGGAACCCGAAGAATTACGGCTTCAGTCGTTGTTGTAACGGGTATCATCATGATCGCGTCCTCGGGACACTAAATCATTGTGTTTTGCTACTTATTGGAGAGGGAGCAGGATAAAGATGGGGAACGCTAAAGAGCTTCGTTTTCGCGAAGACGGCACCTTTACCATTGTTCAATTTACAGATATTCATTGGCAGGACGGGAGAGAGCTGGATTTGATGTCGAAGGCGGCGATGGAGCTAGTGCTTGCTGCCGAACAACCGGATTTTGTTATGTTTACGGGGGATGTCATATCTACGGGCGAGCATTCGGACGGTTCATACTGCTGCAATGATCCGAAACAAGCGCTTCGGGATGCGGTTGCCTCTGTAAATCAGCGCAGCATAACTTGGGGGATCGTATTCGGTAATCACGATACGGAGAATGGTATTACCCGCCAGGAACTGATGGACGAGGTGCTGAAGCATGCGCATACGTTAGCCGAGCCTGGACCGACACATATCCACGGTGTAGGAAACTATGTGCTTCCTGTCCTTGGAGCTAAGGATGATCAGGCTGCTGCCTTGCTCTATTGCCTCGACTCCGGCGCTTATTCCAGTTTGCCCCGCGTTCCCGGATACGACTGGATTCAGCATGATCAAGTGCAGTGGTACTTGGAGACCTCCCGTATATGGAATAATCGATTGCAGGAAGGCGTGCTTCCAGCCCTAGCCTTCTTTCATATCCCGCTTCCGGAATATCAAGAAGTATGGGATACGAAACTATGTTATGGTAATAAAAATGAAGCGGTTTGCGCTGCAAATACGCAAGCAGGCTTCTTCGCAGCTATGCTTGCGCAGGGTGACGTGATGGCAACCTTCTGCGGACATGATCATGTGAATGATTATTGGGGAGAACTTTACGGGATTCGTCTTTATTACGGACGCTCAACAGGTTTTAATACGTATGGCAAGGAAGGCTTTCCGCGAGGCGCCCGTGTGATCCGCTTGACTGAGAACGAGAGGAATGTGGAGTCGTGGCTGCGCTTGGGTGACGGATCTATTGTGCGTGATCAGAAGGTGCATCATCCAATAATAGGCTGAGAAGCAAGAACTGTCTCTCATCCCCCCTTGCAAAAATACAAGAACGATCAAAAAAAGCTGAAGCCCACGCGGGATTCAGCTTTTCTATTTGAACATATGTTTCAGCACCAGCAGCAGGTTGGCAGGCTTCTCAGCCAGCCGCCTTGTGAAGTAGGGATACCACATGCTCCCGTAGGGTACGTAGCAGCGGACGCGGTAGCCTTCACTCGCGAGCTGAGCCTGCTCTTTCATACGGAGACCATACAGCATTTGGAATTCAAAAACGTTTTTGGGAATCCGATGCGCACGCGCATAGGTTTTCACCCAGCTAATGATTTGATCATCATGCGATGCGATCGCAGTATAGACGCGTCTGTCCAAATGCTGCTTAATCATGCTTTTAAAGCTAACTAAAACCTCGGCTTTCGACTGGAAAGCAACCTCTGCGGACTCCTTGTAGGCGCCTTTGACGAGGCGAAGGCTTATTCGCGCTTGCAGCATATCTTTGACGTCCTGCTCGGTTCGGAACAAGTAGGCCTGCAGCACGGTACCGACATTCGTTAATCCTTCGGCATGGAGTCGCTTGACCATGTCTAGGGTGCTTTTTGTATAGGGCGTGTTCTCCATATCGATCCGCACAAAGTTGCGATGGCGCCGTGCATGCTTCACCACTTCCCGAATGTTGGCGTAGCAAGCGGCTTGATCGAGCGCGAGCCCCATTTGGGTAGGCTTCAATGAAACGTTGGAGCTTACGCCTCGTTCAGTTATGCCGTCGATCAGCTTCACATACTGCTCCTTGTACGACCCGGCCTCACCTATATCATGGACGCCTTCGCCTAGATGATCCAGTGTAGCCATAATGCCAAGCTTGCCAAGTTTTTCAACCTCATTCAAAGCCTCGCCCAGTGTTTCTCCTGCGACAAATCGGCTTGCAAGCTTCTTTCCGTAGCTGGTAGAGAGCTTCTCTACCAGCGGAATACCTGTAAACGTCAATAATGATTGGCGATACCATGTCGATCCAATGCTCATCCGTGCTGCTCCTTTCCGAAAAACGTTAGTAGGAGTCTGAACCTTGAAGCTCGATAATAGTATATTCACTAATCCGTATTGACGCGCTATAACAAACTCATTATTTGAAAAATAGAAAATGTGTCGGCAGCTTCCTTAGCTGTCCATCTGATGGCTTATTAATAACGCGCCCGTTGAAAATAAGCGAGGATGATCCACCGCCATCCAAGTTATAGCCATCTACAGTACCGTAGCGCTGCAGCAGAAGCTGTATTTCTTCCAGTGTAGCGCCCGAGCTTCCAGCTTCGTTGTAGCCGTCAGCTACGAGGAACAGCAATTGGCCGTCCTTATAATTGGCTACAATCGTCCGCGGTGCACGCTTAGGGCTCGTCTGCCATTTTGCCGGAATCGGCTGTGGTGCGCTGCTTCTCATAAGCACGGGTACAAAAGAGGCACCGAATTTAGGGTTTTTGGCATCCAGCTGTTCTTTGGTTGCGAACTTCCCGCCAATCAGCTCATTCTGGTCATTCAATCCGACAAAAAATAGATCCGCATGCGGAGGTTCAAATCCAGTCGCATAGCTTCCATCCACAATGGTCGTACTGAGTGGGTATCGCTTGCCCCTGCCATCGGCAAACCCGCCGGCATTAACGCCTGCAACAGCACCGTGCCGGTTAACGGCCGCAAGTGTCGACTCCGCCTTGCCGAGCTCGTCCCCTCCTAGCGTCATCGTCATGGCATCCTTGCTCTTGAGCTTAACTTTCAACGCATATGCCGTGAAATTCTCTGCCTTTATGTAGAAGAGCTGTGCTCTCAGCTTGTCCGATTCAACCGTTGCGGCTGCATTGCCAAGCTTTCTTGTAATATTGCGGTCGTATATCTCCAGCGGCCGCATTGCCTGTGATGATGCAATGGAGGCGATTTGAGCCATATCAGCATTCGTTTCTTTGTACAGCTTCAGTTGCTTCTGAATCGATTCACGCGTCTGCGATGCAGTCTCTTGAGCGAGCTCGAGGCCAGCTGCCGCATGGGTAATATCGGCTTCAGCCAGTCTTGCTTGCTCGGTAATGGGCTCCGGGTATGCAGCTTCAGGTAATTGAATGACAATATCGGATAATAGCAGCCAAATCATAATGCCGAGGAAAGGCGCACATGTAAGTAGAGCTGTGCGATTTAACGCTTTGACGGTCATGTTCATTTGAGCACGTCCAAGCTTTTCTTCAGCTCGTCCAACTGTTTCTTAACCTCATTAAGCTGCGTATACAGCTTGTTGCTGTTATCCGTCTTCGAATCTGCATTATCCTTCGTGAAGGTGAGCAGCTCGTTTAGCGCGTCTACCTTCGCTTTCAGCTCGCCGAGATCTGCTGTATAGTCGGTTTCGAGCTGGAGCATTCGAGCCTCGTACGCTTGCTGCATCGAGGAGATTTGAGCTGCAGTTTGCTTCTCCAGATCGGCAGATAAGTTCTGCTGTATGCGATCGGTATACCATTTCGCGCCTAGTATGCCGGAGCATATAATAATGACCCATACGGCGGCGAAGAGGAGGAAAGTTCGGTTGCCCTTCTTGCGCCTCGTTTTTTTATCGTACTGGCTGGCAGTGCGTTGTTCCAATATCAAATCACTCATTGTATTCATTCACCTCTCTAGATAGTCACTTGCACGAAAGATCGGATGAACGAACTGCAAGCATCGGGATCATAAACTTAGACAGCAATCGCTGGCAAATAGTTGCGTATGTCATCTTATTGTAACAAAGAGAAGAGGTGATGTCCTCCACTCGGAGTGGAAATAAATTGTAAATTTCCAATTCGACCGGAACATTCTTACTCCGTTGTGCGTCTAACCATTAGGGATACAGCAGTTGATGCTGTAAATTGGAAGGAGAACAGGATGAGCAACTTGGAATGGATCAAGAAAATGACAAAGCGAATTGTAGTAGCGAGCTTGCTGCTCTCGCTTGTGCTGACAGGTATTGGAACGAAGGAAGAAGCAAATGCGGCAGAGCGTCAACCCATTAATTTGGTGTTTGTGCACGGCTCGAAGCAGATGACTTTGAACGGCAAGGCGATACAAATGACCACGCCACTGCCTGTAGTAAAGGGAGTCACGATGATTCCAATCCGTACGATTGCGAATTCAGTAGGAGCAAGCGTATATAATGATAGTAAAGGCACTCATATCGATACGTATTTCAACAAAGTAACCTTGAATCTCAATATGCGCGGTGCTAATCGAAACGGCAGCTACCTGTTATTGCCGAACGCAGCTACACGAATTAACGGTACGATGCATGTTCCATTATCCGCAGTAAAGCTGCTATGGAATGCTAACTATGTGTACAATGCAGAGTTGAAGCAGATTAGCATTACGATTCAGCCGGAACCGAATGTGGCTCCAATCGCGAAATTCACAGCTCCTCTTGTAGTCAAGCAGGGCGAGAATATCATTTATGAGGATCTTAGCTACGATCCCGATGGCAAAATCATAAAAACGAATTGGACAGGCCGTAAAAGCACGTATTTCGAGCCTGGTGTATATAGCGTAACTCTAAGTGTTTATGACAATGAGGGCCTAAGCAGCGAGACCGTTGCACAGGACATTATCGTTACGGATGAGATTATGTACACACCGTATGAATATTATTTGCGTTACGGTAATCCCGGGGATAAATTTGAGCTTGACGGGAAGCTGATGAATACGTTCAAAGAGGTCGATACGATTGAATCGAAATCTGGCCGGACGCTTTATATGTCCAATGCTCCTGAACGGTTTTTCGGAGAAGGCTTGCTTTATGAGGATACGTTGAACGATCCAAGCCGTTTGTTCTTACACCATCGCAACGGTTCTGAGAATCGGCTGAAGCTTGCCGTTGTCGTGACGAATAAGGGGACGGAGAGCGTTACGCTGACCGTTGGCAACCGTGGATTGGCGGGGCCTAGCGTGAGCGCCTTGCAATTCGGATCAGCTGCTGTAGCTAGATATTTTGCGGTATCGCAGCCGCGTGAGCTAGTGATTGAGCCAGGTATGTCCATCAACCTCATGCCTGAAATGGAGAAAATAATCATGAACCCGGATGAAGGCTTTTCCGGTCTGATTGACGTAGACATGGATGGCGAATTGACGTTCTCGACCATGGCATTACAAGAGTACACAGATCCAGTGAGTGCTGTATTCTTGCTCCCGCAGCTTGAAAAGGTCGGAAATCGCGGGAAGTTCTTCGATACGGATCAATATATTGAGGTAAATGAAAAAGTCGGCGTTACGGAGAGCAAGCTTAGACTTGGTCAACGTGGCCCCGCGATGGCGGGCGTAGATGCGCTGACTGGGGGCATGACGATCAATGGCGGCGAGTATGGCGCTGTGACAACGATCAAGCTGAAAAATGTCGCTTATGGAACTAGAATTATTTTGAATCCCCGCGCTGGTGTTTTCCAGGGGGCAGTTACAGTGAATGGTAAAGTGGTATCAGTACCGTCAGGTGGGCACGTGAAGGTTGGCGAGGGTGCTCTCCTTTATACACAGCTTCAACCTGAGGGGGCTGCTGGACAACAGAAGGCGCCTGAGGTAACGATTCAGTATACATCACCTGGAGCAAGCTCATTGCCGATATTATTCGTATTTCTTCCAGCGTCAGATTTCCCATCTTAACCGAATAGAGGGCTGACTCCCATGGCTGTTGCCTCGCGGAGCAGCCCTTTTTTTGTGGTTCGACCTTCCTGTCATGTATAATAGAATGAGGTTATTATGATTTGAACCATTTGGGAGGATGATCAGCATGGATCAACCAATTACAAATAACGGCGAAACCGGAGCCGAAGCGAAAGCGATGTTTGCTGGAGGCTGCTTCTGGTGCATGGTTTCTCCATTCGAGGAAATGCCGGGCATTATCTCGGTCGTATCCGGCTATACGGGCGGGCATACCGTCAACCCGACATACCAGGAGGTTTGTTCGGAGACGACGGGACATACGGAGGCTGTGCAAATTACGTACAACCCCCAAGTATTCCCGTATGAGAAGCTGCTTAGCATTTTCTGGATGCAGATTGATCCGACGGATGCAGGCGGCCAGTTCCATGATCGCGGCGATTCTTACCGGACGGGCATTTATTATTACGATGAGAAGCAGCATGAGCTGGCTGAGGCTTCCAAGCAGGAGCTTGCGGCAAGCGGCCGTTTCGATCGTCCGATCATTACCGAAATCGAGCCTGCACAAACCTTTTACCCTGCAGAGGATTATCATCAGGGCTATCATAAATCGAATCCGTACCGATACAAAATGTACCGCAAAGGCTCCGGGCGTGATGCGTTTATCGCACAAAACTGGACCATAAAGAAAAATAAAGAAGAGCTTAAACAGCGCCTGACTCCCATTCAGTACGAAGTGACGCAAAACAGCGGGACAGAACGACCGTTCACAGGCGAATACTGGGATCACACCGAGGATGGCATCTACGTGGACATTGTATCAGGCGAGCCGCTCTTCAGCTCGCGTGATAAATACGATGCAGGCTGCGGCTGGCCAAGCTTCACGAAGCCGCTGCAAGCTTCTGCAATAGCCGAGCATACCGATTCTTCGCATTATATGGTAAGGGTTGAGGTTCGCAGCAAAGAGGGCGATTCCCATCTTGGCCATGTGTTCGATGATGGTCCTAAGCCAACTGGACTTCGCTACTGCATCAATTCAGCATCGCTGAAATTTGTTGGCAAAGATAAGCTGGAGCAAGAAGGATACGGAGAGTACCGTCATTTGTTCGAATAACATTTCTTAGCCATCCATACCACTATGAACGGAGGCGTTACGAGATATGAACATAGAAGAAGCGATTCGCTCGCGTAGAACAATTGGAAGAGTGAAGAAGGATCCGGTCGAACGCGCACTAATTGAGAAGCTGCTGGATGCAGCAGTATGGGCTCCGAGCCATCATAATACACAGCCATGGTCCTTTATCGTCATGACAGGTGAAGGGCGGGCGAGGCTAGCCGAAGGTTACGCACGAGTGTCTGCGGCAGCCGTTCCTGAGCTTAGCGGACAGGAGCTAGAGGACAGACTGGTCAAGGAGCGTACCAAAGCCTATCGCGCTCCTGTAATTATCGCAGCGGTTTGCTCGCCTTCCGATGATCCGCGTGCCGTACTTGAGGAAGAGCTTGCGGCTGCTCAAGCAGCTGTGCAGAACCTGCTTCTAGCAGCTCACGCGAACGGCCTCGGTGCCATTTGGCGCTCTGGCGATCCGATGTACCATCCGCTGATGAGAGACACGCTCGGTCTAGCGGAGAAAGATCAAATCGTCGCACTCATCTATCTAGGTTATCCAGATATGACTCCGCCGGAGCCGCAGCGCATACCCGCAACCGCTAAAACGGTTTGGTTGGTGTAAGTTTATCTATGCAATAGTAGTGACAATAGGCCATGCTGCTTTCCCTTATCGGGAAACGGCATGGCCTGCTGTTTCTGAACGAACGTCAGGCTAAACAAGCTTTTTGATCGTGAAGTTCGCTTGCAGCACGTACCAGTTCTGCGGAAACGGAACACCAAGCACCCAGTAGCTGACGCCGCGCAAGTTGTATGCTTTGACGAGATTGAATTTGGCCTGTACACTGCGTGCATCCTCATACCAGACAACATGCTCGCGCCCTTCCTTGTCATAATATTGAAAGAATGGGGATTGCCCTTCTTCATCGTATTGAATGGTGGCTCCGAACTGATGTGCGCGGTTCACGGCTGCTTGCGGACTGACGGTAGGTGCCCATTTGGCTCCTTGCACGTAAGGCAGTGTCCAATCATAACCGTATAACGGCATGCCCATCACGATTTTTTGCGATGGTATGACGCTTAGGGCATAAATCAGTACCTTATTAACCTCATTCAGCGGTGCAACGGCACGCGGCGGGCCGCCAGACCAGCCCCATTCGTAGGTCATTAGCACAACAAAATCTAGGATGCGCCCCATCGCAGCATAATCATGAGCCTCGTACAGCGTTCCAGTCTGATTGGCGCTCGTCTTAGGAGCAAGGCAGGCGGAGACAAGGTAGTTTTGCGGATGCAGATTGTCGACAAGCTTTTGCAAAAAGGCGTTGTAAAGCTCGCGATCAGCAGGCGGTACGTATTCGAAATCAACGTTTAACGCGGTATAGCCCTTCTGCTTCATCGTGGCAAGGATGCTCGCAATAACGGATTGCTGCAGCGTAGGATTGCTTAGAATGGCATGGGCGATATCAGGGCTGAAGGTGCCGTTCTCGAAATTAGTAATAACCATCATCGGAGCGGTACGCGTCTGGTACGCAGCATTGATAATGGCTGAGTCGTCTAGCGGAGTAATGGAGCCGTCTGCTTGGAGCCGATAGCTAAATGGGCTTAAATACGTCAAGTAAGGACCGATCTCTTCTACAATGGCGATACCGGCTGCCCCGAATTTCTCCGTATAAGCATTGACCTCAATGCTAGGCTTTGCTGCCTGCGGAATGACGAGCTGCTGGCCGGGATAAATGAGAGCGGGATTGCTAATGTTGTTCATGGCTGCCAGCTCTTGAAGGGTTACGCCGTAACGCCGAGCCAGCAGCCATAGGGTATCACCTACAAGCACCTTATGCGTAGTTGCACCTGCGGGAATAATGAGTGACTGACCGATGACTAGCGTATTCGCATCGCTCAACCCGTTGGCATTCACAAGGTCATTAACCGTAACATCGAATTTCTGTGCAAGCTTATAGAGCGTATCGCCTTTCTGCACGACATGAATTTGCACCGTGGCAGAGCCTCCTCTATTATTTTGATATTCATATGTTATAACTGTATTCAGCGAATCCTATTATTAGTCAGCAAAAGACATTTCAAAACCATTCCATAGCTTTCCTGCACACACGCAGGATAGACGCGGCAGCAGGTTGATTGAGTGGGAGACTAGGGAGGCTGTGCAGAAAGTTGATTATACATGTGTGATCATTTTATTTCGGTTAAGGGATTATCGAGTGCAGGCGCTTTCGATACTTATGACGTTGCTTAGGTCAGCATAGGTGTTCTCAAGCGCTGCGCCATCAGAGGGCAGCGATAGCCGTTTCACCTTGGAATATAAGCATTTATAAGGTTGTTCGCTTAAAAAGGGCTTATATTTCACCGTCAAAGCTACTTCAGCGTCTTAAAGAACGCCGAAGGTGTTTTTGCTTGAATGCGCTAGTTGCTTGTGTAGACGACTATGCTCTTAAAATTGGGTATTCCGCTCTGGATTATGATTAGTTTTATTCAAAAAAACGAACCTTTATAAAACATTGTCTTTTAATGTTCGTATTTCATTGACAGTGCTTTGGGGATTAGATAAACTAGAATAGGTTTGAGGCGGAGCACTCCGCCACACTTTAAATTAGACGATTATTCATTTACATTCATCTCGTATATATTTGGGATAAGGCCTGAATGTTTCTACCCGGAAACCTTAATTTTCGGACTACGAGCAAGATGAGACGACAAGCGGTTCTGAAGCAATATTGAACCGCCATACAGCAAGCTCGCAGCAAGCAGATGCCCGTTTAATTGGACATAGGTTGCCTCTCTAACGGGGCAGCCTACTGCTGTCTCTATGGCAACGTATCGCAGCTTGTATCGTCATCATTAAAGTGAAGCATGACTGATTGGGTATTGTTAGCAATGCCAATCGTTCCTTACGCTTCTGCTCAAGTCCTGCGGCACTCCTATCTCTATGGTGGCTGACGGGCTATTTCTGTTTTTTTAAAAATATAAGGAAGTATAAGATTCAATCTTATACTCTGCTTATATTTCACCGTCAAAGCTCCATCAGCGTCTAAGGACGCTGAAGGCGTTTTTGCTTGATAAATGAAATATAATCCTATTAACGAAAGTGGGTTTGATCGCATGTCTGCGAAGGTAGGCGTTATCATGGGCAGCAAATCGGATTGGGACACAATGAAATTAGCCTGTGATGTGCTGGAGGAATTGCAAATTCCTTATGAGAAAAAAGTCGTCTCGGCGCATCGTACACCGGATTTGATGTTTGAATACGCGGAAACTGCGGTAGCACGCGGGCTTAAGGTCATTATCGCCGGAGCCGGAGGAGCCGCACATTTGCCCGGCATGGTCGCTGCAAAGACGATTCTGCCGGTTATTGGCGTTCCCGTGAAATCATCCAATCTGAGCGGATTGGATTCACTGCTCTCCATTGTTCAAATGCCGGGCGGCATTCCCGTTGCAACTGTTGCAATAGGCAACGCTGGCGGTACGAATGCCGGCCTGCTGGCCGCACAGATGCTAGGAGCGTTCGATCCTGAGGTGCAAGCGCGTGTAGAAGCACGTCGCGAGCGCGTGAAGCAGGAAGTGCTGGAAAGCAGTGAAACGCTATGAGCAGCGATACAAATAAGCGATTAATGAAGACGCTGCTTCCAGGCAGCACGATCGGCATTCTAGGAGGCGGTCAGCTTGGCCGCATGATGGCGAATGCAGGAAGTGCGATGGGCTATAGGTTCATCGCGCTCGATCCGGTAATGGACAGTCCGGCAGGTCAGGTTGCTGAGCAGATCGTGGCGGCATACGATGACCGCGAAGCAGCGAGAGAGCTCGCGAAGCGCTCAGACGTCATTACGTACGAGTTCGAGAATGTCGATGCCGAAGTAGCGAAGATGCTGATGGATGAATCGTATGTGCCGCAAGGAAGCGAGCTGCTCTATACAACGCAGCATCGTCTTCGGGAGAAACGTGCGATTGAAGCAGCAGGCGTCAAGGTGGCTCCATACCGCGAGATTAGAAGCGTGGACGAGCTCCGTGAGGCGGTAGTAGCTTTCGGAACGCCTTGCGTGCTGAAGACAGCAATGGGCGGCTATGACGGCAAAGGCCAATGGGTCATTCGCAGCACGGATGAGATTGAAGAGGCATATGAGACGCTCTCCCGTGCGAAGGTGCAGCTTGTGCTCGAGCAGTTCATTCGCTTTGAGAAGGAAATATCAGTAATCGCGGCGAGAAGCCCGCAGGGTGAGATTAAGACGTTTCCCGCAGCGGAGAACATTCACGTCGATAATATATTGCATTTGTCTATCGTACCCGCGAGAATCAGCGAGGAGCTTCAGCGTGAAGCGGAGCAGCTTGCTACGCGAATCGCAGAAGGGCTTGGCGCTGTTGGTCTGATCGCGGTAGAGCTGTTCGTGACGGCGGATGGGGAGCTATTCGTTAACGAGCTCGCGCCGCGCCCTCATAACAGTGGTCATTACACGATGGAAGCTTGCCGGACGTCACAGTTCGAGCAGCATGTACGTGCAGTATGCAACCTACCGCTTGGAGATACAACGCTTATGAGCCCAGTGGTGATGGTCAATGTGCTCGGACAGCATGTCGAGCCGCTGCTATCGTTAATGGCTCGCCAGGGTGAGTCGGCTGAACGACTGAAGGTTGCGCCTAAGGTGCATTTGTACGGAAAGAAAGACGCGGTTGTGAAACGTAAAATGGGACATGTCAACGTGCTCGCCGATAACACTCAGGCTGCACTTAGCTGGATTGAAGAAACAACTATTTGGAAGGTGTGAATCATTCATGTTAGAGCGTTACAGCAGACCGGAAATGAGAGCGATTTGGACAGAAGAGAATAAATTCAGAGCATGGCTGGAAGTGGAGCTTTGCGCTTGCGAGGCTTGGTCTGAGCTCGGCGTAATTCCTAAGGAAGACGTAGTTGCGCTTCGCGCATCGGCTGATTTCGATATTGACCGTATTTACGAAATCGAGCAGGACACTCGTCATGACGTTATCGCGTTCACGCGTGCCGTATCCGAGAAAGCCGGCCCTGAGGGCAAATGGGTACATTACGGCCTAACTTCAACAGACGTTGTGGATACGGCAATCGGTTACCTATTGCTGCAAGCCAACGCGATTCTGGTAAAGGATATCGAACGTTTCATCGAAATTCTCAAAAATAAAGCACTTCAATATAAAGACACGCCAATGATGGGCCGTACGCACGGCGTTCATGCACAGCCGACAACCTTCGGTCTCAAAATGGCACTATGGTACGAGGAAATGAAGCGTAACCTTGAGCGTTTCCATCATGCGGCTAACAATGTACAGTTCGGCAAAATGTCCGGTGCTGTAGGTACATTCGCAGATATCGATCCTTTTGTTGAAGAATTCGTATGTAACAAGCTGGGCATCACAGCTGCTCCGATCTCGACTCAAACGCTGCAGCGTGACCGTCACGCTGAATATATGGCAACTCTTGCGCTTGTCGCGTCTTCACTGGATAAGTTTGCAACGGAAATTCGCGCTTTGCAGAAGAGTGAATTCCGTGAAGTGGAAGAGCCGTTCGCGAAAGGTCAAAAGGGTTCATCAGCAATGCCGCACAAACGCAACCCGATCGGCTGCGAGAACATCTCCGGCTTGTCGCGCGTTATTCGCGGACATATGGTTACAGCTTACGAGAACATTGCGCTTTGGCATGAACGCGACATCAGCCATTCTTCGGTTGAACGGATTATTTTGCCGGATGCAACGATGCTGTTGAACTACATGCTGAACCGCCTGGGCAATATCATCAACAACCTGCAAGTGTTCCCTGAGAACATGAAGCGCAATATGCAAGCAACATACGGGGTGCCATTCTCTGGCCGTGTATTGACGAAGCTGATCGACAAAGGCTTCAGCCGCGAGAAAGCTTACGACACCGTACAGCCGCGCGCAATGCAAGCATGGGAAACACAGCGCCAGTTCCGCGATATTATCGGCGAAACCGAAGAAATTACAAGCGTGTTGTCATCGGAAGAAATCGACGATTGCTTCAACCCTGCTTGGCATTTGAAGCATGTGGATACGATTTTTACGCGTTTGGGATTGATCTAAAGGGAGGCTGGCCTGATGAGCGCAACAACAAAAGCATTATCGACAGCTGTCGATTATATAAAAGCTCCGCTTATTTACAAAGGCAAGGTTCGCGAGCTTTACGATCTTGGGGAGCATTTCCTGATTGTCGTAACGGATCGCATCTCGGCTTTCGATTACGTGCTTGACCCGGCCGTTCCAGACAAAGGCAATGTACTGAACCGATTGTCTGCTTATTGGTTCGAGCAAACAGCAGATATCCAAGTGAATCATGTTGTTCATACGGACGTTGAGAAGCTTGGGACACTCATTACGGAACCTGAGCTGCTCAAGAACCGTATTATGGTAACCCGCAAAGCGGAACGCATTGATATCGAGTGCGTTGTGCGCGGCTACATCACGGGCGGGGGCTGGAGACAGTATCAGCAAACGTCCGCGATTAACGGCATTTCACTTCCTGAGGGCCTGCGCAAAAATGAACGTTTCCCGGCACCGATCTTCACACCGGCAGCGAAAAACGATGTAGGTCACGATGAGGACATCCCGTTCGAGAAGATGGCCGATATGATCGGCGCCGAGCTTGCTGAAGAGCTTCGCGACCGCAGCATCAAGCTGTACGAGTTCGCTCACGGCTACTGCGCGGAGCATGGCATTATTCTCGCAGATTGCAAGTTCGAATTCGGACTGATCGACGGCAAGGTCGTGTTGATCGACGAAATCTTCACACCGGATTCTTCGCGTTTCTGGGCAGAAGGCAACTATGCGTTTGATATTGAGATCGACAGTATGGACAAAGAGCCAGTGCGTACGTACTTGCTCGGCTCCGACTGGGATCGCGACAGCAAGCCGGCTCCGCTTCCTGAATCAGTAGTGGCTGAGACAACAGCTCGCTACCGCGATATTTACCGCCGATTGACGGGCGTGGAGCTTTAGGAAGTTTTGGGTTAAAATAACGGTGACACTTACCGTTATGCAACAGCCTGCTTGCAGCAGGTAGTCACTTTTTTAACAACGTCGAGCAAGAGCGACGACGCTGACATAGGGGCGCGGAAGCGCATGCCTTCTAAGGCAGGCAGTCAGCGAGAGCGCTGCTGCACCCCATAACCCGCAGCCTGAGCGCAAGCGCAGGGCTGCAGTAATCTTGGACTGGCAGCATTTATGCGAAAGGCCAGTCAGACAAGTTCCTGTGGCTAGCGATAGCGCAGGCCAGAGTACTCAGGCTCTTGGTGGCTAGAGCGATAGCGCAGGCCAGCAATGAGGCCCTCGGTGGCCAGCGACAGCGCAGGTCACTACTTATCACTTAGCTTTAAGTGGTCAGCGACAGCGCGATCACCACCATTACTTCACCGACCACAGTCGCAGAGGTTTTTACTTTGAAATGTGGGAGCTCGGAGAGCGGGAAGTTGTTGCCGGAGAGCGACAGCGATCGCTTTTTGAAGACCGGGAAACACCCGCTAAGCGGTGTAATCAAGTTTCCCGGCTTCAACAGCGGCGTAGGCAATAACTCCCGCGCCCGAGCGGCCATCACATTTCGACTAACAAACTTGCTGCGAAAAAAACCCATTTTCAGGAGGCTATTATGAAGGCAACCGTCTACGTCACCATCAAGCAAAACGTTTTGGATCCACAAGGAACCGCTGTACAAGGGGCGCTTCACACACTGGGCTTCGCCGAAGTCGAAAAAGTACGCATCGGCAAATATTTGGAGCTTGAGCTTGACACGACTGACCGCGCTGAAGCGGAAGTACGCATCAAAGCGATGTGCGAGAAGCTGTTCGCGAACACGGTTGTAGAAGATTTCCGTTTTGAACTGGAGGGTTAAGACGATGAAGTTTGCGGTACTCGTATTTCCTGGCTCCAACTGTGATATCGATTGCTACAAAGCCGTCGAAGACACCATCGGCCAGTCGGTTGACTATGTATGGCATACAGCTACGGACTTGTCCGCGTATGATGCAATTCTAGTGCCAGGAGGCTTCTCCTACGGCGACTACCTGCGCTGCGGCGCGATCGCACAATTCGCAGCTGTTATGAGCGAAGTGCAAAAAGCGGCTGAAGCAGGCAAGTTTATTTTGGGCATTTGCAACGGGTTCCAAATTTTGACGGAAGCTGGCCTTCTGCCAGGCGCTTTGATCCGCAACAATGGACTGAAATTCCGCTGCCATCAAGCACCTCTTGAAGTGGTAAACAGCAGCACAGCATTCACGAACCAGTACTCGCAAGGCGAGATTATTAATATTCCAATTGCCCACGGCGAAGGCAACTACTATTGCGACGATGCAACGCTTGCCGAGCTCAAAGCAAACAACCAGATCGTATTCCGTTATGCTGGCGACACGAACCCGAACGGTTCGGTTGAGAACATCGCAGGAATTAGCAACAAAGCAGGCAACGTAGTAGGAATGATGCCTCACCCAGAGCGTGCGATTGATCAATTGCTAGGCTCGGAAGACGGTAAACGGATGTTTACATCGATTTTGAATGCATGGAGGGAACAACATGGCGCAGCAGTTAACAGCTAAGGAACCGACAGCGGAGCAAATTGCCGAGCAAAAGATTTACAGCCAGTTTGGCGTATCCGATTATGAGTTTGAGCTGATTTGCGGTTTTCTTGGCCGTAAGCCTAACTATACAGAAATCGGCGTATTCAGCGTCATGTGGTCAGAGCACTGCTCTTACAAAAACTCCAAGCCGATCCTTAAGAAATTCCCGATTACAGGACCTCGCGTTCTGATGGGACCGGGCGAAGGCGCGGGAATCGTCGATATCGGCGACAACCAAGCGGTCGTATTCAAAATCGAATCACATAACCATCCATCTGCGGTTGAGCCTTTCCAAGGCGCAGCAACAGGCGTTGGCGGCATTATCCGCGACATTTTCTCCATGGGCGCTCGTCCGATTGCATTGCTGAACAGCTTGCGCTTCGGCCGCCTGGAGAATGAACGCGTTAAATATTTGTTCGAGCATGTTGTTAGCGGTATTGCCGGCTATGGTAACTGTATCGGAATTCCGACGGTTGCAGGCGAAGTGATGTTCGATGAGAGCTATGAAGGCAATCCGCTCGTTAATGCCATGTGCGTTGGTCTAATCGATCATGATAAAATTCAGCGCGGTGTAGCTAAAGGGGTAGGCAACCCGGTATTCTACGTAGGTCCTGCTACTGGCCGCGATGGTATCCACGGTGCTACATTCGCATCCGTTGAGCTGTCCGAAGAGTCCGAGGAGAAGCGTACGGCTGTACAAGTCGGCGATCCATTCATGGAGAAGCTGGTTATGGAAGCAACGCTTGAGCTGATCGATTCCGGTATCGTGCTTGGTATTCAAGATATGGGCGCAGCGGGTCTGACTTGCTCCAGCGCAGAGATGGCTTCCAAAGCAGGCAACGGTCTTGAGCTTTACCTTGATGAGGTGCCGCAGCGTGAAACGGGCATGACGCCTTATGAAATGATGCTCTCCGAGTCGCAAGAGCGTATGCTCTTCGTTGTTGAGCCGCAGCATGAAGCGCAGGCGAAAGAAATTTTTGAACGCTGGGGCATTATTTGTGCCAAAGTAGGTAAAGTAACGGATGACGGACGTCTTCGTCTGTTCCACCAAGGCCAAGAGGTTGCCGATATGCCGGTTAAAGCGCTCGTTGACGAGTGCCCTGTATACGACAAACCGTCGAAAGAGCCTGCTTACTTCAGCGAAAATGCTGCAGTAGACACTTTGGCTTACGACGAAGTAACCGACCTTACTGGCGCGCTGGAGAAGGTACTTGCTTCCCCAACGGTTGCGAGCAAAGAGTGGGTTTACAATCAATATGACTACATGGTTCGTACATCGACAGCAGTTCAACCAGGCTCCGATGCGGCAGTTGTGACGATTCGCGGTACGCGCAAAGCACTAGCGATGACGACAGACTGTAACGGACGTTACGTATATCTAGATCCAGAAGTAGGCGGACGTATTGCCGTTGCAGAAGCAGCACGTAACATTGTATGCTCGGGCGCTGAGCCGCTTGCTGTTACAGATAACCTGAACTTCGGTAACCCGGAGAAGCCGGAAGTGTTCTGGCAGCTTGAGAAGTCGGCTGATGGTATGTCCGAGGCTTGCGTTATCTTGAATACGCCGGTCATCGGCGGTAACGTGAGCTTGTACAATGAGAATGCGAAGGGTGCGATCTACCCAACACCAGTCATTGGTATGGTTGGTCTTGTGCATGACATTGACCACATTACTACTCAAGGCTTCAAAGCAGAAGGCGATGTTATTATTCTCGTAGGCGAGACGAAAGCGGAGCTTGGCGGAAGCGAGCTGCAATACGTATTGCAAGGCGGGGCTGCTGGCCGTCCTCCTGAAATTGATCTTGCAACAGAGAAAAAGGTTCTTGATGCGGTTCTTGGCGCAATCCAAGGTGGACTTGTTGCTTCGGCGCATGACTTGTCCGAAGGCGGAATTGCTGTAGCTGTAGCTGAATCGTGTATCAGCGGTCGCCTAGGCGCAGAAGTTGCTTTGACTTCTGACCTGCGTGCAGACCACCTATTGTTCAGTGAATCACAATCTCGTATTCTTCTTTCGGCTAAGCCGGAGAATGCTGCGGCATTGCAAGCGAAATTGTCAGAGCAAGGCGTTGTTCACACTCAAATCGGTACTGTTAAAGGCAGCAGCCTGACCATAAACGTAAACGGAAAAGCCGGCATTCAGGCGCCGGTAACACAACTGGAGAAGGTCTGGAAGGATGCGATTCCATGTCTGATGAGCAAATAAGACAGGAGCCTGTGTTATGGACGGGAGACCACTATAACGAAGGCATTGGCCGTGACGATATTTTTGATAAATTGCGTGAGGAATGTGGCGTCTTCGGGGTATTTAATCTCCCTGAAGCGTCCAACCTATCCTATTATGGACTTCATGCGCTTCAGCACCGTGGTGAGGAAAGCGCTGGAATCTGTACGGTAGATACGAAGAACGGCAACAAGTTCGCGTATCACCGCGGCATGGGTCTTGTGAAAGAAGTATTCAACAAGGACAATCTGGATCTTCTTGCGGGCGACCGCTCCATCGGACACGTTCGTTACTCGACAGCGGGAGAGAGCAAGCTTGCGAATGCGCAGCCGCTCATATTCCGCTATCGCGACGGCGACCTGGCGGTTGCAACAAACGGCAATATCGTGAATGCGCCAGAAATTCGCAAAGAGTTGGAGATGTCTGGTTCGATCTTCCAAACGTCCAGCGACACGGAAGTTATTGCCCATCTCATCGCTCGTTCTTCGAAGGATTTCGAGACGGCGGCGAAGGAAGCTTTGCAGCGTATTGTCGGAGGCTTTGCATTTCTAATTATGACGAATGAGAAGCTGCTCGTCGCTTCTGATCCGCATGGACTGCGTCCGCTTGTTATGGGTCGTATCGGTGATGGCTACGTGTTCTCGTCGGAGTCTTGTGCATTCGAGACGATCGGTGCCGTATACGAGCGTGACGTTCAGCCAGGCGAGCTTCTCATTCTGGATGCGGACGGCATGCGCGAGACGCGTTACGCTGACGTTGAACGCCGAGCTACCTGTGCGATGGAGTATATTTATTTTGCCCGCCCGGACAGTGATATTAATGGCATTAACATTCATATGGCGCGCAAGCGGATGGGACGCCAGCTTGCTTCTGAATCGTTTGTCGATGCGGATATCGTTACGGGTGTGCCCGATTCCAGTATTTCGGCGGCAATCGGTTATGCAGAGCAGACAGGAATTCCTTACGAGCTTGGCCTTATCAAAAACAAATATACTGGCCGGACGTTCATCCAGCCTTCCCAAGAGCTTCGCGAGAAGGGTGTCAAAATGAAGCTGTCCGCCGTTCGCAAAGTAGTGGAAGGCAAACGCGTCGTTATGATCGATGACTCGATTGTACGCGGTACGACATCACTTCGCATCGTGAACCTGCTTCGTGAAGCAGGTGCGACAGAGGTGCATGTACGGATTACGTCGCCTCCATTCAAAAACCCTTGCTACTACGGCATCGATACGCCGGATCGCAAGGAGTTGATCGCTTCTTACCGCACGGTAGAGGAGATTCGCAAGCAAATCAATGCGGATTCATTATCCTTTTTGACTGATCAGGGCTTTGTAGATTCTGTTGGCGGCAACGATGGAGCGTATAATCGCGGCATGTGTCTTGCATGCTTCGATAATGACTACCCTACAGTGGTTGACGTAGAATCGGACAAAAGCTGCAGCTGTTAATCGCATAAATGTTTAACCCCATGGAGTGTTTGTGCTCCTAAATTAGTTAAGGAGTTGACCGAGAGTGTCAGAAGCGTATAAAAAAGCCGGCGTCGATATCGCGGCAGGCAACGAAGCGGTAGAACGGATGAAAAAGCATGTAAAGCGGACGTACCGTCCTGAGGTGCTGGCAGAGCTAGGCGGCTTCGGCGGTCTGTTCAGCCTGAACAAGGACAAGTATGATGAGCCTGTGCTTGTGTCTGGAACGGATGGCGTCGGAACGAAGCTGAAGCTTGCTTTTGCCATGGACAAGCATGACACGATCGGCATTGATGCCGTAGCGATGTGCGTGAACGATATTATCGTACAAGGCGCGGAGCCTTTGTTCTTCCTGGACTATCTAGCATGTGACAAAGTCGTACCTGAGAAGATCGAAGCGATCGTCAAAGGAATCGCGGAAGGCTGCGTGCAAGCGGGCTGTTCCCTGATCGGCGGCGAGACGGCTGAAATGCCAGGTATGTATCAAGGCGGAGAATACGATATCGCAGGCTTTACTGTAGGTATCGTAGATAAGAAAAAAATGATCGACGGCTCGACAATTGCTGCAGGTGACGCTGTCATTGGATTCGCTTCAAGCGGTATTCACAGTAACGGCTTCTCACTCGTTCGCCGTTTGCTTCTTGAGGATGCCGGCTACAAGCTGGATCAAGAGCTGGCAGAGCTTGGCGGTGCTAAGCTTGGCGACGTATTGATCGAACCAACTCGCATCTATGTGAAGTCGGCGCTTAAGCTGGTGGAGCAGGTTGAAGTGAAAGGCATGGCGCATATTACAGGCGGCGGCTTTATCGAGAACATTCCGCGGGTATTGCCAGATGGCGTGAACGTGGATGTCGAATACGGCTCATGGCCGATTCTGCCTATCTTCGACCTGATGCAATCCAAAGGCAGCATTACGAATCGTGACATGTTCACGACTTTTAATATGGGAATCGGTTTGGTTATCGTTGTACCAGCTGATCAAGCGAGCGATGCTCTTCGCATTGCGACTGAGCTTGGTGAGCAGGCTTACCGTATCGGAACGGTTACGGAAGGCAGCCGCATCGTGACATTCACAGGAGCGGACGTATAATGGGAGCACTTCGCATCGCTGTATTCGCTTCGGGACAAGGCACCAACTTCCAAGCGATTATAGATGCGGTGCAGAATGGGAAGCTCGATGTAACCATCGAGCTTCTTGTTTGTGACAAGC
Organism: Paenibacillus sinopodophylli; assembly: GCF_005930355.1. Lineage (GTDB taxonomy): Bacteria > Bacillota > Bacilli > Paenibacillales > Paenibacillaceae > Pristimantibacillus > Pristimantibacillus sinopodophylli. Next base: position 91,462 of record NZ_VDBO01000014.1, read on the forward strand.
CTGCCGCTCCCGTAGTGGAGCGCGCACGGAAAGCTGGCGTGGACACGTTCCTGTTCACGCCTAAGGAGTACCCGTCTCGCGAAGCGTACGAGACGGAAATTATCGCCGAGCTAGAGCATCGCGGCGTTGAGCTGATCGTGCTTGCGGGTTACATGCGCATTATCACGTCAGTACTTGTTGAGCCGTTCTACGGGCGGATGATTAACATTCATCCGGCGCTGCTGCCGGCATTCCCCGGCGTGAACGGCATCGGACAGGCGCTCGCGTACGGCGTTAAGGTGACAGGCGTCACCGTCCACTATGTGGACGGTGGCATGGACAGCGGGCCGATTATCGCGCAGCGTGTAGTTGAGGTGGCGGACGAGGATACGGAAGACTCGCTCGCCGAACGCATTCATGCAGCAGAGCAAGACCTGCTGCCAGGTGTTATCCAGCAGATCGCGCAGGGGCGCGTGACGTTGGATGGACGGCATGTGCGAGTGAGCGGCATATAGGAAAGGATATGATTGTCCTCATCCTTTCTCTATACGTTGCGCAGAAACGATGGCGTCTACAGTAAGGACGCCGTTAGGCGTTTCTTCTTAAAATATAAGAATTTATAAGGTTGTTCGCTTATAAAGGGCTTATATTTCACCGTCAAAGCTACTTCAGCGTCTTAAAGGACGCTGAAGGCGTTTATGCTTGAGAGAAGCAATAGGTTGGCCAAATAGATGAGGAGGTATTTGCGTGGCTATTCGTAGAGCGTTAATCAGTGTTTCCGATAAAACGGGAATCGTGGAGTTTTCTAGAGAGTTGGCAAGCCAAGGCGTGCAAATCATTTCGACGGGCGGTACATTCAGTCTGCTGCAGAAGGAAGGCATTCCAGTTATCGGTATTTCCGATGTAACGGGCTTCCCTGAGGTTTTGGATGGGCGTGTTAAGACACTTCACCCGGCCGTTCATAGCGGATTGCTCGCGGTGCGTGACAATGAAGAGCATCAGAATACGATGAAAGAGCTTGGTCTGGATTATATCGACCTGGTTGTCGTTAATTTGTATCCATTCAAGGAAACGATTGCGAAACCTGACGTGTCCTATGAAGATGCAATCGAGAATATCGACATTGGCGGACCAACTATGCTTCGCTCAGCTGCCAAAAACCACGCATTCGTAACCGTAGTCGTGGATACTGCTGATTATGACACAGTTCTAGAAGAATTGAAGGCACAAGGCGATACGACGCTTGAGACACGCAAACGTCTAACCGCCAAAGTGTTCCGTCACACAGCGGCTTATGATTCCCTTATTTCGGATTACTTGACTAAGCAAGTGGGCGAGTCATTGCCGGAAACGTACACGGTTACTTATGAGAAGGTTCAGAATCTTCGTTACGGAGAGAACCCGCACCAGAAGGCAGCCTTCTACAGCAAGCCGCTTGCAGCAGCAGGCAGCATCACAACGGCTGAGCAGCTGCATGGCAAAGAGCTTTCGTACAACAACATCAGTGACGCGAACGCATCGCTCGCGATTCTGAAAGAATTCGACGAGCCGGCAGTCGTTGCAGTTAAACATATGAACCCATGCGGAGTAGGTATCGGCGCAACGATTCATGAGGCTTATCAAAAAGCTTACGCGGCAGATCCGACCTCGATCTTCGGTGGTATCGTAGCAGCTAACCGGACGATCGGTGCTGACACAGCTGAGCTGCTGGGCGGCATTTTCCTTGAAATCATTATTGCTCCTGACTTTACGCCAGAGGCACTTGAAATTTTAACGAAGAAGAAAAATATCCGTCTAATGAAGCTTGGTGAGTTATCAGCAGCAGGCGAGCGCAAACCAGAATGGGTCGTTACATCGGTTGACGGCGGCATGCTCGTGCAAGAGAGTGACGTTCATAGCGTAACGGAAGCAGATCTGCAGTTCGTAACCGACCGCAAGCCGACAGCTGAAGAGCTCAAGCAGCTCTTGTTCGGATGGAAGGTTGTTAAGCATGTGAAATCCAACGCGATTCTGCTAGCGAAGGATGATATGACGATCGGCGTAGGCGCTGGCCAGATGAACCGCGTAGGCGCTGCTCGCATTGCGATTGAACAAGCTGGCGAAGCGGCTAAAGGCTCCGCTCTTGCTTCAGATGCGTTTTTCCCAATGGGTGATACGGTAGAGCTTGCTGCAAAAGCAGGCATAACGGCAATCATTCAGCCAGGCGGCTCGATCAAGGATGAAGAGTCCATCGCTGCAGCTAATGCGAATAATATCGCTATGGTATTCACAAGCGTACGTCACTTCAAGCACTAAAGCATACTTTTATCATAGGCAGCCGCGCGTTAACGACAGAGAGCTGGCGAAGCGAGCGGCTGCTGCTTGTTTAAGCGATATGATTGATACGTTTCATTGAAACGATGGCGTCTACTGAAAGGACGCCGTCAGGCGGTTCTTGTTACATAGTTAATTAGGAGGTTACGTGAATGCGTATTTTGGTAGTTGGCGGCGGTGGACGCGAGCATGCGATCGTCTGGGCGCTTAAGAAAAGCGAGAAGGTCAAGGAGATCTTCTGTGCACCTGGCAACGCCGGAATTGCTCAGCTTGCTGAGATCGTTCCCATTGCTGTTAGTGAATTTGATGAGTTGATTCGTTTCGCAAAGGATGCGGCAATCGATTTGGTATTTGTAGGTCCAGATGATCCGCTCGCTGACGGTATCGTAGATGCTTTCGAGGCAGCGGGTATCGTAGCTTACGGTCCGCGAAAAAATGCAGCTGAAATTGAAGGCAGTAAAATCTTCATGAAAAACTTGCTCAAAAAGTACAACATTCCGACTGCGAAGTACGAAACGTTCACAGATTATGAGACTGCTTCTGCATATCTTCGCGAGCAATCGGCGCCGATTGTAATTAAGGCTGACGGCCTTGCTGCCGGCAAAGGTGTGACGGTAGCAGCAACCCTTGAAGAAGCAGAGAATGCGCTTCGCGAGATGATGGTAGACAAGGTGTTCGGTGAGGCTGGTACACAAATCGTAATCGAGGAATGCCTTGTTGGACAGGAAATGTCGATTCTTGCTTTCGTAGACGGCGAGACGGTTCGCGCTATGGTGCCTGCTCAGGATCACAAGCCGATTTTCGACGGTGACAAAGGACCGAATACAGGCGGAATGGGAACATATACGCCGCTGCCTCATATCGACCCAGCCATTATTGAAGAGTCGATCCAAAATATTATTATTCCAACGGCTAAGGCGATGGTCAGCGAAGGCAGACCGTTCCGCGGCGTCTTGTTCGCAGGACTTATGATTACGCCGGACGGTCCTAAGACGATCGAGTTCAATGCACGTATGGGCGATCCAGAGACGCAGGTCGTATTGCCTCGTCTGCAAACGGATCTAATCGACATCGTTCTGGCATCGATCAACGGTAACTTGGATCAGCTCGACATTCAGTGGAGCGACGAAGCGGCGGTTTGTGTGGTGGTCGCGTCGGAAGGTTATCCGGCTTCCTATCCGAAAGGCCGTGTCATTACAGGTCTTGCCGAGGCGGAAGCGCAAGGTGCGCTTGTGTTCCATGCAGGTACAGCTGAGAAGGATGGCCAATTTGTGACGAACGGCGGCCGCGTGCTTGGCATCGTCGGCCGCGGCAGCGACATTGCCGAGGCTCGTGCCCGTGCATACGAAGCGGTTAGCGTGATCGACTTTGAAGGCAAGCAGAACCGGACGGATATTGCGGCGAAAGCACTGGTTTAGATTAGCTAATATAGTCAAATCTCATATATGAAATACTGATAAAAGGTCTATGCGTTGTGCTGCTCTGAGAAGGGGGCAATAACGTGTAGGCCTTTTTTTTGTATGCGGATTGAAGCAGGGTGTGTCAGATCGGCTCGATTGGTGTTACTAATTTGTAACTCTATCACTATGGGGCAGAGTTACAATGAGTCTATCAGCGAGGAATAGAAGGTGAGAGAAATGAATCAAGCTAGAAAGCAAGGACGAAGCATGGTAATGATGTTGATGATGGTCTTCGTGTTGGTATGGTTAAGCGGCTGTTCAGCTGGTTCATCCTTTAGTTTGTCTGCTTTGGTCGGAGATAAACAGACCGATGTGAACATGTCGAACGAACAGAAAGGCCCGCAAGCAGCTGGAGGCGGAGCTGAGAATGAGCCGGATGAGGTTATCGTTGGTCATACCGACGATTCGGATGGACAGATTACGCATGGCAATCTGCCAAGCAAGCAGGCTGAAACACCAAGCAAAGGTGGTACGGTTGAACAGCCAGCGGAACAGCCAGCGGAGCAGCCTAGCGGTACAGCGACGGATAAGCCGCAGACACCGGAGACGCAAGCTCCAGAAGCACAAACGCCGAGCCCTTCGGCAACGGATGAAGTGAAGCCGTCAACAGTACCTGCAACAGATCAACCAGAAGCATTACCTACGGAAAAACCGGAGGTACCGATAGTTGACCATTCGGAGGGGACAGAAGGGACTGCTACGGATAAGCCGAGTCCATCAGCGACAAGCAAGCCGGATGGATCCCCATTGGCCGAGGAGCAATTGGATGACCCTGATCCTTCATCTCCTGTTAGCAAGCCCGCAGCAGGTGAGAAATATATTGCACTGACGTTTGATGACGGTCCAGATCAGCGTTATACGAATGATATTTTGGATATCCTGAAAGAAAAAGGAGTAAAAGCTACGTTCTTCGTCGTTGGGCAACAGGTGAAAAAAAATCCTGAGGTTCTACAGCGTATTGTGGAGGAAGGCCATTCCATCGGAAATCATACTTACAATCATAAGGACTTATCTAAGCTGAACAAGCAGCAGATCATCCAAGAAATTAAAACAACGGATGCGATCATCAAAAAAACGGTCGGCTACACACCGGTTATGGTACGAGCACCTTATGGCGCTGTGTCGGATACGTTAAAGGTGTTGCTGAAAGCAAGCAAGCGCGATTTAGTCAGTTGGAATATTGATACGCGCGACTGGGCGGGCACATCGGCAGCTGATATGAGCAAAATGATTAAAAAAGAGGCTAAGCCTAATGGTATAATATTAATGCATTCTTTTGGCAGCAAAAATATTAAAAACACCGTGCAGGCACTGCCTGGCATTATTGATGATCTAGTTGATATGGGCTATACATTGGTGACTGCCGACCAAATCGTGTAGTAGGGTAACGGTACGAGGAGGCTGCGAAGTTGGATAACGCAAGTGATACGAATGCCAAGCCTGGAAGCAAGTCATTCATGCGAAGAAGCCTGTTGATTGGTGCTGTCGCACTGCTTCTAGGTTTGGCGACAGGCTGTCGTTATACGGCCGCACCTGCGGATTTACTGCAGAAGCCGGCAATTGCGCCGGAGAAGCAAGCCATCGTACAGGCGATCGAGAAGAGCCTGCCGGATTATAGCAAGCTTACGCTTCCGATGAGAGAGGACCATATGGAAGCGATCCGGTTGATTGATGTGGATGGTGACGGAATAGATGAAGCAATCGTTTCTTATTACAACGAATACAGCTCACCAGAATTAATGGTGTTCAAATATACGTCGATGACTTGGAAGCCTTGGGTGCTCGTGCAACAACCGCTCGCAAGGGTAATCGATTGGCTCAAAATTGAGGATCTTGATAAAGATGGTCAGGTAGAGATTATGATCGGCTGGATCGGAGCGTTTGACAGTCCGAATGTACTTGAGATTTATTCCTTTAGTACGAAGCCTGTTCGTAACGACGCAGGTAAGCTTATATTGAAGCCGGTGGAGACTTTGCCCTATTCCTATGGCGATACGGGTGATATTAATGGAGATGGCCGTCTAGAGCTTGCCATTATATCGGAGATTGGAACGAATCAGGAGATGGCGATGCCCGAGTTTCATTTGACCCTTTACAATTGGAGAGACGGCGGGGTTCATAAGCTTTACACAGAAGAGCTCTATAACGATGTTAATAATTATGACCGTTTATTAATTGGACGAATATCAACGGAACGCAGCGGTATTATTTTGGAAGCTTCAACAGGAGCCCATAGCACTTATACAACGATGTATGCTTGGGATCGGAACAAGCTGAAGCTCGTCTATCCAGCAGGCCCAGGTAAGCTTGAAGGGCTGAACGGAACGCCTACGATGAGCAAGGATATGGATGGGGACGGTATATTGGAAATTCCATGGGCGAAAGAGGCACCCGGATATCCGGATATCTCCTATGCAGAATCCAAATGGCTGAACGAGTGGATGCAGTGGGATGGAAAAGTGGATTTCGTGAAAATCTCGGAGCAATTCACAGATTACCGTTATGGCATTCAGCTTCGTATTCCAGATCCATGGATGGGCCGATATACGCTTCATAACCCTGAGGAAGAATTTGCTTTTGTTGCAATCGATTACTGGAATGAAGCGATTGATTTAACGTCCGCATTAGCTACGCTGTACGCCGTGCCTCAGAAGCAATGGGAGAGTGTGGAGGCGGGATGGAAGCAGGAAGGGAAGCCTTATCGCCAGCTTATGACGGACAGCGGCAACGTATTTGCAGTTTCGTTCGTCAAGGAAGTCCCGGAGGAATGGGAAGAAACAGATCGGCAAGCATTCAAAGAAATGGCGGGAGTAGAAGCAGAGTTTACTTCTTCCCTGTCCATTCGTAATGATTAAGACAGAAAAGCGGGTGCTCTAGGCTATGCGAATATTATTACTGGAGGACGAGGAGTCCATCCGCGGCTTCGTCCGCATTAATCTGAAGCGCAACGATATGGAAGTTATCGAAGCTGAGACGGGTGAAGCCGCGCTTGCACTGGCCGAGTCGGAAGGGCTAATTGACATTGCCCTGTTAGATGTTATGCTGCCTACGATCAGCGGCTTTGAGGTGTGTGAGCAGCTGCGTGCCCGCTATCCGCGCATGGGTATCATTATGCTCACAGCCAAATCGCAGGAGGAAGACAAAATACTCGGGCTGGAGCTTGGCGCGGACGATTATGTGCAGAAGCCGTTCAGTCCCGGTGAGCTTATTGCAAGAATCAAATCCCTCTACCGTCGTATGAATCCGGAGCCATCGCGTCAAGTGAATGAGGAGCAGGCGCAGCAGAATGAAGCAGGTGCAGCTGCGGAGCATGAGCCGGTTATACGGCAGGAAGAGGCAAGACAGCCAGACGTGACAGTCCTCTCATTCGAGCAGCCTCAGGTACAAGTGCCAATCACATATGCAAGCGTACATCAGGAGCTTGTAGTACAGCCTTTCCGCCTTTCGGTAGCCGAGCGCAAGCTATGGAAGCAGAACAAGGAAATCATTCTGACACCAACGGAATGGACGCTTGTCAGATTGCTAATGGAACGTGTAGGAGAGAGTGTAAGCCGCGATCATATATTGACCGAGGTATGGGGTAGATATTATGTCGGTGACCTAAAGGTTGTTGATGTAAATATACGGAGAATCAGGCAAAAGATCGAAAAGAATCCCTCTGATCCTGCTTTTATTGAAACGGTATGGGGATATGGCTACAGGTGGAAGCGGGGCACCCTCGAATGAAAAGCGTACAAACGCGAATGGTCTGGAGCTATTTGCTGCTTATCGTGCTTGTCGTCAGTGTACTTGGAGGCGTGTTCGCCGCATTGATGTGGAACTATTATTATGGAAGTTCTCAAAGCTCCGTCAAGCAGCGAGCCGAGTCCGCACTCGTGCTTCATAGTCGCTCGTTATCCTCGCTAACCGTACAGGATCAAGGCGATTATATGCTTCAATATATGGCTGAGAGCGGAACGAGACTGCAATTGCTCGACAGTACGGGTCAAATACGCATCGACTCGGACGGCTTTGCTCCAGATATTCGTTACACAACCGCCGATGTGAAAGCGGCAATTGCTGGTGAGACTGGAAGCTGGCGGGGGATTGATCCGTATTATGGCGAGCGTGTCATGTCTGTGACTATTCCACTCTGGAATGAGACTCGCGTTGTATCGATGCTGCGGTATTCCGCTTCACTTGGTCAGGTCGATGCGATGGTTAGCTTGCTGATTCGAATGGCAGCGGCAGTTGGTATTGGTGTTATTTTGTTATTCCTTGGGCTTAGCTTGATTCTTGCCCAGCGTATTGTTAAGCCGATTCGGGAGCTTACGAGGGCAGCTCGCTATATGGCCGAAGGCGATTGGACACGTCGAGCCATTCAACGCAATGACGATGAGATCGGACAGCTCGCCGAAACATTTAACGCAATGGTTATGGAGCTCAGCAAACGGGAGAAGCTGAAGGATGACTTTATCTCATCGATCTCTCATGAGCTTCGTACACCGCTCACTTCCATTAAAGGCTGGAGTGAGACGCTGAAGGAGAGCGAGCCGACGGATGATAATGAAGAGGTTAAACTTGGCTTATCCATTATAAGCAAGGAAACGGAGCGATTGTCGGGGCTTGTCGAGGATCTGCTCGATTTCTCGAAGCTGTCTGCGCGCAAGATGGAGCTGCACAGCGAGGTGCTTGATTTCAATGGACCTGTCAAGGAAACCGTTAACCAATTGGGCGTTCGGGAAGAGCACACCCGTGTAAGAATTCTGGCGACCTATGACAAAGGCCCGATTGTTGTGAAGGGTGACGCCAATCGCCTAAAGCAGGTCGTTATTAATTTAATTGACAATGCGCTTAAATTCACGCCGGCAGGCGGAACGATCCGAGTAGTTACACGAGCGGAGCAGGACGCAGCAATGCTTACGGTATCGGATTCCGGTTGTGGAATAGAGGCTGAGGATTTGCCGCATGTAACGGAGAAATTCTACAAGGCAAACACTGGTCAAGGCGGGTCAGGACTTGGCCTTGCCATCTGCAAAGAAATCATTGAGCTCCACGGCGGTCAGCTTACAATTGACAGCGAACGTGGAGCAGGAACCATCGTGACGATACGAGTGCCGCTTATGCGAGAGGAATAGCTTGATTCCTCTGCCTGCGTTGCACGTATCGTCATTCTTTGTAGAAAAGCAGCTTGCGGTTCGCAATCACCGAAGCAATTGCGATAATAATGCCTATCGTGAGCATGACAGAGAGCCAGTGCTCCTTCAACCATGCAATCCATAAAGGCATAGTTTTGCACCTCCCTAACGTGATATAATGCCAAACATGTGCATAGTATGTCCCATTTCGCTGCATCTTAAGTGGTGCTGCTATATTTTCGAACGGTGATTGACAGGGATAGAGTAAGGATGCTATTATGTTCTTAATTAATTCATAGTAAACGGGTAGGAATTATTATATATAGGCTATCAGGAGGTTGACCGGATGGAAAAGCACTTGACGCTGCGACATAACGAGCTTGAGCTTGCGGCAACGCTGCATTACCCCAATGACGGACAGAAGACAGATTCAGAGAAAAAGCAAGCTATCCTTATATGCCACGGTTTTGTTGGTTCACGGATCGGCGTAGATCGATTGTTCGTGAAGACAGCTCGTGCGCTCGCCGCGCAGGGCTCCTACGTCCTGCGTTTTGATTACGGCGGCTGTGGAGAAAGCAATGGGGACTATGGTTCGCTTGGCTTCGACTCTATGGTCGATCAGACCAGAACGGCTATTGATTATTTGGCGAGCATGGATTGCGTCGATCTGCGCAGAATTGTATTGCTTGGACACAGTCTTGGCGGTGCAGTGGCGATTATGACAGCCGTTAAGGACAAACGTGCCAAGCGGCTTGTGCTTTGGTCGCCAGTCGCTTATCCATTCAATGATATTGTAAGGATTGTTGGTCGCAGCAGCTATGACGATGCGGTTACGAAAGGAAGCACAGATTATCTAGGCTACACGCTGCAGCCAGTGTTCTTCGAATCGCTGCTTCAGCATCAGCCATTCCAAGCGGCAACTAAATTCGGCGGCGAGGTGCTGCTCGTACACGGAACAAGCGATGAGCTCATTCCTGTTGATTACAGCTTCCTCTACCAGAAGGTGTTCTGGACCCGCAGTGACGGCTTGTGCGACAAGGAAATTATTTTTCAGGCGAATCACACATACTCTGCACGCAGCCATCAGGAGGAAGCGATTAGAGTTACCTCGGATTGGTTGAGCGGTCTTGACAAGCAGCAAGAGGAATGGCATCACTGGAGTATTTGAGAAATAGACAGGAGGCAAGCTCTGCATCGCGGGAGCTTGCCTCTTTTATTTGACCTGAAGCTTGAACTTGCCGTTATTGATAATGTTGACCTTTACGTCAAGCGATTCAATGGAATCGGCATGAATGACTAGCTCCTTGCCGTTATCCGACAGCTTCTTCCATAGCTTGGGATGCTTCAGTCGCAAATGATGGCCAAGCTCAAACGGATCTACGCCAAGCTTTAATCCTTCTTTGTACGTATTCATGATTTGTTCTCGTATCGTATCCTCGGCAATACGGGACATCTCTGCATAGGATATATCCGCCAAATATTCATATAAACCGCTAACATAGCTCACTTTAATCCGGAACCGAACCTCCTCTTCTTGAACGATAGGTGTGATCTTGATCTTCGGTCTTAGGACGATAAGCTGTGCGTATATCTTGCCATGCTTTTTGAGTGTGAGCGGTACGGACTCCATGCTGGGAACGAGCCAGTGGTATCCTTCGAGCTTGGCACGCGGGATAAACCCTTTAATCTTGTTGCCATATTCGAAGTATGCACCGTTAATCATCAGCATCGGCTTGCCGACGTCGCTCTCCTCCCACTGCGTATCATTCAAGCTGAGACTTGGCAAATAGGCTGTTCCCGAAGGCTCGTTGAATATAGCGATATACTGGAAGAAAAGCATGGGCGGATAGGTGGAGTTTTGCTTATAATTGCTCTGTGGATCATGCATAATAGAGGCCAGCGGCGACAGCTTGAAGAAGGGGGTGGCCGCGAGCAGCTTGTCGAGCGGTTCCTTTGTACCGTATATCCAGGCAGTATAGCGCATTTCCGGGTATCGATTGATCATCTCGGCAAGAAGGTCACCTTTCGCATAAAGAGCTCTTTCCGTGAGGATGATGGATGATACATGCCCCCAAGAGAGCTTGAATTGAGCTGTTTTGAAAAGATCCGAAATCGCGGTGACAAGTGTTTCTCCCTTGCCTTTGCCTATCCATACGACGGCTTGCTCATTCGCTTTGCCTCCTGCATCTGACTTGGCGATATTTGAGAAGTCGAGCAATTGAACATACACGTTGAATTGATTATCCACAAAGTCGATGCCCATTGCCTTCACATAGCTTACGCTTTGAATCTCGGTAGCACTCCAGCAGCCGGACGTAGTTAACAGGATAGCAATCGCGCAAAATAAAGTTAGGATTTGGGATTTGCGTATCACGATTCATTGCCATCCTTTCGAGGTTTCTGTGTATGCAAATAGCTCGGTCTTCGTTTATTAAACCTTAATGGCAACTTTAAAAGGGACACGGCTAGCTGCTTTAAGTTCAGCGGTGCAGCAGGTGCCAAATACGGAACTCCGTAGGATTGTATCGTCGTTAAATAAATGACAAAGAGGATGATGGATAAGATAAACCCATGCATGCCAAGAATGGATGCCATAAAAAAAGATGCAAAACGAAGCAGAATCGTCGTGCTCGAGAGCACTTGATTAACGAGCGTTGAGCCGGCTACGACGGTAGTCGCGGTGACAACGATCATAAGCGGGGATATCATCCCTGCACGAATGGCTGCATCCCCGATAATTAATCCTCCAACGACGGTAAGCGTCTGTCCAATGGAGCTTGGCAGACGTACGCCTGCTTCCCGGAACAGCTCCATCAGGCACATAATAAGGAACATTTCCAATGATGATTCCATGGGCAAGCCATGCCGGCCCGAGGAGATTGTAGCGAGCAGCGGGAATGGAAGCTGATCGGTATGAAAGGCTGACAGCGAGATATAAAACCCGGGAAGAAATATCGTCGTCAATAGACCTATGATTCGGAGAATGCGCCCCATGTTGGCAGATATAGTGGGGAAGTACTCGTCCTCTGGTGATTTCATAAGCAGAAATAAATTAACAGGTGCGATGATGCAGGTTGGATTGCCGTCAACTAGAATAATGAAGCGGCCGTTCAATAGGCATTCGGCTGCAAAGTCAGGCCGGCTGGTGTAGTCATTGGTTGGAAACAAGGTGAACAGCGCAGGATCGAGTATCTCCTCCAGCTGCCCAATAGTTACAAGATTATCCATGCGAATGGAGGTGAGCTTGTGGTTGATATGCGCAATCATCTCGGCGTCGGCGATGTCTTCTATATAGAGCAGCGCTGTTCTGGTTAAGGTTCTTGATCCAATCACGTAATATTGGCAGGCGAGCATATCCGTTCTAAGCCGTCTGCGGATAAGGGCTACGTTGCTCGCGAGGTGCTCAACAAAACCATCCTTGGGGCCGCGTACGGAAATTTCTCCTGTAGATTCACTAGGCTCCCGGCTTGGAAAGTTCTCAATATTAATCGTCCATAATGATTGCAGGGAGGGGACGCAGAATATTAGATGTCCTTCAAATACATAGGAGGCAAGTGTCTTGCGGTCTAGCAGCTGGTGATTAAAGTCATGGGAGTGCCAATGCAGCTTGGCCTTGCGCTGCATCTCCTCCCGCCTAAGGAAGCGGGTTTGCTCGTAGAGCTCGCTAAGCTCAGGCATGATAATGTCGTTTATGGATTTGGTGTCTGTCATTCCTGTGCAATAAATGAATATGCCTTGTACAGAAGCGGGGGGCTCTCCATATATTTGCGTGTTGACGATCACATCGTTGGATGCAGCAAACCAGCTCCGAAGGGTGTGCTCGTCCAGAAACAGCTGTTTATCTATCGGTTCATTATTGTTGCGAGTCACGGGCAGCAGTCTCCTTTCGGTTGCTTCGGAATAGAAGGGCAATGGCAAGAAAGAGAGTCAACGCAGCGGCATAAGCCGCAGTTATAGGAAAATAAATGTGGGATAAAAAGTTCAGCGTATCTTGATCCCTCCAAGGATAGAACGCAATCAAGGTAATCAGGAGAGTCGTTGCGAGCAAGGACAACATCCGTTGTCTTGGCTTGCGAATATTAAGCAAGTCTATAATCAAATAAAGTGAGATGGCGATTCTTGCAAATGAGCCGCAAAGCCACTGATAGATCGACAGAAAGTCGACATGCTGCAGCAGCTTGCCGATATTGACGATCCTCCACTGCTCAAAAGCAGTATGTCTTTGCTTAGCTGCTTCGAGCGGACCAAACTCGGTTATGGCGCCAATTGTCGGCCCGAGGACCATGCCCAGCATGAACAGGGCAAGCAGTATAAGATGCCACCAGCGAAGCCTGCTCCGAAGCTGGTGCTGGAAGAGCAGCAATACCCATAGCTCCATGAGCCCGGCCAGCGTATAAAACATACCGCTCACGATAGGTGCAGGCCCATGCTCAAGCACAGGAAACAGCAGACTGTAATCTTTGTACTTCGTGTTGGCGAGTGAGACGAAATAGCCTAGCAGAATGACAAGCGGAAGCAGAATGCTTGAGGTCATTGCGATCGTGCGAAGTCCTGCATAAGCAGCAAGCATAGATACAATCGCTGCGGTCAGGATAACGACGAGAAATGGTGTTTGCTGCATATAGGTCGATACGGTCCATGCTGACGTATCATGCAGTGTATAGGCAGCGGAGACAAATAAGAGTATCACTGCCGATATCCGAAATAACCATGAAGGTAAGATGCCGAACTTCCGCTCGAGCCAATCATGAAGCCGTTCACCATGGAGCTGCTTCAAGATACCGAATAAAATAACGATCCATAGCAAAAAAAACGGAGCAGCCGAAATGACAGCTAGCCAGGAATCGCGCTTTGCTGCGCCGAGAATGAGCGGAATAGACATGACATGCGAGACTAAGCCTACGCTTAACAATAAGATGGAGAAGGATAACCAGATGCTAATTAGTCCGCTTTTCCTGTTCATAGCAGCACCCTCTTTCTGGCATTAGATATGGTTACCATGTGCAATTTATATGCTTTCTAATCGGAAAATCAACATTTTTGTCGAGACAACTATCCTAAATTATGTTTAAATGAATCTATTATGAGAACGAAATAAGCTAGTTATAGCGGGAAAAAGGCAGGTTAATGCATGGACAAACGGATCCGGAAATCGGCAGCAATGCTGCTATTATCGCTAATGCTATCCGCGTGCAATGGAGGCAGCGGCGGAAATGGCGGGAACGGAGATACGCCGCAGCAGCCCGAGAGCAGTACACCGCCAAGCAGTACGGGAGAGACGGCGCAACCGGCAGCGCTGCCGTATGAGGCTCCCCTCACCGGCATTAAGCTGGAGAAGACAGCAGATGCAAGACCAATCGTCGTTATGATCAACAACTTTGCCGCCGCAAGGCCGCAGTCAGGGCTGACGAACGCTGATGTGATATGGGAGGTGCTTGCCGAAGGCGGTATTACGCGTCTGATTGCGGTATTCCAGAGTACATCTGCATTAACGGAAACGATTGGACCTGTTCGCAGCATCAGACCTTATCTTATTGATATCGGAGACAGCTACGGGGCGGTGCTTGCTCATGCAGGTGCAAGCAATGACGGCTATGCGATTCTACAGCGGCAGGGAAAACCATATTTGGACGAAATATCGAATGCAGGCAGCTATTTCTGGAGAAGCAAAGATCGGAAAGCTCCGCATAATTTGTATTCCAGTCTAGAGCAGCTTCGTACAGGGGCGGAGAAGAAAAAGTACAGCTTGGATAAACAGGTTCCTCCGTACACGTTTGCAGAAGCAGGCTCTACGGAAGCAGGTGTTGCTGCATCAGACATCACCATATCGTTTTTGCTCAAAAATTATAATGTAGGCTATTTGTATGATGCAGCATCGGGATTGTACAAACGTTCGATCAGCGGCAAACCTCATATTGATATGAATAACAATGAACAGTTATCCGGTACCAATCTAGTTGTGCTCGGTGCTGATCATAAGACGCTCGACAATGAAGGGCGGCTGGCAGTAGATTTGACGAGCGGAGGCTCAGCCATTCTATTCCAGAGAGGGAAAGCGGTTGAGGCGGAGTGGGTGAGAGCGCCGGACGGCATGATACGCATCATCAAAAACGGTGCAGAATTGCCATTCGTTCCGGGCAAAACGTTTTTTCATATCGTGCCGAACAAACCGACCTTCGAGAGCCATGTATCGTGGGTACAAACGTAGCATATTGGAAACACTGTTAACAGGCGTTAACGGGTGGGCTTCCAGGGTATAGAAGGGACGCAATCTCGCAAACGGGATTGCGTCTTTTTTTATATTTATTTTGAAAATCTAAAACTTTTCATAAATCCTTTACATTCTCTTAACAATTCAGATGTAAACTATGTTAAGATATTGTGGGCTCATAGCAGTACGCCTAAACATCAAGTCGTGTAAAGGGGATTACGATGTTCAAGAAAAAGGATATTTTCTTTAAGACGTTCGAAGAAATGGCTGACGCAATTGTCGAGGCCGTGGAGTACTTCGCCAAAGGCTTGTCTGACCTATCGGATGTATCGGCTTTCGCCAAAACCATGAAGGAATACGAAAGCAAGTGTGACAAGCACGTACACACGATTCTGAAAGAGCTGAACAAAACGTTCATCACTCCGATCGAGCGCGAAGATATTATGGCCCTTACGACTTCGCTTGACGATGTGCTTGACGGCATTGAAGCATGCGCATCTCGCTTTGAAATGTATGACCTCAGGGAGAAGGACGAGTACATAACCCTATTCGGCGATATTCTTGTTCGTTCCTCTCACCAAATCAAGAAAGCGATCTACCTGCTGACTGAGCGAAAGTTGCTTGCGATTCGCGAGCCGAACATTGCACTAAATGAGCTGGAGAATCAAGCTGATGACCTGCTGCGCGTTTGTATCAAGAGCTTGTTCACGAATATTAAGGATCCAATTGAATTGATGAAGCGCAAAGAGATTTATGAGATGCTGGAGCAAACGACCGACTTCTGCGAAGATGTTGCCAATACGCTGGAATCGATCATTATGCGTAACAGCTAATCTGGAGAGTAGGAGTCTTTCACAATGGATTTAATGGTTCTATGGATCGTCGTCTTTCTAGCGCTTTCGTTTGATTTTATAAATGGCTTCCACGATACGGCCAACGCGATTGCCACAGCCGTATCGACTCGGGCCCTCAAGCCAAGGGTTGCTATTGTGATGGCAGCCGTCATGAACTTCGTCGGTGCGATCACCTTTACAGGTGTTGCTGCAACAATCGGTAAAGGCGTAGCTGATCCGGCTCAGCTTGAGCAGGGCGTTCCAATCGTAATTGCGGCGCTCTTGTCCGCAATTGCCTGGAACTTGTTGACCTGGTGGTTTGGCATTCCATCCTCATCCTCACATGCTTTGATCGGCTCCCTTGCAGGTGCGGTTATCGGCGGCGCAGGTATGAGCGCCATTAATGGCGGCGGATTGATCAAGATCGTTCAGGCACTTATCTTCTCGCCGTTAATCGCGTTCTCTGCCGGGTTTATTATTATGTGGATATTGAAATTAATATTTGCCAAGTCAAGTCCACATCAGGTAAACAAAGGCTTCCGCTTCGGACAAATTATTACCGCAGCATTCCAATCGTTCTCACATGGTACGAACGACGCGCAGAAGGCGATGGGTATTATCGTATTCGCGCTTGTGGCATCTGGTGTACAGACGACGATGGACGTTCCGCTGTGGGTTAAAATATCCGCGGCGACCGCTATGGCGCTCGGTACTTCCGTAGGCGGATGGAAGATCATCAAGACAATGGGTACCAAAATATTCAAAATCGAGCCGATTAACGGCTTTGCAGCCGATATCGGTTCCGCTGTCGTTATTTTGACAGCAACGATGATTCACCTGCCGGTTAGTACAACGCATGTTATTACCTCGTCCATTCTGGGCGTAGGCAGCGCGAAACGCTTCTCTGCCGTCAAATGGGGAGTAGCAGGACGTATCGTTGTCGCTTGGATCATCACGATACCGATTACGGTGTTAATGGCTATGTTCTTCTATTGGATTATTCATTTCTTCTTCTTATAGAAGGAAAGAACTGGGATAGTGAGGAAAACCTCACTCGCCATGAGCTGAAGCTCGTGGGGAATGAGCTCTTCCTCACTATTTTTGTGTTGTCATGCTAAGTTTTGGGCTGTGGACAACTAGCATCGAAATAACAGGAAGATAGGTTGTATACACATAATTAATAACAGCTGTGTATGGAATCAATGAGTAATGTGACGAAGGCTGTCGAAGGTTGTATTTGTGCACAGACAGAAGAAGAAGTTATGATGAAGTCTGGCTTTTATCCTGTGGATACAACGCCAAAATTGTTATCCACAGCCGGATAACTGTCAATCGTTTGTGTGAGAATGTGAATAAATACGAAATTGAAAAACATCTCGGTGAGCAGCGAAGGTCGCTGGTCACCGAGGTGCTTCATGTGTAATGCTGCATGCAAATGCAATCCAAAGCCAGCATCAATCAGTAGAGGATAATCGGTAGTCCGATTATCTGCGACGTTTCGGCTTGCGTCGGCGAATGCCGTTATTGCTGCTGCCAGAGCCGGAGCTTGGCTTGCGGCGCTTGCGGCGTTTTGGTTTCCATTCGCCGTCACCTTCATCTTCAGAGGAGCTGTCAGACTTCTTGCTGAAGGACCCCATTAGTACTTTCACCAGTGGAGCCATCTGGGATACGCTCGACATGACCTTTTGAACCTTGGTAACAGTCGTAAGAATGCCATCTATGCCGCCGATTCGATCGACGAAGCCTTTAATTTCACCAAGACTGGCAAGGGAAAAGCCGCTTGCTTTAGAGCTGGCGGTCGTTTCGACTGCGGCTTCCTGCATGACAGCGGGCAGGATATCCAGCGCTGGCGGTTCTGGTGCTGCAGGCGGCATAGTCGGCAAATCTCCGCCGAAGCTAAAGCCGCTCGACTTCGCGCCAGACGACTTGTTCGGCTGTGCTTGCGCTTGCCTATGGCCGCTGTGCCAGTCGTACTGCTGGTTGTCGGTGCCGGGGTTATTGCGATAATTCACACGGATCACAACCCTTCTTTTATAATAGTCTATGGGATAGGCGAACATACGGATTGGACGAATGCCCTGTTTTCGGATTTTTTTATAGATTAATGCCCTGTGCTTGTATGTGCTACTCGGCTTAAAAGTGGCTTTGGGCAACAGTTCCTCTTTCATAGGTGCGTACGGTAATGTTTGAAAAAAACGGTTAAAAAAGTTACAATAGTAACATTAGTTTTCTTAGGAGTGAATACACATGCAGCTTAAAAAGCTGAACGATAAAGCAATAGATCAATTATTCGAAGCGGTACTTACATTGAAGTCCGTCGAGGAATGTTATGTGTTTTTTGATGATTTGTGCACGGTCAATGAAATTCAATCGATGTCGCAGCGTCTTGAAGTAGCGCGCATGCTCGGCAAGGGCAGTACCTACAATGCAATTGAAGCAGAGACGGGCGCAAGCACAGCAACGATCTCCCGTGTGAAGCGTTGTTTGAACTATGGCAATGATGGGTATAAAATGGCTTTAGAGCGTCTTGGAAGGTAGGTATTCCTTCGATGAAGCTAGGCATTCTCGTCATTAGTCATGGATCTAGGGAAGAAGCATGGGTGAAGCTGGTCGATGATGCCATTACGCGTGCAGCGGTTGTGCCTAGCTTGTCACATATACCTATCGTATCGTCGTTTCTCGAAATTGTTGAGGGACGGCTTATTCAGGATGGCGTGGATGCACTTGAAGCTATGGGTGTAACGGAGCTGTTCGTCTTGCCGCTATTTCTATCTTCGGGCAGTACACATGTAGATGAAATCGGACAAGCTTTCGGTTTCCCATGGCTTACAGAGCTGGAGGGAGACCTCGGCCAATTCCGCGTCACAGCGAATGTTACATACGGATTTCCGATTGATGATGATCCAGAAATTGCGGAGCTGCTTGCGGCGAATATTGCGGAGCTGTCGACGGCACCAGAGAAGGAAGCGCTGCTGCTTATCGGCCACGGCAGCAAGGAGCCGGTATTTCATGAACGCTGGCAAGAAGGGCTGCTGAAGCTGAGTGAACGCTTGCGGGTGCTTGGAAGCTATAAGCGTGCAGAGTATGCGATGCTGCTGCCCGATCAAGCGGCGGTGAAGCTGGCTGCTATGCAGGCGGCAAATCCTGAGGAAGCGGTCATCGTCGTTCCATTATTTCTAAGTCAAGGGTATTTCACCAAGCAGGTGATTCCATCACGGCTTGCGGGATTATCTTATCGCTATAATGGCAAGGCCATGCTGCCGAGCCGCGCGATTGAGAGCTGGCTTACACGTAAGATGCAGGAAGCTTTACTGCTTCTGAATAAACACTAAAGTATTATATTAATCATACATGTAGGATGACTGGATCGTTAGGAGTGGGGCCGAGATGACAATCAAGCGGGCGAGATTAATCTATAACCCGTCATCGGGAAGAGAAGAAATGAAGAAGCGACTGCCGGACATTCTTCAGCGGCTTGAGCAGGGCGGCATCGAAACGAGCTGCCACGCGACGATTGGTGAAGGAGATGCAACGCTTGCCGCTGCGGAAGCGACGGAACGCGGCTATGACATGATTATTGCTGCGGGCGGCGATGGCACGCTGTATGAAGTGATTAACGGCCTCACTGGCAAGGAAAACAGACCGCCGCTCGGCATATTGCCAGTCGGTACGACGAATGATTTCGCAAGGGCGATGGGAATTCCAAAGCATTGGGAGTACGCCGTCGACCTGATCATTCAGCAATACAGCCGACCGATTGATGTAGGGAAGGCGAACGAGCGCTATTTTATCAACATAGCTGGTGGCGGCTCCTTAACGGAGCTTACTTATGATGTGCCAAGCAAGCTGAAGACGATGATCGGTCAGCTCGCTTATTATATGAAGGGCATGGAGAAGATGACACGCCTGCGCCCAACGGAGCTAACGTTTCAGGCGGCTGGCGTTGGCGAGTTCCATGACGAATTCATGATGTTTCTCATCTGCAACAGCAATTCTGTTGGCGGGTTCGAGCGGTTGGCACCGGATTCCAAGCTTGATGATGGTCTGCTCGACGTACTTCTTATCCGCAAATGCAATTTGCCTGAGTTTATTAAGCTGGTTTCACTTGCGCTGCGCGGGGAGCATCTGAATGATCCACATGTCATTCATTTCCGGACGGATGAGCTCAAGGTGACGACGCCAGATTATGTGCAGATTAATCTTGACGGTGAGTATGGCGGCGTGCTGCCATGTACGTTCTCGGTACTTCCGTCGCATTTGCGGATTTTTGCCGACGAGACAGGAGTCTCCACATACCAGTAATCTGGGATGAACAATGGCAGGGCTAGGGAATACGGGGTAGCAATTAGCATGCAACAGCATTGAAGATAGAGCGGAGAGAGTTTATGAACAAAGGAAGAAGCAGAGGCGGCAAAGGCAGAACGCGTGGCGGATCAGGTACAGCTGCAGCAACGGTTCCAGTAGATGCGCCTTTTCAAAAAAATGAAGAAGTCACCGTCGATATTATCGGCCTGACGCATGACGGAGAAGGGGTAGGCCGTGCTGACGGCTATACCCTTTTTATTCAGGGAGCGCTTCCCGGTGAACGGGTTCGCGCCAAGGTGATGAAGCTCAAGAAGCAATATGGCTATGCACGATTGGAAGAGCTGTTGCAAGCAAGCCCTTCGCGTATTGAGCCGCCATGCGATATTTATAAAGAGTGCGGCGGCTGCCAGCTTCAGCATTTCGATTATCCTGCACAGCTGGCTTGGAAACGGCAGCATGTGGTGGACAACCTCGTGCGTATCGGGAAGCTTAATGTTGCTGATGAAGGCGTGATTGCGGATGGGGAGCAAACGTCGGGCGGAATTGTTGTGCATCCAACAGTAGGGATGGACGAGCCTTGGCACTATCGGAACAAAGCTTCTGTGCCGATTGGCACAAGCAATCGAGATGGGCAGTTGATCGCAGGCTTCTATGCTAGGGGCAGCCATCGAATCATCGATATGGATGATTGCTTAATTGAGCATGAGGACAATGATGAGGTTATTCGCGTCGTGAAACGAATTGGCCGTGAGCTTGGCGCAGCGCCTTATGATGAGGAGTCGGGACGGGGTGTGCTGCGGCATGTGATGGCGCGGACCGGTGTAATCACTGGTGAGATGATGGTCGTGCTGGTCACGAACGTCAAGAAGCTGCCTGCGGCGGATGAATGGGTCAAACGAATTCGTACGGAGCTGCCAAATGTGAAAAGCATTGTACAGAATGTGAATGAGCGGAATACGAACGTGATATTCGGTGACGAGACGCGTGTCCTCTGGGGCAGCGAGGTTATCTATGATGAGCTTGATGGCATTCGCTTCGCGATCTCGGCTCGGTCGTTCTACCAAGTGAACCCGATGCAGACCGTTGCGCTCTATCGGAAAGCGGTGGAGTACGCTGGACTCACGGGTACAGAAACCGTTATTGACGCGTATTGCGGGATTGGAACAATCTCTTTGTTCCTCGCTCGTCAGGCTGGACGCGTCTATGGCGTGGAGATTGTGCCGGAAGCGATTCAGGATGCGGCTCGGAATGCTGAATTGAATGGCATTACAAATGCTTCGTTCGAGGCAGGTCCAGCAGAGGTCGTCATTCCGCGCTGGCGCACGGAAGGGATAACGGCGGATGTTATCGTCGTCGATCCTCCTCGCAAAGGCTGCGATCCGGCATTGCTTGAGACGATCCTGGCGATGAAGCCGGAGCGGGTTGTTTATGTGAGCTGCAACCCTTCTACACTGGCAAGGGATTTGCGTGTGCTGGAGGACGGCGGGTATAGGACGGTTGAGGTTGTGCCTGTGGATATGTTCCCTTGGACGGTTCATGTGGAGGCGGTGGTACTAATGCAACGTGTAGATGTAACCAATGAATAATCCCATGCTATAACTAATAAACTCCTGAAAAAACGGAATAAGCTTGATACAATGGGTAAGTGCATGATGGGGCGTTTATTAACAAGGTTCATTTATTGAAAACAGTAGAAATTTAGAATTGGGCGAAAAGGCTTGATTTTTACGTTTTTTTTAACAAAAGTAACTTAAAAAACTTAATAACGATAACTTTTCTTGTTAAAAATGCGATTGACTTACTGTTCTTGGAAATAGGTCAATCGCATTTTTTCGTATTAGGGTTGAGGATACATGACTAATGAGTTCATGGGTTGCTCAGCTCATGTAATCCTCTCGATATAAGAATTTATAAGAAAATCTACCAGACTTAAATTTACATCAAAATTCTTTCTATGCTAATGTCTGCTGAATTCCACTATGATCTTATTAGGAGAATTAACTCGTTATATTTGTTAAAATGTTACAATAATTACATTGAAATATAGTAATGAATATGTTAATGTTCTAGTGTTTGCATCAGTATTCTCTCAGAAGGCTGGCTGTCCAAAGTCATCTTCTGCTTAAACAAATCTGGGAGTAAATCTTAAGGTCAATTGTTGATAGAACAGACCTAAACAAAGGATGAAATTAATGAAAAAAATTGTGTTTGCCGGAAGCTTTGATCCTGCGCATAAAGGTCACTTAAACACTTATTTGCTTGCAAAAGAAAAGTATAATCAAGAAATAACTATTTGCATTAATCGCAGTCCATTAAAGAAAAGTTCAAGATTCAGTGTTGAGGAACGATTCCTGATTGCTCAATCTATTTTTAAGACAAACAAAATCCTAGTATTGATTGATGTATCTGATATGATTAACTTAATTAAGGAGTCTGATATAATAATCCAAGGGTATCACGAAATATCTGAAATAGATAGATTACGTCAATATTATAAACAGTTCGATTGCGAAGAACTGTTCGATAAGAATGACTTCTTGAAAATTCAAGACGACTTTGCAGATGTTACATCCACAAATATTGTTAGCAATTTCTTTAACAACGAACAATTTGCAAGAGATAACCTATCACCTTTAGGCTTTGAGATATTAAAGGGAAAATTAATGAGTGAGGCTTTATGATGATAATTTTGAAGGAATTATTTTCAATGCTGTACTGGATTGGCATCCCAATACTTTTGAACCCTGTTACGAAGAGAAATCGTGAATTCGGAAGAAAACTTACACATATTTTCGTGCATTCTTGGTGGTTTCTGTCACTAATCCTATTTGATAATTTTTGGTACGCTGTTGCTATTCCTGCATTTTATGTAATTGTCGGAACTATTTTTGCCTTAATGAAAGAACCGCCGTCTTTTCTTTCTGATGTTGAAAGAGGGAACGAGGTTGGGTTGTTCAAATTTTCATACATTGCGTCTCCTTTAAGTATTGTTGTTGTCATTTTTTTTCAGTATTTTATATTCAAGAATGAATATTTAGCTGGATTTGCGGTTTTGGCATTGTCTTTCGGTGATGCAGCTGCCGCACTAGTCGGGAGCAAGTTTAAATTTGGCGAATATCGTATCGGAAAACATGTAAAAACTCTTGCTGGTTCTTTATCTATGTTCATTACAACATTTCTATTGTGTATTTTATATTCGTACATTATTGGGTTTTCTTTGGACATAATGGTTTTTTGCATAATTATAAGTATTATTGCCACAGTAACTGAAGCAGTTTCTGTAAGAGGACTTGATAACATTACAATTCCCACGGTTTGCTGTGCATTTACTTGGATATTGTGCTAATAAACGTGCAAGAGTTATAGAATGAAGATAGGTTATATAACCTATGGATAGAATTTACTGAAAAAAGTGTCTAATATAAAACTGTAAAATGTGGTCTGAAATTGCTGATACCGAACTAGAATTAAACACTCCTGATACAAACCAATATGCTCTAAATAAAATTATAGAATTAGAGAGGAAATTGTTATGATATTCAGCAAGATTATTAAAATACCTGTTATAGGTTGGATAATGTCTATGTGTTTAAACTTATATAGACTACCTAGGATTATGACTGAAATGGAAATTAAACTATCTAACATAATGGAAACCAATGAAAAGATTTATTTGAAAAAGTTGGATTCATTACATAGTACGATTATGACTGAAATGGAAATTAAACTCTCCAACATAATGGAAACCAGCGAACAGATTTATTTCAAAAAAATGGATTATCTACAGAGTATCGTTGAATTAAGTAGGGCTGAAATATTAGATGAAAATAAACGCAAGATCGATAACTCTATATCTCATTTAAAAAAATCCTTTTTGCGTGATTTGGAAACTATCAATATTAAACAACACAACCTGAAGCCGATTTTAGGATCCGAATCAACGCAATCAAATCTTATATCGTCGATAAATAATAAGGATGAGGAGTATGATTCTTATAACATATTACCTATAGAAGCCTTGTATGCACTAGTAGAGGACAAGACAGCAGTGATAGGCCACTATTCTAATATATTTAATAATTATGCAAACATAAATAATCTTCCTGAAGTGAAAGCTGTTAAACCTAATATTACAACACTTATAGAAGATGTGACCGGTGTAGATAATATCATAATTTCGAACATAAATTTATCTTCACTTATCCTATTGAGCCAGGAACTTTTATTTGAGATGGGCCAAAAAATAAAAGGAAACTTATACCTTCCTGTCAGAACCTCGAAAGACCCGATTTGCGTTGTTTGGGAGGAGGGCTTTTCTATTTCTGAAAAACATGATGAAACTTATTTTAGATGGGCAGAAGGAGATAGTAAAAAGGCATTAATTAAGCTTTACAATACTAATCTATTCTCTGTAGAAGCAGAAATCAACTTTACTTCTTATGCATTGTGTGGAAAAGGATATTTGTATATACGCGGTTCCTTCGATCAGCAGTGTTATGACTTATCAAATCCAACAAATATAAACATAAAATTTATAGTACATCCTGGCGAAAACTCAATTTTCTTTGATTTTCATGGTGATATTGTAATTCCAGGAGTTGACAAAAGAAAACTTTCCTTTAATATATCAAATCTCAATTGCAGGGTTCAAGGAAATGAAATTTCTCAAACTGCGCTGAATTGCACATATCCAGTTTATCTGAATGACGATTATATCAGAAAAACTCTTCATAAAAGTGGATTTTATGAAGTTAGTGCCAAAGTTTATAGAAATCATGGGTTTTTCTCTAAAGATCTTCCTATTTCAAAATATCTTTATCCCGATGGATATCAGATACAAGGTCAAGTGTCAGATTATTACGAATCTAATGACGAAATCACACTGTACAGGGCATATCGCTTGGAAAACAAAAGGGAGGATTGATATGAACAAAACGTATATATTTTTTGGTATTTCAAGTGAATATGTGTTGAATCCCTTATATAGATATATGAAAGATAAGGGGTATTCCTGTGTGGAAATAACTAACAACACCAGCAAAAATATTAGAGAAGATATGCTTAGATTTAAAAATGATAATGTAGTTCTTATAACATCCGCGCATGTTTTTTTAGATTACGATTACTATAAAAGGGTGTATGATTACAGCATTAATGGGCTGACAACAGTCCTTGAGGCTATTGATATTTTGAAACCAGTTAAAACTGTACATTATCCGCATGACCTTGCAACTCTTATGCATAATAACGATTTACCGTGGCTTAAATCTATTTTTGAATTAATTTTATTTCCTTTAGACGGCTATGCTCATCTTTCATGCGAAGGAAGAGATGTCTATAATGTGGGTTGGATAAAAAAGGTCAAAAATATAGGTGATGGGAATAAAAACATTGTTTATCATGGACTTTCGGATTTTGGGTACTATAAAGATGTTAATTTTGCCTTGAAAACCTTTTCTCCAGTCTGGAATGAAGGAGCAATTGTTAAACTTCCTGATATTGGTGATTATATGGAATATGTATCAAATCTTAAAGCAAGCCATGTGAATTTAACTAATTCAGAAAGAAACATTTTTGAGTTAATTGATCATGGAGAAATAATGATTACAAATGGTCTAACATCAGTAAATATTGAATCATCGTTATCAGGAAGATTCACTATAAATATGCTAGACGGTTGTTTTGCTGAATCCGAACACAGAAGACACTTTGAAGGTCTGCCGAACCTGAAAATGTTATCAATCAGTGACACTGCGTTACTATTGAAGGATTATAGAAAAGGAAATTTTGTTCCTAAAAAAGGAGAAAATCTTTTAAAATCTTTTGACTTCGAAATGGCTACAAAGCTTATTACAAAATAAAAAAATTATTTTAGAGATTAATTGGATGTGCAAAATAGAGAAGTATCTGATGATAAGCTTAAACTGATTTCTGTCAGGGAGCAGGAAATAGTACCACTCATTATTGAAGGATTGCCGAGCGTCTGTTTGTAAGTGAAGTTACAATTAAGAAACATCGTAACATTATATCTTAAAAGCTAGGAATTAAAATCCAGGCTACACTGGTAAGGGCAATGTTAGATAATGCTCTACCCACTCCGAAATGACTGGGAAGGTAGCGAGATACGAGATTCAGTTGGCTGAGTGGCGCAGATAGCAATAGCATCAAGGGGATTGGCATCCCAAAAATTGATATTATAATGTTGACTCTACCTACTCCACACATGTGAAGTAGGTTGTGTCACTCGTGAGAAAGTTGTAACCAACAATAAACCCGTTCAAAAAATCGTATAAAGAAGTGATTAAATGGGGGGAAGGGACGAATGGAGAACGGGGCAAACCCAGATCCATCAAGCCTTTCCCCTGTTTTTCTGTCCAGTCTTTATTAAGGCAACGGTGGAATGCGGGTTTGAGGGCTGTTTTTTAGCAAGGGCTTATTAATACTGAACAAAAGATCTACTTATAGGTAAAGGCGATGAGAATACTCATTGTCTTCTAAACTAAACTTTAAAGCTATAGGTGATCCTCACATTTCCAGATTCTTTGACCTAGAATTGCTTACTCTAAGGGTTAACATAGACCTGATTCGTAACGACATAGAAGTTGAAATTCAGCTGGATTCTCTTATTTGGGAATCCTTTTTTTTTGGAGAGGGACTACTTTTCAGTACAACGAAATAGTTGAAGTGGCTGATATCGCAAAATAATGTATGTTCCCAAACTCGTAGATACACAGCACAGAAGACTCGGAACATTGTAAATGCTAATCTAAACATGTACAGAAATGCTTGAATAAAAATGTACAACATGGATGAGATGAACCATACTGGTCTCAAGGGAGAGATGAGTATGTACATCACGTTGAATGTTCAATCCAATATCGAGATTCGTAGTTTGCTAGACTTACCTAAACTAAAATCATTGATGGGGAATCTCAATATGAAAATGAATATAAGCCAGTTAGCAAGAGAGCTAGAGGTGGATCGTCGAACCATTCAGAAATATCTAGACGGATTTACAAGGAGAAGATCACGAGATAAAGGATCGAAGATCGATGAATATTATGAAATCATTGCTGCATTGTTATCCACAGACAGCAAGCAGGTTTTTTACTACAAGCGTGTGCTCTGGCAGTACTTAACGGACAATCATGGGCTGCTGTGCTCTGCGTCCGCTTTTCGTGCCTACATCGCTCGTAAACCTGAGTTTAAAGCCTACTTTACGAATGGGCAGCGCACAGCGTCACCACAGGGGACTGTTCGTTTTGAGACAGCTCCGGCAAGCAAGCGCAATTAGATTGGAAGGAAAGTATTCCTTTCGAATTAAAGGATGGAGAGAAAGTCGAAGTGAATGTTGCCGTGTTGTTGCTCTCGTGCTCACGCTTTCGCATGTATCACATGAGCATAACGAAGTCTCAGAGTGTGCTGCTCTCCTTCTTAACAGAGGCTTTTGAAGCCATTGGCGGGGTGCCAGATGAGATTCTAACCGACAACATGAAGACCGTCATGGACGAAGCAAGGACCGAGCATACAGCAGGGAGAGTGAATGCCAAATTCGCTGGGTTTGCAGCAGATTTTGGGTTTCAGGTTAAGCCTTGTATCGCAGGGCGTCCTCGTACGAAAGGAAAGGTAGAGGCTCAAATGAAGCTATTAGATGAAATTCATGCTTATCAAGGAAAGCTTAGCTTACCTGAGCTCGAGGCCTACATTCAAAAGCTCTGTGATCGTGTCAATCAATCGCTCCATCAAGGCACGGGGAAAGTGCCCATTCTGGCTCTGGAAAAGGAAAAGAACTCCTTACACCCGTTACCAGCGGAGCGTGTAAGAAGTTCCTATCGCATACATCATAAGCTTGTTAAGATCAATGCGTCGAACATGATCTCCTACCAATCCAGACCATACTCAGTACCAGCTGGGTATCAAGGAAAAACGGTAGGCCTACAAGTCTATGACCATCATCTGTATGTGTATTATAACACGAAACTTCTCGTACGACATCCCATTGGTACGGCCATGTTAAATTACACAGAAGAGCATTACAGAGAGAATTTAAGCTTGTCTATGCCACGTTATCCAGATATTGATGATTTAGCGAAGAAGAATCTACGCACGATTGGAGGCGCATACGAATGAGTATAACCTCCTACCAGCAAGCCGTTAGAAACCTGGAATATCTGGGTCTCAAGCAGATGGTAAGCCATTTGAATGAAGTCGTCGACTTCAGCATTCATAACAAACTTTCATTCATGGACACGTTTGTGAAGCTCACCAATTATGAGATTGATGTGCGTGAACACAATATGATTCATGCCATGGTAAAGGTTGGAGCCTTCCCGCATCAAAAAGAGCTTGCAGACTTTACGTTCAGCTTTCAACCTTCAGTTAATCGAGAGCAAATGTTAGATTTTGCTAGCTTACGTTTCATAGGAGGCAATGAAAACATTGTATTATTAGGGCCAAGCGGTGTAGGAAAAACACATTTAGCTACATCGATTGGCATCGCTGCAGCAAAGAAACGAACAAGCACTTACTTCATCAAGTGTCACAATCTCATTCAAAACCTCAAGCGTGCCATGCTTGAGAACCGACTTGAAGCAAGGTTGAAGCACTACACGAAGTACAAGCTGCTGATTATTGACGAGATTGGTTATCTCCCCATTGAACCAGAGGATGCCAAGCTATTCTTCCAGCTCATTGATATGCGTTATGAGAAGCGTAGCACCATCTTCACGACTAATGTTAACTTCCGAGCATGGGATGAAGTATTTCGTGAGCCCAAGCTCGCTAATGCCATCTTAGATCGTATTTTACACTATGCAACTGTCGTCACTATTGTAGGCGAATCGTACCGATTGAAGGATCATTTTGTCCAAGAGGACAAGTAATTTTGTACATCCTTAAACAAGCAAAAGTGTACATGTTTATGTTGACATTTACACAAGGCAACGCTAACAGTAAATGGTACGGTGGTGGCAAGCGGCAGTGCATCGGGTGCGATTACCCTGAATGTGGGTAGCAACACGATCACGATACTTGTGACAGCGGAGGACGGCACGTCGAAGAACACATACACATTGACGGTGACATGAGCGGCGGCAGTGCTAAGCAGCAATACTGACTTGAGCGGCTTGTCGCTATCGAGCGGAACGCTGAGCCCGGTGTTTGCGTCTGGCACGACAAGCTACACGGCGAGCGTGGCTAATGGCGTGAGCAGTATCACCGCAACACCGACAGTGTCGGACAGCAATGCGACGGTGAAGGTGAACGGCACAACAGTTGCGAGCGGAGCAGCATCGGGAGACATTAGCTTGAGCGTGGGAAGCAACACGATCACGACGGTGGTAACGGCAGAGGATGGCACAACGACGAAGACGTACACGGTCACGGTGACACGAGCGGCGGCAGCGCTAAGCAGCAACGCTGACTTAAGCGGCTTGTCGTTATCGAGCGGAACGCTGAGTCCGGTGTTTGCATCTGGCACGATAAGCTACACGGCGAGCGTGGCTAATGGCGTGAGCAGCATCACGGCAACACCGACGGTATCGGACGCCGGCGCGACGGTGACGGTGAACGGCATAGCAGTTGCGAGCGGAGCAACGTCTGGAACGATTAACTTGAGCGTGGGAAGCAACACGATCACGACGGTGGTAACGGCAGAGGATGGCACGACAACGAAGACGTACACCGTGACGGTGACACGAGCGGCAGCAGCGTTAAGTAACAACGCTGACTTAAGCGGCTTGTCGTTATCGAGCGGAACGCTGAGCCCGGTGTTTGCGTCTGGCACGATAAGCTACACGGCGAGCGTGGCGAATGGCGTGAGCAGCATCACAGCAACACCGACAGTGTCGGACAGCAATGGGACGGTGAAGGTGAACGGCATAGCAGTTGCGAGCGGAGCAGCATCGGGAGACATTAGCTTGAATGTGGGGAGCAACACGATCACGACGGTGGTGACGGCAGAGGACGGCACAACGACGAAGACGTACACGGTGACGGTGACACGAGCGGCGGCAGCTTTAAGCAGCAACGCTGACTTAGGCGGGTTGAGTCTGTCGAGTGGAACGCTGAGTCCGGTGTTTGCATCTGGCACGACAAGCTACACGGCGAGCGTGGCTAATGGCGTGAGCAGCATCACGGCAACACCGACGGTATC
>NZ_VDBO01000015.1:0-103144 GCF_005930355.1 Paenibacillus sinopodophylli
GCTGTTTTACAATCGACGGAGAACACATTCCTCCAACGGTTACATCCCGCCATTACAGCGTTTTGAGGCGGTTTAATATCTAGAATAAAAAGTTATAATGAGGTTTTCTTACTGTCCACATAATTAAGGCAAGGTCAGGTTGTGGCGGTGCTAAATCATGGGCACCTGGTGGATCTCCTGTTGATCCAACACCTTTCCACGATTCGATTTTGCGAATAGTCTCTCCTTGTAGCATCAACTTACTTTCTTCCAATTCATGGTCAGCTAGTTGTCTAAACCACGCTTTTTCCTCAGCCGATAGTTCAGTTTTCTACGCTTTTCCCCATCCATACGCTATATTGTAATCTGGAGTGAAGTATCCATCGTAATAATATTTACCATTTTCATCAACCAAATTAACATGTTTAGTTAAAAATAGATGTTTCTTCACTGCAGTAGCTTCCTTTAAACTTAGACCCGTTTTTTTAGAGAATGTTTCAAGTTCCTTTGTATCTAATCCTGTTTGTCTTAATCTATCATATATCTTTAGTGCTG
This sequence comes from Paenibacillus sinopodophylli, assembly GCF_005930355.1. Taxonomy (GTDB): domain Bacteria; phylum Bacillota; class Bacilli; order Paenibacillales; family Paenibacillaceae; genus Pristimantibacillus; species Pristimantibacillus sinopodophylli. The sequence continues at coordinate 535 of NZ_VDBO01000015.1, forward strand.
TCTTTTCCGCTTCAAATGCAGGAATAAAAATATTAGGTTCACCTCTTGGCTCAACAGACTTAGGTTTACCCGTTCCCACAGTTATATTATTAAATCAGAAAATAAATAGAAAACCACAGCACGAGTGGATAGCTCGCAATGTGGTATTAATTCTGGTTATATATGATATATTCTACTCATACAGAGTAAATTTATATAAAATTATCGTATTCACTATACTACTCCATCAATTTCATCTAGTCTCTCAATGTTCAATTCAATAAATTCTGTTCTTGGAAAAGAATGAACATTTTGAGGCCACCCATATTTTCCACAAACAAGCTCATTATGGTGATAACTGACTCTCCCACCCCTCTCAAACAACAATATTATAGGCTCATAAAGATCTTCGAAACGTACATCTATGTTTACTCCATAACTAATTATCCATTCCCACTCTAAAAAATATTTGCACAAGAACTCTACCATCCAACCTTGTTTTATTAAATCTAATCCCTCAACCTTTTTTTGGATATCAATTCGTATTTTTTCTTCAATACCTAATACCTGTACTGCACTGTATATGGGCTTACGCATATTATTCTCAGGACAATAAACATCCCTAAAAACGTTACCCCTATTAATAAATTCAGTTACAAGTAATTCATATGATGGTCGGTCATGTTTCCTGAAGCTCCAATCAATATTGATAATTCTTTGTACTGCCTTTTCAAACCTATCCAATGTTTTCCCTCTTCCTTTATGTCATATTTGAAATCCATATTATTTGGGATCACGCATATCAGGTCTAAAACCAGGGTAGTTATCAGGTTGAGGCGGTGCTAGTTCATGAGCACCCGGAGGATCGCCTGTAAATCTTTGATTTTCTATTCCCCCTACATCTCTATAAGGTACACCTTGTTGCATTAATTGCGACTCCGCTAATTCATGATCAGCCAGTTGTCTAAAGTACGCTTTTTCATCTGCTAGTAGTTCTCCCTTTAAAGCACGCTCCCAACCATACGCAACATCCCAGACAGGATGGAAATAGTCGGAATAATACGTTCCCTCATACTGATTAACTAGGTTTTCATGTTTTGTTAGAATCATATGTTCCTTTAAAGTTTTTGCTTCTTCTAAACTTAATCCTGTATTTTTAGCAAATGTCTGAATTTCTTGTATATCCAAACCTGTCGATCTCAACTTCTCATATGTTTGAAGAGCAATTTGATCTTGTCGTACTTCTATTGGAATAACGACCGGTTTACCTCTTGGCTCAAGTTTGATAACAACATTACCCGTCCCCTCCGTCTCTTTACCATTCTCCGAAGGCTTGTCAGACGGCTTTTCTGCCGATTGGTTAGGCTTCGGATTCGTAGGAGTACCACCATTTCCTTGACCGGTAGCACTCTCTGGTTTATCCTTATTTCCTTTACCCGGTAGTCCAGGGATTTTTGGTACTACACTTGAAAACACCAATCCTGCAAACAACACACCTATATAATAACCTTTTTTACTCGGCCCTCCTTTAATGAAATCGTTAAACGTCCACCTCGCTTGTGAGAAACCGTCCTTAGCTACACCAATTGGATCCTTGACCACATTTACGATACCATCTTCCATGTCTTTATAGAGTGCTTTGACTGTTTGGATCGGATGGCTCGCCGTTTGGCTTACGATATCCACAAGCCCTAGTAGACTGCTTTCCATTGCGTAGGCGAATCCCGTTTCGAAGCTACGACCCATGTAGGCCTCTTTATTAGATCTTTCTCCCTCTTTTTTGCTCTGCTCCGCTTGTATAATCCAATCGCGTTGCTCTTCCTCACTTAGACGACCAAACCTCCCTGCCATCAAACGCTTGTAAACCTCAGGATCATTTCGATTTAAGACATCTTCATCTATAATCCTATTATCGTAATTAGGGTACTCGAAACGTGGCTGCTCATCGGCACCCGTCCCTGTTTGCTGCAGTGGACCACTCGCTGGTCGAAATCGCTCGATAAACGTCTCCAACCAATCAAATGCCGAACGTAGAGTCAAAGCCAGCAAAGCGAGCTGCTCTTTTCCTTTTTCAGCATCACTCGCCGCCCGTGCCATGCTTGCATATCTTGCTTCTATCTCTCTGCGAAGAGCCTGTGCCTGCTGCGCCAACGTTTGTTCTAAACCGCTATGCTGCTCCTGCGCACCATGGACGAAGGTATTCAGTTCCCTCAGTTTCTGATCCAGCTCCCGCATCCGCTGTGCCGTTCGATCCAGCCTCGACCGGATGCTTCTTCTGGCTCCAATTGAGGAATCGACTTGATACACCGTCGAAGACAAGCTTCCATGAAGCTGCGCGCATTTCTGCATGCCCTGACTCAGCTTCGGCTTGGCCGCTTCGATGGCATTCAAGTCTATTCGAATCATCGACAAGTCCTGCACCGTCCCATCCATATGGAAATTACGATATTACCTATAACTACCTAAACGCCTCTTCAAACACTTCTTCTACTTCTTTGCTCTCGAAAGGCTTCATACGATTTAGCGAGCACGCACGGATATATTTTATTCGCGGCAGAATGATTACCTTGGCCAATAAGGGATCGATAGTAAGATCATTCACCAATCTGATTGGATCTACAGGCGGATCTATCAAGATTACTTTTTGAGCGATATTTTGTTCTTGGAATGCTTGGACAGCTGGCTTCATTAACTCCGTTCCTCTCGGTGAGCAATCCGTAATGAAATGAATGGACAATGCAGATGAGGCAAGCAGACTAATTAGTTCCGTCTGTGTGGCATCGAGAAGCACATGGATATGAGCATAATAATTCAGCCGTTTCTTTAACTCCATAATTAAATCCGATGCTTGTACCACGGGGTTGTCCAAATTCCCTACCACGCATAAGAAGGATCTCTCCAGGCGCTCATTTAAAAATTCCTCTAATTCAATCGGCTCAATTCCGTATTGAGTCAGCTTGGAATGCCCGGTAAGATCGAGCAGCAGGGTGTTTTGTCTTCTTGAAACGACACCTGACCATGTTAGCGCAGTAGCCGTTCTTCCTGTGTCCGATGGACCAACGAATAGTCTTAGTGAATTTTTTATAACATGATCTACAATAACCACATCTTCGACCCTTTGTGCTTGTAGCAGTTGAATCAGCTTCTGTTGATAGGCAATGATCGTAGCGTCTTCTTCACAGAGTTTGAACACCAAATTAATCACACTTCTGACTTTCTCTTCAATGACTGAGAAAGTCACTTTGTTCCTATTCAGGTCTGATAATAGCCGGCTCGTAATAGCAGCCATATTCTGTGGAACGAATAATGGCTTGATGGGATCCATAATTTCGTTGATATGCGAATAGCTAGAAGGGCCTTTATCTTGAATATGATCAATTAGTTCGTTCACGCTCAAATCCATCGCTTGATACATTTCAATAATCTCTTTCGATAGCTCCATTAAACCCATTTGAACCGAAAGTCTAGCATCAATTAGCTCCTGGAGCTTGCCATGATCCTCGTAGATCAGTCTTGCAGACGTAATTGTGTCGAGTGCCTCTCTCATCTGGTTGATACGGGCATCTACTGTTTCTTCCGCGGACAAGACAATATACTCCATGATATGGGCAAGTTTATCTGCGAATAAGCTGCTCTCTTGCCCTTTGTATGCAGCGCGACTGACTCCAATCTGCTTCAGCTTCTCGAATCGCATATCAGGAGGGATAGTAATGTCTTTGAACACTCTTGCGATTTGAGAGTCCAGTTCCTCCAGCATATTTACAACTTCCGCATACTGGGTATTCTCATTGCTCAGCTCATCTTGAATGCTATTTTTGTTAAGCGATTTTTTCAGATAATCAAAATCTGCAAATTTCCCCAGCTCAGCGAAGCGTTGTTCCAATCCCGCGGAAACTTCACTACTTGACGGTTGAGGGTCAGCTATAGCAGGTGAGTTCTCCGTGCTTGCCACCTCTAACTCCGCTGTCTCGTCAACACTGAAGTGATTTTTTGTGTCCGAGGATTCGAATACCCGTTGATCCTCACTAATCGTGTTACCTTCTATTACGGTATGAACGGCATCTTGTATATCTTCAAGTGTTAACTTGGGAACTTGAATTTTTAGAACGTCACCATCGATTAAGTGATCTTCCGAATCCCTAGTATAGAAATAGACGATCTTAATGGAAGGATGCTTCTCCAGAATCGCCGCATTCAGCGCCATCCCTTTCGGCCCGTTCATATCTTTTGGCCCCAATATGATTGCATCCATCTTGGATTGCGTGGATGCGAGTGGGAGCAGCTCGATTAATTTGGGACTCGTGGTTTGGAAGCCTCTGTCCGCCAATGCCTTCTTTACGAAAGGTCCAAGTGAAGCGCCATAAATCATAATCTAGTCCTCCAATTTAAAGTTTTCTTTGTAGTCGATGAAAAATTTATAATTTAATTGTGCATTGCGGTTACGATTATAAATGAATGGAAAATAATAGCCTTCAACCGTGTTAATCTGCTGTAGAGCAGCTTCATCCAAATTGTAAGCATTTCTAAAATAGCGATGATAATGCTTGATATATACTTCAGACGCTTCGAATATTTTCTGGTGCAGCTCTGTATCTTCGTTCGCATCTGCCTCTGACAATCTCTTAATCTCTTCAAAATCTGTGTTAAGCTGTTGAACGAGCTCGTTACTGCGCTGTGCGAGCGGCTTTCTCAGCTCTGCTACTTGTTCGGTAAGCTCCGAAATCGTTTTGTCTTTGCTGGCTATTTCCAGCTTCAACTGCTCAACCTCTTCACTTATTACCTGAGCTTGTGCTTTATTAGGGACTGTCGGGCCTTCCTTTGATAAGGATTTGAAGTAGTTAAAAGCATAATATCCGCCAAAACCAATTCCCGCTATTATGACTACAGCAGCAATCGTTTGTACCGTCTTTTTAAGTAACTTGCCATATGCAATCTTATTCTTCTCCTTGCTTCTATTAAGCAACTGCTTCTGCAATTGCTCAATTGCCATGTCGATTTCTTTGGCAACGCTTATACGCGGATTCATCGATTGTATGGATCTGTAAGTCTCAATAGCTTTGGCTGCATTTCCTTTATTCTCATATTCTTTTGCCTTGTTCATTAGCTGACTGTAACGAACCTGATCAGGCAATGCATTTTCCTTAGGCGGCACGCTTGCCCTTGGAGAAGCGGCAGATTCGCGATGCCCAGCAGAAACAACCTTCTTCTCCTCCTGGCGGATGACAGCAGCGGCTGGAGCTTGTTCCCGATGAGCCATTGATACGGTTGCATCCTCTCTCATAACAGATGGATCTACTTTGGATAACTCCAACAGCCATTCGCCAAACGTAGGGCATTGACTAAGCTCATCGCTCTCCCAAGCTCTCTGAATGAGAGATACAATTCCTTCTCCCCATATCAGCTTTATTGCTTGAAGAAGATGATCATAACGTCCGCAGAACGTTTGAAGCTCACCAGGTTCGAAATAACTCTCACCCCATGCTTGCTGCGTGAAAACACTAGTAGAAGAGGCAAGCATCTCCATCAGAATAACCGCTCCAGAGAATCGATCCGATTGTGCGTTCCACATTTGAGCATTCACATACTTGGGAGCATAGCCAGGTGAACCGGTAGGCAAATATTCAGGCCTTTCGAATTGAATTGAAAACATCTGCTCCAGATCAATGAGCTGGACGAAATTAGAAGACTTAACTTGATTACGTCCTTCCGCCAGCATGGGCAAGATGAGATTGGGACCGGATAGATCGCAGTGAGCAAGACCGCGTTGTTCCATAGTGACGAGTATTTCGGCTAATGCAAATGCCGCCGTATAGCTTTGTCTACGGGTTAGTTGTTGCTTGTTGAGAACAATATCCATCCAAGTGGGCCCATCAATCCAAGGCATGACGACGGCGTAGAGGAGATCTGGCTCTTGAGCAAGCAAGTCCGGATTATTATGCGGAGTTATGGTCTTTCGTTCACAGGCAGCTAAGCCATCCATCGCCGAAAATTTACTGATTTGGGATGAAAGATGAACGGTCGATGGGTTAGCAAGCTTAGAGCGGAACACCTTGAACGCTTTCTTCTGCTTTCGGTCCTCAGAGTGCAGCAAATAAACAGTACCTTGTCTTCCCTCCTGTCCATATGGCACACCTGGTGCATAGGGATGCTCCCCGATATAAAATAATTGCCCGTTGATCACGAGCTCTGAATTCACTTCTGTCTGAAATGCCATGCCGCTACTCTCCCTCTATTAAATTCGGAATGGAATACAACTGTTAGATGGAATGCCACTCTATCTGAAAAACTGACATATCATCACTGGAAGGATTAACCGCTTCTTTTTTCATGACACTCGATATCGCCTCGATGGAAACATCGTCACTATGATCTATAATCTGCAGGCCATCGGAATAGATGAGCAGCCTTCCTTCATTATCACCATGAAGCAAGTGATTCATATAGATGTGAGGCATTCCACCAACCGGTCCGTTTACGGTATTCCATTGCTCACGCGTATGGAAGCGATCTCCGAAGTATCCCTTTTGTTCCTGCTGATCTGCCCACATTCTAATCCTCGTGTCACCCTGCCAAGCTAATATTATCCTTCCTTGAGGGAAAGCCACACTAGGCATATCGATTCTTCCACAGGCATAAACGGTTGCACTCCCAAGCTTTTTCTTCGCGAGCAATACGTCACGGAGCATCCCTTTAACGCCATCTGGAATTTGATGGTCTTTCAGTTGACTATCGGCTTTATCAGCCCACTCTCTCAAATGCCCATGCAGCTGATTCGACAAGTCCCTTGCATTCAACGATCCTTGATTGAGCGTCGATATCCAATCTCGTAACCTATCTCCCAGAAATCTTGCAGCAAGATCGCCAAAATACGACATACTGATGCCATCGCATAATGCGAAAGCAATATGATTCTGTTCTTCAGCAAGTGTTACATAGTCTTGTCCAACATCCCCAGAGGCTATCGCCTCTGCTGACCGGGAGTAGCCGTATTGATAGCTCCATGTACCTCTATTTACGCGCACGATAGGTGTTTCTGTATGCTGAGAAGTCTGTACAATATTTCTCATAGCTAATATATAGGAGTCGCTGCAGACATTTGAAAGCCCAGCGATACCAAATCAGGATTCGTTCCAGGAAACATAAGATAGGCGCCTTCAGCCAGGTTGTAATTGGCCTCACGCATCATCTGTCGATAGCTCTCTGGAATGACCGATGACATCCGCCTAAGCTTGCGTCCATATTCATCCCGGAAATCTGTATGCTCTTGCACGCCCTGCCAGCGCTTCGGATACTCTACCTCTTGCTGCAATACATCGTCCGAGATAAAGATGTTCTCTACAAGCACGTTGCCATCCTTAACAGACATATCCATAATTCTACGTACGATCGGCTCGGGATCTTCACCGGTATAGACACCATCTGTCATATGGCAGATTAGAGGAGCAGGACCATCCTGTATGCGAGCCAGCTCTGAATGAAGCAGCTGTTCAACATGCTGGAACGCTTTGGCAGTATCTGTGAAACGCTGCGTTTGTAGCGATGGGAGCAAACCTGTATGCATAAGCTCATCTATTCCTTTAATACCGCCAAGTACATCATGTACATCGTCGCTATAGGCATATACAGCAACACGATAGCGAGAAGATATTCTACTGCCCTTGGTTGAACGGAACACCATCTGCTTCAAGGCGACATACAAAGAATCAGTAACCAAGTCAAGACGACGTTTCTCTCCGTTCATCAGTGTCATCGATCCACTGACATCTAGCAAATATATAATTAGCCCAGGATGATTCTGTGAAGCTTGCACGGTGTGCATCTTCCTGCCTATGTTTGGAGCTGCAGATTCTTGTTGTGGGAGATGCTGCTGACTTTGGTGTATATGCTGTGCGCCCGGTTTAATCATTAACGTCTTCGAAATATCGGATTCAACCCGAGCTCCTGAGTCTGCTTGTATCTGTTCCAGCATCGCTCTAACATCATTAATATCTTGATATCTCAGATTGGGGTCCGTCTCAAGCAATTGCTGCAGTAGACGCACAAACTCACTTGGGAACTGGGCGAACACCTGACTGAGCGGTACCGTATTCCTGAAATAATAATGTCCGCCGCTAGCCAGGTAATACATGATTGCTCCTACCGCATAAATATCGGTCCGCGGATCCGTTTGCTTGTTCTCGAATTGTTCAGGGGCTGCGAATGCAACGGTTCCCATCTGTACGGTGTCCGATAATTTGGCTTCATCATATTTGCGAGCAATTCCGAAGTCGATCAGCTTTAATCGTCCGTATTCATCCAGCATCAGGTTTGATGGCTTAAGATCTCTGAATACAATCGGGCTTTCTTGATGATGCAAATAACTTAATACCTCACATAACTGCGAAGCAAAGGCTATAATCTCTTGTAAAGCCAAATTACAGGCTGCATCTTCGAAATGCTTCTGAAGCGTGACACCATTTATGTATTCCATAACTAAGTAACAGTTGCCGATTTCATCTGGCTCAAAGTAATCCGTAATCTTTGGGATGCTGGGATGTGACAAGCTGGTCAACAATCGCGCTTCTTCAAGGAAGGCTTCGTTATTGTTAATCTGGGTCATCTCCTTCACAACCCAAATTTTATTGTTTAATTTGCTGTCTTTGACTAGGTAAACGCATCCCATTCCTCCTTTGGCTAAAAGGGACTCTACCTTGTATCGACCACCAAGTACATCACCGTTTTGTAACAAGAACACTCACCTTACCTTTATGTAGTTTCCGAATAAAGCTTCACATCTTATATCCACATTAACGCCATACAGGCTCTTTCTTTTCCTCTGGCACAATACCAATCTTAATAAAAACGTACTGCAAGGAGTGATCACCAGATAGAATATGGAAGATCGGTGTCACTTGACGGAGATGATTTTGCTTAATATATTCCAATAAATAACCATAGGCTATCTCGGTAGTAGTCTCAACCTCATTGTAGACGCAGTACGTTATCATATCTTCAATGTTGAAATAACTGTGGAAATGCATATCTTCTATCACATCGACTTGATTCTCAATCACTGGCATAAAAAATTCAGCCTCAACCATTTCATCCATCGGCACGTTATTAATGGAATAAAATAATGGTCCATTTACCGTTGCATTAATCTTAATAATATCGGTAACAAAGCTTTCCATAATCGCATTCATTTCATTGTAATGATAGCGATATTTCTTCGAAATCACATTCGTATAACGAATTGAATCCCCTAGCAGTACCATGCTTAGCCCTCCTTGATGATCGGGGCACAAATATCAATTACGCCACCGCCGAATACATCCAGATAAATATTGTAAAAGGGTTCTTGCAGGGTTAGTTGGTGGGCTTCCGCGCATGCCCGCAGCAGCTCATACGATTCTTCGATACTCTCATCCAAATCAGCATGTCTTAAGACCAGCGCGTCTTGGACAATCCACGTTTCTTCGAATTGATACTGCTCATTCTTCTCCATCGCGACTGGCTCGCTGACTGGAATATAAAAGTTGTATTCCACCTTATTCGTCTTAGGCTCCAATGCAAGGGCTTGATACATAACCGGCCCTGTCCCATAAAGACCATTTCTAATAACTGCATTTCTCAGCCCTTGAGCAGCCTCATACCAATTTTCCGACTCTGTAGTTATTCGAGCACTAATCACATTCTTGAACATAATGGGGCAACGTTTTATTTTCATTCCAGCCATCTCCTTCTTCCTTGTATCTGATGTTTTCGCAATAGATAAATAAAATTAAAGCACCATACATATACGACAGGAATCATATATATCGAAAAATGAAGCATTCCCGTTGAAGAGTCTACCGTATAGGCTCCTGTTACAAACGGTATAAATGCAATTAGGAAGCATACGCCAATACCGGAGAGGATGCCATTTATAAAATACATACCATTGTATGATATAGGATATTGGCTTATCCACTTGAGTAGTAGATATAAGAGTGTTACATAAAGCGTAAAGCCAAAACCGTTCAATGGCTCAAAGGTTATTTGTGTACCCATAATTCCAATAAAAATTAAACAAAAGTATTGAATCATCTTTATCAAAATTAGAAAGTACCATTTTGTTTCTTTCGGTACAAAAGCAGTTTCGTGTGCCGAATGAGGTGATTCTGGCTTCAATAAGTCGAACTCATTCTTCAGCTTAGAAATGGTTGCGTTGAAGACCTCAGACCATTTCAGGGCGATATATACTTGAATAATGAAAGCATGATATAAAATAACCAATGGATAGCCTTCTGGGGAATAACCAAACTTTTTAGCTATCTTCCATAAAATAATGATAAACGCTATATAGCAAAAACATTTGATGAATGCATACACCCACTCTGGATTCCGCTCGTTTTTTTCTTTTTCTATTTTTATAGCGGAGGCTGCTTTATTCAAGCTCCGTGTTTTTAGAACGGTTGCTGCTGCTAGAAAAACAAATCCGCCCACTAACGTTACTATTCCTATGGCTATATTGCTGTCAGGTAAATTTTTTGCATCATTAACGATAAAATACATGAAATAACCATCTAACGAGAATTTTATTAACGTCACACATACAATGACTAAGTGTAGTTTTTGATATTTAAATGCTCTTTTTTCGGAAGAGAAAAACACGGCTGAACATAGTTGTAGAAAAAGGATTACGAATAAAGCTAGCACTATGCCATTTGAAGTCTTCTCTACATAATCAGCATTAAAGGATACCGTTAACCCTAAAACACTTGTAGTAATTGCACTTAACATAACCATCTTCCATAATAAACTCGATGCCCACTCCGGGTGATAACGCTTGAAGATCGAACTTCTTTTACTTCGATTATTGCCATTCTCTAAGTCTCTCAGAACGATCCCCCCTACCAGAACAGCTTGGATAGCTGATTAATAACGCTATCAGCGGCTTTATTCGCAGAATCCTTTGTATAATCAACAAGACTTTTCTTCGGATCATCCCCAAACCACTAAATCATCCTCAAAATATAAATATGTAAATGTTTATTATTCTAGCCATCTCCTTCTTCCTTGGATCTGATGTTTTCGCAATAGATAAATAAAATTAAAGCACCATACATATACCATAGAAATCATACTTATGAATAATTGAAGCATTCCCATTGAAAAATCTACCGTGTAGGTCCCTATTACAAATGAAATAAATAGCAGTAGGAAGCATACACCAATACCGGAGAGGATGCCATTTATAAAATACATACCGTTGTATGATATAGGATATTGGCTTATCCACTTGAGTAGTAGATATAGGAGTGTTACATAGAGTGTAAAGTTAAAACCATTTAATGGCTCAAAGGTTATTTTTGTACCCAGAAATCCAATGAAAAATAAGCAAAAATACTGAATCATCTTTATCAAAATTAGAAAGTACCATTTTGTTTCTTTCGGTACAAAATCGGTTTCGTGTGCCAAATGAGAAGGTTTCGGCTTCAATAAGTCGAACTCATTCTTCAGCTTAGAAATGGTTGCGTTGAAGACCTCAGACCATTTCAGGGCGATATATACTTGAATAATGAAAGCATGATATAAAATAACCAATGGATAGCCTTCTGGGGAATAACCAAACTTTTTAGCTATCTTCCATAAAATAATGATAAACGCTATATAGCAAAAACATTTGATGAATGCATACACCCACTCTGGATTCCGCTCGTTTTTTTCTTTTTCTATTTTTATAGCGGAGGCTGCTTTATTCAAGCTCCGTGTTTTTAGAACGGTTGCTGCTGCTAGAAAAACAAATCCGCCCACTAACGTTACTATTCCTATGGCTATATTGCTGTCAGGTAAATTTTTTGCATCATTAACGATAAAATACATGAAATAACCATCTAACGAGAATTTTATTAACGTCACACATACAATGACTAAGTGTAGTTTTTGATATTTAAATGCTCTTTTTTCGGAAGAGAAAAACACGGCTGAACATAGTTGTAGAAAAAGGATTACGAATAAAGCTAGCACTATGCCATTTGAAGTCTTCTCTACATAATCAGCATTAAAGGATACCGTTAACCCTAAAACACTTGTAGTAATTGCACTTAACATAACCATCTTCCATAATAAACTCGATGCCCACTCCGGGTGATAACGCTTGAAGATCGAACTTCTTTTACTTCGATTATTGCCATTCTCTAAGTCTCTCAGAACGATCCCCCCTACCAAAACAGCTTGGATAGCTTATCGATTCCTTTGCTTGCATTATCATATATGTCGTTAGCCAGTTTGTTTGCAGAATCCTTTGTATAATCAACAAGGCTTTTTTTAGGATCATCCCCAAATACCTTTACGTTTGCCGCGAAATTCAGACCTGCTCCAACAGCTGCCCCTACTATTGTTCCTGCAGGTGGTAAGAAAAACGATCCGACTACTGCGCCCACTGCCATAGAACCCGCACCAGCTCCTACATCTACAGATAAATCAACAAAAAATTTAGCAACCTTCTTTGGTGAAGCGTGCCACTCTCCCGTATTCTGATTATAGAAAGTACTAAACCCATTATCTATGACTGTTAAACTTGAACCTAGTATACCGAATCCCTTCCCGAATTTGGTAATCGTGGAAGCACCCTTCCAACCTGTAAAGTCTTTCCATATGGTGTTTTCACTAATAGCAGCCTTTGCCGCTTTTATTGCCACATTTGGCTTAGAGTCAGACAAATTTTTAATAGCCGCGTTTAAATCCACAAATTGGGTTGAGGTATCCTTAAGCTTTTCGCTTCTTTTGGTGTAGTCCGACACCTTTACACCATTTTTCGTGCCTTTGTTTCCATATAGAAAAAGACCGTCATTAACCAAGCGATTAATTAGGTTACTGTCCCATTTCCCGCTAGCTCCACCCAAGTAAGTAACAAGAAGCTCCCTGTAGGATTGATAATTTATTGGTTTGGTTCCATTTAATATTTTAATGAATGTATTTCCGTTTTCCTTAAACATAGTAAACTTTAAATTCCCCGCTGCGATTAATAAACTTTTGGAATCTAGAACATTAGCCGCAAACAGGATAGAAGCATTACGCAACGGCATTAATATTTCGCTTTTACTTACAAGATCCGCGTAAAAATCCTTAATCTGATCCCCGATTGTTTTATTATAGGCATAAGCGATTTCCTTCGCCCTATTAATTAGTTCCTCTTCCGTTTGGCTGTATTCATTCAATCCCTGCTGCAACAACTGGTTTAAGTTCTCTAATCGACCTTCTAAGCTGTGCAAGCTATTATTTATCCCATTCATTCTGGAACCGATATTTCTGCGCGCGCTAATACTGGAATCTACGCCGCCTCTTACTGAGGCTATATTCGACCGTACAGCTGACAACTTGGCCATATTTCTTCGGAATTCCAGGCTTAATGTTTGAACTGCGTTCATATCGAATATAAGTTGAGACACTTAAAAGGCACTCCTTAAATAAAATATGTTTACGATCCTTCTCATCTCTATTAGCGTAATTCGCTCATTTTTTCCCAGTAGATGCCTTTGCTTTAGCTGCAGTTGCAGCAGCTTGTTTTGCAGCAGCCTCTTCCGCTGCCCGTCTCGCTGCTGCGGCTGCGGCTGCCGCCTCTTCTTCACGTCTAATTTCATTAGCAACGGAACTAATATCACTGCTTAATGAATCCAATTCCGAAGAAATTGTACCGAGCTCTGCTGTAATCAAATCCAGCGCTCTATTCACAAACTGTATTTCAATAGACTGCCAGGCCTGATTTAGTTCCGTCTTATATTGAACCAGACCGTTTTTTATACCTCTTAATTCTGCCGCATATCCACTTATGCTGTTAGACTGCGAATAGGCCATTGAAACGTTAATCCCCATGACGACACCAGCTTTCCTTAAATTCGTTAATACAACAAAACGGGGGTATAATGCTCGCCCCCGAAATCTGTATTAACCTGTTTATTTAAAAGCGCTTGCGTTGTTGTTAATCGCAGTCTCTGCAGCATCGTAATCGGATACAGCGCCATCTAAGAAAGCTGCATACGACTCTACAACAGCCCGATACTCCTCAAATCGAGGGGCAAATGAATTAAAATTGTTTCTAATGGTCGTGGAAGCATCACTCTGCCATGATGCTGCCAGGCCGTCCATCTCTTTTTTGATTTCGCCCAGTCTTTCCGTCAAAGACTTATTAATTCTACGAAGTGAAGCTGCCGTCTTGGTAACCTCACCTAACGAAATATTAATTCCTTCTATAGCCATGAGCAGTTCCTCCTAAATAATTAGTTAGTTAACTTTCTAGCCGAGCTTTCCAAATTACTTTGTGTAGCCGTATATCTATCAGCGCTTGTCTTTAAGAAACTAGCGTATTCCGACGTAATCTCTTTCATTCTAGTGAAATCATCTTGGAAACCTTTGATTTGGTTGACAAAAGCTACATTGTCCTTACCTTGCCAAGCAGCTCCCATTCCCTCCACTTCAGTAAATAACAGTGTGTACTGTTTTACATATTCGGCAACCATTCCATCCATCTTCTGTGACGCTGAAGTTAGTTTTGCAGGATCAACCACAATTTTTCTAGCCATTTTAATTACTCCCTTCAATAAGTATTATTTATATTAACATCAGTCTAGAGCCGTTTTGTAAGCCTAGCTCTATGGCTGATTGGTTAATATCCAGCAGTATTCCGCTTTCTTGATCGCATAGCATAGTATCTTGTCCCGCAGTGAAATAGCCATCGGATAGTTCCGTTATAGCCGCTGCTAATAAGGCTTCGACTTCGTGAAGCTTCGTAAGTGTTGGAATATAGACATCGTAGCTTCTGTTCAGAGCTGGGATATAGACTTCGATTAAAAACTTATCCAACCAACTCCACCTCCAAGTCAGTCGTCATGGAAGTGAGCAGCTTCACTAACGTGAATTTCCCTCTTACCACTGCGTAACCAAACTCATCGCCAATTTCTTGGTATAGTTCATTGGACATTTTGGTCAGCTTAAGCTGATATTGATCCGAAATCCCATTCCCTAACCATATTCCATCATTAAGAGACACGTTTGTTTTGAACCAACTCTCATAAGAGAGAGCAGAAATAGACGAAACGGCATCGCTAATAATGAAGTTAACGTTGTAAACTATATTACCTTTCTCAAGCAATATTTTGAGCTTATCCTGCGTATCTTCCGATATCTTGGACATTAAGCCTGAGAAAGAGTGGATCATGCATGTCATTTGTTCAAATACAGGTGCAGGCTGTCCTTCGTCCTTCGCATCCTTGTAGCTGTTATTACGATTCACTAGCGTATTAAACAATTCAATAACAACTTGATCAAATTGCTTATCATCCTTTATATGCGTATAAGTCTTGTCGCTATCGAGCTCAAACGTATCATGAGAATCGATTACGATTAACTTCGTATCCCCGTATGCTGCAATTACTTCTGCTAAGCCTTGCATGAAGCTCGCACTCTCATTACTCTGCGACAGAACAAGGTTAATATAACGATTGAAGGAATAATTGGACAACTGCAGGCTGTTTTTCTCCACACCTATCGGAATTGTAGTCCAATCCTTAGGTCTCGGTTCTTGTTCCAAATAAACGGTATCAATCTTCTCCGGCAAGATTGGAACTCTTCTTGCAGATGCTCCATCCCATTGCTTCAGGTAGCCGTAGCAGTACTCACGAACAAGATCTAAAGTGCGCTCAACATCTTGAAAGATATGAGCAGTTTGGAATTCGTAGGTGCGATCTGTTTTCACAATTCCTCTACCTTTTAATTTGGAAGGATATACACCATCTGTATTTCCTAACACGCCCGAGTAATCTGATGCATCATTTAATTGCAGTACATATAGCTGCTTGAAGTTTTGCAAAATTCGGTATCTCACAGCATTCGTATTTAATGCTGTGAATATGAAATAAATACCATACTTGATGCCCTCACGCGTTAGATAAGAGATGGCATCTTCCTTCTCCTCATAGGTCTCTGCAAAAGCCGAGTAGTTATGGATCATGACAACAATCGATTCCAATCCGAATTTCGTAGACCTAATGTAAGAATGATAATCTCCACCGTAATCAGAAAACAACTTTTTCCTCTTCTCAATCTCTTGATACAACATTTTGAACAAGTTATTAATTTTCTCTGCGTCATGGGACAATAGGACATCTCCCACATGTGGTGCTTTTCCAAAAACTTTTAACGTCTCAGAGCCAAAATCCATAATATAGAGATGAACTTCCTCTGGTGTGTGCTCGTTAATAATGGAATAGATTAATGTCGTCAAAAATGTGGTCTTCCCGCTTCCAGCTGATCCATATATAATCGCGTTACCTTCTTGACTTAAAGGAAATGTCATTCTGAACTGACTCTGGTTAGCTGGATCATCAACTTCTCCCAGTGTAGGGTTTATCCAATATGGGGTGGTCTCATAGGCCTGATATTTATCCTGCAGCTCCGGAATATAAATGAATTCCGGGATAGGATCAAGCCATAATGGCTTAACCTTAATTCCCTCTTCTTTGGCAATTTCCGCTAAGTACTCGTTAATCTCATCGATCTGCTTTGGTGGGTTTTTAGAAGCCATTTCCCTCTTATCACTCTTAACTTGCTTGAGCGTTCTCCCAAAATGATCAATAATAACGATACTCTCATCCTTTTGCTTCTCTACGCGGTCTGTCGGATAATAAGGAGCTCCCGCCCAAGAGGACTGTCCTAACTCGAACAATTCATTAAAGCCGACCTGAACATAGTAACGACCAGTGATAGATAGCTCCGCGGCATCTGGACGTTTAATCATATCCATGCTGTCTGCCTTTTCTTGTACTTTAAGGCAAATTCTAAATTTGCTGTTGCTCCATATTTGATCATCAACTACTCCTGATGGCTTCTGCGTCGCAAGTATTAAATGCACCCCTAAGCTTCTTCCAATCCTTGCTGCACTAATTAGCTGCTCCATGAATTCAGGCTGTTGTGTCTTTAGTTCTGCAAATTCATCCGAAATCATGAATAAATGCTGAAGCGGCTCCGTAACCAAACCCTCACGAAATAATTTTTGATATTTATAGATATCAATGTTGCTTGTATTTACCTTTTTGCTTGTTTCACTAAAAATAGCTTGGCGGCGTTTCAGTTCACTCTGAATGGAGATTAAAGAACGTTTGACAGCGGCTCCATCTAGATTGGTAATTGTACCTGCCAAATGAGGAAGCTTAGTAAACGCATTGGCCATTCCGCCACCCTTATAATCAATTAGAATAAAAGCAACTTCATTGGGATGGTAATTGACAGCAAGGGAGAGGATATAGGTCATGATGAATTCACTTTTCCCTGATCCTGTCATCCCCGCAATAAGACCATGAGGACCATGGTATTTCTCATGTAGATCTAGTTTGAACAAATCCCCTGACGGGTCCACACCAATAGGTGTCTCTAATGTCAAGGTAGGGTCATTTTCCTTCCAACGGGTAAGCGCATTTAAATGCTCGATTTTTCCTACGTTGAACATATCAAGAAAAGTTAGCATCGTAGGCAATGTGTAATTGGCTTCCGTTGAATGTAATTGAAGATTTGCCAAGCTTACTGCCAGATCCCGTTCATCTTGCTTGAGGTAAAGATCCGGTTGAAAGCCGATATGCTGACCCGTAATATCGTCTCTGTCATACATTTTTGAGAGTGTCCTATCCGCTTCCACCACGATTGAGCATTCCTTCGGTAAATTCATGAGCTCATCATATAAGTGAACAACGCTGACACCTAAATTTTTCTTATGCTTATATATAGAAGTCAACAATTCTGTTTGGGTAGCCAACTCCTTATTCATGGCGAACACCACATAATAAGGTCCAAGCTCATCCAACCTATCTGAAGTTAAACTTTCCCTTCTCGAAAATTCCTTATCGAGATACACGGACAGCTCTTTCACATCGCTAGACTGCGTTGCAACGAATCGGATACCCGCTTCTTTGTTCCATACATGGGGCAGCCATTTCACAAATTCCCATATATGTTGTTCACTGCGGTTATACATAAATACAAACTTCAGTTCATCATAGCTATGTAACGAAGACAATTGAAGAATTAATCCCTTGATTAAATCAGTAACACTATTCCTACTGCCAATGATGCCTATGATTCTATCTTCTAATAAGGATAATGTAATAGGAACATTATTTAACGTCTTGGGAGCATCCGCCAAGGCATACAATTCATCCATCAAATTGTCATCTTCCATTGTGAAACGTTTCTCTTGCACTTTGATATCAGCGTTCAATGGCAAGGAACCGATACCTAGTCTAATTTTCAGAAAATCATCTTGGCCCAGTGTTCTTTCCCATAAATTCCGTTGCCGCTGTCTAATTCTGTTCAGCGTACTATCTAACGATGAATGGTTTTCATGCAGCAGAGCCGTTTGATGCTCACATTCGGCCATTATATTCTGATCTGTCTCTTCCAAATACGCCTTATACTTTTCTTGCCTCATTCGTTCTCTTTCTTTGCGCTTCTTATTCTCATGACGCCTAGTTAGAACCGGCCACAAGATCGCTCCTATCAGCATGCTGGAAGACATCATAAGCGTAGGCATCGCCTGAGTCATGTTTCCTGTAGTCTTTAACGAATTCTGTATGGTGAACAATCCCATAAAGACTGCCGCCATCCCCATAGTTAGAGAGGGACCCAGCATAAGCATAAATGGCGTTTGCTCCTGATTACCCAGCGCCGGAGGGGTATCAATTTTAAATTCCGTTCTCTTAATTTCCCTTTTAAAACGCGGAGAACGATAGAAATAGTCAAGCTCTATCTCATCTTCATCCATCTCATCATCTTCCGAATTTCTCACCGTTGGTTTCGAGAAGGGAACAAGCATAGAACGGTTGTACGTTAATTGACCGTCAGGGTTATTAACAGAAATAAATCCTCTGCCCACAATGATTTTTAAGCCCATAATATAAATGATGTCTCCTGGTGCCAATATCTTATGCTTAACCCGAACGCCATTGACAAAGGTTCCGTTCGAGCTGCTCAGATCCTGTATCGATAACTCATTATGGCCAATTATTAATTCAGCATGTTTGGAGGATGTATACAAGTTAGAGAAGCACATATCGCATAATGCTGCTCGCCCAATTACGACGTTGCCCTCAGTTGGTAATTGCAGCTTAACAAATTGCTTGCGATCCTCCGTTACAGGTTCAGAATAGAGCCAAGCTCCCTCATGAGTCCTGTTCAAAGATAATCCATAGAATGAAAGCGGTTCGAGCACCAGTTCCTTAATCTTCTGATGGTTTTGATCAACTAATGTAGCATATTTGTTTGATTTCAATACCCATCTTCCATGAATACCTTCTACTCCAATGACTCTTTCCTCATATCCCTCGTCATTGATTTGGGTCACCCAATATTGACCCTTCTGTTTCTCAGGCAATACACAGGTATACAGCACATTTTCTTTCAACAATGAAAGCTGCAATTAATACACCTCTTCCTCTAAAGCGCTGTCTGCATTTATGGCGTGAATTCTAAAACCACCTGATGTGATTGCAATATCCCAATATTCCACCATATCGTCACCTAGTTTGATTTTCATTCCTCTTTTTATCTCAACATGCCGGTGCATAATGGTTTTCTTAATTGATATTTCGTGCTGAGAATACTCAATAATATTCCAATTGCGTTGTCTATGCTTTCTAGATCCAAACATTTTAGGCGGGTTACGATATAAGAATTCAATAAGGTCATTGCATACTCTGCTTGAGGCAAATTTGCTGAAGAGCATGATGTCCATCGTTTCGTGTGTTAAAATATAAGCATCGTCCGCTTTTTCAAGAAATGTAATTAAAGCAGAATAATCAAAGGAATATTCCCCTGTCACCACTTTTGACTTCCGTGATCTATGAACAGCAGCCACGACTGCGCAAACAATCGCTACTAGGCTCAATGTGATAATGTAAGGCAACATTTACGCTCACCGCTTTACCGATTAATTACTCACCGATGAAGTTTCAGAAGGAGCTGTCTGCGTTGAAAACCATTGAAGTTACGCCTGAACACTTCATATCGAAATTTGGACCGGAATATATCGCTTCCGACTCGTTCACGTATTACGAATGTGACAACGGTCTAGGTATTATCAAAGATAACGTGAAAAATTCCATTCAGTTGGTTAGCCGCTCCGAAATTTCAATAGAAGAAATTTCACAAGAGGATGAATTTGCCCTACTTTCCATGGTTTGCGGTGATTTCAAAACGGACATTGACCATCCAACAAACGATACCTTATCGGATTTCGAGTTTCGGGAGAGAAAGGCTTCCCGAAACTTTACCCTAACTTGGACAGTGATGGTGACCATGTTGTTCATTTGCACACTGTTATCCTTGCTTCTGTACAGTTACCTTCGAGCATAAGCCTTATTTTCTCAAAAAAAGATCTGCTTGTGATCCGCGAGCCGACTGACTGCCTTCTGAAGACTTAGCTTGCATTCGTTTCTCTATTAGAACTGCATCAGACAGCCTAGACTCGATAAAAGTTTGAGCTGTTTCTTTAGCATTTCTAAGTAATGCTAATTTGTCGCTATAACTTTGCACACTTTCTCTCGTTAACGTACCTTGTTGAACTTCCTGAGCACTTCCTTGAACCAATAGATCATTTAACCTGTTTAGTTCCTTTTGTACTGCCTTTAGCCTAGCCTCAGCCTCATCGTTGAAATGTAAGCTTTCTTGATATAATGCGTTTAATAGCCTTGAATCCAAGAGATTGTTCTTTCCTCCCACTATTCAAACCTCCCGTATGATCCTAGCTTACTCACGGCTTTGTTCTTCTGCTTGAGCAGCTAACTCCTTTAATCCAATCCATAGGTCCTTGTATTCGTCTTCAATAATCTTAATGAAGGTTAAATCATTTCTTGCCGCTGCCTCTGCATAAACATTCTTTATGTTTAATGTTAAATCACACAAAGCGTTCAGCTCTTGAGCAATCATAGTCATCGAAATTTGTATGGTGCTGGCTCGCTCTATTCGCTGCTCTAATTCAATACTCATATCCTTGTCACCCTATCTGTTTTTTCTGTAATCTTTGAGAAACGTTCATTATAGTAGCAAACTCTTTGTTGTTTTCCTCTCAGCCTCTGAAGATACCAAAGAAGTAGGCGCGGGTTCTGAAGCCGCTTCATCACGTTTAAGTGAAAATCCCTCTAGCCTCGAGGTAGACTCTAGATTCGCAGTTGCAGGGGAAGTACTGACATCGGCATGCTGTTGTATAGCCTCTTCAGTTGAAATCACTGTCGCGCTTTCATTAGAAACATCTCTTCCAACGTTGTTTGATGATCCGTAATATGCATTTCGTTGATAATATGGCAAGGCCGTCATAAAAAACCGATCCCAGGCCATTTCATACTCCTCTCTAATAGAGAGAGAAAAGGTTACGCGTCTCCTTACCTCTAGCGGCTTTTCAATAAAATGCCTAACCTGTATAAGTGAAGTGATGACATGAAGCACACCACAGCATAGTTCCAAGTCCTTGTCTATTTCGCCATCGATAAGTGTTAAATAAGGAGCCAGTATATGTATAGGCTTTGGTGCATGTTCATAAAACCATTGAACCGTATCATGATTCATGTCATACCCGCCAACCAATGTTCCAAGCTCAGTCAAATCTGTATACCGTTCCGACAATATGAGAGCTTGGTCATACACATCGCGATGAATGTAAAAGTATCTCTCTTGCGCGTAAAGAACCAGCATGTTAATGCTTAAAGGCAAGTACCTCTCTTTGGATACGACCAACATAAATCATTCACTCCAATCCATTAGTAAGCTACGAACACACTTGGGTCTACCGACTTTCCGTTTATGTACACACCAAAGTGCAAATGAGGTCCTGTGGTACGTGTCCCCGTATTGCCAGAGCGAGCAATACTCTGGTATTGCAGCACTTGTTCCCCTACAGAAACTTGATAACTCTCGAGATGACCGTAAAGGGTCTTAACCCCACAGCCATGATTAATGACGACGTAATTTCCCAGTTCATCGCCGCTTGCTGCTTCTTCTACTTGGCCATGAAAAGCAGCTAGTACTGCGGTACCTTCCGGAGCATGCATATCCATGCCATGATGAAATGTCATCACATCCATCGTTATTGGATCCAGCCTTGCCCCATAAGAGGAAGTTAATTGTACAGGGATTTCGAGTGGAGATTGGAAATCAGATACCTCTCCCAACACTGGACAAGCCAATGCTTTTTCATAAGTTTTCTTTTGTTTTTCCAGCTTCGGGCTCAGCGATTCGAGCTTGTTTCGATCATTAGCAGCATCCGCATGACTTAGCACGCTAACGTCCTTTTGTTGTTCTACCCACGCTTTTCTAGCTTCCTGCTTTCGAATCATATGTTGCATCGCCGTCCTATAACGTGCATCCAGCTCCATTAAATAGGGAACCTCTCGATCAAGGCTCTGCTTCATTAAATTCTCAAGCCTACTCAGTTCATCTGTTATTTCGTAAATATCAGCATCAATACTCATTAATGCATTCTTTCTCTGCTCGTCATGCAGCTTCATCGCTTCTTCCAGCATCGTATGTGTATTTACCCTGTAGGATACTTCACTATATTCCTCTTCCAAGAGCTTCAGCTTCTTCCCTTCTTCCACGGGATCATAAGAGGATACATTATACTTTTTCAACAAAACGGAAGCATTATCTTCCGCATAAGCCAAAGTGGAGGGCAAGATTATGAATATGAAAAGAATAATAATTGTTCTTCTATGCAAGAAACTCACCCTCACTTTTCAAAGGTCCGAAGATCTGGATAGTAGTCTGCTTTCGCCGCTTCATTAAAGGTATCAAAAAACTCATCCACCTCTATACCTGCGGGTACTAGATCGACATATGTATAGTATTTAACGCCAAATCGTATATATCCGGCAACCATTCTTACTCTATCGATTGATGTTCCGGATATGCTAAAACCGCTTATTGGCCTAGTTGTATTCAACGTTACGCCCTGAACCAAAATGAGGAAGCTCGGGCTTTCTATCGGATTGACACCGCTAAATGTCGTAAGCTGGTTCGGGATATAAAAGAAATTTTTCCAATTCGGATTGACTTCATTTAATTGATCAATACGACTTGCCATTTCATTGGATACGGTTTGATTAATAATCTCTCTGGCATTCGTTATCGACATGATTCCGCTATCTGTCGGAGGCAATCCTTGATGCTTATACAATTGATTTCCTGATATAGCAAGTGTCTCAGTCATTCCCATGTTAAGGGCATAGCTGACCTCTTCATATTCATAGCTATAGGGCAGCTTCATTCCAAAAACTAAATCCCAATAAGAATCATTGGCAGGTGTCTCCGGATAAAGGCCGTTTTGGTTGCGCACAATTTGTGGTGAAGCTATGTAATAACCATCTTGAGCTGCCACCGCTGCCACCGGGATGAAGTCTTTGATGTATGCACGATTTTGCTCCGTGGGATGAAGATCATAATTAAAGCAAAAAACATCTAGAAACGTATCCAAAGCCAGCTGTGGATCTACAGAGAAAAATTTATCTTTCGTATAATCCATATCCAAATCTGAGGTGCCCAGCATGGCAGCCGTTCCTGCATCTGCTGAGTAGTCAATCGCATATGATAATTTAAGGCGTTCAATTTCTTCTTTTTCTTTACCAATATAGTTCATATAACCCACTAGAAGCGCTGCGAAGAACAGCAAAGCGATTAGATTGACAACACCGAAACTCTTTCCCATTCCCCACCTACTTCCTAATCATTCCGGCTAACGTTTGATCGAATTTTGGAGGATTCAACCGAAGCAGTCTATTCTGAAGCCTCTGCGCACCCGAATAATCAATAGCCTGTACCCTTACTTTGATGATGTCACCGGAGCTCCAAGTCGTATTGTCATCAACCAGCATATAAGAACTAACCGTCCCGCCTGCTCCATCTGGATTAATAACCTTCATATATCGAGATACCGTTGCATCCATAGCCATCCCATAAGACGAGATACCAACATAGAAATCAGAGAGGTCCTGAGAGGAAAGTCTTCCATTGTCGCTGACTTTATCAATGAGGTTCGTCATTTCATTAAGCACACTGCGATTCATGGTTAAGTCCTTGTTCATCGCGTTGATTACTAAAGGCCCACCTGCTAGAACGGCAAATGCGATCAGAACCCCTAAAATTTTGTTAATAATATCTGACATCACTTGCCTCCTAAGGTTGAACCTCGTTTACGTTCCAGAACCTCATACCTAACGGACCAGAATAAAGCTGCATATTTACATCTATGTTATCTGGCATCGCACCCTTGGCTTCTTGAAGCTTTAATTCCCGGTTCAATAAGAACTCCTCATTTACTGGAATTTCAAGTGTATCACTCCACACATTCAACCGAATATTACGTGGTTCAGGCGCGAATTTGTCGGCCACGACTAGCATCAGCAGCACATCATTTGTCGTCATTTTACGCTCGCTTGGAACAATTTCACTTTCCGTTTCCAATGCTGTTTTTTCGATCTGTACGTTAAAGCCCCCAACCTCGCCCTTAAAGAGCGGGATACTACAATACACCATTATCGGAGTGAAAATGGCCAGCACCATGATCAAAATAATCATATCGAATGCATCGTCAGCTTCCTGCATGACTCATTACTCCTCCCCTACTAAAACGTCATAGCTTCCATTAACTTCTATAATGGATAGTTTTATTTTTTTATGAAAAATAGAGAGGAGATCATCCGCCTTTGCGATGGTATGCGCATACGCCGTTCCTGAAATAGAATGGATGACATGTTCATTCCTTTGCAGCATGACATATACGGATGCCGCAGGCATGGAGCCATACGCAGCACTCTGAACAAGGTCTGATGCATACGTTTCTGCTTGTATAGCCGCGACACTATCCACTGATCGACGGCCAAATCCTTGACCAAGCTGCGTGAACAGCAAGACCATTCCAATAACAATTGAGATAACAATGATACTTATCGTAATATGCACGCTATTGCTTATCTCGTTATCCATATTACTGCCTCCTGAATTCGATGCGCTCCACAACGCCGTTTAAGTCTTTTGCGATATGCGCATCATATCTCCCTATATCCTTAAATATGTCCGTTAAGTAATCCGTCTTGAACAATTCCTTAGGTGAGTTGTTTGTCCATTTCCAGTTAAACTCAACGGCTGCACCTGCAAGGGTATCTACCCAAATTTCAGGCTGACCTCTAGTTTCGGCAATTGCAGTAATTACGTCAGCCGGCACCAAATTTGTTGTTCCATCATAAGGGCTATAGCGACGATATTCCTTTACAATGGCTACTGCATTTTCATCTACTTGTTGAATTTCGACAGCTTGCCTCGCGAATGACCCCAATACGAAAATAAGAGACAGAACTAGAGCTGCTGTCATAGCGCTAATGCTCGCCCATATTGCCGCAGGCCATTCATTCATTACAATTCCTCCTTTTAGATCAACTTAGTCTTATGGAATAGGGAGACCTATACGTATGTAACGTATAGGTCTATCGTTTATTACTGCATTTGTGTGAAGCATACTCCTACAATAGTTCCGGTAGTATCTTTGATTAATTCAGCAAGAAACTTTGCTGTAGGCCGAACAAAGGCGTTGGTTCCTGAACGCGTTGTTGGCAAATAGACCATGTTGTACTCTAAAATACCATTAGTGCTTACCAAATTTGCTTCATAAAAAGCTGAACCAACTGCTTTAGTTAATGCTGTAGTTACCTGTGTTGTAGCATTTGTACCTACAAGGCGAGCACCATAATTTTGACCAGTATTAGTAGCTGTAGACATTTGAGCAAGAGTTCTAACAACTTGTGCTACTGGGCGGCCTTCAAATAGTTTAATTGCGGAAACAACCTGTGTACCTGACAAAATCTTCTGGTCATAATCGTCAAACTGTGCCAATGACATCGAATCCATAGAGTTCTGTACGACTGTTATCCCTTGATTCGTCGTCCCTCTTGTAAAGCCTAAAATAACGAAAATGATAGAAATAATGACCCCGATAACAATTAGTGCGATGGCTATTCGCGCGCCTGATCCTAATTCGCCTTCCATTGCTTACTCACTCCTTATAATGTGTAATAAATGTATTAATCAAGCCTAACGGCTTAATTCAAAATAATCATGATCCTTTAAGCTGTTACATGCGAAAGCGCCGTTGTGAATTCTTTGAAGCCTAAAATGCCCAGCGGGACCAGAATGTAAAGAATCGCTGTTAGCACTAAGGGCGCCATTGATAACGGACTTACATAGGTACGCTTCTTGCTTAATGTTGAATTCTGTGAGATTTCCCGAAGCCGCATGACATGATCACGCTCTGTAACGAGATCGCTGAACGCTTCCGATAATGAGATTTGATGAATAGTCAATAATAGCTTGTCTACCATTCTTTTAAACCCCGGCAGCACCGCTTTTGCTTTCATCCGATTAAGAGCCAAATCTGGGTCTGATGGATATTCATGATAAGCATCCAGAATGGCATTCTTATGAACTCGACTCTGCTTCTCCAGCCAGTATAAGGTTTCCAGCGTATCTGCTGACGTGTTCATTAAGATCGATATAATCGTCTGAAGCTGAAGCACGTCTTCCTCGCTTTCCGTCTTCAGCATCCAAGCCCTTGCTCTCAGCATCAGCTCCGGTATAAAGTAACAACCTATACCAGCTGCAAAAGCAATAAGCAGCATCCACCATTTGAAATAGGTATTATAATAGCTGACATACTTTTCTTGCAGACGCTTCACCTGCGCATCCTGGTCAAAGGCCTGCAGCTTGGGAAGCTTCGCCTTTACGAATTCTCTAGTATGGCTTTCTTTGGGCAGCGTCGCCATCGATAAGTAGATATCATCCATGTTCTGGCGTATTGCCACGTCTTCCTTCGAAAGCTCCTCCCCACCAACGAGCGAAACTTCTCGAACATTATCCCTAATAAACTGTTTGCCGAGGTTTACTGCAAAAAACATACAACCCACGGTCAGAGCAAAGGCGGTAAAGGCAAACAAAACTTTGCTTGCATACATATGCTTAAGGTCCGTCATACTTAACGCACCCTTCACAAGCCGCATTTTCTTAGCCTTTTTCAGCAGCTTTTTCGGCATCACATCCTTAATGACTTTTGCATACCAAGGCTGTCTGAGCAGGTACAACACAATTGAATTACGGTCATCCTTTTTCACAGACACTGCACTGTTTATTTTTACAATAACGGTATATCCAATTATGGAAGCCAACAGTATTAGTGCACGAGAGATATATCCGATAGGGCCGTGATAAATAACGGATGTTCCTGGGATAATGTTTGTAAAAAACGATTCTATAATGCCTATCGCGAGCAAAGGGGCTACTGGCAAATATTCAAGCATACCAAATCTAGCTTTCTGCAATGAAATACGCCTGATCTCTAGGTTTACTTCATCCGCCATCATTCCCATTGCTTGTAGAAAATTCGACGATCCATCTTTCAACTTGGTATCCCCGGAGTTGTTCAAGAGATAACAAACACCTGCCAATGTGCTTAGCAATCGAAACGGTGTCGTTGCATAAAACTCATTCAAACGGGCTTTTCCGTCTGGATCCGTTAAAATATTGTAAATTTCTTCGAAAGCACGATGCAGCTCAGAACCCGTTTCTGCCTCTGCAATAGCCTGCGGAATCGAGTTTAATCGCAAATAATTTTGTCTTAAGGAGGACAATGCGGCGGATAGCTGCTTCAATAGTTTGAAATGAACCCTATCTATCTGCTTGCCTACCAAAACCGTATTAATAATGACTGCATAAAGGACAACCATTAAGGTCGAGAATAAATCTCTAAATATAATTGCTCCGAATATGACCAAGGCCAAGGAGGATGCTGTAGCTATTGCATATACTTGAACCGAGAACACTTTAATCTCTTGACTTGAATAAACAGAAAGCATCGCTACACGAGCCTTAACTTTACGATAGCCGCCTCTCGTCAGAAAAAACTCATCCATAAAATGACTAATTCTAAAATAAGTCGATAACGAGATTAAGTTTTTTTTCTTTCTATAATTTCCTCTTCTATGTTTAGCCTTTTTGCGGTCTGAGACGACAACCATCGTGACAGCTATAGTCGCTGTAAGGATAAGTCCAATAATAAGAAACAGCACCTCTTACAGCCTCCAGTTGTCTAGAATGAATTTTTTGAAATCCTGTATCTTGTCTAACGGCATCACATCGAGCATTTTCTGAGTGAGCTCCGTTGTAAACCAGTCGTAGGTTTCATATGTATTCGTGTCCAGGTTGTATTTCAATATGTCTCTTGTTGTGAATGTCTTGCGGTCCGTCTTCCGGCTATAGTATTCCTTAGTAATCTCGTTCATGGAGTGTGTTGGGTTATCTTTATCATAATCGGGATACGGAACGCTGACGTCCAGCTTCACAATTTCTGATATCCGTTCAATGTACCTCCGACCGTCAGTCGTATAGTTCAGATGAATATCTACCCGAATTACGTCAATAACCTGCTGCTCTGCCGTAATCATATTCCCGGTAAACCCTCCTGCATTAACAAGCGAGTTACGAATAGCGTAAATAAGCTGCTCGGCCATGTTGGCATGATGTGAGAAAATCGTGAATATGGAAGCTACTTGACCCATTTGAATCATTCGTGCAGCAATACTGTCGGTAGCTACCTCACCAACAATAGATACTGCAGCATCCGATTTTTTCAAAGCATCTTGCAATTCTGCAGCCGATACATATTGCGTTTCCTGAACGGATAAAATATTCCGTTCGGGATATAATTCACGCAAATACATCTCTGGAGCCATTTCAAGTACGCGGACGGTGTATCTTGGGTCAATATATTTGACAGCAGCAGTCATCATAACTGTCTTGCCCGCTCCCTGCCTTCCAGTAAAACCACTCGTAACTTGACCCATCATCAGATACATCACAAGGTTAACCGCCAAAAATGCATGATTGACATACGGCTTATCGATTAGTGCCGGCAGAGAAGAATCACTTAAGGTGAACTTCCTTACAAACACTGCCCAATATTCAGCAGCAGGCGGTCTCATCGCTAAGACACGTGACTTATCGTACATCGTATTAACCATGTAACCCCGTTTTTCCGTCAAAGGTCCAGGATTGTTGTAGCGGCATAGCAGTTGAACAACCCGTCTAAGCTCCTCTTCCGTGTTGAAGCTCAAGAAACGAAGATGAATATATTTCCCGTTAAAGTACAGCCATACTGATCTCGGAGCTTTCATAATTTTAATGTCTTTGTTCAGTAATGCGCTTAATATAGAGCCTGATGTTCCGCAGTTAAATCCGTTAATATTCATTTCACGAAGCGTGTCGACAACTCCAAAGCCTTTATACCTTTGATAGATCATAATAACCAATATATCCAGCATGACATTGTAATCAATTTCGAAATTTTTCTCAGCATAGATGGAGTCAATATCTTCCTCGCTTATCAAATAAGAAGGCTGCGACTTATCTTCGATCTGGTATCTTTCTCTGGCTAATTTGTATTCATTAATCATCTCTGCAAGTGCGTCTTTGCCATATGACTTCTTGTAGAAATACATTAAAATCTCAAATTTGATGCGAGGCTCCAAATAACTAGCTCTGAAATCATATACTTCTAGAATCTCATCTTCTGTCTTCAGCATGTCTGCAAGTATGCTTCGAATGAGATCCTGAACGATCAGCTTTGCAGAATCAATACCATACACGCAGTTCTGCATGGCATCTTGGATTCTTGCCTTACGTTTATACATAGACTGGAACTCTTCATCCGCAAGCCCCGTGAAATTCTCATCCTTAATCAGATCTGCCAGACTGTACTTCACAATTTCCAGCAGCTTATCCAGGGTCAGCTTCTCTAATTGCTCAATGTCAGGACGTTCACGCTTTGATTTCCAATATAAGATTGCTACAAAGATGAAGATCCCAAGAAAAGTGAGCAATATAAGCAGCGTGTTTAAATTCATTCTGTTTTTCCTCCAATTAACCTAAGCCACAAGAACTTAGCCTATCTTTACGAAGACCAAACCATTTTTTTGCCTAAATTAGCAAGCACAATGGCCAAGCATTCTTTTAGATCATTGTTAAGCTCGATTACGCGAGGATCTTTCTCTAGTATGTAAGGAAGAATCGTTTGAAACTTGCCTATATTGCTTGTTCGTTTAATAAATGAGTTATAAGAAATCTTAGCGCAACGGGTATGCCTCAGCTTCATTCTCTTGCTTGTATCTCTGAATGCCTCAACATATGGGTCATATTGATTAATAATGAACACCAATCCCTTTTTGTTAAGCCTACCCATGATTTGAGCATCTTCCCAATGCTTGAGCTTATCTTTAATCTCTCGTGATTGCGTAAGCACCATCACAACTAGATCCGAATTTTCAATAACGGAATCGGTAATTTCTTCGTAAATTTCCGTCGTTACATCCGTAATGACAACTTGGTGATTCAAGCTGCCAATTACGAATTTCAAGAGCTTTGCATTATCTTCTTTCGAAATCGCATTTGAGGATGTATCAATAATTTGCAGATTAGGAACTCCTGGAACTTGCGTACAGTAATCTAGAATCTCATCCCCAGCTATTGCGTTAGATTCAAGAAGCTTAATGACTTGTGTCAAGCTTCTTGTTTTATCCTCTGACGGCTGTATGCCTAAAACGCCAGCAATTGAATTATTGTTATTTCCGGTATAAGTCAGGCATGTCGTATAATTTTGCGTCTGGGCAAGCGCCAGAGCAAGGAGCACGCTGATCGTTGTGCCTCCCTGTCTCCTGTCAGGAGATATAACCGATATATTCATTTAGACCACTTCCTGTTAAGCAGCGTTAAAGCCGTTTTACTCTTAATTTGCAATGGAGGTGCAAGCATGGCAGCTAAACCCCTATTTAAGTCTTTGGATGGGATCGCATGTAGAACCCCGTAAAATTCAATATTCTCAATCGTTTTCCATATAAGAGAGTTAGGAATAACGTTTATCGCATTCTTTTCTCTTTTTCCATCATAAGTTAGCTTAACTACTTGATAATCTCCTAATAATTCGAGAAACGCTTTTTCTTCCTCATTCGGATTATAAGTTTTCACATAAATAATTTGAGAAAGGTTGTCGGGAATTGTATCTTGGATATCGAAAATAACATGCTCAAAATCGTCCGGTGCATAACTTACCTCTTCAAATATCTCATCAGGAGTCGCATCTGATATTGCAATCATAATATTTGCCATATGCCCTTGAGTTTCTCCGGGCTCAAGCAGCCGTTTGTAGTGCCGGTTATTGCTGAATAAGGCTACATCGCCGGTTGCTTGAAGTATTTTCATGAGTGCATAAATAACAGGCCGCTTATCCGTATAACCGTACACGCCTATTTGCATTACTCAACGACACCTTTCTCAATTTCTAATAACGGGTTCCCAGAAGATCCCGTATTTACAGATCCTGTTCCTTGTGACGGTGCAGTTCCTGTTCCTTGTGACGGTGCAGTTCCTGTTCCTTGTGACGGTGCAGTTCCTGTTCCTTGTGATGGAGCAGTTTCCACGGATATAGTTCCTGGTAACGGCACAGCAGGCGCCGCCCCGCCATTCAGTTGAGCCTCTGCTTGCGCCTGCTTCGCTGCTTCTTCCGCTTCCCTAACCGTGTTATCGTGCTCTGTTTTACCTGCATCAATCTTGCCCGATATCTCATTGCGTCCGCTGGCAATAACGGAGCCTTGTTCTTGTGATACATTAGCTTGGCCCGCATCAATGATCTTTCTGCTTGTATCATTCAAGAACGCATTAACTTTCTCCATGATGTTTGGATCAGCAGTCATAATCGCCAGAATATTATCCGGAACGGCATAATATGGAGTTGCAGCTACTTGCACACCTGGCTCAAGATATTTCGTTAGATATAATGTGGCACCATTCTTTGTTTGCAAGAAATAGTCAATTAAAGACGCTTGATAGTAATGAATCTCCGTCTCGCTTAATTTTAGTTTTATCGTTTTGTCATGAATGGCTTCCACTCGTTTATGCGGCAGAACGATGTAATCCTCGCCAAGCGGATATACAATTCGATAATCCACGTAATCTCCGACCTTAAGCCCAATAGGCATTACGCTCGCAACAACATCGTATTCTCGAATGGTATCATCCATTGGATCTTCCATGACCATATCCATCGACATTAGTGTTCCAGGAAGCAGGCCGATTCGGTAATACTTTCCTATTATTGTGTCTGGATTTAATACAAGACTGCTAGTAACAAATGACTCCGGCAATTCTCTGGAAATTAAATCCTCCGGCTCGATTTGTCGACCTGCAAACAGATCATTCAACCCATCATTGACTGTCCAAACATTAACCATCGGACCGATTCTTATGAGTGTCTCCTCCAAGCCAGCAATTTCCTGCTCATATGAAAAAGTCATCTCACTAATTTTCGGCTTCCAAATAGCAAAATATTGTCCGATGTTTGTTCCAATAAGCACAACGGCTGCTACGACCATTATAGAAATCGTCTTGATATTCCATTCGAAGTTCATCTTTGCGTCCCCCAATAAAAAACCTTTAAACTGCCATCCAAAATAATAACTCTTGATTCCGCAATGTTCTTCTTCAGGTAATAATCCAAATAGTAGGCCCCAGACTCTACTCTCTCGATATTCCAACCATCCAAAAAAAGAGATTCCAAGTAGACGGCACTCTGCTCAACCGAAGAAATATAGGTATAAGGAATAGCATGTTCAATTCCAACTCCCATACGGGTAGGATCCCTTAATTCCGTTTGATTCAACATAGCATTCCCCGCTACGGCATATCTCTTGGAAGCAGCCAAACGTTTGTATATAGCATTATCGGCTGGTATGCTGCTTGTTTCTTGAATAGTATAATTGCTGCTCACACCCTCGTTTGCAGAAAAAACCAACCTGAGCCACCACTCTCCATTCTTTTCCTCAACCCCAAAATTCTTAATTGGGTAATCAATTGTTTTCCATGTACGAGAGGAATCCTGTTCGGGTTTAAGTGGTTGCCCATAACTAACAATCGCTAGAAACGAATTTTCCGTGTGACGATTGGAATACGAAGTATATAGATCTGATTTCAATAGGCTTCGAACCCATTCATTAATTTCACTCCCTAAACCGGCAATTGGTTTACTCTCAAGAGACTTAACATTAGTTGTGATGATTTCATAAACTTCATTGGAAATGTCCGCTACCATATCTTCAAAAGGATCACTCGTTGTATCTTTGGTTCCATTGCTAATTGGGTCTATCAAGCTCTTCCTGACCCCATCGATATGTTCCGTGATAAACAAAGCAATTAAAAACAGTGAACCGAAGGTAGCCAAAGATATGATTGCTATTTTATTTTTCTTTATTATTTCAACCAACATTTAAGGAACCTACTAATGGCTTCGACTTCAAGGGCATATAGACCCAATCACACATTCATTACTCTCCTCCAGATGTATTCACTGTATGTAAATAAATTGATTTCATATGGTACAATTTATGATGTGTAGAAAATTTTACCTAGCAAAATACTAGCACAATAATCCTATATCTTCAAACTAAATTTCTCATTATTCGGGACCATTCGACTAATTATAATTCATGAAGGTAATATTTTGAATAAAGAAAAGCCACTTAAATACATCTGTTCCTACTTTTCTGGGTCATAAGCTTTATTATTTCATATATATATCTAAAGTTAATTTAAACCATTAATTCCAAGGGGAAATATTTGAAGAATCCTGTCGGAATCTGTATTTATAGATTTGAGTAATCCTTATTCATTTGAACTGGGAACGATATTAAACTCACAGCAAACACCCTAATTCCACGACTACCTCTTTCTAGGCATAAAAAATACACCCCATACAATGATCGTTTGAACCCTGTCGGGTTTCCAACGACTATTCTAAGGGGTGTATTCCATACATCAAATGAGTTTAGTTTATATCACCAAGAGCCAAGCCGAGCCATTCCAATTATGCCGCCTTTGATTCCTGATTCTGCTTGTCCTTGCCGCCTGAAACCATCCAGCCGATAACAGCGATCAGTACAAGCACCACGTAGAATGTTAATTTCCAGCCTGTTGATTCTGCAAAGTCATGCGGGATTACGTGCAGCGATGGATGCGCCAGCGTATGTACCGCCAGCTTAACGCCTACCCAGCCGACGATGAAGAACGCGGCAACTTCTAAAGCAGGTCTGCTCTCAAGCAGCTTCACGAACATATTCGCTGCGAAACGCATGATAATTAGACCGATAAATCCACCAAGGAAGATGACGATAAAGTGACCACCATCCATGCCTCCGATTTTTGGCAAGGTTGTTGGCGGCAATGCAACCGCGAGTGCTACTGCTGCCAAGATGGAGTCGACTGCGAAAGCGATATCCGCGATTTCTACTTTCAATACTGTAAACCAGAATCCACTTTTCTTAGGCTCTTTACCAGAACTCTTGTCTGCGGAATCTTCGGCTTTCTTGACGATCAGCTTACGGAATATATGGTTGAGCGCTATGAATAGGAGATAAACCGCCCCGATAGCTTGCACCTGCCAAACATCCACCAAGAACGAAATGACAAACAACGATCCAAAACGGAAAACAAATGCACCTGCCAAACCGTAGAACAAAGCTTTCTTACGCTCATCGGGTGGCAAATGCTTAACCATAATTGCCAGAACCAGCGCGTTATCGGCTGCGAGCAACCCCTCCAGCGCGATCAGTACGAGCAAAACCCAGCCATACTCCAATAACAACCCAACATCCATGCGACTTCCTCCTCTGATTAAATGATGGGATCCCCCATCTTACCTCCAAACGCCAAGAGACCTCTGCCTCGTTAGGCAAAGGTCTCGCTAACAATGCCCATATCGGCAATGCCCATAAAGCCGGAGAACTTCCATTCTCGTATTGACGACTTTTATGTGACAGCTACTCCCCATTTGCGTCTGGGTAAACTATTCAATTGCGATAATGCAGCTTGCTTTAAGCGTCTAATAAGAGGTGATACGGGACGTGGACAACATTGGTTTCATGATTTACGGAATTTTTTCATACATGATGATCTTCAATAAACAGATTCTTGCTCCTATTTGATCTACTCTAATCAAGCATGTCCAAAAATGTCTTCCATTAATAGCTAGAAGTGAAATATCAGCTTTATTTCATTCCATTTTTCTCTCAGTATGCAGCAAGTTGATCGAAGGGTGCTCCGATTCCCTGCCTCATGGACTCATACATTCCTAGGAAAGAGTTCCGTTCCGCCACGCTAACCAGCGTGAAGAAGCAATGGAGAAGCAATGCACTTCGATAGGAATAAAAAGGCCGAACGGAATACAGGAGGCTATCCTGCATTTCGTTCGGCCTCACGCGATACTACTCAATCAAATCTTGTCTTAGCGGGGTAAAGGTATCCAGCAGCTTGCTCTTCTGGAGCGCACGGCAGCCATGTTCAGCTGAACTCGGAATATACACGGTTTCTCCCGCCGAGATGACCACTTTCTCGCCATTGATGGTAAACTCCAGCTGGCCCTCCATACAGTAAGAAAACTGCTCATGCACATGACTGTGCAAGTAGCCTTCTGCCCCCTCCTCAAAGTGTACCTCCATCATCATGATCGTCTTCCCTGGCGTGAATATTTTCCGTTTGACTCCCGGCTCTGCATTTTCCCATACGTTTAATCTACTCATTGCTTCATCCTCCTAATCGATTAAACCCTCATTTATTTCGTATTGTTTCCATTATGCCTAAACGTACTGTGATTTGTTTTCGCATCGAATTGAGGTAAGCGTATAACCATTCGAAGCCGATAACTCCAGGCCAGATGGATCAAACGCAGGAGCAAGCTGCGCACAATAGCGCTTGAATGCATCCAAATTTGCAAATTCCTCGATGGAACCGCATTGACAAATATAGGCCGTGCGATCACCGTAGACCCGATATTCACACTCAAACAGACGATCATTATGCGGTACCATGGCAGCACTGCTCCATATGGCAACAAATCCGTCATCCTTTTGACCAAACAACCAAGGCCCTTCTTGTGAAACGTTATCAAACTTGCATGTGGGGAAAAATAAATGCGTAAACGAAACCGGATGATCTTCACCAATATCATAGATGGCCCCAAGCAAATTGCCCTGCTGCTTAATGGCCGGCATTACCCCGTTCCCATACCAATACCCCGGTCGCATACCGCCATCATCAATTAACTCACCAGGATGGTTCGTGAACACAACCGTATCATTATCAAGTGCGGCATACCACATATGCTGCTGATAGCCATACACGCCCGGTTCAAAGCGAGAGGTACCGTGGAAGCGCTCATTAAAGGATTTAATATAGTCGTTGGATTCAATGTCAACATCCTCTTTTTGACTGATATTTTCCCAATAAACAGGATTCTCATCCATCCTCGGCGACTGTACAGACGTCAGCATATAATCCTTCTGCTTCTTGAGCTTGATTAAGGCATTCCCTGTCTGATATTCCTTCTCTAGCGGCTCATTCATCAAGTCAACCAACGAATAAGGCAGCTTGTACTTGCTATTCATTAGGAAAACCATCCATTCACTATTGCCAAGCGGAGCCTGCTCATTCAATAAGCTGATCAAGGACTGAGCCGCTTGGGTAAACGGAAGAATGACAGAGCGGTAGATTCTCGCCTGCGGGGCGACGATGGAACCGCGGAAGGTATGATACGCAAACGACCGCAGCATCTCATCAACCAAAAGCGCAGCTCTCCCAGATTCCTCGTCTTCCATGTAATCCACAACATTTAATAGAGCACCCAAGGTCACACACATGTAGTCAGCGCTCAAAAATTCCTCAAAGCCGTATTCCTCTAAATCCCCCAGCCATTGCTGAATCTTGTCCTTCGCGAACAAGCTGGCTTCCTCTCCTGTACGACCTGACCTTGGGAAAATCCGATCAGGGTATTGTTTGCCAGCCATATATGCGCATATATAGAACATCAGCGCATGGTTCTCGCTCCAGAAGCACATGCCGTCAGAGCCGCTCTCAGTCATCCAGTAACGATAATTCAATATCGCTTGTTCTGCTCGATAGGCTAATTCTTTCGGCAGAGGATAGAATCTCATGAGACGAAGCAGCCCTGCCAGGAAGAAGTCCGAGCAGTCTTCACGTCGCTCGATCTGCTCGATTGCCCGCCTAATATGAGCCTCATCATGAACATCTCTCTCGCCTCTATGCCAGCGTGCCAGCACATAGAACAAACCGAAGCGCAGCGGTTGAAATGTCGGACCTTTGCCGATGGCGGCAAGCTCGTCAAACATCGCCTGTTCAATCTCGGCAAGCGAGGCATTGTCTCGATACTTTGGCTTGTTATTTTGCAGCAACTCTACTTTGCGTATTAGCCTTTTCTGTTGAATTTCGCCATATACAACAGCCATGAGCTCATCTTCCCGCACATCCACAAAGCTGCTGTCACTTACATCAACGCGCTGCTTATCATTGCTATCATCACCGTAAGTGAGATAGACACGGCACGGAGGATTTTCCGGTAAAATCATACGATTGCCATTCATCTGAATACTCGATAACCATCGGTCCAGCTCAAGGAAGGGCAGTGCGTTCTCTGCGTCCGGCAGTGCGGTTTCGATCTCTTCCAGCTTCTCTAATAGCTGAATGCCGAATATATTTCTCGTATCCCGAACTGCCAGGTTCTGCATACGAACGGACAATGCGTTATAGCCTCGCCTCAGCTCCAGTGTCATTTCCCTCTTCATAATTGGCTTGTACACCGGCACCTCGACGGAACAAACCTTTTGCTCTCCCAGCCATACATCAACAGCTGTATAGGTCCATAGAATAGCCTTTACCACGATATCTTCTTTTACAATAAGCCCCGTTGCCGCTAAAAGCTCCACTTTTTGCGGCGTTACCGAAAATTGACTAATATTCACAAATCCACTGCGCGGATAATAATACTCCCATGGCTTTCCCAGCTCACTTGGTTCACCGATTCGGATCGAGCCGGAAGGTACCTGCTTATCCCGCTCCGCAACGATCGATCGCATATATTGCTCAAAACGAATTTGGTTATTGTCGGT
The DNA here is from genome assembly GCF_005930355.1 of Paenibacillus sinopodophylli. GTDB lineage: Bacteria > Bacillota > Bacilli > Paenibacillales > Paenibacillaceae > Pristimantibacillus > Pristimantibacillus sinopodophylli. Next base: position 38,556 of record NZ_VDBO01000015.1, read on the forward strand.
TCGATCCGCTATAAAATCAGTGAATTGTGGTCCTGAGATTAGATAATGTGATATAAAACCGTTGAAGTTGTCCACAAAGCCACCTCCGTTTTTGTTACTCTGGCATATGAAATTCCTTTTTTTCATTCGCTCGGTTCAAGCTAAGAACAGGCAAGCTGCGTGCATCCATGCGCAAGCTCCACTCACTAGGCATAAATTCACTGTTCCCAAGACATGGTCTAAGCACCGTAATAAACCAAGCGCCTTCCTTCGCGGTCAGCAAACTTTGAAGCACCTTCAGCGGCTGCATTGTCATCGGATGGACAGATTCCCAGCTGTCCTCCACATCGAACTCCATGGCTTCAGGTCCAAATACGAGCATTTCGCATCCAAGTGTTGATGGTCCGTCTGCCAAGCCGCCGCCTTTCCCATAATAAGGGGCGAACTTATCGCCTGAGCGTTTCTCAACGTTCCATTCCAGCAGCCTAGTATGAAGCCGATGCTGAAACGTATGTTCATCTGCTCCCGTCAAGCGATCATAGATGACCCACTCGCCGCTTTCTAGAAACCAAACCGCACGCCGGTGCTTAATACCGCGTCCCGAATAACCATCATGCTCCGCACAAACCATTTGCGTCTCCGGCTCCCAAGCCAGTAAGGAAACTTCCGCTTCAGGTACTCCCCACCGTTGTGTTCGCAAGTACGGGGTTTGGTCCTGTCCATCCACAAGAACGGTATTATGAGCTGCTGTGCTTTTGAAATGCTTGCGCCAAGGTGTTTCCATATACGTATACGTTCCGGGATCAACAAACAAGGCTTCGCCGAATGCACACCATTCGAAGGAAAGTGCATCTGCATGGCCATGCGGACCGCCTAATGCAGCAGCATCAAAAATCAGCTTCTGCTCTGCGTTGCCCAGCCCATAATAGCCGGCTTCTGGGAACGCGAAGGGCAGCTTCACCTCATTCGAACTAGAAGAAGCATTATTGTGCTCAGCAGAATCCTCCAGAAGCTCTATTATCCGCTCGGGACCTACCGTCCAAAACTGCTCATGCAGCTGTCCCTCAAGCACCCAGCCTGCATCATTGTAATAAAGAGCCGCTGCATTGAGATCCGGCGGCTGGTTCGCATAGGAATCTGCGAATGGAGCCATCGTGCCGTCTTGTCTTGTCATGCAACCTGCGAAACGCATCATGCCTGCCAATATACGCTCGTATTCAGCCGAGAACGCCAGCCCACGCTTTTTCAGCATGACCGCACAATCAACAAACAGCTCAAGCGACACCATATGATAATGCGGAGTAAGCTCGGTATGGACGCCATCTTGCAATACCTGTACGCGAATGCAATCCTCCAGTCTTTCGACTGCTGTTGTGCGCCAACGTTCACTGTCCTCCCATGAGTCGAAGGTTAATCCAGCGCTTAACAAACCGATCATGTGCATGATTGAATGATTGATTTCTATGCTGGCTGTATAGGTTGAGAGGAACCATGCATGCTCCTTAACGGATTCATAAAACCGCTGCTCCGAGTCCCCGCTCCAGCTGTCCGAGCCTTGGAAGAAATGATAAGCATATACCCATTGGCGAAGCCTCAGCCCCGTCTCCAGCAGCCTCCAAGGACCTGGTCTTTGGAAATAGGTCAGTTCCTCGGCTGGCAGATCACGAGGACACGGCTGGGTGTCTATCCAACCCGTAATATGCTCCAAAGCTCTGGCAGCATATTTCTCATCACCGGTGCAGGCATACGCGATGCCTAAAGAGCGCAGATGCTTGAAGCGGTTAATTCCCCACGTAAACTCCTTGTCACCTGTCGGATTATGCAGCCAGTTCACAGGATCGCCTAAGTCAATTTCAATGCCTTTCCAAACCAAATGATTTCTTGCACACCAGCGGTCTGCCTCCGCAATCGCCTCCAGTGCTTGGCTTGGAAAAAGTTGGTTGAACTGCTTTCCCCACTCACTTCTCTGATCTGCACGAAAGAATAAATAATTCATCAGGGCTCCTCCTCAATTGCATCTACAGAAAGGAGAGACTACCTGGGCAGGCAGCCTCTCCTTCAGTTAAAACCTATTCGCCTAGAGTACCCTGAAGACTCTTAGCGCTGAATGAGGGATTAGCCTTAACATTCGTTAATCCTTCTTTACGAGCTGCTTCAAGTGCCTTGCCATATCTGGCATTCAAATCCGCAATGGCCGTTCCAAGCTCCTGATTGCCCGTCAAAATATATTCGATAAAGACGTCGGTAAACTTCTTGCCTTCCAGCTTCGTTTCTGTAATCGAAATTGGCGTTGCGGGATAAATGCCATCATATTTCGTTGGAAGGAATCCTTCAATGCCTGCCAGCTCTGGCTTGCCTGCTACTTCATTAACATAAGGCAGAACAGAGAGGCCTAGACCCTTCTCTTGATACTCGGAACGAAGCTCAACATTGTACAAATACTCTAGAAACTTCACAGCAGCTTCCTGCTTCGTTGATTTGGCGCTAATTCCGATATAGCCGCCTGCATTAACCCAGGAAACGCCGTTAATTTGGCCATCCTTCGTAGGTACAAGCGTTGATGCCCAGCGAATATCGGTCGGGAACTGCGAGGTGTATACGGCCGGCTCGCTGGAGTGGTTCACATACATGCCGATTTTCCCTTGTGCAAACTGTGCGCGCAGTGGATCGATATCAAGCGATTCTGCTCCAGGAATCATACTGCCATCCACTTTGATCTGGCGAAGCGCCTGTGCAATGTCGCCGTACATGCCAAAGTCAAATTCCCCTGTTTGGAAGTTAAAGCCCTCATGGCTGGATTCTGAACCTAATGAGCCTGACGCAAATGCCGGACGGGTAAATCCAGAACCATTTTTAAAGTTGCTTGCAAAGCCGTATACGCCTTCAGACTTGCCTAATTCCGTAATTTTTTTGGCCATTTCAACCATTTCATCAAGTGTCTTAGGCGGCTCCGTGTAGCCCGCTTTCTCCATTAAATCCACATTATAAAGCAATCTCCAGAACTGTCCAGTATTCGGAAGCGTATAGACATGTCCATCTTTGGTATAAATGTCATCCACCAGCAGACCGTCGAATTTCGCAAGAAATTCATCGCTTAGCAGCGTATCCAGCTGAGCATAATAGCCTTTGCTCACATAGGTTTGGAAATCGCCGCTTCGGAAAATATCCGGTGCCTGATTGCTCGCGAAAGCAACCTCTACTGACTGATTATAATTATCTGCCATCACTTTCATTTCAACTTCTATATTATCCGTGTTTGTAGCGTTGTAGTTATCTACCTGCTGCTGCATGTAATCCATATCATGGCGATCTATTGTCCAATAGGCAATTTTTGTCTTGGCAGCTCCATCGCCGCCCGCCGCTGCATCTGGTTTCTCGTTCGACCCGTTATTCGTCGAGCATGCTGCCAGCATGAGTGCCATAACTAGCAAGTAACAGACCGAAAGTGTACTCTTCGTTACAAAACTTTTCTTCATCTGTCTTACCTCCCCTTTGTTGAGCAAATGGTGATCCTTCCGTGCTGAGCCGTTTGGTTCACCTTGCTGCCCTCATTGTAGCACCTAAGCGCAGCTTGCCATGAAGGACAAAAACACGATCCTAGGAGGGGAAAATCACTCTGATTCTCCTTTGCTATCCGTTCTCTCGTATTTGCTGCGGAATTCTGTTGGCGTGAGCCCCGTATGCTTCTTGAACAGCTCGCTGAAGTAAGGGCGGTCCCGATAGCCAAGCTCAAAGGTAATGTCCTGCACCTGCATGCCTTCCAGAAGCAGCTCCTTAGCCCGATCCATTCGCGCAGCCGTTACGTATTGCATAAACGTCATCCCTATTTCCTTCTTGAACATATTTGAGAAATAGCTTGGACTTAAATGGACAACGTTCGCGCATTCCTGTACCGTCAAATCGCTGCCCAGTCGGCCGCTCACATAATTCATCGCTTGATGAATCAATTGACCCACATCATTTTTCTGACGCTTCTGTACCCATTCGCTGCCGGTTAAGCCCAGCTCTCTCACATCTCTGATCAGCTCTTCTGTTGAGAGATAACGCCCCTTCTTCAGGGCACTCAAGCGCTCATCAAGCCAAATACGCTGCTTCTCATCCGCTTTCTCAGCAATGACACGGTACATCGAGAACGCTAAACCGTAGAATAAATGGGTCATCACATCCGGATCAGGCGGAGCTGGATAACGCAGACATTCCTCCGCTATACTGGCAAGCAGCCGCTCTGTTCCTTCACGGTTGCCCGAACGCAGACAGTACAGCAGCTCCGTCTCTTTATCTGCGGAATAATGCGGCGTAATATGGTCCTGCCGCTCTATATCACGGTAAGAAATAATACAGCCGCTTCCCGAATAAAATTGATAGCTGAGAGCCGTCTTAGCCTGTTCATAGGACAGCGCAATCTCCCCTATTCCTTCTACGCTACCTCCGACACCAATAGATATATCTCGCTTCGCGTATACATTTACATGATGCCTGCATGCTTCCGCAATTGTGAGCACATCAATGCCACTCTCAGGATTAAGCACCACAACAAACTGGCCCAGATGCTCCCGAAATACAATTCCTCTAGCATGCTTCTTAATCGTTTCCTCCATAATGTTCTGAACCGCAAACCGAGTGAGCTCCACCTCGCGTACAGGCAACGGCAATCGTTCGTTCATTAAACCGTCAATTTGCACCGCCATAGCAACAAAACCTCTGGTTCCCATATCAATACCGAGAAAATCCCACTTCTCACTTGCCCGTTCCGGCAGCTCGTCATGACGAATCAATAGACGGAAATACTCTTGGCGCAAATACGGCAGGCTCTCTCTTACCTTTCTCTCCAGTGCCAGCCGATCCATCTGCTCCAGCCTTTGCGCCTCAATCTTCGCTTTGGCACGCAGTACGGCATCCACCACCTGCTCAGAAGTAAACGGCTTGACCAAATAATCGAAAGCCCCGAGCCTGACAGACTCCTGCGCATAGGTAAAGTCAGAATAACCGCTGAAAAATATAACTTGCGGTCCTTGTTCCCCTTCCTCCTTGAGCTCGCGAATCATATCGATTCCGCTTTGCATCGGCATTCGGATGTCTGTCATTACGATATCTGGCTGCTTGTCCTTGATGAGCTGCAGACCATCCTTGCCGTTCATAGCTGTGCCTGCGATTTCTATGCCATGCTCTGACCATGGAATTTTTTTCATTATGCCATCTATAACCGTTTTCACATCATCAATAATGCACATCGTTATCCTGTTCATTCGTTGATCACCTCTTGAATAGGCATGATTAGCTGAACAGATGTTTTAACACCTGGCTCGCTTTCGAGCTTCATCGAAGCTTTGTATCCATAATAGAGTGATAATCTGGCCGCTACATTAGAGAGCGCGTAGCTAGTACGCTCAGTGTCAGCCCCGCTTATCATCTTCTCTACGCGCGCCGTTTCCATCCCGCTTCCGTTATCCGTTACAGTGAGCATCAGCATCCCATCTGCGGCTGTCACCTCAATTCGAATGACACCAGGATGCGGAAGCTCCTGCAAGCCATGCAGGATCGAATTTTCTACGAGCGGCTGCAGTATAATTTTGAGCACCGGTATATTCATAAGCTTCTCATCTACAATCGGCATTACGTACGTAAACAGATCAGGATAGCACATAGCCTGCAGCTTCAAATATTGCTCCACATGCTCAAGCTCCTGTCGAAGCGTCGTGATTTCCTTGCCATTGTTAAGACCAAGTCTAAATAGAAGTGACAACGACACAATCATGCCGCTCACATCCTGTTGCTCTTCCATCTCGCTTTTCCAATAAATCGTATTTAAGGCGTTATACAGAAAATGAGGATCGATCTGCGCCTGCAGCGCCTTGATTTCCGATTTGCGCTTAGCCTGCTCAGACATTTTCACTTCTTCAATAAGCTCACTGATCTGCCCCAGCATGCGGTTGAACTTATGACCAACCTGACTAATCTCATCCTCAAATACACTCTCGAAGCGGACGTCAAGCTGGTTCTGCTCGACCTTCAGCATTAAGCTGCGGAGCTTGGATAAAGGTTTGAGCAGAAGCTCTGACAGCATACTGGACATCACAAGAGCTAATACGACGCAAACACCCATAATCGTGAGAATGGTCCATCGCATATGTTGTACGGGTTCGAGCAGCTGTGCTTTGGATTGATAACCGATAAGAATCCAGTCGGGAATCATGCCCAGCGCTACATAGTTAACAAGAAAAGGACTGTTGCTCTCCGATAAATATTCGAAATGCCCCCTGTTGCCGCTGGCAATCTGCTCGTTCAACCGACTGTTAACGCTGGGCAAGCTCACCTCGGAGGAAAATACAGCCCGCTTATTGCTTCGATCCACGACAAGCTGTCTGAGACTGCCTTCTTCCAAATGCGCTTGCAGAAGCTCTTCTAAGTAATCTTCCCTAATATTAACGACGACATAAACGCCTGGCAGCTGCATCTCGAATAATGGCTTGATAATTAATGAGATGACTGAATTCCCTCTGCTGAACAGCTCGTCTGCATGACCGCTTACCCAAAGTGTGGCCCATTGTTTCGGCGCATTGACGATCGTCTTCTGAATCAAAGTATTGGTGAAATCAACGTTTTTACTCCGCTTGCTCTCTGTCGGATAGAAGTCTCCGATCGGCGTATGCACCAGCACAGAATCAATCGACTGCTCGGTAAGCATCATTTGGGCAAAGGGGGTTTGCAGCTCGGAAAGCCGGTTATAAAATTGCTTGCTGTTGCTTGCCTGAACATCGCTCATCGTGTTCTGAAATGGCTCCCCCATCATGAGCGTCGAGACCGAGACGACGATATTCCGCAGCCGCTCATCAAACACCTGAGCGGTTTTGTTCAACGTATCCTGGCTCGTTTTGGTAGCCTGCGTTTTCATTTCACGAGAAAAAAACACGGAAACATAAGTTCCCGTGACGGATATGCATACGACAGTGAGCAGAACAAACGAAACCCAAATCCGTCTTTTTAGCGACATCTTCCTAAATAAATGCTTCATATGGTCCATCGCCTCAATATATGGAATGATCAGCCCTTAACGGAGCCCATAGTTACCTGCATGAAGGAGCGGTTGGCAAAGATGTAAACGACCAATAGCGGTAAAATGGAAATACATGCGCCTGCGAGCATCAGTTGATTCTCTACAGCTGCGCCTGCCCCGTATCTCAAATTCGCGAGCCCTACAGGCAGCGTCTGCAGATCTGGACGCGACAATGAGAAAACGAGCGGCAGAATGTATTCATTCCATGCATTCCGGAAGGTAAACAGAGCCACAACAGCCAGCGCCGGCCTAAGGAGCGGCAATATAATTCTCCAGAAAGTCGAATAGAAATTACAGCCATCGATGAGCGCAGCTTCGTCCAAATCTTTTGGAATACCGCGAAAGAAACCAATAATCATGAAGAATGCGGTAGCATGGGCACTGATGAGTATGATTATGACTCCCCATAACGATTTGTGCAAACCGATAGAAACCATAAGATTAAACTGCGGCTTCAGCACTACGGCACCGATCGAGATGAACAGTGTGAACGATTGAAGAAGGATAAACAGCTTCTTCCCTCTGAAGGCGACACGATCGACTGCATACGCCGCCATTGCGGATACGAGCAGTGTGCCTACGGTAACGAATACGGCTACATACAAGCTGTTGAAAGTGAAGCCGGAGAAATCCGCTTTATTCCAAGCATCAATGTAGTTCTGAAATTGCCATTTCGAAGGGAACACCGTCGCTCCTGTCGTCAGCTCCAGATTGGTCTTGAAGGAGCCGAGCATCGCGATTACGATTGGAAACAGCATCAGCGCCGCCGTCACGATCAACATAATCCAGACCGGCATCCGAATCAGCATTTTACGAATAGTCATGTTTCTTCCCCCTTAATAAACGTTGTTCAGCTTTTTTGACATCCAGAAGTAGAGCCAAGTGACCAAACCGACGATGACAGCTGTCGTGAAGCCGACCGCACTACCGTAGCCGATGTTTTGAACGGACGTGCCTGATGTAGTCAGCGGGAAAAACAACTTGTACAAGTAGAGATACATGACTTCCGTTTTGCCGAAAGGTCCGCCTTCCGTCAAGACCATAATGCTCTCGTAGCCTTTGAGGGAAGTCGTAATCGCCAGCATGACGATCATCTGAAGTACAGGTCCCAGCATTGGAATTGTAATATACCACAAGCGTTGAGCCGGATTTACGCCATCCAGCGACGCAGCTTCGTAAACATCCTCCGGGATGCTCTGCAGACCAGCAATAAAGAGCAGCATATAGTTGCCCACAGCTCCCCATACAGCAATGATAACGATCGTTAGCATCGCATGCGCTGCGCCGAGCCAATCAACAGGGCCAGATACGATATTCAGCTTGAGAAGGTATTGGTTGATAATACCGTTATAAGAGTTAAAGACAATATAGAACACGATAGACATAACAGATGCGCTGAATATCGTAGGCAGGAAAAATATCGCCCGGAACGCATGGCGGCCGCGCAGTTTGCGGTTAAGTATAACGGCTAGAATGAGTGACAACGGAAGCGTTATAATTAGTTTGCCTCCGGCATATACAAAAGTATTCGCCACAGATTGCCAGAACTCAGCATCACGCATCACCCTCGCAAAATTTTCCAGCCCGATAAATTTAGGCGTCCCGTAACCCTGATAATCATAAAACATGTAACGAAGCGCCCAAAATACCGGATATATGCCAAGGGCCATCGTCAGAAAAAAACTAGGAAAGCTGAACAAATAGGCACCTATTCGATTTCTTTGCATGCTTTCATCTCCTCCCGTGTTGTGTCTTCATTGTATAAGAAAGGGAAAGACTAACGGGATGGGGCAATCCATCAATGAGGGGGGACGAAACTACTTTTATAACCGAATTCGCTTCCCCCCAAGGTGAAACGGCGGTCTCCGCCCTATGGCGGTACGGCGCGTTTCATTCCGAGAAATGTAGAGAAAGGCTGGCGAAATCTTATCCATTCCTATATGTTAAAAAAAGCCCCGATGACCACTTGATCATCAGGACTTCATTTTAGAGTTCGTTATGTTTATGAATCAGCATAGAAGAGACTTGCCTAAGATAGAAACCCTTGGCTGCCATCAGCCGTAATCGCCTTGTGCTGCTCCCTATACTGCTTGGGCGTAATGCCTTCATATTTTTTGAAAATACGTATGAAGTAGCTCGCCGTCTGAAGGCCGATTTGCTCAGAAATGCCATCCATACTAAGCGGGGAGTGATAGAGCAGCTCCTTGGCGCGTTTCATTCGCAGTCTAATGACATAATCACTAAAGCTTACGCCCGTCTCTTCCTTAAACAGAACGCTGAGATAGCTTGGATTCAAATGGACATACTGGGCTACCTCCTTTATCGACAAGGGCATGCCGATACTTTCATGGATATACTTCACGGCATTAAGAATATAAGAGTTGCTGGAAGGCACGCCATAGGAAAGCCAATTTCCCGTTTCCTCCGATTTGGACTGAAAAACTTTCTCTACGGACTGAATAAGCTGCTCTTGCCGGATTGGCTTGAGCAAATAATCGACAGCTCCGAGTCTCAGTGCCTTCTGAGCATACTCAAATTCCGCAAAGCCGGTAAGCAAAATCGTGTTTATATCGTTCTGCTCAGCGCGAAGCGTCTCTAGCAGCTCGATACCTGACATAAGAGGCATGCGAATATCCGTAATAAGCAAATCGTACTGCCTCTCGCCCAGCAGCCGCATCGCTTGCTTGCCATTATCCGCCATATCGACCTTTACCTTCTCCTCTCCCCACTGCTCCAGCGTAAATGTAACCCCCATGCGGGAATTGTACTCATCATCAACCACCAGTATGTTGTGCGTCATCGTTAGTAGTTCCCCTCTCTGGCTCAGGCTGCAGCGAAATTTTTAATACAATCGTCGTCCCGGCGCCCGGCGCGCTGTCAATGGTCAAGCCATATTGGTTCCCGTAATGGAGCTGGATCAGCTTGCACACATTGAACAGCCCGATCCCATTTCTACCTGTAACGAATGCAATGCTCGAATCATTCTGTAAGCGTTCTCTTATCTGGTGCAGCTGGTCTGGCTCTATGCCAATGCCGTTATCCTTCACCGTAAAGGAGATGATGCCCGTCTCCTCCTTTACACTCAGCTTGATCGTGCCGCCGTGCTCCATTGGCTCTATGCCATGCACGATCGCATTTTCGACCAGCGGCTGAATAGACAGCTTAGGTACTTTTATGCCACCAAGCTCTCGCTCGCAATCTATTTCAATAACAAGCCTTTCGCGCCAGCGCATTTTCATAATCTCGCCATACCGCTTGACCTGCTCAAGCTCTTCATCAATGGTCACAAACCCGTCCTGTGTACTGGAGTGAATCGTATATCGGAATAAATCGGCAAGCTGAATGACTATCTGAGCACGCTCTTGCTCGCCATTACGGATATGATCCCAATAGAGTGAATCGAGCGTGTTGAACAAAAAATGCGGATTAATTTGAGAATGGAGCGCTTTAATTTCGCTTTTGATCTTTACGATCTCCGTCTCATACACCGATTTAATTAAATAATTAATTTGCTTAACCATCTGGTTGTAGGTCAAATTCAGTTGATTAACCTCGCGGTTAAAATATTGATCGGGATTCTCCCGCGGACTGCCGTGCTTGCCGCCCTGTATAATGCGAGTTAAGCTTCTGATTGGCGATGTAATGAATTTGGATAAATAATAAGACAGCAGAGCAAACACGAAGATGCTCAGCACGCTCGCCCAAAGCAGTACATCGCGCAAAAAGTAAATATCTGCAGTCAGCGTTTTTTTCGGGATCATAATTTGCAGCTTCCAGCCCGTCGAACGTATAGCCCGCACTACCGTCACATAATCGCTGCTCTCCCCTTCAAGCGCACCAACAGACAGAAGCAGTCCATTGTCTTCTCCGACATTCATGCTCTGATTGTTCTCATCAAGAAGGCGCATGACACGACCTTTGTCCTTCGCCTTGTCGGTAGTGCCTAAGTCGATAATGGAAGGCTTGAGCCGGATAAGCAGATAGCCGCCGCTGGCATACTGCTCTTTCTCGAGCTTTAACTGCCTAACAGCCAGCAGATCATCTGGATTATCCGGATCGCGTCCAATCCATATCATCGCTCCAGCTTGATGAATGTCATCCGCCTGCTTCAAATAACGCTCGTCTACCCGCTCTTCGATACTCTTCTCCACGATAGGGTAGAGACTGCGGGTCAAGCTATATAGCTCTATATCCTTTATCGTATCTGAGTAGGCTGTCTTCTCAATGAGCAGCTTCCTCAGCCTCATTCTCTCGTCATAGACCGTCTCATGCCCCTGCTTCTCCAAGCTCAGTGCTTCTTGAATCCGTTCATCCATCGCGAGCTGCAGCGTCAGAACGTTAACCTCATTAAGCTGCGATTCCAGCCTGCCGCTAGTTTGCAGGGCAATCTCGTCAATGTAAAGCGCTGCGTTATCTCGCTGTACCTTGGACAATAGTACATAAAGGCTGCTTACCGTAAGCAGCAGAACAAGCGACATGGTCAATATAAAGCTGAAAAAAATTTGACCCCTGGTATGATCTAATCCTATCTTTTTGAGATATCCCACTTCTTAGTTCCTCCAGCGAAACTTGCACAAAACCTATCCTCTCTTAGTGGGAGAGGATAGGTTTTGTCCGCATACGGTTTATTTATTTGGATAAATCATAATTTTTATACTGGTGTCTTTCTGTGTACGGGCCATCTCGACCGCTTCCTTCGTATCCTGAAGAGAATATTTGTGCGTAATGACTTTCTCGATGTCGACAGTGGACTGACTGAGTGCCTGAATAGCACCTGGGTATGTGTTCGCATATCGGAACAATCCGAGCACATCGACCTCAGCATCGATAATCGCATTTACATCAACTGGAATTTCAGAGGCTGCTGGCATGCCGACAAGCACAATGCGTCCACCGCGCTTCACTGTACGGATCGTATCTGCAATAGCTCGTCCGTTACCGGAAGTCTCGACGATTACGGTAACGCCTTTCCCGCCAGTTAACTCGGAAATTCGCGCCTGCACATCCTCTTTCATCGGATCAATAACTGCCGTTACGCCCATTTCCTTCGCCAATTCCTGCCGGAACGGCACAACGTCGGTCGCATAAATTTCACTAACGCCGAACACCTTCGCCGCCTGGATCGCGAGCAGTCCGATCGGGCCAAGCCCCGTTACCAGCAGACGATCTGCCGGAGTAACCTTCGCACGATTCATAGCGTGCAGACCTACTGAGAGCGGCTCCAGAAGCGCGCCTTGCTCGAAGCTGATCTCATCCGGCAGTTTGAACAGGAAGTCGCTGCGGACAGCTACATACTCGGCCCACGCTCCGTCAACTGGCGGCGTTGCCATGAACACAACATCCGGGCATAGGTTGTAGCGACCTGATTTACAATATTCACAGCGACCGCATGCTACACCCGGTTCTACAGCCACTCGGTCGCCAACTGACACATTCGATACACCCTTGCCGACAGCAACAACCTCGCCGGACAGCTCATGACCGAGAATAATTGGCCTCTCCACTACATAGCGACCAATTCTTCCATGCTCATAGTAATGAACATCCGAGCCGCATACACCAATACAGTACACTTTGACGAGCGCCTCATCCTCTTTTGGTGTCGGTACGGGAACTTTTTTAATCTCTATATCAAGTGGTTTATTCATAACAGCAGCATCCATTACGTTCATGCTCATCATCAGCTCACCTTTCGGAATACTTAAAGTAATCAAAGTCCGCATACTTGCCCTGTCCGCTTAAATCCTGCACACAAATGCCGATAAACGCCCCGGTAAAGCCTTGATCAAGTGCAATGCCATCCTTCACCAGCTCAGCGTTCTCATCCGATATTTTGGTTGCATCGAGAACAGGGCCAATCAACTGCCAAGCGGAACCATCTAACGAATAGTAGAATTGAAGTGCTTCATGGCGGATCTCCGCCTTCAAATAACAGCGCTCTGCCCCTTCAATCGATACAGGATGCTCAAGCGGCTCGTCATATACACTACGATCACTCGACATAATGCCAAGGCATTTGCCCAGCTCCTCGTCTCGGCTTATCCATAAGTAATAATAGTTCTTTGTATTATAATAGTAAACAAGACCAGCAAGCTGCTGATACGTATTCGGTTCGAACTCAACGACAGTCTCCGCGTCCACTGTGAACGATTGCTGACGCCTTGCGATCAGGCTCTGGCGATGTGTGGAATAGAGCGACTCTCTTCCTTTAAGTCTCATATGGCCGGGACGCTCCGTCAGCGTGGCCCATTGCTCTCCCCGCGGCTCGCGCAGCGTGTGCAAATGAATGCTGATCGTTTCCCCGTCGAAATGCTCGATTTCCGGCTCCGCTTCGAAACGATACTCCGCCAGCGCAGGAGCTTGTACTTGAACATGTGGCGAGTGGCCCGCCTCGATCAGCCGCAGCCAACCATCTTGTGTCCATTCAACGCACTGGATAGCGGTTTCTCTTCCCAGCGTACAGCTTCCCGAAGGGCTAAGCGGGCGCGCACACAAATGAACGATATACAGCTGACCATCCTGCGTCTCTACCAGACTGGCATGACCCGCCTTCTGCAGCTCCAGCTCCGGTCTATCCGTCGATGTAAGGATTGGACCCGCTGGGTCGGCTTCGTATGTGCCTAGCAGCGTCCGCGAACGTGCGACAGTCGCCGCATGACCAAAGCGCGTTCCGCCCTCAGCCGTGATCAAATAATAATAGCCGTCATGACGGTAAATATGAGGCCCTTCAGTGAGGCCAAGCGGTGTGCCTCCGAATATCGTATGAATCGGCCCCGTCAGCGCCTTCAGCTCCTCAGAATATTGCTGTATGACGATGCCACCGAACGGGTTCTTCCCCTTCCGGTGATCCCATGTCAGATTAGTAAGCCATTTGGTACCGTCCTCGTCATGGAACAGCGATGGATCGAAGCCGCTGCTGTTCAAATAGATTGGCTCAGACCAAGGCCCCATTATATCGTTAGCCGTTACCATATAATTGTGGGTGTCCTTAAAAGGACCCATATGGCTCTTCACATCGGTAAATATGAGATAAAATGTCCCTTTGTCATAGCTCAGACAAGGTGCCCATACTCCGCCCGAGTCGGGATTTCCGATCATATCAAGCTGGCTGGCCCGAGCAAGCGGGTGCGTCAGCACCCGCCAATTTCTCAGATCACGTGAATGATGAATCTGAACGCCAGGAAACCATTCAAAGGTTGAGGTTGCAATATAATAATCGTCTCCGACACGTATAATCGAAGGGTCGGGGTTGAATCCCCGCAATATCGGATTGTTAATTACGTTAATCGTAAACACCTCCTATGTCGCTGCGCGAGAGATCATTCTTATATCCGCAAAGGCGAACACTATGTTCCTCAGAACGATCTTCTCGCTTCGCTGACACCTCAATTTTCAAATGTAACTTATTCAATCGTTTTTTCTACTTAAGTTCTGCCAGTCTATTTGATTTTCGCCAGCTCGTCTTTAACGTTACTCGCCTTTTGTCCTACAATCGCACCGACTGAGTTCAAGAACTGCTCTGCGCGTTTCGCGTCCAGCGCTTGGTCATAGTAGCTGAAGAAGCCTTCCAGGCTGCTGCTGATCGAACTTCCGTACGCATAGGAGAGCGGATTCATCTTCGATTGGTCAAGTCCAGGCGTTTTCATCGGGCTAATGTTTGCGCCCTCGTTAATTTCCTTCCGTTGTACCGAATCGGTAAGGAATCGAATCGCTTCATAAGCAGCCTCTTGGTTCGTCTTCGAAGAAATAGCCATACCTGCCCCGAAGCCGCCTTGATAGATGTTAATGCCGCCATTGCCGCCGTCTACTACCGGGAACGGAACGAAGCCTACTTTATCGGCAAAGTCATCGCCTAGGAACGAATTCATTGCCCATTCTCCTTGAAGATACATAGCCGCTTTTCCACTCGTGAACAATGATTCCGCCGCCGCATAGTCCAGACCGAGGAAGCCATTAATGAAGCCCTTATGATCCACAGCAAGCTCACGCAGCATTTCACCCGCCTTCACAAAGGTGTCCTGTGTGAAATCGGCTTCGCCTTCTTTGGCGCGATCGAACGGCTCCATGCCGCCAATACGCTGTGCCAAATAGGAGAACCAGTGCAGAACCGGCCAACGATCTTTACCCGCAACTGTAATCGGAACGATGTTTTTGGTGTTGAACTGATCGACAACAGTAAGCAGCTCCGCATAGGTTGTCGGAGGCGTCAGGCCGTTCTCCTCAAAAATCTGCTTGTTGTACCATAGGGATACTCCGCTGAACAGAACCGGAATACCGTAGTTTTTGCCGTCATAAGAGAACGTTTCCAAACCACCGTTAAGCACATCGTTTTTGAAAGCCTCATCCTTGTTCAATGGCTCTGTAATATCACCCAGCATGTCGTTGGATACGAGCGTTTCGAACGTTTCACCGCTCCAATAAGTGATAATATCCGGCACTTGATTGCCTGTAATCGCTACTTTCATTTTTGTTTTCAAAGCCTCGTCCTCAAAAAACTCAGCGGATAGCTGAATATTCGGATGCTCGTCATTGAATTGCTTGATCGACTTTTCAATAATATCCTTGTTTCTCGTTTCCATGCTCCACATCGTCAACTTGGTTACTTCCCCAGAAGCCTCCCCCGTCTTGCCGCCTTCCGCATTATTCCCCGCACTGGAGCAGCCTGCCACAACTATAATCATCATTGCTAATAGAAAGATAAGACCTTTTTTCATCTGTATTTCCTCCTTGTATAGTGTCAAATACCGCACATCAACAATCAATCAGGTTCCCTGTATCATTGGCATATGCGGCTTATTCTGTCTTCTCTTTTTCCTTTAAGCCTGTAATCCCCTTTAGTCCATAGCCGTCAATTAACCTTTAACCGATCCAGCCACCACCCCCTTTTGGATATATTTTTGTAGAAACATATACAAAATAATGATAGGGGCAGTCGTGATGACCAAAGCCGCACTTATGAGTGAATAATCCGCGCTAAAGTTTCCTTTGAACATCATAAGGCCAAGCGGCAACGTTTTTAGCGATTCTTTGGAAACCATAACTAGCGGGAATACGAAATCATTCATGATATTGAAGAAGGACAGAATCGTAATCGTCGCAAGCACAGGCTTCGCAATTGGAAAGTAAACTTTGAAAAACGTTTGATAAATCGAGCAGCCATCAATCATCGCCGCCTCCTCCAGCTCCTTCGGCACGCCTTGGAAAAAGCCGTGGGCAATAAAGACAGCAACCGGAAGGTTAAAAGCAACATAAGGGAAAAACAATGCCCAGAACGTATCATATACACCGAGCTTGTTCGCCATCGTAAACAGTGGAATCAACGTGCTGTGAATCGGAATCAGCATACCAAGAAAAAAAGCTCCCAGCACAATCTTCGAGCCTTTGAACGGCCGAATCGACAAGTAAAAGCCGATCAGCGTCGCAACGACCAACAGCCCAACGACTGAGAAAAAGGTAATGTACAAGCTGTTGAACAAATAGCCGTTGATGCCTTGATTCCAAGCCTGTACATAATTATCGAAATGCCATGACTTAGGCAGCCCCCAAGGGTTCGCGAAGTACTCCTTATTGCTCTTGAAGGACGAAATGACCATCCATACGAACGGATATCCCGTAAATACAAGATGAACCAGCAGCAGTACATACAGCAGCAATCGGGAAATTCCTTTGCCTCGTGTCCCTGCCGGCTGCATCGTTTGTGTCGCGCTCATTTTCTTCTCTCCTTTCTTCTATTCGAATCTGGCGCCAGTACGGCCTAGAACCTTTGAAATGATTAATGCAAGACAAAGTCCAAATAATAGCAAGAAGGTAGAGATGGTGCTTCCGTAGCCGAAATCCATCATACGGAATGCATTTTTCATCATATAGCTTGCTAGCACTTCACTGCTATTATTCGGACCGCCGCCTGTCATAATATAAATCAGGTCGAAATATTTCAATGAATTAATGACACAGTTCAGCACCGTAAATGTAATGGTTGGCCAAATCAACGGAATTTGGATACTGAATATAATTTTCCACTCTCCCGCACCCTCTACGCGCGCCGCCTCCAGCACCTCGTCTGAAATACCCTGAAGTGCACCGAAGTAGACGATAATATAAAAGCCGATAAACTGCCATGCCACAACTGCGATTACTGAACCGAGCGCTGTCGCTTCATCCCCGAGCCAAGCATGCGCCCACTGATCGAGTCCAAGCTGTATCAATAAATTGTTCAGCAGCCCGAAATTCGGATCATATATTTGCCCCCACAATATGCCGAGCACAGCGGTCGACAGCATAACCGGCGTGAAATAAATCGTTTTCAAAAAATTTGAACCTCTTAGCTTGTAGCCAAGCACAATGGCAAGGAATAAACCGACCGGCAGTTGGATGAATAGCGCTCCGAGTGTCAAATACACGGAATTTTTCAAAGAGGTCCATAGAATCGGATCTTGAAACAGCTGATTGAAATTTCCGAATCCATTGAAAACCTTTGCCGAAACTCCATTCCATTGGAAGAAGCTATAATAAATACTCATACTGATTGGCACAATGATGACCGCCAAAAAAATTAACAGCGCAGGTCCCATGAAAAAGAGCCTGCTGCCCAAGCGTCTGACGCCTGTTTCGTTCATCCGTAACACCCTCTCCGGCTTCATGCGCATGATGTCTTGCTTCTTTGTATCCGTTTTCATTATTCTATCAAGCATACAAATCATTGTAATGATACGATGATTAGGTAAAATAGCACTTTCATTGGTTGATATAAAACGCTTTCTTATGTTATAAAGCCCTCTTAGATGCGGATATTTGAATAGACATACTAAAAAAAGCAGGAACCGAGATATACCATCGGCTCCTGCTTTTTTCGTTTTCTATTCTCCTGTTGCCTTCAAACGGTCGTATGCGGATTGCTTTACTTTGACGACAACGGCATTAGCCTTTTCCTCCAGATAACGATTGAATTTGGCGGCAAGCACCTCGCTTTGCAGTTGAGCTGCTACGCTTGCAAGCGGTACTGCGTAGCCTTCTTTTTTGTCAATTAGCTGAATAACCGAAAAGCTGGTGCCCGTATCAATAATGGAAGAATGCTCACCAACCTTTAATTGCGTAGCAGCTTGCTGCAGCATGAAGTCTGCTTTTAGCGGCGATTGCTGATCATTCAGAATGACGGAACTCTTGCGCACGCCATCTTTGCTATATGCCTTGGCTATCTCCCCGAATAAGGCTCCCGAATCGAGGCGCCTTAGTGCTACATTTATGGTTTCGATGATGTCTTCCCGATCTCCGTCGTTATAGGGGATGGAAAATTCATTAAAGGTTATTTGGGTTTGATTCGTAAACTCGGCTTCATGCGTACGGTAGCTGTCGGTAACCTCTTCTTCTGAAACCTTCAATTCATTCTCGCCTAGCTTTTCTTGCAGATCCAGCTTGATATTGCTCAAGGAATAGAAATAATACTGGCTGAGATCATACTCCCCTAAGCCAAAAATCGCTTCTCCCTTATCCAAGCTATTCGCTCTGTCTGCATTGTTCTTTCCCCAATTCCGAACAAAGCTTTGAAAAGAGCTGTCTTCAATAAGCCCCTTCTCCATAGCGAGCAACTGTAAGGTTTTCCCTTTCACAGCCTCGTCCATCGCTTGTTTTCTAAGCTTATCAATTGGACGCTCTTCGCCGAACGTCTCCGTCCAATAGTTTTTACTATCCTCGGCTCCGTATGTCACATTGAAATAATTGGTAACTGATCCCTTTTCCTTAGCCATATACAGCTGAAATTCGTCATGGGTGACCGGCAAACCTCCAACTTCGATAATAACCGCCTCTGAGTCTGTAGAACGAGATGGTAAAAAGGCTACTGCCGCGAAGACAGTAACCGCCAGAATAGCAACTATTACAGCGATAAGCACACGCTGGTATTTCCAACCATTATTTTGAGATGGGTCAACCAGGGCTCGACTCATGCTTCTCCTCCATCTGCGTCCAATAGACGCTGCATTCGCTTAATGTCGGATACCATCTGGATTCCGTAATGTGAATGCGGAGACGTTCGGTTTCAATCGGCTCGAAACGACAAATCTTCTTGTACCCAATAACATTTCCTTCGTAGAAGACATGCCACCTATCACCATCAAACCATTCCAATTGAAACCTTTCAATACGCTGACCTTCAGGCAAATATTCTTTAAGCACTATGCGGTCAACGATCTGTTTGCCAGCAAGCTCTAACTCAATCGAGGCTTGCTCAGTGCCGGGAATAGGATGCCAATACGTGTGCTTCAGACCATCTACTATTCTGGAACCCGAGTGCTCTTCGCTGCTGCTCTCGGAAGCGAGAACAGAAGCGCCTGCCGCTGCATTCGTTCGATACATACTCTCTAGCCGTTGTCCCAGATCCTGCATTCTTTGGGCATCATTCTCATGAATACGTCCGCGCCTGTCCGGCGGAAGATTAAGCAGAAACGTCGAATTGCCCCCGACCGTCCGTTCATAAAGATCCGTAAGCTCATCAACCGACTTCACCAAGTCATCTTCCTTGTCATGATAGAACCAGCCTGGACGAATAGACGTATTCACTTCGGCTGGATACCAAACGACGCGTTCTGCTTCAACTAATACATGCCGGCTCCCCAAATCTTCTTCATCAGAACCGATTCGCTTCGAGAACTCGTCGCCTTCTAATTGCTGCGAGTCAGCTTGTATTTTCTCGTTATCTTGCAGGCTTGCGGGTACGACGCTCCATTCTACTTGCCTTGTATGCCCAGCTTCATTGCCGCACCACCGTACATCAGGGCCGCATACAGAAATGACCGCTTGAGGTTGATGATCTCGAATTAAACTGTAGTATGCATCCCAATCATACACTTGCCGCTTGCCGTTCGGACCCTCGCCACAGGCTCCATCGAACCATACGCAGAACAGCTCCCCGTACCCTGTTAACAGCTCCTCCAGTTGATTAAGAAAGTAACGATTATACCGCTCGGAGTCACCATAGGACAATTCATGACGATCCCACGGTGACACATAAATACCAAATTTCAAGCCCGCTTCACGGCAGGCATCGGATACTTCCCTCACTAAGTTTCCTTTGCCATTTTTCCAAGGACTATTCTTAACGGAATGCTCCGTAAATTGACTTGGCCACAGACAAAACCCGTCATGATGCTTGCACGTTAGAATAATGGCTTTCATTCCTGCTCTCTTGCATACGTCCACCCATTGAGCCGCATCAAGTTCTGTTGGATCAAAGAGCAGAGGCGACTCTTCTCCTGTCCCCCACTCCCTGTCCGTAAACGTATTCATAGTAAAATGGATAAATCCATAAAACTCGATTTCTTGCCAAGCCAGCTGTCGAGGTGATGGAGCGACCCCCGCCGCATCAATAATAGAAACGCTCATTCTCTAACCTCCTTAATGATTAATCAGCCTAAATCCGCCTGATCAGTTAATGCCACAACTGCTTCCGTAGTGCCGTGAAGCTCAAATACGATTAACTCATTTACTCCAGCTCGCAGCAATGGAGCAGGAATATATAAGGTTTTCGTTGGGCCAACTTCCCAATACCTGCCCAAATGTACGCCATTCAAATATACGTTACCTTTGATCCATCCATCAAGGGTGAGGAAGGTGTCCGCAGGCTGATCTACCTCGAACATCCCTTTATAGAAGGCGGGCTGAGGCTTCACATGGATGTCTTCCCTGTGTTCCGAGGAGAATACTAATCCGGTTAAATCGTCCAAGGGCAATGGATAGATCGTCCAACCGTATAAAAACTGATTATCTAGCCTTACTCCCTCTGTAATCCCTTTTGGATCGCGGAGATGTGGCCCATAATTGATACGACCCATATTTTCGACCAGAATATCCAAGCGGATACCTTTTTCCGGTACGATGATGGGCAAGGTACGAGGTGCCCAACGTTCAATGACACCTCTATATTCACCATCAACAAAAACCAAAGCACGGTCTCTTACGTCTTGAAGCGTCAGCTGCGCTAAATCTCTCGGACCTTTGACGACAGTAGAATAAAGAATATAGCCCAACGATTGGCCTAGCTTCTCCATCGATTCCGGGCAAGTCCGCAGGACTGGCTTCGATAGGGCATTCAGCTGATCGAACAAGCTTGCTTGCTGCTTCAATGCTACTTTCCCGAATGCCCGTTTCGCTGTTGGCTCCGGCAATTGCAGCTCCGGCAGCTCGAAATGTTTCTCCAGCACTTCGCGAACCGCATAAAACTTAGGTGTCGGATCACCCGATTCATTAAGAAGCGTATCGTAATCGTAGCTAGTTATCGTTGGCTCATATTGATTGATATGATTGGCTCCGTTATAGAAGCCAAAATTCGTTCCACCATGGAACATATAAAAATTGACCGAGGCACCGACACTTAGCAGCTCATCGAGTGTCTCTGCAACCTCCAAAGACGGTCTCGTTTGATGGTTTTCCATCCAATGATCGAACCAGCCATTCCAAAACTCCATACACATCAGCGGTCCTTCCGATTGGTATTCACGAAGCTTATGAAAGGCCTCCGCAGGCTTCGAGCCGAAATTAACGGTCGCAAGCACGCCTTCAATCATGCCGCCTTGCAGCATATGATCTTCCGGACCATCTGAGGTAAAGAGCAGCACATCCATTCCCCTACTCACCATTGCGTCGCGAACATAAGAAAGGTAGCGCTTGTCATTCCCATAGCTTCCATATTCGTTCTCGACCTGGAGCGCAATAATGGGGCCTCCATTCGTACATAGCAGCGGCTTTAAACGTGGGAGCAGCTCGTCGAAATAATGATCCACATGTTTCAGATAGCTCTCGTCATAGCAGCGCAGCCGCAAATTATCATCCGCAAGCAGCCACGCTGGTAAACCTCCAAACTCCCATTCCGCGCAAATATAGAGGCTAGGTCTGACAATGACATGCAGCTCCATCTCTCCCGCGAGCCTAACAAAGCTTTCTAGATCATTCTGGTCTGAGAATTGAAATTCTCCCTTGCGTGGTTCATGTATATTCCAAGGCACGTAAGTCTCTACTGTATTCAACCCGCAGGCTTTGAGCTTCAGCAGCCTATCTCTCCAATATTCAGGCACTACCCTGAAATAATGGATCGCCCCCGAGAGCAGACGCAGCGGCATACCATCAATCATGAATTGATCCCCTTGCACTTCGAAAGCAGCCAATCTAAAGTCACCTCTTTCTTGATGTTACTTCATACGTAATTAACCTTTTACCCCGCCAAGCGACATGCCCTCTGTTAGTTTTTTCTGCAGCAAAGCATACACAAGAATGGTTGGTGCCAGCACAATGACTAACCCGGCAAACAGCGAGCCCCAATCCGTAGCAAATTGCTGGATTTGCATCAGATTAGACAAACCAACCGGAATGGTCTTCTTACTGTCGGTTGTGATGAAGGTCATCGCTAGTACGTATTCATTCCAAAAATCAAAGAAGCTAAATACGATGAGTGTAATAATACCCGGTCGTGCCATTGGAACGATAATACGCAGCAGTATCCCGAAATAGCCGCAGCCATCAATCATAGCGGCTTCCTCATAATCAAGCGGAATGGACTTCATAAATCCGGTCAGCAAGTATACTGAAAACGGCAAACTGCCTGTTGCATAAACCGCGCTTAACCAAAAGCGATTATCGAGCATATGCATATCGTTCATAAAGATGAACAGCGGTACGATAATATAGACGCCCCCGATAAATAGTCCAGCCATATAAAATTGAGAGATAAATCCGCGGCCGCGAAACTTCATACGCCCCAGTACATAAGCCGAAGGAACGGCCGCAAACAGAAGAACGGCCATCGATAGCAGAACGATGATGACGGAATTCACCATGTAGTCTCCAATTTTTGCTGTCGAGAACGCCTGAATATAATTGTCCCAATTGATACTTGTCGGCAGTTTCCACGGGCTTTCCATTACCTCTGCATTTGTCTTAAAGGAAGCGAGTACGTTCCACACAAGTGGATATACAACAAAAACAGCTTGTAAGAGGAGGAAAAGGCGAAGAATGCCTTTTCCCGCGAGGGATGCGCGAGTGGACATCTTAATGCGCCCCCTTTTCTGTAAGCTTATTGCTTATAAATGCGAGCAGCATCGAAATAATGAACACAACGACACCGATTGCCATGGCATAGCCGAAATTAGAGTTGGTGAACGCCTGAGAATATAAGTAGGTCATCACCACTTCCGAATGCCGATCAGGACCGCCCCCCGTCATAATCGAGACAATGATAAAGCTGATGCTGAGAACACCGTTGATGCTGAATATAATCGTGACGCGAATGATTTCCCAGAGCAGCGGAATAGTAATACGGAAAAATTGCTGTATGCGGCTTGCTCCGTCCAGATCAGCGGCTTCATAAAGCTCTGGCGAAATGCTGTCGATCCCCGCCATATACATAACCATGTAGTAACCGGCAGCCTGCCATATCAGTGTAACAGCTAATGCCCAGAGGACAGTTCGCTGGTCTCCCAGCCATGGCTTTGCCCAGTCACCAAGTCCAAACATTTCTAACCCGGCATTCACAAATCCCATTGTGGGATGATAAATAAAGGACCATAGAATAGCAATGACAACGAATGACAAAATACTCGGGAAAAAGAAAACCGTCCTGTAGAAGCCACGTTCCTTTAGCTTCGATTGCGTAAGAACGGAGGCATTAATTAGGGCGATAATAATCGTAACAATAGGCACAACCAGCATCAGAAAACCTGTATTGCGCATGGATAGAAGAAACGTCTCATCATGGAACAGATCAACAAAATTTTTAAATCCGATGAATTGAGGCTTATCACTTAATCCGGTCCAAAGGTATAACGATTTCTGGAAAATTTGAAATGTCGGATACACTTTGAATAAACAGAACAGCAAAAGTCCTGGTAGTAAACAGGCGATAATAAAAAACGTTCTTTTTGATTTCATGGTCATGGTCATTATTCCTTCCCCCTGCCGCACATGCTGCACTAGATCTCCCGGCTTGCAGCACGGATGTCTGTGATGAGCTAATTATATATTCACAGAGGGCAGTGCCAAATAAACAAAAGCGAAGATGATTATGGAGAATATAACGATATTCGTAGTGCATCTGCGCGTGCAATCATAAAATCGTACAGGTTCTATCAATGAAGCACCAAGCAAAAACGCCTGCGGCGACCTTTAGACGCTGAAGGAACTTTGACGGTGAAACGGCTGTCGCCATCCTTTGGCGGCGCGGCGCGTTTCATTCCGAGAAATATAGAGAAAGTTGGCGAAATAATACTCTTTCGTATATTTGTACAAATGCCGCCGACTGAGCCCAGTCGGCGGCATTTTCCTTACGTATTACGTAAACAAGCCAAGCTCAGCGAACTGCAGCTGTGCGGCACCGCCGCTATTGGCAGTCACGTTCAATCGGTAATACGCGTAAGCCGTCGTGTTCGTGAAGGTATACGTTTTGGTTAAGAAACGACTTGCAAATGCTTCATTTGTTCGCGTATCCAGCGTCGTCCAGGTTGTGCCGTTGTTCGACCCTTGAAGGGTCCAGTTTTTCGGATCTCTGGCCGGCACATCGTTGGCAGATGTTATCGCATATGAGGTTACCGTATGCGTAACGCCAGTTGCGAATTTATACTGAATCCATCCGGTACCCGTTGTAATTAGCCATTTCGTTGACGTGTTGGCATCGAATGCTTTCTCCTTCTCTTCTCCACTCGGGCTGCTGGTCGAGCTAGCTGTGACCGTTCCGCCTACGGTTACCGATGTCGGGCCACCGCCGCCTCCGCCTACAACGGTAGATTCGAATGCGCCGATATCTGGAGCAGCACCGTTAAATAACGTATTGCCATAGAAATCCTTCGTCCCCAATTGCGGGACATTGTAACCTGCATTTATTAACGGGGAAGTTGCCTGCAGCTTGTAACCGTCCCATACGGTCGCACCGCTTTTGAAGCCGTTAGCGCCTAAAGTCGGCGTTTGTCCCGGGTTAACCATTTGAGGCGGAGCAATGACTTTTGCTGGATCATTCGGCTCTCCTGCTGCATGACTGCCGGTCGTCACATAGAAGGCATTGTTTCTAAATACGGCCGTTCCATAGCTGCCTGAGCTGCTTGGCCAGAAGCTTGAGGAAGGCGTATTTTTGTCATAAAACACGTTGTTGTAGAAATAATACGGCACGCTTTTGAAATAAGTAGATGCAAGATTGGCGTTGGAGTTCGTGAATTTCGTTACACCGCCGTTATAAATAAACACATTGTTAAGGAAATAGGTTGGCGAAGTATCGACATCGAACCAGCCGAACTTAATCAGATAAGCGGCATTATCGTCACTGATATTGTATCTTGCGATATTGTTGCTGCTTCGGCCGAGGTAGGACATCCATCCCATCGGATTGTTGTGGGTGTAGTTGAATTGATAGACGATATTGCTGTTAGGGGAATCGAAATCAAAGGCCGTTCCATCACCGTTATTAGCACCCGTTGTCGTAGGACCGCCATAAACCTCGTTGTTTTGGAACGTTACATTTTGAGACTTCCAAGGATAGATGCCCGCGCTTTCGGCGTTGTAGCGTTTCGACCAGCCATCTACGACGTTGTACTCTACAATCGCATCTTTCGCATCGCATACGTCGATTGCACCTTGACCAATATTGCGCATGTAATTGTGACCGATATAAATATTCGTCTGCCACAAATTATTAGGCCCGATTTCGTCTTGGAATGCTGTTGTTGTCGTGTAATTGAAGTTGGCAATCGCGAGCAGATCGACCTTCTCAATCGTATTGTTCTCAATTCTTACGTCGTTAAAGGTCATGTTAGCCTTCAATGCTCCAATGACATAGAACATAATACCGCCATTAAACGATGCATTCCCATATAGGTTGGGCCATTCATTCGGGCTGTCGACATCATGTACATAGTTATCATGAATATAAATATGATCCATAATTGTGTCTCCGCCGACCGCCACTTGGTTCGTGTCCAGTACAATGAGAATACCGTCTCGTATGTTTGTAGGCTTGCTGCTCGCATACGTAGTCGTGACCAAATCCACATTAAAGTTGTCGTCATTCGTTACTTCGAGATTGCTAATCTCCCAATACTGTTGGTTGCGCAGCATAACTGCGCCTGTCGCTTGATAATCACGCTGCGTGCCTCCCCCATTAATTATGGGACGAGCCGTTCCGCCGTATTTATCGATTCGGATAGGAGCGTTCGCATCTCCCGAGCCCTTGGGCCATAATTGGCCGTTCCACACACCACCCGATTTGAACAAAATTTGGTCTCCAGGCTGGAACGTCGTTGCATTCACCTTCGTTAAGGTTTTCCAAGCGGTACTTGTTGTTGTCCCGTTGTTCGCATCGTTTCCAGCAGCAGAATCGATATAATACGTCGTATTTGCCGCGCTCGCCGGAGCAGGCCCAACTACGAGAATTGTGGAACATATGACTAGCAAAGCTAATATACTCAAAAAATGCTTTTTCATGTTATTGCTCCTCCCAAACTTATTTGAGTTCATCGTTAAGTTGGAAAATCGCTAGCATTCTTGTTTCTAACCATCACCCTAAGAGCGCATCACCTCTCCAGCCAAAGTCAACATTCTCCATTCTCCATGCTGTTAAATGCCGCTCACCCCCTCTCCGCTCATGGCTGGTTGCTCCTAATTATAGGTTCACTTAACCAATCGCCATATGAACAAATCGCACGATCTATATAGAGGATTTTCAGGTGCCTCGTACAGGAAAAGTGCTTTCACTTGTCAGTGATCATGCATGCTTACAACAAAAAAACAGAATGAGTGAGAGGTCATTCACCTCATCTCATCCTGTTCTCAACAACGTGCCTGCTTCCAATACTGGCCTAGCTGTCAATCAAAATAACCATTACTGCGCGCCAGCGGCGTCCAATTCCTTTCTAATTTCCGAATATACTTTATACAGCTTCTCACTGTATTGATCCAATGTCATTTGTTTGCTCATAATGGAGGAGATGGGCTTATATACTTCATCGCTTGGGTTAAATTTGCTGCCCTTCGCCACAGGCATAAATGAGCCATTCACAGCAATCATGCCGTCATCCGTCGCTTTATATACGTTATAGGTCGTCTCTGTAATGTATTCCTTCACCAGATCGGGCGCGCCTTTTACCGCCATGACCGCTTTGGCCTTCTCACCATTCAGCTTAATAGCCTTATCCGTGTACAAATACTTCAGGAACGCTTTCGCAAGCTCTGGGTTTTTAGCTTTTGCAGGAATCATCACAGTCTCCACACTCGTCAAGGCCGATACAGGCGTATCTGCTCCGAAGGCTGGCACTCCCAAATATCCGAATTTAAACCCATCCTCGCGAGGCGCATCCTTCATCTCATCCTCGAACCAGCTGCCGTTTGGAATGAACATCGATTTGCCTTGAAGGAAAGCCGTCTGCGATTGCGTATGGTTAAGCGCAACTGTTCCTTTCATCAGAGCATTGTCCTCTGTGGCAAGCTTCTCCACAAGGCCCCATACCTGCTTATACGTTTCGCTCTTCCAAAACTCAGGATCGAAATCGAAAAATTGATTCATTGCTTCTTGTCCTCCCGCCGCATAGATGGCAGGCACAATCATTTCCTCCAAATAACCCGGATAAATACCTTGGTAAGTAAAGAGTGCGCGACCGTTCTCTTTTGCCGCTACATTCGCAGCAAAAAATTCATCCCATGTTTTGGGTGGCGTAATCCCTTTGGTGTCGAATAATGCTTTGTTGTACCACAGTCCCATCACCCCGAAGTTGTATGGTGCCAAATACACTTTTCCATCATCATAAGGGGAGGAGGCACGCGAGTTTAAAACGCCATCGAGGATTTTTTCCTTTAGCGGCGCACCTTCTGGTGTAGCTTCCTCGAACACACTCGTCAAATCAAGCAATGCTTTATCTTTAATCAGACCGCTCACAAGCGGTGTATTGTCACTGCCCGCGATGTACATGAAATCAGGCGGATTGCCGGCAACGATTTTCGGGCGAATCAGCTCCGCAATTTTTGG
Source organism: Paenibacillus sinopodophylli (assembly GCF_005930355.1). GTDB lineage: Bacteria > Bacillota > Bacilli > Paenibacillales > Paenibacillaceae > Pristimantibacillus > Pristimantibacillus sinopodophylli. Next base: position 66,578 of record NZ_VDBO01000015.1, read on the forward strand.
ACTGGCGGTAATACTAATCTTAGTTCCAGGGTTATCCTTCATGAATTCCTCTGCAACGCTATCCCAGAATTCCCTGCCATAGCCGCCTTGGAACACCGCAACATCAAGCTCTGGATTTTCAAACGTTGTGCCCTCTGGTGCAGCACTCTCCGTAGGAGCAGCTGTAGCCGCCTCCGTTGGTGCTGTTGATGCTGACGGTGAAGGCTCATTATTCGCATTGTTGCTCGATCCGCATCCAGCCAAAACCGTTGACAGCATGATCGCCGCCGATGCAACCGTAAACCAATTCTTTTTTTTCATTGATTTAGTGACCCCTTTCGTTTGTGATGAGCTTTATTATAAGTTCACCGGGGGTATTACCAAATGAACAAAAGAGCGGATGATGATGGATAATTTTATGTCTATTCACTCATAAAATCGGCGGGCCTATGTGATTTTTATTAATCTCATCCTTTACCTGTACGATCTTATGATTTGCATTTTCATCTTGGCGCGACTCTTATTATGTTTTTCGGAGCATGGCCAAAGCGTTTTCTGAAGAGACGGTTGAAATAGAAGGGGTCAGGTATGCCAACCTCGATCGCAACCTGCTTAACCAGATATTTCCCTGATAGCAGCATCTCGTAAGCCTTGTTCATCCGAATTTCATTCAACCGGGTCAGAATACTGCTTCCCGTCTCGGCTTTGAATAGTTGACAAAGATAAGGCTCTGAGAGGGCCACATAAGCGGCTACATCTGATATGGACACTCTATCCGCATAATGTTTTTCCAAATAGGCCATCGCTCGACGTATTTCTTCACGCAGCGCAGCGGTATGAGAGCCCTTCCCGATTGAACCTAGAATCTCATCTGACATCTCCTTAATGAGGAGCTTTAAGCTGGAATCCGAGTCCGCTTCTTCAATCTTTTCGATCCAACACTTTTCATTCCATGTCGTATCATTCTGCAAAGCGATTACATTCGAGAGCCCCCATATGCCTCCTGCTAATATTCGTTTAAGTGATTTCGAATGAATGCCATGCTTAGCCGCAATTTCAATTAATACAAAAGCACTTTCCACCCAAAGCTCGATGGCACCTCCGCCGAAGCCGCGCAAGCTCTCCTTCAGCTTCGTTTCCGCCGCTCGAAACCCTTCGTCTGTATCCACCGCAACCTCCTGATTCGAATGATAGCCTTCCTTGTACGCAGCATAAAAGCGGAGCTCCTCCGCCTTTTTATTTCGATTCATTTGCTGGGTGAGGCTCTCGAATGACGTGGCTACTTGTCCATAAATCACATTAATAGTCAGTCCATAATACATTTCGGACAGCTTGAGCATACGCTGCGCAATTTCTTCGGGATCGACGATATTCGGAACAAATGGCGTGGCCGCAATTAAGCTGTAACGGTTCGAATGCGTATGGAATACAAACAAAAATAACTTTTTAGGAAATAACCCTTCAGCAAGCTTTTCCAATGTTTCATGGAAATCGATTGTCTGATTAGTGGGAAGGTCACCCTCTTGCATATAGAAGGAGAAGGTATAACAGCATGATCCGTCAACAATAGCGGCTGTTCTCTGCTCCTCTTGATTGAATAGACTAAGATTTACATGTTCTGTAACACCTTGCTCAATCTGTTCCAACAGATCATAGAGCCGCTCGATCTCTCCATTGACTTGTTCATTAATTACCAGTCGGGCTTTCACATCTCCTTTTTTCCCATCCAGCTTCACAGCAATCTCTTCAAGGGTCTGCATAAAGGTTTCCGTCTTCAGCGTAAGCTTGAGCATATAATCATGGGCGCCGAACTTGAGTGCTTCTCGCACTAAATCGAAATCATTGTAATTGCTCAGCACAAGAACCTCACCTTTAAAGCCGCCCGCCATTAAGTTTTTTATGAGCTTGAGACCGTCCATTTCCGCCATTTTGATGTCGGTGATCACGATATCCGCATTCGTTCTTCTGACCAATTCGATTGCCGACACGCCGCTTGCGGCAGAACCTGCATACTCAAACCGACTATCCTCCCATTTGATAATAGTCTTAACAGCATGGCGAACGATCATCTCATCATCTACAATAATGACTTTATACATGTCCTTCTCCTTCTTTCATCTTCATTGGCAATCTGATTAAGGTCTCCGTCCCAAGATCCGGCTCGCTCCATGTTTCGATTCCGTACTGCTTTCCGACATGCAAGCGTATTCTCTCATCCACATTGCTCATCCCAATACCAGACAGCTTGTCATGGGAATACTTTCTTTGCTGCACCTTTGCCATATCAAAGCCTTTTCCATTATCCGAAATTTTAAACAAAAGCATGCCATCGCTAATCGAGCCCTCTACGCTAATATGGACTCTGCGCCCTTCCCCGCTTCCCGCATGCAGAATGGAGTTCTCCACAATCGGCTGTAGAATGAACCGTGGGACGAGGCAGCGATAGAGCTGATCATCCTTCATGCTGCATACTAATTTAAAGGAGTCGCCGTATCTGATCCGTTGAATAACTGCATAATGCAGTACATTTCCAATTTCCTTATCCAAGGTAATCATTTCTTCCGTGTCCAGAATCGTATTGCGAAGCAATTCAGACAACGAAGCGATCCCCTCTTCTACGATTTCGTTCCCGCTCATCATCGCACTCCATTTCAAGGAGTTTAACGTGTTGAAAAGAAAATGAGGGTTAATTTGGGCTTGAAGCATCTTAAGCTCTGCATCTCTCTTCGCCTGCTGCTCTTCCTCCACCTGATAAATCAACGATTTGAGCCGGTCTACCATTTGGTCGATCGTCCCAGCAAGCTTCCCCATTTCATCCGGGTGGGTCGCTCCCAGCCTAGTCTCTAATCTGCCAAGCTTAATTTGCTTCGCGTACTGCAGCAAATCGCGCATCGGCCTATTAATACTGCGATAAATCCACAGGGCTAGCGATCCGGCCAGTAGAAGAATGAACAAACAAATATAAATAATATTTTCTCTAATGACAGATAGCTCCGAAATAATATACGAATGTGGAATTAGCCCGATCATATACCAGTCTGCTGACCGGATATAGGCACTGCCGACAAGCACTCTTTTGCCATCGATAGTTGCATAAAAGGTTTGGGTAGCGGGGTTGGAGATAAGTGTACCGAACACTTCCTGTTGGTTGTAGAGTTGTCCATGGGGAATGGAAGCGGATACAGAAGAGACTACGATTCCCCTATTATCCGTAATATAGACCCTTCCTCCTGCTCCGAGATCCACATGCTCGAAGGTATTGCGTGAGAAAACTTTCTCGTCAATTACGATAATAAGGTACCCTAATCTTTCATTCAAATTATCTTGCGAATAGATAATGCGGCTCAAAGCAATTTTGTTCGAGCCTCGATTGGAATGCATATAGGTCCACTTGATATTGCCCGCCGTACCCGCTATGCCCTGGAGAGCGTCATCGATTTGGTTATCTGGATACCATTCAAATCCCAAATCAAAGAAACTTTTCTCCTCCTTTGTAAGAATGACGACGTTGGAAATATTGCTTAGCCGGAACACTTGCTCACCCAAAGCGTCTTTGATGTTGGTCTGCAAGCCATTTTGCTCGAAATCAGTCATGCTTTTCACATTTTGAAGCCCGTTCTGTATGAGACTATTTATAATAATCGATTCGCTGAGCGTCTCGTATTGCTCAAGCTCTCTTGATGCGTTATTGGCTGTTCCGTCTAGGACCTGCAAGGTAGATGTACTTAATTTCTCCGAAATGGACGTCTCATATCTAATGTTCGAGTATAGAGCAACAGAGACGACAGGCAAGAGAGAGGTAATCAGAAAGGCAATTAACAAGCGATGTTTAATGGATAATCTCCGTAAAAATGTAGCATCCTGCATACTTCTCAGCTTAAAACTCCCGCTCATCCATGCACCGCCCACTCCCTACACCTATTAAGTATCCGTTAATGAATAACTCTATATTAAGTGGAAATGAATAATCAGTCTACATTGCGACAGCCATTATGTCGTACGATTCGGAAAATACGTGATTAAAACACGCGCTGGAGAGGGCAAACGTCAGCGTTAACGCTGTAAAGCCTGCTATCAAACCTAACGCAGAAGTATAGTGAAGGGGCTTGCTTCGAGGCAGCTCTTATTTTTGTTCACTCAACTAAATGGCAGAATAGATCTAAGATGTGGTATAACATATCTGTAAGATAATGGACTGAATTATTATAGAATTTGAACGGATAGAGGTGGCGATCCTACTAATGAAAAGGAAAATAATTGGTGGGATAATCATGTTAACTGGCACCATGATTTCATTAGCGATTTTAATTGCTGCTGCTTCTTATGCACCAAGTATCACTACCTGGCAAGGTTCAAAGTTTTGGTTTACCATTTTTGGAACAAATGATTTTGGAAACGAAGTAGTAGTAGAAAGTTTATTTCTTGGTCTTCCTTTTATTATGGGTATTGTTTTGTTTATTCTAGGATTGATCCAAGCCGCTCTCTTTCTCTCCGACCACCTGGGCCTGACGTGCTTAAGCCGGGTGACACAAGACCAGCCCTGCATAACGGTGCAATGAAAGTCGGATGCGTCTTCGCGCTTCCTGTTATTCTGTTCACGAGAGGAGGTCTGAAGCACATATGGATTCGCTGAAGCACATGAACGCCGCGCTGGCATACATCGAAGCGCGGCTCGCAGACGACATCGACATGACCGAGGCGGCGCGGATCGCGCTTTGCTCGGAGTATCACTTCACTCGGATGTTCTCGTTCCTGGCGGGCATTCCGCTGTCCGAGTACGTCCGGCGCAGAAGGCTGACGCGCGCCGCGGCAGAGCTGCGGCAAAGCGACGCCAAGGTGATCGATATCGCCCTGAAGTACGGATATTCGTCGCCGGACGCGTTTGCGCGGGCATTCCAGCAATTGCACGACGCGACGCCATCCGAAGCCAGGAGGCCGGGCGCGATGCTGAAAGCTTATCCGCCGATGGCCTTCCGATTAACGATACAGGGAGGAAGCGAGATGAACTATCGGATCGTGGAAAAGGAAGCGTTCCGCATCGTCGGCTACAGCAAGCGGGTGCCGATCGTATTCGATGGTGTGAACCCGTACATCGCGGCGATGTGGAATTCGCTGGACGAGGAGGAGTTCGTACGCTTGGAACGGCTGTCTGACGTCGAGCCGGCGGGACTCGTCAGCGCGTCGGCGAACTTCTCCGAGGGACGCATGGAGAAGCAAGGCGAGTTCGACTATTATATCGGTGCCGCGACGACGAATCCCTGCCCTGAGCGGTTCGCGGCGCTGGAGGTGGCGGCGACGACGTGGGCGTTGTTCGAAGCGGTCGGTCCGTTCCCGGAAGCGCTGCAATCGGTATGGGGGCGTATTTATTCGGAGTGGTTCCCGACAACCGGCTACCAGCTGGCGCCGGGGCCGGAGATGCTGCGGAACGTGAGCAAGGACACGAGCTCGCCGGCGTTCCGTAGCGAGATCTGGATCCCGGTAAAGAAGCGAGCGAGCGAATGGGAAGCGTAATGGGCAGGGCAATGGAGAGCTGTTTCGCGACAGCTCTCTTTTTGGCTTTATAACGCAACGATGCTGTGTTGTATTACGAAAAGAGATGGAAGTGGTGGATGAACTTTAACATGGAAAACTAGGAACCAGAGATTTCATCATCATATTCATGCCCCAGCATTAGGCAGTTATAGTGATTCACAATCCAATGAGATAATCAATATTCATTCAGAAATACCCTAAGCGATTGAACTAACGAAGAATGTTAGTTCAATAAGAATCAAGGACGAGGCTGCCGACACGAATCGGCAGTCTCGTTGAAGTAACGAGTACGATATTTAAATTAACCGCCTTTTCAAAGGGCGATTTTCTTTAGGGCTAAAAACAAAATTAAAGTTTAACATAGCCTTTAAAAAAAGGGCCATCCTGAATTTATCATCAGGACGACCCTTAAATAATCCGCTATATTTTAAATTGCGACAGCTTCTCCAGCAATTCTTGAACCATGTTGCTCAGCGCCTCCGCCGAAGCGGAGATTTCCTCCATGGAAGCAAGCTGCTCCTCCGATGCCGCAGCAACGCTTTGTGATTCCGAGGACGCCTCCGATGCAAGGTCAGCCAGTTGTGAAACGCTCGCAGAAACTTGCTCCGTGCTGGCTGTCATTTGCTGCGCCGCAGCGGATACCTCTTGAATCTGACCATTAACCTGCGACATTTCCGTTAGAATGGAAGTGAACAATTGGCCGCTGTCCGCCACGCTCTTCACGCCCTGCTGTACTTTCTCATTGCCTGCTGCCATCGTTAATGCCGCTTTATTCGTGTCTCCCCGCACATCCTCAACCAAGTCGGTTACCTGCTCGGCAGCTTTTTTGGTTTGCTCTGCGAGCTTGCGGATTTCTGCGGCCACAACGGCGAACCCTCTTCCATGCTCGCCTACTCTGGAGGCTTCGATTGCCGCATTCAGGGCAAGCAGATTCGTTTGCGTGCTTATGTTCGAAATCATATCAATCATGCCGCCGATCTGATCTGACCGCTCACCTAAACGGTCAATTGCTCTTCCCGTTTCTGCTACCGACATTTGCAGCTCATCCATTAGATGTATAGCTGATTGAAGCTGGGCGCTGCCCGCTCTTGTCTGCTCAGCTACCTCCTCCGCGGATGACGAGACCGATGCTGAAGAATCTGCAATCCGCTGCACGCCTACTGTCATTTCACCCATCGCCTGTGATGCTTCCGACGCATAGCTATGCTGGCTTTGCGCCCCTTCAGCTACATGGCCAATCGACATTGCAATCGTCTCAGAAGCCTTACCAGTCTGCTCCGCACTAGCGGTTAGCTGTTCCGAAGTCGCGCCGACCGCCATGGATAAATCGGATACGAGCAGGAACATCCCGCGAAGCTTGCTCGTCATTTCGTTGAAATGTCCGCCCATAATGCCGAACTCGTCGCCTGTCCGAATGTGAAGCTGCTGCGTTAAGTCTCCTTGCGACATAAGCTGAAGCTTGCTCGACAGCACTCGGAGCGGCTTGATGACCATGCTCCAAATGAGGAATGCCATAATGCCTGCCAAAACCAGCATGGCAGCAACTGCTGTCCATATAGCAGTAAATTTCGCATCATTATATTCAGCGAAAATAATATCCTTTGAAACCGCCGACTGCGTATACCAAACCTGCTCACTGCCCGGCATTAGAACCGGTTCGAATACACGGAGTACAGTGATGCCTTTGGAATTCGAAGTAAAGTCTTTGTAGTTGGTACCACTCTTTACTTGTTCCCATAATTTCTGCTTCTCGGGATTATCCCCGTATGATTGTAGAATCGAATCCGGATCATTCGGATTGGCTGCGTACAGGCCGGCGGCTGTAACTAACGAAACATAACCGCCTAATGGTTTGTGCTTCGCAGCTTCCTCCTGCAGCTGGGCAAGCGATAAATCGATGCCTACTATGCCGAGAAACGTACCCTTTTCATCCAAGATCGGGTGGACAATCGACATTAGCTCCGTTTGTACGCCTCCCGCCTCATAGCTGTAAGGTTCAATATAGGAAAGCTTCTTGCTCGCTTTTGGAATGAGATAATAATCACCAGCTCCCGGCGTCTCATAATCCTTCAACGGCTCAGCAGCCACCTTATCCCCATCGTGAATGAGGTATGGTACGAATCTGCCGGAAGCATCGTCATACACCGCTTTGCTTTGATTATCCTGATCGCTTTGATCGAATGCATTCGGCTCCCACAGTGTATAGAGACCGAACACATCCGAACGCTCCTGCAGCATTCGACTCATAATGGAAATGACATCCTCCCGTGAGAGTTGGCCGTTGCCTCTTGTCTCAAGCAGCGTCGTCGACAGCGTTTGCAAGGCTGCTTCTAACTCCGTCATCTTGTTCTCTAGTTTTGTAGCGTAATCCATGCCAGCCTTCTCGGCCTCAAGCTCCCCTTTATTCATACTTAATGACCTTACCTGCTGTAGATTAATCAGCAATATCGAACCCAGCACCAAGGCAGTTACTAATCCGACCACCGTTATAAATTTGAATGTCAAAGATAGCTTTCGAAATACGCTCATATGTTCAACCCCACCCATTGTAATAAGACATTAATCGACAAAAATCGACCAAAACATAATAGACATTTATACTTGATAAAAATATATTTTCATAGCTGTCAGCCCTAGCCATTTTCCTTTAACATACAAAAAAAATGGCACCCTCTCGAATGGGTTATCGCCCAGTTACTGCTAACAAGCAGCTTAATGAGGTTATAAATTAAGGGTATATATGGTAAAATTAAGGAAACGTATAAGGTTGGTGAAGTTTTGGACAGAGAATGGTTAGCAAATAAGATTTACGAAACAGCACACTTAACAGGAAGCTTTAAATTAAGGTCTGGAAACGTATCAAATGATTATTTTGATAAATATCTATTTGAGTCCAATCCTGTTTTACTTAACGAGATAGCTGAGCATCTATCCAAGCTAATTCCTTCAGGTACTGAGGTTATAGCGGGACTTGAAATGGGCGGAATTCCAGTCGCAACAGCACTATCATTAAAGTCTGGAATCCCTGTGGCATTCGTTCGTAAAAAAGCAAAAGAATATGGTACATGCAAGCTTGCAGAAGGTATTGACGTAAATGGGAAAACGGTTTGTATTATTGAAGATGTCGTCACAACAGGAGGACAGATTTTGCTGAGTGCGGCAGACTTGCGAAACGCTGGAGCAAATGTTGTGAGCGTCCTTTGTGTGATTGAGAGGGAACCGCAGGGAAGAGACAACCTGGAAAGTGATGGTCTGAGTTTCTTCTCTTTGTTCAAGATGGAGGAACTCCTTGAAACTCAATTGAAAAGCAATTAATTTGGATTTATTGCAAATATGAGTGGTTTAGAAGAATTTCATTAATGGAGCTAACGGGCAGTAGGTTAACGTCATGCCCAAATAACATGAATATGAATGAAAAATTTGATAACAGCTGGGATCCTCTCAGGTGGGTTATGATGCTGATACCCAGCAAATCTCAGGGGTCATTGACGGTTCTGACATCAAATTCGGAGTCGGCGAAATCCCAGTCCGAGACTTCGATGACCGCGAAGAGCTAAGTGAATAATTAATAGTTGATATTTTTCCTCATACTAAGACGTTATCTACTTATACAGCTAACATGAAATTCTAGCCCAGCAATACGACAGCAGCCAACGTATTACGTTCGGTTGCTTTTTTAGAACTAACACTATTTTATGGAGGATGTGCTAATGATGCAACCGGAGCCGTCACTGGAGGTAATCAAACAATTATTTTCGAACGCAGGTTTGGAAAGACACTGGGAGAAATATAAACAATTAGTGAAGCCTGGATTCTTCTTAGAGCCAACTATAACACCAGAAGATCAAATCCCTATCGGAAAAAGTAAAATTGGGGGGAGACCTGATATCCCTATGGGATTTAAGTGGCCCGACTGGGAAGGGCATCCAATGAGTTTTATAGCACAAATAAATGTAGAGGAATTTCCTATATCTTCGATAGATCCGAATTATCCTACCAATGGAATTTTTCATTTTTTTTATCCTTGTGATGACGATGTGCTCTTCTCTCATGAATTTTTATATGACACTTTTCCAAAAGATCAAAACGTGGTGCTATACACATCTAATATATCGGATCTGATACGATTTCAGGCAGGCCCGGATATTATTTCATTTTCGAGTTGCTTAATGAATTTTAAGTTTGAAAACACGATTCCGGATCACTCACTTATTACTGAAAAACGTTTATTTAACAACGACGAAGATGCATATGTCCTCTACGAGAACTTCTGTTCATCGTATTATGAGATGTGCCAGCATGATATTGGGTTCCGTTTTTTAGGTTATATAAATGGGTTACAGTATGGCTCTCAAGATGCTGATACTGAATTACTTTTTCAGGCAGATACCAATGATGAAATAGGAATGCACTGGGATTTATCAGGATTACTATATTTTTATATTACAAAGGAAGATATGCTGAATAGAAATTTTGATGAAGTGTTTACTGATCTTGTTGGTACTTAGTAGCGGCGCATAAAATCCCCTCTCTAAGCTGCTTCACCGTTCGACAAATAAAAGACTGGCCGCGACGTCATTACGTTGACATACTGGACCAGCCTTTATTAACGTGCTCTCGTATTATTTAAGAAATTTCCAAAACCCTAAAAGCATAACGGCAGCTTCCGCTCTCGTTGCTACGCCATTTGGCACAAATAGATTCCCTGCCCGTCCGACCAGAATCCCTCGTTCACGGGTTGTTTCAACATAAGCCTTAGCCCAGTGCTTTGCAATATTCGTAAACGGACACCCTTGAGCTGGTGGAGCAATACGATTAATTGTTAGCGTATAGTTTGCCACGGTTCATCGGCAGCTTGAACCGCAATCTTAAGAACATTGGCTCCCATTGCTAATGAAACGGTACTCTTCTCTCCTGCGCGTTCACCCAGCAATTTAACATTTGCCGTGAAGTAAGAGGGGGCCAAGTGCAGCTCGATATACTCCGCATCTGTTTCTGCTGTATACGTTTTTGTTCCATGTGTGAATGCAGGCGATAAACCCAGCGGCTTGCTTGAGATATACACAGTAAATTTAGCCAACTCAGCATTGCTTGATAGAGTCGTTTCCTGTGGCGGCGCTGCACTTACGGTACCCCAGCAGCTTGGCCTATAACTTCTACGCCGTTCAGATCAACAGTTAAACTATGATTTCTAACGGACTGATCCGCATTGGTGATTCTGAAAATAAAGATGATCTGCCTTATAAAAAATATTATAAATATGCAGCTTTTTATGGAAAATTTAGTCGTTTGAAGTAGAAGTGAGGGATATTTAAATAGGGAGGTCTTACAATTGAAAAAATGGATGCAAACAACGGTTGCTTCGCTTTCCATTGTTGGAATGCTGGCATCAGGATCAGCTATCTCCGCTGCGCCGCAAAAACAAACATTGGTTTATATTGATGGCGCTTTACAGGAGAATGTACTAACAGTAAACGAAAGGACAATGGTACAGCTCAACTCTTTTAAAGATCCTGAAAAACTATTGTACTCCTATGAGCAGGCTACGAAAACGATAATAATAATTAATAAAGAAAAGAAATTAACTGTGCGCCTTAATGGTGGCACCAAAACAGCCCTCGTTAATGGTAAAAGCGTCAAGCTGGATGCCCCTGTAATGATTAAAGATGGTCGAACTTATCTTCCTCTGCGTTTTCTATCAGAAACACTGGGGGGAACAGTGAAATACAACAGTACGGATAAGACTGCAATTGTGCGGACTCCTTCTGGTCATGAGCGCTTCAAAATACTCATGAGCGGAGATTTAGTAAAAGCTCGTGAAATTGCAATTCATTATCCAGCAACGTATGTGGATAAACAAATAGAAGCATCAGGAGAAGGATTCACTTTTACTTATACTTTTCCAAAGGGAGAAGCACTGCGTTTTGAGGTAGAGTATAAAGGACTAATTCATTATAAAGAGATTGATCAGGATGGAATTGCGGTTGTGACATGGCAAAATGATTCTATGGGAAGGAATGGTGAAGTTGGAAAGAGACCTGAGGGCTTTGGCGAATCCGTCTTTTTCACTCAAAATGTTATGCTTGAAAAATTTTTTTACGGAACGATCGATAGTAAAGGTACAAGTACCGTGTTAGGCTTTACCGACTACCCTTTGATCGAAGATGCCAATGATGTTATTATCGTACCAATCGAGGGAGAAGTCCGGACAGATCAAAAGGCATAGGATCTGCCCAATAGCTTAATGATACACCATCAGTCTAAGACTTTATTTTCTTCTGACATTCAGCATTACATTAACAATAATCACCAATACCGTAATATTAGACCGAAGTTATCGATTCAATGATTTAAATACGCTATCTTCTCAACCAGCAACAGCCCTGCTCACTTAAGAGCAGGGCTGTCTATATAGAACCTCTAATAAAATTAGTTCGGATAAGAAGGATTAATAACCGCTTGGCCGCGATGAGACTGTCTTTCGGTTGCCGCGTTCGGGTCTAGCACGCTGCGCAGCTGCTCGAAGCTTAGCTCACCTGTCGGCTTGAACTCCGCTGAAGCTGCATAGCTAAGCAGACTGTGAAGAAGCTGCCTTGCTTCTGGCTTATCCTGCTGACCAATCAGATCACTCGCACATACGAGCAGGCTTCCGCGGCCTGCTTTTGCCTCGAATATCAAACCCAGCTTATGGTTGCGCTCAAAGTTGTCAATCACCTGTACGATCGGGCGGAAATCGGCAGGCAAATCATCCAATAGCAGCGAATGTGAGTTCATCATAATGGGCCACCATTGCCAATTGCTATGGAACTCGGTCGGAAACGCCTGAAATGCAGGATGCTGCTCATCACATAATAAGCCCAGCGTTCCCGGTGCAGGTGCAGCATTATTTCCTTCGCAGATGGATCTAAACATCGGGTAACACCAGAAATCCGAGGCGAAGGCCCCGTCAATATGGGATTCTAGCTGATCCTGCTCGGCAACAAGCAGCACACGGCCACCGCCGTCCAGCAACTCTTGAACCTCCTGATCGAACCTTCGACGTACATGAACACCGTCTGCTCCATCCGTCTCAACCGCTTCTGGGTATACCCAAATGTTGTAATGATTCGCGATCCCGCCCTCCTTCCATGCAAGCTTCAGCGTAAGCTTAGCTGGCGCAATCACCTGGGACAGCTTGATTTGCAGCTTGCCAACGGACGCCAAAGTACCTTGCTGGGCATCCGCAGCGGCTGTCAAGCCAGCCTCGATTAGCTGCTCGCCCTGATGAAGCGACCAGTCGAGTTGAACGCCCTCAAGCTCGTCAGAACCGTAATTCGCCATTTCCAATTGCGCTTCGAACGTCTCATCCGTGGTATACGTATAGCGTGGGAAACGGGCAAGCAATACGATGTCCGAGCAGAACTCGCGCCATTTCTCCGGCTCAATAAACCCTTTCGAATCCATGAACGCATCCAATACGCCGACCAAAGCCGTCCCCTGACCGGGGAAATCCTGCAGATCGAGCAATTGAAACCCGCCGAAGCCCGGCGTACGCAATGCGGCTTCAATTTCTTCGCGGTAGCATATAACGGCTAGCTGTCCGGATGCTTGGAAGAAAGCCTCTGCTTGATCCCCCATTCCCGCCTGTACAAGCCTTTCACGAAATACCTCGAAATTACGGGCCTGTAGAACACCGACATATTTGTCGATTTCGCCAAAGTTAGGGAAGGACTGATATTGCCCGATTTCATGGCTGACGATCGGTGCTTGAATGTCCGGCAGATTGTGCCTATAGTCCGTGAGCGTTGACGGATAGCTTGCCTGCACATGTCCAAGCGGCAAATCCGCATGTGAGAACGAAGCTCTAACGATCGAGCCGGCATGTCCCGTACGCATCGTCACCCAGAAATCAGATTCTTCCGTGAAGGAAGGTGCCCAGAAATAGTTGTTCGCTCCTTCAGCGTATAAGCGTCTGCTGTCTCGTTCCCGATACTCCTTCAGCAGAGCCAGCATCGCTTGGCGGCTTCCATGCAATTCGTTGCCAAGCGTGAACAAAGCGAATGATGGATGATTGCCGTATGCATCCAGAATACGCAAGCCTTCCTCACGCAAATAGTCCGCCCTCGCTTCATCATAATCCACATCCTCTGGATCTTGGAAGGCTCCCCAATAGGGCAGCTCCGGCTCGAAATAAATGCCCAGCAAATCCGCAGCCATAAAGCCCGCTTCAGGGGGGCAGCAGGTGTGGAAGCGGTAATGGTTAATGCCATAAGCTTTCGCAATGGACAATACCTTCACCCACTCCTCCACGGTCATCGGCGAATAGCCCGTTAACGGAAACGTTAGCGCGTCATGCTTGCCCCGCAAAAACACTTTTCGACCGTTGTTCGTAAACTGCGTTCCTTCTGTACCGAATTGACGTATGCCGAAGCTTATAGCCTGCTCATCCCGATAAGTTTCCTGCCCGGCAATGGCCTCAAGGTCAATGTTCATAAGGTAAAGCGCAGGAGTAAACTCGTCCCACAGCGCTGCATCCTCGCCGATGACGTAATCCCATTCAACCGTTTGAGTGCCCGGTTCAGAAGAAATATTCAGTATCCTCCCCACACTCCCCGCATGCTTAGAAACTGCATGAGCTGTCCCCACAGCATCCGACAGTTCAAATGAGAGCCTGACATCGGCAGCGGTCGAAGTTTCGTTAATCAGTTGAAAGGTGAACCGCGCCGACTTATTCGCAACATCGGGGTAGACATTGACCCGCTCCACACGAATCAATTCCACTGCCTGAATTTCGATTCTGCCCAGCAGTCCATTCCAGTTCGTTTGCGTGTCTGGGGATGTCATATGTCCGCCCTTTACAGGCAAGCTGCTATTGTCGACTAATACCGTTAACCTATACGTTCCTGGAGCCATTGCTCCAAATTCATAGACATGAGGCGCGCTGACACTATTCTGCGTACCCTTCCACTCTTCGCCAATCCAAACCTGTGTTATTCTTGTTCGTTCCATATACAGCCGAATAGGCCTGCCCGCCCAAGCTTCCTTAATTTCAATATCGCGCTGATACCAAGCATATCCGGTCAACGGATACGTTTCCGTAAGATGGGCAACCTCCCTAGACAGGTTATATTCACCTTTTTTATTCTCAGCTGTCGTTCCCGGCAGCTGAATATCATCTTGCAGCAGCTCTTTATAATAACGATCCTCGATTCCCTTCTTCAAAGCATCTAGTTGAAATCTCCACGTTCCCGCAATGGACTCTATCATCATTTCTATCGCATCCTCCAGCTCTTGGCAGCATCTGCCTTAATGGTAATCTCTATATTCTTGCGGGGTGTAACCCGTCGTTTTCTTGAACAAATAAGCGAAATAAGCGGCGGTCTGGAATCCAACCTGCTCCGACACCTCGTACACCTTGATGTTTGGATTGTTAAGCAGCTCTTTCGCCTTATTCATGCGCGTTTCCTGAAGAAAATCAGATATCGTTTTGCCCATTTCTTTCTTGAACAGTACACTCAAGTAACTCGCATTCAAATGATGAATTTCTGCAATTTGCTTCACTGTAATATGTTCTTGGAAGTGTGTCTCCAAATACTCGGATACCTTGCCAATCAGATTATGCCTTTGGCTGGCTTCACCTTTCTTCTCGTTGACCATATGGCGTTGCACGTAATCGAGCACAACTTCACGAATTTGCGCCTCACTTCTGCAATCGATCAGCTTCTGCCACATCTCCAAATTCATTTCCCCGCCCATCTCTTTATTCCACGTCTGCTTGCGAGCCAGCTCACTTAGCAAAGCCATGCCAAACGCTTGAATATACGTAAACGGCATAGATGGCTGAGGCAGCAGCATATCGAACACATTCGTAACGTAGTCAACAACCTTATGTGAATCGGCCGCATCTTCTGTCAGCTGTATAATCTCAGGAATAATCTCTTCACGCAGACGAAATTGTTGAAATTCCGATTCATCCAGCCGATCGTAGTGCAGAATTTGTCCACTCTCCATCAGGCGGAATCTCGCCATCATGAATTTGACTTCCTTATACAAGGTCGACACATCTTCCCAAGTCGTACATACTCTACTATTGCCGATTGTAACCGTTGAACCGTATTGCTCCTGCATGACGTTTTGGATAAAAGCAAGCTGTTTCTCGATCGACGCACGTTCAATCGGGCTTAAATTAATGTGCAGAGCGACGATTTCGTCGTTGCCGGTCTTTGCGACATAAACATGATCAAAATCACTTAAGCCTATATGAACCGTTCTCAAAAATCCGTTGCTGATTACAACTCTCTCTCTTGCGTTCTGCACGGTCGAATGAAAGTGATCATAGCCCAAGACGATTAATCCGATCTCTCGATTGCTTACAGGAAGCTCCAGCAGACTGCCCCATGAATGCAGCATCTCGGCATGTATGCCTGCTTCCCCAATGACGTCGGACACGAATCGTTCCCTGACAATATCGAGGCTGCCGGATACTTTCTGCTGCAGCTCCTGTGCTTGAGTCTCAATTTGCTTTAGCTTGGTTAGTGACTTGCGGAATCCGGTAAGCTTGCTCTCTACCTCCTCCACCTTAATTGGCTTCAACACATAGGCTTTTGCTCCAACGTTCATCGCTTCCTGCACAAATTCAAATTCGTTGTACCCGCTGATCATAAGCACCTGAAGCTGCGTCTGGACTACTCGCGCCTCGGCAACAAGCTCAATTCCTGTCATAACAGGCATAGATACATCAGATATCAACACATCTATAGGAGTATTGTGCAATATGTCGAGCGCTTCTTGGCCGGATTCTGCTGTGAAAGGTACCGCATAGCCTAGCTCCTGCCACTTGATATAGCGCACAAGCCCCTGAATATGGGTTGGCTCATCATCCACAATCAACGCTTGTAACAACATTACATCACCTTCCTAATCTGCGGCCTATGGACACTTGCCGGTATGATAATCGTAACCGCAGTCCATTCGTTTTGTTTACTGTCTATCGTAAATTCATGCTTGCTCTCAAAATAGAGCTGGAGCCGCTCGCGAATATTGGCCGTACCGTATCCATTGCCGTTCCCCGCCTGCTTGCCTAATCGAATTTGTTCCAGCATATCGCTTGAGATGCCTATTCCGTTATCAAAAACCTCGAGTCGAATGTTGTCTTGTTCGAGCTGCGCCGATATTCGAATGACGCCGCCCTTCTTCCCTGTAATGTTGCCGTGCAAATAACAATTTTCTACAATAGGCTGCAATATCAGCTTAATCGTATAAAGCTCCAGCAGCTCTTGCTCAATATGCCACTCAATGGTCACCCTCCCCGGATAACGCATCTCTTGAATGTCCAAATAGGCTCTCACGTGATCAAGCTCGCCCTTTATTTGTATGACATTAATTTTATTGTCCAGTGCCAGCCGGTAAAAGGCGGTCAAGGCATCAATCGTGCGCAGCTGTGTTTCATCTTGAAGATCCAGCGCACGCCACCTCAGCAGACTTAACGAATTATATATGAAATGCGGATTGATTTGAGCTTGCAGCGCTTTGAATGATTGCTCGCGCTCCTTGAGCTTCGCTTGCGTGATGTCTTCAACGAGCATACCTAATCGGCCGGACATCGAATTAAATAAAACCTCCAGATCGCCGAGCTCATCTTTAGCCGTATTGCGGATACTGACATCGAATTGACCTTGACTGACATCATACATGCGAGTGCCTAGCTTACGAATACGCCATACGACATTTTTCAGCACCGTCATGATCAAAAAAGTCGAACAAAGTAGAAATAAAAAAATAACAGCAATGATGCCGTATAAAATCGTCTTGGACTGTTGCTCCAGCTGATCCATCTGAATCAATGCGGCAACATGCCAATTCGAATCAATCGGCCTTACCATTAGCAAATTGCCATCCACCATTACGCCGTCAGACAGGCTCGCTTGTTCCCAGTGATGGTTCAGCGATAGAGATTGTAGCTTTAATCCGATTTTCTCTGGATCGGAGGAAACGATGATCGTGCCGTAATCATCAATAATTGATAATTCGCCTGAACCGCTGAACGGCTGATCGAACAGGTTGCCGAAAACCGACTTATAGTCTAGCAGCATATAAATAATGCCCTGCAAATTGCCGGCAGGACTCATCACTTTGTGGGAGATGACCAGCTTATCCTTGTTCACATTGCTCCATATTAACGAACTTGAAGCTTCGCTCGTTGCTTTGAACCAATCCGTTTCATTCAAGCCGGGCTGCAAAATACGTCCTTCCGGCTTCCACAGCAAGCGTCCATCCTGGACAAGCATTGGATTCGTGTGATAAATCCGAAAATCATCGATACCCGGCAAATATTTACTCGTATATACAAATGAACGGTCCACGTACTCAACTGTATTCAACTGCTCGAACATGTCCGAATAATCGCGGCTTAATCGCGAGATTAGCTCCCCATCCGTTGCTGTCCGGGTGGCAAGCACATCGTAGCTTTGCTTGCGGAATTCTATATTTTGAACGGTTTGGCGCATCGCTTCATTAATGGTGACCAAGTAATTGTCTCTGAAGCTTTCAAGCGCAAGATAACCCGCAATAATGCCTAAAAAAATCGTTGGAACAAAAATAATGGCTCCATACAAAATTAATATTTTTCTACGCAGGTTCATTTTCTGGGTGTATTTAATAACGATTCGTTCAAGGCTTCGGCGTAATTGCATCGTATCCCTCCTTTCCGTATTGTAATCGTATTCGTAACAATGGAAAAGGGAGCAACCTCCCAGAAGGGGTTGCTCCATTATGGTGTACTGTTAGCTTTGCTCTTTCAGCAATACTTCATATTGCTCCTGCCATTCTTGCTTAACTTCAGTCCAGTGCCCACGTTTCTCAAGGGCATCGCGGAAAGCCGTCCAGGTTGCTTCGAACTGCTCTTCGCTTTTAGACATGAGAAACTTCGCTCTATACTCTTTGCGAATATTTTCGAGCTCAGGCAAGTATTTCTCTAGCAGACCGCCTGCCTTCGCTTTAACCAAGTCATAGGTTTGTGTGCTGCGTACAGCGCCCATCTGTCCTACCGTTGACGTGAATTGCGACGTTTTTTCGTTTCCGACTTTATCGCCTGTGCCGTAATTCCACCACGGATACCAGTCGTTATTGTAGGAAGAAATCATGTACAGCTCTGGCGTTACTTTCGCTTTCTGTGCAGGCTCGCCAGAATTACGCGCTTTATCATATTCTGCATCAATATAATTCCATCGTCCTAGCGGCTGATCGATCCAGCCCCAGAACTTTCCTTCTGGTCCTTCATTAATGACTTGCTGCTGTTCCGCCCCAGGCTTAAGCGAGTAATCAAGGAACTTCAAAACCGCCTCTAGATTTTTGGAATCTTTGCTAATGTAGACGTCATATCCTGGATATGGATTGATGACAGTGTTCGCTCCAAGCTTCTCGACACCCTTTACCTTAGGGAATGGAACGACTTGATAGAACCAGCCTGGCTCAGTTGGACCTTCCAACGTTTCCCAGATCGAATTATCCACGTTAAAGAAGGAGCCTACGTTCATCGCTACTCGTCCAGCTTTGTTTTTCTCTTTGTAGCGTTCCTTTTTATCCGTTACGACCTCTGGGTCCACCAGATTGGAACGATACATTTTGTTCATCCATTGGTAAGCCGCTTTATACTGTGGGTCGTCATACAAGAGGACAAGTTCGTCACCCTTCTTCTCTACCGGGATAATACCGCCTCCCGTCGTTACGCCAAACGTGCTCAAAACCGCATTTTCATCATTCCAGCCTGCCGTATCGTTGGGATCCATTAAGAAGCTAAGCGGAATAAGCGACTTGCCTGACGCGTCTTTCTGCTCAGCAGCTTTTTTCAAGTACGCTTCAACGCCTTCAATTGTAGCCAGATCCGCAGTCGTCATTCCTGCTTTCTCAAGAACGTCCGTACGTACAAGCCATGTTTGCGATGCCCAGCCCGGCCATGGATTGTCTGGGTTTTGGTCGAACCAGGTTGGAATGGACCAAATATGTCCATCCGCATCCTTCATTTGTTCCAAGTACTCCTTAGGAATCGCTGCAAGACTTGGATATTTATCAGGCATATCGAAATATTGCTCTACTGACAGAATTTTTTTGGAACGAATCATCGCCGCTTTCACGATTTCACTGCGGTTGAAAACAGCTGCATCCTCGAATCCACCTGTATTTAGCTTCAGGTTAAGTGCCGTTACAGCGTCCCCTTGTGTCGCCTCAAGCTCAATCTCAATGCCCGGCTCCTCTTCTTTCCAATATTTTTGGACAAGGCTGTCATTGTTAACGGTTGCGGACCAGCCTAGCCAAAGATTGAACTTCTGCGGACCCTGTACAGTCTCGGGACTTCCTTCGGCTGTATTCGTACTCGTTGGTTCGTTCTTAGGTGTGTTTGAGCCTGAACATCCTGCGACAACAGAAAGCAATACGACCGCGGACATGGCCATTAAACCAGTCTTCTTTACCCATTTGCTCTGCATGCTTATTCTCTCCCCTTTTCACTTGCATGAATAACGGTATGTGATGAATCCCAATACCCTCAAGTAACGGCTCCTATCCTTTGACGGAGCCGATCAATACACCCTTCACGAAATACTTCTGAAGGAAAGGATACACGCATAGAATCGGAATCGCACTTACCATTACGGTCGCCATTTTGACAGACATGAGCGTCACGTTCTGCATTTGCGTTCCTCTTGCCAGTGCTTCCTGATTCGAGTTCGAGCCCAAGATGGCCGACATATCCTGCGCCGACAATAACTGCTGCAAAAACGTTTGTACCGGAATCAAATCTTGCTTGGTCACATAGAACGCTCCAGCGAACCAATCGTTCCAATGGCCGACGGCGGTGAACAATCCGATTGCAGCAAGCATCGGCTTCGACAGCGGGACGATGATTTGAAGCAAGACTCGGAACGGTCCTGCCCCATCGAGCTCCGCTGACTCAACAAGCGCCTCCGGAATGCCTTGAATGAACTTCAGCATGACAAACATATTCCAGGCAGAGAACATACCAGGTATGATGTAAACCAAGAAGTTGTTAATGAGACCCAAATTATAAAGCTGAATATAAAGAGGTACAAGTCCACCGCTGAAGAGCATCGTGAGCAAAATATAGCTCAAAATCGATTTGCGGAATGGCACCTTCGTATACGATAAACCGAATGCTACCATCAGCGTGACCATAAGGCCCGCTATCGTACCAGCAATGGTACGCAAGATCGTAATGAGATAAGCGTGCTGAATCACTTCGTTGCCAAGTACGATTTCATAGTTGATCAGCGTAAATGCCCGTGGCAACAAGTATACGCCGCCTTTTGCTGCGTCGGTTCCCTCATTCAGTGAGATCGCCAGCATATACGCGAATGGATAGAGCACGGATAAGCATAGCAGAAGCATAAGAACAATAAGAATGATTTGGGAAATGATCTCTCCAGATGTACGTTTCATCGATTACCATAACCCCTCGCCATTCAATTTTCTAGATATCTGATTCGTGAGCACTACTAGAGTAAGACCGATAACGGATGACAGGAGACCGATTGCTGTAGCCATTCCGAAATACCCCTGTTGCAGACCAGTCCGAAGCACATACGTATCGAGAACGTCCGCCACCTGCATGTTCGCCGGGTTCAAGAGCGGATAAATTTGATCCATGCCCACGGTGATAAGACTCGGAATGCTAAGGATGAGAACGATCGAAACCGTCGGGATCATACCTGGAAGCGTGACATGGCGAATCTGTGCCCACTTCCCGGCGCCTTCCACCTTGGCCGCTTCATATTGCTGTGGATCTATTGCTGTAATGGCTGCGAGATAAAGAATCGTATTCCAGCCCACTTCTTTCCACAAGCCGCTGGAGACGATCATCGGTCGGAACCAACTCTCCGAGCCTAAGAAGAAAATTGGTTCTCCACCCATTTTTGTAATCAAATCATTCGCCAAGCCGCCGTCTAATGTCAGAAACGATTGCAAAATATAAGCGACGACAATCCATGAGAAGAAATGAGGCAAGTAGCTGACCGATTGAACGAATCTTTTGAAGCCTGCACTCACCAATTCATTAATCATTATTGCCAATATGATCGGAGCAGGAAATCCGAATACGAATTTCAATACCGATATGAACAGCGTATTTTTTACAACAATCCAAAACTGAGGCTCTTGCAGAAACGCAAAGTTTTGGAATCCAACCCAGGCGCTGTCCCATATGGAGGACCCGATCTGAAAATCGCGGAAGGCGATTTGAATGCCAGCCATTGGAACATAGTTAAATAGAAACAAAAGCAAAACTGCCGGGAAAATCATTACATACTGCCAACGATATTTGTATAGTTGTGCTAACATGATGTCGCGTCCCTCCTTCTGTTATTCATTGTAAGGGCATTCATAGCAGCAAACCATATAACGTTGATTGGATTTTCATCGTAATGATTAGTACTTTGATTTATGATGGTTATATTCAATTGGCTATACTAGCCATCGTATCATTCGAGGGGGAAAAGGGTTGAAGCTGCATATTCTTGTCGTTGACGATGATGCCCATATTCGTGAACTGCTGCGATTTATATTGAAAAAGGAAGGCTATCAGGTGCTGGAAGCGGAGGATGGCATTCAGGCAACTGCGGTTCTGGAACGTGAGCTTGTGCACTTGGCTGTTGTAGATGTGATGATGCCCAGCAAGAACGGCTGGCAGCTCTGCGCAGAAATTCGCGCTGACTACGATATTCCTGTTATTATGCTGACCGCGCTTGGTGAATTCAAGGACAAGGAACAAGCCTACCTTGCTGGGACAGACGACTATGTCGTGAAGCCGTTTGAGCCGGAGGAACTGCTGCTGCGAATGAAGGCGCTGCTGCGTCGTTATCGCCTCGTTTCCTCTGAACAGATCACGCTGAACAAGGTTCGAATCGACAGAAGAGGCTATCAGATACATCTTGGCGAGCAGACGCTTGTCATCCCGCTCAAGGAGTTCGAGCTGCTCGCTTATCTCGCGAGCTATCCTGGCAAGATTTTCACCAGAGAGCATCTGATTCAAAGCGTCTGGGGTGCCGATTATGAAGGCAATGGCCGCACGGTCGATGTCCATATCAAGCGGCTTCGCGAGCGATTCTCGCATTGCTCAGATGATTTTGTCATCACCACGCTCCGCGGCATTGGCTATAAGCTAGAGGTTGCCGGCGAATGAAATCACTATACACACGAATTGTGACTACCTTTATCCTAATCGCGCTAATAAGCGGCGCCGCCTCGCTGTTTATGTCCAACTTTTATTATTTGGCCAAGCTCCGAGAGATCAATGAACAACGAATTACGAGCATGGTAGAAGAAATCGCACAGCTATACCAGCAAACACCTGCTATGGACATTAAGGATTACGCGGATCGAATCGGGCGGCTGGGCTTCCAGATTTATGTTGTGGATGAATCGCTGACAGGCGAATACTTCGGCGGGACTTACAAGCGTAAAGAGCTTGACGCGCAGATTGTGAAGAAAGTGCTTGCAGGCACCCTTTATGAGGGTATTCTACAGCAGCACCACGCGCTGAAAGTAATCGGTTTTTTCGAAAACAGTCTGCGTAACAGTGTTGGCATTCCAGTAGACAGCGACGGCAAACGTTATGCTTTATTTATCCGTCCGGATCTAGCGCAACAAATCGGCGACGTCCGGCTGCTGATGGCCTTCTTGCTCGTTGTCACCTTCCTGCTTAGTCTTATCTTGATCGCACTGCTAACCAGACTCATTGTGAGACCGCTCAAGAAGCTGACGAGAGCAACAGATCAAATTATTCATGGCGATTATCATATTACGATGGATGTGGAGCGGCGAGATGAGCTCGGCGATCTAGCCCGGCATTTCACCACTATGGCAGGCGCGCTGCGCCAAGTGGACAAGATGCGGCAGGAATTCGTCTCGAACGTCTCCCATGAGATTCAATCGCCTCTTACATCCATTCAGGGATTTGCAAGTGCTATTCGCAGCGGAGCAGCAACAAAGGAAGAACAGGAGCTGTACTTGCGCATTATTGAGGAGGAGAGTGGACGGCTGTCTTCCCTCAGCACACAGCTCCTGACGCTAGCCTCGCTCGATAACGAGCAAATGCTGCCGAGCCGCTCCACATTTCGTATGGATGAGCAAATCCGGCAGGCCGTAATCGTGCTTGAGCGGCAATGGTCAGGCAAGGCGCTCACCGTTGAGCTTGATCTGGATGAAGTTACTGTAAGTGCTCATGAGTCGCAGCTCTATCAGGTATGGATCAATTTGCTGACGAACGCTATCAAATTCACCCCTGCTGATGGTCATATTACGGTTCGGCTTCAGGTAAGGAAAGAGATCACCGTGACCGTACAGGATTCTGGAATCGGCATAGCGAACGAAGACCTAATGCATGTGTTTGAGCGCTTCTACAAGGCTAACAAATCACGCAATGGCAAAGGCAAGGGCAGCGGACTTGGCTTATCTATCGCTCAAGCGATTATCGAGCTGCACCAGGGTCATATCTCCATTGAAAGCAAAGCTCGCGTAGGCACAGCGGTTACGATAAGGCTTCCGCATTTGTAACCGTCCGTTCATCGTCTATTCACACTCCTGTTCTACCCTTAATACAGAACAGGAGGCTGACTATATATGAATCGATGGCTGCATACATTTTCCGGAGTAATAACCAGTCCCAGAGGGGCCAAAATATCATTAATTTGCTGGTTATCCATCATTATTCTACTTACCGCATTAGCTCCAGGAGCGAAGGAGTACGCCATAAGCAGCAGCGAGGGAAGCGTGTTTCAGACTGCTCCTTCCGCACAGGCGGAGGCGCTGCTGCTGCAATACGCGCCAGCTGAACAAGGGCAGAAAGCGCTGCTTGTGTTCCACAGCGTCGCCAAGGTGACTGCTACTGAGCTTACAGGGCTTGTGCAATACAGCGAGTGGCTTGCTTCCGAGGAGAAGCCTGCGCTTGTAGCGAGCAGCTTGCCCTATCATTTGCTGCCGGTTGAGGCACGGGAGAAGCTAATGTCGACGGATCGAACGACACTCCTTCTTCCTGTCACTCTTCATAGCGGCATCGACTCGAATCAAAATTATTCTACCCTTCAGCAGCTTCGTGATCAGATGTCCGAGATTCCTATGGGGACACTCGCTCTGGATATCACAGGCCCAGCAGGCATTGCAGCGGATACGATTTCGTTGTTCCGCAACGCCGATATTGTGCTTATGCTCGCTACGGTCTTGCTCATTCTGATGATTCTGCTTGTGATCTACCGCTCACCGCTGCTGGCGCTTGTACCGCTTATGCTTGCAGGTGCGGTATATGCGGTTGTCGATCGGCTGCTTGGACTCGCAGGACAAAACGGTTGGTTCGTCGTCGACAAACAGGCACTGTCTATCATGATGATTCTGCTATTCGCAGTGCTGACCGATTACTGTCTATTCATATTCTCGCGTTACAGAGAGGAGCTCGCTTCCGGAGCTTCCAAACATAACGCCATGCAAAAAGCGATGGAGAGAATGGCCGAACCGATTGTATTCAGCGGCGGAACAGTGCTAGCCGCTATGCTGGCGCTCTTGGCGGCAACGTTCGAGCCGTATCATCATTTTGCGCCGGTCTTCGCTGCCGCGATGGTTGTTATCCTGCTAGCGGGGCTAACGCTTATCCCGCCCGTATTCGCACTGCTTGGCCGAAGGGCATTCTGGCCATCCCGCTTGAATGCTGCGATTTCGGAGCCGAAGCAATCCCGCTTCTGGAGCAGCATCTCAGCGCTCGTTGTGAAGCGTCCTGCTCTTGTCGCTTCTGTGCTGCTAGTCGCATTGCTCGCAGCTGCCTCGCCAATCGCCGGATTAACCTATTCCTTTAATCTAATGAAGTCATTCCCTGAGGATCTATCCTCACGCGAAGGCTTTGAGGTGCTTGCTGAGCGATACCCCGCTGGGCAGCTTGCGCCTGTAACCCTTCTGCTCGCACCCAGTGACAAGCAGATCAGTGACGATTCACAGCTAGCCAAAAAACTGCTCAAGCTTAAAGAAGCTATCGAGCAACAGACGGGCGGAAGAATAGCGGAGCCTGCTGTACCCGCCTCCGCTGACAGCTTAAACGGCTCGTACAAGCTGGAGCTGGTGCTTGAAGAAAATCCTTATGAGGAAGAGGCGCTGGACAAGGTCACTGAGCTTAGACAGGAAGCTGGCCGATTACTGACAGAGAGTGGGCTTGCAGACGAATACGCCTTGCACATTGCCGGACAAACGAGCAAACAGGTGGATGTGCGTCATATGAACGAGCGGGATACACTCGTACTGCTGCTGCTCATACCTCTGCTTCTCGGGGTAATGCTTTGGCTTCAAAGCCGTTCAGTCCTCATGGGAGTGCTTATGCTCGGTACGATGCTCGTTTCTTATGGCGCTGCGCTTGGTTTGACTTGGCTGATCAGCCAGCAATTGCTCGGACTTGAAGCAATCAGCTACCGAATGCCCGTTTATACATTTGTTTTTCTCGTGGCGCTAGGTGTAGATTACAACATTATGTTAATCTCCCGTATTCGCGAAGAAGCGGCTAGCTACGAATGGACAGAAGCAGTACGACGCGGCGTGAGTCTGACGGGCGGTGTTATATCTTCAGCCGGCTTCATTCTAGCCGCCACCTTCGCCGTACTTATTACGCAGCCCATGCAAGAGCTATACCTATTCGGACTCGCCATGGCGCTTGGTATTCTCATGGATACGCTGCTCATTCGCGGCATGCTGCTGCCAGCGCTGCTCGTGCTTCTTGGCGGCAGATTTTCAAAGTCTAGCGTAAACGGCTGATGCCATCCTATTTACTTTCGCAATTCACGTTAATCCGTATAAAAAAGAGACAGGTGAGCTATATGCCAACTGTCTCATTCACTACATATAAATATACTCATTTTTTTATTTACCAATTGAATATTACATTCGATCATGCTCATTAGAAAGTAATAATGACTTTACCTTGCGAATGGCCTGTAGCCACTTTAAGTAATGCTTTGTTAATATCATTAAATTTATAAATGGCATCAATAGACGGCATCATTTTTTCTTTTTCAATTAGCGTAGTCATTTTTTGCAATTGACTGCCATTAGCTTGGACAAATATAAATTGATATTCAATGTGATGCTTGCGTGCCAAAGAATCAATGCGGGATCCCACTAGGCCAAACAACCATTTTTTCCATAATGGAAAATGGTGATCAACCGCAAAACGATAATTAGGCGCTGCTTTCAAGGACACTAATTTCCCATAAGGTTTAAGAATACCCATTTCAGCTTTGATCTCTTTGGCTCCCAAGGTGTCGATTACATAATCGATGTCGGATAGAACGTCAGCATAGTTCTCTTCTTTATAATTGATAAAGCGGTCTGCGCCAATTGAAATGGTACGTGATCTCCCTCTTTCACTGCCGCTTGTAATCACATATAAACCCATGGATTTGGCGATTGGAATTGCCATTGCGCCGAACCCGCCGGTCCCTCCAGGAATAAACAGCTTTTTATTTGGCTGAGCATGAAGCATGTCATTCAATGCTTGATAGGCCGTCAAAGCAGTGAGGGGTACTGCTGCCGCTTCCACGAACGATAAATGTTCAGGAATAAGAGCGATAGCCTCTTCCTTCACGGCAGCATATTCCGCAAACGCTCCAATTTGATTAATCGGTAATCGCGTATAAACGCGGTCTCCCACATGGAAATTCACAACCGATTTCCCTACGGCTTCAATGACCCCGGAAAGTTCATTTCCTAAAGTAAGCGGGAATTTATAATCAGAAATCATTCGAATACTGCCCTTTGAAATTAGTATATCTAATGGATTTACACCCGCTGCTTTAACTTTAATGAGAACCTCATCACGATTCAGATCAGGTATTTTCACTTCGTTCAATTTCAGTTGAATTTCTTTTGAATAGCTGTGTATTTGCGCCGCTCTCATGTTACATCCTCTCTCTTTACTTATTTTTTGGGGTAGCATCCCCTGTGAATGCGATTCGTACAGATAAATTTATGGCGTACAATTTTGAGTTGTACGCCATTCTTCACCCTATAACTGAATCAAACCTATTTTATAGCGCTTCAAAGATCGGATATATTTGACCCCGCAAATTGAAATCATAGTTCTGGTCTACAATTCCTACCACTTCGTCGCTCGCATAAAGATCCAGCATGAAGCCCGCCATTTGCTTGGCAGTGTGATACTTAGGCATGTTCGCTTTGTAATCAAAATCTTCAGCATCTAATGATTTTTTCACAAATTCCGTTTCTGTTATGGCTGGTGCCAAAATTTTCGCCTTTAATTTCGCACCTTTCAGTTCGAGTTCTTTTGCAAGCCCTTCTGTGAACGCACTTACATAATATTTCGATGCAGAATAGGCAACACTGCCAACAGCAATGACATATCCAAGTGCTGAGGATACGTTAATCAACTGAGTACCATCTACATCCGCATAATCCCGTACATATAGTGTAGAAAGAATGGTCAAGGATTCTATGTTCACACGTAACATCGTTTCTACTTTGTCTAGTTTCTGATCGGCAATAAAGGAGCCTTCACCAAGCCCTGCATTATTGATCCATGTCTCAATTTGATATTCCTTCAATTCGTTGTACAGCGTATAAGCCTGATCAGTAACCGATAGGTCGCTTGTACGAACCACAACCTCTACCGTAGGATGGTTGTTTTTAATCGTAGATTTAAGCTCTTCTAATTTATCCAATCTTCTGGCTACCAAAATCACATTTTTGCCGCGTGCTGCAAACGCCAATGCTGTCTCATATCCAATACCTGAACTTGCTCCTGTGATAACGGTGTACTTCATCGTATTCTCTCCTTCAAACATTCATATTAGTGTACATATGCGCGAAATTCTAGAACGATCGTTCTATTTTGATCAAAAAATATCAGCTCCAACTTGCATTTACTATATCATTACTAGAACGATCAGTAAAGAAAAATTTTAATATACGAATAGAGATGACCTATTCGTATATAGTAGCCCTAATCAGCAGCGCGGCTAATTTATACCTCATTTAATGAAAAATATAACTACTATCCGATCTTATCAATGGTCATACTCGTAGTAATCTTTTTTAAAAAAGGATGAACAAAAATGATGATTGCTTCAATGCAGGGTCGAGTAAACTGTTACGGCACACAGGTCGTGCTTGATTATATTGGTCTTGACATTGCCCAAGTTGAAATTATCGGATTACTAGGTCCGAACGGGGCCGGTAAAACGACGTTCATTCATCCGCTCTCACCTGTAAATCAGGGAAAACCCCGATAATCAAGTCAGGGTTTTCCCTTGCTGAGCACTCAGAACAGTAAGGGATATAGCTGTGATTTTCATCACACTTTCTAAAGAAATCTCAAAAGATCAGTAGAACTCCCGATAAACAAAAACAGCTGACTCCGTTATCCTTAAAGTAACAAGAAACGTCGAGGAGTTGGTCCGCATGACCCTTCATTTTCTGGTAAAAGCAGAGCAAACAGCACCTACTACAACAGATCCGGTTCATAACAAAGGCATTATGACGTTGTTCTCTCAAGCGAATTTCGATAAATTAAAGAGCATCATGTATCCCAAGCAAGCCAGAAAAGGCGAGCATTTATTCTGGCAAGGCGACACCGCAGACAAATTATATTATGTCATCAAGGGCAGAGTCCGCATCACGAAGATGTCGGAGCTGGGTAAAAGCTTTGTCTTGTATTTGCATCAAGCTGGCGATTTATTCGGTCAAATTGATCCTTTTCAAGATTCCGTACAAGCCTTTAGCGCCGAGGTCACCGAAGATTGCGAAATAGGTATTATTTTGCGAAAAGATCTTGAAGTACTAATCTGGCAGCACGGCGATTTAGCGATCGAATTTATGAAATGGATGGGTCTCGTTCATCGAATAACAGAAAGCAAATTTCGTGATTTGATGATGTACGGCAAACAAGGCGCGTTTTGCTCGCTACTGATCAGATTGAGCAATTCCTACGGTATTCTAAGTGGCAAGCATGAGCATGTGCTGATCGACTATAAAGTCAACAATTCGGAACTAGCTGATATGATCGGCTCGACACGCGAGAACATAAATCGGATGATAAGTGATATGCGTAAAGAAGAAGTACTCGAATTGCAAAATGGTTATATCGTCATTAAAAATGCTGCCTATCTGCGCAATATTTGCCACTGTGAAAATTGCCCAACGGAAATATGCAGAATGTAAGATTATGCGATGATCAATAATCCCCATCATCGTTCCCAGAACCCCCGTCAAGCAGCGCCATCTGTTCTTTCATATATCGCGTACCATGTACAGCATGCTTAGGGCTAACCTCTTCAATGCGAACCAAATCCTGAGGGGTTAGTTCAACATCCACGGAAGCTGTATTTTCCTCCAAATAATTGATTCGTTTGGTTCCCGGAATAGGAAGTGCGTGATTAGCCATGGTCCATGCTAGAGCCAATTGTGAAGGTGTACAATTTTTTCAATAGCGATTTCCTTGATTTTATCTGCGATTTCTACATTCTTATTAAAATTCTCGCCTCGGAACCTTGGCATATATCTACGAAGATCATTCGCATCCAAATCTTCAAACACTCGAAGCTCGCCAGTAATAAAGCCTCTGCTTAACGGACTGTAAGCTACATGAGTAATGCCCAGTTCTCTTACAACAGGGAGAATCTCATCTTCAATATCCCGACTCCAAAGTGAATACTCGCTTTCTAATGCCGAAATTGGGTGGATCGCATGTGCACGACGAATAGTGGAAGCAGATGCTTCTGACAGGCCAAGATAGCGTACTTTCCCCGCCTTAACTAAATCAGACATCGCCCCAATCGTCTCCTCGATCGGAACATTGGGATCTACACGATGCTGGTAATAGAGATCAATATGCTCCATATTTAATCGACGCAAACTCTCTTCCACTGCTTGTTTGACATAGTCTGGATGACCGCTAATGTTTTCATAATTAGGTGTGTAGGAAAACTTAGTCGCAATAATGGCTTGATCTCGACGCCCTTTGAGCGCTTTCCCAAGAAGCTCCTCGTTATGCCCATTCCCATAAACATCGGCAGTATCGATCATTGTAACTCCTAATTCCAGCGCACGATGTATAGTCTTAATCGACTGTTCATCATTTGTTTCACCATACATACCCGGAGACATTCCCATAATTCCCAGTCCCATTTTGATAAAAAGGTTAAAAAATAGTCGGCACCATTCCACCATCCATCCGAATTGGGGAGCCTTTAAAGGCGGATGCATATGGACTGCATACAAATGTAGCAAGTCTGCCTATTTCGATAGGTCTGATAAATCGCTGTAATTCAGATTGCGGCAGGTTCGTTTTCATAAATTGCTTCTCTTTGTCCGCGAAAGTCATCGCTTCATCCGAATAAATACGATCAATAATTTGATGTACATTCTCAGAAAGTGTTGGTCCCGGCAAGATCGTATTAACTGTAACTTCCTTTCCTGCTGTTAATTTAGATAAGCTTTTGGACAATGATAATAGCATGGACTTGGTCATACAATACTGGGGCATTTGTCCAGAAGGCATAACAGCTTCCTCACTCGCAATAAAGATAATGCGGCCATAATCATTTTTCAACATTTTGGGCAAATAAAATTTAGAAAGTCCGTTCGCAGCAAGAACATTGGTACGGAAATAGGTTTCCCATACCTCGTCGCTAACATCCTCATATTTCATGATTTCATAGATCCCCATACTATTTACTAAAATATCGATTTCGGGGTATTTTTCAAATAATGCTTCTCTTTGCCCAATATCGACAATATCGGCAGCAGCATTTTGCGGGAAAGTATTCGGGAAACTTGTTTTGATTTCATTAACTATATGTTCTACGGCTTCATGATTACGCCCATTAATGAGGACATTAACGCCGGATTTGGCAAGCTCAATGGCTATTGCTTTCCCAATTCCTTTTGTAGATCCTGTAACTAAAGCTGTTTTGTTATTTAGTCCCATATCCATATCCATTTCTCCTTCTCTTGTTGCGGGGTAGTACTTATATTACAGAGTATGGGTTGTACAGTAACTAGCTTCGCGCGCCAACGTTCTTGTTAGACACGCCAATTTGCAAAATATGTGCTAGTCCGCTAGGAAGATGAGAAATGAATAATTGGATCAACGATTTGCCGGATTGCTTAGCCATCCAAATGTTAACGGGTTTGTATCGCATGCTCTGTACGCCAATTCGCGGGTGTATCCCCTTCCCAGAGGCGAAAGGCGCGGTAGAAAGAGTTCTGGTCTTGATAGCCAATCAAGAAAGCCACTTCTTTAATATCGAGAGAAGGGTCAGCTAAATACGCTCGTGCCTGCTCATGTCTAGCATGTGTTAACAGCTGCTTGAAGCTCGTGTTTTCGTCAGTAAGTCTACGTTGCAAGGTACGGTCGCTCATACTGAGCTCCTTCGCTACCGTCTGAATGTCCAATCGACCTCCTGTAAGGCTGCGTTTCATAATCCACTTGACCATCTCGGCATAGGAGCGGCTTTGCTTCTGTTCATTCAATGATTGGTCAAGAATAGGCGTCAGAATCTCTAGCAACTCTTCGTTATATGAGACAAAGGGACGATCCAGATCACTCCGATGCAATGTCAGCCGATTGCAACTCGCATCCATTCGAATTGGGCATCCAAAGTAAGACTCAAGAGCCTGCACATCGCCCATCGATTGCGAAAATTCGACGTAATGCGCCTTCAAAGGTGAACCTGTGCCCCTGCGTCCAAGCTCCAGAAGAAATGCCAGAGTGAGACCCACAAGTAGTGGCGGACCAGGTTGGTCCTTATTCAGCCATTCCAGTTCGATCAAACAGTGCTCACCATCCTCGGTGATCTGTAAGCTTTCAGGCGGGCAAAGCTGTTTATACCGAGCCATGCGGTTCAGGGCGTCGCGATAGTCTCGGGCATGGTAAGTCGCTAACACGGTCGGAGGGAACTTCGTTGTTTCATAAAAAGTCGCCATTTTGATGATTCCCTCGGCAGTATCACCGATAAGATCGGAGTAGGCTTGCCAAATAGCAAGATATTGGGATTGAGTAACTACCGTCTCCGTAATAAAGGTGAGCGGCAATTGTGCTATTCGGGCTACTTCGTGGTCCGCAATTCCTAATTGACGTATCCCTTCCCAAAACCCTGGCGATATTTTAATACGATCAGAGGTGTTAGACTTCATAAGCGCTGCACTCCTTTTCTACATATGGCTATCATTCCGCTACTCTTATTTATAAATTTATAGAAATTTATTATTGTATGACAACGGGAAATATAATCGAGGCGACGACGATTTCTAGCAATATGGGCATTTCACGTATTACCGTTAATGCGTATATGTCCCTTCTCGAAATGGCCAATTTCATATACATTGCCTACCCTATTGATATGACTGGGAAAAAAGATTTTGAAAGTAAAGCCTAAAGTATATCTTACAAATTCTTCTATTAGGAACGCCGTTCTTGGTCATGGTGAAGACATAGATACAGCACACTTTGCTTAGACGTATTGAATAGTAAATCAAGATCAGGATGTGTATCCGAATACGCTGAAGGTCATACGCATCTCAGGACGAGAGATTCGCGAAGCTTTGGAGAAGACAGCGGAGTATTTCGAGGTTAATGCACATGGAAACATAGCCGTTAATGAATCCTTCCTAAAGCCCAAGCCGCAGCATTTCAATTATGAGATGTGGAGGGCATTGACTATCAATTAGACATTTCAAGACCGATTGGTCAACGAGTGGCCTACTTAGAGCAGCTCGGTCAGCCACTGGCAGACCATGCGCTATCGACGTTGTCATGAATAACTATCGTGCTGCTGGCGGCGGTAACTATACGATGTTCCAGAATAAACCTGCCGTTAAGGACATCCCAATGGATATGGTACAATTAATGGCCGATTATATACAAGCACGCAGTCCTATTAAAGTGAGCACGAATCATAATTGGCGTATACAAAATCACTTTCTAAAATTTCAGCGATTGCATCTACCCCTTTTCAACAATCTCCTGATGCTTGTTAGTA
Organism: Paenibacillus sinopodophylli; assembly: GCF_005930355.1. GTDB lineage: Bacteria > Bacillota > Bacilli > Paenibacillales > Paenibacillaceae > Pristimantibacillus > Pristimantibacillus sinopodophylli. The sequence continues at coordinate 100,105 of NZ_VDBO01000015.1, forward strand.
TACGATATCAACATAACCGCCCCCTACACTAGGATAATCGCATGTACGTTAATTGAACGACTGACTGCCACGAGGCAGCCATTTCAACATTGAAGTATCGTTTCCGGTTAGTTCAATCCTGCCTATGTATAACTCCATGCTTATAAATGGAATCAGCAAGAAACTCATCAATTGTATCAAAGAGCATAACTATTCCTTCAGTACTTCCCTCGTACCATTCTAAAATCGGTGGATTATCACCTGCGCTTAATTCAAAAAATCTAATTTCATATCCCTAATGCATAGAGAATATAAAAGAACTCTCAGACAAAATTATTGAATCATTATTCTCGTGCAATAATTTCTTAGCCTCATACTGAAGTTCCTTTAACAGAGAAAATTCATATTTGTACCTTGAAACAATCTTCCTGAATCATGCCCAGCAGCAAGAAAGTATTACCGATAAGACCACGGTAATTTGATTCCCATTTCTTGCTCAAGTACCTTGATTTCTGTTTCACTGCAACCTTTAAATGGGCGAACAGTATGTGAATTCTCATCATACAGAAGCTTTAACAAATGATCCCTTTTCACTACGAACAATAAAAAATCCACAACCTTTTTAAACAGCATCCCCCTTTACTAAACACCATCTAACAAGTGGGATGCAGATTATTTCGGTTGTGGATTATCCTATATAAAATTTAATAGTTTCAGCATACGCGAGAGAAGTGTAACCATTTCTGCTCGAGTTGCTTCTGCTTGCGGTTTGAAATTACCTTGCTGATCGCCTTTAATGATACCTAAACTAAGCGCTTGATAAATAGAATCCTCTGCCCAAGATGAAATAGATTCTACATCCGCTAAAGCTAATTCCCTTTCAGGTGCCTGCAAGGAAGGGTTAGCATAAGTAATTGCTCGGGTAAGCATAACCGCCAATTCCTCACGTGTCACACGGTTGTTCGGACGGAAAGACCCGTCACTATATCCATTGATTAACCCCGCCTGCTCAGCTGCAATAACATCTGCTTCATACCATTTCCCATCCACATCAGCAAAGCTTAATTCAGTGTTATTTAACGGAATACCTATTGCACGAACAAGTAATGCAGCCGTTTCTGCTCGTGTCAGCATACCATTCGGATCAAAGTTCATTTCATTACGCCCTTGAACAATGAGCTTAGCTGCAAGTAACTCTACATCCGACTTTGCCCAATGATTCTGCAAATCTACAAAGCTAACTTGACGATCAATTACGAAAAAGTAGCCGTTTCGCTTACTCTTCACAATTGCAGTGACTTTACCATTCTCCTTCACAAATTGTGCGGGAACAAAGGTGAACACTTGCTTTTCTTCATCCCACAATACAACTGTAGCAAAATCGGACTCTTGGCCATCAAGCTCAATCTTTCTTTCCACATAGGCTGTGAAAGCTGAGAGCTCATAGCTTCTACCTTGACCATCTAGTCCATTAACGTTGAACGCAACTGGCCCTGCCCAAACGTTTGCACCAAGACTCTTCGTAACTTCAACAAATTCTGTTGTCGTATCAGCTCTGCCTATTTTAATGGTTAGATCATGATTATTCCCTGCGATCGCCATTTCTTGAATGGGTATAGTAATTTCATCTCTTGCTGTGATGAATTGCAGTCTCATAGAAGGTGAAATGGCCGTTAACTGCGTTAACGTCGCTTGACTTATAACAAACTCTGCGACTTCAGTATCTGATTGGATTGTCACAAATCCTTTTTTCAAATCATCAAGTTTTAGTTCAACTCGTTGCTTTCCATTAGCTGTCATAGCCTCAATGTAATAGGATGCTCCAGCTCCAGAACTAGTATTACTGTTTGCAATAATGATTAGCGGATAAATGGCTTCATAAGTGGCACCATCAGCTGTGGTCGTCGCTTTAAGTGTTACGCTCTTATTCCCCTCTGTATAGGATGGGCGCTGCACATAACCTGTCGCACCATCTACAAATTGATTATTCGAGGAAGCCCATTGAATGCTTCTGCCTTTATCATCGGTTGCTGGAAGACCGAGAGGTCCAATAACTGATGAAGCCGTATCGTTAGTAGCATAAGTTAATTTCGGAACATCATACACGTTGAGCATCGCAGTATTGCTCGTAACTTCATAGTTACCTAAACGTTGATTAGGATCAATGATTTCAGTCTCTATCGTATAATTGCCCACTGGGCTGCTTTGCTCTGCATGCGTCACATACTTCACGGATATGTCATCGTTGTTCAGTACACCTGTTACAACACCGGTCAGGGAGGGATTCCCATTGTTCACCCAACGCGACATGGAGTGAGGAGTCACTGTCAGAGGCGCTTTCGTAACACTTAGACTGCCTGCGGTTTTCGTGACTTCATAATTTCCTAGCTTGTTATTCGGATCAACCAGTGCTGCTTCGATCGCATAGTTCCCTACATCGCTTGCCTGATCAGCACTCGTTGCGTACGATGCTGTAATTCCATCTGATGACAAACCACCAGTTATTGTTCCTGTGAAAACCGGATTGCTCATGCCATATTCACGCGTCGCATCGTTTGCGGTTACGGCAAGTGAAGCTTTCGTAACGCTTAGACTACCTGCTGTTTTCGTGACTTCATAATTTCCTAGCTTGTTATTCGGATCAACTAGTGTTGCTTCGATTGCATAGCTCCCTACATCGCTAGCATGATCGGCACTCGTAGCATACGTTGCTGTTATCCCATCTGATGACAAACCGCCCAATACCGTTCCTGTGAATACCGGATTGCTCGTTCCATATTTACGAGTCGCATCATCTGCGGTTACGGCAAGTGAAGCTTTCGTAACGCTTAGACTGCCTGCTGTTTTCGTTACTTCATAATTTCCTAGCTTGTTATTCGGATCAACTAGTGTTGCTTCGATTGCATAGCTCCCTACATCGCTAGCCTGATCGGCACTCGTAGCATACGTTGCTGTTATCCCATCTGACGATAAACCGCCTAAGACCGTTCCTGTGAAAACCGGATTGCTCGTGCCATATTCACGCGTCGCATCGTTTGCGGTTACGGCAAGTGACGCTTTC
>NZ_VDBO01000015.1:103244-110661 GCF_005930355.1 Paenibacillus sinopodophylli
GCGTCGCATCGTTTGCGGTTACGGCAAGTGACGCTTTCGTAACGCTTAGACTACCTGCTGTTTTCGTTACTTCATAATTTCCTAGCTTGTTATTCGGATCAACCAGTGCTGCTTCGATCGCATAGCTCCCTACATCGCTTGCCTGATCAGCACTCGTAGCATAAGTTGCTGTAATCCCATCTGACGATAAAGCGCCAGTTATTATCCCTGTGAAAACCGGATTGCTCGTTCCATATTCATGCGTCGCATCGTTTGCGGTTACGGCAAGTGACGCTTTCGTAACGCTTAGACTACCTGCTGTTTTCGTTACTTCATAATTTCCTAGCTTGTTATTCGGATCAACCAGTGCTGCTTCGATCGCATAGCTCCCTACATCGCTAGCCTGATCGGCACTCGTAGCATACGTTGCTGTAATCCCATCTGACGATAAACCGCCTGAGACCGTTCCTGTGAAAACCGGATTGCTCGTGCCATATTTCCGAGTAGCATCATCTGCGGTTACTGCAAGAGGCCTCTTATCGACCCTCATCGTAACAGAATAACTCGAAGTAAGATGGGTAGGGTCTCCTGCGAATTCCGCTGTAAGTGTATGATTCCCTATTGCCGTGTTAAGCGAATAGCTGAATATCGCTTCACCATTTCCATTCGTATTAGATGAACCAAGAACGTTTCCATCCAGAGAAAATGTGACCCTTTTATTCGATACTGCTTGATTTTGAGCATCAAGCAATGTAGCTCTGATCTCCTCAGTATCACCATAAGTTGTTGTAAGCGGGTCCAACTGCAATGAAGTCGAATAGTCCCTCTGCTGAGTAGCTACATACGTCCTGAATGCAAAATCAAAATTAAAATTATTCCAAGATTCAAAATAATAAGGTGTACCGCCGTTATATGTGCTAGGAGTGTATATTCTCCAAGTGACTTGGAGCATTTGATTTGGATCATTATTGGTTGTCTCCATCATCATGGCATATTGCTTGTTAGACTCCACATAAATCCCTTCGTTAAAGGTAAACCGAACCCAGCCTCCAGGAAAATCAGGCACAATGCTACTGCTTACCTCCGCTACGCCTAGTACTGTCCCATTGATATCTTGACCTTCATGAATCGTCAAGCTTATCTCTCGCTCAGTAGCTGAAGATTGAGCAAGAAATACATCGACATCGTACATCCACCCTGTTTTACCTGCAGTAAAGCTTTGTCCTACATCCTTTGATCCGCCTTGCGAATTCGGAATCGTATTTGCTGCATCCGATGTTTGATCAATGGGATCAACGAATGACGCTTGGCTAGATTCCGACATTGCGAAGACAATCAATAAAATACCAATTACGATTAGAGCCCCTCTTTTGAAAAGGTTCATCTGTCTTGCATGTAACATGGTTGCAACGCTTCCTTCCGTTCTTTATTAGTATGTAATATGAATGCTCTTATCTTAAAAGTACTTAACTATTAACATTATTATACACCATAACCTTTTCTCTACTAGAATTAATCTATGAAAAAAATTAAAAATGACCTTAAAAATAACTGTAATTAACCCTTACCCTTCATCGGATTGAGAGTATCTTTACCGTTCCATTACCTTATTTAATGTTGAAAAATGGGTACTGTCGCTCACACTTGTATCCTCTTGCCCGAATATGATTGTTTAGAAAAGAACCGACAGTGTAACGCATCCTTCGAAGGAGATGTGATCCAGTGACACAACGTTTAAGCTCAACTAGATATTCAAGAAATTTGCAGAGGTTTTCCAGTCACGCGCGCCATTTCATCAAAAAACTTGGCTGCAAGCAGAACGAACAGCTGCAGTTTATATTAGTCCACGACCCCAAAAACAAAAACAAGACATTCAGTCCCTCTTCTAATCTCCCGGCGATGCTGCTGCATAAACCCCTAAACTTACTTGAAAGGAGAACGCCGCAATTCACGCTCTTTTCCAAAAGAAATAAACGTATTCCTGTTCTCCGGCAAAATAAAAAAGGGTACGCCGTATTTATGGAGATCAATTACCGAGAAACAAGAGCTAGCAACTTCGAAAAGATAAGAGCACAGTTCATCGATGTAGATTTAAACAAAATCTCAGTCTATGCAGACACACAAGAACAAGTCAATCAACTAATTGAATCCATGGAGTCTAACCCTACGGAACAGCTTCAATCGATAACGGTTAAAAAGAATAAACAAGGTCAATATCATCTTCTAGCTCTTCGAACAAAAAAGAGAGTAACGAAATTGAAAAAGGCGTTTATTCAAAAGTTCAAAAATCACATTAAGGATACGATGATTATTGAAACTAAAAATGGCTATCACATTTATTGGGTCGTTCAAGGTGCATCTGTTCATAAATTCGTCCCCATTCAAAAGGCTTTAGCCAAAAAATTCAGCTCTGATCCGATGATAACCAATTTATCCAGAGTCATGCGTATCCCTGGTTTTTTCCATATGAAAAATCCGGAAAGCCCTTTTATGGTCAAGATTAAACAACTGGGCAGGAAAAAACCTTTTTCCCAAGAAGAAATCATTCACTCTCTGGCTTTAGAACCCTTTAAATAACTTCTATAAATCAATCCAGCTTATACAAAGCCTATAGCGTCTCTAAGCTAGCAAAATCCCCGGTCTCTTGCGGCCGGGGGTTATCTTTTTCATATTGATGGATTACAATAATAGCGTTAACATTTATAATGTTGTCAGGGACGTGAGCAAGCCCACAACTGGATGGATAGGCTGGACAATTGGGTTTACATAGCTTGGATTAAGTCATTTGATCGTTTGACTCGAACATTTAATGAAAAAGGAGCATACTTATGACACAAAATAATGATTTTTGCGGTTATCTGCTTGTACATTTTATTGGAGAAGAGCCTGATGGGGAACAAGTTTATTTCTCATACAGTGATGATGGCTTACACTGGAACGATTTGAACCAAGGTCTTCCAGTACTTCGCTCGGCATTGGGAGAGAAAGGGATTCGTGACCCGTTTCTGATCCGTTCCGAGCAAGACGGCAAGTATTATATCATTGCCACTGATCTCCGTATAGCGAGTGGTAAAGGATGGGATGTTGCGGTCAATGAGGGCAGCCGCGACATTATCGTTTGGGAATCGTCCGATCTCGTTAGCTGGACAGGCCCTTGGAATGTCACAGTTGGCGTAGAGGGTGCTGGCTGCGTTTGGGCGCCAGAAGCAATCTATGACGAGCAGGAAAACAATTTCCTTGTTTTCTGGGCATCTGCTACCCAAGCTGCTCATGAAACAGAACGCAAACAAAAAATATATAGCGCTCGCACAACCGATTTCCGCCATTTCAGCGCACCTGAGCTGTATATTGAGCGTGACAATCACATTATTGATACCACGATAATTGCTCACCAAGGCAGCTATTATCGCTTCTCCAAGGACGAAACGACAAAGAACATTACTTTGGAGAAAGGAAACTCCTTGGATAAAAACGCCTTCTCTCCTATCAGCTCTCCATCCCTTGAAGTCATTATGGGCGTTGAAGGTCCACAAATCTTCAAACTGAACGATCGCGAGGAATGGTGCTTGATCATAGATCGGTTCGCGACACACAAAGGATATTTACCTTTAATGACTACTGATCTGAATAGCGGACAATTCGACGTTGTGCCTGAGGATGCTTTTCATCTTGGAACGAACAAAAAACGGCACGGCGGAGTTATTCCAATAACAACAGCAGAACGCGATCGACTGCTAGCTACCTTTCAAAAGTAAAGGATTGTACGAAGCCTAGAGATTGAAACAGCGATAGCCAAGGACGAGAAAAAAGTCCTAGACTGTCGCTGTTTTTTTGAACTGACTTACCGTAGACTGAACCACTCTAATTTGGATTTTTCGTTCAGAGGTAAGGAATACAAAACCTTCTTCTCAAGTCTGCAATGTATCCGTTGACTTATGGAAACATATGTATCAAAATCTATCTTATCACTGTACATTTGCAACAAAACCCTTGTAGAAACGAGGCATATCAGATTATGACAGATCCTATTCTCTTTCTAAACACAGGACAAAATATCAGTCTCAACGAATCAACCCAACTTCAGGTAACGATTCAGTGTACATCAGCTCCTTCTCCCTTAGATGTCAGCTGCTTTATGGTAAACGAAGAAGGAAAAGTCCCATCCGACGACTATTTTGTATTTTATAATCAGAAGGTGGATCCCCATCACAGTGTACTTCTTCAACAGGCAGAGAAACTGAAATCTTCTTTTGTGCTTGATACGAATAAATTACGACAGGCTCCTGTGGAGAAATGTATGTTCACAGCTACGATTGATGCAGGAGGTACGTTCGCCGATGTCCAGACATTTCAGGCGATTGTACAAGCTGGTTCCCAGCAGATTACCTATGAGATTAATCAAGTCACTGCTGAAACAGCACTTATTTGCATTGAGATCTATAAGTACCGTGGCGGATTCAAAGTCCGTGCGATCGGAAGAGGGTTCTTTGGTGGATTGCAGCCACTCGCAGAGTCATTTGGTGTTGAGATCGAGAGTGAAATCGAGAGTAACGACACCTCCGAGGCTGAACACGTCCTCCTTACTGCACGGACTGAAGTTGCAGCGGCCTCTTCAGCAGCACCAGCTACTCTTACTTCACCTAACCTGAATAGCACACCAGTGAACCTGACCAAGATTGATCTCCTCAAGAAGAAAGTAACCCTGTCCCTGCAGAAGAAAAGGATCGAGCCTATACAAGCACGTGTTGCCGTTGTATTCGACGCATCAGGCTCCATGTACCATCTGTACCGCAAAGGCATCGTGCAAGAAGCCTTTGAACGTATACTGGCGATTGCATCAGCATTTGATGATAATGGCGAGTTGGATGTATGGTTTTTCGCCAAAGACTTCTTGCGCGCACCTAGCGTTACAGCCCAGGGATATGAGAATTATATTGAACGCACATATACGCTGGGAAGCAAAGGTGGTACCAATAACGAACCTCCTGTGATGCAGGATGTCATCCGCAAATACACGATCGAGGAACCTAATGTTAACATTCCAACGTATATTATCTTTTTTAGCGATGGCGGAGTCAGTCAGAAAGGGAAGATTATGCGGCTTATTACCGAAAGCTCCTACAAAAATCTGTTCTGGCAATTCGTTGGCTTGGGACAAGCCAATTACGGTATCCTGGAGCAGCTCGATGACATGACTGGGCGTTTCATAGATAACGCTAACTTTTTTGCACTGGATGACATCTCCAAGATTAGCGATGAAGAATTATATGATCGACTTCTTAATGAGTTTCCAGACTGGATTAAGGCAGCACGTGTCAAAGGCATTCTGGCCTAACACCTTTATCCGAATTCAAACTGACTTCGTATATAGACATAAAGCCACTCCGACCAATGGAGTGGCTTCTTTAATAGAACTTCTCTTTAATAGAACTTCTCTTTTATTGAACTATCGTTATCTTCTCCGTTCCTTGTCGCACCATATTTCAATAAAGCTGGAAAGGTCGGATTTCGAGCAAACAATAGGTTGGTTATACGTTATTCAGACCGGAAACGTGTTTCTTCAATGCGTCTCGAAACGTTAGTAACGTCTCCTTGTTATTTACTTCTAATGTAACTTTAGCACCTTCTTGAGATTCAGAAACATAAAAAACCTTAGATATTAAAGGAAGCAATGCCGTTATCTCTGTAATTAAAGTCGCATATTTAGTTTGATCTTCTTCAGTGAATATGTTGTTTTCTTTATAGCTTTCCTGCATGCTTTCCGTTATTGCTTTCATATCTATACTTATTGGAGTTAACAACTGCGTGTTTACCAAACGACCCACTGTAGCTGAATAAGCCTCAATGACAGAGAGCTTTACATAAATATCGTTTATATGCTCTATCGTCAACATGTCCGTCTCGTTCTCAAGGATAGCATTATAATTAATCCAAATCATATATAGAGAACTACCCGCTATGCCTTCCGCAGTCGTTCTCATTTCATGTTCCGCTTGTTTTTGATTGCATAGAAAGGTGGACGAACAAATAAGCAATATAATCATTAGCCCTGCTAGAATAGGCAAAGCTTTCTTTTCCATTAACTTCATACCCCCAATTAATGTAACACCATTCCCCCTTTAGACGAGTTAATATACTGCTATGTTGCGAAGAATGCCCATAAATTAATATCACTATCAAGAGATAAATCCAAAATCTCAAAGTCTCGGTTTCTAGTTTTTCTCTATTATGACAAGCGAATAAACGACACCGCCCGCCTCAGTCATATTGCTTTGGCTTACAACTTTCCATCCCTCTTCTAAAAATTGATTCAACTCCGCTACATTATTCTTTCTTTCGTGGTAATATTGAACAACGATTGCCTTTTGCATGGAATACATCTCCCTATTATTAGAAAAATCCTGCTAGTTTTTGCACACAAAAATACGTAAGGGCGAAGCCTATATTTGAATACAGACCAGCTTTAACAGTTGTTCATTCTTCGAAGTATTTTCTCCTGACGCAGAAATATGCAGGTCTGTCTCTTCTTTGTTCCACCAACGACAAATCGAGCAGATCTTTAACTATTTTTCTGATGGTTGCTGCTGACTTTTCGAATATTTCAGATAGATCGCCTACTGTTAAACCATTACTAGAATCAAAAAAATGATTTTGTGCCAAGACAAACATCAAATCCCTATAACTTTGGGGCACATCTCTCAAGTTTGAATCACTACCCAACTTTTGAAATGCCATACTTAACAACTGGCTCTTTTCTTTCAATTCTGTGTTCATCTGCTTAAGAGCTTCTATTATTATTTCTAAGAACGTTTCAATAAAACTGTTCATTTCCCCTCTACTTCTAATACTATTTGATATCTCGAAAACCTCAAGGTATTTTGTTTTATATGTATTGCAACCTCTAGATAATGATAATATAGAAATATTGCCTAGATCCTTTGCCAAGTACATACTGCTAATAAATCTAGATGTCCTACCATTCCCATCATAAAATGGATGTATATAACCATAATAATAATGACCTACGGCTACTTTAATTATGTTAGGTATTTGAAGATTATCACTGTTCATAAATTCCAATAATTCCTCAATCGATTTATTGATTTCTAATTCTGGTGTAATCCCCTGATGTACAACTTTACCACTACCTGATTTTTTCAAAATATAAGTTAGCCTGAATGCTGTTTCGACTATTCTTATTCACTCGACTATGCTACAAACGGAGTGGTAGGGATAGGAACATACGATCGTAAAATGACAGAAAAAATCAAACTCATCCCGTCTGAAAGCCACATGTGGGGGTTATTGACCCGACATTTATCTACCTTATAAAAAAAGAAAGAGTTACCTTGAAGCCATTTGTTCCGCTGGCTTCAGGGTAACCCTCCGTTTGTTAACCTACTTACTCTGTTGCTCCAACATTCTCAATAGAATGATT
>NZ_VDBO01000016.1 GCF_005930355.1 Paenibacillus sinopodophylli
TTTCGTGTCGACCGTGTCTCTCGTTGGCGACCTAGATAATATATCATAGGCGCCTATCCCATTGCAAGTGTTTTTTTATTTAATTTACTATTTCTTTTTCTAGCCATTTCCTTCAACTACTCCAGCCCATTATACACGAAGGTACATTAATGAAAGAACATACAAAAAACGAGCTAAGCGTCTTCACGCCAAGCTCGTCCATTTATTCTTAATATTGTTTGGCAACCGTATATTTCGAAGCATCCTTAATCAGGTCATATTTCTTATTGCCCTTTTTGAGTCCTGCATCTACTGTTGTGTCAACAACTACCCATTTGCCATCCAGATATACTTCATTCCATGCGTGGTAAACATCTACATACGTCGATTCACCCATCATCAGCTTAGTCGGAATGTCCAAGCTGCGAAGCATTCCAGCAAACAATGCTGCATAACCGTAGCAAATGTCTTTTTTCGATTGGAAAGTGCGATCAATGCTCGGCAGGTAATCCACCGAAAGATTAGCAGCCAATTGATTATCGTAATTAATGTTTGTAATGATGTAGTCATAGACAGCTTTTACTTTCTCGCTATCCGTTTTTTTGTTTTTTGTTAGTTCTTTGGCTTTGAGAATCGCTTTGCTTGTATCTGTCCAGTTAATATTTTGAATGGAATTTAGATATAAGACTTTGTTATCTTTCAAGTTAAGTGTTACGGTGTCTTTCGCAACTAGCTTGTACTTGTTAGCCGACGCATTTTCGAGAACCGAAATTGTATATTGTCCGTTACCAAGTTGCAACGGAAATTGTTCCGCAGTTTTTCCACTGGTTAGGTTATACGTATAGTTCGTTTGACCTTTAGCAATCATAAGCTTTGTTTTCACCTTAGCATTGACTGGATAATTAATAGCAACGATTCCATTGTTAAGTTTAGTCGTATCCAACCATGTATCAGCTTCGCTTGCCTGAGCAACAGTCACATTAATAGAAGCAAATAGAACAAAAGCCGCGATTAGAAGAATGAATTTACGCATGAAAAAAACTCCTTTCGGTAGCTGGCTGCCATCTCTTGAAGGCCCTTTAGCTTTGCGTCCCTAGCTTTCGATAGGTTTGCCGTTATCGTGTGAAGCTTTTAAATGAATGTCTGTGAAAATAAAAAAAGCTTGTCCATTCGGTAGCTGGCTGCCATCTCTCGGAAGGCCCTTTAGCTTTGCGTCCCCACCTTTCGATAGGTTTGCCATTATCGTGCTCTGCTTTATAGTTCTAATATACCATATGAAACTAGCAAATCAATAGGTCATCTCTTATATATCTCATATTTCGATAGATTATAAGACTTTTTGACGCTCAAACTAGTTATCAGCCAAATAAAAGGAACCGCCTGCGCAAAAAGCCAGACGGTTCCTTCATTTTCTTTATTCAACAGAGCGTTGGTCTCTCATATGTGGGAACAGCAGTACATCGCGAATTGAAGGCGAGTCCGTCAATAGCATAATCAATCGATCAATTCCGATTCCTAGCCCGCCCGTAGGTGGCATGCCATATTCTAATGCACGGATAAAATCTTCATCCATCTCATGAGCCTCGTCATTGCCATGCTCACGCTCAACTAGCTGTGATTCAAACCGTTCACGTTGATCGATAGGGTCATTAAGCTCGGTGAAAGCATTAGCATGCTCGCGAGCCACAATAAACAACTCGAAACGATCTGTGAAACGCGGGTCAGCTTCGCTCTTCTTAGCAAGTGGCGAAATAGCCACGGGATGTCCAGTTACAAAGGTAGGCTGAATCAGAGTATGCTCACAGAACTGCTCGAAAAAGGCATTCAGGATATGACCAAAGGTCATATGCGCGTCAACCCCAACTTTATGTTCTTTAGCCAAGCGATGTGCTTCTTCGTCGCTCATTTCTACTCCGAAATCAACGCCCGTCGTTTCTTTTACCAGATCAACCATCGTTACACGGCGCCACTGCGGTGTTAAATCAATCGCTTGGCCTTGATACGTAATCTGTGTAGTACCAAGAACTTCTTGTGCGATATGTGCAATAACGTTCTCCGTCAATGCCATAATATCTTTGTAGTCGGCATAAGCCTCATACAGCTCGATCATCGTAAACTCCGGGTTATGCCGCGTCGACATGCCTTCATTACGATATACACGACCTATTTCGTACACCTTCTCTAAGCCGCCAACGATCAGACGCTTCAAATGAAGTTCAATCGCGATACGCATATAAAGCTGCATATCCAGCGCATTATGATGCGTTTCAAACGGACGTGCTGCCGCTCCGCCTGCAATGGAATGCAAAGTTGGCGTTTCAACCTCTAGATAGCCGCGGGAATCCAGGTAGCGACGCATCGATTGAATGATTTTGGAACGTGTAATAAAAGTCTGTTGAACGTCAGGATTCACGATCAGATCAACATATCGTTGGCGGTAACGAAGCTCTACATCTTTCAAGCCATGATATTTATCAGGCAGTGGCAGAAGCGATTTAGTCAGAACCTCGATGTCATGTGCCTTGACCGAAATCTCGCCTGTGTTTGTTTTGAACACAACACCCTGCACACCAATAATGTCACCAATATCGAGAAGATCGAATGCAGCAAACTTATGCTCTTCAACGGTATCTTTACGCACATAGATTTGGATCTTGCCGCTCAAATCCTGAATAGTAGCAAATCCAGCTTTGCCCATTCCACGTTTTTGCATGATCCGACCAGCAATACGAACCGAAACAGCCAGTCCTTCGAGCTCTTCCTTGCTGTGTTCTTCATGAGCTTGTACGATATCCTTAGCGTTATGTGTCCGTTCGAACTTCCGTCCGAAAGGATCAACACCTAATCCTCTAAGCTCATCCAATTTGTCTCTACGAATTTGCAAGAGTTCACTTAGCTCTTGCTCATTGTTTTCATGTTCCACTTCTTTCATCTCCTTGATCATTCGGCAAGCATAAGCGGCTGCGGCCAGATAATTGCGGTAAAATCCCACTTTCCGATAAAATATAAGCGCCGCATCGTCATGAAATATACGTTCTTATATTTTAAACGTTCAAAAAGCTTCCCACAAGGAAGCTTTCTAATCCGCACATAGCAAACCTTATTTTTTGATGTCGAGAATTTTGTATTGAATGATGCCGACAGGTACGCTGACTTCGACAACTGTTCCCTTTTTCTTGCCTAGAATCGCTTTCCCAACCGGGCTTTCATTGGAAATCTTATTCTGTAGCGGATCTGCCTCTGCTGTACCTACAATGGAATATTCCATGGTGTCGCCGTATTCCATATCTTCAACCGTCACAATCGAACCGATGCTCACGGTATCAATGTCGATATCATCATTATTTATTATACGCGCATTGCGCAGCATTTTCTCAAGGGTAAGTACGCGTCCTTCGATAAACGCCTGTTCATTCTTCGCATCCTCGTATTCGGAGTTCTCGCTTATATCACCGTAACCAATGGCTACTTTAATACGTTCGGCAACCTCGCGACGCTTGACCGATTTTAAATTCTCTAATTCATCTTCGAGCTTGCGCAGCCCTTCTTGAGTCAGAATGATTTGCTTATCGTTCATCTTTCCGATTCTCCTGTCATGTGACTAATTTTTCATACCTTGTATGAATTCACTGATACCTAATATATTACGCTTCCTGATCCTCATACCTACAGTTGTTTGAAGCGCTCTTGATGTATTCGTTAGATTATATTGCACGATTATATTGCAAGGCACTCTGAATGTCAATCAAAGCCAGCTGACCCATTAAAACCGTTACGATGGGATAAACTTCAGCAGAAGCCGCATGATAGCGGCTTTTGTCGAACAGTGTCGGTTGGCCTAATTAACGTCAATTGCCGATAACGGGAATAGATACCGCTTCTTTGACATCCTTTATAATGTCCCAATTCGCCTTGCCCGAATACAACTGCTCTCAAGTGCGTCCGTGAACGCTTACGGCCTTGCACCCAGCGCACTAATTGGTTAGCATTCTTATCCTATTCCTGCAGCAACGCTATTCACGATCAATAGACATAAGTTCCTCGTAGCTGATACCTAGCGTCTTGGCAATATGACTTAATAGCTTAGGGTCTGTCTTTCTTGTTCCGCGCTCTAACGATCCGAGAACGGCCACCGATACGCCAAGTTCCTTGGCCAGCTCCTGCTGTGTATATCCCTTCAGCTTTCGAAAGGCTCTGACGCGCTGCGCCAATTGATTGTTTTCCATAACGTGATGCCTTCCTTTCCATCCAAAAGCGCCACCCTGGACGCTGCGCTTACCTCCTGCTGCAGCTGATGCGAATAATCCAAAACATCATGCAGCGGCACCAGGACAAACGCCCGCTCCATCATGCGCGGATGCGGCAAGGTTAATTCCTCTTGATCCATTCTGACATTATCATATAGGAGCAGATCAAGGTCAATGGTTCTAGGTCCCCAACGTATTTGTCGAACTCTTCCTAATTGCTGTTCGAATTGAAGCAGCTGCCTTAGCAGCATTAGCGGAGAGAGTGTCGTTTGCACAGCCAAAACCATATTGAGAAAAGGAGGCTGCTCCGTGTAGCCAACCGGATCCGTCTCATACATGCCGGATACCGAGCTCACTCTGACATCTGGATGAGTGTCCAGCAGGCTAATTGCAGACAACAGCAATTGCTCACGATTGCCCATATTGGAGCCTAGGGCAATATAAGCTTCTGCTTCCTTATGCGGGAATTGTTCGTCCATCAGCGTCCCGCTTTCTGCGCAGCTCCACCGTTACTCCGTCAAAATGGATATCAAACGGCGGGTTTGGCTTGGTTACTCGAACCGTCACTTCATTTACCATAGTATAAGCTTCCAGTACCCGTGTTGCAATGTGACCTGTCAAAGCTTCTATTAGCTTGAAAGGAGGGCCTTCCACTATCTTTTTGGCCAGCGCGTGTATCTCAGCATAATTGACCGTATAGGCCAAGTCATCGGTTATAGCAGCCTGCTCTAAATCCATCGTAAGCTCAACATCCACTTCATACTTCTGTCCGAGCTTGTTCTCCTCAGGAAATACACCATGATAACCATAAAACTTCATTCCCTTGATACTCATGTTGTCCATTAAACTACTCTCCCAACATTTTAGCGTTTCTAATCGGCATAAGCGTTACCTTTTATTTAGCCGCGGTATACGATGGCGTCTGCCATGAGTGCAGCGCGTTTGATGGCGCCAACGTCATGAACACGCATCACTTGGCAGCCCTGTGCAATGCCAAGGACGACAGTCGCAGCAGTCCCTTCAACTAGCTCCAGAACGGGGCGATTCAATGTCTGTCTAATGAATCCCTTGCGAGAAGTACCAAGCAGCACCGGATAACCCAGTAAGGCAACCTCCGATAAATGACCAAGCATCTCCAAGTTATCTTCATAGGTTTTGGCAAAACCAATACCCGGATCAAGCCATATTTGATTCTCTTGAACGCCAGCAGACCGTGCCAAGCTGACACTTCCACGCAAATCAGCAAGCACATCCGGAACCAAAGCATTATAGTCCCTAGCATGGCGATTGTGGCTAATTATAACTGGACAGCCGTACTCTGCCGCGACTGATGCCATATTAGGATCACCCTTCAGGCCCCAAATGTCATTGATAATATGAGCGCCAGCCTCAAGCGCTTGGCGAGCGGTCTCTGCTTTATACGTATCAATAGACAGCGGCATATGAGGCAGCGCTTGGCGTACGGCGCGAATGACAGGAACAATGCGCCGCACTTCCTCTTCAAGACTGACCGGCTCAAATCCAGGACGGGTAGACTCTCCCCCAATATCCAGAATATCCGCACCGTCCTTCGCCATCTCTTCTGCGTGAGCAACTGCAGCATCAATATCCATATAGCGGCCGCCATCCGTAAAGGAATCGGGGGTAGCATTCAGAATGCCCATAATCAGCGTGCGCTTGCCCAGTTGAAGCGTCGCTCCCCCTCCGAAATCATAGGTTCTATGATGAAAAGCAGGGCGTTGATTCATTTTGGAATCCTCCAGTTTCATTGTATTCGCTAAGCATTATCCCTTATAGCCGTGCGAGTTGATACGTTCATCTCATTCGCAGTCGTAGACTGTCTGTACATCGATAAAAGCTGCCTCGTTATTGCTCCCGCTTCCCCGCTTCCGACAACATGAGTTTGACCCATCGTATCAGTCAACCTCGTGACAGGTACAAGCTCCTGAATCGAATTGGTCAGCCAAATCTCATCCGCCTGCTGCAGCTGTTCCCGGCTATATAAGCCTTCTTCTGCTGACAAGCCCGCACTACTGGCTAGTTCCAGCACTCGCCCCCGTGTAATGCCTGGCAATATGCCTGTAGAGATGGCTGGTGTGTATATGACATTGTTTTTGACAAAAAACAAATTGCTGACGATGCCTTCTGCCAACCAACCCTCATGGCTGAGCATTAATCCTTCTGCCCCCACGGAGGCCTTGCTCGATAGAAGCTCACGCTTAGCAATAATATTGTTCATATAATGGAGGGACTTGTAGCGAACATCGCCTTCCGGCGTGTTCCGCCGCGTATGCATAAGCCGCAGCTCCCTTCCGTGCATATGAACCGCATCATTCGCTGGAGGCAAAGCCTTTACTAGAATGAGCACGTTCGGCCGCTCGTAATCACCCGTCGGCAATCCAAGCTCTGACTCTCCTGCACTCACGGTCATACGTATATAGGCATCCTCTAACTCATTTGCCTTCAGCAATTCCTCCAACAAGGCGATAAGCTGCTCAGGGTCAGTCTGATAACGGATGCCAAGTTGTTCACAACCTGCATGCAGACGATCCAAATGCCGATCCAAGAGGTAAGGTACTCCACCATAGGTACGAAAGGTTTCAAATAGGCCCATGCCGTACAAAAAACCGTGATCATAAACAGAGATCACGGCTTCGCTTGCTTCCAGAACGGAGCCGTTCAGTCCGACTTTCATCGTACAGCGCCCGTCCGGTTTTGTAAGAAATTGCGAAGCATCGTAAGGCCATGCTCCGTGATAATCGATTCAGGGTGGAATTGTACACCTTCAATCGGATATTCCTTATGGCGAAGACCCATAATCTCACCTTCCTCTGTTTCCGCTGTAATCTCAAGACAATCTGGCAGCGTTTCACGGCGCACGATGAGAGAATGGTAGCGCGTAGCTGTAAATGGCGATGGTAATCCGGCAAAGGTAGCTTTCCCTTGGTGATGAATCGCCGAGGTTTTGCCATGCATAAGCTTCTCCGCGCGTACGACTTCCCCGCCAAAGGCTTGTCCAATGGATTGATGACCTAAGCAGACGCCAAATATAGGAATGACTCCTTTGAAATGCTCAATAAGCGCCAGACTAATCCCTGCTTCATTGGGCGAACAAGGTCCCGGCGAAATCAGGATGTGGTCAGGCGCCATAGCTTCGATTCCCGCCAGATCAATCTCGTCATTGCGTTTCACCGTTATTTCCTCGCCAAGCTCACCCAAATATTGAACGAGATTGTACGTAAAAGAGTCATAATTATCTATTACTAATATCATGTTAAGGCTCCCCCTCTATCCGGCTCTGCTGCTTGTCCATGGGCCGCAAAGCGTTCACTATATTGAATGGCTTTCCATAACGCCTTTGCTTTGCTCAAGGACTCCTTATACTCTCGCTCTGGATCAGAATCAATCACAATACCCGCGCCCGCTTGAATGTGAACAATTCCGTCCTGAAGCGCCATCGTTCTAATAATGATATTAAATTCCATATCGCCATTGTAGTCAATCCATCCAAGCGAACCCGTATAAGGACCTCTGCGCGCAGGCTCCAGCTCTTCAATGATCTCCATCGTACGAATCTTAGGAGCTCCCGTAATGGTCCCTCCCGGGAAAGTAGCGGAAATCACATCATAAGCGTCCTTACCTTCAGCTAGGCGCCCTTCCACCTGTGATACCAGATGCATCACATGCGAGTACTGCTCGATTACCATCAGCTCTTCTACCTTAACCGTACCATAAGCCGAAATTCGTCCCAGATCATTCCGCTCCAAGTCGACAAGCATAATATGCTCGGCTCGCTCCTTCTCATTCGACAGAAGCTCATTAGCCAGTCTTTGATCCTCAGCCTCGTCATTCCCGCGCCTGCGCGTACCAGCAATCGGTCTTGTCACAAGCTTGGTTTCCTTCAGCTCAACAAGCAGTTCCGGCGAGGCGGAGACCAGTTGAAAATCCGGACAACGCAGAAAGCCCATATACGGCGAGGGGTTAACTAATCTCAGCCATTCATAAAGCTCCTCGGGTGGAGCAGCAACTTCCTTGCTCTGCCTGACAGACAAATTCACTTGAAATACGTCACCCTGCTCAATGTAGCGCTGAATTTGAAGAACAGCCTCCATATAGGCTTCTTTGGGAAAAGGTGACGTAATATCTGCGAGTGTCGGCAGCTCCATCTGCAGTTGATCGTCCGCGAGCAGCAGCTGCCGCTTCTTACGCATCGATTCCGCTTTCACCTTAGCCTTTTCTTCGTCGAACCAGGTCAGCCAATAATCAGTCATGCCTTCCGCTCTCGACAACGCTCTTTCATAAGCTGCACTCAGCTCTTGCTCATCGGCATCAAGCTCAATCCCAGTATGAATCGAGCAATAAACCTTCTCCTTGGCGTGATCGATAATCCACAGCTCATTTATTTGCATGAACAAATAATCCGGTATGCTAAGGTCATCCAATGCCAGCACCGGCAAACGTTCTATCGTACGAATGATGTCATAGCCCCAGAATCCGACGCAGCCGCCAATCCATTTCGGCCCATCTACAACTCTTGGTCCCGTCTTGCCGCTCATCCACTCACGCACCACTTCAAGCGGGCTCCCGCTCCATTTGCGCTTGCTTTGCTCCTCCAGCGACTGAAAGGCTACTGATTCGGCAGATACGCCCTTTCCGCGAATAACAGCGTCTGGGTGCAATCCCAAATACGTATAACGACCGTCCTTGCCGCTCTCTAGTACGAATGCGTATGGCGAAGCATCTTGCCACACCTCTTCCCAAGATAAGACCCCTGCCCGAAGCTCCAGCTGAAAAGGCAGTTCCACAACCAGCGGCAACGTTGTATATTTCTGTTCGGCGTGCCACCGAGTCCACTGCTCCATAGCGGTGACCATCACCTTCTACCCCCGTAAACATCACTTATTTTGCTCAGTATACCGAATAGCCAAGTAAAAAGAAAGCCTTCCATTCCGAGGAATGAAAGGCTGCTTTGGTACACGTATATAAAATTAGTTTTCGAAGTTGAACAATGGAGTGGACAGGTAACGTTCGCCGTTGCTCGGAACAATCGCTACTACACGTTTGCCAGCACCAAGCTCCTTCGCTACTTGCAATGCTGCATAGATCGCTGCTCCAGAAGAAATACCGCAAAGAATACCTTCTTCTTTGGCTGCACGGCGAGCATAGTCAAATGCATCATCATTCTCAATCGTTATAACAGCATCATAAATTTCACGGTTCAAAATGTCAGGTACGAAGTTTGCACCGATACCTTGAATTTTGTGTGCGCCTGGCTTGCCGCCCGATAGGATTGGCGAAGCCGCAGGCTCAACTGCGTAAATTTTGATACCTTCAAAGTTTTTCTTCAGAACCTCGCCAGTACCGGAAATGGTACCGCCAGTACCGATACCTGCTACGAATGCATCCAATTTGCCATCAAGGGAATTGATTGCTTCAACGATTTCAGGTCCAGTCGTCTCACGGTGAACCTTCACGTTAGCTTGGTTTTTGAATTGTTGCGGCAAGAAGTAGTTAGGGTTCTCCGCTGCAAGTTCTTCAGCCTTGCGAACAGCCCCGTTCATTCCTTCTGAACCTGGCGTCAATACAAGCTCTGCACCATAAGCGCGAAGAAGGTTGCGACGCTCAATACTCATTGTTTCTGGCATAACAAGGATAGCCTTATAGCCTTTTGCTGCTGCTACAAGTGCTAGTCCGATTCCTGTGTTACCGCTAGTAGGCTCAATGATGGTATCGCCTGGCTTAATAATTCCTTCTTGCTCAGCTACCTCGATCATGCTGATTGCAATACGGTCTTTAACACTTGCGCCTGGATTCTGGTACTCAAGCTTCACATAAACCTCTGCGCTGCCCTCAGGTACAAGACGATTTAAACGAACTAACGGAGTATCACCAATAAGATCAAGAACACTGTTCACAATTTTGGCCATGGAAATAACTGCCTCCTTATTCCGACTAATTCAGTTGGTATTTTCACTAATTCCATCTTATCAATGTCTTGTAGACATTGTCAATAGTGACTTTCTCACTCTATTGAAAACGTTGCCTTTAAGACTGACTATTCCAATTTTGTCGCATCATATTTGCCGAGCAGCGCATCTTCCAATTCAGCAAGCGAATCGCCCTGCGCAAGTGCCAGTTGTTTGCGCACAGCGTCGTGCAGCTTTCGGCCCGACATGGCGGTAGTCGTTTGGCGTTCAATAAGTCGAATGACGGCATAGCCCCCATCCACCTTAATCGGACCTGCCATCTCGGCAATCTGAAGCCTGCTGGCTGTTTCTAGAATCTCTGCATTATAAAAGGGGTCATCCACATCAATTAAGCCGAGGTCGCCGCCGGCATCCGCCGTAAAAGCATCTACCGAATACGTGCGCGCGAGCAGAGCAAACTCCTCGCCGTCTGCAAGCAGTTCAAGCACAGAGTTCGCTTCCTTCAACGACTCTGTCATGATCCATTGTAGATGAAGCTGCGTTCTTGCTTCAAACTCTTCTGGATGATCAGCGATATAACGATCTACCTCTTCATCTGTTATATGGACACTGCGAATGATCATTTTCTCCATAAGCAGACGGTAGCGTAAATCCTCAAGCACCTGCTCCTTGCTCATCCCAAGCTGCTCCAGCATCACCTCATAATAGCGCGATTCACTCTCATAGCCCTCAACCATCCTGGCCAGCTCGCGGGTCTGCTCATCTGCAGTTATGCTCAGCTCAGATCCCTCTGCTTCCAAATCAATAACTCTGCGAACCATCAAAGACCGCAATGTCGCTTCGCCATATTGCTTATAGAGCTCGCCCTGCAGCTCAGCCGCTGTAATCGTATCCTTACCTACCCTAGCAACGATTCGACGCCCGTCATCCTGCTCCGAAGCGTCCACTCCAGCGGAATCAGCAGGATCTTCTTCACTTCCGACATTGGCAGGCGGTTGACTACCCAGCTGCCGCTCATTTCCCGGCCATACTTTAACGATAACAACTACCGTCAGCACGACCATACAAACGGCTTGAAGGATAACAACGGCTCTAAGCACCTCGTATTTCCTCATACCCCTAAGGCCTCCAATTTATTGGATCGGCTTCGGTTTCGCTTGAGCTAGCAGCAGCTCCAGCTGAGCCCGTTCAAAGACATACGCTTCGTTGCAAAATTGGCAAACGACTTCCGCTTTTCCGTCTTCATCAATAATTTGCTGCAGCTCATGCTCACCTAAGCTGAGAAGCGTCTGCTCCACACGTTCGGATGAGCAAAAACATTGAAACTTGAGATCCATCGTAGCATGAATCTGCAAGTCGTTGTCGCCGACAATCCGCCTAAGCAAGTCCTCAGGCGTCTCTCCTTCAAAGAGAAGAGTCGTTACAGGAGGCATGGATGCTAACGCTTGCTCCAGCTGCGTAATCTCCTCATCCGTTAGTCCTGGCATAAGCTGCACGATGAACCCGCCTGATTCTAGTACGGCGTTATTATCCGTGTCCACCAGCACGCCGAGCCCAACAGCAGAATTCGTCTGCTCCGATACAGCAAAATAATAAGTGAAATCCTCCCCAAGCTCTCCTGATACGATTGGTACACTGCCCCGGTAAGGCTCCTTCATCCCCAAATCCTTGGTGATATGCAGATATCCACTGGTCCCAACCGCACCTGCCACATCCAGTTTGCCATGCGCATTGCTTGGCAAGTGTACCTCAGGATGATCGACGTAGCCGCGAACCTCTCCGTCCGCATTCGCATCAACGACGATTTGGCCAATCGGCCCATCGCCCTTTACTTGAATGGTCAGCTTCTCTTGTCCCTTCAGCATAGCTCCCATAATGGCTCCCGCCGTTAATGTCCGGCCAAACGCAGCCGTAGCTGTAGGGAAGGTACCGTGCCTTCGGCGAAGCTCCTCAACAAGCTGAGTCGTGCGAGCCGCGAACACTCGAATTTTTCCGTTCCATGCCGTACCTCGTACCAGCACGTCCTTCAGCTGGTTTTCCATTATTATCCCTCCTGATTGCGTTCGTATATGATTCGAAGACCTTCAAGCGTCAGCAAAGGATCAACTTCTTCTATCGTTTCCGATTCAGAAGCGATTAACTCCGCCAGCCCCCCGGTCGCAATAACACGCGGCGTGACACCGAATTCGCTTCGGATACGTTTGACGATGCCATCGACTTGACCCGCATAGCCAAATATAATACCTGCCTGCATGGATGTTACAGGATTGCGTCCTATAACGCTCTTTGGCTTAACCAGCTCAATACGCGGCAGCTTAGCCGCGCGCTGGTAAAGCGCCTCAGTTGAGATGCCGATACCCGGTACAATTGCCCCACCTAGGTAGTTACCGCCTTCATCAATGTAATCGAAGGTCGTTGCAGTACCGAAATCAACAACAATAAGCGGCGAGCCATACTTGTCAATGCCCGCTACTGAATTGACAATCCGGTCGGCTCCCACTTCACGCGGATTCTCATAACGAATATTCAATCCGGTTTTCACACCCGGCCCAACAACTAACGGCGTTTTTCGCAAATATTTCAAACAAAGCTGCTCTAACGTTCGCATCAGAGGAGGTACGACAGAAGATATAATAACGCCCTCCATCTGCTCCAGCTTCACACCTGCATAATGAAACAGGTTATGAATATTTATCCCATATTCATCTACTGTCGCTGAACGATTCGTACTCAGCCGCCAATGATGAAGGAGCTCTTTTCCTTTGTAGATGCCGAGCACGATATTCGTATTTCCGACGTCAATGACGAGGATCAAAACGATTCCCCACCCTTCTTCGCATTCAGATCTAGGCTGATGTCTAGCGCATGGAAGGAATAAGTCAATCCTCCAACCGAAATGACATCGACGCCACAATCTGCAATACCCTTAATCGTCTCCAGCGAAACGCCGCCCGATGCTTCAATGATGACATGCGGCGAGACTGACTTAATTTGTACGATCGCTTCCTTCATCAAGGCCGGAGTCATATTGTCCAGCATAATAATGTCTGCCCCGCAAGCCAGCGCTTCAGCTACTTGCTCAAGTGATTCCGTTTCAACCTCGATCTTCATCGTATGCGGAATTTTGCTGCGCGCAGCCTCTACAGCCTCGCGAATGCCGCCAGAGCCCTTAATATGGTTATCCTTAATCATGACAGCATCATACAGACCGAAACGATGATTGGCTCCACCGCCTACCCGAACGGCATATTTCTCCAGCATGCGGTGACCAGGCGTTGTTTTGCGCGTATCTACCAATCTAACCGGCAATCCTTCAAGCGCATGAACAAACGTACGAGTCTTGGTCGCAATACCTGACAGCCTCTGCATCAGATTAAGCGCAAGGCGCTCTCCAATCAACAAGCTGTGCGTACTGCCCTCAACGGTCGCCAGAACTGTACCTTTGTCCACTTGATCGCCGTCCTGTACATGGGGATGGAATACAAGCGATGCATCCACAACCTCGAATACAAGCTTGGCAATGGGAAGTCCTGCAATAATACCGCTCTCTTTCACATGAATTACGGCCGTAGAGCGAGATTCTCTAGGAATCGTCGTCTCTGTTGTGATGTCACCGCTTCCTATATCTTCTGCAAGCCAGCCGCGGATCTGCTCGCGTACTGCTGTATCATAACCGCCTGCCGTCCATTCAAACATCCTCTATCCACTCCTCCGTCAGTCCATATAGACGGTGCAACACCGTATGCTTTCTCCACATCTCATCATCACGAGCCGGGAAATCCTCTCGATAGTGAGCACCGCGGCTTTCTTCCCGCGATAGGGCCGCTTCCGTAGTCAGCAAGGCACAAGTAAGCAGATTAGCAAATTCATACTCCTCACGCTCAGTCAGCACAGACTGATAGATCGGAAGCTGCCGCTTCAATTCCTCAAGTCCCTTCGTAAGCCCTTTGCCATCGCGGCGCAATCCTGCATAACGAACCATAATTTTTTGCAGCTTCAGCCGTCTCTCAACAACCGCTTGAATAGATGTACTGCTGCGTTCTGTTTCATGATCAATGACCGGTACAACCGAATGATTCGGAAGATCATTTATTCGCTTAACAATCCGTCTGCCGAACACGATCGCCTCAGACAGTGAATTACTTGCAAGCCGGTTAGCGCCGTGCACGCCGGTCGAAGAAACCTCACCACACGCGAACAAGCGTTTAATATTCGTTTCCCCATTCAAATCTGTTTTTACTCCGCCCATCATATAATGCATAGCCGGCGCAACCGGAATCCAGTCTGAAGTCAAATCAAGACCATATCGTAAGCAGTATTCATATATCGTTGGGAAACGATGCTTGACCATCTCCGCTGATTCATGCGTAATATCAATGTAAACAAAGGTTGATTTGGTCTCTTCCATTTCGCTTACGATCGCACGCGCGACAACATCCCTAGGAGCGAGCTCTAGCTGCTCATGATAGCGCTCCATGAATCGTTCTCCCTTTATATTGCGAAGATATGCGCCCTCACCGCGAACAGCCTCCGAGATTAAAAATCTCGGGGCACCTGGATAACAAAGCGAAGTAGGATGAAATTGTGTGAATTCTACGTCTTGTATGTACGCTCCCGCCCGGTATGCCATCGCAATACCGTCACCTGTAGCGACTTCTGGATTTGTTGTATAGCGATATAGTTGTCCAGCCCCGCCTGAGCTGAGTATGACCGCTTTGCCTTTCACGAATAAACGCTGCCCGCCCGGCTTCTGCACAATAGCTCCGCAGCATACGCCATCTTGCGTAACCAAATCAATGACGAAGTGATCGTCCCACACCTCAATTTGAGGATTTGCAATGGCCGTTTCGGAAAGCGCTCGTACAATCTCGAAGCCGGTAGCATCACCATTAGCATGAAGAATACGTCGCTGACTATGAGCGCCTTCTTTCGTTAAGGCGAACTCGCCATTCTCCAGATCGAACTGGGTTCCCATCTTAATTAAGCTGCGAACACCTTTGGCACCCTCATGCACCAATATATCAACGGCTTCATTCGAACATAGGCCAGCGCCCGCCACAAGAGTGTCATGGCTATGATAAGCCGGTGAATCCTCATCTGAGATTACAGCAGCGATGCCGCCCTGCGCATAACGTGTGTTGCTGTCGAGCAGTGATTTCTTGGTGATCATGAGGACGGAATTGTTTTCACTTGCCCGTATAGCGGTAAAAAGACCGGCAATGCCGGCCCCGATGACGATTACATCTTTTTCTACTATAGGCAGCTCACTTAGCTGCACATCGACTAAATATCTAGGAATCATCATGGCTCCTCCGAGCGTAAACGACGAATATCGCCTATGGCTGCCTGCTTACGTCTCTTCATGGGATAAATGCATATCATAAAGATCTCATGTCATGAGTCTAATCATTCAAGCATAATAACCGCGCTTCTTACTTCACTAACAGCATGCGCTCCAAGGATAAGCGGGCTTGATCCGCAACATGAGGCGGTACATAAATTTGAGGCTGCATCGTTTCCAACGCTTTAACAAGCTTCTTCAAATTATTGACCTTCATATTCGGACAAACCAAATATTTCGATGCAAAGAGAAACGTTTTGCCTGGGCTGTCCAAGCGAAGCTGGTAGCCTGTACCGTCTTCTGTGCCGACGATAAACTCTTGGCAGTCCGATTCTTTGCAATATTTGATAATAGCTGTTGTACTACCTACAAAGTCGCCTAGCTCTACGACCTCAGGACGGCACTCCGGGTGAACAACGAATTGCGCGTTCGGGTACTTCGCTTTCATTTCCTCGACATCCTTAACCGTAAGCATGTCATGTGTGTTGCAGTAGCCTTCCCAGATAATCATCTTCTTATCGGTATTCTGCTGCACATAGTGGCCGAGGTTTTTGTCTGGTACCCAGATAACCTCATCGCCCTCTACGGAGTTGACTATGTTAACCGCATTCGCTGACGTACAGCAAATGTCCGTCTCTGCTTTAATTTCCGCAGATGAGTTGATATAAGTAACTACCTTCGCATTCGGATGCTGCGCTTTCAGTTTGCGCAAGCCGTCTACATTGACCATATCTGCCATCGGACACCCTGCACGCTCATCGGGAATAATAACCGTCTTGTTCGGAGCAAGAATCTTCGCGCTCTCACCCATAAAATGCACGCCGCAAAATACGATAACATCCGCATCGGTCTGAGCTGCTTTCTGAGCAAGCAAGAAGGAATCACCGCGGAAATCGGCTACCTCTTGTATTTCATCACGCTGATAATAATGAGCTAAAATGATGGCATTCCGTTCTTTCTTCAACTGTAACAACCGTTCACGCAGTTCGCGGTTCTGCTCCGCTTTGCGTTCCAGTGCCAGTGCTTCCACAGTGGATCCTCTCCTCTTATGAGGGATGGGTATATGCCCATTCCGTTATACGGCAAGCACGACTTTGTGAATTGATGCACAAACTTAGAAAGTCGCTTACCTATAGTTTAAACCAAAAGGGAAAAATTCATTTGATTAAGTTTTAATTTACACGGGGTAGATGCTACTGTCAATGCGTTAAAGCCCTTTTTCCCCCGGCTGCTTCAAATTAATTTTTCTTATAGCCTCATCTAGGCAGCAATCGAGGCAAACAACCATTTTTTAAAAAAATTTTAGGAAAACTCGGCCGTCTGCCTATACAAATTAAAAAGCCTCTCTCCCAGCAGGAGCAGGGAAAGAGACTTCTCCGTTTGTTTAGCGTTTCGCAGGGTCGTAAGGCTGTCCAAGCGCCGATGGAGCGTTGGAGCGGCCGACAGCACCCGCAAGAACGATTAAGGTCAGCACATATGGCAGCATGTAGAAAAACTCAGCTGGAATTTGCTGTGCGAATTCAAAGCGCTGCATAAAGCTTCTGAGCGCTTGTGCGAGACCGAAGAACATAGCCGCTCCTACAAGGCCGAGCGGATTCCATTTGCCGAAGATAAGCGCCGCAAGCGCGATAAAGCCTTGTCCCGAGATCGTATTATGGGCAAAGCTGCTTGTTGTCGTCAATGTAATGGTTGCTCCGCCAAGACCAGCGAGCGCACCACTTAGCAATACCCCAATATAGCGATACTTCGTTACACTGATTCCGACCGTATCGGCTGAGCTCGGATGCTCGCCGACTGCACGAAGACGTAATCCGAAAGGCGTGCGGAACAAAATAAAATAGCTGATAACGGCAAGTGCCAGCGCGATATAAGTTGTAGGATAAGCTGTAAATATCCCTCTCCCCAGCAGCGGTATATCCGATAGAAATGGAATTTTCCATTTATGAAATACGTTTGCAAGCAGTGGAGTTTGTCCAGATCCTGCATACAAGCTCTTAGTTAGATATAGCGACAATCCCAGCGATAAAATATTGATGACCACGCCGACGACCGTTTGATCGGCCCGAAACGTAATCGTCGACACCGCATGAAGCAGTGAAAATAACACGCCGTAGATAGCAGCAGCGATAAAGCCAATCCAAGGCGATATGCTGCCAAGGCCCGCTTGTATGGCATACTCTGTCGCGACTGCTGCAGCAAACGCGCCCGAAACCATCAAGCCTTCGAGTCCAATATTAACGACACCCGAACGTTCTGAGTACATTCCACCCAAAGCGGTAAAGATAAGCGCGGTCGAAAATACGAGCGTGATATGCATAAGTTGTCCAATCGTATCGAGTACGTTCATCTACGCCGCCTCCTTTCGCTTGCTTGCACGTTTATTTAGAAAAGGCTTAAGGAACCACTTCACTAATCCATGCGAAGCAACGAAGAAGATAACGGCACCGATAACGATGCGAACAACCTCAGGTGGAACACCTGCACCAAAGCTCATACCCGCAGAGCCGTAGCTGAGGCCGCCGAACAAAGCTGCACCAAGCAATACACCAATCGGAGTGTTGCCGCCTAGCAGCGCTACTGCAATTCCATCAAAACCGTAGCCTGGTGAAGACGCCATAACCGTCTGATTGCCGAAGACGCCTAAAATTTCGAATACTCCGCCCAGACCGGCGAAAACACCGCTTATAAACATAGACTTGACCATCGTTACGTTGACATTCATTCCCGCATACAACGCAGCATCCGGGTTGTGACCAACGGCACGAAGCTCATAGCCCTGTTTCGTGCGCCAGAGCACGATATAAAATACGATAACGCATACGATAGCAATGAGCGTTCCCCAGTGCATACGGGCATTGTCCATCAGTTTAATCAACCAATCAATTTTCACCATAGCCGAATCATGAATCGGCATCGATTTCTGTTGCCCCTTCTCTACAAGGAACTTAGCAACGATAAAGTTGGATAAGAATAACGCAATCCAGTTCAGCATAATAGAGGAAATAACCTCGTTCACGCCGCGCTTCGCTTTCAGATAACCTGCAATGCTAGCCCACAAGCCGCCGAATACGGCTCCTGTTATGACAGCAAGCGGAGCATGGATATACCACGGCAAATCAAGCAGAACGCCGATAATCGTCGCACCTGTCATCCCCATGACAAACTGTCCTTCAACCCCGATATTAAACAAACCTGTACGGAATGCGAATGATACAGCAAGCCCGGTAAAGATAAGCGGTGTAATCGCACGAATCGCTTCGCCCACATTGTAAGGCGTGCTGAACAGCTTATCCAGCAGTGATGTATAGGCTAGAATCGGATTGTATCCGCCAGCAAGCATCGCAATCGCTCCTACGATAAGCCCAAGGACAATGGCAACCAGAGGCACGAGGATAGACGACTTATTAAATATTTTTTTCACCGTATCCATATATGCTATCCTCTCCCTTCTGCTGCTTGCTTGTTGCCCGCCATCATGAGGCCCAGCTGTTGATCATCTCGTTGTTCCGCGTCAACCTCGCCCATTAGCTTGCCTTCGTACATGACCCCTATGCGGTCAGACAACGCATACAGCTCATCAAGCTCAAATGAGACTAGTAGAATCGCTTTGCCCTCATTGCGGGCTTGTACTAACCGTTTATGTACGTATTCAATCGCACCGATGTCAAGGCCACGTGTTGGCTGCACGGCAATAAGAAGATCCGGATCCTTATTCAGCTCCCGCGCGATAATGGCTTTCTGTTGATTGCCCCCAGACAGCGCACGCGCATGCGTTTGAATGCCTGATGAGCGAACATCAAATTCTGTGACAAGCTTATCGGAGAGCATATCCATCGCTTTGTAATCGATAAACAAGCTTCTGCCGAATTCAGGCTCGAAGTAGGTGTTAAGTATCATGTTTTCACTTAAGCTGAAATCAAGAACAAGGCCGTGCTTATGCCTGTCCTCTGGAATATGGCCAACGCCTGCGATCGATACATCACGAGGGGAATGGTTAGTTAGGTCACGACCGTTCAGCTTAACGCTGCCGCTGTCTACCTTCTTCATGCCCGTAATCGCATAAATAAGCTCACTTTGACCATTGCCATCAACGCCAGCAATACCGAGAATCTCGCCGGAGCGAATGTTAAAGCTGACGCCATTCAGTGCATTTTTCCCTTGCTCGCCCTTCATCTGCAAGCTATCCACTGATAGAACGACCTCGCCAGGCTCACGCTTCGTTTTCTTCACTTCAAAGGAGACGTCTCGGCCAACCATAAGCTCAGCAAGCTGCTGCTCGTTCGTTTCATCAGTAGTAACGGTTTTGATAACCTTACCGCGTCTAATAACCGTAACCGAATCGGCGAGAGCCATAACCTCTTTCAGCTTATGCGTAATAATAATGATGGACTTGCCTTCTGCAGCCAGATTGCGAATGATTTCAATAAGCTCTTCAATTTCTTGTACAGTCAGTACAGCAGTCGGCTCATCAAAGATCACGATCTCTGCGCCGCGATACAATGTTTTCAATATTTCAACACGCTGCTGCATACCAACCGTAATATCTTTAATTCGCGCCTGAGGGTCTACCTTCAAACCGTAACGCTCGGATATAGACCGAACCTTCTCATTTGCAAGCTTATAGTCGATTTTCAACCCTTTAACAGGCTCATTGCCAAGCACAATATTTTCTGCAACTGTAAACGGCTGTACGAGCTTGAAATGCTGATGCACCATACCGATTCCGAGTTCAATTGCGCGTGAAGCACCGTCAATAACGGTCTGTTGCCCATTAATCCAAATCTCACCTTCATCCGGCTGATAGAGTCCGAACAAAATATTCATAAGCGTTGATTTCCCTGCGCCGTTCTCACCGAGCAATGCATGAATCTCGCCTTTTTTCAATTCAAAATTAATGGAATCATTGGCCACCAGCCCTGGAAACCGTTTTGTAATTCCTTTTAGTTGTACTGCCGTTAAGCTCCGGTCCATTCCTTATCATCTCCCCGGTTTCACCGCTATAGAAACATGAAGCGCAAGCACAATATACACATTTTTCTCAAAAAAAACAAGGTAAAACGGCTGTCGTCGTACTTTAACGGCGCGGCGCGTTTCATTCCGAGAAATATAGAAAAAGGATCGCGAAATCATATCCTTTCCTATATTAAAAAAAGAATAAAGACCGGCCGAAGCCGGTCTTGTCTGATTCATCTACATTCAAACCTCAGTCAAAGGATACCAATGAATCGTCAAATCTATTCAGTAGGTACTTTGATTTCTCCGCTAACAATTTTCGCTTTGTATTCTGCAACTTTTTCAAGTACATCAGCAGGAACGTTCTTTGAAGATGTTTCTGGCAAGCCTACAGCATCGTCTTTCAAGCCAAGCTCTTGAACCGTTCCGCCTGCGAAGTTGCCTGCGATCAAGTCCTTCGATACTTTATGAACAGCCGCTTCAACGCCCTTCATCATGGAAGTAAGCGTGATTTCGTCACCAAACTCAAGGGATTGGTCTTTATCTACGCCGATAACCCAAACGGCATCGCCATTGTCTTTACGAGCTTTCGCTTCGTTGAATACACCATTACCTGTGCCGCCAGCTGCGTGGAAAATAATATCTACGCCGCCATCGTACATCGTTGCTGCAGCCAATTTACCAAGGTCAGGCTTACCGAAGTCACCTGCATAGTCTACTTCAACTTTAGCATCCGCGTTAACCGCAGCTACGCCCGCTTTGAAGCCTGCTTCGAACTTTTTGATAACCGGAATTTCCATTCCGCCAACAAAGCCGATTTTGTTTGTTTTGGTCATAAGACCTGCAACAACGCCTACCAAGAATGAACCTTCGTTCTCAGCGAAAGTAATCGAAGCCACGTTAGGTGCTTCAATAACGCTGTCGATTACAGCAAGCTTAGCATCAGGGTTTTCTTTCGCCACTTTGCTTAGCGCATCGTTGAACAAGAATCCGATACCCCAAGTCAGGCTGTATCCTTCTTTAACGAAGCTGTTTAGGTTCGGCTCCATGTCTGCTTCGCCTTTGCTCTCTAGAAACTTCGTAGCTGCGCCAGTCTCAGCTGTTACCGTCTCTAGTGCTTCCCATGCGCTTTGGTTAAAGGACTTGTCATGTACGCCGCCCACATCGGTAACCATACCGATTTTGAAATCTTTACCTGTTCCATCGGACTCAACCTTTGTACCCTCGTTGGTTGCTCCGCCCTCATTGTTATTTTTCGATCCGCAAGCAGACAACACTAACGTCAACGCGATCATCATGACAAGCATAAAGCTAAATGTTTTTTTCATGCGTATTCTCTCCCTTATGTACATTTTTTTGTCGTGCTGTGCAACCCCTGTTTACTTTCTTAGTCTTGCTATTCCTGGCCGCTATTATTTCATTATAGTTACAAAAAAGTAAACGTCAATGATTTAATGTCAGCTTATGTGACATTAAATCATCATTTATACTTTGATGTGACGTTTATGTAGCATATGGCCAAAAAAATATAAACCTTCGCGTAAGCTTACTGCTGTTTCCGCTTTTAGTTTACATCCATATTATAGGCTAAATCCGAACATTAATAAAGTAAAAAATAGTCGTCCCGCTACTCTTTACAAGTAGCAGAACGACTATAGCTAGCCATTACCTTTAAAATTCTACTCGTTCTTGTCTGGTTCGTCTGTGTTCTGACGCTTCTCAAGGCTCACACCTTTTGCTTCATCTTGCTCACGAGTTTGAATCCGAACCTTCACATCACCAATCGTTTCTACAATCGGCTCCGTTGTCGACTCAACGTTTTCAGCTGTTACATCAGAAGACGGTCCGCCTTCCAAAGTACCTGTTTCAACCAAACGTTTGATTTGCTCAAGCTCCAATGTTTCCTCGCTAAGCAATGTCTGAGCAATCAAGTGCATTTCCTTGCTCTTCTCTGACAATAGCTTCTTCGCACGATCATAACAACCCGTAATAATGGACTGCATTTCTTGGTCAATCTCATATGCAATCGCATCCGAGTAATTCTGCTCATGTCCGATATCGCGGCCAAGGAAAACTTGACCTTGTGAGCTTCCGAACTGCATAGGTCCTAGCTTATCACTCATACCGTACTCCATAATCATAGCACGAACGATGCTCGTTGCTTGCTTGAAGTCGCTGTATGCACCCGTTCCAATCTCTCCAATAAAGAGCTCTTCTGCTACACGTCCTGCAAGCAAGCCGGTAATTTTATCAAGCAATTCTTGCTTGGTTACAAGCATGCGATCTTCCTTAGGCAGCATGATGACGTAACCGCCAGCGCGTCCCCGTGGGATAATCGTAACTTTATGAACCATGTCCGCATGCTCCAAGAAGAAGCCTGCAATGGTATGTCCCGCCTCATGGTAAGCAACAATTCGTTTCTCACGATCGCTGACAACACGGCTTTTCTTCTCCGTACCGACAATGATACGATCAATCGCATCGTCAACCTCAACCATAGCGATATCCTTTTTGTTGCGGCGAGCAGCAAGGAGCGCCGCTTCATTAAGTAAGTTCTCAAGGTCTGCACCACTGAAACCAGTAGTGCGCTTAGCGATGATCTCAAGCTTCACATCTTTGGCTAGCGGCTTATTGCGCGCATGTACTTTCAGTACCGCTTCACGGCCTTTCACGTCTGGACGATCTACCGTAATTTGACGGTCGAAACGGCCTGGACGAAGAAGGGCTGGATCTAGAATATCCGGACGGTTCGTTGCTGCAACGATAATGATACCTTCGTTAGCGCCGAAGCCATCCATCTCAACCAGCAATTGATTGAGTGTTTGTTCGCGCTCATCATGTCCGCCGCCAAGTCCAGCGCCACGTTGACGACCAACAGCATCAATCTCATCGATAAAGATAATACAAGGTGCGTTTTTCTTCGCATTCTCGAACAAGTCACGAACTCGAGATGCACCGACACCAACGAACATCTCAACGAAATCAGAACCTGAGATGCTGAAGAACGGTACGCCTGCTTCACCGGCTACTGCACGGGCAAGCAAGGTTTTACCTGTACCTGGAGGACCTACAAGCAATACACCCTTAGGAATGCGGGCACCTACCAGATTGAACTTACGCGGATCCTTCAAGAAATCAACCACTTCGACGAGCTCTTGCTTCTCCTCGTCTGCTCCGGCAACATCTTCGAATGTAATCCGTTTCTTCTCGTTATCATAAAGCCGCGCTTTGCTCTTGCCAAAGTTCATCACTTTGCCGCCGCCGCCCTGTGCTTGATTCATCAAGAAGAAGAACAGGACAAAAATAATGATAAACGGAATAATGGAAGTAAGGAATGTTAGCCAAATGCTCGGCTGATCCATTTCCTTCGTTTCGTAAGCGAAACCGTACTGCTTCGACCATTCTGCAATCTTAGACTCGGCGCTAACGCCCGTCCTTGATATAAATTGATCGTTTTCTGCGTCAGCAGGCTTCACTTTATATTTACCGGAAACAAAATAAGATTGGTTCTCGTACTTAAGACTTAACTCTTTAACATTTCCTGATTCAATTGCATTGACGAGTTCATCGTAACGCAATCCAACGGTCGTGTTATTTTGGCTGCTGATAAATTGAAAAATCCCAACGGTCACCAAAAATATAATTAAATAAAAACCAGTATTACGGATGATCCGATTCATCCCCAACCTCCTCTCAGACGCTTAAAATATTTTACCATATCATGACTTTCCATAACAATAGAGGTATACGGAGAAGGGCATGTACGGGTGAATCGCTATTATTTCTGGTAAACCTGCGGCTTCAAAATGCCGATATAAGGAAGATTGCGGTATTTCTCCGCGAAATCAAGGCCATAACCGACAACAAACTCGTCAGGCAACGTAAAGCCCGTGTAATCAGCCTCAAGCTCAACCGTACGGCGTGCCGGCTTATCGAACAGGGTTACAACCGTAACCGACTTCGCGTTGCGACGCTCCAGAACATCGATCAAGTAGCTGAGCGTTAGACCGCTATCGATAATATCCTCAACGATCAGAACATCACGGCCTTCAACTGAAACATCCAAATCCTTGATGATCTTCACGACTCCTGAAGACTTGGTCGATTGACCGTAGCTGGAGACAGCCATGAAATCAATTTCAAGCGGTACTGTTATTTCCTTAACCAGATCGGCCATGAAAATAAACGCACCTTTCAGAACACAAATAACGAGCGGGTTGCGCTCATGAAAGTCTTTGCTCAGCAATGCGCCAAGCTCTTTTACCTTATCACCGATTTGCTGTGCGTCGTACAATACTTCTTGAATATCGTTCTGCAAAGTAGAAATCCCCCTACGCCTTAACTATGTTTATGAGTGTACCAGTGCTTCTTATTCGCTCCGCGCCCTTATGAATAACACGTCTTCGGTATGTTCATTCGTAAGCGCATGGCTTGATCTGCGGATACCTGGAATCCAGAGTAATTTCCCCGCCGCATCGAACAGCAGAGGATACAGCTCCCGCTTCAAGGGTGCGATCTTCTCGTCAACGAACATATCTTGCACTTTTTTCGAGCCATTTAATCCTAAAACTTGAATTCTGTCGCCCGGCCTTCGGTTTCGAAAGACGAGCGGATACGATAACTCCGCAGCATCGAAGCAGGCCTCGCATCGCGATACGGGTTTGCTGCTGACCATCGCGGTCGAACGTACAAACTCAAATGTCCAACAGGGCGGCTCAACCGCAAGACTAACCGTAGCCAATCCCACCTCGTACAAATAATCACTTGCCTTATCTGTCGAGCGCTGGGATTCACCAATCCACCGCAGTCTATCATACTCACGAACACATCGAATACCGGCACCGGCATCGATTCGCCATGTTGCCGGCGCAAGTGCAGAAGCGGCATGCCGCATCGTCTCAATCTGCTCGAAGGATATCTTTTCCGTTTCCTTAGAAAGATAACTTAATATTAGTTTAATCAATCTCCTTTGTAAAGCGACGTGGAGACCGCGCAAATCGAGGCAGCTAATCGCGCATTCATCGGGGGATAACGTCACAAGCTGCGCAAATAATGCATCGGTTTGTTTGTCCATCCAATCATCCTCTGCCCCAGCAACTTCAGCGAGTCGTTGAAGTGATTGGGAAAGCTGTGGATTGTGGTTGGACAAATAAGGTAAAATATCTAGCCGAATGATATTTCGGAAATAATGGCGTTCCTTGTTGCTGCTATCCGTGCAGTAAGGAATATGATGCTCTTCGCAGTAACGCAGAAGTTCTGACTTGTTCATACGCAGCAGCGGACGAATAAGTTCCACGTTTTTTTCACTTCTTTTGGCGGCCATACCTGCAAGTCCCGTTAGGCCCGTTCCCCGAATCACACGCATCAGTACTGTCTCAGCTTGATCGTCTGCATGGTGGGCAAGCGCAATCCGCGAAGCGTCATAGCGGCTTGCTATATCATGTAAGAACGCATATCTACGCTCGCGTGAGGCTGCCTGTCCATTCATGCGCGTTTCTTCTATATAAGCTGGCATATCGAGCGTAATCGTCTCGCAGATCACGCCTAGCTGCTTAGCAAAGGCTTGGACGACTTCCCGCTCGTGCGCAGACTCCTGTGGGCGAAATCCATGGTTAACATGAGCCGCAACTATAGTAATCATACCACTCTGAGATAGAGAAGAGAGCATATGTAGAAGCGCCATAGAGTCTGGACCGCCAGATACCGCTACGATCACGCAATCTCCAGCAGACCATAGCCCTCGCTCCGCAGCTTCCCTCTCCAGTTCGCTCTGCAAATTCATTGAATATACCTCACCTTCATTTCCAGGCTGCTGCTACAACAAATTACGCAGCAGCCAATATACCGATATTCCTAGCAGCACCGCAGATGCGGCTGCAAGTCCCTTCAGCCAAAACGGCGTCGAAGACAATCTATGGGTATCGCGTCTATTCATGAATAAACGCCAAGCAGCAGAAGCCTCTCCCGCATCAGCGAATTGCCCGTCGAACGCCTTCCTAAGCCAGCCTGCAACCGGCTTCAATGCCGCACTGGTTTCAATAATCTGCATGAGCTCGCCTGTAGATCGATTCTGCGGAAGCAGCTCCTTCGTCAATTGCTGCAGACGTTTAGGCTCATGCAATTGTATACAGAATACTCCGAAGGAAAATAAATCGTACTGAGGATCTGCCGAACGCGATCCGCCATTCCAATAGCCGCGGTCGTATATTTCGGTAAACTGTCTTATGCTCTTGCCGACTGCGGTCACCCCGCCGTAGTCTACAAGCTCGACATGACCATAATCGGCAACAAGCACATTCTCGACTTTCAAATCACCAAACACCCAGCCTGCTTGATGCAGCTTCGCCAGCTTACCGAGCAAATTCAAGCCAACCAAAGGAAACCATTCCGTCCCTTGCTGCTTCAAGTAAGTATCTGCTTTGGCTCCGAGCACATAACGCATAATATAAAAGGGATATTCCCTTCCGTCCGGACCATACAAATCATCCACGTCAAATAGATAAGATTCTTGTCCCTGCTGCTTCTGCTTCGCAATGGATTGCAAAACGTTAACCTCTGACTGAAGATCAAGCGTATCAATGCCAAGCTTCATCGCATACCAGCTGCGGTCACGCTGTACGAGGTATACTTTACCGTTCGCGCCCTCCCCAAGCAACCTCTCCACCCGGTATTTCCCTTGCTTCCACTTGCCAGTCACTACCGTGCCGCGACGAAGGTCAACCTTAAACGACGTAGTCACTCATCATCCCATCCGTTTCATCTCTGCTCTGTCTACCATAATCGCCCTTGCGATAAAAATCAACAATATGCATAATCGCAGGCCCTGTAGGCGTCGTTCCACCCATCTGAAGCTTCGGAAATATGGCATGCACACCGTTCAGATGACTCGTCCAGTCTAAATCCAATACACAATCGTCACCATTCCTTGCGCCAGGGAAATGAAATACACTTATTTCACTTTTACCTTGCCTAGCTTGAAGACTGAGCATCAAATCATGAATGGCATCTTCAACCGCGGCAAGCTTTGGCTTCATGCTGGCACTGGCATCAATGAGAAGCGCTACTTGCAGCTTCGACGTTTCCCCGAGCTCATCAATAACACGGACAACCTCGCCCCGTTTCTCGGGGGGCAGCGCCTCGATAGACCCGTTGCCTAGCACCTGCTTCAATTCCTTCTGTACAGCGAATTGAATCGTCTGCACCACCGTCTTGCGCGTCATCATCTGCACCGTTTGAGAAAGCTGACGCATATTGACCATCCTGCTAAGGCCGCCGCCCGCCCGTGCAATCTCCTCAATCTCCGCAGCACCGAGCTCACCCACATCGCCGTGATCCAGCACGCCCACTACATTAACCGAGATTCCGTCCGACTGCGCGTGCGCAGCCGCCACAACTGGACTTAGGCCCACGTTGGAGCATCCATCCGTAATCAACAATATTTGTTTCATAATCGTTTACCCTCCTCAAGTGTTTGAGAATCAAACACAGCTTCGTAAGCATAGGCTTAGCCCAGCCTTTCTATTAGCTTTGCCTTTTTTGAGAGGGTTAAACAGCTAGACTAGCAAAAAAACACTATGCTTGCACAATCCTAAGCAGCAACGCCTGATGGCTTCCTTACTACAGATGCCATCGTTTCAGCGAAACGTATAGAAAAAGGATAGAAAATCATATGCTTTCCTCTATTTGAACAGATTTGGCATTTGTCTTTCATTATGTACAGCCTTACTCCTTCTACCTTTCATCGGTTTAATCTTTATAGATGTTGAATAGTTACATAGACCCTGTTTCATTCACGCAGCGCTCGGGTATAAAGGGATATACATCAAACTGTTGACGTCAAACCAATTGGACTGCCGACTATCAGGCTATTCCACACGCGATTCTTCCGCAAAGCAGATAAAAAGCCTTATAGCCGCCAGCCATGAGTCAGCTGACAAACAAAAGGCTTTAATACGATCAATTATCCACTCAGAGCGCACACCCGCTCACCGTACAAGTGCCGCCCGATTCATCACAGCCTCACTAAACCATCAGCTGACCGTTCTTGGACGCTCCATGCGCGTCACCCCTGGGAAGCGAAAAGAAGCCCATTCCGGCAAATGCTTATCAATTCGTGCTACAAGTACCGTCATGTCATCAATGATTTCACCATTATGGTGACGAACCACCTTCTCCAGCAGCGCGTCTGCCATCTCCTGAGGATCATCTGTTGCCAGCTCACCTATAATTCGTTTCATCCACAGCTCTTTGTTCACCGCAAGTCCCGGTGCATCATATATTCCATCGCTCATCATAACCAGTGTATCGCCTGACTGCATCTGCATGGATACAAAGTCAACATCAATATCCTGAAGAATACCGATTGG
Organism: Paenibacillus sinopodophylli; assembly: GCF_005930355.1. Lineage (GTDB taxonomy): Bacteria > Bacillota > Bacilli > Paenibacillales > Paenibacillaceae > Pristimantibacillus > Pristimantibacillus sinopodophylli. The sequence continues at coordinate 28,814 of NZ_VDBO01000016.1, forward strand.
TAAATTGTTAGCTGAAATGGGAATGACCTCATTTCCTCGTTTGATAAAGCTTGGGGTGGAGCCTATCTTCATAAACGTCGTTTGCGCGGTATACAAGTCTACGATTGCCAAATCGACGGTAGCAAACACCTCATCGGATGAGCGCAGCAACAGTACCGAATTAACCGATTTCACCGCAAGCTTCTCATCCATGCCTGATTGCAACAGCTGCTGCAAAATCGATAATGCAGCGCTGCTTTCCTGACGCGCCCGCTCGCCATTACCCATGCCGTCGCTTATTGCGACAGCGAATTTACCATTGCCGAGCTCAACCATGCTGAAGCTGTCTCCTGACAGCAGGTCACCTCCTTTAGCTGCTCCGGCAATGCCGGTCTCAACCTCATATTGCTTGGCCGATCCGAAAGCGACAAGCGTCGGCTCTCCGCTTCTCATCGGCGGGATCTCGGATTTCACCTCGATGTGCTCGCCGAGTATATCGCTCAGCAGCGGTGCAATGATTTTGCGGCACTCGTCATAGCCTTGTCCAAATGAGTGATAAACCTCAATATCTACATTTCCCTCCTCTAAGCTTACGATATCGATGCCCTGAACCGATAAACCCAATCCTTCCACCGCCTCTCTAATTTGTTCCTCCTGCAAATGCAGTGTCTGCCCCTCTCGTTTAATTTCTTTGGCCAAATCCTCCATAACCTGCGACACACCTTGCAATTGATCAGCGACAAGTCCTCGTGATTCGTATATTTGCTTCTTCCAGTGCATATTATTTTGATAGAGCTCGTACTGCTGACTCATATCATTAAGCACCTGAGATGATTTGACACAATGTGTAGACCAGGCTCTCGGTATATCCTTGGGAGACGGAGTACGGTTTTCCTCTACAACCGTCATCATATCCGTCATCATTTTGTACGTATGGAAAAACTTGTCCTCCCAGCAAGCATTTTGCCTATGGCAACTAGCGCAGCTGCGCTCAGCAACCGCATTCATGAAATGACTGATTTCCTCCTCTTTATTTAGACTTGTAGCTCTGCTATTCAGCTGTCCGAAGCTGCGAGATAGCTGCTTGAATACCTCTGAATATTGCGATACTCGCTCTGCCGTCACCTCACGCACCCGCTTCGCGTAATCATGCTGCGACTTGGCATGTTCATTCGTACCCGGTACATACCGGGAAATGGTACGAATCATGCTGCGAGGCGTCAGCAAAAGCAGCGTAGCAGCTGCTACTGATTCCCAGGTTGAGCTCATCACATCAGCCTGGCTGCCTACATATATGGATAAAATCGATGTACCAAGCAACATTCCGAAAGCAGCTGCCATTTTGCCGCCGTCACGCAGCAAGCCAGCCAGCAATCCTGCAAACGCGAGTAAGCTCATTTGAACGACTGCACCGAAGTCAGCCAAGCTTAGAATGAGTCCTGCAACTACACCGACCGAAGCGCCAAGCGGTGCCCCTCCCGCCAAAGCAAACAGCAGCAGCATATAGCGGGACATCACATGCTCTGCCGACAATCCATACATGACCCAGCCGACTGCACCTGTCATGACCGACGCCAGCAAAATCATTAGACAGATGATCTCTTCGTTTTTGAGCGAGGCCGATTTCTTAGTCATGGTCAATACAGGAATCGCCTGTATAAATACTAATGTGAGTACAAAGCCAAGCGCAGCCTCTACGACAACGAGCATGAAATTGTACCAGCTTAGCTCGTCCCCTATAAAGACGCTGAACATCTGTACAAGCAGTGTTGAGGCGAATACGAGGATGGGTGCTGAAGACAGCTCCGCTCTCTCATACGTTTCAAGACCCTTCAAGAACAGAAACAACACCGCGATCTCCATTGCGATCCACATGGGCGCAGGATCAGCCGCCAGCCAGCTGCCTGCCACAAGCGAGATCGCCACCCACGGATAAATATCTCTTCTCATGAAATAAATGACCGCAAAATATGCAATGGCAAACGGCATAAGCGATTCGAGTATAACCGCCCTACCAAGTAAAAAAGCAATACCTACAAGCAAAAACGTCCACTTCTTTGCAAGCACGACCTGAATGAATCGGCGCCCTGCAGCCCATTCCCGACCTTTCTGCATCATCGCCTTAGCCAGTCCAGTCCGTTTCACACCGGGAAGCACAACCACGTTCTCCTTTTCCATAAGCAGACACCACCATTTCCGAATGTAATGTGTTTTTCATTATAGGAGGTTGTCCGCATGAAGTTTGTCAGTTAACGTAACACGCCCAAAACTTTTTTCCGACAAAAATAATCGGCTCTGCAGCACTTGCCAATAAGCGCTCAAACATACGCCCCATATACGTTTGCTATCGTATGCCGGGTCCGTTCATCAGCCAGCAAGTCAACAAAATTTGTGCCGCATGTTTTCCAGATGATGGCGAATGGACGTTGTATCGTGTCGGGAATGAAGGAGGATGAGAGAAAAGTATTTTTTCAAGCTGAATATAAATGGTTAAACGACATTCACAGTGTAAAACCGTCTTGAAATCAAGCTATAACGCGCATATGCAGGCGTTTTTCCCCGCTTCGACAGCATTCAGGAAGCGCTTCCATCATTAATTGCGGAAAGGGGCCAACACATAAGCAGATATGCCTGAAGGCGCCCTTACTATAGACGTCATCGTTTCAGCGAAATGTATAGAGAGAGGATGAGTAAAATCATATCCCTCCTATACATCAAAAAAAGCAGAACCGATTAGGTTCTGCTCCATGTATAGTGTTATGAGGATCCAGCTTATACTCGCTTGGCACCGCGTCCGCCGCGTTTGCCCTCCGTATTCTTCTTCAAAGAGGAGATGCGCTCTTCGCTGTCTTTCAGGAACCGTGACACTTTATCCTCGAATGACGGTTTACCGTATGCCGGTCTGCCAGCCGATTGCTTGTTGAAGGGACGTCCGCCACCACCGCCGCCGCCACCGCCGCGATTGAAACGTTCGCCACCACCACCACTACCGCCGCCAGTGCTTCCACCGCCGCCTCCGCTATGACGCTCACGTTGTTGTGGCGCTGGTTGGCCTTCCGGCCGGTCAATGGCTTGCTTAATGGAAAGTCCGATCTTTCCGTCTTTGTCCACGTTGATCACTTTAACTTTGACAACATCGTCGATTTTCAGGTGATCCTTCACGTCTTTGACGTAATTATCAGCAATTTCCGAAATGTGAACAAGACCCGTGACACCTCCCGACAAGTCGACAAATGCCCCAAAATGCGTAATGCCTGTCACTTTTCCTTCTAACTTAGCGCCCACTTCAATTGCCATAAAATAAAATGTTCCTCCCTAAAAGTTATGCGAAGCAAAACTGAATTCATAAGCATGTGCTAAAAGTTTTGCGAAAACGCTATTAACGTGATTATAACCGAACCGTTCAAGTAAGGTCAACAGACGTTCACCCGATTCAGAGCCCTATTTAGTCGCTAAAAATTTGCTGAACGCCCTTCTTGACCATACCCTGCTCTTTGGTTGCCAATTGTTCAATATATTCTGGGTCATTTAAACGTTCAACTTGGCGGTTTAGCGCCTCGGTTTCCTTGACTGATGCATTAATCTGCTCTTGAATAGCGTTTAGCTTAATGCCTGTAGCATCCTTCTGCTGCATCTGGCCAAAGATCGTATACGCCGCCCAGCCCATAAATAGCACGATGAACATCATCCAAAGCTTAAACCGGCGCTTCGTGCCAGCATTCCCTGACATCTTATTATCTGCTGTTGCCATGAGCGGTGTTACCTCCTAAACCATTTGCCCCACAATCGAGCGATTTGTTGTCCTATTCTGCCTGCTTTCTCGCTCCATTGCCATTTGGATGCATAATGAGATAGCCAGCGCCCCAGCGGGCGAGTGACTGGTCTTACCATCCAAACAAACAATTTCCAAAAAGGACGGACTAATTGTATCACAATTTTCAATATGAAAATAGTGAACGCAGACCCAAACGCGAAAATAACCAACAGTACTTTGTAGAACAGCTTCAAAGGCTTTACGACAAGAATATCCAAGCATTTGAGCACAAAGTTGATCAGCTTCCTCACAGCTCCGATCAGCCATTTGACGACCGCGATGACAACTCTGCTGAGCAGGAAATAATAGATGATGATGCCGATAGCCAGTCCGATAAAAACATACGCCCGCACCTCGCCGTTGTTGCTGGCGTACAACACCCGAAAAACGACTAGCGCTGCTGCCGTCCAATACATCACGTCAAGCACCGGAAGCCACCAGCGCGGGAATTTCAGTTCATTCGTCACGACCCGATAGCCGTCGAATACCGTTCCCATGCCAAGGCCCGACAGCAGCATGACTGCCATCGTCAACCACTGCATACTGAGCGTCACTTGAATAGCTTCCCGAACAGTCCTTTGGATTTGGATGCCGTATTGCTGCCGTCCATATAGGCGAGTGAATGGACAAGCCCCTCAATTGCCACCATTCCCTGTTCCAAGCTTAGATGCTTCATATGCAAATTTTGGCCCTTTACCGCCAGGAAGCCAAGCTCTGTCTCCAGTAAAAACTCTTCGCTGTCGAAGCTCTCTACTTTTACAACACCCGTAAGCTCGAGCAGCTTGCGATTCATCAATTTCACTTCCTGACGCTTCTGCACCACCTTGCCTTGGTCAACCATAGACTCGTCCTCCGCTCCATTAGCATGTCTAGGCGCAACGGCTATCGCCGGCCAATGGCGGCACAGTATCCGTTTCGCACAATCAACATAAGCCGGTACAAGCAGTACGCTTGCGCTCTCTTATTATGTTAAGACTAGCTTATGGGGCAAAGGCTGGATTTAGAACCTACAATGCTTGTTTGATAGCTTCCTGCTCCTGGCTTACTCTCTCGGTGTTCACTTGCAGGAATACGAGCAGCAGCACAACTGTTGCCAACTGAAAAAACCAATTGAAGAACATATCGAATATTGTAGCCGTAATCCATGATTGGCTCACTAAGAGAGTGAATATTATGCCTTGAATAATGACAAACACGATTGCCATCGCATAACCAGCAAGCCCATAGCCAATAAATTTGAAATAACGCTTGCGCGCGAATTCCCGGCTAATCGTCATAGGATTCACTCGACTAGTATCAAACAGAGCAACCACAATAGGCAGCAGAAGCAGCCATACCGCGAACAGGACACCTGGAACAACAAACACGAAAATGCCCGCCAATATGACTGCGCCCTGCAAGAAATTGTAGACGATCATGCGCGGCCATTTTTTCAGACCCCATAAGAGTGATTGCTTGAAGCTTGATTCCGCTCCTGCCACTCTGCCTAGTATGTAGTGAACAACCATTGGGGTAATCGAGCTTAAGAAAAGGAGGTCTACAATCGTATCCATTTTCCCATCAGGAAAAAAGATTCCGCTATGATCAGGCTCAAAAAAATAATAGTTTTTGATTGCCTCAATCGGTATAGACACTATGGCTACAATTAACAAAATCGGCCAACTGTTCTTGAAAAAGAGAGCAAAAGCATGTCCTAGCAAAGAAAAACCCTTCCGCCGATATTCGGGAACGGTTAGCTGCATATGATTCATCGAATAGTCCTCCGAATATGTAAACCCATTTCATCCTGTTGAAACAGATTATTTTATTTTGTTTGCATTTATGTGCCTACAAAAAAAGGCTGCATACAAGTTATATGCTTGTATGCAGCCTCGTTGTTATTTCGATTGTTCCCAGTCGAGCGTATTCTCGCGCTGGCGTTGTTCTTCTTTCAACAAGGTATAAAGCTCACCGGCTTCATCCTTACGGGTCGTCTCCGCAGTTCGCTCGATGCGTACAGTTACGATTTTCTGGCCGTATTGGATTTGGAGCTCGTCCCCGGCTTTGACGGCACTACTCGCTTTCGCTTCGCGGCCATTGATCCATACGCGACCTTGCTCGGATACATCCTTCGCAACGGTACGACGCTTGATCAACCGGGATACCTTAAGAAATTTATCTAATCGCATAAACTATTGGATAGCTTCTTTCAATTTGTTGCCTGCTTTGAATGCAGGAACTTTTGCTTCTGAGATTTCGATTGGAGCGCCTGTTTGCGGGTTGCGTCCAGTGCGTCCAGCACGTTTGCGAGTTTCGAAAGTACCGAAGCCGATCAATTGTACTTTGTCTCCGCCTGCAAGTGCATCCGTTACTTCGCCCAAGAAACCGTTAAGTACAGCTTCTACGTCACGTTTAGTCAAACCGCTTTTTTCTGCAATGTTGTTGATCAAGTCTGTTTTGTTCATTATAAAATCCTCCTAATTGATAACCATTATTTGTGGTCGACGCTTGATGCGCCGCCGTTGCTTCCCATTTTTGCTCTCTCGAAGAATACTTATTCTGCCTGCCTGTAAATAAATCCTGCCGCTGCTTGAAATTTTTTTGCGAATGGTGCCGAAAAAAGGCGATTCATGAGAAATCAAAGCGATGATTGACGCTTAGCCTCTTCCCATAAACGATCCATTTCTGTTAAATCAGTCTGGTCAAATTGCTTGCCGCTTATACGAAGCTGTTCCTCAATATATGCGAATCTACTGCGGAATTTCTTATTCGTACGGGCAAGCGCCTCTTCCGGATCAGCATGGATAAAGCGCGAGGCATTGACGACGGCAAACAGCAAATCGCCAAGCTCTGAGGCTTGCTCATCTTCTGATTGCGTTGCAATCGCTTCACGAAGCTCAGCAAGCTCCTCTTCAATCTTACCGAGGACAGGACCAAGCTCGTCCCAATCAAAGCCTACCTTGGCTGCCTTTTTTTGAAGCTTGTAAGCTTTCATCAAAGCGGGCAGGTCAGACGGGATACCATCTAGTATCGATACGCGGTTCGTATCGGTTCCTTTCAGGCGCTTCTCTTCGGCTTTCCGTTGCTCCCAATTGGCTAGCGCTTCCTGAGAATCGCTGGCGTCTTGCTCACCAAAAACATGCGGATGGCGGAAAATAAGTTTCTCGTTAAGTGATTGTATCACATCATAGACCGAAAATGCGCCCGTCTCTTCTTCCATTTGGCTGTGAAGCATCACTTGAAGGATGACGTCGCCGAATTCCTCCTGCATGCCATCTGGATCATCGTTGTCAATTGCTTCGAGCGCTTCATACAGCTCTTCAATGAAATTTTTGCGAATGGACTGATGCGTTTGCTCGATGTCCCAAGGGCAGCCATCCGGACTGCGTAAGATAGCTACAATCTCATGCAGTCGCTCGAAGGACCGATTGCGAAGCGATGGATCGTCTGAGCGCGGCACCCAGATGAGCGAAAGATTGCCGTAGCCTGGCGTGCGATCCAACTCGTACAGCGGCACGCGAAGGATTTGCTGCTCAGCGGGCACCCCCAGCGCATGACCGACAACCACTTCATAATCGTCTGGGTATCTTTCCATCAGCGCCAGCTTGACGTCCGATGCCGTGTACGTATCATACACTTGTCCGATCAGCGTGTGAAGCTGCGGCTGTAGCAGCGAAGGCTGCAGCTCAGCCGCATCCAGCAGGGCAAAGCCTTCGATAGGGTCTATGCCCAGACTGACGAATGCTTGGTCAAGGAAGCTCTCGCCTCCAATAATTTGCAGCTCAATGCCTTCTGCAAGACATTGCTCGCGGAGCAGCTGGACCGTACGCTCGGCAACCATAGGGTGACCTGGCACCGCATAAATAATAGGCGTTGCGCTGTTTTTCGCTTCAGCTGTAAGCGTTTCTGCGATTGCCTTATACACGTCTGGAAAGGAATCATGCTGCTCATAAAGCGCATCGAATGACGTATACGCAATGTCATTCTCTTGCAGCAATGACATCGCTGGGTGCTGCTCTGTGCGTACAAATACTCGCTCTGCAGCAAGCAGTCTGCGCCAGACACCGAGTGTCAATTGCTCCGGATCGCCTGAGCCGAGCCCGACGATCGTAAGTTGTGGTGTGGACATAATCACGAATCCTCCTTAGAGATCATTTGATATACTGCTTCCAGCTTTATGGGAAGGGTTCATCGCCAGGCGCAAGCCTCGAATGAATCAAATCTGTTGGCATAACAGACATTATTCAGCAAGCATTCAAATGAAGCCAAACATATGTCATTCGACTCACCGTAATCATAAAAACAATGGTCGATTTCAAGCTGTAAAAAGTAATCATGAACCAATTTAATCAAAATTTCAATAACGCAGATTAAATTTTTTTCATGAAGGATTGGTACTTGATGAGATGAACTGAAGGGCTATAAAAAGATAATTAGCAAATATAGAACGACATACGTAGATCAAATGGATTGAATAACAGAATGGGAAGAGATAGATTTGTTGTTTATTTTACCCTAAGTCTTCCCGAAAATGACACAGGGAACCTTGTGTTAAGTAAAGAATCATTGGACGACGTGAGCCTGGGTAAATGATCTCCTTTATAGTAGGTGATTAATTACGACAAATAGGGAGTCTTTAGACGAATTAATCCGTCTAAAGGCTCCCTATTGGTTTCATGAATGTTTTCTTTAGGATTAAAGTGCATGATTTATTGAGATTCAGTATCATGGTGATGATCTTGAGGGTGGGCATGAGAGTGAGACTCTGAATGAGAATGGCTGTGTTCATGATGATTATGGTTTTCATGAGCATGTTGATGCGAATGACTGTGTTCATGGTGCCCATGAGCCTGTTGATGTGAATGAGGAGTGACTCCAGAAAATGGTTCCCGGTTTCCAACAATGGCACGCAGCACATTAGGGCGCTCTGACAAGTCTCTAGTACCTGCGCCATAACCAATGGACGTAACCGTCATGCTAGGAAGCGACACATGGAATTCATCCACGAGTGCACTGACGATGCCAGCTCCCGTTGGTGTCGTCAGCTCTTTCTGAATGGGCAAGGATGCAAGGGGTATGCCCTTCAATATCTCTAGTGTAGCAGGGGCTGGAACGGGATAAATGCCATGTGCGCAGACAACAGTCCCATAGCCGAGCGGTACGGGGGAGCACCAAATAGAGTCTATCTGCAGCGACTCTAACGCCAATGCGACACCAACTGTATCTACAATTGAATCGACGGCGCCTACCTCGTGGAAATGGACCTTCTCTAAGGGAAGGCCATGAATTTTCCCTTCTGCAATAGCGATTCGTTCAAATATGGCCAGACTTCTGGCAGTGACACGTTCAGGAAGGTTGGCATCACGAATCATCTGTATGATGTCACTGTAATGCGAATGCTGAGCAGGTGAAGAATGGGGATCAACCTGGACATCGGCTTTAATGGCGGAGATACCCTTTTTGTTGACGCGATTCCATGATAGCGAGAAAGGTGAGACGGAAAGCTTCGCAAGTTCAGTTTCGATGTAATTGGAATCGGCGCCCGCGTCGACAAGAGCTCCTAGTGTCATATCGCCGCTAATGCCGGCTATGCAATCTAAGTAAATGATTTTCATGAGGTTAGTTCTCCCTTCGTATTTGCCTGTGAATGGATGCGGCTGCGTAAGCTGCGCCAAATCCATTATCGATATTGACGACAGTGACGCCAGGGGCGCAGCCATTCAACATGGCTCCCATCGCGATTAACCCGTTTAGACCGGTGCCATAGCCCACGCTTGTAGGGACAGCGATCAATGGCTTGGCCACCAATCCGCCGAGTACACTCGGCAGCGCACCTTCCATGCCAGCAATGGCGATAACGACATCGGCTTCCTGAATCACATGAAGTCGGGCGAAGAGGCGGTGTATGCCTGCGACCCCAACATCGGAAATTCGCTCCACGCGGCTTCCCATCATCTCGAGTGTAATGGCCGCTTCTTCGGCTACCCGCAGATCGGAGGTGCCTGCGCAGACGACTGCAATATAGCCATTGCGATCCGCAGGTGGTACATTTCCGAATCCAGTTAGCGCATGAGCGTCCACATGGTGAATAAGTCCTGGCACGCGGGAAGTCACAAGCTCTGCTTTCCCAGAGTCTACCCGCGTTATTAGCAGTCTTGAGGCATGTTCCCTCATCGTTTCGGCAATTCCAATCAGTTGCTCGGCAGACTTGTTCTCCCCGTAAATAACTTCAGGAAATCCGAGGCGCCGTTCTCTATCTATATCTAAGTTGGCATACTTCGCAACCTGAACATCTTCGTATCCTTTGTCAGCCATCATATTCTCCTCACAGGGAGGGTTTCATTCATGCTCCCAGTCCGATAGCCTTGCAGGTCTAAGGTTACATACTTGAATCCATAACTGCGCAAAGCGGCGGTGATTGAGTCATGATGGTCTATGGCTTTCATCATGTCCTGTGGCATCAATTCCAGGCGGGCAATCTCACCGTGATGCCTGACCCTTACCTGATAAAATCCGAGATCAAGCAAGTATTGCTCCGACTTGTCTAATTGATTAATCATCTCAAGTTCGATTGGAGTCCCGTATGGAATTCGTGAAGATAGACAGGCGAAGGAGGGCTTGTTCCATGTAGGTAAATTCAACTCCTTGGACAAGGTGCGAATGTCTTCTTTAGTCATGCCGGCTTCTACAAGCAGGCTGCGGACGCCTTCTTCTGATTTGGCCGCTAAGCCCGGTCGATAGTCACCGAGGTCGTCTATGTTGGTTCCATCCAGGATATAAGGTAGAGCATGCTCCGCAGCCAGTCGTCTCAGGTGTGCGTACAAGCCTTTTTTACAATGGTAGCAGCGGTCGGGTGCGTTGGCCACAAACTGTTCATTATCAAGCTCGGAGATTTCAGTCAACAAATGAGGAACGTTCATATCGGAAGCCAATTTCACAGCGGCGTCGAATTCACGGCTCGGGAAGGTTTCGGAAGCGGCTGTAACCGCGGTCGCGTGCAGGCCTAGCTCTTGCTGAGCCCGTCTTAATAAAAAAGTGCTATCAACACCTCCAGAGAAGGCAATTAAAGCACTGCCAAGAGAACGAAGTAATGAGCCGAGTGCGGCATCTTTCTCCTCCAACGTTAACGTTGTAATATGGTTAGTCATAACGATCCTCCCAGTCATAACACGAATGTACAAGTAAAATTTTAATGAATAAACTAATGCACGGATCGCTTAGGTAGTACATCATCCGGCTTACTCAGAGTATAAATTATACTTCGGTATATGTAAATAACTTATTAAATAAGAAAAGTCTTTTATTTTCCCCTCTATGCTGTTAGTATATGCGTATGAAAACATCATATTAATAATAAATCTTATTCATTAAGAAAAGGCGGGATTTACATGGCGGCAATTAAAGCAGTGGTATTCGATTTCGATGGAACCGTGTCCACTCTTCGTGCGGGTTGGGAAGAGATCATGCGACCATTCATGTATGAGTCAATTGTTGGTAACAGCAAGCTGAGTGAAGAACAAGTGGAGGCGTTGGTTCGGGAGATCGATGAGTATATTGATCAGTCGACAGGTATTCAAACGGTTTATCAGATGCGCTGGCTTACAGCTACGGTTAAGGAAAAGGCGTGGAATAACCTTGTATTGGACGAATGGGAATATAAAGCGATCTATAACGAACGGTTGCTGGAGCGAGTTGAACAACGAATTAAGCTGCTAAGCGAAGGGAAATTGAAGGCGGAAGACTATCTAATCAAAGGGGCTGTCGCTTTTATTCAGGAGCTGCATAGTCGTGGTATTGAAATGTATGTGGCGAGCGGAACGGATCATCCCGATGTCGTTCGTGAGGCCGAGGTACTTGGTATTGCTCCTTATATAACGGAAATAGCCGGCGCCCCAGTAGGAAAGGCAGAGTGCTCTAAGGAGAAGGTATTACAGGATCTTATTCGGGACAAAGGGCTCTCGGGACAGGAATTGGCAGTAATTGGTGACGGCAAGGTAGAGATCGCTCTTGGAAAAGAAGCCGGAGGCATCTCACTCGGACTGGCGAGTGACGAGGAAAAAAGAGAGGGACTGAACACGGTCAAACAGAAGCGTTTAGAGGCAGCTGGCGCCGATTGGATCTCGGGGGACTTCGGCAACCGGGGCGAGTGGCTCGCGCAATTGGGTCTGTAACCATGTCTTCCTATTACAAACGTTATCGCAATCACGGCTGTCGCGTGATGGATGATCTGCAATACAAGGGGTATCGCAGCATTCTATTGGAGAATGACCTGATACAAATTATTTTGTTGTTGGATAGAGGCGGAGAACCCGTCCGTTGGCTTCACAAGCCAAGCGATACTGATTTTATCTGGCATACACGAATGGGTCTGCTACCGCAGCACGCCTTATATCCTGACTATCAAATGACTTATATGGGTGGTTGGCAGGAGATGCTCCCGGAAGTGAGCCAGACACATGTCTACCGAGGTACAACGGTACATAGGGGCGAATCGGCTATTACACCTTGGGATTACGAGTTAATTCGGGAGGATGAGGAGGAGCTTCGAGTACGTCTGAGCAATCGTCTCCGTTCTTTACCCCTTAAGGTAGAAAAAACATTCATTCTAAGGCGTGGTGAAACAATCGTACGTTTGGAAGAAACGGTCATCAACGAGTCGCCGAAACCATTGGAATTCAATTGGGGCCATCATCTGGCCTTCGGAGCACCGTTCCTCAATGAGTATTCGACGATCGAGTTCGCACACGGTTCAGCGGTAGTCAATATGGAGACGGATGAGCGAAGCGAATGGCCATGGATGCCCGGGTCAGATGACCAGGTTAACCTCTCTTTCTTGGCAGCACCTGGAACCTCGAGACCACTGCTTGCAGTTGAATGTACAACAGGAAACTATCGCCTGAACGGCAGCTCTAAAGGGTTAGCGCTATCCGTTAGCTGGAATGCGGCGATATGGCCATACACATGGTATTGGCAGAACTTTGCGGCCGACTCAGACGCTCCATTCTTCGGATGCGAGTACAATATTGGGCTGGAGCCGTTCAATGTACCGCCGAAGTGGACCTTGGCTGAAGCCGCTGCCCGAGGAGCGGCCTTGAAGCTTGACTCCTACGGGAGCTTGTCTGCTTGGCTAACGATTGAAGTCATTTGAAGCGGAGGTGTAAGACAATGAAACGTCATGGACAGCTGTCTTTCGATGGGATAAAAACGAGTTCTGTGTTTGGGAGACGCAATTTGGTTACGATCCGCAATATGGCGCAGCCTCATGCGGACACTCCAGAGGCATGGCCACAAATGCCAACAGAACAAGAGGCATTTGGTCAACTAATAGATCACATTATCGAGGCGAGATTGGCTGGCAAACCTGTCATATGGTCCATGGGCGCACATGTGATTAAAAATGGCATGTCTCGCTATGTAATTGAAATGGTGCGACACGGCATTATCACTCATGTTTCGGGTAACGGAGCAACGAGTATTCACGACTTTGAATTGGCTTTTTTGGGCGAGACGTCTGAAGACGTAGCTACTGCCATTGAAGACGGTTCTTTCGGGATGTGGGAAGAGACAGGGCGTTATATGAATGAAGCGATTCAACAAGGGGTCATTGAAAACTTGGGGTATGGGGAGAGTTTGTACCATTACTTGAATCGCTATCCAGAGCGATTTCCTCACTATGAGGATTGTGTATTTGCGCAATGCCAGCGTTTTGGTGTTCCGTACACCTGCCATATTTCCATCGGCACAGATATTATTCACCAGCATCCAATCGTCGATTTCCAAGCGCTGGGTCAGACCAGCGGCAAGGACTTTGACACGATGTGCCAATCGGTAGCGGAGATGGAAAGTGGCGGTGTCTTTCTGAACTTTGGTTCAGCCATATCAGGTCCGGAGATTTTCCTTAAGGCAGCCAGTATCTGCCGCAATGAAGGGCTGCCTATGTCATCGATCGTAGCAGCGAACTTCGATATCGTCCCGGTATACGCAGATCATGTACCAGAGACAACTGTCTCCGAATATTACTACCGTCCGCGGCGTAATTTCATCGATCGACTCGGTCAAATTGGCGGCAAGGGTTATCTGTTCCACGGCTTGCATCAAGTAACGATTCCTCAATTATTCCATCGTATTCTGGAGCGCAAGCGGGAGCTGGGAGCCGTATTTCCTCCCTACAAGCGTATGGAACGATTGTCACACGACAACCGGATACTGTATCCAATTGCAGAGCGGCGTGGTGCCCTAACGGTTGAGATGTTGAAGAAACAATTGCCATACAGGGAGTTCAACTGGCTCGGCAGCCGTGAGGATAAATTCGATAGGCTCATCACTCGTATCCAGGAGGCCCGCACTAACAGAAGCCATGTCATCCTATCGCTTGGCGGCAATGTGATTGGAAGCGGCGTGTCACCTGATCTAATTGCTTTGATCGAGCAAGGGTTCGTTACTCATTTGGCACTTAATGGAGCTGGAGCTTTTCAAGATTTGGAATTGGCCGCTTTCGGTCAGACAGAAGAGCTTGATTCTGGTGCTCTGGCAAACGGCAGGCTCGGCATGTGGAAAGAGCCAGGAGAGCTTCTTCACCTCGCGTTGGAGGAAGGATATCACAAAGGGCTGGGCTATGGAGAAAGCTTGATCGATCATATGAATCAACATCCGGAGCTGTATCCATTCTCATCATTTAGCTTGCTGAATGCCTGTGGTCGGAAAGGGATTCCTTGTACCGTACACATTACACTCGGTACGGATAACATTCATCAGCATCCGGATGTCAATTTTGCCATACAAGGCGGCACAAGCGGCCGAGACTTTCAAATATACGCGAGCACGGTAACTCATCTAGAAGGGGGCGTATACGCAAACTTCGGTTCAACAGTCACAGGGCCCGAGGTGTTTCTGAAGGCTTTGTCTATTGCCCGCAACTTAGGACATACGGTAAGCAAAATTACAACGGCTAACTTCGATATTGTTAAACTGGGCGACTATCACCGAAAGGTGGGTTATGAGGACTGGGATTATTACTATCGCCCCCGCAAAAATATTATTCATCGTCCAACAAGTCTTGGCGGAGAGGGATTTCATTTCGAAGGTTTGCATGACCAGACGATTCCGGCTATTCGGTATGCTTTGGAAAATGGCGAGGACAGAGGGAGATCAGAACATGGAATTAGTGAATAAGCCAGATAAACTATCAGAGCAATTCATTATGCATCGTGCGGAGGAAATGACCAAGTCGCGACTTGAGCAATTATTAAGTGGATTTGGTTCGCTGCGCGCTGGCGTAATCGGTGATGTCGGTCTTGACGCTTATTGGGTGGCGGACCTCACTCACAGCACGTTGTCGCGTGAAACACCTCATTATACGTTGCCCATTGTTGAAGAACGGTACTCGCCTGGCGCAGCTGGCAACGTAGCGGCGAATCTGGTAGCTTTGGGCTGCGGGAAGGTGATGATCTGCTCGGTTGTTGGAAATGACTGGCGAGGTGAATTGTTGGAGGAGCTGTTGCAAACTCGAGGCATCGATACGTCTTATTTACTGTCAGATCTGAAATGGAATACACCAGCTTACTGTAAAACAATCCGAACAGGCTTGCAGGGTGTGCAGCAAGAGGACGCCAGGCTAGATTTTCAAAATTTCATACCACTGCCTGAAGTGCTTGCGGAGAAGCTTGGCGAAAAACTGGACCAAATGGCCGCACAGTGCGATATTATAGCCGTCACCGACCAATTGCCGTTTGGTGTTATTGGGGATGGAATTCGCAGCAAGCTGACATACTGGGCTTCGAAAGGCAAAATCATAATAGTGGATAGCCGCGAAAGAATAGGAAAGTATCGCGGAGTTATCGTGAAGCCGAATGAGGTCGAAGCAAGCTATTGGTTTAACGAAGACCCGATGTCCAAGACTCTTGGAGAATGGGCGGCTACGGCTCAGCGCTTGGCTGGAGAAGTACAAGGTGTATGCTGCATGACGCTTGGCTCGGAAGGGGCGATCTGGGTAGAGGGGGAAAAGTGCGTATACGTACCTACACGTAAGGTTGAACCTCCACTTGATATTGTTGGAGCTGGAGATGCGTTCGCTGCGGCGACACTATGTACACTTGGTGCCGGTGGGTCAGGGAGTGAGGCGGCTACTCTGGCAAATTATGCATCCTCCGTCGTTATTCGTAAGATCGGAACGACGGGTACGGCCTCCCCAGAAGAAATCAGGGCGGCAATGTCTGGAAGTATAACCCAAATTGCTAAAGAGAGGGGAGATCGAAATGCTCTCTAATCCGTTGATTGATCGTTGGATGCTGGAGTTAATAACCAAGTACCCCGATTTGTCGAGTTGCAAGGAGGATATCGTAGCAGCTTATCATTGTCTTTCGAAGGCCTTTCGCTCCGAGGGTAAGCTGCTGGTTTGCGGGAATGGCGGGAGCGCGGCTGACAGCGATCATATTGTAGGGGAGTTAATGAAGGGATTTATGTCAAAAAGACCGTTATCTGCGGATCGGCGAGGCTTGCTTGAATCTGTATTTAAGGAAGACGGTACCTATCTCGCTGAGCATCTGCAGGGAGGGCTGCCAGCAATCTCGCTCGTCAGCCATTCCGCTCTCATGACGGCTTATTCTAATGATGTCGCGGCAGATATGGTGTTTGCCCAACAGGTCTATGGACTTGCGAAGCCGGAGGACGTGTTAATGGCTATCAGTACGTCAGGGAATTCCGACAATGTCGTTCGCGCCGTTCAGGTTGCCCATGCGCTTGGGGTTCCGACTATTGGACTGACTGGAAACGTAGGAGGTCGCTTAGCTGATCTGTGCACAGTTACCATTCGGGTTCCTTGGGATAGGACTCCCGACATTCAAGAGCGTCATCTTCCCATCTATCACATCTTGTGTATGATGGTTGAACAGGAATTTTTCGACGATCAAAAGGAATTAGTGGAAGTAGAACTAACCGAGGGGGAAGGTTATGTTTGAAGAGCATAAGCTTGAGCATAAACAATCCGGAATGGTTATGCTCCAGACGAATATTGACGACATGAACCCTGAGTTCTGTCCCTATGTGAGCGAACGGCTGCTCTCGGCAGGCGCTCATGACGTATTCTGGATTCCTATTCTAATGAAGAAAGGACGTCCGGGGTTCTTGTTGAATGTACTAACGCATACCAAATATCTGGATGCAATGGAGACGATTATCTTTGAAGAAACAACTACACTGGGCATGCGGTACGTTTGGACAGAATGCAAACGCCTCGAACGTCATTCGGTTGAGGTAGCGACGGCCTGGGGTATAATCCGAGTCAAGGTTGGCGTCATGGGCGGGAAAACCGTACAATTTGCTCCCGAATATGCAGATTGCGAAGCAGCGGCGAAATCGTATACTGTCCCCTTAAAAATGGTATATGAAGCAGCCAAAAGAGGTTATCACGATTTGCATCCATTGCCGCCGCGTTCTCCATAACTGTCGAATGAATAGAGACTCCCTCCGCTCGGCTGACCGGCTAGGTGGCAACAGAAGAACCCAACAACGGATCGGGAGCTTTCGAGAAGAGGAGTAAGCTTACTCCTCCTTAACGCTTTCAAGAGACAACATCTGTAAGGGCGAAGTTAGCAGTTGTTCGAATACGAGTGCAACTGCCCCTTTGGCATTCTGGGAAGAACCAAATGTGGCGTGTTCAATTCTGAGCTTACTCCTAACAAAAGGATAAATACGCTCCTTGACGCGAGCTCCTATCTCATCCATATACATGGCGAGATAGGGGTATAGCCTTCCGCCCAGAACAATAATCTCCGGGTCATATACATTAAACAGAGTCGTTAATGCGGATTCGAGATCACTGATTGTATCCTTAAGACATTGGACTGCATGCGGGTCTTCTTGGTGAACGGCATGGAAGAAATCATCGATCGAATCACCGGCCGACCAGCGTCGCAAAATGCCGGGAATGGACCCGACCGTCTCCCAACAGCCTCTATTGCCGCAATCGCACAATAGACCATTGGGGATGAGCGTAATATGGCCAACCTGACCATATAGTCCGTTTGCCCCTTCGACCAGCTCGCCTTTCGTGATGACGCCGCCTCCGATGCCCATGCCCATTGTAATAAACAGCGAATTCTGCACATTTCGTCCAAGACCGTACCATCGTTCGGCCAAAGCAGATGCTCGGGCATCGTCCTCAACAAAAACGCGCAGGCCGAATTTTTCCTCTAATACGGAAATAATCGGGAAGTTCTCCCAACCCGGGAAATTAGGCGCGATGCGCAGCTTTCCTGCTTTACGATCTATCGGGCCAGGAATGCTGACGCCTAATCCGATGACCGACATTCCCTTTGCGGAGGCGTGAGCAACCATATTTTGAACAATCGGAGCAATTAAGTCTAAAATTTTCACAGGTTGATGGATGCCTACGGTATTCCCTTCTACGGATTTAATCACTTGTCCAGCCAAGTCTGTAAGGATAATCTCGTATGAGGTTCTACTGATATCGATGCCGATGATCATGAAGTTTTCGGTATTATACTTCAGCATCATACGTTTGCGTCCAATTGCACTAGAAGAAGTGGCGTACTCCCGTATTAATCCCAATTGGATAAGCACCTGCGTAAGATTGGTAACGGTACCAGAGGTTAACTTGGTCAAGGTGACCAGCTCCACTCTAGATATACTTTCATGCTCCCATATTTGCTGCAAAAGCACAGACATATTATCTTGTTTAATTTTTTGGAGATAAATTGGTTGCTCGATTGTCATGGTCATGTTCCTTTT
Source organism: Paenibacillus sinopodophylli (assembly GCF_005930355.1). Taxonomy (GTDB): domain Bacteria; phylum Bacillota; class Bacilli; order Paenibacillales; family Paenibacillaceae; genus Pristimantibacillus; species Pristimantibacillus sinopodophylli. The sequence continues at coordinate 47,334 of NZ_VDBO01000016.1, forward strand.
ACTTTATTATTAAGTTTATTATAAATGAATACTGCTTACTGTGCAAAGAACCTGCCACACCGTATAACAAAGGGACGGAATGTCATAAAAAGTCTTTACGTTCTTTCAGTGCTTCGCGGATTATCTTTGTACTCGGTACCCTGAAAGAAACATCTGCATTGTGAATAAAGTGATCAGGGACGAGACAAGTGAAGGCGAAGCAGCAATCCTATTCCTATTCAAAGAGCCCGTTACAGCATTTTCTTTGCTGTAACGGGCTCTTTATTTTGGAATACTTGACCTAATTCACTGCCGTTAGAATGCCGTATACAGACTTCCCTTTATTCGCAGCGTATGGAGGGTGCATATCAAGCCTGCCGCCATTTAGCGACATAGCTGCATCGTCAAAAGCTCCCGCTACCGAATCATAACTACCATCATTATTATAGAAACCTTTCTCGGACAACAAACCAGCAAGAAGGTTTTGCACTGGCAAATCATTTTTTGTAATGATCGCAAGCGCTGTGAGATACGTCCCATCATATGGTGTATCTCCATTCATGAAAACCTTGACCCGAATGTCTTGCGGTACAGTTGAGCCCAGTGGCAGCGCCCACGTATTGCCGTCATCAAGAGGCTTGCCATTGAAGTCAATCTCTCCGAGTGTGGTCCACGGCGAATCCCCATCTTTGCGACCCTCGAATGTTACCGTCGTTCCGTCTGTTTGCGTCAAATACGCAGGATCCATACCGCCTTCGAATGTCAAAAAGTACTCACTCGCGGCATATTCGGATTTTGCATCTGCAATCAATTGGGCTCCGGGTGGGGGAGCTAGCATTCCGTAAACCAATTTATCCGTATCCGATACATAAGGAGGATGAATGTACAATGAACCGTTCCCTGCCTTTTGAATAACGGCTCCGGAATTCGCAATGACGACAGGTGTAGCATCTCCGACCTGCAATGTCAATCCGCTCTCGATGATATCGAACGAAAGATAATCCAGTTGTTCATTCTTGTTCTTATCCACCGCGGCTAGAACAGTAATGTGCGTACCATCGCCCGAAGTACTACCATTCTTAGAAACGGTCACACGCACTTGTTGCGGAATGGCGGAACCTAAAGGCAACGCCCATAATTCCTCGCTCTCCCAAGTTTTCCCCTCAAAGTTGATTTTGCCTAACAATGTCCACGGGGAAGAAGGATTTGCTCGTCCTTCCATGCTCATCGTTGTCCCGTCTGAGATTGCCAACTGCGAAGCATCAATCCCTCCGCTGAACATAAGGAAATAACTGCTTTCCGAGTAGTCGATAATGGCATCCTCAAAAGGCAATGGTTGCGCCATCGTCTCCCTGACTCCGGCTATCGAGGCATATATGGATTTCCCGATATTAGGACCGTATGCAGGGTGCAAGCCCAATCGTCCTTCGGTGAATCCCAGGAACGCATCGTCGTAATCGCCTTGCACCGACGTATACACGCCACCTTCCAATAGCCCTTTTTCGAGTACGGTGCCGGCAAGGAAGTCAACCACTTTTTTGTCGTTGCCTGTAACGACAGCAAACTTGGTAAGGTACGACATATCATGGCTAGGATGGCCGTTCATGGAAGCCGTAACACGGACCTCCTCTGGCGCAATCGAGCCCAGGGCAAGTGCCCATTGAGTCGTATCTGCCGTAATACCCTCGTATGAATTGAAATAGAGATCTGCAAAATTTTTCTTGCCCAGGACCGTCCAATCCGAAGCTCCTTCATGCTGCACCTCGAACGTCAATGTTACTCCGTCGGTATTAGGAACAGAAGAAGCATCCATGCCGCCCTTGAACGCGAGGAAATACTGGCTTCCTGGATTTTGATCTACGATCTCATTAAAAGATTTTGCCTCTTGAACATTTTTTATGATGCCATAAACGGATTGACCTTCCGCTTTCCCATAAGGAGGATGGAAGTCCAAGCGATTGCTTAATTTCATTACGGCTCCCGAATCGCTGAAAACTTCTGCATTATTTGTAAATTCCCCGAATTTATATACGCCTACCTCGGTTAAAATCCCTGTCAAATAATCGTTGACGGTTTCATTGTTGTTCTGCGTATCTATAATCTTCAATGTAGTAAGAATTGTGGAATCAAAGGACGTATTTGAATTTTTGGATACAGTTACTCTGATTTCCTCCGGTAATTGTTGATCTAGAGGCAATCCCCAGTTTTCATTGCTATTGAAAGCAATTTGCTTGAAGTTTTTTCTTCCAATGGTATACCACTCGTCGCTCGAAGCGTCACGTCCCTCGAATATGACGCTCGTGCCGTCCGTTGCCATTAAATTGTCGTAAGTCATTCCGCCATCGATCTCCAGGAAATATCGGCTATCAGGCGAAGCGTCAATGGCAGTATTTAGCGTATCCGCTTCCGGAATATTAACTGTAAACTTTTCCAGTTTGGCCCGCGTAGCTTTAGCATCAGCAAGTGTTTGAGCAAACGTGGCATCGTCAGATCTGCCCAGGTAGAACAACTCCGTGGAAGTCATGGCCTCGTAGGTGACCACACCTTCTGCTCCCGAGTTTACCTGCGTTTCAACATCGGCAAAAAGATCATACAGCGTATATAATGTGTTCTTGCTCTCTACCGGCACTTTAACCTCGCCATGCGATATTTCATCCCGATAGAAATAATGGAATTTCCGACCGTCATCGATCGTTTCATAAGAATTAATACCTTGGTCAACAAACGTTTCTTTATCCCAGATCACTACGGAGTTACCACCAGGCACATCATAGAGATGCACAGCAAGACCTGCATCGGCAACAACTTCCGGCTTCACATCTGCAATTTCCATCGCTTTAGCGGCTATCGCTCTATACATAGCTTCTTTCGCTGGCGTTAATTGCTTACGATTGGATATATCAGCGTTAATATACACGATTGCATTGCTGCCACGGACAACTCTGGAGATTAACGGCGTTATACCGTCATCAGCCTTAACTAGCACTTCGCTGCCCACAAGCTCATAAATATCTAGATCGGCTGTAAGAACAGAACCATTGACCGTGTAGCTAATCGTTTTTTGCGTCGGGGTTGGAGACTCCAGCGTTAGACCGATGATCCCACTCGAATCAATTCGGTGACTATTCAACGATGTACCCCAGTTTCCGAATCCATCCCATGTCAAATCTTTATCCATCGGAGTCAAATCAATAATACCCGTAGCCTTGGAGAATGGCACGAACGAATGGGTAACAAGCGCTTTATTGACTCCCACGCTTAACCAATCCTCAAGTGCTTGTTCGTGCTTAGGGCTTGATTCCGCCGGGGAGTATACAATGACCTTCGCATCTTTGGCGTAATCGTCAAATCCTTCCTTCCCTGCCGAATCGAACGGGATGTGCAATTGATCCAGCACATTCGCGATATTGCCTGCCTGGTCATAGGAATTGATCGATCCAGCTTGATATTCAAGCACCGAGCGACTGGACACGAGTACGGTCGACTTTACAGGCTGCAGCTCAGAGCTTTCCCTGTGCGACTGCAAGAACCCTTCTGCTCCCGAATACCAATTGGCATACCTGTCCCATGTATACTTCGGATCATAGACAGAAACCTTGTGCCAGCTGCCTTCCATATATTGATTGTTGTAATCAATCGGTTTGGATACAGTTGTGCTGTCATAATAATAAGCATAAGCAACTTCCCATGAATGCTTGGTAGGACCATGACCTGTTTCATTAATTTCAGCAATAAGCGACATGTCGTGGCCATACTTATTCATATTGTCGGTATAATATCTCATCGTGTGATAGAACGTTGTATTTTGCCCAGGGTTTCCAAAGTATTCGTAACCGACTTTTTCAATATTTCGCAGCATCCCCATCATATAGGTATCCGTACCGTTCATCGTATCCTCTGTATTGAAGGATGCAAACAGGTTCATACCGATGGAGTCTGCATAGTCTCCTAGCTTCTGATAAAACTTTAGATGCTCATAGTGCCATAGTGCATTAAACAGATACAAGTTTCGCTTAATTTTGTCGTGACCAATACTCGCTTGTGGTTCGCTTACAGGTACATACTCATCCCATGATGTCAGAGAAGCAGGATTCGTATAGCTTAACGCATTAAAATTGGCTACATCGCTTGGCGTAATAGGGTAATCAGAGTATATATTCAAATAATCCCAGAAGCCCACATGCTTAAATCCACCTTCGCCATCGCCAATCCACATGCCTTCGTCCGTACGATTCAGATCTTCTCTGAAGGATTGGACCGTAGCATCGCCATAACCCCATCTTCCATCCCAGGGCCAGACGTAATCGACAAGCAGGAATTCCTTGAAGCCTTGTCGCTTGGCCTCGTCGACAATACTCGTCAAAGCCTTATATACAGCCGGCTGTGTCGTGTCTTCTCCATGAGCGGGGAAGAAGTACGGGCTGTTTCGATCGCCGCCGACTCTTACCAATGCATCATCTGTTGACTCCACATAGTGCGTGTAGTAAGGGAATGATTTATTGATTTCAAACATGGATTTGATGCCGGCAGCATTTAATTTATCTACCGATTCCCGGTTCGCTCCAAACATGGCAACGCTGAAATCAACGCCGAATTGACCGGGCCACTCCTTGCCCATCTCGATGTATTCGTCAATTCGATTCCATGCGTCATGCGAATGATCCGCAATGAAAATTCTAGGTACACGGGTTTGTCCGTCATACTCGTTCTGAACCGAAAAAATTTCGGAAGTTTCTGGGAAAACCTCATTGAACTTCGATACGTCAAAAATTTGTGGTTGATACGATGTATTTGTGTGTACTTTGAAATTCGTGATTTGAGTGTCCAACTCCGCGTTGCTGCCGGATAGTGCCACTTCAAATCGAGTAATTTCGTACGCACGTTGACGTGCGCCGGTGTAATCCGGGTTGGAGCCGTTATATTTTCCGTCGTACGTTCCCTGGAATTGACCTAAATCAATGGTGACCTGATGAGATCCCGTCAATACATTCGCAGGCAATTCATAATCGAAAATATTGACCCCTGATCCAGGTTTATAGAAGCGATTAATGTATCTTATTTTTACCGTTGTATTTATGTTTTTCGTTGTCGAAATATCGAAAGTCACCTTCGTCATACCGTCTACATACTGAGGTTGAGAAAATACGAGCTCTTTTGCATCGGCGCTATGATTGCTCCAGATGGCTTGCACGCCTTCCTTCACCTGATACAGTTCAACGTCCCCCGTTTGATAAAAATACACTTTAACCGGACCGACATTAACGGTACAGCTTTTCGTTATGCCATTGACCGTTGCGGTTATCGTCGTTGTTCTTTGACTCTTGGTCAATGATTTCAAAGCTTCAGTGCTTCCAGCCTTAACTTTACCAGAAGCATCAACCGTTGCAATTGCCGGATTGCTCGATGTCCACACAATACCGCTGGCCAAACTTGTAGGATTCGTGGTTGCCACTAACTGATGCTCTTCACCTGCTAGCAATTGCAAGGAGGATTGATCAAGCGTTAGTGTTGAAGGTTCTGCCGGAACATTGGGGACGGTTGTCACTGTTGTACTTGAAGAACCTACAGCGAGCTCCGTTCCACTAGGAATGTTTTTTCCGTCCTTGCCTTCCATAAGAAGCACGGTGTTCTTGGCAAGCTCCGAGCTGCGGAGTTGACCAATTTTCGTTGCCGCATTGGCTTTAATCATAACGTTCGAGCCCTTGACAACCAGCTTGTCGACTTTCGCATTATGCACAACAACTGTCAGATTTGAAGTATTCACTTCAACATAATCAATGTCACCCTGTAAAATAATATTTTCCTGTCCATCGTCCACATAAACGGATGATACGGAAGCATGATCGGTAACCTGAACTCTAATATTGCCGCCAACCTTGGCAATAATGACTTTACCCACTTTGCTGTTGCCTGTAATAATGATCGAATTGACTCCGCCGCCGCGTACAATGACATCGCCGTCTACAGTAACGTCATTTAGCGTAACATGGCCTTCTCCCACTCCATCGCCGAGCACCAGATTACCGCTAATAGTCATTCCCTTCAATGTCACGTTACTGGTTCTAACGAGAAGATTACCACTAATATCATCACTGTATGTCCCCTCACTGCTGATCAATTCGCCCGTCAATTGATAGAGCACATGGGCAAATTCAGCACGGCTAATCGGCTCCTTAGGACGTAATTCTTTGTCCTCGGTAATAGGCAAGTCCGCCAGATAACCGTTCCCGGCAAGCGCCTTAACATACTCGACAGCCCAAGGCGATACCTTTGCATGGTCTTTGTACTCAGCGATCTGAGCATCTGACGCTACAGATAACTTGAATGCCCTAGCTAATACGGCATATGCCTCTTCGTGTGTAATTGGACGTTCAGGAGACATTTGACTGCCTGTCGCATTTACGCCAACTAACGTTTTCATATACTTGGCTTTGGCAATTTCCTCAGCGTACCAAGCCGTCTTGGAAACGTCTGTGACCCCAGCAAGGTCAGCCTTATGAATCGTGCCGAAAGCACGGTTCATAATAGCGGCTAATTGCGCCCTGGTCATTATGCCTTCTGGAGAAATTTTGAGTTCCTTGGTGCTTGTGCCATTCATTAAACCTTGGTCAATAGCAAACTGCAATGCCTCTGTCGACCAGTCATTCGGCATATCAACAAACTTCACTGTAGCTTCATCTGTCAGTTGACGCGCCGATACCGAAGCTGGCAATATGCTGGCGACAATTAACACATGCACAAGCATCCAACACATCATTCTTCTTAACTTCATTAAATATACCCCCAGTTCATTAAATACTTTCAAGTGCCAACCAAATAGCTGTTAGCGCTTTCAAATTTATTCTACGAACATAAGGGGTTTAGTTAAATAGATTATTGTACAACAACCATGTGGATTATCCTCCATCTATCCAAAATGAATGTGGATCTATGTTACAATCACTTTAATTACATGCCGAAAGAGCAGAGGAGTGACCTGGCCTGATGCTTAAGAGCCTGCAAGCCAAGCTTTTTATAACCTATATGCTCATTCTTATTCTGCTCGGCGTTGGAGTAGCAATTCCAATTTACACCTATCTAGAAAACAATATCGAAGATAATATTACGAGCAACTTAAATGAAATTATAAAAAACATTACTGGGAACCTCGAGGATTATTCAACCGAGTTTAATATGATCAGCACCCAATTTTATATGAGCTACGATAATACCGGTCACAATATGATTGATTATCTTAAAAACCTTACCTCCTCCAACAATGAATTGGAAGAGTTCTACTCCCGTCAATCCATTGATAGATTCCTCTTGCTGATGAACTCGATTTATCAGAATTATTATCGCATCTCTGTGTTTAATGAATCAGGCGAACAGTTCTCCACTAAGCCCGTTCAACTAACTCTCGCTCAATCCATTCAGAACAATAACTGGCTATCACCAGCAAGAAATGCCGGAGGAGCCGCTGTCATTCGTTTTGATTCTAACGATCACTGGATGCCGAGCAACGATGTCTCTAACGTCTCGCTTACTCGCGCACTGGACAGTATTAACCAATCCAGCTATCTCGAAGTCCAGATCGAAATCGCGAATATTGTCGGTCTTTACAAGATCTCGCAATTAACCGATTATAACTTCCTCATTGTAGCCAACAACGAAGTGGTTTGGACAAGCTCTAGTGCACCTGACCAGCTCTTAGCAAATGATATTGGCCGCTATCAGGATTTCATTCAACAGTCCTCCAAGCAGTCATTTGTTCATCAAACTACCGATAGAAATGAACACTTGTTTATTCAATCCTCGGATATAATGGATCTTTCTGTTGTACTTGCCATTCCCGAGAACAAGCTGCTTGGTCCTATTAAATTGTTTCGCAATGTCGCTCTACTCACGATATTCGTTGTTCTGTTCTTTTCCGTAATCTTGTTTCTGATCCTTTCCAAAGCATTAACCTCACCTTTAACTAAGCTGAAAAAAGTAATTGATTCCATAGATCTTGAAGACAACAAGCTTGAAATTGAAAACAAATACAAAATGAACGAAATTGAAAAAATTAACCGCTCGTTTCGTCGAATGAATGAACGATTGCACCATTCCCTTGAAGAAACGATTCATTTCCGAACCATGCAATTGCAGTCCCATTTCAATTCACTGCAGTCCCAGATTAATCCGCATTTTCTATTCAACATGCTCGGGGTCATTCAGGCTCTGAGCAGGAACAAGCAAACCGAACAGCTAACTTACATTTGCAGCAACCTGGCTGACTTTCTTAGGTATTCCATTGAAACGAGATCCGCTATCGTCATGCTCGATAAAGAGGCTGCTTATACGACTAAATATCTTGAATTAATGAAATCGCGGTATTTGCACCGCTTGCATTATGACATACAAATTGACGACGCAATAGCCAACCTATTATTGCCCAAACTCACCCTGCAGCCCTTGGTGGAAAATTGCATTCAGCACGGCTTTCCCGATGATGATCGTCCATTAATCATTAAGCTGCATGCTACCGTTGACTCGCATGAGTGGAGAATAACCATATGCGACAATGGGGTGGGATGGACACTCGATAACCTGAACCGTTGTAAAACGGAAATTGAAAATTATATTGCAGGACTGGAACAGGAGCCCAATACGCCATTAACATTCGGCGGGATGGGACTTATCAGCACAATGGCTAGAATGAAGCTGTTTGCGAAAGAGTCATTTACGTATGAATTAAAGAACAACCCGGACCACGGCTCATCCGTCATTCTGATTGGAAAAATCATAAACTAACGCATAATAGAGGGAGACAGTCCTATGAGAATAATCCTAGTAGATGATGAGCCGATCTTTATCGAGGAACTGAAGCACTTGATTAGGCAGTTTAATAACGACCATCCAGAGATCCCCTTGCAGGTCATTCATGAATTTTATAACGCTCAGAAAGCAATTGAGCAAATTCCAGCCTTGCTGCCGGACATTGTATTCACCGACATACAGATGCTGGGAGTAGACGGCCTGCAGCTTGCCCGGACCATTCAACAAAGATGGCCTGCCATTAAGGTTGTATTGGTGAGTGGACATTCTACTTTCGACTACGCACGCGAGGCGATGCGCTCCAACGTAACCGATTATTTGCTCAAACCTTTGTCTAACGAAATCTTCAATCAAACGATTCTGAATCTGTACAAGCAACAAAAGCAAAAAGCGACTTTGCGCAGCCAGGAAATTATGAAGAGGATGCTCCTCTCGGAGCATCCTCTAGAAATTCCTACTGAAATCAAAAAAATGATATTTCCTTACGAGCAATACGTTCTAATCCTCATTTCACAGAACCAATCGTCTATAGATATAGACTTTATGTTTCCACAAACGCAGGATCCCACTGAGCTCTATCTTGATTCCATCCGTCCGTTTGTAAGCGCTCCTGATGAGCTCTGGGCATTTGCTACAAAGTCTGGAAAAGAAATCGCCGTACTCATCGCTGGATATGAGTTGCCTAGAAAACTATTGGATAAAATCATGGCACATACACAGACGTATTTCTACAATGCTGATGAGCCAGTGACCATTGTGTACAGCGAGCGATTCCAAATGATTGAAAAACTCAAAGCGTTTTATGTGCTATTAAATGAGCGTCTGTACGGAAGTATTGTAATCGGCAAGCATCAGCTCATCCGGGCTGCCGAGACATCAAACACGGTCCGTCCTTTCGCTGTCCTTCTGACCGTGTCCGATGAATACAAGCTTGTTTCCTATTTGTCAAACAAGGACTGGTCTTCGATTAAACGGTATATCCTTCAAATCTTTCAGATTGCAGAAAAGGAACAAACCCCTTCCATATACATTGAGAAATATTTGAAAAGAATACTGCATTTGATCGAGAACCAATCCCCAGTACCTGACATTAATGTGTTAAAGAAGCTTGAATTACGGGTAGAAGAGCTTGTCTATACAACGCCTACTTTCCAAGAGGCTGCCGAAGCTTACTGGAATTTTATTGTACACACGTGGAATCCTGAAACGAAAAACAATCGCAGAGAAGATCTTTATCAACAAATCGAGACCTATATGAAAACAAACATGAGAGAACCGCTGTCGATTCAAGATCTCACAACCATATTCCAAATTTCTAATACGAATTTGTGGAATTTATTCCGAGACTACAGCGGCAAATCTTTTGTCGAATTGCTCACAACCTTGCGCATGAATAAAGCCAAAGAGCTTATAGACACTTACCCTTCGATGCTGCTGAAGGATATCGCCGAATTCGTCGGATATCGGGATCAGCATTACTTTAGCCGCGTCTTCAAAACAGTCGTTGGCTTGACTCCATCTGAATATCGAAACCCCGAGGATCGGGCTTAATCTTCCATTAAGCCCGTCTCTGCCAACGACTTCGTTACCGCGCTAAGCCGAAACGTCTTGATTTCGAATGCATTGAAATGTATATCTTGCTCTATCCCGAATAAAGGAATCTGGAGCACCGTAGTCCGGCTCCTCCCCGTAGGCTCGAACAAACGGATGATATAATCGTCGCCAAACTCTACTTTTTTGAAAGCCGCCAATTGAATGGCTTGGTCGCCTAGAATAACAAGAGGTTGTGCGGGTACTCCGGCCCCGGAGGGAAATACCGAGAGCGCAACCGGTTTTTCATTATGGATCAATGCTTCTCTATCCACACGATCAAGAGACTCATCGTATCGTCCACCATCAAACCAGAAATTGAAATTACGCTCGCCAATGTCTATCCGAGGAGAATAGCGATCCTGAAGCATAATGGTTTTGCTTCTATCAAACCCAGAATCATCGAAGGCGGAATGCCCCGTGTAACCTGGCGATCGCAGCAAGGAAATTCTGACTTCCCCATTCTGGTAGTCCGATCCATATACCCCGTCATTAATACATGTAAACATCGCATCGTCCTCTTGCGAGGCAACTGCCGACCACTTCTGCGACACAGCCTCTGAGCCGTCATCAGGCAGTGTGTCTATGCCATATGCGGTTTGACCCAAATAATGGGCTTCTGGAAATGGAGTGGGGATGGACAGCTTCAGCATCTTGCTCTTCTCATTCCAATGCACGACCATTTGAACCTGAATCTTAGTTCCACGCTTGGGCAGCTTGTACGTTTGGCATATCGCTGAGCTGCCATATTGCAAGAGCACTTCGACGACAGTCCGAACTTCGCCGTCCTCAATGACTCTTACCGATGAAACAGCGGTTTCAGTCGTACCGGAGAACTTCGCTCCAGCTTCCGGCGTCATCAGCTCAAATTGCCCTAACACGTCTGAAAAACGATATACCGCCATTCCCCAAGCATCGTCGTCATCGTCTATGACCAGAGGCAGGAAAGCGTTGCTTTTCAGAAAATCTCTTCCATTCACACAATACTTATCCATCAGTCCGGTGCTAGCATTGATTACAACTTCCAGCTCTTCCGTAACAAACGTAAATTTCCCATCCTGCTCCTGAAGCTGCACCTTGGGCTTCTCCGGTATGAATTGTGTGCTGCAATCAAACCTATTCATTTGCGAGGGCTCTAGAACTGCATAGAAGGATACTCTTTTTCTCCAATCGAAAAAGTTTAAATTGCTCAGTTGCTTTTCAACCTGGCTGGCAATGAGATTTCCGTTCTGGCGAATAACAGGCCAAGCAAAATCGGGTCCCCAGTTCTGATCAGCAAGAACAAATTCGCATTCAAAAATACCTGCAACGCGGAATGGATGCGGATTGTATACCATGATCGGTATTTCCCCCTCCAGAGCAGCGGACTGACCGTTCATGAGTGCAAAGAAGGCTCTCGCTCTCAGTCTGGAGACGATTTCTAAACCATGATCCATAATTCGCAGGGATGATTGTTCAACGGGCTCAACGGAGGAGCCTGGCAATATATCGTGAAATTGTGCCGTTGCCAAATCAAGGTGGACTTCGTGTATTTCCGACGCCGGATATGTCATGTAGCCCTGAATAGAAGCGCTTGATAACATTTTCTCAAGCAAGTAGGTTTCGTTCTCCAGCAATCGGTGCTTCTGCTTAATTCTGATCTGGGACGTATAGCAACCTACCTGGTTGGGATTTAGACTCCTCTCAAACTTAGGAAGGACCGTATTGTGTTCCCTTAGTTCTTGGAAATACGCCTCCGGGTTAGAATGAATGAGCACATCTTCCTTCAAGCTGCTCATCATTTCGCCAATCCTGTCGAGATCTAGTCTAGATGGCCCTCCACCATGATTGCCGACTCCCCATGCAATTAATCCAACCTGCTTGTCCTTATGGGCATCCATCCACTTGTCGATTTTCTCTGCCGCTTTGCCCATGGCTGAATTGTATCCTGGATAGATGCGATGAACAGCAATTTCTGATCCGTCGAATCCTACCCAAGTAAAATCCTCTGCCGGCAAGCTTAGCTCACGACTATCCGGTCTCATGAAAATATAAGAATCAAATCCGCTTTTTTTAAGAATTTGTACCAAGCCGCGACTATGTCCGAACGTATCGAAATTAACAGCCGTTGTCGGTTCCGCATCGAATTTTTGTTTAAAATAACTTCTGCCGAGCAGAATCTGTCTGACGATCGACTCTCCTGATGGCATATTGCAGTCCGGCTGTAAATACCAACCACCAATGATATTCCATTTCCCTTGCTTTACAAGCTTCTGAATTCGAACAAACAGCTCTGGCTCGTACTCTTCAATCCATTTATATAAGATAACCTCATTATGGTTGAAGACGAAGCCCTCGTACTCTTCGCACAGCTGCGCTGCCGAACGGAAAGTAGATACGGCAGCGGCAGCGCCCTCCTCCCACTCCCATTGCCATACGGGATCAAGGTGTGCATTGCAAAGTAAGTGTATGTGTCTCAAATGACCCAATCCTTCCTTTTTCCTGATTTAACTTTTGACTGCGCCGGCGGTTAGCCCCGAAATAATGTACCTCTGCATGAATAAATAAAGAATAATGACCGGAAACGAGACGATAACAATATTGGCAAAGACCAGATTCCAGTCGCTTGAATGCTGCCCCATGAAAAAATAGATCGTAACGCTGAGCGTATACCTGCTCGCTGTATTCAGGAAATAAAACGGAGTAAAGAAGTCGTTCCAGATGGACATGAAAGCCACGATTACCGCGGTAGCCGTAGCCGGCTTAAGCAATGGAAAAATGATTTTGAAGAACAGGCTGATTCGACCAATCCCATCAATCATGGCCGCTTCATCTAGTTCTCTGGGAATGCCTTTAATAAAAGAAATGTACAGGTAAGTTGTGAAAGCAAAATTTCCAGATACATATAAGAGAATGACACCCATGTAGGTTCGGACAAGTCCAAGAGAATCCATTAAATAAAACGTGGTTATCACTGTAATCGGCAAAATAATTCCCGTAATAATAAGCATCTCTGTGATTCTGGTTGTTGCACTATTTCGTCTCTGAATAATAAAGGCAGTCAATGAACATAGAATAATGAGCACAATGATTGAGCCTACTGTCACAACGGAGGTGTTCCAAAATGCTTGCGGGATTTTGGCCGCCTTCAGCACTTCCTCATAGTTCTTCAACACGTTCCAAACTTTGGGTAAGGATAGGCTCATCTCTGCAGCATCAGCTTTTGTCTTGAAAGAATTTATGACGACCAGATACAACGGTATCGCTACAAAACCGCTTATGAGGATCGCAATAAACTCGGCGATGTATCTCTTCCATTTCTTCAATAGAATCACCTTTCAGTAGGTCTGTTTAAAATTCGGTTAACCAGCAGAACGACAACAAGCACGATGACGAACAGCAATAGATTCGCAGCTGTCGCCTCTCCATTGCGGCCATTGGAGAATGCCCGGTAGACCAGCGTGTTCAATACACTCGAAGCACTTCCCGGCCCGCCTCCTGTCAAAGCGTACACAATATCAAATACTTTCAATCCCCCAATTAAATTGAGGATAACGGTCGTATTCAAGACAGGCATAATCATTGGGACCGTTATGTCCTTAATCATGCGCCACGAGGAAGCTCCATCAATTCGTGCTGATTCAATCACATCCTGCGATATGGTCTGCAATGCGGCAAGGAACAACATCATCGAAAAACCGGTCCATTTCCATATCTCTACAAGGCTAATCGAATAAATAACGATTGAAGGATCGGTTAGCCAAGAGCGCTTAAGCGCATCAAGGTGAACAAACTCTAAAAAACCATTAAGCAATCCATTACTCGGGTGCATGAACGAAACAAAAGCTGTTGCTACGCCTACCGTACTCAATATGGCAGGAAAAAAGATTACGGAGCGAAGAAACAAAACCGATTTCAGCTTTTGATTGGCGAAGATGGCCAGAAAGAAACCAAGCAATACTTTAAACACCGTAGTTATCGCTGCAAATATAAAGGTATTCTTGAAAGCAAGAATCGCATCATCATCTTCGAACAGAATCCTGAAGTTGTCGAATCCAACCCATCGCGTAACTTGAAAGGCAGCATCCATATTCGTAAAGGCAAAATAGAAAGCCGCCAACGAGGGTACAATGAAAAACACACCAAACAGAATGAGACCCGGGACTAGCAGCAAATGAGAGTAGTAATATCGTTGAAGCATAGGACACCTCGAGAGAAAGAAGGGGGCGTCTGCTTACGCAGAATCCAGCCCCTTCTCCGCTTTATTTGAAATTCGGATCTTCTTTGGCTTTTGCATTTTTCTCAAAATCTTTCTGTATGCCTTCCATAACTTGAGCCGGAGTTCTTCTATCCTTCACAAGAACTTCTTGCAGGTAGCTTGGGAAATTAGAATCATAAGCATATTTCATCTTGTACGGATCTCCAGCGAAAACTTTGCCTGCATCGGAGAACGCCTTGGCCTCTATCTCAGCAGGTGTTAATGTGAGTTTCGTTACACCTTTAATCGTTGGAATGCCGCCTTCATTGCTAAAGTAGACATCTTGCGTCGCGACAGATTCAAAATAATTGATGAATTTTTGCGCTGCCTCCTGATTTTTCCCTTTTGGAACAAATATGGCATTAGGAGCGAATGCCGTGGCATATGAAGCATCGCCGTCGAACGGCATAATAAAGGAACCAATATCGTTAACTTGATCCGGGAACTTGGTGACGATATCGTTCATTACCCAAGTAGCCATGAAATACATAGCGGCATCCCCATTAGTCAATGCTTGCTGCGCGTTGTCATACGTGTCGGAGAGAACATCCTTATTCGTATACCCTTTCTCGAATATATCCTTAAGGAATGTGATGCCCGTCTCTTTATTTTTCCAATCTGTCAGTTTTGCCTCGTTCTTCTCTATTTTCTTCAACAAATCCGCATCCGCTGGACGTGCGCCGGATTGGAGCGGAGCAAGCTGCAATGTCCATGAATCCTTGCCGGATAAATAGACGGGAATTTTCCCTGCATCTTTGATAACGTCCGCCGTCGCCCAGAATTCATCCATAGTAGTAGGAATTTCCAAATCTAAGCTCTCAAACACCTGCTTATTGTAGAGCACTACCCCGATATTAGCTCCACCGTAAGGAGCAGCATACACATGCTGATCACTGGTTAAGTAGTTCCATGCACTGCTGTCGAAATTCGCGATCCATTCTTGATCATCCTGTGGCACGAACACATCCGACAGCTTGCCGAGACCTGAATTATCGTTCGTATCCGGGTAGTAGAATAGGAGATCCGGAACGTCCTTGGTCGCGAATTTCGTCTTGATCAGATTATCGCCATCCGTACCTTCCGGAACCTTCTCAATTTCTAACGATATTCCCACCTTATCCGCTGCGTCCTTCAGAACAGCATCAATGCCTGTTTTGAACCAGCTCGCATGACCGATAGCCTTCAAGGTGATTTTCTCAGCAGGCTGCTCAGAAGGAGCCTGTTCCGTGCTGTTGCTTGCCTGAGGCGTTTGATTGTTCGGAGCAGCGTTATTGTTGTTTCCGCAACCCGCTACGATTAAAATGCTTGCGAGCAAAAGCAATGGTGAATACTTTCTCTTTTTCGATGAATTCAACATTTTTTGACCTCCGTTTTTGTGGGTAATGTTGCTTACACTCTTATCTTAAGGACATATCCCTTTATAATAAATAGAGATTCCTACACGTGGTATGTGGATTATTGTTCATGAGAAAGTGAATGTTATGAAGCTAAGTTTCCAGCATGTATAACGTGGGGGACGAAACACTCCATCGAAATTTTAGCTGCATACAAAACGGCAGATACCGTTTGACCAGTATCTGCCGAATTCCAGAGGCTCTATTCTTATATTCTAATACTAGCGAATGATTAAAACTGGCGGAATTGTCCCCAATTAAGATGATGCCTTTGTAGGGGCTAACCGCCGCTATTCCGCCGGTTAGCCCTCATCTTGCGCTGGCGGAATAAGCCGCCAGCGCTGCAACCGGGCGGCCAATACGCCGCCGCCCGGCAACGCGCGCAATTCGCGCGCGCTTACAGCGCCGCCGCGCAAAGCCGCGGCGCCGAAGGCGCAAGCGCCGACGGCAACGCACGTCAGCGCAAGCGCAGCTGCTGCCGCCCTAGGCGGCAGTCCGCCAAGCGCGGCGCTAAGCGCTCGCTCGGCGACAACAAGCGCCGCGGCCATGACCGCGAGCGCAAAGCCCGTGCCTGCGGCCGCGCTGCCGAGCAGCGGCCTCCGCCCTTCACCCGCGCCGCGCCGCTTCCCCCAGCTGCCGGCGAGCGAAGCTCCCGCTTCAGCTGCCTTGAAGCGGACCGCAAGCGTACCAAGCAGCGCCGCGGCTGTCAGCGCTGCAATGCCTGCCGCGGCGGCGCCTTCCATGCCGAAGCGCGGTACCAGCGCCGCGTTCAGCACGCCTTTGAGCAGCGCTGCAATAAGCAGCAGCACGGCCGGAACGCGTACCGCTCCAAGCCCCTGCAGCACGGACGCCGTAATCGCGTTCACGCAGCCGGCAAGCGCTGTGCAACCGATAAGCGCGAAAGTGCGCGTACCTGCCGAATCCTGATACAGCATGACATTAAGCGGCTCCGCAAGCATGACAAGTCCAATCGTCGCTGCCGCGCCGAGCGCCCATGCCGCCCTTTCCGTGAACGAGAGCTGTGTCCGCAGCTGGCTGTAAGAGCCGCGCATTCTAGCGAGTGCAATTGCCGGTACAAGCGCTGCCGCCGCAGCTCCAGCAACCATGACAACTAGCTGCACAAGCGGCTGCGCACGGCTGTATATGCCAAACAGCGACATCGATTCCGCTGGCGACGAACCTCCAGCTTGAAGCAAGCGTGGTACCATGAAAGCATCTACGACGCCAAGCACCGGCACAACCACCGCTCCCAGCGCGACAGGCAGTGCAAGCACTGCAAGCTTCTTCATCTCAGCGCGCAGCATCCCTGGCTGAGAAGCCAGCCGCTCCCGTCTGCGTCCGCGCCAAGATTGCAAAGCAAGCACCACAAGCGCGGCGCATGCTCCGAATGCCGACCCACTCATAACGCCAGAAGCCACTGTAGACTCCGGCCAGCCCGCAGACCAGCTTAACGTAAGCACAAGCAGCATAACCGCTACTCGAATCAGTTGTTCTACTACTTGTGACGCAGCTGATAATCCCATTCTTCCCAAGCCCTGCGCATATCCCCTGAGGGCAGCGACAAAGGGAGTCAAAAGCAGCGCGAAGGATACCGCCCTTATAGCACCTGCCGTCTCCGTATCACCAATCCAGCGAGCTGCTGTCTCCGCACCCGACCACATGAAGCCGAATGCCAAAATGCCCGTTACGCCAAGCAGCAGCAAGGCCGCATACAGCGTTCGCCTGACCCCTTCCGGATCATTTCCTTTGCGCAGCCTCTCCGCAATCAACAGCGACACAGCTGTTGGTAAGCCTGCTGTAGCAAGAACCGCTACAAGCTGATAGAAAGGATATACCGCGTTATAAATGCCGAACACGCGGTCGCCGGCCAAATTTTGCAGCGGAATTTTCTGAAAAACACCAATTAGCTTAGACAGCAGTGCAGCGCCCGCCATCAGTACAACCCCGCTTGTCAGGAGCCGCCTTGCTCCATGGGCTGTTCTAACCGCTCCTTCAGCCAGCAAGCCTTCCGCGTCTCCTTCTTCATGCCCCGCTGCCGACTGCTTATGACTGGCGGACGCTTGTATGTCTCCCAGCTGTACCACTACCTTGTCGTCTTCAACCGCTGATTGCCTATTTGCAGGCTCGAGCGTATCCCTCACTCGCCCTATTTGATCTTGCCTGCGTTTCATTTCCCACACCCCTGCCATCCGGCGATTGATATTGGTATCTATTATACCTCACAATTCCAAACGTTGAAAAAGCTTCCCCAATCGAAATTTCTCTCGATTAAAGAAGCTGTCATTTGCTGAGGCTTTGCGGTTTTCTTGTCCTTCTTCCTTCAGACAATGCTGTCTACTGTTCCATCTGCTTCGCCAAAAAGCCTGCAGCTGTCTCGGCCATTTTCGTTTCCATGTTCGCCATTTTGACCGATTCATCCTTGCTGAGCAGTACAACCGTTCCAATCGGATCGCCGCCTGCGATAATTGGAGCAATCACGAATGAAGTATAGTTCTCCTGAATATCCTTCACAATTTCGAAAGCTCCGCCATTCGTTTCAGCCAGCGTTTTACGGTTCTCCATGCAGTTCTCCAGCACAGCGCCTACCTGCTTATCAAGCAGCTCTTTCTTGGAAGCTCCTGCAACAGCGATTATGGTATCCCGGTCCGTAATTAATGTAATGTGGTTCGTGCCCTCGAATAACGACTCCGCGTACTCCTTTGCGAAATCGCCAAGCTCGCCGATAGGAGAATATTTTTTTAGAATAACTTCGCCATCACGATCTACAAATATTTCTAGAGGGTCACCCTCGCGAATACGCAGTGTACGGCGGATCTCCTTCGGAATCACCACACGCCCGAGATCATCGATGCGACGTACAATTCCAGTTGCTTTCATTTCTTGTTGCCCCGCTTTCCTAGAGGATTTTGAATCGACTGGACTCATTCAATATATAAGGATTTATATGTTTTAGCATATAAATGTGCTTATATATCTCCGCGAAACGACTGCTTTTGCCTCAGAGGATGGCGACAGCCGTTTACGCTTGACTTGTTTATAACGAAGAAGAAACATCCTTCAAAGATTTTGAATCTGACCATAGTATTCATCCGCTCCCAAATTCTTATGCACGGATTAAAGTTCCAGCCAAACGTTCCATCTCTTTTTGATAAGGGGATCAACGATCACGCCAGCCCCGCGTTTCCGCTTCCTTATTATCCTTTCTCAGCATTCCCCACTTCTCCCTTTTGCTTGCATGCAATCATGAATCATTTGGAGATTCAATCACCCGCGGCATTTGCCCCATCAAAGTGAAGCGGCTGTCGCCGTGCTTTGACGGCGCGTTTACTTCAGAGAAATAAAGAGAAAGAATGGCGAAATTATACCCTTTCCTATGTTTTGAACAAAAAACATCCTGCCGCTCCGGAGAGAGCTGCAGGATGTCTGAAGAACATGGCAATCACAATGATGCCCAGTACCTTAAGGAGGCGCGGCCGCGCCTTTGGCCCAGGAGATAACAAAACTTCTTGATCTCGATTTACACTTTCTACACTATCTGTTCCAGACGCTTTCGCCATCCTCATACCTCCTATGATTAACCGCTGAATATTCGAATGATCGAGATGAGCTAATGCTTCAACAATTGCCCAAGCTCTCGCTTCAAAGCAAGGAAATCAGGATGCTCGCGCACCTCCGGCGTACGAGCCTCTGGCAGCTCTACACGGAATTCCTTTAGAATTCGACCAGGTCCCGCAGCCATTACCACAATTCGCTGAGATAGGAATATAGCCTCATCAATATCATGCGTAATGAACAGCACTGTCGTCTTTTCCTTCTCCCACACTTCGAGCAGCATTTCCTGCATTTCCAGCTTCGTCTGAGCGTCGAGCGCTCCGAACGGTTCATCCATCAGCAGTACCTTCGGCCGATTCGCAAGCGCACGCGCTATGGCCACTCGCTGCTTCATGCCGCCTGACAACTGCTTCGGGTACGCTTTGTCGAAGGATTCAAGGCGTATCACCTTCAAGAAGTAATTGGATATGCTGCGGCGCTCCATAATGGATACCCCTTTAAGCTTCAGCCCGTATTCAATATTTTCGCGTACAGTCAGCCACGGGAATAGCGTATACCCTTGAAATACCATCCCGCGGTCGGAGCCCGGCCCGATAATTTCCTCTCCATCTACCTGAAGTGATCCGCCGCTTGGCTCATCAAGACCAGCCACCATGCGAAGCAGCGTCGACTTTCCGCAGCCGGATGGTCCCAAAATAGTCAAAAATTCATTTTCTCCGATTGTCAGATCAATGTCTCGCAGCGCTTCGAACCGACTTTTTTTCGACTCGTATACTTTCTGCAATCCCTTCATTTCAATCGTGCCGTTACTCGATGCTGCAGCCAGCATAGGATCACTCCTTTATTTATTTAGGAATAAAGAAAAACCCAGGAGTATGTCTCCCAGGCTTTTATCCTTCCGTGTTATACAGCTTGGAGCCTATACGGCAACTTGCTATACGCCGTCTCTCGGACCAGAACTTAAACCATTTCCTTGCCGCTTCATGCGAAGCACAGCAAACGATTCAAACGGAACCCTAGACAACTTATTGCTCCCACACTAACTTGCTTATGAAAGCCTTTATTTAATTGTAATAAAACTTAACGTTAATTCGTAGTATAGAGCGAAACATACGGAATTGTCAATTAATATGTTAGGTTTTATTACATTATGCTGAGTTACACTCTTTTTTGCATCCAAAAAGCGGTCATCAGTCAAACCCTGATAACCGCTCTTCATACTCTCACAAGCGAAGCTTATTTACTCTTCCTCTTTGACCGGCCGCTTCAGCCTGCCAGCCTTGCCCAGCGCTTCTCTCAGCAAAAACTCAATGTGCCCATTGACGCTCCGGAATTCATCGGCAGCCCACTGCTCAAGCGCACGATGAATATCCGGATCCAATCGAAGCGGAAATGCTTTCTTTTCTTTTGCCATATCGTTCGCCTCTAGCCGTACAACGTTCCTGTATTGATAACCGGAGTCGCGGCACGATCGGACACGATCGCCACCATTAAGTTGTTCACCATTGCAGCCCGTCGTTCATCATCGAGCTTAATGCCGTTCTCTTCAAGCTGGCGCAGCGCCATATCCACCATGCCGACTGCTCCCTCCACAATCTTCGAGCGAGCCGATACAATCGCAATCGCCTGCTGTCTCTGAAGCATTGCACTTGCGATTTCCTGAGCATATGCCAGGTGGGTAAGCCGAGTTTCTATCACTTTCACACCTGCTGCCGATAGTCGGATTTGCAATTCACGGTTAAGCTCTGCTGCCACTTCATCTGCATTCCCTCTAAGCGACACTGCTGCATCATCAGAAAACACATCGTACGGATATTGCGCCGCAATATGACGAACAGCCGTCTCGCTTTGAATCTCGACAAATCGCTCATAATTGTCTACATCAAAGCTCGCTCTTGCCGTATCCATCACTTTAAACACGACGACGGCGCCAATTTCAACCGGATTTCCTTCCGCATCATTCACTTTAAGCGTCTGGCTGTTGAAATTGCGTACCTTCAACGAAATATTCGTTTTGCTCGTAAGAGGGAGCACCATCCACAAGCCGCTCTCCAGCACCGAGCCCATATACGTACCGAAGAAGGTGACAACCTTCGCTTCATTCGGCTGGACGATCATAAGTGATGACAAACAGATTGCTGCAAGCAGAAGCAGTACGATGCCAACAACAATAAACAATGGCGACACATTATCCTTAGAAGCCTCATTAATGATTAAGAATGCACCGCCCGCTATTGTCACAACCGATAGTAGCAGCGCCAAATATCCACTTACGTACCATGCTTTTTTTTCATTCATAGATTCTCGCCCCTTCGTTTTCTTTATATTGTTTTGATATAAAAATGATATCACTTTTTACATAAATAAGCAATTACTAAAAAGGCCTACATTTATTTTTCTTTCGTTCAAAAGAAACAGTTGACCCTGACACTGATGTCAACGTTTATACTAAATTTAAACCATTTCACAACCTCGGGGGCCCCGCTATGAGAATCGGTGAATTATCGCAATTAACAGGTATTAGCGTACGATCTTTGCGCCATTACGAGAAACAAGGACTAATCACCTCTATCCGTTTGCCTAATGGTTACCGCAACTATTCTCCGCTCGCGGTGGATACCGCCGCAACCATTAAGCTTTATTTGAATCTCGGTTTAACAACGGAGCAAATTTCTAGTTTCCTTACCTGCGTGCTAAAAAATAAAGAAGCGTTCTGCACCGAGGTCATGCCTGTTTATGAGCAAAAACTTGCCGAAATCGAAAGACAGCTCGCTCAACTTACTCAAATTAAAGCTAATTTAGTCGATCGAATGACCTCGTTGCAGCAAGGTGCTTCCACTAAAAAATGAGGAGGACTACGGTGACAATTAGGAATGCAGAATCAGATCAAATGCTCGTATCGATAGTAAGCAGCGGTGTCGTGCTTGTGGACTACGGAACGCCTTGGTGCCCGCCCTGCAAGACGCTGTTTGGCATTTTGGATGAGCTGGATCATGATTTGAATGGAAGACTTGATATCGTAAAGGTCAACTGTGAGAACCTACCGGCTTCCGCCTCAGCAGCAGGCGTGCTGGGCATGCCCACGGTTATCGTCTATCAGGACGGAATACCAATGGATAAGCTTGTTGGACTACGCCCTAAGGCGGTTTATCAAGCAATCGTCGAGAAATATTTATACTAAAAAGAAGCGCATCTGCTCATTCGGCAGATGCGCTTCTTTTCACAATACACAAGAAATGACTTCATTTCTCTACACCGTCAAATATTTGCGGATAACCTCATCATCGAGTGATTCCAGACCACCCTCCCAAGCAATCGCACCTTTCTCAAGCACGTAGAAATAATCGCCCACGCTTTTAACAAATTCAAGACTCTGCTCGACAAGCAGAACCGCCGTCTGCCCATCCGCCTTAATGGAGCGGATAACATCGCGAATATCATCAACAATCGAGGGCTGTATACCTTCGCATGGCTCATCGAGCAGCAGCACCTCCGGCTTGGAGGCAAGCGCCCTCGCGAACGCAAGCTGCTGCTGCTGTCCGCCGCTTAGATCACCGCCGCGCCGCTCATACATGGTTGGCAGCACAGGAAACTTCGCGAGTGCTTCTTCCGGCACAGCGGAAACCTTTACCTTCGACGCTTCCAAGCCAAGCAGCAAATTTTCATAAACGGATAGCTGTGCGAATATTTCTCGTCCCTGCGGCACATAGCCAATACCACTTCTCGCTCTCAGCCCTGGCGCTTTCTTCGTCAGATCCGATCCATTATAAGAAACAGAGCCCACGCGCGCTTTCAGCAGCCCCATGATACTCTTCATAAGTGTTGTCTTGCCTACGCCATTGCGTCCTAACAGGCATACGACCTGCCCCTTCTCCACCTTCAAAGACACATCACGCAGAATGACACTCTCACCATAACCTGCCTCAAGCTGTTGAACGGCTAACATCAGCATCCCGCCTTTTCCCCAAATACACTTCAGCCACGCGATCGTCTCGCTGAACCTCATCCATCGAGCCTTCTTTCAGCAATTTCCCCTCATGCATGACCGTAACCTTGCTCGCAAAGTTTCGCACAAATTCCATGTCATGCTCTACAACGACAATAGACCGCTTGCGGGCAATCTCATGAAGGAGCTCGCCCGTTTTATCCGTCTCCTTGTCCGTCATCCCTGCTACGGGCTCATCGAGCAGCAAAATTTCTGGTTCCTGAAGCAGCATCATGCCAATCTCCAGCCACTGCTTCTCCCCATGCGACAAGCCCCCTGCCCGCCATTCCGCCTTCTTCTGCAAACCGATCATCGTAAGCTGTCCATCAATACGCGAACGTTCCTCCTCCGCCATTCTAGCAAACAGAGTAGCAAACACAGTACGCTTCTGACGCATTGCAATTTCCAAGTTTTCAAATACGGTCATGGATGGAAAAATCGAAGGAGCCTGAAACTTTCGTCCGATGCCAAGCTCCGCGATCTGATGCTCCTTCTTCCTCGTTATATCGACTTTGCCGAAGGTTACACGCCCCGTGGTAGGCCTTACCTTGCCGCAGATCACGTCTAGAATGGTCGTTTTGCCCGCTCCATTCGGTCCGATAAGAAAACGAAGCTCTCCCTTATCCAGCTTCAAGTTCATCCCTTGAACAGCCTTGAAGCCATCGAATTCAACCGTTACATCATCACACAGCAGGATTGCGGATTCCTTCATGATTCGGCTCTCTCCTTTTTTTGCGAAACTTGATTTGGCTGACCAGACCTGCAACGCCCTTAGGCAGGAACACCACAACAACCACGAACAGTAATCCCATAAAAAATAACCAGCCCTGCGGATACGCTGTACTGAACTCACTTTTAGCCCAGTTCATTAATATCGCACCAAGCGCAGCTCCAACCAACGTCCCGCGTCCTCCGATAGCGACCCACAATACCATTTCAATTGATGGCACGATGCCTAGCATAGACGGTGAAATAATGCCGACATGGAGCACAAACAGCATACCTGCAACGCCTGCAATCCCTGCGGAAATGGTGAACACGACCATTTGATAAATCGCAGGGTTGTAGCCGATGAACCTAGCCCTGTTCTCCCCGTCACGAATAGCGCGGAGCACCTTGCCGAACCGACTTCCAATGACATAACGGCAGAAGATAAAAATAGCGATAAGCGCAACAACCGTAATGTAATACAATACACGTTTCGTTTCGGGCGAACCGATTGCATAGCCGAGTACGGTCGAATATCCTGTAATGCCATTCGTGCCGCCAGTGAATGCTTGCTGGCCAATGAGAAGCGTTGTCGTAATAATGACGAGCGCCTGCGTTAATATTGTGAAATACACGCCCCTAATCCGATTGCGGAAAGTGAAATATCCAAGCACCAGCGCGAGCAGAGCCGGTATCGCAATGCCCATAGCCACAGCAAACCAGAAGCTTTGGAACGGCTGCCAGAACAAGGGAAGCTCCTTTAGCCCGCTCCACCCCATGAAATCAGGCGGCTTGCCTCCGCTTGCCTCGAGCTTCAAATACATAGCCATCGCGTACGCACCAAGTCCAAAGAAGATGCCATGCCCTAAGCTCAGAATTCCAGTGTAGCCCCATATGAGGTCAAGCCCGAGCGCCACGATAGCAAAGGCTAGAAATTTCGCAAGCAGATTGAGCCTGAAATCACTTACGAACAGCGGTGCCGAGAATAAAGCTGCCGCTGCTGCTGCATAACCAATCAATATCCAAATACGCTGTGGCGTAAATTTTTGCAATCGCATGAGCATCCACCCTCCTTATCCTAATCCAGCGACCTCGAACGCATGGCAACAAGCCCCATAGGCTTCCATTGCAGGAAGGCAACGATACAAACAAACACGAGCACTTTACCAAGCGACGCATTCGTCCAATACTCGAACAGTGTATTGAACATACCGATTCCTGTTGCACCGAGCACAGTTCCAACTAGCTTCCCAACCCCGCCAAGCACAACCACCATAAAGGCATCAACGATATAATACGTCCCGAGCGAAGGACCAATAGGACCTAATAGCGTCAACGCGCAGCCAGCAATTCCCGCAATACCTGAGCCAATGGCGAAGGTCATCGCATCCACCCGCCTTGTTGACACGCCAAGACATGAGGCCATATCACGATTTTGCATCACTGCTCGCATCCGTCTTCCCTCATGGCTGCGATAAATGTAGAAGTACATCGCTACTAAGCAAGCAATCACAAGAGCGATAATGAATATGCGTTTATAAGGAAGCAGCGTACCATCCATAATTTTCAGACCGCCATTCAGCCATGCCGGGCTCGTTACTGCTACGTTAGGAGCACCGAATATGGACCTAGCCAACTGCTGCAATACTAGGCCTACTCCCCATGTCGCAAGCAAGCTGTCAAGCGGCCGGCCATATAAGAAGCGAATGAGCGACATTTCAAGAATAAGACCAAAAAGAAAAGCGATCACAAAGCTAACTGGCACCGCCAATACGAAATACCAATCAAACATTGATTTGGGCAAATAATCATGAAACAAATTTTGTGTAAGGTACGTCGAGTAAGCACCAATCATAATCAACTCGCCGTGCGCCATATTGATTACCTTCATGAGGCCGAACGTAATCGCTAGACCCAAAGCAACAAGCAACAAGATAGAGCTGATGCTCAATCCATTGAATATCTGCAGCAGAAACACTTCCATATGACCGCTCCCCTCTAACGTAAACCGCCGTTGCTGTTCACCTTTGCCAAACAGAAGGGGGAGCATTCGAAGCTACTCGAATACTCCCCCTTTTATGGCTGCGTATTAGACCATAGCTTGCTTATGAACTATTCTGTCGGTTGAATGCTAGCCGCCCATTCGTAGCCCTTCAAATAAGGATCAGGCTTAACAGCTTCACCCGAATTCCACAATTCCTTGAATTGACCATCAGCCTGCACCTCGCCGATTCGAACCGTTTTGTAGATATGCTGAGTCGCACCATCAATTTTCACTTTACCCTCCGGAGCGTCCCACTCCAGCTCTTTGGCCGCTTCTTTCACCTTATCCACTTCAACCGATCCAGCCTTCTCGACCGCCGCAGCCCATAAATACACTGCCGTATAGCCCGCTTCAATCGGATCGGCCGTTACACGCTCATCTCCGAATTTTTTCTTATAATTCTCAACGAATGTTTTGTTAGCCGGCGTATCTGTCGTTTGATAGTAATTCCACGCTGCAAGGTGACCTTCCAGCACATCGACACCAATGCCGCGAATCTCTTCCTCTGCAACCGATACGGACAAGGTCGTCAAATCTTTAGCTGTAATTCCCGCATCCTTCAACTGCTTGAAGAAGGCAACGTTACTGTCACCATTCAATGTATTGTACACAACATCCGGTTTCGCTTGTTTGATCTTGCTGATCAAAGTACTGTAATCGGTATGGCCGAGCGGTGTATATTCTTCACCAACGAGCTCGCCGCCCTCCGCTTTCAACTGCTCTTTAATAACGAGGTTTGCGGTGCGAGGGAACACATAGTCTGAGCCAAGCAAATAAAATTTCTTACCGCGGTTTTCAAGCAGCCACGAGACCGAAGGAACGATCTGTTGGTTCGTCGTAGCTCCTGTGTAGAAGATATTAGGGGATGATTCCAGTCCTTCGTACTGCACTGGGTACCAGAGTAAGCCGTTTAGCTCCTCGAATACCGGTTTCATTGCTTTCCGGCTAGCAGAGGTCCACCCGCCGAATACGGTAGCTACCTTATCTTCAGAAATGAGCTTACGAGCTTTCTCAGCAAAGGTCGGCCAATCAGAAGCACCATCCTCTAGCACAGGCACGATTTTTTTGCCTAATACCCCGCCTGCTGCATTAATCTCATCAATAGCCATCATCTCAGCATCAATAACTGAAACCTCACTAATTGCCATCGTGCCACTCTGCGAGTGCAGGATGCCTACTTTAATTTCCCCCTCTGTGCTTGCTCCCGAATTCGCTGTGTTTGTTGCTTTATCTGTCTCTCCATTCGTAGATGCCGTTTTGTTGTCATTTGCTCCGCAGCCTGCCAATACGATCGTTACTGCAACTAGCAACACACTGAATTGATAAAACATTCTCTTTTTCATCTTCCCACTCCCCAGTTCTGTATATTTCCCTCTATTTCCGAACGTTCTCTAAGAAACATTTTGTATCGTTCGTGGTTTCATTATAGAATGACCATAATATGTATGTCAATATACTTTACACCAAAATTTTAAATGGATAGAATTTTACTTAAAAATAGACTTTTAGGGGTGTTTTTATTCAATTTTACGTCATTAATTATAACACTGTAATTTCAACACTCTTTGTGATATGCTTTTTCCAATTCATTTATGACATATTTCCTGACATTATAAATAACAAAAAACTCACCCTAGGTAAACCCAAGGTGAGTACTGGCAACCATTTATTTTCTTTAACCCGCCGCTTTACGAGCTTAATCACAATGGCAGGTTGGAGCATCACGATACATTTGTCTTATCCTACCATCCATCCTTAGCGTCATATTGCATGAAAAAGACCCCTTAACCACGGCATGGTTAAAGGGTCCGGTAAGCATTCTGATTATTTTGTTGCAGGCGCTTCGGTTGGAGCATCTGTTGCCGCAGCATCGTCGCCAGCAGGCGCATCGCTTGCAGGCGTCTCTTCTTCAGCCTTAGGAAGCTTGCTTACGATTTCTTGCTTAGGAAGCTCGTCCGTCATGTATTTATTCATCAGCGTATACGCTACTGCGCTTTTCACGTCTTCTTTGGCTGCATCAGCCAATGTATCGAAGGCAGGCGTATCGCGTTTCTCTACAAGAATAACATGGTAGCCGAACTCTGTTTCCACAGGCTCTCCAACAATACCAATTTCTTGTTTGAACGCTGCCTGTTTAAACTCTTCTACCCAATTACCATTTTTTTGGTTCTCGTAAAGGCCGCCTTTTTCCTTAGAGCCTGGATCATCGGAATACTCTTTGGCAAGTACTGCCCAGTCTCCGCCTGCATCAAGCTTCTGTTTCACTTCTTTGGCGCGAGCTAGAGCTTCTTCAGCTGTGCGAAGCTCCTTCTCTTCCTGCGAAGATTGATCCTTAGTAGCTACTAGAATATGACGCACCGTAACCGTAGCATAATTAATTAGATTCGTTTCATATTCCGTTTTCATTTGCTCTTCTGTCACTTGGGAGTTCATGTGTGCAACGACCTTCGAACTGAGCAGCAAATAATTTTCCATATCTTTGTTTTTCAATTTCTTCGCATCTAAAGCAGCTTTTAGCTCCGTATTTGTTTTGAGCTGAGACTTAAACTCCGTCATTTGCTCGGCTACTTCTTTCTCGGCTGTTTTAACAGATTCGTCAGAAGCCTGACTGCCAAGAATTTTGTATGAAATATACTGCTGGAGCAACTGCTCCTTAAATTGCGGTATTTCAACAAGCTGTGCGTAGGTAGGCTGAATCACAGTGAATACATCCAAATACTTGTTAAATTCCTTATCTGTTACGTTGCCGCCTTTGTACGTTGCAACTTCGGTTTCTTTCGCGCCGCATGCCGCCAATGTCATGACGAGCAATGCTGCCACGATAAGCAGCGCGCTCTTGCGCCATGCCAATTTGCGTGAATTGTGTAACATGTTGAATCCCCTTTCATCTATTAAGCTTGATCATATTGTATCAGAAAAGCATCATATAAAGCGAATATTGTCTACGGCATTGCCTTTTGCAATTGTTCCTGATCCAGCAGCGTATCCTTGTACCCTTGCAGAAATTGTTCGATCACATGAATCTTCTGCTCCATGCTCAGACCCTTGCCCCGCAGCAGAATACTTGGATTCGGTTCCTGATCACTTCCTTGCTTGAAGCGGTTCTCATGCTTCAGGCAAAGCTGATCCACTTTTTTACGGTCAATTCGGCGTTTCTCACCTGTAGCAAACCTTAGAAGAATGTCATCGCCCTTGCCGCCAACCTGCTCGATTCCATATAAAGTGCCATATACTTTCATTCTCGCAACCGCTAGTAGATTGCTTACCGCCTGCGGCAAATCTCCAAACCGGTCTACGAGCTCATCGATAACATCATCCGATTCCTCGAAAGTACGTATGGCAGCAACTTTTTTGTAAATTTCGATTTTTTGAATGCTGTCATAAATGTAATCAGAAGGCAGGTACGCATCGATGCTAACATCGATTACTGTGCTAACCGGCTTCTCTACCTTGACTTCCTCGCCGCTCATCTCCGCCTTGCGCTTGGCAATCTCATCCGCAAGCATTTGCGAGTACATATCGAAGCCTACAGAAGCAATGAAGCCATGCTGCTCAGCTCCTAGCAAATTGCCCGCTCCGCGTATCGATAAATCTCGCATAGCGATTTTGAACCCGGAGCCGAGCTCCGTGAACTCCTTGATTGACTGAAGTCGTTTTTCAGCCACCTCTGTAAGTACTTTGTCGCGTTGGTATGTGAAATAGGCATACGCGATACGGTTTGACCTGCCTACTCGTCCACGCAGCTGGTAGAGTTGCGAGAGTCCCATTTTGTCCGCGTCGTGCACGATCAGCGTATTTACGTTCGGAATGTCAACGCCTGTTTCGATAATGCTTGTACTGACCAGTACATCTGATTCGCCGTCTAGGAAGTCGAGAATCGTCTTCTCCAGCTCCTGCTCCGACATTTGACCATGCCCGACTGCAACTCTAGCACCTGGCACCAATGCATTTATCTGCTCGGCCATTTGATAGATGCCTTGTACCCTATTATACAAGTAGTAGACTTGGCCGCCGCGTGCAAGCTCCCGCTCAATGGACTCTCGTACGAGGGACGGGCTGTATTCCACCACATAGGTTTGTACGGGGAAACGATTCTCCGGCGGCGTCTCAATAACCGACAAATCCCTCACGCCAAGCATCGACATATGCAGCGTTCTTGGAATCGGCGTCGCTGTCAACGTAAGCACATCAACGTTTGTTTTCAGCTTCTTCAGCTTCTCCTTATGCGAGACGCCAAAGCGCTGCTCTTCATCGACAATTAGCAGCCCGAGCGATTTGAATATAATATCCTGAGACAACAAGCGGTGAGTGCCGATAACGACGTCAACGGTTCCGGCCTTCAGCCCCTTCATCGTATCATTCTGCTCTTTGCGTGAGCGGAAGCGGCTGAGTACCTGAACATTAATCGGATAACCGGCGAAACGCTCCTTAAAGGTTTCATAATGCTGCTGTGCCAGAATCGTTGTCGGTACAAGAACAGCTACCTGCTTGCTATCCATCGCTGACTTGAATGCCGCACGGATCGCAACCTCTGTTTTCCCATACCCTACGTCACCACATAACAGCCGATCCATAGGCTGTGTTTTCTCCATGTCCTTCTTAATTTCTTCAATTGCCCTAAGCTGATCCCGAGTTTCATCATAAGGGAACATAGCCTCGAATTCATTCTGATAAGAGGTATCTTGTCCGAAGGCATAGCCTGGTGCGGTCTGCCGTTCAGCATAGAGCTTGATCAAATCATCGGCGATATCCTGCACAGATGCTTTCACTTTACTCTTCGCCCGCGTCCATTCACTGCCGCCCAGCTTATTGACCTTAGGCTCTTTCTCCTCATTGCCTACATATTTCTGAATCATATCTACTTGCTCGATAGGAACGGACAACTTGTCGCCGCCCGCGTATAGAATATGCAAATAGTCCTTATGAATGCCTGCGATTTCAAGCGTTCCAATGCCTACGTATTTACCAATGCCGTGATTGTGATGTACGACATAGTCGCCGACTTTCAGCTCCGTATAGCTCTTGATACGCTCTGCATTGTCTACCTTCTTATCCAACCGCCTTGCTTTGCGCTGCTTCTGCGAGAACATCTCGCCTTCCGTAATGATGACGAGATGAGACGAGGGAAGCTCAAACCCCGATTGCAGATTGCCTTCAAGAATCGTCGGTATTTCAATACTGTAATCATCTAGAACTCGGCGCATCCGCTCCATACGCTCGGCGTTGCCGGCAAGCATCATGACCGTTGCACCCGTCTTACGCCAGCGCTCCATTTCGGTTTTTAGTACATTCATTTGCCCGTGGAAGTTCTGCATCGAACGGCTGGTCATGTTTAATATGTTTTGCGGCTGTGAATGTGGAATTTGTCTGAGAAACAGCGAAAGGAACAAGGTTGGAAAAGGACGGCGATGCAGAATCTCCTCTGTTTCGCGCGCCAGTACAAAGCCCGGCAGCGATTTGCCGTTCTGCAGCAGATGCATCGACCACTCCGCCTCATCCCGCTCCAATTGTTTGGAGGTCTCGATCAAACGCGTCGGCTCGTCTAATATAAGCAGCGTATCACTTGGCATATAATCAAGGATCGTCTGCCGCTCTGGGTACAATAAAGAAACATATTTATAAATTTCAGGGAAATACATATGCTCGCGCAATCGTTCAATCTCGCCGCCAAGCTCCGTACGAAGACGATCCTTCGCTGTACGATCTGTCATCTTGTCGAGCTGCTTCTCAAGCAGCTGCTGCGCATGATTTGCCGCAATCTCCATCCGCTGTCCATCAGAGAGAAGCTCCTGACATGGCGGAACGACAAAGGACTCAAGACGGTCCAAGGAACGCTGATCCGCCGGATCGAATGTACGAATAGAATCAACATCGTCTCCAAACCACTCAATGCGGTACGCATTGGCATCGGATATTGGATAAAAGTCGACAATACCACCACGCACGCTCAGCTCGCCACGCAGCTCTACGCGGTCAGCTCTCGTATAGCCGAGCGCCGTCATTTGGCGTAAGAATTGGTCAATCGGCAAAGAGTCTCCTACTTGAATAGCAATATGCGCTTCAGCCATGACGCTGCTGATAGGAAGATAGCGCCTTACGCCAGAGAAAGGCACGACAACAATCCCGCGATAGCCTTTGGACAGCTTGATCAGCACATCCATTCGCTGCGCCAGCGTCTCGGGACTCGAGATCGCCGCTTCGGCAGCAACAAGCTCATTCGCGGGATATAGCAATACGTTATCTGGAGAGAGGCATTCCTGCAAATCCTCTGCGATTTTCTGCGCCGAGAACATATTATGGGTAACCACGAGCATTGGACGCTCTACATCCTCCTGCAATGCTGCAATAAGCACTTGCCTGGAGGAGCCTGCGAGCCCAGATATCATCTGTTCACGCATGCCTTTACGAATACCGGATATGACAGACTGAACGTCCGCATCCGCGGCAAAAGCATTAATTAACGCTTTCAACTGTTGGATCGCCTCGTTTCTATACACAATCGGAGAGTGATATGATCACTCCCTGTACATTGAAAAGAAGCCTCAGCCAAACCGCTAAGGCTCACATTATTCACTTGCCATCATTGAAGTGGATTAGCTACCAAATGAAGCTCCGGATTCGTGTCTATCGCCTCGCGGCAATAATCACAAACCACCTTTACCGTCACATCTCCATTCGGGTCATACGCTATTATATCGCTGCGTTCTTCGGGGGTCAAGAAATGGAAACCGAGCTGCTGCTCCGTAATATCTGACCCGCTAAGCGACCCAATTGACGTTCTGCAATGTCTACAAATATAGTTTACAGCCATATGTATGCCTCCTGAAGAGTCGTTATACCCTTCAGTATGCCCGCATTGTTGTCATTTAACAGATTAACGGTTAAACTTTGCCATCGTTTCCTCAAATGGTGCCTTTAATCTGAATTCAATGGCATCGCAAGCGTCTGAGATCATTGCAGCCAGTTTCTCATGTTCATTCTTTGGAAAAGACGAAAGCACATAATCTGCTATGTTCATTCCCGGCTGCGGACGTGATATGCCCATGCGAACACGGTCGAACGTCTGTGTACCCAGATGCTGAATAAGCGACTTGATGCCGTTATGGCCGCCTGCGCTGCCTTGATAACGAAGCCTAAGCTTGCCAATCTCCGTATCCAAATCATCATACACAATGAGTCCGTCTTCTACATCAGCTTTGAAATAATCAAGAAAGGAACGAACGGACTCCCCAGATAGATTCATATATGTCATCGGTTTAATAAGAATGACCTTCGTGCCCTGCACGTTGCCCTCACCGATTAATGCCTTACATTTGTTTTGCGTCACGCTAATGCCCCAGCGCTTTGCCAGCTCATCAATAACCATAAATCCGACATTATGCCTAGTCCCTTGATAAGCGCCGCCAGGATTACCTAATCCTGCAATCCACCTCATCGCTTGCTCCACTCCTTTACGGACAAATGTAACATAATCTGTTGCAAGCGTAAACATCCAAGACTGGATAATCATGCTGATATTTAACCGCGTTGCCATCCAGCTCACATCACAAACAACGCCGCCCTGTATAAGGACGGCGCCGAGCAGACCATGCTTCTATGCGAAGAAAAGGAACCTCTACAGGCTCTTAACGCCTTCAAGCTGCTCTTCCTTGGAACGCGCTTCTGCCTCTGCAGCCTCCACAGCAGCATTCTCTGCCTCTTCCTCGGTAAGCTCCTTCTGCGGCGCAAGTATCGTAACGACAACCTGCTCTTGATCAGCCAGCGCCTCTATGCCCTTAGGCAGCAACAAATCGCTAACTAATAAGCTTTCGCCGACTTCGAGTGTCGATATATCAACACTTACCGAATCAGGAATGTTTCCTGGCAAGCACTGAACCTCCAGCTCATGCAGAATCATTTGGAGAATTCCACCTTCGCGTACGCCTTGGGAGTCACCTTCGGCATGTATGCGAACATTCGCACGGACATTTTCATTCATATTTATTTGGTGGAAATCAACATGTATCACCTGACGGCTCAATGAATCCCGCTGTATTTCAGAGATCATGACAGACGTCTTGCCATGAGAAGGAATATTCACTTCAAGCACCGCATTCGGTTGCGTGCGCAGCAACGCCTGCAGCTCTTTGCCGTCAACGGCTACTTGTGCAGTATCCTGTAACTGTTTTCCGTAAATAACGCCAGGTATTTTTCCTTGGAGCCGCAATTGGCGCAACTCACCTTTCGTCGTGACTGTTCGTTGATCCGCCTTCATAGCAATACTCATATGGATTACCTCCTAGTGTTTGCTTAGTTTTGAATAACTGAACTAAGCATCATAAATCATGTCCCTATAACTTACCCACTCTCCGCTCAAATTAAACTTTTGACAAAAAATAAACAGGCAGTGGTGAATTCAGTTTTGAATTCGTCCCTGCCTGTTTGATATAGGAGTAATGAAGTTATGGCTGCTTCTTGTCTTTCTTTGCTTTCGCTCGTCCACGGATTTTATCCGCATAACCCGCTTTATTGACCTGGCGCTCGCGCGCGATTGCCAAATCACCGGCAGGTACATCATGTGTAACGGTTGAGCCAGCTACAACATAAGCGCCATCACCAATTTTAACCGGTGCAATCAAGTTGACGTTGCTTCCTACGAATGCATGGTCACCGATTTCAGTTACAAACTTATTAAAGCCATCATAGTTGACTGTGATTGCTCCACAGCCGATATTAACGTCTTTGCCTACCTTAGCATCGCCAACATAGCTTAGATGAGAAACTTTGCTGCCATCATCAAGCGAAGCGTTTTTGAGCTCTACGAAATCCCCGATTTTGCAGCCTTTGCCAAGCTTGGAGCCTGGACGTAGATTTGCATATGGTCCTACGGAGCTTGTATCGCCTACGACAGACTCGGCAACCACTGAGTATTTGATCGTTACGCCATTGCCGATAACACTGTCTGCAATGTCCGCTTGCGGTCCAATCACGCAATCCTCGCCAATAACGGTTGAACCACGCAGCACAGTACCTGGGTAAATAACGGTGTCTGAACCGATTTGCACACCAGCTTCGATATACGTAGATGAAGCATCAATGAGAGTTACACCTGCAAGCAGATGCTTGCGGTTAATTCGCTCACGCATATAGCCTTCTGCCTCAGCAAGTGCTACACGATCATTGACACCAATCGCCTCGGCTAGATCAGTTGTACAGT
The DNA here is from genome assembly GCF_005930355.1 of Paenibacillus sinopodophylli. Taxonomy (GTDB): domain Bacteria; phylum Bacillota; class Bacilli; order Paenibacillales; family Paenibacillaceae; genus Pristimantibacillus; species Pristimantibacillus sinopodophylli. The sequence goes on from NZ_VDBO01000016.1 coordinate 82,818, forward strand.
AGCCCTGCACGGATTCGCCTGATTCACGGAAAATACCAATAACGTCTGGCAAATAGTATTCGCCCTGTGCATTGTTGTTCGTAACCTGTCCGAGCGCTGCGAACAGCTTCTGATTATCGAAGCAGTATGTGCCTGTATTAATCTCCAAGACAGCTGCTTCCTCTGGGGAGCAGTCCTTCTGCTCCACAATTCGCTGAACGGTACCATCTACTCCACGAATAATACGGCCATATCCTGTCGGATCAGCAAAGGCTGCCGTAAGAACGGTCGCTGCCGCCCCGCTGGAATGATGAAGCTCTAGCATCGCGTTAATCGTTGATGCTTGCACAAGCGGCGTATCACCGCAAATAACGATCGTCGTGCCCACTTCTCCTCCAAGCAATGCTTCAGCCTGACGTACGGCGTGGCCTGTACCTAGCTGCTGCTCTTGAAGGATATACTCTGCGCTGTCGCCCAAATACGATTTGACCATTTCTGCACCGTGTCCAACAATAACAACCGAACGCTCCGCAGCTGCCTCCTTCACCACATCGACCACATGACCAACCATCGGTTTGCCGCATACGGGATGAAGCACTTTATATAACTTCGATTTCATTCGCTTGCCCTGTCCAGCAGCAAGCACAATCGCCATTACTTTCAATTAAAAGACCCCCTAGATCATCTATGAATAAGCCTTGCGGCATTTCGCCATTTACTAGCTATATTATATTCCATTATACGAAGATGTTCTTCAATTTCCAAGCGTTAATGGCCTATGTTCCTCTTTACCTGAATGGATAATCACTTTCTCCTTTTTAGTAGCCCTCACACCTGCCCACCTGCTACAACCGCAAAAAAAAGAAAAGAGAGCCATGGCTCTCTTCTCCAATCAACCCCAACCTCGAAAAAAAAACTTTGTTTACGCGCCTTCTTCAATAACAATTTCTTCTGTTTCTGCAGCTCGCTCGTATTCAGCGAGAACAGCAGCCTGGATTTTCTCCCGAGTTGTTGAAGAGATCGGATGAGCGATATCCCGAAATTCTCCATCCGGAGTACGTTTGCTTGGCATTGCAACGAACATACCATTGTTTCCATCGATGACACGAATATCGTGAACAACGAATTCATTATCAATAGTAATGGATGCGATTGCCTTCATACGCCCTTCGGAATTTACGCGGCGGAGTCTGACATCAGTAATTTGCACTTGTGTTCACCACCTTTGTCTATCAGAGACTTGGTGTATACTTCCACGTTTTTGTGCCAATTCCTTCTACATTTTTGGTAAAATCATGCTCTATTTAAAATATTTTTTTTAATTTGAATCTTTTTCGTTTTCATTCGACAATTGTCGATGCAATGACCTCTATTTCGACAAAAACATCCTTTGGCAGTCTTGCGACCTCAACGGTCGAACGAGCTGGTTTATGCTCTCCGAAGTAGGAAGCGTATATGCTGTTTACCGTTGCGAATTGATTCATATCTTTCATAAAAACAGTCGCTTTAACGACATCCTGAAAGCTCGCACCGGCTGCTGCAAGTACAGCCTCCAAGTTGCGGAATACTTGATGAGTCTGCTCCTCGATACCACCCTCAACAAGCTGCCCGGATGCATCAAGAGGAATCTGTCCGGAAGTAAATAATAAACCTCCGATATGAATTGCCTGTGAATAAGGTCCGATTGCTGCAGGCGCTTGGTCTGTTGCAATCACTTGCAATGGTTGTTTTGCCGTCATAATGGTCCCAGCTTTCTATGAAAGATATTGGAAGCATAGCGATTTACACCTCTATGCTTTGAAATAGTTGCCCGGAATTACCGTCGTCTGCTTCGTCTTCATATCAACGGCAGTTAGCTTTGCGAGTGATACATAATCCTCAAGCAGTCTCTCTTCCAGCTCTACCTCACCGGATTCAACAAATACGCCGACACCCGCTACAGTCGCTTTGAATTCAAACAGCAAATCCATCATGCCCTGAATGGTTCCTCCCGCTTTCATGAAATCGTCGATAATAAGGACGCGAGATTGCTCCTTAAGCGCTCTGCGCGCCAAAGACATCGTCTGAATGCGTTTGGTTGACCCTGATACGTAGTTAATACTAACTGCAGAGCCCTCCGTTACCTTATTGTCGCGACGAACCATGACAACGGGGATATTCAAACAGGCAGCCGTCGCATAGGCAAGCGGTATGCCTTTGGTTTCAACTGTCATAATGACATCAATCTTCCGGTCCGCGAATGCAGTTGCGAACATTCTCCCGACATCTGCAAGCAGCTCCGGCTGGCCTAACATATCCGTTATATACAAATAGCCGCCGGGAAGAACCCTCTCAGGCTGCTCTAGCTGGCGGCATATGCTCGTCATAATCGTAAGAGCCGTCGCTTCTTGCATTTTTGGCGTATATTTTACCCCGCCCGCAGCTCCTGCATGGGTGTGAAGCTCGCCAATGCCTTCTTCCTCGAACACTTCTTTAATAATCGCCAGGTCCTCGCTTATCGAAGACTTTGCCGATTGATATCGATCAGCAAATGCTGTCAGTGAAATTAACGTGTGGGGACGACTTAACAGGTATTGAGTCATTTCTACCAACCGCGAGCTCCGTTTCAACTTTTTCAAGCACATCTCCCCCCACTAAATCCGAATAATATAATGTCAATATAACATTTTTATACGGATTTAATCAAGAAGAACGTCAGTCCTATGTCAGCATTCTTACCACATAGACCTCTTTGCAGAAACCGCGGAGACCGTTATAAATGCGAGGAAGCTTAGCTTCCTTAGATACGAGTCCGAATACCGTCGGTCCGCTTCCGGACATCAGTACGCCGTCGGCACCTAGTCGAATCATGCTTTCCTTGAGCTGCATAACCTCTGGGTAGAGACTCAGCGTCACATTCTCGAGCACATTGCCGAGCCCCTCACATATATCTGTGAAGGAGCCTCGCTCAAGCGCACTAACCATATTAGGAATCGATGGATGCTCTTTGAGCTCATTCGCACGGAATCGTCCATACACATCTGCCGTCGATACGTTGATCGGCGGCTTCGCAAGTACGACCCAGCATTGCGGTGGCTTCTCGATATGCTCCAGCTTCTCGCCGCGACCGCGAGCGATTGCCGTTCCGCCAGTCACACAGAATGGCACATCAGAGCCTAGCTCTGCGCCAAGGCGGCACAGCTCGTCCTCTGGAATTTGCAGCTTCCACAGTCGATTAAGACCACGAAGCGCGGCAGCAGCGTCACTGCTGCCTCCTGCAAGACCTGCAGCAACCGGAATCTGTTTGTCCAAATGAATATATACGCCTTGCTTCACATCATATCGCTCTTTAATAAGCCTGGCCGCTTGGAAAGCGAGGTTCTTCTCGTCTAGCGGTATGTAGCCAACTTGGCTTGAAATAATGATCGTATCTCGAGGCAGTTCTTCCATTTCAAGTCGGTCTGCTAAGTCTACCATCGTCATAATCATTTCGACTTCATGGTAGCCGTCATCTCGCTTGCGGAGTACGTCGAGCAATAAGTTAATTTTGGCTGGCGCTTTTTCATAAATTTTCATCTGATGAGTTCACCCGTTCGTCCATAAGCTTTATGCAATATTATATCAAACGAACGCAATAAAAGCTAAGAGATGACAATCCGCAATTTTCCGGATGTCTTCCGCTTAGCTTTTTCATGCTTAATGTACCAATTCCTTTAAGGCTGATTGGACTTCGCTGCGGCTTGTTCTGCAAGCTGTATCGCGCGTTTAACCATATTTCCGGCATCCTTCGCACGTATGCTTCCCCAGCCCTCTTGCTGTACCGTATCGTAGAACCCAAGATCCTTGGCAAGCTCATACTTCAATTGCTCAGACATTACACTACGTCTTCTTCGACCCATTCGCCTAACCTCCGTTTCTGAATGAACAGGACTCCTTGTATACCTTCGTCACAACTGCACAGGTAGTATGTCCATTCAAGGGCGACAATACGCCGAGGCAGGCAGGGTGTACGCGGAGCAGGCTTAATTCAACACAAAAAAAGAGCACAGATACAATCTGTGCTCACATGCCTCACTGGGCGATATATATTCTATTGTTGCAAATGGGCGATACGGACTTGACCTTCATCATTGCATACGGTCACTTCCACCGACTCAGTCAGTATGTCCGCATAACTGTATGAGACACGCTTGAACGCATGTTGTTCTTCATCCAGCTTGACAATGAAAACAGAAGGGTAGGTTTCTTCCAACGTACCGGTACGTTCGATGGTCTTTCGTCGGCCACCGTTCGCTCGAAGACGTATTTTGGAGCCAACATGAGATTCCAAGCTGCGTTTAATATCCAATAGCGCATTTTTAGCCATTGTCCACTACCACCTCTTTCCTTGTTCATTATAACCAAAAAGAGAGGGCTTGTCAAACAAAGCAAAATATTATATCAGTAGGAATATTTACTTGTCAACGGTGATTTCACCCATTTTTTAAAAAATGATGCATAGCTATGCAAAAAAATATACATATTAAGAAGTTGATTGCCCTTCCATATGTATATTTGCGCTTTGCAGCGGCTATTTTGCACCCTGCTCGTATGAAATTGAGTTGGCTAAGTAGCATCTTTACTGACAGCTACTGCTTTAAAACCGAGTTGGAAGCCGTTATTTGAGGCTTAGGCAAGCCTACGCGGAAGCGCCCCATCGTCTCAATACCGCCTACGCCATCGATGCCGCTAATCGTGCCATGAATGACATCCGATAAGTTTATCGTGTCTTTAATTGAGGTGTAGCTCGCCTTGATTGCGATATACACCGGATCTAGCGCGTGTATCAATATGCGGCCAGGTGAGCTTGCGAAGTTGGAGCCCACCTGCAACAACGCCTCGAAATGCGACTGACAGGCTCCAGCGATGACGATCAACCCATCACGGTTCTTCTCATACTCGCGAGCCACCCGCACAGCATTAACGAAATGCTGTGAGTTTTTGTAGCTGCTCAAGCTATACAGATCCATTGGAGCACGGTTTTTCAGAACGCCGTCATGACCTGTAATGACGACAATATCAGGTTGTATTTGCGGCAGTAGTCGGTACAGCACATCAGCCATTTGCGATTCATGTACGTGAAGTCCATGCGAAGGGACATGCATCGTATTATACAATTGCATGCTCTTCTTTAAATAGTTACCGTCGCCGTCGAGATGAAGCACCTTTCCAGGCACCTCAAAAAATGGCTGGCTCTGCTGCATCGCATGCCGGATATGATCCTCATTCTCCATCGTTTGACGCTCTCGTTCGGAATGCATCCGTTTTAAAGAGTCGTTAACTTTAATACGTACTTCTTGAACCGCGCTTGTCGTTTCTGGATCGCGTATGACCGACAAATCAGGAATCGGAGCATCCGCAAGCAATCGGTAATCCGTGCCTTTCAGAACCGCGGTATGTGTACGAACAGCCTCAACTTTGAATAGCACGTCACCGCCATACGATTTGCGGACGACCAGGTCCCCTTGCTTCATGGGTAAATCACCTCTTCGTCTATCCTATGGGCAGACAGGGCGAATGGTGAGTATTTTTATGACGAAACGCTTTGGCTGCCCCAGCCCGCTTCGAGCATGCTCCTGCTAATTCGCGCAAACTCTTCAAGAGACAGTGTCTCTCCGCGCCTAATAGGGTCGATATCATTCTTCAGAAGCATCTCAGTCAATGCTTCACGCCGCTCTTTGCCAACGAACGCGGTCAAATTATTAGCAAGCGTCTTCCGGCGCTGTGCGAAGCTGGCTTGTACAACGCGGAAGAAATGATCCTCATCAGGAACATCGACAGCCGGTTTCTCTCGCAAGGACAGCTTGATGACGGCTGAGTCTACATTAGGCTGCGGTATAAACACCGTATGCGGTACCATACAAACAACCTTAGGTACACAATAGTACTGCACAGCGACGCTCAGACTGCCGTACTCCTTGCCGCCTGGCTTTGCAGCCATGCGCTCCGCTACTTCTTTCTGAATCATAACGACGATATGTTCCAGAGGCAGCTTCTCCTCCAGCAGCTTCATCAGAATGGGTGTTGTGACGTAGTACGGCAAATTCGCTACGACGCTCACACCAGAGACATCCGCGAATTGCTCTGCGAACAGCTGCTTCAAATCAATTTTAAGCACATCGCCATGGATGACGGTCGTATGCGCCTCTTCAGAGAGCACATCCTTCAATATGGGGATTAGTCGATTATCGATCTCTACAGCTGTGACCTTGCCTGCTGCCTGTGCAAGCCGCTGCGTAAGGGCGCCGATTCCCGGTCCGATCTCAAGCGCACCCTTCGTTTCGTCCAGCTCAGCAGCTGCAACAATGTTATTTAAAATATTTTGGTCAATTAGAAAATTTTGCCCTAGGCTTTTCTTGAAGGAGAAGCCGTACTTAGCAATAATCTCCTTAGTCCGCTTAGGCGTGGCTACTTCAATAGAGGCTTGTTTAACCGCCGATTTAACGCTCTCATCATTTTTATCTTGGCCGCTCATTGCATCTACCCCTCCAATTGTTCTTCCATTTTGCGATAGGCTTCAATAAACTCTGTTTTTGTTATTTGGAAGCTTGTACAGCGCTTATAGAACTGTTTGCCGTTTGCATACCCGATGCCAAGCAGCTTCCCGATGATTAGACGCCGATTAGAGGCATCCGGATGCACAATTAATCCCGCTTCCATTAAGTCCTCGAAGGTCACTTCTCCTGCGGAATCTGCCGTCTCTGTACGAAGCTCGGAGAGTGCCATACGAATTGCATCCGGGCTTGCATTCTCTATTCCGATATCTCCCTTGTAATAGGCTTTCTCCTGCGGTAAGAAAGCATGCTTGCAGCCAGGCACTTGCCGCGCAACGATTTTACGAATTCGCTCTCCTGCATGGTCTGGATCAGTGAAGATGATGACTCCACGACGTTCATTCGCAAGTGCGATTCTTCTGAGAACATCCTCGCCAATTGCCGAACCGTTCGTTTCTATTGTATCAGCTTCTACCGCCCGTTTGATGGCTACGGTGTCGCTCTTGCCTTCAACGACAATAATCTCTTTGATCATCAAACACATTCCTCTCCACATCAAAAATCAAATACTCCGAAACATGCAAAAAGAAGAGGCAGTGCCTCTCCTTATGATGGCATATTTAATTAATAATGGCGATAAGATGATGGTAACGCTGCTTATTAGCTTGCAGTAGGTTTATTCGGCCCCAGCACATACACGGTTATGCCTTTCTTTCTGCCGAACTTATTAGCGACCTTCGTACTATCAAAGTATACGTCAATTTTGTTTCCTTTAATCGCGCTGCCCTTATCCTCGGCACGACGGAAACCTATTCCTTCTATATATACCCACCAGCCGATTGGAATGACTTTAGGATCCACGGCAATCGTACGTCCCTCTTGGACGCGCGCTCCTGAAGCCGTAATGCCATATTGCGGGTGGCTAGAGTCCTTGCCTGTGGAAGCTACACCTGCAGAATAAGCTGTAAGCGTAACATTCTTCAACACACTTTTGGCTTTGAACGATACTCCGCTTTTCGTTAGTGAGGCAACGCTTGGGCTCTTGCTTGAGAGAACCGTTACTTTCGGCTCTTCCTTCTTCGTTCCGATCGCGACGACCTGATCAACTGCGGCTGTCTGGACAACCTTGCTGACCATTTTCTTCGAAATCAGAATACCGTCCTCGTACTGCTTCTCGATACTCTCTACAATTAGGCCTTCCTTACCGGTTTGCACAAGCTTTTCTTTGCCTGCAGCAAGTGTAGGATCTGCCTTCTTCACGATAGAGAATGGCATCGAACGCTCCGTCTCAGCCACCTTCGTGTCAATACGAACGACCGTTACCGTCAGCTCTTTATCGAGTGTCGTATGAAGAGGAGGCACTACTTTATCTTGATCACGAACTGGAATATGTAATTCCTCGATCGCTGCCTGCACTGTTCTCTCTGTCGTGTACACAGTAGAGGTCTTGCCATCAGCCTTCACAATTACCGGTATCGCATGAGTTACCTCAATACGATCTCCGTCCTTTATTGCCGCATTAAGCGGTATGGACACCTCATCATGTGGTCCAATTGCGATAGCTTGTTCATCCAGTAGGCGTTGCAGGACCCATTGCTTCGTTTCTACAATGGTTTCTTGTCCGTTCACTACTACGGAGACGCTTTTGACAGCCGTTCCGTACAACAACACCAAAAACATGAAAGTCATAGCGATTGAGATAGTAGCACTCAAAAGAATCAAACGCAAGTTTTCACGCTTCCATCGCAATGCGAAAGACATGCTGGATGATCGTTTCCCATGGGTGTCCTTAACCTGGATTATTCCCACTTCATCGGTCCTCCTTCATAGCCCCGCCGCCAAGTGTTACGCATGATACAACTGACGCGACTATAGTATATTGGCGTGCAAGCACGCAATCCAGTACTGCTATATCGATCTCAGCACCCCCATCTTTTATCCCTATGTCGACAAATTCTCGATTATTCGAAAATAAAAAGAAGCCGTCGACAGAGGATCTGTTTCGTGGCTTCCCGAGTAATTGATTACACTGGGATACAGAAAAATGGATGCACGAGGTTGATCACTCTCTATTAACGCTTACGAGGTTAGCTGACGGATTCGGGCAAGAGAGTCGCCCTATTCGCAAAACAATGCTCATGGCAATGGCTGCAAAATTCACCCCTGAAGAATTCAAAATACGGAACGCTTTCCCGTATCTGGTTCCCCCGCTCTCCAACTTGGAGATTAAGCGCAAACTGGAAATCCAATACAAAATTTTAAAGCTCTGAGATGAATCATACCCTCATACGAGGTCAATTGTAAAGATACGATAAAAGACGATTTAAGCGAAAAAGGTGGGTAAAGACGGAAAAATTAAGCGATATTCGCTATAAAAATTAGTTTTTACGCGATAAAGGTCTCTCATTCTCTTCATTTCTCTCGTTTTTATACAATACCAAAACATTTTTTACCGTTTTGGGTCGTAATTAAGGCTATTTCTTCTACTGATTTGCCCAATAATTCGGCTGCTGTCTCTGCTACTCTCAGCACGTAAGCAGACTCATTTCGCTTCCCTCGGAACGGATGGGGAGACAAATATGGAGCATCGGTTTCGATCAAAATTCGGTCGAGTGGAACCTGCTTGAGCACCTCTTTTGGTACCCTTGCATTTTGGAAAGTAACCGGTCCTCCGAATGAAATATAGAAGTTCATATCCAGACATTGCTTGGCCGTCTCCCAGCTTCCTGAGAAGCAGTGCATGACCCCTCCAACCTCAGCAGCTTTCTCCTCCTGAAGGATTCGAATAACATCCTCATGCGCATCTCGATTATGTATGACAATCGGTTTTCCAATCTTGCGAGCTAGCCTTATTTGCTCACGAAAAATTCGCTCCTGAACATCCTTGGGCGAGGTGTCCCAGTGATAGTCGAGCCCGATTTCACCAATTGCAACCACCTTCTCATGTGAGCAAAGTCGTTCAATCCATTCTAGATCCTCAGGACGCATATCGATACTGTCTACAGGGTGCCAGCCAACCGCTGCATAAATAAAATCATATTTCTCAGCAAGTGCCATCGTTGTCGGTATGGTCTCGCGGTTGAACCCAATATTAACGAGCAGATGCACGCCTGCATCCTTCGCACGCTGTATGACTTCGTCACGATCCTCATCGAATTTACTTGAATCTAAATGGGTATGTGTATCAAATAATAATGTCATGTTTATGTCAGGCTCCTTTAATCTAGTTTAAATAATTTTTTCAGCGAATCAGGTATTGCGCCCTTATTTTTTATGAGCGGCTCCTCTGGATAATACAGATGGTACTCCCCTTGATGAAGCCCCGTAATCGAGCGAACAATGTCGGATTTGGCAGATATTTCACTTAATTCGTCTTCACTATCCAGCAACAAAATCGGCGCTTTTTCTTTCTTTTCTCCTTCTTTCTTATCCGGCCTGTAAACGTCATATGGCAGGTCGAAGGGGAAGTCGATTTCCATATGATAATCCGGATTCATTCCTATAGAAGAGAAGCAATCGCTTATTTCATTTAATAGCGCTTCATCGGGGTTCTCAATGGTTATGTACTTATATAATTGACGGTTCATAAATCGGCAGCAAAGATCGCTTAATAGCGGATCTGGTTCCTCAGACCACTGCATAAAGGACGTTTGTACGAGCGCCTCGTCCAGCTTCAAATAATCCTGCACCGTCATGGTATTCTGAATGAGGCCTTTAATCGGCTTAGGCATCCACTCGAAGGCGTACCCACCCACATAAAGCTCCTTCGCTCTGCGAAATATTTGACGTAATATGATTTCCGAGCTTCTTGTAACGGGATGAAAATAAATTTGCCAGTACATTTGATAACGGGACATCAAATAGTGCTCGACAGCGTGCATGCCGCTTTCTTTCACTACAATTTTCCCTTTATAGGGCCGCAATACACGCAATATCCGCTCCAAATCAAAGGTTCCGTAATTAACGCCGGTGAAATACGCATCTCTAAGCAAATAATCCATTCTATCCGCGTCCATTTGACTGGATATTAAACTGACGACAATGGGCTTAGGATAGTTTTTTTGGATGACAGCCGCTACCTTTTCAGGGAAATCACTCGACACAGCGCGCAAAATCTGGTTAATCTCGGTATCTTCCAATACGATCTTGCAAGTCCATTCTTCATGGTCCGTGTCGAATACCTCTTCTAAGGAGTGTGAGAACGGGCCGTGGCCAACGTCGTGAAGCAGAGCAGCGCATAGAGAAACCAGTCTTTCCTCAGCAGGCCAATCTGGATAACCATTACGTTCAAATTGGGATATGATTTTGCGCGTAATTTCGTATACTCCGAGGGAGTGGGAAAACCGGCTGTGCTCAGCCCCATGGAAGGTCAAATAGGACGTACCTAATTGCCGAATCCGACGCAGCCTTTGGAACTCCTTTGTATTGATTAAATCCCAAATCGTTTGATCCTGAACATAAATATAATTGTGAACCGGATCCTTAAAAACTTTCTCTTCTGTCAACTGTGACTTCATCATCTCTCATCTCCTTTGTTCATATTTTCGACACAATAATTGAATTTCATGTCGAATAGTGTCGTAATTTAGTTTCCAAAATGTCGAAGCTGTTGTATTCTATTACAGAGTAATATGACCTCTATATCTAGTCAAATACTTGCTACAACGGCACTTACAAGCAATATTCCTAGTTGACTATTCTGGTAATCGTTGGTATTATAGTAATCATAAAAGTAAAAACAATGTCGAACGATGGCGAATCGTATTTTGAGAGGGGCAATGATAGATTATGATGAAATCTACTGGTATTGTTCGTAAGGTTGATGAACTTGGACGGGTCGTTATACCAATCGAACTTCGTCGTACACTCGGTATAGGCGAGAAGGATGCACTTGAGATTTATGTAGACGGCGAGCGCATCATGCTTAAGAAATATGAGCCTGCTTGTATCTTCTGTGGCAATGCAGAAAACGTTTCTTACTTCAAAGGAAAAATTGTTTGTCATATTTGTTTGTCAGAGATGCCAACACCTGTGACAAAATAAAAAAAATAGGTTATACTATATCTATCAACTTGTTAATTCTAACCTTTTTAATACTCCTTGATGCCTTCCTGTGCTTGAACCCGGCCAGGAAGGTCTTTTTTTGTCTCTTTTTCTATTTTTTAACTGATTTTCATCTATTTATCTCATTGTATACATCTCGCTTCGGCAATCCACGATCAAGCGCTGTTCTTTTTATCGCTTCCTTGCGGTCATGCTGCTCTTCATAATGAGCGACATGTGCAGCTAGGTCTAGCTCTGACCACCAAATCTCCGAAATAGGCTGTTCATTTGCCCCTACTCCTCCTGCTCCCTCAACTACAACACAGAATTCTCCCTGCGGCGGCTTGGCATCGAACCATTCCATACATTCTGAGATGCTTCCACGTACCGCTTCCTCGTGGCGTTTCGTGAGTTCCCTTACACATGCAATCTGACGATCACCAAGTACCTCACGCAGGATAACGAGCGTTTTACTAATTCGATGCGGAGATTCGTAGAAAAGAAGGGTTCCTGCTTGACCCTGCAGCTCTTGCAGCCACTTGGTCAATGATTTTTTTTCGCGTGGAGGAAAACCTGCGAATAAGAAGCGATCAGTGGGCAAACCGGAGATAATAAGAGCAGACAACGCCGCATTCGCGCCAGGGATAGGTATGACCGGAATGTTATTCTGGGTAGCTTCTTTTACTAGATCAGCTCCAGGATCGGATATGGCCGGCAAGCCCGCATCACTTACAAGTGCAATTGATTGGCCCTCCAGCAGCAGCCGGATCAGCTCTGGTCCACTCGCTCGCTTATTATGCTCATGATAACTTACGATTCTTGTCGGTATTTCGAAATGGGTAAGCAGCTTTCGGGTTTGCCTCGTATCCTCCGCAGCAATAAGCTGTACTTCCTTCAGCGTACGAATCGCACGAAAAGTCATATCTTCTAGGTTACCGATAGGTGTAGCAACAAGATAAAGGCTTCCTATTCCATTTGATTCCGCAAAGCTTTTTTGTACATTCATACGATCTGCACCCCATTCTCATAAACCATAATTGGTGGAAGAAGCTTAATATCAGGCTTCCCGTCACGCATTGCTTCTATTAACACCATATTGGCCTCGGCATTGGCATGTGGGTGAACAAATTGGATGCGCTTAGGCTCAAGTCTCCACTTCCGCATCGTTTCTACAATATCGAGCAATCTAGACGGTCGATGAACCATTGATACTTTTCCCCCTGGGCGAACGAGACGCGAGCAGGCTTCTGCTACATCCTCAAGCGTACAGTGTATCTCATGTCTTGCAATCGCATAATGCTCATTTTCATTCTGTTCACCTGCGGTAATCGGCATATAAGGCGGATTAACGGTTACAGCATCATATACCCCGTTGCCAGCAAGCTTCGGGTATAATCTAAGATCCTGCTCAATAACTGTAATCTGCTCCGTCAACTGATTGAGCTCCACGCTTCTTCTTGCCATATCAGCAAGTCTCGGCTGAATCTCAACCGCATCGATCTTCGCATTGGTTCTCGTTGTTAATAGCATCGGAATAACACCGTTTCCCGTACATAAATCAGCAATTCGACCATGCTTAGGTATACTTGCGAACCGTGATAGAAGTACCGCATCCAGCGAGAAGCTGAATACTTCCCTGCTTTGTATAATTTTCAAGCCTGATTCTGTCATCAGATCATCAAGCCGCTCATTTGCTGCTAATGTTATTTGTTCAGACACGATGTAAGCCGCTCCTCTGCGTTAATGGTTACTATTAATTGTTAGGACTCTATATGAATAAAAATACCGCCCTTTGCGGCAAGGGCGGCATGTCGATACGGATTCCATTATTTATTTAGAAAGGACAGACAGAATAAACAGTCGCCCTCCGTCCGCAAATGCCCGTAATATACGTTACATATGTGGAATCCTTCATGGTACAGCCGGGTCAAATTATCATGGCCTTCGCCAATCGCTACACTCGCTTCAACGAATGCAGGATCATGCTGAGCAAGACTCTCTTGCACCGGTCCTGATTTCTTACCTTTGGCTGGCGGCTTGACTGCTTTATGCTCCAGCTCTGCTTCTCTCTTAAACAACTGACGCAGCTGGTTGTTCTCCTCACTTAGACGCTTATTATCCTCTAGCAGCTCTTTTACTTTCTGCTTCAAATCAGTAAGCTCTTTGTGGAACACGCCAACTTGGCTATCCAGCTCGTCCATTTTCGCAAAAATCTTATTCTTCTCCAAGTTCCCACCCCAGAGCTTCAAGCGTGAGTGTAACCTCACCCGTGAGAATCGCATTCTGCCGCTTATTTGATGACGACATCATCCATGGACAGTTCTTTCGGTTTACCTGGTGTATCAAATAATTGCACATACACGCTTTTGGTGGATGTGTTAATACCTGTTACTTTACCTTCACCATATGAAGTAACTACGAACTTCCCTATAGCAGGAAGCTCCTCGCGGATGCTCTCGTAGTTGTCATGCTCATATTTCAGGCAGCACATAAGCCGTCCGCATAACCCCGATATTTTGGTCGGATTAAGTGATAAATTCTGATCCTTAGCCATCTTTATTGATACGGGCTCGAAGTCACCCAGCCAAGAGGAACAGCATAACACCCGTCCACATGGACCAATCCCACCAAGCATCTTTGCTTCGTCCCGTACCCCAATTTGCCTGAGCTCAATACGAGTACGAAACACGCTGGCCAAATCCTTAACTAACTCACGGAAGTCGACTCTGCCTTCTGCCGTAAAGTAAAAAATAATTTTGTTGCGATCAAACGTAAATTCGACATCAACCAGCTTCATGCGCAGCTGATGACCTTTAATCTTTTCAAGACAAGTAGAAAACGCATTTTTGGCTGCTGTGCGATTTTCTTCAACTACTTTCGCATCCACATCGCTTGCTATGCGTATCACTTTCTTAAGAGGAAGAACAACATCCGATTCACCGACTTGCTTCTGTCCCACCACCACTTTACCGTATTCGATTCCGCGTGCTGTTTCAACAATTACATGTTGCTCCTTATCCACGGGATGCTCAACCGGATCAAAGTAATAGATCTTGCCCGCTTTCTTGAAGCGGACACCGATGACATTATACAAGAATTAGCCCTCCTGTAAGTTTACCAATAGTTGCTCAAATGCGAGCTGAGGCGTAACATTCGCGCGCATACGCTTGCTCGCTTCGAGCGTATGCTCGATGCAGGACACCCAACCTGCGAATGAACGATTGAAGGCATGCTTGCTTATCCAATCCAACTGATCTATAAAAACGATGTTGTCCTGCCTTCCGGCCTGGAACTGTATCAAATCTTTAAACCATATAACTAATAACGACAGCAGCAATTGTGTATGTTCCACTAAATCTGTTTTGAATAGCTGTTGTCCAGCAGTGATCATCGCCGCGGTGAATCGGGTCAAACTCTCCTTGCCTAATTGTATCACTAGGGTTCTAATTTCTGCAAACTGATTCTGCTGGAGAAATTGTCTTGCTCCGTCCAATCCGGCTGTTAAATGTACGGCCGTTCGCGCCAGTATGGACGGGGCACCCTCTGCTATTAACGTTTGCAGCATACTCTCAGGCGACATAGGGAGAAAAGGAACCCATTGTGTACGTGATCGAATGGTAGGCAGGACAGCCTGTCCATTATCCGTTATTAATATGGCAACAACTGGTGATAATGGCTCTTCCAAAAACTTAAGCAAACTGTTGGCAGCCTGTATCGTCATCTTGTCAGCCTGCTCGATCATATAGATCTTGCGCTGCGTACCGCTGTTGCGATAGGAGAAATCACGCTGCAGCTCTCGTATTTGATCGATTTTGATGGATTGCCCGTCAGGCGCAATTGTCGTTAAATCCGTTTGGTTTCCATGCTCAAACTTTCTGCACGCCAGACATTCTCCGCAAGAGTCCGCTCCTTCTGCCGTACAGAACAGCGCCTTTGCGAATTCCCGGGCCATTGCCATTCGTCCAGTACCCGAAGGTCCGTTAAATAAATATGCATGCGATATCTTTCCGCTTTGCAGTGCGTGCGAGAGAATGCGCTGGGCTTTCCATTGCCCTGTAATTTGTTCAAGGCTCATAGCCGTTCCTTACCTTTCCTTGCGAACTTCTTATCAAAATAACAGATTGATAAGAAGACCTCTTATCTCGCCGATTTTACTCAGCAAGTCAATTCTTCCTTGCTCACTGTCGAGCAGATCCTCCGCCATAGCGACAAGGGTCGCATCAATTTCATCAAGCAGCTTGTAGCGCTTAATACGGCCTCTACGATCAAAGCCTTTAACTTCCTTCAGAACGACACCGCGTCTTACCGTGTCCTCCAGAAATTGCTTAATCATTTGGCGGTATAATTTCAGTTCTCGTACCGTCATGATTCGGCTTAGGCGCTCGCCCTGCTTGTGGATATCCTGCAGCTTCATTTGAAGCTGCTCCTGTGTACGATCAGCATCCTGCTGCACCATGACGTCGGCAAAGCTTCTTGGCTGAACCTGCTTCATTGACGCGTCATTACTTGCGCGGTTTTGTCCTAATGGTCTGAAGCCTTGGTCAATTTTCATCGCTCTTCACACCCATTCAGAAATGCTCGAATCGTTCGACCGGTATGACGAATACGGCTGCGCCCCCTACCTGTACTTCGACAGGGAAAGGGATATAAGAATCTGTTGACCCACCCATAGGCGATACTGGGGTAACCAATTGATCGCGTACCTTGCAGTTCGCGTTTATGACCTGCAGCACCTCGTGTACTCTTTCGTCCTCGATCCCAATCATAAAGGTCGTATTCCCTGCTCGCAAGAATCCGCCTGTACTCGCAAGCTTTGTTGCTCTGAAGCCTTCACGGACTAATGCATTCGACAGTCGGTTACTGTCCTTATCTTGAATAACCGCAATTACTAATTTCATCTTCATTCCCCCTTGACTACTTTTAGAACAGGTTATTAATGAATATTATCTTATATCTTGTCCTACTTGCACAGTTTCCTCGAACTCTAGACAACCATTACTTCATCATTCAAAAATGTCCATCCTTTTCAATTTGACATCGGTTGCAAAAATTCCTGCAAAGCGACTGTCAATTGCCTTTAAAACGTCATTAAACACCAATTCCGGACGTTGTTCAGCATTAATTAACACGATTCGATCAGGATTCTGCTCTACTAGCCGCAAATATCCCTCTCTTACTTTTTCATGAAATGAACGCTTCTCCAAGTCTAGACGGTTTACCTCCCGCTCAGAAGCTTCAGCAATTCGCCTTAGCCCTACTTCCGGCGATACATCCATATAAATAGTCATATCAGGCATGAGGTCTAGTATCGCAAATTTATTAATTGCCCATACCTCATCCATCCCAAGTCCCCTGGCATGTCCCTGATACGCTAAGCTGCTGTCTACAAATCGATCGCAAATCACGATCTGTCCTTCTTGCAGCGCTGGAGCAACCTTCTCCACCAAATGCTGTCTTCGTGCCGCTGCATAGAGCAGAGCCTCTGTTCTTCCATCCATGGCTGTATGCTCGCGATCCAGAATAACATGGCGGATCTGCTCCGCAATCGGTATGCCTCCAGGCTCACGCGTTGTTGTAATCTTCATGCCGCTATTCAGCATCTTATTCGAGAGCTGTTCAATGAGTGTCGATTTGCCGGCTCCTTCGCCGCCCTCTATGGTGATGAAAATACCTTTTCTCAAGCTAAGGCTTCTCCTAACGTTTGTGTAAACTATACTTTCTTCTATATTAACAAAGCAGTATGTCATGCACAATGAAGAAATGCTTCATTTTTCAAAACACATGATCCATTCCTCTTTATTGAAGATATACGCTGATCGTTGCCATTTGTCCATCCAACGAACCTTGAAATTTGGCACCCACTGAGGCTAACTCCTTAATACGACTGATAGCAGCCGCAGTTATCGTTTCACCTGGATAAAGGATAGCAATACCTGGAGGATATGGTACAACCAATTCAGCCGAAACGTGATGCTCTGACTCGTGCAACGGTATTCGCTTGCTTGCCTCGTATTTAAACCTTCCTCTGGCGAATGAAACGGGCTCTGACAAGATCATCTGCTCAAACTTCTTAACGCTGAGCTCTTGGTCATCATTAATGAAAGATAATCGTTCCTCTGTCATTACACTAATCTGCTCAAGTGTATATTGGAGCTTCTGTATATCCGCCAAAGAAGCTTGAATACCGAGTACAAGCACCACATAGCGCGGATCTGCCATCTCTACATAACATCCCCGCGACTCCAACTGCTGCTGCAGCTCATAACCGGTCAACTTCCCCCTCTTGTCGTAAAGCACAACTCGCAAGGGATCGTTACACAGATCATGCCATTCACTGCTTTCAGCTTTCATTTCGCAAATGCCTGTGCTTTGTTTATCCAACCACGCTCGAAAAATATTTGCTGAGTCCAAACTTTGCTGAAACAACTTAGCTCCTAAAGCATCAATCATTGCTCGGGAAATATCGATAGACGCCATAATAGGAAACGAAGGACTTGAGCTTTGAATCATTGCAAGTGATTCGCTTAGCTGTTGCCTTGAGATTCGTTCTCCTTGTACATGCAGCATCGCTCCCATCGTCAGCGTAGGCAGCGTTTTATGAGCTGACTGTACGACAGCATCTGCCCCCTCTGACACAGCCGAAGGCGGCAATTCACCATGCATACTATAATGGGCGCCGTGCGCTTCATCAATTAATATTGGAAGATTATATTGATGTACAAGCTCCACATACGGGGTAAGCCTAACATTCATTCCATAATAATTAGGATTCGATAAAAAGACGGCTTTAGCCTCAGGATATTTAACGAGCGCTTCTTCCACTTGCTGAACGGAAGGAATCGTTGCCAATCCCGATTGGACTTCTACTTGAGGAGATAGAAATACGGCTCTAGCACCCGCCAGCCTCAAGCCGTTTAGCACAGATTTATGTACGTTGCGCTGCACGATAATCAAATCATTCGGCTCGCATATAGTAAGCAGCAATGCAATATTTCCGGATGTACTGCCCCCAACCAGAAAATACGTGTCCTCTGATCCAAAAGTTCGGGCTGCTAATCTTTGTGCTTCCATTATAGAAGCCTCAGGATGATGCAGATCATCGGTCGATGAGAGCTCAGTCACATCAATCCTCATAACGGTTTGAAAATACGTATTGGCTTCCAAGTAAGCTTGATCCGACCATTCTGGCTGGTTGAGTGCTTCTCCGCCACGATGACCGGGAACATGAAACCCAATCTCAGCTGTACGGGTATGTCTAAGCAATGCATCAAATAGCGGGGCAACAAATGGCTTCATTATATAATGACAATCCCTTCAAATATACATTCAACATATGTTTTATCTTATTGTACCTTAATCGCATACAAAAAAAGAGCAGCTTCTGTAATCAGAAACCGCTCAAGCATTTTCACTCAAAAATATTTGCTTCATTTGATGGATAAAGAATGGATATTTAGCATCTTTAACGTCTGTTTTGACCATTTCTGCTTCGCAGCTCTCACATATAAACCCTGTTACAATACGAATACCTTGACCTTCTTCTCTTTGTTCGTTACAAATATTGCATTGATACTCGCGATTATCGTTCATAACAATCCCCGCTTTCTGCTTGATTCTATATAGCTACTATTATGACACATAGTCTATCTATTTATACTTGTTTCATAGCGCATTTCAAATATTTATATATCGTATGCCCCATCTGGGCTATTGGTTCCGAATCCCCAAAAAATGTTTCGCTAAAGCTATGGATAGTTGGCCAAAAAATACCGATATAGTTAACGAGAGTCCGTGCAATTGACATAGAAAGGGCGCCAAACCATGATTCAAAAATTATCTGAGCAAAAAAATGCTACCATTTATCAATATCAGCTTGTGAAAAGAATCATTATCCGCCCCGAGCTTATACAAAGCCATTTGCTTATTGCAGCCATTTTCCTTGCTTTTCAAATGCTAGTGTATCAAATGGACGGTTTATTCGCTTGGTTATTCGGATTTACTGTCGTTCAAATTATTCATATTGCCATTATTCTGGTCACGTTTATTGGAGTAGATGAGGCCGCTGATCGTAAATGGGTTTGGCGAATTACGCCTCCATGGATTGGATTTAAGCCTGCCAATGATATTAAGCTGCTGCTGTTTCGCCGAGTACATCGCCATATGTTCTGGATAGGCTTATGTACAATCGCTATGCTCTATCCCTGGATTAAAGAATCTTTGATGATAAGCATCGTTAGTTGGCACTTTTGGCTGCTCATGCCACGTTTCCTTCTTTCCTTCTCTTTCCGTAAAGAGCAGAAGGATGGCGTGCTTCGACTTGAATCACGAGAAGCCTCCTATTACAGGCGGTAATCAAAAAGCCTTAGATGCTCTCCTAGAGCTTCCTAAGGCTTTTGTTTATAACGGTCAGGGGATTCAAGTGAATACAAACAAAAAACCTATCGCATCACATGCGATAGGTCTCTCGTGCTTGGCGACGTCCTACTCTCCCAAGACCCTGCGGTCTAAGTACCATTGGCGCTGGAGGGCTTAACGGTCGTGTTCGGTATGGGAACGCGTGGTTCCCCTCCGCCATCGCCACCAAACGTAGCGTGTTTACACGCTGAAAACTGGATACGAAAGATTAGGTTTGCTGAACCTTATAAAGCTGCTGTCTACCGGATGTATGGGTCGCGGTAAACGTGTTTAGGATAAGCCCTCGACCGATTAGTATTCGTCAGCTACACACATTGCTGTGCTTCCACCCCGAA
>NZ_VDBO01000017.1:0-71201 GCF_005930355.1 Paenibacillus sinopodophylli
TGAGCCAGGATCAAACTCTCCAAATTGGTGTTTGAAATGCTCATTACTTTTTTATCGCTTTTTCGCTTATCCCGAAGAATTTGCGAGGCAGTTATTACTCGTTGTTCAGTTTTCAAAGAGCAAGCTTTTCTTGCTTGTCGTCCGCGTGTCTCATTGGCGACTTTTATAATATATCACATGTGCCCGAGTTAATGCAAGTGTTTTTTTTATTTCTTTTTTAATGCTTGTTCACTTACTCTTGGGGCGAGAAATAATATAGCATGTAAACCACTTCCGAGTCAACCTTTTATGCAAACCTTTTTACAAACTCCTCATACGACAACCCACTGAAGCGCCGTGATCAAAGCAACACCAGGAACACCTAAAGCAATAACCGTACCAATAGTAAAGGGATTCAACGGAATATACATACCCGGCAACAATCCTGAATAGTTCAGAACGTACAACAATCCAGCCGCCAAAACAAGGTGCAGCGTAAAGCGCCTAACCATACCCCAGGACCACTTATTCTTCAATAATACAACAGCAAGTAGTAATGATGAAGCGATAAATACCGTTAACCAGACTGCTTTCATCTTCCTATCCCTCCCCAAGCCGGCCATTGCTCGCCCGCACGCTTTGCTGTACGAAGAAGCATCTCGTACCTTTTTTCAGCTGTAATGATGCAATGAATGGCATAATCAATCTGATCATTGCCAACGGCATAGTCAAAAAAGCGATTCGCGCTTTCCCATTCTCGGTGCGCCTCCGCTATTTCCAAACGAAGCTTTTCCTTATGTGCTGTATCTTTCTCAGACGAAGCATGTTGCATATTGACCAATCCGATCCCCTCCCATTTACTCAGCGTACTCGCAAGCCTTAACTATATGTATAGGCTTGGACTACGGAATAGAACGGGGAAAACACAGTTCTCACCATAACTTGGAACAACAAAAGCGACAGCCCGAATGATTATCGGTCTGCCGCTTGCGTAAACGATATGGCTAATTGATTTCTCTCCGACCTTCAAGCGCTTTAGATAGTGTAACCTCGTCGGCATATTCTAGATCTCCGCCAACTGGTAGCCCATGCGCAATACGCGTCACACGAATCCCAAATGGCTTAATAAGCCTGGATAAATACATAGCTGTCGCTTCGCCTTCAATATTCGGGTTAGTAGCTAATATAAGCTCCTGTACACGCTCATCGCTCAGCCTTCGCAACAGCTCTGCAATACGAATTTCATCCGGTCCAATTCCCTCCATAGGAGAGATTGCACCTTGTAAAACATGATATTGGCCTTGAAAATCTTTCATCCGCTCGATAGCCACTAAGTCCTTTGATTCTTGGACGACGCAAATGATCGATTGATCGCGAGACTTATCCTGGCATATCCTGCACGGATCTGTATCAGTAATGTTGCAGCAAACCGAGCAATAGAACAAGTTACGCTTAACGCTTACTAGCGCCTTCGCAAAATCAATGACGTCGTCTTCTTTCATTCGAAGCACATGGAAAGCCAGACGGGCGGCCGTTTTGGGCCCAATTCCTGGTAGTCGCGTAAAAGCATCAATTAACTTCGCTATCGGTTCGGGGTAATACAAAAGAGGGTACAGCTCCTTTCAAACGGAAGCAAGGCTGCTTCTTAGAACAATCCTGGAATCTTCATTCCACCTGTAAATTTACCCATATCCTTGTTTGCCAACTCATCTACTTTAGCAAGTGCATCGTTAACAGCTGTAAGAACGAGATCTTGAAGCATTTCTACATCTTCCGGATCTACTGCTTCAGGCTTGATCGTAATGTTGAGCAGCTTCTTATGGCCGTTCGCAGAAACGGTTACGACACCGCCGCCTGCCGTTCCTTCAACCGTTTTTGTTTCAAGCTCTTCCTGTGCTTTCATCATTTGATCCTGCATTTTTTTAACTTGCTTCATCATTTGGTTCATATTGTTCATTTCCATTCACCTCATCAATTAGTATTTAATCCTTATCCTTCACAACGACCAAATCTTCGCCAAAAAGCTTAACGGCTTCTTCCACCCACACTGGCCTGCTGGATGGTTGAGGAGTAAGAGGGGAACCAACAGACTCATGCTCAAGCTGAAGCGTCTCACTCTTCTGTGAAACCGCTCCTTGCGCCGCAGCCTGCCAGTCTTTCATCATGACCGTTACAATTCGGAACGATCCTCCCAGCACACCCTGCATAACCTTCTCAATAATATCACGGTTTGCAGGTTTTTCGGTCGTTTCTCGATGCATTGTATTTTTGAATGCAACGAGAATAGCATCATCCGCCGAGGCAACTGGCTCTCCGTCCTTCAACCAAGCATGAACGGTTATTTTGGCATCCTTCACGCCCTGCAGCACATCATTCCACTTCATACGGATTTGATTAAACTCAGGACTGCCTGCAGTTGCCAAATAAGGATCAAGCTTTACGGTTCGCGTTGCCCCTCCAGCAGCGCCGAATGAAGTACGAACTGCATTCGTACGCGCTGCTTGCTTGCTCGCCGCTTGATCTGCAGCCGATGACTGGCCACCGCCAGTCAATCCATTCTGCATTGCCTGCTCCAGTTTTCGCTCAAGCGCCTCCACCTGCTGCCGCAGTCGCCCAACTTCTGCACTTTGCGCACCATTAGAAGCGGTCGGTTCAGCAGTTGAAGCAGCCGCACCGGCAGCAGCTTGATCGTCACCGAGCGTGCATAGCTTCATGAGTGCAACCTCAAATAATGTTTGCGGTTGTGAAGCATGCTTCAGTTCGACCTGATAGCGATTAAGCGTATCAATCATAGCGAACAGCCTAGCCGGCGTGAAGGCTTCAGCCATCATTTTGAACCTCTGCGGATCAACAATACGTTCCGTTGCTGTGCCGCCTTGTGGAGCAAGCTTCATAACTAATAAATCACGGAAATAATAAATCAAGTTTTCGAGACATTTGTCCGCGCTTTTGCCTGCCTGCATCAAGCTCTCGACAAGGGGCATCACTGCAGACACATTGCGATCCTTGACAGCCTCAGCCAGCTGATAGAAATGATCAGCGGCCATGCCGCCTGTCACATCGACCGCAGCCTCAAGCGTGATACGGTTATCAGCGAAAGCAGAAACCTGCTCAAGCAAACTAATCGCATCACGCATACCGCCTTCGGATAGCCTTGCGATATAGGCAATGGCATCCTCATCAGCCTCAATGCCTTCCTCCCGGCAAATCTTGATCAAGTGCTCAGTTTGCTCTTCCAGTGAAACCTGTCTGAAATCAAAACGCTGGCAGCGTGAGATAATCGTGGCAGGCAGCTTATGCGGTTCGGTCGTCGCCAAGATAAAGATCACATGACCCGGCGGCTCCTCTAACGTCTTGAGCAAGGCATTGAACGCTTCAGCCGTGAGCATATGTACTTCATCTATAATATAAACCTTGAACCGCACTTCCGATGGCGCATAGCGCACCTTGTCACGGATATCCCGAATCTCGTCAATTCCACGGTTGGAAGCTGCATCAATCTCAATGACATCCATAATATGTCCCGCGGTAATCCCTATGCAAGCATCACATTCATTGCATGGCTCTGCAGCAGGGCCTCGTTCACAGTTAACCGCTTTCGCTAAAATTTTAGCAGCACTTGTTTTGCCTGTTCCCCTTGGTCCATTAAACAGATAAGCATGCGATACTCGTTGTTCACGAATAGAATTCTGCAGTGTTTGGATAATGTGCCGTTGTCCAACCATGTCCTGAAACGTCTGCGGACGCCAGGCACGGTATAAAGCGATATGTGACACGCAGACCTTTCCTTTCATGTTGCCTTTTATTGCAATAAATAATTGCTGCATCCCTATTATACAACAACTATGTAGCAATCAAAACTTTCTTTTAACCGCCAAAATCGTATGCTCAAGCAAAAACACCTTCGGCGTCCTTTAAGACGCTGAAGTAGCTTTGACGGTGAAATATAAGCCCTTTATAAGCAAACAAACTTATACATTCTTATATTTTAAGGTGACATGGCTGTCGCCGTCCTTTGGCGGCGCGGCGCGTTTCATTCTGTGAAATAAAATGAAAGGATCGCGATGTCATATCCTCTCCTATATTTAATAAACAAAAACACCTGCTTCCGCTAATTCCGACTAAAGCATCGAACAGCGTAACCAGGTGTTGCTTCTGTAATTAAAAAATATCATTGCGAAAATGTTTAGTACCGTGCACCTACTCCTGATATATGAGACCCAAGCGACATCCTTGCACTACAGCTCGAGTCAGGCACTCCCCCGGCACATGAACTAATTTGCTTATGGCTGCTTCCTTCCGGACCTGACCGGGTTCACAAACGTCCATTGCGGAGGACCCAACTGTCAACACTGCTCGCAAGTGCCAAGACCCTACATCAACATAACCTCAAGTAGGAATTCAACCTCGCTACAGCGGATTGCGAGTTACAGGGCACCGCTACCTCCCCATCTAGCACGGCAAAAATAAGTATAGCCGATTCGAGCACAAAGCGCAACTCGTACAATATTTTGATAATAATTTGCCTCTTATTATCTTTTGGCTTCCACATGAACGCTATATCGCGGCATATTATACTGAACGACGGATTGTGCCTTTGCTCGCAGCTGCTCGACTTGTCCATCGGACAGTGAATCATCTACATCCAAATTAACATGAAGAGCTGTTCCGTTGAAATAAATACGCGTTTTCTGTATACCGGCAATAGGCTCAAGTACCTGTTCAATCATATTGCCATCCGCATTATAGTTAAGATACTGAAGACGGTTAGGCAGGTTTGGATTGCTGTTGGAATAGCCCATATAACCGTCGTTACCATACGTTTTCGCCTGATCCTGCTTATTGCTTCCGCATGCTGAAAGCGCGATGGCGAGTGTCAATATACACAACCACGCGGAATACTTCTGGCAAAACGATCTTTGCATCCATGAAATGATTCGTTTCTTTCCCAATCAAAAAACCTCCTTCTAACCAATAGGATGGCTGAGGGAGGCTCTTGTATTCTGCCAAATAAAGGCGGAACGATTAAATGGATTAAATTCCGTATTTCTTCTTGAAACGATCGACGCGGCCGCCAGCATCCAGAAACTTTTGCTTACCCGTATAGAACGGGTGGCATTGGGAACAAACCTCTACGCGAAGGCTCGGTTTAATCGAACCAGTCTCGAAGGAATTTCCACAAGCGCAAGTTGCTGTAATGATGTGGTATGTCGGATGAATAGCTTGTTTCATCTCGTTCACCTCTTTCTGCCCTGAGTCGCATGCGGACCCAGAGTTAAATCACACATCTCGGATTATAGCATGAACTCTTTTGCAGTTGCAATGAATAATCGCTCATATGTTAATATTTGCTCAAATATCCGGAAATATGATGCTTACCTTCGCAATGCGGCCGGTGGAACATGCGTATACGATCCGATCACGACATCCGGCAGCTCCTCGCGGAAAATCTCAAGCATTTGCTTCATGCCGTAGATTTCCCCCTGCGCCTTAGGAATAATGGCCAAGTAGCTCTCAGGATCGATATTCAGATTCCGCATCTGAATAAGCTTAAGGCCCGTTCTCTTCACGAATCCAATCATCGCTTCAATCTCTTCCTCTCGGTCGGTAACACCAGGGAATATCAAATAATTGATAGAGGTGTATACCCCGTTATCGGATGCATACTTCAATGATTTCTCCACGTTCTGGAGCGTGTAGCCGCGGGGCTTGTAATAGGCGTTATAATGGTCGTCGAGCGCACTTATCGTACTTACCCGCATGAGGTTAAGTCCTGCATCAACGATGGCCCGCATATAATCCGTCAAACCTGCATTGGTATTAATATTAATATAGCCCATTGCGTTCTGGCTGCGCACACGCTTCATCGCCTCAACGATTATTCTTGCTTGCGTCGAAGGTTCACCTTCGCAGCCTTGTCCGAAGCTGATAATGGATTCCGGTTCGCGCAGATGCTCGAGCATAATCTCGACAACCTCATCAACGGTCGGTTTAAAGTTCATGCGCGTCTGCGGTGCGACAAAACCGCTATCGTCAGGTTGCTCCGAGATACAGCCGAAGCATCCGGCGTTACAAGAATAAGAAACCGGAACAGCACCCTCCCATCTCCCAAGAAACGTATTGGAAGAGGTTAAGCATTCATAGCCCAAAGCACAATTAGACAAGTGCTTGTACAGTCGGTTTTCGGGATATTTGGCAAGTATGCGCTCGACTTGAACGCCTAATTCACCGCGGTCGCAGTTGAGCGGATCCCATCTCTCTGGATCATCACACTGCTCCGCCGTAACATAGAAACCGCCATCTTTCCACACTACAGCTGTGTAGCCAAACAAAGGCAGCTTCTCGTTCTTATCCGCCTTTACATAACCCGGCAAGCATAACCGCGTAAAGCCTTGGGGCAGCAATGCGCCTACGGCTTGCGCGTTGCCAGGCAGCATCTGCATCTCACCCGAGTCTGGATTAAGCCCAATCGGCCTAGTGAAGGGCAGGCTCACCAATGTAGCGCCATTAGGGAGAGGGATCAATTCCTCCTCCATAATTTCTACAATCATATCACCGCTTCTTCCAAGTGCTATAAAATCAGGATGGTCAAATACATTGCCATTCTCATCCGCATATACGAGATTCATGTTGTTCTCCCCTCTGCGGCCTTAAGATCCGTGCGTTGTTCTAGGCGTTGGCCGCCTGTTGGTCGTTGACGAGCTGCTTTTGATACCAGAACGCTCTGGTTTCGTTTCTACCGTTGTATCTAAAGACATGAGAAACTGTTCGTTATTCTCGCTGTCCTTCAATTTTTTCAAGAAATTATCAACATAGTCCGGCGTATCTGTCATGCCTCTGCGGATGGCCCAAACCTTCTCAAGCTCTTCCTTCGTAAGCAGCATCTCTTCGCGCCTTGTACCTGATCTACGCAAATCGAGCGCCGGGAAAATACGACGTTCAGATAGCTTGCGGTCGAGATGAAGCTCCATGTTGCCCGTACCTTTAAATTCTTCATAAATGATATCATCCATACGCGAACCCGTTTCAATCAGCGCAGTTGCCAGAATCGTCAAGCTGCCGCCTTCCTCGACGTTACGTGCAGAACCAAAAAACCGTTTCGGACGATGAAACGCTGCAGGGTCAATACCTCCGCTAAGCGTACGACCGGATGGCGGAATAACTAAGTTGTAGGCTCTTGCAAGACGGGTGATGCTGTCCATCAAGATCACGACGTCTTTCTTGTGCTCCACAAGACGAAGCGCCCGTTCAAGCACAAGCTCTGCTACTTTAATATGATTTTCCGGCAGCTCATCAAAGGTTGATGCAATAACCTCACCCTTTACAGAACGCTGCATGTCCGTTACTTCTTCGGGACGCTCATCAATCAGCAGGACAAACAATTTAATATCAGGACGGTTTTCTGAAATGCTGTGAGCAATTTCTTTGAGCAGCAATGTCTTACCTGTCTTAGGCGGAGCAACAATTAATCCACGTTGTCCAAGCCCTACAGGAGCAAGTAAGTCCATCATGCGTGTGGATAGCTTAGACGATGTCGTCTCCAGAACCAGTTTCTTCTCTGGATAAAGAGGAGTAAGCGCAGGGAAATGCAGCCGTTCTGATGCCGTCTCTGGATTCTCGCCATTCACCGCATTCACCTGAAGCAGACCGAAGTAACGTTCATTTTCTTTGGGTGGACGGCATTTGCCTGATACAAGGTCGCCGCTTCTCAAATCAAATCTACGAATCTGCGATGCAGATATGTAGATGTCTTCCTTGCTTGGCAAGTAGTTAATCGGCCGTAGAAATCCGAAGCCCTCTGGCAAAATATCAAGTACGCCCTCCATAAACATAAGGCCGCTCTTCTCCGCTTGGGCACGCAATATAGCAAATATTAATTCTTTTTTCTTTAGCGTTCCATAATAGGGAACCTGAAACTGCTTCGCTAATTTGTATAAATCAGTTAACTTCATCTCTTCTAGATCCGCGATCTGAAGGTCTGTCATGTTCTCACCACTTTATTCAATTTTCATTATGATTTCGTTTTCTAGTAAAATCACAGGATTGATTAATCATCATTGCCGAATTAAACGCCGTCTATTCCACGGCGTCCGCTGCTTCCTCTTCATTAGGATACGGCTTCTGTCTCACGCCACACCTCAGCACCTAATCGGCATAGATTCTCTACTAGATTATCATAACCTCGGTCAATATATTCAACGCCAGTAATTTCAGTAACGCCTTCTTCTACCGTCAATGCTGCTACAACCAATGCTGCACCTGCGCGCAAATCAGCAGCCTTCACTTTGGCTGCATTCAGCTTGCCGCCTTCAATGACAGCTGAGCGGCCTTCAACTCGAATGTTAGCGCCCATGCGCGAGAGCTCAGGCACATGCTTGAACCTTGTACCGTACACGTAGTCCGTTAGAATACTGACTCCATTTGCTTGCGTCAGCAGGGTTGTCATTGGAGATTGAAGGTCTGTAGGAAAGCCTGGATAGACCAGTGCTTTCACATCTATCGATGAATAGTTCGGTCCGCCGATGATGCGAATAGACTCATCCATCTCAATCACTTGAACGCCCATTTCTTCAAGCTTAGCGGTCATTGCCTCTAAGTGCTTCGGAATAACATTATCAATAAGAACATCGCCGCGAGTTGCTGCAGCAGCAATCATATACGTACCAGCTTGGATTCGGTCAGGAATAATGGAATGGCGGCAGCCATGAAGCCGATCGACCCCTTCAATTCGGATCGTCTCAGTTCCTGCGCCTTTGATTTTTGCGCCCATGGCATTGAGGAGAGTGGCTACATCTATAATTTCAGGCTCTTTTGCCGCGTTTTCGATAATCGTTAAACCTTTGGCTCTAGAAGCGGCAAGCATAATATTAATCGTGGCGCCCACACTGGATACATCGAGATAAATTTTTGCGCCGCGCAGCTCTTTCGCTGAGATCCGAATAGAACCATGATCATTCGTAACCGTTGCACCCAGCGCTTCAAAGCCTTTGATGTGCTGATCAATCGGTCTTGGCTCAAAGTTGCAGCCACCTGGCATTCCAATCGTTGCTTCTCCGAACCGTCCAAGCATAGCGCCCATCAAGTAATAAGAAGCGCGAAGCAATTTAACTTTCCCATTAGGCATAGCTTTCGATACCAGCTGCGAAGGATCTATGCGCATCATATCCCCGTCACGTTTCACAACAGCGCCAAGCTCCTGCAATATTTCGCCGTAAACGGCTACATCACTTATAATAGGCAAATTGTCGAGCACGACTTTTGATTCTGCCAATATTGCTGCAGGCACTAGCGCAACCGCGCTGTTCTTTGCCCCGCTAATCTGAACAGTCCCGCGAAGCGGCCGTCCGCCTCGTATCATTAATTTCTCCATCTAATTATAGTTCCTCCCGTAGATTGGAAGAGAATAAAGGAAGAACCGCCAAAGCAAGCGAGTGTTATACCACTTGCCCATTTGAGGCGGTTTTATTCCTTTGTTCCTGTTATTGCGCTTGCATGCAGTCTACACACAAGCAAAAAGCTTCTAGGGTAATGAATCTGTCGCGTCGCGACCCGGTCGTGCATCTATGCTTCGTGCAAGTATTTAACATTGCCATTGCCATGAATTAAATCAAGGATACTCGTTTCATTCTGAGCCATTATACCATAATGGCTCTTGAAATAGTAACGCTTGTTTCCAAAGCCCAAGGAAATGAAAAAACGACACCGCCTCTAAGCAAGCGACGATGCCGTTTTTATTGTCTAAATTAAGAACCTATTGCAAAGCGGTTTGTAGAGTTTCCTCCGCGTAGCTGCATATTAACCGCAATTCGCATCTCGTCGATGTCGAAGGGCTTTGTAAAATGCATTAATGCGCCGAGATCTGTCGCTTCTTTAATCATATCAAGTTCGCCGTATGCGGTCATCATGATGACTTTAATGTTACGATCGATCGTTTTCACATGCTTCAAAATTTCCAAACCGTCCATGCCTGGAATTTTCATATCCAGCAATACAAGATCGGGAGCGTCGTTCTTCACGATTTCCAAAGCCAGCTTGCCATTAGACGCTTGGAACGTATTATAGCCCTCGCTGCTGAAAACTTCCATTAGCAATACGCGAATACCGTTCTGATCATCAACGATCAATACTTTCTTCTTATCCAACTCCAAATCCCCCCGCGAATGAGCTTAGCTACAAAAATGGCCAACTCTTCCATAATCGTTAATATATTCGCTAAAGTGGGTATATAATCCTTCTCGTGATGAGAAAAACTTATCAGGAGTTGTTAAAGAATATATCATAAATAAAAGAGACGATTCATTACTCTGAATAACTGAGTGCAGCTTGTACAAATCCGCGGAATAATGGCTGCGGACGATTCGGTCTGGATGTGAATTCCGGATGGAATTGAACAGCCAAGAACCAAGGATGATCCGCCATCTCAACCATTTCAACAAGACGACCGTCAGGTGATGTACCAGAAATCGTCAAGCCTGCTTTCTCAATCGTTTCGCGGTATTCGTTATTGAACTCATACCGGTGACGGTGGCGCTCATAGACGAGCTCATCGCCATACTCGCGTGCAGCAAGCGTGTCCGCTTTCAGCTTGCACGGGTATAGACCCAGACGCATCGTGCCGCCCATATCTTCAATGTCCTTCTGATCCGGAAGCAAGTCAATAACCGGATAAGGAGTGGACGAGTTAATTTCGGAGCTATTCGCATTCGCTAGTCCAGCGACGTTGCGAGCATATTCAATAACTGCCACTTGCATGCCTAAGCAAATACCGAAGAACGGAATTTGTTTCTCGCGCGCATACTTGATTGCTGTAATCTTGCCTTCGATTCCGCGATCGCCGAAGCCGCCTGGCACAAGGATACCGTGAACGCCTTGCAATTGTTCATGAACATTCTCTTCTGTCAGCTCATCGGCATGCAGCCAGCGAATTTTCACTTCTGAATCTGATGCAATACCTGCATGCTCCAGAGATTCTACGATACTTAGATATGCATCATGCAGCGCAACGTATTTGCCTACAATGGCGATTTCCGTTTTCTTGTGCAGCGATTTCACACGCTTAACAAGCTCTTCCCATTCACGCATATCTGGCGGATCTGCTTTTAGCTTCAGATGATTAACAACGATTTCGTCGAGACCTTCTTCACGAAGCATTAATGGAACCTCGTACAACGTTGAGGCATCACGGCATTCCACAACAGCATTGGCATCAATATCGCAGAACAAGCCGATCTTGCGCTTCAAATCATCAGCAAGCGGATGTTCCGTACGACAAACGATCACGTTAGGCTGAATGCCGATACTGCGCAATTCCTTAACGCTGTGTTGAGTAGGCTTTGTTTTCACTTCGCCTGCAGCTTTAATATAAGGAATAAGCGTAACGTGAATATACATCACGTTGTCGCGGCCGATATCACTCTTGATTTGACGGATCGCTTCTAGGAATGGCAAACTCTCGATATCGCCTACCGTACCGCCAATCTCCGTAATAACAACGTCAGAGCCTGCTTCTTTACCTGCGCGGAATACACGATCTTTAATTTCATTCGTAATATGCGGAATAACCTGAACTGTTCCACCCAAATAGTCGCCGCGGCGTTCTTTGGTAATGACATTGGAATAGATTTTGCCGGATGTTACGTTATTGTTCTTCGATAGATTAATGTCGATAAAACGCTCGTAGTGGCCTAGATCCAAATCCGTTTCTGCACCATCATCGGTAACGAATACTTCTCCATGCTGGTATGGACTCATCGTTCCCGGGTCCACGTTGATGTATGGATCGAATTTCTGAATCGTTACTTTAAGACCCCTGTTCTTAAGCAATCTTCCGAGAGAAGCTGCTGTAATCCCTTTGCCCAAGGACGACACGACGCCGCCGGTTACAAATATATATTTGGTCACTGTGATGATACCCTCCAAGCTCCTATGGTTAATGTTTAGGTTTGCCCATTTACTCGATAAACATGGATGCGGATATGCTCCGATCGTCCATCCAGTTTGTGGGAATGTTTCCTACAGACCCATCCCTCACAAACAAAAAAAGTGACACCCGTAGCAACGGGGCACTTTTCCATTTTGGCATATATAGAAATATAAGGAGCATCCGTAGTGCATGCTGCTGCGCTTATATTTCGCCGCGTTACACGCTGGCTGCCTCGAATATGACGGCATCAGTCGTTCACGCTTGTATGCATTATTTGTTAACCGAATCTTTAGCCCATGAGATAGTTTACTCTGCGCTTGCAGCACCTGTCAAGCTAAACCGACAGGATGCTTCAACCGCCGCTGTTAATTGCTGCCAGCAGTAATCCTATGAGCTGGAATAAAGAGCGCAAGCCTGCCGTTCAAGACACTTGCAGCTTACTTATCGTCGCTCTCATCTTCTTCGAAATCTTCATCATCTGAATCATCGTCATCCGCTTCCAGTTCGCCGTCGACTTCTTCCTCGTCGAGCTCCTCGTCATCGATGCCGACTTCCTCATCCACTTCTTCTTCCGCTTCTGCTTCTTCGAAGTCCTCGCGGTCCTCGTCGAATACATCGTAGTCCTCTTCCGCTTCCGCGTAAGTATCCTCTTCCTCATCCGCGAACACGTCATCGTCCTCCAGATCATCATCATCATTAATGATACGAGTACGCTTCGCATTGCCTACAGGATCCTCGGAGCGCTCAACTGGATACCAGCGCTTTAATCCCCACATATTGCTGCCAACGCAAGCGAATCGACCATCAATATTGATCTCCGTATACACTTGTGCGATGAACTGATTGACGCCTTCCGCGTTAAGACCGCGTATTTTAGCGATCTCCATCATTAGATCGCGATAGTAGTAAGGCGTATTAGCCGCTTTCAGCACTTCAAAGGCCAAATCGACCATAGGCATTTCCTTCATACGTTCAGGATCCAGCTTTAACGTAAAATTGCTGCTGCTCATATGGACACATCCTCTCTTGCCAATCAAATTATGTACGCGTTCATTCCATTAGAAATGCAAGAACCATGTACGTTTTCCTCATATACAGCGCTCACACTTCATTGCAGGGCGAGTGGCTGCTGCCATAGGATGGCATCCGTCGATTACGCTAGTCAAAGTATAGTAAAACCTATTTCCTCCAAAAAAGCAAGCGGCCTCTGCCAGGCCTGCACAGCTTGGACTTAAATGCAAAAAGCGAAAGGATAATCCTTCCGCTTTGACTGTATCCGACCGGCCATGACACGAGGCAACGCACCTTGGTCGTAAGAGTCCCTGAGAACTCTTTGTTCATCGTATGTCCGCGGGCGGATTTTGACACGGTTTGCTGCCTAATTATGCGAAAAAAGGCAAGTTGCTCATGCGATAACGAACGCTCGGTCATACAATAGTTCAGCATGGTCCATCGGGAGGGGAAGCCAAGTTTGGACACCGTCGCTTTTATCCGCTTGTTGCAGGATACGATGGCTTGCACGGACAGAACGACTGCGAAACGAATCATCCGTTTCCAGCGTGCGAGCGACTACCGATACTTCCTACAGCAGCTGTCACAGATCACTTCATCGTCATCGCCACAGAAGAGCATCAGACAAATGCCCAGCATTCGCGGAATAGCTTGCCGATTGCACCCCGAGGAGACGCTTGAGCGATTCTCTGGCCGGGTTTGGATCGAAAAAGACTGCAAAATCAGTGTTCATTCCTCTTCACAAAAATCGATTGTCGTAGATAAAGGTGTGCCTTGGGGCGTTAACCAAATCAAAGCACCGCTTGCCTGGGGAACAACAACTGGCCATCGCATTAAGATTGGCGTGATCGATACGGGGGCTGATTTCAGCCATCCCGATCTTCGTCATTCGCTCTCTAGGGGCATTAACCTATTGAACCGCAGCATGCTCCCGCATGATGATAATGGCCATGGCACGCATATCGCTGGCACGATAGCGGCAGCTAACCAGCTTCAGGGCATGATTGGCGTCGCGCCTCGTGCATTAATTTCTCCCGTAAAAGCCTTCGACCATAATGGGAGCGCCTTCGTATCCGACATCATACTCGGTATCGAATGGTGCATCCGCAATCGCGTGGACGTCATTAACATGAGTTTCGGCATGAAAACGAGAAGCAAGGCACTGCTCGGCGCTGTCATCAACGCTCATAATGCAGGCATTATTATTGTCGCTTCCTCTGGTAATGATGGAAAGCGCCGTTTTGTCGACTATCCCGCACGCTATCCGCAGACGATCGCGGTAGGCGCAACCAACAAGCTCCGCCGCGTCGCTCCCTTCAGCAATAGAGGTGCGTACATTGATGTCTATGCGCCCGGCGACAAAATCGTTTCCGCGTGGCTGCGCGGCAAATATAACGAAATGAGCGGAACCTCGATGGCTACCTCGCATGTTAGCGGAGCGATCGCGCTGCTTCTCGCGCATAAACCTGGACTTACGCCAACCGAGATTAAGGGTATTATTAAACGCTCTGTACAGCCTTTAAGGGGCAGCAAAGCCCGCCGAACAATCGGCGAGCTCGATGTGATGCGTATGATGCAAGCCGTGGAGAAAGCATAAGTCCACGGCTTGTTTCATGAGCGGTATCCTACATTCGCTCGGGCGCAGATACACCAACTAGGCGCAGCACGTTCACAAGCGAGATGCGAACAGCAGCCAGCAAGGCAAGACGGGCATGAGACTGCTCGAGATCCTCTGTGATCACCCGCTCCGCTCTATAGTAGCTGTGGAGCTGGGAAGCGAGCTCATATACGTAGCGGATAAGACGGTGCGGTGCATATTGTGCGGCAGCTTCCGTGATTTCCTGCGGTAACTCGCCAATTTTGCGCAGCAGGTCGAACTCGCCTTCTGCTGTCAGCTTGCTGAAATCAATGTCTGACGCCGATTTCAGCATTATGCCCTGTTCTTCTGCCTGTCTGAATATGCTGCAAATACGTGCATGGGCATACTGTACATAGAAGACCGGATTCTCGTTAGAGGTAGAGATGGCAAGATCCATATCGAAATCAAGATGCGAATCCATGCTCCGCATGGAGAAGAAGTAACGGATTGCATCGATGCCTACTTCGTCCATCAGATCCTGCATCGTAACAGCCTTCCCCGTACGCTTCGACATCTTCATTTTCTCGCCGTTTTGGAACAAGCTAACCATCTGTGCGATCAGAACGGTCAATTTCTTAGGATCGTTGCCGAGCGCCTCCATCGCCGCCTTGACGCGCGGAATGTAGCCATGATGATCAGCGCCCCAAATATTAATCATTTGATCGAAGCCGCGTCCGTATTTGTCACGATGATACGCAATATCCGGTGTCAAATAAGTGTACGAGCCGTCATTTTTCACTAGTACGCGGTTTTTGTCGTCGCCAAAGTCCATTGTGGAGAGCCAAGTCGCTCCTTCTTCCTCATAGACATGCCCCGTCGCTTTCAGTGCTTCAAGGCCCTGCTCTACCTGTCCGCTCTCATAGAGTGCGGTTTCACTGTACCATACGTCGAAGCCAACACGGAATCTGCCCAGATCGCGCTTGATCTTGTCGAGTTCCCGCTCCAAACCGAATGCACGGAAGAACGTAAACCGTTCCTGATCAGGAAGTGCAAGCAGCTTATCTCCTTCTTGCTCTACAAGCAGCTTAGCGAATCCGATAATATCCTCGCCATAATAACCGTCTTCCGGCATTTCAGCTGTTTGTCCGAGCGCTTGACGGTAACGGGCTTCAATTGAAACAGCCAGATTCTCTACCTGCTTACCCGCATCGTTGATATAGTATTCACGTGTAACCTCATAACCCGCGTAATCCAGTACATTACACAAAGCATCGCCGACGGCTGCTCCGCGCGCGTGCCCAAGATGCAGACTGCCAGTAGGGTTTGCGCTTACGAACTCCACCTGTACACGTTTGCCATTGCCGTCCAGCGTCCGACCATAGTTCTCGCCAGCTTCAAGCGCGGCTGCAACTACGGGGTAAAGGTAGCTGTTATCCATTCGGAAGTTAATAAAGCCGGGACCTGCAATCTCAGCCGATTGAATCGAAGCTTTCTTGGTATCCAAATTCGCAATGATCGCTTCTGCGATTTGACGAGGATTTTTCTTCGCAAGCTTAGTTAGCTGCATAGCTGCATTTGTAGCCAAATCGCCGTGTGATTTGTCCTTAGGCACTTCTATAACGAAAGCGGGAAGCTCTTCCCGTGCCGCAAGACCTGCCGCTACTGCAGCATCTGCGATAGCTGCCTTAACCTGCTCGTACATGTTTTCCAATACATTTGCACTCATTCGCTTGTTTCCTCCTGTATATGGAGCCTGATATGAAAACGGCCCGAAGTTTGTTCACCAACATGAAGCTCATATTTCCACTCTAGTGTAAAAGGCAGCTCTGTAGGCAATACGGCAGCCTCTTCACTACCACCCTTACCATCCGGTACTTGCATGGAAAGCATTTCCGTGTCCGTTTCAAGCTCAAACGAAGTCATGCTAGAGTGATAGCGTCCTGTCCGCCGAAGCCCCTGCACGAACAGCTGCTCCGATTCGATAACGCCGCGCCTCACGATGGACAGCTCGTCTAGCCTGTATTTCAGCAGCGTACGCACCTCTCCGGCATCCGGTTCATTCAAGGCAGCGGGCTCGCTGTAACGGATAAATATTGATTTCTCCTTACGGAACCACTCGCCCCTATAAGTGTGAAGGTGCGAGCTTCCATCCTGCACGCTCTCCAATGTCATTCGCACTTTCCTGCTATCGCTCATTATCTTACTCCTGTTATCAGTCTAATCTTATGTAACTACTATATACAGGAAGTTCTTTAATTTCAACGCTAGAGCATCGTTAAGTTGTGGCATAGGGCACAATAATGTTCCATGCGCTTACGCGATCCTCAAGCGTTCTCATGCGCGGAGTCGGAATCGGGCTTGAAGAAGGAAGTTTGATGAGAGCAATGTCCTTGAAGCTTTCATGACCACGGTAAAAGGTATGAAAAGTATCGTAAGCTTTGCTCCCATTAAAAGCGAAGCAACAGAGTGACGGATACTTCGCAACTAGCTCAGGCAGCTTCTGCGGAATGATGTTCTTAATATTCACATCAAGGCTGCCTTCCCGCTCACAGGATTCGATCACATCCCATAGTGCCAAGCGGTGCTCCTTCAAAAAGGCAAGCCGATGCTCATACACAGGGTCCATGTCAGACTCGTTAAACAACCGATAGAGGATCTTCCACATGAAGTTTTGAGGGTGGCCGTAAAACTGCTGATGCTCAAGCGACTTCACGCTCGGCGCCGTCCCTAAGATGAGCACGCGTGCGTGCTCATCTATTACTGGCGGAAATGAATAAATGCGCATACGATTATCTCCTTCGCTGGCTTCTGATGCAGATCATTATCCTTTAATATTAGCCTAATCCGCATTTCTGCATCCGCCTTACTCGGTCCTTTATTTCGAAAAAGGCTTCGCCTCTAGCGGAATATTTCCCGCAAGGGACGAAGCCTTTTTGGTGTGACCCGTGACTATTTGAGAAATCCGAGCAGCATCTCACGAATGACTTTAGCTGCTACGATCTGTGTTTGCTCTGTTGGATCATATGCTGGCGCTACCTCTACGAGGTCGAAGCCTACAATGTTCACACCGGAACGAGCGATTGCATGAACCGATTCAATCAGTTCTTTCGATGTAATGCCGCCCGCTTCTGCTGTACCTGTGCCAGGCGCTGCAGAAGGATCAAGCACATCAATATCGATCGTCAGATAAACAGGACGGCCTTCAAGCTCCGGAAGCACCTTCTTCAGCGGCTCCAGTACCTCAAACGGGTGGAAGTTAATGTTCTCACGCGCATATTGCCATTCTTCGCGGGAGCCTGAACGAATACCGAACTGGTAGATGTTTTGGCCACCCATTAGGCCAGCTGCTTTTCGAAGCGGCGTAGAGTGCGACAATGGCTCACCTTCGTATGATTCACGCAAATCCGCGTGAGCGTCGAAGTGGATGATCGCCAGATCAGGATATTTCTTGTACACCTCTTGGAAGATCGGCCATGAAACGAGATGCTCGCCGCCAAGTCCAACAGGGATTTTACCATCGTCCAGCACGCCCCGTACGAATTCACCAATAATTTCGAGGCTGCGCGCAGCGTTTCCGAAAGGAAGCAACAGGTCGCCAGCGTCGAAATATTCGATATCCTCAAGGCTGCGGTCTAGGTAAGGACTGTACTCTTCAAGTCCGATTGATACTTCGCGGATGCGTGGAGGGCCGAAACGCGACCCTGGACGGAAGCTGACTGTGAAATCCATCGGCATGCCGTAGATGACCGCTTTGGATGCTTCATAGTTATCCGAGCTCAGAATGAAGACATTGCCGGAATATTTTTGATCCAATTTCATGAGGGCTTGTCCTCTCCTTCTATAACGTAGCCGCTAATTACTTAATGAGATCTTCAACAAACTTAGGCAGCACGAATGCTGCTTTGTGAAGGCGCGACGTGTAGTATTTCGTATCAATTTCAGGAATCGCTGTCTCGTCAACAGCTGTCGGATCGTATTTCTTGCTGCCCATTGTGAACGTCCATAGGCCGCTTGGGTATGTTGGAATGTTGGCGCCATATACACGAACGATCGGGAATACTTCCTTCACGTCTTTGTTCACGCTTTGGATCAGATCAGCCTTGAACCAAGGGTTATCCGTCTGTGCAACGAAAATACCGTCTTCCTTCAGGGACTCGTAAATACCTTGGTAGAAGCCTTTCGTAAACAGGTTGGCAGCAGGACCTACCGGCTCTGTGGAGTCAACCATGATGACGTCATACGTATTTTTATGGTCATGAATATGCATAAATCCGTCGTTCACAAGCACTTCAACACGCGGGTTGTCGAGCTCGCCAGCGATGGATGGCAAGTATTTTTTGGAGTACTCGATTACTTTACCGTCGATGTCGACTAGAACAGCCTTCTTCACCTTCGGATGCTTCATTACTTCACGAATGACGCCGCCGTCGCCGCCGCCTACTACAAGCACGTTCTCAGGGTTCGGATGCGTGAAAAGAACAGGATGCGCAACCATCTCGTGGTATACGAACTCATCCTTAACTGTAGTCATAACCATGCCGTCAAGCACGAGCATTGTTCCAAACTCTTCTGTTTCGATCATATCAAGCTGTTGAAAATCCGTTTGTTCATTTACATAAGTTTTCGTAATCTTCGCCGTAATGCCGAAGCTTTCCGTTTGTTTTTCCGTATACCACAATTCCATGTCGTAAAATCCCTTCTTTCCTTCAATCGTTCAAACTGTATTATATGCAAATTTCCCAATCACTACAAGTACTCTATGACATACGTTTTATTAAGGTTTTTCAAACCTCTCATTCTTTGCAGCCTCTATAATCGAATGTTCAACCATACCGTTTTGTGCAAAGATATGAGTGCATAGATATATCGTTAATAAAATCATATTGACCAAGGGATCTCTTACAAAAAGACATGATAAGCTTAAGCGCTGTTTTTGACCACCTGACAAATGACTTCCTCCGTTCACCAATCTCTGTCTCATATCCATATTCAAGCTGCCCAATTTCGGTATGGATACAAGCTTTCTCAGCAGCTTCTTTAATCTTTTCTTCCGTCGTCTCTTGATTGAACAAACGAATATTATCGACTACTTTATATAGAAGCAACCTGAAGGTTATATAGTATAAACGAATATAAAAAATGCTACATACAAATAGAACCAAATCGAATGGAATCCAACCTGGCTCTATTTCATTCATAGCTATACTTTATGCTGCCAAAAGACAAAGAACGTTCCCCCTGTTTACTAGAGGACCGTTCCTTATAGCTTTATTTGCGCTGCACAATTGTTATGTCTACCGCAGCTTATGGCAACCCTGTAAGCAGCAAACGCGAATAAACTGGCGGATTGATTTGAATGTTGGCTGCTTTCAACTGCTCTGCCAGCCAAGATTCATAAGCATCGTGAGCGAGCGATTGACCCGATA
The DNA here is from genome assembly GCF_005930355.1 of Paenibacillus sinopodophylli. Taxonomy (GTDB): domain Bacteria; phylum Bacillota; class Bacilli; order Paenibacillales; family Paenibacillaceae; genus Pristimantibacillus; species Pristimantibacillus sinopodophylli. Next base: position 19,919 of record NZ_VDBO01000017.1, read on the forward strand.
CCGATCCAACAACATCGCCAGCCCCCCCCAGATGTTCCTTTAACCTGATCACCATGTTCGCAATCGTATAGGCATAGTAGACTTTCTCGCTGTACTGCTTAGGACCATAAATGGTTTGACCCTTAGCCACGCGACTCTTACGCTCGCTGTTCTCCGATTCCAGATTGGCTAGAAACGCCTGATAGCTGATATCCATGGCGATGCCGGCATTTCTCGCAGCGATCTGCAGCACCTTGATTTCGGTGAACCGCTCCAGCGTGAGCTTCTGCAAGGCCTCCATGGGCGTTTGTCCTTTCTGAGCCTGATACCAGAATGAGTCCGAGTTGACATCTCCTGAAGACGGTGCCCATTCGGCTGCAATTACGCTGCGCAGCTCCAGCATACGGGGCATCCATTCCCCAATGGTAATCGGCTCGCTATTGATCCATGCAACAACAGAAGCAGATACTTCAGACGGCTTCTCTGCATTGGACACGGGCAGAGGTGAGAATATCGATGCGTTGTCCCCATCCGCATCTGCTCCCGCATGCATCGCTGCTGGTGCAGCAGAACAAGCGGTGAACAGAAGCGACAAGATTAATAACAGAGGCATGCACAAAAACAATGCCCAACTTCCAGAATCGCTGCGTGGCTTCACCAAGTCAACTCCTGACGCACCAGCAGCCGAAAGATTGCCAACTGCTGCACCCTTCCTCGAACTAGACTTGTGAAGAACTCGGCATCGACTTTTCATCAACCACATTTCCCCTATCCCTCCACTTTATGCAGATTGGCTCGAGACTTAACTATTGAAACACTCGTACATTATCGTACGAGGCGAGGGTCGAATGACTCCGCAGTCCAATTTTGCCTGTCTGCAGCTCCGCCGGATTACCGGCCCAAGTAAGTGCCCACGTACCATTCACATAGCCTGTTATATTTCCGCCGCTTATCGAAGCTTTAAGCCGAATGAACTGCCCTGCGCTAATGGGCGAGGATGCGCTTGTCAGCAACTGAAGCGTTCCCGCTTTCTTCTTATAAAGATCAACGGTATTACTCGTATCGTTCAGACGCAGCATATAGAAGTTATTCGCATCTTGATAACGGAACAAAATGCCGGCGTTCCCACCATTAGAAATGATCTTAATATCTGCTTCTACACTGTAATCAGTCCAAGCTATATCGCCTGCGTAAGCAATAAATTCTCCCGATATTGCGCTCTGTACATAGGAGAGCGTCCCGTCGCTCTGCACGGCCCAGCTGCCGCCGCTTGTCGTCCAGCCGTTAGCATTCCCATCCTCGAAGGTATCTGAGAACAACGTTACAGGAACTGGAACTGATCCTGTGTATTCATGCACACCAATGTCAGGGATGCCATTGTACAACGGATTGCCGAAGAAATCCCTTCCACCATTGCCTGTGATGGATTTACCTTTATTAATGGCGGGAGACGCTGGGTTCAGCTTATAAGCATCGGCGGTTGCGAAGCTCGATGCACCCCCTCCATTCACAAAGAGAGGGTTACCTACCACTTTGTTAGGATCATTGGCGGTGCCTGTATTGGCTCCATAGAACAAATTACTGTCATATTGAACATTCGGACCGACTTCATAATTACCGCTGCCCATATTATAGAAGATATTATTGCTGTAATAAGCCATACCTGTATTACTGCCCTCAGTTAAAAGATTGTACGTACCGTTAGTTCGATAGATGACGTTGTTGTATACGTACAGGTTGCCCCCGTTATTGACCAAATCGAAGGTTCCGAACGCATCGCCATCGTTCTGGCTGATGTTATAGCGGAAGATGTTGCCGTCTGTATTGTTCATGACAAGCAGCGCTCCGCCTTCATTGTGATGACTGAAATTATATTGATAGATGCTGTTGTACACATCGATATCGAAGTCCCACGCCTGGCCATCACCGTTAATGACTTTTGTATTGAAAGCTTCATTGTTCTGGAACACAGCTCCCGTCGTCGCATATGCCCATTGCGCGGCCACGACGTAGATCGGGTCCAAATAGCTGACGATGGACGTATTGACGTCGCTGCTAACACCGATCTCATTGGTCGTGTTGTATTCAATCAGCGGAGAAATGGACGAACGTACGAGAATACCATCCCGGTGAATGCGTTCAACATAATTGTCGCGAATGACTACATTCGTAAAGGCATTGAACTTGTGCGTCCAAGAAGCGTTAAAGAAAGCATCTGTCATGACCTGAATGCCTGTATCCGCCACGTTAATCACGGTGTTGTTCTCGATCAGCACATCATCCCAGGTGCTCTCCGGCATCCAATTGCTTCCCCGCGCATAGAAGTTAATGCCTCCAGTTCTACGATTCGTACCAAAAACATCATGAATATCGTTGTTTCGAATATAAATATGCTGGAATGCTCCGGCTCCTGTACCTTCTCCGAGCACCAGTATGCCGCTTCGTTTGCGGTCGGTCGCATGCTGTCCACTCGTAATTTCTAGGTTGTTAATCTCCCAGTAGGAGACGTTTTTAAGCCTGACACCGAATCCGTCTCCCTCCACCTCGGTGTCCCCAAAGTTAATGAGCGGCTTAGAACCCGAACCGTAGCTATCGACCACAATAGGACTACCGCTCGTCCCTGAGCCTTGTAGATCCAAATACTGGTTGTTCCAAATCGAACCCGATTTGAGCAAAATTCTGTCTCCTGGACTAAAAATGGTACTATTCACCTTTGGTAGTGTTCGCCAAGCATTCGTGCTGCTCGTTCCTGTATTAGCGTCGTTCCCTGCGGTAGCATCCACATAATAAGTTGTGCCTGCGGCTTCCACCGTTTTCGTGCGAATAGGACTACCTGGTGTGACAACTGAAAGAGAAATAACGATAATCAGCAACGAAATTTTGAATAAGAGCGCTTTCATAAATATGCCTCCTAAAGTCAGATGGATGGTACCCTCCAATTAGTTCATTAAAAGCAAAAGCGCAGGATGCCTGAGCGGCACCCTTGCTCTTCTTATTGTCCTTTGTATTCACTAGGACTTTTGCCGCTGTACTTCTTGAATACCTTGGAGAAGTATGCACGATCCGAAAAGCCGATCGTATACGCTACATTCTCAACCGTTTCATGCTCTTTCTTCAGCATAGCGATTGCGAGATTAATCTTATATTGGTTAACGTAGTCCGTGAAATTAACACCTGCCAGCCGTTTGAAAAACCGCGAGAAGTAGCTTGCATTAAGATGCAAATGTGCCGCCATATCGAAAGAAGTAACCATTCGGTCGGCATGCTCCTCTAAATATAAATCAATGGCTTGTAGTCGAATATCCTTTTCGCTCCCTGCTTGAAACCCGTTGAACTGCTGTCCGAGCAGATTGCGCAGTTCCCGCTTCGCCAACCGTGCCGCCTCGTCTGATGTAAAGGCATGACCTATAAGCGCGTAGAAGCCATCCTCCACTTCGGTATTCGTCTCGTAAGCGGACTGACGCACCAAATCGGCCAATCGTTCCTTCACCGCACGCGGGTTCAACTGCTCCGTTGCCGCCTGCTGGGTCAAACCGTTAACCGCTAGATCAAATAAGGACATATTGCCTTCGGAGAAGCCCAGTGATAACAGCGATCGCTCCTTGTCACCTCTTCCTTCGGAGGGCTGTCGGAAGCAGATTGGCGTCTCCGGTACCAGGGCAAATGCTCCAGAAACGTAGAATCCACTGTCACAGCGGCTCATCAAGGAGTGATATGAAGCACCAATCTGATGAAAGGGATACGCATTCCCGCTGTACACGCCGCTCAGCTCTACCTTCAAATACTGATGGGCTTTCTCTCCAACCCTCGTCAGATAAGTTTGAAGTGAATCGTCCAGGCCGACTGCCTTATCGACGTTCGAGATAATATAAATATCCGATTGCCCGCTAGGTAACGCCGTCATTCCCGTGCCCGCCGATAGCTCGGAAGCAATATTGGCAACGGCGAAATGAATAAGCGGCAGATCCTGTTGCCGATAGCGATCCAGAGCACTTGCTGCGTCGATATGCAGCACAGCATGCTGGAAATATGGAAGCTTCCATGAGATGCCCAGCCGTTCTCCGAATAACAGCAGCTCCTTCTCGCTGCTGCCGGCCAGCAATTGCTTGAGAAAGCTTTGCTTCAACGCTTCCTTGTGCCGCATCATATCCTGCTGCAGCGTATAGCGATCCAACAGCTCGCGGCGACTACTGATGCGACGTATCGCTTTGTCCAGACTGGTCGCAAGCTGCCTCGCCGACAGCTCATCCTTGATGATATAATCGTCCGCATCCAGTTGAAAGGCCCGCTTGGAATATTGAAAATCCTCATAACAAGTTAGAAATAACAATCTCACCTCAGGATTAATAACCCGAAATGCTTCGGCCAGCTCAAGCCCATCCATGCCTGGCATGCCAATATCGGTCACGACGATATCAGGCTCGGTGAGTTTGAATAGCTCCAGCGCTTGCTCGCTCGCAGAAGCTGAGGCAACAAGCACCAGACCCAAATTCGATTCGTCCAGCAGCCGGCCGACGTACTCCAGCATCGGGACATCATCGTCAATAAGCATGATCTTCATCATGGTGCTCCGCCTCCTTTCTGCTCTGCATCGGAATTTGCAGGATGAAGCTCATGCCGCCACTCTCACCTTCGGCAGCCGTCAAGCGCGCACGGTGGCCATAGAGCACCCGCAATCGCCTTGCGGTGTTGACGAGCCCTACGCTTTTCTCCTGCGCAGGCATGTTGGACTCCGCGTCCAGCAGCCGTTGATTCAGACTGATGATAGCCTCTCCAGACATCCCGCGACCGTTATCACGAATCTCAATTTCCGCCATCCGACCTGCTATGCGGGCAAACAACGAGATAATCGGAAATTCGGGACGAGCCGAGAAGCCATGAATAATAGCGTTCTCCACAATCGGCTGCAGCAAGAGCCGTGGCAGAGATAGATGCGGCAAGCCTTCGTCCAGCGTAACAGCGAAGCGAATATCGAGCCGATTGCGAATCTGCATCACCTGAATGTAGCTATCCAAGATGTTGACTTCCTCAGCAAGCTCCAGCGGCGCATCTACCCTGACGTAGGCACGCAGCAGCTTCATCAGCGAGTCGATCATTCCGCCATGTGCGTCGTCGCCCGCCATCAGAAGATTGACCTTGATCGAATTAAGCGTATTAAGCAAAAAGTGGGGCCGAATCTGCGCAGCCAAGGCTTGCAGCTCCAGGAGCCGCTTCTCCTCTTGTTCATTCTCCATACGCCGAAGCAGTTCATCCATCTCATCGAGGATCTGATTAAAGGCTGCTGACAATACCGCTACTTCGTCCTTGCCTTGCACAGGGATGCGTACGACCCGGTTGCCGCCAACATATTGTTTGACGCTTGATCTTAGCAGACTGATCGGCTTGTTAATCTGCCTGGCCCAGAGCATAGATAGAATCAGGAAGAATAGGAAGAATAAACCTACAAGCGAGATGGAGACTAAAAATTCCTTATTGATTTGTCCGACCACGGAGCTCTGCGGCATGCGGCTCTCCAACTGCCAGCCTACTCTCGATAGGACCGTCTTGCTTGTCAGTAGGCTGCCTGATGATACCGAGTTGCTGCCATCATGCCTTGCAATCGGCGTGCCCGACCGATCGGACAGCGTAATGGAGACGGCCGGATTGCCCGTATCCAGCAGACCGCGGAAATAGTCGGCAGGGATGCCAATGAACAGGGTAGCCAGCCGCTCGCGATCAAGCGGATCAACAATGAACCGCACCGCATAATACGTATCTGGCAATGCTCCGTCCTCACCATCTGCGAACCAATGAAGCTCAGTCAGCTCCTTGGGGTCAAGCTTGCCTATCTCTTCCTGAAGCCCGGACGGCAGCTTTGTAAAGACGGGTCTGCTTTGGCTGGACATGATGACACGGTCATGATTATTAACGAGAAGAATCTCCACATTGACGTCAAGCGACTGAATGGAGAGTATGCTTGCAATCGCTTTCAATTTCTCTTGATGCGCGTAAGTCTCGTAATTTGCAAAGCTCTCCGCATCCTTCAAGCCGCGCAGCCGTTCGAGCACGTCTGAATCGTAAAATTGAGAGAAATAGACCGACGCAAAGGAAATACCGTCGATCGTTTTCTCCAGTTGGTTAGCAATGACATTCAGTGTCTCTTGACTGGCAAGGGTCATCTTGTCGCTTACATTACTCCCTACGGAAGAGTAGGACCAGAAGGTGACCGCGATGAACGGCAGCAGGATAAAGATAATGAAAGAAAACTGCAGTCTGCGATAGAAAGAAAATCGACTCATCCAATCCAAGCTGACATCCATCCTCACACTGATTTTTGTTTATTTTCTATTATATCTCATCGCTGCCGCTGCTCGGTCAACTTTTATTTCTGATTCGCTTGAACGACCTTCTCAACTTGAGCAGACATTTCCTTCTGGACTTCCTCGAAGCTGCGATCGTCCAGCATATAGCTGGCAAATCCGTTCTCAACGATTTTCTTAAGCTCACTTCCATAAGGAACGCTGAAGCTGTCAGGCATCTTGTTGCGTGGATCGAATAACGTTTTGGCCAAGGACTCGATATCGATTAAATTTGTATTTTCACTAAAAAATGTATTGAGCAGTGCAGTGCCGTCCACGTTCTTGAGGTTCGGTATTTCCTGCGTATATTTGTAGGCTTCCATTGTCATCCAACGCATAAAGTCAAAGGCTGCATCTTTGTTTTCCGACTTGGCTCCCATCGCAAGACCGCCGCTGGAAATATTCGTCATGCCTACATCTGCAGCACCCACCGAACGCGGCAGCGGTGCGTATACCATTTGGAAATCATGCGGGAACTTCTCCAAGTTCAGACCAGCCCGAACGGCGTAGCTCGGAACAGCCAGCATGCTTGCATTGCCGGCAAAAAATTGCTGCAGCACATGATAATTAGCGGCCAATACGTCAGCATAAGGCTCTACGCTCTTGTCTTCCTTCTCCATAGCACGGCGCAGATTAAAGAAGTAATTGAAAGAAGGATCATCAAATACTGGCTTCAAATCGTCGCTGAGCTGGGGATTGGAGCGCTCGGTATAGGCTATGATGTTCGGATATTCACCCCATGTGTGGAAATAGGTTCCATAGTGATCCTTAGTAGTCAGCTTCTTGGCATACGTACGGAAGTCATCCCAGGTCCAGCCCATCTCCGGCAGCGCAAGCCCTGCTTCTTCAAGGTGCTCGCGGTTGAAGACCGTGAACCACTGCGTAACGCTGTTCATTAGACCATAGACCTTCTGATCCATCTTGAGCACTTTAAAGTATTCATCCTCAGCTTTAATGCCTTCTGCCTCTAGATAGCTGTCAAGCGGTTCTACCACACCGCGCGACGCGCGCTCCATAAGCGTCTCTTCGTTGCCCGTCATAAAGACGTCTATAACCTCGCCGCCAGCGATTAGCACGTCAAGCTTGCTCAAAAATTCTACGCTGTCGCTGTTCTGCACAAGCGACACATATTCTACCTCCACTTTGTCTTGCGATTTGTTATACGCCTCGACCGCTTGGAAAGTAGGCTCCTCTGGCTTGTTGGCCTTAAAGGTGTAGAATTTGATCTTGGACTTCGCTGCCGGATCGGCCGATTCCGTCGCCGCGGTTGACGTACCCGCAGAAGCGGATGGACTGGCTGACTGTCCGCCGCCGTTGTTTCCTCCGCATGCTGCAAGCGGTACAATAATGATCAAACTGATAAGCAAAGCTAATGCTCTCTTCAAGTTGAATCCCCCTAATTAGATGATCACTGCAGGCTCATTATATAATGGCTGGAATCTAAGTACCGTGTATCGTATTGCGGTTAATACGTGGATATTTTTGACTTCATGTACGCGCCTCACAGGTCAATCATCTTACAGCAGGAAGCGGCGTTCATCTGTTCATCCTCAGCCCTTGACACCGCCGATGGCAATCCCGTTGATAACCTGCTTCTGCAGCAACAGGAACAGCGCCAGCAGAGGAACGATTGCCGACAAGGAAGCCATCATCATGACTGAGATTCGGGTTCCAAACTCCTCCTTGAAGAACTGCATGCCGAGCGGAATCGTGAACAGGTCGTTTGAATATAGGAAAATAAGCGGACCTTGGTAATCGTTCCACGTCCAGATAAACTTGATGATGCCCACGGTCGCCAGAATAGGCTGACTTAGCGGAAGGACAACACTCCAGAAGACACGAAAGAATCCAGCGCCGTCCAGTTCAGCAGCCTCGAGCATATCACTATGGATGCTTAGCATGAACTGACGCAGCAGAAACGTAAAGTAGCTTGAGAATAGTCCGAGCAAGATAAGCGAGGTATGCGTGTCATACAGCCCCATCTCTTTAATCATAATATAGCGCGGAACGAGGGTCGCCTGCTCGGGAATCATCATAAATGCCATCATCAAGCTAAAAATCAAGCCTTTTCCTTTGAAATTAAGCTTGGCAAGCGCATAACCAGCCATCGAACAGACCAGAATCGTGCCGATTGTAGACAATATGCTGATTTTCAAGGAATTCATATAAAACAGGCTGAAAGACACATCACCCAGCCAGACCGCCTTGAAATTCTGGACAAAATTCCATTGGTCCGGAATCCATTGAATTGGAAACGTCCATACGTCCTTTTCCGTCTTGGCGGCAGCGGACAGCATCCAGAACAGCGGCAATAGAAAAAATAGAGAGAGCGCGGCAAAGAGCAGCGTTAACAATAAATTGCTTACTTGTATTTTTTTCATCACAGCGGGCCTCCATTAAGTCTCAATAGGGTCAAGCATGGACCTTTCGGCTTTGCGTTATCCAGGTAATCGAAGTGACGAGGAGAATAAGCAGAAACAGCACCCACGACATTGCTGAGGCATACCCCATTCTGAAATTTTTGAAGCCTTCCTCGTAAATTTGATAAACGATGACTGTACTGGAGTGTACGGGCCCGCCGTTCGTCAGGAACTTAATCATGTCGAACACCTTGAAGGAAGAGATTGTACTCGTAATCGCCACGAAGAAGGTTGTTGGCGCCAGCAGCGGCAGGGTAATTAATCTAAACTGTTGGGTGCCGTTCGCTCCGTCGATTTTCGCAGCCTCGTACAACTCATCCGGTATATTCGTCATGCCTGCCAAGAAGATAATGATCTGATAGCCTATCAACTGCCATATATAGATAATCATGATGGCTACCAGCGAGAAGCTCGTATCGACAAGCCAGCGCGGTGGATCCGACAGGCCAAGCTGTACAAGAAACTGGTTCAGTGGTCCCTTCGACGGGTGATACAGTGCAGACCAGACAGCTGCGATCGCAACAGTGGAACAAATATAAGGTATGAAAAAAGCCACTTTGAAATAGCTCTTGGCATATAGCTTCTTATGGATCAGCGCGGCCATCACAACGCCCAGTATCATCGTTATCGGCACTGTACCGAGCGCGAACAACAGATTATTTTTCAGGGCACGAAGAAATAAGTTATCCTGGAACAGTGCAATGAAATTATCCAAACCAATATAGTTAATGGCAGACAGACCGCCGACAAGGTTCCATTCGGTCAGACTCAGGAAAAGGCTGAATCCGAGTGGAAACACGGCCAGCAATAGCATGCCCAGCGCCTCAGGAGCAATGAAAAGCCAGCCGGCAAGCGCCTCACGCCGCTTGCGGTTCCAATAGGTTCTTGGGGGTACGGATGCCGCTTTCCGAAGTTCGACTTGTTCGTTTATCATGGGATACTCCCTTCCTATCGTTAAGTACATGCAATGGCAGTCATATTAGCATTTCGAAATAGCATAACTTGCGGCTCAAGCTCTAGAAGATCGAGCTGGCTCTTCGGGAAACGCTGGCAGATAAGCCCCTTCCTCACGCAGACGGTTCCTCAGGACATGGACATCAACCGCATGAACATCTCCCTGATTGCCCGAGACTGCCAGCACTGCTGCGATACCTGCCGCCTCGCCCATCGCCAGACATACCGGCATGACACGCACACTGCCGAGCACCTTGCGCTCACATGAGATTGAACGGCCAGCTACGAGCACGTTGCGCAATCCGCGCGGTGTAAGACAACGGTAGGGAATGCCGTGCGATTCGCCTGGACCGTACAGTTCAATGCTAGGCGCACTGCCGCTCTTCTGTTCTTTCTCCGTACCGTGCACATCGATGAAATAGCTATTGCGGCAAATCTCATCCTCAAAGCTTCTGCGCTCGACGTAATCATCCACCGTCAGGATATAGTCGCCGGTAATGCGGCGTGACTCGCGGGTGCCCATTAACGTCCCTGTACTCATAATGTAGGCGTTGCTGAAGCCAGCCGGATGCTCAGCAGCCAGCATGTCTCGATAAGCAGCAGCCATGCGCCGTCCTTGAATAAGCGCCCCTGACACCGATTTCGAATTCGTGTTGTCAACACCCCAGAGATGACCGGCGTTGAAGCCGACGGCACGAGGCGCGACGAGATTGTTGCATAGATGCGTATCTGGAATCAACGGATAATTTCCTGATCTGAAGGCTTCGTGAATCAGGCTTTGCGGATTGCCTGCATAGAGAAGCTGCCCGTTTAAATAAGCGTACTCGTCCACATTGCCGAGGATGAAGCAATGTGTGGCAGGCTGAAGATCACCCGTCACCTCGTCTCCCTTGTGGTACTCAGCACCCGCCCATGCCGCGACATCACCGTCACCTGTGCAATCGACATATACTGCTGCGCGGTATGCCTGCAATCCGCTCTTGTTGAGCACGACCAATGCCGTGATATTGCCTTCCGCATCCGTCTCCACTTGCGCTAGCGAGGTTAGGAATAATACGTCCGCTCCAGCCTCTGTGACGAGCTCGTCATACACAACTTTGAGCTTCTCGGGATCGATCGGAACCCAGTCCATCGCATCCGGTCTGACATGCGGCATTTGAGCCTTCAAAGTCTCAAAGACGCGGGCGGCAAGGCCTCGGTAGACCATCTTCTCCTTATCAGAGAAAGGACACCAGGCTGGAACCAGACCGGAAGTACCCATGCCGCCAAGGCTGCCCGTTCCTTCAATTAATAGTGTGCGCGCACCTTCACGAGCTGCGGCTGCAGCTGCGGTGCAGCCTGCCGGCCCGCCGCCGACAACGATGACGTCATAGGATTCGTCTAACGATATTTCTCTTTGTTTCATTACATAAGTTTCCATGTATACCATCCTCTTTTCGGTCTGTATATCTCTGTTTCCATGAATTACACCGCGTTGTTTATCGCTTCATAGTTATTGTAACAATCGGCTTCCCGCTTGACGGTATAGGTTTCATACACGTTTTCGTGTATTATTTTGACCTCGCCTGAGGCATGCAGGAAATACCCAAATCAAACAAATATTTGTGTAGATACGCAGCGCCTATGAATAGGGAGCTATCCGTTTTTCCATACTAAGGAAGAGTAAAGTTATGTATGGAAGGGAGCCCGCTCCATGACCAAATCATCCAAACGGCAGGCCACAATATGGCGTCGGTCCATTTTCCCCATCCTATCTGAAAGATTCCTTTCCCCTATTCTAAAAATGAAAAGATGGCTCCGTTGGTCAATTGCCGCATTCTGCTTGCTGATTCTCCTCATGTCAGGCACACTCATTTACTTGCGCACGCAATCGCTTCCGGTTGCCGCAATCAGCCAAACCTCACAGATGATAGATCTGCAAGGGAACGTCATCGATACTTTCCATGCAGGAGAGAACCGCCGTTCCGTTCAGCTCTCCGACATCTGCCACTACGTCATTGACGCAACACTGGCCATTGAGGATAAACGTTTCTACGATCACCGCGGCTTTGATATGAAGGGCATGGCGCGCGCCGTCGTTGTCAACGTACAAAGCTTATCCAAACGTCAGGGAGCCAGCACACTAACCCAGCAGCTCGCTCGCAATTTGTACCTTACACACGAGAGAACCTGGCAGCGCAAAATGAAAGAGGCCATGTATACCGTTCAACTGGAGATGAGCTATTCCAAGGACGAGATTCTAGGAATGTATTTGAATCAAATTTATTATGGGCACGGCTCTTATGGTATTGAAGCGGCGTCCATGATGTATTTCAACAAGCATGCCTCCGAGCTGACGCTGGCAGAGAGTGCCATGCTGGCTGGCATTCCGAAAGGACCCAAATACTACTCCCCTTACCTCAATATGAAAAATGCAAAAGATCGGCAGCTCACCATTCTGCAAGCGATGCTGGAGGGAGGTTCCATTACGTCTGAGCAAGCCGATGCTGCCTATGCCGAGGTTCTCAGCTTCCAAACACTGGGGACTGGTTCGCATGAAGGCTTTGCTCCTTATTTCCGCGATTATATTCGGTATATTGCCGTCGATAAGCTCGGAATTAATGAGCATCTATTGAATGAGGGCGGCATAACGATCTATACAACGCTTGATCCCTTGGCACAATCGACCGCTGAAGAGGTCATTGCGCAAGGAATACCAGAGAACTCCGAGCAGCAAGCCGCGCTCATCGCAATCGATCCTCGAAATGGATATATTAAAGCGATGGTTGGCGGTAGAGACTATAAGAAAAATCAATTTAATCGTGTTTTTGCCCAAACGCGCCAGCCCGGCTCCTCCTTTAAGCCGCTTCTCTATTTAACGGCCTTGCAAAGCGGCTACATGTCGCCGGTCACCAAATACAAAAGCGAACCAACCATCTTCACCTACGACGAAGGCCGGAAAACCTATGAGCCTCGTAACTACGGCGACAAATATGTGAATGAGCTGATCGACATGCGGCAGGCGCTGGCTAGCTCGGACAATATTTATGCTGTCAATACGATTATGACCGTCGGGGCGGATAAGGTGATTGAAACGGCACGAAAGCTCGGCATAGACAGTCCTATGCAGCCTGTTCCTTCACTCGCACTAGGCACTTCTCCAGTGAGCCCATTCGAGATGGCATCAGCCTTCGGTACGTTTGCTAGCGGTGGTCTACAGATTGAGCCTACAGCGATCATTCGCATCGAGGATCGAAAAGGACAGGTATTATATGAAGCAAAGCAGCAAGCCGAGCAGGTTATTACCCCTGCGGAGGCATATGTCATGACCAGCCTGCTCGAGAGCGTATTTGATGAAGGAGGAACCGCTCATCGTGTTTCTTCTATTATTAAACGACCTGTAGCAGGAAAAACGGGCACTACGCCAGCGGATGCCTGGCTCGTTGGCTACACACCTGAACTAGCCACTGCCGTATGGGTTGGATACGACAAGGACCGCAAACTTACCGTTGCCGAAGCCTATCGTGCAGCACCGATTTTCGCCAAATTCACGGAACAAACACTGGCCAGCGTACCGCCAAAGATCTTTCCCATTCCGGACGGCGTTGTCAACTTATATATTGAACCGACCAGCGGAAAGCTTGCGATCGGCGACTGTCCTAGCAAACGTTTGGAAACCTTTCTGAGTGGAACCGAGCCTACCGAGGTTTGCGGCAAGCCCGCAGCAGCAAACGAGAGCGGCGACGATGATCGCAAAGATGGGAACAAAGAAGCTGGCGGTTGGTGGACTGATTTGAAGCGTTGGTGGACAGACTAATGGAGCGGCACACTGCCGTGCTTGCGGTCTGTCGCGAATTGCCTATTTAGCCGCCTGCGCATACTTTTGTCTGATTTATGATCAAAAAGTGAAATTTCTTTGAACAAATGGTGGTGTTGTGTTATAGTAAAGATAAGAAAACACTTACAATTGATCGGGAGTGTTCAATATGACAACTAAAACAGCAACAATTAGCCAAGTTCAACATTCAAAATCAGATGTCAAGCGTCTTGTCAAGGCAATGACCGTAATTGCATGGGTCGTTTTAGCTATTGGCGTTGTGCTTAGCCTCGTTAATCTTAGCCATTTCAGCGATCGCAATGTTGGGCTCATGGTCGGCATCGGATTCCTAATCGGCAGTGTTCATATTTATGTCATTGGCACAGCCATTGGACTCGTCCATGCTCGCCTTAATCAAGAAACACCGTCGAATCATTCGGACAATTAGGATCGAACGCTGAGTAACATCTGTATAACGCTTCGTTAAATTAGACAGCTCCGCACGGCTATTGCCAAGCGGAGCTGTCTATTTATATATAGAAGGGACAGGTTTATGCTTGTTCCTCTTTGTTCATGAATTTTGCTGCTGCCATGAGACAAAAACGTGCCTTTTGGGTAATGATAGGAAGAGCAAATCCTGCAAGTTCCGCTCCTAAAGCTAACAGTTGTCTAAGCCGTGAACTTTCTATTACAGAATAAAGACGAATTATTGACGTAATTGTTAACCCCGCAGTTATTCGCTTGAAGATCTGCTATTGTAGTCGTAAGCAGTAATTTTGAGGAGTTGAACTGATGATGAGACCGTTTCTTCGTGTGCTGACACCCGTATTCATTATGCTAATGGCCGTTTTGCTTTCCGGCTGCGGCGAGCAGTTTATAGTGCTCGATCCTAAGGGGCCAATCGGCGAGTCTCAGAAAGATTTGATTTATTTTTCAACCATCCTATGCGCGGTCATTATTGTGCCCGTACTGATTTTGACAGCTATTATTGTCATTCGGTACCGCGATAAGCCCGGAAGCAAAGCTTCCTACAAGCCGAACTGGGAGCATAGCACGAAGCTCGAGATCACTTGGTGGGGTATTCCGATTGTAGCAATTGTGATTCTGGCAATCGTTACCGTTAAATACACGTATGCGCTTGAGCCATCCAAACCAATTGAATCAGCCAAAGAGCCTATCACGATTCAAGTAACGTCACTGGATTGGAAATGGCTGTTCCAATATCCTGATGAGGACATTGCGACTGTCAACTACATTAAAATACCTGAGGATGTTCCGATTAAGTTTCAGCTTACAGCTGATACAGCGATGAATTCCTTCTGGGTTCCACAGCTAGGCGGCCAGATCTATGCCATGTCCGGAATGGCTATGACGCTCTACCTGCAAGCCGATGAGCAAGGAACCTATTTCGGCACAGGGGCAAACTTCACGGGTAAAGACTTCGCGAAGATGACGTTCAAGGTCGATGCCACCTCGGAGGAAGATTATAAAGCTTGGGTGGATGAAGTTAAGGCTACATCACCTGCTCTTACCGCGGAGGGCTTTGAGCAACTGACGGAGCCAAGTGTCTCTAACGTGCAGTTGTTCTCCAGCTTCCCGCAAGGCTTGTTCCATAAAGTAGCCATGCAATATATAAATGGCGGCGGCGGTGCTCACCAGCATCATGGCAGTGCCGAGTCAGAAGCTGCTGATACGAAGGCAACAGATTCAAACACTGCTCCGGCAGATGCAGCAGAGACACACGACCACAATGCCAGCCATACGGATTCAAATGCTCATGCGGGCCATTAACCCGTCAACAAGCGAGTGTTTAAGAAGCGAGTTTGTGCCACAAACTTTTAGGAGGATCCCTCATGTTAGACAAAATTAAACAATTCGCATCCGAATTTTTCGTTACTGGTGATCCGCTGATTCTAGGGGCTCAGGTGTCCATCGGCTTATCGCTTGTCGCGATTTTATTCGTGCTTACTTTCTTCAAAAAATGGCGCTGGCTCTGGACCGAATGGTTAACGAGCGTCGATCATAAGAAAATCGGTATCATGTATATTATTGCATCCATCCTGATGCTGTTCCGCGGCGGCGTTGATGCGCTGCTCATGCGGGTTCAACTAGCCGCACCGCAATTAGAATTTCTAAATCCTGAGCATTATAACGCGATATTCACGACGCACGGCGTCATTATGATTCTGTTTATGGCGATGCCGCTCATGTTTGGTTTATTCAATATCGTCGTACCGCTCCAGATTGGTGCCCGCGACGTAGCTTTTCCGTTCCTGAACTCTCTGAGCTTCTGGATGTTCTTCTTCGGAGCGATGCTGTTCAACGTATCATTCATTATCGGCGGATCGCCGGACGCTGGCTGGCTGGCTTACCCGCCACTTTCCGAGCTCTCAGGCAGTCCAGGTCTTGGTCAAGATTTCTATATTTGGGGTATTCAAATTTCAGGAATCGGCTCCTTGGCAACGGGTATCAACTTTGTCGTCACCATCCTCAAGATGCGTGCGCCAGGCATGAAGCTTATGCAAATGCCAATGTTCGTCTGGTCCGTACTATCGTCATGTATTACCATTATGTTCGCATTCCCGATTCTTACCGTTACATTGTTCCTACTGTTCATTGACCGCTATCTGGGCGCCCACTTCTTCACGCTCGATGGCGGCGGCAACCCAATGATGTACATCAACCTCATCTGGATGTGGGGACATCCTGAGGTATATATCGTCATTCTACCAGCCTTCGGTATATTCTCTGAGGTCGTATCAGCTTTCTCTAAGAAAAAGCTGTTTGGCTACAAATCGATGGTATTCGCCCTCATGTCCATCAGCTTCTTCTCGTTCTTTACTTGGGCGCATCACTTCTTCACCATGGGCTCCGGCGCCAATGTTAATGCGTTCTTCGCATTGACGACGATGCTCATTGCTATACCAACTGGGGTTAAAGTATTCAACTGGCTGTTCACGATGTATCGCGGTCGATTATCGTTTCCGACTCCGATGATGTGGACAATTGCGTTCATTCCTTGCTTTGTTATCGGCGGGATGACCGGTGTCCTCTTATCCGTAGCACCTGCTGACTTCCAGTTCCATAACAGCTACTTCCTGATCGCGCATTTCCATCAGGTACTGATCGGCGGCGTTGTGTTCGGATACTTCGCAGGTCTTTACTACTGGTGGCCAAAAATGTTCGGCTTCCGCCTGCATGAAGGTCTTGGCAAATGGGCTTTCTGGTTCTGGAATATCGGTTTCTATGTCTGCTTCATGCCGCAATACGCTCTAGGATTAATGGGTATGACACGCCGCTTCAACGCCTACGACTTCGATATGGGTTGGCAGCCGCTTAATGTTGTATCGACTGTCGGCGCATTCTTGATGGGTATGGCGTTTATATTCCAAGTGTGGCAGATTGCCCATAGCATTCGTTTCTTCAAGAAAGAAAAAGACGGCGATGCTTGGGATGGCCGTACACTGGAATGGTCCATTCCATCTCCTGCTCCACTCTACAACTTCGCCCGCTTGCCGCAGGTGACAAGTCAAGATGAGTGGTGGGAAGAGAAGCAGCGTATTGCAAACGGCCAGCCTGCCAAGCCACTTTCGAAGCTTGAACCGATTCATATGCCTAAAAACTCCGGTATCCCTTTTATTATGTCGCTCTGCTGGTTCGTAGCTGGCTTCGGCTTCGTATGGGATTGGCTGTGGATGGCAATACCAGGTCTAATCGGTGTAGCTATCTGCATGCTCGTTCGTTCGTTCTCCTATGATACCGATTATTACATCCCGGTAGATGAGATCGAGCGCACGGAAGCCGCATTAAGGGGGACTAAATAATGGCACATGCAGTATCCAATCCAGCAGGGGCACATGGCGGACACGGCGACGGTCACCATGAGGAGCATCACGATCAAGAATCGATGAAAATGTTCGGCTTCTGGCTGTTTCTTATAACAGATGTTATTCTATTCGGTACATTATTTGCGACCTTTGTCGTCCTTCGTCTTAATACAGACGGAGGCCCGACGGGTGCAGAACTGCTTGAGATGAACGGGATCATTATTTCGACCTTCATCCTGCTTACAAGTAGCTTTACGAGCGGTATTGCGGTGCTTGAGATGAACAAGGGCAATAAGCGCGGGTTGATTCTGTGGCTTGCTATTACCGCTTTGCTAGGTGCTTCCTTTATTTTCCTAGAAGTTAACGAGTTTATCCATTTGGTTCATGAAGGCGCGAATATCGGTACTAGTGCCTACTGGTCTGCATTCTTCGTTCTAGTCGGAACGCATGGTCTTCACGTTTCCGTCGGACTTGTCTGGATGATTGCACTCATGATACAGCTCGGACGTCGAGGTATTAGTCCAGTCACGAAACGCAAAGTCAGCATTGTCAGCCTGTACTGGCATTTCTTGGACGTCGTATGGATTTTCGTATTCACAATTGTTTATTTGATGGGGGTGATGTAGGATGTCGAACCACAACTCACATGGTCATGAGGCACAGCACAACTCCCATGGCGGATCGATGAAGTCCTATGTCATCGGCTTCCTGCTCTCTATCATTCTCACGATTATTCCACTCGTAGTCGTCATGAATGACCTGCTCAGCAAAACAGCAACGATCGTGCTCATTCTTATCATGGCCGTCCTGCAGTTTGCCGTGCAGCTCATTTTCTTCATGCACATCCGAGATGAAGAGAAGCCGCGTTTCAATCTGATGGCGCTTATTTTCGGACTTGTCATCCTGCTGACGATTGTAGCTGGTTCGGTCTGGATTATGACATACAACGCGGTTGGCTAATTACGACCGCAGCACGTTCTATACTAGGAAACCCGTTCCAGTCCTTGCGACGATGGAACGGGTTTTTTTTCATTTGACCATGATTAGATATAGTTAAACTTTACCTTTCGACCGCCGCTTTACCT
The DNA here is from genome assembly GCF_005930355.1 of Paenibacillus sinopodophylli. Lineage (GTDB taxonomy): Bacteria > Bacillota > Bacilli > Paenibacillales > Paenibacillaceae > Pristimantibacillus > Pristimantibacillus sinopodophylli. The sequence goes on from NZ_VDBO01000017.1 coordinate 38,318, forward strand.
ATGCCATACTAGCCATATGAGCAAGGCCAACTAAAACATGAGGTGATTAACATAACCATTATTTTTCGCCCTTTGCAATTACCGGATGACTATGAGCAGCTAGCTCGATTGCTGAATCAAGTATGGTCCGAACCAACTACTGCAGAACGACTTCTGGAGGATGATCAGAAGCTGTATGAGGTCGGACATACTTGGATGGACGAGAACAGACTGCTTGGCGGATACGATAGAGAGCGCCATGCTGCCGTTAATGAGCAAGGAAAAATTGTAGGCTACGCTTGGTCATGGCGGGCACCCTGGACGGAGCCTGGCTATTTGTGCAATACGCTCGTTGTAGACGAGGCTTATCGCAACCGCGGAATCGGTGGGATGCTGTTGCGCCATATCACACAATGGGCATTCAAGCTTGGTGCGGCTGCTCTTATTACAGAAATATGGGACGACAATGAGGAAGCACGGCAGTTCGCAGTGAAACGCGGCTTTGCGATCGAACGCCATGCATTCCAGTCGCTTCTTCAGCTTCAAGGCCAAGAAGACTTGCCGGCTGTTCAAATGCCAGAGCAGCTTGGTCTGCGTATCCTTACACTAGCGGATGAACCTGGCGACGAAAGCGAGCATAAACTCTATGAGCTGTACAAGGAGTCGTTAGTCGACATCCCAGGGTTTATGGGAGAAGTTCCTGCCTATGAAGAATGGCTCAAATGGTACTTGCAAGTAGATGGCTATGCACCTGAGCATGTTATTATAGCTGCGGACGGAAACGTGTTTGTGGGTGTAACTAATGTGCTTCATAATCGTGAAACGAACGGCATGTATCACGAATATACGGGCGTGGCCCGTGCTTACCGCGGCAGGCAAATTGCACTTGCTTTGAAGGTAAAAGCGATCGAACTGGCTCGGCAGCACGGCGCTGCCTACATTCGCACCGATAACGATTCCTTAAACAAGCCCATTCTTGCGATTAATGGCAAGCTTGGCTATGTACCGCTTCGAGGCTCTTATCGCATCCTTGCGCCGCTGGAGAATGTGCTGACAAGCCTGAACCAACTGGAGCCGCAGGCAGCTGATTGAACACTGATAGATAAGGCTGCTCGTAGGGAATACCGCTATGCAGTTACTCTACCTATAGCAGTCGGACGCAGTAGCTAAAGAGTTATGTGCTGCTGAGGCTCCTTTTAACGAAAGCTCAGCTCTACCTGCAGCAACAAACTGAAAAGGGCTGTCGGCTTTGGTCTATTACCCCTGCCGACAGCCCTTTTATTCGTACCTTGCTCTGCATTAACGTCCTTTTTCTACAACCTCAATTCCCTTAGGAACGACCAGCGTCAAACCAGCATCTACCGTGTCAGAGAACAGCCCGCCTTCACGCCGTTCAACCAATCCGACCATCACATACATCGTTGTGCCGACAACCTTTGTTTGCAGCATTTTATTGTCCAGTCGGTCCAGCTTCTCTGCGGACCAGTACCTGATCTGGCCAAGAAGTTGAAGCTCTCGCCCGTCCGTCTGGTCAATCTCGACCCCATCTAATGCTTGAACAACAATTTTACTAATATCTGCAGGAACCTTTATCGTTTTTGACTCTACGAAAGCAGAGCGCTCCGTCATATGCAGTCCTCGCTGCAGCTCATCGAACAACCCGGTTGACATCAAGAGAGCAAGTCCCAGGCTTACCATGCCAATAACACCTACAAAAAACACACTTATCCAATCATAACGAACAACTGCACGCTCACTGCTGGAGAATTTAAGGTAGAGCAGTAGCTCCGCTCCCAGCATAATAAATACAATGGGAGCCACCCACAGCAGTACCTCGTACGCCTCAATATCCTGCCATAGAGACACAGCAAGCGCCGTACCAATAAGCATCAAGGTTACACCCATTGATAACGAGCCTACGCGCCATGTTCGGACGCTGCCCCCTCGAATAGTCGCAGGCTCAGGAGAGAGCGGCTGATTTATCGTATTCAATGCGATTCCTCCTCACGCTTAACAAGCGATGACTTCGAGAGCTCAGGCGGTTTCCCTCTGAACTTATCCACTTGCGCACGGCTTCCAAAGGCTAAACGCAAACCCACCACAATCATAATAAAAGCAACCACTGCGGTTGGAATCATGTATTTCACTTGCATATATTGATTATACATTTGACTTGAGATATGAGAGGTTAACTCAACTGCTACGCGGTCAAGCAGGTAATAAACGCCAAAACCTAGAAGTCCAAATCCGAACCAACGCTGATAAGGAACGAGCTGGGTAAGAACGGGCTCATCCGAAAGCTCCTCCCGCTCGTAACGAGAAGTTTGCTGCAGCGCATCGAAGAATGCGTAGCACCAAAATAATGGCAGCAGGAAGATGAACAGCGATAACCGCAAATTATCCATAATGAATACCGTTAGAAGAAAGCCGCCCATCAACTGCAAGCCGCGCTTTTGAAGGCCCAAGTACAGATGCCCCGCGCCTGGGAATGTAGATAAGGCAATGGCGACTACCTTGCTCTTGCGTCCTGATGAGAGATAGGCTTCCATATCCTCGAATATCGCCCGGTCTACCAGAAGCTCGCCTCGCTGCTTCGCTTGCAACTGACGGAGGGCGTCAAACATACTGTAAATCCAGATGATAGGCAGGGCTAGCAAGAAAACTAGCAACTCTGCCCTATGAAAGATAATACTCAAAAAAACAATAATGGCGAACCAGCCAATAAAGGCGATTAGAAGCGTAATCCCCCGCTGCATAAGGCCTATATTCATATGGCCTAAACCTGGAATGAAGGAGAACAGAATCGTCCGCGATTTCTCCCGCTGATTCTCAAACTCCTGAGGAACAAACGCAGGACCAAAGTGATCGGCTGTATGCTCGAGAGGATGCTGATGTCTAGGATACGGCGATACGCCTTTGCCAACCAGAAGCGTAAACAGCATATCCACCATGTTAATACCCCACACTAGCGCTGCTGCGAACATCAAAAAAATGAAAACCTCAGAATCGATATGTCCGCCCATCACGCCCAAAAGAAAGAGCAAGCCTAAGGAGCCAAAAAAACCTCCCCCATACAATACGGCACGTACGGGGCGTCCAATATAGCCATGCCCGACACCAGGCAGAAATGCTAGCAGAAACGCGACTAACGGGCTTTTATTCATGCTGCTTCAATCCTTTCTCATTTCTAATTTTCAATTATTTGAAACGTGCTGCCTTCAAGCCATCGAGCCATGTGCCCGTTTGATCAACCAATCGGTTCGACCACGATTCTGAATGATTGTCCTTGCCTGTGTTCGGCTGCGGCTTCGTGGCCTGCTGCGCGTTCTCATCCATGTCGAACTGCGCCAGCCTTTGAGAGAAGGAAGAGAACGTTCCGCTGAACAGCAGCAGCAATGTAATCGATGCTGCAATCGTATAATGCGCCACAGGATGCTGCAGCCAGCTCCGAAGTTTGGGCCGCTTCTCCTGCCTAGCAGTGGATAGAATCGGCTCTACAGCTTCGTCTTGCTGCTGCTCACCCAGCAGTAGCGAGACAATCCGCTTCTCCATAAGATTCATATCAGGAAGCATCACTTGAGACAAGCCTGTATCACCGGAAGCCGCCCCCTGCTCCTCTGTCTCAGACGCTTCCAGCTCCGTCATGAACATCTGCAAACAGTGTTCGCAAGCTTCCATATGCAACTCGATCTCAGACCGCTCAATGTCTGTCAGCTTGTCAGCTATATATAGAATCATTGGGCCTTGCGATAGATGCTCATCCCTCATTCGAAATCCTCCTTCCGCCAGTGGCGCCTCATCCAGCTTCTAGCACGGTACAGCCTTGACTCCACGCTCTTACGCTCGAGTCCAGTTTCTGCCGCAATCTGCTCATACGACTTATCTTCCATATAGTAAGCCGTAACGACTTCACGATAATTATCAGGCATTTCATCTACTCTGTCCCGAACCTGCTGCCGGTCTGACTGCTCCAGCGCAACTAGCTCGGCAGCAGGCATGCCGGCATGATCCGCCGCTTGCCTCGCCTCCGCTAGCGAATCGCTGTCGCCAAGCTCCTCTGGCCTTCGCGCTTTGCTGCGCTTGAAATCAATTGAACGATTCACGGCGATGCGCGTAATCCATGTCTTCAACCCATCTAATCGGCAATCCGGAAGGGAACGATAGATTTGCAGCAGCACTTCCTGCGTCACATCCTCCGCGTCATGCGGAGAGCGAAGCACTGCGAAGACTGTTCTATATATGTAAGGGCCATAAGCTTGTACGAAAGGGCCATAATGCTCGGGCCCGCCCTTCTGTACGGCTTTAATCCAATCCTCGTCTTGAATGTCGCTCTCCCCCTTCCCAACCTAATAGACGACAGCCGGTCATTCTTACCCTGCACATACACTAAAAATAATTTCATACTTACAAGCCAAGGTGAAACGGCTATCGCCGTCCTTTGGTAGTGCAGCACGGTGCCCACTTACGCAAAAACCTCATCTTTCGCCGGGTTTGCCCTTGCGAACGATGAGGTTCTTAATCACTATTAATGCGTACGCTCCGTTACATCCAGGCCTGCCTTGCTGCCAAATAATTAAACATCTAAAGCCTGTTTAAGCTCATCCGGCGAGCGGTTCCACCATTCCAAATTATGCTCAATCAGCAGCTTGCGAAGCGCCGCTTTATCCACTTCACCAAGCTCCGTCAGGTTATAGCGACGCTTAATGGAATGATCCAACTTGTTTACATGATCAGCTAGAATTTTCCAACCACGGCGCGCCTCGGAATCAATTAGCATCTCACATGCCGTTGCGCCCGCGTAATAAGAGCCTTCCTCATTACGGTCTACAGCTACCCAAACAATCCAGCATTGGCGTCCGTTTGGCGTATCCTCTTTGTTTGGCGTGAACTTAATACCGCGCTCTACCTTGCTTTTGGCATGCATCGCACCAACATCGATATAAGCGACTCCGTCATCAATAATGATACAGGATACGGCGCTTAGATCAATTGTTCCCGCACCGAAGCCTTTATGTTGTTTGCTGCTCACTACGTTGAGCGACAGTGATTTCTTTTCCTTTTTTTCCGGCTGTACTGGCTGTCCTTGTTCTTCCGTCATGCGTATTCACACCTTCCCCATACAATAATTCCATTTTAGCTAATAATCATCGAAAAGCAAACATATACATGCTTTAGATGCTTGTCAACGGGAGGGAAACGTTCAATGACTCCACGCTATATCAAACGATTTTTACTCGTAATACTCGCAGTCGTCATGCTCGGCTTATCGGTGCAATACGGCTTCGGGAATGCTTGGCAATCCCAATATACTTATGCATTCGCCCCCGCCGCTAAAGCCAAGCAAGCACCAGCCCCTGCCCCGAAATCGGCCAAGCCGCCCGCTGTGCAGGAACCAAACACCGTTATGACCCCCAAGCCGCAGGAGCTCAGCAAGCGTGTCGTTGAGTACCATATAAGCGTTCATCTGGTTGATGACGCCAAGGGCCTGAATGGTGATCAGACTGTAACTTGGATCAATCCCGGCAAAAAAACAGTGTCCGAGCTCTACTTCCATCTTTACCCCAATGCTTTTCATTCCGAGCAGTCCACGTTCATGAAGGAGTCGGGGGGCAAGCTTAGACAAGACGAAGCGACACTGAACAGCCGTGGCTACATGAAGCTGCTTACACTCGAAACCATTGATGGCGAGAGCCTGCTGCCGCGCCTGCAATATGTGCAGCCGGATGATGGCAACAGTAATGACTTCACTTTGGCCAAGATCCGTCTTCCAGAGCCAGTCACGCCAGGCCAATCGGTTACGCTGCGTATGGGCTTCGAGGTCAAGCTGCCTGAAGTGTTCGCGAGAATGGGCTATTCCGGTGACTTCGTCATGGCAGGACAGTGGTTCCCTAAGCTTGCCGTGTACGAGCCAACAGGGACGCGCGGACGAACAGCTGAAGGTTGGAATGTTCACCAGTACCATGGGAACTCAGAGTTCTACAGCGACTTCGGCATATACAGCGTTAGAATTAAAGTGCCTGAAGCTTACACAGTTGCTGCTACTGGCTTCCAAACCAAGCCTATCGAGATCAAAGACCAAATGAAGGTCTATCAATTCTATGCAGACGATGTGCATGACTTTGCATGGTCAGCTTCTCCAGACTTTGTCTATGAAGAGACAGCCTATTCCGATACAGGCATCCCAGGCGTGCGTATCAAACTATACCTTGATCCGTCGCATGCTGCCCTGAAGGACCGCTACATGCATGCAGCCAAGTCTGCGCTCGCAAGCTACGCCAAGTGGTACGGCGAATATCCATACAGCACGCTATCTATAGTCGTTCCTCCCAAAGGGGCGAACGGTGCCGGCGGTATGGAATATCCGACGCTTGTTACCGCCTTTGCAGCGGAAAAGCAGAATCCTGGCTACGACCTGGAGCGTACGGTCGTTCATGAGATTGGACACCAGTACTGGTATGGTATGGTTGCCTCCAATGAATTCGAAGAGGCATGGCTGGATGAAGGCTTTACGTCCTATGCCGAAGACAAAGTAATGGAAACGACTTACGGCGTAGAGCCTAACTTACGAGTCGAAGCCAGCTATATGACCGATCCTGCTCCACTCAAGCAGCCTTCTTGGGCTTATGGAACACATTCCCAATATGCAGAAAACGTATACTTACGCGCTAAGCTCGTGCTTATCGGCATCGAGAATCAAGTAGGCTCCCGAACGATGCAAAAAATTCTACGTACTTATTTCCAGAAATACAAATTCAAGCACCCGACCTCCTCCGACTTTCAGCGGGTCGTTGAACAGGTCACGAAAAACAAATGGCATGACTATTTCAGCCAATATGTATATGACAATCAGATGGCAGATTTCTCTGTCGAATCTATTCATGTCCGTCCGATCACACAGGATGGCGAGAATCTGTACGAATCTATCGTTCTAGTCAAAAAGAACGGCGGCAGCAATGGCGACATTAAGGTTCTCCTGCGATTTACCGACGGATCAGAGGTTGTGAAGCTATGGAATGCCGAGGAATCACATATGCAGTATAAGCTTGTACATGCCTCTCCGCTCGAATGGGCGATGGTTGACCCGAATTACAGCAATGTGCTTGATAACAAGATCATCAACAACTATATGCAGGCCAAGCTTCCCGAAGCTACGAGAACGAGATGGAGCCTCGGCACGGTCAAGCTGATTGAAGGTCTGCTCGGGTCGCTGGGCTGGTAAGTAACTGCGTTCAAGGAGCGATAAATGATGAAAATACATGTGAAGCAAGGCTGGCAGCTGGCGGTCAAGCATTTCTACCTGATCATCTTATTATTTCTGTATCAGCTGCTATGGGGATTCTTTCTCTACCGTTTTATTGATTCCGTAGTAGCACCGCTGCTCCGCAGATATCCCGGCGCCTACCCGTCGGATGCCGCGGCTCAAGCTTTCATGACGGAAGCTCAATTCCAGCTTTTCAAAACCGATCTCATCTCCCCATACGTATGGACACTCGGAGGCCTATTAGCAGTTCGAATGCTGCTCACTCCCCTGTTCAACGCCGGGCTCTTCTATTCTTTCAATCAGGCACGCTCAGATGGCAGCACTCGGTTCTTGGAAGGGATTCGTCAAAAATGGAAGCCGGTCGTTCTACTCTATTGGATCGAAGCCATCCTATCCATCGCTCCAGCTTGGTATGTACTGCCGCGTTCCCTAGACGCGCTAATGGAGAGCGGCTCCACACCCGAGCTGCTGCAAGCCATTCTGCCCGGGGCAGCTTTGTGGCTGCTCTGGGGAACGCTGCTGCACTTGCTGTTCCTCGCCATGCAGCTTGGAGCCGCTTCGGGAGAAGGCATATTCCGTGCACTGTGGCGAGCTCTCCGCAACTTCCTCTCCTATGCAGCGATCTCGCTCATTATGTGGGGAATCGGGGCTGCAGCCGGGCTCGTAGCAACAAGCTTATCCATGCTGTGGGCTGGTCTTTTCGCACTCATTCTGCACCAGGGATACCACCTCGTTCGTACGCTTATGAAGGTATGGACGATAGCTGCACAGTACGATTGCCTGCAAACCAAACAGCTATAGCAGGAACAAGCCTTCAAACCGCGACTCTCGTGGGAATGAAGGCTTTTTATTTGTCTGCGCTGCGCAACTAAATGACCTCGCCATTGTATACATAGATGTAAGAAATCATACGTTGGGGGATACACGCAAATGATGCGTAAAAAACTAGTTATTTTATCTATGACCTTACTCTTAGCCGGTGGTTCGATCGTGGCGGCAGACAAATTAATGCAGAAGGTTACGCTGCTTTACAATAATAAGCAATCGCTTGAAGACGGACTCCTTGTAGACGATAAAGTATACGTCAACATTCGCTCATTATCCGATTCCCTGCAAGCTTTTATCCAATGGAGAGGCAGCGAGAAGAAGCTGATCATCCAGAAGCCTAACGTCCATATGTTCATGATGAACGAGAAGCGAACCATGTTCGGGCAAGTGGAAAAGGGAAGCGTGCAGAAATTTCTGGTACAAGCGCAAATCGATAATCTGAATGTAGCGATTACGGAATTCAAGGTGACGATTACGGACCCTAATGATAAAGAAACAACGATAGATAGACGCAGCCAGGACGATGATGATTTCAAGGAGTTCGTCGAGAAGGATACCTTCTGGTTCAGCTCCAAGCTTGTTTCGTATGACTTCAAATTCAGCGGGAAATATAAGCTGCGTTTCTATATGGAGCAGAAGAACGGCGATTCGCAGCTCATTTCCGAGAAAGTCATCACCGCCAAATAAACAGGTTCACAAAGAAGAGGCCCTCCCATTGTCATCTATAGTGACCCTTGGGAGGGCTTCTTTGTGCTGTATGAACTGGTTATACCTGCTGGTCAAATTTAATCTGTACATAGTCAAGGCACTCGCTGGAAATTATAAGATAATGAGATCCTATTCTGCTCAGAAAGCGAGGGTTCAGATGAACAAATATACACTTGGAAAAAAGAAAAGTCTGTCTTCTCGTTCGAAGGAGCAGAATGATAAACTTTCAACACCCTTATCCTCTGATCTCAGCACGAATGAGCAGATGTTGAAAGCCGAGTTTCATAACAACGCGGATGTCACTTTTCATCCTTTTCAGATTAATCATCAGACTGATGCACTGCTGGTCTATCTTTCCACCTTATGCGATACCGAGCAGCTCGACCATCTCGTTCTTGCACCTCTGTTGAATCGATATCCGGATAACTTGCCTGTTCACGTCAGTCGATTGCGGAATGTCATTCCGTTATCGAAAACGCAGGACATTCTCTCTCTGCATCAAGCAGTTACAGCCATTAATATTGGGCTGCCGCTTCTTCTAATTGATGGCAGCGATACAGCCGTCTCTTATGGACTGCAGAAGTATGAACAGCGCAGCATCGAGGAGCCCAGTGCCGAGTCTACTGTTCGAGGCCCTCGCGATGGGTTTACCGAAAGTATTAGCGTGAACATCTCTCTTATTCGCAAACGTTTGAAAAATCATAAACTCAAACTATTAAACATGGAGATTGGGACGGTAACTAAAACAAATATTGGTCTTGTTTATTTGGATGGCATCATGGACCCTGCCATTCTGGAAGAGGCAAAACGCAGGCTGGCTTCAATCGAAACGGACAGCATCCTTGAGAGCAGTTATGTAGAAGAGTGGATATCGGACGAACCACTTTCCCCCTTCCCTCAGCTTCTATCGACGGAACGCCCGGACGTCGTATGTGCCAACCTGCTGGAAGGACGGTTCGCGGTAATTGTTGACGGAACTCCCTTTGTGCTTATCGCACCTATTAATTTATTCTCGATGCTGCAATCACCTGAAGATTATTATCAGCATATATGGATGAGCACCTTCGTTCGATGGCTGCGTTACGTATTTTTTTTGTTGTCCCTGCTTCTCCCGTCTTTCTATATTGCCATTACAACCTACCATCAAGAAATGATACCGACGGTTCTTCTTCTCAGCATAGCCAAAGCTAGAGAGGAAATTCCTTTTCCCGCTTTAGTTGAAGCTCTCATTATGGAGATCGCCTTCGAAGCCCTCCGCGAGGCTGGCATTCGGCTGCCCAAACAGGTTGGCGCGGCTGTAAGCATAGTCGGCGCATTAATCATCGGCCAAGCTGCTACTTCTGCGGGCATTGTATCCGCCCCCATGGTCATCGTCGTAGCTACGACAGGTATTGCTTCCTTCATGATACCTCGCTATTCAGCAGGCATTGCTTCTCGTCTGCTGCGGTTTCCAATCATGCTTTTAGCCGGTGTACTTGGTCTAATCGGCTTAATGCTAGGAATGATTGTTCTTGTCATCCATTTATGCGCATTGCGTTCTTTCGGAATTCCGTATTTGTCTCCACTATCGCCCAGCTCCTCCAAATTGTTGACGGATGTATTGTCACGTGCTCCTGCTTGGAAAACAAATCGTAATAAAGTTGGCTCTACTCGCCGTCGGTAGTGGTTGTCTATACTAATTTAGAGATGTCAGGGGTTGACGTGATGATTGAACATGGAAAAATATCAGCAGCTCAGCTCAGTATTATTATGGTGCCGACTGTTCTTGCTACATCTATTCTTTCCGTGCCTAGCATTACGATGACCTACGCTGGACAAGACATGTGGCTCTCGCCAATATGGGCTTCTATTCTCGGACTAATGAGCATGTGGGTTGCTTTTGGACTCAGCAAGCTTTATCCGAAGAGTACACTTATAGAAAGCAGCGTTCTCATTCTGGGAAAGTGGGGAGGCAAGCTGTTTGGGTTGCTGTACTTATTGTTCCTTCCGCATATTACAGGTGTCATTATACGTCAATATGGTGAATTCATCGTAAGAAGTGCTCTTCCCCAAACTCCGCTATTCGCCATTGTTGTCTCTATGGTCCTTGTCTGTGCCATTAACGTACGTTCGGGTATAGAAGTCGTCGGTAGAACCGCACAAATTTTTGTTGCCATCTTTATTCTGTTTGCCGCGTTCTTGTTTGTTCTTTTAATTAGGGACCTGCACCCTGAACAAATCCTTCCGATTGGAGAGGCAGGATTACTTCCGTCTTTGCGCGGTTCTGTCGCCCCCGGCGCTTGGTTTACAGAATATATACTGCTTGCATTCCTTCTGCCGTACGTACATGATCGCCATAAAGCTCTGCATAAAAGCCTGTTGTCGATACTTGCTGTTACCCTTTCGATGGTGATCACTAACTTCGTCTGTTTGTTCTTAATGGGCGACCTTACCGACAGCTTTCAATACCCCGTCATGATTGCTGCCCGCTACATCTCGATTGCTGATTTCATGCAGCATCTTGAAGCTATCGTCATCGCCATTTGGATTGCCGGCATATTTGTGAAAATATCGATATTCATTTATGTATTCACTTTATCTACCGCCGAATGGCTTGAGCTAAAAGCATACCGTTCTCTTGTCCTTCCATTATCGTTTGTATGCGTCATATTTACCTACTGGGTCGCTACAAGTCAAACGGACATCGTCAAGTTGTACGGCACTTCAGCCAATGTCTATACGATTGTCTTACTGCTCGTAATGCCCTCACTCCTTCTGCTGACGGGAGCTATTAAAAATAAGTGGTTCAAGAGGAGATCCGCATGAGGATAAATCGATCTCCTATACGGTTTATTCGGATAGCATCACTATTCCTATCCTTGTCGACTGCAGCCATGTTGCTGCAGGGTTGCTGGGATCGGGTCGAAATTAACGATTTGGCTATCATTCTCGCGACTGGAATTGATGTGACCGACAAGCAGCGTGTTCATATATCCGTTCAGATTTTTATTCCCCGTCAGAGCGGAAGCAGCTCAAGCGGTTCAAATGGGGGCAGCGCAGGGAGCCCGAGCAGCGTAACGATGGTACAAACTGCTGATGGCGACAACATTGCCGAGGCGATGAATAGGCTGCAGCGCAAACTATCCCGGCATGTGTTTTGGGGCCATTGCGAAGCGATTGTCATCGGGAAAGATGCTGCCTCGAGCGGCATACGTCAATATTTGGATTTCCTTCTCCGATTTCCCCAAATCCGAGAGCATGCCTACGTGTACGTCAGCGAACAGCATGCGGTGGAAACCATTGCTCTCCTGCCTCCTCTAGAGCGAAGCTCGGCGGAGGTGCTGCGCGAGATGGGCAATATGAAGCTGGGTACGAAGGTTACCGTTCTTAATTTAGCCGAATCGATTGATGGTTTAAGCAAGTCGGCCGTCCTATCCCGTTTGAAGATTATCCCTTCGGCATTCGGTCAGAGCAAGTATGCTACTATGCCCTATGTTCGCGGGCTAGCGCTCTTTAAGAATGATCGTTACATTAAAAGCATCGCTGAGCCGAACAGCATCGGAATGCTCATTATGCTTAATCAGCTTGAGAACATCGTGTTTACGGTTAAGCCCGAAGGAGAAAAAACGTTCATCGCAATCCAACCATCCAACATCACTACCGATTTGACCCCCAAGGTTGTTAATGGCAAGTGGGCCATGGATATTAACGTCAGAATGAGGGGCCAGGTCATTCTGAATTCGACCAATCTATCCTTGCTTGATTCTAAAAATCTCAAGAACATTGAAGCAGCTTGGACCGAGTTGATAAAAGGGATGGTCGAGCCTGTACTCCATTTAGCACAACAGGAGCTAAAAACGGATTTTTTTGGTTACGCTCTCACATTCAGACGTTACCAAGCAAAAGAATGGGCGAAAAATAAAGAAAACTGGGAGAAGATTTACCCTAATGTTTACTCCAACCTCTCTATTCAAACGCGCATATTCGGAACGGGGAAATCGAATGATCCGCAAGGGATACCAGGACAAGCGGATAAACGGAATAAATGACAAGCGGGGTCATCGAGAATGATTGTATATGCAGCACTCGGCACCATACTGGCTACCATTACTATCGTTTGGTGGGAAGTTCGTTTATTAACCCATAAAAAGGAAAAAAATGCTGTCATTTCGATCTCACTTGGCGCATGTTTATTAGCCATGTTGCTGCTTTTCTTACCTGAAATCCCAGGCCCCACTGAGTTTGTCGTCCTGTTGCTCGGATTTCTAGACAAATAAGCGGGCTCTCTTGCAGATTTCACTTATCAGAGTCGGCACTCCAAGAAATCGAAACCTTCAAAAAGACGATCATAATGCCTCCTATGAGGAAAATTATGATCGTCTTTTTAGGCTTTGACTTTATGAGATAGCTAGAAATCGTTAAGCAGCCTCATCACATTCGAGGGTTTTTGTATGAAAATTTTCTAATCTTTTGTTGAAAATCATTCATATACCGCGCACTGCGGGACTTTAGACTTGTCCGTACAGCTAGCTCGCTGCGTGACAAATCGGTATATTTTACAAGGTATCCACATATTTAATGAAATTGAGCATTCTTATTTAGTAAGAAAGAACTACATATGGTCGATTATCTTACACAAAAAACGGTTAAACGAAGGAAATAGTCAAAAGGTTACATGAGAATTATTAGAATTTGCAATTAAAGGCAGGAGATCAATGAAAATAATCGAATAATTCTCAAGAGCAATAAAAAACGGCCTAATTCCCTATCGGGAAACGGGGGAACCACTCTGGGTGAATTGATTCCGACGTCTGATTTTTGGCAGCGCCTGAGGAATCATAGGGAACCTTCAACCGAACCCCACAGCTAACCTCGTCGGCATTGGAAGGAGTTTCACAATTGAAAAAGGTTACTGCACTACTCCTGGGTCTCGTTCTCGTCCTCACTTTCCAAGCGGGGAGCGCTTTCGCAGACTCAAAACTAAACGGATTCATCAATGATCTCATTGGTACTCCGTACAAAAGCGGCGGAACAACGTCGAAAGGTTTCGATTGCTCCGGTTTTACGAGCTTTGTGTTCGAGAAAATGGGCATCGAACTTTCACGCACTTCCGGCTCGCAAGCAAAATCAGGCACGAAGGTCGCTAAGGCTGACCTAATACCGGGAGATCTTGTGTTCTTCGACACAGTTGGTGGCAATAACAGCACCGTATCCCATGTTGGCATTTACATCGGAGATGGCAAGTTTGCTCACTCGTCCTCCAGCCGAGGCGTTGTAACAGACAAACTTAACTCCTCTTACTATGAAACCCGTTATGTGACTGCACGTCGTGTCATGGACGCGGATTCTTTCCAAACGTATGCCGACGCAAACTAGAGTAACCTACTCCGCTCCTTGAGAGCTGCAAAGGTAGGCTCACCCAGCAAAGCCGCAGTTTTTTGTCCGTTCACGACAAATGACTTGCGGCTTTGCTGTTTCATTTCAATCGGAATACGACCGTGAGAATCTCGTGTTCAAGGAAGGAGAAATACCCGATGTATTTATTTATTCACCGTAAGGACCTGCGCGTATCAGACTTGCGCGCGTTTGAATATATGAGAAGAAAAGACACGCCAGGCATTCATTTGCTCATTATAGATCCGAACCTTATAGGAGAAGGCCGCCTAACTAGTCACAGCGGACGCAACTTCATGGCCCAAGCCGCCTCTTTGCTGCACAGCTATTCTAACGCAAACAAAGAGCTGCATGTGCTTTATGGCGATCCTGCCCTGATTACCGAAGCGCTTCTGCTTGCCCATCCTATCGAAGAGGTCGTCGTCCATGCGGACTACACGCCTTATGCCCGCGAGCGGGATAACCGTATTGGACAAGCTGTTCGTGGACTAGGCCGCCGCTGGATGTCAATCGCCGATGCACCGCTTGCCGATCTTGAAGCTTTCCCGGCGTATTCCCGGCGATCGGAGCCCTACAAAGTGTTCACGCCCTTCTATCGTATGTGGAGCAGCTTTCTACTGGAGTCCTATAGCCCGATGAGCAGCACAACCGTTCATGAGCTCTCTACCCTGCAAGAACTAGACCATAAGGTGGCGCATGCATTCGCACTTCCAGAAGCTGTAGTTTGCGCGTTAGGCGGCACCAATGTAGAAGTTGCACCTAAGCCATTCGCTAAACTGGATCACTTCGTGCGTGAGGGCCTTGCCTCTTACCCAGACGTTCGCGACGCTTATGCGAATGATCAAACAAGCGGAATTGCTCGATTTCTGAATACAGGCGCCATCTCTGCTCGACATGCGTATGAGCTTACCCAAGGCCTGCCTGGTTCTGAAACCTGGATACGCCAGCTGGCATGGCGTGATTTTTACTTATATCAGGCGATGTATCATGATGATTTTTTCAAATATGAACAGCTCATTGATTTGACTCCACTCTCGGATACTCATTTCGAAGCTTGGGCAACGGCAGCAACCGGTATTCCGATCATTGATGCGGCTCTTACGCAGTTGAACCGTACGGGTGAGCTTCCCAATCGGTTACGCATGGTGACAGCCATGTTTCTGACTAAAAACCTGCTTTGCCCCTTTACGCTTGGGGAACAGTATTTCCGGCTTCATCTAAGCGACTACGATAACACGCTTAACCGCGGCGGCTGGTTATGGTGCTCATCGCTCGGGTATGATGCCGCACCTTATTTCCGAATTATGAATCCCGCGACGCAGTCGCGAACGCATAATCCTAGCGGAAGCTACATTCGCCGCTGGCTCCCTCATCTGGATCATTTGTCTGACAAGGAGATTCACCTGCCACAAAGCGGCGCGATTGTTGATCTGAAAGCATCTCGTGCAAGAGCAATCGAAATGTATAAAACGATACTGAAGTAGTGAGCTGCAATCTTACGCGCATATCGTAACGGGCAAGCAACATTTGTTTGTCGTTACTATTAAATAAACCTCCGTATTTGCTTTGAAACAGCAAACGCGGAGGTTTATTTACAATTATTCACATGTATAGGTCAAGCTCAAATGCTTATCGCTTTCCTTTGCTTCCTGCCCATAATCAGCATCGCAACCAATAGAATCAGCATGCCTGCAACGAGGCCGCTCACATACCATAAAGTTGACTGTACATCGAAACGGTCCATAAACCAGCCTGTCACACGCGGGAAGATTGCCCCTCCCAGACCGCCGAAAGCTACTAGAAGGCTTGTCGTTCTCTCTGTCATACCCGGTATTAGCTCGTTCGCATAAACCAATGCGATGCCGAATATACCGGAGAAGAATAAACCACTTAATGCCACAAGAGCCAGCATCCAGCTCAGACCACCCATCAACGCTATTAGAACAAATATAACGGATGCACCAGCAGTGGCGATCAACAAATATTTGGCATAGCCCATTCGGTCAGCCAGCACACCCGCGAACAGTCTTCCAAGCACCATGGCTCCCCAGAATAGGCTGAGCGCAGCTGCCGCGCTTGATTCGCCCATATCAGAACGTACAATAAGGATGGACGGAAGGTAATTAGAGAAGCTCATCTCCATGCCTACATAAATCATAAAAAATAATGCCGACAACAATAGGAACGGCAATGCCTTTCGCGGATAACCAAAAAAGAAAGATGCGTCTGCAGCGCCTACTTTTCGGCCTGTTTGATCCTGCGCGAGCTTTGCATCTCCCTCGCTCCGCTGTGGCATATAACCAAGCTGGTCATCCACTTCTCCGAAGGACATCGTCAGCCACAACACGAAGGTAATGCCAGACATAGCTGCCAGAATAGGGAACGAAACCTGCCAGATGCTACGTTGTATCAAATAGGCTGCGGCAATCGGGATAAGCAGCGCTCCAACTCCGAAAAAGGTTTCCAAGCGGCTCATCGCCGATGCCTTCCCGTTCTTCGCCATATCAATAATCATGGCGCCTACAACCGCCTCCGTCATTCCGAAGCCCAGCCCCGCAAGTGGAGCAATGGCAAGCATCCATCCCCATGGAAGCAAGAGACTGTAAGCTGCTTCGCTCAGAGTGAGTACACCCATCGCAATCAATACTGCGCTGCGTTTGCCGACTTTCGCTGTAATGGATGGCGCGAGCAGAACACCTACCAGAAAGCCGAGAAACTGGTTCATTATCCACTGTCCGCCATCCTTATAGGTTAAACCATAATGCGCAATAAGCTGTTCCAATATAGATCCGCCTACGACATGGGCGACTCCAATAATCAAGTAAGACAAACATCCCAGCCAAATTAATTTCTTCATTTGCACTTTCTCCTTATATACGAACGCTCTTCCGGCGCCTATCTGCTATAATAAACCTATTTCCAGCCTATTACCCGCCATTATATTCAAACAGAGGTGCAAAGCCAATGACAGATCAATTAAGCTCCAATCATTATAATCGAGATGCCTTCGATATAGCCATACATCCGCTCGAAATTTTCCACGCCATAGAAATATGCAGCTGGCGCTATGAAGCTCCGTTTGATTGCTATAATTGGCCTGCTTGGGAGCAAATGAAAAAGGACGAAATCGAATTTGGCGATTCCGTCCTTCGTGCTTCACAATATGTAGCTGTACTCGACAAAATGAATACACTCATTGGCTTCGCTCAATATTTCCCCATTGCAGGAGTGACAAGACTTGGACTCGGGCTTCGTCCAGACCTCTGCGGCCGTGGACTCGGGCCTGTCTTTACAAAACTTATCGCCAAAGAAGCAATCCGCCGCGCTCCAAGCAACGAAATTGACCTGGAGGTCATCGCTTGGAATACGCGGGCCATTCATGCTTATCAGCAAGCGGGCTTTCAAATAACCGACACCTACTCACGCTCTACCCCTGCCGGCTTTGCCGAATGCCATTGCATGGTCTACTTCCCATAGCGCTTTATAGCCGCTGGGAACCACCCTCAGAATCTTTTAAATCCATAAATAGAATAAGTCCAGGCGCAATGAGTACAGATACCGTTCGAATCCATGCATGCGAGTCGAGGTCCGTATAAGCGCGAGATACGATGGCCCTTCTGTTCTCATTCAATTGCACCAGATTAGGAACAAAATATGGACGCCAGCTCCAGTTCGCTCCTCTATATTGATCCTCCCGTTGCCACAATTGATCCGCATCGCGACCATAATTCGCAGAAAGCTGTATGCCATCCTCATTGCATAGATAAACTCTAATACAATAATCGTATAGGTTCGGAAGCAGCTCCTCGATCCATATGTCCTTCTCTCTTGGATACTCTGCTTCCTTCACAAGCTCGACCAGCTGCTGGGCAAGCTGCTCCGACTGCCGCTGCCAGTAACGCTCGGACCCGAGATAATGCACCAAATGCTGTTCAAGCTCTGCCTCTATGACTGCCGAGAAGCAAGCTGGGTCTCGAAATTCCGGCTCTGCCCTTGCAAACATGAAGCCCTGCACGTACCTGGCCCCGGCCTGAATTGAACGTGCAAGATCTTCCCGCGTCTCCACGCCCTCCACCAGCAGCGATGCCCCAATCTGCTCCGCTAAATCTGAGAAGGAGCGAAGTACTCCGAAATAGCCGTCATGCGTCGCACTTTTTTTGATCATATGGATATCGATTTTGAGCAAATTCGGCTGAATATGAGCGATTCGGTCCGTACTGCTGAATCCGCTGCCGACATCGTCAATGGCAATTAAGCAGCCGCGAGCGCGATAGAGATCGACAACGCTGCGCAGTCTCTCCATAGAACCGTGGAAGCTTTCCTCTGTAATTTCAATCACAATTCGCCGAGGATCAATACCGTATTTATCAAGCAGAGACAAGGTATAGAGCTCTCCATTCTCCTCATAGCGGTATATCCAAGAAGGCTTCAGATTGATGAAAAGCATTGGCGGCGCTTCCAATAAAGACAGCTTAGAGAATGCTTGCTCGCGAAGCAATCGATCGACAACGATATGATCCTCCTCCGCAATTTCTTCATTGCAGAAAAATGGACCCAAGCTGCGTACCGAATCACCCTTTACCGCTCGTCCAAGCACCTCATAGCCCATAATTCGTCTTGTATCCATGGCAATAATAGGCTGATAAAATGCGGCTAGCGTTTCACCGTCCAAACCAAGCGCCTTCGGCAGCAGCAGCGATGATGAGCACTCCTTCATAGCGGTCTCCTCTATGTTATATCTGTGTTATGTTACCTGTCATTCTTCGTTGAGTAACATTGTAATAGAGTCGACAATAAATGTAAAGATCCGACAGGAATCTTCCTAATTATTAAAGTCATGTCGAATTTAAATAAGTCTAATAATTTGCGTGACCTTATCATCTTGAGATACTTCGATCACATGATGTTTATTATTGTAAGTGATAACGCCCGTACCTACTTCAATTACAGGATTTTCTCCTAGTCCGAAGAAAACATCATCAGCCAACGCTTCCATGACCTCATGGCGATCCTCTTCAGGCAGTACAGCCCACTCCTCCGCCTCCATTTCAAAGAAAGTATAGCTGTTCTCAATCTCGGCCACTGCTGCTGTCAAATCCTTCAATATATCTGCATATTCCCTTGCATGTCTAACACCCATTTACGTTTACCACCTTTATCATTGTCAATTTTCATGTACATCTCTCTACTATTCTACCGCATTTTTTAAATTTTAACGTACAAGTCATCAAAACGTTTCATTTACTCTAACTTCAGAATGCCCATTTGACGATAATAAAAGAAGTAGAGAAATGTCGAAAATGATTTGGACGGGGTGTATGATGAAAAATTCAACAATTATCGGTCTTGTACTAGGGTTAGTCGCTGTGCTCGGAGGAATGGTTTTAAAGGGAGCTCATCTATCGTCACTTTTAAATCCAGCTGCCTATATGATTATCATATTGGGAACTATAGCATCGGTTATGATCGCCTTCCCAATGTCCGAGCTCTCCAAGGTTGGTAAGCTGTTCAAAATGGTTTTCTCTGAGCAAAAGCTGCCTCAGCGTGATGAGTTGATCCAACGATTCATGGAATGGGCATCCATTACCCGCCGCGAAGGCTTGCTCGCACTTGAAGCTAAAGTCGATGAAATTGAAGATACATTCCTTCGGAACGGTATGCGTATGATTATTGACGGCAACGACCAGGACTTCGTTCGTGACGTATTGCTCGAGGATATTGCCGCTACGGAAGACCGTCACAAAGCGGGAGCTCTTATATTCACACAGGCCGGCACTTACGCGCCAACACTCGGCGTACTAGGCGCGGTGGTTGGTCTAATCGCAGCACTCGCTGACATGAGTGATATGGCTAAACTTGCTCACGCGATCGCAGGCGCATTTATCGCAACATTGCTAGGTATTTTTACAGGTTATGTACTATGGCATCCTATCGCCAATAAGCTGAAGCGTATGTCTAAACAAGAAATTCAAATCCGCCTTATGATGGTGGAAGGTCTTCTGTCCATCCAATCCGGCGTTTCGACTATTGCCATTAACCAGAAGCTATCTGTTTTCCTTACACCGACTGAAAGATTGAAGCTGAAGGAGAAGGAGGAAGGCGCCGTTGAGCAGAAAGCATAGGCATGAAGAACATGAGGAGCATGTGGACGAATCGTGGCTCATTCCTTACGCCGATTTGCTTACCCTGCTGCTCGCGCTCTTTATCGTGTTGTACTCCATGAATTCAGTTGACGTGAAGAAGTTCGAAGAAATGTCCAAAGCCTTCAGCGTTGCACTAAGCACAGGAAGCGGCATTCTAGATGAATCTGCCCTTATAAAATCAGGTGACGATGACGGTAAGAAACAGGATGAAGCAGGCGGCCTTATCGACTCGAAAGATGATAGCAAAGAGGACAATGAAGAGAAAGACCAAACTGCTGAAGAAAAAGCTCGTGAAGAACTGATGGAGCAAGAGCAGAAGGATCTGGAAGACCTGAAGAAGAAGATTGACTCTTATATTGAGAAGAATGGTCTTACGACCGATTTGGAAACAAAGCTTAATCTCTCTCAGCTTATGATCACCATTAGCGACAATGCTTTATTCCCTCCAGCACAAGCAACGGTTAAGCCCGAATCAAGAGAACTGGCTGTCGCAATCGGCAAAATGCTTCAACAATATCCGGATTATGAGGTCATTGTATCCGGACATACCGATACGACTCCAATATCGACCGTCTTTTTCAAATCGAACTGGGATTTAAGCTCGATGCGTGCTATTCGCTTTATGGATATCTTGCTTGAGAACAAGCAGCTTAAGCCTGAGCGATTCAGTGCAATTGGCTATGGTGAATATCGACCAGTTGGCGACAACAAGACGGCAGCAGGCAAATCCAAAAACCGACGCGTTGAAGTATCGATTATGCACACCTATTCCAATGAGGCTAATGCTCAGAAGCTGGCCGTAACCAAATAACCAAGCAAAAACGCCTTCGGTGTCCCTTAGACGCTGAAGGCGTTTTGACGGTGAAATATAACAATTTATACGCTAATAAACGTATAAATTGTTATATTTGTATAAAGCCCTGAATCCACGAATGAGTACGTGGCCTTTAGGGCTTTTTCGATTGATAGCTTAGACAGGCTTATAGTTCAACGTCTCGAATAAAACGGACCTCTCTGCATCCGTCAAATCTCTCCACTTCCCGACATGCAGTCCGCCAAGCTGAACATTCATAATACGCTGCCGCTGCAATCTTCTTACGTGATAACCAAACGCCTCGCACATTCTGCGAATCTGGCGATTGCGGCCCTCCGTTAAAATAATTCGGAATACGCGGTCTGTCACCTTCGTTACGACACATGGCAGCGTCATGCTGCCTAGAATATGAACGCCGCTGGCCATTCCTTTCAAGAAGGCATCTGTTACCGGCTTATCCACTGTGACCAAATATTCCTTCTCATGCTTGCCTTCCGACCGCAGAATAGGATTCACAATATCGCCGTCATTCGTTAGAAGAATTAAACCCTCTGAATCCTTATCTAATCTTCCAATTGGGAAAATACGCTCCGAATGACCCACGAAGTCAACAATATTCCCTTTAATATGAAGCTCGGTCGTGCTTGTAATTCCAACTGGCTTATTCAGTGCAATATACACATGGTTCTTTTGCTCGCCAATCTTGCTGCCGTCCACGCGTACATCATCGCCTTGCTCAGCTTGGCTGCCTAGCTGAGCCGGTATTCCGTTAATTGTAACTCGACCGCTGTCAACCAGCTTATCTGCCTCGCGTCTAGAACAGTATCCCGTTTCACTAATAAACTTATTAATTCTCAAAGCTGATTCACCCCGTTGTATGTACTGCCAAATCGGCTATTTGGTCCGATGGATAATAACGTATCGCTGAGTGCTCTGTGTCTGCTGAAGCCGCTGCACCAATGGCTAATGCCATTTCTGCTGAGCGCCCCATTGCTCGCGCTACATCTTCTCCTTTAATAGGACGATACTTGCGCAATGGACCGACCATCACAAATTTCAATCCTCTGGAGGCAATAGCACCGAACCGCTCTCCTGGTCTTACATCATCCCGCTCACCAAGCAATAAGGACGGCTGAAAGACGTGAATATTCGGAATAGATAGCTTGGCGATGGCATCCTGCAGCTCGCCTTTTACTCTGCTATAGAAGATGCGCGAGCTAGAATCTGCTCCCATTGCCGTAACGACAGAATAAACCTTAGTCCCTGCTCTTTCAGCGAATTTCGCCAGCCTTAGCGGATATTCATAGTCCACTCTTCGGAATGCTTCCTGCGTCTTGGCTATTTTTATAGTTGTGCCTAACGCACAATACACAACATCCGCTTCGAGCTGCATTAAAGCCTCTTCCATATGATCAAAGTCAGCTACAATCAACCTGAGCTTTGCCTTCTGATCACTTAACGCATCTAATTCATCTACTTTAATCGCCCGCCTCGATAGCACCGTTACCTTAGTAACATGATGATTACGAAGCAGTTGCTCAAGCAAAGCAACACCTATCAAGCCGGTTGCTCCGACTAGCAGAACATGATAGCCGGCTAAACTGCTGTTAGAGGAGCTTCCTTGTGCATCCGTCAGCATCCGATTAGATTCAAACGTCAATGAAAACCCTCCTCCTGCTGCCGATACACAGCCCGTTTCTTTACTCATGCTTCCAGTATACCGCTCTCTCTTACTTCTTTCAAAGCGGGAAGCATTAAATTTATCGTCGTTCCGACATTAACCTGGCTTTTGATTTCCATTGTTCCGCGGTGGCTGTTAATAATACGCTGGGTAACCATAATTCCGAGTCCCGTTCCCGTCTCTTTGCCTGTGAAAAAAGGATCGCCGATCTTCGAGATCATTTCCTCTGGTATACCCATGCCTTCATCTGTAATCGCTATCGCAATATACTCCCGCTTATGGGTAATGTAGATATGAATCTTGCCCCCGCTAGGCATTGCTTCAATCGCATTCTTGATTAGGTTAATAAATACCTGCTTCAGTTGATTCTCCTCGCACGAGATAAGGCATCTTTCTTCCGTCAACGACACGCGAAACTCAATATTGTGAAGCAGCGCCTCGCTGTTCATCAAAGCGATCACATCCTCCAGCACATCCCGCAAATCTTTGGTCACAAATCGGGTCGCCTGCGGCTTGGCCAATATGAGAAACTCCCCAACAATTAAATTGATTCGGTCGAGTTCAGAGAGCATCAACGCTACATGCGAGAGCGCCAGCTTCTTACTCTCCTGCTGCAGCTGCAGAAACCCACGAAGCGTCGTCAGCGGATTACGTATTTCATGTGCTACGCCAGCTGCAAGCTGCCCCACTGTTGTCAGCTTCTCCGATCTGCGCAGCAGCTCTTCCATTTTGTTGCGGCTTCTCATATCCCTTGATATGCTGGCGAATGCGCGGATCGTACCGTCGGAGTCGCGAATAGGGGAGATCGTCACGCTAACGGGAATAAGCTCTCCCAGCTTGGTCATACGCATCGTTTCCTGTGCAGGCAGTACTTTTCCTGATAATATCTGATTCAGCATTTGTCTCTTCTCAGTTTCATGCGAAATTGGCAGGATTGGATGCACAAGCCCTATCGCTTCCTCTTCCTCGTAGCCAAAAAGCAGCTCAAATGCCCGATTGACCTGTATGACCTTGCCGTCGAGATCAGTGAGATGAATAGCATCACTCGTATGGTTAATAAATGATTCCAAATGCTCCTTCATGCGCCGATTCTCTTCAAATGCCCTACGTAGCTTGTTCATATAAATACTTAAATTTTGCGACATCGCATTGACCTTGAGCGCTAGCAGGCCAAACTCATCCTTCCGTTTAATACGAATCGGCTGTTGAAACCGCGCGGAGGATACCTCATTGACCTTCCATAATATATCCTTCAGTGGTCTGATCATGACACCAACAAGCCAGTAGCTGATAATAAAAACGAGCACCATCATAATCCCCACATACATAAACGTATCATTTCGCTTCTGATTGATCAGCTGTATAATACTCTCGCCATCATAGACAACGCTAATCATGTAGCTGCCTCTTGGTTTCGTATCGTAAAAGCTTCTATAATAGGCTTTACCGTTGATGACCATCTTTCTCAGCTCGAATCCACTCTCCTTCACTTTGGCTATAATGGATTGATCGCCTCTCGCATCCACATAGGTGTAATTTCCATAGAGAATGGATAATGTATCTTGCTCAAATACGGTTATTTCCTTTATATTTGGATTTATTGTTCTCACCATTTCAATTATATGTTCGAGACCTGTAGAGTCATATGAGTGCATCCATGCTCCGATCCCAGGCCTCTGCTCATATGCCGAAAAGGATTCAGCAATATGCATAGACGTTTCTTGCATAGATTGGCGTGCTTGCTCTCTCATACTCGTCACCATCGAGTACTCGCTTAAAATGTGGTGTATGATGAAAAAGGTAAATAAGATAAGTGTAATCAAGACAGAGAACTTCATCTTAATCGACAATAATGACACATCCTTTTGAACAAAAACGAGTTTATTAACAACTTATACACATTACTAACAGTTATTGTACACATGCCTTAATAAAATGTGGGTACTTCTGTGCATATTAACGAAGTTATCCACAATGTTATCCACCACATGTTAACAACAGAATATTTGTTCGTTGTATAATGATTATTTTGTAAAGGAGCTTTACTCCATGATAAGAGAACTAGAAGACCAACATTGGATGCAAGCAGCTATTGAAGAAGCCAAAAAAGCCGAGCAGATTGGAGAGGTTCCTATCGGAGCGGTTATTGTTAGAAATAACGAAATTATCGGGAGAGGCTACAATTTGCGCGAGACACAGTTCGATCCAACCGCTCATGCCGAAATGGTAGCTATCCGTGACGCCTGCGAACGCATCGGCGCATGGAGATTGCTGGATTGTACATTATATGTCACGTTAGAGCCTTGTCCAATGTGCGCTGGTGCCATTGTCCAATCCCGAGTCAAGCGTGTCGTATACGGTACCACTGATCCGAAGGCTGGATGTGCAGGAACACTTATGAATTTACTACAAGAGCCCCGTTTCAACCATGAAACGGAGCTCACCAGTGGTATTCTGCAGCCTGAATGTGCATTATTGCTAAAGCAGTTCTTTCGCCGCCTACGTGAAAAAAAATAAATTCTACAGTCCATCACGGCGTATCGTAATATGGGTTAGCTCATCTCTTTGTATATACTGTAACGCAACAATAAGCTGATCGGCCTCTTCGCTAATTGCTAGAACATCCGGATCTGTCAAGCTGCCGCGCGCTTCGGCTATTTCATGAAGCTTTAGCCGCAGCGACTGCAATTGTTTAAGCAAGTGTTTTTTGTCCATAGCTCGCTTCGGGGCACGCTCCTTATCTAGCACTCATGTGGTAATGCTTCTATTATACTCTCCGCGAAATAAGGAGTTTGTAAAAACTTGTCGACGAACGTAGACAATTTTCGGGCATTTTTCGACAAAATGAAGCTATTTATTCCAAATTATAGTTCTTTATCACTACTAAAATCAATCAATATTTGGAAATCCTCTGACAGGAACTTAGGGAGTAGTTACATAATCATAGTTATTTATTGATATTGATAATCATAATCATGTAAGATATACTTAACCTAATTACTTTTTTATAGCGGAGTGTATGCCAAATGAGTTCTGCCGATAAGCTGCAAACCTTTTTGACGCTCGTTGAATGTCGTTCATTCACAGAAACAGCCAAACGGCTTTATACATCCCAGCCTACGGTCAGCAATCATATTCAACAGTTAGAAAGCCAGTATGGTACAGCCTTGTTTCATAGATCCGGCAAAAGCGTCGTTCTAACAAATAAAGGTAAAGTCCTATACGATTATGCCCAGAGAATCATGTCCCTCTATCAAGAAGCCGCATCCGAGCTTCAAAACGAAACGCAGCCAGCCTTTCCTATATACGTTTGCAAGGAGTTAAATACCTACTTATTGTCAGGGCTGATTAAGCGATTTGTCGAAATGTATCCCGAGAAGACATTGCAGGTGCAGGTCGTCGATTCTATCGAAATACATATGAAGCTGCAGCAAAAGAAAACAAACCTTGCGGTTATGCCACTAAGCCCTGCTGATGATTATGTACACTATGGCTATGAGAGCGAGTCATTATTCACCGAAGAACTCCTTCTTGTGGCATCACCGGAACATCCATGGAGCAAACGCAAGATGCTCTATCTAAGGGATTTAAGTCACCAGAGGCTGCTTGTTCCTAAGAATGAGTACATGCAAGATGCCATTACCAAAGCGCTCCATCGGAATCAACTTCCGTTAGAAATCATCCCGATGGAGAACCTTGAGAAAATCAAAGAAGAGATCAAACGCAGCAAGACTCTGGCTTTCCTGCCCTACTATGCTGTTAACAAGAGCATATCGAACGGGGAACTGATTACAAGGCCCGTTGCCGGCCTCCAGATCAGGCGAAGTAATGGCTTTGTGTTACGTAAAAACATCGTATTGACTGAGCCGGAGCAAGCCTTCTATTCCTTTGCCAAACAATCCTTCTAGCTATCATTATTTTCTATCCCTAACAGGTTTAACACAAACTCTTCGCAAATCAACCAAATGCAGTAAGCCATACCCTATACCGATACAAGCAGAGCAGGTACATTTCATGTGCCTGCTCTTGCCTTTTCAGTGGCCCTCAGGGGTGCCTAAATCGTTAATTCATCCACTGTTTATGAGGATAAATCCATTTGTATTATAAGTATGTATGAAGTAAAATGACTTAAAACCACATATAAATTAGGATGTCGCGATATGCTTTTTGCGAATGATAAAACAGCTGTTTCGGTTGTCATTGTCATATCGTGTTAAGCATAATTCGTTGGCCGGTTATCCACGGTGTACATATGGTTACTGATCATTATTCCATTAGGAATACCTACAACACGGATTCAAAATATACGTTGATCCACATAACCGAACGAATAGGAAACAGGTGACTAGAATGGAGCTGAATGTATGTTATTGACTGCCTTGCTTACAGATTTGGAATACACGCTCGTGAAAGGTGTTCTGCATAGAGAAGCCGCTGCCGTTGCCTATGACTCCCGAGAATGCTCAGCAGACAGCGTATTTGTAGCGGTTTCTGGCTTTTCAGTAGATGGTCACCTTTATATAGACAAAGCCATTGCACTAGGCGCAACAACGATTATTCTAGAGAAAGAAGTTCCCGTCGCTGCAGACGTAACGGTGCTTCAGGTTGCGGACACGCGGAAGGCGCTCGCACGAATAGCTGCCAATTTCTATGGCCGCCCTACGGAACAGATGAATCTGCTGGGCATTACAGGAACAAACGGGAAAACGTCGACTACTTATTTTCTTCAATCCATATTCGAGCAAACGGGCAACTCGCTAGGAATTATCGGTACAATCGGCACGGTTATTGGGAATAAGCAATTCCAGAACAAAAACACGACGCCTGAATCACTAAACCTTCAACAAATCTTTGCAGAGATGACACAATCCGATGTGAAGCACTGCGTCATGGAGGTTTCCTCGCATGCGCTTAATTTGAGCCGAGTAGCTTACTCTAGCTTTAATACGGGTATATTCACAAATCTAACACCGGATCACCTTGAGCTGCATCATACGATGGAGGAATATTTCGAAGCCAAAGCGCTGCTGTTTGAGATGACAACGGACTATAACATCATTAACGCCGATGATCCGTATGGCCGTATCCTTATCGATCGCCTGCACGGAAAAGCAACCAAGCTGCTCACCTACGGCATAGAGCAGGAAGCTGATATTCAAGCGACGGACATTCATTATTTTGCAGATCATACCATTTATACGGCCACTACCCCTAAAGGCAGCATAGCCATACAGGTGAATCTGCCCGGTACGATCTATGTGTATAACAGCTTAGCTGCCATCGCAACTGCGTATGCCAACCAGTTCAGTCTTCAACAGATCGCAGGCGGCATTGCTGCAGTGAAAGGTATTAAGGGCCGATTAGAAGTCGTCTATCAGGATGAAGACAGCAAAATTATAGTCGACTTCGCACATACCGAGGATAGCCTGGAGAAGGCTTTGACGACGATCAGACCTTTTGCCCCGGGTAGAATCATACTCGTATTCGGGGTCTATGCTTCGGATGGGGACTCCGGCACTGAGAAACGCCTTGCTATGGCACAGGTTGCTGCTTCCTTTGCTGACTTCTCAGTCATTACCTCAGATAATCCGAAGATGCAGGATAACAATCTTATTATCTCTGAAATTGCTCAAGGCATGGAAGCATGCAATGGAGCATATGAGACCGTCATCGACCGCAGAGACGCTATCGCTTTTGCCATTAACATTAGTCAAAAAGGCGATGTCATACTTATTGCCGGCAAGGGTCATGAAACAACCCAAATTATCGGAAAAACCGAGATTCCATTTAACGAGGCGGAAATTGTACGTGAAATTAAATTAAAAGCGAGATGACGGTGTAATAACCAATAAACGTCTATGATACGCACCGGATTATTAACAGCTATTACGAAATGGGAAGCCATGCTATGATTGTCGGTGGCTAATGATTATCCGTTACACACTTCATTAAAAGTAGGTTGAACAATGGAAGCTAAAAGCTTAGGCGTCATAGGCGGGATGGGACCGAAGGCAACATCCGTCTTTTTCGATATGATCATCGAGCACACTGCAGCAGAAAAAGACCAGGACCATATTGATATGGTCATCCTGAATCATGCTACATTGCCTGATCGAACCGGTGTAATACTCGGCAACAAGGGCGAAATCTTTCTTAAAGAAGTTGCTAAGGATTTGAAGCTGCTTGAATCCGCAGGCGTATCCAATATTGCCATTCCTTGCAACACGTCACATTATTTCTATAACGACATGCAGCAGATGACAAGCGTCAACATCATTAATATGGTGGACGAGACGCTTAGGGAAATCCACAAGAGGTTCGGTGCTCACTGTAAGGTAGGCATACTCGCAACCAATGGTACGGTCAGCAGCGGCGTATATCGCAAGGGCTGCGAACCATACAACCTGCTGCTTCACGAGCCAGATGATACTGTACAAGAACATGTCATGGACATTATATACAATAAAGTGAAGCGCAACTTGCCCGTCGAGCCCTCTGAATTCGAAGGGATCATACAGCATCTGCTCGATCATGATGGGTGCCAATGCGTCATCATTGCCTGTACAGAGCTGTCCTGTATTCCTATTCAAAGCGACGTTGCCAAAAACTGCGTCGATGCCATGTCCGTGCTTGTCCAGAAGTCAATTGCGTTATCCGGTAAAACTTCCGTATTCTCTCCATCCTAAATCAGCAGCAAAAAATCCGGAGAGCTTTCTCCGGATTTTTTTGTAGCTATTTGATTCAGCTGCAGTCCGTCTTACAGAACATTAAGCTCAACATTCATATTGCCGCGAGTGGCTCTCGAATAAGGACATACTTGATGCGCCGCCTCAGCCAATTCCTTCGCTACCTCAGGCTCAACACCAATAATCGAAATATCAAGCTTTGCCTCTAGCTGAAAATTGCCATCATCCGTCTTCCCTATCGTCACGTGAGCCGTTACTTCCGTTTTCTCCACCTTTATCTTTTTCATTCGGCTTACAACATTAATAGCGCTCTCGAAGCAGGCTGCATATCCGCCTGCGAACAACTGCTCCGGATTTGTAGCACCCCCTTGACCTCCCAGTTCCTTCGGTGCTCTTACATCCACTTGCAATAGATTGTCGCTTGATACGATCTTACCGTCTCTTCCGCCTGTTGCAGTTGCTGTTGCCGTGTATAATTTTTGCATAATAAATTCCTCCATTATTGTATTTGTTCACAGCGAGAGCTTGTTCCATAGCCCTCCTGCAAAATTTAAGCTTACAGGTACAAAAAGCATTCTGAATTCTTATTTCCCAATTGAATCGGTTCTATTCAACTTTGCCAATGTCAGCAGAACCATTTAATTGAATTGTATATAATTTAATTTTATAAAATTTAATATACATCTAATTATGTATGCTGTCAACAAAAAAGCAATCCTCCTTCAACAGCTCATTGAAGGAAGATTGCTTTTCAGACACCTGATTTGTTCAATGGAAGCTTACTTTGAAACCTTTTCGTTCGTTATTTTTCCCAAACGATTACTCAAATAGGCGCGGTTCGCCAAAATCCGCTCGTCCGCAGGCCTAAATTGTGCTGCTTGCTCATTGTGCTCATAAGCCTTCTCATGCTCACCCATCCGATCAAAGCATACACACAACTGGAGATGAGGTAGCCAGGTCGAGCAAGCTAAATTCTCAAAGCCCCAGTTCTGTTCTGGCTTCTCGGCACTTAGTGCCAGTTTATACCAGTAAACAGCGAGCTTGTGCTCATTCTGTTGGAGGAAATGATAGCCGAGCCGACAGCAAAATTCTGAGCGCGGCTTATCATAATGAAATGACCGGAGAATAGAATCCAGCATGTTTCTCGACTCATTTAGCTCGCCATAACAATCGGCCAGTCTGCTGCAGGCGGAAACGTTATCCTCAATCCAGCCTTTTCCCGTTGCCAGAAACTTATCATAGTATCTTACAGCTGCCTCGTATCTTCCGTGATCTTTAAGCTCGTTGGCATAGTAGAATAAATCGCGCGGAGAGAAAATCTCCCCCTTAGCCAATCGCTGCTCATAAATATTAATATTTCGATCACTGTCATGATGGATACTGCTATGGGTTACGGCGACGTCACTATGGAAAATGTCACCGTACACCTCCAAATATTCATGAACAGGACCAATCCATTGGAAAGCCCGCTCCCGCTTCACAATGCGGTTGCGCCTCAGCTTGGAAGTAACATTGCCGAACTCATCAAACGCCAAATGATATTCCATTGAGACAGAATCAACGGTAGGATTCAGCTTCTTTTTTAGTGCCTTTAACTTTTTACGATCTGAATCCTTCAGAACGTCATCTGCATCCAACCACATAATATGAGATTTAGTTGCCAAAGAAAAAGCATAGTTGCGAGCTGCCGCAAAATCGTTTATCCATGTAAAATGCTCAATACGATCAGTGAACCCGCTCGCAACCAGCTTCGTAGAGTCGGTAGAACCAGTATCTACAATAATAATTTCATCGGCGATATCTTTCATGGATGAGAGACATCGCCCAAGTGTGTCTTCTTCATTTTTGACGATGAGGCACAGGCTGATTGAAATCAATAAAACCACACTCCCGCGGGTTAATTGCAATGATTCATCATATTCCCGTGCCGCCGTCCTGTTACTACAGATATTAGCTCAAGCGAATGATTGTTAAAGCTGCACCAGCGCTGCCCGAAAGAAGCGTAGCCGCACCTAACAGCCCGAATAATTGCAGCGTAATCGTGCTTCCTGCAGTCAGTGTTACAACGACATCGTTATTAAAGGTCGATAAACTTAAAACAGGTGCAACGGTCGAAGCTGTATTTGCCACACCGTTGATAAGCAGTCGCGTGCTGACTAGCAGTGCAGCAGTTGTATTGACTTGATAGCTGATGAAGTATCTTCCAGCAGTTGCAACTGTAAAGACATCATTAGCACCATTCACGGTAATACCCGTACCTAAGTTCTGCGAACTTGGAAGCGGTACGTTCGTTCCGCCAAGAACGACAGCGATAATTCCTCCCGTCGTATTCGCAGCAAATGCTGAATTTTCAGTAAGAGAAGTACCCGTAGCGCCGGTTGCTCCTGTCGTACCTGTAACCCCAGTCGCTCCTGTTGCTCCCGTAGCACCTGTAACCCCAGTCGCTCCCGCTGTACCCGTTGCTCCCGTCGCACCTGTAACCCCAGTCGCTCCCGCTGTACCCGTTGCTCCTGTCGTACCTGTAACCCCAGTCGCTCCTTCTGTACCCGTTGCTCCTGTCGCACCTGTAACCCCAGTCGCTCCCGATGTACCCGTTGCTCCTGTCGTACCTGTAACCCCAGTCACTCCCGCTGTACCTGTTGCTCCTGTCGCTCCCGCTGTGCCTGTTGCTCCTGTCGTACCTGTAACCCCAGTCGCTCCTTCTGTACCTGTTGCTCCTGTCGCACCTGTTACTCCAGTCGCTCCCGCTGTACCTGTTGCTCCTGTTACTCCTTCTGTACCCGTTGCTCCCGTCGCACCTGTAACCCCAGTCGCTCCTGCTGTACCCGTTGCTCCTGTCGTACCTGTAACCCCAGTCGCTCCCGCTGTACCCGTTGCTCCTGTCGCACCTGTTACTCCAGTCGCTCCCGCTGTACCTGTTACTCCTGTCGTACCTGTTACTCCTGTCGTACCTGTTACTCCTGTCGTACCTGTTACTCCAGTCGTACCTGTTACTCCAGTCGCTCCCGCTGTACCTGTTGCTCCTGTCGTACCTGTAACCCCAGTCGCTCCCGCTGTACCTGTTGCTCCTGTTACTCCTTCTGTACCCGTTGCTCCTGTCGCTCCCGCTGTGCCTGTTGCTCCTGTCGTACCTGTAACCCCAGTCGCTCCCGCTGTACCCGTTGCTCCCGTCGCACCTGTTACCCCAGTCGCTCCCGCTGTACCCGTTGCTCCTGTCGTACCTGTAACCCCAGTCGCTCCCGCTGTGCCTGTTGCTCCTGTCGTACCTGTAACCCCAGTGGCTCCTGTTCCGCCAGTCGCTCCTGCTGTGCCCGTTGCTCCCGTTGCCCCGGTTACTCCTGCTCCTGTTGCACCTGTAACCCCAGTGGCTCCTGTTCCGCCAGTTGCTCCTGCTGTGCCCGTTGCTCCCGT
>NZ_VDBO01000017.1:71301-89767 GCF_005930355.1 Paenibacillus sinopodophylli
ACTCCCGTGGCTCCTGTCGCACCGGTCACTCCTGCTCCTGTTGCACCTGTAACCCCAGTGGCTCCTGTTCCGCCAGTTGCTCCTGCTGTGCCCGTTGCTCCCGTTGCCCCGGTTACTCCTGCTCCTGTCGCACCTGTCGCCCCCGTTGCTCCAGCTGCTGCAAGCAACGTGTAATCAAGCGAAGAACCTGGCGTTCCTACAGGTGATGGTGTATTTACAACATAAGTGCTTCCGTTATACGTAACGACCTGACCAACTTGATATCCAGGTGCAGCAAGCGGGTCATAAGCCACAATGCCTTCAAGACCAGCACCTGTAGCACCTGTGGCTCCTGTAGCACCTAAAGTACCCGTCGCTCCTGTTACCCCAGTAGCCCCCGTTGCTCCAACTGCTGCAAGCAACGTGTAATCAAGCGAAGAACCTGGCGTTCCTACAGGTGATGGTGTATTTACGACATAAGTGCTTCCGTTATACGTAACGACCTGACCAACTTGATATCCAGGTGCGGCAAGCGGGTCATAAGCCACAATGCCTTCAAGACCAGCACCTGTAGCACCCGTGGCTCCTGTAGCACCTAAAGCACCAGTTGCTCCCGTTACTCCTGCTCCGGTTGCTCCTGTTGCCCCTGTCGATCCAGTAGCCCCAGCTCCTGCAAGCAAAGTGTAATCAAGTGAAGAGCCTGGCGTTCCTACAGGTGATGGTGTATTTACAACATAAGTGCTTCCGTTATACGTAACAACCTGACCTACCTGATAACCCGGCGCAGCTAAGGGATCATAGACAACTACGCCGTCTAGTCCAGCACCAGTGGCTCCTGTGGCACCAGTCGCTCCTGTTACCCCAGTAGCTCCAGCTACTCCGGCTCCTGTTGCCCCGGTCGCTCCCGTTGCTCCAGCTGCTGCAAGCAGCGTATAATCCGGTGAACTGCCCGGCGTTCCAGTAGGAGACGTCGTATTCACTACGTACGTACTGCCGTTATATGTCACAACTTGACCCGTTTGATAACCAGGCGCTGCCAATGGATCAAATACAACTACACCCTCTAAGCCCACGCCAGTTGCTCCAGTCGCTCCCGTTGGACCTGACGACCCTGCAGTTCCTGCCCCTGTTGCTCCTGTTGCTCCTGTTGCTCCCTTTGATGCAAGCAGCGTATAGTATGGCGAGATATCCGGATCACCACTAGGAGGTGCGCTGTTCACCACATAGGTACTGCCGTTAAAAGTCACCACTTGCCCAACTTGATAGCCCGGTTCCGCAAGCGGATTAAACGATACCACACCATTTAATCCGGTACCTGTTGCCCCTCTTTGCCCCGGAGCACCTTGAGCGCCTGCAGGTCCTGCTGCACCAGCAGCCCCCGCTTCGCCTGCATAGCCTCTGTATCCTCGATAGCCTCTTGGTCCTCGTTTTCCGTTATGGCAAGGCTTTGGCTTCGGTTTTGGCTTTGGATGCGGTTTGGGATGCGGCTTTGGATTTGGGTTAGGACAATCTAAGCAATCTAGTGCTTTGTTCAAAATATGAATAGAATCCTTTACATCTTTCTGAGCGCTTTGAAGCCGATTTCTACGTGTAAGCCTCTTTGCTTTCTTCAGCTCAATAATAGCTAAATTTAATTTTCGTAGGCAGCCCGCCCGAAAATTCGTCACTCTTACACACCTCCGTTATAGTCAAGCCTGATACTTCTTGTTCCTACTTTTATACACAATATAGCCGCATGAGGAGACCGCGTCTTGGATTTGCTGCTTCGCATGGCTTAAACGTTTTGTTTTAATTAGGGCTCTCGCTGATTGCAGCTTTCGAATCGCCTCAGTCAGCTTTCGCGCTTGAACCTTCTTGTTCATAGACGTTTACTCACCCTCTCTGTTCATTTGATGAACACCTAGCCTTTAACCGCCATTTACAATAGCTAAATCAGTCTATGTCCAAAACTGTTTTCGAACACGGTAAATACCCATTCCCTCAACATAATTACAAGCAAATCCGAATACTGGCTAATTAATTTGATGGCAAGCTTCTATTTTCAACGCAAAAAAAGACCTCAAAAGATTTCTCCTTCGGGGTCATTCTCCCTAGCTATTCCGTTTCCAGATGGTCATTAAAGCGATCCTTCACTTCAAGAATTAGCGGTAGCTGTTCCAAAAACACATCCACTACACGCGGGTCGAAATGCCGTCCACGTTCCTCATTAATTAATTCTAAAATTCGCTCCAGTGGCCATGCTTCTTTATATACTCTAGAGCTCCCCAGCGCATCGAATACGTCTGCAAGAGCTGTAATTCGCCCATAGATGTGAATATGTTCGCCTGCAAGACCTTGCGGATAACCCGTTCCATTCCATTTCTCATGGTGCTGCCAAGCTACAGTAGCCGCTGCCTGAAGCAGCTGCCTTTTTGAATTGCGCAGCAAACGGTAGCCAATATCGGCATGTTCCTTCATTTTCTCGAACTCGTCAGCAGTAAGCTTCCCGGGCTTTTGCAATATCGCGTCTGGAATGGCTACCTTCCCTATATCATGCATAGGCGATGCACTTCGCAGCATGCTCGCCTCTGACTCGCTCATTCCAAGGCCGATGGCCAATATATACGAATAATGGGCAACACGATTCACATGATTTCCAGTTTCCTTCGAGCGACCCTCGCCAATTTGCCCCATTGCAAGTATAATTTCTTTCTGCGTCTCAATGATTTCTTCATGCAGCATAATAGACTCAAGCGATTTTCCTGAATAAGCTGCTGCGAGAGCAAGATACTCCATATCTAAAGCGGAGAATGTTTGCTTCTCTGTAAGCTTATTAATAGCTTGATACGCTCCAATGACCTCTCCCTGGTTATTGCAGAAAGGAATCGTCATAATAGATTTCGTTACGTACCCTGTCTTTTGATCATTATCCGAATTGTGCCTAGGGTCATTATAGGCGTCGTCAATAAAAATAGGCTGACCCTTACTGATCGCACTCCCTACCAGTCCGCTTCCATAAGGAATCCTAATTTCACCTACACCATGCGCGACCACTGTGAACAATTCATTGCGCACCGCATCGATTAGCCACACTGTACAGCGATCGGCAACGACCATTTCCCGACCCATATTAGCCATTAAAACAAGCACGGCTTCCAGTTTTTTTTCATTGGCTATTTTTGCTGTATATTCAAAAATAACTTTTAGCATCTGTTCGGGTGAAAGATCTAATTTATAGGAATTGGACTCAGGTAGATACTCATCCATGTAAGAATTTCCTCCAGCCGTTCATGTTCTTTATCCTTTTATCTATTCGCTCTCCTATACTTTAATCCTGCTATACATATCGATTTTACGACTTTATTCGACAAATAAAAACGTCACATGAAATTAATGGTCTTATTCTTGATTCCTTAAAAGATCACATGCTATAATTAATTTTGCTGCGCGTCCGTAGCTCATCCGGATAGAGCAAACGTTTCCTAAACGTTAGGTGGGAGGTTCGAGCCCTCTCGGGCGCGCCAACGCAGTTAAATCGCGGTGTTACAGCGTTTCTATGTACGTATAGGCAATCGTAAGGCCTAACGTTTATAGACGGTAACTATCGCTCATATATTTACGCGACCTCCTATAAATTTTTGTAGGAGGTTTTTCGTTGTGGACTTCTACGTAATGGAATCCAAATCCCCTCTGCCCGTTACGGCTAACGGTCCTGCTTCGACCAACTTCGGTGCCCTCTTCTTCATCTAATATCATGGAGTAATAATTGTTCGTGACAGGTAATTCCGTCTTGTCCGGACTCATTGCGAAGTCGAAAGCTTCACTGAATAAAGGTTCACCGAGTATTGCCGCGACTTCCTCAGGTTTTTTGTCTGCAACGTCACTTGCATTAACATATGACTCCATACCTGAAACACTATATACGACATGCGTACTTACAAGCACATTATCATAGTTATGACCACATGCAGTTAACAACGTAAACGCAGCTAGCGCAACTATTATCTTTTCATTAAAAAGTTCCCCTATTATGTATATAACAAGCTATGTTCAATTTCACGAATAATGAAAATTAGTACAATAATATCGAAAACGATGTACGTTATAGTGAATGAGTTCTGGCATAAGATGTAAGCAGCAGTACTGGACAGGATGGACACGAAGGTGCTTACAATTGCAGAATTATGAGATGCGAAGCCCGCTAAATTCGGTGGATTTTTGATTTTCAATATATGGGTGGGTGTTTATAATATTAGGTAACTAGAATTGATTTCAGCAGTGTTTAGACGGAGCATACTATACATACGGAGGCGTTATTCTAATGGAAATCAAAAGTGAGGTTAAAGAAGGCGACAAAACGGCTGAATGGCGAGCGCGCAGCAACGCAGAAATTGAGAAGGCCGAAGAAAAGTCTACTATAAATACCTTCAATATCGTTGGTACTTTAATTGTGATTTTGGGTATTGTTATCGGCTTAGCTACAAGCTGGTCCGTAATGCTCACAAACGTCTCTTTAGGAATTATTATTATCGGAATTGGAGAAATACTTCGATATCTCAATAAAATTGCAAACAAAGCTAAATAAGAGCCACCAATAAACGCAAAAAAGGGCGCAACCGCAATCGGAATCTCTCTGCTAATAGTCGCGCCTTTCTTGCGTTGTTACATCTTTTGCCCGCTAACTCTCTGCAATTCGTCCGCCAGCCGTTTAAACTTGTTTACTCACGCAAATTACAGTAAAACTACGTTAACGTACGGTGGTCGCGTACACTATGAGTCTACGTCTGTATGTTCGGTATAGGCACCGCAAGGCCTACCGGGTAATTACGTTACGAGCCATTGCTTTAATTATGAAGCCCTTTATTAGGGACATCAAAAACTTCTACGATAAAATCGCAGAAGTTTTTTTGTATCATCCATAAGACAACGCTGTTGACTTAGGAACGTTTGTTCCCCTATAATGTGCATGAGGTGATTTACGAATGGCCATGCCGTTATTGAACTTAAACAATGTCAGCCTCTACTGCCCGCCTGATGCCGAGGAGATACTGCTTATTGAACGATCCATCCTTCTGCCTCTGGCACTTGCCGCAGTTGAACGGAATCGACTGGATTTGGACCGGAGGGCCCGCTCCTTACGCGCGATCTTTGCCAAAGCAGCTGATCTGATTATCGCCCAAATGAAAACAGACCTTATATGGAATACCAAGCTGCTGATTTCCATGGGCATTACCGTCTGTATCGTTAGTACTCTGGATGGTAAGCTAAGCTATCGGTACAATTTCCGCGGTTTTGAACAGCAAGTAGACTGGACGAGCGAGTACATACGCAATGAAATTAATAAACTGATTTCCGCTTATAATGCGGCGATCTTCTCCAAAGATGTCCATTCTT
Organism: Paenibacillus sinopodophylli; assembly: GCF_005930355.1. Classification (GTDB taxonomy): domain Bacteria; phylum Bacillota; class Bacilli; order Paenibacillales; family Paenibacillaceae; genus Pristimantibacillus; species Pristimantibacillus sinopodophylli. Next base: position 76,654 of record NZ_VDBO01000017.1, read on the forward strand.
CTCATTAGACTATAGACAACAACAAACCTTCGAAGACTCTTTAAGCCAACGAGTCTTTTTTGTTTCTTCTCTCCTACTCCTGACGCTATAATCTTCCATAACAATCTGATATACTACAAATAGTTTCATATCCTTCTACAAAAGAGACAATATTCACCAAGTTACGCTAACCATAACAATTCTTTTAAACTTATATTGAGGAGGCAATTAACATGGGTATTGAGTTTAACTCAGGAAGACCATCTAATGTGCTTGGAGGCCAAGGCGGTATTCAGCAAGGTGGCATTCAACAGGGAGGCATTCAAGGCGGTATTCAACAAGGTGGTATCCAAGGCGGCATTCAAGGCGGGCAAGCAAACAATCCGTTTGGCGCACCTCCTGCTCCTCAAGCCAGCTCTGGAGGCGGACTTGTCCTTGCTAAAGGACAGAAACTGGATTTGACCAAAACAAATGCAGGACTGGATTTCCTGAAGGTGGGACTCGGCTGGGATACTAACCAGCTGCAAGGACAGAACTATGACCTGGATGCTGAAGTATTCTTGCTTGGACAAACCAATACCGTACCCACTTCCAGCCATATCGTATTCTACAACAACTTGGTTAGTCCTGACGGTTCTACTCGGTACAAGGGGGATAATCGTGACGGTCAAGGCAGCGGCGACGATGAATCAGTGGAGATTCAGCTTTCAAGAGTATCTCTCGATATTCAGAAAATCGCTTTTACGGTAACGATTGATGAGGCTATTCGTAAAAATCAGAATTTTGGACAAGTGTCCAATGCCTATATACGTATCGTCAATCAAGCAACTGGTGCTGAGATTTGCAGGTTCGATCTCTCAGAAGATTACTCAACATCCATTTCCATTCTGGCAGGAGAAGTATACCGTCACGGGAACGAATGGAAGTTCAATGCCATTGGGACAGGCTTGTCGCTTGATCTTGCCGGTATTTGTGCCCATTACGGCGCTATGTAACAAACAATTCACCATTAATTCTTCTAACAAATATATGGGGGTATAGCCTACATGCCGTTTCAATTTCAAGTCGAGCGCGAATTGTTTCTGAAGGCTGAGGGACAAGGACAGTTCTTTGCCAAAAAAGGATCAATGGTAGCCGATCAAGCTTATAACAGCAAATTCAAATATTCCAAACGGTTGCTCGGAACAAACTCTGGAAATATCGTTGGTCAAGTTATTAATCACGGTATGCGTAGAGTAACCGGGGAGAACCTTGAGATCATGGAGGTAGAAGGACAAGGCATCGTATACCTTGCTGACGAGAACTCACATGTTACAATTATTAATCTTGAGCAAGGCGGTGCTTGGCAGAGCGTAAGCGTCGAGAGCGAGGATCTGCTTGCCTTCACAGAAACTTGTCATTATGGCGTAACCATTATCGGTAGTGGAATCATCTCTCAGCGCGGCTTGTTTACATCCAAGCTCTCCTACAACGGGCATGGTGCGCAGGTTGCCATTAAGACAAAAGGAAATCCACTTGTTCTACAAGGGCCTTGCCGCGTAGATCCTGATGCGATTGTCGCTTGGACGGGTCCGTCTCCGAAAGTGAAACTCGACGTGAACTGGAAAACGCTAATTGGTCAAACATCTGGTGAATCCTACATGTATGAATTTAGCGACCCTAACCAAGTTGTTATCCTTCAGCCTTACGAGCGAGAGAGCGGAGTGAAATTCGGTATCGATGACAAACGCTACCAGCCTCAAGAGCAGAGCAGCGCTTTCGGCAACACGTTTGGTGGGAATCAAGGACATGGTCAAGGCAATGTACAGGACAACAACAGCGGACTCGGCGGAATTATTGGCAAGTTTCTGAAATAGAACATATATCTGGATCGAACAGACCCTGCCCGTCGGCAGGGTCTATTCAAATCCATACTGCTCCATAGAGATAAACGGGCTTGAAACATTGTAACCTAGCCCTGTTGTTTGACGTAAGAAGTACAAACCAATTTCACGAAGCCATTCGGTCTCTAAAAGGCGCAGCTCACTGTAATCACCATTCTAGGAGGTATAGGTATGAAAGCCGCAGGCACCCTGCTACTTGTTACCGCAATTATAGAGGGAATATTAGGCATTCCCTTACTTGGTGGCACAATCGTTCTGCTATCTGGTTATTCTGTACTATTCGCAACGCTTGTGCTGCACATTATTACACTTATTCTGTGTACCCAGCATAATAAGCGTATCGCAGGAAGTATATTAGGCATCGTAACATCCGTCCTAGCAGGGATTCCTGTTCTAGGAATGATCCTTCATTTGACGACAGCCGCCTTTCTCTTCTATGCCGCGTCCAAAAAGGATCATCATCACCCACAGCATCCACCATATCCTCCCGCACCAGGAAGTTTTTAAGCAAAAAGATATCCGTTCGTGGTTACCATTACGAGCGGATATCCTTTTTTAATTTATAATAAAAGGATTAAATCTGAGCTTTCTGATGCAAGCGGCTCACCATGTTTCTCCTCCGATAAACACTTAGAATGATCCCCAATGCCATTAATTCGATTATGCCATTAGCTCCTCCATATGAGATGAGCGGCATTCCAATCGACAGCACAGGCAGTAGTCCAACAGACATAAATATGCTCCACACGAATTGAAAACCAATGATGGCGGACAAGCCGATCGTAAGCGCCTTTGCATAGGAATCGTTTAGCTTACTTGCAACAATGATCACTTTGCTGATCAGCAGTGTGGCTATAACGAACATACCTATGCCAAATGCCCAGCCTAGACTATAAATCAAATACGTAAAGATCGATTCACTTTGTATGTAAGGAAGTCTATGATTAGGCACACCAAAGCCTCGTCCCCACATTCCTGCAGAGCGGATCGCATCTATGATGCTTACCCTTACGTAATCAGCACCTTCCGGATCATCTATTTGGAAGAATGACAAAGATAACTCCGCTTTTACAATGCTTCTTGTCTATTTCAAGTAAAAGTCATGAAACTTTGCACATTTTTCTGTTATGCTAGCGTATAAGTACATAAAGCAATTCAATAGACACTTACCAAATTAGGAGGAAACACATGATGCAACAATCTTTTGGGCTCCAAAAAGAAGAGAAGACGTACGGCATGCTGGCACATTTGCTCGCGTTCAGCGGAATCATCATTCCATTAGGTAACATTATTGGCCCGCTCGTGATCTGGCTTTTGAAGAAAGATCAGTCCAGCTACGTCGACATGCAAGGTAAAGAATCACTAAACTTCCAGATCAGCAATATGATTTATTCCATCGTATCAGGCCTACTCATTTTCGTTATTATTGGTTTTGTTACAACACCATTATTGTTCATATTCTGGCTCGTATTTACTATTATCGCTAGCATTCGTGCTTCCGAGGGCAATGGCTACCGCTATCCCCTAACGATCCGCTTCTTCAAATAAGCAGAAAATAAGCAGCCTCTGGATAGCCAGGGGCTGCTTATTTGTGTGGTCTTATTACAGTCCAGTCGGCAGCTGGAACATCTTAGTCAGCTCATCCAACGAAATCGCATCTGCCGGAATTTCGTTCTCGAACTTAGGCGCCTTGTTAATGTCGGAATACACAACATCGAAATGGATACCAAGCTTCATGCTTTGGCCGCTTTCTTTGTCCAATGCAGCAACATCCAGCTTACCTGCTTGGTAAGAGATATAGCCGTCAGTGATTCCAGCCGTCACCTTAGCCGTATTGATTTTGACATCATTTTTAAGAGTATTCAAAATTTCATCTTTGTTCTTCTCCAGATCTGTCTTGAAGCCTTCAATATCTGCCTTCTCCAGCTGTAGGGTTTTCAGCGAATCCTCGTTCGCCAGCAGGATGTCCAGCACCTCAGGCAGCACTTGATTAACGATGGTGTCTACCGTTTGAGGATAGTTGCTTTCATTGATTTCGATTGCAATCACCTGATCCACTTTCAGATCAGCCGGCAAACCAGCATCCGCTGCTTTAGGCTCGCTAAAGTAGGTTTTCTCATCAAAGTGCTTCAGAAACACCTCTCCAAGCTCCTTGCCTAGCTTCTGCTGCGTTGCCACATCCAATTCAGCAACGCCCTGCTGCTCAGCCAGCTCCTTCAAATCGACTTTAATGAACTTGCCTGTAATCGTCTCAGGCAAAGGCAGCATCGGAATTTGTGGAACCTTTATATACAGTGCTTCCTTTGTCACAATCATTGGAACGGTCAACTTCATCTGCATATCGCCAGGGATGACAACTTCCATATCCATATCGATACGCATAGGATCCTTCTGATACACAGCATTAACCGTGATGGACGCATCCTTGATCATACCGACGATTGCTGCTGTTGCAGCCGCATCGCCCTGGGTAGCCACGTCCTGCGGCACCTCAAGCTCATCCAAACCGAATGACATTTTTATAGCATATGAGTCCGCCTCTGAAGTCTTGGTCATAGCCGCTTGCAATGCTTCCTTCGGTGGCTTACCCGCGCTGCAGCCCGCAATAACGACCAAAATAACGGCAAGCAATAGCACCGCTATTTTTTGTACTTTCTTCATGTAAAATGTTCCTCCCCTATCTTTTTATGAGCACCTCCATTCTATACTAAAAAGCCTGCTTTTAGAAGTTGTATCCAAAAAATCCCGTTTCGATTAATCGAAACAGGACATTTGGTCTATTTTAATTCAGGACCACAGTCTCGCATTAGCCCTGCGGGTTATTATGGTCGACATGGTTCCGCTGTTTTGTTTTTTTCGAACCAGATAATGGCTCTTGCTGTCCGCCACCGCTTTGCTTTTGCTTATTGCCTTGAGAATTAGCTTCTGGAACCGGTATACTGTCTGGCTTTGACAAATAAATCGCCTCCTATATCAGAACACGCTTATTAGCGGCAGCTGATTATTAATCCTTCTGATGCTCCAAGTCTGTTTTGTGATCATGATTCAATGCATCTTGATGCCGACGGTCATTCTTATCCTGCTGCAGCTGCTGCGCTTGATGGCTATTTACCGCCTCCACATCAAGTGCGTCCACGACATTGGATAAGTTTTTGTCCGCAGTTCCATTTACTCTCGTCATCGGCTGCTCGCTCCTCTATACATGCGTCAAGCGCTGCAGCGCTTGCGCACATTCATGCAAATGTCTGGTATAGTCTTGTATGAGCTCCTGAATCATTTCGCCACGTTCATCTACGGATACTTTGTCCCTCTCTACATCAACAAGCTCTACCCTTACCTCGCGGCTGTCTACATACGTGACTTTGAAGTCGAAGGAGTACATTTGATGTCCCGCGGTGTCGATCGTTACACGCAACGACTTCGAATCCGCCTCATCTGGCAGAATTCTACACCGGTCAGCGCTGTTCAGCGTCTCCGGTAAGGTTTGCCGCCAAGCATCTGCCAGGTTTTCCTGGTTCATTTGCAGCTCATCTGATTTACCCATTAATAAAGCACCTCCACACCGTATAACATGCGAAGAGCCGCTCTATTTTATACGAATACAACCATAACAAAAAAAGCCCAAACGCTTTCGCGTCTGGACTTGTTCATAGTCATCTTAGAAAAATAATGGAGGAGAGAGTGGGACTCGAACCCACGTGGGCTTGCACCCTAACAGTTTTCAAGACTGCCCCGTTATGACCGCTTCGGTACCTCTCCATGCATGCAATTGTCACAAGAAATATAATACCACAGGTCAAAATATAAATGCAACTATATTTTGACGCTGCGGCAAAATAAATTTTAAAGCGACGCTGCTTCTATCGTGCTGATGCCACCCATATAAGGACGCAGCACTTCAGGAATCGCAACCGAACCATCGGCTTGCTGGAAGTTCTCGATAATAGCGGCAAACGTACGCCCTACAGCGAGGCCCGATCCATTCAATGTATGAACAAACTCCGGCTTGCTTTTCGTATCTCTACGAAACCTTATACCAGCACGGCGAGCTTGGAAATCCTCTACATTTGAACAGGAGGAAATCTCACGGTATGTGCCCGCACTAGGCAGCCAAACCTCTAAATCATACGTCTTTGCAGCTGTGAAGCCCATATCACCTGTACACAGGGTTAGAACGCGATATGGCAAATTCAGCAGCTGTAGTACCTTCTCTGCGTTTGCTGTCATCTTCTCAAGCTCATCGTAGGAGTCCTCAGGTTTTGACAGCTTGATTAGCTCCACCTTATTGAATTGATGCTGACGGATCAAGCCTCGCGTATCACGCCCAGCAGAACCAGCCTCTGAGCGGAAGCAAGAGCTATATGCCACGTAATATTTCGGAAGTTCATCCGCAGTTAATATTTCTTCGCGGTGAAGATTCGTTACAGGAACCTCAGCAGTCGGAATAAGGAAATAATCAGAATCTGAGATTTTGAACAGATCCTCTTCAAACTTTGGAAGCTGTCCTGTACCGATCAAGCTGTCGCGATTCACGATATAAGGAGGCAGTACCTCTTCATAGCCATGCTTATCGCTGTGCAAATCCATCATAAAGCTAATCAGAGCACGTTCTAAGCGTGCTCCTAGACCTCTGTAGAACGTAAAACGCGAGCCCGTTACCTTCGCTGCCCGTTCGAAGTCCAATATACCGAGCGATTGCGCTACTTCCCAGTGAGGTTTTGGCTCAAAAGCAAAGCTAGGTACTTCGCCATGCTTGCGAATTTCTACATTGTCTTCCTCTGATTTGCCGATAGGTACGCTCTCGCTTGGAATGTTCGGTATAGCCTGCGTAAGCTCCACCACCTGCACTTCAAGCACTCGAAGCTCGTCATCAAGCTCTTTAATACGATCGCCTACTTCTCTCATCTCAACGATGAGCGCCTCCGCATCCTCGCCTGAGCGTTTGAGCTTGGCAACCTCTTGTGAGACCGTATTGCGACGGCTTTTCAAGTTTTCCGTTTCTTGAATAAGATCACGGCGCTTCGTATCAAGCACAGGAAAAGCCGCAATGAGATCCAGCGAAGCTCCGCGATTGCGAAGTGCTGTTTCTACCTTTTCAAATTCATTTCTTAACAATTTAACGTCCAGCAATTTCCAAAGCCCCTCTCTGAAGGGAGTGATTTTATATTATTTCCGTAAAGATTACTCTTTGCCTGCAGAAGCTTCCTTCACCATGTCGACAAAGTAAGCATGCAGCCTGAAATCATCGGTAAGCTCGGGGTGATAGGAAACGGCAAGCAGATGTCCCTGTCTCGCAGTTACGATCTCATCCTTGTACGTAGAGAGCACCTCTACGTCTGAACCAACCTCTTTGATCAGCGGTGCACGGATAAAGACGGCGCGAACAGGCTCATCAATACCTTTCACCACCAAATCCGTCTCGAAGCTTTCCTGCTGACGGCCAAATGCGTTTCTGGCCACTGTCATGTCCATCAGCCTCAAGTGTGCATCCGATTGTCCTTCAATCTGATCAGCCAATACAATAAGACCCGCACAAGTTCCGAATAACGGCTTGCCTTGTGCTGAGAACTCCGCAATGGCCTCCATAAAACCATATTTACGCATAAGGTTGCCGATTGTCGTGCTCTCTCCGCCAGGTATAACAAGTCCTTGCAGCTCATCAAGCTGTTCAACCCGCTTAACGGCGACCGCCTCTGCGCCCGCCGATTCCAAGCTGCGTATATGCTCTGCCACGGCGCCTTGAAGCGCCAATACGCCTATCTTCATCGCTCTAATCGCCTTCCTTTAAGGGCAAGGGCCGGCAGCGCGATTCGCGCAAAGCCGGCACCTGCCTATTACATCTATTAGATACCGCGGTCTTGCATGCGTTCCGAAGAGTTAAGTTTGGAAATTTCGATACCCTTCATCGCAGCACCCAAGTTTTTCGATACTTCAGCAATTAGCTTATAATCCTGATAATGAGTCGTCGCTTCAACGATTGCACGAGCGAATTTCTCTGGGTTCTCCGATGTGAAGATACCGGAACCAACGAATACGCCGTCTGCTCCAAGATGCATCATCAAAGCTGCATCAGATGGTGTAGCTACTCCGCCTGCTGCGAAGTTAACGACTGGAAGCTTGCCCGTCTCATGTACGTTAAGCAGCAGATCATACGCTACGCCAAGAAGCTTCGCTTCATGATAAAGCTCGTCCTTAGACAATCCTTGGATTTTGCGAATTTGACCATTAATCAAGCGAAGGTGGCGAACAGCCTCAACGATATTGCCTGTTCCTGGCTCACCCTTCGTACGAAGCATAGCTGCTCCTTCTTGAATACGGCGCAAAGCTTCTCCAAGATCTTTCGCTCCGCATACGAATGGAATGGTAAATTCATTCTTACTGATGTGGAACACTTCATCTGCTGGCGTAAGTACTTCACTCTCATCGATATAGTCAACGCCCATAGACTCGAGCACTTTAGCTTCTACATAATGACCGATACGAGCCTTTGCCATAACAGGAATAGAAACGACCTTCATCACTTCTTCTACAATCGTCGGATCAGCCATACGAGCTACTCCGCCTGCTGCACGAATTTCGGAAGGGACGCGCTCAAGCGCCATTACTGCTGTTGCCCCTGCTGCTTCTGCTACTTTCGCTTGCTCGGCGCTCATAACGTCCATAATGACGCCGCCTTTTTGCATTTCTGCCATGCCGCGTTTTACGCGCGATGTACCTGTTTCCATGCTTCAAATCCTCCTATTTTCATCCAATAAAGTGTATATTACCGCAGTTGTTCTAACCATTGATTTTACAGGAAGCAAGATTAATCGACAAGCCTTGATTTACTATATTTCCTTGTTTGTTACTCGGATTAGAACAAATTTACGATTCCGTTAAACAAACCGGCGAAAAAATCTCCAATTGCGCGGAACATGAGGCGGAACCAGCCTGCCTTCTCGCCTTCTTCTGTCGTAATCAAATTAACCGTTTTATTCAATTCTTGCTTTGTTTCCGCATCCGTGTACTTATAAGTTACAGTGCCAACAACCGTACCTGTAGCAATAGGAGCGACTAGCTCAGACTCCGCTTTCACAGTGCTATCAACGATCTCGATTTTAGGCTCTGTGCCCTTCTTCACCATGAATGTAATATCTTTGTCAGTGACGACAGGCAGCGTCTTCTTCTTGCCCTTCTTAATCTTAACCGTTTGTACGGTTTCTACCACGGATTTAGGCGGAAGCACCGTCTTTTTCTCAAAAGTACTGAAACCGTAGTTATACATCTTCGCCGTCTCGTTGAAACGCGCAGATTTCGTAGCCGTATCCATTACAACGCTTATAAAGCGCTGCTCGCCTTGTTTCACTGTACCAGTGAAGTTGTAGCCAGCCGCATTAATAAACCCAGTTTTCATACCGTCTACGCCTTCATAGGCCAAATGCTTGAGTCCAGGTTGGCTGGTGTTAGTTCCAAGCATCCAGTTGATATTCACAATCGGATTCTTATCACGTTCACGGAACTTGTACTCCTGAAGCTTCGAATAATCAAGAAATTCAGGATGCTCGCTCAAAATAATTTGAGCCAGCTTGGCCATTTCAGCTGCGGAAATAACCGTTGTCTCTGATAAACCCGTTGCGCTAGTAAAAATAGCTGTTTTCAGCCCAAGCTTCTCAGCCATTTCATTCATTTTGACAACAAAGCCTTGTTCACTGCCTGCGATTTGTGAGGCTAGCGCAATCGTTGCATCATTAGCAGAACCGACTGCCATCGCTTTATATAAATCTCTAACCGTATGTTGATCGCCTTGTGCTAGAAATACAGATGAACCATCTGGAGGCGTAGAGGCTGCTTCCGCGCTTGTCGTGACGACCTCATCCCAGCTTAAATGCTCATTCGAAATTTCCTCAAGTACGATATATTCCGTCATTAACTTGGTCATGCTAGCCGCAGGAAGCGGTTCCTCCGAATTTACCTCATACAATACTTGACCGGAATCCGCATCAATTAGAATAGCTGCTTTGACTTGTAAGCCTAAAGTATTCTCCGTACTGGGCCTGCCTTGATATCCATTCGCCATCACTACCGCAGAACCAAGCGACAGCATGAGCATCCAACTTGCCACACTTGCAGCGATGACTGACTTTAACCTAACCGGTCTTACTATTTCCTTCAACGTCGTCTCCCCTTTTCCCACTTGGTTTGTCCGTTGTTAATTGTAACATATCGAAGCCCAACAGTTAAACCTATACAAGACCTATGTCACATGAGTAATCCCTCATAAAAAAAACAAGAATCAGCGATACAATCGCCTCTCCTTGTCTTGGTTCAATGCTATGAAACGGGTTTAACTTATAGTGAATAGTTAGGAGCTTCTTTCGTAATTTGTACATCATGCGGATGGCTCTCACGAAGACCTGATCCTGTAATGCGTACAAATTGTGTATCATTCTTAAGCTCGTCCAGTGATGATGTACCGCAATAACCCATACCTGAACGTAAGCCACCAAGCAACTGATGAACGGTATCCGCGAGCGGCCCTTTGTAAGGAACGCGGCCCTCGATACCCTCCGGAACAAGCTTGTTCTCGTTCTCTTGGAAATAACGATCCTTACTGCCTTCCTTCATCGCGCCAAGGGAACCCATACCGCGGTATACCTTAAAACTGCGACCTTGGAAAATTTCCGTTTCGCCTGGGCTCTCCGCTGTACCTGCGAACAAGCTGCCAACCATAATCGCGCTCGCACCCGATGCGATAGCTTTCGTGATGTCACCAGAATACTTAATGCCGCCATCAGCGATAACCGGAATATTATATTCACGTGCCACTGATGCGCAATCGTAGATTGCTGTAATCTGTGGAACACCGATTCCCGCAATCACGCGAGTCGTACAGATAGAGCCTGGACCAATGCCGACTTTAACGACCGAAGCTCCTGCTTCTATGAGATCGCGTGTAGCATCGCCTGTTGCAACGTTGCCTGCGATAATCGTAAGATCTGGGTAAGTAGCACGGATCTTGCGAACCGCATCCAGAATGTTAATGTGGTGTCCATGAGCTGAATCTACTACAAGTACGTCAATTCCTGATTGAACCAACGCTTCAGCACGATCCATTGTATCCTTCGAAATACCTACTGCTGCTCCGCAAAGCAGACGTCCATGCTGATCCTTAGCCGCATTAGGGAATTGGATCGCTTTCTCGATATCTTTAATGGTTATAAGTCCTTTAAGCGTGTTGGACTCATCAATAAGCGGCAGCTTCTCAATCTTATGCTTCTGAAGCAGTACTTCCGCTTCCTGCAATGTCGTACCAACAGGCGCAGTTACCAGATTGTCACGTGTCATGACTTCGTTGATTTTGATGGAATAATCATGAACGAAACGCAAATCACGATTTGTCAGTATACCAACAAGCTTCTTGTCTTGATCAACAATCGGCACACCTGAGATACGATATTTGCCCATTAATTCTTCTGCATCATACACATGGTGATCAGGCGTAAGCGAAAAAGGATTAGTAATTACACCGCTCTCCGAACGTTTTACACGGTCTACTTCCTCCGCTTGCTGTGCAATCGACATATTCTTATGAATAATGCCAATGCCGCCTTCACGAGCTATTGCAATCGCCAAGGCAGATTCTGTAACGGTGTCCATACTTGCGCTGATGAGCGGAATGTTTAGCTTAATGTTCTCGCTTAATCGAATCGAGATGTCAACTTCCCTAGGTAGCACTTCTGATTTGCGCGGAATAAGCAGGACGTCGTCAAACGTTAGCCCTTCTTTGGCGAATTTTGTTTCCCACACGAGTATGTTCCTCCCTTATTTTAAGTACGTCTCACATATATTATTAGCAATATTAGCAGAGGGGGTATAGGCTGTCAAGGCTGATGAATAGCTTTGTTACAACCATCTCCTATGTGTTTCGAAAGATTGGATTACAGCCATTTCTTTAGAAAAAGTCTGGTAAATACGTAGTTCGTTCGGGAATGCGAGCTTGTAAGCGGTTAATAGGATCTACTTCGCCTTCGATTCTTCCGAATTCAGCTAGCTTATCTGGACGCTGATACCCCAGAAGCATCGTTGTAAGTGCGCCAATATCCATATTTATCGTGTTTGGATTGCATTGATTTTCAGCTAAACGCTTAAAAAAAGCTTTCCCCGTCGGATCAATACGAAGTTCATATACACCTTTATTCCAAGGTGCCTTATCATCTTGCAGCTGGATTGTCATAGAATCCTCTGAAGCGTGAGCAGTAAATGCATATTGTGAGATGAAGTTCTCAGCGTCCACAATACGTGCCATGAAGTACGGAATCACCTCTTGCTTAATCCTTGGGTTGGATAGCAGGAACGGCAGCTGATCATCCGAAGGAACAGTAATGGTCAGCTCATTAATCATGGAGTCATGCTGCGAAATGAATGACCATAACGCTGTTCTTGCTGCTTCATCCAAGTAAATAAGCTCATGTACCGACAAACGGCTGTTCTTCACCTCATAGATGACATAACCTCGCGCTTCTCCACTTTTGTCGTAATACAGACCAATCTGACCCGGCTTCCGTTTAGAAATTCGATATGTCCACCATAGCTCCGTTCGCACTAACGTCCCATTATAACGGGATGCATATGTCTCATACAGGTTAGAGAGCAGTCGATAGTCGCCTTTAAAACGTTCAATGCGCCCTTCATATGCAGCCCTTGCCGGCAATAGCTCCTTCTGAATCGTGTAAGACTTATATTCGGTATAGGTTTCCCAACCAAACTTTCGATAGAAACCAAACGCAAAAGGATGCAAATACGAAATAACCTGTCCCTTTTCTTTCATATCTTGCAGCGCTTGAACGATGATTTGTGCAACAAGACCTTGTCTTCTATACTCAGGCCAAGTAGCAACGCCTGCAAGGCCGCCCATATTGAACACTCGACCGCCTATATACGTTTGCAGTTCCAGTACCGTAGCCTGAGCAGCCAATTGTTGCTCTACAAATGCAGCATATCTAGTCGCTGGCTCTTCAATATACTGCTGTCTTGATTCCTGAAGCTGTTCTGCCGTTCTCTCATACTGAAAAGCAAATTGCGATAATAGCATATTTTCATCAAAATGCTCCAAGCCCACCGTCTTAATTTCAATTTCCTTGGCCACGTCATACCGCCTCCTTTTTCATCTATTTTTATTTTAACGCATATACAACAAAAAAACCTATCGCATCACATGCGATAGGTCTCTCGTGCTTGGCGACGTCCTACTCTCCCAAGACCCTGCGGTCTAA
>NZ_VDBO01000018.1 GCF_005930355.1 Paenibacillus sinopodophylli
TAAGAACGACCAAAGAGCTGCAATATTTTTCTATGACGAAGTGAAGAAGGAATGGGTGGAAGTCGGGGGCACGGTTAGCGGCAATCAAATTTCAGTAGAGGTAAATCACTTTACAAAATATGCGGTGTTGGCTGTAAGCAAATCCTACGAAGTAAAGCTTAACTTTAGCGATACTACGGGACATTGGGCAGAGAGTATGATCCAGCAAGCAGTGAGTGAAGGAATCGTAAATGGGTATCGTGACGGAACGTTTAAGCCAAATCAGACGGTGACGCGCGCGGAATTTGTTGTTATGTTAATGAATACACTGGGGGCGCAAGGAGAAGGAACGACATTGACGTTCACAGACACGTCGAAGATCGGAGTTTGGGCGCAGACAGCGGTGGCGCAAGCGGTGCAAGCAGGCCTAATAACAGGCTATGCGGACGGTTCATTCCACCCCGATTCCGAGATTACACGCGCCGAGGTGGCGGTAATGATCGGTAGGGTACTCCGACTTGCAGTCGAATCTGATGCCGCAACCGGCTTTGCAGACGACAACGACATCTCGTCATGGGCGAAAGGCGCAGTAGCAGCAATGAAGAAGCTTGGCATTATAGAAGGCACAGGAGCAAATAAATTCAATTCCGATGCAAAAGCGACCAGAGCAGAAGCAGTAATCATTCTATTGAGAATGTTGGAGCAACAGAGTAAGTAGGTTAACAAACGGAGGGTTACCCTGAAGCCAGCGGAACTAATGGCTTCAAGGTAACTCTTTCTTTTTTTATAGGGTAGATAAATGTCGGGTCAATGACCCCCACATGTGGCTTTCAGACGGGATGAGTTTGATTTTCGCTGCTATTTTCACGATCATATGTTCCTATTTATTCCACTCCGATTGTAGCATAGTCGAGAGAATAAGAACAGTCGAAGTAGCATTCAGGCTAACGCCTGACGCTCATTCCTCCCCCGCTTGCAGAAGATGTGAGTATCCTGAGCGATTTTGATGAAGTTAATGTCTCAATATGCTTAACAGCATTACATTCTTATACTTCAACTTGGGTTAGGTGTCCCGAAATTAGATAATTATATGTGTGGACACTGCTTACCCCACACAGGTTAGTAATCTCTTAACTATATATACTGAAATGGTTAATGATGTGGAGGAAGCAATAAATAACCCTCGTTTGAGCTTTGAAGGGAGTTACGCCATTCTTCACAACATAACATGGAACTGGACCCAATATTAAGGTATTTTTCTCGGTAACCCGTTATGGTCAAAGATAGCCCTATGTAACTTTGAAGCAAACTACCCTGGCCTTTCATTTAGTCACGACCAAAACTCAAGTGACAATTTCTTTTCAACACAAATAGGGATTACTGAGGATCACGTAGTACCAAGAAAAGTATTGTTGCGTTACTTACTTGGTTATCCGCAAAAAGACTTAAGATGTTTTACTGTAGATGAATTAAAGAATAATATTGAAGTATTTCTACATACTTACCTCTTGAGTTGCATTTTGTCAAAAGATGAATATACATTATGGAATAAAAATGGTATGCGTGATGATATGCCAAAGGAATTTTATGATAGTACGTCAGCGAAATTTTATAGAAATCCATGGGCGAGATACCTTGCCCAAAACTTGAACAACATTATTTTGCCTGAAGTTGAGGTTTATCATGTTGAGTGGGAGAAAAAGAAAGTTGGCAGGCAGATGGTTTGGGCTGCTAATCCTGTACGATCAATCAATTTGTACGAAGAAATACATTGCTACCTTGATAAAATACCTGTGTCGTTATCTTGGCAACGATGATTTATACAACGATGCAATAAGTCCTCCGCAATAACTTTTAAATATAGTTCCCATAATTATGGTTAAAGGAACTATGCGATGTTTTAAACACAACCGATATAGAAAAGTTTGAAAACTAATGCCAGTTCCTCTTTGTTATCAGGCTGAGGGTGATTTGTAAATGGAGCTTCCTGGAAATGTGCAATTTCCTCTAATTAAATTGAAAAAGCTAAAACTTCTTAATGTAAAGCGACCACGTGCATTACCCTTTAAGTTCACAAAAGTTCACATTTGTTCTTAACAAAGGTTTTATTCGTTAATTGGATACGTAATATGGCCCTTTATTTAAGCCATATTAACGTATTTTATTTAAAAACTTCGCTGGCAGTGATGAGGTCAGAAATTGTTGTTGATGTAAAATTGATGTAAAACATCAACGGAAACGCTCTGATTGAAGCTTTCCAGAACGGAATCTCATTGGCAAAAATCCCGTTAAATCAAGGTTTCCGCGGATTGTAACAGTTCACATCCTAGGGCTGTATGTTCCCTTGGACGGTTCATGTGGAGGCCGTAGTGTCACTCATGAGAAAGTAGTTCGTACCTATATTTACCTTGCTTGCAAGAGACCCGAACGCATTAAGCGCTCGGGTTTTATTTATGGTTTATTCCATGTCTCGTATCCCTTACTCTAAGGGTTAACATAGACACGATTCATAACGACATAGAAGTTAAAATTCAGCTGGATTCTCTTATTTGGGAATCCTTTTTTTGTTCTGGAGAGGAACTGTTTTTCAGTTCAACGAAATAGTTAACCAATTCATATATTCCCTATTGTAATTTGTCATGTTTAGATTCAATAAAAAAGTGAAAAATCAACAAAGGGTGTAGTATATTTAGGTAAATGATCTAATGACAATTCGGGGGAAAAGGGAAACGGACTCAATGAGCAAGCAACTGACAGTTCTTATCGGCATGGTTGTTGTCTTTACCGTCGTTACATCGCTATTCATCTATGAATGGCTGAATCCTACGTTTCAGTATCCGGAAGCGCGAGGAGGGGTGCTGGACGCCAGACAATGGGATTTTGCGAAGCAAGGAATTGTACCGCTGCGGGGAGAGTGGGAGTTTTACGAGAACAAACTGCTGACTCCGCAAGATTTTCACACAAGTGGCAAGACGCTGGAAGCAGAGCGCCGTATCGTTCGCGTTCCCGGAGGGTGGAAGGGTGTCGTTTCCTCAGGCAGCGGGTATGGCGCGGGTACGTACCGTCTGCGAATTGAGGTTAGCGATCCTGATTTTTATAGCCTTAGAGGCAAAAAAATTCGCATGTCCAGTCACATCTATATGGATGGATCGGACCTAGGTGGTACCGGAAAACCTGATATGTCAGCGGATCAATTCGTACCTAGCAATCTTCCGTTTTTTGGCACGATCAAAGCGGATACCGAAACGATTGACGTTATCCTTCAGATAGCTAGCTACCGCTACTTGGAAGGTGGATTGGTACAAGCGCCGGAATTCGGATTAACTGACGATGTAATGGCCAGGCGCGATAATGCCCGTTTGGCAGATATGATTGTCATCACCGCGCTGCTGGTATTCGGTATTTATTTTGCAGGTACGTTCAAGCAATGGACGAAGGAGCCGTATCTCGTCTTTTTCAGCTTGTTCTGCTTGTCATTAGGGTTGTTCTTCAGCATCGACAACGAAATTGTCATGGCGACCCTATTTCCAGGGATATCCTTTCTATTGTTGCAGAAATTGCTCTTTATCCTGCCTTACGTATCCGTCTTCTCGTTTACTCTCTACGTCTATCTGTACCTGGACCTTAAGGGGAGCACGGAATATAAGTGGCTGAGACGAGTCTCTTACGTCTATCTGATCGTATTGGTTGCTCTGCCGAACGACTACCTGGTGGATATTCTTTGGATCGGGATCGTCCTGCAATTAATAACCTTCACGTTCTTGATTCGTTGGATTTTTCGTTATCGGAATGGTGGGGTTCAGGTTTACTATATTTTGCTCGGTCTATTCTTCCTCATCATTAGCTGGGTGTATGCCCAAACGCGCTATCAGCTGGCGCTCGAAAATCCGTATTATATGATCGTCACGCCGCTGTTTCTCGTTCTATCGCAATCGTTTCTTATGTCGGATAGGATGCGCGATGCGTTCGCGCGGAACGAGCGATTGGCTGAACAGCTCATTGTGTACGATCGCCAAAAAGACGAGTTTCTCATCCACACGTCCCACGAGTTCAAAACACCGCTGCACGGCATTATTAATCTGGCGCAGGTGGTCATCGACCAGAGCGGCGAAGAGATGGCGCATCGGCATCGCGATAATCTGAACTTCATCATTGCTCAAGCGAACCGTCTGTCTACGCTGGTAAACGATATTATTGATTTTCAGAGCTTGCAGCGAGGGAGCTTGGCGTTCCACAACCGGTATTTCGACGTCAGCGGCACGTTGCAGGCTACGCTCGAAGCGCTAACAATTATGCGCAGGAACGATCAAGTGCGGCTGGTCAATCAGGTGCCTCCGGGGACCTACTATTTGTTTACAGACGAGAACCGTCTGAAGCAAATTCTCGTGAATCTGGTCGGCAATGCGTTGAAATTTACGGAACGGGGAAGCGTGGCGGTGGCCGCGGAGTCGCGAGAAGGCTGGCTGAGTCTGACGTTCACGGACACTGGCACCGGGCTGAGCGAGGATCGGCAGCGGGAGCTATTCAAAGCCCATCTGTTCGAAGGCGGCGAGGAACCGGCGGTTTCGATGTTTCAATCTTCCGGTCTAGGTCTGAAAATATCGAAGGCTCTTGCAATGCAAATGGGCGGCGATCTGGAATTGGAATGGTCGGAGCCGGGAAGAGGTTCTGCGTTCTCGCTGCGCCTGCCGGAGGCGTCGGCATCGCAGAGGGAACCAGAGGCAGCCTGGGCAGAAGCCGCTGCTGGTGTAGAACCGCCGCTGCTGTCCGGGGCAAGCTCGCAGACGGCTGAAGATTCGACTCCGAACGGGATGGAGCGATCTCCCAAGGTGAAGATTTTGCTGGTGGATGACGATGCCTCCAATATCAAGGTACTGCAGGAGTTATTCGCGCCTAGTCGTTATCACGTTCTCGTGGCGTATAACGGAGCCGACGCGCTCAAGCTTATCCAGCAGCATCGCGGCGATCTGTCGCTTGTCCTGCTTGATGTGATGATGCCCGAGCTTTCGGGGTATGAAGTGTGCAGGCGAATTCGGGAGGAGCACCCGCTCTACAAGCTGCCCGTTCTGCTGCTAACGGTACGCAGCTCGCCTGCTGATATCGCGATGGGCCTCGAGGCGGGGGCCAACGATTTTCTGGTAAAGCCGTTCAGCGGCAAGGAGTTGCTAGCCAGGGTGCAGACGATGCTTCAATTGAAGGAAGCCGTCAAGCAGGCCATTCATATGGAGACGCTGTTTCTGCAATCACAGATCAAGCCGCATTTTATATACAACGCCTTGAGCGGCATTATCTCGTTATGCTACAGCGACGGCGCGCGGGCAGGCAAGCTGCTGGGCGAATTCAGCAACTATTTGCGGCTCAGCTTCGATCTGGATCCCCGACATGCTAAGGTCAGTCTGAAGCGGGAGCTGTCTCTCACCAAATCCTATGTCGAGCTGGAGCAGGCCCGTTTCGGTGCACGTCTGAATGTGGAATGGGATGTGAATGTCCGAACAGAGACATTGATTCCGGCGTTGATCCTGCAGCCATTGGTCGAAAATGCGATTCGTCACGGCATCATGAAGCGACTGTCGGGAGGCACCGTGGTCATTCGGGCGAAGCTGGAGCCGAAGGGCTTGCGTATAGCTGTATTGGACGATGGGGTCGGCATGACTAAAGAACAGCTGGATCGAATCGTGAAGCCGGAGCGGCTGGAAGGAAGCATAGGTCTGATTAACGTACATAAGCGGCTAATGAACGAGTTCGGGCAAGGCTTGCTGGTGGAGAGCGATCAGGACAAGGGCACGACCGTCACCTTCCTGATTCCTTCCATCATGGGAACGGCCGAATCTGACGGAGAAGGGGACGATGCAGGATGATAACAGCGATTGTCGTAGATGACGAACTGCTCGTTGCAGAGCAAGTGGACAGAATGTTGGTTCAAGCTGGCGTGAAGGTGTTGGGCCGCTGCGTGAATCCGCACGAGGCACTTGGCATGGCCAAAGCGCTGCAGCCCGATGTGCTGTTTCTGGATATCGAAATGCCGGAGCTGAGCGGATTGGAACTCGCGGAGCGGGTATATGCGGACAAGCTCGACATGGAAGTTGTGTTCATTACCGCCTACAATCAATACGCGATTGACGCTTTCCGAGTGAATGCGCTCGATTATTTGCTAAAGCCGGTGATGGAGGAGGACTTGGAGCGTTCGCTGGAACGCATCGGCAGGAGACGGCAGCATCGCGGAGGAGCCGTCGGCAGCGGCGGACAACGGACGGCCGTTGCCGCGCTGTTCGGCAAGTTCGCGCTGCATATGGATGATACCCTTGAGCCACTTCGCTGGGTGACGGCCAAGTGTGCGGAGTTGTTCGCGTATATGCTGCTTCAGCCTTGGAACAAGGAGGTCAGCAAGTGGGAGTTGTTTGAGGCGCTCTGGCCGACCCAGAATGAGGAGAAGGCGGGCATCAACCTTCGAAGCACGGTTAGTAGAATCAACAAGACGTTGCGGGATTGCCGCTCGGGAATGGCACTGGCTTCCGTCAGAAACGGCTACAGGCTGGATTTGTCCGATGAAGCGCCGTCAGTGGACGCGGCGGAATTGGAGCGGTTCGTGCTGGACACCGTCGAGCCGAGCTTGGAAAATCTGGCCTATGTCGATCAGCTCGTTCTCCGCTGCAGCCGACCGTTCCTGCAGGAGTTCGACGGCGCCTGGTGCGAGCCTTACCGCAAGCAGTATCGTCAGTATTTCCTGCATCTGGGGAAGAGGCTGCTCTTGTATTACGAGCGATCCGAGGTGGAGCCGCTCAAGGCCATGCGGTTGGCCGATCAGTTGATCGAACAAGACCCTTACGACGAATTGCTGCGGGAATCGGCTCTGAAGCTGCAGCATCGCATTGGCGGCTCCAAGCGTGTGGCCGCCTACTATGAAGCATACGCCGAGTTGATTCATACCGAACTGGGAGCCGTTCCGGGCGACACGCTTACCGCGTTGCTTCGCGCCTTCACGAATTGAATCCTATCGAACGAAGGAACCTGCATTTCGAAGCGGGTTCTTTTTGTTTTGCAACAATTTTGCAACATCGCTTCCGTTATAATGTCACCGTGAAGTTAATCAGCTTGAAGGCGGTGGCAGAAAATAATGATCAAACGTTGGATATCGCTAATTATTGTATTTTTATTAATCGTGGCCAATATTCCTCAGTATGCATATGCAGAGTCTCTTGACGAGTGGAATATTCGGAGTCCGTTGCCTACGGGGAATACGCTAACCGAAGTTACTTTCGGAAACGGTACCTATGTGGCGGTAGGGAGCAAAGGAACGATTCTAACCTCGAGCGACGGAGCTAGCTGGACGGGCAGAGCGAGCGGTACTACGAATCTTCTATATGATGTTATCTACGCAAACGGTATGTTTGTGACAGTAGGTGCAGGCGGAACGATTCTAACCTCTAGCGATGGAGCTAGCTGGACGAGCCGAACGAGCACCCTTACGAGTATTATAACTAGCATAGCCTACGGAAACAGCTTTGTGGCAGTGGGTGCAGGCGGAAGGGTTCTGACCTCGAGCAACGGAGTGAACTGGACGAGCCAAACGAGCGGCACTTCGAATAATTTAATGGGCGTCGACTACGGAAACAGTATGTATGTAGCGGTCGGAAACAATGGAACCATTGTTACCTCGAGCAACGGAACCAGCTGGACGAACTCAACCAGCGGGTATGCGCTTGTACTTTCTGACATCGCATTCGGAAATGGTCTGTTTGTGGCGTTGGGTCAAAACGGAAGGACTCTAACCTCCACCAATGGAGTAAACTGGTTAAACGGATCAACCAATTCTCTTGCTGCAAATGGCATCAGCTTCGATAACGGCAATTTTGCGGCTGTAGGGAGCAATGGAGCGATACTAACCTCCAGCAGCGGGGCGAGCTGGACAAGCCGAAGCAGTGGTACAACCATCACTCTAACTGGCGTTACCAATGGAAACGGCACGTATGTAGTAGTAGGGGAAACGATTATTTTAACTTCTCCAGACGGAATAAGCTGGACGGATCGAATGATCGGCACGCTAACTACTGTACTTGGAGTCTCTTACTTTAACGGCATGTATTTGGCGCTTGGTGCAGGCGGAACGATTATAACCTCAAGCGACGGCGTGAGTTGGACGAACCGAGCAAGCGGAACGACGAATCATCTATATGGCGTCGCTTACGGGAATGAATTGTACGTGGCGGTGGGGATAAATGGCACGATTGTATCTTCAAGCAATGGAGTGAACTGGACGGTCCGAACGAGCGGCACCACGAATCAACTAACTGGCGTTACTTACGGAAACGACACATTCGTTGCGGTAGGTGCGGGAGGAATTGTTATAACCTCCGGCGACGGAGTGAACTGGACGAGCCAGCCGAGCAGCACTGCCAATAATTTAAAAGGTGTTACCTACGGAAACGGCATGTATGTAGCGGTGGGAAATAGCGGAACGATTGTGACTTCCAGCAATGGAGTGAGTTGGACCAGCAGAGCGAGCGGAACCGGGAATATCCTCAATGGCGTCACCTACGGAAACGACATGTATGTGGCAGTAGGGAACAGCGGAACGATTGTGACCTCTAATGACGGGATTAGCTGGACGAGTCGAACGAGCGGCATTGCGAATCACCTCAATGGCGCCACCTACGGAAACGGCATGTATGTGGCGGTAGGTGCAACTGGAACGATTGTGACCTCCGGCAACGGAGCGAGCTGGAGGAGTCGGGCAAGCGGTAATACAAATGATTTCTATAGTGTTGCCTATGGATACAGCACGTACCTCGCAGGGGGCGGATTCGGAGCAATCGTGCAATCGGGTATCGTACCGCCGGCCATTAACAGCGTAAGCGTCAGTCCGACTAGCGCAAACGTGGCGCAAGGAGGCAGCAAGCAACTTACGGCTGCGGTAGATGCGATTAACGGCGTGATGACGACGGTTAAGTGGACGAGCAGCGACGCCAAGGTGGCGGTGGACGGCACGGGAAATGTGACGGTCGCGGCCGATGCTGCGCTAAGCGATTATACGATCACGGCAACGTCAACGGTGGATGGTAGCAAAAAAGGGACGGCAACGATTACGGTTACCGCAGCGGCATTGCCTGAGACGACACCGGAGGCTGTGATCGACTACACAGCGGAACAGCTGACGGGACTTGCGCCGAACGGCACCTACACCATTAACGGTACGGCGGTCACGGCGGACGGAAGCGGCAAAGTGGCGATCGACGGCAGCTGGCTGGGCGTAGCGGTGAACGTGGTGAAGAAGGGCAACGGCACGACGACGACCGACAGCACGGCGCAGACAATCAGCTTGCCGTCCCGCCCGGCTATGCCGACCGCAGGAAAGACGGACGAGACATCCATTAATGGCAGCAACGGAACGCTGACGAACGTGACGTCGGCGATGGCGTACAAGAAAGGGACGGCTGGCAGCTGGACAAGCGTAACCGGTACGAGCGTTACGGAGCTCGCGCCGGATACGTATTACGTGCGCGTCAAAGCGACGTCTTCGGCCTTCGCATCTGTTGCGCAGACGGTAACGATTGCGGCGTTCATCGGGTCGCCTGAGACGACACCGGGGGCGGGGATCGACTACACGGCGGAACAGCTGACGGGACTTGCGCCGAACGGCACCTACACGATTAACGGTACGGCGGTGACGGCGGACAGCAACGGCAAAGTGGCAATCGACGGCAGCTGGCTGGGCGCAGCGGTGAACGTGGTGAAGAAGGGCAACGGCACGACGACGACCGACAGCACGGCGCAGACAATCAGCTTGCCGTCCCGTCCGGCTATACCGACCGCAGGAAAGACGGACGAGACATCCATCAATGGCAATAACGGAACGTTGACGAACGTGACATCGGCGGTAGAGTACAGGAAGGGGACGGCTGGCAGTTGGACAAGCGTAACCGGTACGAACGTTACGGAGCTGGCGCCGGATACGTATTACGTGCGCGTGAAAGCAACGTCTTCGGCCTTCGCATCTGTGTCGCAGACGGTGACAATTGCGGCATTCATCGGGTCGCCTGAGACGACACCGGTGGCGGTGATCGCCTACACGGCGGAGCAGCTGACGGGACTTGCGCCGAACAGTGTCTACATGATTAACGGTACGTCGGTGACGACGGATGGCAACGGCAAAGTGGCAATCGACGGCAGCTGGCTGGGCGTAGCGGTGAACGTGGTGAAAAAGGGCAACGGCACGACGACGACCGACAGCACGGCGCAGACAATCAGCTTGCCGTCCCGCCCAGCTATGCCGACCGCAGGAAAGACGGACGAGACATCCATCAATGGCAGCAACGGAACGTTGACGAATGTGACGTCGGCGGTAGAGTTCAGGAAAGGGGCGGCTGGCAGTTGGACAAGCGTAACCGATACGAACGTTACGGAGCTGGCGCCGGATACGTATTACGTGCGCTTTAAAGCAACGTCTTCGGCCTTCGCATCTGAAGCGCAGACAGTCACAATCACGGCGTATGGAGCATCTTTGGAACCGACACCAGAAGTGGTGATTGACTATGCTGCGGAACAGCTGACGGGGTTGGAGCCAAACGGCACTTACACGATCAACGGAACAGCGGTGACAGCGAATGGCAGCGGCAAAGTGGTGATTGACGGCAGCTGGCTGGGCACAAACGTGAACGTGGTGAAGAAGGGTAACGGCACGACGACGGCCGACAGCACGGCGCAGATGCTGAGCCTGCCGTCCCGCCCGGCAGCTCCGGTTGATATAACGGTTACGGATATCACCTATAACGGAGCTAATGACGGTTCTATTCTGAACGTAAATCACACGATGGAGTTTAAAATAGGGAATATGGAAACATGGACGAATATAACGGGGACGTCGGTTGTTGGGCTAGCCCCTAGCGTCTATTATGTACGAGTAGCCGCAACAGAATCGGCATTTGCCTCTATCCCCGCTCAGGCAACTATCCATGACTCGGATGCAACCATTCCAGCGGCGCCGAATGTGAGTGCCGAAGATGCGAGCAATGTGATGATCGGTCTGGACACTACAATGGAATTCTCAGTTGACGGTGGGGCTTACGTCCGATATGACGGAACCAACATGCCGCAACTGAGCGGCGAGCATACGGTTCAGGTGCGGGTGGCTGCCAGCGGCTCTGTTCCGGCGGGGCCGTCAACTACGCTGATTTTCACGACGAATGCTTCCGTTTCGGCTGGAGGCTTGACGGTGACTGCTATAGATCCTAGCAGCGCGGCAAACGATGGCAAAACCCGAATTAATGTAACGCCTGCCGCCGACGGTGAGCACCGGCTGGTCTACTTTAACTTCGGCAGCGGCATCGTAGATGTACCGAATGTCGGCGACACGCTTAGCGGTTACCTGGCCTTACCAAGCGATCGCTTAATCCCGGCAGCGAACGGTGACAAGATCGGCGTAGCCGAGGTAGACGCGCAAGGCAAAGTCGTGAAGTTCGGTCAAACAGCAGCGCATGTTATCGCCGAGCAGCCGGTTACGCAGCCTTCTAACGGAGTATCGACCGGTCCGAACGAAGAGTCGGTCGACGTGCTGGTTAATGGCAAGGTTGAAAATGCGGGCAAAGCAACAACAACGGAATCGGGCGGCGTTAAGACGACGACGATTGTCGTTGATCCGGCCAAACTTCAGTCGAAGCTGGATGCGGAGGGCATGAATGCCGTCGTCACCATTCCGGTTAAGTCGGCGTCGAACGTCATTGTCGGCGAACTAAACGGCCAAATGGTTAAAAATATGGAGAATCTCTCGACCACGCTCGTTTTGCAGACGAACAGAGGAACCTATACGTTGCCGGCTCTAGAAATCAACATTGACGAAATAGCGGGTAAGCTCGGCAGCAACGTGAAGCTGGAGGATATTCAGTTGAAAATCACAGTTGCGCAAACACCGGACGCAATGGCCAAGGTAGTCGAGAGCGCGGCGTCTAAGGGCGAGTTCTCTATTGTCGTGCCCGCGGTTGACTTCACGGTCACAGGTACCTATGGCGGGAAGACGATCGAAATCAAGACATATAACGTCTATGTCGAACGAATGGTCGCTTTACCTGATGGCATCGACCCGAACCGAATTACAACGGGCGTTGTCGTTGAACCGGACGGATCGGTACGGCATGTACCGACCAAAATCATTCTGGTTGAAGGAAAATATTATGCGATAATCAATAGTTTGACTAACAGCACGTACACGGTCGTTTGGCATCCAATCGCCTTTGCCGATGTAGAGAAGCATTGGGCCAAGGAAGCAGTGAACGACATGGGGTCGCGTCTCGTCATCCATGGCGTGAACGAGACAACGTTCAATCCGAACGCGGACATCACCCGCGCCGAGTTCGTGGCGATGATCGTGCGAGCATTGGGACTGAGGCTGAGCGAGGGATCGCAGAGCTTCAGCGACGTCGCGACGGATGCTTGGTATGCAAGCGCCATTCAGACAGCCTTAGATTACGGCCTGATCTCGGGCTTTGAGGATGGCACCTTTCAGCCGAACACCAAGATCACGCGAGAGCAGGCAATGGTTGTCGTCGCCAAGACGATGAAGCTGACGGGTCTTGCCAAGGCAACGGGCGCTCCCGATAAGGATGTGGTGCTTGGCAAGTTTGCCGACAGCGGCGATATGGGCACGTGGGCAACAGACAGCATCGTGTTAGCCGCCAAGGCAGGGCTGATTAATGGCCGTAGCGGCGGCAAGCTCGAAGCCAAAGCCAATGTCACCCGCGCCGAAGTGGCGACGCTGATCCAAAGACTGCTCAAGCAGTCGGATCTCATCTAAAGCCTAAAGAGCAAAGAAGAGGGGCATATTTTAGTTTTCTCACGACACTAATATTGATAAATTCATCAGCAACAAGATACTAAAGCCTCTCTGGTAACACCAGAGAGGCTTTTTTCTCGCTATTAATTGGTATGGAGCGTATATGTAAGGGAAGGGTATATCTACTGGTTAGAACGATGCAGACCGACGACTTCAAGGTCAACACGGCCACATCTTAGTTTATTCTGCCGTCAGCACTCATCCCATGTGGAATCGGCAGTTTTGTTTGTGAAAAAACAATGTGGTAGAGCCACATATACCTATATGTAAAAAGCCATACTTCCTGAATTCATGAGAATTCGGGCTATATTTGTTCGCGTAACCCAAGTAATTAAATAAGTGTAAGATTAAGACTAGTATATAAAAGATGCTTGAGGAGGCTAAGGGGTAGAGATTGTGCCCGAAGTCATCGAAGATGCACACAGCAATGCAATGCTGAACGAGATGCGTAATGTCAAATTCGAAGTGGGCATATCTGAGGACGTTATCCCGAGCTGAAAAGAACAAGGTATCGAAGCTGATGTGATTGTAGTCGATCCGCCGCGTAAGGGCTGTGATCGAGCATTGCTTGAGACGATCATGGCAATGAAGCCGGAAGATTTAAACATGGAATGTAGCGGGATATCGGCACGAAAGACCACCTTCTAAAGTAAAACGGAGGTGGTCTTTCATATTACACCATATGATGCGAACCATTTTTCGACCGTTCAAAAATGCTTAAAACCCTTGCAACGCAAGGGTTTTACCGCTTTTCCTACTTCGCTATTGTCGCTTGTCATGGATACAATTAATAGTAGTGTATCAGCTGCAGTCGTGTACACTGCCAACCTTATCGCTATGCTCGCGCTTGCTGGCAACCAGCATATATCCGGCCCCCCGAATCGTAATGATTCTCTCTGGATTGACAGGATCAGCTTCGATTTTTTTTCGTAAATTGCTGATGTGTACAGCGACCGTTCTCGTATCCTCCAGACTCTCCATTCCCCAGATGAGATGGAACAACGTATCAACAGTGACGACATGATTAGCGTTTTGTGCCATATAGGATAGTAGACTAAATTCTTTTTTCGATAAAAAGATGGTATGACTTTCTATGTTGACGGACTGTGCGTAGAAATCCAGCGTCAAACCCGGTAACTCCAGCAGTTGTTCTCTTCTGCTTGTCGACACTCTGCGAAGGTGAGCCTTGATCTTGGCCATGAGCACTCCCGGACTGAACGGCTTGGTCACATAATCGTCGCCGCCATAGGATAATGCGCTGATTTTCACCTCGTCTTCCTCACGACTGCTCAGAAACACGATCGGCGCATTCGTGTAATTACGTGCGTTCCTGCACCAGTCAATGCCGTTTTCATTAGCGAGCATTACATCCAGTACAATCAAATCCGGATCGAGCGACGCAAGCAGCTTCATGGCTTCTATCCCGCTGTGGCTATACGAGGATATAAAGCCTTCCCGTTCACAATACGCCTGAACAATCTCACATATATGGGGATCATCATCGACGATCATAATTTTGTACGTTTCCTTCATGCTGTCACCTTCCTGCTTCTCGAATACAAAGGCAGCGATACATAGAATATCGACCCCGTCTTGCCATCGCTCTCTGCTCGAACTGACCCTCCATGTGCTTGTACGATTTCCCTGCAAATCGCCAGCCCGAGTCCGCTGCCCTCTACTTCCTGTTCCATGCCCGATCGATCATACCTGTAATTGCGATCGAAGATTTGCTCGAGCTGCTCTGGGGGGATACCGCTGCCAGAGTCTTGTACGCTAATGATCGCACAGCGGGTATCTTGCTCCACGCCCAAGGCTAGTTCAAGACGCACCATCCCACCAGTAGAGGTGAACTTCATCGCGTTCGAGACTAGATTGAACAACGCCTGGTCCAATCTTTGAGCATCCATCTCGACAACAGGCAAGTCAGGTCGTTGATCTTCCGTATTTCCGATATCCAGTACGAAATCCAAGCCTGCGTCACGTACAACTAGCTCATATTGTTCAAAAAAACCACGTAAGAAGTGAATAGCATGAACCGGCTCCATTCGATACGCTACTTGTCCCGTCTCTAGATGGGACAAGAAGGACAACTCCTCGATCATACGGTTAATTCGTATTGTGTTATCTCGGATATACTTCAAGTACTGTTCATTGCGCTCCGGCTTAACCATGTCCTTCACAGCTTCGACATAACCAAGCATACTGGACAGCGGCATGCGCAGATCATGCGTAATGTAGGCGAGCAGCTTCTTCCTTCCTTGCTCGGAGTGAAGTAACCGATTATACGATGTGCGGAGATCTTCGTGAGCTGAGGATAACGCATGTGTACGCTCCATCACGATTTGCTCCAGATTGGTATTCATTTCAGTCAGCTTGTTATTAGCTTCCTGCAGCTCTCGTGCAATCCTCTCTTCATTCGTTGCCGCCCTCGTAAATCTTGAAGAAAGCAGAATCATCTGTGCGATCGTAAATATCAACAGACCAACCGGAGATGTATTTTCGATTAGCGACCATTCGTTGTAATATAAAAAATCGTTGATAACCGTAACCAGGGTAACCACTGACACCACTAGGAAGATCAGCGCTCCCTCCATACGCCGCACAGCCGCTTGGGCAAGCCCAACCATCAGATACGCCATGTGTAGAACAACGATTACACCAATCACTAGTAACATTTTGGAATAGACAAGTGCAGGGGTCGTCACAACAATTAGACAGAGCAGGCCAGTTACGATACGGCTGCCAAGACGAAACCATCGCGACACATAATTCGGGAAAATGCATTCAAAATACATGGTGATGATATAACCACCGATGCAAAGAATCAAATACTCGATCTTGAACTGCAACTCCCACGGGAATTGAGGAAGCAATTGTGTAATCATGAGCTCGCCGTTCAGCAAGGAGCGGATGGCGAACAATATGGTGAACAGACCAAAGTACAACGGCGCCCTGTCCTTGCGTCGCAGCACGAACAACAGCAGATTATACAAGCCAATCACCAGCAGACATGCCGTTATGAACATATCTGCGGCAACCTTCAGATTTGTCCTGACTGTTAAGACATTACTGCCACCCAGCTCTATTTGCTTGGTGATGCCGCCCCGCTTATGATGAAAGTTTGCTATTTGCACAACGAGTTCTACCGTGTCGTTTTGGGGCTGGAAGAACACCAGTTTCGATGCCAGATGCGGTTTCACTTCACTCTTGCCTTGACCAACCACACCGACTTCTGCCAGCAGTTCTCCATTCGCCCACAATTTATACGCATTAAATATAGAAGGAATCCGCAGAGCAAGCCGCTCATTCCTATCCTGCTCGCTAAGCTCAATGACCAGCCGAAAGGTGGCAAAGCCTTCTCCTGTAAGCTCTCGACCACCCAGCGGGTAGCCAAGCCAGGATCCGGGGATGTTGATATATCGATCAGCCTGTCCCTCTTTTTCGATGCGGCTTCGTATATCCTCAGGCGAAAGCAGCTCATGCCAGTAGAACGCCCATTCCCCCTGTAACTTTAGCGGATTCATACTAACATGATCCTGTGTTAAATCTAGAATGCCTTCTTCGCTTTGAATCTGAGGAGAGTCCGGTGCAGATAAGATGGCATAGCTTGCGACCAAACCAACAACAATGACAACAGCTATTTGAAGCCAGATAGTACGAGAACCGAATCGAAGAATATCCCTCATGATGAAGTCGACCCCAATCTACAAGTTGCGCTATAAATGATGTTAATTATCTTAATGATAGCATCATAAAAAGAAAATGTGTTAATAGCGGTAATAAAATCCTCATTTACAAGCTGTGGGCAATCTCATAATCAAATATATGCACCGTATGAGGGATGCGGACGCTTTGCCACGGCAGTTGCTACAGTCGCTTCATAACGCATCGAATCATAGTAATTACATCCAATTAACTTTGTTGTCTGTTCCTTTGGCATGTTTTATTTTAAACGTGATGTTAAAGTTTTCTTTATGTTTCATTAATGGCCTTAACTACTATGATAAAATGCATCTAGGGAAAATTCAAATAGCTTCAATGAGCTTAGAGGAGATTTACAGATTGAAGATGATGAGACCAAGTACCTTACCTCACTTAATGAGAAAGGTACTTCGATAATTGTGAAACCCCTTGTTTGTTTAGCGTGTTCATTTGCTTGCATGAATTGGGCTAAACGATCTTGATATAGGAATGTTGCTCATTGCTAGTCGAATTGAAAAGGAGTTCATTCATTGTTAAAAAGAAAACGTTCAAAAAAGCAATTTAAAGAGGATTTCAAACGGGGGCTGGGTCATTCTTATCTGGAGTTAAAAGAAAGTGAAAATCGTGAAAAGTATAAAGATATTGTCTTATGGTCTTGTCTTCGTAACACTTGTTACGATATGCAATGTGAAGGTGGACGTGGTATTTTTTTATATCATGCAATATGTCTATTCGAAGATAAGAGCTTCTTTGAAGAGGCAATCATTCAAAAGTTTATGCAAAAGAATCTAGACACATGGTTATTCGATCAATTGTGTGAGCTTTTATGTTTATTTTCAGAGGATGGCAGTACTAGAGCAAGGGAATCGTTATATCAAAAATATAATACTATGCTTGGATTACGTTCATATCGTCTCAATCAAATTAATAAGAATAACCTAGAATGTCTTTGTGTAAGGCTGACATCACTAGATGGATTTCCTGCATTCAAGAACATTGTTAAGCATCTCGGTGAGTATACGTTAAGGAAAAGCGATTCTGCTGGTATGGAATGGTTCTACTCTGATGCAAAAAACAAGTTTGGTCATAAGCGTGTCGATTCATACTTGCAGAACAATGCGATTAATTCTGAGTATGTAAAAGCCTTTCTAAAATCCGTATCTGAAATCGTGATTCCCAATAAACATAGTATGGATCCACCAACTTTAGAAGAATTGATTAAAGCAGCTAAAGAAAAACGAAGTCGAGGGCTTTCACTTCGTTTTGCGAAAGAGGCTTCAGAAGATGATTTGTTAAAACTAGCGAAATACGCTATCGAAGAATCAAATCTAGAAGTAAAGTTAGAATTACTGTGGACGTTTAGAAAGGTTCGTTTTCCGCTAGGTGAGTCGTACATTTTTGAACTTGCTGAAAGTAATAATCAATCCATACGTGATGTTGCGTTTGAGATGATGAAGCATTTACCGCCAGATCGGTTTCACGATTTTGCAATAAATCTTCTCCTACAAAAGAAGGAGCTCGCAAATGCTCTAAGTCTTCTATGTTATTGCTATAAGCCTGAAGATGAAGCGGTTTTACTCGAAGGTATTCAACGTTTGACAGTATCCTATGAGGTTGGCGGCTGGCATGGTGTCTTTATGGACGTTGAGCATTTGTTAGATGACCGATCAATTCATATGGATCCATCCGTTTTTATGTTCATATATAGCCAAACATTGTGTTCGTACTGTCGTCATACTCTGATTTACAGAATGTCCAAGAGGAAAGTTCTCCCTCAAGCGATTTTAGAAGAATGCGTACATGACAGCTACGAGGATACAAGAAATTTTGCGATACGACAACTAAGAAAAAAATCAAATTCATTGAGCATTAGTGATTTTAAAAGAGCGGGAGTTTAGAGACATTCTGATAAAAAGAAAATATGGAGCGGTGACGGAACGGAAATAGAAACTAGATGACTTAAGATGAATCTTATAATAAGATTTGTAATCAAACCGATTGATATTATCATTTCCTATGATACAATTGTAAAGGAATTATTATCCAAATTACAGTTGTGAGGAAGGTTTTTTTATGCGAATAGCAACGGGGTTATTACTTGCATTATATCTTGTTTTTATGTGGATTATGGCACTATCGGCAAATGTAGCTTCATATGACGGTGAGATTGTTAATATTATTGCAAGAACAATATTATTTTTCCAAACGCTAGCTTTCCCTTTTTCATTTACTATGCCTAGAACCGCAATGGTATTTCTTATCTTTTCGTCTTTGGCTGCTATGCTTTCAGAACTTGCGCTTGACGCTGGTCATTTATTTTTTGCAATAATAAGTATTATATTTGCCCTTATGTGTTATGGCGGTCATAGGGAATTGGTTAAGAAAAAGAAATTAGCAGCTAAAGCCATTCGTACGAACTAATTGAACAGATCATAACGATAATAGTAAAGGGCATTCACCTTCAGTAAAGGTTGAATGCCTTTTGTGATTGATTTAAAGCAGTCCATCGCGCATTTCTTCTCTTAGGGAGTGACCAACCAACTGATGATAAAGAAACGAAATAGATGTCCCATAGCCTTATGCTATGAAATGTGCGATTTCCAAGATGGATTGGTGGGTGTAGCAAACCAAAGAATGATAGAATAATAAGAAGCACTGCGTACGGATTGGAGAGGAAACTGGGATGGTACTTACAGAAGCTATTCATTTAAAGGAAATGATGAATGGAGGCCCAATGAACGTCGCTTCCTTCTTACATATAGCTATAGGACTAACTGAGTCGGTACATCGGGCTCATAAGCAGAATGAATTATGTGAAAACTTGAATCCAGCGAGTATTCAAATGCAATTGGATATGAAAGCAGCTATTCTCACAGATCCGCTACTCAGGGATTACACTTATATGTCCCCCGAGCAAACAGGCAGAATCAATCATATGCCAGATGGGCGCAGCGATCTGTATGCTCTGGGTATGATCTTTTATGAGATGCTGTCAGGGCGTTTGCCGTTTCATGCACAAAGTGTAGAAGAATGGATACATGTACACCTTGCTTTTGTACCAAAGCCTCTAAGCGAATGGCGTTCGGATATGGCTGGCTCGCTTGAGGCTGTTATTATGAAGCTGTTGTCGAAGAATCCGGAAGAGCGCTATCAGAGTGCTTATGGTTTATTAAGTGATTTGAAGCGGTGCGCCTTATCGATGGAAGAAAAGGGAGAAGTCCTATCCTTCGAAATCGCTCAGGCAGATGAGGCAAGCCGGTTTCGGCTTCCTCAGACCCTCTTTGGTCGTGAAATGGAAGAAAGAGCTCTCCGAGATGCTTTCGAACAGGCAAAAGCTGGTGCATCTTCGTTCGTTTTCGTCAGCGGAAGCGCAGGAAGCGGTAAAACGGTGCTCGTTCGAGCACTGCAGATGTTAGTTAGAAGGGATGGCGGTCGGTTCGTTAGTGGCAAATGCGATATGATCAATCGCGACATTCCGTTCTCTTCATTGCTGGAAGCTTTGCGAAGCCTCATTCGACAAATATGGAGCGACTCACCGGATCGAGTGACGAAGCTGAAGAAACAATTAACAAAGGCTTTAGGCCTGGGAGCAGCTGTCATTGTACAGCTTTTACCGGAAGCTGCAGAGTTGTTCGATGTCATTCCAGCAATAGAACCGCTGCATCCTGCTGAGGCTGCTATTCGCTTTAACCGCTTAGTGCCTATATTCATAAAAGTTTTTGTAGATAAGCAGCATCCCTTAGTCATTTTCCTGGATGATCTTCAATGGGCAGATCCTGCTACAATAGATGTTCTTCGTACCATTGTACATGATCAGGCACGGCCTGGCTTACTCGTGATCAGTGCGTTTCGGGAGGAATTCGCTCTAGGATGGAAAAAACATGAAGAGAATAAAGTGGATGCAGCTGCATGGATGGCGGAGTCGCTTTCCTTGCATGATGAATTACAATTATCTGTAATTCATATCCATCTCGAGGCTCTGTCCTACATCGAAGTGAGACAATTCGTATCGGATGTTCTTGATGAGAACTCCGCCCGTATTCGCTCGCTCGCGGAGGTGTTATACCACCGAACAGGCGGCAATCCACTATACCTGAATCGTCTACTGGACAATCTGTATCGAGAGAATAAGCTTTATTATGATGAAGTAGAGGCGTCATGGTTCTGGGAACCATCTGTCATCACGGAAATCCCTGAGGATCCTGACATTCTACATTTAATAGAGGCTCGTATTCGTATGCTATCCCCCGAAAAGGTCGAACTGTTAGCCATAGGTGCTGCTATCGGACATCGTTTCTGTTCATTAACGATCTCTTTAGTTAGTGGGAATTCTCTGCTGCATGTACGGAGACTTCTGCATGCGATTGAGGAAGATGGTCTATTATGCCGAGAAAATGATAGTGATGAGTCAGACGGTGTTGAACGTTATTATAGATTCTTGCATGACCGTATTCAACAGGCAGCTTACATGACCATGTCTGAATCGGACCAAGCGAGCTTACATCTGACCATTGGCCGTGTCATACGCGATCATTTATTAAGTGAGAGTGTATTTACTATATTTGATAGGGTGCATCACTTGAATCTGGGCAGCGAGAAGATAGAGGATGATGCGGAGAAGAGAGAGCTTGCCACATTTAACTATCAGGCGGGTTTAAAGTCTAAGGCATCAACAGCATTTACGTCTGCGCTCCATTTTTATGAGATCGCTTTACGTCTGTCTGGCGGTGACTGGCAGAATACAGCGTCCCTTGATTACCGGCTCATGCTGGAGGTAGCGGAATGTGAATATATGTGTGGTCATACAGATCGTGCGGAGGAATTACTCGCAAACTTAATGTCTTGCACAACAAACGTGGTAGAACGTTCTCATATCTATTTGATACGTATTGCCATGTATTCGTATTTGAAGAAGGATGAAACGGCTGTCCATATTGGGCAGCAGGCGCTAGCAGAACTCAGCTGGCATTTACCAAGCAAGCCTTCCAAAGCATTAGTTTTAAAGGAAATATTAATGACACAGAGCGCATTGTTCAATAAGGGTAGTGAGGTTCCTCATTTACCGATTAATCGTGACCCGCGCTATAAAGCATTGTCAGACCTGGTCATGGCGATTTCGCTCCCTGTCTATGTGTTAAGTCTAGGGCAATCAGCTGTGTTATTCTCAAGATTTGTTCGTTATGGTCTAAAGTATGGAAGCAATGAGGCTTTCTCCTTTATGCTTGCCAGTTACGGGATGGTTATTTATAAAATGTCAGGTTTCCGTACGGGGCCTCAATATGTAGATCAGGCATTCCATCTAGCAGCTTCCTTTGACAGCGCAGACCTGCGAAGCCGATTATATTATCTGAAAGGTCTTGTCGGCATTATTAATCCGGATGAAGGGATTAAGCAGTTTGAGAAATCGATCCAATATGGGATGGAATCGGCTAATCTAACCTATGTTAGCATTGCGATGATGACGACTATAACAAACTTCACCGGCGATTTGTATGCATTATCTGCACGGATCAAAGATTATGAAGAGACTTCACAGCAGCTTGTGGACGGAGTCACACGTAATATTTTTCGTAGGGCGAAATGGTACATCGCACAAATGCAAGATGGGGCTGGAGAAAGCGATGAAGTCGTTACGTCCTTACTAAACGAGCCATACAAGGATTTTTTGAATAACGAGGTCTATTATACATGCACCTGTAACATAGAGATTGCTTATCTCCTCGGGCGGTACCGAGAAGCCCTTGAATGGGCCAAGAGAGGTGAGAGGAATACATTCCTCCAAACTCGGCCACATGTTCGTAAACAAAGGATGTACCATTCACTAACACTTGCTGCTATGTATTCGGAAGTGTCGCCTAATGAGCAGAAGGAGATACGGTTTAAGTTGCGTAAGCACTTGCGTTCCATAAGGCGATGGTCTGGCTATAGCGGCAAGGATTCGTCTGCTTATTTGCTCTTATCAGCTGAAATCTATTGGATGGAGGGCAATCGAGTTGCTGCTGCTGAGCGGTACGAAGAGGCAACCCGGGCAGCCCGCCAGGCAGGAGAGGGACTAATGGAGGCTATTTCTTGTGAACGGGCTTCTATTTTCTATAGGCAGATGGGGAGTATGAACGGGGCGGAGGCTCTTATTGCTGATGCTTGTGACGCTTATACAAGATGGGGCGTTACTGCCAAAGTAATGAGGCTGAGAGAAAGCAATCAAGGATTAAGAACAGCCGCAATTGAGAGGATAGAGGACGACAAAGCAGTCACAGAGGAGCCTAGAGTAATCGAAATCAAGGCTGAACCCACGTCTTGGCATACAGCGGACAATAGGCGATACAAACAGCAGCAAGAATGGATGAGTTCACTAGACCATTGTCATACCATAGACCAATTTCTGGAGCTTGCAATCCGCTATTCTGGTGCGGAAAAGGGATTTATTGTGGGTAGCGAGGGAGAGAACTACGCTGTTGAAAAGGAAGGCTCGTTGAGCGATAACAGCGGAGCTTCGTATGGTGAGTCTATTATCCGTTATGTACTGAAAACAGGCGAATCGGTGGTACTTGCTAATGCTTCGCACAGCTCTTATTCCGCTGATCCCTCTATTCGTAGAAACCAGTCCCAATCCGTACTGTGTATGCCTGTTCTTTTCACAGGAGGGCTAACGCCATTCGCACTTTACTTGGAGAACAGTCTTATAGCCGGCGTCTTCACTCAAGAAATACGGGTCATGCTGGAGCAAATGATTGCCCGAATGATGTATGTGAAATCATTAGATGAAGCTCGAAGCCAAAGTTATTCACCAATCGTTCCAACAGATGATCTGTCATCAACTTTGGCGAAAGCTTCACAGCTATTCGAATCACTTACAAATCGTGAAACAGAGATCCTGTACGCGCTGACAGATGGATTGACGAATAAGGAAATTGCCTATCGATTCGGATTAACAGAAGGGACAGTCAAAGGCTATATTCATAACGTATACGGAAAACTGGGCGTTAAAAGAAGGAGTCAGGCCATCGCCCGTGCAAAGGAGTTAGCACTCTTAAATTAGACTTTATTCTACAATATTTGCGAAACACTAACTTTGGTTAGTGTTTTTTTGTATGGCTTGAGACCTATACTTATGTCCGAATTCAATAGTGGTATGGAGGAGAAAGCGACATGAGTGCAAGATTTCGAGCAAGTAGGAAAGTAACATCTATCATCTTAGTAATGTTGACGGTACTAAGCGGATGGAATGGGCTGTTTGATAGAGGGAATCAAGTATCTGCTGCGTCAGGTATAGACTTCGCAGGAGGAACGGGTACGAGCAGTGAGCCTTATCTCATTGAAACGGCTGCCCAGCTCGACGAGGTCAGATGGCATTTGGGCAACAACATACATTTTAAGCTGACAGCGGATATCGATTTGAGCGGTTATGCGGAAGGCGAAGGCTGGGCGCCGATTGGCGATAATAGCAATCAATTTAAAGGGCACTTGAACGGCAATGGGTTCAAAATTTTAAATCTTACGATTAATCGACCAGCAAGTTCTTATGTTGGGCTTTTCGGAGCAAATGCTATTGGAAGTTCAATTACTAATATCGGGCTGGAAAATATCAATGTAGTGGGTAATTTCTATGTAGGAGGCTTGGTAGGGGTCAATTATGGCTCAATTATTGGAAGCTTTACGACGGGAAGTATAAGAGGAAGTATTATTGTAGGAGGCTTGGTAGGGCAGAATGAGGCGCTAATCAGCAACAGCTACAGCAATACGAGTGTGAATGCGCAGCAGTACGCAGGTGGCTTGATAGGGATGAATACCTCGGAGATCAGCGACAGTTACGCGACAGGAAAGGTGGAGGTTTCAATCTCTACGCGAGGAGGCTTAGTCGGTTATAGTTACGTATCAGTCTTCCGTAGCTTGTACGACAGCGAAACGACAGGGCAAAGTGATACGGGGAAAGGCGAAGGTAAAACGACTTTAGAGATGAAGACGCTAAGTACGTATGAAAGTTGGCTGAGTTTTAACGATTATTGGGGAATCAATCCGGACGTGAATGAAGGATATCCCTATTTGAAAGCTTTCTACCGTGAAGTGAACTACGACGGCAACGGTAACACCGGTGGAACCGTGCCGAATGACAACAACGTATATTCCAAAAATGAAACGGTTACCGTGAGTGGAGATATAGATCCTTCAGATCCTTTAGTCAAAACCGACTATGTCTTCGTGGGATGGAATACGTTAGCGGACGGCAGCGGTACGAGCTATGTGTCAGAAGACACGTTCTCGATAACCGAGAATACAACCCTGTATGCACATTGGCTGAATACCAAAGCTACTTTGACATCCGGGTTTGGAACGGTGAGTGCGGGCGGGACAGCGACTGAGACCATTACGAGGATTCCGGGCGATGTGACGTTAGACGAGTTCAAGGCAGCCATCACGCCGGCAACGAATGCTACGTTCGAGATTTATGAGGCAGATGGAGCCACAGTAGCGACGACATTGGCATCGGGCAATAAGGTCATCGTGACGGCTCAGGATGGAGCAACGAAGAATACGTATACGGTGACGATGAATGCTATAAATGTCATTGCGACTGCAGCGATTAGCGGGGTACCTGCGCCAGTCGCGTACGAAGTGCCAGTTCGGGGGACAACTACAGATGAATATACCACATCAATTGTTTGGTCTCCGGAGGCTGCTCCCCGATTTGCAGAGGGAGAGACCTACACGGCAACGCTGACGATCACGCCCAAGAGGGGATATGTGTTGACGGGAGTGCCTTCGGATTTCTTCACGATAGCGGGGGCAACAGAAGTAACGAATTCAGCGGATTCCGGAGTGGTAACTGCGACATTCCCGGCAACCGGTACGATATTTTCCGGTGGCTCGGGAACAATAGAGGATCCCTACCTCATTGCAACCGTGGCCGAGCTTAATCAGGTCAGGAATTTCTTAGACTCGAGTTTTAAGCTGACAGCGGATATTGATTTGAGCAGATATGCGGAAGGCGAAGGCTGGATGCCAATCGGTTATAATGATCATCAATTTGAAGGAAACTTCGATGGCAACGGTTATACGATTACGAATTTAAAGATTAGTAGGCAGGGTACTGATCATCCTGTGGGACTATTCGGATTAATATCCGATGGGACGGTCCGAAATGTCATTCTGGAAAACATCGATGTAGGCGGTGGAATGTATGTTGGTGGACTAGCGGGATCAAACTCAGGAACGATCACGAACAGCGGGGTCATCACAGGAAGCGTCAGCGGGAACTATGCAGGCGGATTAGTCGGCGTGAACGGAAGCAGCATTACCAATAGCTTCTTTGCGGGAAGTCTGAGCGGAGCGACGAGATATGCAGGTGGATTGGTCGGCTATAACTATGGCACAATTAGCGATAGCTTGTCTACCGGAAGCATTAGCGGTCAACATCGGACAGCAGGAGGATTGGCAGGAAGGAATGATGGATCTATCAGCGACAGCTACGCCAATGGAAGCGTGAATGGGGAGCGTTTCGCTGGCGCATTGGTTGGCGAAAACTCGGATAGTACCGTCAACAACAGCTATGCTACGGGTGCCGTAACTGGCGAAGGAAGCTTGGGCGGCTTAGTTGGAACCAATGATTGGGCCACCAATAGCTTTTACGATAGCGAGACAACGGGACAAACGAGTTCGGGGACAAGTGGCGGTACGGGGCTAACGACAGCGAAGATGAAGCTGCAAACCAGCTATGCAGGTTGGGATTTCGTTCAAACATGGGCAATCGATTCCTCGATAAATAATGGGTATCCTTACTTGAGGAGCTCTCAGCTCCATTATGTCACCTATAACGGCAACGGTGAAACCGATGGAGAATTGACGAGTGCCGAAACCGAGTATGTGCGGGGAACAACGGTAAGCGTTATCGGAAACACCGGCAATTTGGTCAAGACAGGTTATGCATTCGCGGGATGGAATACGCTAGCGGATGGAACCGGCAAGAGCTACTCGGCTTCAGACAGCTTTACAATTAC
The DNA here is from genome assembly GCF_005930355.1 of Paenibacillus sinopodophylli. GTDB lineage: Bacteria > Bacillota > Bacilli > Paenibacillales > Paenibacillaceae > Pristimantibacillus > Pristimantibacillus sinopodophylli. The sequence goes on from NZ_VDBO01000018.1 coordinate 26,500, forward strand.
GGCGAGTAAGACGTTATTTGCTAGATGGATTAATATTACCGCAACGTTAACCTCTACAATCGGAACGCTTAGCACGGGCGGAACATTGCAAGAGACCATTACGAATATTCCGAGCACAACGACGTTAGAGGCGCTTAAGGCAGCGATTACGCCAGCAGTAGGTGCGACGGTTAAGGTCTACGAAGCAGATGGGACAACAGCAGCATCAACGTTGGCAACAGGCTATAAGGTTATCGTTACAGCACAGGATGGCGTAACACAGGTTACGTATACGGTAACATTAGGGAAAACGGTGGCGACACTAACTTCGACACTCGGCACCGTAAGTGCAACGGGCACAGGCAATGAAACGATAACAGCCATTCCATCCGGTACAACTTTGGCATCGCTGAAAGCAGCAATCACGCCAGCAGCGGATGCGACATTTGAAGTGTACCAAGCAGACGGAATAACGGTAGCTACAGAATTAGCGACAGGCAATAAAGTCATCGTAACCGCTGAGGATGGCGTAACGCAGGTTACGTATACGGTGACGGTACTGAAAAAGACAGATGCGACGCTAACTTCGACAATAGGCACCGTAAGTGCAACGGGCACAGGCAATGAAACGATAACAGCCATTCCATCCGGTACAACTTTGGCAGCGCTGAAAGCAGCGATCACGCCAGCAGCGGATGCGACGTTTGAAGTGTACCAAGCAGACGGAATAACGGTAACTACAGAATTAGCGACAGGTAATAAAGTTATTGTCACTGCCGAGGATGGCGTAACGCAGGTTAAGTATATGGTGACGGTGAATGAAGCAACAGCCCCACCCAATAACGGAAGCAATGGCGGAAGTGTTGTACCAACTCCAGCTAAAGTGACCTCGAAAGATGGCAACCTTACTCTTCCTGTTGGATCAATAGGCGAGGTTAGCTTGGAAGATCGGTTAACAATTACCGTTTCTACAGGCGCAGTCAATCAGGAACTGAAATTAACGATTACGAAATTACTGGATACGAAAAATGTGTTAGTCAATAAAGAGGTTCTTGCAAGCTCGGTATATGAAGTATTGAAAAACATCCCGGGTCATTTCATCAAGCCTGTAACGCTCACCTTTGCTTTCGATGCAAACAATATGAAGAGCGGCCAAGGGGTTGCGATCTTCTATTTCGATGAAGGGAAGAAGGAATGGGTAGAAGTGAAAGGCAGCAAGACAAGCGGAAATGTGATTTCAGTAGAGGTTGATCACTTTACGAAATTTGCGGTCCTTGTTGTAGACCAATCGACAGGACTTCCCGTGGTAGAGGGAACAACGCCTGCTGAACTTAGTGATATCGCAGGTCACTGGGCTGAAGCAAGCATCAAGCAAGCCGTAAAAGATGGTATTGTGAATGGCTATGTGGACGGAACGTTCAAGCCAGGTAAAACGATAACCCGTGCAGAATTCACCGTCATGCTGATGAAAGCGTTGAACGCTCAGGAAGCAGGATCTGAGCTGACCTTCACAGATAAAGCGGACATTGGGACTTGGGCGCAGGCTGCGGTAGTACAAGCGGTGCAAGCTGGCATTATTAGCGGTTATCAGGATGGGACCTTCCAGCCGAACGCGAATATTACGCGGGCTGAGATGGCAACGATGATTGGGAAGGCATTTGAGCTGACACTTGACCCGAATGCAGTCACCTCTTTCGCAGATGATTCATTGATTCCAGTCTGGGCAAAAAGTGCAGTAGCCGCTCTGAAAGAACGCGGCGTAGTGAAAGGTACGGGGGCGAATACATTCAATCCCCGCGTACAAACAACAAGAGCGGAAGCTGTTGTTATGCTTCTGAATACGTTGAATCTAGTAAACGAGAATAACGGTCAATAAAGTTATTATAGTGACTAACACAGAGGCTCAAGCTGAAATGATGCTTGAGCTTTTGTATTTCCTATATAAGTTTAACTAAAGAAATGGGTAGAAGAGGACAGAGTGTGAATGGTTCTGGAAACAACAGCGATCGGAAGAACTATTCACATGGCGGACTCCTGGCGACAATCATTAGTTGAAGTTATATAGATTTTAAGTTTATTTAGCAAATGCTGTGTTTTCAAGAAAATGGACAAGTTTTTGAGCAAACGCTTCAGGTTGATCCTCTTGTACATACGTCAGTGCGTTTTCTACGATCTCGAATCGCGCATCTGGAAAGATGCCATAAACTCTTCTTCCTAACGCAATAGGAAATAGCTTCGTATCATCAGCCCCCCAAATAACCAAGACGGGCTTATTAAAAGAAGTAAGCTTCTCGGCTGCTTGAATGGTGTCATGTATGGACCAGCCCTTAACGACCTTTGTAAAGTCAGCACGAACCCCTTTGTAATGAATGAAATGACGTATATATAGCTCGTATAAATCTTCTTTCGAAAGAGTATGAGATAGTAAGCCTAGCACCAATGACGTTTTTAATAATGGTTTAAATCGAAACAATTGAGCCATTAGAAAGGTGAAGCCAGGAATATGGACGCCTGCTACTAATAGTGAGAACGATTTTGGCGGAAATACTTCGAAAGCATCTGTGTTACAAAGGACTAGCCTCGATACTTTCTCAGAATAAGACATGGTGAATATTTGTGCGTAAGCTCCACCTGTATCATTACCTACCAGAATAATATCGTTCAGATCTAACACATTCAAAAACTCATTGATTAAGGCTACTATGCCTGTCGGTGTTAGATCAGTTTCAGGGTTCAGAGCAATGGAGTGCCCGCCTAAAGGTAAATCTGGAACAATGCATCGAAAATGTTTGGAAATGGCCGGAACCACTTTCCTCCAAGTGTTTCCGTTACTCAGCGCACCGTGTAAAAACACGATGGCCTGACCTGTCCCGTAATCTGTATACCTGATTATACCAGCGCTAACATAGGCTTCTTTCATGTGATGCCTCCTCTTTTGCTTTTACCAATCCTTACATGGAGTTTAACATACTTACAGTATGTTTAACAAACCCTAAGTATGTTAAGGGCGGCTGCGGCTTTCTAATTCAAAAGTTAAACGATATAATAAGGGCATGAACCCAAAATCACGCAGGCAAGATGATGCCGAACATACAAAAAAAGCCTTACTTAAACGTGCACAGTACTTATTCGCAGAGGATGGATACGCCAAAACCTCCATTGATGAAATTGCTAGACAAGAACAATTAACGAAAGGAGCACTATATTATCATTTTAAGGATAAAATAACGCTGTTTGAACAAGTAGTAGATGGACTACTAGAAGAGATGGTAAAACAGGTGTCCACTGCGATTGATACGGAGATTGATCCGTGGGAAAGAACCTTAATCGCCATTGAAACCTATTTGGAAGGTTGTCTTAATCCTGAGTATCGGCATATTGTCATTCAGGAAGCACCTGGCATACTTGGCTGGACCAAATGGAGGGAAAAAGAAAAACATAGTGTACTCGGTTTATCGACTGCGCTCTTAAAGGAGCTTATGGAGTCCAAGTACATGAAGAAGCAACCTATAGATTTGTTGGCACACATCATTTTTGGAGCAATAACGGAAGCAGCGATCGGCATTGCGCATTCAGAAGATCCCCATGCGGCGCGTAAACAAGCGAATGACATTTTGGGAAATTTGATTAAAGCACTAACATAGGAGGATACATGTCCTGGAGTAAAATGAAGCAACAACTGGAGAGCTTTCTTTGTCCTGCGTTAGAAGGACGGGTCGAATATCGTTCAACCAGCTATCGTTATTCACCCGATAAAGCAGGGCTTAGTTATATGGCGGTAGATAAGAAGAACGTATTCAATATGAGTGATCGTACGACTTTAGTTAGATGGTTTCAGACGGAGCTGGAGATCAAGAATGATCCAGCGATCCAAATCCCGATTAGCAATGAAGAGATAGAGGCGATGAGAGAAGAAACCAAAGGGAAGGTACCGGAGGATCGCCTGAAAATAATGGCAAGAAGCAGGAAAATATCTGTATATGCAAAAGAGCTTCTGGCAGCTCAGTCATCATTAAGTAAATCAAATTTCGTCACTATTGCTAATCAGTTTTTATCGACTTCTATAGAAGATTGCTTAGAGAGTCAAGATATATTATTAAATATTCTAGCTCTGGTTGACAGACGAGTTGGGAAAAAACGAATTCAAAATATGGACGAGAAGATGAAGGTAAAGCATCCAATCGTGCAGTTTTTTTATGAACTACGGCGCAGTACGTTATGAGAATTTATGGTTCTAATTCATGCGATTCGTAAGAAGAAATTAACATATCCATCAAATAGTGAGATTTAACAAAAATGAGGGCTTCTGTTATGCCGAAAAATGATAATATGCTGGCCATTCTATGGATGTTGAATTCGGGCGTGAAAATAACGGCTAAACAACTATCCGAAAAGTTAGAAATCAATATTAGAACAGTTTATCGGTATATGGATGCACTAAGTGCCAGTGGTGTGCCTATTATATCTGACACTGGTCATAATGGCGGGTATAGCCTGCTTCATCATTTCACCCGTGCACCTCTGTTATTTGATATGGAGGAAAAAAAAGCACTTCTTCATGCTGCTGTTTTTGCAAAAGAAGCGGGATACCCATTGAGCGAGGCACTTGGAAGCGCGACATCCAAACTTAAAAGGTATTCGACGCAGGAGCAGGAAAGTGTACTTAGTCATCAGTTATCCGGATTTGAAGTTATAAACCGAAAAGGATACGTATCTATTCAGCCAGTACTAGCGGAATTGGAGCATGCTCTAGCTAATGAATGCTCTGTAGATATTGATTATCGCACAAATCGCGAAGAACAGTATAAGAATAGGGTGATAGACCCTTATGGATTGGTTAATTGGAACAATAAATGGTATACGGTTGCATTCTGCCACCTCAGGAATGAGATTCGTATTTTTCGAGCAGAACGGATTTTACAAATCAAACGAACTCCAATCAGGTTTAAGCGTTCCGAAGGATTCTCGGCCCGTGATTATTTTATGAAAAATCTGTTGCCAGATTTAGTGGACAAAAACGGATTAGTTTCCTTAATTATCGGAGGCAGAACAGAGGCGCTGGATGACTTATGCCTGCATTGGTTTATGGGACATCATTTGAAAGAGCGGACTTCCAATCAGGCGACCTTCTTATTTGAAGCACAAGCCATTCATACACATGTTCCGTATTTTCTTCTTTCTTATGGGAAATCCATTCAAGTAATAGAACCACAACGATTAAAGGATAAGCTTGTTGCAATTGCTTCAGATTTAATAGAATATTATCAGCTCTAGCAGCTTCACTGACCGTAGATGTCAGTGAAGCTGTTTTATAATAATGATAGTCACGGAATACCAATGGATGGTTGGTGTCACGTGATAAGTTGAGCAATAAGGAGAAATTACAAATGAATAATACAGCATATCTTTATGTGTTTGACACCATGTCGGATTGGGAAATAGGTTACTTAACTGCCGAATTGAATACGGGAAGATATTATAAAAAGGGGCTTTCCCCATCCAAAATAGTTACGGTGGGAATTGAAAAGACTCCTGTAACCACAATGGGCGGATTGAGAATATTACCTGATCTTAAACTGGATGAGTGCAGCATTAAAGGCACAGATCTATTGATTTTGCCAGGTGGTGATACGTGGACAGAAAGCATTCATCATCCCATTCTAAAAATCGCCGAGGGCTGTTTGCAGGATGATATATGGGTCGCAGCCATTTGCGGGGCCACAATGGGACTTGCCCAGACCGGATTGTTGAATTCACGCTATCATACAAGCAATGATCTGGAATACCTTAAAATGATTTGTCCCGGGTACACGGGCGAAAAGCATTATAAAATGGAGCCTGCTGTAACGGATGGAACACTGATTACAGCATCAGGAATAGCACCGTTGGAATTTTCTGTACATGTCTTGAAAGCCCTCGGTGTGTTTTCTTCAACAACAGTAGATGCCTGGTATAGTCTTAATAAGACTCATGAACCCAAGTATTTCTATGAGCTAATGCAAGCCATTCAATGATCGTATAAGTATGAAATAGATTGTTGCTGCTGTAAGAAGGTTTCGAGCGTCTAAGCTTGAAGCCTTTTTGCTTTGGATTGGATGATATCTATTAAATATACCAGTAACTTCAAAATAACCAAATAGATTCCGATATAAAGGGTAGGCTTGGCAGAGGGCGATTACTACGCGTTTGAGTATGTTAATTTTATAGTGAGGAGATTGGAAATGAACCAACAATATTTACTGAAAAAATGGATACCTATTATGATAGTGATGAGTATTATGGTCGTTGCTCTTTTTATTTCGCTCGGAAATGGGAACTATTCAGTCCTTGTTAGTGTTGCTGTAGCTGTGGTTATTATCATAATGATTAGAAGAAGGGCTTCTGATAAAGTTGGGATAGCGCTAAAACAAAGAACGTCGGAGCAGCTTATTGTATGTTTGACGAAGCCACTCCAGTCATTAAAGGATAAGGAAATAATAGAAACCTTTGTTGCCTGCAACACAGCGCTATCCCATATTTTGTACGGTGAATACGAGCGGGCTGAAACGGTGATAGGACAGGTAAACTGGGATCGGAAAATTCCAATGTACCAAGCGATCTATTGGAATATAAAGACGTTAATAAAGTATTTCCATACCCATGAGTATACGGAAGGACTGTCATTGGCTAGGAAGGCTAAAGCTTTGGCAACTGTTTCACATGCATATCCGGGCAGCAAAAAAAGTAATATGGCTTATGAAGCGTATGTTGAAATTGGGCAAGTATTAGTGGGGATGGGTAGCGAACATAGCGTCACAAGCCTTGAATTGAAATTTGATAAGCTGCCCCTACTCGTTCAGTTGTTTGTCGCAAATGGATTATGTGTAGCTTATAAGCAGAGTGGACAAGCAGATAAGTTCGCAAAGATGGATGCCTTTATTAAGCAGAATGCGCCTTTTTGCAAAGCACTTCAGGATTACAGCGCATAATAAATAATCGGGTCTTGGAATACGGACGTAGTAGCTAATTAACGTAAAGGCGACCGCAATGAGAGGCGGCCTTATGTAATGATCTTACCGCCTCGATTGATAATATTCTTTTCCAGTTCCTTATAATTACTTGACTTGAAGTCGACTTGGCTGCCGGACAGCCGGAGCTTCTTTAATAATGGGAGATCTAGCAGCGAGCTAGCATCTGAAAATGATGTTTTGCATAAATCCAGCGTCTCCAAACCTGTCAAGGTGGAAATGAATGCCCAAGATTTTGGTTTCAGCATGGTGAGGTCTAAGTTTTTCAACGATTGCATATCGGTTAGCGCTTGTAAATCCTTTACTTTAGTTCCCCAAATCCATAGTAATTCTAACTGAGGGAATTGCTCTTTGATGTTCTCAATCGATTTCAATTTTGTTTTCTCTATATACAGCGTTTTGAGGTTTGGGCAAACCCCCATTTCTTGAAGACTCTCCACAGCTGAGCCTCTAAGCCGCAGTTCTTCAATACTTTGATGTTGATAGAAGGGGCTTATATCAGAGGCAGAACAGAAATTGGCATCCAGGATCTTTAGCTTCTTTAGCTGTGTTACATATGAGATGTCCACGAGTTTTTTGGCAGCAACCAGTTTTATTTCTTCTACATTCGGAAAAATCTCAAAGCTATTCAAGCTTTGCAATTGACAGCTGTTGAAGCCTAAAGACACCTTTTTTACACCTAAGGCTGGTGCAAAGCTTGGTAGAGTATCAATACCGTCAAAGCTCATGCTGATCGTTTCCAAGCTGTCTGGAAGAACAGTTTGGCTATCATAATTATCTTTTGAGAAGCTTACCGTTTTTAAGGAGTGAAGAGGGGCCAGCAATTGATCAGGCAACGTATGAGGGACGTTGTATAATCCTAGTGATTGCAGTTTGGTTAAGCGTGCAATGGTCTGTACATTATTTTTAATAGTCGACTTACTGACGAAAGCTAGCTGTTCCAAATTCGCAGCGTAATCGAGGCCAATCAGATCAGGTATGGTCATTTTGGAATCGGTGGTGCCAAATTCCAGCTTTTTCAGATTAGCGAATTCTTTTAAGGGCTCAAAGGTTTTAATTTGTTTGATATTAAGAAGCTTTAAGGTGTCCAGTTCATAAATGGAATCGGGCTCATGAAACCATGCATATTTTTTATAGTTGTCCACATAGGATGTCGCCTCGTTGAAAAGTGCCTTTTTTGATTTGTCGTAATCCATCTCTGTACCTCCAGACTTTTCTACTTCATTGTAATGTAGCACACGGACGTCAAAAAGAGGAAGAGATGAATGAATAAAGGGGATATCCCCGATTCATCATGCCTTCCTCTGCTTTGTGTCCAAACATTAGGGGTTACTCATTGTTAATCAAATACAGTAAACATGCCCGTCATCTCGGGCGAATGATCCTTGAATCCATAGGTTTCATAAAATGTATCGTTCCCATGTGAGGCAAATAGACCTACAAAAGCAATGCCAGTCTTACATTTCTTCTTTTTGATATAGGCAAGCAGTTGGTCGACGATCATCTTTCCTATTCCTTTATTCTGGTGCTCGGGTAAAACTGCAACATCCTGTATATAAAAATACATCGCTCCGTCGCCAACAATTCGCCCCATACCGACAACTTCCTCGTCGAGAACGACAACCACGGCATAAATGGAATTTGAAATAGAATGTGTTGCCATCTCGCTATCTACAGTACCCCAGCCTACAGCCTCCCATAAAGTATGGTGCTCAACTACAGTAGGGGGACGCTCAATTAATAAATATGTTTTATTTGTCATGGTTACCACCTTCGTATCATAATGGGTGGTCATGATGACTCAACCACCTTGGTTAGTGTTTGATAGTCATTTTCTGCTCCATGTTGTTCATCTCCCTTCGTTTCATATAGAAGATTATATTATGAATACTAGATTTTTACAATTGGATGGAGAGAGAGAGCTTATGAAATTTGACCTTTTAATTTGGGTCAAGTAGGTAATATTATGCCGGATTCTAATGTATGGGCTGACTTTTAAGGAGAGGTATGGGGAAAACGATAAAGTTGCAAAACGAAATAAAGAAGACTTAGTGCAGGCTTGGTGCGAATGTAAAGCTTACATGAAATCCATGTAGCATTCGCTCTTAGGAAATTGTCGAATGACAGGATTTTAAAATAAAAAAAATGCTCTATCTATGCTTTTTTTGTTATGATTAGTATGAAAATAGACGGTATAGATGCTTTGGCTGCATCAATGGAGTTTATTTTTGCTGTCGCACTCCTCATGGAGTGCGTGGATTGAAACGCAGTAACCTACGCGTCATTTCTGAGTTCGTTTGGCTGCTGAAGTAGGGACTACGCAAAGGGCTCTAGCTTTTGCAAAGCATTAATTGAAAAAGCATTAAGCTGCCTAAACAGCCCGCATATTTGATACAATAGGAGAAGAGACACGAGGAATGGGGAGAAATCCTTGATCCAAGGACTCTGTCTCCTTTTTGTTTGGAGATAGAGAAATTACTTTAATAGGAACGAAGGTTACCATGAAAATAGAATTCGATAATCAGACGATTACATTTAATGTGCTGTACGCAAATAGAAAAAAACTATACATTCATATCGACTCTACGGGTCATATCACCGTTAAAGCACCTAATGGAACAAGCGATGATGAGGTAGTGGCGGCGGTCGAACGTCACGGAACTAGCATTGTGCAGAAATTGCAGGCGATAGCGGCCGCACGCACAGCTCCTGAAAAGCTGAAGGAATATGAAGACGAAGGGAAGTTTCTTCACCTTGGGAAATATTATTTTCTCCATGAGCTGATCGAGACGAAAGAGCTGACTGAAGAGGAGCTCAAGCTGCGTCTGAAGAAGTTTTATTTCAACAGCTGCAAGAAAATCATTGGCGAGCGAATTAAGCCCTATCAAACGCAGCTCAAGGTAAAGGCTAAAACGATAGAGATCGTAGAATCAAGGACGAAGTGGGGCAGCTGCAGCTCGGAGAAGCATTTGACCTTTAATTACCGTCTGGCGATGGCTCCGCTTGAGGTGATTGATTATGTCATTATTCATGAGCTATGCCATCTCACCCATATGAATCATGACCGCTCCTTCTGGAGGCGGGTGGGAAGCATCATGCCGGATTATAAAGAAAAGGAAGAGTTCTTAGCAAGGTATGGACAGGCAATGACTTTATAGGGTCTTGGAGAAGACGATTCGGTACGAAACGGGCATACTAGTAGGAATTAATCCTGTAAGCGACATAGACAATATGGAGGAGGAGTCATGATGGACGAGACGACAAGCAAGATCGAGACGATTGATCAATATATTTCTAACTTTCCAGCTGAGATTCAAGCTATATTGGAGAAGATTAGAAGCGTAGTCCAAGAAGCAGCGCCTGAGGCAACAGAGAAGATCGGTTATCAAATGCCGACATTTGTGCTATATGGGAATTTGGTGCATTTTGCAGCCTTCAAAAAACATATCGGCTTGTATCCGGCTCCAAGCGGAATCGAAGCTTTCAGAGAAAAGTTAGCACCGTATAAAGGAGCGAAGGGATCGATTCAATTTCCGTTGGATAAACCGATACCTTACGCATTAATTAGCGATATTGTGAAATTTAGAGTTGCAGAGAACATCGAGAAAGCAAACAGCAAGTTGAAAAAGAAGAAATAAAACGTTTTTAAATGAGGGAATGATTGGTTGAGCGGGATTAGAGAGGGTGTTCGTATGGAAAGTCAGTACGATGAGCTGGCCGCATTTTTCCTGCAGGTGCCGATTGATGTATTCGGCGTGCATCAGACGTTGCTTCAGGCAGGTATTTATCAAGGTCATAAGTACCAGCCTACAGCCAAATGCGGCTTGGTAATCGCGCTCAAGGGAGAGGCTATTTTCTCCTATGACGGTGAAAGCTATCCCATGTATCCAGGCAAAACCTTGCTTGGCGGCTTTAACCGAAGTCTAGAGCTTGAAGTTCAGACGCCTGAGTTCGAATATTTTCTCGTGCATTATTTGCCGGCACACTTGGATCAGGTTAATCTTGCATTTATAAAAAAGGTGAACGAGCTTCATATCGAGCTGGACGCGGCATTGCTTCAACTAATGGGGCAGCTTAGAGGTCTGTCTCTAATTGTTGGCAATATCGAACTGCTGGAGAAGAAGACGTTGTTTTATCGTTTGCTTAATAAGGCGCTGCTGTTCGAGAGATACCAGCAAAATAGTGAGAGCCAGCCGATGATGGAGCAGACGATCGCGTATATAAGAAAGCATTATATGGACACGATAACGCTGGAGAGTCTAGCGGAGCAGCATCAGATGAAAGCAAAGTATTTCTCGCACTTATTCCGCAAATATACGGGTATTGGCCCGATTAATTACTTGATCCAATACAGGATGAATCTTGCCCACGTATTGCTCACGACGGCCGATTTCTCCATTCGGGAAATCGCAAGCAGTGTCGGTTATTCGGATGCTTATTATTTCAGCAGGCTGTTCAAAAAGCATTATGGCATGTCGCCATCGGCAGTGAGGCTGCAAGAGGTGTAGAAATAATCCATCCTCAAATCGGGAAATGATCTATTTGCTCAGAAGTTACACGATGTTATTATTAACTCGATAATGATAATCGTTATCAATAAAATGAGCGATATTGAGGAGAAGAATGAAATGAAATCTGTACAGTTACGTATGGCAGCAGCCTGCCTGCTATTGTTTGTCATTATGCTCGTTAGTGCCTGCTCTAATGCAGGAACTGCGAATCACTCAGCGGCGGAAGCACCCGCTGTGACTGATGCAGCACAGAATACGAGCGGAAACAGAGCGAATGAGAACGCGGGAGTTAGCAGTGTTTTTCCAAGAACGGTGAAGAGTGCTGACGGGAAAGATGTTACGATTGCCGAGCAACCGAAAAAAGTCGCCCTTGTGCACTGGGGACTAACGCAGGAGCTACTTGGCTTCGAGCTGCCGTCCATTGCGGTAACTCTTCCATTCACAGCGAAAAACTCTTTCCTTGATTCGGATGTGTACAAGCCTTACGTTGAGAAGTTTGATGAGGTGACGGTCGTAGGCGAGAATACGGCTGTTAACTTGGAAGCACTGCTGCAATATGAGCCGGATGTTATTCTGGCAGGTAGCGTCACGAATAAGGATATCGTTGATCAACTGTCGCAGATTGCTCCTACAGTATTGATTGATGAGGAGAAAACGAATGTGTGGTTGGAATGGCAAAGTGTCATTACGCAGTTCGGGGATATTCTTGGGCAAGAGGCACTTGCTAAGCAGACAAACGATGATTTCACCGCTAAGGTAGAGGAAGCAAAAGCACAGATCGGCCAAGTAGAAGGAACGGTTGCATATTTGCAGGTTAGAGACAAGAACATTTGGCTGCAGGGCACTACTTATGCAAGCGATTATTATGAGCCACTCGGCTTGAATGCTCCAGAAGAGGCGAAGGGCGATGGCATTGAGCTAACGCTTGAAGGGCTAAGTGTTATTAATCCGGATCACCTGTTTCTAGGTTATTTCAATTATAATGATAAATCGGTACCTGCTCTCTCTGACGAGTGGGAACAAAGCGAAGTATGGAAGAAGCTGAAGGCGGTACAGCAGAATCAAGTGTATGCGATTAATGGCGAGCTTGCCTATGGCTATGGCCCAATCAGTAAGCTTAATGGTCTGGAAGCGATTGTAAACGCATTGAAATAAGAAATGGTATCCGATACAGGCATCGTTATCAAAAGAGGGGACACGTTCCCTTCTTTTTCGCGTTTACGCTCAGGTAAGAATCGGTATTCACAAGTTAAAGCTTCGTTCTCGGAACGCTGATGTTTCTCTTATCTCGTCTGAGAATCGGATATAATAGCAGCAGAGCTATTATTTCAGGAGGTTAATGATCATGACTACATTCACGCGCACTGATTCAGTTGGTCGCCTACAACCAGATATCGAAATATTTCAAGCAAGGTTTGAAGACACGGAAGCCGTGCAGGGGCTGCTTATCCAAAAAGCAGAATGGCTAAGGAGCAGAGGGTCCCAGCAGTGGAGCGGGTTGCTGCAGGGAGAGGACTCTCACCAGACGTCGGAAGCCATTGGGCGCGGCGAGGTATACCTCTTCATGCAGGGCAGCATGCTGGCAGGAATCGTTATGCTTATGCAGAAGGCAAGTGCTTGGGACCTTGAGCTATGGGGAGATGAAGGGCATGCGTCGTCCGTTTATCTGCATCGATTGGCTATTAACCGTCAAGCAGCGGGCAAGAACTTAGGTGAAGCGATCGTGAGATGGGCGGCGTCAGGGATTTATTTTGAGGGGAAAGATCGTATTCGTCTCGACTGTATCGCGAGTAACGCGAAGCTGAACGCATTCTATCGCAGCTGCGGCTACGGCTATAAAGGCTCAGCTGTCCATGCAATGGGCGAATTCAGCAAATTCGAGAAGCTTTGTTCCACACAAGTGGAAGAGTCGTAATCCGTGCTGCTTAAAAACCCGAAGATAAGGGTACATATATAGTAAGAACGCTAGGGAGGTAGTATCGATGAGAAAGAAAAATATGTTGATTACTGCAATCGGAATGGGCGTAACTTATCTGATGAAAAACAAAGCCGCGCGCGATAAGCTGAAAAATGCCGTTCAATCGTTCACTCAAAAAAAACGCTAAACGAGAATAACTAGTTGAAGGCGCACTTTTGTGGTAAGATGACTAAGGACAATAGACCATACACAATCAGTAGGAGAAGTGGGGGACATGAACACCCTGCTTCTTTTATTTTGATGAATATAGATGTGATAAATGGAAGCAAAGGGAGCTTATAATGGCTACAATTAAAGCAAAACCTTTCGATTCAGACATGCAGGAGCTGCTTGGTGAGATTACGACGGCTTATCACGCACCTGAGCTTAGCAAACGGGACAGCTCCGAAATTCCGGAGCAGATCTATATGATTGAGGCAGAAGATGCGATGGCGGGCTATGGTGTCGTATGGGAATACGAAAATGGGAAACAACTGATAAAGAAGGCGGAAGCCGATTATTTCAGTGATGACGAGAAATATTTGCAGAAGGACTTCTATATCGATATTAAGAACAAGAGGGACTTCATCTTTATAGAGGCACTTGATGTATTGAAGGAGTTCGAGAGCAAAGGCTACGCCGCTGCTTTCATCAATTGGCTCAAAGCGAAATACCCGAATAAACGAATGTACGTCTATTCACTCGAGAAATCCAGAAACTTCTGGTTGAAGCAGGACTTTGAGATGCTGGGGAGCACCGTGTGGATGACTTATAATTAACCGTATAAATAAGCAGCTTGATTAATCATTTATGCTTTTTAAACATGAAGGAGACAACATGACTTTTAACGATTTAATGCTTTCACCTGCGCTTCTTAAAGCGTTAGCCAAAGAGAACTATACCGAGCCTACACCGATTCAGGAGCAGGCCATTCCAGTCGTGCTGGCTGGTAGGGATCTATTCGGCTGTGCACAGACGGGGACAGGAAAGACCGCTGCATTCGCCTTGCCGATTGTTCAGCTTCTAAGCGAGCAGCAGGGCAAAGGTGGACGTGGACGCCGTACGCGTTCTTTGATTCTCACCCCTACGAGAGAGCTGGCTCTGCAGATTGATGATAACATCAAGGCATACGCCGCATTCACCGATATTCGGTGCATCGCGATCGTTGGCGGCGTTTCACAGAAAGCACAGGAGCGTTCGCTTATGCAAGGCGCGGATATCATCATTGCTACGCCAGGCAGACTGATCGATCTCGTCAATCAGAAGCTTGTGGATCTATCGGCTATTCAAATTCTAGTGCTTGATGAAGCAGATCGCATGCTGGACATGGGCTTTATTAATGACGTGAAGAAGATTATTGCCAAGATGCCTAGCAAAAAACAAACCTTATTCTTCTCCGCAACGATGCCTCCTGAGATTTCGAAGCTTGTCAAAACGCTGCTGGTTAACCCAGCGAAGGTAGAAATTACGCCTGCGTCTTCGACGGTAGAACGTATTGAGCAATCCGTATATTTTGTTGAAAAATCAAGCAAGCAGGGCTTGTTGAACGAGCTGCTGAAGGACAAAACAATCGTATCAGCGCTTGTATTCACTCGCACGAAGCATGGTGCAGACCGAGTAGTTCGCGGGCTGAACAAGGTCAACATTACCGCTCAAGCCATTCACGGTAATAAATCTCAGAACGCACGCCAGAACGCGCTTGCCAGCTTCCGCAGCGGTGTTACGAGAGTGCTTGTCGCAACGGATATTGCAGCGCGCGGAATCGATATCGATGAGCTGTCGCATGTCATCAACTTCAACCTGCCTAACATTCCGGAAACGTATGTGCACCGGATCGGCCGTACCGGCAGAGCGGGATTAAGTGGTATCGCGATCTCCTTCTGTGAGACCGAGGAACTGCCATATTTGAAGGATATTGAGAAGAAAACGAAAAAAATGATACCTGTAGCGATTGTACCATCAGAAAAGGTGCTGACTGTTTAAGGGAACAGCTATAGGCCATTTAGAATATATTATGATAATGAGGAGTTGATCATTTGAGAAAGCAAAAGCCAATGTCATTTGAAGATCTACTGAAGGAATTGCAAGGTCAAAAGGATGTGCAGGAGGATCCGAGCCACGTTTCACTGGAAGCTTTGTTTCATGATTCGTTCATGAGCAAGTATACTCGCTCGAATAGCTTCGCTGAGTTTTTGGAGAAGGGTAACTTTAAGGTACAGACGCGTGAGGACATTCTGGATATCCCAGATGAGTTTTTCGATCGTCACGTAGCTAGAGATACGGATTTCGCGAACTGGCAGAAGATGCTGGATACAGCGACTAAAGAGTATGGCGGTAAGTAATTTCGATATGGAAGTCGGATGGACGATTTGCGCTTATTGAATCGTTTCATAAGGTCAGAGCAGCCTTGGCAAAAGGCGGCTTTGGCCTTTTTGCTGTTTCGTGGGTCGCTGCGCGTGTGTAAAGTAGTAGGACTACTTGCGTCTAGATCGACAGACGAAACACATAGGGGGCTATTATGATGAATAGACGAGATAAAGCTTATATATGGCGGAGAATGGGGATATTACTCGTGCTGCTAGGCTGTGCGACGCTGATCGTATCCGCATCCAATCCCAACACGCCGGAAGGCTTTCTTATCATTGCGCATCGAGGAGCATCCGGGCATGAGCCGGAAAATACGATGGCCGCCTTCGAGGAGGCTGAGCGTCTTGGCTCGGATTTCATTGAGTTCGACGTGCAGTTCAGCAAGGATAAGGAGCTTGTCGTTATACACGACGATACGGTTGATCGGACGACCGATCATCAAGGTGACGTAGATGATTATACGCTGGACGAGCTGGAACGAATGGATGCGCCGGCTGGGAATGGCGAAAGCCAAGCGGAGAAGGAGAAGATTGTGTCCTTGGAGGAGGTTTTGGATCGTTTTGCCGGGAAAATGGCTATGTTGATTGAGATCAAGGATTCGAAGCGGTACCCAGGTATCGAGGAACAGGTGGCAGAGGTGGTGAATGAGTACGAGAGACGCTTGGATACGAGTGGGTTTGCAGGGCAGCGTGCGATGACTGGGGGAATGGAGCGGAAGAACAGCGCGGGTATCATCATTCAATCGTATGACTTCGAATCGACGCGGCTCATGCATAACCTGCTTCCGAATGTTCCCATTGCGGCACTCATTCATGAGGACAAGCATCCGCTCACGGATGCAACGCTGGATGCACTCGTTTCCTTCTCTGCGTACATCCACTATCCGAAGGAGCTGCTCGACGAGCAGATTGTAGAGCGAATTCATGAACGAGGACGCAAGGTGATCGCATGGACGATCCAGAACGACGAGGATATGGTGAAAATGAAGAAGCTTGGAGTGGATGGGGTCATAACGGATTATCCGGGGTGAGTGGATAAATTGAGGGTATTTGTAACCTTGTGGATGTCGTATGAAACTTCGGGAACGTTTGGACTTCCGGCCGCTGTTGTCTACAGATTTCTTTTAGATACCACTGCTTGTGGTTGAAATCTGGAGACAAAGGCGAACGCTGACGCTCCTTCAGTTCCAAACATTCCCTTCGTATCTACTCACGCTTGTTACATGATTCAATCATTTTATTTGGAGAGTTTCAAAAATATGGTACGATAATGTGGAAATCGTAATGAGAGGTGTTCGTTTATGAGAATATTATTTGGCTCAGATGTGTTCAACGACTGTCTGGCCGATTCAGGCTATGAGACTGAATATGAGCAGGGGATTGGGTTATTATTGAGATAGAGGATGGGCAGGTATCGGGGCTGCCGGAAGGCATGGATCTGAATCCATTTTATAAGGATTTGAAAGTAAGGATGGAATTGTGAAATTTCATGTACGGAGGAGATCTTCATATGATTATACAATGCACAAAGAAGCTGGCCGCAGAGCTTCAATCACCATTAACCGAGCTGCAGCCAAGCTTCGACAAGTCCATTTACGGCTGGCATGCTCATTTGTTTTTATACAAGCGTAAGAAATGCATGCTCATTATGAATAATGAAACGCGGTATAACTTTATTATTTATGGGCTAGTGAAGGCCGATTTCAAACGATTGAATGCTATTATTCTCGAGCATTTGCAAGATAATTTGCTTAGAGACGGAGCGAATCAAGCACTTATCGATACATACCTTAGCGCGGCAGAAGGAATCAGTTATACGCCTACAAGCAATAGAAGCATTATAAGCCAAGTTAACGAAATGATTATGGTCGCGGGTGATGAGTTGGATCGCAATATGAACCTATTTAATGAACCTAAACCTGAGGAGGCCAATCGTTTTTTTAACCGATATGTCTTTCATCAATTGTCTAAGGCTTACTCAGGTGAGAAGATGCTCGATGCACTTGAAGAGCTGAAAGTTAGTAAGTAAAATAGTGTTTTTTAGGTTACTCGCCTATCAATGCTCTGACTTGTTCAACGTACGAAAGCGAGCAGGAGCGATCCCATTCCATACGCGGAACATTTTGCCGAAATGAAACTCATCCGCAAATCCGCATGCATCCGCAATCACTTTCATCGGCTCATCCGTGAGCAGTAGCAGCGTCTTCGCTTGTTCATTCCGTACTTGATTCAAATAGGCCTTGGGCGAGATGCCGATATGCTTCATAAACATTTTGCGCAATTGCGATATGGAGATGCCAAGGTCTTGCGCAAGCTCTTCCAGCCGTATGGGCTGATGATAGCCTGTTTCTATCCAGAGCCTTGCCTGTTGGAAGGCTTTCATGGATGGATTGTGCGACGTATCTGTGTCCTTCATGAATGATATCAACCGAGAGAGCACATATTGGAACTCTGCTTGTCGCTCATGCGGATCAGGTCCCTGAATAGACCAGATACGGGCAAACTGCGATTCCAGCCAATCCGCTTGCTCAGGCGAGTATGTTCTGTAGAAAGGCACATCCAGCGAGTCAACAGGAACGGGCTTCATCCATTGCTCCTGGTCATAGGGAACATCGAGCACATCGAACAGCAGCATCCGAATACATAATGGCTTGTCCATAGAGGATGACATGGAGAGCGTAAAGCCATGCCTCAGATACAATAAATCCCCAGCCTTCACAGGTAGAGACACTTTTTCCTCCCCATAATGAAATACACCCTCGCCGCTTTGAATCCAGTAGAGAGAATGGACATCCGTCGTATTCCGTATATCGTTCCAGCCTGGCACAGGCAGCTTCTCATAAGATAGCCGATGATGGTAAATACGGTGGTTAGTCAAGACAGTTAATCACCAGCCTTGTAGCGATTTTGACAAAGAGTGTGCAGGTTTATCCATGTTATACGCTTCTTCCTTTATGATACGCTTTACGAAGCACATAGGAAAGGGGCTCGTTTCATATGATACGGACATTTCAGCAGCATATCCTGCGCCCTACAAGGCTATTGGATGGATTATGGGATTTCATAACGGATTCAGGCGATATAGGCAAAAGTGAAGGATGGGCGTCCCAGTTTCCGGCGGGTTCCCGCAAGCAGGTCGTACCCTCGTGTTGGAACAATGAATTAGGGACTTATGATTATATTGGTGCAGCTTGGTACCGTACTTATTTTGACAATGTGCAGGAAACGAATATTCGGTTGGTGTTTGAGGGTATTCTCCACCATGCCGATGTGTACGTGGACGGTCAGCATGTGGGCTATCATTTTGGCGGATTTACGCCATTCTCTGTCATCCTGCCCAAGCTCGCTCACGGCAAGCATGAGCTCGTTATTCGCGTGGATAATACGGTGGATTGGCAAACCTTGCCGACGGACATAGCAGATTGGCACTCCTATGGGGGAATTATGCGATCTGTAGAGCTGCAGGAGCTGCCCGATGTGTATATTGAATCGATAAAAATCGACTATCAGTTAAAGGGTAATTCCGCTGATATTCAGCTGCACGTTGAGTTAAAGTCGCTTAGCAAGGAAGCTTGCAAAGTTGATGTGAGTGCAAGAACGGAGGGACTTTCGCTTTCTGCCTCTCAAGTGGAAGTGGCTGCTAATCAAGCTGTGAGCTTGACGCTTCAGGGCAGCCTTGAGCAGGTACGTAGATGGGACGTGAAGGAGCCTGCACTATATACGTTCACGGTTCAAGCGGGGGAAGATGATCTCGTTGATCGGACAGGATTCCGCAGCGTTGAAGTGCAGGGCAGTGACATTTTGCTAAATGGTCGAAAGCTATATCTTCAAGGCGTGAATCGGCACGAGGAGCATCCGGAATGGGGCTTTGCTTTCCCACCTAAGCTGATGCTGAAGGATCTTGATATTTTGGCCGATATGGGCTGTAATATGGTACGTGGATCTCACTATCCGCAGAGCCAGTTCTGGATCGACTTGCTTGATGAGCATGGCATGCTGCTGTGGAGCGAGATTCCGATGTGGGGCTGCTTCATGAGCGTGGATACGCTGGCAAGTCCGATATTCAGGGAGCGTGGCGTCAACATGCTGGATGAAATGATTACCCGTGATTATCATCATCCGTCGATCATTTTCTGGGGGGCGCACAACGAGATTGATACGCGGACGGAGGAAGCACTCGAACTAACCGAAACTTTTGTTGGCAAAATCCGCAGCATGGACAGCAGCAGACTCGTCACCTACGCGACGATGCATCCGGAGGAGGATATTGTATTATCCCAGTTCGACGTCATTGGGATTAACAAATATTACGGCTGGTATGAAGGCAGTGTCGACGGATTCAGCAGCATGCTGAACAACTACTACAGCAATGCCGAGAAGCAAGGCGCAGGCGGCAAGCCTGTCATCATGAGCGAGTTCGGCGCAGCGGGCATATTCGGTGATGCGGGCTGGGAGCCGCGTTTGTTCAGTGAAGACTACCAGGCCGATACGGTGACGCGTGCACTCAAAATATTCCGTGACGATCCGCGCATTGCAGGCACGCTCATCTGGCACTTCGCCGATATTCGCGTCGATGTGCGCAGCGACAGGCCATATTTCCGTGATCGCGCGCGAAGCTTTAATAACAAGGGATTGCTGAACGAGTATCGCAAGCCGAAGCTGGCTTATCGGTTAGTGAAGGAGATTTATCGATCGGAGCGGTAAGCGTAAGAGACGGGACTCATTCTATCGGAATGGGTCCCTTTTTAATGCCACTTGCATGGGCATAATTCGTAATGGCCAATGCCAGACGAGGATCACTCTTTCACATTCTCAAAATATGAACCTAACCAATGCCGCCGTGACAATACCGACGAGTACGGTAAGCAATAGGCTTTTCGATATCAAAGCGGTAAGCAGCGTTGGAATCGTAATGATGATGTATGCCCAGTCAATTGCAGGCAGGGCGGGAAACGACTCTATGGGCTGAATCGCTTTCTGGACTATCAAAGCCGTCAGTAGACAAACAGGAATATAAGTCAGCCATTTGACGACAGGAGCTGGAAGCTTCAGCTTGCGTATGGCGACAAACGGAAGGATGCGCGGAATAAACGTGACGATCGCACAGCAAAGTATGATGAGCAATATGTTCAGATCAACCTTCATTTCTCAGCCACCGCCCCGATAGCAGCGCAAACCATCGTAGCAAGCAGAACTGCGATATAGCTCGAGAAAAATGCCGAGAAAATATAGACAGCCATGGCTGTATATACAACGAGCATAAGATAGTATCTCAGCTTGGAAGAGGGCAAGGCAACCAGTTGCAATACGAGCAGCGCGACAAACATGGCCGTTAATGCATAATCAAACCCTAGCGCTTCCGGGTTCCCGATCCAGCTTCCCAGCCATCCGCCTGCGACGCAGGCCGCAATCCAAGTAAGGTAGGCTGTGATATTCAAGCCGTTCATCCAGCGGTCGCTAAGCGGCAGTCCTTTGGAGGTGCGCAGAGAGGCTACTCCGAACGATTCGTCAGTCAAAAGTGCTCCTATGCCTATATTGTTTAGCAGGGAGTAGCGGGTAAAGTGAGTAGACAATGCCGCACTCATCAGGAAATGACGCAGGTTAACAATAAATACGGTAGCAATAATAGCCGAAGGCGGGCTCATGGCAGCTAGCATAGCACAAAAAATAAACTGTGACGCGCCTGCGTAGACCAATGCCGACAGCAGCCCAATTTCCATAATGCTTAGATGAGCGGAATTTCCGACAACCCCAGCGGCAAATCCGATTCCGATATAGCCCAGAAGGGTAGGGATGCAATCCCGCACACCTTGCATGAATGAGAGTTGATGTTCCTTGTCCAGCTTTAATTCCATTTCCAATTGAGCAGCCTCCTCGTTCCAACCATTATACATGAAGAAGGCTGAGTGATTTCAGATGACTTCGGAAATGGGAAGGCAAACGGCAAGTTACAGCTCCTTTGACGGGCAGTTAATAGAGATATTTTAATGAAAAAATCAAATGTCTATTGTCATTGAGAATTATTATCAATTATAATGGATGGTAGTTTGTGATCGATAGGCGGTTATGTTTAGAAGGGAATGAAATGACACCATGAAAATGAGTGATCACCTATTGCTATGGAACCAGGCCTCAATCAAAGTGATGGATGTGCGTTACACGATCATGGAGCCAGGCGAGGAACTCTGTTCCTACCGCTTGCCATCGAGCGCATTTGTGTATGCCATTCGAGGCAGCGCAAAGGCAAAGCTGGATGGAACGGCAATCATTGTGGAGCGATTTCATGTTTTGCATGGCGGCAAGGGGATGTGCCTGGATATTGCCGTGGAGGATTTTTTTGAGTACTATATGATTTTTTATAAAGCATCTCTCAATCTGCCTGCTCGCCAACCATTGTTGAAGCTGATGGAGACAGATAATCCGTTTCAGCTTCAATACAGCTTTACCCCAGAATATCCGATACCCTTATATCATAGAGTGGAGCGGATGGAACGAGAATGGCTGCAGCCGAGCATGTTGGAGAAATTACATATCAAAATCTTATTCTATCAGTTCGTACACGAACTTCTGAGCCAGATGAGCAGGCAAGGGATTCAGGGTAAAAAGGTTGATCTCGTATCTCAGGCCATTAGATATCTTCAGGAGCATTATGCGGATCGAGTTACGCTGGATGAGCTTGCCGAACTGCTCGATTGCAGCGTGAGCTATTTGTCTAGAAAGTTCAAGCAGTCGGTGGGGAAGAGTCCTATCGATTATATGATTGCCGTTCGCATCGACAAGGCGAAGGAGCTGCTGCTGAATACGGATGCTACTTTGCAAGAAATTGCAGAGAGTGTGGGGTTCGCGGATGACAGCTACTTTAATCGGATGTTCAAAAAACAGGCAGGCATGTCGCTAGGGCAATATAAAGCAAGTGTTCAAAATAATCCTGCCGATGGTTCAAGATATGCAATTGTCCCGCGCAAATTCAGACGTTATATTGGTAATGGTTATGAAAATCATTATCAATACAAGAAAGTGGGAATATCTCCAATGTACAGAGGATCAAGAACACCAATGGCTGCATCACTATTGCTTTGTTTTGTTTTATTGCTGAGCGCTTGCTCGGCAGGCACGTCCAATACGAATTCAACAAATGGAGGCACAGCCCCTTCAAGCACGAATGTCTCAACTACAGCTCCAGTGTCAACGGATGCAGCTTCTGCTGAAACCCCAAGAGTCGTTAAGCACGCAATGGGAGAAGCGACAATTACGGGTACGCCTGAACGCGTCGTTATTCTTACTAATGAAGGTACAGAGGCGCTTCTTGCCGTAGGTGTTAAACCTGTGGGAGCTGTTCAATCCTGGATTGGCGATCCTTGGTACGACCATATCAAGGACGAGATGCAGGAGGTTACAGCGGTTGGCGACGAATTGCAGCCGAATATTGAATTGATTGCCAGCCTGAAGCCTGACCTGATTATCGGAAACAAGGTGAGACAGGATAAAATATATGACCAGCTAAGTCAGATCGCTCCAACGGTGTTTGCGGAGGATTTGGGCGGAGACTGGAAGATCAACTTCAAGCTGTACATGGAAGCTGTGAATAAGACTGAAGAGGGCGACAAGGCGATGGCTGAATTTGACAAGCGCGTTGCCGAGGTGAAAGCTAAGATTGGCAGTAAAGCGGATACGAAAGTATCGGTGGCGCGCTTCTCGGCTTCTCAGGTTCGCATTTATCAGAAGCAAACGTTCTCTGGCGTACTATTAAATGAACTTGGCTTCGCACGTCCTGAATCACAGGACAAGGATTCCTTCATTGAGGTCATGTCCAAAGAAACGATTCCTAGCATGGACGGGGATGTCTTGTTCTATTTTGTAACAGAAGCTGCTGGCAAGACGGACGCTGCCAAAGTGGTGGAAGAGTGGATGAATGATCCTTTATTCAAAAAATTAAATGTCGTGCAAAACAACAAGGTCGTGAAAGTAGATGAAGCGATTTGGAATACGGCCGGAGGCTACAAGGCGGCGAACTTGCTGCTTGATGAGATTGTTGCCTACTTTGACATCAAGTAATTTGGCATTATAGATGAGCAAGCTGACGTCGTGACTATCAGACGTCAGCTTATTTATGTAAGGAGAGGAGTGAACACGCATGGCTTTAGTGCTGCACAGTCGCAGGAGCAAGCTTACGGGTCTGGTCATTGGCGTTCTGCTGCTGCTTACCGGCATGCTTGCCAGTATCTTGTACGGCATTCATACCTTTGAGATCGGACAGGTATGGCTGGCTTATACCCAATTCGATGATTCCGACGCTCACATTATTATTACGAATACTCGGATGCCTCGTGTGCTCATTGCGGCAGCGGTAGGGGGAAGCCTGGCTATTGCGGGAGCCATCATGCAGGTGCTGACGAGGAATCCGTTAGCCTCGCCTTCCATATTCGGCATTAACGCAGGTGCTGTATTGTTTATCGTTATCGGGCTGGCCGTTCTCGGTTCTTCGTTGACGATGAACGGCATGGTGTGGATTGCTCTGTTGGGTGCAGCAGTGACTTCACTGCTGGTGTTTACGCTTGGCTTCCAGGGGAGAAGCGGCTTTGAACCCATCAGGCTTACTCTGGCGGGTGCATCCGTTGCGGCATTTGCTTCATCCGTAACTTCAGGCATCATGCTGGTGAATAAACAATCGCTTGAGGCTGCCTTGTTCTGGATGATTGGTTCGGTGTCAGGCAGGCAACTCGATCATTTGCTCATTGTGCTGCCTTATCTCGTTATTGGCTGGATTTTATCGCTGCTGCTGACGGGCTCACTTAATGTAATGGCATTAGGAGATGACAGCGCGAAGAGTCTGGGCCAGCGGATGCTGCTCATCCGCGGACTATCGGTCATTGCCGTTGTTTTTCTGGCGGGGAGCTCAGTCGCCATAGCTGGTCCAATCGCCTTCATCGGCTTAATCGTGCCGCATCTTTGCCGGTTTCTGGTAGGCAACGATTATCGCTGGCTGCTGCCCTATTGCGCACTAACGGGTGGCCTTCTGCTCGTATGTGCGGATCTTGTTTCGCGTTTCATCCTTATGCCTAAGGAAGTTCCTGTTGGCGTCGCAACCGCGCTTATTGGCGTACCATTCCTGATTCATGTGGCGAGAAGGAGGAAGCATGCATAGAGGGAAAAACCAAAAAGCATTCTTTATTGTAGTCGTGCTTAGTCTCGCGATGTTGGCATTGTCTATCATTTGCTTGTCCATTGGCGGGACGAGCATCCCTTTGAAGGAAACGTTTCTGTCTCTTATCGGCAAGAACGAGGAAGGCAGTAATTTGATCATTATGCAGTTCCGCTTGCCTCGCATACTTGCTGCCCTATTGATTGGAGCTGCCTTGGCGGTTGCCGGTGCCGTACTTCAAGGTGTCATTCGCAACCCGCTGGCCTCCCCGGATCTGCTGGGCGTGACGGGAGGAGCATCGGTAGCCGTTGTTGCATTCATGACTCTATTCACTGGCTACAGCATCCACTGGGTACCGTTTATCGCTGTTGCGGGTGCGTTCCTTGTCGCTGTCATGAATTATGCATTAGCTTGGAAAAACGGTATTTCCCCCTTTAGGCTTGTCCTGATCGGCATAGGCATATCTACTGCCATGGGCGCGCTGACGATGTTTCTGCTTATCAGCGGTCCTGCCTACCTAGCCGCGCAGGTGCTGAACTGGATGACGGGAAGCATCTACGGGACGAGTTGGAAATATATTGAGGTGCTGTGGCCGTGGATCGCCGCGTTCATCCCCTTGTCCATTCTTTACGCCAAAGAGCTGAATGTGCAAGCTCTAGGGGAAGCGACTGCTGTCGGCCTTGGGAGCAGGCTCCAGCTTAGCCGAATGGTTTTGTTGTTTTATAGCGTTGCGCTAGCAGGAGCTGCCGTCGGTGTGGCTGGCACGATCTCGTTTATCGGGTTATTGGCGCCGCATATGGCGAGAAAGCTAGTAGGTCATTCGTATAAGCTGGTCATCCCTGTATCGGCTTTACTTGGTGCCATGATTTTATTGCTCGCAGATTTGGCTGGACGTATGCTCTTCCAGCCGCTGGACATTCCTGCAGGCGTCTTTACCGCCGGAATTGGTGCACCTTTCTTTATGTATCTGCTGTTTAAACGGAAAGCGGCAGATTAGCAGTAGCTGGGATATCCATGCAAGGCTCAACTTAGGCATCTATATTGTACAGCGTTTAGTATTCATGCATGGTCGTATTGGAGTTCGACGGCTATCCTGCATCTGGTGCAGGGTAGCCTACATCCCTACCTACATCCTTATATACAAGGCTCCCTATCACTCGCTTAAACGTCCTCTATTTGTACTCCTTGTTTCATTGGCACTCGAGAGCTCCCATCCACCTACTCCAAGTGACTGTTCTCGCATGACCCTTCCAGCACAAAGCTGCGATTTTCAAAATGATCAGTTGATTTATGCTTAAATTCAGGAGCCGAAATGTTATGATAGTAAGGATAGTTTATCAAGCAGGCAGGTTTATTTTTTGTTTCAACGGGGCAAGTTTGACTGGAAATGGTTAATGATGTTTAATGTTAAACAACTTAAGTTGAATGGAGTGGGAAATATGGAATTAATTATTGGAATTGGTATTGTGGTCATAGTGGTTATCTATGTCATCGCAACGTATAACGGCTTAGTGAAAATGAGGAATTGGGTGAAGGAGTCCTGGAGTCAGATCGATGTACAGCTCAAGCGGCGGCATGATCTAATTCCCAACCTGCTTGAGACAGTGAAAGGCTATGCCAAGCATGAGCAGGAAACGTTGAAGCTCGTTATTCAAGCTCGCAATCAGATGCTGAGCGGTACGCCGAATGAGAGGATTGAAGCGGACAATCAGCTGCAAGGCACGTTGAAATCAATCTTTGCGCTTAGCGAGGCGTATCCTGATCTGAAAGCGAATCAGAACTTTCTGAGCCTGCAGGAGGAGCTAACCAATTCGGAAAACAAAGTAGCTTTTTCCCGTCAGCTTTATAATAAGACAGTGGCTGAATACAATATTAAAAGGGAGTCGTTCCCGTCAAATCTTATCGCAGGAATGTTCAGTTTCAAAGAAGAGCAGCTGCTAGTTACTCCTGAGGCGGAGAAATCGGTGCCTAAAATTACTTTTTAAATAAGAAGTAACGATAATTAAAGAGCGGTTATCATCATAAGCACCAAAGCAAAGGATGTCGGTTATGCTATACAAACAGATTGAACAAAACAAGCGCAAAACACTGCTGCTTGTCCTGCTCTTTGTTGTCATTGTTCTTGGAGCGGGTATGGCAGTCAGTTATTTAGGATTCGGGGATCTATGGACGGGCTCCATCATAGCCGCGGTTATCCTGCTTGTGTATCTTCCAGTCACTTATTTGTCAGCAAGCTCTCAAGTGCTTCGTATGTCGGGTGCAACGCTGGCGAGTGAAACGACCTATAAGCAGTTGTATCATATTGTGGAGGAGCTCTGCATTCCAGCGCGAATTCCGATGCCGAAGATTTATATTATTAACGATCCTTCCCCGAATGCTTTCGCAACAGGTATTAAGCCTGAGAAAGGGGCAGTTGCTTTCACGACTGGCTTGCTGAACCAGTTGAACAGAGAGGAGCTTGAGGCGGTCGCCGCCCATGAGCTGGCCCATATCCGTAACTACGATATTCGGCTCATGACGATCACAATCGCACTTATATCAGTTGTTGCCATCATTGCGGATATCGGAACGAGAATGCTTTTTACTCAAAGGCGGAGCAGCAACAAGAAAACTCACCCAGCGGTGTATATCATTGCGCTTCTTTTTGTTTTGCTATCTCCTCTGGCGGCGAGATTCGTCCATTTGGCCGTTTCACGAAACCGAGAGTACTTGGCAGATGCAACGGCCGTTGAGATGACTCGCAATTCCTTAGGCCTGCAAAATGCACTCCGCAAAATAAGCGCTAGCAATCTAGATGTGAATAAAGCTAGGAAGGCGACAGCGTCGCTATATATTTCGAGTCCTTACAGCAATCAGCGCAAAAAACAGAAAACCAGCTGGTTTAGCACACACCCTTCACTGGAATCTCGAATCGAGCGGCTGGGGCGGATGTAACTTGGACGGGAATGGTTCCTTATTGGAAAAGGAGTACGTTCTGCTATTAGCTTGAACATGCGTTATGCGCGAATCTTAACCCCCGATAAGGGGGTTTTTGTATTTTAACAGAGCTCTGTGCGTCATCGCGTATCTCTCCGCCTTTAGCTCGGCACCATGTGAACCGATTACGCATCTGATATATAGAAGTTTAATAGAATCGAGGTGATCGGTATGGGTAGACTGAAAGCGGTTCGTCAGCCTGACTTAGTGTTGATCAGTTGGACAAGAAATCCGCTTGTTCCCGGATCAGCGCGCCGAATCGTTTCTGCACGCGTCATTGGCAGCGCTGAGCCCTGCAAAGCTACATTAGTACCTAATGGATTGCTAAGTACTGCTTTGAGTTGCCTGTTGGACGATTTCAAGATCGTGTACCAGAAAAAAACGTCCAATGTGAGCGGCTATTTGCTGCTGCAGCGTTTTCGGAATGTGTAAGGTGGGGAGGAGCGGCGGGAGTCGCTCCCTTTTTTTTTGAAGTAGGAGCTGAGGTTCCTCAGAGATAATGACATAAAGCAGGACTATTGTATCATTTTGTCGAAATCTACCAAATGAGGGTTTATACTAGAAGCACACATTACAAACCGTTTACTCAAGGAGGCTGCCATGCCTGTTTATCATAAATTAGTGCGCGATCGGATACCGGAGATTATAGAGAAGCAAGGCTTAACTGCATATACGAGAGTATTGGATACAAAGGAGTATCTTGTAGAGCTTCGCACGAAGCTACAGGAAGAGACGAATGAATATTTGGAAGCGGAAACTGATGCTGCTGCGGTTGAGGAGCTTGCGGATATATTGGAGCTACTGCATGCACTCGGAGAAGCCCATGGTGTAACTACAGAGCAGCTTGAGCAGGTGCGTGCCGAGAAGGCGAAGAAGCGCGGAGGATTTAAGGAGCAAGTGTACCTTATTGAGGTGAGAGATGCCTGACATTAAGCTAATTACGGAAAATCTTGCGGACGAGCTCATTCCTAGCATAAAGAAAGCATCAGGCATATACATTTTGACCTCGTTTGTTATGGATTCTGGGGTTAGGTTACTTGCACCCTATCTAAAAGATGCACTGGACAGAGGAGCCGAAGTAAAGCTTCTAGCAGGTGACTACTTATTCGTTTCCCAGCCTGTCGCCCTGCGTTCATTGTTAAATATACATCCTAATATAGAAGCCAGACTTTGGCGCAGTAGAGGTACATCATTTCACCCTAAGGCTTATTTGTTTGATTATGGGGATGGACAAGGATTATTTATTGTGGGTTCTTCCAACTTATCTTTGTCTGCTTTCCGAATGGGTGTCGAATGGAATTTGGCAGTGAATGCACAAGCAGAGCCATATACGTTCAGACATGCGCTCGATAATTTTATGAAAAACTTTTACCACGAATTTACGCAGCCGCTCAATCATACGACCATTACCTATTATGAAACGGCCTATCAAGCCTATCATCAGAAATATCCTGAGCTTGTGAAGACGATAACAGAGATGGAGGAGTCTGAGTTAATGCTTCCTCATAAGGAGCATAAGCAAGAGGAAGGACTAAGCAATGCAGGCGCTGGTTCCATTGTTCCAAGAGCTGCGCAGCTTGGAGCGCTTGAAGCACTTGATCATACGTATGCTGAGGGTTACGAGAAAGCGATGGTTGTAATGGCTACGGGACTTGGCAAAACGTATTTGGCAGGATTTTTCGCAAAAGAAAGGTTCAGTCGCGTGCTGTTCATAGCTCATCGAGAGGAAATATTAAACCAAGCGAAGCATTCATTCTTGCACATCATGCCTGAAAAGACAGCAGGATTGTATAATGGCTCGGACAAAGAGACCGATACAGACTTCGTATTTGCTTCTATATATACGCTTAGTACCAAGATGCACCGTGATCGTTTTCAGCCAGACGCGTTTGATCTTATCGTCATTGATGAGTTTCATCATGCGGCAGCCAAATCCTATCAGACGGTGCTTGCACACTTCCAGCCCAAGTTCCTGCTAGGGATTACGGCAACGCCGGATCGGATGGATGGGAAAGATGTATATGCGATATGTGATGGGAATGTGGCGTATCAGTTGCATTTTATTGAAGCTATACAAAAAGGATGGCTTTCTCCCTTCAGCTACTATGGCATATATGATGCGACGGATTATACTCAGCTCACCTGGCTAGGAACGAAATATGATGAAGATGAGTTGCTTGCGGTTCAGCTTCGTGAAGATATGGCAAAGCTTATCTATGATGCTTGGGAACTTCATAAGCAAACAAGAACGATTGCATTCTGTTCATCCATTATACAGGCTAATTTCTTGTCGGAATATTTCACGAATCAAGGTGTTGCTAGTTTAAGCTTGCACTCCAATACCCGTTCAATCACACGGCCGGAGGCTATAAAAGGTCTAGAAAAGGAAGAGCTTCAAATCATCTTTACTGTTGATTTGTTTAATGAAGGCGTTGATATTCCCTCTGTAGATACGCTGTTATTTGTAAGACCTACACAATCTCTTACGATATTCACACAGCAGGTTGGGAGAGGACTTCGGCTTCATGAAGGGAAGCAATCCTGCACCATTATTGATCTTATCGGGAATTACCGAAACGCAGACATTAAACTGAGTCTATTCCAAACGGAAACAGGAGAGACAGATACGGACAAGCGAGAAGTTGCTGCATCAGCTCTGCCTGCAAGCTGCTCCATTAATTTGGAGATTGGCGTTATCAATATGTTGGAAGAGCTTGCCCGAAAAAAGCAGCCTCGCAAGGATAAGCTTCGCAGCGCTTATCTTAATTTGAAAGATGAACTTGGTCGCAGACCTGAATATTTAGAACTTCATCTGCTGGGGCATGCAAACAGTAAGGAGTATCGACAAGAATTTGGCTCCTACGCTGGGTTTCTCCATTGGTGCAAAGAGCTTAGTGAGCACGAAGAAGCTGTTTATTTGAAGTTCGAACGTTGGTTGAAGGAAGCAGAGAGCACGCTCATGAATAAAAGCTATAAGATGGTGCTCCTCCTCGCCATGCTGGAGAGGGGAGCAGAAGGCTGGCATGCTCCAATTACACCGCAAGAAGTCGCTCCATTTTTCCACAGATATTTAATGGAAAAGGAGTATCGGAGAAATATAGATTTTTCGGACAAGGATAAGAAGAAACTGCAGGAATATAGCGAAGATAAGGTTGCTTCATTAATAGCCGAAATGCCTATGAGCAAATGGAGTGGTAGCTCTAAGGGACTGATAACCGTTGAAGAGGGGCAGTTTGCGCCGCAATTAGTGGTCGAGCTAGAAGATGCCGAGTTATTATTTGCTTGGACAAAGGAGATTTGTGAGTATCGGTTGCATGGGTATTTTGAGAGGAAGGCTGTTGTGGGTGGGGTATCTTGATTTATTGAGGGGAAATGATAGACAAATGAACTGGAAAACCTCAAATCGTTGGGAGTTAAAGAATGTAGAGAAGATAGCCCAATTAATTTCCCAATTCCGAAAACTATCTCTGAACAAGTATGAAATGGAATTATTTAAAGGAACTACATCGTTCTCTTAATTATTGCAGCAATCAGAAGTTGGTAAGAAGTTCTTTAAAGTAGAGTGGTCGTAATTAAATTTGAATGGGATGACACTTGAAAATATAGATACATAGAATCTCTCTTGCAGACGACCCTGTGCTACTATTGATTATTAATACGATCTAATGTGTAGGTTAAGGATCCATCGGTTGAAAGCCCTTGATAACAAACATAATCCTGTAAGTAATTTTTGGATAGTATGTGTGATAACCATCATTCCTATAGTTGACTACTCCATTTTAAGAATCATATAATAACCATTATCAAGTTAAATATATATATGGATGTTTCGGAGGGTTATGGATATGTACACTATAAGCAAAGATAAGGTTCGCGATACTATGAGAATTGCTGGAATTAAAACTCAAAAGCAATTAGCTGAAAAAATGAATATTACAACAAACCAATTATCCATGTTACTTTCCCCAAAGTTCAACCCAATTAAATCAAATGCCAAGAAGCTTTGTGAAGTTCTCAATGTTTCGTTGGATGACATACTAGTAAAAGAACAACTATCAATGTACTTTGCATCTGATGCGGTTGATATTGAAGAAAAGGAAGAAGAATCTTCATTTGATAAACTTCAGGGAGACGATGATAATGATTTTATTGATGTTCAAGGTATAATCCCGCTAGAAAAGTATAATGTTGTTGAATTATTTGCTGGTGCAGGAGGCTTGGCACTTGGTTTGGAAAAATCCGGTTTTAATACAATCGGACTTGTCGAACTAGATAAATATGCGTGTCAGAGTTTAAGAACTAACCGTCCCAATTGGAATGTAATTGAAGAAGATATTATGAAAGTTACAGAACTAGGAATATCAAACTATATTGATACCAAACAAGAAATTGATCTGCTTTCTGGAGGTTATCCATGTCAAGCTTTTAGTTATGCAGGGAAGAAGAGGGGGCTTGATGATGTCCGGGGAACAATGTTCTATTACTACTCAAAAATTCTCAGTGAAATAAGGCCTAAAATGTTCCTTGCGGAGAACGTTCGGGGACTAGTTAATCATGATAATGGTAGGACTCTAGCTACAATGATAGAGGTTTTTTCGGATCTAGGTTACACCGTTAAATGGAAAGTTCTCAGTGCTCTAAACTATAATGTTGCACAAAAGAGGGAACGGATTGTAATTGTTGGCATACGAAATGATCTGATAGAACAGCATAATGTTTGTTATAAATTTCCTAAGCCATATGGAAAGAGGTTAACGTTAAAAGACATATTAAAAGATGTACCAGTATCAGATGGAGCTAAGTACCCAGAGTCTAAGAAACGAATTCTCGATTTAGTTCCCCCAGGCGGATATTGGAGGGATTTACCTGAACACCTTGCAAGGGAGTATATGGGCAAAAGTTACTTTTCGGGGGGGGGGAGAACAGGGATGGCTCGACGACTATCATGGGACGAACCTTCCTTAACTCTTACCTGTTCCCCTGCTCAGAAACAAACAGAAAGATGCCATCCTAGTGAAACAAGACCATTCACTGTAAGAGAATACGCTAGAATACAATGCTTTCCTGACAGTTGGAGGTTTGATGGCTCAACTGCTAATCAATATAAACAAATTGGCAATGCTGTATCTGTTAATTTCGCACATGCTATGGGGTTGTCTATTATAGACATACTGAATCAGTTAAATAGTAAACAGTTATAATATCATAAGGTTAGAAAAGACTTTTTGATATTTGTTATGTCAGGAGACTTATTATCAGGATGTCCGAAAAGAAGAATTGGATTATTTGCGGGCAGGATCACTTTCGAAAGGTATTTTGTACCACTGCCCGTTTCTGCATATAATAGTATGCTTAGAAATTAAATTAATATTCTATACTTAAGATGAGTTACAAACCTTTATTTTTTGTCGACAAAACCCAAATATGAACTAAATCCAAGAATATAAACTGACATGGCAATTGCCATGTCTTCTTCAATTATTTTTTGAGTGTTAGTTAGCTCTTTTAATTCTTGCATGACGGTATCATTAGCAAGTAGAGAATTGAAATTATTCTCTACTACTTTTTTAATTATACTTGGTAGCACCATACACATTTGATAAAAAGCATCATCTAAACCAGTCACCAAAGAATAAAATTGATCCATGCTAACTCTACGTATTAATTTATGCTGCATTTTTTTTCCATCTAGTGAAGCTACCCATTTAATATTCTGAGATTTTTTTGCTATTGCTTCCACCAAAAAACAAGCACAATCATCGTTGTTTAATAATTGGCTTTGCATCTTCATATAAGTTTTACTTGACGAAGCAGAATTCATCGTATTGTGCTTATTCTTCATTTCAACATAAATCGTATGTACAATTTCTCCATCGGGTAAATTTATGCCATTCTCATTTTGAATTATTACGTCCCATCCGGTTAGAGGAACGTTACATCCACTAACATAAGAAAAGAAATTTTGATGAAAATACCCGATATCGTTATTATTTGATTTATCTCGCTGACGAAATATTTCATTCTTGATAATCTCGTCCCATGAAGCATTGTACACAGTTTTATCAAATATAAGTTTAATAGGGTCAATAATATTAGTGTTGAATTTATCTAAATTATATGGATCAAGCTTTTCTCCGTACTTTTGTATCGTTTTTTTTACATGTTCAGTAAAATCATTTTCACTAATAAATGTTAATGGCCACATAGCATACACTCCAAACTTTTCTCAATATTAATTGTAGAGCTGTAAAATTAAATTTCCTACCTCAAAAGGGTCTTATGAGGCGGGAGTTTATACTACAAACTAAAGTGCTTTACGAATTGAATTATTTTTGGTAAACACATTATTATTAAAATACGTAAATGTAATTTAAAGGAGATGGATAGTTTAAGTGAAGATAATATTTTGTATTCATGCCTATAATAGAGTTGAATTCTACTGTTAACTTACTACTTATAAGACTTATTACCTATCTTATCATAATGCTACATGGAAGTCTTCACCAGTTAAAGTAAATGACTGAATCGAAACATTAGACTAATCCTCGATTTCGATGTAAATATTCTGGTCGAATAACTATTGCCTTATCTTTTAAAAGATTGTTATGGTGTGAGGTAATGATGGAACTGAAACTCAGATCCATTACTACTTAACGTTCTGTTTTAAATAAAGTAAATACACTGTCGTTCCCCTAATGCATTCCTTGCCATAACCACCCATATGAGGAATAATAGGGGTGAGAGGTGGGGTGGTCATGAGAATGGCTTTTACTGTCGATGTGGAGGACTGGTTTTGCAGCCCGGATTTGTCGCTCTCGGAGTGGGAGAGGTATTCGTTAAGGCTGGAGAAACCGGTTCATCAAATCCTTGATTTATTGGACGAGCATACGGCGACAGGCACTTTTTTTACACTCGGTTGGATTGCTGAACGTAGGCCCGAACTTATCAAAGAAATACATCGCAGAGGTCATGAGGTTGCATCGCACGGGTATTCTCATCGATTGGTCTACAAGCAGTCCCCGGAGCAGTTCAGGCAAGACATACGCATGTCCAAGGACATTCTGGAGCATACGATAGGCGCCAAGGTGAACGGGTACCGCGCCCCTTGCTTTTCCGTGACGAATTGGGGCCTGGATCTCCTTGTCGAAGAAGGCTTCACCTATGATTCAAGCCTCATCCCGAATACCTTCAACAAGCTTTACTCCAAGTTTGATTTGCCAGCTTCCAGTACACATGCCTACAAAGTCCGCGAAGCACTATGGGAAATAGCGCTTCCGGTCTACGATATGAACGGTATCCATATTCCTTGGGGCGGCGGGGGTTATTTTCGCATCTATCCTTACGCTGCATTCCGATTAGGCGCTAGAAAAATCATTAAGAAACGAGACGCCTTCGTTTTTTACATTCATCCATATGATCTGGATTATGATCAGCCGCACATCTACGACACCTCCAAGCTTAACAGCTTCAGACGCTATTATGGCCTCGCCCATACCCATCACAAATTAAAACAGCTACTGTCCGATTTCCAATGCATGTCCATCCGCAGCTATTACCCACAGGTTGGGAGGGAGCGGCAGGTTGGATACTAAAGCGCAGATCATTCTCGAAAGCGTTTTATTGGCGGGTACGGCCTATTTCTTCAGTATAGAGAACGGTATACGCTGGGGAAGCAGTGAGGCTCCGACCCCGAAGGTCAGACAAATTTTGATGGCGAAAGGTGTGCTATCCAGAAATGGGAAGCTCATCGATTCGTCATTCGGCTATGCCTGCTACGAGCACTATAGGCAGCGCTATAATCCAGACTCCTTCGATCTTCTGCTTCAGCAGGAGGTGGGCAAGCACCGCAAAATACTGGATTTGTGCTGTGGAGCAGGTGCCACCATATTTTCCTTGCTCCAGTACAGGCCTAAGCTCATCTATGGGATAGACTCCGATGAAGATCAGATCAAGCTGCTGGAAGCACTGCTTCAGCACGCACAAATTCCTAATCATTCGGTCATAACGAGAAGTGCCGATGCTCATCATATTCCGCTGGATGATGCAGCTGTTGATTTGGCGATATGCCGAGCAGCGCTGCAGTATTTGGATGCGGAGCAGACAGTAGAAGAGCTATACCGGGTGCTTTCCCCAGGCGGGAAGGTATTTTTGCTCGTCCACGGCTCAGGTTATAGCTGGGACTATCTCTTTACTAGGAAAGGTATTCTCAAGCCCCAAACGTACTCATACGTCAAAAGCAGACTAAACCGTTCTCGAACGGACGAGCCCGTGTTCGGCCGCTCGCAGGCGAATTATTTTACGACGAGGAAGCTAGCCAACATGCTGGAAGTGAAGGGATTCCGCGATATTCAGCTGCATACCTTTGCGGAGTCGATGCGGCTCGGCATGCTTCCGGTTTATTTTGCCATGACGGCATTACGCTGAGGAAGAATCACATATGGGAAAACGGTCTGAACCGCTGCTTTTACGCAGGACTGGCTACCCATTGGCAGTAATATTCTTTATACTTAAATGAACGAGAATAAATCGAACGTGAGGTGACAAATGATGGCATACATGATTCCTGAGGTTATTCGGACGAGCGCGACAGCGGGAGAGCGTTTGGTGTTTCGCACACTGAAGACGTATTTGGCTGAAGATTACGTGGTCTACTATGAACCGGAAATCGCGGGGGATCGGCCTGACTTTGTCATTATCGGTCCGGATCTGGGGCTATTGGTGCTCGACGTGAAGGATTATACGCGGTCATCTTTGTTTCAGATCGGTGTTGATGAATGGCAGATTCACTCTTCTGCAGGACGGATGGAAGTAGTAGACAATCCCTATAAGCTGGCGAGGGACAAGTCCCGGCACATCGCGAGGCAGTTAAAAGATGATCCACAGCTGGCTGTGCAGAGGGAAGGACAAGCAGGTATGTTGAAGTTTGCTTGTGGTCATGGAACTGTATTTACGCGAATGGAGCTGGAGGATTTCGAGCGGTTAAGCCTCTGCGATGTCATTTCCCCGTCGTTCGTGTTATGCCGTGATGAGATCGATGCCGATAGGGAAGGCTTCTCAGCCGATCTGCTCATTGAGAAAATACATGGTATGTTTACGGATTGGAGTCGCAAAAGGGTTATGCTCACGCTTACGGATATGCAGTCCATCCGCAGCCATCTGCACCCTGAGGTGCGGCTGAGCACCGAATACCGCCCGCTCGGTGATGAGCAGGATCAGCTTCTGCTTTCACTCCACCAGATAGAAGCGATGAATGTGCAGCAGGAGCTTGCGGCGATGCTGCTTTCTGTAGACGGGAGTGCAGCAGCAGGCATTGGCAGCCAATCGCTGATGCTTGTTAACCGAGCCAAGATTATGGCCAAGCTTCATCCAGAATGGAAAATTCTCATTCTCAGCCGCAGCCATACGATATCTGGTAGCCTAGTGAAAATGGTTGATGAGCTGATGAAAGAGCCTGAGGATTTGTTCGATTGGGTTATGCTGGAGGAACAGAAGGGTGATATGAAGCGAAAGCATAACGTGGAGGTTTACTATTTTCATGAGTGGCTTAGCAAGGCACTGAATATAAGAGAAGCGGGTATAACAGGTCTGATCGAAAAGCTGGAGAGTAGAGAGGCGATCCTCCCGGCATACGATGCGATTCTGATTGACAAGGGTGAGCAATTCGACCGCGAGTGGATAAAGCTGCTGAACCAATTGCTTATTCCTGGCAAGGCAGCTGGGAGTTCGGACAACAAGGAGAGTTCTCGTATTCTATCCGTCAACTACCGCAATACAGCTCAGATTGTACAATTCGCTTGGCGCTTCTATCAACAGCATTCGCTGCCAGGCAATAAGCTGCAGGAAGGCGCGATTGACGGCGTTACGCTTATTCCTCCCCATAGCACAAGGCGGAAAGGTCCGGAGCCTGCGATTCTGCGCTGCCGCAATCTGCAAGAGGAGCTGGAGGCCGTCGTCAAGCGGATTCAATACCTGCACACCGAGCGAAAGGTTCCCTACGGGGAGATGGCTATTCTGTATCGTGTCAAAAATAACTACTATTCCTCCTACATCGATCTGATTCGCAAGGAGCTGCGGCGGCAGGGGTTTCCGTTCCACTGGTTATCCGATGAGGGGAATGCAGGTGCGATTCAGACATCAGGCGACTCGAGTGACGCCATTGTGATTTCGTCTGTGGATGATGCGAGAGGCAATGATTATCGCGCAGTATTTCTTGTGAACACAGAGAATATGCCCTACGCATTGGAAGAAGCCGAGGAACGTGAGACGGCAAAATTCTACATGGCGTTGACTCGTGCGCTCGATTGGCTGTTTATATCGTACAGCGGGGACTCGAGGTTTACCCTCTACTTGGATGAGATCCAGCAGCAGCGTAAGGAAAAGAAGCCAGCGGCGAAAAAAATGGGATAAGCGATTGATCGTTGAATAGGAGAAAGGCTGCTTAACGGAGGTGAAGACGCTGCAATTAGATTCCATTAATTATAAATCCAGCCTTGCGCTTGAATGTGTACGATTGGAAGCGGGGCCTTATCCGAGTATTAGTTTCTCCATTATGCTGAAGGACAACAGTTATAGCGGTGAAAACCAAGAGGTGTGGTTTAGCTTTAGTGACGTCGCTGCATTCCGATCGGCAGTGACTCAATTGCATCTGACGCGCAAAGGGACAGCATCGTTAGATAGCATGAGTCCAGAGGCGTTCAAGCTCAGCATCCAAAGCGTGAATCGAAAAGGAGATTTCATTCTCGAGTACTTGTTGTCCCGGCATGTATATTTGGAGCATTCCTCTGCTACGAGCAGAGTTTCGGGAGCTTTTGATATGAATCCTTCGGATCTGGAAAGGCTAGCCAGTTATTTATCTACGTTTGTTTCGGAAGAATCCTTGTAGCTGCTGCAGGGGTTCTTTTTCGTTTCGGTTGACAAAACATCGTGCGAGCTTTAGTGTGTATATTAATTCATTATTATGTATAAATATTCTTTAAAAGGAGCCGAAGCCTTGAAACACTTATTGTCTTTAAAAGAATGGGACGCAGAGAAAATTAGAGCCATCATTAAACGGGGGATCGAGATTAAACGAAGTCCCGAGCTATACTACCATGCAGCTGAGCGGAAAGGTCTGCTGATGCTTTTTCAGAAAACATCAACAAGGACGAATCTATCCTTTCAATCCGGTATTAACCAGATGGGGGGCTATTCGGTTGTAATGGACTGGGATGCAAGCAACTTCAGTCTATCGCCAATCCAATATGAAGCTCGGTACGTTTCAAGGAACTGCGACGTTATGATGGCAAGACTTAAGAAGCACGCCGATGTGCTTGAACTGGCAAAATACGCCAGCGTTCCCGTTATCAATGGCTGCTGTGAGAAATATCATCCCTGTCAGGCGTTAGCGGACTTGATGACGATCTACGAGGTTGCAGGAACGTTCAAAGGAATAACGCTAACGTATGTTGGCATTCATAACAATGTAGCGAATTCTCTCGTTGCGGGTTGCATGGCTGTGGGCATTAAGCTTCTACTGGTCACACCGATTGTTAACACACCATCGTGGGATGATGAGCTTATGCAAGAGGCGTATCGAAGCGGATGTGTAGTCAACGTCAGCAGTTTGTCCGAAGCGGCTGCGCAATCCGATTTCGTCTATACGGACACATGGATCGACATGGAGTTTTTTCATGAGCAGCATGATGAGGAAGAGAAGAATAGAAGACTGGCAACGATGCTGCCTTTTCAACTGAATAAAAAAAATCTTGCAGGGTATTCCCCGTATATCATGCATGATATGCCGGTTCATCCAGGCTTTGAGATTGAAGCAGAGTTGGTGGAAGCGGAACGCTCGATCATCTATCAGCAAGCGGAGAACAGAATGCATGTACAGAAAGCACTGCTTTTGGATCTGCTTTCTATTAATGAAAGCTGTATTTGACGACATTAATGAGTGAGGCAGTGAACTCTGCTTAACGTAGGTGGAGGGGAGAGCTATCCTGCACTTTCGCAGTAACTTCCCCTTATTCGAGCCCTCGGTTAGCTCTATCCTGCACTTTCGCATTAGCTTGACCAGTTCTCTGGTTTTTAAGGCATTGATTCGGCTTCTATCCTGCACGGAGTACAACATAGCTACCCAAATAGTCTGAGAACGAGGCTCTATCCTGCAACCATACAATATAGACGTGCAACGACAGCAGAGTAACTGTTGGGTAAAAGATTGCTTGCTTTACATTCAGTCGCTGTTATTGCCCGCTATAATTTCTTGGATGCGAAGCATCGTATCTTCAAACGGGATACCGTCATGATTCCATACGATGACATCGGCATGCTGCGTATATTCGCTGCTTAGTTCAATTTGCTCGGCTTTGTGTATCCGATTGAAGGTTTCATCTGTATCTCCGCCTCTCAGCGTGAGCCTCCGTGTTATGGTGCTGATATTCGCCCCGATATAAACGGCAACGGTGTCGCTGTACAACTTCTTGAGAGCGAGCACGCCAGCCAAATCAAGTACGATATGCGCTTTGCCATCTTGTTTGAGAACCTCTTCGATACTCGATTTTAACGTGCCGTAATAGTAATTATTGTAGCGGGTCCACTCCATAAAAGAATGCTCAGCAAGCGCATGCTCGAATTGCTCCTGCTTCATGAATACGTAATGAACGCCGTTCTCCTCATTAGGCCTTTGAGGCCTGGTCGTAGCCGTAATAATTTTGGGATAGCCGCTTTTAGCCAGCTCTCTTTGAATTTCGGACTTCCCGGAAGCGGATGGTCCATAGAATGCGAATATTTTGCCCAAACGTAAGCTCTCCTTTATGATCTGTTCAACAATCTCTTACATTAATGACCATATATTGCTAGAATGGCTCTAAACGAACTAAAGCGGGGGAGCGAGCCTATGATTCTTACTAATCATCCAAATAATCGATTCTATAATGATACAGATTTGGAACGGCATATCAACACGGAAAATGCAAAACAAAGGATTTCGATCCGTGACGGCTTTGAGCGCGATTTCGGCAGGGTCATCCATTCGGCTGCTTTCCGCCGGTTGCAATCCAAGACACAGGTAATTGGAATTAGTGAAGGTGATTTCCATCGCACGCGCCTTACTCATTCCCTTGAAGTATCTCAAATTGCCAGAGGAATTGCCACAACGCTGAATGAAAAAAACAATATTTTTACGGACGGGGATAGTAAGATTGATATCTCCCTTATTGAAGCGGCCGCTT
This sequence comes from Paenibacillus sinopodophylli, assembly GCF_005930355.1. Taxonomy (GTDB): domain Bacteria; phylum Bacillota; class Bacilli; order Paenibacillales; family Paenibacillaceae; genus Pristimantibacillus; species Pristimantibacillus sinopodophylli. The sequence continues at coordinate 67,649 of NZ_VDBO01000018.1, forward strand.
TAGCCCATGATTTGGGTCATCCACCGTTTGGGCATCAAGGCGAGCGTGCTCTAAACCAATGCATGAGCGTGTTTGATCTGAACTTTGAAGGAAACGCGCATACGTTTCGATTGTTGACAAGCAGAGAAGGGGATCGGGAAGCGGGACTTGATCTGACTAGGGCGTCTTTATTGTCCATTCTCAAATATCCTGCCAGCATGAAGCAGCTTAATAACCTAGAGGTGACGAGCAAACCGCCCAAAAGCAGTATTTTTGAAGAGGACGAGCCGGTGTTTGATTGGGTGTTAGAAGCATTTACGCTGGAAGAACAGGCTTATTTCACGAAAATATCAGATCCAATACCTGAGAAGCATAGAAAAACGTTCAATAAAACGTTTGAATGCTCCATTATTGAGCTGGCCGACGATATCGCTTATGCGACTTATGATTTGGAAGATGCTTTCAAGCTGCATTTGATCAAAAGAGAGGATCTATGTGAAGTGGTCAAGCGGCATAAACAGATTCCATCTAAGCGAATAGCGGAAGCGCTGCGTAGTTTTCTGGATGTGAGCTCTGATCGGGACAAACAGACCAAGCGATTTTTTGCTGATTTGGTATCTGGACTTATTCATGAAATCACGGTTAAAGATGCACAGCCGAATTTTGCTTCTAATAGATTGCGCTATAAAGCGGTTATCGGCGAAGAGGCGACTGAGCTTCTGGAAGACTTGAAAAAACTTGTTGTAGATCATGTGATATTCTCACAGAAGGTGCAAACTTTCGAATGGCGCGGCGGAAAAATCATTGAGAAGCTATTCGATGCGATGCTGAATGATCGGCATTTGCTTCCCGAGGGAGAGAAGGCGAACTGGAGTAAAACCTCCAATCGCTTGAATGCGAGACTGGTTTGCGATTATATCGCAGGAATGACGGATACCTATGCTTTGAAAATGTATTCGCGGCTTTATGAGTCTGCAGGCGGAAAGCTTTTTGATATATAGGTGGATATAAGGTCTGCCTCTAATCTTATTCATATAGAATAGAAGCTGAACTGTATGAGGTTTCTATTCTATATAAGACTCATTATAGGGCTAGGATATAAGAGTTTTAAAGATTTTAATAATTAATTTCAAAAAACACTTGCAATGCTAGTACAATACATGATATATTCTAATTCCGGCCGAGAGAAACACGCGGACGACAAGCAAAACAAGCATTACAAACGAAATAGAAGCTTGCTCTTTGAAAACTGAACAACGAGTAATAACTGCCTCGCAAATCCTTCGGGATAAGTGAAAAAGCGATAAAAAAGTAATGAGCATTTCAAACACCAATTTGGAGAGTTTGATCCTGGCTCAGGACGAACGCTGG
>NZ_VDBO01000019.1:0-64603 GCF_005930355.1 Paenibacillus sinopodophylli
GCAGTGATCGTTGTTGCTAGTGGTGCTGTCGATACCGGCTCAGTCACATATTTCGCAGCCGTACGTGTACTTTCCAGTTGACCTTCTTTCTTGACGCTGACATACACACTTCCTGCAGCAACGCCAAGCTGTTCGATCGTTACCGTTGCTGTTGTTGCACCTGTGCCAACCGTTGCTGTGCCGATTGCTGTTCCGCCTGTTGCTGCAGCGTAGACGTTCACGATGTCGCCTTCTGCAAGACCTGTAATCACAACTGTATCGTCAACGCCTGCTTTGTTGTTCGTTGCAGTGATCGTTGCTGCTAGTGGCGCAGTAGCTACCGTCTCGGTTGCATATTTCGCAGCCGTACGTGCACTTTCCAGCTTGTTCGCTTTCGTTACCGATACGTATGCTGTTCCGCCTGTTGCGGTAAGCAGATCGTTTTTCGAAATCGTTACTTCCGTTGCACCGCTTGCTACAGTTGCCGTGTCAAGTGCCGTGCCGCCTGTTGCTGCCGCGTAGACGTTCACGATGTCACCTTCTGCAAGACCTGTTATTTTCACTGTATCTGCTGTGCCTGTTGCATTATTCGTTGCTGTGATTGTTGTCGCTACTGGTGCTGCAGTGATTTCAGCGTCGTACGCTTTAACCGTTCTTACACTCTCCAGCTCACCATCTTTTTTCACGCTGACATAAACGTTGCTTGCTGCTGCGCCAAGCTGTGTAATCGTAACTGTCGCTGTTGTTGCACCTGTACCGACTGTTGCTGTTCCGATTGCTGTTCCGCCTGTTGCTGCTTTGTAGACATTGACGATGTCGCCTTCTACTAGACCTGTCACAACCACAGTATCATCTACGCCTGCTTTGTTGTTCGTTGCAGTGATCGCTGCTGGTAGCAGCGTAGCAGCTACCGTCTCAGTTGCATATTTTGCAGCCGTACGTGCACTTTCCAGCTTGTTCGCTTTCGTTACCGATACGTACGCTGTTCCGCCTGTTGCGATAAGCAGATCATTTTTCGAAATCGTTACTTCCGTTGCGCCGCTTGCCACAGTTGCCGTGTCAAGTGCCGTGCCGCCTGTTGCTGCCGCGTAGACATTCACGATGTCGCCTTCTGCTAGACCCGTTACTTTTACCGTATCTGCTGTGCCTGTTGCATTGTTCGTTACTGCAATCGAAGTTGCTGCTAGTACCGCTGAGGTCTCGGAGTCGTAAGCCTTAGACGTTCTAGCGCTCTCGAGTTTATCTGCGTTTTTCACACTTACATACACTAAACCAGTTGCAGTGCCTAATTGATCAATTGTAACAATCGCTGAAGTTGCGTCTGCAGCCACTGTGGCTGTTCCGATTGCTGTGCCGCCTGTTGCTGCTTTATATACGTTTACCACATCACCTGTTGTAAGCCCGGTTACAGTGACTTTATCCTGAACTCCAGCCTTATTATTGACTACACTAATTGTGTTGGCAGCTAGTACAGCAGATACTGGCTCACTGATATACGTTTTTGATGTACGCGCACTCTCTAACTTATTCAGCTTTGTCACTGAAACCTGTGCTGTTCCACCTGTTGCCGTGAGCAAGTCTGCTTTGGAAACAGTAACTTCCGTTGCGCCCTCCGCAACAGTCGCACTTTCAATAACACTTCCGTACACAGTTACAACATCACCTGTTGTAAGTCCGATTACTTTGATCGTATCAGCGCTTCCTGTTTTTTCATTGTTAATCGTAATGTTACCCGCAGACGGAGCTACAGATGTCTCCGATTCATATGCTTTAACTGCACGAGCACTTTCCGTATCAGCACCGCTTGTAACCGTCACATATACGCTTCCGGTTCCACTGCCGAGCTGATCTATTTCTACTAATGCTTCGGTCGCATCATTGGCAACGGTTGCTGTTCCCATGAGAGTGCCGGAGGTTGCCGCATTGTACACCTTGACAATATCACCTGCTACGAGGCCCGTTACTTTAACCGTATCTTTAACTCCTGCTTTATTATTAGCAACAGAAATAGAAGCGGCTACTGGAGAAGTTGAAGCTGCTGCATACCCAATGGCTGGGCTTACTGCAGATAGAAGAAGTGTTGCGCTTATTATTCCTGTTGCAAGTTTAACGGATTTAGATTTTGATCTAGGTTGTACTTTTGACTTTGGCTTCAATTTCATCGGCTGTGCCTCCACAATAGATCTAGTAGTTTACTACTATTACTATCGGAAATAGCATCCATATTATTTAGTAGTATTTTTAGTCCGTAATTTAAAAAATTTGTAATATTATTATGAAGAACTTCAACAGCTCTCTAGTTCTAGTAAACTCTAACCAATCCATACAAAATCTTAAGAAAATTATCTTAAAAAATGTATTTTAATCATATAGATAAGTTTGCTATATTAAGAGATTCAAATAGTTCTATAGTACTATTTGAATTAGTTTGATAGTTCGCTTACTTTAATCGCACATCAGGCAAATTTTAAAAAATTCAGTTGCTCAACTACTACTAAGTTATGTCATGAATTTCCTGCTTCCAAAAGAAGACTAACTGTATTGCAAAGGTGAAAAAAAGTAAATGCTATGCTACAATACTACAATTGCACAGGCATATATTATTAGGGAGGTTTATTGCAGAACCATGCTTATTATTGGTATCGCCGGCGGCACCGGATCCGGCAAAACAACGGTTGCCCGCTCTGTCATTGACCGCCTTGGGTCAGACAAAGTGACATTCATATCCCAAGATAACTATTATAAAAATCCCATTCACCTCAGCTTAGCCGAACGTGAGCTTATTAATTATGATCATCCCTTAGCATTCGACATTGCGCTGTTAGCAAATCATCTTCTCGAGCTCAAAGCAGATCAGACGGCTTATGCGCCAGTTTATGATTTTACCATCCACGGCCGCTCCACTACAGAAACAATAGAACTAAAACCGAATAAGATCGTCATTCTGGAAGGACTGCACGTATTGGCAGAAGAAAGCATCCGCCGAATGCTCGACATTAAAGTTTTTGTCGATACTGATCCAGATGTCCGTATATTGCGTAGAGTATTACGGGATATAGAGGAGCGTGGAAGAACGATCCAGTCCGTGCACGACCAATATCTGAATACGGTGAAACCGATGCATGAGGCTTTTATCGAGCCATCCAAAAAATATGCTGATATTATCATTCCAGAAGGCGGACATAACGAGGTAGGCATCCAGCTGCTATCGATATTAACTGAGAAATATTTGACGGACAGCCCAGGCTTGCTTGAATTTTAGCAGCATCGGAATCATTATCACTACGAGAGCAAACCGCTTTTCGTGCAAAAGCCTCCAAACCGCGGAATACGTGGAATTGGAGGCTTTCTTTCGCATTAATACACCATTATGGCTTGGCGAACTGTAGCACGGCTATCGCAGCACGTTCTCGTCGATCTGCATCCTCACTGCTCATTGCCTTTTTCAGTATATCCAACGCCTGATTAATGGTCTCTCCGTCGACTATCGACGCTCGCACCATATTCTCGGCCTGTCCTGCAGGCCTCGCCATCCAATACTCCACCTGCTCTAGGCTTACCGCCTTCTCCAGCTTCGATAGTATTGCTGTCCGATCCACGAACGCCTTTAGTTCCGGATGCAAATCTGACCGCAACAAGCTTTTCAACCATGTAACGCCTCGCCTATGGCAAGGGCTGCCTGTATCCGCAGACATGCTGTCGACATAATAGTAATCGCCTAGATCTCCCATATGAACATAATCGCCATCTGTCATAAAGAGGTAATCACCATCCTGCATATCATACACGAAAGAGCTAATTTGCTGTAGCTGCTCCAGCAGGTTTAACTCCTTATTATCACAGCCTTGAACCGCCTTAGCCTGTCCCTCATCCTTGCTTACTTGCTCTAAGTCCCCAACTCCAGGCCAATCAAAACCTACGTAATGATCCTTCAAAAACGTAGAGATATGCAGAGTGCCTTGAAGCTCAGTATTCAAAAGAAAAACATTCATTCGATATACCTCCTATCGGATATGCGAGCCATTCCAAATTGACCAACAACTCCATAATTATCCATAAGGACTACTCACAGTAAGCTTTGCGCTCGTCATTATGAATAGTAAATACCCATTTGAACCAATACATCAATTATGCATGAGAAGCATGCGCCACACAATTCCAGTACCTCGGCGGACATAAAAAAACGACCTGCAGCGGTCGAAATTTTTACTCGTTATGAGAGTTTCACATTCTCGAAGGCACGAATACTGTTTTGTTCTTTGGAAGTATCCAGTACAGCAAACATGATTTCATCAAAGAGTGTACCGTATCGCTCAATGAAAAGCAGTTCCTTCCACCATTTAGCAACTTCAACAGGGTCATTACGGAATACGCCGCAGCCGTAAGCTCCGAGTATAATCGATTTGTCGCCCTTAGCGGCTAGAATAGCTAAGGCTATACGCATACGATCCTTCATCACGCGCTTCGCTTCCTTCGAATCCTCTCCCTTTAACAGCACTTGCCCATAATTGACTGCAGGCAGCGTTAATACAGACGCGGTAACCGGCTGCTCCAGCAGGCTGAAGCGCTCATCGCGAAAAAATACCACATCAGGCGAATATATGGCAAAGTCCGTGTACATCATGGAGCTAAGCGCACGGTTAGTCAAATAATAATGTTCATGGCATAGCTGCGTGGCATACAGCCCGCTCGATGCAGCAAGGCTTTCCTCCTGCGCCATCGCGCCGTTCAGAAACCCGCCGCCCGGGTTTTTGGCACTCGCAAAGTTAAGTACGCCAATATTCGTTTTATTCGCTTCATCTAATTGCAAGATAGCCTTAATAGTAGCCATGTTGGCCAACGTTATTTTCGCAAACGGCGCTGCCGGCTTGCTGATGCATGCCTTCACCATTTCTCGTCCTTGCTCTGGCGTAACAAGTACGCTGTTTTCCTCTGAAGCTTTTTGTGCCTGTGCGAAATCGATCTTGCGCCCTTTATGCTCATAGAAACCTTGGCGCATAATGCATAACGATTCCTCTGCTGTTTGCTTACGGTTCATCGTACTCTCCCTCTTTCTGTGCTAATTCCTGACGCACCTCGGTTAAAGCAAAGCCTAGGCCATTCTTGCCACGCCATTTCAACGGATGATTCGCATGAGGATCACTACTCTTCATGCCAATTCCCCAAATGCGGTCATACGGACTGGCCTCCACAAGCAGGCGGTGCCCCGTTTGCTTAAGAACATTCCACAGCTCCGGGTTTTGCGAGAATTTCGCTATATTTCCTCGTTTTACAATATCAAAGCTATGCTGCTCCCAAATGCGGTTGTCAAAGTTTTGAACAGCTCGACCATATGCTTTAATCGCTTTGGGCTGATTCGTCTTCATGATGGCCGCCAACATCTTGTGGTCTTCAAATAAACGAGCTTTCTCCGCCATCATGTATTGCTCGGTGCTGGTATACATTATCCCGTCCACTTGAAACTCACAAATCCACCATTGGCTGAAGCAGCTTTGGTTCACGCTTCCGTCAGCAGGCGGCGTATGCCCCCAGAAAAACACAAAGCTTGTTTTTTCCCGGCACGATACTGACTTTGTAATTGCTCTAAGTGATTTTCCAACCTTAACACTCCTTTATACTGATGAATTTGTTCAACCCTTTCAAAAATGAAATAAGGCTAGAACTTCGACTTATATATATTCCTTCAGCAGCTAACTTCATTTAAATAATTACTTTGATACTTTTAAAATGATATTATCAATTTAAGGCACTTTACTCTATTTGTCAATACCGCTTTTTTTCAAGCCTTAAACCTCCAGTTCATACCATATTCGCTCTCAGCTATATCCAAACAATAAACACTTGCCCTCGAAATAACGGAAAGAGCACCGTCCTTTCCCATTAACTTAGGAATGGCGGTGCTCTTCCGTTTTAAAAGCCAGTTTAGAGTCTTCCTCTTCCACCGCCACCTTGACCTGATGTTCTCCCTGATGTTACTCCTGATTCACTCAAGTAAGTAATGGATGTAGAGAGGGTCGCGCTGACAATTTCTGAGCCTGCTTGGTATTCACCTTCTGAATAAAGTCCACCCGATTCACTGCCCGTTGAAGAACCACCCGTATAAAGGGTATACGTCGTACCTTCCCGCAGCTCTGGAGAGGAAATAACAACCGTCTGATAATCCTTGGTAGGAGCAAAGCTTGCAATCGTCTTGCTGGTTTCATCCTGAAGATGAACCATCGTTCCTGCTTGCTGAGTGCTTGCGAACTGCATCATAATCGATTTCTGTGTCGACTGCTCAGAAGGAGGTTCAGCCATGCCTGCGCTTATCAGCCTTCTAACATACCAACCAGCATACGCGCCACTCTGACCTCGCCATAGCCGCCAGACAATCTAATTATATTGTTATGACCTGGTTCTAGCGGAACCGTAATCCGGGCTTCGCCGCTGAATTCGGATAAGCTGCCCGTCGATCGCACATTAAGCAATGAATAATCGCTTCCGTTAACCGTCAAATGCAGCTTGGCCAAACGCTCCTCCGTTGCATAGTGAATAAATAGTGCTGCTCGGCCACCCTGCTCTCCAGCTACATGTTCAAATTCGCAATAAGAGCCTTCACCACCCAAACCGCTAATGAACCGATTACCCTGTTTATCCGTTTCGAGACTAGCACCTCCGCCTGTGCTGCTAGCTGCTGACTCATATCTGTTAAGGTCCAGAGCTTCACTCGGTGTATGGACTACTGGCAGCACACCTTCTTTGGTTTGTACAACCGTTTGAATGGAACCATCCTCATTAAAATACAAATAGTCGATGCATACGCTTCTTAAGTTCCCTTCATTAGAAATCTCCTGGTTATGATAGAACAAATACCATTGTCCTTTGAACTCGGCTACGGAGCCATGTGTAGTCGAGCAACCGGTTGGCTCAAGGAATATACCTCGGTATGTCCAAGGACCGAGCGGTTTATCGCTTGTTGCATATCTCATCCGGTTATTGCCTTCTAAATTGTCCGCATAGGTCAAATAATACAAACCTTGCCGTTTAAACACCCAAGCTGCTTCGTGAAAGTCCTCTAGCCCTTCCATTTCCAGCATGTCGCCCTTAATCGACATCATATCGTCATTCAATTCGCCGCCCTCGCATCTGCTGCCGCCGCCGTAATACATGTAAGCCCGCTCGTCATCATCAACCAATACGCATGGATCAATGAGGGCAAATCCACCAAGTCCAGGAACATACCCTTGGTCAACAAACTCGCTTGCGGGCTTCTTACTCGTGGCAACGCCAATTTTCCATGTATCATTCCATGCTGAGCCGCTTGGATGCGGATAATAGAAATAATAAGTCCCGTTCTTATAGGCACAATCCGGCGCCCACATAAAGCCGCCCTCCGGCCTGCCCCAAGCCACATCCTCCGAGCGCAGAATCTCTCCCTCATCGACCCAGTTCACCATGTCTGCCGACGAGAACACATGATACCTGTCCATCAGATCGCAGCCTCTTGCCGGGTCCATATCATGCGAAGCATAAATATAAACCTTGCCATCCTCCCACACATGCGCGGATGGATCAGCTGTGTATATCTTGTCTATAATCGGATTGTGCGAGGATTGCTTGTTTACTTGTAATGCCGTGTTTTTGATATTCATAATGGTTATCCCCCTATTACTCACGGATTAATCATACGCTTGCTTCAGCATAACCCGTGCGGTCATCCCTCTGCCATGAGGCAATCGTAAACAATATAGGGGGTTTATAAATACAAATAAACCTGCCCCTTTGTATCTATACAGGGCAGGCAGGCTAAAAGGTTAAGTTTAGGAGAGCCATCCTTTTCGGATGGCTCTCCTAGTATTTCAACCAATAACCAAGTCAATAAACTTTTCCAACGCAGAAATATCGGTTATGTTCTTGTTGCATTCATGACCATTCATGCATATATAGTTGCCGATCGATTTGTAATAATCTGGTGAAGCTTGTGCCGGCCTTTTCTTGGTTATTGCTGAAAAAAAGACGAGCTCTTCGTATCTGTTGCATACGAAACAGTAGCTTTTCTTATTAACCGTAGTGAATCGACCTTCTACACCGATAAATTGTCCACCTGCATCATACACGATGTACATTTTATTCGTCGAGATATCCGTCCAACTCAGATAGGATACATAACGATAGTCGATGACTGCGAGGTTAGGCAGCTGCAGCTTCTTGTTCTTCGGAAACAGCTTCCGAATTTGCTTCTCTGTAATCTGCGGAAATTCGAGCAAATACGGTTCAAAATCCTGAAGATATTTGTGAAAATCATCTGCCATTTTCAAATCCGAAATGGATTCCAGCATCGTTTTCCGATGATCCGTAATGTCCGGAAACAGCTCCATTATCCGGGTTAGCGCGCTATAACGGACGGTTTCCAATATTTTCGGATCGCCAACCGCTCGAAGAGCATGAAGCACAGTATCTGCTTGTTTCTTGATAACATTATATTGAGCGTTTCTAATAAATGGTTCGTACATGGACGTCAGCCCCTTATTTTTATTTGGACAGCAAATAAGGTGCAAAGCCAATTATTAGAACTGATAAATGCTTACTTGGGCGACTCTCATCTAGTCCAGCCCATGCAAAATATCGCCTCCAATTCAGGCTTTGCATGGGTCCTTTCCAATCTGGCAAGCGCTGATTGCCATCACTATCACATCCTGTTCGCTGTAATGGGGATATTATACCCGAATCATTCTTTAAAATATAGGGAGAACGAATATCGAAAGCCGAACGGGGTTGTGGCATTTTGCTGTTCCATGGCCTTTAGCCATCGCCCTCGTATCATTTTATAAAAAATTAATTATTGTTATTTACTTGTTTATTTCTATTAAACAGTAGTTAATAAAGATGGGGTATGATACTCGTTAGACTCTATCCAACATGCTGTGAAATTCGTAGTATTGGGATTGTTAATTTAAATGATATAGAGGGATATTATGTCGATTCGTGCTCGTTTATTGTTATCTTATATTCTGATGTCTTTCCTGCCATTGATACTCGTAGCCGTTGCATTGTACATCGTTTTGAATGCTTTTGTTGGTGAATTTATTGGCCGCTACAACCTTAACTTCAGCCATAATAATAATCCCTTTAAGGTCATGATGACGAAACAAAAAGAGGTATTCACCGATATGAAGCTGAAAGCTTCTACAAGCCCAGATCAGTTGCTGCTCGAACCATCTCTGCTTGAGGGTTGGGATAGCCAGCTTAAAAAAATCAACATGGGCATCGTTCTTCAACAAAACAATCAATTGGTCTATGCTTCGCCTTCTTTGAATAAAGCGGAGGTTGTGGAAGCCTTCGATCAATATGACAGATCCGGCAGCTTTGCTGATTATTTTTATATTTCAAACAGCTACCAATTTCAATACAAGGACCAAGGCGAGGGCCGTTTTTACATCGTGACGGATATCGGGCCTCTATCTGAATTTATCGGAAAATACGTTGTGATTACCGTTTTGTTATTGGTTTTTATTCTCTTACTAACGAATGGTGCGCTAACTTACTTTGTATTTCGAAGTACCGTTACCCCTTTAAAAGCCTTGCGACGCGCCGTTGACCAGATCAAAGATGGCAACTTGGACTCCGCTGTGAATTTTAAAAAAGATGAAATTGGCGGGTTGTTTCAAGCCTTTGAAGAAATGCGAGAGCAATTAAAGCATTCGATTGGCATGCAACTGCAATATGAGGAAAATCGGAAGGAACTCATCTCGAACATTTCACATGACTTAAAAACGCCAATAGCAAGTATTAAAGGTTATGTAGAAGGGATATTGGATGGAGTAGCTGACAACCCGGACAAGATGGATAAGTACATCAGAACCATCTATGCAAAAACGAAGGATATGGATCGTTTGATTAATGAATTATTTATGCTATCCAAGCTGGATATGGGGAAAATTCCGTTTTATTTTGAAAAAGTGAACATTATTGAATTTCTTGAGGATTGTACGGAAGAGATGCAATTTGTGTTGAACGAAAAAGCGATAACACTTTCATTGGAGCTATCAACAAACGAGGCTGTTCTCATTATGGGGGACCGTGAAAAGCTCAAGCGTGCTATCAGCAATATTTTAGACAATGCCGTAAAATATATGGATAAAGAATGGGGAACCATTCGGATTCGAGTAGCTGAAGAAAGCGAATGGGTCCAACTACGGTTTGAGGATAATGGTCAGGGAATGCAGCAGAACGAGCTTCCTCATATTTTCGAACGATTTTATCGATCCGACCTATCCAGAAGCTCAGAGACGGGCGGCAGTGGTCTGGGGCTGGCTATCGTCAAACAAATTATTGAAGAACATGGTGGAGAAGTACAGGCAGCAAGCGAAATTGGGGTCGGCACAAGTATAGCGATTAGGCTAAGGAAGGTGATGAGACTTGAGTAGAATTTTAATTATAGAAGATGAAAAAAGCATAGCTGAGCTGGAACGGGATTATTTGGAAATAAACGGGTATGAGGTGGATGTTGAGCATAGCGGCGATCAAGGATTAATTCGTGCTTTACAGGAGTCCTACGATTTAATTATTCTTGATGTCATGCTGCCCAAAGTAGATGGATTTGAAATTTGCCGAAAAATACGCAGCGAAAAAAACACACCGATTATTCTGATCTCTTCTAAAACGGAGGACATTGATAAAGTCCGTGGACTCGGCCTGGGCGCCGACGACTATATGGTTAAGCCCTTTAGCCCAAGTGAAATGGTGGCACGAGTGAAGTCGCATATCGCACGTTATGAGCGCTTTCTAGGAAAACAGCAGAATGAAGAAATTAGTCTAGGCAGCCTCCGGATCGATAAAATGTCGAGAAGAGTATATTTGAATGAAACAGAGGTGACGTTTACGACGAAGGAGTTCGACCTTCTAGCCTTTCTGGCAGCAAACCCGAATCGTGTTTATAGCAAGGAGCAATTGTTCGATCGGATTTGGGGCTCCGACTCTCTGGGGGATCATAACACGGTAGCGGTACACATCCGTAAAGTACGTGAGAAAATCGAGCCGGACAGCTCCAATCCACAATACATTGAGACGATATGGGGCGCGGGTTATAGGGCTAGGCCGTAATCAATCATGTATGCTTCACTAGACTTCCAGCGTAATGAGCTGGGGGTCTTTTTTTGTTACTTTTATTCAAAAATGTTTATCAAAATTTAATACATGATTATTTTATAGATCAATGATCTTTAGCGGCAGATAATCTGGCACAGTTAGAATTATAAATATAGAAATGATAACCGCATACACAAAAGGAGAAATCAAAAAATGAAAAAGATTGTACGTATTGTTGTTTATTTCTTAGCCTTTGTCCTTCCGCCTGTCGTTGCGGGATTAGCGAGTATTAGCAGTTTGCCGAAGGCCGGCAGCTTTGACGTACAGATGTCGGCAGAAGTGATTGCCAGAAATGCAACGCCTCCTGTGTATGACTCGAAAAAGCCAACAGTAGCCATCATGCTTGGTGATGAAAAAACCGAGGCAATCGACTTTATGGCGCCTTACCAGTTGTTTGCAGCATCTGAGGCATTTAACGTTTATGCAATAGCTCCTGAAAAACGGCCCACTACGCTAACAGGAGGACTGAAAGTGATGCCTCACTATTCCTATGACGAGCTTGATGAGATGCTAAAGAAGGAGCCGGATGTCATTGTTATCCCGTTCATCCCTCCAGGATCGGAGAAGGGGCAGCAAGCGGTGCATGATTATTTGTTAAAGCATTCAAGCGAAAAAACGATATTACTGTCGATCTGCAACGGAGCAGAAAATTTGGCAAGTACAGGCTTGTTGGATGGATTGTCGGCGACGACCCACTGGGGAGATATTAACGGAGTAGAAAAAAAATATCCTCAGGTAAACTGGGTTCGAGGACTGAGATATGTGGATTCGGGTCATATCGTTAACTCTTCTGGGCTTAGCTCTGGTATAGATGCATCACTTTACGTAATAGCTAAATTCGCCGGTGAAGATACCTCCAAGAAATTGGCCAAGAGCATCAATTACCCGACTTATCATTTTGTTGACCACCCTCAGATGGAGCAATATAAGCTGCAACTAAGCGATGCCTATGTTTATTTGAACTATGCATTTAAGAAGAAGGAACAAACCGGCGTACTGCTCTATCAAGGAATGGATGAGCTCTCGTTGATTACATTGTTTGATACCTATCCGGCGACCGGAACGACTCGTCTAATCACAATTGCCGACTCCATGGAACCGATTCAAACTAAACATCATCTTTATCTCTTTGCTCAGTATGATTATGCAAGTGCGCCAAAAGTTGACCGAATGCTGCTGGCCGGGGCTGAGGCGAAAGCTTTAGCAGACACCGACATTAGACATTGGAACACCAAAAACACAAACACGGAATTGGTTTATCTTAACGCTGATGCCCCTGAACGTTACGTTTTGGAACCGATATTAGAGGACTTGGCGAAACATACGGATGTTTTGACTGCAAAGTATGCCGCCAGAAGATTGGAATACAGAGGCGATGACATGCATTTGGCAGGAAGTTTTATATCACTGGGCATCCTGTTAAAACCATTGCTGATTGGATTGGTGGCTTTGTTGCTTGTTATTTATTTACTCCACTTCCGCAGATCGAAAACAAAATAATGCATAGCTGCTGCAGCGAGCAAAAAGCGTAATATCATCCGTTCAATGAGAACCGAATTGGCCTCTGTCATTTCGGTTCTCTTCGTATGGGCATGACCGTTCATCAACTACTCGATTAATGACTATCTCGCAAAAATAATATAATCTAAGCCCACTGGTTCAAAACCATTTGCTCGAATTCGCGAGTTAATCTGTCCTCGGTGATACTGGCCATGTAGAGCTACATGAACTAAAATATCTCGTATGGAAGTCTTAAACGCTATGCCTTTACTATTTGAGTATGATACTAATTTATCTATATCGATCTTTTCTAATTCCGTGAGTAGGTTTCTGAAGTCTTCCTCGTTTTGTTTAACAAGCTTTGTACACTCTTGGAGGTCACCATCAGACCAGATCGGCAAATGTGAACTGTCCTTTTCTCTGAGTCTTGCAATCCACACTCGTTCGGCATTCAGAATATGTGAAAATAAACGCACCTGCTGGCTCTCAACATCTATATTTTGCAAAGTTTCTAGAATACGTTGATTAGCCCAATGAAGATGTTCATACATCTTTTGAATGGTTTGCAATAGACTCGCCTCCTGATTGCATTCAATCGTTTAACACCTTACATGCTTGCGTTTGAAGCCAATCCGCCCTTTATCTACTGCATTTTGAATGTTATCGGTAGCGGATATGAACTTGCTTTTTGCCTTGTCTCGGTTAACTTCAACTGGGCCAACTGCCTTTGCGGTCTCGGCTGCCTTATTATGGAGTGGCAAATAGGATACCCCTACTGTGTAAATAAAATTATTCATGGAATATTTCGCTCGTTCGGGAGCATCATGAATCGTATTTTGCGCCATTTCAAGCATACCAGCGAGCTTATTTTCAGAAAACTCGCTATCCGGTCGATTACCTAATAGCCAACAGTAACAACTCCAACCCGCCGACATTTTCAGCTCTTCACCGCTTGCAATCCATTTATCGGCAACTTCTTGTGCAATATCTGCTTCTGCCAAGGTTACTGCCACTACAAAATCAGACAGCATATAAAAATATGCCGACTCGATCCAACGATCAAAATCAGCTGCAGTCATTGCTTTTGGATCTGCAATTACGCCTGCAAAGTACATGGCATCGTAGTTCCCCGTCGCATAAAGCTGCTCAGCCAAAGGCTGATTTATTTTAATGATCTTAGACATTGGCTTCATTGCGCCAGTAGCTACACCAAATACAGGTTCGTTCGCGCCGTTAGACATGTATATTTTCTTCGTTCTTTCCTTACCGAGAGCTTCAAGCTCTTGCATAACCATTTCGTAATTCATCGCTCAGCACTTCCTTATTCGAAGGATTTCGTCCATTTTATCAAAGACAATTGTTCACATGTAATCTTATCTCTATTCTTCAATTATCAATCCTCTTGCAAACAAATTTCAACAAATTCAAATAAACTTTTCGCCTCTACAGAACGATTTCCCCAATCATGCCAAAAGTAGAGTACTTGCCCCACGACTCCCGCTTCTGCTGGATCTGTATCTATGCAGAGATAATCTCCGCCGCCATTTTCTGCAATTGGAATCCATTTGGAATGCCATAGCACTGGTTTAATTTCACTATCAATGTCCATCTCCATATCATCTGGATCAAACTCTTCCTGCAAAAAACTCCAGTTTTCTATAATTAGTGAGATAGGTGAGAGCGTTAGGTTTCTTAAAAAAGAACTACCTCCCACTGCACCATTTTGTATGCTATAAAAACTTTTCAACTCTTCAGGAAATGTAATGCCAAGAGTACGCTCGATTAAATGAAAATCCTCATCTGCTGCACCCGACAGTAACTGCAAAGATTGTTTGAAGTCTACTTCTCGCTCTGATCCTCTATTAATGATGCGCGTCCACAGAAACACAGCTTGATTGAGCATGCCTTTACCCTCCATTTTTCCATACTAATATTTTATTTCATTGAGAACTCCATTTGAATGGTGGCAACCTTTTCTTGAGCAGTCCGTTTATAATGAGGTAAAGTGAATATATGGAAATTAGAGGAGGTTCATCCATGCAAAGAAAATTGATTCTTCGGACCGTTCTTACTGCTTCTGCCTTACTCATTGCGATTCAAATTGGACAACCAGCAGGTAATATAGGAATTAGCCACGTGTATGCTGAGAAACCTGTTATATCCATTGGTATAGGTAACGTAGGAATTCAGACACCGATTGTCCAGCCAACTTGGTCCGCACAAGTCGATAAGTGGGATGACTATTATCTTACTTCTAACTATACAACAACGGGTGAGGGCAAGATTTTTACGTTAAGAGATCGGAAGCTAATCGCTTTGAACGCTCAGACGGGAAAGACCGTTTGGACTTTTAAAGATGAGATAGATATCATGCGTCCCACATTTGTCTATCGGGAGGGAAATATTTACGGAACTTTAAGTGACGGGAGTCTCTATGCCCTTTCTGCTACAAGTGGGAAGAAGCTTTGGCAGTCGAGCGTCCGGATTGAAAACCCAAACGCTATCGAAGTTTTCGGCGATACGTTATATGCCCTCATAGATAATTATACATTTGCGGTCCATGTGAAGACTGGAAAGCAGCTTTGGGTAAACACTTGGTCCCCAAAAACGACCGATCCACAACAAGCCTATTACGCTAGTTTAGGAATCATGGATGCAGGAGATGTCGTATTACGCAACATTACCATGTATGAAGCAGCTCAAACCACTCGTCAACTTAATGCCATCGATAAGAAAACGGGAAAGATTCTTTGGGGTATGAATAATGAAGACACCCCATTCAAGATCGAAGGAGGACTAGCGTACCTCATTAAAAATAATAATCAACCCCTAGATGAAGATACTGAGCGCAGTATTACATTTACCGTCATTAATGTAAAAACCGGTGAAGTAAAAGGCAGTCGTATTTACCGCTGGAATGTAAATGACGGTTCTAGCATAGACAATGATACTCGTACCCAAACCTACTTGGATGGGAATGATTTATATATCCATCAAAATGAAACGATAGCAAGGTATGATTTTAAAAATTATAAACCGGATGGCAAACCGCTGCAGACTTATAGTAAGCCACACTTTGATCTTAGCTCATATCCACTTAATAAAGTTCACCGCGGTCGTATTTTGTTCGGTAATACGCAGTATGGTGCACTCTTCAGTATAAAAAAGGTAAACGGACAATACATGAGCTGGACTGGGGATAACCCGTCTGCAAAAACTGTGGTCTACGGAAAAGGTGTTTATATGGCCCAGACGGATGGCATCCTGCACGCGGTCGATTTCGATTCAGGCAAACCGCAGTTCCGGGTGAAAACAGGTGCGCGTCAATATGAAAATCTATTTAAAGAAGATGGATTCCTCATCATACAGACGCCTGACAAACTAATAGGAGTTAAATTACCTGCTGCTTTAAAGTAATTTAGCAATCACTAGGGAGCAGTTGCGATAATAAACTACTGCTCCGTAGTTAAGAAACTATAATTTTTCATCCAAGCATAATGCTACCCCTATTAAAAATATAAACCGTCTTACTTTTTCCGTATTTTTCTTACTATTAAGATGCAGATCGAGTACAGCAAAAATGTGAATAAAGCTCCAATCAGATGAACAAGCCATGTGTAATGGAAAACGATAAAGTAACTGTCTTGATACTGAAAATCCTCAGCCGGCTTCGAAATCATATACCCGGAAAGTAGAAAGATAAGGTAAGGGGCAAATA
The DNA here is from genome assembly GCF_005930355.1 of Paenibacillus sinopodophylli. Taxonomy (GTDB): domain Bacteria; phylum Bacillota; class Bacilli; order Paenibacillales; family Paenibacillaceae; genus Pristimantibacillus; species Pristimantibacillus sinopodophylli. Next base: position 16,325 of record NZ_VDBO01000019.1, read on the forward strand.
GGCTAAGCGCAATTCCCAATAAGGTTTGCTTCTTTGAAAACTTCATGTCATGACATCCAGTCTGATTATATGGGTACATCATGCTGTACCTACGCATCTATTAACATTATTATAATTGCGAACTTCGCATGAAGCGACCTACTTCCTGATTTTCATTCATACGAAAGCCATCTTTGATGATACGAATGTTTTGAATATGTTCAGAACCGCCCTGTTATACTGTCGAGTAAGCCAGACTTATGTCGAATAAGCTGGAATATGTTCAACAAGATGGGGGATGCAGGAATGAACACAAGAGAAACAAAGAAGCACAATAACGTCGCAGGCAGATCAATGAAGGGTTGGAAACGACTGCTTGCAACAGGCATGGCTGTATTGGTTGCCGGCAACATTGGCATATGGCCAGCACCCACAGCAGAGGCATCACTTGAGGTGGATTGGGTATGGAGCTACACGGAGGGCGCAATCGGCAACAGTACAGATTTGGATTACAATGATGTCCTGTATGACAGCGAGAGAGACGTATATTTGGCAGTCGGCGATAATGGTGCCATTGCTTATTCACAAGATTTGAACAATTGGATTATCGATCATGTGGAAAGCTTTGAAGAAAACGGCATTGATTTCAATTCGGTCGTTAAATTTGGAAACGGTTATATTGCTGTTGGCGAAAAAATGTCCATTGCCGTATTAGACTACGACACGAAAGATGCTTCAGTTGTTATACCAGAAAATATAGATAACCCATTCATAAATAACGACGAAGAGTTTGACTTGGAAGAAGTAACGGTCATCGACGATGTCCTTTGGGCTGGCGGTGAGGGCGGTATCATTCTTCAGTCAAATGATGGTGAATTGTGGCAAGCGCGTCTTCCGCTCAAATATGACCTCGATTCCAGTTCGGAATACGATACAACAGTAAAAACCATTATTAAGGGCAAAGACGAAGAAATTCTAATCGGCGCTTCCGAAGGACTTGTAGCCAAACAGAATATGCAGGACTGGGAGTATGAATACGTTGGCAACAACTCTATTTATAAGCTCGCATGGAATGATCAACGCTACCTGCTCGTAGGCGGACAAGGTACCATTTTTAATAAGCGACCGGGTAGTAGCTGGATTGATCGCAATGTCTATCATTCAGATACGGACACTTATGAGGTTACGTCTGAAAACATTCGTACAGCCGTTTGGGCTGGAGATCGCTATGTCGCGCTCGGAAGTGACTTAACGATTCTGGAATCGATAAGCGGCAGCGACTGGCTTAACAAATCTTTTAGTGACAAAGATATAAACATTGAATCCGCCGCATGGAACGGCACACAAGTTGTCGGTGTCGGCGAAGAGGGTTTGCTCGTTGTTGGCGGTCCAGAGGTAGATGAGGTGCCAATCGAGCAGCAGCCTAACACTTGGCAGGAAATGGACGATATGGCTTGGCCTTCTGCGCTAAAGACGCTAGAGAAGGCTGTTCAATTGGACGGTAAATTCTATATTGCAGGCCTTACTAATGAAGTCCCTGCGCGCAGCGTGCTCTATGTCTATGATCAAAATGACTCCGAGTGGGATGAGGTTATTGAATTAGCCAAATATGCCTACAACGATGATGAGTTTACAATTGCAAACGGTTATGGCATGGCCGTTCTAAACAACGAAATTTATACAATGGGCGGATACATCAGCTCTTCCAATTATGCACTGTTTCACAAGATTGCACCCTTGAATTCGCAAGTCTGGACAGCCTTGCCTGACTGGTCCTCTACTACCGACGGCAGCAATACAGGCAGAGCATATGTAGCAGCAAGCGCTGCAGGTGACAGCCTTTATATGATTGGCGGCGCCTCTGGCATGACAGTCTCCAAAGACATTCTCAAATATACGCCTGACGAAAATAATGGCGTATGGGTAAAAACGGCTCAAATTGCCGCAAATAAAGCGGCTATTGCCTCCGCAGTCGTTAACGATAACATCTATCTATTCGGTGGATCTTTTGGTCCTACTATTTATAATGATGTCGAGGTGTATGACCCGGCTCTAAACACTGTAACAAAGCTGGAAAGTCCAGCAGCTGGATATGCCGGACGCGTAGGTGCCTCGGCAGCAGCTCTTCCGGATGGCACGATTATGCTAATTGGCGGCAGCGCCTCTGTAGACACATCAAATGTACCACAATCCTCTGTGACGGCGTTCCATACGTCAAGTGGCAAGTGGAGCTGTCTGGCTAATATGCCTGAAGCTCGTCTTCATTCTACAGCATTAACCCTAATCGAAGGCAACGAAACCTACGTTTATGTGTTCGGAGGCTTAACAGCTGAATTTAACGCGGCTACATCCGTACTTCGCTACAAAGTACCAGCACAATTCCCATCTTGTGGCGGTGAAACAGAAGTTCCCGGCGACAATGGTGGGGGCGATGGAGATACTGGAAACGGCGGTTCTGATGGTGGTTCTGACGGCGGTAATAGCGGAAGTGGCGGCGATACTGGAAACGGTTCTACTCCTGTTACAACCGTAACTGCAGATAAGCAGCTTGATGTTTACATTGACGGCATCAAACAGCCTTCACTCGCAACTATTAAAGAAAGTGCTTTCGGCACCAGCAAACAAGCAGTCATCAAAGTAATAGAAGACAATCTGAAGAAGAAGCTTGATCAAGAGCCCGGCAAAAAAGTAACGATTCCGGTAACAGGCAGCTACTCCTCTGTAATCGGTGAAATTAATGGCGGAATTCTACAGCTGCTTGAGAGCCGCGGAGCGTTACTGGAGCTTACAACCGATAAGGCTTCTTACTCCATTCCAGCTGCCTTGCTTCAACTGAAAGCATTGGCAGAAAAGCTAGGCGCAGGCAATGATATAAGCAAGCTTACTTTACGTCTGGAGATTGCGGATAGCAGCAGCGCACAATCCACTGCAATTGAGCAGGCTGCCAAAAATAACGGAGCAACTAACCTTGTTAGCCCGGTAGAGTTCACAATTACGGCAAGCGTAGGGGATAAGCAAGTCGAAGTAAATAGCTTTGGCCAATATGTAAAACGTGAAATTGCCCTTCCTGTAGGAACAGATCCTACCCGCATTACTACAGGTGTCGTTCTTACGAAATCTGGGTTATTGCTGCATGTGCCAACCGAAGTGGTACAACGTGGAGAACAATATTTTGCTATTATTAACAGTTTGACGAATAGTACGTATTCTGTCATCTACCATCCACGTGGTTTTGAAGATGTGAAAGGACATTGGAGTGAAGCGGAAGTGAACGACATGGCTTCCCGTTTAGTCGTAAATGGCTTGAACGAGAAATCCTTCGCTCCTGACCAATCTGTAACACGGGCAGAGTTCGCTGCAATTGCCATCCGTGCGCTTGGTTTACAAGTAGAGGAACAAGGAGCGCTTCCAAGCGATGTAGGAGCAGAGCAATGGTATGCCGCTTCGATTCGTACGGCTATTCAGTATCATTTGATCACTGGCTATGCAGATGGTTCTTTCCAGCCAAACCAACCAATCGCTCGCAGCGAGGCAGCAGCTATTCTGTCGCGTGCACTCGAGCTGGCGGATCCTGCTGCACAGCTAAGCGAGCAGGAGATCACTACTTCTCTAGCGGCATTCAATGACAGCGTGGAAATCGCCGACTGGGCCAAAGCATCCTTGGCGACAGCGATTGATCGCGGCATTATGAAAGGCAGCAACGGCAGCCTTCATGCAACCGAGCAAGTTTCCAGAGCACAGGCTGCGGCCATGTTCGCACGATTGCTTCAATCTTCTAAGCTTATCTAATTAAAAAAGCTGCCTCCCGTGGACGACTCCATGGGAGACAGCTTTTTTGCATTTAAACGCATAACCACCTGTAGTAGACATCCTCAAGCGAATAAACAAATACTTATTTGATCCCATCCGATAAGCCTCTTATAAGGGAGTCATACTGCATTAACAATTCTTGGGGTGGACGTATGCCAAGTTCTCGCTTAAGTAGTCTCACATAGTCGGTGTATTGGGCGGTTAACCGTTTTTTTTCGCCTTCTTGCGCATGCATCCTCATAAGCAGCCCGACAACGGGTTCATCCAGCGGATTACGGGCATGCAGCTTGAGCAGCAGTTTGGAGGCGGCGGCTGTATGGGGCATACCAAGCAGCGTTGCAGCTAAATCTCTTACAAAAACAGAATAGCGTTCAGCCAGCTGATCCGTCTCATAAATAGCCCATACATACGCTTTGCTTCCGAATAGGTCGCCCGTATACAGCCGTTCAACAGCTAGCGCTTCCTCCACATTGTCTGCATGTATACTGCCCAGCTTATCTACCTGGCGCTCAAATTCCTCGTAGTCAATAACAGCACCCTCCAGCTCAAGCGCATAACCATCATTCTCCGATCGAATCGCCTCCCGAAGCCCGATTGGCTCGAGCGACTTACGCAGCTGGTATACGGTCGTATTCAAATACTTCTCGGCATTCATACTCGCCATTCCTGCGAATATATCCGTGATTAAACGGGAGCGCGAAATCCATTTACCGCGATTTAGCAGCAAGTAAGCAAACAGCTCTGCACTTTTACTGGAAATCCACTTTACACGCCCTGTTTCATTTCTAACAAAAAAATCGCCAAGTGTCGCAACACTGATTCGACTGCTGCTTGGAGTGGCAGCGTCTGCTGGCTGCGGCAACTGAACGGTTTTTCTACTCTCAAGCGCGCGGTTAACGGTTCGCTCCAACCTCTCCTGAGTCACCGGCTTTACCAAGTAATCAAGCACGGACAGCTCAAATGCTTCCAAAGCGTAATCCTTGTGTGAGGTAACAAACACAATTTGAGTCTTGCAGCCCGCCTCATCCAGCTTAGCGGCAAACGTTAGGCCACTGTCACCTGGCATAGAGATGTCCACAAACGCAAGTTCCACATCGCTGTTGCTATCTAAGAACGAGGAGGCAGCATGCGTATCTGCGAACGTTCCCGCCACCTGCAGTTCAGGATACTTCACCAGCATCTTCCGCATAATTAAGTGCATGACAGGCTCATCATCAATGAGTATAACTTTCATTCGCTCTCACCACCGCTCCTTCACGTTCTTTTATTCCTTCACTCCCAGCTGTACCAGGTAGCGTGAATAAGAAAGTAGTTCCTTGTCCTGACAAGCTCTCGAAGCGCAGGCTTCCGCCATGCATACGTAGAAACTCCCGAGTCAATACGAGCCCAAACCTCATATCTCCCCCATCTTCCTTGCTTGCAAAGCCCGGCTCCTTGAAGAACATATCATCATGACGCAACAGCTCAGCTGTTTCCTCATCAATCCCGCTCCCATTGTCGCTTATAGATACCGTTACCTGATTGTCCGCCATGGAAGCGCTAAGCTTAATGTCGCCTCCGATATCCGTATACTTGATGGCATTTGACAACAAATTGCGAAAGATTAGATCCAGCATTTCCTTATCCGCATTTACCGTAAACCGCTCGTCTATATGCTCCACAATTTGAATGTTCTTCATGCCGGCTCTTGCTCCGGCGAGTGACAGCGCCTGCCTTACAACCTGCTGTAGATTCCATGAAATCGGACGGAAAGCAACCTCCCCATTCTGGCTGCGGTACCAATCAAGCAAGTTGTCCACCAGGTGAAACGTACCCCGGACTTGCCGCCTAATTTCTTGGAATACCTCAGCACTAGCAATATCGCTGTCAGCCGGCTCTTCACCCAGAAGCTCCGTCAAGCTGACCAGCAAAGCAATCGGGTCCCGGATGTCATGTGCCATTACGGTGAACAGCTTGTCCTTAAACGTATTCAATCGTAATAACCGTTCAGACTTTTCGCGAAGCCGTTCCTCATTTTCCTTTAGCTCCGTGATATCATTAAACATCAACATTTTTCCGATGGGTATATTTCCAGTGTCATAAATATAAGTTAAGCTGCACACAAAGTAGCATTGTCGATTATGAAGGAAACGCTGTAGAGGGAAACGATTATCTTTGTAGTCTGCGTCGCTAATTCGATCAAGTAGATCTGGACATGCCGAGAGCACATCCTTGCCTAGCGCGGGAACACTGTCCGCTTGCCCAAGCTCTGGAAATACTTCCTCAGCTGCATGATTATAATTGACGATTTGGTCCTCATAGTCCAGTAAGATAACACCGTCACGAATGGTATCGAACATTTTGGCGTAGGCCAGTGGCGTTAAGCGTAGCAGTCTGAACCTGAAAATACCCCATGCATAGACGAGACCTGATATCGCAAAACCAAATGGAGTGAGGTCGATAACTTTGCTGAACATGTACGCAATGTTGAACAGCATGGGAGCCCCAGCACCTAGAATCAAAACAATAATCTGCTTTCTTATAATTGGCAGTGCCCGCAGGTACATCGGAATAAACAGCAGAATGCCGAGCAGCAGAATCGTATAGTTGTAAATGGCGTGTACGGCATACCAAGGTCCCTTTACCGTAATAAACAAGGGTATCGTCTCATTCGGGTTCGGTATATAGGCTTCATAGATAAGATGATGCCAATCATTGGTGACATGCAGAAGAAACGTTGCTATCGGAATGCAAAACACAAGAATGGAAAGCCACTTTCGATACTGTACCCCAAGTCCAGTAAATTGAAAAACAAGCAGCAGCCAAAATGCGGAGACAAAGGGGATACCCAAGTATTCAATCTGAAGCGACAGTTTTATGCCGCTCAAGCTTCCACTTACCAGCTCGAACGCATAGCCGAGCGAATAACAGGAAGCCGTAATCATCATATAAATCATCGTCCTCGCCACCTGTAGATGGCGTTTCCGATAGGACAGAAAGGACACGAACAACATGAGCGCCGTGGCAAAACATAATAGTATTGACATCCACTGCCTTGTATCCACGACGGTTCCTCCCTACTTCTGATCTGTCTAACATTCGACAAAATTATTCATAATCCTTGTAAATCTTCTAGAACCTTTCAGAACACTAGCAGATCGCACAAAAAAACCGCAGGGAGGATATCCCTACGGCAGCCAGCCAGCTAGCTGCTTAGCAGCAGCCCGTCAATGACCTTTTTTAATTCTTCCTCATACATAGTGCCAAGCTTTCGATGCGCAATCTTACCATTCTTATCGATAAATATAGATACCGGTAGGGCGCTGACCCCATAATCCTGCGCTACCTTCTTACTTGGATCAAGCAGCGTTGTCAGCTCATAGCTATGCTCTTGCATAAAGCTGTTTACAAGCTCCTGCTTCTCTCCAACACTTACAGTAAGTACAACCAGATTCTCGTCTTTATATAAGCCATTCACCTTGTTAATATCGGGAAGTTCCTTCTTACACCACTTGCACCATGTCGCCCAGAAGTTCAAATATACACTTTTGCCTCTCAAATCTTTGAGGTTGACTTGATTCCCATCCAAATCAGTTAACGTAAAATCGATTGCATCCTCTAGCTCAGCCGTTTCAACGGGAACGCTGCTGACTACTGGAGCTGAAGCAGGGCTTTCGCTCACTATACTCGCCTCTACTGTGGGCTGCGGAAGCTCACTTTCCTCTTTGCCGCTAATGCTGTATTGATTCGTTGCATACGCCGCAAACAGGAACAGCACGATGACGGAGGCTCCTATTAAAATATTTTTTCTCATGTCGAGTACTCCTTTTGCAATCGAGAACGCTATTAAAGCGACTGATTGCCCTTCATTCTGAATGTAAGTATGGAAAAGGGAGCAGTCCAATGACCGCCCCCAACTCAAGTGCGTTTGCTAATGGATTAGCAGCCCTCTTCACAGAATTCTTCAGAAGACGAAGACGTATCCGAGGAGGAGGAGGAAGAAGAGGACGGAGTAGTGACAGCAGGTACCACAACTTTAACTTCTTGCTTCTTCGCGACCGTAATGGATTTTTTCGTTTCTTCTGGAGCAGTTGCTGGTGCAACTGGCTGAGTTGCTTCCTTAGCAACAACCGCTGGTTCTTGCTTAACTACTTCCTTAACAACAGGGGCAGCAGCAACCTTAACTTCCTCTTTGGCAACAGGAGCAATTGCTGCTGGAGCATTCGTTGCTTTCGGCTGCACGGCTGCTTTGCTAGCATTGCTGCTCGAAGCTTGATTATCAGCTGCTGGTGATTTCACCTCTACATTCGCTTCCAATGCCTTAGCTATAACAGACGTTTCTGACTTCACTTCCTGAACAACTGCCGCCGCTGTTGCTGGCTTTGCAATTTCGGATGCAATTGGCTCACTTGGCTCAGTACGGTTAGCTTCTGCAGTTGGCTGTACTTCCGCTGCCTTAACAGGCGCTGACTGCGGTTTTGCTTCCTTCACTACTGCCGGCGCAACGACAGCGCTGCCGTTCTCCGACTTTCCTTCGTCAACTTTCTTATTGGCAGATACAACAGCATAGGTTAAGGACAATATGGCTACGGCTGCAATAATAATGAACAAAGATAGCTTTTTCATCGTTTACAAACATCCCTTCGCTCTTCATGAGCATGTTAGTAGTAGAACTTATCTGCAGTAATCAGTATGCATAAAAAAAAGAGACACAAAGCGTGTGCGAATTCGCACTCTCATTGTATCTCTGGTGGTCCAGTAGATTATTTCACCTCAAGGCCATTAAAGAGCCTTGCGTTAAACTTATAATCTTATTGTATGAGTACATCAGACAGGTGTCAATCATTTTAATGTTTTTCCTATAGATTTAATCGGATTTAATACTCGAAACCAAATTACTGTATCTCATCGCCTCATGAAGGAAAGAATGGACAGCCTACGGCTGCCCATTCCTTTCTCGAATACAGTTATAGCTGCCGCTCTTAGCGAGACAGCAAGTTATACAACACTTGAGCTACTTCGGCTCTGCTTGAAACATGGCCTGGAAGAAGCTTGCCATTCGTTCCGGAGATAACACCTGCGTCAACAAGCGCTTTGAACGCCTCATCCGCATAGCCGGAAATATTACCTGCATCAGCAAAGCTGGATAGTGAAGCTGATCCCGCTTGTGCAGCTGGCAGCTCTCCAATCTCGCTTAGCGCTCTGTGCAGAAGCGTAAATAGCTCCTGACGAGAAATGGTTTGGTCAGGCGCAAAGCGGTTCCCTTCAAAACCGTTTGCAATGTTCAGACGCTTCGCAGCAGCCAAATAACCCGTATAATACGTGCTGCCTGCATCTGCGAAATTGCTTGCTCCTTCAGCATCAGGCTTAATGCCATAAGCATTCAGAAGCAATACGATAAACTGTCCACGGGTTACAGTAGCGTTCGGGCTGAAATGTGAAGCATCCGTTCCGCTTGTAATATCCCGTGCTGCCAAGAAGTTAATTGCTGGTGCGTACCAAGCCGATGCAGCAACATCAGAGAAATCAATTTTGTTGTATCCAATAATGTATTGGGAGAAATGCTCTGTTGCATATTCCACTGCAGCGTTCGTTTTGTTGTAATGACCTCTAATCACTTGTAGTTCGCCCTCATCCGTTACATAGTAGACGATTAAGGCATTTGGATCTTCTCCTGCCTTCAATGTATATGGCAAGGAAACGAATACTTTAGAGCCGCCGAAAGTAGTAATGATTGATTGTCCTGCGAATACCGTTAAGTCATATACCGGGCGGTCGCCAAGTACTTCTTTGTTTTCTTCCGCAAGCTCTGATTTCGAAATAATAAAGCTGATATCGCCTGAATCACTGTTCGCGCTAATTGATTTCAGTGTGCTCGCATCGAACGTAATCGAACCAATCCCCACTGTAATTTTCAATTCAGCATTTGCGCCAGATACGAGCCCGTTGAACGCGCTTCTCGGAACGGTAACTTGAATATCGCTCTTCTGCTCCGAATCTTCCACTTTAATCTCTAGAACGGCTTTCTTGCCTTCAGCTTCTGCCTGTTTTGCTTTATCCAGCAAACCAGTCACAGTAGCTGCAGGTACCAATGCAACAGCTGTACCGGAAGCTTCATCCACTTTGGAAGCGACTGTAGCGACTACTGTATTACCGGATTGCGTAATGTTGTCCGGAGTCGTTGTGCCGACGCTACCTCCACCAGTGCCGCCAGTGCCTCCTGTTGGTGGTGCAACATATTCCGGAACGATAACGGTAACCGTTGCACTTGGCAGTGTGGTCAGCGTTTCTTTATATCTAACCTCGTAGCCGCCAATAAGCAGCCCAGTAATTTCAGTACCCGTCACAGGCTGATAAGTGGATTGATTAACGGAGCGATACTCCAATCCCGCATTTACGCCTGTAATTTTACCACTGTTTTGCAAAGTGTTGGTTGGCGCTACACCTGCAAGCCCTTGTGGTGCAGCCACGTTTGCTTTAATACGAAGCTCAACAGCCGGGCTTGCGCTGAAGTCTTCATAGGTTGCGTAACGAACCGTGTACAGATCAGGAGTCAGACCTGTAAGCTTGCCAGCACTAATTGCTGTTTCTGGTACAGTGACGTATACATCTTCCGTGCCATTCCCTTTTTTGTACTCCAATGTGTACTCGGACTTGTATTCGACACCCGCTGTCAAGCCATCAATTTGTCCATCATCGTTCGCAATCGTGGACGGATGTACAGCACTAAGCGCCGATGGAGGCGCAAGCTCCTTGTAGCCACGAGCATACAAAGTAACGAAGGCGCTTGGAGCATACGTAATGCCGTTTTCTATTTTGGCAGCAAACCGTACAACATATTCTTGGCCTGGCTCAACGCTAATCGAATCGCCTGTTACAGGTTCGTATGACGAGTCTGGAGCGCCTTTCAGCTTATATTCAAGTCCAGCTGGAAGAGCAACTTCCTCACCATTCACAATGCTTACAATTTCACCTTGGCCTGAAGCTGATTCAGGTGGCAGGTTAGTTAGATTGGTCGGAGCCGCTTGGAAATCTGGAACGATGATCTCTACTACTGGACCTGGAGCATACAATTCTGATTTTACAGTTGTAAAATTGTCTGCTTCTGAGTGAAAACCTGGTTTAGCTGCATAGCGGAATTCATACACACCTGGTTTTAAACCAGTAATTGAAGTGCCCAACAATTCTTCTGTTGCTTTATATGGAACAGGTGTATATTCCTCGTTCGAATCTTTTAATTTGTATTCCAAGGACTTGGTCGCAATAACTTGGCTTCCGCCTATTGTCGTTACGTTAGCAATTCCTTCAATCTTCGCGTCCTCGCCGCCTTCAGTGGTCGGAGGTACTGCAGTCAATCCGCTTGGTGTAAGTTCTGTACGTGAGAAAAGCGTTCTCAAGCTGTTTACTTTTAAGTTTTTGGCATTGGCATTATCATGCGTAGCATTCCAATACCCCATAAGTTCCACGTGTCCAAGGATTGGAGCCGGGTTACCATTCGCGTCTTTATTATTCTTGTTGTACACCAATACATATGGAGCTTGAACTCTGCTCGCAGTAGTCGGTGTACTATTTGCTTTCGCTGCGGCGTTTTTATAATAGTTAATCTTAGTACCTGCAATTGTATTTTCGGAAATAATGTTTTGCAAGTATTCATTAACCAAATTCACATAAATCGGTGTAATACTCCACGAATCCTGTCTTGTGTGAAGGAAGTTGGTACCACTAGTGTCACCCCATGTTGGACGAGGATTGGTAGCATTTCCAGGTGAGCTTCCGATCCCGCCATCGAGCTTGGCATCAAAGTTGTACACTTTCTCGATTCCGTACTCATTTGCTACTTGGTTTACGTATTTTACAATTCCTTGTGTATCACCGCACCAAGCGCAGCCAATAAGCAGGGCATGTGTGCCTTCCGAAGAAAGTGTAAATTTCAGTTCATCTAGCGTCACCGAATCGATGACGATTTTAGGATCTTCATTGCTAAAGATGACTGGTGTGGCCGGTCTAGGAGAAACTGACACTGTTCTAAATTCGTTATATGAACCAGAAATGTAAGATTGGTTCGTAAGCACTTTGTAATTCGCATTTTTTGTACCTGCTGGCGAGATTTTATCGAACACACCGCGAAGCGCTGTTTTGTATGCATCTGCTCCGCTGCCGTTCTGCAAAGCTGCAAGACTGCCAGCGCTGCTAATGCCCTCAAGGGAAGCAATAATCGGGGTCGGCTTGCCCTCCGCATCCTTATTGTTCTTGTTATAGATGAATAGGAACGGGGAGTCCACGACATTTACTTCCTGCGCACCCGGGGAACCTTCACCCGTGTAAGTAAACGCTAGTTTACCTGAATTACCTGCTGTCACACCGTTAAGATTTTTCAAATAACGAGCGGCCAAATCGACATAGCGTATACTGAAGCTTTTATTATTTTGCGCAGCAGACGCAGCGGTATTTGGGTTTGTAGCTGTACCCCCTGTATCTATTTCATAATTAGGTTCCTGTGGCCTCGCAATGTCCACCCAGCCGTCTGGTCCGTCCAGCTTCGTATCGAAGTTTTTGATCGACGTCACTCCGTATTCCTTGGCTACATCATTGATATAACCGATAGCGGCTTGCGTCTCAGGCTGCCATGATCCACCAAATAGAAGGATATAGTTATCATCCGGAGCAGGCTCCGTTCCATTCGTAGCATTTCTCAGCAAATAATCGAGCTCGTAATACGTGAGTGTTTCGAATACATGATCTTTACCTGCGAGTGCTTCATACTTTGATCCGAAATAGTCCTGTGTAGCGCTAATTCCTGCTGGTTCAGGAGCTGCAACCGCGCTGCTTGCCCCAAAAACCGGCAAAGCCACTACCGCAGACAACAGCAAGGCGATCCATTTCTTTGATTTTATTGCCTTTTTCATTCTTATACACCTCTACCTATCAGAATAGTTGGAATTAAAGCGATGAAAAATAATGCAGTTCCTATTATGTGAGTGTGAGTACATTTCTCGTACGTTCTTATGTATGTGTTAGAACGTTATTGCAACCTCTGCAAATGACGCCGCCCCTCCTTGTTATAGACTATGTGGATAAAAAAAGAGATTCGTAGCAGGTGCGCTTGCGCCTGCATCGAATCTCTGGTTGACCAGTTGATTATTGTGCTCTTTAATTATCCGTCGAAAGGATTCATCATTCATCCCCTGCAACCATCATAAAGCGTTATTCCGCTCGCTGTCAATGATTTTTACGCATTTCACATCAGATTAGTCGGAATTAATTTTTATTTGCTGTTTGATTACATGCTCGATTAGCACTCGTATATTTACATTTACCGTCAAATTGATTAATCGTCCATTAACAAATGGGCTTTATACTAGCTGTAGTGTCACATCTTATACTTGAAATAGAGAGAGGATTTGCTCTTCATGGGAATTCATACGTATTTTCAATCGCTTAACGATCTTGAACGCATTATTCGCTGCCCTGGAAAATTCAAATTTGAAGAGCATAGCGTGTCCGCTCATTCATGGAAGGTTGTACAATACGCCAAAACGTTGGCAGATATTGAAGAAAGCAACGGCGTTACGATCGACTGGAAGAAGCTTTACGAAATTACGAGCAGCCATGATTATGGTGAAATTTTTATTGGCGACATCAAAACACCGGTGAAACATTATTCTATGGAGCTCCGCGGCATGCTGCAGCAGGTAGAAGAAGGCATGATTGCTTTATTTATAGAAGAGAATATTCCTGAAGAGCTTAAGCCTATCTTCCGCAGACAGCTGCGCGAGGGCAAGGATGATTCCATTGAAGGGCTTATTCTTGAGGTTGCGGACAAATTGGATCAAGTTTACGAGGCGCTTACTGAATTGCTAAGAGGCAATACTGAGAAAGAATTTGTCGTTATGTACCGTGAAGCGCTTGTCAAAATCAAAAAAATAAAGCTGCACTGCGTCGATTACTTTTTGAAGCATATTTTGCCCGATATTGTGAATGATAGCTCTAATTGCCACGTCGATATTCAAAAGATTACGAAGGAAGCCTTGGCGCTTTAACGATCGATTCCCCTTCAACCTTAATCCCCGCTCAAGCAGCTCCATGAAGCATTGTAACCGAACTCCTTCAATAACGGTGCAGCGGAATGATCCATTATCTTATACAGCGCACCTCCATGAAGGTACGCTGTACATTTAATCTTCAATGATTGTTAGCAGCTCTGATGCTGGCGTACGAGGCTTAGGTGCTGGGATTGCATCCGGGCTGAAATAGCCCAAATGCAATGTGCCTACCACTTTTTCCTCTGGTGATACACCTACTGCTGCTAAGAAAACAAGGCTCTCGTTATAAGGACTTGTTTTCCATACCACTCCAATTCCTTGTTCCCAGGCGAGCAGCTGAATATTTTGGATTAACGCCGACGTTGCCGCAAAGGCCTCTTCCCATGCTTTCTGAGGCAGATCGGCCCTCATCACAACAATCAGATGAGCGGGTGTATCACTGCAGTATGCTTCTAACATCTGAGCACCATGCTTCGCTACGAATTCCGGCTGCCGCGTATTCAGCACTGCCTCGGCGAAAACACGTCTTCCGTCACCCATAAACAGAATGAACCGCCACGGCTCTTTCTTAGAATGAAATGGCGCCCATATCGCGTTATCCAGCAAAGCTAGCAGCGTTTCCTTCGACAGCGGCCTGCCATCGAAATCTTGAATCGTCCTTCTCATGCGAATGGTTTCTATGACCTTATTCATCTCATCCACCTTATCATAACGACTAAGGCTGCAGCGAGAAGGAAGCTGCAATTTCGTCAATAACTTTGCTAAGCCCAATCGGTCCGAAGCCAGCGAACCAGAGATTCGCATCTCCGATATAAACCCGTTCATTCTTAACCGCGTTCAGATAGGTCCAGATCGGCGTTTCCATAATATGATCGAGTGCAAGTTTATTCTCGTCTCCAGGACGAAGAATAATAAACATACGATCTGGATTCAGCTCAGGCAGTACTTCTGCTGAGATCGGAACATTCCATGAGTCCTTGAAATCAATGCCCTCAACCGATACAGGTGTTAAACCCAGCGCTCCAAACAACGTAAAGTTATCGCTTGGCTGGATGAGCTGCAATTGCTTATCCTGTACCCTCATGAAAGCTACCGTTTCGTCTGGTGCTGCAGTAGCCAGCTTGTCATGAACAACCGTTACTTTCGTATTGTACTCGGCTTGGATACGATCAGCTTCCGCTTCCATACCGAATACGGCTGCTGTTTCACGGAATCGTTCCCAATCACCTTCATTCTCATTATCGAAAAGAATAGTGGGTGCGATTTTGGACAACTGCTCATAATTCGCTTCGTTCAGTGTCTTCGATGCCAGAATAAGATCTGGCTCCGCTTGGAGCAGCGCTTCGAAATTAGGTGCTTCGCCCGAACCAATCACTAGCGTATCCTTCATCTGGTCAGCCAAATATTCAGGAAATCCAAGATCATTGTAAGTAACCATCGCATGCGGCTCAATACCTAGAGCAAGCAAATGATCAGCGAAAACATAAAGCATGCCTGCTACCTTCTTAGGATGGAGCGGTACCTCAATATCTCCTTTAACCGTCTTAATGATTCGAGTTTCATCAGCAGCAGCGGATGGAGACTCGGCATCTGGCGCAGCCGTTGGTGAGCCTGCCTGTTCAGCCGTATTTGCAGCAGCCTGGTTTGCAGCATTTTCATTGGTGCCACAGCCAGCCAACAACCCGATAAGCAGCAGCATGGAGAGAATGACGGCCCCCCGTCTTATTACTTGGTTAAATAAACTTATGTTTGACAACATGTGCTACACGCCTTCCAATGTGATTTTGATAATCATTATCACTATTTATTATAGGCAGACGTCTTTACCAAAGCCATGGATAAGCGTGCTCAGCGCATGGACATTTGGCTCATGAACAATTCTGTCATCCGGCGCAAAAACAAATCATGAGACACGGATGTGTAGCATGAATAGTTGCGTGAGGCTCCAAGATCATAAATATGTCCGCTGTTTACTGCTTTCAGTTCACGCCAAACCGAATGAGTGGTCAAGGCATGCCTTAGAGCCTCGCGTTGCTGAACTTCACTAGCGGTGAATAGAATGAGATGATCAATATCGTATTCTACAAGCTGCTCAATGGTCACCATGCGAGAATGAGATACTTCGTTTAATTGGCTGGGCATTGTCAGCTGCAGATCGCGATAGAGAACGGTACCTAAGTTGCGGCTGCCGAATAATTGGAAACGACCGGCCTCGAACTGCGCAACCGCAACAGTCCGGTCACCAATCTTTTCTCTTACAGCAGCACGTGAGCGTTCGGCGAGCGTTTCATACTGCTCCAGCCATAACTCTGCTGCTTCGGTACGATTCACTGCCCTACCGATTATACGCAGATGGTCACGCCATTCTCCGTGGAAAGGCACGGTACAGGTAGGGGCAATATGCCGGAATAGATCCGCCTTATCCGGCTCTGCGTAATCCCCCCGTTCAAAGCTAATAATTAGCTCCGGTCTTGCTAGCAAAAGCCTGTCAAGATCAGGCTGCCCATAACCCACTTCCATCGTAGCTTGCAGCCCGGCATTTGGCTCTTGTGATGGATTGACTAGTGCGGCAAAGGGCTGCATGCCAAGCGCTAGCAAATGACCGGTATAGGGAATAGCTGCTGAAGCAATGCGCGATGACATCCGGTGTTTCTTCATATACACAGTA
The DNA here is from genome assembly GCF_005930355.1 of Paenibacillus sinopodophylli. Classification (GTDB taxonomy): domain Bacteria; phylum Bacillota; class Bacilli; order Paenibacillales; family Paenibacillaceae; genus Pristimantibacillus; species Pristimantibacillus sinopodophylli. The sequence continues at coordinate 32,804 of NZ_VDBO01000019.1, forward strand.
GGAGAGAAGCCTGTAACGGCTTTGAACTTACGGCTGAAATAAAACTCATCTTGGTAACCGACCCTATTAGCTGTTTCTCTAATCGTACGCTCGGTACCCAGCAGCAGATCACCAGCATGCGCAATACGCACTTCATTCAAATATTCCATCGGCCCTTGACCTACAATTCGCTTGAAGAGTCGAGAATAATGAGCGACGCTCATGCCTGCCATTGCTGCCAGCAGCTCTCGAGTAAGACTATTGTGGAAATGAGCATTCATGTGCAGCTTGGTTAATTGAATGCTCTCATGAGCTTGATCGTAATGCTGCTCTGGCTCCGAATTTTGCTCTAGCTCTAGTCGCTTGCGCACAGCTAACAGCAGCTCTTGAAAACAAATATTGGCTTGCATGCGATCCCATCGATTACCGTCCCAAATGCTGCTTATCCTTCGGGCCAGCTGAGGCGCTTCAGGCAATGATACGGCTCGCTCCTCTTCTTCTCTCTCGCTCTCGCGACGGAGAACACCATCTTCGCTTTCCGCATATATCTCAAATTCAAGCTGATTATATACCAGCGGCTGGTTGCCCCTTGCGTCTATCCTCCAACTGGCTCTCGGCGAGAGCACCAGTACATGAGCGGGATGCACAGCCAGCGGCTGACCGTTAACGACAAGCTCTCCGCTTCCCTTTGTTATTACAATCAGCATGTGATGGTCTGATTGCTGGAGGCCGCGCATTGTAACGTCTGTATGGACGGTTTGCATACCTATGAGCGAATATAATCTGTCTGTTTCTTTCATCTTGTCTTCCCGCTCCTTTCACTATCCCCTTTAGACAATCCGCTTTTTCTCTTGCATCACCATTACTCATGTCTGCTTTCAGCTCTGTTGTTCGTATGGAAGGATGAACCGTCAGTTGTGTTATGCCGCACTTTATAGTTTTTATAATCGCTATAAATTGATCTTTCCTATCCTTGTACTCCTCAGACGGATTAAGATCATATGGAAGTGAAATCATATCATTAATCAACAGAATACCACGTTTTCTAGCCGAGTCGATTCTTTTTTGAAACAACTTCTTTTGCGCGTGATGGAGGAAGGGCTGCTCCACGATATGCAGCGGCAAATTGAGAGGAAGACGATATTTTTCGCACAAATCCAAAGTCACTTCCAAAAAATCCCGACCACCGTTTAAGCCCATAACACTTCCGGCATGGCTATCCAGATGAGTGGGCTCTATGCCCATGGATACAGCAGCCTGAATTTGAGCGTCTAATTCAATTCGTACCTCTTCAGAATTAGCGTTAGTTTCTATGGCTACGCTGTTTCTATGGCTACGCTGTCTCTATGGAAATCACCACTCGCAGTCGATCGTTAGCCGCATAGCCCAACCTTCGATTCATCGCATTTCCTCCTGTTTGACGAAAATCCATCTATTATGAGACAGCAATAGGGATACAAACACTTTCATGTGTCTGTATCCCTATTCGTCTGTATAGGCTATAAATTATCACGTCGACAGCCTCTGTGCTACAAAAGAGAAAGTCGTCTACAACACACCTACTGCAACAAGTACCCACCCAATCATAAAACAAAGCCCGCCAAGTGGCGTCAGTGGACCCAGAAACCGCGCTTTCACCAAGCTCAGCACGTATAAGCTTCCTGAGAACAACACAATTCCCGCCGCCAAAAACCAACCCGCCGTTTTAATCAACTGGACATCTGGATAATGGCTTACCAGTATGCCGATTAGAATTAAACCTAACGCATGTGCAATATGGTATTGTACGCCTACCTCATACACCTTCAGCTTGTCAGGCGTAATCCTGCTCTTCAGCGCATGTGCGCCAAACGCACCAATAGCAACGGCCAAAACCATCATTATACTTCCTAGCACAATAAACGTCTGCATCATAAAGCTCCTTACTTTGTTTGAAATTTGTACATCTAGACTGCTGAATCCAAAAGGAATGTCTAATGGTCTCGGGTAACGAAGTAACTCAATAAATGATTTAAGAACGGAATCGGTCGCGGCAGCTCATCCAGCGCATCCATGGCAAGGCAGTAATGTTCCCACATTGCTTTTTGAGCGCCTTCCCGGCTTAGAACGGTTACGAAGGTGGACGTATTGTTTGCTGCATCATTACCTACGGGTTTGCCGAGTTTGTGTTCATCTCCCTCCACATCAAGCAAATCATCCTTAATTTGAAAAGCGATACCTGCATGGTAAGCAAAGGTTTTGAGCCTAGCCATTTCCTGCTCATGAACCTGGGCGAGAATCGCGGGCATAACGAGGGCCGCCTCGAACGCGATGCCCGTTTTATAATAGCAAATCTCATTTAATTGCTCCAGTGTCAATGCTTTGCCTTTGGCGTCGAGATCCATCGCCTGCCCCATGCACAAATCCTCTGCCTTTTGAGCCGAATATTGCATTAGAGCAAGTACGCTTCTGGAATCAAAGGAAGCAAGCGAGGCTTGTTCCTGAATCGCTCGCTGAATGAGCAGCAAACCCGTCAGCTCCGCAGCAGCCGTGTTATGCACCTGATGGAGCGTCGGGCGTCCTCTTCGGGTAGAGGCATTATCCTGCGACGGCAAATCATCGAATATAAGTGACGCCGTATGCATGTACTCTAGCGAGCGTAATAAGGGGATGATTGCTGTCGCATCCAGTCCATATTGTTGTACACCCATAACCCAAGTCAATATGGGCCGTAGACGTTTTCCATCTCCTTGCAAACTATAATTGGCCGCGTCGATTAATGTCTCTTTCATTGATGGCATGCCTACTGGCCTAGCGATCTGCAATGTCTTGTTAATCTGATCACGTGCTGTATGAATCGTCGCTAGAAAATCCTCTTTCTCTTTTCGATCATTCTTCAGAATCGTAATTAATTGATCCCGCAGCAGCTTATCCAGAAACTCCACATCTTTTGCTTTTCGCACTATCTGCTGAATAAGTCGATTAAACGCCGGATTTCCTCCAGCGAATATAGCCATCACGCTATTATACTTTTCAGTGCCAATACGTGCTTTGCAGCGTTTTAGACCATTGATGGCACGATCAAGAATAACCTCACGGGCTTTGGGATCGGATTGATACACATCATGCAGCAAATGTGAAATAACAGTCCAATATAATTCAAAAGGGTTAATCAGATCCGAACGCTGATTGCGATAGGTTAAATAGTAGGTGAAGGGTGTTACTGCCCCGTCTTGCAGGTCATCAAACAAATCTGCAAAATCATCAGCCAGCTGATTGTAGATGCCATAATAGAAAGTACGATTCTCGAACCCCTCATCCTCAGTCGCGCGAATAATAGAACGAGCAATCAACCTGGAAGAAGCGGATTTTAAAATAATCGGGATATATAGTTCTTCGTTGGTGTAAGTGGCACTCGACAATACTTTGGCACGATCCAGCTCCTGAGAATGAAAAAACACATAGGTTTGCTCGAAAAACAGCGTTAGTGTCCCTGAACGCTGATGCTGCTTAATATACTCAAACGCTTCTCGGAGCTCCGCATTTACAAATTGAATCATCGCTTTATTAGCTCCGGACCACTCTCCTATTGCTGGTACCGATCCCGTAAGCAAAGCCGTCCGTATATGGTCTGAATATTGCTCTTTCTCTTGAGCAGTGAGCACCTGTGAATCCAGAAGATCGTCAATAAACGGATAGGTCAGTCCATAAGAGTAGCCGAGTCGGATCGCTTCATCAAGTGCCTTGGAGCGCATCGCAGGCGACTCCTCCAAGGCTAGTTCTTCTGTTGCATGCAGGACAACACCCACAATAATCTTAATCAGTTTACGCTGCGCATGATCGGGATTCATTTCCTCTGGAATATGAGCTGATACGCCTTTGAGCTTATCGATGACCCATATAACGGCAGTCTCAACGCCTTCCTTCTGCGCCCATCTATATAATGCTGCCAAACTTATAAACGCTGGCTGATCTCCTGAATGAAGCAAACGATGTTTCACATCCGCGGATACCTTCTGAATTCTTGCCTGCGTAGCTGGTGTGTTTATCGCCTTACCCAGATCCCTCATGTACATATAAGAAACGCTTCGATTCACATAATCATCTAGTTTTCCTGTATGCTTCAGCCATTGAATGGATAGGTGATAATCCCCTATACCCTGCGTTCCTTTGCCCCGCGATAGAAAAGAAAGCCACGGCTGACGACGAACATGATCCCGTTTCCAAGCTTGAAAATCTTGTGACAAGGCCGGTACATACGACTTTTCCATAACCTGCTCATAAAGCGTGGCAAAGTAGCTGGCGGCCTTCAGCTCAGCATGTCGATAACAGGTATCGGCATGGACTATTAATTCCTCATTCATACGTTGTATGACCTCAGCTTCTATTATGATAATAATGTGAGGACGAGGCTCTCCATGAGCTGTAACTAATGGGCAAGCTTTCCTCGTCGAACCATCTTCTTCTACATACGGACAAAATATTTTTAGGTTACGAATTCAATTGGTTGAAGTCTGTTATGTATGACCATTTTACCACCTTCTATGATTTCCTTCCTATTTACTTATCAACCTACTCTTGCTCCCAAACAAAAAACACCTCCAAGCTGTCCGATTATCTCACGATAATCGCATCACCAGCTTAAAGGTGCTCTGTTATTCTTATTTCGTTTCCGTCAGTGCTTTCACAACATCGTCGATTTTCCTGCTTTCGGAGATGGGACCGCTAAGCATCCAATGTCTTGCAGATATTTTGTAGACATGGTTTTGCTTCACAGCAGGCATCGCTTTCCAAACCTCAAGCTTTTCCAATTCCCTTACCGTTTCCAACGATTTCTGAAAATCAGCTTCCAAGGAACCCGAGTATCCCGCAGTAACAAACAAATAATCCGACTTTAGTTCTGGAAGCATCTCCAAGGATAAGGTGTAGCCCCAATCCTCGTCTGTTTTCTTCTGGAACTCGGCTACGCTTGATGAAGCCGTTAATCCCAAGTCATTATACAGCACGCCGCCATAGGGGAAGCTTGGAAAGAACAGATCGGCTTCTTTCTCTGAAGTACGAATTAAAGCTACCGTCTTGTCCGGACCTATCGTTTGAACGATCGTCTCTCGAGCCTGTTTCAATTTTTCATCATAAGCCTGAATGATAGCATGCGCTTTCTCCTCGCGATTAATCGCTTTGCCGATTTCGACAATTGAAGTTTTCCAATCATCGCGTTCATAGGCGAGAGTAGGGGCGATTTGGGAAAGTTTCTCATATCCGGCTTGATCCACATATCCATTAATAATCATGATTAAATCCGGTTGTGCGGCTAATATGGCTTCGAAATTAGGCGTCGATGATGAAGCAACCACGGGAATATTCTTCTCCGTCAGCTCATCGTACAAATAATCTCCTTCTGTACCGCCTGCCTGTACTAAAGGTGCATCCAGTGATAATAGCATATCCTCAAGTCCGAGACTTACAATATGAACAGGCTCCATAGGGATTTCCACATCGCCAAGTACCGTTTTCACAATTTTTGTTCGTGATTCTGTTCCCGTACCGTCACTGGGTGCCGCTTTGTCATTTCCGCTATTGCCAGCATTATTGCTAGTCTGCGATTGAGCTGGACGTTCAGTAGATACAACGGAACCCCCGTTTGTAGTCGTATTTGCATTAGATACGTTGCTAGAGCATGCCCCCATTAATAAAGCCAAGCACATAAGCAAGATGGCAACCGTAGATGACTTTGCATTCTTATACATAGTTAAATCCCCTTCTCTCAAATATAGATAACGATTATCATTATCAATATATCGCCTGTTTCTTCGAGAGACAATGGACAATCTTTTAGCATTTAAAGCATTATCTTTTACCGTTCTCACACTGCTCGCTTTGGATCTGAATTTGCCCGGCGAAACTCCTTTTTCCTTTTTGAACATGCGGCCAAAATAATTCACATCCGTATAACCTATGCTGGCTGCGATTTCGTGTAATGCTGCGTCTGATGTAAGCAGCAGATCTGCCGCTATAGAAATTCGGACTTTGATTAGGTATCCAATTGGACTAAGGCCGATTTTATTTTTGAATTGAATGGATAAGTGAGAAGAACTGTAATTCAAGCTATCTGCCAATGATTCAAGTGTAATTGGCATCGCGTAATAATCATGGATATATTGCACCGCTTGAGCGACAAGCTCCGGCTTCTGCGTCTTGACTCCTTGTGCTTCCAATTGACTGAGCAACTGATACACAAACTGATAAAACGATACCTTCACATGAAAATGCCCCAATGAACCGGGCTGATGCCATTCTTGTTCCATTTCTCTAACCTTATGCAATAATGAAATCGAATGCTGCGGAGTAAAGCCATATTGGATATGAAACGGACGGTTTCGTTCGATCATGCTGACGATTTCCTGACGGCAAGGCATGGGCAGAATGGCTCTGTAGAAAACAATATAGTACTCGAATTCCTCTCCTGTCAGCATGATGTCGAGAGATAGTCCCTTCCCCCCATGAAGCACATGAAAGCCTTCCGTCATATACTCGATACCATTCAGCACAATTCGAGCGCTTCCACGTACAGAGAACAAGAAACTGCTAGCAGGAAGATGGTAGCCGCGTAATTCCTCGCCTCGTGTCATGTGGGTATGGCGAACGTCCAAAACTTTAATGGAGGCATAGTTCCACGACTTAATATGTTCATCCAGATTCATAAGTTCAACTCTCATATCATGATCGCAACGATTCGTGCGATATACTGTGATCCAACATACGTTTATGAAGCGTGCATGCGGGCTCGTCCGCTGCTTATTCAAAAACATCGTAATCGATGCTATTCTCACTGTCAACCGATTTAGACAAAGAAAAGGGGCTATCTTAAGATCATTTTTGACCTTTTGAGACTGCCCCTTTTGCTAAATATGTAACTACTCTATGCTGTAATTCTTTTGCCTTCACTGTCCGTAAACTTACCGACAATAATCATAATGAGGTCAATAAGCAACCAAATTCCCAAACCACCCAGAGTAATGATTTGTAGGATAGCTGTTCCTACTTTACCAACATAAAAGCGGTGAATCGAGAATCCTCCCAAAAACAAACAAAATAGTAACGCTGCAATAAATGATTTAGAACTCTTTTCCACAACATATTCCTCCTAATGGGTCTATACTCCTATATATTATCGGAAGAATAGATGCCAATTGTTAATACTTAACTTAAATTTAAAAGGAAAATTTAACAGTACTAGGAGTGCTTCCTGCTTTGCCTAATGCCTATTATAGGGACTAGGCCCTTGCTGAGTCGAGTATCCGTTGAAGCGCATCCAAATTACACACGACTATTTTCCTCTGATCTATTCGTATTAAACGCTCGTTTTGTAATTCAAGCAACAATTTGGTTACGGTCTCGCGCGCTGTTCCTGTCATATCCGCCAAGTGCTGATGTGTTAGTTTCAAATCAATCAATACACCTTCATCAGAGGGCACACCATGCTGCTGTGTTAGTCGCAATAACATACGGGCAATACGCGTACGAACGTCAAGAATAGTCAAATCCGTTATGAGCTTGTTCGCATCGAGTTCCTCTTCCTCGCGGTGAGTGACATGCCCCGTTGCATAATCAATGGCAGCGAATAGTTTAGCTCCTTTATGCTGTCCGTAGGTTGGGATTTTTCGTTGTTGTCCCTTCGGAAACCAATTGTATTGTAGCGCCATATAGGCCCGAATGGATGACTTATCTTCAAACAACAAGTGATTGATTTTGCCTTGGCTCAACTGTTCTTTAAGCGTAGGCAGCGTTGTTTCACGGAATTGTAGCTGCTCTTTTTCGTTTGTGCGCGCCAAGGAATAGGTAGCTTTCGTATAACTGAAACCTAGACGCATTAAAATCTTAGACACGCCTTTAAGCGTATAGGATTGACCGAATTCCCTTAGGATGTAGGCACGAATCAGCTTCAGGGTCCATGTAAACTTCGCCTCAAAGCCAACATCAACAGGTCGTTCATCTGCAATGACGTTCTTGAGTTGTTCTTCTTGTTGTTCTGTTAGTTTTTTTGGACCACCTGGGTACTCAGCAAAATCCAAACCTGCTAAGCCCGCTTGCGATAGCTGTTCCAGTAACCACTAATGGTAGGAAAAGATCGGTCTATAATTCTCGTGATTTCGGAGAGTGTTAGCCCCTCCAAGTGCAGCCGGACAGCTAGATATCTCTCGAACATACGAGGATTTTGTGTTTCTTTCATGGCATTTTTTAGTATTGCAATCTCTTTTGTACAGACATTTCGATCGCCGCCTTCTCTTGGTTCTTTCTTTTTCTTACCCATTAACAGACGGTTATTAACTTTACGTGTTCAATCTATATAGCGCCAAATGAAATTGAGCAGTAAATCTATTATTTTTCATACATATCGAACCCTTCCTATCACTAGAATATGAGAATATACAAACATATACCTAGCCTATTAGATTATCTCTTCATACATCACAGTTCTTATAAATATAACATTGATAGTTCCATTAAAATGTAACGCCCGTTACAAAAAGAAATATATATTTGGCCATAGCAGTAAAAACCACAACCTCATCTGGTTGTGGTTCTGAATGGCGTTATTGAGGGAGAACTAACAATCTTCGTTGTGCACCCATAAGCGGCGTTAGTGGTAGCTCATTCAGTATCGACTAGCTTCCCCCACAGCCCAGTGGCGGCATTCGTATATTCAAATTCATCTTTCGTTCTCGATTGTTTTCAAAAAGGAAAGCACAGCAGCATTCATCTGCTCCAGCCCTGGTTGCTCAATTGGAAAATGACCAGCACCCTCTAAAGCTACATATTCTTTCTTACATTTAATATGATCAAAAAACGGTTTACTAAAACGATAAGGCGTCATGGGATCTAATTCAGGATGAACGAGCAACACCGGACAAACATCAAAATCCTCAGGTTTTACAACAGGCTTCATATTTAAAAACGTTCTTAATAAACGCAACGGGATTTTTGTATCTGCGGCATGAGCATCGTTCATAATAAGTTTGGTTAGTTCGGCGTTGTTCGTAATTAATTTCATCCGAGATACATGATTAACAGAGATTTGCATGAAATCTAATAAAACAGGAATTTTGTCCATAAAAAATTTCCCTACCCGACTAATGAGCTTGTTAGGAGCAAGCTGATCACGAACCTTTGGATCACTCGTATCAACAAAAGTCGTAGCAATTAACCCTCTAACTCGCTTGCTTTGCACAGCAGTGTGATAAGCTAACATGCCACCTATGCTGCTGCCTAGTAAAATAATAGGTTTGCCGTCCTTTTTCAGTTCCTGATCGATCAATTCATGAAGTATGTCAATCCAAAGCTGATAATCTAATCGTTTCTTCGGATTTGAATAACTTAAACCATAAGGCGGCAAATCTGGCGACACTACTTCATAACCGTATTTTTGCAGCATTCGTGCATAAGGAGCCAATAATCTGCCATTGCCACCAGCACCATGAATGAAAATAATTTTCAATTTTGCATGCGGAACCAACATACGATCCAGATGGACATGAACATCGTTCCAAGTCATCCATTCTTCTGATGGTAAATGGTCTTCATGAATTTGCATTTCTTCCGGAAAAAACTTCTGGTATTGTTTCCAATAGGTCACCGATTGATTGTATGTTGAGAACTTATTCATGAATTTGCAGTTCCTCTCCCCCTAAGCCTACCTAGTACCCGCCGAAAATAATCTACTGGCAATATGGTCATATCTTATCTTTGCATTTTAACCCATCAATCGTGAGCACTCCACTCTTACGATCTTATAATGAAGCTGCTATTCGTAGACACCAACTGCGCGAAAAAAAAAAGCGTTAGGGCTTCACCCAAACGCTTCTGTAGAAGGACATGATTTATGTGAATGATCATCCTCGTAAATAAACCTCGACTCATCCGATGCTAGAAAGCGATACTCGCCACAGCGTCTGCTTCTCCATTGTTGTATGGTCAAGGTCATTATAATTTCTTAGCGAATTGATTTAACTGCTCCGACATACGATGAACCTCTTCGATAAAAGCCAAAACCTGCCGAGAAGAAGTCGTTTGCTCCTCAACGATTGCTGTGATACTTTCAATGGACAATCGCATTTCACTGATTGCTTCATCAAAGGTTTTTAACGTATGCTGAATAGCTTTTGTGGAGGTTAACGTTTCACTCGACAATTTCCGTATCTCTCCTGCTACAATACCAAAGCCTCTCCCGCGATCTCCCGCATGGGCCGCTTCAATCGCCGCATTAATGCCTAATAAGTTTGTTTGATCTGCTACTCTTTTGACGATTGATACAACTTTATCCGTTTCCTCCACCTGTTTCACCGTCCGATGAGCGAGGGACAGAAGCTGCTGAGCCGATTCTGCAAGTACAACCGAGCCGTCCGTAACTTGTGAAAGCTGACTGCTCGCTTGTGATAAAGATTCCGATATTTGATCAGCAATCGTTATGAGCTCGCTCTGTTTCCGAAGCTGAACGGCAATACCGCCAATCACATTGCCACTGTTGTCATGAAGCGGTGTAGCCGTCCCTATAAATTCAAAGCCATAAAACACGGCCGGTACTTCTGACCTTAGGGATACATTGTTTCGAATTGCCTGCGTTAACGGTTCCTCGTGATGCAGCAATTGCCCTACACGAATATTCAAGTCAATATTTTCACCAGGCCAGTAGGCAATAAACTTCTCTGTATCACAAATAGCGATGGATAACTCAGCAGGAACAGCCGCCTTCAGAATCGGAATCATTGCAACTGCAGCATCCAAGGATTCAATTCTATTCATTTTAAATTGCCCCCTTCCGTGACTATATGATAGATCTTAAGTACGTATCTCTATTAGAAATTCTATACTACCATTATTGCATAATATTGTAAATTTAAAGAGATGCATTACCCTTTAAAAACTCATTATTTTATAAGTTCACTGCGTATTTCTTGTTTTAACTAATAGGAGTGAGGCGAACCCCTTTACGTTTTAAATATAACCAAACAACCGCAGCTTCATTAATTATAATCGATTCTGAAGATTTACTAACTAGTCATTAAGGAGGATTTACATGATTTCCCCCCATATTCAAGTGTCATTCTTTTAATTAAGAATAAGAATGTTACTGAAAATATTACTGCAACTGGCCCGGCTACATGTATTCATTTTTAAACCCTTATCTAGGCTAGAGATACACGGAATAGATGCAAGAGAAAAACAAAAACCCGAACCTCGTGACGTCAGAGCTTCATGGTTTGATCATGTATTTTTAACACCTATATATGTTTAAGTCAATATGCTGATGTCTCTTCAGAATGAGCAAATTACTGGGCTGCTTTCACTAACCTCTTCGCCGCCTTTTGGACAGAGCTTTTGGAATGCGTTTCATATTCATATCCAAACTTTATAACTCCAGCCGCTAGACTAGGGGAAACCTTTGCTATCCCAATCATGGCCGTTAATAATTTCGAAATAAACTTATCACCTAATTGTAAAAGCCCTTGCTTTAATATAGGCAGGACCATTCTCGCTTCCGCTTCACCACAGGATGCCACATTCCCCAAACACAGTATCGAGTAGTCTTTTACAATTGTACTTTGGTCCACTAACATCCGTTCTTGTATATGTTCAATGACAGAGACTATCCGCCCAGGGATAAGAGGACTAATGAATGCAACTGCATGCATAGACTCCCATCGTACCCGCGTATGTTTATGCTGAATGGATGAGAGGAGCTCTTCAGCATAGAGCGTAACCAAATGTGGTTGAGTTTCGGCTACCTTGGTGAATACTTCTGCACAATCTCCTGCGAGTTTTACATCCGTTTGGAATAAGCCCTCTGCAATTTCTTTTAATAAATTCGGATTTTCTTTGCACATTGACGCTACATTTTCATTCGACTGCTGCGTCGAATCGCCTATCTGCGAGGATAACATTGAGATTATCGTTCCTCTCTCCTCCACTTTACGATCACACTCCTCGTTCACTTGTTTGTTCATAATATCTGCATGGTTGTCTATTTGCAAATGCAAAAACCCAACCTCATGAGGTTGGGCTTCTCATATTGACGGAGGCGTGGCTAACAAAACCACAGTGCACCTCCAATCACTAGTAAATATATTTTACTTATTGCTGTCTGTTAAAAAATTAGTAATAATATCTAGCTGTTTTTCTACAGAAATCGGATCACTGGGAAGAAATTCATCAAAATCAATTTTGTAAACCTTTCCTGCTTTTCCTGCAGGTGAAAATTGAATGAGCTTTTCTACTTCCTTCAGTGCTTCCTCTGCCCCCGTATTCACAGCCAGAAATAACCGGTCGCCTATAAAATCAGGAATGACCTCATTTGATATTTGCCACGTTTCTCCATTAATGACATCAGTCTTTATCTTCTCCGTTGGCTTCAAGCCTAGATACTTATAGATGATGTTGCCTCCCATATTGGTATCGCCGTAGACATAAAGCGCGTCAGAACGAACGTTCAAGATCGAGAAGGTTTCATCTGTACCAATGAACGGGCTGATCTTCTCTTTATATTCCGCTATCTTGGTCGCAAATGCCGCATTCCATTGCTTCGCTTCCTCCTGCTTGCCCAGAATATCGCCGAACATTTCAACATCCTTAATCGGATCGTTGTACTGCTCCACAACAATGGTTGGTGCAATTTTGCTTAGTGCTTCGTATCCACCTTCAAACACCTCTGCAAATGGTGCCGTTGTAACAATTAAGTCAGGCTCCAATGATAGAATCTTCTCCGCTTCAGGCGGAACTCCTACATCTTCAATACCTGAAACATCGTCTAACAACGGATTCTTCAGAATAAAGCTAGTCGCACCTACAGGTTTTACCCCGAGGGCCATAATCTCACCCAAGTGGAAAAGCGTAACCACACGCTGAGGCTCCACAGGAATTTCTGTTTCACCTTTTAAATGCTCGTAAACACGCGTATCTGGAGCTGTGTTTGCCGTTGCGCTCTCTGTTGAAGCAGGTGATGAGGTCGGCGTACCTGCATTGTTGCTTGCCTGGCATGCATTCAGAAGCAAAGCTGTGCATAATAGCATCATTGCTCCAAACGTTGGTCTTGAAAATCTAAACATTGATGTGTCCCCTTCCCTAATGCGTTGATAATAACTCTCATTCTCATTATGGGAACCAAGCTTTGGAGTTACAATAGACGATTTTAACAGACGTAATGGATTATACTGAACCATCTGCTGATTATCCTCGCGATATTGAAGGGGAGAGATTCCGGTATGCTTTTTAAACAATCGACTGAAATAATAGACATCGATATAGCCAACGCTGCTCGCTATCTCCTGAATACGAGCATCCGATCTGAGCAGGAGCTGCTTAGATTTATGAATGCGCACATGAATCAAATATTCAATCGGACCTGCTCCAATCTGGTTTTTGAATAAGCGAGACAAGTAGCTCGCGCTGCAGCTGTACATTCCGGCCAGTTCCTCGGCTGTAATAGACTTCCTATAATGCTCATGAATATAGTGAATCGCTTCAGTTACCAAATTCGGTCTGCTGTTTTCTTTTGTAGACGTGTAGGCTTGCCGCAGGACCTCATACACAAATGGAAGAAACAAAGACTGCGCCTGCAGCTTATCCATTGGTGTTGCTTGCTGCCACAGTCGATCCATTGTTTGGCACTTTTCCTGCAGAGGCAGTGACGCATAAGGAACGAATGCATACGACATATGGAAGCTCTCCCATTCCTCTGGCGAGTCACACTCGGCTTTATACAATATCAAATAACAGGCAAAGTCATTTCCCAGCGGTATAACGTCCAACTCTGCTCCTTTGCCTCCGTGCAGAATGTGAAAGGAATACGTTCGATACTCTGTTCCTGACAGACTCACTCTCGCCTCTCCATGGGTAGTAATTACGAAAAAGCTGTTATTCGCCACATAACGATCAGGTATTGTTCCATCCTCCACACGATACTGTCGAATATCCAGCAATCGAACGGCATTTCGGCTCCACCGCTCGATGTGGGTTTCCCAGTCCATACTTTCTTCCCCTCTCGTTGTACTTCAATTCAATGAAATCCCTCAATGGCATATTATATAATTTCTGATTGATTTTAGATAAGATTGCTAAAGTTGAATAACCACTCCTATACATCGACTCTTTAGAAGATATAATGATCCGATACCTACAATACTCACAGCTACGAGTAACTATTAACATCATCATTGTACACTTTAAAAAAGAAGTGCAATAGTGTTTACTTTGACACGCTTCACAACAATAAAATTGGTATCCCCACGAAGCAGAACGCATATCTGTATGCATGCATCTGAAAGTGGTACGATGCTAAGATACTAGAGCAGATCACCGTGTTAGGACGTTTTTAGACTTTAGGCAGACTGCTTACGATGTGCTATAAACTTGATATTCAGAACCACATAGCTCTACTTCATCATCGAGTCTTGCTTGCTCGAATCGCTCATCGAATGAAAATAAGCTTCTCTTATATGCTAGAGAAGCTTATCTTCATATCGATCATTACCTTGATTCGACACTTATTAGAAGAGTGATCTTAATTTTCTTTTAATACTGTTAATCATCTTTTGTCCTGTGTTGACTTCTGTAAGAGTGATATCCCACATCACGGCCTTTGTAATCGGATTTGGGTCATCGTTTATTAATTTAATAGTAAGTTCATTTGCTCCATTTAAAGGGGTTTGAAAAGAGGTAAGCTGATTCTCTCCACTTTTAGCTGATAAACCCAGTGAGTAAATTTCTGTGCCATCTGCGATAAATATTATATCGCTTTCCCCTTTACTTGCCGTGTTAATTACATCATCTGGTATAGCGACATAGCCTGCTATTTCTTTGTATTTTCCATTTAGTTGATACGTAGTCTCGTTAGTTCTTGCATTTTTTCTACTGTACATATTGATTTGAGGCTCAACCTTTTCTCCGACTGCTGTAAAACTTAAGAGTGTTTCATCCCACAGTACAGATCCATCTGTTAATGCAAGCTCATTTAGGGGTACGACTTCGCCGCCTCCCTTTTCCAAATAATTATTGATGCCACCAACAATAGCAGTGACTCCAAATGAGAGTGCAATGGCCGTTAAAATGATTCGACAAATTCCTTTAAATTTATCTCGATCACGATGAACTAACCGTTGTGCCAAAAACCCCACCGCCGCCCCTATTGTATTAATTATGATATCGTCAATATCAAAGGATCCTAAACGAGAAAGCATTTGTAAGATTTCAAGAATTGTAATAGACAGAATAAATAAAGTTATAAATCGAATGAAATGACAACGAAACAGCAATGGGATGACCATTCCAAAAGGTATAAACGCTACAAAGTTGCCCCACTCAAAAAACCAAATTTGAAAGTCCCTTCCCATTGGAAAGTGTAACGGAATCCCTTCCGGTATTAGACTATATCGCATGCTAGAATCTTGAAGAAAAGAAGCTCTGTTAAAACCTAAATACAAAAAATAAAGAGTCAAAACGGTATATATTGCTAACAGTATTATAGTGATTTTTTGTAATTTTCCTCGATACATAATTACATCCTTTCTTTTCTGCAGAGCGGCTGACTCATGTATAATAACTCATTCTATTTATTACGCTTCCAATTCTAAGAATGTTACATTGACCTGCGCGTTAGCTTACTAAAATAAGCAAACCACAATAGCATCTGCTCATCATTTGTGTTATTCAGCTATAGCTTCCACCTTGTGACATTCATAACTCTACTCAAAAATAAAAACGCCGCTTTAAACCATTTATCCCAATCATGAATATGAGATATATGGTTTGAAAGCGGCGTCGTACTAAAGGCTCCGTAGGTGGAGTAAAGGCTTAATCTTCCATACTGATCATGGCGTAAAATATGCCAGGAAAAAATACCGGCGTTCCCTAAATAAACACATAGTTCCTTTACACGTTTACAAAGCAGGTTCTCCGCTTAGCGTTTCATCAAGAGAGTATAGAGCCTTCGTCTACAACTCGCGGTTGAAGCCCTTTTTTTTCTGCAGCAGACCGTTTAAGCGTGGTCGCCAGCAGCACCCCTGCCGCTGCGAGAACGGCCAGCAATAGATAGGTGTTATGGAAAGCATGCGTCATCGCATCCGGCACTTGCGCCTCGCCTTTGCTCACAAAATGAGTTGTGCGGCTGACAAGGAACGTCGTTAGTCCAGCTACTGCGAATGAAGTGACCACCTGCTGAGCCGCACTCGTCAGTGAGGTGACTCGGCCGACAAGGTCTTTTGGCGCCGTTTGAATCAAGTGCGTATTTAAGGATAGCATAGATAAGCCCATTCCCATTCCAAGCAGTGCGCGAGGAATAAGAAATAACCACGGCGTATTGCTAGGGTTAATAAATGAGATAAGAAAAGCACCAATAGCTACAAAGGTTAGTCCTACAATCACTAATGGCCTTGCGCCGATACGGTCGAATAAACGTCCTCCGAGCGGCATCATGATGCCAGCTGCAATGGCTTGTGGAAGCGTCCATAATCCTGCTTCGAATGCACTCATTCCCATTAATTGCTGCATGAAATACGGTACGGTAAAAATGACGCCAAACATAGCGAATTGTAAAATCCACTGCACCAGAATTCCTCTAGTGAATTGAGCGGAGCGAAATACTCTAAGCTCCAGCAAAGGCTCTTTTTTGCGCGTAAGCTCAACGATCGTAAATAAAATAAGAGCTACCACACCAACGGAAATACCAATGATGGTTTTTGCTGAAGTCCAGCTCGTGCCCCCTTCACTTAACCCATAAGAAAGACCTCCAAACGCAAGAGGTGCCAACAGAATTCCCCAGAAATCCAATGAGACGGAAGCCTTCTTTGCAAAATTCGGCAGCACTACCATAGATAGCACAACACCGATAATGCCTATGGGAACATTAATTAGGAAAATCCATTGCCAGCTCACATAGTCAACCAAATAACCGGATACGATTGGTCCAAGCGCAGGCGCAAGCAAGACCGGTACACCCATAAAGCCCATAACCATGCCTACCTTTTCAGGAGGACTGAGCCGATACGTCATAGCGAATGCGATTGGCATAACCATACCGCCGCCTAGCCCTTGCAGTACTCTGAAAAAAATGAGCTGCTCTGCCGTTGTGGCAAAGGCACATAGGACCGAACCAGCCGTAAACAAAATAATAGAAACAATAAAAACCTGTTTAGCTCCTACTCGATCTGACATCCAGCCAGCCAATGGAATTACTGCCGCTTGGGCAAGCGCGTATCCCGTAATCGTCCACTGGATGACGCTTAGCGAGCTTTTGAAATCGGCAGTAAGAACAGGAATAGCTACATTTACGGCCGTGGTATCTAAAATCACCATGAACAACCCGATAATAATGGCGATCAGCGGGGCAATAAGCGCACGCAAAGAGGTTGTCGGAGTGGTATCGGTTACTCCTGAATTTGTAGTCATAGCTGGCTCCTTCAAGATCATTTTTTACTTTCTTGAAAAGAAGATAGCATAATAATTAAACGAAGTAAACTAAAAACAGTAAAAAAGTTTACTTTGTATAGTTTAGTTTAATATAGTCTTAAATTGCGTTATACTAGATCATGCAGGCAGGAGGCGTAGCCGTATGATGGATTGCGAGATCGACCAGATATGGGAGAAAAGAAAATCAACCAAAGTAAAACTTATACTTAAACTCATACCATATGTTCAAAAACATGGCTTCAGTGCGATCAAAATGGATGATGTCGCCAAATATATGGATATCAGCAAAGCAACCATGTATAAATACTTTGCATCGAAAGATGACATTATAGAATGTTTAGTTGAGAAATGCGTGAGCTATACGGAATCGCTTATGTTCGAGTTAGAACCGAATCAACTAATACCCGCTCACGAAACGCTCCCTTCTCATGAAGATTTAAGGCTTTATGGCGAGTCATTTGCCAAGGTTTTTAAGCAATCGTTCAAGATGTCCTTCTATCTAAGCGATATCCTTCTGCAAGATCTGAATACCACTTATCCCGATTTAGCAGCAGCATTGTCTCAGGCAGTAGAGCGTTGTCAAATGAAGCTGGTCGACTATCTGAATAAAGGCATGGAACTTGGCATATTTCACCAGATGAATGCAGAGATCATCCTCATTCAGTTGGATGTCGTACTACGTAGATTATTAGACCCTAAGCTGCTTTTGCAGCACAACATAAGCTTAAAGCAAGCTCTGCTGGATTTCTATCAAGCTATGAAACTTCAGCTTTTTCACGAAAAATGGCTTCTTGATGATCAAACTTTAATTGAGCCCTTTATTAGCGAGATGATCGTCAAGAAGCTCTCTTACGAGTAAGGTTGAACTTCCTTTATCACCTCAACAACATGGTTTCTATGCTTAAACTAACAAGCAAGTAGCCATAAAAAAGGAACCTAATGACTTCTGCCTTAGCAGTGATCATTAGATTCCTTTTTGAATCTATTGGGTCAATTTATAGTACTCAGCAAACACATCCGCGAACGCTTCTGCAGTTTGGAGATTTTCTTGCAGGGTATTGTTTACGCCTCCGAATTCCAATAGCAGGCTCCCGTTAGATACTGATTGGTTGTACTCAGCATTTCCTTGATGCGCGCTTTTGGTCAGAACGCCTCTTGAAATGCCAGGATATTTCTTATCCAGGAGCACACTCAGCGCATCTGCAAATTTTTTGTTTTCTTTATATGTCGGATTAGCGTCTCCGATTACAAACATAATGCGTGCGTACGATTTTCCATTAATAACAACTGTCGTTTTGTTCCTCGGCACATCCGCATCGCGATGAATATCGAAGAAATAAGTCAAGGAAGCATGCGACTGTATCGCTTTATCTACCGCTTTGCGTGATTCAGCATATGCCTTCGTGTAGCTTAGCTTCTGCTCATTCAATTTGGCAGCGAAATCAGTTGCTTCTACTAAAGATGCGATTCCCTTTTTCTCTAAGCTTTGCGCTAATTGTTTGCCTACCAGCGTAATATTAACTTTCGGATCATCGTAAGAGGTCCCTTTTGTACTGCTTGATACATTTTTCCAAGACTCACGGTTATGGGTATGATAGATGTATACTTTACTGTCATTCTGACTAACTTCACCCGTGTTCACAACCCAATTCGCAACATAAGCGCTCCCCCCGCTCGGCAGCGATACTTGATACCATTCTCCGACTAAACCGATGACCGGAAAGGATTCTCCTTCCCGGGCTTTCGTAACAATTTCATAATCTAGGCCGGGACCTTTGCGCAAATTGGTCGTAGCCACCATCTTAACAATCATTTCCTTCTCGCCTTTGCCGCCTGATTGTTCTTCCTTATCCGGCTTCTGTCCGTTATTTGAAGAATCCTTACCGCTGTCCGTCGCATCCGTATCTACAACCCAATTCGCAACATAAGCTTTGCTGCTGCTTGAGAGCTTGATTTGATACCATTCCCCTTCCGATCCGAGAATCGGATAGGATTCACCGGCCACTGCCCTTGCTACAATCTCATAATTAATGCCAGGTCCTTTGCGCAAATTGGTGATATCTATTATTTTGGCTACCGTCGCTTTATTTTGTACCGCTTTCGTTTGTGCATATCGTTGAAGCCCCGTGCTAGTTAAACGCTCACCGGAAAGGCTCTGACCAGTTGCATGAACAGCACCTAATCCACTGAACAATAAAGCCACAATGGCGGTTCCACCCAATAATTGATTTCGAAGTCTCAAAGCTAGCTTCCTCCATTCCAAAATCCTGTTCTACGAATTTCGACAAAATAGAGGAAAATCCTTCTTATCCAAACCTTTCGTTACCAAAATGAGAGTAAAGCCTCGATAAGGAGCTTTTAGAGCTATTTTCCTATCGATATATCGACACTTTGGAGGAATCTGGGTATACTGATGTAGTGCATTTTCGCCATATTCTATTAATAAACCTGTCTATATGACTATTTTATGAAGAATACGACTCTTTTTTTGACGGATTTATGATCGAAATGTATTTATTTTCATTCTAATCAGTAGAGGAGAATTTTTTTGCCATTATTAAAAAAGATGAGAAAATCTATAAGTCTATTGGTAATACTCGCCATGTCACTATCGATAATAAGCAGCGTTGGGGCGGCAGAAGCACCCACACCGATAACGGATGACCTAAAAGGTCACTGGGCTGAAACGAATCTTCGCAAATGGGTCGAAGAAGGCCTTTTACAAGGCTATAACGACGGCTCTTACCAGCCTAACAAAGCCATCACCCGAGCTGAACTAATTGCCTTAACGAACCGGGCATTCGACTTAAAGGAAAAGGCTGCTATTGCTTTCAAAGATTTGCCGAGCACGAATTGGGCATTCGATCAAGTAGCAACAGCCGTTAAAGCTGAATATGTCAAAGGTTACGAGGATGGAACCATCCGTCCGAATCAGCCGATTTCCCGCGAGGAAGCATCGTCTATGATTGCAAACCTGCTTAAACTAGAGCTTGCCGGAGATGCTGGCGCCCAGCAGTTTAAAGATGCTTCTATAATAGCAGCTTGGAGCAAACCAGCTGTATCTGCGCTAGTGACAGAGAGCATTATTAGCGGCTACGCAAACGGAAATTTCGGCCCTAAGGATAAGCTGACAAGAGCACAAGCAGTTACGCTGCTGGTGAATGCTCTAGCTGCTGTGAAGCCTGCAGCTGTTTATGATAAACCAGGAGTTTATGGTCCCGAGAGCGGAACAGAAACGATTAAAGGAAATGTTATCGTAGCCTCAGCTGGGGTTACGCTTCGCAATCTTATTATTGAAGGTGACCTGACGATTGCTTCAAGCGTTGGTGAAGGGGATGCATTCTTCAAAAAAATAACGGTTAAAGGTAATACTGCCATTCAGGGCGGCGGCGCCAATTCCATTCATTTTGAAGACTCTGTGCTTCTCCGTATTATCGTCAACAAGAACGATGGAACGGTACGGGTCGTTGTTGCCGGTTCCACTACGATTCAATATGTTTTGATCCAATCACCAGTGAAGCTGGAAGAGTCATTTGTCACCGATAGCGGATTCGGTAATGTAGAATTATCCAGTACTTTGCCAACAGGCTCGCAGGTACAACTGACAGGTCTATTTGAAAATGTAAGCGTGCTAGCAGCTAGCATTAAAGTGAGCATTCCAAGCGGTTCTGTTCAGCAGTTAACCTTTGGCACAAATGCTGCTAACAATGAAGTTAATCTGGGCAAAGAAGCAAGCGTGCAGCAGCTCATCCTTGATACGGTAACTAAATTAATCGGACAAGGCAAGGTTATAAAAGCCACTGTTAATAACGGCGGTTCAGGTTCCAGCTTTGAGACTCAGCCTAATCAGGTTGTTGGCGAAGCTGCAGGGTCCATTACTACGCCCCCAAGCAGCGGCGGGTCAACTGGCGGCGGTGGCTCCGATGGAGGAAACAGCGGTGGCTCCGATGGAGGCAATAATGGCGGTGAGAGCAACGTTTGCGCTCAAGAAAACGCACCGTTGGAATGTAAAGATTCTAGTTTGGTAAACATTGAAATCGAAGGCTATACCCTCAACCAACTCAACAATAACTATTACGAGACCGATTCTGGGTTCAAGTCTGATGTATATTCCTATAGCATTATTAACAACCTAGTGGCGTCATCTATTCAAGTTCCTATCACAGTAACGAAATCGGCCTATGAGAAAGTTAGTTATTCTATTGAAAACCGAATAGATAATTCGTTCGAAACTAAACCTCTTACTGATATTAATAGTACCTTCTTTGTTGATATTGCTCCACATGAGGATCTCAGCATTAATATTTCTGTACTTAGTGGTGATGAAATCCGCACAAAATTCTATACCATTTATATTCATTACCCAAGAAGCATTCAAGAAGCTTCCAGAATCGAGCGAACGAGCAGCTTCGATTACAATGAATATGGCCATAAATCTGACCTTAGATATAATCTCTCAATGGTAAATGGTAAAAAACTGCTCTTTTCGGATATCATAGAACTCTATCATGTCGGGGCAGAACAACCATTTCAAACGTGTTCGGTATCTGATTCATGCTCGCTTCTAGTAGAAGACTTCCCGCAGTTAACAGGGACCTTTAATGTAAAAGTCATTAGGGACCAGTTGTTGCTGGAAAGCGGATCGTACCAGTACGATCTAAGACCCGTTACAAGAGTAGTGGAAGACATCGGCGTTCGTGTAGAAGCGCTAACCAAGCAACATCTCATCGATGTATTTAATGAAGAACCATGGCTTACAACACCATTAAGCCATGCATTTAAAGCTTATCTTAATCCACAAAAGCTTAAACAAGTATACCCAGAAGCCAAATACTTTAGCTATTATGCTGAAACAATTCCATATCAAATAAATAATTACCCTTTAGCACCGGTCAATGATATGCTCAAAATGGGTACGACTCCATTTCATTTCAATTCATCGGGATTTATTTATGGGCCTAATCACATTGTATTCAATGAAGAAGAACAAGGTTTAACAACCTACTACTATTCACAATCCAATTCACCAACATCTCCAAATGAAGTAAGAGATGTTTTCTACTTTATTTATTTATACGACGAAAACTTCAATCTAATCGGTTACCATGCCACTCCAATTGCCTTTAATGAAGAGCATTTAGCTGATGGCTTAACCCCTCTCCACACCTGGAATCCTTTTATTGAGTAATACAAACATGAAGAAGGCTGGCCGCAGCAAGCGGACCAGCCTTCTTCATGTCTACCGTACGTTTCTCCAGTCTTTTCTCTTAAATACTTACCTTTTCATGGAGTATTAAACTAATTTGCTCTTCGAGATCTCTTCTCCATTAGTGTAAGAAGGGTGAGTCGAGGCAGCCATTTCCGCACGGCTGACCGTCTGCTGTGGCCGCAGTGTACCGTCAGGGTCCCCTTCCAGTATGCGGCTCTTCACCGCATTGCTTACCGTATCTTTTGCCCTAACAGGGATCTTATCATTATCAGTAAAGGAAAGCTTGACTGCTTCCCCCTGTTCTGGAGAGACACCTGGAATACGCAGCAGCATAACTGCTAATTCCACCCGCGTAACCAGCCCTTCCGGACGGAAAATTGTCGCAGAATTACCTTCTACAATACCCTTCCCTGCCGCTTCACAAATTTGAGTCTCTGCCCAATGATCTTTGACATCAATAAACGTACATGCCGGACTCTCCGTTTAATTACGGTGAATAATTAGGCCGTAGATCTTAATCATGCCGTTTTTCGCTTTTATGGTAATCTTAAATATATTGTCCCCTTCGGCAAGAGATACTGTTCTTGCTCCGGTGTATGTTTCCTCAAGCAGGGTTACGGCTGCATTTATATCTGCTTGAATTGCCTGAATTTCGACCTGGGCTGCTGATGTTTCGACCCTATAACTTGTCGTTCCTGCAGTAAATGCAGGGGTTAACCCCAGTTCATTTCCGCCAACCATTGCCCTAAGCTGTTTGAGATCCGCATTTCCTAAAGGATATACACTAGACGAATTACTGCCCTGACTACCGCTTCTAGCATTCACAAGAACTGATCGCGTGACTTCCACAGCCGAATTAGTTAGGAATATAATTATTTCATCGGTCCCTTAAGTCTTCAAGAATACCTTCATCTTCTTCAAATACGTCAAAAAACGCTTCAAGAACCTCTGGCCGTACATTATCGGGGAGTTGATTTTACCGAACCTTTTTCAAGATAACTTCACCGCGATCATTTTCCACAAATTTAATCTCATCGCCTTGAGAGACATTCAACTTTTCAGCCAAACTTTTTGGCAAGCTTACTCCAAGACTGTTTCCCATTCGGCCTATATTACGAGTATATCGAACCACATTCAATTTATCCTTTGTCACCTTGACACACCATTCATCGTTATTCTCCTCTTTAGGGGCATCGCCTCCCTTTATATACAGATTTTTTTCTCAGTACAATCTCAATACAACAGCCTTTTCTTAAAGACTCAAATACCCCTACATGCTGGGAATACAGGATTGCTTCATAGTTCGCTGAACTAACGTTACCTAATAGTTGAATAACAGTTGCTATTTTCAAATTACGTATTAGCTCTTGCGTCGCCCCCCATCGCTCTACGGCCTTTACTTTTTTAATGATTCAATTATCCCTTTGGCTATCACTCTATTTGTTATTAATTCAAATTTCATTCCAGGTTTGATTAAATGATTTGATGCTTCTTCTTTTTCATGGAAAAGCAAATACAAGTCTGCAGTCGACTCTCTTTGAATATTTGGAGAATTGTGAAATTCAATGACTGCACTCCATAAGCCGTTTATTAAATCCCTATCTTCTTCAAAGATGATGGGTGTTGAGAAGTTACTAACTGGAATAATACTCTGACCGCCTTCATCAATAGTCAGAAAATATATTTTCACCTTTCCCACTGTCTGCATGATTTTATTAACTCTTTCAGAGTATTTCAGAAAGCTTCTACTCAAATTATGAGCACATCGCGACACCTGCTCATTCATGTGTGTTATTCAACTATCGTTCTTCGTTAGCTTAAAGCCCCCACGTTAAAGGGCTATAGCAGAATCCAGAATCGTTTTACAATGTTCCCATTATCCTCTTCGTACTCCGATTCAAACTGACCTCCATTTTTGATGATGGTCTTTTCTGATGCTACATTGCCTTCATCACATACTAATAGAACTTTGTTTAAGCCCATTTTTTTGTTATCCGGAGTGTTAATGCTAAAAGGATCGAAGCATAACCTTTTCTTCTTTCTGCTGGGCGTATACCATACCCGATGTGTCCACCACAATTCAGAAGCCTCACATTGAGTCGGTGTCTAATATTCACTGCACCAATGACTATCTTTGAATGTTTCACTATGAGCCAGAACGTAGAATGGGGAACAAAGCCCTCGTTCGTTAACTTATCTCCTGTGTCTTCCGAGTACAAGAAATCAATCATTTCATCAAAATTAGAAGGATCTTTTTCTACAACCCACGGGGTAATATCTTCGCCACTTGACTTCCACTCTTTAAAAAACGATACATACTCATCCTTATATTCAATAGACGGTGCTACCAACTTAATCAATTCCGACATCCATTTCACCACATTTATTATAAT
This sequence comes from Paenibacillus sinopodophylli, assembly GCF_005930355.1. Taxonomy (GTDB): domain Bacteria; phylum Bacillota; class Bacilli; order Paenibacillales; family Paenibacillaceae; genus Pristimantibacillus; species Pristimantibacillus sinopodophylli. The sequence goes on from NZ_VDBO01000019.1 coordinate 57,821, forward strand.
TTATATTCTCATAATACAAGCTAAGTAATCATGCATTTAACTAACCCGTATTAGCGCCTGCCATCCATGTATGGTGTACAACTATCGTCTCCCGATAGCTTAATCCTGTTTTCTCAATAATTCATTGAAGATTTGCGTTACTTCTGCATATCCAACAATTCTTGATGCCTCTTGAATTCTAATTACTTTACCAATCCATAGCGTACGTGGATATGCCTCTAGGGATATAAAAGTAATTGTCCCCATCACAGTCTCACCAGGCATTAGAATTACATCATCGTAATAATGGTGTTCCCCTGTCGTTAGGTAATCATCTCTAATCAAATGTGCAGGACGGTATCCTGAGGAAACTGGCTTATGTTTCCCTAGATCTTTTTCATAGCTTTTTATTAAAGTTATTTTTGCTTCAATATCATACATTCTGCTTGCTCCTTCGAAACCTTAGGTTTAGCTACTTTTTCATGCTAACGTCTCTCGTTAGTATAACAAAAGCCCTTCCTGAAATTTTCATATGGTACTAGTTGAAGTCAGGGACTTGTCTACCTAAATCTCTATCAGCTTCTATTTGAAGTTGAATCGTTTTAGTTCCCATGTATTTTCGTGCAGTCCCTAGAATCGATCTGTCATTCCCAAGGATTTCTAATACCGTTACTGAAAAAAGGTTCATTAAGTGAGCATCTTCGTCATTAGATAATTCTTCAAAATATTTAAAAATATTATCTAATAGGTTGATATTTTTTTCCTCACTTAATAGTTTAATTATTTCAGGCATGAAGATCCTCTCAACTATTACAGTTTCTAGCACCTCACCGTAGGTAGCGATTGATTCTTTATACGCAATCTCAGATGAAGGTAAGAAATGCAACATTCTTCTAAAGAATTCTTCCGTTTTTTTATTCATTACCACCAGCTCCTTATATTTATGTCTTGAATGCTGCCCGTTACTTCAACGAACAAAGGCAGCCGATCGCGTAGCCGGCTGCCTTCATATCGTGGTGCTATCGTTCTCCGTTAGCTTAATAATGCGATGTCTCATCAAGTTAATTAACTATAATCTTCAATCAATGTTATTTTTCCTTCTTTAATAACAAATACTGACTTCCCTTTTAGTTGAAGCGTATCTCCAACCTTTAATCCATTAGGCAAATCAACAGCTAGTTTTGCTTCGTAATCAATTCGTATTTCTACTCTGTCATCTATAGCACTGTAATCGGTAATTGTCTGACAACGACTAGCGAAAATCGTTGACGACTTTTCTGCCAGTTCTTTAAACTCATGTATTCCTCTGGTCTCTGTGTTAATTTCACCATTGGAAAAATTTCTAAACAAAATATCATTTTCTAAAAGTTTCACTATGCTCTCTACATCAAATGAATTGTAGGCCTCAACATACTTTTCGATGATTGCTTGGGTTTCTTCACTAATCATAGTCATACTCCTATCTTAGATTGTACTCTTTCCATATTCTTTATAACTGATAGTTTTTCCTTTATTTGAAACAAGGCGACTGAAAAATTTATTAAACTAAACTGCCCGATAGCGTAATCGTCACTTGATACCCGCCCTTTAATTGTCATACATTCAGACGAATTCCTTTTTAGTTATTTTTCAAAAATTTACGCTTCCGAATCTATGAGACCGATGAATTCCCGGATCGACTGTCGTCTATATAAACGAAGGCATAAATGAACACAAACTAATTTGACGAAGAGGTGTTTTTGAAAATGGCATTAACGTCCGCATTCACGAGCTTCAACCTGCCTGTAAAAAATGTGGAACAATCAAAAGCGTTCTTCACCGGACTCGGATTCGAGCTCAACCCGCAATTCCCCGAGAACGAGAATTCGGTAGCCATCGTGATCGGTGACAACCTGCAGGTCATGCTGATCAATCAAGCATTCTTTAATACGCTCACGGAGAAGGAATCCGTCGATACGAGCAAGTATGCGCAGATGACGATCGCATTGGCCTTCGAGAGCCGGGAAAAGGTCGATGAAATCGTGAATACCGCGGTCTCCTTGGGCGGGAAATTGCACGCTGAACCTGAAGATTATGGATCCATGTATCATTGGGGCTTCGTGGACTTGGACGGTCATCTGTGGGCCATTAACTACATGAACATGAATACGGCACAAGGTTAAGGTACACTTAAAGCACGCTCCTACTAGGGTTCAAAAAGAAAGACGCCGGGCATCTTCCCCGGCGTCTTCTTCGCGATGATTAGTTTTGTTCGGTAAAGGCTTTGAAATTGTCCACGATCGCTTGCCAGCCTCCTTGCTGGAACTCGACGGAATTGGAGCTTTCCGCGTCGAACGTTTCAATGACCTTCGTCTCATTCCCTTGATCGACGAAAGCAATATCCACTCTTCTTCCGCCTTCCATGGTGTAGCCGATCGCCTCATGCCGATTCACGACATCGTAGACGCCGCCAAAATCAAAGCCCATGCTGCCATCCTTCGCTTCCATCCGCGTCAGAAACTTGCCGCCGACCCGCAGATCGTTTTCGGCTCTCGGCGCATGCCAGTCCTTGGACGCTTGATTCCACTTCGTGATGTAATCCGGCTCGGTCCAATAGCGCCATACCTTCTCGACAGGGGCTTGAATGACGGCTTGCACGGTTACTTTCGTCGGTTGACTCATTTCCATTTGAAATAGACACCTTTCTCATGATATTCGTCGTTTGGTTATTCTCAATGATATAGACGTAAGCCAATGACGAAATTCATTGGTCAATTCGCTCAGGCAGCCCAAATCGCGAAAATAATGGCGTATGAATAAAGTTTTGAACGTGCAGGATTTGATTTTCTTTGGTTTCGATGACGTGGATGCCCCAGGGTACCAGGCCAGAGCCCTCTTTGCCCGGCATATACTGGGCCAACGCTGGATAGCCGCCATTGACCGTAATGGGCACAAATCGCGAACCTTCGCAATGCCAGCGAGTAAGCGAATAGAAGGCGGACAAATCTTCCTTGCCGCGGATCCACATCTCGAAGGGCGGCATCGACATGCAGCCTTCCTCGTGGAACAACGCGACGAGCGCAGCAATATCGAATTGCTCGAAGGCCTCCACATACCGGGACAGCAGCTGCTGCTCCGGTTGAACGTCCATGCTGCTGAGTTCATCCGAGCGAAGCTGCGCCCGGTCCATCGTCTCTCGGGCTCTTTGCAAGGCGCTGTTCACCGCTGCCGGTGATATCGCCAACGTTTCCGCAATCTGCTTGGAGGACCATTCAAATACATCCTTCAAAATGAGTACCGCGCGCTGCCGCGGAGGCAAGGTCTGCAGGAGAGCGATGAAGCACAGTTGAAGAGTATCTCTACGGACGAGCAGATCCTCCGGATTGCCCCCAAAGTCGGGAGCGGGCCAGATCCAGGCGGCGTCCGGCAGCGTGTCGCGCGGCTCGGCGATGGCGACGGCCGGGTCGAACAGGTCAACAGGAAGCGCGCGGCGTTTGGATTGTCTCAGCTTGTCCAAGCACAGGTTGGAGGCAATCCGATAGACCCACGTTTTGAACGAGGAATCCTGTCTGAACATGCTCCAGCTCTGCCAGACCCGAATACTCGTCTCCTGAACGGCATCGTCCGCATCGTCCATGGAGCCTAGCATTCGGTAACAGTACGAGGTTAAGCCCGGCTTCAAGCTTGCAAATAATGATTCGTCAAATGCGGTCTCGTTCATCGCGGCCTCCCTTAACTATCTCCCCGAAGGGTTGTACCTTCATTATATGCAATGAAGCGGACAGCCTCAATCCGAATCAATAGGCAGGATATAGTACTCATAGATAAAAATTCAGCACGATCGTACTAATAAGTCAATAACCACTAAATTAACCCTTGTCTATACTCTAGAAATAATTCGTAATACCTCACGCCAGGACTTAAATGTTGGAGCTATCCTACCCGTTAACTTAACGAGGCTGCCGCTTTATGCCGGCAGCCTCGTCTTTATGAATATTCAGTTATTGCTCGCCGTTAGTTTAGCCTTTAAAAAAATCACCTCCAGTCAAGATCCCCAACATCCTTATTCAAGGTTCAATGTAAACATTTGTTGCTTACCATTGAACTTTCTTCAATTTTATCTTCAAAGTAACAGGTTCTTCAAAGCCAAATTTTCTTGGAGTGTACCGCCGTTTTACTCAAACTTTTGCATAACCAAAAAAATGTAAAAAAACGGAACCCCAATTCCATGGGATTCAGGTTTGTAAGTATAATTAGAGGAAGTTAGTTGCCATAGTAATGGATTAATACCCTTATAGACATCTTAATGCATAATATTGTTATATTCCATTTCGTTTTGCATGTATCCTGTCAAATAACTTAATAAAAATAGGAGTGGTCTGCCTATGGCAAACTACTCCCAGTGATCATTGAACCAAAGTTTCCAGTTAGTGAACGTGCAACAGAGCTTAATCGATATTATGCAGGTATTGCAGGAGCCTCTTCAGCATGACCGCCGCCTGCGCCCGCGTCGCATATTCCGTCGGCGCGAAGCGTCCGTCTTCCATCCCCTTCATGATTCCGACTTCCGCTACACGGGCTACAGCCAATTGCGCCCATGAAGAGATGGCGTCGCGATCCGTGAACGCAGCCAACGGACTGTCCGTTTGACCATCTCCATCGGTTACATAGCCGGTGAAGATTAAGGCTCTGCCGATAATCACGGCCATTTGCTCTCTGGTGATCGGGTCATTGGGCGCAAAACGGTCCGCACTGATGCCGGTCGCCAGTCTGTTCGCCACCGCCGCATTGACCGCTGGAGAATACCATGCGGATGCAAAGACATCTGCATAAGGGGAACTGTCTTCGACCTCCTTCACGGAGAGCCCCAGCCCTCGAACGAGCAAGGTCAAGAATTCCGCGCGAGTAATGGTACCATCGGGCGCGAAACGGTCGGCCGTCGCGCCGTTCACCAACAGCTTGGTCGCTAAATGATCCACATCCGCCTTTGCCCAGTGTCCGGTTAAGTCGGCGAAAGTTCGGGACTTCACGTCTACGACCGTGTAGAGGCTGTTATGCGGCACATTCAGAATCGCTTCCGTTGAGCCGTCCGGTCTGGTTTCCAGCCGCGCGGGAACAAAAGCGACTGTTCCGGTCGCCGGATCATACTGAACGGCAACCAGATTGCGGTTCGCCACATCCCCGTCCAGTTTGATCGTCCGAACGATATACGTTCCCCCGAAATCTTGCACATCCATCGTTTGCCCGTTCGATTCCACCGTCACCTTGTAATCGATAACGCCACCGAATACGGTAAATCCTTGGGAGACGCCGATCCGTTCGATCTCATGTCGAATATCCTCGCTGGCCTGCTCCTGAATGATGCTCACAGTCAAATCCGATACTTCCGCATCGAGACGTTCTGCCAAACCTGCCAGGTCGAGCGCACTTATTCGCAATTGGTAGCTGGATCCATTCAGCTTCACCTCAATGATCGCATTCAGATAACTTTTGGCCATCTCCTCGATCCAAGCAGCCGGAAGCCGTGTCTGCACGGCATGCTCTCGATCGTTTATCTCAATCGTGATAAGCGGTTCCTTCGCCTCTCTCAGAAGCTCCAGCACTCGTTCCTGCATCCGTTCGGAGAGGATGACCTGTTCAATCACCGTGCCATCAGGACGTTTGACTTGTTCGATGTCGGACGAATCAACAAGTGCGGTAATCCCACCAGCCGAATTAATCATCACGGTGGAATTCGATACCGGTCGATTACCGCCAACCGACGAAGACGGTGTTGAGATACCGGTGACGGCAACCACCTTCACCGCTTCATTGCCTGCCTTATCTCGGGCATATACGGTATAATCGCCGTTCGCAGTGACAGTGAATTGAGTCTCAGACAAAATATCAGTTCCGCCTGTTCCGTCGGAGAAATCAGCCGCTTTGAGATTGCCCTTCAGCCACCGAAGCACCGTCAGTGCATTACCAGCCGATTCACCGTACACGCTTGTCGCCGCTTTGATTACTTGCCGCGTCGATCCGTCAGGCTCAGCCGTCAGCGTAACATAGGGCGGCATCGCCACGATGTAGATTCCGCTCGTATCCAGCGTTCCGTACGTTAGCGAAGCGGCTCCGCCGGAGGCGCGTACGATGCTGGCGCCGTTCGGAAGCTCCAGTGCTGCGGCAACTTCGATGCCATCCGAATCCGCAATTCCGGCTGGAACTTTGTATTCGAAGGTCAGCTCCGTCAATGCCTCGTTACGTGTTCCCGTATATGCGGCGTACACCGTCCGAGTATCGGAGCTGACTCCGACCATAAGCGGAATAACTGGCATCCCGTCAACGATTACTTCGTATTCATAGCGTACCTTAAAGAGAAGAATATTGTTCGGGCCGTACAACTCATTGGCCGGTGTCGTCAGCACTAACTTCACCCAAGCGGCTTCGAACGTATCCATTGCCGCTTTCAATGCGGCGACGGCTTCATCCAACTGACCTTGAGTTTGATTCAACGCATCGTCGGCAATCCCCTGCGCGGCGTTGATCGCTGCCTGCAAAGCGCTGCGATCATTCGCCGACGCTTGTCCGACGTTTGTGCCTTCGGAATGGACCGCAAGCGTCTGAATTGCTTCCACCAACAAGTCTTCTAGATCCGTCGCATCGCCTGCCGGAATAATCGCAGCTTCAAACGACATCGTTGCCGCTTCCAAAGCGGCGACGGCTTCATCCAACTGACCCTGAGTTTGATTCAGCGCATCGTCGGCGATCGCCTGCGCGGCGTTGATCGCTGCCTGCAAAGCGCTGCGATCATTCGCCGACGCTTGTCCGACGTTTGTGCCTTCGGAA
>NZ_VDBO01000019.1:64703-68327 GCF_005930355.1 Paenibacillus sinopodophylli
ATGGACCGCAAGCGTCTGAATTGCTTCCACCAACAAGTCTTCTAGATCCGTCGCATCTCCTGCCGGAATAATTGCGGCTTTGAACGACATCGTTGCCGCTTCCAAATCAGCGAAGGCTTCATCCAACTGACCCTGAGTTTGGTTCAGCGCATCATCGGCGATCGCCTGCGCGGCGTCGATCGCTGCCTGCAAAGCGCTGCGATCGTTCGTCGATGCTTGTCCCACGTTTGTGCCTTCGGGATGGCCCGCAAGCGTCTGAATTGCTTCCACCAACAAGTCTTCTAGATCGGTCGCATCTCCTGCCGGAATAATCGCAGCTTCAAACGACATCGTTGCCGCTTCCAAATCAGCGAAGGTTTCATCAAACTGACCCTGAGTTTGATTCAGCGCATCGTCGGCGATCGCCTGTGCGGCGTGGATTGCTGCCTGCAAAGCGCTGCGATTATTCGCCGACGCTTGTCCGACGTTTGTGCCTTCGGGATGGACCGCAAGCGTCTGAATTGCTTCCACCAACAAGTCTTCTAGATCCGTCGCATCTCCTGCCGGAATAATTGCGGTTTTGAACGACATCGTTGCCGCTTCCAAATCAGCGAAGGCTTCATCCAACTGACCCTGAGTTTGGTTCAGCGCATTGTCGGCGACCGCCTGCGCGGCGTCGATCGCTGCCTGCAAAGCGCTGCGATCGTTCGCCGATGCTTGTCCCACATTTGTGCCTTCGGGATGGCCCGCCAGCGTCTGGGTTGCATCCGCCAATAATTCTTCCAATTCCGCCGCAGCCCCGGCCGAGATAATTGCGGCTTCGAATGTATCCATTGCCGCTTCCAGATCGGAGACAGCATCATTCAACTGACTCTGAGTTTGGTTCAGCGCATCGTCGGCGATCACCTGCGTGGCGTCGATCGCTGCCTGCATAGCGCTGCGATCGTTCGCCGATGCTTGTCCGACGTTTGTGCCTTCGGGATGTTCCGCCAGCGTCTGGGTCGCATCCGCCAACAATTCTTCCAGATCCGTCGCATCTCCTGCCGGAATAATCGCGGATTTGAACGATGTCTTTGCCGCATCCAGATCAGCGACAGCATCATTCAACTGACTCTGAGTTTGGTTCAGCGCATCGTTGGCGATCGCCTGCGCGGCGTTGATCGCTGCCTGCAAAGCGCTGCGATCGTTCGCTGATGCTTGTCCTACGCCTGTGCCTTCGGGATGGTCCGCCAGCGTCTGGGTCGCATCCGCCAACTGCGTATTGAGCATCGATGGATTTCCAACCGGTACGATAGTTTTCTGGAATGCCGTGGTCGCCGCATTCAATACGCTTGTTGCCATATCCAACTGACTTTGCGTGTAATCACCCGCATTATCTCGAATTTGCTGTGCCGTATCGATGGCTGTTTCCAGCGCGCCGCGATCGCCACTTGACGTCTGCCCTACTCCCGTGCCTTGAGGATGATCCGTCATCGCTTGTTCCGCAACCGTAATCGCTGCACCAAGCGCTACCGGATTGCCGGGTCCGATGATCGCGGCGTTAAAGGCTTGAATCGCTGAATTTAACGAGCTGACGGTATCATTCAACTGACTTTGCGAGTATTGGCTAGCGTTCTGGAAAATCTGCTGCGCCGTATCGATCGCCATTTGCAACGCAATGCGCGTTCCTGACGACGTTTGCCCCACGTTTGCGCCTTGCGGATGGTCCGTCATCGCCTGCTGCGCATTCGATAGCGTATTGCTGAGCGCCGTCGGATCTCCGGCCGGTATAATCGCAGCCATGAATGTATCCATTGCCACTCCTAACTCAGCGACTGCGACATTCAGTTCATCCTGCCGATAAATGCCGGCCTGATTAATGATTTGCCGCGCCGCGTCGATTGCTGCCTGTAGTGCGCTGCGATTGCCCTCCGATGTTTGTCCCGCGTTCGTGCCTGCTGTATGATCGGAGAGTGCCTGCCCCGCTTCAGTCAGCGCAGTCCCCAATGCCGCAGGATTGCCCGCCGGGATAATCTGCCCCTCGAATGCAGAGATTGCCGCGGTCAAAGGGTTTGCGGCGGTGACCAAGTCGGAGGCAACGGTCGCGTTTCCGATTCCGTAGATATATGTCTTGGCGTCGTCATACGCCGCGGTCAAATCGTTATAAGCATTAGCCGGCACTTGTCCTACACCGGTACCCGGCAAGTTATTTTTTAAAAATGCCTTAGCAGTCGCGACCGCTTGAAACAACGCCGTTCCGTCAACAAACGCGTGACCGTTATTCGCTGCATAAGTAGCTGCAGGAGAATTCGCGATTCCGAATAGTTTGAGATTCCCTGGATTGCTAGAAAAGACGCCTGTCCCAAAAGATGTCCCAGCGCCTAACACCGTTACGCTGGTCAAGCTGTTATTATAAAATGAGGCACTGGCGACATTCGTTACACCGGCCGGGATGACCAGTTTCGTAATGTGATTGGTGTCGAAAGCCCCGCCATTAATTGTCTTCAAATTTTCCGACAATTTAATTGATGTCAAACTATTCATATAAAAAGAATAATTGCCGATAGTCGTCACACTGTCTGGAAAATCGACGGTTGTAAGCGGATTGTTCTCGAAGGCGCTGGAGCCAATCGTTAACAAGTTGTCCGGTAGGTCTATTGAAGTGAGTCTAGTATAACGGAAGGCATACGTTTGAATTTCCTTCACACTATTCGGAATAACGACGCCCGTGATTTGGGGTTTGCCTGTCCCATAGGTATCAAACGCCGATCTTCCGATCGAAGTTACCGTCACCCCCGATAACGTGGAGGGAATGACCACGTTCAAATCCGTACCCGAGTAACCTGTAACGGTGGCGCCATTGCTGCTCGTGGTGAAAACAAATTCATCTTCAGCCGCGTGCGCGATTTGAATCTGTGATAACGAAGTTCCGAATGCTAATAATGCAATCAATAGGCTTAATAGTGATTTTCTCATGTTTTTTCTCCTTTACGTTGAAACTTGTCGAATGAACGGGTACCACATATCATTATAGAGACGGCCAATAAATAAATAATGAAAGAATCAGCCGAAACCGCGTAGTATCAAGCTTTGCGAGGTTTTTAATTTTTTGTGAAGTCGGTATTCCAATCATGTCGGTTTATCTTTAAGGGATAGTTGAGAGTCTCACATGAATAATTCCAATAATTCACCCTCTAAATAGCAAACGGCAGTTCATCATTTGATGAGCTGCCGTTGTGTCCTTATTGAGCGAAAGTTCGCCGTTAGGATTCCTGTAGAGTATTATTCCTCTAAACAAAACTGCCATTACTTCAAAGTTACTTAGCTGGCTTTCCACCACGTTCTGCTGCCCGTTAGGATTCCTGTAGAGCGTTAATTTTGCGCTTTGCATAAATACGAGCGCCTCCGGTACGATGGGTTAATCACGGGTCAAAGCCCTTTAACCATCTTAAGGAGGTCGCTCTATCTTGAAGTTTAAAGCGCAAACCAAACAAAATCAACTGCTCGAACGTATTTCAACTCAGCACCTTGTCGTCGGCATCGACATCGCCCAGCAAACCCACGTTGCACGCGCCGTCAATTTCCGTGGCATTCTGCTGGGCACTCCGCTTCACTTCTCCAACGACGACGCAGGCTTCAGCCTACTGCCGCAGTGGATGAAAGATT
>NZ_VDBO01000001.1:0-407238 GCF_005930355.1 Paenibacillus sinopodophylli
AATCTTTCATCCACTGCGGCAGTAGGCTGAAGCCTGCGTCGTCGTTGGAGAAGTGAAGCGGAGTGCCCAGCAGAATGTCACGGAAATTGACGGCGCGTGCAACGTGGGTTTGCTGGGCGATGTCGATGCCGACGACAAGGTACTGAGTTGAAATACGTTCGAGCAGTTGATTTTGTTTGGTTTGAGTTTTAAACTTCAAGTTAGAGCGACCTCCTTATGATGGCTAAAGGGCTATGACCCGTGACTACCCCATCTTACTGGAGGCGCTCGTATTTGTGCAAAGCGCCAAATTAACGCTCTACAGGAATCCTAACGGAGAATGATAGTTGCATAGCATACATGGTGAGCAGGTCTGAGGTAGCCAACTCATTTTATTAAGCTACAGTCAGGATTGTAGTGCTATTTATAGAAGACTTTTACCGAATATATTGTCAAATAAGGTGTGATATAGGTGAAAGTAAGTACCACTCTTTTAACTGTAGTAATTAACAATTAGGACCCAGTTGGTCTGTTAGCTGGAGGTACACCACAGAACGAGTATGATATTGAGATCAATCATATTGCTCAAAAGTTTATAACATGTACAAACGAAAGAGCAAGATAACGGAATTACAACAAAGCGGCGCTGTGTGACAAAAGGTGTAGGAGGAACATGGACAAAGTCGCGTGAAGGAAGAAGCATATATGGGTGCAACAGACGACCTTCAGGAAGATTATTCCTGCTTCAAGCTGCTTGGAACAGATGGGAGTTACTTTTGCAGCGAGACGCCTAGGGTATTTATTATTGATCTGACTGTTTGATGCTTTTCGGCAATCGGAAAACAGTTATATGTAAAACCTGTTTATGAACACTTGTTTCGAAAAATTAAAAGATTTAATATAAGAAGGTATGTGTTCATTTTAGCTGGATTCATTATTGCAATCCCATCGTTTTATATGGAATTTCAGTTATTCGAAAGCGGTATTGTCACTATAATACTTTATATGATAAGCGGCGGATTAGGGTTGTTTTCTATTATTTTCAGCACAGTCCGACTCCATCTTCTTAAGAACTGGGAAGTAGTAGATGGGTATCCTAAGCGTAATATAACGCAATCAATTGGCAATAGAAACGCACGATTCTAAATACTAGGAGGAATAAAAATGAACTTTCAACCGTTGACTTCGTTTATCGACACCATCACTTCCTGGAAAATTCCTTGGGCCGAGGTGGTCATCATGCATAAAAACAAGACCGTTTACCACTATCGCAATGGATTCGCCAATCTGGAGGAAAAAACGCCTATCGGCGATGGAGCGATCTTTAATCTTTACTCCATGACTAAGATCATGACCTGTGTCGCAGCGCTCCAACTAATAGAGCAAGGTAAAATGCTGCTCAGTGATCCGGTGTCCGACTATTTACCGGAATATGCCGATATGAAGATCAAAAAAACAATGCCAAATGGCGAAGTTAGGTTGGAAACAGCAACAAGGGCAATTACGGTGCGCGACTTGTTTACGATGACGGCTGGATTCTCGTATGACGTGGGCTCACCATCCATTCAGGAAGCTGTTAAGCAATCAAAAGGAACTTTGCCAACACGCGATTTTGCAAAAGCACTTGCCAAGGAACCACTTCTATTCGAGCCTGGCTCGCAGTTTCACTATAGTATGTGTCATGATGTATTGGGTGCATTGATTGAGGTTGTGAGTGGAAAACGTTTTAGCATCTATTTGAAAGAAGAAATTACAAAACCGCTGGGCATGAACGATACAGCATTTGATTTGAATGATGAGCAACATACAAGGCTGATCCCGCAGTATTGGTACAATGATGAGCTTGAAAAAGCAATACGACAGGATGGAAACTATTTTCGTGTAGGCACGGAGTTGGAAAGTGGCGGCTCCGGATTATTGTCTACTGTTAGAGATTATGCCTTGTTCCTGAACGTATTGACTCATCGCGGTACCAGTCCGGAGGGCGTTCGTATTTTGTCGCCGGCCTCTGTGGAACTGATGAGGACGGACCATCTGAATGATAAGACGCGGGGTGATTTCATGTGGGATCACATGAGAGGGTATGGATACGGGCTAGGCGTCCGTACACATATTTCGAAGTCGGAGAGCGGCTTGTTGTGTTCGATAGGTGAATTCGGTTGGAGCGGTGCGGCTGGAAGCATGGCCCTCATCGACCCGGAATCCGAGCTGACGGTCATGTATGCGCAACACCTTATTCATAGTCAGGAGCCTTATGTTCATCCCCGTTTGAAAAATCTTGTATATTCCTGTCTATAAAAGAATGCGTTTTGAGCATCCTGTACAGAAACTAATTTATTCTCCTTAATGAATGCTCTGAGCTGCTGTTTTGTCCATAATCCCATGTGTATTCCCCAGCCTTTCGTATACTACCATTCTTATGGGTTTTGGAGTTTACACAAACCAACTAATATCATGTCATTACTTTCGCACCAACTATTTTATTTTCTAAAATACAGAAAAATACAGTACGAAAGTACTCCGGTGAAAACTGGAGTTTTATGTAAAATAATCCTTTTTCAAAGGGTTAGGACGGGCGGTGATAAACCGATTTTTTAAGCATGGCGAAAATGATATGCAATAATTTATTGGTGCAAGCAATAAGTGCAACCCGGTGAGGCTTTCCTTCAAGCCTCTTCTTGTCATAAAAATTCCGAATACTTTCGTTTCTCACTGCTCCTCGAATACCGCAAAGCACAGCCAGATAAAGCGCTCTTCTTAGACGGGAAGACCCTCGTTTTGTTATACGATTCTTAGTGGCTGCAAACTTACCTGATGAGAATACGCTAGGATCAATACCTGCAAATGCTACACGTTTTTTGGCATGAGGGAACGAGGAGATGTCCCCAATCTCTGCAAGAATGGATGACGCAAGCTTATCTCCAATACCAGGAATAGAGCGCAATAAGTCAAAACCTTGTATGCTTGTTGCTTTGATTTTGATGGCTTGCTCAAGATCAGCAAGATGGTTTTGATACTCCATGAGCAAGCTAATCATAAGAACCAGTGCTCCTGCTATTGTAAATAAAAATGAGGTCAACCAGATTAAGCTGGCTAACCTCATAATAGGAATTCATTTTACAGACTCGCAGAATAATGTCTCTTCATTTCTATCTACACTTTTGGCGATTACTAACTCCAAGCCAATAGAATGAATCAAATGTTACTTTTAATCAAACTTCACTTAAATAGAAAGTTCTATTTTCCTTGAATTTACGAGGGGTCATACCTACAGTTTTTTGAAAAGTATCGGCGAAATAGCTTCTTGTCCCAAAATGTAAAGCTTCTGAAATCTCTTGTATGCTCAGCTCTGTTGTTTTCAAAAGAAGCTTGGCGTGCTCGATCTTGGCATGGTTTATAAATGAATTCAAATATACACCAACTTCATTTTTGAATTTTTGAGTCAGGTAATACTTGGAGTAACCTAATTGCGAAGCGAGCAACTCTATAGATAATTTTTGTTCAATGTGCATGTGAATATAATCGCAGCAGCTTTGAATTTGAGATGACAACTTAGGAGCTGCCAAAATAGCATGTACCCTTCGGACGAAATCATCGTACATCCTACTATTGATAACGGTGAGTTCAGTCAATATTTTGCAAGTTTGAATGGACTGAAGATATTGGTCCCCGACTGCATAGGCGGTATCCGGTGGGAGTCCTCCATCAATAGCAGCGCGAGTACAAAGAGAGATAAATACAATACAGGTGTCCTTGGCTCGGCGGATAGGGTCGCCAACATTTATGCCAATTCCATTGCTGATGGTAATGCCTTTTTCGCGCACATGCCTATAATTCAAGTTGCCTTCGCGAACCATTCTTAAAAGTTCTTGCTCAAACCTCCAGGCTTTTTGACCGTTGCTTTGTCCTTCGTGTAACTCGAAGTTCTGATTAGATTGTTCGCCCTCTTGGAATCTAATGTCGCTTGGTTTTAACTTGATACCTGTAATACAGTAATAGAGCATAAGTGCATATTGCTGGAAGAGAATAGCTGACACAATAGGGAGAGCCTTTAACAAACCAAACAATTTATTCTGCATTGCAATAGATAGATTATTTGTACGCAACGATTCTTTTAAACGATCTTGTGATATATCCATGCAGAAAGTGGGGCCAATTGAATGGTATATTGCTTGTTTTTTATCATAAACCGAAATCCAAACCAAGCCGGATGACGTGCTTAATATTAAAGGTGCGTCATGTTCTTTGCCTTGGGTCAGCATGTAATCCTTGCATTTCAATACGGTAAAAAGAGTATTAAAAGCAAGCTCATCACTACTATTGCTGTAAAGAGTATTTCCCTCGGAATCAAAAACCCAGCTGGCTAACTCATCTCCGCATTGTATCAATTCACGAAAAAAGATTGTATTTTTTTCAACATTCATCTTTATTTCCTCCTTTTTTCGATAAAAAGTTCAGAGATGATATTTAATTAGGTTATTTTGGCATATCCTCTTATTTACAAATTAACTATTTAAAAATTACTCATCGAAATAGTGAACAACAAAACGAAATTACGAATATCTCTTAATCTAATTCTATCATAGAGTAATAGCAAGAGGCACAACACTATGAAAAGGAAAGGGATGGACGATATGAGCGAACAGCAAAATAATTTTGAAAACTTGGATATTCTTAGAGAGATGCACGACTCAAGCAGATTCGAAAAAAAGCTTATGACAGACGGTCTAGAAGTACAAGTTGGTGAGATTAAGAGCATTGAGGTTTCTGAAACCGGTCACAATACACAAGTTAATATATACTACCCAGAAGGCAATGGTCCTTTTCCTGTCATGGTATACATTCACGGAGGTGGAATGGTAACCGGCTTCAATAAAATGGATGAACCGGCGATCCGTCAAATCTGTCGCGACGTTGAATGTGCCGTCATCAGCCCGAATTATGTGCTGGCTCCCCAATATCAATGGCCGTCAGCACTCGAGGAACTATATGAATTAATTCGCTACTTCATTCAGAATGCGGAACTATACAAACTAGACAAAACCCGCATTGCGGTAGGCGGTAACAGCGCTGGAGGAAATTTAGCCGCAGGCCTTGTTGTCAAAGCGCATCAGGAAAAGGAGTTTTCATTCGATTATGCAGCGTTGGTATATCCAGCGCTGGATATTTCAGAGGCAGTTGCCGACGGGGTTAATGATTTGACAAATTTGGAGGCGATGTCACCAGAGGGTACAGATCATTTGCGTAAATTATATATACCTGATGGAGAAAATCCTGAAAATCCGCTTATTTCGCCATTTTACGCTGATCCGACAATATTTCCTCCAACAAGCATCTTTGCTGCGCGTGGAGATCTGCTGATGCATCAAAATAAGTTATTTGCTAATAAGCTGACAGATGCGGGAGTAGAGGTTTTGTTTAAATGTTACACTAATTCTGATCATGGATTTATGGAAATCGCAGGAAATGAGAGCGTCGCACGAGACTGCAGAACGATTATGGCAACGGAATTAAAACGCATTTTCTCAAAATAAGCAACAATCCAGCGCATACAGATTTGGAGTTTGTTATTACTTTGTATGATTACCAACATAACTAAAGGAGATTATGATTATGACAAAAGAAGTTAGAGTTGCCTCCAGTATGCAAATGAAGTATGTAATTGAAGCAATTGAAAAAATGTCAGGTGAGGCAGGTCTTAACGCTCAATCGGATAACGCAAAGCTAGACGTTATAGCAATACGTGAAATGTTGGAGAGAAGCCATGCTCATCAAAAAACGGCTCCTGGCACGACATATGCGGATGCTGATATTTGCCCTGTTCATATGGAGGTTGTGTTTCCAGAAAAACTAGAAACAGATAACATCATCTTCTATATGCATGGCGGCTCATTTATCAGTGGATCGGCAAAACATTCAAGAGGCTTTGCTTCCGTATTAGCAGCAGAAGTTGGCTGCAGAGTATTTACGATAGACTATCGCTTAGCTCCAGAACATCCCTTCCCTGCAGGTGTAGATGATTGCTTTACTGCGTATCAGGCCCTTCTAATGGAATATCCTGGTACAAAGATTTCATTGATTGGTGATAGTGCAGGTGCGATGGCTGCTCTGGTAACCACACTTCGTGCTATGCGTGCAGGCATTCAACTACCGTCGTCGGTAATCATTCACAGTCCCGGAGCAACTCTTGTAGATATCGGAAGAGAAAACTACGATACTCATGACTTGCTTGTTGGCAAAAACATTGCTTCTGTTCTAAAAGGAGTATTGTACGACGAATCTATTGATTTGGAAAACCCGGATCTTTCACCGCTGTATGGTGACTATCGTGGCTTCCCACCCGTGTTTATGACCTCTGATGCAAACGAAACGTTTTCCATCGATGCTCAGCTTCTATATGACAAATTAACAGAAGCAGGCGTTGAGATCACTTGGGTTTCAGTAGAAGGTGCTTTCCATGCTTTCGGCACAGTCGGAAGAGGTACACCTGAAAGTGCGCAACTTTTAGATGAGGCAGAAGCGTTTATTAAAAAGCATTTTGCTTCATAGGAAGGTTTAAGATGTTTCATTCATAGGGATGGCGGGATTCTATGAATCCCGCTGTATTTATATTGGATTCAGATGAGATGATCAAGTCGGAAAAGGACATCTAATCAGTCGTTAATCGTATAACGTTGAGGGTTTCATCATGTGTAGGATAGGTATATATACTGTTTTCCATCCATAAGTGCAGCAAAGAAAGGATGATCAATATGATTAGACAAACCTTTAACCAAGATTGGAATGCAGGGCCTCATACAAGCTTTACCAACATGCGTCCAGGAGAAACGGTGCCGGTAACGTTACCGCATGATATGACGATTACGAAGGAACGAGATCCTCAAGCAGTTAGTTCTGAGAAAAAAGGTTACTACCCGGATGGCACCTATGATTATACTAAGAAATTTGTTGTTCCTGCTGATTACAAAGAGAAGAGAGTTACCTTTGAATTCGAAGGGGTTTATTCGAATGCGATGGTATACATTAATGATGATTATGCAGGGCAACATCCATACGGATATAGCAATTTCTATATCAAGGCTGACCGCTTTCTGAAATACGGGGAAGAGAATGAGATTAAGGTTGTAACCAGAAGCTATGATGATTCCCGTTGGTACACGGGTACAGGAATTTATCGCAATACGAAGATTATCGTCGCCAATCCGGTTCATATTGCTATGGATGGCATTAAAATATCCACTCCTGACATTTCTAGTGGACGTGCAGTAGTAACGGTGGCAACGGCGGTTGAGAATGAAGGGATGAATGTGCAAGCAACGAGAATATTAACGGAGATTCTCGATTCAGTTGGCCTTGTTGTCGCATCGGATTCGGCACCACTCACAGCGTTTGCAGGGGAAACCGTGACCTCACGACAGCGTATGGTTGTGAGGGAACCTAAATTGTGGGATGTAGACAGCCCTTCACTCTATACATGCAGGATTAAGCTGATGGATGGAGATCAAGTGTTGGATGAAGAAGAAACGACATTTGGGATTCGTTCTCTTTCACTGGATGCGGTTGACGGCTTGCGGATTAACGGAGAAGTAGTCAAGCTAAGAGGTGCGTGTGTTCACCATGACAATGGTGTCATTGGCGCAGCAACGATTGATCGTGCTGAGGAGCGCCGTGTAGAAATTTTGAAGGAAGCCGGATTCAACGCCATTCGCAGCTCTCACTATCCGATGAGTAAAGCTATGCTTCAAGCATGCGACCGAATTGGGATGCTGGTTATGGACGAAAGCTTTGATGTATGGACGACGAATAAATCCGCTTATGACTATTCGTTGAGCTTCCCTCTCTGGTGGGAGAAGGACATTGAAGCTATGGTTCATAAAAACTATAACCATCCAAGTGTTATTATGTATTCGATTGGAAACGAAGTTCCTGAAGCAGGCAGTCCGCATGGAGCTGCTTGGGGTAGAAAACTTGCTGAGAAAGTCCGCAGCTTGGATCATACTCGATATGTTATCAATTCCGTTAATGGACTTCTATCCGTTATCAAACAAATAATGGCCTTGTCACAAGGGAAAATGGACGGCAATTTCAATAATACATTAGGCGGCAGTGCCGCCGACATGATGAAACTGGTCAATAAATCGGAGCTCGTAACAAACGCAACATCGGAGTCTTTCGCAGCAGTAGACGTTGCAGGCTATAACTATGCAGATTCCAGATATGAAATGGACAAGGAATTATTCCCGAACCGTATCATATGCGGCAGCGAAACCTTCCCTAAGGATATTGCAGACAATTGGAAGCTGGTAAAAGAAAACGGGCATGTTATTGGGGATTTTACTTGGACAGGTTGGGATTACTTAGGTGAGTCGGGAATCGGTAAAATTAGTTATGAAGAAGAAACAAGCAATAGGCATGGAATGTTTGGCGAATATCCATGGCTAACTGCTTATTGTGGAGACATTGACATTATTGGAAATCGTCGCCCGGCATCATACTACCGCGAAATCGTATTTGGTCTGCGGAATGAGCCTTACATTGCTGTTCTAAGACCTGCACATTATGGGGAGAAGGTAAACACATCTTCGTGGGGTTGGAGCGATTCGGTTTCGAGTTGGAGCTGGGATGGATATGAAGCGAAGCCTGTTCAGGTGGAGGTGTACTCTGCAGCAGATGAAGTGGAACTGTTAGTCAATGGAGAAGTAGTAGGTAAAGTTGGTGCAGGAGAAGCAAATAAATTCAAAGCGGAATTTGAAACCGTTTATATTTCTGGTGAGATTGTTGCTGTGGCTTATACAGATGGACAAGAAACAGGAAGAACAGTACTTAAATCTGCCGGAAACACGGAAAAACTGCTGGTTGAAGTTGATCGCAGTGAAATTGAAGCAAGTGATCGTGACCTAACCTTTATTACGGTTACAATTGCTGATGAAAATGGAATTTTAAAGCCACTCGCAGACCGTAACGTAACGGTAACAGTTGAAGGCTCTGGTGTATTGCAAGGTTTTGGAAGTGCCAATCCGAAACTAGAAGGGAATTTCTTCGATTCTACACAGAAGACTTACGATGGAAAAGTGCTTGCCGTTATTCGGCCAACCTCAAGTGGAATCATTCATGTTTCATTCAATGCAGAAGGATGTACGAAGCAGACGGTACAAATAACGGTTCGGACATAATCAGATGAGAGGAGTAATTTAAATATGGCATTCCAATTCCCAAATGGGTTCTTATGGGGAGCAGCTACGGCTGCTCATCAAGTAGAAGGCAATAATAACCATTCAGATTTTTGGCTGATGGAGAATATCGAGGGATCTACTTTTAAGGAGCCCTCTGGGAGTGCTGTAGACCATTATCGTCTCTTCAGAGAGGATATTCGTTTACTAGCGGAACTTGGTCTGAATTCCTATCGATTTTCGATTGAGTGGGCTCGAGTTGAACCTGAGGAAGGACAATTCGATGAAATAGCTATTAATCATTATCGGGATGTTTTGGAGGCTTGTAAGGAGTACAATGTGACTCCGATCGTGACGTTGCATCATTTCTCTTCGCCGCAATGGCTGATTCGAGCGGGTGGTTGGGAATCTGAGGAAACTCCTGCTCGATTTGCGCGCTACTGTGTATATGTGATGTCTGAGCTAGGCGGTGCGATACCTTACGTATGTACAATCAATGAAGCTAACATTTCCATCGGTATTAAGAAGGTTATCGAACAAATGCAATCGGGGGCAAGTGTCCAGGTTGGAATCAATACGGAAATGATGGCCAGAATGGACAACTATTATATGGAACTAGGCAAGGCCTTTGAAGTGTCTCCGAGAGAGATACACACCTTCTTAGCTCCACGAACCGATGAGGGTTTGAAAGTTATTTTCCGTGCGCATGTGGAGGCGAGAGCAGCTATTCGTGAGGTTTGCCCTGAAGTTCAAGTTGGTTTAAGCATGTCGCTATTTGACATCCAATCCATCTCAGGTGGAGAGGAACATGCGGCTAATGATTTGCATGAAGAGTTCCTTCAATTCATCCCGTATATTCAGGATGATGACTTCTTCGGATTGCAAAATTATACGCGTACGGTATTCGGTCCTGATGGTGCTCTTCCTGTCCACGAAAATGCTGAAAAGACGCAGATGGGCTATGAATATTATCCTGAAGGCTTGGAAGCGGTTATCCGTTATGCAGCAGAAGCTCTAAATAAGCCCATCATTGTAACGGAGAACGGCGTATCTACTGATGACGATGAACGACGTGTCGCTTTCATTGAGAGAGCCTTAATAGGTGTTCATGCATGCATCGCCGACGGGATACCTGTGCTAGGATATACGCATTGGTCATTACTGGATAACTTTGAATGGCAGTTAGGATTCAGCAAACGTTTCGGCTTAATTGAAGTCGATCGCTCTACGCAGAAACGTTTGCCGAAAAAGAGTGCCTTCTACTATGGCAGCATAGCCAAAAGCAATATGATGTGACACGGATTGGTTATGGATAAAAATATCGCGTGCAAATGTAAAGACAGCCATATTTGGTAAGAGATTGGCTGGGAAATTCACTTCAAATCCAATAGGTAAACAAAAAAAGTCATTCTGCGGAATGACTTTATTCTTCGTCTAATGACGGTCTTTCTGTCAATTCAGAAAATCGAGCGGGCAGGATTAATTCACTTACTGCACCATGATCATTATAGAAATGCCATTTCGCTTGTCCTTCGAATAAAAGGGCAAGACGCTGAACCGTGTTTCGTAAGCCTATATGCTGGCCGTTATCGTCTATGATCTTTTTGCCATGATTCAAGCACTCAAGCTGACTTACTGGGTAACCGTTCCCTGTGTCAGAAATATTGATTAGAGCATAAGGATAATAGTTAATCTCGAATGAATTTACTTTAATTGAAATATGGATGCATTTGTTCATGTGAATAGCATATTTGATTGAATTCTCCACAAAATTCTGAATGAGCATAGGGGGGACAAGCATGTCCTCGACCATTGGATCAATATTGATTGAATAGGTAAACCTGTCTTTATATCGAATGGTTTGAATTTGAAGGTACGTACTCACATGCTTCACTTCTTCATGAAGTGGAACTAAATCAGCATCAACGCTAACCATATACCGATAAAAATCAACCGAATAAATAATAAGTTGCTTGGCTGTTTGATGATCCTTGTTTTCAATAAGATTGTAGACCATATTCAGCGAGTTAACGATAAAATGCGGTTGTATTTGCATTTGAAGGTTACGAAGCTGAGACTTTTGCGTCTTAATTTCCTCTTCATAAACGCTAATTTTCAAGTGTTGAACTTCATCCATCATTTGGTTAAAGGTATGATTCACAATTGCAATTTCGTTCGATGTTCGATAAGGAGTAATACGGTAGTGCAGTTCACCGCGTTGAATATGTTTCATTGCTCTATTCAGCTTCTGTAGTGGCTGTACAACGTATAATCTTAACAAAAGAAATACGAAGGGGAGAAGCAACGTCACAAGCACGGAAAGAGCTAATGTATACTTCTGCATAAACGGGAGTGTATTCATGAAGTTGCTTTCTGGTATAATTTCAGCAAATGAAATGGGTGCAGAGGATGAAGTGCCGGTTATGATCAAGTTGTCCTTTGAATAGGTGGCTTCCAACGATTTTAGCTCTGTATTAGGCAGTAATAATAGTGTTGAATTTTCATCATTTTTTTCATAATGACTAAGAAGTCGGTCAAGATTAATATATGCCCCGGTAAGCACGCCATTGTCACCTTGGTTAAGGTTTACCATAACGGAGTGATTATACAGAGAAACAAGATTCCAGTTAGCTTTTGGTGAAATATTGCTTGTGTTTATGGATGCAGCAGCCTGGATGACATATGATTTGAGTGCTGTTCGTTCTTCAATCTCAAGACTATTCTGGCTGGAGGAAATAAACTCATTATCGGTATACACAAAAAGGGTATCGATGATACTACTTGATAAAATCTGATCTGAGAGTTTTAGTGAAATCCTCATTTTGGCTAGCGCTGACTCTGACTCATTGTTCCGCAAAGCTAATTGCGGGTCGCTCTCAAACCAAGCCGTATTAATACCATAGGTAACCGCATTCTTCAACTGATTATCAATTTGAATCAGATAAGACTGCAGCATATTCTCATGTGTAATGTGTACTTGCGTAATGAGCGTGGAACGCGATTGGTAATTGGCGTAGATGAATAATCCAGTTACTGGAAGTAATAGAATGAAGATTGCGAAGAGCTTAAAGAAAATCGAATTAAAAAAACCGGTCGTTTGATAAAATTTCATATTGATTCTCCAAAACGTTTAGTATGGTTCGCTTAAACTTGTAATTATAATTAATTTATACTTATCACCTGATTGATGTCAAATCAACATTCTCTTACGGAGGTTCGCAAGCATGAATATTCTAATGGTGGATGACGAAGTAAGTGCGATAGAAGCCGTACGAAACGGTATTCAATGGGTCAAGCTAGGAGTTGGAGAAATCTATACGGCAACGAGTGTAAGTAATGCGATCAGTATGTTCAAAGAGAATTCGATTGACATCCTGCTCAGTGATATCGAAATGCCTATGGGCACGGGTCTGGACTTACTCAGATGGACGAATGAGAACTATCCAAATGTGAAATGCATTTTTATGACCTGCCATGCCGATTTCAACTTTTTACAGGAAGCTATGCATTTGGGCAGTATTGATTATATATTGAAACCACTTAATTTCACGAAAGTGGAAAGTGTTATCCAATCAACTATAGATAAAATTTTTACTGAAAAGCTCTTAAAAGAGAATAGCCATTCTTGGCTGCAAAATAAAAAAATTGTAGTTAAACAGTTCTGGAAGGATTTCTTTCTTGGGGAAATATCGCCTAACAAAGATAGTTTAATGAACTATTTCCGCTTGAAGCGATTAGATTTTAATCTGGAAGACAGCTATCTGCCAATCATTGTTAGTACAAAAAAATGGACAGAACCGATGAGCAAAGATGATCAGAAGCTGTTGCAATATGCATTGAGAAACATGACTGAAGAAATGGTTGTCATTCCAGAGACTACACAAGAGGTCCTTCCTTTTTCAGATACCTCTATTCTCATTATGCTGCATATGGATCCAAGTGTAGATGAACAAACCGTCTATAAGCAGATTGACATAAGTTGTTGTCAGTTGAGCGATGCTGCGAGAAAGCACATCAAGGAGATTGTTTGCTGTTACGTTGGAAAAAAAGGAACCATATTCGAAATGCCGGCTGCTATTGAATTGCTGCAGATGATGGATTTTAATGATGTTATTTATGATCCTAAAGTTCTTTTTCTCTATCAAGAAGAACAGAATCATGAACTGACCTACACAGATCATCCATTTATGAAATGGAGAGAATGGTTGCAGCATGGGGGATTTGCTCAGGTATTAAATGAGATTATGAATCATTTAACGCCTCAAGATCAGCAGAACGGGATCAACCGTGATTATTTGAAGAAATTCGCAAGAGATTTCTATTACTTAATAGTCGGTTTTGCAAGCGATCGTAATATTTTTATTAATGAATTGTATGGGAATGAACAATCAAACCGACTTCTGGAGGAGGCTTCTGAATCGTTAGGTGGTTTGCTGCAATGGGTGAATTATGCGATTGGTATCATGCAAAATTATGATCATGAGAATACTAGTCGAAACACCCCTGTTGATAAGACGAAAGATTATATTCACCAACATTTGTCGGAAGAGATTACGATGGTAGACATTGCGAATAACGTACATTTGAATGCCGATTATTTAACACGTATATTTAAGAAAGAGGTTGGCGTTTCGATCAGTAAATACATGATTAACATGAAGATAGAAAAGGCTAAGGAGCTTCTTGAGAATACGGACAAAAGTATCGGTGATATTGCAATGATCGTCGGTTACTACAATTACTCCAGCTTCAATCGTATATTTACCAAAGATGTCGGTATGTCCCCTCAGGAGTACAAGAATAGCAGAAGAAAAAAATAAAAGTCTAATATGATCATGTAACAAGTCGGATTTGGATATCCAATAAGTCGGATAGCGTATAACCTTGCTTAGCCCCACTTGCCTATACTAATGATAGTAAGACAACATATAATTATGAGGGGGATTTAAATGAAAAAGAATCTTGTGCTTGTGCTTCTTGCTTCATTTCTAGTAGTTGGATCAATAGGTTGCAGCAACACCAACAATGGGAATTCGTCTGCACCATCCAATGAAAGCGCTGTACCAACAGCTGAAAATGGCGATGCAGGAAAAATCAATTTTGATGAAGAGCCTTATACGATCAAAGTCAACTATGCTGTACTGGGGCAAGAACAACCTGATTTGCCGAAGATTGAAGCGAAACTGAATGAGATTACCTTAAAAGAAATCAATGCGAAGATAGATTTAGAAGGGGTAAGCTTATATAATATGGCGAATGTGTATGCTCTCAAAGCTTCGAGTCGTGAGAAAACAGACCTGATGCTCCTGATGCCAGGTAACCGTTATCTCGCATCATTCGCTAACAACAAAATGATTCGTCCGATCGATGAGGAACTTGCTCAATGGGGGCCAGCCCTGACAGAAACATTAGGTGATAATCTTATTTCTGGCCAATTCAATGGTAAACAATATGCAATTCCGCAAAAAGCGGATCAAAAAAACACCATAGGTTTTCATTTCTCTAAAAGTATTCTTGATAAATACAATATCGATGTTTCCAATATAAAATCTTTAAGTGACTTGGATTCCGTTTTTGCTATCGTTCATGAAAAGGAACCTAATATGACCGTGCTTGCACCCGAAGTAAGCGTTGGCAATATTGCGTCTATTCTCAAATGGAATGACGGGCTTGGTAATGCATATGGCGGTCTCTTAGACCCGAATAGTACGAAATTGGAAAACATGTATGAGTCAGAAGAATTTGTGGAAACGATAAAAAAAGTGCGTGAATGGTATCAAAAAGGCTACATTTCCAAGGATGTAAATACATCGCAAGACGATGGTGCGACATTGTTGGATAACGGAAAGGTATTTGCTGTTGCTGCAAGCTCCGTGGGCTTCGCTGGCGGTAGTATTAAACCAATTGAAAAGCAATCTATTGCTATGTATCCGCCTGTTCTTACAACAAGTGATACACAGCTGCTGTTATGGTCGGTTGCTTCTTCTAGTGAACGTCCTGATAAAGCGATACAGTTTCTCAATTTGTTGAATTCCAGCGCAGAATTAACAACATTACTTCAATTCGGAATTGAAGGAGAACATTATGAGGTGAATGCAAATGGAACCTTAAATGTAAGCAATAACAAAAATTATGAGAGTTATTGGCCTATGTTCGGTGATTACAGTAAAGCACCGCTTAGTGAAACATATGTTACAGCAAGCGGACTCAGCGTAGAGGAATTCAAATTGAAGCAGAAGGCATGGAATGACAACACGAAGAAGTCCATTGCTTATGGCTTTATATTCGATCCAGGTCCAGTGAAAACGGAAATTGCAGCCTTAGATGCTGTTGCTGCGCAATATGCAAAAGTAATCGGCAATGGAGCAGTAGATCCGACAGAATTGTTGAAAAAATTCAATGATAGTCTCTATGCAGCAGGTCTGCAAAAGGTTATGGATGAAAAACAACGTCAGTTTGATGCGTGGCTTGCAACAAATAACAAATAATCAAAGCTATTCATATTGATTAATAAGGCTGTCTCGCTGTAGTTTCATACAGAAGGACAGTCTTTTTAATTTTCCTTTATGAAGTGTTTATCAAGTCGGAAAAGGATATCTATTCTGTCGCTTAATGTATAACGTCATACTGTGCACAATGTGTAAGATAACCATATAGAAAAACAAAACATTTTAGCAGGCAAGAACAATAAGGAGGCGGAGTAAGTGAGAGCAACCACTGACATGAAGCTGTCAGGCGTACGCAAGAAAAACAAGATTAAATGGAAGTCATATATTCCTTTATATCTGATGGCATTACCGGCACTAATCTACGTGTTCATTAACAACTATATGCCTTTGTACGGCATGCAAATCGCATTCAGAGAGCTGGATTTCTCCGGAAGTATTTTCTCAGGCAAGTTTGTTTGGTTTGATAATTTCAAGTTTCTGTTCACTACTAAAGACGCGATGATCATGACTCGGAACACCGTTTTGTACAATCTATTATTTATTGTGGTGGGTACGATATTTTCCGTATTCGTAGCTATACTCTTCAATGAGATCCTTAGCAAACGATTGGCGAAGTTTTATCAGTCTGCTGTATTAATTCCTTTTTTCATCTCTATGGTAGTCGTAAGTTACTTAGGATTCGCATTTCTGAGCAGCGAGAACGGATTTATAAATAATTCCATATTGAAACCGCTCGGAATTGATCCGGTATCCTGGTACACAGAACCAAAATATTGGCCATACATTATTCTGTTCGTACACACCTGGAAGGGAATGGGCTACAGTCTTCTTTTTATCACAGTAAGGATTATTACGATCAGTAAAGACTATTATGAAGCTGCAAAGATTGACGGTGCCACAAAATGGCAACAAATCTTTTATATTACGCTTCCCTTCCTCAAGCCAGTTATTGTTCTGATGACAATCTTGTCAATTGGTAGAATATTTTATTCGGACTTCGGATTGTTCTATCAGCTCCCAATGAGCTCTGGAGCCTTGTATGACGTAACCACGACAATTGATACCTATTCATTCAGAGCATTAATGAATCTTGGTGATATAACAATGTCAACGGCAACGGGCGTATACCAGTCTATAGTAGGATTCGTATTAATTCTAGTTACCAATTATGTAACTCGGAAATTCAGCAAGGAAGATTCACTATTCTAAGAACGGAGACGATAAAGCATGATTGAGAACAAAGATAAATGGTGGTCCTATGCTGGACACATTGTGATGATTATACTGTCCATTGTGGCAATAGCCCCTTTCCTGCTCCTACTGATGTCCTCCTTCACGGATGAAGCTACTGCACTGAAAAATGGATACAGCTTCTTTCCAGAGAAATTTTCGCTCAATGCTTATCATTACATTTCTAGTCAATGGGAGATGATCGGTAAGGGGTATCTGATCACGATTATTGTAACTGTAGTAGGTACTGTAGTCGGTGTGATAATCTCGGCCATGTTAGCGTATACGCTAAGCAAGCATGATCTTCCTGGGCGCAATCTGCTGATGTTCCTGTTGACCTTCACCATGTTATTTAACGGTGGCTTAACATCATCATATATTGTATATACTCAAATCTTCCATATTAAAGATACGATATTAGGTTTGCTTCTCCCTGGTTTATTGATGAATGCGTATAATGTTGTGATGTTTAAAAATTATTTTGAACACAGTATACCAAACGCACTGCTTGAATCCGCGAGAATCGATGGGGCGACTGAATTAAACATTTTTGCTAAAATATCGATGCCATTGTCATTACCGATGTTCGTCACAGTCGGATTGACCACAGCCTTGATGTATTGGAATGATTGGACGAATGGGATGTACTATCTCTCAACGAACAGTAGTATACAAAGCATTCAAACCATACTTAATAATATAAATGAGAATATCAAGTTCCTGCAGCAAAACAATGTTGGGAATATGGTCTCAACGGGAGATATGCCTTCTGCTACCATTCGAATGGCCATTGCTGTCGTCGGCGTAGTACCGATGCTTGGGCTATTTCCAATCTTTCAACGATGGTTTGTCAAAGGTGCGACTGCAGGTGCGGTTAAGGAATAAGACACTTTTTTGCAACCGTTAATTCAGAAAAGTTTCTCCAAAGCCAAAGTGGATAAAGGAGAGGAACAGAACAATGAAGGAAGAAGAACTTTTGCAAATCATAAACCAAATGACGGTTGAGGAAAAGATTTATCAACTCGTGCAATGGGACGGCTCGCTTTACGATGATAATTCATTCCTAACGGGGCCTAAGGTTGATTTGGATATTTCTGATGATGTCATTCGAAATATGGGATCTGTCTATAACGTATTCGGAGCAGAAAAATTAAGAAAATTGCAGGATGATCATTTGAAAACAAGCAGGCTGAAAATACCTCTTCTATTTGCTGCCGATGTTGTTTACGGATACAAAACGATACTACCGATTCCGTTAGCATTTGGGTGCTCATGGAATCCCAGACTCGTGAAAGACGGAATGGGTATGGTAGCTAAGGAAGCGTCTGCAGTAGGCATTCATGCAACGTTCTCCCCCATGGTTGACTTAGTTCGCGATCCAAGATGGGGACGTGTAATGGAATCTACGGGTGAAGATCCTTTTTTGAATAGTGTTTATGCACGAGCTCAAGTTGAAGGCCTGCAAGATAATTTAGATCACCAGCATCTTGCTGCATGTGTAAAGCATTTTGCGGCTTATGGGGCTCCGGAGGGCGGACGGGAGTATAACCACGTCGATATGTCGGAAAGAAGGCTTCGACAAGATTATCTACCTGCCTATAAAGCAGCTGTTGAAGCTGGATGTAAGATGGTTATGACCTCATTTAATACGGTAGATGGAATTCCAGCTACAGGGAATGAATGGTTACTTAGAGATGTTCTGAGAAAGGAATGGGGGTTCAAAGGAGTTGTTAATTCCGATTATGCCTCTATTAAAGAATTAATGGATCATGGTGCAGCAGAAGATGAAGTGCACGCAGCTAAGCTGGCTATTGGAGCAGGCGTAGATGTGGATATGAAGACATCCATATACGCGAATCACTTGAAAAAGGCTGTAGAAAGAAAAGAATTGGATATCACGAAGATTGATGAAGCCGTCTTAAGAATGTTGAATTTGAAAAATGAGTTGGGATTGTTTGAAGATCCTTTTCGCGGCATAGACCCGAAAGTTGAAGAAGAGGTTCTACATGCTGAGGGGAATAAGGAAATTGCACGCGCGTTAGCTCAAGAATCAGTCGTATTATTGAAAAATGACAATCACGTATTGCCATTGAGTAAAAACAAAAAGGTAGCATTAGTTGGACCTTATGCGAATGAAACATCCTTGATGGGAACATGGGCTGCTGCACATGCAGATCGCGAGCATATCATGACCTTAAAAACGGCGATGGAGAATAAAATAGGCGATAATCTATTGCACGCTCATGGGTGTGATATTGTCGATGATTATTCTTTTCTAGGTCATTTAGCGGTTTATTTCCAAGGCAGGTTTGCTAACAAAGATGTAAATAAAGACTTAGATGAAGCGTTAGAGGCAGCCAGCCAAGCAGATATCATTGTCGTTGCATTAGGCGAACATATGCTTCAAAGCGGAGAGGCTGCAAGCCGCACAGATTTAACGCTAAACAAAATGCAAGTTAAGTTATTAGAAAAACTTCACGAGCTAAATAAACCGATTGTTTGCATATTGTTTAATGGAAGACCGTTAATGCTTGATCCCATTCTGGACAAGATTGATGCTTTGGTTGAAGCTTGGTTCCCGGGATCTGAAGGAGCACTGGCAATCACTGATATTCTATTCGGCGATGTGAATCCTTCAGGGAAATTGACGATGAGCTTTCCGATGAATGTTGGTCAAATTCCTGTTTACTATAATGGCTTCAAAACGGGAAGACCCTATGTACCTGGAGATCTGACGAAGGAAGTTTCTAAATATACGGATGTACGGAATGAGCCTAGATATCCATTCGGATATGGATTATCCTATACCGAATTTGAATATGGCGATATTCAACTGGACACAAATGTTTTGATTAAACATAAATCCATCCATGCATCCATTACTATAAAAAATATTGGTGATCGAAGAGGGAAAGAAACGGTCCAAATGTATATTCAAGATATTGTTGCAAGCGTGGTGAGACCGGTTAAGGAATTAAAAGGATTTCAGAAGGTTCAGCTTGATTCAGGTGAAATGGTGAAAGTAGAATTCGTTATTACTGATGAGGATTTATCATTCTTTACGAAAGATATGATTTTCACTGCTGAAGAAGGAAAGTTCAAGTTGTTCATTGGCAAAAACAGCAGTGATGTTAAAGAAGCCGCATTTGAGTATGTAGATTAATATATCATAAAACGGATATCTGTCAGCTCACGATGAAACGCATTTGTTACCGCGGGTAATTATGTGCCATTACAATACTTTAGATTGAAGGGGATATCAATGAAATACAACAATCCAGTCATCAGTGGCTTCCATCCTGATCCGAGTGTATGCCGTGTAGGAGATGATTATTATTTAGTTACCAGTTCATTTGACTATTTCCCCGGAGTGCCGATTTTTCATAGTAAGGATTTGGTGAATTGGACTCAGCTCGGACATGTGCTTACACGCGAGAACCAACTGCCGCTTAAAAGGCCTTTCCCTATGCCGCTTTCCTTTGGAATATTTGCACCTACAATCCGCTATAACGAAGGCCGTTTTTATGTCATTACAACAAACCTCTCTCTTAGAGGGAAAAATTTCTATGTGTGGGCGGAACAGCCGGAAGGACCATGGTCAGATCCAATCTATATTGAAGGATGGGGCGGAATCGATCCATCCTTGCATTTTGATCAAGATGGAAAGGTTTATCTGACAGGCAACGCAGGGGGCAATGGGGAAGAAGACGGCATTTACCAAGCGGAATTAGAAATAGCTACAGGCAGATTGTTAAGTGAAAGACGACTCATTTGGAGGGGAACCGGTGGCAGCCACCCGGAAGCTCCTCACCTATATCACATGGATGGCTGGTATTACCTGCTGATCGCTGAGGGTGGAACCGAATACGGTCACATGGTCACCATTGCTCGAAGTCGTCATCCTTACGGACCGTATGAGAGTAATTCTTCTAACCCTATCCTATCTAACCGGAGCACAGGTAAAGGCATTCAGGCAACTGGTCATGCCGACCTCGTACAAGCTGCGGACGGAAGCTGGTGGGCTGTATTTCTTGGTGTTCGACCGATCACACATTCCAAACGCCATCACTTGGGACGGGAAACAAACCTTTCTGCAGTGAGTTGGACAGAGAATGGGTGGCCAATTATTGGTGAAGCAGGACAAGCGGAAATCGAAAATGATGCTGGAACTCTGCCACTTGGCGTCCCGGAACTTTGGGAGCCAAAGGATGATTTTAATTCGGACACGTTATCTCCTGTTTGGAATTTCTACCGAAACCCGCAGCCTGGATCTTGGTCACTAACAGAAAAACCGGGGTGGTTAACCTTAAACGGTCAATCATCGAACTTAGACGACGGTGAGTCACCAGCTTTTGTGGGTCGGAGACAGCAGCACTTTAACTGCGAAGTATCATCTTTGTTGGAATTTATACCTGTTGATGATGGTGATGAAGCGGGCCTGACCGTTTATATGAACGAAAACTATCATTATGAGATTGCTAGAACATGTAAACAGGGGCAATCTGTAGTAATCTTCCGGCGCCGAATCGGCAGTCTTTGGAAAGTGGAAGCGGAGGTGCCATATTCCGAATCGACAGTAGTGTTTCACATAAGTGCAACTGAGCAGCACTACAAGTTTTCATATGCTACGTCAAGTGGTGAAGTGATTGAGATTGGTACCGGTGAAACAGGGATGCTTGCAACCGAAGTAGCCGGCGGTTACACAGGTATTTTTATAGCTATGTATGCTACGGGGAATGGAAAGGATGCTCGAACATCTGCTCGTTTTGATTATTTCGAATATTGTCCAGGTGAGGAAAAAGAACCAATGGACTTTGCAGCAATGATCATAGCGTCTTTAAAAAACAAATAATTTTAAAATCTTTCGAATCCAATGGAACTGAAAGGAAGAGGAATATGACCGGACAAACCGTTAACTTGAATAACAAAACAAAAGATATTCGAGGGCTTATTGCCCAGATGACACTGGAGGAAAAAGCTAGTCTATGCTCTGGTGAATCGTTCTGGATGACCAAAGCGATTGAACGGCTGGGGATTCCATCCATTTTGCTGACGGACGGCCCGCATGGCGTTCGGAAGCAAGACGGTGCTGAAGCAGACCACCTGGGGCTCAATGGCAGTTCGCCGGCTACCTGTTTTCCATCTGCTGCCGGCTTGGCAAGCTCATGGAATTTGGAACTGGTGAACCGTGTAGGAGAAGCGTTGGGGAAAGAAAGTCAGGCAGAAGGGGTTTCCATTCTGCTAGGACCTGCTGCCAATATTAAACGCTCGCCGTTGTGCGGACGAAATTTTGAGTATTTCTCTGAGGACCCTTATCTAACTGGTGAAATGGCGATTGCACATATTAACGGAGTTCAAAGTCAAGGCGTTGGTACTTCGCTCAAGCATTTTGCCGTTAATAATCAGGAGCATCGTCGGATGACGATCAATGCGGTCGTTGATGAACGGACGCTGCGAGAAATCTATTTGACCGGCTTCGAAATGGCCGTCAAGAAATCGCAGCCGTGGACGGTGATGTCGGCCTATAACCGTGTCAATGGTGAGTATTGTTCAGAGAATGAATATTTGCTTACGGATATCCTCAAGAAGGAATGGGGACATGAAGGGTTTGTCGTGTCCGATTGGGGAGCAGTGAATGAAGCTGTAGCCAGCGTTGCAGCAGGAATGGCGCTTGAAATGCCAGCTAGTCATGGTATTGGACAGAAAAGTATTATTGATGCGGTCGAGAATGGTCAATTGTCCGAAGAAGTGCTTAATCAGTCTGTGGAGCGATTGCTTAGCGTAGTTTTCAAGGCATATGCGAATCGGAAATCCGATGCAGTGTATGATCAGGATGTCCATCATGCTTTGGCAAGACAGACCGCTCAAGAAACGATGGTATTGCTCAAAAACGACGGCGGAATTCTCCCACTTGCAAGAGAAGGGAAAATTGCTGTCATCGGAGCCCTTGCAGATAAGGTACGCTATCAAGGCGGAGGCAGCTCTCATATTAATCCGACGAAGCTAGATCAACCGCTCCAAGAGATGATAAAGGCAGCTGGCAGCCAAGCAGAAGTTAAATATGCCCAGGGATATGATCTAGATAGCGATGTTACTGTTGAAGCATTAATTGAGGAAGCTAAACAGCTAGGAGCTAGTTCCGACGTTGTCGTCTTGTTTGTTGGTCTTCCAGATCGCTATGAATCAGAAGGATATGACAGGACTCACCTGAACCTGCCCGAAAATCAACGAATCGTGATTGAACAAGTTGCTGCGGTACAGCCTAATCTCGTTGTAGTTCTTAGTAACGGCGCACCTATTGTAATGCCATGGATAGGCAATGCCAAGGCTGTCCTTGAAGGCTACTTAGGCGGTCAAGCGTTTGGAGGGGCAGTCACTGATCTTCTATTCGGTGACGCGAATCCAAGCGGGAAACTAGCGGAAACGTTCCCATTGAACCAGAAACATAATCCTTCCCATCCGTATTTCCCAGGTGAGAAGGACCAAGTGGAATACCGAGAAGGGATCTTCGTCGGTTATCGTTATTACGATTCGAAGGAGCTGGAGCCGCTTTTCCCATTCGGCTACGGGCTTAGCTATACTACATTTGAATACTCGGATTTAGATATTAGCAGTGCGAACATCACGGATCAAGAATCTGTGAACGTAACCGTTAGCGTGAAGAATACGGGACAACGCTTTGGACAAGAGGTTGTTCAACTCTATGTGAGAGCAGTCAATCCACATGTAATCCGACCGGAGAAGGAACTCAAAGGCTTCATTAAGGTCGCTCTTCAAGCAGGTGAGGAAAAGAAGGTTAGCTTCACGCTCGACAAAAGAAGCTTTGCGTATTATAACGAATCGCTGAGGGATTGGCATGTCGAGTCAGGTGAATATGAGGTGATGATTAGTAAATCCTCACGTGACCTCGTACTTCGTTCATCCTTGAAGGTAGTTTCTACTGTTGAGCTTCAGACTATCTTCCATCGCAATTCCACATTGGGCGAAATTATGAGTAATCCAAAAACAGCACCGCTTCTTCAGCGTTTGCAGGGTATTGCGCCGCAATCGGAACCGCAACCAGAATCGCTGTCGGATCCATCTGATGCCGTTTCTTCGGACATGAAGAAGGCGATGATTCAGTATATGCCGCTTCGTGGTCTACTGCCTTTTACGGGAGGCGCGATGACGGAAGAAACGCTGAACATGATGTTGGAGCAGTTTAATCATGCAGTTAAGAAAGCGGATTAATTATATCTGAATTCATTTAGAAACTTAATCGGAATCTTTAATATAAAAAGGCACAATCTCCTCAAGTTTAATTGAGGAAGTTGTGCCTTTGAACTATGTAATGAAAGTGTTTACTGTAATAAAGTCTTTAAAACACAAGTCAAGTAGTCGTGATAACGTTAGTCAGCTTTCTTGTATTGTAATAAGCTGAACAAAGTGAGCGAAGTATGATTGAAAGGGGTAATCACATGTTAAAGCAATCGTTTAATGAAAAATGGGTATTTTCAAAAGGTACGATAAACTTTTCAGCTTCCAATTCAGATCAAGAAATAGAAGTCACGTTACCACATGATGCCATGGTTCTTGAAGAAAGAAATAAAAATTGTGATAACCAACACAATACGGGTTATTTTCCAGGCGGAAATTATACCTATAAGAAAAATTGGTATGCGCCAAAGGAATATGAGGATAAAAACATCGTCCTCGAGTTTGAAGGCGTATATATGAATGCAATGGTCTATATTAATGGAGATTTTGCAGGAAAATGTCCATTCGGTTATAGCAACTTCTATGTGAAGGCTAATCGGTTCTTGAAATGGGATGCAGACAATGAAATCAAAGTTCTTGTTAAAAATGGAGCAGAACCGAGTTCAAGATGGTACACGGGAAGCGGCATTTACCGCAACGTAAACATTATGATTGGTGAACTGCTGCATATTAAGGAAGACGGCGTCCGAATTAGCACCCCTGACATTGCAGATGACCAGGCAATTGTAGAGATTAGTACCGTTTTGGAATACGACGGAAGGAATACGCAAAGAGCATATTTGTATACAGAGATTCAGGATGCAGCTGGGAATATCGTTGCGTCTGATATGGTGCCTGTAACCGTATTTTCTAGAGATTCAGTGACAGTTAGACATCGGATGTCGGTTCAAGCGCCAAAATTATGGTCAGTTGAAGAACCAAATCTTTATTATTGTTATTCCAAAATCGTTGTTGACGACCAAATAGTTGATGAAGAGAAGAATCATTTCGGAATTAGAAAGCTGCAATTGGATACACAAAACGGTCTAAGAATCAATGGAGAAGTCGTTAAGTTAAGAGGGGCTTGTATTCATCATGATAATGGCGTAATCGGTGCATGCACGTTTGAGCGGGCTGAGGAGAGACGCATAGAAAAGATGAAAGAAGCAGGGTTTAATGCCATAAGAAGTGCTCACCAGCCGATATCCAAAGCTTTGCTTGATGCTTGTGATCGGCATGGCATGCTAGTTATGGATGAAACGTTCGATATGTGGAATTCTTGTCAGACGGAATATGACTACGGTTTATATTTCCAAGAATGGTGGGAAAGAGACGTACAAGCTATGATCGACAAGGATTATAATCATCCAAGTGTCATTATGTATTCGATTGGCAATGAAATTAGGGAGGTTGCAACGGGTGATGGAGCAAGTATGAATCGGCAAATTGCTGAGAAGCTTCGTTCCATGGATGGAACAAGATTCATCACAACCTCTGTTAATGGATGGTTGTGTATTATGGATCGACTAGGTGAGGTCATGGCGAGCTTCGCCGGAGAAAGTAATGAAACAGCAGCTGATACCGAGCAGTTGGATTCTAACGAGATTAATACAGTGATGTCGAATCTTATGAATCAGAAGAATCAAATTGTTAAGCATGAAAGCGTAGGGGCAGTAACGGAAGAAGCGTTTGCGGCTGTCGATGTTGCAGGCTATAACTACATGAATGGCAGATATGAGATGGATAAGGAGCTTTATCCAAATCGGGTCATTTG
This sequence comes from Paenibacillus sinopodophylli, assembly GCF_005930355.1. Taxonomy (GTDB): domain Bacteria; phylum Bacillota; class Bacilli; order Paenibacillales; family Paenibacillaceae; genus Pristimantibacillus; species Pristimantibacillus sinopodophylli. The sequence goes on from NZ_VDBO01000001.1 coordinate 25,839, forward strand.
CGGTACAGAGACGATGCCTCATGATATTGATATTAATTGGAGATTGACGAAGGCTAATAGCCATATTATCGGTGATTTCACTTGGACAGGCTGGGATTATCTTGGTGAAGCAGGCATTGGTAAGTTTGATTATACGTTAGATGAAAGTAAAGCAATCTACGCTCCGTATCCATGGTATGTCGCCTATTGCGGAGATATTGATATTATCGGCAATCGCAGACCAGCGTCCTACTATCGTGAAATTGTATGGGGCTTAAGAAAAGAGCCATTTATCGCTGTTCAAAGACCGCAGCATTACAATCAGAAATATATGAAATCAGCTTGGTCTTGGAGTGATTCGATCTCTAGTTGGACTTGGCCAGGCGCAGAAAACAACCCTGTGAAGATTGAAGTGTACTCGGATGCTGAGGAAGTAGAACTGCTGTTAAACGGTAATTCTATTGGTAAGGCTGCAGTGGGAGAGAAGAATCGGTTTAAAGCAATATTTGATACAGTATATCAGTCAGGTGAACTTACAGCTGTTGCGTATATGAGCGGCGAAGAAACAGGGCGTATGATCCTGAGAACAGCAGGAAAAGAACTTAAATTGAATGTGGAAAGTGATCGCGTGGAGCTGCAAAGCACAAGCGCTGACTTAGCTTATATCATGATCTCGTTGGTAGACGAAGAGGGTATCCTGCAGGCTTCATCGGATAGGAAAATATCCATATCTGTAGAAGGAGCAGGTACGCTACAAGGATTCGGCAGTGCAGATCCGAAGAGCTTGGAAAACTTCTACGATTTGGAAAGAACAACGTTTGACGGAAAGGTGCTTGCGGTTGTCCGCTCCAAATCGGAGAGGGGAACCATTACGGTGAATGCATCTGCAGATGGATGCGCTCCGCAAAGCATTACGATTCAAGTTAGATAAGTATGTAAAAATGTTCTAATTAAAGCGAAAGCCAACCAGATAACCTGGATGGCTTTTTTTCTAAGGAGCCCGAAGGTTCTCTAAGATGAAAATCTGCTCAATTCTCTGGTATGATAGATATATTGATTTGACAAGGAGGCGCTTACAATGGACTTTCAAACCGATATTTCTGATGAATACGCGAGACAGAGGGGGAATGCCATACTATCGTTTTTATTGGATTGCGTTCGCGACGGCCGTCGAATAAAAATCGAAAGAGAATTAAGTACTCCCGAAATTCAATCCTATACAAAGCTGATATTTAGTGATCGTTTGTCTTTTACCTATATGGTTGTTCAGTTTCTATGGCCTCAAATTGTACGTTCCGCCGTAGAAGGCGGGATGTCTGAAATGGTAGCCTCCGGTATATACCGCAACTATATCCAAAAGGCACAACATGCCAAAACCGTACAAGCTTTATTAGATTTACATCATCAAGTTTTCATTGAGTATGCTGACAATGTCGCTATTGCACAAGGGGATGAACGCTATTCTCCTTTAGTAAGGAATTGTCATCAATATATTAAAGAACATCTGTACGAATCCCTTACTGTCAGCGAAATTGCGGAGGCGCTTCACTTCAGCCGGAGTCATCTTTCCCATGTATATAAACGAGAGACGGGTGAAACGCTTTCTGATCGTATTCGTAAGGAGAAGATTTCAGAGGCTATGCAACTTCTCGAACATAGCTCGCTAACATTAAATGATATTGGACATAAGCTTGGCTTCAGTTCGCAAAGCCATTTCACCGATATATTTCGCAGGGAAACGAGAATCACACCTCATCAGTTTCGTCTTAAACCTGTTCGTAATCAAAGTCTAAGCATTCAAAAATAAGGGTAAGGAACAGGGCATCGAAAAAAACTGTAGCACGAAATAACTAAAAATAAACGAGTGAGTCCAGATAAGATATAGATCTTCTCCTTGGTGGAGAACGGTCTATTTCTTATTTGAACCTATTAAAAAATACCGTACAAATCTGATATAAAAAAGAGAAGACTTGTAACGTTACCGATTCGAAATTTGATAAAGTAAAGCTGTCATTCATATTAGCATAAGTTCTGTTTGATGAAGTTTTTCAAAAATCTAACCAATAGTTGAGGTGTCGCAAATGAAATTTAAAGATAAAGTGATTGTAATTACTGGGGCTGCTGCAGGACTTGGAAAACAGAATGCAATCCGTTTTGCCAAAGAAGGGACAAAAGTGGCGATTTGTGATATTCAAGAAGAGAAGTTAAAGGAAACGGCCAAGTTATGCGAGGCAGAAGGTGCAGAAGTATTAGCATTGGTAACAAATTTAAAAGAACAAGAGCAAATGAAGCTATTCGTGCAGAAGATTCAAGAGAAATTTGGACATGTTGATGTATTAATTAATGGAGCAACTTCATCGAACTATATGGTACCTTTCCTAGATCAGACAATTGAGGACTTAGAACATTCATTGAAAACGCAGCTTTTTGCTACATGGACCATGATGCAGCTTTGCCATCCTTTAATGAAAGAAAATGGCGGGTCGATTATTAATTTCATTAGCAATGCTGTGCAAGGCTTGGATGGATATGCGTCCTATACTGCAGCTAAAGGCGCTGTTGGCGCATTAACCAAGACCGTCGCTAAAGAATGGGGTAAATATAATATTCGAGTGAATAATGTAAGTCCTATAGCGATAACGGATACGGTAATCAATGACTCTCCGAAAGAGCTTTATGATGTCATTATGACGGAAGTGGCGAAATCTAGTCCCTTCAATAGAGTTGGAATACCGGAAGATGATGTTGTTCCCGTTATTTTGTTTTTGGCATCAGAAGATAGCAGATGGATTACCGGACAAGATATACGAGTTGAAGGCGGCGTAGATATACACTGGTAATCCAATTAGTGCATTTCTGGGAGGGAATCTTTTGAAGAGGATAACGACTGTTAGAGGGGATATATTCCCTGAAGAGTTGGGGTTTACTACCATGCACGAGCATACAATTTGTGATCTGGCATTCTTAAGGAATCAATTAGGGTTTATACCTCCGATACCATCGGAGAAGTTGACTTTAACACCTGAAAACATGGCCTCCCTAAGAAGCGGTTTGGGGTTGTTTTCAGATGAATGCTCTACTCTTGGCGATGTTGACTATTTGACTAAGGAACTGACGGCATTTAAGAAGATCGGTGGAAACGCAGTTGTTGACGCATCTCCGATTGGATTAAGAGGAGATGTCACTGATATGAAGGAAGCTTCGGAGATGGCTGATGTCCATATCGTGTGCGCGACAGGTCTGTACCATGCGGCAGCTCAGCCTGAAGAGTTTATGTCTAGAAGCGAAAAAGAATTAATAGCCCATTTTGAAAAAGAGATTAAAGAGGGAATAGACGGAACCACAATCAAACCCGGGTTTTTGAAATGTGCATTAAATGTTCTCAATCCAGACTGCACGATTCATGAAATTGAATTAAAAACACTTAGAGCCTGTGCTAAGGTTGCAGCTTATACAGGTATGAGCTTACATGTTCACACTGCTGCGCCTCTGACTGGTGAGCATATATTACAGGGTGTTGATATTGCAATCTATGAATGCGGCATGAAACCGGAAAAAGTTCATATCATGCATTTGGATTCCTTTCTAAGAACGCCATCCAAGATTTCTGATTATTATTCAACGATTGAAGCGGTCAGATGTGTAAATACGGATCTTCAAACAAAGGTGTTGGAAAAGGGAGTAAACATCGGCTTTGATTCATGGGGGATGTTGGTGAATACGTTGCCCGATGATTATGACCGAGTTAAGGGTCTCGCTGACCTGTTGAAGAAAGGTTATGCCTCGCAAATTGCTCTTGGTCATGATATATACGACAAGTCGCGTGGTGTAACTTATGGCTACACAGGATTTACAGGTTTTGCTGGGTTCGTTCTTCCTATTCTCAAAGAACTTGGATTTGGCGACGATATCATTAATAAGCTGACGGTTGAGAATCCAGCGAGAATATTAGCCTATTAACTTTAATAATTTTTGGACACATAGAGTAAAAACTAAATACAGGACATGTTACAGCCTCCTAAAGAGTGAGGTGTAGCATGTCTTTTTTATTAATTGGCTGTTTTACAGTTCACCTAAAAAAGCCTTAGGAAAAATGGAAAGTCGTCTAACTGTCATTCAAAAAGTCGTCTAAGGAGTAGCGAAAATAAAATAGAATACGGATAGTAGTTTACTGTTGATAAAACCTCAAAAATGACCCAGTAATCGTCCAAATCTCCCCCGTTTAAGCGTATCGGTTGATGTGTTAATCTGTTGGTAAGCGCATACAAGACATATTTCGACACAGAATTGCGCAATCTAAAAAATAATCTAAGGGGGAAAAACATGCTTAACAGAAAGAAACTGCTTACCTTAATCTTAGCCGGTGTGATGATGGTTGGTCTAGTAACGGGCTGCGGCTCCAACAACGAAAACAGTCAACCATCGAGCACAACAAACTCTGCAAACGGTTCGGCTAACCCATCCAGCGAGAAGCTTGTAGATTTAAACGTGTGGTGGACGAATATCGGATTTAAAGGTATCGACAAGGACAGCCCACTCTATAAGTCCTATACCGATTTGCTTGGCGTAGGCGTTGTCAGTCCTTATGTGGAATGGAACGGTGGCACGGATTATTTGAATACGCTTAATATGAAAATTGCCGCTGGAGAGATGCCGAACGTTTTCATGCCTTGGAATGGCAACGAGGCGGAACTCGCGAAGAATGGAGCAATTACTGATCTTACGGAACTACTTCCGAAGTATGCGCCAAACCTGTGGAAGCTTATTCCTGAAGATGTATGGAATGTCGTTAAGGCGAACGATCCGACTGGCCAAGGCAAAATTTACTGGATTCCTTCTGTTACGTCGTATGAGAAGACGACGGGCCTTATTCGGCAAGATTGGTTGGATAAGCTGAATCTTCAAATGCCGAAGACGCAAGAAGAATACGTCAATGTTTTGAAGCAGTTTAAAGAAAAAGATCCTAACGGAAACGGTAAAGCCGATGAGATTCCAACTGGTGGACGCGAGAACGCCCGATGGATGGATCATCTCTACAATCAATATGGTGTCGCGATGCTGGAGGGGAATCCGGAATGGGATTTGTATAATGGCGAATTGACCTATTCGGCCGTTTCTCCGAACATGAAGGACGCTTTGGCCTTTATTCATCAGCTTTATCAACAAAAATTACTTGATCAAGAAACATTCCTGAATGATAAAGCAGCTTGGGATGGAAAGATCGATTCCAATGTGGTTGGTAACTATTACCACTGGGGCCAAACGACATGGATGCACTTATCCAACATTGAACAAGCAACTGGAGCTAAAGCAGATTTCTCTGTTCTACCCATACTGCAAGCTCCAGGCTACGAAGGTAAAGGATTTATCACAACCAAACAAGTTGGTAACCCGGCTTGGGTAGTGAGCTCTCAGCAAGATGAAGAGCATCTTATGACTAGCTTGAAATTTTTAAACGGGATCGCGGATCAATCAAAATGGTCTGATCTTTATTTAGGCGTTGAAGGCATGCATTATAAACTTGTTGATGGTAAGAAAACGGTACTTCCTGAGGATAAAAGTACGCAGCAGAATAGGCTGAACCCGTATGATCAATTCGGTACGATTGAGTTCCAAGAAGACCTGTTGAATCAAAGTGCAACTCCAGACAACCAATGGCAATATGATCAGAGTATCAAAAACATGAAGGATCTTCAGCAATACGTTAAAGTAATCGCTGGAGACGGTATGCCTTCGAGTGTCTATGAGAATTATCCAGACATCAAGAATCACAAACTATGGCAAGAATATGCAACCAAGATTATTATCGGAACATATCCGATTGACAAGTTCGACGAATTCGTCGACAAGTGGAACAAATCCGGCGGCGAGGCTGTAACGAAGCAGGCTCGGGAGTGGTACGCGAAAGTCGGTAAATAAAAATTATCCGATTTAGCTCCTCAGTTAACAAGCGAGGGCAGCCCGAGAGGGTTGCCTTTCCTTGTTCCTTACACAATAGAAAAATAAGTAGCATAGGTGGAGGGAAATCATATGATCAAAGCGTCATTTCGTTTTTTACTCAATATTAAACAATGTTGGCCCTTATACCTAATGGTATTGCCGGGTATAACATTTTTCATTATCTTTAAGTTTATTCCAATTGGTGGATCGATAATCGCCTTTCAGAATTATTCGATTTTTAAAGGAATCACGGACAGTCCGTGGGTTGGCTTTAACAACTTTAAGTTGCTATTGGATTCACCTGATTTCTACCGCGTCTTTACGAACACGTTGCTACTGGGACTTCTGAAGGTCGCCATTATTTTCCCGGTACCTATCGTGCTTGCTCTTCTTATTAATGAGGTTAGATTTGTGCTTCTTAAGAAGGGAGTGCAAACCGCGCTATACATTCCGCATTTCATGTCCTGGGTTATTATTTCGGGAATTACGTTTGATATCTTCTCCCTTAATGGGATTTTCAATACGGTTCTGGATTGGTTCGGTTTCGAACCCAGTCTGGTTATGCAGCAGGAGAAATACTTCCGATGGATCTATGTTCTCACTGGGATCTGGCGTGATGCCGGCTGGGGAACGATTGTTTACTTAGCAGCCATCAGTTCAATGGATCCGGGAATTTATGAATCTGCTCTTGTGGATGGTGCTTCGCGTTTCAAGCAGATGATCAAAATTACGTTGCCACTGCTCCTTCCGACGGTTGTAGTCCTGTTCCTGCTCGATATAGGGAATTTCCTTGAGCTCGGCTTTGATCAAGTTTTCAACCTTCTTACCCCAATGACGTATTCAGTCGGGGACATTATAGATACCTATGTGTATCGTACAGGAATTCAAGAAGCTCGTTACAGCTTCGCAACGGCGGTAGGCTTGTTCCAAGCCATAATCGGTTTCGTCTTAGTATTAATCTTCAATCGCTTGTCCAAAAAAGTATCCGATGAAGGGTTGTGGTAATATGGTACGCTTAACATTTGGCGAGAAAGTCCTTCAGGCTTTCACGATTATCGTACTCTGTATCATATCCGCAGTCGCCATCGTGCCCTTGTTCTCGGTACTCGCAACCTCCTTCAGTTCGCGTTTGCCCGTGGAGCTCAATCTTGTCACGATTTGGCCGCAAGAATTCACACTTGACTCCTGGAAGTATGTGCTGGATCGGCCTGACCTGTGGAGATCATTTGCTGTCACCTTGGTTTCGACTGCGGTCGGCACCGTTATTGCTCTATTAATCACTGCTCTAACGGCGTATCCACTGACAAAAAAGGAGTTTATGCTTGGCAGATTAGTAATGATCGCTGCTGTAGTAACTATGGTTTTCAAAGCTCCGCTTATACCATACTTCTTAACAGTTAAAAGCGTCGGCTTGTATGACAATCCATTAGTACTTGTGATTCCGCATATACTTACCGCTTTTAACCTCATCATCATGAGAACTTTTTTTCAACAATTTCCAAAAGAGTTGGAAGAAGCAGCACATGTTGAGGGTGCAGGTTACTTCCGGGTTCTGTTCAGTCTCGTTCTCCCATTATCCAAGGCTGTACTTGCAACACTTGGCCTGTTCTACGCGGTTGTCATATGGAACCAATTCCAGCATCCCCTACTATTTATACAGGATCCGGATTGGTATCCGCTTCAGATCAAGATTCGTCAGTTCATTACAAGCGATAATGAACTACCCATTGTTGGCAACGTAGAATTATTGAATTACAATTCAAGGACGCTGCGTGCCGTCACAATCGTCTTCGCTGTCCTTCCGATTCTTGCGGTCTATCCATATCTGCAAAAATATTTCGCGAAGGGTGCCATGCTCGGTTCTGTGAAGGGATAACGTAATCAAAGCGCTTGAAAGCAGGGTATGACGTGCTAATAAAAACGCTACGAAGTAGGATTGGCGAGATGAAGCTTCGTAATAAACTGATCATCAGTTATTTCTTGGCTTCGATCATTCCGATTCTACTTATCAGCTTGACCATCTATCAGTTGTCTGCGAAGAGTGTCGAGGATGCGTCGCAGGAGTTTGCGTCGATGTATGTATCTCAGGCGACGACAAATCTGGATGATTTTATGGATAGGCATAATCAATCGACTCGATCCGTTTTGCTCGAACGAGACATTATACACTTACTGATGTCAGAGCAAACGGACAATATGGATGAGCTTATAGAGAACAAGCTGATTCTATCCCGCTTTTTCAGTGACATCACGACTGTATACCCGGAGATCGACACGGTCATGCTAGTTGGTTCCACAGGCGAGATGTATGACTATACGCGTGCACCCGACTATGTGAATGTGGAGAAGTTGCAGGAACAGGATTGGTTCAAAAGCGCCAAAGCACAGGAGCGCCAGATGTTCATAACTCCTATTCATGATCGATCTTATTACAATAAGGAAAAGAGGGGGGCTGTCTTCACCGTCGGAAGAGTTTTGTGGAATTATAATGGGAGTTATGCAGGCATGATCTTAATGGACATGGATCCAAACAAGTTAATCAACCTGAGTGAAATTTTCCTCTCATTAGGAAATCGCTATGATATCCGACTTGTCGTCACTAACGAGAACGGCGGCATTCTATATCATTCAGATGCTGCGACCGGCAAGCGGTCTTGGAATTCGTTGATCAATCAACCGTATAAGGCGAAAGATGAAGGAGACGAGAATGGTCTTATCGTTCTTTCGGATAGAGCATACGGTGGGAAGTTGCGAATTAGCGCCGAAATTCCCTTGAGCAAGCTGCTCGCCCCAATCCAAAGCATTAAGCATGTAACCTTATGGTCTATTGTTGTATGCCTGATATTTATAGCGTTTATTTCGATTTTGTTTAGCTACAAAATTACAAAGCCAATTTTGAATTTGCGCAGGAGCATGAAGCAAGTGGAATTAGGCCACTATTCCATTCTGATTCCGGTACCTACCGCACATGATGAAATCAGCGGGCTTGTCAATAGCTATAATAAAATGATCTTACGAATCGGAGAACTCATCGAAGATGTTTTCAAAGCGGGAATGAAGCGCAAACAAGCCCAATTTCTAGCCCTTCAAGCGCAGATCAATCCACACATGCTCTACAATACGCTTGAGTCAATTCGGATGAAGGCAGTAATCAAGGAACAAGATGACATTGCCGAAATGATTAAAGTACTGGCACGAATGTTTCGATTATCGCTAGGGAAAGACAGGGGCAGCCATCTCATTCGGCATGAAGTTGAATATGCTGCGAATTATATTTTCTTACAAAATATTCGCTATGATAATCGCTTTAAACTTGATGTGCAGCTTAGTGAAAGAGTAATGGAATCACCGGTCATTCCACTAGTCTTCCAACCAATCGTAGAGAACAGTATCAAGCATGGTTTCCGGAATTATAACAGTGAACTTCTGATCAGGATTGAAGAGGAATTTGTCGGTTTCGACGAAGTGCGTATCCGAATAATTGATAACGGTGGCGGCTTAACTGAACAGAAGGCAAGAGAGATCGATTACATGCTACAGAAAGTTGATACAAGTGGAATGGTTACTGACGATCAGGAAGAAGAAAGCTCGGATTCAGGAATCGGCCTTCGTAACATCACTGAGCGTCTCAAGCTCCAATATGGAGAGCGATATTACCTTCGACTTGACGTACAACCGGGAGTAGGTACGGTCGTGGAGATGCTGATTCCGTTACCACGAGAAGGCTAGTAAGGAGGTTCTGTTCATGTACACGGTGGTACTGGTTGACGATGAAATGGGCATTATTGAAGGATTACAAGTAATTATGAAACGTTACCTGCCTGAATGCCAAGTTATCGGAACCGCTAATGACGGGGGCGATGGTTACGATATCGTGCTTGAGCTTTGCCCCGATCTCGTCATTACTGACATACGTATGCTTTCTATGGATGGGTTAGAAATGGTCGAGCGATTGGTTAACCGTGGTTCTAATTCAAAGTTTATTCTGCTAACTGGTTACTCAGAATTCGAATACGCGCGTAAAGGAATTTACCTCGGTGTCAAATTTTACTTGAATAAGCCAATCGAGGAGGAAGAACTTCAACAATGTGTAAGGAAGGTTATTAAAGAGATTGAGACCGAGAAAACACGAACGGGAATTCAGGTCGCGAATGCCTTGGGTGAAAATGGGGATTCAGGTGAATTCGACGCGGTTAGCAAGAAAAAAGATGTGATCTCAGAAATCAAACAATATGTATTTGACAATTATAACCAAAATATCAGCCTCAGCGAGCTCTCTAATCGCTTCTATTTGAATTTGCACTATATTAGTCGTCTGTTTAAAGAGAAGACTGGTCAAACGTATTTAGAATACGTGACGATGGTCCGTATCGAACGTTCAAAAGAGCTGCTTCTGAAGAGTGATTTGAGAATCTATGAGGTTTGTCAAAAGGTAGGCTATAGTGATTTGAAAAATTTCACTAAGGTTTTCGAGAAGTTGTCTGGATGCAAACCTAGTGAATATAGAAGAATGAACCAAAAATAATAAATAAGCAGGTGGTACATGTGATTTTTGTAGGAACCAATTATCATCCCCATGATTGGCCCAAAGAACGTTGGCCGGCGGATATTCGATTGATGAAGGAAGCCGGATTCACGCATGTCCGATTAGGGCATTTGTGCTGGGATAGTTTTGAGCCATCAGAAGGAAACTATACCTTCAATTGGTTTGATGAAGCAATGAATCTTTTTGCCGAAGCAGGGATTAAAGTTGTTCTTGATATTGCGACACGTCCTGCCCCAACTTGGCTTCATAAGAAAGATCCTTCGATCGACCTCACGGATCGAAACGGAAATCGGCTGCAGGCGGTTCATCGTTATATGGATGATGTAGGAAATGGAACCTTTCAAGAATGTGCGTTTCGCTTCGCCGAAACTTTGACTAAGCGTTATGCCGATCATCCTGCCCTCTATGCTTTCGGGCTTTGTAACGAAGTAGGAAGTGGAGCGCCGAGTTATTCGGAGGAGGCTCGTAAACGCTATGTAGAATGGTTGAGAGAGAAATATAAAGAAATCGAATGCTTAAATGAGGCATGGGCTGCACAGAGATGGTCTCGCCGACTGAATAGCTTTGAAGATGCCGAATTCCCTGTAGCCGGATCAATAAACGGTGCACCTGAGAGAATATTGGACATGTGGCGGTTTTTCTCAGACGAACAGCTAGCGTATCTGAATGAATTAAGTGTTATCGTTAAGCGAAACGCTCCGAATGCGAGGGAGTCCACCAACCATTGGGGTGAGCATCCTGGTTATGGATTCGATTATTTGAAGGGCTACAAACAAATCTTTGATCTACCAGGAGTTGGATTCTACCCTGGCGTTAACCCTGAGGATCGTAATGCCCTTTTCGGAGCTTGTTTTGCCATGAGTCATAGAATTGGTGAGAGCGAAAAGCCAATGTGGTGTCTTGAATTCCAGACGGGTTCCTTTGGAGCATACGCTCCTCCAAAGGGAGTTTTGAGAATGTATGCATACCTGAGTCTATTGTTCCGAGCAGAGGCGATTTTCGCTTGGACATGGAGGTCTATGTTAGGCGGCGAAGAGCAATATTTCTTCGGATTGCTGGATCACGACGGTCAGCCTGGTCGGAAATGGTATGAATATCAACAATTTGCGTCTGAGATTAAAGGATTAGAGATAGCAGGGGAACTGCCATACCTGCCTCAACCGGAGATCGCTTTGGCTTATTCTTTCGAAGCGTTCAAAGTTTCTGAGAATCAAAAAGCCTATTATAAAACACCTTATTTAAGGCAAGTAATGCAAGTCTTTGAAACGTTGATTGATGAGAACATCGATTGCAATGTAGTGAATCTGCGCAATATTGATTTGAATTACAAGGTTCTGTTGATTCCCGGACATGCCATAATGGACGAAGCTTCAGCACAATCGGTAAGGAAGTTCGTGGAGAAAGGCGGGACGGTCATCATGACAGCCTATTCGGCAAAAGTGGACGAGAACAATCGAGTATTCGGAACGACATTGCCGGGTCGACTCAGCGAGGTGTTCGGCATTCGGGCTAACGCGTTCGAACGTCCGGTCGCTCATCATTCGGATGCCAACGAAGGCGGACTTCAGAAAACGAGATTGAATCTCCGACGTGAGAGTCCTCGGATTGTTATGGGCGAGAGAACTTTCGAGGAACCGATCGATTATTACGAGATTCTCGAGCCTTCCACGGCAGAGATCTTGGGCGTATTTTCAAATCTGGAGCAAGAACTTCCCGCGGTTACAGCAAATACGTACGGCCTCGGGACCGCAATTTACGTAGCGATTCCGGCGCAAAAGGAGCTTATGCAAGCATTGATTACGGATTGTTCTGAGAGGCTTGGCAGCCGAAAAGGACCTGTTACACCGCACGGAGTGGTTGCTAGGCAGATCGGCAATGCCATCTTCTACGTCAATACGACCCCGGAGGAGAAGAGGATCGAGCTTGACGGAAGAGGATATGGGCTTCTATCTGGTCAACCGTACGAAAGCACCTTGACACTAAGGGCTTATGATATAGAAGTGGTTCGGGAGGACACACTGATATGATTCACAATCCGATACTAAAAGGCTTTAATCCTGATCCTTCTATCATCCGAGTAGGAGAAGATTACTATATTGCAACGTCGACGTTTGAATGGTTCCCTGGCGTACAGATTCATCACTCACGAGATCTAAAGAATTGGAGGCTGTTAACCCACGTATTGACTAAAACCTCCCAACTTAACATGGCGGGGGCCGATGATTCCTGCGGGATATGGGCACCTTGCTTGAGCTATGACAACGGCCTTTTCTATTTAATCTATACGGATGTTAAAAGCAAAGCTGGTGCCTTTAAGGACACGCCAAATTACCTTGTAACTGCGGAAAATATTGAAGGTCCTTGGTCTGATCCAATGTTCCTGAACAGCAGCGGATTCGATCCTTCGCTCTTTCATGACGATGACGGTCGAAAATGGCTAGTCAACATGCTATGGGATTTCCGTCAGAAAAGACGAGAAGCATTCGCTGGTATTGTATTGCAGGAATATAGCGCTGTCGAACAAAGATTAGTCGGAGAAAGTAAGATTATTTTTAATGGAACGTCTATACAGATTACTGAGGCACCACATTTGTACAAACGAAATGGTTATTATTATTTGATGGTAGCTGAAGGAGGGACTGAGTACGAGCATGCGGTAACTATGGCGCGCTCGAAGTCAATTTACGGTCCTTACGAGGTTGACCCGCAAAATCCAATTCTCACCTCTGCAAATCGAATGGATTTGGAGTTGCAGAAGGCGGGGCATGGCTGTCTGGTCGAGACGCAGAATGGCGAATGGGCGATGGTCCATTTGGTTGGCAGACCGGTCGTGGAAAATGTAAAGAGATGCGTGCTTGGCAGGGAGACGGCGATTCAACGCATGGAGTGGACGGCGGATGGCTGGTTAAGGCTGGAAGGTGGAGGGAATTCACCATTGGTTAATATCCTTGAGTTCGATCTTCCTGAACATCCATTTCCAAATGAGCCGGATACGGACAATTTCGAAGAGGAACGGCTTGGCATTCATTGGAACACATTAAGACTCCCACCCGATCCTACTTGGATGAGCCTCACAGAACGGAAAGGATTTCTCAGAATTCGAGGGAGAGAATCACTAAGCTCGAAACATCGCCAGAGCCTCGTAGCCCGGCGACAACAAGCGATGAACTGCGAAGCGGAGACGGAAGTGGAAATTAACCCGGATCACTTCCAACAGATGGCAGGTTTAATCCTATATTATGACACGAAGGATTATGTTTATCTGCGGATCAGTCACGACGAGAAGCTCGGAAAATGTCTGGGACTCGTTCGTTCCGTTAAAGGGACCTGGGAGAGCTTATCCGAATCCGAAGTCTCAATCGGAGAATCAATAACTTGCCGGCTTAGAGTCGTTATTCATACAGATACTGCCCAGTTCTATTATTCGGTTGACAATGGGGAATGGAGATCAATCGGCCCTGAACTGGACATCCTTCACTTGTCTGACGAGGCTTTGGATTTGACTCGCTTCACTGGCAACTTTATTGGTCTATGTGCTCAGGATCTAAGCGGGGCTCAGAAGTACGCGGATTTCAATTATTTCCGATATTCTGAGAATATGGCTTTACCCCCTGCGTCTAAGAATAATTAATGTAGAGAGAACGTGGTTTAAGATAGGCAGCAGCTCTTTAATATGTGAAGGGCGGCTTCCTGCATCTCCCGAAACAAACCTTAGAAACAGAAGAAAAACCCGGCGTTTATGAAAAAACGTGGATTTCTCTACAATCTAAGCGGTACAGGAGTAGTTCCCTGTATCGCTATTTTTCATGTTTTCCAACAGTACTGTTCAAAATGGAGATATCTCTGCAGCGAGTTACGGCTGCTATGTCCATTTTGATCTAGGCATATAAACGAACAACGGTAATGACAACTGTTCTTTATTGCTCGTCTATAGGTCAGTCATTCCAGGCTTCCACCCCGGCTCCAGTGTATGCAGAGTCGGAGACAGAATACGACGCGGAATCAGTTATTCTCGGCGTGAAGGCCGGTATGACATCTCATTTTCCGGAAATCTACTTGTGTAGACATTGCTAGAAAAGTCGTCAAAGCGATATCGAAAAAGTCGCCATAACGTTAGTTAGATGCCAGATACTCCTTTATGATTAAGCTGATGAAGAGTTTTCACAAGGAGGTAAATATGAAATATTTAAGCAATCCTATTAACGTCTGTTATAAGTACCAATTCAACAAAACCATTAGTGGTGAAATATCCGTTTCCCGAGAAGCGGCAGACCCGTCAATGATCAATTTTAATGGTCGATATTATATGTTTCCATCGATGACCTGCGGTTTTTTTTACAGCGATGATATGGCGGAATGGAATTTCCATCCCCTCAAAAGCTTGCCCGCCTATGACTACGCGCCCGACGTGAGAGTTGTAGGTGAATACGTCTATTTCTGCGCATCGTCACATGAAAACTGCAGCTTTTACCGTACGAAGGATTTGTTTAGCGATAAATTCGAGGAAATCAAAAGCGCGTTCCCGTTCTGGGATCCGAATCTATTCGCAGATGATGACGGTCGTATCTATATATACTGGGGATCTTCCCCTACGCTGCCCCTTTATGGCATTGAACTCAACCCAGTTGACATGAAGCCTATTGGCGAGAAGAAAGAGCTGATCGCCGGAAATATTAAGGAAATTGGTTATGAACGGTCAGGGGAAGATCATATACCGCCGCATTCCCCCGAAAAAATGGCAGAATTAATCAGAGCGTTTGAGGAAAGTAAAGATAGTATTCCAGAACCAATAAGAGATTCGGCGTTGGCCTATGTAATAAGTGCGCCGTATATTGAGGGAGTATGGGTGAATAAGCATAACGGCGTATACTATCTGCAATATGCAACTCCTGGCTCGGGTTATAACGTGTATGCTGATGGTGTTTATGTGGCGCACAGCCCCTTGGGGCCATACAAGCTTGCCAAAAATAATCCGTATTCCTATAAGCCTGGGGGATTCATGGCCGGGGCTGGACATGGCTCTACCATGGAAGATAATGAGGGTAAACTATGGCATACCGCCACAATGCGCATCGCAAAGAACCACAATTTCGAACGCCGCGTCGGTATTTGGCCAGCAGGCTGGGATCATGACGGAGAGCTGTTCTGCAATCAACGATACGGTGACTGGCCTATTAGCGTTGAGCAGTCCAAGCTCGACCCTTGGGCGAACCCAAAGTGGATGTTATTATCCTATGGTAAAACCGCAAGTGCATCCTCAAGTATTGAGGGGAAAATGGCTGCTAATGCTACTGACGAAAACGTGCAGACCTGGTGGAGGGCATCGTCGAACGAGCCAGGCGAGTGGATTGAGGTAGATCTAGGCAACGAATATGCTGTGCACGCTGTTCAAATAAATTTTGCAGACGATAAACTGATCCTTCCCCTTCCGGGTGGTGCAGAGCTTAGAGGCGCACATGGGCAAGTGCGCTGGATTGATGAGACGCAACAGACGACACGTTGGAAGCTTGAGGGCTCGGAAGATGGGGATAACTATTTTGTCATTGAGGATAAGAGTGAAGTGAACACCGATCTGCCCCATGACCTAGTAATCAATGAGGAAGGAATAAAGGCAAGATATATTAGACTTACAGTCGTATCTCTTCCATATGGACAGGTTGCCTGTGTATCCGGTTTGCGAATATTCGGACTTGGCGGCGGACATGCCCCCGAGAAGGCAGTGGATATTAAAGTCGAACGTATAAGCGAACTCGACCTAGATGTAAGCTGGAAAGGCGATGGCACCGGCTACGTTGTAGAGTGGGGATTTGAGCCAAATAAGTTATACCATAGCTATCAGGTATTCGGCCAGAACGTAAGAATAGGTGCACTCGTCAAAGGACAAGAAACGTATGTAAGGATTGATAGCTTCAACGACAACGGCATCACAGAAGGTGATGTCATCAAAGTATAACGATGGAGAGGTACAACCATTCAATGAACTTGAAGAGGTTGTGCCTTTTTTTCTTGCGAAGGCTTCACATAGTCTCTTCGTTTGCACATCTTATCGACGTATTTCTGTTCAAGTCAACAACTTATGTTGATTCTGTTTATTTAAGTCGTTCGTTCGTCGGTACCTTATTGACGGTTGATGATAATAAATTTACAGTTATAATACCTCGAAGTCAACAAGTGTTGTTTTAAAATAAATACAATGTTAATTCGAGCAATAAACCATCATTCTATTTGGAGAAGGCAGGCGTATATCCGATGATTATTCAAACAACAAAGGGTAAAGTAGAGGGTTTCGAAACAGAGGGTGTTCTTGCTTGGTATGGCATTCCCTATGGACAATCTCCGACAGAAGAATTGCGTTTTAAACGTGCGAAACCCGCCAATCCTTGGCAGGGCGTTAAGGATTGCAAGACTTACGGAAATGACCCTATTCAGTTTATTAGTGAACGTGAAACGGAAAACGAAGACTGCTTAAATCTCAACATATGGGCACCTAAAGAAGCGAAGAAGCTGCCAGTATTGGTATGGATTTACGGGGGCGGATTTCACTATGGTTTCAATAGTGATTTAAGCTACGACGGAGCGAGCATGACGGCAAGTGGGGACGTGATCCGCGTCAATATCAATTTCCGTATAGGACCTCTCGGTTATTATGATTTTAATCAGTATGACGAGTCGTTTGATACGAACTGCGCCTTATCCGATCAGATTGAAGCCTTAAAATGGGTGAGGGACAACATCGAAGCATTCGGCGGCGACCCTGGCAACATCACAATTGCAGGCGAAAGCGGAGGCGGCTGCGCTGTGTATAACTTGCTTGCCAGCCCCGCCGCCAAAGGTCTGTTTCATAAAGCAATTGCGCAAAGCGGTCTTCCTCGCGCCAGCGGGGGCAGAGAGTTCACCAAGTTAGTTATCCCTCATTTCTTGGAGCTTCTCGATATAAGGCCAGAAGAAATTATGAAGCTGAAAACCATGGATATCGCCAAAATCAAAGAAGCTGGATCTATTTTTTATAACAAATTTACCAAATTGTACGACGGGAACTTTATGCCGGGTCCTTTCTTCGGAGACGATCTGCTCCCCGAGCGTCATTGGACTGCTTTGAAGAATGGCAGCGCAAAGGGAGTAGATGTAATCATCGGTTATACCCGTGACGAGGGAGATACCTTTATTGCAGAGTCTGAATCCTCAAACGCATGGTTCCCGTCATGGGATGGCGTTGAAGCGATGCTGAAGAACAATGGTAAAGAACAACATTTCTCGGAGTTGAAAGCAGCGTACAATCATCTTGAGACAGAACGTAAAGGTTTAAGTGAGTTTGTGAGAGACTATCTTTTCGCCATGGATGCGCATCGCTGTGCGGATGAGCAAGCAAAGCACGGCAACGTGTGGATGTATCGCTTTGACTTCGTGCCTATCGCTTACAAGCAAATGAATATGGGGGCCGTTCACGCGGTTGAGATACCGTTTTCGCTCAACACGCTGGATAGGGGTTACTTCTCTTATGCGCTCAAGGGCACTCCGCAAGATCAGCTTGAAGCCGTCCGCGACCAAATGAACGCTGCATGGTTCAACTTTATGAAAACAGGCAATCCGACAGGCGGCGAAGTAGATTGGGCCAAATATGATAACCGAAACAGTATGCTGCATGTTTTTGATTTGCAGCCTGCTAACGAGTCTATTCGCATAGATAAGAAAATTACAGACGTTTGGGAAAAAATCGGTTTAGTGTACGACAAAGAATAATACCTAATCGTCTTTCGAGAAAGAGGGTCAACACTTTAGACAGGAAAGGGATGGAGGATATGAGCAATCCATATAACGATTTTGATAATTTAGAAATTCTTAGAGAAATGCACGATTCGAGCACATTCGAACAAAAGCTGATGACGGACGGTCTTGAAATCCCCGTTGGAGATATCAAGAGCATTGAAGTTTCTGAAACCGGTCACAATACGCAAGTCAACATTTACTACCCTGAAGGTGAAGGACCTTTTCCCATTATGCTGTACATTCATGGAGGTGGGATGGTTACCGGTTTCAATAAGATGGATGAGCCCGTGATTCGTCAGATTTGTAGAGACGCCGAATGCGCTGTTATCAGCCCGAACTATGCACTGGCTCCCCAATATCAATGGCCAGTCGCATTGGAGGAACTGTATGAATTGATCCGCTACTTCATTCAGAATGCTGAACAATATAATCTTGACAATACACGCATTGCCGTAGGCGGCAACAGTGCGGGAGGGAATTTGGCGGCAGCCCTTGTCGTCAAAGCGTATCAGGAAAAAGAGTTTTCATTTGATTATGCGGCGCTGGTGTACCCAGCGGTGGATCTTTCGGAGGCAATAGCCGAAGGGGTTAATGAACGGACAAATTTGCAGGCCATGTCACCTGAAGGCGCAGAACAATTACGTAAATTATATATCCCTGTGGGAGAAAACGTCCGCAACCCTCTTATTTCACCGCTGTATGCCGATCCAGCAATCTTTCCCCCCACTAGCATCTATGCGGCGCGCGGAGATCTGCTGATGCATCAAAACAAAGTGTTTGCCAATCGATTGGCGGATGCAGGGGTAGAAGTTTTGTTCAAATGCTACAATAATGCCGATCATGGATTTATGGAAATCGCAGGTAATGAATACATCGCACGAAACTGTAAAACGATTATGGCAACAGAATTAAAACGCATTTTCACTAAATAAGGAATAAGCCAACGTAGATAATGATTATACCAAATGAAACTAGAGCAGCCTTCATTATGCAAATGGATTACAAAATAGAGGCAAAGGGCTTCGATGCTTTTGCTGCAATCACTGGAAATCGCGCAAACAGTAGACAAGGCAGAGGCGTTTATTATGAAATATTTTGTTTAAAGTAGATGAATAACAAGGTGCTGTCACTTTCGGGGCTGCACCTTATTTTTTGATACCAGCCTACATAACGTCGAAAGTCGGAAAAACGATAGTGAGATAGTCGTTTTAGTGTTAGTTGTCTGGCTTCACCGATTTTATAATTAGGATGAGGCTCATAAGCATCTTAATGGGATGGGGAAGCAAAGTCTCTGAGTTAATAGACAATATGGAGGGGAACGATTTATATGAGCCGTGACATAAATAAATTGATTGCCGAAATGACACTCGAAGAAAAGGCAAGCTTGTGCTCCGGGTTGGGTTTTTGGAGTACAAAACCGATCGAACGGTTAGGAATCCCAACGATCCTGATGACAGATGGACCGCATGGTCTTCGAAAACCGCTGCCGGTAGGTCCGGAACATGGGATTGGAAATAGTGCGCCTGCAACTTGTTTCCCGACTGGTCCGGCGCTTGCGGCATCATGGGATACCGAATTAATCGAGCAAGTAGGTGCTGCAATCGGTAAAGAGAGCCAAACAGAAGGAGTCCAGATTGTTTTAGGGCCAGCGCTTAATATTAAACGATCTCCTCTATGCGGCCGCAATTTCGAGTATTTCTCCGAGGATCCGTATTTAACGGGTGAAATGGCAGCGGGCCACATTCGGGGTGTGCAAAGTCAGGGTGTCGGAACATCCGCAAAACATTATGCGGTCAACAATCAAGAGCATCGAAGAATGTCGATGAATGCGGTTGTAGACGAAAGAACGTTGCGAGAAATCTATCTGCCGGGTTTCGAAGGTGCAGTGAAACAATCGCAGCCATGGACAGTTATGGCTGCATACAATCAGGTGAACGGAACATTCGCTACGGAGCATCCGTATCTGCTTACCGATATCCTGCGCAATGAATGGGGATTTGAAGGCTATGTCGTATCTGACTGGATGGCGGTTAACGAACGGGTCGCTGCATTGGCAGCAGGACTTGAGCTCGAAATGCCGGGGAATGGAGGATACGGAGATCGAAAGATCATTGAAGCGGTCCAAAACGGCGAATTATCCATCGAACAGTTGGATTTGGCAGTAGAACGGTTCCTTACAATCGTTTTTCGAGCTGCCGAAGCCCGCAAAGAAAATGCTTCATACGATGTAGAGCAGCATCATTTACTGGCAAGGAGATCAGCGGCCGAAAGTATGGTGCTGTTAAAAAATGAAGAAGGAATATTGCCGCCCAAGAAGCAAGGCCGAATTGCCGTTATTGGAGAAATGGCTAAGAGACCAAGATATCAAGGCGGAGGCAGTTCCCATATTGTTCCCACGAAGGTTGATTTGCCTTGGGACGAACTGGTTGCGATGTCGGCTGAGCATATCGAATGGACTTATGCGCAAGGATATGAACTGAATAGCGATGTTTGGCATGAGGAACTTGTGAAAGAGGCGATTACCGCAGCTGGGCAGGCAGATTATGCCATTGTGTTTGCAGGTCTGCCCGATCGGTACGAATCAGAAGGCTATGACCGGGAACATATGCGTATGCCTGAGAATCATAACCGTATGATCGAAGCGATCGCGGAAGTTCAGCCTAATCTGATCGTTGTGCTCAGCAACGGTTCCCCGGTAGAGATGCCCTGGATTGGCCAGGCAAAGGCGGTGCTCGAAGCCTATCTTAGCGGACAGGCTGCTGGCGGTGCCGTCGCGGACTTGCTGCTCGGAGCGGTAAACCCAAGCGGCAAGCTTGCGGAGACGTTTCCTATGGATATGAAACATAATCCGTCCTATTTCAATTTTCCAGGCGAGGGAGATGAGGTCGTATACCGGGAAGGGCTGCTTGTTGGCTATCGGCACTATGATACGAAGAATATTAAACCATTATTTGCATTCGGTCACGGACTCAGTTATACGACATTCGAATATACCGGACTGACGCTTGAAAAGGATAACATATCCGATAAGGAGTCCGTCAAAGCAATCGTTACGGTGAGAAATACAGGTCAAATGGCGGGGAAGGAAATCATTCAGCTTTATGTTCGTGACATCAAGAGCAGCGTCATGCGTCCCGATAAAGAGTTAAAAGGTTTCCGTAAGATTCATCTTGAGCCGGGCGAGGAGAAAATGGTCGAATTTATCCTTGATAAACGATCGTTTGCCTACTACAATACCGGGTTAAAGGATTGGCATGTCGAGACCGGCGAATACGGGATTCTCGTTGCTGCTTCCTCTGATCGGATCATGCTAGCCAAAACCCTACAGGTCAATTCCACCGTAGCGGTACCTAAGAAATTCTCAAGGAATTCGACTATCGGTGATCTTATGGAAGATCCTATCGGCTCTGGTATTGTAAATCGAATCATGCAGGGAATGGGACAGCGGACAGACAGCGCATCGGAAGTCAGCCAAACTCCCGAGAATGAAGCGAATCGCAAGATGATGTTGGAAGTTATGAAGGGTATGCCTCTGCGCAACCTCGTTGTAACAAGTAAAGGTGCATTAAGCGACGAGAATCTAGAACAGCTATTGGAGCAAGCAGAGCAAAGTTAAAGACTGATACTCGGAAAAGGTACATCCACTTCAGGCAAATGATGAGGTTGTGCCTTTTCAAAATATAGAAAAGTAAAAAAATCACACGAGGTGTTCACCAATTCGTTCCAGATAGTCGATCAATATACTTGGTCAGCATTTTGGCAATATCTTCAGGCTTTTGCTGATAACCATTAAGGCTCCATTGAAAAATAATTGCGCTAACCCCCCCAGAGATGAAATGATTTTGGTTGGGTTCCTTCAACTGGGCACCCAAATTTTCCACGATTACCTTCTGAATAATTGGAAGTAAAACTCTATTGAACTCCATATAAATCTTCATAATCTGTTTGTTCTCATCATGCATGCGACATAGATCCAACATGATACTGTAGATATTGAACTCTGAAGAATGGTCATTCTTCTTGCTGATTTGCTGCAGCACTTGTTCGCACATCTCTTCGACGTATTCCGTTAGGATATCAAGTGGGATTGAATAATATTTATAGAAGGTTGTCCGGTTGATATCGGCCATGCTGCATACTTGTGAAACGGTGATATCCTGTATGCCCTTCCATTCTATAAGAGACCAAAGGGCATTCCGAAGAGCTTGTTTGGTTTGGAGTATTTTTTTGTTCGTTTTTATCATAGGAGTCCTTCCCAAGTCAACAACTTTTATGGATTTTGTATATTCAGTCCTACGTTTGTCGGCACTCTAACGATCATTGATAATCTTAAATTTACAATACTGAAATCTCGAAGTCAACAGGTGTTGATTTGAAAGCGCGGCGATAGGAATCCCTTATAAAGCAGACAAGGGATGCATTTAACGGCATGATACTTAAGATAAGGAATGTAAATTTGTTCAAGATGCTTGTTCATTTTTCCTGCTTGATAAATAGTCGTGAAAGCAATATTAAATGAGTCGTTTAAGTGTTAGTCGTTCAATTATTAAATCGCTATGATAGATGTGAAACAACAAATATGATCAGGGGGTTGTCCATGAGAAAGAAAACGAAGTTAGTCAGTATGGTGCTAGTTACAATCATGTTCATGGGTCTAATCAGTGCATGTTCGTTTACCAAAGACGAAGAAAGCCAATCATTGCCCGAAGCATCAACCAGTACTAATACGCCTGCTTCAAGCCAGGATGACATCACAAAAGATCCGTTTGAAATCGCAATCGCTATGCCGATATTTGGCCCTGTGCCAGAAGATATCCAATTGGTTCAAGACGAAATCAGCAAAATAACGAAACAAAAAATTAATGCTACGGTCAAACTGCTTCCCATTAGCATCGGCGCGTATGTACAACAAATGAACCTGATGAACTCCAGCGGCGAGAAGCTGGATATGTATATTGCGTTGGGGCCTGCCTACAATATGGATGTGGCGTCAGGCAAATATATCGAGTTGGACGGCCTATTGGAGAAGTACGGGCAAGATTTGAAATCTCAATTTGACCCTGCTTACCTGACAAGTGCGAGGATAAACGAAAAGCTCTATGGCGTACCTGCTCTAAAAGATTATACAACTGGCGTTCCGGGAGTCGCCATGAGAAAAGATTTGGTGGAGAAGTATAAGATCGACTTAGCTTCCATTCAATCGTTGGACGATTTGGATCAAGTTTTCAAGACAATAAAAGACAACGAGCCTAATATCACTCCGCTCGGTATTGGATTATCGGGACCTATGTATCAATATGTGTGGTATGACAAGCTAGGTGATAGTTTCGGTGTCTTGCCGAATTATGACAATGGCCTGAAAGTCGAGAACTTGTATGAGTCGCAGGAGTATACCGACACTTTAAATACGTTGCATCGTTGGTTTAAAGCCGGTTATATCAACAAAGACGCAGCGACCAATATGAATAATCCCGGGGATATGATTAAAGCCAACAAAACATTTGCTTTCTTCATGGGAAATAAGCCGGATGCGTTGGAAGGAAATATTCGATCGATCGGCAAAGACTTAGTATTTGCTCCAGTCAAACAAGGTGATTATTCGACTACCAGTGATATTTTATTTGCAATGTGGGGCATTTCTGCTAATTCTGCTAACCCGGAAAGAACGATGATGTTCATGAACCTGCTTTACTCCGATCCGACTATCGCTAACCTTATGTTGTATGGTGTTGAAGGGAAGCACTATGTAAAAGTATCGAGTACCAGTATTGATTATCCGAGTGGCATAAATGCAGCAACGGTTGGCTATACCAATTACTTTTGGGTTGTGGGAAATCCGTTTATTACCTTCACGTTTGAAGGCCAACCTGTTGATCATTGGGTGCAAATCAAACAGACGAACACTGATGCAATCAAATCCAAAGCCCTTGGCTTCTCGTTCAATTCGGATCCGGTTAAGACCGAGATTACGGCACTGAATAATGTATTAACCCAGTTTGCGAAAATTCTAGAATCGGGAACAGTCGCTCCAGCCGATAAGATTGAAGAATTTAATACGAAGCTGAAAGCTGCTGGAATTGAAAAAGTCATTGCCGAGAAGCAGAAGCAGCTCGATGAGTGGGCAGCTTCCGATAAAAGTCTTGAATGTGTTATTGAATTAGTCGTCAAACCGTTAGTTGGTCCGATCATCACCCTTTAAGATAGGATTAACGACAGATAAAGGAGACGACGCGATGATTGGCATATGGCATGCTTTCGTGAACCTGAATGGTTCTAAGATTAAATATCTTTTTCTAGTAGAAAAGATCGAAGGATATAGATTGACGATCAATACGGAACCGATGCCTTCTTTTATTCTCCCGATGCAGGCAACAGCGGAGGGGAATTGGCTTGAGGCGACCGGTCGCTCCAGTTACTCTAACGATCCGGTAAAGGTAAAGCTGAAGTTCGGAGACACCCAATTCGCCGGTACGATCACGATGCCGTTTATTGGTGAGCTGCAGCTTAGCGGCGGTCAAGGTAGGGGGGCTTCCCTTGCAGAAGAACTTATTCCGAAGGTCAAGCCCTACCGGAAAGCGGACGTGAGCGCACGTTTGGACGAAGAGATTCGTCAGGAGGTCGACAAACTACTTGCACGGATGACTATTACGGACAAAATCGGTCAAATGAGCCAGATCGGGGCTTCCGACTTTTCCTTCGGGGCTGATGTCGATGCAGAGCCGCCCGAACAGATGGTTGCCTCGGGCAAAGCCGGTTCGGCACTAGGTGCCTTCGACAGCAATCGGGTATTCGACTTGCAGAAGATCGCGGTCGAGCAATCGCCGCTTGGAATTCCGCTTATGTTCAATGCGGACGTGATCCACGGATTCCAGACGATCTTCCCTGTTCCACTTGCGTGGTCATGCAGTTGGGACTTGGAAGGGATTAAGCAAGCGTGCGTCATCGCGGCCAAGGAAGCGGCGGTTTCCGGCACGACCTACAACCACGGTCCGATGGTCGACATTACTCGTGATCCGAGATGGGGAAGGGTAGTTGAAGGAGCGGGCGAGGATCCATACTTGGGAGCGCTCATTGCCAAAGCACAGGTGGAGGGCTATCAGGGCGACAGCTTATTCGACAGAGAAACGATTATTGCCTGCTTGAAGCATTTTATCGCGTATGGGGCGGCAGAAGGCGGCCGAGATTATAACACGGTCGATATTTCAGAAGGAACGCTTCGGAATGTTTTTCTTCCTCCTTTCAAAGCCGGAATTGAAGCGGGTGCGGGCTCTGTCATGAACGCGTTCAACACTTATCAGGGCGTTCCGGTTGCAGGAAGCGAATATTTACTGAAGGAGCTCCTGCGGAATGAGCTTGATTTCGATGGTATGCTCATTTCCGATTATGGGGCAATCGAGGAAATCTTTATTCACGGAGCGTCTAAGGACAGTGAAGAAGCGGCTAAGCTAGCCTTGGACGCCACAATGGATATGGAAATGGTCACCAGCTTATTCGCTAAATATTTGCCAAGTCTCATCGAAAAAGGCGTCGTGAAGGAAGAACAGCTAGATGATGCGGTGCGGCGTATTTTAACTTACAAATACAAGATCGGTATAATGGACGATCCGTTTCGGTACGTGCAGCCTGAGAAGGAGATCGAATACCACTATAGCAAAGAACATTTGGAAGCAAGTCGTGATCTCGCTCGCAAGTCGATTGTCCTTCTTAAGAATGATGGCATTCTGCCTCTTCGGAATGACGGGACCAAAATCGCACTAATCGGACCTTTCGCCACTAGCAGAGATTTGGTTGGTCCTTGGCAGTTCTCCCGTTATGGCATGGAGACGGTTACGCTCAAGGAAGGGCTGGAAGGAAAAGGTATCGACGAGCAGCAGTTGTTCATTGCTTCGGGCTGTGAAGTCAACGAAGAGATTGATGGCGGGCTTCACCATGCGATCGAAATGGCAAGCCAAGCCGACATCGTAGTGTTGGCGTTAGGCGAGGACAGCAATATGTCAGGCGAAGCTGCATCGCGGGCGGATATTTCCCTTCCACTTGTGCAGCAACGTCTCGCTGAGGAGATCGTCAAGCTGGGTAAGCCGACCGTGCTTGTTCTGACCAACGGCCGACCGCTCGTGCTAGATTGGTTCGAGCAGCATGTGGATGCAATTGTTGAGACGTGGTTCTTGGGTTCGCAAGCAGGACATGCAATCGCTGACGTATTATTAGGCGCTTACAATCCCTCTGGCAAACTGACGATGAGTTTCCCGCGACATGCAGGCCAGGTACCCATATATTACAATGCATTCAATACAGGTCGTCCTGTTACGCCTGATAACATGCACTCCAAGTATATTTCTAAGTATATAGACTGCCCGAACGAGCCGTTATATCCGTTCGGCTACGGGCTAAGTTATACATCATTCGATTATTCAGATCTGCGCCTGGATCAAGCGACACTGAAGCGATCCGATTCGTTGAATGCCAATATAACAGTTACGAATACTGGTAAATACGAGGGTGAGGAAACGGTCCAGTTATATATCAGGGATTTGTATGGCAGTGTAGTACGTCCAGTAAAAGAACTTAAAGGCTTTCAGAAAATTCATCTACAGCCAGGTGAAAGCCAGTCGGTCACATTTCAGATTAAGGAAGATGACTTAAAGTACTATTCGAAAAATCACAGCTTTGAGGCGGAACTTGGCTCGTTCCTTCTGTTTATAGGACCTCATTCAGAGGATCTGCAAGAGGTGGCCTTTGAACTTGTGGATGAAAATTGATTAGTGGTGTCATTTGTCTGAAACTCGTTAGTTAAACTTACAGAAATACTTCTAAAGGAGAGATTTGTATGACATTGCCGCAATTGTTGAAAGAAGATGGAGTCTATAACCTTTATGTTGATGGTAAACCCTATATTGCTTTATCGGGTGAGATTCATAATTCCAGCTCCTCCAATCTGAACTACATGAAAGAAAAGGTATGGCCTAATCTCAGAGGCTTACATTTAAATACGGTAATCTTGCCTGTATATTGGGAATTAATTGAACCAGAACAAGGGAAATTTGATTTTCACTTGCTGGATGGCATTGTCCAACAAGCTCGGGAAGAAAATGTGCGTTTGGTACTGTTGTGGTTCGGATTATGGAAAAACGGGATATCTAGTTACGTTCCAGGATGGGTTAAGAAAGATTTTAAAACCTATTTCCGAGCTGTATATAAAAATAATGAACCTTCTGACACGATCTCACCTTTGTGCGAAAGTGCGATAGAAGCTGACGCGACTGCTTTCTTACAGCTTATGACTCATTTGAAAGAGATAGACGGAGATCAGCATACGGTCATCATGGTACAAGTAGAGAATGAAATCGGTTTTCTCGGTAGTGATCGGGATTATTCTGACCATGCGAATAAAGCATTCGATCTTCCGATCCCAGCAGAAGTTGAATCTCTATACAGCACTAGCGGCACATGGGCGGAAGCATTCTCGCAAAACGCTGCGGAATACTTTATGGCGTATCATTATGCAAGAGCGATCGAACGAATTGCAAACGCAGGTTCCGCGGTTTACCCTTTGCCGCTATTTGTTAACGCATGGTTGGAGCAATTTCCTTGGAGTCCAGGTTCGTACCCGAGCGGGGGGCCGATTGCGAAGGTAATGAAGCTGTGGAAGGCAGCGGCACCGACCATATGTTTGTATGCTCCGGATATCTATTTGCCTAATTTCGCTGAGGTGTGTGAGGAATATACAGCAAACAATGACAACCCGCTATTCATACCCGAAGCTAGAAGGGATATTGCATCGGCTACGAATGTTTTTTATGCCATTGGAAAGCATGATGCGCTCTGTTTTGCACCTTTCGGAATTGAAGATTTTCTTGCTCCGCCTTCGGATGACGGTGGTGGTGGAATCGACTTTAGCCTGCTGATGACTCTTAATATAGATTTTTCGGCCTTTATGCTAAATGGTACAGGCCCTTATCTTGCACGCAGTTATGAATTGCTAGGAAATATGCTTGGCGTTATACAACAGTACCGCGGAACAGGGAAAATGACGGGATTTCTACAAAATCATGACCAAGGGTGCATCTTATCCTTATCGAAATACGATTTGAAAGTAACCTATACACGTCAGCAAGAAGGTAAACCCATTTCCGGGGGACTCCTGATTGAGGTCTCGGATCATGAATTTATATTTGCTGGAATCGGATTTTCAGTTGAGTTTCTGCCTAAAGACGGAGAATTAGGCAAGGTAGGCTTTATTCGGATTGAGGAAGGAACATATTTGAAGGACGAATGGGTACGCGGCCGAGTGCTTAACGGCGACGAAGCCGCCTACAAGTTGAGTATTGGGAGTAATCCCGCAGTATTGCGAGTGGAGCCGTATCAATACCGATAGTGGACCGACGTAAGTCTAATTCAGGAGGAGAACAAACATGAAGAGAAACATCGAGCAATTGGTTACACAAATGACATTGGAAGAGAAAGCAGGTCTTTGCTCCGGCTTAAACTTCTGGCAGACAAAGCCGATTGAAAGGCTTGGAATCCCGTCCATCATGATGACGGATGGACCTCATGGACTCCGTAAACAGGAAGGGCCAGCGGATCACTTAGGATTGCATGGCAGTATACCTTCTACCTGCTTTCCGTCCGCAGCAGGGCTTGCATGCTCTTGGGACGTGTCGCTCACACATAAAGTAGGCGTTGCACTAGGCGAGGAGTGTCAAGCGGAAGATATCTCGATTCTGCTTGGACCGGGTGCCAATATGAAACGTTCGCCGCTGTGCGGCAGGAACTTTGAATACTTCTCCGAAGATCCTTTCCTCTCCAGCGAGATGGCAGCCGGCCATATTGAGGGGGTACAAAGCCAAGGCGTGGGAACGTCACTTAAGCATTTTGCAGTTAACAATCAAGAGCATCGCCGGATGTCGGTCAGCTCGGAGGTGGACGAGCGCTCGCTGCGGGAAATCTATTTGGCGAGCTTCGAAGGTGCAGTAAAGAAGGCGCAGCCTTGGACCGTAATGAGCTCTTATAATAAAGTGAACGGTGTTTACGCTTCAGAAAACCGCCGATTGTTAACTGACATTTTGAAGGAAGAATGGGGTCATGAAGGATTCGTCGTTTCCGATTGGGGCGCTGTCAACGAGCGTGTTCAGGGGCTTGCAGCAGGATTAGAGCTCGAGATGCCATCCAGCAATGGCAAAGGGGATGGTAAAATCGTCGAGGCGGTGCGTAATGGCTCTCTGGCAGAAGAGGCACTCAATCGAGCTGTGGAGCGTTTGTTGACGGTTATCTTCAAAGCCGTTGACAATAACAAACCGAATGCGACATACAGTGTGGAGGAGCATCACCGTCTGGCTCGGGAAGTGGCGAGTGAGAGTATGGTGCTGCTTAAGAATGAAGAACGGATTTTGCCGCTTAAGAAGGAAGGACGCATCGCGGTCATTGGTGAGCTCGCGAAAGCCCCACGCTATCAGGGTGGCGGCAGCTCTCACGTAAATCCAACCAAGCTGGACGATATCGCCGAGGAGATTAAGAAGTCGGCAGGCGGCAATGCATCAATTGCATACGTGCAAGGATACGAGATAGCGAGCGATGAAATAAATGAGCAATTGGAAGCAGAAGCAGTACGCACTGCTCAAGAATCCGACATCGCTGTATTGTTCATCGGATTGCCGGATCGTTATGAGTCGGAGGGTTATGATCGTACACACTTGCGCATTCCAGCCAATCAGATTCATCTGATCGAAGCTGTTACTGCTGTGAATCCGCGTGTTGTCGTCGTGCTGAGCAACGGATCTCCTATCGAGATGCCGTGGCTCGGAAAGGTCAAAGGGCTGCTGGAAGCGTATTTAGGCGGTCAAGCACTTGGCGGGGCTATCGCCGACTTGTTATTCGGCGATGTCAGCCCATCCGGCAAACTTGCAGAGACCTTCCCGATGCAATTGGAACATAACCCGTCACACCTGAATTTTCCTGGTGAAGGCGACAGGGTAGAATACAAAGAAGGTTTGTTTATCGGCTATCGCTACTATGACATGAAGAAGATTAAACCTCTCTTCCCATTTGGCTTCGGCTTAAGCTACACGAGCTTCGAATACGCTGACCTTACGGTTAGCAACAAAACGTTAAAAGATACTGATTCAGTCGAGGTTACGCTCCGGGTGATGAACACAGGCGATGTGGCTGGCAAAGAGATTGTTCAGCTGTACGTACAGGATGTGACGAGCAGCGTCATTCGTCCAGATAAAGAATTAAAAGGATTTGTTAAGGTGGAGCTGTTGCCAGGTGAAGCCAAGACCGTGACCTTTACACTTGGGAAGCGTGCTTTTGCCTACTATAACGTGCAAATAAAGGACTGGCATGTTGAAACAGGTGAGTTCAATCTTATGATCGGCAAATCCTCCGAGGACATTATTTTGACAGAATCCGTAACCGTAGACTCTACGATTGCTCTTCCTAAAAACTTCACAAGAAATTCGACGATGGGCGATTTGTTGGTAGATCCAGAAGCAGCTTCGATTGTACAGGCGCTTCTTAAAAGCAAGCCAAGCAGCGAAATCGACGAGAATGCGTTTAGCTCGGAAATGCTTCAGGCTATGATGAATGCTGTTCCTTTGCACGCTTTGCTCAATTTCAGCGGAGCAGACTTTACTGAAGAAATGCTGGAGGATATGCTCAAGAAGTTGAATGCAGGTTAGATCTTTGACACCATAACAAATGGCAGTGCACGCACCTTAATCCGAATGGATGGGTGCGTTTTTTTTAGAATAAGAAGTCGTCAAAACGTCATTAAAGAAGTCGTTAAATCGTTAGAGAGCTATGGAAGCTTACCTTATCATTATGCTTATGGGAAGAACATATAAAAGCTGAGAATGGAGGTGTGAGCTTAGGATGACTTCGCGACTACAGAATGTGCAAAAGGGGTTGATGCCATGAAGCCGCCTAAATCGATTGGATTTGAGATCAAAATGCTGTCTAACCTGATTAAACGGAAATTAGACGATGGCTCGTTGGATGACGGAGAAAATGGATTAACGGGCATGCAGGGCTGGATTATTGCATATTTAAGGGCTAATGGGAATCGTGCCGTATTTCAGAGGGATATAGAGAAGGATTTCAACATCCGCCGTGCGACGGTGACAGGTGTGCTGCAACTGATGGAACGCAATGGACTCCTTCTGCGTGAACCGGTAGAACATGATGCTAGGTTGAAGAAGCTTACTTTGACTTCAAAAGCCGATAAGTTACACGAGCGTGCTGTCCAGAGATTTGAGGAATTCGAAAACCACCTGCGCCGTGGATTGAACGAAGAAGATCTGGCTATGTTTTTTGAAATCGCAGAAAGGTTGAAGAACAATTTAGAATAGTCATTATTATACCCCTATTGTTAGGCAACTGACAGTAAGGGTAAGAACAAAATTTGTCCTAGAAGGTTAGGGGAGCTTTATGAAACTTATTTTAAGATATCTAAAACCTTTTATTATAGCGTTGACGATTAGCCTTATTTTTCTGTTCATTCAGGTGGCAAGCGATTTAGGCCTGCCGCGATTAATGAGCGAAATGGTTGATACGGGCATTCAATCCAGGGGGATCGAGTCGGGCGCGCCTGCCATGATCCGTACAGACGGTTTCGAGCTGCTAAAGACGTTTCTGAGCGAGCAGGAATTGGCAACATTTGCGAATGGCTATATTCTAGTCGCTGCCGGAACGAGTGAGGCTGATTATGCTAGATACCCAGCAACCGAGAAGCAAGACGTGTTCAAACTGGTCGACAAGCGGTTCAAGGCTGTCGACGAAGCCTATGCCCGTGCCGTCTACGCTTTGGTTCTCTATATGCAAGAGCTACATGGATCTTCGTTCGTACCTTTTGCCATTGACCAAGAAGGCATCACAAACATGAGTTTGGAACAATTGTATGCCATGTCACCGCAGTTTACGGAGAACAAAGCTTCCGGCGAATTTGACGATCTCATCTCAGCGGCAGCGATGGACGAGACTTTGGCTGGCAAGCAGATGAGCATCTTATTCACGCGTCTATTCTATAGTGAGCTTGGCGTGGACCTCAATCAGCTCCAACGAAACTACATGTTAGGAATGGGATTGAAAATGCTGGCGGTTGCGTTACTCGGAGGTCTCGCTGCGATCATAGTGGGCTGGTATGCTTCCAAGATTGGCACATCCGTTGCCCTGCGAATTCGTCGAGACCTATTCGAGAAAGTTACCCGATTCTCAAGCGTGGAGTACGACCAGTTCTCAACTGCTTCCCTCATTACCCGAACAACTAATGATGTGCAGCAAATTCAGCAGCTAATCCTGATGGGTCTGCGTCTAATTCTCTTAGCGCCTATCATGGGCATCGGCGGCATTATTTTTGCTATTCGAAGCAGCGTATCACTTAGTTGGATCATTGCTGTAGCTGTCATTTCAATTGTGGGCATTATTCTCGTCTTGTTTTCCTTATCTTTGCCGAGATTCAAAAAGCTGCAGGTATTAATTGATAAGTTGAATCTGATTAGCCGGGAGAGCCTCTCAGGTATGTTGGTCATTCGTGCGTTTGGCAACGAAAACTATGAGGAGGCTAGATTCGAGCAAGCGAATGACACTCTTAGAGTGACCAATCGATTCGTCCAGCGGACGATGGCATTCCTGTTTCCGGCGATGACGTTAGTCTTGAACCTTGTTACATTGTTGATTATTTGGGTGGGGGCGGGTGCGATTGAGTCGTCGGAGCTGCAGATCGGCAATATGTTGGCCTTTATGCAGTATGCGATGCAGATCATTATGTCTTTCCTGCTCATGTCGATGATGTTCATGATGGTCCCGCGAGCGCTCGCTTCCGCAGAGCGGATTCGTGAAGTGCTTGACACCGAACTGTCCATCCGAGATCCCGAGCACACGAAGCTATTTGCCGCTAAAGAAGGCGTAACAATTGAATTTAAATCCGTGTCTTTTCAGTATAGGAATGCGGAGGAACCTGTCTTGGAAGACATCAGTTTTACGGCAAAGCCGTGCCAGACAACGGCTTTCATCGGTACGACCGGATCAGGAAAATCAACACTCGTGAATCTCGTTCCCCGTTTCTATGATGTGACGGCGGGTCAAATCACAATCAACGGGATCGATATTCGTGAACAATCGCAAGAGGAGCTGCATGCAAATATCGGTTACGTTCCGCAGAAGGGTTTTTTATTCTCGGGCGATATCGGTTCGAATGTTCGATACGGGATGGAGTCAGCCAGCGAAACGCAAGTCGAAGAGGCGCTAGAAGTAGCGCAAGCAACCGGATTCGTTAAGCGTATGGAGGAAGGAATCATGTCACCCATCTCACAAGGCGGTGCGAACGTCAGTGGAGGCCAAAGGCAGCGCCTAGCCATAGCCCGGGCGCTCATCAAGAAAGCTTCTATTTATATTTTCGATGATAGCTTCTCGGCATTGGATTTGAAGACGGATGCGGCTCTTAGAAAGGGGCTAGGGTCGTATACGCGTAATGCTGTCGTTCTGGTTGTTGCACAGCGGGTGAGCACGATTAAGAACGCGGATCAAATTATCGTTCTGGATAAAGGAAGAATTGTCGGAATAGGAACACATCATGAGCTTCTCAAGAATTGTTTGAACTATCGTAATATCGCAGAGTCCCAGCTTTCGAAGGAGGAATTGGCATGAGCAAAACCAGCCATCACCCAACATCAGCCAAAGACTTCAAGGCAGGGATGATGATGTTGTTGTCATACTTGTCACCATTCCGTTGGCGGCTCGCTGCTGTGGCTTTCCTTGCCGTGGGAGCTACGCTATTCAATATTGTTGGTCCCAAAATACTCGCAACGGCAATCGACGAGCTCGTGGCAGGCATTTCACGTACTATGCAAGGGGAATCCCATGCAATTGACTTTCACTTTATTGGTATGATCATTATTTTCTTAGCGGGCTTATATCTGCTTGGGGCGATGTTTAGCTATATTCAAGGGCATGTCATGGCTGATGTTGCCACAAAGATTTCATACAGCCTCAGAAACGCCGTTATGAACAAGATTAACCGCATGCCTCTGGGGTATTTCCATCGGAACAGTCAGGGAGACGTCTTATCTAGAATGACGAATGACGTGGATACGATGGAGCAGTCACTCAGTCAAATCATTACCCAACTTCTCACTTCATTGGCAACGGTCATCGGCGTCGTGGTCATGATGCTGACGATCAACTGGCAGTTAACGCTAATCGCTATTGTTATGGTGCCTGTCTCGATGGTGTTCGTTATGGTTTTGGTGCGAGTATCACAAAAGCATTTTCGCAATCAACAGCATTTTCTCGGACGCGTCAACGGACATGTAGAAGAGATGTATGGCGGTCATATGGTCATGAAAGCTTTTAACGGCGAGAAAAAGGCGCTGGAGCAATTCGACAGGGAGAATGGCGAGCTTGCAGCGCATGCGAAAAAAGCTGAATTTTTCTCAGGCTTAATGATGCCGATCACGATGATCATAAGTAATCTCGGATATGTCGTGATTTGTATCGTCGGAGGGACTATGGCCGCTAATGGACGGGTCAGCATCGGCGATATTCAAGCCTTCATTCAATATGTTCGGAACTTTACCCAGCCCATTATGCAGATGGCGAACATGTCAAGCCAGTTTCAGCGCCTTGTTGCCGCTTCGGAGCGCGTGTTCGATTTTCTGAATCAGGAAGAGGAAGCGGAGGATGAGCTGTCTTCAACTATAGATCAAGCCTTGATTCACGGGCATATCAGGTTTGAGCATATGAAGTTCGGCTATGAGAAGGGCAATCCGATTATTAAAGACTTTTCTTTGGATGTGAAGCCAGGACAACGCGTAGCGATCGTAGGACCAACAGGGGCTGGAAAGACGACGATTGTCAAGCTTCTAATGCGATTTTATGATCTCGATGGCGGCAGGATACTTATCGACGGTCATGATCTAACAGCATTTAAGCGGCAGGATATACGAAGCAAATTCGGCATGGTCCTGCAGGATACTTGGTTGTTTAACGGCACGATAATGGATAATATCCGCTACGGCAGCTTGAACGCCTCAGATAATGCTGTCTTCAAGGCAGCTATGGAGGCTCAGGTCGATCATTTTGTTCGTACGCTGCCCGAAGGCTATCGAATGGAATTGAACGAGGAAACGAGCAACGTATCTCAAGGGCAGAAGCAATTGCTTACGATAGCGAGAGCGATTCTGGCGAATCCTAAAGTTCTCATTCTGGACGAGGCGACCAGCTCTGTGGATACCCGGACCGAAATCCTGATCCAGAAGGCGATGGATAAGCTGATGGAGGGACGAACTAGTTTTATTATTGCACACCGGCTGTCGACAGTGCGGAATGCGGATATGATTCTTTGCATGGATCAAGGCGACATTGTTGAACAGGGAACGCATGATGAATTGATACGGAAAGGCGGGTTCTACGCGAACCTGTATAATAGCCAGTTCGATCAACCGGAGGTAGTTGCAGGTTAACCGATAATTAGAAGATTTCGAAATGGAAAGCGTGCAGCCTCTATTATTTGATAAAAGTTGACTGTTGGAATTAACCATACGAATGGAATAAAGGAGATGCGAAAATGATTGCTTACAAAAATGCCGAACTTGATTTTGACACTCGAGTGGAGGATCTGCTTGCCCGCATGAATGTGGAGGAAAAGGTCGCCCAGATGAACTGCATTATGGCGGCTATTGGTAATTTTACGAATATGGAGGGCGATCTTGGCAACGGCATTGGACAGATCGGTACGTTGACTGGCTGCTTTACGCCAGATATGAATGCCGACATGGTTGAGAAAGTTCAAAAGTACCTGCTTGAAAATACCCGACTTGGTATTCCGGCTCTCTTCCATGTTGAAACACTAAACGGCGCCATTTCCGCAGGGGCTACAAATTATCCGTTCGCTATTGGTCTTGGTGCTACCTGGCACCCCGAAGCTGTTGCAAAGATGGCAGATGAAATTCGTATGGAGATGTTAGCTATAGGCCATCGTCAGGCATTGGCGCCAGTATTGGATGTTTCTCGTGACCCGCGCTGGGGTAGAGTGGGCGAAACCTACGGGGAAAGCCCAACACTATGCAGTGAAATGGGTGTTGCTTATGTGAACGCTCTGCAGACGAACGATTTGAAGCAGGGAATGGCTGCATGTGCCAAGCATTTCGTCGGCTACGCAGTAACCGATGGCGGCTTGAATAAAGCGGCGACACATCTTGCCCCGCGTGAGTTACGAGAGGTGTATGCCAAGCCCTTTGAGGCTGTCATTCGCAAAGCGAATATTGCCGGTGTAATGAACAGCTATTCTAGCATTGACGGAGAACCGGTGATAGCCAGCAAGGCTGTACAGAAAGATCTGCTGCGAGACGAGTTAGGTTTTACCGGTACCACGATTTCTGACTATTCTTCAATAGATAAGCTGTGCAGCACTTACGGTACGGCTTCTAATGTAACCGAGGCTGGCCTGCAGGCACTCAAAGCCGGCATGGACTGTGAAACGCCTAGCATCGTGTGCTATGGTTCCAATTTTGTGGAGGCTGTGAAAGTTGATTCGGCAGCGCTGGCTCTGGTCGATGAAGCCGTGTATCGTATTTTGTGGTTAAAATTCAGCCTTGGTCTGTTCGAGAATCCGTATCCTGACCGTGAAGCTATGAAAACAAGAATGCAAAGTGCCGAAGCAAAAGAAACCGCGTACCGTTTGGCCTGCGAAAGTATGGTGCTGCTGAAAAACGAGGGTAACCAGCTGCCTCTTCAAAACGCTAAAAAAGTGGCTGTCATCGGTCCCAATGCCGATAGCGCGAGGGTCATG
The DNA here is from genome assembly GCF_005930355.1 of Paenibacillus sinopodophylli. GTDB lineage: Bacteria > Bacillota > Bacilli > Paenibacillales > Paenibacillaceae > Pristimantibacillus > Pristimantibacillus sinopodophylli. The sequence continues at coordinate 62,855 of NZ_VDBO01000001.1, forward strand.
TTCGCCACCTACAGCTATCCGGCTTTTCATGAGATGATGCTGGATAAAATACGCGATCAAAATACTACTGGCGGTCAGGAAGGCGTACAGCTTGCTCCGGAGATGGAAGCTACTCTGGCATGGATGCCATCAGTTGAGAAGGTTATAGCCATGAACTATCCCGGCATACAAACGGTGTTTGAAGCAATAGACGAGGCGCTGCCCGGCTGCGAGGTGAGATACGCACAGGGCTGTGACATCATGGGCAAGAAGACTGAAGGTTTTGATGAAGCTGTGGGGCTGGCAGAGAAAAGTGACGTTGTAATTATGGTGCTGGGAGGTCAGAACGGCTCCGGTAATAGCTGCTCGATGGGCGAGAATGTAGATACCAGCGATATTGGCCTCCCGGGTGTGCAGGAGCAACTGCTGCGAGCTGTATTTACAACCGGAACGCCTGTGGTTCTGGTGCATATGAATGGTCGCCCACTCTCAAGCGTATGGGCAGCGGAAAACATCCCTTCTATCATCGAGGCGTGGCATCCGGGTCAAATGGGTGCTAAAGCCGTTGCCGATACCCTTACTGGAAAATCGAATCCAGGCGGCAAATTGCCGATCACGGCATTGCGCAATGCGGGGCAAATACCTATCTATGCCGAGCAGCCCCATGGCTCCGGTCCCTTTGGCCGAGGGGACTCTACTGCTTATGTGAATGAGGTGGCAGGCCCATTGTATCCGTTCGGCCACGGTCTCTCCTACACAAGCTTTGAGGTAAGTGATCTTAACCTTTCCACGGAAGAAATCACACCAGACGGGGATGTGAAAATCACCTGTACGGTTACCAACACCGGTACCGTCGTGGGGGACGAAGTTGTACAGTTGTACTTTACAGACCGTCTATCTAGCATGGTTCGACCACAGAAGGAACTTGCAGGCTTCAAGCGTGTTACTCTCGCACCCGGCGAGAGCCAAAAGATCAGGTTGACTCTCTATGCCAGTCAGACTGCGTTCCTGAATCGCCAGATGAAGTGGATGGTCGAGGCAGGAGTCATCGACGTGATGATCGGTTCGTCTTCGGATAATCCAACGCTTACTAGTAGCTTTTGTATTACCGACACGGTTTGTCTTGAATATGGTCAGCGTGAGTTCTATGCGGAAGCGAGAATAGTATAGAATCAATTTAAAAACCATCATTAATGAGAAAAGGTGATCATTATGATTAGTCGATTATTCAACAAAGACTGGCAGGTAGCAGAAAAGATAGGTAGTTTTGGAATGCAGCTCGAAACGCATTCCAAAACGGTATCACTTCCATACGACGCCTTATTATTCTCTGAACGCACACCGGATGCTTTAGGATCATTTAAGACGGGCTTTTACAGGAACGGTACTTGGGAGTATAAGAAGATTTTCCACGTGTCTGAAGATTACGAAAAAAAGAAAGTGATTTTTCAGTTCGATGGGGTATTTCAGCGCGCAATGGTTTATATCAATGGAGATTTTGCTGGACACCATCCTTATGGTTATTCCCAGTTTTTCATTGAGGGCGATCGGTTTCTTCGCTATGGAAGCGACAATGAGATTAAGGTAATCGTACGTACCGCCGATGATTCCCGTTGGTACTCGGGGGCTGGCATTTATCGCGATGTTTATATGCTTACAGCGGATTTTGTCTATATTGAACCGCGAGGTTTAAGGCTGACCACGCCAAACGTTGCGAATAATCAGGCCGTCGTATGTGCTGCAATATCCATTAAAAACGATTCTGCCGCCTCAAAGGCTACGATTCAAGTTGAGACAGAGATTATGGATAATCAAGGAAATATCGTGACCAATGATAAAAGTGTTGTAACCGTATTAAAGGGAGAATCCGCTGTATTACGACAACGGATGTATGTATCGGACCCAAAACTTTGGAGTGTCGAGGAGCCGAACTTATATGTATGTAAAACAAAGATATATGATGCTGCCGAGAATCTGTTGGATGAAAGCGTGGAACCATTCGGCATTCGCAGCTTAGAGCTTGATAATAAATCCGGCTTATCCATTAATGGGAAAAGCGTTAAACTTCGTGGTGCCTGCATCCATCACGACAACGGTCCAATCGGAGCGGTATCTATTGCTGCTGCGGAAGAACGCCGAATCACGATTCTGAAAGAAGCGGGTTTTAATGCTATTAGAATGTCGCACCACCCAGCAAGCTCGGCTCTACTGAGGGCTTGCGACAAACTAGGCATGCTGGTAATGGAAGAAGCCTTTGATGTATGGACGATGAATAAATCGGATTTCGATTACGCATTGGATTTTCCCGTATGGTGGGAAACAGATATTGAAGCAATGGTGAGTAAATGTTACAACCATCCGAGCGTTATTATGTACTCGATTGGAAACGAAATTCCGGACACAGGATCTCCAAACGGTTCGGTGTGGGGGCGCAGACTTGCCGAAAAGATCCGATTGCTGGACTCCACTAGGTTCACAATCAATAGTATTAACGGAATGGTTTCCGTTATGGATCTGCTTAATGAGATGCGCGCGAATGCGGAAGAAAAAAAAGGGGAGCAGGCACAAGAGGAAATCAATGGTATGATGACCAATCTGGGGGATACGATGAAGGCAGTAATGGTCCTGGAGGTTGTGACAAAAGCGACGGAGGAATCCTTTGCATGCGTGGATATAGCAGGTTACAACTATATGGATTCCAGATATGAAATGGATCAGGAATTGTTTCCTAACCGTATCATATGCGGGACGGAGACCTTCCCGCCAGATATTGATCTTAATTGGCGCAAGGTGCTTGACAACAACCATGTAATCGGTGACTTCACTTGGACTGGATGGGATTATTTGGGTGAAGCGGGAATCGGGCAGGTCAAATATACGCCATCAAGTATCCTAGAAGGGGTGTACGGGGCATACCCCAGTCTGACTTCGATGTCGGGCGACATTTCCATTACGGGATTCAGACGCCCCGCATCTTATTATCGCGAAATTGTATTCGGGCTGCGTAAAGCTCCGTATATCGCGGTACAGCGCCCACAATATTACCATGTCTCGCCAATTGTTACACCTTGGAGTTGGAGTGATTCAGTTTGTAGCTGGTCTTGGCTCGGATATGAGGGCAGGCCTATTAAAGTGGAGGTCTATGCCGAATCGCAAGAAGTGGAATTATTGCTCAATGGGAGTTCGCTAGGAAGACAACCTACAGGCGAGAAAAATCGTTTCAAAGCCGTATTCGACACGGAATATCATCCGGGTGAGCTAGTTGCGGTGGCGTATACAAATGGTGTCGAACAGGAACGATTCTCATTGTATTCAGCTGAAGGAGAATTGAATATAAGGGTATTCGCGGAAAGGGATCAACTTTGTTTTGACGATGCCGATTTGGCTTTTATCCCCATTGTGCTTACAGATTCAGAAGGCAGCATATACACGACAAAAAACTGCAAGGTGCAAGTATTGGTGGAGGGGCCTGGTGAACTATCCGGGTTTGGAACCGATGATCCTAATACGACTGAAAACTTCTCTGACTCTATACGCACAACCATTGACGGACGCGCATTGGCAGTCATTCGACCGATAGATAAGGGAGAGATCAAAGTGACAGTCAAAGCGGAAGGCATGCAGGAAAATATAGTATTCATTAAAGTCAATTAATAAGTTGAAAAAGAGTCGTTAGAGCGTTAGTGGATAAGTCGTGAAAGCGTTAGTGACAAAGTGAGATTATCCTTATTATTAGAATACAATAATCCAACCATTTTGGAATTGCTGTATGTACAAACCATAGACATGATTGTTATGGCGATCCGTTTTGATTTCTGGCGGATTATTAAGTTGATTATTTAGGAGGCGAATGATGCCAAGCAAAGAATTGATTCAAATGAGACAGTTAATGAAGTCTTCAGCTGGCGCCGATGCCATGCCCAAGCTCGGTGCAAATGTGGATTATCCCAAACAAAGAGAGGCTAATGATCAAACACTTGCCATGCTGCCTACAGAACCGGGAGTTACTTTTTCTCCCGTTCATTTTTATGGAGTAGAGGCTGAACTAACTGCACCAGAACTAATTACGGATGAAAGTATTATCTTATTAATTCATGGGGGAGCGTTCACATACGGAAGTCCGCGAACTGTGAGAAGTTATCTTTCCATATTGGTAGCTGAAACTGGAATGAGGGGATATTCTGTCGATTACCGACTTGCACCTGAGCATCCGTTTCCAGCTGCCCCCGATGATTGTTTTACGGTTTATAAGGCACTGGTTGAGAAGTATCCTGGAATCAAAATATCTCTGGTAGGGGAAAGTGCCGGAGGGAACCTAGCACTTGTAGCAACATTAAAAGCGATGGAGGCAGGTATTCCTCTTCCGGCATCCGTCACGGTATATGCCCCAGTTACTGATATGACAGGAAAAGTGGATAGAAAAAAATATAGCGATACGGATATGTCTATTCCAGCCGATCTTGACAAGTTGTTAAAGGAAGTGTATTTCCCTGAGAACGATGGCAATCATCCATACATCAGTCCTCTCTATGGAAATTATGAGGGATTTCCGCCATTGAAAATCGTAGTGGATAGTGGTGAAGTATTATGTGAAGACTCGAATCTTCTTGCCGAAATAGCGAAGAAGGCTGGAGTCGAAGTAGATTATCAGATTTGGGATGACACATTCCACACTTTCCCGGTTATGGCGAAGTTTATTCCAGAAGGAATGCAAGTGCTCAAAGAAACGGCTGTGTTCATCAAAAAACATCTAGAATAGGCGAACAGTTGGAAATGCTTACTAGATCATATAGGTTGGAAAAGGCTCTCAGGAGCCTTTTTTGCTTTACTCTGAGATGGAATGGCGATTTATTCACAAGAAGAAGTCTTTAAAACAATAGTGAAAAAGTCGGGAGAATGTTAGTTGGTATGGCTAAACTGATTTAATATATTTTTATTAGACAATCATGAGGAGGAAGAACATGGACGAGCAAATGATGAAGCAAATGTTCGGGCAGATATCAGAAAGAATCGAGATGGAATTACCTACGCCTACGCATGAATTTGGTTATCATGAGGATGTTCTTGTTGAAATGAGCGATGACGTAAAGCTGAAGACTCGGGTTTTCTTCCCCAAGGGAGATGGACCATGGCCGGTAATATTGATGCGCAACCCTTATTTTGGAGTTAAGGCTTTATCAGAATTTCAGCTACCATGGTTTACTAAATACGGATATGTCGGGGTCTATCAGCAAGTCAGGGGAACCCTCGATTCTGAGGGGGAATGGCTGCCTTTCGAAAACGAACGAAGAGATGGACTCGACACAGTGAATTGGATTGTTAAGCAAAGCTGGATGAATGGAAACATCGGGACCTTCGGCGGTTCGTATTTGGGGCATGTCCAATGGAGCATAGCCGATCAAGTTCCCCCAGAGGTCAAGACGATGTACTTTTCAATTTATGGCGGCGAACCTTACGACCTGTTCTATATGAATGGCATGTTCAAACAAGATCTTTGGACAAAATGGGCGGTCGAGATGAGACCCGGAGGAAACGATAATCTAACTCCAGTAGAGAAAAGCGAAGAAGCAATGCATGTAAATCCGCATATTGAAATGGACCAGCAATTATTCGGTCAAGAATTGCCTTGGTATCGAAACTGGATAACCAATCCCGGCCCTGGCAGCGCGTATTGGAATACCGGTTTCTGGTCTGAATTTAAGGAAGTAGCAGGAAAAGTTAATATTCCTATCCTTTTTCAGGGCGGTTGGTTTGATTTCTTCCTTAAATCCGGCATCAATTCGTTCCAAAATCTTCCGGAAAAGACGAGAAAAGAGAGCCGGTTTATTATTGGACCTTGGCATCATGCCAATATGCCAGCTGGTGAGTTGGACTATCCCAATGAAAGCGTATTGGGGATGTTTCAGATCAAGTCTGCCCTGGAATGGTTTGACCATCATCTAAAGGGGAATTCTTATCCTCACCGTAAAGGTGTTGCAGAAACCTATGTTATAGGTGAAGGAGTTTGGAAAAATTGGGAGGATTGGATTCAACCTACCGGAACTCGGAAATTATTCTTGAAAGCATCCAATAAGACGAATTCACAAATCGGAATATTGGATAATCAGAATTCGGAACAGTCCGAATCTATTTCTTACAAGTACGATCCTAATGCACCCGTACCGAGTAAAGGCGGTGCGAATATTTATGCGAATCCAGCTGACCCTAATGGTGCAGCATCTGTATGCAGCGTTGTCCAAGACGAGCCTGCAACAAGGAAAGATGTGATCACCTTTATATCCGCGCCGTTGGAAGAGGATTTGCGAATTGCCGGTAGTATAAAGGTGCGATTAAGTGTAAGTTCAGACGCTGAGGACACGGCTTTTACTGCGAAAGTGATGGAAATATTTCCTGATGGCAAGGCATACAACATTCAAGACAGCATCTCGACATTAGCCTATCGGAACGGAGCCCTTCAACCATTGGATTATTGTCCAGGAGAATTGGTAGAAGTTGATCTGGAATTGTTATCCACTACTTGGACGGTAAAAAGGGGATCGCGCATTCGTTTGGATGTATCGTCGTCGAATTTCCCGGCTTTCCATGTACATCCAAATGTTTCTGGGATATGGTCGCTCCAGCAAGAGAAGAAAATTGCGGAACAAACGCTTCATATCGGTGGAGTATGCCCTTCGTATGTCGAAATTCCGTATTCGGATTCATAGGTATTAATCGAAAGAACCTAAGCAAGCTTAACTAGTTGCTTGGGTTCTTTTTATGTCTTATCGGCATAAGCGAAAGAAGTCGCTAAAACGTCAATGAGAAAGTCGTGAGAGTGTTAGTGAGGATTTGAAATTCTCTTTATCATAAGTAACATACTTCCGCGATAAGGAGAATCTGAATGAAAAGACAAAGCATTGACCGCGCATGGGAGTTCGTTAATGGAATACCGTCTTCCATACCGGGGTATGGCACATCTGAACCCAATACTGTACATTTGCCGCATGACTTTATGATCGGAACGGATACGTTCCCGGAGGCACCGAGCGGGTCGTTAAGCGGCTACTACGACGGAGGAGTCGGTACCTATTCCAAGATGCTGGACATTCCTGAATCGTATGCCGGTAAGCGAGTGTTGGTCGAGTTTGATGGATCATATATGAACACGACCGTTATGTTGAACGGTCATACGGTTGCCAAGCATCATTACGGATATACACCGTTTCATGCTGATATTACACCTTATATGAGGCCGGGGAAACCAAACCGGCTCTCGGTAACCGTCAACAATTCAGCGCAGCCAAATGCAAGATGGTATACAGGCTCAGGCCTCTATCGTCATGTAGACCTGCGCTCTGCACCGCAGCTTCACATCGCGCCTTGGGGAATTTATGCCCATACGTCGCATATTGTAAACGGCACCGCATTCGTCATCATAGAAACGACGGTGGAAAACCATTCGGCCGAGAGTGCCAGCGTGTGGGTGGACATTAAAATCGACAAGGAGTTATGCGGTACCGAAGCGGGAAGCGGCAAGATAAAGGTATTTGTCCCCGCAGGAGATAAGGCTATCGGCCGGGTGACTGTTGCAATTAAAAACGCTGAGCTATGGGATATTGATTCGCCAAGCTTATACCGAATCGTAGGAAGTTTGTCTGATAAAAACAATGTCATTGATCAGGACAGCACACTATTCGGAATACGGACTATTTCTGTAGATGTCAAGAATGGATTTATGCTAAACGGTCGCACTATTAAGCTTAAAGGCGGCTGCGTGCATCATGACAATGGTATTCTTGGCGCAACATCGTTCTACGACAGTGAGTTCCGCAAGATGAAGCTGCACAAGGACAACGGCTATAACGCGATCCGCAGCGCCCATAATCCGCCATCGAGAGATATGCTTGAAGCGTGTGACCGGCTAGGATTGCTTGTTATTAACGAAGCATTCGACGTCTGGGTGATGGAGAAAAACCCTCATGATTACAGTCAGTACTTCGAAACGGATTGGAAGAAGGATATGGAAGCCTTTATCTGCCGTGATCGGAATCATCCTTGCATCATTATGTGGGCGACGGGAAATGAGGTTCCGGAACGCGGGGGATTGTCAAGCGGTTATGTATGGGCGGCCAAGCTTGCTGCATGGGTGAGGGAGCTAGATCCGACACGCCTGGTCACCAACTCCTTGTGTTCCTTTTTTAATGGGCTTGACGACGAAGATACAGCGAAATTTTATCAGAGTCTAATGGAAGCGGCGGCAAGTCCAGGAGGACTTCAAAATTTGGATTCGGAATTCGGCCGAAGCATATGGGGGGACTATACGGAAGCATTTTGCGCTCCGCTTGATGTTGTAGGTTACAACTACCTAAACTACCAGTACGAGGATTCCATTACAAGTTACCCTAATCGTGTCATCTGTGGCACCGAGAGCAAACCTTTGGAAATGGCTGAGTATTGGCATGACGTTGAACGCTATTCCCATGTCATTGGCGATTTCAATTGGACCAGCTACGACTATATAGGTGAAGCTGGTCTAGGCAAGCACATTTATTTAGATCCCGATGAGGTGGGACAAGCAGATAGGGTTGTTCACGTCTCCCCCTATCCTTGGCGTCTTGCCTTTGACGCAGATTTCGATTTGTGCGGCTTCGAGCGTCCTCAGCTTGCGTACCGTAGAATCGTGTGGGGATCCAACGAAACATTTATTGCATCGCAAAACCCGGCAAACCACGGGAAAACGGAAATTATAGGCAGATGGGGATGGCCGGAGTGTGAACATGCGTGGAGCTGGGTAGGATATGAAGGAAAACCAGTCCAAGTGGATATCTATTCGGCTGCCGAAGAGGTGGAGCTGATCTTGAACGGCAGAAGCCTCGGGAAACAGCCGGCCGGAAGAGAAAATCGTTATTCAGCAAAGTTCGATCTTGCCTATGAGCCAGGAATACTGGAAGCGGTTAGTTATAAAGATGGTGAAAAAATATCTGCCGATTTATTGGCAACGGCCGGAATACCTGCCGGTATCAGAATCACTACCGATAAGAAGGAGCTAGCGGCAGATGGGCAAGCGCTGGTCCATGCGGTTGTAGAGATTATTGATGGAGAGGGCCGCACCGTTCCAACAGCCGAATTCAAGGCGACAGCAACCGTTGAAGGCGCGGCTGTACTTGCAGCATTCGGAACTGGTAGACCGCAGACAACCGAAAACTACTCGAAGGGAGAGTTTACATCCTACAAAGGTCAATTGCTTGCAATTGTACGTACAGGCTTTGAACCAGGGAATGCTATTCTGACCGTATCTATCCCCGAGTTAGGTACAGTTTCTGTCGAAATTCCGGTCGTTACACTAAAGTCGTAAAACCGTCATTGCATTAGTCGGTAAACCGTTAGTTAGGCGACATGACATCTATTATGATTAGGGTAGTCACAAATACGCAGACAAATTGGAAGGGGATCAACTATGGAACCTGCCGCATCAGCCGCGGCTATACAAACCGCGCCAAAAGTAAAGAAAAAGAAGATTAATATCAGGAAACACGCTCCATTGCTAATCATGATGATTCCGGGCCTACTGTACTTGTTCTTCAATAACTATCTCCCAATGTTAGGAATTGTTATCGCTTTCAAGGATATTAACTTCGCCAAAGGCATCCTTCATAGCGACTGGATCGGATTCGACAATTTCGAATATTTGTTTAAAACATCAGATGCTTTTATCATCACCCGTAACACAATCCTGTATAATCTCTTTTTTATTGTCGTAGGAACAGTATTAGCTCTTGGCACGGCTATTTTATTAAATGAGGTTAAGAACAAAGTCATGCTTAAGTCGTTTCAAGCGATTATCACGATGCCTCACTTGATCTCTATGGTCATTGTCAGTTATCTCGTATATGCTCTGTTGAGTGCTGAGACTGGGTTTATCAATAACACAGTGCTGCCATGGTTTGGGATTGAGGATGGCATTATGTGGTACAGCGAAGCTAAGTACTGGCCTGTTATTCTGAGCTTAGTTCATTTCTGGAAGAGTGTCGGTTATTCTAGCATTGTCTTCTTCGCAGCGCTGCTTGGCATCGATGAAGAATATTATGAGGCGGCAAGGCTGGATGGTGCTAATCGTTGGAAGCAAATCACGAATATCACCCTGCCAATCATGATACCGATCATTATCTTGATGACGATGCTCAGTATCGGGCGGATTTTCTACTCCGACTTTGGCTTATTCTATCAAGTGCCGATGGCGTCAGGGGCATTGTTCGAAACAACAGAGACAATCGATACGTACGTTTTTAAAGGTCTAATGGGCTCAGGCGATCTAGGCATGTCGACTGCGGCGGGCGTGTATCAGTCAATTGTCGGATTCTTTCTAGTCATATTAGCAAACTATACTGTACGTCGTTATAGCAAAGATAACGCGTTGTTCTAAGGAGGCAGCATCATGAAATCGGATGGCAGATTTCTTGGCTTGTTAAGTACTATTATCATGTTATTGTTCGCTGCTGCATGCATCATTCCGTTCATCCTGCTGATTTCAGCTTCCTTGACGGATCAGAATGCGATTGTGGCGCATGGTTACTCGTTCATTCCGCAGAAATTCAGCACGGACGCTTACGTTTATCTGTTTGATAGAGGTTCGGATATATTACGTGCGTACGGTGTCACCGTATTCGTAACCGTGTTCGGAACGGTGGTCGGCGTTATTATAACGACGCTCATCGCATATCCGCTCTCTCGAAGTGAGACACCGTACCGAGGGTTGTTCATCTTTATTATTCTTTTTACGATGCTGTTCAACGGCGGCCTTGTACCTAGCTATCTCGTTTATACGCAATTATTTGATTTGAAGAATACGATTTGGGCGCTGATCGTTCCTGGAATACTGACGAACGGCTACTATATGATGATGATGCGTACGTTCTTCCAATCGACCGTACCACCAGCATTGATCGAATCTGCACAATTAGACGGGGCAAGCGAATATCGGACTTTGTGGTCTATCGTACTTCCAATCTCCAAGCCCATCCTCGCTGCTATTGGAATGTTCACAGCGATTTATTACTGGAACGACTGGCAGAACGGAATGGTGTATATTACGAAGCCGGAACTTTTCAGTATTCAAAACTTATTGAACCGAATTATGCAGGATATTCAGTTTATTACAACCAACCTGTCGTCCAACTCCAGCCAAGCGATGGCACAAATGCCGAGTGATTCGGTCAAGATGGCGATGGCCGTCATCGGTGCGTTACCAATTCTGATTGCGTACCCATTTTTCCAAAAATATTTTATCAAGGGTATCGTAATCGGTGCTGTGAAGGGATAAGCCTAAGAAGATATAAAGTAAGTATGCGTCCAAAACGCTGCAACTCTAAAAAGGGGTTGTGGCGCTTTGGCTTTCTTTGCTTGTATGATAGAGTTAAAATTCAATCGAAGGAGCATCTCTATCATGAATAATCGCAAATGGCCGTTTGGACGAAGCGCATTGCGTCATAAGGTGATACTAAGCGTGCTGCTCATGACTTTACCGTTAATTGGAATGCTCTTATACAATAACTTCTATGCCATACATGTCGTTCGCGGACAAGTCGCTGATTCCTATAATAATTTGTTAACTTTGTACATGAACCAGATCGATACCGGACTGAACGACGCCGATGCCTACATGAATACAGTAGGTGGCTCAGGCTCCGATTTGACATCGCTGGGACTATCTTCCACAGACACAGAGTATTATAGTGCCAAGTTCTACTTGTTTAATTTACTTTCAAAGGATATTTTGTTATACGATTCGATCGATACCTTCTTCGTGTATGAACCGAAGCAGAATGATTTTATGATTGTTCCCAAGAGCAGTATATCGATTGAAGAAATAGACCGTAATCAAAAATATATTGTTGATTCGATTCAAAATCGTTTACATTCAAATGGGAAGACTCCAATTGGATGGCAGCATCATAAAATTGCGCAAGATGATTATTTAATCGAAATGGTTCAATACGGGAATGTTTATTTAGGTGCATGGGTCAAAACCGATCGTTTGCTTACGCCGCTGAATTCCCTTCAGATCGGAGAGAGCGGTGAGGTGCTGCTCTCGAATTCGGAAGGAGAGCCGATAGCGGGTACGGATATCGCCAAAGACCGTGGAATCGAGTTGAAACGAAGTCTTCATGACTATTACCTGTCTGGTAACAAAGAGAAGTTTCTGGTTGTTGGAACGCCGTCTCAACGAGGAAATTTCAGTCTAGTCGTGTTCATTCCTGACCAGCATATCTTAGCCAAACTTCCGTATCTTCAGTGGATTATATGGCTGATTACCGCCGCTTCTCTATTATTTGTTCCAATGGGACTTTATGCCATAAGGCAATCGATTCTTGTACCGTTAAATCGAGTATTGCTCGCAATGAAGAAAGTCCGCAATGGAGATTGGAGTCAGCGCGTAAATCTGCCTAAGGCTTCTGAGGAATTCAAGGTGCTTGGCGAATCGTTCAACGCTATGATGATGGAGATTGATACGCTTCGTGTCAATGTATATGAAGAGCAGCTGAATAAGCAAAGAGAAGAATTACAGCGCTTACAGTTGCAGTTGAACCCGCACTTCTTCCTAAACTCTCTGAATATCGTATATAACCTCGCCAAAGTCAAAAACTATGATCTGATTATGCAAATGACGATGGCATTGATTCAATATTTCCGTTTCTTGTTCCGCAGCAATACTTCTTTTGTGAAACTCAAGGATGAGCTCGAGCATACGCGAAATTACTTGAGTATTCAAATGCTGCGGTTCCCTGATCGATTGTCTTGGTGCATCGATGCACCGGATTATTTATCGGATATTCCGATACCGCCGCTAGTTATTCAGACGTTCGTGGAAAATTCGATCAAGCATGCTATGACAATGGAAAAAACGATTCATATCGCTGCAAGCATTCAATATGCCGACGAAGAAAGCGGTTCTTACTTGAAGATACGAATTCAGGATACGGGCCAAGGCTTCGATGATGAAGTGCTGTGCGAACTGCAGGCGGGCCGAAGCGTTGAGAACGATCTAGGCGAACGTACAGGAATCTGGAATGTACAAAGACGCTTAAAATTATTGTACGCAGAACCGATATCCATTCACTTAAAGAACGATAAGGAATCAGGCGGTGCAGTGGTTGAAATGATTATTCCTACTATGGAGAAGACGGGGGAAGCTAGATGACCTATCAAATGCTATTAGTGGACGATGAGGTTCATGCCATCGAAGGCGTAAAAGCTGATCTGGATCTTGCGAAACTTAGTATCGTCAAGTTTTTCACGGCTTACAGTATGAGGCAAGCAAAGGACGTGTTCGAACAGGAAGTCATTGATATCCTGTTATGCGATATCGAAATGCCACAAGGCAGCGGTTTGGAGCTGGCAGCTTGGGTAAGAGAGCACCATCCGGAAACGGTGACGATCTTTCTAACGAGTCATGCTGATTTTAAATATGCGAAGGAAGCGCTGAAACTGGGAAGTCTTGATTATTTGCTTAAGCCTGTTCTCGTAGCCGACTTAGAGAATGCAATAGAGAATGCCCAAAACGTTTTGGACAAGTATAGCGAAAACAACAGGCATGTCGTCTCCCATCAACTTTGGATGAAGCATCATGCCTATATCATTGAGCGGTTTTGGCTGGATCTGATCAACCATTCGACGCCGAGTACGATTAGCGCAGTGCGCGAACAGGTAGAGCGTCATAACGTTCCGATCACGGATGATTCCATTTTTCTCCCGATCTTGATCTCTATCCAACGTTGGAACAAGGATTTGAAGCGCAGGGATGAGAAAATTCTTGAATACGCGTTGAAAAATACAGCCCAAGAGATTATTATTGGCAGTCATTTAAACGGAATTTGTTTTCAGTTAGATCCAGAGATGCTGCTCGTCATTCTTGTTCAAAGCAAAAACGTTGAGTGGGACAATACTTTGATTAAGGATACATGTGATCGATATATCGAGTCATGCAACAAGTATTTTTACTGCGACTTATCCTGTTATTTGGGATATCCAGTAGAAGCACATGAAATGGCCGTAATGGTAGCGAATTTGAGAAATCGGGATCGCAACAACGTTGCAACGGTCAACCAACTGTTTACAGACATAGACGAACAGGTTGGGCTTTCGGTCACGTTACCGAAGCTTAGCTCTGTGGCTTCTCTAATGAAGTCAGGAACGAAAGATGTCGTCCTTATCGAGGTGGAAAAACTGCTTAATGATCTCGTTCGAAAGCAGGAGATGAGCGCAGATGTGCTGCATCAATTTCATCAAGACTTCATGCAGGTGCTGTATTCGTATCTGAATGTCAGAGGCGTTCAAGCCTATCAATTGCTCGGTGACGAGCTGTCTAGAAAACTGTCCGAAGCAGCAGGACGCTCGGTAACCGATATGCTGAATTGGGTCCGCCATGTTGTTGATAAAGCCATGAGACAAGCGGATGTGGTCAGAGAGGCTGAGACTGTCATCGAAACCGTCAAACGCTATATTGCGCTTAATCTGGACCAAGACTTGCCTCGTGAACAGGTGGCCGAACAGGTGTTCCTAAACCCGGACTATTTGTCAAGAATGTTTAAGAAGGAAACGGGATATTCAATTTCAGATTACATTCTTATAGAACGAATCAATCATGCGAAGTCGTTATTGTCGCAGACGAACGTTCCAATTAGCTCAATCGCTACCGCGGTCGGGTATACGAACTTTTCTCATTTCGCCAAAATATTTAAAAAAATGGCTGGGGTGGGTCCTACCGAGTTCAGATTGCAGCATGGAAATGAAAAATAAGTTCGCATATCGTACGATAAAAGCGGGGTCCTGACGGATCCGGCTTTTTCTTTGGAAATAAAAGTCGTTAAAATGTCTATGAATTAGTCGTTAAAACGTTAGACGCTTATAACGCATGTTTCGTATGATGTTGGTGTAGAAAAGGTAACTTAATTTACATGAATAGGAAGGTAGCCATGATATACCAAACGATAGACTTATCCCAAGAGAACTTAACTTTGACGGCTTATGTACTGGATTCTTCTAACGAAATGAAAAATGCCAAAGTCCGTCCGGCCATCCTGATTTTCCCTGGAGGGGGTTATCACTATTGTTCGGACAGAGAAGCCGAACCGATCGCGATGGCTTATCTGGCTGAAGGATTCCATGCGTTCGTACTGCGCTATTCCACGAAACAAAATGCAGAGTACCCGAGGCCGTTAAATGATGCGGAGGAGGCGCTTGAGCTTATCAGGGAACGAAGCCAAGAGTGGGGCGTGGATCCGAACAAGGTTGCCGTATGCGGATTTTCTGCGGGCGGTCATTTGGCAGCAGCATTAGGTACGATGGGACGGACAAGACCGAATGCTCTTATATTAGGGTATCCTTGGATTATGGAATCAACAAGCAACTTATTCCCAGTGGCTATTCCAGGTGTCGACCAATCGGTTACAGATGCCACTCCGCCTGTGTTCTTATTCCATACGCTCGCTGATGCGCTCGTTCCCGTGGTGCATGCACTGACGTTTGTTGCCGCGTTGGAAGGTTCCAAAGTACCGTTTGAGCTGCATATTTTTCAGAATGGCGGTCATGGACTTTCTTTGGCCAAGCCGGTAACTTCCGGTGGGTTCAGCAAACAGGTTGATCCGCATGCAGCGAATTGGTTTGGGCTCAGTGTATCTTGGCTAATAAATCAATTCGGCAATTTCGAAAAAGGATCCGGTAGCATACATGATGTAGCGATAACAGAATTTAGCATGGATGTTCCACTTGGGGATTTATGGGATAATCTCAGCTGCCGACAAGCTATTCTTGATGAATTGCCTGCGCTTGCGAATTTTCCTGTGGATGATGAGCAGATAAGAGAAGCGACGCTTCGTGTGTTAATTGGTGTTATTCCCGATATGGCATCTTCGGATGTGATCGACCGTTTGAATCAACGTTTAAGGGATATACCCGTTGTTTAATGCTATTTCTCATAGCGGCAGCTTGGTTAAGAACCCGGTAGGCCGCTTTTAATAGCGCTGAATTAGTCGGGAAAGCGACATTGAAGTAGTCGTCAAAACGTTAGTTGAAAACGTGTAGAACTTATAAAATTGATAATAAGAACTTATTATCGACACTACAGGAGGGAACTACAATGCCGTCTCAATTTCCTAAAGGTTTCATGTGGGGAGCATCAACCGCTGCCCATCAAGTAGAAGGCAACAATGTACATTCTGATTTTTGGTTGATGGAAAATTTAGAAGGCTCGGCGTTCAGAGAGCGTTCCGGAGATGCAGTAGATCACTTCCGGCGTTATCGTGAGGATATCGCCCTAATGGCCCAATTAGGATTGAATTCATACCGATTTTCGATCGAGTGGGCGAGGCTAGAGCCTGAGGAGGGCGTTTATGATGATGCGGCTATTGAGCATTATCGGAACGTTCTAAAGGCCTGCCATGAGAATAAAATCACGCCGATCGTGACGCTGCATCACTTCACTTCCCCCGTTTGGCTCATCCGGTTAGGAGGATGGGAATCGGCAGGAACGCCTGCCCGATTTGCACGTTATTGCGCTAAGGTCATGTCTGAATTAGGTGAACTTATTCCTTATGCTTGCACCATCAATGAGGCGAACATCTCCATCGGTATTGCCAAGATCATTAAACAGCACCAATCGCAAGGCGCCGCACAAGTCGGCATTAACACAGATATGTTAGCGCGTATGGAAACCTACAATCGGGAGTTGAGCACAGCTTTTGGCGTTCCACCCCAGGAGGTGCATTCATTCCTAGGTCCACGTTCAGAGAAGGGATTGGAGATTATTTTCCGGGCACATGTGGAAGCGAGAACTGCCATTCGGAATGCAGCTCCAAACACCAAAATCGGGATTACCATGTCTCTATATGATATTCAAAGCTTGCCCGGAGGCGAAGAAAACGCGGCGGAGGCGCTCAACGAGGAGTTCCTTCAATTCAAATCTTATATGGAAGACGACGACTTCTTTGGCCTACAGAACTATACTCGTACCGTTTACGGACCCGATGGATTCGTGCCAATCCCTGAAGAGGCCGAGAAGACCCAAATGGGCAACGAGTTTTATCCACAAGGACTGGAAGCCGTTATTCGGTGCGTTTCTAAACATCTGGACAAGCCGATTTTCATTACCGAGAACGGTGTGGCAACGGACGATGACGAAAGACGCGTAGCTTATATTGATTGTGCGTTGAGAGGCATACACGCATGCATCACTGACGGGATTCCCGTGAAAGGCTATATGCATTGGTCGCTGCTGGACAATTTTGAATGGCAGCTTGGTTTCTCCAAGCGGTTTGGGCTTATCGCTGTAGATCGTACAACACAAGAACGTCTGCCTAAGCCAAGCGCTTCACATTATGGTAAGATTGCTGCAACGAACGCGTTAGCAGAATAGTGCAAATACAAGTCGTGAAAGCGTTATCCAAGAAGTCGTGAAAGCGTTAGTCTATATTCGAATAGGGCGTTATGATGAAGTTGTACTTCAATAAGACGATCAGGGGGATCGCAATGAGAAAAAAAACGAAGGTTATCAGTATGGTGCTAGTTACAATTATGTTAATGGGACTTTTTACCGCATGTTCGTCTTCCAATAATAAAGGAAACGAATCACCGTCCAAAGAACCAACCGGAGCAAATGCAAATGCCGGCAATTCAAAGGATGATGCTACGAAAGATTCGTATGAAATTACGATGGCTATGCCGGTACTTGGCGCAATATCGCCAGATGTCCAACTGGTTCAAGATGAAATCAGCAAAATCACTAAAGAAAAGATTAATGCTACGGTTAAACTTCTTCCTATTAGCATAGGCGCGTATGGGCAGCAATTAAACTTGATGAGCTCTAGCGGCGAGAAGCTGGATTTGTATCTTTCCCTTTCAAGCATGTACAACTCAGAAGTGAGTACAGGTAAATATATCGAGTTGGATAGTTTGGTAGAGAAGTACGGCCAAGAGTTGAGCGCGCAAATTGATTCGGCGTACCTGAATAGCGCGAAGATAGACGGAAAACTGTATGGCGTTCCTGGTTTCAAAGAATTTACGACCGGTATTCCCGGAGTCGCCATGAGGAAAGACTTGGTGGAAAAGTATAACATCGATGTCACTTCTATTAAGTCATTGGACGATCTGGATGCCGTTTTCCAGACAATCAAAGATAATGAGCCCACTATCACTCCGCTCGGCGTGGGCTTGTCCGTACCTTTCGATCAGTATACGTGGTACGACAGATTGGGTGAGCGCTACGGCGTCTTACCAAATTTCGACAATGGCTTGAAAGTCGAGAATTTATACGAAACGAAAGAGTATTCGGATGCTTTGAATACGATGCATCGCTGGTTTAAAGCTGGCTTTATCAATAAAGATGCGGCGACTAGCCAGAACAATCCTTCGGATATGCTGAAAGCGGGCAAGACCTTTGCTTATTTCGTTGCAGAAAGACCGGGAACATTAGAAGGAGAGATTCGGCTAACCGGAAAAGAATTGATCATTGCTCCGCTGGCAGAAAGCACATATTCGACTACCAGTGAAACACTATTGACATTATGGGGCATTTCAGTAAACTCTTCCAATCCTGAAAGAACGATGATGTTCTTGAACATGTTGTACTCGGATCCGGCGATCGCCAATCTCCTGTTGTGGGGCATTGAAGGCAAGCACTATGTGAAGGCAACGGAAACAAGTGTTGACTTCCCAGCTGGTATCGACATTAGTACAGTTGGTTATGCCAATCAAGCTTGGTTAGTACCAAACTCGTCTCTTACCTACACGTACAAAACAGAACCTGCGGATAAATGGGAGCTAACGAAAAAATCGAACGCTGAATCAGTCAAATCGAAAGCGCTTGGTTTCTTGTTCAATACAGAACCGGTTAAAAACGAGATTACGGCGCTCAATAACGTTGGTACCCAGTATGTGAAAATTCTTGAATCCGGAACGATCGATCCGGCTGATAAGCTGGATGAATTTAATGCAAAGCTGAAAGCTGCAGGCATTGAGAAAGTCATCGCTGAGAAACAGAAGCAGCTCGATGCGTGGGCAGCAGCAAATAAATAAATGTTTAGATGGCCGGGTCTGATTATAGACCCGGTTTTCTTGTGGCTAGGGTAATAAGTCTTGAAAGTGTTATTCCGAATGTCGCTAAAGTGATAGAGAGCTTTATTCGGATTGCTTATCATAATAGTTAAGTCAAAAACTATAAACAAAAGGAGCTTGAAAAAGCATGTTATATCCCATTGTAACCGAAACTCGGAGCATCATAGACTTATGCGGTATTTGGAATTTTAAGCTGGATTCGGGGAACGGCTTTCAAGAAGAATGGTATAACGGTTACCTGACAGATGCGATCAGTATGTCTGTTCCGTCTTCTTTCAACGATACGGGGGTTAACGCCGATATTCGCAATCATGTGGGCTGGGTGTGGTATGAAAGAGAGTTTACCGTTCCTAGCCTGCTATTCTCAGAGCGAATCGTATTGAGGTTCGGATCAGCAACGCATAAAGCAAAGGTTTATCTGAACGGGAAGCTAATCGCCGAGCATATAGGCGGATTTACTCCTTTCGAAGCTGAGATTAGCCCCTTTCTGCAAGCGGGTAAAAACCGGCTTACGGTTGCTGTGAACAATATTGTAGACGAAACCACACTTCCGATGGGGGATTACAGCGAAATGGAAGTTCCAGGGAGAGGCAAGGTCGTCAAGAATAACCCCTACTTCGACTTCTTCAACTATGCCGGACTTCACAGACCGGTTAAGATTTATACGACCCCAATGAAGGCTTACATTCGAGATGTAAGTATCGTAACCGAATTGAATGGGTCGACAGGATTGGTTAAATATGAAGCATCAATTGAAGGTCAGGCCGAAGTAAAAGTCACTTGCGTCGATCAGGCAGGTCGGGCGGTCGGTGAAAACCAGAGTGCTTCCGGCAGTATTCATCTTGAAAACGTTAAGCTGTGGGAACCGCTTAAATCTTATCTCTATCAATTGAAGGTTGAATTGCTGCAAGACGGACAAGTCGTAGACGCATACGAGCAGCCCTTCGGCGTACGGACGGTAGAAGTGAAGAACGGGAAATTTCTAATCAATAATAAGCCGTTCTACTTCAAAGGTTTCGGCAAACATGAGGATACCCCGATCAACGGAAGAGGACTTAATGAAGCTGCAAACGTCATGGATTTCAACCTGATGAAGTGGATCGGAGCCAACTCGTTCCGCACGGCGCATTACCCATATTCGGAAGAAATTATGCGACTTGCGGACAAAGAGGGAATCGTTGTTATTGACGAGACTCCGGCTGTTGGTATGCATCTTAGCTTTGCCATAACACCGAAGCCAGGACCAAAGCGGAATACTTGGGAGACGATTAATACGCAAGAGGCACATCGGCAAGTCGTACGGGAAATGATCGAACGCGACAAAAATCATCCAAGCGTGGTCATGTGGTGCATAGCCAATGAACCGGCATCTGAGGAAGATGGGGCGGAGGAGTACTTCAGGCCGCTGGTTGAATTGGCTAAAGAATTGGATCCGCAGAAACGGCCCGTTACGATCGTTAATATTATGATGGCAACCCCAGATAAAGATAAAGTAGCTGAATTCGTCGACGTGTTGTGTCTTAATCGTTATTATGGCTGGTACGTGTTCGGAGGAGATTTTGAGACGGCAAAGGCCGTGCTGCGGCAGGAACTGAATGGCTGGCTGGAGCGCTGTCCAGGCAAACCGATCATGATGACAGAATACGGCGCTGATACGGTTGCCGGTCTGCATGATGTAGATCCTGTTATGTTTACGGAGGAATACCAAGTTGAATATTTGCGAGCAAACCATGAGGTGTTCGATGAATTTGAGGCTTTCGTCGGCGAACATGTATGGAACTTTGCTGACTTCCAAACCAGTCAAGGCGTCGTGAGGGTACAAGGAAATAAAAAAGGTGTCTTTACGCGAGAACGTAAGCCGAAGGCAGCCGCTCACGAGCTGCGCAGGAGATGGCAAGCTATTCCGGACTTCGGATATAAAGGCAAGAATTAAAGCAGGCTTGAGAATAACAGAAGTTTGGACTGACAAAGCGCAGCGTGTCTTGGTATAGGGGAGAGTATTGCATTACACCACACTTTCTCTATATTTCTCAGAACGATACTTACAGTACAGCCAAAGGATATAGACACTCGAATCACCATACTAGTCGATTTACTACAAAACACGGAGGTTAGTTAAATGAAGCTTTCAGGAAAAGTAGCAGTGATCACAGGTGCAGGATCAGGTATGGGAAAAGCGATTGCGGAGCTCTTCGCCTCAGAAGGTGCTAAGGTTGTTGTGTCGGATCTCAACGTCGATAATGCGGGCAAAGTGGTAGACGGGATTACGGAGAAAGGCGGAATTGCAACCGCGGTGGCGACTAATGTCGCGATAGAAACGGATGTTCAGCAGTTGATCAACACTGCTGTAGAAAAGTTCGGGACGGTAGATATATTGGTTAACAATGCTGGGATTATGGATAATTTCGTCCCTGCAGGGGAACTAACGGACGAGCTTTGGGAAAAGGTATTCGCCGTTAATACGACCGGACCGATGCGAACTAGCCGGATGGTGCTTCCAATCTTCATAGAGAAGCAGCAAGGAGTCATCGTGAATATCGCTTCAGCCGGAGGTTTGTTCGGTTCACGGGCAGGTGCGGCGTATACAGCTTCGAAGCATGCCGTAGTCGGCTTTACGAAGAACGTCGGCTTCCAATATGCGAAGCTCGGCATTCGGTGTAATGCTATTGCGCCAGGTGCCGTAAACACGAACATCGCCGCATCGTTAACTGCACCGAATCCTTTTGGAGCTGAACGCGCATCGATTGGAATGGCTATCAATCCTGGTTTAGGCCAACCAGAAGATATTGCAAAGGTTGCTCTATTTTTGGCTTCGGATGATTCTAGCTTCGTTAACGGCACTACGGTTACGGCTGATGCAGGCTGGACTGCTTATTAATATTGAATGATTAAGATAGAACGAGCTGATCTCTCCCCTAGTCGTAGACAGTTGATTAATTGTTGCGACTAGGGGAGATTATTCATACTGCGGTATGGTAGGAAAGCACTAATCTGATAAAAGCGCTACGATATTTGATATCTCTATCGTTCACGTACTTGATATACTCATGAAGAAAATTATTAGAGTCAAATCATTTGGAGGTGCTCTAACGTGAAAGCAGCTATTTATAAGGGTGTTCGAGATGTTGTTATTCAACAGATTCCAGATCCAGTTCTTGACAACAATGACGTCATTATTCGCAATTTAGTTTCCGGTATTTGTGGTTCGGATATTGCGGCCTATAATCATGGAGGGGAGAAAGTACTCATCTTCAAAGACAGTGAATTTGGTCATGAAATGGTCAGCGAGGTCATTGAAGTGGGTTCGAATGTGAGCGATATCAACGTTGGTGATCGCGTGTATCCTTATCCTACATTTGCTAAAGGAGATATGATGCGTGCGGCGACGGTCGGAGGCTTCTCAGAGAAGATCCTTATTCCGAATGCGCAATTGAATCATAATTTATATAAAGTATCTGACAAGATTTCTAATAAAACTGCGGCTATGATCGAACCATTCACAGTTGGCTTTTTTGGAGCGAAACAAGCTAGTCCACAGCCAGGCCAGACGGCAGTGGTGTTTGGTTCAGGCATGATAGGGGTTGCCGCTGCGTTCGGTCTAAGAACGAGAGGCGTTGAAAAGGTCTTAATTGTAGACATTAGTGATTACAGATTGAATCTGCTCAAGCAATTTGATTTTGAGGTTTGTAATTCATTTAATGAGAACCTTGGCGATAAGCTAGCCGAATATTTTGGGATGAAAACCGAGATTTTCGGAGACAAGGCAGATGTTGATATCTTTATAGACGCTGTAGGTATTGAGCAAATTCCACAGCAGTTCCAACAGTTTGGTAAAATCGGGGCGAAGTTTGTCGTAATAGGAATACACCATACGCCACGAAGTATTGATCTTCAACAAATTACAATTAGAAGCCAGTTGATCATTGGCAGCGCGGGCTATGAGGATGTCGATTATGTCTTGGAGTTTATGGAGAAGACGCCTTATAAGCTAGATAATCTAGTTACCCATGAATATAAGCTAGATGGTTTCGAAGCCGCAATTGCTGATGCGGCTAATAGTTCAGCAGGGTTGAAGGTCGTTATTAACTATTAGACTCATAGATGGAGAGAGGCTGCCGATCATTACGGCAGCTTATTTATATTGTTGGATAAGCATAATTAGTATTCTAATCTTGAGAACAATTGTATTTAGCAAACTCGCTACATGTCCCTCATGTAAGCATGAGGAGCTTTGGTGTAAAGTTTCTTAAATACTTTGCTGAAGTAAGGATAATTGGCGTATCCCAATAGCTCGGCTATTTCATTGTAGTGGTATAGATTGCTCCCCATTAATTCAATGGCTAGCTCCATTTTGGCTCGATGGATATAATCGGTAATGGTTTGTCCAACCTCTTCACTGAACTTTTTCGAGAGATAGCTTCGATTTACTTTTGTTGCGTTAGCAACATCCTTGGAATAGATAAATGTAAACTTGTTGTTATGAATATATTCAATCGCCATCTTCACGATAGAAGAATAACGCTTTATGGAATACCGATTAATGGCTTCAATAAGCTCTTCTACAAATTGAATATGGCAATTGGTTAACTCTATATTCTTATGACAACGCGCAATCTTCTTGAATAGGTTCTTTTTCATAATTTCCGCCACATCTTTGGGTAAACCATTCCGAATCGATATGGAGACAAAAGAAGAGATCGAGGAAGCCATATAAAGTTTTAGAACATCTACATCTTCTTCTTCAACTAAGAGTTTAATATCTTTAATCTCTTCCGCATTGGAGGCTAACCGCCGTACCGCCTCGAGATTTAATGTCAAAAGCGCATCTTGCAGGTTTATCATAAGCAACGTAATTTTTTCTGAATAATCACTGGCATATTCGGCACGAATGGAATGCTCTTTTAATAAATCCAAATTTTTTTTCATGTTTCAATTATATCATTTTCGAAACAATTTGTATTAAAAAACAACAATAGTATAAGAGGGGTGACGATAATTATTTTAAAATAGTAGTGTAAGCATTACATTTTGTTGGAGGAACTCATGATGAATTATAAAGATGCTAGTAAGCCTACTCTTGAAAGAGTCGAAGACCTGCTTGGGAGAATGACGCTGCAAGAAAAAGTAGCTCAGTTGTATTGTACATTGGCGATAGGCGGAGCCGATAATCTAGATGGTTTCACAGAAAACATACCAGATGGTATCGGCACTTTAAGTTATTTGAATGTCTCATTGACGGGCAATAATAATAAGGATAGGGAGACATTAAAAAGCATACAAAGATACTTAGTAGAAGAAACAAGATTAGGGATTCCTGCGCTTGTTCATAACGAAGGAATTGCTGGTGCTCAAATACCAGGTGCCACGACCTTTCCTCAATCACTTAATGTTGCTTCAACATGGGAACCAGAGTTAGCCAATAAAATGGGGGATGTCGTTAAAAAGCAGCTCATGGCCTTCGGAATTCGGGCTGTACATTCGCCTCTGTTTGATTTGGGAAGAGACCCGCGATGGGGCAGAATCGGTGAAACCTACGGAGAAGATCCTTATTTAGTTGCCCAAATGGGAGTAGCTTACGTTAAGGGAGTTCAAGGCAATAATGAACTAATGGCTGCGGCTAAACATTTTGTAGGATATGGAAATACCGAAGGAGGACGAAACGGCGGAGAACAGCAGATAGCCGAAAGAAAACTGCTCGACACGTATTGTTTTCCGTTTGAAGCAGCCATTCATGAATCTGGCGTGTTGGGTATTATGAATAGCTATGGTATTTTGAATGATCAGGCGGTTTCTACATCGAAGTGGCTGCTTACCGACATTTTAAGAGATAAATTAGGATTTAACGGCTTGGTGGTAGCGGATTATGGCAGTATCAGCCATGCACAAGCACGGTATAGGGTAGCAAAAGACAAGAAAGAAACAGCAATATTGGCACTTCAGGCTGGAATGGATGTGGAGCAGCCGAATAACACATGTTTTCAATATTTGGTAGAGGCCGTTGAACTGGGGGAAATAGAAGAAGCCTATATTAATCTTTCAGTTAGACGTGTTCTTGAGACTAAATTTAAGCTCGGCTTATTTGAAAATCCTTACGAAACAGGCGATTTTATTGAAGAAATAAATAATGGAGAGTACGGTGAACTATCACAAGAAATTGCCGAGAAATCCATTGTGTTGGTGAAAAATGAAGATCAGATTCTGCCATTGAAAAAGAATGTGAAGATCGCTCTTATAGGTCCTAATGCAGATAGTAAAATAAATATGTTTGGCGGCTACTCCTCTGTGGGAACAGCTAGTACGACCAGCGGTGACTTTGACCGTTCGGAAGAGGATAATTTTATTAAAACGGCCTATTTTGCTATGATTACAGATTACAAAGATGTGTTAAAGAAGAGAGGGATTGTTTTTGAAGATCAACCTTCGCCGGAGCAGAAAGAGATGATTTTGGCAGGCTTGAGGAACAGTTCTACTAAATCCAATAAAGAGTATACGACAGCAGAAGAATTTGTTGAAACCTATTATCCGAATTGCAAATCGGTAAAAAATGTACTGGAAGAGGCACTTGGAAAGGAAAATATCTTGTATGCCCAAGGTTGTGATATTCTCACGGTTATTGATGGCGGTATTGATGAGGTCAAAGACGCCGTCCAGCAGGCGGATCTCGTCATAGCTGTTCTCGGGGGAAGAGAAAGTATGACAGCCTCGGATGCAACGGCAGGAGAGAATAAGGACAATATCAACATTGATCTGGAAAGATCACAAATTGAAATGATGGAAGAGGCATTTAAGTTAGGTAAGCCTGTCATTTCCATTATCATTGACGGCAGACCACTAGCTTCGCCACTGATAAATGAAAAAAGTAAAGCATTATTGTACTCATGGCTTCCAGCTCAATCTGGGGCGCAGGCGATTGTAAATATTCTTACGGGTGTATGCAACCCAAGCGGCAAGATGCCAGTGACAATCTTAAAGGATAAGGGCCAGATCCCTATGTATCATAGCCGACTGCCGTTTTATGTGGAGATAAATGATTGGTCAGAATATATTGATCATGACATGAACAAGCCAATGTACCCTTTTGGACATGGACTAAGCTACACGAAGTTTGAATATAGCGATCTAAGTTTGGATGCAACTGTTCGTTCTGACGGATCCATAAAAATGTGCTTTAAAGTCAAAAATAACGGGCAACATCAAGGAGACGAAATCGTTCAGATCTATATCAGAGATAGTATGAGCAGCATTGTAAGACCTGTTAAGCAGTTAGTTGGATTTGCCAAGTTAAGCTTGGAAGTAGATGAAATGAAAGAGGTAATTTGCGAGGTGGACATGAGGCAATTAGCCTTCCATGACTTGAATATGGATCAGGTTGTGGAGCCTGGAAAAATGGAATTGTTCATCGGCGCCTCTTCCCAGGACATTCGATTGCATGGTGCATTTGAAATCGTTGGCGACAAGATGATTGTGGAAAGAAAAGCATTCTCATCCAAAGTAGTTGTAGCTAGAGGATGATTTTCCAAACCCATAGGAAGTCCATGGAAGGGTATCTAGCTTGTTTCTGCACGCTTTGTGAGTGTGAGCCACCTATACAGGTGGCTTTTTCATATTAACGAAAGATGTTCTTGTCATAATTTCATCTTGGGTTGGCTTGACTGACCGCTTCATGCACTTCTAAACGCTTGAGTAATTCCTGCAACGCAGACATTTTGTGTCCGCGACGTTCCCCCTCAGCAAGGGAATTCCGCATTGATTCTAAGTCCTGAGCACGAACCTTACCGCCATGATGGAAGCGGTTGAATGCCTGATAATCTAGCGGCATCATGTCTCGTTCCATTTTCAGGTGTACTTTTGCCATCATACGCGGTCCCATGAACAAGGCCATCATCTTGCCCAGCAAACCGTGTTGCGGAAGCGCTGCTATCTCGCCTTGGGCACGGCAGGCAATCCTCCAAATCTCCTTGTTGGACACAACCGTTGAGAAGTCTTTCCAGCCAGCAATTTCACACGCTGCGTATACAGGAAAACCAATACTGGAGTAGAGGTCAAACAGCGTAGGGCTAAGTTGACCACAGCGGGATACCTCGCATTGGCTGTAAATTTGGGAAAATTGATTTGCTGCTGTTTTGTTGTTCGTTTCGATTTGAAAACCAACTCTGCTCTTAGGATGCTTGTAACATACGCTTGTCTTAGCTAGCTTGTCACGGTCAGTAGGAGCGTGAATAGGCAAGTCAGCGTTCGTTTGATGACTTAACATACCAAAAACGCCTCTGAGCAAGCGTTGTTCCGAAATCTGCATGACTGAGAGATAATGCTCGCGAAGGCCAATCCCAGAACCGCACATAATGACAATGGCTTCAGAAGCACGAACCATTTCGCCGAGCTTACGCAGCATGTCTATGCTTTCTATCGTTCGACTGGTATGGCCATCAAGTGTGATGATGATAAACTGGAACTTCGTATCTCCTAGTTCAGAAACATTCTCGATGACATTGAAATCAGTGAAACTTTTTACTGTCGCGTCATCATAACAATATAGCTGTTGAGGAGACTGGAATAATGCCTTTCGTCCTTCCCGTACAAGGAATGTAATGTCAGAGTCGGAAAGGCTGAGATGGTACCCGACAGGTACTCCCACTGCCCCGGCACCTACAATTAGAATATTAGGTCTGTTTATCTGAGTAGTCATAATCTTATACTCTCCTTATTTTTTTGAAAGATCGTTACACGATCATTCGCGTGATAGACTGCATCCTTCATTTTCATAATATGAACATGTGTTGATTTAATGGCGTGGTACTAGTATAATCTGCTATTGTTGAAGTCTGCAATAATCAATACTTTTATGAATGTTATGA
Source organism: Paenibacillus sinopodophylli (assembly GCF_005930355.1). Classification (GTDB taxonomy): domain Bacteria; phylum Bacillota; class Bacilli; order Paenibacillales; family Paenibacillaceae; genus Pristimantibacillus; species Pristimantibacillus sinopodophylli. The sequence continues at coordinate 90,775 of NZ_VDBO01000001.1, forward strand.
ATTCAACAGTTTAACTAGAGTTTGTTCAATAGATGGAGAAAGGCGAAAGTAACTTCGTATCCGAAGTTTTATTTGAGGTTCATGATTCGATGGGAGTTATGAATTAGTGGCTGGAATCGAATGGGAAGTGAACTGCAATAATGTACTATAGACCTTTCCTGTAAAGTTGTAGCCTATGAGAAGAGCTTGAAAGGAGTCTTCTCATGGATGTTACATCTTTTTTGATTTATTGTATGATTGCCACCATTACGCCAGGGCCTACGAATATGGTCATATTATCCACCGTGTATCATTTGGGAGCAAAAGAGGCAATGAAATATACGTATGGAGCAACCGTTGGGTTTGCTTTATTGCTTGTTATTTCTGCGGCATTAAACAATTTGCTTGTCACGATTATACCGAAAATAGTTATTCTGATGCAGATCATTGGAAGCATGTATATGTTTTATCTCATTTATCAAATTTACAAAAAGGATATAACTCATCCAGCTGTAAACCAAGAATCTATATTAATATCGGGCTTCCTTATGCAGTTTTTAAACCCAAAGGTAATCCTGTTTGCAGTTACAGTTATTCCGAGTTTTATTATGCCTCACTATAACGGAATCCATGCCATGACGATAAGTATAATAGTAATATCTTTGATTGGGTTTTCAGCCTTTACTACATGGGTTCTTTTCGGTGCATTATTCAAGACATTTTTACAGAAGCATGATACGATTGTGAATGTAACGATGAGCTTATTTTTAGCTTATGCTGCCCTCATAATATGGTTGTAAGCAATAGGATACTGAGGTGTTTGGAGTGGACAAGTTTGTCTATAAAAAAGCGGCAGGCATTACTGCTTTGTCAGCCAGTTTGACTGAGTTCAAATATAAAAAGCACGCTCACAAGGAATATGCTGTAGGTGTGACATTGCGTGGCATTCAACATTATCATTTGGATAGCAGTTTACAATTATCTTATGAGAATGGGATTATGTTATTTAATCCAGAACAGGCCCATGATGGAATGGCTCATAATAAAGAAGGCATTGATTATGTCATGCTATATATAGACCCGGAATTGTTTCTAGATGCGATGGCGAGAAAAGATATCGTACGCTTCAAAACGCCTATTGTGTATGATCGTATCCTTGAACAAGGAATACTTCGTCTTACTGATGCCATATTACGTGGAAAAGATGAGGCATTGTGCAGTGAATTGCTTCTATCCCTCACGGATAACATGGATCAAACCAATCTCTCTAAAGATGAAAAGAAAGATAACCTGCTATTGAAAAAAGCAAAAGAAATGATTCATGCTAACCTAGAACGAGTACTTGATCTGGATGAGCTTTGTAAAGAGCTTCAACTATCCAAATTTCAATTTATTCGGTTTTTCAAGACACATACTGGGATTTCACCTTACCAATACTTTCTTAACTGTAAGATCGAACATGCCAAGCAGCTCATCGATAAATATAATGATATTTATATAGCGGTAGCTGCATGTGGATTCGTGGATTTGACTCATTTGAATAAGCACTTCAAAGCCATATACGGAACAACAGCTTTTGAATATATGTCATATATAAATGAAAGGTAATCTATGTCGATCTGCGATAGGCTTGCGGCGTTATTCCATACAGATTCTTGAACGCTTTTTGAAAGTGACTTTGGCTGGAAAAACAGAGAAAGCTGCTAATTTCACTAATGGTTTTAGAGGAATGTGCCAATAAACCCTTTGCTTCTTCCAATTTGCAATTTCTTATGAACGTACTTAAATCCAAACCAAGCTCCGCTTTCATTTTTCGGGAGAGATAAGAACGATTGTAACCTACATGGCTGGCAACCTCGATAACGGTCACATTTCGATTGGTGTTCTCGCGAACATAGGTTACGACCTGGCGAAGCACATGATCTGCATCAGGTGGAAGTAATGAATGAGCCGTACGATTGGCATAGTCGAGATAGACATGAGCAAAGAGAGTACCGATCGCATGCATATCGGTCAATCGTTCTACTTGTTGAATGTAATTGTCAGAAAGCTGATAAGCTATGCTTGGTGTAAGTCCACCTCTTATCGCAGCACGAGCAGTTAAAGTAACGGTAATAATAAACATATTTTTCAAGTTTCGTAAGTTGTTATCTGCATGTATCCCCATATTCGTATTCAATTCTTGCTCGGAAAATTTTTTTAAACCCTCTATATTTCCGGTTTCTATTAATCGAAAAAACTCTTTCTCGATTAGATAGTTATTGTTAAATATTCCCTCCTCTTTGATCATAACCGATATCTCCGCGTATTTTTGTTGAATGGTACGGTACAGTTGAATATCTACAGGATGCTCGATGTCTTCCCTAATAAGTTCCGTACGATTCAGTGTGTAGTTGATGAACAACAGCGAGTTGATAAACGTATCTATATTTTCCGCAGGTATTTTATAAAAAAAGCTAAAAAATGGATCTGCTTTGGATAGTTCAATAGCATGCTCTTTAAGCATGCCATTCAATATCTCTCTCGTATATGGCAAGTCACTGATCGGTCCAAGGACAATACAGGAGCTGCTATTTTGTATCCGCACACAACCATAGTAGGTGTAGAACGGTGTAATGATGTAGGTTACGTTGATTTCTACTTCCCAAAGTTGATCCAAATAAGCAGCTGGCGGCACGATATCCTCTGAAGGGTAACAAGCAATCAGTTCCTTATCCGCAAACAAATAAACTGGAAAATGTAAAAAATGATACAAATACTCACAGTATTTCTTCATGTCATACATTGCGAACGCTCCTCGTAGAAGTATGTCACCATTATGAAATATAGATCACCAATATGCAATACGAAACTGTAAGCGCCTTCTATAATGAAGAAGAAAGAGAATGGCTCATATGAATAAAGTCATGAAAGATGAATGAAAGGGATCGGTAATATGAACGTACAGACTAAATATGGCGTGCTAAAAGGTGTAACGCAAGGTGATGTGGAGGTTTTTAAAGGAATACCGTACGCTAAACCGCCAATAGGCGCTCTTCGCTTTGCCCCTCCTCAGGAGCCAGATTCCTGGGCAGGCGTAAGGAATGCGGATAAATGGGGGAACCGGTGCATTCAAATACCGAAGGAGTCACCGGATTCATCCCCAGACTTCGAGCCGCCAATGAGTGAAGATTGCCTATATCTGAATGTTTGGACTCCTGCAAAGGGAGCTGGTGAAAGATTTCCAGTTGCGGTATGGATTCACGGTGGTGGATTTTTCGAAGGTCATGGCGCCTCGATGGAAGTGGACGGCGAGGAGTATGGGCGGCAGGGAGTCATATTGGTATCGCTCAATTACCGTTTGAGTGTGTTTGGTTTCTTCTCCTGCCAAGAACTCAGTCAGGAACAGGACGGAATGTCTGGCAACTACGGGATTTTGGATCAGTTGGCGGCACTGCATTGGGTGCGTGAAAACATTGAAGCATTCGGTGGAGATCCTGAGAATGTGACAATATTTGGCTGCAGTGCAGGCGGGAGGAGTGTCCAGACTTTGGTGTCATCCCCGATGACGAAAGGGCTTGTTCATCACGCGATCATGCAGAGCAGCGGCGGGTATTTGCCAGGGATCGATAGTGATCGGACCCAGGACATCGCTGAAGAACAGGGAAAAGCGATTTTCGAAGCAGCAGGTCTTGTTAGTCTGGAAGAACTAAGGGCTTTGCCAGCAGAGAAGATATTTGAAATCGGCCTTGGGGCTATGATGGCTGTATTGCGCGAAGGGGACGGAAGCAGTCTTATGTTCGTTCCTGTCATAGATGGCCGGATTGTGCCAACAGGTTACAATGCTTCTGTTGAGCAAGGCCTTACGATGGACATTGACTATATGCTGGGCAGCACGCGCAACGACATAGGGGTTACTCCAGAGATGCTAGAAAACGATGACAAAGCTGATGTATATAAGGGTAGTATCGGTTGGAGCATGAAACAGCAGGAAATCGGAAGAAAGCCTAGCTATGTCTACTATTTCACGCGGCCGCTGCCTGGTAATGATGAAGGCGCATACCATGGCTGCGAGCCTTGGTATGTATTCCATACCTTGTCACGCAATTGGCGTCCGATGACTGCCGACGACAAGGCATTATCCAATCGGATGGTCGGATACTGGACCAACTTCATGAAGACAGGGAATGCTAATGGTGCAGGGCTGCCGGAATGGAAACTATGTACGTTGGCAGAACCCTTTGTATTAACGTTAGATGTGGAATAAAAGCGCGTAGACTATTATCTATCGTACCTTGCTCGTATACAGCCGGTATCGTCAGCTACTGATGATGCCGGTTTTCAAAGTTAAACTCAGCCCGTCATCCTGAAAGGAGGATCTATATTACAAATGTCTACTATTAATCGACAGGTTATTACTCCATTTAAACGTCTTGTTGCTGCCAATATGGTAGGGCAAGCCTTTATTTTGTCTGTTAATGTGATTGCGCCTACATTAATTATTCCTTTTAAGCTAAAAGAGCTGGATCCGGTGCACTATGGCGAATTATTCGGATATATCAGCGGTATTATCGGACTCATCGCTCTCCTTTTCGGACCCTTTTGCGGATATATAAGCGACCGTACCGTTTCGCGGTTTGGACGCAGAAGGCTCTGGATTTTATTAGGCGGCCTTGTTGGAGCGCTTTCCATTATTCCAACCGCCTATGCCACCAATGCGATTCAGGTTGCGGTATTCTGGGGTCTTTCCGTCGCTGCGCTTTCATTTAACTTTGCCTTAAATCCGGTACTGGCTGCTGATCAAATTGACGAATCCCGCCTTGGAACATACGGCGGCATAACCGGTTTCGGAGGTTTGATCTTCTCCACAGCGGCTTTGGCGCTCATGTCCACGCTAATGGGAGCATCGGCTTTAACGTTAAAAACGACGATTCTTGGAGTCGCAGCTTGTGTGGGCATTATCATACAGGTGCTCATGATTAAGGAAGGTAAGGTCGAGTATGTGTATTCCGCGAAAATAAAGGGATCTTTCATAGAGAGGATCACAGCTGTCTACCCTAGTCCACGAAAATATCCAGCATTCACATGGGGTCTCTTCACCAGATTGCTAATCGGATTCGCGTTTGCCACATCCGCCTATAATACGGTCATGATGCTGCAAAAATTCAAATTTTCAGATGAGACCGTCCAAGGCTATGTCGGTTTGATTGGGGTTATCACAGTGGTGACGATCTCCATAACGACAGTACTTGGAGGAACATTATCGGATAAGCTAAGAAAACAAAAACCGTTCGTTTATTTTTCTGGAGTATTCATGGCGGCCGCGCTTGTCATTCAGGCATTTACGCATTCGTTCCCATTAGTATTGGTTTCTTTTGGGATGATAGGCATTGCATATGGGGTATTCCTCTCTGTTGATACGGCTCTTATGATCAGGCTGTTACCGAACAAAAACAATGCAGGCAAGGATTTAGGCATCATCGGAATCCCTACGAATCTAGCAAATCCGGTTGTATTGTTTATCGCGCCTTTTCTCGTAGCGACAACAGGTTGGACGGGTTTTTATTTGGTATTCGGTGCAGTGGCATTCATTAGTATTTTTACTTTATTCTCCATTCCGGAGATGTCTCCCAAACAAAAGTGATGGAGTAAAAACTCAGTAAACAAATGAATGTTTGAAGTCGTTTTTATAGCTGCCTGACGAGCTGTATTTCTGTCTATATTTATTGCATGCAAGGGGCTGTCCGATATGGTCATTTCTGACCTTATGAGACGGCTCCTTTTTTATAGTGCCACCCATCGCGATTAAAGAAGTATTGAAATTCCAATACTGTATGATTCGAAGCAGTTTAGAGGAGGAGCAGGCAGCATGTTGTTAAGCTCCATGTCAGATATCAGCCCGATTTCAAAATAACTCCCTTTACGTATCCTTTGAATGTGATAAGATAATGAAACTCAAGATCCATCCCCATACAATATCTCTTAACATTGTGAACACACTTCATGACACGGAGGGCAACCATGAGAACTAGGCTAGATATTTCGTTTCCAAACTCTATTTTTATCCGGCTGATTACGACTTTTTTGCTCATTATGATCCCCATTTTTTTGCTTGGCTTTTATATCTACAATTGGAGCGTCAAGACGGCTAGAGATGATATCTCTCAATCAGCAGAGACGCAGGTTTCCACCTACCTATCAGACCTTGAAAATGAGCTTGAACGAATGAAGTTCCTCTTATACGATTCGATTAATGATGGCAATTTGAATAAGCTGTCCGTTACATGGGCGGCGATGGGCAACGTCAAGCGTACCGAGAGCATTAATCTAGTCCAAGATCGGTTAACGACTATTCAAAATAGCAGCGCTTACATTCGTAATGTGTCTGCCCATGTACCATCAACGGGAAAATCTATTTCGTCTAAGGAGGGTGCATACACCTTCGATGAAGAGCGCTATTATAATTTGCAGACTAAATTCGGGCAAGGCGCAAAATTGATCGTTTGGCATGATGGTCTTCATATTAGCGCTTCGAGGCTTAGCGGTACGAAAGGTGCAAGTCCATTGTTTGTTGTGGAGATAGAGCTCGACACCGATAAACTACGGGCAGCATTAAGTCAGTTTAATACTTATGCCGGAAGCGGATCCTATCTAATGGTCACAGATTCGAACTTTACTCTCCGAACGATAAGCGGCATTGAAAATGACTTTATTATCAAGGATGTTGCACAAAGATTAGGTGAAGATGACGATGCTAGAACGGCTTCCATAAAAGTCAAAGGAAACAATTATTTGTTCACGCAATCAACCTCTGAAGTTTTGGATCTTACGATTGGCAAATATATCCCTGAACACGTCATTTTACAGCCCATTGATCGTTTCTATATTTGGGCGTGGGTGTTCATATTGACTGCAATTCTTATTATCGTTGTATACACCTTGTCGACGTATAAGCTCATCCATAAGCCCCTCCTTACGCTGGTTAAAAGTTTTCGTCGCATGGAGAACGGAGATCTCAACATTGAAATCAAGCACAAGCATAATGATGAATTCCGATATCTTTACAGCCGATTCAACCATATGGTAGGCAACCTTCGCAATTTGATTGATCGCGTTTATAAGCAAGAGATTATGACGCAGCGTGCCGAATTGAAGCAACTGCAGTCACAGATCAACCCGCACTTTCTGTATAACAGTTTCTTTATTCTCAATACGATGGCGAGAACGAAAGACTATGAAAGTGTTGAACAGTTTACAATGCAGTTGGGTGAATACTTTCAATTCATTACGAGAAACGCATCAGACGACATTCCTCTTCGTGATGAAATCCATCATGCTCGTATCTATACAAATATTCAGGCTTTCCGATTTTCTCGGCGCATTAAAGTACAATTTGACCCGTTGCCTGAGAATATGGCGTTTATTGCCGTTCCGCGTCTGATCGTACAGCCAATTATTGAGAATAGCTTTGAACATAGTTTGGAAAAAATGAAGAAGGGCGGTTATCTCTGCATCCGCTTTGAATCGACGGAAGAGGAGTGGAGTATTGTTGTAGAGGATAACGGAAATAGTCTGAATGATCAAAGTCTGATGCAATTATCGAGTGCGATGAACAGCATTGAACCGGGTGAAGAAACGACAGGCTTGATCAACATTCATCGCAGGCTCGCATTAAGCTTAGGCGAGAAGAGCGGGCTCCGCGTGGATCGAAGTGAGTTTGGGGGCCTACGAGTAGTTCTGTACTTCCCAAAGGAGAGGAGAATGAATCATGTTTAGATTGCTTATTGTTGACGATGAAGAATATATCACTGATGGATTGTATGAGGTAATCAGCGGGCTGGACGAGCCTGAATTGGACGTATGTAAAGCTTATTCTGCCAGCGAAGCACTCGAGTGGCTCGGTCGTACGCGGATAGATATTGTGCTGACAGATATCCGTATGCCGGATATGGACGGGTTGGAGTTATTCGAGCGAATCAAAGCCCATTGGCCAAGATGTCGCACTATTTTTCTTACGGGCTATCCAGAATTCGGGTACGTTTATCACGCTATCCAGTCTCCAGGAGTTAGTTACCTGCTGAAGACGGAAGGTTACGACAAACTGATTGCGAAAATAACAGAAACGGTACGTGAGTTGGATGAGAGTCTGCGAATGACCGATTTGCAACAGCGATCGCAGGAACTCGAGGAAAAACTGGAGTCCCATCTGCATGGTGACTATTTTAGAGATCTTTTAACCGGGAAGGTTCCCATTACTAATCTCGCATTCGAGTTTGAAGAAATGGGACTGCAGCTTGATCCGGATAAGCCGATTCTGATGACGATATGCCAGATACTGGATACGGATGTCGATTCCTTGCACGCAGCGAGGAAGGATTCACTGAGCTCTGTTTGTTACTTGACCGATTCCTTCTTATCAGATCAGCTTAGATCTACTTGCGTGACAGACTGGCGCGGCAATTTGGTTTGGTTCATCCAACCGTTAAGGTTGGATGAAGAGTACACAGATAAGGAACCAATCGAGATCGGTCGATTTGTTCAAGGTACGCTTGAGCTCATTCAGAAGGCATGTACGGAATCGCTCGGATTATCGGTCGCCTTTGCAATCAACGAATCGATGAGACCGTGGGAGGAGCTCGTTTCATGTTACGAAAGACTGCAGCAATTATTATGGCTGCAAATCGGCGATGGAGTGTCAATGATTGTCACGGATCATTCGGACGATGAAGAAGGAGATCCAAGACCATTCTCTCAAGATCGAACACCAATACAGAAGGCTGAGCTGCTAATCGGTTACCTGGAGTCTGGCCGTAAGCCACAGTTCGAAGCCTTGCTGGAACAATGGGAGCAGGAGCTTCTAGCTGCGAATGTGGATAGTATGCAGGCGTTGGAATCCTATTATGCGATTACACTAGCGCTTCTGTCTCATATCAATCGTTGGCGGCCAACTAATATTAAGATTGAATTTGGTCGTCTTATTCGTTTCGACGATCATGCCACACGAAGCGAGGCGATGGCTTACGCGAAGGAGACGGCTCGTATGCTGTTTATGGCACGCCATACGGAGGAAAGACGCAGAGCTGGAGATATTATCGACCGTGTTCAAGCATATATAGAGGATCATCTTTCAGGCGATTTATCCTTAGTACGGCTGTCAGAGCTCGTTCACTTCAATCCCGCCTACCTATCTAGGTTATTCAAACAAGAATGTGGTGTTAATCTCTCTACTTACATCGAGGATATACGGCTGAGAAAGGCCAAAGATTTGTTGGAAAGAGGCGAGGATAAGATTCATGAAGTAGGTGCGTTAGTAGGTTATGAGACTGCTCATTCATTCACCCGTTTCTTCAAAAAAGCAATTGGTGTCACTCCCCAAGAGTTTAGGAAAGCGCTATCAAAAAAGTAGAATAAGGGTAAGGAATGTCAAAACAAGTACATGGATAGACTGGTTCCCGTAAGGCATAATTGTGTTAGCGGAAGATTGTAGTCTTACAATCGCAGCTAAATAGAATCAAGAAGGGGGAATCGCAATGAATAGGTGGAAAAGCAAACGAAATGTCCTACTGCCACTGATTGCAATCATGATCATTGTGTTGATTTTATCGGCTTGCGGCAAAAATGAAAGCGATAACAAGAATGAGGGAGAGGCGACAAATAAAAACAACGCCTCTTCGAGCGTAGAGGAAGGCCCGCTCAGCAAATATGATCCTCCTATCGAAGTCTCGTTTGTAAGATCCACAGACGACACGCTCGAGACGAACGTTCTCGGCAATCTATCAGGAGAAACGTTGGCGGACAACCGTTGGACGCGCTTATACGAGGAGTCGCTAGGCATCAAAATCAAATACGATTGGGTTGTCAAAGGCACTGATCAATACACCCAAAAGTTGAATGTTACGCTGGCATCAGGGGAGTTGCCGGATGTCATCCAAGTAGATGCCATCCAGCTTAAGCAGTTGGCTGATTCCGATATGATTGAGGATCTAACGGAATTGTACGACAAATATGCTTCGCAGTTGACGAAAGACACGCTTGCTCAGGAAGGTACAGCACCTTTCGACAGTACGACCATTGATGGTAAATTGATGGGATTGCCATTAACGGATGGCGCAATTGATCGTTCGCAATTGCTATGGATTAGAACGGACTGGCTGGAGAAACTCGGTTTGCAGCCTCCTAAGACGATGGATGATGTACTCGCTATTTCGAAAGCTTTCACAGAAAGCGATCCAGACGGTAATGGCAAGCAGGATACATTTGGCCTGGGCTTGTCGAGGGAACTATGGGGCGGCGCGATGGCACTTGAAGGTTTCATGGCTGGGTATAATGCCTTCCCTAACATGTGGGTAGAGGATGCTTCGGGCACTGTTGTTTACGGTGGGGTGCAGCCGGAAGTCAAGAAGGCTCTGCAAGTGCTTCAGAATATGCTGAAAGCGCAGCAGATTGAAAAGGAATTTGGCATCAAAGATTCAGGCAAAGTAGCAGAGCAGTTTGCAGTTGGCAAGATTGGTATGGAATATGGCCAACAATGGAACTCACTTTGGCCGTTGCAGGCTAGCCGTGATAATGATCCCAACGCAGAGTGGCAGGCATTTCCTATCGTGAGTGAAACTGGCGATGGAGCGAAAGTTCCGCTTCAGTCAAATACGCGATTGGCGTACGCAGTTCGTAAGGGAGCAGCAAATCCCGAAGCGGTTATTAAAATGTATAATCTGCATTTAGAAAAGAACTGGGGAGAAAGTGAGGAAAACGACAAGTACTATGCACCTCCGGAAGCGGAAGGCGTATGGAAACTATCCCCGGTAACACCTGGACCAGCGTTCAAAAATCTTGCAGCTTTCCGTGAGATTAATGCGGCACGACAATCGGGAGATACTTCGGCTCTCAAGGGAGAAGCCAAAACGATTCAAGCAAAGCTGGATGAATTCGCTTCAGGAAGCAAAGAAGGATTCGCACTGTGGGGCTGGGAACGAATTTATGGTCCGGCAAGCTCTTACTCTGTCATTGACCAGTATGATAAGAATGGACAGTTTTTGATGGACGGCTTCACTACGGTTCCAACGCCGACCATGATCGAAAGAAAATCGACGCTCGATAAGCTTCAGAATGAAACGTTTATCAATATTATTCTTGGGGATTCGATTGATAGCTTTGATAAGTTTGTTACGGATTGGAAAAGACTTGGCGGCGACGATATAACCAAAGAAGTTAATGACGCGCGTATCAAGTAGAATTCAGGTTAGGGGGAGTGATTGGCATTGACCATCCTCCCTTTTTTCTTAGTACGTTTTTTGTGGAGGCGAGAAAAATGATTAAACGCAAATGGCGACAAGAGCTCCCGCTTCACGCAATGATTTTGCCGGGATTGGCTTTTATCATCGCATTCTCCTATATACCAATGGCGGGAATCGTGATTGCATTTCAAAAATTTATTCCTGCAAAGGGATTGTTCGGCGATCAGAAATGGATTGGTTTGGACAATTTTAAATATGTGATGAATCTACCCGGCTTCACGCAGGTGCTTTGGAATACGATGTATATTTCCAGTTTAAAGCTGCTGCTTGGTCTCATTGTGCCTATCGTATTTGCGATATTGCTGAATGAGCTTCAAGGAAAGTTTTTAAAACGATCGATTCAGACAGCAATTTATCTACCGCATTTCTTGTCTTGGGTTATATTGGGAGGCATTCTGGTTGACATGCTGTCGCCATCAGGCGGTATCGTGAACTCCGTTTTAAAGTCGCTTGGGATAGAACCTATCTTTTTTCTTGGAGACAATCGATGGTTTCCTACGACGCTAGTCGTTTCGGATGTTTGGAAAAATTTCGGTTACGGAACAATCGTGTATTTGGCTGCTATTATGGGGATCGATCCCGCACAATATGAGGCGGCAACGATTGACGGTGCGAATAGGTGGCATAAGGCATGGCATATCACGATTCCGGGCATGCGTATGGTCGTTGTGCTCTTATCCGTTCTAAGTTTAGGACAATTACTGAATGCTGGTTTTGACCAAGTATTCAATCTCTATAGTCTCCCTGTATACAAGAGCGGCGATATCCTAGATACATTCGTCTACCGAATTGGGTTACTTGATGCCCAGTATGGGGTCGCAACCGCTGTTGGACTATTTAAATCAATCGTATCGCTGCTGCTCATTTCGGTGTCCTATTTCTGTGCTTACCGATTTGCAAAGTATCGGATATTTTAAGGAGGAACGGATATGTCCAAGGACATCGCAACAGGTAAATACCCCAAAGACTCCGCTTCTTCAATCAGGAGACGAATCGATGGGTTCGCAATCATCAACGGTGTGCTGCTTACGCTGGTTTCCCTGCTATGCATCTTGCCGCTCATACACATCGCAGCTGTATCATTCAGTTCCAGTTCTGCGGCTGCTGCCGGGTTGATAAAACTGTGGCCGGTTGAATTTACGCTTAAGTCCTATGAATACGTTGGCGGGCGCGAGGAGTTTTGGAGAGCGATGCTCGTATCGGTGCAGCGTATTGCGATAGGGACCCCGCTTAATCTATTGCTGATTGTGCTGGTTGCATACCCATTATCAAAGGAGTCGGGTCAATTTGCTTTCAGGAGCATTTATGCTTGGGTTTTCTTCATTCCTCTATTATTCAACGGCGGAATGATACCGTGGTACATCACGATCAAGCAGTTTGGCCTGCTTGACAGCATATGGGCGCTAGTTCTGCCGGGGGCAGTTCCCATATTTAGTGTCGTGCTCATGTTGAATTTCTTTCGCCAAACGCCAAAGGAGCTTGAGGAAGCAGCCGTCATGGACGGCGCAGGTCAATGGACGGTTCTTTGGCGTGTATTCATTCCTATTTCGATGCCTGCACTAGCTACACTTGCGCTGTTCTCCATGGTTGATAACTGGAATAGCTGGTTCGATGGTCTTATTCTAATGAACAATCCGATGAATTATCCGCTTCAGAGTTATATACAAACCATTGTGGTTCAGGGTGATTTTGGTGCAATGACCCGCGAGGATTTGATGAATCTATCTCAAATATCCGACCGTACTCTAAAAGCTTCGCAGATTTTCTTGGGAACATTGCCGATTATTATGGCGTATCCGTTTCTGCAAAAATATTTCGTAAAAGGTATCGTTGTTGGAAGTGTTAAAGGGTAAGAGGGATTAGGTCACTTCATCTAGATGAATAGGGAGGTTTCTGAATGACTTTGCTTCATTGGCATGAAGGAGAGCAAGGCACGGAGTTCTACCTGAATGGACGAAAGGTAGGCACCGCTGTTAACGAAGCTAACTCAAAGGATAGCTTTGTATTGACTGAGGAGGGCGTCGTTAGTTGGCAGAGAAGCACGAAGACGCCAATGACAGAGATGACGATGCGATTCGAAGCGGATTTTGGGATTGAATATTATCTCATCCCGGCACTGCAATACAACGGCAATACATTCGCCATTCAAGATTTTATCGATGTCCGAAATGCGGCAACGACTGTCGAACAAGCAGAGATAAAGGAAGAACCCACCTACTTTGCTAATCAAAGGGAACCAGAATCCGGCTTGCCGTGGCGATTTGGCTGGCACCGAATGAGCGTTCCTGGGGCGAGCTATTCGGAGGGAAGCGGGATGTCGGCAGGCGGATTTCTTCCTGCAGGACAGTTGGATGGAGCCTGCTCGGTCTATGAGGAGAACGGAGGAGCCGTCCACGAATGGCTATGGCCGGAACAAGACGGACCACTTCCAGTGTTCACGGATGGCAAGCGAAATCAGCACTACCGTAAACCTATTTCGCCGCGAAACGAGTTCAGTGTCATGTTGGTGTTTGTCGCAACCGAACGTCCTCGAGAGTCATGGAGCAAGCTGCTTGACGAAGCTTGGAAGCAGAACTATGTATGGCGAGCTCCAATGCGCTCTAACGAAAATCTGTGGGAGCTTGGCATTCAGTATGCGAAGCTGCTCTACACCGAAGAAGCTGATGGATTCAAAGGTTTCAGCATCGGCTTCATTTGGGAGAATGAGACATGGATGAAACGATCCGTGCAGAAATATGAAATTGGATGGTGCGGACAGAACGCTTCAATCGCGAATTCCTTGCTGGTTCACTCTGCGATGGTAGGTGACAAGGAAGCTGCCGAGATGGCGATCAGCGTATTAGATGCATGGCTTGCCGCTGCTGGGCCGACGGGTCTTATCCCAACGCATTATGACGATAATATGTACACGAACGGACATGCCAAGACTACGGATGCCTGCAACCTGGGAACAGCCGCTGTTCAACTATTCGAGGCAGAGCGGAATGCTGAGCTATTGGGTATTGATCGGCCAGCTTATGGACAAATGGCGATGCGAATTTGTGATTTCGCATTGAAGGTTATGGACGATTCCGGACGGATAGGAAAGAGTTGGTTGGAATCGGATCTTTCACCGGCCGTGAAGGATGGGGGCACAGGCGCATTTCTCACGATGGCACTTTGCGAAGCGGCTAAAGCAACGGGCAGCGAACGTTATCTGTCGGAAGCGAGGCGCAGTCATGCTTATTATATGACAGAATTGCAACAGAGCGGGTATACGACAGCAGGTGCATTGGATATATTCTCAATAGACAAGGAATCATGTATTCCTCTGCTGAAAAGCAGTATGCTGCTGCATGACATAACTGGCGATCCTTCTTACCTCGCATGCGCGGAGCGTGCCGCATGGTATCTGTCAACGTGGCAATGGCATTTCACAAAGCCATTCCCGGAGGAAAGCCTTCTCGGGCAATTGGATTACGATACATTTGGAGGAACGGCGGTATCCATACATGGCGGAATGGATCCTTTCGCACTTTGTTACGTTCATGAATTGTGTGATCTTGCAGCTTTGACAGGTCACTCACAATGGCATGAGCGTGCAGGGGCTATCTGGAGGCATGGCCAGCAGGGAATATCTGATGGGGATTTGAGGCTTGACGGTAAATCGCCACGACCCGTCGGCAGCCAAGATGAGTCGTGCAACTACACGTATGGGAAAAGTGAAAATACACCTACGCAGTGGCTTGTTGCTTGGCCAGCAGCGTTTCGCTTAGAGGCGCTGCGCAAGATTTTGCCGGTTAACGCCGAGCATGGAAAGCGAATATTTTAAAAAGGAAGAGGGGCGCATATGAGAACGTTCTATGTTAACGAAATAGAAGGTAACGACGATCATGATGGGCGATCAGAGCAAGAAACCTGGAAATCATTAGATAGAGTTAACGAGGCATTGTTTCTTCCCGGTGATCGCATACTGTTCCACGCAGGCGGATTATGGGAGGGAATGTTATGCCCAACCGGTTCTGGCGTAAAAGGATTGCCAATTGAGGTGGATCGTTACGGTGTAGGGGATAATCCATTGATCGCCGGTAATGGCGCGGAAGCAGCCGTCAAAATTGACGGTCACAGCCATTGGACGATTCGTAATATTAGAGTGACTAATCATGCTGACGAGCGTGCACTCCGCAATGGCATTGCTGTATACGGTAAAGCAGAAGCCATAACATCGGGAATCCGTATTGAGAACTGCGAGATTTTTGATGTCACAGGTGAGAATCGAAGAGATCTTGAACCTTACTATAGCATGTATTGGAATTCGGGCATTTATGTCAGCATTCCCGGCCGTTCCTCGGAAACGAGTCGATTGGACGACGTGGTTATTTCCGGCAACTATATTCATGACGTGCTAACAAGTGGAATCCGAGTGAATCAGCAGGAAGATTTTATTGTTGATATCTATCATACGGGCATCGTTGTGCGTAACAATACGATTCGGCGTACAGGCACTGACGGCATTATAGTGGCTAATAGTGTATCTCCGCTCATTGAATTCAACCGTTGCTTCGATGCTGGCGAACTAGGCAATTTGACGGACACAAAGTTGATTGCTGGCATTTGGGTGTGTGCCACTTCGAATGCACTTATTCAATACAACGAAGTAGCACGAACACGTTTATTTGAAAATGACGGTACAGCATTTGATACGGACTGGGGGACTGCCGGAACGACTATATTCCAATATAATTACTCTCATGATAACGAAGGCGGATTTTGGCTGGATTGTGCTGGGATTAACTATAACCCTGACTATGAAGGTACGATTTTGCGGAATAATATTAGCGTCAACGACAGGCGTTGTATTATCCAAGCGGATTCGGGGCTAAAATCCTTGCATGAACACAATGTATTCTACCAGTATGAAGGAATGAGCCCGATCGAAATAGTGGCACAGGCAGAAGGCCATTCTCATTGCTTCAAGGGAAATTCGTTCTTCTTCCCTCTTGCTCCGCTCGAAGGTTGGAAGTCATCACAATTTGAAGATAACGGTTATTATCCATGTGAACCCAATCCGAACGATAAAACGGCGAATACGGTAGAGCCGAGCTTCATTGGTCCGTTACCAGAGAAAGAGGATTTAGAAGGCAAGAAGATTTATTGGACATAATGGAGAGGCACAAAGGTTTTTTAGAATGAAATACGATCATTTCAATAGGATAAGGCTTTCCGCTTTTATCATTACTTATTTACTTTCAAAGAGTTAACGCCACCTTTTTAGGTGGTTTTTTTATTTGTTTCATAATAGAAGGTTTAAAAATAACGTAATAATATTAAAGAAACTGTAGTTTTTTTTATTTTATGCTCATCCTCAGCGTTATAAAATATGATCATGGAACAGCATGTATCCGTTTTCAATAAATGACGAGGAGGATCATTATTAGACGCATAAACTTTATATAAAGGAGAAAACTACTTCGAATCGGCAGTTTTTCAAGTACTATATGATGATCAGTAAAAACACCGATCTCGGAGAAAGAGGAAGATGTAATGAAAACATTAATAGGATGGTTTCTTAATTTTAAAATTAGAACCAAATTTCTCATCTCATACATCTTCATTATTCTCTTTATGTCATTTTTAATAGGTTATATGGTCATGATTACGTCTAATAAAGTAATGCTTAAAAACACCCAAGAAATTTCGCAGCAGTTGATAAGTCAAATTACAGAGAACATCGAATACAGGACAAACGATTTTGAACAATTCTCTTTTACTTTCGCTTCGGACAGTGGGGATTCGTTCACTTCATTGAAGGAGATTTTGAAAAAAATCAATTTAAAAGGGTATGATGTGTCGGCAAATAAAGATTTAAGCAATATCTTTAGCAAATATATTGCATCTATTGATGAAATCAATTCATTGAGTATTAGAGCAGCCAGCGGCGACGTCAGGTATTGGTTTAAAGATAACGGAAGCCTGGATGACGCTAGTCAATTAGAATTGTCGCGTCAGCAAAATTTTTTAATTACCTATGATAAATTGGACAGCGCTCTAAACAATACGGTGTGGACTAGACCAAAGATTGATGGAAATGAGGTCATGTTTGGAAGGCGAATAGTGGACACAGAGTCGCTGGACTATCTAGGGGATATCGTGTTTACGGTGGACAGCAGCTATTTTAGGCTGATTAAAGACAAAAACGTGAGAAGTATTCAAGAAGCAAACCTGGCCGTACTGAATGCCAACGACGAAATTATTCTGGCTGATAAAGACTCGGGGATCTGGGATATGACTATGCAGGTGCTAGGCAGCGGAGTTGTCTCGTTTAATAATCAATCTGTAAACATGGATATCAATGGAGAAAGATTCCTGGTTACTGCAGTCGAAAGTACTAATCAAAAATGGAAAGTGATTTGCTTTGTTCCGTTATCTTATATGCTGAAAAATGTGGATACATTAAAAACCGCGATTTTAGTCGTTGTTTGTGTATCCATTATAGTTGCTCTAGCCATTGCGTATGCGATTTCGCATAGCGTTAGCAGAAATATTTCACGTTTAGAAAAAAGCATGAGAAAAATTGAAAAAGGAGATTTCTCGGTTCGGGTACAGCCTTCCAGCTATGATGAAATCGGATTACTAGGTTTGCGGTTTAACTTTATGGTGAGCAAGGTCAATGAGCTGGTTAATACGGTTTATACAGAACGAATTGCAAAGCAGCAAGCGGAATTCGAGACGCTTCAGGCACAGATTAACCCTCATTTTCTATATAACACACTAGGTACGATCAGATGGCTGGCTAATCTAAAGAAACAGAAAGAGATAGAAAGCTTAGTCATCTCGTTAATCGAACTGCTGAAAGGCGCCATAGATAAGAAGGGGAATTTCATTTCTTTACATGAAGAAGTGGAATATGTGAAAAACTACGTACTACTCCAGAAATTCAGATACGAGGATCGATTTCAAACACGATATGACATTGATGAAAACGCCAAAAACGCAAAAGTGCTTAAGCTGATTTTGCAGCCGCTTGTGGAAAACGCTCTTTTTCACGGATTAGATATGTCAAAAGAAGGCGGACTAATCAAAATCGGAGCTTTAAGGCGGGACGCGTTCATTGTATTGACGGTTGAAGATAACGGGGTAGGAATGACTGAGGAACAAGTCGCGGCTATATTGGAAGACAAGGCTCGTAAGTATCCGGGATTAAATAGCATAGGCGTTCGGAATGTGAATGAGAGAATCAAGCTTTATTTTGGTCCGCAATATGGTTTAAGTTACCGTAGTGAACTCGGAAAAGGAACAATAGTGGAGGCCGTATTGCCTTTCACAACGGGGGAGTGGGAGGGGCGAACACTTGATTAGCGTTATGATTGTTGAAGATGACGTCATGTTCAGATACGCAATTAGATCCTTAATGGATTGGACGGCCATTGATTTTCATATTACGGCAGAAGCGGTTAACGGCAGGCATGCCCTTGAACTGATATCGGAAAACGAACCTGATCTGATACTTACGGATATCAGCATGCCGATCATGAATGGCATTTCTCTCATTGAGACCGTAAAACGTGAGTATCCTAAGGTTAAGATTATTGTTCTTAGTTCTTATAATGATTTCGAATTCGTCAAGGAAGCGCTAACTTTAGGGGCCGAGGATTACTTGCTCAAGCACGATCTGAAGGAACAGCAGTTACATCAATTGCTAATCAAATGCAAAAAGAAAATCGAAGAGGAACAGAAGCATGAGGCAGGAAATAAAGTCATTAAGGATAATTTATCGTCCATCATTCAACGTCTAGTCAGTCGGATTCTGAAGGAAGAATCATCGAACAAGCTGGAATTGGTCAGCAGTTTGCGTTCACTCAACCAGGATATGCCTATTTCAAATATGACCCTATTGGCTATAGAATCGAACCCCATCGCGTTTGCGAACATTGAGCTTGAATTGCGTCAACAATTAGATATGGAAACCGTTCAATATGTGTTTGCGCAAGTTGAGCATCATTTAGCTGTTCTAATTGTCGGATTTCGAGATGAAAAAAGCGAAACTAAAAAATATAACATCATACACAACATTGCTGAACAAGTCAGATTATCTATCCATCGAACCGAGAAGCATTCAATAACGATTGGGATCGGAGGCAATTGTGAAGATATTGAAAAATTGAGCGAGTGTTTCTCTCAGGCATTGTCTGCACTTAATATCAAATTATATGAAGGCAAGAACAAGATTTATCATTATCAAGCACATGTTCGAGTAAAAGGAAAAAGAGAAACACATGTTTTCGCTAGGCTTGAAGCGATGACGGAGCTATTAAGCGCAGGCAATTACGGAGGGTTAGTAGCGGAGTCGAATGCATTATTTGAACAATTGAAGGAAAGTCACGCTGACATTCGAGAGATTAGAACCGTATTTCACGAATTGGATATTTTATTGCATATGGCTGCGAGAATTTTAAAGGTTAAGCTTTCTGAAATTACCGGTGAGAGCTATCTATGGCGAGACGATATGCTGAAGGATACAGAAGTTATGGATGAAATCATGCGTGAATTCAATGGATATCTGCAGCGGCTGATTGAGATTGCTTCCCGAAAAAATGAAGGTTATGGTCGTGCGGTCCAAAAAATATTGAAATGGGTTCAAAAGAATTATATGAATGAGGTTTCCATTAATGAAATAGCTGCTGCACTCCATTTAACCCCAAATTATGTAAGCAATTTATTTAAGCAGGAGACGGGTCTGCGCATTACAGAGTATATCAATCATCTCAGAATAGAAGAAGCGAAGCGATATCTGAAGACTACCGATATGAAGATATACGAAGTTGCTGAGAAAGTTGGCTTTAAAAATGCCTCGTATTTCAGTACGGTCTTCAAAGAAGTGACAGGCATTAAAGTCATTACCTATAAAAACAGTTGAAGGAGCTTATCAATGAACAGAAAAGGGTTTATCAGCGAAGGACGTCCATTTTTTCCTGTCGGTGCACAGGTTCATAATTCCAGTGCATATTCCGTAGAGGGATTGAATCGTGGTTTTGAGGCACTCAAACATATCCATGCCAATTCGGTAGCTATTCCTCTGTATTGGGGTGTTGTGGAAGGGCAAGAAGGTATTTACGATTTCTCTTTGGTTAGATCGATTTGGGAAGAGGTCAAAGCAAGAGGGTATAAACTAATTTTTATTTGGTTCGGAACTTGGAAGAACGGGAATGCAAAATATGCACCTCACTGGGTAAAAGAAAACCCGCAAAGGTTTTGGCGAGTAATCGCTCAGGATGGAAGCCGCTTAAACAGTCTATCTCCACATTGTGAAGAGACTAAGCATGCGGATATGCGTGCATTCGTCGCGCTTACGGAGTACTTGCATGCATTGGATCCGAACAAGGAAGTACTTATCGCTATTCAAGTACAAAATGAACCAGGAATTATGCCGGGCGCCTATCGTGATTATTCCGAAACGGCAGAACGGGCATTTCGTTCACCGATTCCTATGCAGTTAAGTCAATTTATGAAGGATTATCCCAATAGTCAAATCAGCCGAAGATGGCAGAAAAACGATGAGAACACTGAAAGTTGGATAAGTGCGTTTGATTCGTTAGCTGAAGAAGCGTTTACTGCGTACCATATTTCCGAGTACGTAGATGATATAGCCCGAGCGGGCAAGGAAAAATTCGATATTCTCATGTTCACCAATGTATGGTTGGAGCAGCATAGCTGGAGAATTCCAGGCATTAACTACCCTGCTGGTGGTCCAGTATCTAGAACGCTTGATATTTGGAAATGGATGACTCCTCACTTAGATATGATCTCACCTGACATTTATCAACAGACACTAGAAGGCTACACGGAAGCTTGCAGGGACTACACGCGTGAAGACAATGCGCTATTTGTGCCTGAATCTGCTCCGTTAGCAGAGTGGAATTCGCGCTTTCTGTTCAAAGCATTGGGCGAATATAAGGCAATCGGATATTTTCTATTTGGGGCAGAGAGTATTCTTGACGAAGAGGATCAGGTGGATCCAAGCGCATGGCCAGTAGTGGGAAGCATGCAGGTTGCTTCAGCGCTCGCTGGTGGTTTAATGCGCTACAAGCAGGCGCCAACAGCGGTTATCTATCAAGACGAGTACTCACCTATGCAGCGGCTGGAGTTCGATCATTATTACGCACTAGCTCTTTTCACGAATTGCCATCCGGCTGGAGGACATAATGACTCGGATTGGAACTGGCATGACCAGTATCACAAAGATTACCGTCAGAAACAGAAGGCAGAAGGCCGTCGGGGCAGAGGTTTAGTTATTCAAACGTCGGAACATGAGTTCTACGTAGCTGGAGATGGCTATCGCCTTTTATTCATGCCCAAGCGGCTGATCACTCACACTTTACCAGCTCATGCAACAAATGAATTCACGCTCACACGCAGTGTCGATTATGTTTCAGTGGAAGAAGGGAGATTCGATCAAGAAGGAAACTTTCATGCTAACCGCAATCGCAATGGTGATGAAGTGGATTTCGGCATTTGGGTTGAAGCGGATACAGGCGTTGTACGAGTTCGATTGTGTCCTTAAATGAATTCAATAAACAGATATAATCTGTGTTTATTAAGAGAAATTGTAGATTAGTGAAATTATAAATACGATCATATTTGCTAGTATAGTAGATGAGTCGTGGAAGCGCTCTATTTTCATAAAATACGAGCGTTTCCAATCTAATATAGGGGGATATACCATGAAGAAGAAGTTCAAGTTAGCAATCGTTCTTGCCTTGGGAATGAGCTTGTTATCAGCATGCGGTTCATCCAATGAAAACCCAGTACCAGAAGCTACAGAGGCGGCAGGGACTACAGAAGCAAAGACCATTACATTACGTTGGATGCATCATATTCAAGAGGAATCAGGTAAAGCTTGGATAGAGAAATCAACGGAAGAGTTTACCAAATTGTATCCGAATGTCGAATTTGAACTTACCGCCATGAATGCAGACAATTACAACACAATGTTAAAGACAAAGCTTGCTGCAGGAGATGCACCTGATATTTTTGACATCGATTTAAATAGTAATCCTCAGTTTGTTGAAAACGGCTACATGGCAGAACTGACAGGCCCTTTTTTGGACAACCTACTCGTAGTAGACAAGAGTAAGGAAGGAAAAACATACGCCCTTCGAACAGAACTTACTCTTTATAGCATTTACTATAACAAAGATGCCTTCGCTAAAGCGGGAATCGAATCACCGCCTACTACATGGGCTGAATTTATGGAAGCGTGCGAAAAGCTGAAAGCTGCAGGGATCATACCCGTCGCATCCGGCTACAAAGACTCTTGGACTTTAAACAATATGATTCATGTTGCGAAAGCTCCTAGTATCGGTGCTTATCATGAATCATGGACGCAAGATCTCAAGTCACGCAAAACAAGCTTTGTTGATGATCAGGTAGGTTTCAAAGATTTATTGAATCAAATTACGTACATCTACGACAATTCGCAGTCAGATCCGCTAGGTACAACTTGGGATAAAGCGCAGGATCTTCTGGTTTCAGGTGAGGCCGCAATGATTATTAATGGTTCATGGTTGCCAGGGAACATACGTACAAAGGATGCAGATGCGAATCTCGGTACCTTCCCTTACCCATGGTCAGATGATGCTTCGAAAAACCGATTCATTATTGCTGGCGAAGCGAAAAACAGTGAGAATGCTTCTTACGGCGGCGGCTATGGAGCCTATGCCAAATCTCCAAACAAAGATATGGCTGTAAAATTCATTGAATATTTGGGATCAGTAGAAAACGGGAAAATCATGCAAGACAATCGTAAGACGCTTTCAAATGCGAAAAATTTGCCGATGGATTTCGAACCGACTTTTGATTCGTTTGCCCAGGCTCAAAGCGCGAATGAAGTTTTAAGCTATGGGGCTTTTCAAATGGATTTCGGCGGGGAATACGACAAAGTTTTCTATGATGAAATCATCAATTACATGCTCTCCAAATCGCGCAATGCGGATGAAACACTTAAAAATCTAGATGCTGCTTTTGATCGAGTCGCCAAAAAATGATCGTACAGTAGTTGTGAATGCAGTCAGTCAATTCCCGGGTTAATCCCGGGAAATGGATGTAAGGAGAGAAATTTATGCGAATAAACCAGATAAAAAAATCGCTCAGTAATTCAACCTTTCTAATACCTACTTTGTTGTTTTTCTTCTTTGCTGTCATGTATCCATTTTTCTCAGGGTTTAATATTGCTTTTACAAACTGGGATGGAATTTCACCTAAAGGTGAGTTTATCGGCTTAAACAATTTCATCAATATTTTTCATGATCCTGATATTATTAGGCCCATACGGATTTCTGTAGAGTATGCCTTATTAAATACATTCTTTATTAATTTGGTGGCGCTTATCTTAGCGCTAGGCGTTACAAATGCATATAGAGGACGTACGATCCACCGCATGATATTCTTCATGCCGACCGCATTAAGCAGTGTTCTCGCCATTTTTATTTGGAACTATATTTATGGAGAAGTGTTGCCCGAGATATTCGGAATTAGTAACCCTATCGCTAGCATGTCCACTGTAATTCCGGCAGCAACTTTAATTACGGTATGGGGGGGATGCGGTGTCGCGATGGTCATTTATATCGCAGCGCTAAGTTCAGTACCTACCGAGATGTATGAGTCCGCGAAGGTGGATGGAGCGAATGCTATGCATAGGCTTTTCAAGATAACACTGCCACTTATCATGGCTTCATTCACTATAAATATTACGATTAATTTTACAAGCTCACTATCTTCGACAGGTCTTTTCCTTGTTGCAACAGGTGGTGGTCCAGCTGGTTCATCCGAGTCCATGGGTTTGTATATATACAATAACTTATTCATTTACAACCGGGCAGGCTATGGACAAGCATTGGCTTATTTATTTCTTCTCATCGTTGTCATTTCCGGGGTTGTACTTTCAACGATCTTTAGAAAAAGGGAAGTGGAGATGTAATGACTGCCAGAGGAAATGTAGGGAAATGGTTTATGGTGGCTGCTATGTGGTTATTGGCAATCGTTTTTATAGCTCCGTTCTACATCGCTATAGTCACAAGCTTAAAGTCGCCTGCTGAAAGTGCTCTATCCGGAATATCCCTTCCGCAAGTGCTGCATTTCGAAAACTATGTGGAAGCCCTTAAGATGTCTTCTTTTTTTCTTGCTCTTAAAAACAGTTTGATATTTACGATAGTGAGCGTAATTCTCATTGTTTTTTGCAGCTCATCTGCCGCTTATATCATTGCAAGAAATTTAAATAAGAGGTATTACCGGTTCTGGGAGAAAATATTCCTAGCCGCAATCATGTTGCCGTTCGAAGTAATCATGATTCCGACATATAAATTTCTTTATGAGGTTGATCTCATTAATACGCTTGCCGGAGCCATTATGGTCAAAGTGGGGCTGTCCATACCGTTCGCTATTTTTATGTACATCGGCTTTATTAAATCAATCCCGCGTGAATTGGAGGAATCCGCGAAAATCGATGGAGCTGGCCCCATTCGTACTTTTTGGCAAATCGTATTTCCGTTGTTGCAGACCATTACTTCCAGTTTAATTGCTTTACAAATGATGTGGACTTGGAATGATTTTAATGTATCCCTTATTTTACTGCAGAAAGATGCAGTGAAAACGATTCCGCTGCAGCAATTTATATTTTTTGGGCAGTATACTTCTAATTTCAACTTGGCTTTTGCATCAGCAATCGTATCCATGATTCCGATCTACCTCTTTTTTGGAATTGCACAGAAATATATAGTAAGCGGATTGACAGCAGGAGCAGTGAAAGGTTAGTTTCAACAAAACGATAGGTTCAGAACAGGACTCACCACTCCTATCCAAATCCAATAATGCTTATCATGCGAACGAACCACCCTTATGGGTGGTTTTTTATTTGAGTTGTTTGATATTTATCCGTTAATATCACAGCCATACGATCATAAACTTTTGAAACTAGCAAATGGGGTTTTGGTATAATGGTGCCTTCATTTGGTGTACCTGTTATATACAAACGCTCTAAAAGCATTTAATATTCAAAATGTGAATAAATAGCATTCGATTTGGTATAAAGGAACTTACTTGGACAAGGAGGCAAAAGGGACATGCTAGAGCCAAACATAACCAATCAACTGAAAAAAACGCTGAAAGCCAGTATTGACAACAAGGAAATCGCAGGTGCGAATTTCATGGTGATCAAGGACGGCCACGAATTATTTTATCATGAAGATGGCATGGCAGACCTCGAGTCGGGGCGTCCTATCACGAGGGATTCGATCTTCCGACTATATTCAATGACGAAGCCCGTTACCGCTGCATCAGTCATGATGCTGCTCGAGCGAGGGGATATCGATTTGTTTGATCCGGTTAGCAGCTATATTCCGGGCTTTAAAAACCAAAAGCTTGAGCAAAACGGAGTACTGGTGCCAGTCAACCGGGAAGTCAACATTCATGATTTGTTGAATATGACATCCGGATTGGTATACGGCGGATCTGACAAAGCAGGTCTGCATACCGACGCATTATTCCAAGAGCTCGGTAGCCGTTTGAAAGGTGACAATCCAATGGGCACATTGGAATTCGCAAACCGACTGGGCCAAGGCCCCCTTTCGTTCGAACCGGGATCGTACTGGCAATATGGAACGTCGGCAGATGTGCTCGGAGCAATTGTGGAAGCGGTTAGCGGTATGAAATTCAGCCAATTTTTGTACAAGGAAATATTTGGACCGCTGGAAATGCTAGATACTGGTTTCTGGCTGCCAGAAGAAAAAAGAAACCGCCTCGCCAAAACCTACCAAGATGACAGTGGAGGAGGCTTGAAGCTGTATTCAGATAGCCATCTGGGCATCTATCACCAGATGGACCGGGAACCGACATTTGAGTCTGGCGGAGCGGGTCTTGTGTCTACGATTGACGATGCAGCAAAATTTACGAGAATGCTGATGAATCAAGGCGGCTATAATGGCGGTCAGCTGTTACAACCTAGAACTGTTCAATATTTGACGTCGGCTAGTTTAAACGATTGGCAGCAAAAAGGTTTCGATTCGTGGCATAGCTTGGTTGGCCATAGCTACGGTAACCAGATGCGTATCATGACTGACACCGGAAAAGCTGGAATTATCGGCAGTCAAGGCGAATACGGCTGGGACGGATGGCTTGGAGCCTATTTCACAAACAGTCCGCAAGACGGTCTGACTATCCTTTTCATGATCCAGAAAAAAGATGCCGGCACGATGGCGATTACGCGCAAGTTGCGTAATATCGTGTTCAGCACTCTGAAGTTATAATAATGACTGATAACGAAGTCGTTTAGCACCGTTCAATATTAAAGATGAAATTGATGGATTATGAAATATGGTAGGTATCATTACGGCTTAATTATCATTAATGTAACGCAACATCTTATCTTAATATTATAAGCATCTCGATTAAGATGAATATGCATAGGGCTATGTATTGTTAGCGAGCCTTTCAGATGACTTTTCTAATCATTAGGACAACCTGAATGATCTGGTTGTCCTTTTTTGCGTTGTAACGAACTAGTAAGCCACTACTAGCAATAAGACCAGACATTCCAATGAGTAAAATAAATAGTGAGTCAGAAATCTGTTGAAGGTGAAACGGTTGGTCTCAAATTTGGTATAACCATGAATGAGCATTCATTAATCAAGAATGGCTGAGAAGGGACGGAACTTGGGAGGTCATTAACGACAAAGCCTAGTACAACAAACACAATTAGCCAGCGAGATACATTCTCGACCGGTTATTTTTTGTCCTCCGAAGCCTAAGCTCCGAATGATTGGCTTGAAACCGCCGGATATAGCTGGCGATTCGAAATTGCGGTCTTCTGAGCCGTCTGATTGTCGCCTAAACCTTCGAATTTCTCGTCCAAACGGAAAGTTGTACCTGAAAGCGCCTAACTGTACCTTGTTCGCGGCTTCGGATACCCGCTATGCTCAAATCAAAGAAAGCGCTGTCATTATGAACTATGTAATGCTTCCACTCCATGCCTGCGGCGCTCGCTCTTGATTTCGCGTACGTCCAATAAAAAGGAGATGAATGGATGATGACGGTATTAAGAAGAACAGGTTTTCTCGCATTTGCATTATGGCTGGCGTTCGCGGGTTTTGTGATTCCAGAGAAACAGATTGTGAATGCGGCCAACAACGGGCTGGCGCTAAAGCCACTAATGGGCTGGAGCAGCTACAGCATGCAAGTGTACTCAGGCAATTCCGCTTGGATTAATGAAGCGCAGATCAAGGCGCAATCCGATGCCATGCACACGTACCTACAGCCATACGGCTACAATTACATCAATATCGACGCGGGCTGGAACGGTGGTATCGACGGCTACGGCAGGCCGGTTCCGAGCAGCACGCTTTATCCAGGCGGTTTCACTGCGCTTATCAATTACGTGCATGCGAACGGCCAGAAGTTCGGGCTTTACATGATTCCAGGTATTTCTCCGCAAGCATACAATGCTGATCTTCCGATCTACGGCGCGCCTGGCTGTTCGATGCAGGATATCGCTGTTCAGCCGCTGACGACGGGAGACTATTGGAATTTGGGCTACAAGATCAATTTCAGCAACCCATGTGCGCAGAGCTACATCAATTCGATTGCCGATTTGTTCGGAACTTGGGGTGTTGACTTTGTGAAATTCGATAGTGTCACTCCAGGTTCCGGGCATAACGACACTTCAATTGACTCTCGCGGCGACGTTGCCGCTTGGTCGCAGGCTCTGAGCGCTCATAACATTTGGTTCGAGCTTTCTTGGGCTCTGGACCACAACTACGTGGATACGTGGAAGCAATATGCGAATGGCTGGCGTGTAGATTGGGACGTTGAATGCTATTGCACCAACACCGCATTGACGGCTTGGCCGAACATTGCCAGGCTGTTCCCGAAGGCAGAAATTTGGTGGCGCGATGCCGGGCCGGGCGGCTGGAATGACTTCGATTCACTCAACGTGGGGAATGGTTCCATGGACGGTATGACGCAGGATGAAAGACGAACTGCGATGTCATTATGGGCGATGTCATCGGCACAGCTCTATACGGGCAACGACTTGACCAATTTGGACGCTTTCGGACTTTCCTTGCTGACGAACGAAGAAGTTATTGCCGTTAATCAGGCGGGACGGCCTGCCCATCCGGTATCGACAGCTTCTAATCAACAGGTGTGGTACGCCAACAACGGGGATGGCACTTATACCGTCGGCTTATTCAATCTCGGCAGCACCGCCGCGACGGTCAGCGTGAACTGGAGCGACATTGGTCTGAATGGTGCTGCGACAGTTCGAGATTTGTGGACCCGCAGTGATCTCGGATCGTTTAATACCGGTTATAGCTCCGTCAATCTGCCCGCGCATGCTTCGAGGCTGCTCAAAGTAAAGGCATCAGGTGGATCAGTGACAGCCAACGACGATGACACCGGCATTAAATATACGGGTGCGTGGCAGCGCAGCTACAATCGGGGCTTTGGTGATTATGGGAATGACGTCCACTATACGCAGACGAATAACGACGCATTCGAATACAGCTTCCAAGGTACGGGGATAGATTTCATTACAGAGAAGGATGCTTCACAGGGCAACATCGACATTTACGTTGACAACGTCTTCAAACAAACGGTCAATACCTATAATGCGACTCGCCAGGCACAGCAGACCGTCTATAGTATTACTGGACTCTCTAATGGCCCGCATACCCTGAAAGCCGTCAAGAAATCGGGGACGTATATGCTGGTCGATAAATTGCAATTCAGCGTTCCTTCGCCGATTTTTGTGAACGATACGGATTCCGGTATATCGTATACAGGCACATGGAGTACGAGCAGTGCAAGAGGCTTCGGTGATTATCAGGATGACGTTCATTACACAACGACGAACAACGACTATTTCCAATATACGTTTAATGGAACGGGCATAGACTTTGTCACTGAGAAGGAAGCGTCGCAAGGAAATATCGATATATATATCGATAACGTATTCAAGCAGACCGTAAACACATACAACCCTACGAGGCTCGCCGCGCAAACCGTGTATAGCATTGACGGACTTACGAGCGGGTCGCATACGATCAAAGCCGTAAAGAAGTCCGGCACATACATGCTGCTTGATCAATTGCGGTTTAAGAGCAACCAGAAGCAATACAACAATACGGACGCTGGCATTTCATACACGGGCTCATGGTCGCTAAGCGGCAATCGTGGATATGGGGACTTTAATAACGACGTACACTTTACGCAGACGAATAACGATTATTTCCAATTCACCTTTTCCGGAACAGGTGTGGAATTGCTTACGGAGAAGGACGCTTCGCAAGGAAACGTGGACATTTATTTGGACAATGTGCTGCAGACCACAGTTAACACAACCAATTCTACGCGGTTGACCAATCAGGTCGTTTATAAGGCGACAGGATTGACGAATGGCAGTCATACGCTCAAGGCTGTGAAGAAATCGGGCACTTACATGCTGTTGGATTCAATTAGGGTAACGCCGTAAGTACAGAATGGCAATGGTTTCAGACCGTTACGCTCTAAACGCCATGCATTAGCTAGTGTACAGCTATTGTTGTTGGTCTGCATAATGTAGTGGAAGTGACAACGACGTTCGTAATCCAACTAAATGAAATAACCAGTCACCAGTTGAATATAGGTGACTGGTTATTTCATATTTGAAGGTGTTTCAATCAAGAACTCGTAATCAGGGGGGAGTCTCCTGCTATTGACGATTCTTCATTTCGAACAAATGAGAGAAGATATAACTGAAGATGAGTCATTGCTTTAAACCGATGAACGGGCAGTTATTATCAACAAAGTATGTTAAAATATGGACTGTAACCGAGCTGAATTATTCTGGGCTGCGCAATGTTCAAGGGCAGCTTCATTTAAAGGTGGACTGTAACCCAATGAAGCAGAAAATAGAATATGATAATCTCATTCCGATTAATGCCTATCTTTGGTGTCCAAAACCGTATCCACAGCCACTTCATTTCCATTCTAGCTTGGAAATTGGCTATTGCCGGGGAGGGCGAGGGCAATTTATTTTTGAAAATAAGCTTTACGAGGTTCGCAAAGGCGATGTCTTCATTGTCAACAATACAGAGCTTCATATTGCTCAATCCTCCATGCACGACCCCAGCCAATATATATTTTTGAATTTCGATCCAAGTCTCTTCCTTGAAGAAAATGAAAAATTATTGCTGCCATTTGCCTATCGATCAGAGAGATTTGAGAATCATATTGCAGCTGGAACACCGCTCTCGCAGCAAATTGGGCTACTTATTCAACAGATATATGAAGAGCTTAACGCAAAAGCGGAGGGTTATCTAACGATTACTCGTTGCAAATTACTAGAGCTCGGTGTGATTCTGCTTCGTCATTACAGAAGTACATTTAGCGATGAGCAATGGATGAAAATGCACAATTCGAAGCGCGAGATTGAGGAAATGATGCTTTTTATGAAAGAACGATTTCAAGAGCCCCTTCAACTTACCGATGTCGCTGAGCATCTTGGTTGGAGCACCGCACGAACAAGTCGATTTGTGAAGGAGCATACAGGCATCAGCTTTATTGCTTATATGACTCAACTGCGAATTAGCGAGGCTAAGAAACAACTCGTTACGAGCCTTGATAGTATTGCAGCTATTAGTTTTTCTAGTGGGTTTCAGAGCTTGCCGTCCTTCTACCGAGCTTTTAATGCTGTTGTCGGCACGTCGCCTCAAGAGTATCGCAAACAATTTGGTGTAAAGCAATTATTTTGAGAAGTGTGAAAGAAATTGAGAAGATTCCCTGAAGTCAAATTCGTATAATCAGCTTAAAATCTTACATTAAAGGTGGTTTTACGATGGCTGGTTGGGAGCGTTTAAAGGACATTATATATTTGGAAATCGTACAAAGGCGAGAAGAGGGCTGTGATGTAAGCGGATTCGAAGACAAGTGGGTCGAAGCTGGAGAGGATGAAGCGATGCTGATGGTGGTATACCGGCAGTTAATGTCGCTTGAAATTAGTACAAGCTTCCCATATATTGAGCCCTCCGATTTGCTGAGCATTCACTTGTTGAGGCCTGATGGTCCACGTCAACTAACAGTAGATAAATCTGAAGCGGAATGGCTCAATCAATTCCAAGGTGCTTGGCTCGGTAGAAGTATAGGGTGTGCCTTGGGAAAACCGCTTGAAAACCGTCAATTCATGGATGGCAGCGGTGGAAGAGCTGGTTGGAAAAATATCGAGCTCTGGTTCAAAGGAGCAGATGCTTGGCCCATTCGCGGATATACCCCCGGAAGTTCACGGGCGGCTGCCGAGTACGAGCTGAAAGTGAATGACTGGTGCCAGAAAAGTTGGAAAGAGCATATTCAGTTTATGGAATCCGACGATGATATTCGTTATACCGTGTTAGGCTTAATTCTTCTAGAGGAAAAAGGATTGGATTTCGATTCTTGGGATATTGGCAAGCTGTGGCATAAGTATCTAAGCTACCAGCAAGTGTGTACAGCTGAGACACAGGCTTATTTGAATTTCGCGCAGGTAACTTCCCATATACAAGGTGAAAAAACGGAGGACTGGGCACAGAAGAGTGAATGGGTGCGAACCTGGCTCAACCCGTATCGGGAGTGGATTGGGGCTCAAATTAGAGCCGATGGCCTTGCTTACGGTGCGGCGGGAAATCCAGAGCTGGCAGCTGAATTTGCTTGGCGGGATGCTTCCTTTTCCCATGTGAAGAACGGTATATATGGAGAAATGTTTGTGGCTTCTATGATAGCAGCGGCTTTTATCGAAACTGATAATGAGCGTATCGTAGAAATTGGGCTTAGCGAAATACCAAGGGATTGTCGTTTGGCTCATGATATTCGCAAAGCGGTAGATATTGCGCATTCAGCTGTCGATCAATTGGACTTAGTCGATCGGATCTGGGAAGCGTTCAAGCACTATCATTGTGTCCATACGAACAATAATGCCGCTTTAGTTGCGGCGTCACTTATTTTCGCTAAGGACGATTTTGAACTGGCTATTACGACAGCAGTGCTAGGCGGTTGGGATACCGATTGCAATGGAGCAACTGTTGGTTCAATTTTAGGTGCAAAGCTAGGAGCCGATAAGCTTCCAGCACAGTGGGTCGAACCGCTTAACGATACGTTATACGCAGAAGTAACAGGGTTTCATCCGATTGCGATTTCGGAATGCGCCAAACGCAGCTATGAGGTATTTAAGAAGATTTCTGCCGAATATGCTGCTGGAAAGATGTTCTCATAAATTCAAGCATGATGATCGAAGACTAGCTCAAGTGGGCTGGTCTTTTCTTTATATGTCAAACCGTCACCCTACATAATAACAAATTTGAAAGACATTTGATCATTGTTGCTTTCTTGGGTAATCCCTTATATTAATCTGGCATATCGCACTAAATTAAGCTATTAACTATGGGGGAGTGATGTGAGGATCAAAAGGCGAAGAGTTTTAAA
Organism: Paenibacillus sinopodophylli; assembly: GCF_005930355.1. Taxonomy (GTDB): domain Bacteria; phylum Bacillota; class Bacilli; order Paenibacillales; family Paenibacillaceae; genus Pristimantibacillus; species Pristimantibacillus sinopodophylli. The sequence goes on from NZ_VDBO01000001.1 coordinate 123,486, forward strand.
AGCGCTTTCATTTCTGTGTTTTAAAAAATGAAACGAATGCAGGAGGTATGAAAGATGAGAAAAAAGATAAGATCAAAGCTTGCGGGAATCTTGCTTGCAGCTGTATTGCTTTCCTTTGGTGGCGCTACTGGCTATGCTCCAGCAGTCAGCGCGTCACCCATTGTAGCAGATATCAATTGGCGTCCCATTGATACAACCATGGCCGTTGCACCGGGAAGCGCTATGGACTTGTCCTTTCTGAATGCTGATCCGGCGGGTACAAATGGTTTCGTAGAGATCGATGAGTACGGTGATTATTATTTTGAGGATGACCCCGATACGAAAGTAAAGTTCTATGGTGGAAATTTAAATGGCAGCTATATGGTAGACCCAACGAGAGAGGAAATGGTCATCATGGCAGATCGAATTGCTGCGATGGGCTACAATGTGGTGCGGTATTCTTCTATAGACCAAAATTATGATTGGGCCAAAGGTCTGATGCAGCCGCTCACTTCTACGACGGTGGCATTAAATACGAGTAAACTGGATAATTTTGATTATTTTAACGCTTTGTTGAAATCACGCGGCGTGTACATTGATCTTGACATCATGTCCTTTTCAAATTTTAAAAATGTGCCTAGCATAGGTGAAAGTGTATATGGCTCAACCGCATCCAAGTATTTGGCTACACTACTTCCCGATGGGAAAGCGATCTGGCAATCTTTTGCTTACCAGCTGTTTAATCATGTGAATCCGTATACCGGCTTAGCCTTGAAGGATGAGCCCCAAATCATGGGTGTTTCTCCGATAAATGAAGTGATTCTCTATAATGCGAATTTCTCCAATCCGAATTTTAATGCTTGGGTGCTTGCTGATTTCAATCTTTTTTTGACGGGCAAAGGAAAGCCGGCACTCACAACGTTTCCGAATAATTTCTGGGAAGCATCTCCCAGCATTCGAGATGATCTGGCTGAATATTTCACAGAGTTGCAGTTTGCTGCCTATGGTGAAATGAAGTCATATCTTAAGAATGTGATAGGTATAAAAGCTCCAATTGGCGGCATCAACTATATCAATGATTCCTTAGCGAATTATTGGCGGACACAGGCTGATGTACATGAAACACATCTTTATAACGGGCTTGTTGACGGTAGAGGAGCATCCTTCAAATACAATCCGCTGACACATCCGCGTTACAGCATGATTTTTGCTCCAGAATCGAGTGCTAACTATGTGTCACAGTATGGCTCGTTTATTTTCAAAAATTATGTTCCGGCTCTTGCACTAGGGCAGCTGTATAACAAGCCATTTGCATTGACAGAATTCAATCATGAATTCCCAAATAAAGGCCGTGACGACATTGGCTTAATGACAGCAGCAACCGGCGCATACCAAGGATGGGATATGCTGAACCGATTTCATTATGTGAGCCGAGTGAATGAAGCTATTAATGAAACGGCGCAAGGCGGAACGACCTCATTTGACTCTTTGACCGATGTGATTGCTACGATGTCCGAATACCAGGGTACGCTCGTATTTAGGCAAGCACATCTTGCGCCAGCGGATGCCAAATTTGTGATTGTAAGGGATAAAACCTATGTGAAGACGCATGCCTCCGCTACGGAAAATGAATCACCAGAAAGGAATCGCACTTACATTCCTCATCTATTCAAAATGGTAACAGTCTATGCTGATCATCCAGCAGAGCCTTATACCATCTATAAGATTACGCCTGAACTTACGGACGAGCAGATTGCAAGCGGTGATATTCCTGCAGCCAATAAGATTACGATTGCGAATAGTATGACGCTGAAGGAAGTCGCAGAAACCTTTATCCTTGCAATTGATGATGTCGATCTTAAATCCAGTATGTTAGCGAACTTAAATAATAATAAGCTGGTTTCCGACACGGGTGAACTCCTCTTTGACCTTAACCTAAACACCTATTTCATTAACACACCTTACGTGGTGGCCGCTGCAGGGACGTTGGATAACAACAGCTATGAGCTTGGGCCAGTCACGATGTCTGCGAATCTGCCGAAAGGAACCTTATCTGTAGCCTCATTAGATAACGAACCGCTGGATGAAAGTGAAAGAATGCTGATCATCTATACAACAGATGCTGCAGCGACTGGTGAATATGAAGAAACGGTCAGCGGTTCGACCTATTATCATCGTGGAACAGCACCGACGCTTGCTAAGTATGGCACTGCGGAAGTTCAACTCCAGACCACACGACCCGCGGGGGACTACAAAGCCTATAAGCTATCAATGAATGGCGTAAGATTGCAGGAAATCCCAACAACTGTGCTTGGCGATACGATTACAGTTCCAATGGAGACCGACAAGGGTTATGGCTTTGAACTAGTGTATGCGCCGCTAATCGGTACCGATGTGACGGCTCCTACATCCCCAGCCAATGTTGCAGCTGTTTCTCCATTCTCAACGAAGGTGGATCTATCCTGGGACAAATCTACAGACAACGCTGGTGTGTCAGAATATAAAATTTATCGCAATGGTACTGAATATGCGTCTGTAAATGGTAATGTGAACACGTATGTAGATAAGGGTGTAACTGCACTGACGCCATACAACTACGTGATCAAAGCAATTGATCCGTCTGGAAATGTTTCAACTGGGAGCATTACAGCATCGGTGACCACCTCGGATATCATCTTCTATGAAGGATTCGAGAGTGGGAGTACAGCATGGACAGTTGCGAGCTCTTGGGGCAGTTACAGCATCATAACGGATGGAAGCTTGCATGCCTATCGGGCTGACAATCTGACCAAAGGCGGTTCCAAATCGACAGCCGGGGATACAAATTGGCAAAATTATAGCATTGAAGCTAAAGTGAAGGCGAATAGCTGGAGTGGAACGGTTGGCCGTATGGGGCTGGTCGCCAGATTTAGTGATAATAACAATTATTTTTATGTATATTATGATGACCATGCAGGGCGATTCGTTCTTAGAAAGACTGTCGGCGGTATTGAAACTAACCTTGCATCTGTTTCATTATCTCTGAGTACAGGCGTTCAGCATCTGTTCAAGCTAGAAGTTAATGGGACTACAATTAAGGCGTATGTCAATGGACAGCTCAAAATTGATGTTACCGAGAGTGAGTTGCCAACAGGGAAAATTGGCGTATATACACATTTTGCGCAGGCCGATTTTGATGATGTATTCGTTAGAGCGATCCCCTAGGAGAATGTATCTACCTTACAAAATCGCAAATGATACAAGACACGACAACATTGTTGTTTGTCCGCTGGAAACGTAACATTAAGGTCAAGGAGCAAGGATGGTTCGTAGCTACGACCTCACATCCTGCTATCTAATGTGAATTGCTGGAGGGACAAAAGATATGCAGACTTCGAATACCAACACACAGTTACCAGTGGACAAACGTCCGAAGCTGAAACGATCCATTATTGATTGCGACATTCATCAAGCAACGGGGTTGGATGCAATAAAACCGTACTTACCGCGAGCCTATCAAGAGCTTGTGAAGCAATACGGTCCTGCGCTGCCTGGAGGTATGCACTTTAATGGAGGCGTAGGCGGCCGAATGGCTGACGCTTATCCCGAAGACGGCGGCAATGCCGGAAGTGATCTGGAATTGATGCAAAAGCAGCATCTCGATCGCTACAATGTCGAATATGGCATTCTCACTGGAGAGGGCTATGCTGTGCATGCAATTCCGAATTATGATTACGCAGCTGCCATGTGTCGGGCGATTAATGAATATACAATCGAGCATTGGCTATCGCAAGATAGCAGGCTGAGAGGCTCCGTTTTTATCTCCAAGCAAGCGCCATATCTTGCTGCGCAAGAAATTAATCGGGTCGGTGGCCGATCAGATATGGTTCAGGTTGTTGTTTCCAGCGGCTCCTCCATACCTTATGGAAACAGGCATTATGATCCGATTTATGAAGCTTGCGTCCGTCATAATCTTCCTTTCACAATCCATGTTGGATTAGAAGGGGAAGGTATTAATAGCCCGCATACAGGGGCAGGGTATGTCGCCCACTACATTGAGCAAAGATGCGCACGTCCTGCGGTAATGGGTGCACACTTGGCAAGCTTTATCTTCGATGGGGTGTTCGAGCGATTCCCAACATTGAAGGTCGTCTTACAGGAAGCTGGCGTATTGTGGCTTGCCCCATTCCTATGGAAGCTCGACCAAGAATGGAAAGGACTGCGGGTACAAACGCCATGGGTTCGCAAGAAGCCGAGCGAATATTTCCGAGACCATGTTCGTGTGACCACTCAACCGTTTGAGGAGACACCGAACCGTCAGATCTTCGATCACCTGTTAGAGAGCATCTATGCCAAAGAAACACTCATGTTTTGCAGTGATTATCCACATTGGGACTATGATTCACCGAGTCAGGCCTTGCCCAAACTGGAGCCTGAGCTATGGGACAGCATCTACTATCAGAATGCAGCGAAACTATATGGCTTGCCTCCTCGGAAAACGGAGGAAACAAAATGAAGCAAAGCTCGCAGCACATCGTAGGGACGGTAGGGGAGATTCCGCCTGGCACTCATAAGATTGTAGAGGTCGGGGGACGCAGTGTCGGCATCTACAATATCAATGGAGTCTTTCATGCCCTGCGTAATATTTGCCCGCATCAGGGTGCTGAGCTGTGCAAAGGAATAGTGAGTGCCTACGTTACTTCCGATGGACCAGGTGATTTTCAGTTTGATAGAGAGGGTGAAATCGTACGCTGCCCTTGGCATCAGTGGGAGTTTGATATTCCAACGGGCTGTATGATCACTGATGCGGTGATGCGCACCAAAACGTATGATGTCACAGTGGAGAAATTCGGTGTCTCGATTGATAACGATCTTATCTTAATTCATATGTAAGAAAATGAAGACCTCTCTCATGTTGGCTAGAGCAACAGCCAAAGAGAGAGGTTTTATTTCGTTTATTTGTGATATTCAATCAACTTATCCATTTGCTACAATAGAAGTGACAAATGAAAGGATGGTGATTGGCGTGCAGGAAACTGCAAAGGAATTTTTTGAATCAAAGCTATTCGTTCCTGACGAATTCGCGAAGAAAGGGGGCATCTGGCCGCTCCGACTTGGTCGAAATATTGCTAAGCCTAGCTATCATTCAGGGCCAATGATTCTGGAGTATTATAATATGCATTTTATTATGGAAGGTAAGGTAGAGTTTACCTTTGATAAAGAAAAAATTATTTTGTCTAAAGGCGATGTGTTTGCGATGGTACCAGGCAGTACGTTTCGTTACCGGCTAGCTCCGAGTGAGAGCCATTTACAGATGATATGGATTTCTATAGATGGACCGCAGGCACCTGAACTTTTTGCCGCGTCTGGCTTTAGCAAGGCATCTCCTTACCTATTAGGAATCATGTCTAAGGAACTGGAAACCACGTTTCGACAACTATTTCTTCCTCAAAAATACGATCTAAAACGGCATAATGAACTTTGTTCACTCCTATACCGCATATTTGGACTTATGATTTCAACGGACCCGTCCGAAAAGAACCAGAACGGCAAAGAGAACTGGATTCCAAAAAGCGTTGCTTTTATGGACACGTACTATATGGAACATATTACTGTTCGTGATGTTGCTGATTTCTTATCTCTTCATCGCACTTATTTCTCGAAGATGTTCTCGGAGGCTATGGGGGTATCCCCTATCCAATATTTGCACCGATTGCGAATGGAAAAAGCAGCCGAGCTGCTTTCGTCTCATTTTATGATTAGTGAGGTTTCTTCCATGCTAGGCTATTCTGATTCCTACGCGTTCACACATGCTTTCAGCAAATATTACGGCAGACCTCCTGGCGGTTGGAGAGCTGCGCAACGAGGTTCAGGCATAGAGAGGAAGGGGCAATAGTGAAGAGCACGCGAACTACGTTTTCCTTGCAGCTCAAGTTAACCTTAACTTTTTTGCTTATTCTCATTCCGCTGGTCGGTGTAAGTCTATTTGCAAACAATTATTCGCAAGGCATTATGAATGTGCAAATTAGTGACCGGACGAAAGGTGCACTCCTGACGTCACTTGCCTATATGGAGCAAATAGCGAATACGATGGATCAGCAAACGCTGCTGATTAGCTCCAATCCTAATATCGTAAACATCTTTAGAGATATTGAAGATCCGCTTAACCCTGCACATTTGTATGATATTCATACCGTTATGCAGCAACTAAGCTCTCTTGTCAATATTAACGGTGCCATTCAGGAGGCGTATATTGTACATGGAGCGAGTGGGAACGGTGTTTCTACAGCGCTCGGGGCGCTTAGATGGCCTCAGGTGAGTGAAGAAGGCTGGTTCAGGCAAGTCGTTCGAGGAATCGGTTCTTTGGTCATTTATATTCCTAATGAGGATTCTAGCGTGGAACAAAACTTTTATTTAAGAGAATCTAATATCTACTATATTCGTTTGCTAGACGTTTTAAGAGATAATCCTGAGCCGAATGCTTTGATATTTGCTGTAAATAAATCGTCGCTCCTGAGTATGATTCAACATCTCCAAACGACTGAACGAATGAACATTTCTCTATATTATAATAACAAGATTATTCTCGAAACCAATCCTGCTGCTAAGCAAGCTTATGCATTAGACATGTTCTCGATGAAAGAAGCAAACGGTGCTTGGTCTATTCAATTAGAGCAGCCGAAGGAAGAAATTTTTAAGCAATCGCATCGACTGCAGCTATTTACCTATCTGACTATTCTGCTTAGCATCCTTCTTGCCATGTGGACAGCCTGGTTGATTTATATTCAAATATTGAAGCCTTTGCGTCAATTATCAAGCGCTTTCAAATTCGTTGGCAAGGGAAATCTGAACTATCGAATCAGACATGATCGAAGAGATGAATTCGGACTCGTGATGAACGGTTTTAATCAGATGGCGGAGTCCCAGAGGATCATGATCGAGGAGGATTATGAGAAGGAGCTGCGCTTAGCGAAGTCTGAGTTTAGCTTGCTGCAATCTCAAATCAATCCGCATTTTCTTTATAATACGCTGGATTCGATCTATTCGGTTGCTGTCAAATTCAGAATGAAAGAAATCAGTGAGATGGTGTTGAATTTGGCCAAATTTTTTAGAGTTAGCTTGGGTAAAGGACGGAATCATTTTACATTAGAGGAAACGATGCAGCATCTGCTGTATTATATTCGTGTTCAGCAGATGCGAACAGAACACTTTTCAGTTGAAATTGATCTAGAAAAAGGCTCCGAGGCCATCCCTGTACTCAAATTGCTGCTGCAGCCCATTGTAGAAAACGCAATTATTCATGGACTTGAGAAATGCCCGTTCGAAGGCGAGCTGCGCATTCGCTCCAGAGTTCGTCAACAGCATTTGTTTATCGAGGTAGAAGATACAGGCATAGGAATGCCAGAAACGTTGCTGAAGCAAATCCAACTGGAGCTAAGTATACTGACAAGCAAGCTTTATCGTGTACCGCAAGAAAGCCCGTCGATTCAATTTTTTGGATTGAAAAATGTGAAATCGAGAATGAAGCTATATTATGGAGAAGATGCGGACGTCCTGATTGAAAGTGAAGAGGGGCTTGGAACAAAGATCACTTTAATTATTCCTATACGGTTGGAGGATGAAGATCATGAAACTGCTCGTCGTTGAAGATGAATTTCAAGTCAGGGAGCGGATTGCCTATGGCATTTCATGGATAGATTATGACATTGAAATTGCCGGAGCTGTGGGAAACGGCAGAGAAGCCATTATGGCAGTAGAGAAGGAATGTATTGATATCGTTATTACAGATATTCATATGCCCGATATGACTGGTTTGGAGCTTGCAAAGCTACTGAGGAGTGAATATCCTCATGTGAAGGTCATTATCTTAACGGGCTTTGACCATTTCGAATATGCACGTGACAGCATCGATTATGGCGTCGTTAAATATCTTGTAAAGCCAGCGGAGAATGAGCTCGTACTGGAAACGGTGTTAAGAGCGAAACAGCTTCGTGAACAGGAATTGAATGCGATCCATAATATCGTGCTGTTGAAGCAGAGATGGATCGAGCAGTTGCCTCAGCTTAAACTATCCTTTTATAAAAATTGGTTGAACGGGCGTTTGTCTACGTGGGAAATAGAGAAACGCAGTCAGGAGATTGGCATATCTCTAGCAGGCAATATTTATTTGCCGGTCACGCTGGATATGGACCCTATTGCCGAAACCGATAGTCGCTTCCATTCAGGGGAGCGGCCGTTAATTCAATATTCCCTCTTCAACATTACCCGAGATGTTATGGATGACATGGACGGCATAGTGCTGCATGATGATGACGGGTTGACGGCGATTATTTTTTTTGCCCCTTCAAGTACAGAAGTATCAGGATTTCAACGTAAAGTCAATCAGCTTCTCGGTAGGTTGCTTAGCACGGTTAAATCCTGTTTGAAGCTAACAGCCAGTGCCGGCATTGGAACTTGTGTGGATGATCTAGCCTTGCTGCCGATTGCTTATAAGCAGAGTAGAATGGCGCTGCAGGAACGCATCGTGCTGGGCAACGAAACGGTGATTCCTTATCGGAACGATGCTCCCTCAAAGTCAGTCTGGCTGAATATGAATGATTTGGAGAAAGAGATCGAAATAGCTGTGCAAACAGGCAATGAGAGCAAGCGGTCAGAGCTCATCAGCAAGTTAATGGATATCGGGTTCTCGCCGCACCATACCATTGTCAATGCGAAAGAGATGCTTCTTCGTATCACGTCATTACTGACGCGAATTGTTAACTCCCACGGGTGGAGCTTACGCGAAACGCTTGCCGAGGATTACACGGATTTTATTAACTTTAATCAGTTGCTAACGAAGGAACAACTGAGGGAGTGGCTGCATCGCATGATGACACGGATCAGCCGATCAATTAGCGAGCGCCGAAAATCGGGAACACATATTACAGTGAGCGAAATTTTGGCTTTCGTTGATCGCCATTTATATGAAGAAGAGCTAAGCTTATATTTAGTAGCTGAGAAGATGTATATGAATTATGCTTATGCGAGCCGTATCTTTAAAGAGGTGACCGGCAGTACTTTTTCGGATAGCGTGTTAAGACTGCGGATGGAAAAGGCTAAGGAACTGCTGGCAGCGGGGAGCAAAGTGTATGAAGTAGCAGAACGTGTCGGATATAAAAACGGGAATTACTTCTCGCGAAGTTTTCAGAAGTACTGGGGAATTAAGCCGAGTGAAATGAACAAGTGAACAGCTTTTAATGTAATCTAGACATTCAACAGGAACTGTTGGTGTCTTTTTTGCATTTCAAAAACGTAGAATTTGTTGTCATTAAAGTAGAAGGATTAGTCTACTTTTTCATTTCCTGAAGGGCTATAGTTAAAACAAGAAAGAGCATGATAGCTAAGGAGATCACAAATGATGAAGACAAATTCTTCGGTCGTTACTAGGGAAGTGAAATTAACAAAATGGAGGTCATCGAAGCTTCTAAAGTATTGGGATTTGTATCTAATGTTGTTACCTGCGGTCATCCTTATCCTCCTCTTTAAATATGTGCCGATGTATGGCGTTATTATTGCGTTCAAAGATTATAACTTTATGGCAGGTGTGTGGAGGAGCGATTGGGTAGGATTACAATATTTTCGTGAACTATTCACTTTTGATGAGTTTCCAAGAGTGGTGAGAAATACCGTTATTATCAGCTTGATGAAACTGCTCGTAGGGTTTCCGATTCCTATTATTCTAGCCTTGCTGCTGAATGAACTCAAACTCGTCAAGCTTAAACGTATGGTGCAGACGATCACTTATCTTCCTCACTTTATTTCATGGGTCATTATTGGCGGCCTTGCCATTGATATGCTATCTCCAAGCAGCGGGATCATCAATAGAATTATTGAAATGTTAGGGTTTCAACCGATCTTTTTTATGTCGGATGAAGGACTTTTTCGCTGGATTCTTGTCGGCTCAGATGTTTGGAAAGAAGCAGGTTGGGGAGCTATCATCTATCTTGCTGCACTGCTTGGGATTAATGAAGAGCTATATCAAGCAGCTACCGTAGACGGAGCTAATCGATTTCGACAAATTTGGCATATTTCGCTTCCAGGTTTAAAGTCGACCATCATCATAATTCTCTTGCTGCGTATCGGATATATCTTAGATGCAGGCTTTGAACAAGTGCTTGTTATGTATAACCCTACTGTCTATGATGTGGCGGATATTATCGATACGTATGTGTTTCGCGTGGGCCTAGGCTCTATGCAATTTGGTCTAACGACAGCTGCGGGATTATTCAAGTCAGTCATTGGCTGCGTACTTCTTATTCTAGCGAACGTTTTTGCGAGGAAAATGGGGGAAGAAGGAATTTTCTAAAGAATAGAAAGTAGAGGGTTTGTGATGAAAAGAAATCGGAGAGTATCCCTATTTAGTTATGTAAATATCATTGTATTGTCGTTACTTTCACTATCAACCGTTTTACCTTTGCTTCATATCGTAGCGAAATCATTGAGTAGCGAAACGTATCTTCTAGCTAAAGAAATTTGGCTTTGGCCGAAAGGATTTAACTTTGCTTCTTATGAATATGTACTCTCGTATAAGCAATTTTACATTTCATTCTGGAATTCTTTGATTATTACCGTAGTTGGAACAGTAATCAGCATGGCTGTCACGATACTAGCTGCGTTTTCTCTCTCTAGAAAAAACTTTCCTACTAAAAGAGCGTTTATGCTGTTCTTTATCATCACGATGTTCTTCAGCGGTGGTCTAATTCCTACCTACCTAGTTGTGAAACAGCTAGAATTACTGAATACGCTCTGGTCGGTTATGCTGCCAATGGCCTTGGCACCGTTTAATTTAATCCTGATCCGCAACTATTTTTTGAGCCTGCCTGAGGCATTAGAAGAGTCAGCGGTTATGGATGGGGCCTCCAACCTGCGGGTTCTTGTCTCGATCTATCTACCTTTATCTCTGCCGACTATTGCAACGATCGGGATGTTTTATGCCGTCGGTTACTGGAATAGCTTCTTTCAAGCCATGATGTATATCACGGATAGAGATCTGATGCCACTGCAAGTATTCCTAATGCAAATCGTGTCGAATTCCAAGACAGGAGACATGACGACGGGTGGAGTTCTAAGTGAACTCACGCCAGAATCTACGACGGCTGCGGCAATCATTTGCGTCGTATTTCCTATCCTTTGTGTATATCCTTTCATCCAAAAGTATTTTGTTAAAGGTGTTATGTTAGGTGCGGTTAAGGGATAATCCATCTCTAATCTGGACTTTCATATAAATAATGAACTAGGGGGGCGTAATCATGCTTTTTAGAAAAACAGTGGCCATTAGTATTAGCGTAGTAATGTGTATGCTTGCTATTTCGGGGTGCGGCACGAACAAGGAAGCGGGTCAGGATGGATCTGAACAGACAGCAGCAACGAGTGAGAGCAGTGGAGAAGCAAAAGCACTAAAGGATTTGAAAATTACAAGGCTTTATCACGGGGTAATGGAGCAGTTCAAAGGTTCAGATACCATGAATAATAATAAAATCATTAATAAGCTAAGGGAAGAATCAGGCTTTAATATTCAATATGAGTCACTTCCAAATGAAAATCCATCGCAAAAAATCTCCATTATCTTTGCGTCAGGTGATGTGCCCGATTTAATTATGGTTGCTGGCAAATCCGACTACTTTAAATTGGCCAAACAAGGTGCGCTTGAACCACTTGATGATTTAATTGCAAAGGAAATTCCGAATTTGTCCACAATGGCAAGCAATGAGTCGCTTGATGCATTGAGGTATGAAGGGGAACTTTATGCAATTCCTTATCGAAATGCGCTAAAGGTAGGGAATGGTCTTCTAGCACGCGCAGATATTTTGCAGGAATTAAACTTGAATGCGCCAACAACAATCGATGAGTTTTATTCGACAATGAAGACGATTAAAGAGAAGAAAAATATTACCCCGCTAACCATGGCCACCTCAAGTGCGGGATCTTTCTTTGATGGCTTCTTCCCATTCGCCGCTGCATATGGCGTGTCCACTCCTACAGTCGTAAAAGACGGAGAGTTGAAATTCTCATGGGTGCAGCCGGAATACAAGGAATTCATAACAACTCTCAAAAAGTGGTTTGATGAAGGGCTGTTAGATCCGGAATTTGCGGTAAATAAAGACAGCAAAGATAAGCTGATTAACGGAACAGCTGTATTCAACACGTTGTATTTCTCATCAGGCATTGATGTTGACAAGGCATTGCAGGAAAAGAAGAATGGCGGGTCTGTTCAGTTTATTGCACCTCCAGTTGGAATAAATGGACAATCAGGGATTCAAGATGCTTCGATTTCAACACAGTACATTGTTATTCCAAAACAAGCAAAAAACAAACTTGGCGCAGCCCAGTATCTAAACTTCTTGTATAAGCAGGAAACGGATGTCTTGCTCAATTACGGTATTAAGGATGAGGATTACACAGAAGCGAATGGGGAATACACGCAGTCGAAGGAACAGAGCGACAACATTGCATGGCGCTCGATGTACGGCTTAGGAGATACGGATTTCGGTATTGGTGCAAGACTTAAAGCCAAAAGCTTGTTGCCGTATTATGAGCCTCAGCTTGCATTTGAAAAATCGCGTGAGGAAACGAACTTTGCGCCATCCATTGAAGCGTTCGATTCAAAATTCCCGGAATTACGTAATTTTGCTGAAGAAAACGCGATGAAATTTATTATGGGTAAACGTGATTTGTCGGAGTTCGACAAATTTACACAGGAGTTCGATGCTAAGGGCGGGAAGGCTGCTATCGATGCGGTGAATGAATGGTATTCAAAGAAATAACAAAGTGATATTAGTGTCCCCCATTACATTACTTGGTTTGGAAGTAGAATGCGTTAGATGACGAATAGAAAGGAAATATAAGATGAGCAATAAGACAGATCTTCTCGTCATTGGCGGTGGTCCGGTGGGTATGTTTGCTTGTTTCTATGGCGGCATGCGTAAAGCGAGCGTTAAGCTGATTGAAAGTATGCCGCAGTTGGGAGGACAGCTAGCAGCTTTATATCCAGAAAAATATATTTATGATATTCCGGGATTCCCTAAAGTTATTGCTCAAGAGCTTGTTGATCGTCTTGCTGAGCAAATAAAGCCGTTCCCCATTGATATATGTTTGAACGAGCAAGTGCTTTGTGTAACGAAGCTTGAAGAGCAATTGTTTAAAGTGGTAACAGACAAAGGAGAGCATTATGCCAGAGCAGTCATTCTAACCGGGGGAGCAGGAGCATTCCAGCCTCGACGGATTGAGCTTCCTCATGCGGAGCGCTTCGAGAAGGAGAATCTCCATTATTTTGTAAACGATCTCAAAAAGTTCAAAGGGAAGAAAGTATTAATAAGTGGAGGAGGAGATTCGGCGGTCGATTGGGCATTAATGCTTGAATCGATCGCTGAACAGGTAACATTAGTCCATCGTCGGGATAAATTTCGTGCTCATGAACATAGCGTAGAACGGCTCAGAAACTCAGCGATCGAGATTAGGACACCGTGGGAATTGATGTCTCTGGATGGTGTGAACCACATTCAGCAAGTAAAGATTCAACACTGCCATTCAGGAATTGTAGAGAAAATAGATGTGGATGCCGTTATTGTCAATTACGGATTTGTATCTTCACTAGGTCCAATTGCGGAATGGGGCATTGCTTTGGAACAAAACGCCGTTGTAGTAGATAGTCGAATGCAAACGAATATTGCTGGTTTTTTTGCAGCTGGAGACATTACGAAATATCCGGGAAAGGTGAAATTGATTGCAGTCGGATTCGGGGAGGCACCGACGGCAGTTAACAACGCCATGACCTACATCGACCCAGAGGCGAAGCTGTCTCCAGGACATAGCAGTCACATGAAAATTCCACAGCTAAGCCTGAAATAAATTTTCCAGTATAAAGTTCAATTTGAAAGCATTCCTCGAAAAATTGAGGAGTGCTTTTATGTTTTTGGTTGCTCTTTGATCAAAAAAAACTTGATCTGGTTCATATCGATCCCTTACCATATATTAGACGAGCTGGAATCTAGCGTAATGGGGTAACGCCCGTCGATGGAAATTCGGAGCGATGCATCGTATTGGAAAGCTTTATGTTATTGAGAAAGATTATAGCGCTATCGTTACTGGTTCTGAATAAAAGAAAAGGAGAATTAGAATGAGCTTAAATGTGGATATCATTAATGAAGTACCAACAAGTCAAAAAGTAGTTGCATTTACCTTTGATGATGGCCCGAATCCGTTATACACACCACAACTTCTTGATATTTTTAGTGAGGTTTCCGGACGGGCTACCTTTTTTATGATTGGTGAAATGATTGAACAACATTCTGAAGTAGCAGCCGCAGTACACGCGCATAATCATGAAATTGGAAACCATACGTATTCCCATCCTTTTATGACTCAAATCAGTATCGATCAATGCGAAAATGAACTTTTAAGGACAGAGAGACTGATTACTCAGATAACGGGGGCACCACCTTCCGTTATGAGGCCACCCTATTTGGACTATAACGAGGATGTGCATGCAATAACATCAAAGTTCGGGTACCATGCCATCGGTGCCCTTAATTTGGGAACAAGAGACTGGGAAATGCCCGGAGTTGATCATATTCTCAATGTAACACGCAGGAACGTGAAAAACGGGAGTATTTTAATTTTTCATGACGGTTATGAGGATCGGTCTCAAACGATAGAAGCTGTACGAATTTTAACACGGGAGCTGTCTGATCAAGGTTATCAGTTTGTAACGGTCAGCGAGCTTCTAAATATGAAGGATACAGATTAAAGCTTACATAGGATATGGTCTGCATGATGTAGTGGGGGCGAAAACGACGTTCGTATTCCAACCAAATGAAATAACCAGTCACCGGTTGAATAGAGGTGACTGGTTATTTCATGTTTTAAGGTGTTTTAATCCCAGTCCCATAACTAGGGGACAGTCTCCAGCTATTGACGATGCAGCGAGACTTTTGTTATACCTCCAGATTAAAGCTTGAATTTATTAATTTGTATACGCAGCTTCTCAGCCATATTAGCAAGCTCTGCGGAGGATGAGGCTACTTCTTCCATCGAAGCCATTTGCTGCTCTGCCGCAGCGGAAACATTTTGTGATTCTGCCGAAGTTTCAACAGCAGAGTCGGATATGAGGCGGATGGATTCTACTAACGTATTTGTGCCAGAGACCATTTCGCCAGATGCTTGTGATACGCTTTGAATACTAGCTGCTACTTCTTGAATGGAAGAGCGAATGCGGGCAAATAGCTCGCGGGCTTCCTCGCCAGTATGTCTTCCTGCAGCTGCTTGGGAGACAGTCTGTTCGGATGCCTTCAGAGTCCGATCAATTTCGATGCGGATACTTCCGATGAATCCGGCAATTTGCTCTGCAGATTCCATCGATTGGCCGGCAAGTTTGCGAATCTCAGAAGCTACAACGGTAAACCCACGCCCTGCCTCTCCGGATCGAGAAGCCTCAATCGCTGCATTCAATGATAAAATATTCGTTTGACGGGCGATTTGACTAATAATATTTACGACATCGCCGATTTTACCAGACAATCCGCTAAGTGCATGAATCGTTTGAGAAAGCTCACTGATCCCTTGCTCCATTTCGATCATTCTTCCATTAAGCTGATCCATAGAGGCTGCTCCATCATCAGAAAGATTGGATGCCTCAGAAGCAATACCTGCCGCATTCGTACTATAAGAAGCAATACCATCAATCTGTACAGCAATGCTGTCGGCTGCTTGGCTTCCATCCTGCAAGCTGGACGTTTGACGCTCTGAGCTCTCAGCTACGACGAGAATCGCTTCGGAAATGCTTTGCGCCACACGTGCGCCTTGATCCGATCCCTCAGCAAGCTGCTTCGCAGAATTTGTCAGTTGCTCTGACAAGCCGTTAACTTCCGTCATTAACAGCTGCATTTGGTCGCCAGCAGCGTTAAAGGATAGAAGCGCCTTGCTAATATCGCTTTTGCCTTTGACTGGAATGCGGTAGGTTAAGTCTCCTTGCGCCAAAACATCAATGCCATGTGTCAATTGGCGAATGGGGTGTACAATTCTTAGAGCAATCAGAATGGTTATGATGAGGGCAAGAAAAATAATGCCTGAGCCAACTAGGACGATTAAATTTAGCAAAGTATGAACAGGTTTTAAAATTTCATTTTCCTCTGCAAACATCGTAATGACCCAGTTGAGGCTTGTTACACTCATAAATCCAATTTTTTTAGTGTCATTTTCCGAATAATGAATTGCGCTGGTATTGCCTTGGGTTGCATTCGTGAGTGCTTGATCGAGTGGGGCAATGCCTAGATCAGACAATTTTTTGCTTAATAGATACGATTCATCGGGGTATGAGAGGAACGTTCCGTCAGGCAGCGTCATATAAGCTTGTCCAGTCTCCCCGAATTGAGCTGCGCTAACACCATGTACCGCATCGCTAATGGAATAGGAAGCCCCGTAAAATCCATAGGCTTTGCCATCCTTAACTAATGGAGCGCCAACAATAACGACCATGGTACCCATAGTCTTAGAAATAACGGGATTAGAGATGAACGGCTTGCCTGCTTTGGCAAGCTGGATATATGGCCGATCGGCTACATTGACGTTCGTATTTTTGACGTTAACAGCGTTGGCACCGATCAAATCAAGCGAGAAAAAAATCGATTCAAATTCGGGATGCTGCTTGTGGGCTTGGACGAGGAAATCAAGCTGCTGCACCCGATCAGCTTCTACCTTAGAGCCTTGCTCAGCGATAACTTGCATAATAGCTTGCTTCTCTACTAAATTGGCATCAATTTCTTTGGCCAGCAAGCTGGAGTAGAGCTCCATTTGTTCCTCGGCTTGGATTTGAACTTCTCTGGCGGTTGGGACATAGAACGTGTACGAGAGGACTGAGACACAAACGATAACAATGAGCAGAGTGGATAAGACAATTCTACCTGCAGTCTGACGAATCGATCCAAGAATAAGCAAGTTGTGTATAAAACGGGAATTCTTAAAGGGCATTACTATTCTCCTCTGTATAAAATGTATGTACTATTAATATCGGTTGCACCCTATAACTTTATGACTATTATTTTCTTTTTAATTTGTAAATTCTTCATATTATTTAATTTAAAAATGAAAACGCTTGCGGAATACTTGGAGATATCTTGTTTAATTAATGATCCATGTGATTAATATGTTATTTATTTTGTTCTAATGATGGTTAGTTAAGTTTTAGTTGCATTCACCAGCAAGGTCAGATAGTTGATAAATATAGGGGGGCTTAACTGCTTAAAAAGATGATTACAGGGGCTCTGTTGCGTTTGCTTTTGCGTATGAGACATGTTATGCATGCCTAATGCAGAAATGGTTGGTGAGTAAATAAATGGAGAGGTTGAATATATGAAGAGAATGTATAAGCTCAGTTTCTATTTTATGCTTTTGGCGGTCATTGTTGTGCTAATCATAGTGGGGGTAACACGGTTATTAACTAGTCATTATTTTCAATCTCGACAGATAAAGATCCAAGTGAACTTAAAAACTAAGCTAAACGGGTACTTACGCACTAGTCCCCCTTTTCAAAGTGTCCAGTGCATAGTACCCGTTTGGCCAGCCAGTTTATTGGCGGGCCTTTTTAAGTAAGTCGTATATTCATCCTCAATCATAATCTATTTCAGCAAGAGGACGTTGCAACCCAACTAGCTCCTACGTAAATTCAATGTAGGGACTTGGAGAAATTTTTGAATAGCGAGGGCGCTTGCACCAAGGACGCAAGAGTGCCTGCCAATTGAGGATATTTTAATTTCGCGGCAATGGCTGATACGGGAATGCATAAGGTTACGGATCTCATCCAGAGCGTTCGGGTAAAGCCGCAGCAGCTCACTATCCAGTACCATGATTTCAGGATTATAAATGTTGATAATGTTATTTAATCCGATGGATAGATAGTAAATAAAGTGCTTCATCGCTGCATGGACCTCATGCTTACCTTCAGCTATCCAACGCTGAATTTGTTCGTAGGTAAGTGGATTTCCGTTTTTATCCTTGTTTAACTGTTGAAAAACACTTGCTTCCGACGCATATTTCTCCCAGCAGCCTTTATTGCCGCAATTGCAGCTAATGCCGTCAGGAACGACAATCATATGGCCGATCTCGCCAGCGAAGCCATCTTGTCCACGGAAGAAGGAATGGTTAATCATCATGCCTAAGCCAATGCCTGTGTACAGCGTAACGCACAGCAGATTGTCTGATTCGTGATGGAAGAAAGTACGCTCCGCGAATGCACATAGATTAGCGTTGTTCTCCAGGTGTACAGCGAAGCCAAGTGATTTCTCGAGGTCTGCTTTTAACGTTACGTTATGCCAATCGAAGGATGGGATGTAGTGAATGATCTCATCTGTCGATACGAGACCATGAATGCCGATGACTACGCCAACAATACCATATCTGCAGGTGGCATACCGTTCTTGGTAGGATCTAATTGCTGTTAGAAGCAGGCTCAAAATGTCCGTATACAACGTCGTATTAATAGGTATGGATTCCGTTTCCACAATTGCGCCTTGCAGATTGGCAACTGCGAACGAGATTTTTCCTAATTCCAAATCAATACCAAGTGCATAACCCGCCTCTGCATGGATGGTGAGCATGATCGGCTTGCGCCCGACGAGGTTGTACGCCATATCTTTCTCAAGAACCAGCTCTTCATCGATGAGATCGGACACTTGGGCCGAAATCGTAGCTCGAGTTAAGGCGGTTGCTTTGGAAAGCTCGGCGCGGGAAATCATACCCTTTTGTAAAATATATTTCATGATCAAGGATCGATTCATTTTTTTGATATAGGATGCGTCGCCAGTTACCATCAGTATGTAATCCTCCAAATCCGAACGAATAAGTTTAGTAAGCGTTTATTATAACATGGTGGATAAAAAAGTCTGTGAATTGGGCCAAAGATAGAATTGACAAGGAATTAGAGCCTTGTTACATTATTAATATAATTTGTTTGTTTACTAAACAAATTAATTATGGAGGAATAATAAACAGTAGTCAATATGAATAAATCGAACGAAAAATGATACCAGACAAACAAAGGAGCGAGGGATTATAATGGGCATTCTTCAAGAGCTTGTAAAAGATATTCCAATACCGAAAATGGCGAAGGTTAAAGTGAATTTCGACGAGACAAGGATCGATGAGTTGGGAAGTGAGCTATTGCCAAAGCTGCAACGCGAAGCGATCGCAGGAAAAGTAAAGCCAGGCATGGAAATCGCAATCGCAGTCGGCAGCAGAGGTCTTGATCGGCTTGTAGAGATTACGGCAGTAACCGTGAAGTTTCTGCAAGACGCCGGTGCAAAACCGTTCATCGTACCTAGTATGGGCAGTCATGGCGGAGCGACGGCGGAAGGGCAGCGTGAAGTGCTCGCACATCTAGGGATTACGAGAGAGACTGTTGGCTGTGAAATCAAATCGTCAATGGAAGTCGTTCAAATCGGCGAGCTGCCTAATGGTTTGCCTGTCTATGTGGATCAATATGCTGCCGCTGCGGACGGCATGGTCGTTATTAACCGAATTAAGCCTCATACAGCATTCCGAGGTGAGGTTGAGAGCGGCATGATGAAGATGATCAGTATTGGGCTGGGCAAGCAAAAGGGAGCGGAGGCTTGTCATCAGCTCGGATTCAAATATATGGCTGAGAATGTGCCGGCTATGGCCAAAATGATTATGGCGCATAAGCCGTTCTTGTTCGGTGTCGCTTCGGTTGAGAATGCTTTCGATAAAGTAACGCTCATTGAAACGATGACTGAGGAAGAAATTGTGGAGCACGAGCCTGCGCTGCTTGTTAAGGCGAAAGCATTGCTTCCTAAGCTGTACTTCGAACAGCTGGATGTTCTCATTATTGATCAGATCGGAAAGAACATAAGCGGTGACGGTATGGACCCCAATATTACAGGAAGGTACCCTACGCCATATGCTCATGGTGGACCTGATGTGAACAAAATGGCGGTGCTCGATCTCACTCATCAGAGTGAAGGAAATGCAAATGGCGTTGGAACAGCCGATTTTACAACGCAGAGGCTGGTCGACAAAATGGATCGGGAGAAAACGTATGCGAACGGTTTGACGTCCACGGTTGTCGCACCTACTAAGATTGCCACGACACTGCCCAATGACAAAGAGACGATCCAAGCTTCGATTAAAACTTGCAACATCTTACATTTTGAAAAGGTCAGAATGGTTCGGATTAAAAACACGTTGGAGCTTGGCATGATTGAAGTATCCGAAGCTTTACTGGAGGACGTACAGCGTCATCCCAAAATGGAAGTCATCGAGGATTTGTATGAACTGCCTTTCGATAACGAAGGCAACTTACTATAACAGTAGCGGGGGAAATCAGAAATGGATAACTTGTTTGATTTGACGGGGAAGACGGCTGTAGTGGTGGGAGGCAATGGCGTGCTTGGATCTGCGATTGCTGCAGGCTTAGCTGCTCACGGGGCACAAGTCGCAATTGTTGGCCGGAACTTTGAAAAAGCGAAATCGGTAGCTGAAGAAATAGCAGGCAACGGAGGAAGTGTAAAAGCATTTCAAGCCGACGTCGGTTCCAAAGAGTCGCTTGTCCAATTATCATCTGAAATCGAAGCATGGACAGGTGGCTGTGACATTTTGTTCAACGCGCCGGGCAAGAATAGTCCTACTCCATTTTTTGAGCTGGAAATGGAAGAGTGGGATGACATTATGGATGTGAATCTGAAAGGTATCGTTCTCACCTGCCAAGTGTTCGCTAAGCGTATGATTGAGCAAGGACGGCAAGGCAGTATTGTTAACATCTCTTCGGTTTCGTCTATCACGCCATTATCTAAGGTTTTCACGTATTCCGTGTCCAAAGCAGGTTTGAATAGTGTTACACAGTTTCTCGCTCGCGAGTTCGCGGAGCAAGGGATTCGGGTAAACGCGATTATACCTGGATTTTTTCCAGCGGAACAGAATCGAAAAATATTAAGCGAAGAACGTGTCGCCTCTATTATGAGGCATACGCCGATGAATCGGTTTGGAAAACCTGAGGAGCTGCAAGGCGCAGCAGTTTGGCTCGCTTCGGACAAAGCATCCGGATTTGTCACTGGGACGCTCTTACGAGTGGACGGCGGTTTCGGCAGCATGACGATTTAGAGAGGGGGCTAGAAAGTGACTTCGGATAAATATATTGTCCTGCAACAAATTTTGCGTGAGATGGGATCAGTCGTCGTTGCATTTTCGGGAGGAGTTGATAGTACGTTTTTGTTGAAGGCTGCCATAGACACGTTGGGTGAGCAGCATGTTCTTGCTGTAACGGCCGATTCCGAAACGTATCCAACAAGCGAGCTGAAGGAAGCAGAGCAGTTGGCAGCGCTAATTGGTGTACGTCACGAGATTATATCGACCTCCGAGCTTGCTATTCCCGGCTATGCAGAAAATAATAAAAACCGTTGTTATTTCTGCAAAAGCAGTCTATTCGACCATTTGCTTCCTCTCCTCGAGGAGAAGGGGTTCGCCAATATTGTCTATGGCGTTATCGCTGACGATATGAATGAGCATCGTCCGGGCATGCAGGCCGCTAAGGAAAGAGGGATTCGTGGACCACTATTGGAAGCGGGCTTGTACAAGGCTGAGATTCGTAAGCTATCCAGCTCATTGGGTCTGCAGACATGGGATAAGCCCTCCTTCGCGTGTCTTTCATCCAGGATAGCGTATGGGGAAACCATTACGAATGAGAAGCTGCAAAAGGTGGAGCGTGCTGAAGCCTATTTGAAATCGCTTCATATTCGCCAAGTTCGTGTGAGAACACACCAAGATATTGCTCGAATTGAAGTCGAAGCCGGTGATATGGCTGCGGTTCTGTTCAATCATGAGGTGATCGTTGAACGTTTGCAGTCTTATGGTTATAAATTCGTCACATTGGATTTGCTTGGTTATCGGAGTGGCAGTATGAACAAATCACTTAATCTGGAAGCTGAATCTTCACTCGATTTGCAAAAAGGAAGGTAATCGCATGTCTAATTATGTTATGGGACTCGATATTGGAACGACGAGCGTGAAAGCATGCTTATTCGATCGTATCGGAAATCTCGTTACGGAAGCGGAATTATTGATTGTTACGGAATATCCAGAGCAAGGCTGGGCGCAGCAGGATGCCTCCGAGATTGAACGGCTGGCGGTTCAAGCCGTCAGGGAGGCTGTAAACAAGGCGAAGATAGATAGAGAACAGATTATAGCGGTCGGTTTCTCCGCTGCCATGCACTCACTGTTGCCTGTAAGTGAGCAAGGCGAGCCTTTATCCGCTGCATTCATTTGGGCGGACGGTCGAGGAACAGAACAAGCTGAACAGATGACGGCAGAAAAGCGCAATCGTTTGTATGCGAAGACGGGGACACCTATTCATCCCATGACGCCTTTCCTGAAGCTGCTCTGGATGAAAGAGGTACAAGATGAGGCATACCATCAGGCTGCGTACTTTATGTCTATTAAGGAATATATTACTTATTGCTGGTTTGGCAGACGATTGATCGATTATTCGATGGCCTCGGCTACAGGATTGTTTAATCCAATCACTTTAGAATGGGATACGGAATTGCTGGAGCTTGCGGGTATTCATACACATCAGCTGTCTGAGATTGTACCGCCAACGACCGTATTAGGACAATTAAACGAAGAACTCGCGGAGCGAATGGGACTAGCCTCATCTGTATCGTTCGTAATCGGAGCTGCTGATGGCCAGTTGTCCAATCTGGGAACCGGAGCACTATTGGCAGGCGAGGTGGCTGTATCTGTAGGAACGAGCGGAGCGATTCGGCAATTTACCCGCGAAGCGAAGGTCAGTCCAGGCGGGGAAACGTTCTGTTATTCTTTTATGAGTGATTCCTATATTATTGGCGGACCGACGAACAACGGGGGCATCGCGCTGCAGTGGTTAAAGCAGTTGCTGAACGATTCCGGCAGTTACGAAAGCTTTTTAGAGGTGGCTGATCAATCTTCTCCCGGCGCCGAAGGGCTGCTATTCCTGCCTTATATTAACGGCGAACGCGCGCCGCTTTGGAACCAAAGAGCGAGGGGCAACTTCTACGGCATGACGATGACACATACGAAAGCTCATTATGTAAGAGCGGTCTTGGAAGGTATTACGTTCAACTTATATCAAATCTATCGGGCGCTGGAGAACCTGGCAGGCCCTTCGAAGCAAATTTATGTTAGTGGAGGCTTAGCACGATCACCAATCTGGCTGCAGATGATGGCTGACGTATTCAATACGGCGATTTGTGTATCAGAGAACCATCACAGTGCTGCGTGGGGAGCAGCATGGACAGCATTGGTCGCAATTAAGGAAGAAGAGCGTTTCGAGGATATAAAGAATAATATTCCAATGAGTGATCCGGTACTTCCTAATCGTGAGAATAGTTGGAAGTATGAAGAGATCTACAAGCGATACGAG
Organism: Paenibacillus sinopodophylli; assembly: GCF_005930355.1. Classification (GTDB taxonomy): domain Bacteria; phylum Bacillota; class Bacilli; order Paenibacillales; family Paenibacillaceae; genus Pristimantibacillus; species Pristimantibacillus sinopodophylli. The sequence continues at coordinate 146,887 of NZ_VDBO01000001.1, forward strand.
GAACTCGCAGCTCGTATTGTGCCTTTATTCTAAGCCACTCAAAATGCTAGGAGGTGGGCAGCATGCTAGAAAGGATTTTAAAGCAGGTACAGGACGGAAGCATGAGTGTCGAGGATGCATTGAAGCAGATGGCACCATTCGAAAATCTCGGCTATGCAAAGGTCGATCATCACAGGAAAAAACGACAAGGATTCCCTGAGATTGTGTATGGTGAGAACAAGTCTGTAGAACAGATTATTGGCATTGGAAAGTCGCTGCAAGCGCAAAACAACGAGGTGCTTGTTACGCGGATTACTGCGGAGAAAGCGGATGCGATTAGAAGTGTATGTCCAGAATACGTCTATGACAGCACTTCTCGAATTCTCTACTGGAAACGCTTCGAACAATTACGCATAGTACGTCAAGGATATATTGCCGTGATCGCAGCAGGCACATCCGATATAAGCGTCGCGGAGGAAGCGGCAGTTACTGCTGAAGTGCTGGGGAGCAAGGTTCATCGCATTTATGATGTCGGGGTTGCAGGGATACATCGCCTTCTGCATCATGCTGAGGAAATTCAACAAGCGACGGTTTCCGTTGTCGTAGCTGGAATGGAAGGGGCGCTTGCAAGTGTAGTTGGCGGCTTGGTATCTCATCCAGTCATAGCCGTTCCTACAAGCGTCGGCTATGGAGCAAGCTTCAACGGACTGTCGGCATTGCTGACCATGATTAATTCTTGTGCTTCAGGCATCAGCGTCGTCAATATTGATAACGGTTTCGGAGGCGGCTACAACGCCGCGCTTATCCATCAACTTATTCACAAAGGGGAATGCTGACATGAAAACGTTATATATCGACTGCTTCTCCGGCATTAGCGGAGATATGTTCATTGGAGCAATGCTCGACGCGGGCGGTGATCTGCATCTGCTCAAGGAGGAATTGAGCAAGCTTGCTATCAACGGCGAATACGAGCTTAAGCGGGAAACAGTCGTCAAAAACGGCATCACCGCTGTGAAATTCGATGTGGTGCTCCTGCCTTTGTCAAACGAGAATGCACATGAACATGAGCACAGCCATGAGCACGCTCATGATCATTCACATAGCCATGTGCACACAGATAGCCACGAGCATACCCATGAACATGTTCATACACATAGCCACACGCATACACACGAACATGATCTTTCACATAACCACGAGCATTCACATTCTCACGACCATAGTCATGATCATATCCACAACCACAATCATGATCACCATTATGACCATCATTCACACGACGGCCATCATCACCATGATCATCGGGCGTACAAGGATATCACTCGCTTAATTGAGGATTCCATATTAGAGGATAAGGTCAAGCAAATGGCTTTATCGATTTTCCGGAAAATAGGGGAAGCTGAAAGCAAAATTCATGGCATCCCGCTAGAGCATGTTCACTTTCATGAGGTAGGAGCTGTTGATTCGATAGTCGATATCGTTGGGGCGGCCATTCTGATTCATCAGCTGCAAATTTCGAAGGTTATTTGCTCCTCAGTCCCAGTCGGCATGGGTAAAATCCGTATTGATCACGGCATATATCCTGTACCTGCACCAGCAACGCTTGAAATGCTAAAAGGTATACCTATTGAGCAGTCGCATATAAGAGGCGAGCTTACGACCCCAACAGGCGCGGCAATTGTTTCGGTTCTAGCGGAAAGCTTCGGTCCATTGCCTTCACTGAGCATTACGTCCATCGGTTACGGTGCAGGAACAAAGACGTTCCCTGAACAACCTAATGTGCTGCGCGTCATGATCGGCGAATAATTGAGATAACTAAAAAGAAGAGGAGTACTCCTGATGGGTAAGCAATTGCCACCGCCAAATGAGCATATCGATTGCGAGATGGTGAAAATGGAAGTGAACTTGGATGACATGTCAGGAGAACTGCTTGGCTACGTGATGGATCTTCTCTTCGAACATGGAGCTAACGATGTCTATTACACGCCAATCTTTATGAAGAAGAACAGGCCAGGCACGCTTCTGCAGCTGCTTTGCTCCGAACGCAAAGTGGACGAAATGAAAAGCATCCTATTCAGGGAGACGACTACACTGGGTATCCGATATTACCCTTTGTCCGTCCATCGCCTAGAGCGTATATTTGTAACCGTGCATACCGAATGGGGACCGATTACGGTGAAGAAAGGACTATACGGCGAAGAAGTCGTCCAATGGGCACCTGAATATGAGGATTGCAAACAAATCGCGAGGACATATGGCATTCCGCTCAAGAACGTATATGATGCCGTTCGCAGGGCGGAATTAATGAAGCAAGATTTGAGTAATTAGAGTGGAATTGCGAATCGCCAGGTTTTTAAATATGGTTGATTTTAACATAAATTTTTCATCGATTACAGGTAAAGAAAAGGAGCAGGATGACTGTGGAAAAAGTATTTATGGATGAGGATTTTGTATTAGAAAACCCGATTGCCCATACTTTGTATCATGAATATGCCAAACATATGCCGATTATTGATTATCACTGTCATTTGAATCCTCAAGAAATGTATGAAAATAAGAAGTATCGTAATATTACGGAGGTTTGGTTATCCGGGGATCATTACAAATGGCGATTAATGCGGGCTAATGGCATTGAAGAACAACTGATTACTGGTGACGCGAGCGATTATGACAAATTTCTTGCTTTTGCCGAAACAGTTCCACTAATGATCGGTAATCCGATGTACCACTGGACTCATTTAGAGCTGAAGCGATATTTCGGTATCAACGAAATACTAAATCGCAATACTGCTCCTATGATCTGGGAGAAAGTGAATAAGCTGCTTACTGAGGGGAGTCTAGGCGCAAGAGATTTCATTGTGAAATCGAATGTCCAAGTCATATGCACGACGGATGATCCGACAGACACACTTGAATATCACGTTCTGATCCAACAGGACCCTACCTTTGATGTAAAGGTATTGCCAACCTTCCGTCCGGATAAGGGACTTGATATCAAGGGCAATCATTTCTTGGAATGGATTAGCAAGCTGGAGCGTGCTTCTGGCATCGCCGTCTCAGATTATGACAGTCTGCTGCAGGCACTTGAAAACCGCGTCGACTTTTTCCATTCAGTCGGTTGTCGAGTTTCCGATCATGGGCTGAATGATATTCATTTTGTTGGTGGGACTAAGGATGAGGTGTCAGCGGTATTCGCCAAAGTACTTGCAGGAGGTGAAATAAACCCCAATGAAGAGAAGCTTTATAAAACGGCTTTACTCGTCTACTTGGGAAATTTGTACTCTGCTCGTGGTTGGGCGATGCAATATCATATGAATGTACTTCGAAACAATAATACGCCTGCATTCAAGCGACTTGGCCCTGATGCTGGTTATGATTCAGTTAATGACGGCGCAATAGCTAGACCATTATCCCAATTGTTGGATGCGATAGAGAGCGAAGGCGGTCTTCCGAAGACGATTCTGTATTCGCTTAATCCAGCGCAGAATCAAGTGATTGGTTCGATGATCGGTAATTTTCAAGGCGGTGGTATTGCTGGGAAAATGCAGTTTGGATCGGGCTGGTGGTTTAATGATACGAAGGAGGGGATGATCGTTCAGCTTAAATCTCTAGCTGAACTTGGACTTCTAGGCCGTTTCGTAGGTATGCTTACTGATTCGCGCAGCTTTCTATCTTTTACACGGCATGAGTATTTCCGGCGAATTTTGTGCAACCTGCTCGGTGAGTGGGTCACAAAAGGCGAGTACCCTAATGATAAAGAGCAGCTAGGCGAGATTGTACAACAAATATGTTATTATAATGCCGAAAAGTATTTCTCTTTCGAATAATGGAGAATCGAGTAGTCTAAATATAAAAACGTTAAGCAGGAGCTCCTTGTTTTTAGAGGGCTTCTGTTTTTTTATTAATTGGTATTATTGTTGCAAATGCAATAAAAAACAGTACTATTTTAGTATTATAATTGAAAAATAAAATCGTATAGGGGTTGCAACTTGAAAGAGATTTTACGTGAGGTTGGGATGATTGCTAGGGCATTGGATTCTATTAGTAATATTGAATTTAAAGCATTTGACCTTACAAAAGGACAATACTTGTACCTTGTGCGGATCGTTGAGAATCCAGGCATTATTCAAGAAAAGTTGGCGGAAATGATCAAGGTTGACCGAACAACTGCAGCGCGTGCTATACAAAAATTAGAGATTAATGGTTTTATTGAGAAGAAGGATGATCCATCTAATCAAAAAATTAAAAAGCTATTTCCTACAGAGAAAGGGCTGACTGTGTACCCGTATATAAGAAGGGAAAATGATTATTCCAATAGGGTCGCACTTGCTGGATTGACTGAAAGTGATGTGGAAGCGATTCATAACCTGCTGCAAAAAGTCAGAGCGAATGTAGAGAAGGATTGGGAGTTTGTAAAAAAGGGAAACAAGAGAATATATTAAAAGGTGGACAAGTGCATGACTGTCATGATAAAAAAGTGTACATTTGAAGATTTAGAAATCCTTCAGAAGATTTGTATCGAAACATTTTATGATACCTTTAAAAACCTAAATTCACCCGAAAATATGAAAATTTACTTGGAAAAAGCATTTAATGTCAACCAATTAGAAAAAGAAATGTCAAATAGCTCATCGGCATTTTATTTTATTTATTCAAATGAGGAAGTCGCGGGGTATTTAAAACTAAACACGGATGATGCTCAAACTGAAAATATGGGTCATGCTGCGCTTGAAATTGAGAGGATTTATATAAGGGAAGTATGGCATAGACAGGGACTTGGCCAATCTATAATAAAAAAAGCGATAGAAGTAGCGACGGAGCAGAAAAAAGAGAAGATTTGGCTGGGCGTTTGGGATATAAATGAAAGTGCCATTACCTTCTATACAAAAATGGGCTTTGTTCGAACAGGAGTCCACTCCTTCTATATGGGGGATGAAGAACAATTAGATTTAATTATGACCAAATCGTTGAATGAGCATATTTATTTCAATTAAAAGGACAGTTCACCGTCGTCGTAGATGAGTGGATTGTCCTTTTAGTGTAAAGCTCCATAAGCGTTACTGATTCATCATAACTATATTTTTTTGCCCCCATAAAACAAGGGATTCGAGCATAGGTACTAATTCTTTGCCAGCATCCGTGAGAGAATATTCCACACGTGGAGGAATTTCATTAAATTGTTCCCGATGTATAATGCCATATTCAATGAGATCTTTGAGACAATTTGTTAATGTAGTACCTGTAACACCGACCAATCTTCTTTTTAGTTCATTAAAACGGATAACTTCATTTTCACTCATTATGGCTAGAATAGGTAAGTTCCATTTTCCACCAATAACTTGGAAAGCATAAGTTGCAGGACATAACTCATTCATTTTGAAATCATACTTCATATAATCACCTCTATTAGTCACTTTTTTGATACTTGGTTATAAATATAATAGTACTTGTTTAAATAATATCAAGTATTATAATCATACCATACAAGAGACATGATGAATCAAACTTTGAACAATGGGGTGGAGAAGTTGAGCGATCAAAATAACATGATGTGTGATCTAGAAACAGGAGTTTGTGGTGCTGCGGATGAAGATTCTATTCAATCTATTGACCTTAACCAAATAAATAAAAAATTTACAATGTATTATGTGACAGATCCAATCTGCTCACATTGCTGGGCACTTGAGCCTGTACTAAATCGATTTATTCGCCAGTACGGACATTATTTCAATATACAAGTCGTTATGGGAGGCTTGCTGCCTCATTGGAATGGGTTCGCTGATCAAGCAAATGGCATACAGAAGCCATCTGATGTAGCGGAGCATTGGAAAGAGGTTGGTGTTCATTCTCGTATGCCAATTGATGGGACGTTATGGCATTCGAACCCTATTCTTTCATCATATCCACCGTCACGTGTCTTCAAGGTTATTCAGAGTAAACATGCTGGAAAAGAGAATGAATTTCTGCGTCGTGCAAGAGAGGCCGTGTTTGTGTTCAATCAGAATATTGGAGAGGAGAAGGTACTCGTTCGAATCGTCGATCAGCTTGGTTTAAATGGGAAGACCGTGGTTGAAGAGTCAGGCTTAGATGCGGCGCAGGATTTGCTGGATCAGGACCTTCAATTGGCAGCGTCACTCGGTGTAAGAGGATTTCCAACGATCATCTTGGTAAACGAGGACAATAAAGGGGTTAAAATCGGAGGGGCAAAATCTTTGAAAACGTACGTGGACGCTCTTCAGCAAATTTCAAAACAGAAGCTCAAGCCTAATAACCTTCCGAGTCTATCCAAGTTATTAGAGGAAGAACAGCTGCTATTCTCCAAAGAGTTAGAAATCATGTACGACATTGAGCAGGCCAGTTTGGAAAATTATATTAATTCTGAGTTGGAAGAACGATCCTTTACCCTGCATCAAATTTTAGATGAAACGTATGTTACGACTAATAACTAAAACCAGGCACTAAATTCATTAACATTATTTCGATTGAAATGAAGATTTTTTCTATGCTAGCCACCTTTCGAGGTGGCTTTTTTGATACACAGAAAAGCATTATACTAGATGAAAACATAAAGGGGACAGAGCGATGACGGAATTCTGGGAAGCCAGTTTTATAGAAAAACAAACGATGTGGGGATTTGAGCCTACAGACTCTGCTGCTGTGACAAAGGACTTTTTTCATGAAAAGAATGTGAAGGACGTACTGGTGCCAGGTATCGGATATGGCAGAAATGCAAAGGTGTTCATTGACAATGGAATCGATGTAACCGGTATTGAGATTTCAAAAACAGCGATTGATTTGGCGAGACAGAATGGTCTAGCTATTCCGATTTTTCATGGTTCGGTAACAGACATGCCTTTTGATAACAAACAATATGACGGTATATTCTGCCATGCACTCATTCACTTATTGAATAAAGGAGAGAGAGAAAAGTTTATTAGTGATTGCTATAATCAGTTAAAACCGAATGGATATATGATATTTACGACCGTTTCGAAAAAAGCTCCGATGTTTGGAAAAGGAAAACAATTGGATAAAGACTATTTTGAGATCATGGACGGCGTAAAAATGTTTTTTTATGATGCTGATTCCGTAAAACAAGATTTTGAACATTATGGGCTGGTAGAGTTGTCAGAAATAGATGAGCCAAGCAAGCATGCGGAAAATAAACCCCCAATTCATTTTATAACGATAACATGCAAGAAATAACGATAGAAGGATAGAACAGCAATTTCAAAAGTTTACAATCCGATGACTATCCATTAATACGCCAATAAAGGTCTCCTCGTATACTAAAGTGAAACTAACGCTTGAATGAGGAGACTATATGACATCCGATCAAATCTCGCAATTTGAAAAGAAAGTGATCATTCGAAACATAGAAGCGGCAGACTTTTCCAAAATCATCAACCTGCAGCATATTTGCTTTCCTAACATGAACCCCTGGCAAGTCGATCATTTGGAAAGTCATATCCGTATTTTTCCAGAGGGACAAATATGCGTGGAGCTGGATGGTGAAATTATTGGCTCCTGCTCCAGCCTGATCGTCAATTTCGATGATTATTTGGAGCAGCATACGTATTCTGAAATTACTGATCGAGGGTTTATTCGCAATCATAACCCGCGTGGTGGCAGCTTGTACGGGATGGAGGTTATGGTACACCCCGATTACCGTCGAATGAAAATCGGCAGAAGGCTGTATGAGGCGCGCAAGCGCCTCGCCGAGAAGCTGAATCTTAGGAGTATTATCGTCGGAGGCCGTATTCCGGGGTATCACAAGCATAGCGACGAGATGTCCCCAAGAGAATATGCGGAAGAGGTGCTTCAGCAGAACATTTACGATCCTGTGCTTACCTTTCAAATGATGAATGGTTTTACGCTGAAGCGAATCATTACGAACTATTTGTCCGATGACGAGGATTCGAAAAACTTTGCCGCTTTGCTGGAATGGAATAATATCGATTATAAAATAAGCAGCAGCAAAACGCATTACAAGCTTTCCTTTCCCGTACGAATATGCGTAATTCAATATATGATGAAAAAAATTGATTCCTTCGAGGAATTTGCGACGCAGTGTGAGCATTACGTCGATGTTTCTGCGGACTACAAATCGGATTTTGCCGTATTTCCGGAAAATGTAACGATGCAGCTGCTCTCATTTTTGGAGGAACGCTCACCCAGCCTTGCCGTTCGCAAGCTTAGCACGTTTACCGTCCAGTACGTAGAGCTCTTCTCAGAACTGGCGGTAAAATATAACGTAAATATTATTGGCGGCTCTCATTTCGTCGAGAAGAACAATCGGATTTATAACGTAGGCCACCTCTTCCGCAGGGACGGCACGATTGAGCAGCAGTATAAGCTTCATATCTCGCCGAACGAGCGGAGATGGTGGGGCATTAACGGCGGCTCGAAGCTGGAAGTATTCGATACGGATTGCGGTAAGATTTCGATTCAGCTAAGCAGTGATATTGAATATCCTGAAATTTCGCGGATCGTTGCGGAAGAAGGGGCTCAAATTATTTTCGTACCGTTCTGTGCAGAGGATCGTCAGGCATTTCTGCGTATCAAGTATTGTGCACAGGCACGTGCAATTGAAAACCAAGTATTCACGGTTACCTCGGGAACGGTGGGCAACCTTACGCATGTGGACAATGTAGATATTCAGTATGCCCAGTCGGGTGTTTATACGCCAGCGGACTTCTCGTTTCCAAGAGACGGCATTGCAGGGGAATGCAGTGAAAATACGGAGACGGTTATTATGGCCGAGGTCGATATGGAGATTTTGCAGCGCCACCGGAAATCGACTGATGTACTCACTTTTCGCGATCGCCGTACGGACATCTATTCTCTTCAAATTCGGTCATAGACAAGGAAGAACCCAATGAATAGACTAACCGTCGCAGTAGCTCAATATGGCCTATCGGATGTGGCATCCGAAGAGCTGTTCTGGTCTGGATTATCGTTTAAGCTTCGTGATGCAGCCGAAAAAGGTGCAGACCTGCTTATTTTACCTGAGTATGTCACTGCGCAGCTGCTTGGGTGCCATCCTCTTCTGAGTCATGAAGATGCGTGCCTGCTATTAGATTCATACACCGATAGGTATAAGACTTTTATTCAGCGCAGCAGCCGTGAGCTTAATATGATGATTCTGGCGGGTACTCATATTTGCCGGGAAGAAGATAGGTTTGTCAACAAAGCGTTCCTATTCTTCCCAGATGGCCGTATCGAAGAGCAGAACAAGCTTCATTTGACACCAGAGGAAAGAACGAGATGGCCCCTCTCTGAAGGAAATGAGCTGAACATCATTGACACACAGTGGGGGAGATGGGCGATTCTAACCTGCTATGACATTGAGTTTCCTGAATTGGCGAGAATGGCTGCGGAGCAGGGAGTTTTGCTCATTCTTTGCCCTTCCTATACGGATACCGCTTTCGGATATTACCGAGTGCGTTATTGCAGCCAAGCGAGAGCTATCGAGAACCAAGTATTCGTTGCGCTTAGCGGGCTCGTAGGGTCGTTGACGGAAGCTCGTCCTCAGATCGATCAAGGCTATTGCCAAGCGGGGATATTCTCCCCTTGTGATTTTCCATTTACAGAATCTGGTATTTTACAGGTGGGAGAGCTGAATCAGAATGAGCTCACGATAGGAGAAATTGATTTCAGCCTGCTTCACAATAATCGCATGCATGGCGCTGTCGCGCCTTTTTATGACCGCCGACCTGCTCTATACGGGAAGCAAAGGGACAAAATGACAATAGAGGAGTGTTGAGTGGTGGAATATTCAACGTATGGTCGGCATGTAGCGGTAGATGCTTGGGGAATAAAGTTCGAATATTTAAATGCAGCGGAATTGCTGCGCACACAGATGGTACAAGCCGCAGAAGCGAGTGGTGCAACGATATTATCCGTTCAATCTCAGCAATTCGAGCCACAAGGCGCCACGGTACTGATTCTGTTGTCGGAGAGCCACATGTCTATTCATACATATCCGGAGAAGGGCTTTGCTGCACTTGATTGCTATACCTGCGGTGAGAACGTAGACCCTGAAGTGGCGATCCGCGCTATGCTAGCTTTTTTGAAGCCTGAATCCACATCAGAAGTGAAGATAACGAGAGGTTTGGGAGCGATGGACGTTCGTATTTTGAGTTCGAACGAACCGATAGAGACGCTTAACGAGGGACAATCGGATGTATAGGAAAGTTAAGAAATAAGGTTTGATTATACGGTAACACAATAAGTAATTCTAATGAGCAGGTGCTAAAATCGCCTGCTCTATTTATTAAACACCTTCGAAATAATTCAGCAGATGGTTTCTACGAACCCATTCAACAAAGTGGTTATGGCTTTTTCATTGAGATGGGTATATAATAATGAAATTGATAATAGCATATGCATGTATTTTTATGTGATGGAGGAATTAATATGGGGTTCGACATCAATCAACGCTCGATCGGATTTCTGCTCACGCGAACAAGTATTGCGAACAAAAAAGTGTTGAGTCGAGTACTGCTGCCTTATGATATTACGCCGCAGCAATATGGGGTTCTTAATCGACTTTCAAGCAATGACGGTATTTCTCAGAAGCAATTGTCCGAGCTGGTAGTCAGGGATCAGACGAGCATAGGCAAGGTGCTCGATAAGCTGGAGAAGAAGGAGCTTATTGTACGGAAGGATGATCCGTCCGACCGGAGAGCATTTCTACTGTACTTAACGCCAAGAGGAAGAGAGCTAAGCGAGCTTCTCATTTCACATGTTGAACATATCCATGATGAAGCCACGAAGGGGATTCCGGAGGACGATATCGACGTATTTATTAGTGTTATTAATAAATTGTATGATAATTTAGGTACTGCCTCCAAATTAGAAGATGTAGATTGAATGCTGGGGTATGTTGAACCCCACTTTTTTTCGCGCACATACATGCATATGCATATATATCAGATGACAGTATATAAGTAGATAATGGAGGAATTAGCGTGAACGTATTCAAAAGCTTTATGAAGGCCCCTACGACAGTGATCGGTATGGTCTTTGGATTAATCGTACCTTTGTTATTTGTTATGATATGGATGACGGGTTATGACGGAGCGTCAGAACGGCTCGATAAGCTGGATGTAGCGATTGTGGCAACTGAAGGCACGCAAGGAGCAGGCATTGCGGATCAAATCGAGAATGAAGCACCTTTCCATGCAGAGAGAATGGCTAATCTTGAGGATGCGCAGGCTAGAATGAACGAAGGCGAGATTCATATGATTATTGTCATTGCTGATCAACTGGCGGATGATGTGCAAAATAAAGGAAACGGCGCGATTACTTATTATGTGAATGAAGCCAATTCAGAGCTTGCAAAAGGAATGATGCAATCCGTTGCGGCTCAAATTACGAGCAATGTAAGCGGAAGCTTAGCAGGTATGAACGAACTGCCCGTACATCAGGAACTTGTGAAGACGAACAGCGTGAGCAACTTTTCCACGACGATGCTTCCGATGATTCTTGGATTTATTTCTTATATTGCCGTTATGACAATGAACATTCAATTGAATTTATCATCGCTTAAGCTGCAAAGTGCGTTTAGCAAATGGGAAATCTTCTTCGCCCGTCAGAAGCTTTTATTGCTTCTTACAATCGTTTTTCCGTTCATTATTACCGCTGCGGCAATGCTCTTCGTGGATGTAAGCAGTTCTTTCATTACCATGTGGACGTTTCATATGGTTGTATACTTAGCTTGCATTTGCGTAACGCAAATGGCGTTTGCATTATTCGGACAGGCTGGTCCTTTGTTTAATGTTGGTTTAGTTCCGCTTCAGCTGTTGACAGCAGGGAACATTATACCTGCTGTGATGCTGACTGCTCCTTATCGAAATATCGGTCAATTCCTACCTGCGCCAAATGCAATTCAAGGTTATATGAAGCTCATTTATGGCAGCGGCGGATCAATCTCTTCGTATATTATTAACCTGTTGTTGATATCCTGCATAAGCTGGGGAGTTACGGTGGTGTGTGTGGCCAGGAGGAAGAAAACAGCGCCTGCTGCCCAAGCATCAGTTGCCGCACATCACTAAAGAAAAGGGAATTAAAAGCAAAATGTATATGAATGTCTTTTTGTTTAAGATGAGTTGAACGCCCTTATACTAAGAATAGAACTGTCAAGAAAGCGATATGCTCCCCTTAAGGTAGACATGGAAAAAAAGTCTTTATACAGTGCTATTTAATGACAAAACGGCAGACCCATTTATGGTTTGCCGTTTTTTTGCGTGTTAAAGTGAATTTGCGCTAGTGCCCCTAAGCTTAGAAAATGCGGACTAGTTAGCATCCCTATATAACGAATCATATGGAATTTGAATAAAGTGGGTCTTTTTCCGGTATCTGAAATAGTAAAAAGATAAGAACTCCCGTTGTAACAAAATAACGATCTTTATAGTCATCATAGGACTATAAAAGTAACGGTGATCCATTATCCGCTCCAAATGAATATGATAACATTTTTAATGTAAGCGGTATCATTATGGAGTTCATTCCATGGATACCCTATACCATAATTTAAAGGGGCGAGAACAGGATGAAGAGCAAGCTTACAGCATCATATTTTTATTATGTATTCGGTTTCAGTTTCATCGTCATGCTAGTTGTGCTATTCAGCACACCTACGTCTGCGTACGCGGCTAATTATTACATAAGTAATAATGCCTGCAGCAATGAGAACACAGGGAGCTCTGGAACGCTCACAGCTGGAAACGAAGGCCCATGGTGTGATTTCACGAATGTGAATACAAAGACATTTGCAGCAGGTGACACAATCTATCTGGAGCGGGGAAGTAGTTGGACACAAGAGTTTAAGCCTGCTGGAGGGACAGGAACGCTAAGCAGTTGGATCGTTGTCGATAGCTATGGCACAGGTGATCGTCCTGTCATTCGCGGAAATAACAATGCGACGGATAAGACGCTTACGTTATTGAATGCTGATTACTGGGAAGTTCGCAATTTGGAATTCAGTCATGCAGGCGTAGGGCCGCAGTTTCTGTACTCCACAACGGGTCATCAAGGTATTAAATTCCGAGACAATTATATCCATAGTATGGTAGGAGGCCCTAATGCCATAGCGATGCAAGTTCGAAGTGCTGATATTGCGGCAACTCCAACTTCAGGACAGTGGCTGGTGAAAGATGTTGAGATTTCGCATAACGAGATCGGTCCAACATCCTCGTATGGCATTGTTGTTATGCATAACAACTCTGCAGCACCGACGAGCACATTCCAAAACGTAGTCGTCAAAAACAATCATCTGCATGATATTTCTGCCAAGGCGCTCGTATTTATGAGTACAAAAAATTCGTATTGGATTGACAATCGGATAGACAAAGCTGCCAACGTAAATCAGAGTGGTGGAACAACGGCAAGCTTTCTATTCGGGACTCAGAATATGACGATAGCCAATAATCTGTTTTTAAATACACCGGACACGGGTTCGACTGATCAATCTGCTATCGACAACGAAGGGAAAAATGACTCCAATCATTTCAGAGGCAATTATTTTGCTAATAACTATGGAGGAGCTTTGGAATGGCTGCTATGTAATTGTGTCGTTCCGGACAGATTCGGTACCGATTTCAATAGCAACAACGAAGTGCTAGGCAACACGTTTGTTCGTAACGGGGTTGGGGCCATTTGGGCAACGAGCGATACAGGGCAATCAACTGGAACCATTAAAGACAGCCTGTTCTTCGAGAATGAATTCATTATTGATGAAAGTAAATTTATCGAATGGTCGGATATATCTAATAATGTGTCCATTCCGTCCGCTGACAAAATTAATAATGCTGCAAACGAATTCGGAGCGACGGGAACGACAGGAAACTGGTCGTATCACCTATTCGACGGAAATAGCTACTCGAGCTTGACCTATGATCTGGCTGAGAATTGGTACGGGACAGCAGGCGGTTATATTTCACAATTTAATTTAAGCGCTTCTGGTTCAGCAGACCATTGGATATCTAACGCGTGGACTGCTCCATATAACGGCGTGCTTAGCATTCGAGGACAAGTATTCAAGAATGAAATCGGTGGGGACGGTGCACTGGCTCGCGTGACCAAAAACGGTCAAGTTATTTGGCCTGCTGATCAAGCTGCACAGTTAATCTCATCCGACGATTTGGCAGGCTATGCGACGAATTTGGACGCTATATCTATCACTCAGAACGATGTGATAAGGTTTGAGGTGAATAATGGAGGAACCAGCGCAGTCCATGATGTGATTAGTTGGGCACCTACTGTAGCTTTCACGAGTGGTGGACATGATGCTGCAAGTGCTTCCATGGTCCCTGGTGCAATTACAGATCTTGCGATAAGTTCAATTGATCATAATAAAGCGGTTTTAACTTGGACAGCATCAGGAAGAGATGGGGCTACAGGAACGGCGAATCGTTATGATATCCGCTACTCGACCTCACCAATAACCGATGCGAGTTGGTCAAGTGCTACGAGACTGGGAAATCGACCATTCCCTGAATCTTCTGGAACTTCACAGTCCGTTACTGTGCCTTTTTTAACGGCTGACAGCCTTTATTATTTTGCTATTAAAACAGAGAACGATATCCCGAATGTATCCCTCTTATCCAACGTGGCAAGCGCATCCACTTTAGCAGATATTACTGAGCTTGTTAATCCTGGATTTGAAGAAGGTATAGCGCCATGGGCTGCACAAGGGGCTTCCATTGATGTGAGCAATATCTATGCACATTCGGGCAATTATTCACTTTGGGCTTTTAATCGTACAGATACTTGGGCTGGAGCCAATCAAGACATTACAAGCTTACTGAATGTTAATGGACAAGGAGCGTATTCCTTTGGGGTATGGGCGAAGTATGCTGACAGCTCTGCCGGGGGATTCGTAACGCTTAATATTACAGATAGCGCGGGATCACGATGGTTCACGGCACCAATAACAATGATAAGCCATGAAAATTTCACGGAAATTATCGGTGTCGAAAATATTACATGGACAGGCACGGTTAGCAGCGCAATCATGTACTTCCAGTCAGACGGCTCACTGGATGATGTCTATCTGGATGATTTCTTTATTAGCAGGGTTACGGAATCCAGCAATGAATCAACACTTGTCGGTGTCGATCAGATATACAGCGGGGCAGAGTTTGGGCTGACGTACGGTCTGAAAGATTTTAATGTAAATGGGTTTGAAAACATCTACGCGCAGGATCTGGTAGTCACATTCGACTCTGCGAAGCTAGAATTTATCGACGCCATTTCTTTGAAGTCGGGATTTGCTGTACTTAGTAGACAGGAAATTGAGCCTGGGAAAGTAAGAGTCATTGCAGCAGCACAAGGGACGGGATTTGCACCTAACGGGGATTGGTTGAAATTTACGTTCAAAGCCAAGCCTTCGACTCAGATCACAGAAGCGGTCACTGCCTTAAGCGATATTGTCGTTGCAAACAGTCAAGGAGATGAGTTTGAAGTGGATGGCATTTCTCATACGATTCAGATTCAAAAACGAGGGGATCTAAACGCGGATAACAGGATCAGTATAGGTGACCTTGCTATAGTAGGCTCCTATTATGGGAAAACGTCCGCCGATGCGGATTGGAACAATACGTATATGAAGGCAGATTACAATCAAGACAATGTGATTGATATTGCGGATATGGCCGCTATAGCACAGCTAATATTAAACTGAAATGATGAGAGGGACAGCGATGATGCTGTCTCTCTCAATTTCCATAAAAGGATGGGGTCCATTAATGAAAAATAGATGGCTGTTAGTAAGCTTAGTAATTTCTCTAGCTATTATTGTTTGTGTACCGAATCAAGCAGCAGCAGCGCCAGTGCCTTCTTATTCTTTAATCCCTTCGACACTGTCAATTCAGGCTGGCAGCGAGTTTACGGTTAAAGTCGAAGGCAGCAATATCGTCGATCTTTATGGCTATGAAGTAAACCTAGCGTACGATTCAACCCGCCTGCAGCTTCAGGAAACCAAAGATAAGATTGGCGGTTTTGCTATTGATCCTATCGTTACTCAGAATCGAATTCAATATGCGGGTACTAAGATCGGTCTTGTACAGGGTGACAATGGATCATTAACATTAAGTGAATTTAAATTTAAGGCGATTGCTAGCGGTGCTGCTTCCATATCCTTAACATCTGTCAAAGCGATTAATAGTCAATTGTTATCGACCGTACAATCCCCCACAGCTGGGGTTAGCATTCAGATTAGCTCACATTCTGCTGTCAGCGGCAGCAAAGGCGCAGCGGGGAATGGCAATGGTTTAACTCCAGTAACAATAATCGATCAAATAGCAGTTGCGAAAGTGGATTCCAATCAAAAATTCGCTTCTATTCTAAATAGTGAAATTGGAGGTCTGCCGCTTAAAGTACAAACGCCGCTGCTGACGATTAACGTTAAGCCGGAAGTGATACAAGCACTGAGAAACCAATTGGGGAACGTAAAGGATGCCTTGTTGAAAGTTGAATTTCTTCCAATAGTCGATGAGACAGGAATTGCGGAAATGATGCTGCAACAGCGTCATGCTAAGGTGAAAGTCGTCGGGCAGCCTTACGATATTAGCCTCGTGCTTGTTGCACCTGACGGGCGCAAAGCAGTAGCGGAGCAAGTGGGATCAGGTGTAGAACTTGTTTTCACTTACTTGGATAAAGAAATAGATGGAGAGCTTCTAGGTGTCTATTATTTCAACGAGGCAGCAAGTAGTTGGGAGTATGTGGGCGGTACGCTCGACGCTCAAACAGATCGTGTAGCTGTTTCACTTGATCATCTGAGCAAATATGTATTGCTGGAGTACAACAAAACCTTTAAGGACATTCCTGCTGCTCACTGGGCATCTCGAACACTGCAGATCATGGCGGCCCGGCATATCGTTAATGGTGTGACGGATGATGAATTCAAGCCAAACGCATCCACGACAAGAGCCGAATTCACTTCATTATTAGTTCGAGCACTTGGCATGAAATCACAAGGTTCAGCTGTTGCTTCTTCAGCATTTGCTGATGTTGCAGCAGGAGCATGGTATGCGAATGATGTGGAAATGGCTTATGAAGCGGGATTAATTAACGGAATTTCCGACGGCAGATTCGTCCCCAATGCTAAGATTACACGCGAACAGATGGCCGCACTTATCATAAGAGCATTCGAATGGAAAACCAAGCAATCTATTCAATCAGTGAACGAGCTGGAAGGGTATCGTGACGCTGAGGAAGTTTCTCGGTGGTCAGCCAAAGAAGTCGAAATGGCAATAGCTGCGGGCTTGATGAGAGGTAAATCAGGTGATGTGTTTGATCCGAAGTCGAATTCGCTTCGCGTGGAAGCGGCCCAGGTCATGATGAATCTCTTGAACCAAATATCCATACTTGAAGGACTATAAATGTAATGTCAGACCATTAAGATCGAAAATCGGATTCGATATAATAAACTTGTTCATCTTTACTATCAGGAGGAGATACAGTGAAGCTAAGTTTTCAGGAATATAAAAGTAAGTTGGAAGGCTGTTGGTTAGGGAAAAATATTGGAGGAACGCTCGGTGCTCCTTTTGAATGTAAACGCGGCGTATTCGATGTTTCGTTTTATACGCAGGAGCTGTATGGGGAGCCTTTGCCGAATGATGATTTGGATTTGCAGCTGATCTGGTTGAATGCCGCTGAGAAATATGGAAGCGCTTTGAATGCTCAAATATTAGGCGAATATTGGATTTCTTATATCTCTCCTAATATGGGGGAGTATGGAGCAGGGAAAAACAACTTGCGTGCAGGAATCGTGCCTCCATTATCTGGCTACAATCATAATCTATACCGCGACAGCAACGGTGCGTTCATACGCTCCGAGATTTGGGCCTGCTTGGCACCTGGGCATCCGGAAATTGCCGTCAAGTACGCCTATGAGGATGCCATCGTTGATCATAGCCACGAAGGGGTCTATGCGGAGGTATTCTGCGCAGCTATCGAAAGTGCTGCTTTCGTAGAAAGTGATACTTACCGATTAATAGACATCGGGCTGTCCTATATCCCTGAAGATTCGGGGATTGCGAAGGCCGTTCATACGGCCATTCATTCTTATCAATCGGGAGCGACTTGGCAAGAAGCAAGAATACATGTATTAACGGCGGTTCCTGGAAGCTTTGGTCTTCTGAGTACTTCCGCCATACAACCTCAAGCTGAAGGTGATATTCCAGTAGGGCCAATCGGTTACGATGCTCCTAGCAATGTTGGGATTATGATCATTGGTTGGTTATATGGGGAAGGTGATTTCGAGAAAAGTATTTGCATCGCTACGAATTGTGGTGAAGACGCGGACTGTACAGCTGCCACGATCGGGTCCATTATGGGTATTATTCTTGGCAAAGAGGGGCTTCCTGCGAAATGGCTCGATCCGATTGGCGACTCTATCAAGACTATAACGCTCAATGTGTGTGATCAGGGAACACGAATTCCTAGTACAGTCGGAGAGCTGACTGAACGTGTAATGAGGCTTGCTCCTGAATTTCTGGGCACCGAGTATTGCGATCTGCTTCATGCAGGCGAAGGTTATCTGATTGACATGAATGAAGGTGACGAGCTGCTTGACCATCCCGTTCACATTAATGCATGGAAAGACAGAAGCTTCAAAGACACGTTATCCCTTAGTCCATTTACGGTGAAATATGACTTTTCTATATTCAACGCATTCTTGCATTATGGACAGGAACCAGTGGTGAGTGAAGGAAAGCCTCGTACCTTTAAGCTGATGATCGAAAATAATTTGTACATGCAGCAGTTTATTCAGGTGAAATGGCATGTTCCAGCTGATTGGGAAGTAACACCGGGGACACATCTAGGCTTTCCGCTAGAGCACTATCATTGCAACATCGGCACGACTGAAATCGAGTTTACCGTAACCGGTCATGGGCTCTCACAACCGAGGTATGACCTCTTAATAGAAGTGACATCTGTAGGCCGTCCTACCAAAGGGATAATACCTATTGTATTAATAAATAACGGCTATTGATTCATGATAAGATGATATTGAAAAAAGTAAGCGTTCTCGCTTGCTTTTTTCATGTTTCCTGACACTTTATATGTTTTAATGAGGTTAACGGCTAACCGTTAGAAATGAGGTGCAGGATGCACAATATTAGATTCAAATTTTCTAGTCTAGGCATGTCTAGAAAGCTAGTCATTATCTTTGTTTTCATGCTGATTATTCCAATTACCATCTCTGCAATCGTTTCTTACAATTATTACCGAAAATCAATTGAACAAAATACAGCTGATTACGTTTCACAAACGTCCTTGGAGGTTCTAAATCGAATTGAAGATTATATTGAAGATATGCGTATGATTACGAAGATTCCGATGTACTCTAGCGAGCTTCAGAGCTACATCGCTTCTCCTGAGAAGGGAATAGAGAAGGACAGCCGCATCGATTTTTTTATCCGCTTGATGTCCGATATGAAGAAGGGGACGAATGCGGTCTACATTTTCGACAATTATGGCAACACCTTCTACCGCAACAGTCTGGATGGAAACAACAAGGAGATTGCCACGCACTATGACCGGTTAAAGCAAATTGCAAGGGATCAGAGCGGCTCTGCCGTATTAATTAATACGCAAGCGGCTACAACAGCTTCTGGCAAAACGAAATATGTGTTGACGATGGTTCGTGACATTATTGATTTAACGACGTATAAGCCTGTTGGTTTTGTAGTGGTTGAGACGGATTTAAGCGCGGTAGAAGCTTATTTCAAACATCTGGATCAGATTACGGGCGGTAAAACAACGATTGTGGACAATGAAAATAACGTTATTTTTGATAGCGCTTACGAGAATATATCGCGTTCATGGGGAGACTTGGAAAGCATTGAAAAATCACAACAGGATTCGGGTAATTTCCATATTAATCAGAAAGGCGAGCAATATTATGCCATTTATCTAACCTCTCAGAAGCTGGGCTGGAAAGTATATGTATACGTGAAAACGAAGGAATTGTTCAGTAAAGCAACAAAGGTACGAAATTCTACCCTTATCATTACTTCTGTGATTTTGCTCATAACGTTGATCAGCTCCGTATTCATTTCCTTGGCGGTTACCAAACCACTGCGGGCTTTAACTCGGTTAATGAAAAGGGTGCAGGAGGGCGATTTCACGGTCAGCTTCCCTGTTCGATTCTCGGACGAGGTTGGCATATTGGGCATACATTTTAATCGAATGATCAAGCGCATCGATGAATTAATTAAAGATGTACAAGCAGCTTCTTATCGGAAGCAGGAGGCGGAGATGGAAGCGCTGCAAGCGCAAATTAACCCGCATTTTATTTATAACACCTTAGAAAGCTTAAGGATGAAGGCGCTGCTTAATGAGGATAGGGAGGTATCCCAAATGTCGTTATTTCTCGGAAAGCTGTTGCGATACAGCATTATTCAAGGGAGAGAAACCGTCACAGTAAAACAGGAAATCGAGCATCTGACGAACTATATTAAGCTTCAAAACTACCGTTTCGAGAATCGGTTTCACTTGCAGAATCATATTGACGTCAAGCTGGAAAACTATACGTTGATTAAGCTTGTTTTTCAGCCCATTGTTGAAAATGCCATCTTTCATGGCCTCGAGAGCAGATCGGGACCAGGAACCATTATCATTTCATCAAAGGTGGAAGGAGATGTCTGCTACTTCACCTTCGAAGACGATGGTATTGGCATGTCGCCCGAGATGGTAAGTCATTTGAACAGCCGAATCCAATTGGGAAATGCGGATGATCATGGTAACAGAGCTTCAGGGAGCGGGATTGGACTTAAAAATGTAAATGAACGTATTAAGCTGCACTTCGGAGCCAAGTATGGCTTGTATGTTTATAGTGAGCTCGGTAAAGGTGCAATTGTACAATTGAAGCTGCCTATGATGGAGAATTGAATCGATTGTAACTTGTTTTCAACTAGAAAGGGGAGAGCCGTATGTTAAATATTGCAATTGTGGATGATGAAGTAACCATCTTAAAAGGAATGACTAAGCTTATAGGTGAAATGAATGCAAATTATCATATCGTAGCTGCCTACAACAACGGACAAGAAGCGATAAACGCGATAAATGCTATGCATCCGGGGGAGCTCGATCTGCTTATTACCGATATCAAAATGCCATTTAAGGATGGTTTGGAGCTTATTAAGGAAATTAAGATTCATCATTTGGATTTGTCCTGCCTTATTATAAGCGGGTTCTCGGATTTCGATTATGCAAGGACGGCTATGCGCTACGGTGTAATTGATTATCTTCTTAAGCCGGTAGATCCTGATGAACTTGATGAGAAGCTGTCCGCCATTCTTCTTGCCAAGCAGCCGCTCATTAAAGCGGCAACAATAAATGGTGATGAGAAGAAGGCCATTCGAGTCGTTAAAAGCTGGATATTGGATCATTTTCAAATGGATTTGGACATGATGGCTATCGCAGAGCTCGTACATTTGAATCCGAATTATTTATCTCGCTTGTTTAAGCTGGAGACAGGGGAGAGCTTGACTGGATATTTAATTGATGTCCGGATGCAGAAGGCTAAAGAGCTTCTGATGGAACAGACTGAATTAAAGGTATATGAAGTAGCTGAACAGATCGGTTATCAGGATTCAACGTATTTTACTAAGCTATTCAAGAAAATGAACGGCTATACGCCGTTGGAATATCGGAATAAGTGCTGAGTCGAAAAGTGTAATCGTAACTATGGAAATGTAATTACAGACCATTAAGGTCATGGAAATGCTATGTTACAATTTTATATGTAAGCGATACCATACGGCCGAATGGTTCAGCTGCAATAAGACAAATAGGGGGATTTCTATGAAAAATAAATCACTGAGCAGTTTATTGGCAGTCGTTCTTTCTATGTCGTTGTTATCCGCATGTGGTGGAAATAATGCAAGCAATAACAACGGGCAATCAGAGGCGAACACACCTCCAGCCGAGTCTGCGGCAGCATCGGAAACGCCGTCAACTAGTGAAATTAAAGGAAAGATTACATTTGCAATCAACCGTACGGATGTAGATGAGAAACTCAAAGAATATGCGGAAAAATTCCATGAGAAGTATCCAGAAGCTGAAGTGGTGATCGAACCTATTAAGGATTATGAGGGCACTCTAAAAATCAGGTTAGCTTCCAATGAGGCACCGGATGTCATGTACATGAATGCAATTATTACGCCAACAACGGACTTATGGCCGGAATTTTATGCCCCTATTGATGACCTTGGTTACGAAGGGAAAACATATTTGCCGCTTTCTGTATATGAAGGAAAAGCTTATGCCGTAAGTGAAGGGGTATACGTTACTGGGGTTTTATATAATAAGAAAACATTTGCTGCAGCCGGTATTGACGCGGCTCCGAAAACCTACGATGAGCTGCTTGCTGCTCTGGAGAAATTAAAGGCCAAAGGCATTCTGCCGATGGGAAGCATGCTGAAAAGCAATTGGCCGCTTGGTACATGGGAGACGGTAGCCTTCGCGAATACAGCGGATTCCAATGCGATGTATGAGCAGATGGTTAACGAGGATGCACCGTACAATCAAGAAAATCCGTTAGTAAAAGGATTCAGTTTTGTTAGAGAATTAGTAGATAAAGGGTACTTTGAGAAAGATCTATTATCCAGCGATTGGGATATTTTGCGGAAGCAGATGGCTTCTGGAGCAGTGGGAATGCTTTATCTGGCTAACTACGGCTTGGGAGCGTTAGAGGGGACACCAGCAGAAGATATCGGATTTTTCCCGCTGCCAATTGATAATTCTGGAGAGCCCGTCACGATGATGACTCCGGGCTGGAATGTTGTCATTAATAAGAAAAGCAAAAATATGGAGACAGCCAAAGCGTTCTACAAATTTTGGATTGAGGAATCAGGTTATCAGGACTTTTCTGGCATGATTCCTGCACTTAAAGATATGAAATCCAATAATGCTCCGCTTGCCGAGTTCCTGGCTAACGGGCCACGCATCGTTACGGTATTGCCTCCGCCAGATCGGTACAACCAAATTTTGAATAAATCACAAATTACGAATCCAACGATTCTCCAAGAAATCATGTTGAACAAGGACAGCAACATTCAGCCAATATGGGATAAATACAATAAAAAATGGGCGGATGCAAGAAAATAATAAGGGGATTATTGGAGAGCAGGGGCTTCGCTATACGCGTTCAACTGTTCTCCAAATAAGCCGGAAAGGCTGCTGAATATGGCTGTTCTATCATTAAGAATGCAGAAGATTATTATTCTGTGGTCGTTTCTGATTATTCCTTTACTGCTGCTAGGTGTATTCACTTATTACCCTGCATTCAGTTTAATTACGATAAGCTTCACAGATTGGAATGGTATTTCATCTGTCAAAACAGGAGTCGGCTTAGATAACTATATTCGGGTGTTTAGTGATCCCAAATATTTCGAAATCTTTAGTCATAACCTCATCTACTTTTTTGTAGGCTTTGTACAAATCGGATTGTCTCTTTATTTCGCAGTCATTCTAAACAGTAAGCTTCGTGGAAGAAATATCTTTCGTGCGATTCTGTTCTCGCCATATATCATTAATAGCGTAGCTATCGCTTTCATGTTTACCTTCCTGTTGAACAATGAAGTCGGTGCTCTGAACGTCGTGCTGAAGGAGATCGGTCTTGGGTCTTTAGCCATGAATTGGCTGAGTGATCCGAAGATTATCAACTATACGCTGGCTTTTATGTCAACGTGGAAGTACATGGGTTTTATGATGGTCATTATTATAGGAGCCCTTCAATCGATACCTAATGATATTTATGAGGCAGCAAGCATTGACGGAGCAAACGGATTTCAGGCCTTCCGCTTCATTACACTGCCTAGCCTAAGAAGAATATTGGAATTATGCTTTTTCCTCAATTTGAACGGAGCCTTATCGGCCTTTGAATTTCCGTTTGTCATTTTTCCATCCGGCTCGCCGCTTGGTATGAGTGATACCTTCGTAACGAATACACTGCTGACCTCTTTCCGCTATAGTGATTTCGGTCTAGCTTCGGCAATGGGAGTTCTGCTAATGATTATTACCATCATTCTAGTTCTTGCTCAAAGATGGCTGTTCTTCGGGAGGGATGAGAAATGATTCGTACGCTCAAATATATCAGTCTGTTCATTGCAGCAGTCTGCATCCTGTTCCCGCCCTACATCGTGATTGTTGCGGCGTTCAAGACTCCTACAGAGTTTGCCTTATCTGCAGGATATGCACTTCCAGGCAGCTTCTTCAACTTTGATAATTTTGCAAATGTTTTGCAAAAGGGTAAGTTCCTGCGTTCTTACTTTAATATTTCGTATATTATTATTCTCTCTCTCGCAGGAAATATTTTGTTAGGCACGATGGTAGCTTATGCACTTGGCAGATTCCAATTCAAATTAAAGTCTTTGATTCTAGGTGCATATGCAGGTGCACTTGTCATACCTGGAATCACAACGCAGGTAGCGACCTTCGGAATTATTAAAAACTTGGGTTTGTTTAATACTCACTATTCTATGGTACTTCTATCACTAGGCGCTGATGTAGTGCAAATCTATATTTATTTGCAATTTATTAAGAATATCCCTTATGAGCTGGATGAGAGTGCTTATTTGGAAGGAGCATCCTTGTTCCGAATTTATCGATCGATTATATTTCCGCTCCTGACGCCAGCAACAGCGACAATTCTGATCTTGCGCACGATCAGTATTTATAATGATCTGTATTCACCCTATTTATATATGCCGTCACAGAGTTTAGGCGTTGTGACGACTGAGCTGATGAGGTTCTCGAACAGTTATGGCTCGTCTTGGACGATGCAGTCTGCTGCTATTATTCTCGTAGCGATTCCGATGGTTATCTTTTATTTGGTTCTGCAGAAATATATTTTTTCAGGTGTCGTTAATGGAGCCGTGAAATAAGAAGGGGAAATGATCATGAAAACTAGAGTGTTGACCAAATATGCAAACAATCCAATCATGTCACCTGAACTAATGCCACAAGAGGTATTGTATACGTTTAATCCGGGGGCAATCAAATTTAAAAACGAATACATCATGATGATGGACGTGACGACTTTGGATGACATTCATCGCATTTGGATCGCCAGAAGCCATGATGGGTATAAGTTTACCCCAGATCCTGAGCCAGTCAATTGGCCTGCTCCTGATCCGGATCATCCAGAAACCTGCACATATGATCCGCGGATTACACAAATAAGCGATAACGAATTTATTATTTTATACGCCAGTGATTTATCACAAAACGATGTGAGAATCGGCATATTGCGTACTTCTGATTTTGTCCATTTCGAACGTGTTTGTACAGGGAGCGAGCTTGGCAATCGGAACGGCGTGTTATTCCCTGAGAAGCGGGATAATCTTTATTTACGTTTCGATCGCCCATTCGGAAATGAATTGAACCCCTCCTATATGTGGGTCAGTTATTCTCCAGACCTTGTATTTTGGGGGAAAAGCAAACCACTTTCCTATGAAGGCAAGCCATTCCGGGACGGATACAAAATGGGAGCAGGAGCTGTTCCAATTAAGACCGACAAAGGCTGGCTTGAGATTTACCATACCGTATCGCAGACTTGCAATGGCTTTATTTACCGGCTCAAAGCTTGTTTGCTCGATCTTGAAGATCCTTCACTCGTCATTGGCTATACAAGGGACTATATATTATGGCCGGAACATGACTACGAAATGAAAGGTAGAGTCGCGAACGTCGTATTTACTTGCAATGCGATCGTTGAGGATGATGGTACGGTCAAGATTTACTACGGAGCAGCGGATACGAATATTGGACTTGCAGAGGGACGTCTGGATGACATCATCTCAGCCTGCGTTTAATTTGGAGACACAATTGCATCCCTATATAGCCGCCGCTGATCATCCAATAGGAGCGATTATCATATGTCCTGGTGGTGCTTATGGGGGCTTAGCAGAATATGAGGGTGAGCCCATAGCTCTTTGGCTGAACACATTAGGCATTTCTGCCTTTGTTCTGAAATACCGCGTCTCACCACATAAGCATCCAGCTGCGTTATATGATGTGCAGCAAGCAATCCGGCTTGTTCGAGAACAAGCCGGGAGTTGGAATATAGATCCTAATCGTGTAGGCGTTCTCGGTTTCTCGGCAGGTGGACATCTAGCGTCAATGGCAGCTACTCAATTTGATATGCGAATACCTGAAGATGACGAGGCTGTAAGACAGACAAGTTGTCGTCCGGATTTAATTATTGCTTGTTATCCTGTTATCAGTTTTGGCGAATACCGTAACGAGCCTTCGATGATTAATCTGCTCGGAGATAGTCCTAGTGAAGAGTTGCTGAGGCAATTATCCTCTGAACTGCAGGTCACAAATCAGACCCCACCAGCCTTTCTATGGCATACGGCTGACGACAAGGCTGTTCCCGTAGAGAACAGCTTGTTGTTTGCGCTCGCGCTTAGTAAACATAAGGTTCCATTTGATTTGCACATTTACGAGAGTGGCCCGCACGGAATGGGATTAGCGACTGAGAATGACCATGTTGGAGCTTGGAAATCCTCATGCGTGGAGTGGTTGAAAATTAGGAAGTTCATTCCGTCAGATCAGAAGAAAACATAATCATAATAATGGCTACCAAAGTCAGGAGACGAATTCGTATGTTTAAGAGAGTGAACAAAATTCCTTATGATCAGGTGTCTATTCATGATGCTTTTTGGTCCGAAAGAATGGTTAGTATGCGTGAGCATACACTGCCGCATTTATGGGATAAATTCAGGGAAGACGGTTTTTTTCGCAACTTTGATAGAGCTTCTGGCAGCTTGGAGAGTGCCTATGAAGGGGCGATTTTCAACGATGGCATATTTTATACGATGCTGGAAGGAGCCTGCTGGATCTATAAGGAGAGTCAATCTCCTGACGTTCTAGCTTTGATAGACGAAGTAGTTGACAAAATTATCGCGATGCAGCAGCCGGACGGTTATTTGAATTCTTATATCATAACGGTTGATCCAGAACAACGATGGAGCGATTTGCTATTCGGACATGAGCTTTATACGGCTGGCACTTTTTTCGAGGCGTCTGTTGCACACTTTGAAGCAACCGGCAGTAAAAAATTGTTAACAGCGGCTTGCAGGTTTGCGGATTTAATTGATGCGACCTTTGGCGTTGATAAACGGCTTGTTTATGAAGGGCACGAAGAGATAGAGCTTGGCCTAATTAAATTATTCGAGCTCACAGGCGAACGAAGATATAAGCAGCTGGCGGAGTTCTTTATTGAGATGAGAGGCAATTCCGAAGCTGAAGAACAAATGTATAACGGATGGTCGGCACTGGAAGGCGTTCCTCGTGAAAGAGGAGCACTTCCATTCAGAGAGTACGGCATAGCCAAGTATATGCAGGCACATTTGCCTGTTAAAGAACAAGATACGATAGAAGGCCATGCGGTGAGAGCAGCCTATTTGTATGCTGCTGTAACGGATATTGCTGGAATGAACAATGACGCGGAGTATGCAGAAGCTTTACAACGCTTGTGGTCGAATATGGTTAATAAGAGAATGTACCTTACAGGCGGAATTGGGGATAACGTCTGGCGGTGGGAAGGATTCTCCACAGACTATAACCTGCCGAATGACGAAGCTTATTGTGAAACCTGCGCTTCGATCGGTTTGGTGTTCTGGAGCAGCCGAATGAATTTGCTGTTTGCCGATGCGCAGTATGCGGATGTATTGGAGAGGGTTCTTTATAATGCGCTTTTGGCAGGAATCTCTTTGGATGGAAAAGCGTTTTTTTACACGAATCCACTTGAGAACGAAGGAACTCATCGACGCCAGCCTACATTTAGCTGCGCCTGCTGTCCGCCTAATTTGACCCGATTTATTCCCAAAATGGGAGAGTATATTTACGGACAGAAGGACAACGAATGTTATGTGAATTTATATATCGGCAGTGAGACGAAACTAATCTTTGAAGGTAATATAGTAGAACTGATGCAGGAGACGCAATATCCTTGGAATGGTAAGACAACGCTTACTATAAATCCTGATTCCCCAACTGCATTTAATTTAAATCTACGTATACCGAGCTGGTGCGATCAAGCGGAAATTCGAGTGAATGGCAAGCCAATTCCCCTAACAACGACTAAGGGTTATGCGAAATTAGATCGACAATGGCATAAAGGTGACATCGTCGAACTCTTGCTAGAGATGAAGGTTAAACGGGTGGAATCACATCCCAATGTCGAGAGCAACCGCGAGAAAACAGCTCTAGTGCGAGGCCCGCTTGTATATTGCTTAGAGGGTGTTGACCATGGTCATGATGTAAGAGATCTGGCTTTGACTCGAAATTCTGAGTTCAGAGCGGAACATGTTTCCGATTTTCTCGGCGGGGTGACTGTCATAAGAGGATCTGGAAGTGTTATCAGAAAAGCAGAATCCACGCATAGGGAGCAATTCTGGCAGACGCGGTTGTATGCAGAGATGGAGAGCTGCGAATGGCAGGAGGAAGCGGTGGACATTCAGGCCATACCTTACTATGCTTGGGCTAATCGTGAGCCTGGAAGCATGGCCGTTTGGATTAATGACACGCTGAAATGGACGAAAGCGGGTAGAAGGGAGTCATAACAATGACTTCATTAGGATTCAATGAAACTGCTGTTGTCAATTACCACTAGCTTAAATTGAAGTGCTTTTTGAATGGTCCACATTGAACCTTGGTATCAACCGAGGCTTGATGTGGATTTTTACGATGGAATGGTGAAGTAGGAACGGATATATATTTATCTTTTGATAAGGATAGTGAACAAGGTTTTTCCATATGCGAAATAAAATGCAGCTAACCTCAGAAGGAGGAAAGCTGCATTTTTCTGTTTAGCTGTTAGTGGTGTTTGTATCTTGTGGAATTGCGATTGGTAACTGTTCATAGAAGTGCAGTGCTGCTGGCTATTGATCGTGTCGAGCTTCTTCATGACGATAAGTTTTCCAGCCCATATACTTGCCGAACGCTTCCTCCATTGGATCAGCAACGCTTGACATACTGGATGATACATGGTGTTCAAAGCCATTTTCGCAAATATAACGAAGCAGCTTCTGGAATTTCGGTACTTGGATAACACCGTAACCTCCGAACGTCAGCAGTGGATCACGCGTAAACTGTCCTTCGCCCGTATAGACTGCAATTCCGCCGTTCAAATCATCAGTTGCAATGCCACAGTACGTGAAGGGACTTGCTTTAATTCGTCCTTGTATCGTACCAAGCGTATTTTCTCTGCCCACCGTACCTGATAGGATCTCATGGTAATCCATATGAATTTCTTCGAACACCTCCTTAGGCAAATTACTGCAGTGGAATACTACGCCTTTGTTCGGATCTTCCCCATAATTGTTGTTCCAGTCCAGCAATGCGCTTGGTCTGCCTGATGCCTGCTGCAGCGCGTACATACCGACAAGACCTGTAATGTCTACTTCACAAGCGCTTGGAATCAAGCTGCTGCTGAGCATACTCATAATGGTACAAGGTACTACACCGAAATACTCTTCCATGGACGTCCAGCATTGCAGCGCCGTTCCTGACAGGTCGTTATCGTCCATCCATTCCTCAACGACAACGCCGAGAGATGCCATACGAATCAAATTAGCCTGTGGAAATCCCTTCACATCGACATAAGCTGCGATTTCTTCTAGCTTACGTTTCACCGCGGGGTCACTTTCTTTGCGTTTGCCTGCTCGTCCGAATACTTCTGATAGATCCAAAGTCTCAATCGTAATACCAGAACGCTCTAGCAGCTTCTCACTGTAACGGACAGTATTGAACGAGGCTGGCCGGGCACCAATAGAACCGAGGCGAGCATTGCGCAGCGACTGGACAACACGGCAGGTTGCTGCGAAGCGGCGCAAATCGATTCGGAAGCTTTCGCTACTCGGGTCTACGGTATGCAGAGTGGTCAATGTGAACGGAATGCCGTACTGCTTGAGGTTATTACAGACCGACATTTTACCACAGAAGCTGTCGCGTCGATCTTGAATGCCCATTAAAGTGATATTGTCACTGAAGGCATGGACAAGGATAGGGACGTTTAAACCTGAATAACGTATCGTGTTCGCGACAGCTTTCTCATCACCAAAGTTAGGCAATGTTATGAGGATGCCATCGATATGATCACGGTTAGCTTTGAATAAATTTCCACACATTTTGGCATCGTCCAAAGTCATAACCGCACCGTTCTTGGTTTCATTAATGTCCAGTATGACAACATCGATTCCTTCTTCTTCCAGCACCCGCAGTATTTCCACACGTCCCGTGTCACAGAGGTGACCAGGGAAAAATCCGCGATTGCCTACAATAACCCCGAGTCTCGTTCGCTTTGCTTCTTTCCTTGCCATCGCTTGTATCCTCCTAGGGGGTGGCCCCATTATTAATGGTTATTTTTTGTTTGTTTATCTGCCGGCCCTGTCCATATGCCTTCTTGTTCTCTCCAATACCAGCCTTTTAAAGGCCTACCGATAGGAAGCTGCTCCCATCCCGAATGAATTCGGTTCTGAACCGTTTCCCATGGCTGGATACCGCCTGTCGCACCAAGGTGTTCTACGCTGAAGGCCCCGACAGCAACGGCGCCGGTCAACGTAGCTTCTGGTCCAAGCTGAAGCAGCAGACCTTGTATGAAACCAGCAATTGTACAGTCTCCGGCACCGGTCGTACCTATGACAGTCGTACGAAAGCAAGGTGCCCATAGCTCACGGTTTCGCCATTCTTCATGGATTTCCATGGTCAATTGGTTTATAGAATTTAGCTGAAGTTGAGGGGAGCTGCGCATGTATAATCCTGATGCGCCTAGCTTGAGAATGACCATGCCGCAGCCCATTTGGAGAAGCACATCAGCAAGTTCCTGAATTGTTTCCTCAGGCACTACCTCGCATAAATCTCCACCGCGCTGAAGGTATTTTTCATACTGGTCATGATTAATCATCATTAATATTTCTTCCAGACTGGGCATGAAAACATCGACATAAGGAAGACATTTAGTTAATATACCAATCCAATCAGCTGAGAAAGCGGCCGTTCCTTTGCCTGGCATCGCCATATCCAGAGAAACGCTCATGCCTTTCACTTTGGCCGTTCGCAGCATGCTAGACAATTGATCGCCGCCATCGGCGTACATGCTTTTCATTAATGGGGGATAACCGAAATGAAAATGGCGAGCCCCACTTACTTTGTCCCAAGCGATATCCTGCTCGGAGAATGTGTCGTTTGTTCCAGGGCAATGCAGGAAAATACGATCTATTCCTGGGGGGTTGACGACTAGCGTATAGGAGCTCGTTTCTCCTGTTACTTGAGCAATGTCATCAGCAAGAGAGGCATTAACTTCTCGAAGCAGATTAAGTGTCATGCTTCCGAAAAAATCATCACTGACTTTCCCGATGAGATTGACGTTCGTCCCAAGCTGATGCAAGGCAATACCTGTATTCGACACAGCCCCGCCTGTGCAATAGGCTGCTTCGCCGACCTCTATAAGAGTGCCTGGTGTCAGATGGATGTTGCTGGGCTCTGCAGCTAGGAACGTTGGTATTATATCTACCGAGATATGTCCGCACACGATGACGTCTGCCTTCTTGATAGGCTCCTTATTGCGTGACATATTTCCTCCAGTAAGCAACTGATTCCTGATGATCAGGAATGATGTCGAATTCGGATGACCATGCTTCACGATGATAAATTTCAAATATCAGCTCCGCTTCAGTGGCACCGGAAGCTTCAAGGGCTTCAATGACTTTATTCGCGTGAATAATACCTATTTCGTTATATGCGCTCGTGAATGGCCAATGTCGGCTGTGACCAGCCTCTGTTTGCTGGAGGTGGATTATAGGTGACTCGCTGCCCAGTTCACGAATCCATCGATACGGGTCGCGATCGTTAGGGTGCGGGGCATGGCCGGGATCAAGGCAAAGCTTAAAAGGAAGACCTGCGCCATCGTTCAACCTGGCGAGCAGTTCTCTCGTTTCCTCAACGGTATTGGCAAACTCACGAGGAATGGACATGGGCTCGAATATCATGCAGTTCATGCCGAGATCACGACAGAACCAGCTGAGCTCCTGCCAGTATTTGATGCCTTCAGTTGTTCTTTCTTCTCTGCATGCAGGGTCATCGAAATCATTAAAGGTAAGAATACCGGGGTGCCCGCCTGTCATTTTAGCCCCCATCCTTGAGGAAATAACAGCAAATTTTTTGAACCAATCAAGCCATGCCTTACGCTGTTTGGCATCGGGGTGCATGAAATGATTAACTCTAGTGAATGAACTGAGGAAGCTGCTTGTTATGGAAAGCCCATATTTATCTGCATTCTCAATGATTTGCTCCGTCTGCTCCTCAATGATGTCATCAGGAAGATAGACGTTAAGGAGGTCTGCGACAAATTGGACATATTTAAGACCCATTTCTTCGGCAACAATCCGTGTCCATACTTGGGGTTCAGGGTACTTATTATTCGCAAAACCCATATTAATACCTAATTTCAAATCAAGAGTCATAGTAAGCGATCTCCTTTATTGTTCATCTACATTAACGTTAATGTTAACGTTAATGTAGATAATATAAGTTAAACTGAAAGCGATGTCAACGGTTTTTTTGCTTGTAGTAGCTAATAGTAAATGATCGATACCTTGCCGTGGCTAATGGAAAACGAGGGAGAGAGAAGTAGGATCGAAATAGGAAGCTAAAAGTACCTAGTCCAACAAAAATGAGGCGACCCCAGTCAGTAAGTTGACTTTTGGGCAGCCTCATTTGAAGGAGTATTATGCAATTACACCAGAATGGATCTAGTACTTTCGCGGATTACAAGCTTTGTATCCATTACTTCATGGTAGTGCAGCTCGGAATTTTGTTTATGTATTCGTTTCATCAATATTTCAAAAGCTTTACGAGATGTTTTTCCCTTAGAGTTGCTTATACTCGTTAATGGAAAGGGAATGAAAAACCGTGATTGTATATTATCAAAACCGACAACGCTAATGTTCTCAGGAACCTTGATACTATTTTTTTCTAGGGTGAAAATGGATTCCCAAGCCATCATATCGTTAAAAGCGAATATTGCGGTAAAGTGGAGCTTCGATTTGATGACTGCATGGAGTTCATTGCGGGGACCGCCAGAGATATTAGAGACCTCTCGAATAAGCTTATCATTAACGGGAACTCCCCACTCTATTAGTGCCCGTTTGTAACCAAGCAGCCGTTCGCGTGCACTTGAGATCGTATGATGTGCATTCAGGAACAGGATATTTTTGTGACCTTGTTCCAATAGATGCAAGGTAGCCAAATATCCACCTTTCTCATCATCACTAACGACATAATCCATCGTTTCATTCTCCAAATGGCGTCCAAGCAGGACGAAGGGAGTACCCATGCGTTGAAGAATATCCATATTATTGTCATTTCCTTGTGAGGGGCAAATAATGATACCATCTACATTCTTGGACAAAGCGGACAAAATGGCTTTCTTCTCGGCATCTTGATCCTCATAGGAATTTAAAATAATTGTTGTATAGTCCTGCATTCTAGCTGCTTTCTCAATTTCCTTCAACGCGATTGAGAAGTGGGGATTCGAAACATCAGCCACGATTACAGCAATTGTTTTAGTCATACCCGAACGAAGTGAGCCAGCTAATGTATTGCCGATATAGCCGAGCTCTTGAGCTTTCTCTTGAATAAGCTTGATTGTAGATGCAGAGATATCCTCTTTATTTTTAAGCGCTCGAGAAACGGTGTTGACTGTAAATCCAGTCTGTTCAGCAATATCCTTTAGTGTGGTTGCTTTGGCGCTTTTTCGTTCATTCTTTTTTTCCATTTCATCATTCCTTAGTCCGCGATTCGGAGGCTCGTCATTATATGCTTTAAATACTAGTGACACATAGCCTAGTTGTCAACATAACCACTGCTTTCAAAATCCTATATGGGTTCGTTTCTAAATTTGACAATTCCGTATTGCTAGTAGAAAATGTACTCTGCAATGAGAATGTAACAGTTAGGTAGAATGGAGTTGGCGGAAATGAACAGAGCAACCCTCAAAGGTTGGTTGAAAGGAATCAAATTACAATCCATCCGGGCAAAGATGATGATGGGTTTGTTTCTTGTCGTGATCCCGTTAATCGGATTTTTGATTTACATGAATGTTTATGCTATTGATGTCGTACGTAATCAGGTTGCTGCAACCAACAAGGACCTATTATCTTTATATCGAGACCAAGTCGACAGCAGGCTGCTTGAGGCAGACAATTATTTGATTGGACTAATGTTCAGCAGTGACCTGTCAGATTTTGAGTTTACGCCAAGTCCAGAGGAGCGAGTATTTGCAACGCGGCGAATTTCAGATAACCTTTCTAACTCGATCCTTCGTTTTCCCGTGCTGGACGGTTTTTTTGTTTATTTGCCATTTGAAGATCAGTATCTATATTCCTTTAATGATCGGTCCACACTGATAGATCGTATGTATGTCAAATCACATATTGCAGACGGCATAAGCAAAAGCAGGGACCTACAAAAAAAATATCAGCATAAATGGTACATCCAGAGAAACGGCGACCAGATTTATCTTGTACGCTTTTTTGTGTTGAGCAATTCTTCTGTTGTTGGTGCGTGGATTAATGTCGAGTCTTTTCAAACGCCATTGGATCTTCTTGGTATAGGCAAGAAAGGAGCTGCTTTATTAAGTGATATGGGAGGAAACGCAATTGTCAATCGAAATTTCGTGCGCGACAACGGTGTGGAAATCAAGTTAGCTGCGGATACCTACTATTTGACAGGACAGCGAACTCGATTCTTAGCAGTTGGTGAACCTTCACACGAAGGAGATTTCAGTTTATATGCGTTTATTCCAGAAAATCAAATCCTTGAGCATTTGCCTACGCTTAAGGTTATCACGTATTCGCTGCCGTTTGGCGCGGTCATCATTCTTCTAGTTGGTTTGATTCTGCTGCGAAAGACGTTGCTGCTTCCGCTTAATCGATTGATTAAAGCTATGAACCGGATTCAACAGGGTAATTTGGAGACACAAATTAAGCAATATCAGACATCTTCGGAGTTCCAGATGGTAAATGATACGTTTAATAATATGATGGAGCAAATCAAGAACCTGCGAATCAGTGTTTACGAGGAACAGTTGAATAAACAGAAAGCGGAGCTTCAGCACTTGCAATTGCAAATTAACCCTCATTTTTTCATCAATACGCTGAACATGATGCATTTGCTGGCTCGAACCAAGGATGTTGCACGCATGGAGGAAATGTCGCTCTGTTTAGTTCGCTATTTTCGCTACATGTTTCAAAGCAATTTGAGCTTTGTATTGCTGAAGGATGAGCTCCAGCATGTACGAAATTATTTGCGGATTCAGGAGCTGCGGTTCCCTGAGCAGTTTACCTATGATATCCAAGCACCGGAATTTCTTTTGCACACCCCTGTGCCACCACTTATTATTCACACGTTTGTGGAGAATGCAATCAAGTATGCTGTTACGCTTGATGAACCAGCGGGGATATTCGTACAACTGGAGATGCATGAAGCTCCTCAATCGGGATTGTATATCGAGATTCGAGACACAGGACCAGGGTTCAAATCAGACATAATAGAAAGCCTCAAGCGAGATGAACGGATCGTGGATGAGGATGGAGAGCATATTGGAATTTGGAATGTGAAACAACGGTTGCGGCTTCTCTATAAGGACCAAGCTGAAGTTAACTTGCAAAATGCAGATCCACGTGGTGCTATCGTAAGCATTACACTGCCTTTTGCAACCAGTTCTCGTAACGACACAAGATAACGGAGGAATAACGTAATGTTGACACTGATCATCGTGGATGACGAAAAGCTGCTTACAGACTCGCTACAATCGGATATGGATTGGGAGTCGCTTGGTTTTGGTTCTGTATATAAAGCATATAATTCCCGTCAGGCCAAGGAAGTGTTCGAGCGAGAGCGGATAGACTTAATGCTATGTGATATTGAAATGCCGCAGGGAAGTGGATTAGAGCTGCTTGCATGGGTTAGAGAAAAGTATCCACATACGGAAACGGTATTTATGACTTGCCATGCACAATTTAAGCTTGCACAGCGGGCTATGCAGCTCGGAAGTTTTGATTACTTGTTGAAACCAATTCCTAACGAGGAGTTGCATAGCGTTGTAAGCAAAGTCGCTGAAAAAATTTCGAAAGACAACGAGGACAAGCAATACAGCCGTATAGGGCAATTCTGGTCCCGACATCAGCCGCTGCTTGCCGAACGGTTATGGATCGACATCCTTAATCATACCATACCTTCGAACCTTGACATGATAAAGCGTGAAGCGCTGGAAAGAGGTATTCCATTCGATGAGAAGCTGCAGTTTCTTCCCGTTCTTATCATCGTCAAGCGGTACCATAAAGCTTTCACTCCTAGAGATGAGAAGGTTTTAGAATATGCTTTGAAAAATAGTGGAAATGAAATGCTGGGTATAGATGGTAATGGATTGCTGTTCGCCATTGCGGAGCGAGAGCTTCTAGCACTTATTCCAATCGAGCATGATGCCGCGGTACTGCGAGAGGAGCTCCGAGAGCGCGCAAAACCGTTCATCACTTCTTCGGCAGACTATTTTTACTGCGATATTGCTATTTACATCGGAAGCGAGGTTTATGGTCATGAGCTAAATGGGATGGTACAGAGGTTGCTGGAATGGGATAAAAGCAACATCGCGCTTGCAACCGAAGTGTTTATGTACGGAAGTAAAAGACAATCGCAAGGGACGATATCCCTTCCTGACATTCATCTATGGTCTGTGATGCTGAAAGAACGAAGAGGAGATCAAGTAATGAACGAAGCGGAGGCGTTCCTGAGAGGCAATATAGACCTTTTGGATGAGGAAATGCTACATATGTTCCATCATAACTTCCTGCAGATGATATTTTATGTTTTGAAACTTGACGGAATCGATGCGCATCTATTGTTCAATAATGAAACCTCCGCCGCACTGTTCCGACAGGCTCTTCGATCGGTGCCAGACATGATGAATTGGACGAAGCATATCGTCAGCCGTTCGATGGAATACATCGAAAATTCACAGCAATCGCAATCTATCATGCATAAAATAGAGCAATTTATAAGTGGGCGGCTGGATGCGGAGAATCTTTCAAGAGAAGATGTAGCCGCTCACATGTTTTTGAATCCTGATTATCTAGATCGACTTCTGAAAAAGGAGGTAGGCTGCTCGATTACTGAGTTTATTGTAAACAAGCGGATGCGTCTTGCGCAGGATTTGCTGTTAAAGACGAATCTGCCAGTAGGAACGATAGCTGCTCAGTCCGGGTATGTGAACTTGGCTCATTTCTCACGAAGGTTTAAACGTTACGCGGGAACAAGTCCTCATGAATTTCGAAAAGCGAACGTAGCGAGTGAAAAGCGCTAAAGCATTCGAACTAGAAAAAGAGATAAAGTCGATTTGGTGCAAATAGAATGTCGAAATCGGAGTAGTGGACGTAACCAGGAGCCCGTAGAATGAAGACAGGTTCGAAATGGATTCGAGCCAATGAAACAAAATATGGGGGATGAAAATGAAAAAAAAGATGGGTTGGACAAGTCTACTGTTAGCTTTGATACTCACATTGTCAGCTTGTTCTGGATCTGGTTCGAATAAGGATAACGGGGCCGTCAACAGCGATTCGAACGGGGAGTCCTCAGAAGGCTCTGAGAAGCCTTATGAAGTTGTATACGCGTATCCGACATTTGACAATGTACCTGTGGACATTCAACTGGTGCAGGATGAAATTAATGAAATTTCCAAAGCCAAAATCAATGTAACGGTTAAACTGATGCCGATCAGCAACAGCGCATATGGTAATCAGATTAATCTAATGATGTCGAGCGGCGAGAAGATGGATATGTTCGCGATGCTAGGCAATTACAATACGCAAGTATCAAAGGGAATGCTGCATCCAATCGGTGACATTATGGAAGAAAATGCACAGGGTATTATAGATGCACTAGGACCGGATTACTACAACGCGACCAAAGTAGACGGCGTGAGCTTCGGTGTGCCAAGTATTCGGGACTTGGCTCAGGATTACGGCTTTGTGATGCGCAAGGATCTGGCGGATAAATACAGCATCGACTTCAGCCAGATCAAAACCTTTGACGATTACGGAAAGCTGTTTCAGGTTCTTAAATCGAATGAGCCGGACATGGTAAGCGCAGCGAATGCGTCTGGTGGATCTATTCTGGGCACTTACCGGACTTATGATCAGCTAGGCAACGAACTTGGCGTGCTGCTTAATAATGGTCTTGACGATCTGAAGGTTGTTAACTGGTTCGCATCAGATGAATATGAGAATATGGTGCGCAAGCTGAGAGAATGGTATCTTGACGGCTATCTGCTGAAGGATGCCGCAACAACGCCCGAGTCAACTCAAGCTGTATTAAAATCCGGTAAAGCGGCAGGATACTTCTCGCAAATGAAGCCAGGCTTCGAATCCCAGGAAGGTCGTATTGTTGGACAAGATATGGTAGCTGTTCGTACGGTGAGTCCTGTGGCGAAGACGGATACAGTAACGAATGTCGCTTTAGGTGTATCAGCGAAGTCCGAGAACCCAGAAAAAACGCTGCAATTTCTGAATTTGATGTATACCGATAAAGAAATTGTAAACTTAATAGACTGGGGCATTGAAGGCAAGCATTATGTGAAAGCTGATGGACAGGATATTGTCATACGTTATCCAGAGGGAGTTACAGGTGATAATGTCAGCTACAAAAACTACGGTTGGATGCACGGTAATCAGTTCCTGTCCTATGTCTTTGAAGGCGATGAGCCTGATGTTTACGTCAACATGGATACATTTAATAAATCAGCCTCTAAATCGAAGGCACTCGGCTTCACTTTTAACGGTGATCCTGTAAAGAATGAAATCGCAGCAAGCAACGCTGTGCTTGACCAATACAAAAGAGTGCTGGAGAGCGGTGCTGTAGATGTTGACAAGGTTCTTCCTGAATTTTTGAAAAAACTAACAGGTGCGGGAATCGATAAGATCATCGCGGAAAAGCAAAACCAATTGGACAAATGGGCGGCTTCGAATAGCGCCGAATAAGGTTTGGAAGCGATCCAACCGGGACAGCTGACGGTTGGATCGCTTTTTCATACGGCATACGTTTTAGAAGGGAATGAACAGGAATGGGTCTGAATACAAGCAGAAGATGGAACAGGTTTATGAAGTACTCTCCGCTGACGCTGCTAATGCTTCCGGGGCTTGCTTACTTGCTCATCAACAATTATATGCCTATGTTCGGTATGTTTATCGCGTTCAAGAACATTAATTATTCGAAAGGAATATTAGGCAGCGATTGGATCGGCTTTAAAAACTTCGAGTATCTGTTCAAAACGAGCGATGCCTTCATTATCACGAGAAATACGATTTTGTACAACGCGACTTTCATTATCATCGGTACGATTCTAGCAATTGTGTTCGCCATTCTGCTAAATGAAGTAAGGAAAAAAGTATTGTCCCGCTTCTATCAAAGTGTGATCGTGCTGCCACATTTAATCTCGTTCGTTGTGGTTGGTTATCTGGCTTACGCTGCGTTTAGCATGGAAACGGGCTTTATGAACAAAACGATTCTGCCATTGCTTGGGATCGAAGAGATCTCCTGGTATACAGAGCCAAAGTATTGGCCCTACATTTTGACGCTGGTGCATCTATGGAAATCCATTGGCTTCTCTTGTATTATCTACCTTGCGTCGATTATTAGCATTGACTCTGAATACTACGAGGCTGCAACGTTGGATGGGGCTAACAAATGGCAGCAGATTCGCGCAATCACGATCCCGCTTATCACACCTGTTATCGTAATGCTGACGCTGCTAGGGATTGGCCGAATTTTCTATTCCGACTTTGGTTTGTTCTATCAAGTACCTATGAATACGGGCATGATTGCAGATACTACGAATGTTATAGACACCTACGTATACAAAGGTCTTATGATATCAGGTGATATCGGGATGGCTTCCGCCGCTGGCGTGTATCAGTCTATTGTAGGATTTGTTCTAGTCCTTCTGGCGAATTATGTTGTTCGTAAAATTAATCGCGAGAACGCATTGTTCTAAATACGAATGGAGCTGAACATACGATGGCATTGGAAAACAAAGGGCTTAATTGGATCGCAAACTTGGTTCTATCCCTTTTTGCGGCTGCGTGCTTAATTCCTTTTGCGCTGCTGATTATTGCTTCACTTAGTAGCGAATCAAGTATCATCCAGAACGGCTATACCTTTTTTCCTAGTGAATTCAGCTTGTCGGCGTACGATTATCTCTGGGGACATTCGATTGAGTTGGGGCGCGCGTACGGGATTACAATCTTAATCACGGTCGTCGGAACGGCGGTTAGTCTGGCGATTACATCCGCGCTGGCATATCCTCTATCGCGCAGGGACATGCCTTTGAGAAATTTTTGGACGTTTGTCGTATTTTTCACCATGCTTTTTAATGGTGGGCTGGTACCGACTTATTTGGTTTACACACAGCTTTTTGATATCAAGAACACCATTTTTGGCTTGCTGATCCCCGGCTTGCTAATGAATGGATTCAACGTATTGCTCGTTCGAACGTTTTTCTTGACCTCTATTCCTCCTGCCTTAATCGAAGCGGCGAATATTGATGGTGCTGGCGAGATCAAAACATTTTACAAGATTGTACTCCCATTGTCGTTGCCCATAATGGCAACAATTGGCTTGTTTCAAGCGATAAGTTACTGGAATGATTGGTTTAACGGCTTAATTTATTTGACCGATTCGAGGCTGTTCGGCATCCAGACGATTCTTACGAAGATGATTACAGACATTCAGTTTCTGACGAGCAGCAGTAATGCGGCTGGCAGTGCCAGTCATGCAGCTGCTGAATTGCCCAGTACTTCTGTACGGATGGCGATTGCAGCGATCGGGGTGCTGCCTATTCTCATTGCATATCCGTTCTTTCAAAAGTATTTCGTCAAAGGGATCACCATTGGGGCTGTGAAATAATGGCGCATATGTAGGCGATGACAACAAACAGAAGGGATTGAATACCATGAAGTTTGAAAATCCTATATTAAGCGGATGTTATCCGGATCCGAGCATATGCAGGGTCGGTGATGATTATTATTTGGTTAACAGTTCATTCACTTATTATCCGGGTATCCCGATTTTTCACAGCCAAGACTTAATTAATTGGTCGCAAATTGGTCATGTGTTAACGAGTGAAAGACAGCTTCCGTTATCGAGCAAGAAATCAGGCTCAGGCACGTTGAATAGCTTTACTGGTATCTATGCACCTACGATTCGTTATGGTAATGGAAGATTTTATGTCATATCGACGAATGTGGAGCATTCGGGTAACTTTATGGTATGGTCAGAAAATCCAGAAGGGCCATGGTCAGATCCTATCTATCTGGATTGGAGCGGGATTGATCCGTCGTTATTGTTCGATCGCGACGGCAAGGTATACCTTACAGGTACGGGAAGTAATAATGATGAGGTTTCTGGCATTTATCAAGCCGAATTTAACCCCGATACAGGGGCTGTGCTGACGGAACGGAGAATGATATGGGAAGGAACGGGCGGCAGTTTTCCTGAAGGTCCTCACTTGTACCGGATTCATGACCGTTATTATCTAGTCATTGCAGAAGGAGGCACTGAATTTGGACATATGGTCACGGTAGCCAGAAGCGAAAATCCCTATGGGCCTTTCGAGTCTTGCCCCTACAATCCAGTTATGACTCATCGCAGTATCAAAAGCCCGATTCAGGCAACTGGACATGCTGATTTAGTTGAAACCCAAGATGGAAGCTGGTGGGCTGTGTTCCTTGGAATCAGGCCGCAAGGATACCCGTTTTATCATCATCTCGGAAGAGAAACGTATTTAACGCATGTTCGTTGGACAGAAGAAGGCTGGCCGATTTTCGGAGATAATGGTCAGGTAAGCTTAGAGATGGAGGGTCCGACTTTTTTCGAAGGCTATAGGGAGGACCTGCTCCGATTCGGACGTGATGATTTTGAGTCTAGCCAACTAGGTCTGCATTGGAATAGCCTAAGAAATCCCCCTCAAGGCTCATTCTCGCTTGAACACAAGCCAAGTTGGTTAGAGCTAACTGGTACGGATAAAGGATTGGACGATTCGGGCAACCTGACATTTGTCGGCCGTAGGCAGCAGGATTTGGAATGCCACGTATCTGTAAGGATGGATTTCGAACCTGTTAAAGATGGGGAAGAGGCGGGACTTACCGCGTATATGAATGAAAAAGCTCATTATGAAATCGCGGTTACTCGAAACCGTGGGACGAAAACCATTCTGTTTCGCCGCCGTATCGGATCTTTATGGAAGGTTGAACGGGAAGACACCTTGAATACCGATTCAGTCGTTCTTAGTATTCGAGCTAATGCGATAACGTACTCCTTTTCTTATACGTTAGATAACGGTGAAGAAGTCGCAATAGGCAGTGGCGAATGCTTCTATCTCTCATCTGAAGTAGCCGGCGGTTTCACCGGCGTATACTTCGGCATGTATGCTACAGGTAACGGAGAACCTTGTCAGACGCCTGCTTTATATGATTATTTCGATTATTTAAGGCTGAATACCAATGAGTAGCCGCGTTGAAAATGGTGACAATCATTAAGATTTCTTATATTGTCCTACAGTACTGACCACCCTTCAGGGTGGTTTTTTGCTTATTCATTTAGCTCAATCTATAAATTAGCGGTTGAACTTTTCAACTTGTGAAACGTAGATTTGTAAATTTTTCGTCATAACGTAAGCGTCAACAACGAGTAACTTGATGAAAAGTGCTGATTGTTTAACGCTTAATGCGAAATAGCCATTAGTAATCATAATCCTGATAAATAGGCGGGAGACTATTGGGTACGTCGTTATGACATGAACGTTCAGCGGACGCTGTCGCTAGTTTCTTTATTTATTCAAGTATGTTTCCTGCAGTGTAAACATAGTCGGAAAAATGCTAGTGAAGTCGGAACTTTGTCATTGTTTCGTTGTTTGTAAATAAGCTATAATCAAAAATTAAAATAAGCGCAAGGGGGCTCGTTATGAGACCATCGCATCGACAATGGCAATTTTCCATTTTTAAGCGCTTAATCATTGCCTTTATCATTGCAACGATTCCGATTTATATGTTGGCAGGCATCTTATACAGCTGGGCAACGGGCATGCTTAGACAGGATATCGTAAATTCGGCTGAAACGCAGTCCGAGAATTACATTAGGGAATTGAACAGTACTTTCAAGCGTTTTAATTCCCTGCAATACGACATGATGAACGACATGTATTTGGTTCAGCTCGTTAATGCTTATGATATTTTGGAATCGTATCGAAAAATTGAACTGATTAATTTTCTCCGTGCGAAGCTTGTCTCGATTCGAAATAGCAGCGACTTGATCTTTGATGTCCGGCTGTATTTGTCACCAATCGATGTGGAAATATCGGCAGTTGACGGGTATGGCGCACTCAAGGAAAATGCGGTTCCAACAGAGAAGCTGGTAAATCCTTATAATGTGATCTCCTACAAAAACAAGCTGCTTATTGTTGCCTTTCCACTTGATAGCGTACTCAGCGGGACACCGGAACTGGTTGTCGAAATCGAATTGCGAGCTACCGAGCTGAAGCGAAGCCTTAAGGCTGCAGCAGAACGTGAGTTTACGGGTGCAATGGTACTCGGTCTAAGCAGCAGCTCTGAGAAGATCATAGCTGTCAAAAAAACGGAGCTGTCTCCATTAATGGAACAAAGCTACACATCGAACGAAGCTACGGAACAGTTAACGGAGTCTTCTTTCGCTGATAAGGCTGAAGATTATATTTACATGCGCTCAGTTGAACCTGAAAGCGGTATTTACTTGGATCATTTTTTGTACAAGCCTACTATGTTTCGATCTGTCATTCCGTATATTCAATGGTTTTGGCTGTTCTTTACTGCCACTATTATTATGGTAGGTTTTTATCTATTGTATATTAACCGTGCAATAAACAAACCTTTGGTTAAAATTGTACGCGCATTCAAACGGGTAGAGGAAGGGAATCTGGATTTAAATATTCGACATGACAAGGATGATGAGTTTGGTTTTTTGTATGAACGTTTTAATGAGATGCTTATTAAACTCCAAATTTCGATTGATGAGGTGTACAACCAGCAAATCCATCGGCAAAATGCGGAGCTGAAGCAGCTGCAATCGCAAATCAATCCTCATTTTCTCTATAATTGCCTGTTCAGTATTATTCGATTAATCAAGATGCAAAAAGAGGATGAAGCGGTGCAGTTTACTAATCAGCTCGCCAAGTATTTTCAGTTCATTACTCGCAATACAAGAGATACGGTCCCTTTAGAGAATGAAGCTGCACATGCTCGAAATTATGTCATGCTACAGCTAACACGTTTCTCGGATAGGGTGACCATTGATTTTGGGGAAATTCCAGAGAAGCTGAAGTCAATATCCGTACCACGCCTGATCATTCAGCCGCTTGTCGAGAATGCATTTGTCCATGGGCTTGAAAATGTGACAGAGGGCGGTCTGCTGCGTGTCTCTTTTACTGAAGAGTCGGGTAAAGCGATTATTGTGGTCGAAGACAATGGGGAAGCAAGTGAGGAAGGTCTGGTGAAGCTGGAGGCATTATTGTCAGAGGTACAAGAAGTTGCGGAAGTCACAGGAACCTTAAATGTACACAGAAGATT
The DNA here is from genome assembly GCF_005930355.1 of Paenibacillus sinopodophylli. Classification (GTDB taxonomy): domain Bacteria; phylum Bacillota; class Bacilli; order Paenibacillales; family Paenibacillaceae; genus Pristimantibacillus; species Pristimantibacillus sinopodophylli. The sequence continues at coordinate 191,541 of NZ_VDBO01000001.1, forward strand.
GAAATACAGCTACGGACCCGAAAGCGGTCTACAGGTGGAAAGAAGCGAGCTTGGCGGATTAAAGGTTAAAATGATTATTGAATGGGACGGAGAGATGGCGCATGTACCGGATGCTGATCGTAGATGATGAAAAGCTGCTGCTCGATGGCTTATATGAATTGTTTTTAGAGTCTGAGGGGCATCAGCTTGAACTTTATAAAGCCTCCAGCGCCATAGAGGCATTGGCCGTAATGTCACAGAATAGAATCGATATATTAATGTCAGACATCAAAATGCCTAAAATGACAGGTTTGGAGCTAGGAGACCGGGTAAAGCAAAGTTGGCCGGAATGCAAACTGATTTTCCTGACGGGCTTTGACGAGTTTGATTATGTGCATCACGCCATAAACAACGGTGCTCAAAATTATATATTGAAATCGGAAGGTGACGAAGCGATCGTACAGGCTGTTCGCCTTGCGGTAGCGGAGCTTGATAAGCATATGGCAGTTGAAACACTGCTTAAGCAGGCGCGGGAAACGCAGCGACAGCAGGCTGTTCATCATCGCTCCTTGATGCTTTCTGACGTGCTTAATGGACTTCAACCTTTTGAAAAACTTTCTCAAGCAACAAAGGATATGTTCGGAATCAGGCTAATCGCTAATAGACCGCTCACTATGGTTGCTGCGCGGCTGGATTTGGCGTCAAGTGCCTTGCGGTTTTCTGAGAAAGAGCTGATGCTAACTGCGCTACATTCAGTTTGTGTTCGGTATTTATCAGGCTATGTAAATATGATGGATGTCGTTTATAATCGGGAATATTATGTATTGTTCCTGCAGGTGCAAGATCATACAATCCCTCATCCCGAGGGAATAAGGACATTTTTGCAAGGCTCGCTCGAAACGATTCAACAAACGGTGGAAAAATCAACGGGACGTACCGTTTCCTTTGCGTACACAGCTAGCCCAGTCGAGTTTGATGAGGTACCGAGGCAATTCACCACTCTGAAAGCGCTGCTCTCACAATATTACGCAGAGAAGCAGATTATCGTTACTGACAAAAATTTGTCGTTTAATGCTCAATCGAATGATGAGGAAGTACGCGGATTCATTGAGGTTTTCCACAAAAAAGCAAATGCGCTTGACCTCTATCTAGAAACAGGCAAGCGTGAGGAAGTACAAGCCATCGTCAAGGAGCTGGGCTCTTATTCAGGCTGGCCTGCCATCGATGATATACGATATATAGAGATGTATTACGCAGTTGCGCTGCGTTTTTTAACTGCGGCTAACAAATACGGTATGGATCGCGACTCACTTGTGGGGCCGCATATCGCCAAGCTGCTTCATCCTGCAGCTTTTCTTGAACGCAGAGAGGGTATCGTTTTGCTTGAACATATGATTAATGTTTTTGAGAGTTATCATGATGCGCAATCCTCTCGCTTGCGTGGCGATGTGCTTGGAACGGTTCTAAAGCACATTGAGATGCATTTGGATGGTGATCTGTCCATGACACACTTGGCGGAGCTGGTGTATTTGAATCCCGATTATTTATCCCGATTATTTAAGCAAGCTAAAGGTATAACGATTAGTGAATACATTGCTGTTCTGAAAGTTCAAAGAGCCAAAGAGCTGCTCTCTGAGCCCCAACTGCGTATACAGGACATCGCAAAGTCGCTTGGCTTTACGTCAGCCGGATATTTCAGCCGCTTCTTTAAGAAAGAAACGGGTCAAACGCCGCAGGAGTTTCGGACAAAGGGGTGAAATGAATTGGCTAATGTAAATGAAATTCGAGCCTTAGCTACGCTCATGCTGATAATCATGTTCATTGGTTTATCGGCCTGTAGCGGAGACACAGTAACCTTGGATAATAGTGAGGGCGTAAGCGAGAAGCATCATGGAGCTGCTCAGTTTATAACACTGACGACGGGCGTCGCAATAAGTGATGTGATTGCGTCTGATTTTTCGGAAGCGAAGTGGGAGAACAGCGTTTGGATGCAAGCGTACCGTCAAGAGCTGGGCATTGATGTGAAAGCGGCATGGTATACGAAAGGTATGGAAGCAGCCAGACAAAAGGTAAGCGTCGCGATTGCTTCGGGCAAAATTCCTGATGTGATCGCTGTTAACCAGGAACAATTGTCTGCCTTATCCAAAACAGGCTTATACACGGATTTAACGAATATATTCGAGCAATATGCATCACCGCTAACCAAATCAATTATTTTGGGTGATGATCTTCGGGGCTTGGAATCGGCGACCTTCGATGGGAAGCTTATTGCGATTCCAGGGCTCAACTCAGCCATTGACGGTGCTTCCTTCCTGTGGCTTCGAAAGGATTGGTTGGATCAGCTAGGGCTGCAGGTACCTAGCACGACAGCAGAGCTTTATGATGTTATTCGAGCATTCACGCTGCAGGACCCTGATGGCAATGGCAAACAGGACACTGTGGGTCTGTCGCTAAGCAACTCTTTTTTAAATATGGGTTTAGCCGAAGCGATTGGGATATTTAATGCGTTTGATGCGTATCCGAAAATATGGATTGAAGGAAAAGATGGGAAGCTTGTTTATGGCAGTGTGCAGCCGGAAGTGAAGCCTGCACTTGCCTTTCTAAACAAGCTATTTGAAGAAGGACTCATGGAAATGGATTTTGCTGCAAAGGATACCGGCAGAGCAGGCGAGCTTGTGGCTAGCGGGAAGGTTGGCATAATGTTTGGAGCCATGTGGAATGGGATGTACCCGATGCAGCTGACCAAGGATAATGATGCGGATTCCAACTGGAGAGCTTTTCCTATCGTTTCAATGAATGAGCAGCCTGCCCATCCTCAGGTTAAGCTCAATGTAGAGAACTATTATGTGGTAAGAAGCGGATATGCCCACCCGGAGGCGCTACTGAAATTAATTAATTTCTGGACGGAGCTTAATTACGGTGATACAAGCCAAGCTAGATTTGATCATTTTCTTGGGCCTTTGCCTGCTCCAGGGCATCACTATGCAGTGGCGAAGGTATGGAAAGTAGAGAAAAACCTTCAGGCCCATTTGAAAATAATGGAGGTTTTCAAGACAGGTGAACGTTCAATGCTGAACGCTGAAGAAAAAGGCTATTACGATAATATTCTAAAGTATCAGGGAGGAGAAAATGCATATGCCCAATATGAGAAGGTATTTGGCAGTACAGGCTCCTACGCGGTCATGAATGACTATAAGGAGCGAAATTTATTTAAAATGGATGAATTTTATGGAGCGTCAACAAATGCTATGAATACCCTGCTTATAACGGTTGATCAGTTGGTTGAGGAATATTACACAAAGGTAATCATGGGAGTAGAATCAATCGATGGTTTCGATTCCTTTATTGCCAAGCTGAATAAGATTGGTCTTGAGGATGTGACAAGAGAAGTAAATGAGTGGAAATCCCAAAAGAGATAAAGATATCTATAAAACGCAAATGAGAAGCGGCCTTGATATAAGAGGCTAAGCTTCTTTTTTTATGCTCACAATGATTAGAAAGTCGGAAGAGTGCAAGAAATCACGGAATTTTGAAATCGTTTTCTTTTTGCGTGGAGAGTAAGATGATCTTGTAAGTATTCGGCGATAAACAGAGGGGGAGCAAGGATGATGAAGAAAAGAAATGTGTATTCCACAGCAGCAGCCGTACTTTTAAGCGTATCTCTTCTAGCAGGATGCAGCTCGGGTAACGGCAACAATACGGCAAGTAACGAACCATCAGCAAACGGGGGCAACAACGGGTCAGCAGTAGATAATACACCGATTGATCCGACTACAAAGTTCGATCCACCAGTTGAACTTACAGTTGGCGTCATGATTGGTGATCCTATTGCCGACAGTTTTACTGAAGAAAAATGGGAGAACAGTGAATGGATCAAGGCCTATCGCGATGAGCTTGGCATCAATATCAAGCCGCTTTGGTATACCAAAGGCGCAGACGCTGGTAAACAAAAAATAAGCGTAGCGATTGCTTCAGGTGATATTCCAGATTTGCTTGCCGTAAGCCAAGAGCAGTTGGCAACGCTATCCAAGACGGATATGTATGAGGATTTAACGAAATTCTATGATCAATACTCAACGCCGCTTACCAAGGAAATTATTACAGAGGAAGGCAATTCTGCTTTGGAATCGGCAACTTTCGGCGGCAAGCTAATTGCTATTCCGGGAACAAATTCAGCCATCGATGGCGCAGCCTTTTTATGGGCCCGTCAAGACTGGCTGGATAAGCTGGGCTTGGAGGTTCCGAAAACGACTGACGAGCTTTACAACGTAATGAAAGCATTTGTTGAGCAGGATCCAGACGGTAATGGCAAGAAGGATACGGTTGGCATGATGCTGAACAAAGATTTCTTAATGCCAGGGGTAGCCGAAGCAATTGGTATCTTCAATGCTTTTGATGCTTATCCAAAAGCTTGGGTTCGGGGAGTTGACGGCAAGCTTGTATACGGAAGCGCACAGCCGGAAGTGAAGGACGCGCTTGTGTATTTGAATAAGCTGTACAAAGAAGGGTTGATAGAAAAGGATTTTGGAGCAAAGGATTCGAGCAAAGCTGCTGAACTTGCCGCTTCGGGCAGGGTCGGTATAAATATGGGAGCGATGTGGAATGGGATGTTCCCACTGCAGCAAACGATCGATAATTTTCCAGATGCCAACTGGCTTGCTCATCCAATTGTTTCAAAGGATGACCAGCCCGCTAATCCTCAAATTAAACTGAATGTGGAAAACTACTTTGTTGTACGCAAAGGGTATGAGCATCCAGAAGCGATTATGAAGCTGCTTAATTTCTGGACGGACTTAAATTACGGGGATACAACGCAAGCGGAGTTTGATAAATTCATGGGACCTGAGCCTGCTCCTGGTCATCACTATGCGGTAGCTAAAGCATGGAAAGCACAAAAAAACTTGCAGGCACACCTCAAAATTGTTGAGGCATTCAAAACAGGCGACGTCACTAAGCTCAATGCTGAGGAAAAAGGCTACTACGATAACATTGAGAAGTTTAAAGCTGGTGACAACGCGAATGCTCAATTCGAGAAGGTATTTGGCGAGACGGGTTCTTTCAAATCCATGAATAGTTATGTGGAAAACAATTTGTTTAAAATGGATGAGTTTTATGGTGCTTCTACAGATGCTATGAAGAATCGATTGAAAACCGTTGAGCAAGCGGTCGTCGAGTACTATACAAAAGTGATTATGGGCTCAGATTCGGTAGAAAACTTTGATAAATTCGTTACTCAGCTGAATAAGCTTGGACTAGCAGAAGTGACGAAGGAAGTTAATGATTGGGACGCAGCCAAGAAGTAAAGCAAGACGGAGGGACCGCTCTAGTCCCTCCTTATTTTATAGATAGAAGGATGGAGTGTGCGCTACTATGCAAACGAAAGGAATCCGTAAACGCCGGTTTTCCACCGGAGCTTATCATATGATGCTTCTACCAGCGGTAATCCTTGTGCTTATTTACAGCTATGGGCCTATCATGGGCATTGCCATTGCATTTCAGGATTTTGTTCCTTCCCGCGGCTGGTTTGGTTCGGAGTGGATTGGGCTAGACAACTTTAAGTATGTGTTCGGAATGCCGGATACGATGAAGGTAATCGGCAATACGTTGCTCATTTCATTTATGAAAATTATTGTCGGCATTATTTTCCCGCTAACGTTAGCGATATTGTTAAACGAAGTGAAAAACGTCGTATTCAAAAGATCGGTACAAACGATTGTCTATATGCCTTACTTTTTATCTTGGATTATTTTATCAGGTATTCTCATCGATATTTTGTCTCCATCAGGAGGCATCGTCAACAATTTCCTTCAATTTCTTGGCATGGAGCCTATTTATTTCCTTGGTGACGGAAGTTGGTTCCGCTTCATTATTGTAGCCTCGCACATTTGGAAAGAGCTGGGATTTGATACGATTGTATATCTTGCAGCTATATTGAGTATCGATAAATCGTTATATGAAGCAGCAGCACTTGACGGTGCAGGTCATATGAAGCAAGCCTGGCATATCACACTGCCTGGTATGAGGCCGATTATCGTGCTGCTAAGTGTACTCAGTCTTGGAAATGTTTTGAATGCCGGCTTCGATCAGGTATTTAATTTATATAGTCCGCAGGTGTACGCCAGTGGGGACATTCTGGATACTTACGTGTTCCGGATTGGGATGGAACAAATGCAATATGGTGTAGCGACCGCAGTCGGATTGTTTAAATCGATCGTTTCACTGATTTTTATCTGTGTATCTTATTTGCTGGCCTACAGAATTGCCAACTATCGCATCTTTTAACGAAATGGAGGTACATGAATGATGATCGAACGGCGAACGCCTTCCAGAGTTTTATTCTTATACGCGAATTATATATTTTTGACACTGTTTTCATTAACCTGCCTCTTTCCAATTCTTCATATGGCAGCCATGTCTCTGAGCAGTAATTCAGCTGTCACAGCCGGTTGGGTGACGATTTGGCCTGTAGGCTTTAATCTGGATTCGTACAAATATATATTCGGTAACCATATCTTTCTTCAAACCGTGCTTGTGTCCTTCGAGCGTTTGTTTCTAGGCGTCTCGATTAGTCTTATTCTCACGGTGCTAGCTGCTTATCCTTTGTCTAAATCGAATTTGAAATTTCGTTCTAGAACGATATATTCTTGGTATTTTGTTGTCACTATGATCTTTAACGGAGGCTTAATTCCGACCTTTATGGTCGTCAAAGAGACAGGACTTATGGATTCCATTTGGGCGCTCGTTATTCCATCCGCCGTCAATGTGTTCAATATCGTGCTCATGCTTAACTTCTTCCGTACGCAGCCGATTGAACTGGAGGAATCAGCTCAAATGGACGGAGCTGGCGTATGGCGAACGCTTTGGAGCATTTATTTGCCGATCTCAAAGCCTTCCTTGGCCACGATCGCATTGTTTACAATCATTTTTCACTGGAATTCCTGGTTTGATGGGATGATTTATATGAATTCGCCTTCCAACTATCCGCTGCAAACGTATTTAAGGACAGTCATTGTCGCTAGAGATTTAACGAATATGAATGGGAGCGATCTGTCTGTAATCGCCAATATTTCCAATCGGACCGTGCTTGCTGCACAGCTGTTTGTCTCCATGCTGCCGGTTCTTTGTATTTATCCATTTTTGCAAAAATATTTTGTTAAAGGTCTTGTTCTCGGAAGCGTGAAAGGGTAGCTAATTTTACAACGATAGAGGTGTAGGATGAAACGGGATGAATTGAAAGCATCATTCCAGAATCCGGGTATCGATTACCGATCGGTACCTTTCTGGGCTTGGAACGATGAGCTGAGGCAGGAGGAATTGGATCGTCAGATTGAAGGGTTTCAGGCGCAGGGGATGGGCGGATTTATGATGCACGTCCGAGAGGGACTCGAGACGCCTTATCTCAGTGAAACATTTATGGATCGTGTAAAAGGGAGCGTTGCCAAAGCAAAGGCAACCGGCATTCAGGCATGGCTGTATGATGAGGACCGCTATTCCTCAGGTATGGGAGGAGGAATGGTTCCGCGGCTTGGCGGCGATGCTGTGCGCGCTAAGGCGTTAGTGCTGCATATTTGCCGTGAGTATCGTCTAGGTGCTGACCTCCGTTTTGTTTATAGAGCCGTCATAAATGGTAATCATCTTCACTCTTTGACACCGTTATCCCTAGATGAGAAAAGCGAGCCACTTCATGATGGGAACGAGATTTATCTAGTGTTCGAGCAGCGGATTGCTGCCAAAAATGACTGGTGCCATGGCGATACGTATACCGATCTGATGAATCCCGAAACGACGCGTTTGTTTATTGAAACCAATTACGAGCCCTATCGCCAAGCAGTTGGAGAAGAGTTCGGTACAACGATTCCTGGCATTTTCACAGATGAGCCAACGGTAAAAGGTTTTTCAGAGCGTTTGAATGACCCAGAGCTGACCTGGATGGCCTGGAGTGAAGTGATGGAGCAAGCCTTTGAGCAACGACGGGGCTATTCAATCGGCCAACTGCTCCCCTTTCTTTTTTTTCAAGGTGAGAGCTCCGCGCAGATCAGACATGATTATTGGCTTACGATAACAGAAACGTTCAGCGAATCGTATACGAAGCAAATTGGCGATTGGTGCACAGAGCAAGGCATCAAGTTCACTGGACATTTTCATTCAGAGAGCAGTTTAATCGGCTCCACCTTAAATAGCGGAGCGGTCATGCCTCATTATAGGTATTTGGACATTCCCGGTGTCGACACGTTATGCGAGCAAACAGATGAGCATCTTACGATGAAGCAGGTATCAAGTGTCGCTAATCAGCTAGGGAAAAAGAGAGTCATAACAGAAACTTATGGCGTGACGGGCTGGGACCTCACCTTTGAGACGCGCAGATGGATTGGCGATTGGCAATTTGCACTGGGTGTTAATGTATTGACGCATCATTTATCCTGGTATTCGCTGCGCGGCTGCCGTAAGCGCGATTATCCGCCATCCTTTAATTATCATACGAACTGGTGGGAGCATAATCGCGGCATGGAGGATTATTATGCCAGATTAAGCGCTGTGCTGAGTGAAGGCAAGCTTACTCGTGATTTATTAGTTATTCATCCCGCTACATCAGTGTGGACGAAGCTGGGGTATGATGTGAAGATAGAAGAATGGAAAAATAGTGCAGGCAACGAGCAAGAGCTTCAAAAATATGACCGTGAATTCAATCAATTCGTCAATCGGCTCGTTGAGCTGCACCATGATTACGATCTTGGCGATGAGCTCATAATGAAGGAATTTGGTAAGGTGGTTGGAGACAGCATCGTTGTAGGAGAGTGCGGGTACAGCTATGTCGTGCTGCCGTCGATAGTGAATTTATTATCCTCCACCGTTGAATTGCTGCTTGCGTTTATGGATAATGGGGGAAAAGTAGCTTCCTATGGAGAAGAGCCTTTGCTAATAGATGGCAAAGAGTCAGGCAAACTGGCTGCGCTGCTGCGTCATGAGCGATATACTCAGGCAGCAGATTTGAAGGAATTGGAGCGGCTACTCGGTAATGAAACGAAACGTTCTATTCGTATTCAGGAGCATGATGGATCGGAAGCTACAACCTTTATTCATATGCACCGTACCCTTGAGGAACAATCGATTGCTTTTATCGTCAATAACGATCGTGAAAGAGGATTTGAGGTTCAAATTGAACTAGAAGGCGGCAGCTACTTGCAGGAGTGGGATGCTTGGACGGGCAAAGTCAAGACGATAGAAACCGAAGTAACAGAGCACGGAGTAAGCTTTCGGGCTTCTTTTGGCCCCACTGATTCGAAGCTGTATGTTTTATTTACTGAACAGCCAGAGGAGGATATCGGCCAGACAAAGGCGCTCCCAGCCAGCAAGTCGGAAATTTATTTGGAGCCAATCGGCTTCGAGCGCACAGCGCCAAATGTGTTGATATTAGATCAATGTCAGTATCGTTTCGGAGATGAGTATTGGTCAGAGACAATGGAAGTCTGGAGAGCACAGCGGCTAATCCGAGAAAAACTCGGGATGCGGCAGGTATTTCATTCCGGAAATTTGCAGCGCTATTTCTGGATTCATGAGCCGCATCCGGGAAATGGGACGCCAGTCTCGCTTCGGTTTACCTTTGTTGTAACCGATTTGCCAAGCAGCGATGTGTTTTTTGTGTTTGAGGATGCGGAGCGCTTTAGCTTTATTCTGAATGGTAAAGAAGTGCGGGTAGAACCTGAGGGCTATTATTTGGATATTAGCATGAAGAAGCTTAGGCTGCCCGCGCTTGTACAAGGGGTAAACAAAATTGACGTACAAATTTCATATCAGAATGATATGGAGCTTGAGAATGGATATCTCATCGGTGACTTTGCTGTAGACGAGCATAGAAAGCTCATGAAGGAGCCAATAAAACTGACCTATGGTGATTGGCGCAGCCAAGGCTATCCTTATTATTGCGGGAGTATGACGTACGTTTATGAGCTGGAATGGCAGTCGAAGCATCTTACAGGATACAGACTGGAGCTAGGTCATTATGAGGCTGTTCTGCTTAATGTGAAGGTGAATGAGGCTGAAGGGAAAATGATTCCTTGGCGAAGCGAAGCGTTCGTCGAGTTGGATAATAGGTTGAAACCTGGCTTGAACGCCATAGCCATTGAAGTCGTAGGCAGTCCACGCAATCTATTTGGTCCGCTCCATCAAGTGGATCCTCAGCCAAGCTGGATGGATTGGTGGTCATTTCACCCAGATGAGGGTGCCTATACGCCCGAGTATCAGGGCAAGCCCTATGGACTTATGGAAAGTCCAAAGCTAAAGTATGATTTAAAGTAATCATTAGGAGAGTGAGCATCATTCGGCCTATCCACTTGCAAATTAAAAACTATGACTCCCCTTTGGCGATTGATACGAATTGTCCAATCTTTGCTTGGCAGCTGGAGAGCGAGAATCGCGGAGAACGGCAAACAAGCTACCGCATTGTGGTTGCTGAAACAGAAGAGGCCTTATCAGAGGAAGCTGAATTATGCTGGGACAGCGGAAAAGTGAGTTCCTCTGAGCAGTTGAATATACGTTACTCGGGGAAACTGCTTCAAAGCCTAACCGTTTATTACTGGAAAGTAGCCGTTTGGAATCAGGCAGACAAGCAGGTATGGAGCGAACAGCAGTTGCTGCTAACAGGCTATCTGAAAGATACGGAATGGAAAGCAAAGTGGATCGGCAGCGGAAGTAAGCAGCCCTTTTATGCCCGTCATGAATTTCAAATCGTAAAGCCTGTCAAACAGGCTTATGCTGTCGTATCCGGATTGGGACATTTCAAGCTATTTATGAACGGCAGCAAAGTAGGCAAGCATGAAATGGACCCCGGTTGGACGAATTATCACAAATCTGTGCAATATGTGTGCTTTGATGTAACGGATCACATCTGCACGGGAACTAATGTTATTGGTTTATCAGTAGGCAATGGCTTCTATGCGGGAGATGCGGGTGGAAGGCATTTCTATACGATAGGTAAAGGTTACGAATCATTCGGAGAGAACCTGCTCGCCATTGGCGAATGGCATATTGAATATGTGGACGGCACCAAAGCGCTCATTCTCACGGATACTGACCACTGGCGTGTTAGAGATAGCGCAACGACGCTTGCGAATGTGTACGGATCTGAAAATTATGATGCAAGACGTTATCCTGTTGGCTGGTATAATGCCCCGTTTGATGCTGCAAAATGGGAACAGGCAGTGGTGTTGGCAGCTCCATTAGGCAGACTGGTCCGCCAAAATCAACCTCCGATAACCGTGGCAAAAATATATGATACCATCGGAATTGAGGAGCCGCTTAATCAGGTCTACGTCTATGATCTTGGACAAAACATGTCTGGCATGTTTGAGATCCATGTGAGCGGGCCGGCAGGCAGCAAAGTGACAATCAAGCCGGGCGAGCTGAGGAACAAGGATAATACGGTTGCAACGCCTTGGGACATTGTTACTTTCTCTGAATACACTCTTGCTGGAACAGGTGATATTGAGGTGTGGAAACCTGATTTTTCCTGCTACGGGGCCAGATGGGTGCAAATCGAAGGCTGCACGCGTGATGGTGCAGACCCTAATAAGCCTGTCATACACGATGTCAAAGGTCACTTTGTCACATCTGCCGCAAAAAATGTTGGCGAATTGGCGGCAGATGATCCGCGGATCACTCAGCTTGCTCAGATTATTATGAAAGCCATTGAGAGTAATTTGCAGAGCGTACATTCGGATTGTCCGACGATTGAGAAGCTGGGCTGGGTAGAGACAGCTAGTCTGATGGGACCCTCCATTATGTACGTTAAGCAGGTGGAAGAGCTCTGGCTAAAAATTACGCGTGATATGATGGAGGCTCAGACAGATGAGGGGCTCATTCCTGATATCGCTCCTGAGTATTCGAGGTTTGAGGATGGGTTTCGTGATTCCATCGCATGGGGAAGCGCGGTCATCTTCGTGCCGGAGCTACTATTTCAGACGTACGGAAATAGTACCGCTATAGAAGAGGCATATCCAGCTATGAAGGCTTATATGGCTTACTTGCATACCAAAGAAATGCATGGCGGATTCATTGGACATGGGCTAGGCGATTGGGGTATTGAGCCTCAGACAGGCGGAGATTATGTTGAGAATGTAGAAACCGCCTTCTATTACGAAGCTTTCCGTTTGATGGCAAAGTATGCTCTAATGCTGGGATATAGTGAGGACCATGTGGATTATAAGGAAGAAGCGAAGCGAATTAAACAGCTTTATAATGAACGGCTGCTTAGGCAAGTGCCTGGAGAGACACGGTACGCCTATTGCAAGCTGAACGGTGAACATGACCCTGAGAATCAGGTCATGCAGGCGATGCCGATTTATTTTGGCATGGTGCCTGATAAGCAGCTCCCAGATATTGAGCACGCTCTGCTTCAGGCGGCAGCCAGTCATCAATTGCGTTCTGGAGAGATCGGACTTCGTTATTTATTTGGTGCATTAGCCAAAATAAATCGCAATGATATCGTATTTGATATGATGATGCAGCCTGAGCACCCGAGCTATATCCGGTTTGTGGAGCAGGGTGAGACGGCGTTGCCGGAATTTTGGACGGATGATTCAAGGTCTCGCAATCATGATATGATGGGTCATATTTTAGAGTGGCTATATAAGCATATGCTCGGTATTTCATCCTTAAAAGACGCTTACAAAGAAATTGCAATCGCGCCGTTTTATTCAGAGAAGTTGCGTTCTGTGCGAGGAAGCTATCATTCCGTAAGAGGCATCATTCAAGTTGATCTCTCACATGGGCAAGATGGCATGAGATTGCAGGTAAGTCTTCCTCCTAATACCTCGGGTCAAGTTAAGATTCGGCTTGTTTCCACGAATACTATGGTACTAGAAGCAGGTACGGTGATGGATTACGAAAGCGTTTGGGAAAATGGCCAACTGTATGGGGTCATCCGAATTTGTTCCGGAAGCTATACATTTTATACTCGGGAAGAATAGTAACAATTAGGAATGCCGCAATAAGAGAGACCGACCGCAGTTATTTTTAGCTGAGCTCGGTCTTTTTGTGATTCACCGTTTATGTTTTGTATTCATAGTGCTTGGAACCGATAGAGGTGGATGCACATATACGCTGTACAAAACAATGTAATGGAGGAGATGTTTTTGTATCAAGGGAATTATTATTGGGGGAAATTCATACCAGATGCGCCATGACTTTAAGCCGATCTGGAGCATCGGATTCCCAGTGAAACCGCCCGAGTACTCTCCAGAGTCATTCCCCGAAAGCTGACCTCAAGAGAGTGCCATCTGCGTCCTAAGCTAGCTTTGAGTAGGAGTAATTTGAATCTTACTTCGAACCGTCAGTAGGCGAACGGTATTTGCGGCGATACTCAGTTGGCGTCAAGTGTACGCTCTTCTTAAATTGTCTCATGAAATGAACCTCATTCTCATATCCGCAGAGCTCTGCGATCGTTTTAATATCATGCGTAGAGTTTTCTAGCTGATGCAGCGCATATTCGAGTCGATTGTGAATGACGTCATTGATGACGGACACACCAAATATTTCCTTGTACAGCTGTTGAAAATGCGATCTGCTCATATTCATGTTTGCCGCAAGCTCATCGATCGCATAAGAAATGGAAGGCGTATTATAGATCATATTACGAAGATTAATAAATTGATCATAATGCTTGCTGATGTGATGGTTGGTGTCAATGCGGCTGCGCATTTCGCTTAGCTTCATAAATAGACATCGAACGGTTGCATCCATAATCTCGCGCATGTAGGAACCATTATGGACTTGCTCGCTTTGAAGCTCGCTTACTTTTCTAGATATATAAAACGGATCATGTGCCGTCATGACCGTATCGAACGGCAGTTGAAGCTGCTGACACAGCGTATCTATTTCATCCGAATCGAAATGGAACCAGTCATGAACCATCGGCTGCTCAATGACTTTGTAGTATTGTTTGCTGCCCCTGCCAAACAGAATATAGCTGTTCTGTTCGGTTATAGCACGTTCCCCTTTCGATTCCACCTCCATTTTGCTGCGGAACAGTACAAATAAATAGTCGCCTGAGCCGAATGGTCGATCTACAGTGAACCCTTCCTCATGTGCAATGTTATATCCGCATCGTTTGATATGAATCATGAAAATCCCTCCGATAATAATGGACAATAAATCAGTTAATACCTATCATACATCATTTACGATGGTGTGATAAAGTTGGAAAATAGGATAGTGTATTATTATTTTTACGGATAATATTTCAGCTATGTGGAAGCGTAGAATTATGGCATCCAGCTAGGCGAAGCATGCAGGGGTTTGGATCAACCGGCCCCCAGTGTGAATACGACAATTGGCTAAAATGATACGGAGGAAAAGGATATGGAAAAGCAGCTGCAACAACCAACTTTGATTGGGAAATGGGCAGACCCGTTCTTGCTTCAAGACGGAGAAACCTATTATTTGTATCCGACGAAAGATAGTGATGGATGGTTATATGAGAAATTTCATGTGTTCCACAGCAAGGACCTCGTTAACTGGGAAGGACCATACTTGGCACTAGATTTGAACGATATCAGTTGGGCGAAGTCGAGAGCTTGGGCGCCTGGCATTAACAAATATAAAGGAAAGTATTATATGTACTTCACTGCTGAGACGCAAATCGGTGTTGCCGTATCTGATTCACCGCTTGGGCCGTTCAAGGATTTGCTTGGTAAGCCATTGATTACGAAGGACGAATATGATTGCCAAAGCATTGATGCTGACCTATTCGTGGATGAGGATGGACAGCCATACTTATTATGGGGCCAAGGCAAGTGCTGGATCGTTCCGTTGGAGGACGATATGGTAACGTTCAAGTCAAAGCCTTTGCTGCTGTCGAATCAACTATACGAGCAACGTGGTCAAGACCCTGAAGTTTTTGATATTGGTGTTTATAATGAAGGACCACATATGCAGAAGATTGACGGAAAATATATGCTTACATGGAGCAATTACGATACCCGTGATCCGAGATACCAAATTTGTTTTGCGACAAGCAGCCATATTTATGGTCCGTATGAATCCCCTGAGGATAATCGTGTTACGAGGCACTCTGACCTTTACAGTGGAACAGGCCATGCGTCTATGGCCAAATATGAAGGTAAATGGTATTTGTGCTATCACCGGCTAATCGACCCTGCTAGTACGGTATTGCGTGAAACTTGCATTAGCAAAATGGAGTTCATCGATGGCAAGCCAGTCGTTAATGTTGATAGCTGGATATCGCTTAATAGTGGAGCTTCCGATGAATAAAATACAAGCAAAACTATCGATTAAGACGAAGCAGCAAGGTGCGGAGCTTGGCGATTTGTTTGGTATTTTTTTCGAGGATCTGAACCATGCAGCTGATGGCGGGCTATATGCGGAGCTTATACGAAACCGTTCGTTTGAGTTTGATCCGATTGATCACCCCGATCTCCATGCACTGACCGCTTGGGAGAAAGTGGAGAGAGGCGGCGGACAGGCAGAGCTTTATATCGAGGATTCACACCCGATGAATGATCGTAATAGACACTATGCCGTTATTAACATTCATAAGCCTGGTGATGGAGTCGGAATCGCAAATACAGGTTTTAATTCGGGAGTTCCGATTCGAGAGGGAGAGCAATATCGATTCTCCTTCTATGCGAGGCGTGAACAGAGCTTGAGCGAATCGGTTCTAATTGCGATTGAAAGCAAGTCAGGCGTCGTTCATGGAGAAGCGACAGTTGTAGTCAGCTCATCTGAATGGAGTCGATACGAGGCTGTTATTACTGCTCGGGAAACGGATTACAGCAGCAGGCTGACGATTACGACAGGTGGGTCGGGCAAGCTTTATGTAGACATGGTATCCTTGTTTCCCGTTCAGACGTTTCTGGGACGTACGAACGGGCTGCGAGAAGATATCGCCATGTTGCTAGCCGAGCTGAAGCCGAAATTTATGCGTTTTCCAGGTGGCTGTCTCGTTCATGATGGTTCTCTGAATGCCGATGACCGCGACTCGATGTACCGTTGGAAAAACACAGTCGGTCCGGTCGAGCAGCGTCCTTCGAGAAGGAACAACTGGCGGTATAATCAGACGCTGGGACTCGGTTATTACGAGTATTTTCAGTTCTGTGAGGACATTGGGGCGAAGCCGATTCCTATTCTGCCAGGCGGTTATGACCCGCATCATAAACGGATCGTCCCGATTGATGAGTTAGGTCCATGGATCGACGATGCACTTGATCTGATTGAATTCGCGAGAGGTGATCTCTCTACCGAATGGGGAGCTATCCGCGGAGAACTTGGTCACCCGGAGCCTTTCGGGCTCGAATATATCGGCATTGGCAACGAGGAGGTCGGCGAACCGTTTTTCGAGCGATACAGCTACTTCCATCAAGCCATTAAGGCGAAGTATCCGGATATAAAAATAATTAATTCCAGCGGACCGTTTGCGGACGGCGGCGAATATGAGCGAGGCTGGGCGTCAGCGAGAGAGAATGGCTCTGATTTGGTAGACGAGCATTACTATCAATCTCCGGAATGGTTTTTAGCGAACTTCGATCGATATGATGGGTTCAAGGCTGATGATCCAAAGGTGTTTCTAGGCGAATACGCTTCATGGGGCAATACCTATTATAATGCAATCGCTGAAGCAGCCTTCATGATTGGCTTGGAGCGTAACGCCCATGCAGTTGAACTAGCTTGTTATGCACCAATGCTCTGCAACGTCGATTATGTAAACTGGAAGCCGGATCTTATCTGGTTCAACAACCACGAAGTATTCGGAACGGCGAACTACTACGTACAACAGTTGTTTATGCATCATCAAGGCGACCGCTTGCTTCAGATTGAAGCGAGCGGCTTAGATAAACCGCAACTCGATGAGAAGAAGCCAATTAATGGTGCAATCGAGCTAAGTGCGAATGCCAGCACTATAAACTTTTCGGATGCACGTATTGTGAACAATGATACAGGTGAAGAGCGGGCATTTGGGGGGTGGACAGCTGAACTTTCGGACACAGAGGAAGCTCGCCTTGAAGGCAAATTGAAGCAATCAGCGCGACTCTGCTATACTGACTGGACGAACTACACGCTTTACCTAACGGCTAAGAGGTTAGATGGTTCGAAAGGATTCGTCGTGTATTTCGGGCATGCGGATGAACAAAACCAATTGTTCTGGGAACTTGGCGGCTGGCAAAATCAAGATTCAGCAATCAGTTCCCGCATTAACGGTCGCAGTTCATGCTTAACCCAATCGTTGTTCACTGTCGAAACGGATGTTAACTATGAACTTGCGCTCGAAGTATCTGGAAGACAGATACGTGGATATATGAATGGTGATCTCATACATGATACGATTGATAAGCTGCCCGTTATCCAGCCGCTATACTTTTCTTCCAGCGCAGATGACGCAACAGAGGACACGATTATCAAGATTGTCAATGTACAAAATATTGCCGTATCTGTGGATATTGCTTTGGAGGATTTGCCAGAGGCTGGAGAACATTTTGTCGAAATGTATGAACTATCAGGTTATTCACTTGAGGATGAGAACAGCTTCGAACAGCCATTGAGGATTGTACCGGTTAAGCGAGAATTCTCGTTTGAGGGAAACAGCTTCCCCCATGCGTTTCCGCAGCACTCTGTTACCGTATTCAGAATGAAATGATCAGCGCAATAAGCTATCAGAAGAGGCTGCATCACCAGGCATTAATAAACCTGGCGGTGCAGCCTCTTTATCTTACTTTAAAAAGCTTTGTTACAGTCATTACAGCTGCTGCATCCAGCGCTGCAATTCTTGTCCAATAACATGGGGATTCTCTTCCAACAAATGATGGAAGCCTTTCCCGATATCAACAAGCGTTAAGTTCTGCAGATGGCTGCGGCACCAGTCAAGTTGAGGCTCGCGTACCGTGCAGCCAGGCGTGGCATAAAACAATAGCTTTGGTATGGTGGAAGCGTGAAGCCACTCGTTGCGTAATTCCACTGCAGCTGCAACCTCAGCGGGATGTCCTTCAATTGGAATCTGATTAGGAAACACCCACATCGGCTTCCGATCTTCCGGATTGCGGAAGGGTTCGCGGTAATACTCATGCTCTTCTGTTGTGATTGATCGATTCATGATTATATTAGTTAAGCCCTCGATAAATACACTCTTATCTCGCATGAACGGCCAACCCTGCTCAGGGTCGCGTAGAGTCTGGAATAAGTCATGTGATTCAGGTGGTGAGAAGTCTGACCATGACGGATTGGGGTATAAAGCTTGTGGTTCAAGCATTACGATCGACTTGACCTGATCGGGGTGATTGCTCGCATAATGCAGCCCAATCGCTGCACCCCAGTCATGTCCAACCAGGACGAAAGAATCAAGATTCAATTGTTCAATGAACGAAGTCACATAATGGACATGCTCAAGAAACGTAAATTCAATATCCGGTTTGTCAGAGCGTCCCATACCGATCAAATCGACAGCGATGCAGCGATTGCTTGTTTGCACATAGGGGATCACATTGCGGAAAGTGTAGGACCAGGTCGGATTTCCATGTAAGAAAATAATAGGCTCACCTTCGCCCACATCGATGTAGTGCAGCCGATGACCGTTAACATTAGTATATTTCGATTCGAACGGGTAATCTTTACCGATCGTCTTCGTGTTTAGATTGGACATCTAGAAGCAGCTCCTTGACATGAATTTGTTATATATTTTGATCTTGGTGCGATTTAGATGAAGTCTTGTCCGTTCTCACTTTCTGTATAAATTGATATGAGGACGATTGCTGTTTCCACACCAATATTGCGTACTAAATGGGGCGTACATGCGTTCCAGCTAAATGAATCGCCTTCTTCGAACTCAGCCTCATCTTCACCCTGCGCAGCGTGTACTTTTCCTTTAATGACAACATGAACCTCTTCGCCTTCATGTGCATGAGGAGCAGCCCCTGTTGAAGCGCCAGGAGGAAACTCTACGAGCATCATTTTAACATTTTTTGTGGAGCTTAGATGCTCGACTTTTAGATGTTCCGGACCAGTTGTGGTCAGTTTTCGCTCATTCTTCCGAACAAAACTCATCCGTTCATCTTTCTTTAAGAGTAAAAAAGGTAAAGGAACATGTAAAGCTTGAGCAATATTTTCCAAAGTTGCTATAGAAGGTGATGTTTTATTCGTTTCAACCTGACTCATGAAGCCTTGAGATAAGCCGGTTGCTTCACATATTTGAGCGATGGTAATATTTTTCCGTTTCCGGATTGTCCGAATCGTTGCACCGATATCCATCTCATACACCTCTCAAATATTAGTAATACAAATGTTATTTACATATTAACAATTTTCATATTGACAGGTCAATGAGACTTACGGTAAATTACTCATATAAAATATATTTTATTATTACTAATATTCGTAAGTGGAAAACAAACTATACTAACTCAGGGAGGTTTATGATGAATCCGATCTACAAATATGAAGTTCACTTGCCTGCAAACCTAGAACCGGGCAAGACATACCCGACTCTATTCACTCTGCATGGCAAAGGCTCGAACGAGAACAATATGTTTGGTCTTGTCAGCCCGTTAGCCGAAGATTTCATCATTATTGGCATTAGGGGCAATTTACCGCTGGGCGCTGGCTATCAGTATTATGATTTGATAAGCCTAGGCAATCCCATTAGGGAAATGTTTGATAATGCGATTGCTGATCTCGAAGCTTTCATTCAGTACGCGACGGATAAGTATCCAATAGACTCGGCTAAAAGGTACCTGCTCGGCTTTAGCCAAGGAGCCATATTGTCTATGACTCTTGCTTTAGTGATGGGTGAACGCTTGAAGGGTATCGTCGCACTAAACGGATACATTCCCGACTTTGTGAAGACGGAGTATTCGATTAAAAGTATGAAGGACGTTTCTGCATTTGTTTCCCATGGCGAATATGATTCGATATTTCCAGTGCGGATTGGCCATGAGACGTCCGCCTACTTGAAGGATCTCATGGATAACCTTACGTTCAAATTATATAAGACCGACCACGGCGTATCGGAAGAGAACCAGCTTGATTTTACAAAGTGGCTGAAAAATGATGCTGAAGTAAACACCAATAAGGAGTGAGAAACCAATGATACCTTCCTACTTTTTTGCACATGGCGCACCGTCTATTGTGCTTGAGGATAATGAATATACACAACTGTTGAAGAAATTTAGTGAAAATACGTCTAGACCAAAAGGGATCGTACTTTTCTCCGCACATTGGGAGGAGACGGTGCAGACGGTCAGCGGTGCTGAAACCTATGAAACAATATATGATTTTGGCGGATTTCAAGAGGAGCTTTACCGAATGACCTATCCAGCTAAAAGTGACCGCTCGCTAGCTGAACAGGTTCAAACCTTATTTAGCAAACAGGGAATTGAGAGTACCCAGAACGAAAGTAGAGGATTGGATCACGGTGCGTGGGCCGTCCTTAAGCTGCTGTATCCAGACGCAGATATTCCAGTCATTGCACTATCCGTTAATCGTAATCTGTCTAATGAACAGCAGTATCAAATCGGTAAAGCATTGGCTGAGCTTCGTGAACAAGATATACTTATCATTGGAAGCGGAGGAACGGTTCATAATTTAAGAAGATTGAACTGGCAGTCGAATGGTACGGAGGAGTGGGCAGAGCAGTTCGACAATTGGCTGCAAAGTAAGCTGGAAGCATGGGATACAGAAGCGCTGTTTCAATATCGTGAGCAGGCTCCATTTGCCCAGGATGCTGTACCGACGAATGAACATTTTATACCGCTTCTTCTCGCAATGGGGACAGGTGATGCCAATCGTAAGGCTGTGCTTCTTCACCGCAGCTATCAATACGGCAATCTGAGCCTAAGCTGCTGGCAATTTAATTAAGATAGGAAAGAGGAAGAATTAGATGACACCTGCAGTTAAGACGGCCATTGATCGGATACTTATATTCACCATTGCTGCCGTTTATATTGCTTTACAGCTTACTCAGCTTGAACCGTTGGTCTATTTACTGGGAGGCTTGGTGTTTGCTGCAATCTTCTTGCTGATTCCGAAGCTTAAAGGAATGACCTTATGGCTGACGATATTTTTCATAGCTGCCGGAGTTGTTCTTCTATTGCTTCAGAAAGCAAATGCTAGAATATGGTTCGAGTCAGCAGGGATAAATGTGACCATTGTTACCTTATTCCTATTCGCTCCTTTGTTCGGGATTCCGGTTCGTCTTCCCGAATACGTCGAGGCTTTGAAGCGATTCTATGAAGTGAACCTGCGAAGCAAGACTGCTTTATTTCTTGGAACGCAGCTTCTTACTCAAATCATGGGTGTGTTTATCAATGTGGGATCAATACCAGTTGTTTATCAAATGGTATTTGTAAAACCACAGCAAGGTATGCAAGGGCTGCTTGCTAATGCGCTGAATAGGGGCTTTGCGGGGGCAATTCTTTGGTCCCCGTATTTTGCTGCGATGACGCTTGTGACCGCAGCGCTGGGTTTGTCATGGTCGGCTGTGTTGCCTTATATGCTCGGATTGGCCGTTTTAAGTCTAGTGATAAGCTTGGCGGCCGATTATCGTGAATTACTTCAAGTGAAGCCGAAGGAAGCTAAACAGCCGGTGGAAACAAAAGAAAGAGCGGTATTTCCTGTTGGACTCGGCATTTATTTAGTTTCTGCTATTGTTGCGATTTTAGCCATGGAACGTATGATCGAACTGCCGATGGTCTTGTTAATCTGTCTGGCTGCGTTAGCCTTCCCACTGATATGGTGCTTTGCGAAAAGGGAAATGACCATATATAAAGAAGGCTTCAAGAACCATGTTACGGTCACTTTACCTGCACTGCAGAAAGAAATCACGCTGTTTCTAGCAGCGGGTTTCTTCAGCGGTTCAATCGGCATAACGAATCTCGGATCGATGGTTCCAAGCCTGATTGAGCATGTCCCATTGCCGATAGCGTTCACATTTTCGATCGTAACTGTGGCATTGATTGCAGGATCGTCATTTATTGGGCTCCATCCGATTGTGCCGGTAACTATTCTTGCAGGAAGTATTGTACCTATGAGCGTTGGGATAAGCCCTGTCTATTTCGCAGTGCTGCTGCTTGGAAGCTGGGCTTTGTCCAATCCCATATCGCCGGCTTCGGCAGTAAACAATTTGCTGGCTGGTCTACTTAAGAAATCGGTATTCGAGGTTGCCAAACCGAACTACAAATATGCAGTCTTCATGGCGATTGGATTGCTCATTTATTTGATGTTTGTGGTGAGATTTTAGGAGTATGATATGGAATCCATATATCGAATGCATAGCCTGTTTTAGCTATGGTGCTCATCATAGGTAGGAACCACCCTGATGGGTGGTTTTTTCTATTATTTAGGAAATTATGCAAAACTCAAAACGATAGTTGTAAGCACAGATGCGTTCATTTACTGCGGTTTCTGCTCAATCACTCAAGCGTTTAGCCGGATGAATTGCGGAATATGCATGTTCAACTCTTTGAGAAAAGCTTCAGAGGAAGGTGACAGTTTTTTCTTCGCATGCAGCCAATAGAACTCAACGATATGCTCTTCCTGAAGCGGAATGGGGACTATGTTGCCAGTCATGACATAGGGGTCATTTTTCAAGGAAATATCCAGATAGAAGCCGATGCCAAGTCCCTCGCTAATCACCCGTTTGGATACCTCAGAGTGCTTGGAATGAAACATTTCTCGAATCGGACCGTAACTTTGAAGCTCCTCTTTAATATGCTCAGAAGTACCGATAATCGCATGCTCTCTAATCTCTTCCATAGTCAAACTTTTCTTGGCAGCGAGCGGAGATTTGCCTCCTACACAAGCCATAATTCGGCATTTCAGAAAGTTTTCTGCCACTAGATTTTTGAATGGCATTTCCTCAGGCGTTCCAATTAGTCCCAAGTCCCATTCGCCTGCGAACAGCCGTTCTTCAATCTCAGCAGGGTGACTCTCCATAATTTGCAGTTCTACAAAAGGGTAGCGTTCTG
Source organism: Paenibacillus sinopodophylli (assembly GCF_005930355.1). Lineage (GTDB taxonomy): Bacteria > Bacillota > Bacilli > Paenibacillales > Paenibacillaceae > Pristimantibacillus > Pristimantibacillus sinopodophylli. Next base: position 214,484 of record NZ_VDBO01000001.1, read on the forward strand.
AATAGTTGGTCAGTAGTTTGGGCAGAAAGCTTGTACAAGCACCGAATGTTGCCCCTATTACCAGCCGCTCATTAATGAGTGCACTGTTCAATCTTGCTGCTTCTGCGAACTGATCCCATTTCATCAATATATCCTCTGCCATCTGAATGAGATTATGACCTGCGGGAGTCGGACGAGTTCCCGAACGCGTACGGGTGAAAATAGCGAGACCGATTTCATTCTCTAATGCGGATATGGAGTTGCTGATGTTGGGTTGTGATAAATGTAGCTTCTCCGCGGCTAAAGTAATGGAACCGCTTTGGGCGACCTCGACTAAATATCGTAATTGTTCAATACGCATATGCGGGCTCCTTTTCCATTCATAATCTGTAGTTATGGAAACATTGTTTTTTTATATTATACATTCTAATTCGCAATGTGTAATACTTCAACTATCAAATACTTAATATCCTATCGGAAATTACGAAATTACGTACAGGACAGTATCTGTTAACCAAATATAGCGGTATTTATCGAAAGGTTGTGAATGAGCGTAATGGTAGACAAACTTACTCCTTTTGTTTATGCAAGCAGAGTTCCGCAGACGGCTCCGATGGGGGCTGCGCAGGCAACGAGTCGAGCGGATGTCATTCCACTTTCCTATGGATCTCCCGTATCGGATTCGTTTCCTTATGAAGCGCTCCAGCTTGCAGCATCAGAAGCCATTATGTCGCAAGGAAATGAAGCACTGCAGTATACGGGAGCGGATGGTCCGGCTGTTGTTCGAAAGTGGATATCCGAGCGCTCAGCACTGCGAGGAATTGAAACGAAACCTGAAACGGTACTCGTCACTTACGGATCAGGACAAGCCATTGACTTCGCTTGCCGAGCAATATTAGAGCCAGGAGATCATGTTTGGGTTGAATCTCCAACCTTCTTCGGCGCACTGAATACATTCCGCTCCAGTGAAGCGGTGCTCACCGCCTTCCCGATTGATGCTGAAGGTTTGCGCGTCGACCTTGTAGAGGAAGCGCTTATAGCAGCGGATCATGCAGGCAAGCCATTGCCGAAGCTGCTTTATTGCATTCCGAATTATCATAATCCAGGCGGGGTCAGCTTATCCGTTGACCGTCGTAAGCGGCTCGCGGAGCTGGCACAAACGTATAACTTCTTTATTCTTGAGGATGACGCTTATTCGGAGCTGAATTTCGAGGAGGAGTATTTGCCGGCCGTCTACACGTTTGCTCCGCAAAGAACGATTTATCTAGGAACCTTCTCGAAGACAATTGCACCGGGCATTCGAGTGGGCTGGGCAATAGCATCTGCTGAGGCAATAAGTAAGCTCGGTTCTTTCTTCCACGGCAGCCGTGCCAGCGTCTTCACTCAGCAAATCGTTGCCAATTTACTGCGAAGCTATTCGCTTGCCGAGCATATTAAGCAGCTGGTCGAGCGCTACCGTAAACAGCGTGACTGCATGCTTGCATCACTGGACAATTATTTTGGAGATGCGGTGGAATATACCATTCCCCAGGGAGGCTTCTTCGTCTGGCTGCGTTTCAAAGAAGAAGTAGATACAAGTGAACTCGTCAAATTCGCTGCTGAGCGCGGTGTAAGTTTTATTGACGGCAGACAGTTTTATTTGACGCCTGATGAAGGCAAGCACGAAGCACGATTATCGTTTAGCTATTGTGAATCGGAGTCGCTGGAGTTAGGCGTTGCAAGATTAGCAGAAGCGTATATCGCCTATTTGGCTGAACGAAATCAACGTTCATAGGTGGTCTTGCTTCCGAGAGCGATTGTTATGGTGAGTGAAATGAAAGTTGAAGGATAACCAATCATATAACAGGTGACACCAAGCACACTGTTCAGGAGGAATTATTAATGAAGAACAAAAGATCCACAATATGGAGTGTTTTATTAATTGCAGTTTTTGTACTGGTATTGAGTGCATGCGGAAACAAACAAGAAGCAGCATCAGGCAATAAGTCTGCTACTGATACGCCTGCAGCAGCAACTGAAACTCCCGCTGAATCTGAGCAGCCTGCACAGCCAGATCCTGAAAAATATAAAGGTGTAGTTGTTAATCTAGAAGGAAGCCAAGTTGGTCCAATGATTATTGCAAAAGAAAAAGGTTGGTTCGCTGAAGAAATTGGGAAGTACGGCGCAACTGTAGAATTCCAAACACTGGCAAGCGCATCGCAATATAACGAATCGCTGGCTGCTGGACGTCTGGACATCGTTCGTACAGGTTATATCGGCACGATTACAGCACAAGCGGCTGGTATTTCGTTCAAGTCACTTGCAGAAGGAAGCAGTGGTGCACCAGATGCTATTCTTGTGCCAGAAGCAAGCAGCATTAAATCCATTCAAGACTTGAAAGGCAAGACAATTGCGGTTGCCAAAGGAAGCAGCTCATGGGGCTTGCTGCAGCATGCGCTGAAAAAAGAAGGTATTTCGCCGGACGAGGTTAAGCTTGTTAACCTTCAACCGGGAGACGCGCAAGCTGCTTATCAAGGTGGCCAGGTTGATGCATGGGTTATTTTCGAACCGTACCGCAGTCAGCAAACAAGCTCAGGTGAATCAAGAATTATCGCAGAAGCGAGCACGCTTGGTATTTTCACACCGGGCTATGTCATTGCTCGTACTGAATTCGCAGAGAAATACCCTGAGCTGGTAGAAGCTTTCTTGAAAGCTTACCAGAAAGCGATTGATTGGCAGATGGCGAATTTGGATGAAGCCGTTGCTCTTAACGCCAAAATCAAAAATGTAAGTGAAGATACGATTCGTGCTTCGATGGCGAACCCTAGCTCTGTGCCGACCAATCTTCCGGTATCAGAGGAAGCGACTAAATTCCAGCAGCAAACTGCTGATTTCATGTTCGAGCTTGGTGAAATCAAGCAAAAGATTGATGTATCAACCGTCATTGATAATTCTTATCTTGAAAAAACGTTGGAGGATTTGAAGGCAGAATCGAATAAATAATAATGGATGGAAGTGTAACGAAATGAAGCAGTTGAATGAGCAAATGAATCTTGGAGCCTTTGTGTTCACGTTCGGTCATCACTTTGCAGCATGGCGTCATCCGGATACGGATACGAATGAAGTGATCAGCTTGGATTACTATCGGGAGGTTGCTGCAAGTGCGGAGCGCGGTAAGCTGGATATGCTTTTCCTAGCTGATTCTGGCTCTATACCACTGAGTGATGCGGAATCAAGCGCTCGCTTCGTATACCCAGAATCAACAGCGGTTCTTGGTGCATTTGCAGCGATGACGACGAAAATAGGACTGGCTGCTACCGTATCTACGACTTTCAATGATCCGTATAATGTTGCCAGACGTTTCTCGACACTCGATCATCTGAGTAAGGGACGCGCTGCATGGAACGTCGTTACATCGACTAAAGAGGGCGATGCGCTCAACTACAGCATGGAGAAGCTTCCGGAACATGGATTGCGGTATGAGAGAGCAAAGGAGTTCTTGGACGTTGCGAATGCTCTTTGGGATAGCTGGGAAGATGATGCGCTAATGTGGGATAAGCAAGACGGTATATTTGCTGATAAGGAGAAGGTACATCTGCTTTCGCACAGCGGTAAAGCATTCTCTGTGCTGGGGCCGCTTAATATACCGCGGTCCCCGCAAGGGCGTCCCGTCATTATTCAAGCGGGTACATCGCCAGCTGGGTCGAGGTTTGCGGCAAGCGGAGCAGATGTCGTCTTCACGGCATGTGAGGATAAGGAAGAAGCAATCAGCTTCTATAAGCATGTGAAGGGGTTGCTGCCTGAGTTCGGTAGGGAAGCAGGCGACGTTAAAATTATGCCTGGGCTTATGTTTTTCGTTGGTGCCACGGAAGCGGAAGCGAAAGCGAATGAAGAGCAATTCTATGATCTAATCATGCCGACTGCAGGTGTCACATATTTGTCGAGGATGCTGAATACGGATCTATCGGGCTGCTCGCTTGACGAGGAACTGCCGGAGATTGAGCTTGAAGGCAACACAAGCCGGGCGAAGCTTATTGTAGAAATGGCGCGTAAGACGAAACAGACCGTTCGTGAGCTTGGTATGCATTACGCCGTTGCGAGAGGCCATATGAAAGTGACAGGTACTCCTGAACAAATTGCTGATGTGATGGAGGACTGGTTCCGCAGCGGCGCTTGTGATGGCTTCAACATTATGCCGCCGTTATTGCCAGGCGGGATGGCCGAGTTTGTAGATCAAGTTATTCCGGTGCTCCAGCGTAGAGGGTTGTTTCGCACGGAGTATACAGGTAACACATTAAGAGAGCATCTTGGACTTAAACGGCCGAACAGCCAATTCGCGGCAGGCGAAACTCGCAGTATGCAGGAAGAGGTGACCAAATGAGTGCGAAAGACAAACAGTTGAAGCTCGGATTGTTTATCCAAAGTACAGGTCATCACGCTGCCGCTTGGCGTCATCCGGAATCAGCAACGGGACAAAGCCATAATGTGAAATATTATCAACAGCTTGCCAAAGATGCGGAGCGGGGGAAGTTTGATCTGATCTTCCTAGCCGATGATCTGGCTGTCCCGCTTCCATTCAAATCGGCGTTAACTGATCGTTATGGTAAACTAGAGCCATTGACGCTGCTTTCCAACTTGGCTGCAGTTACGGAACATATTGGACTGGCAGCAACGATGTCCACTACGTTTAACGAACCTTTCCACGCAGCTCGCAAATTCGCCTCGCTAGATCATATTAGCAACGGACGTGCTGCATGGAATGTTGTGACATCGGCGCTTAATGATGAAGCTTTCAACTTTGGGCAAGAGAAAATTCTGGATCATGAATTGCGATATGACCGAGCAGACGAGTTTGTCCAAGTAGTCAAGGGATTATGGGATAGCTGGGATGAGGATGCCGTAGGCGCTAACAAGGAAACCGGTCAATATTTCGATGCAGATAAGGTTCATGTTCTTAATCATAAAGGTCCATTCTTCTCCGTACGGGGACCGCTGAACGTTGCTCGTCCTGTACAAGGGCGCCCTGTCCTCATACAAGCAGGATCATCTGAAACTGGCCAACAGTTTGCTTCAAAGAATGCCGATATCGTATTTACGGTGCAGAATGATCTCGAAAAAGCGAAGCATTATTATTCGCAAGTCAAACAAAAAGCCGAGTCTCAAGGACGATCAGCTGATGATATTAAAATTATGCCAGGTCTATTCCCGATCATTGCAGACACCATCGAGGAAGCAGAGGCGAATTACCAGCAGCTGCAGGATCTGGTTAACCGCCATATTGGTACTGCACTATTAGGAGGCGTATTTGATAATATCGATTTGTCGGGCTATGCGGATGATGAGCTGTTCCCTGAACTACAGGATGCACAGGGTACGCGCAGCCGTTTCCAGTTGGTGATGGAGACAGCACGCAGGGAAGGCCTAACCGTACGTGAAGTATATTTGCGGTTTGCATCGGCACGCGGCCACTTAACGGTCATTGGTACAGCTGAACAAATCGCTGACTTGATGGAGCTATGGCTGCGTGAAGAGGCTGCAGATGGCTTTAATATTATGCCGCCATATATGCCAGGTGGATTGAATGATTTTGTGGACAAGGTTATTCCAATTTTGCAGCAGCGCGGCTTATTCCGGACGGAGTATAAGGGTCATACGCTGCGAGATCATCTGGGACTTTCCCGTCCTGCGAGCAGGTACGAAAAGGTCGCGAATGGAGCAGAAGGATGAGTACTACAGGAAAGCTGGAGTTGTTATCCGTAAACAAAAGCTTTGTGGGAGCTGAAACGAATCATGTGCTAGCCGATATCGATTTGAATATCAGTCCTGGGCAGTTTGTTACGATCATTGGACCCAGCGGCTGCGGCAAAAGCACCTTGCTCAAAATTGTAGCCGGATTAGATCAAGATTATACAGGCTCCGTCTTCATAAATGACCAAGAAGTTAGTGATCCGAGCCGCGATAAAGGATTTATTTTTCAAGAGCATCGACTATTTCCATGGTTAACCGTTGAGCAGAATATTGCAGCGGATCTGTCACTTCGCAGCAGCGAGGTGCGTCAGAAGGTAGATGAAATGATCGCGTTAGTGCGGCTTGACGGATATGAGAAAGCATACCCCAAGCAGTTGTCGGGTGGTATGTCCCAGCGGGTGGCGATTGCTCGTGCACTTATGCGCAGCCCGCAGGTACTGCTGCTGGATGAACCGTTCGGCGCATTGGATGCATTCACACGTACGCATATGCAGGAGGCGCTTCTGGATATTTGGCGAACGAATAGAACGACGATGATGCTTGTCACGCATGATTTGGACGAGGCCGTTTTTTTATCGGAGAAAATTGTTGTCATGGATGCTAGGCCGGGACGGGTGAAACAAACAATCGTGAATGATCTGCCGTATCCTCGAACGCGGTACGGAGCAGGGTTTCAAGAATTACGCAGCCTTGTGCTGAGAGCACTGGAGCAGCCAGGGGAAACGGATGAAAGCTGGACAATTTGATGTTGTCCAGAAGAGATCCGCATGGTGAGCAGACGAGGAGACATTATGAAGATATCAAAAAAATGGTGGAAAGGGGCCATTATTCCGGTCACTGTACTGCTATTGTGGCAGTTGGCTTCCTTCACAGGTGCAGCTGACCCTAAGTTGTTTCCGGCGCCTAGCTCAATTTTTGGAGATTTTTACAGCATGCTCTTGTCAGGAGAGCTATACTATCATATCCGAATCAGCATCGTGCGCGCCGCACTTGGGTTTTTACTGGGAGGTTCATTGGGACTTCTTATTGGCCTGTTAGTCGGGATGTACGTGAAGGTGGAGGAGTTCGTCGATCCAACCGTGCAAATGCTGCGTACAGTGCCGCTGCTGGCCATCACACCGTTATTTATATTATGGTTTGGCTTTGGCGAGCTGTCCAAGGTACTGCTCATTGCGATGGGAGCGTTCTTTCCACTTTATTTGAACACATTTCTTGGCGTTCGAAATGTGGATAAGAAGCTGTATGATGTGGCGCGAGTGCTTGAGTTCAGTCGCTTCAAGCAGATAACCAAGCTGATGCTGCCTGGGGCTCTGCCCAATATACTATTAGGACTGCGACTTTCACTTAGCGTAGCATGGCTATGTCTAGTAGTAGCAGAGCTTATGGGAGCCGATAGCGGAGTTGGTTTTCTGATCCAAGATGCGCGTTCTTATGTACGAACTGGTGCTGTGTTTGTCGGTATTTTCATATTTGCTGCCGTTGGCAAGCTGGCGGATTCGGTTGTACGGTTACTTGAGAGGAAATGGCTGCGTTGGCAGGACAATTATCGAGGGTAACGGATTGAACGAAGCTAATGGAATGTAAGCTTCTCGACAGGCATATTAGAATAGCAAGTCATAAAGCAAATAACCACGTCCACTGGATGTGGTTATTTGCTTTATTAGTCGCATTATGCAGATGGAAGTGAAAAGAAACGAGGACGATGCACATCGTCAGCAAATATTGAAAAAGGTGAAGAGTTAAGGAAGCAGCCATAGCTTCTCCCTATCGAGTATTTGTTCAATGAAGACGCCGGCAGCCAGCACTTTCCAATCCGCTCCTTGCAAGCCGGTTATTTGCAAGCCGATTGGCATACCATCATGTGACAAACCAATAGGAAGAGAGAGTGCAGGAAGTCCCCAAAGATTAGCTAGAGGCGTGAATTCCCCATTAGCGGGGCGATTGGGCTTAACGTCATGAATGGGTCCGGCCGTGACGGGGCAAGTAGGCGTAATAAGTACATCGATCTCACCAAAAAGCTGTTCAATCAAGCTGTATGATGCATCACGCCAGGTTAGGCATTGTTTGTAATCTGTTTCAGCGATAGCTTGTCCGATCCGAAGGTTGTTCTGTAACGGATCGCTATAGCCACTCGCCCAATCCAGCAAGAGATTGCTGTGTGTGGAGAAAGCTTCATAATGGAGGATTGCCCATGTCTGATCTTTGATTTGTTGAATGGGCAGTTCGTCATGAAGCCATTGGGTGATAGCGCCGTGTTTCTCAAGGGTATGGACGACTTTCAATACAGCTTCGCAAATTTCCGGTTCAGTCATCGATTTCAAATAAGCGAGGGGAACGCCAACCCTCGGAAGCGTGTTAGCATGCTGCTGAAGCGATTTATGGTCAGACTCTTTTTGGGTTTTGTAGGTTGCCGAAGTTGCCAAATCTAATTCGCCGAATAGGAGCGAAGCATCCTCGCAGCTGTTAGTGATGATGCCCGCATGATCCAGCGAAGGAGCAAGCGGAGTCACTCCTGCCAAGCTGAGGCGATTAATGCTAGGTTTGAATCCAACGACCCCGCAAAAACTGGATGGAACCCGGATTGACCCTGCAGAATCGGTACCGATAGAGCCGAGAGCGAATTGGGCAGCAACGCCAGCGGCAGAGCCTGAACTGGAGCCGCCAGGCAATCGACTTGAATGATAGGGATTGAGTACCGAACCATATTCGGGGTGATGCTTGCCATAGGCAAATTCTTGCAGATGAGATTTCCCTATTATAATAGCACCTGCTTCGAGAAGCTGCTGCACGATATAAGCATGTGTACTCGGTATGTAAGGGGGCGTGCGTCCTGATCCGTTCGTCATGGGGATACCTGCGTAGGCAATCATATCTTTGACTGATAGGGATATGCCGTGCAGTGGTCCGCGATCTAGTCCGCTCTTCAGTTCCTGCTCGGACTGCCGCGCTTGCATCAGTGCTTCTTCCTTCATAATAGTAATAAATGTACGATAGCTCGTATCGTCATATTCAATTTGCTGTAGATGTAAGTTCAGCAATGAAGAAGGGGTCAAGCTGCCATCTCGAAACGCTCGCCCCGCGCTGGCTATAGTCCAAGGAAAATTACGATTCATTCGGAAACACTCCCTTCTGCATACAAGCATAATCGATCAAAGAGATAAAGTGTTGAGTAAAAGTTGGATTATGTTGCGAACATTGTTCTAGTTTGTTTATAGATATAACTATATTGCTGTCATTTGATATCCAACTTTACAACTGGGATAACTCATACTATGATAGCAGAAAAGCAGCGACAATCCTGCTGTTATCCATAATTAATTCCGAATAGTAGATCAGCAATATGATTTGGATCGATGTTCATTGATGCTGTCATTAGCACAATTAAGTACAATTAATAGGTTAACGTATTCCATTAGAACATGAATTTATGATGAGAGAGGCGATTGGATGAGTAACGGCTCACCGAATTCATTTATTGATACGTTGTACAAAAATAAGCTGGAGCAGGCGCGAAAGTTACTGGATGTCTTCGACGATTCTGAAAGGCAGCGTCGCAGAGAAAGACTGGCACAAATTGTTCGCATTCCGTCTTCTCGCATTCGTTCACAACCCAGCAAGGAATCTGAATTTGGTCTGCCTTCTTCGTCTCAGATCAATAGGATTGATTGCGGAGACTACGTGAGAGAACAAATTGAGATTGAGACTCGTGACGGGCTGCGAATGCCGACCTATGTACTGCTTCCCAAAACATCGACTGCCGATAATCCAGTACCAGCGGTGTTGGCGCTGCACGGCCACGGTTATGGCAGCCGAGAGCTGGTTGGTCTTACTCCGGAAGGACAGGTCGAGCCGGAAGGTACAGGGATTCACAAGCATTTCGCATTGTCACTGGTAAAGCGTGGCTTGGCTGTGATCGTGCCGGAATTGCTCGGCTTTGGGGATAGGAGGCTGATAGAGGACAGTCAATTGGATAAATCCCCTAAGGATAAGGGAAACTCCTCCTGCTATAAGTTATCTTCTTACTTGATTCATCTCGGAGAAACGCTTGCCGGTGTTCGTACTCTGGAAACATTGATAGCTACGGATTATGCGCTAGCGAGGCCGGAGATTCGGAGTGGCAGCATCGGCGTTATGGGCTTGTCTGGCGGAGCTTTTGTCGCATATTTGGCAGGAGCGTTGGATGAGAGGATTACAGCGGTCGTGCTTAGCGGTTATTCGAACACCTATGAAGACAGCTACTTTTTCTCCCGTCAGCATTGCTTGTGTGATTACATTCCAGGAATTGTTGAGTTAGGAGATATGCCGGACTTGATTGGGTTGATTGCTCCTCGCTCTCTCTATCTGGAGGTCGGGCGCAAGGATTATCTCTTTCCGGTGGAAGGGGCGATCAAAGCATCTGAAGGATTGGAAAGGTATTATGAAAAGCTTGGCGCGAAGGAAAGATTTGTAGTGGACGTATTCGAAGGCGGACATGAAATTAGCGGCATCCATTCCTTTGATTGGCTGTATAAGGAGCTGACTCGCAATGAGTCGCCTTGTTAATCCGGTACCGGAGCTAGTCGAGCAGAATTTCCTGTTTTTTAATAGGCTTGAAACGCGAGAGGGTCACTTGGAAATCGTTAACGCTCACCAAGGCATTGAGATCGTGCTTGTACTCGAAGGACACGGTCAGCTTATTTTGGATCAGAAGGTACATGCTGTAGGTCCCGGCACGCTTGTTTTCATTCAGCCCTTCCAGCTTCACCACTTTAAGATGAAGCCGCCTTATGTGCGTACACCAATCGTATTCGATCCCTATTTGTTCGATCGTTATGCTGCGTTGTTCCCGACCTTACATGCGTTTTTTCAACGAATATGGAAAGGGAAGCTGGAGCGCCAATTGTTCTCGTTGACGGAGGAGGAGATATTGTACTTTGATGCGCTGTCCGAACAATTCGAGCAGCGGCTGTCAGGCGTGCCTAAACATGAGCGTCAGGAGGAGCTGCTTCTGTTTCTGATCGACTTCATGCGAGCGCTGCGCAAAATGTACGAAAAAGCTTCCAAGTACGAACAGGCTGAGGTTGTTGACAAACGCGAGGGTCGGCATATTGAACATATGATGAGCTGGATAGAGGAGCATTATCAAGAGGAATTTTCATTGGAGAAGCTGGCGGAAAGCCTGCATGTCTCGCCTTTTTACGCTTCTCATCTATTCAGTGAGGAAACGGGCTGTACGCTCAGCCAATACATTATTGCCCGGAGGCTTCGGGAGTCCTGCTTGCTGCTGACGGTAACCGACCGCCCTGTCGTACAAATCGGCATGCAGACAGGTTTCAATAGCAGTGCGTATTTCTGTAAGACATTCAAGAAGAAGATGGGGCTATCACCACAAGCATTCCGCAAGCGTTCACGGCAGGTTTAATTGATGAATAGTGAAAGGATACATCGGTGGTTATAGTGGCGATATGCTGCTCAGTACCGGTGATTTCACTATGCGCAAAATGTGTATGATCCTTCTATTTACAATGAATATGGCGTAATAAGAAGGCTCGCAATGGCATGAGCAGACTGGCGAAAGTCGGTTTCTTAAAGCGCACAAAGAGGAGGCAATGGTATGAAATACGCATTTAACACCGCTTCTGCTCCGCAGCTAAATCTGACGGAGCTGCTGGCTGTGGCACGAAAATATGGTTATGGAGGTTTAGAAATTCGCAGTGGCGCGGGTCATTCGCATGGCATTGAAGTGACAGTCAGTGGAGAAATGCGCGCAGCATTTAAGCACGAAGCGGCTGAAAGTGGCATCGTATTGACAGCCCTGGGCATCTCCTCGCGATTTACAACGGCTGTGGATGCCGAACAGCAAATCGCTGCTGCAGCTGAGGCAATTACGCTTGCTAGTGATGTAGGTATCCCATTTGTACGATTGTTCTGCGGGCGAATTGTGGAAGAAGACTCACGAGAGGTTGCAATGAGCAGAGTAGTCACCGCACTTGACCGACTTGCGCCGCTTGCTGAAGTGGGCGGAGTTGTGCTGCTTCTCGAAACGCATGATGACTGGTCCGCGCCGCAAACACTTGCAGAGCTGCTGCGACGTACAGCACAATCGAATCTTGGTGTGTTATGGGATGTGCTGCATACGCAACATGAGGGTGGTGCGTCTCCAGCAGAAGTGGTGCAGTTAATCGGGCCGTGGATTAAGCATGTGCATGTGCACGACGGAGTTGCTGGCTCGAAGCGCGAGAACGGGCATCCACACTATCGAGCCATCGGGAGCGGTGATATCGTTCACGCGGAAGTTATTCATTCCTTGCAAGGAATCGGATTTGCAGGCTATTTGAGCGGGGAATGGTTCCAATGGGAGCCCTATGACATTCATTTGCCTAGGGAGCTTGATGCCCTAAAACAGGCAGAGCGATTAGCGAAGGAGTGGGGAGAAAATGCCATTTAAAATTTGTGTTGTCGGCTGCGGCAGTATTGCTTGGCGCGGGCATGGACCAGCCTACCGGCGGTATGCTGCGGAGCGTACGGACACGGAGCTTGCCGCCTGTGTAGATACCGATCTGAACAAGGCTGGCGCGTTCGCAAAGGAATTCGGGTTTGCTCGCACGTATTCCCGAGTAGACGAAGCGCTGGCGAGTGAGCGCCCTGACGTTGTATGCCTATTGGTGCCAGCCCCGCATATCGCATTGCTGGCGATTTCTATCCTTGAGCAGGGATATCCCTTGCTGCTGGAGAAGCCGCCAGGTGTGTCGAAGGATGAAGCGGAACGAATTGCTGATGCTGCACAGCAGCCTGACGGGAGCGAGCTTCCTAATCGGGTAGCGTTCAATAGGCGGTACATGCCGCTCGTCATACAGGCACGAGGCCAATTGAATGAATGGAGTGCTGATGGCAAGATTCATCATATTGCTTACGACATTAGCAGAGTTGGGCGGACAGACGATGAGGATGCTTCGGTGACGATCATTCACGGTATAGATGCGCTGCGTGAGTTGACGGGCTCCGATTACAGAGAAGTTCGTATGCAGTATAAGAGACTTCCCCATCTTGGAGCAGACGTGACCAACGTTGCACTTGAAGGTGAATTTTTGTCTGGGGTAACGTTCAGCCTGAACTATTATCCGGCAGCTGGGGCGGTATATGAGCGTGCGCAGATTTCTGGAGAAGGTGTTTCATTGCGAATGAAGCTTCCTTTCTGGACATCGCATGATTCGCCTGGAAGTTTAGAACTGTGGTCGAACAATGAGTGTACAGCTAATTGGAAGGGTGAAGCTGTTGCAGGTAGCGATGAGGCTTATATCATAAATGGCTTTTATGAGGAGAACGCCGGTTTCTTTGACGATATTCGTGCTGGCAGGAAGCCAGTCGGCGGGATAGCTTCTGCCATTCAAACGGTTGAAGTGGCAGAAGCTGTCTATCGAAGGGCAGCTCAATATGTTGGAACAATGAATGCTGGGATTGGAGAAAAAAGATGAGCAGTAAATGGGAGTCTTATGATGTTGTCGTAATTGGAGGCGGGTTGGCTGGCCTTAGCGCAGCAGTAGCAGCGGCGCGAGAGGGGGCCACAACTGTGCTGCTGCAGGATCGCCCTGTGCTTGGCGGCAACAGCTCGTCAGAAATTCGCGTTACACCACATGGGGCGGGTCGATTCCATGCGTATGCACGCGAAACAGGTATCCTTACCGAGCTTACTTGCGATGATCGAGCGAATAATCATGAGCAGTTTCACAACAATGGCTGGATAAACAGCGTTTGGGATATGACATTGTATAACTTGGCTGTACAGACCGAAAATTTGACTGTTTATTTGAACACAACCGTTCAGCAAGTGCACAAGGATGATGAGAGGCAGATCACAGCTGTAACTGGGCATATGCTTGGTGCTGAGACAGATCTGTGTATTAAAGGCAGGGTCTTTATCGACTGTACCGGTGATGGCATGATTGCGGCACTAGCGGGTAACGAATGGCGGATGGGCTCTGAGGGGCGCGATGAATTCGGCGAGTCGCATGCACCGGAGACGGCAAGCAACGATACGATGGGGAGTTCTATCCATTTTCGAGCGAGGGATACTGGTCTGCCGGCTCCTTATCGTGCTCCCGCTTGGGCTGTTTCCTATGACGATCCGGCCTTTTTCTATGAGCATAATCGAAAGCCTTATGATATTCGGGCAGGCTATTGGTGGTTCGAGCTTGGGACGCCCTGGCATACCATTCATGACGCGGAGACTATTCGACATGAGCTTACACGTCATGTTCTTGGTGTGTGGGATTGGATTAAGAATAAGGACCCCCTGACGCGAGACAAAGCAGAGAATTATGCACTTGACTGGATCGGTCAAGTGCCAGGCAAAAGGGAAAGCCGTCGCATTATCGGACGTTATCTCATGACCGAAAACGATGTGCAGCAGGGAAAACAATTCTCAGATGAAGTTGCCTTCGGGGGTTGGTACTTGGATTTGCATATCCCAGGCGGGCTGCTTGCATCGACGAGCGAGCTGCCTGGAGCAGGAGAGTTTATTAGTCCTTATGGCATTCCGCTGCGTATTCTGATTGCGAAGGACATCGACAATCTGATGATGGCAGGCCGCAACGTCAGTGTAACGCATGCTGCGCTTGGTACTGTTCGCGTCATGTCGACGACCGCAATCATGGGACAAGCAGCAGGTACGACAGCAGCTATCGCGCTGTGGAAGGGAATAGCTATTCCAGATATGCCTGATTTAGCGATTACCGACGTGCAGCAAACGCTTCTGCGCAGGGGCTGCTTTCTGCCGAATGTGATAAACACTGATCCGTTAGATCTCGCACGTATAGCTGAGGCTACCGCTAGCAGTGAAGATCTTTTGCAAGCTGTGGAGCCAAGTGATGAAGCTGACTCGTTAATGATCAGACGCAGCCAATGGGTACCAGTGAGTGTTCCGTTAGAGCGGATTAAGATGTGGATATCTAATTCCTCGGATCAGATACAGTCGTTCCAGGCGGAATTACATCGTTCGGAGCATATATGGGATTATACGGTGAACGGAAGTATGAATAGGGCAGTGGACGAGACAGGTTCTACTCATGTGGCGGGTCCTCTAGCGTCTGCTCGGCTGGAAGTTCCCGCTGCCTATATTGGCTGGGTGGAATGGGAGTTACTAACGGAAGAGTTCTTCAATGATGCCTTTCCGACTGATGGATATATCCGTCTTGACCTATTCGGGGCAGAGGAACTATCTTGGCATCGCGCAGCAAGTCTGTATCAGGCGCTGCCATCAGCAAGTGAATTGGACCCTGGCCGACTGCGCAGCCATGAGGATGGGAGAACGATGAGCTTGAGTGTCTTTCCGCCTCAAGCGGTGTTCGGAGCAGCAAGGACGATCAGCGGCGCGTCGAGGCCGCATCGGGCGACTAACTTGTGGCGTTCAGCGAGAGTGGAGTGCTTGCCGCAGTCACTTGAGCTGCAATGGAGCAAACCGCAGCAGATAGGGACTGTTGAATTCACTTTTCCAGGTCATTTGCTGCAGGATCTTAATCGCTATCCCGCCTTTTTCCGCGAGCCCGACTGTCCACGAGATTACAGTATCGAAGCGTGGGATGGTGAAGGTTGGAAGGTTGTCATGAACATAACGGATAATTATCAGCGACATGTCTCCCATAAACTGTCCGAAAAGGTGCTGACAGCGCGAATCCGAGTCGTTATTCATGCGACTAATGGGGGAGCGGAAGCATCTATTTATGAGATTCGCTGCTACGAGATATAACTGTATTGTGAACTAATACGAGAAGATTGGTATTCTTCTAAAACCGACTATACAGATAGAATAACTATGTAATATGATGTGGTCATGCGAGAGGCCGCGCAAGATTAAATAGCCAAGGAGCGATTGAAATGTTGAAAACAAAAAAAATAACTTTGATTACCGTATTGATTCTAATGTTAATCGTGTCGGGATGCTCGAACAATAATTCGAACGAAGCAGGAGGCTCGTCTGCAACCCATTCACCGGCTGCTGCACAGACTTCGCTGGATGAGCTGAAAGAGAAAGGCGAGTTCGTCATTGCTACTACCGGTACTTATCCGCCATATGCCTTTCATGAGGAAAGCAATGATCGTCCGCTGACAGGGTTTGATATCGAACTTCTTACGGAAGTATGGAATCGTGTAGAGGGTGTGAAGCCATCGTTCAAGGAAGCGGAGTGGGATGGGATGCTCGCTGGTCTAGACGCAGGGCGCTTCGACACCATCCACCAAATCGGAGTAACGGATGAACGCAAAGAGAAATATGATTTTACCGATCCATATTTGGTCTCCTATCCGACGCTGATCGTACTGGACGAGACTAAGGACATCAACAGCTTTGAGGACTTGAAGGGTAAAAAAGTATACGGCTCTAATACGAGTATTTACGGTAAATTGGCTGAATCCTATGGGGCTGTGCTTGTTCCGGAGGGCGAAAGTTTAGAGCTTCTAAAAAATAAGCGAGTGGACGCTATCATCTTTAACAATTTGTATTTTCTTGAACTCAAGAAGAGTCGTACTGATTTGAATCTGAGAGCAGCAGACGAGGCGGACACAGAGGAGCTTGTTGCGCTGCCACTTGTTAAGGGCGGAGACGGAACTGTGATTGTGGCTTTCAACGAGGCGCTGAAAAGTGTGCAGGCGGATGGTACTTATGAGAAGCTTTCGGTCAAATGGTTCGGAGAAAATGTACTGAAATAAGATGGAGAAAGGAGCAACGACATGAGTCAGGAGCGCGCGGAAAGATTGTGGGAAATTTTCCTCCACTCGCTGTGGCCGCTGCTGCAGGGAATGCTTAAATATACGATACCACTGTCCATAATTTCGTTTGGACTCTCGTTGATTTTTGCCTTACTGATCGCATTAGCGGGCTTGTCTCATCAACCCTATTTGCGATTGCCTTCACGGTTTTATGTGTGGATTGTACGTGGAACGCCGATACTCGTTCAGTTATTCATTATCTTCTATGGATTGCCGAGTTTAGGTATCGTGCTTCCTGCCTTTCCCACGGTCGTCATTGCTCTTACCGTATCTGAAGCTGCCTATTGCTCCGAAATTATGCGATCGACGATTAAGTCGCTGCCACAGGGGCAATGGAAAGCAGGATATTCTCTTGGGATGTCACCCTTCCAAGTGCTAAGGCGAGTTATTCTGCCACAAGCGGCACGGATCAGTATCCCGCCGCTCGGCAGCCAGTTTATCAGCTTGTTCAAGACATCATCACTTGCTGCACTCGTTACCTTGCCGGATTTGTTTGGCGTAGCCAAGCAAATTGCTGCGTCTACGTTCGAGCCGATGCTGCTCTATATTGTGGCTGCCGGATACTATCTGGCAATCTGCTCTGTACTCACGGTACTGCAGCATCGACTGGAGAACAAATTCGGAAGATATTCTCTTTAGTTAAATGGAAGGAGAAGGAGGAGGCGCTCATGTTAAAGATCTCAGAGCTTCATAAAAGCTTCGGACAGACGGAGGTGCTCAGAGGCATCGACTTGCATGTCGCCAAGGGACAGACAACGATCGTAATCGGTCCTTCCGGATCAGGGAAATCAACTCTGCTCAATTGTCTGAACTTGCTGGAAATTCCTGAAGCCGGTACGATCGAGCTGGACGGATTGCGAATGACATTCGGGGAAGGCGAGAATAAGCGGATTCGTGAACTGATCAGTTACCGGCAAAAAACGGGCATGGTGTTTCAAAGCCATCATTTGTTCCCCCATCGTACAGCGCTGGAAAACGTAATCGAAGGACTAGTCGTTGTTAAACGATGGAATCGGATTGATGCCACAAAGCGCGGTAAAGCACTGCTGGAAAAGGTCGGTTTAGGCGAGTTCATAGATCGTTTTCCCGCGCAGCTATCAGGAGGACAACAGCAGCGGGTCGGCATTGCACGCGCTCTTGCAATGGAGCCTGCCATCTTATTGTTCGATGAGCCGACGTCAGCGCTCGATCCCGAATTGGTAGGAGAGGTGCTGCTCGTCATGAAGGAGCTGACCCGTGAAGGCATGACGCTAGTCGTGGCGACACATGAGATGAAATTTGCCAGAGAGGTCGGGGATCGTGTCATCTTTATGGAAAAAGGAGTCATTTCTGATGATGGGAATCCGAATTATATTTTTGGTGAAAGCCGCAACGAGCGAGTAAGGCAGTTTTTAAGCCGCTTTGAAACAGGCAACGAGTTAGCTTCTACTCGGATCTCTGCAAATTGATCGTTTATCCGGCAAGTGTACTACTCAGCATTAAATAATATGAAGTGAAAGGTTGGTGTTCGCCATGACGGCAAACCACAGACAAATCAAACTAGGTGCGATGATACACGGTGTTGGATCAAGTGTAAGCGCATGGCGTCATCCCGATGTTCGACCGGATGCGAGCATTGCGTTCGATTTCTATCGTGAAGAGGCGCTAATCGCGGAGAGAGGGAAGCTGGATCTTGTTTTTATTCCTGACGTTCTATATATAAATGGAAAAGCAACTCCGCACTATGCGAATCATTTGGAACCATTAACTTTGTTGTCGGCGCTAGGTTACGCTACCTCGCGGATTGGTTTGGTGGGCACATTATCCACGACATACAGTGATCCCTATACAAGTGCAAGGCAGCTTGCGTCAATAGACCATATTAGCGGCGGGCGAGCAGGTTGGAATGTGGTGACGACCGGCATACAAGCGGCTGCGCTCAACTTCGGCAAATCAGAGGATGATCACCCTCAGCATGATACGCGGTATCGAATGGCTAACGAATACTTATCTGTAGCTCGCGGCCTATGGGATTCTTGGGAAGATGATGCATTTGTTCGTGACAAAACGAGCGGTACCTTTTTTGATCCGAGCAAGCTGCATACGCTGGATCACCGTGGTGAATTTTACGCTGTAAGAGGGCCGCTGAATATGGCTCGATCCCGTCAGGGACACCCAGTTATTTTTCAAGCAGGCTCTTCAAGGGACGGGCAGGATTTCTCTGCGATTCACTCTGATGCGGTTATGACTGGCATTACCGATTTGGAGGAAGCGAGGCGCTATTATAAAGAACTGAAGCAAAAGGTCGGAGAAGCAGGACGTGACCCTGGGGATTTGATCATTATGCCGAGCGCCAATATCGTTATTGGTCGAACGAGAGAGGAAGCCGAGGAGAAGTATGCCAAGACGGCTTCGTTCATATCATTCGAACAGTCGCTTCGGTATTTCGCCCAGTTTTTTGATTTTCACGATTTCACTGTTTATCCATTGGACGAGCCTTTTCCAGATGTAGGAACACTTGGTCACAAGAGTTTCCAAAGCTTTACGGATCGCATCAAGCGTGAGGCGCGCGAGAGGGGATTGACCCTGCGACAGACTGTGCTGGCATATGCCGAGCCTAAGCCGACTTTTTTCGGAACACCGGATGAAGTCGCGGATCTCATGCAGGAATGGTTTGAAACAGGCGCAGCGGATGGATTTATATTGCATAGCGAAGTACCAGGTACTTTGTCCGATGTGACAGAACTGCTGGTGCCAGTGCTCCAAAAGCGCAATTTGTTCCGTCTCGATTACGAGAGCGATACGCTGAGAGGCCATCTTGGTCTGAAGATCCCGAAGCATCGGTACGCGCGTGAATAATAACTTTAAGTAAAATTAGAATGAAGATCAGCGAGTATGATGGCGTGCAGAATGAGGTCAAGTCAACCCTGTCATTGACCGTACGTTGATCTTCTTACATCAAATACATTCACTTCTTGGCGAGTATCCTCGCGGTATAAAAAACCAGCTTGTACATGATCAACAAAAAGTATGCCATTCAAATGATCGATCTCATGCTGAATACAGCGCGCTACAAATCCTTCGCCTTTTAGTATAAAGGGTTCTCCCGTTCTGTCTAAGGCTTGGACTGTTACCGTTTGTGCTCGCTTTACTTCTCCTGCAAAGCCAGGATAGGATAAACAAGCTTCTAGTCCAAGCTGTTCCCCAGTTGATTCGACAATTTCAGGATTAATTAATTCAATTAATCCTTCCCCACAATCCATAACAATGACTCTTCTGAGTACCGCAATTTGAGGAGCTGCTAAGCCAGCACCATTCTGTGAATAGAGTGTTTCAATCATATCATCTAGGAGCTTCACAATACGTGAATTTATTCCCTCGACGGGTCTAGCCTTTTTTCTCAGAAGCGGGTCTCCGAACGGGAGCACATCTCTTATGGTCATGTATAAGCTCCATTCGCTTTGGATGTATGTACCCACAAATCATTAGGTGTGCACTCTAATGCGGTACACAAAGCATCCAGAGTAGCAGCTTTCATTTGTTTCGGATTACTTGTCATCAAAGCACTAATCGATGGTGCAGACAAACTATAATTCGCCTTTTCTTTTAAAAGTCGTGCTAACGTGACACCTGACCAAATTCGTCTTTCAGCCATGACCATCTCTAGATAATGCTAGCGAAGGCCAATGCCGGCACCGCACATAATGACGATTGCTTCAGAAGCTCGTACCTCTTCGCCGAATTTGCGCAACATGTTTATACTTTCGATCGCTCAGCTGGCATATCCATCAAGCGTTATGATGATGACTGGGATGGTTTGCCCGCACAAAGAAGGTCATGTCAGTACCAGACAAACTGAGGTGGTATCCGATAGAGAGCCCTACAGCCCCGCACCAATAACGAAATCACTGGGTTTGTTCCTGTTAGTTGACAATATCATTTACGCTCCAGAATATGAACACCTGTTGATCTAATATCACAGTGAAAGTATAATTTATTCATATCTAGAAACACAATAATCAATCTAGGAGCTAATGTTATGAATGCAACATATCGACTTGCATTAGTTTAGAAAGATGGAAATAGAGGAGGTCCGTATGGTCGGCGTAAAGAACAATCGAAGAACTAAGTATACGACAGACCTCATCAAGAAGAGCTTTCTTTCATTGTTAGAAACGAGAAATTTGCTTCAAGTTACAGTTACCGAAATATGCAAACAAGCAGATATTAACCGCGGAACCTTCTATTTGCACTACAAGGATCCGTATGACTTATATGAAGTGTTGCAGAAGGAAGTTAATCAAGAAATATTGGAGACGTTACATAAGGATCAGAGTCCATGTACAGCAGATGGATCGTTAATCAAGCTATTAAACATTATTCAGGAGAAGAAACAGATCTATCGGATTATGATTTCGAAGAGGGGAGAAAATAACTTTTTAACAGAAGTGTTGCTTGAGGTTTATAAAGATTATTTGCATAGAAGGGGAGATGATCCAGACCAAAAGGACCCATCCGAAATGGACTATTCTTATACTTTTATGGTTCACGGCTCTATGGGTGTTATTAACCAATGGTTGGAATCGAATGGGCAGGAAAGTCCACACGATATTGCGCAAATCATTTCTTCCTTTAAACCTGAACAAATGTGAATGGCATTGATATAAGTTAATCTGACCGGTAGAAGAAGCAGTAAATCTGATCGGTGGAAGATGGGGAATTGTTATTTTATATCAGTTATCGATAGATGAGGTAAAGAGATTCAATGAACGGAATAAAGTGCTTAACATATTACTCATCGAACATTGTTAAGGCAATTGCGTGAGCTTGAAGAAGACGGTTTGGTGAGACGAGAGGTATATGCCGAGGTTCCGCTAGTAACGTTTGATTTTAATCAAATAGTACCAGCCCAGAAGGTTCAAATGGGTTATAATGCAAACAAGTGAAGTAGATGCGAGTGAGATTAGGAAGCGAAGTGAAAGTGATGTTAAATCAATCCATGGAAAGCAGCTTGAGTAAATGGATGACCAAGCTGCTACGACATACACCAGATGAGTTTGGACTTGTCCTCAGTCCAGAAGATGGTTCATGTACGATGAATTCTTTGCTCGAAGTTATTCAAGGTCAACCTAGATGGTCTTGGGTTCAGCAGAAAGATATAGAGCAGGTCATCCGGAATTCAGAGAAGCAACGGTTCGAGCTGAAGAGTGGGCGCATAAGAGCAAGATATGGGCACAGCCACGATAAAATTACCTATGTACCTGGTGAACAGCCAGCTGTTTTGTATCATGGAACGAATAAAAAGGCTCTCCCATCGATTCTGAAGGAAGGGCTAAGTCCGATGAGTAGACAGTATGTACATTTGTCGGAAGGCACCCATTTTGCTACTTTGGCTGGAAGCAGGAGGGGAGAACTGGTCATTTTGAAGGTAGATACATTACGAGCGAAGCAGTTAGGGATCACTTTTTATTATGCGGGCAATGAGGTTTGGCTGGCTGATTATGTTCCACCGGAATGCTGCTCGATATGGAGCCCAGAGGAATAGGAGGATTACATACATGAGTCATACAATCATTGATATCGGTGTTAATTTGATGCATCGTTCGTTCCAGCATGATCGGGATCAGATTGTCCAAAGGGCAGTCGCAAACAATGTTTTTCCACTTGTCGTTACAGGAACGAGTCTCAGAAACAGCATGGAAGCAGCACGTTATTCGGGGAAGCTATATAGTACGGCGGGAGTCCATCCCCACGATGCAAAGAGCTGTAACGATGATACAATAGCCCAGCTAAGAGAGTTAGCAGCAATGCCGCAGGTTGTTGCAATCGGAGAATGTGGTCTGGACTATAATCGGGATTTCTCACCGCGTGACGTGCAGCGCAAATGGTTCACCGAACAAGTCCAGTTAGCGTTAGATTTGAATATGCCTTTGTTTCTGCATGAACGGGAAGCATTTGTCGATTTCACGGCAATTCTCAAAAAGCATGAGGTCAAAAAAGCGGTTGTCCACTGTTTTACTGGGACACAATCAGAGCTTAAAGTGTATCTGGAAATGGGGTTCCATATCGGTATTACAGGCTGGATTTGTGACGAACGAAGAGGCAAGCATCTGAGGGAGCTTGTACGAATGATTCCGCTCGACCGGCTCATGATTGAGACTGATGCTCCCTTCTTGACGCCAAGGGATTTGAAGGAGAAGCCGGCTGAAGGTCGGAATGAACCTGCATTTCTGCCACATATTCTTCAAGCAGTTGCTCGGTGTATCGGGAAGCCAGAAGAAGTGGTAGCTCAGGCCACAACGGCAACTGCAGCGGAGTTTTTCAGTATTTGATGGATTTAATGAGCAGTCAATATTCATACGCTATGTTTAGGATCAGCATGGATTGCAATATTATATTTGGAATGAGCGCCAGCCTCACTTAGATGACTTTAATCTAAGGAGGTTTTTTGTGTTTTATAAAAAATGGTGGATTAAATGAAATTAAAGGGACAAGTTAAATGAAAGGTATTTTGGAAAGGAATGATTACCTTGTGGGCTGCAATACTATCTAAGTTACCCGATTGGAAAATGTTCACACAGGCTTTCCTAAGTATGTTTATCGCCATAGGTATTTATTATGTGAACAAATTTCTACGATCGTTAGTTATAAATAAAGGGACTCCAGCTCAGAGAGAAAATGATGGAAAACAACAGGCAGATCATTCAAATTTGACGGTAGATTATGAAGACAATTTGAATGCAATCAAACAAGTCATAGGTAGTAATAGTGATGTTCATTTTCGTGAATTTGAAGCAACTAAGCTTCGTGCTCGTGCAGTGCTCATTTTTATAGATGGACTGCAGAATGGCGAGCAAATCAACGGTTGTATGATGAGAATTTTAATGTCAGATACGGGGGCAAATCTAACAGACATAAGTCCACTGGGGTTATCTACGTATCTTCTAGATAAGGTACTGCCTGTATGTGAGGCTTATGAAGCTAAGGAACTTCATGATCTAAATCAATCCATTCTGATGGGGTGTACAGCCTTGCTTATTGAAGGTATGCCCAGTGCACTGCTCATACACTCGTCCAGTATGAAGAACAGGGAGATTAACGAACCCAGCTCTGAAGCATTGCTTCGCGGCCCTCGTATCGGTTTCACGGAAGTATTGAGCGAGAATACATCGATGCTGCGCAGACAAGGCTGCAATGAAAGCTTGGAAATCAATAGTTATGAGGTAGGGGCTCGAATAAAAAGAAAATTGGTTATTGCATACATAAAGGATATTGTTAATCCAGACTTGCTACAGGAAGTAAGAGATCGTATTGAAACCATCCATATGGATTTCATTGCTGAATCTGGTTATATTGAACAACTCATAGAGGATGATTACCTTAGCCCGTTTCAGCAGGCTCATAATACGGAGCGTCCCGATCGCGTCATTAGCGGTTTATTAGAAGGGAGGATAGCCATTTTGTTGGATGGCACTCCGTTTGCTCTAATTGTTCCAGTAACGTTCAGTATGCTGCTGCAATCACCTGAGGATTATTATGACCGCTGGCTTCCTGGTACTTTTTTGCGTTTGCTTCGTTTTTTTGCAGCATTCTTAGCACTGATGGCACCAGCATTATACATATCCTTTATTTCCTTTCATCCCGGTTTAATTCCGACAGAGCTGGCGGTCACGATTATAGAAACAAGGCAAGGTGTACCCTTTCCTTCCTTGATAGAAGTATTGATTCTAGAAATATCAATCGAAATATTACGTGAAGCGGGTATTCGGTTACCCAAGCCGATTGGACCCGCAATGGGTATCGTTGGCGGTTTGATCATCGGCGAGGCTGCTGTTCAGGCAGGTATTGTAAGTCCCTTTTTGGTAATCGTAGTTGCTGTAACGGCTATTTCTTCGTTCTCCATACCTGTATATAGCGCTGGAATTACATTGCGAATTCTACGATTCGGCGGCATGTTATGTGCTTCAGTGCTAGGGATGTTTGGGACCATTTTATTTTTTTTGATATTATGCGGCCATTTAAGCAAGCTGAAAAGCTTTGGTGTTCCATATGTTACACCGATCTCACCTTTTCGCTTCAGTGA
Source organism: Paenibacillus sinopodophylli (assembly GCF_005930355.1). Classification (GTDB taxonomy): domain Bacteria; phylum Bacillota; class Bacilli; order Paenibacillales; family Paenibacillaceae; genus Pristimantibacillus; species Pristimantibacillus sinopodophylli. Next base: position 238,995 of record NZ_VDBO01000001.1, read on the forward strand.
TTGGAAGGATTTGTTTATACGTGCCCCACTACCCTTAATGAAAAAGCGACCGAAAATGATGAAGACACAGGATAAGAAACGAATGTCATAGCTGCAGCGATTGGAGGGACAACCATGTTTATACGTACAGATGATAAAATCACCACCACACAAACATCGATTTTTATAACAGATTCAGTACTTGGGGCTGGTATCTTAACCTTACCCCGAAGTGTAATCGAAGCCGCACAAACGCCTGATGTTTGGTTATCTGTTATCGTAGGTGGTTTTATCGTCATACTCGTTGCGCTTGTTATGGTGAAATTAAGCCAGCAGTTTCCTAATCATACGGTGTATCAATATGCTAAGCGAATCGTGGGCACTGTACCTGGAGGCATGTTAAGTGTGTGCTTGATTATTTATTTCATCGTGATTGCTGGTTTTGAGGTAAGAGTATTTGCAGAGGTTACGATGTATTATCTGCTGGAAGGAACTCCGATTTGGGCCATTGTCATTCCCTTTATTTGGGTAGGCGCCTATATTAGCTCAGGAGGAATTAATTCGATTGCAAGAGTGTTCCAGATTATTTTCCCGATCAGTATCTTTATTCTGGTACTTTCTTATTTCCTCAGTATTCGAATATTTGAAATTGATAATTTACGACCTGTCTTAAGTGAAGGCTTAGTGCCGGTATTCAAAGGATTGAAGTCGACTGTGCTTATTTTTACAGGATTTGAAGTCATCATGAATCTTGTTGCACACATGCAGCATCCTGAGAAGGCAGTGAAAGCTACTTTTACTGGTATAGGCATCCCTTTTGTACTATATCTCATGACCGTAATCGTTGTTATAGGAGGCATGTCTGTAGATTCGGTTTTGAATAGCACATGGCCGACAATTGATCTTCTACGAAGCTTTGAAATTACAGGGTTAATTTTTGAACGTTTCGAATTCCCGTTTCTGGTCATCTGGATGATGCAATTGTTTTGCAACTTCACCAGCTTTTATTTTAATGCATCACTAGGTATATCTCAGGTATTTGGCTTTAAAATTCAAACAGTGATTTTTGGATTAATACCCGCTATTTTTATTACGACACTGCTACCAGAGCGAATAAATGAAGTTTTCAAGCTAGGAGATTCGATTGGAAAGATGGGAATAGCACTATTTTTTCTCGTGCCAGTTTTGCTTTCGTTCATTTTCATATTTAGAAAGAAGGTTTTAAAGCAGAATGTATAGACATAAATACGTGCTTATTATCGGTCTCTTGTCCTCGCTTGTTGTCATACAGGGATGCTGGAGCAGTAAAGAAATTGAAGATTTAAGTGTATATGCAGGCTTAGCTCTAGATGTAGGTGAACGGACTGCAATGGAACGGGATCTAGAGAGTCAAGGAGCAAAGTATTATAAAAGAGACCTGGTTACAGCTACCGTACAAATCGTTCCGATTAAATCGTTCGAGCGTCAAGAGAAATCAAAAGAAAAGCAGGTGTTGAAGTATTCAAATTTGAGATTAACGGGAGATTCTGTATTTGAAATTATGCGCCAATACTCCACACGTCGTGATCGTCCAGTCATTGGACATCATCTTAAAGTTATTGTTGTATCAACGAAATTAGCACAGCAGCAAAATATGGATCAATTAATGGACTTTGTGCTTCGTGATAATGATATACGTCCCAGCTGCAGAGTGTTCTTCAGTAAAGGTAGAGCTTATGATACGTTTCTTAGCGACCAACCAGAAGAGGTTCCATCTTTTAGGATTAACTCTTTAATTCAAAATAGTTATAGAACAAATAAGGTCTTGCAGGAGGTTAATCTAACTCAATTGGATGGATTGATTCATTCCAAGCAAAGCTTCTTGCTGCAAAATATCGTAACTTCAAATGGTCAAATCGAATTCGCAGGTGCCGGTATTATTAAGGGGGATAAAGGCAAGTGGATTGGCGATCTCAATCAAGAAAATGTAGAAAGTGTATCTTGGGTTAAAGGTACGGGTCAAGGTGGTGTCATTAAAAGCTATGATTGGAGAAATGAGACGATTTCTTATGAAATTAAATCCATGAAGAGTAAAACGACTGTAAAATTAAAAGGTGATGCTCTGTCCTTTCACGTTGCTATTGAATCAACCGGGAGATTAATTGAGAATTGGGACCCCGAAGAAAACCCATCGGAAATGGCCTATTTAGAAAGAGCAGAGAAGGTTTTTGAAGAACGATTGAAAAAAATGATTGATAATCTGATGTGGAAAATGCAGACGAAATATAAGGTGGATGTAGCTGGGTTCGGGAAACATCTCTCCATTAAGTATCCTCATAAATGGAAAGAGGTTAAGGGCAATTGGGATGAAGTTTTCAGCCAGGTTCCCGTTACATTCGATATTACATTTAAAATTACTGATTTCGGATCTTCTACAAAATAAATGCGCGTAGCGCATTTCAATAATCGAGTAGACGACCATTATCATGCCATTGACCGTATATTTTATTGTCTTTCGTGTTTATTATAAATTTGTCCAATCTGCTCTGAAATAGTTGCGGCTGACTTTTATTGCTTTGTATCGTGTCGATTCTAACTCGTTGATAAAGAGCAGGGAATGCCAAAAAATGCTCATATACTTCGCTTTCCTGTTTGAGCCTTAGCTCAATAACCTCGTCTATTGTAAACGAATGGATGTCCATATCAGGGAGCACATGTCTTCCAGCATCAGTCATTAAACCTAACTTTTCGAGGCGTCGGACACGTTCTTTGTTTAATTCAGTCCACGAACTTTTTTTGCTTCTGGGAGACAGTCTTTGGGCGAGCTCCGTTTCGGATATTTTCTTTTTGACTCCATCAATCCATCCAAAACACAAAGATTGTTCGACCGCGTCCAAATATAGCAATTTGTCAGGGGTTGGCGTCATACTAACGATGACCCAACAAGCTTTTTCAGATGTACAATTTCTCTGCAGCCAAGCTCTCAAATCCTCACTCGTTTTTACTGTCAGTAGATTTTCAGTTTCCATAATTGAATTACAGTCTCCTTTCTTGGCAGCGCGATAACAATTCTAATCCAGAAGAACCACTAATCGGCATATACCTCATCTTAGCGATAAAGCCCAGTCATCTCAAGAGGACTGGGCTGCTTTTATTGTTTACTTTTGATACCAGTAAAGGCAATAATCGTTCATGATGGATGCGTGACCTAACTGACGCAGCATGGTAGAAACATTGCCCCTATGATACGTACCGTGATTGACGAGATGCAGTACAATTTCCGCATAGCTAGTTTGACGAATGCCAGCATATGGATTGTTAAGTAGAATCGTTTGCTCCAGATTAAAGTCGCTGTTTCTGAACCATGCTCTGTATTGTTCCACTAATTGATCAAAGTTCTGGTCGTATTCCGTCACAGTGTGAAGAATCGTCTCATTTAGTGGTCGGGTTGCTTGCAGCGCATCTGGCATACTAGTACCTGTTAATACGAGATACCACATTTTATCAACCGCATAGAGATGACTAAACGCATGTGCGATGGTAGGAAACGAGCTGTTCACGTCTTGACTCAGAACGGGGGACGGGAGTTCTTTAATTCTCCCTAGAATCGTTTGGTTAGCCCATGTGTGATATTCAAACATTTGCAGTGGATGCTTTGACATTTGTATTGTCTCCTTTGGTTTTCATATAGTTGATGTTGTTTCTGTTGTAATCATAATAAAAGAAGTATGACAACAGTCTGTCATACTTCTTCATAGAGTCTAAGTGTATTTTGCAGCTGATCTATTAAAATTGTACGCAGTGCAATGGGCTCAAGCACTTCAGCGCCACTGCCGAAGCTTAGAAGAATGGACCATAACCAGCGTGCTTCTAACGGCTTATACACAGGAATTCGTATGGTCATGCTGCCATCGCCATGAAATTGCTTTTCAGATTGATGAAATTGATCCATTACTTCTGCCAAAGCTGTCGGCCTCACTCGGATGACTACGTCAATGAGTTGATTCTGCCATTCTTCTTCTGAACATCCAGCTTCTTTCGGAGCGACTTGATGAGGCTGGAATTTTCCCTGTGTTAACAGTAAATTCATTATTCGTGATAGTCGAAACTCCCGATAATCATGTCTTGTTCGGCAGTATCCATAAACGTACCAATTGCCATATTTGAAGTGAAGCCACATGGGTTCCACGTCGCGGGTCGTACGTTCATTATTTGTATTGATATAATCAAAGCGGACGATCAAACACTTCGTAATGGCCGTGCGTAGTTGATGAAGGGCGTCCGGATCCGTCCGGTGTGTTTCCAAGTTCACAGAGAGATTTGTGGTCTGATGTTCGGGTCCGATTGTTTGTAGTCGTTCAATGGTTCCCTGTGCACGCGAGTCTTTGAACACGCTGGAGAGGCTGCTTAGCACAGTGATAAGGGAATCGACATCGTAAGAACCGAGTAGGGATTTATCCATTTTATACCCATCCATAATGCCATAGCCGCCTTTATGTCCCTGATGGGATATGACAGGGAAGCCCGCTGCACATAGAACATCAATATCCCGATAGATGGTTCGTTGAGAAACTTGGAACTCTTCAGCTAGTACGGAGGCAGACAAAACTTCGTGGTTAAGCAGCTTATAAATCATCGAGACTAATCGTTCCAATTTCAAAAGTATCCCCGCCCGTTAATCGATTTCATACTAACGGGCATTATTATAGCACAATATGTTTTAGCTAATCTGGGGAAGAGCGCTATTAGGGTATTGACGTGGAATGAAGGCTCCATACAAAGTTGACATTAAACGAACGATCATTTATTGTTGCCGTATGAGACATAAAGACGAAAATAAAAGTGAAAGTATTTTTAATGCATCAATCCAGCTCATAAATGAGCATGGTTTGTCGGAAACCTCGATGTCCAAGATCGCCAAAAAAGCAGGTGTATCTGCATCAACGATTTACGTTTATTTTGAAAACAAGGAGGATATGCTGAATAAATTGTATTTGAGTGTCAAAACAAAGATGAGTCTGGCCGTGTTTCACAATTATGATGATTCTATCTCCATACAATCGGCTTTTGAGCATGCCTTGAAAAAGTACTTAAACTTTATATTGTCCAATAAAGATGAATTTCTATTTATTGAGCAATTCTCAAACTCGCCTCTTCTTCATAAGTTATCTCGAAAAGAAGGAATAGATTTGTTTGAACCTATTTTTAACTTGCTTGAAAAAGGCAAGAACCAAAATGTGTTTAAACAGGTGGACACCGGGCTGCTCCATATGTTTATGTTTAATCCGTCCATGCAATATGTGAAGGAATATTTCGGAGGTCGAATAGAATTGAAACAGTCGAGTTTGGATGAATTAATTCAAATGACCTGGGATGCTTTAAAAGCTTAATGTAAAAAGTCAAAAGTACCAATGTTTCAGAAGGATTCACGAATCTATCTGAAACAATAGTTGATTTTAATCGAATGATCGTTTATTATTGTGGACGAGGGACGAACGGAAGTGGTCGTTTTATTTTTATTTAAAATAAACGAACGTTCGATTTTGAAGCGTATAGCTTGCTTATTGTTATATATGTAAAAATCAACTCTTGCATGGGAGGTGAATAAGAACTTCATAATTCGATAAATTAACGATAGCCTATAAAAATGAAGTAATAGAAGAATGCAATGGACGATGTTCTAAAACAATAGAAAGAGGCTGGAAAATGAACTCAAAATATAACCACTTATTTGAATCTTTCACATTCAAAAATGGAATGAATCTTAGAAATCGGGTCGTAATGTCACCTATGACAACATGGGCGAGTGAGGATGATTACATGATCTCAGACGAAGAAGTCAATTATTACAAAAAAAGAGTGAATGGCGTAGGTCTAGTTATAACAGGATGTACACATGTTCAAGCAAACGGCATTGGTTTCACACATGAATTCGCAGCATATGACGATTCCTTCATTCCAAGTTTACGTAAACTGGCGAATGCAGCGAAAAGCGGGGGAGCTCCTGCGGTTCTTCAAATTTTTCATGCAGGTAACAAAGCGCTGCCTTCCTTGACCCCAAATGGCGAAGTAGTTAGCTCCAGTGCTGTAGAAACCGAAGCTACCGCATTCGCTCCATCAGCAACACCTAGAGCACTTTCAAAAGAAGAAATATCGGAAGTCATTCATGCGTTTGGTGAAACGACGAGAAGAGCTATTGAGGCAGGGTTTGATGGCGTTGAAATTCATGGAGCGCATGGATTTCTTCTTCAAAACTTCGTTTCGCCCTACTTTAACAAACGTGAGGATGAGTGGGGAGGTTCTCTTGAAAATCGCTTGCGTTTTCCACTGGCAGTCCTTCAGGAAATGAACAATGTCATTAAGAAACATGCAACTCAACCGTTTATTCTCGGCTATAGAATTTCTCCTGAGGAAACAGAAGAAGGTGGACTTAGATTGAAAGATTCCTATGCCTTGATTGATTGCTTGATTGGAGAGGGAGTAGATTATGTTCACGTTTCATTGGCGGCTGCCCTGTCATCCAAGCCAGTCGATAGTCAAGATGAAAAAACATACGTTGAATTAGTGGTTGAACATGTAAGCGACAGAGTACCTGTAATGGCAGCAGGTTCACTGGCAACTCCAGATGAGGTTGCAACGGTATTAGATAAAGGACTGACATTAGCCGCGATTGGGCACACGTTAATCATGAACCCTGACTGGATAGAAAAGGTTCAGAATGGAAAAGAAACGGATATGGAAACAGTCATTCAAACTTCAAAAGTAAGTGAGCTTGAACTCCCCGAAAAACTTTGGCAGGTCATTCAAGCTTCAGGCTCTTGGTTTAAGATCAAGGAATAACAATCAATCAAAAATAGATTAATTATAGAAGTCAAATGTCTCATATTCAAGGTAAGAGTGAGATTATTGTTCGTCCAGCCATTTCGTTCTGAGGTTAGCATCACTTTAGTCAATTTATCGCGTGTTTAGGTTTAATCTAGTTTTTCTCAGCCCTCATCTAACTATTGATGAGGGTTATTTGACGGTTACTATACACCTGGTTTTTAAAAATACACTCTGCGGATCTTGGAATATAAGTCACATTATGCAGGATAAATCCAAAAAAATGTCGAACTATTCCCTACAAGTAAGTGTCATGTCGGAGGGTAAATCATGTTCATGCAAACCAAGGTAAGTATTCCTTATTTATATAAATCGTTAGTTCATCGCCCTAATTTGATAAATAAGCTAGACGAGGGACTAAACACCAAGCTGACGGTATTATCTGCTCAAGCCGGTTACGGGAAAACAACAGCCCTCAGTGAATGGGCAAAGCGGTGCGGCACACCAGTCGCATGGGTATCGCTCGATAAGCTGGATAATGACTGGAGCCCCTTCTGGAGCTGCGTCATCGCGGCCGTTAGGGAGATAGCTCCAGACTTCGGGTTACCCGTTATGCTTCTTCTTGAGCAAGAGGCAGAGGTTTCGTTCGAGACGGTTATCACGGCTTTTATCAATGAACTAATAACGATAACAGCTCCACTCGTAATTGTGTTAGACGATTTTCATGTTATTGATCATGGAATTATAAATAAGTCACTCAGTTATTTGCTGGAGTATCTCCCTCATCATATTCACCTTTATATGGCAAGCCGTGTGGAGTTGTTGATTCCGACCACCAGGCTGCTAGCCAAAGGGGAAATTAATTTCATTCAAACGCAGGATTTGCGTTTCGATTTGGAGGAGGGCATTGTTTTTCTCAGAGAGTTAATGGATTTAATGTTAACGCAAGAACAGATGCATATGCTGTTCCGCCAGACGGAAGGCTGGGTCAGCGGGCTTCAGCTTGCAGCTATTTCATTAAAGCGCAGCGTTAACGTTGCCGATTCGATTCGCCACTTCAACGGACAACAGCGACAAATATCAGATTATTTGCTGGAAGAGGTGTTTAATCGTCAATCGGATTCCATGCGTGAATTTTTATTAGCGACGTCCATCTTAAATCGAATGAATGCATCATTGTGCGAGGCCGTTACAGGTCAAGCTGATAGTCAAGATCAGCTTGAACGACTAGAAAAGATGAACTTATTTATCGTTCCGCTCGACGATAGTCGCAAGTGGTATCGGTACCATCATTTGCTGTCCGATTTCTTGAAAAGAATCGGTTCGGCTGAGGATGAGGAGAAGTGGATGCAGTATCACAGACGTGCTGCGAAGTGGTGGGAAAGCCAAGAAAATTACGAAGAGGCTGTAGATCATTACATTGAGGGACAACAGGCTTCGGAAGCTGTGAGAAATATCGATCGGTCCATGCTTGAATACTCGCAAATAATGAGATGGATTACAGCTTTACCACAAAGCAGTTACGAAGAGAAACCAATGTTTGAATTATATTATATATCCAAACTTGTAACGGATGGACAATGGGATCATGCGCTGCAGCGAGCCAGTCAAGTGGAATTGAGATTTGCTGCATTAAGTGATGTTTTAGATGAATCGGAATGGATGGAGCTTATGGGCAATTTGTATTTTTACTGCGGGATCATCTCATACCTGCAGCTGAATCTGCCTCAGGCATCCTATTATTACGAAAAGATGGAACAGCATTTACCGAATGGAAGCAGCTTTCAGAGCATGGGTAGCAAACGGTATCAAGGGTACGATCAATTTACCGATCTTCTATCCTTGAACAATGATCTGCAGGTTGTGGAACAGTTTCAGCTCAAGTGGATTAAAGCGTGGGAGCATAAAAAAAATTATCCATTCGTTGGCTACCAATACGTTACCTATTGCATGCTATTGTTAGAGCAGAATAGGCTAGAAGAAGCGGAATTGTATTTGCGTCAGGCATTGGGAAGATCTGATTTACGCTCCAATACGTGGGTATGGGTACAGTTGAGTATTATGTTTGCTTGGCTGCAGCAGATAATGGGCAACGAAACGCTGGCGAAAGATGTACTGAAACAGCTGAAGTCTAACGTTGATTCTCCCGATTATGATTTATTCGTTCGACACATAGAGGCTGAAGAAGCAAACTTGTCTTTGCATCAAGGAGCGCACAAGCAGGCGCTGGAATGGCTCGAACGCAGCGGGTTATTTCGCTCAGAAGAAATATCGCTGCATCGTATCTCCGAATATTTGATTGTTGCGAGAATACTTGCGGGTTCTGAACGTACAGCGGCTGCAATGGAGCTACTTGATAAGATGCAGCAATTAATGGATAAAAATACCAGACTTAGGGATCGCATCAAATTACTGATCGTTCAATGTGTCGTATATGGGATGTCTGATCAGTTAGAAGCTTCGCTTGAAAAGCTGCAGTATGCTATGGAAATTGCTGAGCCGGTAGGGTACATACGCAGCTTTATTGACGAAGGTCCAATGATGGTCGAGATGATCAAGCAATTTGCAAAAAGACAGCAGCATGTTCTAGAAGCGGATGTTACGGTCTCTAAGGATTACGTTATACGCCTCTTGCAAGCATCTGGTGATTGGTCCTTAGACGAGCAGCAGCCAATCGAACGCTTGACCGATCAGGAAATGAAGGTGCTGCTCTTGGTTGCGGACGGTTTGCAGAACAAAGAAATCGCTCTTCGCCTCCACATTACGATTGAAACGGTTAAGTACCATATCAAAAATATTTATCGGAAGCTTGATGCTAATAACCGTATTCGAGTTCTACAGCGAGCCAAAGAATTGCGAATCATTACTTGAACACGAATAGGGTGATTTACGGATCCAAAGTTTATTCACCTGAAAGTGATACAACTTATACGATTGAAGCAATATCAGAGAAGCGACTGGGCATGTATGCCGAGAACTTAACAGAGGATGAGTGTTTCCAATTATTTCAAGATGTACAAACACGAATAAACATCAACCAAGAGATCAAGATTATCGAAATACATAGTGGAATGAGTAAAATTGTAATGATGTTCGATCGACCGACATATAGGGAATGGGATTGCTTGTATGTCGAACATGATAAGGTCTACTATCCGATTGGTGTAGGTTTGGCTGCTAGTTTTGACGCTGGTTCGAATAGTTAGATTACAGAAGGAAGTGGAATCATCATGAAGGTAATTGTCATTGGAGCGGGAATCGCCGGTGCATCGACAGCCTACCAATTGGCTAAGCAGGGGGTAGAGATCCTCATCGTGGATCGAAAAGACGCAGGTCAAGCTACGGATGCAGCTGCCGGCATTATTTGTCCATGGCTGTCGCAGCGGCGGAATAAGGCGTGGTACCGGCTTGCGAAGGCTGGAGCGAGTTATTATCCAGAGCTTATTGACGAGCTTGAAAGGGAGGGAGAAACTGAAACCGGCTATGCCATGGTCGGAGCCCTCAGTATACATACGGATTCGGAGAAGATTGACAAGATGGAACAGCGAGCATTTAAACGAATTGAAGATGCGCCAGAGATAGGCAAGATTACTCGGCTTGATGAGTACAGTACCCGCGAACTCTTCCCACTGCTTGAGGAAGGATATTCCTCCCTTCATATTAGCGGGGCCGCTCGCGTCGATGGTCGAGCACTGCGTGATGCATTGCTTCGATCTGCACAAAGGAACGGAGCAGAGCTAATCTATGGGGATGCTAAGGTGGAATTTCAATCCAAACGTGCAACAGGCGCAATCGTTGGTACGAATCGCTATCAAGCTGATAAAGTGATCGTGTGTGCAGGTGCTTGGGCGCAGCCGCTGCTACAACCTTTGGGCATTGATTTCAAGGTGAGCTATCAGAAAGCACAGATCATGCACCTGCAGGTTCCAGACGCCAATCAAAACATTGGGAATTGGCCTGTCGTTATGCCTCCTTCCGATCAATACATGCTCGCGTTTGAACAGCAGAAGATCGTAATTGGGGCGACACATGAAAATGATATTGAAAGCTACGATACCAGAATCACACCTGGCGGTATAAATGAGATTTTAACAAAATGCCTTGCATTCGCACCTGAGCTGGCCACTAGTACGTTCGAGGAGGTTAGAGTGGGCTTCCGCCCATTTACAGCTGATTTTCTCCCGGTCATTGGCGCCATTCCAGAGTGGGACGGACTGCTTGCGGTTAACGGACTCGGGGCTTCAGGACTAACGATGGGTCCTTATATTGGCGTACAGCTGGCTAAGCTAGCGCTAGGAATGGAGTTAGATATTGATCTTCAAGATTATGACATTAGCAAAGCAATAAGCAAGTAAAACCGCCTTCTGCGTCCTTAAGACGCTGAAGTAGCTTTGTCGGTGAAATATAAGCTCTTTATAAGCTAACAAACTTATAAATCCTTATATTTTGGAATAAACCATCCCTCATGATTTATTTTTGACCGATGTTTTTATTAATGCTACCAAGAAAATTAAGGTGGTTAACCCACCTTCAATAGATAATGCGACATAAGGAAACCAATGGCTCAAATATTCTTCTACGATGTAACTATTCTGACTATAGGGGAACACGGGGCTGAAAATGATGATAGATCCAAAAATATAAACCCATATGGTGTGTGTGCGATTTTTAAACAACTGCGCAGTGCCGACGGTAACAGAATAAAATAAGGTTGATATCGTAATAAACGAGCCAGAAATGAAAATAAGCAGGAGTAAAACTTCTATTCGTTCAAAAATGATAAAGTGTGATATTCTCGTCAGAATATAGATGGGATTCTCGAATTGACCAGCCATATTACTGCCCATTGTTGCAATGCTGTACAGAAGGAAAAGTGTCATAATAAAAGAACCTAGAATAACAGCTGATACTTTCACCTTTAATGTTTTTTTCGGAGCCTTCATATGTGGCATAAGCATACCCATTATGACACAAATGCCAAACCAGCTTCCTGGATATATGGCTCCTAACGTTGAAGGTAGGAATCCATTCTCGAATTGAGGAAACAATAGTCCAATGTGAACATAAGGAAGCGCACTGGCAAACAAGATCAGCGATGTTAGCAGTATTAATACGCCTATAATCTGACTTAGGCGGGCTATCGTCTCAATGCCTTTCCCTGCGGCGAAGCCTGCACAAATCGTCATGGTTATCGAGAATACAATCCGAGGCGTTTCAGGCATGAAGGATCGGGATAGAAAATCGCAAAAAATCCACATCGATGTAATGATCGCACCAAGAAAAAAAATAAGATAGATGACATTGATGACCCTTCCGAGGAAGCCCATAATCTCATTTGTATATTGAATGAGAGATTGTTCGCGGTATTTCAGCCCTAACCAATAGAGCAGAGAGGCAACATAAACATCTATGAGCGTGCCTAAAACCATCGAGAACCAAAGGTCTTGTTTTACTTTTCCTACAAGCTGACTGGGTACAGAAAAGAAAGTTAGGGATGCTATGGCGACGAATATGATGAAAAAAAATTGTCCATTTGAAATTTTATTTTTAATCATCTTTATCGTCCTTTTTTATACTTCTGTTAATGAGTAATCCTGATTTCACTAAACGAACATCTGTATCCACAGCGAGCTCAATCGTTTTCAGCGTGGCCCCCCAATTCGCTTCGATCGATTTCCACTTTTCAGGATAAGTACGATGAACGACATCTCCAAAACCAACGGCATCACTCTGATAGGTATCAAAGGTTTTATGCAAGGTATGCTTAATGCCCGTGTTCAAATATTGGTTTAATTTGGTTTCAATCGTATGAGACACTTGTTGAGAGGCTAGATCAAGCGCTTCTGTTGACGTTTTGATATGGGCGTCACATTTCATTAGAATAGACATGACCAATTGATTGTTTTTGAATTGTGCTGTAGTTTTAATGTGAATATTTGTCAAATCGAAATCAATAAATTCATCATTTTTGATTTTGACTTGAATGACACCTGTTTTTGAGGAGCGAGACAGCCAATTAACGATTCGACTTTCATCTAACGATAACCAGCCCGACATTTTGTCGCCATTAAATACAGCAAGCTTTCCGATTTCCATGATGATTTGTTTGGATTCAGATGCAAAAGGCGATATGCCTGGGACAGCAGCCTCATAGCTGGATTGATTTAAACGGGATAGAAATTGGTACAATTCAATGCCGCCTCGTGCTGTATTGTTCGTTTTGTCCTTTAAATAAGCTTTCCATTCATCTGAGGAAACGGCAAGGAGTTCCTTAGAGCGGCTTAGTGCGTCCTTCGCAGTCGAATTAGAGATAAGAACCCAGCTATTGAAATTTTGGTTCGGCTCACGCCAAAAATAATCAACAATATTTGACAGCCCGTTTTTAGCTAGTTTTTCGCTAATTAGAATGGCACGTGTTTGGGAAAAAAATAAGTTTTTTTTCGATTGTTTTTTGATTATCTCAATGGCTTCGTGAATGGTGTGTCCAGTTGCCGTATAAATCGCAACGGCCCTGCGCTGCTGAGTAGCTCCACCAGCAGCAACAGGCAGCGTAGGATTCACTAACTGAAGAGAAACCTGTAATTTCTGGTCTTCATCCAAATCCAAGCCAATAGCAGAAACGACTGTTAATTGATCGAAGTTAATTTGACTCCAACAACCGCTAATCATCATGATCATAGAAGCCGCAACTATGCATTTCAAATAACGAATGACCACAGTTGAACCCTCCCTGAGCTGCCGTGCTATTTTTGTCTTTTTCGAAGAGTGAACCATGGTACCCGCACGAGTGCTCGCTCAGCTTCTTTTGGCCTGAATGGCGCAAAGGGAGCGAGGTATGGCATGCCCACTGATTTGATGGATGAGAGGTGAATGCCCAATAGGAACAAACCGATCATAATCCCATACAAACCTAGGAACGAGGCCAGAATAATCATAACAAAACGCAATAAGCGAATGGTTGCCGATAACGAGATCGATGGGATGGTGAATGAAGCAATTGCAGTACCTGCCACAATAATGACGGATGGCGATGAAATAATGCCTGCTTTGACCGCGGATTCACCAATGACCAATGCCCCGACAATGCTGATTGCAGAGCCAATCGATTTGGGCATTCGTATGCTCGCTTCCCTTAACCCTTCGAAGGTTAATTCCATAAGCAAGGTTTCCATGAGTAGTGGAAAGGGTACGCCGTCCCGAGCAGACAAAATGCTGCTTAACAGCTGTGGAGGCACCATTTCTGGATGATAAGTGAGTACTCCCAAATAAGACGCAGGCAATAACAATGTAATAAAAAAGCCTATAAATCGAATCCAACGGATGAACGTTGCGATTGGATAAGATAAATACAAATCTTCCGTTGTTTTCAGCAGATGAAATAGCGTGCAGGGAAGCACTAATGCAAACGGGGTTCCATCTACAATGATGGCTACGCGTCCTTCAAGAATGGCTCCTGCAACATCATCAGGCCGCTCTGTGCTATATACGGTTGGGAAAAAAGAACTGGGACTGTCTTTAATCAGATCCTCAATATATTGCGATTCTAATATGGCATCAATGTCTATATGATCGAGCCGAGTACGGACTTCTGAAACGGTATCCGGATTGGCCCGGTCGAAAATGTACATCATTGCAATTTTTGTATGTGACATATTGCCTATCCAATGATTCTCAACGCGAACCAATTTGTTTTTCACGCGACGACGAATAAGCGAAATGTTGGTATCGATGGATTCTACGAAGCCATCTCTCGGCCCTCGTATGACGCTTGTTGAAGCGGGTTCATCAATGCTCCGTGTTTCCAAACCTTGCGTATTCGCTGCAATCATGATGTCAATTCCCTCGATAATGACAACGGACCAGCCATTTATGAGTAAAGGGATTAACGATTCATAGCTTGTTACTTGTATGACTTCGGTTGTGGTTATTAAAGAATGACTAATGAAATTTATTGTAGTTTCATCTGAATCAACACGATTGATGGATCTGCTTCCGCTCATAAGCGGTGAAATAATATCATTGTTTAAGCTTTGTTTGTTAATCAATCCATCTACCCACATGATCAGAGCAGGGGTGTTATCACTTCCAATTTGACACTGTCTAAAAGAGAGATCCGAACTATGTCCGAGCTCTTGATCGATATATTCAAAGGCGGCTTTCAATGTACCAGTGAAGTTTCTCATGTCGTTCTCCTTGGAAGAGGGTATGTCACTTTGGATAGTATGGCTGAAATTGGCTAATTTATGCGGAAGGATTGACGTTGAGAAACATTATCAAATACAATGATGGAAATAATGCGTTAGACGAGCATGCTGCATAAAAAGGCGGGTCACGGAATGAAAAGAGTGTTGCTCATCGAAGATGAGAGAAATTTAGCAAGGTTTATTGAGCTGGAGCTGCGGCATGAATCGTTTGAAATTGTTGTTGAAACGGATGGGAATAGCGGCTTGGAGCTTGCCCTGCGTGAGGAATGGGATGCTATCTTGCTTGATCTGATGCTACCAGGGCTTGACGGCTTGGAGGTATGCCGCCGGATTCGCGTATCAAAAACTACGCCTATTCTAATGCTGACTGCTAGAGATAGCATTTCGGATCGCGTCTCAGGTCTTGACAGCGGAGCGGACGACTATATTCCAAAGCCGTTCGCGATTGAGGAGCTTCTGGCGCGGCTTCGTGTTGTGTTCAGAAGACAGGAGAAAGCTGCCGAGGAGAAGCGTTCGACATTAATTTTTGGCGAACTCAGCATTGATTTAGACGCAAGAATCGTGAGCAAAGGAACGGAAACGATAGGATTAACGAAGCGGGAATTCGAGTTATTGCTCGCTTTCATGCAGA
The DNA here is from genome assembly GCF_005930355.1 of Paenibacillus sinopodophylli. Taxonomy (GTDB): domain Bacteria; phylum Bacillota; class Bacilli; order Paenibacillales; family Paenibacillaceae; genus Pristimantibacillus; species Pristimantibacillus sinopodophylli. The sequence goes on from NZ_VDBO01000001.1 coordinate 254,610, forward strand.
ATCCGAACCGTGTGCTTTCGCGTGAAACGCTTCTTGATAAGGTATGGGGCTTCGATGCAGCTGTAGATACGAATGTTGTCGACGTCTATGTACGATATTTGCGTAATAAAATAGATTCGCCGGAGCAAGAGAGCTGTATTCAAACGCAGCGCGGTGTAGGATATGTGATGCGGAAATGAAAAGTTTGCGCCTATGGTTCTCCCGTTTTCCGATTAAGTGGAAGCTGACCTTATGGTCAGCTTTGCTGCTGTTTCTGCTGTTTGCTGCGTATAACGCTGTTCAATATGTGTTTGTGGAGAGTTGGATGGTGAAGCAAGCGGAAACGAATACGAAAGAGGATATGCGTGAGATACTGAATTATTTATTGGAGAAGGAGTTCACCTTCGAGGAATCCGAGATGGCTTCCATACGCAGCTTCCTCGAGAAGGTGAATGAACGCAATCAGCTGATTCGGCTGTTAGATGAGGATGGCGATCAATTACTTGTCGTCTCAGAAAATATACCTGAGCGTTGGATGACGGTCTACCCAGTTGGGGAGCTTGCTGCCAAAGGGACGTGGTTTCTAGACGATAATTTGCTGCTTATGAGGAGCCCGCTTACGATATTCTCTTTTAATGGCACGGTGGAAATTGTGAAAAACAATAAGGAATTCGAGAAGCTCAGTACTGATTTTTTTCGGATCATGCTCATCTGCTGCTTTGGGGCGGTCATTATAAGCGGCATTGGCGGCGGCCTGCTTGCACGTCAACTGCTGAAACCAATTCAAACAATGAACGATGCGATGGTTGGCGTGAAGAATAAAGGTGTTAAGGAACGTGTACAGCTGAATGAGAACAAAAATGATGAGATTGCATCGTTAATGAAGCTGTTTAACGAAATGATGGATCAACTCGAGCGATCCTTTGATCAGCAGAAGCAATTTGTTGAGGATGCCTCCCATGAGCTTCGAACACCTGTCGCGATTATGGAAGGGCATATGAAGCTGCTGAAACGGTGGGGCAAGGATGATCCTGTGATACTTGAGGAATCATTAGACGTATCCATACAAGAGCTTGCACGTTTGAAAGGGCTGGTTCAGGAGCTGCTTGCCCTTTCTCGCGCAGAGAAGGAGCTTCCCGCGACAGACGAGCAATGGCCGCATTCCGTTAAAACCGTAAGGAAGCTTATTGTGAATATGAAGCTGCTCTATCCGGATTTTCAATTTGAAGTGGAGCTTGAACCGATTTCAAATACGATTCTGTTTGTTTCGGAACAGCATTTGGAGCAAATACTGCTCATCTTGCTTAATAATGCGATCCGTTATTCAGGTGAGAGCAAGTTGATCAAGGTGTTGGGCATTCTTCAAGAGGATAAGGTGCTCTTGTCTGTGATAGACTTTGGTATAGGCATATCGGAAACAGATTTACCGCTTGTAACAAATCGCTTCTACCGGGCAGACAGGTCTAGGAGCGGCGCTAGTGGTGGGCACGGTCTAGGATTATCGATCGCGACGCGGCTCGTTCAGCGTTATGACGGTCGTTTGCTCATGGCTAGCAAGGTGGGGGAAGGTACGATCGTTACCCTTGTCCTGCAGAAGAAACGGCTGAAGCCGTCCTCGGGCGGATAAGCTCACGTTTCGGGTAGAAATATAGAAAAAGTTGCCCGGAATTAAAATTCGGACAACTTTTTTTATTTTCACAGCATTTTCTCATTTTCGTTCGTTACAATAAGAACTGTTGAGTTGTGGTAATGATATTCATTATCAAATAAAAATAAAAGAATGTGAGGTACTACCCCGATGAAAAAGAAAAATATTGTAGGAATCATCATGCTAACGATGCTGACAGTGCTCGTACTAGCAGGCTGTGGAGCTAATCATACAGCGAATAATAAGTCAGCAGCATCGTCTCCATCTCCTGAGGCAAGCGAGCAGGCTGCTAATACCGAAGGTAATAAGAATGATGCGGTCAAGGATGATGGCAAGGATCAAATCGTAAACGTATTTACTGCAAGACACTATGATGTGGACAGCCAGCTTTTTGATGCTTTTACAAAGGCAACAGGCATTAAGGTTAATGAGATCAAGGGTACGGCAGAGGAACTGGTTGAACGATTGAAGCGTGAAGGAGAGAGCTCTGAAGCCGATTTGTTCATTACCGTTGATGGAGGAGTGTTGAATTATGCGAAGCAAAATGAGGTGCTTCAGCCGATTCAATCGACAGTTGTTGATAGCAATGTGCCGGCAGAGTGGCGCGATACTGAAAACAATTGGGTAGGGATTGCAACGCGAGCGCGGGTTATCGTCTATGCTAAGGACCGTGTGAAGCCTGAGCAATTGTCCACATACGAGGATCTGGCAAGTGATAAGTGGAAAGGCAAAGTATTAGCTCGCTCTTCATCAAGCCTGTATAACCAATCACTTCTAGCTTCCTTTATCGAACTGAACGGGGAACCGGCAGCAGAGGCTTGGGCCAGAGGGATCGTTGCGAATTTCGCCCGTGATCCAGAAGGTGGAGACCGTGATCAAGCGAAGGCAGTTGTAGCAGGACTTGGCGATGTGGCTATTATGAATACTTATTATGTAGGGCAAATGCTTCACTCAAAGGATGCGGAAGAGGTTAAAGTAGCAGAGCAAATTGGCGTGTTCTTCCCGAACCAAGAAACGACAGGAGCACACTTGAATATTAGTGGCGTTGGTCTTACCAAGTATGCGAAGAACAAAGATAACGCAGTTAAGCTGATCGAGTATATGACATGTAAGGATGGTCAAACGCTGCTGACACAAGGAAGCTTTGAGTTCCCAGTCAATGTAGCAGCAGAGAAGCCTGAACTTCTAAAGAACTGGGGAGATTTCAAAACACAGCAGCTTAACTTCTCCAAGCTAGGCGATCATAATAAAAAAGCAGTTGAGCTTCTAGCGAAGGTAGGCTGGAAATAGAAATGTTCGTCTCTACCTTGCTGCGAAACTTGAAGAGAAAGCTAAACGGCTGGGTAATCTTGAGCGTGATAGGGGCCATAACGGCCCTTGTCCCGTCTCTTTATATTTTATTTGGCTTATTCCGCAGACCGAATGAAAATTGGCAGCAAATTAAAGACTATATGCTGCTTGATTCAATTATGCAGTCCATGTGGCTAGTGCTTGGCACCGTCTTCTTTTCCGTTATCATCGGGGTGTCGCTTGCGTGGCTGATGGCTGCACATGACTTTCCGCTGCGCGGATTTTTTCATTTTGCGTTTCTGCTGCCACTGGCGATTCCTCCCTACATTGCGGCTTATACATATGGGTCAATGCTTAGCTATACAGGGAGTATACAAGCCTTTATGCGTAATACACTCGGCGTGAAGCCTAACCAGGCTTATTTCGATATTTTGTCTATGAAGGGCGCTATTTTTGTATTCACTCTTTTTTTATTTCCATATATTTATTTGATCACAAAAACCTTTCTGGAGAAGCAAAGCGCTGCATTTATCGAAAATGCAAGACTGCTTGGGAAAGGACAGCTTCATGTATTTTTTCGCATCGTACTGCCTTTGTCGCAAGCGGCAATCGTTGGCGGAGCAAGCTTGGTCGCATTTGAGGTTCTGAATGATTTCGGCGTCTCGAAGCACTACGGTATTTCTTCGTTCACCACGACTATATTTAAAACCTGGTTCGGGATGTATGATGTGGATTCTGCGCTGCGTCTTGCAGCATTGCTAATGAGCGTCATTATTGGGTTGTTTATAGTAGAGCGAATGCTGCGCAGACGAAGAAGGTTTCATTCGCCGACAAGTCGGACGAGCCCGCTTAGAAGAAGAAGACTGAAGAAGCTGGGAGCCACAGCAGCTGTTGCTTGCTGCACGATTATTTTTGCGCTATCATTCGCAATCCCGGTTATTCAGCTTATGGTATGGGCGACATGGACCTATGCGGAAGTATTCAACGCAAAGTTTGTTCAGCTCATTCGCAATACGTTAGTCGTATCCATGGTTTCAATTGGACTGCTGATGCTGCTTGCTATTATTGTCGCTAATGTGAGCCGCTTGTATAAGCATTCGACCTTCTCGCTTGCAATTACAAAGCTGATTTCGATGGGGTATTCCATTCCGGGAGCGGTGTTGTCGATTGGCGTGCTGGCGGTATTCATATCCCTTGATCATCAGTTAAGCGGTTTATACAGTAAGCTTGGATGGGGTTCTGGCAAACTGGTGCTTAGCATGTCGCTGGTTATGCTCGTTTTCGCCTATGTGATTCGTTTTCTGGCGGTAGGTTTTAATGCGGTCGAATCGGGCTTTGATAAAATAGGCAACCGATATTCGGAAGCGTCCCGTACGCTCGGCATGGGTATGACCAGAACCTTCTTTAAGGTGGATTTGCCTTTAATTAAAGGCTCGATTCTGGCCGGTTTCCTATTAACGTTTATGGAAATGGTCAAGGAGCTGCCGCTTACTTTGCTGCTGCGTCCCTTTAATTTTGAAACACTAGCAACAAAAGCCTATCAATACGCGAGCGACGAACAAATCCATCAAGCATCGCTTCCCTCATTATTCATTATTGCAGTCGGAACACTATCTGTCTTTTTCTATCATTGGTTGGGGGAGAAGAAATCATCATGACATACTTTGAACTGACAGACATCACATTCGGATATGCGAAGCGGGATGCTCCCGTTCTGAAGCAATTCTCCATGCAGGTGGAAAAAGGGGAAGTGGTCGGACTGCTTGGACAAAGCGGCTGCGGCAAAAGCACGTTGCTGCGGATCATTGCCGGATTAGAATCGCCATATTCGGGACGTATCGTCATTAATGACAGAACGCTGCTCGACCAGCAGCACTTTATCGAGCCTGAGCGGCGAGGCATCGGAATGGTATTTCAAGATTATGCATTATTTCCTCATCTGACGGTTGGACAAAATATATTATTCGGACTGCATCAGCTCTCCAAAAAAGACAGGCTGCTTCGCTTAGAGGAGATGCTGGAGTTTATAAAACTTCAGCATCTGGTGAAACGTTATCCGCATGAGCTTAGCGGAGGGCAGCAGCAGCGTGTTGCTTTCGCAAGGGCGCTGGCGCCTTCGCCGGAGCTGCTATTAATGGATGAGCCATTCAGCAGTTTGGATGCTCATTTGAAACAAGAAATTCGGGAAGAGCTGAAGCAATTGCTGCGTGCGGCTCATATAACATGCCTGCTCGTGACGCATGATCAAGAAGATGCGGCTGTGATCTGCGATCGTATCGTGCAGATGGCAAGCCCGACATAAAATGAATAAGGAGGGGGCTATCAGCCTCCTCCTTATTCATTTTAAGAGATCTATCCATGCAGCTTCGCCAGCGAGTGATGATAGTCGCTTTGTTCGAATAATTCCTCATGAATGGATCAAATTAGTGCACAATCTATTAATCTATGAAAATGATCGCTAAAATGATTAGGTGAAATTTCAAAGAGTCTATATTCTCTAAACATATGACCCTCCGCAGAGACCCCTTTTACGAAAAATGGTTATGAGACTAATAGGTTAGTAGGCTGGAATGCATTCAACTAGAAGCATCTTCGCGTACAATGTCTCAAATCCGTAGGAGGTGTTGAGTTGAGTTGTTCAGCTGATAAAACGAAGAAAAGATGTCATAAAAAGACTGTTGTGGTGTGTAAGCCAAAGTGTCATAAAAAGAAAAATGTAGTGGTTAAAAAGAAGATCGTAAAAGTTACCTGCCCTCGTCCAATCATTAATGTTAGACCAGTAGCAGGACCTGCGGGTCCACAAGGACCACAAGGACCGCAAGGATCAACGGGTCTTCAAGGTGTAGCAGGTGCTCAAGGCGTAGCAGGACCTCAAGGCGTAACGGGAGCTCAAGGCGTAGCAGGACCACAAGGCCCAGCGGGAGCGCAAGGAGCAACGGGACCACAAGGACCTGCTGGAGGAATATCTGACTTTGCTTTCTTGTGCAGCGATGAAGAACAAACGGTAGAAGCAGCACCTGCGCCAGGTGGGCAAGGCGGAGCGGTAACATTTAACAACTCTCTCCTTAATGGTACGGCTCTTTCTTTCGCTCCTACAACTAACATTATTATCAATGAGGCGGGTATTTATAATATTAGCTGGGAAGTATTCCCAACAGCGGGTAACAGCGCATTTGGTTTGTTCTTTGATCCTGCTGGTGCTGCGCCTGCAGCATTGGTTCTTTGCAGCAATTATGGTTCAGGTTCAGGCAACCAGCCTTACCAAGGCCAAGTCGTTACTCAGCTATCGGCTGGTGGCGTTCTCACATTGAATCGAATTGACAACACGGGCGCACAGACTTTGCAAAATGAGATTGGCGGAGGTACTCCAACGATTAGCGCTTCGGTTGTCATTCAGAAATTAACTTAATGAGCTTGCAATACACTCACGAATATATGATTTTTGATTGGTTTAGTATAGTTAAACATGGCTTGTCCTAATTCTATTCATTTTATTAAAAGAATAGGTAGAGCATAAATAGGCTTCCTCTGTGTTTTACTCAGAGGAAGCCTATTTGTTGTTTATTCTAGTTGTGAGATGATTAATGACCTTAGCCGAAAAAAAGGTATCACTGCAGCTGTCGGCTGTAGTGATACCTTTACATAAATGAAGCGATTAAATGTGTTTATATCAAAATTAGTGAGCCTTACGTGACTCGCCTTTATGGCTTGCTCCGACTTCTTGAGCCTTCAGCACTGCAAGCAGCTTATCGCCCTCGACATCTAGGTTCGGAAGCATGCGGTCTAACCATTTCGGCAGCCACCAAGCTTTATCTCCGAAGATAGCCATGACTGCAGGAACAAGTGCCATACGGACGAAGAATGCGTCAATCAGAATGCCGATCGCTAGCGCGAAGCCGATCTGTTTGATCATAATATCATGAGCAAAGATAAAGCCCGCGAACACAGAAACCATGATGATCGCTGCAGCTACGACGACACGGCTGGCTTGATCGTAGCCATGAATGACGCTCTCCTTGCCATGATGCCCGTGGACGAATGACTCGCGCATAGAGCTAACGAGGAACACTTGATAATCCATTGCGAGACCATATAGGATGCCGGTAACCATAATCGGCATGAAGCTGAGCAGGGGACCTCCCGTGTCGAAGCCGAATAGGTCATGTACCCAGCCCCACTGGAACACAGCTGTCGTAATACCGAATGTGGCAAGAATGCTGAGTAGGAAACCGAGCGTTGCTTTGATCGGCACGATGATTGACCGGAATACGAGCAGCAAGATAATGATCGAGAGAATTACGATAATGACGACGTAAAGCGGGAATACTTCAGCCAGCTTCGACGACATATCGATGTTGATGGCGGTAAATCCAGTAACACCAAGTTTTACGTTAAACGACTGCACGATGTTGGAGTCGCTGGCACGAAGCTCTTGTACTAAATTTTTTGTCTCGATGTCTGTTGGCCCTGTTTTTGGAATGAGGCTAATAATGGCCATATTACCCGTTTTGTTAACACCCATAGGCGTTACGACTGAAACATTGTCATGCTGTTGAAGCTCCTGAACGAGCCCGCCCAGCATTTCCATCGTTATAGCTTCTGTGGAGCCCTGAGGCTCTGCTACTATGATCAGAGGACCGTTGAAACCCTCGCCGAAGCCGTCTGATATGGCATCATAGCTTTGTCTTACTGATGTATCCAAGTTGGCTGTCGCACCGGAAGGGATGCCCATTTCCATCTTTGCTGCAGGAATTGCAGCTGCACCGAGAATGACGATGACAGCAACCACGATTGTCCAGCGGCCTTTTACGACTCCTGATACCCAGCGGTGTGCAAAGCCATTTGGATTATTAGGGGGTTGGCTGCTGTTCTTCGTGCGTGCTTTGGTCGAGCAGATCCGTTCACCGACAAGTCCGAGCAACGCCGGCAGTAGAGTTAGAGCGACCAGTACATTGATAAGAACAGCAAGAGCGGCAACAAGCGCCATTGCAGATAAGAAGCCAATACCAATAATAACCATGCCACACAATGCAATAATAACGGTCAGGCCGGCAAAAAACACAGCGCTGCCTGCGGTACCGACTGCTCTGCTTGCAGCTTCTCGAGCGCTAAGACCTTGTTCGAGAATCATGCGGCGCTGCCGGTTAACGATAAATAGCGAATAGTCAATACCGACTGCAAGTCCGACCATCAGCGCCAAAACAGGCGTAAGATCGGTCATGTGGAACACATTCGAGAAGGCAAAAGCTCCACCTACGCTTATTCCTACTCCCATGAGAGCGGTTAATAGCGGCAAGCCTGCTGCAACAACTGAGCCCAGTGTCATGAAGAGTACAACGGCAGCGACGGCAATGCCGATGGCTTCCGTTGAGCCGATTGCAGGTTTAGTGGATAGTGAATCACTTGGCAATACAGTAATTCCGGCTTGCTCGACTGGCATTACGGCATCAATGACCAAACCGGGTACGGTTTCGGGCAGAGACATTTGTTGAACGGTGAATTGGAATTGGAACATGGCCACGCGGCCATCCGACGCAAGCATGACACCTGGAACTGGAGCGCCATCGACCATCAATGGTCCATAAGGAGGCAATTCACCTGCGTTTTCTTGTACGGTACCTGCTGCAGCTTCTCCTTGCGCTGCCTGACTGCCTTGTGCAGCCGCGTCTGTCATCGATGCTCCAGCTTGTGCAGCCAGTTCAATCGGATTAATGACATAATCAAGCTGATATACCTTATTAACGGCTTCAGTAATTGAGCTCAATCGCTCTGCTGTATCAAGACGTTCACCCTCAGGTGCTGTGAAAACGATGCTGGCTTGACCGCCTGATGCTTCCGGAAGCTCTGCGGTCAGCTGATCTAATACCTTTTGCGATTCCGTGCCCTCGATTTTCATCTCGGAGGTGACGTGGATGCCATTAACCCCCAATAGAGCAAGAACAATTCCGAGAATCGCAATCCAACTTACAATGAAATACCAGGGTTTGGTATAGGCTGATTTGCCTAGTCTGTATAGAAAAGTTGACATGCTTTAGTTAATCTCCTTTTTAATAACGTGTTTTCGTGAACTAGAATCCGTTCCGTAAGTAATTGAACATGGTATCTAAATAATGATCGAACGTAACCGACTCATGAGCCTCAGAAGCGGGTTGTCCTGGAAGCAGCACGTTCAGGCTGCCGTCAAGCATGGGCAGTACAGCCCCATAAACAGCTCCGACGAGCAGGTGGATATATCCTTCGGGAAAACGTCCAAAGGATAGTCCGTTTAAAGTTTCTTGGGCAGTTAATTGCAAACGGTGCAGTCCGCTAAGAATAAATGGCGCAAGAGACGGGTACTGCTTCGATAGCGTTACAAGCTCTTGTAACTTTACGAAATGCTCTGCTGTCAACTGCATCTTCATCAAATGGTACAGCATCTCAAGCGGGGAAATATCCTCATCTAAGCCTGCAATCCAAATCGCGATTTCATCGGCACCTTTGAAGATGAGAGCCGCTGACGCTACTGCTTCCTCCTTGCAGGAGTAGTGGTTGGCGAACGTTCTTCTGGAGTAGCCGGCGAGATGTACAACATCTTCGACGACGAAGCCATCCATCCCATGCTCCATAGCAAGAGCGAACGCTGCATCAGCAAGCGCAAACGCGGTTGCTTCCCTTTTCATATCGCGTAGACTTTGTTTGTTCATCATGTAACGCTTCAGCGCTCACCTCTTTTCAAATTGAATGACAGCTTTCTCTATACGTTTCGCTGAAACGAAGGCGTCTAAAGTAAGGGCGCCGTTAGACGTTTCTTCTTAAAATATACCCTAACTATATTATTGCCCAATGGGCAACAATGCACAATGAGCAAGCTGTGACAGAATTGTGGCACCTATAATCACAGGTTTGCCACACATTAAAAAAGTCGGAAAAGTGCCAACAGGTTGTCGCAATAATGTTAGCTGACTAACAAATATTGTGATACAATGAGAAAAAGCTGAAATGGAATATGGATAGAGGAGGGCGAAATGAACGCAGACAACAAATCGGTTGCACTTGAACTTAGGACGTTAAGGAATTTGCTGCATAGACAGGTTGACGGATTTATGAATGAGAAATATGGCGATACATTAACCGGTATGCATGGCTGGGTGCTGAAGTATTTTGTAGATAACCAGGACAAGGAGATCTTTCAACGCGATTTCGAGAACCAGTTCACAATTCGGCGTTCGACGGCGAGTAAGATTTTGCAATTGATGGAGAAGAATAATCTTATCACCAGGCAGTCTGTTCCCTACGACGCTCGATTGAAGCAGATCATACTTACGCCGACTGCACACGAGTATTATGAATCGATAGTAGGGAAATATGCACAATTGGAGCTCGAATTAAGAAAGGGTCTGTCAAAGGATGAGATGGATATATTCTTCTCCGTATTGGATAAAATTAAAAGCAATTTAGAGTAGCGGTCATCCCAGTTGAAATGGCGGGATTTATTATTGTAATATTGTTAGTAGGCTTACAGTTCTACAGCTAACAACATGGAGAAGGAGCGTTCGGTAGATGCTAAAGATTTTGAAGTATTTTAATCCCAAAAATGTTTGGTTTATCGTGATCAGTACTGCATTTATCGTGCTTCAGGTATGGCTCGATCTCAAGCTTCCTGACTATTTGGCAGAAATTACAAAGCTAGTGCAGACGGAAGGCAACTCATTAAGCGAGGTATGGGAACCAGGCGCTTATATGATGCTATGTGCGATTGGAAGCTTAATCGCCTCTTTTATCGTCGTCTATTTGGTCGCTCAGAGCGCAGCGTCGCTTGCCAAGAGGCTTAGGAGCCTGCTATTCGACAAGGTTGAATCATTCTCGATGGCCGAGATGAACAAATTCTCAACATCAAGCCTGATCACCCGTTCCACGAACGATATTACACAAGTGCAAACGATCGTAGCGATGGGGCTCCAAGTTATGATTAAGGCACCTATTCTCGTAGGCTGGGCCATTGTGAAAATCTCCAGTAAAAGCTGGCAATGGACGCTCTCGTCTGGTGTTTCAGTTGCACTGCTGCTTCTCATGATCGCTATCGTTATTTTGTTCGCGATGCCGAAGTTCAGAATGATTCAAGGACTTACGGATCAATTGAACCGAGTAACAAGAGAAGGACTCCATGGTCTGCGAGTCATTCGTGCTTATAATGCAGGAGAAAATCAAGAAGCGAAGTTCGGTCACGCGAATCAGCAGTTAACAGATGCGAATCTGTACACCACCCGTTTAATGGCATTAATGATGCCGGTCATGAGTCTTATCATGAGTGGGTTAAGCTTGGCTATTTATTGGATCGGTGCTTTTTTAATTAATGGTGCCGATACAGCAGCAAGGCTCGGTCTGTTCAGCGACATGGTCATCTTCTCTTCTTATGCGATGCAAATTGTAATGGCCTTTATGATGTTATCAATGGTGTTCTTCATGCTGCCGAGGGCTTCAGTTGCTGCTAAGCGCGTCTTGGAAGTACTAAATACGGAGCCAAGCATTAAGGATGGCCGTTCGAATGCGACGAATGCTGCGAAAGTAGGAGAGATTGAATTCCGGAATGTCAGCTTTAAGTATGAGGATTCGGATGAATACGTCCTTAGAGACATTAGCTTCGTTGCGCGTAGAGGTGAGACGGTTGCATTCATCGGTTCAACGGGCAGCGGTAAGAGTACGCTGCTGAATTTAATTCCGAGGTTTTATGATGTTTCTGAAGGTGAGGTGCTCGTTCAGGGCTTGAACGTGAAGGCATATACCCTGCGGGATCTGCATAACAAGCTCGGATATGTTCCTCAGAAAACGGTATTGTTCAGCGGCACTGTGACGTCCAACGTTGCCTATGGTGATAACGGGCGAGCAGCAGGCTCACCAGACGATGTGAAGAAAGCAGTAGCGATCGCCAAAGGTCAAGAATTCGTCGAGAAGCTGGAAGGCGGCTATGAAGGCAGCGTTTCGCAAGGAGGAACGAACTTATCCGGCGGGCAGAAGCAACGCTTATCCATCGCTAGAGCGGTATATCGCAAGCCAGACATTTATATGTTTGATGATTCTTTCTCAGCGCTTGATTACAAGACCGACCGTCAACTGCGCTCCATGCTGAATCAGGAAACGTCAGGCGCTACCAACCTGATTGTAGGACAGCGAATCGGAACGATTAAGGAAGCCGATCTCATACTCGTTCTAGACGAAGGCAAGATCGTAGGAAGAGGCACGCATCAAGAGCTGCTTCAGACCTGTGAAGTATATCGTCAGATCGCGAACTCTCAGTTATCGAAGGAGGAGCTTGAAATTGGCTAAACAACATGTCGCAAACAAAGACAGCATCGATTTCAAAGGCACAATGGGCAAGCTCGTCGCGTATTGCAAGCCACACATGCCACTTGTTATTTTGGCGCTGCTGCTGTCCGTCGTCGGTACGATATTTACGATTATCGGGCCAAGTAAGCTTAAAGACATGACGGATCATATTACGAAGGGGTTAATGGGCGAAATCGACATGGACGCGGTTAGTCGTATTGGCATACTGCTGGTCGTACTCTACGGATTAAGCGTCATCTTCTCGTTCTTCCAAGGCTACATTATGGCAACGGTAACGCAGAAGGTTACGAGAAGCTTACGAACGCGTATCTCGAAGAAGATTAACAAGCTTCCGTTAAAATATTTCGATTCAACCAGCAACGGCGACGTGCTAAGCCGCGTCACGAATGACATCGATACAATTGGACAAACAATGAATCAGAGCGTCGGAATGCTTGTCACTTCCGTCACGATGCTGGCCGGCTCTTTGGTTATGATGTTCTATACCAACGTATGGATGACATTGACAGCGATTATCTCTACCTTTCTAGGATTTGGCTTTATGACCGTGATGATCAAAAAATCACAAACGCATTTCGTTCACCAGCAGGCGAACCTTGGTGCAATGAATGGCCATGTTGAGGAAATATTCACAGGCTATGATGTCGTGAAAGTTTATAATGGTGAACGGAAAGCGAAGGAAACCTTTAACGAAATCAACGAAAAATTGTATGAAAGCTCATGGAAGTCGCAATTTTTATCTGGCTTGACTATGCCGCTTATGATGTTTGTTGGGAACTTCGGCTATGTGGCAGTATGTATCGTCGGCGGAGCATTAGCGATGAATGGTCATATTTCATTTGGTGTCATTGTCGCCTTTATGCTCTATGTCCGTTTGTTCACGCAGCCCTTGGGACAAATCGCACAAGCTGCGACAAGTCTGCAATCAACTGCGGCAGCAGCTGCACGCGTTTTTGAATTTTTGGAAGAAAAGGAGCTCGAAGACGAGAAACATAAAACAAAGGTGCTCAAAGACGTTAAGGGGCATGTTGAGTTCAGAAACGTTTCCTTCGGCTATGATCCGAATAAGTTGGTCATAAACCATTTCTCAGCAAGTGCTTTACCCGGCCAAAAGATTGCAATTGTTGGGCCGACAGGTGCCGGGAAGACGACTATCGTTAACTTACTGATGCGTTTCTATGAGCTGAATGGCGGAGAAATTGCCATCGATGGCGTACCCATTCAAGAGCTCCAAAGGGAAAACGTGCATGAACAGTTTTGTATGGTGCTTCAGGATACGTGGTTATTCGAGGGATCGATTAAAGAGAATATCGTCTTCAATAAACAAGGTGTTACCGATGCTGACGTGAAGAATGTCTGCAAGGCCGTCGGTATCGATCATTTCATCCGAACTTTAACGAATGGCTACGATACGGTATTGAATGAGCAAGTGAATCTTTCTGCAGGGCAGAAGCAGCTTATTACGATTGCAAGAGCACTTATTGCGAATGCACCGCTGCTCATTCTTGATGAAGCAACCAGCTCCGTCGATACAAGAACTGAGCTTCTTATTCAGGAAGCGATGGATCGACTGATGGCGGGTCGAACCTCATTCGTTATTGCGCATAGGCTGTCAACGATTAAGAATGCCGATATTATTCTCGTTATGAAGGATGGCGATATTATCGAGAGCGGCAATCACGAGCAGCTGCTGGCGGCGAAAGGCTTCTATGCAGACTTGTACAACAGTCAGTTTGAGGTATCAGAATCTGCTTAGTGAGATAGAATGGCTAATTACTTGTTGAAAAGCTAAAAACAGAAAACGACCACTCTCCCTTGAAAAAATGGGGAAAAGTGGTCGTTTTTTGTTTGTGAATCCATTACGACCGTGCAGTTAAGTGTGCAATTCGCTTGTTTATGTCGTCTCGCAGCAGCCCGCCATGATAGCAGACGACCGCTTCGATATCGAATGACTTGAATTTCTCCAATGAGTGAGTAGCGTCTTCCATATTATAAGTGGAGTACGGTGAAGATCCTAACAGCTCCCCGTTGTGAACAACTAAGGCATCGCCAGCTATTAATGTTTTGCTCGCATGATGGTATAGACTGACGTGACCAGGCGTGTGACCAGGTGTATGAATAACCGTTAGACCGCCGCCAATGGGAAGAATATCACCATCTGCCAACAATCGCGTTACATTAGGTTTGGAAGGTTGGGAGAAAACTTTATCGTACGAATGACGCACCTCTGCAGGCAAAGATTCAAGCTCGGCGTTTAGTAGATCAAGTGGAAATTTCAGAAGTGGAGCTTTTCCGTCGATCGTGTCTCTATCCGCCTCATGAGCATATACGTCGAATGGTGATATCGCTGAATCCTCAAGGAATTGGGGGAGACCGCCGATGTGATCGATATCCTGATGAGTCAAAATAATCGCTTGAAGTGGTGTCTCAGAAATACCAGCTTGCTTGACGTAGTCTTGAATGACACGGGCTGATCCTGGCATCCCAGTATCGATTAACGTCCAACAATCATTGTCATAGATAATGGTTGGGTGTATAGGCATGGATCGTCCACTAATTTTCATTTCGAAATCCAACATATCTAATCCTTCTGCAATGCGCATAATTACTGCCGAGCTTGTACAACGGACAAGCGTCGGCACACCTCCTTTTGATGTATAGAATAAAACTAATAAGTTCAATATAGAACTAATGAGTTTTATTGTCAATGCCGAAACGTTGACCTCAATCGCAACTCATGTCAATATAAGGTGGGGTGGTAGTTATATGAAGGATATAAAGAAGGCCCAAATTCTCGATACGGCTATAGATTTGTTTCGTAGTAAGGGCTACAGTGCTACATCAATGCAAGACATCGCTGAAGCTTGCGAAGTAGCCAAAGCTAGTATATATAAATGTTTCACATCCAAAGAGGATTTGTTTACAGCAGCGTTCGTAGCTTGTCATCAGACGTTATTGGAGCAAGCAGCTGAACTTGAGCGTTCTGGAATGGCGTTTGGGCTATTCTCCAAGGACAAGCTAAGCCGCCAAATCGAATTCTATCTGTACTATATTCTCGAGAATCACTTGTTTATGGTCGAATTCAGCGAGCTGCCTATTACAGAGAATGAGAGTTTCATTGAGGCGCGGAAGAAAATGCAGGCAGCTCTGCTTATCTGGCGGAAAGAGATGTTAATCGAAGCATTCAGTGAGCAGCTTGAGCCGTACATATGGGATGCAGTCATGCTCTTTCAAGGGATTCTCCATGAATATATGAAAGGTGTACTGCTGAAGGTCATTTCTCAGCCGATTCCGGCACTTGCAGTCTATATCGTCGATCGAATGGAAGCAGTTGTTCACGATTTGATTCAAACTGCACCTCAATCCATAGCTGGTGAATGGATTATTGAAGGGGGGCTCAGCGGCCACAATGATCCAGCAGCACGGAAAGGAACTATTAATGAATTCCTTACTGCTATGGTGGAGCGGATTCATACGCTTCCTTTGTCAGCGACTTCTCGTACCGAATTAATAGAGGTTGTCGGCCTTCTGCGGAGAGAAATACAGTCCGAGAAGCCCGATCTCACCCTGCTGCGAGTGTTGAAGGGTCATCTGGAAGCTGTACCAGAGCTGCGCTCCTACTTGCGCCAGTTAAGGCTGCTTCTGACATAGAGCGCCGACAAATAATCAACGATATTGCAGTGACATTTATGCTCTATACGGAAAGGTAATATTCATTATCTGACCGTGGTCTTTCGCTCATACTATTTTTAAATATGATGTGCAAGTGGGGAGAAGGAAATAGGCCGATTAATGATGGTCAATGAAATGCAAATAGCTTTGTACACTGGCTTCCAGCTTACTTGAAGGTATCCCCATTTCTGGCCGCAGAGGGCGAAATAGGAACGATAATCTGCATCGCAATAAAGCAAAGACGTTTCAAAAGGAGATAATAGCTGGTCAAGTGTAATGAGCTATGATTTGTATCTAGATTATTAAGTCCACTATTCAAATAGGAAATTATGCACTTTTAGTTCAGATACTACCACTAAGGTGAGTGTCCAACTCATTCGAGTCGGTCCAAAACACTAATTAAACGATAGATAACCCAAAAACATGACGGTGCAGAAGCAATCTCTGCACCGCCATGTTTTTGGGTTGGATCTATTCTATCTGCAGTCAATTGTTTTTGACTTCAGCCGGTTTCAAGAAGCTATCTACGATAATAGGCAGCAAGGCATCTAGTGTGATGGGATCGTTGAACGCTGAAGCGTTTTTATCGAGAAAGAATACCCGATTATTCTTAACAGCAGGAAGCCCATTCCATAGCACACTTTCATACATGGGGCTTGTATCCTCTGTGCCGGTTGCTTCCGGTGATGTGAAGATATAGTCGCCTGCAAACTCGGGAAGCTTCTCAAGTGAGAATTCTGCCCAGCCGAGCTTCAGGTCGAAGGCTGGAGGGGATTTTAATCCGAATTCATCGAACAAAATCTCCGTTCCTCGTCCGTACCCTTCGCCATACGCATATACGCCTTTATCATACTGACTTAACACGGATACCGTTTGGTCACCGACAACCTTTAGAACCTGTGGCTTGAATTCAGCAATTTTCGTATTCCACGCATCCACCCATTGCTGAGCCTTATCGACGCGATTTGCTATCTTTCCGAATTCAATCAATTGCTCTTTATAGTTTTTCTCGCCATAGTTTATCGTTACCACTGGAGCGATTTTGCTTATTTCCTCGAGCATTTCGGTACCTTTAAGAGCAATAATAAGATCCGGGTTTAATGTGACAATCTTCTCAATCTCGAAGCCGCCAGGTGATCCAATATCCGCTATATCATCGATCATTCCAGTATAATATGGGTTTCCCATTGTCATCGATGGAGCTCCTACTGGATTAATACCAAGTGCCATGAAATACCCAACATAAGCATGAGTCAAAACGACAATTCGTTGCGGATTTCTGGGAATCTCAACTTCGCCGTCAGCACCTGTATACATAACCGTTGCAGTTGCAGGCTGCGCCTGGTTAGTATCGGTTTGTGCATTGTTTCCGCTGGCAGCGGCGTTGGTGGCTGTCCCTGTATTGGCAACATTGTTGTTGCTGCTTACTGCTCCTGAGCATGCGCTAAGTAGAAGAGTAAGGCTTAGCAAAAGTGTTAATGCGGTTGATTGTTTTCTGTGTCTGATCAATGCAAAAGCTCCTTTATCCGTATATTGATAATCATTATCACTGCGACTATTAATATAACGTCTAAGTTTGCGTGGAACAATGGATGATCTTAGCATGAGGAATGGATTATGCTGCTTTCTATTCGAATCTAGACAAAATTGACGATAGTGAAGAGGAGAATATCCCGTTTGTTTCTTAAATATTCGGCTAAAATAATACACATCCGTATAGCCGATGCTCAAGGATACTTCTTGCAGTGATGCATCTGTGTTCTCTAACAGGCTTCTGGCCCTGCTGATACGCAAGCGAATCATATAATCAATGGGGCTGCAGGACGTGCGCTGCTTGAATGTTCGCGATAGATGGCTTGGGCTGCAGTCGAGCATGGAAGCCAGCAATTCGAGAGTAAGCGGCTCGGCATAATGCTCATGCAAATAGCTGAGCAATTGCTCAGCGGGATCAGCGGGAATGATCCGAATATCCTGCTCACGCAGCTGGCGAATAAGCTCATATACAAATTGGTAGAACAAGGTCTTCGCATGAAGCAGTTCAAGATCGCCTGGGGTAAGCCATTCGCTTGCTGTTAACTCGAGCTTCTCATACAGCGATAAGGGATACAATGGAGCGTAGCCGTATTGGATCTGCAAGGGATTGTCCCCAGATAAGCTGTTGCGAGCTTTCGCTTCTGTTAGCAGTGGCAGCCAAGCCTTATAGAGAACCAAATAATAGTCGAATCTTTCATTCGTAGGCTGAATATCTAGACACATGCCTTTGCCGCCATGCAGGACGAACATGCTGTCCACGATATATTCCACTTCATCCAGCTTAATCTGTGCGGAGCCGCGTATGGCAAATAGAAACATGTTCGCGGGCAGTCGATAAGCTTTTAGCGCATCGCGACTTGATACTCTGGTATATCTTATGTCCATTAATTTAATAGAAGCAGATGTCCATATTAACATATGCTCTTTCAGTTTCACTTCGTCACCACCTGTTAACGATAAGTTAATCCTTTTCCTACTTCATTCTACATATTACTGATCATCACTCGGATGTGCAATGAAAGGACTGGATTTTGCAGCGATCAAGGAATACCGATCACTCGATCGCCATTTTCTTCCTTTGTTTCATTTTCCCAATGACTAGCAATAGAAGAGGCAGACCGATCATATTAACAGGCAGAACAAAAGGAATCCAATAGTTGGTTAAATAGTGAGGGCCAGCCTCGGCAACGTTTTTTGGGAAAAATGCGAATATTAAAAGGACTGGGGCGATGAACCAGATCAAGGTTCGCCAATTTTTAACCTTCAGCAACTGTGCCGTTCCATAGCTTGAAATGAATAAATAAATCGTTAATTTAATAAACACGCTCGCCACCCAAATGACAATCATGAGCGGATCCGAGTTTTCGATAAAGCCGAAAAGTGATATTTTCCGGGACATTTCGAAAAAGGGATACCACATCTCAGATGCAAGATTAGGTCCTATTGTTGCAGCAGTCATAACCATTGCGATTAATGTGAAGAAAGTAGTCGTAATAACTGCCCAATAGGCATACGGTGCTCCTTTCCTCGGTTTATAGAGAAAGGAGGCGAGCATGAGATATTCAATTGAATGCCCAAGATAAGAGGCGAGGGGCAGCGAGCCATTGAAAATGCCTGATATGCCGCTGTCGGCAAAAATGGGAAGCAGATTTTTCAAATCTACGTTGTTTATGCTTGCAAGCAGTGTTAATATGACCATCAGAATGACGATTGGTCCCAGAACTTCGCTGCACCTTGCGATGGATACGATTCCTCCCGAATAGGTTGCATAGATGATCAGTGCCAACATAATAATCATTACCGCCGCTTTCGGTGTTGATGGAAGAATCATTATGTGGATCACATCGGTAAATTGGCGTAGAACAATTGGCAATATGGTGTACCACTGAACGAGATAAATAATGATAACAAGCTTCCCCATCCATTTTCCTAATATCGTTTGGCAGAATTGGATCAAGTTTTGCTCTGGATATAGCTGAACAGTCTTCGTTACGAGCCATGTGATGATTAACGTGATGCCGCCTGCAACTAGAATTGAAATCCAAATATCCTGCTTAGCTGCTTGCAAGCTTGGCGTGAGGGTCATAATTAATGTCATACCGAGATCCATAATGGTAATCATCCAGAAAATTTGTAAGCCGGTTATTTTCATTATGACGATCCTCATTTCAATGGTTAATTCCGCTGTTGATAGGGTGGAGCTTGCGTTCGGCCGATCCGCTCGATTTGGATTTTCGTTTTAATGGTAACAGGGACACTAGTGTATATCGTTTCCCATTTGTGCTTAATGGTTTTCCAATAGTATGGATGCTGGATATGTATAATATTGCCCATATCGAGCACATCGGATTTAAATTTTTTTTGAGAACGTTCCACCATGGTCATAATCGTTTTTTTCATGATATTCGAAAAGCTGGCCTCAATAAGCTTGAGATTGGCAGCCTTGCTTAGATCCAGACTTGTGTCGTTTGCCAATACATTTGCAGTAACATTCAAGGAAATCGTGAGCGCAGGCTTGCCATCTGAGATTGTGGCAATTATTTTCGTTTTAGCTTTCGTGAATTGCAAGCTGACCGTTCCTTTAAAGAGCTTGCTCGGAGCAGTCATTTGCTCGGTTAAATTAGCACTTTTGAAATGTCCCTTCAATATGCGGAAGACTTGTAATTCCGATCCTGAAAAAAAGCCTACCAATGTATTTTTTTGGTACACTGCCGCTTTGTCAATCAGGAAAGTTTTTTGTTTGGAATCTTTATTGATGATTCGAATAGCTCCGGTAATCGAAGTTTTTCCATTTGAGGTGAGATCATTAATAAATTCGTCAGATTTGACCGAAATACTGAAGTTATTATTTTGAACCTTGTTGATGCCGATTGCCGGAATGAGCTCCAAAGAATAAGGTGAATTTAATATTTCTTTCGCTGTCATTCCGTATGAGGTCACAATATAACTGTTGTAGCGGCTGTCTGGCGAACGCAGCAAAGTATCCAAAACTTGATTAATGCCATGCTTTGCGTAGTTCTCACCAATCACGATAACGCCTCTGTGTCCCAGATTGATGCGTCGTGATAATTGCTGCTGCAGCCGGCCAAAAGCTTCAATACCATCTTTTCCTTTGGCAGATACAACGAATACTGGCTTACCTCCATTGGCTATAGACATTGATGAGCTGGAGATGCCGCTCGGCAGGGCAATTTGCAAGGTTACTTCAAGCTGCCCATCCTCTGCAAGATCAACGCCACTTGCCATCACCAACGCGAGATCATCCATTTCCTTTCGATCCCAGCAGCCGGTCAGAAGACATAAACAAGTAATCAGAGCCGCTATACAAAACAAACTACGGTTTTGCTTCATTGTTCCTCCAACTCCATTTTCTGCTGAGCATGCCGTTTGCGTTTATGCATAATCTGCCAAGGCGCTCTAATTAACACATCCAATAAGCCGGATGGACGCAGCGGTGCAATAGGAGACAAATAAGGAACGCCAAAGGAATGCAGATTGGTTAGATGAATTAAGATTGCGAGCAGGGCAGCGATAATGCCATAAAGACCGAACGTACCAGCGCAAACCACGATCGGAAATCGTAAAATACTTATCGCTTGGCTCATGGTCGGATTAGGAATGAGAAACGAAGCGATTCCTGTTAAGGAGACGATAATGATGACAGGTGCGGAGATAATTCCAGCCTGTACAGCAGCTTGTCCAATAACTAACGCACCTACGATGCTGACCGTTTGGCCGACTGGACGTGGCAGACGTACTCCTGCTTCGCGCAGCGCTTCGAATGTGATTTCCATAATCAAGGTTTCCACCATTGCAGGAAAAGGAACGATTTCTCTAGCAGCAGCTAGACTTAAAGCTAAACTTGTAGGAATCATTTCATGGTGAAAGGTTGTAATGGCAACATAGAAGGAAGGGAGCGTTAATGCCAAATAGGCAAATAAAAATCTTAACCAGCGCAGCATCGTTGCAAAGATGAAATTCATATAGTAGTCTTCTACCGTTTGGAAGCCATGCCAGAGCGTGATCGGCATAATCAACGCAAAAGGAGAACCATCTATAAGCATGACAACCTTACCCTCTATAAGGGAAGCAGATACCAAATCAGGTCTTTGTGTAGATTGGATGACCGGGAATGGCGAGTATGGATGGTCGCTTACAAGTTCTTCGAGGTAACCCGATTCCATAATGCTGTCCATATCAATTTTTGACAAACGCAGCTTGATGTCCTGAATGACTTGTTGCGAAGCCTTGTTTTCAATATAAGCAATGGTCAAATCGGTATGAGAAATCGTCCCCAAGCTGAACTTCTCCATCTTGAGCAGCGGCGTCCGCAATTGCTGCCGAATTAATGCCATGTTAATCGGTAATTTCTCGATAAAACCGATTCTCGGGCCGCGTATGACAGCTTCTGTACTCGGTTCCTCTAATGGGCGGTGTAATTGGTTTTTGATGCAAAAGGAGATTGCCTCACTAGCGGATTCAATGAATAGAACAACGTCGCCTTTCACAATGCGCTGCACGACATGTTTCCCGTTCGTGATGATCTCCGGCTTGGTAACAGAGCTTAATCTATACTTAACCTGCTCAATCAGCTGCTCTGCCGTTTCACTTCCTTCGTCTGTTTGCTCCATTAATGGATCAAGTAATCCATCATTCCATAACATCTCATCAACTAATACATCAAGATAAACGACTAAACCTGGCTTTGAGTCGAACAAAGAAAGTTTTCGTATAATGAGATCGGTGCAGTTCGAAAAAACGCGCTGGAGCATCGATTCGTTGTCATCTAGATTTGTAGATATCGGCTCATCAAGATGAAAACCTAGCCCGTTCACCTGTTTATCAAAAGTTCCCGCAGCATTTTTTGTTTTTTTCATTGTGGGGTTCCTCCTGAATATTTGTTTGTTAATTTACCCTGTCATTTACCTTATTATTCAAAGACATATACACAAACGGGAAGGGCAGCCATCATAGGCTGCCCTTCCCGTATGTACATTCACGCTTTCGAGCATGCTGGATAATAAGGTGATATGGGAATGGAGGAGTGAGTTTGAAGTCTTTTGGCAAGATCATCGCATTTTTATTCATTGTTGCTTTATCCGGTGCAGTCCTTTATTTGTCTGTTTCAATGGAGTGACCGAAGTATTTGTGAGCCAGTTTATCAGCGGTTCGCGTAGCTAATGCCTGCGTAGTAAGCGTTGGATTAGGCCCGCCAATACCGTTGAAATGCACACTGTTGTCTGCAATATACAATCGCTTCACTTGGTAGGCCTCACAGTTGGAATCTACGACATGCCCCATGCGCATCGTACTTTCTATATGAAGCAGGAACCCTGTCGGCAAGTCCGATCGGATTATTTTTTTGGCTCCTGCATGCTGCAGCGTCTCGCAAGCATAGCGAGCGAGTTTATCACGTCTCTGCAAGGTTTTGGCACTGGGTGAATAATGAATGACAGGGATCGGCCCGTTCTCATCTTTCAGCAGGGGATCGACTTCTACTCGGTTGCTGTAGCGAACTTCATCGTCTGTCAGGAGAAGCATCGTCATCGTTTGACTATAGTGCTTCATTAACTCTTTCAATTCTGGGCCAACGACTCTGCCGCGCATGTTCCAAGGCTCACCCGGCTCGGGCGGACGAAGGGCATTATAGCCAGCTTCACTGAAGCCATAGGTTAAGAAGGACATCAAGCCGGGACTAAGGCAAGAAACTTGAAAGATACCAATACCCGGAATATCAACTCGAGCCCCGGATGTGTGGCCGGCATAAGGGAATACGGAAGTAGTTCCCAGTATGCTTAACAAATCTTTTTCGTCGAAAACACCGCCAACCCAGTCGAAATAATGATTGGTCAAGCCTCTGCCAACCCACGCATTGTAGGGCAGTCCAGCATTCAGCCAAAGCCTGGGCGACTCGATGCAGCCAGCAGCCATCACGATTGTTTTCGCTTTAAGCTCACCGACTTCTCCTGTCCAAGTATCCCGGAATTGAACACCGCAGGCTCTCAAGCCTTCCTTTGGGTCCTGTTCAGTGAGAATGTTAATGGTGAAAGAATTCGGTCGAATCGAAACATTCCCCGTCTTCAGGGCAAGTGGGATATAGCTGACTAGCGTACCGCGCTTCGCAATTCTGTCAACCGAAGGGCCGGAGGTGCAGCCATTGACGCAATGTCCCTGCAAGGTACAGCCTTCCATATGGTTTAACTGTTCCATTGAATAGTTAGGATCCATCAAATGCTTGTTCGGAGGAAGAATGGCGTTGGGATTTGGGCGATAACCAGGTGTTACTACGTTTAGGGTTGGATTAAGCGTCCAGCCTGCTTTTTTGGCACCATAATAAAAGAGTTCTTCCTTAGGTGTGATAGGAGAGAATTGGACAGGTAAGGTAGCTTCAACCTTCTCATAGTAAGGGATCAACTCTCTGTAGCTGATTGGCCATATATGGTCTACAGCACTGGGAAAAGCACGCGGAGATTGCGCCCAATAATGCTGCGTTGTCCCGCCTACGCCTGATGCCTGCCAAATATCACCTTGCTGCGGCATCTTCCGGTGCCATGGATCTCGCCTGCGGTCGGCAGGTCCGAACCGTATAGCACCTGATACGACATCATTCATATTGTTCTCATATAAATTGTACGTTTTTTTATATAGTCCAATGTCCAAATCATGATAGCTGGAGCTCCATTCACCGCCGCGCTCGCTATTCGGATTCTGCCATTGTTTGTTTCCGTAGAATGGGCCTGCTTCCAGAACGAGCACCTTCAACCCTTTCTCTCCAAGTTCTTTGGCGGCAACTGCACCGCCTCCCCCTGAACCGATGACAATGACATCTGCATCATACAATGGTTGACACCCCCTTATCGCGTACAATCGTTAATAAAAAACCACGAAGAGCTCGGTAGCCTAATGAAACGCCGGGATAACCACTTTGTTCCCAGCCAATCGGGAAAGACTGCAAGACTCGCTCGGTTGGGGTGCAAAGCCGTGTCGACCCGTACGCGGACCATTCTGAATAAGTACCAAATAGCGTTGCTCTATTGAGATAGTCGATTATAAATTTCACGTTTCCGCCATTGTTCTGGTAGGGAGGAGGAAGCGTGCCGAGGTCGACTCTGAGCTGTTCCAGCATCGCTAGCACACGAATGCGATCCAGCGGCGCAAGTGCTGAGAAAGGGCTGATTACCCAATGCGAGCAGTTGATTGGCTGTATGAGTTGACTTGCAGCTGCGAACTGGACAGCGCCTACATTAAGTAATCTAGCAGTGGAGGCAGCGAGTGGGAAGTTAGTCAGATGTATGCCGAAAAAGAGCGCTAAGGTATGGTCTAGTTCCCACGCTAAATAGTAGTGAACACCTAGATCGGCTGCACCTAATGTTTGCAGTTCCCCGAATCCAGCTAGTTCCGGCGTATGTGGAACTATAGCTTCCACAAGCGCTCGAAACGTTACAAGTGTCTGATTATCAGCTGGCAGCTGGCAGTTTTCTGCTTCTTGCATGTGGCATGCACCTCTTTGTTAAACCAATTTGAAGTACCTGTGAATTTCGCATTATTGTGAATCTATTCCGCGATATTGCCTATTATTCGGCAAGTGTGGAAATGACTGACCGTTTCTGTCAGTGATGGTGGCGTATACTCATGTAAGGAAGAAAGAAGATATGGAGGCATGGGAATGGAAATGACAATGACAATTGAGACATTTGCGGCAGAGTGGATGAAAGAGGCTGAATTAACCGAACGGGTATTAATTGCGCTGACCGACGAGTCATTGCAGCAGCAAATCGATGCTGAGCGGCGTACATTAGGAGATTTAGCTTGGCATCTGGTGACATCGATACATTTCATGCGTGGTTTGGGACTTGATTTCGATCATATAGACGATCGGTCAGAATTAACCAATTCAGCAATAGGGATTGCAGAGGAGTACCGCCGCCTTAATCAAGCGTTCCTACAAGCAGTAAGGCAGCAGTGGACGGATGAAAGCCTACATGTGTTTCACGCGATTGCAGGAGAGGAATGGCGAAATGACGAATCTTTAAGGTATTCCCTCATGCATCAAGCTCATCATCGAGGTCAAATGACGGTGTTGATGAGGCAAGCAGGATTGAAGACTCCTCCGTTATACGGCCCGACTTATGAGACGTGGATTGAACAGGGAAAAGTACCTTTGAAATAAAAGTCAGATGTGATTGATTTCGGGCGCTTATGAGAAAGTAGGTTTGGTTGATGACGAAAGCAGACAATATGCTCTCGATTCTATGGCTGCTTCGTTCTGGCAAGCGGATAACCGCCCAGCAGCTGGCTGATGATCTAGAAATTCATGTAAGAACGGTCTATCGTTGTATCGATTCGTTATGTGCGAGCGGTGTGCCGATCGTTGCGGATTCAGGACCGAATGGCGGCTATAGTATACTCAGTCATTTCGCCGATTCTCCGCTCGTTTTTGATGCAGAAGAACAGAAGGGACTCATCCACGCATCGATATTTGCGAGAGAAGCAGGGTATCCATACTCTCATGCATTGGCAAGAGCGATGGACAAGCTGAAGCGTTACGCAAATGAGAAGCAGCTTGATCAATTAGAACGGCATAGCGGCGGTTTATCGGTCATCTATCCGCCCACAGACGGTTCATATCAAGGATATTTACAGATGCTTGAAGAGGCTGCTGGGCAAAGCCGGACGCTCGAAATGGTATATGATAGCGGCAAAGGCGAGCAGTCACCTTCTAGATTGTTTGACTCTTATGGTATCGTCTATTGGAAGGGGAGTTGGTATACGGTCGGGTATTGCGGTTATCGTGGTGAGACGAGGAATTTTCGCGTCGATCGTATTCAGAGCTTGACGCAGACGGATAGACGATTTGAGCGTCCGCTGACATTCTCTGCTAAGGAGCATCTGCTCCGAAATCTGCTTCCTGATCCTGAAGGACCTACGGAGTTTGAGATGGTTACGATTAAGGGGAAGGAGCAGGTGCTTGATGAGCTTTGCAAGCATTGGCTGTTCGGTCATGCACTCATGGAACGCGCACCTGGTTCGGCTGTATTTCGGCTCAAGCAATCGACGCTGCTGACGTATGTTCCTTATTTTCTGATGCCATATAGTACGGGTTTGCAAGTGGATTCGGAATTGCTAATTCGACAAATGATAAAGGCGAGTTCTCGTATGCTTGCTCACTATGAAGCGATGTTAACGGATCTTAAAGGGGAAGGGGAGAAACACGATGAGTAAATACGCCATGTTCGGTAAATTGACAGCACACGAAGGAAAGCGGGATGAGCTTGCGAATAAGATGCTGGCATCTAATGAGACGTTGAACAGCATGGAGGGCTGCATTTATTACATTCTGCATGAAGCGGAGGATGATCCTGACGTCCTTTGGATTACAGAACTGTGGGTGAGTAAAGAGGCGCATGCTGCTTCGTTGAAGAATGAAAAAGTGCGTGCACTCATTGGGAGTTGTCAGCATTTGATCGCAGGCGGAGATGCGGTGAAGGTTCGACCGATCGGTGGAAAGGGGTTTTAGTGTTAACAAGTGAATTTTTCCATTACAGCTAAAGAGTTAGCGATCAGACTAAAAACGAGCTCAAAACCCCTTAAGAAAAGGCGTTTGAGCTCGTTTTGGCAACGGGGCTGTATTTGGGAAGCAGCTTTTCTCCTTCACGATTCCAAATAGACATGAAAGCTTTCACTACTTCAGGATCGAATTGCGTTCCAGCATTTTTCTGAATTTCTTCTATAGCAAAATCAATATTTAATTCGCCTCGGTAAACTCGTTTGGAAGTCATCGCATCGAAGGTGTCCGCTACTGCCATAATTCTGGCTGCGACTGGAATTCTTTTTTCGGCTATACCGCTAGGGTACCCGCGCCCATCGAATCGTTCATGATGGTGAAGAATCATATCGAGTATGCCTGCACGTTTGAGATGTGAAATATGACTGAGCATATCGTAGCCGGTAATGGGATGCTCTTTAATAATGCTAAACTCTTCTTCCGTCAATCGTGACGGTTTTCCCAATATATGTTCAGGTACTCCGATTTTTCCAATGTCATGCAGGATTCCGCCTATAAATATCCTCTCGCATGCCATTTTTGATAGATTCATTTCCTCCGCGATCTTCTTGGAGTAATAGGCTACATGATCAGAGTGGTCGGCCGTATAATGATCCCTGGAATCTAGTGCTTTTGCTAGAGTGAAGGTAAGCTGCAAGGTGTTCTTCTTCTGTTTGATGTAAGACAAGATCATGAACGAAATGGAGGAAGCGGTTAGGAAATAAGAAATAAATAATGTAATAATTCGAATCGATAGAATATCATGAACTTGAAAAACTTCGGTTTGCTCCAAAGATATTTTGGAATAGACCATGATGGCAACTAACAAGCTGCGTATCCATGTTTCCTTCCAAAAAGCGAGTCCAAGCATAAGGGAAAGCATCAAATACGCAATTTGAAACAGTGGGAAGTTGTCGATATAGATATCTGTCACAATAACAGCTAGAAATGCCAATAACACGATGGAACCGTTTAATAATCGATTATTAATGATGCTTTCGGCGTAATTGCCCAGGTGTTTTTTCATGTGTTCGAATACTCCTACAATATAAATGATTTATTTACTAAATTATGTATCTATTTTAATTCATATCGTATCACAGCGTTGGGTGTGGAACAAGCGAATTCCACGCTTTCCTTGACTGTTATTTTAAGTTGTACTATTATAATGTCAGTTAGTACTGACATACAGTGTACGGAAACAGGTGGTGGATTATGGAATTGGGTCATGCGAGCAGCGGTGACAGATTATTGTTAGCAGCTATTAATCTGATCTCAGAGAGAGGTTACAATGGAGTAACGACACAAGAGATTGCGACAGCTGCCGGCTTAAGTGAGAAAACGTTGTTTAGGCATTTCGGGAGTAAACAGAGACTGCTTGAAGCAGCCTTTGATCGCTTTCATTACGCTGAGGAGATGCGAAAGCTATTCGATGAGAAGCTGGTGTGGGAGCTGGAGGAAGATTTGCTCACAGTTTGCCGGACATATCATAAGATCATGAATCGCAATCGGAAAATGATTCAAATTAGCATTAAGGACGAAGGGCAGCTGCCTGGCTTTCGTGAGCGTACGCATCAGCACCCGCTTCAGCTATTGGAAATATTGACGAACTATTTCGAAGAGATGAGCAAGAGAGGCAAGATGATTGGTACGAATCCAAAGCTGCACGCATTTACGTTCATGATGGCGCATTTTGGAGCGTTTCTTAATGATTTGGAAACGGGGAATTACTATCCAGAGATCTCACTGGAGCCGTTTATGCAAGAGAGTGTGAAGTTGTTCGCTAGGGCCCTGACTCCCTAGTTTTTTTATAATTGCAATGTCAGTAAGCACTGACAGTCAGATGAATTGAACTTATTTACTATAATCCTTTGGAGATGATTAAGATGCCTATAGAAGAGAACGAGCAAACGAAAGCGATAGAGATGAAAGAGAAGAAAGTGAAGCAGGGCATAAGACTTGCTTATTTTCTTGCGGTAATCAATGCCATTGTAATCGGCGTGTCGTTTTTAGTTGCAAAAAAATCATTGGACTACGCCAATCCATTTGATACGCTGATGTTTCGGTTTTCTGCTGCATTTTTAATCATTCTGATTCCGGTATCCTTAAGGTTAGTCAAAGTGAATTATCGAGGCAAGCCAATATACAAATTGCTGCTGCTTGCGAGCATGTATCCCATCGCCTTCTTTATGTTCCAAACGACTGGGCTTGAGCATGCAACTTCGGGTGAAGGCGGAATAATAAATGCGATTACGCCAGTTATAACGATGCTGTTTGCAGCTGTTTTTCTGAAAGAAGCAACGACTTTAATACAGAAATGCTTTACTCTTGTATCCGTAGCTGGTGTTGCATTTATTTTTCTGATGAAAGGAAGCAGCTTTGATGTTTCTGAGTTAACAGGAGTTGTACTTCTACTAGCATCAAGCATGGTTTTTGCTGGATATAGCGTGATGGTCCGTTCCATCTCGAAGCAGTTTAGTACGTCGGAAATCAGTTTTTTCATGGTAGGAGCTGGATTCGTGATAACTTTGCTCATTTCAATCGTCACACATGCGGCTGTGGGGACACTGAACAGTCTCGCAGAACCACTTACGAACCTTAGCTTTGTCATTCTTATGATTAGTCTTGGTGTGATTCAGCTATGTACGGCATTAATGGGTAATTATGTGCTTTCCCGAATCGAATCATCAAAAGCTGTTGTCTTCATTAATCTGTCGACGGTCGTTTCTATTGTTGGGGGAACCTTCGTATTGGGAGAAGACCTGCATGGGTATCATATTGTGGGCTCCTTGCTCATTATTGCAGGGGTAATCGGTGCAAATGTACTTGGCAGGAGACGATTCTCTCAGAAGAAAGATGCTTATAACCATGCAGAAGCTTTGTGAAGAATAGAATGGTGTATCTAAAAATGAGACGACTATCCAAGAAAAGGGTATAATAAGAAGAAACGCCTGACGGCGTCTTATCTATAGACGCCATCGTTTCTGCGAAACGTATAGAGAAAGTATGAGTAAACTCATATACTTTCCTATACGTTAAAGAAGCAGCAATATTAATCTTTTATCGAGAAAAGGAGGCCCTATGACAGAGCAGAAAGCAAACATTAATGCAGGTTGGAATTTCGACAACAGCTATTCGCTGCTGCCAGAAACCTTGTTTACGCGAATGTCCCCACCTCCTGTAAGCTCACCTAAGATCATCGTGTTAAACGACCGTTTGGCTGCTTCATTAGGGCTGAATGCTGAGGAGCTTAGAAGCACTGAAGGCGCTGCGATGCTAGCTGGGAACTTGATCCCAGAGGGTGCCGCGCCGCTTGCTCAAGCGTATGCTGGACATCAATTCGGACATTTGAACCGTCTCGGAGATGGACGTGCATTATTGCTTGGCGAACAAATAACACCACAAGGTGAACGTGTTGATATTCAGTATAAGGGCTCAGGCAGGACGCCATATTCCAGATCAGGCGATGGCCGCGCTGCGCTTGGTCCTATGCTTCGAGAGTATATAATGAGCGAGGCAATGGAGGCACTAGGCATTCCGACGACGCGCAGCTTAGCTGTCGTGACAACAGGGGAGTCCATCTTCCGTGAAACACAGCTGACAGGTGCCATTCTAACCCGAGTGGCAGCCAGTCACATCCGTGTTGGAACCTTCCAATTCGCAGCGAATTGGGGAACAAAGGAAGAGCTGAGACTGCTTGCGGATTATACGCTGCAAAGACATTATCCAGAGGCATTGAGTCACACTAATCGCTATCTCGTACTGCTTCAGGAAGTTATTAAGCGGCAAGCTGCGCTCATTGCAAAATGGCAGCTCGTTGGTTTTATTCATGGTGTCATGAACACAGATAATATGGTACTTAGCGGTGAAACGATTGATTATGGTCCATGTGCTTTTCTGGATGAATATGATCCGGCAACCGTATTTAGCTCCATTGATGTGAATGGGCGCTACGCTTATGGGAATCAACCACAAATTGGCGGATGGAATCTTACAAGATTTGCAGAAGCGCTGCTGCCGCTGCTGCATGAGGATGGGGAAGAAGCCGTTCAATTGGCAGAAGAAACATTAGAGGAATTTGTCGTATTATTCAAGAGCCATTGGCTGGCGGGAATGAGGGCGAAACTGGGCATCTTTAACGAGGAAGCAGAGGATGAGAGTCTTGCTAATGACTTGCTTCAACTAATGAAAGAGCATCAAGCGGATTATACGAATAGTTTCCGTGCACTAACATTAAATAACCTGGATGGGATAGCATTATTTGGTACCGATCAATATCTAGTGTGGCAAGAGAGGTGGCATGCGAGGCTGGATCGGCAGCAGCAGTCTTTAGATGATTCCAAACAGCTAATGCGCAGCAGCAATCCTGCTATTATTCCTCGCAACCACCGCGTAGAAGAAGCGCTGCAAGCGGCAGTGGTAAATGACGATTATGCGGTCATGCATAAGCTTCTTGACGCGTTGGCGAACCCGTTTGCTTACACAGTCGAACAAGAGATATACGCTGTCGTGCCTGATAAGACGCCGTATCAAACCTACTGCGGTACCTAATGCTTTCACCAAAAAACCACCCATGGGTGGTTTTTTGGTGTGAAAGGAAGCTCCTCGCTATTTTCTTCAGAACTTCTGCAAGATGATAAAGCTGGCAGACGATAATTCCTTATGCTTCTGCTCGATCGTCTGCACGATGCGATAGGCTTGGTATGCCTCCAGATGCTGCAAAATATCACGGTCGCGAATCGTCGGCACAATACTCGGCTCGTCAGAACCGGTAATACGTGTATAGAGCAAGACATACTTGGCATTACAGGAGAAAATATCGTCTAACGTTTTGCGGAAGTCATATGGGTCTGTAATATGATAAAGAACGTCCAGACACACAACTAGATCGGAAGTAAAGAAGGCTTTATTCATAAAATGCCTCGGGTTGTAGGTTAGAAAGCTTTTGGTGTGATCCGTTTCAAATCGTTGTGCACACAGGTCTATAGATGAACTGGCAACGTCCAGCCCTAAATATTGTTTGTAATGCATTAGGGAAAGCTGATTCCCATCCCCGCAGCCGAATTCGATGACGCTTTGAATGCTGTTATCCTTCATAAATGTATTAATGACCTCTGCTTTGAAATCCGCTAGCACGCCGTATGAACCGCTGCCTGAGGTGCCGCCTTGCGCATAGTTATTTTCCCAATAGGCCTTGTAATCGAAAGGCGTTGTTACATGTTCAGACATTTGGTCGCCTGCCTTCTCTGCTGTTTTCTTTCCTCGTCAACTCCCATTATATGTAGGCTGAACGAAGCCGAGAACCAGAGATAAAGAGGCAGATAAGCCTATTTTATAAGCTCTATAAACCGTTTTGCCGCGCTGGATAGAGGCATATTCCGCATAATCATCAAACCTACTTGCGAAGGCGGCAGCTTCACATCCAATTGAATCTCAAAGAGCGATCCTTCTTCAAGCTCCTTGGAGACGAATTCCCTAGTCACATAAGAAATGCCAAGTCCCTTTCGTGCAAATTCAATGAGTAGACCTACACTGCCTACCTCGATCTCAGGTTTCAACTCATAGCCATAGTCCTGGAATAATTCTGTAATGGCCATTCGTGCCCGGCTATTCCGGGAGAATAGAATAACCGGGTGCTGGAGCAGCCTGTCCAGTGAAATGACCTCATTCTTAAGATCCGCATAATGGGCTCCTGCGACAAAACAATCCTGAAGTTGAATCCCTTGCCTTACTTCAAGCTGGGGATCTACAATTGGCATGCGGACGACACCAAGATCAATCCGACCTTCTTTCAGGAATGAAATAATTTCGGGAGTCGTGCCATGAATTAATTGGAGCTTAATGCCGGGATAGTTGCGGTGGAAGGTTTCTATATAGGGAAGCAAGTAATGTTTAAACAAGGAATCGCTTCCGCCGATTCTAAGCTCTCCGCTGTCCAGGTTTTTGAGTGCGCCTAGCTTCTCTTCAGCAAGCGAAATCAAGATTTGTGACTGTTCAATATAGGAGTAGAGAATGGTTCCCTCTTGCGTTAAGGAGACTCCTTTGGAGTTTCTATAAAATAAAGTAATACCAAAGCTGTCCTCCAGCTGCTTGATAGCGTGACTGACGCTAGGCTGTGTAATATATAGTGCTTTTGCGGCTTGCGTTAAGCTTCCGGTCTTCGCAGACCAATAAAATACTTTGTATAATTCATAATTGTTCATAGACATGGTCTATAGCTCCTGTGAAATATATTAATTACTTGTATGGCTGTATTTCGTATTATAGTGGAACTAAGAAAAAGAAGCCAGAGCATTCTGACAAATTGAAATGCTCACGGTGCAAGCATAGGGACATACTGGAGGGAGATAGGAAGATGGAGGCAACCACGTTTGTTTTGTTTGGAGCGACAGGGGATTTGGCTAAAAGGAAAATATACCCTGCTCTTTATAATTTGTTTATTGATCAAAAACTGCCGCAATCATTTTCCGTTATTGGGCTCGGTAGAAGAGAAGTAACGGATGAAGCATTCCGATCAAGTGTTGAACATTCACTTCGAACTTTCTCTAGACGTGAAATAAATAATGAAGAACAATTGAACAGCTTCTTAAGCGGATTCCAATACAGCGTACTGGATGTTGGACATAAAGAGGATTACAAGAAACTGCTGGACATTATTGAACAGCGTGAGAACGCATTGAACCTTGCACCTAATCGGATGTTCTATCTATCCGTTGGTCCTGAATTTTTCGAAACGATTGCAACCAACATTAAAGAAAGTGGACTTGGGACAACTAATGGTTGGAAACGCCTGATGATCGAGAAGCCTTTCGGCCATGATCTGCAATCTGCTCGTGACTTGAATGAGCATTTGAGCAAGACGTTTGAAGAGAATGAAGTTTTCCGTATTGATCATTATCTGGGTAAGCCGATGGTGCAGAAGCTTGAAGTGCTGCAGCAATCGAACCCGGTGCTCCAAGCCTTATGGTCGAATCGGTACATTGCCAATGTTCAAATCACAGCGAATGAAACGGTTGGCGTTGAAGAACGGGCAGGCTATTATGACAAAGTAGGCGCTGTGAGAGATATGTTCCAAAATCATATGCTGCAGTTGCTCATGATGCTGGCGATCCATCTGCCGAAGAACAGTACATCCGAGGACGTTCGTTTCAAGAAGAAACTGGTTATGGAATCACTTGAGCCGCTTGAGAAAGAAAATGTAGCAGCTCACGTTGTTCGCGGGCAGTATGAAGCGGGTTCAATTCAAGGGAAGCCGGTTGTCGGCTACACTTCAGAGCCAAGTATCTCAGAATCATCATTGAATGATACCTTTATCGCCGCTAGATTGCAGATTGACGATGTGTTTTGGAGAGATGTACCTTTCTATATACGTACCGGCAAAAGACTCAAAGAGAAATCAACTCGGATCGTAATCGAGTTCAAAGAACCTTTGAAGCAGCAAACAAAAGTGAATGATGATACGAGAATTCCTAATTTGCTCGTATTTGAAATAAGCCCGAATGAGGGCATAACCTTGCAATTGAATACGCGTGATCCACAGCAAAAAGGTGAGTTTAAGCCGATCAATATTGATTTCCATTCGATTCGGAGCGATGTGCCCGAAGCTTATGAGAACCTTATTCATGATGCATTGCACGGCGACCCAACCTTCTTCGCACATTGGGATGAAGTGGAGCTGTCATGGAAGTGGGTTCAACCAATTCTGAACGCTTTCCTAGAAAATTCGGTTCCGCTGCACCATTATTCCGCTGGCTCATACGGGCCTGCAGAGTCTGATGCGCTGCTCGCAAGAGACGGCTATCACTGGTGGTTTGATACGAAGACCGAGCAACAACAAAATACAGATGTAAGAGGAGAAGAATATGCCTATCACACAAACCATTGATCAACTCTCGATCGATACGATTCGCACACTATCAATCGACGCCATTAACGCTGCCAACTCCGGACATCCAGGGCTTCCAATGGGAGCAGCTCCGATGGCATACGCACTTTGGTCCAAATTGCTGAACCACAATCCTGGTCATGCCAAATGGTTCAACCGCGATCGTTTCGTGCTTTCGGCAGGTCACGGTTCCGCATTGCTTTATAGTCTCCTACATTTGTCGGGTTATAACGTAACGATTGATGATTTGAAACAATTCCGTAAGCTTAACAGCAAAACACCAGGACATCCTGAATTCGGTCACACAGATGGCGTTGAAGCAACCACGGGTCCACTTGGTCAGGGACTAGCGATGGCAGTGGGAATGGCAATGGCAGAAGCACATCTTGCTTCGAAATTCAACCAAGAAGGCTATCCCGTAGTTGACCATTACACGTATGCATTAGTCGGTGACGGCTGCTTGATGGAAGGTGTTTCTTATGAGGCTATGTCCATGGCAGGACATATGAAGCTTGGTAAATTAGTCGTATTATACGATTCAAACGATATTTCATTAGATGGAGAGCTCAGCCTTTCCTTTGGAGAAAATATTCAAAAAAGAACAGAATCAGCACAATGGGAATATATTCGTGTTGAAGACGGCAACGACGTTTCGCAAATTACGAAAGCGATTGAAGCTGCCAAACAAAATGACAGCAAACCGACGCTGATCGAAATTAGAACGGTTATTGGCTACGGAAGTCCTAAAGTGGCCGGAACGAACAAGGCGCATGGGAATCCGCTTGGCGTGGAAGAAGCGAAGGCAACGAAAGCGGCATATGGCTGGGAGCATGAGGAAGATTTCACAGTTCCAAGTGATGTTAAGGCGCATTTCGAGCAATTGAAGCAAGAAGGTGAATCGAAAGAGCAGGCATGGAACAGCTTAGTTGCTGCTTATAAATCGAGCCATCCTTCGCTCGGTGAAGAGCTGGAGAAAGTTATTGATGGTGCTGTGAAATTTGAAGCAGCAGACATTCTAACCTTCGACACTTCGAAGTCGATCTCAACCCGTGTTGCAAGCGGTCAAGCGATCAATCATTATATTAAAACAGTTCCTTCAATCTTCGGAGGCAGTGCAGACTTGTCGCACTCCACAATGACGGATATTAACGGCGAGCAAACCTTCGCTGTAGATTCTTATTCGGGTCGTAATATATACTTCGGCGTCCGTGAGCATGCTATGGGTGCAGCGGGCAATGGACTCGCTCTGCATGGCGGTGTTAAACCATTCGTCAGCACGTTCTTCGTATTTAGTGATTACTTGCGGCCTTCGATTCGTCTGGCAGCACTGCAGAAATTGCCAATTATTTATGTATTTACACATGATTCGATTGCGGTTGGGGAAGATGGCCCGACTCATGAGCCTGTTGAGCATCTTGCAGCGCTCCGTACGATTCCAGGTCTTGCCGTTATCCGTCCATCGGATGCGAATGAGACAGCAAGCGCATGGGCTTATGCTTTGCAGCAGCAGGAAGGACCAGTAGCACTTGTGCTAAGCCGTCAGAACCTTCCGATCTATGAAGCTACGAAGGGTAACGTTGACGATGTCGCAAAAGGCGCATATGTCTTGGCAGAAACGAACAATGAGCCGGATGTCATTCTAATCGCGACGGGATCTGAAGTTTCACTAGCTGTGAATGCGAAAGCGGAGCTGGAGAAAGACAATCTTTCTGTTCGGGTTGTTGCGATGCCAAGCAGAGAGCTATTCGATCGTCAATCCGAAGCGTATAAGCAGTCTGTGCTGCCGGAATCGGTTACGAAGCGTGTATCGCTTGAAGCGGGTATTTCATTAGGCTGGGAACGTTACACAGGTCCAAAAGGTAAAATCTTGTCCATCGATACATTCGGTGCATCAGGTCCAGGCAATGAAGTATTGGATTACTTCGGATTTTCGGTAAGCAATGTAGTTCGGTTGACGAAAGAGCTATTTTAAAAAAATAAAACTAACCTATTGGAGGTAATAAATATGAAATTTTTTATCGATACAGCTAACCTTGTAGATATTAAGAAAGCTTACAAAATCGGTGTCTTGTCCGGTGTTACGACGAACCCGTCGCTAGTTGCAAAAGAAGGCGTGAAATTCGAAGATCGTATTGAAGAAATTTTGCGCGAGGTTCCTGAGGTAGAATCCGTATCTGCTGAAGTAACACCTGATGCGATTACGGCGGAAGAAATGATCGCACAAGCGAATGAGCTAATTAAAATTAACAACAATGATCCAAACATCACGATTAAACTGCCAATGACGCTTGCAGGTCTAGAAGCTTGCCGTTATCTGACTAAAAAAGGCGTGAAAACGAATGTCACGCTTATTTTCACAGTGAACCAAGCACTCTTGGCTGCTCGTGCCGGCGCAACCTATGTATCGCCGTTTCTTGGCCGCTTGGATGATATTTCGGAGGATGGCGTACAACTGATCGTGAAAGTTGCTGAGTTGTTCCGTACGCATAAATTGGATGCTCAAATCATTGCGGCATCTGTTCGTCACCCAGATCATGTTACCCGTGTAGCGTTGGCTGGCGCGCATATTGCAACCATTCCATTCAGCGTAATTGAGCAAATTTCCAAACATCCGCTTACGGATCAAGGGATGGAGAAATTTGCAGCAGATTGGAAAAAAACGACTGAGCTGTAAGCGCAGGCTAACTATACATTCAAAGGAGTCGCTCTAGATGGCTATTACATTTGATTACTCCAATGCTTTATCATTTGTCCAGCAGCATGAAATCGATTATTTCGGCTATTTCGTGAATGTGGCTCACCGTAAGCTTCATGAAAAGGAAGGACCCGGCTCCGATTACTTGGGTTGGGTCAACCTTCCGCTAGAATATGATCAAGAGGAATTTGCGAGAATTAAACACGCCGCTCAGCGTATTCGCAGCCACTCCGATGCGTTAATTGTAATTGGAATCGGCGGTTCTTACCTTGGGGCTAGATCTGCAATTGAAGCATTATCCCATACGTTTCATAACCAGATGGAAGGTAAAACGCAGATCTATTTTGCCGGCCACAATATTAGCTCCACATACATTACGCATTTGCTTGAAATGCTCGAGGGGAAAAATATTTCCATTAATGTCATTTCGAAGTCGGGAACGACGACGGAACCAGCTATTGCATTCCGTATATTGCGTGATTATATGGAAAAGAAATATGGGAAACGGGGAGCGAGGCGTCGTATATTTGCGACCACCGACCAATCCAAGGGAGCTTTGAAGAAGCTTGCAGACGAAGAAGGCTACGAAACTTTCGTTATACCCGATGATGTTGGCGGACGATATTCCGTATTGACTGCTGTCGGTCTGCTGCCGATTGCAGCAGCTGGACTTGATATTGACCAGATGATGGCGGGAGCTGCGGCTGCAGCACAGAAATATAACAATCCTGATCTTGCAACTAACGAGAGCTATCAATATGCTGCAGTACGCAATGCCTTGTATCGCAAAGGGAAAACAATCGAGCTGCTGGCTAACTTTGAACCCTCCTTGCATTTTGTTGCTGAGTGGTGGAAGCAGCTATTTGGTGAAAGCGAGGGCAAAGATCAGAAGGGTCTTTATCCAGCGTCTGTCGACTTTACAACTGATTTGCATTCCATGGGTCAATATGTCCAAGAAGGACGACGTGATCTCATCGAGACTGTGCTTGCTGTGAGCAAGCCGAGAATTGAGCTGACGATCGAAGCAGACGAAGGCAATCTGGATGGATTAAACTTTGTTGCGGGCATGACGATGGATGAAGTGAATAAGCAAGCTGCTATAGGAACACGCCTTGCACACGTTGACGGAGGGGTTCCGAATCTGGTAGTTGAATTAGATGAGCTTACGGAATACACATATGGAGAAATGGTGTATTTCTTCGAGAAAGCATGCGGTATCAGCGGTTTGCTGCTTGGCGTTAACCCGTTCGACCAACCAGGCGTAGAAGCATACAAAACGAATATGTTTGCGCTGCTCGGTAAGCCAGGCTTTGAATTACAGAAGGCAGAGCTTCTGCAGCGTTTAGCGGTTGTTAAATCTGAATAATGATGGATAGAGAGATGTTTACAAATAGCAGGGAGGAAATCTACGATGTCTAAACAACAAATTGGTGTAATCGGATTAGCGGTAATGGGTAAAAACCTAGCCTTGAATATGGAAAGCAAAGGGTTCTCAGTAGCCTTGTATAATCGTTCGCCTGAGAAAACGAATGAACTGCTGGCAGAAGCAGAAGGTAAGAATGTATTGGGTACGTTCAGTCTAGAGCAATTCGTACAATCTTTGGAGACGCCTCGTAAAATATTAATTATGGTAAAAGCAGGGCAAGC
The DNA here is from genome assembly GCF_005930355.1 of Paenibacillus sinopodophylli. Classification (GTDB taxonomy): domain Bacteria; phylum Bacillota; class Bacilli; order Paenibacillales; family Paenibacillaceae; genus Pristimantibacillus; species Pristimantibacillus sinopodophylli. The sequence continues at coordinate 293,827 of NZ_VDBO01000001.1, forward strand.
GACGGATGACACGATCGACCAGCTGGTTCCGTATTTGGAAAAAGGAGATATTCTCATTGACGGCGGCAACGCTTATTTCCCTGATACGCAAAGAAGAAATCAAGATCTTGAAGCCAAAGGGTTCCGCTTCATTGGAGCTGGTGTTTCAGGCGGTGAAGAGGGTGCGCTTAAAGGGCCTGCCATTATGCCAGGTGGGCAGCAGGATGCCTATGAGCTTGTAGAGCCGATCCTCACTGCAATTTCTGCAAAGGTTAACGGCGATGCTTGTTCGACGTATATCGGCGAAGGCGGAGCTGGGCACTATGTCAAAATGGTGCATAACGGTATTGAATACGGCGATATGCAGCTGATTGGCGAAGCTTATCAATTGTTGAAAGATGTCCTTCACCTCAGCACAAGTGAGCTTCACGACATCTTCACGGAATGGAACAACGGCGAGCTGGACAGCTACTTAATTGAAATTACAGCTGACATTTTCGCAAAAACAGATCCAGAAACAGGAAAACCGATGGTCGATGTTATTCTGGATTCAGCGGGTCAAAAAGGAACAGGCAAATGGACAAGCCAGAGCTCTTTGGATCTCGGCGTGCCATTGTCCATCATCACGGAATCCGTATTTGCACGTTTCCTTTCCGCAATGAAAGAAGAGCGGGTTGCTGCAAGCAAGCTTCTAAGCGGTCCTTCGACTTCAAGCTATGATGGAGATCCTAAGGCGTTTATTGAAGCGGTTCGCAAAGCGTTGTATACGAGTAAGATCGCTTCATATGCGCAAGGTTTTGCGCAGATGAGAGCAGCTTCCGATGAGTATAACTGGAACTTGAATTACGGCAGCATCTCAATGATCTTCCGCGGCGGCTGTATCATCCGTGCAGGATTTCTGCAGAACATCAAGGATGCCTATGATAAAAATCCAGAACTCAAAAATCTGTTCTTAGACGATTACTTCAAAGGAATCGTGGAGAACTATCAAGATGCATGGCGTAGTGTAATCGCAACAGCAGTTACTAGAGGGATTCCAGTTCCAGCATTCTCTTCTGCACTTGCGTATTATGACAGCTACCGATCAGAGCGTCTGCCAGCTAACTTGCTGCAAGCGCAAAGAGATTATTTCGGGGCGCATACATTCGAGCGTTTGGATAAAAAGGGCAGCTTCCACTTCCAATGGATGGGAAATTAATAAAGGAAATGACGTGACCAACCTTCGGGTTGGTCTTTTTTTCATGCTTATTTGTAGTCTGAATTCCTAAGCAAGCTAAGTCTCTAGAAACATAAAATGAACGCACGTAATAGACCTGATCGATAGCATTTCATTATGTGAAATAAGTTATCTATTATATGAAAAAAATAAATCACTTGAAGTCAATTTATGTTTGTGCAGGGTATTGACAGGGGGATGTTATTATTCAATTGTTCTTTTCTTTTTCATTCAGCAGTGGATGTCGAGACCCGGGAAACTCCGTCTACCCAATGAGTGAGAGTGAAAACGATCAACGATTTATCGGTTTACAGAATTGTACGAAGAAGGGATTTGACCTAGTTATGAAAAACGCATTAATTACTTTTTTGAAAAAACCGACCACGAAGGCGGGTATTATTACAGCTATCATGTTTCAAATTATCTTTTCCTTGATCTGGATGACTGGTTATGATGGGGCTATGAGCGCTGACAGAATGAAAAACCTCAAAGTAGGGATTGTCTCGCTGGACACGCAGATGGGATCTGCAGTCGCTGAGAATCTGCAGGAATCACTACCTGTTCAAACCCTATTAATCGCGGACGAAGCGACTGCGAAAACTCAGTTGAATGAACGCAAGCTGCAAATGGTGATTACGATTCCGTCAGATTTTTCAGAATTAGTGATGAATCCGGATAAGATAGCGAGACTCCATTACGACATTAACGAATCTAACGCAGCAACAGTGAAGAGTATTATGGGAACTATTGTGGGCAACGTGACGAGCTCAGTCAATAAACAAGCCATTGCGTTAGGCGCAAAGAACCTGCTGGGAGGAAATGATCTGACGGAACAGCAAGTGGCAAGTGCTGCTGATTCATTGTCAGAGAGAATTACTTCGGATATCTCCTATTCAAACCCTGTGAACGGCATGAATAACCAAATGCTGCCGATGATGATGGTTTTGGCGGGATACATTGGAGCGATGCTATTAAGTTTGAATCTCCAACAGTCATCGATGATGATAGGCGGCCAGTTAAGCAAATGGGAGCAATTCGCAGCACGAGGCATCATTAATATCGTTTCATCCATCGTTGTATCGTTGGTGGGAACGTCACTTCTCGTCGCACTAGGCGGACAGATGGAACAAGGTTTTATTGCGGTATGGGGTTTTCAAGCCTTGTTTATTTTGACCTTTATGTTCGTATCCCAGCTATTCCTAATGTTATTCGGTAACGCGGGAATGCTATTAAATATTATGACGCTGTCATCTCAGCTTGTTACTTCTGGAGCCACATTACCTCGCGAACTGTTATCCGATTTTTATCATGGTCTAGGTTCTATACTGCCAGCAACCTACGCCGTGGAGGGCAGCATGAACCTATTATATGGTGGGCCTGGAGTTGGTCATTCATCCTTGGCACTGTTGTTCATAATGATCGTAACTCTCGCGGCTGGCGCGCTTGCGGTCCTGCTGCGTAAAGTCCCCGAGCGAGAACAGTAAGTAAAGGCATCATAAGTACGACAATGGTTAGGTTCCACTGCCTAAAGCATACCTTAGCAACCATTTCGATTTAAATAAAATAAAGAGGTGTATGAATCGTGGGAAATGTAACTCCTAACGGTCTAGAACATAACAGTGAGAAACTGATGCTTTCCAATTATGAGTCTTATGATCCCCAAGTTGACTTTTATATTAATAGCAAGGCGATGTCATTTGGGAAGGCACTCCCCATTGCTTATACGAACTGAAGAGACGAATCCCTGTCAGCGAAGGAGACTTGTTATCTGCATACTGGTCTGAACCCAGCGAGTGCTTACCGCGTCACAGGACCTGATGCCATGAAGTTCTTTGCTGACACTTGTGTCAACAGCTTAGCCAAATTTCCCATCGGTACTCTAAAACACGCAATCATGTGCAATGATGCAGGCTTAATTATGACACATGGCGTGTTGCTCCGAGTAGGCGAAGAGGAGTTTATCACGTATTTCTTAGCACCGTATGCTGCCTATAAATTAGAAACAGGAAATTATGATGCTCAGGGTCAATTTATTGTTGATGAGTTTGTTTTTCAGCTTGCTGGACCAAAATCTCTTGAAATATTAGAATCTGCGACTGGAGAATGCCTGCATGATTTGAAATTTGGACGTCACCGGATAAGTCATATAGCAGGTCATGAGATTCGGGTAACCCGGATGGGCATGGCAGGCACACTCGCTTACGAAATTCACGGTAAAAACCAATATGTAAGCACCATTTACGATGCTATCATGACATCAGGAGAGCCTTACGTCATTCGAAAACTTGGTCTTACTGCCTATAAGATGAACCATACAGAAGGTGGCTTTCCGCAGTCCTTTGTACATTTTCCATGTCCATGGGGAGAAGAACAAGGTTTCATGAAATATCTTGGCAAGACGCAGAAGGAACAACGCCCATCAACATTGTTAAAGGGTAGCTTGGGTACGGATGTAAAGCTACGCTACCGTAATCCAGTTGATTTGGTTGGGAAAAGACGATTAAATTTGACCATAACTTTATTGGACATGAGGCACTAGAGAGAGAAGTAGCAAATCCACGTCGTAAAATGGTTACTCTTGTCTGGAATGCAGATGATATCCTGGATGTATATGCCTCTCAATATCAGCCTGGCGATCCATATATGGAGATGGAGCCCGTTCATTTATCACAAGAGAATGGACGATCTGTATTATACGCTGACCAAGTCTTGAAGGATGGTAAGCTTATTGGAGTAAGTTCAGGGCGAATGTATAGTAATTATTATCGACAAATGATTTCTCTTTGTTCCATTGATTCCGAATTCAGTGCAATTGACGGTGAAGTTCATATTATCTGGGGAAATCCCGGAACACGCCAAAAAGTGATTCGGGCTAAGGTATCACGTTTTCCATTCTTAAATGAAAAACGTAATGAACATGTGGATGTAAACACAATTCCTTGCGGGGCACTTATGAAATAAGTTTTGTGCTTTTCATTGTATGATTAAATTTTCAGGAGGCATTAATGAAAATTAGAACCAATTTAAGCGGTTCGGTAGCAGAACAAATTCAAGACCGTGCGAGATTACTAATCTCTTGCCCGGATCAAACGGGTATTGTTGCCGCCGTGTCGCAATTTTTATTTGAGCAAGGAGCCGATATTGTACATTCGGATCAGTACACGATGGACCCGACTAGTGGAATATTTTTCATGCGAATTGAATTTGACTTACATGAATTACCAGAACGTTTGACTTCGCTCCAGTCGGATTTTGCAACATTGGCGGAACAGTTTGCAATGAAATGGTTATTATCTCCGTCAAGCCGTAAGAAACGATTAGCCATTTTTGTATCAAAAGAGGATCATTGTCTTATCGAGTTGCTGTGACAGTGGCGTGCGGGAGATCTTGATGCCGACATCGCGCTCATCGTCAGCAACCATCCAGATATGAAATCGATTGCTGATTCTTTTGGGATTCCTTATCGTTACGTTCCCATAACACCTAATACCAAGGCGGAAGCAGAATTAATACACAAGGAAGCAGTGGAAGCAGCTGAGGTTGATGTCATTATTTTGGCTCGTTTTATGCAAATCATATCGCCACAATTTATTCAGCATTACCGCAATCGCATCATCAATATTCACCATTCATTTCTTCCTGCCTTTGTTGGTGGCAAACCTTATGCACAGGCACATCACCGTGGTGTAAAGCTCATTGGTGCAACCGCACATTATGTAACAGAAGAGCTCGATGGTGGTCCGATTATAGAACAGGATATACAACGAGTTACTCACCGTCACCATGTTGAAGATCTTAAACGAATTGGTCGCCAAATTGAACGAGTTGTTCTTGCTCGCGCGGTCGTCTGGCATGTGGAGGATCGGGTTATCGTGCATAACAATAAGACCGTTGTGTTTATTTAAATGTAAAATATGGACTTTTTTCCTAATATCGCTGGAAATTATCAACTCATCAATAATCTTAATAGAAGAGAGAAAAACCAAAGTATGTTAACATCAGATTATTCCTATTTCAAAGAAGAAGAGGAGAAATAATATGAACCAAGATGAGTTTTTTATGAAAGAAGCAATCAGGCTGTCTGAACTTGCGGTAAAGAATGGTAATGAACCTTTTGGAGCCGTATTAGTTAAAGACGGCGAAATGGTATATTCAAATGAAAATCAAATTTATTCGGCAACTGATCCAACATTTCATGCAGAAGCGGGGCTGCTCCGGAGATTTTGTGAAGCAACACAAATTACAGATTTACGTGAGTACACGTTATATTCGAGCTGCGAGCCTTGTTTTATGTGCAGCGGCGCAATAGTGTGGACAAAAGTTGGGCGTTTGGTTTATAGTGCGAGCGATATAGATTTATGTAATCTTCTCGATGATAAAGGAAGTAATAGCAGTCGAATTGTATTTGAGAATTCTCCCCATAAACCGGATGTTACAGCTGGTATACTACGGGAGGAAAGTTTGCGTGTATTAGCCAGTTATTTTCCCCATAACAGTAAGGGCTGAAAATTGTTTCTGGAGAGTTGTGAAGCACCTGCCCGTATCCTACATAATCTCGAACATAAGTCAGTTCTTTAATGCGTGTTCAAAAGGACAAGCATTCTAATATTTTTTCAGTTGCCAAGTAGCGTGTATAGTTGACTAACTATATTGTAACTGTTATAGTTACATTTAGAAAAAGGAAATGATGTGTATAATAATCAGAGCCATTTCCAACTTTAAGTACATTCTAGGAGGATAACAGATGAATCACTTAATCGTATTCGCACACCCGCACAAAGGAAGCTTTAACCATGCTATCTTGAACGCAGCAGTAGAAGCTCTTCAAGCTAACAGCCATGAGGTTAATGTTCGTGATCTTAATGAGCTTGGCTTCAACCCTGTTCTCTCAACAGAAGATACAGCTGCTATGCGTGAAGGCAATGTGCCGGCAGATATTAAGACAGAGCAGGAGTTTCTTATCAATGCAGACGTTGTAACGTTTATTTATCCCATTTGGTGGACTGGCCTTCCAGCTATCTTGAAAGGTTATGTGGATCGGGTATTCTCATACGGCTTTGCTTATCAATATAATGCAGAAGGCGGAATCGACAAGCTGCTTTCCGGCAAAAAGGGCTTGATCGTTAATACCTACGGCTCGCCTTTCGAGTATTACGAAAGCATTGGTATGAACAATTCCTTGAAGCAAACATCTGGTGATGGTATTTTCGGGTTTACCGGAATTGAAGTCGTAGATCAATTGCTATTCGGCGGTGTGACATCTCCGGATGCAGATGCTGAGCGCCAAAGCATCCTCGAGCAAGTGAAACAAACATTCACAGCATTGTAAGATAGAACTCTACCTATTGTAAGGTGATCATGCAGCTACTAGAGCTGTGTGATCACCTTTTTTGTTAACTAAATGTTTAACGAGGAATTGATAATCAATGAAAAGTGAGGAGGCAGGCATCGTACTGTTAAGTTGATTATTAGTGGAAATATCAAAAATAGCTAATTTTCACTATAAAACATCACTAAATGTGGGGGTACTTTTTCTATATTCGATATGATATTTTTGATTCATTCCTTACAGCTTCATCAACCCTCAGCTTTTCCACTAACTGTTTTATCATCCATTCACCTAGTGCACCACTCACCTAATGCTAGTAACATTACGTTTCCTAAGTTGCCTTCCAAGTTTTTATTTGTTTACGTGCATTTCTTTACAAGCAGACCATCTGTTGTTGACAGACTCTTTAATGTAAGTGCTTACATTAACCATTTGTAATTGAAGGAGAGCTCGGAATGACGAACAAAATGATCGAAATGATTAGCGAGATTAAAAACGATTCATCCTTATTGGACACACTGAATGGTCAGTCCAATATTATCGAGGAATCAGGCATGGATTCATTGCAGCTCATAAATTTCATTCTGAAAGTTGAGGATGAATTTGAGGTGGAGATTGATTTTGATGATTTCGATCTGTCACATCTAAGCTCGATTGATACGTTTCTTCACTTTATTAACCAAAGAAAGTGAGGGATTAAGCAGTGAAGGCTAGACGTAAACATGTTTTTGTGGCGACATTTGATGCTGAACAGTATTGGCGTGATTCACAGCTTGCGAAACTTCCTTTTTTCCCGGATGGAGACGCAGAGCGTATCGTGTCAGCTATGGACGAGATGATGTTTCTATTCAGTCAGCCTGGTGATGTCATTCTTACAAGAAAAGCATTTCAACCGGCATACCTGAACTATCTGCGATCGATTGGTTTTGATTTCGAATCAAATCCATTTGATCTTGATGTTCGGAATGAGAAGCAGAAGAGCATGTTTGAATTGCTTCTGGAATCGGATTATCATTCACAGCTCACAGAAATGATAGGCAATAATGCTGTTTTAGCTCCCTTTGCCGTACTGCCTAGAGGCGATCAAGTATGCGAGAGTTATAAGCTGCAGGGGCGCTTGCCGTCCTTTGCTATTGTCCAAAGGGTTAACTCGAAGCTGTATTCTCACCATATGAAGGATCGGCTTCAAATAAGAAATGTTGGTCAAGTGATACAAAGCGGCGGAGATCTCTTGGAAACAGGCGAGAAGCTGCTTCAGGAAGGCTCTTTTCTAATTAAAGATTTGTTTGGCGTTTCAGGGAAAGGTAATTTGCTCATAACATCGAAGTCGATGCTGGAGCGAATTGCAGCTTATTTAACCTCGCAAGAGAATAAAGGAAAAGCTGTGCAGTTCATTGTAGAGCCATTGCTGAGCAAAAGTGAGGATTTCTCTTGTCAGTTTCACTTAAATGATGAGGGCAAGCTGGATATGATTGCGGTAAACAAGCTTATAAATGTTGATTTTGCCTATACGGAGTCTTGTACGCCGGACCAATCATTTTTGGCTAATCTAGAGGAGAAAGGCTATTTCAAAATGATGGAGAATATAGGCCGTGAACTGTTTAAGGACGGTTACATCGGTCATGTTTGTGTGGATTCCATGATTTTGGAGGATGGCGAAGTGATTCCGTTGATTGAGATTAATGCGAGGAAGTCGATGAGTTTGATTAAAAACCAAGTCGACAAGCACTTGAAACAACGCGGATTATCTGGCAACCTTAGCTATTTGTCTGTGTCGAATGAGAACGCTAGCTTCGGTTTTGAACATTTACTAGATTCGCTAGACAAGGAAGGCTTGCTCTACACGGCTTCGAATGGAAAAGGCGTTTTTCCATTAAGTGCGAACACCCTTGATGTGAATCAACACCTTAAGAAAGCGGCCAAAGGCCGATTATATTATTCAATCGTAAGTAAAGATGTTCATGAGAAACAGCAATTAAACGAGCAATTACGCAGCTGCTTCACTAGACATGCATACAAACTATTCAACTAGGGGGGAGCAAGTGGGCAACCGTAAAGTGACTATTCTGTGCTCGGGATTTGGCTTAGGCTTCTATATACCCGGCTTGATCCTTGACTATCAGCTAAATAAGAGGGAGGTAGAGACTGAGGTTCTTGTATTCGAGAACTATATTACGGAGGACAAGAAGAACAAAATTAACGGCAGCCGCCAAACCTATCATGCTAATTTCAAAGCTGCGTTATTATCAGCAAGAATGCCCAGCGACATCCGCGATAGTCTGGCGCTGGATGAGGTTGCGGGCTTAATTGAACAGTGGAAGCTGGAGAAGAGGCAGCATTTTATCGTACTTTCAGGACATTGGGTGTATCTTCTTGATCAGTTAAGAGCGCAGGTGGATTATTCCTTAAATGTACATCTTCTCTATGTGGATTCGGACCGTTCTCCTTCATGGAGCAGCTTGCTTAAGTACAACCCGGATTATGTTCAGCATTACCGTGAGGTATGGCTATACGATTCCAATAAGCAGCAGCTTAACTACCGAATTGATGTTTCAGAGCAACCGATTATTCCCTACCTGGAACGATCAGATCGTTATGTTATTCATGGCGGCGGCTGGGGAATGGGGACGTATCAGGGTAAAATTCCTGAACTGCAAGAAGCTGGCTTACAGCTGGATGTTGTGGCCTATGAGCTGCATGAAACGAATGTTAACGCACCAAATATTCGTTATTACATGAATGACCCAGCATGGAATGCTTGGAGTAGAGGTGAGAATGGCGGACATCAGCTTCCACCCTTCAGTGAGATTACTGCAGGAGTTGAACCCCATTACACTAGCAAATTAGAGCATCATAGGCTCTATGATGTGATTAAAGGGGCAAGAGGTGTAATCAGCAAGCCTGGAGCCGGTTCATTAATGGATGCATTATCGTCTGCCACGCCTATCATATTGCTCGATGCTTTCGGTAAGCATGAGCAGCGGAATGCGGGGCTATGGTTAGCCTATGGTCTTGGAATAACATATGAGGATTGGCAAAAAAGCGGATATTCTACGGAAATGTTGGAACCGATACACCATAAGCTTATTCAGCAGAAAAAGGTTTGTAAAAACTATACGGATTACTTCATGGAGGAAACCTATGGATAGCATGATGGGCATGCCCAAATGGATTTGGCTGCAGGTAATAGAGAGCTGCAACCTTCGCTGCAAGATGTGTTATGAATGGGGAGAGAGTGGAGCTTATAAGGAAAGGCCAGAGCTCAAGCAGCTGGAATTGTCCGCCATTGAGCAGATTATCAATGACTGCAAGGATGCAAAGCCGCATTATGACTTATTCGGAGGGGAGCCGCTGTTATATCCTCGGATCAAAGAGGTTCTTACTATGATCAAGGAGAGCGGCAGCACCGTTTCATTCCCGACTAACGGAACCTTGTTGTCCAAATACGCGGAGATGATCGTGGAGGCAGGACCTAGTCGCGTCTGGGTTTCATTAGATGGGCCGGAGGAAATCAATGATGCGCAAAGAGGCAAAGGTGTGTATCAGAAGGCGATGAAAGGCATTGATAAGCTGTATGAACTCAAGCAAGCAGCGGGCACTCAGCTTCCGGAAATAGGTGTGACCTGCACCATTACACCGGTCAATTACATTCATTTGGAGCGTTTCTTCTTCGAAGAGCTTGATCTAAGCAAGCTGAACTGCTTCAGCATGGAGCTGCAGGCCTATCTCACGGAGGAGATGCATGAACAATATGTGGATCTCATTAATGAGAAGTTTGGCGTCACGAGAGCTCCTATGGCGCGAGGCTTTGTAAGACAACTGAGCGATTTCAGTGAAATTGATTTTGTGGAGCTGCAACGTCAGTTAACGCGTGTTATTGAGTATTGTGCAAACAATAACATTTATCTTAATCATTATCCCAAAGACGTTAGCGCCCAAAACTTAAAAAAATACTTCAGCGCTGATGCCTTAAGCATGTCAACCGTCAAATCCAGATGCATTTATCCATGGCTGAGCACCGAAGTAAACGCCAGAGGTGATGTGACCTCTTGCCATGCTTATTATGATTTGTCGCTCGGTAATGTGTATGAGCAGAGTCTGAAAGAGATATGGCGCGGAACGAAGTATAAAGAATTTAGGAAATATTTAAAGAAAAACCTGCTGCCTATCTGTACCGGCTGCTGCCTCTTTTATAACGATGAAAATTTCAGCAATATAGGATAGGAAGGTGTTAAGATGCAGCCGAAGAGCAGAGTAGACATGGATGAGGCCAAATTCCAGCTTTTGAAACGAACGATCAAAAACGTAGCACTGCCATACAGGGAAAAGAACAAAAGCCTAAACGCCAAATATAAGACAGAGTTACCTCAATCGATTGGCATTAAGCTGACGAACAGATGCAATCTTAGATGTATTCATTGCTTCCAATGGAATGACGAGGGCTACCATCACAATATGGAGCTAGCTGAGCAAAATAGAGATTTGGACATTCAGATTTTCAAAAAAATATTGGATGAAACGAAGAGCGCCAAATCCAGATTGTATTTATGGGGAGGCGAACCGCTCTTTCATAAGCAGTTTTCTGAAATTGCTGACATGATGGCCGAAGACCCTCGTGAAACCGTTATTTGCACCAATGCGCTGCTCATCAACAAGCATATGGACAGTATTCTTAAAATTTCGGAAAACTTGGATTTGCTTATTGCGGTTGAAGGGTTCGAGAAGGAGCATGATCTTATTCGCGGGAAAGGAACCTTCAAGCGAACGATGGATCAGATCGATCAGCTCTTAAAGCTGCGTGAAGAGGGCCTTTACAAAGGTAGAATTTCGATTCATACCGTAATTAACGAAAATCTAGTTGATCACATGCATGATTTGCTAGTGTTTTTCGAAGAGAAGGGAATTGATCTCGTTATTCTTTGTTTTCCTTGGTACATCTCCAAGGATACTTCGGCTGCGATGGATCATTATTTCAAGAAAAATTTCTCATGGCTGAATAAGCTGGATGAACAGCATATTAGCAGCTGGCATGCTTTCAAATATCAATTCAATCCAAATAAATTGGATGCACTGACGAATGAGCTTACCAAAATCAACGATCGACTGTGGAATATTAGGGTGAGATATCAGCCAGGACTTGATTTCGATGAGCTGCAGGAGTTCATTCATGGAGATGTGATGACGAGCCGCTGCGGTACGAATTGTCTGGCTTTGTCCACCCGTATGGATATTGCACCTGACGGCAAGGTGATGGCTTGCAAGTTTTTCGCGGAGTTTTCACCGGGCAATTTGATTGATCAAGGCTTGAAGGAAGTTTGGGACTCAGAAACCTACGATCGAATTCGCGATACGATTAATAATGGGGGACTGACGCCGGCTTGCTCCAAATGCAGTGTGCTCTATTTGCACGGCATCTAAGAGAGAATGGGGAATTGCTTATGGACATGAGAACGATCCAGATAGGCGTCCTCGGCTGTGCTCAGATTGTAGAACGGGCGCTGATTACACCTATTTCTCAAGTATCAGGCCTGCTCGTACATGGCATTGCCAGCCGGGGGGCGGACAAAGCCAAACAATATGCCAGCCATTATCATATTCCTATTGCGTTCGAATCGTATGAGGAATTGCTCCAGTGTGAAGATATTGAACTGGTGTACATTGCGCTTAGCAATGATTTGCATAAGGAGTGGGCGGTTAAAGCGGTGCAAGCGAACAAGCATGTGCTGCTTGAGAAGCCGCTCTGTTTGAATCTTAAGGAATATGCTGCCATCGAGAGCGCGAACGTCGGCGGCAAGCACATCCTTGAAGCGCTGATGGTTCAGCATCATCCATGGCAGCATTCGCTTAGAGCGATGGTAGAGGACAATCGATATGGACGATTGCTGCGTACCGAATCAGCCATTTGCATCGTTCCAAGAGAGGATATATCTCAAAACTATCGAAGCATGCCTGAAAAAGGCGGCGGTTCATTTCATGATTTGGGCTGCTATTGGCTGCAGTTTCTGCAAAAAACGACAGGCTTGTCAGCTCGATTGAATTCTTTCTCTGGTCGTTCAGCTTTTGACGGGCCTAATGGGTGTGATATGACATTTATGGCTGAAATGAACAGAGAGGACGGGTTTCACGCCTCGCTCATCACTTCCTTTGAGCGGTCATACAAAGCCAGTCATACGCTTTTTTTTGAGAAAGCGAAGGTCACAGTGCCTGATTTTTTCCGTGCCTCTCTAGGCAACTACAAAATCACGATCAAAATTGAGCGAAGCGATGCGGTGGCTCTGGAGAAAATGGAGTTTGAGCCTCAAAGCTACTATGTGAATCAGCTTGCTTTTTTTCGTGATGTTGTTGCTGGCCACAAGCCCAATATCGCTATATCCGAATCTTATGAGCGAATCAGATTGTCTCAGCATATCTATCAGTCTGCGAAAGAATGGAGAAACGCGAATGTCCATCATTGAAGTTCAGAATTTGTCCAAGCAGTTCAGTTATTACAAAAAAGAAGTTGGTTTAAAAAGCTCGATTAAAAACCTCTTTCATCGTGAAGCACTTTACAAGCAAGCGGTTAAGGATGTTTCCTTTACTGTCGAGCAAGGGGAGATTGTAGGTTTTCTCGGCCCCAACGGGGCGGGGAAAACGACCACACTGAAAATGCTCTCTGGCATTATCTATCCGACAGGCGGGAATGCAACCGTTCTTGGTTATAAGCCTTGGGAGCGGAAGAAAGCGTTCAAGCAGCAATTCTCCATCGTCATGGGACAGAAGAATCAGCTGTGGTGGGATCTTCCTGCCAATGAATCTCTGAACTTGAATCGCTGCATCTACGAGGTGAGCGATCAAGATTTCAAAATGACGGTCGAGGAGCTCTCTGAGCTGCTGGACGTCAAGGAACTGCTAAAAATCCAGGTAAGAAGGCTTTCGCTCGGTGAGCGAATGAAAATGGAGCTGATTGCAGCTTTGCTGCATAAGCCGAAGGTGATCTTTCTAGACGAGCCGACGATCGGTCTGGATCTGCTATCGCAGAAAAAAATCCGGGAATTTTTCAAGTATTACAACCAACAAAACAAAGTAACAATTGTTCTAACTAGCCATTACATGAATGACATCGTCGATCTATGCAAACGAACAATTATTATTAATGAAGGAGCAGTCGTGTATGACGGCGAGCTTGCGAAAATTAATGCCATGTTTGATGCGACGAAGATCGTTAAAGTGACACTTTCGCAAACGGTAAGTGATGCTGATTTACTGCAATATGGCGTCATTAAAAACGTTGACGGCCTTGAGGTTACACTGGAGATAGAGAAGGAGCAAGCAAAGCACAATATCAAATCGATGCTTGATCATTTGCCAATCTTGGATTTCACGCTGGAGGATACTCCGATTGAAGAAGGCATTGCTGCTATATATCAACATGGCAGAAAGCAGGCTTAGCCAATGAACAAATATGCAAAAGTGTTTACGTTAGGTTTGCTGAACGCATTGGAGTATCGTGTCAACTTCCTATTAACACTGCTTAGCACCATCTTTCCAATTCTCATTCAATACTTTCTTTGGTCTACTATATTCAGAGGGAACAGCGAGTCTGAGGTGCTTGGCTATCAATTCGATCAAATTATTTTTTATACGATATGTGCGGCTCTGCTCTCGAAATTAGTCGCAGCTGGTTTCGAATATGATGTATCCAATGATGTAAGAACCGGTCAGCTTAGTAAATTCATCGTACAGCCAATTGGGTATTTCCAATATCGAATTTCGAGTTTTCTTGGCGGGAAAATACCGCAAATCATCATTGTAACGTTTATTCTAGTTCTGATTCTGGTGGTTGTTAAATGGGTGCTGCAGCTAGATGTCGAGGTTGCGCTTCTGAGAATCGCAGTTTTTTTTGTTGCTGTAGCCTTGTCAATTGTAATGAACTTTTTTATTTTTTATTGCTTGAGCACCTTTTCATTCTGGTTCGTCGAGGTATGGGGAATTTTCTATACGTTCACTCTGCTAAGCAGTGTTGCGAGCGGCGGCATCTTTCCGCTCGATATGTTCGGTCAGGGTATTAATAAGGTTCTGGATTTTTTGCCGTTCAAATACATTATTTTTTTCCCAATAAATGTGCTTAATGGAAAGCTGCCATGGGCTGAGATAGCTAACGGCATGATGCTTCAGCTAGGTTGGATTTTATTGCTTTTTATATGTTCAAAGTTCTTGTGGTACAAAGGCATGCAACGATTCGAGTCTGTGGGAGGTTAAGCTGGTGTCGCAGCTCTGGAAAGGTACAAAAAGATATGCTCTTATTTACTCCCTATTTTTTAAAAACAGCCTCATCGCTTTAATGGAGTATCGCATAAATTTTATATTCGGCGTGATGGTGGAGCTGGGCTTCATTGTCATTAAACTCTCTTATGTGTATGTCGTATTCAGAGTCGGTGAGAATATCAACGGACTCACGCCTTATAATGTCATGCTATTTGTTGGAACCTTTATTATTATGTCCGGCATATACTCTGCGCTGCTGTTTTTTAACTTTGTGAATTTGCCCGAGCTTATTAGAACTGGCGATCTCGATACATATATTACGAAACCTATATCCCTCCAATTCATTACGACAATGAAAAGTATCGATATTTCATTCGCGGTTCCTAACATTATTGGTGGAATCATCGTCGTCGTCATTGGATGGAATCAATCGGGCATTCCGGTGAACCTATCGAATCTGGCGGGTTATATCGGTTATTTGATTCTCGGCGTTATCTTGACCTATAGCTTGTTTCTACTTCCTCAATTATTGGCGTTCTGGACGGTCAAAACAAATGGCATTAACGATATTTCCAACGCGCTTTTCGATTTCAATCAGATGCCGATGACCATTTATAACAAGTTGGTGCAGCGGGCGGGAACCTTCCTTATACCGGTGTTTCTGCTAACGAATTACTCGCCTTTGTTTCTATTGAATGGTTTAAGCAAGCTGCAGATGGTTTGGGGTATTGCAGCACCGTTTATATTTCTTATCCTGGTTAGACTGTTATGGAAGTATGCTTTGAAGCAGTATACGAGCGCAAGCAGCTAGA
Organism: Paenibacillus sinopodophylli; assembly: GCF_005930355.1. Lineage (GTDB taxonomy): Bacteria > Bacillota > Bacilli > Paenibacillales > Paenibacillaceae > Pristimantibacillus > Pristimantibacillus sinopodophylli. The sequence goes on from NZ_VDBO01000001.1 coordinate 309,407, forward strand.
TAAAGGTGCTTTAAAGAGGAGGATGCGGAAATGAGCAGTCGTTCTACGTTTGAGAAGGATATGACCTATTTGTACGAGCAATTCCCAAGCCATCATTTATTTGCAGACAAAACGATCGTTATTACGGGATGCGCGGGTTTTCTCGGTTTCTATTTAACGAACTACTTTATTTCTTTAGGTCAACATGGCATGCAGGTGAAGCAATTGGTGCTTGTCGATCACTTTTTGTTAGGGAAGCCAGCATGGCTGGAGGAGTTAGCTAATAAGCACGAATATGTACAGCTGCATGCCTTTGATATTGCAAGGGATTCCTTTAGCAATGTACCTATTTTTCAACAAGCGGATTATTTCATCCATATGGCGTCTATCGCATCTCCAACGTATTATCGACAATATCCAGTAGAAACGATGGAAGCTAATGTTTGGGGATTGAAGCAAATATTAGACGGCTATCGTGATAAGCCGCTATCAGGGCTATTATTTTTCTCAAGCAGTGAGGTGTATGGAGATCCGCTTCCAGCCTTTATTCCAACACCTGAGCATTACCGTGGCAATGTATCGACAATCGGTCCGCGAGCCTGCTATGACGAATCCAAACGGATGGGAGAGACTTTATGTTATGTATATGCCAGTCAATATGGCATGCCGATACGTATCGTCCGTCCATTTAACAATTACGGTCCTGGCATGAAGCTGGACGATAAGCGTCTGCCTGCGGATCTTGCGAATGCGATTATTCATAACAAGGATATTGTTATTTATTCAGATGGCACGCCTACAAGAACCTTCTGCTATATTGCAGATGCTATCGTCGGTTATTTGCGAGTGCTCGTTCATCACGAGTTTGATTACTTCAACATCGGAATGGATAATCCAGAGCTGTCAATTAAAGAGCTGGTGGACATATACGTGCAGGCAGGAAAAGAGATTTGGGGCTACACAGGTCAATGTACCTTTGCAGAATCGGAAGACGGCGATTATTTGACAGACAGTCCGCTTAGGCGCTGTCCGGATTTATCCAAAGCGAAGCAGCTCATCGGTTTCGAGCCATCCATCAGGGTGGAGGAGGGCGTAAGACGCTATTTACAGTATTTGAAGGAAGAGAGCGTGCCTACATGATCGCTGTAATCGGTTTAGGTTTTGTAGGACTGACTACAGCTCTAGGTCTGGCCGATAAAACAGGTCAAAAAGTGTATGGCTACGATTCTAATCCGCTGAGGCGAGCAGAGCTGCACGACGGTCAAGTACCTTTCTACGAACCGCATTTAAACGAGAAGCTAAAAGAGCATATGGGTAACACCTTTATTATTGCTGAAAATATGAAGCAAGCGATAATAAACGCTGAGCTCATCTTTTTTTGCATTGGCACGCCGAATGATCAAGAGGGAAGAACAGAGTTGAATCCGCTCTTGCAGGCGATCGACGAGTCGATCAACTATACGGAGGATTCAGCTTACAAAACTTTTGTAATCAAATCTACAGTTCCTCCGGGTACGACCGAGAATCATATCATTCCTTTAATAAAGAGCAGAGGAAAGAGAATCGGCAAAGACATAGGCCTTGCCAATAATCCAGAGTTTCTAAGAGAAGGTATGGCATGGATCGACTTCATAGAGCCAGACCGAATCGTAGTTGGAGTTAGCAATGGTCAGAGCAGTCTCGTATTGGAGAAGCTATATGCTCATTTCTCAGCTCCCATCTACAAGGTGTCCTTTACTAATGCTGAGTTTATTAAGTACATGTCGAACAGCCTGTTGGCCACGATGATCAGCTTCGCAAACGAAATGTCCATGTTAGGAAGCACATTTGAGCATATTGACCTGAAGCAAGCTTTTCATATCCTAAAGCAAGACAAGCGGTGGACGGGAAGTCCTGCACCCATGACAAGCTATGTGTATCCAGGCTCCGGATTTGGCGGGTATTGTCTTCCCAAGGATGTTAGCTCACTCATCCATACAGCAGAAGAGCAGGGCTATATGCCGACACTGCTGAAAGAAGTGGTTCATGTTAATGATAAGGTGAAAAGCTTCATCGTTGCTAAGGTAGAACAATCGGTGTCAAAAAATGAGAGGCTGGGCATTCTGGGCTTAGCATTCAAACCCGAGAGTGATGACGTACGGGGAAGCGCCTCTCGAGATATTATTGAGAGGCTGCTCGCGAGCGGCTACCACAACATTGTAGCCTTTGATCCTATGGCTAATCTGCGGTTTCATGAAAGCTTCAATCTACCTATAGCGTATGCTGAACAATTGCAGGATCTGCTCGAAGAATGTGATGCAGTTGTTGTATTAACAGCGTGGGAACAGTTCAGATCAGTTAGAAGCATGACAACGAATAAAAGGATTATAGATGGAAGATATTTTTTAACGGAATAACGATGCCAAGCACAGAAGGCGGTCTGTTCATGCGAGTCACTTATCATCCTCTTGCAGTTGGATTTGTGAAGATGTCGTACGCAATTTTTTTTGTGATGTTATTTCCGATCTATTACGTGGTCAAACTTGATTTCAAAAAAAACTTAAAAGCAAACCCGTTCTACAAAAGTAAATTTGTTCAACTAAGCGAGAAATATCCTATTCTTTATGAAATTATGATTGTATTCGTGAATTTCCCTTTGCATAGCAGGGTATATAAGCTGTTCCCTGCCGAGATTAAGGGTGATGTGCTGCAGGTTGGCTGTGGAACGGGTATTTTGAATGTTTATTTCTCGAAAAGAAAAAGAGACATCCGTTTTACGAATTTGGATACCAATCTTCATGCACTACAATATGGAAAAAAGAAAAAACGCTTTGAAAGCTATCTTCACTCGGGCATTGAAAAAACCGGATTGCCTGACAAGAGCTTCGATTACATTCTGTTTGCCAGGTGCTTTCACCATGTTCGCAGCACCAAAAAAACGTTCGCCGAGTGTGAAAGACTGATTCGTGATGATGGGAAAATCATTATTCTTGATCCGGTAACGTGGTTGAAAGGGGAGCAGGAATCGTCAGATGAAGCCTATATGGCGAATTCTACGATGGATGGGCTTATTTGGCGGTATTCAACGAACGCGTTAGTTACGCATATTGAACGGCATCTCCCACCTGGCTTGCAGGTAGTAGAGTATACGACAGATCGTCAGCTAATAACCGCTAATTATGGATTTAAATATCCAACGACAGACGCGCTTGTCATTATCGGTAGAAGAGGGGAGTCGGTGTAAGATGTCGGTTGTTTTACCTATTCGTGATCCGCTAGTCAAGGCTTACAAGCATCATGCCTTTATATTAGCTATGATGGAAAATTTGCCTGCGCAGAATCAATGGATACTTAGCCATTATCTCCAGATTTTCTCTCCTCACGATATTATAAGTGATCCGAATGCCAATTGGCATTGGCTTGACTTTTTGATCGTAGGCGAGGAGTCGCCGTTTTTGAGTAAACAAACGCTGTCTCTCTCTGAGCTGCAAAGCTATGATCTGGATTCGTATATAAAAGAAACGCTTGATAACGGTTCATATTTGTATCTATTTGTCGAAGCTTACTATCTTATTCATCATACGGCCTATTACAACGAGTATATGCCTAACAATATACTCGTGTATGGCTATGAAGAGCATGAGGAAGGTACGTCTATTTTATTTCTAGATTATTCGTATAGAGGCGCAAGGAAGCTGGAGAAATTCGTGATACCGCTCACAGATTTAAAGACCGCTATTGTTGCATTCGATACGAGAGGCCATACGTATGCCGATTATTCCTGTATATTTACACCTGTCGAAGCAGCCTATAATCTGAGTTTGCCATATGTCGAGGAGCTAATATTCGAATACCTTCATTCTTTGCCGACCTTTGCCAAATATACGAATGACCCTTTTTTTGACCAGTCTATTTGCGGTATTAAAATCTATGATTCCTTCTTGCATTATTTCAATTGGATGGAGAAAGACGATACAAGGTTGAACATACTGCCGTTCTGTATTCTAGAAGAGCATAAAACCGTGCTATACGAATTAAGCATGATGCTCTTAAATATGCATTTGCTAGAGAGTGAAGCCGTTGTTAGCGATGTGGAAAAGTTGAAAAAAGATGCAACATTGCTGAAAACGTGCATGATGCTCTATGAAACGACAGGAAGAAAGAAGCTCATTCCCAAGATGAGAGCAATCGTCCAGCACATGCAAATTGCAGAACGAGATTGCCTAACGCTGCTATTGGAGAGTATCGCCCCGGATCTCCAGACAACTAGTGGTGCTGGCAAATAAAGCAGACGAGAGGTGTGATTCCTGTTGACTAAAGTTGTTCTGTTCGCAGGCGGTTTCGGCACGCGTCTGGGCGAAGAAACCATCGTCAAGCCGAAACCGATGGTTGAGATCGGCGGCATGCCTATTTTATGCCATATTATGAATGGTTATCATGCTTATGGATTCAAGCAGTTCATCATTGCACTGGGATATAAATCCGAGGTCATTAAACAGTTTTTTCTAAACTATAATAGCTTGCAGAACGATTTCTCAATTGATATGTCAAGGTCTGCTGTTGAAATTACGGAGCACAGAAAAAGAGATTGGCTCGTCCATTTAATTGATACGGGATTGCATAGCATGACGGGCGGAAGGCTTTATCGGCTGCGTGATCATTTGCGCAGCGATACCTTTATGGTGACGTATGGTGACGGGGTAAGCGACATCGATTTGGCTAAGCTGATGGCATTCCACAAGTCACACGGAAAACTCGCAACGGTGTCCATTGTCCGTCCAAAAGCAAGGTTCGGTACGGTCGATCTGGACGGAGAGCAGGTTGTTAAGTTTAAGGAAAAACTGGATACGGACAGTTGGATCAACGGCGGTTTTTTTGTATTTGAGCCTGGCATGCTCGATTATTTGAGCAGGGATGAAGAGGTGCTGGAGAATGACGTATTAACCCGATTGGCAGAGAATGGTGAGCTCATGGCGTATCGGCATGATGGATTCTGGGCTTGCATGGATACGGTGCGGGATAAGAAGTATTTGGATGAACTCTGGTCCACTGGACATTCGCCTTGGAGAGTATGGAAAGATTAGTGAGTTGCGATTTCATGACTTTTGTCATCTGAAGAGGGTTACTTCCTTCACTACTTCCAAAAGACTGGATAGGAGATACTTGATTCATAAATGACAAAGGAAGTGTTGGTAGTTATGAATCCGATCGAATCGATCAGTATCTCTTTAGCCATCTTTATTCTTATTCTGTTAGGCTTGTCGCGTGGCATGCGCAAGCCAATAAAGAAATCTGGTATTAGATTATTGCTGCCAATCGCCTACATATCGACTTCCTTGCTCCAATTGCTTGACCCGGAATTGTATGTCAGCAGCAAACAATTGTTTATCTCGATCATGATTGGATTCGTCATTTCGCTTCCATTGATTGCAACAACAAACTTTGTTAAACGAGAAAACGGAGATACCTTTATTCAATCAACTTGGCTTATATTTGCATTGTTAACTGTTTTATTCATGCTCCGCATCATCTTAATCCCTCAGATTCATTCCGTGGATCAGAGTACGCTTGCTGTTCTATCGAGTATTGTAATGGTAAGCTATATAACGGTTTGGCGCTCAGTCAGCTTCGTGAAATTTCGCCGTACGGTCAAATCGACAGCATTATTTAAAGGATAAACTACAGGCAGTTTCCTATCATTTAGGAGGCTGCCTGTTTGGTGTATATTTACATTTTAATTCCTTAATCCCTCGGCGGTTATGCTTTCGATTTGAACTGCTCAGTCAAGCGATATTCCCGCGGTGATTGCCCGGTTTGCTTGCGAAAGAGTCTAGAGAAGTAGTGTACGGAGCTGAAATGGTATTTTTCGGCTATGTCTGTAATGGATATCTGGGTATGCAGAAGATCTTCCATTGCCCGGCCAATACGGAAACGGTTCATATACTGGACGGGTGAGTATCCTGTTGTTTGTTTGAACAATTCAAAAAAATGCCCTCGGCTGATATGCAGGTTTTTATAATAATGGGAGGGTGGATATTCGACTCCGCTTAAAATATTTTGTTCCATTTGTACCAGCAGTCGCCCGATTCGAGGATCTGGAATATAATCTACTTTCAACACGTTGTGAAGAAAATATTCGATAAAGTCTTGGAAATTCCTCTGCGTGGTCAAACTCCGCAAAAATGTTTTTCTGTTCGTATATTCGCCAATTTTATAGAAGCTTTGAAAATGATCAATCCATGGACGCATGGAATCTACCGTGAGAACCTCTGGAATTGGATAGGGGAAAGCTGGACCAACCAGATCGGTGATGAGTTGCTCGAATTGATAGCAAATCGGCGCAGCCCAATCGGAGATTGAGCTTCTCTCGACATATGACCAATCAAAATAACAGCAAATATGGACCATCGGTTGCTCACTATCTGCTAACCATTCATGAAGCTGTCCAGCAGGGATATAGACGAGGCATCCTGGTTCCATCACATACGTTTTCCCGAGTGTTATTAATAGCCCGGTACCTTCACTAATTAAGTAGATGGAACTGGCGTAGCATATTCTAGGAAAGCTCGATTGTCCTTTGGCGAAAGGGTATCGCGTGGCGTAATAAACATAGGGATGAAAGCTTGATAAGGTCAACGTATAATCCCCCTAATCCGTAATGAAGAAAACCTACGATTGTGCAAAAAGAAGACACCTATCTAAATACATTACGATGCGGCTCCTATACAGTTAATGCTGTAGTTATAAGATATATAAGGAGCGATCGATATGCAACAGAATCTTAAATTAATGACTGACGAACAAATGATACAATTTATTAGAGAAGGGTATTTGATTCTGCAGAACGAGCTGCCAAATGAGCTTCATCAGAAGGTAATGGATCAAATTCATACAGTTCTAATGGAAGAGGGAAACCCAGGAAACAACATTTTACCCCGAGTACCAGAGATCCGTTCTTTTTTTGAAACACCGGTTGTCCGAGGGGCATTGACGGGCATTCTCGGCCCAGACTACTATATGCATCCTCATCGGCATTGCCACTATAATCAGCCTGCGAATCAGAATCCGGGAGGAGGCTTATGGCATAAAGACGGCTATTGGAGTGCGATGAGAAGCCATAGGCCTTGGTGGGCAATGATTTTCTATTATACTCAGGACGTCACGGAAGAACTTGGGCCTACAGTGATCATGCCTGGCTCACAGTACAACGAAAGTTATCCAGGTGATGATAAGCCTTTCCTATTGCCAACAGGTCCGGCTGGCACTATGGTACTCGTTCATTTTGACCTATGGCATAAGGCCTCGCTCAACACATCCAGTCAGGACCGCTTTATGTTGAAATTCCAATTTGCGAGACTGGAAGCACCGACAGCGCCGACGTGGAATTGCGAGAACAAGACCTTTCAAGTTGCCACAGGTCAAGCGGACGAAACCCTTCTCCCGATATGGTTGGATGTTTGGGACTGGCTGAATGGCGGGTTGGCCGAACGCACTGAACCACTTGATCCGAAGGTGGATGATCATCATGAATCTGTGCGGTTAGCAGGATTGGTTGAGGGAGATTTGGAAAATACAGCCTTGAATGCTGCTTATACATTAGCGAGATTGGGTGAAGCGGGGCTGCGAGAATTATTAGCTATTCTAAGTCAAGGATCAGCTTCAGCATCGCTAAGAGCCGCATATGGCTGTATCTCAGCAGGGCAGAGAGCGGTAACAGGGTTAATAAAGCTGCTAGACCATCCAGACAGTGAAAAACGCTCATTGGCATGTTTTGCGCTTGGTATGATTGGCAGTCCGAAGGAACAGGTTGAGCAGGCACTTATTATTGCGCTCTCTGATGAGAACATACAGGTCCAGAGGCAGGCAGTTGAAGCACTTGGTTTCATCCATTCGACTTCGACTGGTGCGGTTTCAGCGACAGTTCAAACGTTAGTTAGGGCACTATCGGAGGAGCAACTGTTGCAACAAAACGATTACTGGCCGCACCAGGGCTATATTGCGAATAAGGTAGGGTATAGCGCTGCATTGTCGTTGCTTCGAACTGGAAAATACGGGGCAGCAGCAGAAGTCATAGCGGCTCTAACTACTGCGCTCGACAGCAAAGATCGGTATGTGCGAGCATATGCCTTTGAAGCACTGACCTATTTGCGAACGGAGGAGGCAGTAGAAGTGCTCCTTCGTTATTATCGTACAGCGCGGTGGTGTCCGGATACGAGCAAAGCAAGCATGTTCTAAGTGTAAGAAATGGCGACACAGAATTCACATCTGTGCCGCCATTTCTCGTCTTCGGTCATTTGTGATTTTCTTCAGAAAATTACGATTTTATTTTGTTGTATTTTAAAATGAATATTTCAAATGAATATGGTGTCCCGTCGTATAATTTATTCCCCCGATTGTATGGAATCAGATGCTTTTTTCTGGAAACTGGAATATAAAGATCAACCTCGCAATAATGTTCTTTAGTTAACCCCACTTCTATTGACTGTAAAAACAAGGCTTATCATGAGTACATGACGATGATGTCATCTTGCTAACTATCGCCCTATTTCAATTGTTAAAATATTGTAATTTACCCTTTTGTCGAATGAGGCAGGAATTTGCCCGTGCAACACGAATAATATGTATACTCGTATTTTTGAATTGTTTATGATAAAGACCGCAACTTTTCGTTCCCGGCTCGGTACAATGTAGTAGAGCGGCCCGGGAATAATCCGCAGGTGGAGGAGGTTCGCCTGTCATGACTGATTCCCAGTTAATACGTGAGATTAAGGATGGCAATGTCGAGCTGTACTCCGAGCTTATGCGGCGCTATCAACGTAAAATATTAGCTTTTATTTATCACATGCTTAAGAGCGCTAAGCTGGAGCTGTTGGCCGAAGATCTGTGCTCCGAAACCTTTTATAAAGCTTACCGCAGCCTCCATTCTTTCCGCGAACTGGATGCTTCTTTTTCGACGTGGCTATACACGATTGCCCGCAATACTGTATTAAGTGAGCTTCGCAAGCAGAAGTCGGCCAATGTATCGCTGGATGAATCTGGATTCGAGCCTGTAGCAGCGCTCGATGCAGTGCCTGAGCAGCAGGTGCTGAGGAAAGAACGAATGGAAATGGTGCGCGAAGCGATTAATAACCTGCCTGAGAAGCAACGCTCAGCTCTTATTCTTAGGGAATATGACCAATTGGACTATCAAGAGATCGCTAACATATTGGGACAAACGGTCAGTTCTGTTAAATCACTGCTTTTCCGGGCCAGAGCAAGCGTGAAATCGCAGCTGGAACCTTATTTCGGTCAATCGCCGCTGATGGAAGAATTTGAAGGGATGAATACGCGATGAATTGCAACGATGCGCAAGACAAATTCGGCGAGTATTGGGATTTATCTGAGCATGATGAGACACGAATAGCAATAGACGCTCATATGCAGCAGTGTAAATCTTGTACGGAGCAGTTTAGGCTATGGGAAGAGAGCGAGGAGATGATTCGTATTCTATCGGAGGACGAGGAAATACTCGGACCGATCGAACACGTGAATCGTAATGTCATGGATCGCATCTATGCGGAAGAATCGTGGCTCATGCCTGTTCCAGCCAAGAGCTACAACTTCTCCAAATCATTTCGCCGCAATATTGCGTTGGTCATTGCAGCCTGTATGGCAATGTTTGCATGTGCATTTTTTGTTTTCGTTTTTGACAACCCAGGTGGCGCTTCTCAAGCGGAGATTGCGGAACTAAGCGGCTTGATGGATACGGTGAATGCCTCAGGAGACAGTATTGTAACCGCTGGCTTTTATGCTGAAGTACCTGTAGCGAGCATAAGTGACCCATTCGTATTAAAGGTTATGCCTGCATTCCCTCAATATTATGTCGCGCTAGCCCTGCTCGGCTTGATTATGACTTTATTGATTTTGAATTGGTTATCACGGACTCGAAACTAGCGCTGACTTGCTTTCAGCTCCTAAGGGAGCTTTTTCTTGTATCTATTTTTATTGTTTCGAAGGGACTGAATGATGTTTGTTAATCGGATTGGTTCGTCATGGCAAAACGAGTTGGAATGAAGAAGGTAGAATACAAGGCCAAACCGATATTCCTCTGAATGAAGTTGGCGTTTCACAGGCGAAAGCTTTAGCTAGTCGATTAAGTGGAGAGGCTCGCATATGGGATGCTGTTATTTCGAGTGATCTGCAGAGAGCACGAGCCACTGCACAGATTATTGCTGAGAAGCTTGGCCTACCATTACTTGATAGTGATCCCCGTCTGAGAGAACGTTTTTTCGGTGAAGCAGAAGGTACGAAGGAGCAGGAGCGTCATGAACGATGGGGCGTTAACTGGCGGGATGCAGCGAATGGTGTTGAATCCAATGAGGACGTTAGAGCTCGTGGTTTAAGTGCAATAGCTGAGTGGACTGAAGCGTTTCCTGATCGGAACCTGCTATTGGTCTCGCACGGCAGTTTCCTGGCGCAATTACTGGCTGAAGTTTGTTCAGATCTGGAGGATCAATATATATCTAACCTATCTTATTCGATCTTGGAGCGTAGAGCTGACAGCTGGCATCCACAGCTCTATAATTGTACGATTCATCTGAATGAATAGCTTTACTTGAATTATAGAACGTATATAAGTTTGCTCATACGTTCTCTATATGTTTCGCAGAAACGATGGCGTCCTTAATAAGGACGTCGTCAGGCATTTTATCTTAAAAGAGCATTTTCCTTGATCGAAATAGGAGAATGCTTTTTTTTGTGCAAACTATTACGAAAGTAGGTTATAAAACAAACTTTTTTTTCCCATAATGTATGTAACAGACGCTGAAACCACACACAATACGCTTACGATTCGGAACACGAGCCTCATAGTGAAGGTTCCTGCAGAAAGGTGAGAGCCATGAATTTATCGGATATGCTAGGTTATGCCGACATAAAGCAGCTTAGCAGCATAGCTGACGTTTATCGATGCGAGTGCAACGGCCATTCAAAAAACGATTTGATTCAGTCTATTCTCTCTACCGTAAGTCGAAATGATGTCTTTGAAGCGCAAATAAGCAGCATGCAGCTGGAGGATTTAAGATTTTTGAACTCTTTGCTGTTCGAAGCGCGAAATTCGTTCAGTTTGGAAGACTTGCTCGCACGCGTGCAGCAGAGCCGATTCGGAGAGGAGACTGTAATTCCAAAGCCAGATCCGAAAGCAACAGAAAAGCGATCGAGGAAAAAGAAAATAGAGGAAGCAAAGCCGCTAAGCCCGCGCGAAATGATTGTAAAATTTAAGCAGCAGGGCTGGCTGTTCAACGGCTTCAGCGGACCAAGCAGATATTTGTTCCAAGTGCCCAATGATCTAAAAGCAAGATTCCGAGACACGCTGGCGAGGAGATTTGCAGCAGACCTGCATTATTCGGAAGAACCTTCCGTTTACCGTGATGAGCAAATGCTCGTTCAAGACGATATTACACATTTGCTTCATTATATGTACCATAACGAGGTCCAGTTGACCGCTGACGGTTCCATGTACAAACGGTTCACCCTGCAAATGCTGGATAAGTTCGGCGTTCAGGAGGAACTACCGTCCAAGGGCGCATGGCGATTCGGCTATGGCAGGCATTTCAATCATTATCCGAACCGATTCTCGTTTCTGTACGATTACTGCTATTTCGCAAACTATATAAAAGAGGACCAAACACAGCTCATTGTTACGGGGCTCGGCGAGGAACGAATGCGAAGCAAGCCGCTTGGCGAGGCCGAACAAATCTACCGCTTCTGGCTGAAGCTGTACAAGGGACCGATTACACATCTATTGTCTTTAGTTCATTGGATCAATGCACTAACCGTAGAATGGGTTACGGTAGATTCGCTCAGGAAGGTGCTTGTACCGTATATCAAGCCCTACTTCTATGATGATGCGAATACGATTCTAGAACAGCGAATTCTTGCTATGATGGTTCATCTTGGTTTACTTAGACTCGGAGAGCATCAGGTAAACGGAGCAGTTGTCCGGATGACTAAAGCAGGCCGCTCGATCGTATCCGGTTTAGGATTAGAAGAATTGGAGTCGGTAAGGCTGCACTGACTTGGAGGCAGGCTCTTGGAGTATCGTTGCATATAAGCTAGAGTAATAGTTAGAACTACCAAGACTAGCTTATTGAAACTTACAAAGGGAGTGAAGACAGATGTTGATTCCATACAAAGGCATTCAGCCAACTATTCATCAAGACGTATACATAGCAGATGGTGTGAAAATAATCGGTGACGTGGCAATCGGATACAATAGCACGGTTTGGTTCAATGCGGTTCTGCGCGGAGACTTGGCACCGATCCGCATTGGTCACAGCTGTAACATTCAAGACGGGGTTGTCGGTCATGTGAATGTGAACCAACCTTTGCTACTCGCAGATGAAGTTTCTATTGGACATGCAGCTATTATACACGGCTGTACCGTAGGCAAAGGCACATTAATTGGAATGGGGGCAATCGTACTTAACGGCGCAGACATTGGTGAATATGCTTTAATAGGAGCCGGTTCGATTGTTACAGAGAACAAAAAAATACCATCCTATACTCTATCTATCGGTTCACCAGCCAAAGTCGTAAGAGAATTGACAGATGACGATTTGCTGCGCATGCGAAAGACGATGGAGAGCTATGTGACAAAGGGAGTAGAATATAGGATCTCTTAACGCCGGTGTGGAGGTGTATCCTATGGACAAAATGAAAGTAACGTATGAAGCTATGCTCGGTTTGGCTGCGGAATTTGTATTGGATGACGCAGTATTGAAGTTTCAAACCAATCAAATTTATACGGCAATTGACAAAGCGCTTGCAGCAGGTGACGAGGATACGTTCTACCGCCTTGCTAAACAGCTCCATGCATTAAAAAAATAGTGTATTGCCCACACGCTCAAGCAGCAATGAGGCAGTGCGAGAAGCTTTCCATCTTGCCGCGGCGAATTCGTTCGCCGTGGCAAGATGGGGAGCTTTTTTCTAAATATAGGAAAGCATATGATTTCGCCATTCTTTCTCTATAATTCTCGGAATGAAGCGCGATGTGCCGCACTGGACGGCAGCAGCCACGTCACCTTCAAAGCTTCTTCAGCGACTTAAAGGAAGCCGAAGGTGTTTTTGATTGGTATTTTTTAATTGGCAAGCAGGAAGATTGGGTTTAACATAGGAAGAGAGGTTTCATGGATTGTCAAATGGGTTAGGAGTGAACCGAGACAGATGAAGTTTAGTGAGATTGAGGAAGCTCAGTGGGAAGAGCTTAGTCCATACTTGGATACGTGCTTGCTGCCAATCACGGGAATGACGTCGGCTGTTAAGCCATATGAAGCGACAGAGTGGCTGGAGCGACTAAGAGATGTCATGGATTTAATTGAAATACCGTTTAAAGGTAGAGTGGTTACTTACCCTGCTTGGCATTATTATTCTGATATTGCCCAGCTTGAAGCAGATTTGTACAAATGGTGCTCCTCGGCGAGAAGCATGGGGTTCCGTTACGTGGTTATTGCAACTGCAGACAAAGAACTGAATATTGAATGCTCAGCAGTTGATTTGTGCTTTAAACCAACGCAAGCAGGTGATATTCCATCTAAAAATGATGTTTCGGATGCAATTCGTGCGCTTTGGAGTGGACAAACTGCAACGATTTCTTGAATTTGTCGTATAATAACATCAAAATATGGGGAAAACAAATGGCAGACAAGGTCAAATGTGACAAATTGATAACAAATTATTGAACGGGATTTTGATATGCTTGCAAATATGAAGCCATATTCTTGACGCTCCTAAGCACCTAGGCTATTATAAGTTATGTCCTAGTTCGTCATGTGTTTTTGCCCTGCGGCAAGACGCGAGATATGGTTGGCAAAGGGGGTTAGAACAAAAGATGAGTAACCATGAACAACACGAGACCGCGCATCGACCGGTTCAGCGCAAAGAAATGTCCCGGCGTCAATTTTTGTCATATACGCTCGGCGGTACGACAGCATTTATGATGGGCGGCGCGGTATTGCCAATGGTTCGTTTCGCAGTGGACCCGCTCTTGGTTAAAAAGGGTGAGGGCACTTACGTAAAAGTTGTGGAAGAGAGCAAAATTACGAACGAACCGCAAGAATTTAAATTTAAAATTCATCAGATCGACGGTTGGTACGTAAGCGATCCTGATCTTGCAGCATGGATCTCGAAGGATGCGGAAGGCAAAATATTCGCACTTTCTCCAGTATGTAAGCACTTAGGTTGTACGATCGGCTGGAACACAAAAGGTCAAAACGAGTACGATTGTCCTTGTCATGATGCGCGCTATACGAAAGATGGGAAAAACATTACGGTAGCGCCGAATCCATTGGATGAGTACGAAGTAAAGCTTGAAGACGGATTTGTTTATTTAGGTCCGGTAATGCCGAACACAAGAACGAGTTAAGGAGGGCGTACTGCAGATGTTTAAAAGTGTATACAACTGGATTGACGAACGTCTTGACATTACGCCGCTGTGGAGAGATGTAGCAGACCATGAGGTGCCTGAGCACGTCAACCCTGCACACCATTTTTCCGCATTCGTTTACTGTTTCGGCGGTTTGACGTTTTTTATCACGGTAATTCAAATCTTATCCGGTATGTTCCTTACCATGTACTATGTTCCAGATATCATTAACGCTTATGCAAGCGTTGACTATTTGCAGCATAAGGTAGCATTCGGTCAGATTGTACGGGGCATGCACCATTTTGGGGCAAGCTTAGTAATTGTAATGATGTTCTTACATACCCTACGTGTATTTTTTACCGGTTCTTACAAGGCACCGCGCGAAATGAACTGGGTTGTCGGAATGCTGATCTTCTTTATCATGTTAGGCCTAGGATTCACAGGTTACCTGCTTCCTTGGGATAACAAAGCTTACTACGCAACAAAAGTTGGTGTCCAAATTGCTGAATCCGTTCCGGTAATCGGACCATATCTCGCTTCGTTCCTATATGGAGGCGATATCGTAGGCGCGCAAACGCTAACTCGTTTCTTTGCTATCCATGTATTCTTCTTGCCTGGCGCATTGATAGCTATGTTAGCAGCGCACTTTATTATGATTCGGAAACAAGGTATTTCGGGACCACTTTAAGCGAAGGGAGGCTTACTTATGGCGCATGGTCATAATTCGAACGAGAAGGTTGTCTTTGTAGGCGACTCGCGTGTAAAGAAAAGCAACCACCCGAACATTCCACCAGACTACACATCTTTCCCAGGGAAATCGGAAGCATTTATTCCGAACTTTCTATTAAAGGAATGGATGGTTGGCTGCGTTGTGTTGGTCGGTTTTCTAGTTTGGGTCATTGCTGAGCCAGCTCCGCTCGGCTATCCAGCAGATCCAAATAATGCGGCATTCATTCCGATGCCGGACTGGTATTTCTTGTTCTTGTATCAATTTCTGAAATATCCATACGTATCTCAGGATTACATCCTGTTAGGTACAGTGGGCATTCCAGGCATTATGTTCGGAGCATTGCTGCTCGCGCCGTTCCTAGACACAGGAAAAGAACGCCGCTTCTACCGTCGACCGATTGCTTCATCGTTGATGGGTCTGACACTCATTGCTTGCGTTTACTTGACAGTCGTTTCTTGGGATCACTACCAGCACCAGTTGGAAA
This sequence comes from Paenibacillus sinopodophylli, assembly GCF_005930355.1. GTDB lineage: Bacteria > Bacillota > Bacilli > Paenibacillales > Paenibacillaceae > Pristimantibacillus > Pristimantibacillus sinopodophylli. The sequence continues at coordinate 324,980 of NZ_VDBO01000001.1, forward strand.
TCAACGGTCAGGTACCAGAGCATATTGAACGTGAAGAGAAAGCTCGTGAAGCCGCGGAAGCGGGCCAGGAGCGTCCAAACTACACAAAACCTACAGTTGAAGCAGCACTTGTTGATGCAAACGACCCAGCAATGGACATTGCAAAGCAAGCGCAATGCGTAAGCTGTCACGCAGCCGATCTGAAAGGCCAAGGTTCTGTGCCTAGCCTGGTTGGTATTGGAGACGTATTATCGAAAGAGCAGCTTGTAGAAGTTGTTACTAACGGCCGCAATGGAATGCCAGCATTTGCTGATACATTGTCAGCTGAAGAGATTGATCAGCTAACCACTTGGTTATCGAAACAAAAAGCGGCAACCGAATAATGCGTTAGCAGAAAACCTGATCGTTTCATACGGTCAGGTTTTTCTTCGAATTTTCACTTCATTATTGACTGAAGGAGAAGTGGTAGTGCATGCTTTCTTTTTTCTGGAGCCGAGAATTTTTGCTTAGCCGCTCTTTTTTATGGCCACTGTTTTTGGTCAACCTGCTCGGGACCATTTATGGATACATATGGTACGAAAGTCAATTGGTCGAAACTTTAAATAATCATCCACTCTGGCAAATCGTATTTGTACCCGACTCGCCAACTGCAAGTCTCTTCTTCACGTTAGCTCTCCTGTACCTGCTGTTTCCTCCAAAAAGAGAATATGGGATTGCTAAGGTTGGCCGTTATCTGATTGAAGCTTTGGCTGTGGTATGTTCAGTCAAATATGGAATCTGGGCAGTGTCTATGATCGTTGCCGGCGCTTGGCAGGGTGCCGAGCTGAATTGGCAGCATTATATGCTAATGGCCTCTCACCTCGGAATGGCGTTCGAGGTGCTGTTGTATTTTCGATTTATGAAGACAGGTTTATTCTCATTGGCGCTGGCGACAGGCTGGCTTCTGCTTAATGATACAATTGATTATACGTTTGGTGTTTTTCCTTATCTGGCGGACGAACTGGATGATGACTTGTCTGCTGTACGTGCTTTCACATACGCTTTATCGGTATTCAGCTTTGCTGCTGCTTTGGTTGCGTGGCGTTTCAGGAAGAAGGCATAAGATGGGACATCCCCTCATAGAGTGATCTATGGGGGGATGTCCATGAGCATACGTTTCATTGTGCCGCTCGTCATATGTATTCTAATGGCGGCTGGCTGTGCAAATTCGATCTGGTTTGGGAAATCATCGCTGTATGCCTATTCTGATCAGCCCATGCAGGGTACAGATAAGCAGCTTCAGCGATTTGATGGAATTGCAACTTCATTATATGAAGCCGCTTATATGAATAATCGACAAGCAGGCTTTCAACATATCCAGCAGCTGCAAGTTATTCTGACAGGAGACCTTAAGCATGTTGTTGGAAACAGGGAAGGGTGGTCGGCTATTCAGGATGATACTGAGCTTGTGCTACATAAGCTCACAGGTGGCGGTAATGGTGCTGATTGGTTAATGGAAGCAGCGCGGATAAGATTAGCGGCAGATGCGCTCGTTCATTCGCAAGGTGCGTTATGGCTGCAATATGAGAAGGTCATGCTTGATGACTGGATTCGCGTAGACAAGGCATGGAAGCGTCAGACAGATGATGGCGCAATAGCGGCTCGTGCGTCCATGATAAGCCTAGAGAACCACGCGACGCGGGTTTCGAGTGCTATGAGCATTCAGTTCGGCAGCATGCGCGAATCCGAGCTCCATGAGCGAATCCGGTATACCAATCGGCTCTTGGAAGCAAGCATAGCGAACAAAACGAATGAAGCGATGATTGATCGGTCGCTGGTAGCCTTGAAGGACGCTATGCTGCGGCTATTCGAGCAGAATACATCGGAGGAGGTCGTACCAGTAATTGCAACGGTACCGATTTCGAATCCGTTAAGCTGGACTTTATTTCTAGGAGCTATCATATCGGCTGTCCTTACCTGGACAGGCTGGAGAAAATATAAGTCCGATCCATTTGGCGTTAAGCCACTTCCTTAGCAAGCTATTCTTCTTTGAAGCCTTCACCCAGCACATCATGCACTTCATTAATGACGATAAACGCACGGGGGTCAATATTGCGAATAATCGTTTTGAGTCGGCGAATTTCTTGCCGCTGGACGACGCAGTAGACGACCTCTTTTTGCTGTCCGGAGAAGGCGCCCTTAGCTGGAATTAAGGTGACACCGCGATCAAGTTCAAGGGTTACCTGTTTGGCTATCGTTTCACCGTATTCGGTAATAATGGAGAAGGCTTTGGCTGCGTAGGCGCCATCCTGTATGAAATCAATTAACTTCGATGCGATAAACACGGTTACGAGCGTATATAGAAATTTTTCGATTGGAATGTATAGTAGAGATAAGCCGATAATGAGGGCGTCAAAAGTCAGAATCATTTGTCCCATGCTCATTCCCTTTGATCTTGTCATAATTCTTGCAACAATATCGACACCACCTGTCGTTCCTCCAAAGCGGAATACGATACCTAGGCCTGTTCCGAGTGTTACTCCTGCGTAAAGGGCAACAAGCATATAGTCATGCGAGCCTTGAAATGGAACGATCCACTTGCGCTCGATCAGCAGCTCCATTAATGCAAGAAAACTTGATAGCGCAATGATTCCTACAATGGTATACATCATTTGTCCGCGTCCGAGTGTTTTCCAGCCAAGCCAGAACAAAGGGATATTGAGAACGAGTGTAGTGATGGATAAAGGGAAACCGACCGCATAATTAAGAAGAACAGCAACCCCTGTTGCTCCGCCTTCCATCAGTTGATTGGGAATCACGAAATAATGCAAGCCAAATGCGTAGATGGCCGTTCCGACAAGAATAGGAATGATGATTCGTAGCTGCGTGATGAGTTTATTCATCTTAGGTCACTTCCTTATCATTGGTTATGAAATAGATCTACGAACTTACGGAGGCCTCCTGCGTTCGAATACAACTGATACCCTGTAGTATGGCTTAATTTCGCTATTCGAAAAACATTGATTTTAAATAGGTCTTTACGTTAACATAGGGAAGTATAGCTAGCGACAGAAAGGAAATGCGCAGATGTCGGAAAAAACATTATCAGATATTCAGCGAGAAGTAGACGACTACATTTCGCAGTTCAAAGAAGGCTATTTCAGCCCGCTTGCCCTGATGGCTAGAATGTCGGAGGAGGTCGGCGAGCTTGCTCGCGAAGTAAACCACTTCTATGGTGAAAAACCGAAAAAACAAGACGAAGCGGAAAATTCCGTTGAGATGGAGTTAGGCGATATTTTATTTATCCTTTCGTGCTTTGCGAATTCGCTTCAAATCGATTTGACAGAAGCACATAACAAGGTGATGCATAAGTTCGCGACTCGCGATGCGGATCGTTGGACAAAGAAAATAACCGAACTGTAAGCAAGCTCCCTACATATGCTGTACCATCAACCTGTGTACAAGGAGGATGGGCAGATGGATGGAGAGAGCTGCATCAAAAAAGCTTATGAATTCATCTTTAACAGCGATTTCGAGCAAGCGATATACTGGTTCGAGCAGGCCATTGAGGCTGAACCGGACAATGCATTCTATTATCATACATGCGCAGTTTCGTGTGCGCGCAGCGGCAAATGGCCCAAAGCAAAGCGGTATGCTGAGACTGCGCTTGCACTGGACGAAGCTAATCCGGAATATAAGTATCATCTCCAGCTGATTGAGGCGAAGCTGCTGCTTTCGGATGCAGATTTCCTGCTCGCTAAGGTGCCGCCTAAGCTTGCTGAGGCAGCTGTGCTGTTAGAACAAGCGGTCCAGCTTGATCCGCTTAGTTTTGAAGCCTTTTATACGCTAGGTGTTCTTTATGCATCCCAGCAGCTTTATGAGAAAGCTGCGTTTAACGCAAGGGAAGCGGTGCGGCTTGACCCTGGCCATTCAGCTGCAAAGAGGTTGTTTGCTGATGTGAACCGTAAAAGGCGCATGCTGCGCATTCGAATACATGCAACAAAAAGAAAAAGGAACAGGTGATCACGATGACGACGCAAAAAATACGAGTAGCAGTAGCGGGGGCAAACGGTAGAATGGGCCGTGAGGTCGTTAAGATGGTGCTGGAGGACGAGTCGCTTCAATTGGTAGCGGCCGTCGCTCCTTCAGCAGGACCAGTCGATGCAGGCACGTTTGCTGGCAAACCAGATACAGGTGTCATTGCAGCCGCTTCATTGGATGAAGCGCTCCGTACAGCGCAAGCGGACGTACTTGTAGACTTCACAATTCCGCAGATGGCTTACGGCCATACCAAAACTGCAGTAGCTTACGGAGTTCGTCCGATTATGGGGACAACAGGGTTTACGCCGGAACAAATCGAAGAGCTGGACGAGCTGTGCTTGGAAAAAGGAATCGGCGGCTTAATTGCTCCGAACTTTTCCATTGGTGCTATTCTCATGATGAAATTTGCAGCGGAAGCTTCCAAATATTTGCCTCATGTTGAGATTATTGAGTACCATGGCGATCAGAAGCTGGATGCTCCCTCAGGGACATCGATCAAAACGGCTGAGCTGATCTCACAAGTACGCAAGGAGCTTCGCCAAGGTAATCCGAACGAAGAAGAAACGATTGAAGGCGCACGTGGTGGATATTATAACGGATTCCGTATACATAGCGTCAGACTTCCAGGTGTATTCGCTCAACAGGAGGTTGTATTTGGCGGACATGGCCAAACACTCAAAATTCGACATGATTCTTATGACCGTGCAGGCTATATGCCAGGTGTGAACGTAGCGATTAAGAAGGTAATGAATTACAGCGGGATGATTTACGGTTTTGAACATATTATGGATTAACTCGATTCGGCAGCAGGAGAGGGGAACCACATGTTAAATATCGCATTTATCGCACATGATCGGAAGAAAGAGGAAATCGTTAATTTTGTTATCGCTTATGAGAAAGTTTTTGTTCCTCATAACTTGTTTTCAACGGGCACGACAGGAACACGTATTATGGAGCAAACAAACTTGTCCATACATCGCTTTATGTCAGGGCCGCTTGGCGGGGACCAGCAAATCGGAGCACTTGTTGCTCAGAACGAAATGGATTTAATTATATTTTTGCGTGATCCTTTGATGGCACAGCCGCATGAGCCGGATATTATCGCGCTGCTTCGTCTTTGCGATGTACAAGGCATTCCTGTGGCGACAAACGTAGCATCTGCAGAGCTGCTCGTGAAAGCGCTGGAACGCGGAGATTTCGCATGGCGCGAGCTTGTTCATAAATACAAGCCGGGTATCGTCGAATGACGACAGAACTTGATATTCTTGTATTCGGGGCACACGCGGATGATGCTGAGATCGGCATGGGCGGTACGATTGCTAAGCATGTACAAGCCGGGCATCGTGTCGGTGTATGTGATTTGACGTATGCGGAGATGTCTACGAATGGTACGGTTGAGCTGCGGAAGCAGGAAGCTGCCGCTGCCTCAGAAGTGCTCGGACTAAGCGCACGAACCAATCTCGGTTTTCCAGACCGTGGACTAGTGGCATCACGTGAACAAATAGAGCGGATCGTTGCAGAGATCAGAACCTTCAAGCCGCGTGTTGTGTTCGCCCCTTATTGGGTTGACCGTCATCCTGATCATGTGGCATGCAGCCGATTAATTGAGGAAGCAGTATTCAATGCTAAGCTTCGCCGGTACATGCCTGAGCTGCCTGCTGTACAAGTCACGCAGCTCGTATATTATTACATTAATGATTCTGAGCATGAATCGTTAGTCGTTGATGTCAGCGATTATTACGAAACGAAACGTAATGCGATGCTTGCGTATCGTTCACAATTCCAGTCCATCACGATAGGTGAAGACCGCGTGTTGACACCGCTCACGAATGGCTACATAGAACGGGTAGAAGCAAGAGATTCGCTGCTTGGACAAGCAAGAGGCTGGGCTTATGCGGAGGGCTTTGCGATAAAACGCCCTCATGCCGTTCAATATTTTTGACAAATCGTACAGCTCTTGTGTAATACAATGGTTATACGTGACGAACACAGGAGGTGCGACATCAGTGGCGAGAAAATTAAAGATTGGCATAACCTGTTACCCCACCCTGGGCGGATCAGGCGTTGTTGCTACAGAGCTGGGTAAGCTGCTTGCGGAGCGTGGCCATGAAATTCATTTTATAACACATAGTATTCCGTTTCGCTTGGGTCATTTCAATAAAAACATATTTTTTCATGAGGTAGAGGTGAATGATTATTACGTGTTCCGCTATCCTCCTTATGATTTGGCATTAGCTAGCAAGATGGCACAAGTCGCGAAGATGCAGCAGCTTGATCTGCTTCATGTTCATTATGCAGTGCCTCATGCTGTGTGTGCATATATTGCAAAGCAAATGAACGGTGATGGTCTTAAAACGGTGACAACGCTTCATGGTACAGACATAACTGTACTCGCGCAGGATGAATCTCTTAAGGATTTGATCAGACTTGCCATTCATCAAAGCGATGCGGTAACAGCAGTGTCGAATGATCTCATTAATGAAACAAGGAACCTGCTTGATATCACGACACCTATTGACTTAACTTATAATTTTGTTGATAAACGAGTGTATTATCCGCGGGATGCCGTGTCATTGCGAGCGGATTACGCTGCTCCGGACGAGAAAATTTTAATGCATATCTCGAATTTTCGTCCTGTAAAACGTGTGAGCGATGTTGTTGAAATTTTCGCGCGCGTTTCCGAGAAGGTGCCTTCCAAGCTGTTGCTTGTAGGTGAGGGGCCGGAGCTATCCAAAATTCAGTACCGAATCAGGCAGCTTGGACTTGAGGAACGCGTTCATTTTCTTGGCAAACAAGAGGATGTCGCACAAGTTATTTCAATGGCAGATGTACTGCTCCTTCCTTCGGAGAAAGAAAGCTTCGGTCTCGTAGCGCTTGAGGCTATGGCTTGCGGCGTACCTACTGTCGGTTCAAATGCGGGCGGTATTCCCGAGCTCGTTACGCACGGTGAGACCGGGTTCTTGTCGCCAATCGGCGATGTAGAGGATATGGCCTTAAACGCAGAGAGATTATTGCTGGATGAAAAGCTTCATGAGCAATTCAAGCAAGCTTGCATTTTCCGAGCGCGTAACGAATTCTGTAATGACGTTATAACGACACAATACGAACAAATCTATTACCGCGTGCTTGGCATAGAGGCGGATTTGCCAATTGCCGTATGCAGCGATTAACCGCATAAGCATGTGTGGCCAAGGATGGTGATGGGGATGCGGCTTGCATTTTCCAATCTTATTATATCCGCGGTGCCTATTGTGAGAAGGCTTCGAGAGCATCATTTCGAAGCCTTCTTCGTTGGAGGCGCTGTTCGAGATACGGTGCTCGGTTTACCGATCAAAGATATAGATATAGCAACATCGGCACGTCCGGAGCAGGTGCTTGAGCTATTTGAGCACTGCATCCCAACGGGCTTGCAGCACGGAACTATTACCGTCATGGATGATGGGATTGGCTATGAAGTAACGACATTCAGGCAGGAATCTGCCTATGAGGATCACCGTAAACCTGAAAGCGTAAGGTATATTACTGACCTTGACGGTGATTTGCTGAGGCGAGACTTCACGATGAACGCAATGGCGCTTGCAGAGGATGGAGAGCTGCATGACCCCTATGGTGGTCTTCAGGATTTGACTGACAAGAAGCTGCGATCGGTTGGGGATTCGAATGCTCGCTTCCAAGAGGATGCTCTCCGTATGATTAGAGCCGTTCGATTCATCGGCGTGTATCATTTGACACCGACTCTTGGAACTTGGAGAGCGCTCAAGCAGCACCGGCCATTGCTCCGTTTCATTGCAATGGAACGGGTTCAGGCGGAGCTGGACAAGATGCTCATGAGCAAATCACCACAAAGAGCACTTCATTTTGTCATTGCAAGCGGTTTACTGAGTTATTTGAAGGAGCCACTGTGGGATGAAACGAATGAAGCCCTTATGCAGGCTCAGTTGAATATGGGGCAGATGAAGGAACTGTTTCTGCACATACATGAGCTGGACGAGCTTGATCTGCGCTTTGCGGCCGTTGCGATAGGGTTACAGCTTGCCGTTCCAGCTGTGCAGCAAGCTATGCAAGTGTTCCGATTCTCGAATGCGCGAACCAAAACGATCGTGGATATCACCACTCTTCACACGATGATGTTTAGCCGTAATTATCCAGCAACGAGCAAGGAACAACAGGTGTATTGGATCCATTTGGTCCTTCGTTTTGGGACGGATACTGCAAGCCACTGGCTAGCTGTGATAAGTTTGCTGCCAACACACAAGCTAAGACTTCCAGATGACCATTTAAGCCGCTTGAAGAGCTGGATGGACCGAATGGTTGTTTATAAACTGAAGCAGCTTAGCGTTAGCGGCAAGGAGCTTTGCAACGACTTGGACAGAGAAGCGGGACCTTGGGTCAGCCATTATTTAAACAGGCTGCTTCTACTCGTAGCGAGCGGAGAGCTAAAGAACGAGAAGAGCATTCTCTTGCAGCGAGCATCGGAGTGGGAGTAGGTGCTTACGAAGTCAGTTTTGCTTCGCAAAACTAAGCACATGCTTACGAGGTCAGTTTTGCTTCGCAAAACTTTAAGGAGGATTAAATCAAATGAATTACGAGCCTTTGCTGCAATTGTTTGCGGATAAGCCCGGTGAATATGTGTCGGGAGAAGTTATCAGCCAAGCGCTTGGCGTAAGCAGAACAGCGATCTGGAAACAAATTCGCAAGCTGGAAGCCGCAGGTTATCAATTCGAAGCGTCTAGAAAATTGGGATACCGTTTGTTAAGCATTCCCGAGAAGCTCGCAGTGGAGGAGTTGTCCAGCATGCTTCAAGAGAATATATTCGGAAAGACCGTTCATTGGTTTGAATCGGTCGAGTCCACACAAAACTTAGCCCGCGCTGCTGCGGAAGAAGGCGCTCCTGAAGGGACATTATATATTGCCGAGCAACAGGTGAATGGACGCGGCCGCATGGGAAGAGGCTGGGTGTCGCCGCGAGGCAAAGGGGTATGGATGAGCATGGTGCTGCGACCTTCAGTGCCCATTCATTTCGCACCGCAGCTTACACTTCTAACTGCCGTTGCATTATGCAGAAGCTTGAAGAGAGTAACCTCGCTGCCAATTGGCATCAAATGGCCGAATGATTTGTTGATAGACGGTAAAAAAATTAGCGGTATCCTGCTTGAATCCGCAGCTGAGGACGAACGACTTCGCTATGTCATCGCTGGAATCGGAATCAGTGTGAATCTTGAGGAATCGGACTACCCAGAGGAATTGTTGGAGAAGGCAACGTCACTTCGCATCAGCAGCGGTACGAAATGGACGAGAGAAACCGTTATCGCAGATTTCTTAAAGGAATGGGAGCAGCTATATTTTCTTTACCAGGAGCAAGGCTTTGGACTCATTATAACGCTTTGGGAGGCTTTATCCGTTTCCTTAGGTAAACCGGTACGTTTAGTTACGCCACAAGGCGATATGGCAGGCACTCCGATCGGTCTTGACGCAAGTGGTGCGATCCGTATCCAGCTTGCTGACGGGTCGATTCAATCTGTCTTCTCCGCAGAGATGGGCGAGCCGCTTTAGTCAGGCAGAAGCCGTTTACGGAATGAAGAAAGTTTGGTAAACTGATGTTATCAGGCGGTATTCTAAGGGAGCTGCACTGATGATGAATTCAAAAAATGCAAATGGTTGGGAATGCACACTCTGCTCTGAGCCGTAGGGACCGAGACAGAAGGAAGCACGACAAGCAAACGTTTCCTTTTCAGTTTGGGGACCTTTTTAGCAACGGCTAAAAGGTTTTTTTGTGTTTATCCTATCATTGAACGGAGGATGAAGCTGATGAGGAAACGACTGACGATTACGAATTTGAAAAAAATGAAGCAGGACCGCAATGCGATTTCCGTATTAACAGCTTATGATTATCCTTCAGCTAAGCTTGCTGAGGAAGCAGGAATTGACGTCATTCTTGTCGGAGATTCACTCGGAAATGTCGTACTTGGCTATGATACAACGATTCCAGTCACGATTGAAGATATCGTTTATCACACAAGAGCTGTTGCAAGAGGCGCGCAGCAAACGTTTATCGTTGCGGATATGCCCTTCATGACCTATGGGATTGGACGTGAGTCGACGCTAAAAAATGCGGCAAGGATTATGCAGGAAGGCGGCGCTCAAGCCGTAAAGCTTGAGGGCGGCGTTGATATAGCAGGAGATGTTGCCGCGCTAGTCAAGGCAGGTATACCGGTAATGGGGCATATAGGCTTGACGCCTCAATCCGTACATCAGCTTGGCGGCTACAAAGTGCAAGGCAAGCTGGATGCAGATGCACAGCGTCTTATTGAGGATGCCAAAGCGATTGAAGAGGCTGGGGCGTTCAGTATCGTTATTGAGCTTGTCACCGAGTCGCTTGCTGCTCATATAAGTGAAGTGCTCTCAATTCCGGTTATTGGGATCGGAGCGGGACGCAGCTGTGATGGTCAAGTGCTTGTCTATCATGATATTTTGCAATATTCCTCCCCATATTTCGAGAAAAAGTTTGTGAAAACTTATGCAGATATTGGTACGACGATTAGAAATGCGATTCAATCCTATGTAGATGACGTAAAGTCAGGGCAATTCCCTGACGAGGAGCATGTGTTCGGTGCTACACCGGCAGCGATCCCTTCGTTGTATGGCAGCTCGAATGAGAGTCAACCAGACAGTCAGTTGGGAAAGGCCGGACAGGTGAAGAAAGGGGTCGAAACATCGTGATTGTCTGTCGTACGAAAGCAGAGCTGAAGCTCCAGCTATCAAGCCTAAGAAAGCAGAACAAATCAATTGGGTTTGTTCCTACAATGGGCTTTCTGCATGAGGGACATGCGTCCCTGCTAAGGCAGGCTCATAATGAGAATGATGCGGTTGTATTAAGCATATTCGTGAACCCGCTCCAATTCGGCCCGAATGAGGATTTGGATCGATATCCACGAGATGAGAAACGTGACTTGATGCTTGCAGAGGAGTGCGGAACTCATCTGGTATTTATGCCTTCGGTGGACGAAATGTACCCCAATAAGCCATTGACAAGCGTTATTGTCAGCCAGGTGACAGATCGTCTCTGTGGAGCGTCACGTCCTGGTCATTTCGACGGTGTTGGTACAGTTGTAAGTAAGCTGTTTCACCTCGCTCAGCCAGATCGAGCTTACTTTGGCATGAAGGATGCCCAGCAGGTAGCTGTAATTAAGCAGATGGTCAATGATCTTAACTTTCATGTTGAGATTGTAGCCTGTCCGATCGTACGTGAGCCTGATGGCCTCGCATTAAGCTCGAGGAATTTATATTTAACACCTGAGCAGCGTGTACAAGCGGTGTTATTGTCGAGAAGCCTTCGACAGGCTGAAGAACAGCTTACTGAGCAAGGTATGACATCAGCGCGCTTGGAAGCCATCGTAAAGGATGCAATCAATGAAGCGGATGAAGCCGTCATCGACTATGTGGAACTGCTGCAATTCCCATCCTTGCAGCCTATTGATGCTGCTGCATTATTAAGTACCTATAAGGAGCCATTACTATTAGCCGTAGCAGTCAAGTTCGGAGCGACGCGGCTTATTGATAACCGAATTATACAGGCAACGGAGGTGAACTCGTATGTTTAGAACGATGATGAAGTCAAAACTTCACCGAGCAACTGTAACAGAAGCTAATCTGAACTATGTGGGCAGCATTACGATTGATGAAGATTTGATGGATGCAGCCAACATCTGGGAGAATGAAAAGGTTCAAATCGTTAACAACAACAACGGCGCTAGGTTCGAAACCTACGTGATAACAGGTGAACGGGGTTCAGGGGTTATTTGCTTGAACGGGGCCGCTGCAAGACAGGTTCAACCTGGTGATCAAGTCATTATTATTTCATACGCGATGATGACAGAGGCCGAAGCGAAGGTACACAGACCAATTGTTACGATACTGGATGCTCAGAACCGGCCGCTGCAGGTATTGAACGAGGAGCTTCACGCAACTATCCTTTAATTTAACGATTAGCAGTGTTAATCCCTTCATTATGTAACGAATGGGATGCTGTATGAAAACCGCTGTTAAAACAGAAAATGAACATAACACTCCTTAATTCTTAAGCGAAGGCGGGTGCGGTATGTTCCAGCATATGTTTTCATCCATGAACGACATGCTTGATCAAATTATTGAGCAATATGGTGACGCTGATGTAGTGGAGAAGCAGCATTACGAAGAACAGATGAATGAGCTCAAGAAGGTTAGTGATACGTTTATCGAGCAATGGCTTTCGTTCGAAGAGAAATTTGCAGATTTCAAGGAGCAGCATGGCAATTTAGCAGTCATTACTAAGGAGCCGAACGTTCAGGGAGCTGTCCAGCACAGCTTGCCTGTAAGTGAGAAATCTTCTTGCAATGCAGCAGATTTGGAAATTCCTGACGAGCTTGCTTTATTCATATCCAAAGGTCAGGGCTATTATAAACTGTTTATGTTTTCTGAAGCGGCGATACAGTTCCAAACGGTTATTAGTCAGTCGCCGGAATGTAATTTGGCTAGACTTTTTCTTGGCATGACGAATATGCATCTTCAGAATTGGAGTGAAGCACAGCGTCATTTCCAAATGCTGATTGCTACAACAGACTTCCCCAAATGGCTGGCAATGGGATATAATGCGCTAGGGTGCATTCAAGCTGTGCATACGAACTTGGCGCAGGCTGAGCTGCTATTTATGAAAGCTCATGATGTATGTCCAAGCTTCAAAGATCCCATGAGCAACTTGAAGTCATGTCAAGAAACGCCCAAGCAATTATCGTTATATTTCGGAAGCACCGAGCTGTGCTGTTTGTGAGAGGATCGGGGAATACATGAAATTTGCAGTATTGGATTTAGAAACGACGGGACATGGCTTGGAGGATGACATATTGCAAGTTGGACTGGTCATCGTCTCTGATGAGCTTGAGATCATTGACCAGTTCAGCTCCTTTGTTCGCCCTAATATCCCAATACCGGCCTTTATTACACAGTTAACTGGGATTGATGAATCGCTTGTTGCGGATGCTCCGTCTCTCAAGGAGGTCATCAACCAGCTTACTCCATTGCTGGAGGATACCGTTTTGGTAGCACATAATGTCGGTTTCGATGCAGGATTTTTGAATCAGGCACTTAAAAGATGTGGTTTGCGACCATTCGGCGGACGAAGGCTGGATACCATCGAACTACTTAAAATTTTATATCCTACTATTAATACGTACCAGCTTGGAGCAGTCTCCGAGCTATTCGGTATACCGCATGATCAGCATCACCGTGCAGACAGCGATGCCAGAGCAACTGGGCTATTGTTAATTGAAACGGTTAAAAAGCTACGCAAAATGCCGCTGCTCACTTTGCAGCGGCTTTCCGCGCTTGTTGATGACGGCAGTGATTTGAGCTGGTTCATTAAGCACACCCAGCAAGAAATGGAATATAAAAACGTATTCGAATCGAATGAGTACGATTATTTCAATCAATTCGCTCTGAAAGTTCGGGAGTGGAATGAAGAGCAGCCTCCCCGTGCCGGCAGTACGAATGCGATGCCGTTAACGGATGTTTCATTCGATAACTATTTGGCCGAAGTCAGACAACGTTTCGAACAGAAATTCGAAAATTATGAGGAACGAGAAGCGCAGGTAACCATGTTTCAAGAGGTTTACAGTGCGCTAAATCAAAATCAGCATTTGCTTATTGAAGCAGGCACGGGAACAGGCAAGTCTCTCGGTTACTTGATTCCTGCACTTTACTATGGTATACAGAATGGCAAAAAGGTTGTCGTCAGCACTCATACTATCAATTTGCAGGAGCAGCTAAGGCAACGTGATTTGCCTTTGCTTGAAGATATTTTACCTTTCGAGTTCAGAGCATCTATATTCAAAGGCAGAGGCAATTATTTGTGCTTGCGCAAGTTTGAGGGTAAAGTCAACACAAAGGATCTCGTTTCTCCGATAGAGGATACGGTTACAGCTGCCCAAATGGTCGTATGGCTTGGCGAAACCGAAACTGGCGATCAAGAGGAGCTTAACTTCGGCAACAAAGGAGCTGAGTTCTGGTCAACCGTAGCGAGCGATACAGATTCATGCTTAAACCGAGCCTGTCCTTGGTTCAAACGCTGTTTTTATCACAGAGCCAAGCATGAAGCCAACATTGCAGATGTTACGATAACGAATCATTCTATGCTCTTTACAGATGTGCAAGCGGATCACCGGCTTCTCCCGTCTTATACCCATCTCATCATTGATGAAGCTCATCATGTAGAGGAAGTAGCAGGCAAGCATCTGGGTATGCAAATCAATTATTTTTCATTGACTCAGGTCATTCAGCGTTTATACAAGGATTCGCGTTCAGGCTTATTGCCTGGCCTACGTCAGAAGCTGATGTACGAGGATGACGCACATCAAGCATCTTGGCTTGAAACGATTGATACGGTCATACCTATATTCAATGAAATCAAAGAGCATTGGGATAAACTGTTCGAAATGTTCTACAGCTTTACGTCAACCTCGTCAGATGGTCCAACGGAGAACGGACAATCGGTATGCCGACTCAAGAAAGACGAGCTCCCAGCTGGTTGGGAGGATGGCGTTACGGTTGAGGGCAATCTACATACCGAGCTGAACCGGGTTGCTCGTACAGTAGAGAAAATGATTACAGATATTAAAGACCGCGTAGATGATTCAGCGGTTCAAGCGCTTGTTACGGATTTAAATGGAGCGGTTAGAGATATCGTTCGTTTGAAAGACGAGCTGCGCATCTTCGTCAAGCTGGAGATGCATGACACGGTATTCTGGATCGAAGCAAGCAGCGTGTACCGCTATCGTTCTGTGCAGCTGTATGGCGTCCCTGTGGACGTTAGCGCACAGCTTCAAAAGTATTTTTTCGATGTGAAAGAAAGTATTGTGCTTACTTCCGCAACGCTATCCGTACAGAAGTCATTCCAGTATGCGCAGGAGCAGCTTGGACTCACCGGTTATGAGGAGCAAGGCAGGTTGAAGACTGTTCAATTGCCGTCGCCTTTCAATTACAGGGAGCAGGCACTTGTTGTCATTCCTCGTAATTTCCCTGTGCTTAAAGGTGTATCCGTGAATGACACCTATATGGATATGCTAGTTGCTTCTCTTGCTGACGCGGCAAAGGAAACAAAAGGTAGAATGCTGGTGTTATTTACTTCTTATCGCATGCTGAAACAGGTCTATGAGCCGCTGAAAGAAAAGCTGAGCACATCGGGTATTCAAGTGCTTGGCCAAGGAATCGACAGCGGTAATCGGACAAAGCTAACGAGACGATTCCGTCAAACGCCTGAATCCGTTCTGCTTGGCACAAGCAGCTTCTGGGAAGGTGTGGATATTCCAGGCGAAGCTTTGATCTGTTTGGCTATCGTTCGATTGCCTTTCCAGCCGCCCAGCCATCCGCTAGCCGAAGCAAAGGCAGAGATGCTGCAGCGCCAGAAGCAGAATCCATTCATGAAGCTGTCCATTCCTCAGGCGGTTATTCGATTCAAGCAAGGCTTCGGCCGGCTTGTAAGAACGTCACAGGATAAAGGAATCGTTATTATATATGATACGAGAGTCATTGATACGTATTACGGCAAGCATTTCTTATATTCATTGCCTGGTCCGAAGATTGAAACGATGCATACTGACCAAATGATCATTCGTATGCGTGAATGGCTAAGTGAAGAGAATGAGCAAGCGGTACCAGTAAAGAATAGCGAATCAAGCAGTGAGGAGGAGAAGCGATGAAGCAAACAAAAATTTCGGAGGCCGTCGTCAGAAGACTTCCCGTCTATCTGCAAGTGTTGAACGAAATGGTGAATCGTGAGATTCAGACGATCTCTTCATCGGACTTAGGCAACAAGCTTGATTTGAACCCTGCTCAAATTCGTAAGGATCTCGCTTATTTCGGAGAGTTTGGCCGCAAAGGCGTAGGGTATGATGTCGTATATCTTATCGAGAAAATTCGCCAAATATTGAAAGTAGACCAGACCATAAAGGTTGCATTGGTTGGCGCCGGAAATTTGGGTCATGCCTTATGTAATTATAATAAATATTCGAAAGATAATATGCAGATTACGGCAGTTTTTGACGATCATCCGAGTAAGATTGGCACGAGTATAAACAATCTAACGGTACTGCCCATGAGTGACCTTGCTGCGACGGTTGCAGAACAAAAGATTCGAATTGGAATCATTACGGTGCCTGCATTCGAAGCGCAAAACGTTGCCAATCAATTTGTAGAAGCGGGCGTCGAGGGCATCCTTAATTTTGCACCTGCCATATTGAGAGTTCCTGACGAGGTACGTATACAAAACGCAGATTTTACGAGAGAATTACTTAGCATTGCTTATTACTTAGTGCGAGAAGGAGAGAATAACGATGAGTCAGATTTGGATTGAAAATGGTTTTTTTATTACGATGGATGACGAGAATCCTTCTTTCAAAGGGCATATGGTTGTTACCAATGATCGAATAACTTACATAGGTACAGAAGAGCCTGCATTTCTAGATGAGAACATACAAAAAATCGATGGAAGCAAGCTTGCTTTCATGCCTGGGCTTATCAATACACATGGTCATGCTGCTATGAGTCTGCTGCGGGGATATTCCGATGATCAGAACCTGCAAGTATGGCTGGAACAAAAAATGTGGCCAATGGAAGGTAGATATATCGATCTAGATACTCGCGCAGGAAGCGCTTTGGCCATTGTAGAAATGCTTCGTTCTGGTACGACAGCTTTCGTTGATATGTATGATCGTATGGATCAAGTGGCACAGGTGACGGAGCAAAGCGGTATTCGCGGTGTATTGACAAGAGGAGTTATCGGATTATGTCCTCCAGACGTTCAAGAAGCCAAGCTAGCTGAGGCTATCGCATTCGCACGTGAATGGAATGGCAAAGCAGATGGCCGAATTACGACTATGATCTCGCCGCATGCACCTTATACATGTCCACCTGAGTACATTGAGAGGTTCGTACAGGCTGCACATGATTACAATTTGCCGCTCCACACGCATATGTCCGAAACGATTGCCGAGGTCGAACAGAATGTTAGAGATTATGGCGTGCGTCCAGTTGAGCACTTGGATCGTCTTGGTTTCTTCTCCCGTCCAGCACTCGTTGCTCATGCTGTACATTTGAACGATGCTGAAATTGAACTGCTTGCCGCCAAAGCGGTGAAGGTTTCTCATAATCCAGTGAGCAATCTGAAATTAGCTAGCGGTATCGCGCGTGTACCTGATATGATACGTGCTGGTATTACCGTTTCTTTGGGGACAGACAGCGCAGCAAGCAACAATAACCTTGATCTGTTCGAGGAAATCCGATTCTCTGCTCTCCTTCATAAAGGCATTTCAGGTGATCCAACGGCTGTCCCTGCTCTAGAAGCATTGAAGCTGGCAACGATAAACGGTGCTAAATCGATTTGGCAGGAAGATGATCTTGGCAGCTTAAAAGTTGGCAAGAAGGCTGATTTCATCGCTATTGATATCGAGCAGCCGCATTTCTACCCAAAAACGGATATGGTATCCCACTTGGTGTATTCGGGCACAGGCAGGGATGTAAAGCATGTTTGGATTGATGGGCGACAAGTTCTGAATAACGGAGCATGTACCTTCCTTGATGAGGAGCAAATTCGTTACGATGCACAGGCGAGCTTCGACCGTCTGTTGAATGCCTAATGCGTGCGACAGCTAGGAAACGCCCTCCGGTCATGACGATGCAGCGATGGATATTCGTAATCGTTGCTGGACTTTTAGCGCTCGTCACCATTGCGTTTGTATATTTTCGTGAAATTCAAAATCCGCTTCAGTCCGAAGTGGAAAAAGCGAAGGCGCAGGCAGTTGAAGCCGCTGAGCTTACGGAGGTTGAACAGGTCTATCATCATGTTTGGGATACAAGTAGCTGGATTGTCAAAGGCAAAGGCAAAGACAATGAGCAGCTTTATGTGTGGCTTGTGGAAGGCGCGGTACCTGAAGTGGTTAAGGCATCAGCCGGTATTACGCAGCAAGAGCTTAATGCAAGCTTCAAGAGCGAGCATCCAGATGCACATATCAAAAGAATACAGCCGGGCTTGCTTGATAGTCAGCGAGTGTGGGAAATCTTCTACAGCATAGGGGAGCAATCTTCTCCATACAAATACGATTTCTATGATTTTGCCAGCGGACAATTGATTAATTCCTATACGTTACCTTCCCGGACGGAGCCATAAGGCTCCGTTTCCTTTTATTGATGGACGTAAACCGCAGCTATTGATGATATACTCTCGTATAGAGACTTTGATATACGGAAACAACATATAAAGCTGCGGGAGGGATTTTATTCATGATGAAACCGCGTATTGTACCCATTGTTATTACAGCTGCTATTTCTGCAGGCGTATTGTTTGGAGGCTGGGCGATTTATAATCAGGTGAGTGTTGCAGCGCCGTTAGAGCAGGTTGCGAAGGAAGTATCAGGCGTGATCTCATCGGACAAGCCTATTATGAATAGCAGTCAGGTTACGATTTCACTTGAGCTTGCTGCTGACGCAAGTTTGAGAGATGTGTATGAACGTATCGAAGCAAACGGGAGCAAGGTTTTTGATGATCGCAAACTACTATTGAACATAAAACAAAAACCGGATAAACAGCTTGACGAGATTTGGTACGCAGCCATGTTCGATATTGCTGAGGCGATGGAGACGAAAACATATTCGGGCATACCGGCAGCGATGGATAGGGCGTCGAAAGATAATAAGAATGTGACTGTTGCTACGGAAATGGACGAGACGAATGTTTATATAACCCTTAGAATGCAGGATGCAGTGAAGTATGTCGTGCTGCCACGTACATCAACCCAAATGGAGGCTTGGTAATATGCGTAAGCATGGAATCGAGATTGCGATTGGCGTCGTACCGGTATTAATTGTCTTTCTTATTTTTATTGGACAAAATGTTGTTCCGATTGTGCTGCTGGGCGTTCTCGGCTTTGCTGTTGTTTATGCAGCACGCGGAAGAGGCAAGCTGACGGCTATATCCAGCCATAAACAGCGTTCAGGCGAAAAGCCTTCTCAGCTAACCTTTGAGCAGATTGGCGGACAAGAGCGTCCGAAGCAGGAGCTTGTAGAGGCACTTGATTTTCTGGTTCATCAGGAAAAAATCGCAAAGCTAGGCATTCGCCCGTTGAAAGGGATACTATTAGCCGGCCCGCCTGGAACAGGGAAAACATTGCTTGCCAAAGCAGCAGCGCAATATACCGATTCGATCTACTTGGCTGCATCAGGAAGTGAATTTGTCGAAATGTACGTCGGTGTCGGCGCTGGACGCGTAAGGGATTTGTTCAAGGAAGCACGTACGAAGGCGAAAAAAGCGAATAAAAGCAGTGCAGTCATCTTTATTGACGAGATAGAAGTAATAGGCGGTAAACGAGACGGCGGTCAGCAGCGTGAATATGATCAGACCTTGAATCAGCTATTGACGGAGATGGATGGTATTTATGAGAACGAATCGCCGCGGATTCTTCTGATTGCCGCAACAAATCGCAAGGAAATGCTCGATAGTGCTCTTCTTCGACCAGGTCGATTCGACCGTCATATTGGCGTTGATCTGCCAGACAAAAAGGGCAGATTGCATATTCTGAACATCCATGCAAACAATAAGCCAATTGAAGCAGCTGTTGATCTAGATCGCATAGCGAAGGAGTCATTCGGCTTCTCCGGTGCACAGCTTGAGAGCGTCATGAATGAAGCAGCGATCTATGCGATGCGCGAGAGTAGTGATGAGATCGCTGAGAGTCATTTATCGATGGCTATTGATAAAGTGATGATGGGCGAGAAGACGGATCGTGAAACTTCTAAAGAAGAGCGTGAACGGATAGCATTGCATGAGCTTGGCCACGCCATTATGGCAGAACTTGTGCGTCCGGGCAGCGTATCACAGGTTGCTTTGTCTCCGCGCGGGCAGGCACTTGGTTACGTAAGGCATAATCCGCAGCAAGATCAGTATTTGTACACGAAACCTTTTTTAAATGGACAAATTATGATTGCTCTTGGCGGTGCCGCTGCAGAAGAAATGTTCTATGGCGATAGAAGCACCGGCTCTAGAGGTGATTTCGAGCAAGCGATGAATATCGTAAAGACGATGATGGAATCTGGACTTACAAACCTTGGCATTATTGATGCATCCATGGTGACAAAGGAAGTATGGGCATCCACGAATCGTTCGATATTGGATGAGCTCATGCTGCAAACCAAATCGATGCTTGAAGCTAGAAGATTGGTGTTTACACAGTCGCTAGAAACGCTGCTTCGTGAGGAAACATTAAGTGGAGATGAGTTTAGAAAACTGTTTTCACCGAATAGTGCCGCATAAAACGTTTACAATATTACAATTTGAAGGCGGAGTACGTATCCGCCTTCTCTTTTTGATGAAAAACGTTATAATAAGAATGAAATAGATATAGAGAGAATGCTTCTCATTATGTTATAAGAAGCATTACCATACTAAAGGAGCTAATACATTGCACATAAAAACAGTGGGCGTGGTAGGAGTCGGAACAATGGGGCAGGGAATTGCAGAAATGCTCGCCTCAAGAGGAATGGATGTTATTATTATTGAACGCTCGGAGGAGCGTCTTACTTATGGCAAGGAAATGATCAAGGTAAGCTTAGACAAGCAAATTGAAAAGTGGGCACTCACGCAATCAGAGAAGAAACTTATAATGAATAGAATTCAAGCAACAACAAGCAATGAACGGCTTGCCGAATGCGAGCTTGTCATTGAAACCATTACTGAGGATTTGGATCAGAAGAAAGCCATTTTCGAATCCATCGACCAAATCTGCAGCCCTGATGTTATTCTTGCAAGCAACACATCTACACTCAGCTTAACGGAGCTGGCTAGCGTAACGAAGTATCCTGATCGTGTTATCGGCTTGCATTTCATCTATCCCGTATCCAAAATCGATCTAGTGGAAATTGTACGCGGATTGAAAACCTCCGACGAAACCTTCGCTAAGACGAAACATTTTGTAGAAGAGGTTATTAACAAAAAAGGGATCATGGTGTTCGAATCACCAGGATTCGTAACCACTCGCCTCATCTGCTTGTTTATTAACGAAGCGCTGCATGTGCTCGAAGAAGGCGTAGCGTCAGCAGAGGATATCGATAGTGCCATGCGGATCGGTTACTCCTTCCAGCATGGGCCATTCGAGATGGCTGATCGCTTCGGATTAGATTCCGTGCTTGCAGCACTCGACCGGATGTTCCGTGAGTATGGCGAGCTCAAATATCGTCCATCCATTGTATTGAAAAAAATGGTGCGCGCAGGACATCTTGGTGCTAAATCAGGTGTTGGCTTTTTCAAATATGACAAGGATGGGGATCGAATATAATGAAAGTATTAGTCATCAATGCAGGAAGCTCCTCATTAAAATACCAGCTGTATAACATGCAGGATGAATCCGTACTAGCAAGTGGCCGAGTAGAGCGAATCGGGATGGATTCATCGATTGTTACGCATGAACCGGTTGATAAGCCAGAGGTACGCAACGTAAGTGAAATTCTGGATCATGTAACGGCGGTCAAACGGGTAATCGATATGCTGACAAATCCCGAATTCGGCGCCATTTCAAGTTTGAACGAGATTGATGCAGTCGGTCACCGTGTCGTACACGGCGGTGAAGCATTCAGCAGCTCCGTGCTTGTAACCCAAGAGGTGAAGCTAGAAATCCGTAGATTGTTTGATTTGGCTCCTTTGCACAATCCGGCTCATATGATGGGTATTTCAGCGGTAGATGCGAATTTGCCAGGTATTCCACAGGCTGTCGTATTTGATACAGCTTTTCACCAAACGATGCCGAACACTTCGTATCTATACCCGATTCCAACTGTGCTGTATCGCCGTCACAAAATCCGTAGATACGGCTTTCACGGCACTTCCCATTCTTATGTAAGCGCAAAGGCAGCAAATTATTTGCAGAAGCCGCTTGAATCCATTAAGATGATTACTTGTCATATTGGTAATGGTGCAAGCTGTACGGCCATTCTCGATGGCAAATCATTCGATACGAGCATGGGGATGACACCGCTTGAAGGTCTTATGATGGGAACACGCAGTGGTGACATGGACCCTGCAATCGTACCTTTCGTTATGAACAAAGAAGAATTGACATTGAATGAAGTAAATTCTATGCTTAACAAACATAGCGGGATGCTCGCGATTTCGGGAATAAGCAGCGACATGCGCGAGGTTACTGAAGCCATGATCGAAGGCGACAAAAACGCCAAGCTAGCGTTTGACATGTACGCATACCGAGTGAAGAAGTACATTGGCGCTTATGCTGCTGCGATGAATGGTGTTGACACGATTGTGTTCACAGCTGGTGTAGGGGAGAACTCGGTAGCCCTTCGTAAAGCGATTTGCGAAGGTATTTCGTTCCTTGGCATTGAGCTCGATGAGGCACGCAACGGGGAACGCCGCAAGGATGCCCGTGAAATTACGACGGATAGCTCACGCGTGAAGGTGCTGGTCGTTCCAACGAACGAAGAGCTACTCATTGCAAGAGATACGTATAATTTAGTGAAGCAGTCAGAAACGGTATCATAGCTTGATATAGGAGGCAATGCTGCCAGTGAACAACGAGATATGGAAGGCTTACTCGCATGGTATGGCTGCCGCATTGCAGGAGGGCGGCGTCTATGTATCAGCGATGCTGCTCCGCACATACCGCCAGCTTGGCATATCAGAAACGGAAGCGATGCTGCTTCTGCAGATTATGGTATTTACGGAAGCGGATCGGAATGATTTCCCAACGCCGGAGGAACTGGCTGAGCGAATGGGCATGACTGTGAAAGAAGTTGGTCAATTGCTCGGAAGGCTCATGAAGGACGAATTTTTGATGATCGATGAATATGTCGATAGTGTAACTGGCATGCAATCGGAGCGCTATAATTGGACAGGATGGCTGCTGAAGGCTTCAGCGCTCACAGCAGAGCTGATGCGGGAGTCGAAGAAGGCGGAACGTCAGCCGATTAGACAGCAGCAAGCGCCGGTTTCCGATTTATTCAGCGTATTCGAGCAAGAATTCGGCAGGCTGCTGTCGCCCATTGAGTGTGAGACGATATCAGGCTGGCTTGACCATGACCGCTATACGGATGAAATTATTCGATTCGCTCTTAAGGAAGCCGTGTTTGCTGGCAAGCTAAGTCTGCGATATATAGATCGCATACTCATTGAATGGAGCCGCAACCGAGTAACTAATGCTGATGAGGCCCGTGCGCACGCACAGAAATTTCGTGGAGGAAGAGGTTAAGCCGATGGCTTAGCCTCTTTTTTCGTATCGTTTAAGAAAACGTATCTTTAGGCTAAATATCTTCTCCATTTCTCAGAATAAAACGCGCTGAGCCAGCAATGGATGACTACACCTGTTTGTGCTTGATGTATAGGAAAGGATTTCATTTTTCCAACTTTCTCTATATTTCTACGCGAAATGTTAGTTTAGCCACTAGATGACGGCTTTAGCCGTTTACGTTTATTTATATCAGTTGCTTGTTTGAAAATATTATGATTGAATAGCATTTTGTCAATACGATTACACATCGTTTCAAAAACGAAACAATACCATCCCATTGTGGTATGGTGTGCATTTAATAGCTATCCTGCACAATCGCAGGATAGAGGCCGAATACTGGCCATTAATGGAAGCTATACTGCACTCCTGCAGTATAGCTTCGTAAAACGAGCATAAAATGTGAGTTTAAGGTCCCAAATGAGTAAAGTTAATGCAAATGTGCAGGATAGGCGTTAAAAAGTGTGCGAAAAAGGCAAAGTTAATGCAAAAGTGCAGGATAGATGCGGCAGCAGGTTAAGTGAGAAGGAGGTGTGAATAGAATAGAATAGAATCGAACAGATCAGATCAGAGCAGAGCAGAGCAGCTGTAGTAACGTAATGAATGTCTAATTGAAGTTACATGCTCCATGCTACTGGTTCAGGCTGATGATGTGACGCTGCTCAAATAGTCGGTTTACCTAATTCAAGATATCTCCAATACATGGTAGTATGACAATAATTGGCGAATTCGTGCGCTGTGGACGGGATGCAACATCTTTAGGTACAGATTGTTGCGAAACGATTCGCAGCCCTAGCTATATTTGATAGTGAGAGAGGGAAGTGTATGGAGTGGCTGGAGATAATGAATCGTGCGTGCTTTTCATACGATGCATGGAATTACACCAGAGATGGCTCGTCAAGACGGAAGAGCGCTTAAAGCATAGCCACGTCTGTCCTTCCTTCACGATCAAAGGGGCAGAGGCAATGATTTATCGATTTGTAATTTGCATCATCGCATTTCCGATTACGGAGACCCATGTAAGAAATGCGGGTAGCCGATTCGAACTTATCCAGCAAAAATAGGTATGGCATGTGGAGAGGAAGTTTGAATAGAATCCATAAATGAATGGATGCATGCATGTAAATCTCATAAAGACCAATAGGAAATCGGGGAAGCGGTAGTCTAGGACATTTATAGTCCTAGACTACCGCTTTTTATATTGTTGGATCAGTCCCGAATTTCTCATTTAGCAGCTATTTGAAAACTATTGCTAAGGCTTGCTTGCAAATACAAGTTGAGCTGATGAATTTAACTGTTCTGTTACAGTCGTATATCCATTCTGCCTAAACCATTGCAATTGTCGCTTTGAATCTCCTCCATGATTCGTTATTCGATCACAAATCGCGATCCGACCTCCGTTAAGTAGTACACGATCCATTTCTTCAAGAGCGAGTAGCTGCTGGGCAGGATCAAGGTGATGCATGGCAAAGGTACAAGCAATAAAAGAAAAGCTTTGTGTTGCAAACGGCAGGCCCAGCATATTGCCTTGCTTCGCGTCAATAGAGGGGAGCCTCTCGCGTATAATAGCAAGCATTTCAGCAGATTGCTCAACGACCGTAAGGTTTGCTCCAGCTTGGACAAGTAATGATGACAGATTGCCGCTTCCTGATGCAAGCTCAAGCCCATTCTCGTATTTGTAAGGATCAAGCCATTCTACCGTTCGGACAAGCGACTGATAATAGTGCTCCTCTTCGAGCATGCCGTTGAGTACAGCTAGCGGCGTATCATAGCCATGGAGAATAGCCATTTCGTCATAGTTCCATTGATCACTCCAAGAAGTGCGCAACATTCGGTTGCGTTTCATTTCAGTTGCAGCATGCTCCAGCTGTACAAGGTCTGGAGTTCTAGTTCGCTGCCAATCGGAAATCGTTTCATCGAGTGCTTGCAGCGCTTTAGTAGCCGTCAACCATTGCTCATATAGATTAGAGCGTGTGCGGTCAATGGTACGGATGAAAATATCAGTCTCATTGATTCGGCTGATTGTCTCATGAACGGAGGATAGCGGCATGTCAAGCTCTCGGAGTGAGATAATCCAACGCAGCTTGATAAGATCCTCCTCAGAATAGGAACGGTATTTATTCTCAGGTGTTTTAGTAGGGTGAATCAACCCTTTTTCCTCGTAAAAACGCAGTGTGCGCGGCGTAACACCTAATTGTTTTGCGGCTTCATGCACTCTCATAGCGGTCACCTCAATGAACTATTATGAACGTTGCCGTTACGTAAATGTCAATTATTTATTTGAATGGTTTAATGTATATGGAACATGCTGGATGGAAAATTCCTGATTACAGTAACTAATTAAACTTCACCGAGTATATGCATAGTATATGTCTATGCGGGTTCTTACAGGATGAATGTGAGCCTGCTTAACCGCCAATTCGACTCGTTATCACGCATGCGTACTTACAACGTAGTAACTATAGCTTTCTAGTTAGTGTAAGAGCACAGGGGTTCTTACAAGATGAATTCGAGTCTGCGTAACCGCCGATTCGACTCGGTAAGCATGCATGCGTGTTTACAACAAAGTATGTATAGCTTTCTGGTTATTGTAAGCTCACATGGGTTCTAACAGGACATATACTAACTCATTCTTACTCTTATGCTAATTTAAGTACATAAGCAAATATTCCTGCAACTAACCAACCAAGCACTACGGCGTACATTGCACTTTGTGCAATAGAAACGCACAAAAAAAATTAATTCGTCAGTCTACGTTGCAAAAAGTGCAACAGAATCATTCCTATTTGTGAAATATAGGCTGCGAAACCGCCATTCTATTGCAGAAACTACAACGTAGCAGGAGCATGGTTACTTAAACGACGATTAGAGTGTATAAAGTGCAACGTAGCTAGGTGGGCGGCAGGCGGCTGAGTGTGAGGTATGTAGATAGAATGTACAAACCTACCTACATCTATTGACGCCTCGCATAATTTCTTGAAATCGAAAAAGCTGCCAAAACAGCCGAAGGGCTGTTCTGGCAGCTTTATGTTGACTGACTATCGATTGCCGCGCTGCAGCAGCTCCAAGCGATACACATATTCGAAAATAAACTCGAATGCTTCAAGATGGCGTTTGGCTTCGAAAGCGTTGGCGCCCCATGCGTAAATACCGTGCTTACGCAGCAATACACCTGGAATATGCTTCACAATACGTTCCGTAATTTCTGGCACGATAGAAGGGATGTGTGCGAAATTAGATACGATTGGAATGTCGATATGAGCTTCTTCATCCCAAATATTAAATCCTTTAATAAGCTCCACACCATCTACAGGTACCGACTTGCGATCCCAAAAATACTCGGAAATAACGCTGTTGAAGACAGAATGAATGTGGAAGATTGCTCCAGCGCCTGTCAGCTTGTATATCTCGCAATGAATTAGCGTCTCAGCCGACGGTTTCAACCGCGTTGACTCACAAGGCTTTCCGTCTTGGTCAACGAACAAATAATCCTCAGGTGTATGTACGGTTTTGTCTTTGCCGCTCGCGGTTACTGCAAATTGGAAATCATCAGGCTGGAAATCGCCAACGCGGATCGACAAGTTGCCGCTTGTGCCTGGAAACCAGCCACGCGTTGCGAACAGCTCTTTAACTTCGCGGAGCTCGGATAAAGCCCGCTGCTTATCTTCTAATGCGATTTGTTGAAAGCTCATGATTAGTCCGTCCCTTCGCCATTCATCGATTTAATAATGTCATGGAATGTTTCGTATTCGGTATGTGCGAGCCCTAGCTCCTTGCACTTCGTCGTAAGATGTGAGCGTGAATACACGATATCCGCAAGCTTTGCACCTTCGAAATCAGTCACGCTGTCCCCGATAATGATTCGTTCATATTGCTCAGACGGAAATTTGCGCATAATCGTAGTCTTGCACATGCCGCAATCGTTGCTGCAGTTCCCATCACATGGATTCGGCCACAATATTTCAATGCGCTCTCCGCTGAAATCGCTGCCGTTGCAATAAATATGGTCTTTTGGAATATGAAAGGCTTCAAGGATTGGGTATACAAAAAAGTCGATACCGCCGCTTGTCACGTAAAATTCGATGTCCTGCTCCTTGCAATATGTGAGAAATTCAGAGAAACCATCACGGATACGCGCATTCGAGATGCTAAAGGCGATAACCTCTTCTTGCATAGAAGCAGGAAGAAGACGGAATAGCTGGCCGACGCCATCCTTTATGGTTATCTCTTGTGCAATGGTTTGTTCCGCAATTTTTTCCCAGCCTTCAGGATTGAAATGTTTGATGATCGCAATAATATTATCATTCACAGTAATGGTGCCATCGAAATCACAAAATACGATGCGTTTCTTAGTTGAATGGTTATGAGTCATTATTCTCTAATCCCCCACGCTTGAATGGCAGCTTGAAGAGCCTCATTGCCTGTTTCTGATGCTGCATCTCTAAGGGAGATACCATTTAAGGTCGCAGTAATCGCTTGACGGAATGCTTGACCTCCTGCAGCAGTGCCCATGGAGTGGCCATGGATGCCTCCACCAGCGTTAACGACAACGTCGGTTCCAAAATCCTTCAATATGAGCGGCACAAGTCCCGGATGGATGCCAGCCGAAGGTACTGGGAAGCTAGTCCGTAAGCCATGCAGCGGTGCAAGCAAGGCGTCTCTCACTGCGAGGTTCTCTTCCTTAGGCATTACAACTGAGCCATAAGGTGAAGGGAAGAGAACCAGATCAGCTCCTGCGAGACGCATTAGCTTGCCCAGAAGAAGGGAAGCGCTAATCCCATAATGCGGCGATGGGTACATCGCGCCTGCCATTGCTGGATGTGCAGCAATCGGCACGTTGATTGTCTTATCGCTGCTGAGCTCATGAAGAACATCATAGCCATAGGCTAGGACGTTGAACAATAGTGCGTTGGCGCCTGCTTGGATTGCTTTGCGCGCATTGGCAGCAAGCTGCGAGGTCGGTCCAGTCAAATTGACAGCATAGAGCAGCTTCTGACCTGTTTCCGCTTCTGCGCGGCGTGCAGCATCCATACAAGCTTCGACGCGCTTCTCAAGCGGAGTGAGCGGATTCTCGAACAGAATCTCGTCATCCTTGATCAAGTCGACTCCGCCAAGTGCTTGCTTGTAGAATTGATCTTGAAGGTTTGCTAGGTCATGACCCACAACGGACTTGAAGATGCTCATAAGCAGCGGACGATCATGTACGCCTAGCAGCTCTCGAACACCTTGCAGTCCGAATTTTGGACCAGGAAAAGCAGAAGCAAAGTCTTCAGAAACGTCGAGATCAAGCAGCTTAATCTTGCCGTCCATGGAGAGCTTACCGAAGACTGTAACGAGTAGGGCGGGCAAGTCGCGGCTGAAATTGATATCTGGGTAAGCAATACGAATATCTGCGAAACGCTCGCCGGGTAGTACGTCAGCAGGCTCATGGACCTTTACATCCAGCACGACTCCGAGATGCTTCTCCATACTTGCTTTTTGAGCTTCCGGGAGTTCAGTCCAACTGCCAACGGTCAAGCCAACAGCGATGGAAAGTGCTTTTTTATGGAAATCTGCTTTGTCATCATATGAGCGATAGGTTGCTACACATAAACCTTTCATTCTGAAATGCTCCTCTCGATAGCAGCGCCCAGCTCGCCTGCACGTTCAGCGGAGCGGTGGACACCTTTTTGAATGGTTCCTGCAAAATCATTCTCGGCCATAAGCTCAAGTGCTGCCTGAGTTGTTCCATTAGGTGAGGTCACCTTGCGGCGCAGCTCGGCTGGCTCTTCGCCTGTGTGGCGAACCATTTCTGCAGCTCCCAGAACGGTTTGGACGACGAGCTCTTTCGCGGCTTCCTCAGAGAAGCCAAGACTAATGGCAGATTCGATCATGGATTCCATAAAATAATAGACGTAGGCAGGGCCGCTGCCTGAGACACCTGTAACCGCTTGTTGGAGCGATTCATCCACAACCGTACTAATTCCGACTGAGTTGAATATAGCTTCGGTAAGCAGCTGTTGCTGCTTCGATACTTTATCGGAATAGCTTATACCGGTTGCGCCAAGTCCGATCGTGCTGGAGGTATTCGGCATTGCTCGAACGACTGCGACTTGATCGCCTAGAAGCTTTTCAATCGCTTGAATAGATAAGCCGGCTATGACAGATATAACTAATTGGTTTGGAGATATCAAATGCTTAATAGAAGCAATAGCTTCTGCGGCATCCTTGGGCTTCATGGCTAGAAATAAAATATCAGCTTCACGCAAATAGGCTTCGTTTTCTTTGCCTTGCAAAATCGTTTGAATGCCATAACGATCGTTCAGCTCTGTCAAACGATCTGCATTCTGACGGTTCAGCATCGAAACGCGGCTAGCCTGTACCAGTTCTTTGTTTATGATGCCTCTAACGATAGCTTCTGCCATAGAGCCCGCACCATAGAAACAAAGCTGAAGACTGTCCAAGCTCGTTTGTGTCAATTGGGTCATGATTGCACTCCTTTGATCAATCTATATTAGTGGACGGCGAATTAGCCTCTTACTTGGCCAGTGCCATAAATTTGATATTTGGTCGATGTTAACGCAGGCAATCCCATTGGTCCGCGAGCATGAAGCTTTTGGGTACTAATGCCAATTTCCGCGCCAAATCCGAACTCATAGCCGTCTGTGAAGCGAGTAGAGGCGTTATGATAGACGGCAGCAGCATCGACTTCCTGTATGAAGCGTTCTGCATGTTCATGGTTTTCTGTCACAATACATTCCGAATGCTTCGTGCTGAAGCGGCGGATATGGTCAAGAGCGACATCTAAATCAGGAACGATACGAAGATTGAGAATATAATCGTTATATTCTGTACTAAAATCCTCATCTGATGCTATTTTCATACCTGGGACTAGCGCAGCCGTACGCTCACAGCCGCGGAGCTCAACCCCTAACTGTTTGAAGCGATCTGCAATTGTGAGCAGATGCTCACCTGCGAATGCTTCGTGGAGCAGTAAGGTTTCCATCGAATTACATACAGAAGGGCGCTGCACCTTCGCGTTGATCGCAATTTCAATCGCCATATCATAATCTGCGCTTGCATCAACGAAGGTATGACAAATACCAGCACCCGTTTCGATAACCGGCACAGTTGCATTCTCCACGACATTACGGATCAAAGAGGCACCGCCGCGAGGAATGACAACGTCTAACAGACCATTTAGTTTAAGCATCTCATTCACTGATGCACGGTCTGAGTCTTCAATGAGCTGAATCGCATCAGCAGGCATATCTGTTTTGCCAAGGGCATTTTTGAGAACCTCGACGATTTTGCGGTTGGATTCTATGGCAGCCGAACCGCCGCGTAGAACGACGCTATTGCCTGTTTTCAAGCACAAGCCTGCAGCATCAACCGTTACATTCGGTCTAGCCTCATAGATCATACCAATAACGCCAATAGGTACTCGGATTTTGTTAACCTTTAAGCCGTTAGGGCGGTCGAAATGCTCCAGAAGCTCACCAACTGGATCAGGCAGCTCGACGATTTGCTTCAGACCTTCGGCGATGGCGGTTACGCGATCATGATTAAGCGCCAATCGGTCTAGCAGTGATTCACTAGTGCCTTGCTCACGCCCGCGCTGTAGATCAAGCTCGTTCGCAGCGATAACGGCTTCTTGTTCAGAGAGAAGGGCATCTGCCATAGCTAGGAGTGCACTATTTTTTTGATCTGTTGTCAATCGATTCATAATGGCTGATGCATCTTGTGCTAATGTTGCTTTTGTCCTGACTTCACTTGTCATAATAGTAAGCCCCCTTATTATTTTAATGAAATCCACTCATCGCGATGAATAAATTCGATGCGTGAAACATCGATTCTGCGTTTCACTTCTTCAGTAGTAAGACCTGCGACAGCTTGGATCTGCCAAGCCGCGTAGTTGACGACCCCGCGGCCGATAATCTCGCCTTGCGGATTCGAAACTTCGATAACATCGCCAGGCAGGAACTCGCCTTGAACTTCCTTGACACCAGCAGGAAGCAAGCTTTTTCCGCCTTCTAGCAAAGCATGGGCTGCACCATCATCTATCGTCGCTCGGCCAAGGGGTATGGAATGAAAACCAAGCCACTGCTTCTTCATTGGAAGACTGTTAAGCTTCGTATCGAAATAAGTACCGCGGCCAACGCCATCCACTGCCAAGGATAAATCACCTTCCTGCTGCACCTTTCCGATGAAAGCATGCACGCCGCCGCGCATCGCGATACGTGCTGCTTCGATTTTGGAACGCATGCCACCTGTACCAACGGAGGAGCCTGCACCGCCAGCTACCTTCATAATATCCTCGGAAATTTGATCAACCCGTTCGATCTTGACAGCTTGTGGGTTTTTCCGAGGATCCTCCGTATACAAGCCATCCATATCAGTTATGATTACGAGCTTAGCTGCTTTAGTCATAGCTGCAACAAGCGCGGATAAGCTGTCATTGTCTCCAAATTTAGGGACAAGCTCATCCGTCGCGACTGTATCATTCTCATTAATGATCGGAATGATGCCGAGACGAAGCAGCTCTTCGATGGTCATCAACGCGTTTTGGATACGGCGTCTGTTGGAGAAGTCAGCACGGGTAAGCAAGATTTGAGCGGCGACGATACCATAGCCATTGAAGGCTTCCTGGTAAGCCTGCATTAGCAGCGCTTGCCCAACGGCTGCTGCCGCTTGCTTCTCGTGTACAATTTTTGGTTTCGTTGCATATCCGATTTGTCGGAAGCCTGCTGCGACTGCTCCCGAGGTGACAAGCATCACGCTGCTGCCTTTCTTATGCAGAGAGGCAAGCTCCGAAGTGAAGTATTGAATGCGCTCGCGATTCAAGCCGCCTTCCTCAGAAGTAAGGGAGCTGCTGCCAATTTTTACGACTACACGTTCCGTCATCTTATCCCATCCTATGCTTGTTTCATGACGACAAAAAAGACTTCCGTCCATAAAGGACGAAAGTCTTAGCTTCCGCGGTACCACCTTTGTTGACAACCCGGCTTATACAAGGGGTTATCCAGCTTAAGCCTATAACAGAAGGCGCTGTCCGGTTCATAGCCGGCCGCTCGGAGGTAGGTTCAGCAAGCGGCCTTCGGTAAATTCTCGCAGCCCATGGAATTTACTCTCTGATCGCGACCCTTCTTGCTTACTTGTCCCGTCATCACGTTCATGTTCAATTCCTACAAGCATAACATGATCATCTGCTGCTGTAAAGCAAGGCAATAGCGGGGTTCCGCTTAGAACAAATTGAGCTTGCCAATCCGTTCAACAGCTTCCTGAAGCCTCGCTTCGGAGGTAAGCAATCCGAGCCGAACAAAGCCTTCTCCATGAGTGCCAAAGCCTACCCCTGGAGCCACAACGACATCTGCTTCTTGAAGCAGGAGGTCAGCGAATGATTCAGATGTATACCCCGCAGGTACGGGAAGCCAACAGAAGAATGATCCTCCCGGACGTACAGCCTTCCAACCGATGCGATCGAGTGCGGTAAACAAAGCTTCACGACGGCTCTCGTACATGGCGCGGAGATCTGCAACGCAATCCTGAGGCCCAGTAAGAGCAAGTGCAGCTGCTTCTTGAATGCCTCCGAAAAGACTGCAATAATAATGGTCCTGAATCAAATTGATCAGCCTGATAATTTGTGCATTCCCGATTGCAAAGCCTACACGCCAGCCTGCCATGTTATAGGTTTTGGACAGCGTATAAAACTCAATTCCAACCTCTTTGGCACCAGGCGTCTGCAAAAAGCTAATTGGCTTATGTCCATCGAAGCCGATTGCGCCATAAGCAAAATCGCTTGCAACGACGATGCCATGCTTCTCTGCATATTTCACTGTTTCTTCATAGAATTCAGCACTTGCGACAGCACCTGTCGGATTGTTCGGGTAATTCATAAACATGAGCTTTGCACGCTCAGCAAGCTCAGGACTGATTGCCTCATAATTGGGCAAATAGTTATTCTGCTCGGTTAATGGCATGAATGCCATCTCAGCTCCAGCAAGCGCGACACCTGACCAATAATCAGGATAGCCTGGGTCAGGGACAAGGCACACATCACCAGGGTTTAGCAGGCATTGACTGATTTCGACTAAACCGGTTTTTCCGCCGAAAAGGATAGCAACCTCAGTCGTCGGATCGACATCGACGTTGTAATCCTCCTTGTAACGCTTCGCAACAGCTTCCTTCAGAAAAGGATAGCCGCTGAAAGGAGGATACTTGTGGTATAACGGATTAGCCGCTGCTTCTTGAAGCTTGGCTACAATATGGGGAGGGGTCGGCTGGTCCGGATTGCCTTGTCCCAAATTGATTACATCGCGTCCTTTGGCCGTTTGAGCGTTAGCTTTGGCGACCAGCTTGGCAAAAAATTGCGTCGGAAGACCGTTCATCCGATCTGCAGGTTGAATAAGGTGTTGACCAATTTGTGTTTCCATTCCCTCACGCTCCACATCACAATATCGCTATCTATATTAGACAATAGCTTAAATGTAGCATGAATGAAGGGCGTTGAGAAGCGGATTCCTATGAAGCAGGAATGCCAACCTTTTGAATAAACGGCTTAATGTCTGCTTTGAACAGGAACAAGTACGGTCTGCGTTTCTCATCAAATACGAGCAGAATCGGTGGTTTGTCCTTGCAATAGAAGAGAAACAAATCGTCAGACGTAACAACTACATCATTCGATTTAATCGTGACAGGTTTCGCTAAAGGAATACGGTAAACATAGCTGCAGCTCTCATCATTGGTAACCTGTGGTGCGAGCCCGCTGATTGAATTGACCCAGGAGGAGGCAAAGCTTTGGTACTGCGCATCGTTCGGAACCGTTTTGACAACTTTGCCGGCGGTTACGTCGAACACTTGCACGGGCTTTAAGCCCGTTTCGGTACTAGTTGCACGGTGAGCGCCGTGTTCGGAGTGAGCGGAAGCAAGCTGTGCAAACAGGAAGAGCGAGCAGCATGCGAGCAGCATGGCGGCTATTCGTTTTGATAACATCATAAACATTCTCCTTTTTGAAACAAAGTAGTCATTCCTTGTTGTTACGTTTCCCATCTTGACACAAATCCATGACAAGGTATCATTAGGGAAAATACAACCATGGGAGGCAACTAACGATGAGTCAACCATTGCGGCTCGCATTGCTGCAAATGAACATAGAGGCAGGGAATCCAGAAGCTAATTTCACTAAGCTCGGAAGCATGCTGGAAGAGGCGGTCAGCCAAGCTAACAAGCCGGATATTATTATGTTTCCAGAAATGTGGAACACAGGATACGCGCTCAAAGAAATTAAATCGATTGCAGATCATGAGGGAGAGCGTACAAAAACGTTTCTATCTGCGTTCAGCAAACAGCATCAGGTTCACATTATTGGAGGCTCGGTAGCTGAACAAAAGGGGGATGACGTATACAATACGATTTATGCGTTCAATCGCAGCGGGCAGGTCATTGCCGATTATTCGAAAATACATTTATTCCGCCTAATGGATGAAGAAAAGTATTTGGCAGCAGGTGACAAGCTAGGAAGGTTTGAGGTCGAAGGAGCAGACGCAGGAATGATGATATGCTATGATATTCGTTTCCCTGAGCTTGCCAGAAAGCTGGCGCTGGAAGGAGCCAAGCTGCTGTTCGTGCCTGCAGAGTGGCCGCATCCGCGCCTGCATCATTGGAAGACGCTGCTGACTGCGCGCGCAATTGAGAATCAAATGTTCGTCATTGCATGCAACCGGATGGGAACAAGCGGCGAGACAAACTTTTTCGGACATTCACTCGTGCTTGATCCTTGGGGAGAAACAATTGCCGAGGCTGGAGAAGAAGAAACAATTCTTTACGCCGAAATTGATCTGTCGCTCGTTGACTCTGTACGTTCGAAAATTCCAGTATTTGAAGATCGCAGACCTGCAATCTATGAAGCGTAATTATGGATAATTGCTTATAGTTTTATTCAAGGTGCGAATGAATGCTACGGATGCTTTCGATAAATAGCGGCCTTTGCGACTGGCAATAACAAGTGTTCTTGTCGGCTTCTGCAATAAAGACAGGTACCTAGGAGCGAATTGCGAGCCTTTGACCCGTGTAAGCATTTGCGGGACAAAGGCTATTCCCATGCCGCCTGCCACTAAGGATTGAATCGTCTCCATGTTACTGCTCTCGAACACAATGCGTGGTGAGAAGCCGGCTTTTTCGCATAGATCAACCGTAATCTGCCTGAACCCTTGACCTCTCTTTAGTCCGATGAACGGTTCTTCTTCAAGTTCGGAAATATCGATAGGGCCTTCTCTATTCATCAAATGATGGTTTGGCGGCACCGCAAGACAAATTTCTTCTTCTAGAAAAGGCTCCCATGCGAGAGAACTGTCAATTAAAGGTAGAGAGAGCAAGCTGAGATCGGTACCGCCGCTCGCAGTGAGTTGTTCAAGCTTATTCGTTGTATCCTCGACCAGCACGACTTCGATTTGTGGATATTGCTCTCCAAATACGGGCAGCACCATAGGGAGAATATGTGAGCCTGTAATAGGCAGCGTTCCGACGACTAGACGACCGCGGCGCATCTGTGCCATATCGTCCATTTCCTGTTTGAGCTGCTCAACGGCGTCTAATATCGCTTGTGATTTGCCCACAAAAACCTGTCCAGCCTGCGTAAGCTCGACGGAGTTAGTCGTTCTGCGAAATAGTAGGACGCCGAGCTCCTGTTCCAGCTTGGATAGCTGTTGACTTAATGACGGCTGTGCAATATGCAGCTTCTCCGCTGCACGCGAGAAGTTTTTCTCTAACGCAATTTGAATGACATAATTAAGCTGTCTGAGCTCCATATCTAATCTCCTTTATTAAATTTTTTGATGGGAAACTGCCATTATAGTTATTACCTATAGACGTTATAGATATTATATCTTGGATCAATGAAGAAAGAAATGCTATAGTAAGTTCAGTTAAGAAACGCAGAAGATTTAACGAAACGATGGGGTGAATATAATGACGAAAAAGACAATGTTTGAGAAGATTTGGGACAATCACGTCATTCATCAAGAAGAAGGTAAGCCAAGCGTTATTTATATCGATTTGCAGCTCGTTCACGAAGTAACGTCGCCGCAAGCATTTGAGGGCTTACGTCTATCCGGCCGCAAAGTGCGTCGCCCGGATCTTACTTTCGCAACGATGGATCATAACGTACCTACTAAGGATCGCTTCAACATTACGGATCCAATCTCGAAACAGCAGATCGACACGCTTACACAAAACTGTAAAGATTTTGGCGTAACGTTGTTTGATCTAGACAGCATCGACCAAGGTGTTGTGCACGTTATGGGACCTGAGCTTGGTCTTACACATCCAGGTAAAACAATCGTTTGTGGCGACAGCCATACATCGACACACGGTGCTTTTGGCGCATTGGCATTCGGTATTGGTACGAGTGAGGTTGAGCACGTTATGGCAACGCAATGCTTGCAGCAATCGAAAGCAAAAACGCTTGAGGTTCGCTTCAACGGAACACGCAAGCCAGGCGTGACAGCCAAGGATTTGATTCTGGGTGTTATTGCGCAATACGGAACAGACTTTGCTACAGGCTATGTTATCGAGTTTACTGGTGAAGCCATTACAAGCTTGACGATGGAAGAACGTATGACGGTTTGCAACATGTCCATTGAAGCGGGCGCTCGCGCTGGTCTAATTGCACCAGACGAAACGACTTTCAACTACCTTCGCGGTCGTCAATATGCACCAGCTAGCTTCGATGAAGCTGTAGAAGCGTGGAAACAACTTACAACTGACGAAGGTGCTGTATACGATACGGTTGTGGACTTCGACGTAGATGCTCTTATTCCGCAAGTGACTTGGGGAACTAGCCCAGGGATGGGTACGAACATTACGGCTAAAGTACCATTCCCAGCTGATCTTCCGACAGAAAACGAGCGCAAAGCTGCTGATGCGGCGCTTGATTATATGGATCTTAAACCAGGCACACCTATGAACGAAATTGCAATCGATTATGTATTTATCGGTTCATGTACGAATGGCCGTATTGAAGATTTGCGTGCAGCAGCAGAGATCGCTAGAGGCTACAAGGTCAGCGACCGTGTAACAGCTATTGTCGTTCCAGGCTCAGGCCGCGTGAAAATTCAAGCGGAAAAAGAAGGACTCGACAAAATCTTTACTGAAGCAGGATTTGAATGGCGTGATGCTGGTTGCTCGATGTGCCTAGCGATGAACCCTGACGTATTAAAACCAGGCGAGCGCTGCGCATCAACGTCTAACCGTAACTTCGAGGGTCGCCAAGGCCGTGGAGGACGTACGCATCTTGTATCGCCTGCAATGGCTGTTGCTGCAGCTGTTAAAGGTCATTTCCACGATGTGCGTGATTGGGAAATTAAATCCGAAGTGTTGAACTAATTGAACGCGAGAGAGGGGTATAACCGATATGGAACCGTTTAAACAACTTACAGGCATCGTCGCCCCGGTCGACCGGGTCAATGTCGACACTGATGCAATCATACCTAAACAATTTTTGAAGCGCATTGAGCGCAGCGGCTTCGGTCAATATCTATTTTTCGAATGGCGCTTTCACGAGGACGGCGAAGTAAACGCTGAATTCGAACCGAACAAACCGCGCTACGAGGGTGCTTCTGTACTCGTATCCCGTGCGAACTTTGGTTGTGGATCATCTCGTGAGCATGCTCCATGGGCGATTCTAGACTACGGCTACCAAGTCATTATCGCTCCATCATATGCAGATATCTTTTATAACAACTGCTTTAAGAATGGCATTCTGCCGATCAAGCTTAGCGAAGAGCAAGTGGAAGAAATCTTCCAACGTACGGCTAAACATGAGGGCTATACGCTGAAGGTTGATCTTGAGAACAAACAGCTTTCTGATGATCATGGTCTGACGATTAACTTTGATCTTGATGAGCATCGCCGTCAATTCCTTCTTCAAGGACTCGATGATATCGGATTAACGCTTCAGCATGAAGACAAAATTACGGCTTACGAGCAAAAACATATCGCACGTTTGGTTTAATACGTGAATGGAAAGAGGACAAATCGACTCGTGTGAGTGATTTGTCCTCTTTTTTCCTTTTCACGCAACTTTTTCTGACAAGCTGCGTCTATATTTGCGTCTGTAAAAGTCGAATGCACTCATTCGATGCGGGCAATTTCAGTCATCGAGGTGGGAAATGAAAAGATTTGTGTCCATGTTGTTGTTTATGTCGTTATTTTTCACGATGTTCGCCACTGTAGGACAAGCTGCAGAGGTCGTCCCAAAGCTTTTTTTGAATGGCAAGCTGTTAACGTCAGCCGCTAATCCGCAAATTATTGACAAGTTTACCGTTGTACCTGTTCGGACGATATCCGAAGGATTAGGTTATCAGATCCAATGGGACAATACGTCGAAAGCGGCAACGGTTACGCACGGTACGAATGTCATAAAGCTCAAGTACAATGACAAGACGGCCCTCGTGAATGACAAGACGGTTCTAATGGACACGTCAGTTGCTATTATTAAAGGCAATGCATTAGTTCCACTTCGCTTCATCGGTGAACAATTCGGTCTAGATGTCGAATGGAACAATACCGCGAAAGAAGTACATATGTATGAGCATCTGTCTGAACCTGTCGATCCTATTGAACCAGCAGAGCCAGTCGTGCCAACAGCGCTTGTTACCGATGTGGCATACAATGGTGACAGTACGCTGACCATGAGCTATGAGGGCACAATGAAAGCGAACAAGCCCTTGCTGTTAGACAATCCTAAACGAGTCGTATTTGACTTCCCGAATACGGGATTCATTACACTTGTGAACGGCCAAGCCGTTATTGATGTAACTGACAGCACTTATTTGCAAAAGGTTAGATATTCGTTGTTTTCGAATACGCCGTCAACCGTTCGATTAGTTATTGAGATTAGTAACGATACCGGTTACGTACTGACTGAGGATGTCGGTACATTCCAATTGAAGTTTATGGCTCTTACAGATGTTCCTGTTGACCCAACCATTCCAGTTGAGCCCCCAGTTGTTGTTATTCCAACAGATCCGCCACCGTCCAAAGATGTGTTCAATATTGTCATCGATCCCGGACATGGAGGAACGGATCCTGGTGCTTCGAGTATTACGAACAAATGGGAGAAAGAGTTTAATTTAAGCGTCGCGCTCAAAATGAAAGCTCTGCTAGATAAAGAAACGAAGATCAAAGCTCACTTTACGAGAACAGGCGATACGTATCCGTCTCTGGATGATCGTGTGAAATTTGCTGAGAATCTCAAAGCGGACTTATTTATTTCTATCCATGCCAATAAAGGGCCAGCGACAGCAACGGGTGCTGAGACCTACTATTACAAAGACAATAGTAAAGCTTTGGCTGCCGTAATTCACAAACGTTTGATTGCGGCTACTAAAATTAAAGATCGCGGAGTAAAGAAGGAAGCTTATAAGGTTATTAAGCAAACGACAATGCCTGCTGTGTTAATCGAGGCTGGATTTTTGTCTAATACGAATGATGTGAAAATGCTGTATGATGATGCAGCACAGAATCGTATCGCAGCTGAGCTTGTTGCTGGCATCAAGGAATATTTAAAAGTGAAATAGAAAGCTGGTGTTCAGTGTGATGAAACGATTCAAAGCACGCGGGCTGCTTGTTGTCATGGTTTTATCTGCTGTGCTTGCAGGGTGCGGCGTTCAAGATAAGCCTAGCAATAATCAAGGTGGCGCAGCTACAGAGACGGTATCACCGTCTCCATCTCCAGAGCCGACAGCCGTAACGAACGTAATCGATGCTGCTATTTACTTAACCGATGCCGAGCTTACTGAAACAATCGAGCAGACAGTTAAATTATCTTACGAGACAGAAGCTGATTTGGTTGCAGCAGCCATAGCGGAGCTTCAGAAGGACGCTGCTGGAGAAGCTGTAGCATTGTGGAAACCGATTGAAGTTAAATCCGTAATACTGGAAGAAGGGCTCGTTACCCTTGATATTCATTTGCCTGACGAAGCGAGACTCGGCGCGCCAGGCGAGAGTATCGTTATTGAAACACTCAAGCAGACACTGTTTCAATTCGAATTCGTTAAGTCCATTCAGCTATTAGTTGACGGTGCAGAGATTGATACGTTAATGGGTCACGTTGAACTGGAGCATCCGATGTTGAAAGAATAATAAATAAGTGTTCAAATGGCTTCGCTCCGTACCTCTCAGTAGGGCAGCGGAGCCGTTCTGCTTAAAACTACTTGATTATCAGGGGGATTATAAGTTTATGAGCAAGAAATTTGCAGGCAGAAAAATTTTAATTGGAGCCATCGCTTTTTCACTAGTAGCAGGAAGCGGCGTAATCATTCCGACAACTCATAGCTACGTATCAGCAGCTACGCTTACCACACCATTCAAAGACGTAGCGAGTGGACACTGGGCAGAGAAGCATATTGCTAAACTAGCGTTGCAGAAAATTATTGAAGGCAATACAACAACGAATGGTACCTTTGTTTTCCGCCCAAGTGAAAATGTCAGTCAACAGGAAGCTGTGCTTATGGCATTGCGATTCGCTGGTCTAGATAAACAAGCAGATCAAGATGCGATTATCGGTTTTCCTACATCCTTTTCGGTAAGTGCTTTCTTTAAGTCCTATGTTATGCTTGCCTTTGAGGAAGGGCTGCTTGATCAACAAGAAGAATATGAGCTGGCTTCAAAGGATACGAAGATTGCATGGGGAACAAAGCCAGCCTCGCGTGAGTGGGTAACGAAGCTTATGGTACGTGCAATCGGCCAGAAGCAGGAGGCATTGGATCTTCAGAATACAGCATCTAGCTTCTCGGATGCATCTCAAATTAATTCACTCTACAAAGGCTATATCAACCTGGCAGCAAAGCTTGATCTTGTAAAAGGTGTAACTGCCGTGAAATTTGATCCGAAAGCGAATGTAACGCGGGCAAGCCTCGCTACAATGTTCAGCAGAGCAGAGAAGCAGTACCCTGTCGCATACGAAGGTCAAGTAAATGGAGTAATTTCCAGATTGACGGATACAGCGCTAACCATTTATCACGACAAGAAAGAAACAACGTACACGCTTGATGCGGATACGCTCTTCTATCATTACAATACGGAGATTCCTATTACAAAACAGCAGCTACTTGAGTATGGCGACGTGACGCTCATCGCAAAAGACGGCAAGGCACAGTACGTTGAAGTAAATGGCGATAAAGTGTACACGAGTACGGTTTCTGGAACGCTTGGTCGCGTGGTAGCAAACGAGAAGAAAATTTATGTTTGGGACAATGATGACTTGGTTGAAGTTTACTATAACGACTTGCTTTCCGTTGTTGACACAGATGGTAAAGCACTTGCTTTGTCATCTATTAAAACAGATAGTCCAATTACCATCACTCAGGATTCATTTCGTGAAAAACCGCTTGCAATTAAAGTCGTAGCTGCTTCGCAAGCGTCGGCTACAAGTGCGAAAGGTACCTTCTACGGCACAGATGGTGAGCTTATTACGATTATGCAGGGAACTGCGCTTGTATCTAAATTCATGGCGGATACGGTGACGTTGGAAATAGAAGGATTGACCGAAGCAACTGTTGGCGATCTGATAAAGGAAGCAGACGAAGTAGAGCTTACATTAAATGATGCGGATAAAGTCACGAAAATAAAAGTTGTGAACCGTAATGTGAAATCATTAGCGGGTGCACAAATTGCCAGTTTCGTTTATGACAAAAAGCTATTGACGGTTGTAGATGCGTCAGGTGGAAATGCACAGGCATTATATTTCACGGATAAAACGAGAATTGAATACAGCGGCAATCAAATTTCATTATCTTCCGCAACCAATTTGTTAACACAGAATCGCAAAATTGTGATCTCGTATACCGGAAATGCGATCGTATCGCTTCAGTTCGTAACGAAGTATACGGGTCAATTGGTGTCTATGAATGCTTCAACAAACTTATTAACGGTCAAGCTTGATAATGGTGCTTCGGTTTCGTTGCCTTATAGTAATGCTATTGTTGAGCACCCTGTTATAGCAAATGCAGCACTCAGCGACTTGAAGGCTGGCGATTTGCTGACACTTGAGCTAAACAGCAGCCAGGATAAAGTAGCAACAATCAAAAGTCATGCTACTACACAATACGAAGTGCTGACGATTGATTCAGTGGGCAAGAAGCTGCGTGTGAAAAATGCAACGACAACTGCATTTGATCTGTCCGTAGGGAACACAGAATTGGTTAATGAGGCAGGAGCCAAACTTACAGTTGATCAAATTACGCCAGGTACTTTAATTAATGTTAACTTTGTCGGAAAACAAGCGGTAACAGCACGTACGGTAGCCGCTACTTTCGGAAGGGTACAAGCTGTGTCTGCAAGCAGCGTAACCGTTATAGACCTTGTAGGCCAAACAGTCGTCTATAATGTAGATGGGGGTTTTACTGCAATAAAAGGTGCTTCACAGAACAACACGACTACTCTTATAGCAGTTGGTGATTATGTAGAGGTGCAGAAGTTTGATGGCAGCAAGACACAAATTTCAGTTGCTGTTGGAGAGAGCCGTATCTTCACTACTTACAATTTGGCGACAGCACAGATTTGGACAGAGAAGGTATCCGATGCCGATAACCGCAATTACTTCAATGTAAACAGCAATACGAAATATTTCTATAATGGAAATGTAACGGCTGCAACGGCTTTCAAAGCTGGAGATGCGATTACCATTTATGGCTTTAGAAATTTTGCAATTGCAGTGGTCAAACCGTAGAAGAAGTGAAAAGAAGCCATATTTAGGATGAGATATTTATATTTTGTGAAAAAACTGCCCATATGGGCAGTTTTTTTATAGAATATGCTTGATTACGGTTGCGAAGCGTGACAATTTTCGCTACACTTTGAACGATAGTGTTTGATTAGGGGAGAGGACGATGAGCACGAAGCAGAAAATGCGTCATGTACTGGATATCATTGCGGAAATGTTTCCAGATGCACACTGCGAGCTGAACCATAGCAATCCGTTTGAGCTTACGATAGCCGTGCTGCTGTCAGCGCAATGCACGGATGAAACGGTCAATAAAGTGACGGTAGGCTTATTTGAGAAATATAAGCGGCCGGAGGATTATTTGAGCGTTCCGCTTGAGGAGCTGGAGCAGGATATTCGCCGCATCGGATTGTTTCGAAGCAAGGCTTCTAACATTCAGAAGCTGTGCCGTATCGTTATCGATAAATATGACGGTAAAGTACCGGAGAGCCATGATGGTCTGACTGAGCTGCCAGGTGTAGGAAGAAAAACGGCGAATGTAGTCATGTCAAACGCATTTGGCGTACCTGCTATCGCAGTTGATACGCACGTGGATCGTGTAACAAAGCGGTTAGGGTTTGCGAAGCCTGATGATTCAGTTCTAGAGGTTGAGAAGAAGCTTATGAAACTCGTACCGCGCGAGGAATGGACTTTGACTCACCATAGGCTCATCTTTTTTGGCCGCTATCATTGCAAAGCACAAAGCCCGCAGTGTCCGATTTGTCCGCTGCTTGATTCGTGCAAAGAAGGAAAACAACGTATGAAGCCAGGCTTTAAAACCAAAAATAAGCCTATGAAACCTAAAATAGCTAATAAAGGATGATGACGATGAACTGTATTTCCGTATACACAAAAAACTTTGAGCTTTTTTCCGATATTTATGAGCAAGTGCTTGAGTCTCCACCAGAAGAAAACGAGGATATCGTTGTAGAAGGCATTACAGTAAGTGGTTCAGGAGACGTTCCTGATCAATACATCGAGCGTATGCGCGTTAAGCCTGAGGTTGTCGTTATGCGTGACAAAGAGCGTAACATTATGATTTTGCAGCACGGCAACGTATTCGAAATTTGCCTGCCGTCTGAAGAAGAGCAAGCCGTCTAAGGAGAAACAGATGACTGAAATAACGGTGCAAAGCATAGCGGGAGCTATATCCGAGGCAGCGGGCTTAATGGCCGCTGCAGGAGATACATTACATGCAAAGCAAGCACAGGAGCTGAACAGTAAGCTGACCGAAGGTCGGCTTACTGTCGCTTTTTGTGGACATTTTTCGGCAGGGAAATCAACTTTGATTAATCGCCTATGTGGTACAAAGCTGCTGCCATCAAGTCCGATTCCAACAAGCGCGAACGTTGTATCTATTCGCGGCGGAGAGCGGGCTTATGCTGCTGTCGAGACGATTAAAGATGGTGTTGCTACGCAAGCAGAAGTAGCGATTGAAGAGCTTGACCGCTATTGTGTAGAT
Source organism: Paenibacillus sinopodophylli (assembly GCF_005930355.1). Taxonomy (GTDB): domain Bacteria; phylum Bacillota; class Bacilli; order Paenibacillales; family Paenibacillaceae; genus Pristimantibacillus; species Pristimantibacillus sinopodophylli. The sequence goes on from NZ_VDBO01000001.1 coordinate 369,492, forward strand.
GGTGAGCAATTTACTTCCGTTTCGATCGTATATCCTAGTGAACAATTGGGAGACCACACGGTTCTGCTCGATACGCCGGGAATCGATTCAACGGATGATGCTCATCGCATGGCTACAGAATCGGCGCTGCATTTGGCAGATGTGGTTTTCTATGTGATGGATTATAATCATGTGCAATCCGAAATTAACTTCGCTTTCGCGAAGCAGTTGAAGGATTGGGGCAAGCCATTATATTTCATTGTGAATCAGATTGATAAGCATCGCGATCGTGAGCTGTCTTTCGCAAGCTACCGCCAAAGCGTAGAGGATGCGTTTCATGCTTGGCATTTGGAGCCGGCAGGAATCGTTTATTTGTCATTGCGTGAACCTACGCATCCGCATCAGGAATGGGATCAGCTGCTCGATTTGCTTAATGGGCTGCAGAAGATTCGTGAGCCACTATGCATCTACAGTGTAGACGCATCACTGCGGCATCTGGCAGCAGGCCACTTGAAATGGAGCGAACTTGAAGCGGAGCCGAAGCGAGAGCGATTGATTGAGGAAGCTGGCGGGGAAGAGGCTGCTGCTCTTGTTACTGCCGAGATGGATCGTCTAAAGCAGCTCATTGCACAAATCGCGGACCAAAAAGAGGTATACCGTGCGCAGCTTCGCAAAGAGCTGCAGTCATTGCTCGACAACGCGAATATTACACCGGCTGGCTTGCGAGACCTGGCACAGTCTTTTCTTGAGAGCAGGAAACCGGGCTTTAAAGCCGGGCTTTTGTTCGCAGCTGCCAAAACGGCTGCGGAGCAAGAACGGAGATTGACCGCATTCAGTGAGGAATTGAATAGTCTAATTAATGCATCTATAGACTGGCATGTGAAGCACCTGCTTCGAACAGAAGCTGAACGAGCAGATTTCGACGGTGAGGTGCTGGAAACGGGCATGGCGCAAAGTCTTGGCTGGGTTCCCGATTCGGAATGGCTCATCGCACGGGTGAAGGGCGGTGCGGTCATCAACAATGAATATACAATGACCTTCAGCCGCGACCTTGCCGCGGATGTGAAGGCTGTTTATCGCCAGCGGGCGTTAGTATTGATCGACGCGCTGGCGGATCATGCTGCCGCGGTAGGCGATTCAGCCGCTGCGGATGCACAGGCACAGCTTGCAGCGCTCCGCGCGCAGGCTGGTGCTCTTGAGGCGCTCGCTGCGATGGCGAAGCGAGCTGCGGAGCATCAGGCGCGGCTTGCTGCAGCGCTGCCTGAAGTGCCGGCTAGGCCGGCTTTGCCCGCGCCGCGCGCAGCGGCTGGGGCAGGCACTGCAGCGCAGGCGGCGACTGAGGCCGCCGGAGCTGCTGCAGCGGCGAGCGAAGCGCCGCTGGCAAGCAGGGGCGGGCGCGCGGCGGCGGGTGCGCCGCGCCGCGCGGGAGCTGGCGCGCTAGCGGGCGGAGCCGCGCTTGCGCAGCAGCATGGCGCAGCCGCGCGCTTAGCGAGCGCGGCGGAGCTGCTCGCGCCGCATGCAGCGCTGGCTGCTGCCGCGCACGCGATGCGCGATAAGGCGAAGCGGCTGCAGGACAGCCGCTTCACCATCGCGTTGTTCGGCGCCTTCAGCGCCGGAAAATCATCGCTCGCGAACGCGCTGATCGGCGAACCGGTGCTGCCGGTATCGCCTAATCCGACGACGGCGGCGATCAACCGGCTCGTGCCGCCTACGGCGGAGCACGGCCATGGCACGGCGCGCATCGTCATGAAGTCGCGCGCCGCAGTCGAGGACGACGTGCGCTACTCCTTGGCGCTGCTCGGAGAGAAAGCCGGCATCGACCAATTGCCGGATGCCGCAGCGCTCATGCGGGCGATTGACCGCTTGACTCCCGATTCCATCGGGGCAGGCGGCCGCCCGCATTTCAGCTTCCTGCGCGCAGCCCGCGCAGGCTGGGCTATGCATGAGCCGCTGCTTGGACAGCAGCTCTCTGTGGACCAAGCGGAGTATGAGCGCTATGTTGCAGAAGAATCCCGCTCATGCTTCGTGAGCGAGATCGAGCTCCATTACGACTGCGAGCTTACTGCGCAGGGCATCGTGCTCGTGGATACGCCTGGTGCTGACTCGGTCAATGCCAGACATACTGGTGTTGCCTTCAATTACATCAAAAACGCGGATGCCGTTCTGTTCGTAACTTATTATAACCATGCTTTCTCACAAGCGGATCGTCAATTCTTAATGCAGCTTGGGCGGGTTAAGGATCAATTCGAGCTGGATAAAATGTTCTTCCTTGTGAACGCGGCTGACCTCGCAGCGGACGAAGCAGAGCTCGCAGGCGTATTGAAGCATGTAGAAACCAATTTGCTTCAGCATGCAATACGGTCTCCTAGACTGTTCCCTGTATCAAGTCTGCAGGCGCTTGACGGTAAGACAGACGGGAACGCCGAGCTGGTGAAACGCTCTGGAATTGAGGCATTCGAGCAATCATTCTTATCCTTCATACAGAATGATCTTGGCAGACTTGCCGCTCAAGCGGCGGAGCAGGACTTGAAGCGTGCATTGTCAACCGTTTCCGGTTGGCTGAGAAGCGCGGAAGGCGATGCTACTACTAGAGAAGCAGAGCTTCATGATCTAAAGCAGGCCGTGCAGTCAGCGAAACAAGATATTGAGGCTTTGCAATCAGGTGTATTGCCTGAACAGCTGAAGCAAGAGCTAAGTGAGCTGTTATATTATGTCGTTCAGCGGATACAATATCGCTTCGGCGAGTTCTACAACTTCGCCTTTAACCCAGCGTCCCTGCAGGATGACGGGCGTGACTTGAAGAAGGCAATCTGGACATCATGGCTTGAGCTTCAGCGCCTTGTTCAGCTTGAGCTATCTCAAGAAATGCTGGCAACTTCCCTGCGAATGGAGCGCGGGATTCATACGCAGCTCCAGAAGCAATATGCAAGTTACGCGCAGCGGCTTGAATCAACAATAGCTGCATACAGCGCTGTCCCTTATTCAGCGGCTTCTCTTCCTACACCTGAGCAGCCAGACGCATGGGAAGCTGAATCTGTGGAAGTGAAGCTGCTATGGAGCCGGTTCAAATCACCGCGCCATTTCTTTGAAGGCGAAGGCAAGACGCTGCTTCGCAAGGAGCTTGAGACGCTGCTCGCACCTTCCTTGAACGGCTGGATGACTGAACAAACCGCTGCTTGGACGCAGCTCTATGAACAGATATGGAGTCGTGCGGCGGAGCAGGCAGCCAATCAACTGCAAGAAGACATGCTTGCCTACGAAAGCGGCAAGCGCAGCTCACTTGCAGGAAACGCGGATCTAGCCGAGCTTAACGAGCTTTATAAGCAATTAATTCATCTATAAGGTTACAACCTATCCATTCATCTCTTTTTGTTAAAGGATATGAATATACCTATCGCATTAATAGCTGAATGCTTTTGCGGGTGCCGCTTGGACCTGCAAAAGCTTTTTTAATTTTTGTGTGTTTCTGTGCAAAAAGTGAGCAATTGGCACATATCTGTCACGATTTAGGACTATTTGGGAGCATTAACCGCTTCCAATTTCCATATCGCGGCTATTAGCTGATTCATACAGCTATATGAATTCGTATCCTGTTTGCTCGCATTTCGGGATGCTGATAATATTCATTCATACTAACAATATAGCAACGGGGAGATGGAATTACTTGGACGTATTAAGGCAGTTAAAAGCATTTTATTGGGCGGAGCGAAAGTATTTGTTCTCATCTATATTTTGCTTAATGTGCGCTACAGCACTCGGACTTGTCTATCCGAATTTGCTGCGCTACCTCATTGATGATGTTATTAGGCCAAGAAAATTCGAGTTGGTGCCGATGCTTGCTTTCACGGTAGTCGGGGTCGTAAGCTTTAAGGGCTTTATGCAGTTTTTACACGGTTTTTTTGGCGGCAGGCTGGGCAATAAAGTTGCATTTCGGCTGCGCAATGCTTTGTACGACAAGCTGCAAACGTTGTCCTTTCAATACTATGACAAAGCGAAGACAGGCGATCTCATGTCTCGTTTAACGGCTGATTTGGAAGCGATTCGCAACTTTATCGGTTTTGGCTTTGCACAAATTTTGAATATGGTGCTGATGATTGTATTTGGCGGTGCTATGATGTTCTCGATCCATTGGCAGCTAACGTTAATTACGCTTGTCACGATTCCTTTGCTTGGTTTCACAGCCATTAAGTTCGAGAAAAACATTCATCCAGCATTTCGCGAGATGCGTCAAGCGATGAGTAATCTAACAACAGCCGTCCAAGAGAATATTACGGGTGTTCGCACAGTAAAGTCGTTTGCCCGCGAATCGCATGAGGTGTCGAAATTCTCGATTCGCAGCGAAGCTTATCAGACGAATCAGGTCGGCGCTGCCAAGATCTGGGCCAAATATTTTCCCGTGATGGAGCTTGTAGCTAACTTAAGTGCAGTTATTCTTCTCGTAGCAGGCGGCATACTCGTCATTAACAATTCGCTGCAGCTTGGCGAATTCGTAGCCTTTTTCAGTTTAATCTGGTACATTATCGGTCCGATGTGGGGGCTTGGCTTCCATATTAATAACTACACACAGTTCAAAGCTTCAGGTGAGCGCGTTCTTGAATTGCTCACAGAGCATGTCCATGTGAAAAATGAAGAGGCCGCGATTGAGGTTAATAGTGAGACATCAAAAGGTCATGTGCGCTTCAATGATGTTACCTTCCATTACCCAGACAAATTACCTGCTGTCACGAATCTGAACATCGATGCTCCTGAAGGCTCGGTAATCGGATTACTTGGGGCGACCGGAGCTGGAAAGTCAACGATTATCCAACTGCTGATGCGTGCCTATAATGTGAAGAAGGGTACGATCACTCTTGATGGTATCGATATTCGCAATCTTGACGTTGCCAGCCTGCGCCGCTTGATTGCACCGGTTTTCCAGGAAACCTTCCTATTCTCGGCATCGATTCGCGACAATATCGCTTATGGCGTCCGAGACGTCACACCTGCGCAAATTGAATATGCAGCTAAGCTCTCCAATGCACATGATTTCATTATGGAGCTGCCACTTGGCTACGATACGATCGTAGGCGAGAGAGGAATGGGCTTATCGGGTGGACAGAAGCAGCGGATCGCAATTGCAAGAGCGCTGATCAAAAACCCGCGTATTCTTATTCTGGATGACGCCACTAGTGCTGTAGATATGGAAACTGAGCATGAGATCCAAGCTGGCTTCAAGGAATTGATGGCAGGTCGCACGACATTTATCATTGCGCACCGTATATCATCGCTTAGACATGCGGACGAGATCATCGTTCTTGACAAAGGTCATGTTGTTCAACGCGGATCACATGCGCAGCTAATCACACAGCAAGGTCCATATAGAGATACCTACAACATTCAATATGCGGATTATCCGCTTGATGATGCAGCACTGGCCGCGGAGGCGCATGATCGGAAAGGGAGTACCGTCTAATGAGCAGCGTCAAATCAAAGGCTAACAACAAAAACGAACGCTTCATCTATCAAGATGACGAGCTGATTGAAAAACCTTTTAACTGGGGTCAATTGCGTCGATTGTACATGTATATGAAGCCTTATTCCAAGGAATTAATGCCTGTGATCTGGATGATGATTCTAGGCACGGCAACCCGGCTAGGGGTACCGGCACTTGTCATATTGGCAATTGATGAAGCGATAGCACCCGCAAATGGGGAAACAAGCGTACCTAAGCTTCTTATCATCGCGAGCATCATGCTCGTCTTGTACATTGTCCAATGGGCATCGAATACTTATCGCATCAAATATACGAATATTATTGGTCAGAAGGTCATTTATGACCTCAGGAATCATCTATTCCAGCATATTCAGAAGCTCAGCTTCCGCTTCTATGACAAAAGACCAGCAGGCTCCGTGCTCGTACGGGTGACGAATGACGTCAATGCGCTTCAGGATCTGTTCACGAATGGTGTCGTCAACTTGCTGATGGACTGTGTACAGCTGTTCGGTATCGTTATCATCCTGCTTGCATGGAACTTCAAGCTCGGACTCGCTGTTATGATTACCGTGCCGTTAATGTTTCTGGTATCAACGACGCTGCGCAAAAGAATTCGCTTCGCTTGGCAGGATGTGCGAATTAAGCAATCACGTATCAATTCTCATTTGAATGAAAGTATTCAAGGCATGAAGGTTACGCAGGCTTATGTGCAAGAAAAGGACAATATGAGCTTCTTCAATCAAATGAATACGGTGAATGTGCAATCGTGGAACAAAGCATCGGCGCTCAACCAAGCGTTTGGTCCCATAATTGAGATTACATCCGCGATCGGAACGTTTATTCTGTTCTGGTACGGCGCTCATCTTATTCAATCAGAAGCCATTACGATTGGCGTTCTGGTCGGCTACGCCCAGTATATAGGGAATTTCTGGGACCCGATTAATAGGCTTGGTCAAATGTATTCCCAGCTATTGATTGCTATGGCATCCTCTGAACGAATATTTGAATTTATTGATGAGGAGCCGACGGTTGGCGAGCTGAACGAGGCGAAGCCGCTTCCCAAAATTAAAGGTGCAGTGAAGTTTGATCATATCGTGTTCGAGTATGAGAAGGGCAGGCCAGCTCTGAAGGACGTCACTATTGATGTGAAAGCAGGCCAATCGATTGCGCTTGTAGGCCATACAGGGTCTGGCAAAAGCACGATAATCAATCTGCTATGCCGATTTTACGATCCTGTCCAGGGACGTGTGCTGATCGATGGCATTGATATTCGCGACGTAACGATTGAGAGCTTACGCTCACAAGTCGGGATTGTCTTGCAGGATACTTTTATATTCGCCGGGACAATCAGAGACAACATACGTTATGGACGATTGGATGCATCCGATGCAGACATCGTCAAAGCGGCTCAAGCCGTGAATGCGCATGATTTCATTATGGAATTGCCAGACGGCTACGATACGCAGGTTGAGGAGCGCGGAAATGTGCTGTCTATGGGCCAGCGCCAGCTACTGTCATTCGCACGGGCTTTGCTGGCTGATCCGCAAATTCTCATACTGGATGAAGCGACAGCCAGTATTGATACGGAAACAGAGCTTAAGATTCAAGAAGCGCTCAAAATATTGCTTGCAGGACGCACATCGTTCATGATTGCTCACCGTTTGTCGACGATTCGCCATGCAGATGAAATTATTGTACTTGATCATGGCCAAATCGTGGAGCAAGGGAATCATGAAGCGTTGATTGCCAAACGCGGTGTATATAATGGATTAATTGAAGCCCAATATCGTTATTTGTAGAATAGCCGCATAAAATAGTTGATTTTTGAAGAGAGAACCTCCACAATGGAAGGAAAAACGAACCAAAGCGTTGGTATCGTCCTTAAAGGCGTACAGCGATTATGGTTTGCATCCAGGAGGTTCTTTTTCTTTATGTATGGATCACCCTTAACAACGAACGCTCGCAAGCTGCTGCTGCTAGGTTCAGGAGAGCTAGGCAAGGAAGTTGTGATTGAGGCACAGCGCCTTGGAGTTGAGACGATTGCTGTGGACCGTTATGAGCATGCGCCAGCCATGCAGGTTGCTCATCGCAGCTACACGACTGATATGCTGAACGGCGCGGAGCTGCGTAGAATTATAGAGCAGGAAAAGCCAGACTTCATCGTGCCAGAGATTGAAGCGATTGCCACCGAAACACTTCGCGAGCTTGAGAAGGAAGGACATCGTGTCATTCCGACGGCTCGCGCCGCGTGGCTTACGATGGATAGAGAAGGCATTCGAAGGCTGGCTGCAGAAACGTTAAAGCTGCCGACAGCGCCGTATCGTTTCGCAGATTCATTGGAAGAGCTGCGCGAGGCTGCAGCAGTACTTGGATTCCCGTGTGTCATTAAACCCATCATGAGCTCATCAGGCAAAGGGCAAAGTGTATGCCGATCTGAAGCTGAGCTTGAAGCTTGCTGGAGCTATGCAATGGAAGGCGGGCGTGCTAAGAAACAGCGTATTATTGTGGAGGGCTTCGTAACCTTTGAATCTGAGATTACGCTGCTTACTGTACGCTCGGTATCGGGGACAAGCTATTGCCCGCCTATTGGCCATGTGCAGAAGGACGGCGATTATATTGAATCCTGGCAGCCTCATGCGATGACGCTCGAACAAATCGAGCAAGCAGAATCGATTGCCCTTCGCATTACAGATGAGCTTGGCGGCTATGGTATTTATGGAGTAGAGTTGTTTATTACGAAAGATGGTGTGTTATTTAGCGAGGTTTCACCGCGTCCTCATGATACAGGCATGGTAACGATGGTTACGCAGGATCTATCGGAATTTGCCCTTCATGTTAGGGCAATATTGGGATTTCCGATTCCGACGATCAGGCTGTTGACGCCTGGTGCATCACATACGTTGAAGGCTGACAGAGAAACTGTCGATTTCCGCATAGGCGGTATCGAAGAAGCACTTTCTGTACCTAATACACAGGTGCGTGTGTTTGGAAAACCAGAAACAAAATTAGGAAGACGGATGGCTGTTGCACTTAGCTCGGCATCAACTGTAGAGCAGGCGCGCGACTTGGCTCGAACAGCCGCAGAGTCTCTTTATATGGATTACAGCAATCTGTCATAAATCGAAGATTTCAACGATCGTTGCCGAATGGAGGTTGATTCGGCAACGATTTTTTTGTGTTTTAATCACTTATGTTAGACAACCTGACATAGGCATAAACATAAAGCTGTGACTTACCGATAAAGGTTATAGATTAGAGAAAATACATAAGGTGGGGTTTCTATGCTTCATGCAATGTTGCGTCCGTTTGCTGCAATTATGTCAAGACTTCGTTACGGTCAAAAATTTATATTTGTAAGTGTGTTGATGATCATTCCGATTGTGCTGCTGCTCAGCATATGGTTGTCAGACCAACAGCGGGATCTGACATTCATTAAGAATGAACAGGCAGGTGCTTCTCAGATTAAAGAGGTATTACCGTTCATGCTGCTTGTTCAGCAGCACCGGGGATTGGCGAACGGCTTCTTGAACGGGAATATACAGTCTCAGAGTGATCTGAATAAGAATGAGCAGGAAATAAGTGATAGGATCGTTGGAATGGAGAGCTTGCTTGAGGTCAACCAATTTCCAGAGTCTTCACGGAAGTGGGATGAGGTGCAATCCGAATGGAACCGCCTCTCGAAGGCGTTTGGTCAATTGAAGCCTAGTGAGAGTTTTGAGGCGCACTCCGCATTAATTGATCAGATCAAATCGTTAATGATAAGCTATTCCGACGAATCAGGCCTTTCTCTGGATACGGCTATGGATTCCTTTTATTTAATGACCGTGCTTGTACAGCAACTCCCGGTACTCATCGAGAACACGGCGGTCATTCGCGGACAAGGCAATGGTGTGCTTGCGTCTAAGACGCTTTCAGAAGAAACCAAAATAAAGCTGTTGGTGGAAATGTCAAAAATGGATTCTGCCTTTCATGGTTTGAATAAATCATTAGGCGCTGTAGCTAATTGGTCTAGTAAGACGAATACTGATTTAGTGCAGCGCGGTGAACAATCTATTGAAGCGACCGATCTTTTTCGAGCCCTTGTTGCATCTGAAATACTGAACGCGCCTATATTGAAAGCGAAGAGTGAAGATTTTTTTGCTGAAGGTACGAAAACCATTTCTGTACTGAATGAGCTATTTTCAAGTGCCAGCGCCGAATTAGATGTTGTTCTTGAGAGCAGAAGCGGCAAAATGATCAGCACCCGTAATGGCCTTCTAACGGTTACGATCTTTTCCTTGCTGCTTGCTGCCATGTTCTATGCGGGCTTCTACCGCAACGTGATGCAGGCGGTTAGTGCCCTGAAAATACGAGTGGAGGAAATGGCTAAAGGCGATTTGTCACGAGAACTTCAATTGCATACGCGTGATGAGCTTCAGCAGGTTGGGCTAGCATTTAATGACATGCTGCGTGCCCTAAATGTACTTCTGCGGCGGAATCAAGCGGTTTCGGAGAAAGCAGCCGCTTCATCCGTACAATTGAAAGATATTTCTTATGAATCAACATCTGCGATGAAGCTTGTTGCTGATGCCATACAGAGCGTTTCTAGCGGAACGGAGCTGCAAAGCATGTCAACAAGCGAAACGGCAACGGCTATGCACGAAATGGCAGTTGGCATAACCCGAATTGCAGAGGCTGCTTCTGAGGCTGCAGAAGCGACAGTTAATGCTGCCGGACATGTTAGACTAGGCGATGAGCAGTTGGAAGAGACGGCAAGACAGATGAATAGCATTAAGGGCTCACAGGTGGAATCTGCAAAGGTGGTGGCCAAGCTGGACGCGCAATCCGTCCAGATTGAACAAATTGTCACCGTTATTATGGGTATTGCCAAGCAAACGAAAATGCTGGCGTTGAACGCTAATATTGAGGCGGCAAGGGCGGGGGAGCACGGGCGGGGCTTCAGCATAGTTGCATTGGAGGTTGGCAAGCTGGCTGAACAATCGGCTCTATCTGCGGAATCAATAACAGAGCTGCTATCGGATGTCCGCGCGAATGTAGATGAGACTGTTATTGCCATGGACGAGATGCGCAAGGAGACGGATTCGGGCCTTCAAGCAATCGGTCAGACGCAAGCTACGATAAGCAGCATTCTGTCGAATATCCAGATGGTGAGTGAACAAGTTCAGGAAGTATCGGCAGCCTCTGAGCAGATTTCTGCAGGGATGGAGGAAGTTACAGCGTCTATCGGAGAGGTAGCGACTGTTTCGCGTAAAACTTCAACGGAAGCAGAAACAATGGCTGCAGCTACGGAGCAGCAGCTTGCTTCGATGGAGGAGATACAAGCCTCTGCTGAAATGCTTAGGAGGATATCAAAAGAACTGCAGGATGACTTGAATCAATTCGTGCTTGCAAGTGAATGAGAAGCGGGCTATTATAATTAACAATCATTTGAATAGCGCTTATGGCTGTTATAGCCATATAAGAATGAAATTTGCGCTGATCGATTAAAGGCAGGTGTTGCTCTAATGGGCAAGAAACAGAAGAAAGTGGCTTCACAGTCGCCTAAACAGGCTGCTAAAGTGGAGACAGAAGGTGGATTAACTTTAAAAGATTTGTTGAGCAGCGATGTGCTTAGTAAGCTGAAGCTGCAAGCCGATGAGATGAAGCAAGCGGATGCTGCCAAGAAGGAAGCGATTCGCTTGCAGGCGGAAGAAAAGAAAAAAGCCGAGCAGAAACGTCTTGAGAATGACTTTTCTTACTTGCTTGAGAACAGTGATCCGAGCTGGTCGAAGCATAAATAACCAAGCAAAAACGCCTGTGGCATCCTTTAGACGCCGAAGGAGCTTTGACGGTGAAATATAAGTCCTTTATAAGCTAACAAACTTATAAATTCTTATATTTCAAGGTGAAACGGCTGTTTCCGTCCTTTTGGAGGCGCAGCGCGTTTCATTCCGAGAAATATAGAAAAAGGATAGCGTAATGATATACTTTCCTATATTTTGCAGAAAGCACCTTAGGGTGCTTTTTTATTGTCATGGTGCAGCAGCAGAAAGTGAATGGGTACTCCATTTCATGCTGTGTTAATCAACAGATTAACCTAGATCTCAGCTGCAGTAGCTAATGTGGTAATGACGCTATTTTTTCTGTTTGCTTTCAAATTCAAGACATGGCTTGCCGGATGAGCGAAATACGACCATACTGGGTAATTGATTGGTTTTAAAGCCGAAAGCCTTGCAGCCTTTGGAAGCAGCGGGTTCCCAAGTAATAAAAAAATATTTGCATTTCATGCAGTCTATTCGTTCATTATTGTTCATGAATTAACCTCTATGCCTATGATGGGTATTTCAATAACAAGAGTAACCCATAATACGAGCGATGACCAGCATTGTCAAATATCTGTTCTTGATTAGTGGAAGTTTCGTTCCGAAATAGCAATAAGGTTTAGGAACGAAACATTAGGCTGATTCTTTTAGAAACATATAGGACGTTTCCTATCGAAGCATTCTCTTTTATTTTATTTTTTGAAACCAATACATAAATCTCATTAATCTGCAAAACATGCTAACATCATCAATATTAATTATTATCGAATTCAAAGCTCTGAGAATCTTGCTGTGGAACATATAAAGAAATTGTGTTATCGTTCAAGCGAATGATCCTGCTAAAAAGAAGCGTGAGAGAAAATGCTGCTTACAGCGCATATTGTGTTATCCTTAATAGATGTCTTTACGAAACAGGACCAATTGAATTAAAATAGCTTGAAGATACGGAAACGTGATTACAGATTGGGGGACGCTCATGTCAGAGCAAACAGATCTCTTTGCAAATACAGCGGCCGCAGACCGGAATTATGAGGCCGATGATATACAGGTGCTTGAAGGGTTGACGGCTGTAAGAAAAAGACCAGGCATGTACATAGGCAGCACTAGCAGCTCGGGGCTGCATCATCTTGTTTGGGAAATTGTTGATAATGCAGTGGATGAGCATTTGGCCAAGTTTTGTTCAGCCATTGAAGTAACTTTGCATAAGAACGGCGCTGTAACCGTCCATGATAACGGACGCGGCATTCCAACGGGGATGCACAAGACAGGGATACCGACACCACAGGTCGTATTTACGATTCTGCACGCTGGCGGGAAATTCGGCGGCGGCGGATACAAGAAATCAGGCGGCTTGCATGGCGTAGGCGCCTCGGTAACGAATGCGTTGTCTGAATGGCTGGAGGTCGATATTTTCCGTGATGGGAAAATTCATCGCCAGCGCTTCGAATATTGGGTGGATGACACTGGCCGAGAGCATGTAGGCGAGCCCGTTCGCGGATTAGAAATTGTAGGCACGACGAATCGGACAGGTACGAAGGTTACTTTCAAGCCGGACGGACGCGTGTTTCAGAATGGCACGACGCTTAGCTATGACACGTTGTCGGAGCGTCTACAAGAGATAGCCTTCCTAAACTCGGGCCTGAAGGTATCCATAAAGGATGATCGCAGCGGCAAGCAGGATGTGTTCCATTATGAGGGCGGTGCACGGCAATTCGTACAATTTCTTAATGAAGAGAAGACCGTATTGCACGAAGTAATCCACTTTACAGGCGAACGAGACGAAATTGAGGTCGAGGTTGCGCTTCAGTATAATGACGGTTACACCGAAACGATTGCGTCATTCGTAAATTCTATTCCTACACGCGGCGGCGGAACGCATGAAACCGGATTTAAAACGGCATACACCCGTGTTATGAATGATTATGCGCGCAAAGCGGCTATGCTCAAGGATAAAGACAAAAACCTTGAAGGCAATGACCTTCGCGAGGGCATGATGGTTGTTATCAATATTAAGATGTCTGAGGTTGAGTTCGTCGGTCAGACGAAGGATCAGCTAGGCAGCTCGTCTGCCCGCAGTGCGGTCGATGCGATTGTTTCTGAGAAAATGCAGGTGTTTCTGGAAGAGAATCCACAAATTGCGCAGATGCTTCTCAAAAAATCACTGCAAGCCTCGAAAGCACGTGAGGCTGCACGCAAGGCACGTGAGGAAATTCGCAGCGGCAAGAAACGCAGTGAGAGCTCGAATCTGAATGGCAAGCTTACGCCAGCCCAGTCCAAGGATTACACACGTACGGAGCTGTTCATTGTGGAGGGCGATTCTGCAGGAGGTTCGGCTAAGCAAGGACGGGACTCCAAGTATCAAGCCCTCTTGCCGCTGAAGGGAAAGCCGATGAACCCGGAGAAAGCGAAGCTTATTGACATACTGAAGAACGACGAGTATAAAGCGATTATTTCTGCAATTGGGGCAGGCGTAGGCTCAGAGTTTGTTGCAGAAGAATGCAACTACAACAAGATTATTATCATGACGGATGCTGATACGGATGGTGCGCATATCCAAGTGCTGCTCCTCACCTTCTTCTATCGCTACATGAAGCCGTTAATCGATTTGGGACGCGTATATATTGCGCAGCCGCCCCTATATAAAATTACGCGCAAATCAGGGAAGCTCGAAACGATCCGTTATGCTTGGACGGATGAGCAGCTTCAGAACTATTTGAAGGAATACGGCAAAAACTATGAGCTTCAACGCTATAAAGGTCTCGGAGAGATGAACCCCGATCAACTGTGGGAAACGACGATGGACCCAGAGAAGCGGACGCTCTTGAAAGTACAGATCGAAGATGCGGCAAAAGCTGAACGCAGAGTTTCTACGTTAATGGGTGATAAGGTTGACCCTCGCAAACGGTGGATTGTTGAGAATGTCGACTTTATGGAATATGAGGAATAGGGGGATAACTGCATGAGTATGCTGGAGCAATTTTTACCGGCGTTTTTGGAAGAGGTAGTGGGAGACCGCTTCGGACGCTATTCAAAGTACATTATACAGGATCGCGCCATTCCTGATGTCCGCGACGGACTTAAACCAGTGCAGCGGCGAATTCTATACGCTATGTACGATTCGGGCAACACACCGGACAAGCAATATCGCAAATCTGCCAAAACCGTCGGCGATGTGATGGGTAACTATCATCCACATGGCGATTCGTCGATTTATGAGGGTATGGTGAGAATGGCACAGCCATGGAAAATGGGACATCCGCTCGTAGACGGGCATGGTAACTGGGGCTCACAGGATGATGATCCTGCAGCAGCCATGCGTTACACTGAGGCGCGCTTATCCGCGATTGCAATGGAGCTTCTTCGCGATATAGAGAAAAGAACGGTCCAATTCAAAGATAATTTCGATAATACAACGAAGGAGCCGGTTGTGCTGCCATCGCGGTATCCCAATTTGCTCGTAAACGGGACCAGCGGCATCTCTGCCGGCTTTGCCACGGAAATCCCGCCTCATAATCTACGTGAGGTTATCGACGCTTGTATCGCGCTTATGGACAGCCCAGAGCTGCAGCTTGAAGAGCTGATGAAGTTTGTGAAAGGTCCGGATTTCCCAACCGGGGGCATTATCATGGGTGAAGAGGGCATTCGCGACGCATATGCAACGGGCAAGGGACGTATATATATTCGTGCGAAGACAGCCATTGAAGATATGCGCGGCGGCAAGCAGCAGCTTGTTATTACTGAAATTCCCTATCAGGTCGTCAAATCGCGGCTTGTGACAGCGATGGAAAATATCCGTTTGGAGAAAAAAGTCGAAGGTATTGCCGAGGTTCGGGATGAGAGTGGTCGGAACGGACTGCGTATTGTCATCGAGTTTAAAAAGGATGCTGACGCACAAGGGATATTGGCCTATTTATTCAAAAAAACCGATCTCCAGGTTGCCTATAGCTTCAACATGGTAGCTATCGTCAACAAGACACCTATGCAGCTGGGACTTAAACAGATTCTGTCGGCCTATATTGCTCATCAGAAGGAAGTTGTGACATTCCGGACGAAGTACGATTTGGAGAAAGCAGAAGATCGCGCGCATGTCGTGGAAGGTCTTGTTAAAGCGCTTAATATACTGGATGAGGTTATCGCAGCAATCAAGGCTTCGAAAAACCGCAGCGATGCGCAAGATAATCTGATTGCCAAGTTCGGCTTCACCGCTCGGCAAGCTGACGCGATTCTTACTTTGCAGCTGTATCGTCTGACGAATCTCGAGATTAATACGCTGGAGAAAGAGTTAAAGGAAGCGATGAAGAAGATCGCTTATTTGAAATCGATTCTTGCAAGCGAGAAGAAGCTGATCGGCGTCATTAAGGACGAATTGCTAGAAATCCAAACGAAGTACGGTATAGATCGTCGTTCAGATCTTCGCGGTGAGATTGAAGAACTCAAAGTCAATCTGGAAGTATTGGTTACGCCTGAGGATGTTCTGGTTACGCTGAGCCAAGAAGGTTATGTGAAACGGACGAGCATGCTCTCATTCACGCGATCTGGCGGCGAGCTGCAAAGCGGCGGCGTGAAGGATGGCGATATGATAAGGGAGAGGCTCGCAGTCAATACGATTGACAATTTGCTGCTGTTTACCCGCAAGGGTCAATATTATTTACTGCCTGTCCACCAGATTCCAGAATTCAAATGGAAAGAGACCGGAACTGCAATCGTGAACGTTGTCCCTATTCCTAAGGATGATGCAATCGTGAGTGTTATTCCGATTAAAGATATATTGGCATCAACTGCCTCACTCGTATTCGTCACTAAGAAAGGTCAAGTCAAGCGTACGGAATTAAAAGAGTATGCGACGACTAGATCAACTGCTGTAGCTGCATGCAAAGTGTCTGAAGGCGATGAAATCATTCGCGTTGTTCTGAGCGACAGCTCGAAGCAAATTTTGCTCGTTACCAAACAAGGGATGAGCATCCGATTTGCTGAGTCCGAGGTTAATGCGATGGGCAGAGTAGCAACAGGCGTTAGAGGTATTCAGTTGAAAGACGGCGATGAGCTTGTTGCTGCTGAATGGGTGGCTGAGGATGAAGGTGAACTACTCGTTATTACAGATATCGGATACGCCAAGCGGTCGCTGCTCCTTGATTACCCGATTCAGGGCAGAGGTGGCAAAGGCGTTCAAACCTTTGAATTCAAAGAAGGCAAGCGGGTTCGGCCGAATGGCTCCGTACTTGTAGCAGCATACTATTGCAAGTCAGAGAAGGAAATCATAGCGATTACTTCTACGGGCGCTAAGCTGCTGGCAAGCTCTGAGAAAGCACCGATTGAAGAGCGTAAAGCGATTGGCAAGCTGTTGTTTCCATTAGAGAAGACGGATATCATCACAAATACGCTTGCACGCTCTATTCAGGATGTTAATCAAAAGGTCGATTAGGCGGATCAAACCGTTCGATGACTTCTAATATGGCTTCAAGCATGACCCACAATGGTACCAGCTCATCCGGGCGGTCCAGCCATTGTGGGTCTTTTATGATGCCGTAATTTTTAATTTTTTGAATGATGACTGCTTTTCTATCTTCCACTGGTAGCACGCTCCTTGCTTTCCAAACATAAATAGACATAGCGCTGGGCCTTTGCCACATTGTATGTCTAAAGCTGTCATAATGTTCGGTAATATATCGATTAATAGCGCAAATTATTAATTGGGTTAATCTTTTATTCGACATGAAAGACTGTTATAATTAATTACAAATAGATGGAAATGGACAGAGGAGCTGGTGTGAGGATATGGTGTCTGTGGAATTTACTCGATTATGGACGAAGCTATCACGGGATTGGAAAACAAACTTGGAGCAGTCGCTTGCACCGCTTACAGAAGGTCAGCTTAACGTTTTGGAGCTTCTTCTTGAGCATCAGCCGATGAAGCCTTCTGACTTGCTGAAATACCTAGCGACGACGCCTGCGGCGATTACAACGCTTCTCGATCGAATGGAGCGGAATGAGTTGATTGAACGCACGCGTGATGATAATGACAGGAGAATTGTCTGGGTGAATGTATCGGAGAAAGGGAAGTCTGAGGCAGATCGCGGTACAACGATTCGGACCGAATTAATCGAGCAATCGTTGGACCGGATTTCCTCACATAATCAGCAGCTATTGGTTTACTTACTAGGCAAGGTTGCCAATTTGTAATGCCCTAGCGCGTTGCTGCATTTTATTTCATTGAATCAAGCCGATTGCGCAGCATCAAGATATTTTTTTGAAGTACCTCGTAGTCGGCTTCTGTCAGCAAAGGGTCATTTGCAGCAGCGATTGTTTCCTCAACCGGCAGCACGCGGTAGCGGTAAGATTGATCAGGCTTATAACGGTGAACCCATGTTGGGATCGATTCAACATCGATGATATCAACCGATCCGTCTGTCATATTCTTGCGAATGTTAACTTTGAATATAACCCCGTAATCCTTCGAATCTCCACGTTGGTTAGATATGAAATTCCCCATAGAATAAATAATAAGTCCTTTTTTGGCATGGCCATTCTCATCAGTCGTTTCTATAACCTCATAAGGCTGTATGACATGTGGATGCGAACCTGCGATGATGTCTGCACCGGCAGCAACTAAGCTGCGGGCAAGCCGCTTCTGCTCATCATTTGGAGTGATTTGATATTCTGTTCCGAAATGAAGGGACACGGTAATGAAATCTGCGCCGGCTTCGCGCAGACGATGCATATCTGCCTTTATTTTCTCCTCGTCAATAAGGGATACAAGGTAGGGTTTACCTTCGGGTATCTTAATCCCGTTCGTACCATAGGTGTAAGCTAGCAAACCCATAACTATGCCATTTTTCTCTGTTAGAAGGAGATTGTCTGCTTCGTCTTGAGAGGCAGCGGTTCCTGTTGAGGGCAAACCAACTGTTTTAAGGCTATCAAGCGTACGAAGAATGCCAACTTCTCCTTGATCCAAAGAATGATTGTTGGCATTCGTGATCAAGTTAAAGCCAGCGGCTTTGAGCGCCTCGCCTAGCTCCTCAGGAGCGTTGAACAGCGGGTATCCCGAATAACCTAAGTCCGCACCAGCCATTGGGGTTTCGAGATTGGCTATGACGAAGTCCCCTTGCGCTAAAATCGGCTTCACATGAGCAAAAAACGGATTAAAGTCAAAACGTTTTGTTTTTTTGTCATAGGCACCTGGCAACTGTGGTTTATGCATCATCACGTCGCCAACGGCCATCCACACTGCATCTGCGTAAACAGGCTCAGGTTCTTCCGTCGGTGGTAAAGCTGTAGGCTCTGGTGTTGCCGTTGGTGTTGCCTGCACCTGTTCCTTAGGCGGGAGAGGAGAAGTAGCAGCAGTCCCGGCAGGGATCTGTTCAGCCGGTAGTGCCCCTGAGTCGTTCAGGTCGGGCATGAAAAAGATGATCAGCAAGCCTATTATACTCAATAAGAGCAATGTGACTTGAAATTTACGGTGCCGATTACGGCGCATCATATGTTCGTCCTTCCTTGTTACGCTTGACTAAGCATAATGGAGGCAGCTTCCAGCTGATCAGTCGTCCACCATGTCCATACATCAGATCCGCTCGGCAATGCTCGAAAACTCATCCATTCCTTCGATACGGGATGAGGGGCTGAAACGGAGGTTGACCACAATGCGATTTCGTTTATGCCCGCGTTCGGTTTTCCACCATATTTCAGATCACCAACAAGCGGGCAGCCAATGTGTGCAAGCTGGGCACGAATTTGATGGGGTCTTCCCGTATGCAATTTCACAGAGATTAGCGAGAATCGCCCTGAAACGGCTGCTACCTCATAATCGAGTATCGCTTCTTTTGCTTCATTAGTCGCTTTATTGAACACCGTTACCTGATTCTGTTTATTGTCCTTGCGGATGTAATGAGTTAACCGCGCTTGAGGTTTGTTGGGTGTACCTTGAACAACACAGACATAGGTCTTTCCAAATTGACGGCTGCGAACCGATTCTGATAATCTGGAGGCTGCTTTCGAGGTTTTGGCAAAAATCATAACTCCGCCGACCATTCGGTCAAGTCTGTGAACAAGGCCGAGAAAGACATTTCCCGGCTTGTTGTATCGTTCTTTCAAATCTTGCTTCAGCAGCGTAAGCATATCAGCATCGCCTGTGTCATCTTCTTGGGAGAGTATGCCAGGAGGCTTAATAACCACTAGTATTTGATTATCCTCGAATAAAATAGGAATCGACATTACTTTGACTCCCAACGTCCTAAGATGCCGCAAGGCAGGTTCAGTCCGGATTTCGTAATCGGCAATCCGATTTCACCACAATTAATGTCCCCACCGTACTTGGCATTCATCGTCATATGCAGCAGGTTATGCAATACAGACGGAGATAAACCTGTTGTATAGGAATTTATGAGTAGAAACAACGGATTGTCGGATAGAATAGAAGTACAAGACTGCAAAAACGGGAATAGATTTTCTTCGAGCTTCCACGTTTCACCATTCGGCCCACGTCCATAGGAAGGCGGATCCATAATAATGGCATCATACTGCTTGCCGCGACGCTGCTCGCGTTGTACGAACTTGAATACGTCATCTGTAATATAGCGAATAGGTGCGGATTCAAGGCCCGATAGCTGAGCATTGTCCTTAGCCCATTGTACCATGCCTTTGGCTGCATCTACGTGGCAAACCTCAGCTCCAGCAGCCGCAGCGGCAACGGTTGCACCGCCAGAATAGGCGAATAAATTCAACACGCGGATAGGTCTGCCAGCGTTCCGGATTTTGTCCATCATCCAGCTCCAGTTAACCGCTTGCTCTGGGAATAAGCCTGTATGCTTGAAATTCGTAGGCTTAATGTGAAAGTTGAGCTCTCCGTAGGAAATCGTCCAACGCTCAGGAAGCGACTCATTCATAGACCATTGACCGCCGCCTGAATTACTGCGATGGTAATGCCCGTCTGCTTTCTTCCACAAACCTGTCTCATTCGTGATTGGCCATATAATTTGTGGATCTGGACGGCGCAGCGTATAATTGCCCCAACGCTCCAGCTTATCTCCGTCTCCTGTATCTATGACCTCATAATCGACCCATTTATCTGATATGTACATGTTATTTTTAACCCTTCCTTGACTTTGTTTTTGTAATATAATAAATGTCATCGATAATTATATCGAAGCTGACACGATGAAGCAATGAATCGGAAGCAATTGCAGGCTGGAATTTATTCGAAATGTTATAAAAAAGGAGAAATTTCGTGATGATGAGCTTTGAGTGTGAGTGCGGAAACAAAACGTCGATGTTTGCAACTGGCGACCGTGATGAACAGGGAAGGGAATTTATTGAAATTGAAGATGATGAACGGTTAACCTTCACGATTGGTGACAAAAGCATATTATTTCGTTGCTCGTTTTGCGGGTATACGTACCGTTTGGAGCAAATTTAAGCGATGAAGTGAGAACAAGAATGAGGGTATAAAATCGGAAGCGTCTTCAACGATCGCATTCAATTATTCGCCATCTAATGTTTTTTTCTTCCAATGACGATATGAAACAGACTGCCGCCAAAACCTTGTGGGGTTAAGGCAGCAGTCTGTTTTGTCTTCTGAATATCAATAAACGTGATGCACAAGAGCTACAGATTAAAGCATTTATTTATGTTGGTTATCACTCACGTTTTTCCTTTTGAATCTTGGCGGGATTGTTGATTTTGTATGGAATCGGATGTTTCGACAGTTTTTTAGCGACTATTTTACCTTCAAAATGAACAATATCTCCAATTTCGAGCTCAAATTTCTTTAATGTTGCACTATGGCTCGACCAAGCATCTTCGACTGCAAGTGCCGGCTCTTCAATAGAAACGGCTTCATAAATGATGACCTCATCTTCTGTATCTGAGAAGTTGTTTGGTACAGTGGTGAAAGCTTTTACTGTAGCTGTCATTTTCACTTTTTCTTCCGGTAACTGCAGCTTAGGCGTCTTTTCCTTTTTCGTTTTTTCTTTAGCAGTTGGTTTTGGTTTGGGCTCCTCTTGAACAGTTGGTTCTAAAGTCGCAGTTGATGCTTCTAATGCAGGTTCAGCTTCATCCAATGAGTTAGTTGCTTCTTCAACTAACTCGGTGGATGTCGTTTCTGAGATCACAGCTTCTTCAGCAGCGATCGTGCTCTTCATTCCATAATTGGCTGCTTGCATCTCTTTGAGATAAGAGGGATGGATACAGTGCATTTGATCATTCTCGAATGCAATGACGGCAGTCAGCTTATCTACGAATCCAATAATGTTGCAGGCTAGCTGATTACCGTAACCTTTATAATAGAAAATTTTTGTTTTGGCAGCTTTTTCAGACAATAAGCCCCATTCCTTGCATTTTTCTATTTGTTCCGCATCGTTTTCGAATAAAGTGTACGTCTGAGGTTCAATAATAAAGCTATGGTTCATTGATTCTCCGCCCTTCCGTTTGTTCATTTTTATTTTATCATTTTTTGAAGAAGAAAGCGGCTATCTTTCAATGAAAAGCATATTGCATAGTATTTGTATAAAAGCTATTGACGCTAGTTCCAATATCCTATAGGATTACTTTTATTAAAAGATAAATTATTATTTGGGGAGAGAAGTCAGAATGATTAAGAAAAAGGTTCGTGGAGTGTTCGGCTTGGTAATTGCAATTGCGATTGTAGCATCAGGCTGTGGACAAGCAAAAAACGAGAATTCGAGTGGTGAAGCAGCGGGCGAAGGAACGAAAACGATTGAAAATCTTCCAGCAGCAATCGCTGCCAAGGATGAAATTAAATTGATGGTAATCCGTAAAATCGGCGGAGATGATCATACTGCACAATTCTTGGCTGGAGCAAAGCAAGAAGGAGAAGCATTAGGCTTTAAAGTTGATACGTTCTCAGCGAACGGCGATACAGCTAAATTCCATGATGCAATCGCGCAAGCAACAGATGGCGGATACGACGGCGTTATTATCTCGCATGGTGATGATGAAGCGACAGTTGCAGACGTTCAGAAGCTGAAAGATAAAGGCATTCCTGTTGTAGCTTTCGACTCCGTGAACGAGTTGACTGCGATTGAGGGTGTTACACTAACTTCTCAAGATGATGAAGCACTTGCTAAATACTCGCTTGATCAGCTTGTGAAAGAGCAAGGCGAAGAAGCAAAAATCGTTTATCTATGGGTTGATGGTTTCCCTCCAATGGTTCGCCGCAACAAAATCTATCAAGATACCCTTACACAATATCCAAATATCAAAGAAGTTGAGCGTTTTGGTGTAGCGAACAACAACACTTCCGTTGAAACGCAAAACGCGGTTGCTGCAATGTTGACTAAGCACCCGAAGGGTGAGATTGATGCAATCTTTGCAACATGGGATGCATTTGCTAGCGGTGCTGCAAGAGCAATTATTGAAGCAGGCCGTACCGAGATCAAAATTTATGGTATCGATCTATCCAATGCCGACTTGCAAATTATGCAAGAAGAGAACAGCCCTTGGGTTGCAACAGCTGCTGTTGATCCAAAAATGATCGGTGCAGTAAACGTAAGATTGCTTGCCAAAAAAATTGCTGGTGAAGAGACACCTTCGACTTACAATTTGGAAGCAGCGCTTATCGATCAAGAAGGACTTAAAAAATCAAGTGAGCCAGTAAACATGGTGAACTTGGCAGATATTCTTCCAGGCTGGGGCACGACAGATGCATTCGAAGAGGACTGGATGAAATCTTTGAAAGCCGCAAACAGCAAATAAACAAAAATTAATGTTATAATAGCAATAAACGCAGCGCCCTTATCCATATGGATAAGGGCGCTCTATCCTGTTTGGGGAGGAAGGTGGGTCTGTTGATAGACTCAAAGGCAAGCCGGCTGGACATGAAGCGGATTTCAATAGCCTTTCCAGGCGTTCAAGCATTGACGGATGTGGATTTCCATACGGTTGCCGGCAGAGCACATGCTCTAATTGGAGCAAATGGTGCGGGTAAGTCTACGCTAATGAAGGTGCTGGCAGGGGCTCATGATCACTATACCGGGAGCATATCCGTTGACGACGAGGAAGTTCGCATTCGGACGCCTAAGGACGCTAAGGATAATGGCATTCAAGTTGTTTACCAAGAAGTGGATACGGCATTGATATCAAACCTGTCGGTTGGCGAGAATATTATGCTCGAGCAAACGGTGCATAATATGAAGGGAAAACACCTGATTAATTGGAGAGAGATTCACCGCAGCGCACAGAAGATATTGGATCGTATGAACATTACCGTATCAACTAAAAAACTCGTTCAAGAGCTAACGCTTGCAGAGAAGCAGATGGTACTGATCGCTCGGTCCGTATCTAAGCAGTGCCGCTTCCTCGTTCTGGACGAGCCTACGGCTCCGCTTAGTCATAGTGAAACCGAACAATTATTTCGGCTTATCCGTTTTTTGAAGGAAGAGGGCGTCGGCATCATATTCATCTCGCATCGACTGCCGGAGCTTTATGAAATTTGTGAAGACATTACTATTATGCGTGACGGAAAGCTGGTAATACGGGAAGAGCTTGTGAATGTCGACCAGCATAAAGTAGTGGAGCACATGCTTGGTGCCAAGATGGATGGTCAGTTTCCTCATGTACAGAAAGAGATTGGACAGAAATGGTTTGAGGCCAAAGGCATTCGCGACGGCGAGAAAGTAAATGGCGTCGACCTGCATGTTTGCAAAGGAGAAATCATTGGATTGGCAGGCTTGGTAGGTGCGGGAAAAACTGAACTTTGCCGCGCGTTGTTTGGAGCAGCACCCGATGTATCCGGTCAACTGTTCATGAATGAAAAAGAGCTGCGGATTCGATCGCCACACCATGCTGTTCGAAACGGTATTGCGCTGGTTCCTGAGGAACGCAGACGAGAAGGTGTGTTCGTAGAGGAGTCCGTAAGCACAAACTTGACTGCTGCTGGGTTATCACGTTTCACAAGATGGAGAACATGGCTAAGCAAGGAGAAAGAGCAGAAAGCAGCAGCTGGAATTATTCAAAGCTTAGGTGTGAAAACGCCAAATGCTAGTGCGAAGGTGGGCAACCTCTCCGGAGGTAATCAGCAGAAGGTCGCGATTGGCAAGTGGCTGCTTGTTGATGCAGATGTGTACCTATTCGATGAGCCTACCAAAGGCGTTGATGTTGGGGCGAAGCGCGATATTTACGAGCTGGTTGCGGAACTTGCAAGGCGAGGGAAATGTATCATTTACGCTTCAAGTGAAATGTCAGAAATAATGGGCATTACGGATCGTATCTATGTGATGTATGATGGGGTTGTTGTGAAAGAGCTACATACTTCGCAAACGAGCGAGGAAGAGATTATGCTTCATAGTACAGGAGGATTATTAACATGATGGCTGCCGCAAAGGCCAGGGAGAAGAAAAATTTTCAGGTCGTTGATTTTTTATATAAATATGGAACGCTTATAACGATTCTTCTTCTTATCGTTATATTTGGTACGGTTACAGATAACTTTTTAAGTACATCGAACATTATTATTATTTTACGTTCCATTTCGATCGTAACGATTATCGCAATTGGCTTAACGGTTTCGCTTTCTGTCGGAGGTTTTGATCTCTCCGTTGGGTCTGTTGCTTCGCTTGCGAATGCGATCGTTATTTCAATGTATGTCTGGCATGGTCAAAACGTCGGACTTGGGATAGCAGTAACGATTGTGTTCTGCCTCGTCGTGGGAGTTATTAACGCATTGCTGGTCATCAATTTCAAAATACAAGATATGCTTATGACACTCGCGACAATGTTTGTTTTCCAGGGAGTGGCGCTAACGTATACACGAGGAGCTACGATTTCTCAAAATATGGTGATGCCAAGTGGAGATTTCGCAACCGGCCAAATACCCAAGCTGTTTAGCAAGATGGGACAAGTACCTTGGATTATCATCATTATGCTGCTCATCGTAGCAGTTGTTCATATCTTCCTTACTTACACAAAGCATGGACGCTACATGTATATGATTGGCGGTAATCAGGAAGCAGCTAAACTCTCAGGCATCGCGGTAAGCAAGTATCGCCTGATAGCCTACCTGATCTCAGCTTTATTCGCAGCTGTCGGCGGGATCATGCTTGGTGCACGGGTCATGAATGCCGAGGTTAATGCCGGAGCCCCTTATTTGATGGATGCTGTTGCTGCAGCCTTTATTGGCTATTCGGTATTTGGTGCTGGAAAGCCGAATGCTTTCGGCACATTTGCTGGTGCGGTATTGATCGGAATTCTCTCCAATGGTCTTATTATGCTGTCCATTCCCTACTATGCCATGGATATAGTGAAAGGATCAGTGCTAGCACTTGCACTTGGCATTACCTATTACAAAAGAAAACACTAATAATAGGCAAACAAAAACCGTCTGGGTCAGCGCCCAGACGGTTTTTTATTTTTCGAAACTAGGGCAGGCAGCTTGTTTATTGTGAGATAGTCCGTATGCAAGAAGGATTAATAACAATAGTAGCGTTCCCAAATTTTGTAGGAATCATCTTTATGCTTATCCCACCAACAGATCTCATCCCACCAGTCATCATCGTCCCACCAATCAAACCAGCCTTTGTTGTTCCAATCTTTGTCATTCGAATAATGATTGGATGAGTTGTAATTAGACTGATTATTACTGTTGCTGTTATTGTTTTTCGTAACCGTAAATACCGAAAAGATGCTGGAAATGAAGCTCTTTTTATGATCTGAAGTATCTTTGTTAGATGAAGCAAATGCTGTAGTAGGAAACAGGCAAAGAGTGAGCAGTAAAGAAAGACTTATGATTTTTTTGAATTTGGACATGACATTAACACCTCCCCCTACACAGCTTTCATTACGAACATGTTGTTCGTTATAAAGAATTTTATAATAAAAAAATCCGTTTGTAAACGAGATTTTTTCTAAAAATTGGATACTTTTCGTGGTTTTTGAGGGGGGATTCAACAGCTTGCGTTTAATTTATTCATATTGATATTATCAAATGAAGGCTGTATAGTTCTGATATAGTCATTTTGAATTATTCAATTCAAGAGCGAAAGCGAGGTTTTTAGCATGTTTGGATTCCGATTTGTTAAGTTTCAGCCAAGTGATTATGTAATTAAGGTGCAGAACGGTAAAGTTATCCAGGAAGGCATCGGATTATCCTTTTATTATTTTGAGCCCACTACTTCTGTAATTGTCGTTCCGATTTCATCGATTGACGTGCCGTTTATGTTTGAAGAAATGACGCAAGATTACCAGACCGTGACCGTACAAGGCCAGTTGACCTATCGCATCGTTGATTATAATAAAACAACTCAGCTTTTGAACTACACATATAATGTACGGAGAAAAAACTATATCTCGGATGATCCCAACAAACTTGCGCAAAGAGTGATTCCAATCGTTAAAGTGCAAATCAAGAAGCAGCTTGCACATTTACCGCTTAAAGAGGCAATCCAGTCCAGCGAAAAACTAGGACAGCGAATTATAAATGAAGTAAAGGGTAATGAGGAGATCGAAAAACTGGGGATTGAGCTGATGGGATTGTCCGTTCTTGCCGTTCTGCCCAATAAGGAAACGATGAGAGCACTTGAAGCAAAAGCAAGGGAAGAAATGTTGAGAGACGCGGACGATGCCCTATATGAGCGCCGAAACGCTTCAATCGAACAAGAAAGAAGAGTAAAAGAGAATGAGCTAAGTACGGAAATAGCAGTGGAAACGAAGAAGAAGCAAATCAAACAAACTCAGTTGGATGCAGAGCGGTTTATTAAGCAGAAACAGAATGAAATGAAGGAAGAACAGCTATTCTTCGATACAGCACTTGAAGCGAAGAAGGGTAGTTTAATCGAGTTAGCAATAGCAAATAAAAACGCACAGGCAGATGCCAAAGCCTATGAGTTAGCTGCAGTAATGAAGGCTATGAGTGGAATTGAGCCCTATGTCCTTCAAGCGCTAAGCAATATGGGTATGGAGCCGAACAAGCTGATTGCGATTGCTTTCCAGGATATTGCAGACAAAGCAGAGAAAATTGGACAGCTTAATATTACCCCGGATTTATTGCAGGGCATGATGGCTGGTTCGGGTACGCCAGCTATTGCTAGTAGAGGGGGAAATGCAAGATGAGTGACCGTAATCATACTCAAAAAATCATTCTCATCAAGCGCAAAACGCGTCTAGAGGAATTAGTAGTGCGTCATCATACTATTTCGCAAGCACAGTTCTATATCGAGAGGCTTGGTGCCGACTTCAGTGATTATTTGATCGAGGATGAGATTTATAGAAAGGCTATTGCAGAAGTTTCTAATGACCTGAGTGCTTTCGGCAGGTTGCAGTTGATTGAGCGTGAGCACATTCAGCAGTATATATTTGGTAAGCAGGATATTGTCGTTGTTGTTGGACAGGATGGCCTTGTCGCCAATACATTGAAATACTTGCAGGAGCAGCCATTAATAGGCGTTAACTCTGATCCTGTTCGCTTTGATGGTCATCTGCTCCCGTTTACGACCAAGGATATTAGGGTTATTGTGCCAGATGTGCTCAAGAATAGAAGACAGGTAAAAGAAGTAACGTTGGCACAGGCTCAGTTGAACGATGGACAGGTGCTGTATGGCGTCAACGATCTTTTTGTTGGGAGGAGGACACATATGTCAGCACGATACCACCTTACCATTAATCAACTAAGCGAGCAGCAGTCCTCAAGTGGGATTATTATATCGACGGGCCTTGGTGCAACGGGCTGGTTTAGGAGCGTGCTGGCTGGTGCGGCCGGAATCGTAAGAGGAGAGATGAATCAGTCAGCACATAGCAGTGTAAGCGAGTGGAATGTGGAAGTGAATGATTTCACTTGGCAGTCTCCGTATCTCTATTTCACAGTAAGAGAGCCTTTCCCTAGTCAAACAACGGCAACAAAGCTTGTATTCGGTCAGATTCATGACAGCAAGCCGCTGCGGATAACGTCTCAAATGCCTGAGGACGGAGTGATCTTCAGCGATGGTGTAGAGAGCGATTATTTGGCGTTCAATTCAGGTGTAGAAGCGACGATTGGCATAGCGAATAGAAAAGGGCAGCTAATTGTGTAGCTGCCCTTTCGTTATAGACTTATGGTTTTCAAATGCCGCAGCATCCTGTCAACAAGAGTTAAGGCGCAACTGGGGGAGTTGCGTAGTAATTGGGATAACCTATGGTGACATAGATTAAACGGAATGGCTGAATAAGTGAGGTGTATGCCATGTACCATACGGGAAAGCAATCATGAAGCTGATGATCTATTTAATCATGCTGTTAATTGGACTTCCAGCAGTGTTATTCTCAGTGCTCGTCATGGGATTGACAGAAGACTTGAAATCAGGTGTAATGATGCTTTTGTCTGCGTCAGCCTTATTTATACTAATTAGATTAAACTATACTCCGACAGCACATGAGCCTAGACAAACAACTCGACGTAGATATAGGCTAAAAGAAGACATCGATTTTGGGAGAATCATACCAAAAGCTAACAGGGCGACACTTCCACCACCACCACTGTGCGATATTTACAGAGAGATGAATGTTCAGGACGTTGAGACGGAAGAGTTATACCGCCTCATTATTGAATGTGATCCGCGTGGTGAATAGGCTGTGTCGTTTCTTCCGATGATAGATTTGTAATGGTTCAAACATAATGAAGTGTTCCGAATCGTAAGGATGATATTGACATATTAAAAATTATTAATCCCCTTTAACCCCTTATATCAGCTAAGATGTGCGAAAGCTAGTGAATAGGGGGATGATCAATATGGAGAAAAAACGTTGCTTATTTTGTTCAGAATATGTTCCTGTAGAGCCAAAAGGTGAGTTTGACCGTTTTCTTGGATGCCATTGTGCGCCAGAAAGCTCATATAGCCTGCAAAGAGAGCATTATGTCACGATTCATGCGCTGCCATATACAGTTAAAAATAAGCGATTTCCTATTATATCGGGTTATATTAGGGAGAAGACGGATTGTGGAGATAAGGTTGTGCTCGGAGAGAACGATCTTCAGGCGATAACAGATGCGCCGACGATTCCAGTCACGATTGAGGATAAGGAGCGACGTTTGCTCCAATTCATTTATCGGAATACGAAAGGTCCAGGTGACTCAGTACTTATTCAGCCGTTAAGTAATCATTTTAATCTGACCTATTCGCCAAATCTGCAGGAGCTTGTTTATATTATTGAGAAGCTGAAAGAGGCACAGTTGTTGATTAGGGAGGGTTTGAACTTTAAACTCACGGATAGCGGCTGGAGTATTGCTGCAGCTAGTGCTGGAGGTAGTAAGCTGAAAGACTGCTGTGTGCTGCTGCCCGAAGACGAGGGGATGCGAGCAGAGTGGTTGGATCAAATATTTCCAAAAATTGAGCAGTGTGGATACCGTCCAAGGCTGTTTCAGCCATCGGAGCGGGAATATACAGACGCGTATTCACTGCTCGAGTATTCAGACTGCAAGCTTATGATTGCAGACTTATCGGAGCATTCTCCTGAGATTTATTTAGTCGCCGGAATCGGAATGGGCAAAAACATTCCAATCATATCGACGATGAGAAGCAGTGTCCAAGCGGAGGATTGTGTTCGAATGCCTGCTATACGGCCATTAATGTGGGAGAGCTCAGAGGAGCTGGCGATGCTATTGCAGCAACGCATAGCACAATAGAAATTGTATGCAGAGCAGCAAAAAACACACGCGACGTTCGGTGTGTTTTTTGGTATTTATACATAAAAAATCAAATTGAAGCGATGATTTTATAACTTTTAGCTGCACATGGAGGTGGGCTTGAGCGCAGCATTGAAAGCGGCACGGTTCTGCCATAGAAAAGAAACTATTTCGGCTTGTTCATTAAAGAAATATTCTTGCTTGTCCAAGTATTCGTCGCCAAGTCCATGAACACTGAAGCGTTCCTCGCCATAGCTCATCAAGGTCCACTGACCTCCGCGCTTTCGATCTTCGAATACGAGGTAAAACTTCTGGCCGTCTTGGTCCCATTGGGAAAATGCATTGAAGCTTTCTAGAATAGAAGCAATGTCTGTTTTCTTTTTAATCAGCAT
Organism: Paenibacillus sinopodophylli; assembly: GCF_005930355.1. Classification (GTDB taxonomy): domain Bacteria; phylum Bacillota; class Bacilli; order Paenibacillales; family Paenibacillaceae; genus Pristimantibacillus; species Pristimantibacillus sinopodophylli. Next base: position 399,738 of record NZ_VDBO01000001.1, read on the forward strand.
GAATAATCTCCTCTTTCTGTATTGTAATAGTGGGAATATTTAGTTAGGTGTTTGCATAAGAACAACACAAGAATAAATGATTTTACTGAAAAAGTATGTCAAACGATAGGTGCGAAAAGTAGGAGTTTTTGACGAAGAAAGGCGCTTCTCTTTGTGGAGAAGCGCCTTTCTATTTAGGGAATCTAAATTTGGTTACGAACCAGCAGTTTCGTCCTCGCAGCTTAATTGCCATTCTATACCGAACTTATCGGTAAGCTGTCCGTAGCTTTTACTCCAGAAAGTGGGAGCAAGCTCCATTTTTATTGTTCCATCCTGCGAAAGATTATCGAAAATAGTACGAATTTGTGCTTCGTCGGGGCTTAGTGCAGTGAGGTTGATGTTATTTCCTAAGTGGAAAGGCATGCCTGGGAATACATCTGAGAACATGACAGTTTTCCCTAAGATCGAAACACGAGCATGCATAATGAGAGACTTCGCTTCTTCTGGCAGCGGGTGATCAGGATTCGGAGGCATATCTCCAAATGTTGCCAAATGCGTAATTTCTGAATGGAATGCCTGCGCATAGAATTCAGCTGCTTCGCGACAGTTTCCGTTGAAGTTTAAATAAATTTCAAGTGACATTCTAAACACCCTTTCAAACTGCAAATTTGTCATTGCTTGTCCCTGTTCCCTATTCTAGATTACCATTTAATGTTCATTTTGCAAATTCGAGAATATGTAATGAAATTAGCTCTCAACAATTACTAAAAGGTGTCTGTAGAGATTTCGATAATGAATGATTCTGCTCTGTGCCGGGATGAAAATAAAAATGGCCCTCCGATTAAGGAGGACCAAGTTCGTTGCTATTAATAGCCGCCGCCAAAAACGCCACAGCTACAAGCGATAATCACCAATAGGATGAAAAGCACGAGAATCGTTCCAGTGTTAGTGAAAGCACCACCTACATGACCGGACATTGTATACAGCACCTCCTTGCATGTTGAGTACTCAGTAATGTATGCCGATTTGTTACGGTGTGCTTGGGTGTTTGCACCGGTAGCAAATGATCCGTGATATGAACCTTGAATGAGGATCGTGGGAGTTGTCGTTTTTTTGTGCTGGATAGGTGGATTGAATAGTCTTTTATCTTTGGAAAGACTCATTTAGAAGGCTTAAGTACAGTCAAACTTCTTTGCGCGTTCATTTAATAGCAATAAGGGATTCATTTCGGCTAATGGAATAAAAGAGTTACTGGATGTTGTTTGATGATAAAAGTACTTGGATTCATATGACTATTTTGAGGAAGGAGCTTGTACATGGATTGCAACTGCTCGGGATCAAGTAAATTCAGTCTGGAGTGTTCGTGTTATGTATGTATGGGCTCGAGCTCTTTGAGTTGTGATGGGATTTCTGGTAAAGGTGGCGTTACGGGTGTTACTGGAACAACGGGAGCTACTGGTGAAATAGGTACAACAGGTGTTACAGGGGTAACGGGAGCGACAGGAAGTACTGGAGTCACAGGATTGACTGGTGCTACGGGTGAAACAGGAATTACAGGTGCAACAGGAATAACAGGAAACACTGGTGTTACAGGTAATACGGGAGCCATAGGAATAACAGGTAATACTGGAGTAACAGGAGCAACTGGAGCCACAGGCGCGACTGGTGAAACAGGAGTCACGGGAATAACGGGAGTAACAGGAAGTGCTGGACTCACAGGAGCAACAGGTACAACTGGATTCACAGGATCAACGGGAGCTACAGGAGAAACAGGCGTTGCAGGTATTACAGGTATCACAGGAGGTATTGGTGTTACAGGAGCAACAGGAGCAACCGGTGCTACGGGAGACACAGGTGCCACAGGAACAACAGGAGCAACGGGAGTAACAGGTGTTACAGGAGCGACAGGTGATACGGGAGTAGCAGGAAGTACTGGCGCGACTGGTGTTACTGGTGAAACAGGAGCCATAGGAAACACAGGTGTGACTGGTGTTACTGGTGAAACAGGAGCCATAGGAAACACAGGTGTGACTGGAGTTACTGGTGAAACAGGAGTCATAGGAAACACAGGTGTGACTGGTGCTACTGGTGAAACAGGAGCCATAGGAAACACAGGTGTGACTGGTGCTACTGGTGAAACAGGAAACACAGGTATTACAGGTATTACAGGTACTACAGGAGTAACAGGAGCCACAGGAATAACAGGAGATACTGGTGCTACTGGAGTCACTGGCGAAACAGGTGCCACAGGAACTACCGGAACAACAGGTGCTATAGGAGTAACAGGAGTAACTGGCGCGACTGGTGCAACAGGAATAACAGGTAGTACTGGTGCTACAGGAGTTATTGGAGTCACAGGCTTGACTGGTGAAACAGGATCCACAGGCGCGACTGGTGCAACAGGAATAACGGGAGCCACGGGTACTACGGGAATAACAGGAGTAAGTGGACTATCAGGTGCAACAGGAGTTACTGGAGTCACTGGAGTCACAGGCTTGACTGGTGAAACTGGAGTCACAGGAGCAACAGGAGTAACAGGAGTAACAGGAGTAACAGGAGTAACAGGAGTAACAGGAGTAACAGGAGTAACAGGAGCGACTGGTGCAACAGGAATAACAGGAAGTACTGGAATTACGGGAGCTACAGGTGAAACCGGTGCTATAGGAGCAACAGGATCCACAGGAGCAACAGGGGTCACAAGCGCGACTGGCGCAACAGGAGCGACAGGAGTCACAGGAAGTACTGGTGTAACAGGAGTAACTGGAGTTACAGGTAATACAGGAGCCACAGGAGCTACAGGAATCACAGGAAGTACTGGTACAACAGGAGCAACTGGAGCCATAGGCGCGACTGGTGAAACAGGTGTCATGGGAATAACGGGTAATACAGGAAGTACAGGTATCGCAGGCGCGATTGGTGAAAGAGGAGCCACTGGTGCCACAGGAATAACTGGATTGACAGGAGCAACAGGAAGTACTGGAGTAACTGGTGCCACAGGAATAACAGGTATCACAGGCGCGACTGGTGAAACAGGTATAACAGGAGCAACAGGTGAGCCGGGTATTACTGGTGTAACAGGGATAACGGGAGTCACAGGAAGTACTGGAGTTACGGGAATAACAGGTGCCACGGGAGTAACGGGAGCAATAGGTGAAACAGGAGCCACAGGAGCCATAGGAAACACAGGTGTGACTGGAGTTACAGCAGCAACAGGAAGTACAGGTGTTACAGGAGCGACAGGTGAAACGGGAGTAGTAGGAAGTACTGGCGCGACTGGTGCTACTGGTGAAACAGGAAACACAGGTATTACAGGAGCCACAGGAATAACAGGAAGTACTGGTGCTGTTGGTGAAACAGGAGGAACAGGAAACACAGGTATTACAGGTGTGACTGGAGTTACAGGTACTACGGGAGCAACAGGAGCAACAGGAGCAAGTGGACTAACAGGAGTCACAGGAACAACTGGTGATACGGGAGCAACAGGGACTATAGGAATAACAGGAATTACGGGAGCTACTGGTGAAACCGGTGAAACCGGTGCTACTGGCGCTATAGGAGCCACGGGTACTACGGGAATAACAGGAAGTACTGGTGAAACAGGAGCAACGGGAGCCAAAGGAACTAACGGAACTACCGGAACCACAGGAGTCACAGGCGAGACTGGTGCAACAGGAATAACTGGATTAACAGGAGCCACAGGAAACTCAGGTATTACAGGAGTAACGGGAAGTACTGGAATTACGGGAGTTACAGGTGAAACCGGTGCTACAGGCTCTATAGGAGTAACAGGAGTAAGTGGACTAACAGGAGTCACAGGAACAACCGGTGATACTGGAGCCACAGGAGTCACAGGAGCCACTGGAGCGACTGGTGAAACGGGAATAATAGGAAGTACTGGTGCAACAGGAATAACTGGATTAACAGGAGCCACTGGAGCCACTGGAGCCACTGGAGCAACAGGAAACACAGGTATTACAGGAGCAACTGGACTAACAGGAGTCACGGGAACAACTGGTGATACGGGAGCAACAGGGACTACAGGAATAACAGGAATTACGGGAGCCACGGGAGTCACTGGCGAAACAGGAGTCACAGGGAACACAGGTATTACAGGAGTGACTGGAGTTACAGGAACTACAGGAACTACAGGAACTACAGGAACTACAGGAACTACAGGAACTACAGGAACTACAGGAACTACAGGAGCAACAGGAACTACAGGAGCAACAGGAACAACAGGAACAATAGGAATTACGGGAGCCACGGGTACTACGGGAGTAACAGGAGCAAGTGGACTAACAGGTGTCACTGGAGCGACTGGTGCTACGGGAGAGGCAGGTGCCACAGGAACAACGGGAGTCACAGGTGCGACAGGTGCTACTGGCGCTATAGGAGTAACAGGAACTACTGGTGATACGGGAGCAACAGGGACTACCGGAACAACAGGAATTACGGGAGCAACGGGTACTACGGGAATAACAGGTGTTACTGGTGAAACAGGAGCCATAGGAAACACAGGTGTGACTGGAGTTACAGCAGCAACAGGAAGTACAGGTGTTACAGGAGCGACAGGTGAAACGGGAGTAGCAGGAAGTACTGGCGCGACTGGTGCTACTGGTGCTACTGGTGCTACTGGTGAAACAGGAAACACAGGTATTACAGGATCCACAGGAATAACAGGAAGTACTGGTGCTGCTGGTGAAACAGGAGGAACAGGAAACACGGGTATTACAGGTGTGACTGGAGTTACAGGTACTACAGGAGTAACAGGTGCGACAGGTGCTACTGGCGCTACTGGCGCTATAGGTGCCACGGGTACTACGGGAATAACAGGAGTAAGTGGACTAACAGGTGCAACGGGAGTTACTGGAGTTACTGGAGTTACTGGAGTCACTGGCTTGACTGGTGCAACAGGAATAACAGGAAGTACTGGAATTACGGGAGCTACAGGTGAAACCGGTGCTACTGGCGCTATAGGAGCAACAGGAGCAACAGGAGCAACAGGAGCAACAGGAGCAACAGGAGCAACAGGAAACACAGGTATTACAGGTATTATAGGTGTGACAGGAGCAACAGGAGCAACAGGGGTCACAAGCGCGACTGGCGCAACAGGGGCGACAGGTGTATCAGGAGCAACAGGAAGTACTGGAGTTACGGGCGAAACAGGAGTAACAGGTGCGACTGGTGAAACAGGAACAACAGGTGCTACGGGGGCAATTGGAGCGACAGGAGTCACAGGAAGTATAGGAAGTACAGGTGTAACAGGAGCAACAGGAAGTAATGGAGTAACTGGTGAAACAGGAATAACAGGAATAACAGGTATCACAGGCGCGACTGGTGAAACAGGTATAACAGGAGCAACAGGTGAGCCGGGTATCACTGGTGTAACAGGGATAACGGGAGTCACAGGAAGTACTGGAGTTACGGGAATAACAGGTGCCACGGGAGTAACGGGAGCCACAGGAAACACAGGAAACACAGGTGTGACTGGAGTTACAGGTACTACAGGAGTTACTGGAGTCACTGGCGTGACTGGTGAAACAGGAGGAACAGGAAACACAGGAAACACAGGTATTACAGGTGTGACTGGAGTTACAGGTACTACAGGAGCAACAGGATCCACAGGAATAACAGGAAATACTGGTGCTACTGGAGTTACTGGAGTCACTGGCGAAAAAGGAGCCACAGGAACTACCGGAACAACAGGTGCTATAGGAGTAACAGGAGCGACTGGTGCAACAGGAATAACTGGTAGTACTGGTGAAACAGGAGCAACGGGAGCAACGGGAGCCACAGGAACTAACGGAACTGCCGGAATAACAGGAGCAAGTGGACCAACAGGTGTCACAGGAACAACAGGTGATACGGGAGCCACAGGAGTCACAGGAGTCACAGGAGTCACAGGAGTCACTGGTATGACTGGTGAAACAGGGGCAACGGGAGCCACAGGAACTAACGGAACTACCGGAATAACAGGAGCAAGTGGACTAACAGGTGTCACAGGAACAACAGGTGATACGGGAGTCACAGGAGTCACTGGTATGACTGGTGAAACAGGGGCAACGGGAGCCACAGGAACTACCGGAACCACAGGAGTCACAGGCGAGACTGGTGCAACAGGAATAACTGGATTAACAGGAGCCACAGGAGGAACAGGAGCAACAGGAAACACAGGTATTACAGGAGTAACGGGAAGTACTGGAAGTACTGGAAGTACTGGAATTACGGGAGATACAGGTGAAACCGGTGCTACTGGCGCTATAGGAGCCACGGGTACTACGGGAATAACAGGAAGTACTGGTGCTACAGGAGTCACTGGTGTGACTGGTGAAATAGGTGTCACAGGTGCTACTGGTGAAATAGGAGCAACGGGAGCCACAGGAACTAACGGAACTACCGGAACCACAGGAGTAACAGGCGAGACTGGTGCAACAGGAATAACTGGATTAACAGGAGCCACAGGAGTCACAGGAAACACAGGTATTACAGGAGCAACTGGACTAACAGGAGTCACAGGAACAACTGGTGATACGGGAGCAACAGGGACTACAGGAATAACAGGAATTACGGGAGCCACGGGTACTACGGGAATAACAGGTGCAAGTGGACTAACAGGTGTCACAGGAACAACAGGTGATACGGGAGCAACAGGAGTCACAGGCGTGACAGGAGCAACAGGAGTGATTGGCGCTACGGGAGCAACAGGAGCAACAGGAGCAACAGGAGCAACCGGAGCAACCGGAGCTACGGGAGAGACAGGAGCGATAGGAAACACAGGAAACACAGGAACAATGGGAATAACAGGAACCGCAGGCGCAACAGGAGCAACAGGAATTACCGGAACAACAGGAATTACGGGTGCAACAGGAGTCACTGGAGCGACTGGTGCTACAGGAGTTACTGGAGTCGCTGGCGTGACTGGCGAAACAGGAGCAACCGGTGCTACGGGAGAGACAGGTGCCACAGGAACAACGGGAGTCACAGGTGCTACTGGTGCTACTGGCGCTATAGGAGTAACAGGAATTACTGGTGATACGGGAGCAACAGGAGCAACAGGAGCAACAGGAACTACCGGAACAACAGGAATTACGGGAGCAACAGGAGTCACAGGTGCAACGGGAGTTACAGGAGTAACAGGAGTCACAGGTGCGACAGGTGCGACAGGTGCGACAGGTGCGACAGGTGCTACTGGCGCTATAGGAGTAACAGGAACTACTGGTGATACGGGAGCAACAGGAGCAACAGGGACTACCGGAACAACAGGAATTACGGGAGCCACAGGAAACACAGGTATTACAGGTGTCACAGGAGCAACGGGAGTTACAGGAGCCGTAGGGGTCACAGGCGAGACTGGCGCAACAGGAGTTACTGGAGTTACTGGTGAAACAGGAGCGACAGGTGCTACGGGAATAACAGGAGCCACAGGAAACACAGGTATTACAGGTGTCACAGGTACAACAGGAGCAAATGGAGTCACGGGCGCGACTGGTGCAACAGGAATAACAGGAATAACAGGAATAAC
>NZ_VDBO01000001.1:407338-1605302 GCF_005930355.1 Paenibacillus sinopodophylli
AGGAAGTACAGGAAGTACAGGAAGTACAGGAAGTACAGGAAGTACAGGAAGTACAGGAAGTACAGGAAGTACAGGAAGTACAGGAATTACGGGAATAACAGGAGCCATTGGTGCAACAGGAGTCACAGGTGCTACTGGTGAAACAGGAGCAATAGGAATAACAGGTAGTACTGGTCCTACAGGAGTAACAGGAGTTACTGGCGTAACGGGCGTGACTGGTGGAACAGGAGTAACAGGAGTTACAGGTCCTACAGGAGCCACAGGAGCAACAGGAATTACGGGAGCTACGGGTTCTACGGGAATAACAGGAGTCACAGGAACAACAGGTGATACGGGAGCAACAGGATTAACAGGAAGTACAGGAGCAACTGGAGCCACTGGTCCTAACTTTGCTGCACAAGGATTTTCTGCATTTTTATCTACGCTAACCATTTCGACCAGCTCGCAGCTTACCAACTGGTCAGTGGCTGCACCGTATTTTGGAAATGCAAACTTTAACGCGGTCACTGGAAATTATACGATTCCAGCGACTGGGAGGTACTCTATACTTGCAACCATTAACTATACGACGACAGCTGCAATTAGTGCTGTCCTTGGAGCAGGAGTTAATCCTTTCTTTGTGGTTCAGCGGACCTCACCTACTGTAACGAACTTAGTAAGTGGGCTTCTTCCGATTCTGAACGTAAACATTGCTTTGCTCCTAACATTAAGAGCCGTGTTAGGTAATAGCGTGGTAACTCTCGCAGGTGAAGTTACACTTACATCAGGTGATGTAATTGGACTTTTCTATAATGCAAATGGATTGACGGTTTCACTTAATATTGGAGCTGGTGCAACGAATGGAATTGTTTGGTCCGTCCATGAACTAACTTAGGTACCGGATGAAGGAGCAGGGGGTGGAGAAGGTTGAAAAAGAACAAAAGGTTAAAGAAAAGAGTATTATTCTCATCAACAATTGTGCTAAAGACGAGTTCCTTAAGCAATCGACGACGAAAAAGGAATATGAGATGGATCAAGAGTAGAGGACGTTTCTCAAAGCGATTGCGCCTCAAAAAATGCAAACCGATTTTCCCGTGTCCTCCAAAACGATGTCGCAAAAAAAGACCAGAGTCCCTCAATTGTTGTTCAAGATTAGCTGATTTGTTGACAGCTGCAAGCAAGCTCATCCTCGAAAAAGAATGCTGTGGCAACCTTCTTATTCAAGGTAACCAAGCAGAACATGAAATATGGGCGACTGACATGGAGGCGAAAAAGAATGTAGTACAGATCTCAATAACCACGTCGTCGTCGAGCACTGATATGCTTTATGTAAAAATAATTGGTAAAAAGAAGCATCAAATGAAAGTGACTGCTGGAAATACTTCTACGTTTGTGGGTCATGATGTACAATCGGTTATCGTATGTGTCCAAGGTAATGAGCAAACGTATATAGATGGGAAATATGCGATTTCAGCCAGCTTTTATCCTCGCCCTACCACTTGCTGCAGTCATAATAATAAGCAGGGTGATTCATTAACTTAACAATGAATCACCCTGCTTCATGTTTTCACCTTTTACAGACTGTAACGCACCGTTATACAAAACTCACCATGCGCAGCTGACGTTGTTGTAATAGATATCACATTAAATCTGAAAATAGTGAAGGATGCACTTCCTTTTGCAGGTATAAGCAAAGTATGAAATGCTGTTGTATCTCCAGTCCTAAAGAAATCTACAGATACTGTTCCTACAGCAGAGTCAACCTTGACGTATCCAGTACCGGTTATGGTAGAGGAAATGTTATCGGTATAAATCGCTTGGGAACCTGCGGTTGTGAATTGCCAATTCGTACAAACCTTATCTTGCACCATGACTTTTTCAGAAAAACAGCTGTTCGATTGGCCGCATTTATGCATAGAAACTCCTCTCATATAACGGATCAAACCTCTTTATTATTATTATTATTAGATGCTTATAATGGTTTGTTTGCTTGGACAGCAGCTATATCTATTTTGGGCTCATTAGATAATACAGATCACAACACCACCATAGATCCTTTTAATTTGATGATCAGTTCAATGTGTAGACTAGATAATTGTTCTTTCATTAAAAGCTTGGAAGAATGTGGGGGTCTGCTATAATTAATGAAAGAAGTAATCATGTAATGATAAGAGCTGTGCTAGGGAGATTGGATGAATGAACTATAGGATTAGAAGAGTGGAAGAACGGGATATTCCTTTTTTATGAGAAATGTTATACGTATCTTTGTACGTTCCAGAAGGTCAGGAGCCCTTCAGCAGAGACGTACTCAATGAACCGATGATAGCCAAATATGTGGACAGCTGGGGAAGAGAAGGGGATATAGGTTTTATTGCACTTAATAAGCAGAATGAGCCGATAGGCTCCGTGACGCTTCGTTATTTTGACGAAAGCAATCAAGGATTGGGTATGTGGATAATGATGTGCCTGAGCTTGGCATGGCAATCATCAATGCTTATAGAGGAAAAGGTTTCAATGGTAGCAGAGCTTTAATGACTGACGAAGGACATTAAACATCATTTAGTCAGATTAAGGATAGAGGCGAGCGTGCTTCTACCTCTAAAATACAAGTTACGGACGAGGGACTCATGACCAATACCAAAAACAAAATTAAAGGTAGTCATATTTGTTATTTATTGTTATTTATCGGTTTGTTGGTCGCGGTGCGTTGGATGTGGCATGATTATCTGTCGATAGCCAATCCTCCTACTGTAAAGCAAGGTGTACTTGATTTGAGAGAAGTGGAACTGGAGCAAATAGGTTCCTTACCTATGGATGGGGATTGGCTGTTCTTTCCAGGGCAATGGGCAGGGAGATCTAATGTTTCAGAGGCTGTATTAGGGCGCGAGCTGCATGTGCCCGGAAATTGGAATACCGGAATTGATTCTCAAGAAGACAGGGCTTATGGTTACGGAACTTATTACGTACGTATTCTTCTGGATCGTCCTCTAACAAAGCCGTTAAGCATTTGGTTTCAATCGATATATACCGCTGCTGAGGTGGAGATTAATGGGAAGTTGCTTGCCCAGTCCGGCGCAATTGATGATGAGAGAGAGAAGCATGTATCGAAAACAGAAGCTTTTGTTGTAACCTACATGCCAAATGGACAAAGCGAGTTAGAAATATTCGTGCGCGTGAGCAATTACGAATCACCTTTAAAAGGCGGAATTGTTCGTTCCGTTCAATTTGGTTTGCAGGAGGAAGTTAATAAAAAGCATTTATTTTCTATCGGATTCCAAATAATTACTTGCGTAATCTTATTGCTTCACGCTTTGTATGCCTTAATCATTTACTTGATGAATATAAGAAAAAAAGGGTTTATCGTCTTCTTCCTCGTCATGATGCTAGCAACAATAACGATTGCTGTTTATCATGATGGGCTATTATTTATGCTGATTGATACTGAGTTTGAATGGATGGTCAAGCTGAAGGCTCTCTCCTATATGTGGTTCTCCTATTTTCTACTGCTCATGGGAAGAGGACTTGTGGGAAGTCCACGGAAAGGCGTGTTCTTCTATACCTACTTCTATGTGCTAATTTCCTATTCGCTCTTTATTAGTGATGGTCCACTAGAGCAAGTACTCTATTCAATCGAAAAAGACTTGTACATGATTTTGTATTACATTCCTTTATTTTGGACCGCTTATTATTTTATGAGAATGGTGTTTAATAGAGAAGAAGGAGCCTTATTTCTAGTATTTTCGGTCGTTTGCGTCATTAACAATATTCTTTGGGGAAGTGTCTATTACGCAGGAACGACGCAATTCATGTATTATCCAGTGGAAATGATTGCTGCAATTACAAGCTTCTCCGCTCACTGGTTTAAAAGATATTTTCATCATTCCAATGAAAATGTGCTGCTTAATGTTCAACTTACCGAAGCTAACCGAATGAAGGATCGTTTTATAGCGAACACATCGCATGAACTGCGAACTCCACTGCATGGTATTATGAATATCGCTCAAAGTGTGCTGAGGAAAGAAAAGAACGTGCTTAACGAACAGAGTCAACGTGATATGGAACTGCTCGTTATGGTTAGTCGGCGAATGTCGCTGATGCTGAATGATTTACTTGATGTCGTGCGATTGCAGGATAAGCGAGTTACTCTTCAAAAGACGTCGGTGCAAGTGCAGTCCCTAGGTACTGGTGTCTTGGACATGCTTCGGTTTCTAACCGAGAATAAGCAAGTAGAGCTACGAATGTATATTGAGAAAGACCTGCCTAATGTTTATGCTGATGAAGGGCGATTGGTACAGATCCTCATGAACTTGGTACATAATGCGATCAAGTATACGCAAGAAGGCAGCATTGAGCTTGGAGCAATACAAGTTGAAGGTGAAATATTGATTTCTGTGCGGGATACAGGCGTTGGTATGGATGAGGCCATGCAGAAACGTGCATTTGAGCCATATGAGCAAGCTATTTTTGGCGGTGGAGGAATAGGACTCGGACTGAGTATTTGTAAGGAATTGGTGGAATTGCATCAAAGTAAGCTGATCATACAATCACAGCTGGGTAAAGGCAGCGAATTTAGCTTCAAGCTAGCTATGGTTGATAAAACAATAGAGTCGAATTTGACACAACCAATCATTTCTTCAGATTACGATAGTGATACGATTGCATCTGCTGCGATGAATTTTATTGCGGGAACAGGTGCTATGGTAGCTGTAGATCAGGAAAGAGGTGAATTCGATCACCTTGATATGCTGTCTACAAGTAATGAGCCAGTAAGAGTACTTGCAGTAGATGATGAACCTGTTAATCTGAAGGTGCTTCACCATATTTTATCTATGGAAAGTTACCAAATCGAAACGGCAGCATCCGCAAACGAAGCGCTAATTAAGTTGAATACTGACCAATTTGACCTAGTTATTGCTGATGTTATGATGCCAGGCACATCCGGCTACGAATTGACAAGGTTAATACGCGAGAGGTTTACACTTTATGAGCTGCCAGTCATTCTATTGACAGCGCGAAGTGAGCCGGAAGATATCTATGCGGGCTTCCTAGCGGGAGCCAATGATTATGTTACCAAGCCTGTAGATGCACTAGAGTTAAAATACCGAGCATGGTCACTATCATCCCTGAAGCATGCGGTCAATGATCGATTGCGAATGGAAGCAGCCTATTTGCAGGCGCAAATTAATCCGCATTTTCTATTTAATACATTAAATTCAATATTTGCTTTGGGAGATATGGATACAGATAAGATGAGAGAGCTGGCTGACGCATTTACTTCTTATCTACGTATTAGCTTCAACTTCCTAGCAGCGGGTAAGCTTGTACCGCTATCACGTGAGCTTGAGCTGGTCAAAAATTATTTGTACATCGAGCAGCAACGCTTCGAGGAGCGATTGCTCGTTGAGTGGGAAATGAATGCAGATGCAGACATACTCATTCCTCCGCTTACCATTCAGCCACTTGTCGAGAATGCCGTTCGACATGGTTTACTCAGTCAATCGAAGGGTGGAACGCTTCGAATAAGGATTGAACAGGATATGGGGATCATTCACGTTTCAGTATCAGATGATGGAATAGGGATGGATGAGCTCCAGCTTAGCAAGATTTTAAGCCCGGTGGGTAAAGAGAAGAAGGGTATCGGATTGCTTAATACGCATAGCCGTTTGGTAAGATTGTACGGAGCTGGTTTGTCTATTAAGAGCAAGCCGGGTGAAGGAACAACGGTGTCATTTTCCGTTAATCGTATGAAGTAGAAGTGGCCTAGACAGGTAGAGATGAATAGTCAATTAAGAAAGATAAATAAGAAGACTGCTTGCTGTTGCAGGCAGTCTTCTTACTGTACTTTAGAGAATAAATAAACATCGACATGCAGGTCTTTTCGTTATTTGTTCCTGAGCATCATCGTCCATAAATCCGAGCTTTCATAGCCTAATCGCCAAGCCGCGACGCCAGCTAGATCATAAGCTTTGGCTATATCAATGCGGGCCTTTACAGTTGCTTCGGTCTCTGCCCAGAACAAATAGGTGTAGCCATCTTTTGTGTATTTGTAGTTCATTTGGCCAGACTCGGTGTCTATTGTACCCGTTGCTTTCGTATCGGCAATTAGCTTAGGCAGCTCCTTCATCACAACTGCACGGTTGCTGACCAGTTTATTTGTACTGTCAAGCTTCCATTCTCGCACATAAAATGGAATGCCCAGCATGAGCTTGCTGCGCGGAATGCCATAGCTTAGAAATTGTTTGACCCCTTCTTCAGCCCAACTGAGTCCCGCTACGGAGCCTGGAGTGGAGCTTCCGCTCCAGTGTTCGTCGTAAGCCATAATTATGATCATATCTACTACAGGCGCTAGTGCAGCATGATCATAAGCTGTTGCATGATTCCAGCTTAAACTGCCGCGTGGCAAATCAATAGACAGCTGCATGTTTTTGGCATGAATGGCTTTAGTTAACGCCGTGACGAAGCTTGTATAGGCAGCACGATCGCTGCCAGCTACTTCTTCAAAATCAAGGTTTAGTCCTGCTGCTCCAAGTTGTACTAGCTTTGCGGTTATAAGCTGGATAAACTTCTGCTGTGCAGTTGTACTGTTAAGGAAGGCTGTCGTCATTTTTTTGTCAAACTGGTTATGCACCAGAGGCATGACTTTTATTCCTTGTGCTTTCAACGCTGTGGCTGTCGCTGAATCGGATGTATCCGTTAATGTACCGTCAGCCGCAGCAAGCTCAAACCAAGTAGGAGAATCTATGGATAACCCCTGTGTGTTGGCAACATGATTCATGACGGTAGAACTGCTCGCACTGCCGTTCCAGCCCATGTAAATCAGCTTTTTTGTGTTACTCCACAATACCCTTCCTTCATTAGTCTGCACGGAACTATTCGAATAAACTTTGGCATAAGCGATAGCGCTGCTTCGAGAATTAAAGGATCTAAGCTTATTATTCCCTTGGTAAACGGATAGGTAGGGTACACCAGACCAATAGACATTTCCATTGTATACGACTTCAGCATTCGCTTTGCTTTTGGCGATTTGTACGGCACTATTTAAGTTAATTGCAGAATGAATCGTTATACCGTTCTGAACAACATGATACGCAGGCACGTTCGAGTGAATGATTTTGCCCGATTTCAGATTAATGATTTCACTTCCAGCAACCGTTGAAGAAGCAGCAATTGCATCGTAAAGAAAGGCATAGAGCGGCTTGTCGTCTGCCGGTATTCCATTAATCGTTAATTGATAGACAGCATCAGCTCCACGCTGCGTTTTAATCTGGTCTGCAGTAAGGTTGCTCCACACCCATTTGTTCGAATTTAAGTCGATAATATGAGCATTTCCCCACTTTTTCGCTTCCTGCTTAGCTTCTGCCAAGTCGGTAAAAGCCCAATTAGCATTCGTGTTATCGCCTTGAAATAATTGGAATGCAGCATAGGATTGATAGCTCCAGCCAATGTTTGTTAAATCCCGAATATGTACGTTTTTTAGCTTCTTGGCTGTCGAAAGTGCAAGGGCATAGCTGCTAAATTCCCATTTAGAATGGGTTTGACCATTCTGATAAACTTTATAACGCGGGAAATTATCCCATACCCACGCTCGGTCTGTAATGTTCTCTACATGACTGTAGCCAAACTTTGCAGCGTAAGTAATCGCCTGTTTTTCGGTTGCGAATTCTTTAAGTGCCTGATCATTCTGATACACGCGGTACTTTGTCATTTGCGAGGACGCTGCTTCCGCAACACTTGAAGTTGCAGAGATCAGAGCAATACATAATAGGAATAGCATAAACACCGTACAACATTTTTTTCTCATAAGCTAGAAACTCTCACTCCTCTCAGGTCAAGTGGTTAGACGCAGAAGAAGCAGGGAGGTTTCTCAAAAGCTTCAAATAGTTCTCTAGCAAATAGTGGTAGAGAAGCTAGACTGCTTGTCCGAAACAAAAAAACATCCGTCAGCTATTTATCTTAAGATAAATGAGCTTCAGGATGTTTTTCTAATCAATGACAATGTCTGCCCAAAATTCCTCATCAGCATCTAGAGTGATATTGGAGCGGAATGCACGAATCTGATATTGCTTATACATATATTGCTCGATGGCTTCGAGGATATTGGCTTCAATAATATACTGGCTGCGCCCGCTAACCCAAACCTCGGCCGTAAACCCGTATTCTTCTTCCCAAGAAAGCTGAACCTCAACATCAGTAGGTTTAACGCCTCTTCGATCAGCCATGTGAAGGCAAATGGCGTTTATAATTTCATCCGTATAGATGCGCACCGTTAGTAAGGTCTCCGTTGGTCTGGCGGGTTACGCTTGCTTTTCAAATAGACGAAAGCTACACGAATGAGCATGATCACCGCAAATATCGCAAGCAAGTTAATCATGAGACCAAGTATATTTCCGAATGCTCCCATACCAGCGAACAAGCTTCCGAACATCATGCCTGCCAAACCGCCAATCATTAAGCCCTTCATTAAGCTGCCGCCGCCAAAAAATCCTGGTTTGGTGGTTCCAGCAGTCGTACCTGCTTTTGTACCTGAATTAGTTTGACTTACATTTTCCGTTTTTTTAGGGTTTTGTGTGACGCTTTGTTTAGGTGATTTGATACCGCCGCCTCTTGGTTTGGCGTCCGCGTACTGTCCGAAGCCAAGTGTCAAGAATAATGTGAGTGCCAGCATGACCATAAATCCCTTTTTCATCTGTCTGTTCTCCTCCTGATTTCATAGATATATCGATTGATATAGAAATACAATACGGCTAAAATGAACGAAGGTTTCATTTCTTTCCTATAGGATTGGTTTTAATGTATGAAAGTATAAGTGACATATGCTAAAATTTTTAAAAAAGAGTGACATGTTGGAAGGGAGGTTCCTATGCTTTCATATCCCAAAGCATATGTCGATTATCTTGTCGAGTTCCATGCAACTCGAGATTTTTTTGAATGTCATGAGCTTCTTGAAGAGTATTGGAAGGAGCATCCAAGCGACCCTTTGGAGAGGACGTGGGTCGGTCTCATTCAGCTAGCTGTAGGCCTTTATCACGAACGGAGAGGCAACAGGAGAGGCGCCGATAAAATGCTCACACAAGCAGTGGAGAAGCTATCCGTTGCTCCGCTTGACAAGCTTGGATTGGATAAGGAATACTTGCAGAAGCAAATAAAGTCAAAGCTAAGCGACTTGAACAATGAGCAAAGGCAGCAATATACGGATTTGGATATGACAATTATAAGTGAGGAATTAATGGGACTATGCACAGCAGCTTGCATAGATCGCGGATTAACTTGGGGGATGCCCAGTCCAATGCAGGATGAGTCTATTATTCATCGCCATACGAACCGTGACAGGTCGGATGTCATATTGGCTAGGAAGCAAGCACATATAGCCAAGCGTAAACGAATGAAGCCGTCCTCTGGCGGCTAAGCTAACGTTTCGCGTAGAAATATAGTGAAAGTTGGCCATTTGATTTACTTTCCTATATTTAAAAAAAAGAGAGTGTAACGACAAGCATTAGCTGTCATTGCGCTCTCGTTTTGTTTGTTTAGACTTGTCGCTTGGCATCGTCAACCAGATCAAGCTCGCCAGTCTCTGAGTCAATAATTAATCCGTGAACAAGAATATTGGATGGAAGTAGCGGATGATTACGAATGATGCTTACACTGTTAATTACACTGTCACGAACATTATCAAAGCCAGTTAGCCAGCGCATCAGATTAAGGCCAGAATGCTTCAATGTTGTAATCGTTTCTGTCGATACGCCTCTTTCCTCCATGTGCTGAATGATAAGCTCAGGATTAAGTCCGGTCATCCCGCAATTATTATGTCCGATGACAAAAACCTCGTCCGCTTGAAGCTCATATAGCGCCACCAGAATACTACGCATAATGTTGCCGAAGGGCTGGGTGACGATGGCACCTGCGTTCTTGATAATTTTGGCATCGCCATTCCTGAGGTTCAGAGCTTTGGGCAGCATTTCGGTTAGTCTAGTATCCATGCAGGTAACGATGACCATCCGCTTATTCGGATATTTACTCGTGGCATATTTCTCATATTTGCGGCCATCGACGAATTGTTTGTTAAAGTCAAGAATATCATCGATATTACTCACGCAGCACTTCCTTTGGTTAGAAAGCGAAGATTCGTTGTGTAAATCTGACTATCGCTTCTTAGACTGAAGCTGTCCCGAGCAGCATCATAATCGACGCGCATCTGTGGCTCGTAATAAATCTCGTGACGAGGCTCATAATAGAAAGGCAGAGGATCACCTTGCGATAGCTTGTCATCAACTGTGGGTTCAGTAATGAGTTGAAGGGCGGGAACACCGCTGACTACACAGCCGCAGCCTTCCGTATCATGCAGCAGTTTGAGCTGGTTTTTTCCGTCTACTAAATAGGGAGACAACCGATCGAATGCTGATTTCGAGAAATGAATATGCATAATGGTTTCCTCACTTTCACTCTATTGCACTGTATGTCTAGCAGGTTTAAGATGATTATAAGGATTGAAATAAGCAAGATCAAGTGAAGTTCCCATGAAGAAATGAACTATAAGGAAGAATTAGTCTTAAAATTAGAAAGGCGGAATAAGGATGTCAATTAAATCAAACGAAGTTTTGCAAAGCTTCAAGGATACGATTCGCAAAATAAAAAGCTATGAAGAGGCGCTTGGCGTTCTTTATTGGGACTTGCGTACTGGCGCTCCGAGAAAGGGAATGGATAACCGTTCTGAAGTAATAGGAGCCTTATCGGCTGACCAGTTCAAGCTGGCTACTTCTCCCGAATTGGGGGAGCAGGTTGCTGCGTTGGAAGACGCTTCCGTATATGCTGGACTTACAGAAATCGAACAGCGCTTAGTATCTGAAACTCGCAAAGAGTATGATCGCAGCGTCAAAATACCGCCAAAGCTCTATCAAGAATATGTCGTTCTCGCCTCGCAATCCGAGTCAAAGTGGGAGGAAGCGAAAGAGAATAACGATTATGCAAGCTTTCAGCCCTATTTGGAGAAAGTAATCGGCTATACGAACCAGTTTATTGATCTGTGGGGACCTAAAGCGACGCGATATGATACGCTTCTCGACCAATATGAGCCTGGGATGACAGTAGCAGAGCTTGATCAGGTGTTTGGTGGATTACGCTCACAGCTCGTTCCGCTTGCAGCTGCAATTGCTAATTCTCCGCATCAGCCGGACACCTCTTTCCTGAATCAGAACTATGATAAGTCGGCGCAGAAGGCGTTCAGTCTATACATATTAGAGCAAATGGGTTACAACTTCGAAGCGGGTCGATTAGACGAGAGTGCGCATCCCTTTGCTACAGGGCTAAGTCCTGGTGATGTTCGGATTACGACACGCTATCTGGAGAACGATGTGACGAGTGCATTATTTGGCACCATCCATGAGGGTGGTCATGCGTTGTATGAACAGAACATCATGGAAGAGCTGATCGGCACAACGCTTTGTACCGGTACCTCGATGGGAATTCATGAATCACAATCTCGTTTCTGGGAAAACGTCATCGGCCGCAGCAGACCATTCTGGGATCGGTATTTCGGCGAGCTTCAAACAAGATTCCCTGGACAGCTTGACGTTAGTGTAGATCAGTTCTACCGAGGCAACAATGTCGTTAAGCCATCATTGATAAGGATTGAAGCGGATGAGCTTACATATAATCTGCATATCATCATTCGCTATGAGATGGAGAAGCTTATCTTTAACGGCGGAGCGAAAGCGGCGGATCTACCAGCCATCTGGAATGACAAATATAAGGAGTACTTGGGTATAACGCCGCCGAATGATGCAGAAGGTGTGCTGCAGGATGTGCATTGGTCAGGTGGAGCATTCGGCTATTTCCCATCATACTCTCTAGGTAATATGTATGCTGCACAAATCGCAGAGACGATGGAACGTGAACTGGATGGCTTCTGGACGAACGTCGGCAGTGGCCAACTACTGCCGATCAAAGAGTGGCTGTCGGAGCGTATCTACAAGTACGGGAAGCTGAGAACTCCTTCTGAGCTCATTCAGAGCGTGACAGGCAAGCCCTTGGACCCACAGCATTTGGTTACCTATTTGACCAACAAATATACGGATATTTATAAACTGTAGACTACAGCAGTATGTCTAATTGAGAAGAAGGCTGTCCCATCGCCCAGACGATGACGGACAGCCTTCTTTTTTGCGTGCATTCACCGCGAATCCATTTGTCGCATAGGCTGAAGTACATATATCAACCGAAAAACGGTGCAGGAGGGTACTTCAAATGAAAAGACGAATCATAATGTCACTGCTGTTATCAACTGTGCTCGTCGTAACAGCCGTATTGGCAGGCTGCGGTAATCAAAACTCCGATAAGACCAAAGTCCGAATCGGTGAAGTTACACGCTCGTTGTTCTATGCTCCGCAATATGTGGCGCTCGAGAAGGGGTATTTCGAAGAAGAGGGACTTGATGTTGAATTGACGACAACACCAGGCGGTGACAAAACGATGACAGCATTGCTCTCGAACGCCATCGATGTAGCGCTTGTCGGATCGGAAACCTCCATTTATGTGTATCAACAAGGAACGGATGATCCGATTATTAATTTTGCACAGCTGACGCAGACCGATGGCACTTTTCTTGTCGCAAGAGAAGCGGTGGATGTATTTGATTGGAACGCCTTGAAAGGCGCTGTATTCCTGGGGCAAAGAAAAGGTGGAATGCCACAGATGGCAGGCGAATTTGCGCTCAAAAAGCTGGGCATTGATCCGAAAACCGATTTAGAGCTGATCCAAAACGTAGATTTTGCCAATATTCCGGCTGCCTTCGCTTCTGGTACTGGTAATTACGTTCAACTGTTCGAGCCAACTGCTTCCATATTTGAAAAAGAAGGCAAGGGACATGTAGTTGCATCGTTCGGAGCTGAGAGCGGTCATCTTCCTTATACCGTATTTATGGCAAAGGAAAGCTATATAAACAAAAATGAAAAAACGGTGCAGTCGTTCACGAATGCTATACAAAAGGCTCAGCTCTGGGTTGCGAGCAACGATGCAGAAGCCATTACCGATGTTGTATTGCCCTATTTCGAAAATGTTGACCGGGACATTCTGATTAGTTCGATTGACCGTTACAAACAACAAGGCTCTTTCGCCACTGACCCGGTCATTGATGAAGCAGAATGGAACAATTTGCTTGATGTCATTACATCGGCTGGTGAGCTTGAGAAACGAACGGAGCACAGTGAGCTTGTGAACACCGATTTTGCAGAGAAATCGATCGAAGCAGTGAAATAATGATGATGAAGGTGAAACGGCTGTCGCCGTCCTTTGGCGGCGCGGCGCGTTTCATTCCGAGAAATATAGAGATGGGATGGCCATATCATATACTTTCCTATATTTGAACAAATGGGAGGCTTAGGCATGAATCAAAAACCTGTGCTTGAGCTGCAGCAGTTGACCCATGTGTATATCAATGATAAGGGAGCCTCGCTAGCCGTTGAAAATATCGATCTCAAGGTGGAGCGCGGGGAATTTATCAGTTTGGTTGGGCCTAGCGGCTGCGGCAAGACGACTGTGCTAAGCTTGCTAGCAGGCTTGTTTCTGCCAACTAAAGGTCGTGTTTTGCTGAATGGAGCAGCGGTCACAGGGCCTTCTCCAAAGCTAGGCTACATGCTGCAGCAGGATTATTTGTTCCCATGGCGCTCGATAAAAGAAAATGCCGCAATCGGGCTTGAGATAAGCGGTCGTAAGTCGAAGAAGGGTATGCAGCAAGTTGAATCGTTGCTCGATGAGCTTGGACTTCCAGATTCCGGCCAAAAATATCCACAGGAGCTCTCTGGAGGGATGCGCCAAAGAGTCGCCTTGGCAAGAACACTCGCAACTGAACCTGAGGTTTTGTTGCTGGATGAACCATTCTCAGCACTTGATCTTCATATTAAGCTGCAACTAGAGGATCTGGTGCATCAGACCTTGAAGCGGTTGGACAAAACAGCTGTTCTCGTTACTCATGATCTAGCAGAAGCGGCAGCGATGAGTGACCGTGTCATCGTTCTAGGCCGCAATCCAGGACATATTCGGAGTGAACTTGTGATCCCGCCGGACATTCGCACAGCTTCACCGATGGAGGCGCGCAAGCTTCCAGGCTTCCAAGCGTTATTCGATTATTTGTGGCAAGAACTGGAGAAGGACAATCGGGAAGGGGATTTGTCAGATGGATGAGCATCATAGCTCTGGAAATCCCAAAGGTATATCTACTGTAGTTAAACGCAGTGTTGATTCGAAGAATGAACGAAGCCTTTGGATTGCCGAGCTTCATACCCGCTTCATGAAGCAAAAACACAGAGTTACAGCTGCCGTACTGACCGTTCAGGCTATCTTGCTTGTGTTGTTTGCAGGCTTGTGGGAAGTAGCGGGTCGCACGAATTGGATTGATCCGCTGCTATTTAGCTACCCCTCCAAAATGCTTATGCAGCTGTGGAAGACGATGGCTGACGGAACGATATGGCCGCATGTCGGCGTGACCGTAACCGAGACGATCGTCGGTTTTGTACTCGGTACGCTGCTAGGTACTGTGATAGCTGCTATATTATGGTGGTTTCCATTTCTTTCTCGCGTTTTCGATCCTTATTTGGTCGTGTTGAATAGTATGCCTAAAGTCGCGCTTGGACCTATTTTTATTGTTGGGCTCGGTCCCGGCTTTCTATCAATCGTAGCGATTACCTTATCGGTTACCGTCATCATTACGACCTTGAATATTTATAATCGGTTTCGTGAGATTGATTCCGGTTATATAAAAGTAGTTAGGCTGTTTGGCGCTTCTCGCCTACAATTATTCAAGCTTGTCATTTTGCCTGCTTCGTTCCCGGTTATTATATCGACGCTAAAGGTGAATGTGGGCTTGGCGTGGATAGGAGTTATCGTGGGTGAGTTTCTAGTTGCTAAATTGGGACTAGGCTATTTGATCATCTACGGCTTTCAAGTATTTAACTTCACGTTGGTGCTCTCCAGCTTGATTGTTATTGCCGTTGTTGCTACTGTGATGTACCAATTGGTGGCAGCGCTTGAGAGAAGGTTGACGGAGGGCTGGAGAGAAAGGTAGGATGTAGGAATAAATCCTACTGTATTCGAGGTTATTCGCTATGGGCATTCGTATCATTAAAACAGCTTTAGCTGCAATCGCTGCTATATATACAGCTGTATATTTAGGCTTGGAGCCGCCGCTCGGCGCTGGAATTTTAGCTATTATCGGCGTCGAGGTAACGCGGATGAAAGGGCTGAAAAGTGCTTTTGTTCGATTCATAGCTTCTGTGCTGGGGCTTTTTTTCGCTTCCCTTGTTTTTTCGTTACTAGGGTTCCATATTTGGGCTGTGGCGATATTTATTCTAATTACATTCCCAGTCCTCTCACGTTTTCAATTGAAGGATGGTATTGTGACGAGCTCTGTCATCGTCTTCCATCTGTTTAATCATGCGGAAGTGACTACCTACATAATTGGTAACGAAATTATGCTGCTATTTGCTGGTCTTGGCTGGGCAACGGTTCTTAATATCATCTATATGCCTAAGGATGAGCATCGTCTCAGCTATTATCGCTCCACGATTGAAAATTGCTTCGGGGTCATGTTCCAAGAGATGGCGATCACGCTTCGCAATCCGGCACATGTGTGGAACGGCGGTGAAATTCTGGAGGCGTTCACTGCGATCGAAGAAGGTGCAAATAGCTCCGTCCGCAACCGTGAAAACAGGCTGTGGGGACAGGAGCATTATTGGTCAAGTTATTTCGAGATGAGAAGACAGCAGCTTGAGACGGTGCAGCAGATGCTCGTTGAGCTTGCGTTCGTATATCAGAAGTTCCCACAGGCAGTCATGATTGCCGATTTACTTGACCATCTATCAAGTGACGTGAAATCTGACGTCTACGAAGGCAATGTAGAGGAGCGTCTGCGTGAGCTATCTCAGTTATTTCAGGAGATGGAGCTTCCTAAGACACGCGAGGAATTCGAAATCCGCGCATCATTGCTTATGCTGCTTCGTGAGCTGGAACGGTATTTAGGCATTGCCAAGCGGCTGAAGAAAAGAAAAGTGATGCTGTCTGAGATGAAGTCGTAGGACATGCTTATGCATTGTTAACGGAGTAATGAGATAGATTTTGAATCGAGCAATGAACGGGATAAGAACTGATTTCACCGTTGAATGTTGAACCGTATTTAGAATTGAATAATGAAGTTTTGAACCAGCTGCTTCTGCAGTTGGTTCTTTTGTTTTTAAAGGAATTTAAATGGGGGTAGGCAGGAATGGACAAAATAGGCTCAAATTTCACACTTTAATTCTGATAAGGGCGAATCTTTGAGAGTCAGTTGGTTTTTTAACGGACAGATTGGGAAGTTACACAATGATTAAATGATGAGTTGAATTTTGATGGACACCACAGCTCATTAGAAGAGGGAATAGCGATAAATGGATGGCTTTTTCGGCTATAAGCGTCTCTTATGTCCGTTAAATAACAAACTTGTCGTTTTATTGCGTTTAAGCTGAGCTCATGTCCGTTAGAAATATTACTACGAGCGAGATCGTGCTGTTTTCGTAAGGCGAGTTTGCGCAGAGATCTGTTTATTGAATGATAATTGAAAGTGGATACAGAAGAGTGGTTAGATTAATGTTGTTCTAGCGCAGTCGGGATAACGAGAAATGGAAATATGTAGATATGAAAAACATAAGACATGAAAAACATAAGACATGGTGATCTGGTGATATGGCTATGTGGAAAACTCGAGTAATAAAATGATGGTAGGTTAAGAGTAAAGATATATAAATTCATATGGTGGAATCAACATGTGTCCAATTGGAGACTCTCCGTTGACCATATTAATGGATGGACTTTTAGATAACGTGAGGACATAGGAGGGATTGCGAGTGTTGAATGTGAAAGCGGTTAATTTGCGAAAGAAATATGGTGGCGCTATTATGACTGCGAATCATTTAGTTTTATGTCTCATATAGATGTAAGGAGACGCAGCGAATGAATGTTAATATCCCAGTGCTAAAGAACATAAACATTTATATGGGAGCACTTAATCAACATTTGCCTATGTCCTGCATACACTTTAAATGAATGATTGTATGGAGGAGGTTAAATCAATGACTATTGCAGATAAGCAGCTCCAGTACAGAGAAATAATTACGAAGGCTGTCTGCGGCAAAGGTCGTAAGTTTTCCACTGTAACCCATACCGTAACGCCGCCTCATAATCCGACCAGTATTCTCGGAGCATGGATAATCAACCATCAATATGAAGCGGTTCGTTCGGGCGACGGCATTGAGGTAATTGGTACTTACGATATCAACATCTGGTATTCGTACAGCAAAAACTCGCAAACAGACGTTGCAAAGGAATCCGTGCATTACGTCGAGCATGTCAATCTATCCTATGTAGATCCTAAGCACCGCCCATCTACGGTGGAAGTGTCAGCTGATGTAATTCAGGAGCCGAACTGTATCGAAGCGAATATTTCTTCGAATGGCTCCAGTGTCGTGATTCGCGTAGAGCGTGAGTTTTCGGTGGAGTTAGTCGCCGAGACTAAAGTTTGTGTAGCGGTTCTGCCAGGCGGTTGCGGCGACCTGGACGGCAAGGATTTGGAATTCAGCCTCGGCAATAATGATTATGAGGATTTGGATCCTGATTTGCTGGACGATGAGCTGTAAGCAAGCCGGGAAGCTTTGCTGTTAAGGTATCATATGCTGCGTAAGCAGCAGATTCGAGGGCGAAAGCCCTCTTTTTTTTGGAAATATTCCGTACTCCTTAAGCTAAGTCCAATTGACACTTGAAGGCGGGAAAAGGAATGGCTTCGACGTGGTTATGGCGAGGCAGCTACGACCGACTTGAGCTTGTGAGGACAAACGAAAAGAAGCAGCATCTCTCAGGCGAACGAAATGGCCAGCCGCTGGATTCACAGCCATGGTCAGCCGTGAGGAGCGGTGATGCCGTTCTAGCGTGGACGGATTCTCGTTCCATTGATTGCAGACGTTTTCCATCTGCATGGGTACTGAATGTGAAAGGCGCTCATGCTTCAAGTTATTCAAGAGCGGAGAAGGAACGGATATGGCAGCGAGCGGGTTTATGCGGCGGCCCTGAGGAACAGAACGTACGATTATTCCGCGTAAGCATCGTTCATCTGGAGCCTGTGGAGCTGCAGCGGCTTGATTCTGCGGGCAGAGCCATGCAAGGCAAGCCGCTCCTCCCAGGCATTGCGGGCAGCTGGCCGGATGATCCAGCGCTGCGCAGAGTGGTGCGCACCGCGGCAGCGGCGCTATATGCGCTCGGGCTCGATATCGGCGAGGCCGAGGTCACACTTAGCGGGGACGGGCGAACAGCCGTCCGCGATGCTTGGCCGAGGCTGAGGAATACGAGGCTGGAGGCAGCGGCTCTGCGGCGATTCGCTGCGTGGTATGACGCAGCGGGAACGGGGACTGCGGATCGGCATCTCCTTATTGGCGCCGATCCGGAGTTTGTACTGGTGACGCCGGAAGGGAAGATTGCTTCGGCGTCACGTTTTTTTGGGCCTGGCGTCGGCGGCGCAGCAGGGGCCGACGCCTTGCTCGTAGGGCGACGGCTGCTATATCCCGTCGCCGAGCTGCGGCCCGAGCCGGCCGATAACCCGGCCGCGCTCGCCGCGAATGTGCGGCGCCTGCTGCTTCGCGCCGCCGATCGCATCAGCGACCCCCGCTTGCGCTGGGCCGCTGGAGCAATGCCCGTGCCAGGGCTGGCGCTCGGCGGGCACATTCATCTTAGCGGAGCGCCGCTGACCAGCCGCTTGCTCCGCTTGCTTGACAGCTACGCGGCATTCCCGCTCGCGCTGGTTGAGGACCCCGCTGGGCGGGCTCGCCGTCCCCGTTATGGAACGCTCGGGGACTTCCGTCATCAGCCGCATGGCGGGTTCGAATATCGAACGCTGCCGAGCTGGCTCGTGTCGCCGGCAGCGGCCAAAGCAGCCTTCGCGCTTGCCCTCCTCTGCGCGCGCGAAGAGCAAACCCTTTCCTACATACCTGCGCTCGATGAGCGGTATGTAGAAGCCTATTACAGCGGCGACCGCGTCACGCTGGCCGGCTGCCTAGATGGGGTGGCCAGCCAGCTGTCGGCCACCGGCAGCTACGCCGCGCTTGCCCCCTTCATCGAGCCGCTGCTCGAAGCGGCTAGGCGCGGCGCAACATGGGATGAGCGTACTGACCTGCGCGTCAAATGGCGTATCCCGCTGTAAGCAGATTTTTCCATCCCAATGTGCCGTCATCCACCTTGAGATTAGCTTCAAGTCTTCCAACTTGAAAGTAGCATCACGAAAGGCGCAGACACTCCAGCGTTGCCATTATCATTACGAACAGCAGTGGGATGTTTTTCCCTTATATTAAATGACACGTAAGGCAGTTACATTATCTACTAAGCAATATCTTTAAATTTCTGGAAATGAAACATACCGATCCTCCAAAGGTTGCTGTCGGGTGTTTCTTTTAACTTAAGGGGAAATGATGCAATGCTGAAAACGATGGCTATATGCGCAAATATGCTCTTACAGCAGCCAAGTAACCAAAATTAGAGTGCTGTAAGCACAAATATGCGCTTATGGAGTCGGATAGTGGTAAGAGTGAGCGCGAACAGAAGCTGTAAGCGTAAATATGTTCATGTTTAGGAAATGATGCGAAGCTTAAAAAGATGGATAAGTCCTCCGAAATAAAAGAAAGGAAATCGGTTTACTAATCCTTTCTCTATACGTTTCGCTGAAATGATGGCGTCTACAAAATGGACGCCATAAGCCGTTCGAGCTTAGCGAAACAGTCTGCTTCGCTTAAACATGTCTGTCTTATTCTCTTCGCTTATGGCGCACATCTGTTCCGCTTGTTATAATGAATATCTAATGTTTGCTGAATGGGCAGCCAACAATTGCTTGCGCTGCCCGCTTATTCATAGATATGTTGATGTTTTTGAGGGGGATCGGAATGGCTGGATATACGCCGATGATTTTGCAATACCTGGCAATCAAAGAAGAAGCGAAGGACGCTTTTTTATTTTTCCGTCTAGGTGACTTTTATGAAATGTTTTTTGATGATGCAATAGCGGCTTCTCGCGAGCTTGAGATAACATTGACGGGCCGCGAAGGCGGGGGCGAGAAAAAAATCCCGATGTGCGGTGTACCTTACCACTCCGCTGACAATTATATTAGCCGCCTTGTTGATAAAGGCTTTAAAGTAGCAATATGTGAGCAGGTAGAAGACCCGGCAGCAGCGAAAGGTGTCGTTAGACGGGAAATTGTGCGGATCATTACACCGGGTACGGTCATGGAGACCAAAGCTCTGGACGGCAACACCAACAATTTTATCGCTGCTATCGTGCAGGTCGGCGGCATATTTGGGTTATCCGCATGTGATCTGTCGACAGGGGAGCTTTACGTGACTTCGTTCCCTGAGCATTTGGAAGCACTCATTGATGAAATAAACGTATATCAACCTTCAGAGCTGGTTGGCGATAAGGAGCTGCTTGACCGTGTTCAATCAACTGCAGTGTGGAACAGGCAGCTATTGCTTACATCCCGTGAACCGATGGCGGCGGACAAGCTGCTAGAGCAATTCGGGGAAGCTGAATTAGCTAAGATTGCTGGAGCGCGGCTGCAGGCCGTAAGTGTGCTGACCGGTTATTTGGAAGAGACGCAAAAACGGTCATTAGGGCATGTACGCGCAATTTCGAGTTACGAGCCGAATCAGTTTATGATTTTGGACCATTATACGAGAAGAAATCTGGAGCTGACCGAAACGGTGCGCGACCGCAGCAAGAAAGGATCATTGCTGTGGCTGCTGGATCGAACGCAAACGTCTATGGGGGCTAGGCTGCTGCGTCGCTGGATCGATAAGCCGCTTCTAAGCAGCGCAGCAGTCGAGAAGCGGCTGGATGCCGTTGAAACCTTATATCTCAATCTCATTCTGAGGGATGATATTCGCTCGGAGCTGCAGCCCATCTACGACTTGGAACGCTTGGTGGGCAGAGTTGCCTTCGGCAGCGCGAATGGGCGGGATCTGAATGCACTTCGCAGCTCACTTCGGCGTATTCCGCAGTTGACGGCTCTTTGCGAGCAATCAGGCTCGGAGGTGCTTAAGCTTCTGGTTGAAGGAACGGATAACTGCTCAGATCTGGCAGACTTAATTGAAACAGTGCTCGTTGATGAGCCGCCAGTAACGATCAAAGAAGGTGGGCTTATCCGAGCAGGCTATGATGCTTACCTTGACCAGTTGCGCGAAGCTAGCACCAATGGGAAGAAATGGCTTGCAGAGCTTGAGCGCCAAGAGCGTGAAGCTACAGGTATCAAAAATTTAAAAATCGGCTACAATCGTATTTTTGGTTATTACCTTGAAGTGTCGAAAGGCAATCTCTCCTCTCTTCCAGAAGGAAGATACGAGCGAAAGCAGACGCTTGCTAATGCCGAACGCTTCGTAACACCTGAGCTCAAGGAGAAGGAAAAACTGATCCTAGAAGCAGAGGATAAAATGGTCGATCTTGAATATGAACGCTTTGTAGAGCTTCGCGACCATTTATCGCTTCATCTGCACCGGCTTCAGAAGGCCGCTGCTGTTATTGCAGAGCTGGATGTGTATCAATCGATGGCTACGGTTAGCGCTGAACGGCGTTTCACCCGTCCGAAAGTGACGGAGAGCTACAATCTTCGCATCGAGGATGGCAAGCATCCTGTCGTGGAAGCAATGATGGATGGCATCCCGTTCATATCCAATGATACATCGCTTCAGAAGGACGAGCAGTGGATGCTTCTTATCACTGGGCCGAACATGGCGGGTAAAAGCACCTATATGCGCCAAGTCGCACTTATTTGCATTATGGCTCAGATTGGCTGCTTCGTTCCGGCTAAATCGTCTGAAATCCCGCTGATAGATCGAATATTTACTCGTATTGGCGCAGCAGATGATCTAATAGGCGGGCAAAGCACCTTTATGGTCGAGATGAAAGATATTCAGATCATGACGGAGAAAGCGACTGCAAATAGTCTCGTTATTATTGATGAGCTTGGGCGCGGAACTTCAACAGGTGAAGGTATGGCAATTGCACAAGCGGTTATTGAATATGTGCATCACCATATCGGCTGCAAAGCACTCGTATCAACCCACTTCCACGAGCTCGCGCATTTGGAGGATTCATTGCCTGCGCTCGCGAATGCTCGGATGGCTGTTGAGGAAAGCGGCGATAATGTAACCTTTTTGAGAAAGCTGATTGCTGGCGCTGCGAGTACAAGCTACGGTATTTATTGCGCTCAATTGGCTGGATTGCCGCAATCGATTATTGGAAGAGCTTATGAGCTGTTGGATAGTACGCTTGAGAGTGATACGCCGAGACCAGCCGTGCGAGCGGAGACGGCGGCAGCTACCGCCGCGAATTCCCTCGCCTACGCGCAATCTGCACCTGCGGCAGAAGCGCCTAATCAGGTTGCGGAGCCGCGTGCCATTGTCCAGTTATCGATTTTTGATGAGCCTGCTCAGGAAAGTGCAGCTGAGCCAGCGCGAAAGAAAGTAAGTCCAAAGGCCGAGCAGCTTGCTGAACAGCTGCGCAAGCTGGATCTATTTAACCTTACGCCAATGCAGGCGATGCAATGGCTGAATGATATGAAAAGTAAATTAAACAATTAGTAAAGCGGATGGAGGAAAGTGAACGCCATGGGGAAAATCAAAGTGCTGGATGAGCAGCTTGCCAACCAAATAGCAGCGGGCGAAGTGGTTGAGCGGCCAGCATCAGTCGTCAAGGAGCTTGTTGAGAATGCGGTTGATGCCGGCAGTACGACGATTGATATCTCGATTGAAGAGGGCGGCTTGACGCTTATCCGAGTCATCGACAACGGTTACGGCATTGAGGCTTCTGATATTGTGACGGCGTTTCAACGTCATGCTACCAGCAAGATCTCGACGAGCAGCGATCTATTCCGAATTGCAAGTTTAGGCTTTCGAGGTGAGGCGCTTCCGAGTATTGCTGCAGTATCTCGCTTGCAATGTACATCCTCTGATACATCGACAGGTCTTGCACGCCGCATCGTAATCGAAGGAGGCAAGGTTACGATTGACGAGCCGGCGAATGCGCCGCAAGGAACGGAAATGACAGTGCGGGATTTGTTCTATAATACGCCAGCCCGCCTTAAATATATGAAGGCGATCCAGACGGAGCTTGGTCATATCTCGGATTATGTGAATAGAATTGCACTCGCCCATCCGGGAATTGCTTTTACATTCAAGCATAATGGAAATGTACTGCTGCGGACGCTCGGCACAGGAGACAGGCTGCAGGTGATCGCTGCTGTATATGGCTCGAATACGGCGAAAGTGATGCTGCCTGTTGAAGCGGAAACGTCGGACTATGAGCTTCGCGGCTATATTTCGAAGCCGGAGCTGACTCGTGCCAATCGCAATGGTATTACTGCTATCGTTAATGGGCGCTACATCCGCAGTCATACGATTAATCAGTCGTTGCTGCAAGCCTATCACACGCTGCTGCCGATTAACCGCTACCCGCTCGTTATTCTTGAGCTAGGCATGCATCCAAGTCTATTGGATGTCAACGTACACCCATCCAAGATGGAAGTTCGCTTCAGCAAGGAGCCAGAGCTACGCTCGATTATTGAAGACGCGATCAAAAAAGTGCTCGGAAGACAGCGCCATATTCCAGGGCCGGAATCGGTTACGAAAACGGAGCGCTCGAAGCCGTTGTTTGTGCAGGATGCTATTTCTTTCCATCGGCCGGAGCCGGCGATCGATGCCTTCAAGCCTTTTCAGCCTAATCAAGGCAGCAAAGCAGCTGTGTCATCCTACAAGCCGCCTGTTTCCGAGCGGGAGTATGTTCCGCGTAACGCCTCTGAGAAGCTCTATGCGCCACCAGCTTCGTCAGAATCTAATATTACGATTGTACGTGAAACGAACGGCGCTTGGGAGCAGGCATCTGTAACTGAAGCTGAAGTTGAAGTTGAAGCATCGCTAGTGAATGAGAGTCAGTCTAACGAGCATAACACAGAACAAAGTGCTGTAAGTGAGGACATCTCTACCTCTGAAGCAAACTCAGTTGCAGCATATTCTGGTGCACCTGTAGCGCAGCTTCCGTCAGATGCGGATGTGCCAGACGAGGATGCGCCTGCTTTCCCTGAGCTGTATTGGATTGGACAGCATCATGGCACCTATATTGTTGCGCAGTCTGAGGATGGTCTTTATTTGATTGACCAGCATGCTGCACATGAGCGCATTAATTATGAGTATTATTACGAGAAATTCGGGAAGCCTGAGGCGGCAAGTCAGCAGCTGCTAGTTCCACTTACGCTTGAATTTACAGCAGGAGAAGCAACTCAGCTGCGCGAACTGCTGCCTTTGTTTGCTCAAGCAGGTGTTGAGCTGGAGTCGTTCGGCTCACAAACATTTCTTGTTCGTTCATATCCCGAATGGATGCCGCAGGGCGAGGAGCAGTCATTACTTGAGGAAATGGCTGAGCTGCTAATTTCGGAGCGCAAGTCGATTAATATAGCCAAGCTGCGCGAGAAAGCGGCCATTATGTGCTCCTGCAAAGCTTCGATCAAAGCGAATGACCGGATGAACCGCGAGGAAGGGGAGACGCTGCTTGCGCGTCTATCCAATTGCAAACAGCCGTACACCTGCCCGCATGGCCGTCCGATTATCGTACATTTGTCAACTTACCAGCTCGAAAAAATGTTCAAGCGGGTGATGTCGTGATTGTAACTACAACAGCAAAGCCTTCAGAGCGCGTGCTCGCGCAAGCAGTTAGGCTCTCGAAGGAGCTAGGGGCATCTCTCAAGACGCGCAGCAACTTGACCGTAGCGAAGCTAATCGGCATGACGGAGGACAAGCGGCTGCTTGTTGTGACAGATTCAGAAGTCCGTTATTATGAAGGGCAATCTGAATCTCCACTTTACTTCCATCCTAGCATGGCTTTCGTCCGAGTGAAGCGATTGCGTAGAGGAGAAACGGATCCTCTAATTGAGCTTTCAGAGTGCGAAAGTGGGAGTCGAATCATTGATTGCACAGCGGGACTTGCTTCGGATTCGCTTGTGTTTTCCTATGCCTCAGGACCTACAGGCAGAGTCACTGCTATTGAAAGTGAGCCGGTGCTTTACTCGCTAGTGCGGGAAGGTCTGGCAAGTTATAAAACCAGCCTTCCGGATGTGGACGCTGCGATGAGACGCATTGAGATGATTGGCATGAACCATCTGGATTACTTGCGTGAAATGCCCGATAATAGCGCGGATATCGTATATTTCGACCCGATGTTCCGAATGCCGCTTCATGAATCCAGCTCGATTGCGCCGCTTCGTACAATCGCCAATATGGACGCATTGACAATTGAAGTCATCGACGAAGCCAAACGAGTAGCTACGAAAACGGTAGTACTAAAGGAGCATCAAGCGAGCGACGAGTTCGCGAGGCTTGGCTTCGAGCGCAAGCATGTGAATACATCGAAAATTGCATATGGAGTGATCAAGCTTTGAACAAAGATTCTAACAACGTTCACCAAGAGCATGAGGGGCTGCAGGATCGCAAACAACCGCTACTAGTCCTTATCGGACCGACAGCAGTTGGCAAAACGAGGATGAGCCTCGATATTGCGAAGTATTGGAATGCAGAAATTATATCGGGTGATTCCATGCAAGTGTACAAGGGGATGGACATCGGAACGGCCAAGATTCCATTGGATGAGCGTGAGGGAATCCCTCATCATCTTATTGATATTTCTGAGCCTGATGTACCGTATTCGGCTGCAGATTTTCAAGCGGGAGCAACTGCTGCTATATCTCAAATTGCAGAGCGGGGCAAGCTGCCATTCATCGTTGGCGGAACAGGGCTATACGTAGAGTCCGTTTGCTATCAATTTCAGTTCGCTGATATTGGCTCAGATGAAGCCTTCAGACAAGAGCAGGAACGTTTTGCTTCTGAGCATGGCGCGGTGGCGCTGCATGCGCGATTGGCTGCTATCGACCCTCCCGCAGGTGAGCGTCTTCATCCCAATGATCTAAGAAGAGTCATCCGTGCGCTGGAAGTTTTTCATATGACTGGGCAGACATTTTCGGAGCAGCAGGCTGGGCAAACGAAGGTCTCTCCCTACGAGCTTTGCATCATCGGTTTGACTATGGACCGCTCGGAGTTGTATCGTAGAATAGAGCAACGCGTAGATTTGATGATGGAGCAAGGCTTAGTAGAAGAGGTGAGGCTGCTACTGGATAGGGATATGCCGCCTGCCGCAGTTGCGATGCAGGGTTTGGGCTATAAGGAGATTGCACAATATTTGCAGGGGAACTGCACGCTGGAAGCAGCGGTAGAACGACTTAAAAGGGATACGCGAAGGTTTGCCAAGCGTCAGCTCTCATGGTTTCGACACATGAACGATATCCACTGGATCGACATGGGGGAAAATTTTCACAACAATTTGCAAACCGTTCATGCTATAATAGCAGGAAAGTTTCAAGTTAATCTTGAATATACTTCTAATCAATCTTTATAAGACGGGGGTAACGTCCAATGAACAAATCGATCAATATTCAAGATACGTTCCTGAATCAGCTTCGCAAAGACAACATACCGGTGACGGTTTTTTTAATGAATGGTTTTCAAATTAGAGGCGTTATTAAAGCGTTCGATAACTTCACAATTATCATTGACAGCGAAGGTCGTCAACAGATGGTATACAAACATGCTATATCGACGTTTACCCCGCAACGAAATGTATCATTGATGCAGCAGGACCACGGTGCGTCCGAATCATAAGCTTGTACGTTTAATGAAACTTTCTAATAACGTGTATCGTTTAACTAGATAGCGGCATGCAAGAGCAACCCGCTCCAAGCTGGGTTGCTCTTTTCATTTCGTGGAAATGATAGATAGACGAACTTTGTATCAACAGGAGGGGAGTCGGCTATGGCTGAACGACCGAACAGAAAGTCTACACCGAAACAAAAGAAGAGGAAAAAAATATCAGGTCGAAAATGGTTTTATGGATTGTTTTTTACAGCGGTAATCGCGATCGTATGCGGGATTGTCGGATACCTGCTCATTATTCTGAATGGTGAGAGGGTACTGACAGAGAATGCTAACAAGCTCGTATTCGGTGAATCATCCATCATCTATGATGCGAATAACAACGAGATCGCAAGGCTGTCTGACCCGAACGAGGTTCGCGAGATTGCAGAGTTCTCTGAGATTCCAAAGTCATTGCTTGACGCGATGATTGCAACAGAGGATCAGCGTTTCCGAGAGCACTCAGGAATTGATTTCTTCGCAATCGGACGAGCTGTGGTGAAGGACGTTATCGCACGCAGCGCTGTGGAAGGTGCAAGTACGATTACGCAGCAGCTAGCGAAAAACGTATTTCTGACGGCAGACAAAACGTTTTTCCGGAAAGCAACTGAGGCTTCTATCGCTGTAGCCCTTGAACAGCAGTATACCAAGGATGAAATTCTGACCATGTACTTAAACCGAATCTTCTTCGGCAAGAGAGTTCATGGTGTTAAAGAAGCAGCTAAGTTTTATTTCGATACTGATTTAGATAAGCTCGAGCTTTGGCAAGTTGCAACGCTTGCCGCTATGCCTAAGGCACCGAATCGCTACAATCCGATCGCCCACCCAGAGGACTCTATGAATCGTAGAGCTGTTGTGCTGAAGCTGATGTACGATCAAGGATATATTACGGCACCTGAGATGGAGGAAGCGAAGGCGGTCGTGTATGAAATTCCGGAGAATCACGTCGAGAGAACGACGGATAAGTATCCGGCATTCGTTGATTATGTGGTTGATGAAGCGACCGAAGTGTTGAATCTATCAGAGGAAGCACTTAGGATCGGCGGGTATAAAATTTATACGACGCTTAATGTAGACGCCCAGAATTCGATGGATACGCAGTTTAACGATGACGATAACTTCGAGAATAGTAAGGATGATCGTCAAGTTGAAGGCGCGATGATTATTATTGATCATCGTAATGGTGAGATTCAGGCGTTGTCGGGCGGCCGCGATTATGTGAAAAAAGGGCTGAATCGCGTTGACGTTAAACGTCAGCCAGGCTCAGCATTAAAGCCGATTATTGCCTACGGCCCAGCACTGGAATCAGGCAAGTACTTCCCGTGGACCGTTCTTGCTAATGATAAGAAATGCTACGGCAACTACTGTCCGACCGATAGATGGGGAGCAACACCGGTCTCCATGACACAGGCCATTAAGGATTCACGTAATCTAGCTGCAGTATGGATGCTGAATCAGGTTGGTCTCAAGAATGGATTTGCATTCGCAACCAAGCTTGGCATTGAGCTGGATAATGTGGAAGATCGCAATCTATCTGCTGCACTTGGCGGTTTATACAAAGGAGCAACGCCAATGCAGATGGCAACAGCGTACAGCGTATTTGCTAATGCCGGAAAGTCTGTTGATACCCACTCTATTCGCAAGATCGATGGTAAGTCGAGCAATGCATTCACTTACGAAGCTCCCGCAGTGAAGCAGTTAATGTCCGCTGAAACGGCGTATTATTTGACTGAAATGATGCAGACCGTAGTTGAGAAGGGTGGAACGGGATCAAAGGCTGCAATTGGCAGAGCTTTGGCAGGCAAGACAGGTACGACGCAGCATGGTATTCCTAATTACAAAGGTTCTGGCATTAAGGATGCATGGTTCGTCGGCTATACGCCGGAGTGGACAGCATCCGTATGGATGGGATACGATAAGACGGACAAGGAACACATTCTGGACACTGGAGGCAGTCAAGCTGCAGCTTTGTTCGCCAAGGTAATGAAATCTGCAATGAAAAATGTAGCTAAATCCAGCTTTAGTAAGCCTCAAGGTGTTAAGGAAGATAAGCCGCCAGCAGCGATTACAAACTTCAATGCGGTGTTCATACCTGAAGAAATGCGGGTTCAATTGACTTGGGATCCGTATCAAGATGGTAAAGTAACTTATGAGGTATTCCGTAAGGAAGCTTCAGAGAGTGATTTCAGTCAATTTGTCGATTCGCTTGCGTCTACGAGTGTCGATGATATGAGTGCATTCCCAGGCATGACTTACGAATATTACGTAGTCGCTTACGATGCTAAGAATGATTTGGAGAGCGCACCTTCTCAGAAAATCAAAGTAGCTATTCCGGAAACGGAAATCATACCTGAAATTCCGATGGAGCCAGAACCTGTAGATCCGGATGGCGGTGAGATAACACCTCCGATTGAAGGTGATGGAGGTGAAGTAACACCTACTCCATCTGAGAGCACGATACCAGAAGTAACGTTGGATCCTGGTGCAGGCAACGGTTCGGTTGAGCCTACACCTACACCAGATCAAAGCACTGGCACCGACAATGGGACGAATGCATTAGGAAATCCTGAAACTGGCGGCAATTTGCAAGGAACGGGTGGTTAGCAATGACGGATAGAAAGATGTCACGATTCCTAGCTTTAATAGCAGTTGTTGCAGTTGTCATGATAACAGCAGGCTGCGGCAGGAACGCGGCTGGAGGAGCAGGCGGGGACAGCGCGCAGGCCTCAGCCAAGACGATGAGCTGGGACAAAATGCCCGACATGCAGATTGATCTCGATAAATCGTATGTAGCGAAGTTCAAGACATCGAAAGGTGATTTCACCATTAAGCTATTCGCTGATGATGCGCCTGTGACGGTAAATAATTTCGTGTTTTTAGCACGAGAGGGATTCTATGAGGGTCTCGCCTTTCATCGCATTATTGAGTCCTTCATGATTCAAACAGGCGATCCCAAAGGAAATGGAACAGGTAATCCTGGTTATTCCATTCCAGATGAGCTTAGTACCGAGATGAAATTTGAGGAAGGCATTGTCGCAATGGCTAATGCCAGTAAACCTAATTCTGGAGGCAGTCAATTTTTTATTTGCACGGGTCCGGATGCGGCTAACTTAAATCGGGAACCTAATTATGCGATATTCGGCAAGGTCGATAGTGGAATGGACGTCATTCATGCAATCGAAAAAATACCGCTCAAAAACAATGAGCCAGCCGAAAATATTATCATCGAATCCATTGAAATCGTGGAGCAATAAGTGGAATACCGTCCTTTGTGACGGTATTCTTTTTATTTTCCATTAGAAGGCTTGGTTTATTTTGATTGGCGGCTGGAGATGAACGTTAAGATATGGTAATCTTTTTTTATAGGTAAAAAATCCAATTGTCACACGTTGCAAGCTGTTCATTGTTAGGTTAAAGCCGAGAAGAGCGTGTGGCTTAACAGCCAAGCTATTCTCAATTGAACGGAAAGGTACGTTCCGTATGAAGAGAAAATTTTCAGACCGGGCCAACTGGCGGCGTATCTTGCGCAAAAGCTATTCTTGCCTAGCGCTTGACGGCGACGAATTCAAAGGTCTCGTAACGTTTTACCGGATACATGAATTACGTGAGCCGTTATGGAAGGAATATAACGGCAAGAAGCTTTGTTTGGCGGATCGCGGATATTTGTGGATGCAGCATTTCCCAAGAGGCGAGCATTTTGTCGTCACGACGATGTTTGATGATAAAGGCCGAGTCGTTCAATGGTATATCGATGTATGCAAGACACAAGGTTTAACTGACCAGCAAGTGCCTTGGTTCGATGATTTATATTTGGACGTCGTTGTTTTGCCTAGCGGCGAAGTGTTCCTGATGGATGAAGATGAGCTAGAAGATGCGCATAGGCTGGGAGATGTCAACAACAAGGATGTTGCGTTGGCGCGTAAAACAGCAGGGAAGCTGCTGTCAAGCATTCGCAATGGCCGTTTCCGCTACTTCACCTTAAGTCTGAAGCACCGGAAGAGCCTCTTGGAGCGCACCGGTGAGTTAAGCGAATCATGATAAAGACAGTTAGCAAAAGGAGCAGCACACGTAAACGATCAAGAAAAAGGCGTCCGTGGCTGCTCTTGTTTCGTGTTGTTGCCTGGCTGACCATTGCAGGCGTGTTCTGGTGCGGATACTTATTATGGTTAATTAATGGCTACAATTCACAGAAGCCGATTATGAAAGCCGATGCAGGCATCGTACTGGGAGCTGCATTGTGGAATAATTTGCCTAGCCCGGCATTGAAAGAAAGATTGGACTTCGCACTGGAACTGGTTCAATCGCGCACAGTGGACAAGCTGATTCTGAGTGGTGGATTAGATGCGAACGGTGCAACCAAAACGGAAGCCGAAGGCATGCGTGACTATCTGCTTGCAAAAGGTATTTCAGCTGACAAGCTGTTGCTAGAAAATAAATCAACCAGCACGTACGAGAATTTGGCTTTCAGCAAAAAAATCGCAGATGAGAAGAAGCTGGGTACGCTGCTTGTCATCACTCATGATTATCATGCTGCAAGAGCGAAGGAAATCGCAAAAAAGCTTGATTTCTCGCCGTTACAGGTAGCTGCAACCAAATCAAAAGTTCTCAATCCCGTTTACAATGAGTCACGCGAAGTACTGGCTTTCACCAAATGGAAGCTTGATTCGTTACTGCTCTCTCTCGGAATTCGACCATCTGATTCATCGCTGTAAATCTGCTAATATGCTGCTGCAAGGTAGAATAAACTTGTAGTGCGGTCAGCCGCTACAGTTCTCGATGCAAAGGACAGGTGATGCGACAGATGAGTGGACACGTCATAACGGGAACAGGCAATGGCTCCGCAAGGCCTTCCCGCCAAATCAATGTGATCCTAAGAAGCCAGGAAACCTTTCAAACAGGAGCGTCTGCCCATGCTCTAGAGGCAGATCCACTGCCTTCAGTTAAGCCGTTGCCCAGCGTGGATCATTATGCTGACATCCAGAAAGAGCTTGAGCCAATGATTGGGATGGAAAACGTGAAGTCATTGGTTTATGAGATATATGCGCTGCTTTATATTAGTCGGATGCGTTCAGAAGCGGGGCTGTTTGGCGGCTCACATGTGTATCATATGATATTCAAAGGTAATCCAGGGACGGGGAAAACGACGATTGCGCGAATTGTTGCAAAGCTGTTCCAAAAAATGGGCGTCTTAACGAAAGGCCATTTGATCGAGGTGGAGCGAGCAGATCTTGTCGGTGAGTATATTGGCCATACGGCACAGAAAACCCGTGATCTCGTGCGTAAAGCAATCGGCGGCGTGTTATTCGTTGATGAAGCCTATAGTTTGGCACGTGGAGGAGAAAAGGATTTCGGCAAGGAAGCGATCGACACGCTAGTGAAAGCGATGGAGGATCACAAAAACCAATTTGTGCTTATTCTTGCAGGTTACCCGGCAGAGATCGACGATTTTCTGCTGACTAACCCAGGACTTCCATCACGATTTCCTATCCAAATCGAATTTCCAGATTATTCTGTTGATCAGCTTATTCAAATCAGTGAATTAATGGCTAAGGATCGCGATTATATTTTACAGCCTCAGACGGTATTCAAATTAAGGCAGCATCTTATGCAAGAGAAGCTAAGTACTTTGTTTTCATTCAGCAACGCCAGATATGTAAGGAATTCGATTGAAAAAGCGATTCGGTTCCAAGCTGTTCGTTTGCTCACGCAATATGCCAGCTCAGTTCCCGCCAAGCAGGAGTTAATGACGATTAGACCAGAGGATTTAAAGTGGGATACGAAGCCGATTAAGGTGATCGAATAGAAGGAGCATGAGATGAGCGAGAAAACATTCGATACGAATCCCGATATGATTGAGAAGGCTATATTAATCAGCTTAGTTACCTCGAAGGATAAACGAAAAGGCGTAGACTCGGAAATGTCGCTGCAAGAACTCGCTCAGCTTACAGAAACGGCTGGGGTTGAGGTACTTACGACGATTACGCAAAATAAAGAAACAGTTGATTCGAAATGGTTTATCGGCAAAGGAAAAGTGCAGGAAGTTAAAGCTTTGGCGGATGAGCTTGGAGCTACAACAGCGATTTTTGATCAAGAGTTATCCGGTGCTCAAGTGCGAAACCTAGAGGAAACGCTTGATCTGAAAATTGTGGATCGAACGCAGCTCATTCTCGATATATTCGCTGGCCGCGCCAAAACTCGTGAGGGCATTATTCAAGTTGAGCTTGCCCAGCTTAGTTACTTGCTCCCGCGCCTGTCGGGACAAAGTAAAAACCTGTCTCGATTAGGCGGCGGAATCGGTACGCGCGGCCCAGGTGAAACGAAGCTGGAAACAGACCGCCGTCATATTCGTGATCGTATCTTCGATTTGAAAACAGTGCTTGAGGAAGTTGTCAGGCACCGGAAGCTGCACCGTGAGCGCCGTAAGAAAGCAGGAGTGACGCAGGTTGCTTTGGTCGGCTATACGAATGCTGGGAAGTCTACCTTGCTGCGGGAGCTGACGCATGCAGATGTTTACGTTGAGGATCAGCTATTTGCCACACTAGACCCTACTTCCCGTGCACTTGAACTGCCCAATGGCAGAGAAATTGTGTTAACCGACACGGTAGGTTTTATTCAGAATCTTCCTACTGACCTAGTGGCTGCATTCCGTGCTACACTTGAAGAGGTCTGTGAAGCCGACCTAGTACTGCATGTAATTGACAGCAGTTCTCCTGTTCGTGAGGAGCAGATTGCAGTGGTAAACAATATATTAGGTGATCTTGGTGCTGCTGATAAGCCGTTTATTATGGTTTACAATAAAAAGGATAAGTGCGTGAATACGGGCTCGTTAGCAGATTTGCCCATTACAGGCGGAGATAATCTGGTCATTAGTGCCTATGAGGAGGGAGATCTTGAGCTTCTGAAGCAATCGGTCCAAGATAAGCTGAGCGGGGATTTGTTATCATTTCTCGTTCCGGCTGAACGCGGTGATCTGATCGCACTCGCTTATCGCAGCGGTGAGGTGATTAGCCAAGAAGTGACAGAAGAAACACTTAAGCTCACTGTGCAGGTAAGTAAGCAGGACTACGAACAGCATGGATATCGGTTGAAGCCTTACATTATTTAAAGAATTACATATGCGTACGAAGTCGTAATGCTTCGCAGCCTTAAGGAGAAGATAGATATATGGGTAGACAGCATGAAAATCAGAAGCTTTGGGCGCATTTGGAGCTGCTTGCAGAGCAATCCGAGACAATAGCCGCTGATGCGTTCCGCAGGATAGACAAAATTGCCGAGCGCAATCAATGGAAGGTTATCGAGGCGTTCCAGCGTCATAAAGTGAGCGATTTCCATTTCACAGGATCGACAGGTTATGGCTATAATGACCGTGGTCGTGAAATACTTGATCTAGTGTATGCAGATGTCATGGGGGCGGAGGCTGCTATTGTAAGGCCTCACTTTGTATCTGGAACGCATACGATCAGCTGTGCGCTGTTCGGCGTTCTTCGCCCTGGTGATGAACTACTTTATGTAACGGGCCGCCCTTATGATACGCTTCATAAAGTAATCGGCAAGCCTAATGATGGAATGGGCTCTCTGCAAGATTTTGGAGTGAAATATGCTGAGGTTCCGCTTCTTGAAAGTGGCGGTCTTGACTGGGAACTAATAGAAAAATCGATTACGGCTCAGACTAAGGTTATTGGCATTCAGCGCTCGCGCGGGTATGACTGGCGAGCATCTTTCACCGTATCGGAGATTGAAGATATCGTGAAGCGTGTGAAAGCTTTGAAGCCAGAGGTGATCGTGTTTGTAGATAATTGCTATGGTGAGTTTACTGAGCTGCTGGAGCCTACACAGGTTGGCGTCGATCTGATGGCCGGCTCGCTTATCAAAAATCCAGGCGGCGGGTTAGCTGAAACCGGCGGTTATATAGCAGGGAAAGCGTTCGCTGTTGAAGCCGCTGCCTACCGTCTTACTGCTCCTGGTATTGGCGGTGAGGTAGGGGCAATGCTCGGAACGCTTAGACCGATGTTCCAAGGCTTATTTCTAGCTCCGCATCTGGTTGGACAAGCTATTAAAGGGAGTGTACTGGCCGCTGCCTTGTTCGAAGAGCTAGGGTTTGAGACGAAGCCCAGATGGAATGAACCAAGAACGGATCTTATACAAGCGGTCCGCTTCGGACAAGCTGAGCATCTTATTGCGTTCGTACAAGGCATTCAGCAAGCTGCGGCTGTGGATTCACATGTCGTTCCCGAACCATGGGACATGCCCGGCTATGAGAATGCTGTCATCATGGCGGCAGGGACGTTCATTCAGGGAGGCAGTTTAGAGCTCTCTGCTGATGCGCCTATTCGTGAACCTTACATTGCTTATATGCAAGGTGGCTTAACCTATGCCCATGCCAAATATGGAGTTCTAACCTCGTTGTATCGACTTGTGGACAGTGGATTAATTGTAATCAAACCTTACACAACTTGACACATTTATGTCGGAAAGGTTAGAATGAATATATAAATGAGCGACTGGAAGGTTGATGCGACATGGCTGACGAAATTCGCAGAAATATGGCTCTATTTCCCATCGGCATCGTGATGAAGCTGACGGACTTAACAGCCCGCCAAATCCGGTATTACGAGCAGCATGAATTGATCGTACCTGCAAGAACAGCAGGAAACCAACGGTTATTTTCGTTTAATGACGTAGAACGGCTTTTGGAAATAAAATCATTGATTGAGAAGGGCGTTAATATCGCCGGTATTAAACAGGTTATGAATCCGGTTTCGAAAGAGTCGGATGACGCGACAATCGTAAGCGAGCAATCGGAAGTGAAGCGCCGCGAGCTTTCCGATCAGCAGCTGCATCGTTTGCTGAAACAGCAATTGCTGGAGAAAAGACCGGGTCAGGCATCGCTCATTCAAGGACAATTGACTCGTTTCTTAAATAAGCGCTAATCGCACTTTTAAACAATCGATTCGCAAACTAAGGAGATGATTCTGTGAGTTACACTAAAGAGGATATTAGACGTATTGCACAGGAACAAAATGTTCGTTTTATTCGATTGCAATTTACGGATCTGCTCGGAACGATCAAGAACGTTGAGATTCCGGTCAGCCAGCTAGAGAAAGCGCTGGATAACAAAATGATGTTTGACGGTTCATCTATTGAAGGATATGTACGTATTGAAGAATCAGATATGTACCTATACCCTGATCTTGATACATGGGTTGTATTCCCTTGGGTTACTCAAGACCGCGTTGCACGTTTGATCTGTGACATTTATATGCCAGACGGTACGCCATTCGCTGGAGACCCGCGCGGTATTCTGAAGCGGGCTTTAATAGAAGCAGAAAGTCTCGGTTACACGGCGATGAATGTTGGACCAGAACCGGAATTTTTCTTGTTCAAAACCGATGAGCGCGGAGAGCCGACTACAGAGCTTAATGACCAAGGCGGTTATTTCGATTTGGCACCTATGGATATGGGTGAGAACTGTCGTCGCGAGATCGTATTGACGCTAGAAGAAATGGGTTTCGAGATCGAGGCTTCTCATCATGAGGTTGCTCCAGGTCAACATGAGATCGATTTCAAATATGCTGATGCGATTAAAGCAGCCGACCAAATTCAAACCTTTAAGCTAGTTGTAAAAACCGTCGCACGCGAGCATGGCTTGCACGCATCGTTTATGCCTAAGCCTTTGTTTGGCGTGAATGGCTCTGGTATGCATTGCCATCAGTCCTTGTTCCAAGGCGAGACAAATGTGTTCTACGATGAGAAGGACAAGCTTGGACTAAGCACAACAGCGCGTCATTACATGGCAGGCATTCTGCTTCATGCACGCGCAATGGCGGCTATTACAAATCCAACAATCAATTCATATAAGCGTTTGGTTCCTGGCTACGAAGCACCGTGTTACGTAGCATGGTCTGCAAGCAACCGTTCGCCAATGATTCGTATTCCGGCTTCACGCGGATTAAGCACGCGTGTAGAGGTTCGTAACCCGGATCCAGCAGCTAATCCATATTTAGCACTTGCTGTTATGCTCAAAGCAGGTCTAGATGGTATCCAGAACAAGCTTCCGTTGCCAGCTCCTACAGATCGCAATATCTACATCATGACAGAGGAAGAGCGTCAGGATGCAGGTATTCCGAGCTTGCCGCTTGACCTGAAGGAAGCACTTGATGAAATGCTTAGAAGTGATATCATTTGCGAAGCGCTTGGCGATCACGCACTGGCACATTTCTACGAGCTCAAAGAAATTGAGTGGGATATGTACCGCACGCAAGTTCATCAATGGGAACGTGATCAGTATTTGACGCTATACTAAGTTTGAACTGTCTTTAGGGGCAGATTGAAGGATTTAAGTTGGGGACGATTGGAATGAGCCGCAT
Source organism: Paenibacillus sinopodophylli (assembly GCF_005930355.1). Lineage (GTDB taxonomy): Bacteria > Bacillota > Bacilli > Paenibacillales > Paenibacillaceae > Pristimantibacillus > Pristimantibacillus sinopodophylli. The sequence goes on from NZ_VDBO01000001.1 coordinate 444,468, forward strand.
CACGTAGCTCTTCCGTGTCGCACCCAACTTTTTTTAATTTGAGCGGTTTCCATTTTCCGTTATATTCAGCTATGACTCCCAAGTGGAAAGAGTCTAACTATTCGTAGAAATAGAAAGCGGTTATAGCTGAGATTGAGGCTGGCGTAGGTTGATTATACTATATGTAAAAAAACTTCATTTTAATTAGGGTACGAAGTAGTGGTCTTTTTATCTCTTGTGGGACAATAACCAACTCTGTTAATATATGTTTCTCAGTAGCTTGCGCTACATATATCTAACTAAAAGGAGACATATATGCATGAGAAAATTTAAATTTGGTCTTATCATTACATTTTTAGTCGTTTGTATGTCACTTACATTATCCGGAGTAGTCAGTGCAAAGGATAATCCAGGGCCAGTGATTTACGGTGAGGATTGGCCTGAGCGAGGTTGGTGCTAAAGCCAAACCTAATAAGTTGTACATATGATTGTTCGTATTAAATATATTGGATTAAAGCACCTTGAATGGTGCTTTTTTGTTTCTAACTGAGTAATTTGATCATTTTCTCTTCTTTAACAGTTAATGATGATTTCAAAGTCATAAACTCTTTAGGTATTGGGGTCATGTACAGAGCAAATGTTATTGCGGGAATCATTATAGGAGAAGAATCCCAAGGTTTTTTTGAGACATCTTGCGGGATTAAGGTAGGAGATCATAAGTCGAAGCTAAAAAGAGTTTAGGGTGAAAGTGGTGCTATTGAGGCTTCGGACGAGGTTGTAGAATATTTTTATCATAATCATGATGACAAATTTTTAGCACAGGGATCCATTATTCGGAACAATGGCAAGTTCAGGACGTTTGAGGAATTGAAAAATATATTTGCTCTAATGGCTATACTCACAGATGATAACCATATTAAACGAATCTTGCTTTTAGATGAAGCGATGGAACTCCATTATGAATAGAACATAAAACAATGATATCGACTTTGAATGATTCACAAGTCAGTACTATATAGAGTTGGTACTATTCGCCGGACTTTCGTCTTGTTATATTCTAATCAGCTACTGAACGAACGCAGAAGACAGCTGGTCAGAATTAGGAGATGAACATCATGAATGAAATGAATGGACGATCAGATAGAACCAATTATGTTTATGTATTGCTTACTGATACCGGAACCTTGTTTACTAGGTTGATTAAAGGCTTCACAGGTGCACCATATAATCATGCTTCACTCGTTATGGACGAGAAGCTGGAGAACGTATATAGCTTTGGCAGAAAACAAGCATCTAATCCTTTAAACGGAGGTTTCGTGAAAGAGGATGTGTATAAAGGCACGTTCAGACATTTCCCAGAAACGCGATGCAAGCTGCTTCGTCTTGCTGTGACGGATGAACAGCGGGCAAATCTAGAGAGCTTGATTAGCGAATTCGAACAGAAGAGTGAGCTATACAGCTATAATTTAATCGGATTGTTAGGTGTAATGGTAGAAATGGACATAAAGCCTGCGCATTCTTATTTCTGTTCGCAATTCGTAGCTGAAACGCTGCGCAGCAGCGGGGTACCATTATGGGAACGCCCATCGACTTTAGTGACACCAAATGATTTTTTAGTTCATGATCATTTTGAGTCAATATTTGAAGGCTACTTGTACGACTATCCACTTCTGGAGCGCCACCGATTAGGACGAGTATTAAAGCCTTATCAAGCTGCTTTTCGAATGGCAAGAAATGCCGTTTCATGATTGCAAAGCTAGTGGAACGATGACATAGGGACTAAAAAATGAGAACATCCACGATATTGAGGGGTGTTCTCATTTTGTTCGCTGCAATAAATGATAAATGGCTCTAATTAGACACAGTTTGGCCCTCGATGTCCGCCATGAAAGCCTCCACCATGGAAGCCGCCGTGAAACCCGCCTGGTCCGATGCCATGAAATCCGCCTCCTGGAAACCCGCCATGCCAGAATGGTCCTCCAAATCCGACCTGCGGGAAAGGCAAAGGAAGTGGCAGTACTTCAGGATAGGGGTAAGGATAAGGATATGGGTATGGGTAAACAGGCGGATAGGGATAATAGGGGGGCTGGAGCGGTCCTAATGCCATCAATCATTCCTCCAAGTTAGTGATGTAGATTCAGCCTATGCAGAGACAGCTATCCGTGAAACTTGCCCAATTACATTTCATGTCATTCTGGTGATGTTCGTTCGAATTATTAGTTGAAGTACTACCTGGATTTTTATCGAATGAAAACGAAAAAGACCCATCTCTGGGTCTCAAACGTTCATGCTAAATGTGTTTGTTTCCATATGGGCTTTGTTTAATAGCGACCGAAGCTAGAACAGCTGCAAGCGATAATCACCAGTAAAATGAAGAGTACCAAAATAGTACCTGTGTTTGAAAATGCGCCACCAACGTAACCGGACATTTGTAAATGCACCTCCTTACGTTTTGCGTACAACATAGAATATGCGTTGTAAACGCGCAATGATTGGGTGTTTACCATGCAGGTGTTGATGGAATTGAGCTGTGAGAAGTTGTGAAATGATGGTTGATACGATAAAGGTTAGAAAAAAAGGCTGGATCACAGATGCGATTGCATGTGATTCAGCCTCTTTCTATGTACAAGAACGGTTGTCTAATGAATGTCGCGGAAAAGTCCAATTACCTTGCCGAGTATCGTTACGTTCTGGAGCAGGATCGGCTGCATGGTGGAATTCTCCGGTTGGAGCCTGATATGGTTCTTCTCTTTGTAGAAGGTTTTCACTGTTGCTTCGTCATCCTCAGTCATCGCAACTACAATTTCACCATTGTTAGCAGTCTGCTGCTGACGAACGATGACATAGTCGCCGTCATGAATGCCGGCTTCAATCATGCTCTCGCCCATAACATTAAGAATAAAGACGCTGCTGTCACCAACGAAATGGGAAGGGAGCGGAAAGTATTCCTCGATATTCTCAGTAGCTGTAATGGGAACACCAGCTGTTACTTTGCCGACAATCGGAACCTTCGCTACGGATAAAGGAATAATGCCATCAACGCCCTCTTGATCTAGTATCTCAATGGCACGTGGTTTGGTAGGGTCACGACGAATTAGACCTTTCTTCTCAAGACGATCCAGATGGCCATGAACGGTGGAGCTTGACAGCAATCCAACAGCTTCGCCGATCTCGCGAACGGAGGGTGGATAGCCTTTCTCCCGGACTTCATTCTTAATAAATTCTAAAATTGAATGTTGTCGGTTAGAAATCTTCGACACAGTAATCACTCCATTAGTAGGTTTGCAGAAAATTATAACATAGAACCGGAGTTCGTACAAACATAAGTTCCCAAGTACAGAGGTTCGCATATTTCTGTTGACACCAAACATTTGTTCGTGTAATCTAAAAACAGAACAAACGTTTGGGGTGCTGACAAATGATAATGAATCCGAGTTTTTATAAATCAATCTATACGCAAGAAGAGAATCAAGGTGCTGTGAATAAACTTAGCTTGTTCGTGAAGCGTCATTTCGTTAAGGTTCTAGTTAGTTCAGTTGTTTTTATTTTGGTATTTACGAGTTTTCTCATGATGGGCACAGATGCTTCAAGTCAGCATGTGGCTGACGCCACTGATCAAGAGCAGGTTGTTCTGGTTCATAGTGGTGATACACTGTGGGCTATTGCCAAACGATATTCAGACTCTAAGCATGATATTAGATACATTATTTATCGGATACAGGAGAGGAATGATCTGAAAACCGCGGAGATTAAGTCAGGTCAGAAACTTGTAATTCCAACCCTTTAGATTTAAGCGGCTACATAACTTCATTCTTCTCTCACTCATGACTTTTCGGATCAAGCAGATCTTCAAGACCTGTTTGTTCAGGGAAGTTTTTTTGTTCGTGATAGAAACACCTTTCAGAACTACACTAGCAGCTAAAAACATTCAAATAGAATAGATGCATTCAAAAAACAATTGGCAAATTATTTCGCAATTGGTATATTTGTTATACTGAGTTTTACTGATGATAGCGGAGGGGATTAGAGATGAGACTTGCAGAAGCGCTTGTGATGCGGGCGGACTGCCAACGGAGAGTGGCACAGATCAAGCAGCGACTTGGTAGAGTTATAAAGGTACAAGAAGGCGAGGAGCCTTCGGAATCGCCAACCGAGCTGCTGGATGAATTAAAGCGAACGCTGGATGATTTATCCGTTTGGGTGAAGAAAATCAATAACACGAATGCTTTGAGCCCGTTCGATACGAGCATAAGTTTGGCAGAGGCGCTAGCGGAACGTGATCGAATTATGCAGCATCGCAATATTTTGAATGAATTGCTTGACGTGGCTTCCATAAAGCAGGAACGTTACAGCCGGCAAGAAGTGAAATTCTATACAACCATCACGATCATAGATTTGCAGAAAGAAGTCGATGAGCTGTCACGAAAATATCGTGAGCTGGATTTCAAGATTCAGGAGAAAAACTGGAGCACTGATTTGTTAGATCATTAAACAAGTTGGTAACCGAAATCATACAGGCGAGTACAACCCTCCAACGGGTAGTTGGACCTTGTTTAGATGCTGGGCCATATCTAAAAACTTTATGAATTAGCCCGATAATGTCACAAGAGTGCGTGATAGCATGTAACTAGGCTGTATTTTGTTTATTGTAACTACCATGTGCTGATGTATCGATTAGGTGAGGGCGGGTTCGGGGACTTGTATCGTTAATAATGGATGAGGCAGTAGGCGTAAAGCTGATCTGTCTCTTTTTTATAGGTAATGCGATTCGGATTTTGTCATACAAATGATTGTCCGCCTCACCTTGCCTTGACAATCAAGTATCCGTAATGTCAAACTATAGAGTAGAGTTTTTTCCATCATGAGAGGAGTAGGCAAGCAATGGAGTTTTCGAAAATAATAGAAAGAATTAACGAGCTCGCTCGTAAAAATAAATCGGAAGGCTTAACCGATGCTGAAACAGTCGAACGAGATGAGCTTCGCCAGCAATATTTAAAAACCTTCAAAAATAACTTCAGACAACAGCTTGAAACGATCGAAATCGTTGATGACGAGGAAAAACCAAAGCACTAATGTCGTTATCCAACGGTCATTTTAATTTCATGGGAGGGTATTTACATGAATTTTAAACTATTAGGCAAAAGCGGACTTGCTGTCTCCGAGCTATGTTTGGGAACGATGACCTTTGGCAACACAACAAATGAAGCGGATTCTATCGAAATGATTGATCGTTACATCGACCACGGCGGAAACTTCATAGACACAGCGGATGTGTATGTCAGTGGAAAGTCCGAGGAGATTGTAGGTAAAGCGATCAAAAACAGACGTTCAGATGTCGTACTAGCGACAAAAGTGCGAATGACGACATCCAACAATATTAATGGTGTCGGATTATCACGCAAACATATTATGGATGGCGTTGAGGCTAGCTTGAAGCGGCTTCAGACGGATTATGTTGATTTGTATCAGGTTCATGTTTGGGATCATGCAACGCCAATAGAAGAAACGCTGAGGACGCTTGATGATCTTGTCACGTCTGGTAAAGTCCGTTACATAGGCTGTTCGAATTTTTTTGCCTGGCAATTGATGAAGTCATTGGCATACAGCGATGCAAGTCGTTACGTGCGTTTTGTATCTATACAGCCCCAATATAGTTTAGTAAGCAGACAGATGGATCGGGAGATGCACTCGCTCTGCTTGGAGGAGAAGGTAGGTATTATTCCTTGGGCGCCACTAGGCGGTGGATTCCTAACGGGCCGTTACACAAGGGAAGAACCAATAGAAGGAAGAATGACGTCTAAGGTAGGCGAGAGTGCTTGGATTAATCGTGCATCTGATAAAAACTTCGCTATTGTGGATGCGGTAATTGAAGCTGCGAAAGAGCTTGATAAATCACCTGCACAGGTAGCGCTTAGATGGTTGATTCAACGCGAGGGTATCACATCGCCGATCTTTGGTGCAAGCAAGCTTGAACAGTTCGAAGACAATATTGGAGCTATTGGCTGGGAGATGCCAGTAGACATATGGCATCGATTGGATCAAGTGAGCGCGCTGCCCGATGATTATCCGAATCGCTTCATTGATAAATTCCGTCGTCCGTTTGAATAGGTAGTTAAATAGGAGGAGAATGAGCTTGTCACGTTCCTGGGAGCGCAAAGTGCGCAAAAATATGACTGTTGTGAATAAGAAACGCAAGAAACAAGGTAATGGGCAGATCGTTCTAAATGCTGAGAAATCAGAGAAAATCGTCGGACGCAATTTCATTGCTCCGATTTTATTGATCTTGTTTATTGGTTTGTACGTTATTCTTATGCAAAGTTCGACTGAATTCAAAATGGATACAATGTTCTGGATAACGGTAGCCTGTTATATTCTGCTTGCAACGTTATTCTTCTTCAGACGTCCGTACATTACAATTGGAAAAGATTTCGTTCAAACACGCCGTATGACTGGAGACAAGCGCATAACTGCAGCTGCCATCAAAGGAATCAGCGCTCAAAAAGGCTATGTCATTGTTGAACAGCATAAAGGCGGCAATTGGGTGTTCGCGAAATTAACAAATCGTTTCCCTACAGAAGAAATCAGTGAGAAGTTGAAAGTATTTGCGCAAGCGAACAGCATTCCTTACCAAGAAAAATAAACAGGCAGGAGAGTTTGGACAACGATGGCTAAACAAGCGGTATTATTTGATTTGGATGACACATTGCTTTGGGATGATAGAAGTGTTCAGGAGGCATTCGATGCGACTTGCCAAGCTGCTGCAGACGCGACAGGTGTTGACCCAGCAGCGTTAGAGGAATCCGTTCGCAAAGAAGCAAGGGCGCTTTATGAGTCCTATGAAACGTTTTCTTTCACAAAAATGATCGGTATCAATCCTTTTGAAGGACTATGGGCGCCGTTCCGTGAAGGTGAGCAAGCGGAATTCCGCAAGCTTGAGAGCCTTGCTCCAGGATATCGGAAAGCAGCTTGGACGCAAGGACTTAAAGCGCTGGGGATTGATAATGAGGAGCTAGGAGAGAAGCTTGCAGAACAATTTCCTGCTGAAAGACGTGCACGTCCTATTGTTTATGAAGAAACATTCCGCGTGCTTGATAAGCTTAAAGGAAAGTACAAGCTGCTGCTGCTAACGAATGGCTCACCAGATCTTCAGAGAGAGAAGCTTGCGGGCGTGCCGGAACTGCTGCCATACTTCGATCATATTATAATTTCAGGTGAATTTGGGCAGGGTAAACCTGCTGCAGCGATATTCAAGCATGCGCTTGAGCGTCTTGGTGTTGATGTGGAGCATGGGATTATGGTTGGCGACAAGCTGACAACGGATATTCTTGGTGCAAATACAGTTGGGATGACGTCTGTGTGGATTAATCGCCACGCTGCAATCCGAAATGATGATATCATTCCTACGCATGAAATCAAGCATCTTGAAGAGCTATTGCAACTGTTGGAAGCGTAGAAGTTGAAATAAAGAGCCCCTCCAAGCAGCGTATGCTGTTATAGAGGGGCTTGCATTATTTCAAAATATAGGAAAGTAAATCTCTAGATGATGCTTTCTCTATATTTCTCAGAATGATCCGCGCCGCACCGCCATAGGACGGTGATAGCTCTTTCACCTTGATCTAAGAATTAAGCTTCGCTTGATGCGAATTTCTCGTCAGCGAACGGATGTGCGATCCAGCCTTCTGTTTCGATAAATAAACGAACAGCAACGATCTGGCGATTTTCCATTAGCGTGAAGAAATGCGGCTTGTATTCAGGAACGGAAATTACATCGCCAGCTTCAAGCTCAACGTCGAAGTAGCCAACATCATCTGTACCTTTAATGATGAAGATGCCGCGTCCAGCAGTAATCGCGCGAACCTCATCCTCTGTATGTGTATGAACGTTTTCGAACTTTTTGAGAATATCGTCGAGATTCGGAGTTGCATCAGACAAAGCAACGATGTCCCAAGTTTTATAACCACGTCTTTCAGCGATTTCTTTGATTTCCTCGTCATAAGTCGCTAGGATTTCTTGTTTTTCTTCATCGGTAAGTACAAACTTATTTTGAAGTCCTTCTGCAAGCTTACCCGGGTTCCAATGCTCGTACAGCACCTCTTGCTTATCTAGAAATGCACGAACAGCCTCTTCACCTTGAATCCGTTCCTCAGTATTGCGAATTCTAATTTCAGCCATGAACATTCCCTCTTTTCCTATAGAAATTAAATGATATACTGATTATAAAACAAAATAATCTGATTGTCGATGGATTACCTTTTCACACAGAAGGTATTCTGATAAACTATGTGTTAATGATTTTGGGAAGGGTGTAGTAAATTGTCGAAACCGACCATACAACAAATGCTTCAAGAGCGCATTCTTATTCTAGACGGCGCAATGGGGACGATGATCCAGCAGGCTGGATTAGATGAAAATGATTTTGGCGGACCAGAGCTGGACGGATGTAATGAGATGCTCGTTCTGACTCGTCCTGACGTTATACAATTAATTCATGAGCAATACCTTGAAGCTGGTGCTGACATCTTGGAGACGAATACGTTCGGCGCAACGAGCGTCGTTCTGGCTGATTATGATATACCTGAGAAGGCTAGAGAAATCAACTTGGCAGCAGCTAAGCTGGCACGTGATGCCTGTGACAAATACAGTACGCCGGAGAAGCCTCGTTATGTTGCTGGGGCGCTTGGGCCAACGACCAAAACGTTATCCGTAACGGGCGGTGTAACCTTCGACGAGCTTGTTGAAAGCTACTATGAGCAAGCACTTGCTTTGATTGAAGCAGATGTTGATGCTCTTTTACTTGAAACCTCACAAGATACACTGAACGTAAAAGCAGGAAGCATTGGTATACGCAACGCCTTCGATAAGCTGGGCAAAGAACTACCAATTATGATTTCGGGCACCATCGAGCCAATGGGGACGACACTTGCAGGGCAATCTATTGAATCCTTCTATATTTCCTTAGAGCACTTGAAGCCGATATCGATTGGTTTGAACTGTGCGACGGGTCCGGAATTCATGCGGGATCATCTCCGTACACTAAGCGAAATTGCAAATGCTGCGATTAGTTGTTATCCGAATGCGGGGTTGCCGGATGAAAACGGCCATTACCATGAATCGCCTGAATCATTGGCAAGAAAAATGTCTGCGTTTGCAGAGCAGGGCTGGTTGAATATTGCTGGCGGCTGCTGTGGCACAACGCCGGATCATATCCGTGCGATGGATGAGACTATGGCCAAATATGCGCCTCGTACAAAGATGGGAACGCATCCGAATGCTGTTTCTGGTATTGAGACGGTATTTATTGAGCCTGAGAATCGGCCAATCATGATCGGTGAGCGGACTAATATATCTGGTTCACGCAAATTCAAACGATTGTTGAAAGAAGAAAAATTCGATGAGGCGTCTGAAATTGCAAGAGCGCAGGTTAAAGGCGGCGCTCATGTTATCGATATCAACTTGCAGGATACAGACATAGATGAGGCTTATGCGGTACATCAGTTTTTACCGCAAGTTGTGAAGAAGATCAAAGCGCCCTTGATGCTTGATTCCACTTACGATCATATTATTGAGCTCGGTTTGAAGTATTCGCAAGGTAAAGCGATTATTAACTCGATTAACTTAGAGGATGGCGAGTCCAAGTTTGAACAGATTCTGCCGCTGATTCACCGCTACGGTGCGGCTGTCGTCATGATTCTCATCGATGAGCGCGGCCAAGCCGTAAGTCGTGAAGCGAAGATGGAAGTAGCTGAGCGTTCTTATAAGCTGCTGACTGAGAAATATAAGATGAACGCAGAGGATATTATTTTTGATCCGAATATGTTCCCAGTAGGGTCAGGGGATCCGCAGTATATTGGATCTGCTGTTGAGACGCTTGAGGGCATTCGTATGATTAAAGAAAAGTTTCCGCTCGCCAAAACGATTCTCGGTCTAAGTAACATTTCCTTCGGTCTTCCGGATGCAGGTAGGGAAGTACTCAATTCCGTCTATCTGTACCATGCAACGAAGGCGGGTCTCGATTACGCGATTGTTAATACGGAGAAGCTTGAACGCTATGCCTCCATTCCCGAAGAAGAGCGCCGCCTAGCAGAGGAATTAATCTATAACACGACTGACGAGACGCTTGCATCCTTTGTCGCGGCATTCCGTGATAAGAAGGTCGAGAAGAAAGAAAAAATCTCGAATCTGTCTCTTGAGGAGCGCCTAGGCTCATATGTCGTGGAAGGAACGAAGGAAGGTCTCATTCCGGATTTGGACGAAGCACTTAAAAAATATTCTGCGATGGAAGTTATTAACGGACCACTTATGCGCGGAATGGAAGAAGTAGGTCGGCTGTTCAACGGCAATGAGTTGATCGTGGCGGAGGTGCTGCAAAGCGCCGAGGTTATGAAAGCTTCCGTTACCTACTTGGAATCGTTTATGGAGAAAAACGAGTCTTCGGTTAAAGGTAAGATCATATTGGCTACCGTTAAAGGCGATGTTCATGATATCGGGAAAAACCTAGTTGAAATTATTTTGTCCAATAATGGTTACAAAATTATTAACTTGGGCATAAAAGTACCGCCGGAGCAGTTGATTGAAGCCTATCGTAATGAAAAAGTCGATGCGATCGGATTGTCAGGCTTACTCGTTAAATCTGCACAGCAAATGGTTATTACAGCACAGGATTTGCGTACAGCTGGTATTGACGCACCTATACTTGTCGGTGGAGCAGCATTGACTAGGAAGTTCACAAAAACAAGAATTGGCCCGGAGTATGATGGACTGGTGCTATATGCGAAGGATGCAATGGATGGTCTCGATATTGCAAACAAGCTGATGGATCCCAATCACCGCATGCGAATGGAAGAAGAAATGGCTGCGTTCAAGGCATCAGGCGGTCTTGAAGAGGAAGAAAAGAAACCACTGCCGCAGCTTACAAGAGCTGTCCGTTCGAAAATTTCACCGGATGCACCAGTGTTCACACCACCGGATCTCGATCGTCATATTCTGCGCGATGTGCCGCTTCCTCATGTTATTCCTTATGTCAACATGCAGATGCTGCTTGGTCATCACTTGGGGCTGAAAGGCAATGTAGACAACTTGCTTAAGGAAGGCAACGAGAAAGCGGTACAGCTAAAATCGACTGTAGATGATATTTTGCGGAGAGGTACTTCCGAGGGGATCATTAAGACCCATGGTATGTACAGATTCTTCCCTGCTCAGTCTTCGGGCAATGATGTTATTATTTATAACCCAGTTGATCCGTTGCAGGAAATCAAGCGATTCACATTCCCGCGTCAGCAGGTTGAGCCATATCTGTGCTTGGCAGATTTCTTGAAATCTGTGGAAAGCGGCGTTATGGATTATGTTGGTTTCTTAGTCGTAACCGCAGGTCACGGCATACGTGAGCTTGCGAACGAATGGAAGGATAACGGGGATTATCTGCGCTCGCATGCGCTGCAATCTGTCGCACTTGAGGTTGCTGAAGGCATGGCGGAGCGAGTCCACCATATTATGCGTGATATTAGCGGATATCCAGATCCAGCTGAAATGACGATGAAGCAGCGTCATGGTGCTCGCTATCAAGGAATCCGTGTATCCTTTGGTTATCCAGCATGTCCAGATCTAGAGGATCAAATACCATTGTTCGATCTCATGAGACCACAGGACATTGGTGTTGAGCTGACTGAGGGATGTATGATGGAGCCTGAGGCTTCGGTATCAGCAATGGTGTTCGCTCATCCGGAAGCACAATATTTCAACGTTGAGAAGCTATAATACGATTTGAAACGAGAGCCCTTGCGTGTTCGTGAAGACGAGCTTGAGAGGGCTCTTCGTTTCCATAGTGAATGTCATGTGGCTAGTGCTGCTGAGAATGGGGTGGATATGAAATGAATATATGGTTTTTGGGGACGGGAGCCGGCCGTCCCTCCAAATATCGAAACGTAACCGCAATGGCTCTGCAGCTTCCAGAGCCTCATTGCAGCTGGTTGTTATTTGATGCAGGTGAGGCGACGCAGCATCAAATCATGCATACGCCGCTAAAGCTGAATAGGCTGGAGTTTGTATTTATTACACATCTTCATGGCGATCACATATATGGCTTGCCGGGTCTGCTAAGCAGTCGTTCATTCGACGGAGGGATTACGCCAGTTCGATTGTTCGGTCCTGTTGGGATAAAAAAATATATAGAAACGACGTTCAGCATCAGCGCCACACAACTGGATTACGAGCTTATCATCCACGAGCTAACGGGTGAAGAGGTAGTCGTATATGAAGAAGAGCGGTTCAAGGTTGAAGCTAGGCTGCTTGAGCATCGGGTTGTTAGTTTCGGTTATCGTGTAATCGAGAAGGATCAGCCAGGCAAGCTGCTTGCTCATGTACTTAAGAAACTTGGCATTAAACCAGGGCCGTTGTATGGCCGCTTGAAGCAAGGGCATTCCATTACTTTGGATGACGGCTCGGTTGTGCATTCCGAGCAGGTGACGGGTCCTACCTATACGGGGAGAATTGTGACGGTACTGGGAGATACGAAACCGTGTGAAAACGCTAACAGACTGGCAATAGATGCGGATTTGCTCGTTCATGAAGCGACATTCGCCGCAGGTATGGAGGAGAAAGCGCATGAATTCGGACATTGTACGACGAGGGAAGCAGCTGAAACGGCTGCAAATGCGAAAGCGAAGAGGTTAGTAATGACCCACTTTAGCGGCCGATACAGCAACGAGGACCTTAGCCAGTTGGAGCTAGAAGCATCTGCATACTTCGAGCCGGTAACGGCAGCTAGAGATTTGCTTCACATTGAAATTGAACGGGCAAGGTGAAACAGCTGTCGCCGTCATTTGGCGGCGAAGCGCGTTTCATTCCGAGTGATATAGAGAAAGGTTGGAGAAATCATATCCTTTCTTATATTTCAACTAAAGAGCAGTAATGAAAAAACGCGAGGGCAGCCTCGCGTTTTTCAATGCTGCTCTTTGCCAAAATGAAAGGACAAAAAGACAGATGCTAATACAATGATGACGATGATGCCGAAAAAAACAAACATTTGATAAGGATTCCCTATAAATGTGCTTGCAATCATAAACAGTCCACCTGCGATATAAAAAGATGAAGCCGCTTTATGTGTTTTTTTCCAGACATCCTCATTCGTAATGGTATTAACTGTTTTGATCCCAATGTAACTATTGTGCTTTAGACTTGGCATATAGAATCCGGCTATAGCTAGAATAATTCCGAACATTGGAATGACTACTTTCTCAATATCAATGCTTAGGCCATAGCCGTAAGCGATTGTGACGCTGTGCAGGACGAGAAGTACGAGCAGAATGACATTCTGAACAACGAGAAGAGTGTATTTATGCTGTTGAAAGTTTTGCTTCTTTGGAAGTATAACGACAAGGATGACCATTAATGCGGGAAGCAGCAGCAATGCAAATGCTTTGTTCGCCGTGCCATTGATCTCTGTGTTGATATCCCAATGAATAGCCATGAGCTCAGGCATATAAGGATAGGTGATTATGCTCGCGACAAAGGCGATGGATACGATAATCCATGAAAGCACACTCGATTTCAAGCTTTCTCATTCCCTTCGGGGTTGGATTGCTGGAAGGAGATGATCCAATTATTCAAGTCATGGAAGACGGCAGTATTAATCGAATAATAAATATGCTGGCCTTGGCGTTCATCCCATACCAGATTAGCTTTCTTCAGCTGGCTAAGATGATGAGAGATGCTTGGCTTGGTCATTTGGAAATGATCGGAAATTTCCCCTGCGGTTAGATCTCGTTCGCGCAGCAATTCCAATATTTTTCGCCTATTCGGATCGGATAGTGCTTTGAAGGAATCGTTGATGGACATAAAAACCATCCTTTCAATTTAACCATGATCATGTTTAGATAGTTAAGCAAGTATCTAAATGACACATATCATAATACTATATCGATTAGTCAGAACACTGTCAATTGAATAGGGGTGCGGAGCTCCCTGTGTCGAAAAAGACTAAGTCTACTTGCTGTTCAAGTCGATAAGTAAACACTAGTAAAGCGAACAAATATTCGCTAAACTATAAGTTAGAGTGGGGTGCAAAAGAATGCTGAGAAAGAAATCACTTACTGAATTAATTCAGGATTTAAGAGCCAATGAAAATATAATTAACTGGACTGAAATAGAGCCGAAAGAAGCGAAAACAAAACCTATTCCTGAAAGCGTCGATCCAAGAATTATATCAGCTTTCCTAAAACGTGGAATGGAACAGCTATATACACACCAGTTCACAGCCTACGAAACGGTACGTAAAGGTGAAAACATTGTGGCTGTAACGCCTACCGCATCGGGAAAAACATTGTGCTATAACCTGCCAGTATTACAGGCAATAGCTGAGGATGACGGCAGCCGCGCCCTTTACTTATTCCCGACCAAAGCTCTGGCACAAGACCAAAAAAGTGAATTGAATGATATCATAAGCGAAATGGGTATCGACATTAAAAGTTTCACCTATGATGGTGATACTTCACCAGCTATTCGAACTATTGTAAGAAATGTAGGGCATATCGTGATTACCAATCCCGATATGCTACACTCGGCAATTCTTCCCCATCATACAAAATGGGTAAGTTTATTTAGCAACCTTAAATATATCGTAATTGACGAGTTGCACACCTACAGGGGGGTATTCGGAAGCCATGTAGCAAATGTCATTCGCCGTTTGAAAAGAATATGTACATTTTATGGTAGTAATCCTCTTTTTATATGCACTTCTGCGACAATTGCGAATCCCGAAGAATTGGCAGAACAGCTAACAGGGAATCCAATGCGGCTAATTGACGATAACGGCGCTCCTAGTGGAAGAAAGCATTTTGTATTCTATAACCCGCCGATTGTGAATAAGCCATTAAATTTACGGAAAAGTTCAACTGTAGAGGTAAACCAGCTAGCGAAGAAGTTTTTAACGAATAAAATACAGACGATCGTATTTGCTCGAAGCAGAGTAAGGGTAGAAATCATTTTAAGCCATATTCAGGAACTGGTTAAGAATGAGATAGGAACTAAATCCATACGGGGCTACCGTGGCGGCTACTTGCCAAATCAACGGCGGGAAATTGAAAGAGGACTAAGGAATGGCGATATATTAGGCGTGGTTAGTACAAACGCATTAGAACTAGGTGTAGATATAGGGCAGTTGCAAGTCTGTATTATGACTGGTTATCCAGGCAGCGTAGCAAGTACATGGCAGCAAGCAGGCCGGGCTGGAAGACGTCACGGGGAAGCCTTAGTGCTAATGGTAGCCAGCAATACGCCGATTGACCAGTATATCGTTCAGAATCCCGAATACTTCTTTGACCGGTCCCCGGAATCGGCTAGAATTAACCCGGAAAACTTACTTATTTTAGTCGATCATATACGATGTGCAGCCTATGAACTTCCCTTTAAGAAAGGGGAACAATTCGGTTCTATAGAAATAGTGGACATTTTGGAATATTTAGTAGAAGAACGGGTGCTAACTCATGCAGGCGACACGTTTTATTGGGCTAATCTAGCCTTTCCAGCGAGTGAAGTTAGCCTTCGTTCTGCCGCACAGGAAAATGTAGTCATTATCGACCAGTCGGAAGCAGCGAACGTAAAAATCATTGGTGAAATGGATCGTTTTAGCGCGATGACCCTTTTACACGATGAAGCAATATATTTACATGAAGGCGTACAGTTCCAAGTCGAAAAACTGGATTGGGATCATAAGAAGGCATATGTACGAGAAGTTGATGTAGAGTACTACACGGATGCGAATCTGGCAGTAAAACTAAAAGTTCTATCTATAGACTTAACAACGAAAAGGCGAACAACGTCCATACATTACGGCGACGCGGCAATAAACTTTTTGGCTACTATGTTTAAAAAAATAAACTATAGTACAGAACCACGAAGGACAGCGTGAACTATTCAATATTTAAGATAGTGTCCTTCGTGATTATTTGCAGACCCTGGTTGCTTTTAGTGGAGCGCCGGGGCTTTTTCTTATTCGAATTATTCATGTATTCAAAAGGATTGTCGGCAACTGGTACGGACACTTCGAAAGGTATCCCCGCCATATTCCCCTGTAATACGAAACTCTTTTCAGACAGAACACCGCTGGCGAAAAGAGTACCTACCATTTCCATTTTCTCATGTTCCGTTAATAAGACGTCAAACCGTTCTGCGATAGCCAGGTACTGGTAGACCGTCTGGTAGTTAAACTGGTTAGCGGCGATTGCTGACTTCTTTGCTTCTAGCTGCCGCTTCTTGTTTTGGTGTAAATCTCGTTCATTTTCTAGGGCTTCTTTCTTGCTATTTAGAACATCTTTAGAAAATCCCCCGTCCAGGTATAAATCTAGTAGGTTATCTATTTTTCCCTGGGCAGCTTGCAGGAGTTTATTTGTAGCATCAATTTCCGTAGAAAGTTGGTGTACGTCGTTTTGACCGTATTCGAACTGAATGTAACGTCTAGCCGTTTCTTCGCTTTTTAGAATGGCCTTTAAGGCGGCCACAAAATTATACTCTATACGGATAGCATTTATGGACATCCCGCAATTCGGGGAATATGTTTCTCTATATTCACGACCATGCTTGAAATAATAATGTATCGAATATTCCGTACTACCACTTTGTTTAAGGGCCAGCTTTTTACCGCAGTCTTCGCAAGTAGTATATATGTTACGCAAAATATGCGGGAAAGATGGAGCGCGACGCTGATACTTTTCTTTCCGCTTCGTTTGAATCTTGAACCAGGTTTCTTCACTTCGCAGCACCGGGAAAACATTTTCAACGGAAATTGTTTCGCCATTACTGAATGTCTTTTCCATGACGCCATGATATAGCTTGGCCGTCAGCCGTTGCCTGATGTGCTGGGAATCCCACTCTTTACCGCTGGGCGTTTTTGTGACCGCAGAGAGCCGTATAGCTATATTCGTATCACTTAGGCCTTCTTCGCCTATATATAATTCGTCAATGAATGGTATTATCCAAGACCACTTATCATTAATGCTGTAACTACCTGTATTTTTGTCGTAATGATATTCCCAGGGGGGTTTGCCCCAGCCTTTACCTTCCCGTGTACGTTGCCGCTTACCGCGCATCATGCGTTTAACTATTTTCTTCTTTTCCCTGCGAGCAAATAAGTTTTTAAGGTCGGCAAAAAATTCGTCGTCTTCATCTGCAAGGTCTGTAATCTTACCCGGTTCTGCTATTTTCACACTGTTTTCGCGTAGCTGACTTTTTAAGTATTCCCAGCTTACGGTATCTAGGCGCGAAACCCTATCCTGGTCAATACAAAGAACTATGTCGCCTTTATCTTCGTCTACGTCGTCCAATAGTTGAGTAAGCCCTGCTTTGTCCAACTTTCCCCCAGAATCAACATCCCTATAGATTCCAACAATTGCCCAACTCATACTTTCAGCATAGGAAACTAATTCCTGTATTTGGCCCTTCAAGGAGAAACGGTGTTCCTGCATTTTTGTGGATACCCGGATATAAATAAACACGCGAAGTTCTGTACCCGCCGGAACTTGCTTGTAATAATAGACGGCCTTCTGGTTGCTGAAATAGTCGGCAATCTGCTGAATCTCGGCTACGGATTGCATAAGCCTTCCCCCTTAATACCTTCTGTTTGGGTCAAACAAGACTTGTATAACCTTTCCGCATACGCGGGCGCTTTCACTTTCGACCAGGATAGGATCATATTTAGGGTTATCAGCAATTAGTAAGACTTTTCCTTCTACGTGCTTAACTCTTTTTAGAGTAGCGTTTTCGCCGTCAACATTAATAACAGCAATTTCGCCGTCTGCTACTTCTTGCTGGATACGTACTAATACTTTGTCACCATTGTAAATGCGGGAACCAGTCATACTATCGCCCTTAACGATTAAGGAAAAAATTTCACCCTCTGCGGCCCCGAAGGTATCCGCTACATATTCCCATTCAATAATGTTTTCATTTGCGAAAATTGGAAGGCCCGCAGCGATATTGCCTAGTAACGGAACACGAATGAAGTTCCCTACAGTCTTAGCACCCATTTTCTCCAAATCTAATAAGTTTTTATATTCAGCTTCGGCTTCTTTTACTAGGTAGTTTGCTTTTTCTAACTCGATGTTTGCCTGGTTTAAATCTGTTTCAGCTTTTTTGTAGTCACTGTCTAACCCTTTTAATACTGCGAGTCTATCTAACTTTTCTTTTAAGTCAGAAGTAAGCAGCCCAACAGCATCTAACAAATCTGCGTATGTCACATCGTTATGCGCTGCGTCAGCGATCTTCTTTATAGTCTTTGCTTCTGGAGCGTTCTCATTTTTACAGTTCATGAGGTTGGATATATATGACCCTGATACGCTAGCTTGTCGTGCAAACTCATTAAGCGATCTATTACCCTGGGCTAATTTAAGTAGTGCGGAAAATTTGGCTTTGTTAAACATAATGTTTGTTTGCTCCTTTAAGTTTTTTTCATTTGCCTAGTATACCCCAAAGTGTTCTCTGTAGGCAACATCTTTATAATTTATTAAATATTTTGTCGAAATGTGTTGACTGTAGATAACGATTGCGGTTATAGTGTGGGAACACAGAAATCGTTATCTGTAGATAATGATAGTGAGAAGGAGGTGTTATCTGTGGAGATTAATAAAGACCGAATTCAGCAGCTGCTAGTCGAAGTAGCCGACGGAAAAGGCCGTAAGCTAGCTAGAATTTTAGGTGTACAGCCGTCGCATTTGCATAAAGTATTGAACACTGAAAGTAAAGCAGGCCCCGTAATGCTAGGCAAACTGCATACTTATTGTGAAGAAAACAGCTTACCGTTCGACGAATTTATCGTAAAAAAACCGTAAGGAAAGGCAGTGTTAAAAATGCACAAAGCAAACGACGGTTTCCCGATTAATGTCGATTTAGTGCATAAAATGGCTTACTTACCTGTTAAGCTGGCCGAATTGGCCGAAACGAACCCTACTGACGCGCTAGAATTGTTAAAAGCTTGGGGAAAAGGCACGAAGCCTATAACGCACTTATGGAACGACGCTTTACAACTTATAGCCGCAGCCAGCTAATAGAGGAAAGCTTGAGAGGGGGTGAAAACGAAATGGACAACCGAATGAGTCGGCTACAGGCGGCGCAACTGCAAGACGTAGCCGAAATGAAGGCAATACTCGAAGCAGCAGCGGGAGGTAAAGACGCTGCGGGGGCCTGCGAAGCGGTATTAGGTAAAAGCTTCAAGTTAAGCGGCGTAGTCGCTACGGGAATTGAAAGGGGCGAAGCGGTATGTATGTAAGATTAGTACGAAGTCCCCTACTTCGGGGTCGGGTAGCAATTAAGAATTACCTGGCACAACTGCTGGTACAGGGGGCGTGCAAGTAATGGCAAAAATCAAAAGCGTAAGGGTATGGGGCTTCCAATCATGGGTAGCAGCCAAGTACGACCTGGTAGCAGGCTTGAACGTATTTACAGGGCCTTCGGGGGCAGGGAAGACAGCCGGAACGATCCGGGCGCTTCGATG
The DNA here is from genome assembly GCF_005930355.1 of Paenibacillus sinopodophylli. Lineage (GTDB taxonomy): Bacteria > Bacillota > Bacilli > Paenibacillales > Paenibacillaceae > Pristimantibacillus > Pristimantibacillus sinopodophylli. The sequence continues at coordinate 463,927 of NZ_VDBO01000001.1, forward strand.
GCTTGCGAAAGGCGAACCTTCGGGTGACGACTTCCTTCACACGGTTTACGAAGCAGACGGCGTAACGATTAAGCGCCAAGCAGAAGAAGCTGGGGTAGAAGTCGAACTGGATAACGGCGTCACGATTACGAAGATCCGCAAGAAAGGTAAAACGAAATACTGGGTAAAACCGCTGTACGATGAACCGTTTGAAAAGGCCGAAGTACCCGCAGCAGTAAAAGAAGCCTTGGGAATTAAAACAAGCAGTTTCGGGGACTACGAGGTAGATTTACACTTCGCTTTTCAGCTGGCCGCGCCATTCCTTATATCAGAACCTGGAAGCGCAGGGGCGAAAGTGCTGGGTAAGCTGGCCGGGACGGAAGCAGTAGACGGCGCTATAAAATCCACGGCGAAGGATACATACGCAGCCAGGAACGAAAAGCAGACCGCCGACAAAGAATACGAAAGAAAAGTCGAACAGCTTAAAGCGTTTGAAGGCTTAGACGAAATTAAGCGGCAACTGGACGCCTGCGAATGGCTGATGGGGGAACTCGACAAAGCGCTGAACAAAAAGGGGAATCTTGAACAACTTACCACGGCTTGGGAATTGACCGCAGCTTCAATACAGCAGGCAATAAACAAGCTGGACAAGCTGGCGAATATCCCAGAACTGGAAGAAGACCTGGTAGAAATAGAAAAAGCCCAGCAACGGTATGACCGCTTACTGGACTTATACGAACAATTGGGTAAGGCTACCGCCACAGTAGAAATTCTTACCCAGCGTCTTAAAGACTTGGCAGGACTTGACGCCTGTGAATGGCTGCTATCAGAAGCAGAAACCGCAGAAAGTCGCCGGGCCAGCCTTAGTTATCTTAACGAACAGTATAACAAATACGAAGCCGATGTAAATAGGGCGACGGAAATCATTACCAGCACCCAAGACCTGGACGTAGCCTTAAATACGCTGGAAAGCGTAGAACTTAGCTTCGGCAGGATTACCGACATGCGGCAACTGCTAAGAGTATACGATACCGCGACAGCAAGCGTAAGCCGCTACCAGGGCTTAATGGACAGCCTTATAGGGATAACAGAAGCCGAAAACCTGGTAAGTAGTACAGAAGCGAACCTGGTACGCCTGGCGAAGCTTCGAGAACTTTATAACCTTTATAAAATAAAAACGCAGACACTAGACAGCGCAGCGGCAGCAGAAACGCGCGCAGCGAATGAACTGGCGGCAGCTGATAAAGAACTGGCCGAAGCCTGGGCGGCGACTGGCGGCATTTGCCCGCTATGCGAACAGGCCGTAGCCCATACCCACTAAAACAGAATCGAAGGGACGTATATAAATGGACGCTAAACAACGTATTGACCTTGCAAAAGTAAGAATTCAAAAGGCTAAAACAGCCGAAACAATCGCTAAAACCGAAAAAGCCGCAGCGGAACGCCAGCAGGGCGAAGTAACGGAAAAAATGGCTGAACTGAACGTAACCCCGGAAACGGCCCAGGCCGAAATTGCAGCCCTGGAAAGTCAAATTGACGCCGAATTAACGAAAGTCGAAGGCCTAATACCGAATGTATAGGCTACAAGCTGCCAAGACCAGCATTAAGACCCAGCGCGATAAACTGGCGGCTAAAATCGGCCAGCGCGACCTAATCACAATTGACCGCGACCAGGCGCAGCTGCGGAGCCTGGAAGCCGTCAATAAGCTAGGACAGTATGACCTGGTACAAATCCTTCTGCAAAAGACAAGTGACTATGCCCGGCAGCAAGCTAAGGGCCGCATTGAAGACATAGTTACGCAACTGCTACTGGTAGTCTTCCCTGGTAACGACTTCGTTTTTGAAATTGTACTGGACGTCAAGGGATCGCAGCCAGTTGCTGAGTACTGGCTTACTCGAAACGGCGTAAAAACCCAGTTAAAGCCGCCTGATTACGATAATGGCGGCGGGTATGTAGATGTAATAACCCTGGGCCTTCGCCTGGGGATAGCGGAACTGGAAGAAATACAGGGGCCGCTGCTAATGGACGAAGTAGGCAAGCACGTAAGCGCCGAATATTCGCCGAACGTCGCCTACTTCTTGAAGCAGTACAGCGAACAGCTGGGACGTCAAATCATTCTTATCACGCACAATGAAGCGCTGGCTGCCGTAGCAGACAAGGGCCTACGGGTAACGCTTAACAGCCGGGAAGAATCCGAAGTAAAAGCAATTTAAATCAACCAATAAGGGAGAATGAAAAATATGTGTATTAAATGTGTTGTTAGAGCGTTGGGCGAAGTTATCGGCGAAAGCCAAGGCCCGAACGAAATTAGCGTAGGTTTAGTAAGCCCGCAGTTGCGCGAAGACTTCCTGGCGCACAAGAAAGCCGAAGCGCTGGCCGACCTGGACATTCAGCAGCTAGTACTTAATGGCCGTCGTTCTTCCATCCTGGGCGCTACCGAAGAAGAACTGGCAGAGAAGCAGGAAGCTATTGACAATCAGACCGAAGCCAACAAAGCGAAATTCGAAACCGATCATACGGCCCTATGGAATCGTGTACACGAAGAACTTCCCGAACTAGACCACGCACGTAATTACTCTATCGACGCCGAAACTGGGGAAGTAACAACCCGCAGACGTCGGAGCGACGAAGGGGATACTCCAAATGTTTAATAGCATTTCGGAAATTGTTGCCCAGTTAAAATCCTGCGGCTATCAATGCCAAGCCGGGCCGTTGGAAAACAATGAAGCGTTTATTGCACTTGAAGAATTAGCACGCCAGGAAGAAGGCCCGCCACATGACTAAATTCCTATATTTTGGCGATCCGCATATACGGGGAACGAACCCCCGGAACCGTACGGACAGTTACCCGGAAGCCTGGAAGGCGAAGCTGCGGGAAATATGGGCGCTAGGGAAGCTTCACCAGGTAGACGCCTTCTTACAGCCGGGCGATACATTTGACCTTCCCGACGTAGCGAACAGCGTCCTTAATGACGCTGCCGACGTCTTTAGCGAAGCCCCGGCCCCGATTTACACGACTGCGGGGAATCATGATATACCAGGCTACAACGTCGCAGCCTTCGGAAATACCAGCCTTCGACTGCTGGAAAGGATCGTACCGCAGTTGCGCGTAGTGAATGACCCAGCGAAAGCCGTATTATTCGGCCCAGGGGCCATACCCGAAGTCGCCTTAACCTTTACGCCGTACAGCGGGAATATTGACCGCGACGGCTACGGATACAGCCCGGAAAACGAACCAGTAGGCGACGCTTACCGCTTGCATATCGCGCATGGCATGTTAATAGATCATACGCCGCCTTTCGACCGATTTACCCTTGTGCAAGAAGTAAAGACAACCGCGCAAATGGTATTTACCGGGCATGACCATACGGGGTACGGAATCTACCGCAGGGGTGATGGTGTTATATTCTGTAACCCCGGCAGCCTTACCCGATTGTCTGCGAGTCAAGGCGAAATAAGCCGTACGATTCAGGCAGCCCTAATTACTATTGAAGGCGGTCAGGGAAATATTGAACTGTTGCCGCTGCAAAGTGCGAAGCCCGGCGAAGAAGTTTTAGACCGTAGTCGAATCGAGAAAGACCAGCAGCGCCAGTACGCTATGGAAAACTTTGCAGCCTTAATTCAAACCGCAGGCGGCGAACGGGTACGGCTGGACATTAACCAAATCATAGAAGCGGTAGCGGAAAAAGAAGGGGTAGCCCCGGAAGTCGTACGGCTTGCCCTGGAAAAAATCGAAGCGGCCCGCATGGCCGAAGGGAGATAAGAAGCTTTGAAACAATCGACTTTTACAGGCAAAGAAATCTACCAGCGTATTAAGAAGCTGGACGTAGAATACCAGGAAATAGACCAGGCGCTGGGCGAGATAGAAGAAGGTACGTTGCCCCATAAATTACTAAAGCAAGCGCTGGAAGAAAAGCGGCAAGAACTGGCTAAAGCCGAACGGCAAGAATGGGCAGAACCAATTGAGTAACGGCCAGGAAATGGTAGGCTGCGGGAACTGCGGCCACGCGGAACCCATGACGAAGGAACTGGCCGAAGTAAGCTTCAAATGGCTGGATACCTGGACGACGAAGACCAGCTGCCAGGCCTGCGGCAGTTACGTAATTATGCGAACTTGGGCCGTTAACGCCTACGGTTTACCGATAGGCGGCGAAATGTTAGTAGTAAAGACTTCTTTACATTCGAAGGGAGATAGAACGAAATGACCGATGCAAAACAAGCAGTACAAGACCTAACGGTAATATACGGGGCCGAACAGGTGAAAGCCGCAGCAAGCGCCCTTTTAGGGGCCGCTGCCCGTCAAATTCCCGCTGAGCACTTCCGCGTAATTGGAGCACAAATCCTGGCCGATACCGTAGCGCAGTTGGACGCCAGTGTAGACGACATACTAAACAAGGGCGACCAGCGCGAAGCAGCTTATGGCAATAAAGCGGATCTGCTGAAAGAACGTTATACGCTAGAAAATCAAATTAAGCTTGAAGAATCTACCGCTATTATGGAGGGATTAAAGCCCGATGGTAAAAGCGTCGAATGGAACAGCGTTACGTATCCCTTTTCTAACGATATGGCCCGCGACGCTTTCCGTAGGACAGTAAGCAGCGAAAGCCGTAAGCGACTGGCAGAAGTCGAAGGCGAATTGGCAGCACTGGAAGTTACGGCTTCGATTGCCCGCGACGGATGGGAAAAAGCAGTACAAGCTAGCGATTCGGTAAGGGCTAAAGCCTTTGTACAGGCAAGACTGCTGCAATACCTAGCGGGGGCTAACTAAATGAATCAGCGACTGCTTAAAAAGAAGCGGAAAAAAGCCGCACAGCAAGCGGCGCCTGAAATAACTGTGCAGCAGGCATTTAACAAGTTGGCTGAATACTTAGGAAGCAGGGCAGAAACTGTTTGCTACTTCATTGATACCGGAGGTTTTGGTGGTAGTCCGATTAATCTCCATAACGCGGGCAGCAGTTTAGTAATTAGGCAGGGTGGTAACTTTCATCCTGGCGGCGAATTGTGACAAATAAAGATTCGCGCGAATTACAGCGGGAACGGCAGGAGCGCGGCGAAGACTTCCAAGCTGAAATAAGAAGCAGTTGGACGAATGTATCTAACTGCTGGCGTATGAGGATCAAAGACGGCGGCGGGGGAACCCGACCAGCTGACGAAATTGTACTGCTGGAAGACGTAAACATTCTGGTCGAATTAAAACGAACGGAAAGCGACCGTTTCGAATTAAGTTACCTTCGGCCCGATCAGGTAAAGGGGCTTCTGCTTTTCGACCGCTGCATTGCCCGGAACTACGGCCTGGTATTCATAAGTTTTAACAACTTGGACAAGGGTCGTGACGAAGCGTACGCTTTCCGACTAGCTAGAGCCTTGCATTACATGCAAAGCAAAGAACGACAATACGTTACCTTGGAAGAATTCACGCAGAATGCTATACGCTGCGTGAAGCTTCCGCGGATAGCGGCAGATAATACTTACGACTTAAAGGGGCTGGTAAAGTGCTGCAAATCACTATAAGCAATAACATACGCTTACGCGGGGCTAGTTTACCCCTTAGGGCGGCCATTACCCAGGCGCTAACAGTAGTGAACCCGGCATATGCGAAAATGAAGGGTATGAGAAAGCCAACCTGGGGCATTAATCAAAAGCTTGAAATTTTCCTGTATGAAATGGGCGACCTGGTAGTACCCAGGGGCTTCGAATCAACATTGCGCGGTTTACTAAAAACACAGGGAATTAACCCGGTAGATGTTATACGGTATAACCTTATTGAACCCGCCAGCGTAAACTTCGGCCCTTGGATCGGCCACGAACTGCGGGATTATCAGCAGCCCGCAGTAGACGCCGTACTAAAACAGGGCGGCGGAGTACTTGAAAGCCCCGCAGGAAGCGGTAAGACGTTAATGGGCTTTCGAATCGTACAGGCCTGGGGCCAGCCGACCTTATGGCTAACCCATACATTGGACTTATTAGACCAAAGCGCGAAGGCCGCGAAATCTTTCCTAGGTGACGTTGGCGAAGTCGGGATAATCGGCGAAGGGAAAGTAACCTGGGGCAGCGGTAAGCTTTTCGTAGCTACTGTACAGACCCTAGGGGCTAACCCGACGCTGGTAGCGACCCTGGCAGGCCTTGTAGGCGTAGTTGTCGTAGATGAAGCGCACCATTTCCCTTCGCAGCAATTTGTAGAGGTCGCTGGGAAATTTCCCGCAAAGCATTTACTAGGGCTTACCGCGACGCCACAGCGTAAAGACGGCTTGGAAAGCTTTATGTACGCTGGGTTAGGGCCTACGGCTTACGCAGTAAAGCGTGACGGTATGTACGAAGCTGGGGCGCTGGTTCTGCCCGAAGTTAAATTCGTATACACCGAATACGGCAGGGAAAAAGGATTTGCCGGGGCGCTGGAGGTAGACGACAGCGCTGGCGAATTCGTCGAAAACAGCGTAGACGCTGGCGGCGAAGACTTGGACTATGGGGCGCTTCTAAAGGAACTTACCGAAGACCCGAAACGCGCGAAGCTGGTAGCCGAAAACGTACTGGAAAGCTGCTTTAAGGTAAGCCCGAAAGGAGGGGCCGTAATTGTACTGGCCGATAGCGTACGCTACCTTTTCAAGCTGCGTGACCTGGTAGAAACTTTCGCCCGGTCTAAGCTAGGCGTCGTACCACGTATGGCCGTCGTTCATGGCGGGCTTACGAAGTTAACCTGGCGTAAATGTAAGAAGACCGACCCAGGCGCTAGGCGTAACGAACGCCTTAAAAGATGGGAACGGCAGGAAGTACAATACACCGAAGCCGAATTCGCAGACTGGCAAGTAACGCCTTCGCAGCGTAAAGCCATTATGGAAAGCGCGAAAGGTAAGAAACTAGACATACTTTTCGCTACGTCGCAGTTGGTTAAGGAGGGGCTGGACATTCCGAACCTTTACGACGGACACCTAGCTACCCCGCAGCGCGGCGATGGTAGGAACGCGGCAAATGGTTCGGGAATTGAACAGGCAATAGGTCGAATTATGCGGCCCGATCCGAATAACCCGGATAAGGTAGCGACTTGGTACGACTACGTAGACGGTAGCGACGGTACATTTTACGACCAATATTTAAGCAGGCGAAAGGTTTATACCAGGCTGGGTATCACGCTAGCGAAGAAGCCCCGGACAAAGAAGGACGCTATTAAGGACTTCCTTGTAAATATGCCAGGATTCGACCTTCCGCTATAAACGACGTAGGGGGATTAATTCAAATGATAAATTGTTATCCGCAGAAAGTGCCGTTTTTCAAGGCCGTTAAGCTTTTGTTTACCCGCAGGCTTTGGCTGGCTATACACATGAGTGAGTTGGGACAGCCGACAGCTGCGCAGGTATTGTACGACAAGCCGAAAGGTGCGCAGCCGCTTACAGAGGAAGTAATCGAAAAACAGCGTCAGGCTGCGCAGGAAGCCCAATCAGTAGCCCTAGCATTAGAATCAGCACAACTAGCCCTGGAAGTAGCGCAAGAGCCCCGGCAGGCCGAACAAGCCCCGCAGCCGAAGTACTCGACGCGTTACACGCCACCGCCAAAAAATAGAAAGCAGCGAAGGGCTGAAAGGAAGGAGAAAAAATGAGTTTTCAAGTAAAGCTGCTGCGATACAGCGACCCCGACCGTAAGCACCTAGCCCATGCGGCGGCGGTATACCTGGGGAAACCCGATACCAACAACGTGCGCCGACCGCTTAGCCTAATTAAGAAACGTGACGCCCTTAATATCTTCCGTGGAGAAAGCGCGCGCTTCGAATTCAAGGCTAGTAAAGTTGTCTACGACCACCTGGTAACCTACACGACGGCGAATATGCGGGCCTGCGGCGGTCTGCGGGCGAACCCAGCCAGCGAATTCGTAATGCCCCCCGAAGCAATAGGAACGGGGTACGAAGACAGCTTGCGAAAAGATGGCGAAGCAGCCCTGGAAGCCTACCAATGGCATATCAACGGAATTGACCCGGCAACCAGTGAACCGAAGGAAAAAGCAAGGCTGCAAGCAGCCCGCGCCGTTGCCCCTATGTCCGTGAAGCTTCATTTCATTATCGAATTCAATTTCGCCACGCTGGCAGAAGCCCTATTCCCTCAAAGGATATGGACGCCAGGCGCGCAGCTGGATACGTACCAGGTAGTTCAAGAAATGTACCGTATGGTACACGCACAAGACCCAGAACTGTGGGACACCTTTTACAGCTATTACGGCCCGGACTTCCGCACCTGGGCAGCGGCCTACGGAAAGCTTATGAAGGAAGACCCTGCGCTGCTGCTTAGCATTCTGGATAAATACCCCATGAAATCTATGTGGGGGTAAGGTTACGGCAGGCAGCCCGTAACACCCAAGCAAGGCAAAATTTTTTTACCCAGATCATTATCTGTAGATAACGATTGGCAACGGCGAAAGCCTTGACCATAAAAACAAACGAAAAGAGGAATTTTCAAATGACAACAGCAAACGGAAATGTACCAGCAGTACAGGCAAAGGGCGCGCTAGCGCTGGCAAACGTAGGGGCTAACTATATCGCGGAAGTCATTCAGGCGAAGCAAGCGGCGTTCTTGGAAGTTAACGAAGGGCTGGACTTCGATTACGTCCGCATGGGTCAATACTTGAAAATCAACAAAAAGGGTAACTTCGTAGAAGCGCGCGACCTGGAAGTATCCTATGGCGACACACTCGACGTCGTAATCGCACAAGGCGAAACGCGCTGGGTACTATGGGGCGGTGACGAAACCCCGGAAAAAGGTAGTCTTATCGTTTCCCTGCCTGCGAAAGAAGAACTTCTGCCCGAAGAAATGACAGGCCTTACTAAAGTGCAAATCGGTAAACGTATGGTAATGAAAGCCGAACAATCGGCGCGGGCTACACTAGATAACTGGCTGGCTACAACGGCACAAACCGACCCTTCCGTACTTGACCGCTACAGCCAGGAAGACCTACAGCTGCGATATCTGGCGTATATCGTCCCTGTAAAATTCCTTTCCCCGGACGAAAGCCCGAAGATTTACCTTATGAACTTCGCGCCTGGTGATACGTTCGGCTGGGGGCAGTACGGTATGGCGATCTTCGACGGTAAATTTAAGTCTATCGGTGTACCAGCGAACAGCAGCGCGAAGCACGTAGTAACGCGCCTTACGACCGAAGAACGCACGAAAGATACGACTTCCTGGCTGGGAATTAACTTTAACTGCCTAGGGTTGTTCAATCCAGCAGATTACGGTATCGACCCTTCTGCTACTGAATTCGAAGCCGGAGAGGTAGAAGTAGCGGAAGACGAAAAAGCTAAAGCTTAAAAATTTACTAGAAGGTAGGGCGTCTACATGGCAAGGGAACCACAGATAGCTGATTTTAAATTCGTAGACGCCTGGCATACAAATGACAGCGGGCAGCCTGTACCTTGGACGCGGGTAGAATACCCAGAAGGCGTCAAGAAGTACCAGCAGGAGGAAGCGAATAACTTCAACTGTTTCTGTACTGTACAGCGCTATACCAGCAAAAGCAGGGGGGCGCGGGGCGAAAGCTTTATCGCCCCTTTGTATTTTGACTTGGATTATAAGACAGACCCCGCAGTAAGCCAGGCAGACGCAGTTAAGCTTATCGAATTTTTTATGAACGAACTGGAAATACAGGAAACCGATATTCATTTATATTTTTCAGGAAGCAAAGGTTTTCATATTTTAATAGACTTTCAGGCCCTGGACATTAAGCCCGGCACAGAATTGCACAAGGTTTATAAGCATATCGCGGGCTACCTGGTACACAGGTTAAGCCTTCGTGCTTTAGACCTCGTAGTATATACGTCTTCGCGTATGCTGCGGCTGCCAAACAGCATTCACAGCGGGACGAAGCTTTTTAAAATTGAATTAAGCATAGACGAACTTCGAACGAAGACCCTAGAAGAAATTAAAGGCATGGCTAACGGCCCCCGCCTTTATCCTGTTTTAGACCCTGCCCAGCGTAAAGCAGCGCGGGATATGCGACCGAAGGCCGTCCTATTTTATGAGGATAAAGAAAAGGAATGGCGCGAAGCTGCTGCTACTTCTGTGAAAAAGTTTGCCGAAGAATTCAACTTCCGCAAGGATAGGCCACCTGTCTGCGTAACGGATATTATGACAAGCGGCTGGAAGAAGGACGGTGACCGAAACCAGGCGACTGTACAGCTGGCCGCCTACTATAAAGAAGCAGGCCACCCGAAGGAAGAAGCCTTAAAATTGCTGGAAGAATGGGTACGTAAGCATACCAGCGCGGGCAGCAAATACGACGCTGAACAGCGGGTAGCCAATACGCGTAGCGTCGTAGAAGCCGTCTACGATAAGGACAATGGCTATAAGTTTGGCTGTGCCTTTATCCGGGCACTGCATGGTGAAAAGATACCAGGAAGCCAGGACTACGACCGGGTAGCCTGCGCTGGGGCCTTATGCCATTGCCTAAAAAAAGCCACTAACGATGATAGCAAATCTGTGAGCCTTCACCTGGCCCATACTGGCGACGCAGAACTGCACGGCAAATTGGTTAAAACCCAAGTAATGGTGGCCGGAAAGAAACATACGCCCTATATCGTGCCTTCCAAGATTGAATATTATTGCTGGGGCCGTAAGGATTGTAAGAAAACGCATTGCCCGCTTTACGATATTCCCAGCCATACACTTTTCAAGGACTTAGGCGTAGGCGATCCTGAACTGCTTGAAATGACGGCGACCGCGAAGGATAACATTACGGGAATCCTTCGGACTATTTCGGGTATCCCAGCCTGCAATAAGTACAATACCGAAATTTCGGAAACGACGAACGTAGAAGAACTGCTGGTCATTCCCATGGCCGAATCGGGTAGTACAGAATCCGAAGAAGGTAAGGGGCGGTACGTCATGCGGAAGGCGTATGCTATCGGCAAGTCGGACGTAACCGAGAATAAATACTATGAAATTACAGGACACGTATTTCCGCACCCGAAGAATCAGGAAGCTACGATATTGGTTAAGGAAGCAAAACCGTTGCAGGACGTCGTAGACAGCTTCAAGTTAGACGACGCGGTTAAGGAGCAGCTAGAAGCCCTGCGTCCCGCCAGCTACACAGCGGAAGCAATCGAAGAAAAGCTAGCGGCTATTTGTGCGGATCTTACCTATAACGTAACGAAAATTGTAGAACGTGACGAAACGCTGCTAGGCGTTTTACTTACTTACCATAGCGTCCTGCGTTTCAATGTGCCGTGGACTAGCCTACCAATTCGGGGCTGGCTGGAATTAAAAGTAGTAGGGGATACGGGAACAGGGAAAAGCGAGCTTATCGAAGGCATACGGAAGTTTACAGGGCTTGGTAACCGCGTAAACGCGGAAAGTACCAGCCGTACCGGGCTTACGTACAAAATGGAGCAAAGCGGAAGTGCTGGGGCCTGGTACATCGTATGGGGCGTGTGGCCGCTTTCGGACAAAGAACTAATATGGATTGACGAAGACACGGGGATAGAAAAAGAGAACTACGGCGAAATGACCCTAGCGCGCAGCGACGGACGGCTGGAAGTTAAGAAGGCTGTTACCGCTGAAACGCCATGCAGGGTACGTGCTATTCTTTCCGGGAACCCGCCGAAGGGTCGCAGGCTGGCAAGCTACGGCCAGGGCGTAGAAGTGCTGCGGGACATTTTCAATAATGAAGATATTCGCCGTTTTGACTTCGCGGTATTTATGCGAATGAACGACGTAAGCGCCGAAGAATATACCCGACAGCTGCCGACGTATCCCAGCTTCATAAATTCTGAAACGCTTAAAAATAACATTCTTTTCGCCTGGTCAAGAAAGCCCGAACACGTAATTTTTAATGCCGACACCGTAGACCGCATTCTGGAAGTTGCTACCGAACTTTCTAAAATCTACGGAAACGCTAGCGACGTCCCGCTGGTATCGCCTTCCGATCAGCGTAACAAGATAGCCCGCCTTTCGGTTGCTCTGGCAGCATTGACCCACAGCGTAGACGAATCGGGTGAAAGAATTGTCGTATGGCCGGGGCATGTAGATTTTATAAGGGAATACCTTAAAAGCTTGTATAACGCGCCGGGCTGCGGTCTTAACTACTACGCGAAACTGGCAATTAAGGAAGAAGAACTGGACGCGGAAAAGTACGGTAGAATCACGGAAAAGCTGCGGGAGTTATCGACGCTTAAACACGACCTGGCCTACTACAAATTCGTTAAGCTATTCGCCCAGCAGCAGTATCTTCGGCAGAATGACGTTGAAGCCATGCTGGCGATAGAAAAGGAAGAAGGGAAGGCCATTATCGCCCTGCTGGCTAATATGCGAATGATTCAGCAGACTAGCGGTGGCTACCGCAAAACAGCCCGGTTCAATGCCTTCATAGCCAAGCTTTTCGAGGAAGGTCTGTTCGATAATATGGAAGACGACTTTATCTAAAAAATTTTACTTATATCGTTATCTGTAAATAACAGTGGAGGGGTAGACGCTAATGCCTTTATTAGTAAATGACTTTTTTTGTGGTACTGGGGGTATGGGCCTGGGATTTATCCGGGCCGGTTATACGGTAGCAAAAGCCTGGGACTTCGATACACATGCTGTAAAGTCCTATCGGGAAAACGTAGACCATAGCGCAGAACAGGCTGATATTACACATCTTACCTGGAAGGACGTTCCTAAAGCACATGTATGGACGTTTGGATTCCCTTGCCAAGATTTAAGCGTAGCTGGGCATGGCGAAGGGATTAAAGTTAAATGCACTTCTTGCGCCCATGAATTTATTATGTCGGCTGAAACGGAAAGCTGCCCAGAATGTAATAACGGTAAATTTAGAGCGGCGAATCGAAGCGGTATGCTTTTTGAAATTATGCGCCTGCTGGAAGAAATACGGGAGAATGACCCGGATAAACTGCCTGAAGTTATCCTGGCCGAAAATGTTAAAAAGCTGCGACCTTTAATTCCCGTTTTAGGTAACGCCTTCGCTATACAGGGCTATGTTATGCAAGAACCTAACTTATACAATTCGAAATACTGGGGCGTAGCCCAAAGCCGCGAAAGGTACTACGTAGCTGGGATTCGTAAAGACTTGCCGCAGGAAGGCTTCGCTTACCCGGTAGAAGACACACAGCGGCCCATTCCTAAACTAGCCGACTTCCTGGATACGGACGCACCCGAAAAGTATTACGTATCGGATGAAAAAGCCCGGAAAGTCATAGACGACGCCCTTAAACGACTGGAAACGCTAGGTAGCACCCACGCGGCTATAACGCCCGATCGTATGGAAAGGCGGCAAAACGGGCCGCGGGCTAAAGCCGATAACGATCCTATGTTTACGCTAACCGCACAAGACTTGCATGGGGTAATCGTAGATACCCGTAATACAAGGAACGGCAGGGGCGTTTACTCTGAAACCACAGTGCCGGCCCTTCTTTCTACGGACTACAAGGAACCTAAATCAGTTATTGAGCAGCAGCCAGGGATTAGCGTCGTAGGTATTTTGGATAATCAAGGTACGACGCAAGAACACAATAACCGCGTACATGACCCCGAAGGCATTAGCCCGACGTTAACCGCTGTAAGCGGCGGCACACATCACATAAAGATTTTCGACTATAGCCGTTATCGTGTTCGCAGGCTTACACCTACCGAATACGGCAGACTACAAGGCTTTCCAATGGATACCTGGAACCAGGTAGTAAGTGACAGCCAGGCATACAAGCAATTCGGCAACGCCGTAACAGTAGGCCTGGCAGAAGCCCAGGCTATTGCGATAACTGACTATCTAAAAAATTTTACCCCTGCTGTTATCTGTAAATAATGAACGACGAAAGTAGGTGTTATCTGTATGAAATTAGGCGGCCTATTTGGAAACATGCCACAGAAGACCCTGGCGAAAGCATTGCCTGCAAAGCCTGCCGATTCTAGCCAGCTGCTTCCCCTACCGGGGGCGGCTCTGGCTAGAGCGATAGCGCCGAAGAAACGCCCTGGCGACTTCGGGGTAGTTTGGCCGACCATCCCACAGCAGCAAGTGAAGGATTATAAAGCGATACTGACGCAGGCAGAGCTTGAAGCCTACGCCGACCGTTGCGAAGCCCTTGGCTTATGCAGCTTTGACTGGGAAACCGCAGCAAGCAAGGCGGCCCGCGAAGCGTTCGCTGCTTATAAGGCAGAAATGGAAACGAAAATAGCAAACCTGGACGGCTTCCCAATGGATGAAAAAGACGCAAAAGAAAGAGCCGCGCTAAAGAAAGAGTACGAAGCGCAGCTAACGACGACGCGCGAAGCATACCTAATGACACCATTAGACCCGCATCAATCGGAAGTTTGTACCGTATCCCTGGCAGCTGCGCCGCACGAATCGCGCGTTGTACCGATTGACCATAAGGCGGGCCGGATATTCGAACCAACGTTAAGCCGTGAAGCAGCGCGGAAGCTGGTTATGGATACGCTAGACCGTCGTATATTCCGAAATCGTAAAGTAGTAAAGATAGCCGTAAACCTTTCTTTCGAAACTAAGTTCGCGGCGAAGTACGGTAAGTATATTCTATTGCCCGTAGCCGACCCGCTTGTAATGTGGGTACGTTGCCTACAAGTCGCCGACCCGAAGCGCCTAAACGATCTAAAGAAGCCCGCGACTGGCTGGGGATTGAAACCCGCAACTAAAGCCGTGTTCGGTGTTAACATGGGCGAATTTAAGGAATTGCTTGCGAAATACGGCGTAGACTTCTTCGATGAAATCGCAGCCGATAGCGGCGACGGCCTGGTATATTCCGCAGAAGACGCCGACTACGGCCTACAGCATTACCTTTACTGGAAACAAATAGCCATACAGATTAAGGACGACCGCCAGGGAACGAATTATGATACTTGGTTGCATGAAATCGAAATGCCGTTTTCTAGGGTTATCGGACTTATGGAGTATAACGGCATGGGCTGGGATAATCACCTGGCACAGATGAAGCGTGAAGAAGCTTGGTCTATTCAAACAGAAGCCGCTAACGAAATTAACCAACTTTCGAAAGAAGCCGTAGGCATGGAAATTTCTTTAGGAAAGACAGGGAAAACGAACAGCGTTAAGTATGTGCTCTTTAACATGATGAACTTACCAAAAGGAAAACCGACCGATAAGGGCGGCATATCTTTAGACGAAGAAGCCCTAATAGATATTAAATTCATGTTGGAAAACAACCTGGAAGACCTGACAGAAGAAAAGTTACTGTCTGTCAAACTACCAGAAGGCTGGGAATCTTATTTGAAAGACAGCCCCGAATGGTACGAATTGGGTAAAGACCAACGTGCAGCGGTTGAATTAAGAAATAGGCCCCCGCATCCATTTAAAGACGTAGGCTTACGGATGCTTGAACTAATGGGACGGTATCAAAAAATGAATACGCTGCTTTCTTCTCATGTTGATGGTAGGGAGAAATGGCAGAACCCAGTAACCGGGAAAATTCATGCGAGTTATACACCATGGACAGATACCAGCCGCCTAAACAGTATGAAGCCGAACGGCCAAAACGTACCGCGTCTGGAAAACGATGAACTGGGCGTAAGAAACTTCTATGTAGCCGGGCCGGGCAAAATCTTGTTCTTTATCGACTTTAGCGGCTTCGAACTTCGGATACTGGCCTGGAAGTCAGGCGACAAAGTTATGATCGAAATTTTCTGTACGGGCGGCGATATGCACAGAAAGACAGGCGCGGCCATTACCAACAAACCTGAAAGCGAAGTTACGAAGCAAGAGCGTACCGACGCCAAGCCTGCGAACTTCGGAATGGCCTACGGCGGTACGGAACACGCACTACAAAAGACCATTAAGACGGATTACGGTCAACGAAAGACCCTGGCTGAATGTGCGGTAATGGTTGACGGCACAAAGAAAGCTTACCCAGGCGTCCCGGTATTCCAGCATGAAATAGCGATGCAAGCCCGTGAAGACGGATTCGTAAGCACGATCTACGGCTATATTCGATTGCTTCCCGACATTAACAGCACGAACACCTATTACAGGCAATCGGCAGGGCGGCAGGCTGCAAATACGCCAATCCAGGGAACCGCAGCCGACGTCATGAAGAAGGCACAGAACGAGGTCTACGAAGAAACCGGGCGCGGTACTAACCTGGTCTTCGACGCTACTGAAAAAGGAATGAACCCGGTTGACTTAGCCCGCGAGTTCGGGGAAGCACCACCGATCTTGGTACACGGAAAAACGGACATGGAAGCACAAATACACGATGAAATGATTTTCGAAATGGACGACGACCCGGACGTAGTAGAAGCTGCTTGGCATTGGGTACAGGCGACCATGACGAAGCCGCCTATAGAGGGATTCCCAGTACCTATTGAAGCAGAAGCTTCGGTAGGTTACGCGTGGGGCAAGAAAATGAGCGTCGAAAAATGGCTGGAAGAAAAGCGCGCAGCGCAGAAAGGGGCTTAATAAATGGCGCATGAATATGAAAGCAGTTTCGGACAAAACGGAACTTATGCTGCAAAGTATGCCCCGGAAATCTCAAAGAGACAGGAATATAACGACCCCGGCCAGATAGTGGGTATTATTTCCAATCAATGCGGGGGTGTGGCCTGGGTTGTAAGCCCCCATCGGAAGGACAAGCGTACAGGGGTAGTCCATCCACTTCCAGGCACACGTAATCTTTCAGGCTTGGGGCCTGTTGCCCGGCGAATTATGACCGAACTAAGCATACGAAAGGGGCTGCAACTTGAACCGACAAAAACGTAAGGAATTCGAACGTAAGGGCATGGCTTTCGACTCACGAAAAGCCTTTGCCCCTTCGGAAGTCGTAGCGATGAATAACGCGAGTTACGGTCTGGGCGTTGAACATGCGTTAGAAGCCGTAGCCCTGGTCTATGGTTTAGGCGACAAACGAGTAGCCCGTATCAAGGAAAAGCTGCTCATTTTGCAGGAATTAGATTTTAACCATAGCCCGGACGCTGTAAAAGCACATGAAATGAACAATATGTACAAAGTGAAGTTAAACCGGGCTATGCGCCGGGCAGCAGATTCAAATAAGAAAGGGGCCTTTTTAGATGATGAATAATTCAATTACGAGCAAAGTGTACATTGCGGGGCCTATGACAGGGATTACTGATAGTAACTACCCCGCGTTCAACAAAGCTGCGGCCGAGTGGGAAGCTAAAGGCTATTACACGTTAAACCCAGTTGATAACGACGACAACAGCGGGAACCAAACGTACGCCGATTTTATAAGAGCCGGACTTTTTCAGCTTTTGCAAGCCGATAGTATTGCCCTGTTGCCCGGTTGGGAAAATTCCAAGGGCGCTAAGCTAGAAAGGCACATAGCTAAAATATTAGGCCTAACTATTTACGAACCAGTCCCACCTGTTCGAACTTGGTCAGCATTTTTAGATGAAGCTATCGCAGTCTTCATAACGAAGAACACCGACTACGATAGCCGCTTTATGAGGGCCTTAGTTCATTACAACAGCATACGGGGCTATGAAGCAGCCCGTACCATTTGGGCTTGGGAAGTTGAAAAGAAGCTAGACCGCTGCCGCACATGGATTAAGCGGGGCGAACTTACTGTAAAGGGCGAAGGAGTACGCGATAGCGTCGTAGACCTTTTTAACTATACAGTACAGTACCACATGTTTAGACATTTAACAGCGCTACAAGTGGGCCGCCGTGACCCGCGGGATTACTTAGATAAATTCAGCTTCGCCCTACATGCTACCCATATAAGAGCCGACGACTGGCTGTATTACCTTGAAAAAATCGAAGGTCTGATAGGCCCCAACGAAGCGCAACTGCGCGACCTTCTATTAGAAGAAATGACAGGGTTACCTTTTTGAATAAACGAAGGGTAGTAACCGCTTTGGCGGTGCTGCTCATAACCTTATCGCTAGGGGCTGGGGCGCATGGCAAAGAAGAAGACAGGCTGGGGGAAAGGTTACGAACGCAGACAACAGGAAGCCCAGCAGAAAGAAACAATGAGGGCTTACCATGGCAGGAAGGAGGGCAAACGACCTATGTCACACGATGGCGCGGATTTACAGGAAGCGGTAGCGGAAACGCGCTACCAGGTGCAGCAGGCCAAACAGTACAGAGCAGCCTGGGAAGCGGAAAAGATAATAAGTCAGGCGAATCTAGCGGGGTGGGAAACGGCAAAGCAAAAGCTGCAAGCGCAGCGCCTGGAAACGCTAAAAGTATCGGCACTAGCAATAATACTATTCCTGTTGGGGCTGTATCTAGGGGCGAATTTACTATAACGGCTTATACTGCTGGGTACGAATCCACACAAAAGAAGCCAGGCCAAAAGGGCTACGGGATCACGTATAGCGGGACGACGGTAAAGGAAGGCCGCACTATTGCAGCCGACCTTTCCGTACTTCCAGTCGGTACGCGCGTTTATATCGAAGACGTAGGAGAACGAACGGTAGAAGACAAAGGCGGCGGTGTGAAGGGGCAGCATATCGACCTTTACATAGCCGATCTGGGGGAAGCGAAAGACTGGGGCAGGCAGAAGAAGGAAGTATATGTAATCGAATGGGGGAAGAAAGACAAATGATTAAGGCCGAAATATTAACGAACCTTGGCGCAAAGCACGAAATAACCCTAGGCGACGACCTGGGCTTTAAGGACTTAGCGGAAGCGCACGATTTCGTAGTTATAACCCTGCACAACGACGGTATCTTTAGTAACAACATAACCGAAGAATTTCTAGAAATTAACTGCGAAGAAAACTATCAATATATTAAGTTATGGCGTGAACAGGATAAACCATTGCTGCTAATTGGGCAGCCGCACCCTGCTTATGAAATGGACGACCCTAACCCATGGGATTTCACAGCAGGCGTAAGTATATTAGATCGTATGACGACTATAAAAGGCTTGGCTTTTGAAAGGAACGGCACGACGTTCTATATGCCGCTTACTGTGAATGGTAGGGACGGGAAGGGCGATACCCCAGTCCTGGAAGCTATGGGGGTAGGTATGCTGAATGCGTCATTCGGTGCGTATCTAGCAGGGACAGGGACGCGCTGCGAAGCTGTGATTCCACCTTTCACATTGCTGGGTACTGAATCTGCTGCATACCTTGTAGACTTCGCAGTACAAAAAGAACCCGACCCGGTAGTGCTGGGCGAAGTAACGGCCCGCGCTGCGGGTGTTGTAATGGAGTAGGGGCGCTTATGGCTAAAATTGTACACCTTAATAGACACCCGCAGGAAGCCGTAATAGACGCGCTGGAATTCCTCTTAGAGAGGGCGAAGGCTGGTGAAGTAACCAGCTTCGTACTGGCAGCTGCTACCGACGACGGTAACGTAGCGACCAGTTGGGCGCAGGCCGACTTCGGTAAGAGGGCCGAACTTATTGCCCATTTACAGTTGGACTTAAACTTCGCGTTTACCCAGGAAAATATCGACCGCATTATAGGACAGTAGGGGGCCGTCGCAATGGATATGGAACGTTTAGCAAAGGCAGTCACATACTTCCCGCTGGCTGGGGAACTGCGACGCCAGGAAGCGATAACCGTAAGACTGCTGGAACTTTCCCAGCGTACTGGGCGCGATATGCAACTGCTGGCCCAGGAACTGCGGGAACGCACCATAACCAGCCCGTTACGCGCAGAAGCTATGCTTGAAATTATGTTCGAAGAATATACCAGCGTACAGCTGGCGCTACTTATAAAAGAAGGGGTGCTAGTCGCCCCACGGGAGGACGTTGTATGAGCGATATTGTTAAAATGTTGCGATCCGATTTACTGGATTATATGCACCTTCTCGAACAAACAATGTTTAGTAACAAGCTGGATTTTAACCGGGTTTCACATCTTACATTTGAAGGGAAAGAAAACACACTAAAGCATTATAAGGAGCAAAATCAGCTTCATATGGATACCTGGGTACGACTGAACAAGAACGTAGACCACGGATGTATTGAGATATTTAACGCTACGAAACGGCGGGAAATTAAAAAACTTTTATGTTAGTCCTAGGGGGAATCGTATAAATGAGTAAACAAGACCGGCCGACCGGGCGCGTTACGCCCGTAGAAATGGCCCTGGCCGTCGATATGATGCTGGACGCCCTTCCTTATCAAATACAAATTGCCGCCAGCCATGCGAAAATTCGCCGGGCGAAGTACCTAGCGCTGGTAGCGGAAGGCTTTACCGAAGCCCAGGCTTTGGAAATCGTTAAGGCTACGCCACCTTTCGAATGAACGAAGCCCGAATATTAAAGGCGCTATTATTCGTAGCCCAGGAATGCGGGGGACTAGGGCCGGGGCAAATTGATAAATGGCTAGGAAAGCTTCACAAATCCGGGTACTTGCAGGACGAACAGCGAACAGTAGGAGACTGCCAGCTGCCCTACCTAGCGATAACCGACGAAGGGAGAGCGAAGCTATGAGGGTATACCAAAATAATAGCCCCCGGAGTTACGCAATCGGGGAGCGCGTTACCGTAACCGAAGCCATTGTAGAAGAAGGCGGAACTCTGCCGCCCCAGCCATGGGAAGGGCGCGTAATCAAAATATCATCAAAGTATGTAAAGAGTCGTCCGGCGAAGGTTTACCATGTAGAAACCAGTAACGGCGCGGTAGTTAAGGCCTGGTATAGGCATATAAAGACATAAAGATAGTAATCTGTAAAGTATACTTTACTACTTAAAGGGGGCCGCCATGCGGGAATTACATGACCGAAGTAACGAAATAGCGGCCCGCGCTATCGGTAAGAAAGAAGGCGTACGCTTTCGGAAATACGACCGCTGGGGCAGTTGGCCGATTAAGGCGTACGGCCCAGGACAGGCCGGGGATAATGCCCCCGACTTCCGTACCTGGAAGGAAGCTTACGACTGGATAAGAGGGGAAGCGGAAGAATGAATACGATAGGCATACGAATTAAGAAGGAAGACTGGGGCTTCGTCGCCTGGCTTATCGGGCCGGGTCTGGAATGGCATATAGGGGCTGCGCCGACCGAAGCCGACGCCCGTCTGCTGGTAGTAAGATTTACGGCTGCCGTATACGGCCTGGGCCATAAGGTAGCGACCGACTACCGGGAATTGCCCCGATTGTAGCCGACCGCTTCCCGACAATATAGGCGACTGCCTTACGGGGGCCTGCACGAAACGCCCGGAATCCGAAGCCCAGGACTGCGGGGTATGCGGGAACGACCCGAAAGAAGTAGTAAGCTGCGGATACTGCAAGGGTAGTGGTAAGGAACCCGCCGAACAGGATGGGAAACCGCGTAACGAATGCCGACATGGCGAAGACCCGGCTACGGGCGATAGCTGGTAACGCAGGCTGCGGAAAATGATATATAAATGTCGCGTTTCTTAGGGGGGGTACTCTTAGTAGGTTATGAAGCAAACGAAGGACGGCCTGCGAAATGACCCCCCCTAGGATTTACAGCGGTCTTATATCAAAATATTAAAAGAAAAGGACAGTAAGTATTACTATACTTATTAACTACTAAATAACTATATATATATAACTATTATTATTTATTATTTATATATTTATATTATATATAGTCTTTATTCACTTGCTGGGTTACTGGCAATTTATGGGGGCTGAGGAATGGCGCATATTGAGGGGTACGTTTCAAAGAAGAATGTAATCCGCTGGTTAGAGAACTACGGGAGCCTGGAAGCAGGTGACCAAATCGACGACGGGAAAGTAACGATAGTGAACAGCGGCCCGAAGAATGCAGACGGCGTAAGCGGTAGCCGTATGAATAAGATTATGTTAGACCAGGCGCTGGGGCAGCTGAAAAAGGAAATGTCATTCTCTTTCTACTGCATTCGATTCCACTATATAAGGCCGATCCTACAGAAGGAAGCGCTGCGTATCCTAAATATACGCCGCCCGGTGTTTATCCGGGGGCTAGTGCAGGGCGAAGAATTTATATACAGAGAGATAAACGGAAAAGCAGCGGAAGAAAAGGCGCGGCTGGAAGGACTGCAAGCTGCGCCTGGGCTATTGTTGGCGCGTATACAGGCGGTAAAAGTTGAAGCTTGACAATTTACGAGTTTTTAAGGTACATTTATGTTAAGACGTTAAACTTATGTCCTAGGACATAAGGATAGCAAAATAGCGGGGGCGGGCCTTTCATAGGCGCGCCCCTTTCGTTTTACGAAACAAACTTCAAGAAGTAAAGTAGTAAAGTTGTCTTTACTACTAAAATAAGGGGGCGCGATAGTGGCCGACGAAAAAAATAAAAAGCCTGCCGTCGCTGCTGACCCCGCTTACGATATGGCGAAGAAAACTCTGTTAAACGCGAGGGCTGACCAAAAGAACCGGGTTGAAATTATCCGGCGCCGGGAAGTCTTAACATGCGGGGCCAGGAAGAAAAAAGGCCCCGGCTTCTGCCGCCAGTACGCAGGCATGGGAACGCAGCACCCAGGATACGGACGCTGTAAGTTTTGTGGGGGTAGCAGTACAGGGCCGAAGACTGAACAAGGTAAGGCCATCGTAGCAAACAACCCGCGAAAGCATGGCTTTTACAGTGAAGCATTAAGCCCCGAAGAACAGGCCGCCTACGAAGAAGAACTGGTAACCGAATCAATGGGCTTGCAGCATGAAATCTACATGCTTAAAGCTAAGATACGCGTTTACTTGGTACGTTGGCGCAAGAAGTGGGAAAGCTTTTATAATCGTAAGCTGGCCGAAAAATACGTAAAATATAAATGCCTTAACCCTGATTGTGGGCGAACGATGGTAAAGGGCGCCATGGAAGGGAAACCGGGCTACTGCCTTAATGGCTTTTGCCACGATAAGCGCCTGGAACCTATCGAAAGCTGGGTGGCGAATCGGACGCACGAAGAAGCCGAAAAGTATGCAGACGCCGAAACGCGGGTATGGTATTCCGAAGGCGAAGGCGCACGCAGCTTCTACCATGCTGGAAGCCTGGAAGACAGAACGCTAGATCGGGCCTTAAATACGTTAAGTCGTTTAATAGAAAAACACGCACGATTGAACCCGGATAAAGGCGACGATCTGCTAGGCCTAGTTAACGAGGAACTTCGCGCAGCTTCGAAAGGCAAAGTGGCTATATCATGGAGTGGCCCAGCGCAGCAGCGTTTAACCCCAGAAGAAGCGGCTAAATTACAGCAGAAATAAGCCGGGAAATAATTGAAAATAGGTTCATTAGAATAAACTACCGCAATTAGTTCGGTTTATTGCGGCTTCCCCATAAATATAGTGTTTACTACAGAGAACGATTAGTGTACAATAATACCTGTAGATAACACTTGTGGAAGGCGGGAACTGCGATGCAACCTAACCAATACGGGAGCCTGGAAGAGTACGTAGCAGCACATAAGGCACGGACACGTAAGAAGCAATCGGAAGCCAAGCAAGGCGAAAAAAGTAGGACGGCTGTACTGACCGAAGGCCAGGTAGTAGAGATACGCAATAAATGGATACCAGGCATATACGGGGCAAGGAAGTTAGCGAAAGAATACGGAGTTTCCGAGCGGAATATTTCTGCTATCATTTCCGGGAAATCCTGGACACATATTCCATTTGGTGCATATACGAATTTAGACGAATACGTAGCAGAAAAGCAGGCTGAAAAGGGTAAGTTACCAATCACTCGCTATAATGCTAAGCTGGATAAGGACAAAGTTAAGGCTATACGGCAGCGCTTCGCTGAAGGTGCTAAGAAGTATCATTTGGCGAAAGAATACGGCGTTCATAATAAGACGATTTGTGATGTTCTAGACTTTAAAATATGGAAAGACGTATAGGGGGTACATTTATTATGGATGAACAAGCCCCCCCACGCCGCCATATTGCAGGCATGACTGGACAATTCGAATCACTGGAAGCCTACATGGTGTACCACAGGAAAGGCCGCCTAGAGCGCATACCTAGGGGCGAGAAACATGCAAATGCCAAGCTAACCGAAGTACAAGTAGCGGAAATACGCCGCAGCTACTACGCGGGGGAAAAGGACTGCTGCATTTTAGGACAGGAGTACGGTGTTTCCAGCAGTAGTATAGAAAATATTATTAATGGGGTCACCTGGGCTAATGGTGAAGTAGCTATTAGTAACGAAAAGCTGGTAGCAATCAAGAAAGATAGAAAGAGTCGGAACGTTGCGAAGGCTACAGACGCAACAAGAAAGTTAACCGAAGACGCTGTACGGGCAATAAGGGCAGAATATGTACCAAAAAAAGTAAGTATGGACAAGTTAGCGGAAAAGTATGGGGTATCACAATCGGCCATATCGGAAGTTATCACACGAAAAAGCTGGACACATATATAAGGCCGCCCAGGGGCGGCTTTTTACATTGTAGGAAGGGGCGATCTTATGGCGCAGGGTACAGTTTCCCAGGCAATCGAAATTCTTAAAGCACAGGGCGTAAGCCCACAGCAGTATAAACACTTAAAGCCCGAAGCTATTATAAAGCTTGCAGGGCTAAAGCCGTGATAGACGGCAGCAGCGCTTATAAGCTAATAGAATATGACTACCTGGCAGACGTAGACCCGATAAGTGGCGCCCCTTCTATCGTAACCGTACCTAAGACCGTTAAGGAAGCCAGCGAATCCCTGCCCTATAATACGATAAACAGCCTAGAAGAACTCTTTTTGCGAGAAAACTTACGAACGGCGTGGCGGATGCTTCGTAAAAACGACCCTTATGACTATCAGCTGGAAGTCGCCGAAGCGATTATATATTCATCATTGCAGGGCCTGGGCTGGTTTATCGTAGTCATGATTAGCCGTCAGGCAGGAAAAAACGAAATTAGTGCCTTCGTACAACACTACCTTTTACTTTACGGCTGGTATCATGGCGAACGGATAAGCGGCGTTAAATTCGCGCCCGTTCATAAACCCCAGGTACAGGCAAGCATGGACAGGTTAGAAGGCGCAGACGCCCCAGACGCGGGCGGTATGGCGGGCAGCATACTAACGAAACGCACGTTCACAAAAAGCGACGGCTACAAATTCCATATAGGCAAGCCCCGCGATTCGAATAAGTGGGCTTTTCTCTCTATCAACCCTACGGCAAATGTCGCTTCACAGACAGCCTTTACGCTGCTGGAAGGCGACGAAGCCCAGGACATAGACGAAGCCAAATGGAACAGGGATGCGCAGCCTATGGGTAGCTTCAACAATGCGACCACTGTACTTTATGGGGTAGCCTGGACGAAAGGCAGCTTTATATATCAGGGGATGCAGCAGGCGTACGATATGGAAGCCCGTCTGGAAACGAAAATAGGCTATAGGCCGAAGTTGGTTTTTAAGATAGACGCTGACCGGGTTATAGCAGCTGGGAATGCTAACTACAAAATATTCTATGACAACCTAGTAGAGCGCCTTGGCGAAAATCATATTGCTGTACAGACGCAATACCGCCTGGTATTCGTAGACACGATAGGCAAATATTTTAACGATGAAGAAATAGCCAGGATCTTCGCCAGCTTGTACGAAACCAGGCAAGGGCCAAAGCCAGGTAGCAATTACATCTTTTCGATAGATGTAGCTGGGCAGGAAGAACAACCTACGGAACTCGCCGACGAAGTAGAAGCCGGGAACCATAAGCGCGACGCTACGATACTCACCATAGGTGAACTATTCCCGGATGGCGTTATAGTCCCGGTAGCCTGGTATCAATGGGTAGGCAAAGGACATACACAGCAGCGGGTACAGATTAAGACAATTCTAAAACATTGGAGTTGTATAGGCGGTAGCGGCGACGCTACCGGGCTGGGCGAAGCGCTGATATATTGGCTAATTGAACAACTGCCCGAAATGGAGATAGAAGCATACAAATTCAAGGCCGCAGGCGACGAAAATAAGAGTAAGCTGGGATACCTGGCTTACTCTTATGTCAAAGGCGGCCTTTTCCGTATGCCGAAGCGCCCTACAAATAACCCACAGCAGGCAGACCTGTACGACGAAGCCCGCTGGCAGCTGGAAAACCTGGTAAGGGTAGCGAAAAAGGAACAAAAGATAAATTTTCATGTACCCCATACAGCAAAGCCCCGGCGCGAAGGCCATGTACCACATGACGACGTAGCTATAGGGCTATTTCTGCTGATAAGGGCCGCGTACATGATAAAAGACCCGGAAGGCCGCAAAGCGTCGGCCTACAATCGGGACGATATAGGCGGGTAACTTCAAAACGACAGAAAGGGGGGCCTAAAATGGCAGTAGTAGGGAATATACCGAAGCTACTTTCGGAATACGACAGCCTGGACGCTGCGCGCGCAGCTGCGCCGACCTGGATAAATGATAATAACGACTGGCTTAAAGGCGTAATAACCAGCCATGAAACAATGCTGAAAGAAAACGACGTCGAAAAGTACCAGGCAGCGTACGACGGATACCTGGAAACGATCAAAAACAGGGATAAAGCCAGGGGCGACGATATTAACCATAAAATACAGGCGACTATGGCCGGGCTAGTAATAGACTTCGTAGTAGATTACATGCTGGGTAAGCCTATCGTATGGGCCTTTGAAGACAAGGAAGACGGCGGCAAGCCCGACGCAACTAAAAAGAAGCTGCTGGACGAATATCGACGCGACCTACTGGAACTTATCGTAAATGAGGAAGGCCAGCGGGTACTGCGCGAAATGCTTACCCAGGGAAGCGTCAGCGGGCAATCGGCTAGCATGGGCTGGGTAGACGAAGACGGTAATATCGACTATGAGGAATTCCCGATACAGGAAGTAATCCCAGTCTACGATACACGTAACAGGCTACGCCTGGTAATTCGGGCTTATGAAGCGACGATATACGAACCTGGGGAAGCGCAGCCGAAGACAGTAACGAAAGTCGAAGTATACGACAATCGCTTCGTAACTTGGCTAATAAGTAGCGACGGCACAGACTATACGCTGGATGCAAACGAAGCGCCTGCTGATAACGTAGCGGCTGTATTCGAACATATGGCGGCACGTATCCCTGTTTCCGTCTTTTTGAACGGAACCCCAGCTACTTACAGCGAAAGAAAGAAAAAATCGGGCGTATCCGACCTGTCCGGGGGAATTCTTGACCTGGTAGATGAATATGCGAACGCTATAAGCGATAAAGCGAACCTGGTAGACCGTTTGCAGGACGCCTTCCTGGTATTTATCGGGGCGACCCTAGGCAATACGAAGACGGCAGCCGAAGGCGAAGTAATGGCTATGCGCCGGGCGCGGGCTATCGCCCTTAAAAACGGCCAAAGCGACGCCAAATTCATAGCGCCGCCCCAGGATGATACAGCCGTAGAAAATTACCTGGATCGGCTGCGGGATACGCTGCACGAAAAGGGATTTATTCCAAAGCTATCGGATTTATCGGGGGCTACGGCGACCGAAATTAAAGTAAAGTATGCAGGTATGGACATAAAGGCAGGAAAGAAGGAAGTTTACTTTACCGGGACTATTAAGCGCCTGGTAGCAATCCTTACTGACTTTATTAATGCTCGACGCCTGGTAAACGACGGCAAGCTAGACCCGAAAGACGTCTACGCCGTACTTACAGGAATGACGACCCCGCCTTCAAGTGTTACGCTGTACGCTTCGAACTGGGTAGACTTCACCCTTAACCGAAACATGCCGCAGAACTACCTGGAAGTCGCACAGATTGTCGCACAGCTGGCCGGAATTGTACCCGACTCGTACTTATACGAACTGCTATGGTTTATTCCCGACCCGAAGGCAGCGCTGGACGAAATGAAGCAGCAGAAGGACGATGCTTCGAAGGCAGCAGCGGAAGCAGCAGCGGCAGCTATCGGATTCGGCGGCGAATTCGGGAATACAGAGAAAACTGGCGAAGATACAGAAGACTAGTAACAAGGGGGGCGTAAGCTATGGCAGCGAATCCGAAGCCGCATAAAAATGAAGCACTAGATAAGCGCATAGCGGAACGCGAAGCCCGGCTGGAAGCCCACGTAAACAAGTACGACGATATAATGGACAAGAGGGCCGCACAGTATGCCGCCGAAATAAAACCATTTTGGAACCGAGCCGGGAAGGTTATAGGCGAAGAAATGGCGAAGATAGTAGCAGAAATGCAGGACGCGAACGGCGTACCGATTCGCAGGCAGCCTATACGGGCCGCTAAAATGCGGAATATGCAGCGGGCGCTGGAACACTTAGGCAAGCTACAGCGGTATGTACGTGAAGCCGAACAAACCGGGAAGCTTACGAATAACCTGGCGTTTACGTATACTGACAGCTATTACTATAATGCTTTCGGTTTACAGCAAGCGGCCCAACTGGCTATTCTCACCCCGGTTATAACTCATGCCCAGGTAATAGGTGTACTGGCTAACCCTTGGCTGCCCGACGGCAATACGTACAGCGACCGCTTACGCGCGAATACCGCGTTATTAGGCTTGAAAATGCGGGAAAGCGTCGAAGAAGCGGTACAAAAAGGCTGGGATACCCAACGAATAGCCAGACGCATTAAAGATATAGCCGGGGAAGGCTACTATAATAGCGTAAGGCTGGCACGTACGGAAATGACCAGGGCAGCAGGCCAAGGCGCAAGCCATTTATTCATGCAGAATGCCGACGTACTGGACGGCAAGCGCTGGAACGCGACCCTGGATAGTCGTACAGCCCCAAAGGACGCAGCAAACGACAGAAAAATATACGAACTGGGCTATGATACCCCAGAAATACCAGGAAGACCTGGCGAACGTATCCCGAATCATCCTAATTGCCGATGTAAATGGAGTCCTGTTCTTGCTTCATTGGGTGTGCGAGAAGGGGAACGCATAGCAAGGGGCGACGGCGATACGCCGACGAACTTCGGCGAAAATATTTACACAAACGCGAAGGATTATCGAGCATACGCAAAGGAACGCGGTATAGATTTAGACGACAGGCTGCGTAATGACGACCCAAGGCGTTACCTTCGTCGAGACGAACGAGGTAAAAGCCCTGCCCTGGTAAAAGGGGCTTCGGCGGCAACTGCTAAAGCGGTAGCCGCCGCTACCTGGGCCGCCCCGGTAACGCAGCTTATTGCAGGGGGCGTCGTGACGGAAGAAAAGGCCCGCGAAGTCGGCGACCTTATTCGCAAGGAAGTTGAAAGGCGCGTAAAGGATGTAGCCCCAGTCATGCAGCAAAACATAGACGAATTAACAGCAGAAGTAGACACCCTTTTTAAAGGAGCCAACGACTTCGCCTTGCGGTTGAATGCTATGGATTCGAGCGACCCCTCATTTTTGCAACTGTACGACGAGTATATGAAGAAGTATGGCAATGTGAACAAGGAACTGGCTGCCAAGCGCGAGGTAATAGCAAAGGCGAAAAAAGAACTGGCGGGCATTAGGGCTAACGCTGCGGTAGAAGCGCTAACCGAAATTAGACCAATGGGTAGCAAGAAAGCCCATAAATGGGATGCAGGCAGCCATACTAAGGCAAAAGTAGCGATAGCACAGGCGCAGCGATTTTACCCTACCGCATGGCTGAATGATTCTCATAGTTTTAATAGCCTGGATGCTAAAGTAGTAACCAGGGGCTACTATTCTGGGGGCCCTAAAGGGTATTCTTCCGAATTCAAAATAAGCGGGACTACAGAAGATGATTTAACCAGTGTCGCCGTCCATGAATTCGGCCATAGGTTCGAACATATACGCCCCGAAATCAAGAAGCTGGAAAAGCAGTTCTACGATCGACGGACAGCTGGCGAAGACTTGGAATGGATAGGAAAAGGTTTACCGAATTCTGGGTATAGTAAAAGTGAAGTCGCGCGTTTTGATAAATTCTTATCGCGGTATATGGGTAAGGATTACGGAAATAAGGAAACTTCATACTTCGAAATATTTACTATGGGGGCTGAAAGCATCTTTACGGGAACCCACAGGATTGACACTGAC
Organism: Paenibacillus sinopodophylli; assembly: GCF_005930355.1. GTDB lineage: Bacteria > Bacillota > Bacilli > Paenibacillales > Paenibacillaceae > Pristimantibacillus > Pristimantibacillus sinopodophylli. The sequence continues at coordinate 493,664 of NZ_VDBO01000001.1, forward strand.
CCGGATTACTATAATTTTATTATGGGGGTGCTTGCATCAGTATGAGATTCGAAGCGGCGGGCAAATTAGGAATTAATGAAGTAAGGGTAGCCTGGCAAGACGGCATTCTTTCGGGGAACCAATTAGCTATTCGTATGGTTTTAATACAAGCTGCTAATCTGGAAGGCGAACTGGTAGGCCCGGTAGGGCAGCAGACAGGAACGAAGCACTTACGCAGCGCCCTATCGGCTATGCTGATTATTGACCGGGTACTAACCGAAGCGGTATTTACCGGGGAAGTACCCGAACCTGGTAGCGCGCCCCCTGGGGCCGTTATCTAAATTAATAGACGATAGATAGGCCCCAGGCTTCCACAGCTGCGGGCCTTTTCTATATACCCGGAAACCGGGGCCAAAAAATTCGTTTACCCATATCGAAAAAATGGGGCGCATATAGGGGCAGCCCTTATTACTGCGCTGGAAGGAATACAGTTATGGACTGGCTGAAAAAATTGCAAGAAAGATACCGCGCTGGAAAGATTACGAAGGACGTTTACGACGCGAAGGTAGCCGAAGGTCTGGAAGACGAAGTAATTAACCAGGAAGAACACGACGCAGCCTTAAAATTTGACCCTAAAGCCCCGGAAGGCGGAGAACTCATTTACAGCCAGGAAGACGTAGACCGAATCGTAGTAACTAAGTCGCGTACCCTGCTGCGTAAAGAATTAAAAGCCGCGGGTATCGAACTGGACGTAGATAATAAGGGCCTAATGGCGCACGTAGTTAGCCTGGTAAAAGGCGACGGCACGAAGCCCGAAGGTATTACCGAAGCTGAACTAGCGACACTTCGTAAGGATGCAGGCAAGGCGAAGACAATAGGTGAGCAGCTTAAAAACCTCTCGCTGGAAAACGCGGTACTTCGAAACGTAGGCGGCCAATTTACCCCGGTTAATCCTAACCAGGTAGTACGCGCCCTCCGTGACTATGCCGACGAAATCGAGTACGACGAAAACGACATACCCGAAAAGCGTAGCGTAGAACTGGTATTGCGGAAGCTTGCAAAAGCTGAACCAAACCTATTCAAAGCAGCCGACGAAGGCGCTGGGGAAGACGACCATGGGAATGAAGGTGACCAGGGCAATAAGGGCGACGGCTTCAAGGGGAAACCCCCAGGCGGCGGCGCTGGTGGCGGTAAAGCAGCTAACAAGTCTAAAGAAGACGCTACACTGGCTGCTATGCTTACTAGCGTTGGCATTAAGACGGACGCCGGAAAGTAAAGAAATTAAAACTACTTGTGAAAAGAGGAATTACACATGCCAGGAACTTATGACGGTCAAATCCGAAAAGCTTCGGTACTAGGCAGTAAAGAGATTAAAGCCAGCGCGCACTATCAGGTAATGCCTGTAGGCGGTACGTTGGACGGTACAAAATTCGCAGCTGGGGCGCTCATCCTAGAAGGCCAATGCCTTGTACGTGAGAAAGCGACAAAGAAATACGTACCATACAATGCGGGGGGCGTCGTAGATGCTGCGGGTAATATACCAACTACCCACGATAACCCGGTAATTCTTGACCAGTCCATTAAATTTACAGCGAAGGACGACGGGAGTAACCCCGACGTAATCTTCGGCCAGGCACTTATCGTAGGCGCAGTATACGAAGGCCAGCTAATCGGCTTTACCGCAGGCTTTAAGGCGGCTACGCCGCAGATTCGATACGTATCGCTGTAATGAGAAGGGCTGCGAATCCCGCAGCCTTTTTTAATGCGACCCGGTAAGCGCGCTGGTAGTTTGTTAGTATCCGGGGCCAGGTATCCAGCGCACCAAACAAAATAAACCCACAGGGGGAATACAGCAATGGCAGGATTAGCACAGTATAGCGACAAATTCAGTAACCCGCTTTTCACACGTTTTATTCAAGAAATCCCGGTAAAAGCCGACTTCATTATGGGCCGCTTCTTACCGCGCCAGGAGACTTTCGAAACTAAATTCCACGAAAGTTATGTAACGCGCCAGGCTGATATGGCGAATATCGTATCGACGCTGGCCGAAGTGCCTTTAACTGACCGCGACCCTATGCGTAAAGTATCCGGGGAAATCGCGGATATTGCACAAGGCTACCTGGTAACGAAGGAAGAACTGGGTGCGCTTATGGATAAATCTAGTGACACTACCCGCCGTACCCTGGCAGAAACGCAATTGCTGGGTAAAACGGTACAGATTCGACAAAACGTAGATGCGCGTATCGAATGGATGGGCGCGCAGGCACTTACCGAAGGTACGCTTACTTACAACAAAGACGGTGTGCTACTTACGGTAGACTTTGGTATCCAGGCGTCTAACAAAAAGACAGCAGCCGTTAAATGGGACGACATTTCGCCTACAATTATTGCCGATTACGAAGCTTGGGTAGCTGCTTATATCGCACTTAACGGTGTAGGGCCTGCGCTTTACATGACTTCGACCGCTGTAATTAACAAAATGCTGAACGATACCCTGGTACGTAAGCAAATTACTGGACTGTCGGACAAGCTTATTACCATTACTGAACTTAATGCTTTCCTTACAGGCCGTAACATGCCTGGCGTAGAGGCATGGGACAGCCAGGTAACATACCGCGACCTTAACAATGGTTCGCGCACTTCTGCCCGCCTGCTAAACGCGAAAAAAGGCGTATTCTTACGCGAAGGCGGCGAAATCGGCCAGCAACTTATGGGGCCGACAATTGAAAACGAAATGAAGCCGGGTATTTTCGCCGAAACTATCGACCTTAAAATGCCGACACGTTCGGTTATTAACGTCGTAGCTTCCAGCTTCCCGAAAATCAGTAACCCCGACCTCATTATGCAGACTACGGTACTAGCATAATTATCTGGAAATAAGAAGTAATGCCCGGCCTTTCCTGGCCGGGTAAATATACGGGAAAGTCGAAAGGGAGTAGAGGAAATGCTTAAAAAAGTATTGATTATCGCCCAGGGCGTAAGCTTCGCAGGCGTAGAAGTAGCCGTCGGTACAGAACTGGAACTAAGCGAAATTAGCGCCGCTTCGCTTATCGAATCGGGCCACGCAGAAGGCGGCGAAGAAGTAAAGACTTTCAACCCGAACGCGGGCGCCAATGACCCGACCGAGGAAGAAAAGCAAACGGAAGCCTTGAACGCGCAGTACAAGCGCGACGAACTGTACGCCGCAGCTAAAGAAGTAGGCGTAGACCTGGCCTACGACGCGACGAAGCCCGTAATTATCGCGGCTGTAATCGCCCAGGGCTTCGCAGCTGCGCTTATTAAGTAAGGGGGGCTACGTATGACGGCTTTTCTTACTGCTGCGGAACTGCCGACCTATTACCCTAACAGCATGGCCGAAGGCGACGTAACGAAGTACCTGGGACGCGCTAATGCTTATTGTTACGGTGTAATCGGCGGCTACCCGCCTACGGTAGACGATAACCTAAAATTTATCGTTTCTACGGCCTTCGAAATCCTGGCCGAAGGGCAGACTTCGCAGACTGACAATGTTACTGGGATTATTACCGAAAGCGCCCCGGCTTCTTCCTTTAGCCGGGAAAAAGCGAACAGTGACCCGCTTTCTGCCGTCGATAAAATGCTACTGCCGTATAAAAAAGCCTTTGAAGCGGCTAATACAGCCCAGGCTGACAACGGCGTAACATGGTTGGGCGGCTAAAATGGCGCGGCGTGTTTTGGAACAAAGTGGCTTGAAAGAATGGCAGAAATGGCTGGTAAGCCTGGAAAATACGGAAGTAAAGAATACCCAAAGCCGTATCCTTCGTTCTTCGGGCCTTCGGGCGCTGGAACACCTGGACGACTATACGCCCGTAAGAACGGGACGCTTACGCGGTAGTATGTCAATGGGCGGCCCGGATAACGTATTTAAGCTGCAAGCCGGGAACCGGGGCTACGTCTTCGTCGGTACAGCCGTCCCATATGCGGAACAGGTTAATGACGGATGGACTATGACACGCGGGCAGTATGTACCGGGGGAATGGCGCAGTGGGACTTTTCACTATATCCCGCAGCATCACAGGGGTATTATCCTTTCGGGTAAAGTTATTCCGGGCCGCCATATGTTCGAAAGGGCAATGGACGACCTGGAAAACGACCTGGGCGCTATTTTGGAATACGAATTCCGCAGGCTGTATCAAAAGCTATTTAGTTAGGGGGGCAGGCATGGAAAACTACTTTACGTACGAACTGGAAGCTATAACCCGCTGGGTAAAGGCTACGGCAGGACTTAGCAGTATGCTTCTATCGGCTGCCCCACCTACCGTAGCCCGGCCCGTTATCCTATGGGAAGCGCCGCAGCGTAGCCGCGATAGAAATATTAGCCGCTACGTCTTCGTAAATAAGGTGCGGCAATACGGGCGGCTATTCGCTGCCGATCTGCTGAAGCTGCTGGACTACCAGGCCCGCTTACAGCTAGACCTGGAAGACCGCGACGGCCTACTGGAAGTATTCGACCGTACAGGCACTGTAATCGGCAAGCTGAAAGAAGTTACGGTTCGCTTTGAAACAAGCGAAGCCTTAGACGTTCCTTTCAGCGTCGAATACGAAGCAACATACAGCCGTAACCGACCAGTAGACCCGCCAGCTGCTTCGACCGTAATTACGAATCCACACTACAACCCACCAGGGTAAGAAAGGGGCTACAGGATGAAACAGAGTAAGAGAGAGCAGGCCGGGGCGCCTGCTATTTTTATGCCTTCTGATCTTATCGCAGGAGCGGCACACTTCGGCGCTTCGCCCGAACTTATGGCCGGGGCGCTCTATGGTGTTACGGAAGCTATTACCAGGGATGAAGCCGAAACGAGACTAGAAAAATTCAAAACGAAGACTGTAACGACAGAAACGACAGAAACGACAGAAACGACAGAAATAACGGAAACAGTGGAAACAGTGAAAGACGATACGAAAGGGGAATAAACCAAAATGGCAGGAACATACACAGAAGGCCAAAGCCAGGAATTAAGCGGCGTGTATTCGCTAGTAAAGGCCACTTCTAGCCAAGGGCCTAGCGCGGAAATTGGCGTAGCGGCTTTCCCGTTTACAGCAAACTGGGGGCCAATTAACCAACTGCTGCCTTACGCTTCGGCGAAGGATTTTAACGACACATATAACGCAGACGGTACGGCCTTTACGGCGAACAAAGTCTACGACTTGGCTTACGCCGACGCGACTTACAAGCCGAATACCCTGCTAGGCTATCGTCTGGCGGTAGCATCTGCGGCGAAAGGTACGGCTATTCTGGCAGTAGCTTCAGGTACGGCATGGACGCTGGAAACCTTATACCATTCTGACCGCGCTTTTACAGCTGTCGTTAAGGCAGGCGTTGCAGTAGGCACTACCCGCGTAGAGATCGTCGAAGCTGGCGTCGTTCTATGGGGTGACGAATCTGACACTGTAGCAGGCTTAGCAGCTAAATTAGCAGCCAGCCCTGTAGTTCGGGTTAAAGTACAGGGTACGAACTTGCCTTCTAATACGGCAGGCGTAGTATTCGCAGATGGTAACAATGGCGCAGCACCAACTGTAACTGAATATATCGCCTTCCTTACGGAAGTTGAAACAGACGGTACAGCGAACGCGGTAGCACTTGATGGTGCAACTGACGAATCTATTTTAACGGTACTGGAAACCTGGGTAAAGCGGGTACGTGGCGAAGGCCTATACCTGGAAGCTTACCGGGGTGGCGTAGCAGGCTGGGATACAGACTTAACCCTGCCAAACGCGAAAAGTGTATCAATTAACTATCGCGGAATTGTCAACGTAGGTAATGGTTGCGATGGCTACACTTCGGCAGATATGGCGATCTTCGCAGCGGCTTTCTCTTGCAGCCGTCCGCTTAACACAAGCGTAACCGACCAAGTAACGCCATTTACGGCAGTCAATTCGAAGACGCAGCTTACGAGGGCTAACCGTATCCTGGCGAAGCAAAAGGGTACACTTCTATTTATCACGAAGGGCGGCAAAGTGGTAATTGACGAAGGCGTAAATACTCTTTCAGCAGTAACAGGCGACGAAAAGCTGGAAATGCGTAAAATGCGCGTATCTCGAACTATCGACTATGTTAACCGCGCTACTGAATCATTTGGCGACGAATACAAAAAAACAAAGTCAAATACGACGGCAGCCCGCCAGGCATTCGCTGCAACAATTGAGGACGAATTCTTCCGGGGCCTTGTACGTGACGAAATTATCCAGCCTTCCTATTCCTACAAGGAAGACCCTGACTACCACAGCGACAAAGCCAGCAAAAACCCGAAAATCGACGAAGCCTTCTTCTACTCCGAATATTGGCCGACCGATTCTATGGAAAAAATCTATCAAAAATTCGGCGTGAAATTTTAAGAGAGGGGGCGTATATATAAATGGCTAACATTGACGGCAATGAAATTATTAACGGTAAGTATGGTCACCTGTACGACGAAAACGGCCAGGAAAACCAAACCGTACAGGAATTCGAAGCAAACGTCGAATTTGCTAAAGAAGAAATTCAGTTACCTGGTCAGTTTTTAAGTACTCATAAAGTAATGGGTGGGACTGGTAGCGGTAGTATGACTTTCCTTAAAATCGACAGCCGCCTACAAAAGAAAATAGCTGATAACCCTACGGCTAAATTCGTATTTCGTGGCGTCTTAGCAGATCCGACAAGCCGGGGCCAGGAAGCGGTACTGCTTCGCGGTGTAAGCTTCGATAGCGCGCCGCTTATGCACTTCGCAGTAGACAGTAACGTAGAGGTATCACTGGACTTCACCTTCGACGCTTTCAACTACGTACAAACGATCTAGTAAAGAAGTAAAGATATAAAGATGAAAGGGGCGGCTAAATGCTAGCCCCTTTTTAATTTCCCAACAGTCGAAAGGATGGTAAACAAACATGGCAAACGTAAAAAAATTCTTTTCTTTAGAGGACGTACTAGGTAAAGACGCTGCGGAACTCACAGCAATTAAGCAGGGCGAATTCGAAGTAGACAAGCTAGGCGATGTACCCTATACGGCTATTGATTCGGTCGAGTACAAGCAGATTAAAAAGGACTGTGTAAAAATGACACCTAACGGCACAGGTGGTATGGAACCCGAAGTAGACGACGATAAAATGATGGCGCGCGTGGTAATCGCAGCTGTACACAAAGATACGCGAAGCAACTTTACTTTTGCTAGTAAGGCGCTGCTGGAAAAGTTGACAGAAGCGAACGCTAAAGAAGGTAAGCCGCCAGTAACAACTGCCGACGAAGCAATCAGTATTCTACTGTCACCAGGGGAAATTATTAACTTCGCCGTAAAAATCCAGGGCGATAGCGGATTCGGACAAAAAGCCGCGAAGGAAACGCAGGAATCCGTAAAAAACTCCTAAAATCGAATGGCGAAGCAAAACTACTGGGCTACATATGGAACGACAAAGGTAAGTTTCCGTCGGAAATACTAGCCCTACCGCCATTCGAGAGGGAATTTATCTACCAGGCTACAATGCTAAAAATAAAAGAAGAACAAAAAGCAGCTAAGAAGAAATAGGCGAAGGGGGGTACTAAATTGTCGCGTGAGTTTACCATGGGGATACGGCTTAATTACTTCGATAACGACTTTACACGGGGTATAAGAGAAGCGAACCGAAATACAAACGGCTTCCGTGACAGTATGCGGGGCGCGGCAACTAGCGCCGACGGGCTGATAGGAAAACTGGGGGCCTTGGCAGTAGCCCTGGGCGGTATCGCAGCTGGTAAAAAAGCCTTCGACTGGCTGATAGGGTCGAATGCGGATATGGAACAATACCAAAATACGTTAACCGTCGTACTAGGAAGCGCGGAAGAAGCGACGAAAACGCTCACCTGGGCTAATAAATTCGCCGCACAGACCCCCTTCGAAATTCCACAGGTAGTCGAAGCGACCACGAAAATGGCGGCATACGGCATTAACGCAAAGAAAACGCTGGGGATTGTCGGCGATATGGCAAGCGTCATGGGTAAAGACCTCATTCAAGCCGTCGAAGCTGTAGCCGATGCACAGACCGGGGAACTTGAACGGCTGAAAGAATTCGGTATAACAAAGAAAATGATAGAGGAACAGGCGAAGCTACTAGGCAGTACACCGATTGATAGCAAGGGCAGTATAACGGATGTGACCGCCTTCAATGCTGCGTTATTCGCTCTAATGGAAAAGCGATTTAAGGGCGGTATGGCTATGCAAGCGACAAGCTATAAAGGGATGATTTCCAATGCTTCTGACTTCGTAGCGACGCTAGGGCGAAACCTGGGTAAACCTCTTTTTGATAAGGCAAAGAAAAACCTGGAGAACTACCTGGATTTCTTAAACAAATTGCAGGATAGTGGAGCCATTGACCGCTTCATAAGTAAAGTACACCAACTTGGGGCCGTCGTAGGTAACGAAATGGCTTACGCGCAGAAAGTGATTGTAGGGGCCTTTCGAGCCGCCAAGAATGCCAGCGCCCCTGTCTTCCAATACATTAAGACAAACTGGCAGGACATAAAGCCGTTCGTACAGGGCGTGGCTATTGCCATAGGCGCGGTAGTCGGTGCAATGACCGCTATGCGGACATATACAATTGCCGCTACTATTGCTATGCGGCTGCTATCGGCGGCCATGCTTACGAATCCAATAGGCTGGGTTATTTTAGCCGTAGGGTTGCTTATCGGACTATTTATAAAAATGAACGGTGGTATAGATGGCGCGAAGACGAAGTTGCTGGAAATGTGGAACACAGCTAAAAAATTCGGCCAGGCTATTGTAGACATTTTTACAAAATCCGATCCTACGAAGCTGTTCGATATGGGCTTTAGTCTGAAATTCATTCAGGCGGTATTTAAGGTAGTTACTGGGGCCCGGTACATGGCTGACCAGCTAGTAAAGGCCTTCGCCTGGATAGGTGCAACGGCCATAAAATACTGGCCGACCATTAAAAATACGGCCATCTCCACGCTAAACGCCCTAGTATCGGCTTTTCGATGGGTTGTTCAGCAGGCCATAAAATACTGGCCTACCATAAAGGCCGTAGCGCTAACCGTAATAAACGCCCTAGGGACAGCTTTCCGTTGGATACAACAGCTAGCAGCAAAATACTGGCCGACTGTTTCGGGTATCGCAATGGGCGTAATAAATGACCTGGTAAACGGTTTTAAGTTTGTCCAATCGGTTACTAAACGCGTATGGCCTATGATACAAAATACGGTGCTTCATATGTGGGAAGCCGTACAGAAGAACGTCATACCGACGGTTAAGTTACTACTTTCAGTAGCCGTAAATACCTTTAAGTCGATAATGGCAGTAGCTATACCACTAGGCGCTGCCATTTATAACTTTTTTAAAGCAATTGCGCCGACGGTTCTTATGTTGGTAGGTATCATAGCTTGGGCGGTAACTACGATCTTATGGCCCGCTATTATGGTGGTATACAAAGTCATAGCCCAGTTGGCAGCAGCATTAATTCCTGTAGTCGTAAAGATAGCGACGTCTATTGTCGGGGCCTTTACTAAAGTTCTTAACTGGGTTACGGCAATATGGCCTGCGATAAGTAAAATCATTTTAGCGGCCTTCGTAATCATAATGGCAACCTGGACGCTCTTAGGGCCTTATATTATGGCCGCGTTAAGTACAATTGGCAGTATCATTGTCGGCGGCTTCCAGGTAATTATGGCCGTCGTTAAATTCGTATGGAATACGATTACCAGCATTATAAGCATCGCCTGGGCGATTATATCGGGGCTGATACAGACGGCGTTAGGCCTACTTACGGGTGACTGGAAAATGGCCTGGGAAGGAATAAAAAGCGTATTCGAAGGCATATGGAACGGTATTATAGACTTCCTGGGCGGCTTGGGAAGCCTGTTCTACGATTCGGGTAAGGCTATCATTACGACCCTGGTAGACGGGATAAAAAGTATGGCTATGGCCCCGGTAAAAGCAATTGAAGGCGTTATGGAAAAGGTGCGCGAATTCCTGCCATTCTCTGACGCGAAAAAGGGCCCACTTTCCCAGCTAACGTATAGCGGGGGCGCGGTAATGACTACCCTAGCAACTGGCGTAAACAAGCAGCAGGGCGCACTCCAAGACGCTGTAAGCAATGCTTTCGCTGGTACTAACATGGGTATGAATGTAACGGCTACTGCCAGCGGGTCTACAATGGCCGCTGGCGCGTCGTTTAGTGCTGCTGGTACGAATATTGCACCAACGGGCGTTAGCACCGTAGCCGCCCCGGCAGCGAAGGCAAACGGTGATATAAACGTAGCCAGCCTGGTAGGGAAGATAGAATTACACGCGAAAGCAGGCGACAATGCCGACGACCTGGTAGACCAATTTATCGACCGCCTTCACACAAGGGCGAAGGAAGCAGTTGCTATTCTTACGTCGGCAGATAAGGGGGCGCTTGTATGACCTTACCAGGTATCAAAGTCGAAATAACCATAAAAGACAACGAAACCGGGAAAAGCATAACGATCCCAGTACTGCCGACGGGGGGTGAAATAGCCTACGACGACGGCGATCAAAGGCCGATAACCGTAGATATTTTAGACCTAGGGACGGTATCCATACCCGCAGGCGTAGAACTAGACAACATCAGCTGGGAATCTTTCTTCCCAGCCAGGCACGACCCCAGCTACTGCGCCGTCGGCCCTGGCCTGCTTAAAGCACCAGTATCTTATCGAAACCAGTTTTCTTCCTGGAAAGATAACGGCGCAAGTTTACAGGTAATAATAGCGGCCTTCGGAATTAATAAAACTATGTTTTTACAATCGTTTAAGCCGAAGCTGCGGGGCGCGGAAGGCGACATATATTACGCGGTAAACTTTACTGAATATATAAAGCTGGCCCCGAAGAAGGTTAAGCCCGACGGTACGCCAGTATCTACTGGGCAAACAGCCGAAGACAGACCAGCCCCCGCGTCTTCGGCTGCTACTTCGGCTACATACACCGTAGTAAGTGGCGACACACTGGCGCTTATTGGTAAGAAAGTACCGAAGCCCTGGAAAACGATTTATGAAGACAATAAAGCGGTAATCGGCCCTAACCCGAATTTAATAAAACCAGGCCAGGTATATAAGCTATGACCCTGCGCCTGGTTATTAATATGCAAGATTTAGCACCGTTGCTTTCATCACCGCCTAGAATTACGGACGATATAGAAGCGTCTTGCCGTTCGCTGGACTTCCAACTGCAAGCTGCCGAAGGCCTGGTAAATTATTTAGGCCAATCAGTCGAACTATTTGTAGGTGAAAGGCGTGAATTTTTTGGATTCCTGGAAGTTAGGGGCTGGGAAGCTAAAGGAACAATAACATACAAGGTTTACGACCCGCTGTATTTCCTGGTTAAAAATCCCGACGACTACTACTTCGCGGGGGGCCTTACAGCAAGTCAACGAGCAGAAGAAGTCTTAAAAAACGTCGGCGTAGTGCGTGGTAAACTTGCCCCTACAGGGGTAGTTCTTCCAGCGTCTTTTTATAAGAAGGCCGAAGGCGATAAAGTTATAATCGACGGCCTGGTAAAAACTTCTAGGGGTGGAGGTAAGAAGTATTGGCTGCGCTTCGACCCTTCGGTAACAGACTTCGGGGCTACGATCTTCGAGAGGAAAATGCCAACTGAAATGTGGGCCTTCCAGCGTGGCGTAAATATGACAGCTGCGAAGTACGAAGAAAGCCTAGAAGATCACTACAACGTAGTTAAGTTGGTTAACCGGGAAACGGGTAAGACTGTCGTACAATTTGACGAAAAATCCATAGAGAACTTCGGGGCCAGAACACGCTTCGAAGAAGTAGACAAAGATCACGAAAAGACTATGGAATCTGATGCAGCGGCCATGCTGGAAGAAGGCGTAAAGATTAAAGCGTCTATCGGTATCGAAGGCGTTAACGACGACATGGTAATGCCTGTCTTCCACGTAGGCGACGTTATTTACGTAGAAGACGATCTAACCCAGGCGCTAGGCCCTTATTATATTCGCCGTGTAGAACATACCTTCCAAAGCAGCCGACGTATTACGATGGTTTTTGACGTCGAAGAAGCACCAGGATTACCGCCTGTACCATTTGATAGCGCCGAAGACGACACGAAGGACTATACAGCAAACGGTAAAAAGATAAAGAAGCCGAGAAAGAAAAAAGCGACTTCCAAAGACGGTAAAGGTAAGGGCGTAAGCGAAACACAAGTCTATAACGACGAAATGAAGGGGCTTATTACGAAGTACGGCCTAGACGGTAAGAAGTAGGGGGCGGTAAGGATGGCAAAAAATACTGACAAGACCGTAGCGCTATTACAACTTCTTCGATTTATGAGCAGTAGCGATGGGGAAAATGGCCTGCATGTTGTAGTAGTAAAGACTTCTGACCCCGACCCTATTACTTTAGTTATGCAGGGTACGAAGCTGGCCCTAGGGCTGGATATATTCGAAATTCCAGTAGACTGCTATCCGCTACGTGAAGGCGACCAACTGCTAGCTTTCCCAGTAGCCGGGGGCGAAGGTGGTAGTAACCGCTGGGCTATCCTGGCGAAGCTTAACGGGGGCCTGGTTATGGCTACCTGGGACGGTAGTAAAGTAAAGCCTGACGGAATGGCGGCGACTTACAGCGCTACAAAGCCTAACGGGCTTACGCTGGCAAATGGTGATAGGGTGGCGATAGCGCCGACATGGGACGGCAGCCAGGTAAGCTATATCATTCTTAACAAGTATTAAGGGGGCGGTATTCATGGCAAGTAAAGACAACCGAAAAACCCCGGTATACGACTGGCAGGCTGGGGAATTCGCTACCGACGCTTCGGGCAAGGTACGAACGGCCACAGGCGCGGAAGCAGTAGAACAAATTGTAATAAAAGCCCAGCAGACTATTCGCGGGCTTTTTTTAATTTACGCAGCCGACCCGGAAGTAGAAGAAAGCCGGGGCCATACCTATGGCAGCGATGTAGATAATATTCGAATATCGGATCTTCCGACCGCTGCGAAGCTTTCGGAAATGGAAAGGGCCGTAAGGGAAGCCGTTATATACGACCCCTGGTTACGGGACGTACGCGACATAACGATACAGCGCCAGGGCATGGATGAAGCCGTAATAACGGCAACTATCGACCATGTTTACGGTACAGATACTTTAACATTCACCGCATAAGGAAGGGGGTCAAGGATTAATGGCACGTAATAACTTCCAGCCCGTTTTCGAAGAAACCGAAACAGCCATACGCGACCGTATGATAGCTAAAGTAGAAGCCGACGGCTGGCGGGCCGAACCTGGCGACTTTATGTACGACGCAGTAGCCCCTAGCCCGGCAGAAATTAAGCAGCTGCAAATTAACCAGGATACGATTCTAGCCAGCCGATTCGCTTTATATGCGGAAGGTAGCGACCTGGACGATTGCCTATACGACGTAGGCCTAACCCGAATCGGGGCTACGCATAATAAGCGCGCGCTGCTTATAACAGCCGACGCTGGCGTAAACATTCCGCTAGGGCAGCAACTGTACGCGGTAGTCCTGGACGCCCAGGGGCAGCCGCTTAAATTCACAGCCGACGCTGCGGTAAACTGGGCGACCAGTACCGCGCTTACGCTTAACATTACATGCCAAGCGGTAGGCACTATCGGGAACCTGGCAGCAGGCAGCCAATTCGTTTTACAGCCTTCTATCCCAGGCGTACGGATTATCGCAGACCAGGGAACTACCATTCTAGCCCGCGACCCGGAAACCGACGAAGAAGCCTGGGAACGGTACGACTTCAAAGCGACGCACCCGGACACTGGGGGCAATAAGTACGACCTTCAAAGATGGGCGCAGGAAGTCGCAGGCGTCGGTAAGGCAAAAGTTATACCGCGCTGGGCTGGCGTTAATACGTCGAAGGTACTGCTGGCCGGGCTGGATTTAACGCCAGCTACGACCCAGGTAGTAAATGATACCCAGGCATACCTAGACCCTGGCGCTACTGGCCTGGGCGACGGTAAAGTACCGCTGGGGAACGCCTGCACAGTAGCCGCTGCGGATAACCTGGCCGTAAACATTGTCGTAACTGGGGCGCAGTACGCGGCTGGCGCTATTGCAGCCGATGTAAAAGCGGCCTTCCAAACTTCGGTAAAGGCTTACCTTAAAGAACTGGTATTCGAAGTAGACCCGACAACGAAGATTCCGCTTCCTGTAATTTATAACAAAATTTACGGACTGCTGGCCTTTACCATCGGGCTTAAAAGCTTTTCGACCTTAACCATTAACGGTGGTACGGCAGACCTTACAGTAACGCAGACAGAAGCACCGACGCTGGGTACGGTGACTGGCTTATGACAGAGCGCGTAGAACGTATGCTGTCACAAGCCCCTGAATACTACGAAACTAGCGCGGTATACGCCGAAATCCAGGCGGCCCAGGGCAACGAATACGATACCGAAGACAACAAAAACGCCGACCTTAAAGCGCAACTGCGAATTAAGACGGCGACCTGGGGCCTAAAGTATTACGAAGACCAACTGCATATCCCGACCATTACTACAGATAGCTACGAAACCAGGAGGGGCCGGGTACTTTCCCGGTGGCGAAGCCCAGGTAACTTTTCGGCTTCCTTGGTTAAGACCGTCTGCGAGTCTTTCGTTAACGGCCAAGTAGACGTAACATTCGACATGGCAAAAAGCGAAGTCATTATTAAATTTAATGGCCCGTTTGGTGTGCCTGAAAAAATTGTTGATGTAGTAGAAGCAGTAGAAAATGTCATTCATGCGCATCTGGGTAAATCTTTCAGCTACCGCTATTTGAAAATAAACGAATTGAACGCATTAAAAATAAAGACGCTTAACGAAACGAAGCTTAATAACTTCGCTTCGTTAAATTAAGGGGGAAGCTAGCTATATGGCAACTACTACGAAGCTGGGGCTGTATTACCCGGTCATAGCGACGGACGGCGAGAATTTTTTTAATACTGATACCATGTTACGTGACAACTGGGTAAAGCTAGACGCCCTTTTCCACGAATCAACCGGGCATAAGCACGATGGTACAGCAGGTAACGGCCCGCTTATAGGAACGTCTTCCCTAGCAGCTTTAGCAGTAACTACTGCAAAACTAGCTGACCTGAACGTAACGGCCGCAAAAATAGCATCGAAAACTGTAGGGTCAGCGCAGATAGCGGACGGCGCTGCTACTGATACTGTAATCGGAAATCGTAGTATAGACGATACACTGGTTGCGACATCAGGAGCCGATACGCCTACGCGTTTATGGAGCAAGTTGGCTTATTTGATCAAAGAGATTACTGGAAAAGCATCGTGGGTTACGCTTCCTTCGATTAATCTGGAAACGATCTTTGGCTGGCTTAATCAGAATGTCAGGAGCACCGCTTCGCCTTCATTTGTGCGAGCAACGTTGACTCAGGCGAATGGAACGGCCCCTTTGACGGTAACCAGCCAGACGGTTGTTGCCAACTTGAATGCCGATATGGTGGACGGATTCCAAACGGCATTGACAAGTTCTTTAAATACATTAGCAGTCCGTGACGGTTCCGCAAACTTAACGGCGAACAGGTTTATCTCCACTTCATTCCCCGCCGCACCGTTTATTGTCGATTCAACAGCCGTCAACACAAACCTTAATGCCGATATGGTTGATGGCTTCCATTTCGATCAAGATTTAAGAATGGGTAGTGCCGTGGCTTTCCAAGCAATGACGGCCAGTTTCTTTGCGTCAACCGCGAGCGAAGGTTCGCCGCCTTTTAACGTTTCGTCATCCGCGCTAGTAACGAAGTTAAATGCCGACATGGTAGACAATGCACACGCAAAATATGGCGACGATCCTAACTCGATACTACTTCGAGGGGCGAGCGGCGAGGGTGTGATGAACAGGCTATCTCTCACAATACCGAATGGGCCTTTAGCCCCTATGCTTGTGTTGTCGTCCACGATGGTAACGAATTTGAACGTGGAATACCATGGAGGATACAGTGCAGGAAATGCCACGGGTCAAATACCAGTGAGCAACGGGACAGTGAACAACGCACTAAATTCCGATTTATTGGATGGCTACCATGCCAGCGATTTTAACTTAAAAACAGATTATGTAAGACAGCCGGGATACGGGGTTCCTGTACTTTCATCAAACGCATACTTCCTAACTTTAAACCCTGCACCAGCGGGTGGGTATGTCGATGGGATGGCTGTTGCAATCAAAATACCAACCACTAACCCAGCGGCAAGCCCAACAATAAACATCAATGGTTTGGGTGGAAAGGCTATTTATTCTACTAGCATGGCAATGGGCGCCGGGGCGTTGGTGGCCGGGGCTATTTATACATTACGGTACAGTGCAACCGGAAATGGTTTTTACATTCAATAAAATGAATTTCAATTTTAGGAGGTGTTTAGCGTGACGCAAGAGCAGCAACTAAACGATATATCAGTCAAAGTAGGGCGGGTGGAAGTATTGCAAGAAGTGGGCGCTAAAAATATAAATGACCTCACCGTAACAGTGCAGCGTCTAGTAGAGAAATTTGAGGTGAACAACGACATTGCTCGTGAAGCGCTCGATAAATCAAAGTCGGCGCATCGCAGGTTGGACGGAATAGACAGGATCATTTTTTGGGGTGGAACTACGGTTATCGGTGCAGTTGTTTTATCGGTTATCGCCTTTATCGTTAAGGGCGGTCTAGCAAACTAATTTGAGAGGATGATTGAAATGGATTGGAATGTTATTTTTCAATTAATTGATCCGAAATTGTTGATTGTAGTTGCTGCTTGCTGGGCTATTGGCTTTGTTTTGAAGCAAACACCGAAAGTACCTAACTGGAGCATCGTTTATATCGTCACTTCTGTCGCGGTGTCTGTTACAGTGTGGTTAATTGGATGGAGCCCTGAAGCGGTCATTCAAGGCGTTTTGGCTGGGTCATTTGCTGTGTTTGGTCATCAGATCGTCAAGCAGGCAAAGGAGAGGGCGGAGAGCGATGAGTAACTGGACGTACGATCCTAAGTACCGCCTGACAAGCCCGTTCGGGATGCGAATGCATCCCAAGTTGCACGTTAACAAGTTTCATCGTGGGGTCGATCTAGTTGTCACACCTGGTAATGGCCCACTACATGCTTTTGTAGCTGGTACGGTACTCTATGCCAAACTAGGTGTACCCGGTATTGGCATCCCGGCCGAAATGGGTATAGTTGTAGCAATAAAGGATAACAAGGGCTGTCTGCACATTTACGCCCATCTTAGTGCGGCTATCGTAAAGGTAGGCGATAAGGTTACTAAGGGCCAGATGATAGGCAAACAGGGTACGACGGGTGCAAGTACAGGCAATCATTTACACTACGAGGTTCGAAAAGCGGCTGCCCCGTTATACGGCTGGACAGCCACGGAAGCCGGAGTTGTGGAACCTACCCAGTATCTACAGGACTATTATAAAGCTGTAGCGCCCGTAGTCGCGCCAGCGAAGGAGGAAAAAGCGAAAATGAAGGCAGTAGACGCAAACAAGATCATAACAAGGTTTTTAAGTCCGGCCTGGAACGACGCAAAAAAGAAAGGCGACTCTGCGGGAATGCTGGAAGCTAATCGTCTTGCTAATGAATTACGAATTGCTAGTGGACAACCTGTACAGTAAAACAAGCCCCCAGGCTAATGCTTGGGGGCTTGTTTTTTTTGCAAGTAGGGGTTATTGCCACAAGTCCTGTAGCTACTACTATTGAGATGCCAAAAAATAATGAGCCACCTCTTCTTCTAGGTTTTTTATTTCCTGCCTATGCCCTGGGGGCAGGGCTTGTACTCCTTTTTCGTATTTTATCTTAGCGCAATTCAAAACTGTTATTCCCGTATCATATAGCCGTTTAGCATTATCTAAGCGGGCTTTTGCAGCAGCAAGTGCTTCGCTATATACTTCGAATTTCATCTGTATTCCTCTCTCCTGGTGTGGTTTTTAAAAGCCAGAATCCACGCGGCTTTATACTTGCTAAATACCTGTTCCTTTTCAGTTAAGCGAAAATACCTTATGATAGATTAGTTAAAAAACGAAAATAAATCATACGGAGGGCCGTCATGACTGGTGAAGTCGGACGCTGCCTTCTCAATAAACGACTAGCCGAAAAAGGCTGGAATCAGCAGAAATTAGCCGAAGAAACGGGTTTTGATTTTCGGCAAATATCCTTTTGGGCGACTGATGAACGCGTCATGTCTTTACGAAGCTTGTTCATCGTTTCTAATGTGTTAGACTGCGATCCACGTACTTTGTATGAACACGGCTTTTTGTTGTTTGGTGAGAAGGTAGTAAAGTAAACCGTTTTACGGTTTACTACGACCGATATTCTACGCTTCCGTAGAGAACATTTCTCTTATAATACTTCCACAAGCGACATGATGCTACCATATTTTACCGACATTAAACGACAAATGAAGACAGAAATGACAAGTGAAAATAAAGCCTATGCTGGCAGTCCTTACAGCGTGGGCTTTTTTTGCTTTAATGGATTCGACATAAACGGGCAAGGTTGCTATTTATGGGATAACATTCATGTGTCAAAAGTGTGACTATAGCAATAAAGATAGTACCCACGACATTTACTAAATAGTCCATGACGACTATGTACACTTTACTTACATATAAAACAACCTTATTAAATGTAAAGTTATAAAGAAATCTTTACTTCTTAATGTTATTTGTATATAATGTTATCTATGGTTAACAAATATACGGAATGAGGGCGACAAAATGGCAAAAACGATTTATTCAGCAGTGGTTAACGGGGTAGAAGTAAAGCGTACGACAGACAGGACTTACAGCCATGCTGTAGTATGGGCATCCGATTGCGGAAAAATGGTAAAGCCGAAAGCTTTTAGCGGTAGCCTACAACTGGCACAGAAAGCGCGTAACCAATTGAACGACGGCACTTTCGTAAAGCGCCCCGAAGACTTAATAGCCCTGGGACTTGACCCGGAAGCTTACGAAGTACTGGACACAAATCCGATTTACCGCATTGTACCGGGTAAATGGCTTATCGTCCCAGTTGTGCCAGAAACGAAATAGTAAACGGGGGCTTAGGCCCCTTCTTATACATTGAATGGGGGAGTAATCGAAATGCTAAAACTTACGGACGAAATACAGGGGCTTATTACCCAGGGCGCGATTTTTTACGTATCACACAGCGGGGGGAAAGATAGCCAGGCTATGTACGCCCTGCTGCGGGACGTCATTCCATCCGATCAACTGGCTGTAGTTCATGCCGACCTGGGCGAAGTAGAATGGACTGGGGTACAATCCCATATTCGCGCCAATGTTTCGCACCCGGTAAACGTAGTGGCAGCTTCGAAGACCTTCCTAGGGATGGTAGAAAAACGCGGTATGTGGCCTTCCAGTAGCTGCCGCCAATGCACCAGCGATCTAAAGCGCGACCCTATCCATACATTCATTCGCGCCGATTTGAAAAAGCGCGGCGCTACTATCGCTATTAACTGTACTGGAATTCGGGCCGCAGAATCTACCGCGCGTTCGAAGAAGCAGGCGCTTACTCTTAACAAGCGATTAACCGTGTCAGGCCGGGTACAGCGTACGGTATACGACTGGCTGCCGATCTTCGACCTTTCGACCGCCGACGTATTCCAGGTAATCATCGACGCCGGGCAGCGCCCTTTTTGGGCTTATGAAAAAAATGAACGTCTTTCTTGCGTTTTTTGTATCATGGGGAGCCTTAACGACCTTCGTCATGGGGCAGAACATAACCCTGCACTGTACGCGAAGTATGTAGCCCTGGAAAAGACAATAGGGCATACGATGTTTACCAAAGGTAAAGAAGCTATAGGCCTGGAAGAATACACAGGAATTGCAGCATGTTAAAAGATAATCAAAATATAAGGGGCGGTTAAAGTGAATAAGCGCGGAACAGAACAATTTATCGACAAGTATATAAAGCTGGCTGTAGAAAACTACGTAAAGGGACTTTTTACCGCCGATAAGGCCGAAGGCCATCTGGACATTCTTTCGCAGTTGGCGCTTACTGCCATTCACGATAAGCAGCGCCATTACCGAATCGGGGAAATACAGAAGGCAATAAGGGCTGGGGATGTTGCCCAGGCCAAGCAGTTGACTGCCCGGAACTGGCGCAGTACAGCAGCCGTAGATGAGGATAATTTCAAACGTATATATTAATAGTAGAAGGCCCCCCAGTGGGCCTTTTGTCGTTTTCTGTTGTCCGTAGAGGACATTCGATGTAGAATAAGGTAATAATAGGAAGGGGCTGGGTACATATGTCGTTAAGATTAAAAATTGTAACAGGCTGTAAGCATGTGAAAGGGATCGACGTTTACATAGATAAGGGGAGTAAGCCCGGTGCGCTAAAATTCAAAACAGGTCTTTTTTCGTCTTCGATGTTACAAGTTGCAAGCCTGGACTGGCAGGAAGCCGCGACCCGCAGCGCTGGAAAAGCAGCAGCGGGGGCTATAATCGGCGGCGTACTTACTGGGGGGCTAGGGCTAATTGCAGGGGCCGCAATTGGAGGGCGTAAGACAGACGCGAGTACAGCCGTAATATCTTTTGAGGACGGACAGCGCTTATACGTAAAGGCGACTGGCAAGGACTTCGAAAAGCTGCAAACCTGGCTCTAAATTCATGCAGCGTAAAAAAGACTACTAATATATATATATATAATAAATATATAAATAATAAATAATATATAGTTATATATATATAGTTATTATTAGTATCTAATACTTATAGTATTACTTCTTTGTTCTTCTCTTTTGCTATTATAATATAAGGATGCTGTAAATTGCCTGGGGGGTACTTTTTTAGTACACTTCCCCGGCTTTTTCTTTTTGTATAAAGATACCCCCCTGTAGAAACTCGTAATTTATATATCATAAATGACTTGGTCGTCATGGAAAGTCTTTACATCAAGTTATCTTTACTTGTATAATATGGACAGATACATAAACCACACGCAAAGGCGGTAATACGGGATGGCAAGAGGTAAACGAATTGTGGAAGGTAAGACCCTAGTTGTATACAGTACAAAGGTTGTCCCGGAAACGCGGGCGCTGATGGACGCGCTGGCAAAAGCAAACGGCCCTGAATTCGGTCAGCGTGAACTGTTGGAAGAAATGATACCTCTGTATATGGCAGCTAACCCGGATAAAGCACAAAGGGCGAAGGCGTTGCTTGAATTGCTGGGTTGGGGGGAACAGGCGGCAAGTATTACACCCGTAATTGCTGTAGATTTCGCGGCAGTCGAAAATCGGGTAGCCGCGAACCTGGGCGTAACACTTCCGAAGACCGTACAGACGGTTCGCTATCAGGGAAACCCGAAAGTACACTTGTACGAACCAGGCAGCAAAAATTCAACTGGCTGTGGCCTGGCTGGAACTATCGACCCGGAAAGCATTACTGACCAGGAAGCCGACGCGGTTACATGCGGGAAATGCCGCTACTGCCGAAAGGGGGTATTTGTTTAATGGGACACGCTAACGATTACACTACAGGTACGTTGGGGCATTTGTTGACAAATTACCTGGAACCAATGCTAAGAACGACACTTATCATTTATGAAAAAGATTCGGACAATGCGCCGCCAGTCTTAATGTATGAAGGGTACTGCGCTGACCGACAAGTTCCCGCATATTTGAGGGTAGGGCAAGTTAAAGAAATGTACGACGCGGAAGGCGGGGGGGTCGTTGTTACCGTCGTCAAAGTGGCACAATGACCGATAACCAGGAACCAGTAAGCCGCGTCTACCTGGTAGCCGCTACCGGATACTGCCGCAGTTGCCGGGAAACGGAAATCTTCGACCGCTTCAAGGTAACGACGAAGCATACCATTACAGGAGAAACGGAATTAAGCACCGTAGCCGTTTGCCAAGGCTGCGAATGGGAATACGAAGTATTTCAATGAATATCAACAAATAGAGCAGAAAGAAGGAGAGTCAATGAACTGTAACTGTTTAAGCGAAATTAAAGCAAGGTTGAAAGACGAATTACCAAAACAAGATCAATATGCGAAATTGAAAATCATATCCGTGGACTTTAGCAACGCTGCATTTCTGATGAATGGTAATCGTATTGAATCTACTCTAAGTACACCAATAACCATTACGCATGAGCCTATTGGAAGAAAGAAGTCAACAAACATCAATATGACAATTTCGTATTGCCCGTTTTGCGGCAAGTCAGCAAAAGAAGAATCTGAACAAGAAACTGCCTAGCTGCTATACAACATAGTAAATAGCAATTGACCATAAGGAATAGGCGGTGTACATGGTGAAGATTCGTTTCTTTCGTGAAGAAGGACATTGGTTTTTATATTTACACATTGGCAGACGATATTTCCGTTTCAGTTCCGCCGGATACCTTCATGGGAAGCACAAGTAATTCAGTGAATAGGCGGTGTACATGTGGAGAAACCGTATCAATGGTTAATCGAGGAATTGCAGCAAATGATCGAATTTCAGGATAAGCATGGAATTGATAATAGTGCGCTGATTCCTTTGCTTGAAAAAGCCAAAGAAAAACAAAATAACGCATTAAGTATCTGAGTGAATAAAATTGTCCATAAGGAGTGGTTTGGTTGCCTTATATAAGAAATGCTGTTCTGAAAAATATTTTGAGGGATGCTTTTATGAGTGGCGTGATTACTGGATGGGCTACCGATCACGATTCCCCAGATGGAGTATCAATTGAAATTTTTAGAGATAATGAGTTTGAAAAATATTACAAAGAAAAGAAGATAGAATTAGGTGCCATGTAATTCTATGAATATTGAGATGTATGGGAGGGAACCCCAGTGAACGAAGCCCTTACACTTGCTGCCGAATTTATCGGCCTGGATAATGCAAAAGCAGCCGCGAAGTATACCGCAGCTGCTGGTTTAGAAGTATTAAAGTATGACCCCCGTATTGATTTATTCTACTTATCCGACGGCGAAGCATATAGCCGTTCCACATTTATTTCATGGTTCTGTACCCCACTTCATTAAAATTCGATTGACAAGTTTTGAAAACATCGGTTATGGCCAGGTGAAACTTCCCGAAGAAGAACTGCACACCAGTGCAACCTGGATAGAGTTAAATGAGGTTGACCCCTCGCTAGAAACAAAAACGTTAGAGCAGTTACTTATCGGGTTATCAAATGTAATACGGCATATTGTACCTGTTCATGTGATGTGCGACAGGAGCGATATTCATGTCGTTTCGCAAATCAGAGCAGAACATTCACAATTGCCCACTATTTTTATATATGACCATTATCCTGGTGGGATCGGGTTAGCGGAAGACGTATATAAGAGATTCGATGATATAAAAGCTGCTGCTACAAATTTAATTCAAAAATGCCCTTGTGAAGCTGGCTGCCCTTCATGTATCGGTACGGAAATAGTAGGCATGAACGCGAAGAAAAAATCCCTTTTGTTAATTGCGGGATTGTAAACTAGCTTGAAGGTATGGAGGTTTGATGTCATTAACGAAGCGGAGGACATTCGATGAGCGGCATGCGTGATAGAATGAACAAGCTGCGCGGGATAACAACATCATTGGAAGCAGTGCCTGAGGATACGATTGTGCTCTCGAGCGTGCAGCATGAGGATGATGATATCTTTGAAGAAGATCAGCAGTTACTAGAGTGGTCTGCAATTGGTGTCGAGCTGGCAACAAATGAAATAGGCAGCTTTCTGCTGCGAGTGGTCCACTATCCTTTCCATCATCGCCATGGACTGCACGCGTTGAAGGAACTGCAGGAAGCTGCTCCCGGATTAACGGCTTTTCATCCGGAAGCCGAGCAGGCATCTGCAGAACAGATTTTGTTTCTGGATTTGGAAACGACAGGTTTAGGCGTTGGTGCAGGGAACGTTCCCTTTATGGTCGGCATAGCCTATATGTCAAAGGGACATTTTGTCATTGAACAGGCTTTAATCCGTCATCCTGCTGAGGAGAGGGCGATGCTTTCCTATTTGGCGGAGAAGCTTCAGCAATTCACTTATTTATCCACATATAATGGGAAAACATTCGATTGGCCTCTCGTAGAGAATCGATTCATAATGAATGGTTTTGGACGTCAAACATGGTCGCCTAAGCATCTTGATTTCTTGCATCCTGCACGGTCAATATGGCGGAATACACTGGTCTCCTGTAAGTTAAGCCATGTGGAAGAGGAGCGACTCGGTATTAACCGAGAGGATGATGTTCCTGGTTCGTTAGCACCACAGCTTTATTTTCAATACTTAGCAGATGGCAACCCAACGCCGCTTGAAGGGGTTTTTCGCCATAATGAAATGGATATGCTGTCACTTGCTTGTCTAGCGATTCGATTCGGACATTTATTGAATGGGGATATAGAAGCCTATATTCCGCTTCCTGATGAAGTGGAAGAGATGGTAAGAACCGGGCTATGGCTGGAACGTATGGGGAATACCCTGCTGCCTGCACGACTATTTGAAACGGCCATGAATCAAGACCAAGCCAAACCGACATCCCTTCTTATGCTGGCAGCGCGTGACAAGAAGGCTGGAAATTGGGGTCGTGCTGTGTTATTGTGGCAGAAGGCAATTATCCATTCTGCGAGTTATTTCGGACCTGCGGCACAAGAAGCCAGCATTGAACTTGCGATGTATTATGAGCATAAGCTGAAAAACTACGAAGCCGCACTCAGTCACGCGGTTACGGCTTTCGAGCATGCTTTGAATCATTCGACACTTGTGCGGACAGATAGTAAGAAAAGAGCTGAGCTTGAAGCACTGCGTAATCGAATATCACGGCTTCGCCGTAAGGCGTCGAAACATAGATAAGAATTGTAATGGGACAGCGAGCAGCGAGAAAGGGATCTTGGATGCTACTTACCAATTTGGAGGATTCACAGCAATGACAAACAAACTACCTGCGATGCGAGGTTTGCTTATTGATCTAGATGGTACCTTATACCATGGCATACATCGTATCGACAACGCAGATCTGCTTATTGCCTATTTGCGAGAGACGAAGCTTCCATTCCGCTTCGTAACTAATAATTCCTCTGCTTCACCGGAAGAGGTTGCAGAACGGCTTATTCATATGGGTATCGCTGCAGTTGCTGAGGACGTTTGCACCTCTGCACAAGCTGCAGCTGAGTATATAGCGAATAGGAGTCCTGGGGCCTCCGTGTTTGTTGTTGGCGAGGCTGGACTGGTGAGAGCCGTTCAGGCTGCGGGTTTAGTGCTATCGGAGGAAGAACCTGATTATGTGCTGCAAGGGATCGATCGTTCCTTCACATATGAACGTCTGACGAAGGCAGTAAGGCATATTCATGGTGGTGCGACATACGTCATGACGAACCCGGACTTGTTGCTTCCATCCTCTGACGGTCTAATTCCAGGAGCAGGCTCAATTGGAGCTATGCTGCGTGCAGCAGGCGGGATGGAGCCGATTCTAATTGGCAAGCCTTCATCTATTCTTATGGATTATTCACTCCGAGAGATCGGATTGCAGGCTAATGAGACGTGGGTAATCGGTGACAATATGGCAACAGACATCGCTTTCGGAGCCGCAGCAGGCTGTGGCACGATTCTAGTATTAACTGGACTTACTACAGCGGATAATCTTTCACATTATATGGAATTGGCAGACTGCGAGCCAACGGTTGTATGCAATCACTTAGCTGAGCTTCGTGCTTATATATCTGAACATAGAGAAGTATGACACAGATGAAACGAAGGACATAGGAAGGACGCGAAATGTTATGCAGGAATTACCTGAATTGGACATATACAAAAGATTGCTAACGGAGAAATTAGCAGGCGCTCAACTGACTGGAGCTGCGGTATCAAGCTCAAAAATCTTGCAAGCAACCGAGGAACAGATCCAAAGAGATTTAATTGGGAAAGTGGTATGGTTTGTTGAGCGGCGCGGGATGCATCTTCTGCTGCATCTGGACAACGGGAAACGTCTGATGATTCATTTGGGGCAAGCCGCTTATTTGTATATCGGAAGTGAAACGGACCAACCTATCCGCAGTGCGCAGCTAAAGCTTGTATTCGGGGATGTTATCTTATTCGCAGTTGGATTGCGGGCAGATGATCTGCAGCTTCTGACCGTGAAAGAAGTGGAAGGCAAGCTCGGAAAGATGGGTCCGGATGCGCTGGATAAAAATTTGACGTTGGAGCGTTTCTCCGCACGATTTTCCAAAAAAAGAGGCGCTATTAAAGCTGCTTTAATGGATCAAAACGTTATTTCCGGAATCGGAACCATTTATTCAGATGAAATTTGCTATGCAGCTGCCATCCGCCCAGATGCAAAGATTCCTATGTTCGAGCAGGAAAGCTGGGAACGCCTATATGCAGCCATGCATAAGGTATTAAAGGAAGCGATTGCAGGCGGCGGGGCTGGTGAACAGCCGTTGACGTCAGAGGCGCAAAACATAGGGAATTACAGGACATCTTTTCAAGTTTATGACCGCGAGGGTCAGGCTTGTGCAGGCTGCGGACAAACAATTGAGAAAATCGAGGTTTCGGCCAAAAAGGCATTTGTATGTTCAAACTGTCAAAAAGAGCATTAAGCCGGCATCCAATGAAATTCCGTTGAATGGAGGGTTATTTATGATTCATGTCTATCTCGATGATTACCGAGTATGCCCTAAGGGATTTGTACTTGCTAGTAATGCTGAGGATTGCAAGCAGCTTCTGGATCTGGAGCAGATAGATATTCTATCATTGGACTATGATCTGGGATGGGCGCAGCCTACAGGGTATGAGGTAGTTCGTCACATTGTCGAAACAGGTCGATTCCCTCGCCAGATTTACTTGCATACCTCAAGCGCAGCAGGACGTATTCAGATGTATCATTTGCTGTCAAGCAGCGCGCCTACGGATACGAAGCTGTTCAACGGCCCGATGCCAGATACGCTGCTTAACGAAATAGCCGAACGCTGACATCTTGGAGAACCTTCTGCCGAATGCCTCATGCTAGGAGGTATTCGGCAGAGCGAGTGACTTGTTATCAGATAGAGTACTGCTCTCCATGAAGGATCAAAGAGTAATTCATAATGAAAGAGGTTTAACATACGTGAGTCAATGGATCGGAACAGCTAATCAAACTTATGCATCATACGCGATGGAGGAGCTCCGCCGGATTGTCGATGGCGCTGCCTTCACGCAGCTTGCTGCCGGCGAGGTTTTTTTATGGACAAGCTCGCTCGACCGCAAAGATACGCTGCAAGCTATTCATCAGCAGGAGCCAATCTTTCTACGTCATATGCAGCCGGTAGATCGTACAATTGACATTGCAGGAAGTGCGAACGACCTAGAGGATTTGTCCAATATGGTACGTAATGCCGTTAAGTCCTTTGAGAATAAACGGGTATCCGTTCATATCAGACGCACATCCAAGACAGCCTTCGTATACACAGCAGCAGATACGAAAGCGGTTATTGACGCGGTGCTGGAGGAAATAGGCGCAGAGCCCGTTGTACAACAACCGGATATTATTATAGCTATCTATGCTGCAGCAGATAAACTGTATGCGGGATTCGGTGCTCCAGCAGACATGCTCTCTGACTGGCCAGGCGGGGCTGTACGTTTCCAACGAGAAGAAGGACAGGTATCGCGGGCGAAATTCAAGCTACTTGAGGCAGAACGTGCATTTCAATTGAATTATGCCGGATTTCAACAAGCGCTTGATGTAGGTGCAGCGCCTGGAGGATGGACTTCGCTGCTTCTTGAGCGTGGCTTGCGAGTAACAGCAATCGATCCTGCTGAATTACACCCATCCTTGATGGCTTATCCGACATTAACGTATTTGAAGAAAAATGCGTCTGAGGTGAAGTTGGGCCCTGAAACGTTTGATTTATTAGTATGTGATATGAGCTGGAGCCCTATGCTTATGTGCAAGCTGGTACTTGATCTGGAGCAAGCGCTTAAAAGCGGTGCAACAGCAATCATAACGGTAAAGCTTATGCATCGTAAACCGCTGCAAACCATCAGAGACGTCATTTCGAGATTATCGACAGAGTTCGTCCTTCAGAAAGCAAAGCAGCTTTTCCACAATCGTGAAGAAATTACGTTATATTTGATAAAAAAATAAGAGGAACCGCGCCCGCCGCTAGGCAGGGCGCTCTTATTTTGGCAATCAGTGTGGTGATGGGAGGCGGTATTTGAACATGTTCAAATTGAAAGCGCTTTACACAAATCTTAGAATCAAGCATAAAATGTTTGTGCTCATCTCTGTCATTATGCTCGTGGTTTCCATTCTTGCGATTATCATTCAGCAATACGCTTTCGACTTCTATGACCAAGAGATCTATAAGCAATCCTCCAAAGCATTGAGTTTATCTTCCATAAGTATTGAGAACGAGCTCAAAAGGATGGAAAAACTAACGTTTATGTTATCTACGGATTCAACCATTCAGCGTTATTTGCGATCTATTAAAAGCGGCTTATCCGATTACGATAATTATGTCGTTCAATTGACGGTCAAAGAACGAATGGTCAATATCGGCGCATTGGACAAGTACGTCTTATCGGCTCAGCTTTATGATGTAAATGATAATGAATACGCCGTTGGTGCCAATTCTATTACGGTATTCCAGGATCGTCTGGACCAATTCAAGCAATTGACGGCTGTTAATAAAGGGGGTAGCACATGGATTGCTCCGACTAGCAATGATAAATCCTTAGTTGCTGCACGAGAAGTCCGGTCCTTCGAACAATTGAAATTGGATCACATCGGCACCATTGCACTGCGAATCGATATGAATAAGCTGTTTCGCGACTTTGCGAAAGGGATGAGCAGCAACGATGCAAACCTCATCATCATGAAAAATAATGAAGCTATCTATCCAGAGGCGTCGGCATTTCCAATCGATACCTTGGCAACTGTATCCGGTGAAGAAGGCTACAAGGTAATCAAGTATGAAGGGAAGCAATATTTTGTCACGTACATTGCTTCAACCTATACAGAATGGACCTACTTCACGTTCATTCCTTTTGATGATATTTTTGATCGAGTAGCTAAGGTTAAGAATACAATTCTTCTCATATTCGCTGTGTTGTTCATCGTCATTCTGTTGATTGCGGTCAGCTTCGCACGAGGTATAACGGAGCCGATTGAGCGATTGAATGCCAAAATGAAACGAGTACAACTCGGCCATTTCGAATACATCGAAGAACCGAATGAACGAACGCTTGCCATGGACGAAGCTGGACAAATGCATCGAAATTTCCGTATTATGGTAGAACGAATCAATGAGCTCATCCATGAAAATTATGTGAAGCAATTAACGATTCGCGATACGGAGTTTAAGGCGCTGCAAGCGCAGATCAATCCGCATTTTCTGTATAATACATTGGAATCCATTAATTGGTCAGCTAAGCTTAGCAATCAAACTCATATATCGCAAATGGTTGAAGCATTAGGTTCGCTGCTGCGTACTTCTATCAATTTGAAGGAACCGCTTATCCCGATGAGTAAAGAACTGGATATTATTAATCATTATGTAACCATTCAGAAATACCGCTTCGAGGAACGATTGGATTTCCATGTGGATGTACCTGAGAAACTGATGTATTGCAGTATCCCCAAGCTATCCCTGCAGCCACTTGTTGAGAATGCAATCAATTATGGTCTGGAGCAAATGATTGACACCTGCATGATCAAAATTGGTGCTTATACAAAGGATAACTGGCTGTTCATAACCGTAGCGGATAATGGGCCGGGTATGGAGCAGTCGTTCGTTGCTCAATTGCTAAGCGGTCAAGTGAAAACGAAAGGTTCAGGACTTGGTCTCAAAAATATAGAAGATCGGATTAAGCTTCTATATGGCGAAGCCTATGGGTTATCGGTCGAGAGCGATCCAAACGGAGGCACATGTGTGAAGCTGATGCTTCCTTACGAAATGAGGGATTCTCATGTATAAGGTATTGTTGGTTGATGATGAACGCATCATCGTTGAAGGCATATCTTTAACCGTCAAATGGCAAAACTATAATACGGAGCTTGCTGGTACGGCGCGCAACGGTCTTGAAGCCATGGCCTTTATCGAAAGTCATATGCCCGATATTGTCATATCCGATATTAAGATGCCAGGCATGAACGGTCTTCAATTAGTAGAAAAGGTGCACGAAAAATACCCGCATATCGCCTTTATCCTTTTGTCTGGCTTTAGTGAGTTCGATTATGCAAGAACCGCGATGCAATTCGGGGTTAAGCATTATTTGCTGAAGCCATGCAATGAGAATACGATAACGGATGCATTATCCGAAGTTATTGCTGATCTGGAAGAGCAGCAGTCGCAGCAGAAATTCATGCACAATATTCAGAAGGAGCTCTCCAAGGTGCTTCCACATGCCAAGGAACAATTCCTCAAGGAGCTCGTTACGAACAAAACCTATGGACAGAGGGATTGGGATGATTACGGTAACTTATTCCATATAACGGTTGAGGATGATCAAGTACAGCTGCTCTTATTCCAAATCGAAGGCAAGTTTGAATTCGAGCATATGTTTGCCATCAAAAATATTGCCCAAGATGTTCTAGGCAAAGCCACTGTTCTCTTAAGCACTACGATTGGAAAGCATGTCTTGCTGCTCATTAAGGAAATAATAGAAAAAGACAGTTTGTTCCCCATGCTCATAGCCATCAAGCAGACATTTTCCACTTACTATAAGCTAGATGCGACTGTTGCTGTTAGTGATGGAGGGCCAATAACAGATGCTCGCAAAATGTACCGTGATACACTTGAATGTTTAAATTACCAGTTTTATTTGGGTGAGGGAAGCATCATTACGCAGGTTGATGTCGAACGCGGCGATGAAAACGCTTTAGAAGCATTTATCTACGATGAAGAGCCGCTTTGTATGCATGTGAAGTCAGGAGACTGGGTATTTGTCCAAGCGGAGCTGCAAAATTATTTTGGTTTGCTGGCAGACAGTCGGATGGATACACATCTCTCTAAGTCGTATGTCATTCCACTTTATATTTCGCTTGTTCGGCAAGGAAAACCGGACGAGATCAATGAATACCTCACTCGAATTGCTGAGTTCGATAGCTTCTACACACTTAGGGCTCTCGAGCAATTCGTTACGGAAAGCGCTGAGCAAATTTGCATGCGAAATTTTCAGACGTATACGAAGAAGCACTCCCTTATTATCGAGAAGATGATCAGCGTAATCGAAGAGCAAATTTCGAATCCTGAGCTGTCCCTAGGCTGGGTAGCCAGCGAAATCTTGTATATGAATGCCGATTATTTAGGCAAATTGTTCAAGAAAGAAACGAGCGAGAAGTTTTCAAATTATGTGGTCCGTTTGCGGATGGAGCGGGCAATGGAAGAAATCGAAAAGACCGGTGACGTAAAGGTGTTCGAGCTTGCGGAGAGATTTGGTTTCGGAGATAATCCTCAATATTTTAGCCAAGTATTCAAAAAGCATACCGGATTCACGCCATCGGAATTTAAAAGGTCGCCATAATGGCGACCTCTGTTTTTTTAACAAAGAAAGCGGTTTTTTGAATTCCGATGATTCGACATTCGGCCTATAATAAAGCTTGTAAACAACATTAAAGAGTTTGGAAGGGGCGTAACACAATGAAAGCACCGAAGAAAATGCTTTTGACTCTCATGACTGCTGCAATGGTTCTCGTAAGCGCTTGCGGAGGGAATAACGGCAATGGTAACGCAACTAACTCCACTAACACACCTTCAACAGGAACCGAAGTGAAAGAATCAACAGAAGCAAAGCCAGTAACACTCCGTATTGCATGGTGGGGCGGTCAGCCACGACATGATTACACGATGAAGGTCATTGAGATGTACAAAGCTAAAAACCCGCATGTGACGATCGAAATGGAATATGCGAACTACGATGATTACTGGAAGAAGCTGGCTCCACAAGCGGCTGCGAATGAGCTTCCTGATATTATCCAAATTGATACGCAAAACTATTCCCAATATGCAGGCAGGAACCAACTAGCAGATTTGACACCATTCCTTGGCAATCAAATCGATGTGAGCGACATCAGCCAAAATGCGATTGACGGCGGTAAACTAGGCGATGGGCTATACGGGATAAACCTAGGTGTCAATGCGCTTGGATTCAACTATGATCCGGCTTTGCTGAAAAAAGCAGGCATCGATTCCATTCCTGAAAACTTCACTTGGGATGATTATGTCGGAATGGCAGAAAAAGCAAAGGCTGCGGGCTTGTATTTCGATAGCGGTATGCGTGCTGAAGTATTCTTCGGATATTATCTCCGTACACTAGACAAAACATTGTTTAATGCGGAAGGTAATGGACTAGGCTATGAAGACGATCAAATGTTCACTGATTTCTTCGGAAAGCTGGCAAAGCTTGTAGTTGACGGCGCTGTTCCTTCTCCAGATGTTCTTGCTCAAATCAAAGGCGCTGAAGACAGCCATCTCGTACTTAATCAAGGTATCGGCGTATGGCAATGGTCTAACCAATTCGTAGGCTTGCAGCAAGTAGCTAATCGTCCGCTTGCCCTTGCAGCAATGCCTGGCCCTGAAATGACAAAAGGTTTGTTCTTGAAACCAAGTATGTTCTTCTCCGTTTCTGAGAATTCGAAAGTAAAAGAAGAGGCTTCTAAATTTATCAGCTTCTTCGTCAACGATATTGAAGCTAATAAATTGATCTTGGGCGATCGTGGCGTTCCAGTAGCTGCAAAAGTGAAAGAAGCATTGAAAGAAGTGTCTACTGAAGCTCAAATCCAAGTATATGATTATGTGGCATGGGCTGAAGAGAACAGTTCCCCAATGGATCCAGCAGATCCAATCGGTTCTGCAGAGGTATTCAAATCGTTGACCAGCCTTGCAGAACAAATGAACTACAACAAAATCAAGCCGGAAGATGCGGCTAAGAAATTTAGAGAAGAAGCAACCTCCATTCTTAAGAAAAACAAGTAATATTGTTTGAGTAGATGCGATGGGTGGTCAGTAGATCGGCCATCGCATTTTCTACTTTCAGCCTTATCATTCGATTAATTGTGTCACTAAGCGCAGCATCAGCTGTTTCGCTTGAAATATAGGAAAGTATATCATTCCGTCATTCTTTCTCTATATTTCTGGGAAAGAAACGCGCCGCGCCCCCAAAGGAGGGCGACCGCCGTTTCACCGTCAAAGCTCCTTCAGCGTCTAAAGGACGCCACAGGCGTTTTTGCTTGGATACAATAGAAAAGGCAAGCTAGACTTCGTATAGGAGCTGGATAAGATGAAATCGCTATTATCTAAAAACAACCTGATTGGTTACACTTTTATTGGACCATTTATCATTGGATTTCTATTCTTCACGTTAATTCCAGCGGCTGCATCGTTATATTTCTCCGTTACGGATTATGATCTTCTCTCGACACCATCCTTTATTGGATTAGAGAATTACTCATCTATGTTTACAGATGACTCCAAGTTTTGGGCTTCGTTAAAGGTTACTTTTTTATACGTATTCATCGGTGTACCGCTTAGATTGGCATTTGCCTTGTTTATTGCAATGATATTGAATACAGCCTCGAAAGCAATCGGGTTATATCGGACTGTTTATTATCTTCCTTCTATTATTGGTGGCAGCGTTGCCGTATCAATCATGTGGCGCAACCTGTTCGGAGACCAAGGGGTAATAAATATTCTTCTGAATTCACTCGGTTTAGATAGCGTTAGATGGTTTGCTGAACCAATAGCGGCACTTTGGATGTTAATTACATTGTCCGTATGGCAATTTGGTTCTTCCATGCTTATTTTCCTTGCTGGACTTAAAAACATACCGCCAGAATTGTATGAAGCATCGAATGTAGATGGTGCAGGCCCGATTATTCGTTTCTTCAAAATTACGATTCCAATGCTTAGTCCTATCATTTTGTTCAATACGATCATGCAAACCATTGGTGCATTTATGACATTTGTTCCTGCCTATATCATCTCCAAAGGCGAGGGTGGTCCACTCGATGGTACGCTGCTGTACTCCTTGTACTTGTTCCGTCAAGCATTCGTTTACTTTGATATGGGTTATGCTTCTGCTATGGCCTGGATCATGCTGATCATTATCGCAATCCTGACAGGCATCCTGTTCTATACATCCAAAAAATGGGTGCATTATGAGTCGAAAGGTGGCCATTAATCATGATATTTAAAAAATTGAAGTGGCCGATTTACCACATTTTTGTAGCTGCTCTCGCATTGGTTATGGTTTATCCCGTATTATGGCTGTTGATGAGCTCATTCAAGCAAAGTAATCTTATATTCGCCACGGCAGATTCACTCATTCCGCAGCCTTGGATATGGGAGAATTACAAGATCGGCTGGATCGGCATTGCTGGTCAATCCTTCGGAACTTTCATTATGAATTCACTCGAAATCGTTATTATAGCGACAATAGGGGCTGTACTGTCCTCGGCATTTATCGCATTTGGTTTCGCTAGACTTAACTTTACCGGCAAAACATTCTGGTTTGGCATCATGATGGTAACGCTTATGCTTCCACATGACGTTGTGCTTGTACCACAGTATATTTTGTTCGCTAAGATCGAATGGCTGAATTCCATAAAACCGATCGTGGTTCCACAATATTTTGGAATTCCATTTTTCATCTTCTTGCTCGTTCAGTTTATTCGCACCATTCCGAACGAACTGGATGAAGCCGCAACGATTGACGGCTGTGGGAAGTTTCGGTTATTCTTCCGAATCATCTTGCCGCTTGTCGTGCCAGCACTTGCAACGGCTTCGATTTTTTCCTTTTACTGGAGATGGGAAGATTTGCTCGGACCGGTGCTTTACTTGAACCGCCCAAGCTTATATCCCGTTTCGATGGGACTCAAAATGTTCCTAGATAGTGATACCGTCTCTAACTGGGGTGCGATGTTCGCCATGTCAATCGTTAGCTTGATCCCTGTACTCGCTATATTCTTTGCTTTCCAGAAATACATTGTTGAGGGCATCAGCACTAGTGGTTTGAAATAGCCACATCTACGAAATGGGAAAGAGGGAGATGGAAATGCCGCAGCTTCAATTTGATGATCAACATATCCGGGAAGTAATAGACAGGGTCGTCGATCGTACCTTTAGGATGGACTTCAGCTGGGATTGGCCGGGGGGAGTAGCGTTCTACGGCGTTGCAGAAGCATACGAAGCAACAGGCAACGAGCGTTATATCAAGCTTCTGCAAGAATGGGTGGATGAGAAGCTGGAGGATGGACTTCCTAAGCTGTCAGTGAATGGTGTGTCAATTGGACATGCACTTATCTCGCTTTACAGAGTGACTGATAATGAAAAATATTTGGATGTGGCTATTCAAATGGCCGAGTACTTAAAAAACGATGCGGTTCGTTTTGCAGACGGTGTATTCCAACATACGGTCAATGATGAAAACTATAATTTCCCTGAACAAGCTTGGGTAGATACGATGATGATGGCGGGATATTTCCTCGTTCGCATGGGGCATTTACTGGATCGAGCTGATTACTTGGAGGATGGCATCAAGCAATATCATGGTCATGAGCATTTCCTTCAAGATGAGACGACGAATTTGTATTACCATGGCTGGGACAATATCGCACAGAACCATATGTCGTCGATTTTCTGGGCACGCGGCAATTCATGGGCAGCCTTGACAATGGCCAAGGCGCTGCCGCATATCGCGGTCCAGCATCCGGCTTTTATGATCATAGAAGGGTCCATGCGTGACCAGCTAAGTACGCTCGTTCGGCTGCAGGACGATAATGGCTTATGGCATACGGTGCTAAACGATGACACCTCTTATCATGAGACTTCGGGTTCGGCAGGAATTGCGACCGGCTTGTTCGCCTTTGGCTCCTTATACAATAAGTATATACAACGTTCGATTGCTGGTATTTTGAGTCGAATTACAGATGATGGCTCGGTTATGAACGTCTCAGCAGGAACGGCAGTCATGAATGATCAGCAGGGCTATCGTGATGTTGCGCATAAGCGTGTACAAGGCTGGGGACAAGGTTTAGCGCTTGCATTCCTTGCCGAGCTTCTAAACGCCAAAAAACGTGTATTCTAATTGATGTTTGCTCCAATACAAAGCTTTATGGTAAAGTTACAATTATAAGGTGAAACGGCTGTTACCGTCCTTTGGCGGCACGGCGTATTTCATTCAGAGAAATTTAGAGAAGGATTGGGCAAACATATCCTTTCCTATATTTTAAAGAATTGCTCAGGAAAGCATCCTGATGGCATATGTACCCACATATGCCGTCGGGATGCTTTTTTGTTATGAAGGAGGAGCAAATGGGAGCTGCTAATGATCAGTTTGATCCTTATGAACCGGGAATGGTGCTTGATTGCCGCTATCGCATCGTTGGCACGTTAGGAATAGGCGGCATGGGAATCGTATATGCAGCAGAAGATCTGAGGCTTGCGAATAAACGGAGGGCCATTAAAGTCATTGCCCCGCAGCCAGGTACAGGAACATTCGCTGATGAGGCAAAACTACTCATGACGGTCAACCATCCGAACTTGCCAGTTATATTAGACTATTATCCGGCATCTGAAGACAGCTTTGAGACATTCGTAATGGCTTACATTGAGGGTCAGACGATAAGCGATTATTATCGTTCCTCTCGATTTGGGATGACATTCGAGCAAATGATGCATGTCGCAAAGCAGCTTTGCGCTGCTCTGCGATACTTGCATGCGAACGAACCACCGATTATTCATCGGGATTTGAAGCCTTCCAACGTTATGATCGACGCTGATGCTCAGGTTAAGCTTATTGATTTCGGCATATCTAGACATTATAAGCCTCATGTGGTGCAGGACACCGCCCTGCTTGGTACATATGGCTTTGCTGCTCCTGAGCAAGCGGGCGGTGGACAAAGCGATGAACGAACGGATATTTACGGCTTGGGAGCGCTGCTCTATTACATGTCAAGCGGCGGACTTATTTATAAACAGCCGCAAGAACATATGAATCAAGACGAGCCGTTCCAATCTATGTCGAAGGATATTCCGACTTCATTCAAGTCGGTTCTTAGACGCTTATTGCAGTCTGATCCACGTATGCGTTATCGTACAATGCAGGATGTAGAGGAAGCGCTCGTTCCCTATATGAATCGCTCTCATTCACCGTATGAATGGACTCTTGGTTCAGAACTTGATAGTTTTCGGACTCATAAACCTATCACGGTCTGTGTGCTGTCGATCTCACCGGGAGCTGGTTCAACGTTTCTAACGCATTGCTTTGCCAATCTGCTAAGCTCAAACGGCATTTCTGTAGCTGCAGCCGAATATGAACATGCTAGACCTGAATGGCATGCATGGCTTAATGGTATTCGCGGCATGAAAGATGGACTAGGCATCGTTACAAAGGCGCTCGATAGACGTTACTATCAATACAGTCAGATGCAACCGCAAGTGAATTGGTTTGCGCTGCATAACGAACAGGATATGGAGGCAGAGCAAGTGGATGTTAGGTTTGATCAGATGCTTCAGCATAGTCGTACTTCGCTTCATCTGATCGACTTATCACAAAAATGGAAGGAGCCGCAGGCGCAGCGTTTGATGCAAGGTGCGAGATTCGTGATTGCCGTGGGAGATCCTGTCGTGGCAAAGTGGCGTGCATCGGATCTTAAACGTTTGTCTGAGTTGAACGCAGAGCTTAGAGCAGCAGGATCCGAGTTGTTGTATCTTGCGAACAAGGAAGTCGCTTTCACTGGCAGGCGCGAATGGCTCGCTTTATTTCCGGCCGAGCCACTCGCTGTCGTGCCGAGACTTTCTGATGCTACATTGCTATCTTTGCAGTGGAAAGGCCGCTGGGCGACAGACGATAAACAGATTGCCCGTACAGTACGCAAAGCTGCTGCGCCTATTTTAAAGCTCCTTTGCAATGAAATGAACACAGGATGACTGTTTATGTGGTACAATGATACGGGTAAAAAAGTGAATCCGCTATTGTTGACTACGGTTTATAAATGAATGGAGATAAAAAGAAAATGAGTTTGTTAACAGTTGAGCAATTATCGCATACGTTTGGCGATCGCGTTTTATTCCGAAACGTATCTTTCCGTTTGTTGGCGGGAGAACACGTTGGGCTTGTAGGAGCCAATGGTACAGGCAAATCAACGCTTATGAATATTTTGACAGGCAAGCTGCTGAAGGATGAGGGCAAGGTGGAATGGACGCCTCGTGTTCGCTATGGCTACTTGGACCAACATACGAAGCTTGAGGCAGGCAAAACCATACGTGATGTACTCAAGGATGCTTTCCTTCCTATGTTGCTGCTGGAAGAGGAATTGAATAATATCGCTGCCCAAATGGGCGATGCTGATGCTGATACGCTTGATGCGCTGCTCGAACGCATGGGTGAAATCCAAGAGGAGCTTGAGATCGGCGATTTCTATCTCATTGATGTGAAAGTGGATGAGATGGCGAATGGATTAGGCCTTAATGCGATTGGACTGGACCGCGATGTTACGGCACTAAGCGGTGGTCAGCGGACAAAGGTACTGCTTGCTAAGCTGCTGCTGGAGAAACCAGGCGTGCTGCTGCTCGATGAGCCTACGAACTATTTGGACGAAGAGCACATCAATTGGCTGACCAATTATTTGAAAAACTACCCGCACGCATTCGTTCTCATCTCTCATGAAACGGCCTTCATGAACCAGGTTGTCAACGTGATTTATCACCTTGAGTTCACGAAGATGACCCGCTACTCGGCTAATTACGATAAATTTCTAGAGATGGCTGATTTGAACAAGGCTCAGCATATCGACGCGTACGAGAAACAGAAGGATTTCATCAAGAAACAGGAAGATTTCATTAATAAAAACAAAGCCCGTGCTTCTACTTCAGGCCGTGCCAAGAGTAGGGAAAAGCAGCTTGACCGTATAGACCGAATCGACAAGCCGGAGGAAGCGGCGAAGCCGACCTTTAACTTTAAGGAGTCGAGAACAAGCGGCAAAACCGTGTTCGAAGCAGAAGGCATGGTAATCGGCTACAACAAGCCGCTTCTGCCTGAAATGAGTATGCTCATTGAACGAGGTGACAAAATAGCGATTGTTGGGTGCAATGGCGTCGGTAAGTCAACGCTTCTCCGCACAATATTAGGCGTTATTCCTCCTCTTGATGGTAAAACTTATCTTGGCGATTATTTGAATCCAGCATACTTCGAGCAGGAAGCAAAGGCGCCTACGATGACTCCGCTTGAGGATGTATGGGATGAGTTCTCCTTCATGACGCAAAGTGAAGTGCGGGGAGCACTTGCTAGATGCGGTCTGAAGAACGAGCACATTACTCGCGCCTTGAATCAATTGAGCGGTGGCGAGCAAGCGAAGGTTCGTCTGTGCAAGCTGATGATGCGTGACAGCAACTGGATTTTGTTTGATGAGCCTACGAACCATCTGGACGTCGTCGCCAAAGCAGAGCTTAAGCGTGCGTTGAAGGCATACAAAGGAACTGTTGTACTCGTTTCACATGAACCGGAATTTTATGAGGATTGGGTAACCAAAACGTGGGACGTGGAAGCTTGGTCTATGCAAAAGCAAGGCAGCTAACGAACCGAAATGTAGTGTCAGCCTGTTGCTGAGCTCTACCGCATGTGTTGCGGTAATTGCCGGTCTACGCTTTCTGTAGATCGGCTTACTTGCATTTGTGAAACGTCTTCATTATGATAAATTTATCCGTACTTGCATAGAAAGCAGCTTGGACGGTTGAATGTAATCCATTATTTCTAATTGGAAGCAGGTGTACCGACAACATGAAAGAACGCATTCTAGTCGTAGAAGATGAAGCGGGTATATCCCGCATATTGCAGCTTGAATTAGAGCATGAGGGCTATACAGTTGGAACGGCTGCTGATGGTCGTACGGGTTATGAGATGGCATCAACGGGCGAGTGGGAGCTTGTGCTGCTTGATGTGATGCTTCCGGAAATGAGCGGTATCGAAGTGCTGCGGTTGCTGCGTCAGGCAGGCAATCCTGTACCTATTATATTATTAACGGCCCGTGACACGGTACCCGATAAGGTAAGCGGATTTGAGCATGGCGCCAACGATTATATTACGAAACCGTTCGCCATGGAGGAATTGCTGGCACGTGTACGCAATATTTTGCGAATATTCCAGCAATATCCGAAGGAAGCAGAAGGCTCAGATATGATCAAGGTCGGTGATCTGACGATTGAACTGCGCACTCGCAAAGTCTATCGCAAGGATATACTGATCGAATTGACGCCGCGTGAATTTGAACTGCTCGTGTATTTGGTTGAGAACAAAAATGATGAAAAATCACGTGAGGATATTTTATCTGAGGTATGGGGCTATGATTTCATTGGTGAGACCAATTTAGTAGATGTTTATATTCGATATTTGCGTCAAAAGCTGGATAAGGGGTATCGGCATAAGCTTATTCACACCGTTCGTGGTGTAGGGTATATGGTTAAGGAGCCGGATGCATGACACTACGCAAACGGTTCACGCTTTTTACAATTTTTTGGCTTATATTTATCTTGATTCTCTTTAATATATTCGTATATTTCTACGTGATCAAAATCACGACAGAAAGTGAAGAAGAGGTCATTGCGAACAAGGTAAATATCATGCTGGAGAACCCCCGAATTCAGAGCGGCCGCGGGCTTAATTATCCAGAGCTGCTCAACGAATACTATAACGTAAACGAAATGATTCGGATTATTGCGCCTAATAACAGAGTCGTTAATATTACAGGCTCAGATGAGCTACTACAGGAGCTGCCTGCTACCTTCGAAACACATCACCACACCGGCATGATTATGAAGGGCGGCGAGCGCATTCTTTTTATGAGAGTGCCGCTCTATGATGGCAACCGTGTCATTGCGATGCTTGAGATCAACAGAATCTTGGACGAGCTGGATAATTATTTGCAAGTGCTGGTTGCAGCTCTCAGCGTAACCAGTGGAGGGGCTATCCTATTCGCGATATTCGGAACCTACTGGTTCACCTCTAGGCTAACGGCGCCAATTCAGCAGATGGTCAATACGATGAGAGAAATTGATCGCAGCGGCAAGCTTAGACAAATTGAACTGAGCAACCGCGAGGAATCAGCTGAATTGCTGCAGCTTGTCCGTGCGTTCAATCAGATGATTGAACGATTGGACCGAACCTTCGCTAAGCAAAAGCAGTTCGTAGCAGATGCGTCGCATGAGCTCAAAACGCCGCTTACTGTTATAAGCAGCTATGCTGGCATGCTAAAGCGTTGGGGACGCGATGACGTGAATTTGCGCGATGAAGCGATTGAGGCGATTGATAAGGAAGCAAATCGGTTGCAGAATTTGACGAAGTCCATGCTGATGCTGGCTGAAGCAGAACAAGAGGATTGGCTTAGACAAGAACTCTTTGACGTTGTTCAAGTCGTTGATGAGCTTGCGACGATGCTTCAGACGACATTCGGTAGACCGATCAGAGTGAAAGCGATGTCCAAAGTCGTTCGTATGGTAGGGGATAAGGACAAGATTAGGCAGCTGCTTGTTATTCTACTGGACAATGCAATCAAATATTCGAAGGAACCGATCGATATTACAATTACACTCGTCAGAAACATTGTGAAAATCGAGGTTAAAGATAAAGGGATGGGTATTCCAGAGAACGAAATTCCCCATCTAT
Source organism: Paenibacillus sinopodophylli (assembly GCF_005930355.1). Classification (GTDB taxonomy): domain Bacteria; phylum Bacillota; class Bacilli; order Paenibacillales; family Paenibacillaceae; genus Pristimantibacillus; species Pristimantibacillus sinopodophylli. The sequence goes on from NZ_VDBO01000001.1 coordinate 535,139, forward strand.
TTGAGCGTTTCTACCGTGTAGACGGTGCAAGGAGCCGGGCAACCGGCGGCGTCGGGTTAGGGCTCTCAATTGCTAAGCGAATCATTGATTTGCATGAGGGTAAGGTTGATGTATTCAGCTTGCCAGACTTAGGTACGACCATCACGCTTCAATTCAAACAGCGTAAATCATAACCGTGAAAGGAGACTTAGGCTTCATGAAATACCGTACAGCAGCCGTACAATATAAGCTTGCTGATATTGATACCTTTGATCAATTCGCCGAGCAGGTGACGCATTACGTGCGTAACGCCTCTGAATATGGCGTTCAGTTTCTATTATTCCCTGAGTTTCTGACAACGCAATTAATGTCAATTGGGGATGAGCAGGGAAATGCGCTTACGATTGACCGTCTTCCAGAGTTCACAGATAGCTATCTGGATTTGTTCCGGACACTAGCGAGCGAATATTCCTTATATATCGTAGGCGGAACTCATGTTATTAAGACGGATGACGGAAGCTTGCGCAATGCAGCCCATCTCTTTCATCCAAACGGCAAGATTGATGTCCAGCATAAAATTCATATTACACCTTCTGAAGTAGAAGGATGGAATATGTCTGCGGGTGAAGGTCTTGAGGTGTTTGAGACTGAATATGGCATGATTGCGATGTTAACTTGCTATGATATTGAGTTCCCTGAGATCGTCCGTATGGCGCGTGCAAAAGGTGCTGACGTCATATTCTGTCCTTCCTGTACCGATGACAGGCATGGCTTCTATCGGGTCAGATATTGTTGTCATGCAAGAGCTGTGGAGAATCAAATCTACATCGTAACGACAGGTACAGTAGGCTCGCTGCGCAAAGTGGATCTGATGCGCGCTAACTTTGGACAGGCTGCTATAATCGCACCTAATGATATTCCGTTTCCACCCGCAGGCATCTTGAGCGAAGGAATTATTAATGATGATATGCTCGTTGTTGCGGACCTGGATTTGGCGCTCCTTGAAGATGTAAGGGCTAGAGGCTCGGTGACAACCTGGCGTGATCGCCGCACAGATCTGTATCCAGATTGGCAGTAGAACGACCATGCAGAGAGGCGGGCAGCGATGCGCAAAGAGCTCTATTTGATTGCTGAAGGGAAGCCGGTAAAATCGATTATCCGCAATTATAATCAGACAGATTTTGATGCCATGATTGATGTACAGCGTGATAGCTTCCCGCCACCATATCCATCTGAGCTATGGTGGAATAAGGAGCAGCTGCTGGAGCATATATCTCGTTTCCATGCAGGCGCCTTATGTGCAGAAGTTGACGGCCGATTGATTGGCTCTATGACAGGCTTGCTCGTGAACCTGGCAGATTACAGCCACGCTCATGACTGGAATACGATTGCAGACAGCGGATATATCCGCAATCATAATCCAAGCGGAGACACACTCTATGTCGTTGATATTTGCGTCATTCCTGAATACCGCAAATCGGGCATAGGCAAATGGCTTATGCAATCCATGTATGAGACCGTTGTACATCTGGGGCTGAAACGGCTGCTTGGCGGAGGGCGAATGCCTGGCTATGGAGCAAAAGCTCATGAAATGACACCAGAAACCTACTTGGATCAAGTAATAGCAGGTGAGCTGAAGGATCCGGTCATTTCCTTCCTGCTTAGATGCGGCCGAATGCCTGTAGGTGTTGCTCGCCATTATTTAGACGATGAGGAATCGAATAACTGTGCAGCCATCATGGAGTGGCGCAATCCATTTAATTAGAGGAGATGTTTTATGCTTATTTATCATCGTATTAGCAGTATTGAAGATCCCCATTTTGGAGCACTACATAAACTTTTGCAATCCATTTTCCCGCCGGAGGAAGTTCTAGCCTACGAGCTGTGGAGAGAACCTCTTGAAGATCCGTCCATTCATGTATATGTTGCGATTCATGAAGGCGAGGTTGTAGGATCAACGGAATATCGTTATTATCCACAACTGCGAGTGGCTATGACTGATTTTACGATTATTGGAAAACCTTCCCTTGGCATTGGACGTTTCTTGCTGAGAAATAGAGAACGTGATTTAGAGAAGCTTGCTTTGCAATCGGGAACGGTACCTATTGGTATGTTTGCAGAAGTATATGACCCTTATCGTGCGGAAGAGCATGCTTTTGGCGGTGTATCACCGATGAATCCGTATGTCCGTCGTGAAGTGCTGTCGCATATCGGCTATAAGCGTATCGACATTCGTTATGTGCATCCGTCATGGGATCATGAAGGCCAAGCGGTTGCGGAGCTTGATCTATGTTTCCTGCCTAAGGATGAAGAGCTTTCAACCATCGATAGTGCACTTGTAGCCGAGTTTCTAGAGGGATATTATTCGGCTTTGCCGAATAAACCTGCTGAATGGCTGCAAATGATGGAACAAATTCGTTATATTCCTTCCCTGCAGTTGCATCCCCTATGACTCGACTTATTTTCAGAGGAACAGGAGACTCCATGGGTGTCCCCAGGCTTTACTGCGATTGTGGAGTATGTACAGAAGCACGAGATACCGGTATGAACCGTCGACTGCGATCCTCATTACATATTTGGGATGAGGAAGCGGGTCATATATGGATTGATTGCGGTCCGGATTTCGGTGAACAACTGGAAGCGGCCAAGCTGCGGGAAATCGATACATTACTCATTACCCACGCGCACTTTGATCATATTGGCGGCTTGGTTGAGTGGGCGGACGCTTGCCGCTGGCAGCAGAAAAAAGGGATAGCTTATGCGCCTACTGAGGTTATTCCCGAAATTCTGGCACGGTTTCCGTGGCTTAGCAGCCATATTGATTTTCGTGCCTTCGATGAATCGATTAAACTCGGGAAGTGGAAGGTATTCAGTTGGCGAGTGCATCATGGGAAGAATGGCTATGCCTATGCCTTTCGGTTCGAGCACTTGGAAACGGGATGTAAATGGGTTTATTGCTCTGATTCCATTGGTCTGACTGGCGAGCAGCAGAAGCCGCTTGTTGATCTGGATCTTCTCGTGCTCGGAACGAGCTTCTATCATGAGCCGTTCGCCTATGAAACGAGATCCGTATATGATGTGCTTGAAGCCCTAGAGCTGATTCATAAGTGGAAACCGAAACAAACAGTGCTTACGCATATGTCTCATGATATTGATTTGCGTAAGCAATATGGTCTGCCAGAGCAGGTAGTACTTGCTGTTGCCGGTATGACTATTGAAATGTAAGAGCTGAATGACAAAGAGGAATGACTTGACAATAAGCTTATCTTTTTTGTACAGTGATGAAGTAACTTTATTTGGAATGTGATTATGCTTAAAGGGGAAATCTTAATGTTTGCTGGTGTCTTTAACTCATAAATTGGATATGGTCAGATGACTGATGGTCTTGCAGCTATTGCAAGGTGCAAATTGCGCCATGCAGCAAGGCTCTATTTCGTGATCTGGCGCCAAGAGTTAAGGACATGAGGATTTCCGCCTGTAGCATTGCGACAGCGGCCCAATCACCGTGCTCTCGGAGCACGGTTTTTTTATACCCGTTTCTATGTTGACGATTCTGTTAACGATGGAAGCGGGTATTAAGGGCAAAAGTCGAACAAGACAGGAATGGAACGCGCCCGCGTTCTGTTCCTGTCTTTTTTTACGTACAGGAAAGGATATGAGTTTACACTTCCTTTCACTATACGTCTACGCGAAACGTGAGAATAGCCGTCAGAGGGCGGCTTAAGCCGTTAAGCTTAATACCCAAAATTAGAGGAGGTATTTCAAATGAATCAAGCATCATGGGGAAGATTAGAGTATACCAAGGTAAAAGAGAAGCTAGTAAGCTATACGGTTTCACCTGCAGGAAAATTATTAGCGGAGAAGCATGATCCAAGTACGAACATCCGGCAAGTAGAGGCTTGGCTGCAAGAAACCGAAGAAGCGGCTTGTTTGCTTGGAAGCGGCGCAAGCATGCCGTTGTCGGCCATGGAAGGGATTGATTCTTTTCTTACTCTACTTGGTAAAGGGAGAATCTATCATGAGCAGGAGCTGGAGCTTGTAGCTGTCTGGCTCACATCCGTCGTTCAGATGAAAAAATATATGCATAGCAAACACGAAATTGCACCAACAATCGCAGCTTATGCGGATTCCATGTACGATTGTCCGGAGCTGCGGGAGGAACTGAATCGCTCTATTCGGTATGGACTTATTACAGATCTAGCTAGTGCAGACTTAGCCTTTATTCGCAGACATGTTTATGCTACGGAGGACAAAATCCAGAAAAAAATGGAGCATGCACTAAGCAAATACCGTACCTCATTACAGGAGCCTGTGCTTAGCAAGCGACATGGACGTTTCGTGATTTCTGTGAAGCGTGAGCTTCGCAAACAGGTGCCGGGGACGGTATGGGATGAGTCGGCAAGCGGGCAAACCTTGTTCATTGAGCCGCTGGATGCTGCGGATTTGCAGATGGAGCTTCAACAATGGAAGGCAGAAGAGGAACGAGAGCGAACCGTCATTTTGGCAAGGCTCTCAGCTCTTGCAGAATCTTTCTCTCAAGAATTGTTTCAGAATGTAGAGGTGATGGCAACCTTTGATTTCATTACCGCTAGAGCCAAACTCTCACGCTCCTTTGAGGGCAGAAGGATGAAGCTGTCGCCTGAGCCTGTCATTCGACTCGTAGCCGCTCGTCACCCACTGCTTGGCAAGGATAGCATACCATTGCATGCCGAACTCGGATATGGGTGGAAGCAATTGATCATTACGGGGCCGAATACAGGTGGCAAAACGGTTACTTTGAAAACGATCGGTCTGTTTGTACTTATGGTGCAATCAGGACTGCTGGTACCTGCCGGAGAGGGCAGTGAAATGGGATTGTTCAAGCATGTCATTGCTGACGTTGGTGATGGACAAAGTTTGGAACAATCACTAAGCACTTTCTCGTCGCATATTACGGTGCTTAAAGAAATGCTCGAGGCTGCGGGTCCACGGTCTCTTCTGTTGCTTGATGAGCTTGCTGCCGGTACCGATCCAACAGAGGGAATTGCGCTGTCGATCGCATTGCTAGAGCAGTTATTGAAACGGGGAGCGCTGACAGCAGCTACGACACATTTCAATGAAATAAAAGCATTTGCCGCTCGCACGGAGGGCTGTCAGAACGGGAAGATGGCCTTTGACGTCGATACGCTCAGACCGCTATATCGATTGGAAATGGGCGAGGCTGGCGACAGTCATGCTTTTGCGATTGCAAGGCGATTTGGATTGACTGAGGAAGTGATGCAGCGAGCAGAGCAATTGCTAGAGCGTAAATCGGGAATGCATTTTAATCGGGCAGAGGTAATTGAAGTTGCGTCAACTGTATCCAGTGTAGCTCTTGATACGGGGTTGAAGCCTAAATCCCGTGTTGAGGAGTCACAGGAGACTGAATCTCGACCAGCCAAAGAGAACAGAAAACCATTCGTTAAAGGTGATGTGGTATGGCTTTACCCATTGAAAAGAACAGGGGTCGTTTATCGTCCCGCAGACGAGCGAGGTAACATCATCGTTCAGGTTCAGAGACAAAAGCATACATTTAATCAAAAAAGAATGAAGCTCTACATCCCTAAGGAAGAACTATATCCAGATGAGCAATATGACCTCGATATTGTTTTTGAATCCAAGGAAAATAGAAAGAAACGCAAGCTGCTAAACCGAAAGCATGTGGAAGGACTTATGATCGAGACACCAGAGGAAGATCAATATTAACAATGTGGCGAACGCTGCCCGCTCACCCTTCGGAGAGTGGGCAGCGTTCGCTGACTGCATATACTATTGGTTATTTTGCACCATATGGTTGCAATAGCAAGGGAGCATTCAAGAACTCTCACTATAAGTAGAAAGCAAAGCGGAAGCTTGCTTCCTAATCTCGGCTCTGAATAACGAGCAGCAATCCATTACGCGATGCAATCGTACCTGATTCAGATATAAGAACATTGCTAATGCCAAGCGATTGACCAATCGTTAATACCGCTTCACGGAGAGGATATTGGAAGCCGTCCAGTGTAATACCGTCAACACGCATAGAGAGCGGAAGCAATGATACGTTCGGATAGCCTTCTGCTTCAATGGTCAAATGTTCCTTCGATAGTGAGATTTTGTTATGGTAATCAATGATCACTGCCTTTACGTTCTGCTCGGCTGCAAGGGCAAGCAAATGTACATTAGCGAGTGAGTGATCGAAACGCGTGCCAAGCGCTCCTAGAAGCACCAGCTCACGAGGCTGCAAATCAAGAGCGAGTCGTACTGCCATTTCGGTATCGGTAAAGTCTTTGTCGATAGGGTCACAAGCGATCGTCTTAACACTGTTTGCACGAATAGTTTGCAGCTCTTCCTCCGTTACAGAATCGAAATCACCAATCGCAATATCGGGACGGAAGCCATGAGAAATCAAAAAACGTGCACCGCTGTCGGCTCCGATAAGCAAATCAGCGGATTTTATATGTTCAAGTGCCCAGCTACCAAGCTGGCCGCCTGTGCAAATGATAATTCTTGGTTGCATGATCAAATATCCTTTCTCAATAGGGGACTCATTAACAAACATTTCAAGTATAAAGCTTTGTAGCCTATAAAGACCAGAGCTAAACCTTAATAGAAATCATTTGAGAAACTTAACTGCGAAATTTGTCGTTGCGTAACTGTAGGCGCCCAGCTAAAATAATGAAGGAAACAATCGGCGAAAGCGGCTGGTTCATGGACGGAAGCGAGGAGCAATAGCAGTGGATATGGACATTTTTGGGGTTTTCAGTATTATTGGTACAATTGCCTTTGCTGTCAGTGGAGCAATTGTAGCTATGGAAGAGGAGTACGATATCTTAGGAGTATTCGTGCTTGGACTTGTTACCGCATTCGGTGGTGGGGTCGTTCGAAACTTGTTGATCGGCATACCGGTAACATCGCTGTGGAGCCAAGGTCATTTATTCAAAATTGCGATGATAGCGATGACTATTGCGTTTCTACTGCCCGTTATATGGATTCAGCGCTGGCGGAGAAGTGAAGCTTTTTTCGATGCGATAGGCTTGTCTGCATTTGCAATTCAAGGTGCGCTCTATGCTACACAGATGAAGCATCCGCTTAGTGCTGTACTCGTTGCTGCGATGCTTACAGGCATTGGTGGAGGAATAATCCGTGATGTACTTGCTGGTCGCAAGCCGCTCGTATTGAAGGATGAAATCTATGCCGTATGGGCTATGCTTGCTGGCTTGATTATCGGACTTGGCTGGCTAAAATCGACACTGGAGCTGCTTTTCTTATTCGTCGTAATCATCAGCTTCAGAATGTTGTCTGTATACTTTAAATGGAAGCTGCCGAGGCGTTCACTGCATATTGACACGACGTCCGAACAGCAGAAAAGAGGAAACTCATGAAGAAACGTGTATTATTCGTTTGTTTAGGCAACATTTGCAGATCCCCAATGGCTGAGGCTGTTATGCGCCATCAGGTCGAGCTCGCCCACTTGTCTGATCAAATTGACATTGATTCTGCCGGAACTGGCGATTGGCATATCGGTCATCCACCTCATGAAGGAACAAGGCAGCAGCTAGATGAGCATCATGTTTCATACGAGGGTATGAAGGCTCGTCTCGTTTCCGCTGCTGATTATGACGCTTTTGACTATATCGTATGCATGGATAATAACAATCTTCGTGATGTACGAAAGCTGCTTACTGAGACACAAGGTCAGCAAGGCAAGCTGTTCACATTTATGGAGCTTCTGCCTGAGCAGGGGTTCGCGGACGTACCTGATCCGTATTACGACGGTAATTTTTCATTCGTTTATGAACTTGTGGAGAACGGCTGCAAGAAGCTGCTTCACAACATACAGGTAGACTTAAATCATAACTAGGTATGTTCTCAAAAATAATAGAAGCTTCCTCGACACTCCAATAGCGGAGGAGGGGAAGCTTCTTTTCTGTATTACTCTATATCGATAAAGTAGGATAAGGCACGGTCGAGCTCTTTTTGCCAGAAGCCCCATTGATGCTTACCGTCTTTCTCTTCATAGAAGACCGTCGCTCCATTGTGCTCCAGCAGTGCTTTCGCGTTACGGTTCAATGCAACAAAGTCGAATACGCCGCGATCTGTTGTCTCATAGGCATCCTCTTGCAATCCGACAATCATGAAGATGTTCAGCCAGCTCAGATCACCAGCTTGGGAGATAATATGTTGAGAAACGCCGAAGTAAGCGCCTGATAGCGACATTACGCGAGTAAAGAGCTGAGGGTATTCGAGCGCTAAATGCAGTGATACGGAGCCGCCTAGCGAATCGCCAGCCAGCAAGCGATGATCAGGATCACTTCTTACCGCGTAACGTTCTTCTACAAATGGGATAAGTTCTTCAGCGAAGAAGCGCAGATAGCCTGCGTGTCGATCGCCGTCAGGTGCATATTCCGATGTACGGTGTTTTTTGTCGACATCAACACCAACAATAATGAAAGGCTCGAGACCCTCGTCCAAGATCAGCTTCGTTGCTGTAGTAGCGATACGTCCGAAATTGAAGAAATCCTCGCCATCCTGGCAATAAACAACCGGATAACTCAAAACTTCATTATAGCCTGGCGGCAAAAAGATGCGCAGACTGCGGTTTTGTTCAGGCAAGTACCGGCTAGGTACGGTTTCTTTCACGATCGTTCTTTTCAAATAACGCTCATCTGTCATTTCTTTATCTCCTCATGATTGGAATGATTGAATGGAAAACAACGGTTGTGGGTAAACAATAGTAAGGTAAACAGGGAATCACATCTATTTCTGTGTTGTTGTATTATGCTGTTATATAGAAAAAATAACACTGTAGCATATACAATTTCTTAAAAGAATGATGAGAATCAGCGAAAAAACAACGGTTTTTTTGTTTTTTGCTTTGACCATTTTCGTTAAACAGGTTTATAATAATTCTATAACAGAGGTAAACGATTTTCAAATATTTCGATTGAGGTGAGCGTTCAAAATGAGCAAATTGCCATACGAAGTTCAAACGGAACCGGTTACTCCGCTTTCTGTCTTGTCACTTGACGGGGAAGTTGTTAACCCGGACTTATTGCCGGCATTGTCTGATGATCAATTAAAAGAAGTTATGTACCGCATGGTATTTACACGTACATGGGATGAGCGCGCAGTTAATCTTGGCCGTCAAGGAAGATTGGGCTTCTACGCACCAGTATCTGGTCAAGAAGCGTCCATGATCGGCAGTGAATATGCACTGAATAAAGATGATTTCATTTGTCCTGGCTACCGCGACATGCCGCAGATCGTTTGGCATGGTCTTCCGTTGTATAAAGCATTCCTATATTCCCGCGGTCACCAAGAGGGCGGAAATATTCCTGAGGATGTACACGTCCTTATGCCACAGATTATTATTGGCGCACAAATTTTGCACGCAACAGGCGTTGCAATGGCGTTCAAGAAGAAGAATGAGAAGCGCGTTGCGATCACTTACACAGGTGACGGCGGTTCGTCTGAAGGCGACTTCTACGAGGGCATGAACTTTGCTGGAGCTTATAAGCTGCCAGTTATCTACGCTGTACAAAACAACGGTTACGCGATTACAACACCGTATTCGAAACAAACAGGCGCGTTGTCGATTGCACACAAAGCTGTTGCTGCCGGCATCAAAGGCGTACAAGTAGACGGTATGGATGTACTAGCTGTTATCAAAGCCGTTCAAGAAGCAGCAGAACGCGGACGTAATGGCGAAGGCGCTACGCTGATCGAGATGCTGACTTACCGTTTCCGTCCGCACTCCTTGGCGGATGACACAACGAAATATCGTACTAAAGAAGAAGAGGCAGAATGGGCGCTTAAAGATCCATTGGTTCGCTTCGGCAAGTTTTTGGAGAAAAAGGGCTTGTGGTCAGAAGAAGACACAAACCGCGTGAAAGAAGAAGCAAAAGCAACAGTGAACGAGCAAATCAAAAAAGCCGAAGCAGTTGAGAAAATGACTGTTGCAGGATTGATCGATAGCATGTTTGAAACAACACCGAAATATCTGGAAGAGCAAAAGGCCGATTTTCAATAGTAGAGGAGGATCTGACGATCATGGCTCAAATGAATATGTTGGAAGCAATTCGCGATGCGATGCGCGTAGAACTTAAACGCGACTCAAACGTTGTCATTTTCGGTGAGGACGTAGGTAAGGTCGGCGGTGTATTCCGCGTAACAGAAGGATTGCAAGGAGAGTTTGGCGAGGAGCGCGTATTTGATACACCGCTTGCTGAATCCGCTCTTGCAGGTATGGCAGTTGGTATGGGACTTCAAGGTTTCCGTCCAATCGCAGAAATTCAATTCGTAGGTTTTATATATGAAGCACTTGACCAAATGTTTGTACAGGCAGCGCGTATGCGTTACCGTTCAGGCGGTCGTTACAACTCACCAATCGTATTCCGTACGCCTTTCGGCGGCGGCGTGAAAGCGGCTGAGCTGCACACGGATTCTCTTGAGGGTCTTGCTATTCAAACACCAGGTATTAAAGTCGTTATTCCATCCAATCCTTATGATGCGAAGGGACTTATGATTGCGGCTATCCGCGATAATGACCCTGTATTCTTCATGGAGCATCTTAACCTTTACCGCGCGTTTAAAGCAGACGTGCCGGAAGGTGAATACACGGTTGAAATCGGTAAAGCAAACGTTGTTCGCGAAGGTAAGGACGTTACAATTCTTACTTACGGAATGATGGTTCATACTTCGGTTAAAGCTGCTGAAGAGCTTGAAAAAACAGGTGTAAGTGTAGAAGTCATTGACCTTCGTTCGCTTGTACCGCTTGATATTGAAACAATCGTTGCATCGATTCAGAAGACGAACCGTGCGATTGTCGTTCAAGAAGCACAAAAAACATCTGGCGCAGCAGCAGAAATTATCGCTCAAATCAACGAGCATGCAATTCTTCATTTGGAAGCTCCAGTACTTCGCGTAGCTGGACCGGATACCGTATATCCGTTTGCGCTTGTTGAGGATGCGTGGCTTCCTTCGGTAGCTCGTATCTCTGCAGCAGTTCAAAAAGTATTGAACTTTTAAAGGAGGTTACTAGCGGTGGCTAAATTCGAATATCGTTTCCCAGAGCTTGGCGAAGGCTTGCACGAAGGCGAAATCGTCAAAGTGAACATCAAAGTCGGCGATGCGGTTACAGATGATGATATTATTATGGAAGTACAGAATGATAAAGCAATCGTAGAAGTACCTTGCCCAGTTAACGGCAAAGTATTGGAAGTGCTTGTGAAGGACGGTCAAGTATGCCATATTGGCGAGATCGTAGCGATCATTGACGTCGAAGGCGAACTTCCTGAGCAAGCGACACCTGCTGCTGCGGAAGCTCCTAAAGCAGAAGCTCCAAAGGCAGAAGCGGCCCCGGCTCCAGTAGCGGAAGCTCCTAAAGCACAAGCGACAGCTCCGGCTGCTGCTCCTGCTCCAACAGCCCCGAGTGCAACTGGCGGTCTTGTTCTGGCGACACCTAGCGTTCGCAAGTTTGCTCGTGAACAAGGTGTAGACCTAACGCAAGTTGGCGGAACAGGCAAGAATGGCCGTATTACTCGCGATGACGTAACTGGTTTTGGCGGTGCACCTGCTGCTGTTGCGGTCGATGCAGCACCTGCTGCTGAACAATCAAGCAACGCAGAAGTGGCAGCGAAAGGTGCTGGCGAAGCGAAGCCTGCACATACAGCATCTGGTACGCCTTACCGTCCAGAAGAACGCGTTCCGTTCAAAGGCATTCGCAAAATCATTGCGAACGCAATGTCCAAATCAGTTTACACAGCACCTCACGTTACGATTATGGATGAGGTTGACGTTACGGAATTGGTTGCACTTCGTGCTAAATATAAGCCTTATGCCGAGAAAAAAGGCTCCAAGCTTACGTATCTGCCGTTCATCGTGAAAGCTCTTGTGGCTGCTTGCCGCGAGTTCCCAATTTTGAACGCTACGCTTGATGAGGCAAACCAAGAAATCGTGCTTCGCAAATACTACAACATCGGTATTGCAACTGATACAGATAACGGACTAATCGTTCCGGTTATCGAGGATGCAGACCGTAAAAATCTATTCAAAATTGCGGATTCCATCCGTGATCTAGCTGCTCGCGGCCGTGATGGCAAGCTTGCAGGAAGCGAATTGAAAGGAAGCACAATCTCCATCTCGAACATTGGTTCAGCTGGCGGAATGTTCTTCACTCCAGTTATCAACTTCCCTGAGGTTGCTATACTAGGTACTGGCAGAATTACTGAGAAAGCGATCGTTCGCAATGGCGAAATCGTAGCTGCTCCAGTAATGGCTCTTTCACTTAGCTTTGACCACCGTCTCATTGACGGCGCAACGGCACAAAACTTTATGAATTACATCAAAACACTTCTGGGGCAACCGGAACTGTTCATAATGGAGGTATAAGACATGGTCGTAGGTGATGCTTCCCTAGATATTGACACTCTAATTATTGGTGCAGGTCCCGGCGGTTATGTAGCGGCGATCCGTGCTGCTCAGCTTGGTCAGAATGTACTTATCGTGGATAAAGAATATGTAGGCGGCGTATGCTTGAACGTGGGCTGTATTCCATCGAAAGCATTGATCTCCGCTTCTCATCAATATGAATCCATCAGCCATGCGTCAGCCTTTGGTATTGAAGTTGGCGAAGCAAAGGTTGATTTTACAAAAGTGCAAGAGTTTAAAGCAGGTATCGTCAAAAAATTGACAGGCGGCGTTGCTTCTCTATTGAAAGCAAACAAAGTCCAATATTTCCAAGGCGAAGTGATGTTCATTAACGAGAACGAAGCTCGCGTATTCAACGACCAAGAAGCGCCGCGCTACCGTTTCAAAAACTGTATCATCGCTACGGGCTCACGCCCAATTGAGCTTAAAGCATTCCCTTACGGCGGCCGTATCGTATCTTCAACTGGCGCGCTGTCCTTGCCTGAAATTCCAAAAAGCCTTGTCGTAATCGGCGGCGGCTATATCGGTATCGAGCTTGGCCAAATGTACTCCAAATTCGGTACGAAAGTAACGGTAATTGAAGGTTCCGATGCGATTCTTCCTGGCTTCGATAAAGACATGTCTTCCATCGTTGCGAAGAAATTGAAAAGCACGAACGTTGATATCATTACTGGCGCTCAAGCTAAAGGTGCTGAGCAAACGGATAAAGAGGTTACGGTAACTTACACAGTTGGCGACAAAGAAGAAAAAGTAACAGCTGATTACTTGCTTGTAACGGTTGGACGTCGTCCGAACACTGACGGTGAGCTTGGTCTTGATTTGATCAACGTGAAGCTTTCGGATCGCGGTCTTGTTGAAGTTGACGAACAATGCCGTACGAACATTCCACATATCTTTGCAATTGGCGACATCATTGCTGGACCTGCGCTTGCGCACAAAGCCATGTATGAGGGCCGTGTAGCTGCTGAGGTCATTTCGGGCCATTCAAGCGTTATTGACTACAAATGTGTGCCTGCCGTTTGCTTCTCTGATCCAGAATGCGCAAGCGTTGGATACAGCGAGAAGGAAGCGAAAGACAAAGGCTATAACGTTAAAGTGGGCAAATTCCCGTTTGCAATCAATGGACGTGCGATGTCACTTAATGCAAACGAAGGATTCGTTAAGCTTGTCGCTGATGCAGACTCCGGTCTTGTATTAGGCGCGCAAATTATCGGTATCGAAGCTTCCAATATGATTGCTGAGCTAGCGCTTGGAATCGAAATGGGCGCTACACTTGAAGATATCGCGCTTACGATCCATGCTCACCCTACACTTGGCGAAATTGTGCTCGATGCTGCTGAAGTTGCGCTTGGTCATCCTATTCATACTTTCATTAAATAATTGCAATCAACTTGCACGATTAGAGGTCACGCGGCTTTCCAGCCGACGGGGCCTCTTTGTGCATCTGCAGCATCTGATTCAACGAAAAGGGGTGTTTATCCTGACAGAAGAGCTGATGAAGCCGGCTAGCGAATCCAGAACAATTATGACGCAGTTGATCTTTCCCCTGGATACGAATCATTACGATACGATGTTCGGCGGCAAGGTAATGGAGTATATGGATAAGGTAGCAGCTATAGCGGCGATGCGTCATGCCCGCATGCAAGCGGTGACGGCATCTACTGACAGCCTCGATTTTCTCGCCCCGATCCAAGTAGGCGAAGTGATAGAGGTTGAAGCTTTCGTAACCTGGACGAACCGAAGTTCAATGGAGGTTTACGTAGCCGTTCGCTCAGAAAACTTGATTAGCGGGAATCGCAAAACGACAGTTACGGCATTTTTTACTTTTGTCGCATTAGATCAGTCTGGCAAGCCTGCAATTGTTCCAACGGTTGTCCCTGTAACGGAAGAAGAGAAGAAACTGCATGCAACAGCACCTGAGCGCTATGCGCTTAGAAAGAAACGAAAGCAGGACAGACTACTTGAATAGTGGTATAATAAATTGTTATTTTTACGATTTTCGTTTAGAATCGGGGGCGGTTTAGATATGAGCAATAGCGAGCAAACTTACTTGCAATTGTTAAAATATGTGTTGGAGCATGGCAATAAAAAAGAAGATCGAACGGGTACGGGTACAATCTCTGTCTTTGGTTATCAAATGCGGTTCGATCTAAGCGATGGTTTTCCATTGCTTACAACGAAGCGTGTGCCGTTTCGTCTTATTGCGAGTGAATTGATTTGGTTTATCCAAGGAGATACCAATATTCGTTATCTGTTGCAGCATAACAATAATATTTGGAATGAATGGGCTTTTAAGAGATGGGTGGAGAGCTCTGCATATACAGGGCCTGACATGACAAATTTCGGGCTGCGTTCGCAAACTGATTCCGCGTTTGCTTCGGAGTATAACGAACAGATGGAGATCTTCAAGCAGAACGTTCTCACAAATGATCAATTTGCTGAGGAGTTCGGCGAGCTTGGCAATGTCTACGGCAAGCAGTGGCGGGAATGGAAGACGTCTCAGGGTGATACAATCGATCAATTGAAAGATGTTATTGCCACAATAAAGCATAACCCTGATTCAAGAAGATTGATTGTGTCAGCTTGGAATCCGGAGGATGTTCCTAACAATATGGCCCTACCTCCATGTCATACCATGTTTCAATTTTATGTAACGAACGGAATGCTTTCATGCCAGCTATATCAGCGCAGCGCTGACATTTTCCTTGGCATTCCATTCAACATTGCAAGCTATGCTCTGCTTACGCACATGGTTGCGCATGAATGCGGGCTCGAGGTGGGAGAGTTTATTCATACACTTGGAGATGCTCATATTTATACGAATCATTTGGCTCAAATTCAAACGCAATTGATTCGTGAGCCGGGTGCTTTGCCAACGCTTACATTGAATGCAGATAAGAAATCAATATTCGACTTTACAGTTGAGGATTTGAGCATTGACAATTACAATCCGCAGCCAGCGATTAAAGCGCCGGTAGCGGTGTAGAATAACTGTGCTTATCGATAGAGAGGTGAAATACAAATGTCTATTACATTAATTGGGGCAATGGATCGGAATCGAACGATTGGCATAGATAACAAATTGCCGTGGCGTTTGCCAGCAGAAATGGCTTTTTTCAAAAAAATGACGATTGGCAAAACGGTTCTTATGGGACGCAAAACGTTCGAATCACTTCCTAAGCCGCTCGTCGACCGTCGGAATGTCGTACTAACGCGCCAAACCGATTACCATCCCGCTGGCTGTGAGCTTGTATATGCTATTCCAGAGGCAATTGAGCGCTTTAAAGATGAAGAATTGGTCGTCATTGGCGGTGCAGATATATACGCTCAGTTTCTACCGCTCGCAGACAAACTGCTGCTTACGGTAGTAGATGTAGAGATTGAAGGCGGAGATTCATTCTTTCCATCGTTCGCTGAATCGGACTGGAAACTTGTGGAAAGCGATCCGCGTGAGAGTGATGAGAAAAATAAGTATGCCTTTACTTTTCAGACCTTCACAAGGCGCACGAGTTAGCTTTTTTTGGCCAAAACCGAACGTTTGACGAACGATATGTCATAAAGTGCAAATGATTGTACGTATAATCCATTAACGATCTAAGCCTTTGAATGCTAGGATGTTGTAAAATAGTAATCGAGTGCTTTAGACAAAATAGTCGTTTCCTGAGAAAGTTTGTTATTGAATATTTGCTGAATTCCCGATATAGTTTGAAGAGAATCGTAGCATTGGTTAACGGGAAATATGGATGGAGGAAATGCGATCATGTCTACACCTACTGGTTTTATGGAATATCAACGCGAACTGCCGGCCGATCGCGACCCGCTGGAGCGTATTAAAGATTGGCAAGAATTTCATAAGCATTTTTCGGACGAACAGCTCAAAACACAGGGAGCTCGCTGCATGGACTGCGGTACGCCTTACTGTCATACGGGCATGGAGCTCGCAGGCTCAGTTTCGGGTTGTCCGGTCAATAACTTGATTCCGGAATGGAATAACCTGATCTACCGTGGGTTGTGGCGCGAGGCGCTGGACCGTCTGCATAAAACGAACAATTTTCCTGAATTTACGGGTCGTGTATGTCCGGCTCCGTGCGAAGGTTCATGTACGGTAGGATTGATTGGAGACGCAGTAACAATCAAGACGATTGAGCAAGCGATTATTGACCGCGGCTTTGACGAGGGTTGGGTCGTTCCTCAGCCTCCTAAGATGCGTACAGGTAAACGAATTGCTGTTGTAGGCTCTGGCCCTGCTGGGATGGCAACTGCGGCTCAGTTGAACAAAGCTGGACATACTGTAACCGTGTATGAACGTGCTGACCGCATTGGTGGCTTGCTCACTTACGGCATTCCAACGATGAAGCTTGAGAAGCATGTTGTTCAGCGTCGAGTGGATCTAATGACGGCTGAAGGCATTGAGTTCGTTACAAACACAGAAATCGGCAAAGACATTACAGCAAATGAGCTCGTTGAGAACTTTGATGCAGTTGTTCTTTGCGGCGGATCAACAAGAGCTCGTGATGTTCAAATGGAAGGCCGCGAGTTGAACGGCGTTCACATGGCAATGGATTATTTGAACGGTACAATTAAGAGCTACCTGGATTCCAACTTGGAAGACGGCAAATATATTTCGGCGAAAGACAAGGATGTTATCGTAATCGGAGGCGGCGACACTGGTTCAGACTGTGTAGCAACTGCACTCCGTCATGGCTGTAAGTCAGTTACTCAATTCGGTACGCATGCGAAAGCACCGCTTGAGCGCGACAGCCTGAACAACCCTTGGCCGCAATTCCCTAATGTGTACACACTCGATTATGCACATGAGGAAGCGAAAGCATTGTTCGGTGAAGATCCACGTGCATTCTCTGTTCTTACGAAGAAATTCGTTGGAGACGGCAACGGTAATTTGAAGGAGCTTCACACGGTTCAAATCGAGCGTACGGTTGATGAGACTGGCCGCAAGATTTATAGTGAAATTCCTGGAACAGAAAAAGTTTGGCCAGCGGATCTTGTATTCATCGCTGTAGGCTTCGAAGGACCGGAAACACCAATTATTGAGCAGCTTGGCCTTGAACAGGACAAACGCTCGAACGTAAAAGCAAGATACGGGAAATATGTAACAAGCGTAGATAAAGTGTTTGCTGCAGGTGATATGCGCCGTGGACAAAGTCTTGTCGTATGGGCAATCAACGAAGGCCGTGAAGCGGCTCGCGAGGTTGATAAATATTTGATGGGTACTTCAATGCTTCCTTAAAGGATGGGATTGAAAGAGCCTTTACAATCGTATAAACAGCATAGGGAGCGCCTTAGGGCGCTTTTCTTGCTGTTTGAGTTCTAATTGCTGCTTTCATAATGGAGCCGCATATACAACAGAAGATTAGAGATTCAAGTATCCAATCGTAAGGAAAGATGTGGTAGAATCGGTGTAAGATGACGTGAAGGGGAGATTCGTCATGCAAGCCGAGGAAGCCTATGTGCTGTCTCCGACAGATGTACGTAATATTCGCAGCTACGTTCAGCATAAATACGCGGCTTTGCCGCAGGACGAGCATGTAGAAATTGTAGCGGATGCCGTTAAGCGCATTATACATAAGCAATTGCCGAATTTCGATAGCAGCTTAAAGCAGATGATTGCGGAAAAGCTTATCCGAGATACCATACTGGAGAAGCAGAGGCCGCTCCGAGCCGAAGATATATTAGTCGCATGCTGGCCGCTCGATCGAACCGATATGGCGATATACGGTCCTTTGCATGAATGGGTTGAGCAGCAGCTCGCTATTAGCTGCGAGAGGCCTCTCATGCAGCGTATAATGAACGATATATCCGCGCACATGGATCAATTGGGTAAACAGGGATTAGCTGCTGAGAAGGGCGTTCTCGCGCATCTGAAAGTAAGACTTGTGGGAGAAGGCGTTGTGAATCTTCATGATGCTTTGGTACAAGCTCAAATGATTACCCTTCCGCAATCAGGCTGGAGTAAGAATGCTGCAGCAAGGAGACGACTGAGAAATGCTGGCTATGGCTTTGTATCACTATGCTTGATAGCAGCGTCGCTCCTGTATGGATGGTCACTGAGCAAGCCTTCGGACAACAAATTACAGCCACCTGCAGCCATGCAGCCAGCTCAGTCGCTTCCAAACGTTATGGATGGACTTCCAGCTGAGCTTCGTTATCATGCCGTTGATGAGAAGCGGTTAGTGGCATACCTGCAAACAAAGTCGTCTGTACTAGCGAAGCAGCCGTATTTCGGAGCTATTGTAGATGCTGCCAAGTCATTCGATATTCATCCTGTTATTTTGTTTGCGATTACGGGGCAAGAGCAGGGATTTGTACCGGTAACGAACAAGCAGCACCTGCAAATCGCGAATAATCCGTTTAATGTGTTCCATAGCTGGCAGGAATTTAATACTGATATTAAACAATCAGCTGAGATTGCATCACGTACCATTGCTAGACTCAGTAAGGATCGACCAGCGGAAACAGACCCGTTCCAATGGATCAATCGGGAGTATGCAGAGGATCCGAACTGGTCGAACGGTGTACGCTCGATATTCAATACAATAATAGCCTATTTGGAATCCCCTGCTCATCCTTAATGACATTTATTATTACTTGATAGACTACATAATCTGTTGGGTATGCTGATGAAATCAAGTATAAAGCTAGCGTACGCGGGTAAAGGTAGTTTGACTGCTCAGCATGCGATATGCCCAGTGCGCAGTGAAGGAGCGAATTTCTTTTGAAGACATTAATCATTGCGGAAAAACCAGATATGGGGCGAAATATTGCAGCCGCAATCGATCCGAAAGCAAAAAATCACCGTTCCTACCTGGAAGGGGAGCATTATATTATTACTTGGGCCATTGGGCATTTGATTGGGCTAGCCGAGCCAGATGCTTATGATGACCGCTACAAGAAATGGAATATTAATGATTTGCCGATTATTCCATCACAGTTTAAGCTGGTGCCGAACAAAAAAACGATTGATCAGCTTAAAGTAATTGGTGATCTTGCCAAACGAAGTAATCTACTCGTTAATTCCTGTGATGCAGGGCGGGAAGGACAATATATCTTCTCTCTTATTCAACGCCACTTGAAGCTCAATCAGCCGGTTAAGCGACTTTGGATCTCTGATTTAACGCCAGAGACGATTCGCAAAGGCTTCGATGAGCTCAAAGAGGGAGCAGAGTACGAGAATTTGACTCGTGCGGCAACCGCAAGAAGCGAAGCGGACTGGTTGATTGGCATGAACGGTTCACGCGCTTTTACGACCAAGCACAACGTCCTATTGTCAGTTGGGCGCGTTCAAACCCCAGTTCTCGCACTAATTTATGATCGGCAGAAGCAGATTGAGGCGTTTTCTTCTTTGAAGTTTTTTGAGCTGGAAGGACATTTCATCCAGTCAGACATGACCTACAAAGGGATGTGGCAGGGCGAACGGGCAACCGATCAAGCGAAGATTGAAGCGATTGCGGCGAAGGTAAAGGGAAAACAAGGACGAATTGCTTCGTACGAGGTAAAGGATACGAAGGAGTATCCTTTCAAGCTTTATGACCTAACTTTATTGCAGCGCGAAGCGAACGGGAAATATGCATTTTCTGCGAAAAAGACACTGGATACCGCACAAGCGCTCTATGAGAAGCATAAAGTCATTTCTTATCCTAGAACGAATTCGAATTATGTTACGGAGCAGAATATTCCAGAAATGCATAAAACACTTAACGCTCTTCATGGTACGATGTATGATGATCTCGTCAAAGGTGCCAATCGCGCGCTCGTACATAAGGGGAACAAATTTATTTGCAATCCTTCGAAGGTTGAGGATCACCATGCTATATTACCGACGAATCGGAAGGCAAACGGGCTTAATCCAGATGAGCAAAAGCTGTATGATCTGATCGTCAGACGCTTTCTATCGCAATTCTACCCACCTGCGGAATATAAAGTGCATACCGTATTGACTGAAGTCGAGAATGAGCAGTTTAAAACGACGGTGAAGGAGCTGCTGAACTTAGGCTGGAAGGTCATTTATGCTGATCAGAAGAAAGAGAAGGCCAAGTCAACAGCCAAAAGCAAGGATAAGGATGACGTTGAAGAGGAAGAAATAGAAGTAAATGAACCATTCGGGGTTATGGCGAATGAAGACGTCGTCTGCTCAGATGCAGTTGTTAAGGAGAAGGACACACAGCCGCCTAAGCACTATACAGAAGGTACGCTGCTCAAAGCGATGGAAAGCGCAGGAAAGCAGATTGAGGATGAGGATGTACGCGATGCAATGAAGGATTCGGGCTTAGGTACGCCGGCCACGCGCGCTGCAACGATTGAAAGATTAAAAAATGTAGGATATGTCGAAATGCAAGGCAAAAAAATTCAAGTTACGCAAAAGGGCAGAACCGCCATAGAGCTTATCCGTGGGGCTGGTATAGATTTGTTAACGTCTCCCGAAATGACTGGCTTATGGGAGAGACGGCTTAATGAGATATCCAGAGGAACCGCATCAGATGGGCAGTTTATGGAAAATGTAAAAAAATTTGCGACGATGATTGTTGACAAGGTAAAGGTTCAATCTCGCGCAGCAAAGACATCATTCGAAAGCGAAGCCCAAGCTGTACAGAAGGGGGCTGCAGGCAATAAATCATCGGCACCTCGTTCGCGTACAACGAAGGCTAAAACTTCCGCAGCCGTCTCGAAACCATCAACCGCTGCTGTGCTGACTTCAGAAGGTCCGGTGATGATTACGCAATGTCCACGGCCAGGCTGCGGCGGATCGATATTTATGGGACGCAAGGGCTATGGCTGCTCGCATTATAAAGAGGGCTGTAAGTTCGTAATATGGAAGGACAGTTTCGGTCGCAGCTTAACGGATTCACAGGTCAAGTCACTTGTGGAGAAGGGGAAAACGATGAAGCTCAAGCTGCAATTGACTGACGGTACGCCTTCCGAAGGCAGAATCGTCATTAGAAATGTAGAAACAGGTGAGCTCGCTGTTGAACAATAGATGACAACAACAAAGACCCGGATCGCACTCATCGTATAGGAGAGCGATCCGGGTCTATTCATGTGATGCATTCGATTAGCGGTTAACGTAACCATGAATGGCATCAGGTACGTCTCTTAGATGATCAAGCGTCAAAAAAGCACCTTTCGGTTCAACCTCGATTTCAATGACGTTAAACTCCCATTCGGATACAGCGCGCATATGAATGGCATGTATGCCAGCTGTCAAAGCAGGGACAACATCCGTACGAATCGAGTTGCCGACCATCCATGTACTGTTTCTATCAAATACACCGGCTGCCAAAATGTTCTCAAGTGAATCGCTGTTTTTGAGGCGGCGAATGTAAATCCGTGATTCAAAGTAGCGCTCCAAATTCATCTTCTCTATCTTACGGCGTTGAATAAGCAGCTCGCCGCCCGTATACAAATGAAGCTCATGACCGGCTTCTGCAAGTGAGAATAATGTCTGTTCCATGTTCGGATATGGTTCCGTATCATGCTCATATACGCTCAAGCCAAGCTTCCATAAAAAGTTTTCTTCACTGGTGGAGCGCTTACGGCCCGTTATATGAGAGAAGTGAATGTAAGTATCGACAAAGGATTGAGGGAAATGTTCACTCTTGAAGCCGAAGACGGCAACACCTGCAATATCGATCTCCATCTGTTTGTCACGAATCGCTTGGACAGATACCAGTGATGAGACGCCGAACCAAGTCGTCATCGCATCAATGAACTGGTCTATGACCAAATAAAAGTATTTGTTACAGTGAATTAAGGTATCGTCAAGATCAAACATAATTTGTTGCTTCATAGATACGATCTCCTTTGCGAAACTTGGATCTGTATGATCAATCTACCGCAAGTGGAGGGGGTGCGTCAATGTATGAGTAAATGGTTGTATGGTTTTCACATCATTATCCAATAAGATAGGCATGCTATTAGTGGAGGTGATTGAGATGGTAAGTAACAGAGGACATAGAGGTGACAGTTCCCAAAATCATTCTAGCTTGCGAGGAGTATCAGGAAAGCTTAAAACAGATAAGTTTGCTAAACGGCCGCCAAGCCTTAATGGTATAAACAAACAGCTTCCATAGAAATAGAAGTGCATGGAGAGATGAACAGGAGAGCATTGCGATGTCCAGCTCTCCTGTTCACTACCTTTAAGCATATTTAAGCTGTGAGGCTCTTAATTGATTTTTTATAAAAGCGATTCGTCTGCGAACATAAAAATCTTTGCTCGCACCCTTCAAATCTTTGGGAGTGATCACCTCCTCTGCAACATTATCGATGATGATAAGCCGTCCATCGGCATAAAACTTAAAAGTTAAGTCACGTCCAGGACGTTGATTCTCTACATAACGGAAATTTTCGCAGATGTTATTCATGGTGATCAGGCCTCCTCCAAATGGTTGAATTCGATGATCGATGGAACATTTGTTCTTGTTTTTATTATACCAAACATTTGTTCGTATGGAAACTGTTTTTTGTTTAACGTAAACTAGATTCATAGAAGCAGTTGCTGCAAACAGAAGGAGAGCGGAATATGATTAGAATAAAGAACTTATCTAGAAAAATTCCAGGCGGACCAAAGGTACTGAATGATATTAGCTTTGAAGCTTATCCAGGCGATTTCATTGCGATCAAGGGGGATAGTGGAAGCGGGAAATCTACATTGCTTCGCTGCCTTGCTCTTCAGGAGAAATGGACGGAAGGAACGTATCAGTTCGACGGAAAAGATATATTCAAGCAAGGTATTTCCGGCAAGCTGAAAGTGCGTCAGGAGGTTGCTTATATAGAGGAGAAGCCCTTTTTGTTTCCGAATAAGACAGGTCTCAAAAATGTCATCATAGGCTCCGTTTCACAAACGCCAGCATGGCGCAGGTGGACGGGCATGATGCGAAGCGATGATTACATGGGCGCGATGGATATGATCGAGAAACGCGGTCTGATCGATAAAGCACATCAGAAGGCTAATACGCTAAGCGGAGGCGAGCGGCAGAGGATGGCGATTGCAAGAGCGCTCGTGCATGGTGCTAAGGTTATTGCTGCAGACGAGCCGGTCGCAGGACTCGATCCGCATACAGCAGACCAAGTACTGACGGATTTGAAAGCGCTTTGCAAGGAACAAGGCGTTATTGTGATTGCGGTTATGCATCAGGGTGATTGGGCAGAACGCTTTGCCGACCGAATCCTGGGCTTGAATGGCGGCAAGCTGGTGCTTGATGTCAGAGGCCGGAGATTGACTGAGCGCGAGAAAGCATTGCTATGAGTGCGGTCAAAATTCGCCTGATTGAGTTGGAAGAGCTGGATGAAGCGATAGCACTTGAGCAGCGTTGCTATACACCGGAAGCAGCAGCGACACTTGAGGGTTTTCATACACGATATAACCACTATCGATCATTCTTCTGGTCTGCTTGGATCGGGGAACAATTAGTAGGCATTACGAATGGCGTTCGTACAAATCAGACAGCTTGCGGCGACGAGATGAAGGGCAGCCATGCCGATCAATTAGAAGGCAGCCATTTCTGTATTCTCACAGTTGCTGTGGATGGCAACCATAGAAGACAGGGCATTGGGGTCATGCTGCTGCGAAAGCTAGTCGAGCAGTGCCAGACATCTGGCATCGATTCCATCATACTGATGTGCGAGAAGCATCTCATTCCGTTCTATGAAGCAGAGCATTTTGAGTTGAGAGGTTTATCTTCGTCTACACATGGTGGAATCATCTGGTATGAGATGAGCCGTGACCTGCATAGGATGAAGCATCTTACCGAATAGGAAGGTGTCTTCCATATGCCATTTCAATCACCACTTGTCATTCAAACCGCTAAAGCTGATTTTCCAAAAGCAGAGCTGTCTTTGCCTTATGTCAGCGGTGGAAAAAGTGAGAATGCAGATAAGAAAATAAATCATAAGATTCATCAAACGGTGCAGCAACTCGTTCATAGCCAAGGCTCTTTAGAAGATCCGAATGCCCAAATGATCGGTTATTTCGAACAGAAAAATAATCAAAAGGATTATTTGAGTCTTTCCTTGTACAATTATGCTTATACAGGCGGGGCACATGGCATGACCCTGCAGCAATCGCTTACTTTTAAACAATCTACAGGTCAAACGTATACGCTGGCTCAGCTGTTCAAGCCGGGTTCTGATTATATAGGCCGAATTAGCGCAATCGTAAGCGCTCAAATCAAGGAAAGAAAGATTGAGACACTGGAACCATTCAAATCGATTCGACCGGATCAGGACTATTACGTAGCGGACAGATCACTTGTTGTTTATTTTCAGTTGTATGAGCTCGCGGCTTATGTGTATGGATTCATTTATTTTCCAATTTCAGTTTATGTATTGCAAGATATCATCAATGAGGACGGCCCGCTTGGTGCTATGCTTGTTAATGATTGAATACGAGCACGCTAACTTTTGCATTGCTGCTTTTCAGCCGCAAAGCGTTCAAGGAGACGACCCTACCCATTGACCTATTTTCTTATTCTTTTTATCGCTGCTTTGCTTGCTGCCGTGTCGTTTGTCTTCTACCAGCAGCGTAAAATGGAAAAGGGACAGCGCAGCACCGAAAGGGAGTCTGCTCTTCACATTCCTGCTGAATTAGTGAAGTTGACCTCATCAGTCGGTACTCAGGCTAAAGCAACGGTTAAGGAAGAGCTCCAAACGGAGAGAAGGAGCAGGGATTATGGCGATGACGTTCATCTGCTTGTCGTAGATGACCAATATTCCATAAGACTGATGCTCACCGAATTGTTCTTGGCAACCGGCGTCCGTGTTTTTGAAGCGGAATCCGGGGCTGAAGCCTTGGCTATATGCGGAGAACAGCAGCTACATTGCATCTTGCTTGATCTGAAATTACCGGATATGGACGGTATTGGAATATTGGGAGGTATACGTTCGATATCCGAATCGGTTCCGGTGGTACTTATTACGGCATATGCTTCGCCAGATAAGCTGGAGGAAGCTCTGGAGCTCGGAATTAGCAAGTGCTATACAAAACCATTTGATATTATCGAGCTAAAGAATGATGTTCTTCAATTGATAGATAAGCACACGATGCAGCGCTCAATCTAATCGTATCTGATACTATGGCCTCCTTTCTTCAATGAAGGGAGGCTTTTTTATATCCATTATCACGAATCAGTTAAATGTAACCTATCTTTTGAAAGCAAGGATGGTTCAAGGTTAGTCATCTTGTTATGTGCGAGTGTTTCTATCGCACTGTTATTAGTTACAAAAATCATCTCTTCTGCTGCGCACATCTTCATTCATTGCCTTGCAGCTTTCCTATGCGATTCCAATTGCGCTAAAGCTTAGAGATCAGGTTAAAACAAAGCGGTTGCTGAATGGTCCTTGGCATATGGGAAATTGGAGCAAAACAGTTAAATGCATCTCTGTGGCGTGGTTTCTATTCTCTGTGATTTTGGCAGCTTGGTTCATCCAGACAGGTGGAGTAATCGTGGTGACAGCACTCCTGTTGATTATTTTCATACATGGCAAGCTGATTCAGTAGCGGAAAATAACGAAATAATCTGCATCTCATATGTGGGAAATATAGAGGAGGATGGTAGGAAATATTCGGACAATTCCAAAACATTTCCCGGGGAAGCGCAATAAGCAACAGGAAAGAGAGCTTTTCGACATGCAGAAAGATAAAGGAAGGAAGTCTTGTCGAAAGCACTTATATATATAAATTTAATGATATTAATATTTTATGTTGTTATATCTCTTTGCCAACATCTCCCTATGAAGATTATAATAGTCAGATATGAGGATTTGAGAACAACATAGGGGGCAAGAAGGATATGACGCAGCAAACGGGTAGTGCCAGACTCCTTTCGCTAAACGTAGGCGAGCCTGTCGCAATAGCCCATGGCTCCAAGCAAATACAATCGGGTATATTCAAGAGCCCTTCATCGTCAGCACATCGGTTATCCATAACAGGAATACAAGGCGATGGGCAAGGCGATCTCATTAATCATGGCGGACCTGACAAAGCGGTCTGCGTGTACTTTGAACAAAGATATGATTATTGGAATGAGCAATTTGATCAATCCTTTGCATTCGGAGCATTTGGTGAAAATTTCACTTTGTCGGAATGGACGGAGGATGACTTGTGCATCGGAGATATCATTCATGCTGGTGATATTATTGTCCAGGTAAGCCAGCCTAGACAGCCTTGTTATAAGCTTGGATTAAGGCATTCACTGCCCGAGCTGCCTGTACGTGTCCAACAACAGGGCTTTACGGGGTTTTATTTCCGCGTGCTGCAAGAAGGCACCATAGCTGCTGGAACGCCGTTTATCATTGCTAGCCGACACCAAGCTCGCATAACGATCGCTGAAGCGAATCGCGTCATGTATAAGAACAAAGACGACATAGAAGGCATTCGTAAGCTTCTTGCAGTTAAAGAATTGGCAGCAAGCTGGCAGGATCAGCTTGGAGCTAGACTAGAGAAGCTTTTACAGGATAAGCAGGGGGATGGAAAGCAGCATGAACAGCATTGATTTCACAGCCTATTTGAATGCCTATCTTCTGGCAGAGCCCTATGAGGTCGAGCAGCGTGAGAGCGGAATGAACAATACAACGCGGATCATAACTTCCAGAAATGAACGTTATGTTCTTAGAATATACAATAACCATAAAGATGCTGATATTGTAAGATTGGAGCAAGAGGTTCTATCAGCCTTGCAGCAGGAGGAGCTTCCATTCCGCATTCCGGTTCCGATTCTGAACAAAAATGGTGATACACTAAGTATCTCGGAGGACGGCACGCTGTCGGCATTATTTCATTATATTGAAGGTGATCGTCCAGAGGTAACCATTCCTGCGCATGTTCATGCCTTAGGTGAAACTGCAGCGTTGCTTACATCTTCCTTACGTGAGATACAGCCTATTCGAAAACCGCTCTATAGCCCTTACTATGAGCTGAATAAAACCTATGCATCTATGGATGTTCAAGCTTTTCTAGCAATAGCGAGCCGCTCAGTGGCACTTGCTGCTAGACAATCAAGCTTCGAGATGCTTCAACGAGAGCGGGATGGTCTAGCAGAAATTTGTGCAGAGCTCGCAAGCTGGCCGATGCAATGGATTCATGGCGATCTGGTATTCAATAATACTGTTTCGCGAGGTGATGCGATCATCGGTGTACTTGATTTCGAGTTTGCGACGATGGATGTTAGGGTGATGGAGCTCGCTGTTATTGTAGTCGACCTCCTAAAGCCTAATGATGGAGAGCTGAGCGCTAAGATCAAGCTGCTACTAAAGGGGTACTTGAACAAAGGCGAGCTGACAGATCTGGAGCTGCAGTATTTGCCTGCATGTATGAAGTTGAGGTTAATCGATGTTGCCCTGCATTTCGCAGTCCGCTTGAATGAAGGGCTCGATCAAGAAGAAGTATTGTGCCAGATTGTGGAGCAATCCGCATTTGGGTGTGAGTGGATAAATGAACATTGGGAGGATGAGATTGCATGAGTTTGGCCAAAGAGCTCGGATATGGAGAAAATGAGAGGCTTCTTCTCGTCAATGCAGATGACTATGGCGTATGCCATTCCGCTAATATAGGCATTCAACAGCTGCTGCTTGAAGAAGCGGTAAGTTCGGCAACTTTGATGATGCCTTGTGCTTGGGCAAGGGAAGCCGCATTATGGAGTGCTAGACATCCTCAAATCGATGTAGGCGTTCATTTCACGTTAACGAGTGAATGGGATTCGTATCGCTGGGGCCCTGTTAATCGCAAAGGATCAACCGAATCATTAGTTACAACCGAAAATTATTTCCCAAAGGATTGTAAAACGTTTGAGCAGCAAGCAGATGAGCAGCAAGTACAAGCAGAGCTGATTGCTCAAGTTGAAATGGCTTTGTCGATGGGCATGAAGCCATCTCATGCAGATAATCATATGGGCAGTTTATATGGACTTGCGACTGGTCGCCATTTTCTCCCCGCTGTTCTCGATGTATGCGCTTCCTACGGATTGCCTTTTCGTTTGCCTAGGTACTTGCTGCAAGAAAACGGACAGATTGCACCGCCGGAGCTTGCCGAACAGGCGAAGCAGCTTGCCCAGCTTGCTGACTCGAAAGGCGTCGTCATTCTCGACTATTTGGTCGGTTTGCCTTTTCACTTGCAGGAAGGCGAAGACTATAACGTGTTAAGGTCAAGCATGCAGCAGCTGTTAAGTAGTCTTCACCCTGGTGTTACCGAGCTAATTATCCATCCATCAGTTGTTACTGATGAACTCATTGCCTTTCATGGGCAACCTCTGAAACGCGGTATGGAGCTTGAGCTCTTCCGTGATCCAATGATTAAGCAGACGCTTCAAGATGAAGGGATTCGCATGATTCGCTGGCGTGAGCTTCAGAAGCTTCAAAGAGAGCGTACTGGATTTAACACATAATAAGGGAGCTGAACTATGTCATTCCATACGATCAAACAGCTAGCTGAGCAGGTGAAAACAAATATCGGACGCGTTATTATCGGTAAAGAGGACGTTGTCGATTTACTGCTCATTGGACTCATCACTTCAGGACATGTACTCCTTGAGGATGTACCTGGTACAGGGAAAACGTTATTAGCCAAATCGCTTTCGAAGTCGCTTGATCTTACGTTTAGACGTATTCAATTCACGCCTGATTTGCTGCCTTCTGATCTAAGCGGCATTCATTTCTATAATCAGAAGCTAAGTGAATTCGAGTTCCGTGCAGGTCCTCTATTCACGAATTTACTTCTGGCCGATGAGATAAACCGCGCAACACCGCGTACGCAATCCAGCCTGCTGGAGTGTATGGAAGAGCGACAAATAAGTATTGATGGAGAGACGAAGCTTCTCGCACGTCCATTTATGGTTATTGCTACTCAGAATCCGATTGAGAATCAAGGAACCTTTCCATTGCCTGAAGCACAGCTTGACCGATTCTTATTCAAAATCAAAATGGGTTATCCGACGACGGAAGAGGGGCTGCAGCTGCTTAAACGTTTCAAGTCTAATGATCCACTGGCAGAGCTTACGCCTGTTGCAGGAATGGATTTGATACACGAGGCACAGCAAGCGTATTCCGCGGTTCAGGTTTCGGATGATGTTCTTCAATATTTGCTGGAAATCGTAGAGCAGACTCGCAAAAGGGATGAAGTATCGGTTGGTGTAAGTCCTAGGGGAAGTCAAGCGTTGCTGCGCGCTTCACAGGTATATGCTATTCTTCGTGGTCGTGGTTTTGTAACCCCTGATGATATTAAAGCGATGGCTAGGCCTGTATTGGCCCATCGCCTGGCTATCCGAGGCATGCAACGCACGGCTAACCAAGCTGAACACATTATCGATGACATTATTCGTTTGACTTCTGTGCCCGCAGAAGCCGGCGCAGCGATACGATAGGCGGAGACAGATGATTTTATTCTGGTTTATCGTTGCAGCGATTGCCATATTGGGGTTGCAAGGCCGTATCTTTCAAAAGCGTGTACTCAGACATATGAAATATGAACGACATTTCACTTCAAAGACTTGCTATAGTGGTGAGCAGGTCGAATTGGTTGAAGAGATGGTCAATGCGAAGTGGCTGCCTGTTCCTTGGCTTCGCGTAGAATCTCAGCTTTCGACCCATTTGCACTTCCAGAAGCAAGAAAATTTCTCTGTAAGCAGTGGTAAGCTATATCAGAATCACAAAAGCTTCTTCAGTCTGGCTCCGTACACGAGAATTAAACGGACACACCGAATGACATGTGCTAAGCGCGGCTGGTATAAGCTTCAGACGGTAACGCTTACAGGCGGAGATCTGCTAGGCATGTCCCACACTTCTAAGCAGCTACCGCTGAATAGCGAGTTGATCGTTTATCCTAAGCTAGCAGAGGTTCCGATCCAGGAGCTGCCTTATCATAGCTGGCAAGGTGATCAGTCCGTAAGCCGATGGATCATCAACGATCCCTTTATCATTGCAGGCGTAAGGCAATATCAAGCCGGCGATACCTTTAAGCAGATTAATTGGAAAGCAACGGCGAAGACCGGCGATCTTCAAGTACATCAATATGATTTCACAGCTGATCGCAGACTTATGATTTACTTGAATGTTGATGACGCAGAAGGCATGTGGAGAAGCGTGACTGATTTCGCCTTAATTGAGCGCGGCATTGAATGGGCAGCAGGGGCGGCGGCGGCTGTCATCCGTCAAGGTATGGAAGTTGGATTCTCAGCCAATATGCCGATTATAGGCGAAAGCGTGAGCTTTCATATGGAGCCAAGAGGAGGAAGTGAACATCTGCTCGGCATTTTTGAAGGCATGGCTAAGCTTGAGATTGAGCGAACGGAGCTATTCCATCACTTGCTTGAACGAGAAGCAAGGAGCGGGTACAGCGAACGTGACGTGCTCATCATTACCGCCTATTGGAATGACGAGCTGGAGTTGCATGCAGACCGGCTCCGCTATAATGGTAATGCCGTAGCGATATGGCTGTTGACTGAGCGTGCATTCGATAATAATGCTGTAAATAACATGGATTCACCTTCAGCAGGCAAGGAAGTGGTAACAGCATGAATAGGCTCCTCAAGCAAACCATGATCGTTAAGGCAATGGGAAAAGGCATCATTGAGCTTTTATTTTATTTGCCGATCTTCCTTATACCTGCTGTATACCTGTTTGCGGATTCAAGCCTATGGATTTGGATTGCGACGCTGCCTCTCTGTTACGGGATTGGTGCATTCCTAGCAGGGAAATTCACAAACATGCGATATGTTGTAAGATTGTTGCTTGCTGCAGCAGTTGGTGGTGTACAGAGCAGCTTACTCCTGTTCCCCCCAGCATCGAGCGTGGGAATCGCAGCTATGGCAGCAGGTCTCATTCTCACTGCAGTGATAACGATGAGAGGGATGTCAGGATATATTAAGGGCTGGTCTACCTCATTCACAAACACCCATTTGCTTATTGGCATCCTGATCTATGTGCTGATGCAGCCTTTAAAGCTTATGGTCTTTAAGCAATTAATACCTTATAACGGTTTATTGATCATTTGCGGAATCGCCTGCGTCATTCTGTTTTTCTTCTTCGCGAATGAACGGCATATGAATAGTGAGACAGCTGACGTAGGCAAGTCTTCAGCCACGTTCGCTTTTAAGCGCCAAAACCGTATAATGATGCTTATCATTGTCGGTTTAATCGGTTTCATTGCTTTATTCCGTCAAATAGGGCAGGCCGTCGAGCGCTTCTTTCACGACATCATCGATCGTTTCATGGATTGGATGAACCGACCGAAAGAGGAGCAGATTCCCGCTGAGGAGCTGCCGGAGGCTGCACCACCACAAATGCCAGTTGAAGCCGCCAAGCCGCCTTCCGACTGGATGCTTCTGATTGAGCAAATTTTCAAAATAATTGGCATTGTAATTGCGGTCATTGCCATTTGTATTCTGCTCTACTTCATCATCAAAAAAGTGATGCAATGGATAAGCGTTATTGTGGCAAAGCTGCAAGAGCGAGGAGCCGATAATCGTGATCAAAGTGAGGGTTATACCGACGAGGTTGAAAGTCTCGTATCCATTCATCATTGGCGCGAACAAATGGGCAATCAATTCAGGAAACGTTTTATGAAGAAACGAACTTTCGCTGAAGAGTGGGAAGGGCTAGCTACAAATTCGGAAAAAATTAGATTTCTGTATGCCCATTATATACGTGAAGGTGAAAAGCAAGGATATGTAGCAAAGCCTCATTTGACACCGAGAGAAACAGTCGATGATCTAGTTAATTGGCAGGCTGGAAAGCCGAATACAGAGGGAATACAGCAAATGGTTGATGTGTATGAAGAGGTTCGTTACGGTGATAAATTTGCAGATGACGAACAGGTTCGTCGATTGAAGCAGCCATTCGTTAAAGATAGCAAAGGTTAAAAAGCGAACCAGCCACGATGGCTGGTTCGCTTTTTTAACATATAAGAATGTATAAGTTTGTTCGCTTATAAAAGGCTTATATTTCACCGTCAAAGCTGCTTTAGCGTCTTACAGGACGCCGAAGGCGTTTTTGCTTGAAATATAAGAAAGTATAAGTTTCAGCCTTATACTCCGCTTATATTTCTCGGACTGAAACGCGCTGAGCCGCCAAAGGACGGCGACAGCCGATTCACCTTGGGAGATAGGTAACAAATCGATCTACTGGCTGCCGTTATTTCGGAAGCGGGCACCTGGGTGTGTCTGTGACAATGTAGTGTTCCCAACTCCGAATAATCGCTCACGCAGGCTGCCTTCCTCGTAAGAAGTACGAAAGATGCCTCTTCGCTGCAGCTCAGGCACGACGAGCTCGACAAAGTCAGTAATGGTGCCTGGCAAAATGTATCGTTCAAGATTGAAGCCATCGATACCGGTATGCTCAACCCATTGCTGCATCTGATCAGCTATTGTGCTTGCATCTCCACATAAAGTAATTCCACGAAATTCCTTCTCAGCAAATTGGTCGGCAACTTCACGAGCGGTTAACGTGTTTTTTTGATGCTTGGTGTAGCGTTCGGTATGCGTGCGACCTTGTTCTGTACGAAAGTTCTCAAAGGGTGCATCAGGGTCCATAGCGGTTAAATCAATTCCCGTAGCATTCTCATACGTAAGAAGTGCAGCCTCTCGGCTTCTGTAGGCTTTGAAAGATTCCAGCTTTTCAATTGCTTGCTCCGTTGTTTCTCCGACAATGGCGGATAAACCTGTAAAGATTTTAATCTCAGCTGATTTGCGACCATAACGTGCAGCGCGATTGCGTATATCCTCGACCTGAGCTTTCAATGCTTCCATAGTAGGTGCTTTGAGAAAAACGCCTTCTGCATGCTTAGCTGCAAAATCCCTACCCCGATCAGAGCTTCCCGCTTGGAAGAGAACAGGCGTACGCTGAATGGAAGGCTCACAGGCATGCGAGGCTGTAACTTTGAAGTACTTGCCTTCATGTGAGATGAGCTTTACTTTGGAGGAGTCTGCATAATAGCGTTTCTCACGATTGACATGAACAGCATGATCGTCCCAGCTTTCTTCGAACAACCGGTAACTGATTTCAAGAAACTCCTCAGCTTGATCATAACGCTCATCATGTGAAAGGGTAGAATCCCTCCCGAAGCAAGCCGCTCCTGCTTTGCCGCCAGCAGCGACTACATTCCAACCGATTCGTCCATTGGTCAAATGATCAAGCGTAGAGAAGCGGCGAGCATTCGCATACGGTGCTTCATAGGTAGGAGAGGCTGTAGTTATGAAAGCGAGATGCTTCGTTGCAGCCGAAAGGGCAGAAATACTGAGCATCGGATCCAGTCCAGGCGTATATACAGCTTCACGATAGGCAAGCTCTTGCTTGTTCGAAGGATAACCATAGGAGTCTGCGAAAAAGATGAAATCGAATAGACCGCGTTCACACAGCTGTGCAATTTCGATCCAGAATGAAAGATCCTTATAGCGAGTTGATTGATTTTCCGGATGAGCCCAGACACCTTGGGTCATTTGGTTCGGGGTTTGAATATCAAAGATGCCCAAATGAATTTTTTTCATCGTGTATCACTCCTGAACAGATGGCTGCTGCAACAGCCTAGTGTTCAGATCATATCGGAAAACAGCAGCCTTGTATAATTGATAAATATAAAGAATTAATTTAATAAATGTAATAGTACGGATGGAATAACAGACTTAAACGCCAACGTAAAGCTTTCGTTTTATTTCATCCTTCAAATCGAGCGAAATTCGGCTTTGGGCATCGAGATTCCGTTTCGTCAGTAAGCCAAGTGGAGGTCCACTTATCAAATCTTTGACGGTTTTGACGATTGTGCCGGGAATCGGAGGCGTCACCGCTACCTCCGGTGAAATCGCGATACCCATGCCTGCTTGTACGAAATATTTGATTGCGTTAATTCCGGTTACTTCCATACCTGCGTGACGCAATTGACCGATCTGGCTGGTAATCATTTCTTCAATGCGAATACGGAAAGGGCAGGTACCTGGCGTAAATAGCATTTTCTCGTTTTTGAGATCCTGCAATCGAATTTCTTCCTTATCCGCAAGTGAATGATTGGCTGGAAGAAGTAAAGTAAAGGTTTCATGGCGAAGCGAATCGAATGCGAGCTCAAGATGAGGCTCTGGCTGGTTGCATATGGCGAAATCGATCTGATCCTCCAGCAGCATTCGAATCATATCCCGTGTCGAGCCGATCGATACATTGACCTGTACCTTAGGTTTGGTAATCGCATATTCCGCTAAGATGGCTGGCAGCCGATTGCTGGCAGATGGCTCCGTAGCACCCAAACGGATGCTTCCTGCATCTCCATTTATAAAGTCGCTTAAAGTGCTGTTAAGCACATCGTATTCCTGAAGAAGGGAATCAGCACGCTCAAGAAATAACCGACCCGCATTAGTTAGCGTAATCGTCTTGCCCCTCTCGAACAATCGAACGCCAAGCTCCTCTTCGAGTTTTTTTATTTGGATGGTAATGGTTGGCTGCGAATATTGCAGGGCTTCTGCTGCGCGCTGAAAGCTGCCTAATTTCACGATGGTCTGAAATGCTTTGATCAGGCGTATTTCCACTCAGGTACCCTCCGTCTCTTTAATAAACATAATGTGGCGGTTTACAATTTTTAATTATACAATGACGCCTATATCTATTATGATAACAGAAGTTTCATAACTATTGAAAGAGGAATACTTGGTATTCCAATAAAACGTGGAGGTTTTTATATCATGTCTAACGAAAGTTTGTATATTCGCCATAATCAAGCGTATTCCGCTAAGCTCTTTGGGTATGCTCCAGAAGCGTTCAAAGCATTCGGGGAATTCAATAAGCAGGCGCTGGCTGCCGGCAAGCTCTCCGTGAAAACGAAGGAATTGATCGCAGTAGCGGTTGCTCACATTACGGGATGCCCTTATTGCATTGAGGCACATGTGGGCAAGGCTAAGGATCAGAATACATCGCTCGAAGAGCTCGTAGAATCTATCGTTGTTGCAACGGCCGTAAACGCCCATTCCGTGTTCTACAATGCGATTAATGCTTTGAATGCCTATAACAGCAGTGGGGCAGAAGAGGATTTATACCCACGTAGCAACTTAGAAAAAATAGAAGAAATAGAGAAGCTGAATGAAACACAATACACAGCCTTCACTGGTTTTGTTCACAGCGCACTTCAACCTGGTCTGCTTACAGGGAAAGAGAAAATCCTCATTGCACTCGCATCGGCACATATTACAGGGAATGCTTATAGCATCGATATATTCGCAAGACAAGCCAAAGAAGCAGGCACTTCACTGGAAGAACTATCAGAGACGATTCTCGTTGCAACTGTACTCAAGGCCGGTTCCGCTCTGGCTCATCGCGTGAATGCGCAGCAAGCTTTTGATCGTGAGTAATTCAGCTTAAAGGAGGGTTTCCCATATGAGTGATAAGCAGTTCGCATTCGAGCAACTGCCCGATTGG
This sequence comes from Paenibacillus sinopodophylli, assembly GCF_005930355.1. GTDB lineage: Bacteria > Bacillota > Bacilli > Paenibacillales > Paenibacillaceae > Pristimantibacillus > Pristimantibacillus sinopodophylli. The sequence goes on from NZ_VDBO01000001.1 coordinate 570,941, forward strand.
GTTGCAGACCAGGTTATAGCGTGGAGGAGATATTTGCATCAGAATCCCGAGCTGTCGTTCCAGGAGCACGAAACAGCAGCATTTGTTGAGCATACGTTACGGGAATGGAAGGGACTTACCATCAGTAGACCTACACCAACAAGTGTTGTGGCCATTCTGAAGGGCGATCAACCTGGGCCGGTAGTCGCTTTTCGAGCGGACATGGATGCTCTTCCGATTCATGAGGAGAATGTATTCGAATTTGCATCCAAGTCCCCAGGAGTCATGCACGCCTGCGGTCATGATGGTCATACAGCTATGCTGCTCGCAACAGCCCGATTATTGTCCGAGAAGCGGGAGAGTTTGCACGGAGAGATCCGTTTTATATTCCAACACGCAGAGGAGCTTCCGCCTGGTGGTGCCATTGAGCTAGTAAAAGCCGGTGTACTGGACGGGGTCGACTTTGTGTTCGGTGTCCATTTGGCTTCCTTGCTGCCTGTCGGGCAGATTGGGATTAGGCATGGCGAGATGATGGCATCACCTGACAATTTCACAATTGTCATAAAAGGCTATGGCGGGCATGCTGGATTTCCCCACAAAGCTGTCGATGTCATTGCAATTGGTTCACAGCTTGTCGGACATTTGCAACATATCGTATCCCGGTTAACCGATCCGCTGGAGCGGTTGGTCGTTTCGGTTACGCAGTTTACCGCGGGCTCTTCCCATAATGTTATCCCTGATTCCGCAACATTGAAGGGAACGGTTAGGAGCTTTAAGTCTTCCGTTCGCAAAGAGGTTCCAGATATCATTCGTAAAATGTCGGAGGGAATTGCTGCTGTATATGGCGCTTCGGTTGAGGTTGATTTCGTATATGGCTATGAACCCGTCATAAACGATGAGTGGCTGACGAATCTTGTAAAGGAAGCAGCTGTAGAGTTAGTAGGTTCTGATCTCGTGATTGCGACACCACCTAGCATGGGAGGGGAAGACTTCTCTGCGTACCAACAGCGCGTACCGGGCACTTTCGTCAACATTGGGGCTGGAAACGAAGCAGAGGGCATCGTGTTTCCTCATCACCATCCCAAGTTTACGATTGATGAATCATCCTTAGTGAATGGTATCAACCTATTCCTTCGTGTAGCAGATAAGCTTCTGTACAAGTAGGAATAGAAGAGGACTATTATTAAAAAAAGTAAACTGATCGATTAAAAGGTTGTAATGTACATTTCAATGCCGATCGTTTATGATGGTTAAATATTAATCCGATAAAAACGATCGGAAATATATGTATAATTGCTGAGGGGGATTTATATGACGAAATTACGTCAATCTACGTTCATTATTTTATTGTTAAGCGCATTATTGTTTGTATACGGATGCTCTACCAATAATACAACGGCAACAGAGACGAACAAACCTGCGGAAAACAATAACCAAGCGGGAAGCAATGACACGGAGCAAGAGGGCGAGAAAGAGCTTAAATTCGCATTAGGTCAAGCAGTATCTACACTTGATCCTCATTTGTCTGTCGGCGGAAGCAATGGCGCGGTCATTCTGAATATATTCGAAGGCTTGTATGCTTTTAATTCCAAGCTTGAGCCTGTTCCTATGCTTGCAGAATCAACCGATGTCAGTGAAGATGGTAAAACGTATACCTTCCATTTGCGCCAAGGCATCAAATTCCATAATGGCAAAGAGATGAAGGCTGAAGATGCGGCCGCATCTTTGAACCGCTGGAAGGATAAAGCACCGCGTGCGAAAAACTCCTTCGGCGAATCCTCATTTGAGGTAGTTGACGATTATACGGTGGCGCTTAAGCTAAACGCGCCTCAGAACGATACACTCGCTCAACTCAGCCATGTGCTTAATTTTGCAGCTATTATGCCGAAAGAAGTAGTCGACAGCGCTGCGCCGGAAGGCATTACTGAATATATCGGAACTGGACCGTACAAATTCGTTGAATGGAAAAAAGATCAATATATCGATGTTGAAACATTCGCGGATTATCAATCGGCTGCAGGTGAGCCTGACGGCTTCTCCGGTAAAAAAGAGCCGCAGATTGAGAAACTACGTTTCTCTCTAGTAACAGATACTGCGACACGATTTAATTCCTTTGTAACGGGTGAATATAGCTTTGTAGATGTCAGCCTAGATGATCTGCCACAGGTTGAAGGACAACCAGGCATAGAAGTCATCAAGTCCATTTCAAGTGATTATAACGTGGTTTACAACAAAAAATCGCCGGTATTTTCTAATCTGACTAACCGACAAGCGGTCAATAACGCACTGAATGTGGAAGAGATTCTACTTGGCACCGTATCATCGCCTGAGCTGTTTGAATTGAATTCCAGCTACATGTTCAAAGATAATGCGACTTGGCATTCCGATGCTGGAAGCGACCAATACAACTTGAATAACCCAGACAAAGCGAAAGAGCTTCTGCAGCAGTCAGGCTATGATGGACGGGAAATCGTATTCCTCACTACGAAGGATCTAGGCGGCAAGTTCTACAATGCCACACTCGTTGTGCAATCGCAGCTGGAGAAGATTGGCTTCAAGACACGGGTTGATACGTATGATTATGCGACTATGCTGACAAAGCGCGCTGATCAAGGGGTATGGGATATTTATGTTGGCGGATTTACCGTACCGACGACACCATCTCAATTGCTTTATTTTAATCCAACGTACGGTTTTGCCGATGATGCAAAGCTGGCTGAATTGCTCAAGGCTTCAACGGCTGCTATTACACCGGAAGATATTAAAGCGGCGAATGATGCTCTGCAGCAATATGCATGGGAGTATTTGGCCGTATCCAAAATCGGAGACACCTTCACTTATTATGCCATTCGCGAAGAGCTGCAAGGTTTGATTCTATATGCAGGCTATCCGAATCTTGGCAACGTGAAGGTATTGAAATCTTAAATGCCCATCTTTATATTGAGACGACTATTAGCATTGATCCCCGTAGTCTTGGTTATGTCAATCGTCGTATTTCTTATTATTTATTTGATTCCTGGTGACCCCGCGCGAGTTATGCTCGGAGACGGTGCTGATGAATCTACGATTCAAGAGCTGAGAGAGCAAATGGGTCTCGATTATCCTTTAGTTGAACAATATGGCCGCTGGATGTGGCATGCCATACAAGGAGATTTAGGACGATCCTTCTTTCTACAGCAGCCTGTGTCTACTGCTATTGCCGAACACTTGGCACCGACGCTGTCACTCGCAATTCTCGCCCAATTCATCGCAGTCCTGATTGCCATTCCTCTTGGCGTCAGGGCAGCTGTGAATCGTGGGGGCATTGCGGATAAAGTGTTGAATGCTTATTCGCTGCTTGGCATATCTGTTCCTGGGTTTCTGCTTAGTTTGTTTTTCGTACTCATCTTTGCGGTCAAGCTGAGATGGCTTCCGGTTTCAGGTTATGTTCCCTTGCAGGATGGATTAGGCACATTTCTGAGATACATGTTTTTACCTTCCCTTTCTATTGGAATCGTTATGTCATCATTGACAGCCCGTATTGTTAAGGCTTCCATGCTAGAGGTGCTTAACGAAGGGTTTGTGAAAACAGCATGGTCGAAGGGCCTGCATCCAAATAAAATTATTTACAAACATGTGTTTCGCAACGCACTTATTCCTGTGCTGACCGTGATTGGCGGCTCATTCGGAACATTGGTGGCTGGCGCGGCTGTGATAGAATCGATTTTTAATATACCCGGTTTAGGACAGATGCTCGTTCATGCTGTGGAACGCAGGGATTACGCCGTCATACAAGGCATGGTACTCTTTATTGCCATTGTATACGTAGCAGTAAATCTAATTGTGGATTTGATGTACGCAATTGTCGATCCACGCATTCGATTGCAATAAAATGTGCAGCAGGAGGAAGATACGTTGACTGATTCAGCATGGGGCGAAAGAAAGCAGCAAGCTCGCCTGAAGAGAATGATACAATCCAAGCGGGTAAGACGCTTTACTGCGAACCGTACTGCAGTAATCGGTGGATGGCTGATGCTTCTGCTCATTTCAGCAAGTTTACTGACGCCGTGGCTTGCACGCTTCGAGCCTCAGGCTGTCGATGTCATTCAAAGGCTTAAACCGCCCAGCCTGACGCATTATTTCGGTACGGATAATCTTGGCCGTGATGTGTTCAGCAGAACGCTTAGCGGGATGGGGATTTCAATACAGGTTGGTTTAACCGTTGCGATAATAAGTTCAACCGCTGGCTTAGCGATAGGCTTGTACTCTGCTTATTATCGGCGTCTTGACCAAGTGCTTATGAGAATCATGGATGGCATATTTGCATTTCCTGCCGTGCTGCTCGCTATGGCGATGATGGCTGCGCTGGGACCGAATGTGTCAAACTTAATTATTTGCCTGAGCATCGTATTTATTCCCGCAGTTGCCCGAATCGTTCGTTCTTCCGCATTAGTTGTGAAGGAACAGACTTATATCGAAGCCATGCGTGCGATAGGCGCTTCTAGGGCTCGGATTGTATGGCTTCACATTATGCCGGGTACGTTGCCTGCGCTTATTGTGCAAGGGTCATTCGTATTTGCAGAGTCGATCATCGTTGAGGCGGCACTCAGCTTTCTAGGGGCAGGAATACCTGCGCCAATGCCGAGCCTCGGCAATCTGCTCTCAGAAGGCAAGGCCTTTATTTATAATTCGTGGTGGATGACTTTGTTCCCCGGTTTTGCGCTGATTATATGCGTGCTGGCAATGAATTGGTTCGGAGATGGCCTCCGTGACATGCTGGACCCTTATGGCAAAACAAAGCGCAGTCGCAAAACTAGAAAAAGAAGCGGCTCTGCCCAATCAGCATCTTAAAGGAGGAAGGTCCGTTGGCAAACCAAAGCTTGCTGGAAATTCAATCATTACGAACAAGCTTTCATACTGAAGCTGGCATAGTCTCGGCAGTCGATGGCATTTCTCTAAAGATCGGAGCGGGAGAAATCGTTGGTGTTGTAGGCGAGTCAGGCTGTGGGAAAAGTGTAACTGCTCAGTCCATTCTAAGACTGCTTGATGAGAAAGCATTAACCAGCTATGAAGGGGAAGTGAGGTTTAACGGTGTTGATTTACTTAAGCTAAGTCAGCGACAAATGAGAGGTGTGCGAGGTAATGATATCTCGATGATCTTTCAAGATCCGCTAAGCTCCTTAAATCCACTCCTTACGATTGGCGAGCAAATTACAGAAACGATACGCAGCCATCGAAAAACGTCAAAAAAAGCTGCTCTGCTTGAGGCGATTGGCTTACTTCAATTGACAGGTATTCCTTCGCCAGAGCGACGCGTGTACGAATATCCGCATCAGCTATCTGGCGGTATGCGCCAGCGGGTTATGATTGCAATTGCTCTTGCCTGTGAACCTAAGCTTCTCATCGCTGATGAGCCGACAACGGCGCTTGACGTCACGATACAAGCCCAAATTATGGATTTGCTTGTGAAACTAAACAAAGAACTTGGCATGAGTGTACTTCTGATTACACATGATCTTGGCGTTGTAGCGGAGGTTTGTCATAAAGTAGCTGTCATGTACGCCGGCCAGATCGTCGAAACAGCAGATGTTGCTACCTTATTCAGTAATTCTCAGCATCCATACACGGCTGGCCTGTTACACTCGATTCCGCATATTGATCGTGATCGCTCTAAGCCGCTCGAAGCTGTTCGCGGATTTGTGCCTGCGTTGCATCAACTGCCGAAAGGCTGCCGCTTTGCTCCTCGCTGCCTGTATGCAGAAGATCAATGCCTATCTGACATGCCGGAATTAGAGGCGAAGCCTGGTATAAGCTCGATGGCACGCTGCTGGCATTCAGAGAAGCTACAGAGAGAGGAGGCATGAGTCCATGACCATAAACGTTGTCGAAAAACAGCCAGAGCCCATGCTGAAGGTAAGCGGTCTGCAGAAGTATTATTCCGCGAAGCAGCCAGGCGCTTGGCGTTCTAAGCCGGTTAAGGCGGTTGATGATGTTTCTTTTCAGTTATATGAGGGTGAAACGTATGGTCTTGTTGGAGAATCCGGATGTGGCAAAAGCACGTTGGGAAGGACATTACTTCGACTGACTGAGCCGACCGCAGGGTCAGCGGTTTACCAGGGTGAAGAGCTGTTTACCTTATCCAGCAAATCACTTCAAACTTACCGTAAACAGCTGCAAATGGTATTCCAAGATCCATTTGCCTCGCTGCATCCACGTAAAACAATAGGCTCAGCACTCACTGAACCTTTAGTCATTCATCAAATCGGAACGCAGGCGGATCGATATTCACGTGTAATCAACATGCTGCGAATCGTCGGCCTCCAGCCTGATCATTATGATCGACTTCCTCATGAGCTGTCCGGCGGACAGCGGCAGCGCGTCGTATTGGCGCGCGCCTTAATACTAGAGCCTAAGCTCGTTATATGTGATGAGCCGGTCTCAGCATTGGACGTCATTATTCAAGCCCAAATCCTTAACTTGATGAAACAGCTTCAGCAGGATCTGGGGCTTACTTATTTGTTTATCGCGCATGATGTAGGCGTTGTTCGTCACATATCAGATCGAATTGGCGTCATGTATTTAGGCAAGCTCGTAGAAGAGGCTCCAACTGATGAATTATTTGCAAATCCATTGCATCCCTACACGAGAGCACTGCTCTCAGCCGTTCCGAATCCTGATCCAGCTTCGAAGAGGGAGCGGATATTGCTGAAAGGAGACATTCCGTCTCCGCTGAATCCTCCGTCTGGCTGTTCCTTTCATCCACGCTGTCCGCTTGCGACAAATATCTGCCGTGAGAAGCTTCCGCAAAAGCGGGAGGCAGCAGCGAACCATTATGTAGCTTGTCATTTAGCCTGAAATAGAGAGGGGATAATCTTAATGAAACAGATCCATTTGGGCGTATTTGAGGTGAACAGTGTCAATCACCTCACTCAAGGGATATGGACACATCCTGCGCAAAACCGCATACATTTCAATAGTTTAGATTATTGGATTAACATAGCTAAATTATTGGAAAAGGGAAAATTTGATTTTATGTTTTTCGCTGATTCTTATGGCTCTCCCGGCAAAAACGCTGAGCTTGCATTTCGAGAAGCCTCGGGACCTCCCGGCAATGATCCTATGCTGTTATTGCCTGCATTAGCGGCAGTTACAGAGCATTTATCCTTTGCAATGACAACGTCTACGACTTATGAAGCTCCTTACGCAAACGCGAGAAGGTTCGCTACGCTGGATCACTTATCTAAAGGTCGCATTGGTTGGAATGTGGTAACGACGAGTACGCCAACTGCAGCAGCATTGTTCGGACGCAGCGAGTTTGTGCCGCATGACGAGCGATATGATATTGCAGATGAGTTCCTCGATGTCAGCTACAAATATTGGGAAGGCAGCTGGGAAGAGGATGCGTTGCAGATCGATCGTGAGAAGAGAGTATTCACGGACCCGGCTAAAGTTCATCGCGTTCTGCATGAAGGGAAATATTTCAAATCAGAAGGCTACTTCTCCAGCTCTCCTTCCCCGCAGAGGACTCCAGTGATTTTCCAAGCAGGAAGCTCGGAGAGAGGGCGTGCATTTGCAGCGAAGCATGCCGAAGGCGTTTTTCTGAAAGCTCCAACACTTGAAGTACTGCGTGATCAAATCGCCGATATTCGTCGCCGCGCAGTCGAATACGGCAGGACAGCAGATTCTGTTAAAGTGTTTACAGGTTTATCCGTCGTTACAGCGTCAACAAGTGAAGAAGCGCAGCGGAAATATAAAGAATACCTAAGCTACCAAAGTGCTGAGGCGACCCTTGCAAGCTACGCTTCCGTAACTGGAATTGATTTGACCAAGCTGGATCCTGATTCTTATTTCGAGAATATCCATACGGAAATGGGACAAACCCATACAGATCGTTTCACGAAGCATGCGAAAAACAAAAAAACGGTGGGCGAAGTACGTGACGATTTCTTGGAAAAAGGGTTTCGCGGCGTAACGATTGTCGGTTCTCCTGAGGAAGTGGCAGACCGCATTGCAGAGGTGGTTGCCCTTACTAATGTAGATGGTTTCAATCTAGAGCCATACGTACTGCCTGATTCCTATACCGACTTTATTGAGCTGGTCATCCCTGTTCTACAGGAACGCGGCTTATTCAAACGAGAGTATGAGACAGGTACCTTCCGTGAGAAGCTGTTCGGCAGCGCTAGACTTCCAGAGGGTCATCCAGGCATAAGCTACCGTCATGCAGAGAATAAGGCAAAACCTAATGGCGATTGAAGAGAAGCTAGTCATTCGAGATGCGGCAATTCGTGCGGAGCTGTCAGAACGACAATGGGCGTTGCTCCAACAAGTACGGAAAATAGCAGAGCATGAAATTGGACCTGCAGCATGGCTGGTGGATCATGAAGCTCGTTATCCGCAAGAAGCGATGGAGGCGTTGAAAGCAGCAGGTCTCATCGGTGCAGCTGTTCCGGAAGCAGCAGGTGGTCATGGTGCAGGTTATGGCGGTGATGTGGTGCTGCTTCCGCTCCTTCTTATGGAGCTTGCTTCTTGGTGTTCTTCTGCTTCACAGGTATTTGCCTTACACAATACTGGCGTTCAGCTCGTACATGCTTTAGGAAGCGAGAAGCAGCAGAGCTTTTTGTTCAATGAGGTTATTGGCAAGGGGCAGCTGTTTGCAAGCTTTGGAAGTGAAGCGAGTGCGGATCGCTTCAAGCTAGGTAGTGAGCTGAGTATCATACAAGGCGGTTATTTGCTCAATGGTACCAAAATATTTGCAACAGGTTCGCCTGCTGCGAAATGGGCTATATGGCGTTCGGTCTTGTCAGAAGCATCAGGCAGCCAGGAAGAACGTTTCAGGATGCCTATTGTTGATTTGGAAGCATCGGGAATAACGATTAAAGATGACTGGGATGGAATAGGTCAACGAGGGACTGGAAGCGGTACAGTTGTTGCGGTTAACGTATTTGTACCTAACGAGCATCTAATCGGTGATACTGCTGGTTATGGCAAAGTGCAGTTATTTTTCAATACGCAGTTCCACATTCATTTCGCCGCACAATATGTTGGAATCGCTGACGGAGCACTTCGCGAAGCGGTTCAGTATTTGAAGGCGAAAAGTCGAAGTATTACAGCCGGAATACCTGTGATAGAAGAGTCGTTGATACAAGTGAGAATAGGCGAGATGGATGCCAAGCTGGAGTCAGCGCGACAGCTTGTTCTGCGAGCAGCTAGGCTTCTGCAGGCTGCTCAAGCCAATACTGAGCTTTATCCTAGTGCAGCCATTGCTGCCTCACAGGCAAAGGTTGTTGCGACAACGGTTTCACTTGAAGTGACATCGGATGTTTTTCAATTAATGGGTGCTCGGGCCGCTGCTCGAAAATATGGATTTGACCGTTACTGGAGAAACGCACGCACGCTGACGCTGCATGATCCGGTCGACAAGCAGCGCGAATGGCTCGGTCGATCCGTGTTGCAGGAATAAAAGATTATAAACAGGAATTAGCCATGACTAGGCTGGTTCCTTTTTTTGTGTGCTCAGCATGTGTGCCAGCTTGGGGGGGTAATTTCTGAAAGGCAATTTGAGTGGTTTGAGAAGTGTGCAGACGGACATGAATATTATGGTAGAAGTTTCCCTTTCGTTAAACGTATAATGGGAACATTAGCCAGCGTAATTGATTGCACAAACAGGTATCAGAAAAAGGCACAACTTGTGAGCTAATCTAATTAAGGATATAGCAAGACTGCGTCATCCATCATTTTTTAATAAGAGGAGGAAAAAACAATGAGCAACACTAAACTGGAAGTATATCCATTATCGAAAGTCGAACATTTGAAGGTGCATGGCCGTACAACGGGGCAGCGTTCTCCCTTAGCATTATTTTGGACGGGGAGTGCGATTGAATTTCATGTAAAAGGTTCTGAACTATGGATTGAAGTTGAGGTTGAATATGATCAATATGAGCCTTGGATAAGCGTTTTGATTAATGAGGTTCCAGTAAGCAGACAAATGCTAATCGCCGGAAGGTACTGGGTGTGTTTGTTTAGAGGGATGAATGAGAGCGCTTTAAAAAGTGTGCGTGTGGTTAAGGAGCTGCAGGCGATGAACGTAGATCCGGGCTGTTCACTACAGATTCATGCTGTGAAGAGCGATGGTAAGTTTATGCCAGTTGAAGACAAGCCTTATAAGCTGGAGTTCATCGGTGACAGCATAACATCAGGTGAAGGCACTGTAGGAGCAAATGTCGAAGAAGACTGGATTCCGATGTGGTTCAGCGCTATTCATAATTACACCCATATAACCGCTGAGACGTTGAATGCGGATTATCGTGTTATTTCCCAAAGCGGATGGGGTGTTCTGACAAGTTGGGATAATAATCCGCATGCGAATATTCCTGATTATTATGAACAGGTTTGCGGCCTTCTTACCGGTGATAAGAATAAAGCACTCGGAGCATTTGATGAAAATAACTTTGCTGCCTGGCAGCCGGATGTCGTAGTCATCAATCTCGGAACAAATGATGGCGGGGCTTTCTATTCGCCGGAATGGCAAGATGAGTCCACAGGTAAAACCTACAAACAAAGGCTAAATGAGGATGGAAGTTTTGTAGCAGAGGATTTACTAGCCTTTGAACGAGCAGCCGAGCATTTCCTTGTTAAACTTAGAAAATATAACAAACATGCACAACTCGTATGGGCCTATGGCATGATAGGAATACCGATGATGCCGGCAATAGCCCGTGCGGTGGATGCGTACGTGAAGAAATCGGGAGATCGCAGAGTATCCGTGTTTCAGCTCCCTATTACCACGGATGAAACGATAGGTGCAAGAAATCACCCAGGCGTATTCGCTCATCAGCAAGCGGCAAAAGCGTTAGCGGAATATATCAGAGGTATTTTGCCAGTGAAAAAGCAAGCCGTTTCTTAACCACATTAAAGAGCGCTTACCTTTCAGGTAGCGCTCTAAATGATGAGGTTCCAAGCAGGGGAACTATGTTAAAGGTTTTTATTAATGTGCTCAGCGATCTTACAGCCATGATACCTGCCAGATTCAATGAAAATTTCATTCGCTTCATGCCTAGATGCTACGACTCCGGCCAAATAAATGCCTGGAACATTCGTTTCCATCGTCTCTTCGTTGAACGTAGGGAATCCTTCTTCCTCAATCGTTACGCCGGTTTCATTCAGAAACTGACGATCAGGGTGGAAGCCGGTCAAGGCAAGCACGAAATCATTGTCGAGCCTCATATCGCCTTCCGATCCATTTACAGTTATAAACGTATTATCAATGCTCGTGACTCTAGACTGAAACAGCATGCGAATAGAGCCATTTGTTACCTTAGCCTGAAGAGTAGGTTTAACCCAGGGCTTAATGCTTCTAGAATAGTCATCCCCCCGGTAGACGATCGTTACTTCAGCGCCTACACGCTCAAGCTCAAGTGCAGCATCAATCGCTGAGTTGCTGCCGCCGATTATAGCTACCTTCATACCTACATAAGGATGAGACTCTCGGAAGAAATGACTTACCTTATCTAGCTGCTCACCTGGAATGCCGAGCCTGTTTGGATGATCGAAATAACCAGTCGCTATGATGACATATCGACTTTTGTATTGCGATTTCTCACCAAAACGGTTCTCACCATGCAAGATAAAAGAACCATTGTCAGGTGTAATTGCCGTAATAGACTCATAAGCTTTAACACGAAGCTGTTTCCGCTGGGCTGCTGTTCGGTAATAGTTCAGAGCTTCAAGCCTAGAGGGCTTGTCATGCGCCGACGTGAAGGGAATATCACCAATCTCAAGCCGATCCGGTGTACTGAAAAAATGCATATAGGTCGGATATTGTGAAATCGAATGCACGATATTTCTTTTTTCTATGACGAGCGGTTTTAATCCTATTCGTTCGAGCTCTATGGCTGCTGCCAAGCCGCAAGGTCCGGCTCCGATAATAATAGCTTCTTCTACTTGCATAAATCGTATCCTCCTCGGGAATGTAACAATGCTGACTTTCTAGTGAAATAAAGATGCTTAACGACCATTTTACTGCGCTGCGCACATATTGTGCAAATTTGGATGATTGACTCTCTTGTACAGGCATATGAATATTGTATAATAATGTGGAAGCGTTCATAATAAGGAAGTACATTGATAGATTGATTGTTTTGAACAAAGATAGGAGGAGATCACATGCGTCGGCGTTTTGTAATAGAGGCAGTAATGGTGGCAACGTATGGACATCTTCTTGTACCAAGCCGCCCGATTGAATATGTCGTACCGTATTCTTCCATAGCAGAGCTTTATGAAATGAGAGACGGTGTCGATCCCGTCATGGATGATCCTGACGATGATGGGCATGTGAAAAATAAAATAAACGAGCTGATCACTTTTTTTGAGGATTCGCTCAATCGCAAAAAAATTGAGAAGGCCATGCAGGTGCCTTGGCGGGAAAGCTCGCCCTTGTTGCTCAATGAATTCATCCAATTTACCGTTGTTCACGCTGTCGATAACGCTCATTACGGTGATTTATTCGATCCGATTGAGACAGAATTGCTGCTTACAAGCTTGAGGCTCAACGTGCCGTTGCTCTCTGATCAATTCGAGTTTGAGGATAAGTTGATCGAAGCAGAGGTGCCCGTACAAATTTACGACATCGAGGATTTCGAGTTTGCAGTTGAAGAGGGGATCTCCGCAACCGATTTCGATTTTCCGATTGAGTCAGACCGATTTTAATCGTATTATGCGGCATCTGAGTAGATTTTGTTTATCTTTAAGTCTACTATTGTATAGATAGGCGAAGGGAAGAGGAGGAACCGTTTATTGCGGATCTTCCTCTTTTTTGAGCTGATCGATAGCCTTAGCCATCGTTTTGTCTGTCAAATGTGCATAGATTTGGGTCGTTTCCGGCGATGCATGACCTAGCTGTTCCTGCGTTTTATAGATATCATTGCGTAAGTAATAATCAGTAGCGAAGCTATGCCTCAGCTTATGCACCGACAAATAAGGCTTGCCGAAACGTTTCGCATATTTCATGACCATTTCTTGTATGGCGCGTTTCGTCATACGTGAGCCTTCGCTCTTGCCATTCGCGATAGCTAGGAAGAGAGCCTTCTCACGTTTTGGCGCTTTGTAGCGCACTTCCCGAAGCAGCATATACGCTTGCAGATCCTCGACCGCCTCTTGCCGAAAGTAAACGGGCGTTTTGAACGAATCGTCGTTCTTGCCTTTGCGATAGACATAGGACAGCTTCTTCTTCATATCAATATCGTCTACGTTTAGATTTACGAGTTCTGAAACGCGCAGGCCGGAATGCAAAATAAAGCTAATAATGCATGCATCTCTGATGCAATTGAGCTCATAAGCGTATAACGCCTGCTTGTTATCAGCAATGTCCGTTCCGTAATGCTGTTTAATATAGTCCATAAATTCAATGATTTCATCTTCTTGCAAAAGCTTTCCTTCAAGCTTAGCCGCAGTATCCTTCGGTTTATGCGTTCGCTTAATCGCTACCTTTGCCATGACGTTTCGCCTCAGCAAAGGATAAAACTGCTCATCCTCTGCAATCTGGCTCAAATAATGGAATAAAGAGCGGAGAGAGGAGAGCTTACGTGCGATGGTCGTTTTGCTATTTCGTTCTTCTTTATAGGTAGATAGGTACATTCGGAAGCCATCAATACTATCCATATGCAGCCGTTCCAGCTCAATTAGGGCTACATCCCGAATCTGAGTCGCTTCGGACAAGCCTTCAGCCATCAGCCAGTTCAGGAAGGTCTCATAATCACGCATATATTCTACCAATGAAGAAGGCGATAAATCAGGAAGCTTGTAGTTGATGAATTTCTCGATATACCAAGGCATAGCGGGAAGTTTCCTATCCAGCTCTTGACGATCTTTCTGTTTTAAAATATTGATACTTGATCATCTCCTTTGGTTAATGTCATAAACTATAAGTGTGATTAAATAAACGCAATAATTATTATGTAAACAAATTTCTTGAACTATTGATATCACCTATACATTGTATCAATTATACCGGATCTAAAATAGCGATTTTATATCTAAAATGCAAAAAGAGGCGGTCCCAAGTCACGATAGGTGACTTATGAGACAGCCTCTGAAATTGAGCATAGCTTATAGATTGATAGCCGTAAAGCGACTGTTCAAGTACTGAGGATTTTCGATTTCATCCAGCAATACAGAAGCATAGTCTTCCATACTAATTTTGCTTTCATGCTTTTCATTCAGAATAAAGTGATCTTGTCCGAGCTGAACTTTTCCCGTTTTTTCGCCTGGTTCGAACATCGCAGCCGGGCTGAAGAACGTCCATTTCAGTTCTTTTTCACCGCGAAGCACATCCAATTGATCGCTTTGTGCTTTGGCAGTTGCATAATAGATCTCAGGAAACTGTGGTGTATCCAGCAGCCGTGTACCTTTATCATCTACAAGAAGGCTACCGGCGCCGCCAACGTTATACAAGACAGTAGAAGGGGACTGCTTGAGTTGCGCAATCAAATGTTTGATGACATCTACATGCTGCTGCTCGGAGCCTTGCTTAGCCGAGAAAGAGTTGATAACAGCATCGAATTCACTAAGCTCTGCTCCTAGCTCGTATACATCCTTCTCCAGAATATGAAGCCCATCTGTTTGGGTAAGCTTAGCAGAATTTCTTACGATAGCAGTAACTTGATGACCACGACTTTTTGCTTCCTCAACAATACGGCTTCCTACACGTCCAGTAGCACCTATAACAGCTATTTTCATTATAAAAAACTCCTATTTTATCTGATTTTTTCTACCTTAATCTTGTAACAATTCGAGTTACATATAATGCAAAAATGAAAAGCTATGTTGTTCACTTCTTGTAACTATTATAGTTACAAGTGTGTGAGTTTGTCAACATGATGTTTCTGGTTTATGAAACTGTACATTTCGGGCATGATTCGAAAAAAGATCATTATGACTCAAAAGTCCATTGAATTAATCAGTTCTGCTATTTATGATAAGCAAGGCTAGTAAATGAGAATAACTATCAATAGAAGGAGTGGGAAAGAAATGGCAATACGTACAAAAGGCTTGTCCATATTAAGCATGATCATAGTGCTTGTCTTGGTGCTTGCAGCATGTGGCGGGGGAAACACGAATAAAACGTTGAAAGAAGAAGCAGGTGCTGTACAGACAGAGCAAGCATCGCCATCACCAGAAAATCAATCCACGGAGCTGCGCACCGTTGAGCATGTTCTTGGTAAAATTGAAGTTCCTGTGCAGCCTCAGAACGTTATTGGATTATTCGTCGAGGATGAAATGAGTGCGCTTGGTGTTAAGCCAATTATGCAATACTCAAGTGGAGACTACTACCAGACTTATCTTGAAGACTATTTAAAAGATGTACCTAAGCTGGACACAACTGCTTTTAATTTTGAAGCAATCATGGCAGCACAGCCGGATCTCATTATTTTAGGCTTCCAAGGTTGGGCAGAGGAAGGCGTTTATGACAAATTGTCAAAAATTGCGCCAACTTATGTATTTACAGGAAGTGAAATTCAATATCCGGAAAATTGGAAAAAAAATCTGCTTATTGTAGCTGATTTGCTAGGAAAGACGGAGCAAGCAGAAGCGGTTATTCAAAAGCGTGAAGCGGAAACGAAGCAGGCTAAAGAGCAATTGCAGGTTGCTGCTAAAGGGAAAACCGCAGCTATGATTCGCATTCACGCAAGTAAGGAGCTTAGATTATATGGAGGTCCTGGAGGCCAAGTGGGGACAGCCTTGTATGGTGATTTTGGGATAGAGCCCGCTCCAATTGTTCGCAAGTTGGCTTGGGGAGAAGATATGGATATCCAAACGATCTCAATGGAAATCATTCCACAGATCGATGCAGATTATATATTCCTCGCTGTAGATGAAGGAAGAGAAGAGCAGGCTAAGGAGCTTAAAGAAAGTACCTTATGGAAGAACGTTCCAGCCGTCCAGCAAGGCCATGTTTATGAAGTTCGCGGCGATGTATGGATCACCAACGGTCCACTTGCGTATGAGAAAAAGCTGGAGAATGTCATGAATGCGTTCATCCCAAATAAATAACAAAGAAGAAGCTAGTTAACCTAATGGTTGACTAGCTTCTTCTTTGTTATTAGAATAATGATAATAATTCTCAATGTATGCAGGAGGCAACGTGACCTTAATGATTGAAAGCACTCCGAATATGAGTTCCCAACCAACTCCTTTTCATACCTATTTCTTCAGACTTGTTGATATTGTATCCCTTACAAACACCTATACTCGCGAAATGCTCCCCAGTGACAGTATTAACTACAGGCTGATTGTAGTAGCTAGCGGCTCAGGCAATATCTATATAGATGATAGACGTTATGACGCGGCTATTGGAAGTTGTTATGGAATAATGCCCGGCGCGAAGCTTGTCGTTGATCCAGCGAGAGAAGACAAGAAAGACATACATTATATAAGCGTGTCATTTGATATTATTTGTGATCAGCCTAATAGCGGCATGCCTTTTCATTTCCCGAATATTGAAATCATAATTGAGCCTATTGCTCGTACGCTTGCAGTCATGCGGAAGCTGGTTGCCATGAAAAATTCTGAAAGCGAGGACGAACAGCTTAGCTATCATTTTCGTTTCCAGAAACTAATGTTTGCATTGCTTAATCAAAACAAGGCTGTATCTGAAACGATTACTTCCATGCAAGCCGTGGAACGGAGCGTTTCTTTTTTGAAAGACCACTATAATAAGGATATAAGCACGAAGCAGTTAGCTGAACGGAGTGGGATTGGCACCAAGCAATACATACAACTGTTCAAAAAAATAACAGGCTTAACGCCTCATGAATACATATCGTCACTGCGCATACGGAAGGCAAAGGAACTGCTGCTTGTATCTAGGCAGCCGCTTGCAGATATTGCAGAACAGGTCGGATACCTTGATAGTTACTATTTTAACCGTCGTTTCAAGCAAATAACTGGCGTTCCGCCGAGGGTATATGTGAACACGCGTCAATATAAAATTATGTCCATGAGTTATGTATGTTCTTTGCTGGCGCTTGGCATTAAGCCGATAGGCGCACCTGCTTATCATTTGGGTTATTACGCCCAACATTTAGGAGAAAACATTACTAGCATTGGAGATAAATCCATTCTCTATTTTGACAAAATAAATGCGTTAAAACCTGATTTAATTATCGGTTGCGACACGCTAGATCTTGAAATACAACAACAGCTTGAGCGTTTAGCACCGATTGTAACGATTCCATGGATGGGACTGCAAGCGACAGAACATTTACAGACAATCGGCGATTTACTTGGAATGGGAAAGCAGGCAAAAAGCTGGGTTGACAGTTATGAACGAAAGCGAGAAGAAGCAAATCGGCAGATTAAGCCTTTTATAAATACAGATGAGACCGTTGGACTTATTGTAATTGAAGGGAATGAACTATTCGTACTGGGAGACCGCAATGTAGGCGAGGTTATGTATCGTTCCTTCGGTTTGCAGCCGCCTCCGATCGTTCAAAGCTTGCTTGTAGAACACCCTAACCAGTATGGCAGGAAGGTATCAGTCGAACAGCTCTGGCAATATGACGCTGATCGGTTATTTATCATTGTATATGGGGTTGAAGCTGCCCTGACTTATAAGGAGTTGCAGAAGAAGCCTGCATGGAAACAGCTGAATGCTGTCCGTCAAGGAAAGGTGCAAAGTATTGATCCCGAAAAATGGATTTATTATGATGTGCTATCGCTTTCAGGGCAATTGGATGATGGCATCAGCATACTTGCCAAACGATGATTTATGATAGGCATGCTGCTTGGTAAATCTATGCAATTCCTGCAACGCGGTTACATTCTGACAATTACTGTGCTAAACTCGAACGAGCCAGTCGACAGGTTGCCAATCTTATTCCAATTTGCGAGGAACGTGCACGCGCAATTGAAAAGGGAGGTTCATTCTAACGATGAACAACAAATTAATCACATATAGTATGTCGCTTTTTCTTAGTATGATGTTGATATTCCAATTGCCTGCGGAAGCAGCTCATGCTGCTGAACCGGCTACACTAAAGGTCGGGAATTCAGGTGCTGATGTTCCTGATTTGCAATATCGATTAAAGACAATAGGGTACTTTAATACGGACGTAACTACTTATTTCGGAACGACTACACTCGATTCTCTGAAACGGTTTCAGAAGGAATATGGCTTAGCTGTTGATGGAATTGCTGGTGCTCGTACATGGGAAGCACTCAAAAAGGTGTCGGTGAATAAAGTGGAGCTTGATTTGCTTGCCAGAATTATATATGCAGAGGCACGTGGCGAATCGTATAAGGGACAAGTTGCAGTCGGAGCTGTCGTGATGAATCGGCTAGCCTCCCCAAGCTTCCCTAATTCGATCAGAGAAGTCATTGAGCAGCCGCAAGCATTCACAGCCGTTGATGACGGGCAGTACAAACTTACACCTAATAAGCTTGCTTATCAAGCAGCGCAGGAAGCAGTCAAAGGCTATGATCCAACGAATGGTGCGCTCTACTACTTCAATCCAGTAACCGCAACGTCAGATTGGATATGGTCTCGTAAGCAGACGATCCAAATCGGTCGCCATATATTTGCCGTATAAGGTTTCTGTATCCTTATCGTTTAGCTGCAGTGCGGCTTACGGTAAGGATTTTTTTATGTTAATTGATTCGAGCACAGATTATCAATAATGAATTCAATCATGTTACAATAAGAAAGAAAGTATCCAACTTTTTTTAAAACTGCCGGAGGTGTTCAAGTTGAAAGTAGAAATTTGGTCGGATTATGTGTGTCCGTTCTGTTATATAGGTAAAAGAAAGTTCGAGCTTGCGTTTGAGAAATTCACTCATAAGGACAGCATTGAAATGACATACAAGAGCTTCGAGCTTGATCCGGGTGCTGATCCGAATTCAAATATCAGTACCTATAGCATGCTTGCAGCCAAATACGGCATGAGCTTGGAGAAAGCTAAGGAAATGACGCTGAATGTTGCAGAACAAGCTGCAGCTGTCGGATTGGAATTCCATTTCGAGTTAGCTGTATCAACGAATACGTTCGATGCGCACCGACTCGTTAAATATGCTGCCCAACATGGCAAGGAAATAGAAATGTCTGAACGATTATTCAAAGCACATTTCACAGATGGACATAACATTGGAAACCATGATCAACTCGTTAATCTTGCCTCGGAAGCAGGTTTGAATGCCAAAGAAGTATTAGCTATGCTTCAAACAAGCCAATTCTCTGATGTCGTACGTGATGAAGAAGAAGAGGGCAGCAGCCTCGGCATAAAAGGTGTACCATTCTATGTCGTTGATCGCAAATATGCGGTTTCCGGTGCACAATCTCCAGAAGTATTTCTGGATACCCTGAACAAAGCCTGGGAAGAGAAGCATCCTACCTTCATTCAAGTCAATGAAACGGATAAGGACGCTCTTTGTACAGATGGCTATTGTGCACCTGATTCCTCTAAGTCTTAATTTCGTTTGAATTAAGGAAATTAACAAATTTAAAATTGGGGAGTTGTTCATAATGGGGACAAACACAAAAATTGGCGGCGGCGGCTTTCACCATATTGCCATTCGCGTGTATGATTTCGATAAGACGGTAGCCTTCTATACAGAGGTTTTAGGTTTTACAGAACGCATCCGCTGGGGTGAAGGTGATTCACGCGGCATTATGCTGGACACAGGTGACGGCAATTATTTAGAGGTTTTTGCAGGCGGCAAGGAAGGACAGAAGGATGAAGGTGCGTTTCTGCATTTCGCATTACGCTCTGATAATGTTACGGATGCGATTGAGCTCGCTAGAGAAGCAGGGATGGAGATAACGGTTGAACCGAAGGAAATTGTTATTCATGATATCCCTGTTCGTATCGCGTTTTTCAAAGGCCCGGATGGCGAAATTATTGAATTATTTGAAAGTACAACTGATAAGAAATTATAATTCATAATCCATTTGTCTGTTGAGCCATCAAGTCTTATAATAGATAACGGTATTATGATAAGTCGTTGATTCATAATCAATGACTCGCACATGTTGAGGGGGGAATTTATTTGACAGTTGAAAAACAACGATTGTTTGTATTCGCTGGATCTTATGCGGAAGCAGAAGAAAAAGGCGTGCATGTGTATGTATTCGATGAGGAAACGGGTATATTACAGCTAACTGACTCGGTGGATGGACTTAAAAATCCTACTTTTCTGAATGTAGATGCAGACCGCAACCTGTTATATGCGATCGCTGAAACCGTTAATGACGCTGGACAAAAGGTTGGTGAAGCCGCAGCATTCGCTATCAATCCAAGCAAAGGTAGTCTAAGCCTATTGAATCGTAAAATAACAGTCGATTCTACAACCTGCCACATTCAGCGTGATGCGGAAAGCCGGTTTTTGACTGTGACGAGCTACCACGGCGGAATGATCGGACTCTTCGGCATTAACGAAGACGGTACGATTGGCAGAGATCTGGATGTTCAACAGCATGAAGGCAGCAGTAAACATCCTGAGCGTCAGGATCGTCCTCATCCTCACTCGTCGTTTTATAGTCCGGATGGCCGCTTCCTGCTCGTCTCTGATTTGGGACTCGATCGAATCGTGACGTATAAGCTTGACGCAGAGGCAGGTAAGCTGGTTCATCAATCAAGCGCAGCGCTGCACCCTGGTGCAGGCCCGCGTCACTTGACCTTCCATCCGAACGGCAAATTTGTCTACGTCATTAATGAAGTGGATTCTTCGATTACTTCTTTTACATATGATAAGGAGACAGGTCAGTTAATTACACTGCAAACAGTAAGCACGCTTCCTGCTGACTTTGAAGGCGAGAATTCATGTGCAGAAATTACTGTATCAACAGATGGCCGTTATTTGTATGGCTCCAACCGCGGTCATGACAGTATTGTCGTATTTGCGATTGATGATCAAAGTGGCAGTCTTTCGCTTGTTCAGCATTTTTCTGTTGAAGGTGGTCATCCGCGCCACTTTGCCTTAACACCAAGCGGAAGATTTTTGCTTGCAGCTAATCGAGATACAGATAATATCGTAACATTCACAGTTGATCGCGATAGCGGAAAACTAGCTTCAACAGGAAATAACGTTAAGTTATCCAAGCCGGTTTGCGTGCTTCCTGTTTACTTAACGACATAAATGATTAATGGCATATGCATAGAGACGAAAAGGGGAATACCACAGCGTGGCTACAACTGAAGACGATAAACCGAAACTAAAAGCGACTAAAATTTTCAAATGCAAAAATCCGGATTGCAAAGCATGGGTAAGAGACGAGTTTGCTGCAAGCGAGCAAAGTTGCCCAATATGCAAAGGGCCTATGCTTAGAAGCATGCGTCATTTGCCGGCCGTACAGAACAAGCCAAAACCACAGCCGCGCAAGCCGAAATCAGATTATTAATAACAGCTTCACTAGAAATCCCAATTCTGCGCAATCGAGCAGATTGGGATTTTTTTGTGCGACTAGCGAAACAATGGACGAACGACGCGCTCATTATGGTAGTATAGATGTACCAAACAATGACAGGAAGGTAAAGCCTTATGCTGTTGTATTTTATCGCTTTATTTATGGCTGGAGTAATCGTCTACGTTAATAATCCAAAGAGCGGATCAAATCGCTGGGCAGCCTATTTCTTGGCGGCAGCTTCTGTCGGTGGTCTAGCTGATCTCATTTCAGGAAATGGACATACGTTCATATCCCATATCTTGCAATTTATAAATTATACCGTAACCCCTTATTGCATCCTTATATTTAGTTTCATTTATACGAATAGGTTAAAAACGATCCACAAGAAAGACTTTACCAAACTATATTTTGCGATCCCTATTCTGTTGATGCTGATCGCTATGTTGTTGTCGATTAGTCAGCAAAGGTTCTTTCAGTTGCTTCTGCTGTGGAGCGCTCCTTACTATTTACTTTCCTGTTATTTATTAATTCATTCCTTCTGGAGAGAAAGGGATTCTCGGCTTAGACGTAATAGATTTATCACTACCGTCATTATTGTTCCTACGCTGCTGGCTGTGTTATTTTTTATTTATGTAGCTAAGGTCATTTCTCCTGAATTTGAGTTTTTTAATTATATATCGGTGTTTATCATATATTCCCTCGCTGCAGCACTGCTATTCACGTTTATGTATGGTGTGCTTGGGGTTCGTCTTCGATTCGAGCATGATCCAATGGAGAGTACGATGCGAGCTGTCAGCTCGGGAGCTGCGCTGCTCAATCATACGATTAAGAATGAGGTTGGCAAAATCTCGATCAGTACTGAAAATTTAAATCGTATACTGCTGGATTCGAACGAGCAATCCAAACAGCATACACAAATAATTACGAATGCAACGAATCATTTGCTTGATATGATGGATCGGATTCAGAGCCAAATCAAAGACATTCGTTTGCAGGAGAAGCCTGTTCGACTTAGACATCTTGTCAAGAATACGCTAAACCAGCACAACGCTTTGCTTGTGCGACAGAACATTACCATTCATTCTGAATACTTGATAAAGCCAGTAATCCAGTGCGATCCCGTACATATAAGCGAAGCAATTGGCAATCTTTTGATGAATGCAAGTGAAGCGATGCCACAGGGCGGTTTGATTAAAGTGAGGCTTGCAGCACATAAAAACAGCGTAGAGCTTTCTATTCAAGATAGCGGTGCTGGCATACCAGCAGATAAGCTCAGTTTAGTATTTGATCCATTTTTTAGCAGCGGCAAAACTGGTCGTAATTTCGGACTTGGCCTTTCTTATGTATATAACGTCATTCAAAAAAGCGGAGCCAGAGTCACATTGACAAGTGAGCTTGGTAAGGGAACGAGGGTTACATTGCTTTGGCCGAAGCGAAAAGTCGTTCGTGTTTTTGAAGGAGGAGACGGGCATGAGCACAATTAAAATGGTTATCGTTGAGGATGACGAGGACTGGATAAAGGCGCTAACCTTTTTCTTAAGTCAAGAACCGGATCTGATGGTAGTTGGTACAGCGTCGAATTCAACGGATGCGATACAACTAGCAAGCTCTATCCCTGTTGATGTCATTCTAATGGACATTCAGCTTGATGGCAGCAAGTTAGACGGCATTCAAACTTCGATATTGATGCATGAGCACTCCTCAGCTAAGATCATTATGTTAACTTCTTTAAATGACGAGAAGACGATGACGCAAGCTTTTACAGCGGGCGCCGTGCACTATTTGGAGAAAACGCGTTACAAAGAGCTTCCGCAAGTCATACGCAGCGTCTATCATCATCCTGCACCGATGGAAGCATTGCTCAAAGAACTATCTCGGTTGAAGCGTGAAGAGCAATTGAAGGACTTGACTGGTGCTGAGCGTGAGGTGTTCGAGCGTATAGAGGCTGGTTACACACAATCGCAAATTGAAGAGAAGCTATTCAAAGCAGAAAGCACGCTCAAAAATCAAGTGAATAAAATGTTGAAAAAAATCGGTGTGCGAAGCAGTCGGGAAGCTGTCGAGAAGGTTAGAAGAAAAGGCTTAATGATGAGGGATAATCAAAGAAAATAATCAGGATAGTCTATGTGCATAGGGAGGTACTACGATTCGTAGTACCTCCCTATTTGTCGTTCTAATAAAGATAGGACTGCCGGAAGGCTAGAATATGCCGTTACAATGAAGGAAGAGAGGGCGGGATTAAAGTGAAAACAGCTGTAGATAAATCTTTGCCGATTATACTTCTCATAGACGGAAATTGCCTGTTATGCAATGGTATTACTCAGTTTGTAGCTAAACGGGATAAAAAAAATCAATTTCGATTTGCTGCGCTTCAATCAGCTGCAGGGCAGAAACTGCTTAAGGAAGGCAATCTTCCAGTTAGCGATATCCATACATTCGTGATGATTCATGCAGGGCAATATAATGTGAAATCAGAAGCTGCGCTGCGTGTATTAGTAAGACTTGATGGCTGGTGGAAGTACTGTAATCCGCTCTTTTATTTCCCGCTTTCATTGCGTGATGTGATCTATGATTTTGTAGCCTTTAATCGTTACCGTTTCTTTAGGAATACGGAAACATGCATCCTGCCGATGCATGAGCTGTCGGGTAGATTCATAACAGGTGGCATCTATGGGGCTGAGAAGGAGATGGATAAAAGATGAGAAGAAAGCCGATCTTTGTGGAGCTTGTTATGCAAACATCTTTCGCTGAGCTATGGAAGCATACGCAAATACCGGAGCTTCATGAGCAATGGGACCTGCGTTTCTCGGCAATTGATTATTTGCCTAGAACAGGTGAAGCACAAATACAAACCTTTCGTTATACAACACGAATTGGTTTTGGACTTCAAATAACAGGAACAGGCGAAACGAGTCATACATCACACGGTCAAAACGGAGAGCATAGGTCCACCCTATCTTTTTCTTCCGCGCAGCCCTTATCACTAATATCCTCGGGCGGAGGCTACTGGAAGTACGAAGAAAAGGAGGGGAAGCTGAGGTTTAGCACATTATTTGACTATAAAACCCGCTTTGGTGTTGTTGGCTGGCTGGTCGATCTTTATTTGTTTAGACCATTATTCAGCTATGCTACAGCATGGAGCTTTGATAGACTTCGTATTTGGTTAGAGGAGAAGGTTCCGCCTTCAGTCATAGCGGAGAGAGCGATGGTTCACTATCTATGTGTTATAGCGCTCATGCTGCTGTGGATCTTTGAAGGTATTGTTCCCAAGCTGCTCTTTCCGGAAACTGGCGAGCTGCCAATGCTGCAACAATTAGGTTGGTTTACTGGATTTGAATTACAGCTTATTAAGGGGATCGGCATTCTCGAAATCATAATAGGCATCTTGACAGTATGTTTGCATCGACAAAAACGATTGTTTTATGGACAAATCGCTCTGCTGCTCTTATTATCCATCCCGATGATAGCAGCAACTCCTTATTCGCTGACAGCGCCATTTAATCCACTAACGTTATCTGTTCCTATGATCGTATTATGCTTCGTTTCAATATGGAGCATCAAACATCTGCCACTTGCCAGTCGTTGTATAAGGCGTTTTAAATCAATGAAACGAAAGGAAGGAGAATAAGCATGCTTTCCATTTATGAGCAAGTACTCGGTTCAGCATTTCTTGAACTCCATCCCCGCATTCAGCAGCGATTTGGCATGAGCAGTTCAAGCAACACCGCTTCAATCGGAAGTGGGGTCATGAAGCTAATTTGGCACAACAAGCTTGTCAATCTGCCGTTATTGGCAGGGGCAACTCGTCATATTATGTTTCCGCATAGCGGTACCAACGTTCCATTCTCGATCGAGAATTATGCTTATAGAGATCAATATGGGAGAGAAACGGTTACTTGGATTAGGAAGTTTCAGTTCCCGCGAAAAGTAAGGCATTTCGATGCGACGATGATTTTTAGTGGTGAGCATGGCGGGATTGTTGACTATTTGGGTAATAAACAGCATATGGCTGTGGATTTGGCACTTTCTGTTTCTGATAAAAAAGGCATTAAATTTCATTCCAAGCAACAACGATTTTATGAAGGATTATTGCAGTTCCGTATTCCAGATTATTTCACAGGAGCTGCAGAAGTCCATGAGTGGTATGATGACGATGAGGGTTGTTACAAAATAACAGTCGATGTTCGCCATCCATGGCTTGGTCCGATATTTCGGTATAAAGGCTCCTTTCAAGCCGCATTTATAGAGATCAAGCCCGGTAGCGAGCCGATCGGCATTCGACCAATACGAGAAGAAAGAAGGGAATAGACGGCAGAGGCTGTTTATTCCTTTTTGTCACTTCCACTTCGGCGTTGTATAATAGCATAAGACAACATAGCAAGATTCAAGCTAGCGAGACTCAGGCTGCTGGGTCATTAGGAAACGGAGCTTACTACCAATGAAAAAGTTTAAAAAGTTTTATATAGAGACGACAAGCATTTGCAACTTATCCTGCAGCTTCTGTCCACCGACCCTGCGCGCGAAAGGCTTCATAAAAGTAGAGGATTTCCGCAAAACGCTTCTGCAGATTAAGCCTCACACCGATTATATTTACTTCCACGTAAAAGGTGAGCCGATGCTGCATCCAAAGATGGACGAGCTGCTCGATATTAGCCATGAGCTGGGCTTCAAAGTGAATATAACGTCGAACGGCACGCTCATTACGAAAAACAAAGAAAAACTACTGAACAAGCCTGCCCTAAGGCAGATTAATTTCTCCTTGCACAGCTTTGACGGCCATGCAGGTTCGACGAATAAAGAAGGCTATTTAGCTGAGATTCTATCCTTCGTGAAGGAAGCTGTAGCAAACAGCAAGATTATTATTTCGTTTCGGCTATGGAATCTGGAAATGGATAATGAAACGAATCAGCAAAAAAATAAAAACCGCGAATTGCTCGGTATGATCGAGAAAGCATTCGCTCTGGATTTTAAAATCGAAGAAAAATTCATTCCTGGTTCCGGTGTCAAAATCGCTGAACGTATTTATTTAAACCAAGATCCAGAGTTCAAATGGCCCGACCTGAAGGAGCCGGAGTACAACGGAAAAGGGTTCTGCCATGCACTGCGCAATCAAGCGGGCATTCTTATTGATGGCACCGTTATTCCATGCTGCCTTGATGGTGAGGGCGTCATTAATCTCGGGAATATTCATGACACACATTTCTCTGAGATTATCGAGAACGATCGGTCGACAAAGCTTTATGAGGGCTTCTCCAGGCGAGAAGCAGTGGAGGAGCTGTGCCGGAAATGCGGCTACCGCCAGCGTTTCGGTTGATTGTTACTAAAGAACGTTATTTGATTCATCAAAATCGCTGTCGCTCTAACCAAGAGCTTGCGGCGATTTTTCATGTAAGCTAGCACAATTACAACTAGGGGCTCACTTCCTTAGGCGGATTGTTGAGCGAGGTCGATTTATGTTATGATTTGTTCCATGCCTTTCTATTTTCTAATACCATTAATCTACAAGAGTTAGGAGATTCAACGACAAATGGACTTTTTTACGATTTTAAAAGCGATTATTTTGGGTATTGTAGAAGGGCTCACGGAGTTCGCCCCCGTATCCTCGACGGGTCATATGGTTATCGTTGATGACATGTGGCTGCAGTCGGAGCAGTTTTTGACGAAATACGTAGCAAATACGTTCAAAATCATCATCCAGTTAGGTTCCATACTAGCGGTTGTCATTATTTTCCGAAATCGCTTTATTGATTTGCTGGGATTACGCCGTGGAGCAAGCGCAGAGACGCAGGACTTGTCAGAACCGAAACGCAAGCTTAAGCTTACACATGTATTCGTTGGACTCATACCAGCAGGCGTATTTGGATTATTGTTCGATGATTACATTGATGATTATTTATTTTCAATTAAAACGGTATTAATCGGTCTTGTTGTTGGTGCGATATTCATGATCATTGCCGACCGGTTCCGTCCAGCTCAAACGAAGGTGGAGTCGGTGGATCAAATTACTTATAAACAGGCACTATCAGTTGGCTTGATTCAATGTATTTCCTTATGGCCTGGATTTTCTCGTTCTGGGTCCACCATCTCAGGTGGTGTTCTACTTGGCATGAGCCATCGTGCTGCGGCGGATTTCACCTTTATCATGGCAGTTCCGATCATGACAGGTGCCAGCTTACTATCACTAGCCAAAAACTGGGAGTACTTCACGCTTGATACGCTTCCGTTTTTCATAGCAGGCTTTATAAGCGCATTTGTTTTTGCTCTCCTATCCATTCGTTTCTTCTTGAAGCTCATTAATAGAATCAAACTGGTGCCGTTTGCGATATATCGCATCGTACTAGCGGTGGTCGTATATATCGTTTACTTCTAATAAAAATGGCTTGCTCCCGTTATAAGGAGCAAGCCATTTTTCATTCGGTTAATCGATAAGCAAGAGGTTTCTGTGATTCATAGATTCCTCTGTGGCCTGAACAAAGAAAAGCAAGCATGCAACCAATGAAAAGATAGATGGCACCTTCGGAACCAAACAGCTCAATTCCCATAATAAAACAGGCAATCGGTGTTTTGGCTGCACCGCTGAATACGGAGACGAAGCCAATCGCTGCAAGGAAAGGGACGGAAACATGCAGTAGTCCGCCAAGCGCACTTCCGAGAGTCGCACCAATTACAAATAGCGGGGTAACCTCTCCTCCTTGAAAGCCTGTCCCCAACGTAAGGGCTGTAAACAATGTTTTGAGCAGAAAAACAAACGGGGATACCGCTTCTTGAAAGCCTTGTTGAATGAGCGGTATGCCGAGGCCTAAATAGTCACGCGTACCTAGTGCGTAAACGAAAGCAATGATGAGCAAGCCCCCGGCAGTACTTCTTAGCATAGGGTTTATCAGCCATTTGCTGAACAGCTGTTTGAGAGTACGAGTGAGAAGAGTAAAGAAGGAAGCAGCTAGACCGAACAAAACAGCTGCGACAACAACTTTTATAATAAGCAGCCAGTGGAATGGAGGAATTATACCCATGGCATAATGGATATGATTAATTCCCCACGCGCTTGTGACCAAATGTCCCGCCACACTCGCAATAAAGCAAGGAAGCAGCGCCTCATAACTAATTACTCCGATTGCCAGAACCTCTAGGCCGAACATCGTTCCTGCAAGCGGTGTGCCGAATACGGCTCCGAATCCGCTGCTAATACCACACATGAGGATGATTCGACGGTCTTTCTGCTTCAATCCGATCTGCTTGCCCAGCCATTCGGACAAGCTGCCACCCATCTGGACAGCCGTTCCTTCACGGCCCGCAGAACCACCGAATAGATGTGTTACGAGTGTTCCAAGCAAGACGAGAGGAGCCATTCGAAGTGGAATATTTCCTTCTCCTGAATGAATTTGTTCAATAATGAGATGATTTCCTCTGCCAGCTTCTTTCCCGAACTTCATATAAAGGAAGCTGATGAAGGCTCCTCCTGCAGGAAGGAGCCAGAGAAGCCAGGGGTAATTGCCGCGAGCTTCCGTCACCCATTCAAGCGAGGCTAGGAACAAAGCGGCTGCTGTTCCAGCTAAGAGGCCGACGGCTCCAGCGATGAGCAGCCATTTCGATACGTATTTCATAAGCTTATCTGGAGATAATTGCTGCTTGTCTAACATCCTGTAAGACTCCTTGTACTCAGTTGACGAACGCGTTTGTTCCTAATTATACAGGACATACCATCTAGGTGACAGCAATTCGGAAAAAGTGTTATTACATTCGTTCATATGCCATAGGATATCCAAACGAGATGGTAGACGTTAACTAGAAAATAGAGAACCACTGTCACTAGAATGCATGGGTTGATCCATTTTCGATTCTTCATATGATAGTAGATAACTAGAAGCAGCAGCGGGAGTACTAACTTCATGGTGTAATAACCAGTAATATTCCATTCATAAATATGCTTAACGAAGGGGTTCATTTCTTCAATCAGCAAAAAACGCAAGCCGATATCGGTTAAAGCAGCGTCGGTGAAACAAAGCAGCAACAAGCCAATCAAGATAGCTTGCATATCCCACTTCTGAATAGCAGCGATGGCAAATTTCCCTCCAATCTGAATAAATTCGCATATTAGATGCATATGCCTCATAAGGATTATCATTCCTTTGGCAATTTCCTTGGAATAAAGGAGGCGTTACGTTGAAGCGAATTTTAATAGGAAGCCCGATCCGACAAAGGCCGACCGTTTTACGCTATTTTTTATCCTCACTTGAGCGAATTTCGACGAGTGGGTTTACGTTAGATTATTATTTCATTGATGACAACGATGATGAGGAATCATCGCGGATGCTAAATGATTTCATCACGCTACAGCAGCAGTCGAAAGGCAGTCAGGCGACTTTGCGAAGAAGTGATGCAATTACGCCTTATGCGAGAGATGAGTTTACTCATTACTGGAGCAATGATCTCATTGATAAAGTCGCCAGTTGGAAGGATGACATCATTCATACGGCTAGAGATCAGCATTATGATGGATTATTTCTAATCGATTCCGATCTTTTGCTGCAACCTCAAGCGCTCCAGTCTCTGGTCACAGCAGACAAAGAAATTGTATCCGCTATATTTTGGACACAGTGGCAGCCAAATACGATGGAGCTTCCGCAAGTGTGGCTGAAAGATACGTATTGGCCTTTTCAAAACGATGCCACTTTGAAAGCGGGGGACGGTGCCGAAGCTGCCGTTCAATTCATCATGATGCTGCGTCAGCCTGGCGTCTACGAGGTTGGGGGCCTTGGCGCATGCACCTACATTAACCGGATAGCACTAGAGAAACCGATTTCGTTCCGAACGATTCCGAATTTATCGATATGGGGCGAAGACCGCCATTTCTGTATTCGCGCAGCAGCCCTCGGAATTGGTCTCAGTGTAGACACACGATATCCAGCGTTCCACGTTTACCGTGATTCAGATTTGGAGAGGGCGCAGCTATTCATGGAGTCGAGTCAAGAAGTTAGTCACGAACAAGAGAGAGTGGAGTCTTCGATCAGACAACCAATCTTTGCTGCTGCGAAGACGGGGCCAAGGCTCGTGCTATCTATGATTGTGAAAAACGAAGCGGACCGCTATTTGCGCGAAGCGCTTGAGCATCATCGAGAATACATCGACCATGCGGTCATTATTGACGATGGGAGCACAGATCATACTGGCGATATCGTTCATGAGTATTTGGCAGGTATCCCTTTGGTCTATATCAGGAATGAAAGTTCGCAGTTTCATAACGAAGTCAAGCTTAGAACACAGCAATGGCAGGAAACGATTCGTATTCAGCCGCAGTGGATTCTTAATATGGATGCGGATGAATATTTCGAGGACAAATTCAAGGATGCAATCCCCGCGTTACTGGAGGGTCAGAATACGCTCGCTTATATGTTTCGACTCTATGATTTCTGGTCGGAGGACCATTATCGTGAAGATTTTTACTGGAATGCACATGCCGTCTACCGACCTTTTCTACTCAAATACGTGGAGGGATATCCTTACGAATGGAAACAAACCCCGCAGCACTGCGGCAGATTCCCACAAAATATATATTCCGTTCCGCATCAAACCTCTGAACTGCGTGTCAAACATTGGGGTTGGGCGCGACCTGAAGACCGTCTTCACAAATATGAACGCTACAAGCAGCTTGATCCGAATGCTGTTTATGGCTGGAAAGAGCAATACGAATCCATACTGGATGAAGCGCCAAATCTTATAAAATGGGTCGAATAACAGGTATAAAATAGATATGTTTTGACTTAGCATATATTCTAGTGCTATATTTGAATGTACGTTAAGTGAAGGAGATTTCACAGCCGGCTGCTTGCCAATACGCAGCCGGCTGTGCCTACTATATGGAGGCAAGCTACCCTTGAATAAATATCCATTTGATTTTGACCCGAAACAATCATTTATTTCACAAGCAAGCGACTGGATTGCAGACGTATTCTACGAGAAGCTTCCCGAAGCCGGATTTGAAATTCGAGATGAACAGATTTATATGGCTTTCCAACTGGAACGCGCGTATGCGGACAAACAGACTATATTTGCAGAGGCAGGCGTAGGAACCGGTAAAACGTTTGTGTATTTGCTGTATGCGATCACCTATGCAAGATATACGAGAAAACCGGCAATCATTGCATGTGCCGATGAATCGCTGATTGAGCAGCTTGTGAAGCCCGAAGGGGATATTGCTAAGCTGGCGAAGTATTTGGAATTAACGATCGATGCACGATTAGGCAAATCGGCCGATCAATATATTTGTTTGAAGAAGCTGGATCAAGCAAGGTCCGGACAAGACGATGCAGAGCTGTACGACAGCATCTATCGTGAGCTTCCTAGCTTCGTGCATAAGCAGGACTCCATGCAGAGTTTCCACCCCTATGGCAATCGCAAGGATTATCCGAATTTGAACGATGAGCAGTGGAATGAGCTTGGTTGGGATGTATTTCAGGATTGCTTAGTTTGTGATGTTCGCCATCGCTGTGGCCAAACGTTATCGCGTGATCATTATCGAAAAGCGGCCGATGTCATCATATGCTCTCATGATTTCTATATGGAGCATGTTTGGACCTACGAGGCAAGGAAACGAGAAGGCCAGCTTCCGTTACTTCCAGAGCATAGCTCTGTCGTGTTCGATGAAGGGCATTTGCTGGAAACTGCAGCGCAGCAAGCGTTAACCTATAAGCTGAATCACGCGGTATTCGAAGGAATTGTAACGCGACTGCTGCAAGAAGAGATTCGTGAATCTTTGGCAGTTGCTGTCGAAGATGCGATTACGCAAAGTGAATTTTTATTCAAAATGATGAATCGACACAGTCAGAAGGTTCCGGCGTCGGAACGACGCGAAATTATATGGAGCGCAGAGCTCATTCGTGAAATCAATCGCTTGCAGGACACGCTCTCTGTCATCGAAGAGGAGCTTGTGTTTGAAAGTGGTTTATACACCATCGATACGTATCAACTGAAAATTGTTGAAGAGCATTTGGAAATGATCCAATTCGCCCTTTCCCTATTTAAGAAGGAAGACAAGCCTATCAGCTGGGTATCTGAAGATAAAGAAGGAACCTCGCTTGTCATCATGCCTAAGTGGGTGAAGGAAGTGCTGAAGGAGCAGGTATTCTCACGCAAAATGCCAATCGTATTCTCTTCAGCTACACTTTCCGTAAATGGTTCATTCGATTACACGATGGATAATCTCGGTATGGATAGTGCGTTATCCTTCTCAGTCCCATCACCATATGACTACGAAGAGCAAATGACTGTTGCTTATGCTGATATGGCGTTGCTGCCAGGAATTAAAGAAAAGACGGATGAAATCTTCCGTCTACTCGAGAAAAGCGGCGGAAGATCGCTTCTGCTATTCCCGTCCATGGAGCAGCTTGAACAGTTTAAGGCAGAAGCTAGTATGCACGCTGCGGCAACCGCCTTTACCTTCTATTATGAAGGATCTAGTGAGATCAGTTATTTGATCGAGCAATTCCAGAACGATGAAGCTAGTATATTGTGTGCTGTCACTCTCTGGGAAGGACTCGATATTCCAGGCCCGTCGCTTTCGCAGGTTATCGTCTGGGAATTGCCATTTCCACCGAATGATCCATTGTTCGCCGCGAGAAGGACTGATGCCGATCATCCATTCGAGCAGGTAGATATGCCGTATATGCTGCTGCGATTAAGACAAGGAATCGGTCGCTTGATTCGGAAGCGCGAGGATAGCGGGTCGATCATCATATTTGGTGAGAAGATGAATGATAGCTATGTGTTTGAACAGGTTGAGCGAATTTTACCCAAAGGCGTTGTGCTTAGCCATTAATACTTTCTGAAGCTGGATGAAGGAGAAGGGGAAACCTTTCTTCTTTTTTATTTTGGGATGGAAGGCGAGATATATGGTATGACAGACGGCTATTTGCAGGAAAAAACAGGATCTAAAAACTGCGTGAAATACATATTTCACGCAGTTTGCTTTCAAATCCATTAATCTACTATAATACTAGAGTAGTGATCATATAAATAGCGCGTTTTTTATGGATAAACTTGGAGGTTATGAAAACGTATGGGACAACATGAGATTGTCGATAGTTATGGGCTTGAGCTCGAGCTCTTTTCCATTTGGATGAAAAATAAAGGTATGACAAAATCGACGCACCGAGCGTATATGAGCGACGTCAACTATTTTCTGCAGACGATACACCCTACTGAGACGAAACATATTTCTAAGATGGAAATTATGAGATATATGGCTGCCTGCCGAGAGAAGGGGGCGGGGGATGAGGCGCGAAATCGGAAGCTGTCTTCACTGCGCTCGTTTTTCAAAGCGATGATCGAAATGGAGCATCTGAATCACAATCCAGCCGCGCTTATTGCAAAGTCGAAGCAGGAGAAAAATCGTATTCCTGTTTATTTGGAGGAGAATGAGCTTGAGGCGCTGCTGCTCAATATGAAGGGTAAATATTACATACGCAATGTATCCATCGTATTGTTAATGGCCTATGCGGGACTGCGGGTGGGAGAGATCCATCGAATGAACGTGCAGGATTTGCAGCAGGATGGCTCGATTCATATTTTGGGAAAGGGAAGGAAATGGCGAATTGTGCCTCTCCCTGATGCGCTCCGCCAGATGCTGAAGGAGGCGCTCGCAGATCGCGTGGATTCAAAGCAGGGCAAGGAGCATCCGTTCTTTGTTTCTCAGTTTGGAAGAAGGCTATCGATTCGTATGATTCAGACTATAGCCGATGATACGATTAAACAGCTGAAAGAAAAGATGCCTGCACTTGCAGACAAACGACTCTCGAGTCATAAGCTGCGCCATTCCTTCGCGACGATGCAGATTCGCAGCGGAACAGATATTCGAACACTACAAGAGCTGCTCGGACATGCAAGCATAGAGACGACACAAATTTATACGCATATCGACAATAAACAGCTTAGAAGTGCGATGAATAACATTTCTGATAAAATTCCGGTTCAGTTTCAGAATAGATAACGTAATTATAGTTATGTTAACTTGATTGGAGGATATACAGAAAATATTGGATATTAAATGATTGATAAGATTGAGAATAGTCATTTGAGAGTTTTCACAGGGGGATATGTATGAAAACCTATATTTATAGGATTAGACACGGAGAATCACTAAAAACGGTTAGGGATTTCAAAACCAGATATTTATGGAGTGGAACTCGATGAAGAAGTATTAATTAAAATGGAGTGGATGTTGAAGGAAGCTTGAACTACCTTTGTGAGGTAGTTGAGCAACATGCAATTTAGAACAAGAAATGATACATATCAAATTCTGTTTTAATTACGCTAATGTCAACATAACTATAGTTATGTTGACTTATTAAAACCATAATCATATTAAAAATCAAAATGAAGGGAGTGGATGTTGATGCTCATGAAAGAAACAAAAAAACGTAATGTTATATTTATGGTTTTGGAAATTATCTTTGTATTTTATATTGTTCTATATCTCTATTTCACATTCAAAGGAAATGTCGATGTTAATTTTGTAGTATTTTTCATTTTAATGTCGTTATTCATCTTGTTACGAATGTTCAAAACGAAAATTAAAAGTAATTTTATCATCTTTTTGATATACATAATTGCTGCGATAACTATTTTTTATAATGGAAATGCAGATTAGAATATGTATTATGTGCTGCCATTGGTTGGAGAATTACCTTGGTGAGTCTTGGATATACAACAAAAAACGGCTGATGAGATACAAGTGTATCTCGTCAACCGTTTTTTGTTAGTGAGCGCCTGCTAAAGCCAGCTTTCGTCTTTCTTCACGCTCATCTGGGAGCATACGCGGACAGGTATAGCATTTCTGGCCATCAACTTTGCAATCATACATACAGCAGGAGGAACGCATCATCAGTTGACCGCCTTCTGGAGCCCATGGATTGTCAATGTAACGAGGCTTATGTACAAAAGGATTGCGCTTACGGTTGAAAACGTCGGGTGCAAGCCCAAGTAATACGTTCAAATCCCGTTCGAATGCTTCCACTAATGCAGGGTGTTTAATGTTATGAACCACATAATGGTGAACTTCGTTAATATGGCCGCCGACTTGACTCCAAATCATGCCAGACTTCACATCAGCGCCTAACGCAACCGCTTCAACAATTGCATTGATTTCATTTCTAAAAGAAGAACTAAACGCTTCTTCTAGAAAGGCTTTGCGTTCATCTTGCGCTAATGGAACATCTACCCAGCGGAGTTCATTGATTTTGAAGCCTAAATGGGCGTGATCATCATGAGATTCCAACTGGTAGGTTAAATTTTGCAGCGATAAATCCAAAAAACGGTTATATTGTGCAGCAAAAATAAGATTCGTAATACAAAGATTGAAAAAAGAGATCCCGACAAAGGAGGCAGCTAATTGTATGCTTGTAGCTTGAACCATTTCTCCAGCTCTAACTAGAGTGTGATGTGCAACTTCTCGGTTATGAAAATCGGTTGCAGGAAGCTCAAGCAAAGGACGAGCTGCACCTTGCGGCGAAATATGAAAGAAGCTTTCAACTAGCGTAAAATCAATTAAATTCGGCATCAGCGTGCTCCTTATGTATCATATTGAAATAGGAAGTATTGTCCGCAGATGATAAAGTGATAACAATAATCATTCTATTTACTTTTCAAGTATAGGAGGGTGCTAGCACTCTGTCAATAAAATAGGGGATACGATCGCTTTTACGCGCTCCAGTCCTTCCCACATGTCGCCTGGACCGTCATAAATAAGTACGTAAGCGCCATCAAATCCAGTAGACTTAACCTTGTTTAGATAATTGATAAGCTCATCTCGATCGGGGATTCCTGCTTGATCATAGGTAGGCTTCACATGTACGGAAACACTATAGGGGGTCGTTGCACCGATTTCCTCGATTTTACCCGCGCCATGATAGTTACCGAAATCTGTAATGAAACCAACGGAATGGTTCGTTAGCTCAAGCAGCTTGAGGCTGCTCTCTGCGGTTGAAGTAAGCAGTCTGAAGTTTTCTGAGATGACATGTACGGATTTACTTTTCCCGTAAGCGGCTAGTTCCGTTAATGCGGCAGCAGATTTCGCGATTGCTGCTTCATCGGTAGGAGCAGCATCTCCTGCAATCACTCTAATTTGCTTGGCACCGCATATGGAAGCAATATCGATCCATTTTCGGATGTAGGAGAAATCAGCGACACGTTTACTCTCATCCGAACTTGTAAGATCTCCATAGTCGACAAGCAGCGTGTCAAACTTCATATTTGCAGCATGAAAGGAGGTTTTCAACTGCTGTAAATATTCCGTCTTGGTGGAAGGGAAATGGAAATGACAAATCTCAAGTGCCTGAAAGCCTCTTTTAGCTGCTTCCTGCGGAAGATTTAATAAAGTCGTTATTTCTGGCTGTTCTTGTTCTCTAGTGGTGTGGCTTTTTGTTTCTGAATTCCATTCAGTCCAGCGAAGAGGTCCTAATAGTCTATGCAGGCTCCAAGTGCTAATGGATAAGTATGACATGTGTAATCCCGCCTTTTGTATAGTGGTTCAAACTCTTATAAGCATATCATTTAAGAGGGAATAAAAATGCTTCGAATTTGTTCTTTTATTCCTCAGTATAGTGATTATGGACGATTGCAACATCACGCATAAGCATTTTTGCTAAATAGGCAGTTTGCTTTATAATAAGACTATAGACTGTGATTAAGCAGTGAAAAGAGATGCTGGCGGGAGTGGACAGAGAGCATGGAAACGATACGTATAACAAATGATGAACAGCTGGAAGAAGCCTTTCGTATTCGAAAAGCGGTGTTTGTGAAGGAGCAAGGTGTAGCGGAGGAAGTAGAGCTGGATGAGTTCGAAGATGCAGCAGATCATGTGCTGGTCTATTTCGAGAATGAGCCGGTTGGAACGGGTAGACTAAGAATCGTGGATGGCATAGCCAAATTAGAACGCATATGTGTGCTAGCCAGCCACCGGAAGCATAAGCTCGGAAAAGCGATAATGGACGAGCTTGAGGCGATTGCTAGGGACAAAGGAGCCACGCAAGCAAAGCTGCATGGGCAGGTACAGGCAGCAACATTTTATGAAAAACAAGGCTACGAAATCGCCTCGACAGTGTTTATGGAAGAAAATATTCCTCACGTTAAGATGGTTAAAAGTTTATAACGTTAAATAAAAGGTAACGGCTATCGCCGTACTTTGGCGGCAAAGCGCGTTTCATTCCGAGAAATATAGAGAATGTCAGATTAAAATATACTTTCCTATATGGTATAAAGAGCCTGTATAAACAGGCTCTTTTCTATGCTCAGACAAGCTTGCGGCGGTAATGAGTCGGAGACTCGCCTTTCACTTTTTTGAACATTTTCGAGAATAGCAGCGGATCGGCATACCCTACGGAATGAGAAATGTCAGATACGCTAAGCTGATGATTACGCATTAAATCACAGGCTTTATCCATACGATAATGGAGCAAATACATTTGGGGTGATAGCTGCTCCACTTCTTTAAATAGAGAAGAAAAATAGATACGATCGATGCCAATCCGTTTGGCGAGCTCGGTAATACTGATCTTCGTATAATAATTAGCTTTAATATATTCGACTGCTTTGCGTACGTATTCATCCTTAGCTTTGGGTAGATTGAAAGGCTGATCAGGCTCCATCAACATATCAATCCATTGTGGCAACAGACGGAATAACAAGCTGTGAAGAATAAACTCGCTGTTCTTCTCGAGTGCTTCCGCATGTGCGAAAAGCTCGAGCCATGAATCAAACCAATTCGCAGGTGCATAGGTGAAATGAGGATGTTCTTTGCTAAGCTTCACTTGTGCAAGAAGGCTGTCTACGCTTTTGCCTTGGAAGGCTATCCAGGAATAGACCCACGGCTCATCCTCATCCGCCTTCATGTGGCAGATCGTGTTTGGAAAAACCATAAAGCCTTGCCCTTTTTTCAAATAATAGTTCACACCGTTAATCAAATAACTGCCTTGGCCCTCATGGATAAATAGGATCTTATAATGGTCCTTCACACCGGGTCCCCAGCTGTAATTGGGTTCGCAAAACTGCTTCCCATGATAGTAGTAGTTCAAATGGATAGGCTCACACACTGTAGTCAGCTCCTGTTGGTTAGAATAGTACAACTTACATTATGCCATATAAACCTTGCTTGTGGATATTCCTTATTTGTTTGTTAATAACTATAATTTGAAAGAAAGCTAGTGAGTAAGAACACATAATAGCATGTTGAAGATCAATTATAAAACATCATGATAGGGGACTGATTGACAATGCCTTACACAGCCGATTCATCACGTTATTCTAATATGCCATATAGACGCGCAGGGAAAAGTGGAATTAAACTGCCAGCTATCTCACTGGGACTTTGGCAAAACTTCGGCGGTAATCAGCCGCTGGAAAATTCACGGGCGATGATTGTCAAAGCATTCGATCTTGGCATTACCCATTTCGACCTTGCAAACAATTATGGACCGCCTGCCGGCTCTGCCGAGGAAACATTCGGTGCGGTTTATAAAAAAGACCTTGTACCGTATCGGGATGAGCTCCTCATTTCGACTAAGGCTGGTTATTACATGTGGGAAGGCCCTTACGGCGAGTGGGGCTCCCGCAAAAATATGCTGAATAGCCTCGACCGCAGCTTAGCGCGCATGGGTCTGGATTATGTCGACATCTTTTATTCTCACCGCCCAGATCCAGAAACACCGATGGAAGAAACGATGGGAGCGCTTGACCACGCGGTTAGACAAGGGAAAGCGTTATATGTAGGTTTATCGAATTACAGCGCGGAGCAAACAAAAGAAGCTGTGAGCATCTTGAAAGCTCTAGGTACTCCATGCTTAATTCACCAACCTAATTATTCCATGCTGAATCGCTGGATTGAAGATGGATTACAGGATGTGCTGAATGATAATGGTGTGGGTTCTATTGCGTATTGTCCGCTCGGACGAGGGCAATTGACAAATAAGTACGTAGATAGAATCGAAGCAGAGTCCGCCTTGTCTATGAGTACGATGAAGCCAGAGGCGATAGCTGCAGAACGCGTGCAAAAATTCCGCCGTCTAGAAACATTGGCAGCAGGCAGAGGACAAACCTTGTCGCAGATGGCTCTAACTTGGGCTCTTCGCGAGGGTGGTGTTACATCCGCACTAATCGGCGTAAGCCGCGTGAGTCAAATTGAAGAAAACGTGAAAGCACTTGAAGGTGCACCATTGTCAGAACAAGAATTGATAGAAATTGACGCGATTATGCAGAACATTGGAGATATTCCGTGGTAATTTGACTGGCGGGTCAAATAGGGAGGACGAAAAGATTCAAGCCTTACTTGAACTACAGTCGTTATGCGAATTTTCGTCATAACCTTTAATATGGTTTCATAATTATAGAATGGGAGACGTTCAGTCCGCTTATCATAGCGAGAGGAGAAGCCGCATCGAAGGAGCATTACCTGCTGCTGGGAGGGAGTGCAATGAGTGCAGACCTGCTCATTCAACTGCTCATACTGGTCGTAATGATCATCGATATGGCTAACCGATCCAAAGATTCGTAATGAAGGAAGGCAAAGCATCCAAATGGGTGTTTTGCCCTTTTTTAATTTACAGTGGTTTGCTTAGAAAGGGAATACAAAACGTCCAGCGAATTAAATAGGACAAGACATACTAATCCTTAATGGTTAAATGATGGTAGATCATGATAGAGATGATGAAGGAGTGAGTGAAACAGCTATGGCAGAGAATCGAAAAAAACCTGAAAAGAGTACAAAGATCAAACAGTCTGGCAAGCAGCAAGTAAATGCATTTATGCAGGCTTTGGAGCATCCCCTAAAGAGTGAGATAGAGGAGGTTCGAACCATCATATTAAGCGTTAATGAGCATATAACGGAGCATTTGAAATGGAATGCGCCAAGCTTTTGTTACCATAATGAGGATCGGATCACTTTTAATTTGCAAGGTAAGGGCTTTTTTCGTTTGATATTTCATTGTGGGTCGAAGGTGAAGGAGCATGCTGAGAACGAACGTATAATCAGTGACCAAACCGGAATATTGGAGTGGATCACTAACGATAGAGCCGTTATTAAGTTGACTGATATGAATGATGTGCAATCCAAAAAAGAGAGAATATGGGAGATTGCTGCAAAGTGGCTTGAAGCGACAAATACATCTTTCGAATAATTGAGCTTATATAGCTGATGAAGGCAAGCTGCTCTTATCGTTAAGGTTTGGCATTAACACAAAAAGACGATGCAGCGGTCTGCATCGTCTTAACGAATATCGTTAATTAAGTTCCCATTCCTGCAAAAGCATAATAGCGGCACCTGCGGTAACCGCGTCTTCGGTCAGCTGACCTTGTGTGAACTTTGGCTCATACTGCGGTGAATAATAAATATTGCTGCGTGCAACCTGAATGACGGTTTCATATATCGACTTATGCGCATTCACTAGAGGTCCGCCTAGAATAACAGCTTCTGGATGCAAAATATTGATGAGATTGGCAATCCCGATTCCCAAATAGGACGCAGTTTGTAAAAATTGCTCCGTAATAAAGGCATCCTTTGATCGATAAGCTTTCTGCAACGCATCGAACTGAATTTCTTCCGGTGGTATGCCAGATAGCGAGCTTGAACGGCCAAGTTTGAGCTGCGAGCGGATTTTTTTCTCAAGCGCCGGAATAGATACAAGTGCCTCAAGCGCGCCATAGTTGCCTTCGTCACCAAGCCTGGGTCCGTCGGTTTGAATAATCATTTGTCCGAATGAGCCTTCCATATCAACGGCCCCTCTTACAATCTGGCCGCTTGCAATCATCGCGGTTCTAATACCTACGCCTACATGCACATAGAGCATATGCTTAACCTCTTCATTGCGAAGTGCCCAATGCTCACCAATGATTGCAGTGTTGGCACCATTATCAAGCTTGGCGGGCAGACCAGTTTGATGCTCCAGCCATTCGCATATTGGTACGTCGCTCCAGCCTTCTGCCGGGAAATAACGAGGTTTAACGATAATGCCATCCTCGCGGCTAAGTGGGCCAACTGCACCAATGCCGATTCCAATCACCTTGCTCTTTTCCACATCGCAGTCCTTCAGCATTTTCTCGACCAGATTAGTAATTTTGGTTAGAAGAGCTTCAGGCGTCATCCGTTCATCCATCTTCCAGCGTTCGAAAGCCAGCGGCTTCAGATTCAAGTCATATAAACCGATGGAGGAGGAGAAACGTGATATTTCCAAGCCGAACACCGCTCGATGAGCCGGGTTAACTCTGTAGAGAATCGGTTTTCGCCCGCCAGTGGAACGTCCGAGTTCTGATGCGAGAATCAAGCCATCATTCAGCAGCTCCTCGAGCAGACGGGATAAGCTAGTACTCGTGACGGTCATTTTCTCCATCAAAGAAGCTTTGGATACTAAGCCATAGCGCATAATAAAATCAAAAACTTGTTTTTTTATTGTAGGATGCTTCATATTCATTATGTGATCTCCATTTTGTCCAAGTAATTATATCGGATATAAACCAATCTCTATTATATGCTTTTGACAGCTGAATAACTAGTTAAAGAACGAATTTTCAGCAAAATGAAGGGGATGAAATAGTCAGCCCCGTGAACTTTTGCTGAATGCGATCATTGTTGTTAAATTTCGACAAATAATCCCGTTGTCAGATGAAGAAATCCGTTCTATAATGACCTTATGAGCTGCATTATCGATAATCTATATGAGGGAGGCTCGTAATGGACTCTTTTTGGAACAGTTATTGATAACGCTTTCTTTTTTGTTAGATATTATCGATAATCGATAATGAAACGGGGACGTGAGTAGGATGCTCGGAAACATTCCGATATCACCAGTAAACTCAATCAGCGAACAAGTAAGTACAGCGATTAAAAAAGAAATTCTGTCTGGAGAGCTGCAGCCAGGTGCTAGGCTGTTAGTGCTTGA
Organism: Paenibacillus sinopodophylli; assembly: GCF_005930355.1. Lineage (GTDB taxonomy): Bacteria > Bacillota > Bacilli > Paenibacillales > Paenibacillaceae > Pristimantibacillus > Pristimantibacillus sinopodophylli. The sequence goes on from NZ_VDBO01000001.1 coordinate 613,214, forward strand.
AATTGCTAAAAAATTCAACATCAGCCAAGCGCCGGTTCGAGAAGCACTCGAACGTCTGAAATCTGACGGCTACATAACGGGTGTACCGAACAAAGGCTCAGTTGTGTCTACGATAACGTCTAAGGAAATCAAAGATATTTTTGAACTGCGTGAAATTATTGAAGGGTTTGCAGTAAGGAAGTCGATGGAGCGATTAAACGAGGATGACTTTCAATACTTGGAACGTATTACTCGTCAGATGCACGCTGCACATGAGCAGGAGGACATTCTTGCCATTCTGGAGCTAGATATGGAGTTCCATGGTTTTTTCTACAAACGGTGCGACAATCATATGATTATGGAGCTATGGACACGCATGCGAATGAAGGTGATGCGCTTCATGGCTATCTCTAACCGCCATTACTCAACAGAAGGGCTAGCTGATTGGCATCTTAGACTCGTTGACGTGCTTCGCACAGGTGATACCGAGCTGGCCGAGCAAATTTTCATCGAACATATGCATTCCTACAAAAGTATTCATCTTAACTAGTTTCATGCATCTCGCAAGATAACCTTACAAAAGGGGAAGTGGAGTATGCTGAGCGAAGGATTACTTTTTAAAGAAGATGTTATTCTAACGTGGATGAGAGACCGATTCTTTCAAAATTTGGTGGCAGGTTCTGGATTAGTGAAAGAGGATCTGAAGGAAAGCTTGTCCCTTTTGCAATTGAATCCTTATTACACCTTCCCAGCGATGGCGCTGCTGGAGCCTAACGCGTGCTTCGAGGATGAGCATGAGAAGGTACTTTATTTGGAGCGTATGCGTGATTATTTGCAAAAAAATATATCGGATGGCAGTGTCGCATTTGTCGGTGAAGAGGGTAGAATCGGGCTGTTATTCTCATGGGCTACCAAGGATCAGCTCCAAAAGATACAGATTATGCTGAAAGAGAAGCTGCAGATACAGGTAAACATTGGGGTTGGCAAGCCCTGCAGCCATTTGTGCGATGTCGTTCAATCCTACCGTCAAGCTGCACGCGCGCTGCAATTCAAATTCTACCGCGGTACAGGCACGATTATTTATGACAACGAGCTTGGACGATTGGAATCATTGAAGCAGTATCCTTCCAATAAGGAAAAGGAGCTGTATGATACCTTCAAAGCGTCGGAGACGATTGATGAAATTGAGCAAGCTGTTGAGCATTTCTATGCGTGTATGCTGCTGAGTGGTCCGCTGGATACTCAAAGCATCTTTGATCTGACAATCAGACTGCTAGTCGGTATTGAGAAGCGAGTGCTGTCGGAAACAGAGAATGTCACAGCTTATGAGAAGTTTGACGTCATGTCGATTATTAAGCTTGAAACGCTTGAGGAGACAAAGCAATATGTGATTCGTTTCTTTATTGGGCTGAGAGAGGTACTCTCACGCAGTCAGAAAGAGAGCCATCGCAGCATTATTAAAAAGACAATTCTTCATATGGAGCAGGAATGCCAATATGCTTCGTTGCAAAGTGTGGCACAGAAGGTTTATATGACACCGACCTATTTGAGTCTGCTGTTCAAAATGAATACGGGGAAAACGTTTATCGAGCATTTGACCGATATTCGCATCGATAAGGCCAAGCATATGCTCAAGAGCACGCATTTCAAAAATTACGAGGTTGCGGAGAGAGTGGGATACCAGGACCCGCGTTATTTCAGCCAAATCTTCAAGAAGAAAGTTGGACTCTCGCCCAGTGAGTACCGAGAATCCATCGTGAAATAGCAGATCATAAAGAAGGACTCTAGCGGCCAGCAAGCGCCATCAGAGTCCTTTTTTTGAACTATAGGAACGGATAGGATTTCACCATTCTTTCACTATATTTCTCGGAATGAAACGCGACGCGCCGCAAAAGGACGGCGACAGCCGTTTCACTTTGAACATCTTTATAAGCGAACGTCGCTTTGCGGGCCATTGCGCTCGTTCTTCTTCGCATCAGCCAGCTCGGTTTCCCAAGACAGATGACGGTATTCCGACGCGGCAGGATCATGCTCGAACCAGTCCAAGAAATCTGACCAAAGCGCAACATCCCAGGCTGCATCGATTTGTGCTGTCGTATAGACGCTGTCACGAAGCCGAACGAAGCCGAATACGTCTCGAACCTGTGATTTCTCCGCCTGAACAACCGTCAATTCAGCAAGATGAGGCGGGATAAATATAACACCTGAAGGTGTTCCGAGCACGACATCGCCAGGCATGCAGATTGCTTTGCCGATGCGAGTAGGTACGTTCATGCCAACCATCGTTACATCAGCAATGGCAGTCGGATCACTTCCGCGATAGAAAACGTTAATATTGTCGATCTCGACGATCTGTTGATTGTCGCGAACGCCGCCCCAAATGACTGCTCCGCCGCGCTTTGTTCGTGTAGAAATAGCAGTCGACAAATTACCGCCTACATAGGTTCCGAGATGAACCTTATCGAACATATCTACGACTGCAACATCATCTTCAACGAGCTCGTCAATGACCCATTGATTGAAAAAACCTTTACGACCTTCATGCTCATGGCCATGCTTTAGCAGCGTGTCATGCAAATCAGGCCGCTTAGGCACCATGACGGCTGTGACGGCTCTTCCGACCATCACTTTATTGGGATGGATGATTTTGAAATCACCTTCGAATTGAAAAGCATAACCTCTGTTCCATAGCGGACCCCAGGCTTCCTCGAGCGTAATCTTTCGCATGCGTCTAAGAACATCCTCAGCTACTTTGGGACGTCCATTCGGAAACCGTTCGCCCTCCCATAGCGGCGTAAGCTGGATGATGTCTTCTGGATTATCAAATTTCATCAGGAGCACCTCTTTCGCATTGTAGTATTGAAGTCCATGTTGACTTCCATCATATATCTATTGTTGAGGACATCGGTCTTTTTGTCGATGCGACTTTCTTACGGCATTTTTCGCTAGTCTATGAAATATTCACCCTATATAAAATCAAACCATTTCATAAGATATTCTCCTACAACAATGTAACCGCTTTCGTATAAAGTTAGAGAACATTATGTAAGAAAGGGGAGGAGATGATTTAGGTGAAAACGGAGCGCGCGATATCTTCCATGCAAACAGAGAAACGGACGAAGCCAAAACGAAAGCTGAAGGGATCTCTTCACTTAGCGGGCTATGTGTTCATTTCACCATGGCTAATCGGGTTTTTGCTCTTGACGCTGTGGCCTATCGCACAATCGTTTTATTTATCCTTTACCGATTATTCCTTGCTAGAGGAACCTGTATGGACTGGTGCCGACAATTATACAAAAATATTCACAAACGACACGACCTTTACGAAATCGCTTAGCGTCACATTCATGTTTGTCTTGTTCTCGGTACCATTAAAGCTATTTTTCTCGCTCATGGTCGCTTTGGCGCTTAACAAAAGCATAAGAGGCATGAACCTCTATCGAACAGCGATTTATTTCCCATCACTAATCGGGGGCAGTATTGCGGTCGCAGCGCTTTGGCGGAATATGTTCGGTATTGACGGCTATATCAACCAAGTGCTTGCTTGGTTCGGTGTAGAGGGCATTGGTTGGATTTCCAATCCCGATACGTCGCTCGGTACATTAATTCTGTTGAACACATGGCAGTTCGGTTCCACAATGGTTATTTTCCTTGCGGGGCTCAAGCAGGTGCCGCAGGAGCTTTACGAATCCGCTTCTGTAGACGGGGCAGGAAAAGTAAGGAAGTTTATTAGTATTACATTGCCCATGCTCTCACCAGTTATGTTCTTCAATCTTGTGCTTGGCATGATTGGTTCCTTCCAAACCTTCACCTCGGCATTCATCATTACAAAGGGAGGGCCGATTAATTCCACTTATATGTACGCCATGTTCCTATATGAGAAAGCATTCAAGCATTATCAAATGGGCTATGCATCGGCACTTGCCTGGATATTGCTCACCATTGTCGCTATTCTGACAATCATTAATTTCATGGCTTCGAAGTACTGGGTTTTCTATGAGTCGGATGGGGGGAAAACCAAATGAATGCGCTGCGCTACAAGCTGTCAACTCATTTGTATTTGACTCTGTTCTCCTTCCTCATGCTATATCCGGTTATTTGGTGGGCAGGTGCTTCGCTCAAAAAAACGGAGGAGCTTAGTCTGCCGACCATCTGGCCTTCCAAGCCAATGTGGAGCAATTATTGGGATGGCTGGCACTTCTCATCCGAATATACTTTCGCGCATTTCTTTGGCAATACGCTGCTGATGGAACTTGGCAACGTCATTGGGGGAGTTGCAACCGCGGCAATCGTTGCCTATGGCTTTGGAAGATTAAATTTTAAGTTTCGCGGCGTTTGGTTTTCGATTTTGCTGTTGACCATGATGCTGCCTGGACAAGTAACCGTTGTTCCACAATACATTTTGTTTAATAAGCTTGGTTTTGTAGACAGCTACGTTCCGCTCGTGCTGCCGCATTTTTTCGGGGGAGGAGCCTTTTTCATCTTCCTGCTCGTGCAATTCATTCGCAGTATCCCACGAGATCTTGACGAGGCAGCGACAATTGACGGAGCAAGTGTTTATGGCATATTTGGGCGCGTTATCTTGCCTTTGCTCAAGCCTGCTCTAGTTACGGTAGCCATCTTTACATTCATATGGAGTTGGGATGATTTCTTCGCTCAAGTGCTTTATTTGAGCTCAGTAGATAAGTTTACGGTAGGTCTTGCGCTGCGCATGTTCATTGACCAGTTTGATATCCAATGGGGGCAGCTGCTTGCTATGTCATTGCTCTCGATTATGCCTTCGGTAATCATCTTTTTTCTAGCGCAAAAGCACTTTGTAGAAGGTATTGCGACAACCGGGTTAAAAGGATAACGGCATTCTATTTCAACCATATAAAGGGGATGAATGGCTATGATCAAAGGTTGGTCCAAAGGCGCTAGTTTGGTAATGTTGGCTTTGATTTTGGTAATGACGGCTTGCAGCAATGGGGGAGGCGGGAATAACAAGCCGGCTAGCGTAGGAACGGACAATCAAGGATCGGATAGCAGCACAGCAACAACACTTAGCATCATGTGGTGGGGTCCTGACGCGCGTCATGAGGCTACGAAGCAAGCGCTCGATATCTATTCCAAGCAGAATACGAACGTAACGTTCAAGCCGGAATTTATGGCATGGGATGCCTTCTGGCAGAAGCTGCCGACGCTTGCTGCCTCCAAATCCATAACAGACGTACTGCAGATGGATGCAGCCTATATCCAAGAGTATGTTTCTCGCGGACAATTAGAGGATCTCACTGATATTGATCTTAGCGGCATTGTCGATCCGACTGTTATTTCCAACTTGCAAATAGACGGGAAGCTCTACGGCATTCCGCTTAGTCAGAATGCGCAAGGCATTGCGTTCAACAAAACCGAGCTGGAAAAACTCAGTATCCCGCTTCCGCATAAGGATTGGACCTACGAGGAGTATTTCCAATGGGCGAGAGATGCGAAAGCTAAGCTGCCAGAAGGAAAATATCCAATTGGCGACACTACTACCTGGGATTTCTATAACGCTTATCAAACCGCGATGGGCAAGCCTTCTATTATGTCAGATGGCGGCAAAATCTTCACGCTCGATAAGGAATCCTTTATGGCGTTCTACCAAACGTATGAGGAATTCCGCAAAGCCAAAATCGTTCCGCCAGCCGAGAAAGCAGCTGCTTTCCTGGAGAACGATCCCCAAGCAGATCCTATGGCTTCAGGTGTCGTCATGACGCGTGGTGCGACAACGGGCTCTGTCAGCGCATTAGAACAGCTAATGCCTGGTAATGTCGGCGTCGTTAATATGCCGGTAGGTCCTGCTGGCGGCGGCTGGGCGCAATCTACTATTTTCCTCAGTGTAAGCGCTAATTCGAAGAATAAGGCCGAAGCGAAGAAGTTTCTAAGATGGTTTATAACGGATAAAGAAGCTGGCAAGGCACTTGGTCTGACACGCGGCATTCCGATTAACCCGGACATCTACAAAGAGCTTGAGCCGACCCTTGAGAATAAAGATAAGCTAGGCAAAGAAATTTATGATCTATCACTGGATAAGGCGCTGCCTTTCTTTCCGACAGCTGCTGGCTTCGCGGAATGGGTCGATACGTACAAGAAGGAAATGGAAGCCGTCACATTCGGTCAACAATCAATTGAAGAAGCCTACAATAAGCTCGACAAAATGGGCAAGGAGCTAGCAGCGAAAGTAGGCAGCAAATAACAATTATAGAAAGAGGGGCACAAGAGATGCAGCTAGCTGAATTTTTCTCCTCTCAGCCTAACCAGCTGTGGACATTAGCCAAACAGCTTGGTGTAAACGATGCTGTTGGAGGACTACCATGGGAGGAAAAGGTTGAAAAGCCTTGGGACCTCATGCCGCTTATTCGTATGAAGCAGCGATTCGCAGATGCAGGACTTTCGCTTAGAGTCATTGAATCCATGCCGCCGAGCAACGAAATCAAGCTCGGAACAGCGGGGCGTGATGCGGAGCTTGAAGTGTTCGAGCAATTCATTATCAACATGGGAGCAGCGGGTATTCCTGTACTTTGCTATAATTTCATGGCACAGTTCAATTGGTTTCGTACTTCTACAACGACACGCGCACGTGGCGGGGCACTCGTGTCCAGCTACGACCACAGCTTAATGAAGGACGCTCCTCTCACGGAAGCAGGATTAGTAAGTGAAGAACAGCTGTGGGATAATCTCCATTATTTCTTGGAACGCATCGTTCCCGTTGCAGAGAAGGCAAAAGTGAAGCTAGCCCTTCATCCGGATGATCCGCCAATTACGCCTATTCGCGGTATCTCCCGTATTCTTACTAGCGCTTCTGCATTGCAGAGGGCTATCGATCTTGTTCCTAGTGAATATAGCGGCATTACATTATGTCAAGGAACTTTAGCAACCGCAGGGGATGATATACCAAGCGTAATTAGTCAATTTGCTAAGCAAAACAAATTGTTTTTCGTCCATTTCCGCGATGTACAGGGAACGCCGGAGAAGTTTGAAGAAACGTTCCATGACGACGGAAAAACGAATATGCTGGAAGCAATGCGAACGTATTATGATGTCGGCTTTGATGGTCCAGCAAGACCAGATCACGTTCCAACGCTTGAAGGCGAGGATAATGCAAATCCAGGTTATGAGCTGCTAGGTCGATTATATGGCATTGGTTACATTCGAGGCTTAATGGAGGCAGCAGCGGCTAAAACGGCAAAAGGAACTTTGGCAAACACGAGCTTTTGAGTCAAGGCACATTATAATCTTGGAGCTGAATATAGAAGAGTATCTCCCTAGCCGCATGTAGACTTTTGCGGCGGGGAGATGCTTTTCTTTTTTTGCTTTTCAACTTTTCTATGAATCCTTAGCTAAAGTGCATGAACCATTTCTACAAAGAGCAGTGGTTCACCAGAAAGATCTAGTGACCTCAATATACGAAAAGACAGGTCAGTTCCAATATGTGGTATATTTAGAAAAGTAATTTTACCAGGGGGGGAAATGTTGAGGGAAATAAAGCATCCAGTAAAGAGTGCTGCAAGGATCAGAACCATTATAGGCATGACTGCTATTATAATGAGTCAATCTATTCTTGTATTTAGATCATGGGATCAGAGTGGTGTGTTTTACGCTTCGTTAACGGTTATACTGCTATGTTTAGTTGGACTGTTACTCGCATTGTACAGAAGATTTTTCATGGAACCAATCGAGTTATGCCTCTCTAAAGAGCAAATTGTATTAGATGGGAATATTATTAATTCTAGAGATATCAAAGTAATCATGATCAGAGGCTACTTTAAACCTGTGATCGGGTTATTACCTTACAGTAGGAGAATCGTCCCAATGAATATGGCATTTAGATATTTAAAAGATGAAGATAGAGGTATCTCGGATCTAAAGAGTTGGGCAAAAATAAATAATGTAAAGATGGTCAACAAATCGTTTCAAACGTGGATTTGAGTGTATTACCTAGTACCTATACCAGGCTGCTGCCACGAAACCGCTGCCTGGATGTGATTCAGGCAGGATAACGTAGAATCTTACTTGAATACAGTAAAGAAAGAATGGTGGTATTTTCGCAATATAGGCATTTCACCTTAATAAGGAGATTGAATAAGCATGGATAAGTTAAGCGAAGTGTCTCTTGAGAATATTTCAGTTCATTGTAAACCATATATTCTGAATATCAAAGCTATGAGAGATGAGATTAATTCATTTAGCTACACATTTAAAGAAGGCCATGTATATGGAGTCATAAGCCAACCGGGTAACGGGGCTTGGGCGATATCCTATTTATTAGCAGGCAGGGTCAAAAAATATTCGGGCATTATCAAAATAAATGGTGAGATAGCCAACTCTAAATTACTGGGATCCAATAGCATCCATATTGGTGAGGGGCTTAATCCTAAACGATGGTTAATAGTTGATAGTAAAAAAACGATAAGGCAACAATTAGAAGAAGGGGATAGCTCCTATTCAATTAATGATCTAATAGCGTTATTAGATCTTGCTCCTTCAAGGCTGGACCGTTCCATAAAATATATTAGTAATGAACGATGGAATGCATCAGTCGCTATAGGTTTAGCACATTCAAAGCATGTATACTGTTTTCCATGGTTCAATACAGATTGGAAGAGTATAATCCATTTTCGGCTGAAATATTGTGCAGATGTTTTAAGAGCAAATAATAAAATAATGATTATTCCTACAGATAGTGCACGCTATATTGAAAATACCGTTGATGAAATCATATATCTCTGATTAGCATGGAACGAGTGTTGAATCACAATTTCTTTTTGACTATATCGGGGGAAAAGTATGAAATTTTATATAGCGTCTAGTCGCAAAAATATAGACAATGTAAGACAAGTTTCAGACGAATTAATAGCTCGTGGTTTTCAACAAACTTACGATTGGACAATACATTCGGAGATAGATTCGATATCTAAGCTTGGAGAGATTGGCCATGAAGAAGTATCCGGGGTTTTGGATGCAGATGTTGTAATCGTCATGATTCCAGCAGGGAAAGGGAGTCATGTTGAACTCGGAATTGCTCTGGGGGCTGGGAAGGACCTTTATTTGTATTCCTCAACAAATGAAATGAATGAGATCGAAAACACATGTACATTCTATCATATAGATTCCGTTAAGCAGAGGATTGGATCCATAGATGATTTAATCAATTCGGTCTGTTTTGATTACAAGCATCATTAAGCAAAGCGGGGGCGCATTAGCGCCCCCGCTTACTGCTTGTTATACCGTTAGCTCCATAACCGGTCATTCGAATGAAAATGGTTCCAATTGTCGGTCGATTCCCATAGGCCTGGGATTTGGGGATGCAGATGCTGCGCTAGCACCTCATCATTCAGATCGTCAATGCCAAGTCCTGGTGCATCACTAATGTGAATGAAGCCATCTTGAACTAGCTTGTTAGGCAGCTTGCTGCTAATGATAATATCATCCCACCAAGGCACTTCACAGGAGTGGTATTCAAGTGCAAGAAAATTTTCCGTAGCAGCTGCAACATGAGCGGCAGCAAGGCATGCAATGGGGCTCTCAGCCATATGAATGGCCATTGCTACGCCGTACTCCTGCGCCATGTCACCGATTTTTTTCGTCTCCAGAATACCTCCTGTTGTAAGTACATCGGGGTGAATAACGGAAACACCGCCTGCTTGCAGAAGTGGACGGAAGTTTTCTTTCAAATAAATATCCTCACCCGTGCAGATCGGAGTAGCGACGGCTCGCGCGAGTTTCGCGTATTGTTCCGTGTATTGCCATGGGAGCATATCCTCCATCCAAGCGAGATTGAACTTATCGACACGTCTTCCCAGCTTAATACAATCCTCTAGTCCGATATGTCCGAAATGATCCACAGCCAGCGGCACTTCATAGCCGATTACCGCGCGAACGTCAGCGACGTATTGCTCCAGCATATCGAGACCTTTCTCCGTAACGTGAATTGCGGTAAAAGGGTGAGGGATGTTGTGAATATCGTAATGCTGGTTACGGATATTTCGGATCTCTTCCTCAGTCAGCGTATCATGGTTGTTGCTGTATCGATTCTTAGATGCATTGCGCATCTCGTCTATGAAGCCGACCGGTGCACTTAATGTACCAGGCTCGTTTATAATTTGTCCGATGCCTAGATCCATTTTGAGAAACGTGAAGCCTTGCTCCATGCGTTTCTTCAGCGCTTGCCCCATAGCAGTTCCAGTGTCCTTGCCGACAACTTCAGTATCGCAATACATTCGGATTTTTTCGCGGAATTTGCCACCCAGCATTTGATAGATGGGGATGCCATAAGCTTTTCCAGCCAAATCCCACAGCGCAATCTCAAGGCCGCTTACCCCGCCTCCTTGTCTGGCATGACCGCCAAACTGCTTGATACGCCGAAAAATTTTATCGATATTGCAAGGATTCTCACCTAGTAGACGTCCTTTCAGCATTTGCGCATAAACCTTATCCGCACCGTCACGTACTTCACCGAACCCGATCAAGCCCTGATTAGTATACACTTTGATCAAGCTGCTGTGGAACGGGCCGCCTACAATGTCTGTGAACCGGATATCGGTAATACGCAGCGTCGAGGGGCTGGAATAGGTGCTGACATGGGCAAGTGTTTCCTCATAGGATGGATTGTTGGACATGATGGTCACTCCTTGGTTAGTAGTGTGGAAAATGTGAGAGAGAAGGGACTAGATCAGCATGCTGCCACCATCTAGTCTAATGGCCGAGCCAGTCATGAATTCGCTCTCATCGGATGCGAGAAAACAAACGAGCTGTGCAACATCGAGTGGACGACCTACGCGCCCAACTGGGAATTTTTCGCGTTCGGTACGCGAAAACCGCTTATATTTTTGTATTTCTTCTTCTGTCAAGATTGGCTTAGATTCACGGGAGCTTTGCTTGCCGACCTGAATTTCTCCAGGCTCAATCGTATTGACGGTAATCCCGTAGTGGGCTAACTCGATCGCACTTTCTCTGCCAAGCATTCGTATGCCGCCCTTGGTCATGGCATACACCGCATCGAAATCAGTAGGACGCTTGCTATGCACAGATGACATATTAATGATGCGCCCTGATTGCTTTGCTTTCATATAAGGGACTACAGCCTGTATGCATTGCCAATAGCCCTTGAGATTGATGTTGAACATACGATCAAAAGCTGTTTCATCATAATCGAAAAAATCGAAATTGAGCTGAAGTGCAGCATTATTAACCAAAATATCAATTCCGCCATACTTCTCAGCAACAGAGTTGACCATTCGCTCGATGTCAGTCTTCTTCGACACATCGGCTTGTACGAGAAAGGAGCTTCCACCGAGCTCATCAATCTGCTCCTTCGTGTGAAGTGCACCTGCATCGCTTTGATTGTAGTGGACAGCAACATGGACGCCGCGATTTGCGAGTTCAATGGCAACACCTTTGCCAATCCCAGTACCTGCGCCAGTAATGATTGCAACTTTTCCTGCAATACTCATGCTACACCTCCATTATGGCATTAGGGCTGTTTCATCCTGAAGTTCATATAATGGAGCAAAAAACCGCCATCGAATCTGATGTCTGCACCATTGATATACTTCGAGCTATCCGAAGCAAGGAAGAGAACCAATTCGGCAAGGTCCTCATAGGTGCCAAGTTCGGCATTAGGTACCTTGTAATTGTAATGATCATAAAGGGGAGTTAAAGTGCTTTCGAACAACACGTCATCACCTTCAAGCGGACCTCGTTCAATCGAATTCACGCGTATGCTGGAACGCCCGAGCACAAGTGCGGCTTCCTTCGCAAGCATGCTGACCGCTCCTTTGGCGATGCTGTAGGTGAATGCACTGCCAGTCGGTTTCTCTGCGTGAATAGAAGAGACATAAATGATGCTGCCGTGCTGGCTCTTCATCATGTGTTTTCCCGCCGCTTGCGTACAGATAAAAGCGGATTTGGCGTTGATGGCTATACTCTTTGCGAATATAGCTTCGTCACAGGACTCGATTGTACTCGGATATACGACATTGTTATTATGGACAAGCACACTGACCGTGCCGATTTGCTGCTCGGTAGATTGAAGCATGTCCCAAACCTCATCGAAGCTGCATAAATCAATATTCACAATGATTGCTAGCTTTCCTGAATTCTCAATGAGCCTGCGCTCCTCCCATAATGCAAGACCGCCAGATTCGCTGTTTAATATGAAATGGCTACCTTCGGAAACAAACCTCCGGATGATCGCTTTTCCGCTTGCGCAATCTGCGTCTGTAATAAAAACAACCTGGTTATGCACTGACATAGATCCCCTCCACACAGAAGACTTCAATAACAGGTGTACGCATAGTTTAATAGTAGTGAGTTTGTTGCTTTGAAGGGATGCCGTAAAGTTATGATTTTGTTTGTTTTTTTGCAAACCGTAGGGCGGCTATGCCATTCTATTATTCGCATCATCCTGAATGGAAAGGCAATGCATTCGAAAATATAAAAATAGCAAAACTTATGCTACTATGAATAAGTGATAGACAGTATTCGTGCGAATAGGAGTGATAACGATGAAGGTGTTGTTTATAGGTGGAACAGGAGTCATTAGTCAAGCGGTTTCCAAGCTGGCAATATCGCGCGGCGTTGAGCTTTATTTATTTAATAGGGGTTATCGCGATGAGTTTGTGCCTGAAGGTGCACATGTTATTCAAGGAGATATAAGAGATCCTGAAAGCGCTGCGGCCGTTCTGGCTGATAAGCAATTCGACGTAGTCGTAGATTGGATTTCATTCACACCTGAGCATGTCCGTGTAGACATCGAGCTGTTCCGAGGTAAAACCAAGCAATTCATATTTATCAGCTCTGCGTCTGCCTATCAAAAACCACCTCAGCATTACATGATCAAAGAAGATACGACTCCACTCGACAATCCATACTGGCCTTATTCACAAGACAAAATTGCATGCGAGAAGCTGCTGCTAGACGAGTATGCGAGGAGCGGATTCCCTGTAACGATCGTCAGGCCATCATTCACTTACGGAGATACGATGATTCCTGCTGCGCTTAATAGCTGGAATCATCCTTGGTCGCTGATCGCTAGAATTAGGGCCGGCAAACCTGTCATCGTACATGGCGATGGATCGTCTTTATGGACGATGACGCATAACTCCGATTTTGCTAAAGGATTCATCGGTCTTCTAGGCCAAAAAGAGACAATCGGACAAGCTTACCATATTACATCGGATGAAGTGCTTACCTGGAATCAAATCTATGAAGCGATTGGTGCTGCTGCGGGTACACCACCAAAGCTGGCTCATATTTCAACATCGTTCCTTATTTCTCATGATCCGGAGCTTGAAGGCGGCCTGCTCGGGGACAAATCGGTCACCAGCGTGTTTGACAACAGCAAAATCAAAGCATTGGTTCCGGATTTCGAGGCATCACTATCATTCGCGGAAGGCATTAAGCGTACCGTTGCATGGTTTGAAGCCCATCCCGACCGCTGTACAGAGGATCTAGAGTGGAATGAACAAATGGATTTGATCATTGCCGCACATGAATCGGGGTTCAAACGTTAAGCTCCATACTCTAACAGCTAACAATAAATGAAAAAGCTCTTATTCCTTACGGGATAGGAGCTTTTTTCGTTCGTTCCACCCATAAATCAAGCGAAGATCGTCATATAGCATTGTCTGAAAATATTCTCAGAAATAGCAGTTACCCGAAAAAAGGGGAAGGAAACTCGTCTTTTGGTGGAATGACCGACATATACTCATCACAGACCGTCCACTTTTTATTGAAATATAGGAAAGTATATCTTTAGGCTATACCTTCTCTATATTTCTCCGAATGGCACGCGCCGCGCCGCCGAAGGAGGGCGACAGTCGTTTTTTCCTGGTGCCTGCTTATAATCGCATTCTAACTTATATCGTAACAGGTATACTTCATTAACTTAAAGGGAGAGGTATAATCATGCGAAAAAAGTTGAGTCAGCATCTATTTTTTTATTTGCTTATTTTATCGTTGGTCGTCACATTGGGTATGTATGTTCAACCTTTAAATAATGAACCGGAAGCTCCTGCAACAGACTCGCCGCTTACGGTTGTTTCACTTCCTTCAGCTCATCCCGTGCTTGCCGCAACAAGCTTTCATCCGGCTCCGTCACCTACTTCAACACCTGCGTCTGCGCCTGAATCACCTCAACTCAAAGCAACTCTCAGCCTCATCGATCAACCTATTTCATCCGATTCCAAAACAGATTCTTTATCCGAGCAGCAGCCTGAAGCCCTGCCGGAAATCAGTGAAATTCCTTTGCCTACATATGAAGTTACCGCTTTTTACTTAAACATACGTACGGAACCAAATGCAAAATCCGAAATCATCAAAGTAGTTAAGCAAGGCACCTTATTGACCGTTGCAGCGGAAACAGAAAATGGCTGGCTACAGCTAAAAGACCGCGGTTATGTGCATGGCGGCTACGCTGAGAGGGTGAAAAGAGAGGTGACCATACTTTCCAGCGCACTCGATAATAATCGTCAGCCTACCAACGCAATCGTTGATCGCGGCGCAGAGATCGCGCAGCAATCTGAACATATAGAAGAAGAGATCACTATACCTGATCTTGAAATAAGTGAAGTGGAAGAGCTTCAAGCTCCGACCTCACTGGTTAAATCTGATTCAGGTCTAACCGTAGAGCACATCTCTAAAATATTCGAAAACACGGCGTTATCCGGACATGATTTGGAACAAGCTATCCTCGAAATCGAAGATGAATACGGAATTAACGCTTATTTCACAATTGCTGTTATGAAGCTAGAAAGCGGGAACGGTAAAAGCAGCCTCGCAAAGAGGAAAAATAATTTATTCGGTTTAAACGCCATCGATGGAGATAAATATAATAAAGCGTTCAGCTTCGAAACCAAAAGTGACAGTGTCCGTAAGTTCGGCCAGCTTCTATCCAAAAACTATGTAGGCAAAGGGCTTACGACCATAGAGAAGGTAGCAAGGAAATATTGTCCTGCCAATTCGAAGTGGTCGAGCTTGGTTAAAAACATTATGAAAAGCGATTATCGAAAGCTCTAGATGGCAATTTGTTTTAGATTATGTTATTTTCAATTTCAAAGAAGCTGATGATAACAAGCTAAAGGAGGTTGCCTGCGATGAGCGATATCGTTCAAAAAGTGCCGTTCGGCTATGAACCGCCAGTAGACGAGCTCAAAGGGACAATTGTTTATTATGATTCGTTCGAGCATACGACTGACCGAGAACTGGATCTTGCGTACGCCATCACCAAGGCTCGTTCTTTCCGCAAGCTGGTTCTATATCCGCTGCACGAGCAAAGTATAAGACGAATGTCCAAGGAGGAGGTTAAGCCTTTCTATAAGCGGGAGGACCGGCTTCATGATTGGAAGCGGGAACGAGGTGCCACAGAGGTTATCGTAGAGAGATTGGAAATTAAACGTAAAAAATATACGCCGATTGACTCGGCACTTCGTCATTTATCTGAGACGTACCCCAAACCCTTGTTTATCCTTATGACCGGTGAGCTGGCTAACCTATTCGCATCCTACTCCTCGTTCGACGAGTGGATTGTCAAAGTCAGGTTGTTGCTTACAAACGAATCGGCTGGCTTGCATCCTAAACTTATTGCAAACAGGCATAGATGGGAATCCATCGTTCATACATAGAAGAGAGCCGTTCACGAAAACTCGTGAGCGGCTCTTTTTTTGAAATGCTAGCCTGTAGAAGGGCTGTTTGGTACATGGCCTTTCTGATTACGGTTCTCCTCTGTGGAAGCCGCTACGTTGTTCTCTGCTTCGCTTGAGCTCGCTTTGAACGCTTTATTTTTTGCGGGTATGGATTGATTTTTGTGCTTTCCCATCGTTTATCCCTCCAGATATTCAATTGCCTAGCTCATGCGCGAGCTCATATAGGTTATCCATGTTCGTATGAATTCATTTGCGAGTGTCCTTCATTGGATAGAAAACGAAACATTGGAAAATAATAAACAAACCTTTTACCCTGCTTCTAAAGAAAGGGACCTATGATATGACAGCAGCTTTCCATTCACATGACCAAGCTATTTCACCACATATCGATCAAGTTCGTGCTCAGATGGAAGCACTGCTTGCAGACTGCAGCGATGCTGCTTATCTCGAATGCATGATAGGCAAAAAAGTGAAGGGCTTTTTTTACTATTTCAATGGCTTAACGAATGAAGAGCGGTTGAATGAAATTAGGTACGACATTGCGGATTGGAACATTGACGAAGGATCAGAGTGGTTGGAATCTATTGCTCAAGAAGTGACAGCCTTCAATTGTTCAAGAACGGATTCATTCACAGATATGATGGATCAAATGACACTAGGCAATGCAATTCTTCTCGTAGACGGCAATGATTTCGGCTATGTATTCTCGCTCTCCGAATGGCGGAAACGTGCGATTGAGGACCCCGTTGCCGAATCGGTCATTCGTGGACCAAGAGAAGGCTTTACAGAATCACTTGATGACAACATCGCCATGCTTCGCCGTAGAATTCGTAAGTCTTCCTTGAAGATGAAAGGGATCGAAATCGGAGAATATACGAAAACACGCGTAGTCATTGGCTTTATTGAAGGACTTGCTGCTCCCGAATTGATTCAGGAGATTGAAGAGCGTCTGTCAGCGATTGTGATAGATGGCGTGCTTGAGAGCGGTAATATCGAGGAATATATTGAGGATCAGCCTTACTCACCGTTTCCTCAATTAATATCTACGGAACGGCCTGATACGGTAGCGGGCAACTTGCTAGAAGGACGTGCGGTCATCTTCACAGACCATACACCGTTTGCTTTAATCGCGCCGATTAGCTTGTTTTCCCTAATGCAATCACCAGAAGACTATTATCAACGCTTTATGATTTCTACCTTTATTCGTTGGCTTCGTTATTTGTTTTTCCTAGTTGCCTTACTTGCACCATCTGCTTACGTGGCGCTGTTAACCTACCATCAAGAGATGATTCCTTCGGCATTGCTGCTTAGTATTGCTAAATCGCGAGAGTCGATCCCATTTCCTGCATTAGTCGAAGCATTTATTATGGAGACCATGTTCGAGGCGCTTAGAGAAGCAGGCGTAAGGCTTCCCAAACAGGTCGGCGCAGCGGTTAGTATCGTAGGCGCTTTGGTCATCGGGCAAGCAGCTACGTCGGCAGGACTGGTCTCCTCGCCAATGGTCATGGTCGTGGCGATAACGGGCATCGCATCATTTCTGCTGCCTCATTATTCGATTGGTATTTCCATTCGGCTGCTCCGATTTCCAATTATGCTCATGGCAGGCATGCTTGGTCTGCTGGGGTTATTAATAGGCGTTATTGGCATTGTCATCCATTTGAGTGGACTGCGCTCCTTCGGGGTGCCTTACTTATCGCCTATCGCCCCGATGATGGTTGGAGAATGGAAAGATGTAGTGATGCGACCACAAGGCTGGTTATCGCGTCAACGGCCTCGTCTTACAAGAAGCGGGGGAGGCTTTCGCAAAGGCGAAAGGCGCAAAAACGTCGGCACTTCCAACAGGAGAGAGTGAGTGATCAGCATTGAATCGTTCCCGATCTATTCGATCTCGTTTGATTTTATGCGGCTTATCTGTAATCAGTGTATTGCAGTTGACAGGGTGCTGGGATCGCGTCGAAGTAAATGATATAGCGATTATTGTTGGTGCTGGCATCGATCAAGTGAGTGCGAATCAAGTGAAGCTTTCAGCTGAAATTTATATACCTGAAGAGAGCAATGCGGAAACTCAGAGCGGAGGAAGCAAAAGCGCCAGCGGTAATGGAAAAACGTTCGTTTCCAGCGCTTCTGGTTCATCCATGTCCGAAGCGATGTATAAGCTGCAAGAACGTCTATCGCGAAAGCTGTATTGGGGACATAATGACATATTTGTTTTTGGCCAGAAAAGAGCTGCACAAGGCATAGATGATGATCTCGATTTTATTATGAGATATGTGCGGATGCGGGAGAGAGCAAACGTGTACGTAGCGGAGGGCAGAGCCGTTGATATTTTAGGAATTAACCCCCGTTTGGAGCCTAATTCGATGGAGGCGCTAAGCGAACTCTCCAAAACAGAAATCAGCACAACCGTCGATTTGAAACAAGTGATTGAGCGTATCGTCGAAACGCCTGAAGAAACATTTTGCGTACCCTACCTTAATCCAGGCAGCTTGCTTACGGGTGAAAGTCATATTCGCAAACCGAACGTTTCCTATTTTCAGGGGATGAGTATATTCAATAAAACAAAGATGGTCGGCTGGATGAACAATGATCTAACTTGGGGCTATTTCTGGATAACGAACCGAATTAAAGCCAATACGATTATTGCAGTAGGTCATCATCCCCATAACGAAACCGTTGCAGTACAACTTACTAACAGCAAAACAAAACTTGTCCCTCACATCACACCCGGTGGGAAGTGGATTATGAAGATCATCGTGCGAAGTCAAGGAAATATGATGCAAAATACGACCGAAATCGATTTTATGAATCCTAAGGAACATGCTGAGCTCGTGGAGCTAGTAAGTGAAGAGGTTCAAATAAGTATCAAGAATACAATGCGAGAGCTTCAGAAAAAGATTAAGGTGGATGCTGTCGATTTCGGCAATTCCTTTCGCAAAAAATATCCGAAACAATGGAATAATGTGAAAACCAATTGGAATGAGACATTTCAGCAGGTACAGCTCGAGTTTGATGTACAAGTATCCATTCCTCGCCCAGGCGTGCTTAACCAAACGATCAGACAAATGAAAGGAGGGAACCATTAACATGCCTTGGACAACCATTGCGGTAGTATGGGGTACAACCTTCGTGTATGGTTTACTGGACCGCTCATGGATGTCATATGCTCCAAGAGACAAAGTACTCATGTTCACTATCCTAGTTATCGCATTGTTGTTATCCGTTGGTCTTGGGATAAATCCAGAGCTGCCAGGGTTGACTGAGCTTATTAATGGTTTGTATCGTCCATTCAGAAGCTTGCTTGCACCCTAAAGACATGAGTACAAGATGACCCGGCATACAGAACTTTACGAGGGAGGCGCAGCAGCTTATGGTACAGGGTAGAATTTCTGCGTTTCAATTAGCGATTCTGATGTTTCAGATCATCCTAAGCTCATCCGTTCTGTTAATGCCTTCGATCTCGACAACCTTGTCAGGCAAGGATATGTGGATGACACCTATACTAGGATCTGTGACAGGATATTTGACGATATGGCTTGTTCTTAAGCTCCACCACCTATCACCAAACGGCTCGTTTATCAAACTGCTGGTGGGGACATTTGGGAAATGGATCGGATTAAGCATGAGCGTTGCCTTTATCATTTTCCAAATTCACATTCTAGCTATTACGACTAGAGATTATGGCGAATTTATCGTAACCAATTTTTACTTGAAGACGCCGATTCAAGTGATTATCGGCGCCATGCTGCTGCTTTGCGCTTGGGTTGTAAAAGGTGGAATCGAAGTGATGGCCCGCACGGGACAAATTTTTATTCCAATTATCACGTTTTGCACGTTGATTATTTGCATATTGCTTTTTCCTGAGCTGAATCCTTCTGAAATTCTGCCGATGTTTGAGCGAGGCGTGCAGCCTATAATGAAAGGTACAATTGTCGTTGGAGGCTGGTTTTGCCAAGTCACGCTCATCCTGTTTATTTTGCCACTTGTGAAAGATGTGAAGGTATTCCGGAAATGGGGATATCTTACGGTAACGGCAATTACGGTGATGATGCTCATTGCAAATTTAACTGTTTTTATGCTGATGGGGGAGAGCACAGCTTTTTTCAACTATCCGCTGTTTACCGCTTCGCGTTATATTGCATATGCTGAATTTTTTGAACATGTAGAGGCTGTTGTCATGATGGTGTGGGTGCTGGGGGAGTTTTTCAAAATCAGTTTTTACTATTTTGTCATACAGAAAGGCATCGCAGAGACCTTTACGGTTACAAAGCCAGCGATATTGGTTGTGCCGGTAGGCCTGCTGTTGTTTACTTCGACCTTCTGGCTCGCCAGAGACTTCCGAATGATAGGGGAGTTTATCAGCAATGCTGGAACCCTTTATATCATAACAGGAAACGTGATCTTCCCATTCCTCGTTTATTGCATAGCGCGGATAAAGAGAAAGATAGGATCTGGACAAGCTCAAAACAAAGCCTGACTTCAATGAAGAAGTCAGGCTTTGTCTGGTCTTTATCATTGCTGTGCTATGCTTGAATACTAATGACATGCTCTTCACATGCTGTAGAGCAGAAGCCATCCTTCGTATCTAGACAATCCCTACATACGATGTGCTGGCGATGACAGGAATCATCGGCGCAATTGATATACGTATCGGCAGGCTCGCTGCAATGGTGGCATTTGCCTACGACAACAGCCTCATCGGTTTGGTTGATGACGACTGAGGTACGCTCGTCGAATACGTAACATTTGCCATCGAACAGCTTTCCTTGCACTTCTTCGTCTTTACCATACGTAACAATGCCGCCTTCAAGCTGGTAAACATCTTTGAAGCCCTCACTAAGCATAACGCCTGTCAGCTTCTCGCAGCGTATACCGCCTGTGCAATAGGTTAGAATAGGCTTGTCCTTGAACTCAGCCATATTCTCACGAAGCCACTCTGGGAATTCCTTGAATGTTTCAAGGCTAGGACGGATCGCATTACGGAAATGACCGAGGTCATATTCATAGTCGCTGCGCCCGTCAAGTACGATGACATCTTCTCTTTGCAAGTAATCGTGGAAATCTTTTGGTGATAGCCTGGTTCCGCTTAATGTGTTCGGGTCAAGAGGCTTGTCGTAACGCAGCGTAACAAGCTCCTTCTTGTAGCGAACGAATATTTTTTTGAAGGCATGCTGATCGACGTCGTCGATTTTGAACACCATATCCGAGAATAGTGGGTTAGCACGCATATGTTCGATATATTGTTCCGTTTGCTCTACCGTTCCAGAAAGCGTACCGTTGATGCCTTCGTCAGCAATCAGGATGCGCCCCTTCACGTTTAGTTCCTTACAATATGCAAGATGCTCGGCTGCAAATTGCTCGGCATCAGGCACAGCTACGAATTTATAATACAACAACACGCGGTATGGTTTAACTTCGCTCATCATAGTCGTTCCTTTCCGGTAAACAAATAAAAATCATACTACATTATAGTTGAATCATGTCATAAATACAATGTATATCAACAATGAACTTCATTATAGTACAAAAACAGCTTCTAGGAAACGATAATCACCCATTCGATCCGATAGACAGATAGCCCCTTCCTCAATGTTCCAGCAGTTCGATGAATCGGTTCGCCGCAATTGATTGTGCAGCATCTCGCTGAACAGCAAAGCCCACGGAGCGGAACGGGACAGCTTCACTTAGCTGCAAGATAAATAGTTTCTCCTCGTCTACAAACTGTTGAATGAAAGCTTGTGTTACAAATGCTGCGCCATAACCTCTCATTGCAACCTCAACAAGCATGTCCATACTGCTCAGTTCCATGTCAGCCTCAGCTGTAAGGCCTTGCATGGTAAACCAATGATCAATAAAAACCCTCGTACTGCTTCCCTCAGAGAGTAGAAGAAGAGGGAGCTCAGCTAGTTGAGCTGGAGTAATCGTGTGAGCAGTCAAATGACGGTAGGCGGCACCTACAACGAAGCAATCCTGAATGTCTGTTAGAGGCTGTACCGATAACGATGGATCAGCGAACGGCAGATGAACGAGTCCGATGTCGATCAGACCAGCTTTAAGCCTAGACCGTATATCCGCCGTTTTACCTTGCAACAGACGGATGCGGACATCTGGAAATTGTGCATGAAAAGAATCAAGCAGAGGCAGAAGCAAATGCTTAATGATAGGTCCACTGGCACCGATTCGCAGTTCACCCGCATTTAGCGTTTTGAGCGCTTGCAATTTCGTCTCTCCGAGCTGCATGACGGCGAAAGATTTCTCCGCATATTCAAGAACAGATGCACCCTCTGGTGTCAGTCTAACCCCTTTGGAGAGACGATCGAACAGCTTGACATCAAGCTGAGTCTCTAATTGTTTGATCGCATAGCTGACAGAAGGCTGCGTAATATGAAGCTCTTGAGCAGCTTTTGTCAAATTGCCCAGCTTGGCGGTATGGATAAAGATACGATACCATTCCATATTAGCTTGCATGATATAACCTCTCTCTATGGCAAAGGCATTATATTTTGATTTCATTTATTTCACTTTCGAAATTATAATAGACAGATAACGAATGCGTCAACGCATTCAATCGGGAGGAATTAGGATGGCAGGAAACACATATGGAGAAAGCTTCAAGATTACTACCTTTGGTGAATCGCATGGTGAGGCTGTTGGTGTCATCGTCGATGGCGTTACGCCTGGCGTTGAGCTAGATGAACAATACATTCAATTGCAAATGGACAGACGCAAGCCCGGACAATCCTCGGTTACTTCACCGCGCAAAGAGTATGACATCATCAGCATACTCTCTGGGATGTTCGAAGGGAAAACGACAGGAACTCCCTTATTTATTATGCTGCATAATAAAGATATGAGACCGGATGCTTACAGCGATATTCAATATTCATTCCGTCCTGGACATGCGGATTTCACTTATTTGCAGAAATATGGCATTAGGGATCATCGCGGAAGCGGGCGTGCATCCGGCAGAGAAACAGCAGGCCGTGTTGCTGGGGGAGCCGTTGCCCGCAAGCTGCTTGAAAATAAAGGGATTAGTATCGTGGCCTACACGAAAGAAATTGGCGGCATAAAATGCGAAACGTTTGTGGAGGAGTCCATTGAACAAAACGCGGTTCGAGCGTGCGATCCAGAAGCAGCCGTCCGCATGATTAAAAAAATCGAGCATTTGGCTTCAATTGGCGACAGCTGCGGCGGTATTGTGGAATGTCGGATTAGAGGCATGAAGCCGGGCATCGGAGAACCCGTATTCGATAAACTCGATGCAGAGCTGGCTAAAGCTATGCTGTCGATCGGAGCCGTTAAAGGCATTGAATTCGGTGCAGGCTTTGCTGCTGCCGACATGCTGGGCAGCGAGCATAATGATGAGATGAGCAAGGATGGGTTTCTAAGCAATCATGCTGGTGGCATTATAGGCGGCATCAGCACAGGTGAAGAAATTGTATTCCGTATAGCAGTTAAGCCCACCTCATCGATATCCTTGCCTCAACATACAGTTGACATCCATGGCGACGAGAAAATGATTGAGACGATCGGAAGGCATGATCCGTGTATATGTCCTCGTATTATTCCGGTCGTTGAAGCTATGGCATGCATAGTGGTAGAGGATTTATGGAAGCGGCAAGCCGCTATGCATGGCTAGATAAGCTGCATGCAGCATATGCAAGCAAGCACCGATTGCAGGCTAGAAGAGAGGCACATCCACCTCCAATTATGCTATGCTTATCCTTGACCATTAGCGAGAGGAGACTATTCATGAAACCATACGTTTTTATTGATCGCAGTGTTCCGACGGAGGTGGAAGCCTTTCTTGCCGAACATTGTACGGTAGACAAATGGGAGGAGTCATCCCCGATTCCTCGTCGGACTTTACTTACAAAGGTTGCGCAGGCGGAGGGTCTGCTAACGGCAGGAGCCCAAGTCGATACCGAATTAATAGCGAATGCTCCTAAGCTTAGAGCTGTAAGCAGCATCAGCGTAGGCTACAATCATTTCGATCTTGAAGCGATGAAGAGACATAGTATCATTGGTACGCATACTCCCCATGTGCTTGACGATACCGTTGCTGATTTAGCATTTGCACTCATCCTTGGAACAGCGAGGCGTGTTGCTGAGCTGGATCGTTATGTGAAGGAAGGCAAATGGAAGTCTGGGATGGGTAATAAATGGTTCGGACAAGATGTGCACCATGCCAAGCTAGGCATTATCGGCATGGGCCGAATAGGTGAAGCTGTAGCCCGCAGAGGCAGATTCGGCTTCGATATGGAAGTTTCGTATTTCAATCGCAGTCGCAAGCCTGAAGCGGAAGCAAATCTAGGTGTGCATTATTCCGCTCTGAATGAACTGCTTGCAGAATCGGATTTTGTAGTGATGCTTGCGCCATTAACGCTGGAGACGACAAAGCTAATCGGGCGCGAGCAGTTCAAGCTTATGAAGCCAAATGCCATTTTTATTAATATTTCACGCGGTCAAACGGTCGATGAGGCTGCTTTAATCGAGGCGTTGCAGGCCGGAACGATTGCGGCGGCGGGACTCGACGTATTCGAACAGGAGCCAATTCCTGACGATCATCCATTTTTGAACATGAACAACGTACTTACACTCCCGCATATTGGATCTGCAACCGAATCTACAAGAACGAATATGGCGATGCTTGCAGCGCGTAATCTTGTAAATGCCTTAACAGGACAATCACCAACCCACACAGTAGCGGAGCTTCAGTAGCAGTTGTCGCTGCATCATCAAAGTTTTTAATTAAGGTATAGAAGATCTCTATTTGCCACAATACCACCTAAATGATAAAGTGAATGAAATTATATTCCGATTATTCGAATCGGTATTTATTTCTTTCATTCCTACAAAAGAGGTGGAGACTATGAGCGAGATCTATCGTTTGGCTCAACTAGAAGATGCAGAACGGCTCCTTCATGTTGTTTACGAGGCTTATGTTACAATCAGAGAGCTCGAGCTTCATTGGCCTGCTGCCCATGCTGACTTGGCTTTAATTCAAGATAATATTACTTCGAATGAATGTTATGTCCTTGAGGTAGATGGGGAAATTGCAGGCACAGTTACCTTGTCCAAGGGGGATGAGGTTAAAGCCATTACGCCGTTTCCGTTCATCAAATGGTTCGCGGTTGACCCCGCCTATCAAGGACAAGGCATTGGAAATAAGCTGTTGAACTGGCTGGAACAAACCGTCATTAAGGAGAAGGTCGGTGCTGCTGCCGTCACGTTAGCCACTGCCGAGAAACATCCATGGCTGCTAGCTATGTATGAGCGGCGCGGCTACGAAAGGCTTCATGTGTTTGACTTTGACAATGGAGACGGCCCAATGCATTTATTAAGAAAGATCGTAAACCCGGCAGAGTATGAGAACGCGGCAACCTTGAATGCAATATAAATACACATGTGCAAAGAGCCCTTATTCTAAAAGAGGGCTCTTTGCTTTAGATACGCTGACATGGGATACAAGCTTTACTTTTCCACTCAGGTAGTTAATGATTACAGGATAATCATCATGGACACTACAGTTAGGAAAGAGGATTGGTTTCATTATGCTGTTGTTAGTAGGCGCTACAGGGAAAACCGGACAATTTATCGAGCGCGGTCTTATTGAGAAGCAGACACCGTTTAGGAGATTCGTACGTTCTGAGGAACAAATGCGACCTGGCAGCTATCTTGGCGATGTTCGCAACCCGCAGGACGTTGTCCAAGCACTAATTGGCGTCAGTGGAGTCATATGTGCTCTCAATACGGAAGGAAATGGAACGCTGGCTGCTGGATTGGGTAATATCATTAAGGCTATGGAGAAGCAGCAAGTGAGAAGACTCGTTACTATTGGAACGGCGGGTATTCTGCAAAGTGAGACCGAACCTCATTTGCTAAGATATCAATCCTCCGAGAACAAACGAATTCATCATGATGCAGCAAAAGAGCATGAGCATGTTTATCAACTGCTGCACCAAGCGAAGCAGCTCGATTGGACGATTGTTTGTCCAACTAGACTTGTTCAAGAGGAAGCAAGAGGGGAGTACCGCATACGCAAGGATATATTGCCAAGCGGCGGTTCTGCTATTTCTTTCGCTGATACGGCTGCGTTTGCTGTATCTGCTTATTTGCTGGACTTGCATATCGGAGAGCGTGTGGGCATTGCCTATTAACAAAACAACCTTTATGTCGCAGCAAGCGCATAAAGGTTGTTTTTAATTTCAGGATGATGCCAGTTTCGTAACTTCAACGCGATTAGAGAAGAATGTCGCTCCGCCGCCCATGTCAGCAAGACGCTGAGGGGTAAGTGTGTTGACAGCTTGATGACCTTTGTTCTGATCATCCCACCAAAGACCTTGCGTTACCAATACACCAGGGAGTACATCATGGCTAACGCGAAGCTTGATTTCAACCTCGCCGCGGTCATTGCGTACGTTCACCCGTTCACCGTTCCGGAAATCTAAAGCTGCTGCATCTTCAGCATTCATGTGAAGCAGCGGCTCCTTTTCCAGCTTCTGCATCCGATCTTGGTTAGCAAAGGTGGAGTTGATAAAGCTGTGATTCGGTCCGGTCATCAGCAGAAACGGAAACGTCTCAGGCTCACTTAATCCTGTGTAAGTCGGGACAGGAGAATATCCGTCCCGCAGCATCCGTTCCGAATAAAGCTCAATTTTGCCTGAATCCGTTGGAAGAATGGAAGTGACTGGAGGCAGCGTCTGTCCACCAGACTTCATCCACGTTTGTGAGCTTAGCTCCTTCAATGTAATACCTGAGAGAAGCGGATTGTTGCGGCTGTCCAGCGCCTCGTCGATCATTTGTTCCTCCGTAATATCAAATGCTTCGCGCTCGAAGCCAAGTAGCAGACCCAGCTCTTTAAATACCGTGAAATTGGATTTGCATTCGCCGATCGGCTTCATAATTGGTTCGTGAAGCTGAATATACAAATGCCAATAAGAGGTATATAGATCCAAGTTCTCGAAATGTGAGGTCGCCGGTAATACGATATCTGCATATTTGCAAGTATCTGTTAGAAACAAATCATGTGCAACCGTGAAGAGATCTTCCCGAAGAAGTCCCGCACGGACTCGGTTCTGGTCAGGCGCTACAACTGCGGGATTGCTATTATAGACAAATAACATCTTCACCGCTGGCTCCAAGTCGAGAAGAGCGTCGCCTAGTTGATTCATGTTGATCGTTCTGACGTCAGGATCAAGCATGAGATCCGGCCTCTCGATTTGCTTGCCATTGAGGCGGGAATACCAGCTATTGCCCTTCATGGCGCCGCCGCCGCGAATGCCCCATTGACCTGTCAAAGCAGGTAAGCAGGCGATCGTTCTCACTGTCATGCCACCATTATCATGATGCTGTAGTCCGTTTCCAATGCGAATAAAGGAGGGAGAAGCTGTTCCGTATAGGCGGGCGAGTTCCTCTATCTCAGCAGCAGGTACACCGGTAATATCTGCAACATAATCAGGCGTGTAACGTTCAGCTTCCGCAGCAAGCTCATCGAAGCCTAGCGTATGCTGATCGAGAAAATGCTGATTGGCTAGCCCATCGCGAATAATGACATGCATCATGCCGAGAGCCAAAGCAGCATCTGTTCCTGGCCGCAGATGGATGAATTGATCTGCCCATGCAGATGTACGATTACGGTGAACGTCGATATGGATAATGGTCGCTCCATTTTTCCTTGCCTCTGTCGCAAGCATGGTTTGATGCATATTCGTTGAAACTAAATTACAGCCCCAGATTAGAAAGAGCTTCGTATGCACAGTATCCTCAGGATCGATTCCGATTGAACCGCCCATCGTATAACCATACCCGGTAGAACCCGCTGCATTGCATATTGTCCGGTCAAGCTGGCTTGCACCAAGCCTGTTGAAAAATCTGCGATCCATGCCCTCTGCATTGAGGACGCCCATATTTCCATAGAAGCTATAGGGGAGTATAGCCTGTGCGCCTTCCTTCTGGATGATACTTCTCATTCGCTGGGCGATTTCGTTATACGCTTCTTCCCATGTGATTTGCTCGAATGCAAGGCTTCCTTTGGCTCCAATACGCCGCATGGGGTAGAGCAGGCGCTCTGGATGGTAGACGCGTTCATGAAGATGTCTAACCTTATTGCATATAGCTCCGCGAGTGACCGGATGGTCGACATCGCCATTTATTTTTACGATTTTGCCTTCCTCGAACGTAACGCTGAGTCCGCAGGTATCCGGGCAATCAAAAGGACAAACGGATCGAACGACTCCATTTACAATTGTTGTACTCATTGACGTATCACTCCAATCCATAACCTCGAATATGTTTTATTATCATAGCATAAGACAATTTGCAAGCACACCGATACCCTGCTGGAAATGAGATTAGAGGGATGACCCCAGCAATAGCCTATTGACAACACCTTACTTGTCATGTAATATTCAACATGCTGATCAAATGGAATTACAACTAAATATTTTCGTATAACCTCACGGATTTACCGCTCGAACAGGGTGAGGGTTTCTACGGGGAGCCTTAACTTCCTAACTACGAATATGTAATCATTCCACAATGATTCTATATTCATGGTTAGGATTTTTTGCGTTCACAGCCAAGCAAAAACGCCTTCGGCGTCCTTTAAGACGCTGAAGCAGCTTTGACGGTGAAATACAAGTCCTTTATAGGCTAACAAACTTATAAATTCTTATATTTCAAGGTGAAACGGCTGTCGCCGTCTTTTGACGCGCGGCGCGTTTCATTCTGAGAAATGTAGAGAAAGGATTACGCAATCATACACTTTCCTATATTTCACTAAAAGGGAGCATGAGAGGAGTTTACATCAAGATGAAATATATTTTATCTGTATTTTTAGGTGCGGCAAGTTACGGTATCTTATCTACTTTTGTAGTCCTTGCCTATGGCAAAGGTTATCAGCTGGGAGAAGTTGTAGGGAGTCAATTGCTGACCGGATTCATACTTGCATGGCTGCTTACATTTATGATGAAATGGCGGGAGAGAAGAAACAAAAGCACCGTTGCTGGCTTGACTAAAGCATCAAGAACTAGATCTGCAGGGCTGAACTGGAAGCAACGTCTGCTATTGATGGCTGCGGGAGCGCCAACGGCCATTACGGGATTGCTTTATTATCAATCGCTTCGTTACATTCCTGCCTCACTTGCCATTATTTTATTATTCCAATTCACATGGATTGGCGTGTTCATTCAAGCGATAGGTCAACGGAAGCGGCCTACTGGCATCATGCTGTTAACCATTGTTGTTTTGTTTGGCGGTACTTTGCTCGCTGCCGGCATTATCGAGCAGGGAACGGGGAGCTTTAACCTAATGGGTGTCACCTTAGGCCTATTGTCCGCGGTAAGTTATTCGATGTTTATTTTGTTTAGCGGCAGAGCTGTCCCATCTGTACATCCCGCAACTCGCAGCGCATGGATGATAACTGGCGGAATGATACTCGTATTTATTATATTCCCGCCAACGTTTCTGTTTAACGGACAGCTATGGGGAGATTTACTGTTGTTTGGCTTGTTGCTCGGTACGTTTGGCGCATTCATCCCGCCAGTCTTATTCGCAATTGGCGTGCCGCATATTGGAGAAGGCATGGCAGGCATTCTTGGAGCCTCAGAGCTTCCGGTAGCCGTGCTCCTCTCTTCATTCGTGCTCAATGAGCATGTCAGCGCTTTGCAATGGGTCGGCGTTATCATTGTATTGGCAGGAGTCGCGCTCCCAGAGCTGATGAAAAGAAGAAAGGTCATTATTAATCGACGTACCGGGATATCGGTTTAAAGGTTATCAGAGTGTCTATGAATAAGGAATGAATTCTCCAAGGATACTACCCATATGAGCGAGCAGTATTGGAAACAATGGGTTGCTATGGAATGGGAGGATACCGATGCAATTTGATTGTGTCATTGTGGGCGGTGGCATTGCTGGTCTGCAAGCAGCAATTCAATTAGGAAGATACGGCTACCAAATTGCTGTGATTGATGCAGGTGAAGGAAGGTCCACCCTATGCAAAAGTTATCATAACTTAATCGGGTTTCCAGATGGCGTCAGCGGGGCGGAGCTGCTTGCTTCAGGCAAGGAGCAAGCTAAACGGCTTGGCGTCACTTTTATAAAAGGCTGGGTCACAGATGCAGCTCGCATAGATAATAATTGGTCAATTACCATCGCTAATGATCGGCAGCTGCAAGGAAGAACAATGCTGCTTGCCACAGGAGTAAAAGATCGCATACCTAACTTCCCCATGCTGATACCCTGCATGGGGATCAGTGTTTTTGTATGCCCGGATTGCGATGGATATGAGATAATGAATAAACCAGCCTTAGTGATTGGAGCAGGAAATGCTGGCGCGCGTATGGCGCTTACACTCACACATTGGACGGGCGATATCATCTATGTGAATCATGATGGCACATCTATAGAACCTCACGTGAGGGCCGAGTTGGAAGCAAAAGAAATTTCCTGCATCCAGCTTCCTATAAGTGAAATTCTGGCCGCGGGCGAGCAATTCAAAGGTATCATCCTTGATGATGGTTCCGTTATTAACCGATCTCACTGCTTCGTCGCATTCGGAGGAAACGAAGTGCGATCGAGCCTTGCGAGACAGCTCGGAGCTGATCTTACGGAGAACAATCATATTAAGGTTGATCCCCGCACGAAGCTAACGAGTGTAAACCATTTATGGGCTGCAGGCGATGTGACTGCTCACTCCGAAATGGTCACAATAGCGATGGGTGACGGCAGCCAGGCTGCGGTATGGATTCATAAAAGTTTATCCACTATAGAGAAGTAATGATTCGATCTATAATGCCATATTCCATCGCCTCCTCCGATGACATAAAATAATCACGATCCATATCTTTTTCGATTTTTTCAAGCGGCTGACCTGTGCGTTCTGAGCTGATTTGGTTCAGCTTGGAGCGGATTTTGACAATGCGGGCAGCGTTTATGATAATATCGCTCGCTTGTCCTTGAACACCGCCATGAGGCTGATGGATCATAATTTCGCTATTAGGCAGAGCTGATCGATATCCCTTCTCGCCAGCGAGCAGCAGTATCGCTGCGAAAGAAGCGGCAAGCCCCATACAAATCGTATGAACGGGCGGTTTAACGAACTGCATCGTATCGAGTATGGCAAATCCAGCTGAAGTGGAGCCTCCAGGGCTGTTGATGTACATTGATATTTCTTTCTCAGGATCTTCTGCAGCTAGAAATAACAACTGGGCTATCATGCTGTTAGCGACTTGATCATCAATGGCAGAGCCCAAGAAAACAATGCGGTCACGCAGTAGTCTAGAATAGATATCATACGATCGCTCACCTTGGCTTGATTGTTCGACTACGTAAGGAATAAAATGGTTCATGGAATTAACCTCCTGGTTTTTGTTTGCATGCGAATGGTAAACGAATAACAGACAGATTAAGATACGGTACTTTTTTATGTTTACTGCGTATCCTTTTGGAGGCTTCGTTCGTTTACCCAATAGAGATAACGATATGAGCTTAATTTGCTATAGGAGGCCGTCGAATGAAAAGAGCGAGAATAGTGTCAACCGTCGATGAGGATCAGCAGCAAATGGAAAGGGAGACTCTTCATGCTGTTTTGTACCGCTATTGCTTGTCGCTCACGAATTCGAGCTGGGATGCTGAGGATCTCGTTCAGGATACATGGGTGAAGGGTCTTCGGGCAGCCTATCATGCAGGGCATGCGAATCCAGAAGCGCTGCTGCTCCGCATTGCCAAGAACACTTGGATCGATCATCTGCGCAGACATCATCAATATAAACTTATCACACAGCGCATGCAGGATCTAAAAAAGACAGAAGACTTCGAAGTTCTGGATTGTGAAGAAGCTCTGTATGTCATCTTGCGACGTTTGTCGCCTTTGCAAAGAAAGGTGTTTTTTCTGCGAGATGTGTTCGAATACTCCATTGCAGAGACAGCCAAGCGATTGGAAACAACAGAAGGAGCTGTTAAAGCTGCCCTTCATCGGGCTCGTACAGCACTTATCCCAGCCAGAGAAGAGCTGAAATCCGGTGCAATTCAGCTTCCGAATGAAGAGGATTCGAAGGAATGGCTCAGAGCAATATCTGCCGCATATCAATCCGGCAACGTGTCGTTATTGCTTGAGCTGGCCCAAAGGGATATCGCTGAGGCTCCGTTATGCATTAGCATCGCTACAACCACTAAGCTAAAAAAAGCCAGCCAGCCTACAAGAAATACAAATTTGCGAGACGTTTTCAGTATGCAATTCGCAGCCTAATAACACTCGCCGTCATGTAGCTGATGCCGCTCGGCATTGGCTTTTTTGTTGTTTAAATTTCCCCAGAGCACTCGAATAAGCTATAATAAAGCAAAAGCAAACGAGGATTGAGGCAAATACGATGGCTAGGAAGCTCATATTTTTTGATATAGATGGTACGTTAGTTGATCATGAGAAGAAGATCCCGGCATCGACTAAACAAGCCATTGAGCAGCTGCAGGTCGCTGGGCATGAATTGGTTATCGCCACGGGCAGAGGCCCATTTATGCTTAAACCAGTCTCTGATGAGCTGCAAATTGAGTCGTACGTAAGCTTTAACGGCTCCTATGCTGTCTATCATGGCGAGGTTGTTTATAGTCATCCCATTGATCCCAATAAAATTTCAGAACTTACCGAAATGACATTGCAGAACAAGCATCCACTTATTTATATGACTCCTGAGGGAATGCGGTCTAGCACTCACGAAATCGCTTATCCGGAGGATGACGAAGAACCGTTAAGAAAAAGACTCCCACCTCTAGAGCCGGACTATCATGTAGACAGGTCGATTTACCAATGCTTGCTTTATTGCAAAGAGGGGGACGAAGCCTGCTACAAAGAAAGCTTCTCCGAGCTCGGTTTCATACGCTGGCATCTGTTCGGAAGCGATATTCTTCCGCCTGGAGGCTCCAAAGCAATTGGGATACAGGCGTTGATTGAAATAGCAGGGTTCAAGAGAGAGGATGTATATGCTTTCGGAGATGGAATTAATGACCTGGAGATGCTGCAGCATGTTCATCATAGTGTAGCGATGGGCAATGCACCTGATGAAGTCAAGCAAGCTGCACGCTATGTTACGAAGGATGTAACAGAGGATGGCATTATGTATGGACTTCGAATGCTGGGTCTGCTTGAGTAATAGACAGAAGAGGGTGATCTCTGAATGAGATCACCCTCTTCTGTCTATTTAATGACACGTCTTGCAGTGACGTAGGTCTTGTCCCATGTACTGCCTGAGAAATTGGATATCGTTACACCAACGCCAACTCTGTAAGTATGAAGCAATTTTCCATTGCCGATATATATGCTGACGTGATTAATGATGCCATCGCGATTCGTATCAGAGAATATCAAGTCACCAGCCTTTAGATTGCTTTTAGACACATAAGATCCCGATTTTGATTGATCTTTGGACGATCTTGGCAGGCTGATACCTACTTTCTTATACACATATTGTGTAAAGGAAGAACAATCAAATGAACTCGTTATGCCAGATTTGGCACCAAATTTATATGGAACACCTACGTATTTTTTCCCGATTGAAATGACGCTGCTTACTTTTGAGGAGCTTGATGCGGCCTGTACAGGTTGAGGCATGGCGACTGCTCCTGCGGAGATGGCAATCGATAGGCTGATTCCTATACCAGCAATCGCCTTGCTTAAACGGTTATTTTTTGTGTGTATCATGTTGTTCCTCCTTAGAATATGAAACTCGTTAAATCAACTAGAAATACCATAACATATATTAAATATCCAACAATTACCTATGAGGAAACAAAGCCTTGGTATGACTGGTAAAACGCCCAATTATTAAAAAGTGATGATAATTAAACGGCAATTTTTAACTTGACAGCGGGAACGCTGGTAAAGATTATTTATAGCTGTTTTTTCACTTTCGGAAGTGATGTATTCTCATCTATACTGATGAAGTCGGGCCGACGAATGAATAGGAAAGGAGCTGATCGAATTGATTAACAATATGGAGGTGATCTCCGTTTAGGCGGAGATCACCCATATGAAGGAGACCGCGAGGTCTCCTTTTATTTATCCTTACTGTTATTACAGATGGAAATATTGGCAAACATTTCTTGTCAACCGAAAAGGCTTACAATATAATGACAGAGTGCAGTATGAAAGAAGCTGATTTGGAGGTAATGGTATCCATGGCTTTTTTTGTTTTCAATTTAGATCAGGTACACCAAAATTCGAAAGGAGGAAAAAAAATGTTTATGACTGCGGAATCCAATCAACTTAAAAAGATGAGCTCGTTCGAGGAGGACGTTTATAGTGAACTACAAAAATGGGAGAGATGTGCTTCCCCCTAGTTTATTGCAGGAGCTTCAAAAATACATTCAAGGCGATTTAATTTATGTACCAAAGCTTGCGGAGAAAAGGGCCAATTGGGGCGAGGTGAGCGGGACCCGTAAGTTACTGGCCGAGCGCAACAAGGAGATTTACCTTTATTATTCGAACGGATGGACAGTGTCAGACTTGGAACAGAAATACCATCTTTCAAGCGAGAGCATTCGTAAAATTATTGTAAAATCGCGATAGCGCAGACTTATAAGGAAAGCAGGCCATAGACGAGGTCTGCTTTTTTATATTTTCCAAAGGTACATCAATTTGTTAAATTGTATGAACAATGGACGGAGGATTTCTGATGATAATGTCGAATCGTTAATAAGATTGTAGTATTTTGGCGTGTGATGTCGAAATAGTCTAATTTTAATGACAGCGGAGGATTATTACTTGAAAACACTATTGATTGCTGAGGATGAACCGATCTTGCGTATGCTTATCGCAGACACGCTTGAGGATGAAGGGTATACGCTGGAAGAAGCGGCAGATGGGGAAGAAGCGTTGCAAAAAATTAAAGAAACGATGTTTGATCTCATTATTTTGGATTATATGATGCCGAAAATGACGGGTATCGAGGTTATAGAACAAACGAGGCAGCTTGAAAACAGGCAGCATGCCAAAATATTAATGTTATCTGCTAAAAGTCAGCAGGCCGAGCAAGAGAAAGTACTGATAGCCGGTGCTGACGGCTTCATGTCGAAGCCCTTTAGTCCGATAGAGCTAATAGGCAAGGTAGAGGAGATGCTTCGTGGGTAAGCTGCGCCGCTATTTGAATAAGCGAATAACAAGACAATTTGTAGCCATGATGATGCTTTCCTTGAGTTTAATTTTGATTGGAGCTGTGTTGGTAGTGGTAAGCACCGTCACGGCCTTGCGAAACTACTCCGCCGAAACGACACTGCTGCGTGAGAAGCAGGAGCTTGTATCGGCAATCGCAGACCACTCAAAGGAAGTTATTTTACGAGCAAGAGGCTATTATGTTTATTTGTCAGATTATGAATATAAGCAACTATTTGTTGAGAAAGCTGCTTTAGATCAAAATCTCATTGAAATCAAAAAAATGTCATTAAGCGCGTCGGAAAAAGAAGTCATGCAGAACATCGAGAGCTTTTTCACCGATTATTTTGATGAATTATTGCCAAAAGCCATTGAATACGCAAAGACTGAGAATTATGCGGCACTTCGTATTCTCGTATCTGCTGGCGAAGATAATCCGGTTAATAAGCTGATTACATACTCGCATGATCTGGAATCACAAGTTAGGCACATCTCGGAGCAGAAAAACGACCAGTTGATTCAAAAACTTTCTTATCTTGCTATCATTTTTATTGTGTATATCCTATTTATTTTAATTGTATCCACCTTACTTACAAGAAGGGTTGCCAAGTCTATAGGCATACCTTTATTGTCACTTACAAGCCAAGCCAGAAACTTTGCGAACGGTGATTATAGTGAGCTTGAGCTCAAGGATCGAGAAGATGAGTTAGGAGAATTAGCTCGTACCTTCCGTATGATGATGATTCAGATTCAGAACAAGGAAGAAGAGCTAGTCGCGCAGAATGAGGAGCTTATGGCGCAGCAAGACGAACTCCACGCTCAACAAGAGGAATTGCAATTGGCTGTTGGAGTCATGGAGCAGAACGAGAACTATTTGGAGAAACGAAACAATCTTGTCCAATCTCTCTCTAATACGCTGGATCAAACAGAATTGCTCGAGAGTATTATTACGAATATCGTTTCCATAACGCAGAGCGATAAAGGTTTAATCGTAATGCTGGATAAAAATCACGACTTTGCATCAGTAGGCGTTTCCGAACAAGCGGCTCATCAGTTCATAAACAGCTTGAATGACGGCGTCATGCTCAGAGCAGCACAAAGTAAAAAAGCATACAGCATCGTTCGGGATTGCTCGATTGGCGAACAAGGCTACCATGAGTCACCTATGCAAGCGACGGATCTGATTATGCCCATACTTAACGCAAGCCAAGAAATGGTTGCATGTATGATGATAACGAAAGTTAATCGGGTTATCTCCAAACAAGAGGAAGATGAAATTGCTGGAATGATGATTCAGGTTTCCTTAGCTTTCGACAAGCTTGAGCTATACGAGATATCGGAGAAGCAGAGGCTGATGACCAGCGATATGCTTGATACTATTCAAGAAGGCATTCAATTGCTTGATTTGGATGGCACGACGCTGCAAATCAATCGCAAGATGTCCGATATTTTACCATTCTTCTTGGATGACACACATGCGGCCAAAATGCCATTCGAACATTTCAATGCGCATATCCGCTCCGTCGTTGCTCAGCCGGAAGCGCTCATTCCCTTTATGGAAGGGCTTGTCCAATATGGGCATTATCAAGGCATGCGCAACATTACCTATGAAATTACCGAGCCAGACAGAAGGTTCATTCAGATTTATTGCGAGCCTCTCTATCGCAATGGTGTGAAATTCGGCTTGCTGCTTGTCCACCGGGATATCACGAAGGAATACGAGGTTGATCGTATGAAATCGGAGTTCGTAAGTACGGTAAGCCACGAGCTGCGAACACCTCTTGCAAGCGTCCTTGGATTCGCTGAGCTGCTGCTGCACCGAGAGCTTAAACCAGAGCGCCAGCGTAAGTATATGATGACCATCCATCAGGAGGCCAGACGATTAACGACGTTAATTAATGACTTCCTGGATTTGCAAAGAATGGAATCGGGAAAACAGACGTATGAGATGAAGCTTATATCTTTAACCTCGTTAATTACAGAGGCGATTGAAGTGCAGCAGCTCTCAGCTTCTAATCATCAAATAACGTGGCAGGACGATGCGGCTAACGCCATCGTGCTTGCCGACCGAGACAAGCTTCATCAAGTCATCATCAATCTACTCAGCAATGCGATTAAATATTCACCTAATGGCGGTAATATTGATATTGTTAGCGGTATGAACAACGGTCAATATTTCATTCGGATTGAGGATCATGGACTTGGTATTCCTCCAGAAGCGATGAAAAACCTGTTTAATAAATTTTACAGAGTGGATAATACCGATCGCCGGGAAATTGGCGGAACCGGATTAGGTTTAGCTATCGTTAAAGAAATTGTGACGAAGCATGAAGGGAAAATCGACGTGCAATCTGAATTTGGACAAGGCAGTATCTTCACAGTATCATTGCCAATTGCTGAGCAATCCACACAAGCCGAGAGTGAAACTACGAGCAGCACAGTGTGGAATGAAGCTTCAATCCAAGTCATGCTCGTTGAGAATGATCATAATCTAGCAACACTTTTAAGTGATGAGCTGCTTGCCAGTGGTTTTCAGGTTCACCTCTTCAAAGAAGGCACCTTGGCGATTAATGCCATCGAAAAGCTGAATCCAGACATCGTTGTGGTTGATCTGATGCTTGAAGCTGGCGTAACCGGTTGGGATATTGTTAGCAAAATCAAAAAAACAGATCTTCTACTAAATATTCCGATTATTATATCAAGCGCATTTGAAGAGAAAGAAAAAGCATCACAGTGGGGAATTACCGAATTTCTTGTTAAGCCCTATTTGCCAGGCAAATTAAGTGCTGCTATTTCACGCATGCTGCGTTAATTGAAGGAGCTTATTGCAATGAAAACTGAAAAATACAAACTGCTCATTCAACAACGTATTTTACAAACCATTGAAGAATGGACCTTGCAAGAAATCGTAGAGGAGCATGAGCTGCATCGTTTTTTCCACAATCTCAAAGGCACAAGCGGAACGATTGGTTTAATGGAGATGGAGAGATTCTCCGCGTCCAAAGAAAGTCTGTTTGTAGAGAAAAGCGTCAGAACGCTCACATGCTCTGAATGGTCTGAGCATGTGGTACCTCTAACGAATATGTTCAATTCTGAGATGATCCACAACGAGCCTCCTGCTGAAACGGTAAAAGCAGCAGCGCTTAAGCCCAAGTCATCACAAGACAGCTCGCTTGATCAAAAACGGGTGCTCGTTATTGATGATGATGTGGATTTCGTTACCTATGTTAAAGAAGTGCTCGAAAAGAACGATTACCAGGTATCAATCGGGCTGACAGCGGAACGCGGATTAAAGTTATTTTATCAATGGAAGCCATGTCTTCTTCTACTGGATATCGTTCTTCCTGATCAAAGTGGAATGGAAGTTCTTAACCAAATTGTGGAGAAAGCAAAACTAGAACATATTCCGATTATTATGGTTAGCGGCAACTTCTCTGTAGAAAATCAAATTAGTGCTTATCGTTCTGGTGCAATGGATTTTCTTGCAAAACCTTTTGATGTAGCATTGCTGACTGCACTTATCGATAATCGATTTATGATGAAGGTTGATTGGGAGAGATCGATCACTCTAGACGAATTAACTGGCGCTTACAATCGCAAACATTTCAATGATGTGATGAGACATCAGATTCAGGCCTATGAACAAAGGCAGGATGTTTTTTCCTTGGTTATGCTCGATCTAGACCACTTCAAGCATGTGAATGATTCATATGGTCATCTGAAAGGAGATGAAGTGCTGCAAGCCTTCGCGGCTTCTGCACGCAATATCTTCCAGAACAAAGGCATATTTTGCAGATATGGCGGGGAGGAGTTTGCATTAGTTCTTCCTCATCTGGACAGCGTGCAAGCGGCAAATCTGCTTGATCAACTGAGGCGACAATTTAATGCCATTAACTTTGTTTCGAAAGATGAAACCTTCCAGGTGACATTCTCATCAGGCATTACCCAGATCTCGGGCAGCGTAACTCAAGCGGAGAAGCTTGTGGATCAAGCAGACCAAGCTCTTTACGCTGCGAAACGCGGTGGAAGAAACCAAACCATTGTTTATTCCATGGACATATCGGAGCACAAAACGGAAAGCTCACTTAATCTTATAGTGGTAGATGATGATCCGTTGATTAGAGATATTCTAATCAGCCGCTTCGCCGATTGGAAGCCTACAAGCCAAACAACGGTTAAAGCGTATGGGTTTGAGGACGGCAAAACATTCTTATCCTCTGATTGGTACCGCGAGGGTGAGAAATATATTATTTTGCTGGATGGTTCGATGCCCGAGCTCGATGGGTTGGACGTGCTTAGAGAGCTTCGAAGAAGCTTTCCTGAACAGCAGCTGCTTATCGTCATGCTGACGGCACGTAATCAGCCGGAGGACATTATACAAGCATTGGAGATCGGCGCTGACGATTATGTCATTAAACCGTTCCATATGCAGGAGCTCATGCTGCGAATTGAACGATTGGCCAGTCGAATCGTAAGTGAATAAGCGCACAGCAAAAATCGCACTTCCAAATGGAAGTGCGATTTTTGTTGTATCACTATGGCCTAGTAATCGCGGCAGGCAGTTCGACAACGGTTTGCGGGTATTTGAAGTCATTCCGGAAGCATGTCGTTTCTGAATCGTAAGTCGATTGCGAAAGCTTATGTGAGATAGAAAAAATGGACAGCTTCGGATTAACATGCAAGGAGGACTCGAAAAACGAACAATGCTCGAAGTTAAAGTCGAGTGTCGTTATAATAATAACGCAGTTCGTAAAGGTACATCCAATAAAGCTAAAACCGTCAAATGCAATCGTTTCGTTCTGGAAATGCTCATTCGCTATTGTGTTCATAATCAGCGCTCCTATCTGTGTTGGACAACCTATTGAAAATAGTAACAGATGGTTGCTGTAATGTTTGTCGGTTATTGTTTGCATATCGCTAATAATTAACGACATAAATAGCGTACGCTAATTGATCATATTCGTCCTTTAGTAGGACTGCTTAGCTGAGCAACAGTGACTTAATGATTAGTTAAGCTCACATGCTCGGACTTTCGGTACCGTAGGCTCATCCATACTAAAGATAATGAAATGATCGTAAGAATAATTGCTAGCAATTGAAACCCATCGAAATTAAATTTGTCTCCCATTACGATACTGATTAGCAAGGAAGACAGGATCGTTCCTAGATATCTGGATGTATTGAATAATCCAGATGCCACACCGATTATTTCTTTCGGAGAGCTTTGGAACAAAGCAGCTTGCATACCGACATTGTTGAGCCCATTGCTAATTCCGAATGCAGCCAATGCCAAGCATACGCTGATCACAGGTGACGTTTGATTCAAAGTCGCAAGCCATAACGATCCTAGTGTCATCAGAATTGCCGATACCACTAATGCAGGCCTTGGCCCAGATTTATCAATCCATCGTCCAGCTATTGGAGAAGTAACTAATGAACACAAGCCTAAGCTTAGCATGAGCATACCTGTTTGGAATTCGCTGACATGCCGAACCACTTGCAAGTAGGAGGGAAGTCCGAAAAAGAGTGAATAATAAAGGACATTAACGAGCATGAATTCGACATTAACCTTAGTAATTGCTGGGTATTTGGCGAACGTGCGCAATGGAATAAAAGGGGATGCAACTTTTAACTCATGTCGAACAAATACCCCAATAGCAGTGAGGCCAGTCAGCATGACCATAGCATTTTCAAATGTGACATGCCCAGATGATTTTGCCGAGAGTACGCCAAAGAGCAAAGCAGTTAGCCCCAATGTGAAGAGTAGAATCCCAGGCGCATCAATGACTTGTAACCATTTGCGAGTGGACATGCCCGTTGAAGAGGATTCTCTAGGCTCGTCTTTTGGAATATTTCGCCAAGATAACAGGAAGCTTATCACTACGAATGGAATATTGACGAAAAAGATGGCTGGCCAGCCCCACCCGCTTATGATTACACCTCCAATAAAGGGGCCAATGGCTGCCGCACCGGATAAAAATATGGACAAAACAGACAGCGCAGTCGCTTGTTTCTCTGTAATGTGAATGCGGACAATGGCCATCCCAACGGCAACCATCATACTTGTTCCAATTGCTTGTACAATACGGAACACGATGAGCCATCCGAAGGTTGACGATAGTGGAGCTAATAGTGATGCAATGAAGGCTACTACAAGCCCGATTAGAAAGATGTTTCTACGGCCGAATAAATCACTTGCTTTTCCCATCACAGGCTGAGCGATGCTGCTTGCGATATAGAATGAGAAAATAATCCAGGAAACACCTGTGAAGTCAAGTTGGAACTTATGCTGCAGATCCGGAAGCGCAACAGAAACCATTGAAGAGTTTAATGGATTCAACAGTATTCCTAGACCGACTGAAACCATTAACCGCCTGCTGTGTGCATTCATTTTTTGAGTTCCCCTCTAGCGTATTTTAATGATATCTTACTTGAAAACGATTATTCATTCCAACGCATTTCATGTTATAATCTCATGGACTGAAAGGAATGAGTGGAGGTGCGAGATGGAACTACTGCAGCTGCAATATTTTATCGCAGTCGCACGTCTGGAACATGTGACCGAAGCAGCGCGAAATCTGCATGTTACGCAATCGTCACTTAGCAAAACCATTCAACGCTTGGAGGAGGATCTAGGTGTTCCTTTATTCGATCGAATGGGGAGAAAGCTGCGATTGAATGAGTTCGGAAGCAGATTCCTCCGTCGTGCAGAAAGGGCTTTGTTCGAGTTGGAACAGGGCAAACAGGAGCTTCGCGAATTAACTAGCCCTGAACATAGTACACTCGAATTAGCAGTGACCACCGCAAGCACATTGCCCAATATCCTTCGCGAATTTCGGAAAAAACGTCCCAACATTCAATTTCATGTGCAAATGCTGACCATGAATGAAATGGTAACCCTTCTTGATCGAGGAGAAGTTGATTTTGGTTTATCTTCACCTCCAATTAAACGGGATGACATTGAAAGTCAAATCGTGTTCATTGACCCCATTCTTGTAGCTGTTCCAAAAGGGCATCGGCTAGCAGAGCGAAGCAGTGTATCCTTAATTGAGCTGAGAGACGAATGGTTTGTAGGTGTAAAGAGAGGCTACGGTACTCGAGATCTCATTGACTCTGTGTGCAAATCTGCGGCTGGATTCGTACCTAAATATGTGTATGAGGGGGATGAGCCCGCACGGCTAAGCACTCTTGTGGAGGCCGAGATTGGCCTAGCCTTCATACCAAGTACAGCAAGGAATCCAAGGGAGAATATTCATTATCTCCGAATAGAGAATTGTGAATTAGTTCGGGAAATCGCTTTGTTATGGCATCGGAGTCGCTACATTTCACGGGCTGCCGAGGAATTCCGCGATGTAGTCATACGTTATTTTGAGACGATAGCCAAGCAGGGAACTTGATCACACTCGCTACTAGAACTGATTTCAAATGGAAGAGGAGAGTTTAACAGATGGAGTCGAAGCGGATAGCAGCTGAGAAAGCTGTGGAATCGATTAAGGATGGTATGATTGTCGGATTAGGAACAGGATCAACTGCATATTATGCCATTCAAAAAATCGGACAACGGGTAAAGGACGGACTTTCGGTGAAGGCGATCGCGACTTCGAAACAATCCGAAGAGCTCGCGATTGATCTAAATATACCGATGATTTCATTCACGGAGCTGGAAGAGATCGATGTGACGATAGACGGTG
Source organism: Paenibacillus sinopodophylli (assembly GCF_005930355.1). Classification (GTDB taxonomy): domain Bacteria; phylum Bacillota; class Bacilli; order Paenibacillales; family Paenibacillaceae; genus Pristimantibacillus; species Pristimantibacillus sinopodophylli. Next base: position 655,690 of record NZ_VDBO01000001.1, read on the forward strand.
CGGACGAGGTTGATGGGGAGTGGAATCTAATTAAGGGTGGTGGTGGAGCACTGCTGAGGGAGAAGATCGTTGCGGCAGCAAGCAAGCTGCTGATTGTCGTCGTTGATGAGAGTAAGGTAGTCCCTGTACTTGGTCGATTCCCGCTGCCTGTTGAGATTGTACCGTTCGGGTTCGAGATGACCGTGCGAAAGCTAAAGAAGCTGGGTGCTGAGCCGGTGATAAGAAGAGAAGATCATCAGATATTTGTAACGGACAACGGGAATTATATAGCTGATTGTCACTTTGAGAGCATACCAGAGCCGGAGAAGCTTCATACGATGTTGAATTTGATTCCAGGCATCGTGGATCATGGATTATTTATTGGTATGGCTGGTCAAGTCATTGTCGGCAGTACAGATGGCTCTGTTCGCGTTTTGAGCAAATAATTTATCATAGGTATGATAATATACTGCAATGCGTCCTGTATGACCGTATAAACGGTCTCACAGGATATTTTAGTATACAGCTGGCGAGTACGGATTATGGGAAACATTTTCTCGCGAAGTGAAAAGGCTAGTAATCATACTATTTAAAAGGACGTGACCAAATGAATGACACGATCAATTTGCTGCTTAACCATCGCTCCATTCGCTCTTACCTGGACAAGCCACTGACTGAAGAGCAAATCAGCATCATCGTACAAAGCGCGCAAGCTGCTGCTACATCCAGCTATGTTCAAGCTTATAGCATCATCGGCATTAAGGACCAAGAGATCAAGGACAAGCTTGCAGAACTTTCTGGTGATCAGGCCTATGTCGCAAAGAACGGACATTTCTTCGTGTTCTGCATGGATCTTCATAGGCTAGAGCTTGCAGCCGAGATCGAAGGAGAACTTACCGCTGAGATCGAGCAGTCTTTAAACTCTACCGAAATGTTCATGATTGGATTGATCGATACCGGACTGGCTGCACAGAACGCAGCAGTTGCGGCAGAGTCCATGGGACTTGGCATATGTTATATCGGGGGCTTGAGGAACAAGCTGCATGAGGTTTCATCGTTGCTGGGAACGCCTAACCGAGTCATTCCTTTATTCGGATTAAGCGTTGGATACCCAACCAACCTGTCTGATACGAAGCCGCGCTTGCCTATTGCTAACGTTTATCATGAAGATCGTTACAATCCGAATCCTGATCAGTTGAAGGAGCAGCTTCATCAGTATGATCGGACCATATCTGATTATTACTCTGCTAGAACGAATGGAGCGCGTAATGACCGATGGACCGAATCGATGTCTAAGCAGCTCCAGCGTCCGAAGAGACTTTATTTGAAGCAGTTTTTAAAGGAAAACAAAATACCCTTAGACTGATAGCGAACACAGTCTAAGGGCGCTTGAAATAACTTGAATTATTTATTTACACGTTCACTTGAGCGGTATCTGACAAATGCTCGATATTTGCTTTTCCACCTTTAGCCATCCATTTAGTTTTCCATTTGGCTTGCATGACGGTTAGCAGGACAAGCGCGGCAAGCGTCACTGCACTCAGGATCAGGAACCCTGATGTATAAGAACCAGTTGATTGGTACAGTTTTCCAAGAATGAGTGGTAAGGCATAACCGCCAAGTCCGCCTGCTGCACCGATAATGCCTGTCATAAGACCAAGCTCGCCGCCGAAGCGTTGCGGTACGAGTTGGAATACGGAGCCATTACCTGCTCCTAAGCACATCATACCGATAAACAACATCGTAATCACGATAGGAAGCGAAGGCAGTGAAGAAACAGCTGCAAGCATTAGGCCGGCTCCGCCGTACAGAATGGTTAACATTTTTGCGCCGCCGATTTTATCCGATAAATATCCGCCAACAGGTCGGAAGAAGCTGCCTGCGATGACGCAAAAGGTTGTAAAGTCTGCTGCTCTAACTGGCGAGAGGCCGTATTGCGTATTGAAAAAGATCGTTAAGTAATTTGATAGTCCAACAAATCCCCCGAAAGTTACACAATAGAATGCGCAGAATATCCAGGCATCACCTTGCTTCAGCACCTGTGCATATTGAGACAGCTTCTTAGGAGCTGGACGATTCGGACTGTTTTTCGCAAAGATCGTAAAGATAATAAAGACGAGAACAATTGGAATGATAGCAAGTCCGAACACAACTTCCCAACTGCCATAATGCTGAGCAATACGGTTGGCGAACAGCGTGGAGATAACCGTACCACTATTGCCGGCTCCAGCGATACCCATCGCCAGACCTTGGTGCTCCTTCGAATACCATTGACTGGCGAGTGGCAAGGCTGCGGCAAATGAAGCTCCAGCAACACCAAGCAATAACGCTACAACGTACAGTTGATCCAATGAATCAACAAATTTCCAACCCATAATCAAGGGAACGAGGGTAAAGAGCATACCGAACTGTGCGGTGCGCTTCGGCCCGATGTAGTCTGTCATGAATCCTAACACTAATCGTAGAATCGAACCTCCTAATATAGGAAGAGCAACAAGGTTAGCTTTTTGCACAGGATCCATCGGATAGTCGGCTGCAATAATAACAGCTAAGGGACCAATTAGTACCCAAATCATGAAGCTCATGTCAAAATAAAGAAATGCACTGAATAGTGTGGGTTTGTGCCCGCTTTGCCAAAATCCTTTTCTCTCCATCCTAATCTCTCCCTTAACATCTGTAGTAAACCCAAGGTGAAACGGCTGTCCCGTACTTTGACGGTGCAGCGCGTTTCATTCCAAGAAATATAGAGAATGTATAGCCTGAGGATATACATTCCTATATTAAAAAAAGCCGCAACCCGTCCTTAAATAGGAACGAAATGCGGCCTCATTGCCATTGGTTGCACGTCATTGTGCGACCTTGCTATTAACGGATAACAAATTTGTAATCCCAACTCGAATTATAAGATCACGTAATGTGCATGTCAATATACCTTACACAAATATTTTTTATATCGTAAAATAATCAAAATACGGTGTTATGTATATTGACATATATTCTGTCATCAACTAATCTATACATATTAGAACGAATAACGCACAGTGGCGTGCGATCTCAAACGGCAACGATGCCTTTTCCTTGAACATGGGAAAGGGCTTTTTCTGTTCATTTTGCTCAAATAACGTGCTGGGGGTTGATAAAATGTCGGTCATTAGCGTGCAAAACCCGCTTACAGCATCTGTTTCCATAGCCGTCATGAAGATGACACGGGATTGGCAAGAGCCATCCTTTGAAAAAGTACCATTAGAAGAAGCACTATCTAGAGTGCTCGCATGTGATTTCGAGAGTCCGTTCCCTCTGCCCCCATTCCGGCGTGCAGCGATGGATGGTTACGCGATTTGCGCTTCTGCATCAGCAGGAGTAAGCAAGGAGAAGCCCGCGCTGCTGCAGGTTAGGGACGAGATCCGTGCTGGATCGATCGAAGCAGATTATACAATGGACGAAGGCATCATGAATGCGGTCCGTATATTCACAGGTGCACCTGTACCAGCCAGCTATGATTGTATTGTTATGCAGGAAACGGCCGTTCCGCGCAACAGTATAATGGGCGAGCCTTCTGTTCAGATTGATCGAACCTACCCAAGAGGTCAACATATCGCCGAGAAAGGCGAGGATGTTCCGCTAGGCATGAAGGTGCTGTATAGAGGAGTTTCTATTAAAGCGAAGGAAATTGCTGTGCTTGCCTCATTCGGGCAAACGGAAGTTTACGTATATAAACGACCGACGATTGCAATCGTGCCGGTAGGCGACGAGCTTAGACTGCCAGGGGAGCAGCTTGGTTCTGGGCAGATCTATGATGCAAATGGGTTCATGGTGAGCGCGAGACTGCGTGAGCTTGGTGCGCATGTCATTCGAAACGCACCGGTTCCGGACTGCCCCCGAACGCTAGCAGATACTCTAACATCAGCATTACAGCAAGCAGATATTGTTGTAACGACAGGCGGAGTTTCCGTTGGAGAGTATGATTATGTGAAGGCTGCTGCAGAAAGCATAGGCTGCGTCCCACTATTCACAAAGGTAGTTATGCGGCCGGGTACTCCAACATCGGCATATCAAATCGGTTCCAAATTGATTGTATGCCTCTCGGGGAATCCCTCAGCTTGTTTCGCTGGCTTGGAGCTGCTCCTTCGGCCAGTCGTTCTCAAAGCGGCAGGCAGGAACGAATACCGCTCCGATTGGCAGGACGGGAAACTGATCGAAGCCGTTCAGAAGCCTTCGCCTTATCCTAGATATGTACGTGCATTCGTATACCGCGGGGAGAAAGAATGGTTGATAGAGCCGCTGCGAAACGACAAGTCAGGCAATGTTGCCGCGTTTGCTCGGGCAAATGCGCTCGTTCTAATTCCGGCCGGAGGTGCCGGGGCTGACGCAGGACAGGAAGTCCGTTTTGTTTCTCTAACAATATAGCAAAAACATGCGAGTGGATGTGAACATACATGAGTAGAGAAAGATTAGTCGTCATTGGAAACGGAATGGCAGGAATCAAGTGTATAGAAGAAGTGATTAAGCTTGCTCCGCAGAAATATCAAATTACGGTATTCGGGAATGAACCGCACCCGAATTACAATCGAATATTGCTATCCAAAGTACTACAAGGTGATTCTTCTATTGAAAGTATCGTCATTAATGACTGGTCATGGTATGAGGAAAGGGGAATACGGCTCTACACGAATGAGACAGTTACCCAGATTAATACGGAATCTCAATTTGTCAAAACAGTATCAGGCATCCGTACCGATTACGATTGCCTGATCATAGCGACTGGCTCCTCCGCATTCATCCCGCCGATCGCTGGCGTACACAAGCAAGGTGTCATTTCGTTCCGCAACATTAATGATTGTCAGACAATGATGGCTTATGCCAAGAAATATAAAAAGGCAGCCGTCATTGGCGGCGGTCTTCTAGGTTTAGAAGCAGCAAGAGGCTTATTGAATCTAGGTATGGAAACAGATGTCATTCACAATGCTCCTTATTTAATGAATAGACAGCTTGACCGCATGTCGGCGGATCTGCTTCGCAAAGAATTGGAAGATCAAGGTATGCGATTTTGGCTTAGCAAGGAAACCGAAAGCATTACCGGCCTGAACCGTGCCAAAGGGATTCGATTCACCAATGGAAATACGCTTGAGGCTGATTTAATCGTTATTTCCGTAGGCATTCGTCCGAATATAGAGCTCGCCAAAAAAAGTGGAATAGATATAAACCGCGCTATCGTCGTGGATGATTATATGCGTACAAGTAAACCTAATATTTACGCGGTAGGTGAGTGTGCAGAGCATCGCGGTGTAGCCTACGGGCTTGTAGCGCCGCTATATGAACAGGGAAAAGTGCTGGCGAGTATGCTGTGCGGAGAGTCCCCCGCACCTTATAAAGGTTCTGTTCCTTATGCGCAGCTGAAAGTATCCGGTGTCGAAGTGTTCTCTGCAGGAGATATTCAGCCCGATCAAGCCGATACGGCTGTTCAGATCTATGACGGTATTCGTGGAACCTATAAGAAGGTCACGATGAAGGATGGTGTCGTGCGAGGAGCCATTTTGTTCGGGGATGCCTCAGAAGGTACGCAGCTATTGAACTTGGTGAAGAACCAGGCTCCCATTAGTCAGCTCGCTGCGAATACAAGTTCAAGCGGTAGTCATGCAAAGGAAGAGCTGGCAGCCAATATGCCGGACCGCGAAACGGTATGCGCATGCAATGCCGTGAGCAAAGGAGCCATCATGTGTGCCGTTCTTGAAGAAGGCATGCAAACGACCGACGAGGTTAGAGATTGTACGAAAGCATCAAGCTCTTGCGGCGGCTGTCGGCCAATGGTTGATGCCATCGTGCAATATGCGCTTACCCATGGCAAAGCAGGTCAATCAGCTGCGGCTGAACCCATTTGCGGTTGTACGGAAACGAGTCATGAGAGTTTGAAAGCCGCTATCGCGTCCAGCTCGCCAATCGCAACGGTAGATTTGATGGCTCGTCTAGGTTGGAAGCGTCCATTAGGCTGTACAATATGTCAAGCTGCTATTCATTATTATGCTGGCCTCTATCATAAGCAAACGTTCGCGGACGATAATGAAAGCTTGGTTCTGAGCTCTACTAATCAGTTGGAAATGAAAATACATTTCGAGTCTAGGGATCCTATTAGCCAGCTCTACAATTCACGGTCAGTGGGTGCCGAGCTTCAGGCACTAAGCCACAACTTGCAATTTCCTTCTGTCGTGAGAACGGCCGTCGCTTCGAGTCTTCATCAAGCGGCTGGCGTGCTTGTTCATGACATAGGCATCACTGGTGCGCCGGCAGGCTGGGAAATCTATGCTGGAGGTCATTCCGAGCATCCGGTCAAGCAGGGACAATTAATCGGAATTGTCGATTCTGATACGATTGCCGTCTCACTCTCCCTCGCTATTCTACAGCTTTATCGGGAAAAAGCGGAGTATGGTGAAGCCATATGGAAATGGGTGGAACGAGAAGGCATCGTTGAAATTAGAGAAATGGTTCTCGACCCTGAATACCGATTAGAGCTTGTCGAACGTGCAGAAGCGTCTGTTATGCTGCACAAAAATGACGAAAGGCAAGGTGAAGAAATATGCGGCAACTGCTAGATCCAATTTCTATTGATTCGGGGTTCGCGACGGATACACAATGCCCATTCTGCAGCGTTCAATGTAAAATACGGATTACGAAGGAGCTGCCTGTCCCAGGCTCCCGCCGCTTTACCTATATGGTAGAAGGCATTCCGAACGCAGCTTCCGAAGGCAGGTTATGCATCAAGGGGATGAATGCACATCAGCACGCTACCAGCAAGGAACGTCTGCTTCAGCCATTAATAAGGAAGAATGGCGAGCTTGTCCCTTCCACATGGGAAGAAGCTTTGTCTACCATTGAAGAACGTTTCAAAGCTGGCATAGCGGAATTTGGGGCGGATTCAATTGGATTATATGGCGGCGGTTCGCTGACGAATGAATCTTCTTATCTACTCGGCAAGTTTGCAAGAGTGGCGCTTGGCACCAAATATATTGATTACAACGGCAGATTCTGCATGTCCGCAGCCGCTTCGGCAGGCAGTAAGACGTTCGGCATTGATCGCGGGCTTACCTGTCGGTTAGCTGACATACCACTGGCTCGCTGTATTATTATGGCAGGGACGAACATAGCCGAATGCCAGCCAACCTTAATGCCATATTTCAATAAAGCGAAGGAAAATGGTGCCATCATTATAGTCATTGACCCTCGTGCCACAGCGACAGCAGCTATAGCAGACATTCATTTGCAGCTCAAAACCGGTACGGATGCCGCGCTTGCGAACGGCCTGCTGAAAGTGCTTATCGAAGAGAAACTGGTGGATGAAGCATTCGTTGCTCAAAAAACGAATGGTTACGCAGAGCTATGTGATCATTTAGCTGGAGTAGACCTCAGTGAAGTAGCCGAATTAACTGGCGTTGATGTGGCGAAGATTCGTGACGCAGCACAAGCTTATGGAAGCGCAGGAACGGGCATCGTCCTTACTGCAAGAGGAGTTGAACAGCAGACAGACGGTCATGTAGCCGTTCGTAATTTTCTGAACATGGTGCTTCTAACGGGCAAGATCGGAAAACCAGGCTGCGGCTACGGTGCCGTCACCGGACAAGGCAATGGACAGGGCGGTCGCGAGCATGGACAGAAAGCTGACCAGTTACCTGGTTATCGCAGCATTGAGGACGACCAAGACCGTGAGTATGTGTCAGGCGTATGGGGAATCCACCCTGATGAGCTTCCCCGTAAAGGAGTGTCTGCTTATGAGATGATGGAGCTTGTACACCAAAAATCCATCCGTTCGCTGCTCGTAATGGGCTCGAATCCGGTTGTATCGAATCCGAATGCAGATCTGGTGGAAGAAGGACTTAAAAATTTGGACTTCCTAGTCGTAGCAGACATGTTCGTGTCTGAGACAGCTTTAATGGCCGATGTCGTGCTGCCAGTCACCGCTTATCTAGAGAATGACGGGACGCTTACGAATCTGGAAGGCCGCGTCTTATTGCGTGAATCAAAGCTTGAAACGCCAGGTGATACCAGGCATGATTGGCAAATCTTATGCCAAATTGCCGAAAGATTAGGGAAGAAGCGCTTCTTTCCGTTCGAAAGCGCAGAGCAGATCTTCGAGGAGCTGCGTCTAGCTAGCAAAGGCGGATTAGCCGATTACTATGGCATAACCTATGACAGGCTGAGAAGAACAGGCGGTATTTACTGGCCTTGCCCGTCAACAGAAGAAGAAGGCAATCAAGGTATGATGTTCGAGCATGGTTTCGCCCATCGTGATGGCAAAGCGATATTATTCCCGGTTGCGAGCAGATTGCCTCAGGAGCTGCCGAATGACGATTTCCCGTTAACGCTAACGAATGGCCGCATATTGTCTCATTATCTGAGCGGCGTTCAGACTCGGAAGAGCCCCTCATTGGCAGCAAGAAACGTTGAAAATTTCGTCGAGATTCATCCGAGAACGGCGAAGAAGCATCATATTATAGAAGGCGAATGGGTAGAGGTTACTTCACGCAGAGGCAGCTTCAGCGTTCGCAGCCGCTTCACTGAGAAGATCAGGGAGGATACGTTGTTTGTGCCCATGCATTGGGGAGGCATACAAAACGTTAACAAAGCGACAAGTCCAGAGCTCGACCCGAATTGCAAAATGCCCGGCTTCAAGACGTCGACTGTTTCCATTACTCCTTTGCGGCTCAAGCCGGTTGCCCAACAAGCACGGTAAGCTAATACGTGTCACACGCCGAACTCTGCTTATCACGAGGATCGTTCATAGCCGCATCTGCGGCGTTGGGCGGTCCTCTCTTGCTATCTCGGCTTGACATGAGGGCAGCAAGTGGTTTACAACCATATACAGAGGTGAAGGACATGAGCATTATTCGACTAGAGAACGTGACGAAGAAATACGAGGATACATTGATTTTTCGAGATATTTATTTTCGCATAAGCAAGGGAGAACGGATCGGTCTTATTGGAAGAAATGGCGCAGGCAAGTCTACTGTATTCAAGCTCATACTCGGTAGAGAGGAGCCGACATCCGGGAAAGTCGAAGTCGACCCGAAGGTTAAGGTGAGCTATTTCTCCCAATTCTCTGAGCTCAGCGGCAACCGTTCAGTCCGTGAGGAACTCGAACTTTGTTATGAGCATGTGTGGAAGATTGAACGTGAACTAAACGAGGTCGGAGAAAAGCTCGGCGTTGTAACAGATGACCAAGAGATGGAGAAGCTGCTGAATCGTCAGGCTGAGCTATTCGAGGAGATGGAGCATCACAACGGCTGGAATGCAGCGGTGGAGATCGATACCGTTCTTACGAAGCTTGGTTTCAATGAACATTCACGTCAGCAGCCGGTAGATCAGTTGTCTGGTGGCTGGAGAAACCGCGCAGCGCTAGCGAAGCTGTTAATTGAGATGCCTGATGTCGTGCTTCTGGATGAGCCTACTAACTTCTTGGACTTGGACGGGCTCGCATGGCTGGAGCAATGGCTGAACCGATTCGGCGGAACGATGCTGCTCGTATCCCATGATCGACAGTTTATTGACAGGGTCGTTACGCGCACCATTGAAATTGAGAATTATCATTTCCAAGAATACGAAGGCAATTACACCGATTATATTCGGAAGAAGAAGCTGCGTAAGAAAGAGCTCGATCGCCAATTCGAATGGGAAGAGGAGCTTCTTCTTATGGAGTCGGAGGAGCTTGATAATCGCTCCAAAAGAAAATCAGGCAAAGACCGTATGTCTCGGAAGCTTGCCGATTTGAAAAAGAGGGTTGAGCCCCACCCAGTGAATGTCCTCATTACAGATATCTATGAGAACCTGCGCTTCCCCGATCAATTATGTATCGTTGATGCGATCTCCAAAAGTTACGATGACAGACAAATCTTCCACAATGTCAGCTTCGATATTCAGAAGGAAGACCGAATTGTGATTATCGGACCGAATGGCAGTGGTAAGTCAACCTTGATTAAGGTGCTCACTGGACAAGAAGAGCCGGACGCAGGCGCGATTCGCTTCAGCAAAGGCGTCAGCTATGCCTATTTCAACCGGATGTGGGATGAGCTCGATCAGAAGGATACGGTTAGCCATGCAGTGAATGTATTCGGTCTCGGCCTAGAAGCACCGCGCAAAAAGGTCAATAAATTTCTGTCCATGCTTCAATTCTCAGAAGCCGATCTTCAGAAGGTTATCGGAACCTTGTCCGGGGGACAGCAGGCAAGGGTAGCTTTGGCAAAGTGCTTATTGTCCGGCGCAGAAATTATTATCCTTGATGAACCGACGAATCATCTTGATTTGACAAGCATTCAAGTGATGGAGCAAGCGTTGATCCATTTCCCAGGCGCAGTCGTGACCGTAAGCCATGATCGATTCTTCATTGATAAAATTGCTACCAAGCTGCTTACCTATGAATCAGGCGGACAGATTAGCCAGCAAAGTGTTTAGGGGCATTCAAGCTTAGTATGATTATAATGAAATACCAGATTATATGTTGGAGATGAACAGGTTGACGATGACCACACTGTATCAATTAAATACGATTTTTATAAGTATGGTCATGGAGGCCATACCGTTTGTTCTCGTTGGTGTGCTTATTTCCGGATTGATTCAGACCTTCGTCAAAGATCATTGGATTGCCCGAATCATGCCGCGAAATCGTTTCCTAGCTACGATTTTCGGCTGCGGGATCGGTATTTTTTTCCCATCCTGTGAATGTGGAATCGTCCCGATAACGAAGCGGCTAATCAACAAGGGAATGCCTTTGCATGCTGGCATCGCATTCATGCTGACTGGCCCGATTATTAATCCAATCGTGTTGTTCTCAACTTACATTGCTTTCGGGAACGATTGGGAAATGGTTGGCATACGCGCAGGTCTTGCTGTTGTCGTTGCTTTCTCCGTATCGATCATTATTTCATTTCTATTCAAGGATCTCCCTTTCCGGGTACAAGATGGTCAGGCGGCGGCTGCAAGCGAGCATGGCATCGAATCGAAAGCGATTCGCATCACCACACGCAAACGGCTGTATGAAGTTATCGTTCATGCCATTGAAGAGTTTTTCTCCGTCGGCAAATATTTGGTTCTAGGTGCTTTCATCGCGGCCTGTATGCAGACTTTCGTTCCTACATCTTATTTGCTGCATCTCGGCAGTAATCCGGTAACGTCCTCATTGGTCATGATCGCCTTGGCGTTTCTTATTTCCTTGTGCTCAGAAGCGGATGCTTTCATAGCAGCATCGTTTAGAAGTACATTTACTGTCGGATCCTTGTCTGCGTTTCTCGTATTCGGCCCTATGATTGATATTAAAAATACGCTGATGCTGCTAGGTACGTATCGCAGCAAATTTGTTTTTACGCTAATTGGTTTAGTAACGGTATTCACTTTATTGGGTTCTTTGCTCGTAGGGAGGTTATTCGGATGACGCGATTTTTCATATTGTTTGGGTTTTCCTTTATGTTTTTTATGCTTCACTACACAGGAGACATCAACAAATATATCAATATGAAATATGCCTACTTGTCGATCAGTGCTGTTGTTATAATGGGTCTGCTCAGTATTTTTGAGTTTGTCCGCGTTTCAAGGCTGCAAATCGCTGAGGAGAAAAAGCAAGCGACAGCCGAGAGCAGCCACGATTGTCAAAGCGATGAGCATCAGCATGGCAAGCTACGCGATCACCACGAGCATGATCATGTACATACTATCCATCATGATCATTCGCATGGACATGACCACTCACACGGCAATGATACGCGATTGAAACGTTTTGTCAGTTATTTTATTCTGTTTGTCCCAATCATGACAGGTCTTTTTCTACCCGCCTATGCACTGGACTCCAGCTTTGTGAAAGCAAAAGGCTTTTCCTTTCCAAGCTTCGAGGAGAATATAGCGAATAATCCAGGCGCCCACCAGTTTTTGAAGCCGGATTCCAGCGTGTTTTATCGCAAAGACGACTATGACAATGTGAAAAACAAAGAGCTGGAGGAATTCATCAATCTCCCAAGTATGGTTCTGAACGATCAGAATTATTTGAAAGGGATGGAAGTCATCTATAATACGCCTGAGGCGTTCATGGGGAAGACCATTGGATTTGATGGATTCGCCTATAAAGGCGAGCAGGTAGACGGCAATCATTTCTTCGTCTTCCGCTTTGGATTCATCCATTGTGTAGCGGATTCCGGCGTATTCGGCATGCTGGTCGAATTTCCTAAAAACACCGAAATTAAAGATGATGATTGGGTTCATGTATCTGGAAAGCTGACTTGGGAGCTCTATCAGCCCTTTAAGCAAACGATTCCTGTCTTGAAGGTAAGCGAGTGGAAGGCAATTGAAGCGCCTAAAGATCCGTATGTATATCGCTCAACCTAAACAAGTTTCGTATGATAAGGAGGCTGCATAATGAACAATCCGTGGCAAGAAATTAATTTGGATACCTATGAAAACCATATGAAGTCTGAGGCTGTATTTCAATTACAAACGTTAAATCAAATAACTAAAGAGCAATGCGAAGGTTATGGTCATGAGATTGTTGGCATTCTTGGAGTAGCTGGGGGAAACGGACTAGATGGGATCGATCTGCATACTACAAATAAAATATATGGCTTTGACATAAACGAAGATTATTTAGCTGTATGTCAATCTAGATATGCTTATATGGGTAATACTCTTGAGTTAGTACAATGTGATATTCGTGATCATTCTTTTACACTTCCCAAAACAGATTTACTCCTTGCAAATTTAATTATTGAGTATGTTGGAGATGCGTCATTTGTTTCTTTTATCAATCAGAACAGAAATCATGTGGGAGTTGTCTCTTGCACGATTCAGAATAGTCAAGCTGACGGCTTTGTAAGCCAATCGGATTATAAATCAGCTTTTGATCCATTACTTTCAATTTCGCATACTATAAATGCAGAAAAATTAATCCATCTATTTGCTAATGAAAATTTTAGTTGTCTAAAAACTCAAGCATATACTCTACCTAATGGTAAAACATTCATTAGACTGGATTTCAAAAAATCATAAGAGATAGGGAAACGTAAGGGAGCTGCCGTGAGGCAAGCTCTTTTTTTAATACACATCGTGCTCCCGAATGAGCAGTTATAAACCATGCAGCTCAGGCATTTTTCCTAATGGACCGTTCATATAATACAACACATGCGGATAACGTCGAACTTTGTCCACACGCCATTCTGTGCCTGCAAAGGGGGAGATCGATGCAATTTGCGTTAAGCAAGGAGCTGGAGATGACGCGCGCTTTCGTACGCGAGTTCTCGGAAAGTGAAGTCGCCCCGCGCGCAGCTGAGAGGGACGAACAACAGAAATTCGATCGATTCCTGTTTAATCAGATGGCTAGTCTAGGATTAGCAGCGATTCCCATTAACGATGAATATGGCGGTGCAGGGGGAGACTGGCTGACGTTTGCGGTTGCAGTGGAGGAGCTTGCTCGGGTGTGCGCCTCATCGGCGGCGGGATTGGCAGCTCATACCGTATTTGCAGCCTGGCCAGTCTATGCTTACGGGAACAAACGGTTGAAAGAAGCTTATCTAGGTGGGCTATCGAGCGGGCAACTGCTAGGTGCAAGCGTATTGCCTAGCATTATTCATGGTGGTAAAGTCAGCCAACATAATATTACGTATACTGACGAATCGGATGAATCGGAACTAAACGGCAGTCACGACTTTGTTCTGCAAGCAGAGCCTGCAGATCTCCTGCTCGTATTTGCCCAGTCCGGCAAGCGGCAGCGCAAGGGCAACTGTTCAGCATTTCTAATTGAAGCTCAATCCTCTGGTGTTCTTATAGGGAAGGGAATTCCCAAGATAGGTCATCGTTCTATCGCAATGTCAGCTATTCAGCTAGATCATTGCCTCGTTTCTTCGTACAACAGAGTAGTCAAAGAAAAAAACGGTGATGACTTGCTTCGATCCTTATCCGTCATAGCTCAAATCAGTGCAGCAGCGCAAGCCGTCGGTATAGCTCAAGGCGCATATGAGGCGGCAGCTGCATATGCCGTGCAGCGCAAGCAATTCGGCGTATTGATCGGCAAGCAGCAGGGTATTTCCTTCAAGCTCGCTGATATGTGGACGCAGCTTGAAGCTGCGCGACTGCTTACGTATCAAGCGGCTTGGCGCCGAGACATGGGCCTTAGCTGCAGCCGAGAAGCTGCCATCGCAAGAAAGTATTCAGCGGCATGTGCTGTAGCTGTTTCCATTGAAGCGATTCAAATTTTCGGAGGATATGGGTACATGGAGGAATACCGCTTGGAACGGTTTTTGCGTGATGCCAAATGCTTGGAGTCTGCCATTGGAACCGGAGGAGCAGAATGGGATAGCTTAGCCTCAATCACTTTGGCATAAGGAGTGATTTCACATGCGCCAAGCAGTCATTGTAGGAGGGAAACGAACCGCCTTCGGGAAGCTGGGTGGCATGTTTAAACAAACGGATGCCATTCAGCTTGGTGCCACAGCTGTTCGGGGTGCAATGAGACAATGTGGCGTTTCTCCACAATTGGTAGACGGTATCTTAATGGGAATGGTGCTGCAAGCCGGTTGCGGACAGAATCCAGCGCGCCAGGCAGCCATTCGGGCTGGTCTTGATTGGGAGGCATCAGCAGAAACAATTAATAAAGTATGTGCATCTGGTATGCGTGCCATTACACTGGCGAACCAATGGATACGTGCTGGCGATGCGGAAATCATCGTAGCCGGCGGTATGGAGAGCATGAGCGAAGCTCCTTTTGCTGCGCGTACAGCGCGGTGGGGAAACAAGTTGGGAAATACTGAATTAACCGATTTATTGATTCATGATGGGCTTCTCTGCCCGTTTCATCATGTCTTAATGGCAGCCCACGGTAATCAAGCAGCTGCAGAATACGGGATCAGCCGGGCGGAGCAGGATGAATGGGCACTAAGAAGCCATAGCCGAGCATGCTCCGCTATGGACGATGGATTATTGGCTGAAGAGATCGAAAGCTTTACTACACTTGGCAGCGTTATCATCGATAAGGATGAAGCGCCTCGCAGTGATACGAGCATAAGCAAGCTCGATAAACTCACATCCATTGCAGGAGCAACTGGAACCATAACAGCTGGCAATTCGCCAGGCGTGAATGATGGGGCTGCGGCTCTTGTAATAATGTCTACAGAGGCTGCAGAGCGAGGAGGGTATACGCCGCTGGCTAAATTAGTTGCACAGGCGATGATCGGCACTCGTGCTCCGAATCTAGCTGCGGCTCCAGCATTAGCAATACAGAAGCTGCTGCATCAAACTGGATTAGCGCTGAAGGACATTGATGTGTTCGAGGTTAACGAGGCGTTCGCTGCGGTACCGCTCATCTGTGGCGATATTCTCGGTTGGGATGATAAAAAGGTCAATATGAATGGAGGGGCTATCGCGTTCGGCCATCCCATTGGCGCAAGCGGGGCAAGAATCGTGCTTACGCTCATTAATCAGCTGCGCCGCCGTGGAGGCGGTATCGGCATTGCTGCGATTTGCAGCGGCGGTGCACAGGGAGATGCCGTTCTTATCGAGGTGAAGGAGTGATGATATGGAAGGCTGTATCGGCATTCGGTTTGCAGCTGTAATTGGTGCCGGTCAAATGGGCAGTGGAATCGCGCAGACGCTTGCTCACAGCGGCATAGAGGTTACACTGTACGACATAGATCAGTCGGCTGTCGGTCGAGGAATGCAGCGAATCCTTGAATCGCTCCAGCGCCTTGCCGCCAAGGGTAAGCTCACTGACGAGCAGAGGGAGCAACTGCTAACCCGCATTACATGCTCAACACAGTTAAATGATATGCAGCAAGCTGAAATCATTATTGAGGCGGCGCCAGAACGTATGGATACAAAAAAAGATATACTCGCTGCACTCGACCGCATCTGCTCCCCTCAGACGATCCTAGCTACAAACACCTCCTCTTTGTCGGTAACGGAGCTGGCATCCGCGACCGAAAGACCTTCACTCGTTATTGGCATGCACTTTATGAACCCTGTACCGATTATGCCGCTAGTTGAAATAATCCGCGGACTTGAAACCTCGGCAAATACTTATGAACGTGTAAGACAGCTTACTATAGCGATTCATAAAACACCTGTCGAAGTGCTGGATTTTCCTGGTTTTGTCTCTAATCGTATCCTAATGCCCATGATTAACGAAGCGATTTTCACCGTTTATGAAGGGGTGGCATCGAAGGAGGCAGTTGATTCGGTTATGAAGCTAGGAATGAGTCACCCGATGGGACCTATCACACTCGCCGACTTTATTGGGCTAGATACATGCTTAGCCATTATGGAGACACTCTATACTGGCTTCGGCGACTCCAAATACAGACCGTGCCCGCTCCTGCGCCAATATGTGAAGGCAGGGCGGCTCGGACGGAAAACAGGACACGGCTTCTATAGCTATCAATAGGGTGTGCATACTGCCTAAGGGGGTGCGAAGCGATGGATCTCCGCTTTACACAGGAACAGGAAGAACTACGCCGAGCGGTACGGCAGTTCGCAGAGCAAGTCGTCGCCCCTGTCGTCTTACCTATGGAAGAGAGCGATCAGTTTCCCGTCTCTCTTATTGCATCAATGGCACAAGCAGGCCTCATGGGAATCCCCATCCCTAAGCAGAACCAAGGCGCCGGCATGGACTTCATATCCTATGTCCTTGCTATCAATGAGATATCACGCATCAGTGCAGCGGCAGGTGTTATCCTCTCAGTTCATACCTCCGTAGGAACTTTGCCGATCGTGCAATATGGAACCGTAGAACAAATTTCGAAATATGTTCCTCAGCTTGCGACGGGTCAATACCTCGGCGCATTCGCCTTAACGGAGCCGCAGGCAGGCTCGGATGCAGCTGCCATTCGCACGACAGCCGTGCGAGAAGGAGATTATTACGTTCTGAATGGAAGCAAGCTCTTTATTACGAATGCAGGGGCAGCAAGCACTTATATTACCTTCGCTGTCACTAATCCTGCGAAAGGTTCCTACGGCATTAGTGCTTTTATTATCGAACGAGATATGCCTGGTTTTCTCGTCGGCAGGAATGAGAGAAAGCTGGGACTCCATGGCTCAAGTACTTGTGAATTATTCTTTGATCAGTTAAAGCTTCATATATCTCAAAGGCTTGGTGCCGAAGGAGACGGCTTTACGATTGCTAAGGGATCGCTCGACGGAGGTAGAATCGGCATAGCAGCGCAAGCGCTCGGCATTGCGGAGCGCGCTCTCCAGTTGACGGAAGATGTATGGAATAAGGAACGTATAGTGATTAGGAATCAGCGCGTTGCACTGCCATATACGCAGGCAAAGATTGCCGAGCTCGTCATGCAGGTTGAAGCAGCCAAATTGCTCGTGTATCGCGCAGCCTATATGCGTCAGCAAGGCGTACGCTGCACAAAAGAAGCCTCAGCAGCCAAGCTTTATGCATCTGATACTGCGGTCAAGGTCACAAATGCAGTCATGCAGCTGCAAGGCATGGACAGCTGCTTGTCTGGATGTGTAATGGAGCGCTTATTCCGCGATGCGAAGGCAACACAAATTTATGAAGGAACAAATGAGATTCATCGGATCGTCATAAGCGGGCAACTATTGAGATAGTGCATTCCACATGAAAGGCGGTGGCGGAATGGCTGCAACACCTGGCCAGCGGCTGCGCGAAGCCGTTCAAGTTGAGAAGCCGCTTCAGGTCGCGGGCGCTATCCATGCCTATTCAGCGATAATGGCAGAGCGAGCAGGCTTCAAAGCATTGTATTTGTCTGGAGCAGGTGTCGCTAATGCTTCATTCGGGCTTCCAGATCTAGGGATGACCACGCTTCAGGATTGTCTAGAGGATACGAGGCGCTTAACTAGCGTGACGGAGCTGCCGCTGCTCGTTGATGCGGATACCGGCTTCGGGGGAGCTTTTCAGATTGCACGCATGATGAAGGAAATGAACCGAGCAGGGGCAGCCGGTGTGCATATCGAGGATCAAATATCGGCCAAACGATGCGGTCATCGTCCAGGTAAGCGAATCGTCACGATGAATGAAATGACAGATCGGATTAAAGCGGCCGCGGATGCAAGATCCGACGAGCAGTTCGTCATCATGGCGCGGACAGATGCGCTGGCGGTTGAGGGCTTGTCGGCAGTCATTGAACGATCCTGCGCTTGCGTGGAAGCAGGTGCGGATATGATTTTTCCAGAAGCAGTTACCTCGCTTGCGGACTATCGTGCAATCACAAATGCGGTTAAAGTGCCTGTTCTCGCTAATCTCACTGAATTCGGCCTAACGCCATTATTCACCTTAGAGGAGCTTAATAACGCAAATGTAGCACTCGCGCTCTACCCGTTATCCGCATTTCGCGCTATGAATAAAGCTGCACTTGCCGTGTACGAAACGATAAGAAGCGAAGGGTCACAAAAAACTGTCATCGGACGAATGCAGACGAGAGCCGAGCTTTATGAACTCCTTCACTATCACAGCTATGAGGAGAAGCTAGATCGGCTTTATGGGGCAAAAGAGGAGGGGAAAGGCGATGATGGCTAAAAAAAGCGGAGGGCTCGCTGATGTAATTGCTGGACAGACGGCCATCTCAACTGTCGGGAAAGAAGGAATCGGTCTTACCTATCGCGGTTTCTCGATAGAAGATCTTGCTGCTCACGCTGTTTTTGAGGAAACAGCGTATTTGCTTATCTACGGAAGACTGCCGAACCAATTGGAACTGCATGCTTATATAACCAAGCTGCAGAAGCTGAGAAAGCTGCCTGCAAGTCTGCTTATTATTTTGGAACAGCTCCCCAGCAGCTCGCACCCGATGGATGTACTGCGCACGGGTGTTTCCGCGCTTGGTGCATTAGAGCCTGAGAATGAAGAGCGTGATCAGTATGCAGTTTCCGATCGTTTGTTAGCCTGTTGTACTTCGATTCTGCTCTATTGGCATCATTTCCATACGAAGGGAGTTAGGCTGGATACGGAATCGGAACATGAAAGCATAGCCGGTCATTTCCTCCAATTGCTGCATGGAAGCCGCCCGAGCGATCTTCATCTCCAAGCACTTGATGCATCATTCACACTATACGCAGAGCATGAATTCAATGCATCAACCTTCGCCGCCAGAGTTACCGCATCTACGTTATCTGATGCTTATTCAGCTGTTACAACAGCAATTGGTACACTAAGGGGCAATCTCCACGGAGGGGCCAACGAGGCTGCCATGGCTCTCATTGAAGCATTCCCTAATCCAACGAAAGCCGAAGCCGGTATTGTGCAGTTACTTCAAGAGAAGAAACTTATAATGGGGTTTGGCCATCGCGTTTATTCGATAAAGGATCCAAGATCAGACATGATCAAGAGCTGGTCGAAACGGCTTTCGGATGAAACGCAGGATTGGGTTTTATATGATGTATCTGAGCGAATAGAGCAGTTGATGCGCAAAGAGAAGCAGTTGTTTCCGAACCTGGATTTCTATAGTGCGTCTGTTTATCGTTTATTAGGTATTCCTACTTCTCTGTTTACGCCGATTTTCGTCCTTGCACGCATGAGCGGCTGGATGGCTCACCTTATTGAACAACGCAGCAGCAATCGCCTTATCCGTCCGAATGCAGCGTATATCGGTCCCGAGCCCGCCGTATGGCGGGCCATCGAGGAGCGAGCCTGAAAGAAAGGGAGGGTGAAGCCGGGATGTCAACACCTAATCACAACGAGAGGCCAATGCCCGATCAATTGCTAGTCGATATTGCTCACTATACCGCAAATTATTCGAATGCGAGTTCTGAAGCATACGAGACGGCTCGTTACTGTTTAATGGATACGCTCGGATGCGGCTTGCTAGCCCTTCATTATCCAGCATGTACGAAACTTCTTGGCCCCATTGTTCCTGGTACGATTGTGCCGAGCGGAGCACGTGTTCCAGGTACCTCCTATGTGCTGGACCCTGTCACAGCTGCCTTTAACATTGGTTGTATCATCCGCTGGCTTGACTACAATGATACGTGGCTTGCGGCAGAATGGGGGCATCCATCCGATAATCTAGGAGGCATTCTTGCGGTTGCCGACTATAAGAGCAGGTTAAACATAGCAGAAGGAAAACCGCCGCTTGTGATGCGAGATGTGCTGGATGCTATGATAAAAGCGCATGAGATTCAAGGCATTCTAGCGCTTGAGAATAGCTTTAACCGCGTAGGACTGGATCATGTCATCCTTGTCAAAGTGGCTTCAACTGCTGTTGTAACCGCGTTGCTTGGAGGCTCACAGTCGGATATTATTAATGCCGTGTCACATGCATGGCTAGATGGCCATCCGCTCCGTACGTACCGGCATTCTCCAAACACAGGGACGCGAAAATCATGGGCAGCTGGAGATGCAACTAGCCGTGCCGTTAGGCTTGCATTGATGACGCTTAGCGGTGAGATGGGCTATCCGTCCGTACTGACAACACCTGGTTGGGGCTTTAACGATGTGTTGTTTAATGGCAATACCGTGTCGCAACAAAGAGAATTCGGCAGTTATGTCATGGAGAACATTTTGTTCAAGCTGTCGTATCCCGCTGAATTTCATGGTCAGACGGCGGTAGAGGCAGCGATCAGACTGTATCCCGAGACTATCGGCAGATTAGAAGAGATTGATCACATCATCCTCACAACACATGAATCTGCTTTGCGGATTATTGATAAGAAAGGCCCGCTGTATAATCCCGCTGATCGTGATCATTGTCTGCAGTATATGGTCGCAATCGGGCTGCTCTACGGCAGCTTGACTGCCGACCATTATGAGGATGACGTTTCACTTGACCCGCGAATCGACGAGCTTCGCAGTAAGATGATTACGGCTCACGAACCATCATTCTCGGCAGATTACTTAAACCCTGATAAACGCTCAATAGCTAATGCTGTTCAGCTGTTCTTCGTTGATGGAACCTCATCAGAACGAATAGAAATCGCTTATCCCGTTGGTCACAGAAGAAGACGGCATGAAGGCATTCCTCTGCTTCAGCACAAATTCGAGTCCAGTCTAAAAAGCCATTTCTCATCTGAGCAATCAGAAGCAATCCTTGAGCTTTGCCAGAATCAGTCTGAATTAGAGAGCGTTTCGGTTCCTCAGTTTATGGATTTATGGACGATATAAGCAGCAGCCTGCGAGCGTCGCAGGTTTTTCTTTTTGCCCATATTAAATTTGTAGCCTTTCTGTAACTTATTCAGACCCTGTTTCGTTATATTGTATAAGTAAGCCGAATAAACATATAATCCAAGCCTAAAGGAGCGTCAGCGCTATGAAAAAATATGCAATGATCGCAGTTGTTGCGATAGTTTGTCTAACGGCTTTTAGCTCTGCGCCGGCGGGAGGCCGTGAATATACACCGGTAGAGCAAGCGCCAGATATGGAAAGCGGATATATCGATCATGTTTCACAAAAAGATCAGCAATACTTCTTGTCCATTGATCGAATCGATTGGTATGAAGGTGATGCGGCGATAACGAAATTTCTTGAGCGAGAAGGGGATTCGGAGCTGGATGGACCGCCGGATGGCTATTACATACTAGACGACGAGCACAGCTTACAGGAGCTTCCAATTGCATCAGATGCGGCCGTAGTCATGCAAATTTACAATCGTACCGGTAATGTTGTCGATGCAGATATCATTTGGAATGAGCGAATTACGGTAGAGAAGTTTATTGAGCTTCTTCGTACGCAAGATGATGATCTTGATATCAAGAGCTTCCCTTACCATATGACCGTCAAAAATGGTGAAATCATACGCATCGTTCAGCAATTTGTTCCTTAAATAGTGATGAAGATAAAGAACAGCCTGCCGTCTGCAAGACGGCGGGCTGTTCTTTTGCTGCTGGATGCAATTAATCTCTGCCTGCTTCGTAAATTTTGTGCGCCAACATGGCTGGATTGGTTTTGGCCGTTGTCATATGGTCGCCCGTACCTTCAATATATCGAAATAAGCCAAGTCGATTGGACATATGAGGATGCCAGCCATATTGACTGTTAAATTGCGGCATCACGTTATCCTCCGTCAAGTAAATATAGCTTCTCGGTGTGGCGAGAGTGTAAAACTTTTTAAGATCCAGCTTCTCATAAGAAGGCTTTGCTGGTTCTGGGCTGATTTGGCTGTAAATATATTCAGCCATACCCAAGCTTGCTAAATTGACGAATGTTTCCCGAAATACAGAGAATGGCAGCATGATCGTATCATCCGGCGAATGTTCTCTTAGCTGCTGGAACAATGCCTGAGAAGCCGGAGGGAATTCATCCGCTACCATCTCGCCGTCATTCAACACAAAAGCGTTCCAAAATACTAACCTTTTCAGACGATCAGGTATTTGCTGCGCGGTAGTCTGCACGAGTGTACCACCAAAGCTATGTCCTACTAGCACAACATCCTGCAGGTCTCTGGCAGTCATATAATCAACGATCGATTTCGTAAGCATGGCATGGGTCACATTTTTGTTCGGATCTGTTCCATGACCAGGATATTCAGGAACGTAGACGGTATGCCCCATTTGACGCAGCTCAGCAGCGATTCCATCCCAGAAGCTCGTATCTGCCCAAGCACCATGAACAAGCACGAACGTCAAGGATTGCTCGCTTAGCCTTGGGAGTAGCCGGTAGTACGGAGAATAAACATTTGCATAAGGAAGTGGATAGGCCCATCTCACCCCGTCTTGTCGATAATAGTGATACATGTTGGATAACCCCTCGTGTTCAGATACATCAGCATATGCCCAATGGCATGCAGTGGTAACATTCCCATTCCACAATTCCCACAAATACATCACTCATTCGTCCTTAGGCTAAGTGAGAGTAATATCATTGCTTTTGTTCGCAGGTAAACGAAAGCTATGCCTTGCCTTGTTATTACGTGGGAGTTTAGTCCTCGCTGATGCAAGAGTAGCATTGATTTCACCGCCAAGCATAATCAGAATAGAGCTGATATAAAGCCAAATTAAAAGTATAATCATACCGCCAAGGCTGCCATAGGTTTTCGTATAGTTTCCGAAATTATTCATATAGAACTGGAAGCCAATCGAAGTAATAATCCAGCCGAAGGTTGCAAACAAAGCACCGGGCATCACTTCTCGCCAGCTCATACGTCTGCTTGGCATAATCCAATAAAGCAGGGTGAAGGCGCAAGCCATCGCTGCGATAGGAATCATATATTTCAATACATTCCATATCCAATGAAACCCGTCTGGGTAGCTCAGCCATTCAAATAAGTACTGCCCAATCGCTTGGCCGAAGACAAGCATGATCATGACTAATCCAATTACGATGACTAGGGATATCGTTGCAAGCACGGATATGCCCCGCACTTTCCAGAAAGGACGCTGCTCCTCCACGTCATACGCCTTGTTAAGTCCCTTCACAATGGCATTAATACCATTGGAGGCAGACCATATCGTTGCGATCATCCCGAATGAAAGCAGTGTTCCGCTGCTGTTGTCAACAACTTCTCCAATAATGCTGCTGATTGTATGGCTTGCTTCCGAAGGCAGAACTCTAATTAACTCCGCAATTACGCTATCGCCGGATAGCTCGATAAAACCAAGCAGGCTGACCGTGAAGATCAGGAAGGGGAAGAATGCCAATATCAAATAATAGGTGAGCTGTGCTCCAATTGCTGGAACGTCATCCTCACGAAAACGAGTATAAAGGCATTTGATAAATTGAAACGTATGAGATAGGTTTGTCATGGGTGGTCACCTTCCTTTTGATATTCAATTAAACAGCTTAACGGATGAATCAAACAGGCAACATTATTGAAAAGAACTTATAACTCGGTAGGAAATGTGCAAATGATGTCGAATACGTGTATCAAGCAACATATTTGATTAAAGGGAGTGAATCATTTGTTTTTGCATTTCATACAATCCAAGGAACATAAACTGGCATTTCTAGAGCTCGCACATGTTGTAGCGAACGCAGATGGTTACGTACATAAGAAGGAACAAAACGTTTTGCAATCTTATATGAATGAGATGGATATTCAGCCTTCAGAGCTTCAGTTAACGACTGGAAAGTCGTTGAAAGATATTGTTGGCGGCCTGAAGGATCAGCATCTGAAACATATCTTTTTTGCTGAAATTCTTCTATTGATTTTCGCTGATGGTGACTACAATGATGATGAGAAGAAACTGACGGCAGACCTGCAGCAGCTATTCGAACTGTCAGACGAAACGTTTGAAACGATCAAAGACTGGGTTACACGCCTGGATCAGCTTAAGATCGAAGGCTTGAAGCTTATTTTGAACACATAAACCGCGAGGCCCTTTATTTTCCTGCTGGAGAATAGAGGGTTTTTAGGGACGAGGAGAAAGAGAAGATGGGCTATAGTCAATCAAGCGGATATGGCAAACCAATGCAAAAGCTGATGCTGACGTTTTTCTTTGCTTTATTAGTATCCATTGGCGGGATGATGATAGGAACTTTGCTGCCGCCTGCTGCAAGAATACCGTTGTTTATACTGGAGCTAGTGCTCATTATTAGTATTATGTTTCTGCGGAAAAGCAAAGCGATCGGCTATTCGTTGATGTACGCCTTTATGGCCGTATCCGGAGCTACGCTTCAATTCGCGATTGGCTACTACATATCGACGATCGGCACAGCAGTTGTACTCGAAACCGTCGGAGTTGCTATTCTCGTATATGCAGGTCTCGCCATCTACGCGACATATTCGAAAGAAGATTTCCGGTTTCTCGGCGGGTTTCTGTTTGCATCGCTAATCGGATTAGTCGTACTTGGACTTATTCAATTTTTTGTTCCGTTCGTTGGCGTGATGGAGACGGTATATGCAGGCTTTGGCTTGCTGATCTTCATCGGTTATACGCTGTATGATTTCAGCAGAATGTCCAAGGAAGGCTTCGATGACAGTGATATTCCGTTAATGGTCGTTAATATTTATCTCGATCTCGTTAATATCATTCTATTCGCGCTCAGGTTCGTTAAATCGTTACTCGATGACTAATGAACAAGAAGAAGGCTGATCTCCACTTTGGAGGTTGGCCTTTTTTCGTTTGAAGAGTAGACAAAATATTCCACCTTATAGTGCAAGGAATTGCGTGTTCAAAAGAAGCTAATCCTTTTAAGATAATCCTGTAAGCGTTTACCAAATTAGAATAACAGGAGGATGATTATGTTGCATGCAAGAAAAACGATTTGGAAGAAGGCTAGTTTATTTTTATTAAGCGCAGCAGTTTTTGTTTCAACCTTTTTCGGTTCGTTTACCGGTGCGGTCAGTGCAAACGTCGCGAATGATTTCCAAACGTCGGTTATGGCTCCATTGACGAAAATAACCGATTGGAATGCGTTTAAGAATCAACTCACAACCCTTAAAAACAACGGCGTCTATGCCCTTACGACCGATGTATGGTGGGGGGACGTAGAAGCAGCAGGAGATAACCAATTCGATTGGAGCTACTATAAAACCTATGCAAATGTGGTCATTGAATCAGGGCTGAAATGGGTTCCGATCCTCTCTACGCATACATGCGGAGGAAACCCAGGAGATGATTGCAATATCCCGATTCCTTCATGGTTATGGAGCCAAGGGACAGCCGATGAAATGAAATTTAAAAGCGAGAGCGGCTATGTGAATAATGAAGCTCTGTCACCGCTATGGGGCGGAATTTCAACTCAGTACAATGAGCTTTACGCTTCTTTTGCCCAAAACTTCGCCACCTACAAGCCGATCATCTCAAAAATCTATTTAAGCGCAGGGCCGTCAGGCGAGCTGCGGTATCCGTCCTATTTCAACGCGGCGGGTTGGAGCTATCCGTCTAGAGGCAAGTTCCAAGTCTACACAGATACTGCCAAAAATGCTTTCCGAACAGCAATGATTACGAAATACGGCTCTCTGAACGGGGTGAACCAAGCATGGGGGCTGCAGCTAACGAGCTCAAGTCAAATTAATCCGCCATCCGATGGCGATTCATTCTATTCTACTGGCGGCTACAGCTCCAATTATGGGAAAGATTTTCTAGCATGGAACCAAAGTGTACTCGAGAATCATCTAGGCGTTGTCGCAGCGGCTGCACATAATCAGTTCGATACTGCATTCGGAGTACGGATTGGAGCCAAAATCTCAGGTATTCACTGGCAGATGAATAACCCAACTGCACCACATAGCGCTGAACATGCTGCCGGTTACTATAATTACAATGGCATCATCCAAAAATTCAAAGACAGCGATTTGGATTTAACGTTCACAGCGCTTGAGATGTATGACA
This sequence comes from Paenibacillus sinopodophylli, assembly GCF_005930355.1. Lineage (GTDB taxonomy): Bacteria > Bacillota > Bacilli > Paenibacillales > Paenibacillaceae > Pristimantibacillus > Pristimantibacillus sinopodophylli. Next base: position 681,856 of record NZ_VDBO01000001.1, read on the forward strand.
GCGGAACAGCGCCTGCTTATTCACAGCCATCTACACTGGTGGATACGGTATCCTCTATAGCGAATGCCAAAGGCGTTCGTTTGAATGGAGAGAATGCATTGCCGACAGGCAGCTTCCAGAAGATTGAAGAGCAAATTATGAAATGGAGCTACAATGGGTTTACACTCCTTAGGCTAGCGAATGTGGTCAATAACGACGGTTCCCCAACAAGCAATTTGGCGAGCTTCAAGCAGTATGTTATTAATCATGCGGGCACTGTAGTAGAACCGGGCGATAATCAAGTAACGATTTATTACAAGAAGGGATATGCAAGCCCTTATGTTCATTACCGACCAGTTGGAGGAACGTGGACGACAGCACCGGGCATGCCAATTCCGAACTCGGAGATCAGCGGTTATTCCAAAATTACGATAGATATCGGTTCATCGGTTCAATTAGAAGCAGCATTCAACAATGGCAGCGGTACTTGGGACAGCAACAATATGCAGAATTATATCTTTAATGAAGGGACTTCCACTTTTACTCCTGGCACGAACGGTACTGGTGGTACCATCACAAATGGTGCTCCAACAGGCATAGATACGACTGCGCCAAGTACGCCAAGTCAACTCGTTTCAACAAGCAAAACAGACACATCCGTTACGCTGAGCTGGTCGCCATCAACAGACAGCAATGGTGTAACTGGCTATGAAATTTGGCGCGGCGGGGTCAAATCAGGGACCACCACTGGTACAAGCTATACTCAAACCGGATTAACGCCTTCTACCTCATATAACTTCTCCGTTAAGGCGTATGATGCGGCAGGTAATATTTCGCAGGCAAGCAACGAGATCAGCGTGACAACAAATACAGCACCAAGCTCGAACAGTGTTACCGTATATTATAAGAAAGGATTTGCGACTCCTTATATTCATTATCGGCCAGTTGGTGGAGCTTGGACGACCGTTCCTGGGACACCGATGCCAAATTCCGAAATTAACGGTTATGCGAAGCTAACGATTAATATCGGGACCGCAACCCAGCTAGAAGCATGCTTCAACAACGGCAGTGGTTCATGGGATAGCAATAATTCACAAAATTATCTCTTCGGCACAGGCACTTGGACGTATACACCAGCAACGAACGGCGGAGCAGGCGTCATTTCACAGGGACCATCGCAAAGTACGGATACAACAGCCCCTACAATACCAACCAATCTAAGCTCCACTGGCAAAACAGATACATCCGTCTCGTTAAGCTGGAGTGCATCGACCGATACCGTTGGCGTTAGCGGCTATGAGCTCTGGCGGAATGGAAGCAAGGTAGCAACAACGTCCACGAATAGCATCACTCATACCGGCTTGACTGCTAATACAGCATACAGCTTCGCAGTTAAAGCATACGATGCGGCTGGCAATGTATCGGATGCGAGCACGTCGATTACGGTTACGACCAACCCAGCACCAGCAGGGAACAGTGTAACCCTCTACTACAAAAAAGGCTATGCGACACCCTATATTCATTATCGTCCTGGTGGCGGAACATGGACAACCGTTCCGGGTACACCAATGGCAGATTCTGAAGTGAGCGGTTATGCTAAGATCGTCATTGCACTGGGTACCGCTACTCAGCTAGAAGCGGTCTTTAACAATGGCAGCGGTACATGGGATAACAACAACTCGCAAAACTATAAATTCAACACAGGACTTAGTGTATTTACGCCGAGCACGAACGGATCACCAGGTACGATCACACAGCCAGCCCAATTTCCTGCTGCCTAGTTCTTAAGGAATCAGCGTACACTCAACCTTGCTCCCTTGTTCTCGCGTGGTACAATAATAGAGTCTGTTATGTTGAAGCTTTAATCACGTATCCATGCGCTGGTGAAGCTGAAGATTCGTTATACCCAAAGAGACGGAGGGAGCAAAGCATTGACTCTACAGCAATTGAAATATGTAATTGAGGTCGCCAATCGCGGCTCGATTAATGAAGCCGCGAAGCGGCTGTTTATCTCGCAGCCAAGCCTCTCCAATGCTATAAAGGATCTGGAGGAGGAACTGCAGCTAGCTATCTTCGACCGTTCCAATAAAGGAATTTCCTTATCGAAGGAAGGCGTAGAATTTCTAAGCTATGCAAGGCAGGTAGTCGAGCAAGCAGAGCTGCTGGAGAGCCGGTATTTGAATGCGAAGCCGTCTCCTCAGCATTTCTCTGTATCGACACAGCATTATGCGTTCGCTGTTAATGCATTCGTTAGCTTAATACGGGAATATGGCCATGATGAGTATGAATTGACGCTGCGTGAGACAAAAACCTATGAAATCATTGAAGATGTGAAAAGCATGCGCAGTGAAATTGGCATTTTGTATCTAAATGAATTCAATGGCAAGGTCATCAACAAGCTGCTCAAAACAGCAAATTTACAGTTCAATAGCTTGTTTACGGCAAAACCTCATATTTTTATCAGCATAAATAACCCGTTAGCTAAACAATCCATCGTATCGATTGAACAACTCCAGGATTATCCTTATCTTTCCTTTGACCAAGGCGAATATAACTCCTTTCATTTCTCAGAAGAAATTCTGAGTACGATGTCGCATAAAAAAAGTATTCGTGTGAATGATCGGGCAACACTATTCAATCTATTAATTGGCTTAAATGGCTATACGATATCAACAGGCGTACTAAGCAAGGATTTGAACGGCAACGAAATCATTCCTGTACCTCTGGATTGCGAAGAAACGATTAACGTCGGTTGGATTTCGCAGAAGCATGCGACGCTCTCTAAGCTAGGAACAGCTTATATCGAAGCGCTTATAACAGCTACATCTCCATAAACAACTTGATATAGCTAACAGCTATAACTAGCTATAGTTTAATACAGTTACACTATATCAGTGGAACCGTGTTATCTTCTTAGTAACAAGTTGCAGAGGAGCTTACCATATGACAAAAAGTAGTGTATTAGGATACCCGCGTATTGGTGCAGATAGAGAATGGAAAAAGGCGTTGGAGGCATTCTGGGCAGGCAAACTAGCAGAAGCGGACTTTGTTCAGCAGTTGCAGGACATTCGTCTGAATCATCTGCGCAAGCAGCAAGAAAAGGGAATTGACCTTATCGCAGTGAACGATTTCAGCTATTACGATCATGTTCTAGATACAGCAACCATGTTCGGAATCATTCCGAAACGCTTTGCCTATGAAGGCGGCGTAGTACCTTTATCTCTGTATTATGGCATTGCACGCGGCACGAAGGATGCAACTGCTAGCGAAATGACCAAATGGTTCAATACGAATTACCATTATATCGTTCCTGAGCTTGATGGAGCGGCTCCAGCGCTTACGGAGAACAAGCCGCTGCAAGCTTACCGCGAAGCGAAAGAGAAACTCGGCATTGAAGGAAAGCCGGTTCTCGTTGGACCGCTTACTTTCCTTAAGCTTTCCAAAGGCTATGACAAAGCTGAGACGGATTCTTGGCTTGATCGTTTGGTTCCGCTTTATGTTCAAGTTCTGAAGGAACTTGCTGCTGAAGGTGTGGCTTGGGTACAAATCGATGAGCCTATTCTCGTTACGAAAACAACAGATGAGGATCTGCAGCGGTTGAACCGAATCTATGCTGCTTTTGCAGAAGCTGTACCGACATTGAATATCATGCTGCAAACGTACTTTGAATCTGTAGAAGATTATAAGAGCATTGTTGCGTTGCCAGTGAAAGGGATCGGCCTTGATTTCGTACACGGTTTGTCCGCCAATCTAGCTTCCCTTCAAAATGCCGGCTTCCCAGCTGATAAGGTGCTTGGCGCTGGCGTTATTGACGGACGCGGCATCTGGAAAGCTTCGCTTAACGAGAAGCTGGCACTTATCAACGAGATTACTCAAGTCGTAGCTGCTGATCGGCTAATCATTCAATCTTCGAGCAGCCTGCTGCATGTTCCAGTAACAGTGAACAACGAGCAGAAGCTGTCTGATGAGCTAAAGAATGCTCTTGCCTTTGCTGATGAGAAGCTCGATGAACTTGTACTTCTTACGAAAGCAGCCGTTCAAGGCGTTGACACATATGCAGAGGAACTTGCGGCAAATGAACGTTCTGTTCAAGCATTGAAGCAATCCGGCGAGCGCAACCGCAATGACATTCAACAAGCAGTAGCTGGCATTAGCGTTCAAGAGCCTGTTCGCAGCCTGCCATTCGAGAAGCGTCATGCAGTTCAAGAGCAGAAGTGGCAGTTGCCGATCTTCCCGACTACGACAATCGGAAGCTTCCCACAATCCGCAGAGGTGCGTAAAGCCCGTCAACAATGGCGTAAAGGCGAATGGAATAATGAGCAATACAATCAATTCATTCGTGACCAAATCGATATCTGGATCAAGCTTCAGGAAGAAATCGGATTGGACGTGCTTGTGCACGGCGAATTCGAGCGTACGGATATGGTTGAGTTTTTCGGTGAGAAGCTTGCTGGCTTTGCTTTCACACAATTCGGCTGGGTACAATCTTACGGATCACGCTGCGTGAAACCGCCAATCATCTATGGTGATGTAGCTTTCGAAGAAGCTATGACAGTAGAAGAAACGAAATATGCGCAAACCAAAACGAATCGCCCAGTTAAAGGTATGCTTACTGGCCCGATTACGATAATGAACTGGTCATTCGTTCGAGATGATATTTCGCGTGAGCAGATTGCTTATCAACTGGCGTATGCACTTCGTCAAGAGGTAGAGGCGCTGGAGCAAGCAGGAATCGGCATGATTCAAGTCGATGAGCCGGCTGTTCGCGAAGGATTGCCACTGAAAGAAGAAGATCAAGCGAACTACCTGGCATGGGCAGTGAAAGCATTCCGCATGACGACTTGCACCGTTCAAGATACAACACAAATCCACACGCATATGTGCTATTGTGAATTCCATGACATGATCGGATCGATCGAAGATATGGATGCGGATGTGATTTCAATCGAAACATCACGGAGTCATGGCGAGCTGATCCACAGCTTTGAGCTTAATACGTATAAGCTTGGCATAGGCCTAGGCGTTTACGATATTCATAGTCCGCGTGTTCCACATGTAGACGAAATGACGAGCATGATTGATCGTGCACTACGCGTCCTTGATCCTAAGCTGTTCTGGATCAACCCAGACTGTGGTCTTAAAACTCGCGGTTATGAGGAGACGGTTGCTTCCTTGAAAAACATGGTTGAAGCGACTGAGCTTGCTCGCGCGAAACATGCACAATCGGTATAAATAGAATTAACGAGCTGTTCAGTGTCATTTATGATGCTGGGCAGCTTTTTTTGTCTAGAGAAGCGCGCTTCCAACCATAGGATTCGATCAGGACATTACGGGGTAAGTTATGGTAGATATGATTTACAAACAACATAGAGTTTGGAGGAATAGCTTATGAAAAATAGGAAAATGAAATCAGGAATCGCCGCCGCCGCTCTTGTAATTGGTTTAACAGCGGCACTTCCTGTATCGCAAGCAGCAAGCAGTGATGCTGTCGCCGATTTGTTCAGTGGAACGCCTGCAGGCGACTCAAGCTTCCATTTCAGTGAAATTGAATTTCTAAACGAAAAGACTGGGAGAGCTGCAGGCAATGGATTTCTGATCGGTACCTCTGATGCAGGCACAACTTGGCAATCCATCTATAAAGGAACGTGGCAATTCACACAGCTAGATTTCATATCGAACACGACGGGGTGGGCACTCGCCAAATCAAAGGCTGGAGGCACAAATGCCCTTATTCAAACGACTGACGGCGGAAGTACTTTTACGAAGCTGCCTACTGGAAATATAGCCTTAGAGCGAATCCGCTTCCTTAATACGAAGAACGGATTTGGTTATACTCGTGCTTTTGCTTACAAAACGTCAAATGGCGGGAAGAACTGGACTCAAATTAATACCCCGGCGAACACGCGTTATGCAGAGTTTGCAAACACGAAACAGGGGTGGGCATTAATCGTTGTCCCGGGCTTTGGCTACACGCTCTCGCGTACAACAGATGGAGGAAACAGCTGGACGACGAAGCTGAATGTCAAATCAAGTGAGGTTAGCGGTGGTGAGCTTTATACGAGCGGAAATCAGGTATGGGCAAAATTTTATGGAGGAGTTGGCATGTCTCAACAATCCTATTCCTTATATGCTTCTCCAGATAACGGTACAAGCTGGCGGAAAGTGATTAGCCAAGCTACAGCAGGAGGTGGACCTGCGCCAGGCGGTGCAGCAGGCATCGTGAAAGAAGGGCCAGCATCACCAGGCGGTCATGCAAGTAATTTAGTACTCGTTGATGGCGCAGCTATTCTTGGCGGCTTCTCACCAGCCGGTGAGCAGATCGGTGTAGGTCGCACGCTAGATATAGGTAAAACGTGGGCTAATCTAAAACCGATTAAGGGCTTTGAGAGCATCATTTCATTCACAAGTCCCAATCAGGGCTGGATGGCCGATACCAGCATTTCTAGTCCAGCCGTGTATGCTACGACGGATGGAGGTAAGAGCTGGTCTAAAAAAGTAAGTATACCGGTTAAGAACTAACCGACTACTTGAGAAAAAGCCAAGCACGGAGATCCGATTGGACCTCCGTGCTTGGCTTTTATTTGAAGCCGCTTGATCCCGGAAATCCGATCCCAAACCGTTCGTTTTATCAATCTCTCAAGCTCGAGAGCGAAGAATCATCTGATTAAGTTCTATCATTGTCCATAATTTTTCAGTTATTACTTTTGCAGGACAGGGCATGGTTTGAGTAAACCACCATTCAATTACGCCGACAAGCGCTGAACTTAAAAATTGCACCGCGATCTCTTTACTCATCTCGTCCATGCATGCATTGTTTTCGACGAGTTGTTCCAATATTTGTTTATTCATCATTTCTTGTATGTGGTTTCGAAAGGAAGGAATACCTTTGTTGCTTAATAAGTTTTTATAAAAGACAGCATTTTTCTCCATTTGTTCAAGCGTACGGAGCAAAGAATTTTCAGTTGGATACGGCTCTTCTTCATCAACTGCAGAGCAACTTTCAACCAATTGATACAACTCCGTCTCGAGGCACTTATCCAATAAATCATATTTGTCTGTGTAATGCGAATAAACGGTGCCTCGATTAACATCCGCTCGATCTGCGATTTCATTTATCGTTATTTTTTCGAAATCTTTTTCTCCGATTAATTGAATTAATGCATTCATAATGGCTGTTTGGTTTTTTCTTGATCTTCTATCCATAGAGACGCCCCTTTTTTTAATCAATACTTTACATTTTGTTGAAAAACCAACAAAACCGGCACATCTAACGATTGAACCAAGTTGGTGATGCTGATAACCTAATTTTATTCAACAAGTGATTAAAATTCAACAATCGTGCAAAAAAATGATTAAGGGGAATGTTAATGAGAGTATTAGTGTACGGGATGGGAGTATTAGGCAGTTATTTGGCTCATGCGCTAATTCGCGGAGGAAATGATGTCACTGTACTTGCCAGAGGGAAGCGAGCCGAACAATTGAAGCAAGATGGACTTGTTATTCGCCATTATTTTCAGCTTAAAAACACGATCGATCAAGTAAAGGTTATTCATGAGCTTCAAGTAGATGATCATTATGATCTCATATTTGTTGTGATGAAATACAATGACTTCTCCGCCGTGCTGCCTATTCTAGCTGAGAATCAGAGTCAGAACATTGTTCTTGTCGGCAATAATGCTGATGCCCATGGGATGCTAAGTATTTTGCAGGAAAAAAGCATTGTGAAAAAAAATGTCGGCTTCGGATTTCAAATTAGCGCTGGAACGCGAGAAGAGAGCGGCCGCGTAATCTGCATACGCGGAGGCGGACAAATGCTGCTAGGCAGTATAGACGGAGAGATCCCATTCAAGCCTTTATTAGATCATGTGTTCAAGGAAGCGAAGTATAAATTATCTTATCATGAAGATATGGACGCTTGGCTGAAAAGTCATATTGTCCCTATAGTCGCATTAAACTCTATTGGTTTTCTTCATAACGGTGATGTAAAAAAAGTATCCAAGGACAAGAGGCTGTTAAAGCAAGCCATATCCGTTATGGATGAGGGGTTTGAAATCCTCGAAAAATCAGGATATACGATCACTCCTGCAAGTCAAGTTAATAGTATACGAAAGCACAAAAAAGCTGTATACTATGCTCTTAAAATCGTTCATAAATTACCGTTTATGAAATGGGTGGATGGTTCCTTCAGTGAAATTGCAGCTTTGTTTGATTCGTTTGGTAAGTTGAAGCAGCCTTTAAACATCGCGACACCTCATTGGGACGAACTTGAAAATAAGGCGATTTCAAAGTTTTATTCAAATAAACATTAAATGAACGATAGATCGATTAAACTGCAGTATAGGAATGAATTGAATAGAAGAGAAGGAGTCTAGTGAATAGGCGGGAGATCAGGACAACCTGGTCTCTTTTTTGATGCATGGATATGAAGATAACTTGGGTTAAGCCTTTTTCATTCGGTGTAGGCCACTATCGTATCTATTAAATGAACAATGAATACAGCCCATCCACTTCGACGTTTCGTCCCAAACAAAACGGTATTAATTCAATAATGGCTATCTTTATGATCGAGACGATCACACTTACTCCTGTAGCAGTAGACGTAGTTATTCGAATTAATGGCATTCCTCGCATATCAGATCGTGAAAACTTCACACCTCGCATAGGCGTTATCGATGCGGCAGGAATTGTGCAATTGCAATCTTATGATGAAGTTGAAGTGTTCGCACGAGCCAATGGGGAGAATGGCGATATCGTAAGCGGGTTTGCTACACGATTCGAAGGTGCTAGAATTACTTGAATACTGTGATTTCAGCAGATAAAGAGGAACAACCAACTATAAGCAGATTAAGCTAATATAGTCGGTTGTTTTCATTTTCCACACATCGATTCTAAAGACCCGTTAAGCTTCAGTATACATCTCGTGCATATCGTTTGTTTTGTGACATTTCCTTCACAAACTGATCAGCTTCTTCGCTGCTTTTTCCTCCGTGCTGCTGGATGACTTGCTTTAATGCGGCATCGACATCCTTTGCCATGCGATTGGCATCTCCGCATACATAGAAGTGAGCGCCCTCCTGAAGCCAAGCCCATAGCTCTGCTCCGTTTTCCAGCATGCGGTGCTGAACGTATATTTTATATGTCTGATCACGAGAGAAGGCTGTGTCGAAGCGATGAAGGACACCATCTTTTTGCATATCCTCCAGCTCCTCTTGGAAATAAAAATCAGATTCAGATCTCTGCTCTCCGAATATGAGCCAATTTTTCCCAAGGGATCCTGTTGATCTCCGCTCTTGTAGAAAACCTCTGAACGGCCCGACTCCTGTTCCAGGACCTACCATAATCAATGGCGCATCAGGGTTTGTAGGAAGATGGAAGTGTGATGTTCTTTGAACAAATACAGGAACCTCCAATGCTTGCTCGGCACGATCAGCAAGAAAGACGGAGCAAACACCTTTTCGATCTTTGCCATTGAATTGATAACGTATGGTGGATACCGTAATATGAACCTCATTTGAATTAGCCTTTGAGCTGGAGGAGATGGAATACAGTCGTGGCTGCATAGGTTTTAACATGGAAAGGAAATCATTTGGACTAATAGCAATTGGAAATTCCTCAAGTACATCAATAATTTGGCGACCCCATAGCCAATTTTTGAGTTCTGCGCTAATCTCGCTTTGGAGAAGACGAAGAAGCATTTCATTATTTGATCGTTCTTGAAATGTCTGCAGGAAGGCAGGTGATATTCTAGTAATATCATAATGTTTGGTTAGTGCCTCAATAAGGGTTATTTCACCTTTATCCTTTACGGTGACCATGTCAGATGCCTTCAAGCTCGTCGCATTTATCATTTCCTCTACAAGCGACGGACAATTGGATGGCCATACCCCCAATGCATCTCCAACCTCATACTTTAGCCCGGAATTTTTTAGATCGAATATATAATGCCGCGTTTCTTTCTCGGAGCTGTCTTTACTGAGTCGTTTATTAGAAATGAGACTCACAGCGAGAGGATGGTTCCGATCTGAACCAGGCACTACGACAGCTTCCTTCGCGGCAGCCGATGTTTGAGCAGCATAAGCAAGCTCGTTTGTGCCAGAGGATGCTTCCTTGACAGCACCAGCTTGTTTATAATCATCTAACGCTTTCTCAATTGAAGTGGACCACTTATCTAAAGTTTCTTCGGAATCGGTATCGCAATCTGCGCGCGCGACAAGCCGTTTGCCACCGAGCTCTTCAAGTCGAGCATCAAGAATTTGACCGAATCCGCAGAATAGATCGTAATTAGAGTCACCGAAACCAAGAACAGAAAACTGGAGCTCTGGCAGTAGAGGGAAGCTTCCCGCTGACAAGGCTTGCCAGAAGCTGGAGCCATTATCAGGCGGATCACCAGCACCGAAAGTGCTTGCTATACATATAACAAGCTTCTCTGAAGCAAGTCCTTTAATCGAATAGCTGTCCATATTAGATAAATGCACTTCGTAACCAGATGTTTCTAGTTTTTTGGCAAATAGAAGAGCGGCATCCTCCGCATTGCCCGTTTGCGAAGCCCAAAGAACAGTTACACGCTGCGTGCTTGAACTGTCTTCTATATCCGATGAAGAAGGAGGCTCGAGTGTCGCAATTGAAGTAGAGACAGAAGAAAGCAATCCGTGTGATTCTGGCAAATATGTCCGGGAGAACATACCTGCAAGCATGCCGTCAAGCCAGTAGCGTTTCGACATCTCAAGCGGCGCAGAAGGCGGAAGAACTGGCACAGTAGCTACTGGTCTTAATTCATCCGTTCGCAAGCTAGCTATGAAACCTGTAATATAAATTTTCTCATGCGTGTCCAGTGTCATTGTTGAAGCTGATTCGATACCGAGCATGCTGGCAAGTGTATCAACTTTGGCCATATAAACTTCCTCCTTAACTTCGTCTCTTGCGTAATCTGACATGGAATCAAATGTATTAGTGCCGTTATAGACGGGATGTTTGTCAAGTTCCTCTATTGGGGCGGCAACACGAATAAGTGACACGGCACAAAACTTAAATTCAGGCTGAAAGGAAATTGGATCAATAGCGTCATTCGTTACATCGTTAATCACTAAGTTTTTGCCGAACACATCATTCCAATGAAAAGGTGCAAAGCAATTGCCAGGACGAACCCGGTCCGTGACGACTGCCGGCAATATCGCAAGACCACGTCTAGAATGAATTTCCACCTGATTATCTTGTTTAATGCCGAGGATAAAAGCATCTTCTGGATGTATTTCAATAAATGGACCAGGATTGAGCTTGTTCAGCTTAGCAATTTTCCCTGTTTTCGTCATGGTGTGCCACTGATGCTGCAGACGCCCTGTATTCAAGATAAGAGGATAGTCCTTATCAGGCAGCTCAGCAGGAGGCATATCAGGTCTTGCAAGAAATATACCTTTGCCGCTCTCCGTAGGGAAAACGATACGTGGACGGCTGCCATCTTCATTCACTTTCAATGTTTGGCTGATTCCATTGTTCAAATAACGAATAGGATTACGATCGTCTGTTTGCTCAGGTGCACAGGGCCACTGCATTGAGGTGTTGCGAAGCCGCTCATAGGAAGCGCCGCGAATATCGTATCCGGTCTTAGGATTCCACGCCTGTTGGATCTCTCGATATATCTCCTCGGCAGAGCTATAGGTGAACGCTTCGGAATAGCCCATTTCACAAGCAACGCGAGCAATGATCTGCCAATCAGGAAGCACCTCGCCTGGAGGACTTACAGCTTGCTGCATTAAGGTTAAGTTCCGTTCGGAGTTGATCATAACGCCTTCAGCCTCTGACCATAACGCCCCCGGAAGCATAATGTCCGCGTACTCGTTCGTTTCGGTCTGGAAGAAGGCATCTTGGGTAATAACGAGTTCAGCAGCTTCTAGACCTGCAATAACATTCCTCCGATTGGGAACCGTCGCTACCGGGTTTGTACAAATGATCCAGCAAGCTTTAATGTCGCCGGCCATCATGCTCTCAAACATCGTTACCGTACCTGTCCCTACTTCTGTTCGGAGTGTGCCCCGTGGCAGCTTCCACATATCTTCTATAAAAAACCTTTCCTTCTCTATGAAAACCGAACGTTGACCAGGCAAGCCTGGGCCCATATAGCCCATCTCGCGCCCGCCCATTGCATTGGGTTGACCAGTAAGGGAGAAGGGGCCGCTGCCTGGCTTGCATATTTTTCCCGTTGCAAGATGAAGGTTGCAGATCGCATTCGTATGCCATGTTCCGTGCGTGCTTTGGTTCAATCCCATCGTCCAGCAGCTCATCCAATTGGGAGCTGCTCCAATCCATTCTGCAGTTTGCCTAATATCCGCCTCAGGGATGCCTGTAATCTCAGACATTTTGTCAGGTGAATAGTCTTCCAGAAATTCAGGCATAGCTTCCCAGCCGGAAGTGAACTCTTGAATAAATGCATCATCGACATCCTTATTCTTCAGCAACAGATAGAGCAGACCGTTTAGAAGCGCTAGATCGGTACCTGGCTTAATCTGCATGAAAAGCGAAGCTTTATCTGCCGTTGCATTTCTACGAGGATCTACAACAATTAGCTTTGCACCTGCCTTTATTCGGTCCATTAACCTTAGAAACAGGATAGGGTGGCAATCAGCCATATTGGCACCTATTACAAAGAATAGATCACATTGATCCAAATCCTTATAGGAGCCGGGAGGACCATCGGCGCCGAGAGATAGCTTATAGCCGCTTCCTGCGCTTGCCATACATAGACGAGAATTGGATTCAATATTGTTGGTTCCTACGTAACCCTTGGCTAATTTGTTAATGAGGTACTGCGATTCGAGCGACATCTGCCCTGATACATAAAAGGAGAGAGCATCTGGACCATGCTTATCCAGAATCGAGCGGAGCTGCTTAGCTGCCCGGCTGATCGCTTTATCGATGGGCATTTGTTCCGCAATTCCTTTGCGAATGGGACGCATGTAGGCATATTCCATTCGACCTGACTCCGTAATCGCTTCGGCACAAGTATTTCCCTTCGTACACAATCTGCCGTGATTGGTTGGATGCTCTTTATCCCCCGTTACTTTGACAACACGATTGTCAGCTACTTCGAGTACGATGCCGCATCCTACTCCGCAATAAGGGCAGACGCTTTTTACAGTTCTGGTTGTCATAAAGATTCACCACCAACATCGTTGTATATGCAAGGCATTATTCCGAAAAACAACTATTCTTAACAGGTTTTAAACACTAGTTATAACTGGATATGCTCAAATATATATCGCGAAACGATCTAAGTCAATACATGAATGTAAGGTTTAATTACATAGAAGCGCTTGCATTTTTAATTATTTTAAAAAAATCAGATGATACGTTATATATCCTAACAAATATAGCTTGCGCTAAATAAATTCTTAGAGATGTTTCCATTGTGACGCAAGCATCAATCCTTTAAACTAGAATCAAACATGGTAGACAAGGAGCAGGATATGGCAAACAGACGATTACCCAAACACATTTATGAAGAGCTTGCTTCCTTTCGATATCGGATTCGAAAATTTATTCGTTTTAGTGAGGACGCAGCCAGAAGTAAAGGACTTACACCTCAATATCATCAGCTAATGCTAGCGATTATGGGATTTCCTGGCAGGGAGCATGCTACGCCGAAAGAGCTGGCAGAGCGACTGCAGCTTACTCCTCATGCATGTGGAGAACTTATTAAACGTTGTGAAGAATTTAAACTAGTAGAACGAATGCCTAATCCTCTGGATAAGCGAAGTGTGTTTATACAGGTGACAGCTTACGGAATGGAGCTGCTGGAGGAATTATCTGAGATTCATGCTGAAGAGCTGAAGAGGGCAGGCCTGCTCGATTTCCAGCATGATATGACGCGTTTAAACTGAAGGCTGACGAAAAGCATTACTGATTTGTTAAATCTTCATCGTAAAAAGTTCTTTTCTCATGGAGAAGAGGACTTTTTTTATTGAGAAAGAGAGATACGGGAAAATATAATGTCATATAAACTAACATATTTATATTGATTTGTATCGTTAAACGATATATATTGATGAAGGATGATGTGGTTTAGACGTTTTTAGTATGTTTTAGAAAAGAAGGGAGGGTGAAATGCGAATACGCTGTTTCCAACATGCCGCATTTGAGAACGCAGGAAGTATTGCAGCTTGGGCACAAACGCGCGGACATATTTTCGAGGTATCACAGTTATTTGCAAGTGATGCTCTTCCAACAGCAGATACTTGGGACTGGCTCGTGCTGCTAGGAGGGCCGATGAGTGTTAACGATGAGAAGGAGCATTCCTGGCTAAAAGCGGAAAAAGAATACTTGGCATCCGCTATTCGAAACGGCAAACCGATTATTGGCATATGCTTGGGAGCACAATTGCTTGCTGAAACACTTGGAGCTAGCGTTTATCCGAATGAGCATAAAGAAATTGGTTGGTTTCCTATTCGTTGGTTTCACGATGATAAGGAAAATTCACTTTTTCAAGCATTCCCAGACGAAGCTGTTGTATTTCACTGGCACGGAGAGACCTTCGATTTGCCCGCTGGTGCTAAGCTGCTGGCTTCAAGTATTGCCTGTAAGAATCAAGCATTTAGCTATGGCGATAATGTGTTTGGCTTTCAGTTCCACCTTGAAATGAGGGAGGACAATATTAGAAGTATTGTGGAGCATTGCAGGGATGATTTGGAACAATCACCCTTTGTTCAGCAAGTTGAATCATCTATGCTTGCACTTTCAGAGTGCGAGAATACACAGGCGTTGTTGGAGCAGTTTCTGGACCGCCTGGAAGCAAGAGCTTGAAGCAGATAAGGTTAAGGAGACAATAAAGAGCAGCTTCCGGAATAAAACAATTCGTAAACTACTCTTTAATCTTATCGTCCAGCCATATGCTAGGTTTCCATTAAGATTTCTCCCGTTCGGGTTAAATCATAGCCTGTAATGGATTGCAGCTCATTTCTAAAAGCGTCTGAACGTAGAATTTGCAGCAGTGAAGTGATCCATGCCTGGTTGGTTTCGGTTTTGAGCATGACGAGATCATAGCGTTCTTCAATTAAGGGTATAAAGTCTACATTCCCAACGATTGATGCTGCTTTCTCAACGCCTATGCCAACGTCTGCAGCACCCGACGCGACTTTCGAAGCTACACCTAGATGGTTGCTTTGTATGAAATCATAGCCTACTAGCGCACTGGCTTTGATTCCGTGCAGCCGCAGCTGCTCATCGAGTAATACGCGCGCACCAGCGCCTTTCTCACGGTTAACGATTCGCAAGCCTTGGGTGCTTAAATCCGACCAGCCTTTCATCGACAGGGGATTGCCTTTCTGTACGTACATTCCTGCATTTCTAGAGAGCAAGTTGACGACGATGTAGGAGGAACCTACGAGAAGTGCTTTGATATATGGCAGATTGTATTCACCAGTATCACCATCTAGCAAATGTGTACTTACAATATCAGATTCTCCGCGATACATGGAGATCAAACTGTCAAGACTTCCCACATAGGCTCGCAGCGGACGAATGCCATCGGTATTCAGCTCCAAATATTTCGCTAGAATGTCAAGACTAAGATCTTGTCCTGTTATAACGATTGGCTTTAGACCTGTACCTTGAGTCGGAGAGCTTGTACGCAGAGGCTGTTCCATAATCACCTTGTTCTCCGTTACATGCACGCCTTTGGCTTTTTGTTTATAAGCTTCGAGATCCGCAGGGTCGACACGCATTTGCTTACCAACTCGGTATGAGGGCAATTCACCTTTTTTTATAAGATCATACACCGTAAGTTTTGAAATTTGTAGAAGCCTTGCAATATCTTCAGTCGTGTACGAGACATCGCCGGTCATGATGCTCCTCCTTTTATGCTGAATTTCAGTAGGGCTAACCTTTTCATTGTACCATAGTAGGATGTGTACGTTTTGTTAATTGCATTTACATTGAGGTTATATTCCATATAATATGATTTAGATATATTTGAATATATTTAATATTAAACTAGGAGGCTATTTGATGTTCAAGAAGATTAAAGGTTATATGTTCTTATCTATTGCGTTAGCTATGATGCTCGTATTCGCAGGTTGCGGTACAGCAGAAAATACGAAAACAAACGCAAGCACAAATGCACCGGTTGAAAGCACAGCTGCACCGACCGAGCAGCCGACAGAACAACCGGCCGAAACGGTTGAGCTTATCATTTCTGCAGCAGCAAGCATGAAGGATGCCTTGACCGAGTTGCAGAAAACGTATGAAGCGGCTAACACAAACATAAAGCTGAGCTTTAACTTCGGTGCATCCGGAGCGCTTCAGCAGCAGATTGAACAAGGGGCACCTGCCGATTTGTTCCTCTCAGCAGCTGTTAAGAACATGACTGCACTTGTGGACAAGCAGCTTATTGATTCTGCTCAGCAAGTTAATCTGTTGAATAATGAACTTGTTGTCGTTGTACCAGCAGATTCTGCTGCAGCAATCGGTGCAATAGCTGACCTATCGAAAGCGGAAGTGAAAACAGTCGCAATCGGTATACCAGAGAGTGTACCAGCAGGCAATTATGCCAAGGAAGCATTGACAAGCGCCAACCTATGGGACTCCTTGCAAACCAAATCCGTACAAGGCAAAGATGTAAGACAAGTATTGCAATATGTTGAAACCGGCAATGCCGATGCAGGCTTCGTCTACAAGACGGATGCGCTAACTTCTGATAAAGTCAAAATCGCTTTTACCGTTGACCAAGCGAGTTACAAAGCGATTCAGTATCCAATCGGAATTGTGAAAGCAACTAAACATAGTCAAGAAGCCGAGCAATTCTATACCTATCTGCAAACGCAAGAAGCGCTGGACGTATTTGTGAAATACGGCTTCACTGTTCCTAACTAATCGTGGCAGCTATAAACTGGCAAGACTTTTCGTTGCCAATCCGACTTTCCTTACAGGTAGCGTTATTATCCAGCATCGTTGTTCTTATCATTGGTGTAGCGGCCGCATGGTGGATGGCAAAGCGAAGCTTCAAAGGCAAAACAGCACTTGAAACACTTTTCATGCTGCCGTTAGTACTGCCGCCAACGGTTGTTGGTTTTCTATTGCTCGTGCTGCTGGGGAGGAGAAGCTGGATTGGGGAATGGATAGAATGGTTATTCCATGCACCAATCGTCTTCTCCTGGTGGGCTGCCGTCATTGCAGCGATAGTGGTATCGTTCCCACTCGTATATCAAACCATGAAGGTCGGTTTCGCTTCTGTTGACCGGAATTTGGAAGATGCAGGACGTTCGATGGGAGCAAGTGAGTGGGCGGTATTCCGCTACATCACTTTGCCGCTCGCTTTCCGCTCCTTAACTACCGCTTACATTCTAGGCTTTGCGAGAGGCCTAGGGGAGTTCGGAGCAACACTTATGATTGCCGGTAATATACCTGGAAGAACACAGACGATTCCTACTGCCATCTATGTTGCGGTTGATTCAGGCAATGCCTCGATGGCTTGGGCATGGACAATCGCTATTGTCGTCATTTCCTTTGCATTGCTCTTTATTAGCCGAAGCAGATCATTATGATCTGCTAGTAGAAAACCGCCAATTTGGCGGTTTTTTTCACATCACTATACGATGATTACTGTGGGCGGATTTCTCACTTTTCACCAGCATGTAAATAGCTTATAATTATCTGATAAAAGAAGCTGATTCATTCTAGAAATAATTGACATGTACAATTGAATCGTTGTGACAAAACAGAATAGGTGTGTGATACGTCCACGCCTGAGCTTAGGTAATGCCTAAGCATGAACGCCTGCATGCTATCTGCAAATATCAGGGTATAAGGATGGTAATAATGAGCAACAGTGAAACGAAGACAGACGTCATCTTAATTGGTGCCGGAATCATGAGTGCGACTTTAGGGACACTCTTGAAGGAATTAGTACCGGAATGGGAAATTAAAGTGTTCGAGAAGCTTGATAGTGCGGGAGAGGAAAGCTCTAACGAATGGAATAATGCAGGGACAGGGCATGCTGCATTATGCGAGCTTAACTACACAACCGAAAAACCAGACGGATCGGTGGATATTAGCAAAGCAATCCAAATCAATGAACAATTTCAGCTTTCCATGCAGTTTTGGTCTTATCTTGTCGACAGCAAGCTGATTCGTAATCCGCAGGATTTTATTATGCCATTGCCGCATATGAGTATGGTTCAAGGAAAGCAAAATGTTTCGTTTCTGAAGAAGCGTTTCGAAGCGATGACGAGTAACCCATTGTTTCAAGGGATGGAGTTTTCCGATAATCTCGAGAAGCTGAAAGAATGGATTCCACTTATTATTCAAGATCGTTCATCGAATGATCCAATAGCGGCAACCAAAATTGACACCGGCACGGATGTTAATTTTGGAGCTTTGACGCGCGTTTTATTTGATCACTTAAAAAGAAAAAACGTCAACATCCAATACAAACACAGCGTTGATAATATGAACCGTACCAGCGATGGCGCTTGGGAATTAAAAGTTCGGAACGGCAGCGGAAACGTTGAACGCCACACTGCGAAATTCGTCTTTATCGGAGGCGGAGGCGGAAGCCTGCACTTGCTGCAAAAATCCGGAATTCCTGAAGGAAAACATATTGGCGGCTTCCCAGTAAGCGGAATCTTCATGGTATGTAATAATCCAGAGGTTGTAGCTCAGCACCATGCAAAGGTATATGGAAAAGCGAAGGTCGGAGCTCCGCCTATGTCGGTTCCGCATCTGGACACCCGATTCATTGATAATAAAAAATCATTGTTATTCGGTCCGTTTGCCGGATTCTCTCCGAAGTTTTTGAAGACAGGATCTATGTTTGATTTAATTACTTCCGTGAAACCGGATAATCTCGTTACGATGCTCTCAGCAGGTGCAAAAAACATGTCATTAACGAAATATCTGATTGAGCAAGTTCTGTTATCCAAAGAGAAGCGTATTGAAGAACTACGTGAATTTATCCCGAATGCCCGAATCGAGGATTGGGATCTTGTAGCAGCAGGCCAGCGTGTTCAAGTCATAAAAGATACGGTAGCTGGCGGCAAAGGAACGCTCCAATTCGGAACGGAAGTAATCAGTGCCTCTGATGGTTCGATTGCCGCACTACTGGGCGCATCTCCAGGTGCTTCTACTGCCGTTCATGTCATGCTTGACGTGATGAACAAATGCTTCCCGCAGCATATTAAAGAATGGGAGCCGAAAATCAAGGAAATGATTCCTTCATATGGCTTGTCATTGATGGAAAACCCTGAGCTACTGCAAGAAATTCATGCTTCAACAGCAGCATCACTTGGTCTAAGCAAGAAAGAGCTTGCTTACACTTAGCTATTCATTGAAGGAATGAACCTGATTAATCCGTAATTTATACTCAATTATTCATATTAAATAATAGAATCTTTGATCTAGCTATAGATTAAAGGTTCTTTTTGTTGTCTTCTTATTTGATTTGCTGGACATAAAAAAGCGTCGCTCCATCAATCATAATTGGAACAAACGCTTTTCAGTATGAAGTGACCGGAGGGACTCATTACTTTTGCTTCAGGACAGGGTCTCTGATCAACGTAGGAATGTACATCAGCAGAAAAATCGTACGACCCAAACCAAATATAAGAAAAGCAATCCACAGACCATTGTTCCCATAGGCGGGAACCAAGATCGGCAGACTAATGAAGAAGGCAGCAAGCGAGAGCAGCATCGAATTGCGGATAGGGGCCGTTTTCGTAATTCCCGTGAAAACACCATAGAATACGAGACCAAATCCAGTGACAATCGGGAATAGCGTAAGCCATCCATCGAATTGAACAGCCAGTTGTTTGATCAATTCGTTGTCAGTGAATAACGAGAGTAATGCTCCTTTTGTCAACAGGTACACGACTGCCAATACAATAGAAGCAATTCCTCCCCAGATGAAGGATAAATAGATGGTTCGTGATAGCTGCTTGCGGCTTCCTGATCCTTTTGCTTGCCCGGCATATATACTGCTCGCATTAGCCAAGCCATCGAAGCAATAAGCCATTAAATAATGAACTTGCAGCAGTATCGTATTCGCGGCCAATACTTCCGTACCGAACGAAGTGCTGCGTGCAGTAAAAAGATTAAACATAGCCAGTAAGCAAAGCGTTCTAATGAACAAATCCCCATTGGCACGAAACATTCCCTGCATATCTACAATTTTGAATTGTCCTCTCAAACGCAGAGAAGTTAAGCTCATATACGGTGAACGCATAACAAGCAGAACGCCTAGCAAAAAGGCGATAGCTTCAGCAAGAAGAGTAGCCACAGCAACTCCGCCAACTCCTAAGTGGAAGAACTGCACAAGCAACAAACAGAAAATGATATTCAGTACATTCATGGAGATCTGTGTGATGAGTGTATATTTAATATGTTTCATTCCCATCAACCAGCCAAGCAATACATAATTCATGAGCGTAAGTGGAGCTCCCCAGATCCGGACGTAGAAATAGACAGCTGCCCATTTCGCTACATCAGCGTCAGGTTTTATTAGAGAAAGTGAAGATTCCAGGATAGGCATCTGAAGAGCGATTAGGACGATTCCGATAAGTCCTGCAACAAGCAGAGGACGAACTAACTCGGATACTCCTTCTGAAAGATTTTCTTTTCCTCGTGCTTGAGCTGCGAAGCCAGAAGTGCTGACGCGAAGAAATCCGAATAGCCAATAGATCGTGTTAAATATTAATATGGCAATTGCCGTTCCTCCCAAATAAGCAGGATCAAACAAATGGCCGACGACCGCTGTATCCACAGCACCAAGCAGTGGTGTTGTAATCGTGGAGATGATTAAAGGAATACTCAGCATCAGATAAGCTTTGTGTGAAATTTCTCTCATCCTGCGAATACCTGCAGCAATTGCTTCGTATAGGAATGACGCTCATCGCTAAAGATTTGTTCTACTCCGAACTGATCGACAATATGACCATTCTTCATGACGATGATGCGATCACTCATGAAATGGACAGCCGCAAGGTCGTGGGAAATAAATAGATACGATAGGCTAAGACTTTCCTTCAGATCCTTTAGCAGATTAAGGATGATGGCTTGAGTCGTCACATCCAAACTTGCTGTAGGTTCATCAAGCACGATGAAAGCAGGCTCTGTACTGATGGCCCTAGCAATCGTAACGCGTTGCTTCTCACCACCGCTAAGCTCATGCGGGTATTTGAACAAATACTTTTCTGGCAATCCAACAAGCGCAAGAAGTTTCTCCGCAATGCCTATCCTACCAAGCCAGCTGTCCTGTGCGAGGAAGGAAGGCGTATATCCTTTATGTTCATCAAGCGGCTCCATCAAAGAATCTATTATGCGTACGCTTGGATTCAATGCAGTTGAAGCATTCTGGAAGACAGCACCCATACGTGCTCGCACCTTCCGTAGCTGTTTAGGCGCAAGGTTCTTCAGCCCAAGGCCTTCAAAGTAAATCTGTCCTTGCTGCCATTCTATAAGCGAAAGAAGACAGCGTGCCAGCGTACTCTTGCCGCTGCCGCTTTCTCCTACAATACCAAGACATTCGCCCTTCTTGAGATCGAAAGATATATGATGAAGAACGGGTTGCTCAGTGGAATAACATTTATGCAAGTTCATCACATGGACGATCGTGTTGTGTGTCATGTTTCATGTACTCCTTCTGGTAGTCCGAGCCTTCTTGGAACATGCGGAGAGAGCGGAGGAATCGCCGCAATCAATTGCTGTGTGTACGAATGGGCAGGGGCGTTCAACACTTGATCGACAGCTCCTTGTTCCACAATCTCACCTTTGAGCATAATAGCCACATGATCTGCGTATCGCCGCACATGTCTCAGATCATGCGTGATCCATAAGACTGACATGTCACGTCTTGCTCTCGCCTTTGAAATATAGGTTAAAACCTTATGTGCGGTTAGACTATCAAGCGCAGTCGTTGGCTCATCGGCAATCATTAATGCTGGATTCAAGATGAGTGCGGAAGCAATTGCCGCTCGCTGTAATTGCCCTCCGCTTAGCTCAGAGGGGTAGCTTCCATAAACCCGTTCACCAGATAGACTGACGTTAACTAATGCTTCAATGGACAATACTCGTCTTTGCGTACGATTGAGTGCAGTATGCGTAAGAAGCTGCTCATCAAGCTGCTTCCCAATCGTCATGAAGGGCGTGAAAGCTCCCTGATAATCTTGGAAAATATAACTGATTTCCTTCCCAAGAAATTGCCGCTTACGTGATGGAGATAGATCAGCTAGATCCGTACCTTGCCAACTGATGATCCCGCTTTGTTTAAGTTCTTTTGATAGTAATCCGCCTATGGAAGCAGCTGTTAAGCTTTTGCCGCTGCCGCTTTCGCCAGCCAAGGCGAGCCATCCACCTGCTTGTAGCTCCAAGCTAATACCTCTTACTAACTTATCGCGGCTAGAGTCGACGATGAGATTATGAATACTTAGCATGTGATTACGCTCCTTTCTTCATCCTCACATCCAATTTGTCACGGAGCCGATCTCCACAGATATTAGCAATAAGGACCGTAATCATTATTGCTATTCCTGGGGCAAGCATAAGGTGTGGAGCAGTATTGAAATAAACTCTTCCTTCATTCAACATGGAGCCCCATTCCGCTGTGGGAGGCTGTGGACCAAGTCCAAGATAAGAGAGAGAGGCGATAATAAGAATAATTTTACCAAGATCGAGAGCTGCAAGTACGAAGACATTGCCCATCACACGTGGAAGCAAATGCTTCTTTACAATCCTCAGAGCAGGGACGCCTGCCAATTCAGCTAGTTTGATATAATCTTTTTCTTTTTCCTGGAGTACGGTGCTTCTCACAAGCCTGGCATACCCAACCCACTTGACCGCTATCACGGCAAAGAGGAGATTGAGAAATCCTGGTCCGAGCAACCCACTAAGAACGATAGCAAATATATAATCAGGAAGCGTCATAAAGGCGTCAACGATACGTTTGAACATACGATCGTATAAGCCTCCCAAAAATCCGGTAAGCAAGCCAAGCGTAACACCGATCACCATGGAAATAGATAAAATCAGCAGGCTGGTTCCTACAGTAGTACGAACGCCTGCTATCATTCTTGACAATAAATCACGACCTAAATGATCCGTACCGAGTAAGTGTTCACTGCTTGGGCCTAGCAGACGATTGCCTATAATCAGCTTGTTAGCATCTTGCGGAGTTATTTCAGGTGTCATAATAATGACCATAATAACTAGAACAAATAATAGAAGAGTGGTGTATTTTATTCGTCGTTTCCCAGACTGCTGCTTCAACGCAGCTGTGGATCTCATGATTTCAACTTTCCTCTCCTCGCAATTTGCGGGTTTATCCAGCGGTAGGATACTTCCACAGCCATATTGATGCTAATTACGAAACAGCTCATTAGCAAGGTATACCCTTGAATAACGGGATAATCCCGTGCTGTTATGGCATTCACGACCCATTGTCCTAAACCTGGATAAGCAAATAACACCTCTATCACAACAGTTCCCCCAAGCAGACTGCCGATACTCTCACTTAAAATCGTGACCAAAGGGACTAGGCTATGCCTAAATGTGTGAAAAATGAACAAGCGTATGGGATGTATGCCTCTTGCTCTTGCGGAAGCGACGAAATCTTGACCGGCACTTTCAATCAGACTAGCGCGAATCATTCTTACATAAACAGCTGACATCGCAATCCCCAGCGTGAGAGAGGGAATAATGAGA
The DNA here is from genome assembly GCF_005930355.1 of Paenibacillus sinopodophylli. Taxonomy (GTDB): domain Bacteria; phylum Bacillota; class Bacilli; order Paenibacillales; family Paenibacillaceae; genus Pristimantibacillus; species Pristimantibacillus sinopodophylli. The sequence goes on from NZ_VDBO01000001.1 coordinate 705,514, forward strand.
TGAAGGATGCTTCCTTCCCCCATAGGCGGCAGGATCTGAAGCTTAACAGCAAAGAGCTGAATAAGCAGTAAGCCTAGCCAGAAGCTAGGCATGGCAGAGCCAAGCAGGGAGAATAAGCGGCTCAGCTTGTCAATCCAGCGATTAGCATATATGGCAGACAACGTTCCGAACGGAATCGCGATTATCAGCATAACAAGTAATGAACCAAGAGTAAGCATTAGCGTATACGGCAGTTTTTCGATAAATTCAGTGATAACCGGCCTGCTGGTTATATAGGAATCCCCTAAGTTAAGCTGAAGCATCTGCCTCAGCCATATTCCGTACTGTACAATTAATGACTCATTCAAACCAAGCTCCGTACGCATAGCTTCTATTTGAACATTGGATACAGCTACATCATCTACTCTAAGTATACTTCGGACGGGATCCCCGGGAAGCAGCTTCAGCAAACAGAAGCTAATGAAAGACAACAGCAGGATGAAAAGTAGAAGTTCCAGCAGCTTTCGGACAATAGAACGCAGCATCTTATTCGATATCCAAATCTTTTGTCAGAAAATAATATTCACTTTTACTTGTTACCCAATTTTTCACCTGTTTACTGATTACGACCACGTTATTGGGATGAATGATAAAAGAGTTCAAGTAATGCTCATCAATATAGCTAACCGCTTCTTTGGCGAGTGCATAGCGATCTTCTTCCACAATTGTGCGATTAAGCTTCGTAATAATAGAGGTTAGCTCCGGCTCTTGATAGCCTCCGTAATTCAGTGCTCCCTCTGGCGTATAAGCAGCATTCAGGAAATAACTAGCATCACCGCGCGGTGCCGTAATCATACTGTATAAAGCCATATCCCAATCATCATTAATAGCCAAATATTCATCAATGTTATCTACCTGACGAATATCTAGTTGAATACCGAGCTCACTGGCATTTGCTTGTAAAAGCTGAGCGATCAGCGGAAGCTCGGCTCTAGATTGATAGGTCAACAACGTAAAGGCAAGCGGCTTCCCAGCGCTAGATATCATTCCGTTCTCCAATTCGTAACCTGCAGCTTGAAAAGATTGGCGAGCAGCTTCAGGATCAAATGTTTTTTTCGTATAGGCTGGCGAAAAAGGAGCCTCTGCTAGAAAAGGACCTGCTGCTGCAGTAGCTTGTCCAGACATCATACTACTTGTAATAGAATTACGATCAATTAATGCATCAAACGCTCTCCGAACTTCTTCTTTCTGTAGATCAGAATTATTCATATTGTATAGGAGTTGATGCGTCCTAAGACTGGTTAACGAGTCAAGTGTGATTGAAGAGTCAGCTGATAGCTGCTCCATGGATTCAATTGGCGGGCGGAAAATAATATGTGCGCTACTCGCCTGAATGGCTAGATGGCGTGCGTTAGCATCTTCATTGAATACCATTGTAGCTGTGTCCAATTTCACTGCACCACCCCAGTAATGGGCATATCGAGCAACATTCAGTTCACTGCCCGGTGAGAAGGAAGTGAGTAGAAATGGGCCTGTTCCAATTGGTGCTTGTGAGGTAGAAGCCTCAGCAATGATAGCTGTATTCGGATGTACCAGATAGGATGGAAGCTCAGGGAAAGGCTGATCGGTTGTTATCGTCAGCTGCTGTCCGTCAGATTTGAGTTCTCGGATGTGTAGAGCATTTTTGACGGATGGATTCTGCTTCTGTGCATGTTCCAAGGAATCTTGGACGGCCGCAGCGTCTACAGACTCTCCGTTATGAAAGGTAAGATCGTCTCTAATCTTAAATGTCCAATGCTGCCCGTCTTCACTGGTCCATGATTCAGCGATAGCGGGCTGCAGCTTCAAGTCATTGTCAATCTTAACAAGCGTTTCAGCTATACCAGCACGTACTGCCGTGTAGTTCGTATCCGTATGGGGATCAATAGTATTGCTCTGCACATTAAATAAGAGAGTAATATGCTTTGATTCCGTTGGCGTTGTGGCATTTGGTGTAGCTTTCTCTTGGGTAGAACAGGCGACGAGTACTAACAGAGCTAACAGTGGCAGAAGACTGGTTTTTTTAACAAATCGTATCATAACTAAATCCCCCTAAATCATTTAAATGTTTTAATAGTATTCATTACTATTAAATCGACATTTTTATAGTATAACGAGTGTTGTCTTAAATGTAAACATTACTATTAATAATAATCTGAAGAAATGCTTGTGCCGCAATCATTAGGTGAGTGGAGTATGAAATACCTTTTTCGAGTCATGTACAGCAGTGTTATCCCATCGAGGATTTAACTCTTACCATAAAATTACACATGAAAAGCGTAGGAATACATCTTCAGGAGACCGTGCAACTGACTTATGCTAAGGTTATCCGATCATTCAAAAATACATCATCATCCATGCTCTTTATCGATTAAGAAAACCAATATTGGATAAATATCGGTTTTCTTTGCGTTCTTAATCGCGACATTAAGGGAGGTGGTTGCATAGGGGATTAATCTGCACAGAAATGTAAGCGCATTATTTCGGGCTAGAACAACATTTTAACAGGAGGTTTTTTATGTATCCATTGAGAAAAAGGCTAAGCAAGAACCCAATCATCATCTTATTTCTCGCCATTGTTGTACTGCTTTCGCAGATCACGTTCTATCCATTCGCAGCCTCAGCCGCTGGAGGACCTAACCTTGCTCTTGGCAAGACGGTGACAGCCAGTGGACATGCCGATGTTTATGTTGCTAGTAATGTCAATGACAACAGTCAAAGCACTTATTGGGAGAGTACGAATAATGCCTTTCCGCAATGGATTCAGATCGACCTGGGTGCTAGCACGAGCATCGATCAGTTGATACTGAAGCTTCCGGCTGGATGGGGCACACGTACACAAACACTTGCCATCCAAGGCAGCACGAACGGCTCAACCTTTTCGAATATTGTCGGCTCATCGAGCTACACTTTCGATCCATCGGTCAACAACAACACGGTGACCATCAACTTTGCTGCAGCCAGCACACGATATGTGCGCTTGAACATTACATCTAACACAAGCTGGCAGGCCGGACAACTATCTGAATTCGAAATCTATGGCTCTACAACAACGCCTTCTCCTACACCGACTGTATCACCATCACCAACACCAGCACCGTCCGGCACTTATCAAGCAGAGAATGCAGCTCTTGCATCCGGCGCTAAAGTCAATAATGATCACACTGGTTTCTCGGGAACCGGCTTTGTAGATGGTTACTGGATACAAGGCGCTACGACAACCTTCACGGTTAACGCAGCGACCGCAGGAAACTACGATGTAACACTGAAATACGGAAACGCTCAAGGCGCTGCCCGTACTCTGAGTATTTATGTCAATGGCACAAAAATTCGTCAAACATCTCTCAGTAACCTTGCGAACTGGGATACTTGGGGTACAAAAGTGGAGACGCTCACGCTTAATGCCGGCAATAATAGCATTGCATACAAGTACGATTCGAGCGACTCCGGCAACGTCAACCTAGACCAAATCGCAGTAGCATCATCTACAACAGTACCTACACCAACGCCAGTACCAACCGTAACTCCGACTGTCGCACCTACAGCAACGCCTACAGTAACGCCAACAGCATCACCTACGGCCACGCCGACGGCTACATCGACTCCAACCGCTACACCAACACCACCTACAGGCGGCAACCTAGCTTTGGGCAAAAGCATCACTTCATCCTCTACGATACACACATTTGTCGCAACGAATGGAAATGACGGCAATACGGCTACATACTGGGAGGGTGGCAGCAATCCAAGCCAGCTTACAGTTGATCTTGGCTCCAATCATACGATTACCTCCATTGTATTGAAACTGAATCCAGCTAATGAATGGAGTACCCGCACGCAAACCATTCAAGTATTAGCTAACAATCAAGACAACGCAGCCTTCAATAACCTTGTTGCCTCAGCCACGTACACTTTCAACCCTGCTAGCGGCAACACGGTGACGATCCCGGTTTCGGCTACAGTGAAACAAGTACGATTGAATATTACGGCGAATACTGGCTCATCTGCTGGCCAAGTAGCCGAATTCGAAATTTACGGAACGCCCGCTCCGAATCCAGATCTCACGATTACAGGTATGTCCTGGACGCCTACGGCTCCTGTCGAGACAAATGCAATTACATTGAACGCAACGGTTAAAAACAACGGCAGCCTCGGTTCCTCTGCAACAACGGTTAACTTCTATCTAGGCAACGAGCTTGCCGGCTCTGCTCCTGTTAGTGCACTTGCGGCTGGTGCTTCTGCTACCGTATCACTGAATGCAGGAACAAAAAATGCCGGTACGTACACGCTTAGTTCTAAGGTTGACGAAAGCAATGCCGTTGTTGAGCAGAATGAAAACAATAATGCTTACAGCAGCGCAGCTGCACTGATCGTAGCTCCAGTATCAAGCTCAGACTTAATAGCTGCTGCTGCATGGAACCCAAGCAACCCAAGTGCAGGCAATACCGTTACATTTGTAGTCAATGTTAAGAACCAAGGAAACACCGCCTCTGCCGGCGGATCTCATCCGATAACAGCTATTCTAAAAAATGCTGCCGGAACGACCATTCAAACGTTGAACGGCTCGTATAGCGGCACGCTAGCCGCTGGCCAATCAGCCAATGTCACGCTCGGAACTTGGACAGCAGCGAATGGAAGCTATACGCTAACCACAACGGTGGCAGCCGATGCTAACGAAATAAGCATCAAGCAAGCGAATAATACGAGTGCAGCGAACCTGTATGTCGGCCGCGGAGCCAACATGCCTTTCTCTATTATTGAAGCGGAGTCGTCCTCTAACCCAACAAATGGCACGAAGCTGACTCCAAACTTCACACCTGGCGACTTTGCAGGCGAAGCTTCCGGTCGTTCCGCTGTACATCTTGATGCTACAGGTGAATATGTAGAGTTTACATTGGGCTCCTCTGCTAACGCCTTTGTTCTTCGTAATGCCGTAGCGGAGAATACAACGGGCACCATTAGCATTTATGCGAATGGCGTAAGCAAAGGCAAATTCACCGTTTCATCCAAATTTTCTTACTTGTATGCAACACCTAGCACGCTTGGTCGACTCGGTTATGACAATGCCCCCGGAGCAGGTTTAACCGCTTATTGGCTCTATGAAGACGCTCAGCTCATGCTCGATCAAGTGTATCCAGCCGGTACAAAAATCAAAATTCAAAAGGATACAGGAGACGTTCCATGGATATACGTCGACATGATTGAAACGGAAAATGTAGCAGCTCCAGCATCAAACCCTGATCCGAGCAAATACGTTGAGGTTTCCAGTTCCAAATCGATTGAGCAAGCGCTCAACGAATTTAGACAGGATGCTACGAAAAAAGGAATCTTTATCCCAGCAGGTCAATGGACAATTAACAGTAAAATCTTCCTCTACGGGCGTGCAACCGAAATTATCGGTGCTGGTCCTTGGCATACCAAATTGGTAGCTCCTCAGGATCAATCCAATACGGATGTCGGTTTCAATATCGGTGCTACCGCAAACGGCTCTACGATCAAGGATTTGTCGGCATGGGGCAACTACATTTATCGGACAGACGGTCCTGGCAAATTCATCGACGGCAACGGTATGCAGAATGTAACGGTTCAGAATATTTGGGTCGAGCATTTCGTCTGCTTGTACTGGGGCGTCAATTCTTCCTACAATACGTTCAAAGACAATCGCATCAAAAACACATTTGCAGATGGGATTAATATGACGAATGGTTCATCGTACAATGTCATCGATAACAACTATTCACGAGGCGCAGGGGATGATGCGTTTGCTTTATTCAGTGCAGTAGATTCCGGCGGCTCCTATAACGTTGGCAACCGATATATTAATCTAACTGCTACATGCGTCAGACGCGCAGCCGCTTTTGCCGTCTATGGCGGATCGGATAACCTCTATCAGAACCTTTATGCAGCAGATACGCTCACATATCCGGGTATTACAATTAGCAGTTTAAGCTTCGGCTACAACACATTAGGCTTTGGCGATGTGGATACTGTAATTGACGGAGTAACATTAGATCGTACAGGCGGAGATTTCTGGACCAGCGTAGGTGCGGATGACAAAATCAATGACTACCAGAACTTTGGAGCTATTTGGTTCTTCGGTGGAGATAGAACGTTCAAGAACATTTTGGTGAAAAATGTAGATATCAATAACCCGGTATACTTTGGTCTTATGTTCCAAACCAAATCGCCAGAGAACCTCGCCATGCAGAACGTTCGCGTAGAGAACGTCAATATTAACAACCCGACTCGCTACGGAATCAAGCTTGTAGCCAGAGGTGAGCAAGGGCAGGGGCCGGTTATCGGTCAAGCAAGCTTTACGAATGTGAAAGTGAATAATGCTGGCGTTGCGGCGATTTACGGCGAAGACAAAAGCCCTAATTTCACTGTCGTCAGAGTATCCGGAAATAACTGGTAAGAGGATCGAAGAAACAGCTTACTCGATTAACGAGTGGGCTGTTTTTTTGTCTGCCGTATTTTATCGAAAAAAATGCTTCTGATCGTCCCGACAACCCTTTCACAGGTAGTTCGAAAAGGCTTAGTGACTGGTTGTTTACTTTCCTTCACCGCCGTATAATGATTTCATATCTTTCATTCATGATTTGGAAATTTGGGGGGATAACGATGGTTTTTGTAGCACTATTAAGAGGGATTAATGTTGGCGGCAACAATAAAATAGATATGAAGCTGCTTAAGGGAACTTTCGAAGGAAGCGACTTGAAAAACGTAGTGACTTATATTAATACGGGAAACATCATATTTACAGAGGATACTCGTACTGCCGAACAGCTATCCGAGCTGCTGGAGGCAGCTATTTTGCGAGATTTCGGTTTAGCTATTAAGGTAATGATTCGTTCAATAGAAAAAATTAAAACGATTATGGATGCCCTTCCAGAAAACTGGATAAACGACTCGAATATGAAAAGCGACGTTCTATATTTATGGGATGATGTCAATGAGCAGTCCGTGCTCGAGAAGCTGACCATAAAACCGGAAATCGACCGTATTATTTACGTGAACGGTGCAATTCTTTGGTCGTATGACAAAGAAAATGCGGGAAAAAGCGGCATGAACAAAATTGTTGGTACTAAGCTCTATCAGAGAGTAACCGTTCGAAATGTAAATACAGCTCGTAAAATTTACGAGCTCATGAAGGCTTCGGGAAATCAAAAAGACTGAGATAGACTGTTAAGAATTTGTTAATCGGTTGTATCTCATTTATTGAACAGCTTACAATATAATCAGTAAATGTAATAAAAGAAGGAGCCATCAACCTGTATGGAACCCCATCACAAAGCAATCCCACAGGCAGAAACGAAAGAAAGGCTCGGCACCTTATTTGAAATATTTAGCGTAGCTACCAAGCTCGGCTTCACCTCATTCGGAGGTCCGATTGCACATTTGGGCTATTTCCATGAAGAGTACATACGTCGTCGGAAATGGATGGACGAGCGAAGCTATGCAGACCTCGTTGCGCTATGCCAGTTTCTACCCGGTCCCGCCAGCAGTCAAGTCGGGATTGGGCTAGGCATCATTCGAGCCGGATTATTAGGCGGTCTAGTGGCGTGGTTAGGCTTCACTTTGCCATCCATCCTAGCATTAGTAACCTTTGGGTTTTTGCTGCAAGGTTTCGACATTGGAAATACGAGTTGGATTCATGGGTTGAAGATAGTAGCTGTTGCAATCGTCGCTCATGCCATACTTGGAATGGGGCAGAAGCTTGCGCCGGACCGCGGAAGGGTAACGATAGCGGTAATCGCTGCAATGCTAACCTTATATTGGCAAGCGACGTATGCTCAAATCCTCATCATTGTAATAGCTGGACTTGTCGGACTATGGTTCTATCGTAACAGAGTGGAGAAACGGGCTCCTGAATTGCAGATTCGATTGAGCCGTTCTATTGGAATCATTTGTTTGGCTGTATTTTTCATTCTTCTTATTATGCTTCCGGTGCTAAGACAATGGACAGATTATGAGTGGCTGGCGATGTTCGACAGCTTCTACCGTTCAGGATCATTGGTGTTTGGTGGCGGTCATGTTGTTTTACCATTGCTTGAACGGGAAGTTGTTACCACCGGATGGGTAAGCGAAGAGGATTTTCTGGCTGGATATGGAGCTGCTCAGGCTGTACCCGGACCATTGTTCACATTCGGTAGTTATCTCGGTGCAATGGCTGGAGGTTTGACTGGTGTAATCATTGCAACTGCTGCGATTTTTTTACCGGCTTTTCTTCTTGTTGCCGGCACATTACCTTTCTGGAATGGTTTGCGGAATAGTCCGAAAATTCAAGGTGCCTTGGTAGGTATTAATGCCGCTGTAGTTGGAATATTGCTGGCTGCCTTGTATGATCCCTTGTGGACTTCCGCTATTACGAAACCGATTGATTTCGGTTTAGCCGCTATCTTGTTTATCATGCTTGTCTTTTGGAAACTTCCACCCTGGATCATTGTGGTTACAGGTGCATGGGGAGGCATGCTGCTTGGTTACTTATAAATGGGAAATGAACGATTTTAGTTCATTTCCCATTTTAATTTCCACAAGATAATAACCAGTTTCAACCGCCTAGGATACTCTCCTATCATTTGGATATGAAAAATTTTTGGTACATAATGAACTTTATGAACCTCTGCGATCTCTTATCTATATAAAGGGGGAAAACCTGTGAATGTAAGGCGTCTTGTCAAACAAGCTCAAAAAGGCAGCAAAGAAGCTCTATTACAACTTATCAAAGCTGATCAGGACGCTTATTATCGTCTTGCCTACAGCTACATGCGGAATGAACATGACGCGATGGATGCCATGGCAGATATGATTGTAACGCTTTACGAAAAACTCGATCAGTTGCACAAAAGCGAAGCCTTCTACAGCTGGAGTAAAACGATTCTCGTCAACCGCTGCAAAACATTACTGCGCAAACAAGAACGATTTGTTTCATTCGAAGACGAGGATGCATCTCTTGCTGATGGATTAACCGAGGATAACTCCTATCACAATATGGAATCTGAGATGGACATGCAGACGCTGCTCACTCATCTGAATGCACAGCAGCGAGAAGCGATCGAGCTTCGGTATATACATGATCTGCCCTATCAGACCATCGCGGATATGACCGGTGCACCACTCGGAACGATTAAATCAAGAATTTCGCAAGGCATACAAAAATTGAAAGCTATGATTGGAGGTAATCATTTTGGAAACGATCGAGGAGAGGCTACAAAATCACAAACAGAACATGACCATCGTACAGGCACCGTTAGAACTTGAGGACAAACTCCGCAGCGCTCTTGCACAAGTTCCAACTAAAAAAAGAAACACAAATCGAGCGAAGATATGGGCTACTTCTGCAGTTGCAGCAATGCTTCTCGTTGTGGGGAGTTATCAATATCCTGCCTTTGCTTACTACGGAGGGAAGATATTCAATAAGACCGAGCTGAACACATTAAGCTTCACTGAAGTTGCGGAGCAAGGATATGGACAGACCGTCAACAAAAGCAAAAGGCTTGATGACGGCACCATCATTACTATAAACGGAGTGATAGCGGACGATACTGGGCTGCTCATGTTTTACACGATTGATCGACCTACAGGCTCGATATTCAATGAGAACGAATCCTTTCGTTACAATGTGAGTAAACTGGAAGGATTTATGACAGATACAGAGATGAAAGAAGGAAGCGGCAATCATAGCAAAGACGAGACACATTTCCAAGGCGTATATAAATTCGGGGAGGTTAGTCCATTCGCAAAAAATTTAACGGTTACATTCACTGAATGGCTGGATAATGGAGAGTTGGCTTCCTATCCGATCTCCTTTAAGTTTCAAGCAAACAAAGCAATGAAAAATCTGCTTAAAGAGGACATCTCCAAATCCGTTTCTGTCGATGAAGGAATCGTTCACTATGACTCCATCACGGCTTCGCCAACTTCAACCATCGTAAAGGGACATTATGAAATGGCAAACGGAGAATATCCGAGATTTCAAGCCGATACTAAACTTCTTGTGAATGGAACTGAAGTGAACACATGGAGTATGAGGTCCAATCATTTCAATGGAAAGGGCTTCCCTGAATTTGAAATTGAATTCGATGTGCTGCCGACGGACAAGCTGGAAACGATTGAGCTTGTACTCAACAACTTTGTCGGATATCAGAAGGTTGATGCCCCCATCTCCCTAGCTACACCATCAGATCTATCTATCGTTATTGGCAATGAGAAGCTTTGGATTCGAAGCGTCACCAAAACCGATGCAGGCTATGATATCGTTATCGCTAGAAAACAATTCACCATTTTGGAACCTGAAAAATTATTGGTTCAAGCTGGCGGTATACAAGTCCCTGTATCTTCTGTTACCACACCCGAGCCATGGGATCTGAAAAACGGCAATATCCTATGGGAGCAGACGTTTTCTGTTGAAACGAAGGACGAACCGGAATACCTAATGCTGGACGGATTTCACTATTATAAAAAATATGACCAGACCATATCTATTCCGTTAGGTAAAAAGCAGTAAAGAGGAAAGAAGCATCGCAGTGCAGAACATACCCATAGTGATAATAGTGTTACTATCATTCAGATAACAGGAATTCGGTCTAAACAATTAGGCTTAACGAGTTTGCTGAAAAAATCGACAGCCTCGTTAAGCCTATTGGCCGAATTAATGCTGATAAGTTATCTTCCAACTTAATAGAATACCATACTAACAACGAAGATGAATAAAGTTGCTTATGTATATCATCTCATTGCCATATCCAATGACGCATGTTAATATGTTAACGATAACATATTAGAGTATGGAGACAGTATATGAAAATTAAAATGTCGGATGTGGCAAAAGCGGCAGGTGTTTCGCTCGCAACCGTCGGCAGGGTTCTGCATAATAACGGCTATGTTTCTGAGGCGAAACGCAAGGAAATCGAACAGATTATCAAAGAGACGGGGTATATTCCCAATAAGATCGCACAAGGACTAAAAAAAAGTCGCAGTAAAATCATTGGGCATCTGACACTGTTTAACAACAACATGCAATTCAAGGAAATCAGTTCTGCAATCAATATGGCTGCTTCGAATAGCGGGTATCATGTGCTGACTATGACTAGCCACTATGGTATGGGGGATGAAGAGCAACAGCTTAACGACCTAATCGGCCATCGAGTAGACGGTATAATTATTACCTCCTATCATTCCATATCAATGGAGTTGATCGGACGCTTGATCGAACAAAATATTCCGGTTGTTATGATTGAACGGACCTATGAAATCCCAATGGTAGATCGAATTGTCGTTAATGATCACGCTATTTCATTAAACGCTGTACGTCATATCGTGCATAAAGGGCACCGGCGTATTGCTTTCATCGGCGCCGCGCTGGAACACCAGGTAGAAACCGACCGATTCACGGGTTACATTGATGCTTTGAATGAAGCAGGAATTGTACCTCATGAGGAGTGGGTAAACGTAATGTCCGAGTATTCGGTAGAGGAGGGCAGAAAGGCAATTGGTATTCTGCTCAATGCCAAGCAGCCTCCAACAGCCATTTTTATGACCTCCGACATCTATGCATGTGGTGTGATGCAGATTTTGTATGAACGTGGACTACGGGTTCCAGATGATCTATCGCTTATCGGGTACGACAATACGCTTTCGGCTTTACTTTCGCCCCCGATAACATCAGTCGGTTTACCTTTTAAAGAAATTGGAGAGCACGCTTTGGATTTGCTAATACGTCGAATGAACGACAATTCAGCGCTATCCCGTACGATTAGAATAGACCCGTTTCTAATGGATCGACATACGGTACGGAATTGGCATAGCGAGTAATTAAGGAAGTGGAATACATCATTCTTATGAATTGAGTATACACTCCTTAGCTTTATATCCAATGTGGTAACGTTAACATTTTTTTGAGCAATATGTTAACGTTACCACAATAAATAACTTGTGTAATAAGCGGAGCTCTGCAAAGAATCACGAAAAATGGCTATTCCAATCAAGCATACAAGGAGAGAAAAAAATGACTAAACCATTGCCTATGATTACCCAAATTTGCATTGTCGTGCATGATGCGGAACAAGCCAGTGCTAATTGGGCTAATGTTCTAGGCGTTCAACAAGCACCTGCAGAGACCATTACGATGGAGGGACTGCTTCACTACACGTATGGAAATCTTGCAGAATACAACAATTGTAAGGTAGCCAAGTATGAGCTAGAGCATCTCATCTTGGAACTTATGCAGCCTGCCGAATCTCCAAGCCCTTGGAGAACCTTTCTAGACCATCATGGACAAGGTGTTTTTCATTTCTGCATGTTCGTCGATGACCGCAAGTCGATGTATAGCAAGCTAGGTGCCATCGGGGTGGAACTTCCTTACCATGTTGGTTATGCGGCTAACGGTTCGTATAGCTACGTGAACTCAAAAGCTCAGCTTGGGTTAGAGCTCAGTGTTAACAATGTGGCTGACAATAGTCACTTGATGGAGCTCCTTGCTCAAGGGACTGCAAAACCTTTGGACGAGGTTAAATTACTCAGGTAAGCTATTATATCCTCAGAAAATAACTTTATAAACAGCAAAGGAGCACACGATATATGGATATTATTACTCTTAGGGCTTTAATGAAGGAAAGAGATTCCTTCAGTATGCTGGAAACGTTGGATGTTTTTACAGGTGAACGGACTGTTTTGCATGAATTTAACGAGGTCATTGAAGCCCCTAACTGGACCAAAGACGGACAATTCCTTATTTATAACAGCAATGGGCTTATGTATGCCTACGAATTGGAAACGAGCGTAATCAGGCAGATTGAGACTGGATTTGCTGTGGATTGCAATAATGATCATGTGCTTTCACCTGATTCCGCTCAACTTGCAATCAGCCATTTTACGGAAGGAGATGCACAGTCAAGAATTTATGTGCTGCCCCTAGCAGGAGGGATACCGAAGTTGATAACGCCGAACGCTCCTAGTTACTTGCATGGATGGTCTCCAGACGGCTCAACCCTTGCCTACTGTGCGGAAAGAAACGGACAATATGATATTTATACCATTCCACTTAACGGTGGTGAGGAAACTAAGCTCACAAACCTTCACGGCTTGGATGATGGACCTGAGTTTTCACCTTGCGGCCGTTCGATCTGGTTTAATTCAACGCGAAGCGATTTAATGCAGATTTGGCGTATGGACTATGACGGGAGCAACCCAGAGCAAATGACTTTTGATGAGGCCAACTGTTGGTTCCCACATGTTTCACCAGATGGCGAATGGGTGTCCTATGTCGCTTACCGTATGGGAGATGTAGACCCTGCTGACCACCCAGCTAACAAGCATGTGGAACTACGGCTCATGCCTTCGGCGGGAGGAGCAACTCGTACTATTGCTCAGTTGTTCGGTGGACAGGGAACGATGAATGTCAATTCATGGGCACCAGATAGTCGCAGACTTGCATTCGTTTCCTATCGACTGAAGGAGTAGCTTTCAACGCTTGATACAAGCCTGAGTTAATAGAATTGTCTTGTCAAGGACCAAGATTACAAAAAATTGAAGGGAATGATTGTATGTCATCTGTACAACCCATTAAAGTAGCTGTAATAGGATGTGGCATGATTAGCGATGCTTATTTGAACACAATGGTTAACCGCTTTCACATATTAGAGGTGGTCGGCTGCTGTGATCGTAACCCCTCCAAAGCAGAACGAACCGCTGAGAGATATAATATTAAAGTACTCTCCATGGAAGAAATTATCGCGGACAATACGATTGAAATCGTAGTCAATCTGACCGCTCCGACTGCACATTACAGTGTCGTGAAACAGCTGCTAGAAGCCGGAAAGCACGTGTATACAGAAAAAGTATTAGCTAACGAGCTGGAGGAAGCTGCCGAATTGGTTCGAATCGCAAATGAAAACAATCTATATCTCGGTGTCGCTCCAGATACTTTTCTTGGAGCAAGCATACAGACAGCCAGATACGTCGTGGAAAGTGGGATGATCGGTAAGGTTACTTCCTTTCACTGTGCTCTAAACCGGGATATTTCTCTCTTTGCAGAGCATTCACCATTTGCATCTAAACCTGGAGCAGGCATTGGTTTCGATGTCGGTATATATTATCTTACTGCTATGTTGAGCATATTAGGACCAGTCAAAGAGGTATCCGGTATAACGAAGACTCTGAACAAGGATAGGCAGCATTATTTCATTGAAAAGCTCGGTGAGCCCTATGAATTGCAATGTGAAAATCTGATGTCCAGTACATTGGAGTTTGAATGCGGAGCGATTGGCAGTATGTTGTTCGACTCTAATTCTATACTCATTATCCCAGAAAGGCCGATGCTTGTACTATATGGAACAAATGGTATCATGTATATGTCCGATCCCAATCTTTTTGGCGGCGAGGTTAGCATTATTTTGAAAGGAAACACAGAACCTATGGTCATACAGCAATCCCATGCTTTCACTGGTGAGAGCAGAGGACTTGGCGTCGCCGAAATGGCGTGGTCCATGCGCAAGGGAAGAGTAAACCGTGCAAGTAAGGAAATGGCGTATCATGCTCTAGAGGTTTTACACAGTATCGTTCTCAGTGGGGAGAAGAAGCAGCACATTGCCTTGAAATCCACATTTGCCAATACGCCGCCGATTCCAAGAGGCTATTTGGACAGCACGTATTTCAACTCACAGGAAGAGTCTGGACTCGCGTATTAACCTATGACAGAGTCTCATTTATTGAAGAACTTTAGAAGAATGTCAAGCTGAACCATTGGTCTAATTGTAATATGAATATGGAGAGGAGTGATGTCTTATGATGAGACATTCAATTGAAAATATGGCCAATAAAAATAAGAGGATATCGTATGCCTAGCCCTCTAAACTACGTGAATCCTCGCAACTACGGGGACGTTTAGATGAATCAACAACCGGTAATGTATTATATTTAGAGCACCCGAATTTAATTAAGATTATTAATCATTTTGAAACAAATAATGGCTATGCCGTCATATTCGAATGGTTTGATGGCCTATGCTTACATTCACATTGGTTGTTTTCACCTTTCTACAAGTACAAACAGTTATCTATTCAGAACAGATTGCAGTCACTTGATACCATATATGAATTCCATAAATACGTGGAGTCAAATGGATATGTGGCTCTTGATTTTTATGATGGCAGTATTCTTTATGATTTCGCAATGGATGTAACCAAGATTTGTGACATCGACTTTTATAGAGCAGCTCCTTCTGTGAATGACATGGGGGAGAGTTTCTGGGGATCTACTCGGTCGAAAGCACCGGAAGAGTTTATACTAGATGCCCCGATTGACGGAAGAACAAATGTATTCACAATGGGTGCTATTGCATTTGGGTTGCTTGGTGGCGAGATGGATCATTCATTCTCAAAATGGGAAGCCAGTCGATCCCTCTACGAAGTCGCATTACGAGCCGTTAATGAAAAACGAGATCAACGGTATAGCTCAATCAATGAATTTAAAAGTGCTTGGGATTCCATAGCCACGACATAACGAGGTTTGACACGACACCAAATGGTGTCGTATAATCAACATGAAACTAGATAAAACCTGCAATCCCATGGCATTAATTTGTAGGAGATGGTGCTGTGAGTGATAACAACCAGTTGCGAGATCCATTTGACGCGATTGCAGATCCAACTAGGCGCCAACTGATTCGTCTGTTAGCTGAGGCACAGGAGTTACCGCTCCATGAATTAACAGCGCAGTTTCAAATGGGGCGCACAGCGGTATCGAAGCATTTGACCATACTTAAAGAAGCAGGACTGGTACTGGATCGGAAAGTCGGAAGAGAAACAAGATTTAGGCTAAATGCTTCTCCACTTAGAGAAGTTCAAGATTGGATCTCTTTCTACAGAAAGTTTTGGAGCACGAATATGTTGCGCTTGAGTCAATTATTAGAGGAGGAAGAAGAATGAGTTTAACCCTATCCTTAGATTTCGAATATAAGTCTTCCATTGAGAAAGTATGGTCTGCGATAACCGATTCAAACAAGCTTGCAAAATGGATCACTGAAAATGATTTTGAGCCCGTTGTCGGACATCAATTTCAATTCCGCAATAAGCCAAGCGAGTGGTGGGATGGTATTATTAACGGGGAAGTGCTTATCGTAGATGCACCAAACCGCTTATCGTATACTTGGGCCGTCGGAGATGAGAAGCATACGGTCACTTGGACGCTGCAGGATTTCGGGAATGGAGTCGTTAACCTTCATCTTGAACAAACGGGAATTACAAATGAACATGGATTCGCAGGCGCTAAGCATGGCTGGGGTAACTGGTCCGGCGAGCTTGAGAAGCTGTTGGCACAATAAGCCCCTTCATTATGTAAACAGCACCGCTTGCTTGAAAATGAAGTAAATACGATAGTCGATAGCTACGTAAACCCAATGAATACAAACCGGCTGCATATTGTGTGCAGCCGGTTTGTGTCTCATTCAGACTTTCTGATAAATGATCGAGCTGCCTAAGTTTCGACACAAGTAATAAGGTTACATAGCAATATGGGCATAAAATGAATGGAATCGGAAGGATGTTAATCATGAGCGAGTCTAGTCAGGAGTATATCGTAATCTCAGGTGCGAGGGAAAATAATCTCAAGAACGTATCCTTAAGCATTCCCAAGCGAAAGATCACAATCTTCACTGGAGTGTCCGGATCGGGCAAGTCATCTATCGTCTTTGATACGATTGCAGCTGAATCCACACGATTGTTGAATGAAAATTTCAGCTTGTTCGTGCGCAATTTTCTGCCTCGTTATCCGCAGCCGGATACGGACGCGATTGAGAATCTGAGCATGGCTGTTATTGTGGATCAGAAACGGCTGGGTGGCGGTTCACATTCCACAATGGGCACGATAACCGACATCTCGCCGATTCTACGACTCCTATTCTCCCGCGCAGGTCAGCCCTATATTGGACAAGCTAACCTATTTTCATTTAATGATCCGCAAGGCATGTGTCTCGAGTGCAATGGGCTTGGTCGCAGACTGGGCGTCGATATGAGCAAAGCTGTGGACAAATCCAGGTCGCTAAATGAAGGAGCAATCTTACTGGGAGACTACTCGGTGAATAGCTGGGATTGGAACATACTCATGCAGTCAGGGTCCTACGATCCCGACAAGAAGCTAAATGACTATTCGGAAGATGAATTGGATCAACTTCTATATGGCAAAGCGAAGAAAATAGAGGTGCAATTCGCCGGGAAAGCGATGAATATTACAGTAGAAGGCATCATCGAGAAATTCTCCAACAAGTACATCAAGCGAGATGTGAAGACGATGTCCGAGCGCACACAACGAGCTGTTGCGCCGTTCATCTCCGAGGGACCTTGCTCTAGCTGCCGCGGAGCGAGACTTAGTCAGGCTGCGCTAAGCTGCAGAATTAATGGACTTAATATTGCGGAGCTGTCCTCCATGGAGGTCGGGAAACTTATCCGTGTCATTAAGGAGATTGACGATCCTGTTGCTGCGCCAGTCGTCAAGTCACTTACAGAGCGACTTCAGCATCTGGTGGATATCGGACTTGATTATTTGACGCTGGATCGTGAGACGGATACCTTGTCGGGGGGAGAATCGCAGCGCGTCAAGATGGTGAAGCATCTGAGTGGCAGCCTGGTGGATGTTACCTATATCTTCGATGAGCCAAGTGTTGGCCTGCATCCTCGAGATGTACATCGGTTAAATGAATTGCTTCAGAAGCTGCGCGACAAGGGAAATACGGTCATTGTCGTTGAACATGATCCGGATGTAATCAAGGTGGCCGATCATATCGTTGACGTCGGGCCTCACGCTGGCAGCCGCGGCGGTACGATCATGTTCGAAGGTAGCTACCAAGGTCTGTTGGAATCTGGCACATTAACTGGCAGCCATATGAAGCGACCTCTTCTACTGAAGCCAGATAGTAGGGAGCCATCAGGCAAGCTTTCCATCACCGATGCAACTCTGCACAATCTTCAGAACTTGAATGTAGACATTCCTACTGGAGTGCTGACAGTCGTTACAGGTGTCGCCGGATCGGGCAAGAGTACACTAATTAACGAAGTATTCCTCCGCGATCATCCGGACGCCATTGTAATCGACCAATCTTCGGTAGGCGTGTCAACACGTTCGAATCCTGCGACCTATACCGGCATTATGGATGATATCCGAAAAGCATTTGCTTCTGCGAATAAGGTTAACCAAGGTTTGTTCAGCTTCAACTCGAAAGGAGCTTGTGAGAACTGCCAAGGGCTTGGCGTCATCTATACAGACCTTGCCTTCCTTGATAGTGTGAAGCTGCCATGTGAAGTATGCGGAGGCAGACGGTTTAAGGAAGAGGTACTCGCATATAAGTTCCATGACAAGTCAATTGCAGAAGTGCTTGAGATGACAGTCGAGCAAGCATTGGAATTTTTCCAGCTGAAAGAGGTTGTTCGCAAGCTCCAGGCGATGAGTGATGTGGGGCTGAATTATATTACACTCGGCCAGCCGCTAAGTACCCTCTCGGGCGGGGAATGCCAACGAATTAAGCTGGCAAGCGAGCTTCATAAGAAGGGCAGTATCTACGTCATGGACGAGCCGACAACCGGCCTGCATATGTCTGATATTGGTCACCTTCTGGCCATTATGAACCGGCTCGTAGATACCGGTAATACGGTTATCGTCATTGAACACAACCTCGATGTGATCAGTCAAGCGGATTGGATCATCGACATGGGACCGGATGGAGGCAGCAACGGCGGTCAGTTGGTGTTCGAGGGAACACCTCAGCAGATCATCCATGCGGAGCAATCGATTACGGGAAAATACTTGAAATAATCATCGGGGGAGCCTTAACAGGTTCCCTTTTGTCTGTATTAAGATCACAATGGGAAAATATGTTCACTCACACTTACCCATATCATTCATTGCAACCTTCCTCTACATACTCTCGTCTTAAGACAATATTACAATTAAGGTGGGATATTATGCTTAAAATAACTGCCCTTTCCATAACATTAACGGGTTGTATCCTTCTTACTGCATGCGCAGGGAATACGTCTCCAAATGAATCACGCAGAGTCACAAATACTCCAACAAATGATCTCATACAGATAGAGTCTGATAAAATCGCTCCAGAAAAACATGATCATACTACAGCCGATCAGGTCGACAAAGCTCAATTCGAACCGGGATTGTACATAGACCTCAAATCCTACGAAGATCAGTTAAATGGACAAGATGTATCAGCACTTATCGTACTCGAAAACAATTTAATATCATTAATTGAACATGATAACACGAATTATACTGCAGGTTTTGTGACTGAAAAGCTAGCGGAAGCGATGAAGTATTACTACGGAGAAAAATTCCACTATCGGTTTACAGATATTGAGAGCGTTGAGCCAAATCCGAACAACAATCATCTTCACATTACCGTTATCGGACAACGTCTAGATGCTACATCCCAGACAATTGAAGATGTTAAACTGATGTACGCCATTGGACAAAACGATCAGAGCGATTGGGTGATTTATACCATCGATTAATGTTGTTTTTTTAGTCGCTTACTAGACCAAAGTCCAAGCCCGTTTCCATCCGCCGGGAGGATGATGATCTCTAGAAAAAAGGGCTACAATGAGAGCAACAATACAAGAAAGTGTGGTTGTCCTTATGAAGAAAAAAAGCGCCCTGCAGGCTTGGAAAATGCTCATCCTGTCACTTCCCAAAGGAATTATGGCATTCGTTGTCATCGTAGTTGGATTATCTGTAAGCCTTCCGCTGTCCGTGTTTCTAATCGGTGTGCCGCTGCTGGCCGCAACATTGTCTCTTAGTAAAACATTGATGGTCGGAGAATCAAAGATTGCGACACGCTGGATATTGGGGCAGAAACATCCTGCCGACTCCGACCTTATTAGACCGACTGACGCCGAGCAACAGGGATGGCGCTCTTGGCTGTTGTCCGTTCTAAAGGATGGACGATCGTACCGAGGTATCTTATTCGGGATTATACAGCTTCCGATTTCCATTGCAGCATTCACCGTAGCCATCGTTCTTCCTGTTACAGCTTTTGCCGTGCTTCTCTCTCCAGTAGCATACGAGGTAAGCATGCGAATGTTTGATTTCAATCTGTTTTCGAGTGAGTGGGAGTTGGGACTAAGCTATCTATTCGACTGGAGCTTGACATCCGCCCAACGCTCATGGATCGCTGGTGGAGTCGGTCTAGTATTCGTATTGCTGCTCCCCCTAGTACTGAAAAGGCTCGGCCTCTTGTATGCGGCATGGATTCTGAGCGTCGCAGGTCCGGAGCCTGTGCGAGTGTCAAGCCATGAAGAAATGTATATCGGAAGAGATTTTGCTTTCTCAACGGAAAACCCGTAACCAACTGACAGTAGGCCAGCCAGAGCGTCTAATACGACGCACTGGCTGGCCTACTGTTTTTCTGATGAATGCTTCAATCAGGATCAGTTGTTTCGGTGTTGCTTCCGGTATTGTGAAGGATTAATTCCGTAATAACTGGTAAATTGCCTTGTGAAATAGTCAGATGAATTGAAACCAACTCCGAGAGCGATCTCGGTTATTGGGCGCATCGTGTATTGCAGCAGCTTCTCAGCTTGCTTTAGACGGTATTTCATCAGTGTTTCGATAATTGAGTCTCCAACCTGCTCCTTGAACAGATGGGAGAGACGCGATGGAGACAAGCACACCTTATTGGCAAGGTCCTCCACTAGAAAATCTTCTGTATATTGCTCAGAGAGGATGTCGAGTACTTCCTTCACTCGCGGATCCAGCTTCTTCTGTTGATTCTGGCTCGCAATCAACAAGATGATTTCTTCAAGCGCGTTTAAGGTTAACTCGTCACGAAGTAACCCATAACCATCGAACCTATAGGAAAGCACTCTCCGAAAAGCTGACTCAACTGCTCGGCGGGACTTTTCGTCACTGAAATGGAGGTGAAAAACAGACCCTCCCGTAGTACTGCTTGGAATCCAGTCCATCCATGACAAACGGGGCATGAAGTGTGCCCATAGCTTCTCCCAGGTATGCCCTTCTGCAGTGAAATAGTCTTGAATGGTTCCAGGCGATACAAGTGTCAACGTCCCAGAAGTACATGACAGATAGTCTTTCCTGCCATTATTTATAAATCCTTTTCCAGATAATGTGTACATAATTAGCCAATCCTTCGTCCCTTGAGGCCGATAACAGGTGTATCCATGAGGCTCGTTATAGTGATCAGATATGAGGATCCCAGGGGGATGCGTATATTGCATTTGATTGTAATGCATAGCAGGATAAGTAGGATTTTCAGCCATAAGTTCATTCCTTTCATAACTCCTTTATTCTACAATATAATAGAAGTCATCCACAATATGAGAACGCTTACCAACCAGCTGAAGGAGTTAAACATATGGAACAGTTGCAGCAGTATGATACTGAAATACTTAATATGAAGGGGCTATGGCGATACGCTATGGACCCTCAAGATATCGGTGAGAGTGAACGCTGGTACCAAGCACAGCTTGCTGGACAGGAAGACGTTGTAACACTCCCAGGAACTCTAACACTGAATGGCGTTGGAGACATACAGGAGTGGAGCGAGGAGATGAATCGCGAATCGGTTCGTTCTCTGCGCCAGCGTCATTCTTATATTGGAGCCGCATGGTATGAATATGAGACAGAGGTATCGGCCGAATGGATAGGCAAATGTTTCAAAATCTTTCTCGAACGGGTAATGTTTCAATCGACATTATGGGTGAACGGTCAACAGGCAGGTAGTCAGGACAGCTTATCCATTCCTCATAGTTACGACGTAACAGCACTCATTAAAACGGGAGAGAAGAATCGATTCACGATTCGCATCGATAATCGTGATATACAGAATCTCGGAAGTTATCCCAGCGCCTATACAGAAGAAACACAATCGATTTGGAACGGGATAGTCGGGCGAATTGAGCTTCAAGCTTCGGAGCAAATACGGTTAAGCAGCGTGCAGCTTTTCCCTGACCCTAAGGAACGCATCGTGACCGTGTTGGGTACGTATCATAATTCGTCATCTAAGGGAGCGCATGCCGAGATTACGATTTCGGCTCGGATTAAGCATGGACAAACACGACATGAGGCTCCTTCGATAACGAAAAACCTAGAGATCGCCGCATCTTCGTCAAAAACCTTTGAATGGTTGTACGAGATGGGGGAAGGGGCCCTTGAGTGGGACGAATTCTCACCAAACGTCTATGAGATGAAGCTTGAAAATCGATTTATACTCGGAGATTTGCGGGTGGAATCAACAGAAACGCAGACGTTCGGCCTGCGTAGTTTTCAAAGTAACGGAAGGATACTGGAGGTTAACGGCCGGCCAACCTTTTTGAGAGGAACGCTGGAGTGCTGCATATTTCCGCTGACAGGTCATCCTCCGATGGAGCTAGATGCGTGGCTCAATCTATTCGGGACAGCACGAGATTATGGCTTGAACCATATCCGTTTCCATTCTTGGTGTCCTCCGAAGGCGGCTTTCGAAGCTGCAGACCAATTAGGCATCTATGTACAAGCTGAAAGCCCGATATGGATGGATACTTGGAATTTGCCAGTGGGGACACATCCGGAGCATTATACGTATTTGCCGGAAGAAGCACGTCGAATTCTGGATACCTACGGGAATCATCCTTCGTTCTGCATTTACAGCAACGGGAATGAATTAAATGGTGATTTCACTCTACTTCACAAGATGGTTGCCGCGTTAAAAGCGAACGACAACAGACGCCTGTATACATTAACGACGAATTGGGATCGCCCGCTAGACCCGACAGATGATTTGTTCTGTTCGCAAACGGTGGATGGCGTCGGTGCCAGAGGTCAGTACTTCCCAGAGCAATTATCCGATACCACTCAACTCGACTTTCGGGTAGCAGTTTCTAAGCGAGCTGTTCCTGTAGTCACCCATGAAGTAGGCCAATACACTGTATATCCGGATGTAGAGGAGATTGATTCCTATAGCGGAGCACTGCGTCCGGTTAATCTGGAAGTCATTAGAGCGGATTTAAAGAAGCGCGGCTTGCTAGGCGATATCCGTAAGTTTGTTCATGGTTCAGGCATGCTGGCACTGCAGCTTTATAGAGATGAGATTGAAGCTGCACTTCGCACACCAGAGCTTGGCGGATTCCAATTGCTGGATTTGCATGATTTTCCGGGTCAAAGTACGGCAACAGTAGGTATTCTTAATGCGTTCTGGGAATCGAAGGGTCTAATTGAACCCGAACGATTCCGTGAGTTTTGCGCACCAACCGTACTTTTGCTTCGCATGCCGAAACGTATGTATACGACCGATGACACCTTTCATGCAGAAGTGACGATTACAAATTATGGAGCAAGCGAGATGCCTGCCTCCAACGTGAAATGGACAATTGCCGACGGAGAAGGACTTGTCATTGACAGCGGACTTCTGCAAGCAGGTATCATACCGTTTGGCGCTGACATACCTATAGATCGATTTACCTCGGATGTGCTGAAGACTATGAAGCAAAGCGATCGGCTTACGATATCACTGGAATGGATGGGTAGCGATATTCGGAGTGAATGGCCAATTTGGGTATATACGACCACAGCGGAGCAGCAGGTTACGGAGGAGAATATTTGGATCACTAGCGATCTTGACGACGAGACAGAGCGCATACTCGCAGAGGGACAGAATGTTCTCTTCCTTGCTTCTAACAACACGCTGGAACATGCTGCTCCAGGTAAGTTTTACCCTGTATTCTGGAGTCCTGTCCACTTTGCAACTGAAAATCCGTGCGGTATTGTCGTAAATCATAGACATCCTGCACTGACTGGTTTCCCTACCCAGAGCTATGCTGAGCATCAATGGAAGGATTTGCTTGATCGTTCCGTATCACTCGCCATTAGTGACGAGTTGCCTTTTAACCCAATTGTTCAAGTCATACCCAATTTTTTTCATAATCGCAAGCTTACAAACCTAACGGAGTACAGGGTCGGCAAGGGTAAGCTACTCATTTGTGGTATTAACATTGATGAGGATTTGAATAGCAGGCCAGCGGCCGCACAGCTTCGCAGAAGTCTCATCGCTTATATGGCAGGGGGGCAGTTTGCTCCTGAGGTAGCTTTGGAGATGGAAGGGCTTCGGTCGCTGCTGAAGAAGAGAGAACCTCATGAAAATGAAGGAGCTAATCAAACCATTGCGGGACGTGAACTCGGTATAGGCAAACCAGCTTCAAGCGATAGCGTGAAAGATGACAACTATGCGCCGTTTAAAGGAAATGACGGGATTGGGCATACTTTGTGGCTTGCAGCAGACGACAGTGTGGGTCACTGGTGGCAGGTTGACTTAGGCGAGGAAAGAGCCATTATCGGAACCAAGGTGAAATTTCATGAGGAAGGCAATTTCCTATATGTCATTCAAGTTTCTAACGATGGAATGGACTGGAGCGTAGCGGCGAACCAAACGGGACAAACTTCAACGGAGCAGATCCGTATCGATCATTTTGCCGCGAATGGAAGGTATGTCAGAATTGTATACAATGGCTTGCCGGCAAGCGTTCACGCAGGGCATATCACATTCGAGGTTTACGGCACTTAATTACTAGGTTTATGGTCAGATAAGCTAAGAAAAGAGGCAGTCACCTCTCTCACTCGCTGATATTGTGAAAAGCGATTGGGAAGCGGTGACTGCTTTTCTCATCAATCGATTGAATGAGATTATTTATTTAATGCGTTACGAACGATCGGAGCTACTTTATTAGCTAATAAATCAATGGCTTTCTCTACTCGAGCGGTTGGTTGATTACCCATATCCAATTGCCCCATAAAACGAGAATGGCCAAATAGCTCATGCTGATATAAAATTTTCTCCGCCAGTTCTTCAGCACTGCCAACGGCCAATATTTGATTAGCGGCACGCTGTGACATCATTTGCTCCGCAGTGACAGGGGGGAAGAACTGTCTGCGATCTTTCATAAAATGTCCCATGTATTGATTGTAATGAGGTGTAAACTCATGCATCGCTTGTTTCCCATCTTCCGCAATGTAGCTATGTCCGGTCACTGAAACTTGTAATTTCGATAAATCATGTCCTGCCTTTTCGGCTGACTCCCAATACAGTTTCGCTAAATATTGAACGCGCTCTGGCTCGCCAGCTAATAGCCCTAATACCATATTTGCACCAAGCGCTCCCGCACGTTCTGCACTGGCAGGCGTTCCTCCCACACCAATCCACATTGGAATTTTGGGCTGTACGGGACGTGGAGCGATTTGTGCATGATGAAGAGGTGATCGGAAATCACCTTTCCAGTTGACTACTTCTTGTTCTTGCAATTGTATGAATAGACCCAACTTCTCTTCAAACAATTGATCGTAATCATCTAAGCTGGCCCCAAATAGGGAAAAGCTCTCTAAAAAGGCGCCACGACCCAAAATAATTTCGGTTCGTCCACCGCTTAATAAATCTAGGGTGGCAAAGTCCTCATACACTCTTACAGGATCTGCTGTACTTATAACAGATAACGTACTTGTTAACTTAATCTTTTTAGTTTCTCTTGAGATGGCACTCAGTATAGCAGCATAGCTTGATGTGACAAAGTCCAAACGATGATGCTCACCTATACCGAATACATCAAGTCCTGCTTCATCAGCCCACTTTGCCATTTGGATAATATTCTCAACTCGTTCCTTAGCAGACAACACATTAGCATTAGCATCCGGAATGCGTTCACCTAACGAATATACGCCGAATTCAAATTTCATTTCTTCACCTACTTACAAAAGAATGATTAGTAATATGATTGACAATATACCTAAAATCGCAATCATGGCCGTATCTTTAAATGTATCTTTCACTCGAATATGAGTGACAACACCCCCGAAGCCAACCGCTATAGAAATAGCAGCCCCTAAGATTGCCGCTCCTTCGATCCAGAAACCTGCAATCAATAATATGGCTGCAGCAAGCTCAACGACTCCGGTTATGATTCTAAACCACTGCGGTAATCCCCACTTGGTGAATGCTTCTACATGCATTTTTGAACCCATTGTTTTTCCGCTGCCAGCCATTATGAACATGACTGCCAGAAGCCCTTGCAAAATCCAAGATAAAATAGCCATCGTAATCCCCCACATTAATCGATTATTGGACAATATTAGCTTAATAATTGTTGCAATGCTTCTTTGACAGAGGTTGGTTTGCGACCAAGGAGCAGTTCTAAATCAGAATGAGCATTTTCAAGTCCACCTTCACGGATTCCTTGTTGTGTCATTACAAGCATGGTGACTAGATCTTCTGGTAAACCCGCACCTGATAGCATTTCACCATAAGTAGCATCATCAACAGGCAATAGAGGAATATCCTTTCCCGTAACTTCGTTTAATGCATCTACAAATTGTTGCTGTGTCAGGTTCTGACCAGATAATTCGTATGCTGTATGTTCATGTCCTTTACCTATAAGCACATTTGCTGTTGCTTCCGCCAAGTCTGGGCGGTATACCCAGCCAACTTGACCCATTCCTGCAGAAGTAACCCAAGGGGCACCGTTCAGACTTTGCTGAATCGTCCCTAACTCATTCTCAACGTACCAGTTATTGCGAACAAATACATACGAAATACCAGATGCTTTAATAATCTCTTCACGAACACGATGTATACCTGCAAGAAAGAATTCACTCACATCAGCACGTGGTGCACTTGAATAAACGATTTGAGCAACGCCAGCTTCTAAAGCCGCTTCTACAGCATTAGTTTGTTGACGAATTGAAGCTTCTGCTTCGCCGAATGTCGAAACTATAAATACACGATCTATACCTTGGAACGCCTGAACCAATGTATCTTTTTTGTCAAAGTCCGTTTCGCGAACCTCAATCCCTTGACCAGCAAAAACTGCTGCGCGTTCTGATTGAGTGTCACGTACACCTGCAAGGATATATGAAGCTGGAACTTTCTCTGCCAAGCTTTCTACAATTTTGGACCCCAATTTGCCCGATGCACCGGTTACTAAAATTTTCATTTTTCTTTTCCTCCAATTCGGGATAGATTCATCCTCGGTTACTTGCAGCATATTCACCTTCCGGATGTACAACACTTGTTGTATAATTTAGTCTATATCTCATTTAAAATTTGAACAATCAACAATATAAGCGAAAGATTGTATATACGACATTTCATTTCAAATGTCGAAAAACAGGAGTGAATGATATGGAGAAATCATTAGATCCAAGGTTCCTAAGAACACGTAAACTGATTATGGACGCTTTTATGAAGTTAGTTGTAGAGAAGGAGTTTAAGGATATAACGATAAAAGATATTACTCAAAGAGCAACTGTTAATCGTGCAACCTTTTATTATCATTTTTTTGATAAATACGACTTAATGGATACTATGCTCAGTGAAGATGTGTTGCAAGGTGTATTAAAGGATGTGACCTCGCATGAATCTTTAACGACGGAAGCTCTCAATGATATTTTATTAAGCTTAATTTCATTACAAAGTGGGTTAGCTAATCAATGTTCACGCAGTTATGAGGCATTCACAACCAAAATTGAAACCATCGTGAAGGAAGAGCTCGGCAAAGCATTTAAAACTTTGTTAAAGCAAGAGTATCCCGCTTGGACTTCTGAAAAACTGGAATTGCATAGCATGATGATAAGCTGGAGCATCTTTGGCATGTCGACTAAATATGTCAAGAATGGTCATACGCCATCGGAAGATTTGACGAAGGATATTTTCAATACATTATTAAATAGATAAAGATTTCAAATAAATAACCGTTATTAAAAAAAAAAAGGGATTGTCTGACTTCCACAGTCGGACAATCCCTTCATTATTCTGATAAGTTCAACATGAAGTACGTTCTAATTGATGACTTGATTCCGCTTAAACAATCCCCATAATTGATCTGCCACCTCTTCCGGAGATTGAGGCATGCTATTCAGAATCCACCACTCGATTACTCCTACAAAAGCGGAACCGATAAATTGAGTCATCAATTCTTTGCTATACTCTTTGTTATTTCCCTCCATATTAATATGAACATTGATATGGCTGGTAACAAGCTCCAACATCCGTTCCCGAAACGCAGGAATTCCTTTATTTGATAGCATGGACACATAAAAATGATGGTTTTCTTCAAAATAGCGAATGACAGGCAAAAAGGAAGACTGAATTAAATCGATTGTCTCCCCGTTAGCATCCGTAGTCGTCGTTGCTGAAATCATTTTGTTCAAATACAATTCTATACACGTATTCAGCAGATCGTATTTATCTTGATAATGGAAATACACGGTTCCTCTATTTACATTCGCCCGATCAGCGATTTCATTTATCGTAATGTCCTCAAAGTTCTTTTCGGAAATTAAAGAAATAAACGATTGTAAAATAGTGTCCCTCGTTTTTGCAATTCTTCTGTCGGTCTTAACGCCCATCTAAATAACCTCCGTGAAAATATCTAACAGTTTTATGTTTTCTGTTGGATATTGAACAAAATCAGCTAAAATAGCGATTGAACTTGTTTGTATAGCTACTATAATAATCAATAAGTCCAATTTATTCAACAAGTGTTGGATGATTGTATGGGAACAGCGAAGGGAGGCGGACAATCGTAGTTTGTTCGTTCGAATGTCGAACTGAACATGTCAAATGAAAGATGGCGATACAACCAATACGTTACTCATACTGGAGGCCGTAATGAACGACAAGTTACGTGTTGTCATTAATATTCTAGTGCTCCTATGCTTACATGAAAATAAGAAGCTTACCAGTGCTCAAATATCCGAAAAGATTAAGATAGACCCCACCAGAATACGTCGTCTTCTTGGCTTGATAAAAAACGCAGGGTATGTAAAAACTAAAGAAGGTATCGACGGCGGCTATACGTTGTCTATAGAGCCGAATGAAATAACCTTAAATGATTTGTATACGGTACTGTCATCTGAGCAGCTACAGAATTCCAAATCACCCATGCACGATAAGGGACACTTTATTAATGAGATAGACATGCAGCTTGAATATATTTTCCTTGTGAGTGAGAGTCAGCTCAAACAACAATTAGAAAAGATAACGTTAGGCAGTATGCTTCAAAAAAATTCATTTCTTGAAACTTGCCAAAATCAATAAATCAAATTTAATTGACTTGGTGTAATTTTAAAAAATAAATAAGTTGCGTAGTGTTAATTATAAATTTTAGGAGGACATCGTCATGTCACTAGAAA
The DNA here is from genome assembly GCF_005930355.1 of Paenibacillus sinopodophylli. GTDB lineage: Bacteria > Bacillota > Bacilli > Paenibacillales > Paenibacillaceae > Pristimantibacillus > Pristimantibacillus sinopodophylli. Next base: position 734,704 of record NZ_VDBO01000001.1, read on the forward strand.
CGTTAAAAGCAAAATTGGAATTAAAAGAATTAGTAGATTCTTATGCCACTCTTACAGATGCAAAAAAAGTGTCGGAGCAAATGCTTGTATTTACGTCTGATGCAAGCTTTAAAGTTTACTTTGGTGACCACATGGTATCCAATGTTACAGGGACAGAACAGCTGGAACAGGAGTTCAACGGACATGTTGCCCTTGTGAAACGTTATTTCTCTACAAACGCACAACACAATGTAAAAGTAGATGGTGATACGGCAACGGGAGTTGTCTTCTCTCAAATAAAGATGGTGAGGGATGAAGAGGGCATCGAGATGATTACAGATTATAGCGTCCAATATCATGATGTATATGTACGTCAGAACGGAAAATGGCTTATTAAAGAACGTGCTTCACATTACATCATTGTCGAAGCAAGACCATTGAAAGGGTAATGTAAGCTTCAAGTCAAAAGATAGAAAGGGCGAGATCGTTTAACATACGATCTCGTCCTTTTTCATGTCATTTGTTCACATGATAGGTTACTCGCCATTACATGGCTTATGGGAGTTTGAAACATGAAGTACCAGCGCGCAAGATCTGAAGCACAAATTCAAGATCGAATTCAAGAAATCGTTGCAGCAGCATCCACGATCTATGACGCAGAAGGCTACGAAGGATTGAACTTCACTACGATTTCAGAATATACAAAATTCACAAGACCAAATCTATATAAGCATTTTAAAACAAAAGAAGAAATTATCCTCTTAATCCTGAATCAGGATCTAGTGTCTTGGATAATCGAACTAAGCAAGTCTTTTCACATTAATAAGCTGTATACCATTCACGAGATTGGAGAAATTTGGATCAATACGTTAGCGAAGCATGAACGCCTAATCGAGTTGCATACTATTCTTTACACCATGATTGAAAAAAATGTTTCGGTGGAAGTACTTGCTGAATTCGAGAAAAAATCGATAGCCAATCATTCCGAAATTTTTAACTTGGTAAGTCAACTTTTCCCGAAAGCAAGTGTAGATCGTATAACTAACTTTATATATGCAGCATTCACATTGGCCTTTGGCTTGTATCCTATGTGTAAATTAAGCGATTTGCAATTAGAAGCGATCAAGTTATCCGGTTCGATTTATACACCGCCTGACTTCAAGAGAACTTATCTTGCTTCACTTTACTCATTAATGTACGGCTTGGAACATTCCATTGCAATTGAATGACAAAGTAGTATAAGACACAGAAAACCGTGTATACGCGGTTTTCTGTATACTTGAGCTGTTCTCCGTTTTTCAAAGGGATACCTTAAACACTCAACCATTAAGAGTTTACTCCAAATTCCTTACCGAAATCCTCCATCTTCTCCAGGATCGGTAGTAATTTAACTCCTTTATTTGTTAATGAATACTCTACTCGCGGAGGAACTTCCGAATAAACCACACGTTTAATTACTCCATCTTTCTCGAGCTCCTTAAGTTGCTTCGTGAGAGAACCTTGAGATAAACCACCAAGAAAATTTTTTATATCTGAATAACGGCGTGTATCTCCTTTTAGATACCATAATATAAAGTATTTCCAACGACCTGACAGCACATTCTGGGTAAAGGCAATCGCGTACATATCCCTTTTTTCATCGATAAACGCTTTATCAAATCCATCATTACAAACCCTCATGAATATCGCTCCCAATCTAAAGGTACAAGAAAATGTACTTGGTTCATTTATATTGCCCTCTTTGCAAATTCAGCAAATAAACTTAAGATAAAGTCACAGAACGGAACAACATGCTTCAACATTTAGTTAGCAGGCTAAGCATTATTGTACCACAAAAAAAGTGGATCTACTCTGTGACTATTCCCTTGAATTAGCTAAATTGACACCTGTTTTTCACCATGATACATTTAGTCTGCTAAATAGATTCGGATAGTGGGAGGTGAGTTCATGACAGATGCAGTGGATTGCGATATTCGTCAGTCGCTAGATCGGATCTCCTCGCAGATGCGTCGAAATTATGGTGAATCACTGCGTGAGCTTAATCTTTATGTGGGGCAAGATAATCTATTGTATCGATTATGGTTGGGCGATGGGGTAACGCAAATGCAATTATGTGAACACTTAAAATGCGAGCCGCCAACGGTAACGAATATGGTGAAATCACTGGAACAGAACGGATTCATATACCGCAAACGTGATGGCCAAGATGCAAGGATCATGCGTATTTTTCTAACAGACAAAGGCAAAGCATTAGAGACACCGGTCGAGATCAAATGGAGACAGCATCAAGAGAAATTACTTCAATCCATTTCTACGGAAGACCGTCTGGTATTAAAACAATTTCTGCAACAAATGGAGAGTAATTTATTATAACTCTCTTATCTCCAATATATATTTAGTAAGCTAAATATATATTGGAGATACTAATATCCTATTTAGCTGGGGAACAGACCCTGATTCTAATACGATTATTTATTTAGTAGGCTAAATAAATTGCACAAGTAGATTGAAATTGAAGAAAGGAGCATCTGCTATGAACGTAATCAACAAAGTGAATGATCTATAGTTATCCATTTTGAATTTTGTTCACATCTATAAAACGCTAATCCCATAGATAGTCTGGAATATACAACTGAGGTTGTGCGATTAGCCGATCAGTTGGGATATATAAGATATTGGTTTACGGAGCATCACAATACGACAAGTCAAATCAATACATCACCAGACCTGCTTAGTCTACACGCTGCCTCTCAGACTATATGCTGCACATCTCGCACCGAGGTTAGCAATACCGATTTTACAATTCTATCGTAAAAATTTCAATCCATCTTCGTATCTGAAGGTACCAAGGAGCATTTTGACTATTCCCGTTATCACTGCTGAAACGGATAAAGAGGCAAAATACTTGAGCAGTCCGTTAGAACTTATGTGGGCAAGGATGGCAACAGGATCTTCTAATCTTTCTTTTCCTAGTCCTGAGGAAGCTGCCTCCCATACGTACACACCTGACGAAGAAAGAGCTAGGGAATACAATCGTGAACGATTTGTAATCGGAAGCATTAACCATGTAGCTATTACTTTAAGAGCCAAAGCCAGTGAGTCAGCAACTGACGAAATCATGATAGCTGACTTTTATCCGAAACAGACAGCAAGAGTTAAAGCATATGAATTATTGGCTACAGAGTTCGGCTTGAACCGAAATGAGGTGCAGCATGATTAAAAGAAAAAAACTTAAAATCGGAGCGATTGTTGATGGTGTCGGCTGGAATCATACAGGCTGGCGTCATTCCGAAATGCCGTCAAATGCAAGTGAGAACCTTCATTATTATGTGGAAAAGGCCAAACGGGCAGAAGAAGGTAAGCTGGACATGGTCTTTTTGGCTGATGTCAGCCATATCGGACCCAGAATGATTCCACACTACCTTAGTATGTTCGAAGGAGTAACAATCTTGTCTGCGCTAAGTATGGTGACGACCCATATTGGACTTGTAGCCACCATTGCAACATCTTATGCCGATCCATTTACAGTAGCTAGACAGATGGCCTCTCTCGATAAAATTAGCAACGGACGGGCAGGATGGAACGCAATAACATCCAATCCCGGAGGATTAGCTAATTACAGTCGGTCGCATCTGACCAAGGCAGACTTATACCCGATGAACAAGGAATTCCTCGAAATTGTGAGAGGATTGTGGGATTCCTATGAAGACGATGCATTCATTCGTGACAAGGATAGTGGGATTTTCTTCAATCCTAACAAGATGCATCCCTTGAATTATAGTGGTAAATATTTTTCAGTCGACGGGCCATTAAACATTAGTCGCTCACCTCAAGGAAGACCTGTTATCTTTCAAGCGGGAACGTCAGATACCTTAATGGATATTGCCGCAAAGCATGCAGAGGGCGTACTCATTCCCGGAGAGAATGAATATGATGCGAAGCTGTTCGGTAAAGAATTGAAAAGGAGAGCGGTGCTGGCTGAGCGATCACAAGATGATGTATTGATTATGGTGACGCAAAATCCGATCGTAGGTAGAACAGAAGCTGAAGCACTTAAAAAATTAGAGGAGTTGCAAGCGACTTTACCTCTAGGTTATAAACTGCCTAAGCCGTTGTTCTTCGGCTCAGCAGAACATGTCGCGAAGTTGATTGAACAATGGCATGCATCTGGTGCCATGGATTTACTGCTAATTCGTCAGGATCATCCTTCTGGAATTGATGATTTTATTGACCTGGTTTTACCGATTCTTCAAGAGAGAGGCCTGTTCCGCGAAGAATATGAGTCCCATACATTACGTGGAAATCTGGAGCATCCTTATCCCGAGAATAGACATGCCGTAGAGAGAAAGATATAGATGCTGAATGTGTAAGAACTTTTATGAAAAATGCAGACATTCATATATCCGTAGTATTTGACCAAAAGTAATAATAAGGAGCTGTTTGATATGAGTAAAAAAATACGTACAGGAATCATTGGCGGATCGATAAATAATGGATGGGCGAGAGGAACACATATTCCAGCTATTGAACATCTGAATGAGTATGAGCTTACAGCAGTCGGGACGAGTAATATGGATAGTGCAAGGAAGAGCGCTCAGGCATTCGGGGCTGCTCACAGCTTTGATCAAATGGAGGATTTGGCTCAACATCCCGATGTGGATATGGTCGTCGTTAGTATTAACGTTAAGGACCATTATTGTGCCGTTAAAGCTATTGCTCCTGCTGGAAAACCGATATATTGCGAATGGCCGCTCGGATCAAATACTGCTGAAGCAATCGAAATGCAAGAATGGGCAGCTTCCGGACAGTTGCCCAACGCAATTGGACTACAGGCTCGACAGGCTCCGGCAGTTCAGTATGTGAAAGACCTATTGGCAGAAGGTTATGTTGGAAAAGTATTGTCAGCCAATCTAAAAGTATTTATTGCTGGGATGGGTGGCGTGGGTGATACATCTACTGCGTATTTATTCGATCGTACATTAGGAGGGAACTTGCTCACCATTGTAGGAGGGCACAATCTGGATGCATTCACCTACATGCTTGGTGACTTTATAGAACTTTCTGCCGTCACTGCACAGCAGTTTCCTGAAGTCGATTTAGTAGATATAAATAAAATCATTAAGAAGACGACGGATGATCAAATTCTGATTACAGGTAAATTGACGAACGGTGCTGCAGCCAGTGTTCATATTCAAGGGGGAGTCAAACATGAAACTGGACTTACACTTGAAATTTTCGGAGACAAAGGAACAATCGTGTTGAGCGCACCTGCTTCAATCCAATTCGGGTCACATCTATTACGGGGAGCAGGACCTGCAGACCAAGAATTGCATGAATTAACGATTCCCGATTCCTATTACTCGGTACCAGAATCCCTTAAGCAGGACTCAGGATTTGTTCTGAATATAGCTCAGGCATACCATAAGTTCGCCCAAGACATTCAGGAAGGTACATCCTTAACACCAAATTTTGTGGATGCGGTCAAACTACATCAGTTACTAGATACCGTAGAGAAAGCAGCACATACAGGAGAACGGCAGTATTTATGAATGGAACTGACTAAGAAAAACAAAAAAGCTTAATAAATAATTGAAGAAAGGGTCTGGACACGCAGTTGTTCAAGGCTCAGTATATTGCAATCGAGAGTTGGTTGATAAAACAAACAGCGGCAATCTAGGACGATATTTTCTAGTCAGTCCAAGACATGCCGCTGTTTTTTATTGACGTTGTAAACATTCCTCCACAAGTGGAACCTTGAGATAGAGTAACATTATTGTAGAAAGAATGATTGCCATTATAACAAATCTTGTGGTATAAACCTGTGTAAGAACAAGCGTACATTATTCGATATGTAAGGGAGATAATAAGTGGACACCATTCTAAAATACGTCGATTCTCTAAAAGACGAGATTGTTGGTCTTCGCAGAGATTTTCACCGCTTCCCTGAGACTTTATTTGACGTTCCACGCACAGCAGCCAGTATTGCTGAATACTTGAGTAATATCGGTCTGATCGTACATACTCAAGTTGGAAAACATTTCGGAATGGGTGTAATAGGTGTACTCGATAGTGGTAGACCTGGCCCTACGATTCTTCTTCGCGCCGATATGGATGCACTTCCGATTTCGGAAGAGAATCCATACGCTTATCGATCGGAAAGAGCAGGTTATATGCATGCCTGCGGACATGATGCTCACATGGCGATGCTTCTTGGGGCTGCTAAAACGCTTGTAAAGTTCCGTGATCACGTTTCTGGTGTCATTAAATTTGTATTTCAAGCTGCAGAAGAAAGTGCGCTTCCGAGTCCTATTGATGGACGAATGATTAGTGGCAGTAGAGATATTCTGGAATCAGGATTCGTAGATGATGCTGAACTTTGCTTTGCCCTCCACGTTTGGCCAGAACTTCCATTAGGTACGATTGGCATCCATAGAAATCATGCGATGGCCGCATCTACACATTTTCATGTTACTTTTCAAGGGTTGAACGGCCATCACAGTACCCCTCATCTAGCGATTGACGCACTGACTATGGCAACTCAATTCATCGCTGATGTCAAAATAGGATTGGCAACAGAATTCGATCCTTTTGAAACTTCCGTATTATGTTTTGGTACTTTGCATGCCGGTACAGCAATAAATGCAATCGCTGGAGAGAGCAAACTGAGCGGTACTTATCGCGTCTTAAGCTCTTCAATGGTTCAAAAATTGCAAGAATTATTAGAAAGTCGAGCCGCAGCTATTGCGGATACATACAGAGGGAGTTATTCTTCGCAATACCGATTAGGAACTCCATTAATTAATCATGAGGTAGCAGTGAATCTTACTGTACTGGCTGCAGAGATTGCATTAGGTAAAGAAAGCATTGCTCATCTAGACAAACCTAGCTTAGCCGGTGAAGATTTTGCATTGTTTGTCGAGAAGATCCCGGGGGCTTTTGCGTTTCTTGGAATCAGAGAGGCAAATAACAAAGACGTTTATCCACTGCATCATCCATTGTTTGATGTAAATGAGGAAGCTTTAACTGCGGGCTCCAAATTATTTGTACAATGGGTGATACAAGCTATTAAAGAATATAAATTCTAATTCTGTAGTACTTGCCACTTCAAACTGGAAGAGATTTTTGAATATTTTTTATCAAACGGCCATTTTGACTGGTGGCATATCATGCTTGTTTTTATTCTCTGATAAAACTAAAAAGGCATTGAGTCCCACACCCAGTAGTTCCTATTTATAGGAGGGAAGAGATTCAATGCCTTTTTTATACCCTATTCTAATTGACAGAGGTGCCATAATCACAGCAAACGCTATTGACAAAACAAGCTACTACGTTTTACTATGTAGTGGTAGTAAGTAATACGCGATACCAGTCATACAGAATAGCTAGGAGTGAGTGGGTTGGAAAATTTAACTGAAATGCTAAAAGGTGTGCTTGAAGGCTGCGTCCTTGAAATTATTAGCCGCAAAGAAACCTACGGCTACGAAATTACACGGCAGTTGAACGCTCTTGGTTTCGCTGATGTCGTAGAGGGGACGGTGTACACCATTCTGATCCGGCTTGAAAAAAACAGGCTTGTAGAGATTACCAAAAAGCCATCAGACATGGGACCACCTCGAAAGTTTTTCACACTCAACGACGCAGGGCTTGAGGAGCTGAAAAGATTTTGGGAGAAATGGGGGTTCATCACGTCAAAACTCAACCAACTAAAGGAGGAGCAATAATAATGCTGGATTCAATTATTAAATTAATTATTGGTGACTTAGAAGAAAAACGAGTCTATAAGCAATTTATGAAGCGAGTTGACACCCTCCCGAAAGATTATCGGTATGCGTTTCGCAAAATTCAACATTATATGTTTAGCGTTGGCCCCCCAGGCGGTGACATGACAATATTTACTGACTTAACGATGTTTACGAGCTTAGTGGATTTATTTGAAGAAAGCGCAGCAGAGGGCAGACCGATTCTTAATATTATAGGCAATGATGTCGGCAAATTTAGTGATGAGTTTATGCTCGCTTCGGTTATCAACACAGAATCACTGCGAGAAAAAATAAACAAAGATATAATGGAAAAATTTAATAAGAAGGGGCAATAACGATGCTGGAGCAGATCAAAAAAATAATTGGGGATAAAAAAGAGTATAAGGCGCAAATGACAAGAATCGAAGTACTTCCTGAAGATTATCGGTTTGTTTTCGAAAAAATCCATGGGTATATCTGGAGTTTCGCGGTAGGAGACGGCTCTGACATGTTGAAAATTCAGAGTGAATTAATTGAGCTGTTTGAAGCTAGCGCCGCGGATGGCAAGCACGTTCTTGACATAACGGGCGAAGATGTTGCTGGGTTCTGCGACGAGCTTTTACGCGATACAAGAAAGTGGACCGATAACTTTCGCAATAGATTAAACCGCGACTTGAGGAATAAATTCGGAGAGGGGAGCGATTCTAAATGAAAGAAATCGCTATCCAAGTAAAGGCTCTGCAAAAATCCTACAAACAGCATCAAGTCCTCAAGGACGTAAATCTCGAGGTAGAGAAGGGCAGTATTTTTGCTCTGCTCGGCTCCAATGGCGCGGGCAAGACAACTGTTGTCAAAATCCTCAGCACACTGCTTCAACCAGACAGCGGATCCATTACCGTAAATGGATTCGACGTTACATTAAGCCCCGACCATGTACGGCAGGCCATCAGTCTGACCGGGCAATTTGCCGCCGTGGATGAAATTTTAACTGGACGGGAAAATCTGATCATGATTGCAAAGCTAAGATACCTTCAAAATCCGCGTCAGGTTGCAGATGACTTGCTTAGGCGTTTTGGTTTGACAGAAGCTGCTGATCGCAAAGCATCTACTTACTCTGGTGGCATGCGCCGCAGGCTCGACATCGCCCTTAGTCTCGTAGGAAAACCGCAGATTGTTTTCCTTGACGAGCCGACAACAGGACTTGACCCCGAAGCGCGCATCGAGGTTTGGAAGATGGTAAAGGAACTTGCCGCTGGAGGTACAACGATATTTCTTACTACACAGTATTTGGAGGAGGCGGAACAGCTTGCCGACCGTATTGCCATCCTGCATGAGGGCAGGATTATTGCGGGCGGAACGCTCTCTGAGCTGAAAAAGCTATTCCCGCAAGCGAAGGTTGAGTATGTTGAAAAACAGCTATCTTTAGAGGAAATATTCCTCGCAATCATCGGTAAGAAGGAGGCTATATAAATGGAGACAGTAAAAAAACATTTTTTCAGCGATTTAGCTGTTATGCTTGGGCGCTCTATGCGCCATATTTCCCGCAGCATGGATACCATCATAACGGTCTGCATCACTCCGATTGCGATGATGCTGCTGTTTGTCTATGTATTTGGTGGCGCGATCCAAACCGGATCGGATAACTATGTGAACTACCTGTTGCCTGGCATCTTGCTGATTGCAATTGCAAGTAGTATATCTTATACGGCTTACCGCCTGTTTTTGGATAAGCAACGGGGTATAATTGAGCGGTTCCATTCCATGCCGATTTCGCGTTCTGCCGTGTTATGGGGACATGTTATAACATCAGTAGTATCCAACATTATTTCTATTATCGTCATCATTCTCGTAGCGCTCATGATGGGCTTTCGTTCATCGTCAGGAGTGCTGCCTTGGCTAGCCGTAGCCGGTATACTTGTGCTGTTTACACTAGCTTTGACTTGGGTCGCGGCGATTGCCGGACTATCCGCCAAATCGGTGGAAGGCGCCAGCGCGTTTTCCTATCCACTGATCTTCCTGCCGTTTATCAGTTCGGCGTTTGTGCCGACCAACTCGATGCCCACTGTCGTTCGCGTCTTTGCTGAAAACCAGCCAGTAACGTCAATCGTGGAAGCTATTCGTGCGTTAATGTCAGGTCAGCCAATGGGCAATGATATCTGGGTTGCTCTTGCATGGTGCATCGGAATCATGCTCGTCGCATATGTCTTTGCAATGAAGGCGTATAAGAAGCGGATATGAAATGCTGGAAGAAGGATCCATACGCAGCTCCCTGAAGTGCACCCCCTAATAGAGATTGGCTAAGCTTCTTGGATGAATCGATGACCTAACAGGGGTGCATTTAGTTTCAAGGTCATCTAGTCCAGATGCAAATAGAAAGTCGTTGATTCGCCAAGCTCGCTCCTCGCGTAAAGCCTGCCGTTGTGCTGATCAACAATCGATTTGGCAATGGCAAGGCCCAGTCCATGTCCACCTTGGGTGCGAGAGCGGGAAGAGTCTGTGCGATAGAATCGATCGAAGATCCGGTGCAAGTGCTCTGCTGCAATGCCTTCGCCCGTGTTCGTAACCGACAGAACGACATCCTGATGTTGTTTCTTCAGCGCAATATTGATTGATCCGCGCGGCCCCGCGTATTTGATGGCATTGTCGAGCAAGATCATGATGACCTGCTTGATCTGCTCGCTGCTGCCATTCACCGTCAGTCCAGGCTCAATATCATAGTCAAGTTGGAGTTCCTTCTCGAAAATCACAGCTTCCATCGTCAGCATAATCGTCTCCACTGCATCGCTAAGATCGAACTCAACATGCATCATGATAGCACGTGAGTCCTCCATCTCGGTCAGATAGAGAAGATCACCCGTCAACTGGGCCATACGAAGCGTTTCTTGCTTAATGACATACAACCACTTGGCTTGGTTCACAATCGTATCCTCACTATTAGCGAGTAGCACGTCTGCATTAGTCTGTATAACTGCAAGAGGCGTCTTCAACTCGTGGGAAGCGTTGGCTATAAACTGCTTCTGCTTCTCGAAGGCCTCCATAACCGGAGCAATAGATCGACTGGCGAAATATCGGCTGATGAAATAAATGACGACGAGCATAACGAGAGCGACAGCACCGAATGTATAAATCAAATTTGTCAAAATGCTTTGCTGCGCGGTGACATCCATGAAAACGAACATACTGCCTGAAGCAGTGGTCGTCTGAACAATAAACGCCCATTCGTTTCCGTCCAGCTTGAGTTGGCCGGTCGTTTTGCCCGTAGCTAGTGCTTCTTGAAGTGCCTCTTGGTAGAAGGAATCCTCCATATCAAACCGCGAGTCTGTGCTTGTTAACGTGCCAGAGCTATCTGTTTCTAGTTTGAATGATATAGAACGCTCGGGCCGCCAGCCATCGTTTTCCATGCCCACAGGGGGCTCGCCCTGAATCTCATCTGGAAGTGATGCGCCGTCATCATTGGGATCGAATCTTCTAGGACCGTCCTGCTGTTTATGATAAAATTCCGAAACTTGATGCAGTTCCATTGCGATGTCGCGTTTCACATTTTGATAAGTGATGACATAGATGGCCGTGAAAGTAGCCAACATCATGATGGTGATCGTAATTAGGTTCAGTAGCAGAAAACGGTTTTTGAGCTTTTTGAACATGCTACTCTGTCACCTCCAGGTTGTAACCAACGCCTCTGATCGTTGTAATCTTCACAGCCGAATGCAGAAAGGTCAGCTTCTTCCGTAGGAACGAAATATACACCTCCACATTGTTGTATTCTGCGTTCGAGTCAAAACCCCACAGTTTTTCAATAATCTGTTCCTTCGATGTTACAGCTAGCTTCCGCGTCACAAGCAGCTCGAGCAGCTCGCTTTCCTTCAGGTTCAGTTTTAATTCCTTACCCTTAACGGTCAGCTTTAGTAGGGCTGAATTCAGCTCAATATCCCCGAAAGTCAACGCATCCTCCGGGACGACCTCTCCTTTACGCCTTAGTGCAGCGCGTATTCGGGCCATCAGCTCCTCTGTCGAGAACGGTTTAGCGATATAATCATCGGCACCATAATCGAGTCCAATTACTTTGTCCGTAATCTCACCTTTGGCGGTAAGCAGAATGACTGGTGTTGCGGCGCCTACACTTCTCAGCTTGCGGAGCACGGCGAAGCCATCCATCTCAGGCATCATGACATCGAGCAGCAGAAGATCGTAGATGCCACTAAGCGCGAAATCGTAAGCGGATCTGCCGTCATGGACGACATCCACAGAGTAGTTCTGTTTCTTCAATAGTTGGGACAAGGCTTCCGCCAAATGTATTTCATCTTCTGCGATTAGAATTCGCATTGGCTGTTCATCCTTTGCTGTTTATCTAAATTTCATATTCCTATTATATCAATTGAACCTTTAGCCAACCTTAACTGTTTTGGCGTAATCGCTATATATAGGAAGCGTAATTTTTTAAAGGAATTGTAAATCGATTTAAGATTCACTAAAGGTTGGGGGATTAAGATACAGATATAAGAAATGAGACCACAACGAACTGCAGAAAGGAATGAAACAATTATGGCTATTGAAGTGTTCAACCGATATGAGAACAAATACTTGCTGGACCATGATGCATATCTTCGATTTTATAGCGACCTGCATGATTATATGGAGCTTGATGAATATAACAAGCAGCATGAGTTTTATTCGATCAGCAATCTTTACTTCGATACACCGCATGATTCGCTTATCCGTGCGAGCCTATCGAAGCCGAAATACAAGGAGAAGCTTCGGTTAAGAGCTTACGGCGTACCAAGTGGTGACGCGAAGGTTTACCTGGAAATGAAGAAGAAGGTGTTCGGTCTCGTCAACAAACGAAGAACGGGTCTGAAGCTAAACGAAGCATACGAGTTCGTGCAAACCGGAATTGAGCCCAAATTCAAGCCTTACATGAACAAGCAAGTGATTGAGGAAATCAAATATTTTCTCTGTCGCTACAAGCTCGAGCCGAAGGTGTATCTGGCATATGAACGGAAGGCGATGTTTAGTAAGGTAAGCCGAGACCTACGCATCACCTTCGACACGAACATCCGCCATCGCCGCTGCGACTTAGGGCTTGAGCATGGCGATCATGGCGAACTTCTCGATCCGGCCAACATGTGGCTGATGGAAGTTAAGGCGGAGAATACAATTCCGTTATGGCTTTCCCGTCTATTATCAACGCATGGATTATACCGTACTAGCTACTCCAAATATGGCAACGAGTACAAGAAGACGGTAAGACAGAGCAACGTGCGACCCATGTTAGCAAGGGAAACCGCACTGAATACGCAAACAACAATAACAACACCATTTATGGAAAGAGAGCGTGTACTCTATGTTTGATTTCGAAACCTTTTTCAATCCCACAACTACAACCACCACAATGACCCTAGGCAGCTCCATCATCACAATCTTAGTCGCCATTGCACTTGGCGCTATTATCAGCTTCACGTACATGAAGACGAGCCCATCCAGCTATTCGCAAAATTTCACACTAACGATGATCATTCTGCCCACAATCGTCGCCATTATTATTCTCCTAATCGGAAGCAATATTGCGCGTGCTTTCAGCCTTGCAGGAGCCTTCTCTATCATCCGGTTCCGAAGCGCACCCGGCGACCCGAAGGATATCGCATATGTTCTGTTCACAATGGCTGCCGGTCTAGCTTGCGGCGTAGGCGCCTTCGGTTACGCAGTATTGTTCACTTTAATCCTATGTGCTTTGATGTTTATTTTAAACAAAACCAACTTCGGAGCGAGAAAGTCGGCTCAGAAGCAGTTGAAAGTCACGATTCCAGAAAGCTTAAGCTACGAAGAAGCATTCGTAGAAGTATTCACTACGTTTGGTGTTGCATATGAACTGAAAAAAATTCGCACGACTGAGCTTGGCAGTTTGTATGAGCTCGTTTACAACGTTACCTTGAATCAGAAGACGAACCAGAAGGAATTCCTCGACGCAATCCGATGTCGCAATGGCAACTTGGATTTGTCCCTAACAATGGTCCCTACGGGCCCAGCCGATTATTAATACAACAACATTTTACAATATGGAAGGAAGATTAATATGAAAAAGACGAAAATAAAACACTTTTTGGGCATAATTGCTTTATGCACGGTGCTGCTAACTTCTGCCTGCAGCAATGGTAGCAATAATACGGCGGCATCTGGCAATACGGTAGTTGTGGAAACGGCATCGACAAGCGAGCAGACAGGTGAAACAGCAGTTACGACAACCGAGTTGTCGATGGACGAACTCGTGAAATTCGATGATGCAGACTACAACACGGAGTGGAGCGAAGACAGCTCGACGAAGATTGTTTATAACGGCACATCGGCTAGCGTGAGCGGAGCCGGAGCTGCTGTAGGCGAAAGTGGTTCGGTTAGCATAACGGAGGCTGGTACGTACGTATTAAGCGGTACACTGAACGACGGACAGTTAACGGTTGACGCACCGGACGGTACGGTACACCTTGTCCTGAACGGCGTGGAGATGCATGATAACGACAGTGCTCCACTGTATATCGTAGAAGCAGGGAAGGTTATTGTAACGTTGCAAGAAGGCACGGAAAACAAGCTGTCAGACGGCAAGAACTACGTCTATGCCGATGCGACTACCGATGAACCGAATGCAGCCTTATATAGTAAAGCGGACCTGACGATTAATGGAACGGGCAATTTAACAGTGGAAGGGAACTTCAATAACGGCATCAATAGCAGAGATGACTTGAAGCTGGTTTCAGGTACGATTGTGGTTAAGGCAATCGATGATGGCGTACTCGGCAAAGACCGTGTGGCTGCTCTGGAAGGTGCAAAGCTGACGGTCGAAGCAGGCGGAGATGGTGTGAAATCGACGAACGCCGATGAAGAAGGCAAAGGCATTATCGCCATCGGCGGCGGGACGTTCAACATTACGTCCGGCAACGACGCGCTTCAAGCGGAAACAGCAATGCTTGTAAATGGCGGTACATTCTCGCTCATAACTGGCGGCGGCAGCGTTAACGGAGAGACGCATGTCGAAGAACGCGGCGGCTTTGGCAGGGGTCAGCAAGCAGCGCCTGATACGGCAAGCACGGAGACCAGTACGGATTCGACTGCAACGGCAGTTGAATCGACAAGCGCGAAAGGTTTGAAAGCAGGCACTGATATTCAAGTGGGAGGCGGCACGTTCGAGATCGATTCAGCGGACGACGCTGTTCACAGCAATGGCAATCTGACGATTGCTGGTGGCGAGTTAACACTCACAACTGGCGACGACGGTATCCATGCAGATACCGCGGTTACGATAGCTGGCGGGAAGATCAACATTACGAAGAGCTACGAAGGTATCGAAGGCTCCATCATCAACCTGGCAGGTGGCGAGACCAAGATTACGGCGTCCGATGATGGCGTGAACGTGGGAGGCGGCAACGACGGGTCATCAGTGGACGGACGTGCGGGACAGAACACGATTACCGACGGAACTCACCTGATGACGATAAGCGGAGGCACCCATTACGTGAACGCGACCGGGGACGGACTCGACTCCAACGGTTCGATCGTGATGAGCGGCGGCACAGTGATCGTTAGCGGTCCAACCAATGCGGGCAACGGCTCTCTTGATTATGATGGCACGTTCGAAATGACAGGTGGCTACCTGATCGCTGCAGGCAGTTCGGGAATGGTGCAATCGACTTCCGATACGTCGACGCAGCAATCGGTACTCATGACCTTCCCTTCGACAATGGAAGCTGGAACGATGGTTCGTCTCGAAGACAGTGAAGGAAACGAAATTGCGACGGTTGCTCCGACCAAAACATTCCAATCAATCATGATCAGCTCACCTGACCTGAAGCAAGGCAGCACGTATACCATCTACTCAGGTGGCTCGTCTACCGGCACAGAAACGAATGGATTGTATAAAGGCGGCGAGTACACAGGAGGTACGAAGATCGTGAGCTTTGAGATTACGAGCGTTGCAACTTGGGTGAACGAGTCCGGCATAACGACTGCTCAGAGTGGCATGGGTATGGGAGGAGGCATGGGCGGTGGTGGACGTCCAATGAGGGGCCAGGAAGGTGGTCAGCCTCCAGCTGACGGTGCCTTAACTGAGTGAAAGACTTGATTTAATGTAGCTTAATTGATAACCGTCAGCCCTCTAGATCGAATTGTTGGACTTGACCAAAATCAAACAGCGGCAGACCGAGACTTGAAAAACAAAGTCTTGGGCTGCCGCTGTTTTCATTGAACTAATTACCGGGAAATTTGATAATTATGATAATATAAACGTTAAATACAAAGGGTGTAGTGGTTTAATAAGCACGATTGAGGAGTGTACCCGCATGCATTCTTTTGATAATGGACATCTTATTGTCCTTCTTTCACAAACTTCTCGATTCGAGCCTTAATTGCATCCCGAACGTTTCTGAATTGATCCATGATTTCTACTTCAGTGCCTGAAGCTTTGGCGGGATCATCAAAGCCCCAATGCCATTTCACCACATTTGGATTAGAAATGACAGGACAATGCTCATCGGCATGGCCACAAAGAGTAATAACATAGGATGCACGATTTAAAATTTCTGGATCTATTACATTAGAGGAATATTGACTAATATCAACGCCTGCTTCTTTCATCACTTGAACGGCTCTAGCGTTCAGTCCGTGTGCTTCGAGACCTGCGCTTTTCACTTCGTATTTTTCACTGCTGAGGGCATTAAGAAAACCATCCGCCATTTGACTCCGGCAAGAGTTACCCGTACACAAGAAATAAACCAATTTCTTTTCCATTTTAATTATCTCCTTTAATATTCATTTAGTGAATAATACTAAGCCATAAATAAAGGCCAACTAACGTTATAAACAAGACGGGAAGGGTCAGTGCAATACCAATTTTAAAATAATAGCCCCATGTAATTTTCACGCCTTTTTTGGACAGCACATGCAGCCATAATAAGGTAGCTAATGATCCAATTGGCGTAATTTTTGGACCTAGATCAGAACCAATAACATTTGCATAAATCAGAGCCTCTCGTATTACACCATCCGTGTTTGTTCCCTGGATAGCCAAGGCGTCGATCATAACCGTAGGCATGTTATTCATAATCGAAGAGAGGAGAGCAGCGATGAAGCCTGTACCGATTGTTGCGATAAATAAGCCCTGATCGGCTGTCCATTGAAACACTTTGCCGAGTTGATCAGTGAGTCCAACATTTCGGAGTCCATAAACGACGACATACATACCGATGGAAAAGACGACAACCGACCATGGTGCTCCTTTGATGACTGCGCCCGTATGGATAGCTGGACTTCTGCGTGCTGAAAAAATAAAGACGATTGCTGCAACACAAGCAACGATCGATACAGGAATATAGATGAACTCACTTACTAGGTAAGCAAATAATAGTACAGATAAAACAATCCAGGATATTTTAAACATGCGCATATCCTTTATCGTTTCACGAGGCTGTTTTAGCTGGTTAAGATCAAAACTCTTAGGAATGCTTCTTCTGAAAAAAAAGAATAGAACTAGAAAGCTTGCACCAACAGCAAAGAAGTTTGGAATAATCATACGACTTGCATACTCGGCAAATCCAATGCCAAAGAAATCAGAAGAAACGATGTTGACTAAGTTACTGACCACGAGCGGCAAGGAAGCCGTATCGGATATAAATCCGCTTGCCATAATGAAAGGCAAAATCATACGATCATCAAATTTCAAGGCTCTGACCATGGCAAGTACAATCGGTGTAAGAATGAGTGCAGCACCATCATTTGCGAAAAATGCAGCAACAGCAGCGCCTAGCAATACGACGAAGGTGAACATGAGATAACCGTTCCCTTTTGCAAAGCGTGCCATATGGAGTGCTGACCACTCAAAAAATCCGATTTCATCGAGAATGAGTGAAATCAGGATAACTGCGACAAATGCTAATGTAGCGTTCCAGACTATGCCGGTTACGTCCCACACATCATTAAAATCTACAATTCCAAAGAGTAGGGCAAGTATTGCACCGCCAACGGCAGAATATCCAATATTCAGACCTTTAGGCTGCCAAATGACGAAAATCAAGGTGATAAGAAATATGACGGATGCGATAGCTAACATGATTCCTCCTAAAAACCTTGTTCAAAATAACTACTGTAGAAACATGGCCTTTAATTGCAACAATCAGGACTTAGCTTCTTAAGTTCTTCTTTCATAGAAGGGAGCGCATTTAAGATGCCATTTAGATAAGGTTTATCATCCGTATTCAATGAATAATAGATCCATTGTGCGCGTCTTGTCTCATTAACCAAATTGCCAACTTTTAATTTTTTTAAATGCTGGCTTATATTGGGTTGTGTTGTTTCAAGTATCGTTACAATATCGCATACGCACAATTCTTGCTCCTTGAGCAGTGCAAGGATAGTAAGACGAGTCTTGTCAGACAATAGCTTCATTGTCTCGGCAAGATTGTCAATCGAATGAATCATGTAATCACTCCTTCAAATCGTTTCACACCTTCCAATGATTATTATACTCAGCTGATTATATAAGTAAAGTGTTATATAAGTGTTAACGCATATAGAAAACGAAGCAAAATAGTCACGAGAGCAAGGCCGGATTTCTCATTCATCAGAGAGCTTCGATATGCAGCTGATTCTTCCATTGAGTGCGTTCCGAAGCTTGCAGATCTCATTGATCCTAACATTCACAGTTGTGGTACAGTTCGGCCGCATGGAGAAGCTGAACTTAGCCAGCCGGAGCATCGTTTTTATATCACAGGGGCAAGAGTTACGGACGTGCACCAACATTTTTACTCGCTACGGGTTATGAGCAAGTTAGAAGTGTTGTAGCAGGTTTAGCAGGGGATTGGGACTCGGCACGTGAAGTTAAGCTCCATTTGCCAGAAACAGGCGTTTGCAGTGTTTCTCGACCAAAGACAGCGTTGAAAATTACTAATTCTTCGTGCTGTGGACCGTCCGTTGATGCGAATAAAACCAAATAAAATAAACACAGAGGCAAAAGTTAAACTCGTTTCAGCTATAACTCCTGTTTGATTGGTTGGTCTTATACAATGTATCAAATTAAAACGGGTATAATCATCGCCATTGTTCTTTCGGGAGTCTACGGGGCAGGCAAATCCAAGTTTTATGAAATAGCAGATAGAGAGAAAAGAAGACTGTCTAGAAGGGCTGATTGCCTTTTTTGGAGGGTCTTTTCGTATATAGGTGGTGAAATTCCATTACTGCGCGGTGAAGAAGGGCGCTTTATCTTTGCACCGGATAGCCGATTTATCTTCGAAGATTAGAAAATTTTCACAATTGGCTTCGTGGGCTTGCCCCCACAAACGACATTATTAATCCGAAATTAATTTATTAACGAAAGTGAAGGGAGCGGCTCATGAAACACTCGAAAGCGATAACGCTTATAAGCCGGATCTACCAAAACCAACATCCGTTATTTGATTCCGAGGAGATGGCTAAAGCAGCAATTGACGATATCGATATTTTCCAAGTCTCTCCCCAAGTTTATTATTTATTGAAGAGCAGTGGCTTATTAGAAGCCGTGCCTTCCGAGCACCGAACCAGGCTTAAATCAGGCGTGGATGCTGTTTTGTTTCAAAACATGCTGATCCGCTCCGAGATGAACAAGCTTCTTGAAGCGTTTGAGCGTTCAGGAATTCAAGTTATCATATTGAAAGGCATTCGGTTGTCTGAACGTTTTTTTGGACATTTTTCGGGCAGGGGAACATCCGATATCGATCTGCTTGTACGTCCAGAAGATTTGGAAAAGGCGGTTGCCCTATTGGAGCGCCATGAGTTTATCCGGTATATAGAAGACGATGCGGATCATTTCCATATGCTATTGAATAAATTTTATGCGAATGAGGATTTCCCGCTGCTCGGGGTGGAACTGCATTGGAATATTTTGCGCGAACATGTCTCGGATACGGATATGAGCAGCTTTTGGAAAGATGCAGAACCGATTTCTCCCTTTCAGTTGGTGAAGGAGCTTTCGGCCAAGGACACCTTTTACTACCTATGTCTTCATGGCTATAACCATAATATGTTATCACTGAAGTACGTTATCGATATTTTGCACGTCCTGAGATGCTGCAGCGCAGAAATAGACTACGGCCAGCTCTTTGCACAAGCAAAGAGCGATGGAAACTATGCCAAAGTACTAATTGCGCTGACAATTGTCTATGACTTATTTCCAGAGCTGAATGAAACCAAGCCGCTAAACCTACGGAGGCACTGGCCGCTTTGGAATATCGAACTGATGCGAAATGCCCAATTCGGGATCAGGAACTGGCGTTTTTATGGCTTCCATCTGTTATCTGCCTTCGTCGCCTATGATTCAGTTAAACAACAGTGGGCACATCTGCGTTATTTACTGCTGCCGCCAAGAGATTATGCCTTGGACCTATTAAAGTATGCCAATAGATCTGACGTCCCAGATTCGAATGAGCCGATGAGCAAAATCTATGCCAAAATCTACAAGAGAAGACTACAATTTTGGATTCGAACCATTCGTGCCAAACAAAAAAAGAATTAAATCGAATATTCTCGTTTTATACATACAAAAAGCAGGTATTAATACATTTTATCATAGTATTATTTTACTAAGTTTTATAAATATCATTGACTATCCATATAATATGAAATAAATTCCTTGAAAGGAGGTGAATGAAATGAAAAAATATGAAGCACCTAAAGTACTTTCACAGCATACTGTCGAGTTTGGAACAGCAAGACCAAGCGATAAAGTCGGTGGCTACGAATGGTGCCAAAAACGTAATTTCAAACCTATGTTTTGCAGGCATTATGTCGGAGGTTAACTAGAAAGCAATGATAGATTTCATCTGAGAAGTGGAGCTAACCATCTAGTTTGCTCCCTTTTCTTCTCAGGAAAAAGTTCTGAAGAACAGGCGGTGCATATTGACGTACATATTGCAAACTCAAGTCGGCAGAAGTTCGATCGATTTTCATATTCAAACTACTTTTTTATATGATGAATTGACCGCGCGTTTTCGTTCCTTTAAAGCAAGTGAAAATCTTGAAGCGCCTGACATTCAAGTGGAGGTCTACGACTTTTACGGGAAACCATTCGACGACGGTCCTGTCGAGATTCAAGAGAACGGCGACGAATATGTCTATATCCGTGCGGACTATAAGCTGGAGACATCATCTGATTACAGTCAGGCAAAAATTTATGTTCACGATGACCTTGCACTCAAGCACGCCTTAATCAATCTCTACAGCTCCTGGCTGATCCATCGGTGCGCAGGGCTGCTCATCCATTCGTCATGCGTGGTGGAGAATGACCGCGCTTGGATGTTTGCCGGGCCTTCGGGAGCAGGCAAATCGACGGTAGCTGATCTTTCCGATCCCCGTCCTATTCTTTCAGATGAGGCTACGCTTCTACTGTTCGAACAAGATGGTTCGATTACAATCCATGATTCCCCATTTCGGAGCGAAATGGAAGAAGCATGCGAGCTTCCAAGCAGCCCCTTGGCAGGCATTCATTTTCTGATTCAATCTCAGGATGTAAGGCGGGTAGGTATCCGCAAAGGCGACGCGCTGATTTCATTGCTGGATAAGATTTTTTATTGGGAGCATAACAAGCTGGAAACAGCAAAGATGATTGCGCTTTGCAAGCAAGCGGTAGAAAGCGTACCGGCTTATGAGCTATATTTTCAGAAAAACGATGCCTTTTGGGGAGTGATATCATGACGATACTAGCAGACCAAACACTGCTGAAACAGAAAAATATCGAGACGGCTGAGCTGGATGGCGAGTGGCTGCTGCTGAACATCAACACCCACGCCATCACGAAAGTGAACGAGCTTGGAGGCTATATTTGGTCGATTCTTCCCGAATATCCAACTGTCACAGAGCTGGCCGAAAAAGTACATAGCGAATACGGCGTTGAGATGGAAGTTGTCCTCAATGACGTTCAGGCGTTTGTTGAGATGCTGATTGAGGCCGGACTGATAATACATGCATGATTTGACGCCAGTCATGTCAGCAGCAATCCAGCGAAACGGAAAGATCGAGCTGCCCTCTGCTGGTATCAGCATGTATCCCGTGATCAAAGAAGGAAACGTAAGTACTTTCTTGTCCGTACAACGGGAAGAATTGAAACTTGGCGATATATGTTTATTCGTTACGGACCTAGGTGCGTTGATCGGACACCGGCTGCATGCCGTAAAGCAGGACGGCTCAAAGGAATTGTTTATCTTCAAGGGAGATACATGCTTTGAGCCGGATGATCCCGTACCGTTCACAAGCATTCTGGGACGATGGTCCGGCGTTCGCCGTAACAGCCGATTTCAAGCTGCGAATCATTGGAGATCCAGGCTGCTTGCTCTACTGGCTTTGCGTGTACCTAAATGGCACAAAGTAATTCGATGGTGTGCAGAAAGAAACGAGCGTTATATGTAACTGCAAGAGAGTCACATTGACAAAGGAGTATTTTAAATTGAAAACGGAGAGTGCGAAACGGGAAGCCGGTAAACCTGTTAATGGCGTCGCAGTTGTACAACAGGATACGGAGAATCCATGGCTCCGTTTAAGAGCGGATGTGGATTTCACCCGACGACGATTTCGGCATTACGAGGTTATTTTCAAGTCTTTGACCATGGAAATGGTGGACAGACAAGGGAAAACCATCATGACCTTCCATAAGAATAACATGATCGATGTATCCGTTCGCGAGGCTTTCGGCGGAGCATCGTTTTTTATTATAACTGGTGATGGCGAGATAGAAGCTGCGAGGTTTTCGTTTCCGTACATCGAGCCTTACCGACAGGCGGTTCCCACGATAAGGAACTGGCTGGCGGAAAAGGAGGAAACCGGAGTTCTTGCGCTCCCAGTTCTAGAAGAAAGTTCGGAAAATGATAGATGCTCAAAATGCTACAAAACCTCATCTTCCAGTACAAGCAAGTGTTTAACCTGCAGCAGCAGATGGTCCATGCTGAGCAGGTTAGCGGCTTACTGTACCCCATACCGAAGCCCCATGCTGGTATGCGCGCTGCTGCTTGTATTATCCGTATTTATTGAAGTGATCCCACCCTATTTGATCAAAATGATTGTGGATGAAGTGGCCAAACCGTCCGGAAGTTTGAACGTGCTTTTTGCCTTGGCAAGCGGTTTGGCTCTTGTACAGGTGTTATCAGCTGCGATGCAAGTCATTCGAAGCTACCTTGGCGTTCGAATAGGAGGGAAGCTGATAGGCGCGATCCGCCGGGATATGTTCGGCGCTTTGCTGAAGCTTTCGATGCGCTTCTTCGATTACCGTCAGGTTTCTCAGTTTATCGGCCGCATACAGGATGATACCGATGAATTAAAAGAATTTTTGACGAACGGCATGGTGTATCTAGTCACGCAGATGCTGCTCGGCGTAGGCATCCTGTTTATGCTATTCCATCTGAATTGGCAGCTGGCAGCGATGATTCTTATCCCGACCCCATTCTTGTTTGCCGGATTCTATTGGCTGTGGAATAGGCTTAGCTCACTTTGGTATTCGCAATGGCAATCCGCTATGCATGTCAACAATGTGATTGGAGAAGCGCTGCAGGGCATTCGAGTCATTAAAGCCTTTGCGCAGGAAAATGCCGAGAAAAACCGTTTTGAAAAGGTGAATAATCATTGGATCAATCGCACGATTTCCTTCGGTAATCTTTGGCTTGGCGTAACTCCGATTTTCACGGTACTGACGGCTGTATTCGGCATTGCTATTTGGTATTTGGGAGGACGATCGGTTATGTCCGGCACTATGTCTATTGGAACATTGACTGCCTTTACGACCTATTTGCTCATGTTCTTCGGGCCTATTCAAGCTTCTGGGCAGCTATTAAGCTGGCTTAATCGCTCGCTTGGCTCGGCTGAACGGATTCTCGAAATCATCGATGCCAAGGTTGATGTCCCTGATAAGCGGGACGCGGTGGAGCTTTCTTCCGTTTCCGGCGAGATCCGCTTTCATGATGTACGGTACGGGTATGAAGTGGAACGACCGGTGCTAAAAGATATTAACCTCACCATACGTCCCGGTGAAATGATCGGGCTGGTTGGTCGCTCCGGTGCTGGGAAAACGACTCTTATAAACATGATTTGCCGGTTTTATGACCCGAATGCCGGAAGCATTGCGCTTGACGGGCACGACTTGAAAGATATCCGGCAGGAGAGTCTCCGGAAGCATATTGGTGTCGTGCTTCAGGAAACGTTTTTGTTCGACGGTACGATAGCCGAGAACATAGCCTACGGCCGTCCGGATAATCCGCCGGAGACCATTATCGCAGCTGCACACGCCGCGAATGCCCACGATTTTATTTGTCGTCTGCCGGAAGGTTACGATACGCGCGTCGGGGAACGCGGACACCGCTTATCGGGCGGGGAGAAACAGCGTATCGCAATTGCGAGAGCGCTGCTGCTTGATCCGGAGATTTTGATCTTAGACGAAGCAACGGCATCTGTAGATACGGAGACGGAGCGCCTAATTCAAGAAGCGTTAAGCCGCTTAATTCGGGGAAGAACCACCATCGCGATAGCCCATCGCTTATCCACTCTACGCCATGCAGACAGGCTTGTAGTCCTCGACCAAGGCCGCATTGTTGAAATGGGGACGCATGATGAGCTTTACGCGAAACAAACGCATTATTATCATTTGGTCGAATCGCAAAAACAAACGGCGAAAACACCATCGGAGGTCGGATAAGATGAACCCTTATTTCTTTTTAAACCACTCGGAGCTGAGTCAAATCCGTTTGTTCCGATCTTCTGACGGTATTTTGCATTTGGAGCAGGAAGGTAAGGGTTTTGCCCGTGTAACGCTTATTCGCAGTTTTCCGTATACAATGCCCGACAGGTTCATCTCGGTTCGCTCTGCTGAAGGACATGAAATTGTAATGATACAGGACGTGAAGCTTCTCGCGGAAGATAGCTTTCAGGCGGTACGATATGAGCTTGACCGAAATTATATGATTCCAGTCATTACACAAATTCTGACCGTTAGAAAAAAAGGCAGCAAGTGGCATTTTCAGATCGATACGAATTATGGCCCGGCAGCATTGGTCATGGATAACCTCCATGAAAATATCCAACCTGTAACGGAAAGCCGCTGGATGGTAACGGACAATGAAGGACGCCGCTTCGAGTTGTCAGATCCGGAGCAGATGGATGCCCGAAGCCGTGAACATTGGAAGAAGCTGATCTGATTTACGATTTGTAAAGGTCAGGAAGTATTCGTTTGAAATACATAGGGTCATCCACTCATGACAACACTGATTTTTTTGTAAACTACTTTTCGAGAAGAAACCACAAAGCGGCGCTCTAGGTGTGCGTGGACGATTATGATGAGGCTATCAGTATGCTATTATCCGTACGAGATCAGGGGAAGAAGGATTCTCTTTGCCATTTTCGTTTTGGATACGCTTACTACTATTCGGGAAAATATGAGGAAGCGTTGCAACAGTTTGAGATAGCGAACCAACTGTATCCAGTGGACAAGCAGGATGCCAACTTCGCGCAGAAGTCCAAGACAAGCCTTGCAAGCCAAGTTAGTAAAGGAGGAGACTCCTGATCCTGTCATCACATCCTCGCGAGTATATGCTCAAACTCAGAATGCATAACACCTTTTACCATTCAAATGGGTTGTTCACTCGAGTTCGGTGTCACTGATTTTAAGTTAAGGGAGCTACAAAAATGAGGTTTTTGCGGAACGTATCGACGAGGGATTTGAAGGGAACGGCTATGACTGGGTTCTTTGGCTCTTGTTTTCATCGAGGAAATCATGCCGGGGCTGGCAGCTAAGATCCAATTTGATCCTGAGGCGGGTATGTTGTGTGCTTACTCAGCCAACGGCGAAGCGTTGGAGAGGTTTGCTCTAGGTTTTAATGCTGCTTGTGAGGATGATACCTTGATTCGCGATATATTTTCCCGTGCTGAGTTGGACTAAGACGGAGAAGACTAATCTTATAATGAGGACTATTACTGCAACTGATTCAGACTATGATTAGATATCCCTATGTAAAAATCTCTCAGCAAATGAAAATATGGAATTATACCGATGAGAAGTAGAAGCCTTACAATAGTATAAAACTTTCTAGAGGTGATGAGCGTATGGGAACATGGAGTGCTGAGGTTTTTGGTAATGACACCTCGTGTGAGATCAAGGAATATTTCTATGAGCAGTACAATCGGGGATCTGAAGTTACTCAAATTGTAACCGAGATAGAAGAGAAATTCACTTATAGCTTAAATAATACAGATGATAGAAACAATGTATTATTTGCGTTGTCCTACTGTCTTTGGGAAACCAAATCCTTAGAGGATTCGCTGTTAGAGCAAATCACTCAGATCATTGAGAGTGGGAGTGACTTAACTGTCTGTGAACAGCTTGGAGCCAATGTAACATTCATTAACAAACGAAAAAAGTATTTACATACATTTATCACCAAAATTAGTATACCCAAAAGTATAGCAAAAAAGAGGGTCAAGCCACCTACGCAAGTTGAAAGTGATTATCACAATGGCAGCTGTCTTACTTTTAAATATCCCAGTGGTTTATATGGCGGCATTATCGTTATCGACTGCGCCTTTTATAGTAACAGAGGTTCAATGCGCATAGCATTCACCGATATTGAGCAGCACTCTGAACCCCATTATAACGATTTTCTAATCTCGAGCCTGACCAACTTCAACTGGGAGGGTGTATGGGGAGAGGCAAACAAGTATGCCGCCTTTGACGGTAAGACTGCCCGCATTTCTACCTATCCGTTGAGTTATGATCATTCTAAAGAGCGTGTTTCTTATTTTGAGTATAACGATATGTTCTTCACAATTGTGGGTACGCTCCCTAAATACACACAATGCCTTCTATCTACAGTTGGCATTGGAGTCCATTACAATCTTGCTTATACTGAGTTCGCTATCTCTATGAAAAAGACATTACTACACTGGAAGCAAAATGAAGACCTATACAGTAAAAAAATTTCTAAGGAAACGATTGCTAAATTAAATAATTTATTAGTTCTCAACAAGTAACTCGGCGTTGATTCTTGTTACGGTATGCAGCCGATGCTGTAATTCTTTATCAATCAAAAACAGAATAAAAATAAATAATGAAGCAATGACCTAAATTTGAAAATGGCAGCCACGTAATAAAACGACAAGAATGACTTTACTAATTTTTCGTAACGGAGCTACACGGCGAAAATATTTTTTTTTGAAAAAGCACTCAACTAAATGGCGTTCTTTGTACAAACACCAATCCACTTTTCATGAATTTCGACTATTTGCTTTTGGCAGAATGATATAGGATGCCTGATTCGCAGTAATACAATGCCGAATTACTTCTGAGCCATATGCTTTATCGCCAAGAATATGGCTTCCCGTATTGTCATATTCCTGTAGTAAATCTTTCGCTAAAACGGAATCATGGACTTTACCACCTATCAGAAGACAAGCGAAAGGATTTCCCAATCCAACCAACATTTTCACTATTTTATACGCTAAGTCAGCTCGTTGAGTTTAAATGACCGCTAATGTTATAGGAATCTCTTGAAATCGTTATCCACTAGTACTTAACGTATAGAAACTACGTGTTTTATTACCATAAGTTGTATTAAAGTATGTTATGGTTAAAATGTTAGGCGGAACCCCGTATAGTATTATTTCAGGGATGTATACGCAGGTTGATCCTATTGAATTAGCAGGAGGAGATCCGACGTTGTATGGGTATGTTGGGAATCCAATCAGAACGGTTGATGTTTTTGGGTTAATGCCTTTATCGAATCCAGTAGACCAAGGTCACCATATGGTTCCACATTCTCTTGTAACCAAATCAGGTTTGACGAACCATTAATGGTTAGATGGTTTACAAAATCTCTATAACATCCCTGCTATCCAGATATTCACTTGGGATCTGCATAGTATTTATTCAAATGGTAGAACAGAGGTATTAATAAAGAAAAATGTTACACCTGCTCGAGCTTAGGTGGAAACGAAGAGATAGACATCTCAGCATGGGCACCCCATTAATTGTAAGAGGTGAAACTAATGATTAATACAGCTATTTGGTTGGAACAAGATTATTGTTCCAACCAAATAAAAGATGCATATTTGAAGACTAGAAACTTCGAGCTTAAAATACCTTTTAGTGAAAAACAGAGTGATTATGAAATTTGTAGATTTAAACTTATTGCTGAAGAAGTGCAGAGTGATAAACAACGATTGCTGGATTCTGATGTGTTAGGTAAAAAAATAGCAGAAGTAGAGTATGACAATGTATCATTTTCAGAAAGTGAAATTTTATATTATTCACATGAGAATATTTTCACGGATAGTGAGAATAAAACCATTCAAAAAGCTGTTATCGATGGTGTACTACGTCAAAAAAATCTTTACCAAAGAGAAAACATCGAATTGTCCGGTGAGTATCATGTAAATATTCAAGTTTTTCGAAAAGAGATATCTCAACCAGATTTTTTATCAGGGGAAGCACCACCCATTTTAACAGACTATGAACAAAAAATTGAAACAATTACTGTGTATATACTGATTTTTAAAGACTCTATTGATCCGAAAAAAAATAGTAAATTTAGTAATGCCTCTGTTTATGGTAGCTTAGGGAACCTAGGTTTTTTTATGGTTGATCTTGATTTGTTTCATGAATTTATCAGAAGTGAAGTTGGTGACGGGGTAGTCAATCTTGTGGAATTATTTACAACAACTGATCTGGTTGAAAAATGTTTTGAAGAGGGGCTATTGATAATCACTTGGGGGATAAAGCCATGGCACTATTATATTCAGGCAATGAATAATTCAATTATATTCGATGAGTGTACTGTAAGTGGAACTTACAAAATTAAAAATAAGACCAAAAAATTATCTGTTATTCCAGGGAATGAATTGCTTGCATGGCCGAAGTGTCTTGAAAAAGAATGGCCTACAATTTGTTTAGAAGGGGACGGTGAAAAAATAGTTTTATCGTTATATACTTATTCTGGAAATCTCGGAAATGAAATAATTCCTACTTATATACTTCGTAGAAGTGAAGAACATGTAGAACATATTGAACCTATTATTAACTACAATTTTCTCGATTAATACGAATAACGTTGCATTATAACCTGAATGGTTGGCTTTTCAAGGCTTATCAGGTTCAATTGAAAAGTTATCATTAGCGTGAAGACTAAAGAGTAGAGGTGAGTAAGTTGAGAGATCAGATGCCGAATCAATGCCAAGAATGCGGAAATTCTATTGGTTTCAAAGGAATCTGTTATCGTTGTCGGATAAAGAATCAAAGGGAAGCCTACCAAGCTATGAGCAGTGAAGAAGTGGATAAAATGGTCGAATCGATCATCTCGAATATTGAAACGATCGGGGAGTGGAATCAAGTCTATCAAGACTTCAATGGGTTGCTTGGCTATCACGACATCAACACTGCGCGAATTGCACAAGCAGCGTTCGACAAGGGAATCTTCTTTCCAGCTAAGCTCTATCGGAATGCTTCGCCCGAGGTGAGGGATCAACTGCTCACGCGTCTTTTTGATCCTGCATGTGAAGAAGCAAATCATTTACTTCTCTGCCTCGCCCTGCAAGGCGATGAAGTCGTTCAGGAAGCATTCCAGAAGCTGGAGAGAAACCCGCTGCCCTGGCGCAGCAAGCTGTATGTGAATCCGTCCGTCTATGCCCATCATGGTGGCTGGCATTTCGACGAGCAGGGGAATTGCAGCTCATTGTACTTCGAGAAATGCTACACGATGCTGCCAGCGGATGGCGGCGATCAGGCGGCGAAAGCTGGCCAATTATTGGAGCAGCACTGTCCGCATTGCGGTTGCCAGTTGATTGATGTCCTGCGGTTGGATGGTCTTGATGAGCGATTTTCCTTTCTGGGGATCGATGGCGTGCTGAACATTCCCGTTTGCCCGAATTGCAGCACATTCACTGAAGAGACGTTCGTGAGATATGGGAAAGATGGCCGAAGTGAAATCGTGTCTTATGAGCCGCCTTTCGACACTGAAAATTATTGTTCTGAGGCGGAGCTTCTGGAGATGAGCCGGAATCAGCTCACAATTAGCGCTGAGGCAGTACCGAAGCATTACGCAAGCGGTGGTGATGAGGTCATCACGATCGGTGGCTGGCCGGATTGGGTTCAGGACGCCAAATTCTCGACATGCCCGGACTGCGGTCAAAACATGAAATTTCTCGCAGCGCTTCCATGGAATGTATTGATGAATGGCTCAGAAGGTACCTTGTATATTGAGATTTGTATGGATTGCAGCACGTTGTGCCTGTTCCATCAACAGACATAAGGAGAATTTCGAATGAGTCAGAATTATATGACGCAATGCAC
This sequence comes from Paenibacillus sinopodophylli, assembly GCF_005930355.1. Taxonomy (GTDB): domain Bacteria; phylum Bacillota; class Bacilli; order Paenibacillales; family Paenibacillaceae; genus Pristimantibacillus; species Pristimantibacillus sinopodophylli. The sequence goes on from NZ_VDBO01000001.1 coordinate 764,749, forward strand.
GGGGCTATCCGAGTATTGGGATGAGAGCATTAAATGAGTTTCTTATAGAGTTTCTACACAAACATAAAACGAGGTGGATAGCATGCTGGATTTGGCCAGTCATGTATGGAGCGAACTGGATGGTCCTTACGGCTCTGCCGAGAGTGTACCGCAGTTAATCAAGCAGTTGCAGCAGCAGTATGAGGAAGCTGTAAAAGATGAGCTATATTGGGAGCAGTTGTTTCATCAAAACTCCATTTATTCAAGCACACTGGCCGCAGTCCCTTATTTGGCAGAGATCGCCCATCGATCGCAGAGTCTGGAGGTCAAGTTGGATATTTTCGTGACTTGCGGCCTGTTTGAAGCCAATCGAAGTGAACACAGTGGAGCCGGCTTTGAGCTGCCTGTAGAGTTACAGCCGCTAATGGATCGAGTCGGTATGGTTGTGTGTATGGATATCTACAACAGCTATGTGAACGCTATCGCAGAACTGGCCGGTAATAGCTCAGATATGATACGTTTTGCAGCTGAAATCGGCAAAGACAACGGAGAGAAAAGGTACGTCATTGCGGCCGATGCAGCGTACCGAGGCTGGAGGGGAGCGGCTGGAGTGCTAACTACGTTCAATGAAGGCGATGAATATGTGGCCTCCTGTCTGTCATGCGGCGAAGATATCTATATATGGCCTTCCCCTGAAGACGACAGGCTGCTAGCTTATCGCAATGATCCTGTATTTCATACCGAGCAGGAATCTGTTGTCATTACGCCGTCTGAGGCGATTAAGGACAATGAATTAGCCGTATTACAACAGCTTTGCTCCAATATTGGCGAAAGCAGGCTCATGCGCCATATCCCTTATTTGGCCGGACAAGTGAGCTGCCCTTCATGTGGTGCTTCGAGTCTAATCTGGCCAGGGTTGACGAATATGTACAAGTCTTAGTATTATCCACTAACTTCCAAAAATATAGTTTAGGAGGAGTTAGAGTGAAACAATCATTCGTCTTTCATGATGAAAAATCCAGTAAATTTTGGTGGATAGATTATAGTGGGTGTGATTTTGTTGTGAATTATGGAAAGACAGGCGTTGCCGGAAAATATGAAATCAAACAATTTGACTCTGAAGAAGAATGTACCAGACAAGCTGAAAAACGAATGAAACAAAAGTTAAAAAAAGGCTATCAGATTGATAGTAATTTTGATTTTATCAACCATCTATACTTTGATGATGAGGAAATAGGGCCGCATTCCAAGACATCCCATCCTCATTTTGTGAAACATTTTACAGACGATTTTTATTATGACTGCGGTGAGGAAGAAGCACCTTTCGGCAGTGATGAAAGCTCGGACACATTGGCGGAACTAACAGAAAATCTACGCAAGAAACGTCAATTGAATTTTGCTGAGTTCCCTAAATTTATTATTGAAAAGGTATGGGGAATGAAATATATTCCCGTAAGCAGCTTGTTGGAAGATGTTGTAAAAAGAGTAGTAGTGACTGACGAGATGAATATGATCCAAAGTGATATGGTCACTTATGCTGTCGCTTTTGGTCAGATAAAAATAACTGGGGAAATTGATCCTGGGCTAAAGCATTGCGCTATTGATTCTTTGAAAAGAATTCAACAAACAGCAAAAATTTTGAATTGGGGAACGAATTCAGAAATAAGCAATAAAATGATTGATGATTTATATTCATTTTGACAACGTACTCCCTTTAAGAAGCGTAATCGTTCTCATGAAACAATTGGATTCCAAGCCCTATATGTTCATTTTACGTACCTCGAAGGTGAGAAATTCATTTCATTATTTAGTTAAAAATTTCAATTGCTAAAAGAAAGAGGAGAAGAACATGTATATAAGCAAATGGTGGGGAGATTTAATTGGCGGTTCCGATGATTCGCTGGCATTAATAGATTATTTGGAACAATTGGACTTAACGGAAGTGACGCTCAATCAGATTTTAAAGGACTTGGGTTTTGTTGTTCTTCTTTCCGAGGGAGACTTGAAAAACGGCGGAAATATTGGATTTGATAGTAAAAGCGCTAACGGCATGTTTCGGGTAGAACTTGATATTGCCTGCGGTGCTCTAATCGATCTTTCAGCCATTGTGTTAGAGAGTCTTAAATCAGGCTATGTCGATTTGCATGATTTGGATGAGGCTAGGCAGCCGCGCAAACTTTATATGGATGCCTCCGAAGAAGATAGAAAGCTGCTTCAGGATGAACTCAACAAGTTCTCCCGTAATCCGCTGTCTTACGATTTAGCCAAGTTTGTTCCAAGCGATGATATGAGGGAGCTTGCAGAATCAGCAAAAATGATCGCAGATGAGCTGAACCCAATCACTGAATAATATCCATAATTTGCTAAATGATGATATGATAATGTTGGTAATTGATTTGAAAAGCGAATGTATAACAAAATGAATCACTATCTCACAAAAGAAAAGAGGCAAAATGATGGAAAAAGATCTATTCGTACAACTTATGATTTGGCATCAAGAAGATGAACATGAAAAAATAGTAGATACCATTATGGAAATTCCCCAATCAGAAAGAGATTATGATACGGTGAGCTTATTGGCAAGAGCTATGAATAATCTGGAACGATACGATGAAGCACTACAACTGCTTTTGACTATTGCAAAGCTAGGTGAGGACGATCCTCTTTGGCATTTTCGTGCGGGGTACTCCTACTATTATCTTGAACAATATGAGGAAGCATTAAGAGAATTTGAAATTACAGATAAGCTTGACCCAGAAGATAGTGCTACTTTGACATTATTAGATTGGAGCCGAAGAAACGTCGATCGAAAGAAAAAGAAACTTGAGCAATCTGCCGCATTGAAAGATATGAACGAACAAACTACAGTTAAAGAAGCAAGTGAAGTTCCCATTGACGATCTAGTTCATGATGTAGATAAAATTAAACCAACTGTGCTAAGAGCGCAAGATAATGGTAGTGCGTCATTCGAATATTTAAATGATATGTATATTGATGGATATTTCCCTAATTTTCTTGTGGATAAAATCAAAGCTGAACTAGTTAACGTTGTTGAATTTTTGGAACAAGGAAATCAAAACATCGAAGACATTCAAACAAAACTCGATATCGCCATTCATGCAATCAATGATCTTGCAGAAGAGTTTGACGAACATGACAGCGAAATTGAAACAGTTGCCAGAGAATCAATTGCACAAACGGTTGAACAGATTTTAGCCTATTTTGGTATCCATATAGATACAGAAGAAGCCATTCGTGAACGTGATTGGTAGTTTCCTAGAGGAGAGGATTTAAAGATGGATAAGGATCTACTGAAACAGCTCACACTTTGGCATAACAAAAACAAGTATGAGAAAATTATTAATAAAATTATAGAAATACCCGAAGCAGATCGGGACTATGACTTAGTATGCCATTTGGCAAGAGCATTGAATAATCAAGAAAAATATAATGAAGCGATCCATTATTTTATATCTGTTCAAGAGCAAGGTCAGCACGACCCTCTTTGGCACTACCGTTTAGGATATGCTTATTATTACCTTGAACAGTATAAGGAAGCGGTCGTTGCTTTTGGACAAGCTGTAGCACTCGACCCTGAATTTGCTGCTGGCTCGAGGTTTTTAGAAATGAGCCGCAATGCCGCTGGTAGAGCAGGAAATGAAACCAGCCCTATAGTTAACGTTGAAAAAGGGATTAAGATTGGGAATGATACCGATTTGTCAGAAGTTAATAAAAAAATAAACCCATTTGGGCTAGTTGCACATAATAATGGAAGCATATCGATGATTTTAAGTGTTGGCAAATACAAGCATCATATTTTTCAAGCACGAGCCGAAGAAGGCTTTGAGGGAAATGGCTATGATTGGGGTTCATTAGCAGCCGTGTTTCTGGAAGAAAAAATGCCTCATCTCGTTGATACCGTACGATTTGACCCTGAAGCCGACATGTTCGCTGCTTATACACACAATAGAGAAGCAATACTTAGTTTTGCAATCGCCTTTAAGGAAGCATGTGAAGATGATGCACTAATAAATGACCTATTTTCACGAGCTGAATTAGATTGATTCGAAATATCATGGTAAAAACGTACGTTTTGTTTCATCGAAATGACATAACTTTAATTATAAATATGAAATTATACAAATTAGCAATTTAAGCCCTACAAGAGTATAAAACGTTCTAAGATGCGAAGCCTGTCGTCAAGGAGAACGTGCATGGTATGGCTCCATTTCTGGACTTACGGAAATTATTGGATGAGTTTATAGAAAGGATGATAGAAATGTCAAATGATAGTCAAACATCTTCTATTGCTGGTTCTGTTAGAGAGCCTGGTCGTTATCTCATCGACCTGACAGGCCCTCGCAGTCACAATCTTGTCATTCAGCCCGGTGTGGGCAGTATATCCATTGGTCCATCACAATTGGGGAAGAAGGCAGACCTTCACGTTGCGACTGATGCGATCATCGATTGGACCGTATTCAATACCTTTGCCACTCCGGCGGGCTCGCCCTGGCCGCGATTTCTGCACTATACAGGCAGTGACGCAGGCTTTTTTGAGTGGGCGCAGAAACGTCCCATTGAAGAGATGACGTGGGCTCCGATCCTAATTGCAGACACAGTGGCAGACGCGAGACAATCCGATTTGCATGGCTTGCATATCAAGCTGGACAAGTCCGGAGGGCGTCTGAGCCTGCAACTTCCAAAGCAGCCTTGCCGCCTAAGCGTGTCCGGAGATCTATCACACTTCTCGGCCACTGGCGAAATACCATCTTCTCTGATACTTGCACCGCGCACTAGCCGACGCAAGAATGACATTTCTTCCTTGCTGCCTGACTTGGGTGAATTGTATCAAGTGACGAGCCTGACGCTACAGAACACTCCGCTAGGACAGCCCATTTCGCTTGAGTGTCTGAATCGGTTCCCAAACCTCAACTCACTGAGTTTGTGGGGGAACTTCTGTGACGTGGACTTACTGGCTCGTCATGCCGGATTAACGAATCTGGAGCTGCGCTTCATGCCAGATCTGGGGGACTTGCCTCCCTTGCATACATGGCCGCTGCTTGATAGATTTATCGCTTACAATGTGGAAGAGGTCGCGGGCAAACGTCTAAAACAGCAAATGAAAACTCGCGCCAAAACACGCGTATGGACCGGCCATGCTTCAGTGAGCCAATTGCGAAAGCCTGAGTGGTGGACGACCGAGTTTGGCCGCCCGTTCTCGTCCTGGCCAAAACGTCTCGCAAAACTGGCTAACGAAGCTTATAACATTGCACTGGCTACTTTGGCTCAGGCTCGCAGCTTTGCCGAAGCCGAGGCAGCCATTACTGCTTTCACCGTACGCTTTAATAACCTCAAAGGGATTGAAACCACCGAACGAGAAGACCTAGGTGAATCGGTATGGCAGCTCAGCCAGTCAGACCACTTAATTGGCCAGCCTATAACAGAGGAGATGGCTCAACGCTGGTTCGATGCAGTGAGAGATTACTGAAAGAACGTAGTAAGAAAATTTGTCATGTGACTATACTAGAAATATTCAGGATGAAAGGAGCAAATGAATGACTGATTATAATCAGACAGTCATCGATACCTTGCCGCCAAAAGGAATCAATAGAGAGAAGGCTATCTCGGAGCTCGGAGCTAACGAGGCACCTGAGCTGTTGCATCTGGCTAGTACAGAGCGTGGTAAGACTAAGCTTTCCGCTCAGAGGGCACTGGCTAAAATTGATTATGAACCTGCTTCAACTTATTGGAAAAAGCTATTAAAGTCGCCACAAAAATGCGAAAAAATATTAAACAACACATTCTCGAATACAGTGTCGGATCTGCTTGCTGACCAATTGCTAGCCTTTTTACAGACGTTTTTGGAAAAGAAGCCTGGCAGCAAAATCAGCTGGGAAGAGCACGAAACACTGTTGGCCTTACTTGGCATGATGCCAGGCAAAGCAAGTGAGAAGATGTGCGCGGTGTATGAGCTGGCAGCTGAGCAAATCCAGAGGAGTTTAACATTTAAATGCGATAGCGAGGTATTAAAGTTAACTCACAGAGATACATCTTCCTTTAATATTAGTGATACGCTGGATTGTATGACTTTAGAGCAAGCCTTTCCTATGATTTTGGCTGGCTCTGTTTTGATGGATGGAGATATTAGGCTGCAAGCGCTGGCTAGAAAGTTATATGAACAATATGGGGGAGCCTGGCTGTCGCCTGTCTTCGCTGCTGCGCTTCTAACTAAGCCTGCTGGCGAAGTTTTCGAGGCATTTTCCCCATATTACAGTGATTCGGTTACGCAGCGTTTTATTTTGAACGTGCTAGGTACGGTGAAGTTTGATACTAAGCAAAATCGGTATACGTTTAGGTTTGGTTGGGGACATATGCTGAGGGATGATACATATTTTTCACTTACACCGCTGTTGTTTGAGGATTTGGATGTGCGCTGGATAGAACGAATGGCTGCTGATCCTGAGCAGAAAAAACCAAGTGGTCTTATTAAAACGAGCTATTATGTTGGAAAAGTTACAGGAGAATTTGATGATGTGCTGGGTGATCTACTTCCGCTAAATAATAAAGTTTGCAGCCAAAAGGTTCAATCGTATTTTCTTAGAAGAACGATTCTAGACGATGGAATTGGTGCGACATATGTGGGTATTTTGTATCGGATAGGTTATGAGGACGTTGAATCGATCCTTATGAAAAAATGGTCCACTAAAGAAAATGCAACCTCGATTTGGAATGTGTTCAGTGATTTACAGTCCTTTACCCATTGGCCAGCCCAGAAGAGAGCATCGCTTTTTGAAAAGGTAGGAGAAATGGTTCAAGAGAAGAAATTAAAAATAAGCTCATGGAAGCCGGACACGGCCGAAGAGCTGAAGAACAAGCTACTCAAGTAGCAATAGCAAATAAGACCAGTGAGAAAACATGGTTTTTATGTAAGGATGAGGAGGGAAATCGTATATCTATTTATTTTAATATTTCAATGCCGGTTATGCATTTTCTTATTGAGAGCCATCATGCAATGCTGGATCATGGAGTGAAACTGTATGCCGAAATATTTGTTAACGCACAGGGTGAACGTCAATATTCAGCTTTTGAAAGTGAAAAAATCGATTTGTTCGCCAGTTATTTTAATGACACTGCATATAACTCTTTTTTCTTTTCCTGCTACCCTATACAAGATGCAACACAAATCAAGAGTAATGGATACTTCTACGATACACCAAGCTCCAATTCTATTGAAGTAGCAGGCGGCAGAGAAACCGATAAAAGTCGAGAACTTATACAAATGCGTATGCTATCAAAAAATCCTAACAAACAGATACGTTCTTTTTATCAAAAATTTCAAAAGGACTTAAAGAAAATTTCAGGATTGCAAAAGCATCCGCAAAAGAATTATTTTTACTTGCCAACGAATAAGATTATAATTCCTGCTAATCCACATTCACAGAACTCAAGAGATATTTGGGAAGACTTTAATCTTTCAAAAATGGAGAATGTTGAATAGCTCTGAACATAATCAAAAAGTCCGGATGCGATAGCGTATACTTGACAGGTGCTAATTCGAATTAATTGGCATGGAGGGAAATTATTTTATGAATGCTACATTAATGAAGAGATTAAATATTTTCCTTCATCGGGAGGATAACATTACCTTAGTAGGCAGTCCGGCAAGCCAAGAGGAAATTGCTAATGCTGAGCAGCGTCTGAAAGTAGACTTTCATGAGGATTATGTGCATTTTATCCGTACGTTTGGAGGGGCATATGCAGGTCTTGCGGTATATGCATTCTCAAATGGCTCCAGTTTCGGAAACGAAACGGTTGTCGATTTGACGCTATGGTCCCGAGAGCAATTCAAGATGCCTCCCTTTGCAGAGGTTCTACAAACTAGCTATGTCATCTCTATGAATGGTTCCGGCGATCCGATTATAATTAATAAGGCAGGCAACGTTCTCATTTGCTACCATGATAACGGGGAGATCGAGTTATTAGCGGATTCATTCGAGGCATTAATTGAGAAAAATTTTGATGAATGGTAACTGTTCGTATTACGATGGTTCCAATGTCACATGAAGCGACCAAGAACTTGTATTGCGAAGTACAGAATCACATTATATTAAAATAGCATAAAAAGGGAAGTTTATTATGAATAATAGCATTGCGGAACATTGGAATCTTGTAGAGCGTGAACTGCCCGGTATTAATTGCATCATCTTTCCAGATGGTGTTTTAACCCTTTTAAATTGTTACAGTATATATGACCCCAACACAAAGGAAAGAAAAAAAATTTGCTCTCCCTTGTGTGACACAACCATTGACAGCATTGCAAAGTATAATGTTGAATGTTGGACGATCGTTGATGCATGGGTCAGTATTGATTATCAAAACGGGAAAATCTATGGCGGCGATGGTCAAATGGGAAATGAAGGATATATTGCCTGTACGGATGCTGAGGACCGTTTGGTGTGGGGAATATTTTTTGAAAATTCAAACCCTATAAAAAGCTTAGAAATCAAAGATAATATCCTAATCGCGATTAATGAGCATACTGAATTGCAAATTGAAATCAACTTAGAAAACCTCACCCAAATTAAAATGACTTGCATAAAGTCCCAATAAAGATTCATTATTTTATTTTCACCAAATACCGCGAAATAAGCATGTTCTAGCTTTTTGAAAGAGTATTTATAACCTCTCATTTTCCATATACCCGTCCTAATCAGAGATATCCAGTGAAACTAAAAAAAAGCAATTTAATATATCATTCTAGCATGCGCGAAGAATTTCCTATTTCGTATTAATAGGGATTGGGAACCGTTAGTTCAAGAAAACAGCAGCAGTCTAGAGCTGATATGCTCCCCTTAGCTGCTGCTGCTTTTTCAGCCATACATATACCAAATTCGCACGGCAGCTCTGAAGGTCAATTGTCCTGGCTCGATGGGGCTTGTGACGCTTTGCTGTGGCATAGCTGCCACCTTGAATAACACAGGCTCAGCCCCAGGCTGTGCTACTTCCTCGACTTTGCATGGTACCGCGGACAAGGAAACGCTGAGTGCATGGGCGATGGAGGTGGCCTTCGACTCTGCATCTCGCACAGCAGCAATCAATGCTTCTTGTCTCGTCTTAGCGGCCTCGCTAGAATCAAACTCTATCGATGTAACAATGTTGGCCCCATTCGCAACGGCCATATCGATTAGACGTCCAGCCTCCGTAACATTATCTAGCATTACTTGAAGCAGATGGGTGACTTTGTACCCCCGGAATTCTTGCTTTCCATCTATATAATCGTATTGAGGCTCAATTTGAAATTGCGTAGTTTTGATGCGCTCACGGGCAATGCCCGAATGCTCCAACGCTTCAATAATCGCGGCCACCTTTGTAGCATTTTCAGTCTGGACCGATTCCAGATCTACCCCTTCACTAACGGTTCCCAGTGTAATCAATGTACGGTCTGGAACGGCTGTTACCACACCTTCTCCCCAAACCTCTAGCGTAAAATCACATGAAAATTGTTTATGCTGAGCCATAGTTCCATATTCCTCCTTTATCATCGCACCTATAATTAAACTATGATCATTTATCGCTTGAAATTCAATGTATCCACCATTATTACATGCTCAGTTTGGAAGCGTTATTTACAGTACGGGTGAAGAGCGCAAATCTTCAAAAATAATTCGTTATTTTCTTCGATGGCTGAAATGAAAGAAGGCCGTCCCCGATTAAACAAGGGACGGCCTTTGATTGAGTTAAAGCTCGATAGCCTATTATAGCTTATACGAAAGTAACCTTGACCTCATCCCTGCCGATGAGAGCCCCAGAACCGTTATAAGCCTCTGCTATAATAACAAAGGTTCCGGCGTGCAAAAGCATCAGCTTTGTATAGCTCGATAGTGTATGATGAATGTCATATCCGCTCGAAGGCACGTCGAGCTTGCCCGAATGGTAGGTTAATGATCCGTATATTCCATTATTTTTCTCTAGAATATGGATTTCATACTGGTAAGCTCCGCTAGGCTTCGTAATACCGATATAATCCGGAACCGCTCCGTAGCTATTCGGATACGGGTTAAACACGTAAACTCCGCCATAAGCGGCGCTTGCTTGGGAAGAGATACCGAACAGTAAGGTAATAGCAATCAAGAGTGAAAACATCTTCTTCATTAATAATTCCTCCTCATAAGGGTTGTCGCACCCATTCCGGCCGAAAAGGGTATGTACCTTTACCGAGAGCTCTCTCGATGAATATATCATCATATTGTAGAAATAACTATATTTAGAATTTATGAATGTATGTCTATTTCTACTGAAATTAAATTGCGTACATCCGAGCAAGAACCAAAAAGGCGGATGCTCATCGCGGTCGACCTCCTTTTTACAAGGATTCACAAGATTCGCCGTTTAGGTAATCAAAGAACGAAACGTCTGTCCAGAAGTCGTAGCTTTGGACGTTGACGGCGGGATTGACCTGCTTGAACCCGTCAACTACGCCCTTGGATTGATACTTGAGCGAGAACGCCTGCGAGTAGTAGCAGTCGATCTGATATGTTATCGCTAATGGTGACCTTATAATCCGGAATCGACGTCAGCGAGTAGGGTGTCCGCGTAGTCTACATTTACTAATACGATTGAAAAGGCTAATGTTTACGATAATTTTTATGGATTGTGACAAATTAACTATTATTCGTACTAATGGACAGCATTAAGCTTTCTATTTCCGTCTTATTTGGAGCTATCAATTAAGTTGAAGATTATGGTAGAATTCCCTAATGGATTTAGGTTGCTGCTTCGGCTCTATATATCTTGACTCTTGAGCAGGGCTTAGATAATGGAAGGATTAATCGAAATTAACTTGCCAGTGAATTATGTAATTGAATATGTTGTCCAATATATGAAGCGAGGCAAAGTTGCTTATCAAAGCCACTAACAAGTAGCTACTGCGTCGAATATCACTTTAGTAAAACCTTTTGATGATCCAATCGGTAAGGGGTACCAGCGGCCAGTCGAACCAAAGCGCACATTTAGTTGCGGAACAACGACAAAAGATGAAACGTTCCTTATAAGAGGAACGGTTTTTAACATGCTTGCAGCTTAGCTGTCGGTTGACTAGAACATATATGACTATAAGTCGCGGAAATCAGCTTTTTTTGATATATCGTATATTCTTATCAAAGGCTAATGACAAGAACATACTCCGAATTACATAACCACGATTATATTTGCAGCGGATTTCCCGCTCGGACCGTCTAATAAGGTGAAGGTGGTGATCACATGAAGCCGACCGGCAGTCGAAATAAGAATGATTTTTCGAAAGACCCCACGCAAGCACTTGAGCAGCTCATGAACGAATTCGGCACAATTGTCATACGGACTGCGTTTTTCTATACGGGGGATGCTCATCTTGCCGAGGATATTAGCCAGGAGGTGTTCCTACGCGCGTACCGAAAGTGGAACACTTTCCGCGGCGACAGTACCGTCAAGACGTGGCTGACGACGATCACAGTCAACATATGCCGCGACAAAATGAGCGTTCGTATGTTCACGGAACAGCCGACCGAGCCAGGCAAGTTGGAGCTTGGCCGAACGATCAGCCTGGAAGATGAGGCGCTTGAACGGCTAAAGAAGAGCGAAGTGCTGCAGCATGTGCTTCGCCTGCCGTTGCCGTATCAGGAAGCGTTGTACTTGTATTACTACGCAGACCTCAACACGCGGGAGATATCAGAAGCAATTAGCTCCCCGGAAGGAACAGTACGCAACAAACTGCATCGGGCGCGAGAAATGCTCGCCCGAGAGATCAGTAAGGAGGGAATTCTTCATGACGGATATGGATTATGAACTGACTAAACAGTTTCGAAAGGAGTCTGATGAAATGTTATTTTCGAGTATGGAGATGAGTGAGCAACTGAAGCGGAAGATTCGTCAAGAAGCGGCCGCAGAGAAGGCAGGGCGTAAATGGAAACTTGCGAAATCATGGAAGGTGGCTGCGGTGGGATTGGCAGCAGCGGTCTCAATCGTTGTGGCCATCCCGCTGTTAGGTACACCGAGCGCTCCGGCGCCTGTGGATAATACGACGGAAAATGTGTCTCCGCCACAGTCAAACGGAGGCATAGTCGGTTCAGAATTGACTTCATTGACGACATTGACGCTTGCTTCCATCGAAGAAGCAAAGGCGTCTTTTGGAGAAGACTTGCTGCTGCCGTCCTTTGTACCGGAAGGGTACACCTTAACAGATATTGCAGCGGTGGGGATGCCAGATGAACCAGTTAGAGATATCATCTTAACGTATGTGTCGGGCGAACATACGGTTACGTTCACGGCCAGCCGCATGGCTTCCATCTATCCGACGGAGCTATTTACAAAGACGAAGGTGGGCGAAGTGGACGGATTCGTATTTGAACAACCGAGCATGACTGAATTGTTCTGGACGATTGAAAATGTCCATTTTGGCATAACCGGGCCAATTCCAGGAGATGCAGCGATGAAGATGGCGTTGTCGGCAACGCTTTAAGTAAGAAACGCTAAGTGAGATAAGCTTTTACCTCGAAGAAGCAGATGCCAGTATTGACGGCATCTGCTTCTTCGATGTAGTCCTTACATCTATGATGTCTAGGGACACAATTTTATCTGTTAATGGAGTAAAAGCTTAAGGAATCAGGATTTTTATTGTATATGTATAGGGTTTGTGATATGTGTCGGACGACAAGAATATAAGCCGATTAATTACCGCGTAAATCGCGGTTTTTTTTATTTTATCGGTACATATTCTTCGCAATATGTCATGGCAAGAAAATGTACCGAATGCCGATTAGCCATTTTATTAAATGTACTAAGTCAATAAAACATAACGTTATAGCCTGCCTATACTTCATTAAACTCCCTTGGTACGATATCGTTTTCTGACGAATACTCGATTGTTTGCAGGAGTTCGTTCAATTAGCAAGTTCGCACATTCTCCACACTCCTCAATACTTTTGCACTCTAGATGAATGTTAGCAGCCTTTGAAGATATTTTTTAGTTTTTTGAAAAATTTGTGTATTTTTTTATTTTTATAAAATTAAATTTCATTTTAAATCAAATTGAATTTATTTAATTCGAATGATTAGGTAAAAATCGTACACCAAAATGCGTCTAAATCCTGACCTGTAAATCCAAATGGGTATACCTATAATAAAGTTATTCATAAGGGATCAACTGCAGGAGGTAAACAGCTATGGCTACGACGATCGACAAAGCAAAGCGTACGAAAAGTGGAAGGTGGTGGAACCAATACCGAAAGGAAGCTTTAGTGGGTTGGCTTTTTCTAGCACCAGAAGCTATAGGGATTATAACGCTTGCTATTTTCCCTTTGCTATTCTCATTATTTCTAAGCTTTACGGATTGGAATCTCATAGGTGGATTTAAGGAAATGAATATGATCGGATTCGGGAATTTCGAAAGAATGTGGGAAGATTCGAAATTCTGGAAGGGCTTACAGAACAATTTGTTCTTTACTTCCGTTACGGTTCCTGTGGGTCTAATTATTGCGATGATTATGGCTGTTCTTGTGCACACGAAGGTTTATGCAAAAGGATTGTTCAAAATCTTGTTTTTTATTCCTTATATCTGTTCTACGGTTGCTATTGCAGCAGTATGGGCCGCACTCTATCACCCTTCAAGCGGGCCAATCAATCAGTTTCTTATGGGGATTGGTTTCGACCACCCTCCGAAATGGCTTGTTGATTCGGAATATGCGATCGTCGCGATCATGGTGATTGCCATTTGGCAGGCACTCGGCTATCAGATGATCATATTTCTCGCTGGATTGACGCAAATATCTGAAGACATCTATGAGTCAGCAAGAATCGATGGAGCATCAGGTATGCAGCAGTTCTGGTCCATCACAGTGCCGATGTTGGCTCCTACAACGCTATTTTTGACCATTACGACAGTCATCGGTTCTTTTAAAGTGTTTGATCTTATTAAATTTTTGACAGACGGTGGTCCTAATGATGCATCGACTGTGCTTGTCTACCGAATTTATGAGGAGGGCTTTATTAATTTTAATATGGGTTACGCATCTGCGATGTCTTGGGTACTCTTTCTTCTCGTGATCGCTGTATCGTCAGTAACCTGGATTATACAAGGCAGAGGGAAGCGGACATAAAGGAGGCAGAAGGAAAATGTCATTAAAGAACTTAAAGCTTGACCGATTGATTATAACCGTTATACTCTCGGCGTGTTCAATTTTGTTTATTGTTCCATTATTGTGGATGCTCTCCGCATCAGCCAAGCTAGAGCGAGATGTCATGACTTATCCCATTCAATGGATACCACAGCAGTGGAATTGGATAGAAAACTTCCATAAGGTATGGTTGGAAAATGTCCCTTTCACCTTGTTCTACTGGAATTCCTTCAAGCTTGCAATTATTTCTACGATAGCAACATTGTTATTTTCGTCAATGGCTGCTTTTGCTTTCTCCAAGCTTCGCGCTCCAGGAAAGGGTATTATGTTTGCGCTTATGATGTCATTTATGATCATTCCGGACCAGGCTACACTTGTTCCCCGTTTTATCATGATCAAATGGCTAGGCTTGTATAATTCGCATGAAGGGCTAGTGTTGATGCTTGCATTCTCGATGTACTTCACCTTCTTAATGAGGCAATTTATGATGGGAGTTCCGAATGACTTCATTGAAGCAGCGAAAATTGATGGAGCAGGCTATCTTAGGGTGTACGCACAAATTTTACTGCCATTGTCTAAGCCAATTCTGGCAACAGCAGGAATTATTAAGTTCATATGGACTTGGAATGACTATCAGAATCCGTTGATTTTCTTGTTCAAAAAGGAGCTATTTCCGCTACCGCTGGGCATTCAATTTTTCCGGCAGGAATACTCGAACAACGTTTCGTTAATGATGATGGCTGCAGTATCTGCAATCATTCCGCTTATCATCGTCTTTATCATTCTCCAAAAGGAGGTGATTAACGGAATTACTGTTGGTGGAGTAAAAGGATAATCTGGTTAACGCAAAGTCAAAATAATGTAAGCGAACGACTAGAAGGTAATTCATAATTAATAAAAAGGGGATGCAAAATGAAAAAAATCATACTATTACTCACATTATGTTCATTGTTATTCGTGGCAGCTTGCAGCAACAATGGCAATGGAAATCAGGGGAAACCCGTTGAATCCAATGCTGGTTCGGCAGCGGAAGAAGTCGTTACGTTGAAATTTTATACGAACGCTAAGGGTGAGAAGGGTGAACCCATGATGAACATCGTGGAAGCATTCAACGCTCAAAGCAAGAACGTCAAGGTCGAGCATGTAGCACTCGTTCAAAATAATGATTCACGTGAAATGCTTCAAAAATTGGATGTGTTATCTTCTTCAGGTGAAGCGGTTGATATTGTTCTTCTAAATAACGAAGGTTATGTGTTGGAACGTGCGGGTAACGGGATGTTATACCCGCTGGATGAATTCTACGAAGCGAACCAGATTAATGCGGAAGATGAATTCTATCGAAATCCGAAGTATGACGGAAAGTATTACGGTGCAATGACTGATGCAAGCTTCTGGTATGTAGCCATCAACGAAAATCATTTGAAGGACGCCGGTTTGGACAAGCCTTCTTTCGATTGGACCTGGGATGATTTCAGAAAATATGCGAAAAAATTAAAGGAAAGCAAGGAAGGACGATTCGGAGCTTACTTCCATACTTTTGGGGAGTATGCCAACCTAATTGCGTACACCGATTTCAAGAATCCACAGCTAAAAGAAGATGGCACTTTGTTGTTTGATGATCCAAGCTTTGAATATTGGTTCAATCTCCGCAGAGGAATGGAAGTGGAAGATAAGTCCGTAAGGCCGCTTGCGGATGTATTGGCTGCCAAACAGCATTGGGCCACTGATTTCATGAATGGCACTACGAGCATGATGCCGATTGCAATGTATTCGCTTGATGAAGCGTTTCTAAATGATACAAGTTATCCGAGAGATTTCAATATTACGTTTGCACCGCTTCCTCGTTCATCCAAAGATGTGGAGCCAGGTTTAACAAGTATAGGCGGAAGTTACCTTTCCATTCATAAAAACTCGAAACATAAAGACGCTGCTTTTGAGTTTATCAAGTTCGCAACGATGGAAGGAGCGACATTATCGGGCAGAATCCCAGGCTGGAAAAAAGCTGACGGAAAAGCGATCGTGACCGAAATTGTTGGTGATAAAAAGAATCTGGTGGACATGGATGCTTTGATTGCTACACTCTTTGATGAGCGTGTCCGGACAGCTGGTTCATCTGTAATTAGCGTTCCTTATCAGCAACAGTTGAAGAAGGTTGCCGAAGGAGGAGTCACTAAGTTCTTGCTTGACGATGTACCGTTCGAAGAAGCGCGCACGTTTATGCTGGATGAAGGACAAAAGATCATCCAAAGCAATAAATAATCGTTTGGATCGGGAGGTCGGCATATGCCGATTTCCCTGTTTTCATTATGGAGTTCGATTATAATTGTGTAAAATGGATCGTAGGATTGGGGGGATACTTCATGCGTTGGTTGTACCGAATTTCGTTCTATCGTCAAATCCAATTAGCGCTTCTGCTCTTTCTTACCATTCCGTTGCTACTGATCTCGGTGATGTCCTATATGACCAATAAACAGGCAAACGAAGAAAATGTCCGTTCAAACATGAAAGGCATTATCGGAACGCTAGCCAACGATATCTCCAAAACGGCAAACGATGTCATCTATACCGTCAATCAGTACTCAGCTTCACAGTTGAATCATTCTCATTCGGATTTGAGAAAATTAAAAGCGATAACGAGTTTCGAAACATTTGCGGACTATCAGTCCTATATGAGCATAGCAGAGAATATGTCATTTTACGTTGGGAAATTATCATTGTTGAACGTTCATGTATTGTACCTCAATCAAGCCTATTATCCGCTTGTCGGCTCTGCTAAACCGAGTGATATAGCATCGCTTCGCAAGGATGAACGTTTTGAGCATTTGCCAAAGAGCGAGGCTTCTACGGGAATCGTACAGTGGTTTCGAGAAGAACAAATGGGTAGCTTCGATGATGTCCTCCAATCATCCTATTATTTGTTCTTGAAAAAATCTATTTATGATCCCATTCGTCACGAAGTGCTGGGAACACTATTTGTTGGCATTCCCCATTCCTATTTTGATTCATTGTTCCATCATGCAGGTCAAGGGGTATTTTCCTTATATGAGCAGGATGGAAGTTTATTAGCTGGTGTAGAAGGCAGTCCAGCCTATTTAATAGACGGGGCGGATTCAGGCAAAAAGAGAGAAACGGTACCCGTATCGGGAACGACTTGGACCTTGGTGTACGACCTAGACACAACTGCGGTATTTGGCGACATAACGCAACGCTTCTGGTATACGCTTCTTGCCGTTTGTATTGTGCTGTTCGTGTTTTTATTCATATCAAGCGTCATCGCAAAAGGATTAAACAGACCTATCCATAAGTTAATGCGTGTCGCTTCACAATACGGAGAAGGAAATAGCTCTGTTCGTTACCTCGTCACAGGACAAAATGAGATTTCACTTCTTGGTAAATCGATTAATGACATGCTGGATAATATTAATGCGCTTATTAGCAAGTTGGAAAACGAACAGGAAGAGAAACGAACGATTGAATTGTATGCTTTGTTCTCCCAGATCCAGCCGCACTTCCTGTTCAATACGCTTAATTCCATCAAGTGTAATTTAGCCATTGAAGGTGATCAGGTGCACAGCGAGACTATCGATTCATTAATGGCGTTATTGCGAGCTCACTTGAAGGTACACGAGCCATTAACCCTTGCAGATGAATGTAAGTTACTCTCACAATATATATCGATAATTCGAATGCGAAATCGGCTAAATATTAAGCTGGACATCTCACTGCCAGACCATTTTCGCGATGTAATGATTCCACGTCTACTCCTGCAACCATTGGTTGAGAACAGTATTATTCATGGTTTTAACCGATCCATTTCCCATCCATTAATTGAAGTAAAGATTAGGGAAGCATTTCAAGGGATCGAAAT
The DNA here is from genome assembly GCF_005930355.1 of Paenibacillus sinopodophylli. GTDB lineage: Bacteria > Bacillota > Bacilli > Paenibacillales > Paenibacillaceae > Pristimantibacillus > Pristimantibacillus sinopodophylli. The sequence continues at coordinate 782,746 of NZ_VDBO01000001.1, forward strand.
TCGAGTATCTGACAATGGCCGAGGAACTACTTTGGAACAGGTTTCCAGACTGAATCAAAAGTTTGAGCATGAGGTGGAACAAGCCCGTGATAGCGGAATTGGCTTGTATAACGTTTATCGGCGACTGAAGCTGACGTTTGGGAATTCAGCTCGACTTAGCATTGAGTTGAGCGAAGAGAATAGATTTGTGAGTAAAATATATATCCCCATGAATAAGGATAGAGAGGACAAACCCTATGTTGAAAGCGATGCTGGTCGACGATGATGCACCGGTGGTGGAATATTTGCGCAAACTCATTCCATGGGAGTCTCTAACTATCCGTATATGTGCAGAAGCTTACTCGGCTGAGGAAGCTCTGGAACTTTTCACAGCGACCATGCCAGACATCTTACTTACCGATATCGGTCTTCCGGATGGCAATGGAATCGAATTGGCTCGACGCCTTCGTGTTTTCAATCCCAAACTTCGTGTCATCTTCCTAACCTGTCACGAGGATTTTCAATATGTCAAAGAGGCTCTTCGGATTGAAGCGGATGATTATATCGTCAAAGATGAGTTAAATCCAGAAAAGATTGCTGAAAGTTTGAAAAAAGCAGTCTCGCGCTTTGATGATGAGCAAGATCAGTTGGAGAGAATGGCGTACAAGAGCGAAATGGCGCGAAATAAGGATGTACTTACCCAACAATTTTTTCAGGAGCTTTCTCATGGCGGAGATCTAAGAGCGCTGCTCGAGCACGGGACAAGATTAGGTATATTATGGACGGAAGATTCGCGATATGCCGTAGGTTTATGTCACTTGGACAGAGGAGATCTTATTGAAGTTTATCAAAGTGATCGAACGGAATTGGTACGATATGCTGCATATAACATTGCTGTGGAGTTGTCTGAGCATACGACTGTGACCATATTCTATTCGAAAGACGGACGCCTTTGGTGCATTGCTTGCTCGAAAGAAGAGGATGTGATGGCAGACTTAGACAAGTTTGGTACTCAGCTTCGTGAGAAGCTGCTCAAGTACTTAAAGGTCGAAAGTTATATCATAACCACAGAAGAGGATTGCGTCTTGCCTGAACTTGGGAAACGGATCATTGCAACTAAGAAGCATTTCGAACATGACTTTTATAATATAAACACGAATGAACCACGAGCCTTGTTGAGCAGCAAAGAACATGAAGAGAATCGAATGGAGACATTGGCGGTAAAATGGATGGAAGCTCTACATCTTACAAACGATTCATCCGCGCATATCTATTTGTTCAATCTAGAGAAATCCATGTATGTAGTTGCATTAGCACCTGCGGATGCGAAGGAACTGTTGCTGCGATGGGTTCAGGAAGCAACTGTACGGAGTGGTCGCTCATTAGCTGCAGATATTCAGGAGGATATCGGCAAGTCCGTTCGATTGAATGAAGCGTTTCGAATCGTTCGTTGGTTTATGAAGGCTCTCATAACAAGTGCTAGGTCATTTTCTCAAGACGAGAGTACGATGAACCCAGATCTGAAAGCGATTAATCGGTTTATTCGAGAAAACATCTATCGAAATATAACATCAATTGATATCGCTCGCCACTTGCATCTAAATCCAAGCTACTTCTCTCGTTACTTTAAGAAAATGACGGGTATAACTGTAACAGACCACGTACATTTATTGAAAATGGAGGAAGCGAAGCTGCTGCTTACGGAAAAAGGAGAAACGGCAGAAAACATTGCTTATATGTTGGGCTATTCTGATCGCGGTTATTTTTCAAGAGTATTCAAAAAGTATGTTTCCTTAAGTCTAAGCGAATACAAACAACGATACTATTCAGAAATGGAGAATAATGATGGAGAGCAATAATCGTATAAATATTCAGAATAGTTACCCATGGATAGCCGACCAAGGTGACGGTACTTTCGTTAATCCGATCCTACATGCCGATTACTCCGATCCAGATGTGGTACGTGTAAATGATGACTTCTACATGACCGCTTCCAGTTTTGGTCATATTCCCGGACTGCCTATTCTTCATTCGAAGGATCTTGTGAATTGGCGATTAATCAATCATGCGATCTTACGTATGCCGATTACGGCCTATAATCAGCCGCAGCATGGAAATGGTGTATGGGCACCAAGCATCCGCTATCATAACGGACAATATTGGATCTTCTATGGTGATCCGGATGTTGGTGTATTTATGACAACAGCACAAGATCCAGCAGGTATATGGAGTGAGCTGCATCTTGTTATGGAAGGGCAAGGTATTATTGATGCTTGCCCATTCTGGGATGACGATGGCGAGGCGTATTTGGTTCATGCCTATGCACATAGCCGTAGCGGTATTAAACATCGATTGCAAATACGAAGGATGTCGTCTGACGGAAAAGAAATACGCGATGAAGGTGTCATTATTGTCGACGACCCTTCACGTCATCCAACGATTGAAGGTCCTAAGATGTATAAGCGCGAGGGGATATATTATGTGTTTGCCCCAGCTGGGGGAGTCGAGACAGGCTGGCAAACAGTGCTGCGTTCCGAGCATCCGCTAGGTCCTTACGAAGCCCGTATTGTTCTTCAACAAGGTGAGACGCCTGTGAATGGTCCGCATCAAGGTGCGTTTGTGGAGCTTGCATCCGGAGAATCTTGGTTTGTGCATTTCCAGCATAAGGATGCGTATGGGCGAATCGTTCACTTACAACCAATGGAATGGAAGGCTGGTTGGCCGATTATTGGTATTGATCAGGATGGAGATGGGATCGGTGAGCCTGTCATGCGTGCACCAAAGCCGAATGTGGGGGATAACATTCATCCGATTGAAGCACCAGCTTCCACTGATACATTCGATTCTCCTCAACTAGGCTTACAATGGCAGTGGCAAGCTAATCCACAGGATAACTGGTATTCTCTTTCAGAGAGAAGCGGATATCTTCGTTTATACACACAAACAAGGCAAGAGGGACAACATTCGTTGTATCAGGCACCTTGCCTTATCATGCAAAAATTTCCTGCACTTGCGTTCGAGGTAACGACGAGCTTTGATGTATCTGGTTTCCAACAAGGAGACAGAACGGGTTTAATCATCTTTGGTTATCAATATTCAGCATTAACGTATGTGTTAGACGCTGAGGCAGGTCCTCAAATTCAATTACTTGAAGGGGATATGGATAGCGAGAGCATGATTTGGAAGCTTCCAATGGCCAGCTCAAGCAGGTTGTGGTTTAAGGTTTCAGTCGAAGCAGGGGCTGTTTGTCGGTTTCAATATAGCCCGGACGGAGAACGGTTCGAGAGGATTGATCATACACCATTTCAAGCTACAGTCAGTAAGTGGGTCGGAGCGAAAGTAGGGCTATATGCTCAAGCCAATCAAGAGGCTGGAGGTTATGTTGATTTTGATGATTTCATCGTTACTCGGTAGTTGTCATTTCTAAAAACAGGGTCAGTTAAAGGAACAACAGGAATAAGGAAAGCAAAAGCCAGTAGAAATCTTCTAACGGCTTTTTGCTTATTTACTTATTGTGAGTCCATATGTTTTTTTCTTTCAATCAATATAGTTAAACTAACGAGCGTAACAAATATGGTTGCTCCCATATCGGAGAGGATGGCAATCCATAATGTGAGCCACCCGGGAATGGTAAGCAAAAGAGCAATTACTTTTAGTCCGAGTGAGACGATAATATTGAAGCGAATAATACGATTTACCTTTTTGGCAACCGAAACGGCTTCTGGAAGTTTGCCTAGATGATCCTGCATTAAGACGATATCCGCTGTCTCGATGGCACTATCCGTTCCTTTGCCCATCGCAATGCCTAGCTGCGCAGAAGCGAGGGCGGGAGCGTCATTAATACCATCGCCAATCATGGCTACATGATGATTCACTGAGAGTTCTTTAATTCGTTTTACTTTACCCTCTGGAAGAAGATTTCCATAAAATTCGGAAACTCCGACGGCTGAAGCCACTTTCTCTGCTGTCTTCTGATGATCGCCTGTTAACATGATCGTTCTTTTAATCCCTAGTTTGTGTAAGGATTCAATGACAGAGCGGCTTTCTTCTCGTATTTCGTCAGCAATTCCGAACATGCCAAGTACTTCTTCCTCATCTGCTACCAAGACGAGGGTAAGACCTTCTTCTTTTAATTGTTCGACGCGGGTTTGTATGGAGTCAGGTATAATAATGTGCGCCATGCTTTTTTCATTCCCGAGCCAATACATCTGACCGTTCACTTTCGCTTTAATCCCTCGACCAGTAATCGTTTGAATTTCATCCGGTTCAGAAACGACGATGTTTCTACTGTCCATTTCTTTCATAATCGCTTTCGCCAGTGGGTGAGATGATGACCTTTCAATGGCTCCAGCAACAACAAAGAATCGTTCTTCGTCATAGACCTCCAATTGAGCCACATGTGGTTCCCCTTTAGTCAACGTCCCTGTTTTATCAAATGCAAGTGAATCAATCTTACCGAGCTGCTCAAGGAACACTCCACCTTTAACCAGTACACCGTTCCGTGCATTTCTCGTAATTCCTGAAACAATCGCAATAGGGGAGGAAAGAATCAGCGCACAAGGGCAACCAACAATTAAAACAGATAAGCCTTGATAAAGCCACGTCATCCAATCTCCTTGAAAGAGGAGAGGGGGGATAAGCATAACAAGAGCTGCAACAAGCATGATGAGGGGTGTATAGTACTTCGCGAACTTGTTAATAAAAAGTTCAGTTGGTGTTTTTGTTTCTTGTGCTTCTTGAACGAGATGAAGAATTTTTGCCAAGGATGAATCCTCATAAGCTTTATTTATACGAACGAGTAGAAGACCCTCATTATTAATGCTTCCACCGTAAACAATCTCACCTGATTCTTTCTCAATCGGAAGCGATTCACCTGTAATGGCAGCCTCATTCACCGAACTTTTACCTTGGGAGACGATACCATCTGATGGGATTTTCTCACCAGGCTTTATCTTTACGAAATCACCGACTTGAAGAGAGGAAATCGGAACAATTATTTCTTGACCATTCTCTACCTTTAAGGCTTCCTTAGGAGCAACTTGTAATAAAGTTTCCATAGAACGACGAGCTTTTTCCATACCATAGCCTTCAAGCAACTCATTTAGACCAAACAGGATCGCGACGAGCGTAGCTTCTTTCCATTCACCAATGGATACAGCTCCTACTAATGCTATGGTCATTAAAGTATCAATATTGAATTTTAATTTGAATAGGTTTTTCAATCCTCTAAAGAAAGTGGTGTAACCACTAATAATCGTAGCGAATACATATAAAAGAATGACGGTTTGTTTGTCGAGGACACCATCTAACCATAATGCGGCAACATAGATTACACCAGATGTAATGAGCAATGTAAGCATCTTCATATTTCCTTCAGAATGACTGTGATCATGGTCACTATGGTCGTGACCAGTATTCGTTTCCGAACTTTTCTCAATGTATGCATGGTCCGATCTCAAAATCTTCTTGACATCAGTCATTGAGACCAACGGATTTAACGTTAATATTCCAGAATTATAGCTAAGTTTGGCATCCTCGCCATGTTCTAATTGTTGAATCTCTTCCTCCATTCTTAGGGCGCATCCACTACAAGAAAGCCCCTTTATCCGATATTCATTCATTAGACATCCTTCTTTCAAAGTATTATATGAACACTTGATCATATGATATGCAATTCCATTATATATGTCAAACTTATTCTCTCCAGTTAGACGTAGAAAAGTGAAAACCACCGGACTGCTCCTAAGGAACAGTTCGATGGTTCGTTAATCGTTCTATAATGTTATTAGTTGAGCACATTCACCACGGGTTAATAATTGTCGTGGTTGAATGTGTTTAGTACTATCTCCTTCAACAATATTTGCTTGTAATACGTTTATAACAGAATCTTTTGCCCAATCTGAGATATTGTTATAATCCACATATTGTTGCAAACTGACTGAATCAGAAGCTAATGCTGTTAGCTGTGATATATTTAGTGCTCTTGCAATAATTACAAAGGCATGCTCACGTATAAGAAATTGCTCAGGGTTAAATATTTGATCTGTAAATCCTTGAATTAAGCCATATGAATTGGCTACTCTGATTCCTGATTCGTGCCATTTGTCTTGACTGACATCTGTGAAACTGGAAGGGGGTAATCCTGACGTAGCGCTCGTTAAGCCCAAACCGCGCGCTATAATGGATGCAAATTCTGCTCTAGATACGTATTTCGAAACATTAAAATTCCTAAGCTCATCACCGAATAGTATGCCATGATTCGCAAGATTAGAGATAGCTTTTTCTGCCCAGTGACCATTTGTGTCAGAAAAAGTTACTGGATTATTTAAAACTGGAACAACAGTTCCGGTTGAAACAGTGTGAATGATCATAAAGCTCTTACCATTCTCCAACAAGGTCGTATTCGTGAGATTTTTTCTACAATCGACTTTAGTAAAACCTATGATGATTCAAACGGTAAAGCGTACCAGCGGCCAGTCGAACCAAAGCGCACATTTAGTTGCGGAACGTCGTCAAAAGATGAACCGTTCCTTATGGGAGGAACGGTTTTTAACATGCTTGCAGCTTAGCTGTCGGTTGACTAGAACATATATGACTATAAGTCGCGGAAATCAGCTTTTTTTGATATATCGTATATTCTTATCAAAGGCTAATGACAAGAACATACTCCGAATTACATAACCACGATTATATTTGCAGCGGATTTCCCGCTCGGACCGTCTAATAAGGTGAAGGTGGTGATCACATGAAGCCGACCGGCAGTCGAAATAAGAATGATTTTTCGAAAGACCCCACGCAAGCACTTGAGCAGCTCATGAACGAATTCGGCACAATTGTCATACGGACTGCGTTTTTCTATACGGGGGATGCTCATCTTGCCGAGGATATTAGCCAGGAGGTGTTCCTACGCGCGTACCGAAAGTGGAACACTTTCCGCGGCGACAGTACCGTCAAGACGTGGCTGACGACGATCACAGTCAACATATGCCGCGACAAAATGAGCGTTCGTATGTTCACGGAACAGCCGACCGAGCCAGGCAAGTTGGAGCTTGGCCGAACGATCAGCCTGGAAGATGAGGCGCTTGAACGGCTAAAGAAGAGCGAAGTGCTGCAGCATGTGCTTCGCCTGCCGTTGCCGTATCAGGAAGCGTTGTACTTGTATTACTACGCAGACCTCAACACGCGGGAGATATCAGAAGCAATTAGCTCCCCGGAAGGAACAGTACGCAACAAACTGCATCGGGCGCGAGAAATGCTCGCCCGAGAGATCAGTAAGGAGGGAATTCTTCATGACGGATATGGATTATGAACTGACTAAACAGTTTCGAAAGGAGTCTGATGAAATGTTATTTTCGAGTATGGAGATGAGTGAGCAACTGAAGCGGAAGATTCGTCAAGAAGCGGCCGCAGAGAAGGCAGGGCGTAAATGGAAACTTGCGAAATCATGGAAGGTGGCTGCGGTGGGATTGGCAGCAGCGGTCTCAATCGTTGTGGCCATCCCGCTGTTAGGTACACCGAGCGCTCCGGCGCCTGTGGATAATACGACGGAAAATGTGTCTCCGCCACAGTCAAACGGAGGCATAGTCGGTTCAGAATTGACTTCATTGACGACATTGACGCTTGCTTCCATCGAAGAAGCAAAGGCGTCTTTTGGAGAAGACTTGCTGCTGCCGTCCTTTGTACCGGAAGGGTACACCTTAACAGATATTGCAGCGGTGGGGATGCCAGATGAACCAGTTAGAGATATCATCTTAACGTATGTGTCGGGCGAACATACGGTTACGTTCACGGCCAGCCGCATGGCTTCCATCTATCCGACGGAGCTATTTACAAAGACGAAGGTGGGCGAAGTGGACGGATTCGTATTTGAACAACCGAGCATGACTGAATTGTTCTGGACGATTGAAAATGTCCATTTTGGCATAACCGGGCCAATTCCAGGAGATGTAGCGATGAGGATGGCGTTGTCGGCAACGCTTTAAGTAAGAAACGCTAAGTGAGATAAGCTTTTACCTCGAAGAGCAAGTGTCATCCATGCTGACCAGTTGCTTTTTCGAGGTAGTCCATAATTTACCTATTACATTATATTGACCTTGCCTTAAATAAGTAGACAGTAAGAAACCCTCTAGCAAGGTCATATCTTTTGATCCGACAGCCTATGGCGATAACAGGGCATTGCGGCTTGCCTTTGAATCAAATCTTCATTATATGTTTCTCGAAGACCTTGAGGACGATAACCGAATAAAAGCTATGCGGATCTCAAAAAGCCCCATTCTGGGGCTTTTTGTCTTTTCCAAGACATAGACTTGGTTGTTTTTGGGTTCCAATTCTTGAGCTTTAATGAAACGAGTTATAAGCCGAGCACCAATATATCCGGCCTTATTCAGGAAAAAATCTGCAGGAGATGGCAATTGCCTCCGCAGTTAGAATTTTTCAATCGCTTCGACCTGCATTAATGCCGATGGTGCTGGGAGCAATCCTATTTGATTTGGCCATCCAAAATCAAGGTATCAAATCAAAAATAGTGCTATTTTGTCAACGGCGGTTCCGCGTTATAGTGAGGTGGCATCAGAAGAAAACGCTGTCAATAGGGTTTGTTATCAGTATAATGACGGCGCAAGGGGGCAGAGGAATTGGTAGATGGAGCGCAAGCGCAAAGACGAAAGCAGACGGAACGCGTCATACAGAAGGCACATGAAAGTCGGCCTTTCGGCACTATTCGCCAGGAGAGATACGACGTCGTCGTTTGCGGCGGCGGCTTGGCCGGTTTTTGCGCGGCGGTGGCATCGGCAAGACATGGGGCAAGAACGTGTCTTGTTCAAGATCGACCCGTCTTCGGTGGCAACAGTTCATCCGAGGTCAGAGTGACGCCACACGGGGCGGCCGCGTTCCACGTGTACGCACGGGAGACGGGCATTATCTCGGAGCTTCTGATCGAAGAACGCGCCCACAATCACGAGATCATCTTTGAGAACGGATGGACGAACAGCGTATGGGACATGACGATGTACGATCTGGCCATGCGTACGCCCAATCTAACCTTCCATTTGAATACGTCCATCGTCGACGTTCGCAAAAGTGAGGAGCGTCGCATCGAAGCGGTCATCGGGCTTGTGGCGAACGCGGAGACGACGTTGGAGCTCTCCGGCGATATCTTTATCGATTGCACGGGCGACGGGCTCGTTGCGGATCTTGCCGGCTGCGAATGGCATATGGGTTCGGAAGGACGCGAGGAGTATGACGAACCACATGCGCCGCTAGAGGCGAGCGGCGACGTGATGGGCTCGTCGCTGCTGTTCAAGACGAAGGATACGGGCACTCCAGCTCCGTTCGAGGCGCCGGAATGGGCGGCTAAGCTGGATAACCCGGACTTCTTCTACAAGCAAGGCCGCAGGCCTAACGATATGCGGGGCGGCTACTGGTGGATCGAGATCGGCGTGCCTTGGCATACGATACACGAGAACGAGGACATTCGGCATCAATTGACGCGATACGTGCTGGGCGTCTGGGATTGGATCAAGAACAAGGATCCGCAGACGAAGGAGCTTGCTGCGAACCACGCTATCGATTGGATCGGGCAGGTGCCCGGCAAGCGGGAGAGTCGGAGAATTCAAGGCCTTTATCTAATGACGGAACATGATCCGCAGAACAGAACCGTATTCGAAGACGAGATCGCCTACGGCGGTTGGTTTCTGGACTTGCACACTCCGGGGGGACTGCTGGCGCCGACGAGCGAGCATGCGAGCTCGGAAGGCTATGACGAGACGAGCTCGTACATGGTCAAGAGCTATTGCGGCCCTTACGGTATCCCGCTCCGTTCGACCATCGCCAGGGACGTCGACAATCTGATGATGGCCGGCCGCAATATCAGCGTTACGCATGCCGCACTCGGAACGGTGCGGGTCATGGGGACGACCGCGCTCATCGGACAGGCCGTCGGTACCTCGGCAGCCATCGCACTTAAGCGTGGCATCGCGGTCCAGGACCTTCCGACCGAAGCGGTTCGGGACGTGCAGCAGATATTGCTCCGCGACGGCTGCTTCCTGCCGAACTCGCTGAACGAGGATGAGCGTGACTTGGCCCGCACGGCCCGACTCTCCGCGAGCAGCGAGGCGGCTGTCGTTGGAATAAACCCGGAGACGGATACCTCACGGCGGGATCCGTCGAGCGAGTGTTTGCGCCAGCGCAAGGGCCAATGGCTCGCGATCGCCGAAGAGGCGCTGGATTGCGTATCGGTCTGCTTGTCCAATCTGACGGACGAAGAGCAAACGGTGGATGCTTGTATCGTACCCGTTGATCACATCTGGGATTATCGGACGGAGCTTCAACCGCTCGCCGCAGTCAAGCTCAAGGTCAAGCCCGGCGCCGCCTTCGATTGGATCGATTGGGACGTTCGTCTGACTTCGGCATCGGGCCTCAAGCCGGGCAGCTACGTTCGACTCGATCTGCTCTCGAATCCGAACGTTAATTGGCATGTTGCGTCGGGCGTCGTGCCTGCGCATACTTGCGCGTACGAAATGGGCGGAGGGAAGATGCGCAGAGATTGGAACGGACCGACGAGGAGCTTCCGCATCGAACCGCCGCAGCATTGCTTCGGTCCAGAGCAAGCGGTAAGCGGCGTGGCGCGCCCTCATCACTACACGAATCTGTGGCGTTCGGATCCGGCGGAGTCGCTGTCGCAATGGCTTGAGTTAACGTGGGAGCAGACGCAGTCGATCGGCTGCGTGGAGCTGTCGTTCCCCGGTCATCTGCTGTGGGAGTACCGTGGATACGCGCCGTTCTACCGAGACCCGCAATGTCCGAAGGATTATCGGATCGAAGCATGGGCGGACGGGGAATGGACGGAAGTTGAAGTCGTTCGAGGAAACTACCAACGGCATTGCCGGCATAAGCTGGAGAGGCCGATCGAGACAGCCAAGTTGCGTGTCGTCATCGAGGCAACCAACGGCGACCCTTCCGCCGCCATTTACGAGATTCGCTGCTATCCGCCGCAAGGAGAATGACAATTATAACCGAGCAAGCCCCGATTCGGCTAGTTCTGATCGGGGCTTGTTTGACGTTTACCTGGATCGACGATACTCCTTCGGGGAGATGCCGAAGTAATTTTTGAAAGCGCGAGAGAAGTGATACAGGTTGCCGTAACCAACCTTCTCGGACACTTCGTTAATGCGCAAGGTAGGATCCTGCAGCAGCTTGCTGGCTTCTTCCATCCGTACCTTGATTAAATAGGCGGTAAATGTCAGCCCGGTCCGCTCCTTGAACAGCTTGCTGAAGTAAGAGTAGTTCATGGACACCCGGTTCGCCACCTCCGCAAGCTGCACTTCGCGGTTAAAGTTCTCCCTGACGAATGCTTCCGCGAACGAGATAACGGTGTCCGCCGGTTCGGCATTATCGCTTGCAGAACGCTTCGCAGTGTCCGTGTACGCCAGTAAATACCGGCGAAGGTCGCCTAGCGTATGAAAGGAGGCAAGCGCGCGGATTTGCTCGCGCTCTTCGAACGGCAGACGTCCGTCGAAGCGTCGCCGGATTTCCGTCAGCAGCAGCTCGTAAACCGCCTTGATGCGGTCGAGAGACTCGCTTCCGATCAGGCTGTCGGGCAGCCAACGGTCGATCCATTGAGAGATCCTCTTCAATTGCAACGTTTCGACGGCGTGGCGAAGTTCCTCGATATCCTTGCGGGCAGGCAACTTTCCATCGGTTCCGCCGGACCGATTGTCCGATTTCGTCGACAGCACTTCGCATGGCTCTCGCAGAATGCGGTACGACATGGCAAGCTTAGCTTGCTTATACTGCTTCGGCAGGTCGGCCGGCCGACACGGCTCGCTGACCGACGCGACCGCATGCTCTGCGCCGGCCTCCTTTAATCTCTTTACCGTCTCCCCAATCATGGAAGATGCAGCGTCAAACGAGACGTCATCCGTGAAGTTGATAACCGCACAGACGCTCCCGTCCCCGTCATGGAACGCCAACAGCCGCAGTTCCTCCGGATGCCCGACTTCGCGGGCATTCCGTTCCAAGAGCGATTGTGCTAACTCCAGATCTCCAGAGTGATAAGGATCACCGCTAATATGGAACAAGGCAACGGCAGCCGAACTGTGGATCAAATAAGAGTCCGTTAGCTCAAAATCGGGAGAGTTGACCGCATCGCCGTTGCCTCGAGGATGAATGGCCCCGTTCAGAACCGCGTTCAATCGCGAGGCGAGCATCATCCGTTCGGCCTTGCGGCTTCGTTCCGCTTGTGCGGCCTTCTTGTCGTCCTCCGCGATAGCTGCGATCGCAGTCCGGATCTGCTTAGCTAATTCGGCCGACCCCGCCGGCTTCAGCAGATAGTCGAGAGCGCCGTATTTAAAAGCCTCGCGGACGTAAGCGTAATCGTCGTAGCCGCTGAGCAGGATGAATTTGGACGACGGAAGCTCGGCCGAGAGCCTACGGATCACTTGAATGCCGTCGATATCGGGCATGCGCATGTCCGTAATGACGATATGCGGCTTCAAATCGGCGGCAGCTTGCAATCCCTCCTCTCCGCCGCAGGCGACATGAATCTGCGAAATCTCGGCAAGACCCGCGCGCTCGAGCTTCGCTTTGACGCCGTCGCCGATCAGTTGCTCGTCATCGATAATGAGCACGTTGTACATGGCTGTCTTCCTCTCCTGCATCGTAGGGGATGGTGATGACCGTCTCTGCGTATTCGCCTTCTACACTGATAAGCCGAATCGAGTATTCCTCGCCGTAGAACAACTTCAGTCGTTCGTTGATGTTGCCGAGCCCGATGCTTTCCCTTGTTTGATCGTTAGCCGGCGTATAGTCGGATTTCTTGAACTGCTGGTTAAGGTAAGCAAGGCGTGCCGGTTCGACTCCCGGACCGTTGTCCCGAATCGAAAGCAGGACGGTGTCGTCGGACTGAAGCGAAGCGACGAGGCCGATGCGCAGCAATCCATTTGCCGGGAAGCCGTGTCGGATGCTGTTCTCGACGACCGGCTGTAGAAGGAAGCGAATCACGCGTAACGGAAGGAGCCGCTCCGGCACCTGAACGCTTAGTTCAATATCGCTGCCGTATTTGATTTTCTGCAGGTTCATGTATTGCTCCAGATAGCGAATCTCGGACTCCAGCGTCGCGAATTTCGATTTTCCGTCCATATTGTAACGCATCATTTTACCGAAATCGGCCATCGCATCGGACTCTTCGAACTGACCGGCTAGCTCCATCCTCGCGCTGAACATATCGAGAGTATTATAAATGAAATGGGGATTGATCTGAGCTTGCAGCGCTGCGAGCTGAGCGTCCTTCTGCATCGTCTCTTTGCGAATCATGTCCTTCATCAGCATCGTTACCTTGTTCAACAGAAGATTGAACTTCTCAGTAATAACCCCGAATTCGTCTCGCCGGTCGATCGGAATAGGCTTGAAATCGGCTTCGATCGCCTGATCCATCTGGCGGATGCTCGTTCTCATTTTACGCAGCACCATCTTAAGCACGGAATAGAAAGAGAACAGCAGAACAACCATCGTCGCGATGAAGACGAGGTTGCTTGCGGCTTGCAAGGAATTCGCCCTGCGCGGCTGAGAGACGGTCATCAGCATGGACAAGCCGACGCCCTTCAGCTTCTCTCCGATATACAACCTGCCGTCGCGCATGGAATAGTCGCCAGTAGACAGCGTTTGCAAGAGTAGGGAAGAGAGAGGGTTCTCACTTTCTTCCGGGTATAGAATATGGCCTTGTTCGTCCGCGATGACGATGTCTTGACCGCTCTCCGACGGTTCTTGCGCGGTCGCCAGCAAATCGCTTGGTCGAACTTCGACGAGCGTGAAGCCGAGATCATTGCCTTCCAATGAGATCATCTTCTGCACGAAGGCAAAGGTTTGACCGCTCACCGTGTTATCCCGGACGATCCATGCCGATTTCAATCCAGAACGGACGAACGAATCGTACCAAGGCTCCCGTTTGGCTTTGAACGAATGGTAGAAGGCACCGAAGCCCTCGGGGATCGTCTCGTTGTTCATGAAAACGGATATCTTCTCGGTATTGACCTTCTGGAACAGCATCGCATAGTTGATGAGCGGCGCCGCGTAACTGAAGTAGGTATCCAGCGAATTGTTATCCTCTGAGAAGGGGCTCTCCAGAAATTCCTGCAAGCGATAATTGAAAGTGATGGAATCGCTTACGCTCTCGATCAGATCAATCTTATTCTCGATCGTGTGTTTCATCTGCTTCAGCGCCGTAGCGGAATTGGCGACCAATTGAGCGCGGACGAACTGCTGGGATTGATCGTAGGTATAGAGCCCGAGTACGCTAAAAGGAAGCAGAATCAGCAGCACGAACGCGAGCATTACCTTGCTCTTGATGCTTATGGCGTTTAATTGGCGGCGCATCGTCGTACCTTCTCTCGATGGTTATGAGTCCTACTTCACGTATTCGACAATTTACTAGTTAACCCTTCCCGACTCCTGGATAATCCAAAATGAAGGTATCAAAACAAAAACAGAGCTATTTTTATAAGCGCTTTCAAGACTTATAGTTGGATTAGGCTTCCGGCGCTGAAGCAAATTCAAACAAAGAGAACGTTACTCGCTATCGCCATACGAGAGGCGGTCCGGTAACGAACGGGGGTGGACAAGAAGTGGAAAGAACCTTAGAAGCGAGACACAGCGCTCCTGCTTCGGGAACGGAGGGGAGCGGCCGGCGCTCAAGATGGAAGAGCCAATTCGCGCTACAGAGCATGGTATGGCCTGGACTGCTCTTCCTTATCGTATTTTCGTATGTGCCCATGTATGGTATTCTGATTGCCTTTAAAAATTTCGATTTGTTCTTAGGCGTCATGGACTCGCCATGGGCGGGATTTAGCCACTTTAGGGAGTTCCTCACGGACCCCAACTTTATGAACGTGCTGCGCAATACTCTGGCGATGAATCTGCTCGCGCTCTTTCTTGGGTTTCCCGCGCCGATCCTGTTCGCTCTCCTCTTAAACGAGTTGACGGGAGTACGCTTCAAGCGATTCGTGCAAACGATTTCATATTTGCCGCACTTCGTCTCATGGGTTATCTTCGGCGGGTTGATCCTGACCGTACTGTCGCCTTCGAACGGGATCCTCAATCTGCTAATCGTCAAGCTGCATATATCGGATGAGCCGATTAACTTCATGGGTAATCCGGATCTGTTTTGGATCATCATGGTCGGGGCGGAGATGCTGAAGGGTATCGGCTGGGGGGCAATCATCTATATCGCGGCGATTTCCGGTGTGGATCCAGAGCTTCACGAGGCGGCTACAATCGACGGAGCCGGCAGGTTCCAGCGCATGCGCTACGTTACGGTGCCTAGCATCATGGGGACGATTGTCATCATGCTCATTTTCGCTGTCAGCTCGATTCTCAATACTGGCTTCGAGCAAATCATGGTGATGCAGAATCCGCTGAATCTCGACGTTAGCGAGACGATCGATACTTACGTGTACAAGGTCGGACTTCAGCAGATGCGCTATTCCTACTCGACAGCTGTGGGTTTGGCCAAATCGCTTGTCGCGCTCGTCCTGCTGTTCGGGGCCAATTACGTATCACGCAAGCTTACCAATAACAGTCTGTTCTAAGGTAAGATGAAGGAGGATTTAAGAATGAATATCCGCTCCAAAGGAGATAAGTGGTTCGACACATTTAATATCATCGTCATGACGGCCATCATGGTGCTTACGATCGCCCCGTTTTGGTTCGCGCTGGTCGGCTCGTTTAACCAGGGACTTGACTATATGCGGGGAGGGGTCTATTTCTGGCCTCGCACGTTTACGCTCTCCAATTACTTTTCGGTTTTTGCCGATCAAACGATTTTTCACGCTTATTTCGTTACGATTTCTCGAACGCTCGCCGGCACGGCGCTGCACGTGGCGTTCACCGCGCTCGTCGCTTACGGCATGTCGCGCAGGGCGCTGGCCGGCCGCAACGTTTATATCGTCGTCATGATGTTCACGATGTTCTTCTACGGCGGCCTTGTCCCGACTTATTTGCTGTACAAGGATCTCGGCTTGCTTAACAACTTTCTTGTCTACATCATTCCTACGATGTTCAGCGTCTGGGACATGATTATCGTCATGTCTTTCTTCCGTTCGATACCCGAGCAGATCATCGAGTCCGCGAAGATCGACGGAGCAGGCGAATACCGCATTTTCCTGCAACTCATCCTGCCGCTCACCAAGCCCGTTTTGGCAGCTATAGCTCTGTTCAACGGGGTATATCACTGGAATGCGTATACCGACGCGATGCTGTTCACGACCAAGGAAGCGCTAGAGCCTGTTCAACTGTTCCTCATGCGCATCGTCACGGATTCGTCGGTAGCGACGAAGTTCGGGGAGCAGGCAGCAAGTGTCATGCCGGAAGAAGCGAAGCAGATCAGCCCCGAGACGCTCAAGCTTGCCATGATGATGGCGACGACAGCGCCGATCCTGGTCATCTACCCGTTCCTGCAGAAGTATTTCGTCAAAGGCGTTCTCATCGGTTCCGTCAAAGGTTGATTTTCGCATCAAGCAGGCACGTACGGGTCTGCTTGACGCGAATGAACAACATATAGCTCTTACAAGACAAAGGGGAGGCAAAACGACATGCAATTTAGCAAAAAATGGATCGGCGCCACGATGGCAGCCGTTCTGATGGGTGGACTTCTCGCGGGCTGTTCATCAGGCAACGAAAACGCGAGCAACGCGAAGTCCTCGGAATCGGCCGTTCCGTCTGGAACAGCGGCGCCGGGCGAGAAGCCGGAGGACAAGTCTCCGATCAAGATCACTTGGTTCGTCGACCAGGATTACTACAAGAAAAATTGGGATCCGGAAAACAACCTGCTCGACAAAATGATTACCGACGAAACCGGCATCTCAATCGACTTCACCTCAGGCAACTCCGACAAGCTTAGCGCCATCATCGCTTCCGGAGATATCCCCGATGTTATTACGCTCGACAAAGGATCACCGCAGCGCGGTGTGCTCGAGAAGTCGGGTCTCGTCTCGCCGCTTGACGAGCTGATTAAGCAGCACGACCCGGACTTCCAGGTTCCGAAGTCGATGCAGGACTGGTTTCGCAATCCGGATGGACACTTCTATGGCTTCGCAAGCTTCTTCTGGGCGAAGGAATCGTTCCAGCCGGGCGACCGCATTCGTAGCAATCAAGGATTATACGCAAGGCAGGATATCATGGATCAACTCGGCATTAAGGCGGAGGACTTCAATACGAAGGAAGGCCTGGTGTCAGCACTGCGTAAGGTCAAGGATTCAGGGACGAAATACAACGGCTTTACGGTAACTCCCGCGTATTTCGAGAGCTGGATTATCGGCAACTTCTTCGGCGCTCCTCGAGAGGACTCGCAAGGCAATCTGATCGATCGCGAACGCACGCCGGAGATGCTTGAAGCTTACAAGTTCCTGAATCGACTGTACCGAGAAGGCTTGATGCCGGAAGACAGCCAAACGCTCGACAAGAACCAGATCCAAGAGAAGGTCACGAACGGCGCTGTCTTCGCCTTTACGAATAGGACGATCGACTGGAGCGCGCTCTATCAGGCGGACCCGAAAGCCGTCTTCGTTCACGTGGGACCGGTGGCAGGCGACTCGGGCAGCAAACAGTATGTCGATCCCGTCAGTTCGTCAGGCTGGACGCTTTCGATGATCAACAGCAAGACAAAATACCCGGATCGTATCATCAAGCTGTTCAATTACTTGTCCACGGAGGAAATGAGCTTAAACGTAAATTACGGTCCGAAAGGCGCGGCATGGAATTACGACGAGAACGGCAAGGTAAAGTTGACCGACGAGTTCAATACGCTGAATGCCGAAGATGCGAACAAAGCCAAGCTTAAATACGGCAACGGGACGCTGCAATGGTTGATCAATTGGTTGCCGATCCAGAGAACCACGCCGGCAACGAGCACGGAGGATGCGAGGATCAAGGAAGAGTCGACCATTTACTTCGCCGATTTCACATATGATATGCTTCCGTTCGAATCGATAACTCCGCTTGGCGGCACCGAGGAAGGCGGTATCAACGCGAAGATCGAGGAGCAACGCAAGAAGCAGCGGGCCAAGATGATCCTCGCCAAGTCAGAAGCTGATATCGAGAAGTTTTTTAATGAAGAGATCCAGAGGGAAGAGAAGCTCGGTTATCAGAAGCTGTACGACTACCAGAATAAACAATTCCAAGAAGCGAAGAAGGCGCTTGGTATGGCCTTCGCTTGGCCGGCGAATCAGAAGAAATAAGCTTTGGAGAAGAGACAAAATACGCGGATGCAATTCTTGGCATCCGCGTATCCAATTGGAGCGAGAGGAACGGCTGAATCGGAACAAAGGGGACGATTACGTTGATTGCAAAGTCCAAATGGATAAGCCGCAAGTGTCTAACCGGATGGTTAGTGTTGATACTCACGATTCCGCTGTTTAACGTCGGCGCAACCGAGGCGAAGGCGGACGTGCCCGCGGGCTGGCAGCAGATCGACACGGAGCCGATGATTGCCCAAGGCAGCGCTTTGGATCTGTCGGCGATGAATGATGCGCCAGCGGGGAAGCACGGTTTTATCCAGATCGATTCCGACGGGGATTACGTCTTCGAGCAGCAACCGCAGCGGAAGGTAAAGCTTTATGGCGGCAATTTATCCTGGAATATGTACTATGGCTCTCATGAGGATGCCGATCGTACGGCGGAACGTTTGGCGCGACTTGGCTATAACGTCGTAAGGCTGCATTCTTTAGATTCCATGGCAGATTGGGCGCCAGGCATCTTCCAGCCGAACTCTCCGACCCCGCAGTTGAATGCCAATAGGCTGGATCAAGTCGAATATCTCATCTCCAGGCTCAAGGCTCACGGCATCTATGTCGTGATCGATCTGTTCCAGTTGTATGACTTCAGAAACGTACCGGTTCTAGGCGAGTATGCAGAAGGATATAATTCGGCCTATCTTCTGCCTACGCTGCCAGAAGCGATGGAAATGTGGAAGGCGATCGCTAGTGTGTGGCTCTCCCATGTCAATCCGTATACCGGGATTGCCCTGAAGGACGATCCTGTGCTCGCGGGCGTCAGTCCCTGGAACGAGTCGCTTCTGCTCAACATGAAACTCAGCTCGATGAAAGTGAAGTTCCGCGATTTTCTATTGGATGATTTCAACGACTTCCTAGCGGATACGTTCGGCGAAGCTCCGATCACGTCGATCCCCGATCAATACTGGAATGCGAGCGGTACGATCAAGGATCGCCTAAGCGCCTATTACTCGAAGAAGACCATTTCGGCATCGAACGAGATGCGCAACTACTTGAAGCAGGAGCTCGGGGTCGAAGTGCCGGTCGGGGGATTGAATCACATTATTAGTCCGAACGTGAATTACTGGCGGAACCAAGCTTCGGACGTCTACGAAACACACTTGTATCACCAGTTCGTCGATAACCGGATTGACGAGAACGGTAAATACGGCTTCCAATTCAGACCTCTCAAATTCCCGCGTCTCAGCATGTCGTTCGATAGCGCGACGAACGCGAACTACCCGAAGGATTGGGCGAGCGATCGGCTGTTCGGAAACTATTATCCGGCCTTGTCTTTAAGGCAAGGGTACGAAACTCCTTTCTTGCTGACGGAATTCCAAGACACGTTCCCGGCCAAGGGGCGCGAGGAAGCTGGTATCTTCGTCGGCGCGACAGGAGCGTTCCAAGGCTGGGATATGTTAAATCGATATTCATTCGGCATAAACATCGGCGACGCCTACACGAACGGAAGACTCGGAACGCCGGAGTCGTTCTCTATCGCGAATGACCCGCTAGCGATTCTATCTGAGGCGGAGGGTTCGCTACTGTTCCGAACCGGTGCCATAGAGGCCAGCGTGCCGAAGTTCGCCATCGTATGGGATAAGATGTGGGCTCGTGACAAAGGCGCCGCTTCCGAGATCGAGGCGTATATCGCCAACATGATGTATATCCCGCATCTGTTCAACACGGCAACCGTGTATGCGGATAACCCGAGCGTACCCTTCGCGGTTTACCGGATCACGCCGGAGCTGACCACGCAGCAGATCGAGGCGGGTCAATTCCCCGCTGTGAACCGAATCCCGATCACGAGCGGCATGACGGATCGGCAAGTGGCCGAAGCGATGATCAACTCGCTTGACGCTTCCCCGACGAAGACGGCAATGCTTGACGCTCTGAATGAGAACAAGCTGCTGTCCGACACGGGAGAGCTTCTGTTCGACCTTAATCTGAACACCTATATGGTTCGGACGCCAATGATCGTCGCGGCGGCCGGCACGATGGACAATCACGACCTTCAGCTCGGTCCGGCAACCGTGACCGGCGATGTGTACAAGGGCACTTTCTTCGCTTCCTCCCTAGACGAAAAATCGTTGGAAGACAGCGACAGGCTGCTGCTTATTTATACGACGGACGTCGCAGCTACGGACGAAGAGACGGTACAGTTGTCCTCGGGCGAAGTCAAATACTTTAAAGGCAAGCTGCCTACGCTAGCCAAGGAACAAACCGCGCAATTCCGGTTATCGGTCGAACGCCCTGTGAACGGATACAAAGCCTATAAACTGTCGCTTAACGGCGTGAGGCTGGAAGAGATTCCCGTGACGATCTCAGGAAGCGACCTTGTCGTTCAGCTCGTTACAGACAAAGGCTTCGCCTTCGAGCTTATCTATGACCCGTTGTTCGCGGATACGTTCGAGAACGGGAACGCGAGCGGTTGGACTACGGTAAACGGACAATGGAGCGTGGTCCAAGACGGGGAGACTACCGTTTATCGCTCCGCCGCAAAGGGCAAGACAGTGATCGATGCGACATACGGCAGCGACTACTCGGTGGAAGCCGACATCAAGTCGACGACCGCTAAGGGAGAAGTCGGCTTACTGGCAAGATACGCAGACAACGACCATTATTATGTATTCAAGTACAATGCGCAAAAGGGTAAGGCTGTAATCAAGAAACGAGAGAGCGGGATGACCTCCGTTATTCAATCGGTGTCCGGGCTGACGACAATCGCAGCCGGCACAACCTATAAGCTGCGGTTCGAAACGGAAGGAACGTCGCTTATCGGATCGGTGAACGGCCAGACAATTATTACCGCCGTCGACTCTTCGATCGCCGAAGGAAAAGCGGGACTTGTGTCAAACTCGAAGAAGCCCGTTGCATTCGACAACGTTCTGGTCCAACATTACGATCGTTCGGCTCCTACGCCTCCCGCAAACTTAACCACTACAGTGCTCTCTTCTTCAGAGATTAACTTAACCTGGCAGGAATCCACAGACGAAACGGACGTCGCGGGCTATAAGATCTACCGGAACGGAACGGATATCGCCACCGTTAACGGCTCGGTCTATAACTACAAGGATACGGGACTGAATGCCGTGACGACGTATCATTACGCGGTTAAAGCTTACGATCCGGGAGGCCGGCTATCGGATCCCAGCATCGAAGCAATTGCGACTACATCGAACTTGCTATTCGAGGACAACTTCGAGGATGGAGTTGTGAGCGATTGGACGGTCGTCTCCAATTGGGGGAACTTCTCAGTCGTAACTGACGGGAATTCGAAAGTCTATTTGTCCGACAACGCGGATAAAGGCGGAACCAAGTCAGTGACGGGACTTAGCACATGGACGGATTATAGCATCGAGGCCAAGACGAAAGTGGACACCTGGCAAGGCCGCGTAGGCTTGGTTGCGAGATTCGTGGACTACAACAATTTTTACTACATGTATTACGCAAGCTATTACAAGAGAATGTTCCTCGTTAAGCTGCAGAACGGCGTGGAGACGACGTTGACGACATCGCCCATTCTCTCGGATCCGACGACCGGTGTCTACCATACCTATCGGTTGGAAGTGAGAGGGAACTCGCTTAAAGCATACTTGGACGGGCAATTACTTGCCAGCGCGACGGATTCCGCCTTCGGTACCGGCAAAGCGGGCGTATTCTCTCATCTGGAGAAAGCTTATTTCGATGATGTAAAAATCCAGGCTTTGTTGTAATCGCTCCTTTTCTATTTCAATTGCCGTTGCCTCGGCATACTGGAGGTTATATCTACGCGTATACTCCAACGCGCCAGTGCGACGACGCCGAAGCTTTCTAGCTCCTTCTCCGCGGGCGAACATCTAGCTTCTGCGGCGGGCACGTAATACGACAAGGGCCGGCTAGGTGCCGCGGACGAGACGAAACGCCAATCTAGCCGGCCCGATCTTCACATGCAGTGCTGTACCGTCATCACGATGCGCGATCCGCATACGCATCAAGTCTCCCGAACAAATTTGTTAGGATCCGGACGTTACCCCTGAGCACCTAGCGTTGCACGGCAGCGAAGAACGCCTATCGGCGAATACGCCTCGGACCTTTCTCTGACATACCTCTGACTACGGAGCGGTGCGGCCGAGAATAGCTTGCAGTTCGCTGCGGAGCCTCGAAGGGCATAGCGTCCTGTTCGATCTACTTGACTACGCGCATGGCAGGCGCGGCATTGGCCTCGAGGAAGACGACGTCCATGTTCGAGGTTGGACGGTCGCTTGCAGCAGTTGGCTCAAATACAACGGATTTTAAAATACTCATCGAAATCATATTTTTCCAAATAAATCAATAGTTATCAGAACGGCTATTCTACAGACCTCCTAAAGGGTGTAAGCTGATGACGAATAGAGAGAATGGGGAGGAAATAGGTGTGAAGAACAAAATATCCGTTCAGTTATACACGCTCCGCGAGCAGTGTGCCGCTGACTTTCCCGGAGTGCTTCGCGAACTGGCTCGAATCGGTTATAGTGCCGTCCAGTTTGCCGATTTCTACGGGTACGATCCAGCCGTGCTGAGAACCGTGCTGAAGGAGACGGGACTTCGCGTATCCGGCTTGCATTACGGCGGGGATGAACTGCTTAACGAGCCGGAGCGTGCGATTGCGGAAGCAAAGTATTTCGGAACGCCCGATATCGTGTGTGCCGGGATCGGCGAAGAATACCGGGACGAAGCAGGATATCGGATGCTCAAACTTCGGTTCAACGAGTTGGCAGATCGTCTGCAAAGCGAGGGGTTACGAATCAGCTACCATAACCACGCCTTTGAATTCGAAACGGCGGTGGACGGAAAGGACGGGCTGTCGTACCTGATCACGCCTGAGGAGGACAATATCATACTTGCAGAACCTGACGTCTACTGGCTGAAGAAGGGCGGACACGACCCGGTCGAATTCCTCGCACCTTATGCCGGACGAGTCCCGATTTTGCACATGAAGGATATGACGGACGACGAGGAACAAGCCTATGCAGAGATCGGCACGGGGACGATCGATTTCGATGCGATTATTCGCTGGGGAGAGGAGTCGGGCGTCGAATGGTACGTCGTGGAGCAGGATAGCTGTAGGACGGATCCGTTAGAATGCGTCAAGACGAGTTACTCCAATTTGGTTCGGCTTATGAAGAAGATCAAGGAAAAGGGGGGAGGCGCGGCATGACTAAATTGAAAGTCGGTATCATCGGTGCCGGCAATATAAGCGGGATTTACTTGGAAAACGGAAAGCGCTTCGAATCGATGGAGATCGTGGCATGCGCGGATTTGGACGCGGAACGCGCCAAGGCCAAGGGAGAAGAATACGGCGTGCGCGGCTGTTCGGTGGATGAGCTGCTCGCCGATCCGAATATTCAGATGGTCATCAACCTGACCATTCCCCTGGCACATGCGCCGGTTGCGATGCAAGTGCTGGAAGCAGGAAAGCACGTCTACACGGAGAAGCCGCTGGCCGCTACGCGTGAGGAAGGCATTCGCGTACTAGCGATGGCGAAAAGCAAAGGTCTGCGTGTCGGCGGCGCGCCGGATACCTTCTTAGGAGGCGGCATTCAGACGTGTATCAAGCTGATCGAAGAGAACGCGATAGGCACGCCTATCGGCGCAACCGCTTTCATGATGGGTAGTGGACCGGAAAGCTGGCACCCCAACCCGGACTTTTTTTATCAACCTGGCGGTGGGCCGCTGTTCGATATGGGGCCCTATTATCTGACCACGCTGGTTGCACTGCTCGGTCCCATCTCCCGCGTGACGGGATCAGCGAAGATCTCGTTCCAGGAAAGGGTTGCCAAAAGCGAAAAGCTTAACGGGAAGAGGATCAAAGTCGAGACGCCTACCCACATTGGTGGCGTGCTCGATTTTGCATCCGGACCGATGGCGATGCTGCTGACAAGCTTCGATATCAACGGCGGTTCTATTCTGCCTCGGATCGAGCTGTACGGGAGCAAGGGGACGCTGCTGGTGCCGGACCCTAACACGTTTACCGGTCCCGTGAAGCTGAGACGGATGGGCGAAGAAGAATGGTCGGATATTCCACTGACGCATGGCAAAACCGAAAACGCCCGAGGCGTCGGCGCGGCGGATATGGCGCAGGCGATAATATCCGGTCGCGGCCACCGCGCGAGCGGCGACTTAGCCTATCACGTACTGGAAGCGATGTTTGGCATTCTCGACGCTTCTTCCCAAAGCGTTCATTATACGATGAAAAGCACTTGCCAGAAACCAGTCCCGTTCCCGACGGGACTTTCAGACGCCGAACTAGAAGTATAAATGCAATGCAGGGATTCAAATTTCAGAAATGACTTTTCAACTTGCTTACAAAGAATGGAACGATAAGGCGGCCGGAATCGTAAGCTTACGGTTCCGCCGTCCGTGTTGAGTCAGAACTCCAGCCAAAGCAAAAAAACATGATTGTATTAAACGGCAAATCGAAGCTCAGCGACTTTGTTGTAAGGAGAACGGATTTAACCAATAGGTCAGAACCGAGAAGAGTATTCCGAGACAACTGAGACAAATGTTGGATGACAAAATATGTACCGATTAATTACCGCGTAAATCGCGGTTTTTTTGTTTTATAGGTACATATTCTTGGCAATGTGCAATGTCAAGAATATGTACCGAATGGAGGTAAAGGCCAAGAATGTATACCGATTGCCGATGAACAGTTCTGTTTTCTCAGAAGGGCACTTATTTGTGAAATTTGTCAGCTTGAAAAGGTAACGTTCAACATATTGTCAGTTAACAAATAGATTACTTATATTCTTAATTATTTCATTAAAGGAAATCCTATGAAGTAGAATGTAATGATTGCAAAGTAACCAAGCAATTAAAACGAGAACACGCCACAAACTTGACGTGTTCTCGTCTTCATTCATTACTATTTCGCGAAAAATGTATTTCATTTTTGCTGGGAGGACCCGTTGAATCCATATCGTATTCTACATTATGAAGTCACCTGTTTAGTATGTTCAAGTGTATTCGCATTCTTCTGATAATTTAATCCCCATACTTCCATCACACTGATTATCGGTCGTAATGAGTCTCCCAATTCACTAAGCTGATACTCGACTCTTGGCGGAACCTCGGCGAATACTTTTCGAATAACGATTCCATCTTCCTCCATCGCGCGAAGATTCTGCGTTAATACTTTCTGACTAATATCGGGTATTCCTTTACGAAGTTCCCCAAAGCGTTTCACTCCTGTAAGTAAGCCTTGTAATATAAGCAACTTCCATTTGTTACCGATCAAGCCAACTGTTGTCGCAACAGGGCATAAGGGCAACTCTTTGCTAGTTGGTATCACATTATCCCTCCATTAGTTACTTTTAGGTTCCTATATGATAAAAAGGTGCCTACTTTCAAATGTGCTGTATAGCTTTTATTATAAATGGAGAGAGACGAATTGCAACTATAAAAGTAAAGCATCAATGACCCTTGTCGTTAGGAAGAAAGGGGATATTTTGGAGGTGTTTTTGTGTGGAAGCAGCTGTCGGATTATTTTGTTCATAATCACGATGACTTTATAAATTCATTAGGAGAGCATATCGTCATCAGCTTTGTCGCTTTAGTATTCTCTGCACTAATTGGAATTGCAGGTGGTTATCTCTGCGTAAAACATAAGCAATACGATAAATGGATCATTTCCATTTTTCAAGTACTCCGCATTGTTCCGAGCTTGGCTATTATTCTTCTGTTAATTCCCATTATGGGGACAGGGGTAGAGCCGGCGTTGATCGCGCTTGTCCTGCTTGCCATTCCACCTATTCTGATGAATACAGTTGCTGGAATCGAGGGAGTATCCTCATCAATGTTAGAGGCTGCTTACGGAGTTGGCATGTCAGATCGGCAAGTCTGGTGGAAGATTAAGTTTCCATTAGCTGCACCACTAATTTTAACTGGCGTTAAAACGGCTGCAATTGAAGTTATTGCGAGCGCGACCTTGGCTGCGAAAATCGGAGCTGGAGGGCTAGGGGGCATTATTTTCACAGGATTAGGTCTGAATCGAATGGATTTGCTGTTAGTTGGAGGGATATCTGTTGCTGTCCTTTCTATTGCAGCTGGTTTATCGCTTGATTTGACGGATCGTTATTTGTTCAAATATAAAATGGTTAGAAAGTAGGATGAAATCATGAAGATGAGTGTGAAGAAGAAATGGTTTAAGGTTGCTGCAATAACAATGGGATTGGCAGTTATGTTATCAGCATGCGGTGGTAAGAATTCAAATACAGGTAATGAAACAACGATTCGTGTTGGTACAAAAGACTTCACAGAGAATTTAATCGTGGGCGAGTTATATGCCCTCGCCTTGGAAGATGCAGGTTATAAAGTTGATCGTATTCCTAACATTACAGGCTCCGTCATTCATTCCTCCCTTGTGAACAATGAAATCGATTTATATCCCGAATATACAGGAACCGGTTTATTATCTGTTCTGAAGATGGATCTAATTACAAATCCGGTAGAAGTATACAAGACAGTGAAGGAAGCGTATGAAAAGCAATTTCAAGTAACATGGCTAAACTACTCGCAAGCCAACGATGGAGCAGGTCTCGTTATCCGGACGGAAGTTTCTAAGAAGCTTAATATAAAGACGATTACAGACATGCAAAAGCACGCAACAGAGCTCCGTTTTGCCTCGCAGGGCGAGGTTGACCAGCGTGAAGACGGTATCCCCGCACTTGAGAAAGTGTATGGTAAGTTGAATTGGAAATCATCGAAGGTATACGATAATAGTTTGAAATATGAAGTACTCCGAAACAATGAAGCAGATGTTGCGCCAGCTTATACGACAGAAGGGCAGCTCGTGAATACCGATGAATTCACCTTGCTTGAGGATGATAAGCAGGTGTGGCCTCCATATAACTTGGCACCAGTTGTTCGTAATAATATCATAAACGCAAATCCTAAGGTTACAGAGATTATCAATAAAATTAGTGCAGCACTAGATACATCTATCGTTACGGCGTTGAACGCTAAAGTTGATGTAGATAAAGAAGAGTACGAAGACGTCGCAAAGGAATTTTACGATTCCATAAAATAAGGTGGTTCTTGGAGGAAAACATGTCACTTAAAGCGATTGAGTTCAATCAGGTATGTAAACAATACTCGCAGTCCGGGGACTTTGTTGTCGATCATGTAAATTTGTCCATTAATGAGGGGGAGTTCATTACCATATTGGGCTCCTCTGGTTCCGGAAAAACCACACTGCTCAAAATGATTAACCGATTGTATGAACCGAGTGAAGGAACAATCAATCTGTTTGGTGAAGACATTGCCACCATTGATCCCGTTAAGGTTAGAAGGAAAATTGGTTATGTGATTCAGCAGGTAGGTTTGTTCCCACACATGACAATCGCCCAGAACATTGCGACCGTACCGAAGCTTCTCAAATGGCCGCAGCCTAAAATCAAAGAAAGAGTAGACGAATTGCTGAACCTTGTCGGTCTTGACCCGAAAGAATTTAAAAACCGATATCCTTCACAGCTGTCTGGCGGTCAGCAGCAGCGAATCGGACTGGCGCGTGCCTTGGCAATCGATCCCAAGATCATGCTGCTGGATGAGCCTTTTGGTGCGATTGATGCGATTACAAGATTGCATCTCCAAGATGAGCTAATGCGGCTGCACGGGGGATTAAAAAAAACCTTTTTGTTTGTCACGCATGACATTAACGAAGCCTTTAAGCTCGGTACAAGGGTAATGATTATGAATAATGGAAAAGTCTCTCAGTTTGATACTCCACAAAGTATTGTTAAAAATCCTGCCGATTCGTTTGTCTCATCACTCATGCGTTCCTCGAGAGAACAAGAGCGGTTCTGGGAGGGATTAGATTGATCGAATATGCGCTCAAGCACCCCGATAAACTATGGAAGCCGTTGCTTCAACATCTGGAATTGCTATTGGTTGTTATGATTGTTTCTCTCATACTGGCTGCACTATTGACGATAACAGCGATGACTTCGAAACCGATTTCCAATACAATGCTTCATTTGTTCTCGATCATCTATTCCATTCCTAGTCTCGCGCTCTTCGCCTTATTGATTCCGATTACTGGATTAGGGAAAATAACGGCTATTGTCGTTTTGGTCATTTACAACCAGTATTTGCTGCTACGAAATTTCATTGCTGGTTTAAATGATGTGGATCCATCTATGATTGAAGCTGCAACGGGGATGGGGATGAGCCGGATGCAGTTACTGTTTCAGGTCAGGGTGCCATTATCTACGAAGGCGCTCTTCTCGGGTTTAAGGCTTGCATCCGTATCGACGATTGGAATGGCGACAATTGCAGCATTGATTAATGCCGGTGGGCTGGGCAGTCTATTGTTCGATGGACTCCGTACTATGAATGTAAACAAAATATTGTGGGGAAGCTTGTTGTCCGCTAGCCTCGCGATCGTTACTAACGGGATATTAATACAAATGGAGAAAAGAATACAGAATCATAATCCAAGTTAAGACAGGAGAAAACATGATGAAAGCAGTTGTTCTTGAAAAAGCGTGCACACCACAGGATTTGGTTGTGAGTGAAGTAGCGTTACCGCATGTGAAACCCGGCTGGGTACGCATTAAAATAAAAGCGTTTGGCATTAACCGGTCAGAGATGTATACAAGGCAGGGTTATTCACCATCCGTTCAGTTACCACGAATTATGGGGATTGAATGCGTGGGTGAAATCGATGAACCATCCGACAGTACGTTCAAAAAAGGAGATCGAGTGATTTCTTTAATGGGAGGATTAGGACGCGAATTTGACGGCAGTTATGCCGAATACTCGCTTATCCCATCGGACCAAGTGTATCCCGTACATTATGAAATGGATTGGGTAGAACTAGCTGCCATTCCAGAAATGTATTATACGGCATATGCTTCGTTATTCGATTGTCTCCAATTAAAAATGGGAGAAACAATACTGATTCGAGGAGGAACCAGCTCTATAGGACTGGCCGCCATGCAACTAGCCAAAGCAGCTGGCGCTATCGTTATATCGACGACCAGAGATAGCAGCAAAATAGATTCAGTTATGCAGGCAGGGGCTGATGTCGTACTGCTCGATAATGAACATTTAACCCATGAATTGCAAGCCATAGCACCTCAAGGGGTAGACAAAGTTCTGGAATTAATAGGCACTGTCACCTTGAAACATTCGTTATCACTTGTGGCTCCCTGTGGCATTTTGTGTATGTCGGGCATATTAGGAAATGCATGGGAGATTGATCGATTTGAGCCGCTCGTTGATATTCCGACTGGCGTTTATTTCACAGCATTTACAAGTGAAGTGATTAATGAGAATCTGCTTACAGCTTTGTTTCAATATATTGAAAAACATAAGATAAAACCGCCTATAGCCAGAGTATTTACACTAGATCAAGTTAGTGAGGCGCATCAGCTCATGGAAAGCAACACGTCAGGCGGCAAAATGGTCGTGGTCAATAAAAGATAACAATTCAGTCGCTAGAGGAGAGCAACCTGAGGAGTGAGGTAGGATGGATAATTTCCGAACAAGAATAGATAAAGCGAATATCGCGCTGGCGGAAGCTGACGCCATTCTGATAGGCGGAGGGGGGCTGGCTTATCCGCAGCAGCAGGCATCGTATACAGCGGGAAACGTTTTTCTGAACCCTTCGCGCCTTTTATTGCGAAGTACGGATTTATAGACCTTTATTCGTAATACAGGCAAAAATATCGTTTATTTAGAGCTTGGTGTAGGATTTAACACACCTGGTATCATACGTTATCCATTTGAACGAATGACATATGACAATAGCAATGCTATCTTGATTCGGATGAACAAAAGCGATCCCAAGGGAATAAAGGAAAACATAGATAAAAAGATTGCTTTCACCGAAGATATGCAGGAGGTTGTTATTGAATTAATGAAGTTAAGCAACCTTTATGGGGAGAACGAAAATGACACAGATTACGTTAGATGAGTATTCTTCACTCATTCATTTGAGGAGCCCGTACGCATCGTTGCAACTAAATACTATGAGTAAAGAGAAAATAGTTACTGAGTTGTTGGAGCTATTGCTCGAGGAACAGTCTCGTGATCAAAAGGCAGCCGTTCTTTACGATATTAAGAGCAATCGGCACTTTTTAAAAGGTTTTCTAAATATCAGAAAAGCAAAACCGCTACCCAGTGATTTTTTAACTAAACTTGACAATCTCCTGCAGTCCGAATTATTAGACAAAGGTATTGTCCGAGTTGATCAGCTGAAAAGTATTTTAGAGCTGATTCCTCATTGCACATATAACCATTCTAATAAATTTATCCTTTGGCAAGGAGACATTATCCGCTTAGGAGCGGACGCAATTGTAAATGCAGCCAATAAATACATGTTAGGTTGCTTTCAGTATAACCATGCTTGTATCGATAACGCCATACACTCTGCGGCAGGACCGCAGTTAAGGGAAGATTGCAGAATCATCATGTCTATGCAAGGAGAACCTGAAAATACCGGATCTGCAAAAATCACAAGAGGCTATAATTTGCCTGCAAGGTATGTATTGCACTACTGTAGGACCTATTGTTCCTAGAGGAATGGAACTGACAGAACAGCATACTTCGGATTTAGCTGCTTGTTACCGATCTTGTTTGGAGCTTGCTCATAAAATCACGGAAGTCAAAACGATCGCTTTTTGCGGGATTTCAACAGGAGTATTTGGCTTTCCAAAACAGGAATCGGCCTATATTGCAATCCAGACCGTAAACGAATGGTTAAATACCCATGCTAATCATTTTAATAAAATCATATTTAATGTTTTCAGCGACGAAGATTACAGGGAGTACCTTCGTGTATTCGACCTTAATCCTATAGGAAAGTTGTAGATAGATGGCTATTGAAATCAAAGAAATCTTCTCCAAGAAAATTCTAAGCGAAGTCAAAGGATATTTGGATATTGGATTTACTCATTCCTTGAATCCATACAGCGGCTGCGCTTTTTCTTGCAGCTATTGTTACGTAAGAGAGATGCCGATTCAAAAGTTCAAAGAGGTCGCTTGGGGAGAATGGGTAGACATCAAAACAAACGCGGCGGAAAATTACCGGGCTGAGGTAATTAAGCTCCGGAGTAAGAACAAGCCGATCAACATCTTCATGTCTTCAGCCACAGATCCCTATCAACCGATCGAATTGAAAACAGACCTAACGCGGGGGATCTTGGAAGCTATGATCGAGAAACCGCCAGATCTGCTGCAGATCCAGACCCGAAGCCCGCTCATCATAAGGGATCTTGAATTGCTCATCCAGTTAAAGAAGAGTTGTAACGTCTTGGTTTCAATGACGGTTGAAACGGACCGGGAAGATATCAAGCGCATTTTTGCTCCATTTGCTCCTGGGATTAAGTTGAGGCTAAAAGCATTAAGAGAATTACATGAGGCAGGTATAACTACGCAGGCTTCTATTTCGCCTGTGTTGCCCTTTACGCCGGACTTTCCCAAGTTGCTGGAGGGCATTGTCGATCGGATTTGGATCGATACGCTGAATATCGGAGATGGATCAATGGGGAAGCGTTCAGAACGTCTGGGAATGCCTCAATTATTTATTACTCATGGGCTGTCAGAATGGTATCGAAGAGATATCCATGTCAGAGTTGAGAAGTATTTAAGAAGACATTTCCTTGTGAAATGATACATGTTTCGAAAGAAGATGCATTCCCCATGTAATTTATCTAAGGAGGAAACCACTATGAGCATACAGAAGCAGGCGTTCGGTGTGTTGCTGCACCAATATGGAAGGATGGACTAGTTGTGGCCGGAATTGCAATAACAGGACCATCCGCTCGAGTTTCGAAAGAGTTGGATGGAGAAAATAGTAGACTAATTAAGCGTTTTGCTCAAAGGATAACAGATGGATTAATTAATTGTTGATTATCAAGATTATATATTTAAAACAGAATAGGATTGTAGAATAACCGAGCTACCCATTAAACAAGCAGCTAAACAGATAACGTACCAAAAGAGGTCGACCATCTCGTTGGTCGACTTTTAATAATTCTATTTCGCGGTAAGAATCTGTTCAAGAAGTAGGTACCTTCGGATATCATCAGCTAGATCGTGAACATCTGACTTTCTAAAATTTACTTCACAAAATGAACAGTATGAATGTGACACAATCCATATATAAACACAGTAGTACAGCGGCTTGATGCTTCTATTATAACATATGTACAAAATACTATGTAATCTACATATACAAAAAAACGAACAGTTATAATAATTACGTAATTTTCTTTGGATTGTGACACAATACATTCGTCATATATAAAGGGCAGCATCTTACTGTCCCTATTTGCCGTATAATAGATCTATGAAGTCTTAAGGATTATGATAGAATTTACTTTTAGGTACTAAAAATTGAAATAGCGATAACCTAAAGGGAGAAGATAATATCCCGTAAGATAAGCTATTCAATTCCCCGGATAAAGATTAAGCTGAAAACTCCCCGAAATATCATTTCCTTCTCATGTTCAATCAGCTTCTGGTAAATTGGTGTGGTTTAATTAATCCATTATTGTGTTTTTTATTAATAAGGGGGTAAGGCATAATGGCAATACAAACATATCTTAACCCAGAAACAGAGGAACAACTAAAATTACAAACGGTTTCTTCGTTAATATTGTTAGATGGAATTGAGAATGAATGGAAAAATGCATACGATTCAGGTGGGTTATCAAGCTTAGTTGTTTCGTCGGACGGGTTAAAGATTTATCCATATAGAGGATTTCATCTCGATGTAGATACCAGAAGAGTAGATTGTACTAACGAAATAGATGTGGATTTGGCAATGCATCTACCTCCTTTTATAAATGTGAGTGTATTGTTTGGAGTAAGCCCTGAATACGAATTTAATAGCATCGGACCTCATATGAATGATGATATTAATTTAACATTTTCAGCGCAAATTAAAGAAATTCTCAAAATAAAACCAGAGTTATCTGAAACAAAAATTCATCCCAATATACCATTATCCTTATGTGCAAAAGAACCATATTTATTAAAGATAAGTCCCGACCAATTATTGTGTAAAGAAAGTGATTTGACCAATGCGATAGAGATAATCAACATGTATGCTGGTAAGGGCAATGTATGCTGGCCTATTTCTATTCGCATTGAACCTATTCCAACATGCTCGGTTCATGAAACCTTAACTTCCAAAAGTGAGTGGACAAAAAGGCTTGGTCAATCTTGGTTCGAGGTTGAAAATTTGATATCTAGGTATTGTCCAGAAGCATCATTAGGGGGTCGTTTTTCTAAACTAGTCAATATGTGCCTATGGTTGTACCAATGGCATGAAGGTATGAAAATTGGCAGTGAGGAGGAGAATCAACTTTTCGGAGGAACAATTGATGCGTTGAGGATTATACAAAACGAGTGGAGGGCTTGGAGTAAACTGCATGAACTAAACAAATGCCAAAATATAGGGATACCAAATTGGTCAGAACGTGATGTTGATCTGCTGTCAAAAATATTAGGTAACCCTGGCGTATATTCTTTTAAGAATTGTTTCGTGAATAAGAGAATAACCGATGAACATCATGCATTACTGAGTTCACTTTCTACGCAATATAAGGTTTGGTATAACCCATTAGCCATAGCCGGGACAAAAATTGCTAGTATCACACTTGATGAGATAGAACATCCAAGTGAGGCGTTGTGGTGTGTCGAAACAAAAATTGAGACTCAGGAAGATGGTTTCATAAATATTTGTAATTGTGGCGAGATGTTCGTTAAGAAAAAAAAGGTAGATACCCTAGTTCCAATGCGGTGTGGTTTTTGTGACGCCAGTTTTGGGCAAGTAAATTTAAGAACCATTTATGAAAGGCAGCAATTTATAGATGGATGTATTGGAGTAGAACAGCGTTTCGGAAGAACAACACATTCGGATTGCAAAGATATATCTGAACTATGGTCGTTAGTTGGCACCAAACTTAACATAATCGATAGGTACTTGGATAAATCGACTATTCGATATCTTGAAAAAGTCCCAACATCTATCCCAATTCGAATCTTGGTATCCGACGACGACGCAGTGGGGGCGACTCGGTTAAATTCTTTGTTAACTACAATTCGTAAATCGAGAATTAAAAGAACATTGGAGATAAAGGTAGTTTCATGTAAGAAGGGTCACAGTTCACATCCTCTGCATGATAGGTATGTCTTTTCGGATGATTGGGGCGCATCACTTTCTTCCTCGTTAAACGCATTAAATAGTGATTCCCTATGGATTTTTAAAATTGATGATTATCATAAAATGAAAATCAAGTATTTCGACTATTTTTGGAATCTGCCATCTGGTGTTCCAACTAACTACGGTCCTAGACAAATTAGTGTTAGACAAATTTTTCTTTAGGCTTTCATTGATGTATATGTGAATATGAAAGTAGCGGCTAATGAATAAGGTGAATGTCGTGTATGCCCAACCAATCTTTATTTGTTTCACCATCAGGATTCCAGAGTTCACGATATAAATTTGAATCATCAAAATAAGATATTGACAATTGATTTTTTTCCTCCTTAATTAAATAATTATCAAAGTATAATAACCAGTAAATCCAACTACTAACTAGAAAATGATAACAGGATAAATTGGGTATCTGGTCAAGTTCTCAGGATTTAAGAAGGCAACTCAATTGTAGACTAATGTAAATCAATGATTCGGTATTCACATATATTAATATTTCTTCTGATTTTTATGGAGTCGTAATCAAACTACCGCATAATCGCTTATAGAGGCCACTTATATCTATCAAAATGGAGGTTGTATTAACATATATACATTAGATGACCTAGAAAATAAAATTTCAGAAAACCATTTTCAGCATTGTGACAATCATTGGATAAATGAATTTAAAGAAATAGGTATCGATATTTCAAATTTTATCAATATAATGATTCTCGATGTAGTTAATATAAATGACACAATTAAAGATATGGAGATAAAAATTAATATTGGAACCGTAGAATATAAAGTAAATGCAGATGAAAAACTCAAGTCTATACTTAGAGACATTAAAAATAAATCTACAGTTCCTTTCCTATTTGGAGATAAAATTTTCAATTCCAATAACAATTCTAGTTACTTTAAAGATATAAATAATTATTTAAATAAAACCAATGGTCATTTATTCAATTTTGTTACGTGTTCGATAAAGGATGGTCATATGAAGTTATATGGTTATTCTATAAAGAATATCATGTGTATTTATGAAGCAATTGGAGAATTCGTGGAGGAGACCAATAATATTCGATTAGTAGAAAAATGCCCGCTATTAGACTGCTTACTTGTTAAATCTATATGTTTACAGCATAAAGATGATAATAGTAAACAGAGGAGTTTTTCAACAAGGGATGTAAGAAGGGAAGTACATAAATTACTTCACGAAGCAGTTGAGACGCTATTTGATAACTTTAGGCTTCCAGATGTTCAAATTTTCAACACACTATCTGGTTTAACTTATGAAAGTTCAAACTGCTATGCTAGTATTATTTTCGAAAATAATTTTATGAATATTGAAAATAATGTTGATCGTGTAAATTTCAAAAAAAATACTCTTATATCTATTGACGAGTGTAGAAAAATAAGAAAACTTTTACAAATATCACAAGGAAACTATTCCTTATATGCTAGGAATAAATTTAACTGGGAAATATGCGGTTTGACTTCCGTGAAAAGTACTACTAACGATATGGAAATAAGTTTTATTGGGCATATGAGATGGATACTAAAAAAATCGAACAAATCAATAATTTGCTATGACAAAGGAAAATATTCCATACCAAGTCTAATGAATGACGAAAATAACCTAAAGGATCAAATTTCTCAATACCTAGAAGTTGAAATATCAGACCATAAGTCCAACAAATTATACGAGCTAATTTGTGAAAGTAAAAATCAAAATCATGGGACACTAATTATATTTACTAATACAGCCGAAAAATTAACGAAGCGTTTAAGTGAATTTGGAAGAGGAATAGCAATAGAACCAATTGACTTATCTTTAAAAAAGGAACTTATTTATAATTTCACATCCATTGATGGTGCCTTGATTATAGATGATGATGGAATATGTTTCGGTATAGGAATGATTTTAGATGGAATTGCTTGTAGTCACGCTAATATCGGAAGGGGTGCACGCTACAATTCAGCCTATACATTTATTGCAAATCATGTGGATTTTAACTCAGAAAATGTTTGGATTAAAGAAAATGAAAGATACATGGCAGTTGTTATTTCTGAAGACAGAACTATTGATATTATTACTAACTCAAACATAATAACACCTTTCATCGAACAGTTAATTGAAATGAGTTTGGAAGAATACGATGACGGCCTAGACTTATTATATTAATATGTTCATTTCCTTTGAAGGGGCTGTCCCAAAAGTCAGATAAATGACTGAAGGCAGCCCTGTTTTCAAAATTGTAAAACAAAAAAGA
Organism: Paenibacillus sinopodophylli; assembly: GCF_005930355.1. GTDB lineage: Bacteria > Bacillota > Bacilli > Paenibacillales > Paenibacillaceae > Pristimantibacillus > Pristimantibacillus sinopodophylli. The sequence goes on from NZ_VDBO01000001.1 coordinate 819,429, forward strand.
AGCCTTTCCTTGGTAAAATAGAAGTGTTGTGCAACCATTCGAAAGAGAGCTTTATTTGTACATTCAATATAACATTGATCAACTTTGTCTGACAATGGACTTACAAGAAGATATTCCTCAACATCACCTAGTACGTATCGTTAATGCTGCTGTCAATCGACTGAACGACGACATATTTACTACCGCCTTATCCTGGTGCGGTCGAAATAGCTATCATCTCAAATATTGACGAATGTCATCATCAACGCCTATATGGAACACAACTACTCCTCCCGTCAAATCGCTAAGGCGGTTTGCGAAACATCTTGTTCACGTGTAAGCAGGCCGTCAACGACCAGACTTCCATACCCTCAATCGGTTCCTCTCCGAACGTATAAAATCCGTGCTCGAAACGGTATTCTGCGCTGTTCTACAGTTTCTGGTTGAAGTGAAGTATGTAAAGCTCTAGCATCACTTAGTCGATGGTACGAAGATAGAAGCGGATGCCGACTGCTATATCTTTGTTTGGTGAAAAGCGGTGGTAAAACACAAGGCTAATCTGCAAGAGAAAGTAAAAACGTTGTTCACAACTATCGAGTAAACCTAGAAACAAGAAGAACGGGAGCATGGTCAGCAGGATCAAAGCGAGCTTGAAGAAGCCGCTTAAGAAAGCCGTTCGCGCACTACTAAAAGACTTGTTGCCTCATCTTGAATGATAGGAAGAACACCAAACTGTACATGGAGAACGAAAAAGTTATAGCAAGTCCGACAAAGATGCAACATTCATGCGGTGAAAGAAGACCATATGCGTATCGGTCATCTTAAGTCTGGATAAATTATACAATTAGAAATATAAAACAAATTATTGTCGGTTATAGCCTTTACCTACGCCCGATGGACACACGGTGCTTGAAAACGTAAAACCGCACTTGGAAAGCTGCCAGGGACAATCATCGCAGATGCTAGATATAGCGGAGAAGAGAATTACGCTTAACTTGAGAATGAACAACTTGAGGCGCTAGTCAAATACAGCACGTATATTTAGGTAAAATCGCAGAAATGGCAATCAGACATCAGTAATAGTGTTTCCCAGTTGAGTCGATCTTGCAGCCTGGTTTTCATTTCAATGCTAATTCCGAAATTGGTCATCAAGAAGGTGGTCAGCAGATGGTTGTTCTTAATAGCGTCAAGAATATGCCTCTTAATCCAAACTCCTCGAAAGTTTGTTGGATTTGCTTTATTTGTCACCGCTAAACATAGGAGACGTCAAAGTTGACTCGTCCGAAAAATAATGAAAAAACAGGAAATAAGTCGAAGGATACCGGGGTGGTATTTTTTTTTATTTTGACTGACAAAATAATGACATATATCTTTTTTATAAAATAAGCGAGTGAAATTACAATTTGTATTAAGAAAATTGCGTTTTTAAAATCATGAAACAAGTGTTTGGAAGGTATTAGGAATATCGGTGTGGAATTATGTAGTTATATGTCGTTTATTCGTATGGTTCTTAGGGTCTTAATGAGAAAGTCAGTCAGACTAGAGGCTAGCGTCAAAAACCTAGACCCCACAGCTTAGTTTGTCAAAACCAGTCTCTAAACGGCGGAGTTCAAGAAGTATTCCACCAAGTGTCGTTTTTTTGAATAACCTTGTTCAATTGGCGATGCTGCTCCAGAAACCAATACGATTCATTTTAACATTTTTTCATAATCTTTCGGTGATCTTCCTCCTTGAGTTATTCGTTCTGCCGATAGTAAATTATTAATTCGATCCCATTGATCGTCTCGTATTTCATAACGACTCTTCAATTCCTTAATGTACTATGTTTTAGACCGTTATAGATTTCATACACTCCCTAGAAAATGTTTGCACAATTAATGTTAGACATAAGGAGGATACAATTATGTTTTTAAGACAATTGAATATTTGGAACTTTAGAAAGTATGGAGTATCTGAACAAGATAGTAACTTGCCTGGCCTAATTGTAACCTTTAATGATAATTTTAATTTACTTATAGGTGAAAATGACTCCGGAAAAACAGCAATTATTGATGCTATAAAATTTTCTTTAGGAACTTCAAGCGAAGATACCTTTCGAATTTCTGAAAGTGACTTTTTTGTTGACAAAGAAGGAAATACATCAAAAGAGATAAAAATAGAGTGTATTTTCTCTGGATTATCAGAAAAAGAGGCTGGAATATTCTTAGAATGGCTCACGTTCGATGAAAAGGGAAACTACGAGTTGCAAGTAAGAATGACCGCGCAAAAACAAAAAAATGAATTGCTTTCAATTGAAAGAATAGAGAGGACAATCAAAGCTGGCCCAGAAAATGCTTCAAGTAGATTAGAAGGACTTGCACGAGAGTTGTTGAAATCTACATATCTGAAACCTCTTAGAGATGCTGAAATTGAACTAAAGCCAGGAGTAAGATCTAGGCTTGCTCAGATCCTGAAAAATCATCAAGCCTTTCGTAAAAATGATTCTTTTGAAAAACATCCCTTAGAGATCACTTTTCAAGAGGCTAATGAGAAAGTCGAAGATTTTTTTGATCTACCCTATGAAGATGGAAAAATAAAAACTATAAAATCTGAATTAACCGACTATTTGGATAATTTTTTTCATGAGCCAATAAATGGAGAAAACAAACGCGAATCAAATTTTAAAATCACTCCAGTTAAACTAAATGAGATTTTAAAAAAGTTAAGCTTATTACTAGAGGATGTTCCTTCAGGTTTAGGAAGCTTAAATTTGTTATTTATAGCTGCTGAGCTTTTACTTCATGATAATGCACTTTCAATAGGACCAAACATTACATTAATAGAGGAAATTGAAGCTCATCTTCACCCTCAAGCGCAGCTAAGGTTAATTAAATATTTACAAAGAAATAAGACAGAGGGATCAACCGGAGGACAATTCATTTTAACTACTCACAGTACTACATTAGCAGCTTCTACAAAACTAGAACATATTATATTAATACACGATGGAACAGCGTATCCAATGAATGCAGAAAATACGGAACTTGAGATTGAAGATTATAAATTTCTTGAGCGTTTTCTTGACTCGACAAAAGCTAACTTATTTTTTGCTAAAGGCGTAATTTTTGTTGAAGGGGACGCAGAAAATTTATTAGTGCCTGCGATTGCTGAACTAATCGGAAGACCATTACATAAATTTGGAGTATCAATTGTTAATATAGGAAATACCGCCTTTAATCGATATGTGAAAATATATTCTAGATCAAGTGAATGGTTAGATATGTTTCCACCATTGAGAGTTCCCGTTGCTGTTGTGACAGATGTTGATATAAAACCAATGCCTTTTTATGATGATTCCCAAGAAGTTAGAATAAGGGATATTTTAATTATTAGGAATGAGCATTTATCTTTTATCGCAGGCAAAATAGGAGTCGAAGTTGAAGAAATTTCTCATCTGCTAGATCAAGCTTATAGCACGAAAAAGGAACTAATTAATACTATTGATCTGTATACTACTGCTAGATTAAATAGTAATGATATTAATGAAATAGCTGAATTAATAAAAGAACCGTTGTCACAGACCACTATAGACTCTCTGAGAGAGAATAAAGCAAGATCTTTAATTACTGAGTATAGTAATAGTTCTGAAAACATTAAGGTTTTTGTTGCTTCAAACTGGACACTAGAATATGAAATAGCAATGAGTACTCTTAGAAATGATTTATTAGATGCGATCCATAACGTTAAATATAAGAAACCTACAAGTGAGGCCAACTTAATAAAACTGTCAGACATGAAAATAAGGATAGAAGGTATTACAAATCATGAAGAGGCTGCGTATGAGGTTTATAAGCCTTTATTGGAGAAGAAAGTTTCGAAGGCATCTGTAGCTCAACAACTAGCGTTATTACTTCAAAGTGAAGAGGACTTTAAGGAAAAAGTAAAAACTGATGAATACTTAAAATACTTACGGGATGCTATTTTTCATGTAACTGGAGGGCAGCCAAATGTTTGAAATCACTACTGAGGACATAACAAAAGTGGAATCAATACTGCTGGGACAGTATATAAGTTTTTCAAGCGAACAAAAAAATATCATCATGTATGAGAAATCTGGTGATATTGTAGCTTGCCCAGGAAGTGGAAAAACTACTGTTTTAATAGCGAAGATTGCTATATTAATTAGAAAAATAAAGGAAGCTAACTTAGATTACGGTATATGCGTTATCACGCATACAAATGTTGGTGTTGAGGAAATTTTAAATAAATTAAAAACTTTAGGAATTAACGATGTTGCTTATCCTCATTTTATTGGAACTATTCATGAGTTTTTAAACACTTTTTTTGCTCTCAGAGCCTATACTACAGTTTCTTCTCGCGAGAAATTTTTTTTCATAGAAAATGATGAGTACAAAGGTTACTTCTCTAATTTTTTTGAAAAACATAAACCCAATTGGTGGTCTTTTTCAGCTCCTTTTTCTGCAGTAGATAGAACAAAATTATCAATAAATGTTAATAAAGAGGTTTCACTAATTGGATTTGAAGAGAAAAACTACCGCAACGCACTTTTAAATACTTTTAAAGAGATGTTTCATTCAGGATATTTACGGCATAGTGACACTATTTCACTATCAAAGTTTTATATTGAAAAGAATGCAATCGAATTAAGAAAGGCATTCCAAGCTAGATTTAAATATCTTTTTATAGATGAAACGCAAGATACAAGCATAGAACAATACCATATTCTTTCAAAATTAATAGAAGGTAATGAAGAAACAATTATACAGCGTTATGGCGATCCATATCAGGCGCTGTATAATTTGTATTACGGTGAACCTGATGCGTGGGAACCTCCAATAGAGGAACGGAAAGAAATAGCTACTAGTAATCGCTTTGGAGAGAAAATAGCTAAGATACTAAGGACAACTTGTATCGAGAGATATGACCATTTAGTTGGCAGTGAGTTTGTTCCTTCTTTGGAACCCCATATATTACTTTATAAAGATCAATCACAGCTATTAGAAGCGTATGCTAAGCTTCTAATTTCATATAATCTCCCGTTAAACACAAACAAAATATACGCAATTGCTCAACATCATGATGCTGTTGCACATTACCACAAAGATTATCAGAGGTCAAAAAGTGAGAGTCAGACAAAATCAAGTTTTGCAGAGTGTTTAAATGAAGTCTATAAGGTAATGTCAAAAACTTTACGGAAGAAAAATGAAAGTGCTGGGAGTCGATTGAAATTTTCTCCTGTTAGATTAAACGATTTACTTAAAAGCGAATTTCCTTTAGAGCACAATGATTTAAGAAGTATTCTTTCTATGATATTTAGAAAAGTTTATCTTTGTAAAGACCATAGCTCTGAGCTTAATCAATTCGGATTATTGTATGAAAAAATCATGACAGAGAACTTCGGATTGGTAATAGAGAGAGGTGATATAGCGTCAGATGTTGAGATTATTATTAAGTATGTCTTGAAAATATTCACAACAGAAATTCGATCTGAGCATGTAGACAATAATAATTATCTTTATAACGATGTTCTTATTCATTTAAATACTATACATTCTGTTAAAGGTGAAACACATTTAGCTACACTGCTATTGGAATCAAATATTAATCGGGATGAGTATTCTGATTTATTTGATATAATGCCATTTTTAATAGGTAAGTATGATGAAAAACTTGCACAGGATATTAAGATAAAAGATAGTTTGAAGTTAGCTTATGTTGCATTGAGTAGACCTACATATTTCGCAGGAATAGCGATCAAGGAGGAGCATATCAGTCAGGAGGAAATAATTGCTGCAAAAAGTCATGGTTGGAAAGTTTTAAAGGTAAGTGAGATTATGATTAATAGAGGAATTTTGCTATCCGAGGTAGCTGCTGCTACTGAAACAATTTAGTCAAAAAAAGAGGCCAGTAGATCACGAATAGTGACTACTTGCCTCTTTTTATTATGTTGTATATCTCAAAGATCGTTCTTACCTCAGAAATATCCTTTGTCAGTAACTCTCCACTAAAAACCTCAATCAATTCTTCTTTTGAAAGCTTATTTGAAGGAACAATCTCTCCAAACCTAAAAAACTCAGAGAAAGACATATCGAGCGCTTTTATAATTTTCTCCAATGTTTCTAACGATACATTACGTTCTCCACGCTCAACGCCACCGATGTACGAGCTTTGTAATTGTGCTAATTCTCCAAGCTCTTCTTGACTCATCTTCTGGGCTTTACGAACTTGTCTAATCCGTTCCCCCACTAATTTTGCAAGGCTTGCCATGCATATCACCACCTAATTTATACATTAGGCAAGCCAAAGTATGATAAACAGAGTATCTAACTATAAATACCATTGTAAAAAGAACTTATAAGTACTATATTTTAAATAAAACATCACGGAGATGACATCATGAGTAGTTTGCCAGTGAATTATGTTATTGAAAATGTCCTACAATATAAAATGAGGGGCAAAGTAGCATATCAAAGCCATTTACCAGCAGCCATCGCACTAAATATTACTTTTGTAAAACCATATGATGATCCGAACGGAAAAGGTTATCAACGGCCAGTCGATCCTAAGCGTTGCCATGATTTTGCTGTTTACTTGTCTAAAGGAGAAGATGCATTATTTACTCCTGTATTACTTAATGCCTGTGGTAATTGGGAGTTTACTTGTTATGATCAGACAAGGCCTAATTATGGGAGACTAGTTTGTAAGGGAAAAGCTTCTCTTATGGATGGACAACATCGACTTGGGGGAATTAGAAAGTACGTTCGAGAAACGAACTCCGATATAAGTATCCCTTTTCTCGCGTTTCATGCACTTGATGACGATGAAGAAATTAAATTATTTGACACAATTAACACGAAAGCAAAGGGAATTGGTCCATCACTAAGTAAGTACTTAAGAAGAGATACGGACGATCTTAGCTGGGTTGCTACGAAACTATTGATGCTTAAGGAAAGTCCATTTTTACTTATTGGCAGCATAATTGGGAAACGCGTAAAGGGTAGACATATTACACTTCAGAATTTGTACCGCACTTTGCATTTTCTATTTAAAAGTGATGAATTAGCTGCGTTATCAAAGGAAGAGAAACTGAATATTGCATTGATGTACTTTACCGCAATTAAAGAAACACTCCCATCTGAATGGCTCGATTATTCAGGGCACAGATTAACGCATATAGTTTGTATGGATGCTCTTTCAATTGCAGCAGGAAACGTATTAAGTAAACACATGAGTGGTAATAAGAAATCAATTGACTATTCATCCCTCATAAAGGCAGTGAAGAAACTAAAAGATATCGATTGGTCCACAACCGGTCCATTACGCTTTATTAAAGGATTAACAGGCTCGAAGGCTTTGTCCCAAGAAATTACAGAGTTGATGATAGGTTAACAACGAAAGAGGACATTCAGAAACTTGAATTGTTCTCTTTTTACATGGAATTATTTACATGTTAAGTGAAGGTCGTTCAGCCATTATAATATTTGTGAATCACTTTTAGGAAGTGGGTTTTTTCTGGTGTCAAAAAGATTTACGCATTACTTTTGTCCAGCAGATGTCGAGAGCAGATATGTTCTAATGGTATTTGATGATGAGAAAAACCATTTTCCCCCTCTGACGGAGTATTATCATTACCAGATAGGAAGAGTAAGCGAAGGAACGGCTCTTTCATATTTGAATGTTCTCGAATCTTTTTTTTACTGGTTAAAGACCAAGAGTCTCTATCAAGGTGAAAAGGTAAAATGGGACAGTTTAACATTAGCTGTCAAGTCGGCCATCAAACAGTACCTCCAAAAGGAATTAGGTTGTAAGGTACGAGACCAAGACTCGTACGAAAAAGTGTTCCTAACTAATAAAAGTAAAAGAACAGTTAATCATTTTTTGGCCGCAATTAAGGCATTTTACAAAACCATGAAAAAAATTGGTATGTACAACTATAACAATCCTCTGGTTAATTTAGACCTTGTAGATCAAGATCTTAATGAGGTTAAAGGTGAAAGAAAAGATCGACAACGTATGCCAAAAATCGCTGGTACTGAAGAACCGGTGAATTACAGGAAGGTTACTGATTCGTATTTCAAAATTATGAACGATGAATGGGTACCCGAGGTCATTGGCGAGTGGGATTTACCTTATAAGGTTTATAATGCGGGTGAAAAATCCAAGTGGAATCTAAGGGATGAGGTAATCATCCGTTTTCTGTTTGAAACAGGAGCTAGAATATCAGAAATTTTAGAACTAACCATCGGAGATTATCGTAATCGAATGGATAAGCATGAGTTTTCTGCCTTTAACAAAGGAAGCTTTAAGAGGAGGTCAAAGTTCATTCGAATATCTCCAGAAACACTTAAATTACTTATCCGTTACATCAATTTAGAAAGAAAGAAATTTACTAATAACCCAGTGAAATTTGAAAACTTGTCTAATGACGAATTCATTTTTATCTCACAGAGGGGAGGCAAATATAAATACACAGCATTTTATAATAATTGGTCTAAAATAATTTCTACTGCTGGTATGAAGCTGAACCCCCATAAGGCAAGGCATTGGTTTGTCACATCCCGTCTTAGAGGAATCTATGAAACCTCTACGTCAAAAGCTGAAATTGAGGATAAAAAAAAGCAATTGATTGGGTATATGAAATGGCGAGACTCAGAAACAATTAACGTGTACGAACACTTATACGATGAAGAGAAGTTCCGAGATATTCACGAGCAGATGATCCAAACATACACGCGCAGGGAAAAAGAATACCTGAAAAATAAAAAGTCTAACAAAGAAACTTTTGCCACAAAAGTGATAACAACCCCAGATAAACAATTTGATGAGGATTGGTTAAATGACTTCTATGAAGGAATGGAATAAATGACACAAGAACTCGAAATGAAAAGCTGGTACCAAATACTCACAGGAAAAATCGACTCAACTTTATTAACACTGAAAAATTATGATGGTGAGCATTACTGGGATAACGTAGATCAAAATTCATTAAGATACTTTGTATCAAATGTTGTCGACACTTCATGGCAAAATCATATGGGATTAAGTTTGCTATGTGTATCTGATAGAAAGTTATCACCGCAATCAATCTATAATCTAATGAGTAATATTAATGCGCGACTAAAAAATCTCTTCGATGCCGCAAGCCTCAATGAGATGACAGAGTTTAATTATCCGATCGTAGAAAAGTATCTGACTGGTAGTTTACTTTCTGAGCACACAGATAGGCAGAGACAATCATTTCTCAGTGCGTATGGTAGTTTTGTTTTCAACGTTTCCAAATGGGTTACAACACAATTCACAAATGAACAACAGGTTTATTTCTCCAGTTATCTTTTCCCTAAACTGCCGTTCGATAATCGTGATTTTTCAGTAAGAACAAAAGCCTTAGATGCTGCAAAAGATAACAGAAAAAGTGAAGCATTCGCTGTCACGCCTCTACTGCCTGAAATAAGGGCCGAAAGTCACTTTAGGTGGAATCAGCTTGATCGACTTCGAAAAGCCATGAGAGACGTGTTGGAGAAGGCTAAACGAGATCGCAGATCATTACCAATTGAATTTAACTATGAAGAATCAGAATATACTAATGAACGATGGCATTTTATACTCTGGGATAAAGAAAGTTTTGCTGATTATTACGAAGTTGGAACGTCAACAGAAAATGAGGTTTTTCTTGAATTTCTAAAAGCTGAGAAGATTGATGATGGAAGTCCAGGTGAAGGGCTTTGGTTTCTAGATATATTAAGTCATAGGTTAATTGGAAAATGGGATAGCGGATATTTATCCGATGAAGAACGAAAAACAATCGTTGCGTTTTTGGAACAATGGGGTTATGAAGAAGCTGAAAAAGGACAAGCGCCTTTCTTTCATAGGAATCCAGGCTTATTAACACAAAGTGTTTTTATTGTCCGGAACTCAAGGAAACTAAACAAAATATTGATAAACCTAGAACCAATCTATGTAGCATGTACCTTTGCACGGTTCGCCCTGGATATCATTACCTCATCTGGCGCCAGAATGAACGAACTACTACAAATTAGTTATGATAAGAGCTGTTGTGTTGTTACTGTAGATAATAGCGTAACTCCGGCAAGGAAAAATTATATTTATCGACTAATACCTAAAGGCCGTGAAGAAGAGGAGAATTTCTATTTGCCTGAGGAAGTATTCCGTTTCATGAGCGATATTATTGGACTGTTAAAAGAATCTTATAACTCACCTTCAATTCCTGAAGTGGAATACAGCATTTCTGCGCGCAAACATATGATGAGTAAAAAGCGTTATGTTTTTCAATACAATGGACGTCATATCAATGAATTCACCATTAATGCAATCATTCGTTTCTTATTACATGGACTCATTATTCAAACAAGTGAAGGTAATCAGGTAGTTGTTAAAGCTCATTTACTTCGGCATGCTTTCGCAACGCATGCTGTTCAGACAGAAAAGATTCCAATTGATATTGTAAAAACACTATTACATCAAAAAGACATATCAGTGACCGAGTATTATTCGGCACCCACTCATCAACAAATCTCAGATACCGTAGACTCTCTTCATGATAATTGGGCATCATTTATTGATATTCAAAAAGGAATTCTTAGAGGTCCAGAAGAGTTACGTGAGATATACGATGATTATAAAGAAAAAGTAGGAACACTATCCAAGGTCGTTGGTGGTATTTGCACTACTGACTCGGTTTGTCCTACCAAATTAGCCTGTGTGGGCTGTGCAGCCAAGGTGCCTCGTCTAGAATTTAAACAAGAAATACAGACGTACTTAAAGTGGGCAGAGGAAAGTGAATTCATGTTTAATGAAAAAGGTATGCTTTTAGAAGCCAAGAAAATGAAGATATCTAAGAACAGGGCGAAAAATGAATTGAAGGAAATTGAACTTATGGAGCGTTACCAAAATGATGAGCAATTTGAACCGAAAATTCGAATCAACAACTGACAAACCATGGCTAACAGCAAAAAATGAAGACTCAAGAAAAAGGATATACAAACTTGGTGTTAACGCAATTCAATCATTGCTTAAAGAAGCAATTGAAATTTCCTATAGAAATATTGCAACAAGATCTAAAGAGATAGATATATCTGGTCGTGGGATTCACCCAAATAGCGTTAAAAACAATAAAGATTTATACGAATACTATTTAAAACATTCGAAAAAGAAACCAAAAACAACAAAAAAGACAAAAATTAAAGTAGGTGAACTTGATTTTAAAAATATTAAGTTAGATCGGAATCTAGAGAGGGTAAAGGGGAGGTATATGCAATTGTCAAAGTTGGAACTCGTGGAACTACTCATTAATGCTGAACAATACATTGCTGAGCAAAATCAGACTTGGGTTAAAACTCAGTTCGAGAACTTCACATGAGGACGGATATATAAAGCCGTTGACTTTAAATCGGCGACTTCTGATGTATCAATTAGACACATCAAATCAAATCATATCAAAGCAAAATGGCATGGCTTTTGGACTGATATGATAATAGTTGAGACCTTTAATTAACAATTAAAGAATTCGATCCTTCTTCCATTAGCTCTATTTATGAAGGTTTGTTTGCAACGATGAGTTACCAGGACCAAAAAATATCATGATCAAATATATACACTAGTTGCAATTAATGATGTTATTAAAAAAAATTGAGATTACCTCCGTAGTGGAATACCCTAGGAAATAATGAGCCAGTGAGGTGCAAAGTAGTACAAGTTTGGGATGATACGATGATTGCTGAACTCAAACGAGGAACAATAGCTGAATAACAGAAGGTCAGTTTGCTATAGCAAACTGACCTTCTGTTATTGTTCTGGATCAATATTGCGCCTAAAAAGGCGTCTATATTATAGTAGTCCCAATGTTAATCAGTACTATAATTTAATACAAAGAGAAACCCTCCAGTCTATGATTACAATTTCATATGAGGGTACAGTTTCTTCAATCATAGGTTAATCGAAATGGGATCGTTTTAATCTAAATTGACTGAAATTACAATATAGTTCTGCTGTCATTACCTTAGACTCAAGAACCGGAAAATATGGTATAATTTTCATCATTGTATGATGGATGTGACTAGTCGATCTAAGGGGACTATACCGGAGAATAATAAAAGACTCAAGCAATGGTAAGATAGGTTGGAGAAAGTAAATATCATACAAAATCAGCAGTTGAGTATTGGTGACGTGTATTTGCAGCATTCATTGTTATATCTTTTACGCGATTTAAAGCACCCTAGACAGTGGATTTATTTTATTTTTACATCTAGTAGCAATCGGAGCAAAAATTACTGATACGAAAGGAAATAACTTGAGACTAGAAGCCCATTATACATGACACGTCAGTTTATAATATATATAAAAATATCCACTTGGTTATTTAAGTGCTCCTCTTAGAAAAGACTTTAGAGAACCTTTGGGTTAAACCAAAGATAATTCTAAAAGTGTATTTTTCATGGAACGGAAAGACAATGGGAAATTGTTACGCTAACGTATAAATTAGCCCTTTTTTATAAAAAGGTATAAGATAATTCAATTCAATAAACGAATAAGTGTTTTAGTATAAAAAATTAGCAGTGATGAGGAACAGAAAACAAATTGAGGTGACTATGAATGTCAAAAATAAGCTTTAATGATCTGCAATACATAGAGAAAATGTTAGAAATGGGTGGAGGGTATGTGCTAAATTTTACAAACAGTACTTTTCAAAGATTTATATTTGATTCATTAAAGGTAGATATTTATAAAAAATATGGTGAGTTATCAAAAGCAAAAATTCTTAGAAGAATAATTGATGAATACGATAACATCCAAGTTGGAAAGTTATTTTTGCAACTATTGGAGTATAAAAGAGAACATTTAGTAATTACAAAGGATGAAAAGGAGTTATTTTTAAAATGTGTAGAAATCAGCAATGGTTTGGTTGGAAAAAGTGCAGTTCCGAAAGTAAAACCTGCTTCAATTGTTCAGAAGGTGGATTTTGATTTTGATACAAGTCATAGGTCATATACAAGAATACTAAATATCAAAAATGCTCAAGAAAGAGGATATGAATTTGAAAAATATCTATTCAGTTTGTTCAAGCAGAATAATCTAGAACCACGAGGAAGTTTTAGAATTCTAGGGGAACAAATCGATGGTAGTTTTTGCCTCAATAATGAAGTTTATTTGTTAGAAGCAAAATGGCAATCATCGCCAACTAATAAAAATGATTTAGTAGTTTTCAACGAGAAAGTAAAATCTAAATCAGCTTTTACAAGAGGTTGTTTTATTAGTCATGCTGGATATTCACCTCAAGCAGTTGAAACGTTTAATTCTGGTAGGACAGTACATATTGTTTTGATGGACGGTCATGAGTTAGCAATTTTATTAGAAAGGAAAATTGATTTGAAATTAGCATTAGAAAAGAAAATAAGGAGTTTGGCTGAAGAAGGTACTTGTTATAAAAATATCAGTGAGCTTTTTTAGTCAAATAACACAAGAATTAATGATGTCACTCTTGGTAGTAAACATTTCTTTGAAGGATGATATATCGACCTAATTATCCAAGAAGTCACATCGATAGTTCCTCAGTTCCGCTAGAACCAACACATCGACGGGTAGCGCGACGTATCAGAAGAAGGTAAATCAACTAACGGCGGCAGCCCTTGTAAAGACTTAGCTATAGGTCTCTCTGACATGGACGTACCTAAATACGAAATCCATATTCAATCTACCTTAAAAATGATAGAAGTTGCCAAACAATACGGTCGTGACGAAATTGCGGAGAAAAATCAAAAGAACCTTGATCGTCTGACCAGCATCTATGAGACGATCAGGAAAGGCAATATCGTCTTTGGAAGAATGGAGCGTATCAAAGGAAAGCAAGGTGTAAAACATGTCTGATTACGATCGTAGAGCGCATTTAAAGCAGATTCATGAGGCTCGTAAAGCAAAGACCATACTAAGAGTGGATGAGTCAAATTGAAGACTCGTAAAAGTAAAAGAGGGCATCAACTTTAATAGTGTAGCAACTGATTCTGGCGTAAGTAAAGCAACACTCTATAACAATCCTGAGATACGTGTGCGGATTGAATTGCTTCGTCAGCAGCAAGCTCAAGTACCGACACCAAAACAAATCAAGCGAGAAATGGATGAGAGCAATAAGAATGCCATCAATTGCTTCGTTAAAACGAAAGATGAAGAAGCTTGAAGATGAAAATAAAAAATTACGAGAACAACTTAAGTTCTCCTATGCGGAGGTCTATCAAAAAATTTGAGGGAATGTCTGTTTCCTCATTCAAAAAAAATGGCGTGAAGCTCTTTCACATACATTGATTAGGTTCTGTGTACCCTATTGTTTTATATTAATTAAAAAGTAGAATTGCACAACTAATAAGTTTTCTTTAACGTGTAAGATAGTTAGTTATGATCGTTAATCAATATGCAAACGTGAGGAGAAAAAACAAAGTGGAAGAAACAAATCTATTCGAAAAAGAGACTAAATGGCCTAAGCCTGATGCGGATTTATTTAAACTAGGCATTGATGAAAATAGAATTATATTAAAGAGTAATTCGAAATTGGATGAGGACTTTTTTGAATATGCATTTGACTTCAAAGAGGCAGCAAATATTTTAACGACACATATCTTGGACCATCCACGGATAGACAGGCTTGATACATATTTTTTCCCAATTGTGTTCCTATATAGACATAGCCTTGAGCTAATTCTCAAGGCTATTGCCTTAAAAAACATTACAGACTTGGCGGAAGGTCAACTGTTTGTAAAGGAAACTTTTCATAATTTATCAGAAATCCTTACAAAGATTGATCCCTTTATAAGTGAGAATATTGGAAATGACATAGATGAATATGTATGGCTTCAGGATCTATTTGAAGATATGAGTAGAATTGACCGGGATTCCGATTCTTTTAGGTATCCATTCAGTCTAAGTCTTAAACGAGACGGGGATCCTTTTGGTGAAGGAACTAAGTTTTTTGCTATTCGGCTATTTTTTGAAGAGCAGACGCATATAAATTTAGTTGCTTTGGCATCTAAAATGGAAGTGGCTTTCAGTATTCTTAATGCTTATTATAAAAATACTCATACAGACAGCGAGCATTATAAGAAATACAAACCCATTTTTTTAGAATTGGGAGGCACTTATTATGGTCAAAGTGTCTTAGGATATTCATATAGTAGAAAAAAGTTCGGTCCCTATGTAAAGGGTTACACGGAATCTGCTGAAGTCTTAGTAAGACACACTAAATTAAATCCTAATTGTAAGAAATCTCTGTTCATGCCAATTGGTTACTTGTTTAGAAACGGTATTGAATTAGCAATGAAAGAAATTCTGTTCGAAGAATGTTCTTTTGATTTTCAGGAAGCAGCTAGGAAGGTAAATAAGAAAAAGCATAAGCTTCGTGGTATTTGGCACATAATTGAGGGTGATATTCTGAATCATGCAAGACCTTCTGAGGATGATAAAACAATTGATCATGTAAGGCGCTACGTCTACCAGCTACATGATTTTGACACAGAAGCAGATAAATTTAGATATCCGACTGACAAAAATCTCTCAGTTCATTTCGGAAAGCCTGTGAAACTTGATTTTATAACTGTAACCGATTTTTTCGGTGAACTAGTTCATTTTTTGTTTGGTGTTGTTTTAATGATGTCTCAGCAAAATGAACTTCAAGCAGATATAGAGTATGAATATAGTAAAATGCAGTGGGAACACAATGATTATTAATTTTCAGTGAATTGAATAAACCCACAGGATACGTTAGTTAAAAATAAAGGTTCCTACATATTAGTCATGACTAATGTGTAGGAACCTTTATTTTGTCTGACTTTCTAAAAGTTAACTCTTGATAAACTAGAAAAATAAAGAATTAGACTGACGGTGCTTCATTAAGCTATACGAGCTAATAGCATGTCAAGATTACCAGTAAGATGAACCTAAATCTTATGTTATAGTGAAAATAGGCAAGCCAAATAACCCTCTAATTCGCACAACGTTTTGGAAGGTTAAACCAATTATAATTAATAAGCCATACGGAGTCCCACTGGCAGGTGAGTTCGAACAGGCTACCTTTATCCTCCATGTAAATGAAAAAAGGATCAACCAGAAAAAACTAGTTGATCTCATAATACGAACTGGCAGGATAGTTGAATTGTTGTAAAGGAAAATTTATTTGTTTCGCGAATACTTCAACCTAAATTACGAAAGTATCACCTCATAAGAAAATAAAAAAGTGCCCTAATCTTTTGGTAGAATAGTGTTTGTCGAGAACACATCACCCAAAAGAGAGGAGCACCTTTAAGGTGAATTCTACCACAAAAATCAAGTCTTTAAAAACGGAATTTTCTGTGAGAAATGCCACGAATTTTGCAGGAAGCAAGGTGATCCTGGGATTCCTTGAAGCCATCCATTTGAATCAAGCCCTCCAGACGTTAGGACTAGCCAAAGCAGCGAACGCCATCTATCCTACCCATCGTATTTTTCAGTATCTCATCATCGGTTGGCTCCTGGGCTGTGAACGTCTCTTTCACTTCGTTTGGCTACAAGAGGATGCGTTGGTGAAACATGCGCTTGGCGGACGGTTGCCTCATCACACCCTGTTAAACAAGGAGTTGCTTCGTCTCGGGGCGGCTCACGACGAACTGGCCCCTGCACTTCGAAAGCTGAATGTAGAGATGATCGCACCTCGGTTGCCTGATTCGCTCATTCTCGATCTGGACTCCACTGTAGAAACGGTGTACGGCAACCAGCAGGGCGCGGAGGTTGGCTTCATTAGTCAAAAGCGCGGACGTAAAAGCTACCACCCCTTGCTCGTGTATGAAGGGCAGTCGCGAATGCTCCTGGGTGCCACGCTCCGACCAGGTAACACGAGCAGTTCCACCGATGTTCTTTCTTTTGTGGAGCAAACGTTGGATGTGCTTGGTGACCGCAAAGTCTGTTATGCGCGTTTTGACAAGGGCTTTGGCGGAGAAGATTTCTACGCCTTTTGGGAGGCACAACAAATCGGATATGTCGGCAAAATGAAATGGACAGAACGTCTTCTGCAGCAGGTACAAGCCTGTGAGCATTGGACACGCTTTGTCGATGACGAGTGGGTTATCGAAGGACTCGTCCTGTGCTATCAAGCGACGACTTGGAAAAAGGCTCGCCGTGTCGCTGTCATCCGTAAGATGCAGCGTTTTGATGGAGATCAGTCTATGCTTGAACTCGACTTGCTCTGGCAGTACGAAGCCATGGTCACAACGGAAGCTTGGGAATCCATCGATGTGTGGCGATTCTACAACCAGCGCTGTTGCATGGAGAACTACATCAAAGAGGGCAAAAACGGATTTTCCATTCACCGCATTCCGACGCAGTCCTTTGCTGCCAATGAAATCGATCTGCTTTTGAAGCTGCTTGCCTACAATCTGTTTGAGTGTTTCAAGCATCACTGCTGTGACCCTATTCGACAATCCTATACGAAACAGCGGTTTAGACGAGAGGTTTTCCGACGCGCCGGTCTGCTTGTGCGCCATGGTCGGCAGACCACGTTAAAACTGGCGACGTCTTTTCGAAACCAAAGCGGCTGGCGTCGCATGGAGAAAAAAAGTATTTTATTGGAATGATCGATAATCCCAAAATTAGTCTTGGAAATCCCGTTGCCCCTTCATGTGGGGAGGGGGAAGGTGACGGCTTGTTTCATCCACTCTGGATTGAATCGCAAATATCGCATGCATAACTGGATGCGATGCCCAAGCCTATTTTTCTCAAACGACTGATTCTATAGGCTTTCGTAATTTAGGTTCAATATCAAGTAGTTATTTAATGAAATACGGAAGGCATGCTACAGGCAAAAAGGAGTGATACGAAATGCGGATAACTTTGTATGATGCAATAATAGATGCCTTGCACACTCTCGGCGGAGAAAGACATTACACTGAGATCTATGACTGGATTGTAAACAAGTATGGACCTCGGTGGAAAAGCTGTAATACGGAAATGACTGATATGGTGCACTCTGAAAGAGGTGGGAAAAACAATGTTAGTTCAAGGCTCCCTGCTGAAAAGCGGGTATTGTCGAGAAAAGGAGACGGAATTTATAGTCTATAAACGAATAAACTAATAGGAAACGATAGCACAGTAATAACAGGTGAAATAATAAAAAACTTGCCATTATCGAAGAGATTGAAAGTGGTGAACTTGGCATCATGGCCGCTGCGTATTCGTATGGGATATCAAAAACAACCTTGGTTAAGTGGCGACGCAGATATGAAGTCTATGGAATCGAAGGGTTAGAGGTTCAAAAGGGCAACCGCACCTATTCTGCTGAACTTAAGCTTCTAAAATCGCAGTTGCCTTCGATTTAGCTAATAACGATTTAAACAAGGTAATTAGATGGAAATTTTAGCACAAACTATTCAACTAACGACGGGGAACATTAACTTAATAAAACACGACGGCAGCCGGATAAAAAAATCCATTTCATTGGTAGGTATTTTTTGAAATTCGAATCGTTCCAGCGATCCTAAAACTGAATCAATTGGTTTCTAACTTTCAATAACAAAACATCTCTTGAAGTACAAATCAATAACTGATCCAATAAATATAATAAGTATTAAAAAAGCTGAGTCCAGGTAGGGTATGGATTCAGCTTTTTTATTAGAAGAGGTTTAATCAAATACCAAAATCACTAACTGAAAAGGAAGTGACAAAATAACAATGCTGAGAATACAAGATAGATTGTGACACAAACCATGTAAATCTATATAGCATAAGGCTCAAAGCCAATACACTGACATATGTATAAAATACGAGTTTTGTGCATATGTATATGTGAACCCCTAAAAGGGCCAACCTCACAATCATCAAACCTGTCCAGTTACAACTAAATACTGACATTAATAACATCTGCCCCCAAACTATATTGGATTAAGTTCGGAATTATATGTTACAAATCCCTCAAATAGTTCGGAGTCAATGTTACTACAGCTAGAGAAGCTGTCGCTTGGACCGCGGCAGCTTCTACCCTCTATAACCACAAATGATATCAATGTACATTAAAGAAAATGACGCACATCCACTGCTTACCATAGAGGGCGACGGCATGTTCCTTGGCCTGCATGACTCTCCAGAAAGCTTCCTGCATCGGCGGGTGCACGTAACTGCTCTTGGCACTCAATTAGCTAGCCGCAAAGCCGACTGGATTCATTTGAATGGAATCAACCAGTGGTATGGCGGCGTCCATCTTGAAGGCAATGACAGCATTTGGCGCTGGGACGCAGGCACCGCTACGATCATTCGCTGCACATAAAAAAACAGCCTGCCGGTATTTCTCAAGCAGGCTGAAGCAAGACTCACCGCCACCACGCGGCGGAAGGATGAACAGGGGCATCAATGACAACGAGCTCTCCTATTTTCGGCGTCGTTATGGCGACATTTCGTTCTTTTGCCGCTTTTATCGCGCGCTCAACCGGATCAGTCCAATCATGTAACGAAAGCGTAAATGAACGTACCCACTTCGGCTTACCCCTGCAAGGCTGCATAAATACCCGGTTAAGCCTTTTATATTGTAATTTCGAATAGTAGCCTCGATGTGCTCAAAGGTCTCCGAAGGTGTTAGCGATCGCGCTTCACCTGCCTTTCTAGAGCTTCGAGCTTTTTTAGGAATTCGTTCTCCACTTCCAATAACTTAATCTTAGCTTCAGCACGTTTAAGCTTCTCTTCCGAAGTCAGCTCCTTAGAAGTTAGCCTGCCTGTACTAGCTCTGCCTCTGCGATCCATTAATCCCTCCTCTCCGTAGCTTCTATACGAACTCCTCCAACAATTTAGACACTTGTGAGGGTTATTTGTACCGATGACAACAACGTCAAATCCAGCATCAAGAAAAATTTGCATAGGTGCGCTGCCACTCTCGTAAGATTGGACTGCGTGAAGTTTAAACTCGAGTGTATATGAAATGGATTTCTCCGATACGTGAACGACATTGGGATTAGACTCAAGTAATCTCATCTGTGAAGGTGTGAAACAGCTACGTTTAGTAATGATGTTAGTATACCTCGTTCGATTTAGTAAAGTTTATTTAAACACAAAAACCCGAAAGATGGGCACTTTTCTTAAAGTGTCTATTTTTCGGGTTACAGTTCACCTCTCCCCTTCATTTTTTTCAATTCCAAAACCGTTAGTGATGTATACTAGCTTCTGAGTGTACCTGATAACTGGCTCCTTCGTACGAAGTAATCTCAGATAACAATAAACACAATCCGGTGAAAGAAACCGGATTGTGTTTATTTTGAAGAGTCAATGTATTACTAGATTCAAAAAGAGCTTCCGCGTCGTCGTTAAGCCTCGGACGTACCTGGTGTTGTTTCAACACGGATACGTCCAAGACAGTTTTATGGCTGTGTTGCATGAATATTAAAGATTTTCTTTGAAGAAAACACCTAATTTTTCAACGGCTTTACTCACTGGCTCTGGTCTGTCGTACAGGTCATAGTGGCCTGCCCCTTCTACTATGAACAGATCTTTTTTCTCAGAAGCAGCTCGGTTATAAAGGTCATGACCATCCTTGTATGAACCAAATGCTCCTTGTACACCACCGACAATGATTTGCAAAGGCTGAGTCAGTAAAATGTCTGCCAAGTGGAAGGCATCAAAGGCGATGATTGAGTCTACGGTAGTGAATTTCAATTTGTTCGGAGAGTTAGGGTGCTGGCCCCTTGGTGTTCTGTAGTAATCAACAGCTTCTACTATGTCGAGTTCAGTCATGCCAGCCGCTTCTCTTTCTGCGTGACTGCTAGGCACCCATTGTGTAATAAGAGGATCGGCTCCGCGTGCTTCAGCTGTGCGTTGTTGGGCAACTTGCTCCAACATTTTGATTGGATCGAATTCACGATATCCACGACCTATATTCGCGACGGAAACCGCACCAACTGCTTTGATACGCCGTTCTGTCATTGCAGCATTAACAGCATATCCGCCTCCTGCACAAACACCTAGCACGCCAATACGATTTTCGTCGACATAATCCAGTGTAGTTAAGTAATCAACCGCAGACCGAATATCCTCAACACGTGCAGCCGGGTATTCGGCATAACGTGGCTCGCCTTCGCTTTCTCCTTGATAAGATGCATCGAAAACAATGGTAACATACCCTAGCTCAGCAAGTTCCCGTGCATAAATTCCTGCCGTTTGATCTTTACAACTGCTACCCGGATGAACACAGACAATAGCTGGATTTTGTTTCTTTTCTTCATCATACTTTGGTATATTTAATATCGCTGCTAACTGTAGTCCATGCGCCGTAAATGATACTCTCTTTTGAATAACTGTCATACTTTTATACCACCTTTGTTTTTTATTACACTTGTGCGTGTTAAGTGCCTTGTGTATATTTATATTATAATAAATGATCAGTTGATCCAATAACCACATTATGAGTTATGGGTGTTAATACACATTATGTTTTATGTGTGTACAAACTGAAGGAGGCTTTCAGTATGGATAAAATAGATCGAAGAATTGTAAAGTCTAAACAAGCGATTCAATCGACCTTTTTGCAAATGTTAGTTAAGGAAGGGTTCGACGAGATTACAGTCAGAAGTATTACGGAACAAGCCAATATGGGCCGAAAGACATTCTATCTTCATTATGTTGATAAGTATGATCTGTTAGATAAGATTGTAGATGACCATATTGTGCAATTGCGACAAATATGTGACCAAAAAAAAGATATGGGGATTATAGAGGGTTCGATAATATGGTTCTCTTATTTTGAGCAGCATAAATTGTTTTTCGCTTCTTTGTTTAAAAGTAAAAGCGCTTCATCATTTCGCGGGAAGCTGTTGTCGTTTACTACAGATGAGATAGACAAAAAGCTTCATAAGGATTCACGGCCCCTTATTGATAAGAATGTTTTCTTGAAGTTTTTAGGAACAGCAACCATGGGAGTACTGGAGGCTTATGTACTGGATGAAATAGATAGTGATATTGAAGGTTTAGCAGCGCAAGTAGTGCAATTATATGAGAAACTTATGATCTAAATTGACCTGTTAAATTACATTATTCGCGTTCCTGAAGTGCTTTAGACGCGACATCAGAACAAATGCACGGATAAGGATCTGGAGTTGCTGCAAGCTTTTTTCCCTTCCGTTAGTATGGTACTTGACGGTGAACTTGTTTGAATCCCGCTAGGCGCATCCGATTTTGATTATAATGCTGCCATGGACCGTTCCCGGCTATCCAATTCGGCCAAGATTTGACTAGCTAGCCTCTGTCCGGTAGCTCAATCATGCGGTGTTTTGGGACATGGGAAGGATCTACGGCGGAAGCCACTCATGGAGAGAAAGCAATTGCCGCATGACCTTGTTCACGACAAAGATCGCATCAACAAAATGCCTTTTCGAGAACGATGGCATTACCTTATTCGAGGCGATTAAAGAGCGCTTAAACGTAAAATAGCCCCCACCTGACGATCAGATGGGAGAAAAAAAGCATTCATGTCGTTTACGCGCGGTACCAAACAGCTTCAAGCTAAATTTATAACTTTTTTTGATTATCCAGAATTATCTTATGAACGTGTCAAAGCACCTATATAACCAAGCGCAGCTTAGGGGTAATGGTAACGTTTGATAGTGAATTTATAACTTTTTCCTCAGACTACTGCAGCCTTAGAAATCACAATTCCAAATGTTACACAAGCCATTTTTTAGTATCTTACATCAACAGTTAATTATTCGTAATTTTTACCATTAAATAATTTCATACAAAAAAAGCTTTCCCCATAACTCCCCAATATACGGTTATAGAAATATTACCCGTACACTTTTGATTCACTGATTCAATGCTGTCCGAATCAAATTATTCGTTTAGGCTGATCTCCTGCTATACCTTTAAGCTCATAGCCCCCTATTCAAGCGTTGGAATATGGTCGATCCAGTGAATAAACTTTTGCAAATAAGCTTGTAGGTATTCCTTCGTTTTTTCATCCGTTAGTCGATGCTGCTCTGCATCCACCTTCAAGTGGATTTGAGAAATATGTAATTTTTGGAAAGGTAAAAGCTGTGCTTGCACCGACTCCAAAATGTGACGAGTCTGAAGCTGGGCATTAATCGTTCCCATACCGCCAGGCGTTGCACCAATAAGTCCAATCGGTTTTCTGCGTAGCACAGAAGTCCTCGATGGCCGTGAAGCCCAGTCAATCGCATTTTTAAGCACACCTGGAATGCCAGAGTTATACTCCGGAGATACAATTATAACTCCATCCACCGCTTGAATCGCTGATTTAAATACACTAACCGCCTCGGGGCCTTCCCCTTTTTCCAAATCCTCATTAAATAAAGGCAAGTCCTTCAGTTCAATCCACTGGAATGAAACCGACGCATCAAGCTCAGCAAGCTTCTGTGCCACCATGCGATTATAAGAGTCTTTCCGCAAGCTTCCTACGATTAAACCAATTTTTTTTGACATTTAACTTGCTCCTTTCTTATTTCAAATCTTAATTAGCATTATACATTATTGACCTTGCATCTTCATTTATATCATAAAAGTTATGAACAAGTCGCTCCATTATCACGGCCTCACTCCTAAACCATGCCTTTCGTTTGATTAAATAGCTATTTCGAGTCATCCGCGTAATACATAGGCTAGATTATAATGAAAGAGGTTTTTAATCGTTTAGGAATGGAGTCAAATCATGAGTACGCTGCAAACAGATAAGTTAAACTCGATTACAACGGATTCAAAAAGTAAAATGTCAGCCGGCATTCGTCAGTCCATATATCAGTCAGTATGGAGGTGGCATTTTTACGCGGGTATTATTTTCGCGCCATTTTTAATTATTTTAGCTTTCAGCGGTGCAGTCTATTTATTTAAGCCTCAGATCGAAGGCTACTTGTACAAGGACATGTTAACCGTTCGTGAGGTTGGATCGACTCCACTGGCGCCAGAGATCATAGCCGAAAAAGTCATCAAAGCATACCCCGGTACGTCTATTTCCTCCATTACACTAGATAGTAATCCAAAGTCCAGCTACAAACTTTCGGTAAATCGTGATGGGGCTTCGACGACGATGTATGTTGATCCTTACACAGGTCATGCGCTAGGGATGCTGGATAGTAACAAAACCTTTACTGCATTTTTCAAAAAAATGCACAGCGAGCTTGTTATTGGTGGAACTTTCGCGAACCGGATTATAGAGCTCGCAGCATGCTGGGCTATCATTCTCATACTAACAGGACTGTACTTATGGTGGCCTCGCAAAAAACCAGGCATTTGGGGAACAATTATGCCTCGATTTAGCAAACCTGGCAGTCGACTCTTTTGGCGTGATTTGCATGCAGTTCCTGCTTTCTGGATTTCAATTGTATTATTAATCATCATTGTAAGTGGACTACCATGGTCGAGCATCATGGGCGGAAAGATTGACAAATTGGCGAATTCTACGAATACGAATACACCGCCATTCGCCTATAACTTCGGTGCTAAACCGGAATCGGTCACAGTAGCAAAGGATATTGCAGAGGATTTGCCTTGGGCTGCCGAGAATCTTTCGGTACCGGGCTCTATTGCAGGAGGATATGTACCACTCGGCATTAATGATATTGTTCTTATTGCCGATGAGCAGCAGGTCATCAAGCCTTATACCCTAACAATGCCTTCAGGAGAAACTGGAGTATATACCGTGTCCACTTCTCATCCCACGCCAGTATACAATGCAACGCTTCATATCGATCAATATAGCGGAGCCGTTCTAACTGATGTCCGCTTTGCTGATTATGGTATTATGGCAAAAGCCATTTCATATGGAATAGCTTTCCACGAAGGCACTTTATTTGGTCTTGCGAATCAGTTACTTGGTCTAATTGCTTGTTTAGGTCTAATATTAGTTTGCATTAGCTCTTACATGATGTGGCGCAAGCGCCAGCCATCGGGCAAGCTTGGTGCGCCAGCGAAGCCAAAAAACAACAAAATAACGATCGGTGTTTTAATCATCATGCTGGTATGCGGTGCAATCATGCCGCTTGCAGGCTTATCCATCCTTATTATTATTGCACTTGATTTTGTCATTCTCCGTAGAATAAAGTCGCTTCGGCACTGGTTCTCGATCTAATAGCTGGGAGAGTATAACAATGAATAGAAGTATCAAAAGTAGACCTGCTTGGGTATTACCGTTATTACTAACCCTAATGCTATGCGGCTGCACCGCAAACACGACACAAACAGATGAAAGTGGATTGCCGCCTCATCTGAGTGTGAACCTGCATTTACCTAACAAACTGAACATAGGCATCCCTCAAGTTTTCTCTGTTGAAGTTTCTAAGAGCAATAAACCGCTTGAGCAAGCAGAAGCAGCAGAATTTGTGATCTGGCAGGAAGACAAGAAGGAATCCGCTGTAACCCTAGCAGCAGATGAACAATCCCCTGGCTTATATTCCGTTTCCTATGTCATTGACACAGAAGGCGTGTATTATGTACAGGCACGAATGAAGTTCGAAGACGGGCAGGTCATGCCAACTAAACGATTTGCAATCGGAGATCATGCGATAGAGCGCCTTATACAATTGGAAAGCGCACAGCATTCAGATGCACCTGCTCCAGCAGCAGGCGGGCACCATTAACCTAAATGCAATAATCCCCTGGTCATAGACCAGGGGATTATTGTCATCTAATGACAACTCAATTAGTAGCCATCAAGTTTTCCTGTTAGACCAAACCATTCAGCGAAAGCTGCTTGCACACCGCTTGCACCTAGCTGTTTTCTGATGGCAGAAGCTGACCCTTCAAGCTCAATTTGTCCACCTCTAAGCAGTGCAATACGATCTGCCAGCACCTCAGCAATATGCAGCTGATGCGTGGAGAAGATAACAGTCTGGCCATTTGCAGCCGTTTCTTTGACCATACGTACAAACGATTCGATCCAGTAAGGATCAAGCCCATTCGTAGGCTCATCCATCAATATAATTGGCGGCTTCGCTAGTAATGCCTGTGCAAACAATACGCGTTGTCTCATACCCTTGGAGAAGCTGGACACTGCTTTATTCCCGGTATCCTCAAGACCAACCACATGCAATAATTCTTTTACTCTTTCCTTCCCGATTCCCCTCAGGACAGCCCAGAAAGCTAGTGTTTCATAAGCCGTCAGACCATGACTGAAACGAAAATCATCAGGCATGTATCCAATAAGCTCGGCATAACGCTTGCGATCTTCCTTCCATCGCAAGCCGCCAACCGTAATGCTGCCGCTGTCAGGCTGCGATATTCCTGCAATCATTCTGAGAATGGTGCTCTTGCCAGCACCGTTGCCTCCACATAATGCCACAATTTGGCCTGGCTCTATCTGCATATGGAGGTCTTCAATAATGATTTGTTTTTTAATCGCTTTTGTAATCCCTTCAAGCTTTACAATCGAATCAGCCACGCAAGCGCCTCCTCTCCCATACAAGCTGAGCTGCTGCTATTACACTGCCAATCCACACGAGCACAACCGCAGCAAAGCCAAAGCTGCCGCCAGGCTGTCTGATCCATTTGATCCATTCGTAATATTCAGGACCTAGAATAGCTCCACCTCCAAGCTTAACCACTGTAAAAAGACGGGAAAGCTCGGCCGGATTAAGAAAGGTAAGCAGCGTTACCGCAGGTTTGATCATCGGATAAGGCATAAACCCTAGCGTGGCGATGAGTAAAGGCGGCCACCCGATAATCGCAAAAAACCAGATCGCAACAGCGATGGTCAACGACTGCCAACGATTCTTGGCAATCGTACCTAGCAATATGGCGATTGCAAGAAAAAACAATGCTACTGTGCTTGAAAAAGTAAGCAGCTGCACGTAAGTGGATAGACCAAATCCAGAACCTGCAACATACCCCAGAATGCCTGCAGCGCCGAAGCCAATCGATACGATGACTAGCAGCACAATAGCAAGACCAATATATTTGCCAATAATAAAGGACAACGTACTTAGCGGATAGACGGACAGGAGCTCCCAGCTTCCGTCCTCCTTCTCGGCTGTCAAAGAAAAGGAGCCGAGAAGTAAGGACATTAGAGGTAATAAATATAAGATTAAATTTAACGTAGTTCCTGTGATTCCCGAGTAGCCTTGTACATAGCCTTGTGCGTTTATCATAAGCAGACATAGCATAAACAAGGCAAAGAGCCCCATGAATGAATATGCCCACGGATTGCGAAAACCAAGTTTAATTTCTCTTATGGCAATATGCACAGTCTGAATCACGAGTTTTGTCCCTCGGACTCATGCCCCATTTCCATCTCTTCTTTACTTTCATCGGAGTGCATGCTTTCATTGTGCATCTCCATCGTTTCCATGTCCATCATGTCACGGTTAACTTCCCACTTATGACTAGCCAGCTCATCTGCACTAAGCAGCTGTCCCATGCCCTGCTGATCAATGTAGGATTGCGCGGAAGCTTTATCCTCGAATGCAATAACGCCATAAGCCATCGGGGTTACATATGCAGCGTCATAGGCATAATAAGCCTTCTCATATTTAATCCAGTCTCCGCTACTATGGTCTCGGACAAACTCAGCCCCAACGGTTTCCGTTCCATTCTGTACCTTCCATTCATTCATGCAGCCAATATCGTCAAACTTCAAAGACTGTCCGTCCGTTGTAATTAATTGAGTTGCGTAAGGATCGTCTTTCACCGCCATATTGCAAATGACGCATTTATCCGTTTCCTCATTAATGGCCTGAGGCTTATATTCCTTCGCTCCACAGGCACTAGTTAGCAGCAGAACAAGCATGACTAGCATCATGACGTTAATTGTTTTCATTCTCATCTTCGTTTTACCCCCAAATAAATTAGATAGATAGCCAAGCTCAGCAATCCAGCTCCTACTGCGGCTGAGTGCTTTAACGTCTGTGTTGGTACAATAAAACGGACTTGATCAGATGGTTCCATTAATGGCGATGCATCTACTGACCATAGCTGCCTCTGCGATTGATAGAGTCCTTCTAAGAAAACCATTCCTGGCGACTGGAAGAACAGCTGAAAGCCTGGCTTTGCTTTAATAAGACTTTGGAAAAAAGGATTGATAGCGTAAGAAATTTCGCTACGCCCATCTCCGTCAAGATCAATGCCCTGAAAGGAATCCCAATAGTTCCCTTCCAATTGATTATGGACACTATTCCTCGCTTCGGCACTTGCTACGTTACCAATAAACTGATTGCTGTTTATGGCATTATTCTCAGCATCAAGGAGCTGAATACCAATAAAGTTGGCGGTCATCGTATTTCCTTTTATATGATTCATTGTGGATTGCTCCACATACAGACCTACACGATTGCCTTCCACATGATTATTAACAATGCTCGTTCCATGCGCATCAAACAGCAGGATGCCTTGTGAATTCACGTTCTCGCTCTGCTTAGTAAATGTGTTATTGGAAACCTCAACATCGCGAGCGGCCATGATCATGGCACCTGTAATATTCAAATTCCCAACGTTATTCCGAATAACAGTCCCCTTCGTATACATACAATGGACACCATAACGGAGCAGCTCAAAATGATTTTCCTCAATTAAGTTATTGTCGCTGTTTTCCATATAGATCCCATCATGCATCGAAGTGATGGTATTCCCGATAAACGTATTGTCATTCGATTCATACAAGTCTATGCCATTTCCTTTGTCTGAGAGCTTAACAGGGCGCTCGGGAACATGGCCAGCCCATGCAATACTCGTATTTTGGATTTGACCGTGATTAGCTTTCCTCATTTGAATACCGAATGAACCCGTATGTATATGTAACTGATCCAGCAGCACGCCATCTCCTTGAATGAGCACAGTAGGCTGCTTCTTCAATTGTTCATCTTTAATGATGAGCCCAGTCAAAGCTACATCGTCTGCCATGATTAGGATCGCTGGTTGATTGGAAGTATTGAGGATCGCAACCTCTTCCCCAGACCTCGGCTTCAGATGAATAGTCTTTTCGATAAGGATAGGTCCTTCATAGATCCCATGAGGCAAGATAATCGTAGAGCCTGTCCGAGCTTCATTAATGATGGCCTGCAAATCAAGCGCCTGTTCTTCAGCATTTATGAGGTGTGGCAAGCACGTAATAGACAAAGCCGCCAAAATGAAAGCCATTATCCATTTCTGCATGATTTTCATTGAACCACTACCTGCTTCTTTTTAGTCAAATGAATATCTTCCGTGTACAAATG
Organism: Paenibacillus sinopodophylli; assembly: GCF_005930355.1. Taxonomy (GTDB): domain Bacteria; phylum Bacillota; class Bacilli; order Paenibacillales; family Paenibacillaceae; genus Pristimantibacillus; species Pristimantibacillus sinopodophylli. The sequence continues at coordinate 848,570 of NZ_VDBO01000001.1, forward strand.
CAAATAAACCTCGTAAGTGCCAGATTCTACGAATGTGTACCCTCCTTCAAATGTGTTATTGTCTTCTTTGATCGCTTCAATCAAAATTGGTTTCTCATTCACTCGAATTTCAAACGTCATGCCCGATGAGTTCGATAATTCTGCTCCTGTAAACGCCGCCTTGAGCCTAACTTTAGTACCAGCAATCGGATTATCGGGATCCGTCGTCAAAGTCGCATCAAGCACTGCCGGATCAACCGGCGTGGGAGCAGTGGAAGAACAAGCAGCGAGCAGCATGAACATCAGTCCTAGCACGAATGACCATTTCACTATTGTTTGCAATTTTTCACCTACCCTATAGCATTGTCTTTTATCAGTTTAACAAATACAGTCTTTTATCCAATGACTCAAAAGAGCTATTAAGCGAATATAAAACGTGATGCATGCAAAAATAGCTCCAACGAGTCATTATAGTAAATCATCATTTCCTACTATAATAGGAAGAATACCTCATAGAGAAAGGAGAACGAGACATGCTGTATTGGTTTATATTAGGTATATTATTTTTAGGTGGTGGTGCCTATGTCATGCTGAATGGCGCAAAGCTTGTACAACAAGACAATGAACGGCTGGATAAAGCATACAAGTCACACTAAATAAAAAAAGCCGTTTCCAAGTTAGCCACAACTGGAAACGGCCTATTTCTTCGCCTATGTGCTCAATAGCCTACTTGAGCTCCGACAACCATTTTGATATACGTTGAATATCCTCAGGTGGTATCCTTTTTTCGAACTTTGGCATTCCTCTTTGACCATTTGCAACAATGTGAACAATCTCATCTTCCGAGAGTTTACTTCCTATATGCTGTAAGCTTGGTCCGCTTCTTCCTTGCAGGTCCGTACCGTGGCAAGACATACATTTCTTCTTGTAAATGATTTCCGCAGCACTATTTTGTACATGTTTTCCCTCATCGCTATTGTTTTTCGATTTATTCGTGGTTGATGAGTTCCCACACGCTGTTAATAATAATCCTGCTAGAAGCATACAAGCTGCTGCGCCATAATGGAATCGCTTAATCATACAAAAACTCCCGTCGTTAGATAAGTCATATAAAGAAGGTATAAAAACCACCCATTATATCTGATGCAAACCGCGTTCGTAAGCATATCTAGCTAATTGAACTCGATTTTCCAAATGAAGCTTTTGCAAAATATTTTTCAAATGGTTTTTTACCGTGTGCTCTGAAATAATTAATTGAGCTGCAATATCCCTATTTAACAAGCCTTTCGCAACAAACATTAAGATTTCTTTCTCTCTGGGTGTCAGTGGTGATTCCTCTTTCATAGGGAATTTATTTCTTGAGAATTCACTTAGTATTCGTTGAGCTAACTCCTGCGACATTGGAGCCTCATCAAAGGCAACCGCTCTCAAATATTCCAGCCACGCAGTCGGATTCAAGTTTTTGAGCAAATAGCCCTGAGCACCCTTCTTCAATGCTTCGAACAGATCGCTAATATTATCTGATACGGTAACCATCACAATTTTTACATATGGGAATTTCGATTTAATTTCTTTCGTTGCATGAAGTCCGCCCATCTTCTTCATATTTATGTCCATTAGAATCATATCTGGCATAAGCTGCTCGGTCGATTCTATCGCTTCTTCACCGCTCTGCGCTTCCCCGATCACTTCGAACAAGGAATCTCCGCCAAGGATGTCCTTCATTCCTTCTCTGGCATGCGGATGATCATCCACAATGAGTACGCGTACTTGCTGATAGGTCATCAATGCTTCCCCCTGCCTTTCGCTAATAGCTGATTCGTTGTCTCGGCCATTTATACTCTGTATTTACATCTACATTTAGATGTATATTGTTAGCTCTTCAATATACGTCTATTGTCTCGTATCTTTGCTTCGTAACACATGACTCATAAGAGCTACTTTTCAAATATAATTCCTTACTTTATAGCACTGTCATCGTTATATAGCATTAGCGGATCTAATGGTACAGATGAAGATTCTTCCTACCCCATGCAGGAAACATCTCTAGCATTTCAGCGCCTGCAGCGGGAGAAACAACTAGGCAATAGCGCATAGCTATCGGATAGTTGCCTAATTAAATCAAAACGCCAGTATACAGGTCATAAACCTGGATACTGGCGTTTTGATTTAATTAATTTGTCTTACTTTATTTCCTCCATAAACGCCTTAAAGCTGCTAACGATTTCTTTGGATTTGGTATGGTGCAAATAATGTCCGCCTTCGAAGGTCATCACTTTTCCATGAACCAAGTTTTTTATTTGCTCTTCATGAAGCGGTATCCATCCTGCTGTTTCGGTATCATTCGCTTGCAGAAAGAAAATGACAGGTAGGTTAGTTGGGAATGCTAAGCTTTCAGCCGCTTTAAAGTTTTCATTAAAATGTTCCCCTTCATTCAGAATACTCGCATTAAACATGTTTTTGAGCGATAGCATTCTAATCTGCTCTCTCGTTTTATCATCCACTTCTGGTGCAATAATTTGCTCAGGGACTAGTTTGACTAACAATCTAGAGAACCCTGAATTTTTGAGAAATGTATAAACGCCCTCTAGGGATTCACCCTCATCATCTGTGCCGCCTTGTGTTGGAACACTGCTGTCGATTCCGACAAATGCACTCACTTCGTTTTCATACTTGTTTACATAATCTAATCCGTATATGCCTCCAATGGAGTGGGCCATCAGAATATACCGATCGATTTCCAGACTCTGCAGCGCTTCATGAATCTCACTTACAATATTAGCTGTGCTGCGTTCTTTATCCGTTACATCACTTAAGCCATAACCAAACGGTTCAATTACAGCTACTTTGTAATAGGGAATCAGCTCATCAATGAGCGGAATGTAATCAAGGGCTGGTGCTGCTGTTCCATAACCTGGGATTAGAACGACCGTTTCTTCACCATTCCCTTGAATGGTAACATTCATATTTTTCCCATTAACAGTTACCGCTTGGCCGTAGGATTCAATCTTCTTTTGTTCCGATTTATTGCTGACTACATTCACAACAAATACGATGGCGATAAAAGCGACGATGGCGAGTATAATAACTGCAATCGATATAAGTAAAAATCTGAGTAGTTTTTTCATCGAGCACCCCCAAAATTCATAATACTTCATTTCACATTTATGTTTCTAACCGTTCACTTATTGATCCTTATTGTTAAGATCATTGCCTGTAACTTTTGCTTCTTCCAAAAAACTTCTAACATTTTCAGCGATTTCTTTGGATTTGGTATGGTGCAGATAATGTCCGCCTTCGAAGGTCATCACTTTTCCATGAACCGAGTTTTTTATTTGCTCTTCATGAAGCGGTATCCATCCTGCAACACCTGTGTTATTCGCTTGTATTAAGAAAATGAGTGGCAGCTCTTTAGGGAATGTCAAATGCTCTGATGCTTTAAAATTCGGAGAAATATGCTCCATTTCATTTAACATCGTAGGATTATACGAATTTTTGAGTGAAATCAATTTCATTTGTTCTATAGTCTCTTCTTTAAATGCCAGTCCAGCATAAGGATCACCGCCTAGTTTCATCATCAATCTGAGGAAGCCTGTTTTTTGGACTAGATTGAAAGTTCCTATAGGTAATTTAGCATCCATACCAGGTTGTGTCGGAACGCTGCTATCAATCCCAACAAACGCACTCACTTCGTCTGGATATTTGTCGACGTACTCTATCCCATAGATACCTGCAATAGAGTGACCCATTAGAATATACCGATCGATTTCCAGACTCTGCAGCGCTTCATGAATTTCACTTACTATATTTTCTGTGCTTCGCTCCTTATTCGTACGATCACTTAATCCATAACCAAATGGTTCAATAGCGACTACTTTGTAGAATGGTGTCAGCTCATCGATTAGCATCTGAAAATCAAGCGCCGGAGCTGCAGTGCCATAACCAGGCAGAAGCACAATAGTTTCTTCTCCTTCTCCTTGAATCAGAACATTCATCTGTTTCCCATCTACCGGTACTAACTGCCCGTAGGTCTGAATTTTCGATTGTTCCGATTTAAGACTAACCTTATTCACAATAAAAACGACCGCAATGAAAACGACTATAGCTATAACCAACACGGCTAATGCTTTAAGAATAAACTTTACTATTTTTCTCATCCTGCTAACTGGTTTTCTTGCTTCCTCTTTACCCAAATCCATTTTTGTTTCTTCACTTATGCTCACTCTCATCTTCTCCTGTCGTCTCTCTATGTTGAGCTGCATGAAAGAGCAGCTAAGCCAAGCTTACACGACGAAAATGTACCCTCCGTGACGACAATATGAACGGAATATGAACAAGCGAAAAATACGCCATCGCATGCAAGAAGCCTTGCACATGATGGCGTACCCTCAATTCTATTTCATTTAGTTACTCCGTCTGAATTGTGATCGGGAAAGTAACGATGAAGGTCGTTCCTCGATCAAGTTCGCTCTCCACTCTAATATCACCTTGATGAAGCGATATAATTTGTTTAACGATGGCTAGTCCCATTCCGCTGCCGTCATACTTACGACTATGGGAACGATCCGCCTTGAAAAATCGATCGAATATCCGTTTCTGATCCTCTAATGAAATTCCAATTCCCGTATCGGAGATTCGAACGGTCACGTTTTTCAAATCTTGTTTCACGCTGATGTTAATCTTGCCGCCATCCTTCGAGAATTTGATGCTGTTGCCGAGAATGTTGGTCCATACCTGATTGAGCTGGTCATGATCAGCAGTTAGCGTGACCGCTTTCAAATGAAGCTCAAATTGAATACTGCGTGCCGACCATTGCGGCTGGATTGCGACAATTACTCGCCTAATCTGTTCATCAAGTCTAAGCGACGTCAACTGCAGTTGCTGAGACTGCGACTCAAGCAAACTCAGCTTTAACAGACTATCGCTCATCTTGGACATTCGCTGTGCTTCCGAAACAATAATATCAAGGTAACGGCTTCGATCAAGCGGTGTGATGTCCTCTCGTTTAAGTGCTATTGCATAACCCGATATTGAAGTGAGTGGCGATTGAACCTCGTGCGATACATTCGTTACGAATTCTCTTCGCATCTGCTCCAATTGCTGCAGATCATGCATCATTTCTTCAAAGCTGCGTGCCAAAGTTCCCAGTTCTCCTGATTGCTTAATATTAAGTTTGACGTTAAAATCTCCAGCAGCTATTCGTCTAGTCGCTATTGTCAGCTTTTTGATTGGTCTTATAAGGAATATAGAGGCGATTAGAATGAATATGCTCCCTATAATCAATGCATAGCCTACAAAGCTCAATACCCATTTTATGACAAAAGAAGCTGAAGGAGGTGCAAGCGGCTCGATAAACAAAGCTCTTGTTCCCATTTCCGTTTCCAACGGCAAACCTAAGAGGACCGCAGCAAAGTCCTTCGTATTGTCTTCAACTATTTCGCCACTCAGGACTTTTCTCACTTGTTCTTCCGATATTGTGGCCGTACTTTGTCCAATAACTATTCCGTAAGTCTTGAACTTGTCCGTTGCTTCGTATATGCGAATATGATAGGAATTGAGCTGCTTCATTTCACTGACGAGAGAATCTGCTTCACGATACGGAATCTTTTTATAAATCTGAATAATATCTTGTCCGAAATTATGCAACAGTATTTGGGAGTTTTCTCTTAGCTTTTCTTCGAAAACCCACGCCGCTACAAAAAAAGCAATAACTGTGCTAGCGATCACAGATACAAGAAATATCAACACTACACGTGTATATAAAGATTTGATCACTCTTTCACCTCAAGCCGATAGCCAAGCCCTCGAACCGTTTCGATATGAAAATCTGGTGTTGTCACGAATCGTTCGCGCAATCGCTTAACATGTACGTCTACTGTCCGATCATCCCCAGCGTAATCTAGGCCCCAAATTTGATCGATCAACTGTTCACGCGTATATATTTGACCAGGTGTTCCAGCGAGCTTGTACAACAATTCAAATTCCTTAAGCGGCAGAGTGAGCGAATTCGTGCCATTTACTACTTTATAAATCTGCCGATCTAGAATCACATTTCCCAAACGGATCGTCTGAGTGGAGCCGATACGATAACGTTTCAGCAACGCTCTAACGCGCGCCGTCAGCTCCAACGGATCAAATGGTTTTGTCAAATAATCATCTGTTCCTAACTGGAAGCCTTTCACTTTCTCCCAAGTTTCGCCTCTTGCAGTTAGCATAAGCAGCGGAAGATCTGGATTGCTTCTCCTAAGATCCTTGCATAATGTCCAACCATCCATAATCGGCATCATGATATCAAGCACGACAAGATCGATATGCATCGAGCCATAGACAGCCAGTGCTTCCTTGCCATCGGCTGCTTCCACCGTTTCGAACCCATCGTTGCGAAGAAACAAACAGACAAGTTCGCGAATGTTCGCATCATCATCAGTAACTAGTATTGTAGGCATTCGTTCCCTCACTCCTTGTTGTCCATTCCACTAAATCCTAACCATTATACTATATAAAGATTTGAAACACCGAATAACATGGATAGAGGAATAAGCAGCCAGCTAAACCCATCTGAAATTCAGTGTTAAATGAGCCGGGGACAAGAAATGATTATACGTTTTCTTGAAAATAAAAAAACTCTTTCGAGCGACGATGATTTCCTACGGGTTTCATAACCAGAAAGAAAATCAGATTGCTGAAAGAGTTATCCACTAGCACCTAACATTCGCTAATACGAAGCGTAGGGAATGGATCTGCATCAGTGGCATCATGGCTTGCCATATACCCGATGTCAAGGATAGCTGCAATTCGTTCATTATCTCGAATACCTAAACTTTCACATAAAATACGCTCATACATCCAGTCCTTTATGTGAACATTCACTCCAATATGTTGATCTAGACAAAGCAGCTTCAAATTTTGGATCAAGCAGTAAACGGCTGCCAAATCCTCAGCCTGCTTGTGCTCTTCTCCTGCTGCTGTTGCAATAACAACAAGATGTGCCGGGGCCTCATGATGAAGAGGCAAAGCCTTCCTTTGGTGCTCCACTTCCACAAAGAGAAATCGCCAAGGCTCTCTCAAACCATCATTCGGTGCCCATACAGCGGTTTCCAACAGGTGCAGGATCGGCTCGAATGTGATTGTTTTTTGTTCAAACTGAGCATAACCGCTGATTTTCTCCAACGGGATTATTACGGACATGTCTTTCATCTCCTTTTCTTCAATGGTCCAATGATTTATATATTCGGCCAATAATGCGATTTCTTAGCAGCGGATGTACGATTGCGAGGACGAGGTGTTTTGGCAATGAATCCAAAGTGTATAATACCGACTAGACGCTCACCATCTGTAAGTCCAAGTTTCTCAAATAACGCCGGCGTATACAATATCTCATCTGAACGCCAGTACATGCCAAGCCCCTTCTCCCAAGCTAACAACTGTAAACTTTGCAAAAAGAAACAGGCTTGAGCATACTGCTCATCCTTCTGTTCCGCAGACTCGTGATCTTCCACAATGACAGCCAAATGACCTGGAACCTCAGCAAATCGCTTATAAAACGTCTCAATAATTGGATTAGGCATGAATCTCCCCATAGTCGTGCGAGCAAAAGCATTCGTCATATAGCGAGATAAACGGTCTTTGGACTCTCGTTGATTGGCAACGATTATCCGCATGGCTTGCAGTATCTGCCTATCGCATAGATTTCCAGCCTGCTCTAGCAGTTCATAAATCAGACGATCTGGTACATCCTGGTCCTTAAATTTCCGAATGCTTCTTCTCTCTTTCACAATAGTCGCTACACTCATTCTTTATCCTCCTTCTCTACTATACGTTCCTCCAGTGAACCGCTAAGATCTTTCAGAAAACGACTAATCACCTGCAACTCCTCTGAATGATAAGCCTCCAAAAAATGATGGAACTTCTCTTCCTCTATGCGATGAATTTGCAAGTGCAGTTCAAAAATCGCCCTGCCTTTCTCTGTAAGCACGAAATAGATTTCTTTCTTATTCTCATTTTGCCGCTTGCGCTTGACCAACCCGTCCAGCAACAGCTTGCTGCCAATTTTCGTAATGCTGGCTTTGGACAAATTCATGCGTTCTGCGATCGAAGTACTATTAATCGGCTCGTTTTTACCAATGCAGTCAATAACATGGACACTCGTCATATGTCTTGGAAACGTTTCAATAGCTTCACTCATTACAAAGTCAAGAAATATGTCAATCTCCGTATCAGCAAACCGCTCTATCGCGTGAACAAACTGCAAAAAATGATTGTATAGAAGCTGCTTATGGATATGCTTTTCGTTCATTTCCACCCTCTCTTCTGGAACTGCTTCGGAATATTGTTTACTTGTAAACAATATAACTGATAATTATTATCAATGTCAAACGAATTCCGCTGTAGCTAAAAAAAAGCTTAACCCCTTCCACAACTACTGGACAGGTTAAGCTTCTTGAACTGTTCTTACATCGTGCCACCGCCGCGACGGATTTGTGCAGGAATTTTCTCAGGACCTTCATTAATGTACGTATAAATAAATGTAGCTATCTTAGCCTCGTCAAATGTTGGAAGCTCCATCGTCTTCGTCCACGCAGTGACAACGACCTCTTGACCTTCTGGAATATCCTCGCTTGGAACCGCTAGAATTCCCGCTCCCGCTTCCCTGAAATTAACCAGGTATTTCAACAGCTCGATCACTTGCGCATCTGCCTCAGCACGGTAATAGATGATAATATCACCATGCTCCAAGTTATGAACGAGCATTTCGTTTGCTGGCTTTTCTGTATAGAATCCAAACTTCAAATCATGCGGACTATGTGTACCAGAAGTAGGAATCTTCATTTCATACTCAACCGGATCATCCGTGTGATCCGCTCCATAATACGTATCCTCATTTACGTTGATTTCAGCTTTCATGTTCAAATCATTCACATTATACGATTTAGTCAAATCTCGTCCAAAATGAACAATGACCACAATAATCGATAAGCTTAACAAAAGATGTGCCGCTACTTTCATTTTTTTCGTCTTTTTCCGAATAGCTGCCTTCTGTTCCTTTTTCAAGCTGCTTGTGTTTTCCTTATTCCATTTCGATGCATACCAATAGCTAATGAGAGCAAGCAATAAAATAACAGCGGCAGTATACAATAAAAAGTAGGTTGAGCCTGATTGCTCGTGTAGCAAAAGATGTGATTCCATGTGTAATTAAAACGCTCCTTTTTGCACTACATAATGTAGTTTTTATATTCAAAAAAAACTAGGTGATCGCTAATGCAATCATGCCCATAAATAAGAGCATAACAGGGATAGAAATCACGATAGTTGTCATATTTAAACGCACAGGTATGGCTTCATTCGGATCAATCAACTGCTGAAGCCTATAATTTACAACGCCATCAGAGAAATAGACGAGAACAGGCGTTGGATGATCACTAAAGCCTTTCTTGATCAGCTTCAGCAGCGCTCCTCCCAAACCTAGCTCAGATCCAGTCTGGCGGATCGCGGACTCATCTGCGAGCAGCTCGCTAATTAATTTGTAATTGTGGTATGACCATCTTGTAAGTGGTATAAACCAAAGTGATTGTGAAATCAACTGAAGTATAAATATTTTCAAAGAATCATAATGGGACTGATGGAAAGCTTCATGAGCGATAACCGCCTCCAGCTCCTGTTCGTCCAGCAGATCAATCAGACCACTTGATAATACCACCATTGGTCTTCTAACGCCAACTGTAAACGCCATCGCCTGCTCATGATCAATGACGATAATGTGTTGATTCAGTGGTTTGTACATTTGAATGACATGCGCTGTCAAATCAATATTTCGAAGCGACATAAGCCTTTGTTTGAATCGTTTGGAATGTACAAATTGTTGATAGATCTTCAAACAAACAATTAGTAGGGCATATGCGATTAATGCATTCAGAAACGTGATGACTAAAAAATAATACAAGGATTTCTCTCTAAATAAGCTCACACAAAATTTGAAAAAATTAACCTTTACATCAGCACCGAAGAAGAGGTTAGCCAAATACATGCCCATCTGTCCCCATACCACAACTGCGATTCCTATGCTGATTGCCATAATAAATGTGGACTTGCGCTTCCATCTCATGACGGCTTATCCTTCTTTAATTGTGCAAGCTTACTTTCTAATTTATCCAGCAAGGACTGATCGACATCTTTAATCGCATCAATCATATGATTAATGACGACTCCGCCGAATTCATCAAGCAAATTTTCCGTTAGCCGCTTAGATTGTTCTTCAATGAACAACTCCTTCGAGGCGGTTGGGCAAAATAAAGAGGATCTGCCTTTTGATCTTTTTTGCAAAATTCCTTTTTCTACAAGCCGGTTCATTACTGTCATTACTGTATTGAAATTGGTTTGTTTTTCTTTCTCCAGACGAAGCTGTACTTCTTTAATACTTAGCTCATCTGCATCCCATAGGATCTCCATAATTTTAGATTCCAATGAACCAAAAAAACGATTCAAGCCAACTTCACCGTATTTAAAATGTTTAATGTCCATGGCAATCTCCTTTCACTACATATTATAGTGCAGCAAAACGATCATTTCAAGTGATGGCATTTGCACTCATAGGACCATACAGAACATATGTTCTATACCCATTAAAACGGCATTTTCGCTCATTTAACCATATATATCGACGAAATAACCATTTGAACCCATATATAAGCATTCGATCAAATAATGACAACACATCAATCAGAACATACGTTCCCTACCCGCGTTTTCAGCATATTTTGGCAGCTATTTTACGAATAATGATCGTTTTCCTTATAAAAAAGCCTGCAACAGCATCGATTGCTGCTACAGGCTTATCGAATAGATTAGTCCCAAGGATGCTTAACCGTTAAGAAACCGGCAAATTTCTTACTTTCGTCGCGTCTGATCTTACGCATTTCCGCACGTTGCGGTGCCGTTTCGTACAATTTCAGTTCTTCTTCCGTTTCTGGAACGACTAGTGGCACTGGGACAGGCTTACGATTCTCGTCGAGTGCGACAAAGGTTAAAAAGGATGTTGCAGCTACTTTACGTTCCCCGCTCAGCAAGTCTTCTTTGATAACTTTCACGAATACTTCAACGGACGTACGGCCTGTCCACGTTACGAACGATTCTAGACATACGGAATCGGAAGGACGAATAGGATGCAAGAAATCGACCGAGTCCGTAGAGGCTGTTACTACCGATCGTCTGCAATGCTTCGTTGCCGCAATCGATGCGATGTCGTCGATATAAGCCATTAGCTTGCCGCCAAACAGCGTATTATGATTGTTTACATCAGGCGGAAATACGCGAGCTGTTTTGTAACACTTTGATTCACGCGAGTATCGTTGTTCCATCGCTTAACTATCCTCTCTAATAAAAACGGATAACAGCTCTTCAATCGCTTTTTCTTGATCGACTTCTAAACAGAAGTTAATCGGTCTACCCACTGCAGCTTTCACACGACGATCGGTTATGATCATGCCCGCAGTATAGCCTACGCCGCAATCAATAGTTGCATGGATCGACTGTGTTTGCAGTAAGGACGGATGAACGGCTGCGATGACAGCTAGAGGATCATGCATCGGACATTCACCGTCGAAATCGTTCGATAACGTATAGAAATCAAAATATATCTGCAGCGCCGAATTCATAAAGTTAAATACATCGCGCTTACTTGGAGGAACGACAAGTGACAATTCGGATAAATGCCGCTTCGTTAAGCGTGTCTGCTGTGTTACATCTAATCCTACGATCAAAAGTGGAAGCTCGGATTCGAATACGATTGCCGCGGCTTCCGGGTCTCCATACAGATTCGCTTCGCTCACAGGGGTAATGTTGCCAGGAGCAAATACGGTGCCACCCATAACTACTACCTGCTTGAACTTGGATACTATGCTTGGATCAAGCTGCAGCGCCAAAGCTAAATTTGTCAATCTGCCTACGGTTACAAGCGTGAGCTCGCCAGGCGCTTCATTTACCTTGCGAACGATGAATGCTGCTGCAGATTCTTCTAGTGCCTGTACCTCAGACGGAGGAAGAATAGCATCTCCAATTCCATTATGCCCATGAATATGAGGAACAGCACCAGGGAACAAACGCTTTAAGGGTCCTGCTGCTCCCTTTGCCACTGGTACCTCATAGCCGCAGTTTGCTGCTTTAATTACCCTCAGTGTATTCTCGGTCGCTTGATCAACGTCTGTATTGCCGAAACCCGTTGTGATGCCCTCTACCTTGACGTCAGGTGATAGTAATGCGTACAATATCGCCAAAGCATCATCAATGCCTGTATCTACATCAAGAAGCAATCTGTTTTTCGTCGACATGTCATGATACCTCCTTCTACTATCGTATATTGTAATCGATTCATCTAGAAAATACGATAAATCATCAAAAAGTTTGTTTTATTTTACGAAATAAAGACATATTTTTGTATAGATTAACCAAAATAAAAACTGATATAAATCATAATGAGCAAACCGATAATAAAGGAATAGGTCGCTGACCGCTCATAGCCATGACCATGCGTTTCTGGAATGAGCTCCTTATAGACGATAAACAGCATCGCACCTGATGCAAATGCTAGTCCGTAGCCAATAAGCCCTTCGATATAGCTTGCGGCAAAATAACCAACAATTGCGGACACGACCTCCATAAGTCCTGTCAGCGTGACGATCAGCATGAGCTTCAGCTTGCTTACCTTGGAGTGGATGAGGAAGATCGCTAGGACAAGCCCTTCCGGCATATTCTGTGCCCCAATCGCAATAGCCACCATTGGACCGAGTCCGCCATTCGAGCTTGCATAACTGAATCCGGTACTTAACCCTTCAGGAATATTATGTATAAATAGAGCGAAAATAACGAGCAATGACTTGCTGTCAAACGACGATACCCCGCGTTTTTGCTCAATATCGATATGCGGTAAATTTTTCTCTAACAGATCCAGTGCAATTACGCCAATAAGCAAGCCTAGTGTTAATGGAATAATACCCGATTCCTTCAACGCTTGTGGCAGCAAGCCGAATGTCGATGCCGACACCATAATGCCTGCTGTGAAAGCGATAAGCACATCCTTCCACTTCTCCGAAAGGCTTTTGACAAAGAGCAGCGGCACAGCACCGAGTACCGTTGCCATTGCGGATATAAAACTGCCGACGAGCGCTTCTACCATGCTGCTTCTCCTAACTGGGCGGAGCTTTACTCCGAAGATATTGCAAACAACTATCCTTCAGGCTGTTCAGCCCATAGTTTCAATTGTTTGTTGCGATGATCTAAAAACTTTCTCATATATCTCTTTAATATGAGCCGCTCTGTTATCCATCCTAGCATACCTAGAGGTGCTTCAAAACGCAGTACATCAGTCATTAACGTGCCACTATCCCGCTTCTCGAAATGATGCTCATGTCGAAGAGCTTTAAAAGCACCTTTTTGCGTCTCATCCACGAAAAAGAATGGGATGTCCATCTCCGTAATCTTCGAGGTCAATCGCTGGCGTACACCAAAATGAGTAGCTTCAAACGTAACAAGCTCACCTTTTTGGATTAGGCCACTTGTTACTCCCTCCACCGCTTTTTCTCTTGTGTGTTTCCACACTGTTTTTGTATGTATATCGATATCGCGTGCTAGATCGAAACAAATCTCAATTGGTGCATCGATATAGATTTCAGTTACAACTTCAACCATTATAAACACCGCTTTTCTTATTCAGCATGATCCCATTGTTCTTCTCAATCATGCCTCTTTGCTCGAATAGAAATGAAGCCGATTGCCAAATGGATCTGTAAGTTTTACTGCATGCCATTCCTTATCAAAGCCTGGTCTAGCGTAGGTGTACGATTTACTTAACAGATGCTTCTGAAGGGCTTCTGCATCTTCTACTTCAATTCGGATTGCGGAGCCCGGCGTAGCATCGCCGTAATGCTCAGAGAGATGGATAATACATTCTCCATTGGAGATCTGCATATAGAGAGGCATATCGGGTTCATAACGATGTTCCCAATCACAAGTGAATGCTAAGAAATCGAGATAAAACTCGCGCGCCTTCTTTTCATCAAATATACGTAGAATGGGAACGGCACTTTTCATGGCTGTTTTCATTTACTTACACCTCCACTTTCATTAGCTCTCTCTCGGAATAACAAAGCATTTATCGGTATTTGTAAATCCGATTCGTGGATAATAATCCAATGCTGTAGGCGCTGATAGAAGAACAAGCGAAACTTCGGGACCAAGCTTTGCCCTCAGATGCTCAACCAGCTGCTTGCCAATACCTAGCTTCTGATAATCCTTGCTGACGGCTAGATCAGACAGATAGCAGCAATATACATAATCGGTTATAGCACGGGCAATTCCGACGAGCTTATCCCCGTCCCATGCACTAACCAATTCGTCAGCATGATCAATCATTTTCTGAAGTCGCTCTAGGTTCTGAAAAGGTCTTTTAATACCTGATTGCTCGAACACTTGGGATAATTGCTCGGCTGTAACCGTTCTATTCGTATCGTAATTGATCATAATCAATCGTCCCCTTTCAACTTGAAAATCTATGAAAACACGCCTAACTATCGTCGTTCCAACCATATTTAGTTGAATCCCCAGTCCGTTTCATGGCTCCGAAGGATACATATATAGAAGGCAAAAAATCGGTTTAGGAGGGATATGATAGTGATAGCTTCATCCAAGGCTTCAGCGGAACGGTTAAGAAAAAACGGGCATCCCAAGAGAAAATTCGTTTGCCAGAAAAAGAAACATAGACCTGCAGCTTGTTTGAAACCTAGAAGAGTCATTAAGTGCTCGCGAGGTGCAGAAGGACCTCCAGGTCCAGCAGGTAGAAACGGCTTGCAAGGTGCCATCGGCCCAGCTGGAATTCCCGGCCCTCAGGGTACAAGTGGAGTTCCGGGACCACAAGGTGCACCGGGATTGCAAGGTTTCCCTGGAGCAGCAGGCTCTCAAGGTCCGCAAGGGATTCAGGGTGTTCAAGGACCTCCGGGTACATCAAGTTCTTCCGACTACACCGAGTTGATTATACTGCTCAATGGGTATGAAACGGCCGGATTCGTCATCAATGTGATGACACCAGGACAGCCGAATGGGTTTGCAGGTACAGTGAATGCTGTACTTGAGACCCTCGTTCAGCTCATAACGTTGACAGGCTCCGTTATGACGGTTCCGTTAAGCCATATTACGAATATTGAGCTGCTATCCCAGCCCACATAGAAAAGAGGAATCGGCTTATGTCAACATCGCTTTCAGGCGATTTGCTTCCTTTGATCGGCAGAGAAGTATTCGTCATGACAAACGGCTACGGCCAAGTTGCCATTATCGGCAGACTCGATCAGGTCGGCAATGATTTCATACTTGTATCCTTCGAACAGGATAAATTCCTTTACGAGATAAGAATATTGTATGCAACCATTATTTATGTGCATGAGAATCCTGCAAGCTTATAGCAAGCACCTATGGAAGGAAGGATCATTATGGCGATTGTATCCAATAATCATTTCATACTGCCTGGTTCTGCCCTATATGGGCTGTTGAGAAACAATCAAGGTACTTTAATGGATATTACGACAGCAAGCGGAGTCCATTCAGGAAAATTGCTATCGTTCAATACGAATTTCATCACACTCGTCTCGCCTGAAGGAAACCCTGTTTATGTGCGCGCTTCAGAAATGGTTTCCTTTACGTTCTTAGTCTAAAAAAGAGGCTGGCTATGCTGCGATTTCACTCGACAAGCTGCCAGCCTCTTTTTAATCCATAAATGATTCCCTCGTTTGATCGGCAATGTAGTTCGATATGGCTCTCTGCAGCCCATCGAATAATTCATCGGTTTCCCAAATGACTTTAAAACCCATAGCCAGCGAGGCACCAAGCTCATTTCCTAGTGGCATTTGCAGCCAATCCTCATTAGCAATACCATAATCAGCTTCAATGCCGCTTTCATAAACCACTTTTATCGAGGTGAGCTTGTTGTATTCCTCCACAGAAGCTTGCTCAAGTGACTCAAACGAAAATTGATGTAAAATAGCTTCGGCCAACTTTTGCTTCTTGTCGGTAATCAGTAAAAAACTCAAGTTGGAATCTTCCTCATTCTCATCGTCTGCACAGAGACCAATAAGAGCAATTCCATCCACATAGGTCTGCTTGCCAGCCCATTCCACGAATGCATACATCAGCTTGTAATGATCAGGTCTCATTCGTCATGTCCCTTCTATACAACTAGCAATAAAGCCATACATCCCGCTCGCCTCGTCCGATTATAACTGTTTCTGCTTACTATATGCCACGACCTCTTCATAGGATAAATGACCACCAAATATATCAAGGGCACTCCCAATCGTTAGATCAAGCTTCCCTTTCGACAACGTATTGAACTGATCCATATCCGCAAGCGATCTAGCTCCACCCGCGTAAGTAGTCGGAATGCTGACCCAATCCGCAAGTGCGCTGACAAGACTTTGCTGAATGCCGCGCTGCTTTCCTTCCACATCTACAGCATGTACCAGAAATTCGTCGCAATATTGCTCAAGAAATCGAATATTTTCCTGATTCACTTCAAAGTCGCTGAATTGCTTCCATTGATTCGTTACTACAAACCACTTGCCA
Source organism: Paenibacillus sinopodophylli (assembly GCF_005930355.1). Taxonomy (GTDB): domain Bacteria; phylum Bacillota; class Bacilli; order Paenibacillales; family Paenibacillaceae; genus Pristimantibacillus; species Pristimantibacillus sinopodophylli. Next base: position 865,151 of record NZ_VDBO01000001.1, read on the forward strand.
TCCTTTTCTTTGCAACTAAGATCGATGACGAGACGGTCTTTGCCCACCACAGATACGATTCTCGAGAGATGGTCCTCATTAAGCTGTCCATCTTTGAATATGTAAGAGGTTACGATAATATGCGAAGCACCTTTTTCCAAATAGAAAGCAGCATTATCCGCTGTGATGCCTCCTCCTATTTGAAGCCCGCCTGGATAATGCTCTAGTGCAAGAATGGCCGCCTCTTCATTACCGCCACCAAGCATGATGACATGCCCGCCAGTTAAGGCATCCTTCTGGAATAGCTCTGCATAATAGGCAGAATCCTGTTTCGAAACAAAGTTTTCTATAATTTCAGTATTGAGTGTTTCTCCAACGATTTGTTTTACTTTCCCATCATGCAAATCGATACAAGGTCTGAATTTCAACGTGATTCCTCTATTCTTTAAGTTCTTTGCTAGCAAGTTATTCCTTTAAAAAATAACCTAATGAACGCTTTAAATCAACTAAAAGCTTCTTAGGTGCTTTTGTCAGATAGGCATCTTGTATAACCCCGACAAGATCATGCCATTCCGCATCGCGATCCAATCGAACTCCAATCCAGCCCAAGTGCCCAACGTAGCCGGGACGGAAATAGACAGCTGAATCGGATTCGATTAGCTGGGCTTGCATACCTTCTGGTGCCGCGCACCATAGAGCAACCTTCCCATCGTTATGATGATTGTTATGGAACTGCACGAATGATTTCTTCTCAGCTACAAAAAAAGTCGGCGCTCCATGGCTAATACGCTCGCTAGTTCCGGGGAAAGACAAACATAACGCTCTGACTCGGTCGAGTATTTCACTATAATCAAAAAAATGTTCATTCTCATCCTGTTCCAAGCAGCAGCGCCTCCGTCCGAATTGTACATCTTGGAAGTATTTTACCACAAGGTGCATGCTTTTGCTTAAATCATGCAAGGGTTATAACGTAGCTTCGGTTAATTGATACTCAAATATTAACTCCCAAACAAAACATCGATTATGGAGCCCAGTTTCCCTACCTTATGACCTTCTAGAACATTCGGATCATATACCTCCACAGAGCCACAATTCCTACAAGATACGAACAAATAGTGGTTGTGCTGGATATCAAGCAGCTTACTCAAACCTGCACCAGTCATTGCGACTTCTTTAATCATACAATCCGTTTCGTTACATTTAGCACACTTGAAGTTATTTTCGATTACTTCATTAACGGTTACTTCCTCCATACTAGCATGGCTACCCACATGTATCTCTGATGGAAAATCTTCTTCCGTGACCTCGTATAGTTTATTTCTACAGTTTGGGCATCTTCCCTTTACAATCTCCACTTCATGGTTACACCATGGGCATTCCACTTCACTATCACTCCTTCTGTAAAGTACTTAATACAAAACAGCGTCGAATATTCAGACGGGATAGGTGTGCTGACACATCCATAGCTTTAATGAGTTGCTCTATAGCTGATTAACATGAAATGCTCTCCGTCTAATCATTCGATTACGGTGTTTCAATATCCTTCCAGTTTATTGAAATGAAACCTCAAGCTGCAAGTTAACCTGACCGTTTGCGTAATCAATTCCAGTTGCACATTTGATTTTCAACTAACGATCATGTTGTAATTTGTAGTCGATGCTCATTTACAACTCCCATTTATGCCACTATTTGAAGCTTGTCCCTCTGTTCAAGCTTCATGCTTATACCCGTTAGTACGACAGCCATAGTAACCATAATGCCTCCGAACCATGGGGTATGAATGAGGCCGATTGAATCGGTAACGACTCCGCCCAAATAGGCACCAATGGCAATGCCGGCATTGAAGGCCGCAATGTTGATCGCTGATGCGACATCGACCCCGCCAGGCATCAAGCGCTCAGCCAGCATAACGACATAAACCTGAAGCCCTGCTACGTTCATGAAGTGGAAAAAACCCATGCCAAGAATCGTGAGCAATGCTGCTACTTTGAAAGACACCGTGAAGGATAACACAAATAGCACCGCAGCTTGAATGATAAACATATAGAACAGCGTTTGAAGCGGCTTGTGATTAGCAAGCTTGCCACCAATCATGTTTCCAACCGCAATCGCTATACCATACACCAAAAGAATCACTGTGACATCCTTCTGCCTGAACCCGGATATTTCTTGAAGCAAAGGGGCTAAATAAGTAAAGACAGCGAACGTCCCCCCATAACCAAGTGCAGTAATGAAAAACATAAGCAGCAATCTGCTGCTCGTAAACAACTTTAACTGCTCACCCATTGTAATCGGTGTTCCTTTGTGTAAATCAGATGGAACAAGGATGATGTTGGCAACAAAGGCAATTAAGCCTACAATTACAATCGCGATAAAAGCGGCTCTCCAACCTAGCTGCTGTCCGATATACGTGCCAATGGGAACGCCCGTAATCGTAGCAACCGTAAGTCCTGTGAACATGATTGCAATTGCACTAGCTCTACGATTCTGAGGTACAACATCAGCAGCGATCGTGGAGCCGATTGACATGAACACGCCATGCGACAAGGCCGATATAATTCTGGCAATCAGAAGCCATTCAATCGTCGTTGCTGCAGCAGCCATCGTGTTGCCGATCATAAAGACAACCATAATCCAAAGCAGCAGCGCTTTCCTCGGTATTTTAGTCGATAAGGATGTAAGGATTGGTGCCCCGAAGGTAACGCCAAGCGCATACAAAGTAACCGTTAATCCTGCCGTTGTAACCGATATATTCAAATCCTCCGAGATGAGCGGCAGCAAGCCGACACTTATAAATTCCGTCGTTCCTATAGCAAATGCACTGACCGCTAAAGCAAGCAGCGCTAAAGTGCTTCTTCTTTTTTCTATTGTCATGATTTTTCTCCCCAATCCCTCTTCTTCTGCTGGAAATCGTTATAGCTTAGATCGGCCGATGAATGTTATTATCGTTTATACCGAGGGATTTAACTAGTACGTACTTATAAGTACGATAGGTACTTTTTAGTACCTGTATAGAGAGATAAGGGAGAATGACCATGAATCATAAAAAATATAATGTACCTGTTGAAGCAACCCTTGAGGTGATCGGCGGGAAATGGAAATGCATCATTCTCTGCCATCTTACACAAGGCAAGAAACGGACGAGCGAGCTAAAGCGCCTGCTCCCTGATATCACTCAGAAGATGCTGACTCAGCAGCTAAGAGAGCTTGAAGTCGACAGCATTATTGAAAGAATCGTGTATAATCAGGTACCGCCTAAAGTAGAGTACCAGCTTACCCCCTATGGGCAAAGTCTAAAGAGCATCTTAGACTCGCTGTCTGCTTGGGGTGAGCATCATCTGGATAAAGTATTCGGAAACAAATCTGATGTCCTCGAAGAAAACATTTTCAATAAATAAAACCATTTCCAGAACGCCGGCAGGGCAGCTGAAAATGGTTTTATTATCGACTATTTAGGTTCATAACCGTACCCGGGATACTTTACGACAGGCCATTTTTGTTTACGTAGCGCATCCAGCAGCTCGCTGCCAACATTTAAGTTGCTTTGAACGAGCTCGCGCGCTGTCAATGCCATCCATTGGTTCAACGAAACATCCACGAATCGGTCACTCTTGAACATCTCAAGAAGCCATAAGGACTGCTCTCCTGTATTTTGAATGTAGTGGCCGTACGCGAATGGAACATATCCCACATCTCCAGCTCGGTAATCAAAGGTACGGGCAACGCCATTACCAGCAAATACCGTCATACGTCCTTGCCCAGCCAAATAATATTGCCACTCATCATTGTTCGGATGCCAATGCAGCTCTCTCATCCCGCCAGGCTCGACTTCGACCAAAGCAGCTGCAATCGTCTTCGAGATTGGAAAGTTTGAAGAGTCTACAATTCTTACGCTGCCCCCAGATGTGCGCAGCGGTGTCTGTGCGAGCAGACGATGCTTGAAGCTTAAAGGTATTGTCCCGTATGGCGAGGGAACCTTCTGGCCATCAATCGTTCCCGGAACTTGATCTTGATAGATGTACACCTGATCATCAGGAATTTGCGAGAAAGCAGTCTCTGGTACACCGAAATTGGCTGAAAGCACCTCCTTTGGTGTATGTGCGAACCAATCCGATATAGACAAGGTGTTAAGATCCGAGAAGCTTCCATCATCAAAAACGAGCAAAAACTCGCAGCCATCTTCCAATCCTTGAATGGAATGAGGGATGCCTGGCGGGAAATACCATAGATCGCCTTCACTAATATCGGCAATGAAATTCCGTCCCATCTGATCAACCGAAGTTATTCTAGCACTGCCAAGCAGCATATAAGCCCATTCTGCTTGCTGATGCCAATGCAATTCTCTGACGCCGCCGGCTGTCAGGCTCATATTGACTGCTGCCAGCGTCGTAGCGATAGGAAAGTCGCGAACGGTAATTTCTCTTGACCATCCACCGTTGTTAAGCTGCATATGCGTATCTGAGAACGAAAACTTTAAATTAGGCAAGAGCCCTGAATCGGTAACGGGCGGGACGAACATATTCGGATTCTCTCTATCTCGCATAATGTCACGCGGACCGCGGTCAACGTTGCCTGCCCCGTCGCTCCGTCTTATTGGCTCGGGAATAGGTCCATTCCTTGTCTGATTTCGTAAATCTCCTTCCATACTTCCCCTCCTTGACGATAAGCACAAGCTTCCATTCATGGTTATCCTATACAATTTATGATGGGGGAAATTCAAATATGCAGGACATGCAAATGCTTATCTACGAATCTGCCAGCTATGAAACTTCTCGAATGGTTTATACGTCAAAGTAAAATACAACAGCTGGTATGTGATCGTAGAAACAAGGGGATATTGCAAAAAGGGAGGTTTTTACGATGCTGAAGCAAACGATCGCTTTGTCCTTATTACTGCTGCTTGGAGCAGCCTGCAGCTCTAATCCTGCTGCTGAGAACATTCCAACATCTCCGGCTGCCAGCATAAGTCCAACAACAGCGCCTACGAATTCACCTACAGCGCAGCCTACAATAGAGCCGCCTCCAGTAACTGATCCACTCCAAGAAACCATCAAGACGATGACATTAGATGAGAAAATAGGCCAGCTTGTTCTAATTGGAGTCGAAGGAACCGAGCTGCAAGCACCAACGACGGATTTGATTGACAACTTCCATGTAGGCGGTTTTATCCTATACAAATATAATATTATCGATGCTGAGCAAACCTTAAAGCTTCTCAACCAGCTCAAGGAACGAAACAAGCCCAGCAAAGCTCCGCTCTGGCTCAGCATTGATCAAGAAGGCGGGAAAGTAAGCCGCATGCCTGAGCAGTTCACGAAAACTCCAACAGCCGCCTCAATCGGCAAGGCAAACAATCAGAGCTACACCCGCGGGATCGGACAAGCACTTGGAGCAGAGATACGTGCGCTGGGCTTCAATATGGATTTCGCCCCGGTGCTTGATATTAATAGCAATCCTGCGAACCCTGTTATCGGCAATCGTTCCTTCGGTTCACACGCAGAAACCGTCATCACACACGGTATCGAGACAATGAAGGCGATTCAATCGGAAAAAATAGCCGCGGTCGTGAAACATTTTCCAGGGCATGGGGATACATCCGTTGATTCGCATCTCGACTTGCCAGTCGTGAACAAATCATTGGCAGAGCTAACCACATTCGAGCTCCTTCCATTCATGGAAGCGATTCGCCAAGATGCCGATGCCATTATGGTCGCTCACCTGCTCATTCCTAGTATCGATAAAACCTACCCTTCCTCTTTGTCCAAATCCGTCATTACCGACCTTCTGCGCAAAAAATTAGGCTACGACGGCGTCGTGATCACGGATGATATGACGATGGGCGGGATTACGGATCATTTCGACGTTGGAGAAGCTGCGGTCAAATCTATTCAAGCAGGCAGTGACATCATCTTGATAGGTCATGATTACGATACACAAATAGCAGTCCTCAAGTCGCTGAAGCTCGCCGCTCGCGATGGTGTTATTACGAAGGACGCATTGGAGCAAAGTGTGTATCGCATACTATCCTTGAAGCAGAAATACGAGCTGCAAGATGAATCGATAGCATCGGTTGACATCAAAGCCGTCAACCAACAAATCCAAAGCGCTTTACAGGCTAAATGAACAGAAAGGCGCAGACCTCAACGCTGAGTGGTCTGTGCCTTTCATAATCTCACCCTAAGGACTACCTACTTCATAAACGGAGCTTACAGCCCTAGAATATGATATCCTGCATCTACATGAAGCACTTCACCTGTTATACCTCTGGATAGGCTGCTAAGCAGGAACATCGTTGCGTCGCCCACCTCATCTTGATCGATGTTACGGCGAAGTGGGGCCCGCTCTTCAATTGTAGACATAATATCATTAAAGCCGGATACGCCTTTGGCAGCAAGTGTACGGATCGGACCAGCCGACACAGCGTTCACCCGAATACCGTATTTCCCTAGATCCTCTGCCAAATACATCACACTTGCTTCCAGTGCAGCTTTGGCAACACCCATTACGTTATAGTTTTTCACGACCCGCTCCGCGCCGATATACGTTTGGGTAACGATACTTCCGCCCTCTGTCATCAGCTTCTTCGCTTCGCGCGCTACAGCAACTAAGGAATAGGAGCTGGAATTTTGCGCAAGCAGATATCCTTCTCTCGTAGTATCCACGTATTCGCCTTGAAGCTCGTCTTTATCGGCGAAAGCCAAAGAATGTACAACGCCGTGAATGACGCCTATGTTTTTCTGAATATCTTCAAATGCTGCGATGACACTGCTGTCATCAACCACGTCGCAAGAAACCTTCAGCAATGCTTCAATCTGATGCTGCTCCAGCAGCTTATTCAGCTTATCGAGCGATCTTTCCTTACGATAGGTGAATACCAGCTTTGCTCCTTGCTTATGCAGGGATTTGGCAACCCCCCAAGCGATACTGCGGTCATTCGCTACACCCATCACTACAATTACTTTGTCATTCATTAAGTTAGACATGCTGTTCCTCCTGTAATGCTATCTCATTTAAAAATCGTAAACCAATCCAACATGCATTGATATCATAGGATACAATGCCTTTTTTGGCTAAAACCTGCTTTTAACTGTTAACCGAACATTTTCTCAAGAAAGAGTAAAGGTTCATGTTGAAAATCAGAGAATTTCCCCAAGTAGCCATATTCCTTATGCTCAACGTCATAAACGCCGATTCCTTTCTTACTCTTGTCCCAGACGACATGTAAATGAGAATATTGATCGACTTCCGCGGATAGTCGGATCAGCTTCTGCCGTCCCGCTTTCAGCTCTACTGTGTCAACAAGCGTCAAAAAATCCACATAACGAACATCCAACTCATTAGCTGGCAGCTTTATTCGAAGGTTGTTGCTTGTTAGAAACGCAATTAGGTCGTTTGGGAGCCCGTACCCTTTTAAAGTATACAGCTTATTACTTATGTCGTGGAAATCAGAGTGCTCCAAGCCCTTCAAGTATTCCGCCATTTCGATATTCTTCGCAGTTATTGCAATCGTATAGGCTCGTTCCCCATCCTTTTCGGCAATCGTAACATCCGCACCACGCTCTACCAAATATTTCACCATTGCCAAACTGTTCATTCTCGCAGCCACGGTCACAGGAGTAGCCTTATAGGGATAAATCATATCAGCTTCATTAAAATTAATATCCACACCATGGTCCAGCAAATATTCGATCAACTTCTTGTCCTGATCGGCTACTGCTTTGCGCAGCAGCTTGCCACCATACTTCACGATATCCAGTCCTAGCTCACGAAGGAGCGGGATGTTTCGTTTGTTTCCATAATACGCTTCATCGTAAGCATTCGACTTGACCTCATTTACTAGCGTAAGCTTCGCCCCTTTTTCATGAATATAACGCACGAGCGGCTCATCACCGTAGCGAATGGCAAGCAGAATGGCAGGACTCTGTTTGGAGTTAAGCTCTGCTCCGTGCTCCACTAACATCTTGACGGCATCCAGCTTATTTAATATTAGTGCAATATCCAGCAGTGTTACAATCGAATATCTGCCTAAAGCAAGCTGCTCACTCACCTCACGACCAGCCTTCAGCATCGCTTCAAGCTCTGCGCTCTTGCCTTCGTAGATTAACATGCACATATCAGGTAGTGTTTCAAAGTTTCCCAAATCCCCGATTTTATACATGTATCCTTGCCTCCTCGTTCATCCACATGGCAAAATGCTAGGCATTGTGCCACTGTTCTATACTAACGATTGATGCTGCGATATTCAACTTCTAATTGTTAGATAGATTCAACATCGCTGGCGGGCACTGCTATAGCTGCTTCTCCAAACAAACGCTGCTTTCATTATCCCGATAGGGACCGAATCGGTCGATAGAGAGATAGCCGTGTTTGCGATAAAAGCTTAACGCCTCAGGCTGCGCATCGCCTGCTTCCAGCTTCATGCTATGGAAATGCATCGTTTTCGCTTTCACTTCCAGCTCCATCAATAGATGTTTTGCAATTCCTCGATTTCGGTAAGATGCTTCTACAAAGAAACGTTTGAGTTCAGTAGAGTCCGCGTCATACGGCTTGATGGCTCCGCAGCCTACAGGAACATCGTCCCAATAAGCAACTAGGAACTGCACATCATTGATTTTCTCATCTGTGAAATCTAGTATGAATATTTCTTCGGCGGGGTAACGCTCCAGCAAATCCAGATCGAGCTGACGGATTAATTGATGCAAATCCTCATGGTCTGGCGTAACCGCGATTATTGTTAAATGCTCCATTTATTCTGCTCCTAGTTGTTCATTTGGAGTCATACAATAGACTCATACTGTTCATTTATTTATGCGTCAGTCAGCAGCGAGTAGTTCTTTAATTAAGGCAATACTATTGGCCGCTCTTTGGTTCAAGGCACGCTTATCCTTGAGACCCAGCGTTTCAAGCTCATGCCCAGGATCGATAACAAGCGGCTTGGATATAACGTCACTGAGAAGATCAGCGGCAGTTTTATACGCTCTGTGAAGCAGCTCCGTCTCTGTATTCTCTCGTACCAGCTTGACGATCGCAACGATATTTTCCGCAAACATCAGCTTAACGACACTGTCCGATGACATGACGTGCCGGGCAGCGAAGGAAATCACATGGTCTAATATTTGGCTATCCGAATCGTTTTTAGCAATAGCTGCGAGCTCTAGCACAGCATCCCAGCTGCGAATAGACAGGGCAGCAGCATTTTGGCTAATCAACTCTTGGTACCATGCTGCTTCCTCTTCTTTCGTAATTTCATAGAGCTTATAAGCCTCGTAGACCCCAGCACGGCTCATCTGAAAATAGTTACCATAATACGTATGAAACCATAGCTTTGCTTGATTCAATGAATCTTCCATCTAATCTCCACCTTACTCGGTTACGCCAATCGACTCTTCGAAACGTTGGCATAGCTCTTGAATATCACCCAGTCTAACAAGCTGACTGATCCAATGAGCTGGAATCGTATCCTCGCCATATATAAGCCCGGCAAGTCCGCCGGTCACTGCACCTGTCGTATCCGTATCCTCGCCCAAATTGACGGCGCGCAGTACAGCCTCGCTATAGCTGCTTGTCGTGAGCAAACACCATAAACTCGCTTCAAGCGTATCGACAACATAGCCGGATGATGCGATCTCTTCTTCCGGCACTTCAGCTAGATTGCCTTTCAGTACACGTTTAAATGGATTCAGATTATGCTCTTTCTCGTCTTTGTACAGCTCCAAAACGGTTTCGCGCATTTTAATCAAACTATCCTCTAGAGGTAACCCGTCAATGAGATGTATAGCCAGCTCAACGTAAATGACACAAGCTATTTTAGATATGGGGTGTCCATGCGTAATGGAAGAAACCTTAGAGACGAGCTCCATCCGCTCGGAAGCCGCTCTACTTCTCAACCAATATGCCAGCGGCAATATGCGCATTAAAGATCCATTGCCATTGCTTTGCAAGCTTGTCCCACCTGCCAGATCCGGACGAATCATCATATCCTTATATCTTTCTATCGCAAACGCAGTAGCATTACCGATATCAAAGACGACACCATGCGGGGTCCATACACTTTTCTCCATCCAATTCACGAATCGCTCAGCAATGTCATACAGATCAAGCTCTGGGAATTCGACAGCGCTCTCCATCAGGCAAAACACCAATGAGCTGTCGTCAGACCAAGTGCCGGCAGGCTGAGAATGCGTGCCGTAGCCTATCATATCTGTTAAAGGTTTATTTCGCAGCGTTTGACGCATAAGAAACTCTACAGGCACGCCCAGCGCGTCGCCTACACACAATCCGATTATACCATCGTGAACTTTTGACATCTTAAACAACCCCTATTTTCCCATAGTAGATTTTTCATTGCTATTAGTATAACAACAATAATGTCATTTTGAAAGTATAAGATTCGATGGCGAAAAAAACAGCAGCACCTCCACAACTGGATGCGCTGCTGTTTCTTCCTTTTTCAGGCTGCTACACTTGTAAACCAAAGCTTCTAAGCTCCGTTTCAAAGCTCGTCATTAACTTCGCTTTTTCCTGCTCCTCCAAGAATGCCGCCTTCACACCATTCATAATCAGCGTACCTACATCATTTATCGAAATGCCACAGTGTGCAACAAGCAGCTCATATTCTTTCTCGATTGTCGTATCCGATACCGTCATATTGTCGGTATTGACCGTCACGACGATGCCTTGCTCCAAATACTGTCGCAGTGGATATTGTGCCCAACCCGCTACAGCTTTGGTCTGCATATTGCTAAGCGGACACATCTCGAGTGGAATCTGGCGCTCCTTAATAAGTGATACGACCTCAGGGTCCTCAAGCATGCGGACACCATGCCCGATCCGTACAGCACCTAATTTTGCAACGGCCACCTTTACATTCTCAGCTCCGCCCGCTTCGCCCGCATGAATCGTTATAGGCAAACCAAGCTTCCTCGCATCAGCGAATAGCTTTAGAAACAGCTCGGCAGGAAATGAAGCTTCATCTCCGGCCAAGTCGACGGCAACGACACCTTTCTTATAGAACCTCGCCGCTTCCTGTACGACTTCCTTGTTGAGCTCATAAGATTGGTTTCTCATACAAATAATGATTGCTCTGGCTGTCGTTCCGAATTGCCGCTCTCCGCGGTTCAAACCTTTAATCACAAATTCAATGACCTCATAGATTGACAAACCCTTCTGGCGATGCAGTTGAGGCGCAAATCGAACCTCTATATATTTCACTCGCTGCTTGGCTGCCTGTTCGACTACTTCATAGGCAACACGTTCCAGCGCCGCAGCAGTTTGCAAATATGGCAATACGAAGCTGAATTTACTTAGATACTCTTTCAAGCTCTGGCAATCCTCGCTTACTTGCATATGGGACAACAATTCAATATCTGAGTTGATGTTTAATGGATTCCCTTGCTCCTTCGCTAACTGCAGCAGCGTTTCTGGCTTTACACTTCCGTCTAAATGCACATGCAAATCGACCTTTGGCAGCTGGGACAATAACGTCCCCACAGCTGTCGTTTGTTCATTGATTAACGTCATTGCCAAGTCCCCTCTCGGTATATTCATACACATCCGATATCGATCGTATACATCATGTCCTTAAAGCTAGCTCCCGCGGTACGTACTGTAGCCTCCAGGAGCCACTAGTAAGGGGATATGGTAGTGTGTATGGACATTTTGAATACGGAATCGAATCGGAATATGATCAAACAAGTAATCTTGAATCGTGGACAATTGCGCTGTCCTCCTGAAGTAATCGCCTGCTGCGAATAGAAGCTCATACATACCTTCCTTCACGGCGTCTCCTTCTAAAAGCGGCTGATCAACACGTCCATCAGCGTTAGTCTGATAACATCCGATTAATTCAGGCAGTTCCTTATTATTGGTATCGCCGCTCGTCCCCAGCCCTAAATACCAGAGCTCGATCGCGATCCCGACCACAGGCTTCCCGCATGCGAGGTCTAGAACATGCGTCGTAATTCGTCCACTCATGCCTATTCGCTCCCATCCTCCAGATCAGCTCTCGTAAGCGTAAATCCTTGGAATCCGTAAGGAGGTCGAGGCTCCGTATATACGCCGGCAGACGTAGGACTCTCGGGCTCAACAATCGTCTCCCAGGTGCGATTGTTGGATTCGAATCGCACCTCAGCAAGCTGCGGGAATTTCGTTAATATGGTTTTACCAATTCGATAGATTAAATATTGAATGGACGGTGATTGATCAGCATGGAATTGCGTATGAGCAAGATCGTGGATGTGCTCGGAAGAAACGTAATTGCCACGCGTACTGTCGAACGCATCCTCAGCATCTAAGTACTTCCAATAAATAGTTAGGAAAATAAACAACGGGCGGTCAAAGCTTTCTGGCAATGTCGTATATTCGTCACGTACAAAGCCATAGAAGGAGCTTCCACTAACTTTAATGAGCTGAATTCGTGACAAGGCACTTTCTTGCTCGATCAATACGCCTGCTTCGCCTTCACGCGTCCATTTCAACGATGCGCTCGCATGCTCGTTATGGGATCGCCGAAACACTAGGCTGCTGTCGCTCCATCCACCATCATCAGCAACAGTAACCGCATGGAATGGCAATCGATCCGCTTGAATCTCGATTGCATCGATATGCGGATAACGTTCCAAGAAGCGTTGACTAATGAATGCAAGCAGTCCCTCTGTCGTACTGCCTGCGAATTGTGCCGTTTGGCGCAAAATGAAGTTTTTCATCGAATCGGTAGCGACAACCTGCGTATTGTCACCTTCCGTGAATGAGGTGAGCAGCACCTCGCTGCTGACCGAGAACGTGATGTTATGAGCAAATATCACATTGCTGTCACCTGTATATGGGGAGTCAGGAATAGCATGAACCGAAAGCGGGGCTGCATAGGTGCGATAACTAAGCACATCCCCTTTTCCATAATAGAGCGTGCGTCCGTTGCGTAATTTTAGCATAAATGTCCGTCCTCTCTCTACTCGATGATAAGATCTCTTAATCGAAATCCAGCTATTTTCCCTATCTCAAGTAATGCCTGCTCCCTTTCTTCGCTGCTTGAATGCCATATTCTCCCTTCCATAGCCTCGATGATTTGCTCCTTGTTCTTACCCTTTACGGCTAGAATGAACGGATAACCGAAGGTTTTTATATACGTTTGGTTTAGCCCATAAATATGCTCGTATTCGCTTGGTGAGAGTTCATTCAGTCCCGCAGCCTGCTGCTCCTTAGCAGAATTCTCCGCTACAGCAAGCCTCGTACCCAGATCTGGATGGGCGCGGAATAGATCAATAATCGTCTCCCTGCTGGACTCTCGAACGATATGCATCATAGCAGTCTGCAGCTCGTCTATGGATGCGAAAGGCTTTGCTCCATAAGCGGAAGCCGCAACCCAAGGCGAATGCTCAAATATGGCGCCTAGCCGCTCTACGAATAGCTCTCGACTGCTTTCATTTAATTGTTCTAGCGAGATCATGATAGCCCATACCTCTCAAGTATTGCTGTTATCGCTAATTCAACATCAGGAAACGAGCCAATGTGTGAACGAACCTTGCTCATCTATTTGACCCCCTCATTTTAATCGCACTCTTTACCGCTCTCCATATTCCTCCATACCCCGTACATCGGCATATGTTTCCTGATAATGCTTCTGCAATTTCATCATCAGAAGGCTCAGGATTGCTTTCGAGCAGCGCCTTAACTGAAACGATCATTCCCGGCGTACAATACCCGCATTGGAAACCGCCTTCCTCTAGAAACGCCTGCTGGATCGGGTCTATGCCGTTTTTGGCGATGCCCTCGATTGTGGTAATGCTTTTGCCAGCGCATTGATAAGCCATTGTCAAGCATGCGTTTACGGCTATGCCATCCATAAGCACCATGCACGCTCCACACCGACCGATATCGCAAGAACGTTTCGTACCGGTGAGCTCCAGCTCATCTCTAATGAGGTTTAGCATTCTAGTTGCTGCAGTCGTTTCAAGTGTTTGCTCTTCACCGTTAATGAAGCAGTGGAGAGCAAACGACGTTGACGATTGCCCTTCATGATCGCTCATAACCCTCACTCCCCTGTTAGAAAAAATGGCTTTTCCTGCAAAAATGCCGGATCAATCGGCAGCTTCGTTACCCATTTGCCGCTTGCCTGCCTTACAGCTGCCGCGATGGCGGGGGCGAGTGTGACAGAACCTACCTCTCCGATGCCCCGCGGGCCGTAATCATCACTAGCCGGCAAATGCTCAATCGGCTCTACCTCAACGATTCCTTGCTGATCAACAATCGTCGGCACCAGATACGTATCCAGATTCCGGGTCATATAGTGTCCTTTGTCCATAACCGCATCCTCGAGCAGCGTAAAACCTAACGCCATACTGCTTCCGCCTTCTATTTGCCCCAAATAACCTTGCGGATTAATAACGGGACCCGCCGCAACTGCATGCTGCTGCTCAACCACTTTGACCCTGCCTGTTAACGAATTAAGCTCCACTTTCACTACAACGGCTGAATAGGTGTACATGAAATGTGCGCCGACCCGCTTCGTATCAGACACGGGGAACGAAAAAGATGTTTCACTGCGTATCGGCACATCCGTCTGTTTGGCTAGGTCTTCATAGGTGAGAAGTAATTGAGCCTCCGTAATTAAGCTGATTCCACCTTCCCATATCCGAAGCTCACCTGGATGGCAACGTAGAATGGTACTCGCTTGCTTGAGCAGCTGATCTGTGAATGGTTTTCTCATTCTTTGCAGCGACTTCCACATCATAGCTGTTGCCCTAGAAGCAGTAGTCGAACCACTATCCGGCACAACATCGGTATCGCCGATAACCATGCGAATGTCTGATGCTCCGAATCCGAATTGCTCCACCAGCATTTGTTCGAGTGCAGCAAGAAGACCTTGGCCAAATTCCTCATAGCCGAATACCGCTTCGATCTTCCCATCTGCAGCGAGCTCAAGTCTCCCGCCAGCTGGATCAGGTATACCAACGCCGAGTCCTGCCCCGTGCATGGTCAACGCTGCGCCTATTCCTGTTTTAATCCATGGCTCCGAATGCTTAGGTGCACTTCTGTCCTTCATTCTCACCTGCTCCTGCCATAATCGACTATTCTCAATCGCTGACCATACCAGCTCTGCACCTTCCGTCATTGCGATAGGCTGGTCGAATGGACCCAAATCATCACTCTGGCGCATATTCAGCTTGCGAAATGCCCATGGGGATAATCCAAGCTGCTCGGCTAAGCGATCCATCTGTCCTTCAAGAGCAAAGATCGCTTGATTACCCCCGAAACCGCGGAACTCACCAGACATTCCGTTATTCGTAAACACCGAAATTCCTTCCACGTCTAGATGCTCGTATTTATAAGGACCAATCACATGCTCCGTTGCGAAATTAAGCACTTCCGCCCCAAGAGTGGAGTAGGGTCCAGTATCTGCAAGAATGCTGACTCGATGAGCGATCAATTGACCGGCTTCATCCACTCCAGTCTTCATAGAAATTCTCATCGGATGCCGTTTTAGGCCTGCTCGAACCGATTCCTGACGGGAATTGTGCATCTTAATCGCCCTGCCCGTCTTTGTAGCTAACAAAGCGCCATATGGCTGTACGTTCAGCTCATCTTTCCCCCCGAAAGATCCGCCAATCGGACTCGATATAATTCGTATGTGATCCTGGGGCACCGATAATATGCGCGCTAGCTGCATGCGATCCATGAAGCCATGCTGTGTTGGCGAATAAACCGTTAATCGCCCATCCGCTTCTGGTACGAACAACCCGCCTTCCGTTTCCATATAAGTGTGCATCTGGCGAGGTGTATAATAGATTTCTTCTGCGATATAAGCACATTGCTTGAATGCCTCATCGACATTCCCCCTTGTGAATGTGGTACGGTGCATCGCATTTCCTTTCGGATGAAGCAGCGGTGCATCTGCGTGCAGCGCCCGTTCGGGATCGTCCAGCACTCCGAGGACCTCATATTCTACTTCAATGAGCTCTAGTGCTTGCTGAGCAATCACAATAGATTCGGCCGCAACTGTCGCAAGCGCATCACCCACATAACGCACCCTATCCTCGCATAGTACGGGCTGATCCGGGTGAGCAATGCCGAAGGCGTTCAAACCAGGTACATCTCTGTACGTCAGCACCGCATGAACGCCTGGCAATTTCTCCGCTTTATCGGTCTGAATAGAGATCACAGACGCATGTGGATATTCACTGCGCAGAACAAGTCCATACAGCATCGATCCGGCCGTCATATCTGTTAGGTACGTTAAGCTGCCTGTTACTTTCCCAATGCCATCAGGACGTATTCGCCAGCGCCCTCCGCTATTCACGCGATTTAAGAGCATAAGCCTCCACCTCCCGTATGCCGATTATGCTTCCGCTGCGATTTTCCATAACTCTGCAGCTATTACATTCGCCGCCGTTGTCTGTCTGTAGGCTGAAGAGGCGAATATATCCTCGCGGGGTTCGTATAACTGAACCACTCGGCCGTACGCATGCCTAATCGTCTGAGTGTCAACCGTCTCCCCAATCAGCTCCCTTTCAAGTTGCTCCAGCCTGATCGGAATCATCTGTCCGCCGCCCAGCGCGATTCGAATGTCTTTCACAATCCGAGCCTCTGTCAAGATGCCCGAAATGGATACCGTCACAACAGACGGCGTAAAGGCTTCCCGTCGACCCACTTTATGGTAAGCGTAAAAACGCTTTGTTTTCGAGTGAACAAGTTCCTCATGACCCGGTTCCAAACCATCCGCTTCCTCCCTCTGCTGAAAGGGGAGCTGTACGCGAAGCAGTAGCCGTTCTGGATGCAGGTTTCGAGCAATTTGCAGCCAGTCCTTCAACAAGATCAACTGCTCTTCTATACCGTTAAACCATACTACTTCAGCATCATAACCAAGCAGCGCCGGCAGCGAATCTCCGATACTGGAGGCGATATTCCCTCCTAACGTCGCCAATTGGCGTATGGATGGTGCTGCTGTAAGTCGCAAGGCTTCGGTAAGCATTGGGAAATAGCGCTGGATCATTGTATTCATACGACATGCTTGCAATTTTACTTGACCGCCGATAATGAGACCTGATTCGCCTACTCTAATTTCACTCAATCCGCGTATGCTGCTCAAATTAATAAAATGCTTGGGCATAGCGGCAATACCTGCTTCCCATTGCGTGCGAAGAAGCGTCCCTCCGGATACATAAATGCTGTCTGTCCCTAAGCTTTGCTTCAAATGCCACGCCTCTGCCGCCGTTTGAGGATGCCACACCTGAGGAGACGCTATGGTCTCCTGTACGTTCATTCCCATCGTGCTCCTCCCCCTCATGTGTTAGAATCTTTGCTCCCGAATATAGGGAATGCCGAGCGCTTCCGGTGAACCAGAAGGCTTATTGCGATTGCGCCAGCCGAGAAACATGAGTACGAGTATTGTGACGATATAAGGGATCATTTTCAAAAAATAAGAAGGAATCTCGCTCCCGATCAATTGAATGCGGAAGCCGAGCATATCCAATGCTCCGAAGAAATACGCACAGAAGAGCGCACGTATCGGATTCCATCTTGCGAAGATGATTAAAGCAACAGCAATCCAGCCTCTCCCTGTCGTCATCCCCTCGGTCCAGGTTGGCGAATAGACGAGAAGCAAATCCGCACCAGCAATCCCAATTAAGATTGAGCCTGCGACGATGTAGCCATATCTAAACGCTTGAACTCGAATACCCATGACATCCGCAGTTGCAGGGCTGTCGCCCATCGCACGCAGATGCAACCCCCATGAAGTTTTGTGGATAAACAAATGAAGTGCGATTACTAAAACGAAGCTGAACCACGTCAGGACATCCAAATGAGCAAATATACGGCCAACAAATGGGACAGCTTCAAGCCAAGGCATATCGAGCTTAGGGACAGCTCTTGGTACAGGAAGGCCGCTGACTGGCTTGCCCAGATAAGCACTTAGCCCCGCACCGAACAAAGTCATAGCCAAGCCGCATACAATCTGGTTTGCTCGAAGCGATACGCTTAGGAAGGCATGAATGCAGCCTAGCAGTATACTGATTCCGCAGACAGCGAGTAAAGCAACGGTTAAGCTGCCTGTCTGCACGAAAGTAAGACATGCCGTAACGGCTCCCATTAGCATTAAACCCTCTGCGCCAAGCTGGATAATCCCTGAGCGTTCGATGAGAATGCCGCCAAGCGTTGCGAACAATAGCGGCGTACCGGAGGAAATAGCGGCAAGCAGCATTTGATACACGATTTCCATCGTTCAGACGCCCCTTTTCACCGGATTTTACGAAGTCGAAATTTACTTAACGTTCCGCCTGCGATCAAGAAAAACAAAATAGCCCCTTGGAGCATTTCTGATATGGAGGACGGCAAACCGATCGTTTGTACACTAAAACCGCCTACGATTAATCCGCCGAACAAGAAGGAAGATACGATGAGTCCGACCGGATGTAATTTCGCGAGCCACGCCACGATGATAGCCGTATAACCATATCCAGGGGATATGCCATACATAAGCCGATGGGTTACACCCGATACCTCTGCCATACCTGCAAGTCCCGCCAAGCCACCGCTGATCAGCATAACCAGTAGAATATGTCGGCTGATTCGAATCCCTGCCTGCTTGGCTGCTTCTGGACTCGCTCCAATAAGCCGAAGCTCATAGCCCGCTCGCGTGTATTTAATGAAGAAACCATATAACACGATTGCGATTAAGCCGAAGATCAGTCCGAGATGCAATCTCGTATCGCCTAGGACAGGCAGCGACTGAGAAGCCGTGAACACTTTAGTTCCAGGGAAATTCATCCCCTCCGGGTCTTTCCACGGACCGAACACGAAGTAATCCAACGCGAGCAGCGCAACGTAATTGAGCATAAGCGAGGTGACCAGCTCATTCACTTGGAAATAGGTTCGGGGTATGGCAGTTAGCAATCCCCATATGCCGCCCGCAGCGATACTGAACACAATCATAGTTGGAATGATGAGCATCCCAGGCATGTTCGGAAAATAAATCGTTACCGCAGTCGCAGCCATTGCACCTGCGGCGAATTGTCCTTCCGCACCGATATTCCACACGGATATGCGATAAGCAATTGCAACCCCAAGTCCACACAGCAGCAGGGGTATCGTCTTGACGAGCGTTTCGGTCAAGCCGTAGGCCGTCCCGAATGCTCCTGTAAACATCTTCTTGTATACCGGGAATGGATTCATTCCGTTTGCTGCGATGAATATTCCACATACGAGAAGGGCTAGCAGAACGGAAACAAACGGCAGCCACCAAGTAGCGCCATTTTTGGCAGTGTCGATTTCGATCCGATAAGATTGCCACTTCCACTTGCGTTGCCCCCGCAGGGGCGGGATTGAGATTACACCATCTTTCTGAGTCACCGGCTCGTGTTCACTCATCCCGCTACCTCCTCCGCGGCACGGAGACCAGCCATATACATCCCGATTTTCTCGCTATCGGCCTGTTCCCGCGACAACTCGGCTACGATCTGTCCATTGAAGATGACGAGAATCCGGTCGGATAGCTGAATCACTTCATCTAAATCCTCTGATATGAGCAATACACTCTTGCCGTTATCCCGCAAATCACCGAGCAATCGATGAACACCTTGCGTTGCTCCCACATCAAGTCCTTGCGTCGGATGAACAGCTATCATCAACAACGGCTGCTGGTTAATTTCTCTGGCAAACAGCAGTTTCTGCTGATTTCCGCCTGACAATTGCTGAACTGGCGTATCCAGACTAGACGTTCTGACGTCGAATTGCTTGACCAGATCTTCCGACCAAGCGCGGTTTTTGCTAATCCGCAATATGCCCAGGCGTGAGCGTGCCGGCAGACGATAGGATTTGAACAACAGATTATCTACGATGCCTAGGCTGCCTGCGAGTCCGCTCCTCATACGATTTTCTGGAACATGAGCAATTCCCGCCTCGATCGCTGCCCGGACAGAGCCATTACGCAGCGGATTGCCGTTGAATGTAATCGAACCACGCTTCCATACTTTCGATCCCGTGAGCATTTCAGCAAGCTCTTTCTGTCCATTGCCTGCAACGCCGGCTACACCTACAATCTCACCTTCATTCACATGAAGAGAAATGCGGTCAAGCGACTTCCTTCCTTGCTCTGCGAAGACATCAACTTCTCGGACATCAAGCAATCTTTCGCCTTTTTCCCTCGGAAGATGAGGATGGCTCTCGCTAATCACTTTGCCTACCATAAGCTTTGCAAGCTCACGTTCATCCGTTGCCGTGCTCTCAATACTGTGAATGAGCTTTCCTTTGCGCATTACCGATATGTGATCAGAGACGGCCATCACTTCCTTGAGCTTATGCGTGGTCAGAATGACCGTTTTGCCTTCTGATTTCATATGACGCAGCGTTTCAAACAGCTGCTCTGCCTCACCAGGAGTGAGCACGGAGGTTGGTTCATCCAGAATGATGATATTGGCTCCGCGATAAAGGGTTTTTACGATTTCTACACGCTGCTGCTCTCCCACGGACAACTGCCAAACCTTGCGATTGACAGGAAAGGTTAATCCGAATTGTTGGGCTAGGGCTTCGATCTCCTGCTGCTTATTGTTCAGCCATTTGGAACCGCGCCAGAACGAGGACTTCTCGCCAAGAATAATATTCTCTGCAGCTGTAAGCGTCTGAACGAGTCTGAAGTTTTGGAATACCATCCCAATGCCATGCCGCATAGCATCCTTGGGTGATTTGATTTTTGCGAGCTCACCATGGAGCAGAATATCTCCGCTAGTTGGCCTGTACACGCCAGAGAGCATACACATCATCGTGCTTTTCCCCGCACCGTTCTCGCCAAGCAGCGCATGTATTTGACCTCGCTTTGCATGGAAATCAACATGATCATTGGCAATGACCGATCCGAAATGCTTGACAATCTGACGCATCTCTACTGAATATGTCTCATGCATGCCATCCCTCCATCTATTGCCGTCAATCAAGCTTCAGCTCTGCTCACTTTATGCTCCCATCTTCCAAAACCAGTGTATAAATCAACAAATCCCTTCATTCAGGGATTTGTTGATTTATCTATACGAGCGATCACGGCTTATTTGGGAATCGTGCCCTCTACTCCGCTGACGAACCAGTCCATAATAAGAATTTCATCAAGCGTGAGCGTCTTGCCCTCCTCTACTTTGACAGCGCCGGAAGCGTCCTTGATCGGTCCAGTGAAGACACTGAGATCTCCGCTTATAAGCTTAGCTTTCGTATCGTTTACGAGCGTTTTGACATCCTCTGGCACGCTTGGACCAAACGGTGCGATATCGACCATTCCATCAGCAAGCGACCCCGAATACTGCTCACTTTTCCAAGTGCCATCAATCACCGATTGTACGGTTTTCGTATAATAAGGACCCCAGTTCCAAATCGGATTCGTTAAGTATGCTTCTGGCGCGAACCTTGTCATATCCGAATCGTTTCCTCCTGCCATCGCCCCGCGTTCGGCGGCAGCCTGCAGCGTTGCCGGTGAATCCTGATAGGCTAGCAGCACATCCGCACCTTTATCCAGCAAACTTACTGCAGCTTGCCGTTCCGTTGTCGGGTCGTACCAGGTATTCGTCCAAACCACACTTACCTTTGCGTCCGCATTCACGCTTTGTACACCTAGCATAAAAGCGTTTATGTTATAAATAACTTCTGGAATCGGGAATGCCCCAACGTAGCCGATGATGTTTTTCTTCGTCATTTTGCCGGCTGCAATTCCACTCAAGTAACTAGCGTCAAAGTTTTTACCGAAGAATGTACCCATATTGTCATTTGTTTTGTAGCCAGAGGTATGAAGAAATTTTACATCTGGAAATTTCTTGGCGACATTAAGCGTGTAATCCATGTAACCGAAGCTTGTTGTGAAGATTACATCATGATTCTGAGCAAGCTCCGTAATGATTCGTTCAGCATCCGCGCTCTCCGGCACATTCTCTACCGTATCCGCCTTAATACCGAGCTTTTCTTCCATGTACAATCTACCCTTGTCATGCTCGAAGGTCCATCCTCCATCACCTGGCGGTCCGATGTAAACAAACGCAACACGCGGCAGTTTCGCAGGTTCTTCCGTTGCAGCACCTTCGGTAGGTGCCTCGGTTGGAGAATTGGTGGTGTTCTCATTCGTCACATTCGTTTTGTTGCTGGAACAGCCGCTAATCACCAATAAAAGTGCTAACAACAAGGCCAAGCTTACGGAAAATGCATGTTTTCGACGATTCATCCCGTTCCACCCCGACTCTCTTTTTTTAAGAGCAGACATCATGCACGCCATGACCATGCATGGTCAACACTCCACACGAATTCCATTTGAGCAGCCTAACCATCGGCTGTCATCTGCATCGCTCGCATAACCAACAGCGTATTTCCAATATATGACCACGTTAATTTTATGTCAATATACTTAACATATAAATCGCGGAAATGGTTGAATTTTGTATAGTTCGCACAACAGCACTATCTTTTATGTTATATATATTAACGTTTATCGTTTTTAGCACTACGGTCACAAGCCCGAATATCGTTTTTGAGCAATCATAAAGTCTGCCGGTGAATCCACGTCAAATAAGGCTGACTCGTCTACAACAGCCAGCCCATATCCTTTAAATGCCGGTGAATGAAATAATTTGCGCGCTCCACTGTCTCCCACTAACGCTAGTAATGCAGGGAACATCGATTTGGCTAAAAGCGCAGGGGGAGTCAGAACCATCCCCCCTTCCATCTCGTCATAGGAAGACGATGCCACGAAATCCAACTCTGGCCGCATTAGCCATTCTTGAACAAGCGCATGGATCATCTCTGACGTAATAAAGGGCTGATCAGCCAGTGCAATTAAGACTGCATCGACGGACGGAGTTTCGCTAAGCATGTGCTGAAGCCCAGAGCGTATAGAGAAAGACATGCCTTGCTCCGCATCTGAGCATGTCACAATCGATAAGGAGTGATTCATTCGAGGAGAAGAAGCTGGCTTTTCTAGTGCATGATCGTCCTTCAACCAATCCAACGGATCATCTGCACGAACAACGATCGTTATATGGTTAATTGAACCGGTTAAGAGAGCATGCAGCCCCATCCTTGCCAGCGGCTTGTTCTTCTCTAGCTCCAGACACTGCTTTCTGATACCCATACGCTTGCTTTGTCCCGCTGCCAAATAAAGGGCTGAAATATTCATATTTCTCCCGCTCCTTCCGAAACCTTTCTTTGCGCCCTGCACGTATAGCAATAAGCTCCGCAGCAATACTAACGGCAATTTCATAAGGACCATCTGCTCCAACAGATAATCCGATAGGCGCTCTTACATTTGATGGAATCAAAAAGGTTTCAAATAGATGGCGAATCCTTTTTTTAGAGCCTAGTATGCCAATATATACGAGTTGCAACGGCAAAGCTAAGCGGATCATGTCCTTATCCCGCTGTAGATTGTGGCTGCATACGATTAAATAATCACTCGAACGAAAATGAAGCTGATCAGCTATTTCTTCAGGTGAGCCTACAACACATTTCGCTTCTGGAAACCTCTCCTCCGAGCATAAAGCGGGTCGCCAATCCGCCAAAATCATATGGAAGCCGATCTTCTTGACCAGCTCGTAGATCGCTTCCGCATCTTTACCGACACCGAATACAATAAGTCTCGGCCTTGGACTAAGAACAAGTTCGAGATGGTGGAGCGATGCTGTCTCCTCCCAATAAAACGCATCATCAACGTCATCTACAAAATCATACAGCTCGTATTCTATAATTGAATCATTCCAGCTTCGCGCAAGCCTTACAGACATACTTGCCTCGAGTTTCGTTTTGGCTTCAAGCAACAGCGTCAGCAGCCGTCCCTTGACAGGCTCAAGCAATAGACGGATTTCTCCGCCGCAGCCTATTGCTTCTCCCCATATCGCATCCTCATCTGCATTCATGTTATAGCTCATGCACACAAATTGACCTGAAGCGCTGACCATCTCCGCAATAGCTTGCAAATCATGCTCCAAGCAGCCAGGACTTACCGCTCCGATTTGCTCACCGCTTGACTTGAATAACATTGATGCACCGGCCTTGCGATAAGAATGCCCCTCCACACAAAGAATGGTCGCAAGCACATAATGCTCATCATCTTCTCGCAAAGCTTCTAATATATCGTGCATATCCATACGCGTACCCCCTTTAGCGCCTGACCCTGTTACAACGAAGTGCAGACGAGATATACGAGCGTCCATGCCTATAGGCGTGTAATTAATCTTTTCAAAGCTTGATCAGCTTCCTTCAAGACAATCTTTTTATCCACTGTTCGAACGAGCTTATTCTCCATCACGATTTGCCCGTCAATGAGCACCGTATCAACATCGCCTCTTGTAGCAGCATAGACGACTCTTGAATACCAATCTGCATCGAATGACGGATAAACGTGGAAATCTTCCAAATCAAGCAGCTGCAAGTCAGCCAGCTTCCCCACTTCAATGCTGCCGATGCTATTCTCCAGCCCCAGCACCTTCGCCCCGCCCATCGTTGCCATTCGGAGTACCGTTTTGGCATTCATAATCGTAGGACCATGCTTAACCTTCTGCATATATGCTGTTAACCGCATTTCTTGGAACATATCCAAATTGTTGTTGCAAGCAGCGCCGTCCGCGCCGATCCCGACATCTATTCCTTGCTCCAGCAGGAGCGGGATCTCTGCGATTCCAGAAGCCAGCTTCATATTCGAGCCCGGGCAGTGTGTAACCTTCACCCCTCTGTCACGAATGATTTGTTTCTCTTCGTCATCGAGCCAAATGCTGTGAGCCAATATCAGGTTAGACTTTGCCAGTCCGATATGATCCAAATAGACAACATTGCGCATGCCTCGCTCCGCTTCAACCATCGCAATTTCGCCGGCATTCTCCGAAGCATGTGTATGCACCATCACACCGTACTTTGCTGAAAGATCCCTAACACCAATGAGCAGCTCCTCTGTGCACGAAACAACGAATCGTGGACAGAAGGCATATTGGATTCTCCCATTTTCCGCACCATGCCATTTCTCTAGAAGATCTACGCTGTCCTGCAGCGACTTTTGCGTGTTTTCTTGGAGAGCAATCGGTACTTCCGTACCATGATCCATCATGACCTTCCCCGATAACGCTCGAATGCCGCTCTCTTTGATCGCTTGAAAAGCTGCTTCTGTATGATGAACGGTTTCCATATCAAGAATCGTTGTGGTGCCGCTGCGGATGAGCTCACCTATGCCGAGCATGGCAGAGTAATAAACGGAATCCTCACTGTGTGCAGCCTCAAGCGGCCAAATTTTCTCTTTCAACCACTCAATTAATGATAAATCATCCGCTCTCCCACGAAATAAAGTTTGGCAAAGATGGATATGCGTTTGGACGAAGCCTGGGAGCAGCACTTTTCCTTCTGCGTTGATAATACGTTCTGCTTGCACCTCATTAATCCGATCTCTCAATTGAACGATTCGATTTCCTTCTATTAATACATCCCCAGTGAAGATGTCGCCTTGCTCGTTCATGGTCATTACGACGGCGTTCTGAATTAAAATAGTTGTCATGTTCTATTCCCCCTAAAAGCCCATTTCACTGCTACGGATTAGTTTATTCAGCAACGCTCGCAAGAACGATCGAATCCAAAATCAATAAAAATATAAATAGTGCAAAAATTCAGATTTCTTTAGTTCCAGCGAATTTCCGTTCTGACCAACCCATAACACTTATGGACTTCTATTTTCACGGTGTGAGATTAACTAACATCATAATGCAGAAACGACCTTTAAGCAAGACGTATATTGAAATATAGACACGAATTACACTTATACCTAACTAATCTATAACATCACTATTTAGGTGCTTTACTCTGTCCCATGGTGAAAGGGCTGTCGCCGTCCTTTAACGGCGCGGCGCGCTTCATTCGGAGAAATATAGAGAAAGCATGGCGAAATCATACTATTTCCTATGTTTCAAAAAAAAGCCAGCGAATCACTTTCATTCGCTGGCTTTCCACACTTCCTTATGAGACATTTCTTTGTTGCTGTTCAGCATGCTTGAGCACGGGCATACTTAATGACACAATCACGACGAGCACAGATAATGCAGCGACTCCAACAAAGATTGTGTGCAAGCTTTCTGCCAGAACGTTCGGTTCGATTTGGCCTGCACTCCCGGTATGGAGCAATAAACCGAATATCGTAATGCCTATTGTTTGACCTAGTGTCCGGATAAAGTTATTGCTTGCAACAGCTGAGCCTCGCAGCTCCCAGCCTACAGCCGATGATACAGCTACTGTCAACGATGTGAGCGACAGCCCGAACGATAGACCCGCAAGAAACGTGTAAGGAACAAACAAAGCAAGGGGAGTTGTCGCCGTCATCGTCGCAAACCCAATGCTGCCAGCAAGCAAGAAACAAGAGCCTGCGACTGCAATAAAGCGAAGGCCTTTTCGAGTGATCCAATTGCCTGCTAATATTGAGCCAAGCGGCCATGCAACAGATAGCGGAATCATTGCCAGTCCTGAATAGGTCGCAGGCTTACCATAAACTCCTTGAATCCATAGCGGCAAATAAAAAATAACGACAACATTGATTACACATAATAAGAAACTATCCAAATTCGCCATACTGATTACTCGGTTCCGGAAGAGCTGGAATGGAATAATTGGTTCAGGCGAATGTCTTTCGATCCGAGCAAACCATGCGAAGAATAGAACAGAAACAGCAAACAATCCAATAATAATTCCGATTGCGCTTGTACCACCGCCTTCCTCATCTCGAATAAGCGTCATCACATAGAGGAAGCTGAACATCCCGATTGTGAAGGTTATAATACCAGCATAATCAATGTGTCGTTTCTTCTTCTCCAGCGTTTCCATAAGAGAGGTTGCCAGCAAGTAAATAGCAGCGATGCCAAACGGAAGATTCATATAAAATATCGCTCGCCAAGAAATGTAATCGACCAACAAGCCTCCGAATAGCGGACCCGAGATCCCTGCAATCCCCCAAATGCTCGACATCCAGCCTTGCACCTTAGCCCGCTGCTCGAACGGGTAAAGATCTGCTATAATCGTATAAGGGATTGTTGTCAGTGCTCCCGCTCCTAAACCCTGCAGGGCGCGAAACCAAATAAGCTGATTCATCGTTTGGGCAACACCGGATAGCATGGAGCCTGCCAGAAATATCAATGCACCTACGATAAACATTTTTTTGCGGCCATATAAATCAGACAACTTGCCGTATATCGGGGTTGTAATGACGGTCGCGAGCAAATAAATCGAGATGATCCAGCTATACTGCCGGATCCCTTCCAGTTCTCCCGTTATGCTGGGCATTGCCGTACTTACAATCGTTCCTTCAATCGCCGCGAGGAAGGTCGCAACAAACAAGGCAATTGTCACTTTTTTACGAGTCTGATTAGCGTTCATTATTCATCCTTTCCTTCATACGCAAGAAGCAATGAGTTACTCTAAGTATAGAATCACTTCTATTATGATCACTGCAGGCTAGAAAGATCAACGCTTTTATTCCGATTAGGAAGTTTTTGTCAACGCCATGCCTTTCCATTGCAAACATTCTTGCGTGCAAAGACGCAGCAAATACACAACTCGCTCCGCTTCTGGTTTACTCCAAAAATCAACCGCTGCGAATAGTTTGCATAATGCGCTCTCTGCAACTTTACAAGCTGCATGTTCATCTATTAGTATAGTCAGGCATAAGGTATAACAATGAGATTCATATCGCCTTAACGCCTCTACCTTTTGTTGGAAATCAAACATGAGAATAGCAGCCCCTTCATCTAAGTAAAACCTATTCTCTTATTGTATCCGCTCTACAAAAGCAATTAGTTACGAAATGGTTAAATTTGAATCCTTTCAACTAGGCTTGCGTATGAATGGTATTCAATCGACTGAAGATATGTTAACATACTTGAAGTGATTTAAAGATTATTCTAATTTTTGGTAGGTTAGGATGTTGTAAAATGTATGATTTATTGTTAACTATTATTGATGAAATCGGATATTTCGCTCTGTTTCTCGTCTTGTGCCTCGGCCTTATCGGTTTACCTATTCCGAATGAAGCCGTAGTGATGACAGGCGGGGCACTATCAGATTCCGGTCTTTTAATGCCCATACCCGCTTTCATCATGACATGTCTGGGCATATGCTCAGCTATGACTTTCGGATACAGCATCGTTAGATTTGCCGGAAGCAAATTATCGAATTGGTTCAGCAGCAAAAAAAACATCGGCAAATTTGTAGAGAAGGCCGAACAGCTTAGTGAACGATATGGCGGCTATGCAATCGGCCTTAGTCTTTGTCTTCCGTTTCTGAGACATGTGACTCCATATGTAATGGGAATGAACAGAATGCCTTTCAAGCGCTTTGCCTTGTTTGCTTATCCATCCGCATTCGTATGGACGCTCATTTATTTCGTTATTGGCTCCTTTGTTGGCGATCAAGTACAAGATCTTGCCGATCACATTTACAAATACGGGCTATGGATCATCTATGGCTTGGCAGCTATTCTGTTAGCATTTATTGTTTATAAATATGTGAAAAACAAACAGCAGAAAAACCAAATAGAACGTCCAATGTAGGACCATTATCAATCAAATAACCTGTCGCAGTGATGCGATGGGTTTTTATTTTGATTGAGTAGCATAACAGAGAATTCTAGCGCATTCACGCGATTCACTTCGATGTAAGCGCTTAAATCATTTGTTGGATCTAGATTGTCAATGTTCGTTTGTTGTATAATTACGCTCAGTGTGCATCGGCCCGACTTTTCTGAGAGTGAAAAGTCAATGAAGCGAATGCTTGAAATTAAATGCATGGAATCGTTTTAGAATGGGAGGTTTATTTGTTTTGCTTACTTCAATTAAAAAATCTTGGTTCTCCAATGTGCGCGGCGATCTTCTTGCTGGCATAACCGTCGCACTCGCTCTGATACCCGAATCCATCTCCTTTTCACTGATGGTAGGTGTGGGACCTATGGTTGGGCTGTACGCCTCATTCTGTATTGCCGTCATCATCTCGATCGTAGGGGGCAGACCTGGCATGATCTCCGCAGCAACAGGTGCAATGGCTCTGCTCATGGTATCTCTCGTGAAGGATCACGGGATTGAATATTTGTTCGCCGCAACTATTCTCGCAGGAGTATTACAGTACTTAATGGGTGTGCTAAAGCTCGGACAGCTTATTCAATTTGTGCCGCATTCGGTCATGCTCGGCTTCGTTAATGCGCTTGGGATTCTCATCTTCACCACTCAACTCGTACATTTCGTCGGTGCAAGCTGGATGATGTATGCCTTGGTTGCTCTAACATTGGTCATCATTTATGTCCTGCCTAAATTCACCAAAGTGATCCCTTCGCCATTAGCTGCGATCATTATTGTTTCGCTGATCGCCGTGGCGATCGGAGCCGATCTCAAAACCGTAGGTGATCGTGGCTTGGTCGAAAGCACGCTGCCAATTTTTCACATCCCTGATGTGTTGTTCTCCTTAGAAACATTATGGATTATATTACCCTATTCCTTCTCGCTTGCTGTCGTTGGATTGCTGGAATCTCTGCTTACGGCTTCCGTACTCGATGAGATGACCGATACAACCAGCAACAAAAATAAAGAAGTACGCGGTCAAGGCATCGCTAATATTGCGACAGGGTTTTTCGGTGGTATGGCTGGCTGCGCCTTAATTGGACAATCCGTCATCAATACGAAGTCAGGTGGTCGCACGAGGTTGTCCACCTTCACTGCCGGCGCTTTTTTGTTTTTTCTGATTATGGTGCTCAGCGATATCGTCAATCAAATTCCGATGGCCGCACTCGTTGGTGTTATGATCATGGTTTCCATCAGCACCTTTGATTGGAAATCCGTTGTAGAAATCCATAAGGTACCTAGAGCGGACGCTGCCATTATGCTCATAACGGTTATTATCGTTTTAATGACGCATGATTTATCGAAAGGCGTGTTTGCAGGGGTTGTCCTAAGCGCCTTCGTCTTCGTTGGTAAAATGGCCAAAATACGTATCTCCAAGTCGGCTGATATAATAGGACCGCGTACGTACAATGTCACGGGACAGCTTTTTTTCGGAACGACTAGCCGCTTTGTTTCCTTATTTGATTACCAGAATGATCCTGAACAGATTACAATCGACTTCAGTCATTCTCATGTCTGGGACCAATCGGCTGTAACAGCCATCATCAAAGTAAAGAACAAATACGAACAATTAAACAAGCAGGTTTCCTTCATTGGCCTCAATGATGAGAGCCAGCTCATTATTCGTAATCTTGGTTTAATTGTACCTAGTACAGCTGCGTTTGCATCGAAAAAGTAACCAATTAGATTAACAAGAAGCCCCTTCCTACGTCCCGTATCGGGAGCAAGGAAGGGGCTTCTTATTTGTGAGTAGAAGTTGGATCAGCCTTTGACAGCCCCACCAGTCAAGCCGCGCACCAGCGTCTTGGAGCCGAACAGAAACAGAATGATAAGCGGCAGCGTACCGAGCGTAAGTCCTAGAATACTGGCCGAATAATCTGTTCGGTACTGAGTTGATAAATTCGCAATACCCAGTGGGAGCGTGTACAGCTCCGGGCGATTGATCGTAACAAGCGGCAGCAGATAGTTGTTCCATGAGCCCAAGAAGCAGATCAGTCCAAGCGTGCTTATCGCCGGCATCAGAAACGGTATGACAATTGAACCAAAGATGCGCGGCTCGGTGCAGCCGTCAATCCGTGCACTCTCGATGACCTCTGTCGGTACCGATGAACGCATGAACTGGGTCATGAAGAACACACCGAATGCATTGTTAAGCCCCGAAATAATAAGCGGTGCATGCGTGTTGTTCAAATGAAACCATTTCATCTCCATTACGAATGCGATCAAGCCAAGCTGTCCAGGAATCATCATCGTCAGCAAGATGAACCCGTATAAAAAGCCTTTCCCACGGAACTCGTATTTGGCGAAGGCAAAACCTGTCATGGCACATACGCCAACGGATGCTGCAGTAAACAATACGGCGACGTAGAAGCTGTTCCAGTAGTTAAGCAGGAACGATGGGCTTACGACTGTTTTCAAATTTTCCAGCAAATAGCTGCTTGGCAGAATCGGAAGCGTTTTGAACAAATCCTCTGAATAATAAGTTCCCATCGTTAACATCATGTAGAACGGGAATAGAAAAACAAGCGATGCTAGTACAAGTACGACGTAGAGCAGCAGCTTTTGCAGCCTCATTTCGAATCACCATCCCGGTTCAGCCATTTCATACCCACAAGTGAGAATAACGCAATAAACAGGAACGTCGAATAGGCGATGGCAGCGCCTTTGCCATACTTGAATGACGAGCCGTTAAAGGAAGCATCGAACATGTACCAGATTGGTGTGAATACGGAGCCATCAGGTCCACCGACCATTGAAGTGCCGGAAGCCCAGCCGCTGTAGAGCAGCATCGGTTCCTCAACCATCTGCAAACCGCCGATAATAGTCGTCACGATGAGAAACAGGTTAATCGGTTTAAGCAGCGGAATCGTAATGCGCAGGAATACATCCTTCGGCGAAGCCCCGTCTATCTGAGCAGCCTCATACACCGAATTATCAATACTAGCCATTCCAGCCGAATAGAACATGAGAAAATAACCTAGGTTTTTCCAGAAGACCATCATAATGACGATCCAGCGAGCTGATGTCGAATCGCCCAGCCAGTTGATTTTCTCCGAAATCCAGCCCAGCTCTATAAAGAGATTGTTGACAAAGCCGCCCTGCCAATCGAACAGAAGAGCAAAAATAATACCGATCGCGACTGGAGTTGTCATATAAGCGCTGAAAAAGCTTAGCCTGAAAAATGTTTTCCGCTTAATCAATTTGCTTTCAATCAGACTCGCGAGCAGCATGCCAATCAACACAAGTGCAGGCAAATAACAGGCAATGAAGAGAATAACATTAAACATCGATTTCCAGAAAAATTTATCATTGAAAAATAATTGCTTATAATTATCTAAGCCGATAAAGTTGCGGTTGCCGAACAAATCCCAATCGGTAAAGCTCAAATAGAGCGTGAATACGATCGGGAATAGGCTAAATACCGCATAAAACAGAAAGTAAGGGGTAATAAACAGATACGGCCATTTATTTTTCCGGTTAAGACCGGCTAGTTTTGCCATCAGTATGCACTTCCTATCCAAAACGGCGGTCCGTGAACTGGTCACCGACCGCCGTCTCTTTTTATCAAATCATGACTATTTCAGTTCAAGCTCGGAATGGTTCTTTTGCAACTCTTCTGTCCACTTCTGTACCGCTGTAACTGCATCAAATTTGGAATCTTGCGCCATTGTTTGCAACGCGATTTCGGAAGCCGTATAGATGTCCTGATCGTACTTCGTTACAGGCACCGCTTTAATGCTAGGGAATACCTTCTCAATCCAGAACTGATTCACATCCATGCCTCCGAAGAAGGAGTCTGCTCCAGATAGCAGCTTAGATGTATCTTCAAAGCTTGCTTTAAGCGGCAGAATGGCTTTAGATGAAGCAAAGCTAATTTCTGCACCTTCCTCAGAACCATACGTACCCTTCAGATACGTCCATGCTGCCTCTTTCTGCTTGCTGTCTTTCCAGATCCCCATTGACGTACCACCATAGCTGAAGCCTCCAAGCGGTGGAACAGCAAGGCCCCAATTGCCGTCACTGCTCTTGTCGTTAGGCTTGATCACGAACTGCGGTGACCAGTTGGCTGCTGGATAGAAAATAACGTTGCTTTGCGAGTAAGAAGCGCTCCATGAAGGCGACCACATGCTCAGCTTGCCTTCATTGTTCAAATCGCGTACCTTCTGCAACTGAGTAAACAGATTAGTAACAACTTCTTTATTAATTGTTGTGCCTTCAACAAGCGGAGTCGTCTGCTGATTAATGAATATCGTGTAAGCATCCATCAAACTGGCGAACATCGTAACCTTGCCCCCGCTCTTGTCGTACACTTCTTTGCCTTTAGCTAGGAATGCGTCCCAATCGGTGAACATTGCCGAGATTGTATCTGAATCATCCGTACCCAGATATTGCTTTGCCAGATCACGCTTGTAAGCTAATGCCCCTGGCGACACTTGAGTATCAAGAGCAACCAGCTGGCCTTTGCTGTTCGAAAGCAGCGGTATTTCGAAATCAAGCAGCAGACTGCTGTCGAAGCTGTATGGCGCTGCGCCGATGTCTTCCATCACATTCAGTGCGTAAATCGCGCCGCGCTGCGCCGCTTCCGCGAAGATGATGTCCGGCAAATCGGAGCCCGATGCCAGTGAGGTTTGGATTTTTTTCAAATAATCTTTAGCCGAAACTTCAACGTACTCAACCTTCACATTCGGGTGATTTTTGTTGAATTCGACCATCAATGTATCATGATTGCTCTTATCCCATCCCCAAATGACCAAATTTCCGTTCTCGGCCGCATTGCTGCTCTCACCGTTGTTGCCTGCGCCTGGTTCAGCAGGCTTGTTGTTACCGCTCGAGCAGGCGGATAAAACGAGAACGAGCGAGATCATTACACTTAGCATTACGCCCGCTGTTTTCTTTGTACGCGTTTTCTTCATCATTCAGTAGTCCCCCTTATCAATTGTCGTACTTATGAACACCGTCTCGGGGTTGCCCTTAAAGCGTTCGCTGGTACTATATGAACTATACCGTCGCGACAAAAACACAACAATGTGACAATCCGATAGTTTTGTTAAAAATCGGATAGCGTTTTTTATACGCTTTCAATCTGTAATCTCTGGCTTTAACGGGAGTGTTATCCGTATGCTCGTTCCCTCTCCCTCACGCGAATCAACTTCGAACCATGCCGAATCACCATACAAATAGGTCAGCCGTTCGCGTATGTTCGCCATCCCAATATGCTTCATTCCGCCGGAATGCCTACTTGTATTAGGCAATGTACCCGTATTAATTTGCTCTACAATCTCTGGCTCGATGCCCATCCCGTCATCCTTGACAGTCAATAGGATTCGGCTGTCCTGCTCTTCGATGTTCACTTCAATCAGGCCGGACGTCTCCCTCTCCGCAAAGCCGTGAAAGATGGCGTTTTCAATTAGCGGCTGAAGCACGCTCTTAGGAATAAGCTGATCTTCCAGTCCTGCCCCTGTCCGCCATACCAGATTAAACCGATCTGCATAACGATACTTTT
Organism: Paenibacillus sinopodophylli; assembly: GCF_005930355.1. GTDB lineage: Bacteria > Bacillota > Bacilli > Paenibacillales > Paenibacillaceae > Pristimantibacillus > Pristimantibacillus sinopodophylli. Next base: position 899,225 of record NZ_VDBO01000001.1, read on the forward strand.
GGATTTTGGTGTAATGATCAATGAGCACCCGCTCCTGCGAAACCGTGACGTAAAGCCCTTTCTCGCCCAGCTTCACCGCATCATGCAAAATTCCGATAAAGGACTCCACCATTTCCTCCACCGCTTGCTGGTTATTTTTACGCGATAAATATACGACCGTGTTTAGCGTGTTGTAAATAAAATGTGGATTCATTTGGGCGAACAGCAGCTCCGTTGACATCCTTCTTTTGGTCTTCTCCTGTTCGACCCGCTCCTCCATCTGTGTCTCAATATCTTTTACCATCGTCTGGAATCCAGTTCTGAGCACCTCAAGCTCGTCATTACTGCGAAACTTTAATTGAATGTTGTAGTTGCCCATCGAAACCTGCTTCATTGCTTTGGACATTTGAGAAATGGGCCGGGTAATATTCGAAATAATCGGTAAAAACATTAGGGCACACAAGGTAAGGCAGAGTGCTAGAAAGATGGCCCAGTATTGAACAACGTACACGAGGAGACGATAAAATCGTCCTTTGGAAGTGAAGGTGACCACCGACCAATCGGTTTTGTGGAAGGAACGCGTCAAATAATAGCCATCCCTCGTTTTATGGACAACGGCATGAGTCAATGCACTCGAAGAAGCTTCTGTATTCAAATCTTCCGGCATCTGATGATTAAGAAGCCATGCCCCGTCGCTGCGGCTCCACGCATATCGATCAAAGGACGGCTGCAGTGCGTCAAGCAATCCACTGATCGCCTCGAATTTAATGTTGAGCAGCAGCACGCCGCCAATCGCTGGGTCAAAGCGTATAAAAAAACTAATAACCTTCTGGGCCTTGTTGTCGAGAAGCACATGCGGCTCGGTAAATCCGCTTTTTTTGCCAGTATTAATGGCATTCTGAAACCAACCCTTGCTAAGCTCACGCTCAAAATATGGATCAACGTAAAGCGATGACCAGAATACCTTACCATCGGGACGGATAATGGCAGAGCTTGCCAAATAATTACGCAGCACATTAAACTTCGTAAGCTGTACAACCACGTTGTGATAAGCTTGAATTTCATCAAACACCGAATGATACTGCTTCGTTCTTACAAACTGCTGGAGCACCTCATCGTTGACCATATTAGCGGAATATAGCTGTACGTCCTCGATAAACTGATCCATTCGGTCAGCTGTCTGATTGAGTAGAACAACATTTTCCTTCATCGCCTGTGCTTCCAGAATAGAAGAAAACCGCTCCAGCGCAAGAACGCTAATCAACGTAATTGAGAAGGTGACAATAAGAATGACACTGCCCATGATTTTGTTTCGTATTCGACGCACTTTCATCGATTTGCCTCTGATCCTGTGAACTCCTTAGGATGGAGCCCCGTATTTTTTTTGAACACTTGGCTGAAATATTGGCTTGTATTGTAGCCTACTCGCTGCGATACTTCATAAATTTTCAATTCACCTACTGCAAGCAGCTTTTTCGCTTCCATCATACGCAGCGCTGTTGTGAAGTCGAGCAGCGACTGTCCAGTCTCCTTCTTGAACGTCGTCCGCAGATGGACAGCGCTAATCTGCAAATGCTCGGCTACCATTTCCAGAGCTAGATCAGGATCGGCATAATGCTGCTTCACATAATCCATCGCTTTCAGCACCCATCTGGAATAACAATCATTGCGGCGTCTCTCATCATGCCTCTCTTCTGCTAACCGGTAAAGTTCCAGAACGATGTCGCGCGCGTTATCGCCTAATACGATTTGTCCTGTAATGGCACTATCCTTTACAATCCATCGTTCTGCAGCCATCCTAACTGTTGCTCGGAGGGCACTCAAGTCAGAACGTTCTACAATTACGAGTAGATTGCGCTTTAAGGACGAGAATTGTTCAAGCTCATACCCGTCAGCTTCTGCAATTGCAAGATCCACAGGCTGTGCTTGTCGCGTTTTGGCTGCCGCCTGCACATGGTCGAACAGAAATGTCGTCCGATCCGGTAGAAAGAACGAATAATCATAAGCCTGAAGCATCGACGTATATTGCTGATGAATCTGCTCTCTTGATGAAATCGTAGCGATCATTATTTTGGTCGTCCACCCCAGCTCATGCTGAATAATCCGGTGAAGTGACAGCGAGATTTGCTGAAGCGTGTACTGTAGAATGAGTGCGCTGTTAGGCGAAGTAAGCTTAAGCATAGCAACGTAGCCGGCGTTATCCATTTCCATGACAAATACCTGCTGAAGCTGCTCGAACTCCTTCTGCAATAGACCTCCCAACGCTTCCCACCATTCTGGTTCGCCGCTTCTCCCTGCGCTCCGGGAACCTTCCATCTGCATGACTGGCTTCTTCTCGAAATAAAGAATGGCGGCTTGTCCGCCGGTCACCAACTGCTCGGCAGCAGCTGAATCTGCAGGAAATCCATCTGCTCCATAACCTCCCTCCAGTCTGTTTCCGGAAAGGAGTGCTTTAATCTGCTGCCTGTTGATGGAGCGCTTCTCCTGCTTATCTACCTCGATCTCGCTGCGCAATATTAGTAATTGTTCAAGCAGTCGATTACGGCTAATTTCATGCTTGAGCAGATAATAAGCGGCTCGCATCTCAATAGCCTGCCTAGCGTAATCAAAATCACGGTAAGCAGTCAGAAATACAATTCGCGTTGCCGGGCTAATTGCATATATGCGCTTGCCAAGCTCAAGTCCGTCCATCGGGGACATTGATATATCTGTAATGACGATATCCGGCCGATACTGCTCGAAGAGCCTCAGTGCCATCTTCCCACTTGTAGCTCGTGCTGATATTTCGAAGCCGTATTCCAGCCATGGTACCATCTCTTCTACGTTTTCCAAAGCTAGCGGCTCATCATCCACAAGCATTATTTTGATCAAATCATTCATAGGTCAACACCCTCGTTCCAACTTGTGTTTAATCTATATGAGGTATAGCTTATTTATACAGGTCAAGTCAATACGTATATCTAAAAACCGTTTTTGTCAGCTTGTATCCATACAGAAAAAGACCCCGTATAAATACGGGGCCTTAACTACTCAACTATGCAATTATTCTTGTTTCTCCAACTTTTCCTTGGCGGTTTCGATTAGGAAATCGAACAGCTCATCGTCCTCTTCCAATAAATCCTCAAGGGCAAGCAATTCCTCTTCTTTACCCGATTCATGAAGAAAGAACAAGCCGTAGCCCCATTCTTTCCCTCGTTTGCTATGAAGTGCGATTTCGTATTCATTCTTATGTCCTTCTACTCCGAAGTGCACCTTACCTACATAACCGTCTTCCTTCGAATAGGTCATAGTTGCTTCCAAAACATTCACATTAATCAATTTCGTTCTTCCTTCCTACTCGTTACGGTGTGAGCTGGTTAATCTGATTAAGCAGCTCATTGATTTTGTTGATCGTATCCGGAATTCCCGTAGAATCGAATACCGCTCTTCCCTGTTCAATATTAGTGAGAGCTTGATCGATTCCCTTCTGCAGCGTCGCGTTATAATCCGCAATCGACTGATGGAGATCCTTGGCATAATCCGGCACTTGCAGACCTTCATACTGAATGACCTGATCCTTCAGCGCTACCAACTGCTGCTTCAGGTTCGTTCTAGCATCAAGATCATTCATTGCCTGCTCTGCAAGTCCATTCATATTTTGTCCAAAGTCTGTAAGCGATTGTAAGTAATCCGTCGTTTCCGTTGCAAAATTTACCGTTTGACCTACTTCTTCAATAATACCACAGCCAGCGGTCATAAGCATTACCGCGATCATTAACATCGCTACACTCCGCTTAATCATCGAACTCCTCCTCGTTATAAACGTCCTGTTACGTGATGAACGCCTATCTTTGATCCTGCATACATTACTATACGAGTTCAGCAGATGCTGGTTTCGTGTATGTCACAAGGAGATGATTGAAATGGTCATTCAATTAACAGCTCTGCACTGGTTATATTTGGTATTCGTCCTTGCCATTATTGGTTTCATGATTATGCGGCGAGATACGACTTTAATCTGTATTGCAGGCATTCTAGGCATTGGCATTCTTGCAACAGCTTCAGCAAGCGGCTCGGTAAGCGGGATATTTAACAGCTTTATTTATGCGATCAAGGAACTCCTCGGTACGATTCTCATCATTTCCATTATCGTAGCTATGAGCCGTATACTCATCCGAACAGGTATAAACGAAATCATGATCTCACCTTTTACAAGGTTCCTAAGAACCCCGTCTCTGGCATTCTGGGGCATAGGCATTATAATGATGGTAACCTCATGGTTTTTCTGGCCGTCCCCTGCTGTCGCTCTAATCGGTGCAGTACTACTTCCTGTCGCAATTCGAGTTGGTTTACCGGCACTGGGTGCCGCTGTTGCCATGAATTTATTCGGTCATGGCATTGCATTATCAGGCGACTATATCATTCAAGGAGCGCCTAAGCTAACTGCGGATGCAGCAGGCATTCCCGTAAGCGCAGTCATGCAAGCGAGTATCCCGCTCGTCATCGTTATGGGCGCCGTAACTACTGTAGCAGCCTTCTGGATGATGAAGCGGGACCAGAAGTCAGGCAAATGGAGAGACGGATTAATTGCTTCCTCTTCGTCATCTGCTTCGGACCATGATCCTAAAAATATAGCCGACCGCAATGCACTCTCGCTCCGTACGAAACGAATCTTAGCGATAGCCATCCCTATACTCTTCGCGGTCGATGTCCTTGCCATGTATATGCTTAATTTGCAAGGAGGAGATGCTACCGCCCTTATTGGCGGCACTGCAATCCTCATTATGCTGTTCATTACAATGCTTACGCATCGCGGAAAAGGCTTCGAGAAAACAACCAGCTATTTAATTGAAGGATTTGTATTCGGGTTCAAGGTATTCGGCCCGGTCATTCCGATTGCGGCTTTCTTCTATCTGGGCGACTCTGGCTTTCTATCGATGTTCGGTGAGAAGCTTCCAGGCGGCTCCCTCGGAATCGTCAACGACTTAGGTATCGCACTTGCGCACATCGTTCCTGTGAACGGAGTTGTCGGCTCGATTACACTGACGGTTGTAGGCGCGGTTACTGGTCTTGACGGCTCTGGCTTCTCTGGCATTTCGCTCGCAGGCTCCGTCGCCCAGCTGTTCGGCCAAGCGATCGGCTCTGGCATTGCGACATTGACAGCGCTTGGCCAGGTTGCTGCCATTTGGGTTGGCGGCGGCACGATTATACCGTGGGCACTCATTCCTGCTGCCGCTATTTGCGGAGTTGATCCCTTCGAGCTAGCTCGTCGCAACTTGAAGCCCGTACTAATTGGATTGAGTGTGACAACCATCGTTGCTATGTTCTTGATTTAAGCTGTTTACTCTTCATCATGAACAAGATTAAGAACGAGGAACCTAGCACGACTATTAGAATGAATATAACAAGGCTGCGCGGGAAAGACTCTCCCTCCTGCTCTTCAGCGCTGAGGGGCTGCGGCGGCAACGAGCCGCTGCCTAGCTGTGCAATATGCGAATCAGCATCGCTACGAAGTAAAGTTCCGCTGCATAAGTTCACTTCAAGCGCAGCACCTGTAGCTCTGGCATAAACCAAATAGCGTTCTCCTTCTTTGAAAGTATAGCCGCAGCTGTCCTCACTGCCTGCCGTAAGCACTTCTATCTTAGGCGCTACATGTCCCTTCCATACTTCTGAAACCTGGAAGCTTGTTTTCACAGAAGTCCCGTTAGATCGTAACCACGCTGCAGCAGATGGTTTCACAGAAACCGCGGTACCTTCGAACACCGCGTCGCTTTTGTTCATTGTATCCTGTATAGTACCCCGTTCTACACATGAGCAAGCCAGCGCCGTTTTTGGTGAATACAATAAACTGGCGAATAAGATAAGTACAAGTGCCCCCACAATCATGCTACTTTTTTTGTTAAACATTAGATACCCCCGAATATCTCTATGTATTAGGTAAAAAGAAACGTCTGATAGCGTCCTTTCTATAGACGCCATCGTTTCTGCGAAACCTATAGGGAAAGCATATGTAAAATCATATACTATCCTATACGTCAAAAAAGGCCTTTAAACTAAGACGCATTTCACTGGAAATATGTTGCATTGTTGGGAATAAAAAATGCTCCTCGCATAGCTTAGGCTACGTGAGAAGCATTTTTTTGTGTATGAACAGCTTAACTAACTTATGAGTACTTTACAGCTTAAATTAGCTTTCTCGCAGCGATATTTCAATTTTGAAGTTCAAGCATTCATTTCGGTAGTGAGCTGTACTAATGATTCGATGTTTGTTTGGATTCTTCTACGAGCTCAACCTTTGCCGGCCAAAATGCTTTTTTGCCAAGCAAGGTCGTAATCGCTGGCACGAGGAACGGACGCACGATAAACGTATCCATCAGGACGCCTATTGCCGTTATAAGTCCGAATTGGACAAGCACTTGAATCGGCAGTGATGCGAGTACTGCGAACGTAGCCGCTAGAATCAAACCTGCGGAAGTGATAACGCCACCTGTTTCGCTCACGCCTTCCTTAATTGCCTGCTTCAAAGGCATGGTCTTTTTCTTCTGCCAGATGCTAGAGATCATAAAGATGTTGTAATCCTCGCCTAGTGCAATTAAGAATACGAACGCGTATAACGGAATCGCACCTTGAATGGCATCAACACCCATAAAGTAATGCAAGATGATCCAGCCTAAGCCTAGCGCTGCTGCATATGAGAGCAATACCGTTCCAATGAGATACAATGTGGCCGTTATTGATCTCAGATATGCTAACAGCAATACCATAATGAGGCCGATGACTAACGGAATGATCACAGAATTATCTCGGTCAGTCAGCTCTTTGGAATCGTACTGCGTCGCTGTCTGCCCGCCAATCCATACCTTCTGGTCTGGATCCGCAACCTGTGCTCCTGCAAGCTCCGTCTCCGCCGCCACTCTGAGAAGTGGAATGGTATCCATCGCCTCCTGCGAATAGGGGTTCGTATTCAGAATGACGGAATACGACAGCATATTCGGATCATCAATGCTTTGTTTTGGCTCTTGAACGTGATCAACAAGGGCAACTTTAGCCAGTTTGTCTGCCACATTTGCATTCGAACCATCCGTCTGCACAACTACAGTAATAGGTGCTAAATCACCAGGCGTGAAGGTTTTGGAAATAACCTCAAACCCTTCTCTTGACGGCATATCCTTAGGGAAAGAGGACAGCAGATCGTACGTAAACTTAATTTGACTTGAGAAGCTTGCCAGAATACCTAATATGACAACGGATGAAATGACAACCATCCAAGGTTTCGCAATAACAAGACTGCCGATTTTGGAGCCCAGTTTTTTGTCCGGGTTCGGCTTGCGGTAGGTTTTTCCTTTCTTGCCGGCACGTACCTGCTCCATAAATTCCGTGCGAGGAATGAATGGGAAGAATGAAGCTCTGCCAATAATCGATAGCAAGGCTGGCACAAGTGTTAAGCTTGCAATACCCATAATAAGGATCGACAAGCTGAATGGTACGGCAAAGCGTTCATAAGCGCCGTATTTTGCCGCAAGCAATGCAAGCAATGACAAGACAACTGTAAATCCACTCATTGCGATCGCACCTGAAGCATCCTTGAAGGAGCGTTTCAGTGCTTTCATCTTATCGTTCTCACGCGTTAATTCCTGACGGAAATGCGAGATGAAAAATAAGCAATAATCAGTGCCCGCTCCGAACAACAGTACCGTCATGATCGATATAGCCTGTGCATCGACCGTAATCCAGCCTTCTCCAGCCATCCAGCCGAGCAGCGGGCTCGTGACAGCGTAAGCAAAGCCAACTCCGATCAAAGGAATGATAGCCAGAATCGGCGATCTGTAAATGAGCAGCAGCAGCACAAGCACGATAAGCACGGTTGCAATAAGAAGCGATACGTCTGCTCCCTTGAACAGGTCAGTAGCATCTACTGAAATCCCTGCTGGTCCACTTACCCGCACGCTTAGTTCGGAAGCATCATCTACAGCAACCTCGAACGGTTTCTTGCCTGAAGCATCACCGATGATCGATTTTATCTCCTCGATATTTTCTTTAAGAACTTCGGTTTCTGCATTCTCACCAAATGCGATGGGCTGTACCAGCGTCGTACCATCTTCAGAAGCGAATGCTTCTAGTGCTGGTAGCGGCAATTGATGAAGTGGTACGACTTCACCTTGCTCCTTCAAGGGGTTTTCTACGATATGCTGAGTCGTTTTCTGAATAAGGCTATAGTCATCATCCGATAATCCACCTTCACGATGCCAGACGATTAATGCCGGAATACCTGATGAACTAGGGAATTTCTCTTTAATGAGCTGATCCGCAAGCACTGACGGACTGTCAACCTCAAGATTCGGAGCATTGCTCTGCTCCTTTTCTCCAACAGCAGGAAGAAACACGCTCAGAACTGCAGCAAGTATGATCCATGCGATTAGTGTAACCCATCGCGTACGAGGTCCTGCAATTACCCCTGCTAATTTTTCGATCATTTGACAAATCCTCCATTTCACATTTTACCTGTTATCGTTTAAAATAAAACCAGGCGATGATTTAATTATATATACCCGAAGGTTAATTAATCAATCTAAATTTATTACAATTTGATGAATGGAGGTCATGGCCATGAGCGACGAGCAGGTAAAACGCAAGCCAGGCCGCCCAAAAGGCACAGGTTCGATTCAAACGATGCAGCAAATTTTACGTACAGCAGCCTTTCTATTTATGGATCAAGGCTTTGAGAAGGTATCCTTGGAAGGTGTTGCGAAGGCTTGTGGCGTTACCAAAGCCAGCGTCTACTATTATTTCAATAACAAAAGCCATCTCTTCACAGACTGTCTTCAATTTGTGTTGAAAATGGCTTATGACAATACGGCTATCCTTCTCCTTGTTGACGGTACGCTCAAAGAACGTTTGCTTAGCGTTGCCGTTCGCCATATGAAAAACGCACATGTTGAATTCGAAACGATGATGCGTGAAGCATCTTCAGGCTTATCATTGGAGCAGATCGATAGCATTCGTGCAAGCGAGAATGCGCTGCATGTCCTTATTTGCTCTGTATTTAAGAAAGCGATGGATGAAGGTGAAATTGCTGTGAGTGATCCGTTGCTGCTTGCCCACCTTTTTACAGCCATGCTGACCGTACGTAATCGCAAAGAAATTATTAATGACGAAAAAACAGTGGAACAAGCTGCGTTCGAAATCGTAGAACTACTGTGGGCTGGTTTAGAACCGCGTTTGAAAGACTAATAATCGGAGGTAATCACATGTTCAAAACGGCCATGGGCCGACTGCGTGTCGTCGGGTTTTATGAAGGTATTTCTTTTCTTGTACTGCTGCTCATCGCTATGCCACTTAAGTATTGGGCAGATATTCCCCAAGCTGTAACCGTTGTCGGCGGATTGCACGGACTATTATTTGTTCTTTATATGCTCGCGGTACTCCATGTATGGATCGTTCACCGCTGGTCGATCTTTAAAGCAGCAGCCGCGTTCATTGCAGCATTCTTGCCATTCGGCACATTCGTGCTTGATAAGAAACTGCTTCGCGAATAATAACAAACAAGGTGAAACGGCTGTCGCCGTCCTTTTGCGGCGCGGCGCGTTTCATTCCGAGAAATACAAGAAGGGCAGTCCCATCGTCATCTGTGATGACATTGTGACTGCCCTTCTTGTATGGCTACCTGAATTATGATCGCTTCTAGTTGTGGAATTCCTGTCCATCATGAACAGCTTTCACATAACCAGCACGGATAACAAAATCACCGAAATGCTCTCCTGCATCACGTTCCTTCGCATATTGACTAATAATTGGGCGAAGAGTGTCCAAAATTTCGGTTTCATCAATGTTCTCGCGGTAAAGCTTGTTAAGTCTTTCACCAGCATGGCCGGCACCCATATACATATTGTATTTCCCAAGTGCCTTACCAATAAACGAAATTTCACCCAGAGCAGGTCTTGCACAGCCGTTCGGGCAGCCTGTCATCCGTATATTAATTTCTTTGTCGCGCAGGCCAGCTTCGTTAATAATCGGCTCTAGCTTGTCAATGAGTGACGGCAAGTAACGTTCTGCTTCTGCCATTGCCAGTCCGCATGTAGGCAATGATACACAGGACAATGAGCTTCTGCGAAGTGCAGAAAGATGTGCTCCATCCGTCAATCCGTATTGCTCAGCCAGCTCCGTAATTTTACGTTTCTTCTGGCTAGTCACGTTGCCGATAATCAAGTTCTGGTTTGGTGTAATGCGGAAATCGCCGGTGTGTACCTTGGCAATTTCTCTAAGTCCGGTCATTAGCGGGTATCCTTCTTGATCATCAATACGTCCGCTTTGAATGTACAACGTCAAATTCCATTTGCCGTTGCTACCCTTCAACCAGCCATAACGATCGCCGTTATTCTCGAATTGATAAGGGCGTACATCCTCAAGCTGCCAACCCAAACGATTCTGCAGCTCCTCCTTGAACCATTCAATACCGTGACGATCAATCGTATATTTGAATCTTGCGTTTTTGCGGATCGAGCGGTTTCCGTAATCACGCTGGATCATAATCGTTTTCTCTGCAAGGGCCACAATGCGTTCAGGCGGGCAGAAGCCTATGACCTTGCCAAGCTGAGGGTAAGTTGTCGTATCGCCATGGGACATGCCCATGCCGCCGCCTACCGAGATATTAAAGCCTTTCAGCTTGCCTTCCTCAATGACAGCGATATAACCGATATCCTGAGAGAATACGTCAACATCATTGTAAGGCGGAATAGCAAAGCCGATTTTGAACTTACGAGGCAAATAAACGGGACCATAGATCGGTTCAACCTCTGCTCCGTCCTGCTGACCGTCCACAACCTTCTCGCCATCCAGCCAAATTTCATGGTATGCCCGAGTGCGCGGTGCCAAATGATCGTTGACCTGACGCGCCCAGTGGCTAACCTCGCCATGATGATCGGATTGAAACGGATTAGGACTGCACATGACGTTGCGGTTAACGTCGCCACAAGCAGCTAGGGTCGTCATCAGCTCGTCATTAATTTTTTTGAGCGTAGGCTTCAGATTCCACTTTAGAATCCCGTGCATTTGAAAGGTTTGTCTAGTTGTCAGCCGCAGCGTGCCGTTGCCGTATTTATGCGCAAGTCCATCCATGGCAAGCCATTGCTGAGATGTCGCTACACCGCTAGGCAGCACAACACGAAGCATGAATTGAAATGCAGGTTCAAGCTTCTGACGCTCGCGTTCGTTGCGCAGATCTCTGTCATCCTGCATATAGCTCCCGTGAAACTTCAACAGCCGATTGTCATCCTCAGGCAATCCGCCTGTAATCGGATTTTTCAGCGTTTCTACCAACGCTCCGCGCAGGTAGTTGCTTTCGATTTTAATATGTTCGACTTCACTTGGAGGCCCGCCGATCGGTTTAACCAATTGCTCTTTTGCCATTATTGCTGTCTCCTCTCGCAATCATTCGCGAACTTATCTTGTTGTTCATTATTTATTAATATACGTCACGCTGGTAGCGCTGCTGCTCTTGCATATTATCCAAATAAGCAGCAGCTTCTTCTCCGCTTAATGAACCCTCTTGCTGGATCACTGTCAACAATGCGGAATGCACATCATGTGCCATATGCTTCTCGTCGCCGCAGATATATACATGAGCGCCTTCTTGCAGCCATGTATAGAGTTCTTTACTATTCTCAAGTACGCGCTGCTGCACATAAACCTTCTCTTCCATATCGCGGGAGAATGCTACGTCAAGCTTCGTTAATACGCCATCCTTGAGCATTCTTTGCCAATCGGTTTGATACAAGAAATCAGTAACGAAATGGCGATCGCCATAGAACAACCATGTTTTACCTTCTGCTCCAAGCTCCTCACGCTCTTCAAGGAACGAACGGAATGGAGCAACGCCTGTTCCCGGTCCAATCATGATAACAGGCACGTCAGGGTTCGAAGGCAGCTTGAAGTTCGGATTCTGTTGAATGTAAATCGGCAAGCTGTCACCTGGTTGAATGCGGTCTGCGCAATGAATAGAGCATACACCATAACGGTCACGGCCATGCGCTTCATAACGGACAGCACGAATAGTCAGATGCACTTCGTCCTCATTAGCCTTGAAGCTGCTGGCGATGGAATATAGCCTTGCAGGCAGCTTACGCAGAATCGATGTCAAACTGCTGGCAGTCGCTTTCCATGGTGCGAAGTCTTGTACCAGATCAAGCAGATCACGGCCACTCGCATACGCCTTGAGTTCTTGCTCTTTGCCTGGCGCGAGTAGTTCACTTAGTGCTGGATTAGCGGACAGTTCTGCTGCTTGCGTAAGCAGCGGCTTCGTCAGGACTGAAATTTCATAGTGCTTCAGAAGAGCGTCCCGCAGCGTACCTTGATCGCCGTTCTTATTTATTGCAACGTTTTCATCGGGATTGAAGTTAAGCTCTTTAATAATCGCATCCACTAATTCAGGATGATTCTCCGGGTATATACCTAGGCTGTCACCAGGCTCATACGATAAATCAGAGCCTTCGAGTGACAGCTCCAAATGACGTGTTTCTCGATCGGAGCCGCGGCCGTTCAAGTTCAGGTTAGCCAGCACCTCGGCTTTAAACGGGTTGGAACGTGAGTACGCGGATTGCGCGACAACTGCCTCCACGCCTGCACCCTGTACTGTAGCCGCTCCTGTGCTGGAAGCACCGCTAAGTCGCTCATTCAAGGCGCTAATAACCTGTGCGGTCCATGCTGCAACTGACTCATCATAATCAAGATCGCAGTCTACACGAGGACTAAGACGCTTGCCGCCCAACTCCTCAAGACGCTGATCGAAATCTTTGCCTGTTTGGCAGAAAAACTCATAAGACGTATCACCAAGTCCGAGAACCGAGAAGAACAGATTATCGAATTGCGGCGCGCGTTTGCTGTATAGAAGTTCATGGAGAGCGCGTGCATTATCAGGCGGCTCGCCTTCGCCGTGCGTGCTTGCAATGACCAATAAATTTTCGACTTTTTTCAAACCGTTCATTTTGAATTTGTTCATTGCAGCAACGGTAACCTGCATGCCTTGCTCTTCGAGCTTGCGTGCAACACCTGCAGCCAGCCTCTGGCAATTTCCAGTTTGTGAGCCGAACAGAATCGTAACCTCGCGCGATGCTGCTGGCGCTTGGTTCACGGCCTCAATTACTTGCGTGCTTGGCGCTTCAGAAGCGGCCAGAATGGCGTCTCCAATAGTTGGCGTGCCAGCGGATGCTTGACGAGCAAACATGTAGCCGGTCAGCCAAATTTGCTGAGACTCGGTCAGTGTTGGAAGCAATCGGTTCAATAGCTCAACTTGCTCCTGATTAAAAGGACTGTTCGTTACTTGAAGTTGCAACAATATCCACCTCTCATAAACATAAGTTCATCATTACGTTTCATCGTCATTTAAAATTTGTTCGTTTGTATTTCGTCATATTTCGATATTACTAAAGCTAACATAATCAGACTAAACGTTCAACGACCCTATCCCCCACCAATAAATCCATTTTTATGCAATTAACCTGAAATTACTTGGAAAATAAAAAAATCAGAGCAAAATGCTCTGATTTCAGATGGTTTATCAGAAAAATTAATAGCTTGGATATAAATTAATGATAGGTGTTTTTGCAAGTTTTTTGCTCGTTTTTTGCTAATTGAAAACGGTTCTCGACTAATCACAATTCCCACTGATAACGGGTATCAATTAGCCCGTTCTGACTGCTTTTTAAAATACAGAAAAGCAAATAATTCCGCCAACATTTTTCTATATTTCTCGGAATGAAACGATCTGAAAAAGGACGACGACAGCCGTTTCTCCTTACGCATTCGGTTACTCATAATATGATGAAATAAAAAAGTGCCGCTAATGCAAATCGATAATACGCGAACCATGAAAGCTTAATTTTTTTCATCATATTGATAAAGGTGACGACGGCGATCATACCCACGATGAAAGCTGCAATTAATCCAATCAGAAATAAAGGCAAATCTGCAGTCGTGAGAAACTCCCGGCTTTTGAGAAGATCGATTCCGCTTGCTCCTGCCATGATTGGAACCGAAACAAGAAACGTAAATTCTGCTGCCGCTTTCTGACTTACACCGAACAGCATGCCACCCGAGATCGTAGAGCCTGAACGGGAGAAGCCTGGCCATAGCGCAAGCACTTGGAAGCAGCCAACCGCGAAAGCCTGCTTGTACGTCATATCGTCAAGCTCCTCGGCAGTCGGCTTCTTTCGCACGCGATCAGCGATAATCATGAGGACACCACCGGCAACTAGTCCGACCAACACCTTCTCGGCAACGAACAGCTCTCCCTTGATAAAGGAATGGAGCAATACCGCACACGCGCCAGCAGGCGCCATTGCAAGAATAATATGCAGTGCGTTCAGCCCTGAGCCTTTACTGATTCGGAAATTGAGCAAGCTTGCGAACCGCTGGCGATAGAGCACCAGCACTGCAAGTACTGCGCCAAACTGAATAACGACTTCAAACGTTTTGGCACGGTCATCTGTAAAGTTAAGCAGCTCTGCTGTAAGAATCAAGTGACCGGTTGAGGATACAGGCAGAAACTCCGTCAATCCTTCAACTATTCCCATAATAATCGCAGTAATGATATCTCCCAACGCCCGATCTCCCCCTCGGTTTTATCATGCTTAAAGCCTGCTATTCATTAGCTTATGCATGTCCATAGGTGCCCATCTCACTTTCGTGAAAATCGGTCTGAATTTCTATTTTACGGATACGATTGTCGTCGCGCTCGCGAATCGTAAAAGTAACATGATCGAATACCCATGGCTCGCCAACAGGAAGCTCCGGTTTTAAATTAAACAACCAGCCGCCGATGGAATCCACTTCTTCGCATGAAAGCTCAGTTCCAACAGCTTCATTCACATCGGTGATGAGCGCCTTGCCGTTAACCATATACCGCTGCTGCTCCAAAATTTCGATTTCCTTCACTTCATCCTCATCGAATTCGTCACGGATCTCCCCCACGATTTCCTCGATAATATCCTCTATTGTAATTAAACCTGCCGTACCTCCATATTCATCCAGCAGCACAGCAATATGGACGCGCTCCAACTGCATTCTACGCAGAAGCTTGTTGATGGGCATGACTTCGGGTACAGACATGACTGTTTGCAGCAGCGAGGACACTTCTACATTCCGATCATCCTCATAAGCAAGGAAGAACTGCTTCGTGTTCAAAACACCGATAATATTATCTTTGCTGCCTTTTGCAACGGGAAAACGCGTATATTGCTCCCGCTTGATGGTCGCTAGGTTTTCCTCGCGGGTATGGTTGGCGTATAAGCAAACCATATCCGTGCGCGGCACCATAATTTCGCGAGCCAGACGTTCATCGAAAGCAAAAATGCGACTCACATAGCCATATTCACTCTTATTGATTTTGCCGCTTTCATAGCTCTCGGACAAAATAATGCGGATCTCCTCTTCCGAATGCGCCTCATGCTCGCTCGCAGGCTTTAGTCCAAACAACCGAACCAATGCATTCGCAGAGCCGTTAAGCAGCCAAATAAAGGGGAACATCACCTTGTAGAACACAATGATGATCGGCGAAGCCCATTGACTGACTTCCTCCGATTTAATGATGGCCAGCGTCTTAGGGGCAAGCTCGCCAAGCACTACATGCAAATAGGTCACGATGACAAACGAAACGATAAAAGACAACACATTGCTAACATCGCCCTCGATATGTAAACGGTCGAAGAGCGGATGCAGGATAAGCTCAACGGTTGGCTCACCTAGCCAGCCGAGACCTAGTGCTGTAATCGTGATGCCTAGCTGGCAAGCGGATAAATATCCATCCAGCTTGTTCGTCACATGTTCGACCGCTTTTGCATTTTTGACGCCTTCAGCAACCATTTGATTGACCCGGCTTGCGCGCATGCGAATGATCGCAAATTCAGTTGCAACGAAGAACGCGGTAAATACGAGCAGCAAAGCGAATAAACCAAGCTTCAAAACCATACTTTTCTCCCTTTTGGGCATGTGGAGACGCGATTAGTAGCCTACTTCTACCGATGCATTGACGATATAAATCAAGTCATTTTTATCATCTTTATCAGACAGTACGATGCCGCTTGTCGTGAGCATGCCGCCCTGTACCACTTCGACCGTCACTTGGCCGTAGGGCAGCACAGCCTTCACCTGCTCAACATCGAGCAGCTCATGATCACATGGCAGCGCGAGTCTAACCCGCACTTTCATGCTATCGAGTGTACCTCCAGGCAGCACAGACCGCAGTCCAGGCATAGAGTTATGATGAATGGCGTTTTGAACCGCACGCACCGATGCCTTCGTAATGTTCTGACCATGCAGATCGCATCCCATGCCAATTTCTATAAAGAATAAGTTTTCCACTTAACTATCCTCTCCTTCTCCCTTTTCATTCATACCTCATGTCACACTACCACGGTACATCTTCTTTGTTGTCAGGCGCTTCGCCGGCAGGGGTATAGCTATAACCCGAATCTGCGTCCTCATCTGGCTGTCGGCTGCCGATTTTGGGCATAACATCAATGAGATCAAGCGGCTGAACGAGCTCAACGGGTGACATCCCTTTATCGAATTGGAAGGAATCTCCTTCGATAATGACGACATAACGACCGTTATGCTTTGCGAAATGAATACTGTCCCCGAAATCAGCTAACAGCCCTTTCACAGTCACATCGCCCAGCTTGAACGTAAAGGGCAAATCCGGCTTCTGCTCGACGAGTGCAGCAGCGGCAACCTCAACCTGTTCAGGTGTCCACCATTCCTGCAAATCTCGTTTCTCGCTGGCTGCCCATACTTCAACCGCATTTTCTTCCTCTCGCCTCTCGGAGCTCTCATCCTCCTGCCACTTATCAGCAATGTACTGGTGAACCATTTCGACTACCTGCTCACCCATCACCTCGGGTAGTGGCTTTTCATAGGAAACATATTTCAGGAAGTCTTCGAAATACCGAGCATGCGAGGCTTGATGAATCTTAAGCTCCCAATGCTCCAGCATCCCTTCCTCTGGCATATGTGGATACTGAATGGACTTGATGCTTCGTGCGCTAATGGCCATTTCGACCTGCGAAATCAAGTTCTTCTCATCGGAGATTCTAGCAATTTTGGGTTCAAAATCACATTTCAGCAAAAACAAAAAAGGCTCGTCGAAATAAGTGTTAAGCTTCGAGAGGGCAATAATAAACGCACCTCCGCGAACAGCGCTCGTGTCCATATAGATTCGGACAAGCTCATCCGCAATGCCTATGAAACGTTCCTTCGAATCCGCATCGCGAAGTCGTTGGAACAGATTATAGTTCTGATTGCTGCCAAGCTCATAACCAGGTTCAACCATAAATCGGCCGATCTTCGTAGGCGCGCCTGCCGAATTCGGATTTCGTTCGACCTTGCGTTTTACGATCCGCTTAAACTCGTCATCCAGAAACCTTTGAATTTCACTATCCTCATAAGTATCTTCTTCTAAGGTCTGGTAATGCTTGAATCGTTTTCCTGATGAAGTTGCGCTCTCCTCTCCATCGGTATGTATCACAAAAAAGGACAAATATTGCATATTAAAATCCACGTTTAAAATTCCTCCAAGCGAGCTGATGTCATCTTCTTAGGATAGCATATCTCGTCCCTCCTTAACATCAGCCGAGAGAACCTTGAACGATTGTAGCGTTGTACGAGAATACAGGGTACATTAACCGCAAACGCATAGGTTAGAACGATAACCAAGCTCCATCCTTCATTCCAAAGACTGAATAAAGGAGTTGAAAGCAGCATACACCAATGAGCCCATTCCCCGCGGCGCGTTTCCCGCATGAATTGTTCGATGTAGACAGGATTGACTGCAGCCAGCTTTTTTTTGGCAAAACCGTTCTTCATCCACGCACCTCCGTCAGGCAGCCACCGTTTCCAACGCTTAATACGCAGAATGCGAGTAAATCGTGTGCCATTCTTCTCGAAAGGAAGCAGCTTAGTAATCCCTTTGTCGCTCGCGAACAATTGGTGAGGAAGGCGAATAAACAACCAGCTGATCATCAGTGGCAATCCCGCTAAACCAACTGTGTTCAGCACCCATATGAACGGACTCGGCAGGTCAAGGAACATCAATTTGCCTTCCTTTCCAAGAAACCTTGCGTACGATGAAGGAGAGAATGAGCGAGTAACTGAATAAGGCTGCGAAAAAAAACAGATAAGCAGGATAACAAATACTCGTATACCACTTGAAGGTTCCGCTCGCCTTGAGTCCATGTGAAACCGTAACTATTCCCGCAATATACAGCAGAATTGCGAATAGCCATTCATTAAGTGGCTCCCCTTGTAGACACGAAATGACTCGAATAGCTGCAGAAGCTAGACCAGACATCCAAATAATGACAATCGCAAGCAACAATGCAGGGGTTGCTCCCGCTCCTTTGCCAATGCTTTTGGACCAGCCCTGCACGAGCGACCGCCAGCCTTCAGGGTACATCCGAAATTGCAGCAGTTGCTGCCCAAGCAGCAAGGTCGATCGATGCCCGGCTTCCTTGAATCGTTTCCCTAGAGTCAAATGCTCCAGAATGTCACCCCGTACTCGTTCATGTCCTCCAACATCAAAATAAGCAGTGCGTCGGCATGCGGCACATGGCCCAAAGCCGTCCGTTCGCAAGGGCAGCCAAGCACTCGCGCCAGAGCCTGCCGTAATAACTAAATTGAAGAAAGCTGAGCATTGCTCACGAAACGTCGGCACCTCATGTACAGGCTGAACGGAAACCATACCGCCAAATATAAGCAATTGGCTATACATAGCGTCAATAAATGCAGGAGACGGCTTTGTATCGGCATCTAGAAACAACAGCCATTCGCCGCTTGAAGCATGCGCTCCGCTCCAGCAAGCCCAAGACTTCCCTATCCATCCTGCCGGTAGCGGAGGTGCCTTCACGACAATCGCTCCTAATGCTTCTGCTGTTTCTTCAGTAGCATCCTCTGATCCGTCATCGACAACTATGATTTGCATCGGCTTCAGATTCTGTTGATCCAGCATCGGAAGCAATACCTGTAAGTTAGCCGCTTCATTGCGTGCAGGAATAATAACCGAAAGATTAACTTGTCTATCACTGATGACAGTCGATCTCTGAGAATCCTCTCTATGAGCGGGTGACAAACTCTGTTTCTTCCACCAAATAGGTTGAAAGAGTACAAAGCCTAACAGAACGCACAACGCGTCCCAAATCATATGCAACATTTTTCATATCTCCTTCTATCAAATTTAATAGTAAAAGTTTTGAATACCCTGTATTTCCTTCAAGGAAAGCGTACAGACTGGGATTATAAGACAATTGATGTGGGTATGAATCTATTATCAACCATATGAGTGATTTCAAATCAGGAGGATTATAATTGATGAATAAAAAAGTGATCGTAATCGGAGGCGGCCTTGGAGGACTTTCAGCAGCAATTAGACTGCGTGCGGACGGACATGATGTGCTAGTGCTTGAGAAGAACGAGCGAGCAGGCGGCAAACTGAATATACGCGAGGGCGAAGGCTACCGATTCGATACGGGACCTTCCATTCTTACGATGCCTTGGGTGCTGGAGCAGTTATTCGCTTCTGCCGGCAAGAATCTGGAAGATTACATGACATTAAAACGAGTAGAGCCACAGTGGCGGGCCAAATATGAGGACGGAACCGAGCTTGACGTGCTAGGCGATCTTCCAAATATGCTTGCCCAGATTGATGCTCTTTCGGCCGAGGATAAAGAACGATTTATGCGCTATGTGGACTATTGCCGCAAGCAATATGAACTTAGTCTGAAAAGCTTCTATAGTCGTTCGATAACCGGTATCTCGGATATGCGGCAGCAGCATTCTCTGAAGGAATTGCTGGCCATGGACCCTCTGAAGACAATGGCACAGAAAACCGAGCACTATTTGCGCCATCCGCATCTAAAGCAGCTATTCAACTTTATGATTATGTATATCGGTTCATCACCATACGCAGCACCAGCTGTGCTGTCCCAGCTTATTTACGTGCAGATGGGTCTTGGCATCTATTATGTCGAGGGAGGCATGTACAATATAGCGCGCGGCATGCTGCGGCTGCTTATCGAGCTTGGCGTTGAGGTGCGAACGAACAGTGAAGTGCTGGAGGTTATAACGGAGAACGGAATGGCAACCGGAGTAAGACTAGACGGAGAAACGATTAGCTGTGATCTAGTGGTTAGCAACCTAGAAGCGTTGCCTGCACATAGAAGCATCCTAAGCCATCATCCCCAAAGCGCGGTTCAGCTCACGAAGCTTGCCAAATATGCACCAACTGTCTCAGGTCATGTCATGCTGCTCGGAGTCAATCGGAGCTATGACAGCTTCAAGCATCATAACTTCCTGTTCTCGAAGCAGCCAGAACGAGAGTTCCACGATATGTTCGTGAGTAAAAAGCCTACTTCCGATCCGACGGTGTATGTCGGGATTTCGTCCAAAAGCGATCCATCGCAAGCACCCTCTGGCAAGGAGAACTGGTTCGTCCTTACCCATGTCCCGCCGCTTCGCGAAGGGGAGAGCTGGGCAACTTATCAAGAAGCGTACCGGGAGCTGGTGCTGGATAAGCTGGAACGCATGGGAGCCGAGCATTTGCGTCAGCACATTGAGTGGGAGCATCAATTTCTGCCTGATGACATACAAGCGCTATACGGCGCGAACGGCGGCTCCATCTATGGCATTGTCACAGATCGCAAGTTGAATGGGGGCTTCAAAATCCCTTCCCGTAGTGCCATAATCGGAAATTTGTATTTCGTTGGCGGCTCAACGCATCCAGGCGGCGGTGTCCCTATGGTTACGTTAAGCGGGCAATTAACCGCTGATCTCATTAAGGAGGATCTCTCCAAGCAAGCCGCTATTTAGCGATTAATACGGAACGGGTTGTGAGCGATAGATCGGCGTTCGTTCAATATCCTTGTAGCTGCGATGCCATATGCCAGTCGTTGCTGGTGACATTGGCGGTATGAGCCATGACCAGCGTCCCGTTACGAGCCTGCCTTTCTCCTGCTCCTGCTTCTCGAATCGTAGAAATTGCTCTGCTGCCGTATGATGATCGACGATGCTCACGCCGTGCTTCTTATAGGAATGAAGCACGGCTATATTTAATTCAACTAATGCGCGATCCTTCCATAGCGAAGTATTCGTCGATGTATCGAAGCCGAACAGCTTTGCTACGTTTGGCAGCTCGTTATAACGATCCGTATCGGACAAGTTTCTAGCACCGATTTCTGTACCCATATACCAGCCGTTAAATGGTGCTGCTGCATAACATATTCCGCCGATCTCAAGCTCCATATCGGCTACGAACGGAACGCCGTACCATTGTAAGCCTAATTGCTCGAATTCATTACAGGTCGGATGTGATAACGGTACCTCTAGCACTGCATTCGCTGGCAATGTGAACCATTTAGGCTGGTCATCGCCTTTCTGTATCACGAGCGGCAATAAATCAAACCGCGTGCCTTCGCCCTTCCAGCCCAGCTTCTCACAAGCTGCAGTGAATGCCAAGGAGGACGAGTCACCAACGACTGTGTCCATTGTTGAATAGCCCGCATAGCGCACGAGCTGATGATTCCATAATCGCATGCTGTTTTTCGAGCTGCGTGCAGGCAAGATTGTAATAGCAGGACGAACCTTTCCTTTATTCGTTGCGAACGCCATATGAGCGAATATCCGTTCGGCTGCTTGAAGCTCATCTTCTACGTCACGTGCATCGAATACCTCCAGCGTCTGCCAGAACAAGCGTCCGATACACCGATTGTTGTTGCGCCAAGCCATTTTGGCACCATGCTTTAGCTCTTCATAGGTATGCTCATAGCTGCCTGTTCTCTCTATTTGCTCTGTGACTGCCTCAATTCGGCGCTTTGCCTCCGCTTCAGTTTTGTCAAGCTCATAATAGGCTTCCCCGATGAAAACAGCTGCCTTCTGTGCTAATTGCTCTCGTGTCATCACTGTCATTACGCCTTCGCCTCATTCTCCTCAAGCTTGATTAATACTCTGCGTTTTCTATATAACATCGTTGCGGCCTCTGCCACATCGTTAAGCATACCGCGGTTGATGAATGCACCGAACAGCATACCCGCGATTGGAATCATCTGAAACAGTTTCTTCCAGCCGAAATTATCGCGATACATCGTAACGACCTCTCTCCACCCTTGCAACTGCGACATCATTTGGCTATTTCTGCTTCCTTTCTCATAAGCAGCAAGTTCCTCAATAATCGCCTTTTTGCCCACAATATCGGATGAAGCGAATTGCATCACTTTCACGGCAAATACGCGTTCCTCCTTGCACTTAGGATCGAAGCCGTAACAGATTGCAATTTCTTGAATAATCTTGAGCGATAAGCCCAGCACAGCTGGAATATCTACCGCCAGTGTAAAGATGCCGCCTATCCCTGTAGTAGCTCCTTGAAGGGTTGCCATCGTCGAGCGGCTTGAGGCAAGCTGGGCGGCTGTAGTATTCATAACTGACAAAGGTAATTGCGTTGCCTGTTCGAACTCATTCTCTGCATCGTCATTCAACTGCTTCATTCCAGCCTGCGAAGCATTACGCTGCAGCTGTTCTAATATGGAACGCTCTGAGATGAGATATTTACCTCCATTTTGAATATAGCTGCCCATTTCATTCACTGCTTGTCCAATCTTTTCTTGTATGAATTTAGGCGTTAATTTATCTAGCAGCATGAAAGGAAGGCGCCCTATCTTCTCCCAGAACCATAAATTCTTCTGCTCCTTCTCCCATGCTTCGATTTCCTGCAAAGTTGCTTTCAATTGCTCATGTGTTTCATAGACCAGTGCCAATTCGCCCACTCTCCTCTATCGCCATTTATACGCCGTTAGGTGGTAATCGGATTCGTTGTTCACATTATTGATCTATTTGGCATCCTATAAACAATGGCTCTGCACGCTGAACAACAATAAGGACCGCCGCAAGCGCTGCGACGGCCTAATAGATTGCGTTCCCATTCATCCCTGATACAAATTAACGCTGCACTAGAAGGTTTATTCACCAAGTAATGAGGTCAGCTTCCCTCGTGAATATAGCTTGAGCTTATGCAGTGCGCGCGTGCAGCCTACATAGAGCAGCTTGGCATCAAGCGGTGCATAAGCTTCCTCTCCCGCATCAGCGATCAGCACCGCATCAAACTCTAGCCCTTTCGACAAATACACGGGTACTACTGACAGACCGCCACCATAAGCCGGCTGTTTGCTCTGAACTAATGACGCGGGCAGTTCCTTTTCTTGCAAATAATTGTAAATAACCTCGCACTCTGACGCTGTTCGGCCGATGACGGATATGGTCTCATATTCGCCCTGCGCTTGCCACTCCCTAACGGTTGCCTCTAGAGCGGGAAGCCATGCTTCATCCGATATCGACTCCACAATTACCGCATCGCCGCTGCGGAATACGGGTACGGCAGGCTTAACGCCGCCAGTCATGCTGCCCAGAATCTTATTCGCAAATTCTATAATTTCCGTAGTTGAGCGATAAGAACGGTTGAGCTCATAGTAGCCTATCTGCTCCTCCGTGAACAGCTCTGTAAGCTGGCCCCAGCTTTGTACACCTGCATAAGCATGTATACCCTGCTGCAAATCGCCCAATACGGTCATCGAAGCCGTACGCTGGCATAGACGAAGCACTTCAAGCTGAAACGGCGAATAGTCTTGCGCTTCATCGATAACGATATGGTCGAACGCTTGCTTAGACAGGCCGAACAGCTGAAGCTGGATGTATGCAAGCGGAGCTAAATCCTCCGCGGCGGCAACCTCGTTTTTCAAGCGCGCTGCAGTAGCTTTTGAAAGCTGTTTCGGAATGTCGTCAACCTGCTGCTTGCCGCTAAACAACGAGGCATATAGCTGCAAAGCCGTGTATGAAGGTATTTTTTTCGTAAAGCTATTGAATTTGGCAAGCGCCTTTGCTCTTACCTTTTTGTCTGCAATCCCCTTCATCTTGAGCTCTGATTCGAACCAACGACGAATGCGGCTAACTAAACGATCGCGCTTTTTCATTAACGTTTCTTCACCGTAGTCCGTATCATACCATTCGCGCATCTGCGCGGGAGACAGTTCTAATCTGTCAATAGGTATGAATGGAATAACGGGAACGATCCGGTTCTCGAAATCAGCAATTCGCTCATCTACGATTTTTTTAAACGCCAAATTCCCTTTGAAACGGCCAGAAGCATGCTCAATTTCCTCTGCCGTCCGGCGCTCTTCGAACCAATAGGACATCGCATCCGAAGGATCACTGACGGTTATCGTCTTCTCCAGCAGCTCAACGGTCCAGTCACTGAACGTCGTCTGCTGAATATCGCCTACACCAAGCTCCGGCAATACACCGGATATATAGTCGAGAAACATGCGGTTCGGTGCGAATATAATCATCCGCTCTGCGCGCATTTTATCTGCATATTGATAAAGGAGAAATGCCAGCCTGTGCAAGGCAACGGTCGTCTTTCCACTTCCTGCTACGCCTTGGATAAACAACGCTTTGCTCCGGTCCGCTCTAATAATAAGGTCCTGCTCGCCTTGAATCGTTGATACGATGTCACGCAGCTTATTATCTTTGTTCTCACCTAGACGGTAGAGAAGGAACTCATCTGTTACTGAGCCCTCATCTTGACCTCGTACGTAGCTGTCAACCAGCCGTACAATTTCGCCTTGGCGAATCATAAAGTTCCGCTTCAAGTGGACATGTCCTTCAATCTGCCCATCGGGCGATTCATAGGATGCCGGAGCCTCGCCACCTGTAAAGGAGTAGAATACGCTGGCAGCTGGTGCACGCCAATCGATCACGAGCAGCTCATTGCTATCTTTTTTCGCTACTCCTGCTTTGCCAATATATAAGGGCTTCGCTTCATTTCCTGGAAGCTCTTCGAAGTCAATGCGGCCGAAATACGGCTCTCGTTTCGATATTTCCAGTCTCAGCCGGCGTTCCTCTTGCTGCAGATCGAGCATTTGCTCGGTGAAGTCATCCCCTTTGTAGCGCGGGCCAATGGCCTGCAGCTGAGTCAGGATGTCCTCCAGTGATTTCGTTAATCGTTCCTGCTCTTCTTGATAGGCACTTTGAACGGTCAAGTCAGTTACCTCCTAAGTTTTGGTGTTCAATATAAAAAGAGAAGCCCCAATATACCATAGGTCAGCTTCTTTACGCAATCAGGTATTCAATCCAATTCCATTCAGCCATACAATACCAAGAATGAGCAATATATTTAGTCCGAATAAAAAGGGAATGCCTACGGTGAACGAACGATGTTTAGTCTTATGGCGCCATGTCTTCATGGCAAGCCATGTGCCTCCTGCTCCGCCCACAGCGCTCAGTAGAAACAGTCTTTTTTCAGGCACCCGCCTTCGTTGTTTTCGTGCACTTTTTTTATCCAACCCCATTAATAAAAAGGTATAACAGTTAATGACCAATAAATAGACAGCTAAAAGGTAATAAATCATATTCGCAGATCGCTTCCTTTCATATGAACAAGCAGCAGGCAACGAGAGCCGAGCGCATCAACGCGGTCTCGGCTTCGTCCGATTAGTCGGTGCTGCCGCATAGGGATCGTCAGGCCAATAATGCTTAGGATAGCGGCCTTTCAAGTCCTTCTTCACTTCAAAATAAGCATTTTCCCAAAAGCTTTTCAAATCTCGAGTGACTTGCACAGGCCGCTGAGAAGGCGAGAGTAAATGCAGCGTTACGGCAAGTCTGCCTCTTGCCAGTCTCGGCGTTTCCTTCAAGCCGAACAGCTCTTGTAGACGTACCGCAAGTACCGGCTGTTCGGGATCACTATAATCAACGGGTATGCGAGAACCGCTTGGTACTACAATATGTGTCGGAATCTGTTCATCCAGCTCCTGCTTCTGCTGCCATGTCAGCTTGCTCTCAAGCAGTTGCAGCATCGGCAGCCGTTGCATATCCGATCGGCTTTTCATACCGAGTATATGAGGTCTCAGCCACTCGCCAGCTGTCTCCAGAAGTGCTTCATCGTTGCCATCAGGCCAGTCGGTACCCGCACGCGACATAAGCAGCATTCTAGCTTTTAGCTGCTGCGCTTGCTTGCTCATGGGCAGCATCGCAAATCCAGCCTGCCTGATGGCGGCAAGCAAGACGTCTGCTACCTTCTCATCGTCCGGCTTCTGTGTGATCGTTTCTTTCAGAATAAGAACGCCTATCCGAACTCGCTTGCGGGCCCTAACGGCCTGTGCCCCCGCATCCCATTCTATAATTTCTTCATGTATGAACTGATCATGCAAATATTTCTCCAAATCAGCTTGCTGCAGTTCTGCTGCAAGTCGGATACGGCTCTCTGTTCCAGCATCATCCATTTCACAAGCAGCAAGATAGGAAAAAAGGGAAAGAGGCTGCTGCTCTGGCAGCACGGCACCCCTCCCGTTCGCCAATAAATAACGTCCATCGCTTCGCCGCTGCGCAAGACGATCCGGATAAGCAAACGCAAGAAGAATACCAATCGGTATGCCAGCAATAGTGCTTAGCTTCAAATGATCTTTAACGTCCGAAACAACAAGCTTTTCCCATTGAGCTGCTTGCAAGGCGATTCGGCGCGCAGCTCCGCTCGCAGGATTCTCCCCTCTGCCTTCATTGTGCGTGATTCGGCCAGATCCCGAATAGGCATGCAGCAGCTCCAGTCTCAGCTGAATATCGACATTGCGTTCTTGTGTAAGCAAGTCGCGTTCATTGAGTAAAGCTGCAGCTTCGCAAGCTAATCGTACGGCACCGAACTCGGATGCTTTCAGAATCATCGCACCTAGTCGCGGATGCAGGCCGAATTTCGCCATCTGAAGGCCGCTTGCAGTCGGCTTGCCTGCAGCATCAACTGCACCAAGCTGCTTCAGAAGCGAAACAGCTTGCTCGTAGGAAGCAGCAGGCGGCGGCGTAACCCAATCTAGCTCTGCTGCATCCTGAACCCCCCAAATGGAAAGCTCAAGTGCAAGGGATGAAAGGTCAGCTTCGAGCAGCTCTGGCGTGTTATGATCAAGCAAATAAGGATGCTCCTGCTCTGTCCATAACCGATAGCAGGTTCCTGCCGCCAAACGCCCCGCTCTTCCCCGCCGCTGATCCGCAGAGGCGGCTGAGACGGGAACAGTCTCTAGACGGCTCATTCCTGTGCGCGGTGAGAAACGCGGTATACGCATTAAACCGCTGTCAACTACGATCGTAATGCCTTCCACCGTCAAGCTTGATTCCGCAATGGAAGTGGCAAGCACGACTTTTCGCTCCCCAGGTTTGCAGCGAGCAATAGCCGCATCCTGCTGCTCAAGCGGAAGGCTGCCATGCAGCTCTTCCATTCGAATGCCAGCAGGAAAACCTAGTTCCAATAGCTTTCGAGCTGTACGTCTGATTTCGGCTACGCCGGGCAAGAAAGCAAGCAAGTCCCCTTCCTGAGAACGCAAAGCTTCCAGTATGACCGCTGCCATTCGCGGCTCAATGGGTCCAGCCTGCTTCTGAGAAGCATAATTTGTTGCCACTGGAAATACTCGCCCTTCACTTCGAATAATCGGTGCTTCTCCAAGAAGCTCAGCAATGGGAGCTGCATCCAGCGTTGCCGACATTACCATTATTCGCAAATCCTCACGGAGAAGCGCTTGCGACTGCAAGCAAAGCGCTAGCCCTAGATCACCATTCAAATGTCTCTCATGAAATTCATCAAACAACACAGCACCAATCTGCTCCAATGCCGGGTCTTCCTGCAGCATTCGCGTTAATACGCCTTCCGTCACCACTTCGATGCGTGTATGACGGCTTATACGTGTATCCATCCTCACGCGGTAGCCTACCGTTTGGCCAACCTCCTCACCAAGTGTTCCCGCCATGAAGGCGGCAGCAGAGCGTGCTGCTAATCTTCTCGGCTCCAACATGACTATTTTTCTGCCTGACAGCCATGGCTCATTCAGAATAGCTAGCGGTACTCGCGTTGTCTTGCCTGCACCGGGCTCCGCCACCAGTACAGCATTCGTTCCACTGCTCAGAGCAGCCAGCAGCTGCGGCAATACCGAATCAATCGGCAAATGCAATTGACCCATATTCATAACTCCTCATCCTTACCCTTATTTCACGATGCGCAGCATCTGCACAACAGGACGATTGTCGCCAGGTATCGCGGCATCGCTGCTTAGCAGCTGTGACGAACCGTCGCCGTCAAGAAAGATCCCGTCAACAAGCTTTCCATCTCCAACTGTCTGAATGGTCGCTTCTCTGAATAAAGCCAATGATCCTTTCGTTTCGCTTACAATTAAATAAAGAGATCCGCTGCTATCGTAGACCGCTGCTGAACGCAGCCTGTCATCAGCTGGAAACGGTGCATGCTCATTCTCCGTTTGCTTCACCCATCCCGCATCATCACCTAGACTCATGCTGATGCCCCCCTGCGCCCAGAACCGCGTATGGTCCTTCACTTTCAGCTCAGAAGCTTTGCTTGCAATTTGTACGCTAAGTTGATCCGAAGCGCCGTCCCATACGAGCGTACCGCGGGCATACTTCACGTTTTCACTACCCGTTCCGAAGCTGCCAATATCTTTGTTAACGGGAATACTGTTGACTACGCCAATGCTGAGCAGTTGATCGCCGTAGAAAAAACCACCGTTAATACCAACCTTCCCAGTCAGCGTAACGTTATTATTTATCGTTTCTAAGGTCACAAAGGCAGGCTTCGTCTGCAGCACATGCAGCTTCATTCCGTTCGGAGAAGTTTTCGTGTGATAGGCATAGTGCAGCACCTGATCCGACTTCAACAAATTAGCATCGTTTCGGTGTCCAAGCGCGATGATCATGAGATATAGCATAATGACCAAGGCAAGCAGAATTCCTGTTAAAATACCGGCAATCGCCAGCTTCTTCCTCGTGCTCATCTGAGCAGACTCTTTCATCTCCATAGCTATCCAATCTCCTTAAGCAAAATCATTTAAACCAGCCTTTACTGCGAAACCAAGCGTACATCCCCAGCCCAATGACAAGCATAACGGTAATGACGGCAAAGTATCCGCCGCTCCATTCAAGCTCAGGCATGTTCTTGAAATTCATTCCATATATACCGGCCAGAAACGTCAACGGCATGAAGATCGTCGTAATAACCGTCAACGTCTTCATGATGGCGTTCATTCGATTAGAGTTGTACGAGATATAGTTATCGCGCAGATCTGCTGTCATTTCACGACTTGAGTCCATCATCTCGGACAGCTTAAGCAGGTGGTCATAGATGTCATGATAAAATGCTAAATAGGGTTCCATTCCCTCGATGCGGTCGGAATTCGTTAGTCTGTATAACAAATCCCGCATCGGTAAGATCGTTTTGCGCAGCCGAAGCAGCCTGGATCGAATGTTGAATATGTCCGACATCAATGTCTGACTTTGCCCATCATCCGTTCCAATTTCCATATCCAGCAGTTGGTCCTCCAGTTCATGAACCGCTGGAAAATATTGATCTACCAGCTTGTCCATGACCAAATAGGCAGCATAGAGCTGTCCTTTCTCACCAATCTTCTTGCTCGCTAATAACTTCGTCCGTGCTTCCTCAATTTCAGGTGAATGCTCATAATGGAACGTGACGATGAAATTCGGGCCGAGAAACATGTTGATTTCATTCACTGTTAATGTCTTGCGCTCCACCTCATGCAGCACAAAAAAATGTACATCCTCATAATGATCGATCTTAGGGCGCTGCAGCAAATGGTAACAGTCCTCGATGGCAAGCGGGTGGAAATGAAAGTATGTATCAAGCAGTCGACATTCTTCTTCCAATGGCTTGTGGAAATCAACCCAGTACCATTCGAGTTCGGTTGACTTCAGATCATCAATAGTCAGATCTGTTAACCATTCTTTTTGTTTGGTATAGCCTACAATGCGTATCAAAGAATAAATCCTCCATTCTACGTTTCACTCCCTATTTTACATGAATGACCCGTTATGTAACTACTATATGGATGCAATTCCTCTTTCCCGTCTGGAGTCCACCGTATGAACAATTATTTAATGACATTAACAATTAATCAAACTAATGACTTGATTCGCTATAATCGGACAAACATTTACTTAATGCTGTTAACAATATTTCATTCTGCTGTCGAAGCTTGACCGCAACACGAATGTAGGAATGATCGAGCCCTGGGAATCGAGACGCATCGCGAATAAGCACTCCTTGCTTGCCCATCTGCAGCTGCATCATGCTTGCACTTAATCGACAATCTCTCGGCAGCTTGACTAACAAAAAGTTGGCAGCACTAGGATTCACCTCGAATCCTAGTGCTCGCAGCCCCGAGGCAAGCCAAGGCCGTTCCTCTTGCAGCCATACGTGGGTTTGTTCAGCATAGTTGGATTCATCAATGACAGATTCTCCAATCTGTTGGGCTAGTGAATTCACACTCCATGAGATTTGCAGGCGCTTTAAACCGCTTAACGTTCTTGGCATTCCAACAATGTAACCCAATCGAATACCTGGCACGGAATAGAACTTGGTCATGGATCGAATAACAAAAAGTCTTTCATGTTTCGTTGCCTCTTGAATAAGGCTAAAAGCAGATTCATTAGGAACGAAATCCATAAAGGATTCGTCTAAAACGACATATGCTCCACGACTGAGCAGCGTACGGATCAATTCAGGATCAACGAGCTGCCCTGTCGGATTATTCGGCGAACCAAGTATAAATAAGGAGCCGGTGGCTGCTGCTTCACAAAGATGTTCGGAATCAGTGCTCAATTCGAATTGATTGTGTTGTGAAAGCTTGATCTCATACACGGCTCCGCCAATTTTTCGAATAGAATCCCCGTATTCATCGAATGAGGGGATTACAAGCGTTGTTAATTTGGGTTGTAGTGCGCGAACAATTAAATCAATAAGCTCAGCAGTCCCATTCCCTACTACAATCGACTGCTCATTGATATTATACTTATTGCCCAGCTTGCGTCTTAGCCCTCTAACAGCAGGGTCCGGATAATATCCAATCGTATCGATGTAGCGATTCAATACTTCCTTAACACTTGGGGGCGGTCCAAGCGGATTCATATTTGAGCTGAAATCAACAAACTGATGCGCGGGCCTATCAAAAACTTCCTCAGCGGTCCTTAAATCTCCCCCGTGACCGTATCTTTCCAACATCTTACCTGTCAGCTCCTTTGTTCTTGCATATTCGGTCTAAGCGTCCGTTTCCTATGCCCACCTTATCAGCTAACCTTGCAAAGATCGTAAACATTACGCCTCCTGAACATGCCGAAATAGCTATTCAGTAGCAGAACTTATCCACTTAACAGCGATTTGCCAAACAAACGAATCGTTTAGTCTTTACGAAGTCAGAAACAGCAAGAAGGAGCATGGCTGCTCCTCCGTCACTGCATACATTTGGTTGTTTTTATTGTATTCGTCATTTGTTTCGTGATTAGCCGCATATGACAGTCGAATATAAACCGTAACAGATCTTTTATTCCTAATATGACCTAAAATATCAAATTTGGCAATATAGGCTTCGCTTGTTCCCCCTGTTCTGCTTCCGTTCGTCGCCGCATAGGTAAATGAAAGAAGAAACATTCATAACTGGAAGTATACAGGAGGTTCATTACGATTATGCAGAAGCCGCTAAAAGATCCGCATACCAAACCTAAGTACATATATATAGTCATTCTGGTTTCATTATTGGCTGGATCAGCCATATGGTGGTTTAGCTCAGACGACGCTGATCCGCCGCAAATAACAGAGCATACTTTCGACATCGGTACAGCAAGCTGGATGATCAGCGAATATCCAGCCAAGGTTCTGCATGCAAACCTTTTCACAGTAGATATCAAGGACCTGCAAGGATTACCCATTAAAGATGCTGTCATAAGGGTAAAACTAGAGATGCTCAGTATGGTATGCGGAGATTATGATTTCGAGATGATTGAATCATCCCCCGGGAACTATGAAGGTGAAGGTGTTCCGCTCATGGCGGGCACTTGGAGTGCAACTCTGACGCTAGAAACGAACCAGCAGTCTTACACAATTAGCCGATTGCTGAAGGCTGTTCATTGATCCTACCACAACCATGGATTAATCGTCGGAATGATGCCGCTCGCTGCGAGTCCGCGCAGTATGGATATCACGCCTACTGCAAAAGCTGTGGCAAAGCTTGCTTTATGCATGAACCGGCGCCACCTTTTGTTCGCAAACGAAGCAAAGGAAGCTGCCAAGGCCAAGGCCGGGAACGTAGACAAACCGAACAAAGCCATAACAGCAGCACCTGCCGGCCCTGAGCCAGTAGAGGCTGCTGTCATTTGCATCGCATAGGTTAGACCGCATGGAAGGAATCCGAAAGCAATGCCTGTCGCAAGCAGATGCAGCGTTTCTTTCCGTCTGGTTTCATTCGCATTCGTATTCTGAGCCAGTCTTTTATATAGGATTGTCGAAAGTCTATACATAAAAGGTAGCTGGAATCGCCGCCACAGCCACAACAGCAAGAAGCAGCCCCCGATAATTGAAGCAAGCCCCTGCATACCGGCGAATTTGCCAGCAACATCAACAAACGATCCTACGGTACCCATTGCTGCACCTAGCAGGCTGTAGGATAGGATGCGACCAGCATTGTATAACAGCATCGACCTCCGAACTGAAGCCGTTGTATTCAAAGAAACAGCAGAAACGATCCCTCCACACATCCCCATGCAATGAGGAGCACTGAACAAGCCTGTCAGAATGATAAAGCCTATGAGCTGCCAAGTGAGCATCATGGATATACGCCCGCTTTTCTTCTCAGTTGCCCTTTAAGCCGTAGAGCATTCCCTACGACCGATACCGAGCTTAGCGCCATAGCTGTTCCAGCCATCCAAGGTTCAAGTAATCCTAGAGCTGCAAAGGGAATCACAATTACATTATAAAGAAAAGCAAAGGTTAAGTTCTGTCTCACATTCCGAATCGTCAGCCTGCTGATACTAATCGCTTCTGGAATCGCTTTGAGCCGTGAGAACAACAAAGTCATGTGACCTGCGCTTAATGCAGCATCCGCACCTTCTCCCATGGCAAGCCCTACATCTGCCGCTGCCAGCGCAGGTGCATCGTTCCAGCCATCGCCTGCCATGGCTACACGTGTTCCCTTCCGCTGCTTAAGCGCAATGAGATCAAGCTTTCCCTCCGGCATCATGGAGGAATAAACCTCTGTAATGCCTACAGCCTTGGCGGCGGCTAGCGCGGGCGCTATATGATCACCAGTAGCGAGTACTGACGTCACGCCCTGTGCCTTGAGCTGCTTTACTGTATCTCTAGCATTTTCTTTCACGCTATCGCTAAAAGCAAGAGCACCTATCGCACTCCGATCTACCGCAGCATAAAGCACCGTTTCACCAAGCTCTTCACGATGCTCGGCGAACGAAATAATTGAATCGTCCATTATCCATTTGTGTCTTATCGTGAAGGCTGCGTTACCTACTGAAACGTGCTGCTTTTCAATGACAGCTTCAACGCCTCCACCTGGTGTGAATGCATATTCGCTGACAGAAGGAATAATAAGTCCCTGCTTCACGGATTCTTTCACTATCGCAGTCGCAAGCGGATGCGTCGACTCCGACTCAACAGCAGCTGCCATTCGCAGTAGAGCTGAGCGGCTGCCAGTCCTTGCAAATATGGCATTTACTTTCGGTTTCCCTTCAGTCAAAGTGCCTGTTTTATCGAAAATAACCGTTTGAATGCTTGCAAGCCGCTCTAATGCCCCCGCTTCCTTAGCTATGATCCCTTGCTTAGCGAGTCTTCCTGAGGCAATCACCAATGAAATAGGAGCTGCCAAACCAAGGGCACACGGACATGCTGCCAACAGCACCGCTATTCCGCATATCAACGCTTTACTCCAATTGCCTGGATCCAATAGAACGACCCACAGCAACACAGTAATTAGTGCAAATGCAAGCATAACAGGAACAAACCAGCTAGCAGCCGCATCTACATTGCGCTGTATCGCAGACTTCGAACGTTGAGCTTGCCGGACAAGCTCCTGTATACGATTCAGCATCGTATCATGTCCTGCAGCTTCTGTTCGGATACGAAGCGGTCCCGTTTCATTGCGCGTTCCAGCCCATGCCGGATCGCCTTCACCCTTCGCAACAGGCAGGCTCTCGCCAGTTAACAGAGCTTCATTCGCCTCAGATTGTCCAGCTGTAATGATCCCATCGACAGGAATGATTTCCCCCATCTCAACGATGACGATATCCCCTGCTCTTACGAACTCCGTCTGTATATGAATACGCTCGCCAGCTCTCTCTACAACGGCAGTTTGGCTTTGCAGCTTGCCATATCCATCTGATCCGCTCAGTGCCTTCAGTGAAGCAGATGTTTCGATATATTTGCCAAGCAGTACAGCAGTCATCACGACAGCGGAGGTCTCGAAGTACAATGGCAGAGAATGTGCACTAGACGCAGCAAGCGGCTGGAGCAAGCCATTCTGGAAAACAACATAATGACTATAAAGATAAGCCGCCGACGTGCCGATCACAACAAGCACGTCCATATTGGCACTTCGCTCTCGTAGCGCATGATAAGCGCCGAAATAGAAAGGCATGCCAATCGCGAACTGAATAATCGTCGCAAGCGCAAGCTGAAGCCAAGGAAGAACAAGCCACTGAGGCAGCTGATTTATCCATGGAACAAGCAATGGGATATGGCCGAGCATGCTGGTTAACAGCGGCAAAGTAAGCATGACGGCTATCATTAGCCGCAGCTTTAACGCCCGATGTTCCTTATGCAGCCCTTCCTTTGCACTTTCATTCAGCATGGCAACAAAGCCGAGCTGCTTGACTCTCTCGGCAATTTGCTTTGCTTCAATTCGTGCAGGCTTGAATTGCACCCATGCTGTGCGAAGAGGAAAGCTTACAGCGGCCAGTTCAACGCCTTCCATTTTGCCCACTGCCTTCTCAATTCTAGCCGCACATGCAGTACAACTCATACCTTGTACAGTGAAATCTATCGTATATTCCGCTTCATGATTGGTTGCGTCAGTTGCCAAGCCAAGCACCGCCTTCCATTCATCGCCAAGTCATGCCTGTACCTTTGCATTTAACTATATGACACGCATTCCAATTGCATGAATGGAACCTTAGCAAAGCTGCTACAATCCCCGCCTTAATCTCATCAGCTGATGGGGTAGCTTTAATAGCATTTTTGCTCGTTTTCTAATACGCCATCGTTATCAATGGTTATAGACGTGCGACCGGACATAGATTCCGTATAGCCGCAAGCGCTTGTTTCAGTAATATTGCCGCGCGAATCCGTGTACTTCAAGTACACGGCACCTTCACCTTTTACATGAAAATTCGGTTTAATGATTGCCTTGGCTCCTGGTTTGACCGTTTTGGTTATGACTTGCTTCTCACTGCCTGATTGGATACCTGTTTCAATCGAAACTACATCGAAATCAGATTCGTTATGAAGCGTCACCTTTAACGGTAGAAAATAACCGAAATTGTCTGTGTTCACTCGCACAGCATCAAGGGCAAGTCCGATCGTCATCAAAGCTAGTACGGCCATAATAATGAATCCACTTTTTCTGGTCAAGACGACTCCCCCTTTCCAATTAGGGAATGTTTACTCATTCTGTGAATTACCGCTTAAACGCTCTCATATGAATATAGACGCTTTGTTTAGCAAAAATGTAACACGTAATACCATGTAAAACGGATACCACCTCCCGTCTCACATGATTATCATCTTTCAGGGGCTGTAAGGCAGGAATTTTAAAATTGCAAAGTTTACTTTACATTTAATGCAAAGCAAACTATACTAAAATTGCAAAGTAAACCTTGCAAAGGTGTGATGACTTGAAAACACGAATTGCCGAATTACGCAAACAGCAAAAGCTTTCTCAAGAAGAACTGGGACTTGCCGTTGGCGTGACCCGGCAGACGATCACGTCGCTCGAGATCGGAAAGTACATGGCGTCTTTGCAGCTTGCCTACAAAATCGCCAAATATTTTGGGCTGACAATTGAAGAAGTATTCGATTTCAGCGATATGGAGGAATTGTAATGAATGCTTATAAGGAAAAGATGCGAACGCGCATGAACCTAGTGTCGTTCGCTGCAGCTGGAGCTGCGCTCATTTTCGCAGGCTTGATGCTCTATCGCGATCATCTGCCTGTTCTACCCAGCTTTATCAAAGGCTTTCACATCGGAGCGTTCATCGGATTTGAAGTGGTTGCAGCATGGTACTTGGGCAAATGCATGAGAGCCAGGAAAAACGATACGGAAATGAAAAAATTGTACATTGCGGAGAACGATGAGCGAACCGGACTGATTTTTCGAAATGCGAGCACGCTCGGGATGAGCATTGTCCTCATCGGGCTTGGCGTAGCCGCGATCGTCTCCGGCTTCTTTAATGCCAACGTTTTCTTTACCTTAATGGGCAGCTTGATTTTTGTTTTGATCGTATTCTATACCCTGTTGATCTACTATGCCAGAAAGCTATAAGATTTAAGGTTTGTTACGATTTGCTTTCATTAAGATATATCTTCCCATATTTTAAAAAACAGGCCTGCGTCAACAACGCCAGCCTGTTTCTCCCTAATCTTACTGTGCAGTTAAAATAATAGGGCCATCCTCGGTGATCGCGAGCGTATGCTCATATTGCGCCGACCATCCGCCGTCAACCGTTCTAGCTGTCCAGCCATCCTGATCGATCTTGCTATGATACTTGCCTGTATTAAGCATCGGCTCAATGGTCAGCACCATGCCTGCCTTCAATCGTGTTCCTCTGTTTGGCGGCCCATAATGGGGAACTTGCGGCTCCTCATGCATTTTCTGCCCGATCCCGTGCCCGATAAAATCCCTCACCACCGAGAAGCCCTCGGCCTCCGCATAGGCTTGAATGGCATGTGAAATATCGCCGATCCGGTTGCCAACAACAGCCTGCTCAATTCCTTTATATAGTGATTCCTTCGTTACATCAAGCAGCCTCTGCGAAGCTGCGGAAATGTTGCCAACAGCGTAGGACCATGCAGAGTCAGCCAACCAGCCTTCCAAATTGACAACCATATCCACCGTTACAATATCTCCTTCGACCAATACGGTTTGACCAGGAAAACCATGGCAAATGACATCATTAACCGATGTGCACGTTGCATAAGGATAACCATGGTAGCCTTTTTGCTCCGGTGTTGCGCCCTGCTCAATGAGAAACCGCTCAACAAACTGGTCGATTTCTGATGTTGTCAGACCTGGACGAATGAATGTCCGCAGCTCTCGGTGGCACGCAGCTAATATTTCGCCAGCATTTTTCATTTTCATAATTTCTTCATTCGTTTTTATAACGATCATCTCACTCACCCAATCCTTTGCTTCTTAGCTGTCGATACGAATATATAGATGTATTCCTATAATATTAAGAATACCTCAAATGGCTCCAACAAGGTGAACCCGCTTTCGCCGTCCTTCGCCGGCGCGGCGCGTTTCATTCCGAGAAATATAGAGAAAGGACCGTGAAATCAAATCATATCCATTCCTATATTTAAATAAAAAAGCCCCAAATAGAGGCTTTTCCTTCCATCATTAAATCTAATTGTTGTTTTTAGTTGCCTGTTGCAATCTCACCAGGCCACTGCAGCATGCCGCCGGCTACATTGACCACCTTGTAGCCTTGTGCTTGCAAATAATCACATGCCTTACCACTGCGACCGCCGCTGCGGCATATAAGGACGATTTCTTGATCGCCCTGCTGCAGCTCGCTGATACGCTCTTGCAGCTGCGACAACGGAATGCTGCGTGCAGCTTCAATATGTCCTTCTTGCCACTCGTCCGGCTCACGTACGTCAACAAGATTTATAGTTTTTCCTTCGTTCAATTGGATTTCAAGCTCTGCTGCTGTTATTTCAGGATACATATTTCCCATTCCCTTCAAGCCATTAGTATGTTTTAGTCCTATACATGCATTGTACCTTGCAAGCCTACCCGTGTCTATCTTGCTTCTATTAGAGTACTTATAACTAACGTCTTTTTTTATTCTTAGCAGCTAAAAGTCTATTGATGGTAGCGTCTGTCTTTACTACAGCAGACTCATCCATCACATGTCCAGCCGCAATTTCGTCTTTTTTGTAAGTTGGCTTAGCAGTCGAAATGGACTCGTCGCTTATGCTGGCTTTCGATTCCGCATAGAGCTCACTATTCGTGCTGCTGCCGTAGAACCGTCCCGCTTCCGCTTTGCGATTCTGCAAGCGCGACATACTACGGGCGGAGGCCATAAGGTCTGCACGATTACGGTTTTTTTGTGATTCGACAAGGGTAGGCATTCGAAATCTTTTTCCAAAAAGGCTATACAAACGGCTCCAAGGTACCCCTAGTCTCCGTACCGCAATATCCATCAGCCACAATAGAAGTGCTGTTGTTAGCAGCTCTTGCGTCCAATCGTATTGCAGCCTTGAAGGTGTAGGTTCAAATGCAAACAGCTGCTTCGGGTCAGACCGTGTAAGAACCCTTCCACCAGTCGTTGCTGCTATCTTCTGTAGTAAATCTGAACCCGTCTCATTCGCAATTCGGTATTCTGGCGAATACGGGATAACGAAACCTGATGTAATGCCATCCTGAATTGAGGAATCGCCTGATTGCTGCCCAATTTGTGCTAAATATACGCCTGGCTCCGAAATGGACAGCTTCGTCTCGTACTCTCCCGGTGCTTTCGGCATCAACCGTTTCAATTCAAATTGACCATTCTGATCTTGAATGCCTACTGACAACTCGCCGATTGACCCGTCTTCACCTGCAAGAGATTGTACGTTTAGCAACACTTCGTTGCCAATCCTTTCCGCAATGATGGAATATGGCATGCTCTCGAACTGTGGAAACGTCCATTTGACCCAATCCACGAACACATTCGGCAGCTCTGGCCACTTCACCCAATCTCCTGCCCATTTGCCAAGCAAATCACTCGTCCAAGCGACCGTTCTGCCCGAGCCATAAGTCCAGCGAGCGAGGAGCGGATCTCCAGCTGGCGTCCATAATGCAATCTCTGCCGTTTGTTTCGGCATTGTTGCAACGTAAGCATGAATAGCTGGCAGTCCTCTTCCCCATCGAGCCGACCAATCCCCTGCTTGACCAATACTCGGCGTAAACGTCTGCTCTACGATGTAGGTTCGGGACATCATCACAGTCTCTCTGCTGAATATAGCGGGAAGTGTACTTTGATCTTTGGTGAAATAATAGCGCCCTTTCGCGTCCTTTGCCAAGCGTTCAAGCAATTGTTGATCTGCCCCTTCACCCACCGCAACAGTAGATAATGTCATATTCTGATCATTCATCGCATCGGTGATTGTCTTATAATCCGAATGAAATGCGGACTGTCCATCCGTTAGCAGAATCATGTGCTTTCGCTGAGCATCCAGCGCCTTCAAGCCTTCGTAGCCCTCATTCAGTGCCGGAAAAATTTCAGTACCGCCATCTGGCTGAATCCCTTGAATCTGAGACATTACCGTGTCTCGGTCTGTCAGCTGTGTAGGCTCAACAACCCACCATGGCGATGAGTCGAAAGCGAGTACCCCAACCGTATCGGTATCCCGCAATAGTTCTACCGTTCGCATCGCTGCTTCCTTCGCAAGCTCCAGGCTGCCGCCGGACATGCTGCCTGATCGATCAATAACAAGAATAAGCCCTAAGGACGGTATTTGTTTCTTGCCTTGCAAGTCCATTTGGACTGGCAACGCCCGCTCAATGGGTGTTTTGAAGTAGCCCCCAAGCCCATAGCTCTCATCTCCGCCCAGCATGACGAGTCCAACACCATAATCGCTGACCGCTTTTGCTATCCATTCCATCGGTTTCTCCGCGATTCGCGCTGCTGAAACATTGTTAAGAATCATGCTGTCGTATGCAGCATAATCTGCCAGCTCATTAGACAGTTGTTCGGGAATAATCGTTTTGTAGCGAATGAGCGAAGCTTGCAGTGCAGCTTCAATATTCGCAGATGTTCCGCTTGCTCCCTCTACGATTAGTACAGCGGGAGGACCGCTTACACGGCTGAAAGCATGAGCAGTGTTATTTGCTGCTTGCTCGTCCCCTTGAGCATATATCTCCGCACGAAATCGGTGAAAACCAGGATCAACCGCAATGCTTTGCAGAACAAATCGATTCTCGCCCTCTTCAAGCTGAATGCTTGAAATCGATATTTCCTTATTGTCTGCAAAGAGGCGCAGCTCTGCCGGAACTGCCGTCGTACTTGCAAGAACGATTTCAAAGCTGAATGTCTCTCCCTGCTTAAGCGCCGCAGGCACATGCAAGGCTTCAACCGACACATCTGTTCTCTGCTCAGGCTTCAGTTCTACAATATCAACAGGAATGCCACCGTCCTTCAATAGCCGGGCTTGTCTGTGCGCATCGCCAGTGTTTTCTGCACCATCAGAAAGCAGAACGATGTGACCGCCTCCTTCTTTTTGAAGCATGGATGCCGCAAGCTGCAGACCCTGCGAGAGGTCTGTATATTGCTGATTCACATTTGCTCGGAATGAAAAGCTGTTCACTTCTCCATTAGCAAGCTTCGACAAAGGCCGCTCTACAGCTGCATTTAAGCCCGAGGATATAATACCGCTGTAATCATCTTGTTTTGTTGCACTCCAAGCATCCTTGATCCACGTACTAATCGTTTCATCAGCGTCTACACTAGCAGATCGATCAGCAACAACCATCACTTTACGCTGTTCCTTTTCCTTATATGGGTGAACATTCGCAACGATTGCAATAAGTAGTAAAAGAATGAGCGAACGAATAGCAATAGACATCCATTTCCGACTACCTTGCAGACGTATTGTCCGATTGGCCATCCACCATACATACATGGTTAGTGGCAGAAGCAATAGAAGCGCCCACGGGCTGTTAGCCTGAAAGCCCACGTCGATACACCTCCCACTCTAATCCCATAACGAGCAACAATAATAGGGCTGCAAAAAATTGAAGCGATATCTGCTGCTCTGGCATGCGACTGTCATCCGCTTGCAGACCACCAGCTTTATCGTTCGACCACTGCAATTCCAATTGCGGCTTGCTCTCTGCCCGGGCAAGTGCTGTAGACAGTTCTGTGAAATCGTTGGTAACTGCTAGCAGCCGGTCACCCACAACCTTATTATCTTTACTCGATTCCAGCAGTCGATACAAGCCTGGAAGAACAGGGACGGAATACAAGCCGGGAGCTGAAAGATCAAGCGTTGCAGCTTGCTTATCGGCTTCTACTCTTTCGATGCTGCTCTCAACCATCACCCACTCGGCTTGCACTGTTTCAGAATGAAAGGAGACATCTACCTGTTGCCCTGAAACAGCGGTGCCCAGCTCAAGCTGATTGGTACCACTCATCCACTCTGCCGCTTGTACAACTAGCACTGGAAATTCAGGCCTCAGCGGAAGATCCGTATCTTGAAAGTTAAACGTGAATCTAAGCCTAGGGTTGCCATCGTACATTCCTGCATAAATAACAGGTATGCCTCCATAGCTGAGAATCGCTTCCCCCCATGACACATCAGCCGAATCAGGCTTGGCAATTCTGCCGATATGCGTATCAGAGAAGGTTAAATAAGAGGTCACAACATGCTCCTTCGTTTCCACCCTGTTATTTGGCGGCACTGCCGCTCCTTCATCCAATGGATTGGGGTGGTCGATCATCCACAATGGCTTCTGTTCCAGCAGCTTTGACCAATTCGTATCTTCCAACATAGCTGCGTGAATGCCATCGAGCACAATCCAATCTACTTGACTCGTTTGCTCTTCTTCAGGTGCAGGCTGTTCTGGATTGATTTTGACAGCTTGAACACCTGCAAGCCGCAATGCTTTCTCCAGAAACATATTCCCTTCTGTCACAAGTAAAGCCTGTCTTTCTTTTGGATTAGCTAGGAATTGATAGGATGTATTGTCAGCTGTAAAACGATCATTGCTCCCATGAATCTGAGCCTTGTAGTAGTGTGCCGGCGGCAGATTAGGTACCTCTACACTCGTCCACTCCCCAGCTGGAACATCAATCTCCGGTCTTGCAACCAGCTTCCGCTCATCCTCTGAAGTGACTGCGTATACATCAAGTCGCAGCCGTTCTGCCTGCTTGCTTTCATTACGTACAGTTATTACACCGTTATTGACATCCATTCCGTTTGATGCTGCTTTTATCCCGAAATACATGATCGACAAATTGTTGTTTGGCGTGTTCTCATCAACAAATACAAGACTTACAGGTGATTGAAAACGCAATTGATTGGCTTCCTCTGCATCTGCCCATTGCCCATCCGTATAGATGATTATTTCGCCAGAAGGATCATCCTGTATAATCGAATCCGCGAGCGATAACGCAGCTATCCGGTCCGACTTCCCATAATTCGGAACGATGCCGAACAGCATCCTTTTCAGTTCGCTTTTATCTCTTACTTGATTAGCCAGCACTTCTGGATGAGGACCAGTGGAGATTAATGTAACTGGTCTTTTGCCAGACTGCTGATCGACCCAATCGACTGCCTGCATAGTCGCCAGTTCAAGTCTGCTCGCCGCGCTGGAATCGTTCGCTTCGCTGGGTTTGGTAGCCATTCCAACCGAGCGATCAATAACGATAACCGCATGCCCTGTCGGCGCTGCTTGCCTGGTCAATACAGGCTGCATGAGAGCAACCACGAGCAGCATTCCAATCAACAACTGCAACAGCAGCAGCCAGCGTGCTCTCAGCTTTTGCCAAGGACGATTGGCCTCCTGCTCATTCAGCACGCGTCGCCACAACAAGTTGCTTGCCATTTCTTTCCGCTCATAGGTTCGCTTGAGCAGATACATCGCAGCAATGATGGGCAGAGCAGCTATAAACCAAGCAGATGCCAAGGATAAAAACTGCATTCGCTTCCCTCCCCTCCGCTCTATTTTGTCTAAAAAAAATGTGAAAGGAATGTGCTTTCTAATCGCCTCATGTGATTCAGTTGTTCAACAGCTGGGAGGATAACAATGTATGTCTGATGGTCTCTTCCAGAGGAGTAGATGTGTTAACAAAAACATAAACCGCACCTCGTTCAGCGCAGATGCGCTTTAGCTTGAGCTGGAACTCGGTAACAGCTGCCTTGTAATCCTTTAGAACTTTGTGACCAATGGCTACATCTTTGTCCGTGCCAAGCTCGCTGTCGACCAGCTTGAGCTCTCCACTTAATTCAGGATCAATCTCTTCTTGGGATAGGAGATGAACGAGCACTACCTTTTGACCAGCAGCCAGCAAAGAAACAATGGTCTCCTCAACCCCGCTATCGAACATCGCATCTGTCAGAACCCAAGCAGAGCCTGGCCTCCTAGGCAAAGCAGTACCAGAGTTAAAGGGCATGGATATATTTGTAAAGTCGGCATCCGACGCTTGCTCCGTTTTCTGTTCGGAATCGGACAGGCTCAGCGCTTCCCCGAGAAATTGAAATAGCTTAGGCACCGCAGCTCTGCCGTGAAGTGGCTGAAGCTCATTTACGATTCGCTCCCGAAACAGCTTGATGGATACACGGTCATCGCCGCCTAGCGCCATATAGCCAAGACAAGCAGC
The DNA here is from genome assembly GCF_005930355.1 of Paenibacillus sinopodophylli. Taxonomy (GTDB): domain Bacteria; phylum Bacillota; class Bacilli; order Paenibacillales; family Paenibacillaceae; genus Pristimantibacillus; species Pristimantibacillus sinopodophylli. The sequence continues at coordinate 942,638 of NZ_VDBO01000001.1, forward strand.
CAGCCTTAGCGCATACGGAAGTTTTTTCCCGTTTCGTTCCCCGAAGTGCATTGAACGTGATACATCTACATATAAGCTCACTTGCAGCTCCTGCTCGTCCCAATACTGCCTCATGTACGCTTTCCCGGTGCGTCCGTACACATTCCAATCGATTCTTCTAACATCATCGCCAGGCGAATATGGCCGGTAATCCGCAAATTCTTGAGAACCGCCTAGTGAACTGGAACGGCGCTTACCAGCCAACATGCCTTTGACCCGATTCCCCGAACGGATGCTCATTCGGTCAAGCTCGGAGAGCAAGCTTTGATTCGGAAACAAGTGCTCAAGCACTTCTTGTGCTGTTAACGAAGCTTGACCAGAAATTCCGGAATGCGAACTCGAACCGTACAGCTTACTTTTGCTCATCGTTCAGCCTCTAGAACCGCCAATATAGCTTCCGTCATTCGATCTGTGGTCAGCCCCATTGCCTGCGCTTCATAACTGAGCACGATACGATGACGTAATACAGGCATGGCAGTATGCCGAATATCCTGCCAGGTTACATGCAGTCTTCCGGAAGCCAAAGCTCTGACCTTGCTGACGGAGATGATCGCTTGAAGCGCCCTTGGTCCAGCACCATATCGAACGAAACGCTTGACCTCGTCAGGCGCATCAGACTCCTGCGGATGAGACATCATAACGGTCTTAACCGCCCAATCCAGCATTTCCTCCGCAACGAGAATCTGCTTTGCTACCATCTGAAGCTCTGTAAGCTCCGCAGCAGACATGATAGCGTTTGCATTGGCTTGAGATGCTGAGGTTGTTCTAAGCACGATTTGCTTGAGCTCCTCACGAGTTGGAAACTCAACCCCTATCTTCAACAGAAATCGATCGAGCTGTGCCTCAGGAAGTGGATAGGTTCCTTCCTGCTCAATGGGATTCTGTGTAGCCAGTACAAAAAAAGGCTTAGGCAAGCGATGTGTTTCTCCACCTGCCGTTACCGTTCCTTCTTGCATAGCCTCAAGCAGTGCACTTTGTGTTTTTGGCGTGGCACGGTTTATTTCATCAGCAAGCACAAGGTTGCCAAACAGCGGCCCAGGCTGGAAGCGCTGCGCTGCGTTTCCTTGTGTACTGAAGTCAATCAACGTGGTACCCGTTATATCTGAAGGCATAAGATCAGGTGTAAATTGAATTCTTGAGAATTGCAAGGCTACGCAGTCTGCAAGCGTGCGAATTAGCATTGTTTTGCCAAGACCCGGAATGCCTTCCAGCAGCGCATGACCACCAGCAAGCAAACACCATAACAGCTGCTCTACCACATGATGCTGACCAACGATGACGCGGCCAATTTCATCTCGAAGTGCAGCAATCCTCGCGGCAGCTTCTTCTACCTGTGCTTTCGATTCGATCAAATCAGACGGCCTCCTTAACGGTTTGGTTGTATTTGGTCAAAGTATTCCTTAACCTTCTCTTGCATGCTGCTCGGTAGCTGTGATCGACCAAGCGACTGCTTAGCTTCGGTCGCATATTCGTTATAGACATCCTCATATGGCCGTGTTGTACCATCTATCATCGGCGATTGCCCGCCTGTTTCCGTTTGTCCACCGCTCGATGGCCCGCCATCCTGCTGCACGTTACCCGAACCCTCCATATGGCGAGGCGTCGTAACTAAGTTTCTAACGCCCATACCCGTACCTTCTCCACTTCCGGAGCCAGTGCCAGAGCTAGAGCTAGAACCGGAGCCAGTGCCAGTACCAGAGCCAGAGCCAGTGCCAGTGCCAGTGCCAGTGCTAGAGCCAGAGCCAGAGCCAGAGCCAGAGCCAGAGCCAGAGCTAGAGCTAGAGCTAGAACCGGAACCGGAGCCGGAGCCAGTACCAGAGCTAGGGCTAGGGCTAGGGCTAGGGCTAGAGCCAGAGCCAGAGCTAGAACCGGAACCAGAGCCAGAGCTCGGGTTCGATCCTCCATGAGGTGATGTACCAGCACCACTTGAGGACGAGCCAGGCGAACCACCGTCAGAGGCGGCTAGTTGCTGCGCGGATCGATCTAGCTGGTCCGCCAGCGATCGGGCCAGCTGCTCCAGCTCGCCTTGCGATAATTCGCTGGCGAGCGCTTGCTCCAGAGCGGCGAGCGCATCGCCGTCGCTCTCGCCGCCAGAGGCGGCATCGCTTGCGGCGCGAGCTTGCTGCGCGGCCTGTTCAAGCGCCGCGGCGCCTTCTTGCTGCGGCTGCTGTGCTGCCAGCCGCTCCAGTGCTTCCGCCAGTGCTTCACGCTGCGCTGGCGTCAATCTTTGCAGCTGCGATCGCATATCGTCGATCGCTTGCTGCATGCCTGCGGCATCTCGGTCTTGCAACGCTTGACCGAGCTGCCTAAGGTTTGGCTCTGCACTCATCGCATCCGCCATAGCTCCCATTCGCTCAGCAGCCTGTTTTGCTTCCTCGGCTGCCAGCTTCAGCTCGTTGATCGCCGCTTCCAACTGCTCCAACGCTTCTGCCCCGTCGCCGCTCAGCGCATCAAGCTTGCTTCGCAGCTCCTCGAGCGGCTGCAACAGCTCCCGCTTCGCTTCCTCTGGAAGCTCCGCTGCAGCAGCCTCCTCGACGAGCTTCTCCGCCTTGAGCTCAAGCTCCGCCAGCCGATCCTTCGCCTCGGCAAGCGCCTGTGCCCGCTCATCGAGCGGATTAGGCATGACGAGCAGCGCTGTCGACACCACCCATACCGCTGCCGCGCCGTACACCATACGCCGCCAGCTTCGCCAAGCCGGCCAAGGCAGCCTTGCGCGCAGCATGCTGACGAAACGCTCGGCAGCCAGCTCCGCTTCCTCGCGCTGCAGCCTAACGATTGGCAGCTCGTCATCTCCTTCTCGCTGCAAGCCGTCAAGAGCGGTTGAAATCGCATCCTCAGTTGCTACGCGGTCCATCACCCGTGCTGCTTCCCGAACAGTCGCTCTTCTCCATACGCCGATCCCTGCTCCAGCCACTAACCCGGCAGCTGTTAATACCACAATCAAAGTTTGAGCATATCGAATCGGCCATAACCAGCTCGCACCAAGCACAAGCAGACTGCAGATGCTTCCGAACAACAGGCCAGCCAGCGCATGTCTGCTTACCGTAAATAACGTCAAGCGATGCCTAACGGGTTGAAGCAGCGACAGCAATGACTCTTTTTGCATGGGCGAGCCTCCTTAGCGTTTAAAAATTGAAATCAATCCATTTATCCCTGAAGGCTTATACGCTTTAATTTTTTTTCATCCTTGGACGAAGCGACCGAATGCCCAGCCACAACGCAAGGATAGACAAACAGGTATAGATCATCATGAATTCCTTCCACAATGCGAGAGGCTGCTTATTTGTAGCAATTGGCTGCCCATATATTCGATAAGCCTGATCCGTAAATTCTGGATCAAGGATGCTATATAGCGCACCAGCGGGATTCCAAGCTAGAACATGTCCAATCCAGCTATACGTATTCGCATTGTAGGTGTAAAACCGATCCGTCGTACTCATGAGCACAACGTATATCAAAGCCGTCCCTCCGAATATAAACAACGTTACGCCGTAACTGACAATAACGGATACCATCGTCCGCTTGAACATCGAAGAAAACAAGATTCCGAACGAACCGAGTACAAGCATAACAAACAAATAAAACAGAAAAACAAGAATAAGCTGCTTTGGAGAAATGCCCCCGTATAGAAAAACCATGCTGTAAACGGGAATCGTGCTCACTACGATTAAAACCATAAAGCCTAGTGACGACACCAGTTTACTTAGCACGATCGTCGCCGAGCTTTGCTGTGTGGTAAGGAGCAGATTCAATGTCTGCTTCTCTCGCTCACCGCTAATGACGCCGGCAGTAAGCCCTGGTGCCATGAATGCAATCAGTCCTAGCTGCGCGAAGCTCAGGAAATAGAATAACACCTTGCTTTGCTCAGGGTTGAACGACCGCGAGCCGCCCGTATTGATTTCCACAATATAAATCGCACTGAATGCCATTAAACCGATAGCGAATAAATAGAAGAACAACGTCCACATGGCTTTTGGCGTTCGCATCCGCAGCTTGAATTCTTTGTTTAGTACAGGGTTTATTAATTTATTCCGCCAACTGGTTGATGATTGCTTCACACTCGTCTGCTCTCTCATTCGAAGCCGTCGCCTCCCTTGGTGATCTCAAGAAATACATCTTCCAAATTCGTCTGCGCTTCACTGAACGATACAAGCTGAAAACCAGCAGCAACCAGCTCATTCAGCAACGCTGCTTGCTCGGCATCCTGTCCGCCGAAATGAATTTGGATGCCTCTTTCATCACGCAATAGCCGGTTAACTAACGGACGATCCCGTAAAAAATGTTCGGCTTCATCCTCCCGTCCAAGCAGCCTGATATGCAGAAAACGTTTCACACGCAAACGGTTTTGAATATCTGCCACATTACCAATAGCGATCATTTGACCATGCTCGATCACACCGATTTCATCTACCATTTCGGCGAGTTCGGGTAAAATATGCGAGGAAATAATAATCGTTTTCCCCATTGCCTTCAGCTCGCGCAATATTTCTCTCATCTCAATTCGCGCGCGAGGATCAAGACCAGAAGCAGGCTCATCGAGAATGAGCAGCTCCGGATCATGGACGAGGCATCTTGCCAAGCAGAGCCGCTGCTTCATTCCACGGGAGAGGGTATCCACATATGCATCCTTCTTGTCGCTTAAATTAACAAGCTCAAGCAACTGCGGAATAAGCTGCTCACGTTCTGATTTCGGAATACCATAGCTCGCTCCGTAGAAATGCAAATACTCAACCGTCTTGAACTGGTCATACACACCGAAGAAGTCAGGCATATATCCGATTCGCTTCCTTACCTCGTTCGGATATTTGGTCACATCTAGGCCATCGACCTTCGCTGTGCCGGAAGTTGGAAACATCAAAGTGGCTAGAATCGACATCGTTGTCGACTTGCCCGCTCCATTCGGCCCTACAAAGCCGAATACTGTTCCTTTAGGTATCGTCAAATCGATTGATTTGAGCGCTTGGAAGCTTCCAAATGTTTTGGTAAGCTGCCTAATTTCAATCATCGGAACTTCTATTTTCTCTGTTGGTGCCGGTTCCAAGGAAGTGGGCTTTAATCGTTCTACACTTATAATTTCGACATCATTGTTTTGTAACATCTCGATTATTTCACCTCTCCTTCGACTGCAATTAATGGCATGCTCATCTCGAATGATCCCACGGCTGTAACTTTCATACGAAGGAATTCATTATGAATCAGGTGTTCGCTTGGAGCAGCCATCGCAGCCTGAATATCCGTCCACTTGCCAGTCGTGTCATTCCAAATTGAAATGATCTTGCTCACATTCTGCATTCCGTTCAATATCGTAATATCAAGCTTATCGTAAGTAACGGAGCTGGCATTAGGCAATTGATATTCGAATACAAGTTCTCCATCATTAAAGGAATACATATTATTTCCATGGCTATTTAAACTCTGTAAGTTATTTTGTATAATAATCGGACGAATAAAGCCCGATGGTATGAGCAAGCGTTTATCGTCCAAAAAAGTCGTTTCAAGGCGTTGTGACCAGAGCTCAAGTTCATCTGTTTCAACACGATCGCCATTTACTTTGAACGTTTTGTCATGCTTCGTACGGAAACCAACGATCATCGGAACAGGAGATACAATTCCTCCATTATTGTTATTAAAGTAGGTATCTACTAGTTCACGATGGCGGCTGAATTCATCATTCATGTGATTTGACGGATACTGGAATATCATATTTCCGTAGGAATAAAAGCCTGATTGTTGGAAACTTCCTTTGTTAACCTTAACTGCGCCGCTTTCTCCCTGTTTCAGGTCGCCAATCATCGAAACCGTACCATTCATCAGAACAGCGACATGGGTAAGATCAGCAATGGTATCGTTTTTCACGGTTACTTCCAAATCATTATTCAAACGCTTATACCCAAGCGTCAGTTGACCCGGATCGGTTTCCATCATTCTGCGATCCATCCACAGCTTGCGAGTTGACCAGTAAGGAACAGATCGCCAAACCATCGATGTTTTTTCATCTCCGATTACAACTTGCGTATTACCGTCTAGTACAAGCCCACTGTTCTGAAAATTATTTTCCGAATACGGCTTTATGTTTAGTTTCTCTTCAAACTCAGCTTTCACTGTTCCACCTGTCGGTATGAAGACGGCTGTCGCACCTGATCGAACGGCATCACCTTGTCCAGTGAGCTCGATAATCTCAATCGTATGAGCAGACTTCGCTCGCTTATCCTCTGCTCCTATGTAGAAAATTGAAATGCCAGTAATGACAGCCAAACAAGGTATGAGCCACCAAGACCATTCCCGCCGATCCGTTTTTGACAATAGGAAATAGAGTACAGGCGCCACGATAACCATGTAGCCAATAAACATCATAATGAGCAATGTCATATTAGGAGGCTTAATTGATGGAAAACGGTCTACTAGGTTATTCAAGCTCCAATACAAATCAGAATTATTGATAATGCTTCCAGGCTGCAACGGCAGGATGCTGTCATTCAGCAAGGTTGCAAAAAACAACGCGCTGCCTGCTGCCGTAGCCAGCGGTTCAAGTGATGGGTCGAAAGCAACATATTTGACACTTCCAAATCCGACTGTTCTCGAAATGGCAAGCGGAATGCCGCCTTCTGCTTGATCGATGTTCCCTTCAGTAATTATGCCAGTGGAAACAGTAACAGGTGTAGGTAGTTTGATTACCGTTTTGTTGCCATCATTGACCGATATTTGATTCGTGATCTGTGTCGTACCTGTTGCTGTGAACGGAGTAATCTCTGCAAAGCCCGCAGCTGTCTTCGCATATCCGGCACCACCTGAGAGTACGAGTGTCCCTCCTTGCCTGACCCAGTCCTCAATCGCTTTAAGCTTCTGCTCGTTCCAATCACTTGTTGAGGTGTCGTTAATGACAAGCACATCCAACGCATTCAAAAGGGCCGCATCCGTTGGAAGCTCTGATTCTACGACTGGAATAATCGATATATCATAGCCCGTTTGATTCAATGACGGCATGAAATTCAGCGTATTCGAATCACGTGATACGATTCCAATCGTGCTACTGCTCATTCCATTAGTCGATATGAAGTCATTTCCGATCATTCTAATGCTTTTTCCTGATTTGAAGGAGCCTTGAAAATAGCGGATTTTGTTATTGTTTGCATTTAACATGTCACCAGGGATGGATGCTGATAATGTAATAACTGATCCCATAGGCAGGTCAACCGGTATAATAATGTCGCTTGTCGCTTGTGTACTCTGCATCATATAAGAAATGACAAGCTCACCTTTCAAATCCTCATCCGTCGAATTCGTTAACGATAACTTCACTGGATACCATTCATCTTGCTTCACGGAGCCTTTAAAGCCGGCTATTGCGTTCAAGATGATCCCGTTTTCTGAAGTTGCGGCTTGTGCCCCTCCTGTTGAGACAAGCATTAAGGCAAGCATGCTAAATAAGACTACCAGCGCAGCAGTCCGTTTCCCATTTTTTCTCAATTGTTTCACCCTCCGACCCCTCTCTTTATTTTCGAAATCATGTACATCCTTATTTTAACGTTTTTTACAATCGAAAGGTTGCAATAATTCCCAATTTAGTAATTTCCCCAAAACAAAAAACGACAAAGCTCGATTGCATAAGCACAGCTTATGCTAATCAGAACTTTGCCGTTTTCGTTTAAACGGTTATTTTAGAGACGAACGGCCGTTCCACTGACAGCGACCATAAGCATTCCGTCGCGAATGACTTCATAATCAATATCGATCGCTACAACTGCATTTGCTCCCAGAACAGCCGCTTGATTTTTCATTTCTCCGAATGCGACATCGCGCGCTTCCTTCAGCTTGCTCTCATATGCTCCTGATCTGCCGCCTACTATGTCGGTAATTGATGCGAAGAAATCCCGTACAACATTAGCACCCATAATGGCTTCCCCAGTTACCACTCCTACATACTCTTGAATGGGACGTCCTTCAATTGTTGGTGTAGTTGATACTAGCATGATCAAGCTCCTCCCGCTTCTCATTGAAGCCTAAGTTATTTAGTCTTCTGTAGTACGTTGATGATGCAGCAATGTTCCAATTATTGTACATCCAACTCTGTAATGGTTAGTTTTACGAGCTTATCCGAATAAGAATCAATCGTCATCGTTACGCGAACACCAAACTCCCTCGTATCCTTACGCAGCCAAAGCACGAAGCTTTCTGACGCTTTACCGCTTGGAAGCAGTTTTCTTCCTTCGTATTTATAATCAATGATCGAAGCATTCCGATACGTTTTTGACGTCTCTTCAACTGCAAGCTTACCCCACTTCGCGTAGGTAGGCTCAGCCAAGATGGCAGACTCCTCCGCGGGTGTTAGGTCCGAATGAGTAAGACTAAGCAATACCAATACAGCCTTCATGACAATATGACGCAGCATGTGAAAACCACCTACCCATATAAATAGAATAATTCATAGGATAGCCTCGTCACGTTTTTCTTATTCCTGCAATTTGAATATCTAAGAACCGTTCGACTAGATGATCTGATGCAAAACAGCCATATTTAAGAAGAAACGCCTCACTGCGTCCTTACTGCAGACGCCATCGTTTCAACGAAACATATAGAGTAAGGATGAACAAACTCATATCCATTCCTATACGTCATAAAAAAACTGCCACTGGGATTAACCGAGTGACAGTCTTCAAAGCTTATACTTCTTCAGCTACACGATGCTTCCGTTTGCGATTCAAGAATTCATAAACGACCGGTACGATGATGAGTGTGAGCAGCGTTGAGCTTGTTAAGCCGCCGATAACCGTCACCGCCATCCCTTTCGAAATAAGACCGCCTGATTCAAACCCGAATGCAAGTGGGAGTAATGCGCCAACGGTAGCAATCGCCGTCATCAAGATCGGACGAAGACGCGTACCAGCCGCTTCAATCAACGATTCACGTACAGATAGACCTTCTTTTTCTTTCTGAATCACTCGGTCTACGAGTACGATCGCGTTCGTAACGACAATTCCGATCAGCATCAGCGCTCCAATCATCGCCGTTACGCTAAGCGTCTCTCCAGCGATAAGCAGTGCGACAAGCGCACCAATAATCGTGAACGGCAAGGAGAACAGGATAGCAAATGGCGTTACAGCACCGCCGAATGTAATAACAAGTACGAGATATACGACCGCAATTGCAGCTAGCATAGCCAGTCCAAGCTGCGTAAACGATTCATTGATTTGTTCGGTTACGCCACCCATCTCAATATCAACACCTGCTGGAAGATCCAACTCATCAATCATTTTTTGCAAGTCTGTAGAAACCTTGCCCACATTAGATGCAGTTACATCTGCGGATACCTCTGCATAGATCCGATCATCTCGCCTTGTAATCGTATTAGGCGATTCACCCTCTTCAATTGTGACAACATCCTTAAGCGCAACTTCAGCACCTGTTTGCGAAGTCAACGTCACGTTCTCGAGATCTGCCTTACTCTTGTAGGTTTTGGTTTCAACCTTCACATAAACGTTGAATTGTTCGCCATCCACTTCAATGGTAGTCAATACCGGACGTTCACGTACCGGACTAAGTGCCATTGCGATTTGACCCGTAGTTAAGCCATTTGCGCTCAGCTTTTCTTGGTTCGCTACAAGTCGGTATTGCTCATACGTTGCCGACAAGCTGGAATCAATGCCTTTCAAGTCTTTATTATCAGCAAGCTTCTTCGTTAAATCCTCGACGATCGGTTGGAGCGTCTTCATATCTGGTCCAAATACGAGCATGGAGACACCAGAACCACCCAAACCGCCGCCTGTGAAGTCCTGCTCCTTCCACTCTCCTTTTCCACCCAATTCTTGAAGAAGTGGAACGATTTTTGCTTTCTCTGCAGTGAAATCAGCATAATCCTCGTTATAGCTTAGGTTGAACAGCGCTTGTTTCGACGCACCTGGACTAAACGGGTTTTGCCCCCCGACCGCGTATTGCACAACTGAAATGCCATCGCGCTCAAGCAGTTGCTTCTCCGCAACTAGCGCCATTTCTTCTACTTGCTCACGAGTTTCGCCTGGTGCTGGATTATAGGAAACAACGATCATTTTCTGTTCATCGCCAGCTATAAAGCTAGTACCGATGATAGGCAATAGGAACAAGCTGCCGACAAGTAGGAGTACAGCTAAGCCGAATGCGATACCTTTATGGTTTAGCGACCAGCGGAGTACACCTTTATACCATTCAGCAAGACGACCTGGCTTATCATGGTTTACTTTTCCTGCTTTCATGCCCTTACGGAACATCATATGCGCAAGCATCGGTACAACCGTAATCGCAACGAGGAGCGACGCTAGCAAGGCAAATACGATTGTTAGTGCAAACGGAAGGAAGATTTCGCCGATCATGCCAGAAACAAGTCCAAGCGGCAGGAAGACGGCAATTGTAACGATTGTTGATGCAAGAATCGGTACGAACATTTCCCTTGTTGCATCCAGAATCAATTCCTTGCCCTTCATTTTTTCAGTCGGAAGAGCCAATCGTCTATATACGTTCTCAATGACAACAATAGAGTCATCGATAACCCGGCCTATCGCAACCGTCATTGCGCCAAGCGTCATAATATTCAACGTAATATCCATTTGACTTAGAATGAGCAATGCAATCAGAATCGATAATGGTATCGATACTACTGCAATAATCGTCGATCGAATATCGCGCAAGAAAATCATAATGATGATGACTGCGAACAATGCTCCAATAATCGCTTTGCTGATCATCGTATGCACGGAATCCTCTATTGGCTTGCCTTGATCAAGCGTCATCACGAATGATAAGCCATCGTTTTTACTCTCAAGCTCTTTGATCTCATCTTTGACGTTATTTACGACATCTACTGTATTCGAATCAGCAGATTTGACGATATTAAGTCCTATTGCGTCTTCACCGTTCGTTCTTGAGATAGACTCTGCTTTGCCGATGATGCTAATATCAGCAACATCACTAAGCTTAACGCCCGGCACAATGACCATGTTTTTCAAATCATCTTCGGTAGTAATGTTGCCATCCACAAACAATGCTTTCTCGGAATCGCCGAACTCATAAATGCCGAGTGGAACCGACAAGACAGATGCTTGGACGATGCCCTTCACCATATCCTCAGTCAAACCGATTTCCTTAAGCTTTTCTTGTTTGAAGGCAAGCTCGCCTTCTTTCACATTCTGTCCGGAAATTTGAACACTTGCTACACCTTCAATACCCTGTAAGCGCGGCAGCACATTATCCTGCACAGCTTTCGTAAGCTGCTCTAGGTCAACGCTTTCGTTAGATACGCTTAACGATACAACAGGGAATGCATTCAAGCTAATTCGAGACACGGATGGCTGCTGAGCACCTTCAGGAAGCGTCAGCTCCGAGAGAAGGTTTTTCACCTCCGACTCTGCTTTGTCCATATCCGTCTCATAGGAATACTCAACAACAACGGATGAGGCATTCTCATAAGAGGTTGAGCTGATGAGCTTAACACCCTTTAGATTGCGAGTTCTCTGTTCAATCGGCTTCGTAATCTTCTCCATAATTTCTTCTGGAGCTGCACCTGGGTAAACCGTCGTGACACTAACGATCGGAACTGTAATGTCAGGCAAAGTTTCCATTTTCATGTTCAATCCAGAATACAGTCCTGCGAATAAAACAAGCAATGTCAGAATCCATAAAGCAAATTTGTTATTCAGCGAAAACTTAATCATACTCTTCAACCTGTTCCACTCCCTTGTTTTCTATCTACACTTTGAATCGATAGCCGACTCCCCATATTGTCTCGATATATTGGGGTTTAGACGGATCATGCTCTATTTTCTCGCGCAGCCTCCGAATATGAACCGTGACCGTAGCTGCGTCGCCATTGGATTCCAATCCCCAAATCCTCTCAAATAGCTCTTCCTTCTCAAACACACGATTGGGATGTGAGGCAAGTAGAAGTACGAGCTCATATTCCTTGGAAGTCAGCATCGCTTCTTTCTCGTGAATCATGACTCGGCGCGAGAGCTTGTCAATAAACAAGCCGCGAATGCGGATATGCTCGCCTCGCTCGTTGTTATTTGCCGTTAAGCGCTCATATCTTGCCAAATGCGCCTTCACCCTTGCCACAAGCTCGCTTGGACTAAAGGGCTTCGTCATATAATCGTCTGCGCCAAGTCCGAGACCGCGTATTTTGTCGATATCCTCTTTTTTGGCGGTAACCATTAGCACTGGAATATTTGTAGATTGTCTAATTTGACGGCAAATCTCGAAGCCGTCCATTTTGGGGAGCATAACATCCAATATAATAAGATCATACCCTCCATCTAATGCTTTCTGAAGTCCGATATCGCCCCTGCCCTCGATGTGTACAGTGAAGCCGTAGCTTTCCAAATAATCACGTTCAAGCTCGGCAATGGCTTTCTCGTCCTCAATGATTAGTATGTTCTTCATAATCGCCCACCGTTTTGACGGTTGTTGATTTCGGCAGCTTCAAGCAAAACCTTGCACCGCCCTGCTCAGCGTTCTCAGCCCAAACCGAACCGCCATGCCCTTCAATTATTTGTTTAACAATGGCGAGTCCAAGCCCGCTTCCTCCTGTTTCTAAGTTGCGTGATTGCTCAGCGCGATAGAAGCGGTCAAATATAAACGGCAAATCGGCCTCTTCAATACCTGGCCCTGAATCTTCAATGACAATTAAAGCATGATGCTGAAGCTCTCTCACCCTCACAAAAATCCGTTTATTCTCTAGTTCATTGTCCTGACCCATAAATTTAACGCAATTGTTTAATATGTTTGTCAGAACACGGCTCAGCTTATCCGGATCGGCAGCGATGATGAGCGGCTCAGTCACCAGACTTGGATAGATCAGCTCTACATCAGACTTCTCTAGATCGAAGCGTTGCTCGTCCAAGAAATGCTCCAAATAACGTCGAATGTCCAGTCCTTTGAAATCAAAGGCTACGGTCTGAAGATCGAGCTTTGAGAAGAGAAACAGCTCATCAATCAATTGATCCATGTCGGTTGCTTTTCGATAGATCGTTTCCATGTACCGAATTCGTTTCTCATCCGTATTGGCGATGCCGTCCATGATTCCTTCTACATAACCTTTGATGGCTGATATCGGTGTTTTTAAGTCATGTGATATATGAGAAAGCAGCATCTTTCGATTTTCTTCGTACTGCAGACTTTGGTCGATCGATTGCTTCAGCCTAACCCTCATATCCTCGAAAGCATTACTCAACTGTCCGATCTCTCCCTTCGTTGTTGATTCAACCTTATGGGAAAGATCGCCATCCTTAATATGCAGAACAGCTGACTCTAGCTTCTTAATGGGGCGAATAATGCTTCTCGAAACGAAATACGTTAGCAGCAAACTGCTCAATCCGATAAATGCCAGGCTGAAAATCGTCCCTATTGGTCGCCAATATATAGGAACCGTATCATTTCTTCTAAACAAAAGCGCGTTACCGATCCCTCCGTCCGGGTACTCGAAGTCTATGACGTCTACTTCGAAAGGATATGAATTAAAGCTGACGGTGGATGGCTGCTCGTCCAAGAATCGTCCCCAATCCTGATTTGGGGCGGTCTCAGCCAGAAACGGCGCAACAGATGTCATTTGCCGATCTCTAAAAATAACGAGCCCTGCCCACTGCTCACCGAGCCTGTTTTGGATTTCTGCAACATACTCTTCCTTCTCAAGCTCGCCTGCATCTTTGCGAAGCACGTAAGAAAGCTCGCCGTACACTAGCGCCTGTAGGTAAGGCTCTTTATTCTCATGTTCAAAGTATTGTCTTACATCCTCAACTCCGCGAGCATAAAAAACGAATAACATAAATGCGCACATCATAATGAGGGGCAAAACCACCATCGCTAAGTAAGACATGTAAAGCTTTACTCGAATCGACAATTCCGCTCACGCCTCGCTCAACAATATCTTCCCAACTAATGTTTATCATAATGTCTATTTCTAAACGAACTTGTAACCATTTCTTACAAAACTATTACGTTTGGCCGCCAGAGCCGTAATAACTGAATATGCATTTATTTAACTACGTTAAATTATTATGTTGTTAATTAAATGAATGAGCATACCTGACCGACTGAAATTAGGTGTCTATTCGTTACTTAATGTACCAAATTTAGGCAGAGGCCAAATACGCAGTACAGCTTTGCCTTCAATGCTGGATCGGGCAATGGTTCCGATTGATCGACTGTCCATACTATGTTCGCGGTTGTCTCCCATAACAAATAACTGTCCTTCTTCTACCGTATAAGGAACAGCGACACTGCCTGCATTTGTTTGTCCTTTGACGTATTGCTCCTCGATTTTTTCATCGTTCAAATAGACTTCACCTTCACGAATATCAATGACATCACCCGGTAGTCCTACAACACGTTTAATCAACCTAAGCTCGCTCTCAGGTCCGCTAATGATGACGATATCACCATGACGCGGCTCATGGAAATGATAAGACCATTTGTCTTCTATTAGCCGCTGACCGGCTACGAGCGTATTCTGCATGGAAACATTTTGAACCTCAGATTGCGCATATACATAGTTCTGAAACAACAGTGCGACTACTACAGCAATACCTAGGGATACTGTCCATTCCCTTATTTCTTTCCATACGCTTTTTGAACCACGATTTTCGCTATTCATTATTGTTCACCTCTTCGTTTATTAACGGCAAAATTTAGCTGTCCGATTACAATACCTCTGCTTTATACGCTTCACATTAGGGATAAGTTCCCAAATGCCCTTGAAAAATGAGGAGTGACAACGGCGAGTGTAATACGCTAAAGTAAAAAAAGAGAGGGGACTACTGCTGCTATGAATCAAATATCAACTGCACAGCGCATGCTCTTTACGATTATTACTATTTTATACTGGACCTCGATGTACGTATATGTCCCAACCCTATCCCCCTACCTTAGCGATCGTGGGCTATCCTTGCCTTATATAGGTATTGTACTCGGCAGTTATGGCTTTGTTCAAATGTTCGTACGGTTTCCACTTGGCATTGTGTCTGATCGCTTAGGCAAACGAAAGCCATTTATTATGCTCGGGATGCTGACTGCTGCTATCAGCTGCCTCTTCTTTCTTATCCCCGGTTCTTGGCTCTGGCCGCTCGCAGGAAGATTGATGGCAGGAATATGTGCTTCTACTTGGGTTGCTTATACCGTTCTGTACGCTAGCTATTTCAGTACGGAGCAGACAGGCAAAGCGATGGGCAATATTAGCGTCATGATCGTTTCTGGTCAAATGACTGGCATGCTGCTCAGCGGCTGGCTTACGGATGGATTTAGCCCTTATGCTCCTTTTATACTGGGGGCTGTGATCGGCGTATTAGGTTTGGCACTTGTATGGTTTATCAAGGAGCCTCCTACTCAGCAGAATGGCAAGCCAGGTATGTCCTTTGCAATGATCAAAAACGTCGTTCGAACAAAAACCTTGCTGCAAGTTTCCATATTGTCAATTCTCGCACATGGCGTGCTTTTTATTACAATGTTTGGCTTCACACCGCTCAAGGCAGAGGAAATCGGCGCAGACGGTCTCAAGCTGACCTTGCTCGTATTCGCTTTTATGCTGCCACATGCTTTCGCATCTCTTGTGACGGCCAGATGGTTCACGCCTAAGTTCGGAGATTGGGGGACGATCGGAGCCGGCTTTCTGATAAGCGCTATATGTACTGCAGCAATGGTGCTGGGGGATTCTTTCACTATGCTGATTATTACACAGGCGATTAACGGATTCGCACAAGGACTCCACCTGCCGCTGCTGCTTGGGATGGCTATCCGCGACGTCGCCTTGCCTGGCAGAGCGACCGCGATGGGCTTATACCAAGCCTTATACGCCATCGGCATGTTCTCAGGCCCTTTCCTAGCTGGCTGGTTGAATGAGTTATGGGGATTGAACGGCGGTTTCTTGTTTGGCTCTATGCTTGGTGCTGTTGCCCTCATCCTCGTTGTCGTCTGGGCAAGATCCGAACGTAAGTTTTCAATTATTAAACCGAAGACAACTGCAAAGGAGCTGCTCAAATGACACGACCACAATTAGTTCTTGATATCGGAGGGGTGCTTGCGACTAATTTAACCCCTTCGCTGTGGCAGCTATTAGCGGCTGAAACCACGCTTCCAGCAAGTGAACTATATGCGTTATACAAACAGGAAATAAGCGAGCAATTGTGGACAGGACATGTTTCGGAGGAACAGTTCTGGGATTGGGTCATAACCTACACACCGCTGCTTAGCCGGGAACAAGCATATGCAACCTTAAGCCAATGCCTGCAGCCTCTCCCAGCTATGGCACTCATCCCGGAATGGCATACGCTCGCAGATATTCATCTACTTAGCAATCATATAGCAGCTTGGGTTGATCCCATCATCTCAATGATCAAGCCTTATTTGCAATCGGTAACCATATCGAATCAGATTGGTTTGAAGAAACCTCATCCTGACGTTTTTGAATCTGTAATGGGGCTTTTACCGCCGGAGTGCAGCATTTTATTCGTTGATGATCATCCGCGCAATCTAAAGCAAGCAGCCTCGCATGGTTGGCGAACGCTGCTTGCTGATGAAGAAGGAGATTGGACGAAACAAGTTATTCCGCAGTTAAAGCATATGTGCAAAACCTAACAGAAGTAGTCCGCTTATAAGGCCAGTTCCTGCTAACTTGGCGTCGGCACGTCCAAATTGCAATCGGAAGGCATATACCGGCTTACGTCTTGCGTAGCCGAATCCCCTCGCTTCAAGCGCATCTGCCATCTGCTCCGCTAATCGTAGAATAGAACGAACATAGGGGATAAGTGTTGGAACGATTCTATTAAACGGAACCGATTTAGCTATTGAAGCTGACTTCCCCCTCGCATGTGCAAGCTTCGCAAATCTCTCCCATTCACCGGTTAGCAGCGGGATAAACCTGAATATTAGCGTAACGATTAGGGCGAAGCTGTGAATAGGAAGCTTCAATCGCTCAAGCCAGCCAAACGTTTGTTCAATCGCACGCTGCAGCCGATAAGGCGTCATCAGTTTTAGCATAGGCATGCCTAGAATCATCACTAGCAGCAGTTCTCCGAACCTAAGCGCGATCGGCCATGCCTTCGCTGCATCGAAAGTCAATGGATTAAAGGCAATGCCAGCAACTATGCAGAAAATGATAATCATGATGATATAGGCACGAATAACGCGAACCCACGGCCGTATAAAGGCTCGTAACGGAAACGCCAATAGACAAGTAATCATTGCAGATAAAAGAAGACCCACGGCTGTTTTTTGCGCTAAGAGACATGCCGCCAGAAACAAATAGACAAGCACAAGGGCACGAGGGTCGAAAGTATCATTGCGCAGCACCATTCTTTTATTGCCCGATGCCGCACTCGATAGGGGCTGTTGGACCGTGCCGACTTCCTTGTGAGCAGTTAGCTTTTCATTGGATGCCGAGAAGCTTAATGGCGCTGAGCGCTCGCTTGAGCTGCTCAGCGCTATTGCAGGGCTGCGCTCATCCGCTGCTCGGCGCTTCAGCTCCGCGGCAATGGCCAGCGCCGTTTCACGCGGCGCTGGCCACGGCGCCCCGCTTACCGGCGCCGGAAGCCCCGGCGGCAAAGCCGCCCCCGCGCGCAGCGCTGCCAGCGCGCGAAGCGCCTGCGGCGCATCTGCCGCGTGCGCGATCGCCGCCGCAGGCGCCGCTGCGCGGACCGTGCCGCCGCTGACCACGGCGACCGCGTCCGCCAGCGGCAGCAGCGCGTCGAGGTCGTGCGTGGCAACGACCGCTCCGCGCCCTGCCGCCCTGTGCGCTTCCAGCACTGCGCACAGGCGGCGAATACCGACGGCATCGAGCCCCGCCGTCGGCTCATCGAGCAGCAGCCATTCCGGCTCGCACGCCAGCAAGCAGGCGAGCGAGAGCCGTCGCTGCTGACCACCGCTGAGCGTCCAAGGGTCACGCTCAAGCAGCTCCTGTGGCAGCCCCGCTCGATTAATGGCTTGCTCGATTCTCTGAATCGATACTGCTTCCTCTACAGCATACGGCTTCAAGGAATACAGCAGCTCTTCACGAACAGTAGCAGCAAACCATTGTGATTCCGAGTTCTGCATCGCTATGCCTAGTCGGAGCGCAGCACTGCGATTCAATCGCTTCTTACGTTTTCCATCTATCCACAGCGGTTCATCACCTAGCATCGCCTCGCCTTCGGCAATGGGACGCAGGCCTGCCATCGTCTCTAGCAGCGTCGACTTTCCCGCTCCATTACGACCAATGAGCAATGTAATCTCTCCAGCTTTGAAAGCCATATTTACATCATGAAGCAAATAAGTACGATCTTTGCCTTCTGTAGTAACAGACAAGCCACTTAACTTCCAATCAGCTTGCATGGCGCTTCACCGCCTCCGCCAACATGTCTGCTGTCAATGGAAGGGGCGATAAGGAAATACCGAGTACGTCCAGCTCCCAAGCAACTTGAACCGCATAAGGCGCCTCGAGGCCGAACTGCTCGCACAAGCTGTCGCATGTACCCGCTTGAGATCGCTTGAACCAAGCTTCTGGTTGTCCATCGAATCGAATAGCCCCATCCTCCATCGCAATCAATCGATCACCTGAGCGCAGCTCATCCAACTTCTGTGTAATCCATATAACCGTAATACCCGTATCGTGAAGTGCTCTTACCTGCTTCAGGACGAAGCTCGACGCTTCCGGATCGAGCATTGCCGTAATCTCATCGAGTACAAGCATAGGTGATTGGGAGGCTAGGCAGCCTGCAATGGCAACAAGCTGCTTCTGTCCCCCCGACAGTGTCTCAATCGGCTGATGAAGCCGCTCACCCAAACCTACACGCTCGAGTGCTTTCTCCGCTTCATAAGGGATGTTAATGCCCGCAAGCTCATTCTGCTCAAGCAACAAAACAACATCCTCCCACGGCGTCGCCCCTACCATTGCGGCCTCAGGCTGCTGCATCACAATCGGAACCGGCTTGCCTTCGGCTGCTGTCTTAATTGTGCGAGTTATCTGCCCGGATTGCCCGGATACCCGAAACCCCGCCGCTATCTTTGCCAGCGTACTCTTCCCGCTGCCATTACGGCCAAGCAGCGTTATCCATTCGCCTTGCCGAGTGGTAAGCGATACATTCTTCAATATCGGAAGCGGTTCATTTCCTATTCGCATGGATGGTGGTGTAACACTGATCTGTTTTATTTCCACTTGCTTATCCGTCTTCAAAAAATTTCACCCAACCTCTTCCCCAAAACGATTCGCTATGCTACAATTCGAATTGTTAACCTTATTTTAATATAAATGGTTAACAATAATAACGCAACTACATAAAGGAGTCGTTCAATCGCATGCAAAGAAACAACATTCGCTCACTTGTGTTCATCGCTTTATTCGCAGCCTTATTTATTATCATGAGCTCACTTACGATTAAACTGGGAGGCTCGCTTGTACCGATTACCCTACAAACATTAGGAGTTGTTCTAGCTGGTTTATTCCTATCGCCGCGCAACGCCTTTCTTAGCATCTTCATCGTTATCGTACTTACAGCAATCGGTCTGCCATTATTCAGCGGTGGAGGCGGCATCGCCCAACTTACCGGACCAACGGGCGGCTTCATCTTTGCATTTCCGTTTTGCGCCCTTCTGGTTAGCCTCGCAGTAGGTTTGTTTCTAAAAACACACAGCTCAAAAGAAAATAAATGGCTTGCTATTATCATCTTTTTCCTTATCTTTGAGCTATTCAGCTCCCTTGCCGCATACATACCAGGCATTCCATGGTTGATGCATATGACCGGACTCTCATTCCAGAAAGCGATGACAGTTGGCTTCTATCCATTCATCATTGGCGATGCATTAAAGTCGATCGTGGGCACTATTCTCGCCATCTCTTTAACACCTTACATCGTCTATATTCGCTCGTCAACTATCAGAAGCAACAAACAGGATGTCGAAATTCAAGGCTAATATTTAACTCACAATCCGAAAAAACGCGTATTCCTGTTGAAATCCATCAACGAGAATACGCGTTTTGTTATTCGTTATTCCAATTCCATAATCGTACCTCGCCGATCCGAATAGCCTTTACAAAGCTAACCTCCTGCAGTTTAAGCAACTCCTTTACAGGTCCTGTCACGACGACACCATAAATCTGAACACCATGCTCATTCGCATAATCCAGAGCCTCTTTAATCAGATTTGTTGAGACGACAGACCTTGTTATGGATTTGTATTCGAGTAATAGTTGCAGGGTTTGCTTGTAATCATCTGTTTGCAAACCGGTTTTTACATGATGATGCAATGGTATGCTCGGGAATCCCAACGGATTCCAAACCGCTTGCTCTCCCATTTCAAAACCCTCAGTCGCCGTTCTAACCGCATACCACACGAGATTCAACACATTCCCACTGAATTTGGATAGCACGTCGCTCTGCTCGTAATAATTATCCAGTGACACATACGCTTCGGCAACCGTCCCTTCGGGCAGCTTTTCTAAACGCGACCATTCGTTGCTGCTTCGTGCTGTTTCCGTTGCACCTGGCAAATAGAAAAACAAATTCGAGCGATTTTGTATATCACTATATGTATCAACCCTTGAACCTATCCATTGATTAAGTCTGAATGTCTGGGAATAAGTGCCAACCGTTTCACTCTCGCTGCCGATCTGCTTGCTTATTGTGCCAAAAAAACGGGTTGCCAAAATATTAGTCGGCGTGCTGCTAAGTGATACCCTAATATTAGGACGCGACACCGATAGCGCTGACCCCAAAACATCACTATAAACGATCTGGCGTACGGGGTTGCCTGTCGTGTAATAGAGGGATGTCAGAATCGAATTCATTATAATTAGCAGCATCAATATGACAAATACCATACCCACGCTCCAGAATCGTGCATTCCTTTTACCCCGCTTCATCCATTTTCTTTCTTGATTAGAGTTTAACTCCATGGAATTGAGTTGTGCTCCTGCATAAACCTGATTTTTTCCACTCTCGAGCATTTCATCCATGTAGGCTTGATAAACCTCAAGCTTTTGCAATTCCTGTTCAACTTCCAACCGTTCTTCTGCTGATAGCTTGCCTTCCTCATAGTCTCTCAATAATTGTTTAAAGCGTTCCGTCATCATTGACCTCCCTCTGCAGCTGCCTGAGCGTCTGTCTTGCCTGATATAAAACCACTTTATAATGAGATAATCCAATACCCATAATGTCTGACGACTCTGCATAGGAAAGCTCATGCCAATCATGCAGGAGCAGAGCTTGCTTCTGTTTATCTGGCAGTCTGCCAATAAATTTGCCTAGCTCGTATAGCCGCTCCTTGACTAGAAACAACATTTCTGGAGTAACCTTGCTTTGCAATTTCTCGAAATAAGGTGCCTCCTGAGGACTCGAACGCTTCTCTTTCCGTTTATAATCAATGAGTGCATGATGAGGCAACGGCTTCACTCGCTCGCCCTTGTAGCTATCCAAATACAAGTACGCCCTATAGAACGTTTCTTATACTATATCCTCAGCCGTATGGCGGTCCTGACAGAGGAACAATAAATAACGATAAACATCTTTCATATAAAGCATATATAAATCATCAATACTGTTCGGCGCTGCAATCTCCCCCTTGCCTGCCGAATGGCTCTTCAGCATTCCCTTATGCTATACACGTTTAGCATCTGGAAAAAGTTACAAACCAAGAGAGAATTCATCCATTTCTCCAGAACGACTTTGTTCTCTCCACTTATGCCGCTACTTTTTGTGTTTCATATATGAAGCACAAAAAACGCCTGCCCTGTTCGGCAAGCGCTTCTTCATCTTAGTCTATTCGATTCTAGTTAGTGTCCGATTAATCGCTGCATTCTTCTGGAGCAGGCTCTGAAGCATCTTCAACGTTAATTTTCTCAGAAACAGTATCACGTACGATGGAAATAACAAGCTGCAGCAAATAATTAATATCGGTTTGGCTTTGTTGAAATTCCGTAACGATTGGAATACCGTCCAGCTCGTCCTGCAGCGTTTCCATCTCACCTTCAATTTTTTTAACCATGTCCGCATTTTTGAAGGTCGTCTCGAATGCCACGACTTCTTTTTGTTTCTTCTTAATCTTCGTAATCAACTGCTGAACACGCTCATTGCCGTTGATTTGCTGCTCCGCACGGCGATAGTGCTGAACCTCTTCAGATGTAAAGATTAGTTCTGCAAGCTCCTTCGCCTTTGTGGAAATATCATCGCGTACTAGCAAGTCGCGCGTGTGAAAGCTGGGGATACCACAGCCTTCTCCATGCTCGTGATCATGGTCGCAATGCGCTCCTTGATTTTCTGCTGTTTGCTGCTCTGCCATTTGTCATCTCTCCTGTTTTGCCGTTAACTTACGGCTTCTTGTCCATTCCGTTCCAACGATTCTGCTTTAATATACCAGGTTTGCGCTTCTGTTACTCTAGCCATAATAAATTGTCCGATCCATTCCTTAGGACCTTCCAAATGAACTAATTTATTCGTACGCGTACGGCCTGACAATATCGCTGCGTTGTTTTTGCTTTCGCCTTCAATAAGCACCTCGACGATCTGACCACAGAGCTGCTCGTTCTTTTCTCTCGCATTAGCTGCAAGCTGAGCGTTCAGCCTTTGAAGTCTTGCTTTCTTCACTTCTAAAGGTACGTTGTCTTCCATACCCGCAGCAGGCGTGCCCTCACGAGGAGAATAGAGGAAGGTATAAGCCGAATCGAAGCCTACTTCTTTCACTAGTGTCATCGTGTCTTCGAACTGCTCATCCGTTTCCCCAGGGAAACCAACGATAATATCTGAAGTCAGCATCGCATTCGGGATCGCTTTCTTAATTTTGGATACAAGCTCCAAGTACATCTCACGAGAGTACTTCCTACTCATCCGCTTCAAGATTTCCGTGCTGCCGGACTGGACAGGCAGATGGATATGCTCGACTAGGTTACCACCCGTTCCAAGTACTTCAATCAGATGATCGTCGAAATCTCTCGGGTGACTTGTCATGAAGCGGATACGCGGAATATCGATCTTCGACATGTCATGCATAAGATCGCCGAAACGATAGCGGATATCCTCGAAGTCCTTGCCGTATGCGTTTACGTTCTGTCCGAGTAGCGTTATCTCTTTGAAGCCTTGCCTTGCCAGCTCTCGCACTTCAGCGATGACATCCTCAGGACGTCTGCTGCGCTCCTTGCCTCTTGTATACGGTACAATGCAATAGGTACAGAACTTATCGCAGCCGTACATAATATTAACCCAAGCACGCATGCCTTCACGTTTCTTAGGCATGTTCTCTATAATATCGCCTTCCTTGGACCATACTTCCACAACGAGCTCTTTACTGAAGTATGCATTCTGAAGCAGGTAAGGCAGGCGATGGATATTATGCGTTCCAAAGATCATATCGACAAAAGCATGCTTCTGCAGGATACGGCCGACTACCGATTCCTCTTGAGACATACAGCCGCAAACGCCAAGCAGCAAGTCAGGCTTTTCGGTTTTGAGCGTCTTGAGATGACCAAGCTCGCCGAACACTTTATCCTCCGCATTCTCGCGTATGGCACAAGTATTCAACAAGATAACATCTGCAAGATTTCGATCCTCCGTAGCTGTATAGCCCATCTCCTCGAACATGCCCTTCATGACTTCCGTATCATGCTCGTTCATTTGGCAGCCGTAGGTTTGGATCAAATAATGCTTGCCCGCACCCATTGTCCGCAGCTCATCTGGAATCGAAAAGTCATAATGAACCTCGATATCCTCTTTGCCGCGCTTCTTCTCGTCTTTATGGCTTGGTGCAGCATTTATGTTGACGATCCTTCCTTTAATGCGGTAGGTCGTTGAATTCTCGTCCTGATCAATCACTTTTGCATCGCTAAAATCGAAATACTTGGAGTAATCCTTTAGCTGCCCTTGCTTCTTATCCGTAGCGAGCTGGTTACTATCCTTCGTCAATGCTGATTCACTTCCTTATGGGTACTAATAGATGCTTATCATGCTTGTATAGTCCAATTCAGTATTATACCAGTTAACGGAATAAAGGGTCAATAAAGGTCAAACAAAATCGATCCTGAATTTCTTCGCAAGAATAGCCCATTACAACTCTTAGCTGCTTGATTGTATGCGGCGATTGGATGGAAATAAAGGAATGAGCCGCATAGTAAGGATCAATATGATTCACTTCTTTTTTCTCTAGAGCTTCAATAAACAGTTCACTTAACACACCATGTAAGTATAAATAGGGAGGCGATTGGAAAAAATCCGACTTTTGTTCCTCAACCTTATTGAAGGACTGCATGACGCCAATCCATGGCAGCTTCTTCTCTAGAAAGGCTATGATTCTGCGCATTACACCACAGAGGCGTTCATGCACAGTAAGCTGTGCAGCCGATTCCAAATATTGTCCGATTTCGGCGATAAACGTATCAAAGTTGTCCTTCATCAGTTCCATACACAAATCGCCTTTATTTGAATAGCGCCGATAGAGAGTGCCTTGTCCAATACCTGCCGATTTTGCGATCTGATGCATGCTGACCGATTCTACTCCATGCTCCGCAAACAAGTGATTGGCCGTATGCAGTATGGCTTTACTCAATGCTTGTTTCGATCTGGCGTTTTCTGGTGCAGTCATCGTTCCTATCTCCTTTTCCGCATTTACGAATGAAACGGTTGACAATTGCCCAATTCGTCTTTATTATTCAGAAGTGCGGACAATTGTCCGCACATAGATGCGGTCATCATTTATTGTAGCCTGATTTGTTACAACAGGTCAACAATAGGAAGAATAGACCCCTATATTTAGATAGGAGGAAAAGAAATGGCTTCTGCTTCATCGAAAGCAGCACCTACCGGCGATCCCATGTCGATTCGCAATATTATCGCTCCGCTAATCGCTATTATCGTCGGCATGTTTATGGTTATTTTGGATGGTACGGCAATGAATGTTGCTATGCCAGGATTAATGGATGATTTCAAGAGCTCGATGTCTATCGTCCAATGGACGATTACGGGCTATGCGCTTGCGCAAGCCGCTGTAATTCCGCTTGCAGGATGGATGTCGGATCGTTTTGGAGCCAAGCAAGTATTCTTGTTCTCCATTATTATGTTTACTCTAGGCTCAGCACTTTGCGCACTCGCAACGACAGCTGAACAGCTTATCGTCTTCCGTATCATTCAAGGTCTTGGCGGCGGAATGGTCGCTCCAATTGCAATGGCCTTCACGTTTAGACTGAGCCCTCCAGGCAAGCAAGGTGCTGTTATGGGTATGATCGGTATTCCGATGCTGCTCGCACCCGCTCTTGGTCCTGTAGTAGCAGGCTACCTCGTTGATTATGTATCCTGGCACTGGATTTTCATTATTAATCTTCCAATCGGCATTATTGCCGTCATTATCGGTCTTCGCACTTTGCCGAATATTGAGCGCAAGCGCGTACCATCCCTGGACTTCCTCGGCATGCTCTTTGCTCCGCTTGCATTTGCTATGCTAGCTTACGGTGTAAGCTCTGCTGGCGGCGGCGAAGGCGGCACTGGAAGCGGCTGGACATCACCAGAAGCATTAATCGGTATGATTGTAGGTGCGGTGGCGCTCATCATTTTCATTATTGTTGAACTTAACCGCAAAGAACCGCTGCTGGAACTTCGGGTTTTCAAATCCAGCAACTTCACTCGCGGTATCATTCTACAATGGATCGTCCAGATTGCATTGTTCGGAACGTTGTTCCTAGCACCGATCTTCTTACAGCTTGCAAAAGGTTACTCGGCTTTCGACACAGGTCTTATCTTGCTGCCACAAGCTCTTGCAGCTGGTATTTTCATGCCGATTGGCGGTAAGCTGTTTGACCGTTTCGGAGCACGTCCTGTCGTTCTCACAGGTCTGATCATTGTTACAGGTGCCGGCTTTATATTGAGTCAAATATCTTCCGACACGTCACTGATCACCATTATGATTCCACTTGCTATGCTTGGCGCAGGTATGGGCTTGTCGATGATGCCGCTTAACACGCACATCATGCAGTCCGCTCCTAGAGAGCTCGTTAGCCGTGTTACCTCGCTGACAGCTGCTGCTCAGCAGGTCATGACTTCGTTTGCAATTGCCGGTCTGTCCACGATTCTAGCTAGCAGAGTCGAACATTATAACGCGACGAACCCAGGTCTGAATGTTATTTATTCCTCCTATGGAGACACGTTTTTCATTCTCGCCATTATTGCGATCGTCGGTGCTCTTACAGCTTTGCTGCTTCGCAGACCGACGCAACACGAAGGCACCAGTAAAGATGAGAAACCAGAGGTTTCCATGATGATGGGCCATTAATAGCTACTACTTAGTCTATATTACAAAAGACAGCTTCCGCATCGTCATAGACGACAAGGAAGCTGTCTTTATATATAAGTTCAACTCATATTTTTCGGTTGAAGTCCTCCGAGTGAATGGTTATTCCGATCGCTGTTGTTTCTATAGTTGGACTGTATTAATCAATAATTTCAGCCTTGTCCCCATTCTTGACGCCTGCTGCATTCGCTTCATCTGTATCAATATGCATGTCCAGTGCATATTGATCTGATACGCGTGCTACCACTTGCTCGAACACGACGCCGCGCTCACCTGCGAAACGTACACGTAGCTGCTGTTTGTCGGCAACGCCATACTTCTCTGCATCGCTTGTATGGAAATGGATATGTCTAGCTGCAACAATGACACCTTCTTCTATTTCAACCTCTCCAGCAGGTCCCTGAAGCTTAATTCCCGCTGAGCCTTTAACGTCTCCCGATTCTCTGACTGGCGGGTTAACGCCCAATGCGAAAGCATCTGTACGTGATACTTCAAGCTGTGTCTGCTTGCGAGCCGGCCCTAGAATTCTAACTTTACCGAAACTTCCCTTAGGTCCAACGACAGCTACTGTTTCGTTTGCGGCATATTGTTCTGGCTGGGATAGTGGCTTCATCGCTGTCAGCTCGTAGCCTTTCCCGAATAATAGCTCCACATGCTCTTGGGACAAATGAATGTGCCTTGCCGATACGCCTATTGTAACTTCTCTATGTACCATGATGTCACTCTCCTGTTATCTCTATATATTTGATTGAATGCCTCGCATGAATGAAGAAGCATACGGCTGCATAGCCGTATGCTTATCATAACACTTATTTAAATTCGGCAACAAGCTTGTCGAATTCTTCTTCTGTTATTTTAATGTTTTGCTTGGATAGACCCTCTTGCTTGAAGCCTGTAACGAGGTTCTCATAAGATTTACGTGTTTTATTCTGATAAATAAGACCCGTTAGCAAACCATTCGTTTCCATAATCTTATTCATCGCGTTCACACGGTCAGAAGGATCATAGTCTGGGAATTGCTCCAGATTGATAATATTTTCTTTAAACCAATCATAGGTATTGATTTTGTTGAACGTTACGCATGGGCTGAAAACGTTGATTAATGAGAAACCTTCATGGTTGATGCCTTCTTCAATCAATCTTGTCAATTGCTTCAAATCGCTGGAGAACGACTGGGCAACAAAGGTTGCACCTGCCGACATTGCAATTTCAAGCGGAGACAGCGTTGACTCGATGGAGCCTTCAGGCGTCGATTTTGTTTTGAATCCTTCAGCGCTTCGCGGTGACGTTTGACCTTTAGTCAGCCCGTATATTTGATTGTCCATTACGATGTACGTGACGTTCAAGTTTCTGCGGATTGCGTGTACCGTATGCCCCATACCGATTGCGAAGCCATCACCGTCGCCTCCTGAAGCGATGACGGTAAGCTCCCGGTTAGCAAGCTTTACGCCTTGCGCAATAGGCAGCACCCGTCCATGAATACCGTGGAAGCCATAAGCGTTAATATAACCAGAGATCCGGCCCGAACAGCCGATACCGGAGATAACGGCCAAATTTTCAGGCTCCAAGCCTACGTTGGCAGCAGCACGCTGAATAGCCGCTTGTATGGAAAAGTCTCCGCAGCCTGGGCACCAGTTAGGCTTCACATTGTTTCTAAACTCTTTGAACGTTGCCATCTAGACTCAACTCCTTACATGCTTTATGAATGTCTGAAGGCAGGAATGGATTGCCATCGTACTTGAGCAGGCTCTCTATTTTTTCAGCGAAGCCAGCATTCATTTTAATTTGTGCTGCCAGTTGTCCTGTAGCATTGTTTTCGAGGACAATGACTTTTTTGGCACTTTGCAAATAAGGAAGGAGCGGTTTCGTTGGGAATGGGTGAATTTGGCGAATCGTAATATGATTCGTCGTCACGCTATCTCCCGCAAGCAAGCTTCTAGCCTCATCTATAGTACCGCATGTTGAGCCCATTCCGATTATGAGAAGCTCAGGCGTCTCGTGAGGAGCATCGATGCGAATCGCATCACGAATATACATGTAATTCAGTTTATTCAACCGTTTATCCATCATATTCAGGCGATTCAATGAATTCTCAGATGGGCGTCCTGTCTCGTCATGCTCAACACCTGTTACATGGTGAAGTCCACCCTTCTCGCCTGGCAATACGCGAGGTGAAACGCCATCCTCCGTAAGCTCATACCGTTTGAAAAGTTCATGTCCTTCAAGCGCTGGCACATTCTCCACCAGCTTGCCTCGTTTAATTTCAATCTTCTTATAATCAAGCGGCTCACAAGATTGCTTACCTAGTGACAGCTGTAGATCCGTCATGAGAATAACCGGTACCTGGTATTCTTCAGCCAGGTTGAACGCTTCTATCGTATCGTAGAAGCAGTCCTCGATAGATGCAGGAGCGATTACGATTTTGGGAATTTCACCATGCGTGCCGTACACCATAGCATTAAGATCGGATTGCTCTTGCTTTGTAGGAAGACCGGTTGATGGGCCGCCCCGCTGTGTATTTACGATGACAAGCGGTGTTTCTGTCATGCCTGCCAAACCAATAGCTTCCATCATTAAGGATAAGCCGGGCCCCGCCGAAGCTGTCATCGTACGAACACCTGCATAGTTAGCGCCAATCGCCATCGTTACTGCTGCAATTTCATCCTCGGTTTGAACGACTGTTCCGCCGAATTTCGAAAGCTTCTTCGTAAGGTACTCCATAATTTCGGTAGCTGGCGTGATCGGATAAGCAGCCATCAAACGACAGCCTGCCGCTAGCGAGCCTAGTCCAATCGCTTCGTTCCCAATCATGAACAGCTTCTGCTGTCCGTCGGCCTCATCAAGCTTGAACGCATCAAGTGGACCGCCTGCTTGCTCAAGCACGAATTCAGCTCCACGTTTAACTGCTTCTATATTCTTCTCTACGATAGCTGCGCCTTTACGGCCAAATTCTTCTTCAACCGCTTTATTGAACACTTCAATCGGCAGCCCAAGCAGCGCCCAAGATGCCCCAGAAGCAACCATATTCTTCATCAAGGATGTACCTAGCTCCTCAGCCATAGCTGTAATCGGAACCGCGAACAATCTAGCATCTATACCCTCTGGAATGGTTGGTTTGAATTTCGCATCGGCTACGATTACGCCGCCAAGACGCAGCTCCTTCGCATTCAAGTCAATGCTCTCCTGGTCAAATGCAACAAGAATGTCCAGATCATCAGAAATAGCACGAATTGGCTTCGTGCTTATACGAATTTTATTGTTGGTATGGCCACCTTTGATCCGTGAAGAGAAATGCCGATACCCATATAAATAATAGCCCAAGCGATTAAGCGCCGTGGAAAAGATTCGGTCCGTACTCTCGACCCCTTCTCCTTGCTGGCCCCCGATCTTCCAAGACAATTGACTAATCAAAATGCCCAACTCCTCTTTTTCTAGAACGTGCAATTATAAAATATCATCTTGTAATTATATCGTAAACATGATGGCAGTCACAACAATTTTAAAGCGCATACCCGCAAAAATCAAGTTGTAAACGTTTAACTGAAACATAGTTGTTTGCGATTGTTACGATACCGCAAACAGAATGAACCATTTTTAGGCAGGAGGCAGATTACTTCGCAGATATCGCAGCGCATTTCCAGACATGAACCTCTTGGTTTGCTCTTCTGAGTAACGCCTCAGCAGCGCTTCTTGTAATGTGACAAGCTCGCCAGGATGCGTCAGTCCGCTCACATATTTGTCTATGCCATCAAAGTCCGAGCCCATCATAATGTGAGCCTCACCACCCAGTTCGCACATATGTTCGATATGCCTAAGCATATCCTCCACGACTACTTGATCAGCTTGAGTCACAAACCAAGGCACATACGTAATGCCAAGCATGCCATTCTGCTTAATAATGGCTTCAATTTGTCTATCGTTTAAATTGCGAGGATGGTCACAGATCGCCCTCGCATTCGAATGCGAGGCAATAAACGGCTTCTGCGACAGCTCTGCGACATCCCAGAAAGAGCGCTCTGACAAATGGGATACATCTACAATCATATCAAGCTTATTACATTCTGCTACTAGCTGCCTTCCGGCCGTTGTTAATCCGCCGCCGCGAGGCTCCATCACCCCATCTGCAGCCCAATTGGCATGATTCCACGTAATGCCGGCCGCACGAATGCCCAACTGATGCAAAATACGAAGCATGGGCAGCTGTCCTTGCAGCCCATCCACACCTTCAAGAGATAACAATGCACCTATTTTTCCTGTTTTTAAGCATAAGTCCAAATCTTCAGCTGTTCGCACCCACATCATGTCCTTGCATATCAGCACTCGTTGATGGAAGCGGTCCACGCTCTCTAGAATGGGCTCTAAACGACCATTTAACGATTCGGGAATGTAGATCGCAAAGGTCTGCAAAACCGTCCCTGCCGCCTTCAAGCGCTCGTATGTTACATCCAAGCTGCCCGGCTTGCTGTCTTGAAACGTTAAATGCTCGTCTAGCAACAGCTTGCAGAGCACATCACAATGAAAATCAACCACTTTCATAGTCGCACCACCATTCGTTAGGCTCACAGTAAGAAGAAACACCTAATGGCATCCTTTCTGTAGACGCCACCGTTTCAGCGAAACGTACAGAGAAAGTATGAGCAAATTCGTATACTTTCCAATACGTCAAAAAAACCTGTCTACGTCGTAAACAGGCGAATCGTTTCATTTGATCCAATTGGCTTGCTACTTATAACGCCGCTTGGACTTGCTACCGAGGTTCAACAATCAATTTGATTGCTGTTCGGTCCTCCCCGTCAATAACAATGTCAGTAAAAGCCGGAATACAAATCAGATCCACCCCACTGGGAGCGACAAATCCTCTAGCAATGGCAACCGCTTTGATTGCTTGGTTTAGCGCACCAGCCCCAATGGCTTGCAGCTCCGCACCGCCTCGTTCGCGGAGAACGCCAGCTAGAGCGCCTGCAACGGAATTAGGATTGGATTTTGCTGAAACTTTTAATACATCCATAAAAAGAACCTCCCCTTGGACTGTTGGATGGATTCCACTTTTAAATAGTATTCGAGGGAGATTAAAAAATTCCTGCTTTTATTCCGTCTATTCACAAACTGTTCTGAATTGTCAGAACTTTTCGAAGATTTAAAGCGTTACATTAGCAGCCATTCATCTTCAGTTAAGCGTATTTTTTCGATTTTGCGTGCTTCTCCTGTCGCATCGTCAATTTGTACAGAAATAGCATGCAAATGCCATTTCCCTTCATCCACTACGAAGCGGACCGGCAACTGCGTTATAAATTTATGTAGTACAGCATTCCGTTCCATGCCGAGCACGCCTTCCTTAGGACCTACCATGCCAACGTCTGTAATATAGGCAGTTCCGCCAGGAAGAATCGTATCATCATTCGTCTGCACATGTGTGTGTGTTCCAAGCACAATAGAAGCTCTGCCATCTAGATGCCAGCCCATCGCAATTTTCTCGGACGTTGCCTCTGCGTGGAAATCGACCAATATATTGTTCGTTTTTTCCCTAGCCGCTTCAACTAACTCATCCGCCTTGCGGAAGGGGCAATCGATCGGCGGTAAGAAGGTTCTGCCTTGCAGATTAATGATCGCCAGCTGCTTCCCGCCTGCTTTGATGAAGGCCATGCCTTGTCCAGGCGCGCCTTCTGCATAGTTGGCAGGTCTAACAATACGAGGCTCATCGTCTATCCATTCAAAAATATCTTTATTATCCCACGTATGGTTGCCCATTGTGATGCCATGGATGCCCCATTCGAAAAATTCCTTAGCTATAGTTGCCGTTATGCCGCGTCCTGCAGCAGCATTCTCGCCGTTAGCAATGATGATATGAGGATTATATTTGCTTTTAAGAGCCGGAAGCACACGCTTTAAAGCGCTTCTGCCTACATTGCCTACAATATCTCCGATAAATAATACGTTCATGTGAATACACTTCCTTTTTTTGTACGCCTGCAAACAGAAAAGTGGCTAACTAGCAGCCACTTTTCTGAAAAGCCGATATTTTATTGTTGCTTACTTCGCATATTCAACCGCGCGTGTTTCTCGAATGACCGTAACCTTAATATGTCCCGGATAATCAAGCTCGCTCTCGATTTTTTTCGTAATATCACGTGCTAGGCGGAATGCTTCCGTATCGTCGATTTTCTCTGGCTGAACCATAACACGTACTTCGCGGCCAGCTTGAATCGCGTACGATTTCTCCACGCCTTCAAACGATTCAGAGATATCTTCAAGCTTCTCCAGTCGTTTGATATACGTTTCTAGCGTTTCACGTCGTGCTCCAGGACGTGCAGCAGACAATGCGTCAGCCGCGCCTACGAGCATCGCGATAACGGAAGTTGCTTCCGTATCTCCGTGATGAGAAGCAATACTGTTTATTACGACAGGATGCTCCTTGTATTTCTTAGCAAGTTCAACGCCGATCTCGACATGCGAGCCTTCCACTTCGTGATCCAAAGCTTTACCGATATCATGCAGCAATCCTG
Organism: Paenibacillus sinopodophylli; assembly: GCF_005930355.1. Classification (GTDB taxonomy): domain Bacteria; phylum Bacillota; class Bacilli; order Paenibacillales; family Paenibacillaceae; genus Pristimantibacillus; species Pristimantibacillus sinopodophylli. Next base: position 975,433 of record NZ_VDBO01000001.1, read on the forward strand.
CACGCTTCGCCAAAGTAACATCTTGGCCAAGCTCTGCTGCCATCAAACCAGTTAAGTAAGCGACCTCCATAGAATGCTTCAACACGTTCTGACCATAACTTGTCCGATACTTCAATCGTCCCAAAATCTTGATTAAATCCGGGTGCAAGCTATGAACGCCAACCTCGAAAGTAGCCTGCTCACCGTATTCACGGATACGCTCGTCCACTTCTTTGCGAGATTTTTCAACCATTTCTTCAATGCGGGCAGGATGGATACGACCGTCAGCCACAAGCTTTTCCAAAGAAGTGCGGGCAATTTCGCGTCTTATCGGGTCGAAACCAGATAAAATGACCGCTTCCGGTGTATCGTCGATGATAAGATCGATACCAGTCAATGTTTCCAAAGCACGGATATTACGGCCTTCACGCCCAATTATACGGCCTTTCATCTCTTCATTAGGCAATGTTACGACGGATACCGTCGTCTCAGCCACATGATCAGCCGCACAGCGCTGAATAGCTAGTGAAATAATATCACGGGCTTTCTTATCGGCCTCTTCTTTCGCTTGCTGCTCGATCTCTTTAATCATTTGTGCTGTTTCATGTCGGACTTCCTGCTCAACATTAGATAAAATGATCGATTTCGCGTCTTCCGTTGTCAGACTCGATATACGTTCCAATTCACTAAGCTGCTGCTTGTAAATGGAATCGATCTGCTCTTGCGTTTCTTCGATCCGTTTTTCTTTGTTGGCTACAGTTTCTTCTTTGCGTTCCAGCGCTTCTAACTTTTTATCCAGCGACTCCTCTTTTTGGAGTAAACGTCTTTCCTGACGTTGAGCCTCGTTGCGACGTTCGCGAATGTCTCTCTCGGCTTCGGAACGAAGTTTGTGGACTTCATCTTTTGCCTCCAGCACCGTTTCCTTCTTCTGAGCTTCCGCTTCTTTCTTCGCATTTTCTACGATGACGACAGCAGCTTGCTCAGCACTGGAAATTTTGGCTTCGGCAATCGACTTTCGAGTAAAAAAACCAATCCCAAAGAAAATTGCGCCAACAAAGAGACAGATCAAGATCCAAATGACTTCAGGCATCTTGTTCACCTCCTTGTTGCATACACCAAGGCACTGCTTGGGATGATATTAGGTTTTCAACCGGCTTCAAACCGTTTCAACAATTACTAATTTGACGAAAATAATCGTTTTGAATCAACTTTTGGAAGGAAAATTGATTCAATACTGAAGGAATACAACCTCATTTTATCTTTTCGTAAAATCAATTGTCAAGCAAAAGCCCATCATCTTCCTCGAATGCTTCTTCTGCCCCATCTACATCTATCCACTTTATTGCTTTCTTCACGACATCGCCAGGAAAGCCTCTGCGCATTAAATAGCCCATAAGCTTGCGCTTTCTCTCGAATGTCTCTCCTTTTAAGGAGCGCCATTTCTTCTCGGCAGCTTTCTTCGCAGACGCTAATTCAGCTTCATCATCTAATGCATCGATTGCTTCCGCTGCGGCTTCTTTCGACACGCCTCGCTGCTGCAGCTCCTGCTTAATGAATCGTCGGCCCTTTAAGCCGTTCTTCAACCGTCCAGCGGCAAATTGGCGTGCATATTGTTCATCATCCACAATATGCTCCCTTTCTAAACGGTCTAATGCATATTGAATGTTGTCATGCTCGAACAGCTTGCGGCTCAAATATTGCTCGATCTGCTTTCTTGTTCGCGGCTTAGCTCCCAGATAGCCTATTGCAAGCACGTAGGAACGATAACGTTCGTCTTCGGATCGTATTTCTTCGATCTGGACCTCCGTCAACAGCTGACCCTTCGTCAACCGGAAGCGAATCAGTATATCCTCATGAACAGACAGCAACGGCTCCTCTGCTTCAGCAAAAAGATGGTACAATCTTCGTTCCTTTTTATCAAGGCGAACAGACAAGATCATCCATTCTTCTTCATTGTGGACAATGGTTGAAGTCACGCCGTACTTCCTCTCTAAACACAGCTTCGCCGCCCCTTCAGGGGCGGCGAAGCATGGGCACGTATAATGTTAATTCGATTTATTCCAGATCTTCGAACTCTTCGTCATCCTCTTCCTCAGCTTTGAAATTAGCCTGAGTAGCTGTAGCCGAGAGATTGCTCGCATCGCGAATCTGCTTCTCAATTACTTCGGCAACATCCTTATGATCTTTCAAATACTGCTTCGCATTCTCACGGCCCTGTCCAAGACGCTCGCCGTTATAAGAGAACCATGCGCCGCTCTTCTGCACGATATCCATCTCAACGCCGAGATCCACAAGAGTTCCTTCTCTCGAGATACCCTCGCCATACATGATATCGATTTCTGCTTGTTTGAACGGAGGTGCGACTTTGTTCTTAACAACCTTAATACGAGTCCGGTTACCTACCATGTCGTTACCTTGCTTCAATGTCTCAATACGGCGAACGTCAAGACGCACGCTCGAGTAGAACTTCAAAGCTCGACCACCTGGCGTAGTCTCAGGGTTACCGAACATAACGCCAACCTTCTCACGAAGCTGATTGATAAAGATCGCAATGGTCTTCGATTTACTAATCGCACCTGATAGCTTACGAAGTGCTTGCGACATTAAACGAGCTTGCAGACCTACGTGAGAATCACCCATATCTCCTTCGATCTCTGCCTTAGGCACGAGTGCAGCAACGGAGTCGATAACAACGATGTCAACAGCGCCGCTGCGAACAAGTGCTTCAGCAATTTCCAAAGCCTGCTCACCCGTATCCGGCTGAGACAGCAATAGCTCATCAATGTTGACACCAAGCTTACTCGCATAAAGCGGGTCAAGCGCATGCTCCGCATCGATAAAGGCAGCTTGTCCGCCAATCCGTTGAACTTCTGCAATCGCGTGCAGCGCGACTGTTGTTTTACCGGAAGATTCCGGTCCGTATATTTCAATAACACGTCCACGCGGCAAGCCGCCTATTCCCAATGCAATATCAAGAGCAAGTGAACCGCTAGGAACGGTCTCAACTTGCATGTGTGTAGATTCTCCTAATTTCATGATGGAGCCTTTACCAAATTGTTTCTCAATTTGACGCAAAGCCATTTCCAGTGCAGCGCGACGATCCGACAAGAAACTCACATCCTTCTTTATTTATAATGTTATGATACCTTGTTTCGTTCGGGATGACAAGCATTTTTTCGAACATACATTCGTATTTTTGCTTCCTCCCTAGTTATGGGCATAAAAAAACCGCAGCAAAGTATTCTTCGCCACGGTTCTTCCGGTAACTGTCTTTTATTATAACGGGCTCATCCACAATTGACAAACATTATTTGCTGTAAGAAACGAATCAGATATGTCAATCTTCATTAGGGATGATTATTTGCTTTGAAGCGCCTGCCATAAACGATACAGAGCCGCTTTCACCGCCCGAAGCCTGATCATGCTTCTTCCACCGCTCAGATTCAACGTAAATACCTCAGTTGCCCTCCCGCGCTCTGATATGCCGACATACACAAGTCCCACCGGCTTGCCCTCTGACTCAGCAGGTCCAGCTACACCGGTCAAGGAAACACCGAAGTCTGCACCTGCGACCTCTCTGACGCGCTCTGCCATTAATGCAGCAGTCGTGTCGCTGATCGCACCAGGAGAACCTTCGCCTTCGAGCTGAACCATCGGAATGCTGAGCAGATGATGTTTCATTATATTCGTGTAAGTGACAACCCCGCCTACGTACTCTCCACTGCTCCCTGGAACGTTTGTAATGAGCTCGGCGAATAAACCCCCGCTGCAGCTTTCTGCACTCGCCAGCTTGCGGTTTGAGGCCCTTAGAAGGTGTACAATCTCTACTTCAAGCGGAATGTCTTCCTGTGCATAAAGAAACTCGCCTACCAAGGCTTTAATTTTTGCAACAGTTTCGTCAATTTTTAGATCCGCGTCGATAGCCGAGCTTGCTTTGGTGGAAACCCGAATAGAAACCTCGCCTTCCTTCGCATAAGGAGCGATAGTTGGATCGACCTGCCCGTCAATGAGATCAAGCAGCTTTGCTTCCAAGTTTGATTCTCCGATGCCAGCGAACTTCAGAATTCGTGAATAGAGCGGGTCTGCAGCTCCGAGCATCGTCCGCAGCCACAATTCACCCGCACCGTCCATCATCGGCTTCATTTCACGCGGGGGTCCGGGAAGCAGTAAGTAGTGCGTTCCGTCAACCGACAGCCCGTTACCGACCGCGAGGCCCGTTGTATTCTCAAGCGGCTCGCCACCCTCGATCATCAATGCCTGTCGACGGTTGCTCTCCACCATATGGATGCCCCGTGATTGGAACATCTGCTCGATTTGAGCCATGGATGGCTCATGAATTACAAGCTTGCGATCCAAGTATTCCGCTAACACATCCTTAGTAAGGTCATCCTGTGTGGGGCCTAGCCCACCAGTAAACACAAGCAAATCGGCTCTGCTCCGTCCAATCTCAATGGCTTCTCTGAGCCGCTTCGCATTGTCGCCTACCACCGTTTGGAAATAAACATCTACACCTAGACCTGCCAACTTCTGAGATAAAAACTGCGCATTCGTATTCACAATTTGACCGAGCAGCAGCTCCGTACCGACAGCTATAATTTCTGCTTTCATAATTTGAGATCTCCTCCATGTTTCGTTATAGGTAGAATTATCGCCATATATGCAAAAGCATCCCTCCGTTTAAACGGAAAGATGCTTTGGCCTTATTCTACCGGAATCAAATGCTTGTTCTTCAAGAAATAATCGATGCCTGAGTAGACTGTAATGGCCGCTGCCACCCAGCTCGCAATAACATCAAATGGAAAATCAATGAAATTGAATGGGAAGTTGTTGATCAATAACGCGATAATCATCGTGATTTGAATCGCCGTCTTCCATTTGCCCCAAGTACTGGCAGCCATAACAGAGCCTTCTAGAAGAGCGATTTGGCGAAGACCCGTCACAGCAAACTCGCGGCTGATGATCACAATCGCTATCAGAGCGTTCAGCTTATCCATTTCAACGAGAGAAATAAGAACGGCTGCAACGAGCAACTTATCTGCAAGAGGATCAAGCAGCTTGCCTAGATTGGTTACGATTTTGTTCTTGCGGGCAATGTAACCGTCCAGCCCGTCCGTACTTGCCGCCACAATAAAAATGAGTGCCGCTGCGATTTGATTGTATGTAATGGAGAAGTCTGAAATAGTAAACGACCCCAAATCCACTTTGATAAGCAGAAAAAACATAATAACCGGCACCAAAAATATTCTGGCAAGCGTTATGCGGTTCGCCAGATTCACGCTATTCCCTCCTCGGATCGATCTAACTCATAGGTGTACGTTACGCGAATCTGTTGTTCATGGAAATGATCAGCTTTCGGCTCTGAATACGAGGCGAATGCCCTGCAGTCTTGAGCGTCGGCCTGCGTGCTTTCTCTCATTTATGTATCCCCCAGATCCTACTTTGAAGCTGTCTCAACAAGTATAATACATGAAAATTCACGTGTCAAAAAGGGCGAAAGCCTCATCTGCGATTAAGAAGAAACGGCTGACGCCGTCCTCTGGCGGAGCGGCACGTTCCATTGCGAGAAATATAGAGAAAGGTTAGCGAAATCATATACTTTCCTATATTTCAAACGAAAAGCCCCGTTTCTCGATATCCGAAGAAACGAAGCTTCGTTATTATGAACGATAATTGGTAAATTGCAGTTCTACCGGAAGATCCGCTTCGCGAAGCAGCTTCATCACGGCTTGCAAGTCGTCAAGACTTTTTCCTGAAACTCTTATTTGATCGCCTTGAATAAGGCTTTTCACTTTAAGCTTAGAATCACGGATCAGAATATTGATCTTTTTGGACACGTCCTGCTCAATGCCCTGTCTCAGCTTGATGCGCTGGCGAACCGTATTGCCGGAAGCGCCCTCGATTTTACCATAATCCAAATTTTTGATCGGAACGCCTCGTTTGACCATTTTGGACAACAAAATATCCAGCACGTTTTTAAGCTTGTAATCGTCCTCGGAGGCAACAACAAGCTCTTCTTTCTCAAGTGCGATGGAGCTCTTGCTTCCTTTGAAATCGAAACGTGTTTCAATCTCCCGCTCCGCTTGCTTGATTGCGTTAGCCAATTCCTGCATATCTACTTTAGATACAATATCAAATGCATTTTCTGAAGCCATAAAAATCTCTCCTTTGGTACGCTCTTCATACGCACATCATTATTCGGTTTGATTCGCATCATTGCTAGGTGTAACCGTAGCTCCCGACGTTGATGCATCATTTGTAATAGGCTGAAGCAAAAGTTTTTTGGATGTAGCACGATCGCCGTCCGGCACCAAAACACCATCTACCTTTATTTCAATCAGATCGGCTCTGCCTACATTAATGTAAAGCGTGCCGTTTAGATCAAATGTTTCTGTCGTCCCATCCTCGGCATTGGCCGAGAATAACTTCTCGCCCTGATTGCTTCCAACTCGAACTTCCAACCAGCTTCTTCCACCGGTCACTTTCACTTCAACCTTATGTACCTTCCCAGCAGGACCAATATTATATTGATCGGACTTGCCGACCTTGCTTCCAAAGACAACCGTAGTCGGTGCCTCAGTAGGAGTTGGAGTGACTGGCTCCTTAGTAGGCGTTACAGCGCTGCCGCCTTCATTCTTGACTGGTGGCTCCGATGCCTCGGTTATATTCGTACTGTTGTCCACTTGCTTAGGTCCATCCGTATCTTTATTAATCACATAGACCCAAATGACAACAACGATAAGAATAAGGAAAGACCACATCACGACACTAAAACCAATTTTGCCTAGTCTCTCTGAGGATTGCGACTTCACCTTGCGTGGTGATCTCACGACAAGAGGCTCAGCGATTTGCTCTACAGCTGCTGGCACCTCATGCTGATACAAACGAAGCACTTCGTCGGGATCAAGTCCAACAGCCTCTGAGTAATTTTTCACAAATGCCCGCACGTAGAATGGGCCCGGTAAAACCGTATGGTCACCACTTTCAATCGCTTCCAAATACCGTTTTCTGATTTTTGTCGTTTCTTGAATATCATCAAGTGTTAATCCATGTTGGTCTCTCGCCTTGCGAAGTAATTCTCCCAAATCAGACATGAGACGGCCTCCTTTCGATTAGAAATCGTCTGTATAGTTAGCTGTAAAAGACTCATATGATATTTCTTCATCCGGCGTATTGCGCAATTCAACAATAATATCAAAATGGCTGTAATCGAAATTAGATTCCTTAATGAAAATATCCGGATGCTCAATCACTTTAGTTGAAGGCATCGCCATAATTTCTTGCAGCAATCCGTAATGCTTCTCATTGGAACGAATGGTGCTTACAATCCCGTCAATAATAAAAATATTGTTCGGCTGCATTTCATCCTCAGACAGCTGACTTCTCACCGTTTGGCGAAGTAAGGTCGATGAAACGAAGGTCCAGCGCTTATTCGAACACACACTTCCGGCAATGATGGATTCCGTCTTGCCTACGCGTGGCATTCCTCTTAATCCTATAACCTGATTGCCGTCGCGTTTAAACACTTCACCCAAGAAATCCACCAAAATACCGAGCTCATCCCGCGTAAAACGAAACGTCTTGCGATCATCTGAATCGCGCTCGATATAACGGCCATGGCGTACCGCCAATATATCAACGATTGTAGGCGTTCTCAGTTTATTAACAGTAATATTATCAACCTTTTGAAGCATTTTCCCCAGCAATTCAATCTTCTCATCATCATCCGTTTGCAGCAACATACCCCTTGTGCGATCCTCAACGCCATTAATCGTCATAATATTGACTTCAAGCATACCGAGAAGAGAAGCGATATCACCAAGCAAACCAGGCCTATTTTTATGTATTTTGTATTCCATATACCATTGTTTTGACTCCAATTCTTTCACCGTCCTAAACCTGTTTCTTATAGAAGTATGTAAATGATGGATATGTACGTCATGAAACATAATTCTACAATTTTCGTCACAATCCTGCAACCCAAAAAGAAACATTGCAGAAAAGCCTCCAGTGGGAGGCTTTCCTGCTTCTGCTTCTACGTGAGGAGAATGACGACGTGGTAGAAAAACAACTACGATTTTTGGACGAGCTTGACCATAAGACAAGCCAGCGTTTTGCGTTCCGCCTCATCGCCCGCATCCCATAGCTGCTTCAATACGCGCTCTTCCTCGTTTTTCGGGTCTACCTTCTCATCGAGAAAGGTACCGATTTCGTAAGCTAGGCTTGAAATCGTTTCTTCAGTCATTCCAATCTTTTTCGCTTGTGACACACGGTCTGCCAAAAAATGCTTCCATGTAGCAAAATTAGAAAGGACAGTTGACATTTTTCTTCGCCTCCTAAAGGTATAGAAAAGAATCATCAACAGTCTTATCATGTGTAAAAGCAACTAAGGTTATGCATCCTGCTCGTCCCAATTTGAAACGCGAAAGACTTATGTATGCCAGCCGCCATTCGGGCTGATGACTTGACCTGTGATGTAGGAGGATTCAGGCAAAGCAAGAAAATAAACAAGCGAAGCAATTTCCTCTGTGGAACCAAAGCGTCCGACAGGAATTTCCTGCTGAATCGCAGCTTTCTCCTCTGCATCGAATCCATCCATCATCTCTGTTTCTACAGCACCTGGAGCCACAGCATTAACCGTAACACCTGTAGGAGCAAGTTCCTTAGCCAGTGCTTTGGTGAATGCGTTCATGCCGCCTTTCGTTGTCGAATAAAGCACCTCGCAGGACGCACCTGACATCCCCCATATCGAGGAGACATTAACGATGCGCCCATATCGCTGTGCAACCATATGCGGCATAAACAGCTGAGAGCAAAGAAACATGCCCTTGAGATTAACGGACATGACGTTATCCCACTCTTCCTCTGATACATCCATCAGCATGCCGTAATGCGATATACCGCCATTGTTGACCAATATATCTGGAAGCATCTGATGACTCGCCAGTTTATCACGCATCCGCTCAAGCTGCTCCTTCGAACGCAAATCAGCTGAGATAGTGAGGACATTGGCTCCTAACGCCATACAGGTTCTTGCTGTTTCATTAGCGGTCTCATGAGACTGCAAATAATGAATGACAATATTGACTCCTTCTGCCGCGAATCGCTTCGCAATGGCAGCTCCAATCCCGCGGCTTCCCCCAGTTATCAATACTGTCATTTGCTGGAGCGTCTTCATTGGGCAGGCTGTTCCACAATAGATACGGCCAATTGATCGAAGTCGAAATGTGCACGAAGACGATCATTCACATCCGCAAGCGTAGTTTTCTCATAAAATGCCAGTACGTCGAACATATCGCTGTCACGGAACCGGTATCTCGTAAATTCACCGGCGATTGCTTCTGGGGAATTGAGCATCCGCAAATATCCGCCGATTTTCTTTCGTTTGGCTCTCTCAAAAGCCGTTGGCTCAATGCCGTTCTCTAATGCTGCTTCTACTGCTGTACGGAACTGCTCAACAAGTTCATCCGGGCTGCGCGTGTCTCCACCGATTACAGAGAATGCATAACCTGTACTTGAATTGAATTCATGTCCGAATGAATCTGAAATAAGATCACTCTCATACAGCTGTTGATACAGCTTCGAACTAGGACCGATCAGCGCCTCCAGCATCAGCTTGGTCGTAACCTCAAGGCGAAGAAGCTCCTCTCCGTTCAAACCTGTTTGCTTTTCTTTGAAACCGAGCATGCATTTGGGCAATGACACTGGAAGTTCCGTTACTTTGCGGGTAATTTTGACCGATTGCGGCTCATCATCGAAGTAGCGAGAAATCGCTCCCTGCTTCTCGAATTTTTTCGCTCTTTGATTGTCCCGCACTAACTGAAACACTTCCTCCGCCTTCACGCCGCCAACCACAAACAGAAGCATGTTGGATGGATGGTAGAAGGTTTCATAGCATTGATACAGCATTTCCTTATCAATCTGCCTTATCGAGTCTACCGTGCCGGCAATGTCGATATGAACAGGATGCTTGTGGTACAAGGCATCGATCAACCCGAAATACACTCTCCAATCGGGATTGTCGCGGTACATATTGATTTCTTGTTCAATAATTCCTTTTTCCTTTTCTACATTCGTGTCGGTGAAATAAGGATTCTGTACAAAGTTGATCAACGTCTCCAAATTGGCATGGATTTGCTCTGTCGCTGAGAACAAATATACCGTCCGATCAAAACTTGTGAACGCGTTAGCGGAAGCTCCTTGGGATGCAAAAACCGCGAAAATGTCGCCAGTCGGCTCTTCGAACATTTTGTGCTCCAAAAAGTGTGCAATGCCATCCGGCACTTTCACTGGCGATTGATCGCCAACTGCGAAATGATTATCGACAGAACCATATTTCGTTGAGAATGTCGCATACGTTTTATTGAAGCCCTCTTTGGGCATAACGATGACCTCAAGTCCGTTCTCAAGCACCTCGCGATATAGCGTTTCCTGGACGTTAGGATAGTTAAGGGTTTGCATCATTATGCCTCCTTCCGGTCACGCAAAAAGTAAATCGTATCTAGCTGAACCCGCTCAGCCACCTTCACAATATCAGCTGGTGTTACAGCCTGTACCTGCGCTAGCAGCTGCTCCGCACTTCTATGCTTGCCTGTAAGTACGCCATTGAAATCATAAGCAATCATCTCATAGGCTGAATCCTGCAGCTCACGAAGGTGATTGGATATCATCGCTTTCGTCTGGTTTAGCTCCAGTTCCGACAGATTACCTTCGCGCATGCTCTGTAACTGCTCTTTGATGATCGCTACAGCTCGATCGTAGTTATCAAACTCGATACCTGATTGTATTGTGCAAAGCCCTTTATGACCGTCTAGACGCGATGCTGCGTAATAAGCCAGGCTTTCCTTCTCCCTCACATTAAGAAACAGCTTCGAGTGCGGGTAACCTCCCAATATGCCGTTATACAATAAAGCCGCAGGGTATTCGTCATCTACATAGCCAACACCTGTACGAAGACCTAAATTCAGCTTACCTTGGCTAACCTCCATACGCTCCGTTACGTGCTTCACCTTTGTTACAGAATGCTGAACGTTTGGTGTTGCATACGTGGACGGCGTTCCTTCCTTGAGCTTGAATGCCTGCGTTACAAGCTCCGTTACTTCTGCAAGCGTTGTATCGCCGACAACATACAGATCAAGCGCAGCTTGATCCAGCCATTGCTCATACTGCTCGTATAGTGTCGATGGTGTAATGGAATCAATCTCAGCAAGCTTGCCGAGTGGATGCAGTCGGTATGGCTCATCCGCACACATTTCTTCAAGGCAGCGCTCGGCAGCGTAGCGAATTTTATCATTCACAATAGCTTCTAAGCGTTTTTTTAACGTTGTTTTCTCAGCATCTACATATTTGGAGTTAAAAGCGTTCTTATCAAGCAAAGGATCTGTCACGACATCCCCTAGAAATTGCAGCGATTCGGCTAGCAGAGGTGTGCTCGAAGAGACAAAATCGTCATTAATAACATCCATGCGGAATTGGACGATTTGGGCATCGCCTCTTTTATATACATCAAATCCGAAACCCGCTCCATATAAATCGTCAAGCTTCTCACGAAAGCTAATGGTTTCAGGCAAATTAGCTGTGCCTCGTCTCAGTACAAACGGAATGAGAGCAACCGGCGTTACCGTTGCTTCGTCAAGTGTAAGTCCAGCAAATAAGGAAATCGCAAACGTTTTGAATCGTTTCGTAGGCAGTACATGCAGACGAATGCGCTGCAACTGCCCTCTTTCAAATGTGGACACTCGGTTTGCTCCTTTCACTCGCGCGTTATAGAGTAAATCTATTCCATTAAACCAATCACTATACCCATTCTAACCTATAGGAAATGGAAGAAGCAACCACTGCTGCACATGGCAGTAACGGCTGCTTCCTCTCGCACACGTCCTATAGTTACATACAAAAAATATGTTTCCCGATTGTCTTGATTTGTGTCCTCGTCCATATCCACTTCGACGTTGCCGTATCCGGGTTAAAGTAATAAATACAGCCGCCTGTCGGGTCCCAGCCATTGATTGCATCTTCAACGGCCTCCCTTGCTTTCGCATTCGGGGTAAGCCATATTTGTCCGTCAGCAACCGCAGTGAATGCACCAGGCTGGAATATTACGCCGTATATCGTATTCGGAAAGCTTTGTGATTTCAGGCGGTTAATGATTACGGCAGCGACAGCCACCTGGCCTTCATACGGCTCACCGCGTGATTCACCATAAACGGCATTTGCCATCATTTGCAGGTCATTCTCCGTCAAGCCTAATCGGTTGGATTTGGCAATTGTCGAATCTTTGTCCACAGAGCTTGCCGTTTCCTTGCCGCTTCCTCCGGAGTTTGCAGCCGGCGGTGCTGCTGCGGTAGGCTTCCAGCTTTTTGTAGCTTCCCAAAGCTTCAGTTTCGTTTTGGCACCGACAACACCGTCAGATTTAAGACCAAACTTCCATTGAAACCAAGTCACTGCATTTTTCGTGCTAGCACCGAATTTCCCGTCTATCTCGCCTTTGAAATATCCGAGGTGCTTCAAGCGACCTTGAAGCTCGTTAACGTCCGCTCCAGAGGTACCTACGGTTAAGGTAGCGTTGCTAAACGTCTCCGTTGCCTTCTCTCGATCTCCGTGCAGAAGCGTGAAAGAGCCAAACAACAACAGCAGGATTATCGAGGTTGCCAGAATTAAACGATTTCTCATGGTGGGATCTGCCTTTCTCTTGCAAGTTAGTTCGCTTCAGGTAGCGTTACCTAACTTTAGTATGAGAAATTCAATCCGCTTCTATGCACATTATTCCGTCTTCGCCAAATAACAGTGACTAAGAGCTAACTTTTCCAGCTTGGAACTGATCCATCGTAATCAATACTTCCCGCGGCTTACTGCCTTCGTAAGGTCCGACGATTGACCGGGCTTCCATCTGATCGATTAATCTTGCCGCCCTCGTATATCCGATCCGCATTCGGCGCTGTAATAGGGAAACGGAGGCTTGCTTCGCTTCAATAATAATTTGTACCGCTTGATCGTAAAGCTCATCCAGCATCTCATTGCCTTCTGTCGAATCCTCCTCAACCTCCGGTACAAGATCTTCTTTATATTCTGCTTCTGCTTGGCCCCGTGCGTAGTTGACCAGCGTCTCAACTTCCTGATCGGATAAGAATGCACCCTGCACCCTTATCGGCTTGGACATGCCCACCGGTAAAAACAGCATATCTCCACGGCCGAGAAGTTTCTCGGCACCAACCATATCTAGAATCGTACGGGAATCCACTTGAGAGGACACCCCGAACGCAATTCTTGACGGAATATTTGCCTTAATGACACCCGTAATAACATCAACAGACGGCCGCTGCGTTGCAATAATGAGATGAATGCCTGCAGCACGTGCCATTTGTGCAAGCCGAGCAATCGAATCCTCAACGTCATTGGCGGCAACCATCATCAAGTCGGCAAGCTCGTCCACAATAACGACGATATAAGGCAGTACGGCTGCCGGATTATCGGCCATTAAAGTATTATAGCCTTCAATATTCCGCGTTGCAGATTTCGAGAAGAGCTCATAGCGGCTCTCCATCTCTACAACGATTTTTTTGAGTGCGAGCGACGCTCTCTTCGGATTAGTCACAACAGGAGCCAGCAAATGTGGAATGCCGTTGTAGACGTTCAGCTCAACCATTTTGGGATCGATCATCAGAAATTTCACTTCGTCCGGAGCAGCCTTATACAGAATGCTCGTAATAATGCCGTTGATGCAGACGGATTTACCCGATCCAGTAGCACCTGCTACTAGCAAATGTGGCATTTTAGCCAAATTTCCGACGATCGTCTGACCAGATATATCGCGACCGAATGCGATGGACAGCTTGGATGCGGCATTCTGGAACGTAGCCGTCTCCATAACCTCGCGCATCGTTACGACTGATACTTCCATATTCGGTACTTCTATACCAATCGCAGATTTGCCTGGGATCGGCGCTTCCATTCGAATATCCTTCGCCGCGAGAGCTAAGGCAATATCATCCGTTAACCCAACAATACGGCTTACTTTTACACCTGTAGCTGGCTGGACCTCATATCTGGTGACAGCAGGGCCTCTTACTACATCAAGAACCTTCGCGCGTACGCCAAAGCTCTCCAAAGTCGCCTCTAGTTTTCTGCGAGAGTCATACATATCAGTTGCGTCTGCGTTCTTGCTCATCAGGTTTGGTTTATTAAGCAAAGAAAACGGTGGGAGCAAATAAGGCTTAACTGCTGGCTCTTCCATTTCCGATATTGGGCGCTTGGGTACGGAAGGTACAACGTTTTCCTCCACCACGAGAGCTTCAGAATTTGTCAGAACATCATTTGGTTGTAATTCCAGAGAAGCGAGATCGTCAACATGATCTTCCCCCACATCATTCGAATGATCCGAATGCAGCTCCGAGTCGTCTTGTACGGGCAGTTGCTCAGCGTCTGGCCAAGAAGCCTGAGACTCCGTTAAAGGTATTTCAGGAGTAGTCCCATACCCTTCCTCTGTATTGACCCAAGACTCATTCTGATTGTTCACAAGCCCGTCCTGGATGTTCTCCGTAAGCGAGTCTGTCCCAGACTTCTCCCATGGCTGATCGATTTCATTATGCCATGCAGGCTTATTGCCTGTTAGAGGATCCGTGCCGCCATTCGGTTCAAATACCCACTCATCATGACTCTCTGCTTGTCCTTCTGATTGCTCGTCCGTATGATTCTGTCTCCAGGAGAAAAACAAAGATCTTCTTTTCTTAGGTGGTGCTGCTATGTAACCTTCGTGATCATCATCAATCGTATCATCGTCATCGAAATCTCCAGCTCCTGTACTCGCACCTGCAGAAGCAGTTGCCCGCACAGCGGCTCTCTTTGCCCATTTGGCCGCCAGCAGCTTAAACATGCGTGTCCCTCGTGTAGTCACGATTCTGCCTAGCTCAACATACGACTTACCTGTCATAAGCATTACCGAGATAGCAAACATGACGAACATAATAAGCTTCGCGCCATAATAGCCAAATAACGAGAAAAACAATGAATATTGAATAGCGCCTACATATCCTCCGCTTATTTCCTTATCACGAATGGGCAGATCGTTCTCCGCAGGCACGCTGATTAACGATAATTGCAAATCACTGCTTAGCTGCCGGAAAATCGAAGTGCCTGTAAGATCGACACTAGGACTTAATTTCTGCTCGATTTCCGAGATAGAACTCATAAGTGTAAAGGCGAGCACTAATATGAATAGTCCTGTACGTTTGTTCGTCCAGCCCCTTGGCCAAGCCCGCTTAATCATGACAGTCAGTCCGACTACAATGCCAATTAATGCGAGTACGAAATAAAACTTGCCGAGCACAAGTCCAAATAGCTTGGATAACGAGCGCCCGACTGCCGCTTCCCCTGATAGTGCAATGATTGAAA
Organism: Paenibacillus sinopodophylli; assembly: GCF_005930355.1. Taxonomy (GTDB): domain Bacteria; phylum Bacillota; class Bacilli; order Paenibacillales; family Paenibacillaceae; genus Pristimantibacillus; species Pristimantibacillus sinopodophylli. Next base: position 990,799 of record NZ_VDBO01000001.1, read on the forward strand.
TGGTAATTAACAAAATGCCATATACTTCGTATTTTAAGTTAGAGCCAATGGTTTTTTTTCTTCTCTTTTTCTTTGCCAAATCCGTCACCTCTGGTAAAAGATTATACCATAGGTGGACAAATGTGCCTATGAGACATTCGTACGAACATCCGTTTGGATTTAATGATACTGCACGATCGTACCTGGCGTAAATTTCGGATTCAAGTAGTCGTCCAAGCCGCACTCCAACAACCGAACAATTTTCCCCATTCCCGGTGCAATCGGTATGACCTGCATCTTAACACCGCTTGACCAAACCTCCTGCATGCTCTCCCTATCATCATGGAAGCCCTCTAATACAACCTCAAGCGGCATATTCGTATAAATTGTCATTGCAGCGGCACCTCCCTGCTTGACTTCGAAGCTTCTATTCGTCTGTTCAGCTCTTTAAGCGCTTCGCCTAATCCGCCTACCGCATCAATAAGCCCATGCTTTACTGCATCCGAGCCGATGACTGTTGTACCGATATCGCGGGTAAGCTCGCCTGTTTTAAACATAAGCTCCTTGAATACGGACTCTGTCACGTTGGAGTGGGAAGTGACAAAACGTACGACACGCTCCTGCATTTTATCCAAATATTCAAAGGTTTGCGGCACTCCGATCACTAATCCGTTCAATCGAATCGGATGGATCGTCATCGTTGCCGTTGCGGCAATAAACGACATGTCTCCTGCTACTGCAATCGGAACGCCAATGGAATGCCCGCCTCCAAGAACAAGCGTTACTGTCGGCTTCGTTAAGGATGAGATCATTTCGGCTATGGCAAGTCCCGCTTCCACATCGCCACCCACTGTATTGAGTACGATAAATATGCCCTCAATTTTATGATTCTGTTCTGCCGCAACCAGTTGCGGAATAAGATGCTCATACTTCGTTGTCTTATTCTGCGGAGGCAATACAAGATGTCCCTCCACTTGCCCAATAATGGTCATGCAAAAGATGTTGGATTCCGTCATTGCCGGCGTCGCCGTTTGACCTAGCTGCTGGATGGTTTCCAATACAGCATTCGTTCTTTTTTTGTCATCTGGAATAGGTTCAGGCTGCTCTGCGATAATATCCATCTTTGATTGCCAATACATGTACAAACCCCCTCTTGTGATATTGCTGTCATAGTATGGGGTCTATTGGCGAATTTATATACCAAGGTGAAACGGCTGTCGCCGTTCTTTGGCGGCGGGGCGCGTTTCGTTCTGAGAAATATAGAGATAGGATCGCAAAGTCCGATCCTTTCCTATATTTTACAAAAAAAGAATCACTTGTGTCCGCCGCGGCAATTGCGGAATGGACAAGCGATTCTCTTCATCAAACATGTATTGTATTATACTTCCATAATAATAGGCAGAATCATTGGACGACGGCGAGTTTGCTCATACAAGAAACGTCCAAGCGCGTCCTTCACATTCGTTTTGAGTGAAGCCCATTCATTAACTTTATCATTCATTAGACGAGTCAATGTTGATGTAACAATGCGGTTTGCTTCGTCTAGAAGTCCTTCTGATTCACGAACATACACGAAACCACGAGAAATGATATCCGGACCTGACAAGATTGCACCGTCTTGCTTGCTGAGCGTAACGACAACAACAAGTATGCCATCCTGCGATAAAAGCTTACGGTCACGCAATACGATATTACCTACATCGCCTACGCCTAGACCGTCAATCAGTACGTTACCTGCTTGTACTTTCGAGCCTTTACGACCATTTCCGTTCTGGAATTCGACAGTATCTCCGTTATCAATAACGAAAATATTCTCACGCTCGATACCAATAGCCTCACCAAGCTTCGCATGTTGTCGAAGCATCCGGTATTCACCGTGAATCGGAATGAAATATTTGGGCTTAATCAAGTTAAGCATCAATTTCAATTCTTCTTGGCTGCCGTGACCGGAAACGTGAACGCCCGATACAGAACCATTGCCGTAGATGACATTTGCGCCAAGGCGGAATAATTCATCAACCGTACGACCAACATAACGTTCGTTACCAGGAATAGGCGTAGCTGCAATGATAACGGTATCGCCTGGCAGAATATCTACCTTGCGGTGCGTAGAGCGTGCCATGCGAGTCAGTGCCGACATTGGCTCGCCTTGACTGCCTGTACATAAAATAACAACACGGTCAGCGGCTAATTTGTTTACTTCCTCCGGCTCGATAATCATGCCTTCAGGAATGTTCAAGTAACCGAGGTCTGATGCAATACCAACAACGTTAACCATACTGCGGCCAACAACTGCAATTTTGCGTTTCGTTGCGATAGCAGCATTAATGATTTGTTGAATACGGTGTACGTTTGATGCGAATGTCGCAACAACAACGCGCTGTGACGATTTGCGGAAAATATCTTCAAGGTTGTCGCCAACCTGTGCTTCCGATGGCGTGTAGCCAGGACGCTCTGCGTTCGTACTGTCTGACAACAGTGCCAATACGCCGCGTTTACCGATCTCTGCAATACGCTGTAAATCAGCAAATTGCTCGTTAACCGGAGTGTGGTCAAACTTAAAGTCACCTGTATGGACAACAGTACCTTCCGGAGTATCCAAGCTTACACCTACGGAATCTGGAATACTGTGGTTTGTTCTAAAGAATGAAGCACGAATCGTTCCAAGTTGAATTTCACTGTCAGCATTGATGAGAATACGTTTTGTTTCACCAAGCAGGCTGGCTTCCTTCAATTTCCCTTCAATTAGGCCCATGGTAAGTTTTGTAGCATATAATGGAACATTTAGGCTTTTCAATACATATGGCAATCCGCCGATGTGATCCTCATGACCATGCGTAATAATAATTCCGCGAACTTTGTCGCGATTTTCTGTAAGGTAAGAAATATCTGGTATAACAATATCGATTCCGAGCATGTCCTCTTCTGGAAACTTCAAGCCCGAGTCAACGACAACGATGTCATTGTTGTACTGGATTACGTACATGTTTTTTCCGATTTCTCCTACTCCGCCTAGTGCAAAAATGAGCAGTTTATCCTGGTTGTTCTTCTTAGACAAGTGTATCTTTCCTCCTTAAAATTTTGCGAAGCGATATTCGCCTCGTAAGCATCTGTTAATTTTGTCGAAGCAATTGCACTTCGTAAGCATCTAATTATTTTTGCGAAGCTAGAATGGCCTCGTAAGTATTGTGTTTATATGGAAAAGCAAAGCTAAACATTACTTATCCATAGGTGTTGTGATGCCGAACTTGTCGCTACCTATGCACGTGTATCGTCAGATGCCGCTCTGACGTTAAGTTCAATTCCAAAAATTTGCCGCACCCAGTCACTTGAAATCATTATACATGAAGAAAAAGCTGGAATACAAGTGAAACACGATATTGCTATTATGCAATAGGCTTCCCAAAAAAATAAAACCGATGCTGGACGCACCGGCTGCGATAAATGATTATAATGAATTATGCCAATAAATTGCGTAAGAATGCGGCTTCCGCCTCGTTAACCGTAACAAGCGGCAATCGAACTCCGCCAACGGATAGGCCTTTCAAGCCAAGTGCATATTTTACTGCAACTGGGTTTGGCACAGGATGCGGACAATAGAAAAGACCTTTGAAAACAGGCAGCAGCGTTCCATTTATACGAGCAGCCTCTTGAGCGTTGCCACTCAAATGCGCTTGAATCAGCTGTTTCATCTCTTCGCCTACAATATGGCTGGCTACGCTAATGATGCCGTACCCACCAATTGCTAGCGCTGGCAGCGTGGCACTGTCGTCGCCGCTATATACTCTAAAGCCATCTGGAGCACCGCTAATAATCTGTGTCAATTGATCTGTATTGGCACAATCCTTCGTAGCAATAACATTGTCGATTTGAGCTAGGCGAAGCGTTGTTTCGGCGGAGAGGTTAACACCGGTACGTCCTTCCACGTTATACAGAATGATAGGTAAAGTCGTTGCTTCTGCAATCGCTTTGAAATGCTGGAATAGACCTTCCTGACTAGGACGGTTGTAGTAAGGAGCCACCAACAATATACCATCAACCCCGGCTGCTTCCGCATCCTTTGTCAAATGGATGGAATGGGCTGTATTATTGCTGCCCGTACCTGCAATAATTTTGCAACGTCCGTTCGCATGCTTAACAGCAAATCGGAACAGTTCAAGCTTCTCTTCATCGGACAGCGTCGGCGACTCGCCAGTAGTGCCGGAAACGACAAGACTATCGCTCTGCTGCTCCTCTATTAAATAATCAATCAATTGACCAGTCGTTTGCCAATCAATATGACCATCCGCATCGAATGGCGTTACCATTGCGGTAATCAATCTTCCAAATTCCATCTGATATTCCTCCCAAAAATGTTGCTCTCTATCGATGAAGCTCGAACTTCGCATGGAGAGAACGAAGTGACTCAGCCATGTCCGCTTCACGAACGAGCACCCATATCGTTGTATTAGAATCAGCTGATTGCATTATGGATATTCCTTGCTCCGTCAGCGCTTCCACAATTCGCGCCATAACGCCCGGTTCTCCATTCATGCCACCGCCAATAACAGACACTTTGGCACAGCCATTTATCGCTGAAGGCGAGAAACCTGCATCCTCCAGCACAGTGACTGCACGTGCAGCATCATGATCAAAAACAGTATAAACTGCACCGCTAGGCGTTACATTAATAAAATCGACACTAATATGATGTTTGGCCATGGACTGAAAGACCTGAAGCTGTACGTCGCTCCTGCCTTCGATCGCTTTTACCGAGATTTGGGTAATTCCAGCTACATGAGCAATACCTGTAACATGTCTGTCCTTCACCATAAGCTCAGCTTTCAACTCAGCAGAATCCGTGACTAGCGTGCCCGTTTCAGAGGAGAACGTCGATCTTACGCGAAGCGGTATTCGTGCTTGCTGTGCAATCTCTACTGCACGTGGGTGAATAACCTTCGCGCCTTGCCTTGCCATATTGCAAATTTCTGCGTAGCTCACGATAGCAAGAGGCTTAGCCTCCTCAACAATACGTGGGTCTGCCGTTAAGATACCATTCACATCGGTATAGATATCTACCATCTCGGCGCGCAGTGCTGCACCGAGCGCGGTAGCCGAAGTATCGCTTCCGCCTCGACCTAGCGTTGTCGTATCTCCATGAACAGTGCTTCCTTGAAAGCCAGTTACGATAACGACAATTCCTGCACGCAGATGGGTAAATATCTTATCCGGTCGGATTTCCTTAATACGCGCATGGCCGAATTGCTCGTCGGTGAGCATACCCGCCTGTCCGCCAGTTAAAACAACGGAAGGAATGCCGTTTTTATGGAGTAAGCTGCATAAAGCAGCTGCGGAAATAATCTCTCCGCAGCCAAGCAGCATATCTCGCTCACGAGCCGGCAGACTGTCGCCGTTATCACGTATAACCTGCAATAAAGTATCCGTTGCATAAGGGTCGCCCTTACGCCCCATCGCAGATACCACAACGACAACCGCAAATCCATTGCTGCGTTCTCTGTTAATATGTTTAATGACATGTTCTCTGGCATGATTGCTGGATAGCGAAGTGCCCCCGAACTTCTGAATCAGGATACGCATATACAATCCTCCATGATCGATCCCAGGAAGAAGAAAACCATTACCCGATCCTTAATATATTAACCCTTTGAGATATGTTCAGCGATTTGTACGGCATTCCTTGCTGCGCCTTTGAGCAGGTTATCGGATACGATCCACATATTAAGTCCGCGCTCAAATCTGAGATCGCGTCGCAAACGTCCAACAAAAACATCCGGCTTTCCGGCCGCATCAGTCGCAAGCGGGTAAAGCTGTTTTGCAGGATCATCAACGAGCGTTGCACCCGAAGCATCCGCAAACAGCTGTTTAACCTCTTCCATATCGTAGTCGTTTTTCAGCTCAGCATATACGGATTCCGAATGATTATATACAACAGGAATACGCACACAAGTTGCGGTAACCTGAATAGATTCATCATTTAGAATCTTTTCGCTTCTCGAATTATTTTCATTTCTTTAATCGTAAAGCTGGTATGAGTGTCTAGTGCCGCTCGACAAGCAGTGGCTGAAGCTGTTTTCCTTGAAGGGCTGCCTCGCAAGCTTCCAAGACCAAATCCATTCTGGCAACAAGCGAGTTAGGCTTCTGCACAGGGTTATCTTGGCCAAACGGTACGAAATAAATATGTTTAGCTACTAATAGCTTCGCTATGTTAGCAGCATTTAAACCAAGTCCATCATTTGTTGATATGGCAAGCACGAGCGGACGTCCATTTCGCATTTGCGCCTTGGCAGCCATAAGAACGGCACTGTCCGTTATCGCATTTGCTAATCTGCTTGTCGTATTTCCCGTACATGGGGCAATCACGAGAACATCGAGCAGTTTCGATGGTCCTAACGGCTCTGCCTGCACAATGGTTGATATAAGATCATTGCCAGTAATCGCTTTAAGCTGTGACTGCCAATCATCAGATTTGCCAAATCGCGTATCCGTAGTCATAATCGTATTCGAAACAATCGGTACTACATTCGCACCTGCATCGACGAACCGTTTAATTTCTGGCATAACCTCAGCGAACGTACAATGTGAGCCTGACAAAGCATAGCCCACCGTAATTCCAGACCAATTCATATCCCATTCCCCCGCTTAATCGTATCGTCCAAAATCAACTGTGATAAGCAATCCGCCATGATACGTCCAGCTGTTTTGGGTGCGACGATACCGGGAAGTCCGGGTGCAAGCATCGCTTTAATACCACGCTTCTCAGCGAAGCGGAAATCAGTTCCGCCAGGCCTTGATGCGAGGTCAATTATAACGGCCCGCGAAGGTAAATTTGCGATAATTTGTGCTGTGACTATCATAGTCGGAATTGTATTAAAAAGCAAGTCAATATTGCTTACATGCTGCAACAAACCACTGATGTAGAAAGGCTCAAAGCCCATCTCCGCCGCTCTTGCGAACTGCTCCGAACGACGTACGCCGACCTTCACTTTAGAGCCCAAACCTTGTAATGTACGGGCCATCGTGAAGCCTGTTCTTCCGAAGCCAAGTACCATCGAAGCGGAGCCATGAATCGTAATATCCGTGTTCTGGATCGCCATCATCAATGCGCCTTCGGCGGTCGGAATTGAATTGTAAATCGCAACATCGTCACGGTCAAACAGTTCAACTAATGATAGACCGTACTGCTCGCATAGCTGACGCAAATATGGTTTTGCCATACCCGTATATACCGTGCAATGCTTAGGCAGCAACGCGAAGTGGTTCTCCGTTAGCTGCATCGGGCGATCGCTGAATACAGCGTGTATGACGCCTTGGTCATCGGTGCCTACTGCCGGCAATAGAAGCGCATCTATGGATTCAAACAGCTGCTCCTCGAATTCCGCGTGAACGGCACCATCTAGCGACGAATGTAAGCCATCAAAACCTGAGACCGTGACGGAAGCATCAAGCTCTGTCAACTTGCGAATGACTTCTAGCTGCCTTGCATCACCGCCAAGCAACAGCACTCGGACGCCTGTTAGCATTAAGCTTCACTCCTTTCTTGCTAATAGCTCAAGATCATCTTATGCTTGCGCCCAGAGCGGGGTGAAAAATAAAAAAAGATCGGGCAAATGACCCGATCCTTGGTTAAGCCGTTTTCCTTATGCACGTTGTTCTTTCATACACCCGTATGACCGAATCCGCCTGCACCCCTTACCGTATCCGGAAGCTCATCCGCTTCCACAATCGTAACGGCTGGCACCAGTTGGAACACCATTTGGGCAATACGCTCACCACGCGTAATCGTGAATGGCTCCTGCCCTAAGTTAACAAGAAGCACCTTAACTTCTCCGCGATAATCCGCATCGATCGTACCTGGAGCATTCAAGCAAGTAATGCCATGCTTGTAAGCTAAACCGCTTCGCGGTCTAATTTGGGCTTCCAGTTCACCCGGCATTGCCATTGCAAACCCGGTAGGAATAAGTTTCCTCTCACCAGGCGCCAGCACAATAGACTCTCCTACAGCAGCCTGCAGGTCAAAACCTGCAGCCCACTCAGACATTTTTTGCGGTATTGCGATATCTTCATTTCCTGATAGCCGTTTAAACTGTACGTGATACAAATTGATCCCTCCCGAGTTGCGCTGCTGCTTTATCATTACTGCCAACCATTGCAACGGAGAAAGGAACGGAAAGCATCCGCTTCGTAACCTCGACCACATGGGACATATCAACCGAATCGATCCGCTTCAGCAATTCATCTAGTGTGTAGTGATGACCTAGCATTAACTCGTTTTTGCCAAGTCGATTCATTCGGCTGCTCGTGCTCTCTAAGCTTAATATCAAGCTGCCCTTTAGTTGCTCCTTGCCACGGTGCAGTTCATCCTCGCCTAAGCCTTTGACCGAAAGCTCGTTTAGCTGCTCCATTGTCAAATCAAGCACCTCTTTGGTTTGTTTCGGAGCTGTTCCCGCGTATAGGGTGAACAAGCCTGTATCCGCGTAGGAGGTGTGATAAGAGTATACCGAGTAAGCTAGGCCTCGTTTTTCTCTTATTTCCTGGAATAGTCTTGAGCTCATTCCACCACCTAATGCATTATTGAGTAAAATCATCGCATACAGATGCGAATCTGTGATGGAGCATCCTGGGAACGAAACACACAAGTGGTTTTGTTCTGTTTTTTTCTTATAGAACAGATAATCACCGTGAAAGTCTGGCTTCGTCACAATGGCGCTCGCCGGCTTGCTATTCTTGAATCCGCTGAAATGCTTTTCGAGCAAAGCTAGCAGACTTTGCTCTTCGACATTGCCCGCGACACTGATCACGACATTCTCAAGCGTATAGGTGTCATCCATATAACCACGCAGCGTGTCCGATGTCATCGCAGTCAGACGTTCCTCAAGCCCTAAAATCGAATATGCTAAAGGATGATCACCGAATGCAGCGCGCGAAGCTTCGTCATGCACTTTATCATCAGGCGTATCCTCATACATCGAAATTTCCTCAAGAATAACGTTTTTCTCTTTAGCTAGCTCTTCTGGGTCAAGCTGCGAATTGAAAAACATATCCGATAGCGCATCAACAGCTAGTGGCAAATGCTCATCCAATACTTTAGCAAAATAACAAGTATATTCCTTGGACGTAAAAGCATTAACATTACCGCCAATGCCGTCGAATAAATCGGCGATATCTTTTGATGTACGTTTCTCTGTGCCTTTGAACAGCATATGTTCAATAAAATGAGAGATGCCGTTGTTCTGGAGTGTCTCGTTTCTTGAGCCCGTTTTCACCCATATGCCAAACGAAACCGATCTAACCGTCGGTATGTATTCAACAACGACACGCAAACCGTTGCTAAGTGTGTATTTGTTCATCAGTAGTCCCCCTAATGTTTTGTGCGGCAAAATAGGCCTCGCAGTCAAATCTCATCATTCTCGCCTTACAAAACGGCTGTCGTCAGTATGTATCCATATACATGAATGTTTTTACTATAGCAGAATCAGTCGGCTCCCTCAACAGCGGCCGGAATCCGATTGGATGAAAGTGTCTCGCTTACTGTTCCAATCGCATATCCTTTCGCTTTCGCAACGCGGATCATACCTGCAAGCGCATCCCGAGTCGTCGCTGTAGGATGCATTAATATGAGCGCTCCTGGCTCAAGTTTTGCTGCGATCTTACGCACAACATAGTCCGCCGGCGGCTTCTGCCAATCAATCGTATCAATGGTCCATAACACCGTCTTTAATCCCATTTCCTCAGCGATTTGCACAGTCGTTTGATTGAAGGAGCCTGATGGCGGAGCAAACCATTGGTTATCCACCTGAAGGGAGGTTTTCAACAGAGCTTCAGTCTTCGCAATTTGGTTATACTGCGACTGCCTGTTGAGTGTACGCATATCCGGATGGGTATACGCATGGTTAGACATTTCATGCCCCTCCGATTGAATACGAACTGCCAGCTCTTTGTTTTTATTCAGCCAGCTTCCATCTAGAAAAAAAGTCGCCTTCACTTGTTCCGTCTTCAATGTGTTAAGTATGGAATCCAAATATTCATTGCCCCAAGCTACATTAATCATAAGCGAAATCATTTTCTTATTGGGGTTGCCGCGATAAATGGGATGCGGTCCAAGATCATTCAGCTTAATGTTCGGCTCTACTTCCTTGAAAACAAACGGAATTGCATCAGTAGGTGGTACAAGCAAGGCCGCCTCCAAGGTTTTCTCAATATCGACTACCAAGCCATTGTATCCAGGAATTGCTCTCCAGACTCGGTCAATACGCGCATTAACAGGTTGGATTGCAAGCTTAGGTGCTTCATTATTAATAATAGAAAGAAGCCGTATGCGCTCGCTATGCTTATCCTGCTCATTGGTTGCTGTTGTCACACTGTCTTTATATTTGGTCGAAGCAAGAAATCGAGCAACCTCATTATTCGTGCTTACTAGCACAAGCACGAATAGCATACTTGCCGCAATTATCGCCGCTTTCCTTACCATCATTATGCCCACTCCCATAATAGTGCTGGCATGCCTATTAAGCTTGACCTCGCCTCAGCATGTTCATTCATATGTATGAAACAATGGACGAGTTTATGCAGCAGGCGCCAATCGGGAGGGCAAAGGTTGTATGCAGCAACAAATCAAAAAAGAGCCAGATCAAATCTGCCTCTTTCTTCTCTTACTTATATAACCCAACAGAACGAATAATCGTTATTGCGGAGCAGCTTCAGTCGTCATCAACACTTTGGCAGACAAATTGATTCGCCCCTGTTGATCGATTTCCGTTACCTTAACCTTGATTTGATCACCAACGTTAACGACATCTTCTGTTTTGGCAACACGTTCAGTTGACAATTGGGAAATGTGGACGAGTCCATCCTTGTTCGGTAGAATCTCAACGAAAGCACCGAATTTCTCAACGCGCTTAACTGTACCTAGGTAAATCTCACCAACAACAACTTCTTTCACGATGCCTTCGATAATCGATTTTGCTTTTTGGTTCATCTCTTCATTGGAAGAAGCGATAAATACCATACCATCCTGCTCAATATCGATTTTGACACCTGTTTCTTCGATGATCTTGTTGATGATTTTGCCGCCAGCACCAATAACATCACGGATTTTGTCCGGATTAATACGAAGCGTCAAAATTTTCGGTGCATACTTGGAAAGGCTAGTCCGTGTTGTAGGCAGGCTTTCAAGCATTTTACCAAGAATGAAAATACGTCCTTGACGAGCTTGCTCAAGAGATTGCTCTAGAATCGCACGATTAATACCGGCAATTTTGATGTCCATTTGAATAGCTGTTACGCCTTCAGCCGTACCTGCAACCTTAAAGTCCATATCGCCAAGGTGATCTTCCATACCTTGAATATCCGAAAGAATAGCGAAATGGTCACCGTCTTTAATTAGACCCATTGCAATACCTGCTACTGGTGCTTTAATCGGAACACCTGCATCCATCATCGCAAGCGTACTTGCACAGATACTTGCTTGTGAGGAAGAACCGTTCGATTCAAGCACCTCGGAAACAAGGCGAATGGTGTATGGGAATTCAGCTTCAGAAGGGATAACCTTCGACAAAGCGCGCTCGCCTAGTGCACCATGACCAATTTCACGACGGCCTGGCGGACGAAGTGGACGAGCCTCACCTACGCTAAATGGCGGGAAGTTGTAGTGATGCATGAAGCGTTTTGTTTCTTCAGGTGAAATACCGTCCAAAATTTGAACGTCACCCATAGCTCCAAGCGTACAAATGCTAAGCGCCTGTGTTTGCCCACGTGTGAACAATCCCGTTCCGTGCGTGCGTGGAAGAATCGCAACATCGCAATCGATCGGGCGAATCTCATCTAGCGAGCGGCCGTCTGGACGGATTTTGTCATGAGAAATAAGACGACGGACTTCTTCTTTCACGATGTCATAAAGCACTTCTTTCACATCGGACAGAAGCTCCGGCGTATCGATATATTGCTCTTCGAAGTGAGCAACAGCTTCACTGTTAACCGCATCGATAGCTTCTTGACGAGCATGCTTTTCTTCTACCTTAATCGCATCGACTAAACCTGCAGAAGCAAATGCACGGACATCAGAGTTAACCTGTTCGTTTACTTTGCGTAATTTAACTTCCATCTTAGGTTTGCCGGCAACCGCCTGCAGCTCTTCGATTTTGGCTACAATTTTTTTAATTTCGTCATGACCGAACATAATCGCTTCGAGCATAACTGCTTCAGTAACCTCGTTCGCCTCGGCTTCAACCATCATGATTGCATCCTTTGTACCTGCTACCACGACGAATATATCCGTTTCTTGGCTTTGTTCAACGGTTGGGTTAATAATGAATTGTCCATTAATCCGGCCAACGTTAACGCCGCCAATCGGTCCGTCAAAAGGAACATCAGAGATAGACAATGCAGCAGAAGTACCAATCATAGCTGCGATCTCAGGTGAACAATCCTGATCAACGCTCATTACAATATTCATAACCTGTACATCATTCCGGAAGCCTTCTGGGAACAATGGACGAATAGGTCTATCTGTAAGTCGGCTTGAAAGAATCGCTTTCTCACTTGGACGGCCTTCACGTTTGATAAATCCGCCTGGAATTTTACCTACTGCATACAAACGCTCTTCGTAGTTAACCGTTAACGGGAAGAAATCCAAATCCTTCGGACCCGCAGAAGCGGTCACCGTACACAATACGACAGTATCACCATATTGCACAGTTACAGCAGCGTTTGCTTGCTTAGCAAGGCGGCCTGTTTCGATGGATAGCGGTCTTCCGCCTACTTCCATCTCAATTCGTTGTACCATTATATCCCTCCTATACGTTTCTATGTAGTCTATTTCACTGCAAAATGCAGGTTTTTATTAGGGGCTCCCTATTACAAAAAGCAACCCGAATCCGCTTATCCGTGATTCCCGGACGGCAGGACTACCAGGTTGCTTTTCATTACGCATAGTTTAGCGGCGTAGGCCGAGTTTTTCGATCAATGCGCTGTAACGTCTAACATCATTGTTTTTAAGGTATGCAAGCAGCTTACGGCGCTGACCTACCATCTTGAGCAAACCACGACGGGAATGATGATCTTTCTTGTGCTCCCGCAAATGTTGAGTCAAGTTAACGATGTTTTCAGTCAGGATAGCCACTTGAACTTCCGGAGAACCGGTATCAGTTGCATGTGTCTTATGCGTCTCAATCAGTTCGTTTTTACGTACTTGTGTAATTGCCATCCTAATTCACCTCCTTCTTGATAATCGCCATTAGCCACGAAGCCGTCGGTGAGAACGGACATCCAAGCTAAGGTTAAGTTTATGAATGTGTCCTACGAAATGTATGACTACTCACAACGTTTTATAGTATAACATAGATTTGGGACAATTGTCGAGAAGCTTATCGATGTACCGCCATAACGTGTGAATGATCTACCGCAATTCTACTTGCTGTAACCGAGAATTTCTTTCGCTTGTCTGGAGTCCGTGCTAATTTGTTCAATTAGCTCCGCAATCGATTCAAATTTCTTCTCAGGTCGTATAAACGAAATAAATTGCAAGCGCAGTTGCTCATCATAGATATCACTATTGAAATCGAACAAATGAGCCTCCATAATCGGCTGCAGCCCTTCTTTATTGAAAGTTGGCTTCAGTCCGAAATTAAGAACGCCGGGATAAGCTTTGTCGTTTACCCAAGCCGTAATCGCATATACGCCAAGACGTGGGGTGATATACGGTGCGTTGATTTGAAGATTCGCCGTTGGAAATCCAATGGTCCGCCCTCTTTTATCACCATGAACGACTCGTCCACACACTTCATAAGGACGACCGAGCAGACGATCAGCCAATTCGATATTTCCTTGCTCTAGTGCCTCACGTATATATGTGCTGCTTACTTTAACGCCATTTTCGAACAACGGCTCAATAACCTCAACAGAAATATCGGGTTGTCCGAGTTGTGTTAAAGCTTCTGAGTTGCCTAGACCTTTATGTCCGAAATTGAAGTCAAAGCCAACCACAACATGCTTGGCTTGCAGTGTACGGAGCACTTCATCAACAAACCGCTCTGGCGAAACAGCTGAAAACTCTTGATCAAATCTCATAATAAAGACGAGATCGACTCCTAGTTCGGCAAATAATGCTGTCTTGACATCAAGTGGTGTTAGACAGCGATAATACTGCTCTCCTTGTCCGAGAACTTCCTTCGGATGCGGATCAAATGTTAGTACCGCTGATAGCATATCAGAGCCCTTTGCTTCATTAACCGCTTGGCGAATGACGTTTTGATGACCACGATGGACACCGTCAAAATGGCCGATTGCTATAGAAAGCGGTTTGTCCAGCGATAACATGGACAAACCGTTTAGAGGAAAACTTAATGGAATTATTTCCAACGCTGAAACACCTGCATTTCCTTTTAGCTTTCACTATCTTTTCGCTATGCTGAAAAAACTTTAATTGGTTTAAATACAGCTGTTGCAAGATCAATCTGAAAAATACCAAGAAATGAGCGATGTTCATTATAAAGACGAATAAGCTGTTCATTGTGTGAAGAAGTAAGGTTAAGATCTGAGAGAGAAAGATTAATCTTCTGCCCCATCAAAGCAAGTTTCCCTGTTGATTCGGGAACTACCGCGCATTCCAAATGGGTAATGGCTTCATCAGCGGCAATTAAATGCTCATTAAGCTCACCTGCTGCCTGCAATTCCTCGATTTGCTCAAGGGTTAGACAGCTTTCCTTCGTAATGCCGCCCGACATCGTTCTCGTCAAATGCGCCATGGTCGCAGGAACCCCGAGTGCTTTTCCAATGTCCACACATAACGTACGGATATATGTACCTTTGGAGCATACGGCTGAGAATGAAATGGTCGGTTGATCCAGATCAAGCTTTAAGTCGAGAAGCTTGAGTTCGTGAATCGTGACCTTCCGCGACTTCCGCTCTACCGTCTTGCCTTCCCTAGCTAACTCATATAAACGTTTTCCATCAATTTTAACCGCAGAATACATCGGCGGCACCTGCTCGATTTCACCAATGAACCTTGCCAAAGCTTGGCGCACTTCATCTTCCGATACTTTAATTGATGCTTGGCGTTCGATTACCGTTCCGGTTATATCCTCCGTATCAGTAGCGATTCCTAGCTGCAATACAGCTTCATATGCTTTTGGACGTTCCTGAACATACTCAACAACTCTCGTGGCACGACCAAGACACAATGGCAATACACCTGTTACCATCGGATCAAGCGTTCCAGCATGTCCAATTCGTTTCATCTTTAACAACCGGCGAACTTTAGCGACCACATCGTGGGAAGTCCAGCCTTCAGGCTTCCAAACGGCCAGAATACCGTCCATCGTTAAATCAACGCCTTTCTTACGGCTTCCACCAAAACAGCAATGGAATCTGTCAGTGATCCCTCAAGACGACAGCCTGCCGCTCTAATATGACCTCCGCCGCCGAACTGCTGCGCAATCGCCGCAACATTGGCTTTCCCAGCTGAACGAATGCTCGCTTTAACTGCACCGTCTTCCGTTTCTTTGAACAATATGCCCACTTCTACGCCGTCGACATTAAGCGCATAGTTAACAATACCTTCAAGATCCTCAGGAATCGCGCCAGTGTCACGCAAATCGTCCTTGCCGATATAAACCCACCCAATCTCCAGGTTATCCGTAAAGGTTAGGCGATTCAGCGCAAGCTGCAGCAAATTAAGCTTAGCTCTAGTCATTTTTTCAAGCAAATGATCAGCTAATTCGTTTCCAGATACGCCTAATGCAAGCAGATGTGAAGCAATCTCCATTACACGTGGACTTGTATTGGAATAACGAAAACCACCTGTATCAGTTAACAACCCTGTATAGATGGCCGTTCCGCAATCCAAATCACAAGCAATGCCAGCTCTCTCCAATAAATCAAACAGGATTTCAACAGTAGCCGCAGCTTCTGAACGAATGACATTCACCGTTCCGAAACCATTATTGGTCGGATGATGATCGATATTAAGCAGCTTTGCATCAGATGCAAAGCTGCCCGCTACCTCTCCTATCCGTTTGAAATCTGCACAGTCAATGGAAATAACGGCATCAAATTTGCGATCAGGAACAGAAGTTTTGTAATGAACAATCGTTTCATACTGATCAAGGAAGCTTAGCCGTGAGGGCAATTCACTCTCATTGATCAGTACAAACGTTTTACCGAGCTTTTGAAGAAGCCAGCCAACAACGACTGTAGAGCTTATCGCATCTCCATCAGGCTGAACATGAGATACAACGAGAAAATCATCGTTAGATTTCATGAATGCCAGCGCATCATCAAGCTGCTTTGAATAGCTGCTCTGTTCCGTCATCGAGCTGAATTCCCGTTGTTAATGTTTTCAAGCAAAGCTTCAATTCTGCTGCCATACTCGATACTGCTGTCAAATTTGAACAACAGCACCGGTGTATGACGTAGGCGCATGCGTTTGCCAAGCTCAGTACGGATAAATCCGGTACCGCTCGCAAGCGCTTTGAGCGTAGCTTCCTTCTGTTCTTCGCTGCCAAGTACACTTAAATATACTTTAGCTTGAGAAAGGTCACTGGACGTCTCAACACCTGTAACCGTAATAAAACCGATTCTTGGATCTTTAAGTTCTGTCTGTATGATTTGGCTAAGCTCTTTTTTAATTTGCTCGCCTACCCGTCCTACCCGGATTTTTGCCATACTATAATCACCTCTCTACTACTTCCATAACAAATGCTTCAATTGTATCGCCTTCACGAACATCGTTGTAACGGTCGAGTGTAATACCGCACTCGTAGCCTTGAGCAACCTCTTTGGCATCGTCTTTGAAGCGTTTCAAAGATTCAATCTTACCTGTAAAGACCACAATGCCTCCGCGAATCAGACGAGCCTCTGCCGAACGTGTAATTTTACCAGAAGTAATCATACAACCAGCAATTGCGCCGACTTTTGTTACTTTAAATACGTTACGAACCTCGGCTTGACCGATTACAACTTCTTTGAAGATTGGATCCAGCATGCCTTTCATCGCTTGCTCAATTTCATCGATCACGTTATAAATGACGCGGTGCATACGAACATCGACTTTCTCTTGAGCGATTGTTGCTTCTGCTTGCGGATCAGGTCTTACGTTAAAACCGATTACAATCGCATTCGAAGCGGATGCCAGAATGATATCGGATTCCGTAATCGCACCAACGCCGCTATGAATAATTTTAACGCGTACGCCTTCGATGTCGATTTTGGCCAATGAACCTTTAAGCGCTTCGGAAGAACCTTGAACGTCGGACTTGATAATAACGTTCAGATCTTTAATTTCACCATCTTTGATATGGTTATACAAATCATCAAGCGTTACACGCGTATTAGCACCCATATCGGATTGACGTTGTTTAATCGAACGACGGTCAGCAATTGCACGAGCTTTGCGCTCATCCTCGAATACCATGAAAGGATCGCCAGCTTGCGGTACTTCTGTTAATCCTGTAATTTCTACTGGAGTTGAAGGGCCAACTTCTTTTAAACGACGGCCTTTATCGTTCACCATCGCTCTGATACGGCCGAAGCAATTGCCGGCTACAAACGCGTCGCCGATTTTCAAAGTACCATGTTGAACGAGTATACGTGCAACCGGTCCTTTACCTTTATCAAGCTCAGCCTCGATAACCGTTGCACGAGCACGCTTGTTAGGGTTTGCTTTGTAGTCATTTACTTCTGCGACAAGAAGAATCATCTCAAGAAGACCTTCAAGACCGATTCTTTGCTTAGCGGAAACCTCAACGAAAATCGTATCGCCGCCCCACTCTTCCGGAACCAATTCATATTCGGTCATTTCTTGCTTAATTTTTTCTGTGTTTGCATCAGGCTTATCGATTTTGTTAACGGCAACGATAATAGGTACGCCTGCAGCTTTCGCATGATTGATCGCTTCAACCGTTTGAGGCATGATGCCGTCATCGGCTGCAACAACGATAATCGTAATATCTGTAACCTGTGCACCGCGCGCACGCATAAGCGTAAACGCTTCGTGACCCGGTGTATCTAGGAATGTAATTTTCTTATGGTTGATTTCGACTTGGTATGCACCGATATGCTGCGTGATACCGCCAGCTTCTCCGCCAGTAACGTTCGTTTTGCGAATCGCATCAAGCAGCGTCGTTTTACCGTGATCAACGTGACCCATGATCGTAACAACCGGTGGACGTGTTACCAAATTCTCGTCTTCGTCTGTCTCTTCAACTGTCTCGAAGGAATCTTCCTCAACAGGAATTTTTACTTCAACCTCAACACCATAGTCAGTTGCGATCAAATGAATTGCATCCATGTCGATTTCTTGATTGATTGTTGCCATTACGCCAAGGAAAATCAATTTTTTGATAACTTCAGAAGCATCCTTGTGCAGTAATTTAGCAAGCTCGCCGACTGTCATTGTGCCGCGAACAATAATTTTTTTCGGAGTGTTGTCAATTTTCTCGCGTGGCGGCTGTTGTTGGAACTTGCCACCGCGTCCTTTTTGACCACCACGGCCATTATTGCCTCTGAAGCCGCCTGGTTTGCCATCTTCAAAGCGTTTCTGACCTGGTCTTGCATTTCGGTTATCGTTCCCGCGTGATTGACCCTGTGCTGGCTTGGAATCAAACCGGCTTTGGCCCGATGAAGCAGGACGGCTGGCAGCGTCTTGACGCGGTGCGCTTGGACGGCTAGCTGTATTGCCTTGTCCGCCTTGCGGAGGACGATTCTGACCAGATGATGCCGGGCGGCTTCCTTGCCCGCCTTGACCTTGTCCAGGTCGGCTAGAGCTACCTCCAGATTGTGGAGGACGACTGCTTTGTCCACCTTGGCTTGGACGGCTCGAACTATTGCTGCCTTGTGAAGGGCGGCTGGCATTGCTGCTTCCCTGTGATGGGCGATTGTTGCTGGATGCTTGCGCAGGACGACTCGATTGTTGTCCTGCTGGTCGTTGTTCGGATTGTTGCTCTGTGGTTTGTGGTTTCGTATTAATAGAATTCATAGGCCCCTGTCTGTCTTGAATAGTATTTTTGTTTTCCTGAACCGGCTGCGGCTTTCGGTCCTGCTGCGGCGATTGCGGCTTGTTGGCAGTAGGTTGTGCAGAGGAAACTGAAACGCTCGTCGTTTCCTGCGCCCGTTTGACGGCAGCATTTTGCTTAATATTGCGGAAAAAGCCTTCGACTTTGTTTACCATTTCGTTTTCCATAACACTCATATGGTTGTTAACTGGCAAATCCAGTCGTTTTAGAATCGTAATAATTTCTTTGCTGCTCATATTAAGTGACTTGGCATACTCGTAAACACGCAGCTTATCTTTATTATCCTTGCTGTCTTGTTTATTGTCCAATATGATCCACCTCCGTATTATGGCTCAGATGATTCGCAATCATTTTTCCGAACTGCATATCGGTTACAGCAAGCACAACCCGTTCCGGCTTACCGATCGCCTTTCCTAGCTGCTCACGGTCGAATGCTTCGGCGAGTTGTATTCCGTAGGTGTTGCATTTGTCACGAAATTTTTTCTTCGTATTGTCTGAAGCATCTCCTGCGATAATAACAAGAAATACTTTTTTGTTTCTGACGGCTTTAAGAACGATTTCGTCCCCTGTAATCAGCTTTCCTGCACGCATCGCCATGCCAAGCTGTGATAAGCTTTTATTCTGATTCATCGCTTATCAACTCCTTATTCGCGATAAACTGCTCCTCTACCGCTACAAAATCCTGTTCAAGCTGGTCATATATATGTTCGCCAACATGCTGCTTCAATGCACGGTCAAGCGCCTTGGATTTTTTCGCCAGTTTAAAGCAGCTCACTTTGCCGCATAAATAAGCGCCGCGCCCAGCTTTTTTGCCAGTCAGGTCAATCTGCACCTCTTCGGCCGGTGTCCGCACAACCCGGATGAGTTCCTTCTTCGGCAACATGTCCTGACAAGCGACACATTTGCGAAGCGGTACTTTTCTCGGTCTCATTGTACACCCCTCCTCTGCCAGCTGAATTGACGCTATGATTAATAATGGTCATGAACTAATCGATGGATACCGAATCCTGATGCATAATCGTAGTCAAAGATTTCGGCCGACCATATTCTTGCTCTGCTTGCGTCTCACTCTTAATATCGATTTTCCAGCCTGTCAGCTTAGCAGCAAGCCTAGCATTCTGACCTTTAATACCAATCGCAAGCGATAGTTGATAATCAGGAACGATAACGCGAGCCATCTTCTCTGATTCGAATACGATAACCTCAAGCACTTTAGATGGGCTGAGTGCATTCGCAACATACTCATCCACGCTTTCAGACCAACGAACGATATCGATTTTTTCGCCTTTTAGCTCGTTTACGATCGTCTGAACGCGTAGTCCTTTTTGACCGACGCAAGATCCTACCGGATCAACTTCGGTATTGCGAGAATGAACCGCAATCTTGGAGCGGAAGCCTGCTTCACGAGCTACCGAACGAATTTCAACAACGCCGTCATAAATTTCCGGCACTTCAAGTTCGAACAAGCGTTTGAGCAAACCAGGATGCGTACGGGATAAAATAATTTGAGGACCTTTTGTCGTGTTCTCTACTTTCGTGATGTAGGACTTCACACGGTCGCCATGCTTGAATTTATCAGTAGGCATAAGCTCAGTTAGAGGCAGTACTGCTTCTACCTTGCCTAAATCTACGAATAAATTGCGAACATCCTGACGCTGCACGATACCATTAACGATGTCTTCTTCTTTGTCGATAAATGCATTGTAGATCAGTCCGCGCTCTGCTTCGCGAATGCGCTGCGTTACAACTTGCTTTGCCGTTTGTGCTGCGATACGGCCGAAGTCGCGCGGTGTAACTTCGATATCCGCAATATCATCGAGTTGGTAATGCGGATTAATTTCACGAGATGCCTCCACCGTAATTTCAAGGCGCGGATCAAGCACTTCGTCGACAACAGTTTTGCGCGCATATACTTTAATTACGCCAGTGTGGCGGTTAATGTCTACACGTACATTTTGTGCGGTATTGAAATTTCTCTTGTAGCTGGAGATAAGTGCAGCCTCAATGGCTTCCAGGAGTACATCCTTCGTAATCCCTTTGTCTCTTTCTATTTCTTGTAGTGCTTCAATAAAATCCATGCTCATTGGACTGAATTTCCCCCTTTCAATAATAAAAGCAAATATTTAGAATACGATAGCCAGTCTAGCTCCAGCCACCTTATCATAAGGAATCGTATATTCCTTCTTGCCAGTACGCACAACCGCATTTACCCCGTCAAACGCAAGCAGCAGCCCCTCAAATTCTTTAGCGCCGCTGATCGGTTCATATGTCGTTATGTAAACGTGTTTACCGATAGCTTTACGAACATCTTCTTCTTTCTTAAGCGGTCTTTCTGCTCCAGGTGAAGATACTTCAAGGAAATAAGCATCAGTAATCGGATCGCTCGCGTCCAGCTGTTCACTCATAAATTCGCTAATACGGCCGCAATCATCTATATCGATGCCGCCTTCTTTATCCACGAATATACGAAGAAAGTAGTTGCTTCCTTCTTTCACATACTCAATATCAACCAGTTCAAATCCATTGCTGCTGAGGAAAGGCAGAGCCAGTTCCTGGACAGCGGCTTTGATTGTGGATGTACTCAAATTCAGTTGACCTCCTGTTTATACGCACTATGCCATTTTGCCAATTACAAAACGTAAAGAGTGGGTTTCCCCACTCTTCTGCATCAAAGTCTTTATCATCATCATTGCCACAAAAATTATAACATAACCGCACTATAGTGACAAGAAATCTTTTCTATTGCAGCCATTTCTAGAACAACGAAAGCTGGTTAGATTCAGGCAATCCACGGAAGCAGCCCATGCTTCCAAGCACCTCTATAATCGTCTTGGTCGCTTTGGATTTCATCTGGAAATCCTCAATGGACAAGTACTCTCCATCTTCTCTGGAAGCCGCAATATTACGAGCGGCATTATCGCCAATACCAGCAATTGCAGCGAAAGGAGGAATAAGTGAATCACCGTCTACTTGGAACTTTGTTGCATCAGAACGATATAGATCAATTGGCTTGAACGAAAAGCCCCGAGCTGTCATTTCTAATGACATTTCAAGCTGAGAAACCATGTTCTTCTCTTTCGGAAGCGCATTGAAACCTTTTGCTTCAATTTCAACCAGCTTACGAAGAATAGCTTCATAGCCTTGACAAAGTAGCTCTAGATCGAAATCATCTGCCCGAACTGTGAAGTAAGTTGCATAATACGCAATCGGATAGTAAAGCTTGAAGAACGCCGTACGTACAGCTGAGATAACATAAGCAGCAGCATGCGCCTTCGGGAACATATACTCGATACGCAAGCAAGAATCAATATACCATTGCGGTACTTTGCAGCGCTTCATTTCGTCAATCCACTCAGGTGTAAGTCCCTTGCCCTTACGAACGCTTTCCGTAATTTTGAAGGCAAGACTCGCATCCATACCCGCTTTGTAGATAAGGAATAGCATGATGTCATCCCTACATCCAATCACCGTCTTAATATTACAAGTTCCGTTTTTGATAAGCTCCTGTGCATTGCCAAGCCAAACACCGGTACCATGCGATAATCCGGAAATTTGCAGTAAATCCGCGAATGACGAAGGCTGCGTTTCCTGAAGCATTTGCCGTACGAACTTGGTACCCATTTCCGGTACACCGTAGGTAGCAACTGAAGATCGTATTTTTTCCCCAGGAATATTGAGTGCGGCAGTTGAGTTGAACATGCTCATCACCTTAGGGTCATTCATCGGAATCGATAACGGGTCGACACCTGTCAAATCTTGCAGCATTCGCATCATAGTCGGATCATCATGACCAAGTATATCGAGTTTAAGCAGATTCTCATCGAATGCATGGTAATCGAAGTGAGTTGTTTTCCACTCTGCATTCACATCATCAGCGGGGAACTGCACCGGAGTAATGTCTTCAACTTCAATATAATCCGGAACGACAACAATACCGCCGGGATGCTGGCCCGTGCTTCGCTTCACACCGGTGCAGCCACTCGCTAGTCTGGCAAGCTCCGCTCCCCGCCATTTCTTGTTGTGCTCTTCCTCGTACTTCTTAGTGAAGCCATATGCCGTCTTCTCAGCGACTGTACCTATTGTGCCTGCACGGAACACCGCTTTCTCACCGAATAATACCTTCGTATAGTTATGGGCAATTGGCTGATAATCACCTGAGAAGTTAAGATCGATATCGGGAACCTTATCGCCTTTGAATCCCAGAAAGGTTTCGAATGGAATATCCTGGCCTTCGCCTTTCAATGGCTTTCCACAATTCGGACAAGGCTTGTCAGGAAGGTCAAAGCCGCTCGGTATGCTTCCGTCAAGAAACCATTCACTGTGGCGGCAATCCGCGTTTTTGCACAAATAATGGGCAGGCAGCGGATTAACCTCCGAGATACCAAGAAACGTCGCTACGACCGATGAACCGACAGAGCCCCTCGAGCCAACAAGATAACCGTCAGCATTGGATTTCTTAACTAGCTTCTCTGAGATCAAGTAGTTCGCCGAAAATTTAAATTTGATAATCGGAATGAGTTCTTTCTCCAACCTGTCAATTACAACCTGCGGCAAGTTCTCTCCATACATAGACTTCGCTGTATCGTAACAGGTATTGCGAATTTCATCGTCCGCACCTTCGATATCTGGAGCAAACAAGCTTTTAGGGAACATGTCAAAAGGTTCAAACCGCTCTGCAAGCTCTACCGTATTGGTAATAACAACTTCGCGAGCTTTTGCTTCTCCCAGAAAAGCAAACTCCTCCAGCATTTCCTCCGTCGTCCGGAAATGAGCATCCGGCCTGCGTATGCTCTTCAGTGGGCTAAAACCCGTAATACCATGAATGGTAATATCACGATACATTTTGTCCCTTGGATTCAAGTAGTGAACATTTCCTGTCGCAATGACCGGTTTGCCCAGCTCATCTCCGATCTGACATATACGACGATGGGCTTGCTCAATCTCTGCTCGACTGCCGACCAGCCCTTTTTCAACGAGGTGCATGTAGAAATCGATTGGCTGGATTTCGAGCACATCGTAGAATCGCGCTACCTCTAACGCTTCTTCGTACGACTTGTTTAGAACCGTTTCGAAAAACTCACCCTTCTCACACCCCGAAATGACTAGCAAGCCTTCGCGATGCTCCGTAAGCTTCGTTTTTGGCATCGTCGCAACACGTTTGAAGTGCTGCGTATGCGACAACGAGATGAGCTTAAACAAATTTTTCTTGCCTACGGCATTCAGTGCATAAACGTTGCTATGGAAAGGACGCGAGTTCGAAAGGTCAATTCCAACATAATCATTAAGCTGATGCAGATTCGTAATATTGCGCTCTGCTGCATCCGCAATCAAGCCGTACAGTACTCCGCCTAATGCCAAGGAGTCATCGACCGCGCGGTGATGGTTCTCCAAGCTGATTTTGTACTTATCCGACAACGTGTTCAAGCGGTGATTTTTAAGCGTTGGGAAAATAAATCTAGCTAGCTCCAGCGTATCCAGCACTGGATTTTTCACTTCTGGCATCCCGAATGCTTTGCAGTTAGCTTGAATAAAGCCAATATCGAATCTCGCATTATGCGCTACTAGCACATCATCGCCAATAAACTGTATAAATTCGCGAAGCATCGGTTCAATTTCAGGCTGTCCCTTAACCATATCATCATTAATGTTGGTTAACTGCTGAATATGGTAGGGGATCTTTTCATGCGGATCGATCAGCGTCGAGAAGCGATCGATTTCTTTTCCCTCACGCATTTTGACACCAGCAAGCTCGATAATTTTGTTATTAATAACGGACAAGCCCGTCGTCTCGATATCAAATACAATATAAGTCGCAGTTGCCAGCGGCTCAGGCCTTGAATGCAGCACCATTGGAACTGCATCGTTAACGACATTAGCCTCTACGCCGAACAACACTTTAATACCGTGCTTTTTCGCTGACTTGTTGGCATCGGGGTAGCACTGCACATTGCTGTGATCAGATACCGCTATCGCTGGATGTCCCCATTTGGCTGCTGTCTTGATGTACACATCCACTGGCGTAACAGCATCCATTGCACTCATTGTCGTATGAAGATGGAATTCCACACGTTTTTCTTCCGCTTTGTCCATGCGCTCAGGCGGAGCTTTCACCTCATGCAGATCATTCGGCATCATGACGAGTTCAGGCTCCTGCATGAAACGGTCATATTCGATTCTACCGCGAGCCTTTACCCATTTCCCGTTGGCAAGCTGATTTAGAATCTTAACGTCATCCTTCGTCTTCGCGAACATCTTCATCGCAATCGAATCGCTGAAGTCAGTGAGATTGAATGTAAATAACGTGCTGCCGTTACGCAGCTCCTTCACATCCAATCCAAAAACAGAGCCTTGAACCGTCACTTTCTTCTCTTCTTCAACAATGTTCATCATCGGAACAGGCTCTTCGCGAATATCGTAACCAACCGCTAATCTAATCTCGGCATCGTCCACTAGATCAGATTCCGTTTGGGCGTTCGCCATAAGCTCCTGTACGTATTCACGTTCTTCTTGTACGATTTTGAGCGCGTATTCATCAAGGATGTCTTGCCTTGACTCGCTAATAATCATTTTGACCTTGCATGCACGTTGAAAATGTTCATTGTAGAAACGGATGATTTCCTCATCCAGCTTCTTTTTCTTCGCGAGTTCCAATCCCGTGTTATCGAGCAGTGACAAGATTAAGGTCTCGCCTTCAACCTCTATCGTAGCCTTCTGCAGCCAGCCGTTTACGGATGCAATCTCACGCTGAGCCCATTCCATGAACATACCCCAATATTGCGAGATGATCGATTCGGTTTCTACTACCTCGTCATAAATGAGAATAAACTTGACGTCGGCAATATGCTCAAACTTGACGCGAGCTGCCTGGCATAGCCCATTAAAGGCCTGTAAAGGAACCATGGACGTTTTGCGTATGCAAAACGTCCATTCACGATTACTGTTGCTAACGATTACTTGCTCGATATAACCATCTTGAAAATAAGAATGTATAAGTTCTTTCGGCAGCCCCGATTGCTGCAAGAGCATCTCGAAGCGCTGCCTGTTATCCGCGGTTTGGCCCAAATCAATCAACCCCTTAAGATCCGAACCGAACTAGCTTCAGTCCTTAATAAGCTCTAGCAAATACGACGGTATGTTTTGCGGAGTCGCCGCACACCAAACAGGTTTCTTTGTGAACCGAAGGCTCGAACGGAATGTTCCGGCTAGTCGCTCCGGTTTCTTCCTTAACCTGCTTCTCGCAAGCAGCAGATCCACACCAGCCTGCTTCTACGAAGCCGCGCTGCTCTTCTAGGAAGCTCTTCATTTCATCAAGCGTATCGACCGTCCGAGAATTATCAACCCGGAACTGCTTCGCTCGGTTGAACATCTCATGATGTGTTTCCTCCAACATAGCTTCAACCTCTGCAATGAGGTTGTCTTGGAGTACGACACGCTTTTCACCTGTAATGCGGGAAACGAGCACCACTTGCCCATTCTCCATGTCACGAGGCCCAAGCTCTAGACGTAGCGGGACACCGCGCATTTCATATTCATTGAACTTCCAGCCTGGACTGACATCGGCACGATCGTCAACACGAACTCTTATGCCAGCTTTTTTAAGCTGTGCATGAAGCTCGTCCACACGTCCAACGACTTGCTCGCGCATTTTGGCAGGGCCGATTGGAATCATAATAACTTGTGTTGGCGCAACCTTAGGCGGCAAAGCAAGTCCTCTGTCATCACCATGAACCATAATCAATGCACCTATCAGTCTTGTACTTACGCCCCACGAGGTCGTATGTGCAAATTGCAAGGTGTTCTCGCGGTCAAGATATTTGATATCGAAAGCGACAGCAAACTTTGTTCCGAGGTAATGGGATGTTCCAGCCTGTACGGCCTTGCCATCCTTCATCATCGCTTCGATCGAATACGTATCCACGGCTCCAGCAAATCTCTCAGAAGGCGTTTTCTCCCCTTTGATGACCGGAATAGCCAAAAACTCTTCTACGAATTGCGTATAGACATCCAACATTTGCATTGTTTCTTGACGAGCTTCCTCTTCGTTCTCATGCGCCGTATGACCTTCCTGCCACAAAAACTCGCTTGTGCGCAGGAAAGGCATTGTACGTTTTTCCCAGCGGACTACGTTAGCCCATTGGTTGATAAGCAGGGGAGGATCACGGTAGGACTGAATCCATTTCGAATACATGTGGCCAAACATCGTCTCCGACGTAGGACGAATAGCAAGACGTTCCTCAAGCTTCTCTCCTGCAGCTTCTGTTACCCAAGGCAGCTCAGGATTAAAACCTTCTACATGCTCTTTCTCTTTCTGGAAAAAGCTCTCCGGAATGAACAATGGAAAATAAGCGTTGCGGTGTCCTGTTTCCTTGAAGCGTCGATCTAGATCACGCTGAATATTTTCCCATAGCTCATAGCCCTCTGGGCGAAAAATAATACAGCCTCTTACAGGCGAATAGTCCATAAGCTCAGCTTTTTTAATGACATCAATATACCATCTTGAGAAATCCTCGCTCTGCGGCGTGATTTCAGTTACGAATTGCTTATCTTTAGCCATATGCGACCACTTACTCCCCTTTTACCAAGCGTAAAATATCATTATAGGTTACTACGAGCATAAGCACCATAATGAGCGCAAAACCAACAAAATGAACCATGCTCTCGCGATTCGGATCAATTGGACGACGACGTATGGCTTCTATTCCAAGGAATATAAGCCGACTGCCATCAAGTGCCGGTATCGGCAATAGATTGAAAATACCTAAGTACAAGCTCAGCAGTGCTGTCCAAGATGTCAACTGCACAATACCTTGTTGTGCAATTTGGCTTGTGAACTGCATCGTACGAACTGGTCCTCCAAGATCGTCAAGCTTGAATTCTCCGAATATCAGCTTTTTGAAGCCGTCAAAAATGCTAATCGTCATGCTTTTCATCAGTCTAGCTGCCCCTGAGAAAGTTTCTCCAAAAGTTGCTGATCGGCTTGGTACTGTTGCGCTAATGCCGACTTTACCTACACCTGCCTCATTTGCTACAGGAGTGATGACGACCTGTTGCGGGTTCCCGTCACGAATGATATCAATACGCATTGGAACATTCGGGGATTTCCCGATGATTTCAATCATTTTATCGAAATCTGCCCCAATCTTTACGCCATTGATTGCATCGATTACGTCGCCTTCCTTCAGATCAACCTTCGATGCCGGCATATCCTCCGCAATCTGGCTGACGAGCAGCTTGTCGGGATTATCAACCGGAACACCAGCCATCTGAATGTAGGTTGCGAATAGAACGAATGCAAGAATAAAGTTCATCATCGGGCCAGCAAATATAGCAAGCGCACGCTGTGGAACTGTTTTGCTTCCGAACTGCCTGTCTATTGGCGCAATCTGGGTTTCCTTGCCCTTTGTTATCATCAACGCGGCAGGGTGTACCTTGAATGTTTCGTTATCGCCTTCAACGTCTAATGTTACTGAAAGCTGGTGCTCCAAATCAATGGTAACAATTTCACCCCGAATGACACCACTGCGTTCATCAAGGCGATCCAAATAGATTCGAGTTACTTTATCGTCCTTCACCCGTACCGCTACAGTCTGGCCTGGCTGAACATCCACAATTTCCGGATCCTCGCCTGCCATGCGGACAAAACCTCCCGCCGGGATTAATCGAAGCGTATATCGTGTTTCACCGCGTTTGACTGAAAACAGCTTCGGCCCGAAGCCGATGGCAAACTCGCGAACCAAAATGCCTGCTCTCTTGGCGAAATAGTAATGACCCCATTCATGGATCGTCACGATGACAAAAAAGACGAGTATCGTTAAAAACACAACCTGAATCATGTGCATTAAGCTGAAGCCTCCTGTTCATTACGGCCTGTACATAGATTATCATTATTCTCCTGTTCGATACAAGAGAACCGGTTTTCGGCCAATTTAAACGGATTCAGCCATTCTGCGTGCCCAAGCATCTACTTCCGCAATCGTCTCCACATCAAGCATATCGATTACCTTATGCTCAGACACTACCGTTTCAAGTATTCGTTCGATATCGAGGAACGTAATCTCACCTTTCAGAAACCGCGCTACCGCAATCTCGTTCGCTGCATTAAATACAGCTGGCGCAGATTGTCCTAGTCTTCCGCAATCGAAAGCCAGTCTTAGGCATGGATATCTGTTGAAATCCATCTCGCGGAAATGCAGCTTGCCGATCTGAGATAGCTTTAACCGTTCAGTAGGTGTTGGCTTCCGCGCTGGATAGGATAACGCATACTGAATCGGGACACGCATGTCAGGCATACCCAGCTGTGCAATTATACTATTGTCAATAAACTCAACATAGGAATGAATAATGCTTTCCGGATGAATCAGGACATCAATTTGATCATATGTAACATCGAATAGCCACTTCGCCTCTATTACCTCTAAGCCTTTATTGACCATCGTTGCCGAATCAATCGTAATTTTGGCTCCCATTGCCCAGTTCGGGTGATTAAGAGCTTCTGCTACCGTAACACCTTCAAGCTGTTCTCTCGTACGATCGCGAAACGATCCGCCTGAAGCAGTCAATGTAATTTGCTGAATGGATTTGCGTTCCTCCCCATTCAAACACTGATATATAGCCGAATGTTCGCTATCTATCGGCAATACCGATACACCGCGTTGTCTCGCTCGCTCCATTACGATATGACCTGCAGTTACAAGCGTTTCTTTGTTGGCTAGGCCGATTGTCTTGCCAGCATCGATTGCCGCTAATGTAGCAGGAAGCCCTCGACTGCCCATTATAGCCGTAACGACAACATCCGCGTCCGTCTCTGCAGCAACAGCAATTAACCCCTCTTCACCATACACAACTCTTGTACCTGCTGGCATATGGATGCGTGCTGCGTCAGCATCCGCCTTGGATGCCAAACTTACAATCTCCGGCTTGAATCGATTGGCTTGTTCAATAAGCAAGTCAACGTTCGAACCCGCCGACAACCCCACAATTTGATACCCTTCTAGATCATGAGCGGCTACATCTAAAGTTTGCGTTCCGACAGAACCAGTAGAACCTAAAACACTAATTTTTTTCATGCCAATCCTCCTGACTTATACAGGTAGCAGCTCGGTAAGCACTAATAGCGGAAATACGATAAGCCAGCTGTCGCAGCGGTCAAGGACACCGCCATGCCCAGGAAGCAGCGTACCCGTATCCTTAATATCTCGTACTCGTTTATATGCTGATTGAATTAAATCTCCAAATTGACCTGCTACTGCCGCAATGAACCCAATCAGCAAAGCTTTCGGAAGTGAAATGAAATCAGGCAAGCATAATGCAAATACAGCTGAAACCACTAATGACAGCAAAACGCCTCCCAAAGCACCTTCAATTGTTTTATTGGGACTGATGGATGGCCAGAGTTTCGTCTTACCGATTGCTCGTCCAGTGAAATAAGCACCAATATCCGACGCCCAAATACAGCTGAAGGAAAGAATCGTCCATAATAAACCATAAGTGTCGATTTGACGCGCCTCAATCATAGCTGCAAAGCCGTAACCTACATATAAAGCGCCTAGCAACATAAGTGCGGCGCCATCTATTGTTGTTCTATTTTTAGTAATCACGGTGAGAGCCAGCAATAAGAAGGCTAATAACCAAAGAATAGTCAAAGTGGAAGGAATACTTATTCCCCACTCCGACCACGGAAGCACAAACAGTAGCACACCCGCATATCCGAGCAATGAAGACGGATGCGACCATGCTACACCATTCATGCGCGCATATTCAGTAAAGCCTATAATGGCAAGCAAGACCAGAAGTGCGGTATACAACCAGCCGCCAACGACGGTTAAACCTATGAAACCTACACCTGCTACTACACCCGTAATAATTCGTTGTCTCAATGAAAAGTCACACTCCGTTGCTTGAAGCTACAATCCACCATATCTACGCGCGCGGCGCTGATACTCCAAAATCGCTTCTTGAAAATGTGCTTCCGTAAATTCCGGCCAATACACATCCGTAAACCATAATTCACTATAGGCAAGCTGCCACATCATGAAATTACTTAATCTTAATTCTCCGCTTGTTCGAATAAGCAAATCCGGGTCCGGCAAGCCATTCGTAAGTAAGCGTTCTGACATGATCTTGTCGTCAATATCATCAATAGCGAGCTGTCCATTCTGTACGTCAGAGGCAATCGTTTTTATTGCTTCTAGCATTTCCATTCGACTTCCGTAATTGAGTGCAAAATTAAGAACAAGTCCCGTATTGTCTGCGGTTTTCACAATGGCTTCTTCGAGAGCGCTTAATGTATAAGAAGGTAGGCCTTCTTTATACCCCATCATCCTAACCTGTACGTTATTTGCGATTAATTCCTCTAATTCAATCTCAAGAAATTGCTGGGGCAGCTTCATTAGAAAGTCTACTTCATCCTTCGGTCTCTTCCAGTTTTCTGTGGAAAACGCGTATAGGGTCAAATATTTGATGCCTAGCCGATCTGCTGCCATAGTAATGCGCTTGACCGCTTTCATCCCAGTATGATGACCTGCTATTCTTGGCAACCCGCGACCTTTAGCCCAGCGACCGTTCCCATCCATAATAATCGCAACGTGTTCAGGCACGTTTTCTGAAGCCACAGAATTAGTCGGCTGTAAGGACGATTTGCCTAATTTGGCCCAAAGTCGCTCAATCATCTTACTTCCTCCCAACCGAAATCAAAACCAAACCCCACCTATCGGAGGGGCTTAGAGATTATTATACTTCCATAATTTCCTTTTCCTTGGAAACAAGTACTTTATCTACTTCAGCAATGAACTTGTCCGTTGCTTTTTGAATATCCTCTTGATGTCCGCGAGACTCATCTTCGGAAATGGTCGTTTTCTCCAGCTTTTTAATACCATCATTGGCATCACGGCGAATGTTACGAATCGCTACCTTGGCTTCTTCACCTAATTTTTTCGATGTTTTCACCAGTTCTCCACGGCGCTCTTCTGTAAGCGGCGGAATTGAAAGACGAATCGACGCACCGTCATTAGATGGCGTTAGACCCAGGTCTGATTTCATAATCGCTTTCTCAATAGCCGACATCGATGATTTGTCCCATGGTTGAATAAACAACGTGCGGGAATCAGGCGTACTGATATTAGCTAGTTGATTAACAGGGGTCATAGCTCCATAATATTCAACTTGAATACGGTCTAGTAAAGCTGCACTCGCTTTACCTGCACGCAACGAAGACAAATCACGTTTAAACGCAGAAATCGCTTTATCCATACGTTCTTCAGCGTTATTTTTCAATTCCTGTGGCATTATTTTGCACTTCCTCTCACAATCGTTCCGATTTTTTCACCCAGCACGACGCGTTTAATATTCCCTTTCTCTGTAATCGCAAATACGATAAGAGGAATATTATTATCCATGCAAAGCGATGCTGCGGTTGAATCCATGACACCTAAATTACGGTTAAGCATATCCAAGTAAGTAAGCTCTTCAAACTTCTCAGCCGTACTATCTTTAAATGGATCAGCAGAATAAACACCGTCCACTTTGTTTTTCGCCATCAATATGACTTCCGCTTCAATCTCAGCTGCACGCAATGCTGCTGTCGTATCCGTGGAGAAGAATGGATTGCCTGTTCCAGCTGCAAAAATAACGACGCGTCCCTTTTCTAAGTGACGGATGGCACGACGTCTGATGTATGGTTCAGCGATCTGTTGCATCGCGATCGATGTTTGTACACGAGTCGGTACATCGATTTGTTCAAGCGCATCTTGAAGTGCTAGTGAATTCATAAGTGTAGCCAACATACCCATATAATCAGCTGTTGCACGGTCAATGCCTTTTGCTGAACCAGCTATACCGCGCCAAATGTTGCCACCACCGACTACTATGGCTACCTCTATTCCAAGTGCTACAACTTCTTTCACCTGATCTGCTATGGATGATATGACTGTTGCTTCAATTCCATAGCCCTCTTGACCAGACAATGATTCACCGCTGACTTTCAGAACGATACGTTTATACACAGGCTGCTCCAACGTTAATACCTCCATCATGCACCTCATGAACTGAGGTCCTTCAAATATGTTCTATTTATACAAGCAGGCGGGGCGGACGCCCCGCCCCGCCTGTGCGTTCGGATTAATGTTTAACTTGAGCCATAACTTCTTCTACGAAGTTGTCTACTTTTTTCTCTAGACCTTCACCAAGCTCATAACGAACGAAGCGACGGATGGAAATATTTTCACCAATTTTGCTAATTTTTTCATTTAGCAATACAGAGATCGTTTTGTCTGGGTCTTTAATGAACGATTGCTCAAGAAGACAGAACTCTTCATAGTATTTCGAGATACGGCCTTCAACCATTTTTTCAACGATTTTTTCAGGCTTGCCTTCGTTAAGTGCTTGATTTTTCAAAATTTCGCGCTCTTTATCAAGCTCTTCTGCAGAAACTTCTTCACGGCTAACAAATTTCGGGTTAGCTGCTGCGATTTGCATAGCTACGTCTCTAGCAAACTCACGGAACTGATCTGTTTTCGCAACAAAGTCAGTCTCGCAGTTTACTTCAACGATAACGCCAATACGGCCGCCTGCGTGAATGTACGATTCTACTACACCTTCAGTTGCAATACGACCAGCTTTATTAGCTGCAGCCGCCAAACCTTTTTCGCGAAGTACCGCGATCGCTTTTTCAACATCGTTGTTTGTTTCATCCAAAGCTTTCTTGCAATCAAGCATTCCAGCCCCAGTTCTTTCTCTAAGCTCTTTTACCGCGCTAGCACTAACTGCCATTGTAAGCCCTCCTATAGGTTTCGCGAAGTCTATGTAGCTTCGCAAATAATTAATGTTGGTTTTAATGATTTACATTCGAAAAAAGGGCAGTGAGAGGTTTATCACCATCTGACCACCCTTTGTTGAAAAGTTAAAGTCTAAAATTAAGCTGTTGTTTGTTCGCCTTGATTAGCTTCAACAATTGCGTCAGCCATTTTGGACGTCAACAATTTAACAGCACGGATTGCATCATCATTACCTGGAATCACGTAGTCGATTTCATCCGGATCACAGTTCGTATCAACGATACCAACGATTGGAATTCCAAGTTTGCGAGCTTCTGCAACTGCAATACGCTCTTTGCGTGGATCAATAATGAACAACGCACTTGGCAAACCTTTCATACCTTTGATACCGCCAAGGAATTTTTCCAAACGGTCTTTTTCTTTGTTAAGAATGATTACTTCTTTCTTAGGTAGAACCTCGAAAGTACCATCCTCAGCCCATTTTTCAAGCTGTTTCAAACGGTCGATACGTTTTTGAATCGTTTGGAAGTTAGTAAGCGTTCCACCCAACCAACGTTGGTTGATGTAGAAGTTACCGCAACGTTCTGCTTCTTCTTTAACAGAATCTTGTGCTTGTTTTTTTGTACCTACGAACAGCATAGTGCCGCCGTCTGCAGCAATCGATTTAACAAAGTTGTATGCTTCGTCAACTTTTTTAACCGTTTTTTGCAAATCGATAATGTAAATCCCGTTTCTTTCTGTGAAGATATAACGATCCATCTTCGGGTTCCAACGACGAGTCTGATGACCGAAGTGTACCCCAGCTTCTAGTAGCTGTTTCATGGAAATAACCGCCATTTCTTCAACACCTCCTAATAATGGTTTTTTTAGTGCTCCTCCGCTAGTCGCATCTTTCATCAAAACTTCCGCCGGGCGGAAGCACCGTTTGACAAAATTGACCTGCGTGCGTTTTTAACACCGTGAATTAATATACCATAAATACAAACTCCGCGCAACATTCGTTTCACAAAAGATCGTTTTACTCTTGATTCCCATCAGTCCAGGAAGCGGCTTCCTGTTCCGTAAGCGGTTGGCTTGTCACGATGGTAATCGCTTGTTCAACGGTACTTCCTTCATAAAATAAAAAATAACCGGCGCGAACCAGTTTTTTAGACTTTTTCATGGAAGATACAAATGCAGCTTCGTTATTAATAATCTGATGAGATGCAAGAAGCTCAGCTGTTTTGGATAAGCCAAGCCCTGCTTTAATTCTAACAACATGCTGAGCGGCTGGCTTTACCTCTTCTGGCACAGCTTCAGCAGCCTCATTTTCCTTGTTAGCATCTACCTCTGGTGAAGGCGTCGGCTTCACTTCAGGCGACGTTTCCGGCTCTGTAGTCGTCTTCTGATCATCCCGTACGGAATCACGTTCAGCCTTTATCAAAGCGTCCACCTCAACTTGGGTGTACTGCTTTTCATCCGGTCCCGCATCCCTTTGAGCTAGCCGAGCTCTGCTCTGCTCACCAGATAGCATTAATTGAAACAATAAGGCACCGATAATAATCCCCATACCTAATCCGATTAAGAAAAGCCGATTTCTAAGCATGGGATGCCTCCTCTTGCTTAGCAAGCTGTATGATGAGCTGCACTTCACCTTTATTCATGCCAAGTTTTTTGGAAATGATCTCAATAGATTTGCCTTGTTCATATAACAAAAAGAGGTCCTTATAACGCGCCTGTATCGTATTTCCATTCGTTACTTCTTCAGTTGGCAGTTCGGCAGGCATAAACACAGGTGTCTGTGTCTGATTAATTACGATTGGAATAGAAGAAGCAGCCGGAGTAGGAGGAACTGTGCTTCGGCTAGCTTTATCAAGCGTATCCTGCAGCTGCTCGCATTTCGCTTCCAATTGTGCAATACGCTGTTCTTTAAGCAGAGCGTCTGATTTCGATTCTTGCTGGGCGTTTCTAACAAGAAGGACAAGCTCTTCATTGTCCTTCTCCATATTCTCCATAAATTGCTCTAGCGCGTTCTCCATGTTTTCCATGGTTTGCGGCGGCATTGCCGCCTCCTGCTTCTTGCGGGGCATCACTAAGGCGCCTACAATGACAACCGCTCCGAGTAAAAGAATATATGGCAAGTAAGGCTGCATCGTTTTTAGCCTGCCTCTCTAAAATTACCTCTTGTGCTAAAGCTTAATATCCAACCGATGTCCTTTGTATGGATGAACGGGCGGATGCTCTTGTTCTTCTTGATCGGAGTTCTGCTTCAAGCGCTTTTGCTTCGCCTTCTGATAGGCATTGCCTTGACTATCCTCTTCACTGTGAATGTGAGCTCCATTCGATTGTTCAACTGCTGTATTCTTACCGCGCAGAAGCTCGGTTTCTTTCGTTGTTTGGGCTGCAAGCGCATTCTGATCCGCTACCGGCTTATGAATGGCTTGTCCATGCTGTCCACTGAACTCCTGCGTCCGCGGCACTGACATCTGCAAGTCAATTGTTTTGAAAGTCATATCAACTCACCCCCATGGGTCATTGAACTTCATTTAACTAACTCTTATAAGGGATCAATACAATGTCTCCATCGGCATAACGAAAGGAAACACGCTGGGAAGAATCCTTTACGAATTTGGTGTATCTGCCGATAACAATTTTTGTACCTCCAAATACGATGTTGCTGACATCTACTCTAGAGCGGTCCGTATCTTCAAGGGTGCGTTCAATGTCAAGAATTCGCGATCTCACTGCGTCATTCTCGAGCACCAATTGCCGTTTTGAAGCTGTGAGTTTTATTCGCAGTGCAAGCTTCTCTGGAGAAAGCTGACCGGAAGCTGCCAATTGATCTAGAATAGTAAGCGCTTTATCTGTTTTATCCAAATTTTCCATGTACTGCTTAACTCTAGCTCTAAGATCGAGCAGCTCCGTTCGGAATTCTGGATTGACTCCAACTTCAATCGTTGTAGCTGTAGACATGGAATTACCTACTGTTCGTGCACTAACTAGGTCACCTGCCTGGACTAAACCACCAACAATGAGTCCTTTGGCGCCTGAACAAACAACATTTTTCCCAGCCCTTACTTGGGAATGCATGATGCTTTGCGAGACCAGTACTTCTTCTCCAGCCATTACATTACTATCTTGAATGAAGCTGCTGCG
The DNA here is from genome assembly GCF_005930355.1 of Paenibacillus sinopodophylli. Lineage (GTDB taxonomy): Bacteria > Bacillota > Bacilli > Paenibacillales > Paenibacillaceae > Pristimantibacillus > Pristimantibacillus sinopodophylli. The sequence continues at coordinate 1,027,691 of NZ_VDBO01000001.1, forward strand.
TACATTCCGTCCCGCTTTGACAAAGCCTTTATTACCGCCTAATATCCCGCCAGTGATTTCTATGGAGCCTTCTGATTCGATCTCAGCTCCTTCAACACCACCAATTACTCGAATATCACCCGAGGCTTTAATACGGAAACCGCTAAGAACGTTGCCTCTAATGACAACCGTTCCCACGAAATCAATGTTTCCGACGCTGTAATCAACGTCACCATTGACTTCATATACAGGAAAAACATTAATTTTATCTTTATCCGTCAATGAAATCAGACCATCGATCGCGGCATACATCGCCGTTTGTTGATCATTCAACACGACGTTTTTGCCTACTTTGAATCGAACTTGCTTCCCTAGCTTCGACGGTATATCTTCACCTGTGACGGTCTTCCCAACGGGACCTGGTGCTGGATCAAAGCGTTCAGCTATGAGCTGGCCCCGCTTAACGTTTTTCAACTGTACAACCTCTTTGAAATCAACCTTGCCACCTTCTAACTCCGCCGGGGCATGACTGCTTGCTTTCATATCGTAGACTAGCTTGACGAAACCATCCTTGCCTGGCGAGGGAGACTCTCCCTGCGCAACAAGCGTTTGTTCTTTACAATAAGCGAGAGGATTAGTGCCAATCTGATTAAGAACTTCTTTTCGAAGACCATAGACGATTCCTTTGCTTCTTAGAAACCGTTCAAGCTCATCGCCGTTACACTCGAATTCATCCGTAATCCTGCTAAATGTAATGAAGGCAGACAGCTTATCGGCTGATGTCTGGATGCTTAGGTATGATTCTAATTGTAGATTATCCACCTGACTCCTCCTCTCTTAATGTTGCATGAGTTGATCTTTATGCTTAGCCAATGCTCCTCGCAGCCGTAGGATGGCTTTCGAATGGAGCTGGGAAATTCTCGACGGTGATAGTGACATTACTTCAGCAATTTCACTTAGTGATAATTCTTCATAATAAAACAAAGATACGACCGTTCGTTCTTTCTCCGTTAATCGATCAATGCCTTTTACCAACGATTCTTTAATATAAAACTCATGTACTTTATGGTCAGGATTTTTGGCTTTGTCATCAACAAGCAATGACATTCTTGTCTCCGACTCTTCTTCCCTTATTGGATCTTCTAGCGAGCAAACAGTTGTAACCGCAATATCCTGCAGCATATTTGTAAATTCCTTCTCTGTTAGCTCCAGATAGCGGCTAATTTCCGCATCGGTGACCGAGCGCAAGTATTGCTGTTCTAGATGCTGATAAGCTTCTTCTACCTTTTTGGCCTTCTCCCTAACAGAGCGCGGTACCCAATCCCCTTGACGGAGTCCATCGATAATTGCTCCACGAATTCGCCATGAAGCATAGGTTTCAAACTGCAAGCCCCGACAATAGTCAAACTTCTCAATGGCGTCAATCAGTCCCATAACACCATTGCTTGCAAGATCATCTTTAATGACGTTTTTGGGAAGACCGATGGCCATTCGATTTGTAACATAATCTACTAATGGCAAATATTGCTCAATCAGATTTTTCTTTGCTTCCAAATCGCCTTGTTCTCTCCAGGCTTGCCACATCTGCAAGTTTGTCAAATGAGGGGGTTTCTGCTCAGTCATCGACTCACTCTCCTGTCAGGTGACGAATGGCTTTAACCAATTCTTCAGGTTGTGTATTTTTAGTAGATCTCAATTGAGGCGGAGTCAATGGTTTGAAATCTGCAGCAGGCTGATTTGAGGAATCCGTGGTCGGAAGTGTTCCTCCATCCTGCTGCTGTGATTTTAACAAATCATTCAAATCCGCCGACTCGTCTGGGGTTCTCAAATCAAATTGTGTTCCTTTTCCATCCTCATCCTCGGATGTATCGCCTACCAATGCAGGAGGCTGAAGAATGTAGGCCAATACGGCTCTTACTCCATACGCAAGAACAAAAAAAGCGATGAAAGCATACATACTTCTTAGCAGCATGACCACAATCGGATTATTACCGATAGAGAAAGCTGCTGTCAGCACGGTGCCGAGTATTCCAAATACGACATTCCATCGCCATGTTCCCAGCATATCAAATCTCCTTTGTTCCAAACTGAACACTTCTTATTGAGAGCATTCCGTTGATACTGTCAAACTCAATCGTTCTTCCAAAACTTCCACCTGTATCTTGGGAAATAATCGGAATTTTAAATTTCAGCATCATCGCCGTACAGGATTCCACATTACGCGGACCGATTCTTAACGAATCGGTGTGACCTGACATAGCAAACATTTGAGCACCGCCTGCCATTTTTGCTTTCATGCTGATCATTTGGGCACCTGCTGCCAACATACGGTCAAGCAGCTCAGGGATGGCTGTATCTGCATACTTAGCCACATTCATTTTGGTCTCACGGGCAATTTCTGAAGATGGCAGCATCACATGTGCCATTCCGGCTACCTTTCGTATGGGATCATACAAAGTAAGACCCACACAAGAACCTAAGCCGGTTGTTTTGAGTATCGCTCCATCTGTTGCAATATTTAAATCAGCCATGCCAACTTTGACCAAATTATGTTGTATCATTCGCTAACGACTCCCAAAGCCCTGAAAATTTTCTCAAACGACTCTGGATCTGGTATAAGGAAGAAGTGTCCCTCCAGTGATTGTCGATCCTCTAGAAATGTCGTTTCAATTAGCAGGGCCGAGTCTCCCATCTCACCGTACTGCATTAAACCATAGCTGAGAATGGCTCCAGCCATATCCACTGCAATTGCAGGGACAGATGGCGCCATCGTGAGATGGGTAAAATCAGCAAGAGAGGACAAATATGAGCCTGCAAGAATGTTGCCGATCTCGCAGAGCGCTGACAGCTCCATTTCGGAGTATCCCTCTTGCTCTTCAATATCTATAGAAACTAGCTGACGTAGTATCCGCTTGGCAGAAGCTTCCTCTATGATGAAGAACATATTACCTGGTGCCTCTCCTTCAACACGGAGAAAAACAGCAATAACAATTTGCTCCGAACCACCCACGCGTTCAGCAACTTCTTCGAACGGGAGCAAGCTTACTTTAGGTACGGCCATGTCGACCGGTTTATCTAGTAAACGTGAAAGCGCAGTAGCAGCATTACCTGCTCCAATATTGCCGACTTCTTTCAATACATCTAGTTCAAACGCTTCAAAACGGTTAAATAAACTCACGCTTTAGGCCTCGATCTGCTCAATATGAATGATTTCATTCTTATTCAGCACTTCGGACAAGTTAAGCATGATGAGAAGTCGACCTTCACCAAGCTTTGCAATGCCTCTCAAGTATTTTGCTTTAATGCCGCCTACGATCTCAGGCGGCAAGTCGATTGCATCCGTATCAATATCGATTACATCGTTTGCTGAGTCAACGATGAATCCAACTTCCATATCTGCCACGGCTACTACGATAATTCTTGAATTTTCAGTAGGTGTTGTTTCAATAAGATTAAACCGTCCTCGAAGATCGATTACGGGTACAACAATACCGCGCAAATTAATAACACCTTTTATAAAAGCGGCCGTTTTAGGTACGCGAGTAATCGGAGACAATCTTTCAATCGTTCGAACCTTATCTACTTCGATACCGTACTCTTCGTTGCCCAGCGCAAACACGATTACCTTTAATTCTTCTCCCATACTAAAAACCTCCCTATTTGATTAGTGCATTTGGATCAATGATGAGTGCGACATAACCGTCGCCCAATATAGTTGCTCCAGAAATCGTTTCAATATTCGTCAAGTATTTACCTAACGTTTTTAATACGATTTCGCTTTGACCAATAAACTCATCGACCGTGATTGCAGCCCATTTCTCACCTTTGCGCACGACTACAATTTCGGTCTCATCTTCAACATCCTCATTAAAATCAGGAGATTCAAGCACTTTGCTAAGCGAAACGAGTGGAATAATAACGTTTCTGAACTCGATCATCTTGTTACCATGTACGTGCAAGATTTGTTCCTTGCGAATAATGCCAGTCTCAACAATGGAGGATAAAGGAATAGCATATTTCTCAGAGCCAAGCTTAATCAACATGGCAGAAATAATAGAGAGAGTCAACGGCAGCTGTACGGAAAACTTAGTTCCCCTACCAAAGACAGAATCAATCGTCACGTTGCCGCCGAGAGAAGTGATTTTGGAGCGAACAACGTCAAGACCAACCCCGCGTCCAGATATATCGGATATTTTATCAGCTGTACTGAATCCTGCTGCGAATATAAGCATGTTAATTTCATCAGCGGATAACAGCTTCGCTTGTTCCTCGGTGACTACACCATTTTTAATGGCTGTTTTGAGCACGCGCTCATGATGAATGCCACGGCCATCCTCTTCAACTTCAATGAATACATGATTCCCACTGTGATAAGCACGCAAGTAAATCGTTCCTGTTTCAGACTTTCCTGCGGCAATACGCTCATCAACCGTTTCAATCCCGTGATCGACTGAGTTTCTTAACAAATGTACAAGCGGATCGCCAATCTCATCGATAACCGTACGATCAAGCTCTGTTTCTGCACCTGTAATAACAAGGTCAATCTTTTTGTCCAATGATTTAGCCAGATCTCGAATCATCCGCGGGAAGCGGTTGAATACGGAATCTACCGGTACCATTCGAAGCTTCAGTACGATGCTCTGCAAGTCAGAGCTAACTCGTGTCATATGTTCAACGGTTTCAGTCAGATCATTTCGCTTGATTTCACTAGCAAGCTGTTCTAATCTTACACGGTCGATAAGCAGCTCGCTGAATAGATTCATCAGCGTATCAAGTCTTTCAATATCAACTCGAATGGTTCTACCACCTGGTGGTGATGCAGGAGCTGGTGCCTTGGCAACTCGTTCGTTCGGTGCTGCCTCTGTCTTTACAACGATTGGTGCTGCAGTTGGCGCTGCCTCTACAACCTCAATAGCTGCAGCCGCGCTGGACTGGCTAAGCACTGCTAAAGATTCGGCATCCAGCAATGTCACATCTGCAGATTCAATTTCTGAGATATTAAGCAACTGCGTCTGTAGATCTTCTTGGGCTAGTGTAGAGATTGTAAAAACAGTAAATGTGAAATCGAATTTTTCCTGCTCAATATCTTGAACGGACGGATCTGATTTAATGACCTCGCCATTACGCTCAAGTAGATCAAAGACCATATAAGCACGAACTGCTTTGAGCATACAATTATCACGGATTGTGATTTGAACATGATACACATTTAAACCAGTTTCAATAGATTGAAGAAGAATTGAAGATTGGAACTCATCAAGCAGCATCGCCCCTGAGGCGCTTGATACGTTACTCGAATCTGCTGCTGTAGTTGGAGCAGCTGAAGCATTATTTGCGCTATAGTCGCTCTTTAGAATGATCTGCAAGGAAGCAACGATTGATGTAACATCAGCTTTCCCTGTCCCACCGCCAACGATATCCTGAACCATCGCTTCAAGAGCATCAAGCCCTTTAAACAAAGTATCAAATATAAAGCTGTCCATTTTGAGCTTGCTGTTACGGACAAGATCAAGTACGTTCTCCATTTCATGCGTGAGCGCAGCCAAATCTTCGAACCCCATAGTAGCAGACATCCCTTTCAGCGTATGAGCTGAACGGAATATATTTTGAACGATACTAAGCTCTTCAGGCTCGCTTTCCAAACGAAGCAAATTTTCATTCAGGGATTGCAGGTGATCATTAGATTCATCGATAAACATCGATAAATAGGCATTCATATCCATTTCCTAGCACCTCCTGTTAGTATGTTCTAGCGTTTGAAGCCTATTTATTTCAGCACAGCTTGCACAAGTTGTGAAGCTATGTTTTGCAGCGGTACGATTTGGCTGACACAGCCTGCTTCTACTGCCGATCTCGGCATACCGTAGACGACGCAGGTTTCTTCGGCTTCAGCGATGGTCGTTTCAACTCCCGACTGAACCAATTGCTTCATTCCTTTCGCCCCATCGCTACCCATTCCCGTCATAATGACAGCATGGCGCTTCAAATCGCGAATCGGCAGTAAGGATTCAAAAAGAACGTCAACGGAGGGTCGATGACCATTTCGCTGAGGCTGCTCCGTCAGTGCAATATAATAACCTGAGGCATCTTTGGCAAGTTCCATATGAAAAGCACCTGGTGCAATATACACCTTACCAACAACCACTCTCTCGCCCTGCTCTGCCTCTACAACATGAAGCTCGCTGAAGCTGTCCAGCCTTTGTGCCAAAGACTTCGTAAACTTAGGTGGCATATGCTGTACGATTAGAACAGGTGCAGGGAAATCACCAGGTAATGAGGTGATAACCTCGTGTAGCGCCCTCGGTCCGCCTGTCGAAGTACCGATGGCTACGATATGTTTGAAGGCAGCCGTCGTACCGCTCACTTTTCCTTTTTTGACGACTGGCGGCTCAGTTACAATCGGTTTAACTACAGCTATGGACGTCTTATCTACCGGAGATCGTGTAGTAATGGCCGGTTTATCTTTACTTGGAGCGGCAGCCTCAGGAATCATTGACTTTTTCGTATGTATTGAAGATGGCGAACGCTGCGTCCCTAGCTTCTCCACAGGCTTCGGAGATAATGGCTTATCCCGGCTAGGAGGTTCTGCAGCCTGAGCAGGTAGGATTGGCTTCACCGGCTGCAATGGCTTCGGCATATCTGAAGAAACTTGCTTCTTCGCTTCTTCAACCTCTACCTCAATCGTAATAGGTTTGGATTTCTCGTTAATGGTTATTACCGGCTGATGCCGTTTCGTTAATACTGCAATTCGCAATTTCTCCAGCAATACCTCACCAACCTGATGAATATCGTTGGAGACTGCACTTGATGGCTTACGAATAAAGTCGAAGGCGCCGAACTGAAGCGCTTTGATCGTTTCTCTAGTATTATCCTCGCTTATGCCCGACAACATGATGATAGGAGTAGGATTTTCTCTCATAATGGCTTGCAAAGCTTCTATGCCGTTCATTAAAGGCATTTCCAAATCTAATGTAACAGCGTCCGGTTTCAACTCACGCACTGCCTCAATAGCTTCTTGGCCATTGACCGCAGTAGCGACTATCGTAAACTTAGGATCTTGAATAATTAAATCACTTATAATCTTCCGCATGAATCCGGAATCATCAACAACAAGCACGCGATAAGGAACCATATTTTTTCCTCCTCACTTCCAAAGGATTATCTTGAGAGTCTGAACATTTTGTGCAAAAATCCTTTGACACCGCCGCTAACTGCTCCAGTTTGTGGTAGTTCAAGAAATCGTTTTGCGATTCGTTCAATAGCAATTGAAGCTTCAGTTCCGGGATATGCAACTGTGAATGGCACTTGACGTTTTACCGCTTTTGATACGTTAGGATCATCAGGCAATATACCGAGATGAGGAAGCTCAGACTGTAGAAACCGCTGTGATACCATACTGATTTTATCAGCGGTTTGCTTCCCTTCCTTCGCATCAGAAGCTCGGTTGACGATTAATTTGAAGTGAACATCCACTTCCATGCCTTTCACCATCTTAATTAAAGCATAGGCATCTGTAATCGATGTCGGTTCTGGAGTCGTAACGACAATTGTTTCTTGTGCAGCCGTTATGAACTTAACCGTTTCCTTCGATAATCCTGCCCCAGTATCGAATAGTATTACGTCATATCTGCCGTGAAGCTTACTAATTTCATCCGCGAACCGATCCAACTGCTCGGTGGACAAATCCATCAAGTCGCGAAAACCAGAACCGCCTGCAATAAAATGAAGACCTTCCGGCCCTTCCTGTACAATTTCCCAGATCGTCTTTTCTTGCTTGAGCAGATGATATAAGTTATAAGTTGATGTTACACCCATCAGCACATCAATATTAGCCATACCAATGTCAGCATCAAACACAAGTACTTTCTTGCCCAAGCGCTGCAGAGACAATGCGAAGTTCAGGCTGAAATTCGACTTCCCTACACCGCCTTTCCCACTAGTAACCGTTACTACCCGAGTTGTAAGCGCATCGGTTTGATCCTCTTGCCGCTTAACCAAATTACGCAATGCTTCAGCTTGGTCCATCATGAAGCATTACTCCTTAGAAGCTGACGAATATAAGATTCAACCTTAAAGCTTTCAATATCATCGGGAACAGTTTGGCCGCTTGCCATATAAGTTGGCAGCAGTTCGAAATTCATAATAAGGTTAAAGATTGCACCATATACCGATGTCTCATCAAGTTTAGTGAAAAGCACCTTCTGAACGCCGTACTTGCAGAAATGATCAGCAACAGCAGCCATATCACGTGTTTTTCCTGTCATGCTTAACACTAGTACCGTTTCACTTGGCTCAGTCGTTTGAAGCAAGCTATTCACCTCGGACACATGCAGCTCACTTCGGAAGTTTCTGCCTGCTGTATCCATATAAATGAGTTCACGCTCTTCAAGCTGTTTGAAGGCACGCGGTAAATCCATTTGTGAGAAAACGACCTCTAACGGAACGTTCAAAATATTCGCATATGTTCGAAGCTGATCCACAGCGGCGATTCGATAAGTATCGGATGTAATGAAGCCAACTTTTTTACCATGCTTTATGGTCTGCTCAGCTGCGAGCTTCGCAATCGTTGTTGTTTTTCCGACTCCTGTAGGTCCTACGAAATGTACAACCTTCACATGATTGCTAATTCCGCTGCCACTATAGGGCTTTAGCCATGCTTCCAGTTGAATAAAGGCCCTCTCCCAAACCTGCTCTTCATTAAAGGAAATTCCTTCCTCCTCTTGTTTGTCTAGGAGTTCTTGAAGCAAGCGTTCAATCCACTGCATGTCCATTTCCTGTTCAGTGAGATGTTCTTTCAATGCGAGCAAATGCTCCGTCATCCCTGAGTCTTGTTTTTGCTTCTTTGTAAGAGTAACCATATACTCTCTTAAATCTCTTATTTCATCAATAATAAATTGTTCTCGTTCATTACGCAGCTTTTCCTTATCTACAGCTGTCGGCTGCGGCGGGTCCATGACTGCTGTTGCCGTCGTTCGCTGTACCGTCTGCAGGATCTGCTCAACTGCAGCATCCACCTGTGAATTCACTGCACGCTGTGGTTGAACAGGTGCATTCGCTTGGTTCGTTTCAATGGCAGCAATGACTTCCATCTTTTTTTTGCGAAACATGCCCATAAATCCGCCGACCTTGATTTCCTTCGTGTTCAGAATAACGGCATCTTTGCCAAGCTCGCTTCTGATTAACGACACAGCCTCAGGCAATGCATTCACAACGTATCGCTTTACTCTCATAAATTCACCACCCCGACGCTTTGAACCTCAATATTAGGTTCAAGCTCACTATAAGAAAGCACCGGTACGTCCTGCATCGTTCTCTCTACAATCTGCCTCAAATACATCCGAATGGTAGGTGATGCGAGTACAACAGGCTGCTGTCCGGACTGAATCTGACGATTGACGTGCTCATTCAGCTTCTGATAAATCTGTTGTGTGGACACAGGGTCTAGAGCAATGTAGCTGCCTTGATCAGATTGCTGAACGGACTCTGCAATTTTTTTCTCAAGCTGAGGCCCAACTGTAATTACTCTTAGCGTATCACTTCCCGAAGAGAATTGCTGCGTAATTTGTCTAGATAAAGACTGTCTGACATATTCTGTCAAAATATCGGGATCCTTCGTATAATTTCCATGGTCAGCCAATGCTTCAAAAATCGTTACCAGATCGCGAATCGATACTTTTTCACGCAATAGCTTTGACAAAACCTTCTGGACTTCACCTATGGTTAGAATAGAAGGAATAAGCTCGTCGATAAGTGCTGGATATGATTCTTTCACGTTCTCAACCAGTTGCTTCGTTTCTTGGCGCCCAATAAGCTCATGTGCATGACGCTTAATCACTTCTGTAAGATGTGTTGCAACAACAGAAGGTGGGTCAACAACGGTATAGCCGGAAAGTTCTGCTCTCTCCTTCATCGGCTCATCAATCCATATGGCAGGCAATCCGAACGCAGGCTCCATCGTTTCAATTCCAATAACGGACTCATCTTCGAAACCAGGGCTCATTGCCAAATAGTGATTCAGCAACAAATCGCCGCGAGCAACCGTATTTCCTTTGATTTTGATCACATATTCATTTGGTTTTAATTGAATGTTATCCCGAATTCGAATGACCGGTACGACAAGTCCAAGCTCTAATGCACACTGCCTCCGTATCATAATAATCCGATCCAGTAAATCTCCGCCCTGCTGGGTATCTGCCAGCGGGATAAGACCATACCCGAACTCAAACTCAATAGGATCTACTTGCAATAAACTTATGACGCTCTCTGGGCTCCGAACCTCTTCAATCTGCTGTTCTTCAACGAGCATCTCCTCTTGTTCGTGCTGCTTGTTGATCGCTTTCTGCATATACCAGCCGCCAACCGCAAGCATAATAGCAAATGGCCAAGTCCTAATCGGACCAATCGGCGTAAGGCCGAGCAAGCCAATGGTTCCAGCTGCTATAAACAACAACTTCGGATATTTGAACAGCTGATTGGTTACATCCTCTGCCAAGTTGCCATCTGATGCTGCTCTAGTAACGATAAGGCCTGCAGCGGTTGAAATAAGAAGGGCAGGGATCTGGCTCACAAGTCCGTCACCAATAGTCAGTATGGAGAAAGTAGACAACGACTCACCAAAGCTTAAATCGTGAATCGCCATACCAATAATAAATCCACCGACAAGGTTGATTACAAGAATGATGATGGAAGCAATGGCATCCCCTTTTACGAATTTGCTCGCACCATCCATAGCTCCGTAGAAATCAGCTTCTCTTTCGATTTTGGAACGGCGTGTTCTGGCCTGCTGCTCATTGATCAAACCAGCGTTTAAATCTGCATCAATACTCATTTGTTTACCAGGCATCGCGTCGAGTGTAAATCTTGCCGCTACCTCTGCTACACGCTCTGAACCTTTTGTAATAACAATAAATTGAACGACAACCAGGATAAGAAAGACGATAAACCCTATCGCAATCTGTCCTCCGCCAACCCAGCTTCCGAACGTTGCGACTACTTCCCCAGCCTCTGCATGGGATAATATATTTCTAGTAGTAGAAACGTTTAGAGCAAGACGGAATAGGGTAGTAATTAATAGAATTGCAGGGAAGATGGAGAAATCCAATGCTTCCTTTGTATTCATCGCAATCAGCAAAATCATCAAGGCAATAGAAATGTTTAGAATAATGAGTATATCAAGTAGTAGGACTGGGATCGGGATTATCATCATGAGTACAATACCAATTACGCCAAATAGTACTACAAAGTCCCTTGCTTTCATGACGCCGTCTCCTCCCGTAGTGTTAAGATGATTTTACTCGCCCTTTCATTTTATATACATATGCTAGCACCTCAGCCACAGCTTGGAACAAATCTGGAGGAATAACATCCCCTATTTCAGCTCGTTCGTATAGCGCCCTGGCAAGTGGTTTATTTTCCATCATAACAACGCCGTTTTCTTTAGCTATCTCCCTAATTCGAAGTGCTACGTGATCCATACCTTTTGCAATGATCTTTGGAGCCTCCATCTTAGATGCATCATATTTCAATGCAATAGCAAAGTGAGTCGGGTTGGTAATGATGACATCCGCATTAGGTACTTCCTGCATCATTCGTTGAAACGCCATCCTTCTTTGACGCTCACGAATTCTACCTTTAATTAACGGGTCACCTTCAGATTTTTTATGCTCATCCTTAATATCCTGTTTGGACATTTTCAAACTTTTACTATGTTCATATCGCTGATAGAAATAATCAGCCAATGCGAGAGCAGTCAATACTGCTCCAATCTCAATCCCAAGCTTTAAAGTCAATCCCGCAGTAAAGGTAAATATTTGTTGAATCGGTAGACTTGCAAGCAACAGTATTCGTTCCCATTCTTTGGAGATAGCCATAAATACGAGTACGCCTATAATAAGCAGCTTCAGTATACTTTTCAAAAACTCAACTAACGTTTTAGCTGAAAAAATTTGTTTAAAGCCGTTAATCGGATTGACTTTGTTAAGCTGCATTTTTAGTGGCTCACCAGTCAATAAAAATCCAAACTGTATAACATTTCCCATAATGCCTATCACCACTGTAATAGCAAATATTGGCATCAAAATGAGCAGCAACTCGATCGCTATTTCATTAAATAACGTCATTACATTGCCTGTAGTAATGTCCATCGTGATCCAATTTTCAAATAAATTCCCAAACAACATCATAATATGCTCTTTGAAATAACCGCCCAGCATCATAAAACCCATAAACACAAACATCAATATTAAGGAACCAGCCAAATCAGATGATTTGGCAACTTGGCCTTTTTTTCTTGCTTCGCTTTTTTTCTTAGGTGTGGCCTGTTCTGTCTTTTCCTGACTGAAAAGCTGGAGATCAAGCTCTAGACGGTAATTTCGCACAGAAGCATCCCTCCTATTGCCCTTCAGACGGCGGTCCTTGTACGACACCGAATAATTGCTCTAATGAATCGAACATAATTGAGAATAAGGTTTCGAATATCGCTGTCAGAGATGGCATTAACAGCACTATCAAAAACAAGCCAATGATCAGCTTGAGTGGAATTCCAATGACAAAAACGTTGAACTGCGGTGCCGTTTTCGTTAAGAAGCCTAGCCCAACATCTGTTAGAAACATAGCCACGATAAGCGGTGATGCTACTTGTATGGCAAGTAAGAAGGTATTGCCGACTGCCCGGCTCAAGTAGTCCGTAACGCTGCCGCTCATGAATCGACTGAACAATTCATTATCCAAGGGCATCCATTGATAACTGTCCATAAGTGCTGTCAGCAAGAAATGGTGACCGTTCATCATGAGGAAAATAGTGATAAGCAGCATGTACTTAAAATAGCCAAGCAGCGGTGCAGATGTACCTGTATGAGGATCAACAATGTTAGCCATTGCGAATCCAACCTGCAAATCCATGAAAGCTCCGGCCGTTTGAACCACTGTGAAAAATAAATAAACCACATACCCCATTAACACACCAGTCAAAATTTCACGAAACAGAATGAGTACATATTCTGCATCAGGCACAATCGATTGTTTCATTCCATACGTTAGGAAAACGATAAATGAAATGAAAAAACCGAGTCCTATTTTGAAAACATTCGGCACACCTCGCGAAGAAAAGACAGGCGCGACGACGAAAAACGCAGTAATTCGACAAAAGATTAACAAAAAAATAGGAAAACCTTGTACGATCGCGTTCATTCACTCACAACCTAACCGATGTAATTATGAAGATTATTCAGCAGATTGTATGTGAAATCGACAACCGTATTTAGAATCCATGGACCAAAAATGATGATGGAAACAAAAACAGCTACAATTTTCGGAACAAATGCGAGCGTCTGCTCTTGAATCTGAGTTGTAGCTTGAAAAATACTTACGATTAGACCTACGACCAAAGCAAGAACGAGCATTGGCGCACTGGCTTTCAAAACCACGAATACAGCCTCTCCGGCTAACCCGATAATGAAATCAGTACTCATCGAACGTCCCTCCCTGCTGCTATCACGAGTTAAAGCTGAACAATAATGATTTAACGATCAAGTACCAGCCATCTACTAGTACGAAAAGCAATAATTTGAAAGGCAGAGATATCATAACCGGCGGTAGCATCATCATCCCCATCGCCATCAAGGTACTGGCTACGATCATGTCAATGACCAGGAACGGAATGAATATCATAAAGCCCATTTGGAACGCTGTTTTCAATTCGCTTATCGCATACGCTGGTATTAATACGGTAATGGGAATCTCTTCGAATGAAGCAGGCTTCTCGGTTTTTGTATAATTCATGAACAGCATAAGATCCTTCTCGCGCGTATGCGAGAACATAAACTTTTTCATCGGCACAGAAGCTTCTTTAAAGGCTTCCGTTTGTGTAATCTCACCTTTCAAATAAGGCTGAAGTGCAACCTCATTCACTTGTGAGAAAGTTGGAGCCATTATGAAAAAAGTTAAAAACATCGCCAATCCGATAAGCACCTGGTTTGGCGGCATTTGCTGTGTACCCAGTGAAGTTCTAACAAAACCCAGTACGATTACAATTCTTGTAAAGCTTGTCATCATCACCATGATAGCCGGAGCAACGCTTAGCACTGTAATCAGAAGAAGAATGGATAATGCGCTTGTATCGGGTGTTTCACCATTCCCGTCACCAATATTGATGGATATATCGGGTAACGGCTCTGCAAATGCTTGATTATGAACGAACATCGCAAGCAGCTGTACAGCGACGATTGATATCCACCACTTATTTTTCATCATCCATCAACCGTTCATTTGATTTTGAGTCATGCAATAGCGATTCCAATTGCTGTTTACGATCAGCTTGCTGACTAAGTTTGTTTTGCAATAAATCTTGAAAAGAGGACGTTTTGTTCCATTGCTCGTTTATTGGCTCTGATTCATTCTTTTGATTGCGGTTTTTGAGCTTGCTAATGACTTGCCCTACAAGGTCATTGCTCCATCCAGCATCCTTCTGTCGCTCTAATGCAGCAATTACTGCACTAACCTGCTCAGGATCGTCAACCTTATCAATAAGTGTAATACTGTCGCCTACACCAACTATGTAAATCCGTCCAGCAATTTCGACTACTTGCAAAGAATTGTTTTGTCCGAGCGCAATGCCGCCGAGCGAACGAAGCGATCGGTTCGTTCCCCACATGCGGTTGCGCTGAGACAGAAATTTGATTACAAAAATAATTAATACGATAACGATAGCTAGCGACACGATAACCCATACTAGACTGCCTGCGAGATGATTAGATCCCGTAAACACGATTTGCTCGTCATTGTTTGCGCTGCTGCCGTCTAAGGCAGCAGCAGCCGCAAATCGAGGCCATATCGCCATCCCAAGAGCAGACACCATTGAAATGCGCGAAGTTAAGTTAAGCATAATATCTAACCGTTATCCGAGTGTTTTCTTAATCGCTTCAATTACGCGATCAGCTTGAAACGGTTTGACGATGAAGTCCTTTGCGCCTGCTTGAATCGCATCAATAACCATTGCTTGCTGACCCATTGCTGAACACATAATTACTTTTGCATTGCCATCGAGCTTTTTAATTTCTTTAAGTGCGGAAATTCCGTCCATTTCAGGCATCGTAATATCCATTGTTGTTAGATCGGGTTTTAACTCCTTGTACTTCTCAACCGCCTGAGCGCCATCTTGGGCTTCACCGACGACTTCGTAGCCGTTCTTTGATAAAATGTCACGAATCATCATGCGCATGAAAGCTGCGTCGTCTACGATAAGAATGCGGTTTGCCATCTTTTTATCCTCCTAGGATGCTATTGTAATTTTTGAATGCGGTCCCATTGGCTTACGATATCCGTTACTCGCACACCAAAGTTTTCATCGATAACAACAACCTCGCCTTTAGCGATCAACTTGTTGTTTACCAAGATGTCCACTGGTTCACCAGCTAGCTTGTCCAGCTCAATAATAGAACCTTGCGACAGCTCCAAAATATCTTTTATCTGCTTTTGGGTCCTTCCTAATTCTACAGTGACCTTTAGCGGTATGTCGAGAAGTAAATTGAGGTTTGTCTCATCTGGCTGAATATATGGCGCATTGCCAAAATTAGCAAATTGGACGGGCTGTACATTTACGTTTCGATTAGCAGCATGACCATATGTATGCGGCCCTGGCGGCTGCATTGACATATCATAGCCCGCTGCAGGCGTTTGGTACTGTGTAGGAGCCATTTGCTGTTGCATAGGCGGTGCTGCATGCATTTGCGGCGGCGCAGCGTTCATATGCGCAGTTGCTGCCGTTTCCTGCATCATTGCTTGCTGCTGCGCAACTGGCGGCGCAGCTACAGCTGCTGGTGCTGCTACAACTGCCGGTTCATCAACCACACCCATTAGAATATCAACCATTTGTTTCGCAAACGGTATTGGAAGCAACTGCATAATAGTAGAATCAATGAGATCACCAATCGTTAAACGGAATGAAATTTTAATAAACAGATCAACAGGCGGCAAGTGCTCCATCCCATCGCCATTGTTCACATCCAGAATATCAATGCCAGGAGGCGAGATATTAACAAACCGATTAAAAATCGTCGACATCGATGTAGCCGAGGATCCCATCATTTGATTCATCGCTTCTTGCACAGCACTGATATGAATTTCATTAAGCTCTTCAACGGTAATATTGTTACCTTCACCACCAAGCATCAGATCCGCGATAATTTGAGCATCCTTTGTTTTAATAACCAAGGAGTTAATGCCTTGAAACCCATCCACATATTGCACACTAACAGCAACATGCGGTTTAGGGAAAATATCAGCCAGCTCATCTTTTCTCACAATCGTTACTTGTGGAGTCGTTATATCCACTTTCTTGCCCAGCAAGGTGGATAACGCTGTTGCTGCACTGCCGAATGTAATGTTTCCTATCTCGCCAAGTGCAGATTGTTCCATTTCAGATAAGAAATCCGAAAGCTGTGCACCGACCTCAGAAGACTGCTCAGCTTCCGGATCATTGGAGGACTGACGGAGCAACGCATCAATTTCCTCTTGTGACAAATAGTCCTTACTCGTCATAATCTTCTTCCACTCCCTCAACGACAATCTCATCTACTTGAACAGCTATCCGACCCTTCACTGAGCCAGGACTTCCGATAAACTTCAGCTTGTCCCCTACTTTAATGCTCAGACCGTCATCTACTGACTTATTCAGTGATATGACATCACCGATGTTCAGACCTAAGAACTCTTTAATCGTAAGTGAGGATTCACCAAGCTCAGCAACGATAGGCAGCTTAGCTTTATTAACACGCTGCTCGAGAATCTCGACTTCCTCTGGTGCCCGAGCCTTCTTCTGAGAAACAAACCAATGGTGAACGGATAACCTTGACATAATCGGTTCAATAACAACATGGGGGATACAGAGATTAATCATGCCTGTCGTATCGCCAATCTTGGTACTGAAGGATATTAGCGCTATCGTTTCATTCGGAGAAACTATCTGCATAAACTGCGGATTTGTCTCCAGTGCTTCAAGCCTTGGCGAAATGTCGATAATCGTTTTCCATGCTTCTTGCAGACTTTCAAACGTTCTACTGAAGATCCGTTCCATGATAATGGTCTCAATCTCCGTTAAATTGTTGATTTTGGAGGGTGCTACCCCCTGTCCGCCAAGCATGCGATCGAGCATTGCGTAAGCTACGTTCGGATGAACCTCCAGCACCATTCGTCCTTCGAGCGGCTCCGCTTCAAATATATTCAAAATCGTCATCTTAGGAATCGAACGAATGAATTCATCATACGGCAATTGTTCGACTTGCACGACATTGATTTGAACAAATGTGCGAAGTTGCGCTGAGAAATAGGTTGTCAAATATCGCGCGAAGTTCTCATGAATCCTTGTTAAGCTTCTAATATGATCCTTAGAGAAACGAACGGCACGCTTGAAATCGTATAAGCTGACTTTGCGTGTTGTCTCTTCTTTTTTCAGATCTTCTGCGTCCATTTCGCCGGAATCTAAAGCTGCTAACAGCGCATCTATTTCATTTTGCGATAGAACATCAACCAAATATCTCACCTCCTTCGAGGAATGTCTGCGTAGTCAGTTAAATTTCAGTAATAATAAAGTTTGTGATTTCTACTTTAACCAATTTCCCTTTCGGCACGATTGGTGTAATGAGATTCAGCAGCTTAGATTCAAGCGCATCTTCTCCTTGAGAGCCTTTCAGATCATCAGCGGTCATATCAGCCAAAGCCCGATTAATAATAGGCCTTACTTCAATTTCCATAATCTTATCGAACTCTTCCTTTGCTTTCTTCCCATCTAGCTGGAATGCAAAGCTAAGCACTACAACATATTCTGGATCTTTAAGATTTCTTCTGAAATCTTTTAATTCTGAAGTAACTTCAACCCGCTCGTCTGCGGATAAAACCTTAACCTCAATCGTTTTTGTTTCTGTAGCCTGTTCTTTTGGATCTGCAAAAAATGATTTAAATAATATGATAGCAACAACCGCTATCAATGTGATAGAAAGCAGAATGGTAATTAACCAAGGAAGCATTTTTTTCATGATGAGGGACCCTCCGTTTGCTCACTCTTTTGGGCCGCCGCAATGAGGCCAATTGTGCTAAGGTAATGTTGATTAAGCAACAGTATCTCCGCTGTTTTCTCCGTAACGACTAATTTCTTACCAGTTGTAAGTGTTACAACCGTGTCTGCTGCTTCTTCAATCACTTCAATTAGTAAGGCATTTATTGTTACTTTGGTTCCATTTAAACGCGTTACGGTAATCATTAGTTACCCCCCTCACACCTAGGGGAGGCACTAAGCCTCCCGCTCGTTATGAATTACCTATCGTTTTAAGTTTACAACCTCTTGCAGAATCTCATCTGAAGTTGTGATGATTCGCGAGTTCGCTTGGAAACCACGCTGAGCCACAATCATTTCAGTGAATTCAGCTGTTAGATCTACGTTGGACATTTCAAGCTGCCCAGCAATAATAGCTCCTGTACCAATCTCCGGATCGCCTGCGAATGTGATGAAATCCTCAATCGAAGCGTCAGGGTTAGCATTCGCCGTTACGCGGTACATATTGCCGCCAAGTTTCTCTAAACCACTCGGATTGACTACTTTTGCTACTCCAAGCTGTGCAACAGCTTCAGTACCATCAGCAGTAACACCCATAATCGTACCATCTTGACCAATAGAGAACGCAGTAATGGCTTCATCAAGCACGATTGGCTCCTGATCGACGCTGAGAACAAAGTAGCCGTCTGCCGTAACCAACTGTCTATTGGCATCAAGTGTGAAGTTTCCGGCACGCGTAAGCAGCATTTCGGAATCGTCGCTTGCTCTGACAACAAAGAATCCATCTCCATCAATACGAAGATCCGTTGCTTGGTTTGTTGTCATGGCACTTCCCGCTGTATGTACCGTATCGATTGAACCGATGGATACACCTAAGCCGATTTGTTTGGCATTGACACCGCCTCGGACGCCTTCTTCTGGTGCTGTGACTCCAGCAACTGTTTGGCTTAGAATATCTTTGAACATTACTCGGCCTGCTTTGAAACCAACCGTATTTACGTTCGCGATATTGTTACCAATTACATCAAGTTTTGTTTGAAAGCCACGCATACCGGAAACGCCCGAATACATCGATCTTAGCATGTTAGTTATTCCTCCTGGAATATGGATTGAAATCCTCTTACTTGAAAAAGATGTATGCACTATCATTTCAGCTGCTTCAATCGGTCCACAGCTTGAGGCTTCCTGATAGGTCCAGCCTGTTTACGATAAAATAATAGCACTATCGATCTGAGTGAATACATTGCTCTTCATTTGTCCGCCATCCATTGCAGTAACAACTGTGCGACTTGGCACGTTTACGATCATTGCAATATCACGAAATACAATTAAGGAATCCTGTGCACCTTTGGAGGCTGCTTCTTCTACCGCATTCATAATTTTGGTCAGTGACTCAGGCTGCAAGTTAATGCCCCTCTGCTGCATTCGCACCTCAGCATGATGGCTGAATTTAAGCACTTTGGCATTCAGCATATCTTGGAAATCTGTCGACTGCTGACTACGACTGGATGCCGTTTTGCTCGCTTGAAGAGGTGTGGTCTTCACTGGGAAAATATGGCCGATTTTGACGCCGTCATTCATCAGCTACCAGCTCCTTCCTCAGCATTCACTGATTCAGAAGAATCGCTGCTAGCTCCGCTTTCACTGTTCGTAGATTCTTCACTGCTTTTCGTTTCCGAAATCGAAGTTACATAATCAAGTGCAACCTCAGCTCCGCCAACTCTCGCATAAAGAATACCATCCTTCGAAATAATGGAATCAACTACACCTTTAACGGTTTGAACCTCACCAGCATCGTTATATTCGTTCCATTCAATCGATTTACCGATTAAGCTTGACGCTGAACCGATGTTCTGACGCATTAAGGAAAGCTCCGTTGACATATTCATGAGTTGTTCGACAGAAGTAAATTGTGCCATCTGCGCAATAAAGTCCTTGTCCTGCAACGGCTGCATCGGATCTTGATTCCTTAGCTGTGTGACCAGAATACTTAAAAACTGATCTTTACCTAACGTATCAGAGCTTTTTTTGTTGGCAGCAGCTTGTACATTTGCTTGGCTGTAATTTGGCCAAACGGCGCGAGTTGAAACGCTATCTGTCATTTCCAATCACCTCCGTTCAATTGGACGGTACTTGAACATCGTTATGCTTTCACATTAATGCCTCTTCCGAAACCAAGACCTTGGATTGTAGCTTGCTGAACCATCTCTGTCTCGAATTGACCTTCATTTGCAGCCTCATCATGACTAAAGTTTTGACGATTCGAAGCTTGCTGCTGACTGCTTCCTTGTCCTTGTTGCTGCTGAGACAGCTGCGTAGCAGATTGACCTTGCGAAACTTCTAGTTTATCAACCATTAGTCCCTGTGCTTGAAGTGCCGAACGCAATTGCGCCATTTGATTGTCAAGCATATCTTTGGCCATAGCGGTATCTGTCTGGAAAATAGCCGTCAATAATCCGTTTTGCATCGTTATGCGTACATCAACCTGTCCCAAATGCTCTGGGAAAAGCATGATCTTAGCTTCTGAAATGCCATTGACAGTCGTTAAATCAAATTTCTGAACGATCATTCCAGTCATTGATTGCGCGAATTGTTCTGCTACTACGAAAGAAGTCGTAGCAGTGGCGTTAGCAACTAAAGGCGCTAAGCTTCGCGTCGTTTCCGAATGAGTCGTGTTCAGATGAACGGGTTGATTAACATCAAAGTCAGAAACTACAACATCTGAATCAACGCTTTGACCCATCGCTTGCGCGACTGTTGTCAAAAAGGCTGGATGAGCTGTCTGCTGTGATAAACGTTGCAGCATTGTTCCTGAATCAGCTTGCGGTGCTGCTTGTGCGGAAAAAAGTTGTTGTGCAAAGGCCGTCGATTTCGTTTGTGATTTCGTCGTATCCACCGGCTCGCCTTCCAGAATCGCTGTTAACGCTTGTAGCTGTTGTGCAATCATTGTTGACGGCTCTTGCTGTCCAATAAGCTTCAAAGAACCTTGATTCAACATAATTTGCATCTGAACAAGTGTATCTTGAAGTTTACTTTTAACAACGCCCGATTGATTCGATAGCTGCGTGATTGCAAAGCCTGACTCTCCCAATTGTTCTTCACTCGTTACTTGGCTCATCACCGGAAGCGGTAATCCGAGCAAAGCAAGCAAAGCATTCATTTGATCAAGCAAGTCCGTTAATTGCTGCAATTGCTCTTCATCTTCGACCGTTACATCAGCCTCATCCGTCTCCAATGTATCCAGTTTGTTCAGCAATTCATCAATGATCAACATAAGATCTGTTAGTGAAGGTGCTACTGCTCCTACTTCTCCCTCAATCACTGCAGCCTTGTTCACAGGGGCAACCAGTGGTGCTGCCTGTGCTTGGCCTGAACTACTTGTAGACTCACTGTTGATTTGCTGTACCAGCGTCTTCTGAAAACCAGCGCCTTGTGTGGATTTGCTTGCTTGTGCTTGCGAAACTACTTGCGCTTGCGGCTGTACAGCTGCGGTTTGTGATATTGCCATTTCCATTGTTTTCACCTCCTTTCTGATAATAAACTCCTAATCCAAAAGAGGCTAGCTTCCAGACATTAGCTTCGTGACAAGCTGTGCGGTTACCTGTTCATTAATGCCAGACATTTCAGAGATAATCGCAGATCTGGTTTCATTGTCGACCGCATTAAGAATGCGAAGTACTTTACTTGCACTGACATCTACCATTTTGATCAGCAGCTCGCCGGCGCTTTTGGCATCCATCGCTGTAAAGGTTGCACTCAGCTGGTCTTGATCCAGAACAGATGAAGCAGGCTTGGCAGTTGTCGTTTTCTCGGATTCTAGTCTTGCTTGAAGGGCAGCAATCTGCAGATCCTTCGCACTAACATTATCCTTGAGCTTCATCGCTACATTTGCCGCTGTCTGCGGATTCATTTTCTCCATGATACGGACACGGTCTTCCGCGCGCATATTCGCAAATACTAACACCATTTCATCAAGCGTCATGCTTTGAATAATCGGAGCAGCCTTGCTTGGTGTTATTTTGGCAATCATGCTTGCAAGCTCTTTAATCTTAGCCTGATACTGCTCGTCATCAAGCGCATCAGCTTCATTCGAACTTTTGAGCTGCGTATTGTCGACTTCCAAATCTTTGACTTCCTGCTCAAGTGTTGTCTTTGCTTGATTAGCCGAAGCCAATTCATTTTCAATCGTAGTTAATTGAGCTTGCAAATCTGCAATTTTAGCAGACATGTTCGAAGCTTTCAATTCATCATCGTTAATTGTACCGCCTGCAACCTTTGGTTCCGGCAATACGTCTTTTAATATAGGAATTGAGTTTCCAGCCGTTAACATCTTATTACGGAAGTCATTGTTGAACAATGTAAACAATACGCCAATGAGTACAATTGCAAATAAAACCGGCGTCATAAAAAACATCATTCTTTCAAGCGTGCTGTAGCCTTGCTTCTCATTATCCGTACCCGCCAATTCCACTCACTCCCTCTAGCCGGTATGACGCATCACTTTATGGGGTTGGTATCATGAAACGGACGCTTGCCATCTCATCCAGCTCGTTCTGCTCTTTAATTTGAAGTGCATACTGGAATCGGTCACGCGCATGATCTTTTGCTTTAAGCCACACTTTTTCATCTTTCATTTTGTCTGAAAGGTTAAGTCTGCTTTGCTCCACCGCTTTTTGTGCATGCAATACGTCTTTCAATTTGTTCGTAATACAGGTTACCAAGAAATCCAAGTATTGCTGAATGACTTGCAATTCAGAAAGCGGGACTGCAATACGAGCAGCGTCATGTAATTTCATTTCCCATTCCTGCTGCTTAGCTCGTAATTGCTCAAGTGACAGCTCTTCAGCAGCCAATGCGCCGATCGCAGCCGATAGAATCCACTCTGCTTGAGTCTTCTCACTTCCCTTTAAATCGACAACCCTCTGAAATGTATACCGAAACGATGCCATTTAAAGGTTCAACTCCTATGAAAATGATTAATTAAATGAGTCTGCGCTTCCTCTAAGCTAACCTTTTCATTGGTTTTCTGCTTCGTATAGCTCTGAATAGACTCAATAAATTCCATGGCAGTATCAATTTCTGCATTTGAACCTCGTTGGTACGCCCCAATATTGATCAAGTCTTCCGAATCTCTATAAATAGCCAATAATTTTTTTAGTTCGTTCGCAGCATCCTGTTGCTCTTCCGTGACGATTTCCTTCATAACCCGACTAACAGAAGCGAGAATATCGATTGCAGGGAAATGACCTTTATGTGCGAGCTGACGGCTTAATACGATATGACCATCCAGAATTCCCCGAACAGCATCTGCGATTGGCTCATTCATATCATCACCGTCTACCAGTACAGTATAGAAGGCTGTAATCGAACCGCTTGGTCCAGTTCCAGCACGCTCAAGCAGCTTCGGCAATGCAGCAAAAACCGATGGCGTATAACCTCGAGTAGCCGGAGGCTCGCCTATTGCAAGACCCACCTCACGAAGAGCCATTGCATAACGCGTAACCGAATCCATCATCAGCATAACGTTCAAGCCGCGATCCCTGAAATACTCAGCAATGGATGTTGCAATAAGAGCACCTTTCATACGAATAAGCGCCGGCTGATCAGATGTGGCTACGATGACAACAGATCGTGCTAAGCCTTCTGGACCGAGATCTTTCTCAATAAACTCCAGAACCTCACGGCCACGCTCACCGATAAGTGCAATGACGTTGACATCCGCAGAGGTGTTACGCGCAATCATACCGAGCAGGGTACTTTTACCAACACCGGATCCAGCAAATATACCGACACGCTGGCCTCGTCCAACAGTAAGCAGCCCATCAATCGCTCTAACGCCAATACCTAGCGGTTCCACTACCCTTGGTCGTTTAAGTGGATTGCTTGGCTCATTATGTGTGGAATAATGAGGCATTCTTCTAGGCAGGAATGAACCGTCGAGTGGGTTCCCTAAGCCATCAAGCACTTTTCCAAGCAGCTCTGAGCCTACTTGAACGGTAAGCGGTTTTCCAGTGCCAACGACATCACAGCCTGGACTAATCGC
Organism: Paenibacillus sinopodophylli; assembly: GCF_005930355.1. Classification (GTDB taxonomy): domain Bacteria; phylum Bacillota; class Bacilli; order Paenibacillales; family Paenibacillaceae; genus Pristimantibacillus; species Pristimantibacillus sinopodophylli. Next base: position 1,051,759 of record NZ_VDBO01000001.1, read on the forward strand.
ATGCAAATCACCTAGTGGCATCAGAATGACCTTATTCTCCCGAAAGCCGACGACCTCCGCTTTGATCGGCTTTACACCTTTGGACGGATAGATAAAACAGACATCTCCGATGCTAGCATCCGGGCCCTCTGATTCAACTGTAAGTCCAATAACCTGTGTCACTTTCCCATTCACTCTGACAGGATCGAGCGGATGCAAATGCTCTATGTATTTCAGAACATCCAAATTATTCACTATCATCGGTTTGACCTTTCTCTTCGCTGCTATGGTGAGCAAGATGAATCAGCTCACGCTTAATCTCAGAGAGCTGCGTGTCAATCCGTGCATCAATGCTCCCGAATGAAGAGCGGATAACACATCCATTGTCCTTCACAGTCGAATCTGGAAGTATTTGCAGCTCAGCCTGTGAATCAATTGCGAAGTGAAGCTCTTCTCTTGCTGCTTGCACGAAAGCAAGCTGACTCGGAGCAACACAAAGAGTAATGACGCCTTGTTCTCTCCTGCGTGACAACGATTTGCGAATGAGCTCAAGTGCCATGTCAGGCGCTAAAGTCAACTGCTGCCCAATGATCTTCTCTGCAATTGCACAGCTCAGTTCAACTAAAAACGGCTCTGCCTCTTGGATGATTTGTTCTCGCATGTCAAATGCCGTTTTAAGCACCTCGGATGCTTCTGCAATCTTATGCTCCCATACGCCTCTGAGTTCAGCTTCAGATTGTGCTGAACCTTCGCCGTAACCGAGCTCAAATCCCGCTTTTCTGGATTGCTCAGAAGCCGTTTCGTCTTCTGTTCGTTTTTGAAGCCACCATACTTCAATTTGCTGCCCGGTTTCAGTGAGAAGTCTTTCGCTCTCTGCCACAGCCTCTTGCAATCTTTCTTCCGCATACAGCTGAGCGTCATTCAAGATTTGGTCTCGCAACGTAATGGTCTCTTCATCAGGCTCAGGCTCGATATTCTCTCCCTGAACAAGTGCTTCGTCGATTTCAAAATTCCGCTGATGCAGCCATTCAAGCTGCTTCAATTGATCAAGAGTAATCACACTCGATGATTTGATCAAATTAGACAATGATATCGTCTCCTCCGCCACGAGCGATGATGATTTCACCAGACTCTTCTAATCTGCGTATTGTAGCTACGATACGAGTTTGAGCTTCTTCCACGTCACGCAACCGCACGGGACCCATAAATTCCATTTCTTCCTTGAAAGTCTCGGCCATACGCTTTGACATATTGCGGAAGATTGCTTCCCGCACTTCTTCGCTCGCAACTTTAAGAGCAAGCTGCAGATCTGCATTCTCGATATCGCGAATAATACGTTGGATTGAACGGTTGTCGATGTTGACAATATCTTCGAATACGAACATCCGCTTTTTGATTTCTTCTGCCAACTCTGGATCTTGAATTTCGAGTGCATCCAGAATCGTTCTCTCTGTTCCGCGATCGACGCCGTTCAGAATTTGCACGATAGAATCGATACCGCCTGCATTTGTGTAATCCTGAGTAACCGTAGCTGAAAGTTTTTGTTCTAGCACACGCTCAACCTGAGAGATAACCTCTGGAGATGTACTATCCATCAAAGCGATTCTTCTTGCCACCTCGGCTTGCTTCTCCTGAGGAAGCGATGAAAGAATATGTGATGATTGCTCTGATTGCAAATATGACAATACTAACGCAATAGTTTGTGAATTCTCATTCTGAATAAAGTTCAGAATTTGAGTTGGCTCAGCTTTTCTAGCAAAGTCAAAAGGTCTAACTTGCAGTGTAGCTGTTAATCGATTTATGACCTCAAGTGCTTTTTGTTCACCGAGTGCCTTCTCCAAAATATCCTTGGCATAAGAAATACCACCTTGTGTAATGTATTCCTGTGCCATACATATTTGGTGAAACTCACTAAGAATCGTTTCACGATCCGAGCTGTCTACTTTGCGGACGTTGGCAATCTCCAGCGTTAGCTGTTCAATTTCTTCATCGCGCAAGTGCTTAAAGATTTGAGCGGATACTTCAGGTCCAAGGGTAATTAGTAAAATAGCCGCTTTTTGACGACCCGACAAGCCCTGCATCGATTTTGACATATGAACCACCTCTATTCATCCGCAAGCCATGTACGAAGAAGATTAACGAACTCATCCGGTTTCTTTTTGGCAAGTGTTTCAAGATTTTTGCGAGCCTGACTGTCATTGTTCACACTTTCCAAGTCAAGTGTTGGATATTCCAATTTAGATGGAGCAGCCAACTCAACTTCTTCCTCTACAGCCTTTTTACGTCTACGCGCCAGAATGAAGATAAGCCCGCCGATGATAGCCAGCGCTGCAACACCGATTCCGATTAACCAAGGTGTACTCAATAGATTCGTTTGATTGTTCGACGTGTTGCCTGAGAAAGTACTTGCGATAAGTGAAACTTTTTTCTCAATCAGTTGATCATTCGTAAGATCTTGACCAGAATTAGCAAGCTGAGCGCGCACCAGTGCAGTCAATGAAGCCATAATTGCCGTTCTAGTAGCTTCATCCTCAATTTGTGTTGCTTCGATGCCGATACTAATAGAAAGGTCTTTTAACACAAAAGGTGCCGATACGATATTGCTATTAATTCTCGTAAAGTCATAATTTCTGATTTGAGAATTTGACTCCGATGAGTTCTCGCCAGTTGTAGATGCTTCATAACCAGGCACATCTGTTTCACCGGTACCTGCAACGCCGCCAGCGTCCCCAGAACTTCCAGTTGAAGTATTGTTCGTGATCTCTTCACTCACAACAATTCCGTTGTTATCGTTGTTATCCAAAGGTACAACTACAGCTTCCTGCGACGTTTTTTTATCGAAGTTCATGCTGCTTGAAACTTGAATAACTAGATTGTCAGCTCCGACAATAGGCCCTAGAAACTTCTGGATGTTATTTTTGAGCTCTGTCTCATACTTCCTTTGAATACTGAATTGAGAATCTACAGCATCCGTGCTATTCGCAAGTCCACCATCAACCTCAGAATAAGTTAATTCTCCTTGTGGGCTCATAATTGTGATGTCTTTGATTGCTAGTTTTGGAACAGCGGTTTTCACTAAATTGTAATAGCCGTCAATTTCCTTTTGACTAGGACGGTATCCAGACATAAACTTCATCATGACCGAAACAGAAGCTTGTTCTGCATCTTCAGGTGTGAGAAACACACTTTCTTCAGGCAAATTCACGAGCACCTTCGTGCTGTCAACTCCCTGCATTGCGTTAAGCAGCTGTTGAATTTCCCCATTTAGTGCATTTAAATATTTGACATTGAATTCATTTTCGGTCGTGCCAAATTGGCTCGAGCTGGAGGTGAATGCTTCAAAACCAATTGACCCGTTTTGAACCATTCCTTCTGATCCAACAGCGACCTTAATTTTTGCAGCTGATTTGCTAGGTACTGAGATACTCTTCCCGTTATTGCTCAGCTCGTAAGGGATCCCGCTCCCATCCAAGTAAGTCATAATTGCAGCGGCGTCTGTTGTGTCTAAATTTTGAAATGCAATTTCATATTCGGTTCTCGTAAATACGATTGTTAACAATATTATTGCTAACAACAATCCACTAATAGAAGCCCCCAACCAAATTTTTTGTTTTCTGCCCATTTGGCCCCAGAATTGAGTGAGCCTTCCTCTATATTGGGCGATTCTCTCGTTCACGTTGTCACCTCACCCAAATACTATGCTAGATCAAAAATACGTTTAGATTTGCATCCGCATGATTTCTTGATATGCTTCAACCACTTTGTTGCGGACTTGTGAGGTAAGCTGTAAACTCAGCTGCGCCTGCTCAGTAGCGATAAGAACCTTTGTAACATCTACTTGGCCTAGTAAGTATTTATCATTAAGCTTATGGACGTTTTGTTCTTGGTTGCTTACATTTTCAATAGCCGTTTGTAGATATTGGCCGAAAGATTGTGTCAGCTGTGCCGGCGTCGCTTCTTGGATGGGATTTGCTTCTATTAGTTTGACTGGTTGAACCGGGCCTAGTGACATCGATTGGATCATCAATATTCCTCCTATGCTTCAAAGATGGTAGTACGATTTATTTGCCAATCTCAAGTGCCTTCACGAACATCGATTTCGTTGCATTCAGAGCAGTTACGTTTGCTTCGTATGAACGAGTCGCTGCTATCATATCGACCATCTCTTTCGTAACATCGACATTTGGCATATTTACATAACCATTAGCGTCTGCGTCAGGATGAGTCGGATTATATATGAGCTTATTTGGCGATTGATCTTCCTTAATTCTTGTAACTTTAACGCCTTGTAAATTAGAACTACCACTCATTTGCTGAGAAAGCACACTTGAAAAGGATTGCTGCAACGGCTCCATAACAACCATCTTCCGCTTATAAGGCTGAAATTGTCCGTTAACAAAACTGCCCCTTGTCGTTTCAGCATTTGCTATGTTAGATGAAATGACATCCATTCGCAAACGCTGCGCTGACAATGCTGAGGCGCTTATATCAAACCCTGTTGACAACTTCATCTTTAAGCTCTCCCTTCAATTGCTGTACGCATCATTCTAACCTCATGATTAATTTGTTGGACATAAAAATTATAGCTGAGTTGATTTTTGGCCAGCAAAGACATTTCTCGATCGATATCAACATTATTTTCATTGTTGTTCATCGAAGTTGTTTCATCGGTTATTAATTTGGGTACAGGTAGAGTAGAAGAAGCTGATCCAATCGCAATATGCCTTTGATCGGTTCGTTTACCAGACAATTGCTGATTGCCCATCGATTGCTCTAGTAACTCCTCAAACAGAACTTCTGACCGTTTGAAATGCGGCGTATCACCGTTTGCCACATTGTTTGAAATGACGCGTTGCCGCATTTCTGATGCCTGAAGCGCGCCTTCCATTCTTTTAAAGGAAGCGCCATTCAACAAATTCACGTAGTTTCACCACTTTCACCTAGGAGATCTCTTTTACCTATTCAACAGATTACTGCTCATTCCTTCTTTGTTCGACAGTAAAAATTAAAAAAATGAGATTGAAGTGTCGATTTTTGCCGACATGATAATATTCAACAATTTCCTAATTTATTACAATAAGAAAAAAGCCCTATCTTTTTTATAAGATAGGGCTAAATTGATCGTATTGACCTATGTTCATGACTTCATTTTGTCTAATTCTTGCAATAATTGATGATTTAGGATTTTGATATATGTGCCTTTCATCCCTAACGACCTTGTTTCGATCACTCCGGCACTTTCAAGCTTTCTTAATGCGTTTACGATAACCGATCTTGTAATCCCTACTCGATCCGCAATTTTCGAAGCGACAAGTAAGCCTTCCTTGCCGTCAAGCTCTTCAAAGATATGCTCAACTGCCTCAAGCTCACTAAAGGACAATGATCCTACAGCAACCGCCACGACTGCACGACTGCGAACCTCCTGCTCGATCTCCTCTGTCCGTTCACGCAAAATCTCCATGCCAACTATGGTCGAACCGTATTCTGCTAGAATAAGGTCATCATCATCGAATGCACCTGACAAACGCGTTAACACAAGCGTTCCTAGACGATCTCCTCCGCCAATTATAGGTACAACCGTCATAATTTCTTGATCACCCAGACGCGGGAACGTCTCGTAAATCCCCGCATCCGGCTTCACATTCGTCATTGATTCCTGCATATCCAGAAAACGAACATTGCTCTCCTGAGGGAACCGCAGCTCCTCTGCTGATAATGCACGCATGAAATCATGATCGTATGCGTCCACTGCTGAACAGCCAAGTATCTTTCCTCTACGGCTGACTACGAACACGTTCGTCTGAATCGTGGTGCATAGCACCTCCGCCATTTCTCGGAAGCTGAGCGCTTTGCCGGCCGCGCGCTGCAGCAATCGATTCAACGTTCTTGTTTTTGTAAGTAAAGTCATTCTAATGCCTCCCAAAACTCATAGCAACTACAGTATATATTGACTCAAATCGCGATTTTGTGCAATGCTTCCGAGTTTTTCTCTCACATATTCTGGTGTAATCGTCATCTTCTCGAGTGATAACTCAGGCGCTTCAAACGATAAATCCTCGAGCAGCTTCTCTAGTATGGTATGCAAACGACGAGCTCCAATGTTTTCTGTATTACGGTTTACGTCTGCTGCAATTGAAGCAAGCTCGTGAATCGCCTCATCTGAGAAGGATATTTCAATCCCTTCAGTCTCGAGTAAAGCCGAATATTGTTTGGTCAATGCGTTTTTCGGTTCCTTAAGGATGCTAACGAAATCCTCCAAGCTCAAGCTGGTTAACTCCACCCGAATCGGAAAACGTCCTTGAAGCTCAGGGATCAAATCCGAAGGTTTGGCCACATGGAATGCGCCAGCAGCAATAAATAACACATAATCTGTTTTAACTGGTCCATACTTTGTCATTACGGTTGAACCTTCGACAATAGGAAGAATATCACGCTGCACACCCTCACGCGATACATCTGGTCCAGAGCCGCGAGATGGGCTTGCAATTTTGTCGATTTCATCTATGAAAATAATACCGGATTGCTCCGCCCTTGTAATGGATTCAGTAATGACATCGTCCATATCAATGATCTTGTTCGCTTCTTCCTGGGTCAGCACCTTCCGTGCTTCCTTCACAGGAAGCTTGCGCTTCTTGGGCTTCTTAGGCATGAGTTGACCGAACAGCTCTTGCATATTCATTCCCATGCCTTCAGGACCTTGACCGGAGAGCATATCCATCATGTTCGGAGAAGAGTCCTCTACTTCAATTTCGATTACCTCATTCTCAAGCTTGCCTGCTGCAAGCTGTTCTCTCACACTTGAGCGTTTCTGATGAAGGGCGTTCTCAATTTCTGGCTCTTCCTTAGGCTCATCATCCGATTGCTGTTGGTTACCGAATAGCATTTCGAATGGATTTTTAGAGGACTTGGCTTTCGCTGCAGAAGGAGCGAGCAACGATACGATACGCTCATTAGCGAGCATCTCAGCCCGATCCTTTACTTTTTCTGTTTTCTCCGTCTTGACCATTCGAATCGCCGTTTCCACCAAATCACGCACCATTGATTCAACATCCCTGCCTACATAGCCTACTTCGGTAAACTTCGTAGCTTCAAGCTTAACGAAAGGTGCCTTAACCAGCTTTGCCAGCCGCCGTGCAATTTCTGTTTTACCTACTCCGGTTGGTCCGATCATCAAAATATTTTTCGGAACGATTTCATCGCGCAGCGTCTCATCAAGCAAGCTTCTGCGGTAACGATTGCGCAGCGCTATGGCTACTGAACGTTTCGCCGGCTTTTGTCCAACGATATACTTATCAAGCTCCGCTACAATCTGACGTGGTGTCAGTGCATCATTTCCCATTATAAAATCCCTCCGATTTTTAGATCATCACTATGGCTTTCCGAAGCTTGGTCATCTATACAGAAAACGAATTGCGTTTACTCGATCTCTTCTACAATGATGTTGTGATTCGTGAATACACAAATCTCCGCTGCAATTTCAAGCGATGACTTTGCAATATCACTAGCACTCATTTGTGGTGCATGCCGTTGAAGTGCACGAGCAGCTGATAAGGCGAAGCTGCCGCCAGAACCAATTGCCAATATACCGTCATCCGGTTCAATAATCTCGCCATTCCCCGATATGAGGAGCAAGCCTGTTTTGTCCATTACGAGCATCATCGCTTCAAGTCTTCGAAGAACGCGGTCTGAGCGCCATTCCTTCGCCAGCTCAACAGCTGATCTTTGCAAATTGCCGTGATGCTCTTCTAGCTTCGCTTCGAACTTCTCAAATAAGGTAATTGCGTCTGCAACAGAGCCTGCAAACCCTGCGATTACTTGACCACGATAAAGTCTTCTTACTTTTTTGGCCGAGTTTTTCATAACCATGCTATTGCCGAATGTGACTTGACCATCCCCAGCAATTGCCCCTTTGCCTTCATGGCGAACGGCGCAAATCGTAGTAGCGTGAAATTGCATTTCCATTGCATTGCCTCCTCAAAGTTCCGTATATGAAATCAGCTTCCATGCTTACATTACGAGCCATTACTGCAAATGTTCCTTTTTAAATTGCTCTATCCCTGCAAGCGCCCGATTCGCGATCATTTCATTTTTTTCCTTCTTGCTCTTCATTCTTTTTTCAAGCGGCGGGAATAGACCGAAATTGGCATTCATCGGCTGGAAATGTTTGAAATCTGCTGTCGTGATATAGTTAGCCATGCTTCCAAGAGTCGTATGTTCTGGCAGCACAACAGGCTCCAGCCCACGAGCCAACCTCGCTGCATTAAAGCCTGCAATCAGACCCGAAGCTGCTGATTCCACATAACCTTCCACACCGGTCATTTGACCCGCGAAAAATAACGTTTCACGGTTGTTCAACTGATAAGTCGGTTTAAGCAATCGCGGCGAATTAATGAACGTATTGCGATGCATGACGCCGAACCGCACGAATTCTGCATTCTCTAGGCCAGGAATCAATGAGAATACCCGCTTCTGCTCTCCCCATTTCAGATGGGTTTGGAATCCGACCAAATTATAAAGAGTGCCTGCTGCATTATCTTGGCGTAGTTGAATAACCGCATGGGGAAGCTTACCCGTATGTGGGTTAATCAAGCCTACTGGCTTCATCGGTCCGAACAACGCAGTTTGCTTACCTCTGCTGGCCATAATCTCGATTGGCATACAGCCTTCGAAATAGATTTCCTTTTCAAAATCTTTAACTTCCGCTTTCTCGGCCGTTATAAGTGCTTCGTGGAAAATATCATATTCTTCCTCCGTCATGGGGCAGTTCAAGTATGCGGCTTCCCCTTTATCGTAACGTGAAGCCAAATAAACTTTGTTCATATCGATGGAATCTTTCTCCACGATTGGAGCAGCCGCATCGTAGAAATAAAAGTATTCCTCGCCAAGCAGAGCTTGAATTTGCGCAGATAGTCCAGGTGCAGTCAGTGGACCTGTAGCAATAACAACAATACCGTCAGTTGGAATCTCGGTTACTTCCTCATTGCGAACTTCGACAAGGGGATGGTCATGCAGACGGCGTGTTACCTCTCCGGAGAATCCGTCGCGGTCAACTGCCAATGCGCCACCTGCTGGTACAGCGTGCTGATCTGCACAACTCAGGATTAAGGAATCAAGCTGGCGCATTTCTTCCTTCAATACACCAACTGCGTTTGCAAGTCCATTTGCACGCAAGCTATTGCTGCATACCAGCTCTGCGAATTGATTCGTATGGTGAGCCGGTGTTTTCGTGACCGGACGCATTTCATATAAGACAACGGGTACTCCTTGTGATGCGATTTGCCAAGCTGCTTCACTGCCAGCCAAGCCAGCTCCGATAACGGTTACTTTTTGTGGTTGTGACAAAATCTTTCAATCCTTCCATGATATAATTCGCCTAACATTTAATAAACATTTGTCTAATGCTAAATGGTACAGCAACATACGACTGCGAATAAACAGCCCGTTGAACAACGGTGTCCTCCCTAATGCAAGGGAGGACGGCGGCGGTGTGCTTAATGAGATTAGATATAAGGATTTTTCATTTATTGGTTAAGAACAATGACTTCGCAATAACCTCGTTCTTAATCCATGTCTGTGCCTTGATCATCTTCATCAAGAACCTCTTCCGAGTAATCACAAGTTGCGCATATGAGCTTTACTCCGCTGCGATTCCGCTTTTCAACCAGCTTGGAATCTTCACATTGCGGACACGGCTTATTCGTCGGTTTATCCCATGAGACGTAATCACAGCCCGGATATTGATCGCAGCCGTAGAAGATTCTTCCTTTTTTACTGCGCCGTTCAATAATCTTTCCTTCTGCGCACTTGGGACAAGTGACTCCAATATCCTTAACGATCGGCTTCGTATTGCGGCATTCAGGAAATCCGGAACAGGCTAGAAACTTACCGAAGCGTCCCATTTTGTAAACCAGATGACGTCCACACTTCTCACATATTTCGTCAGAAACCTCATCCTGAATTTCGATTTCCTTCATCTCTTCTTCGGCTACTTCCAATCGCTTCTCGAAAGATTCGTAGAAATTAGCCAGAACCTTCACCCAGTCCTCCGTGCCTTCTTCTACATGGTCAAGATTGCCTTCCATGTTAGCTGTAAACTCGGCATCCAGAATTTCGGGGAAAAACTCCTCCATAAGCTGGATAACCAAATCGCCCAGCTCAGTCGGCATAAATTTTTTCTCTTCCATTGCAATGTATCCGCGTTTTTGAATCGTTTCGAGCGTTGGTGCATACGTACTAGGACGTCCTATACCCAGCTCTTCCAGCGTCTTCACAAGTCTCGCTTCCGTAAATCTTGGTGGTGGCTGTGTGAAATGCTGTTTGGGATCTATGGATTCGGAGCTCATCACATCGCCAGACGCGAGTGGCGGCAGAAACTTATGCTCTTCCACGGTTCCATCATCATTGCCTTCGACATAAATTTTCATGAAGCCGGCAAATTTAATTTTGGAGCCAGTTGCTCTAAACACCGTTTCTCCTGCTTGCAAATCAACCGTCATTGTATCAAGCACTGCCGATTGCATTTGGCTCGCAACGAAGCGTTCCCATACAAGCTTGTATAAACGAAACTGATCGCGGCTTAAAAACGGTTTCATCATTTCAGGTTCCCGTAGAACAGAAGTCGGACGAATCGCTTCGTGCGCATCCTGCGCATTACTGTTTTTCTTTGTGTACACTCTTGGCTGCTCCGGAACATATTCCGCACCATACTTTTGCGTCATATATTCTTTTGCTTCCTCTTGCGCAATTGGCGATATACGCGTTGAATCGGTTCTCATATACGTGATCAAACCAACCGTTCCCTCTTTGCCAAGCTCTACACCCTCATAAAGCTGTTGGGCGACGGACATCGTCTTAGATGCACGGTAGCCTAGCTTTCTAGCTGCCTCTTGCTGCAAGGAGCTGGTAATAAACGGCGGCGAAGGATTACGCAGTCTTTCTTTCTCACGTACATCAGAAACAGAGAACTGACTGCCGTTCATCGCGCGAAGTACCTTCTGCACTTCCGCTTCCGTGCCTAGCTCGCTTTTATCTCCATTAATGGAATGATACTTGGCGTCGAACGCAATACCCGAATGGTTCAGCTTTGCGGTAATTGACCAGTACTCTTCCGGAGTGAACGCATCAATTTCATTCTCACGATCAATGATCAGCTTAACCGCAACCGATTGGACACGACCGGCAGACAAGCCCTTTTTCACTTTTTTCCATAGTAGCGGACTAATCTTGTACCCGACTAGTCGATCGAGTATCCGCCTTGCTTGCTGCGCGTTTACCAGATCCATATTGATTTTGCGCGGTGTCTTGAATGCGTCCTTTACGGCCTGCTTCGTTATTTCATTAAATACAACACGACAAGTATCTGTCTCATCCAGCTCCAGGTAATGGGCCAAATGCCAAGCAATTGCTTCCCCTTCGCGATCCGGATCGGCTGCCAGAAAGACATGTTTTACTTTTTTGCTGGCATCCTTCAACTCTTTGAGGACACTGCCTTTACCGCGTATCGTTATGTATTTGGGATTAAAATCATTATCAACTTCGACGCCGATCTGGCTTTTGGGCAAATCGCGAATATGTCCCATGGATGCTTTAACGATATATTTGCTGCCAAGGTATTTCCCTATCGTTTTGGCTTTTGCGGGTGATTCGACGATAACTAAAGAATCTGCCATGTAAGGCGCCTCCTCTCTCCATTGCAAGCTATAAAGCAATATATATTGATCCGGGCTGCAATTCAATTTTTCGTTTTATACATAAATTTAGCAGAAGTGCGCTCAAATGTCCAAACGGGATAGCAGAAAGCTCGTGCAATTCGTTAATCGATAACGGTTGATCTCGCAATAAAGCGATCAATTTGCTCTCTTCTACACATAATTGGTTCCCCTTTGTATTCGGCGCAGAAACATTCTTTTTCTCTGCTTCCTTATATGCTAGTAAAGCAGCCGGCAGCCAATTCAATTCATCGATAATATCTTGAGCATTTGTTATAAGCTTCGCTTCACCACGTTTAATCAGTTCATTCGGCCCTTCACTCTTAGGCGATGATAGCGGGCCTGGTATGGCGAACAGCTCTCTGGACATGTCTGAAGCATGCCGCGCCGTAATAAGCGAGCCGCTTCTCGTAGCGCCTTCAACAACAACTGTCCCGACTGACAACGCGGCTATAATGCGATTTCGCTGATGAAACTGACCTGGATGCAGCGATGTGCCGATCGGCGTCTCAGAGATGAGCAGTCCTTGTTCTGCGATCCTATGAAACAATGATAGATTCTCTGGCGGATAACATCTGTCTATCGGTGTAGGCAGCACAGCAATCGTCCCTCCGGCCTCTTCAAGCGCAGCCTCGTGAGCTTTGCTGTCCACGCCTTTGGCCAGCCCGCTTACAACCGTCAAGCCCGTTTGAGACAGCGCTCTCGCAAGCGACGATGTCGTCTGTCTGCCATATGCGGTTGGCACTCTAGTTCCTACAATTGCAATTGACGGCCTATGCAGAAGCTCTAATCTACCTCTTGCATACAGAACCCATGGCGGCTGCGCAATTTCTTTCAATATTTGGGGATAAGCTGCGTCGTAGGGCGTCAATGTGACTGCATTTACTTTCGCAATCGCTTCAGACGGTTCCTTAGTCAGCATCCACGGCCGCTCTGCATAACGCTCAGCAGCAGCTTTCGCCTGATTGCGCTGCAAGCCTATGGCAAGTAAATCCTCAATACTCCATAATGGTTTATTCCATAATTGATGCAGGACGGCTTTCTGAATCGCATGCCATCCAATCCCCGGAATTTCGTGAAAAGCGATAATCATTTGTCTGCGAATATGTTGATTTTGCACCATAGCAACCAACCCTTTCTTTGCTTGGGCTGGCCTGCATTCTTATCTATTGTGCGTTACACGACATAAGAATGCAAGTCAGCCGATGAAATAATGGAAATATGTAAGAAGAAACGGCAGCTCCGACCTTTGGCGGCGCGGCGCGTTTCATCCCGAAAAATGAAGAGAAAGGATCGCGAAATCCTATCATTTTCTATATTTAAAACAAAAAAGCAACCTCCCAACTCCCGTTTTCGGGTCGTTGAGAGGTTGCTTACCTCATAGCTATGATTTAATTATTTGCGTGTAATGCACTTTTCAAGCAAGCCTTGCTCTTCAAGTACACTTACAAGTGTCGAGCCCATCTCGGATGGAGTTGGAGCTACTTTAATACCGCAAGCTTCAAGCGTTGCGATTTTCTCAGCAGCCGTTCCTTTTCCGCCTGAGATGATTGCACCAGCATGTCCCATACGTTTCCCTGGAGGAGCCGTAGCGCCGCCAATGAAGCCGACAACTGGTTTTTTCATGTTTGCTTTGATCCACTCAGCCGCTTCTTCCTCAGCCGTTCCGCCGATCTCACCAATCATGATTACTGCATAGGTATCTGGATCTTCGTTGAAAAGATTCAGAATATCGATGAACTCAGAACCTTTAACCGGGTCGCCGCCGATTCCTACTGCAGAGGATTGACCAATGCCGCGAGTCGTCAACTGATGAACAGCTTCATACGTAAGCGTACCCGAGCGGGAAATAACGCCAACGTGACCAGCCGTATGAATGTATCCCGGCATAATGCCGATTTTGCATTCATCCGGTGTAATTACGCCCGGGCAGTTAGGCCCGATTAGAACAGTTTTGCTGCCATCCATGTAACGTTTAACTTTAACCATATCCAGAACTGGAATACCTTCTGTAATACAGATGACAAGATCAAGCTCAGCGTCAACAGCTTCCATGATCGCGTCTGCTGCGAAAGCAGGCGGAACATAAATAACAGAAGCATTAGCGCCTGTAGCTGCTTTTGCTTGTGCTACTGTATTAAATACAGGCAATGATACGAGTGTGCCGTTTTCAAGTGTAATGTCAACGTTCGTACCGCCTTTGCCAGGTGTTACGCCGCCAACCATTTGCGTACCGTATTCCAGTCCGCCTTTTGTATGGAACAAGCCAGTTGCGCCTGTAATCCCTTGGGTAATGACTTTTGTATCTTTATTAACCAAAATGCTCACTCTTAACTCACATCCCCTGAATGAATTCGTATGCGGCCATTGCCACACAGCAAGTTATCTTATTTCACGAGAGCGACAATCTTCTGCGCGCCGTCCGCCATGGAATCCGCAGCCACGATGTTCAATCCCGATTCTTTCAAAATGTTTTTACCGAGTTCTACATTCGTGCCCTCAAGACGTACAACGAGCGGACGATCCAAGCCAACTTGCTTCGCTGCTTCAACAACGCCGTTAGCAATAACATCGCAACGCATGATTCCGCCGAAGATGTTAACGAAAATCCCTTTAACCTTCTCATCGGACAAAATGATTTTGAATGCTTCAGTAACCTTCTCAGCTGTCGCACCGCCCCCTACGTCTAGGAAGTTGGCAGGGTCGCCGCCGTAATATTTAATAATATCCATTGTCGCCATTGCAAGACCCGCTCCATTAACCAAACAGCCGATGTTGCCATCAAGTGCTATATAGCTAAGGTCGTATTTGGAAGCTTCGATTTCTTTCGCATCTTCCTCTTCCAAGTCGCGCAGCTCAACGATATCTTTGTGACGATATAGTGCATTGGAGTCGAAATTAAGTTTCGCATCAAGTGCAATAACTTGTCCGTCGCCAGTAACGACAAGCGGATTAATTTCTGCAATGGAAGCATCTTTCTCTACAAATGCTGTGTAGAGGGAGATCATGAACTTAACTGTTTTGTTAACAAGCTCATTCGGAATGTTAATGGCATAAGCCAATTTACGAGCTTGAAACGCTTGCAAGCCTACTGCTGGATCAACGATTTCTTTGAAAATTTTCTCCGGGGAATGCTCAGCAACTTCTTCAATCTCCGTGCCGCCCTCTTCCGAAGCCATTATAACGACCCGACCTGTACCACGGTCCAATACTACGCCGATATAATATTCTTTCTTGATGTCACAGCCTTGCTCGATCAGAAGACGCTTCACTTCTTTGCCTTCCGGACCTGTTTGGTGAGTAACAAGCACTTTGCCCAGTATTTCGCTGGCATACGTGCGAACTTCGTCGATGCTTTTTGCTACTTTAACTCCGCCCGCTTTACCACGGCCGCCTGCATGAATTTGTGCCTTCACGACAACAACCGGTGTTCCGAGCGCTTTAGCCGCTTCAACAGCCTCGTCTACGGAGAAGGCTACTTTACCTTCTGGCACGACGACACCATACTGTTTCAGGACCGCTTTCCCTTGATACTCATGGATATTCATTGTTGAAATCCTCCATTTCACAGACTGAGATCAGTCATATGTACACAAACCTCTATTATTGTAGCACCTTTCCCCACTCGTTACCTTATTTTCATACATAATTAATACGGCTTTTTTGATATGGGTTTCATCTCAATTTGAGATTAAATAAATTAAACCTGTTGTTGCGGGCATTTATGGGTACGGAAACTACGCCCTCTAGTATGACCCAAACAGAAGCTGCATACCCGATTATTTTAAATATTGACAATGGAATCCATTCTAATCTATGATATTGGCAAATTCATAAATACGGATCAGAATGGTTAGGAAGCACCTTCATTCTCATACATGGAGGGGCTATTTGTTATGTTCAGCGTTATTCAAGGTGCAAGCGTATATGGCGTAGATGGCAAAAGCATTTCAGTCGAGGTCGATATTTCAAGCGGCCTTCCCCAGATTAGCATTGTTGGGCTGCCTGACCCCGCTGTACGAGAATCAGTCGAGCGCGTTCGAGCAGCGCTGAAAAACAGCGGCTTCACCTTCCCTCTAGACCGCATCACTGTTAATCTTGCTCCTGCTGATCTACGCAAAGAAGGCACCGCTTTCGATCTGGCTATTGCAGCTGGAATTCTAACAGCCAGCGGTCAAATAAACGATGCTCCATTCGAGCGTACACTGCTGATTGGAGAACTATCACTGAACGGAAGCGTCCGTCCCGTTCCCGGTGTATTAGCCATGATTGAGCAAGCAAAACGCAGCGGCATTGAGCGTATCCTGCTGCCAAGCGGCAATGTCAAAGAAGCTGTCTGGATATCGGGTATGGAACTGTATGCCCTTAATCATTTGAACGAGCTCGATTTGAACAAGAAGAAGCAAGCAGATTGGACGCATATTCGCGTGCCACTAGGGAACATGTCTGCTTATGGCAGTACGAATAGCCCATTATCCGTTGCGGCGCTTGAGTCAATCGGCGATTATGGCGATGTGATTGGTCAGCACCAAGCCAAGCGTGCCATGCTCATAGCAGCTGCAGGCAAGCAAAACATTCTTCTGAGCGGTCCTCCCGGCACCGGCAAGACCATGATGATTCGCCGCCTTCCAGGCATACTACCTCCATTAACTGAGCAGGAAGCGCTGGAAGTTACCAAAATATACAGCGTAGCAGGCAAGCTGCTCGACGGCTCACAAGGCTTGATTGCTCAAGCTCCCTTTCGCGCTCCTCACCATA
This sequence comes from Paenibacillus sinopodophylli, assembly GCF_005930355.1. Classification (GTDB taxonomy): domain Bacteria; phylum Bacillota; class Bacilli; order Paenibacillales; family Paenibacillaceae; genus Pristimantibacillus; species Pristimantibacillus sinopodophylli. Next base: position 1,068,204 of record NZ_VDBO01000001.1, read on the forward strand.
CCATCTCAACAGGGGGCTTGATCGGAGGAGGTTCGATTCCGAAGCCCGGTGAAGTTACTCTTGCTCACCGCGGCGTTCTGTTTCTAGATGAGCTGCCGGAATTCCCGAGACAAGTGCTTGAAGTGCTGCGGCAACCCCTTGAGGATCGTATCGTAACCATATCCCGCTCCAAAGCGGTATTCCAATTTCCTGCCGATATCATGTTAGCCGCTTCATATAACCCCTGCCCCTGCGGTTACTATGGCTACGAGTATGGAGATAAACATTGTACTTGCAGTGCCTCTCTGATCAGTCGTTACCGCTCCAAGATCTCAGGCCCTCTGCTCGATCGGATTGATCTGCAGCTGCAGGTTCCGCGTCCAATCTCGCTGGAGCAGCAAGCATCAAGTCCCACTCTAACTACACAGCAAATGAAAGAGCTGGTCTTACAAGCTAGAAGCTTCCGACTTGCCCGGACTACAGAAAAGAACAGCATCCAAACTGCCGGTGATCCGACGACTGGAGCTGCCCTGCGCAAAGCGATAAGCTTAAAACCAGAAGCGCTGCACCTGCTTGATCATGCCTTTGAAGTACTCGGCATCAGTATGCGCGCCTATGATCGAATACTTAAACTGGCTCGTACCATTGCCGATCTGGAAACCAGCGAATCCGTCGAAGCCGAGCATGTTGCAGAAGCCATTCAATTTCGCGGATTAGATCAGATTATTCATTAGATAAACAGCAAATGGGCTTTCACTGTTGTTACTGACATACAGTGAAAGCCTTCTATTGTTCATAGACTAGAATGCTCCCTCGTAATGGCGGCATTCGGCGATGCCGCCATCCAAGCGATTAATAGTTACTGCAACGACATCGAATCGCTGCGGCGCATCTATTCGTCCAATGCTTTTCAAATAAACTTGAGCTGTATTCCGTACTTTTTGCTGCTTGCGATAATCAACGGACTCAGCTGCTGTGCCGAATTTCCCCCCCGCTGTTCTTGCGCGCACCTCCACAAATATAAACCTGCCATCTAGCTCTGCAATAACGTCTAGTTCTCCGCTGCGGCAACGCCAATTGCGCTCCAATATCGCGTAATCAGCAGCAAGCAAATAGTCGCATGCCGCCTTTTCACCAAGCTCACCCGTCAGCTTTCTATTAATCTTTATGCGAAGTGCGTCTGAAGGAGCGGTTTGATCAGCCATTAAGCATATCCCTCGCTTTACGATCTGATCGGTAAACGAAGCTTAATATTTCTGCAACTAGTGTATACAGCTCTGGTGGAATCTCCTGATCCACATCCAGCTTAGAGAGTACCTCAACTAAGGAAGAGTCCTCTTGGACAGGGATGCCATTCTTCTTCGCCTGCTCCAATATGAGGTCAGCCAGATGACCTTTTCCTTTGGCAACCATAACCGGAGCTGACCGTTCCCCAGGCTGGTACTTGAGTGCTACAGCTTTTTTCATTACTCCTTGCTGCGGTTTTTTGTCTTCTTCATTGCTCATATGCGATAATCCACTCCCTTGTAACGGTTCGTGGAGAATGCTGATAATTCAGATCTCGCATGATTCTTCGCGGCTATTGCCGCCCCAGTTGGTTCATCCTGCTGCATATCATTTGACTTAGGCAGCGGTGTTGTCCGAAGCGATAGCAGTTGGTAGCCTGCAGCCTGCAGGCTGTTTGTGATTTCTGCCTTTGAAGACTCTGCCAGTGTCGATATAGCAGGATGATCATTCCATAGATTAAGGCTTACAATTTTGTCCATTACATTCACGTCAACCATCGTGTCCCCAAGCGTGCTCATCGACAAGTTAAATAGCAGCCTGCAATTAGACGAGTCGAGCTCTCCCTTGCGGCCCCGCCTCGTCTGAATGTGAACCGACGCGGTTTGTTGTCCATCTTGGCTATTAAGCGGAATAAACATGGTCACATGCGTAAGCACCGAATTGTTGCGCTCTGGCGTTAATAAAAGCTGCTGTCCGGTAATTTGCTGAACCAGCTGCTGCGCAGTTTCCTTAATAGCAGGAGGTGTGTGCTCTGATGATACAAGCGACAGAAGCGCGCTTTTTAAAGATTCATGCTGTACAGGCTGCGATCCGTCCGATGATTGCAAGCTGTCCGCAATAACAGACACAACTGCGGCGGAAGCCCGCTCAATCCCTTGCCTTCCATCGGGGGCTCTGGCAGCCAGCTGCTCTGGCGTTTCATCCGACAAAGCAGCAGACTTAGCAGCTGTATGCGTTGTTTCCAGCTTATCTTCACTCGCCACTAGTGGCGTGACGACAGACGAAGCCGCCGTACTTTGTGCGGCTGTAGCTGGCTTCGCTTGCTCCGCTGATAATGGCGGCGGAGCAGTTGCACCTGTCGCTGTCGAAGGAGCTGACGCCTGTGGCGCAGCTGGTGCTGGTTGACTCGTCTGCGGATCACTCGCAGCTGCTTTGGCAAGTTGAAACTCATGGTCAACGCCCATCCATTTCATCATTTGACCAAGCCAATTTGGCTGATTAACGTTTGCTTTCAACACTGGGGGCTGTCCATCGTCACCAGACTGCGCATCTCCGGACGTATTAACGACGGCTGGAGCCGTTTGGTTTTGGATGTCCAGTTTTCCAACAGGAGCTGCTTGGGCTTTGCCAACAGGCAACTCCGAGCCCGCTTCATTTAAATTATTCGGTGCTGAAGCGGCAGTCGTTGCTCCACGCAGCAGCTCCATCCCTTCGTTCAGCAGGGCTTGAATGCGAGCAGCAGTTTGCTGGACACTTCTGCTTTCGTTCGTATCATGAGCAGGTTCACTTGCGAATGCTGTAAGCTGCTGCTGAAGGGTATCCAGCAGGTCGTGCGTACTCCGACCGAACATTACCTGCTGCATTGCGCCTACAGTTGCTCCTGTCATAGGCAAACCTCGCTTAAACGTTGCCGCGCTAGCCTGCATCCACTGCTCCGCGTCACCACCAGATGGCATCGCTGCTGCTGCCTGCTGGAAGGCCTGTGCTACATCTCGGTTTAAGATAACACCGTCCTTGCGCAACTCTTTAACGATCTGAGCCGCCCATTTCTGTTCTGGCAAGGCAAGCTGCTTAGCCCATTCCTTGAAAGTATCCTCCGGCAAGCCTACTTGACCAGGCTCAACGGGCTTCAGCATAACAAGTGCACCACTCGATTGTGGCTGAACCTGCAGCATTGCTGTTTGACCTGGTTGAAGTGGCGCCTCCAGCTTTGCACGTACTTGTACACCATTAATTTGAACAAGCGCTTCGTTGTTATCCGACACTTGCAAGACCACACCGCGAACAACTTGTCCAACCTTGAGCTCTACCGCTCTTGTATCTGCACTAGAAGCCTCTCCTAAGAAGCTTCGCATCATTTGACTAATATTCATCTATTTATCCGCCTCCGCTGCTACAGCGTCAATCTGATCTATTTACCGACTGCGTAAGTCCATAACGCTTATATCGGTCATTGTAACCAAAGCATGAAGCGATTTACTCCATAAATTTGCGATAAAAAATAACGTTCAACCATTACACTAGGCAACCTTTGCCTCGCACAATCGATTGAACGTTATTTTATTCCATCTCCATGTTAAAAAAGGGAAAGCTGCTCCTCACTGAACAGGTTGCCCAGAAACGATTTTCGATGCAGGCGGCTGGGACCGTTCTCAAGCAATCGCTCCCTATGCAGCTTAGTTGCATAACCCTTGTGAATCGCAATGCCATAGGCGGGATACTCCAGCTCCCACTCTTCCTTGCAAAGCCTGTCCCGTGTAACCTTGGCAACAATGGATGCTGCCGCAATAGTTTGGCTGGTTGCATCACCTTTGATAATCGACTGCTGAGGCAGCTGTACATCAACTTTCTCTGCATCAATTAGCAAATAATCGGAAGGCACTTCTAAAGATTCTACAGCGATCTTCATAGCGAGCCTAGCCGCTTGCTTAATATTGATCCGATCAATCGTCTCAGCATCTACCCGTGCGGCCGACCAAGCGACGCATTCTTTCAATATCACATCATATAATTGATCGCGCTTTTTCTCCGATAGCTTCTTCGAGTCGTTTACACCTTCGATAATCAAGCCTGGCGGTAGAATGACAGCCGCCGCTACGACATCACCGAACAAACAACCACGACCAACTTCATCAACGCCAGCTAACGCAGTATAGCCTTCTTGCCATAACGACTGTTCGTACTGCAGCACGTTACGTTCCCCCGTTTCACATCAATAAGGTGGTGCTTCCAGCGTGATTCGGCCGAGCTTGCCCGAACGCAAATCACGTAAGATAATTCCCGATGTTTTCTCCAAATCAACGTGTCCACCGCTAATGAGGCAGCCTCTCCGACGTCCGATATCTTCCATGACACGGACAATCTCATCCGAATCGCTGGCATCCTTAGGAGGTGTCTCAAGCTCGTAGCGTTCTTTCATATTCGGCCAGTAGCGATCCACCAATTCGCGCATGGCGAAAAACGCAATGTCGTCCACATTTAGAATTTGCTCTCTGATTGCACCAGTCATCGCAAGACGATAACCGACCAGCTCATCCTCAAACTTCGGCCAGAGAATACCTGGCGTATCCAGAAGCTCCATCTCCGTACCAACCTTAATCCATTGCTGGCCCTTTGTAACACCTGGACGGTCACCTGTTAAGGCGATGGCTCGACCGGCAAGCTTGTTGATCAGCGTTGATTTACCAACATTCGGTATGCCGACAATTAGACCGCGAATCGCTCGCGGATTGATTCCTTTGTTAATTTGACGCGTAATCTTCTCATGAAGAATCTGTTTGGCCTTCAGCGGAACCTCGCTTACTTTCGTCCCTGTTGAAGAATCGATAGCGATGGACTCATGTCCTTCATTGCGGAAGTACGCCATCCATTGCTCAGTTGTTTTTGGATCTGCCAAATCTGATTTGTTCAGAACAATCAGTCTAGGCTTGCCGTTTAATATTTCTTCAATCATCGGATTGCGGCTTGATAACGGAACTCGAGCATCCAACAGTTCGATGGCAAGATCGATTAGTTTCAGCTTGTCTTGTATTTGCCGTTTCGCCCGTGTCATATGACCCGGGAACCATTGAATGGTCATTTACTCACCTCATTTAGTCCAGTGCTTAATGAATTCCAGCTTATTCAGCGGCCAGAATATAATATCCGCACGGCCTACAATTTCTTTGTCGGATACAAAACCGATTACTCGGCTATCCGTACTATCACTGCGATTATCGCCAAGCGCAAAAATCGTATCTTCTGGAACGACTAGATCCGCTACGTCAGAAGTCGAACCCTTTTCATTATAAAGCTCGCCATTCGCATGCGCGGCTTCAACGGCTTCTTTAATGTAAGGCTCTTCAATTTTCTTATCATTAATATACAAGTCGTCACCATCAAGCTTAATTTTGTCGCCCGGTACGCCGATAACACGCTTAATAAATTTCCGTCCTTGCTCAGGCACGTCGAATACGACGACTTCACCAAACTTAGGCTCACGAATAGAATACAAAATTTTGTTCACGATCAGACGTTCGCCCGTCTCAAAGTTTGGTTGCATGGAAGGTCCATCAACGATAAACGGCGAGAACAAAAATTGACGTATAAGAAAAACGAGAACAACCGCAATGACTAATGCTTTAATCCATTCTACGATTTCCTTATAAGCTCCGCCCTGCTTTTTAGTCCCAGAAGCGTGAACTGCTGAGCGATTAGGTATAGTTTGCTCGTTATTCGCAAGGTTCTGCGTATCCTTCACATCCTGGTCATTGACCAGCTCGTCATTACGCTGTTGAGAGTCCACTCTGCTCGCCTTCTTCCCATATGCTGTAATATGTAACGACCTTTAGAAATAACGAAAAGGAGCTTGTTTGCGCAAGCCCCTCTTGTCGTTTGTTCTTAACGAATTTCTTTAATACGAGCAGCTTTTCCGCGAAGACTACGTAGGTAGTACAATTTCGCGCGACGTACTTTACCACGGCGAGCCACTTCGATTTTTTCGATTTTAGGCGAGTTAAGCGGGAAAGTTCTTTCCACACCAACACCGTAGGAAATTTTACGCACTGTAAAAGTTTCGCTGATTCCACCGCCGCGACGTTTAATAACAACGCCCTCGAACAATTGGATACGCTCACGTGTTCCCTCGATAACTTTTACATGAACTTTTAGCGTGTCACCAGGACGAAAGTTCGGTAGACCTTGGCGCAGGTTTTCTTGCGCAATTGTTTGCAAAAGATTCATTTGATTCACTCCTTCCACCATAGACGTTCTTATAAGCTCACCGAATTCCTCTGAACCGGATCATCGCTGATAGCGGACCGTCCGACTTTACGAACAACATTAGAAATTTTACCATACACAGCCCAATAATACAAGACGATTTTTTATTCCTTTTTCATGTATACTGAAATATGACAAACACCGACAGAAGAGGTGACTAAATTGCAGCATCATTCCCATTTCACTAGAGCAATCAGAAAAGGGGGCACACTTGTAGTTCTTCTATTAATCGTGTTATCAGCACCGACTCGCATATTTGGTGAAGCGCAGACCTTTAAGGATACTAACGGACACTGGGCAGGCTCCTACATATCCTGGGCGATTGATCAGAAGCTAGCAAAAGGCTATAGTGATGGATCTTTTAAGCCGAATAACCTCGTCAACGAAGCTGAATTTTTGGCCATGCTCCTTCGCACTTATCGTTTGGCTAACGAATCTCCCTCTGCTAGTGATGTCTGGTCGAAGCCTTACTATGATTACGCAAACAGCCACGGCTGGCCGCTCATCTCAGGTCAGTCCAATCAAGACCTCAGACGTGGTCAAGCGGCATTGCTGCTTGCATCGGCTGCAACCGGCAGCTCTTTCACAGAAACTAGTGCCATCGGATGGCTGCTTAACGAGAAAATATCAAGTGGACGTACTTCCCCGACCGTTGCCGGCTTCGTTCCAAACGGTAAGTTGACACGTGCTGAAGCGTTGACCTTCTTCTATAATCTCAAACAACACTCGAATGAGCTGTCAGACAAAAAAATCGTGAGATCGGCAGACTCCCTCGGCAATATCGTATTAAACGACACCTTAGACAAGCTTCAGAAGACGCAGGGCAAGCCTAAACGCATTGACCCAAGCGAATACAGCTTCTCTTGGCATGTCTATTACGATGACGACTACCGTCATTACATGATGTTCGGTGTACATAATGCTCGCGTAGTCGCTCTCTTCTCGAACTCCGGCAGTGACTGGACAAGCTCTTCTGGCATAACGATCGGACAAACCCTCGCAGCAGCGAAGAAGCTCGCCAAAAACACCTCTAGTGCTGAAAAGAAAGATGACTACTATACATATACTTCAGGTACTGAGCGGGTCACTTTATTTTTTGACAAACATGACGCTGACAGAGTCGCAGGAATGCTGACGATGCATCAGACTATAGCTAAGCCAACCAAATCAGCTTATACAACCAAGCTTGAGTCTGCATTCGAGCAGCAGCTCTTTGATCTGGCGAATGCAGAGCGCGCAGTTCGCGACATCCCGCTCTTACAATGGGACAAGCTGGCAGCAGCGGCGGCCCATGGACATAGCGCAGATATGAGCAAACGAGACTTTTTCGACCATATCAATCCCGACGGTACCTCTCCTTTCGCCCGTATGAAGGCAAAGGGGGTTAAATATCATTCCGCAGCTGAGAACATCGCAGCCGGCTATCAAGGAAGCATTCATGCACATTACGGATGGTTAAACTCCAAATCAGGCCATCGTGAGACGCTGCTAGACAGCAAGCTAAAGAAGCTTGGGACTGGCGTTGCCGTTGGCGGGAGCTATCAAGTCTATTATACCCAGAACTTCTATACGCCATAATTTACCTTCATAATCATGAACAATAGAAAGCCGCTGCGGGCAACCGCTGCGGCTTTCTATGTTCTTATTCGGTTTAGTATTAATCAGCTTGCTGCGCCGCTCGCTTCCGACGATCGGAAAGCCATCTTCGTTCCTTATCTGTAAGCTCTGCAGTTTCCAGAAGATCAGGACGACGCTCCTGCGTTCTTACCAGCGATTGTTCACGGCGCCATACCTCAATGTTGGCATGATGACCTGAAATCAGCACGTCAGGTACCGCCCAGCCGCGAAACTCAGACGGCCGCGTATAGTGAGGATGCTCCAGCAGCCCTGTACTGTATGAATCGGTAACAGCAGACGTCTCATTTCCCAGAACCCCCGGCAGCAGACGTACAACACTATCAATAAGCACCATGGCAGGGATTTCTCCGCCTGTCAGCACATAATCACCGATTGACAGCTCATCCGTAACGAGATGCTCTCGAATACGCTCATCATAACCCTCATAATGACCGCATATGAGCACCAGATGCTCCTCTTTGGCAAGCTCTTCCGCAATCTGCTGGGTAAACTGTGCACCTTGCGGGCATAACAGGATAACACGGGGCTTAATATCCCCGTCAATCTTGAGATCCTCAACAGCTGCGAACACAGGCTCTGGCTTCAACACCATGCCGCCGCCGCCGCCATAGGGGTAGTCATCCACCGTATTATGTTTATTGCCGGAGTACGCTCTGAAATTAATTGCTTGCGGTGTGACAAGTCCTTTATCCTTCGCTTTCCCCAGAATGCTGGCGTTAAATACGCCATCGAACATTTCAGGAAACAGCGTTAGCACATCTATTTTCATCGACTAAATCAATCCTTCCATCAAATGGACCGTCACAACTTTCTCTTTCTTGTCTACCTTCAGAAGCACATCATCAATGACAGGCAGCAGAAGCTGCTTGCCTGAGCCTTTAGGACGGTCTACAACCCATACGTCATTGGCACCTGGACTCAATATTTCTGAGATCACGCCAAGTTCCTCGCCCTCATCGGAAACGACACGGCATCCGATAATTTCGTGATAGTAATACTCGCCCTCGTCAAGCGCTTCTTGCTTGTCCTGTGATATCTTCAGCACCCAGCCTTTATATTTCTCGACTTGATTAATATCAGTGAAGCCTTCCAATTTCAATATGTATACATTTTTATTCGCCCGTGAGCTTATAATTTTCACTTCCAGCGAAGCTCCGGATTCTTCGCTTTTCATAAGCAGCTTGTTGCCTGCTGCGAAACGCGTCTCCGCAAAATCCGTTTGTGATAAAATTTTCAGCTCTCCGCGAATACCGTGCGTGTTTACTACCTTGCCAACCGTAAACCATTTCTCGTTCATAACAACCAGCCCTTCATTCATATATAGCTTTATTATACATGCAAAAACGGCTTCGTTCCATGACAAGGGACGAAGCCGCTTTGTTAAGTACTTTGTTAAGTAGAATAAACTTGATTCGCCCTTGCATAAGAAAAAGGCTAGGACGTTGATCCTAACCTTCTTCCCTTTCGTGCATCATGACAAAATGTCAACGATGACGCGCTTTTGCGATTTGACGGAAGCAGAAGTCACTACCGTACGCATCGCTTTCGCTATGCGTCCTTGTTTACCGATGATTTTACCGATATCCTCGGGGTGAACCGAGAGCTCGTATATCGTGCCACGGTCATCATCCTTCACATTGATTTGCACCTGATCAGGATGATCAACCAATGCCTTCGCTATGACAAGAATCAATTCTTTCATCTCAAGGCCCTCCGCTGTTCAACAGTTATTTCTGTTGCCTAAGCTCATGGAACTTTTTAAGAACACCTGCTTTGGAAAGCAAGTCGCGAACGGTATCAGAAGCTTGCGCTCCAGTTTGCAACCATTTCAACGCTTTCTCTTCGTCAATCTTAACTTGAGCCGGTTGTGTAACCGGGTTGTAAGTACCGATTTCTTCGATAAAACGTCCGTCACGCGGCGAACGGGAATCCGAAACGACTACGCGGTAAAATGGAGCTTTGTGAGCACCAATTCTTTTCAAACGAATACGTACTGCCATGAAAATTCACCTCCTTCAAAGAGTAAACTGCCGTTAAAACGGGAATTTCATATTTTTTCCGAGCAAGCCCTTCAGGCCTTTCTTGCCGCCCTTCGGACCCATCATGGATGAAAATTGCTTCATCATTTTCTTCATGTCGTCGAACTGCTTAATCAAGCGGTTAACTTCGACAATCGATGTACCGCTGCCAGCAGCAACGCGCTTGCGTCTGCTGTGGTTAAGCAGCTCCGGCTTCTGTTTCTCCTCTTTCGTCATGGAGCGAACAATCGCCTCGACCCGGCCGATTTGCTTCTCATCGACCTTCATATCCTTCATGCCCTTCATCTTGTTCATGCCGGGCAGCATATCCATAATTTGATCAAGCGGTCCAAGATTGCGAACCTGCTCCATCTGCTCTAGGAAATCATCAAACGTAAATTCTGCTGTACGCATTTTACGTTCCATTTCCTTCGCTTTGTCTGCATCAATGTTCATCTGCGCTTTCTCGATCAAAGAGAGCATGTCGCCCATGCCGAGAATACGAGAAGCCATACGCTCCGGATGGAATGGCTCCAAGGAGTCAATCTTCTCACCCATTGCCGCGAATTTAATCGGACAGCCGGTAACAGCCTTGACCGATAACGCAGCACCGCCGCGCGTATCTCCGTCAAGCTTCGTCAATACAACGCCTGTTAAAGCAAGCTGTTCATGGAAGCTTTGAGCTACATTTACCGCATCTTGACCGGTCATTGCATCCACAACGAGCAACACTTCATCCGGCTTCGTAATCTGATGAATCTGCTTCAGCTCTTCCATCAGCTCTTCGTCGATGTGCAAACGGCCCGCTGTATCGATAATGACATAATCATTGCCATTCTCTCTCGCATGCTGTAGTCCTGCACGCGCAATTTCGACAGGTGATGTCTGGTCACCTAAGGAGAATACTGGCGCATTAATTTGTTCGCCGAGCACTTGAAGCTGCTTAATGGCAGCTGGTCGGTAAATATCACAGGCAATCAAAAGCGGTTTATTGTTGCTCTTCTGAAGCAGCTTGGCCAGCTTTCCGGACGTCGTTGTTTTACCAGCACCTTGCAAGCCTGCCATCATAATGACGGTTGGAGGCTTGTTCGCCTTCGCCAGCTTGCTCTGCGTACCGCCCATAAGCTCAGTCAACTCTTTGTTTACGATATCGATGACGACCATGCCGGGCGTGAAGCTCTTGGACACATCCAAGCCGATAGCTCGTTCCTTCACCTTCGCGATAAAGTCCTTCACGACTTTAAAGTTAACGTCTGCCTCTAGTAGAGCCAGTCGCACCTCACGCATCGCTTCGCTAACATCTTCCTCGGAAACCTTACCTTTGCCTCTCAGCTTGCTGAACACATTTTGAAGTCGACTCGATAAGCTCTCGAATGCTGCCATGTACCGTCACCTCCATTCATTATGTATTATTCATTCAGCTTCAGTTGGGCAATAGTATGGATAAGCGACTGCCTGTCCTGTTCGGCAATGGCAAGCTCATTCACACTGTTTACCAGCTGCAGTGTTAATTGTTGAAGCGATTCATGTCTCACCAGCAGGCTCAGCTTGCTCTCATAGCTCTCCAGTACCTGCTCGGCACGTTTGATATGCTCGTATACAGCCTGTCTGCTAATTCCGAACTCCGCTGATATTTCACCAAGGGAGAAATCATCATGGAAATAATATTTGAGAAACGTCCGCTGCTTCTCAGTCAAGAGCGGCTCGTAAAAGTCGAACAACAAGTTTATTCGGGTTGTCTTGGACAAGGCATCTGGTTCATTTGCTTTCATCCCCTCAGCCCCTCCTGTTATGTCGCTTGTTATACCGACAAGGTAAACACCTTTACACCTGACAACGTCTTTTATCATACATGACGCATAGGCCCCTGTCAAGCTTTTCCCCTTGTCACCTTATAAAGCCGCCCACGTGATGGGAAATGGTCGATTTAACAAGTATTATTCTGCTGACTTCTCTGCCTCTTCCGCATCCTCGCGCTGGATTAAGCCCGCAAACAGTGCATGGATGAATTGCTCCGAATCAAATTGCTGAAGGTCGCCCATCTTCTCGCCAAGCCCAACTAGTTTAACCGGCAAACTTAGCTCGTTACGAATTGCAATTACGATACCGCCTTTCGCAGTACCATCCAGCTTTGTCAGAACAAGTCCTGTAACACCGCTTTTCTCGCCGAACAGCTTCGCTTGACTAAGCGCGTTTTGACCCGTCGTTGCATCCAGCACGAGTAGTACCTCATGCGGGGCGTCCGGCAATTCACGCTGAATGACGCGGAATATTTTGTTCAATTCTTCCATTAGATTCGTTTTGTTCTGCAGTCGTCCAGCCGTATCACAAAGAAGGACATCTACGCCGCGCTGCTTAGCAGCCTGAACAGCATCGAACATGACGGCAGCCGGATCTGCACCGGATTGCTGCTTAATGACATCTACGCCAACGCGCTGTCCCCATACTTCTAGCTGCTCAATCGCACCCGCACGGAACGTATCTCCCGCCGCCATAAGCACGCTTTTTCCTTCGCTTTTAAATTTATGTGCAAGCTTGCCTATCGTCGTCGTTTTGCCAACACCATTCACACCAACGAATAGGATAACCGTAATGCCGCTCGGTGCCATGCGCAGATCAGATTGATCATCGCCCTTCATGAGGTTAATGAGCTTCTCCGACAGTACAGGCTGCAAATCAGCAGCATCCTCTATCTTCCGTTTCTTCACTTCTACGCGAAGATCATCAATTAGCTGCATAACGGTGTTAACGCCCACATCCGCGCCGATCAGTATTTCCTCTAATTCTTCGTAAAACTGCTCGTCAATCTTTTTGCGGCGCGTAATGAGCTCTTCTACCTTCTCTACAAACGCGGTGCGGGTTTTGGCCAAACCTTCCTTGAAAATATTCGTTACCGCTTCCGTTTTCGTCGCGATGCTTTCCTTCAGCTTCTTAAAAAAACTCATCGTTTCCACTCCCCATCCTCACGTTGCAGGCATTCCTTTTCTTTATGCGGATACCGGCTCTTCATCCTCTAAGCGTACAGAAACTAGCTTCGATACGCCGCCTTCCTCCATCGTCACGCCGTAAAGCACATCCGCTTCCTCCATCGTGCCTTTGCGGTGCGTTACGACGATAAATTGCGTTAGTTCTGAGAATTCACGCAAATATTGTGCGAATCGCGAAACGTTTGCTTCATCAAGCGCGGCCTCAACTTCATCCAGTACGCAGAACGGAACAGGCTTTACCTGCAATATCGCGAACAGCAGTGCAATCGCCGTCAATGCGCGCTCACCGCCGGAGAGCAACTGCAGGTTTTGCAGCTTCTTGCCTGGCGGCTGTGCAACGATATCAATGCCCGTATCCAAGACACGCTCTGGATCAACAAGTACCAAATCCGCGCGTCCTCCGCCGAATAGCTTAGCGAAGACTACAACAAAGTGACCGCGGATGGCTTCAAAGGTCGTTCTAAACCGCTTAGACATCTCATCGTCCATCTCGCGAATGACCTGATAAAGCGTTGTTTTCGCCTCAATTAAATCATTCTTCTGCTCGGACAGAAACTCGAAGCGTTCGCTGACTCGCTCATATTCCTCAATTGCGCCTAAGTTTACGTCGCCAAGCGATGTAATTTGACGTTTAATGTCTCTGACCTCGTTCTGAGTGCCAAGCACATCCTCGGGTACCTTGTATTGTTCCTTAGCGAGCTCATAGCTCAGTTCGTACTCTTCACTAAGCTTACGCAGCAGATTATCAAGCTCCACGTCGAGTCGGTTCGCAGCAATTTCGGTTTGCCTCATCTGCTCCTCGACCTGCCTAAGCTGCGCACGCTGCTCCTTGGTTTCACTCTCGCCTTGATCAAGCTCGGCGATGCGCTCCGCCCGTGCTGCTCGCTTGAAGTCGGTTTGCTCCGCACATTGCTGCTTCTTAATGCGCAGATCATTAAGCTGCTCAATCTGCTGAACCGATTCATTCGCATGCCTAGCAAGCTCTTCATTCTGCTGCACCGATAACAGGCGCAAGTTCTCGAGCTCCTGCTTCGCTCGTTGAATATCAGAGCGAACACGCGCTGATTGATCCTCGAAGCTTAGCTTTTCTTGATCCGTTTTCGCTGCGGCAATCTTAATGTCGGTAAGCTGACCTTGCAGCTCTTCCTTCGCGAATTCATTTGCTTTGCGCCGCTCCTCAGCCAATCGAATCGCTTCCTGCAAGCGCGCTTCGTCAATAACAAGCTGCGCTAACCGTAGCTCCGCTGCCGCTGCCGATGCTTGAACATCCTTCTGCTCAGACAAATGTGTGTTTCGATCAGCCGAATACAACTGCTTCTGCTCCTCCAAGTGCTTCGCTTCATTATGAAGCTGCTGGAGCTCTGCACGAATTTGCTGCTCCTCAATTCGGCTTTTCTCTCCTTCGGCACGCAGCTCTTCAATGTTATGCGAGCGAATGGAATGCTCCTTGCGCAGGTCGCTAAGCTTATCGCGAAGCTGCTCCACCGTTCTGCGCGCATCATTGATCTCTTGATCAAGCGCTTCGATCTGACGCTGGCGTCCAAGCAGGCTTGCGCCTTTCTTCTGCAAGCTTCCTCCCGTCATAGAGCCGCCGGCATTCACGACATCCCCCTCAAGAGTAACTACACGATATCGATATTGACATTTCGAAGCGATACGGTTCGCCTGCTCCAAAGTCTCAGCGAGCAAGACATTGCCAAGCAAACTGTTAACGATTGCTGAATAACGCTCATCCGAGCTTACCAGGTCCGCTGCGACACCTACAAATCCGTCGATGGATTGGGCGGTTCGCTTGTCATGCTCAGGCACCTGCCTGCCGCGAATGACGTCAAGCGGCAGGAAAGTGGCTCTGCCAAGCTGCCGCTGTTTCAGGAAAGCAATCGCAGTACGAGCCGTTTTCTCATCCTCCATGACGATATGCTGCAAAGCGCCGCCAAGCGCTGTCTCCACAGCCGTTTCAATACGCTCAGGTACGCGAATGAGCTCGGCGACGGCGCCATGTACGCCGCTGATCCCGCCATTGCTGCGTCTAGAAGCCTTCAATACCTCTTTGACGCCTTGCATGAATCCATCCAACGCGTCTTGCATTTCCTTCATCGTATCGCGGCGAGAAATATGGCTGTCCAGCTTCTGATCCCACTTACGAATCGCCTGCGTGACATCCTCCAGGCTCTGTGAGATCGTCCTTGTCTGCTCCGACTCCGTCAAGGTTTTGCTTCTTGCCTGCTCCAGGCGTGCCAGCGTCGCTTCAAGTGATGCAGCTAGCGCCGATCGTCTCTCATCCAATTTCGCCTGTTGATCAAGCCATTTGGTTTCATCCTCGCTAATACGCTCCATCCGGCGTTGCAGCGTTTCCTGCTGCTGCGAAGCGTAACGGATCTCGTTGCGGTGCTGAGCCATGGCGCTAAGCACTTCAAGCAGCTCGCTCTTCAGCGTTTCCTCCGCATCCGCGACAGCTCCTCCAGCCACGCCGAGCAAACGAGCCTCCTCGTCTGCTATTTTGGAGCGCAGATCTGCTAGCTGCAGCTGCAATGCCGCGGCCCGGCTGCGGAACTCCGCTTCCTCTTGCGACATCGCAACGATTCGGGCATCCTGTCCTGCAATCGATTCCTCAAGCTTCTGCTTGTTTTGCTCCAAATTACGTTTGCGTTCCTTCAAGACCTCGCCGTAACCCTCGCATTTCTCGAAGTCCTCGCTAATTTGCAGCATTGACTCATGCAACTGGTCAAGCTCTAACTCGAGATCTCGCAGCTGCTGCCGATCCTTCTCCAAATGCGCGTCATGCTTGCTGACAACGGTTGACAGCTGAAGCTGCTCCTGCTGCAATCGCTCCAGCTTACCGTTTGCTTCGGTCCACGACCCGTGAATCTGTTCAATGTTATGTACATACATTGAAATTTCTTTCGTCTTCAGCTGCTCCTTAAGCGCCTTGAACGCGATTGCCTTCTCAGACTGCTTGCGCAGCGGAGTAACCTGATCCTCAAGCTCAGTCACAAGATCATGAATACGGAGCAGATTTTGTTCGGTTTCGTCCAGCTTGCGCTGCGCCTCGCGTTTGCGGGACTTATATTTGACAATGCCTGATGCTTCCTCGAATATTCCGCGCCGATCCTCTGAGCGGGTACTCAATATTTCTTCAATTCGACCTTGTCCAATAATGGAATAAGCCTCTTTACCGATACCGGTATCCATGAACAGCTCGGTAATATCTTTCAGCCTGCACGGCTGTTTATTAATCAAATATTCACTATCTCCGCTTCGGTGCACGCGGCGCGTGACGGTAACCTCGTTGTATTCAAGAGGCAGTGCGCCATCGGAATTGTCAAGCGTAAGCGAAACCTCGCTGTAGTTGACCGCCTTGCGGGCATCGCTTCCAGCAAAAATAATATCCTCCATCTTGCCGCCGCGCAGACTCTTAGCGCTTTGTTCACCAAGAACCCAGCGAATGCCGTCAGAAATATTACTTTTACCGCTGCCGTTCGGTCCTACAACCGCAGTGATCCCGGTTACAAATTCCATTTCGGTCCGATCAGCGAAAGACTTAAAGCCTGATAATTCAATCCGTTTCAGAAACATGTCTTGGTTTTCACCTCACCCCTCATTGTACCACAACTTATGGGCCTTGATAACCATTTCGGCCGCTAATTACAACCCCAGCCTTTCCCATCTTCTCTCTAGCAAGCGTAAACAGATAAAGCCGTCCTCTGGCGGCTGTGCTTACGTTTGGCTTAGACGGATAGAGAAAGATGAGTAAAATCATATCCTTTCCTGTAAGTCAAAAAAGAGAGCACCCAGCAAGTCGCATGACCTGTGGAATGCTCTCTGATCTGATTTACGCTTGCTCCTGTGACAGCGTGCGCCATGCTTCTGCTGCGGCGCGCTGCTCTGCTTCCTTCTTCGTCCTTCCGCTGCCGACGCCGAATCGTTCCTCGCCGAGGTAGACCTCCACAACAAATTCACGATCATGTGCAGGTCCCCGCTCCTCAATGATCCGATATTCGACTGCGCCGAGACCGTGATGCTGAGAGCGTTCCTGAAGCTTGGACTTGGAATCCTTCACTAGGAGGCCGTAATCATTGGATTCGACGAAAGGAAACATGTGCTCGTTAAGGAAAGCCCTCGTCTGCTCAATTCCTGCATCCAGAAATATCGCACCGACAAAGGACTCGAATAAATCCGCCAGCAACGCTTGCCGTTGCCGGCCTCCTAGCTGTTCCTCGCCCCGACCAAGCAACACATGTGAGCCAAGCTCCAAGCGTTCCGCGAACTGTGCAAGCGATGGCTCGCATACGATGGAAGCACGCATTCTCGTAAGCTCGCCTTCCGGCCTCTGTGGATAAGTAGCGAACAAGTATTCCGATACAAGAAGCTGCAGCACGGCATCGCCCAAAAATTCCAAACGTTCATTATCTTGGGCAGAGCCGCGCTTATGCTCATTCACATAAGAAGTATGAGTGAAGGCCTGCTTCAGCAGCTTCGTCCGCTTAAAGCTAAGCTGCAGTCGTTGCTGCAGCTCGTAGAAGGAATCACGCTTCATAAACTTTCATCACGATCGATGCATTATGGCCACCAAAGCCGAATGAGTTAGACAATGCCGTTCTCACATTCGCTTCACGCGGTTTATTCGGCACATAATCAAGATCGCATTCTGGATCCGGATTGTCCAAGTTGATGGTTGGTGCAATAATGCCGTTTTTGAGTGTCAAGCCAAGAATAACAGCTTCAACGCCGCCAGCAGCACCAAGCAAGTGGCCCGTCATCGACTTCGTCGAGCTGACAGCTACTTTATACGCATGGTCGCCAAGCGCTTTCTTGATTGCCTTCGTCTCTGAGCGATCTCCTACTGGTGTAGAAGTACCGTGAGCATTAATGTAATCAATGTCAGATGCTTCGATTCCAGCATCCTTCAACGCTTTCACCATACAGCGTGCAGCACCGTCGGGATCAGGCTCGGTCATGTGGTGAGCGTCGCCGCTCATACCATAGCCAATAACCTCAGCATAGATCTTCGCGCCGCGCGCTTGCGCGTGTTCCAGTGATTCAAGTACCAGTACGCCAGCACCTTCACCCATTACGAAGCCATCACGATCAACATCGAACGGGCGGCTTGCTTTCTCGGGCTCATTATTCCGCACGGACATTGCACGCATAGAACAGAAACCAGCCATGCCAGTCGGTCTGATTGTCGCTTCAGCGCCGCCTGCTATCATAACATCAGCATCTCCACGTTGAATCAATTTGAAGGAATCACCGATGGAATGTGTGCCTGTCGCACATGCGGTAACCGCTGTACTATTCGGACCTTTAGCACCTGTAAGCATCGAGACCTGGCCGGAAGCCATGTTCGCGATCATCATCGGGATGAAGAACGGGCTTACGCGCTTAGGGCCCTTCTCCAGCAATATGTTATGCTGATCTTCCCATGTACCAAGACCGCCAATTCCTGAGCCTACCATTACCCCTACACGTTCTGGATCGGCATTCTGACCAATTTGCAAATCTGCATCTTTAACGGCCAATTGACTTGCCACTGCTGCGAACTGAACGAAACGATCCATTCTGCGCGCTTCCTTTTTGTCTAAACCATATTCCTCGGGTACGAAGTTTTTAACTTCAGCCGCTATATAAGTAGGGTATTCGGAGAAATCGAAAGCCTCAACAACCGATACGCCTGACTTTCCTTCCAACAGGTTTCCCCAGAATTGCTCCAAATCAGAACCTAGCGAAGTAATAACGCCCATACCTGTAACCACAACTCGTTGTTTCATTCGATTCACCTCTATATCCAGCATTTTTTATTTGCATATGGCTTTGCCTCATACCGCTAAGCCCATGATGCCTCTTGCGTATACCCTGCTTATATTTCTCGGTAAATCAGAGACATTTCCGTTCAAGTACGGCAGCGCCTTTACGCTTGAAATATAAGGAGGTATACATGCCCTGCGATTAAAGCCACTTGTAAATGCTTGTTTATGTAAAAGCTGTAACGCTTCCATTATTAGTCATAATAAAATGGCCAAGATGGAGAGAAGTCCCGTTTATTAAAAACGGGACTTGTCCTTCTTACGTATGAGATTGTATGTATTTAACTACTTCTCCCACAGTGGTGATAGTCTCTGCATCTTCATCAGAGATTTCCATATCAAACTCGTCTTCCAGCTCCATGACCAATTCAACGACATCAAGAGAGTCAGCGCCGAGGTCATCTTTAAATGAAGCTTCTAGTGTAACTTCAGCTTCGTCAACGCCAAGTCGGTCGATGACAATGCGTTTCACGCGATCTACTACTTCGGACATCCGGTTCACCTCCTCCATGGTATTATACGAGAATTAAAGATAAAATGCCATACGTAACCGTTTTAATTCCGCTTAAAGGATTAAATCAGCATTACATATACATGCCGCCGTCTACGTGAATCGTCTGTCCAGTCATGTAGGCTGAAGCATCCGAAGCGAGAAAACGAACCGCATTTGCGATGTCGCTCGGGTCACCGAGACGGGCAAGCGGAATTTGGCCAGCAAGAGACTGACGCATTTCTTCCGGAAGTTTATCCGTCATTTCGGTTTGAATAAATCCTGGGGCAACACAGTTGACAGTGATGCCCCGGGAAGCAAGCTCGCGTGCGCTAGCCTTAGTCAAACCAATTACGCCAGCTTTCGCTGCCACATAGTTAGCTTGTCCAGGGTTTCCGAGCACACCAACAACAGACGAGATGTTGATGATGCGGCCAAAGCGCTGCTTCATCATGGGACGCGTGACAGCTTTGATACCATTGAATACGCCCTTGAGGTTCGTCTCAATAACTTGATCAAATTCGTCTTCCTTCATTCGCATGATTAGATTATCTCTTGTAATGCCCGCATTATTCACTAGAATGTCAACGGCGCCAAATTGCTCGATAACTTCTTTAACCATTGCATCGAACTCATCCGACTTCCCGACATTCGCTTTAATAATAATAGCGCGTCTGCCAAGCGCTTCAACAGCTTGAGCTGTTTCTGCGGCCGCCGCCTCACTGCCTGAATAATTGATGGCTACGTCTGCTCCCGCCTCTGCCAGCGCGACAGCAATCGATCTTCCGATTCCTCGTGAAGCGCCCGTTACGAGTGCTTTCTTGCCTTCTAAGCTTGCAAACATCCAATCGCCTCCATCCTAAAGTTCATGCACCTGCAGCGCTTCAAGAGCAGCTACACTGTTGATCGAAATGACGCGTACATTTTTATCGATCTTTTTGATCAAGCCAGCTAGTACCGTTCCCGACCCAATCTCAACAAAAGTTTCAACGCCCTGCTCAATCAAATAACGAACGCTGTCTTCCCATAGCACTGGTGAGTACACCTGCCGAGCGAGCAGCCCGCGAATCTCATCGGCTGCAACAACCGACTTGGCCGTTACATTCGCGATGACAGGTATAGCTGCATCGTTCATACGAACATCTGCAAGCTGCGTATGAAGTTTATCCGCCGCAGGCTTCATAAGGGAGGAATGGAAAGGACCGCTCACTTCGAGCGGAATAACCCGCTTAGCGCCAGCTTCTTCTTTGCCGCGCTGAACGACCGCTTCTACGCCTGCTGCTGAGCCGGATACAACGATTTGTCCAGGGCAGTTCACATTCGCAAGCTCAACTGCCGTACCTGCCGCTGTAATGGACGCGCAAAGCGCAGCCAGCGTTTCACGCTCTGCGCCAAGCACGGCAGCCATAGCACCTTGTCCACTTGGAACAGCTTGCTCCATGAATTGTCCACGCGCACGTACAGTGCGGACAGCATCCTCGAATGAAAGCACGCCCGCTGCAACAAGAGCGCTGTATTCGCCCAAGCTGTGTCCCGCTACATAATCAGGCTTCAAGCCGCGCCCTTCCAAAGCTGCGAGCAAAGCCACACTCACCGTAAGCAGTGCAGGCTGCGTATTGGCAGTCTGTTTCAGATGGTCCTCCGGCCCTTCAAATATAATGCTGCTAAGGGAGAAGCCGAGTGCTTCATCTGCTTGTTCAAAAACCACACGTGATTGGTCGAAAGTATCGAATGCATCCTTACCCATTCCAACGGACTGAGCACCTTGACCTGGAAAAACAAATGCTATTTTACTCAAGAGTGGTTCCTCCTAAATTGTTATTACCACACTAGGACAGAAGCGCCCCAAGTCAACCCGCCGCCGAAGCCAACGAGCACAATACGGTCGCCTTCCTTCACCCGTCCCTGCTCAACTGCTTCCGCAAGTGCTACAGGTATGGATGCGGATGACATATTACCGTATTTGTCCAAATTTATCATCGCTTTGTCTTCAGACAGATTCAGCCTGTTCAGTGCGGATTGAATGATTCGGATATTCGCTTGATGGGGAACGAGAAGATCGACATCTTCTTTGGCTATACCAGCCTTCTGCAGCGCATCCTCAGCCACGCTTCCCATAATTCTAACTGCGAATTTGAATACATCATTGCCTGCCATATAAATATAATGCTGCTTAGTCTGAATGCTCTCTTCCGTAGCAGGGATGCGTGACCCGCCGCCGCTTACTTTGAGAAGCTCACCGCCGCTGCCATCCGCACCAAGCTCGAAGGAGCGGAACCCGCGTCCCTCTTCTACATGGCCTAGAACAACAGCGCCCGCACCATCACCGAATAGAATACAGGTATTACGGTCTGTGTAATCCGTTATGCGTGACAGCGTCTCCGCCCCTACGACGAGCACATGCTTGTACATGCCGCTTGCGATCATACTCGAACCAGTTGCAAGTCCATATATAAAGCCGGAGCAAGCAGCAGATAAATCGAATGCTGCAGCTTTCTTAGCTCCCAGCTTATCCTGAAGCAAACAAGCTGTCGAAGGAAAGAACATGTCTGGCGTGATGGTTGCAACGATAATCAGATCAATATCCTCAGCTGTAAGACCTGCTGCTGCAATTGCCGCACGCGATGCATGAAGAGCGAGATCGGACGTTGCTTCTTCAGTAGCTGCAATACGACGTTCTTTAATACCTGTACGCGTGACGATCCATTCATCATTCGTCTCAACCATTGCTTCTAGCTCTTTGTTCGACAAAATACGTTCAGGAACGTATTTGCCTGTACCGATAATTCCTACAGGATGTAAACCCATTTCGCACACTCACTTCCCGTTTATTTCTGCTGCAATTGTTTCGATCAGTTGACCTTGGAGAGCGGTTCTAGCTTGCCTAACCGCATTCTTTACTGCAAGAGCATCAGACGAGCCATGACACTTGACGACCAGCCCATTCAAGCCTAGAAGTGGTGCGCCGCCATGCTCCTTGTAATCCATTCGCTTCTTGAGCGGCCTTAGCTTAGGCAGCATGACTGCTGCTGCGAGCTTCGTCAGCAGTGTTTGGCTGAACGCTTCTTTGAGCGAAGTGAAGATGGTACCTGCTGCGCCTTCCATTGCTTTCAGCATAATATTGCCTGCAAAGCCGTCGCACACAAGCACATCGCAATTGCGGTTGAGAACATCTCTAGCTTCAACGTTGCCGATGAAATTAACTGGTGCCTGCTCAAGCAGCGCGTATGCCGCCTTAGCCATCTCATTGCCCTTCATCGCTTCTGTTCCTACGTTCAGCAGTCCTACTCTCGGATTCTCAAGACCGTGAACCTTTGTCCGATAAATGCTGCCCATTATGGCGTATTGCACCAGATGCTCGGGCTTCGCATCCATATTCGCGCCCAAATCCAAAGTAAGAATGCCTACATCATCCATCGTTGGCATCATAGGTGCGAGCGCCGGCCTTTCAATGCCGTCCATTCTTCCCACCACTAGCAAGCCTGTCGCCATCAGTGCGCCAGTATTGCCAGCGGAGAGCATCGCATCCGCTTGCTTCTCCCGAACGAGCTGTCCAGCTACGACCATAGATGCGCCTTTCTTGCGGCGTACCGCTTTCACAGGCTCATCATCAGGGCCGATAATCTCGTCAGCATGGCATATCGTTATATTCGATGGCTTCTGCCCTTTTATCAACGGTTCAATCACAGACGTGTCGCCAACAAGCAGCAATTCCGTATCCGGCCATTGTGCTGCTGCTTCCAGCGCTCCCTGTACGATTAATCCTGGAGCATTATCGCCGCCCATAGCATCAATAGCGATCCGCACGTGTGTCTCCTCCTTCAGTATCTGTGTCTCCCGCGGACCGATAAATCACAAAATTACCTTGAAATACCATTTCATCGCCTACATAGGTGAACAGCTCAACCTTCGCTTTGTTTCGCTCTCCCGATATGGACCTCACGTATGCTTTCGCAATACATTTCTCCCCAAGCTTTACAGGACGGATAAAGCGGATGTCCGCTGTCACGGTAAGCGCAATTTCATCATCTATAATTGCCACGGCAAGTGAGTTCGCTTGCGCGAACACGTGATGCCCACGCGCAATGCCTGTTCTCGAGAATACATGCTCTTCGCGAATCTCAAATACCGAGATACCACTCTTGTCCAGTTCCAGATCGACGATATCGCCGATCACCTCATGCAGAGGAAGCGACCTGACTGAATCGTAAGAGCGCTCAGCCATCAGCTTGAGTCTCTCGCGCAGCTCAGGTATGCCAAGCTCCATGCGGTCCAGCCGAATCGTCTGGATGCTTACTTTGAGCAGTCTTGTGAGCTCCCGATCGTTTATAAAAGGATTTTCGTCAATGTACCTTGCAAGCTGCTGATGACGCTGCCGTTTGGGCATTCGTTCGATGTCCGGCACCACCTTCTACCATTTAGTAACGATTGTTTCATTTCCGCACCGCAGCCCCGCAAGACTTTCGCACGATTAGTATATGTATGTTGCTTGATATTATCACCTGGTACTAATAAAGTATATAAAAAATTGCGCCCGAGCGCAATGCGGCATCAAAAGTTAGTAAAACCAGCGTACATAATCCTGTAATTCTAGCTTGTCGCCTAAGAAGAAACGCCTGACGGCGACCTTGCTATAAACACCATCGTTTCGACAAAATGTATAGAGAAAGGATTAGCAAACTCATATCCTTTCCTCTATTTTAATAAAAATAGCACCTCATCAAATGATGAAGTGCTATCTCTGACATCAATTCACTATTGGGAAATGATCTCTTTTGTTTTGTAATATCCACAAACTTTGCATACGTGGTGAGCCAATTTCAGCTCGCCGCATTGCTCACATTTCACCATGCCCGGTACTGCAAGTTTGAAATGCGTACGACGTTTATCACGGCGAGTCTTGGATGTTCTACGCTGAGGTACTGCCATATTTAACACCTCCTTCAAAAAATCAATCAATACTTCGCTTATTCCTTAAATAGATCCTTTAGCGCTGCAAAACGAACGTCGATCTTATCCGTTGAGCAGTTGCATTTGTGCTCATTTAAGTTCTGTCCGCAAGTCTGACAGAGACCCTTACAATCATTGCTGCAGAGCGGTGCGAAAGGCATGAACAGCTGAAGCGCTTCTTCCACATAAGGCCTCAAATTCAGTCTATCCCCATCTACTTCAATGAAATCACTGTCTTCTTCTTCCATGTCTTCATCGCGCTCTTCCTTTGAATCCGCCCGCTTGAACACTTCCGAGAATCGAATGATCGTATGTTCCTTCACCGGTTCCAAGCAACGTGAGCAGGCTAGTTCTAGGTCGATGGCTAGCTTGCCGTCGACTTCGATAAAACCTTCGTGCCCTGTAACCTGAAGCGATACATGAAGTGGTCCCGTACGATAAACATCCTGGCGTCCTTTAAAAAGGTCACTGACATCGAGTTGTTCATCGATCGTCGTTTTCAACCCTTTGGACATTGTTTCTTGAATATGAAACTGCATCAGATCACCCCAAACAAACAAAGATTATTATATCTATCAGACTACCGTTTTGTCAACATTTTCACACTGTTTTTCAATATTGCATCATGCAGGCCGTGATTGAGCTTGTCCTCTATGCTATAGTTAAACAACCAACATTTAACAGGGAGAGGTTTAAGAAAATGCGTACCGTCGGGCTTATTGTCGAATACAATCCGTTTCACAACGGACATTTGTATCATTTGCAACAATCACGAAAAATAACGCAAGCAGGCGCGGTCGTTGCCGTAATGAGCGGTCATTTCCTTCAGCGCGGCGAGCCTGCACTGCTCGACAAATGGGCACGAACGCGTATGGCGCTTGCGGGCGGCTGCGACCTTGTCATCGAGCTGCCGGTCGCATACGCCACGCAAGCTGCCGAATGGTTCGCTTACGGTGCCGTAGCGCTGCTTGAAGCAACCGGCGTCGTAGACAGCTTCTGCTTCGGCACAGAGAACGGCGAGCTTGACCCGCTGCTTCGTGCCGCTGACATCGTTGCAGAGGAGCCGCCTGCCTTCAAAGCACTCTTAAAGCAGCAGCTACAGACCGGTATAAGCTACCCGAGTGCATACAGCAGCGCAATTAGCAGCTACTTGGCCGAGCTCGGACATGCTTCAGACGCTGCCTTTCCATTCGCACTCCCGAATCATACCTTAGGACTCCATTATCTGCTTGCTCGCAGCCGATTGCAAGCAAAAATGGAGCCGTTCACCATAGCGCGAGAAAAAGCAGCTTACAATCAGGAGACGGTGACTGATAGTCAAATCGCAAGCGCCACGGCCATTCGCAAGCTTCTCCTTGAACAGAAATCACTTGAAGAAACCCGGCCATACATGCCTCAATCGTCACTAGACGTCCTTCAGGAGGAATGGTCAGCGGGTCGCTGCCCCATTAGCTGGGAGCCCTTCACGAACGCCTTACTTCACGCAATCGTAACCCGCTCCCCTCAGGAGCTGTCTGCGCTGCATGAAATAACGGAGGGCTTGGAATACCGAATCCGCAATGCCTTGCCGAGTCTTCCATCAAGAAGCTTCGACGACCTGCTTGGCGCATTGAAAACCAAGCGCTACACCCGAACGAAGCTGCAGCGATCACTTCTTGCGATTCTGCTCGGACATCGCAAGGAGGATTTCTCCTCAGACAAGCTCGCTTCAGGCGTTGAATATATAAGAGTGCTCGGTTTTTCTGAAAAAGGCAAGCTTTTATTGCGCCGCATGCGCAAATCAGCTAAGCTGCCCGTCTTACTCAGCGCTGCTAGGCCGACTAAGCCTTATCGTTATTTGGAACTGGATACGCAAGCAAGCAGCGTCTATATGCTTGGTGTTCCTGGTCAGACTTCTGCCTCATCCATGTTTCGCGATTTCACCGAAAAACCGATGTTCGCGGAAGAACTTTAGTGGCAAGGGACTACTTGTCTTTAAAAGATAACAATTTATAAGTTTGCTAGCTTAAAAAGGGCTTATATTTCACCGTCAAAGCTCCTTCAGCGTCTAAAGGACGGAGGTAGCCGTTTCACCTTATTTGGCGCTTGATGCGTTGAATACTTTAATTTGCTCTATCGCTTCTTCTAGAGTGCTAACACTGATAACTTTTATCGAACCGCCAAGCTCTATCGCTTTCGCTTCCGCCTCCTTGAAATTGTCCGCAGGCACAAGAAACAACGCTGCCCCTTTCTCGCTGGCAATAACGATCTTCTGCTTGATGCCGCCGATCGCCCCAACCTTACCGTCTACCGTGATGGTACCCGTTGCTGCGATTCGGCTGCCTCCAGCCAGATCACCTTCCGTTAACAATTCCAAAGCTTGCAATGCAAACACAAGTCCCGCGGATGGGCCTCCAATATCTCCTGCTGTAATCGTAATCCTATTGTCTGGATCATCAGGTTCGAGACTGTGCAGCTCCATTAGACTTTTTATACCAAGCGCATTCAACAGCTGCTCCGACGTCTCGACGTCATCTAGGGCTCCCTTTGGCAGGTTGACCTGCACATGCTCTCCTTTTCTAGCCACGTCAAATGCTGCGTCTTTTGATGTATTCATGCTTTGCACGGAGCCTAGCAACTGTTCAGCGGATTCAGCTCCTGCTTCGCCATGCACACCAAGCAACAAATCACCGGTCTGGAATACGCTTGGTTTTCCATCATTGCTTGCCATAACATCAGCGATCAGTAAACCGTCTGCTTTTATCGCGTAAGACAAGCCCGCATAATGATAGGCGGCTTCTATCGCATTATTCTGGGACCCTTGCATAATAACCTGCTGACGCTCTACGTACTGCTTTTCCGTATATCCACGGAATACATCTCGCCTCAGATGAACTTCTTTATCCGCATCCCACATAGATGCTATTGTTCGAAGCATATTCGGCTCTGTCAGCTTCACGGCCGTAAGCAAAAAATCACCGTTTCCCGGCCTATCCCCCGTTTCAATTGTAATCATCGGCTTAACCGAAACCGCTATTCCCGGCTCATATACGACATAGGGTGTCGGTGCATAAAGCAATAGCCACATAAACGCCGCCGTTGCAACCGCAATAATAGCTATTCTGCGCTGATCCGACTTTTTTCTCTGCATTCTCCACTCTCCAATCCATTCAGCCTCTACAAGTTCAATTCCCTTGTAGTTGTTCAAACCGTCTACCGGGCACGTCATTGGTCTATCACAGGACGAATAGGCGTACTAATGAACGTATAGGATTGTCCCAGCCACATATGCATGTTTTATGCAAATAAAGGAGTTGTATCGCCTTGGCTAAAACGGTCATGCTCGCGTTTCTGTCCATTCTGCTTGTCAGTACCATCATTCTCCAGCCGGACGCTTCCTTTCAATCTTCGTTGCAAGGACTTACTGTCTGGTGGAACATTGTGTTCCCTGGCCTACTGCCGTTTCTCATCTTATTTGAGCTCATCTCTGCATTCGGCCTCGCACATGCGGTCAGCTCGCTCACTCAGCCTGTGATGAACCGTCTGTTCAAGCTTCCAGGCGAAGCTTCTCACGCAGTCATTCTAGGCTGGATGGGCGGGTACCCATCAGGTGCTGAGGCAACGGCATCGCTGCGCAAAAGAAAGCTCGTTACAAAACAACAGGGCCAGCGGCTGCTAGCCCTAGCCCATATGCCGAATCCTTTATTTATGCTTGTTGTCATTGGAGCCGGTTTTCTTCACAAGCCGATCGTTGGCGTTATGATCGCCTGCACGGTATGGCTCTCCGCGCTCTGCATCATGTTTGCCATGACGCTGCTTCAGCGGAGAGAGCAAGAAGGCATAGAGCTAGCTGACAAGCAAGACAAGTCCGTAATTCAGAAGCAGAAGAACGATGCTGATACGCAAGGCGGGAGCCTGCTTCTGCGCGCGGCAGAAGCCTTTCGGCTTGGCAGGGAACAAGACGGGCGCAGCTTCGGCAAAGCGCTTGGCGATTCCGTAGCGGCAAGCGTACAGAAGCTTATGATGATTGGCGGCTTTATGATCTTCGCTGCCGTCCTTGCCAAGTTGACGGAGCCGTTGCTCACTCCCCTGCTAGCCAAGACGGGGCTGACCTTCATTAGCCAAGCTTTCTTTGAAGGTCATCTAGGCGCTTATTCTGCGGCCGTCTGGCAACACCAAGGAGCTGGTACGATCGTGAACGCCGCAGCCATTGCTGCCGTCCTTGCTTGGAGCGGCCTCAGCGGTATTCTGCAGGCGGGCTATTCCATATCAGGCACCGATCTCAAGCTTCTGCCTTTCGTGGCATGGCGTGCAGCTCATGCGCTGCTTGCAGCCCTCTTCATGCTGCTTCTATGGAAGCCGATGATTTCAGTGCTTGGCATGCTTCTTGATCCAAGCGCCGTGCCTAGTTTTGCTCCTGCCAACATTTTCACACCAGATCAAGCCATTGCTGTCGCCTTAAAAGCAAGCGATCTACCGCGATTATGGCCGTTTTCGATGCTGTCCTGCCTGCTTGTCGCTCTGACTGTGCTAATACTCTCTACTATTCTACTTCCGTATAGCAAGACTAACAGATCTGCATAGCTCGAATGAAAGTAATGGTGAATAAGCTAGCTTTGAGGCTTATATTTTAGTCGCAGCTGCTGCTCCACAAGCGGCGGTACGAGCTCATGCACAGCTCCGTGAAATTGTGCAATCTCCTTCACAATACTCGAGCTTAAATAAGAGTATTTCGGATTCGTCATCATAAACATCGTATCGATCTCTGCATCCAGCAGATGATTAGTTGAAGCAAGCTGCAGCTCATATTCGAAATCGGTTACCGAACGGATACCGCGGATAATAACATTTGCCTGACGTGACTTCATAAACCGGACAAGCAAATCACGGAAACTGTCAATTTCCACATTCGGAATATCTTTGGTAACCTCCGCCAACAGCACCTTGCGCTCTTCCACACTGAACAACGGATTTTTACTTGAATTGTTTAGAACAGCTACGATCAATCGATCAAATTGCTTCGCAGATCTGCGTATAATGTCCAAATGCCCATACGTTACGGGGTCAAAAGTTCCTGGGTACACGGCTACTCGTTCTCTCTTACTCATAATCATCTGCCTCATTTCCAACAGGGCTCTCTAGGCTGTTATATTGATAGATGGATACCGCGGTATCCCCATATTTCGCATGCTTGAATTGCTCGAATTGCTCCATCTGTTCCGGATAAAGATGAGAAGCGTCATGTTCTATGACAATAATCGCTTCCGGCTCCAGCAACCCGCTTGCTGCAAGCTCTGACATTAAGTTGTCCATCGTTACCATCTTATAAGGCGGGTCAAGAAAAACAAGCCGGAACCTTAGCCCCCGCTTCGCTAGCGCTTTCAATGCGCGCTCTGCATCATTCTTATAAATTTCAGCAGCGCTTCCCATCTTCGCCGTTTCTACATTTTGACGGATGATGTCGATGCTTATTCGCTCACGGTCGACAAAAACCGTATGTTCTACGCCCCTGCTCCACGCCTCAATACCTAAACCGCCGGTACCCGCGAATAGATCCAGCGCCATGCCTCCATCGAAATAAGGCCCGATCATGCTGAATATAGCTTCTTTCACCTTATCCGTTGTCGGTCTTGTATTTGTGCCAGGCACAGCTTTAAGCGTGCGGCCTTTGGCCTCGCCCGCGATGACTCTCACTGCAATTGCCCCCTTCTATCTCATTCCCGCCTATCGTACCATAGAATCCCTTTCATAATAAAGCGTATGCATCTGTAAAAATGTATCATCCACTTCTGCTGCGCACTTGAAAAAATTTTATGAGTGATGAGTATAATCACCTAAATAAAGGGACAAAATAATCTTATCGGCGTCGCAAGATGTCGTAGACAACCGCGGAGAAGACTTACGTTTCCCCATAAGCTCTTCATCCGGTTTCTCCTCTCCCATGAAAGGAGTCCTTGCAAAAGGACTCCGATTTTTTGTTTAAATCCTTATATATAAAGGAGTTTCCCGTTATTCTAATTTACCACGTCTTGATTTGTCGTTCTATTGTCGTTCGAAATTATTTTGATAAAACAAAGCCTTTCTCTTTGTCCAGCAACATAACTTCTAAATTATATAAAATAAAGTAAAAGAGCCGCAGGGATGTTTTCCCATGCGGCTCTCATTCATTAGGCCTATATACTTCATTGATGCAACAGTTAATCCCATACGTTATGCCACTGCTTTACAACTGGCGGTTCATGGTCTGTACTCTTTAAAACTCTAAAAGCTACAGCTTTCCTGTCCCACTCTACATAAGACTGCCTGACCAACTCATTAATAGCTGCTTTGACACGATCCTAGTCACGCTGCGCAAAACGCGCAACCTCAAAGTTGTTCAGTTTAAACCATTCATTACGTTTGAGGCTGAACAGCACCCTCAATATCTTTCTCGCTGTATTATCAAGCATGCTGCTTTACCAACTCCACATCAATAACATTAGCAACGTTAAATATGCGAGGGGCATTAGCTGTATGACAATATGCTTTTACTCAGCCGTCACGTACTGATTGGACTTGTACAGTACGTATAGTTATGTTGCGATTTCGGTCGTTGTAGATAATCTGTACGGTTCGGCCTATATATTCCCCAATCATGCCCCTCACTCTAATGCGAATGCTCGTTCTTATTTAAGCCCGAACATTCGTTCTAGTTCAAGTGTTATTTTTGATTTCGATGTGATAATATCTTTAAATCCCAAGCACTTGGAATTTTGAAATAGCAGTGGCGCATACTATTTATTCAATAAAATCTTGTAAAAGTTTGTCGGAAACGATAGGCAAAATAGGAAGTATACAGTAAAATAGTCTTAAATTTGATGAAAAGAGGAATATATGTGGGGTTTCTAAAAGTTTTGGGTTGGATATTTGTACCGTATATTATGATTTTTGTATCGTGGAAAAAACTACAAGGCTCAGGAAAAGCGTTCGGAATCATATGGGCGACAATTGCTGCTATAGCTGTGTTATCGAATATGGCTAATGGAGGTTCTGATCAACCAGTAGCAGCTCCCACAACCACCAAAACAGAAGCTGTTACAGATGATAGCTTGAATGAAAAAGAAATTGCTAATAAGAAAGCAGAGGAAGAAGCAAAGAAGAAAAAAGAGGCTGAAGCACAAGCAGTTAAAGAAGCTGCTGCTAAAGCCGCTGAAGAAAAAGCTAAAGCAAAAGCTGAGGAAGAGAAATTAAATTTCGGAAACATTGGCATGGATGTTGAAGATTTCAAGCAAGCTTTCAATACGGCATCGGCTGAATTCGACGCTTCTTTTAAGATCAACAATATCTCTGTTGAAAAGGGAGAAGTACAAAATATTTTCACAGTAGTGTTTACTGATAATCTTGGTTTAACCGGAACAGTTAATAAAAATGATGGTCTTATTCGTGAAATTATAATATTGGGGACTGGAGATGGCACAATGGAATCAGGGACTGACTTTATTCTGGCAATGGGTGTCATGATTGCTGCGACTAATCCTACACTGGCTCAATCTGCAAGAGGTGACATACTTGCGGATTTAGGTCTAATGGATGAAAACGTGGATATACAGAACCTCGATAACTCCACAATTAGGAATGGGATTAAGTATCACATCACAAGTTCACAAGAAATGGGATTTTGGTTTATAACTTCGGATGCCAACGAAGAATAACAAATTTTACGAGCTCTGAATATTTTATAGTGAAAAAATAATAGTCCCCGACCAATTTTGAAGTGCTTCCTGTCAAGTAGACAGTGAAAAAAACAAAAAAACGGTTTGGTCTATCCCTCAGTTCAAGTACAGAGAACTGGGGGATTATTTTCATGAAGCAACTCGGCGATACTCATGGGGAGACAAGCCGTTAAGTCGTTCCGTATATCGGTAATTGTTGTAGTATCGAATATAATTCCGCACAGCTTCAAGAACTTCGTCGTAGGTATCGTATTTCTTCAAATAAAAGCTTTCTGCCTTGAATGTGCCCCAAAACCGTTCTATAGGCTGGTTATCCAGACATCGACTCACACGAGACATGCTCGTAGTAAAACCGTATATCATCTTCAAACGATTGTATTCATGCGAGGTGTACTGGAAACCTCGATCACTATGGAGAAGTGGCGTTACCCCACGGTTCTTCCTATACGCCTTCTTCACCGTATCCATGACCAGTTTGTTATTGTTGGAGGGACTAAGCACCCATGATACGAGGGAGTTGTCGTACACATCAATAATCGCGCTCAAATAGGATTTACGACCGTTCCCATACTTCAATTCTGTGACATCTGTACACCACTTCCTATTCGGAGCAGCCGCTTGAAATTCACGGTTCATTACGTTTTCGGTGACATGTTTTTCCGTAGCTCTCACGTAGCTTGGACGCTTCCTGCGAATCACTGCTTTCAATCCGAGAGCTCTCATGATCCGGTAGTATCGTTTTTTGTTGTCACTCTTTTTACGTTTACGGTTCAATTGGATGCACATTTGACGATAACCCAGTATCCCTTTTCGCTTGTCATAGTGAAGCTTCACTTCTTTTGCTCGTGCAAGATGTTCAAGTTCTCGTTTAGACGGCTTCCACTTTAGCCATTTATAATAGGCAGATCTGGCGACTTTAGCAAGCTGACATAGCGCTAGGATGGCATAGCCCTTCTCGGTGTGCAGTTCTTGAATGGCTTGATACAAGTCTACATGTCGAACGAAGGTTAGCGTGTATTTTTTCGCCGGATCTCTGCCAACTTTTTTTCGAAGGCATTCTCCATTTCTAAGTACGCGTTGCGCGCTTCTAGCTCCTTGTTTCGAAGTTTAAGACGCTCCGTATCATCGAGTTCCTCCAACAGGCTTATTGCGACCACGATGATCCCTAAGAGCCGCTTCACTACCCGATTGATATTTACGAACCCATGCGTACACCTGTTAGTAGGACACATCGTATTTCTTCATGGCTTTCTGATAATCCAACTGATTTGCAAGGGTATACTGTGCAATTTCAATGCGCTCTTCAAAAGTGGTTTTACGTCCTCTAATCCTTCAAAACCCTCTGCTTCATATTTCCTTATCCAATCCTTGACTGTTGCTTTGTCGACCCCAAGTTGTTTCGCTTCATAATGAGGATTTGAATCATCCTGCAGGCATCTTTTTACAACGTCTAGTTTTACATCTAATGTAATTGGACTCCTTTTCGACAACAAAAAAACTCCCATCATGGTAGCAGAAGAAGTTTTGTTTTTTCTACTGTCTACTATGATGGTAGCATATCATTTTTGGCCGATGGGCTTTTATTACGGGTTTACAACATCATACTCATTTACTTCAAAAGTAAGTATCTTATCAAAAACAATATATTCTGTGCGAGCTTTAAATGGTCCCATATTCCAAGTCTTATTAAATCCATATCGTTCTTTACCAATACCGGCATCCTTATTGTCGTACCATTCAATAAAGTTATTCAATTCTGACATAGATAAATCATATTCTTTTTCAATACCATTGGTCATTGTAATTACCAAGATAGCTCTACCTAATTTTTCAGTAATACTTAACTTCTCTAACGATGACGATATACCTCCAGTTTTTCCAGTTGTACCACCTACTACATAAATATCTTTATTTAGTAAAACTGCTCCAACTTGAAACTTAAGTGAGGATAATGTAAACGGAGTTCCCCAAGTATTAGTTAATGTATTATAAACATTAACCAAGCTAGTCTCACTTGACCCAAAAAAATATATATCACTATCCTTAATTACTACGGCTGGAGCATTTAACTTATTAGGAGATTCTGCTAAATTCGTCCAACTATTATCTTGCGGATTATACTCCGAAAATGCGTAATTATTAAATCCACTAACATAAAATTTACCTTCTAATTGAGCAACTCCTATCGCACCACCAACACTTGGAATGGGGCTAAGCGTGGTCCAACCATTAGTTAATGGATTGTACGACTCCACTGTTGTCAGATTTGCATTAGATTGATTTGTTCCACCAAACACATATATCTTTCCATCATAAACATCAGTACCTACCCATGCCTTTGCAGAAGTAAGATTAGTACCTGTTGTCCATATATTCGTTTCAGGATCGTAAATTTCCATTTTTGCTACTCTTGTAAGTACGCCAGAAACGAAGTTATATCCCCCCAAAACATATATCTTATTGTTTAGTACTACCGCAGAAGCAGCAGATCTAGCAGTAGGCATAGCTTGTTTAGTATCCCATTGATCAGTTGCTGGATCATAAACATAAGAAGTATTACTAGTTGGACCTGAGGCTGAACCTGTTCCATTTCCATTTGTCCCTCCAAAAACATAAAGCTTTCCTTGATATTCTACTGTGGCAGCTCCAGCACGTTTATCAGGCATACTAGCTTTATCTGACCAACTATAAATTAATTCTGCTGCATATGCACTTGTAGTAGATAAAAGAAAACAAAAAGCCAAACTTATAACTAATAAAACTTTAAAAGAATAATTTTTAAATAAATTCATGGTTTTATCACTCCTCTGATTAATAAAACAATCCTATATTAAATATTAAAAAAGAAACAGTCTGTTTATCTACAAAATATTACAATAGACTGAAAGGTTATTAAAAATAAAACCTCACCAACCTTGACGGTCAGTGAGGTCTGTCAATAATTTTGTTTAAACTCTTTTAAAAGTAAGCCCCCGAGAGGGCTATTCCTCTTGCGTAGATGGTGTCCGACCCGATCTGGGAAGAAAACAGAGAGTTGGAGAAGCATCTGACCCCAGTTTTGGACCCGACCTGTCCACTTGCGACTGACTTTTATGGTGGCGAGATAAAACATTTTAAGCAGGGGTTCATCGAAAGGGAAGATACTTTTTCCATTTGTTACTTTGCGAAGCTGACGATGGTAGCTCTCGGTAATGTTTGTGATGTAGATCAGCATGCGAATCTCAGGCGGATACTCAAAGAAAGTTTCCAGCTCATCCCAGTGATTAAGCCAGGAACGGATGATGAGTGGGTACTTCGTTCCCTACAATTCCTCGAAGCGATCAAGCACTGCTAAGACTGCTCCATCTGTTGTTTCTTTTTAGATGAGCTTAAGATTGGCTGTCACCTTCTTGAGATCTTAGTAGGATACATACCGAGTAGAATTACGCATCTAATGGATGATACACTTCTGAATTTCAATCTGTGGATAGCAGGCGGAAATGGCCTGAGAGAAGCCTGTCAGGTTGTCGATACAAGTGATGAGGATATCTTGAACTCCACGGTTTTTCAGCTCATTCAGCACGCTAAGCCAAAATTTAGTGGACTCATTCTCGCTGATCCACAAGCCTAAGACATCTTTGTTTCCATCCAAATCGATGCCCCTCACCATGTATGCAGCCTTGTTTACAATTGCCAGTCTTACTTCACTTTAAAGTGAATGGCATTCAAAAATACGACGGCGTACACACTCTGCAACGGCCGACTCTGCCACTCTTTCATGAGGTGAACGATCTTGTTAGTCACAGTGGTTAAGAAATACAAGGCGACAACGAATGCTAAACACAATCTACCTGTTGCCGATAATCTTCTCAATCAAAATTTTAAAACCAAGAAACCATGCGAGAAATGGCTGATTAATATTAGATACATTGCAACTGATGAAGGTTGGATCTACCTCGCGGAAGTTATAGATCTGCATGGCCGATTCATCGTAGGTTAGGCTATGAATAGCCGTAAGAAGACTTAGATCGTATCTTCTACATTATCCGAGTAGGTGCAGTAAAAGGCTTGAACGTCCCTTCGGATTGTGTTGTTCAATATGCCAGCAAGAAATACCAGTGTCTCCTAAAAGAAACACGATTTCGTCTGCAGCATGAGTCTCAAAAGTGATTGCTACGATAATGCACCCATTGAATCTTTTTGGGGGAAACTCAAAATAGAATGGCTTAATAAGCGTAAATATAAGACGAGAGCTGAGGCTAAAAAGGCTGTTTTTGAATATATTGAGCTGTTTTACAACCCACGGAGAACGCATTCCTCCAACGGTTACTTCACGTCACTACAACTTTTCTTGACGGTTTAATGATTAGACTAACGGTTGTACTGAGGCTTTCTTGCT
Source organism: Paenibacillus sinopodophylli (assembly GCF_005930355.1). GTDB lineage: Bacteria > Bacillota > Bacilli > Paenibacillales > Paenibacillaceae > Pristimantibacillus > Pristimantibacillus sinopodophylli. Next base: position 1,104,406 of record NZ_VDBO01000001.1, read on the forward strand.
GTCTACTTTATTAAGTCAAGGTCAACATCACGCTCACCGACATGGGTAAACACACATATATTGAAGCATACGATTCGGGAGGTTACGGCTATGGAGAACAATAAGGATTTACGGGAGATCGAAATTGCTAAATTGGCATTTATCGGCGCTTCAATTGCTACGTTAGGTGACGGCATAGCAGCGCTGGCAGCCGGGCTTGAGTTAGAATCTTTAGAAAAGAATTATCAAATTCAAAGTAACAGCCGTCAAACTCCCGGCGTAGATTCAACTAAAATTCAACTCGATTATTTTATAAACGAGCTAGTCCAAATTCGAAATTTCGTTAGATAATTAGTTGGATATATATTTGTTTGCGTTAGATTTTTACAACAGCGTGACGTAAGGAGGATCACATGCAAGGGATCATTTCGAAAGTAAACGGCATGTCACTCTGGCATCTTGTTCAAGGTCAGGGTATTCCAATTGTACTTTTACATGGGGGGTCCAGGCGCGTATGATTATTTAGATGCTGTGGCTGAGGTATTGGAAGATCGTTGTTCTCAAATTGTTCGCTATGAGCAACGAGGAAGCTTGTGTTCAGAAAAAACGAGTTTCTATGATATTGAGACCTTTATTGAAAACTTAGAGCAGTTAAGGATTCATGTAAATGTGAAAAGCTCGGTTGTATGTGGACATTTTTGGGGAGCAACATTGGCCTTAGCATAATGACTACCGTACAAACAAACTTAACAGAATGGCTCCCAATGAACGGTGAAGAAAGAAAACATACACAAGAACGATTACGTGAACGAGCTTGCATCCCGTTTGCAAAACAGCGAAATTGCATTAATTCCTAATACTGCTCATTATCCCTAGCTTGATCATTCTGATACGTTAAGAAAGCACATTAACAAGTTTTTATTCAGACAACTTTTGAAATGCATTTATTATTTTAGGAATTTCCGTTAAATCATCACAAGTCGCATCTGGATAGCTACTTGAAATGTCTTTACTTTTGAAGATGGTTCGCATCCCCATTTCTTTCGAAGGTACGATATCAGCCTTTAAGTTATCCCCAATAAAAACGGATCGTTCAGCTAGGGAGTTTAAATTTGAAAGTGACAAACGAAATATAGCATGGTCAGGCTTTCGCAAATTTACAGCTTCCGATATGACAATATCATCGAATAGTTCCATAATTCCAAGGGAAATCATTTTATTTCTTTGAAAAAACTCCCTGCCGTTTGTTATCATACCTAGCTTGTATCCCCTTTGCTTTAATGTACATAGCATCTCATTTAAGCCAGGGAATCCAATACTATACAAATGAAAGTTATTATTTAGATCTTCCAGCAGTACAGAATATAATGTGCTCTCTAAATTAAAAATATTTATCAACTTTCTATAGACATCCTCTTTAGGCATTACAATGTTATTGTATTCAGTAAATTTTTCGATAAATTCGTTCTCTTCAGTGATGAATTGATGTAATGAAAACCTTGCATACTGATATTTTGCAAAGTTAATCAATGACTGATCTTTATTCAGTAAAGTCTGGTCCAGATCGAAAATAACTGTATCAATTCCCCCCAAGTCAATACCCTCCCATAGTTCACTACTGCGCTGCTATTACATAAGACAAATGATGTCTTTTATCGAAATGTAAAAACTTATAAGTTTGTTAGATTATAAAGGTCTTATATTTCACCGTCAAAGCTACTTCAGCATCCAAGGACGCCGAAGGCGTTTTTGTTTGTGTGTTACTTATCTGTCATAAGTTTTAGAATTAGCCCTAACAAACATTCTACCTCATTTTTTAAATTCAGAGAGAAATAATCAAATAAAGTGTACAATAGGGAGATGACCTACGGTTACGTTGCAAAAATAGATGATGAGGTGTTCCAGTGATTCCAGAAGGCGTTGAATGTTCGATATTTTTTGAAAATATTAAACCGAATCCAAAAAGCAGTTCATCGTTATTGATTAAAGGTACAGTTAGCTCAGGATTTAAAATTATTATGAGCTTGGACTTTACAGGTTCAGAGCTTATCGATAACAGTAATGCCGCCATTCCCGATGAGATTTTAGATCTTTTGAAAGAAGATTTAATTGATATTTTCGGCTTTGGTCCATTTGATAAAAAAGCGCTCAAACAAGAAATGAAGGATCTCAACATGCTGTATTATGTACGATATAACGGCAAAGCTTATCGTTCCGATGAATGGAAAGCAATGAAACCTGAAGATTTTGCAAAACTCCAGTAATCTTCTTGGGCAGTGTGTTAATGCCCATTCCGACAAGAAGAAGCGCCTGCACAGCCCGTTACGGCCAGCAGGCGCTTCTTCTTTGTCAACTTATATCCCTATGCATGTCTAAGCTTCAACAAAGCTTCTGCGAAATAATAATCTCCGAAAATAAGCGGCGTATCCACATAAATATCTTTTGCGAAATAACCTGTAGCATGCATCAGAATCCCTTCCTCTTCCACTCCCCAATTGCTGTAATTCTCGTAGAGAGAAAGAAGTATCGCTTCGGCCTGTTCCTTGTATACTTCTCCTGATTCTCCTGGCAATAATGCAGCTAATGCTAATAAACCAGAAGCAGCGATCGCTGCAGCAGAAGAATCTCGAGGTGCATGCACCTCATCTTCGGGCAGGCGAAAATCCCAATATGGTACCTTATCCACAGGCAGATGATTGAGGAAGAAGCTTGCAATCCGTTCAGCAGCCTGCACATATTCCTTTTTCGCCGTATAACCATAACTGCGTGCGAATCCATACAACGCCCATGCTGCTCCCCTTGCCCAAGCCGAATCCGCTGCATAGCCTTGGCCGGCAATCGCTTCGATCCGCTTCCCTGTCTCAGGGTCAAAGCAGACGATATGATGAACGGAGCCGTCAGCCAGCACGAACTCCCGCAGCACGGTGTCTGCATGGATAACGGCAATATGCCGATACCTGGGATCATCTATCTCTTCGGATGCCCAGTAAAGCAGCGGAAGGTTCAGCATACAATCAATAATCGCCCATCCGCTGTGATCCTCACCGCCCCAATTCGGCCATGCACGGATGAACCCGCCAGCAGCATTAAATCTGCCTGCCAGCAAGCTTGCAGCCATTAACGCATGTCGCTTTGCCTCCTCATCTCGCAAGTGTTTATATTGATTTATGCTGCTTAGTTCGAACATAAATCCGACATCATGATGCAGCTGATCAAATTCCCAAAGCGTATGGCTGATTTGGCGTTCACATTCGACAGCGAGAGCCTTCAATCGTTCGTTTCCTGTTTCTTGATATACTAACCACAGCAGACCTGGCCAGAATCCCGCTATCCAATCATGTGGAGCACTCCGCTCGTAGCGCCCCGCTTTGGAGCCATTCGGAAATGTTGCCCCGATCACCGCACTCGTTTCCTCCATTTTATGAACCACTTGCTGCCAAGCCTGCTCTATCCAATCAGCCTTCACTTTCATTCGATTCCTCCGTTTCTCCTCCAGCTACAGGTCTTGCCTAAGTGAATAATCTCTTCGGTAAATCTCAGGAGTCACACCATAGTACTTCTTGAATGTTCTTATGAAATGCTGCGGGCTCTGATAACCGACCTGTTCAGTAATCTCATAAACTCGTGAAGAAGATTGCTCGAGCAGCAGCTTCGCCTTCTCCATTCGCGCACATAGAATGTATTCGCTTAAGTTCTCACCCGTTATTTCCTTATAGATTTGCGACAAATATATAGCATTTAAATAAACAGAATCCCCGATGGATTGAAGGGTCACGTCATTCCCGATATTTTGTTCAATATAAGCATGCACCTTATTGATGAGCTGCTTGTGACTCTCATCGGCCTGCAAGGGTTCGTTACCGAGTAACGCATCCAAAATAATGAGGCTCCATGTTTTTAGCAGCTTAACGGAGTGAAACACATGATGCTCGGCACGACTGGCTGCACTTCCAACCATATCCTCCAGCACTTTGCCTTTCTTATGGGCAAGGTAGGTGAAGGAGCTTAATAAGTGCAAATAGGCCTCACGCAAATGAGCCTGTGAATCCGTGTGCGAATGCTCCAGCTCGCTGAAAATTTCGGATAATTTAAGATTCAATTTCTCCCTGTTGCCTGTATCGATAAGCCGGATGAGCAAGGGAGATTGATAGAGTGAACGGAGGGGCTTCATTTCCATCGTCGACGCTGCCATCCCCTGCTGTTGGTTCGATCTTATTACCGTTGAAACCAGAGAGGCGTACGCTGCATGAATACCCATTGGGAATGGCGTCGCATGCGAGATGTATGCTGCAATACTCCCTTTCAAATATTGACGAACATTTTCAGTGAGCTTATGGGCCAATGAAGCTAATACACTCTCTTCCGAGGAATCCCACTCTTCAACCGAAGTGGATTCCTTGGACCTTGGCAGGAGCATTAAGACCAAATGGCCTTGCGGAGCCTTACATGTCCATATGTGGAATTGTGAAGAGAACATCTCCTCCGCCATGTTCAGAACAGCAAATTCGAATAGCTTCATATCTGCCGCATTATAGGATTCATAGAAATAGGGATCGAATTTAATCGCCGCCAATTTGATTTGATTCCCATAATGAAACGGAATGCGGTACATGGAAACCTTCTCCATGAATGGATTTCTAGAGATCATCTCCTCCTGTAACAATTCGAGCAGCAAATTTTCTTTCAACATAGGCAGGTTTTGGTGCACGATGGACGTCGCATATTCAAAAATCTGATGCTGCTCGCGCTCGTTCTGACGTTTGCCAGCAATCTTGCTTACCGCATCCAGCAGCAGCTCATCGCGAACAGGTTTTATAAAATAATCAATCGCATGCAATTCGATCGCTTTTTTGGCATATTCGAACTCCGCATAGCCAGTAAGCAGAATACAATCGATCTTTTTATTTTGTTCATTGATGTATTGAATAAGTTCTAGCCCCGACATGCCCGGCATACGGATATCCGTAATCAGAATGTCAATAGGATGCTCGCTAATAATCGCTTGCGCTCCCTGTCCGCTATAAGCCGTATGAATCGTCGAAATATCGAACTGATCCCATGGCATAGTCGTAGCCAATGATTCTACTTGATGTTTTTGGTCATCAACGATTAACAAAGACAGCATCCCGCTCACTCCTTCTCCGCAGCTTCCCAGTAAAGCTCCATCCGCAATCCGCCTAATGCCGAGTGATCAATAAAAATGCCGGAATGCTCCCCGAAATAATATTTCAAACGGTGGTTCACATTCCATAAGCCTGTCCTCTGGGTTATGTTAACCTCTTGCCCAGTCGTTTTCCTTAGCCTGTGCAACGCATCCGAGCTCAGCCCTGTACCATTGTCCTCGATAATAAGTCTACAAGTATTCATTTCCATGAACCCCGTAATCGTAATGACACCATCCTCCGTCCTCTCCTCCAACCCGTGTACAATAGCATTTTCAATTATTGGTTGAAGAAGCAGTCTTGGAATTTTCATCTCGAGCATCTCATCAGGGATTGATATCGTGTACTCCAGCTTTTCCAATTGTGAATTCATAATATCCAAATAGTTCACTGCCAAATCGACTTCCATTTGAAGGGTAGCGACGAGAGACTCGTTACGGGTCGTGTATTTATAGTAATCACCCAAATTGTGAGCCATTGCGATGACCGATTGGTTTTTGTTCATTTTGGCCATATTCACAATATAAGCTAGACAGTTATACAGAAAATGCGGATTGATCTGCGATTGCAGCTGCTTCATAACTGCTTCTCTGGAGCGTACTTCCTCTGTGTATACCCGTTTAAGCAATTGATCGATTTCCGTCGCCATTCCGTTGAAGGAATCAAACAGCTGTTGGAACTCGCTTTTACTGCGAACTTTAATTTGATAAGCAAAGTTTTTATTTTTGATCTGACCAACACCGCGAATTAATATCCTTATCGGTACCTGAATATGAGAGTACAGCAGCAAGGCAGAACTGATCCCAAACAGAAACAACATCAGCAGAATGACATAGAACAAATTGCGGCTTTTCACAACGGGCTGCAGTATCTCGTCCAATGGTTCTATGTCAACGAGGCTCCAGTCCATCTTACTCGATGCCAATGTATAGAGAAGATATTTTTTTCCATCAATTTTAACAATGCTGCGATATTTAGAAGAGCTTGCGTACTGATCCAGTGGGTACGCTTTCATAACTTGTTGAATAAGCTTAACATTCGCTTTGCTGCTATATACAACCTGATCTGAGCTATGATAGAAGAAAGCGTCGCTATGCCCAGACAGCGTAAATCCATCCAGCAGATTCGTAATGTTTTTGGTGAAGAAGTCAACTCGGATAATAAGCTCTGACTGTAAAGGATTCGTGAGGTTAGCTTGATACGGTGAGGCAAAATAACGAGAAAAGGCATCCATCTGAACACCATTGACATCCACTTTATTCAGCTTCCAGTTAGGGGTATAATGATTCGAAATTTCAGCTTGATCAAAAATAGCGGAAGACATCGTAGACAGCGATAAATCGTTTTTTGGAAAATAAATCGATATCACATTCATCACTTGATTCGTTATGCTGAACAGATTGAGCTTGCTTTGAATCGATTGAATGATTTTCAACCTGTCATAGCCCGATTGCGGCAAATTGCCAAAAGCTACACTTCGAATTTCTGGATCTTTGGTCGCTATGGTCGCGTACATCATATTTTGATCCAGCAGACTCTCAATCTGATTCAGGAAATAGAACAATTTATCTTCGTTTCTTGAATTGATTTGATCCTCGATGACTTGTACGCTCTGCTGATTCGTATAAGCGTAAAGCCCGATAATCGGTGTCAAGATTAATACGATGAGAAGGATCACCTTCGTGATGATGTTCAAAGATTTCTCCTCCTTGCTCTATTTCCTTCTATTCTAGCATAAGGCCCTACTCTTTGACTGATCCCAGCGTCATACCTTTCACGAAATATTTTTGAAGAAACGGATAGACGAGCAAGATTGGAATCGTGCCTACGAATATAAGGGCAGATTTCAATGATCGTTCTGATAGCTGCTCCAAGTCAGAAGGATTGAGCCCAATTTGCGTATAATCAAACCCCGCGATCAACGCCTGCAGGAAGGTAGCAAGCGGAATCTTATCCGCCTGATTCATATAGATCATTCCGTCAAACCATGAGTTCCAATGGAACACCATCGAGAATAAGGACAACGTCGCTATAGAAGGCAGGGAAATGGGGAAAAAGATCGTGAATAATATACGGAAATGTCCCGCACCATCAATGGCTGCTGCTTCCTCCAGCTCCTTAGGGATACCTCGGAAGAAATTCATCATAAGCACAACGTTAAACACGTTGACCGCGACTGGGAGAATTAATGCCCACAATGAATTCATCAGCCCCGTCTTTTGCACGACCAGATACGTAGGAATCAGTCCTCCGTGAAAGAGCATGGTAAAGACGAAAAACCATGCATACATCGTTCTTCCACGGAAAGTACGGTTATCCTTCGACATCGAATAAGCAGCCAGCATCGTAAGAAACATTGAGAATACAGTTCCGATTACCGTTCTAAAAAAACTCACTCGAAAGGCGACTAGAAAATTGTTGCTGTTCAATGCTTTCTCATAGGCATCAAGCGTGAAGCCAATCGGCCACAGCTTGACTATGAAAGTTGTCGTCGCGTAATTCGAGCTAAGCGATACAGCCAGCACATGAACCATTGGAAGTATGCATAGCAAAGCCACGATGATTAAAAAAGTATTGTTTATATAATGAAACAGCCTGTTTGAGAATGTTAGTTTTAGCATCGCATTCTATCCTCTCAAAATATCCTGTAATTCGCATATTTAGAAGCTAATTTATAAGTTGTAGCAATCAAGATAAACCCAATGACAGATTTAAAGAATCCTACAGCAGTAGCTAGGCTGAATGAGCCTTGAAGCAGCCCCACGCGGTAGACGTAAGTATCAATAATATCGCCTTTCTGGTACACAAGTGGATTGTACATATTGTATACTTGGTCGAATCCTGCATTCAGTACATTGCCGAGGGACAGCGTTGCAATAACAATCGCAATAGGGATAACGGCCGGAATCGTGATGTGAATGGCTTTGTTTAGATTGTTGGCGCCGTCAATGTCCGCTGCTTCATATAAACTCTGATTGATTCCTGTCATAGCTGCCAAATAGATAATCGTTCCAAAACCAAATTCCTTCCACACATCACTCGTAACGAGTGTGAAACGGAACCAATCTCCGCTCCCTAGAAAGAAGACGCGATTGAGGCCGAGTGCCTCCATTAATTGATTAATTAAGCCATTGGTCGCTAATAAATCGGTCAGAATGCCTCCGAGAATAACCCAGTTCAAGAAATGCGGCAAGTAGATAAGCGATTGAATCGTTCTTTTGAATAACATTCCCCTTACTTCATTAAGAAATAGAGAGAACGCAAAGGGGACAATCGCGCCTGCGATGATTTTGGAGATGGCAATAATAAAGGTATTCCATATGACCTGAAGCGCTGTAGGATCGTTAAACATGAAGATGAAATGCTTCAATCCAACAAATGGAGACTCAAAGATGCCGAGCCAAGGCTTAAAGTCCTGAAAACCAATCAGAAACCCCACCATAGGAATGTAGTTGAAAACGAGCAATAATAAAACGGACGGCAGCAGAAAGAGATGGAGCGGCCATGTTTTGCGGAAATACAGATTCGTTTTCATACCAGTTTCTCCTATCGATACATGTTATTGAGAAAGCACATGCGGATCGGCCTAGCATATGTCCATCTCCGCATGTGCCTCTTAATGACGATTATTGCTTACTTCATGCTCGCAACCGCTTCATTGACCTCTTTTGTAATTTGCGCGCCGCCCTGATCATTCCATTGTTTCACAAACGTATCGAAATACTCAGGCGGCTGTTTGCCATAAATGATTTGAAGGAAGGTCTGCTCTTCCAGCGTAGACAATTGATCCCATTTCTCTTTCATGGTTGCGGTATTAGCACCGTAGAAACCGCTCGGAACATCTTGTGCTATTTGCTCGTAAGCGACTGAGAAACCATCGATCGTTAATTTCCCATTGCTTGCAGCGAGTTTCTGCTCGAAGACACTATCCAGCTGACCCGATGCGACGCGTTGATAAATGTTCGGACCTTCCATGACGTTAGTTGGTGCTGTTCCGGATGAAGGAGATAGCATCAAGTAGGCATTCAGGCTCACTACGCCATCCGGTACGTTTTTCCAATCTGGCTTCCCGTCCTTAAGCACATAGTCATAGCCCTCGCCATACCCTTTGTCGAACGGACACATTGGATCCTCAATCGCGCAGCCATACAGCGTATCCCAATATTTCAGAATAGCTTCCATATGCTCAAAGCCTTCACGGAATACATATGTCCCGTAGGATGGCAGTGAGGCTTGACGCCCAACCTCGCCCTTCACACCTGAAGGAAGTGGGTATGGCTTAATAACAACCGACTGGTTCTTTGTCTCAGCTTCTGCGACCGCGGTTCCAATTGGCCAGCCTCCAGACCAGCCTGGAGCGAAAGCGATTCCAGCTTTTCCTGAAGTAAAGTCAGCCATCGCTTTAGCTGCGTCCTGAGTGCCGAAATCAGCGCTCAAATAACCATTCTCAAACCATCCTCGCAGCTTCACGAGTCCATCCTTCACACCTGGCAGCGTCGATCCGTATTGCAAGTTTCCGCTGGCATCCTTAATCCATAGGTAAGGCTGCTCCTGGCCGAATATGAATGAAGTATCAGCCATGTAGTTACTGGTAGGATGATAGTAGCCTGTGTTGCCGCCAATTGCGAGTCCGTAAGTATCCTTCTTATTATTCCGATCCGGATCTTGATTCGTGAATGCATCCAGTACAGCAGTAAATTCTTCTACATTGGTCGGGACTTTCAGACCTAGATTATCCAGCCAATCCTGTCGAACCCACATGACGGTAGCTCCTACAATACCATTTGAGATACCTGGCAAGCCGTAAATTTTACCCTCTCTCTTCACTGAATTCCAAATTTCCGGATTTTTGATATAAGAGTCTTTGACCCTTGCAGTCGCATATTTCTCGAAAGCCTCATCAATAGATTGGATTTTTCCAGAAGCAACCAAATCCTCGAACAGCGTTCCAGATGCATAGAGAACGTCCGGCAGCTCTTCTCCGCTTGTCATAGCCAAGCGTACTTTCGTTTCCAATGAATCAGTTACGACCCATTTATATTTCGTGACAATTCCCAGGTTATCCTTAAACCACCGCGAGATCGGATTATCTTCTGGTGTATCGCCATTACGAAGCTTATCCGAAGGCTTTAATCCAAGTGCCGCGGTAATGGTAACCGGTGGATCATATTTCGTACGATCGTTTGGCTGCGGCTCAGGCGCTGGGCTCTCCTCACTCACATTCGTCTCATCCGTATTTGCTGTCGCTTCTGAGCTGCTTTCATCGGTTGCTTGAGACAGCTTATTGTTGCTGTTCGAACACGCGGCAATCATACTTACGATTAGAATTATGCACATAAGTGTTGCAAAAAATCTTCGTTGCCTGTTCATTGTAATCCCCCTCATTTATGATCCTTACACTTTTCATTATTCCATTCTCTCCGAGTGAAAGAAATGATCGTTTATCAAGATCATGAACTTTTGTTTGTTATGTTTCATCGCTTGTAATGGACACTTGACCGATCTGTGCATTCCATGAGTTGCTTGAATTCTGTTTATAAACAATTTTGAGATACTGCGTGCCTACCGGAAGCTCTCCGCTATAATTCACCTCGTCCCATGAACCACTTACTGTCGATTTATCCGGAGTCATTAACGTGTAGGCAGCAGCATCTGGTGAAGCATACAGCTCAAAATCGGTTGATGGCTCATATGGCCAGAACCAAGCTTTCACCGCATATGCCGATAGGTCTCTATCAGGGGCTGCTTTATAGACTACATATTCTTCTGTATTGCTAAGTCTTGCTAGCCGTGACGAATCGCCATTAAATTTAACCGCATTGGACGAGTCGAAATACAGATTGGAGCTACGTGCATGCAGCTTTGTAAAGTTGTTGAGATCATCAATCATAGTCGGCTTTCCGCTTGCAATCTCAATTCTGCTGATTTGCGGATTCCAAACGTAGCTTGAGCTATGTTTGAATACGATTTTCAAGTAATGCGTACCTGCCGGAAGCTCACCGGTATAATCAACCTCAATCCATTCCACTTTATTTGCGGTCTTGGTTGATGTAAACAACGTATAGTCAGCATTATTCGGTGACGTATAAATGTCGAAATCGGCATACGCAGGCTCGCCGTCCCAAAACCAAGCCTTCATGGCAAACTGCTTCATCTCAAGGCCTGGTGCTGATTTATAGATCAAATGTTCATTTGTATTTGTTTTTCGCAGGACGCGTGAGGTGTCCCCCTTGAACCTTTTCCAATCACCGCGGTCAAAGGTCAGATTACTGCTGCGGGAAAACACATGAGAGAAATCATCCAACTCATCGACTAGCATAGCAGGATCCTGTGGTGCAGGCGGCGCTGGTGGAGAAGTTGGAGTTGGCAACGGTACAGCTGTAGACGAATCATATTCGAAAGTAATGTGATGAGAGCTGCCATTCTTCGCCTGCGTATCCACCTCAAACTTAATGGTAGGAGTGAGCTGCAGCACCGTGATGGAATCATCCTTCTCTATAACGGATACACCACTCTTAAAGATTTCATAAGTGACTTTATCTTGAAGACGTGTTGGATCAGATACTGTAACATTCAGCTCTTCCGATTCGTCCTTCAGCATGATGGACGAAGGATTGGAAGCCTTCAAATAGCCAAAGACACTCGGAGCCCAGAAATTTGCACCGAGCACGTCCAGGTTGACTTCTCGTACAGCCTGAACATTCGCATTATTACTTAAAATTTCAATATCTGGATTACTGCTGTAATCGGCCGTTTCCTCTGCTGATTGATTAGGCAGCAGTACATAGGAATAAGCTTCATTCACTGGACTCGCACCATGCTCCTTCCAGAGGGTCACATAGTTTTTGGAAAGCGTTCCTGCCGGCCCACTCGTGTTAATGTCGAGCCAGCTGCCACTCGAAGCCGCCCGCAAGCCCTTAATATCTGCTGACTCTGGGAAATAGTAGCCTCCTGTCCCTTCCAAATAGACATAGGATACATCATTCATCGTCTCCGACCATCCTAGTCCCGTCGGTTTAGCAACCCCATCCACAATCAAATGCTCATCCGCTTTCTGTTTTTGGGTGACATGAATCGGATCTAATACGGGACCTAAGACGCTAGGTGCATAGAGCTGGACCTCTGAAATTCGGTTGTTCAAATCAAGATCATTGCCACCAAATACGAGCTTGACATATCTGGCGTCTGTATCCGGGAAATCATAGGCTGTTACTTCTGAGGTAAGTCCCTGATTGTTGCCACCGTATACACTCGTCCATACGGTATTATCCACTGATGTTTCAATGGTGAACGTATAATTCCTCTCGTTGCCAAGCGGAAAGCTAATGCCTGCGTGCCCTACTTGGACGGTGCTGCCTAGATCAAATTTCAGCCATTGCCCACTGCCTGTCGACGTCCAAGAGGTACGAATATCTCCATCCTTTGTCGAATGCAAAGAAGCGCTCCCAAGGCTATCCGTTACAGCTGCATAGCTTAGCGGTACGACAGTAGGTGGAATTATAACGTTCCCCGCCGAACTAGGTGCATAGATATGTGTTTCATTAATACTGTTCCACTTATTAGATGAATTACCGTTACCGACAATTTTCACATATCTTGCCTGGGTGTCTGGAAAATCAAAGAGTTGGAACTGCGCTTCACTGACAACACTTGAATTCCCGCTAAACACTTGAGTCCATTCCTCTTTATCCTCCGATACTAGTATATTGAACTTGCTGTATCTGTTCATTTGATAGAAGAAATTGATCCCGATATATCCAATATCCTGCACCTTTCCAAGATCATATTCAATCCACTGCCCATCGCCAAGGGCTGACCATCTTGAGCCTATATTGTTATCGAATGTGTTCTCTGGCAAGTTTCCGTCATGTTCACTCGCAGTGACTGCATAAACCTTGTGCCGCAGCGGCTCACTCCCTATTGGCAGCGATCGAGGAGAAGCGCTATCCATACCGTGCGTCACTCTCGCCAAATTGAGCATCCTGTTCTCGATAGTCGTTTCTATCATGCGATTGTCAAAGCTATTAATTCCAGCACCAAGGGCGACTATTTCATCGTCAAACATAAACCATGATTTTTTCGCTGTAAGTGTACTGCCATAACCTTTCAAATCCATTCCGGCGGTTGCATATTGTCCGAGAAGCGCCGTGCCGCCTGACCATGTTTTGGGACTAAGGAAACCCGCACCTTCACCAGCTGTTCTCGGCATCGTATCAACCGTCGTGCCCGGCAAACGATACTTGTTCACAGTTGGCCAGAAATCGGTATATTGCTTCGAATCTTGATTGTACAAATAGGTCATTCCAGCTGCCGAGTACCAGCCTTTCAGATTCTCGCCGTTAGTCATCTCGTAGCTGCCTACTCTATGGGATGACATACTTACACCAAAACCGAAGCCAGGACGAAGCTGAATAGCCTGATCCATGCCGGCAAACACCTTTGCTCCGGTCAGCTCTCCTCGTGGTACAATGCTCGTATCGTTCATGATCTCTCTTGCCAGTTGTATGACACTTATATTCGTGTCCTTGTAGAAGTTGAACGCTGTATCCTGTTGAATCCAGTACTTAACCATTGCCTGCATGCGCGCCGCGTCTCCAGCCGGAGCCCACTGAGACAAGCGGATAATAGATGCCATGATCCTGTGACCTGTAACATGATCCTGATCGTCACTCCTCGAGATCTCACGACCTCGTGTCATGTCCATCATCGCGCCATTATAAATAAGCGGCTCATACGAATCATACACCCACTGAAATAGATTATTTTTTTTCGATACAATCGGCTCCCAAGACGAATCATTCAGCAAATACATAACACTCGCAATATTTTGCAGCAAGCTTGCACCGTATCCGCCATTGTAAGCGTATACATCATGCTGTATAAAGGAACCGTCTTTGTAGAAGCCATCGCCGGACGTCACGTAATCAAATGCCGGACTTAACGCATCTCTTACCGCGGTCAGCTTGCTTGAAGATTGAACAATCGCGCCGCGCAGCCCCACCACGATACATTTCCATACGAGATTGGCGGCAGTAGGAACAAGATTTCCATTCACTTTCGATGGATTAGGTGAGAACTTCTCAATGGTATTCATGTAGTTGGTTATTTTGGCTGGCGTGCTGATCAGATCATCATACATAAGGATGACAATGTCATTCAACTCCAACGGTGCGCCAATTTCCCAATCCCACCAATTGTCGTACGGTGTTTTGGTCTCATTGTACCGAATCGCATACATCCAATCGAGTGCTTCAATAATATCAGTCTTCATCTCTGAATCCCCATAGTAGCTGGAGCCCACTGTACGATAAGCTATCGCCATTTCCTTTATACGCAGAAATGCGCCAGGAATTTGCTTCGAGGCCGTTGTACTTTGAAAATCGTACCAGAGATAAGTCCGTCCTGCTGTTTTGTTCAAGGAGTCCTTGGCGTTCTTGGCCTTTTGATTAATCTCATTCAATTTGTACGCAATATCGGGGTCTGCAGCATTATAGCCTTCCCCCCCTGTCAGATAGGATTCCCATTTTTTCCTCAGTTCCTCGTAATCATCACCTGCTGCGCTAACACTCGAATGACCAAGCTGTCCAATTCCCGTGAACCATACTGCCACGATTAGCAGCACCTTGAAGGTTAACCCGAACATTTTCACTTTCATCTTCATCAACATAACCACCACCTTACTCAAATTTGAATTCGGGATCATTATTTCATTCCTAAATCAGGAATGAAATGATCAGATTTCAAGATCATGAACTTATGTAAATATGCAGCGTATTTTAACACTGCAAGTATCAGAATCGTGTGATTTCCCTCGCTCGATCTGTGCATACATGGATGAATTGCTCATTTCAGGTAACAAACACCCAAGCACGAGCGTTACCGTAAGCATAACCTACAGAGTACTCAGGCACGAAGGAGGTGCAATGAACATGTCCGGTTATGTTGGCGGTGCTTTCAATAATACAGGTACAATTTTGGTCCTTTTCATTCTGCTTGTCATTATCGCTTGTAGTTGTGGCGTTTTCGGAGGTTACGGAAAGGGCTACTAATCTTCCCCTAAACATCTAAGCTTCGCAAACCTGCTAGCTGCATTTCCTTATGCTTAAATACGGAGAAGATCCTGTAACAAGGATCTTTTCTGTGTTTGCTGCTGCAATCTCCATAATCTTCTATCCGCTAGCGAACCTCTAGTGTATGATGGAAACAAACAACTAGAAATGGAGATACATAATGAAAGCCAACTTAGCAGCACTACTTATTGCGTTCCTCCTCTCAGGCTGCGGAAATCTATTAACGGCCACAACGAATGAAGATTCTGCTTCGACACCAAACTATGATAAAACCATCCAACTGCCAACTGATCGCTATCCCGAAACCATTGCACATATTGCAGCAGCAATTAAGGCAGGCGCATCGGCGGTTTGTACCATCGACAGAGATGGTGCTGAAGCTAACCGAGAAGCTTCGCTTCGGGGCATTCCGACCAAAAAAGGCTTTGACCGAGATGAGTGGCCAATGGCCATGTGCAAAGAAGGCGGAGCTGGTGCGGACATTGCTTATGTAACCCCTAAGGATAACCGCGGAGCAGGCTCATGGATCGGAAACCAATTAACTGATCTGAAAGACGGTACACGCGTCCTCTTCCTTATTGACGGACTCACTGCGCAAGCAACTGCGCCTGAGGAAGAGCAAACGGTCTATTATGCGAATTGTGCGGCTGTCAGAGAAGCAGGAGCGGCTCCTCTGTACAAAGGAGATCCTGGCTACAGCTTTAAGCTCGATCGGGACAAAGATGGTGTAGCCTGCGCAAGCTAATAAATCGGCTATATACCCCTAACACGGCAACAAACGACAATAGCCCCCGACCTCTTTCCTAGAGGTCGGGGGCTATTACATTACCATTCAAGTGGTCGAATGTTCTGTACCGGGTTTGATGGCAAGCAGCGCAAGCACCGTGCATATAAGCCCGAATCCCGCAAACAAATAAAATAACAGATCTTCCTTTTGAAGAAGCATCGATGCAATTAATGGACCGACAGCTACGCCAATAAACCTTGCGCTGCTGTAAAGCGAAGTAATGGTTCCCCGCTCCTGCTTCTCAATTCCTTCTGTTATAAGCGCATCCAAGCTTGGCAATGCCAATCCGATGCCCGCACCGCTTGCAAACATAAATAAAACGAATAAAAACAACTTCTGCGTATTAATGATACCGCACAGGAACATCATTAACGCTAACACTGCAGTTCCAATTACAATAAACCATTTCATTCTCGTTTTACTTTTCCCAAGAAGCTTCCCCGCAAGAAACGAAGCCAAACAAATCGCACTTAAAGGTATGGCGAGGAGCAAACCCTTCTTTATGCCGTCAATATGATAGCGTTCTTCAAGAATCGATGACAAAAAATAAAGAAAGCCGAACATGATAAACATTGCCAAGCAGCCGATGGCGAATACGGCATACAGCCAGCGTCCTTTTTCAGCAAGAATGGTTTGAATTAACTTGAAAAATTGCTTCAAACCATTTTCTTTGGCTTGTTTCTGTTTAGGCGCTTTCACCAGAAAGAGAACGCCCGCAATGGAGATGAGCGAGATGACTGGGATTATCACGAGCGGCAGAAACCATACGACAAGCGCCAACGCTGCTCCCAGCACGGGGCTGATTACTTTTCCGAGCGTATTAGCTGTTTCGATCATCCCAAGCCCACTGCTTACATCCTCTTCGCTGTCAAACATATCTCCGACTAACGGAATGACGATCGGGAATGCACCCGCAGCGCCGATTCCTTGGATGAACCGTCCCGCCAATATAACTGGATACACCTGAGAATCCATAAACCAAGTGGCTAAACCAGCTATTAGACCACCTATGGCTGCAATCGACAAGCCTGTTAAGATAATCATTTTCCTGCCAAATCGATCTGACAAATACCCCGCAATTGGAATACAGACAATCGATATTGCCGCATACACCGTTATAATCAGGCTTGATTGGACAGCAGATATGTTCAGCTTCTTCTGCAATAACGGAAGCACAGGTATTAACATGGAGTTAGCGAGCGTCATGATGAACGGAATCGATGCTAGAGCTGCTAAATCCCACCTTTTTTTCACAATTGCGCTCCTCTCCTTATTCCCCACGGTTCTACTCCAAGTAACTTTCCCAACAATCAGTAACCGCTCTAGCTCTGCAGCAACTTTAACGGCTCTTCTGCGGGACCTTCAATGACATCGCCGTTTATCGCGAATCTGGAGCCATGACAAGGGCAGTCCCATGTTCTCTCTCCATTGTTCCACTCCACCTCGCAGCCCATGTGCGTGCATGTCGTATCAACAAGGTACAGCTTCCCTTCGTCATCCTTGTAAGCGCCCGCTCGCTTGCCATGAAGCCTAACAATACAGCCTTCATCATTCGCTAAGTCTTCAGGATGCTTGTTCACCAGCTCAAGCTTACCCTCAATAAGATGCATCGCAACGTCTAGATTATCCACGATAAGGCTTTTGATCGTTCCCCCAGACATTGGACGTGAAGGAGTGAATACGTGTTGGAAATCATTGTCGCGCTCCATGATCAAGTCCTTAATGAGCAAAGCAGCAGCCGTGCCGTTCGTCATTCCCCATTTCCGATATCCAGTTGCAATATACACATTGGGTGAAGATGCTGTAATTCTGCCTATATACGGCAGCTTATCACCCGTCGTTAAATCCTGTGCCGACCATCGATATACGATTTCTTCGATTCGGAAATGCTGCTCGGCAAACCTCTGCAATTGCTCATAATGATTAATTGTACATATGCCTTGTCCGGTTTTGTGGCTTTGTCCACCGATAATAAGCAGCTTGCCATGCTCAGCCGAATCAGCGTACCGAATGGAGCGCTTCGGATCTCCGGCGCTCAGATACATTCCTTCAATTAAATTTTCAACCGCACGAATACCAAGCACATAAGAGCGATCCGCATGCATCCTTGCAAAATAAAACCCATGTCCATCATAGAATGGAAAGTGAGTACACGATACGACATGCTTACATTTGATGCGATGACCTCGGCTCATAATGACTTCCGGCAGCGGTCCTGTCTCCACATCAACAGCCGTCGTATTCTCATACACTATGCCTCCCGCCTCTACGAATCTGGCTACAAGGGCAGACAAATACTGCAAGGGGTGAAATTGTGCTTGATCATACATGACCACTGCGGCTTTGACGGGTAACTGCAATGGAATGCGGTCCACAAGGGCTCCATTGATGCCTAGTGAGGTATATGCAGACATTTCTTGTTCAAGCTTTGTTATGTATTCTTCTGTTTCGCTGTACACATAAGAATCTTGGGTTGAGAAACCACATTCGATCTTCTCTGCTTCAATCGTTTGCTTCACGAACTGCAGAGCTTCCTCGTTAGCCTTATAATAGAGAAGTGCTTTCTCCTTACCTTCACTTCCGATTAGCTCGTCATAGATCAGATCATGCTGCGCTGTAATTTTGGCTGTTGTATGTCCCGTCGTCCCTCCCAGAAGTCGTCCTGCTTCAACGAGCACCACTTTAAACCCTTCCTTTGCAAGTACATACGCCGTTGTAATGCCAGAGATGCCTCCACCGACAACGGTAATATCCGTTTCGATATTTTGTTCAAGGGATGCATATTCATCAGAATTGTCTTTTGAGTAGATCCAAAGTGATTTTGGAAATTTGGGCATTTGAATGACAGTCATACTTATTTAGTCTCCTTCGTTCATGATGCCTTAATATGTACAATTGCCACTAGTATCATTCTTAACGAAGCCAAACCAAGCTGTGCCGATGACAAGCTAGAATACCTACTGCTCTTTACTCAATAATTCAAAGAAATCACAGTGCCAGAGCACGGAAGATACGTTGATAATCAGCTCCACTAATGCAACAAAACCCTGCCGATTTCGGCAGGGTTTTGTTGTTGCAGCGATTAAGGGATTACGTACGCTCGCGACCACGGTTACGAAGACCTGCTAATCCAATCAAGCCGAGCAGTCCGAGCCAGCTCCAATTGAAGTCATTATCGTTATCGACTGCATTTGTGCGGTAGTTATTCGCATTCAAGTTCCTGCGAGTATCCACGTCTAGAGCACGAGTTGTATTGTTCACGCCTCTTTCAATATCGGTGCGTAGATCAGTACCATTCATCGAATTGTTAACCCCTCTATTCGTGTAGGTATCCGTCGTAGCTGACTTCGAATTATCACCAAATGCAGGTACTGCAAGCACTAACGTCAGACATGCTGCCAGACAGAATAGCGACCAAAACTTTTTCATTTTCCCAACCCCTAACTTATATATTTTTGTTCCGGTTTATTATTTCACGGCAGCTTTCATTCTATTCGGGAGCGGGAACAAGCGATGTGCGAATATTCTAGATTCAGCTCCAAACCTCAATAAACTACACCTAGCGATCATTCAAGATTCGGACAAACATTTTTAATGTTGAATTAAGGTTCGTTTCTTATACTTAAAGACATCAACCCCACTGTTGATATATAGATCTAGGACACCGGCTCGCAGCGATGCGGGCCATTTTTTTGTTCATTTTTGGAACCTTGTCACCCATAAAAACGTTATAGTTGAATATACTTTCAGGAACGAAGAAAGCTTGCTGCGCGCAGCCTAAGCTTTAGGAGGCGATTGAAATGGAAACATTCGGAAGAGGCTGCTTGTACATTATTTTCGGAGTCATCCTTGTTATGTCACTGGCCTTTATTGTCGGAGATACCATCACAATTCCCTGGTACATTCTAATTCCCCTGATCATACTGGCCTTTTGGGCTGCTTCGCGAAAAGGGAAATGAACCCTTTCTATAGGCAAAACAATAAACCGTCAGCCGAATATTCGGCTGACGGTTTATTGTTTTGTCCGCGGGGTGACACATATTTCTTCGTTTCTATTAGACCAGCAGAATAACTCTCGCAACCTGATCCCACGTTACCTTGAGCCCGAGAACAGCAGCTAGTGCACGAATAGGAACATAACCCGTCGCTTCTGATAGTAAAGACTCCACAGCAATGCTGTTGATCGTCACTTGCGTGCCATTCCAATCAATTTCCCCTCCATGCGCTTCCCCGACTAATCTAGCTGGTATCCACGTCGACCCACCAGTCAAATATCCGCTTGATAGAAATAACCCTTTATTCAGCACCGTTATTCGTTCGGCATCCTTTAGCTTCTCCGGCATCGGAAATAGCTTGGTTCCCTCCGCATCAACCTTTTTCAAGCCGTATTGATTGATAATTGCTTTCAGCTTGGATGGATACGATGGATCGGTCGCATAGCCGCAAGCATAGAGCATATCTGCCTGCTTCTCAGGTGTCAGCGCCTGCCGCACACGCTCATACCTAGGAGTCCCGAGCAGTATATCCAAATCCTTGTAGAAATGATATACGCTTTTGTATGCTCGGAACGCGGCTCTGGTCGTTTCGTTTCTTCCGTCGACAACCTCCCAAGTGCCCTTCACAACAGCTTCGCCATGCCAATAGGCATTTCGTTGCCCGCTGCCAACCTTAATGCCACCTAGATTGTACCAGTCATGAATGACTCCACCGGTTTCAAGCAAGTTTTGTGCTAATCGAACCGATGGCAGCATTGGTGATCCTTCCTGCCAAATGCGAATGACTGTCGGTGCCAGCAGCTCAAAAAATTGTTTCCTTGTCATCTGTGCCATTGCTAAGGCTCCCTTCCGCCGCTTGCTGCGGCTTTGGTACTTACCTGTCCTTATCTGTGTATGCAGCAAGGCGGCAAGGCGCAATGGACAAACGGGTATGAAAGAGATGCTGTTCCCTCAAAGACACTAAACAGAAGCGTTATTTTCAATTAAACTTGCAGCTGCTCTCAGATTCCCTTTTTCCTTAGCCAATACCAACGCTGTTGCTCCATCCTCTGTCTGGGCATCCATGTCTGCCCCATGTTTGATCAACAAACGGATGATTGCAGGACCATCGTCGTGAAGGGCAGCCGCATGCAGGCTGGTATGGCCGTTGCTGTCTAGTATATTCGTCTTCGCTCCGTACTCTAGCAGCAGCTTGATAACGGTAAGCTCTTTTTCTCCTGCGATAGCAGCATGCAAAGCCGTATTAGACGGAATATAACTAACCTTGGAATGGGATAGAGCATTGACCTCCGCCCCGTGCTCCAGCAGCAGCTTAACAGCCGACGCTTGTCCATAATGAGATGCATAGCCGAGCAGAGTCAGCCCTTCTTCATTTTCAGCGTTTACCCAAAATGGATTTTCTTTCAAAATTCCGGCTAAACGTACGGTATCTCCCTTGCTGGACGCTGCAAACATATCATTTATCATTTGATACAAACCTCCGTTATCTTATACTGAAGTACGATCTCCCCTAATATCTAAGATCGGATATCGTCATCTATTCCTGTTCGACAGCCTGTCTTCATTTCCTGTTAAACAAGGAATTATCTCCCAAGGTGAAACGGCTGTCGCCGTCCTTTATTTTTAAATAAACCAAAAAACCGCCTCATCCGAGCTTTCACTCTGAACGAAGCGGCGATCTTGTATTACGATGAGCATAATGACTTATAATCCATAGAAGCGACGCGTATTCGCAAGCAGAAGCTGTGCAGTCTGCTCAGCAGACTTCTGCTTTATGCTTGCAATATGCCCAGCCGCATCAGCCGCCATTGCCGGCTTGGTCTGGCGGCCTTCATAAGGGCCTTCGAACGGCCACGGTCCGTCAGTCTCCACCATCAGCTGTTCGATCGGATATTGTGCTACAAGCTGCCTAATCTCCTCTTCATAAGCAACATCGGGCGTTATCGACACCATATAGCCGCTGTCAGCCATTCGTTTTATAACGGCATCGCTGCCCTTGAACCAGTGAAAATGTGCTTTGCGGACACCATATTTCTCTAGAATATCACATGCCTTATCCGCATCCTCATAGACGGCATGCAGAACAATAGGAAGGTCCAGCTCAGCCGCGAGCTCTGCAAAGCGTTCCAGCAGCTCCAAATACGGCTTCTCATCAAACGTATCATTTCCCGCTTCAGTTGCTTCCAAACGCATATAATAAGGAAGCCCTACTTCGCCGATTGCGAAGGTCTCGCCAGCTTCATAGCGCGAGCGAATCCATAAGAACAGCTCATCGATCTGCGAGCTTTCGGGTATCGGCTGTTCCGGATGAAATCCATATGCTAGGAATACACGTCCCGCATATTGCCTCGCAAGCGCATGATTTACTTTCGCAGAATCCAGATGCATGGAGACCGCTACGACTGCCTCCACGCCTTCTGAAAAAGCATGCTTCAGCAACTCGTTTCGCTCTTCCTCGGCATACAAATCCATATGGATGTGAGCGTCTATGCATGCGTGGAAGTTCTGCATATCAGACTCCTCCGATGCTTGCTGCCTGCTGCTCCAATCACTTGTCATTCCAGCTTCACTCCTCAGCACTGTTCTGAAGCAGCCTATAGATATGCTGCTTCAGCTCGTTAAATCTCGGATCGTTCCATATCTCTTCACGACGAGGACGCTCGAATGGAATGATAAATTCATCCAGCACCACAGCAGGAGAAGCTGACATTACAATAATTCGGTCTGACAGAATCAAGGCTTCTTCAATACTATGCGTGACAAGCAATACCGACCTACGGTTCTGCTCCCATATGGACATGAGCCATTGCTGCATATGCAGCCGGGTTAATGCATCCAATGCGCCAAACGGCTCATCCAGCAGCATTAATTGCTGCGGCGCTAGCAGCGCCCTGAGAAAAGACACCCGCTGCTGCATCCCTCCTGACAATACATGAGGATAAGCATCTGCATATTCCTGTAGCCCAATCCGCTCCAGCCATTCCTGTGTTGACGACTTCGCTTCTTTGCGATCGATGCCCGATATGGATAGCGACAGCTCGATATTGCCTGCTACTGTTTCCCAAGGCAGCAATGACGACTGCTGCGGCATATACGAGATATGTCCGCGCTGCCCAGTCGTCTCCTTGCCTCCTATCCATACCTCGCCCTCTGAGGGGCGCTCCAACCCGCCAATCACTTGGAACAGGGTCGTTTTCCCACTCCCTGAAGGTCCAATAATCGAGACGAACTCACCATCCGCAACCGAAAACGTCAAGCCTGCAAGCACCTCTTTGGCAGCTTTCCCTTTGCCGAACTTCTGCCGAATCCGCTGCACCTGCAACGTTGGCCTTTCATTCTCAATGCCACTGCTCATTTGGCTATTTCACCTCTTTCTCAGGACGCCAACGAATGACGAGACGCTCTGCCAGCGTAACAAGTCCGAACAACGACAAGCTAAGCGCAACGATGATAAACACAGCAGCAAATACCCGATCAGGCAAAAAGCCTTTGGAGGAGATTAGCATGAACGCTCCGAGCCCCTTGTTCGTCCCGAGCCATTCTGCGACTACTGCACTTAATACGCTGTAAGAGGCTGCAATTTTCAATCCGGAAAACAAATGAACAATGGCATGCGGCAGCTCCAAATGCCAGAACAACCGGAATCTGCGGATTCCAATCATTTGCAAATAATTTCGGAGCTGTGCATCCGTATTCGTCAAGCCGTTCAGCATCGCTACCGTAATCGGGAAAAAACATACCATAATGACAAGCAGCGCCTTTGGCAGCAGTCCCCACCCAAGCAGCATCGTCAGAATGGGAGCAATTGCAATGACAGGAACGTTCTGTGTCAGCACAAGCAGCGGGTAGACAGCGGTTCGCGCACCCGGAATAAGATGCAGCAAAGCGGCGAGCACGAAGCCCACCGCTGATCCTCCCACGAAGCCGATGAGTGTTAGCTGCACCGTTGCTTTTGTATGATCCAAGAGCCTAGGCCAAACCTGAATTGCCTCTTCCACAATCGAGAATGGAGACGGAAGCAGCCACTGCTCGAACAACTCCAGATAGGCGGCAATCTGCCAGCCGGCCAGCAGCACGATCATCAGTGTCGCCGGCGGCCATATTTTGGACCATACGTTCTTCTTATTGCCCATCAGGGTATTTCTCCAGCAGTCTTCCCATAGAAGCGCCGTTTGCCGGATTATAATAAATTTTAATTTGCGAAATAACCGAAGGGCAGCCGAGCTCTGTCATCGCTTCGCTCATGGACTGCACCACACTCAGCAAATGGCTAAGCTCGCCTTCCATTGTCGTCTCAAGCGGCGCTACACGGTATGGCACGCCTGCCGCTTTGATGATCTCAATTGCGCGATCAACATAAGGGATAACACTTTCTCCGCCTGGTGTTGTCGGTAGTATTTGAATGCTTACAAGAGCGTTTGCCATCTTCATTCCTTCTTTCTTCTTGGTTGTCAGCAGCAGCCTGCTTATGCCGCCTATTCCTTATCATTCAGCCGTTATTCGGGCAAAAACTCGTTCGTAAACGCGTTGTTTGCCTCAAGCTCTTTCTCCAGCAGCTTGTGCTCGAACATCCAGTTTGCATAGTTTTCCCATACACTGAGCTTCTGCTCTCCCCAGCGCGGTGCATCGTCTTGATACTTCGGACTCAGCCACTTCTGACTCGCGCGCACGAGCTCTGCGTTCAGATCCGGCTCCGCTTTGATCAGAATTTCCGCTGCATCATCTGGATTGTCAATCGCATATTGGTAGCCCTCTGCCGCTCCAGCTGTAAACGCCTTAACGATTTCTGGCTTATCCTTGATCATCGCTTCACTTGTCGTCAGCACGGGTGTATAGTAATCCAGCTTGTCACTGTAATCGGTCAAATAGAGCATATTGATTTTCTCGCCGCGCAATTCAGCTTCTACGCCTGTCCATGCATAATAGATCCACGCAAAATCAATATCCCGCTTCACGGCCGTGAAAAAATCACTGTCGCCGATGCTGATCATATTGACCTTAGCCACATCCGCGCCTTTCTCCTGCATGAGCGACTGAATGACAGCCTCCTCAACGGGAGCACCCCAGCCTCCATAGGTTTTGCCTTCGAATTTCTCAGGAGAATCAATGCCTTTCGCCAGCGGCGATGCAAATCCGGACGTGTTGTGCTGAATAACTGCCGCAAGCGATACGAGCGGCACCCCTGCAATTCGGGCCATCGTAATCGACTCTTGGTAGCTTACGCCGAACTGCACACTGCCGGATGCAACCATCTGATCGGCTCCGGTCTGACCAGGCTGAATAATTTCTACGTCAAGTCCCTGCTCCTTAAAATAACCTTTATCTCTGGCTACGTACAGCCCCGTATGATTCGTATTTGGCGTCCAATCGAGTACAACCTGCACCTTTTCAAGCGGCTTGTCCGCCGTCCCCGTTTGTTCCTTAGGCTCATTGCTCGCTGTCGGCGCATTGCCATTGGAGCCGCAGCCCGCCAGCGTTAATCCGATAATAAGCATCGTGCTTGCCATTCTCCACGACAGTTTCCCTGGTTTTTTCAACAACATGATTTGTTCGTTCCCCTCTCACCGCTCCTATTTGTCTCTCATGACGAACCCTCAACGCATCCGGTGCCTAGCTGCAGTATTCCCTATTATGTATAGAGAAAGGATGCCAAAATCATATCCACTCCAATACGTCAAAAAAAGCGTCCTCCCAATCTGGAGGACGCCTTATAATCGGCTGTGCAGCTATTATGCCGGCATATGCTTGATCTCTATGATCCAGCTTGCCTGACAAACAGAGCTTCTGTCCCTACGCTGGCATTATCCAGATCAGGTTTAACGGGTCGGAATTGTACTTATAATCCCCTCTCAGCCGGCCTAACCAGCTCCCCGGAACATATTCGGTTTCGTCAATACCATTCATTGTATAGCATAAACCGACAGTAGCGCTAGTTTTTTTTGAAATATAGTAAAGTGTATCCGTAGGCTATACATGCTTTATATTTCTCGGAATGAACGCATCGCCAAAGGAAGGAGACAGCCAGCCGGTTCACCTTAAGAATGACGAGCATCGTACGGCCAACGCTTGCTCTTTCTGCACACGGCAACGATGTACATAGGCTCCGCGCTCTTTATCTCGTGCAGCGGAATCAGCTCATGCGGATTCCATGTCCGCTTATGCGCCTCTGCCCGATCCGGTGCAATACCGTGAAGCTCGCGCAGCCAGCGCATCGTAGGAAACAATGAATCATCGTACACATTTTGACCATAAACAGCCTCGACAGCATAATGCTGTACCAGCTCCCCAATAAGCTCTGCTGTACGATACTCGAAGCGATGATGCTGATTGAAGGGCAGCTCTTCGAAATAAATGGGCGTATTCGTAACAGTCCGGTTCGGTGTCGAGACGATAAACAAACCGCCCTCCTTCAGTACCCGGGCCGATTCCTTGATCCAATCTGCGCCTGATGCAACATGTTCAATCGTCTCGAACGAAACGACGACATCGAAGGATGCATCCCCGAAGGGCAGCGCCAGTACATCTCCTTCTACGAACGATATATCGGTGCCCCCGTAATCGCGTTTCGCCAGCTCAAGCGAAGCAAGATCCACATCGACACCAATGACCTCAGCTGCACCGGATCGCTTCAGCATCTCGCTGCCGTAACCTGCTCCGCAAGCCGCATCCAGTACTCGAAGACCACTTACCAACCGGCTTGCAAATACATAACGACTCATATGCTCATTGTACACGCTGCTGTAGTCTTGCTTCACAGTTCGATTGACGACAAGGCGCTCACCTGTAAATGCCACATCGTTTTGTTCCGCTACTTCGTCAGACTGCTCCTGCTTTTGCTCCGGCACGGCGGTCTTCGTCTCTAACTCGTCAACGTCCTCAGCCGTTGACACTACTAGTGCGGGCTCCTCCAACTGTTTCCCCGCTTCCGATTCGCTGCTCTCTGTCGCAGTAGATTGCGCTTGCTCCTGCTCAGCTGTTTCCTGCTGGCCATCATCATGTCCTAAACGTCCATATACGAGCAAATAGGCAGCTGTCAGCTCATTCGAGATCGCTTCGTCCGTCAACTGCTCAAGCATACGGATATAAGCTTGCTCATCCTCAGGCTTATTCTCAGCAAGCGTGACCTTCACATACGAGAAGCCCGATTGCACAAATAATTGATTAACCTGCTGCATCGTGTACTGCATGACCGCTTGGCGTTGTGCGTTCACATTCGCCGGATCTAGATATTGCTTAATGTTCGCATAATAGAATCGGTTGGCGAAGCATCCGGCAATCCAGCCCCCTGGTGCCAGCAAGCTGACAAGCCGCTTCATCGTTTGCGGCGTTCCGTACGCATGAGCATCTCCGATAATAATGCCGCTCAAGCCTTCATCCGGGAGCACCCAATCATCTGGCTCACTCGAGCGGAATACGGTAATCCCTGACCCTTCGGCAACCCGTGCAGCCAGCTCGTTGCGCTCGACCCCGAACCAAGCCGCGCCAGGAAATTGCTGCTTCATATGAAGGATGGTCGCTCCACAGCCGCAGCCGATTTCCAGAATTGCGCAGCCCTCGCGCTTGTAGCCATGAGATTCCCGCCTGATTACCGTACTGAAATCCATTCGGATATGCGTCGCTTCCCCGGGATGAAAGCCCCACTTCACCTTGAAAATATTCGTGTTGTTCTCAAACGTTTTCCGGTAAGCCTCCGGCTCCGAGCTGAAAGATACACTACCGTAATGATGAATAAAGGTGTCCCCGCACAAGATGAGCTTGTAGCCTGCTAGCCGCAGCCGCAAGCCGTAATCGTCATCCTCGAAATTGCCGATACCGAAGCACTCATCAAGCGGCCCCACCCGCTCGGTTGCCTCGCGCCGCATGAGCATGCAGTAACCGACCAGCTTAACCCGCTCTTCCCATTTCGTACGATCCGGAATCGCATG
This sequence comes from Paenibacillus sinopodophylli, assembly GCF_005930355.1. GTDB lineage: Bacteria > Bacillota > Bacilli > Paenibacillales > Paenibacillaceae > Pristimantibacillus > Pristimantibacillus sinopodophylli. The sequence continues at coordinate 1,132,324 of NZ_VDBO01000001.1, forward strand.
CAGTGCGGATGCGAACAGCTCCATCTCTTCAATCGTCTGATAGGTAACTGGAATCGTTGTCCAATAGGAAGCGGAGTTCGTAACGGGGCTGACCGCTCCTATGGTTTCATCGCTAAGCAAGCAGCGCAGCAAGCCGTCAAGCCAGCCTGGCGTCACAATCGTATCGTTATTGAGCAGCATAAGAAACTCGCCCGAAGCGGCCGCCATACCTTGGTTGCAGCCTTTCGGGAAGCCCGCATTGGTATGATTTTGTATTAGCGTAATATCGCTTTCATTCTCGGCCCATTCCACCGTACCATCCGTCGACGCGTTATCCACCACAATCAGCTCATAGCTGCCATGCTGCGTATGGCGCCGAATGCTCTCCACGCATTGCTTCGTATAGGTAAGCTTATTATAAGTAACAAGTATAATACTTGTTATCCTTCTACTGGCATCGCTCACGCGTATCCCCCTCAAGCCGTCGTCGACCGTTCATCCATTCCATAAATTATGTTGGAACAGCCGTTTGGGTGAGAAACTCGTGATAGAAGGCAGCTCATTTCGCCTGCTTGTATTTCTTCCTCATGCCGACTATGAGCAGAAGCAACGGCAGCAGAATTTGAAATACGGGTACGATCTTGAGCGTAATATCGAGTCCGATCCACAGATGATAAGTGTTATTGGGCTCCAAAAACGCCGTGCCATATATGACAAGACCGATAGGCAGCACGCATAATCGATAGGCGATGCCCAGCACAGCCTTCAGCGTAAATACTGCAGCCATATACAGAGCCGTCATCTTTACGTAAAGTCCGATGTACAGCAGCAGTGTAACAATGACATCCAAGCGCTCAAGTATATTCGCCAGCCGAATCATCTGCACCACTTCGAGCAGCGGAAGAGCCGTTATTGCGGCCAGCTCCGGTCCCAGCACACATAGCACAACCACATTCATAAAGATCAGAAAGATTGACACCCCAATATACGACCAATAGGATGCGCGGCCAATTATTTTTTTCTCACTCACATGCTTCCAGAAGACGAGAAAAATAACCATTTGTCCAAACGGAAAACCAAGCACATCAGGAAACGCAGCCGTTAATACTGGTGTAATGCCATTCTCTAGAATAGGGAGCAATTGCGTTAGCTTTGGCAGCCTTGTTATAAGCAGCAGCAGTACAATAAAGGCGTAGCTAAGCAGCGCTATGGGAAACAGCAGTTGCACAACACGTACAAACACCTCAAGTCCCTTGCTAACCGTGTATGCCCCTGCAGTAAGGATCAGCAGCATAACGATCCACTTTGGCGTAGAAGTGAGCAGCGCCATTGTCGTAAGCTCGCCAACATCCCGTACGTTGCGCATCGACTCGTATGAAAACCATATAACGTATAGTACAGCGATAAAGCCGCCGATCCAGCGGCCAAAATGCATAGTGAGCAGCTCGGCAAGCTCCGCCCCAGGCGCTCGCTTCTGGATGTGAACATACATGAACGTGAGCAGCAGACCGGCCACCGCGGCTACCGTCATCGCTAGCCAAGCATCCTGCTTGGCTTTAATACCGAGCTCGAACAAAGGGGTGCTTCCGATCATAAAGACGATAATCAATATAGAAAGCTGATTTTTCCCGATCTGCTGCATATGATCTCCTTCCTGCTTACCCGCCGTCCTTCTTCTGTTCCTTCTTAAATCCGCTCGCACTCATACCCGTCGATTTAATTTTCACGTTTATCGACAGCTTTACTTCTGTATCTGGCAGCAATTGCGGCCAATTGCCCGACATCTTTGACCATTGCTTAGTGTATTTCTTCCGAATAGCGTCGCCGAACCCAATTACATCGACTTTATGCTTCTGAACAGCCGTCCAGCCTTGCTCCATAATGGCGGCAATTTCACTTTCAATGCAGGTCGCGACTTTATTTACCTGCTCAGGTTTAGACAAGTCGCCTTCGCCATTGTATTCCATTAGCGTGCCTGATGCTGTTACATCGACATGCATCGTCCATTTGCCGCCTGACAGCTGAGGGCGAAGCCCCGTCTTCGCATTCGTAATCCGAATAGACGAATTTTTATGAGCCTCGCCTTCCTCTTCGCATGCGAACGGAACGGTCGTTTTTTTCACATGATTAGACAACCACATAACACCCAAGCTCTCTTCATTATCAATCCAGCCCACGAGTTTATCGTCAGCTATTAACGCAAGCTCCGACAATCTTATCTTGCTCGGCGTGCTCGTATGGGACAACTGCTCGGCACGAACAATATTCTCGTTCGTACCGGAGACAACAAGCCCTGGCAAAGCGGTCGCATGCGTCGTTCCAAGCAAATCCAGCAGCACTTGGTGGATTGTCATTTGGCGGAAGTTCGAGCTATTCATCTCTTCATTCGTAATCATCCGTTGTATGGCTGCTCCAGGAATTTTCTCCAGCGGAATGAGCTGCTCCAGCATGCGCCTCGCGCTGCCTTTGGACAGGTAGACGCTTACGGTTTCACGGGAATCGTGATTGCGCAAATACGTGTCGAGGAGCGGTGCCATCCCTTTCCGCGCTGCTTCCTGACCGACGATAATGATCTGGGTGTGTGAGAAATAAAGCTTACGCGAGGTCTCTTGACTCGCCTTGCTTACTGCGCTGCGGAAGCTTGGGCCTTTGGTGGAGAATACATTGACTGCCGCCGAGTTGCTCGCACCGCCCTGACTGGAAATAGCCTGCGGGATGACGACCTGATACGTGAGTACCCAGTTCCCTTCCTTCCAATCTACGCCGGTTGCCGAAATAACCGCAATATCGTTCAGCTCCACGCGGTTCCAGCAGCCCGTAACAAGCAGACATGCAAGCAGCGGCAGCAGCAGTCTCCATTTGTTCATTGTCGTTCTTCTCTCCCTCCCATTATGCTTTGTCAGAATGACGCTGGGCCGGCGGTTTTTTTCCGTTTGGCCGGCGTTTCGGATTCCGCAGGTTCAAATCCATCGGTCGAAGTACGATCGCCCACCATGGCAGCCTTACAAACACATCCCGCCACGGTCCCTGCCTTGTAGGTCCAGGCGCCATTGGGGACATGTACGGCACGCCGAAGGAACGCAGCGAAACCAGATGAATCAGCATGAGCAGCACCGATATGAAAATACCGAAAAAACCGAATATACCCGCCATAATCATGAAGAGGAAGCGGATAATTCGTGAAGTAGCTGCCATATTGAATTCCGGCATGACAAAATTCGAAATAGCTGTGAAGGATACGATAATAACCATGCCAGCCGATACGATGCCAGCCTGCACTGCCGACTGCCCGAGTACGAGTGCACCGACAATCGATATCGCCGGTCCGATTGCCCGCGGCATTCGCAGCCCCGCCTCGCGCAGTACCTCAAAGGTTAGCTCCATCAGCAGAGCCTCGACCAGACAAGGGAATGGTATCCCTTCCCGCTGTGCTGCCAGACTGATGAGCAGCGTCGTAGGCAGCATCTCTTGGTGATAGGTCGTCACTGCGATATACAGGGCAGGAAGGAGAATAGACACGACGTACGCGCCGTAACGAATGATTCGGACAAATGAAGCAATGTCAAAACGTTGATAATAATCCTCCGGCGATTGGAAGAAGGTAAAAAAAGTCGTCGGTGCCATCAAGGCAATCGGCGATCCGTCCACCATTACCGCTACTCTTCCTTCTAACAGGGCAGCCGCAATCGTATCGGGCCGCTCCGTATTCATTAGTGTTGGGAATAGGGTGAACGTTTCATCTTGAATGAATTCTTCAATATAGCCGCTCTCCAGCACACCATCAATATCAATAGCTGCTAATCGACGGTAAACCTCTTTCACGATGCCATCATCCGCTATTCCATTCAAATACAGAACAGCGACATTCGTATGGGTTTGCCGTCCGATCTTATGCATCTGAATATGGAGATCAGACGAGCGGATAATGCGCCTGACTAAGCTGATATTCGTCCGCACATTCTCGACGAAGCCGTGCTGCGGTCCCCGTATAACCGTTTGGGTTTGGGGAATCGTCACTCCCCGATACTCGCCGCCATTCACATCCGCCGTCAATGCCGCTGCGCTGCCATCCGCCATAATGACGCATAGACCATCCGTCATGTATTGAAGCGCCTGCTCCAGATTTTGGATTTCCTGCACCGATCCTATAGATACTACACAGCTGCGCAGCGCCTCTAGAAGCTTACCGCCCTTCACGTATGCATGCGGAGGCAGCTTCATCGACATTAACGGCTCCATGACACTCTCGTTAATCGTCTCTGAATCAACAATCCCGTCCACATAAATAATCGCAACCTCGCGATCTGGTGCCGCGTCGCTGCGGAACATGCGAATGACGATATCTGTACTGCCCCCGAAGCGATGGCGAATCGTTTCGACGTTTGCTTGCAGCGATGGACTAAACGGCGTAAACTCTCCGGCGTTTTGTTTGTTCATAACGGCACCTTTCGTTTCCATGTTGCTTCTATTTTGGCGCATTATGGAACGAAATATGTACGCATGCTTCCTAGCGCATAAGAAACAGGGCAGCCCTAGGTGGACTGCCCTGTTTCTTGTATGGTTTCACTTGCATGAGCTACCTGTTCGGATACCGGCCTTTATGGAAATCCGCTTGCAAGCTAGGTGCAGCGTATATCGAATCCAGCCTTATGGCCCTCATCCAAAATATAAATCTCGTAGACGAGATTGTCCGTCTTCCATTTCACCTCTTTAAACAGCAAGCCGATCTCGACCTGCCCTTGCCCCTTCGCACTCCTCAGCTCTAAACCGCTGTAGTAGGCTCGTATTTCCTCTTCGCTTAGCTCGGTTTCATAAGTAATGCCTGCTTTAAAGTCACAATTATCCCCGTTCCCCGTTATTCCTCCTACTCGATCATAGCTCTCAACCCTATTCGTTTTTTGGGGTAAGGGTACATTAGCTAGCTGGCTGCTGAACCTTTTCAGCGAATAATCATTTACACTTGCAGATACGGTAAAGGGGTTGACAGCAAGTGCGAGGATTGAGAAAAACAATAACCACTTCAAACGTTTGCTAACCTTTTTGTTACTCTCCACCAACGAAGCTCCTTCCATTCTTCCATCTTCGGCTGCTCGCTGCGTCATTCATATTTTGTAAATATTGTATTCGTCATCCAATGGTCTTTTCCTCTTGGTTATCCAAAAAATAGTAGCTTTTGTGATGAATACTCAGGGCTATAATCACCAACAATTCCGATTTCCAAAATAACACCCCCCATACAAATGAATCATTGGTAGCTTCCAAGCGGTTCCTTATCCATCTTCAAGAAATCTATGTATTGGACATCAAACGTTAATGTTAGCTTTTTGTGCTCTTGCTCGGATAGTTGGATGACTTGGTCTACAGCACATCGCCATTTCTGATTCATTTTATCCCCTTCTTTGATCTCGAATTATTTTACAATCGTTTCCCATCAGCCTAATCAAATCATTATGGATTAAGCTTGAATACGTTTAAATAAATTTTTATTAATCAAAAGGAATCCCACGAAACCTATAATGTTAAAAAACAAGAAAATTAGCATCCATACGACACTTGCTTTCTTTGTCGTATGGAAAGCATAGACAATGGCCCAAATTGTAAATAAAGCCCAATATAGTGCGATTCCCACTACAAGAATTAAGATGGATACTACATAATAACCAAATGCAGACGTGTATACAAACCAATTCCCCATGCCGTTACCACCTTGATAGTATCCTGCCCATAGCCATCTTGGCGTATTAACATCTTCAGAGTACGAATAGAGAGGTTTAGAATTGTCCAAGTAATTAAGCAACTCATTCCCCTCTATACCCTTGGTATTGTAAATTTCTATTTTGTTTACTCTTTTATTGCTTTGTACAATGGATTCAACTTCTTTTTTTACTTCTTCTGTCATTGATTCGTGGTCTTGTAGACTATCAATTATCTTTTCGTTAAAGCGATGAGGAAAATCATTACTACTCAAATAATCGCGTTGATACAGGAATTGAAAAGAAAATATAACGACGATAAGTACCGTTATAGCTGCAAACAACAACCCTTTTGCAAATAACTTCTGTTTGTGATAAAGCTGAGAAATTTCGGCACGCATTTCCTGTTCTCCACCAAAACGTTCGATTGCAAGCTGAACGGCTTCTTGCTCCGATTTCCCTTCATTTTTCAATTCGTGTACGGCTTCCAGAAGGTGGCTTCTCATTTCAGCTTGTAATTCTTTTATTTCTTTTTTATTTCCACCCGTATTTTGATAGACAGAATCGACAAATGCTTCGATTTCCTTCATTTCCTATCTCCTCCCTCCAAAAATGAATCTATTATTCCTTTGATGAACTGCCATTCCAAGCGTTTTTGTTTGAATGTTTCTTCACCCAAGGGCGTCATTCTATAATATTTCCTTCTTCCTCCTGGTCCTTGATCGTCACTCCAGTAAGAAGAAATCCACTCATTTGTCTCCATCCGTTTCAATGACAAGTAAAGCGTGCCTTCTTTCAATTCAAATTGTTCTCTGCTATTTTCTCGTACTAATTTGGCAATTTCGTAACCGTACATTTCTTTGTTGTACAACAGGGAGAGTATTATTGTGTCTATATGGCCTTTTAATACCTCTTTATTAACTTCCATATCCTCACCTCCACAACATACAGAAATGTAAACTTATACAATTTATTTATAGTATAAATTACTCTATAATGCAAGGTATATAAATCTATTCATCCTCGAAGATTCCTGTTCGTTTAGCTTACTATTGGTTAAATCCATTTTTGGCACATATATTATATTTTCGACCTAGAGCCGAGACCCCCTTTTGAGAGGGAATCGACGAGAAGCAACAAAGAGCGGACACGATAACCTGTTGAACCTTTCTAGCGTTTCCTTGGCTCGCATACAGATATTCAAACCCAAGCTCCTCAAGGAATTACGCAAAAAAACTTGCCCTTATTTGTGATACGATTCTCCCCGCTGTCTGTAACAGCAAGTTTAAAAGCCATCCTTTTTGGGGTGACCTCTTCCTTCATCTCACCTTGTTCATAACGTCAGCGGAAAAAGGCCACCAATCAAGCTGGCAGCTTACAAGTGAGTAAACAAATCGTAATTTGTTTACGATTTGTTTTCAATTTTGACGATTGACGAATTTCTGTTCGAATTCCCGATTAGTTTGCTCTCCCTTTTCCTATTCATGTTGTAGTTCAGCCCGCAAATTCTTCAGAGACATGCACATCACAGGCATCTAATTCGCAATCCCCGCCTCGATCAGCTTCCAGACCGCTTCAAACTCTGCTTTGAAATCCATACGCAGCCAATTGTCTGCATAAGCTGGCGCGGAAAAATAAGAAAAAGCCATTAAAATAGCATACAGTCGCCCAACTTCCTCAATGCCACTTGCTGCCTTCAAGCTGTCCACCAAATCGCTGATGTGCCGAGCAACGACCTTCGGATTTTGATCGATATAGGCTGTATACAACTTAAACATTTCAGGCTCACGTACATAAGCTTCATATTTCGATCCACTTAATGCCCATAACCAATCGTGTACGACATCCTTCTTAGACGAGTACTTGTCCGTATCAAATGGAAACAGCTGCGCAAGTTCATGATCCAGCCACGACAACGCAAGCTCAGTCCATAACTCTTCCTTGCCTGAAAAATACTTGTAGATCGCAGCATGAGTCGTCCCGAGCTCAGAGCCTACCTTTGACAGATTGACTTTCTCCATCCCTTGTTCGATAACCATTCGATGTGCGGTTTCCATTATGAGTTCTCTGCTTAAGTTTTTCATGATTTTATTATACCGATTGACACCATAGGTTACAACTGTTGACTTTTGTAACTTAGCATTATATGCTTAGGTCGTTCACAGGTTACAAAATGAAGAAAACGTAACTAGAAAAAGGAGAGTCCTTCATGAATCTTTCAAATCGTACAATCGTCGTTACAGGCGGCACCTCAGGCATCGGTCTTTCATTCGCTTTGGAATTACTGAATCGCGGCAATAAAGTCATCGTCATTGGACGAAATCAAGCGACCCTCGATCAAGTGTCGTACAAACATAATGGGCTCATTGGGCTGCGTGGCGACGTCTCCAATGCGAACTCCGTTCGCGAAATGGCCGCAACCCTTCGTGACCACTATCCTGAAGTCTCGATTCTGTTCAACTCGGCAGGTATTATGCGCGCATTCGAATTGATGGACGATAGCCTTGATTTGGAGCGGGCTACCGCAGAGATCGAAACGAACTTAAACGGAACCATCTGGATGACGCAAGCGCTGCTCCCGCAATTGGCCAGACAAAATGAAGCTATGATCGTAACCGTAAGCTCAGGTCTTTCCTATGTCACTTCACCCCTTCATCCCGTTTATTCGGCTACAAAGGCGGGCGTGCATATGTTTACCGATGCGCTTCGAATCCAACTCAAGAAATCGAAAAAGAACATACATGTGATGGAACTTATCCCACCCCTCGTTGCGGAAACCAATCTGCTCCCTGACGGGCAAAACGACAGCATTCCCAGTATGAGTCTGGATACACTCGTAAAGCACGGGATCCAAGGGATGGAGAAAAACAAAAAGAGGGTCGTTCCGGGCTTCTCCAAACTATTGCGCTTTGCGGGTAAATACTTTCCGGACACCCTTTCGAATGCGATGGCGCGGGGCTGATGGGTTCATTTATAGTTCACTTTCATGCTATATTTACCATCACCCGACGAAAGTTCTCTGCTACCAACACTCTCACCAGCTGTCTTCCTGCATCGATAGATCTCTCAATTCGAGTTATTTAGTTGAATCTCTGGCATAAACTTACCGTTTCTTAAGATATGGTTCTCCGTCCAATCTATAACGGCAAATCTAAAGGCCATCCTCTGGAAGATGGCCTTCTCTTTGTAAACGATTTGATACTAGAATGCCCAGTCAAACCTTAGCTTGAAACTGACTGTACCATTTGGGAATCATACGTTCAAAGTTGTTATGATCATCCATTACCTTGTGGATCTTCTTCAACATGATATCGGACTCATCCGGTTTCACCTTCAGAATCCATACGATGGATGAGACTAGCATCATGGCTAGATAGAGTGAATAAAGTTGCCAGAACTCATCGTCGGGCTCATTATAATGATTGTATTCCTGGATTTGACCGACTGAAAAAGGCACACTAACCTCTGCACTAAAAATACCGACCTTCACAAATTCATGAATGGGATCTCCCCAGTCGTATCTGTTGAAATCAATGATTCCTGAAAGCTTCCCGTCCTTAACGATGAGATTGCCAATATGGTAATCATCATGTTGGAAAAGGTTCGGCCTGTCCTTCATTAAGTGCAGCTTGTCATCTATAAAGGATAACAACTTCTCTTCGTTATTTATCGCAACTCCGCATTTGGCATACTCCACTCGGTATTGATGATGCTTGGCGGCCATTCTTTCACCCCAAGACTTCATATGATCAGGACAGCTAACCTGATGGATCTTCTTTAATTCCAAGCCCGCTTGAACGCCAATGTTGAATTGCTCTTCCTCCGTTAAAAGCAGCAGCTCTTCTGATGCTTCGTTCCCCTCGATAAATGAGACAATCATGTAACCAAGTTCTTGTTCAGGAAGAGTCCCAATTTCAATAGGTCTAGAACATTTCACATCATGCTTTTCCATCAGCTGGAGTCTGCTAAATTCCAATCTCTTGTTTTTATCCTGATCAATGCTGTAGGTTCTTAGTATATATGAAGGGTGACCATTTCTATTATATACGATGTATTTGTCGTCACTTGAGTATCCCTTGTGAATTTGTTCAAGCTTCTTGCTGTGTACTAGTAGAGGGATAGAGTTCCGAAATCGTTCATACCGATTCATCGATTGACTCATGCTTAACCCTTCTTTCTCTATTTTAACAACCAAATCAAGTTCAAAATCAGATATCTATCCGATTCGTGACCGAATGCCAAGTGACTTCCCGCCCTCTAAACGCTCTTCATACTGTTAAATTTGAAAACCTTGTTTAAGCCAACATCATGCAGCTCTTTATCTTCTTCCGTAAATTGATGATTCGTGTACCGGGATAATGCTTTTCTCCAGAAACTTATTGTTTTCGAATTATTATCGGTCGGAGTCGTATAGAGCATCCAGCTCCCTCGATGCCAATTAAAAATTTCGGATACAGCATATTCGCCTATTCCCTTGCCTCTGAATGGTCTTAGTATGAATACTTCGTTTATCATAAAGTCACAATGATCTAACACATATGGAGGTGTTGCCACAAATACAAAGCCTGCTGGTACAGCATCGACTGTTATGAGGTAGGGGAATAGCACACCCTCTTTTTCCCACCAAATATCAAATACAGGTATTTGTTGTTCTAGTGTCTGATATTGCTCTTCTTCCTCGAAAACACCGTATTTATTCGGAAGCACATTGCGAATCCCTGCCAAATCATGCAAATACAACGGGTACAGATTATTGATGATAAACTTGCATTTACGTCCACACAATTGAACCGATATATGATTCATGATATCCTCCGCACTTCCTCTTTCAGGTTGTCTATCAACCAATCGATTAACATACATCAGAAAAATCCATATGAATGGTCCATTCTAAACGCCTAACCCATTCGGTTTGAACTTCTACAGGAGCATGACTGACCCTCATAAGAATATTCCAAACTTTGTGTACACAACATGCTTTCAATTGCTCTGACGAAATCGTACTGGGATAATGAGCTAGGTACTCTTTTATAAAGACGGTATTCAGTAAATGTGCTTGTCCAGAGTAATGCAGTTTGGTAAACCAACATACCCAAGCCACATCACCCAGCGGATTTCCCCATTCAGCCCACTCCCAGTCTAATACATTCACATGACGTTCAGCTTCAAACAAAACATTATGTGACCCATAATCACCATGCGTTAATACCCATTGTTCTTCGTTCAACTCAGCCTCGCTTAATATCTCCTTTGACAGCTTAGCTAGTTCATCTGGTACGTATTCCAAAACCAAATCGTCTTCCTTTAACCTAGCTAGATTACTTTGTCTTATTCCCTTGTCATTTCCATCAAATTGATGGGTATGTATTTGAAGCGCCAATAATTTACCCATACTCTTATATAATATCGTTCCTCTCTCCCAATCTTCTGAATCAAGGATAGACTGTCCGTTCCTACCATTCATATAGTCCATTAATACAATTCTCATATTAGAAATATCCAATACATCATGAATGATAGGCGTAACTCCCGACCCCTGTAAAAGCTTCAAGCCATTGATCTCATTCATCGTATCCTCATTAGATAAATGGACAACTTTAGCCACTAATAAGGGATGACTACCCTCGACTAGAAATGCAAGATTCGTGTATCCGCCAGCAAGTGGAATCAAATTCACCTTCCCAAATCTTGCTTTTAATCTTCCTGTTATTTCTTCGATCATGAACGTATGTCCTCTCACTTCCTCGGTGTTAACGGATACCCTGTACCCACTCGACTTACCTTACCATATACTGGAACGTCACGATTATCCAGTCCTTGTCAGAAAAAACCACAAATACCCTGTGGTATAAGAACGCATGTTCCGTATATAATAAGAACAAACGTTCTTATCCTGAGGAGGCGCATCATGGCATTGGTGCAATGGATCAATAAAGTCGGTTGTGTCGTTGATATGATTTATATGAGTCAAAAAGGAATCATTACGAAGCGCAGCATTCGAGTGCTCTCGGTCAAAGGGGACTATATCCGAGCCTTCTGCATCGATTCAGGGGCTCAGCGCGTCTTTCTCGCAGCGAATGTGCTGGCAGCAGAGCTGGTGAGCCGCGATGTCTCTTAACCGAGTAATCATGCTCGCGGACTGCCAATCCTTCTATGCATCCGTTGAGAAGGCTGAGCATCCCGAATACCATGATTCCCCCCTAGTCGTTGCGGGTGATCCCGAGCGCCGTTCTGGCATTATTCTCGCCGCTTGCCCCATCGCCAAGAAGTTCGGGGTAACGACCGCAGAGCGACTTGGTGACTCGCTTGCCAAGTGCCCGGACCTCGTCATTATAAAACCGCGAATGCAGCTTTATATCGATATCTCAATGCAGATTACGCAGATCTATCAAGCCTATACCGACCTCGTCGAGCCGTATTCCATCGATGAGCAGTTCCTAGACGTGACGGGATCGATTCATCTGTACGGCTCGCCGGAGAAGCTTGCGCACCATATCCAAGCCCGCATTTCATCTGATCTTGGCATCTATACGCGATTCGGCATTGCCGAGAACAAAATGCTCGCCAAAACAGCCTGCGACAACTACGCCAAAAAAAACGAGTCGGGTATTTTCGAATTAACGAAAGAAATGCTCCCTGACACACTTTGGACTTTACCCATAGCCAAAATGTTCATGGTCGGAAGCCGCATGACGAGGCATTTTCAATTCATGGGCCTGGAGACGATCGGCAAGCTCGCCGCAACGCCGCTGGAGAAGCTCAAGCTGATGCTGCGCCGCAAGCTTGGCAAGAACTCGGACATTAATGCCGAGCTTTACTGGAATATTGCGAACGGCATCGACAATAGTCCCGTCGCACCGGGCACGCATGAGATCGCGCCGAAAGCAGTCGGGCATATGATGACGCTGCCCCGCGACTATGAGACGCTAGCCGAAATCAAGGTCGTGCTGCTCGAGCTGACCGAGCTGGTCTGCCAGCGCTGCAGGGGCAAAGGCTACATGGGACATGTCGTTTCAGTTGGCCTGATGGGAGCCAATTACGATCGTCCCTCGGGCTTCAGCCGCCAGATGAAGATGGACGATCCAACCAACATTACCAATCAGGTATACTGCGCTGCCGTCCGGCTTGTGCTGACCCACTGGGATGGCTATCCAGTCCGCAAGGTCGGCGTCAGTCTGACGCAATTTTCCCAGGATGACGAATATCAGCTTTCATTGTTTGACACGAAACGAGAGAAGACGATGGCGCTGGAGAAAGCAACGGATGCCTTGAAGAAAAAGTACGGAGATGCTGTTATTTTGAGAGCCGTGTCTAATACACCCGCCGGTCAAGCGCTTCATCGCTCAGAAAAGATAGGAGGACATTATAAATGAGAAAAAAATTGGAAGGCAACGGCCTCTGGGAATCCAGCCGCATGATGCTGCCTGAGCATAAGGTCGCCATTAATGAGCTGGAGAAGGCATTGCGGCAGCGCACGCGCGTAGAGCTTGATGAGCAGGAATGGGAGCATGTGGCCCGCTCCGTCACCGATTCACTGCAGCAGCGGCAGCCGATTACACTCCGCTTGTTTCACCCGCTTGAGGAGCTGACGGTCATCGGCATTGTCGATCGGATCGATCAACTGAAAGGCAGGTTTATGGTCGATGGGGAATGGTTCTTAATTGGCGATATCGAGGGCGCAGCTATTCAGGATATTGAGGATAACGGGCTCTTTTGACAACCGGCAGCCTTAGCCCTTACACCAGGATCTAGGCTGCCGATTCCCAGCCCATGCAGCAACTACATTTCAAACGAGAGAATAATATCCGTCAGTTCATCCAGTCCCTCAATCACGGCATCTGCATCCGAAGCGGATGAGGAAGAAATATTTCTTTTCCAGATCGCTTTCATCCCGACCATTTGGCTGGCTTGCACATCATTCTGGAGATGATCTCCGACAAATATAGCCTCCTTTGCATGCACTTCAAGCTTAGATAATGCTCGGACAAAGATAGCAGGATCTGGCTTGCGAAGCCCTTCCCACTCCGAGATCAGTACCTCGTCGAACAGGGGCGCAATGCCCAACGCTTTAAAATTATCATATTGAAATTGTCCGTAGCCGTTCGAAACCAGTGCCAGCTTGAGCCCACGGCTCTTGAGCTCGGCAAGCATGCTTGAAGCATGAGGAAATGCGAGACAATATTCCTGAAAAACGTGCAAATAATCCTGTAAGAGCTCCGTCCAAGCCAAACCCACAATCGAAAATTCCTCAATAAGCTGCTGATACACGCGATCCTTCCACACATAGCCATGATTGTCGAGCTCAATAAATCGTTTCACATAATCCTCTTTCCGAGCGGCAAGCAATTCCGGAAACCGCTCATACTGTGCGCTTACAAAGGATAAGAGTGAAGTATCCCGATCGAGTAAAGTCCCATCCAAATCAAAAAGCACAGCTTTTATAGCCAAAATAATCAAATCCCTTCCTTCATGCTAAAGTAGGTATTCGATCATTTGGGAGTCATTTCCTGCTTATTTACCCGTCTCTCCCCGCTGCATAGCCAGCACCGCCAGCTCGATCTTGTTCAGCATAAGTCCATATTCGTTCGTAATTTCGAAGGAATGAGGAAGCGGGAGCTTTTCGAAATAAGACCACACCGCCTCGAGCGAGCCGAACCAATCACTGTGCTCCGGCTTCTCTAACGGTCGGTCTTTCCACGCCGCTCCGAGCTCTGGACTGTACAGCGGCTCTGCTCCCGACTTCAAGCGCCCTCCAAGCAACCGTTCCTTATAGACACTCTCGGGCGGCTGCTGGCGGACGCGAGCGAACATTTGCGGGGCATAGTCGGCTCGCGAGCCGGTATGCTTCACAGCGCCAGCAAAGCATCTAACGCCATCGTATACGCGCGGAATGCCGAACAGCATCGCATAGAGGCGCTTGCCGAATTCAATGCGTTCAGGCAATTTCTCGAATCGCTCCAGTATGAGTCCAGATAGCCGCAGCTTAGCAACATCACCGACCTTGTCGTTCTCTCCCTCACTTCCATTTACACGTCCGCTGCCATTCCCGTATGGAAATAGAACGCCGTTCAACTGCAATAGCGACTGCAGGCCAAAAAACAATGTATGCAGCACCTTTTCCTGAAAATAAGGATGCTTCACGACCCGCCCCTCGATATAATGCTGCTCATTGACAATTAAGGCAACCGTTAGCGGCACCGCATCACCATCTCGCCAAAACTGCTTCCAGACAGGTCCCATGAACACAGATACACCGAATTCCGGCAGCAAGTGAAATAAGCTTCTCCCCTCGCGACGGCTCCATTCATACAGCAGCAGCTGTGGATATGCGTCCTGAAAGATCAGAACATTCGCCCGCTCCAAGAAGCGAAAGACCGCCTCCCTTTGCTCCATATTCAGCAGCGATGGAAGCCACTCCCCTTGCAAATCGGTCATATTCCAGCCTCCGTTGCGGGATACCATATGAGCAAGCAAGGCCCAATGAAGCTCCGGCATGCGGAAATAGATGCTCCTATACGCTTCCGTTCGTGTGACATTATTACGGTTGCAGGCATCTGTTTCAGCCCGTATACGCGCTATTATAGCCAGCTCCTGTACAGTAAAGTTTGGCGGGGAAGCCGGCAGTTCAGGGAAAGAAAGCTGCTTGGACCACGCACCTTTCAGCTTCGCTGTCGTCGATGACGACAGCTGAAGCGGGACTGCGTCATTAAGCATGGCATGAGATGCGCTCATAGCCGTCCATTTGCCGGCCGCATAAGCAAGCGCAGCCGCAGGCAGCGCGAGTAACTGCCGAAACCAATACGTGATAGACCTGCGATATGTTGAATGTACTCCCTTTTGTTTTCCCAATGGCAGCGCCCCGTTTCGCATCGTTGACGAATGAGGGCTTACAATCGCCTCACTCTCTATAGATCCAGTATCTGCCAACGTATAGATCGTCATACTGTGTAAGCAACATATGCGCTGAAGCCGCTTGCCATGTATAATATAAACAAGCATAAGGAAAGGAACGATCGTCATGTGCGGAAGATATACGCTCACCGTCACGCTCGAAGAGCTGATGGTTCGATATATGATCGGAGAGACGATGGTGCCGTTTCATAGGCCTAAGTACAACATAGCGCCGAGCCAGCTCGTCTTAACCGTAATAAACGACGGAGAACGCAATCGGTTAGGCGAATTGAAATGGGGGCTCGTACCGCCATGGTCCGATAATCCGAAGGTCGGCTTCCAGATGCTCAATGCCCGTTCTGAGACAGCCGCGAGCAAGCCTGCCTTCCAAAAACCTTTGCAGCGCAAGCGTTGCCTCATTCCTGCCGATGGGTTTTATGAATGGAAGGCGACACCATCCGGGAAGCAGCCGATGCGAATTACACTAAGGAGCAAAGCCCTGTTTAGTATGGCTGGGCTATATGAGACATGGATCTCGCCGGAGGGCACGCGTCTTAACACCTGTACGATACTCACAACTGTACCGAACATGCTCGTATCACCTATACATGACCGTATGCCGGTCATTCTAAGGCCTGAAGACGAGCAGCTGTGGCTGGATCGCTCCGTGACCGACACGGCTTTGCTTATGCCGCTCCTTGTTCCGTATTCAAGCGATGAGCTCGAAGCTTATCCCGTCTCCGCCGCTGTCGGAAGCGTCAGCAATGACGAGCCTACATTAATTGAACCGCGCAAAGTGGACGAGCAGTTGGAGCTGTGGTAACTGCGAAGGAAACGATAGACTTCCTACAAAAAAAATCGCTGACCATAAACGGTCAGCGAAACATTCCCCAAAGCTTTAATAAGTGAAACGTGTTGTTGGGATCGATTTTTTGCCCCATTACGAATGCGACGATCTGATCCTCCTGCGTATCGGTAAGCTGCTCTTGCAGAATAACCCCCGCTGCTTTCACTAGCCTTCTCACCTTAGGCCGATCCTGCAAATCATACTTGGTCACATTGCCAAGCAGCTGCCTAATTTTGTCCTTCACAACCGGGTTTTTCATTTTGTATTTGATGCGCTCGACCAACTGCGGTTTAATTCCATAATTTTGGTAACTCAATGACCCGACACCTCCATCCGGCAGTCCAAACGCGTTTGTTAATCTATATGCCGAATGGAGGTCATTATTGCCTAGTCCAGCTGTTCCCCTTGAAAAAATTGATCCTGCTGAAGCACGCTGCGTACTCTTGCGAACGCTTCATTCGACCAGAAGTCGTCACGTTCAGTTAACTCTCCCGCGTCTTCCCTTGCAAGCTCAAGCACCTCATAATCTGCTACCATATCTGCTAAGCGGAATTCTGGCAAGCCGCTCTGCTTCGTGCCAAAGAAGTCCCCGGGACCGCGTATCTCAAGGTCGCGCCGCGACACCTCAAAGCCGTCATCCGTATCCGTCATGACCTCCATCCGCTCTTTCCCAGTTTCCGATTTAGGATCAGCTACCAGAATACAATGCGATTGATGCTCGCCTCGGCCAACCCGTCCGCGCAGTTGATGCAGCTGCGACAAGCCAAAACGCTCAGCATCCATAATAATCATGAGCGTTGCATTCGGAACATCAACGCCAACCTCGACGACTGTCGTCGCTACGAGCACTTGCGATTCATTAGCGCCGAAGGCTCCCATGACCGTTTCCTTCTCCGCTGCAGAGAGCCGCCCGTGAAGCAGGCCTATACGCAAATCAGGAAAAGATTGCTGGGTTTGAACATACAGGTCAATGGCATTCTGCACATCAATCTTCTCTGATTCTTCAATCAGCGGACAGATCAAATACGCTTGCCGTCCTTTGCTGACTTCCTTCCGAATAAAGCCGAGTACACGCTCCATCATACTGTGCTTCACCCAATAGGTTTTAATCGGCTTTCGTCCTTTCGGGCGCTCCCGTATCGTTGACACATCCATATCGCCGAAAGCTGTAATCGCCATCGTTCTTGGGATTGGTGTAGCCGTCATCGTAAGCACATCGGGGTTCATCCCTTTGCGGCGCAGAACACTGCGCTGGTTGACACCGAAACGGTGCTGCTCGTCCACAACGACAAGCCCCAAGCTTCGGAAAAAAACATCGTCCTGAATAAGCGCATGCGTCCCGATAACAATATCAATCAATCCCATTTGAAGCCCGGCAAGTAAATCTCTTCGTTTGCGCTCAGTCAGACTTCCCGTTAATAACGCAACCTGAATTCCGAGCGCTGAGAACATTTTGGTTAGCGAGCGCAAATGCTGGTCAGCTAAAATTTCAGTTGGCACCATTAAGGCACCTTGGTGACCCGACTTGACCGCAACATATAGCGCGATCGCCGAGACGACCGTTTTACCCGATCCGACATCGCCCTGCAGCAACCGGTTCATACAGGAGGGTCTTCGCATATCTACGCAAATTTCATTGACGACCTTCTTCTGGGCATCCGTCAGCTCGAAAGGCAGCGTCGCAGCGAATTGCCGTATCGTCTCACTTTCGATGCGATGTGCAATACCGTCATTACGTTTGCGATTAATCGCTCTGTAAGCCTGCAGCTTTAATTGGAACAAGAAAAGCTCCTCGTAGACGAGTCTTCTGCGGGCCTCCTGGCCAGCCTTCGTATCGTCAGGTAGATGAATGCGCTCAACCGCTTCGCGCCGAGCCATCAGCCCATGCTTGCGAACAAGCTCCTGAGGCAACATTTCTTCGATCATAGTCCCATATTGGGTTAACGCTTGCCGTATCGTCTTGCGCATCCACGGCTGCGTAATAGCCCCGCCGACCGAGTAAACAGGCTGCAGCGTGCCTGTCTTCGCAGCTCCGCCGCTGCCTGGAAACTCAGAATCCGAAATCGTCATTTGCAGGCGCTGCTGTTCCCATTTGCCTGTAAGCATAATCTCGCGGCCAATCGTCAACTGATCCTGCAGGAAATGGCGATTAAACCATACAGCTGTTACGAGCCACTGACCAACCTCCACTTTACAGGTCAATCTTGACTTGCTTTTTCCATAGCGCTGCAGCATAGGGATGCCTCGAACATGTCCGAGCACCGTAACCTTCTCGCCTTCCTTCACGTCGGTGAGCTCGCGAATACGGTAATCCTCATAACGGAAGGGGAAGTAGTCGAGTAGGTCTGCAACGGTTTTCACGCCAAAGGCGTGAAGCTCCACTTCCTTGGGAGCACTCACGCCTTTGATTTGCCGAACAATCATTTGGTCCAGCGTCATCATCTATCACATCCTGTACATAAACACAGCTGAAGCACCTGGTCCGGTATGTGTGCCAATAACTGCGCCAATGGTCGTCCAGCCCGTTTCTTGAACATTGAACTCGGATTTAATCAGCGCACAAAGATCATCGGCTGTATCTTTTTTGAAGCTATAGGCTATCGTCATTCCCACAGGCTCGTCTCCATAGGTTTGTTTCAGAAGTTCAACAATCCGTGACATTGCTTTCTTCGAACCGCGAATCTTATCCACCGCAAGCACGACGCCATCGGAGTCTAAGGATAATATCGGCTTAATGTTAAGAATGGAACCAATCAGCGCAGAAGCCTTGCCAATTCGCCCACCCTTCTGCAAATATTCCAATGTATCTACTAAAAAGTATAACTGCGTATCGCGCTCACGCTGCTGGATGGCCTCGATAATACGTTCTTTGGACTCTCCCGCTTGCGCCATTTCGGCTGCCTTGACCACACGCATCCCGAACCCGTAAGAAGCAGAGCGCGAGTCTATAATCGTAATATCCGATTGCTCTTCCAGCATGGAATGGGCAATCGTCGCTGATTGGTATGTCCCACTGAGCGCCGCCGATAAATGAATCGAAATAATAGGCGAATCCGCGTCTTCCGCTATCAATCTCGTATATACATCAGAGAATTCGTTTGGTGAAGGCTGAGACGTAGTAGGAAGCACGGCAGATTGCGCAAGCTTCTCGTAGAAATTATCCGACTTGATCGTAACCGCGTCCAGAAACGTCTCTTCGCCAAACAGTACTTTCAGCGGGACCATAGAGATCCCGAGCCGCTCCCTCACATCTGCAGGAATATCAGCCGTACTGTCCGTTACGATTCGGACTTTCCCCATAATCAATTCCTCCTAATCTTATACCCACTACAAGCTTATTCCAATGCAAAAACATAAGGATACAGCGGTTGCCCGCCCTTATGTACTTCAAGCTCCAGCTCTGGGTATTGTTCACCAATCCACTCGCAAAGCGAAGCCGTTTCAGCTGCATCAGCTTCCTCGCCGGATAAGATCGTGAGCAAATCTCCGCCTGCGTCTAGCATGCTGGCCACTAGACCTTGACAAGCCTCCTGCAGCGCGGCTTTCGATACGACGATCGTCTTTTCTTTGATGCCGATATAATCGCCTTCACGAATGTCAACGCCTTCAATCGTCGTATCACGGACAGCCTTCGTCACTTGCCCCGAAACGACCTGCTCCGCAGCATTCTTCATCCAGACGCTGTTGCGCTCGGCTGTTTCCTCTTCTTTGAATGCGAGTACCGCTGCTAAGCCTTGCGGAATGGTACGCGTCGGTATGATGGTGACACTGCGCTCACTCAGTTCGGCAGCCTGCTCCGCGGCTAATATAATATTTCCGTTATTCGGAAGAATATAAATATGCTCTGCTGACAGCGCTTCGATCGCTTTCACGAAATCCTCTGTACTCGGATTCATCGTTTGTCCGCCGGATAATACCGTATCCACTTCATTCTCTAAGAAGATATCGGCAATGCCTTCGCCTAATGCGACTGCAATGATACCGAAAGGTGCTGTTTCGAATACTTGTCCCGGAGGGACCCCTTGTACGCCTTCGCCTGCGAGCAGCTCGGCTGCTGAATAATCCGCAGTGCCGCTGCCTGCTTGCTCATGCTCAAGCAAATCACGATGCTGCTCGCGCATGTTCAGAATATGAATATCCGTCAATTCACCATACGGCAACGATAGATTCAGTACATCCCCGGGCTTGCGTGAGTGCACATGAACCTTAATGATATCGTCTTCTGCTATAACCAGAATGGAATCTCCGTCTTTGCTAAGGGCACGTTTGTAAGCGGATTCATCAAAAAACGCTCCGGCTTGCCCTTTGAGCTTGCGATTAATGAAAAACTCCATGTCATATAGAAACTCAATCTCTTCTGTTGAGAGACGCGATTGTGCAGAGAGCTGTTCCGGTTTGCGAACAGAAGGTGGAGACGTTGGCACTGCTACCTGTTCTGGAGGTGCTGCTTCTGAGCCAATATCATACGTATCAAGCTGTCCGTCAACCTCCAATAGGCTTCGCAAGAATCCTTCATAAATGAACACAAGGCCTTGTCCGCCAGAATCGACAACACCAACCTGCTTCAGCACCGGCAATAAATCCGGTGTGCGCTGCAGCGCGTCGTATGCCTTCTGATGAACTTCATGCATAAGCTCTACCACGTCATTCGTTCTGCGAGCGTACTGCACGGCATGCCGAGCAGCTTCCTTCGCAACAGTAAGGATCGTTCCTTCTACCGGTTTCACGACAGCTTTATAAGCGAGGTCAACACCGTACTGCAAAGCGGCGGCAAGCTGTACCGTTCCTGCCTCTTCAAGACCGCTCAGCGATCTGGAGAAGCCGCGGAACAGCTGTGACAGAATAACGCCGGAGTTTCCACGTGCACCCATGAGCAGCCCTTTGGATAAAGCTTCTGTCGCTTTCCCAATGCTGTTAGAAGGCTTGCTGCGGAGCTCACGTACGCCTGAGGACATCGTCAAATTCATGTTTGTTCCCGTGTCCCCGTCCGGCACTGGAAACACATTCAATGCGTTAACATGCTCCGCGTTACGCTGCAAATAGTCCGCGCCGAGCAGTGCCATTGCGGCAAAATCAGATCCGTTTATAAAGCGCTTACTCAACGATATTTCCCTCCCTGTTACTTAAGTACCCTGACATCCTGCACAATTATATGGACTTCTTCCACTTGTAGGCCAATCACGTCATTCAGCACATACTTTACTTTGGATTGAATATTATGCGCTACCTCGGAAATTTTTGTTCCATAGCTTACGATGATGTAGAGATCAATATGCAGTTTTTCATTTACCCGTCGAACTTCAACGCCTCGAGTTAAATTGTCACGTCCGAGCAGCTCGGCAATTCCGTCCTTCAGCTGTTTGCGTGAAGCCATCCCGACAAGTCCATAACAATCCATGGCCGCAGAGCCGGCAATAATGGCTATGCAGTGGTCTGAGACATGGATGGTACCAAGTTCGGTGCTTAGCTGCATTGGCATGGAAATTCACTCCCTTACTGTATCTATTATGGACTAAGTACCATTGTACTATAAACGGCACCTTTATAGAAGTCCGAACCAAAAAACCAGTGTTTCCGCGGCATACAGCTTCTAATTGGACCTTATGCAGTGACATGTCCGTAGATTTAGGTTGAATAGCAACAATGTTTATGATACGATATTCAAGTGTGTTTAAATGTTATTTGTCTCACGAATGAAATTTTCCTCACGCATACCGAGCCATATTTATGGAATCAGTTTTGCTCATGCAGTATTTAAAGGAGGTGTAGTCATGTCCCGCAAATGTTTTCTTACAGGTAAAGCACCTGGTTCAGGTAACAACGTTTCCCACGCAAACAACAAAACTCGTCGTTCTTGGGGCGTAAACGTGCAAAAGGTTCGCATTTTGGTTGACGGTAAACCGAAACGTGTTTATGTCAGCACTCGCGCACTTAAATCCGGTAAAGTTACCCGCGTATAATCATGGCTTCGGCCATAGACAAAAGCACCTGAGCTCTCAGGTGCTTTTCTTTTGCTTTTACACGATCACGGCCGAAGGGTGTCCTGCAGCATCTGACCTAATTTTTTTGGAAGGTATTCAAAATCGCCTTTACGAATCCGCCCAAAAATTTAGGCAGTTTGATTGTATAAAATTTCATGCCTCATCCCTCCTCAGACACGCTCATCGAATTTATCCGTGACAACATTGCTACGCTCATGTAAACATCCTATGCGTCGTCAGTTTGTCCTATTCCATCGAGAGCCTGAGGTAAGAGCCTATTAAGCGCCTGTTAATACATCTGGATTGTCTCTTAAAAAGATAAAAGCAGAAGCAATAACAGCGAACAATAAATAAATGATTATGGCTAGCACAAAAAACGTAATCCGCAAACTAAGCTTTTCAAATTTCCGGAAAAACAGAATGCCTATGTACAAAGCCAGTAATGCAAAGAGATAACGAAATAAATCCTCAATCAGAGAAAATACTGTAAGCATAAGCCCCGCTGCTGAAGAATAGAAAAGCAGCCAGAACGCCGTTTTTAACCGCTCATTCATGCTTCCATCCTCTAGCGCAATACAGCTATAGCTGCTGCCCGATCTTGCTCTGCGAACACGGCATTACCAGCCACCAGCACGTCCGCACCAGCCTCGCGAATAGCCGCTGCAGTCGATTTATTAACCCCGCCGTCTACCTGAACAAAGACCTTATCCAGTCCCTGCTCTTCAAGCATCGCACGTACTTGGCGCAATTTCACTAATGAATAAGGAATGAACTGCTGCCCGCCGAAGCCTGGATTAACAGTCATAATAAGCACAAGATCAAGATCATGAAGGATCGGCTCAAGAATAGATACAGGTGTAGCTGGGTTGATCGCAACACCCGCCGGCAAACCCTTTTCCTTGATATAGTGAATCGTTCTATGCAAATGCACGCAGGCTTCCGCATGAATCGTAATACGATCCGCGCCTGCCGCGATATAATCAGCTATTGAAAGTTCTGGACGCTCGATCATCAAATGCACATCGAACGGCAGCTTCGTTGCTGAACGAATAGCAGAAATAACAGGCGGTCCAAAGGTCAGGTTTGGGACAAAGTGACCGTCCATTACATCAATGTGAATCCAATCTGCCCCTGCCGCTTCAACGGCTTGGACTTCCTCGCCAAGCCTTGCAAAATTTGCCGATAGTATAGAAGGTGCAATAATGGTCATAGTCGTTAGTACCTCCGTTTTTTGTCTTTCATTTCCGCTAGAAAGAGCAAATAATGCTCATGTCTGCTTTTCTCAATTTCACCGCTAGCTACCGCAGCAAGTACGGCGCAGCCCGGCTCATGCACATGGGTACAGCCGCGAAACTTACAGTTTGGTGAAAGCTCGCGCATCTCGATAAAGCAATAGCCCAAATCCTCGATACCTAGCTCTTGGAAATCCAGCTGGCTGAAACCTGGCGTATCTGCAACCAGTCCGCCGCCAATTTCAATCAGCTCTACATGCCTAGTCGTATGCTTGCCGCGTCCCAGTCGATTGCTAATCGCATTCGTTTCCAACTGCAAGCCCGGAACAATCGCGTTAAGCAGCGATGATTTCCCAACGCCAGACTGACCAGCAAATACGGCAAGATGTCCCTGCAGTCGCTCTTGGAATGGCGAAATACCCTCGCCTAGAACAGAGCTCGTCCCATAAACTTCATAGCCCAGAGGGCGGTATATACGATTTACTGCGACTGCAGCAGCTTTTGCTTCTTCCGTTTCCAAGCCTTCACTCGCTAGGTCCTGCTTACTCAAACAGAGCACAGCAGGAATGCCGGCATGCTCGATATGGACAAGAAACTTATCCAGCAGCTGTAGATTAAGCGCAGGCTCCGTGACGGAGAAGACAAGAATGGCTAGATCAATATTCGCCACGGGTGGACGAATGAGCTCCGAAGAACGGGGAAGAAGCTCCTCGACAGTGCCCTCTCCGTTCTCCGTTAGGCTGTACATCACCAGGTCCCCGACAAGCGGCGTTAATCCTTTATTTTTGAACACGCCGCGTCCCCTGCATTGAATCGTTGCAGAATCCGATGCCGTATTCTCTGCTCGCACATAATAGTAGCCGCTCAAGGCTTTGACAATCGTGCCTTTAAGATGATTTTCTTTACTATTGTGGCTGGTATTAGGGTTGCTGCTCTGACTGCTCTTGTTGTTGTTCTTGCTGTTCTTGCTGCTCTTCTTCAATTGGCTCATCGCTTTCGGTAACCTCCGCTTGTGCCGGTACTTCAGTCGGCTGCACTTCTTCACCCGGAATGATCAGGGTGGATGAATTCGAACCTTTTAATAGCTCATCATAGGTTATCGTTTTCGTATCGATAAACTGGTTATCGCGGTAAACGGTCACTCTTGCTTCGGTATCAGGTGCAACGATTACAGTGACAGGGAACGTTTGCATCGTCGTGATTTGGCGTTTGCCCCACTCCATATTCTCGCCTTGAGCATCTGAATAAACAATTCGAATCTCACTCGTTTTGCCTGCTTCTGCAGGTGAAATAGAAATATTAAACTTATGCTCCTTCGCGTCCGCAGGCGGCCCAGAACTTACTCGAATGGACACCTTGGAGCCTTTAGACACCTGATCCTTTGGTTTAAAAGGATCTTGGCTGATGACATAATTTTTCTGGTGTACATAACTTGGCTCATACAGGATATCCCCATCATCCAATGTCAGCTCGTACGCCTTGATAAGATCCTTCGCTTCATCCAGGCTTGTGCCAATCAGATTCGGCATCGGAACGGTCTCGCGGCCTTTGCTGACCATGAAGGAGAATTCCACCGATTCTGGATTGTACTCCTCACCCGGCTTCGGCGACTGCTGGATAACCGTATCCGGAGCTTCCTCACTGAACACCGATTCAATCGTAATCTGATCCTCAGTGATGCCTAACGCTCCAAGCTCGTCAATCGCGGTCTGTAGTGCTTTCCCTACATAATTCCCGAGTTCCTCTAGTTCAGGCCCATCACTAACCGTAATTTGAATAAACGAACCTTCCTTGACTCTCATATTCATCTTCGATTGACTTAACACCTGATCTTTTGGAATTTCCTTGTTGTGCTCATGGACAACAGGATCCTCTATTTTGAGGCCCGCGGTCTCTATCATTTGCCTTGCCTCGGCCTCCGTCTTGCCAACAACATACGGTACATCAACCTCTGCTACATCTAGAACACCAAGCAGCCAAATAAATCCGCCGATAAAGAGCCCGAGGATCAGAAGTGTAATGCCTACGACAGTCAAAGGCTTTTTCCAGCCTTTAGGCTTCTCGGCAATTTCTTTGACAGCTTTCACTTCAGGGTCTGCAGCAGCCTTGCGATCTCGTTCTGTAGAGTCAGGCGTTCTCACATCCCCTCTAATAGCAGGCATGACGCGTGTCTCCTCCATGTCATTGACATGAATGAACGTCACTTTAGGCTCCTTCAGCCGCTCAGGACGAAGGCAGGTGTCTAGATCAAGCAGCATTTCATGTGCGGACGCATAACGCTCGCTCGGATTTTTCCGCATCGCCTTCAGGATTACATTCTCCACGCTTTGCGGGATATGAGGATTAACGACGCGCGGCTCCTCGAAGGTTTCCTGCAAATGCTTCAAGGCTACACTAATCGGGCTTTCGCCCAGAAACGGAAGCTTCGCTGTCAGCATTTGGTAGAGCACAATTCCAAGCGAGTATAGATCAGACTTCTCTCCCGTATTAACACCCTTGGCGTGCTCTGGTGAGAAGTAGTGAACAGACCCGAGTACCGATCCGGTCTGTGTAATCGTCGATGATGTAACCGCGCGGGCAATCCCGAAATCAGTTACTTTCACCCGTCCGTTTTTACCGATTAATATATTATGAGGCTTGATATCACGGTGTATAATATGATTCTGATGCGCATGATCCAGAGCATCAGCAATTTGCATGGCAATACGCACCGCTTCATCTGGCTGCAAGGGCGCACGTTCTTGTATGATTTCGTTTAAATTATGGCCTTCAATATACTCCATGACAATATAATGTGTGTCATCTTCTTGTCCTACGTCATAAATACTTACGACATTCGGATGAGACAACGCAGCTGCCGACTGCGCCTCACGACGAAATCTTCGAATAAACTCCTCGTCATGAACAAATTGCTGGCGCAAAACCTTTACCGCAACCTTGCGATTCAGCAGCACATCATGCGCCTTATAGACAAGCGCCATCCCGCCTCCGCCGATTCGCGTCAATATTTCGTATCGACCGCCTAAATCCTGTCCGATCATCCTAGTCACTCCCCTCGATTCGTGCCGGCTGCTTCTTGAAGAAGAACGACCGTAATATTGTCGTCCCCGCCAGCATGCAGCGCAAGCTGAATGAGTTGATCAGCTTTGGCATCCAGCTCTAGATGCTCAGTCGTGACCGTTTGCAGCATTTGCTGCTCGCTAACCAAATTTGATAATCCATCGCTGCATAGCAGCAGGACATCATGCGAAGACCATTCTACGGACTGTATTTCGATCTCCACATTCGAATCTGTTCCAACCGCGCGTGTCAACACATTGCGGCGCGGGTGATGAGCAGCCTCTTCCGCACTTAACTGCCCAGATTTGACCAATTCATTAACTAGCGTATGATCATTCGTAATTTGTGTAATAACGCCTTCTTTAATTTTATATGCACGGCTGTCGCCAACATGTCCAATTATCGCATTATCTTGGTTGACAAGCGCCGCAACAATAGTCGTACCCATATTATGATACGACTCATTGCGGGAAGCGAGCTCGAAAACTGCTTCATTGGCTTGTGAGATCGCTTGGCGAATAAGCATTTTGCCTTCTTGTACAGACAAATGAGCTTTCGCAGCGCTCTGCTCCAGCATGCTGCGGAACGCGTCAACAGCCTTTTGACTAGCCACGTCCCCAGCCTGATGGCCGCCCATGCCATCGGCAACGATGGCAAGGGTAACCCCATTATTCAATTGACTAACCCATGATTGATCTTCATTCACATGACGAACCCGTCCGATATCACTGCGGTTTGCCGTTAACAATCAGTCATCACCTCGCCTGAGACTCCATATGTTTCGCTCTTAATTGGCCGCAAGCAGCCGCTATATCATGGCCTTGCTCCCTACGAATCGTCACACTTACTTTGTTCCGCTCCAATACACGTTGGAATTCAAAGATGTCCTCGCGCGGTGTACGAACATAATTTCGTTCAGGCACATGGTTAACTGGAATCAAGTTAACATGGCATAACATCCCTTGCAAGACGTCTGCTAGCTCCTGAGCATGCTCTGCGCGGTCATTAACACCGCCGATCAAAGCGTACTCAAACGTAATTCTGCGACCTGTCTTCGCGATGTAATTATGGCATGCCGCCATAACATCATCGAATGGATAACGACGGTTAACAGGCATAAGCTTCGAGCGCAGCGCATCATTCGGCGCGTGAATCGACAACGCCAGATTGATTTGTGTATTTTCCTCAGCGAACTTATACATGCTTGGCACAATACCACTCGTAGATACAGTAATATGACGCTGACCGATATTAAGGCCTTTCTCGTGAATCATGATGCGCAGGAAGGCCATCGTTGCTTCATAATTCTCAAACGGCTCGCCCGATCCCATAATTACGATACTGGAAACACGCTCACCGGTAGCATCAAGCATCTGCTGAGCCGTAACCACCTGCGCGACGATTTCGCCTGCAGTGAGATTACGTTTCAAGCCGCCAAGCGTCGATGCACAGAACGTACAGCCAATTCGGCAGCCTACCTGCGTTGTTACACAAATGCTGTTGCCGTAGTTATGGCGCATAATAACCGTTTCAATCGCATGGGCGTCATGAAGACCGAACAAAAACTTAACGGTTCCATCCTTTGATTCAAACTTCGTAATTTCGCTGAGCGTTACAAATTGGAAGCTCTCCTCCAGCTTGTCGCGAAGCGCTTTGGATAGGTTGGACATATCTTCAAAGCTCTTTACGCGCTTCACATAGAGCCAATCAAACAACTGACCGCCACGAAATGCCGGCTCCTCATTGTCTTTCATCCATTGTTGAAGCTGCTCGAGCGTGTAATCATATATGCATGGTTTCATTTCATCACACCTGTACCTTATAGTAGAGCGGCTTAATCTTCTGAATGCCGCCATCGATTTATTTTACCACAAACGCCCATGTTCAGCCATAAGCGCCGCTTATGGGCGTCTAACCATCCTTGCAATGTAGAAGCCGTCACTGCCGAAGTGCTGCGGAAGCAGCTGTGCTTGACCTGCGAAATGCTCGTCGATTACGCCAGCATTCTTCAACTGTTCCAAGATGGCCTCCGGCCAGTTCCTATCCAATTCAAATTCAGGATGCTCCTGAAGAAAACGGGCGATCTGCTGCTCGTTCTCGTCCTTCTCTATCGTGCAGGTACTATATACGAGCACGCCTCCTGGGCGGACAAGTTCACATACAGCATGCAGCAGACGCTGCTGGACAGCTGCAATATCGGAAACATCGCCTGCTGTTTTGGTCCATTTGATCTCCGGTTTGCGCTTAATAACACCGAAGCCGGAGCAAGGCGCATCAAGCAGTACAGCGTCCATGGATTGCGGTTTGAAGCGATCGGTTAGCTTAAGCGCGTCTTCTGTTATCGCTTCTACATTACGAAGCTTAAGACGCTCCGACTGCGACACGATCAGATCGCGTTTATGTGCATGCAAATCATTGGCCCACACCTTGCCTTTGCCACCCATCAGCTCGGCCAAATGCGTACTCTTGCCCCCAGGAGCTGCACAACAGTCCAGCACCTGCATACCGGCTTGTGGTGCTACAACCTCCGCTACGAGCATAGAGCTCTCATCTTGAACGGACCATAGTCCATCGCGGAATCCTGCTGTATCCGCAAGATTACCGCCGCGCTCAATCGCAATGCCTTCGGGAGCGACTGCTGATGGCTTCGCATCAAAGCCAGCTTCCGTCAGAAGCGTAATCGCATCCGCTCGGCTGCCCTTCAACGTATTGACTCGCAAGCTTGAATGCGGATGCTCATTGCCTGCTGCGCAGATCTCTTCGGCCTGCTGTACGCCATATGCAGCTACCCAGCGGCTTACCAGCCATTCCGGATAGGAGTGGCGCAGCGCAATTTGAACAATAGGATCAGCATGCTTAATCTCAGCAGCTTGGAGCTCGCTTCTTCCTCGGTCAATGCTGCGAAGCACACCGTTCACCATGCCCGAAATACCAGCATGACCGCGTTTCTTCGCAATCGTCACCGCTTCGTTCACGGCAGCATGGGCAGGTATCCGGTCCAAATAGAGAAGCTGGTATGCGCTCATTCTAAGTAATTGATGGACCCATGGCTCAAGCTTGTGGAGCCCTTTGGACACAAAGCGGCTGAGCCAATAATCAAGCGTAGCTTGACGCTGAATCGTTCCATAGACAAGCTCCGTCACTAACCCGGCATCCGCACGCTGCAACCCTGCATCCAGAAGTGTTCGATTCAATTGCAGATTGCTGTAAGCTCCTGTCTGGGTTACCTTAACCAGCGTATCCATCGCTAGCTCGCGCGGCGATTTGGACTTGCGGCTTCCCGTCTGCTGCGCAGGCTGACCGGCATGAACCGGCTTGCCGCCGGATGCAGGACGTTTATGACCGTTCCTCGTTTTTGGCTTACCCTTCGAGCTGGGATTAGCGCTGTGACTTCCGTTAGGCTTGCGTGTACTGCTCTCCGTCATGCCGCACCTCCGTCGCCAAGCAATGCTCCCGCTTCAAGCCTTGCGCCTTTGAGCCATTCTGCGGCACTCATCGCCCGCTTGCCTGCAGGCTGAATCTCTTTCAACAGGAGAACTCCCTCGCCCGTCTGGACATAAATACCCTCATTGTCAGTGGCCAGTACAGTGCCTGGTATTAATGATTTATTCGAAGCATGCCCCTTCGATTCAGCGCACGCCCACACTTTGAATACTTCACCGTTCAAATAAGTGAAAGCACCAGCCATTGGTGACAAGCCCCTTACCTGATTGAATATAGCACGAGCAGATTTATACCAGTCGATCCGCTCGTCCTCACGCGTCAAATTAGGCGCATAAGTCGCTAGATCGTCCTGCTGCGGAACAGCAACTGCTTGTCCAGAAACAATTGAAGGAAGCGTCTGACCAAGCAGTTCTGCTCCCGCAAGACTAAGCTTGTCGAACATCGTGCCCGAGTTGTCCTCATCCGTAATCGGCAGCTCCACCGCACTGATCATATCACCAGTATCAAGGCCTTCTGCCATATACATAATGGTTACGCCGGTAGAACTCTCTCCATTCATAATAGAGCGCTGAATCGGAGCCCCTCCCCGGTAACGCGGCAATAAGGAGCCATGCACGTTAATGCAGCCTAGACGTGGGATATCAAGCAATGCCTTGGGCAAAATCTGGCCGTACGCCGCTGTTACGATTAAATCCGGCTGTAGCTCAGCAATTGCCGCAACGGCATCCGCATGACGCATCCGCTCCGGTTGCAGCACAAGCAGGTTGAACGACAACGCCGCTTCCTTTACAGGCGGCGGCGTCAGCGTTTTTTTGCGGCCCTTCGGCCGATCAGGCTGTGTAACAACGGCAACAACATTGTACTGCTGCTCAAGCAGCAGCTTCAAAGAGGGAACGGCAAATCCCGGCGTTCCCATAAATACGATACGCATGAAGCTATTCGCCGCCTTTTCTAGCTCTTTCCGAAATGTCGTAGATGCTCTCCGCCAAATCGGTAAACAAAATGCCGTTCAAATGGTCAACCTCATGCTGGAACGCGCGTGCGAAATAACCGGTTGCTTCAACCGTAAACGTTTGTCCACTGCTGTCTTGACCTGTCACTACGATTCGATCCGCTCGCAATACGTCACCATTAAGGTTAGGTATGCTAAGGCAGCCTTCCGGCCCCAACTGCTCGCCGTCTTGCTCTACAATTACAGGATTGACCATTTCCACCAATCCATTCTCATCGCCTACATCTACCACAATAACCCGTTTCGAAATGCCAATTTGCGGCGCTGCAAGGCCTACACCTTCTGCATCATACATCGTTTCGGCCATATCCTTGAGCAATTTTTGCAAATTTGCGTTAAATTTCGTTACTTCCTTCGCCACTTCCCGCAATACCGGGTCCGGATCTTTCACAATTATACGGATACTCATTGTATTCCCTTCCTTTACGATCATTAAAATAGTAATAGCTATTTATAATATAACTTGTGGATCTACGTCAATACTGAATTGCACAAGACGCTGCGGCGGTCCGTCCGTGAACGGCAGAAGCGCCTTGCGGACAAGCGCAGAAGCATCAATACTCCCCCGATATTTTATCACACATTGAAAACGGTAGCGATCTTTGATTCTAGAAATCGGCGACGACACAGGTCCAAGCACCTCAAGTGCCCTCCCGAATCCACTGCTAAGTGAAATAAGAACGCCTTCGTTCTCTGCCAGCTCCCGCAGCTCAGCAGCGAATCGCTCACTAACCGAGGAGAGCAGCGGCAGCTGCTCATGAGACATCGTGACGAGAATCAATCTGCAATAGGGCGGATATCCCATCGCACTGCGATGCCTTAACTCTTCGCTTACGAATGCCGCATAATCATGCTGCTGGGCCGTCACGACCGCATAATGCTCAGGTGCATAGGTTTGGATAACAACTTCGCCCGGTAGATGATGCCGCCCTGCGCGTCCCGCCACCTGCGTAAGCAGTTGGAATGTGCGCTCCGCCGCGCGGAAATCAGGCAGGTTAAGCGACGTATCTGCTGCGATTACACCAACAAGCGTCACATAGGGGAAATCAAGTCCCTTTGCCACCATTTGCGTGCCAAGCAGCACATCTGCTTTCCGCTCGCCGAACTGTTTCAGCAGCTTCTCATGCGCATTCTTCTCGGTCGTCGTATCCACATCCATACGGATGACTCTGATACCTGGGAACAGCTTGGAGAGCTCCTCCTCCACGCGCTGCGTTCCCGTTCCGAAATAACGAATATGCTCGCTTTGGCAGGATGGACATGTCGTAGGTGCCTGCTCTGCATGACCACAATAGTGGCAGCGCAGCGCTCGTGACTTCTGATGATAAGTCAGCGAAATGTCGCAATGCGGGCAAGCAGCCGTGTAGCCGCAGGACCTACACATCACAAAGGTTGAATAACCTCTTCGATTAAGCAGCAGCACCGATTGCTCTCCTCGTTCAAGCCGCTCAGCCAAGGAACTGTGCAGCAGACGGCTGAACATCGATCGATTGCCTTCCTTCAGCTCCTCGCGCATGTCGATAACCGCAACTGGCGGAAGCGGCCGCCCGCCTACCCGTCCCGGCATTGGAAGCAGTGCTGGCTCGCGCCCCTCATCCTTCGCAGTTAACGGCCTGCTTGCCGCTGCAAAGGACTCTAACGAAGGCGTTGCTGAACCAAGTACGACAGCGGCACCATGCTGCTTTGCCCTGCGAACGGCTACGTCGCGCGCATGGTATTTCGGACTTTCCTCTTGCTTATAGGAAGATTCATGCTCTTCGTCAATTATAATAAGCCCAATATGCTCAAAGGGTGCAAAGATAGCCGAACGCGCTCCAATAGCAACCTGTACCTGACGGCTGCGAATTTTGCGCCACTCGTCGTATCGTTCCCCGTTAGACAGCCTGCTGTGCAGCACGGCGACAGCATCGCCGAATCGCCCTTTGAATCGCTCGACCATCTGGGGAGTTAATGAAATTTCCGGAACCAGTACAATGGCTTGCTTGTCTTGCTCCAAGCAGAACTGAATGGATTGCAAGTAAACCTCCGTTTTTCCGCTCCCTGTCACACCATGCAGCAGCATCGTCTGCGGCTCTCCGGCATCAACTGCCCTTACAATGCGAGCATACACCTCTCGTTGTCCCTCGGTAAGCTCAAGCGGCGTTGTTCGCTCAAATTCCCTGCCTGCATAAGGATCGCGCTGCTGCTCCACCTCTCTAAGTTCAAGCAGCCCTTTCTCAGCCAAAGCACGAACGCTTGCAGCTGACCCTCCTGCCTCAGCTAGAAGCTGCTGAAGCGGCAACGGCCCTCCATGCTCCAGCATGAATGCGAGCACCTCTCGCTGCTTGACCACACGCGCCGGCAAGGCCTCTAACTGCTCGCGGACTGCCGCAATATCATTTGGCACATAAACCGTTAGCACCTTGCGAACAGCAAGCCGATCGCGCACTTTGGTTTGTTCCATTAGCACGCCTTCTCGAAGTGCGGATTTCACCGCCTTGGCGTGCTCAGGGAAACGCTCCAGAAGCACATCGAGCTTAACCAGTTGACTGCCTATCATTTCGATCATTGCAGCCGGAAGATCGTCTTGAGCCGCTTCTTCATCCTGTATGCCGACAAGCCGTTCAGCCTTGCCTTTAAGCGCAGCCGGTATCATCGCTTGCAGCGCAGTCGTCCAGGAGCAGCAATATTTCTCGCTCATCCATTTCGCCAGCTCGATGAGATCAGGCAGCAGCGGCGGCACATGATCGAGCAGCTCGGAGATTGGCTTGAGCCGCTTTGAATCGAAGTCAGATGTTTCCGCGAGCTCGGTCACAAAGCCTTGAAGCACCCGTCCTCCGAAAGGCACGCCGACACGACTGCCTACCTCGATCCAGTTAGACAAAGCATCCGGAACCTCATAGTCAAATGGCCGATCCGTCTGACGGCTCGGTACATCTACGATGACTTTGGCAATCATTCTCCTATTCCCCCAGAGGCTGCAATCCGCTGTGCGATCAGCTCCAGCAAGCGGTTTGCAGTCTCTCGCTTGGTCAACATAGGCATAGATTCAACGAGGCCATCCGGACCGAATACTTGTACAATATTGGTATCCCCATTAAAGCCTGCACCTTCCATGCTGACATCATTGGCCACGATAAGATCGCAATTTTTCCGGCGCAGCTTGTCCATCGCATAATGCTCGACCTGCTCCGTTTCGGCTGCAAAGCCGACTAGAAATTGATGATGCTTCCTTTGACCCAGCGTCTCCAGAATATCCACCGTACGCGCAAGCTCCAAGGTGAGCTTCTCACCGTTCTTTTTCAGTTTCTGTCCGCTCACGTGAACAGCTCTGTAATCCGCAACTGCGGCAGCCTTGATGACAATATCCATATCGTCATACCTTCCGGTCACCGCTTCAAGCATCTCCTGCGCCGACTCGACACGGATTACCTTCACTCCTGCCGGAAGAGCCGCTGTCGTCCTCCCTGCAACAAGCGTTACGTCGGCTCCCATCAACACAGCCGCTTCCGCAATCGCAAAGCCCATCTTGCCCGATGAATCATTGGTCAAGAACCGAACAGGGTCTAGGCGCTCCATCGTCCCGCCAGCTGTAACAAGGACTCGCTTGCCTTTCAGCTTATTGCCTCTGCTGAACCATGAATCGATTGCCGTCACAATATCCTCCGGCTCCGCAAGGCGGCCTTTCGCCACATAGCCGCAAGCTAGCTGCCCTGTGCCTGGCTCAACAAACATCACTCCGCGCGATGCCAGCAGCTCTAAATTGCTGACAACCGCGGGGTGCTCATACATATGTACATTCATAGCCGGAGCAACAAGCACAGGGCATGTTGCTGCGAGCAGCGTCGTGCTCAACATATCATCGGCATGCCCGCCTGCCAGCTTAGCTATTGCATTGGCGGTAGCCGGAGCGATTACAATCAAATCCGCATGATCAGCCAAATGAATATGCGAGACGACCGAGGGATCTCGTTCATCGAACGTATCGATATGCACCGGATTCCGAGATAACGTTTGCAGTGTGAGCGGCGTTATAAATTTGGTTGCCGAATCTGTCATAATGACGTGAACGCGGGCGCCAGCTTGCACCAGCTTGCTGCACAAAGCTGCGCCCTTGTACGCTGCAATTCCGCCAGTAATGCCCAAAATAATCGTTTTCCCTGTTAGCATGGTGTATCTCCTATCAAGCGTAAACGGCTAGAAACTACTACAAATCCATAAAGCTCGTTTCGCAATCAAATGATTAGCAGCAGGATGAAGCGAGCTAGTCAAATGTATATTTATAATAGCATGAATGCTATAACGCACATGCGATCCGTTACCAATCCTTGCGCTCTCTCAAGCTTGTGATTTGGGTAACATGATGCCTGCCGTGCCAAGCAACGTAGCCTAAGTAGTACGCTAATTTAATCTGGCTCCCTTTCTCCGGGTGGTAGAACATTTTATCGAATTCAGATGTCTCCAGAGAACGAAGCAGCAGCACAAAGCGTGCGTGAATACCTTCGATAATTGACAGGCTGATC
The DNA here is from genome assembly GCF_005930355.1 of Paenibacillus sinopodophylli. Lineage (GTDB taxonomy): Bacteria > Bacillota > Bacilli > Paenibacillales > Paenibacillaceae > Pristimantibacillus > Pristimantibacillus sinopodophylli. The sequence goes on from NZ_VDBO01000001.1 coordinate 1,167,965, forward strand.
GCTGGCGATGCTTGGAGACTGTCAGCCGCTTCCGCCCAGCGTTCTTCATTAAAAGGCTTAATCGTCGGATTATTCTCCGTAATAGCGAGCTTAAAGCGTGAGAAGTAATTCATAGATGCATCGGCGAGATGATGTGCGACTTGCCTCACACTCCAACCGCCGCTCCGATACTGTGTATCCAGTTGTTCATCGTCCAATTCCGCTAAAGCAGCCTTGAGCTGACCTGGCAGTCTCTCGATGTCCGCAATCCATTGCTCACGGTGTTTAATGGTCATTCCCTCGAACGAGTACCTGCCAATCGGATAACGTAATTTGTCCATTCCGTTCCCTCCTGTTCATTCGTCCATGAAACATAAGTCCCACCATCTATCATACCATATGCCGCTTTAAATTCTAACCAGACGCGGTCCCTTTCGCACAAAAAAATCAGCAGACTCCTGCGTTCTAATCGACTGAGTCTCCTCCTAGCTATGCTTCATTCGATGTGCCATCGCATAAAGCTCAGCAATATCATGACGTCCGATTTCCTCAAACCTTCTCACTGCTTCATCAATAGGCACTACTTCAACTAATGCAACCTGCTCGCCATCCGGCGGATTAAGCGGCTTTCCTGTCAGCTTGACCTCTCCGTACCCAACAAGCCTGACAAAATTCGGGTGCGGGATATGAGGCCGATAAGGCTCACTTGCAGAGGAATGGCAGTTGAAGCATCCAAACAGCGTGTAGTTGACCATCTCTGCGCCAATCTCCTCCTTCGCCTCTCTAACCAACGCATCCATATGATGCTCATCCGGCTCGAGCGTCCCCCCAATAAGCTCCCATCTTCCATCCTCTAACTGCATGACCACGTATCCGTCTCCAACTGTTGGAATTATACTAATATTGCTGACCAACGCAATATCCACCTCATAGTTTGGCGAAAAACAGTTCTCGACCGCCCCCCATACGATATGCTTGGACAATGCGGGGTAATCCTGCAAAGCTGCGTTTTGGTTCATCTATATCAACTTCCTTCTTTCAAAATATGCTTCCAATTTCTGTTTGCAATTGTGTTCCTTCTAATTATTCCATTCCCTTAGTTTATCAAATATAAAGCCTATATTCATACTTATTCAATAAAAAAAGAGCTGCTCGGCAATAATTGCCGGGCAGCTCCTAGGCTGTACTTATGGTTATTCTCCTATCAGCATAGCTGTAATCTCTTCTGCTTGAGCTAGAATCGATACAGGATCAAAGTACCAGAAACGATCAGCAGCCAGCTCGAGAACATGATTGTTTTTTACAGCATCCATGGAGTTCCATATTTCCGTTTGCTTAAACTCATCGTTGCCGACCTCTGAGAACAGCAGAATATAGTCTCCAGCATACTCAGGAAGCACTTCCAGCGAAAGCTCCTTCCACTGTGTATCGCCAAACAGCTCATTGCGAATGCGTTCAGTTGGTTGAAGCTGAAGGGCTCCGTAGATCGCCTGACCGCCTCTGCCGAAGTTGTCGCCGAACGTATACGTCGTTTTTCCACCCGATTCAAAAATAGTAAAGGTTTCATCCTTGCCCACTTTGCCAGAGAGTTTGCCTCTAAGCTCTTCAATCTTTGCATCGTAAGCCGTTAACCAGCTTTCCGCTTCGGCTTGCTTACCAAGCAGCTCCGCAATCCCTCTCATCTCGGCATGCACGCCCTTGAACGTTGCGTTCGTACCGAAAGGAATGGAAATCGTTGGCGCTATTTTGGACAGCTGATCATAGACATTAGCATCCTCATTCGCAGTAATAATTAGGTCAGGCTCAAGCGATACAACTTTCTCCAAGTTAATCCCGCTGCGATCGCCGATTCCCTCAATTCCCACTGCCAGATCTTTCGTATACGGATTATCTATATAATATTGGTCAGCCCCTACAGGCTTCACGCCAAGTGCCAGCAACGTCTGCAAATATTGGTCAGCAACGATTCGCTTAGGGTTCGTCGGGATTTCGACATCCCCCTTAACTGATTTGTATATCCGTGTAGCCTTCTCTTCCGTTGCAGCAGTTGGACTAGCTGATGGCGATGGCGTAAGCTCAGCGTTGTTCGTTTGACTTGCTGCTTCATTGGTCGCCGTATTATTCGCACCGCATGCCGCAAGCAGAGTTGCCAGTATGAGCATGACCATCCCTAGTCCTAATCTCTTTCTCAAGCTTTGCATCTTTCTGTTCCTCTTTCCGTCTGTTATTTTGCGAATGATTACCATTCTCATAAGATAACAGTAACAGCCCATCCATCTTTGCGTCCATAGCTAAATGTGATGTTTGTCAGCTGCTTTTCGAAGCGCTAGAAGATATGAAATGGACAATATCATGAAGCTGCTTTCCTGTCGAAGCTGGATCGAACCCATAGAAGGCATCGCCATTGATGAGATAGAGACGATCATTCTGAACAGCAGCAAGCTGCTGCCAGCAATCTTTACTCATGATGTTTTGTACTTTTCTCCGCTCCGTCTGACCCTTGGGGAGCACAACAAACATATGGTCGGCAGCATGTGCATGAACCGCTGTGGTAGCAACCTCCACATATCCAATTCTGTGCTTACCGTTCTTTATCATGCTAAGTGGCGGCGCGAATTGTAACGCATCGTATAATAGATGGGACGCCCTTCCCCACTTGTCACCGAACACATAGCTGGTTTCCGCTCCGAGTTCAATGACGACTGCAGTGCCGCGTTTGCCAAGGCATTGATCCAGCTCGCGACCAGCAATCCCTGCCCGTTCTTCCAAGCGCAGAAGGCAGTCCTTCGCTGCAGTCATGCGATCTGCAATCTCTGCTACACGCAAAAACTGTTCGTCCCAATTCATTTGCTCGAACGGCAACGAAACGAGCGGGGAGATACGCCGGAGTTCCTCGGAGCGTTCGTCATTCGGTGCGTAATCAAGAATCAAGTCAGGCAAAGTCGGTTTAATCGCCGCATACAGATCTTTTGGTACGTTTGCAAATAGATGAACGTCATCTCTTGATGCCGTTTGTCCAAAGCAGTTAAGAGCCCACTTGGATATAACCGCCATGGAAGGCATAATCCCCAAGGTAAGCAGGCATGCCGAGTAATTATAGGACAAAGTCGCTATTCGTTTCGGTCGCTTCAGATAAATAGTCGGAGCAGCTCCGATGACCTGTTTGAAACGACGGCTCAAATAGAACCCATCCTTATAACCAACACTCAGCGCCGTTTCATACAAATCCTGTTTGGATGTGAATAGCTGTTCCTGCGCAGCGCGAATTCGCAGCTCCGTTACATATGCTTTGAACGTTTTTCCTGTATGACGCTTGAATACTCGCGAGAAATGTTCCTGGCTTACGCAAGCTCGTTTCGCCACTGCGGACCTCGTCATCTCACCCGAGTAGTGAGCATTTATATAGGTGAGCGTCTCATCCATCCAAACTGGGCTAGAGACTGATTTTTCCGTCTGGGGCTCGCTTGCAGTGCAGCATTTATTTCCTTTCTCATATCCGTTGCTGCTATGTACCGTATCCGGAATAATTCCTGCTCGAAGCTGCTGCCTTAGCTCTTCTGCCGCTTCATGAGACAGCTCGCCAACATTGGCAATTAACCGATGTTTCGGCTTCCCATTCTCATCTCGGTAGGATTCTACAATTTTATAGTAATAGTGCTGGTATACGCTATTTTTCCGCTTAAGCGGAACTTTTTTCAGAAACAAGCATGGTCCCCCTCTTATAGGACTACAGACTTGCAAGTGAAGTCTTGCTGTCGTCCCTTTATTGAATAAATGTCCTGAGAATGATGTAGCATCCATTTCACAGTGATAACCATTATCAATTATATAGGAGGAACCTGATATGGGAAAGCAAAGTTTTTATGACAGCCTTAATCACTGCTAATGAACTGAAATACGCCTATAAACAAAATAAGACCAACAAACACAATAAGAAAACCGATACCAAATCTCGCAAGCCCAGAACGGCTGCCCTTCGATTGCGACTTTAACTGCTCAACCTGCTCCTCCAGCTTCCGCAAAGATTGTTTCATTTCTTGCATTTCCTTCTCGTTTGACAAGGTAAAGCACTCCTTTCTAATTCCAGAACCTTATCCGTTTAAACGCCGACGAGTGACCAAGCCACCTTTAAACGCGTTTATCTACGATGTGCTTACTCTGATGTATTTCTTTACGCAGTAATCTCATTTCGTCGTTAAGCATCTCCATTTGTTTTGTTAATTTAGATGAATCAATGGCTCCACGAATCACTACAGACAACAATAGCATGAACACAACTAAAAAAATGACGGCAATGAGTAAAGGCTCCATCTTGAGCGTTCCCCCTCTGTTCTCAGCAGACTTTACGGAATGGCTCCACATGCATTTCCATAATTTTACCAGAAAGATCGACTGAATCAAAGCATAAATCATGAAAAGCATGCAGCCATGCTTACAACAATCCGATCCCATAAGCGCACATTTGTGCTTACAACCACCGTTCGAGCTTTGCCTCAATTTCTAAACAAATAAAAAAAACGGCATGCTCACTGTCACCAGTAAGCACACCGTCATGTTCTTTATTGCGTCAATTCTAACGCTTAATCCTCTTTTGTAGCGAGGTTTTCCACTTGGAGAATGTCGCCGTAAATTTCTTCCAGCGCTACGCCAACATATTTGCGGGAGCGCGGGTTTTTAAGCTCCGACTTATCTCCATTACGAAGCATGCGTGCACGTCTCGAAGCAGCTACTACCAGCGTGTATTTACTGTCAACTTTTTTCACCATTTCGTCAATGGACGGATATAACATCGTTCATTCTCCTCACTCATGCTTTCTCAATTGCAGCAACCATACCCGAAACATAAGGTAAATATCTTTCTCTGCGGCAATGCTCTGCTATCATGATGCTGCGAATACGATCGCATGCAGCATCTATCTCATCATTCAATACCGCATAGTCGTAGTGGCCAAGCAAATTCATTTCATCAACCGCTACGGACATACGATTATTGATCGTATCCAAAGATTCAGTACCGCGACCTGTAATGCGCTGCTTGAGCTCATCCAAGGAAGGAGGCAATAAAAATACGAAAATGCCTTCCGGAAACTTTTGTTTCACCTTCAGTGCACCTTGTACTTCAATTTCCAGAATAACATCCTTGCCGCTAGCTAACGTCCGTTCTACGAAATCACGCGGAGTGCCGTAGTAATTACCAACATATTCCGCATGTTCCAGAAGGGCGTCGCGTGCAATCATATCCTGAAACTGCTCATGGCTCTTGAAAAAATAATTGACTCCATCGACTTCACCCTGTCGCGGCAATCTGGTCGTCGCCGACACAGAATAAACCAGCTCAGGAACCTTATTACGAAGCACAGAACATACCGTACCCTTGCCAACCCCTGAAGGGCCGGACAATACAATTAACAATCCCTTATCCATATGACTCCCCGTACTATTCGTCGTTATCGTCGTCCTTAGTGGATAATCGGTGTGCAACCGTCTCAGGTTGAACAGCCGACAATATCACATGATCGCTATCCGTAATAATTACAGCGCGCGTACGGCGTCCATAAGTTGCATCAATAAGCATATGGCGGTCGCGAGCTTCTTGAATAATCCGCTTAATCGGAGCCGATTCCGGGCTTACGATTGAAATAATGCGGTTTGCAGATACAATATTGCCGAATCCGATATTAATGAGTTTAATAGCCAAGCCTGGTTCCTCCCCCGCCTACGGTCTTCCCTGTGCATCTGTCTGCAAATGTTTAATAACGAGTTTATATTGAGAAAAAGTGAATACGACAAGTTTGCGTTCTTGCCAAATACCGACAGAACTACTGCACTATTGTTGACGAAAAAAGTGCCTTGCATACTTTCCTGCCTAGACGCTTGCGATTACCGCTGCCGTTTGGTAACGGCCTGTCCTTGCCATGCTGTGTAAGTGTGGCAACAGTATCCATGCTCTATTTTAATTGATTTTTCGTCTATGAACAAGCGAAAATGCGAAAACAAGCAAAAAAGGCTCGTTTCCGCATCTTTTCTTCACCATTTAGCTACAAACGCTCTGTTTTCTCCCACACATACTGCGTGAGCTGAACGCCCATATCATAGAACATAAACGGGGTAATCAAATAGATTCCTTTGAAATGCGGTAAAGCCGCATCGAGCAGCTCCTTGGCAATTTGTACACCTTCTGCACGGCCTGCTTCACCTTCAAGTCCGGCCATTCTAGCGCGAACCTCGTCTGAGAGCTGAATGCCCGGCACCTCATTATGAAGGTATTCGGCATTGCGCCCACTTGCAAGCGGCATAATACCGATAAAGACAGGCACGGAGAGATGTTTCGTTGATTCTGCTATACGTTCAATGAGCGCAGGATCGTAAACAGGCTGTGTCATAATATAATCAGCGCCAGATTTGATTTTGCGTTCAAGCCGCTGCACAGCCTTGTCCAAATGCTTCACATTCGGATTAAAAGCGGCACCAACGACGAACTTAGCCTTCTGCTTGAGCGGCTTGCCTGAGAATGCCGTACCGTCATTCAATTGCTTGATCATCCGAATCATCTCGAAGGAGGTCAAGTCATACACCGAGCTGGAATCCGGCAAATCACCAAAGCGGGCAGGATCACCAGTAACCGCTAGAACATGGTCAATATCAAGTGCATCGAGGCCCATCATATGAGACTGTGTACCGATCAAGTTGCGATCGCGACAAGCAATATGCACAAGCGGCCTAAGGCCGACTTTCTCCTGCACAAGAGCAGCAAGTGCAATGTTGCTCATTCGAGTAACAGCGAGCGAGTTATCGGCCATAGTGACCGCGTCTGCCTTCGCTTCCTTAAGCGCCGCTGCTCCATCCATAAACTTACGGATATCCAAATCACGCGGTGGATCAAGCTCGACAATAACCGTATGACGCTTTAGCACGAGATCAACAATTGATGGCTCCTGCAGAGCTTGTTTGCTCGAATTGGAATCCTTGTCAGCAAGTTTCTCTGCTGGTTTAACGATAATCTTCTCAGGCATGGTCGGAAGCGCAGCCGTCTGGCCGATTTGAGGAACATAACCCTCAAGCGCGTCTGCAATCGCCTTAATATGCTCAGGCGTCGTTCCGCAGCACCCGCCGATCAGCCTTGCTCCGCGGTCAGCGAAGCGAAGCGCTGATTCCGCAAAATATTCCGGACCCGCTGAATACGTATATTTGCCATCAATATAGTCTGGAATACCCGCATTCGGATATACGGACAATGGTAGCGTTACAGGACCTGTGATCGAATCGATGGCGCGCATAATGCCGTTGGGACCGCTCCGGCAGTTGAAGCCAACGACATCAGCACCTTCCTCCTGAAGCAGGTCGAAAGCATGCTTCATGCCGTTCCCTTCCTGTGTACGACCAACGTCCTCTACCGCAAATTGGCAAATGACAGGTACATTCGAGGCTGAACGCGCAATACGAAGCGCTAGCAGCATTTCGTCCAGATCGTAGAATGTTTCAAGAAGCAGACCGTCAACACCTTCATCGAGCAAGGCATGCATCTGACGCTGGTAAGCTTCAATGACTTTAGCTGTTCTTAGGTTTTTAAGCTTCCCGTCACGGATAGATCCGACAGCACCGACGACGTATGCATCGTTGCTGATAGCCGCGCGCGCCGCGCGCACACCTGCGCGGTTGATTGCATCCATTTCATTCTCTAGGCCGTATTTCGAGAGCTTCTCCATATTGGCTGAGAACGTATTCGTCTCAATCACTCGTGCGCCCGCCTCATAGTAACGACGGTGTATATTCTCTATCACATCGGGACGAATCGTGTTGAATTCCTCGTAAGAAACACCGACAGGGAACCCCATCTGATACAGATAGGTTCCCATTGCGCCGTCCCCGGTCAAGATACGCTGCTGGAGCGCCTCCCTTAAATCCGGTTTCATTATATTCATACCACCCATCTTACGTTGCTCTTAGAAATTACCGCGGAACGATACAGCCGCGGGGCCAGACATATATACGTGATTATCAGCTTCATTCCATTCGATCAGAAGATCTCCGCCTTTTAGTGATACCGTAGCCGTACGATCGGTAGCGCCCGTTAGAACGGAAGCTACAACCGTTGCGCAAGCTCCTGTACCGCAAGCGAGCGTCGGTCCTGCACCGCGTTCCCATACGCGCATATCCGTGTGGCTGCGGGAGTTGACCGTCACAAACTCAACGTTGATTTTACGCGGGAACAAAGGATGGGTCTCTAGCTTAGGGCCCCATGTATTCAGGTCAAAGCTCGCAGCATCATCTACGTAAATGACACAATGGGGATTGCCCATCGATACAGCCGTAAATCGGAATTCGCGTCCATCAACCTCAATTGGCTGCTCAATTACACGCTCAGCGTCGATCGTCGTTGGCACCTGAAGACCATTCAGTATCGGCTCACCCATATCAACACGGACGGAAGCTACCTCGCCGTTCTCAATGGTAAGCTGAACCTTCTGAGCACCTGCGCCTAACGTTTCAATCGTAATTTCTTGTTTATCGGTTAACCCATTATCGTATACGTATTTGGCTACGCAGCGAATCGCATTGCCGCATTGCTCTGCTTCTGAGCCGTCAGAGTTAATTATGCGCATCCGGAAATCTGCAATTTCCGAAGGAAGAATATAGACAAGGCCGTCAGCCCCGATTCCAAAAAATCGGTTGCAAAGCCGGATAGCCAAATCGGCCACATCAGCTGGCAACTGCTGCTCTCCTGCAATAACTACGAAGTCGTTTCCTAAACCGTTCATTTTTGTAAAATTCATCTGATTGCCCTCTCCTTGCCGCGTCTCTTGGTATGATATTGCTATGATTTATTGTTAACAGCATACCGCAAAGCAAGGAGAAAGGCTATTCATAATTTGTTCAATCATTTGTACTTATTCGTTATCTAGCCGCGGTTTGCGGCCCGATTGGCCATTTTGTTTTGTTCTTATTTTTCTTGGAAGTGCCTAATACGCTGCCAATTCCCATTAAGAATGTCGGGATTCCTGCCGCCACAAATACAAGACACCATTCGCGGAAGTTCAGCGGCACTGTTTTGAATATAGGCTGCAGCGCCTCAATATAAAGCACTCCTATCATTAACGCTAGTGAAGAGAGGACTGCAAATACCAAGTATTTATTCTGAAATGGATTGCGGTGAAATATCGAACGCGAGCTCCGGCAATCGAATACATGAATGAGCTGTGCCATGACTAAAGTAGCAAATGCGACAGTCTGTGCCTTCATCAGATGTGCCGCACTTCCCGGAGCGTCATTCAGCGTAATCCAGAATGCGCCAAGCGTGCAAACGCCAATGAGAATACCGCGGCTAATAATTTTCCAGCCCAGCCTGCGGGAGAAGATACTTTCTTTGGCCGAGCGGGGCTTTTGCTGCATAAGATCCTTCTCTGCCTGATCCACGCCGAGCGCCATTGCTGGCAAACCATCCGTGACGAGGTTGACCCACAGGATCTGAATCGGTACGAGCGGCAGCGGCAGCCCCGCCATCATCGCAAGGAACATAACGAGTATTTCCCCAACATTGGATGCGAGCAAATAGCGAATGAATTTTCGAATATTCTCATAGATTCCCCGCCCCTCCTCAATCGCCGAAACGATCGTGGAGAAGTTGTCATCGCTTAGCACAAGGGAAGAAGCTTCCTTCGTAACATCTGTACCGGTGATTCCCATCGCAATTCCGATATCTGCAGCTTTGATCGCTGGCGCATCGTTGACACCATCACCCGTCATCGCAACGACATGGCCGCGGCGCTGAAGCGCTTTGACAATCCGCAGCTTATGCTCGGGAGAAACTCTTGCATATACATATATATTATCTACCAAGCGGTCGAGCTGCTCATCATCCATCGCTTCAAGCTGCCGGCCGCTCATTGCGATTCCTCCGCGCGGCATAATGCCAAGCTGACCTGCAATCGCCTCTGCTGTTAATTGGTGGTCACCTGTAATCATCACCGTCTTGATTCCTGCGCGCCGGCAGGTCGCAATAGCTTCCTTCACCTCGCGTCGCGGCGGATCGATCATACCCGTCAACCCTACAAATACGAGCTGGCACTCGGCATCCGCTTCAGTCTCGCAAGCATCTCCCGCCTTCAAATCCCGATAGGCAAGCCCAAGAACGCGAAGCGCTGACTGCGCCATAAGCTCGCCGGCTTCTGCACATTTCCGTTTCAGTGTCGAGGTGAAAGGAACGACCTTTCCTTCCCACAGCACATATGCACAATGATCCATTAACAGATCAGGCGCACCCTTGGTGCAGATTAGCCGTCCTCCTTGGTGGGCTACGACAACCGACATCCGTTTCCGCTCAGAATCGAAGGGAAACTCCTTTTCTCTTTTGTACAGCTGCTCTAGTGACTTAGCTGATGATCCGAGCTTAGCAGAAAGCACCGCCAGCGCGCCTTCAGTTGGATCGCCTTTAAGCACCCATTCCTCTTGTATTTCCTTGCTTTTGCGCTTGCCTGTTTCGGCAGCCTCGACCTTTACAATCTGAGCATTGTTGCAGAGCGCGCTTACTTGAAGCAGCCGTTTAATCGATTGATCATGCTTAATATCGAGTGCATTGCCCGCTTCGTAGATCGCACCTGACGGATCATACCCCTCACCGCTTACTTCAAGCTGTCTGCCGCCCAGCCATACATGGGTAACTGTCATTTTGTTTTGAGTCAATGTACCTGTTTTGTCCGAGCATATCACCGAAGCGCAGCCTAGCGTTTCAACAGAGGGCAGCTTGCGGACGATTGCCTTACGTTTGATCATTCGCTGAACGCCCAGAGCAAGCGCGATAGTCACAATTGCTGGCAGACCCTCGGGAATAGCTGCTACCGCGAGACTGACGCCTGCGAGGAACATGCCGTATGCAGGCTGGCCATGCATGATTCCCGCGACGACAACCATAATGGTCAATCCTATCGCAACGACAATCAATATTTTTCCAAGCTGCTCCAAACGATGCTGCAGCGGCGTTTCCATCGATTCTGTCTCCTGAATCAATTCCGCGATTTTGCCCATTTCCGTCTCCATGCCTGTCCGAATGACAACGGCCTTTGCCGTACCCCTCGTCAGCATCGTGCCCATGAATCCCATATTCCGTTGATCACCAAGCGGCAGGTCGTTATCCGCTATCACTGCGGCATGCTTGCCGACCGGAACTGACTCGCCTGTCAAGGCCGACTCCTCGACATAACAGCTGTTCGCTTCAAGAAACCGTACATCCGCTGGAATACGATCTCCGCTCTCTAGATAAACCAGATCGCCAGCAACTAGCTCCTTCGCAGGAACCGTAAGCAATTCGCCGCCTCTATACACCTTTGCCGACGGAGCCGAGAGCTCCTTCAGCGCCCTAAGTGAGCGTTCTGCCCGAAACTCTTGTACGAAGCCAAGTATCGCATTCAGTCCGATTATGGCAACGATCGTAATCGCGTCCAAATACTCCCCAAGCAAGCCTGAAATCAAGGTAGCTCCCATAAGGATAAGCACCATAAAATCTTTAAATTGATTAAGAAACAGCAAAATAGGCGAAACCCGCTTGCCCTCCGTCAATTCATTGTGCCCATTCTTCTCCAGCCGCTGCGCCGCATCCGACGTCGTCAGCCCTTGATTCGGGGAGCTCGCTAATGCTTCTTCCAGCTCGCTTGTCCCCATTTGATGCCATTTCATTTGTTCCATGGTATAACTCCCTCCCGTAATATGCCGAGCCAAGCAGACAAGAGCCCATCGGACAGCCTTCTAGGGTAAATGTATTCGGACAGCCTTTAAAATATCCCTGAAAAGACTTAAGTTTTCGTCTCAACTATGGCATGATAGAGAAAGACCCACCAAGGAAGCGAGGAATACACACCATGGCATTAGACGGTATCGTCACCCATGCAATAACGCAAGACTTGCAGCGCTGCGTTGGCGCGCGTATACATAAAATCCACCAGCCTACCAATCACGAGCTTGTCCTTACCATCCGCGGGGCAGGCCAAGGCAAGCTGCTGCTCTCTGCCAATCCTACTTATCCCCGCGTACACTGGACGACAGGTACGTACGTTAACCCTATGGAAGCGCCTATGTTCTGCATGCTGCTCCGGAAGCATTGTGAGGGAGGCATGATTGAATCAATCAAGCAGGTTGGCCGTGAACGTATCATTCTCATTGAAGTTAAGCACCGCGACGAGCTCGGCGATTTGTCGAACAAAACGATTGTTGTCGAGATTATGGGACGCCATAGCAATATTATTCTGATGGACCCGGCGAGCGGCATGATTCATGATGGCATACATCACGTCACCCCTGCGATCAGCAGCCACCGCATCGTATTGCCTGGCAGCACCTACACGCCGCCTCCAGAGCAAGGAAAGATAGACCCACTTGTTATCGATACAAAACAAGCCTTTCTGGATGTACTAAGCGATACGGATGTGGGAGCTCCGTTATACAAACGTATGGTCGACAAGCTGAGCGGCTTCAGTCCTTTGCTCGCAAAAGAGATCGTGCACCGTGCTGCAGTTGAAGACAGCAGCCCTCAGGCGCTTTCAGCTGTTTGGAGCAGCTACAGCACCTTTATTCAACAAGTGAAGGACAATCAATTCACGCCGACGATCAAAACAAATCCTGATACCGGTAAATCATTCTTCTCCATTACCGAGCTCACCCATATTGAGGGTGAAGCCGTGCTGTTCCCTGATATAAGCGCTTGCCTTGAGGGCTTCTATGGAAACAAAGCCGAGCGTGACACCGTTAAGCAGCGCGCTGCGGATCTGATTCGCTTCGTTCAGAATGAGAAGGCAAAAAACGTGACGAAAATCAAAAAGCTTGAGGACACGCTGGTGGAAGCGAAAGATGCGGAGAAATATAGGGTGCTGGGCGAGCTTCTTACTGCTTATATGCATCAAATCCAACGCGGAGACACCTTTGCTACGCTCATCAATTTCTATGATGAAGAACAAGCAACAGTGAGAATTGAGCTTGACCCTCAGCTTACGCCATCGGATAACGCTCAGCGCTACTTCCGGCGCTACACGAAGCACAAAAACAGCTTATCGATCGTAGCCGAGCAGATGGACATTGCGCGCACTGAGATCCAATATTTCGAATCTTTGCTGCAGCAGGTCGATAACGCCTCGCTTGGCGATATTGGTGAAATCCGTGACGAGCTTGTTGAGCAAGGATACATGAAAGAACGAGGACGTCGCGGGTCTAAGAAGAAAAAAGTGCTCAAACCTACTTTGCTATGCTACACATCCTCCGAGGGTGCAGCTATTTTTGTCGGCAAAAACAATACTCAAAACGAATACTTAACCAATCGGCTTGCATCCTCTTCCGATACTTGGCTGCATACGAAGGATATTCCTGGCTCCCACGTTGTGATTCGAGGCAGCGACTTCGGCAATGCCACACTTGAGGAGGCTGCCATGCTTTCTGCTCATTACAGCCAAGCTCGCGCTTCGAGCTCTATACCGGTCGACTATACGACGATCCGCCATGTTCGCAAACCAAACGGAGCAAAGCCTGGATTCGTCATTTATGATAATCAGAAAACCTTGTTCGTGACACCAGACGAGCAGCGTATTAAGTCTCTTGCTTGCGTATTGAAATAACATTGTATGCCACTATAACGCCAAAAACACAGCTTCTTATCCTTAGGGACTAAGAAGCCGTGTTTTTATTTTTTCGATGCAGCTTTTTCCGTCTCCGGCTACCAAATAGACATGCTCGGCACCTTCCAGCTGCCCATCCTCTCGAACAGCCCTTCCACCAATAAAAACTTTCGTTGAAAGTTGCCCTTCCCGAATCATATGGTCCAGTTGCAGCAGGAATGTTCTTGCCGCTTTAAACTGCTCCTCAAGCGAGAAACTAAACGTAAATGCTGCTGGCTTTACATCAGCCAAGCAATCATATATGCCTTTCTCCGAGGGAGAGCTACCTAAATATACGACACGAAAGCCTTCCTGCTGCGCAAAATAACCAAAAAACAAAATGCCGAGCTCATGTCGCTCGCCCGGGCCGCAAGCTGTTACTAATAGCGGGCTGTCGTCGCTCGGACGGAACAGGCTGCGAATCGCAAGCATTTTATCACGAATGAAATGGCTGCCGAAATGCTCTTGATATTCGGATATTTCCCCTCGTTCCCATCGTTCACCAAGCTCCACTAGCGCCGGCTCCAAAATATGAAGCAGCAAATGCTCTAAATGATGAACCGCGAGAAGTTGCTCATAGAATCGCTGTGCATTATTGATGTCAAGTTGGATAAAGCATTGAAGAAGATGCTCTACGGGGTTTCCCCATTCCGCGGAGGTCGGTACGTAAAACTCGTATGACTGTCCTCGTCTTGGCTCGGAAGCTGCCGTGCTCCCGCTATCTTCACTCGGCAGCACGGTTTCATGCTCATACTTCCATTCCACAACAGCCATTCCGATCGGCACACCGTCGTCTACTTGGGATTTTAACCACTGCAGCGTATCGATATCCTGCTTGGAATAACCGCGGTAACCATTGCTCATCCGCTCTGGCTTGACAGCTTCATATCGCTCTTCCCATTTGCGAATGAGCTGCGTAGAAACTCCTGTCCGCATAGACGCTTCTTTGATCGTATACAGCCTAATCGCCATTCCGCTCTCTCCTCCATGAAGGCTGTAGCTGCCTAAGCACTTCTGTGCTTACCGTTCGGCTGCCTACTGCACCATGAAAAATAACACCCTGACGCGATCCATGAAAGTCTGAGCCTCCGGTTACAATGAGTGGATAGCGATTTGCCAGCTCTTCATAACGCTGCTCATCTTCCGGACTATGATCAGAGTGATAAACCTCGATTCCTTGAGCCCCGTAACGTATGATTTCCTCGACCAATGTATCATTTCCATATAATCCCGGGTGTGCGATAACACTCGTTCCCCCAGCTTCTCTTATCCAATCAATGGCTTCAAAGGGGTTCAGCCTTGGCGGATTGACGTATGCCGCAGCTCCTGAAGCCAAATATCGATCGAACGCTTCTTTCATGGTCTGAGCAGCACCTTTGCTAATAAGCACTGCTGCAATGTGCGGTCTTCCTATGCTCACTTCTGTAGATTGCAGCTCGTCTTTGGTACGATTACCATGTGCCGCAGCAATGACCTCGTCCATTGTGATCGCAATTCCGAGTTCTCTCAGCTTGTCCACGATCATGTCGTTCCGCCGATCTCTTACACCGCGCAAGCCAGCAAGTCTAGAGAGCCACATTTCATCCTTGTTATTCGTATAATAGCCCAGAACATGAATATCGGAGCTGTCAGCAACTGTACTTAGCTCCACACCTGGCACCACCGTAATGCCAAGTCTACTGCCTTCCTCTACCGCTTCTGCAACACCAGCAACCGTATCGTGATCGGTTATCGCAATCGCCGCAAGCCCAGCTTCCTTGGCCAGACGCACATTATCTGCTGGGCTCTGCATCCCGTCCGATGCTGTCGTGTGTGTATGCAAATCGGCTAGTCCATGTGTTAAAGCCATTGTTGCAGATCCCTCTCTCTCAAAAAGGATAAAAAGGTGACAGCCGAAATAGGCAATATGGCTGATTTCAAATAAATGGAATAAAACTGACGTTGAAACTTCGAATCCGACACTTTGATCATACGAATTAAATCAAGCGCCACCTCGTGCTTAACCGATGAAGAAGAGATAAAGGAGATGCCTAGTCCCGCTTCAACGGCTGACTTCACAGCGCCAGTACTGCCGAGCTCCATCACAATTTTCATAGAAGCTGGATCAATCTGTTTCTTTCTCAGCTGCTCCTCCATGACGAGTCTTGTCCCTGAGCCTTGCTCCCTCAGCACGAATGGATAACCCATCGCTTCCTCTAATGTTACCGATTCCCGTTCCGCAAGCGGATGCGATTTGGATACAATCAGCCGCAATTCATCACTCATTACAGCTTCCATATGCATGTCAGGATGATTTATCGGCGCTTCTATCAGGCCAAAATTAAGCTGATGACTCAGTATGTCCTCCATAATTTGTGACGTATTCATAACCTTCATACTAATTGAAATATGCGGGTATTCCTGTCCGAACGGGCCCAATAGCCGCGGCAGAATGTATTCTCCGATCGTCAAGCTCGAGCCAAGCTGAAGCCTGCCCTTCAACTGATTCGTGAATGCAGACATGGCTTGATCTGTATCCCTTATCAAATCAATACTTCGCTGGGCATAAGGCATAAGCGCCCGTCCCGCTTCAGTGAGCTCAATTCGTTTCGTAGAGCGTTGAAGCAGCTTCGTACCAAAGTAATCTTCCAGTGATTGCACCTGCATCGTTACTGCCGGCTGAGTCATATGTAAAGATTGCGCCGCAGCTGAGAAACTGCCGCGTTCTGCAACCGTACAAAATATATGCAGCTGATGAAAATTGAGAGCCATGTGTCGATCATCCTTTCTTATGGTGCTTATTATACTACAAACCTTGTACACAATCTTCCAACATCAGCAAAAAAAGCATGCAATCGTTAAGATTGCATGCTTCAAATATCAGAATATTATGATTTTTTATTTGCGTTTTCGGCTGCTTTTCACTAATGTCATGCGCCTAGAGTGGCGGAGCCACGAGTAATACGACTTCAAATCTCTAAGCTCTATGGTTTCCGACATTCGGCCAAGGAAGGTTACGATGATCATCTTATGCAAAGGCCTGCCCGTAATGTCCGTTTCTGTCATGGAGTCTGCAAATTCAGCAACAAACACAAGATCATCGTCAATCAGATATACATCCTGCTCGTTTCGGTAATATGACGCAATCCGACCCTGCTTCAAACATTCCCATAAAAACTCGGCAATATCTTCAAATCCGGTTTTCTCGCTTTCAATCCGGTCCAGCCATCGGCTCTTGGCATGGTTTGTGATGACGATATCTGCTACTTTCTTATCACCGAGATCAATATAAAACGACTCATACGTACTCCATCTTCTCGTCATTCTATCTTTCACGTCACATCGCACCCCTTCCTAGGACCCAGGTCTTTTTTACCATGAATTTAATTCCATTTTAACATGATTGTCCGATATTTCAACAATAAATTAAAGTACGACCATTTATGTAACAATTTGGATAATAACCAATAAAAAGACGCTTTCCAGTGTTCATGGGCACTGGAAAGCGTCTTTTTATAGTTTCTATAATCGTTGCTAGCAGGACATCATTTCACCATATGGCATATGGATCTGGCAATCGTTAAAGGCTGTAAAACCTCGTTTTATCTTCACTATCCTTGCTGTACTCGGTTTTGATCTCATTGCGATACGAACGCTCAATCTTACGAACGTACGAAAGCTTGCCCATTTGCCGAACTGCTTCTTCCGAACGCTCAGCATTCATATACATGACCACGTAATGCATCTTGCGGGACATGTAATGAACGGTTCCGAATCGTTCTAATGACCTAGCTGCTTTCAAATCACTTACCCATACAATATATCCTGTTCGTTCCGGTAGCATCCTTTCCCTCCTAAAAGGTTTGCGAGACAAACCTGCTTCGTAAGCCCATGCTAAAGTTTGCTGCGCAAACTTGCTTCAATTCCAAATAACTCGGTCGTGTGAACAGAGATTAACCGCAGCCGCCGCTCCCACATCCGCAAGAGCCCCCGCTGCCGCAGCTGCCGCCGCCTGCCGCCTTCTCGTTACTTGGAACCTTTATGTTATCCGACACGGATTCCGCAATCGTGCGAGAAACTTCAAAAAGCATATCATCCACGACCTGCTCCGCGGTTTTGAAGCGGCGAACGCTCTCTATTTCACTAAGCTCGCGTTCAATCTGCTTCACTTTATCCTTCGCTTCGTTATAGTCGGGATGAAAGCGGCCAAAACGCTCACATTCGACAAACAACTCTTTTGCCTTCGCGAAGCGTTTCGTAATCCGCTTCACTTCCTCGTCTTCATTTACTGCGGTTTTCCAATATAGATACTCGGCAACTTCTGCCGATTGATTAATCCAATCACCAAGCTCATAAGCACAAAGCAGCAGCGATGCCATATCGAGAGAAGAAACGCCGCCTTGCGGTTGCTCCAACTGAATAGCCGTTAAACCTTCAGCAGTAGGCATTCATCCACCTCATTTCAATTCGCTAAATTCTACACTATCATATCATAACCCTATATCCAATAGATAGAGATTATATTGGACTTTCTTGGCCCGGAATAAGCAGCTGCATCTCCTCCCACATGTCTGGAGTAAGACGTGCTGTCTGATGCGGATCATCCCGGAGCATACCGACTACAGCCCAACTGTCGCCTTGATACTCGAGCTTCTCAGGTACGAAGGAGCGCAAGCCTTGCCCTATTCGCATTTGAATAGGTGTTTGCCACTGCAGTGCCTGCTCAATAAGCTCTCTTCTGGTCGAATGATGGTAGGAACGCATTTGTTTGATCCACATAGAGGGAACTCTCTCGAGCTGCGACCCGGCTATTAGCTTTTCCCTCAGAGGCTGATCATTAAGCGTGAAATGATGCAGCGGATAGGTCTCATACAGAAATAATGGTGCACGTTCATTCATACTTTCTGCCCTATTCTTTTCCATATTCTCTGCCTTGGCATTTGTTCCGAACTGCTCATCGCATAACTGCGTCCTCATCTCATGGCCAAACATCGGATAATCTATTGATGCGTTGCCTTTCTCCGTACCCCTTAGAACCACTTTCCGCGCCGGATAGCCAGCTCGCGCCAGTAACCGTCTTATTTCCTGTACATGTGTTTGTTCCACAATGAAATCCGTTAATCCCAGCTTTTGCAGCAAGAACGGCGCCAACTCCATATCCCTTTCGATGAAAGCAGCCACGTCTTGATGATCACAGCGAAGCAGCGTTATCTCGGCTAATACTGTTCGCCCAGCGTGACTGGTCCACACATCCAATAAGGCACCGACTGTCGAAGGAAGCTCTTCCCCGCCTGAAACATCCTGTAAGAAGCGCTGAATGGACTGTTTCGTTCTGCCTAGTTCTACAGCCCGCGCAATCGCAGCCGCTTCAAGCTGGTATACAGTAACTTGCTCCTCTGACTTCCTTGCTGCGATTAGCTCAAGCTCCCATCTGACTGTGAACGGACAGTCCGGATCGACGATTACTTCTCCATTAGGCTGAATGGAGACGTTTGGACTCGATTCTGATTGTGAATCGATTAGATCAGAAGAATAAGGGACATTACGCTTCCATTTGCAATAAAGCTCCACTTCATTCCCATGCCCGCTCTGAACAACTTCGATCCAGCCCATGCTATACAAAAGTCCGCACCAGTTTCCTGTCTCAGTGAGCTCACGCTCGCTAAGCCACTTATTCAGAGCTTTAATGGAAAACCACTCGCCTGCTTCCACGCTAAGCATCACAGCCGCAGCGTGAGCGCTGCCTGCCTCTGCTGGAAGCAACAGCTCCAGACACCAGTCCATGAGCTGTGCATCGCGTGATAACTGTCCCAGCTCAAGCCAGCTCCGAAGTGCTGACTCATTCCATATCAAAGAGCTATCCTCAGTCGATAATAATCCCAATCCAACAGCCGCCTGCAGCATAAACGCAACGCTCGGGGGATATGCATCTCCATGCGCCCCCTTTACTTTAAAGGCTTCAATTGTAAAATCATCTATAGAGATTGCTCGCATCAGCTTTGCGATTATCTTCTTGGGTAGCACGCCATTAAGCGTCAGTCCAAGACCATTCCTGCCAAGCTCTGCCAACATACTGAGCAGTTGGCTGCTGAACGGGCGGCAATAGGGCCGCAGCGTGCCATTAGCCAGCTTCTCTTTGTCGGTCGAACTCAGCTGCTCAGGCTTGTATGGAAACAACACTTTACTCCAGCCTATGAAACAATGTGCCGGCATAAAGTAAAGGCTCTCACCCCACGCTTTCTTCACAGAGAAGAGGATGCCTGCTTCCTCCAGCTCAGCTATGCCAAGCTGGCATTCCGCGCCTGATAAAAATGTAAATGCGCGAAGCTCTCGAATAAGACGCTCATATTCAACCGGCACGACCGCATAATGGAGAACGAATTGCTTTATCACCTCTAAGCCGCATTCGGTGAGCCTGTCAGCAGCAGCTCCGATGGCCAATTCGCTCACTGCCGCATTCTTCCAGGTCATTCCCATTTGGCTTGCTTGGTGCCACACGGGCATGTGCATATACCTTTCCTGCCGATCAGCAGAAAGCTTAGCTAATAACTGCTTCATTCTCATTGCGCGGTTGCCTCCTCCTGAGCGTCCTTGACGATCGGGCTAATCAGTCTCTCATAATGATAGCCTTGCTCAAGCATGAACAATTGCCGCTTCATGCCGAATTCCGTTTCCTTGGTCTCATCAGTCACGATCGTGTAAAACCATGCTTGATTGTTTCCTGCCTTCGGGCGCAGCAGCCTACCAATCCGCTGCGCCTCCTCCTGCCTGGAGCCAAAGCTTCCCGAGAGCTGAATAGCAACCGCAGCATCAGGCAAATCCACAGCGAAGTTCGCGATCTTTGACACGATTAGCACAGACAGCTCACCTGCTTTGAAGCGTCCATAAAGTGTCTGGCGCTCCTCTTGTGGAACTTCTCCCGTTAGCAAAGGAACACCTAACTTAGCTGCTAGTAGGTGCAATTGGTTCAAATATTGTCCAATAATTAAAGTAGGCTTACCTACATGTTGCTGCAACAGCTGCTCCACAATTTGCGTTTTGGCTGGATTCTCGGCTGCAAGGCGCAGCTTCGACCTTGTGCTTGCTTGCACATACATAGCAGCGGTACTGCTGTGCATCGGCACCCTAATTTCAGCACAAGCAACAGCTGCGATATGAGCTGCTGCCTCAGCTGTCTTCCATTGCAAATCATATTGCTTGGGCCCGATAAGCGAATATACATCCTCCGCGCATCCATCCTCCCGAACGAGCGTTGCAGTAAGTCCTAATCGTCTCGTCGCTTGGATTTCGGCCGTCATACGAAACACAGGAGCAGGCAGCAAATGAACCTCGTCATAGATAATAAGACCCCAATCACGTTCCGTAAACAGCTTCATATGGGTAAATGGCAGCGACTTTGATTTTCGGTGAGTCAGTATATGATAAGTTGCAATTGTGACCGGACGTACCTGCTTCAATGTACCGCCATATTGGCCAACCTCCGAATCCTGCAAGCTGGTTTTATCGAGCAGCTCATCCTTCCACTGTTTCACAGAGGTAGCGTTGGAGGTTAGAATGAGCGTTGCTCTCCCTAACCTAGCCATAGCCGCTATGCCAACAATCGTTTTCCCTGCCCCGCAGGGCAATACGAGAACGCCACTGCCCCCTTGCACCGTCCCTTCCTTATAAAATTGTTCAACAGCTGACTGCTGATAGTCCCTCAATTCGAATCGCCGATCACTAATCGTCCGCAGTCGGAGTGATAGCTCCAGTTCTTCGCCTGCATGATAGCCAGCCCGGTCAATAACAGGATATCCAAGACGCGTAAGCTCCTGCTTCAGGACCCCGCGGCATCGTTCATCCAAATGCCAGCTCCCGTCGTCCAAATGTTCCTTCACATGCTGTATGACCGACTCATGTGCGGTTAGTTCGTCCATAACCGAAGTAGATCCGTGGAGCAGAAGCTTCCCTCCTTCGGTTGACAGCCAGAGCTTGCCGTATCTGCCAATCAGCCTTCGAATCATCGATTCTGCTTGCAAAGGCAGCTCATATCGGCTGTTCGATGCCAGCCATGCGATAAGCTCCTCGGCATCCATCCCGGATGACGCTGCATTCCATAGCGTTAAAGGCGTAATTCGGTACGTGTGAATAGCGCCGGCTCTGCGAACAGCATCAGCGAAGAGGACAAGCTTTTCCCTGGCTTGACCTGCATCCGCCTTTCCCTCATCGAGCAGCACAACAAGATCGGATTGCACAATTAATGGTTTATCGCAGCGTTTCTGCATCGCTGTCTCCCTCCCCTAGTCATACCCTTATAGGCACAGTATGCAGAAATTAACACTTTTTTATGCTCGTTTCCCGTTTTGCAAGCGCGATTTTATAGAGTGAAATATGTTATAATAAATAAGAAGTTCTTATATTAACCGCAAATCGGGCTGGAGGTACGCATCTGTGAAAAGAATTATAATCATTCTCCTCATGCTCGTTTGCATGCTGTTAGTCGGATGTTCGAACCTTTCCGAGCTTTCCTCGAACACCATTCAAACCAACCATTGGTATCAAGTAACGAAGTATATAGATGGCGATACCTTCAAGATTTCGAACGGCTCCAGCGAAACGACGATTCGATTACTTTATGTGAACACACCAGAAACGCAAACGCCAAATAACGAGCCTGAAGCATTTGGCCTTGAGGCATCTGCCTTCACGAAGGAACTGCTTACCGAATCGCAGGAGGTCAAGATTAGTTTTGACAAAGAGCTGGAGGATAAGTTCGGCCGTACGCTAGCCATTGTTGAGCTGAAGGATGGCCGTATTCTTAACGAACTGCTTCTGGAGAATGGACTTGCCAAAGTACTCATCGTTGAGCCTAACGTCAAGATGGAAAACGCATACAAACAGCTGGAACAGCAAGCCAAACAAAACAAAACAGGCTTGTGGAGCAGCCCTGCCGAAATTACTCATACTGAATTCCCTGTCAAGAAGGCAGCCAGAAGCGGTATAATTATCGTGGTTGATAAGCAGGCGGAGCTTGTAACGATAACGAACACGACCAATGATCCCATTCCAATGAATGGCTGGAAGCTGGTGAGCGTACGCGGCAACCAAACCTATCCATTCGGAGCCTACGTGCTGGAGGGGCTTGGGACAGTCGTCATCACCTCTGCTGATATCACTCGCCCTTCCGACTATGATCTCCTTCAATGGGGAGCGACGAACATCTGGAACAATAAAGAATCTGATCCTGCAGAGCTTTACAATCAATACAACGAGCTAGTATCTGTCTGGGAGGATAATTAGTGTTTATCCCTTTCCTATCAAAAAGGCTGCCTGATTGCGCTTCATTACGCATCAGGCAGCCTTTTCACTATTTATTTATTCCGTTATCGCATAATTCTCGGCCATCCCGATTAAGAGCCTCGCTGCACGCTTCATTGCTCGCTCATCGATATCAAACTTCGGATGATGATGGGCATATACGGCTCCATTGCTTTCATTGCCGGCTCCTACAAACATAAAGCAACCAGGCACCTTCTCCAAATAATAAGAGAAATCTTCGGCGACTGTAATCGCCTCCGAACGGAGGACAGCCGCTTCTCCGAACAACTGCTCGCCGACTGTAAAGAAACGATCTGCCTCCACGTCATCGTTGACTACTGGCGGATATCCAATCCGCATATGATACTCATATTCCGCACCATGCATTTGGCATATATGCGCAACAAGTGATTCCAGACGCTCATGAATCATCATTCTCGTTTTTTCATCGAAGGATCGAACAGTCCCCTTAAGCTTGCAGCGCTCTGCAATAACATTATTGGTCGTACCGGCTTGGAAGGAGCCGATCGTTACAACCGCAGGATGCAGCGGGTTCACGTTGCGGCTGACAATGGACTGCACAGCTTGGACAAGGCTGGAACCAATTAGAATGGCATCAACAGCCTGATGAGGTAATCCTCCATGGCCGCCTTGCCCGATTATATCGATCACAAACTCGTCCGCAGCAGCCATAAACGGACCAGGCTTGGACGAGATTAAGCCGTGCGCGAGCGGTGTCCATAGGTGAACACCATAGATGACATCAACGCCATCAAGCGCTCCATCCTCAATCATTGGCTTCGCCCCGCCAGGCGTAACCTCCTCGGCAGGCTGGAACAACAGCCTTCGCTCACCGCTTATTTCCGAACGGTTTGCCGCATAATAAGAAGCGATAGCTAGCATAGTTGCCGTATGCGCATCATGCCCGCATGCATGCATCACATTCGGCACCTTGGAAGAATACTCGCATTTTTTCTCATCTTGAATTGGCAGCGCATCAATGTCTGCGCGCAGCGCGATTACCGGACCTGGCTTATCACCTTTAATAACAGCAACAAGGCCATGCCCCCCAACGCCAGTCAGCACTTCAATATGAAGCTCGTTCAATTGGCTGGCAATCCAGCTTGATGTCACTCGCTCATGAAAGGACAGCTCCGGATATTGATGAAGATGCCTGCGCCATTTGATCATGCTTGGAAACAACTTTTCTAACTCTAGATCTACGATATCCTCTGTCTGCAAATCGCAAACCCCCTAACCATTTTTGAAACGAACACGCCGTCATTGCCGCATTCCTGTTTTGTCGCTATCCTCGAAAAGCTTGCGCTCCCGAGCGAAGGATATACTTTCGTCTAGTTTACCAGAAGAAAGCCTTAATAAGGAAGCATGAGAACATCCGAATGCATGGGAAGCCTGTTTTTTTTCAAAATGTCGCGTTTGATCAAGGTAACGGTAAGGAGTAAGGGTTGCGCTTGCTGGGGAAACATACTATCATGAGAAAAGAATGTACAACTCTGTCTTTTGAATAGGAAGCATATGCTTACAAAGTCAGTTTTGCTTCACAAAACCTTTGGGAGGAACTACCATGATTATTGAAAATACCGGCTTAAACGGTGTTAAAAGCGAACTTAACCATTTAGACGAATCCGCTGAGCAGGTGGGCTTTGTACGTTGGCAATGGGAATACTATCGCGCTACATACGACTTGAAACTAGAGGATCGCGCCAGCGGCTCCGATTATTATTTGAGAATTACAACCCGTGCCGTTGAGGGCAAGCTTGAATCACCTCATGCCGTGTTGATTATTGAATCCGTCTACATTGGCCGCTCTACTTTCCCGCATGGTCTTGAATATGAGTCTCCGGTGCCTCAGCCTATCTTGAATACGGCAACTCAACGACTTCAGCAATTGAAACAACTGCTAGCGTAAAGGTGAACACATGAAAGCCACGCAGAACGGCAGCCGTGGAAGACCGGACTTTCTGCTTCTCATTCTGACTCTTCTGCTCGTTGGCTTTGGGCTTGTGATGGTATTCAGCGCAAGCTCCGGCGTAGCAAAGGTTTCTTTCGATGATTCACTGTATTTCATTAAAAAACAGGCTGTATTTGCTATTGCGGGTACATTCATAATGCTATTTATGATGAACCTGCGATATCAGGTCTATAAGAAATCTTTTATGCTTTTGTTTATTCCGGTCATCATTATGCTGATGATCGTCCCTTTCAACGAGGCCGTTAACGGCGCGAGTAGCTGGTTCAATATCGGCAAATTCGGAATTCAACCGACAGAGCCCGCCAAGCTCGCGCTCATTCTGTATGTTGGCGCACTGATCTCCAAGAAAGACGAGAAGTTCCGTGATTTCAAAAAAGGACTGCTGCCAGTCATCGTCATCGTTGGTTTCATATGCATGCTCGTTATGCTGCAGCCAGACTTAGGCTCATGTCTAGTTATCGCTGCCTGTGCAAGCATCATGATTCTCGCTGGCGGTGCCAATTTAAAGCATATTTTTCTTTCAGGCACCGTGCTTGCTTTGCTAGGTACCGTTGTCGTCAGTATTTGGATGGCTATCAACCCGAATGGCTGGAAGTACCGAATTGAACGCTTCACGGCGTATAGCGACCCGCTAGCTGATCCGTTAGGCTCAGGCTGGCAACTGGTAGCGTCTCTTCAAGCGCTTGGACATGGCGGGCTCACTGGGGCTGGCTTCGGAGAAAGCGTGCAGAAGCTGCATTACTTGAAATATCCTTATAACGACTTCATCTTTTCGATTATCGGCGAGGAACTAGGCTTTATTGGAAGTACGCTTTTCCTGCTCTTTTACTTGCTGTTTTTGTGGCGCGGCCTTATTGTCGCCCTGCGCTGTCCCGATCAATACGGAACGATCGTCGGCGTCGGCGTCGTTGGTCTGTTCGCCATCCAAGCATTTGTCAATATTGGCGGCGTCACCAAGGCCATTCCGATGACTGGCGTTACTCTCCCCTTCATTAGCTACGGCGGCTCATCACTGCTTGTCTGTCTAATGTGTATGGGCGTGCTGCTAAGCATATCCAGGGAATCGAACAGAGCAGAGAACAAAACGACAAGTACCGACAATAACCGTCGAACAACAACCGTAACGAAAAGGACCTCTTCCATGTGAGAGGTCCTTTCAGTTATTTCTATTCATAATTCGCTTTTATTTCAGACGCTGCTGCTGTACTTCGTCAATTTCTTCCTCTTTGAAGGCTACGCCTTCCACCTTCACATTCACTTCTACCACATGCAAGCCTGTCATGTTCTCAACTGATTCACGTACATTCAGTTGAAGCTGACGGCAAACCTCTTGAATGGGAATGCCATAATGGACAATAATACGAAGATCGATGGCCGCTTCCGTCGTTCCCACTTCAACAGATACGCCTTTTTGCACGTTCTTGCCGCTTAACCTTTTAGCGAGCCCTTCAGATATACCGCCTGACATGGCTGCTATGCCTGGTGTTTCAAGTGCTGCGAGTCCAGCTATCGTTGCTACTACATCATCAGAGATTCGGATAAGACCTGTTTGAAGTTCTTCGGTCATGTGACTCACTCCTCAATTTGCCATATAAGTTTATTATAGCAGACGGACATAATCACGGCAAAGCGGAGTCATAAAAAGCTTTTGTTAAACGTAGCTCAAGCCAAATTCAGTGCACAAAATGAGTGATCTGGTAAAGTTTACAAGTATGATCATTTCAGCTATAGTATGATCATGTTTCCACCCTACTATGAAGAGGTGTTAGGCTTGAATCAGAAATTGTTTTTTTCAGGATTGATTGTCATGTTCCTGCTAAGCGGAATCGGGCACTTCGCCCATTTCAACAACACGGCACAGTTCATCATTTCTGCAATTGCCATTATATTTGTGGCAGGCTTCCTTGGGAAAGCGACAGAGAGCGTCGCGCATTATGCGGGGCAGAGATTAGGCGGTTTCTTAAATGCGACCTTCGGCAACGCTGCTGAGCTAATCATTGCGATATTTCTCATAAAAGCGCAGCAATTCGACATGGTGAAAGCAAGCTTGACAGGTGCCATTATCGGAAACCTTCTGCTTGTGCTTGGACTCAGTATTTTGCTGGGGGGGCTCAAATACAAGGAGCAACACTTCAATGGCCGGCTTGCGGATCATAATTCTACACTTATGATTATGGCGGTCATCGGTCTTTTTGTCCCAGCCGTATTTGTCGTTTCCGAGAAATTCACTTTCGAGAAGGATCAATTCCTGAGCCTTGCGGTTGCAGGCATTTTAATTGTTTCCTACATTCTGTGGCTCCTGTTCTCTATGGTTACCCACAAGGATATGCTCACTGATGTGGTTATGAATGCGGATCACGGCGAAGAGCCAGCTTGGTCGAAAGGGAAGTCGATCTTCTTCCTGCTCCTAGCAACCGTTATGGTCGCTTTCGTGAGCGAATGGCTTGTACATACACTTGATGCGTTCAGCGAGCAATTTGGGCTATCTGAGCTGTTTATAGGGGCATTTGTCATCGCTATTGTCGGAAACGCGGCAGAGCATAGCGCAGCGGTCATCTTAGCGATGAAAAATAAAATCGGAGCTGCAGTAGAAATTGCGATCGGAAGCAGCTTACAGATCGCATTATTTGTTGCTCCGGTGCTTATTCTGGTCAGCGCATTATTCGGCAATACGATGGATATCGTATTTACACCCATTGAGTTAACGGCTATCGGCGTGTCCGTCTTCATTGCCAAGTCCGTCTCTCGAGATGGACGCACGAACTGGTATGAAGGGGTTCTGCTCATTATGGTATACATTATTCTAGGCATCGCCTTCTACCTTGTATAGTCAATCATTTTAGAAAGATGTACGAAAAAAAGAGTAGCCTCCATTAGGATGCTACTCTCTTCTTTCCAAAGCTTCATATAGCATTGCTAAATTCCGCTCTAGCCTGCTTACTATCTCTTTGCCTGCCAGCTCTGCGATAAGCCCTGCACGAACAGCAAAGTCAACCTCTCGCGAGAACCCATACATCTGCGTATCTAGCACCTCTTCGTACAGCGGACATTGACGGGTGGTCAAATTTTCCATCTGAACTTCGATTAGCTTTTCTATTTTACTCGCATCTTCCTGAAGGAGACGAAGTGCTTTCTCATGCAATTGTACCGTAATTTCCGGTGAAGACATCGTTTTCCCCCCTATGCGCGTATCCGCCGTCTTCTATACCCTTTATATTAGACGAAAAAGAGGGATTATACAAGGTCAAAACAGAAAAGCGCCCCTTCATAATTGAAGGAGCGCTTATTCAATAACTTAATAATCCTACTAATCGGTAATAACATTAACGTTTAGGTTGTGCTTGGCAAATACATCAGCCATTGCCGTCTTAGCTTCTTCAGCATCAGGGCCGTGTACGTGCAATTCATACGCATGTCCGCCTACTAATGTTGTGAATAATCCGAGGATGCTCTTTACATCGATATATTTGCTCTCGGCTTGCAGAACGATGGATGAAGTGAATTGGCTAGCCGTTTGGGAAATTTCTACGATAGCTGCGTTGTTGGACATGGGAGATCCCTCCAGTTAAATTAGTAAAGCTTACCTTTGTCACCATGATAACCTGAAAAGGACTATCCAGCAAGAGGGAAAATGAAAAACGCTTTATTTCCCATTTATTACATAGGAATCCGTTGTCAAAACCACTGTTTATTTCAAGTATTCAGCCTATAAACCTTCAAGCTAAGGTGAAACGGCTGACGGTGTCCTTTTAATAGACGCCCTCGTTTCGTCGAAACGTATTGAGAAAATATGAGTAAAATCATATACTTTCCTATACGTTTAAAAATAACATATACACATCCCTTCCAAAATAAGGGCATTATCCAGGTAACTCCCCCGCCTCCGTATTTCGGTTGCTATATGATTACAACATGCCCTTGATGTATATAGTAAATGTGTTCCGACTAAATGTTCATTAGCACTTTTGTGTCGTTAATATTTACAAAGTGAATATCATTTATTCTGAGTGTTCGGTCGTACACGTTAGGAATTCCGATTGAAATTCATTATAATAAAGTCACATGACAAAATGTTCAACGGAGGGATTTATTTATGTTTGATGCACGCCTCAGTAAATTGGCTGATGTGCTCGTGAATTATTCTACGAAGGTTCAGCCAGGGGAAAATGTGTTGATTGAGGCGTTCAACCTCGATAATGTCTTAGTCAAAGAATTGGTTAAACAGGTTCACGAAGCCGGAGGCAATCCGTTTGTGAACGTGCGGGATCAACAAATCACAAGAGAATTGCTGTTAAATGCCACTGAAGAGCAAATGCAAACGTGGGCAGATTTTGATGCGTATCAGATGTCCAAAATGAATGCCTATATTGGCGTTCGCGGTGCGAATAACATTTACGAAATGTCCGATGTACCTGATGACAAGATGAAACTTTACAGCACGGCTTATAGCCATAAAGTACATTCTTCAATCCGTGTGAAAAATACAAAGTGGGTTGTTTTGCGTTACCCCAACCCATCGATGGCGCAGCTCGCTTCAATGAGCACTGATGCGTTTGAGAAGTTCTATTTCGATGTATGTACAATGGATTACTCAAAAATGGGTAAGGAAATGGAAGCTCTCGTCGAGTTAATGAACAAAACCGACAAAATCCGCTTGGTAGCACCGGGAACTGATCTCAGTTTCTCCATAAAAGATATTCCGGCGATTAAATGCTCGGGTTTGAGAAATATACCTGATGGAGAAGTATATACCGCACCCGTTCGCGATAGCGTAAACGGCGTCATTGCATATAATTCACCAAGTCCCTATAACGGGTTTGTATTCGAGAATGTGAAACTCCGCTTCGAAAACGGTAAAATTGTTGAAGCAACAGCAAATGATACGAATCGCATAAATAAAATTCTCGATACCGATGAAGGGGCTCGTTATATCGGAGAATTCGCTATTGGCGTTAACCCTTATATCCTGCATCCCATGAAGGACATTCTCTTTGACGAGAAAATTTCCGGTAGCATTCACTTTACACCGGGACAATGCTATGACACTGCATACAACGGCAACTCATCGGGTATTCACTGGGATCTTGTATTGATACAAAGACCTGAATATGGTGGCGGTGAAATTTACTTTGACGATCGGTTAATTCGCAAAGACGGACTGTTTGTCATTGATGAGCTCAAGGGCTTAAATCCGGATAACTTGAAGTAACCGACTCCATTTTATTTTCGATTTAATTTATGTTGAACGGCGTCGCTCGAGTTACCGTCAAAGGATTGAAAGCGGACAGTCGTTTTACGCGTCTCGGAGAACGGCTTATCCGCTTTCCGATAACGGAAAACGGTTTCCTCTTTCATTTCCAGAGGCAGTAGACGGTCTCGGTCAATGACTAGCTCATATTCCGTTTCCGCCTCCAGCGTCGTCAGAATCGCTTCTAGTTGCTTGCGCGAGCTGTTCAATTCCTTTGTCCACTCGTGAAAGTATGGGCTCTCCGCTGCCGGCATATTAGCTCCAAGCTGATCCAGCTGTTGAAGAAGACGCTGCTTCCACCTCTCGTTGGATAAGCTAGCTGCCTCCTTCAACATGAGCTTTATTGTGTCAGCGTCCTTATTATCCTCCACAATATACACCTCCTCACTCGATTCATTAAGCGCTTCAAGCACTTGCACCGGATTCCAATGCAGCGGATCCGTACTGCTCGTCTGCAATGTTAATTGTTGATGGTCGACAACCCGTCCTTCGAATATCTCCGGTTCAAATGACAACCCGCCTTCCGTCTTCATACTCATCGAGCCGGTAAAAGCGTACTGATCCGTAGCTGCAAGCCCCGAGTAAGATAAAGACAACCACTCCTGAGGCGTCCTCTGCTTGCCTGTGCTGCCGCATCCACCCAAGAAAACTAAACCTAATAGGAATAGTGCTCCCACTCTCCAAACCTGATGCTTCATCTTGCACCTCCCGTTCATCCTATTCCATAATATACTCCCTTGTCTCCTTGCTCCTTATTCCCGGTTTGTCAAAAAGAAAGAGGATGCCGGCTGGCATCCTCTTCGCTATTGTATATGTGATTGATTCGTAACTAGCTTTGTCCTACGAAAATACAATTTCGACCATTGTGCTTAGCATCATAAAGAGCCATGTCCGCACGATAGAATAACGATTCTACGCTAATCTTCTCGTCCTCGAAGGTCCACTCTGACACGCCGCAGGAAACGGTGACAACAGGATCAGTTTCAAGCTCGACATGCTGCCTTATTCTTTCTGCAATTCGGTAAGCCTGCTCTGCCCTTATGCCTGGCAAATAAACCGCAAGCTCTTCGCCGCCCCATCTAGCTGCAATATCGCCTTGCCTAATTGAGCCTCTAATAATATCGCTAACCTGTATGAGAATACGATCGCCCACTTGATGACCATAAGTATCATTAACACGCTTGAACAAATCAATGTCAACGAGAATAAGCGAACCAAATGGATCCTTGCGCTGTTTATTCTGAATTTGTTCATTAAGATAATGCCTCGCATGAAGCCCCGTCAAATTATCGGTTATAACCATTCTCCGAACCTCGGCATGCAGCGATGCGTTTGTCACGGCGAGTCCAATGTGCGTACTCATTACTTGAAGCAATTTATAGTTGTCATAAGAAAAGAAATTAGGAGCCTTATGCGTCACAAGTATAACGCCAACAACTTCACCATCCACCATAATCGGTGCAGCGATAAGTGATCTAGAGCCTGTATTGTCCATCAGCTTGGAGGTTACGACTCTTGTATGCCAATAATCTGATATGATCAATGGCTCCCTCGTACGATAAACCATACCGCAAAAACCATAATCGGGCGAAAACTGCTCGCTGGTAAGTGCCGGGAAATTGCTCGACATGACGATAAACTGGTTCTTTTCTTTGTTGAGCTGCAGTACGCAGCAATAATCCGCGTCGAATATGGTCAGCAGCTCGCTAGTTGCAAACTGAAATATTTCTTTCAGCCTTAATGACTGATTCAAGCGCTTCGTAAGCTCGTTAATCAGGCGAAGCTCATTTATTAATAAATTGGATTGCTCGTATAGCTTAGCATTCTCAAAGGCAGATCCTGATGTGTCAGCCAACAGTAGAAAGGCAGGCAGGTCGCCCTCATCCCATAGCCCTGGGCCGATGCTCATACAAAGCACACCATACGCTGCTTGTTTGCCAGTCATAGGCACAGCTAGCCTCAACGTCCCGTCACGATCATGCTCGGTCACTGATTTTCCATTCAGAAATGCTTTGGCAACGAGATCATGTTCAGCATTCTTGAATACAAGCGGCTTAACCCGTGGGTCTCCATTCAAATGATCCTGCGACAAATATAACTGCACCTCGGAGTTCGGGAACAGCTGCTCTAGGCTGTAGAGCAGTTCCGATAACACGGATGCAACGTCTATTTGATCGTAAAGCCGCTTTGCCGCTCGGAATAACGCATCTTTTCTTTTGGCATCCTGATCTGAACGCCGCTGTTGAAGAAGTAAATCCTTAACATAAATATGCTCGAACTTATGATAAAAGCAGCTGCGGAAGTGCAGCGAGCACTGGAGTAACTGCTCCAGATTCGGTTTTGCATCAATTGGAGCTAAATAAGCAAGAACGCAAAAAACAGCGCCATCCTTCCTCCTTGACACGGGCACTGCTGCTGCAAAACAATCTTCTGATTCATTAATTTTCATGCTTCCGCTGCTTAATGCGCTGCGTATAATTGAATCGAGAGCCTCTTCATCTGACGCGGACAATACCGTAGTCTGCTTGCCTGCACCTGCACCTGCAACAAACGCAGCTTCCTTATTGAAGAGAAGAAACTCGCCAGCACCAAATAAGGCTAACCCGGCGCCCTCATTTATCCATTGCGTAAAGCTTTCCTGAAACAAGGGAGACAGCAGAGGCTCGTCCGCATCGCTTATATCTTCATGTATAAACCAGACCGGTTGTGATTCTGCAGATGTATCTACAAGTGTTGAAGTATTACGATATGCAAACTTGCTATTCATTTGATCAACCATGCAGCCCCAACCCTTCCATCAGTCAATCAAGGTGATGAGCTTCCTATGTTCGCGTGATAATATCACCATCATACTTCATTTTTAAGAAATTTGCACTACTAACTCTTTTAAATATAGGACTTTTGATGCTCTTTTCGCAACATTAATATTCATGCATGAACCTTGACAACGGCTATATATTTCATATATTATTTATTGATGAATAGATGGGCGTACGGTTTTGTGTCACCCTCATGAAATACGTTCGCTGTAGGCCAGCGGCTGACTAGCCTCACAGGGACGAGCATGCTCGGACGTTGAACGTATTCGGCGAAACACAACCCCATTCACAAATTTATTTGATGAAGGAGTTAATATTACGTATGTCACGTTATACAGGACCTAAATTTAAACTAAGCCGTCGCCTTGGAATCTCTTTGAGCGGCACAGGTAAAGAACTTGCAAAACGCGCATTTCCACCAGGTCAACACGGCCCTAACCAACGCAAAAAAATGAGCGGTTATGGCGTTCAATTGCAAGAGAAACAAAAGCTTCGTCACATGTACGGTTTGAACGAAAAACAATTCCGCAACTTGTTTGACAAAGCGGCAAAAATGAAAGGTAAAGCCGGTGAAAACTTCATGGGCCTCCTTGAAAGCCGTCTTGACAACCTCGTTTACCGTCTTGGCCTTTCCAACTCCCGTGCAGGAGCACGTCAGTTGGTATCACACGGTCACGTAACTGTAAACGGCAAGAAAGTGGATATCGCTTCTTACAGCGTTTCACTAGGCGATGTAATCGGATTGCGCGAGCGCAGCCGTGGCCTTAGAACGATCAAAGAAGCTATGGAAGGTCGTCATCACCTTCCTAACTACTTGGAGTTCAACGATCAAGCATTGGAAGGTAAATTCGTTCGTCTTCCAGACCGCGGTGAGCTTTCCCAAGATATCGACGAGAAACAAATCGTCGAATTCTACAGCCGTTAATAAACAGAGAAACCTTGAACCATTTGGTTCAAGGTTTTTTTATTTCTATTATACTTGATCAGGCAGCTTAACTGGCAACGGAGCTGTCGTAATGTCTGCTGCAAGGCCATGAGCAGCGCTCGATTGTACGGCAACGGCTTTCGAAGTCAACCCTTTAATCAATGCATTCACATCGATGCCGGATACGCTCTTCAGCATTTCTGGCGCAGTCGACATTAATGAAGTTACATAATTGCTAAGCCTAGCTGCACCTTCACCATTGCCAGTGTCAACGACAGTCAGTTTATCAATGTTGCTGATTGGCTCAGCGACTTTTCCAGCAAGCTCAGGCAGCATTTTTACAATAATATCAAGTACAGCAGCTTCGCCGAATTTCTCGAACGCCTCAGCAAGCTTCTCTTTCGCTTCCGCCTCCGCTAAACCACGCAGACGTATAACATCGGCTTCTGCCGTTCCTTTCGCTCTCTCCGCTTCTGCAACTGCTAGACCATCCAGACGCTTCTGAGCAGCATGGGCCTTCGCCTCGGCTTCGATCCGATATTGAACCGCATCGGCTTCACGCAGCAGTTTTGCCTTATTGGCCTCCGCTGCTTGCTCCACTGCATACCGGTCAGCATCTGCTTTTTTCTTAACCTCAGCATCATACTGCTTCTCCCGGCGTAAAATTTCTTTGCCTTCCAAGTCAATTTCCCGCTCTTTCCGAACGAGCTCTACCTTCATCTGCTCCTCGACAACGCTTTGCTTGGCGCGAGCTTCTTGAATCGAATATGCCTGATCTGCTTCCGCTTTTGCCGTATCCTGATCACGTTTGAATGAGGCAACCTTCATCTCTTTTTCTTTCTCCGCTTCTGCAATGTTCGTATCACGAACGAGCTCAGCCTTCTGCCCAGCCTCGGCAGCGAGTGCTTTCTGAATTCTTGCATCTCTAACCGCCTCGGCTTCAGCAATTTCAGCATCACGCTTTACAGCCGCAATCCTAGGTTTTCCTAACGCATCTAAGTAACCGTGCTTATCACGCAAATCCTTAATTGTGAAGGATACAATTTGCAATCCCATTTTCTTCAAATCCTTGGCTGCTACACCCTGTACCTCTTGGGCGAATTTATCACGGTTGCGATAAACTTCTTCGACGGTCATCGATCCTAATATCGCGCGCAAATGTCCTTCTAGAACCTCTTGAGCCTCTCCTTTGAGCGCCTCCGTCGGTTTTCCAAGAAACTGTTCCGCTGCTGTTGCAACATCTTCGACTGCTCCACCGATTTTTATAATCGCCACACCGTCAGCCATAACGGGTACGCCTTGCTCCGTATATACTTCTGGTGTCGACACGTCAAGCTTATGTGATAATAAAGATAAGAACTCAGCCTTCTGGAAGATTGGCAGGATAAACGCGCCGCCACCTCTTATTATTTTTACTTTACGCCCTGATTCATCTGTACTGGCATTGCGCGTTCCTAGGAATGAGCCTGTAACGAGCATCGCCTCATCTGGACTGACTGTCTTGTAGCGAGCCCAGAACGCAAGGCCAAGAACAACGAGCACTCCAACTACAATTGAAGGTATTATGAAAATATCCGGCATAGAATCTTCCTTTCTGCTGCCCAGTTAGGGTAAATGAATTTCTGAAACGTAGAGTGTACTGTCTTTCACTTCCACAACGACAATTCTGGAACCTCCCGCAATGTCTACGCCATCGAAACTGGCAGCGGTTTGGTTCGTAAAACCTGCCCCGACCTTAACGATTACTTCACCGTAGCCTTTGGCCGGAATCGGAACGAGTACCTCGCCAAGCATACCCGACATGCCATTCCGGGAAAAAGCGATGGAGTTCTCACTTTGCTCCATTGGCTTAATGTAAAGGAAAAACACTGCCAATCCCGCAACAATCGCAATAAGCAACGCTACCATTACAATTGCAAATGGCCCAAATCCCGTATAACGCTGAAGCATAAGCCCCGCACCGCCGAATACTGTAATACTACCTACCAGTGCAGTTGGCGACAGCCATGAATGACCGTCCAGCGATAAGAAATCGAGCGCGCCGTCCAGTGCCTGACCGATCCAGTCTCCGAAAACAACGCTTACAAGCGCATAAAGGACTCCTCCGATTAGACAGGACATAAATAGCGTCTCCAACTTTATCCCCCTTCCTTATTATCCATAACCTGTTAATGCTTCCGTTATTTATTACGCACGAAAGCGTAAAATGTTTCTAAAAAAATAAAGCTTGTCGAATGATATGCATTCAACAAGCTTTATTAATACTGTTATACTAATTTTATTTTTACAAATTTGCGTTTCCCTACTTGCAGCACGTCCCCATCTTTAGGGGCAACTTCGGCATGAACATCTGATATTTTCTCTTCATTAATACGTACCGCACCTTGCTGCACGCTTCTCCTAGCCTCGCTGTTCGTAGGCTGCAGCCCTAGCACGCTCAACAGCTTTATTATGCCAATTAGACCACCTGACAACTCGTCCATTGCCAGCTCTGCCTGTTCAATCTCATTGGGTAAAGCACGCTGCTGAAACACAGTTATGAAATGGTTTTCCGCAGCTTGCGCAGCCTCTTCACCATGATACATACGAACAAATGCCGCAGCAAGCTTCATCTTCGCATCACGTGGATGCAAAGTTCCGTCTTCTAAGCTGTTTTTCAACACGGCAAGCTCTTCACTGCTCGTGTTAGTAGCAAGCTCATAGTACTTATACATCAATTTATCTGGAATTGACATCGACTTCCCGTATATTTGATTAGGCTCCTCATCGATACCAATGTAATTGCCCAAGCTTTTGCTCATTTTGTTCACGCCATCCAAACCTTCGATAAGCGGTGTTGTAATGACCACCTGCGCCGATTGGTTGTATTCCTTCTGCAACGTTCTGCCCATTAGCAAATTAAACGTCTGATCCGTGCCGCCAAGCTCGATATCCGATTTAAGCGCAACAGAATCATAGCCCTGCATAAGCGGGTAGAAAAACTCATGAATACTGATCGGCAGACCTGTCGAAAAACGTTTCGTGAAATCATCACGCTCCATCATGCGCGCAACCGTTACTTTGGCAGCCAGATTTAAAACCTCAGCAAAGTTCAGCGGGGAGAGCCATTCTGAATTGTAGTACAGCTTTGTTTTCTGAGGATCTAAGATTTTGTAAATTTGCTTCTGGTATGTTTCCGCATTACGCTTCACATCCTCCTCGCTCAGCTGTTTCCGTGTCTCCGACTTGCCTGTAGGATCACCAATTCTTCCTGTGAAATCTCCAATTAAGAGCTGAACCTCATGCCCAAACTCTTGAAACTGCCGCAGCTTGTGAAGCACAACGGTATGTCCGACATGAATATCTGGTGCAGACGGATCGAGACCCAGCTTTACTTTCAGTGGCGTTCCAGTAGCGACTGCATTCACTATTTTGTTTCTAAGCTCATCCTCCGGAACGATCTCAACAACACCGCGCCTAATGACAGCAAGCTGCTTCTCAACCTCTGCTTGCTGCACTTCCGATAAATTTTCCCACTTCACCATACAACTTTTCCTCCTCCGTATGCGTCTATATAGACATAAAAAATCCTTCCAGCCCCAAGGGACGAGAAGGATTAGCTCGCGGTACCACCCTCGTTAGAGCATTTCTACTAAACTACAGGTAGAAACTACTCTCACTTCGTTGTTGATAACGGAGACGGTCTCCGAAGTGAACTACTGCGGCTGCAAATGACGCTCATCTATCTAAGAGGATATATGCGCAGTCAAACATCATAGCCGGTTCCTTCACTTAGCTCCAGGCGGTAATTCAACAAGCGGCGCATACCGGTTTACACCACCCACCGGCTCTCTGCTAATACGGTTCGCTGTCTACTCATGCCCTTCAAAGCATTGACTTAGATCAAACATTATTAGAATTTATACCATAGCAAATTCAAGAAGTCAATGTTGTCAAGGTGAAACGGCTTCGCCCTCCTTTGGCGGCGTGGCGCGTTTCATTCCGAGATATTTAGAGAATGTATAACCTAAAAATATACTTTCCTTAATTTTAAAAAATGCGTTACTTTGGCGATTTATGTTATAATAGGTGTGCTATTTGGAGGAGGAGTCAAGATCATGCAAGAGGAACGTGGGCAAGCGCCAGTCAAACGAAGCGGATGGCGCACATTCGGAATCGTAACGTTTATAACAGTCAAATGGATCGTATATTTCGGAATTTTCATCGGATTACTCGCTGGAGGCGCAGTGACCGGCTATGTGGCGGCACTCGTGAAAAATGAAGAAGTACGGCCTCGAACCGTTATCGAAGAAAAAGTAAGCGAAAATGCCATTACCGGATTTGTTTACTTCAACGATGAATCACTTGTCGGACAGTTAAGAACCTCCGAGGACCGGATGATCATTACATATGATGATTTGCCGCCGCAGGTCATCAATGCCGTACTTGGTATTGAAGACAATAATTTCGAGAAACACAAAGGCGTGGACATTAACGGGCTTGGGCGTGCAGTTAAGCAGAAGCTGTTTAACGAGGACACGCAAACAGGCGGAAGTACGCTTACTCAGCAGCTAGCCCGCCGTGTATTTCTAAGCCTAGACAAAACGGATAGCCGTAAGATCAAAGAGATCTTTTTGGCACTGCGCATGGAGCGCTACTTAACGAAGGAAGAAATACTAGCTGCTTACTTGAACAAGGTTCCGTTTGGAAACGGTTCAAGCGGATACAATCTATTCGGCATTAAGGCAGCGGCCAAAGGCATATTCGGCATTACAGATTTGAAGCAGCTCAATATTGCACAGTCCGCATACCTGGCAGGTCTCCCTCAAAGACCTTCTGCCTACACTGCTTTTACAGGGAAAGGGCAATTCAATCAGGCGGGCTTCGAACTCGCATTGGGACGTCAAAAAACGGTACTCATGCGTATGTTCGAGACAGGGCGAATCACGCAGCAGGAATATGATGAAGCACTAAAATTCGACATTAGTAAGACGCTTGCTGAGCCGTCAGAGAAGGCTTATACAACCTATCCTTATCTCATGCTCGAAGCTGAGCGGCAAGCCGCTGAAACGATGCTCATGCAGCAGGACCCTACATTGACGAAAGCAGATTTGCGCAAAAAAGAGAATGCACCGCTTATCGAGGAAGCACGCGATCACCTCCTGCGGGGCGGTTACCACGTCTACACGACGATTGATAAAGACATTTATCAACTTATGCGTGAGATTGGCACTAATGACGAAAACTTTACGCCATACAGTGAGGAGAAAGGACTTGAACAAATCGCCGCTATCATGCTTGATCATAAGACAGGCGCCATATTAGGCATGCTTGAAGGCCGTGACTTCTATGAGGAGCAGCTCAACTATGCCACTCAAATGACGAGGCAGCCTGGATCGACGATGAAGACGCTGGCGGCATATCTGCCGGCCATCGAAATGGGTATCATACAGCCAGCCAGCATCATTGATGATGCACCATTGGTCCTTAAAGATGGTCAGAAAGGCTTCCATATTCCAATGAACGTTAACCGCAAATTCGCAGGTCTTGTAACTGCGCGTGATGCACTGAACCGTTCATTAAACTTGCCTGCACTAAAAATATTTAACGAAGAAGTAAAAATCGAAAATGCTTGGGCTTTTGTGAAGAAGCTTGGCATTACAACATTGCAGCCAGAAGATTCCTACGCTCAAACAGGTGTAATCGGAGGTCTCAGCATCGGTGTATCGGTAGAGGAGCTAACGAATGCTTACGGCTCCATACCTAACAAAGGTGTTTTTAATGACTCTTATATGATCTCACGTATTACAGATGCCAACGGCAAAATCGTATACGAGCATAAAGAGGAACCAAAACGGGTGTTCTCAGAGCAAAGCGCGTTTTTGATGACCGATATGCTTTCAACCGTCATCTCAAGCAGAAGTGGTTCTGCTAACAAGTTGACATCGCAATTTAAGCATTATGGCGAAATTCCAATTGCAGGTAAAACAGGCTCAACACAAAGCTACGGTGATGTTTGGTTCATGGGCTTCTCTCCAGACGTTACTTTAGGCGTGTGGGCCGGGTATGAGGAGCAAATCAACTCCTTATCCGAGAATGGAAAAACAAGGGCTCGGTCCATATGGGCATTAATTATGGATGAAATGGCAGAGAAAAAACCAGAGGTATTCGTAACCGACAAATTCGAGCGTCCATCCGGTATTGTCAAAGCAACCGTATCAAGCGCCAGCGGCTTGCTGCCAAGCCAATTAACGAAGGAAGCCGGTATGCTCGTAACCGACTGGTTCAACAAAAAAGATATTCCAAAGAAGACCGACGATGCATTAGTGAAAATGGCGTATATCACGTATGAAGGCGTTAATTATGTACCTAATCCAGCTACGCCAAGTGAGTTTGTGAAAGAAAAAATCGTAATAAAACGGAAGAAACCGCTTGATGCGCTTATGGATGAAATCAAAGCAGCGCAAGCCAAATTACCCGCTAAGAGTCGTAGACCCATGGAAGTCTACTTACCAGCGGATGCAGAGAACAATGCGCCTTCGAAGCCGGATCCGCGTGTAGACGATGGTGCGGCGCCTCCGCCGCCTGCAAGCGTTAAGCTGCAAGCATCCGATGGAGCACTGATTCTTACATTCAGCGACAGCAGTGCAAAGGATGTTGTAGGCTATCGTGTGTATAAATCCGTTAACCAAGGAGCTTACCAGCAAGAAGGCAGCTCAATCATTGCAGGATCTGAGAAGCGTATGAAGCTATACGCATCAAGTTCACAAAGCTACACTTATTATGTCGCAGCGGTTGATGTTGCAGGCAAGGAATCTGCACCTAGCCCGCTAGTGCAATATGGTACAGCACCTACCATCCCAACAACGCCGCCAACTGACGGTAATACCGGTGGTAATACTGGAGGCAATACTGACAATACTGGCGGGAATGGCAGCACTGACACAGGTACAGATACCACTGCAGTCCCTTCAGCTCCGACTGGACTTCAAGCCGTGAAATCCGAACTAAGTGTAAGCTTAACTTGGGCAGCCAATAGTGTTTCAGACCAAGTGACACAGTATCATGTTTACTTTAGTCCGGGTAGTGATGGTAAGTATACAAGAATCGGCTCTACAGCAGAGACTAGCTTCGAGTATGTAGCACCGCTCATTACAGGTTCGTTCTTCATTACTTCAGAGAATGCCAAAGGCGAATCTAGCCCGTCCAGCTACCATAATGTGAAATAAAAAAACAGCAGCCCAATGTGGCTGCTGTTTTATTTATACATGATATATTGTATCTTCTAAATCATATAAGAGGAGTCCGTTTCGAATATTCTGCTGATCTGCTCATAGTCTTCTCGTGATAAGCTCCACTTAGTTGCAGCTGCATTTTGTTTGACTTGTTGGACCGTTTTCGCTCCGACAATTGCACTCGTTACTTCCTTCCGGTAAAGCAACCAGTTAATCGCAACTTCATTTAGTGGCTTGCCAATTGTTCGTGCTATGCCGGTAAACGTCTCAATAATGACGATATTTTTAATAAATTGCTTTTCTGAAAATAAGGGATTGAGCTGCATACGCACATCCGTTTTCGGCAATCTCGTCAAATAATTAAATTTGCCCGTCAACAGCCCTTGTGCCAATGGAGCATAAGGTATAAAGCCAATATTTTGTTGCTTGGCATAAGGCAGCGCCGCGTGCTCGACATCTCGTTGGAACAAATTATAAGGCTGCTGCAGCGATACAATGGGACTGACCGTTTGTGCAGATACGAGCTGCTGTATATTGAAATTCGATACGCCAATATATCTTACTTTGCCATCGGCAACAAGCTGATTAAGCGCTTCGAACGTTTCTTCGACCGGTGTTTTCCCGCTCGGATCAGGCCAATTTACTTGATAAAGATCGATATAATCGGTGTTTAACCGTTTAAGGCTTTCTTCTGCCTCCTTAATAATACCTGCTTTCGTCACATCAATGCTCCAATGCCCCTGATCATTCCAGACGAGCCCTGCCTTTGTTCCTATAATGACATGCTGACGCACCGGTTTAATGACTCTGCCTAACAATTTTTCCGAATGTCCTCGACCATACACAGGGGCTGTATCAAAAAAGGTTATACCCAAATCATAAGCTTTGTGGATTGCAGCTTCCGTCTCATCATCATCAACATCTCCCCATCCCGTTTTACCAGCAGCCCAGCTGCCGAAGCCGATGACGGACGGATATAGCTCGCTTATGCCTAATTTTCTTGTTTGCATCAAGGGCCTCCTTTAAACTATTATTCCTACCCGATTACTCGGAACTAACATAAGTATAAATGTGCACGGATTAAAGTCAACCCATTTTTTACAAACCGCTTTCTATTGGCATCCCTATCTTCTATAAGTGCTGCTTGACAGCATCTGCTATGCTTAATATGATAATTTCTGAATATCGAATAAGCTGCTATTCTGTATATTTTCTAAGGAGGCTCACCTATATTGACTAAGAAACGGCTCGATCATATTGGTTTGATGGTCAAAGATATTGAAGCAGCTATAACCTTCTACACCGAAATCATTGGGTTTGAGCTCAAAGCGCGCGTTCCGCATTCGAATGGAGTAATCGAGCTTGCGTTTCTAGGCTTTGGCCATTCTGACGAGACAGAGCTGGAGTTGATTAAAGGCTACAACGACCATCTGCCATCTGAAGGGAAGGTTCATCATTTCGCTGTGTCCGTAGAAGATATTCACGCAGAATTTCAGCGATTGAAACAGCTTGATGTGACATTTATCGACAACGAAATAACAACACTGCCGAATAACTATCAGTACTTTTTCATTAGCGGACCTGAAGGAGAATGGGTTGAGCTGTTCCAGCGTTAAACGATAGCAAACAGAAAGAGGATGACTCCAATGTGTGGGAGTCATCCTCTTCCGTGTCTAATCGCAAACGAAAAGCAGAAACAGTCGTTAATCTTCAATGGTAGATAAATCGCCTGTTGGAAGGTTTAGCTCCCATGCCTTCAACACGCGACGCATAATTTTGCCGCTCCTTGTTTTGGGCAGCTTATCCTTAAATTCGATTTCCCTAGGTGCTGCATGGGCAGATAAACCAATCTTCACGAACTGAGAAATTTCCTGTTTCAATTCATCTGACGCCTCAAAACCTTCACGAAGAGCGATAAACGCCTTAATGATTTCTCCACGCATAGGGTCTGGCTTGCCAATCACGCCTGCCTCCGCAACGGCTGGATGCTCTACAAGCTTACTCTCGACCTCGAAAGGCCCTACACGCTCTCCTGCAGTATTGATAACATCGTCTATTCGGCCTTGAAACCAGAAGTAACCATCTTCATCCTGATAAGCCGAATCTCCTGAAATATACCAGCCTTTCAGGTAGAAATATTCTTCGTACTTAGAAGGATTGTTCCACACCTTACGCATCATCGACGGCCAAGGGGTTTGAATGGCTAAATTACCCATGCGATAAGGCGGCACTTCGTTGCCGCTGTCATCAATAATCGCAGCCTTGACGCCTGGCAGCGGTTTGCCCATTGAGCCTGGTTTAATATCCATGCTTGGATAATTACAAATCAGCTGACCACCCGTTTCTGTCATCCACCATGTATCATGAATCCTTTGGCCATACACTTTAAGTCCCCAACGAACAACCTCGGGATTTAAAGGTTCGCCTACACTAAGAACATGTCTCAGACTGCTTAGATCAAAGCTCTGGGAAACATCATCTCCAGCACCCATCAGCATGCGGAACGCTGTAGGAGCGCTGTACCACACCGTGACACCGTACTTCTGAATAACGCCATACCAGTCACTTGGACTAAATCGGCCGCCTCGAATAACACTAGTAGCCCCATTAAGCCACGGCGCGAATATTCCATACGAAGTACCTGTTACCCAGCCTGGATCTGCTGTGCACCAATAAATGTCGTTCTCTTTCAAATCAAGAACCACTCGCCCCGTATATAGATGTTGAATCATTGCATTCTGAACATGATAGACGCCCTTGGGTTTGCCAGTTGATCCTGACGTATAATGCAGAATCAGCCCATCCTCACGATCAAGCCACTCAATCTCAGCCTCATCGGATGCAGCCGACATCTCTTCCGCGAAATCGATAATGCCCGGTTCTACTGGTACATCCTTGCCAAACACGATAATATGTTTGAGGTTCGGAAGCTCATCTCTCTTGATTCTCTTAAATAGCGCAGGCGTCGTTATAATCGCAACGGCTTCGCTGTCTTGTAAACGATCCTTTACTGCGGTCTCCATAAAAGCTTCAAATAGTGGTCCTACCACAGCCCCTACCTTCCATGCTCCTAATGCGCTGAAATAGAGTTCAGGCGTCCTAGGCATGAAAATAAACACGCGCTCACCCTTGGAAATGCCAAGCTTCCTCAGCACATTAGCGAATCGATTGGACTGCTTGCTAATCTGTTCAAACGTATATGATTCATCACGATCACTGTCACTATAGAGTAGAGCCGTCTTATCACCCTTGCCAAGCTCAACATGACGGTCGATCGCTTCATACGCCATATTGACTTTGCCTGTCGTATACCAGCTGAACTCTCTCTCTATATTGCTCCAATCAAAAGAATCAGCTGCTTCTTCATAATTCGGTAAATTAGGGTTTATTGCCGTCGCTGGAATTCGTTCTTGATGTAAGTTGATCATGCTATCACTCTCCCATCAAATCTATGAATCATCTCTATAAGAATACGCTTACAAGAATGAGGCATGCCTGGATGCAAACAAGTAATCTCCTGCTTCCGCATCTTATGATTTGAACCGTCAAACTCATTATAGCATATCTTTTTTCTATTCGACTACGCTTTTCATTTGCTTGAATCTTTGTTATAAAGAGAAGTAGAGAACAATGTACAGGCACGCTTTTCACAGCAAAGGAGGATTTGCCTTGGAACATCGAAAGCGTTTGCAGCGTGAAGTAATCGCTTTGGACGCAGGCCGTGAACTAATACTAGAAGGACC
Source organism: Paenibacillus sinopodophylli (assembly GCF_005930355.1). GTDB lineage: Bacteria > Bacillota > Bacilli > Paenibacillales > Paenibacillaceae > Pristimantibacillus > Pristimantibacillus sinopodophylli. The sequence continues at coordinate 1,212,796 of NZ_VDBO01000001.1, forward strand.
TGTCCCAGCCAGCCGGCTTGCCTCTATGACCATGCATGAAGCATTAGATGCATTCCGTCGTCCTAAGGAGCAGCATAGTGCGCTGGTAGAAATAGCGGAGCTGGCTGAAGGAAGAATTATTCTAGCACGTGAAAATAATTTAATCGTCGGCTATGTAACGTTTCACTTTGCCGATGAGCTTGAGCGCTGGTCTGAAGGCGGCATGACAGACCTTATCGAACTTGGAGCCATTGAAGTTGCGGATGATTATCGCGGCTGCGGATTAGGAAAAAAGATGATTCATCTGGCTTTCGCTGAAGAACAATTAGAGAATATGATCGTTTTCACGACAGAATATTATTGGCATTGGGACTTGGAAGGGACCAAGCTTAACGTATGGGAATACCGAAAAATGATGGAGAAATTAATGCAAGCCGTTGGAATGGTTTGGTTCGCAACGGACGATCCCGAAATTTGCTCACATCCCGCCAACTGCTTAATGGTTCGAATCGGCAAAGAAGTGCCGCTCAGCTCTGTGGAGCATTTTGACCGCGTGCGGTTTCGTCAGCGCTTTATGTATTAGCCCAATGCTTACGAAGTAGGTTTGCTGCGCAAACCTTAGCTCATGCTTACGATGTGGTTTGCTGCGCAAACCTTAGCTCATGCTTACGAAGTGGTTTGCTGCGCAAACCTCAGCTCATGCTTACGAAGTAGGTTTGCTACGCAAACCTTAGCTCATGCTTACGAAGTAGGTTTGCTACGCAAACCTTTAGGAGGATTAAAATGGCTTCTGATGCTGTTTTCATACATCATACGGATTCTAGCGGATATAAATTTGATGAGGAGCATCCATTTGATCCGCTTCGACTAACGCTTACGATCGATCTGCTCAAAGATGTGAACGCCTTAACCGAGGAACAATTGACGGCACCTCCATCCTATTCTGAAGATGAGCTGTTGTCGCTTGTGCATAGAACCGATTACTTGGCTGCTGTCAAAAAGCTAAGTGAAGAAGCTCATTTGGATGAACGAAGCAGCCTCGCTCAGCAATTCGGGCTTCATACCGAGGACACGCCTGCCTTCCCTGGCATGCACAAGGCTGCAATGACCATTGTAAGCGGTTCTTTGGCAGCCGCAGAGGCCGTTATGTCCGGTCAGGTCAAGCATGCCTTCCATCTTGCCGGCGGCCTGCATCACGCTTTTCCAGACCGCGCTTCAGGCTTCTGCGTCTATAACGATGCCGCAGTCGCAATCAAGCATATCCGCCAAACCTATCATGCACGCGTGCTGTACATCGACACAGATGTTCATCATGGCGATGGTGTACAGTGGGTTTTTTACAATGATCCGGATGTATGCACTTATTCCATTCATGAGACAGGCAAGTTTCTATTTCCAGGGACAGGTTATGTACATGAGAAAGGTGCGGATCATGGATTCGGTGCTTGCTTTAATGTACCGCTTGAGCCTTATACAGAGGATGAATCATGGCTGGAGAGCTTCAATGTCACCCTGCGCAAAGTGATAGCCGCCTTCAAACCAGATGTCATCATTAGCCAGCATGGCTGTGATGCCCATGCGTATGATCCACTCTCACACATTCATTGCAGCATGCATATTTATGCCGAAATACCCTCCATTATTCAAGAACTTGCTCATACCTATACGAACGGCCGATGGATAGCGCTCGGCGGGGGCGGCTACGATATTTTTCGAGTCGTACCTAGAGCTTGGTCCCTTGTCTGGCTGACGATGATCTCCCATCCTATTGCGTCTCGCATTGCCGCTGGTGAGGACGTAGAACTTCCAGACAGCTGGCTTAATCGTTGGTCGCTGCTCAGTCCCTACAAGCTGCCAGCCAAATGGACGGATGACCAAGCTGACATTGAACCGATGCCTAGACGCCAAGAAATAACCGAAAAGAACAGACATGTCCAAAAGATTGTCATACAGGATCTCTAGTACATTAATTGATTTCCCCCCTGATAGCATCAAACAAGAAGCCGCGATGCTTGGCATCGCGGCTTCTTGTTTCATCTGCGCTATGATTAGATATGTTTGAGGATATCATCAATAATTTGGTAAGAATGTTTAGATGCTATCACCGTAAATTCCGGGAAATTCACATGAGCAGATCCATCCGCTTTGTCTGACATTGAACGAATGATAACAAACGGCGTATCATTCATATCACAAACTTGAGCAACGGACGAGCCTTCCATCTCTGCACAAGCACCTCCAAGTGTCTCATGAAGCAGTTGAACAGATTCGCGGCTAGCAATAAATTGATCGCCCGATAATACGATTCCTTTCAGGCTGCGACCTGAGAACAACCTGTTGCTTGCAGATGTAGCAAGCTCAACCAAACGCTCATCGGCCACAAACTCCGATTTCGGATGGAATGGAATCGTTCCACGAGCAAACCCAAGCGGGGAACAATCCATATCATGCTGAATACAGCTCGTTGACACAACGATATCTCCAATATTCAACTGTGGATCAAGCGCTCCGGCAACACCTGTGAACAAGACGCAATCAGCACCAAGATCCAACAAAATCTGCGTACAAACCGCAGCGTTAACTTTGCCGACACCTGACTTGCAATAGATTACCGACTTGCCATGAAACGTTCCCTCGTAATACGTAATGCCTGCTTTCGTGACCTGTGACGCAATGGTTACGTGCTCGTGGAGCAATTCGATTTCTTCAACCATTGCACCGATAATTCCGATTTTGTTAAACGACATTTCCTTATACTCCTCCAACCGATTGACGCACAACGATTTCATGCGGCAGAACTACTTTGGATTGATCTACATTCTCTTTCTTCATCAGCTTAGTCAACAAACGCATCGATACTGCGCCAATATCATACATCGGCTGAGCAACTGCCGTAAGCTGTGGTCTAACCATGGAAGCCATGCGGCTGTTGTCAACGCTGATAATGGAAATATCATCAGGTACGCGCAGGCCTGAATCCTGTATGCTATGAATCGCTCCGATAGCCATTTCATCCGTTGCAGAGAATACGGCTGTCGGACGCTCACCCAGCTCAATAAAGTATTTCATTGCTTCTGCACCGGATTCGTAGCGATAATTGCCGATACGTACCAATGCATCATCGTATGCAATACCTGCAGCTTCTAGTGCGCGCTTATAGCCTTGGAATCGTGCATAGCCGATAGATGGATCCTGAAGCGTGCCGCTGATCATCGCAATGCGCGTATGGCCTTGCTCAAGCAGCTTCTGAACGGCATCGTATGCAGCATCCTCATGATTAATATCGACAGATGGAATCTGTCCACTCTCATCTGATGTCGCACATAGTACAATTGGAACATTGGCAGTCTTAAACGCCTGCAAATGCTCTTCTGTTACGGCTCCGCCCATAAACAACAGACCATCGACTTGCTTCTCCAATAGTGTGTTAATAACGCGGATTTCTTTATCTTTCTTCTTATCCGCGTTGCACAAAATAATATTATAGTGATACATATTAGCGATATCTTCGATTCCGCGAGCAACTTCCGCAAAAATAGCGTTAGAAATATCGGGAATAACTACGCCAACAGTCGTCGTTTTCTTGCTTGCAAGTCCTCTTGCAACAGCGTTCGGACGATAGCCAAGGCGTTCGATTGCTTCGTATACTTTCTTCCGTGTAGCGGGCTTCACATTCGGATTGTTGTTCACAACCCGAGAAACCGTAGCCATCGACACTCCTGCTTCTCTTGCTACATCATAAATGGTTACCGTCACAGTGGTCCTCTCCATTAGCTCAGAATATGATTCTCGTACGACAAATATTAACGTAATCATAGCACAAAGAAATGAGCAACGCAAAACAAAAGACGTCAAAAACCTTGCTGTTTCGTGCTTTCATTGTGTTTTCAAAACAAGAAACATCCTTATGTACAAAAAGAAAACACACACTTTGAATTGCTTCCAATTCACTAGGAGTGACTATGGCAACATGTAAAAACGGGCTGAGAATATTCTCAGCCCGCTTGAAATTAATTCTATTCATTTACCGTTTGCGCATCATCAGGCCTAACAAAACCATGCAGCTATGTAAGCAGCGTGCGCCGGCTCATTTGTTCAAGCCTTTTCTTCACATCGGAAATCCATGCTTCATCATTGAGTGTTTGGGCAAGTAATAACAAGTCAAGCAGCTTGTTTATTCTCTGCTCAATTAAACGCTCAAATGCAGGTTGATCGGTATGCAGCTTCTCTGCTTTGGCCTCAACCAATAGATTGGCCCACTCATTGCATTCATTGAACAAAAAGGTTTGTTTGTCCGGCTGTGCGCCGAGTTGTGAGATTAACCCGGTCAGATCAGGCTTTACTTCCGGAAATACTTCGCTTCGATTGCAGGTTGTGCATGAGTAAATAGGGACGTTATCGATCTCTACTTTCCCTGAATAAATGACTGTGCGCAGTTTCATCTTCATGATGTCACCACAATGACAGCTCTTATACAAAGTGGTCCACTCCTTCTTAATAGCAGCTACTAACACGAGGCGTAGCTTTCAGAGTTACAATGTATAAATGATTCGACCAATTTCGCGTAAATTCCTGCTTTACCAGCCTTGTAATTTTTACTACTATAAAAGGCAATAAAATCCGTATTTTTCCTAGTCAAGGGGCTACCTTCCGCCATCTTCTTCGAACCCACGGCACTGCTGCTACCGCTGTCCAAATCGCTGCACCGATCATATCATTACGCACATCCATTGCATCTGGCATTCTACCTCCCACAAAGGACTGATGATATTCATCGGACACACCATATATTCCGCAAAGCAGTACAATAAGGAGCTTCATCCCTAACCGGTCGGCTTTTTTCCCAATGCCGTAATCCAAGGTAAGCGCAAGTATGAAATAAGAGACAAAATGGCCCCAATCGAAACCCTTCATAAAGGGAAAGAAAGTTTGAAAGAATGGCAGAAACGTATTGATTTCGTCACTCGTTCTTGAGGACAAGATAAAAATAATCGTCATCCATATGACTGCCGGCAGGAAACGCATCAGCCGTGCAGGTGAAAAGCGTGTCGATGTCTGATTTATTTGCTTCATTGTTTCTCCTTCGTTACAATAATAGAGATCATTCATAGATGGAGGGAATAGAATGTCCTTACAAAACAAAACCGTCATCTGCTTATTAGACGACGAGTTCGAAGATTTGGAATTATGGTATCCGGTATACCGCACCCGTGAAGCTGGGGCAACGGTTCTCTATGCCGGTCCTGAGAGAGGTAAAAAACATATTGGCAAATACGGCGTGCCGGCTATAGCCGACCTATCATTCGATGAAGTAAACAGCGAGGATATCATTGGTCTCCTTGTTCCTGGCGGCTGGGCACCCGATAAGCTCCGCAGATATCCAAAAGTGCTTGAGCTCGTTCAAGAGCTAAATGCTCAGAATAAACCAATCGGCCAAATTTGCCATGCAGGCTGGGTATTGATTTCCGCTAAAATTCTAGAGGGCCGCAAGGTGACTTCTACACCTGGCATACGCGATGATATGGAAAATGCAGGAGCTACATGGTTTGATGAAGAGGTAGTAGTCGACGGAAACCTCATCTCAGCGAGACGTCCGCCTGACCTTCCTCCCTATGCCAAAGCATTTGTAGATGCACTACTACAGCGAATGGGCTAACCATTCGCTGTTTTTTTGTCTACTCGATTCACGAAGGAGGTAAGCAGTTCTAGAATTTCGGTACTTGTACGGCAGCTGTGCAATTGCTGGAACACCTCACTACTCTCCTCCTGCGAAGTACTTAGCAGCTGCTGCTTCACTTGCAGAATCGAATGGGAGGACATACTCAGCTCGTCAACGTCGAGACTCAGCCAAATGGGCAATGCGCGCAAATCGCCAGCAAGCTCTCCGCACACGCCAACTGTAATTCCCGCTCTTTTGGCAGCTTCAACTGTCATTTTCAGCATTCGAATTAACGCTGGATGATAGGGCTCATATAGATGTGATATCTCTTCATTCATGCGATCGACTGCAAGCGTGAACTGAACCAGATCATTGGTGCCAATGCTGAAGAAATCCACTTCTTCGGCTAGAAGATCCGCGATCATAACCGCTGCCGGCACTTCGATCATAATGCCGATCTTCATTCCTTTATCATAAGGAATACCAGCTTCTTCAAGCTCAAGCTTCGCTTCGTTCAGTACAGCATTAGCCGCACGAACTTCATCAACGGAAGATATGAGCGGATACATCAGCTTCACTTTCCCATAATGACTAGCACGCAAAATCGCCCTAAGCTGTGTCTTGAACAAATCCTTGCGGTCGAGCGAAATCCGAATCGCTCTGTAGCCTAGAAACGGATTATCTTCCTCCGGCAATTCGAAGTAATCAAGCTGTTTGTCGCCGCCTACGTCAAGCGTGCGAATGACAAGCGGCTCGCCTCCGAGTCTTTCTGCAACGCTGCGATACACGTCGAACTGCTCTTCTTCCTTCGGAAAGCGATTGCGGTCCATATATAAAAATTCGGTACGGAATAAACCAACGCCATGCGCGCCGCTAGATAGAGCGATTTCAAGCTCTTTGAAGGAGCTGATATTCGCTGCCAGCTCTAATCTCTTGCCATCAGGCGTAACAGGCCTGTGGCCTGCAATGCCGTGAAGCTGTTTTTTCGCCTCTGCTTGATGACTGTGCAATTTAGTATAAGTAAGGATAATTTCTTGCACAGGATCTATAAAAACACTTCCGTCTGTGCCATCAATAATAATGGTTTGGCCCGTTTGAATCGGTTCGGCCAGCTTCGTCTCAACTCCTACAACAAGCGGTACTCCTAATGCTCTAGCCATAATGGCTGAATGCGAGGTTGTGCTCCCAGCAAGGGTCACAATACCGAGTACATGCTGTGGGTTAATATGTGCAAGCTGTGAGGGGGACAGCTCCTTCGCAATGAGTATAAAGGGCTGCGTGTCGGAAGGGAGCGTAATCTCTGGTGCTCCAAGCAAGTGCTTCAGCAGTCGATTGCCGACATCCTTGATATCCAGCGCTCTCTCCTTCATATACTCATCATCAAGCAGATCAAACATCGTCACAAAATGATCGATAGCTTCCTTTACAGCCACCTCTGCTGCCTTATACTGGCGCTGAATGATGCCTTGAATCTCATTCATAAAGACAGGATCATCCAAAATTGCAATATGAGCATCGAAGATATGTGTCTCTTCCGAGCCAACAACATCGCGAAGCTCATCTTTAATTTGCTCGATCTCCGACTTCGAGGTGCGAATGCCTTCATACACGCGCTCGAACTCTCTAGCGAAATCAGCGACATCGATTTTCTGCTCCGGCAGCTCCCATTCCCAATTCGGAAGCACAAACGATCTCCCAATCGCTATGCCCGCTGACGCCCCAATTCCTTGAATCATTGTGTTTCCCCTCCACCATTTCTCTCTTTAAGAACAACGGATAAAACTGAGGACTGCCCCTTTTTCACTGCTTTGAACGGTGCGAACCTCCAAGATTGAACGCGATCAGAATTTGTAATTACCATCGGCGTGGCGAGCGATTTACTTTCCTTCCGTACCCGCTGCAGATCAAACTTAATCAGCATCATGCCTGGCGTCACTTCATCCCCTTCTTTAACAAGCGAATTAAAGTAGCCTTTTCCTCCTAGTCCTGAAGTATCGATTCCGATATGCAGCAGCACCTCAAGACCCTCCGGCGTAAGCAAGCCGATCGCGTGCATCGTCGGATAAATATGAATGACTTTACCTTTCACAGGTGAGACCAGCTCACCTCGATCCGGAATAAACGCCACACCTTGTCCAACCAGCTTTCCAGCAAAAATAGGGTCTGGAACCTCGTCGAGCGGAATCATTCTTCCCTGCATGGGTGAATGGAACAATACCTGCGCTTGATCGCGATGGATCGTCTTGATCATTTCTTCGCGAATGAGCTCCGAATAGGTACCGAAGACGACTTGAACCTGCCCGCCTCCGAGCTTGATTACGCCTGCTGCACCTAAGTTGCGAAGCGCATTAACGTCAAGCAGCTTGTCATTGGAAACTTTAAGCCGCAGCCTGGTAATACAGGACTCCATCTTGACGATATTTTGCTTGCCGCCTATTGCTTGAAGAATAAGCGGTGCACGGTAAGGAATATCACCAGCCCACTCATCCAGCTGTGAGCCTTCCTCGCGGCCTGGCGTTGGAATACGGAATCTGCGGATTGCCCAGCGGAACAAGAAATAATAAATAAAACCAACTACGATACCAATCGGAATAATCAGCCAGCCTCTTGTCGCCAAATGCTCATTGATGACAAAGTCGATAGCGCCTCCTGAGAAAGAGAAACCGTGTCTAATACCAAGCTCATAAGTCACCCACATAATGATGCCTGAAAGTATGGCGTGAACAACAAACAAATAAGGAGCAACGAATAGAAAAGCAAATTCCACCGGCTCGGTCACGCCTGTTAGAAAAGAGGCTAACGCCGCATAAAGAAACGTTTTTCTAATTTTCGGCTTCAAATCCTCACGGGCCTCATGAATAATAGCCAGCGCGATAGCAGGCAAAGCAAACATCATCGTCGGGTACATTCCGGCCATAAATACGCCTGCCGTTGGATCGCCAGCAAAAAAACGTGGTAGATCCCCATATACCATTTGACCCGTTTCCGTCTCATAGCCGCCAATCTGGAACCAGAATACATGACTTACGAGATGATGTAAGCCGAATACGACTAATATGCGATGGACAAAGCCATATAAGAAAACGCCGAAGCCTCCGCCTGATGCAACAATCTCACCTAGCTCGACCAGCATTTTCTGCAAATAAGGTGCGATGTTGATCATGCCAATTGAAAAGAACAGGCAGATGACGCTAACAAACAGCGGAACGAATCTCGGTCCTCCAAAAAACTGTATGTATTCCGGCAAGCGTAAGCTCTTGAACCGCTCATGGCTTATTCCTGCTGTAATTCCAATCAATGTACCGATCAGAACGGTCGGCTCGATCTGAACCTCGGCTGTGCCTGTTATACCGCTATATATGAACATCCCTATAAGAGCGGCCATCCCTGCAGCAAGTGCGTTCCCCGTTAGCCCGAGCGATATGCCGAGTGCGAATATGTAAGGTAAATAAGTGAAAATCGCCTCGCTGGCAGCAATTAAGTAGCCTTCCATACCTGGTAGGCCGATATATGCCCATGGCAGCTTGCTCAAGCTCAAAAAGATAGCTGCGCCTGGCAATACAATCATCGGCAGCATAAAGGCTCTGCCAAGCTGCTGCAAGCTTCCCATGAAAATCATTTTGCACCTCCTAAAGTTTTGCGAAGCAAAACTGACTTCGTAAGCATTCACTTAGTTTTGCGTACTTAGCAAAACTGACTTCGTAAGCATTAGCTGCGTTTTGCATAACAAAACTGTCATCGCTAGCCGTTTCCTAACATTTCTATAACGATGTTAAGCGTTTGCTTCGTTTTTGTCAAAGTAAAACGGCGAGCCTGTAAGGGCCCGCCGATGTTGATGATTCTTTTCCAATGTTTTTTTAAAACAATGTTATCGCATGCCGCCTGAATAAGGGGAATTTGCTGCACTCTGAGCTTGCCAGCCTACATGCGAAATGACCGGACCAGCTTGTTGATAAGCATTAGTCGCTTCATATACAGGATTGAGCGGTGTGCTCGAATGTGTCGGTGTCATGCCGCCATAGCCGTTCTGATGGTTAGCTTGCGCATAACCTCCATAATTGGAAGCCGTGTGCTGCACATAATGCGACCCAGCATTCGAACTTGGCTGATAATACGAGTGTTGATTGTCATTTCCCGCTTGATAGCCGACATGCGCGATAACCGGGCCTACATTGCCAAATGCCGTCGCAGGCGATTGTGCGTAGCTTTGAACCGGTTGATGCGAGATGAATGAATGATTCGTTCCTACCGGATTAGTCGAGTTCAAATAGTTGTTAGGCGCATAATGCTGAATGCCTTGGTTGTAAGAATTAGACGCCTGATAACCACCCGGCACATTCGAAATAATAGCATTCGATTGGTTGCCAAAACTCGGTTGGCTGAGCTGTCCTTGATAATGCGATTGCACGTGTCCGATAGGCTCGTAATGCGTGCTTTGGTTCAGGAAGCCCTGTTGACCTTGATAATTACCCGGTTGTTGCGAATATTGATTCACGTCGTGTCCTCCTTGGATTACAAGCATAAAGTCTTCAAGCAAGCCAAACACTCGCTTATGAAGCCTTCTTATTGTGTAGGAGTGACCCGTTTTTTATCAAAGTTATTTTTTGGATTTCCCGCCTGACAGCAGGATCGAATCCTCGACCTTAATGCATCGGTCCATAATGACCTCAAGCCCTGCTGAGGAGGCGATCTCTGCTGCTTCTTCGTTCGCAATGCCAAGTTGAAGCCAGAGCGTTTTGGCACCAATAGCAGCAGCCTCTTCCGCTACAGGCGGTGTATGCTCGCTTCTGCGAAATACATTCACAATATCCACAGGAACAGGAATATCATGGAGCGAAGCATAGCTTTTTTGACCTAAGATCGTATCAGCGTTAGGATTAACGGGAATAATCGTATAGCCCTTTGCTTGCATCGCTTCGGATACCATATACGACACTCGCTCGGGGTTGTCAGACAGACCTACAACGGCTACCGTCGTGCTTCGCTCAAGAATTTCCTTTATCTGCTCACGTGTTGGATTCTGGAATCCCATCCTAATCACCTCTATTTCTCAAATGGATAAAACGGACTGCTGTTGCTGCTTATTCAATCTAACCTTCAATCCACTCTACGTTTGCGCCCAAAGCCTTCAAGTGGTCAAAATAGATCGGATACGATTTCGCTACATGATGAGCATCGCGAATGCGAATTGGCTGCTTGGCTCGCAAGCCTACAACCGTCAACGCCATGATGACGCGGTGATCATAATGTGCATTAATTTCAACACCGCCCTCTACGCCTTCTGGACGTCCATGAACGATAATCTCAGCTTGACGCTCCTCTACGTTTGCGCCAGCTTTGCGAAGCTCATTCAAATAATCGGTAATGCGGTCACATTCCTTGTATCTTAGGTTTTCTACATTGTAAAACCTTGAAGTACCTTCTGCAAACACAGCTGCTGCAACCATAGCCAGAACCGCATCCGTTGCATGATCGCCGTCGAACTCGACTGCTTTCAGCTTGCCATTTCCTTTCACATGAACGATCCCGTTCTCATGTGTCAGCGGAACCTCCATCATCTGGAGCACGTCTACTACAGCACGCTCCCCTTGCTTGCTGCGCTCTTCCAACCGATGCACAATGACATCCGAATTCGTTACAGCAGCAGCTGCTAGAATCGCTGCCGAACCTGGATAATCTCCTTGCACAGAATAGGTTTTGGCTGCATAGCTTTGATTGCCTGGAACTTGGAAGCGCATATAATCCTCATCCGCATGAATGATAATTCCCGCTTGCTCCAGAACCTCCAGCGTCTGGCCTACAACCACTTTCGATTTCAAATCATGCAGCACTTCAATTTCACTGTCCTCTGGTAGCAGTGGAGTCAAAAAGAGGAGTGCGCTCAAAAATTGGGAGCTGATATTTCCTGAAACTTGAATTTTCCCGCCTTTTGGCGCTCCACCTTGAATCCGAATTGGAAGCTTGCCATCTTGGTGCTCAATCGTAACGCCCATTGCACTCAGTGCTGTGATCAGGTCGCTATGAGGCCTCTTGCCGAGGGAATCCGGATACCGATTGATGAAGGTAACGTCTGGGCACAAAGCCGCGATTGCCATTAAGAAGCGCAATACCGCCCCTGCATTTCCTACATCAAGCTGCTCCACTGGCTTCGGATTGCGGCCAAAGCCCGTAATGACGATCTTCTCGTCATCCTCCTCCACAATCGCCCCAAGATCACGGATACAACGGCGCATAGCGTCACTGTCCTCGCTGTGTGCTGGGAAATAAATGGTGCTCGTACCTTCCGCAAGTGCTGCAACCAGCAAATAACGAGTTGTGTAGTTTTTCGAAGAAAGCGCTTGAAGTTCACCTTCAAGTCTTGGCGTTGGTGTAACTAAAACGTCCATAGTTCTATGATCTCCCTTAACAATAATATATACACTTTAACTGGCCTGCGAGGCCAGTTAAAATGATGTCCTTCTTCACGATGATGCCAAGCTCCATTGCTCCATAATGGCTGCAACGACTTCTTCGGCAGTCATGCTAGTTGTATCAATAGATAGATGTGCGAAATCATACGCGTGCTTGCGCTGTTCAAGCAGTAAATGAACGCGTTCCTCTGCATCTCCCTGCAGCAACGGACGAGCTGTATCCGTCTTCACTCGAGCTAAGATCTGTTCCGGACTTGCTTTAAGCGCAACGACGAAACCATTATCCAGCATTAGCTCACGATTCGTCTCACGAAGGACAGCGCCGCCTCCAGTTGAAATCACGCAGCAATCCTCGCCGACTAGCAGCTGATGCAGCACCTTGGTTTCAATTTCACGAAATGCGGCTTCTCCATCTGAAGCGAAAATATCAGAAATCAGTCTGTTTTCATACTTTTCGATTTCCTCATCACCATCGACCCGCTTCCAGCCGAGCTCCTCTGCTAGCAGCCTGCTGACCGTTGATTTGCCGGTTCCCATGAACCCGACCAGCACTAATTTACTTATTTGTTGCCCTTCCATCGTAAACGGTTCACCCTTTTCATTCATCCTAAACCATTTTTTCTACAACATCATATCATTTTTTTATTATTCTAGGGTATAAAAAAGTTGCATATGTCGTATGGATGATAAAGATGTTATTTCAAGAACAGGAGTGACGCCAGCGATGACCAGTGATCAATCTTGGCAAGGTCTGCATCCGACACAGAAACGTATCCATCGCATTCTCGATCCTGATCATCCCCTCTGCCGAGAGGATGTCGTCTGGATGCTTGAATTTATTAAAAAAAAGGTGGCTGACGAAGATCCAGCCTTAATGGATCTTTCGCAGCCACGTTTATTGCAAAACTTTCGTTTTTTTGCTGAAGCAGCCATGTCGCTCATACATCGGAGGCATTACTCCGACCAAGAAGCAGACCGACTACGTGAATGGCTGAGACAAGCAACCTTCGGCTTGCATATCGTCCATCCACAAGAGCCAAAGCCTTAGGATATAGCTATACGATTAAGATTGCATCCAGTTGAAGTGGAAGCTTCCTTCTTTGTCCAAACGTTTGAACGTATGTGCACCGAAGTAATCGCGCTGTGCTTGAAGCAGGTTAGCTGGCAGACGCTCTGTACGGTAGCTGTCGAAATAAGCGATAGCGCTTGAGAATGCTGGAACCGGTACGCCGTTAGCAACAGCAGTCGCAATCACTTCACGCCATGCGCCTTGATACGTTTCAACAATGTTTTGGAAGTAAGAATCCAGCAACAAGTTGCGTAGGTTAGGATCACGGTCGTAAGCATCTTTGATGTTCTGCAAGAAGCGTGCACGGATAATGCAGCCGCCGCGGAAGATCATCGCGATTTCGCCATATTGAAGATCCCAGTTATATTCTTCAGAAGCTGCACGCATTTGAGCAAAGCCTTGTGCGTATGAGCAGATCTTGCTTGCAAACAATGCTTTACGAACAGATTCGATAAACGCAGCTCTATCACCTGTGAACGGTGTTTTTGCAGGACCGTTAAGCACTTTGCTTGCTGCTACGCGCTCTTCCTTCATCGCGGACAAGAAGCGAGTGAAAACCGATTCAGTGATAATGGAAAGTGGTACTCCAAGATCAAGTGAGCTTTGGCTCGTCCATTTTCCTGTTCCTTTTTGACCAGCGGAATCCAGAATGACGTCAACCATCGGCTTGCCAGTTTCTGGATCGTATTTGGAGAAGATATCCGTTGTAATTTCGATTAGGTAACTGTCAAGCTCGCCTTTGTTCCACTCTGAGAAAATGGAATGAAGCTCTTCTGCACTAACGTCAAGCACGTTTTTGAGCAGGTCGTATGCTTCACAAATCAACTGCATGTCACCGTACTCAATGCCGTTATGCACCATCTTCACATAGTGACCTGCGCCATCTGGTCCGATATATGTACAGCAAGCATCGTCGCCTACTTTAGCGGAGATCGCTTTAAGAATGGGTTCAACAAGCTCATAAGCAGATTTCTGACCGCCTGGCATAATGGAAGGGCCTTTCAATGCGCCTTCTTCGCCGCCTGACACGCCTGTACCAATGAAGCGGAAGCCTTTTGCTTCAAGATCTTTACTGCGACGAACGGTATCAGGGAAATAAGCGTTACCGCCATCAATAATGATGTCGCCCTCTGCCAAATGCGGTACGAGCGAATCAATCGTTGCATCAGTACCAGCGCCTGCTTGTACCATGATTAGAATTTTGCGCGGAACTTCAAGCGATTGCACGAATTCTTCAATACTGTATGTTGGGACAAGGTTTTTGCCCGCTGCTTCTTGTACGAGGTCATCTGTCTTCTCGCGGGAGCGGTTGAACACCGATACCGTGAAGCCTCTGCTTTCAATGTTAAGGGCAAGGTTTTTACCCATTACGGCCAATCCGATTACGCCAATTTGCTGTTTAGACATCTGGTTCTTCCATCCTTCATCATCTATTTTGGGTCACAATAGTTTTATTTTACTCTTTTTATTCCAAGAAGAAAACTGTCTATGCGGAAAAATGTCGATAAACCTGCATTAGTTTTATTGACTGGATTAAAAAGTTTAGCTTATAAATGCCTAAACCATCTGCATTTTTACCGATTTAGTGCCTCCATTCCGAGCGTCAGTACAACCTAAAAACGATCAACAGCTGAAGGCATAAGCAGCGTTTGATCGTTTTTAGGTTATTATGGGGGAGTCAGCATCTATCATCAAAGCTCCAGTTGCAGCATTTCCGAGCGAAGTGCGAGCAATCGTTCTTTCGACTCCGTAACCGCTTCCTCATCCGTGCCTTGCAGGGCGTCAAACAGCATCGACAACTCATAATCCAGCTCATAACGAAGGACGATGGCTCTTTCTTCAGCCCGCTTCGATTGAAACGCTCTAATCATTTCTTCTATTGTAACGAAAGGCTTCTTCTGATAAATAATCCGATGTTCCATACCGGACACCTCCACAAGTCGTATAATCTCACCGAACATAATACTCTCAATGACGATTTGACGATCTTTAATGCGCTTCACAACCGCATGTCCACGTGTGTCATTAATCAGCTTTTCAATCAATTCCGACAGCTTCTCGTCTTTAATGATGTAGTCTCCGACAATTTTGTAACGGTTTTTCATTCGTTGGAATTGAAGCTTTACGAGCTTGCGGCCCGTTCGAATCGAAACAAGAAACTGTCCCTCCGTCTCGCTCCAATACAAGGAATAACCCTCCTGAATAAGATCACGGATGAGATTTTGGATTTGCCGGCGGTCAAATCGCAGTTCCAAATTGCAATATTCGACTTCATGGCTTTTGTTCACGGCAATCCCTCCCTTAACTCAGTTTAGTTGACGAAATGTTCTGATAATTTGTTCTTACTTTTATCTTATACTTCATCTTATGTTCTGGCAACTTGGATTATTGACTAATTTTACTTCGAAAGGCTACTTTCGTTAAAAAAGGGCGCGGCCGCCTCCAATTGAAGACGGCTCGTACCCTTTAGGTGCTTATATTTGTTAGGCGATAATGGAATTTTTAGCACTCGACTGCACTTACTACTCGATTCCTAAGCGGATTAATAATCTGTACCTAGGGCGAAAGCCAGCGCAGCCTCTAATGCCATTTGGTGAAGCTCACCGGACTTTCTCACCTTGAGCTCCACAATTCCTTCTGCTGCCTGTTTGCCGATGACAATACGAAGCGGTATTCCAATGAGATCAGAATCCTTGAACTTAACGCCAGGACGCTCGTCGCGATCATCCAGAAGCGTCTCTACCCCTGCTGCGCTAAGTCTAGCTGCAATATGTGCCGCCAAATCCATTTGGACCGCATCCTTTACCGATACGGGTACGACATGAACCTGATAAGGAGCAATCGCTCGGGGCCACACAATGCCATTATGATCGGAATGCTGCTCGAGTACAGCAGACAACAGCCTCGATACGCCGATCCCATAACAACCCATAATGAATGGCTGCTCCTTGCCCGAAGCATTCAAATACTTAGCCTGCAGCGTCTCACTGTATTTCGTGCCTAGCTTGAATACATGTCCGACCTCAATGCCGCGGTGAAAAGCTAATCGGCCATCCGCACAGCGCGGACAACAATCTCCCGCTTCCGCATTGCGATAATCACCTGCTTCCGCTTTCAATATAAGGGAAGATGGTTGTTCGATATGCAGATGATAGTCCTTTTCGTTCGCTCCCGCAATTCCGCTCTCCATGTTAAGCACAGCGTAATCGGCAAAGATCGGTATGTGAAGACCGATTGGTCCTGCGAAACCCGTTGGGGCTCCCGTGACTCGCTCTGTCGTCGCTTGATCTGCTAGCTCCACATGTACAGCAGCTAACTGATTTTTCACTTTTATTTCGTTGACCTCATGATCTCCGCGTACAATAACGGCTACTGGCTTACCATCTGCTAAATAGATCAATGTTTTCATGAATGCTTCAGCACCAAGCCCGAATGCTTCTGTAAGCTGATCTATTTTTTTAATGTCCGGCGTATGAAGTCGCTTAGGCTCACTCAGCTGTCTATTCTGTACAATCGAAGGATTGCCGGCAGTCTGATTGTGGAACCCGTACTCTGCCTTCTCCAGATTGGCTGCATAGCTGCACGATTGACATACTGCAATCGTGTCCTCGCCAATATCGGCGAGTGCCATGAATTCATGGGTACCGCCTTCTCCGCCGATCGAGCCCGCATCTGCTTCTACCGCGCGGAAATAAAGGTTGCAGCGCGTAAATATTCGATGGTAAGCTTCGTACATACTCGTATAGCTGCGGTGAAGCCCTTCCCAATCTGCATCGAAGGAATACGCATCTTTCATTAAGAACTCCCTGCCTCGCAGCAAACCATATCGCGGCCGCTTCTCATCGCGGAATTTCGTTTGAATCTGATAGAGGGTGATCGGAAGCTGTCTGTAGGAATTCACCTCGCCCCGAACTAAAGTTGTAATAACCTCCTCATGTGTCGGTCCAAGTGTAAATTCCCGATCATGACGATCCCGCAGACGCATCAGCTCAGGACCATACACCTCATAACGGCCGGATTCTCGCCATAGCTCAGCAGGCTGCATCGATGGCATCAGTACCTCCTGCGCACCTGAAGCGTCCATCTCCTCGCGAACAATTTGCTCTAATTTGCGCAATACGCGCCTGCCAAGCGGCAAATACGTGTAAATACCAGCTGCTAGCTGTCTAATTAGGCCGGCACGCAGCATCAGTTGATGGCTAGCTGCTTCAGCCTCCGAAGGCGCTTCGCGCAGGGTTGGCATTAATAGTTGGCTCTGTCTCATGTGAAAATACCTCCAGTCATTACATTTCTAGATATAAACACCAAAAAGAACGCATTCGAAAGGGACGAATGCGTTCGTGGTACCACCCTTATATAGCCGCCATTCAAGGTGAAACGGCTGTCGCCGTCCTTTGACGGCGCAGCGCGTTTCAGTCCGAGAAATATAAGCCCTTTATAAGCCAAAAAACTTATAAACTCTTATATTTGAACAAATGGCTGCCCTCAATCGATAACGGAATGAAAATTCCGGCGGCCGTAAGCTATGCAGCTTACGGTCGCAGCTCACAAGATAGGAATGTATCAAACGTTTATAGAAGCCTTACAGCCTACCCGGCTTCCTCTCTGCATAAACGCAGCTTGATTCATATAGTCTTGGTCAACGCCGTTCGTTTGTCATGAACTTTTGACAAATTTACAATACAACGTAGATGAAGTCAAGCATATTCTCGTGCCAGCTTCCTATACAAATGAAACGAAATAGCTGCATGCTGTTCGCGCTTCTTGAACAAAATCATTCTCAAGATCGCGCTGCTGCTTCACTTGTTTAACTTTTATAGCCGTATTTATCTCATCAGCTTGTGCGATTAGGTCTTAATACAACAGAGCCGAATGTAATCAATACTGCTGCAAACAAAAGCAGAATCAAGAGCTGCCAGCCGATATCGGAATAGCTGCCGCCTCCACCTAGTTGGTCAATCGCCTGAATTGCCCATTTCTGCGGGGTGAAATTAGCCAGCTTCTGCATGAAATCAGGCAACATTGACAGTGGAAAGAAACAGCCGCTGACAAGGCAGGATGGGATGATGATCAGATTGTTGATCTGCGAGAGCTGGTTACTATTTCGTACAAGACCTGCTGTCGCAGATGACAGACCAACGGCAGCAAAAAGGAAACATTCTAAAACGAGCAGCAAAGAACCAAAAGAAATGCCCGGCGAATAGCCAAAAACGTGATACAGCAGCACTAAAAAAATAACAAGCTGGATCGTGCCTACCAGCATACTCCCCATAAAGTTGCCGAAAGCGATGTCCATCGAACGCAGCGGAGCCGTATACATTCTAGCCATGACTCTCGTCTCGCGATCCTCCATAACAAAACCGATGGATTGACTGACTAACAGCATAAGAAACATGAGAATAAGTCCAATCATCATAGGACTTGAGACAATTTGGCCGAGCTTCATTTCCTTATTCACAGCACTAACAACTGGCACTGCTTGCGCTTGAAGCAAGGCCGTCAGCAGCGTAGGATCAACTTCCGAAGTTTCTGAACTCCTAGCCAGCTCTGCTGATTCGTAAATGCGATCAACTTCCGCGCTGAGCATTGCCGCGAGCGAAGCATTCCATAATTGCTCATTCATTTGGTACACGACCGGCTTCGAGCGGACGCCATCCAGCAGTTGTGATGAGAAATCAGATGGAACATAGATCGCAGCATCTGCTTTGCCAGCAAGGACAAGCTCTTTCAGCTCATTCTCCGAAAGCTTAGTATCTTTTAGAATTCCATAATACGGCATCTGCCCCTGTTCGGAAGTTAAATAAGCACCATACGAGCCTTGATCCGCATTGTTGACGACAATAATCGCTTTATTGGCATTCAAACCTGTGAGCAATCCCGCCATTAAGGACAAGATGAGCGCCGGAAGCACCACATTCATAATTACGCCGCGCCGTGATCCCATCGTTCTGCGAATAAGTTGAGCAGCTATATGCAAGCTAGGCATGACGCTTCACCACCTTCGGCAATCTAACAACTGCAACGATTAATAAGCCCAGTGCAATCAACGAAAGAACACCAATACCCTGCCATACTTCCGTTTGTGAGCTCCCGTTCATAATAGCCCGTAGCGTAGAGCTCGCCCAATGGTTAATCGTCAGCTTATTGGCTCCGCCTACCATATTTTCGATGCCAGTAACCATGCCGCCGCTTAGAAATGTCATACTTAACACAATAATGGAGAACATCGTTTGAGTTGATTTTTTGTTGTGGACGAAAGATGCGACTGTAATGGCAAGACCAACTCCGGCTGCTGTCGCGAGTAAACAAATGAGCGCAATCGCGCCGTAATGGCCTCCCCAATTCACGTCATACACATAGGTCGTGAACAAGATGACGACAATCGCTTGCAGTGCAGCAAGCATGCA
This sequence comes from Paenibacillus sinopodophylli, assembly GCF_005930355.1. Classification (GTDB taxonomy): domain Bacteria; phylum Bacillota; class Bacilli; order Paenibacillales; family Paenibacillaceae; genus Pristimantibacillus; species Pristimantibacillus sinopodophylli. Next base: position 1,232,320 of record NZ_VDBO01000001.1, read on the forward strand.
GGCACCAAACACAATGCCGAATACAATGATTCGAAAAGAAGAAGGGATCGCATATAAGCGATGGAGCGTACCGCTTTCCCGCTGATTAATTAATGAAATCACTGCCGTCATTCCTCCATACAGCAGAAACATAATCAAATACGTGGCCGAATAATACTGAATCGCCGTGGTCTCGCCGAAAATTCGACTGTTTCCCATGCCTAGATTATGAACCGCTATCGCCGCTTCATTCGATGCGCTCGTCCCCGCCTGCCCGAATGCCTCAGCTGCCTGCTCCGCTCCCATTAAACGTATAGCTGCAAGCTGCAAATTAACGCTCGACATATAGCGATTGACTGCTGCTTCCGCTGCTATGTTCTTTTCTGCGTAACGGCCTTCGAAAGTCAGCCACTCTGCCGCATTTCCTGACCTTACCTTCTCCGAAAATGCAGAAGGAATACTAACGCCATAATCGGCTAATCCCTCTCGCACCCAATCCTGCACGTCGTTTGCCGATTTTGCTTGCAATACCTCAATATAAAGTCCAAGATCTGCTTCTTGCCAGAATGTATCGATACTTGCTTTCATGTCCCCTTGATCTGCATTAAATACAACAACCTTAGCCTGCTTAATCTCCGTGTCGAATGCACTGCCAAGCAGTAGAATCAATAGAAGAGGCATCCCAATTAGAATTGCGAGCACTGATCGCATCCGGCTGATCTTAACAAGCTCATAATAAGCGGTTGTCCACCAAACTCTCATCGCATAATCCTCCTATTCGTCTCGCAAAGTGCGACCGGTCATTTGTAAAAAGAGCGATTCCAAATTCGGCTCTACCCTTGTCAATTTCCGAAGATGAATACCATGCTTCTGGATAATAAACAGCAAATCCTGCAGTATAGAAGACGATTCTTTCACCGCAACCTCAAGCGTTAACCCCTGGTCTCGTTCTTCCAGGTGCTTCACGCCAGGATGCTCCGATATTTCCTTATAAGACGCTTCCGACCTGCGGTCAATCTCAAAGATTAGCTTCTCGCCTTGACCAGCCTGACGCTTTAACTCATCCTTCGTACCGCATGCGATCAGCTTCCCTTGGTCAAGTATACCGATTCTAGTACAAATGGCCTCGACTTCCTCCATATAGTGGCTAGTATAGATGACTGTAGACCCCAGCTTGTTTAGCGTACGTATGGATTCCAAAATGTGATTTCTGGATTGCGGATCGATGCCAACAGTTGGCTCATCCATTATGATCAGCTTCGGCCGATGCATAATCGCACATGCAATATTAAGCCTGCGCTTCATCCCTCCCGAGAATGTTGATGGCTTTTCCTTCGCCTTCTCAAGCAAGCCAACGAATTGCAAGGCCTCATCTACCCGATCCCGAAGCAGCGCCCCTCGAAGCCCATACAGCTTCCCGAAAAACGTCACATTCTCACGAGCGGTCAAGGATTCGTAAATGGCTAGCTCCTGTGGCACGAGCCCAATACGCCTCTTCACCTCAAGCGGCTGCTTCTGAATGGAGAATCCGTCCACTAGAATGTCTCCGCTGCTAAGCGAAAGCAGCCCTGAGAGCATTTGGATGCTCGTGCTCTTGCCCGCACCATTTGGTCCAAGCAAGCCAAAAATTTCACCTTCCCCTATCGTGAATTGAAGATGGTTTACCGTTATGACCATATCGTATTTTTTTACAACATCGCGAAATATGACTAGACTCATCGTTCTTCAACCTCCTGTTTATCTCTTGTGTGACTATTGTATCTCGTTCGGCGACGGGAAACAGGTTGATAAAGTCATAAGATGAAGGTGACAAAAGTCATCTATTTGCAAACCTCCATTCATAAGCATGAAGGTTATATGAAAAGAATACCGTTCGCTCGTTCGATACGATACGATTATGCTATAATGAAGCAAATTCAGCAGCAGGAGCCCTTTTGATATGAATAAACTGCTAAACCGGATTCGAACATTGTTGGTCGCGATCCCTGCCATTGTGAGCATCACAGCTGTTGAACCACGCGATTATGCCGTATATACAACCAGCGTATTGCTTGCATTGCTGCTCATTCGATTCGTCTCGGCGCGTCCGAAATACCGCCAGTTATTACTGCTAGCCGAATTCGTCTATTTCGCTTGGGTGGCTCATAACTATGGCGGCGTACTCTTTCTAACGCTATTCTCCACACTTATCGCCACTTATCGCAGCAAGCCCGAGTTGACGCATAGCATCGCATTATCGATAGCAGGCTTGTTTGCTCTACTCACGGCTCTTCAAGGCAGTCCGCTGCCATTGCTGCTCTCAGCAGTACTGCTATGGTTGACGATAGCTGCTATTCTCAATGCATCGAATGAATCAGAGGTTAAGCATCATCAAATCGAGGATTTGTATGAAGCTTTAACGGCGAGCCATGCTGAGCTTGAAGCCGCGCGACGCCGGATGCAGCAGTATGCGCTGCAGGTCGAGCAGCAAGCTCAGATTGAAGAGCGAAACCGTATCGCCAAGGACATTCACGATGACCTTGGTCATCGGCTGATCCGTGTCAAGATGATGTCGGAAGCAGCACTGCACCTGTTTGACAGCGACGCAGACAGAGCCCGCTCCACGCTTAAGCAAATACGCGATCAACTGCAGGACAGCATGGAGCTCATGCGCCGCACAGTACGTAGAATCGGATCAGATCAGGAAAAGGATATACGACGCTATGCACTCGATCGGCTCGTGCAAGAATCGGCAGCCGCTTTAGGCATATCCGTAACCTTTCGTATAACCGGGCATGCGCGTCCGATTTATCCAAGCTTAGAGCTCATTCTTTTCAAAAATGCACAAGAAGCTATTACGAATGCAGTACGGCATGGCAATGCCACGTCCGTTACAATCGAGCTTGTGTTTGGCGCGGAGCATGTAGCGCTCACGATTGCTAACAACGGAATTATTCCAGATGAGCCGATTGCGGATGGGCTTGGCATGAAAGGCATGAAAGAACGAATGGCTTTGATCGGGGGCAGTATGGCTTGGGAGAGAGAGGGTGGCTTCGCGATTACGACGACACTTCCTCTTCTTGGCAGCTAGCGAAATCGATTAATGTTAGAAATGGAGTTGGACCATGATTCAGGTACTAGTAGTAGATGATGATCCTTTTATTCGTGAGAGCATGAAGGTCATATTGGACCTCGACAATGGTCTGCAAGTTGCAGGTGTGTGCGCGAATGGGCTGGAAGCTGCCGAATTTGTTCGCCAGCAGGCAGTCGATGTCGTTCTGATGGACATACGAATGCCAGTCTGCGACGGTGTAGAGGGAACGAAGCTGCTGCGATCGTTAGATCCCGCTCCAGCCGTACTTATTCTGACCACCTTTGACGATGATGAATATATTGCGCAGGCGATTCGGAACGGAGCGAATGGCTATCTGCTCAAAAACGTCCCGCCAAGCCGTATCATCAGCGGCATCAAAACGGTTCACGAGGGCTCTTTCCTCATCCATCCGGATATTGCCCGCAAGCTGGCAGGCATGCTGGAGACGCCGCGTGCGGATAGCGACAAAGCAGTAAGTATGATCGGCTTGACGCCAGCAGAGGAACAGATCGTCCGTCTCATTGCAGATGGTCAATCAAACAAAGAAATTGCGGCTTCAGTCTATTTGAGCGAAGGAACCGTCAAAAATTATATTACCGAAATATTAACGAAGCTTGAGCTTCGCGATCGAACACAAATCGCTATTTTTTATTTGAAATTATTACATCGATAACTTAGGCTTTCGCAGCTAAAGCTTGCAGCAATGAAAACCTGAGTCAATAATGGTTTATTGAAGGAGATTATTACGATGACTACGCAGACTTCATCTTCAAAGCTTTCTGGTTTTACCCAAGCCGACTTCGACGTATTCAACCTAGAAGGGCTTGCGGAACGAATGAACGCGATTCAATGTCAGATTCAACCGAAATTCCATGCAATCGGCGGACAGCTAGCTGTAGATGCTGCCGTTCACGCCGGCAATGAAATGTATTTGCATGTGGCTAGGCATGCACGCCGCAAAGTGAATCCGCCTAAAGACACTTGGCTTGCGATATGCAGCAATAAGCGCGGATATAAGGCGCATCCTCATTTCCAGCTCGGCTTGTTTGACGATCATTTATTCCTGTGGCTGGCGCTAATCTATGAAGTTCCGAATAAAGCCAATATCGCAACAGCATTCTTGAATCAAATCGACGATGTCATCGCACATGTGCCTAATGATTACGTTCTCTCACTTGATCACATGAAAAAAGAATCAACCGCAGTGTCCGACATGTCGAAGCAGGACTGGCAGAATGCGCTTATACGGTTCCGCGATGTACAGAAAGCGGAGCTGCTAATCGGACGGCATCTCCAAGCTGGCGACCCCCTCCTGCGTGATGGCGATGCGCTGCTTGCTCTTGCATCGACGACGTATGAGACGCTGATGCCGCTTTATCGTATGGCAAATCTGTAGACGATTCTCTTTTTTAAGAAAAATAGCAATAGGATTACTATGAAGCAGAAAAACGGCTGAGCAGGTATAATTCCTGCCCAGCCGTTTTTGTCTCTTATGAAGCGCGCCGCCAGCCGCCCGCGCTCCCTCTTTTTTTATTAAACATGCTGCGGTGCAGCGGCTTCCACATGTGAAGCTGCTAGCTGAGCGTGCCGCTGCTTCCGTGAAGTGCGGAAGAATAACAGTTCATACACGCATGGGACAATGATCAATGTCAGAAGCGTAGCTGCGATAAGCCCGCCAATAACGACAATCGCTAAGCTTTGGGATACGATACTTCCAGATTCGTGGGAGCCGAATACGAGCGGCAGCATAGCCGAAACGGTTGCTACAGCTGTCATCACGATTGGACGCATCCGTGTCGTAGCTGCTTCAATCAATGACTCGCGAATCGACATGGTCTCTTCATTCTGCTTCACACGGTCAATGAGTACGATGGCATTCGTAACGACGATTCCAATAAGCATCAGTGCCCCGAACATCGCTGTGAAATCTGGTGTAACCCCCGATATAAGCAGGCCGGTAACAGCACCGATAGCAGCTAGCGGCAAGGAAATCATAATCGCCAGCGGTGCGCGAAGCGTCTTGAACGTCAATACCATAATCAGATAAACCAGCCCTATGGAAATGAGAGCAGTTAATCCCAAATCCGCGAAATCACTTGCTTGCTCTGCGGATGCGCCGCCAACTGCGAGCGTAACGCCATCCGGCAGTTTAAGCGCTGAGGATGCCTTATTAATCTCTGTGCCCACAATAGACAACTCTTTCGGCTCTGCGCTTGCTGTTATGCGAATATACGTTTTTCCATCCTTATGGTAGAACAATGCAGGCTCCTCGGTGCGAACTAGCTCCGCTACCTCTGAGATAGGAACTGAACCTTTTTCTGTCATAATGGTCAGCTTCTCCAACTCTGCCTTGGAAGCCGGATTGAAAACGGGCTGCAGCAGAACCTGAGTATCGCTTGACTCCACATCTATCGTACCGATCGGCAGCGGATTTAACATGCTTTGGAGCTGCATCGCAACCTCTTCACCCTTAGCCAAAGCAGGATCAACATGGAAAGAATACACTGACTTCTTCTCCTCTTGATTGCTCTCGACCTTAATCACACCGTCAATCGGTTTAATCGTTGCGATCAACTGATCCGCCGTTTCGGTGAGCGCTTCTATATTGTCGCCAATGACGTCAATATAGATTTGTGAGGAGCTGCTGCCCATAATTAGATCGGAGGCGTCAGCTGTCAGCGTCGCGTCCTTGTATTTGTCTTTCTGAGCCTTTACTTTCTCAATAAACACTTCAGCATCGACACCTTCACTCAGGTCAATCATATAAGTGATAAGCGTTGGAGAGGTTACGGAGCCGAACTGTGCAGCGTCCGCACTATTGCCGAGCATCATCATAACCCATTCGATATCTTTATCTGATGTTAGGAATGATTCGAACTTCTTTCCTTCTTCAAGCACGTAATCTGCTGGCGCTTCGCTCGGATATTGCAGCGTGACATTAATGTTCTGTGCACTGGAGGAATCAAGTGCTCCCTTAGGCATAAATACATAGGCACTGATCGAGCCAGCGAACAATATAACAGCAGCAAGGAGCGGCACGTATTTATGTGCGAGATTCCATCTAATAAAAGCAGCAAATTTGGGCGAGCCCGTATGCTCCTTCTCTTTGGTGCCGCGCAGCAAGACCGCGCTTAGCAGTGGTACAACCGTCAAAGCAACAAGCAAGGATGCAAGCAGGGAATAGGCGACTGTAAGCGCGAACGGCAGCAGGAATGCCTGCAGAGAGCCGCGCAGCAAGCCCATAGGTAAAAACACAGCTACCGTTACGAGCGTCGAGGAAGTAATCGCGGAGGAAACCTCCTTCGTAGCATCCGTAATCAGCTTCACGGAGAACGATTCCTTCTGAAGCCTTCTATAGATGTTCTCAATGACGACGATGCTGTCATCCACTAGACGGCCTACGGCTACCGCAACCCCACCGAGCGTGATAATGTTAAGGGAAACACCAGACAACTGCAGCAAATATAAAGTAATGCCTAGAGACAACGGTATCGATACAATCGTTACGATTGTCGCTCTGAAATTACGCATGAACAGCAAGATGACGATTGTTGCGAATAGCGCACCAAGCAGCACTTCCTGCATCATACTGTTAACTGAGGAAACCACTGATTCCGATGTACTTAGAATAATCGAAATAGCAATACCTTTCACTTCTGTATTCAAGCGTTCCACAGTTTTCTCGATCCCATTGCCTACCGTAACGGCATTCGCATCCGCAGATTTCGAAATGGTGAACATTATAGCATCCTTACCATTCATTCTTCCGATGCTCTCTTGATCCTTAGAGAGCTCCACGGCCGCGACATCCGACAGTACAACGCCTGCTGCAACCGGCAGCTTACGCAGTGTTTCTAGGCCAGTCACCTGATCCCATACGTTCAAATTTCCTGCGGCACCATCAATGGTCCTCTCCCCGATAGATACAGAATCTCCCCTGCCTTGCAGCAAGCCCGTGAGCGCTTGTACAGGGATTCCCGCTTCCGCTAACTTATCCGTATCTGGGATGATATGAACCGCCGGGGTCGATTTTCCGCTAATACTGATTTGACCAGCACCTTCGGATTTCTGAAGCTCTGTTGTCACTAGCTTCAACTTCGTTTCCTTCTCTTGCTCGCTCATTCCATCCTCGAATGTGAGCGTAACCCATGAGATTGGAATCATTGACGTATTAAACTGAACAACAAACGGCTTCATTACATTCGCAGGCAGTGGAACTTGAGCGACGATCCGCTCGATTTCTGCCTTCGCGTCTTTCATATTGGTTTTGGAATCAAAATTCAAATTAATTTGTGCATATCCGTCGCCTGAAGTCGAGAGCATATCCGTTTTCCCCTTGACGAATGTAACAGCCTCTTCTAGCGGATTAGTCACTTTTTGCTCCATCGACTTTGCATCGTTGCCAGGCCCAATAGCTGTGATCATAACCTGAGGGTTATCAGCCGCAGGCAGGAATTCCATCGGCAGCCTCAGATAGCTGATTACCCCCATCGCTAATGCCATAATGACGATCAGGATGATGGCCGCCTTGTTCCGGAATGACCATTCTGTCAATTTACTCATTTGTTTCCGACTCCTTTTCCCTTTACGGTTATCTATTTGTTTTGTCTTCTCTAATCATAATGGGAAGAAAAGGGAAGCAAAAACGGCCAGAGAAGGGCATTCGCTCTCGACCAGAGACGGATATCTTCTACGTCTGTAGACGGGGAATCTTGTTTGCTCAGCATTATAGGTGAACTTTACGAAATACAGAGCAGTTACACAAGCAAAAACGGCTGCGGCGTCCTTTAGACGCTGAAGGAGCTTTGACGGTGAAATATAAACCCGTTATAAGCTTACAAACTTATACATTCTTATATTTTGAAAAAAAGCCGATTATCCACTATAAGCGGACAATCGGCTTTAGCCATTTGATATTGGGATGCCTAAGCTTCTGTATGTGCCAAGCTGGACTTGTCCAATTGGCGAAAGCGAAGCAGGAGTACAAGTGCAGCGAGACAAAGTATTCCGCCCAGCAGGTATGGCAGGCCCATTTCAATCGTGAAAAAGAAGGAGCCTAGCAGAGGACCCGCGATACGGCCTAAGCTGTCCATCGACGAGCTTAGCCCTGATGCAACGCCCTGCCCTACTGTAGTCTTTTGTGTAATAAGCGATGTTACGCAAGGTCTGATCAAGGAGTTTCCAATACCGAACACCGCCAAGGACAGCGTAGCCCACCATAGCGAATGGGCACCAAGAAGGAGGAAGAAACCAATTGCCGATATGACAAGTCCGATCGCAATGTATTTCGGTTCCTCGCCTTTCTTAATCCGGCGTCGAACGATCCCTCCTTGCACGAGCGCGCCAACAAACCCGCATACAAAAAATAATATGCCAACCTGCAGCGGCGTTACATCAAAGCGCCTCATTCCGAAAAACTGCAGCGTAGCTTCCATACCAGCCAGCGTGAAGGTCACGAAAAACGCCAATATGTACAAATACTTGAGCGGGCCGGTAAAGGCTGCCCATCTTGAAACCTTTTTCTGTGCACCTGTACGCCGCTCTTCTGGAGCTAGTGACTCCTTGAGCTTCCATACAGCAAGTACAAAGGTGATCAACGCAAGCACGGATGCCGTATAAAATGGGGTTTCAAGTGAGAACACGCTCAGCAACCCGCCTACACCAGGCCCGATCGTGAAGCCAAGCCCGATCGATATACCAACAAGCGCCATGCCCTTCGTTCTCTCCTCAGGCGGTGTAATGTCGGCTACGTATGCTACAATAACGGATGCCACTGCACCGGAGAATAAGCCGCCTAGCACTCGTGATAAATACATGAGCGTCAAGTCTTCTGACGACAAGCCAAACAACAGAAAGCTTGCCGCGAAGCCCAATACGCCGATCAGAATAATAGGTCTTCTTCCGATACGATCCGATAATCCGCCCCAGAATGGAGACAGTAAAAAAGAAACGGCTGAATAAATAGCCAGCATTCGACCTGTGTGCAGCTCCGCTTTGCTTGGATCTGCGGCTTGAATAATTTCTGGCATTACCGGGATGATAATCCCAAAACCTATAAATGTCGTCATTAATATGGCCATTACGATAAGCATTCGTTTATCTTTCATCCTGCAACACCTCCACCAACCTATGTTACCATATCCATTTATCAACGATGTATGAACAATTGAAGAACAAATCAGCATGTCATACGCCTTTTACAAAATTGAAGCTTGCATTCCCCCCTGTATTTGCTATACTCAACTTTGTTTGTAAACTCTAATGAAAGGCAGGGATGAGAGCGATGGATCACAATAACACCCCGCTATTCACCGCGCTTCGCCGTCATGCGGAGCAGGATCCTGTACAGTTCCATATTCCAGGACACAAAAAAGGATTGGGCAGCGATTCGGAATTTCGCGAATTTATCGGTGACAACACGTTGTCGATCGATTTAATCAATATAGCACCGCTCGATGATCTGCATCAGCCGACAGGCGTAATTGAAGAAGCTCAGAAGCTGGCAGCCGATGCATTCGGCTCCGATTATACTTATTTCTCCGTGCAAGGGACAAGCGGAGCGATTATGACGATGATATTAACCGTGTGTGCGCCAGGTGATAAAATCATCGTGCCGCGCAACGTTCATAAATCCATCATGGCTGCTATTATTTTTGCAGGTGCGAGACCCGTCTTCATTTCTCCTGCACGGGATAACAATCTGGGGATCGATCACGGCATTACGACGCGTTCTGTTCGCAAAGCACTGGAGCGCCATCCTGACGCCAAAGGTGTTCTCGTCATTAACCCTACCTATTTCGGCATCTGTGCTAACCTGAAAGAAATCGTCGATCTGGTACACAGCTTCGACATTCCCGTGCTTGTTGATGAAGCGCATGGCGTGCTTATTCATTTCCACGAGAAGCTGCCGATGTCTGCTATGCAGGCTGGCGCGGATATGGCTGCGACTAGCGTCCATAAACTTGGCGGTTCCATGACACAGAGCTCAGTACTGAACGTTCGCAAGGGCAGAGTCAACCCGCACCGGATTCAAACCGTAATCAGCATGCTGACCACAACTTCTACTTCTTACATTTTGCTAGCATCACTGGATACCTCTCGTCGCAATCTTGCTTTGAATGGACATGCTATCGCCGAACGCGCAATCGAGCTTGCCCAAGATGCACGCAAGCAAATTAATGAGATTCCCGGCCTCTACTGCTTCGGTGAAGAAATTCTTGGAGACGAGGCAACCTATGATTACGATCCAACCAAGGTTTCCATCCATGTCCGCCACCTAGGCATAACAGGCTACGAGACAGAAAACTGGCTGCGCGAACATTATAATGTTGAGATTGAAATGAGCGATATGTATAACATTCTTTGCCTAGTTACGCCTGGAGATACCTCTGATTCGATTTCTAAATTGTTAGCTTCGCTGCGCGGACTATCAGAGAGGTTCCATGAAGGCGCCGAAGCACGTGAACTAGTCGTCAAAATTCCGGACATCCCTCAGCTGTCGCTCACACCTCGTGATGCTTTCTATGGCGAGACGGAAGTGCTCCCATTCAAGGAATCAGCAGGAAGAATAATAGCCGAATTTATTTATGTGTATCCACCCGGCATCCCTATCCTTCTGCCAGGCGAAGTCATTACGCAAAAAAATATTGATTATATCGTTGACCATGTTCAAGTCGGACTTCCTGTAAAAGGTCCGGAGGATCGCAGCATTGAATTTGTTAAAGTAATCGTTGAAGAAACAGCGATCTCATAGGCGCTGCGCCATGGGCGGTCCTGCAGTCATACTTTGACAGCGGACTGCCTTTTTTATACCAGATTCACGATTAGTTCCACTTATTGTCAACCCAAAATGAGCATGCTATGATGTGGTCAGAGGTGAGATGCGATGAGTCAAAGCGCTTACATAAAATTCGTGCAAGGATCATCTGTAGAGAAGCTGGACATTAACGATATTAAAAGTCAGCTCTTGCAATACAAGGAGCAAACCACCCATACCGGTTCACAGCTGAATTGGAATTATGCGGAAGCAGCATTTCCTTATACCATTGAACAGACGCAGGACGAGCGCTGGTTTTATTTGAAAGGCACCCACCCGCTATACAAACATATTTTATTCGGACCAAGCATGGCGATAAGCACGTCAGGCAGCAGCGTCCCCTGCATTCATGTCGTGCTTCCGGAAGAAGCCACTCATGGCGATAAATCGAAGGCCAATGAGCTATGCAAGTATATAGCAGGCCGTCTGAAAGCAGAGCTAACTATGTTCAATGGCCGAACAATCTATTATAATCCAAGGAAATAAGAGATGGCATGATTGACCGTGAACGAAAAACGATCAGCAAGCTAGGCTTGCCGATCGTTTTTCATTAACTGCTCTATACGCGCCGTGCGAAATTATTTCTCTTCGCTCTCCGTACGGGCAATTTCTTCATAAATCGCCGTTACGCGATCCCATTCTGCATCGTCTTCAATACCGACTAGGAAAGACTCATCGTTTTCTTCTTCAATACGGAAAATGACGCCGTCTGCTTCAGGATCATTGCGATCCAACAATACAGCATACACATTGTTCTCAGATTCAAACGTATAAACCATGACCATTTCACGTTCCTGGCCCTCGTCGTCAGTCACGATAAAGACATGCTCTTCATGCTCGTGGTCTTCACCACAGCCGCAATCATCGCCATGCTGATGCTCGCTCATGTTATTACCCCATTTCAAATATGTTTATAGACTACCGTATAGTAACATGACATTCTACCAATGGTCAAACGAAAACGCTCCTTATGATAACGGAGCGTCTGCTTGCTTGGCTGCAATTAAATCGAAGATATTAATTTCTCAGAAACGGCTGTCCATTCATCCGAACCTTTCAGCTTTAGAAAGAAACGAATTGGGTATTTCCCGCTAGCTTCGAATTTATATTCGATCTCATCTGTAGCATACCAGAAATTGTCCTTGGACGTGTTCACGTTCTCGGTTTGAATCACTTTCTCTTTCCCGTTCGGGTCGAAGATTGAAACCTTAACAGCTGTCACATCTGTTTTCAAATTATCGATTTGGGAGAACACTTTAAACTTACCTTGATAGCCTTTGGCCACATTCCCGAATACGGCATTATTCTGGAATAAGAACATATGCACATTAGGCTTATACACAGTAGCTCGTTTGCTTTGATTATCCCATTCTACGATGGCTTGCATCGAAGTAGCTAGTTGACGCAGCGGCAAATATGTTTTGTTGTCTGCGATTAACCCGCCGTCATCCTGTTCTGATCCGTTAATAATGACGCGTACTTTCTGGGATGCCGAATCTGCAAACATCAACGTACCGCCCCATACAGACAGCAACAGCAGCAGAATGGCAACTTTTCTGAATTTCATAGTTGTAAGCCCTCCATCCGATAGCCTGGATGTAAGGTTATACTCGAAATCGCATGCAAAGTTGCGCCTTCATGTGAACTATTTTCGAAGCTAGTGCTAGAGTACCAACACTGTCAAATGATGTTGAAACCTGCGCTTGCCCGGGAAATACGAGCATGATATAAGAATATTACCCATACGTTCTCGTCAGAACACAAGGTATGCCCTTTCCTAGTGAGCCAGCCGTTCTCATTCTTGCAAGGTAATTCATGCCTCTGGTACAAGGCGTCTTGCACACCGCACAGGTATCAGAGAGAACCAATTTATAGTTATAATGCTTGCGGTCGCTTGCCGGTTGCTTTTTCTTAGCTGTTTTACCTTTGCCTTTGCTCATCCATCATTCGCCTCCACTATACGTATCGCTTTAGCATTGTATGTAGATCAAGGCGAATGTGCATCAGCAATTGTCAGGCATACTGAAAATTTGGTACATTAAACAAGTGGGATGATGAGGAGGAATTGTTTTGAATATAACGATGATTGGAACAGGCAGTGCTTTTGCCAAAAAGTACGATAATAACAACGCGCTCATCGAACACAATGGCTTCCGATTACTTGTAGACTGCGGCATTACATTGCCTAAAGCTCTGCATCAGCAAGGGATAGCCTTCGATGAGCTTGACGGCGTTTTAATCAGCCATATTCATGGAGATCATGTCGGTGGCTTAGAGGAATATGCGTTCCAGATGATGTTCAAATATCAGCGCAAGCCGATCCTTTATATTGCACAATCTTTGGTCGAGCCTCTGTGGGAGCAGACGCTGCGCGGCGGGTTGACACAAGAACCTCTTGTAGAACTTGAACATTTTTTCGATGTTCGACCGCTTGCACCGGGCATCGATCATGAGCTATATCCAGGGCTAACGGTTAAGCTGATGGAAACGAAGCATATTCCTAATAAACCAAGTTACTCCTTCCTATTTAACGGAAGTTTCTTCTATACAGCTGATATGCGATTTGATCCGATGCTTCTTCAGCAATTGATAGACAATGGTGTCTCCACGATTTATCACGATTGCCAGCTTGAAGCACCTGGTGTCGTTCACGCTTCGCTGGATGAACTGCTAACGTTGCCTGATTTCATCCAGCAGAAGACATGGCTGATGCATTACGGAGACGCCATCGAGCAGTATGTTGGCCATACGGGAAACATGCGCATCGTCGAGCAGCATAAAACCTACACAATTGTATAGATGCAAAAAAGGCGCCGCATTTGAACATGCAAGCGCCTTTTTTATGGACACATCGTAAATGTCATTCATCATCAAATCTAGAAAAGAGGCAGTTGATCCAGGTTGTTGGTTGGATCCCCGTCAGCGTCTCCACGAATATAGAACTCCCCATCCTTGCCTTTGAACGAATTCACTCCTGCGATATGCCCAGCTTGCACTTCTAGAAGCGCCTCCTGATACGCAAGCACTCTTCCGCTACTCGTTTTGAATGCTGTGAGGTCCCCATCACCGTCCTTCTGCACAGCTACAATCTGCTCTCTCGTATCTTGTCCGTTTGTTGATTCGTTCATCGTCATTACCCCTCTCCATACAATGAGTGTACAGCCAAAATATAGATTGCCCATTTATATGAAGATTTCATGCAAAGATGTAAACAAAAAACCGACGAGCCCTTGGAAAGAGGCAACGCCGGTGCGTTGTTATCTTATTTTCTTTTCATTTCATCTGCTGGAAGCCGCCTTCTCCATACAAATTGCTCATCATGTGACAGCGAATCTTCAATAGCAAACTTAGCTACGGCACCAACCACCACCCCGATAATACCAAACATCCCCAATAGCCAAAGGGCTAAATAGGCATACTCTGCAGCCAACAGAAACCGCCTCCCGCGCGCTTTCTTTAAAGGTATGCCGATTCGATTTTATTTAGTATACGATTTCAAGATGCATAAACCCGAGCTATTACTTTATTTAAACCTTACATGTAAAAAAATCCCTCTAAACTGCCGATAATGATTGTAGGAGGTGAATAATGGATAATAGCCTTGTTTCATCATGCTGGATTCGGTGTAGATAATCGAATACGAAGGTAGCACAATGGAGCCGTGTTCAAAAAACTAACATATTTCTAATTGCTTGTTTGAAAAATTCTAACAACCTTCGTTTATCCTTGTTATAACAAATGAAAAGTTGGAGGGATTCAGATGGAAATCAGCTTCTATCAACAAAAGATTGAAGAACTGAGAGCAGAGATGGTAAGACTGTTCGAAGCGTGTAACAATTTCACTGATCAAGCGATTATTAAAATTAGTCAGGAGCTTGATCGTCTGCTTAATGAGTACTCCGTCTCTTTAGCAAATAATAAGTGTTGACATCGTTCTTTTATATTGATATATTATTAACTGTCGCTAATACGATCTGGTAGCTCAGCTGGGAGAGCACTATCTTGACAGGGTAGGGGTCACAGGTTCGAACCCTGTTCAGATCATACGAATGAAAACCCGCGAAGCCTTATAAACATTGGGCTCGCGGGTTTTTTATTTTTATTTGGATTGAGTATTTATAATGAAAAGTGGTGCCAATTGGTGCCGTGATACGAATTTGATACGAATGATACGAAAAAAAGAAAAGCAAGCTATCTAAGCCTTGCTTTCTTCTTTGTTGAATATATCAAGGTTGGTTCCTTCGAGCCAGTTACGAAAAACCAATTTGCTAATATACAGTTCTCTTCCTGCTTTAGCTACATGGAAAGGTGCCGCCCCTAAAAATTCGTACGTTTTCTTCTGACTCATCTTCATGATTTTTTCGATATGTTTAGGTCTCAGGGTCATGGGATATTCTGTCCAGTCGTCTACAACGTTCTCGCATTCTTTATTAGTTTCCATCAGTTCTGCTCCTCTAATTAAAATAACGTCCCCTGCCACCCAGCCGAAACTTTCGCGTGTGCTCGTTGCACATACTTGTCGACCGCGCCCTTGCTTATCGCCAGTGCCTTAGCTATATCTGAATGACTGTAGCATTGACCGTACGATAGCACGTAGCATTCTTTCTCTTGTGGACTGAGGATGCCCAACACTTCCTCCAACCTATGACGCTCTGCTTCGGTTATCGTCGATCCGCTGCGGCTGTTATAAGCATTTGAGAAGTTAGCCATAATCATTGGGTCAAGAAGCACTGTGTTTTGGTATACGCTCCGCCGATCAATTCCACGCTTTGTACCAGGCTGCCGGCCAGTACGTAACCACTCTATGACGAAATTGACTTCCGAGATCATCTCTCTAATGTCATGGAGCTCATTCCAGTGGCCGTCATTTGCTAATCGCCAATGTTTGTACGTGCTTCGATTTTGCTTATTCTCCAGTTCCTCCATCGTCATTCCGCTATCGTGTTCAATATATTCTTCAATTTCCCGCCTACGCGCAGTAAGCATGCGCAGCGTGGCGTTATATGATTTTTTAAGGTCTTGGAGATCTATGAGAAACCCACGATCATCCACCTTACTCAATGTATCCCTTGCTTCGCCCACTTACGTCACGCTCCTTTGTGGGATCGCCCTCCACCGAAGCAGAGGGCGTTATGATTATTTGATTGCGATTATGAGTAGGATAACGCCTGCCCAAATGAGTAGGCAGAAAGTGAGTGCCAGCAGCCAGAAGCTTCTAAAGGACATGTCCATCAGCTTCATTCGAGGTTATCATCCTCTGGCTCATCTGTTTTAGTGCCTTTGTCGACGTCATGCATCGGATCGTTATTTGCAGCTTCAGCAGCGGCGGCTACACCTTCTATCGTCAGCTGGTTTTTGTCCTCCACTTCCTCAACAACCCCATTAGCTCCGACAACAACCTTGATCCCCTCGTGCGGCGGTGCTGGTGGTTCCTCTTTGAGATCCTCAATTGTCATTTGACCAACTTCTTTAAGCCCCAGCAACAACCGCTTCACATCAGCCGCAATAGGTCCATGCCGTTTAATTACATCAATATACGCTTCAAGGTCTGGCGGAACTGACTTGAGGAGTGGAGACCCGTCAGCATGAATCAAAATATCTCCTTTAGCATTCGTTTTGAAATCAAGCCCGAACAATGCCTCATCCAGAAAGTAACGTTGTTGCGGCTCGGTCATTTTCCTCCAAGCATCACAGTTCAGGTACAGGATTGCTTCCTTCTTCAGCGTGCGGCGCAGATCATCAGCTAAAACCTTGAATTTAGCGAACACGTTCCGGCCTTTTGACGACCATCCGCCATGCTTGAATAAAATCAGGAAGCGAGGTTTTTCGAAATGATTGTGATGCTTATCAACAACATCCTTCAGCAGTGTGTAAACCGCCTCTTCCGCTTCCGTGTGAAACTTTTCCGTTTTCGCTTTCTTCGCCATATCTATATCGCTCCCCTAAATGTTATTTGTTAACGCCTTTTATAGTTAATCCGATCAAGCAGCATATTTACCTCAAGCTTGCTTATCCCAAGTTTGGCAGCCAACTCCCTACGTGAGAGATTGGGATTCTCTTTAATCGTGCGCCGCTGCTGATCCGTAACTTTGAAATCCTTCAGGTGCTCCATGAGCGTATCCGGCAGCTCAGGTGTTTTTGGCGGATTGCCATCGTACGTCACCATGTACTTGATATCCTCTATCGCGCTATGTGTAAAGCGGCGCTGATTGCCTTTGCGCTCGATCGCACCTTTGATTACAAGCGCTCGGCACCTAACGCTCACACCTTGTAGTGCCCAGCCGGTCAAATCGGCCACTTGCTGGTAAGAAGATTTGGGATGCTCCGCCAGCAGCTTGTACAACGTCTCTTGTTCTGCGGTTAGGTAAATCATGAATTGGCACCTCCTTCCCAGCACATACGTTCGGTTTTTTGACAAAAAAATATATGACTTGCCTGACTTCTAAACAAGCTCCGATGCACGGAAGAAGTTGCCGAAAGCATCTCTCACGGGAATCTTTTGATCTGCGAATCTGCCCATTGCTGGACGTACTTTATGCTTAGTCTTGCAATTGTGGCATTCTATTTCACTATCATCGAGAGCGATGTAGTGATTGCCTTGATTTTTGCAAGCTTCATTTTGGCACCAGTAGCGCAGGCGGTAGTGTGGCACTTCGTCCTTAAACTTAATTCCTGTATCGTACCAATCTGGCTTTTCTGGTGCTTCTGCAATAGCCTTGTCTAGTTTCTCGCCGATCGATGTATTCAGCGTTCTATTCGCTCCCTGCAGCTCAACTTTTTTTGACTGGATGTTAGTGTTAGCCGGCGGTATCACCTGAGCAGTTACAGGCTGTTGAATGGTTGACTTAGCTTCCTGAACCTCTCTATGTTGCTTCTCTTTCAAATCGGCACTAGAAGCGTTGTCCGCTTTTATTAATACGGGACCGCCTAGATCAACAGTTATTTCTGGTTGCTGCGTAATGCCGAAAATCCCGAAAGTACCAACAATAATGGAATCAATGTGCTGCGGTGTCGCAGCCTCTACCTCTAACTCCACGCTCTTATTGCCTTCGAATACATTCAATTTAACAAATGACATTTGAATCATCCTCCATGTAATTTAATATTCATTATGTTGTATCGCCGAACCGCGAGATTATTTCCGTTCAAACCCGCCACAACTCACTAGGTCATCGTCCAAAAATTCTGTTCGGGGTTCATGATAAAACGGCTTAGATGTACAAGACCGTTTCCCATCTTTTAAAAAAAAGAATTTACAATCTTCGCATCTATCCTCATTGGCATCTGGACCTTCGCCATACAATGCAGCGCACGCAGCGCTGCTTGGTATGAAAAACATACACCTGTCACCAGTTATTAAGCATGTCGTTCCATTGGCTGCTGTACAACCCATTTCATATTCACCTGCCATCCAAGCGATCGACATACTCCTTAAAGCGATCTCTAAGTTCTTGCAGCTCTTGAGCTGACTTCTTGTTATTCGCAGCCATTTGATCAACAAGTTCTCCATACTGCTGATTGATTTCGCCCCGTTGTTTGACAAGCTCCCCATAGCGTTGATTACTCTTTGCTTCCTGCAGGTTGTTCCACATGCCCCATAAGACCATTGCCAGCAGAAGTATTGTCGTTATCCAGTTAAGGCGTTTGAGTCCCTTGCTCATTTAAATCACCTTCCTATTCAGATGTTGTACCGCTTGCAGCCCAATTCCACAAACCCTGCTGCCCCTTGGCTGGTATCGGTTCCGCCAGCTGCTGCACGTCTGCTATTTCCCATGCGAAGCGCCCCGTTGAATAATCCCCATAAACAAATTCAGGTCCATCTATTGACTTGATTCCGCTATTGCTAGTTAACTCCACGTAATCAGATAGACCGTATTGTCTAGCTTTATAGCATTCTGACAGGCTCCCTGTTGCAACAATAGATCCAGTTGGCAGGTTGTCTGGAGTGTATCCATGAGCAGCCAGCGCCGTTTTAATCGTCTCTTGTTCACACGCTTCGCGGTCTATTTTCTTGCCAGCGTGAATAGCGAGCTCTCCGCGATGCTTTGTCGGCCAGCTACGCGTTTCGAATTTTTTAGCGCCAATGGCGATCAGAGTCGCCCACGGTTGAATTATCGTTATTGCTTTCAATAGCCTCACTCCTAATGATCTTTAATTTTCAAGCATATTCTTCATCATCGAACGCCAACTCCACGCGCGGACTGAGTGTAGCGTTAAGCTGCTCACCCAAGCCTTTAAGTTTTAGACCAACCTCACAAGTCCGCTGGCAGTACCCGTCAACATGAGAGGTAGAATGTCCGTGGATCCGATTCAATTCCTTTAGTTGAGGACAACCATCACATCTCCCATCAAGAAGACTGCCAATTTCCCGCATCACTCGTTCACGTACGATCACGTATGTTCACCTCAAAATAATAATGATTGTCCTTCGAACTGAAGCTTAGGCTGCACATTCGCTATTCGTCGCTCAGCGATCTCCACATACTGTTCACCTATCTCGATGCTTGTACATTCACGTCCGTTTTCAATTGCTACCTTTTCAGTTGTTCCACTACCGCCGAACGGGTCCAGTACGCGACCACCTACCGGAGCACCCGCCAAAATGCAGGGCTCGATCAGTTTTTCAGGAAACGTTGCAAAATGTGCTTCCTTGAATTGGGCTGTGGTCACTGTCCAAACAGATCGTTTATTTCTCGAATTACCCTCCCAAGGAATAGAGCCTCCTAAGTGAGAACCGGGTCGATCGCGATCTTTCCCATACTTTCGTTCTTTGTTTCCACTTCTACGCCTAGATTGTTCAGGTCCAAAAGCACCTTTAGAACCACCCACCGCTTTCATATTGCCGTTCGATTTTGTTCCACCAGCAGCCCGCGCGGATCCTTCCTGGCCCTCGATATCCTGTGACAACCGCTCGATACTTGAGGCGGCCATTGGTTCTTTGATAGCTTCATCATCGTAGTAATATCGCTCCGATTTGGAGAGAAGAAACACATACTCATGTGCCTTTGTGGGGCGATCCCTTACACTTTCAGGCATACAGTTCGGTTTATTCCAAATGTTATCCATTCTGAGATACCAACCATCAGCTTGAAGCGCGAAGGCTACACGCCACGGAATGCCAACAAGGTCCTTTGGTTTTAGTCCTGGAGCTTCAAAGTCTTGATATTGAATGCTTCCGGCATGTTGGCCTGTGTGCTGCTTATGCATATCACCGGGATTACCACGTCCGTCAGCGTTGCGGCCTTTCATGGATCCGGAATAAGTATCGCCGTAATTGAGCCACAACGTTCCATCATCCCTCAGCACACGCCAAACCTCTCGAAACACTGAAACAGTATGAGCAACGAACATCTCCGGCGTTGGCTCTAGCCCGAGACAACCATTCCATGCTGGAACAGTCACTTGCGGCAGACCGGGCATTGGAATGTAAGTTGTTTCAGGCCAATCACTAGGCGGAATGCCATAGTCCCGCAATCCCCAATATGGCGGTGAGGTGACACATGTGTGAAAGTATTGCTCCGGTAGCGCCTGCATGACTATCCGGCAGTCTCCCGTCAAAATCATCCCTACACCTCACCAACTAATTCAGTTATACATGGCGTGCATACATCTCGCTCGTTCCATCTCTTGAGCTCTTTCTTTCGCTTAACTTTGCCACACACATCGCATATACAGTGACTTAAAGTGACAATATTGCTCATGATCTCACCTCGCATATCCGACTTTGATAAATCTCTTATCGATCAGCACGATCGCTTCTTTTTCGCTCTCCAATTTTACGGTAAATATCAGCCATGATAACGCCCGTTCTAGTCAGGTCCGCATTACACTGGATCAAGCCTCTCCTGTTCATGACTGCAAGCTGAGCGCGCGAAACCATAATCAGATTGTCAGGTTCAAAGTTTGTGCGATTCCCATCCCCAAATATGACGGCGTGGCCTTTGGGAATTGAACCACCATTATGCTTTTCCCACTCAATCAAATGTTTGCCGCGCCATTTATTCGGGTCAGCAATCTTGAGGTCAACGTAGCCATCTGCGTTTACTCTTTCAGATCCCACTGGCATATAATTGTGTGGCTTATGGCCCATTCGGAATTGGGTATCTTCGCCGCCGGCCCATGTCCTTTTTTGCCCTTTGTTAAATGGCATACGACCTTTTTCAAACCTTCCTGTCAATCCGCTACTTAACAAGTTGTTCTTTTTAAAAGATTTAATTTGCGTCTCACGAACCGTCAAACCGAAATGGGCATTGAATTGTCGAGTTAAGTCAGCATTGCTTAGACCAACTACATTGGCCTTGATAAACTCTTTTTGATCAGGACTAAAGCGAAACATTGGCTACCCCTCCAACATTTTCGGGATGGACGTGTCCGCATTCAATCTGTCATCAGCAAGCCTTCTTGCTTCCAAAACCAAACTGCCGTTCGAAATAATTTGTGAAGCTACGCTGGTCACGGCCTTGGCCCTGTTAATCTCTTCAGCTAATTTTTCCCCGCTCAGATCCTCATCGCTCAAACGTTCTAGTTGCGAGAATAAATGATTATTCAAATCGCCCAATGTGTTTCGCATCTTAAACATCTACTCCTTCAAGTTCTATCTCACAATGTGAATCCGTAAAACACCCGCAGCCGCCAATGTCATAGCGATCAATCAATTCAGCGCCGCCGTACATTGCCCTCTCTGCCTCGTCGTCTTGGTTGAGTTGGCGTATCGGATATGGCTGCGAATCCTTTTTCATGAAGCTATACTGCTGAATCTTCGCGTACCTTACTGCTGCTGAACCTGCTGGGTGAACGTAAAGTTTAGGTTTCAAGGCTCGGTCATAGAAGTAATCGCGGTATGCATCATCAAGTTCCTTGAGCATTGGCTCTTGAACATGTAACGGAATTTTATCCTCGTCAGGTATCGGCGTCTTGTCCTTTGGATCATTGCCTTTTGTGATGTACCTGTAAGCTGAGACGTACATTTTCAAGTGGAACTCCTGCTCCATGATCTTGGCGAACACATCCGGCAGTTGCTCCTTAAGTAATTTGTAATGCCCTTGCCCCGCCTTCACGCACCGTCCGTGGCAGTTGTTATGACTAAAGCCCAGTTTGTAAAGCTCTGGCTTCTCGATGTCGTACTTCTTGAGGACTTCCTCTTTCCAGATGTTGTTTTCGATTAGCGGAAAAATCACATTGAAAGGAGCCCAATTTTTCGTTATGGCCGTCTCGCGGTGCATCTCATCAAAATCGATTCCGAAATAAAGAGTAGCATCCGTTTTGAAATCAGCATCCTTTAAGAATTGTTCATTCCGCCAGTACGCAACTGCCGGCAGCTTGCCTCGTTTGAGAAAGTCCATGCCCACACGCATTTTCAATATCTTTGAGCAATCACCGATCATGGAGTTATAGACCATCTTCTTTTCAAACATGAGTTGAATTGGGTTGAGCCCCATACTGTGTGTCAAAAGTGGTAGCTGCAGCTTGTCTGACCCTTCTCGCAGCATCCGGTAACAATCTGGATGCTCCCAAAGCGTGTCGGTGAAATACATCACGATATTGTCATTAGGGAATTGTTCTTTAACCCAATCAGCTACAGCCAGGCTTGCGGTTCCGCCGCTTGAAAAGATGATGTGGTTCAATCCCCCACCTCTTTCCTTCTCGTCGGCTTCCACGCCATTACGTCACGTTCTCTCGGTTTAACTGCGGCCTTTTGTGCATATTCCTCATCCGTCATCTTCCGCACAGTAACCTCGCTATTAGGCTTTTGGTCAGTCTCTAGCTTTGGCTGCGGCAGCGGCTGTAGACGGCGGCTCATCGTTTCGACCTCGGATGTTTGTCCAGCTTTCCACTTCGCTTTTTACGTTGCCTGCGGATAAGCTCAGATTCCGCTCCCATTTTCTGCAGGAGACTCGCTCCATCGTCGTGATACCGGATGTTAACTAGTTGTTCTAAAGTCGCATTCTTGTAATTCGGAACCACTCGATCACCTCGTTTAGAAACATATGTTCGGTTGTGTGGCAGCAGTAATCCCTTCACCGAGCGATTGCGCGGTTATTCCGTTTTTGCGAGGATCGAATTTACTACCTCGATTTGATAAGGGTAAGTGTCAACAGGTGGATTCAGTTCTCGCATGTGATATAGATTCATTGCGATTCGAGCCATGATATACGCGTCAACGATGTTGTCATTCTTATGGGTATATCCAAAATGCTCGACCACCGCCTTGGCAACAGCGTCCTTACCCTCTTTCCCCGACATTCTTTCTTTGTTGCCAGCTTCACCTTTCCAACCAGTTACGCCGACATACTTTTTAACCGATGCAGGCATTAACTTGTTAAATCTCAATTTCCGTCGATGAACCATGCTTCGCAGCCCGCCGTGTATCATTCCGGTTGTAATACCCCGTTGCGTTCCCGGTGCAGCATCTTCGATTACCACCTCGTCACCTGGTAACAGCAACGTATACAACTGGTCTTCTAGGCTGACAAGCTGACTGATCGATATGCCGCCTTTCTCAACCTTTCCCGTGCCCTTTAGTTCTACTTCAACAAGCACCTCACCGCGCTCATCCAAAGCAACAAATCCGGTTTTAGTCGCTGGATCGACTCCTACGAACCTCACAGCGCCGCCTCCCTTGCTCCGATGATTGTAATTGCCCGCGGCTTCGTTGGGTCTTTAAGGATGTATCCCAATTTTTCTAACGTATCCAAATGACGATGTACTGTCGATGGAGACAATAGCCCAACACCTTCACCAATCTCGCGGTTAGATGGTGGGTAACCACACTCCGCGATAAAGGAAACGAGAAAATCGTATACTCTTGCACATGTCCCTTTGATTGGCTTAATTCCAGTTTTGAGAGCTGACACCTTTTGCCGCTCATGTCTCTCGTACAGTAGAATCTCCAGCCCCCGCCGCATCGTACTGATGTTGATTGGGACACCGTCACCGATACACTTGTCGATCTGAGCTATAACCTGCTCGTCCGTCATGACGTGTGTGTGCAGCTGCTTCGCGTATTCGGACTGTTCATTCATTTCTCGCTCTTCCTCCTTTTCGGCGGTATGCCTTCATACATCACTTTCGCCGGCAGTAAATATATCTCACCGATTACACGCCTCTGCTCGTTGTAGACGATCTCCGTCGGAGCCTCCTGATAAAAGGGATCAACCCTTACAGGCTTTCGCGGCCGCCGCTTCATTCCAGCACATCATGGTCGTCAATTGTTGTTTGCCGATGAAGATCGACCATTTTACCGTAATTTTTCATAAAGGCGACTTCTACAGTTCCCACTTTACCGTTCCGCTGCTTAGCAATGATGACCTCAATAATGTTTTTCTTTTCTGTTTGCTTGTCGTAGTAGTCATCTCGGTAGAGGAAGCCTACGATATCAGCATCTTGCTCTATCGATCCTGATTCCCGTAGATCGGACATCATAGGTCGCTTGTCCTGCCGCTGTTCCACACCACGGCTAAGCTGCGAGAGGGCGATTACCGGGACTTCCAGCTCCCGAGCAATCTCCTTGAGAGTCCGCGAGATTTCGGATACCTCTTGCTGCCTATTCTCGCCGCTCCGACCGTTACCGCGTATAAGCTGCAGGTAGTCAATCATGATCATACCCAAGCCCTTTTCCTTTCTGAGCTCACGACATTTGAACCGGATCTCCCCGACTGTAATGCCTGGCGTATCGTCGATAAAAATATTGGCTTCTGATAGGATGCCAATCGCGTTGGTCATCTTGCCCCAATCGTCCGGCTCGAAGTATCCCGTTTTCAGCTTTTCGCCATCAATGTTGCCTTCTGCTGAGATCATCCGCTGTACAAGCTGAGATGCTGACATTTCAAGACTGAAGACGGCTACAGTTTCCTTCGCCCTAATAGCAACGTTCTGTGCGATGTTGAGAGCAAAGGCTGTCTTACCAACAGAAGGACGGGCAGCAATGATAATAAGGTCGCTCCGCTGGAAGCCTGCCGTCATCTTATCTAGATCAGTCAAACCGCTCGGCATACCCGTAACGCCTTTGTTTTCATGACGGTTGTTGAATTTTTCCTCAGTCTGTTCGAATACCTGAAACAGCGCATCTCTCATGGTCACGAACGCTTTAGGCGGCTTGTTCTCAGCCGTCAGCTTTGATATGCGCTTCTCGGCCAGTGCGACAAACCCCGCAACGTCCTGCTCCGATGTAGCGTGCTTCACCAGCTCGCGTGCAATGACAAGCGATTCCCTCCGCAGGGCCATGTCTATGACGATATCAGCGTAATAGGTTATGCTGGAAGCAGACGGCACTGATCCGGATAAGCGAGCGAGGTAAGTAACACTTCCTACTTCTCCAAGCTTGTCATCGTCCTGTAGCGCCGCGCAAACCGTCACAACGTCTATTGGTGCCTTCGATTCGTACACATCGCACATAGCCTTGTAAATCGTTCTATGAGCCTTGTCGTAAAACTTCCCCTTTGTTAACCGATCCTTTACCTTCTCAAAAGATTCAGCTTCAAGCAGGATCGACCCTATTACAGCCTGTTCAGCTTCGAGGTTGTAAGGTTCTGCGTCTGGCATCCCTAGATAGTTAGCTTCATAGTCAGGTGGAGCTTCATCGTGCGGCCAACTCATGTTCGATCACCCCATATCTTCTTGCGCACATTTTCCCAATAGCCATCCGGAGCAGGAGCATCCGTCTGTATCCAATGGTCGAGGAGAGCTATCTTCTGAGTTGCTTCCAGCCGCAATGCATCATTGTTTTTGACTGGCTGCAAATCGTAACGAGTGATATTTGATATTTTGGGAAAAAAATCATTTGTATCGATGTGGAAGTCTAAATTTGACAGGCCCCATTCATAAGGGACATTGGCAAGTCGCTCTATCCAAACAACAACAGTCTCTTCTTCAAGCTCAAGTTGATTCGGGTAAGCTGCCGATGCTTTGTACAGGAGAAACTCTGCTTGCTCCGGTAACATTTGCGTTCGCCCTCCCCCGCTGCAGGAGTGCTTTGTTTTTACTAAGCTTTGATTGTTTTGGTGGAACTAGATCATTTACGACCTTGGGGTAAAAGGTATAAGGGTCTCGATCTGGTAGGAACTTTTCGAAATGGCCCTTCTCTAAGAAGTCTAGCAATCCCCATCTAGTATTCAGTTTGTAATTTGGATTATTAAGAATGGCATCATAGGACGTAATAGCCTGAATCATTTCTTCCTCTGAATAGTGATTCAACTTGTACTTGATTTGCAGATTTATCTGCGGGGTTATGGTCCTGTGCTTTACCAAATCTTTGCTCATCCAATGGTCAAAAATACAAGATATAAGATCTTTTAAGTTCTTTTCTTTCTTTACATTCTTATTATTGTTCCGCGTTTGTTCCGTGACTGTTCCAAGTTGTGTTCCAAGTTCCATATTCCGATACCCTCCAAACCCTTGATATTGCTCATAATTTAGCACTGTAAACACTGTTCCAAGTTCATGCGTTTTCGTGCAGACTCTCTGCAAGCGTACTAAACGAGAAATTGTTCGATTTATTGTGGAAACGGAGTAGGTTTTTACCTGTCTATTTTCCACATATTGCAGGTCTTCTTGCAGTTTTCGAGTTGATCGGAGCCACTCGCCACGCTGGAGGATAAGGTCATCCGCAACCTTAACCCCCTCCTCTGCAAAAACGGCTTTTCCGTAGATTAAGAAGAACAATCTAAATTCGACGATGTTTTGCCAGATCGGATTTTCGAATAACTCCCTGCTTGTTTGAAAAGCACCGCCTGCCATTTCACCTCACCTGCTTTATTCTTCCTGTCGTTCTTCGGCCAGCACTTCGCGCACCTCGTGAGCTAGTACAGCCGCTAGAGTTTTGTTATCAATGCCGGCTTTGATTTCGTAATGTATCAACCGCTCCTCGAATCGCTCCCGCATCTTATCCTCTGTGGTTGGAGGTTCCTCGACTGTGTAGCCGTTGACTATGGCAATCGTGATCAAATTGCAATCATTTTGCCTGTTAACCCAACCCCAAGTGTGTTTCGATATATACTTGTTATGAACAAAATCATAAGCGGTGCTGTAGATCATTCCTTGATTAGCTTTTAATCGTGCTTCTAGATCCTCTGCTACTTCCTTCGGCAGCACGACTTTCTTAGACTCTAGCTCAGCTTTCAATGCGTCATTCTCGGTGCTCAGCCTGTCTGCAGACATAGTTGCCTGTAATTCATCGGCGCGAGATTCACCCAACTCCCGTTTAAGCTGCATGACCTGCTGATTAAGGCGTATAATACTCAACTCCGCTTCACCACACCTACGAACCGCTTCTTCTTCGTCCTCTTTGGATACCCTGAGCTCGAGCTCAATTGCTTCAACGTGGGCAACTAGAGCGCGGACATGATCGATAAGCACTAAGGCTCCGTATGATTTAGAGCAAGTTTTTATATGGATAAAATCCTTTTGATTCATGCGTCCCATTCGATTCACCGTCCTTTATTTTTTCCACACTACTGGAGTTAACTCCGCATGCGCCGGCACCCATTTTGGCTCCCCATATTTAGCTACATAACTCAGCTTGTTAACCCATTCGTCAACTGGATGTTGTTTGTGCATAGCCTGTAGCAAAGCCAATGTGCCCTCTACGTCCGCCAATGCCCTGTGTGCGCCGTCAAGCGGAATGTTGTAGTTGTTGCACATGTCAGTAAGCGTGTGGGGATATTTAGTGCGGTCCCGCGCTATCGTCAGCGTATCGATAAACGGATTGGCAAACGTCTTACCTGCAATTCGGAACATGGCATGATGCAAGAATTGGAGATCGAACTGTGCATTGTGGGCTACAAGCACGCTGCTCGGACCCATGATATGTCTCAAGCATAGAAACGCCGTTTTCTCATCCATGCCGTTTGCAATCTTCTCATCAGTAATTCCTGTGATCTCTGTAATTTTTGGAGTTAGTTCGCCATCGAATTTAATTAAGGTGCTGAATTCCGAAACCCTCTGACCTTCTCGATATCTAATTGCGGCCATCTCGATTACTCGCTCCTCAATTGGACTAAGCCCGCTTGTTTCAAAGTCGAATACGCATATATCATCCATAATGCACATGTATTAATCGCTCCTATCTGCCGGCGACATACACAGGTCGCCCGGTCAGTTCTTGTATTTCACGCTTGAAAAGTGCTTCATCGCTGTTCGTATCGCTTAAGTGGATCAGCCAAATCTCAAGTACCTGGCTCATGTCGTTTGAGCGGATAAACTCTTTCATATTTTCTAAGCTGAAATGAGACTTGATAAGGCGACTCCTGCGATAGATGAGGTTGCTTCGCTTATCCTCGTCAGTCTGTGAAAGGATATTCTGCTCAACAATTGATTCGCTGTAATTGCATTCAATGAGTAAATGGGTCAACCCCAAAAACTTGTACTTAATATAGTAGGTGTCTGTAGCAAACAGTAGTTTATCTCCAGCTTGATTAGCGAGCAGGAAGCCTAACGGCTCTGCGGCATCGTGCTGTACATCGAAGGGCAAGATGGTCCATGTACCAATCGTGAATTTGTTCATCGACTCAACCGCGTTAACCCTGTGGCCCGATAAGCCAGCAGCTTCTGCTGTGCCAGCTGAGCAATAAACGTCGATTCCAGCCTTCATAACCTCGTTCGCTCCTTTAACATGGTCACCGTGATTATGTGTAAGGAGGCATGCTGCCAGCTCGCTTGTTCGGTAATTCAATGATCGTTGAATAATTTTGAATGAGAGCCCCGCCTCCAGCAGCAAGGCGGTTTCTCCATCCGTTATGTGATACGCATTTCCTGCGCTGCTGGAGCCGATCGGGGTTATCTTTATCATTTAGAAGTCCAAACCTTCGATAGCGATTTTTTCCGGTTTTCCCTGATCTTCGGTGTTCGTTTGCGTCTCGCTTGATTTTGCAGGCTGAGCAACTTCTTGATGTTGGACCGTTTCAGACTCATCTAGCGAGACAGTTCGAGCTTCAAACTCCACGTCAATTGGTTCAGTGTTGGCATTGTCTGAAATCTCTCGACGAGTAGCTGTATAGCCTTCGTCAGTCGCTTCACTGTGGACCATCTCCACGAAAGCATTTCCGAAATCCTTAGGGATTTTCTTGACCACATTGTTTCTCATTTTACGAATGAGCATCGATTCACGGCTGTGGAATTCTGACCACGCCGGGCTTATCCACTGCAACAAATCGGCATCATCCAAAGCTCCCAATCCAAGTTTCTCAGCTCTTTTGAGATACTCGGTTTTCTTTGCTGTGATCTGCTTTTTTTGGTCAGCCGTAGCATCATAACGATTCGCGCAAATGCCGAATGTTTCATTCATCATTCCGTTGTTGATGTGTGCAAAAAGGTTTTTCGCTACCTCTTCACGCTCTGAAATGTAGTATTCAATAATATCGTTGTCACGAATGATTGGATAAACCACTCTCACAACAGGACCCTTACCTTTAGGTGTCCATTTCGGCGGCGTCATTTCAAGACCGTTGAAGCTCGGGTATTCGAAATGATCATCTTCCCGAACAAGCCAGTATTGACGAACCTCTTTGACGTGGCGCCCAAAGCGTGACAGGATAGCGTCGTTACCATCGCCCTCTACGCCCATCTCAATTGTCTTTTTGTAAACGTCTCTGTTGTTCTCTTTTTTGCCCGTTTTAACGTTACGGACCGTGAAGTATACTTCACGAGGGCTGGCTGCCGCATTAAGCTTGAGTGACGCAATTTGAAGCAAAATCGTTGTCACATTGCTTTTGTCCAGTTGCGGATCACTAAAAGTAATCCCTTTAGCATCAAGCGCTGTATTAATCGATGACAAAGCATTCATTACACATTGTTTTGAATACTGGTCCATATTTAGCCCGTTACCAATTAATTGATTTTCGATCATCGGCAAAAAGGTGTCATTCACCTTAGTTAGTTGCGTCGAATACACTTGGTTGCTCATTCTTCATCCTCCATATCTTCATATACAAATTGGACTTGCTTGCCTTTATGTTCAATCAGAAAACTGTTCAATAGATGTGCGAAATCAGAAGGTCCGAGTAAATCACGTTCAAGAATCGCGTCTTCTGGGCATTCACTGAGCGAACCTGCGCTCATCACCTCTTTGCCGTCAATCTCAAGCGTTTCTTTCATTAGCCCATCCCGATCAGTCCCTGATAGGACTTTTACGACGACAACCTCTCTCATGCGATCACCTCATTGTCGACAATGATTGCATTAGGGTTGCCAGCATTCTCAACCCGTAGAAGCTTGTCTGATTTGCTAACGATCAGCCTAATTTGTTGTCCTGTCGTTTTAACCAACTCGGTTACAGCCTCGGCGTTATCGATGAAGATCGGTGCCGATACACCACGATGAATGGATAGCGTCTCAATGATGTCTAGCCCTGAATTGAGCTGAGCTGCACGGTTAAGACCGCCGCTGTAAGGAACCAGATTAGGGCCATATAACGTCTCGCATACTTCTTCCAACGAGCCATTTACAAGTGTGTTGAACAGTTTGAACCGCACGTTTCGGAACATAGAATTGATCTTCGATTCAAGCAGTGTCACTTTAGTTCGAATGAATTCATCCGTTAGGTACACTTGGCGCTCAAGCCCCTCATACTCACGAGCGAGCTGCTTCTCCCTTTCCTTTAAAGATGCAATTTCCTCTCGACTCTTTGCGGTAGCTGCATACGCCCCGCGCTCACGCTCGAGTTTGTCTGCCTCCATTCGAAGGTTAACTAACTCCAATCTCGATTCGCCAATCATCCCAGCATTCGATGTGCGAATAGAAACTATCTGCGCCTCCACATCTGCCATTTCTTGCTTTTTTGCAATGTACTCAGGGTTAGTGTCAACGTCTTGAATGTTTGCTTCCAATGCTGCCAACGCAGATTTGGTTTTGCTGATTGACTTCTCTCCTTCAGCCATTTGCTCATTCAACTGCTGACGTTTTACTGCAAGTTTCTCGTTTTGCGCTCCTAGCCGTTCTACTAAGTCCTTAGCAGCGTGACCATCAGCTCTGATTTGCTCCAGTCGTAACGACTTGCCTGCATTAAATGCTTGTAATGCCTTTTGGTGCGCTTCATCGACTTTCTCAGACGGCAATGCCTGTCCGCATGAAGGGCAATCGTCGCTGCCTGTATGCGCGAATTCCTGCGCCTGAACCTCTACGTATTTTTCACGTAGTTTCTCGCGTTCCGCATTCTTACCATCGATGATGCGGACGTTCTCGCTATGATCTCGGCTTGTCCTGCTGAACTCCGTCTCGATTTCTGACTGTTTACCTTGGAGCTTCGAGAGCTCGCTGCGCTGCGCGTTAACCTTATCGAGTGTTCCGGACTGGATGCTGTTTTTGAGTTGCAACAACTCCCCTTGCAGTTCGTGCTTGCGATTCTCTTGTACAGCTACCTCACCGCCTGATTGGAGACGATTAAACTCTTCCTCCTTCCCAGCAATGCGACTCCGAATGGACTTCAACTGCACCTCAAGTGTTTTTTCATCAGCGCCGTTGATAGCCGGCATAGCTCGCTGAATCGCGGTGATGCTAACCGGGATGTTGTTTATTTCGCTGTTAATTCGCTTCTGTTCGGTTTTCAGGTAATTCCTATGCAAATCAAGCGTCGAATCTCCCAGCAAAGACGGCAGCTCCTGCAAGTCGGGATTACTTGCGATTACGTGCTCATCGGCTAGGTCCCCGCACATCTCAAGCAAAAGCTTGCGACGCTTGTTTTTGTCATACACTTCGTTAAAATAAGTCGGATTGGTGAGGAGTTTGAATGTATCCTCATCGATAATTCGGGCAATCTCTGCCTTGTACTCCCCTTGTTTCAACTCCGCGCCGTTGAAGAAGTATTTTGTGTCATGGCCCGAGAATTCCGGAATAGCTGAACCGCGCTTCTTCGTCCACTTCTCCGAAAAAACTTTACGCAGTGTGAGTGTCTTCCCGTTGATTAACAAGACACCTTCAATTTGATGCTTGCCATCTTGGATCGGTATACCTTCCTGATTAAGCGTCTTGATCCACTTCTCAGGCTGCGCCTTATCGCGGCTGTCCTTGTCAAAAAGGAGATACGAGAATCCGTCGAACAGGGTGGTCTTGCCTGCTGCATTGTCGCCGTAAACATCGACGTCCTCTCCATCTGCCTCAAGCTTGAAATCAATCAAGCCTTTGAAATAGCTAAATGCTAATGATATAAGTGCTATTTTCTGATTCAATGTTAGCCCTTCCCTTCTTGCCAGCTCCGTGTTAAACTGGCGTTGAATTGTTTGATTGCGGCTCTAACGCGACGGCCATCGCTGTTAGGGCTTTTTCATTAAAACGGACAATCGTCTGGAATTTCGTAAATCGGCGTTTCATCATCTACAGCGATGGTTGTATAAGTGCGGTAAATAAATGCATCTTGCGGGCAAGTGATCCAAGTGAACGTTTCATCTTCAAAGATGACTTTCACTTCTTTGTCCGGTTTTCGATTCCACGCCTCCAAGGAAATAACAATTTTGTTCTGAAACTCCTCATTAAGGGTGATAATCACCGTTTTATGCGGCGTTCTAATTTCAACCTTCACAAGAACATCCTCATTCTTGACTGCTCCATTCATCGTTTTCACCTCCTCCCAGGTACTAAAACCGCTCAGAATACCGTTTTTGGCAAAAAAATAATAAGGGTACATGATTTTCGCGTTTGCGAAATCAAGCCCAATCTCTCCAATGTCCCTGCTGCCAGCCCTCAATATATTGTTCTAGGTTGATCTGATAGAGGTGCCATATCTTCTGACTTACAAACCGATCAGCAAGATAGTTCAGCAGCTCGTCCGAAATGCGGTTCATATCGCGATCGCCTCTTGACGGACGATATCCCGTTCTAGCTCCGCAATCTCCAGATTCAACCAGCCAATGTGCTCGGCAGAAACCTCACTGCTAAACAGAAACTTGTAAAGCTGGTTCAAGTGGGTGACCGCATCTGCCTTAGCTTCAATAATCGAACGCATTGAATCCCTCCTATAGTAGCCCCACATCACCGCGAGTGCGGTGTCCTAGCGGAAGCTGGCGGTTAACGTACCGTGTAGCTGAACGATGCTGTGACGGGCGAGTGGTGTCTTTTGGGACGAGGTATAACTCGGTTTCCTCATAGTGCTTTTCGCCACAAAAGCGCCAATAGATCTTGTGGAATATTTGGATCATGACTAGGCACCTCCGTGCGGCTGAGCTTTCATTTCGGCGAGAAGCGACTGTACCGCCATGTCGTAAGCTGCGAAATCAATGGGAGCTACCTCCCTAGATGCGGGCCCGAGATTGATAAGCGCCTCGCCGTATGTCTTCGTGTCGCGCTTTGCTGCGGCTATCATCTTGGCGGCTGTTTCAACTGTTGTCATTAGATCGACACCTTCTTCGGGAACCATGCTTCAATGTATTTGATTACGTCGAGCATGTCCTTCCGCAGAACATCGCGGTAACTCGGAACACCCCAGCGGTCCTTGATCTCGCGGTAGAGTTCACTAAACATAGATCTACGTTCGTCAGAATCCTGAGTGAAATCGTACACCCGCGCTCCTACCGCCTTCTGAATACGCCGTTGTTCCCCTTGCGTTAAAGTGATCTGTGTCTCGACCTTACCGTCGATTTCGTCTATGCGGCTTTCAAGCTGCTGGACCTTTGTATCAACCGCAAATATCGCTCTGACTTCAGGACTAAGATTGGCATAAGGATCAGATAGCTGCTGGCGCATACGCTTGAACTCTTCCAAAAAGCGCACCTTCATCTTCATTGCTGCCGGCGTAACATATGACATTGCAATGATCGCGAAAGCATCCTCAGTTAAATCATATTTTGGATACCATTGTTTGTTTTGCGAGTGTTGATATTGGGTGTCTTGAAAGTTCAAGGAACCCCATTCACTTTCCCCAGCTTCCTCTAGTTTGCTAAGCTGAGTCTTAATGTCGTTCATTACATTGAAATGCTCTTTTCCAAATACTTCAGAAACAATCAGGCTGTCGGTTACTGGCTGGCCGTTCTCGATGCGAACTAATTTGCTCATTTTCATCATCCTTTCGTATGTTAGTGGCATTAAGTTTCCAAATAAATGTGTGTATTGCTTTTCACCGTATACTAAACCTTTAGTAAGCGTTGGTTTAAAAACTGTTACTCACTCGCGATTACCTTGTTTACTGGCGAAACCCTCATTAATTTCGCCTTGATCAGCGGAGTGCCTATCTTATATCGTGTCTCAATTAAGACACGCCGCTTCAAAAAAATTTTCGTATGGAACTTTATATAATTTACTAAGCTGAGCAAGTTCGTCCGCATAGAATCTAGCACGACCATTCTCTTTTTTAGAATAACCGTTTAGCGAAAGATTCAAGTGATCAGCAGCTTCTTTTACTTTTAGGCCGCTGTTTACTCGAGCTGCTTTCACAGTAATCTTCATCTCCATCACCTCCTTGTCGTCGTTTCTTTTTTTGTGTCTCGATTAAGACACACTCAGAATATCACCACAAAAATAGTGTGTCAACCCTTTTCGAGACACAAAAAACCACAATTGTTTGCTTTTGTGTCTTATTGGAGGTATACTATTTTCAGATCATTATATGAAGGAGAATTTGAAATGAGCGAGATTTTTGACACTCAAAAATTTTATGAAATCGTCGGAAAAAACATACATAAGTACCGGACAATCAGAAATTTCAGCCTGCAAGTTCTTGGAGAAAAAGTTGATCTATCCAAAAAAACAATTCAAAGATACGAGCAGGGACAACATAAAATAGATACAGCGCGCTTGAAGAGGTTGGCTGAAGCACTCGGTGTAACCGTGCTCCAATTAACAGAAGGCGCTTATGACCAACTCGGAATTGAGAAAGAAGAAGAAGAGACAATAAGCCTGCCAATAGTCGGAAAAATCTCTTGCGGAAACGGCGAACTCGCATATGAAAATATAGAGGGTTATGAATCGACACCGAAAGCATGGCTTAATGGCGGGGAGTATTTTTACCTGAGAGCAAAGGGTGATAGTATGACCGGAGCTCGAATTCATGATGGAGACTTGCTGCTGATCCGCAAGCAAGAAGAAGTTGAAGACGGGGAAATAGCTGCAGTTCTGATCGGAGAAGAAGCGGTGTTGAAAAAGGTATACAAACAAGGAACGACACTTTTCCTACAGTCAGCTAACGACAAATATCCACCGATTATTTACAACGATGGCGATGAGTCGAATATTAAGGTGATCGGCAAACTGAGAAAGATTGTAATTAATTTCTAATACATACGAAAGACCCGCCTCATAACAGAGGCGGGTCTTTCTAATTCACTATGTTCACCTTCGTGACTTTTCCGACAACTAATACTTCTTCACTCGAGTTTTTGATAACGAACCCCCTAGTTAGTACTAGCTTGGAAATATCCTCTTCGCTAGCAATCGCAACAATGTCCGTCTCTTCATAAATTTGTGTTTGTTGTATAGTGACAATGTCGCCACAACGTATTCCAACGCCCGACATATTATCATCATTTACCATGTAAGTGAATTGCTTCATACCACTACAGCTCCTTTGGTGATATAATCTCAATGTGAATTCATTTGAAAGGATTCTGGTATGGCACTTGATCATGGAGAGTGCCGGCTACAAGAATATCGGATTAAAGCCAAGTTAACTCAACTAGAATTATCCACTAAGATTAGAAAAAAGTGCGGCCTCGACGTTTCTGTTGCAGAGATTGCTCACATCGAAAATAATCGAAGACCAATGAGCAGCTTGACACTTCGAGCAATGTCAGTCGTGCTTAAAGTTCCTATGGAAAAATTCTATGTTTGGCCCAACACGTAGTCGGTCGGCGTTAGTACTCGCCCTCCACTGATCTTAACCCTACATATTTGTAGGTCTAAAGATGAGTTGAATTACCTGAAATACCAATGAATACCTTATGTCTTTATTATTGTGTAGATCAATAAATATGTAAACAAAAATTCAAATCCGCGAATTTTCCTAGCCATTCGACAAGCTGCGACAAATTACCCCTTGACATATTTGTTATTAGCAAAAAATCAGCCCCATCCATTTACGGACAGGGCTGTTTTTTTATATTACGACAACATCTGGATTAAAGGTCTTAATGAATAATTCATGTGCTTTATACTTGTGCCAAGCAATTCCGCATTTTTGAGATTGCTTCTTTACCTCATAATCGAAGTAAGCCTCTTTCTTATCGCTGTCGAGTAATCTCACATTCGCCGCATTAATTAAAGTGCTACGGTCAATATCCGCGAATGCATAGCCGCTATTATTTAAAGCTGTCTGCCAGAACTTAATACTGCCAGGCATATAAAACACATCGGTGAGCGTGTAGATGACGACTCTTCTTTGAGCGGAATCGCCTTCCATATAATTAATGGCATCAATGCTTAAATTATAAATGCCTGACAATCCATCGGGACAGCTGGTTACACCCAATATATGCACAATTTATCACACCCTACTCTGCGGACTTCAGCAGTTCGGCTGGAGTCTCGTCTTGATAGATAAATAAGAAACTTGCAGTAGAAACAACAGCAACCGCGAACAAACTCAATGCAGAAGCAAAACCATAAGTAGCTCTCTTGAACATGTGATCACCTCCTTGTTAGAATTAACGTTATGCCTTGTGCGATGAACGCCAATGCGATTACGTCTGATTGAATTAATAGGTTTACTGCTACAATCACCACTGACACTGCCTTCAATATCGGATAGTATCTTTTGGGTATTCGTGATTGCTTTTCAATATTAGAGGGAGCTAACAGCAACATAAGCAACATCGAAATTGCTGTAATAGTTAAAGTGATTGTTTGTCCAAGATTCACTAGTGAAAGAACTGTAGCTACACCAGTTGATACCAAGACACAGGACATTCCGGATTTGAGATGCAACCCCCCGCTCACTTGTCGAAGTAATGCAAAACTTATTAAG
The DNA here is from genome assembly GCF_005930355.1 of Paenibacillus sinopodophylli. Taxonomy (GTDB): domain Bacteria; phylum Bacillota; class Bacilli; order Paenibacillales; family Paenibacillaceae; genus Pristimantibacillus; species Pristimantibacillus sinopodophylli. The sequence goes on from NZ_VDBO01000001.1 coordinate 1,269,067, forward strand.
ATAATCGCGACCTCAGCCGTCTTTCCAGTGATAATAGAAAGTAATAGCGACAATCCGATAATGAATGCCCCGTTCAAAATTAGAGCAAGTGAGTACTGGAGCACTGCCACCGATGAAGGGTGTTCAGGTACTACCTTTTTAATTCCGACCGCGATGCTGCTTGCTATTGCCTCTATCAACCCTCCCTCTCCTTTCTGATACTGAAATATAAGAAGAACAAGAATGAAAGAACCACAAAGATCATCGCTTTAATCGATATAGCTACCAATGCCAGCCCCGCAATAGTCAACGCGATCATAGTAACAACAATGATTCTTTCGGCTCTGAACCTAAGCTTTTCAAAATCAGCTGTGAAGCCGATCCTGTATTTCAAAAGCACTGATGCGATTAGCACTTGAACAACACCTGTAATTACTTGTGCTATGTTTGCATCGATTGAATGTGGCGGAACCCCATCAACTCCCCCATAACCCACAACGAGGATTGTCGCTTGTATCAATCCAAAAGCAGTGTATCCGGTTAGAGTGATGATAAACGACCATACAAGCGGCAGTTTGAGTATGATTGTCTGATATAGAACGAACAGTAAGATGCTCACCACAGGAACCAAGAACGGATAGGACAGCTCCTCACGAAGTATGAAGCTCTGGAACACCATGACCAGCAACACTGGCAAGAATCCTAGCAAATGCTTGTACGGCTTTAGTCGAAAGATAGCCATCATCATTATGAAAATCCCGATACCCTCGATTGTTGAAAATAAGAAGAATCCCAATACATCGCTCAACCCAGTCACTCCTCTTCATGTGGCTCTTTTTCCGCTAGACGAACCATTCCATCATGCGTCACCAGCCATACCTTGCCAGACTTTCTGGCCTCATCTGAATTGAACTTTCCCCTGTTACACCACTTAGTCACCGTGTTCTCGGACAGCCCCCACAGTTCGGCAGCTTCTCGCGATGTGTAGACCGCGAAGAGTGGAGCTTTATTCTTTTTGACATTACTCATATCACGTCTCCTTTACCGACTAGGCTGTCTTGTTTGCAAGACAAATATAACATGCATACTGTCTTGTTTGCAAGACATTTTTGAAACTATTTTCTCCCCTAATCTTTCTTCATTATAACCGCGAATTTAAAATAGAGTCGTAGAATTTTATCGAAACCCTCGTCCAATCTTGGAAGTATATAGTACCCTTGGATTAAAATATGACAAAGCGGCAGACCAGAATTTGGTCTGCCGCTTTAATAATTGAACTTTGTCAGATAGCTAGAGAGCTTCACTGTTTTTTATTCCAAAGTGCATAAGGTGTATGTGCCGAGAGTTTCGAATCTACTAGCCACTATATTTGTGTCGTAGGTGTAAAAAAATTCCGTATAAAGTTTTTACCCATTATGCGATCTGCATAATAACAAGATGTGCGGAATCCGACCAGGTTCCTCCAGCTAATGGAGTGATCGTGAGTGCCGTCGAATTACCTGCAGGATTCCGAACTGTGAGTACTGAATTAATGACTGTTGTTTGCACAAGCGCTATTCCTACTATTTGAGAAGTTCCTGTTGCACGCCCAACTACCGTATAAGCTAGGTTAGTACCATTTAGGGTTAAAATCAATTGACCAGCTTCATTTACATTTACCTGAAACGAAACCTGATATGTGCCAATTGAAGCCAAGTTAAATGAGCTTGCATTTATACGGGTTATCGCAGTCCCATTAAATGGACCATCTTGCGGAAAACTCACGTCCGTATTGGGAGCAACAGTTGCTGCGTTATCAAGGGGCATTAAAGCAAAGAAATCTGCAAAAGCTAATACTCCACCTGCTGGTCCTACAGGTCCCGCTGGTCCTGTTAACCCCGTCAATCCAGCTGCGCCAAGTGCTCCTGCAAGCCCTGCTAATCCTTGGGGTCCAAGTGAGCCGATTGCTCCCACAAGTCCTGTTAGTCCTTGGGGTCCAAGTGCTCCTGCAAGTCCTTGAGGTCCAACCTCTGCAATTGCCCCCGCAAGTCGACTTAGTAATTGCTGTCCGTTAAGCGGGGGACACTTCAAACAAACTTTCTTTTTAATGATTCGTGAATGACGTTTCTTTTTTTTTTCGTTTGGATGGCATACAATAATTGGTTTCCTTTTGCACCGTTTTTTTATAGCAGAATAACTCAATACGACACCTCCTATATAGATTGTACAGTGTACGTTAGTTTTTTTCTTCAGCATGGACTAATAGCTAATTATAAATAGACTAGAAACTATTTGTAGTAAAAATGGGTTAATGGGGTTAAGGGCTTTTTTTATTGCAGTATAATTTACCATTTTTCGCACACCATATTTGAAAATAATCAACTTGGTGGTGTACATATGCATACGGTTTGGAAAGGTGCAATCAGCTTTGGTTTGGTACATGTCCCAGTTAAAATGTTCACAGCTACTGAAGACAAGGATATCCATTTCCGCAGCCTTCATAAGGAATGCGGGTTACCGATTAACTATATGAAGACATGCCGACATTGCGACAGAGAGATTGGGCCTGACGAAATTGTTAAGGGCTTCGAATATGAAAAAGATAAATTTGTCATTATCAAAGAGGATGAGCTTGAAAGCATCCAGGATGAAGCAGAGAAAACAATAAAGATTTTAGATTTTGTTGATCTGCAGGACATTGACCCGTTGTATTTCCAAAAAGCATATTACCTATCCCCCGATATGGCAGGCGCTGGAGCTTACAGTTTGCTGCTAGAGGCGATCAAGCAGACAGGCAAGATAGGCATAGCCAAAATTTCCATACGGAGCAAGAGCAGCCTAGCGGCCATCCGGGTGGTCGACAATTGTATATGTATGGAGACGATGTTCTTTCCGGATGAAATCCGCTCACTCTCACAGATCCCAAATCTCCCGGCTGTCACTGTTGTTAATGAAAAAGAACTCGGGATGGCGAAGGCCCTTGTCGAGCAGCTCAGTGAAAAATTTGAACCTAGCAAATATACGGACAATTACCGTATTGCCTTGCTTGAACTAATTGAGCAGAAGGTCGCTGGTGAGAGCGTAGATATCGTTACCGCACCTACAGGTGCAGGAAGATCAAATGTAGTTGATCTTATGGCAGCATTACAAGCGAGCTTAGATGCAACAAAACCGTTGCCAGATGCCGCAACTACTAAAAGGAAAAGGAAAGGCACGGCTAAAACAAAGGATAACGTATCATGAGTGCTGTAATGGATCTGCCTGGCGTACCAATGGCCCCTGTTACATCACCGGATATCCCAACTGGTCCTGAATGGGGTTATCAAATCAAATGGGATGGAGTGCGTACGCTGGTTAGGCTTGATGGTAAAGGCGGCGTGGAGATATTTTCGAAGCGTGTCGAGCCAAGGAACGATCGTTTTCCCGAGATTGTCGAACTACTTAGCCCGCTTAGGATTGGTGCTTGCGTGCTGGACGGAGAGATAGCTTACTTTGACGGCAGCCGGCCAAACTTTCAGCGCGTGCTTGTCGGTGTTAATCGAAAAAAATATGATGACAATCTTATATTTGTTGCGTTCGATATGTTGTATGACAAGGGCACAGATATCCGCACCCTTCCCTTCAAAGAGCGCTATGCTCGGCTTGCAGCTAAATTCCCAGAGAAGCAACCTCGGGTATTTGTGACTGATCTGGTTTACGATGGTCCAGCACTCTGGGAATGGGTTAATACTCGTGAGTGGGAAGGCATTATCTCTCGCAAGCTGGATAGCCCATATGTCGAAGCAAAAAAGCATCGGTATATGTTTAAGAAAAGAAAAGAAGTCCGAATCGTGGCAGACGTTGTGGGAATTAAACTAAAGGCTGGTTATGTTTCGAGTCTTGTCCTTCGGTATGAGGATAGATACGTCGGTCATGTATCGGGGTTAGATGCAGCATCTAAAAAAGTATTGGGGCAATTTATGGAGCAGCACCCAGGAGAATGCCCCTTCCCTTCGCTTTCCGTTGGTATGAAGAAGTCAGACGTTAGGTGGCTGTCCGTACCGTTTCTGTGCCGAGTTACTGCTCTTGAGTTTAGCGATTCGGGAATTTTGAGGCAGCCCAAGCTTTTAGGATTTGGGGATAAAGGGTGAGAGAAGGCGACCATGTACGTGTGCGAGGGGCAAAAAAAGTCGGGACAGTCCGAAGTATAAAGGGCAGAAATGTGGAAGTTGAATGGGTATTTAGAAAAATCATGAGTCGCGGCAATTTTACACACATCGTGGAATATGAAATCGATGATTTGGAAGGAGTTTAACACACATGCTGAAGGAAAAAACGTTAATGGTCACATGCATAGGTTGCAATAATGAGAACCGTATTTCGATAGATGATTTATTAGATTACTCCTGCATCACATGCGGTACATCACTACTACAGGTAAAAGAAACCGAAGAAGAAACATTGGTTAAGGAGATAGACGCAGCATCCAATGAGTTAGATCGCGTTGTTGGCAATGTAGTACATGGCAGTATGGACCCGGAGATGGCAGCGGATTGGCTTGAACACGAATCAAATCAAATCGCTGATACATTGGATAAAGCTCGAGAATACATTAATGAAAATAAAACTCATATTAAATCCGAGATATAATGTATAAAAAATTCTAAACAGCAAAATATAATCTCGATTTCAAATATAACAACGATTGGAGAATTAGCATGAAAAGAATTGTTTTCGCGATCACAATCGTCTCATGTATGTTGTTGTTCTCAGCAATACCGGCATCAGCAGAAAACATGAATCGAAACACCAACGAAACAAGTATGAATGCAAACAATTACAGAACAAATGCCACAACTGATGATGACGGTTTTGATTGGGGCTGGCTTGGTCTTTTAGGTCTCCTTGGTTTAGCTGGTGCCAGAAACCGTGCTCATGATCGTGACCATAAACGTGCTTAATGCTTAAATTCTATTCCCCCTATTCATTAGGGGGATGTTACGATCACTCACCATAAAACACTTTAAATACATTAATTCCTTGCTCATGGGTATATTAATCAAGTCTAAATTGAAATAAAAAGGAGCTTACCTAAATGGGAATTTTAAGCGGCAATCCAAAAGATGAACCAATGCACTATGGAGAAATCTTCAGCGTATGGCAAGCTTCCATAGTCGCAAAAGGTGCTGTTTCGTGTTATCAGGCATATTTAAACCATTCTGGTGACAAAGATCTTAAAAAAGTACTTGACGCTCTTATTGATCAGGCTAAACTTGAAATTAAAGAATTAGATACTATACTCATTGATAACGGGATTGCTACCGTACCTGTAATGCCTGAAAGGTCCCCAGTTAAACTTGAAGATATCCCTGTTGGTGCACGATTTACTGATCCTGAAATTGCGGCTAAGATTGCTGCTGATACTTCATTAGGATTAGTTGCTTGTAGTCAAGTTATAGGACAATCAATTAGAGAAGATATTGGTGCATTATTTGCTAAATACCATATTACAAAAACAGCAATAGGACTTAAAATACTAGAGATGAACAAAGAAAAAGGTTGGCTTATCCCACCTCCATTGCAAGTTAAGAGACCCGAGTCAGTTAACGCTTAAATACACAAAAAGCCCCTAACCAACTAAGGTCAGGGGCTTTCGTTTTACTTGCGGGACAGAACGATCGTATTAAGAAATGAGATTTCTGACAAAGTGAGCTTCTTGCTTTTGATCTTATCTACCCACGTCTTATCATTGATTACACCTTTATCAAGCAGGCTTTGTACCGCAGCGCCGAGCTGCTCCCATTGATTATTTGTCAGTACCAATTTATCCTCTACCTCCTCTTTTGGTGGCTGTAGCTTAGCGGCAACCATCGCTTTGAATGTCACCCAACCTTCCCATGTACCGCCACTATGCATAAGGCGCGGGCATACCTTGCCGTTCCAGTCATAGTGCCTCCGAAGCCGATCAACACCCCACCCACGCTGATTAAGCATGTTGGCAACTAATTGAGCGGCGTTTTCCAACGTTTTGGCGTAGTCACCACTCTCGCATATCTCAATACCGATCGATGTTCTGTTTCCGCTCGTAGAGCCGTTACCATCGCCAGAATGCCAAGCATTTTCGTTTAGCGGTAAACACTCGATAGCTCCGTGCTCGTCCACTACGATATGAAAAGACGCCTGACGGTTGTTAGTCTGATTGGTTAGCCAAGTACGTTCGTTCTTAGCGCTACTGGACGGATTTCCAGTGTTGTGGATCGTGATTGTTGTAGCAGTCATAGGCAAAGCGGGACGGCGGTTAAACGGTGTCGTCTTGGGGATATGGTCCTCGATGTAGCTAACCACGCTTATTATCCCCTTTCTCTTTAAGCTGCGTCAGAAACCCGCTTAACCAACCAGGCAGCGGAACGCCGAACGTCCCTAGGTTCTCTACAACGCTCAATCCCTCGCGACCTGCATAAAAGTAAATAGCTGCTGTTCTGAAAATCGGAGCGCCGGGCTGCACCCAATCGTCCAATAGAGCAGCGAGACCGATAACAAACAAAACCGTAATCTTACGGATACCGCCCCAAAACATAATGTCGCTATTTACGTTTTTATTTTTGATTGCGCCGAGTACGCCAGAAATATAATCAGCCACCATAAGCACTAGGATGACTTGTAGGGCTTTGTCCCACCCGCCTAACCATTCAGATATGACAAGACCAACAGCCGCTACAGTGCCGCCCAAGAAAGCCTCCTTGCCAGTTGCTGCTGTTGCTGCTGTGTAAATGGTTGATACGTAGTCTTTCGCTTGGTTCATATGGGATAAACCCCTCTCTTTGTATGGGCATGAAAAAAGCCCCGCCGAAGCGGAGCTGATGTATTAAACCTCAAGCGGTTTGCCGTCTGTGCCAAATCCAAGTGCAAGCAAATCAGCTTCAACAGCATCGCGGATGCTTGCAGGAACTTGAGCAAATGTGCGGCGACCAGCAATAATGAGTGTTACTGTAACGGTAACGAGTGGCATGATATCACCTCCTCTCCTTAACACGATGAACGTCAGCCATAACAAAAAACGCAGCATCATGCTTCCCCCTTGGGCTGCTGATCTGCGTTTAAATTACTTTGCACCGCTTCTCGTAAATGTTCGGGAACGTCTTCTATCGTGCGCCGTCCAGATTGGATTAATTGGACGGTCAAGGCTGCCATACGTATATCTAGTGTCAAGACTGCTCACCTCCTGCAGCTTGTAGATCGAGAACCATAAGATATACATCAAATAGAGCATCCATCGTATCCAAATTTGTTTGTTCACTTAATGCAAGCTTCGCTTCAAGTTGCTCGATTCGCAATTGCTCTGGTGTCTTTGGTGTTTCGGGCTCGATTGGCGTAACGACCTCGATATCCGCTGAAAGAAACTGTCCCACTTCATCGACCGCAATGACAACCTCTCCACCATTAACATGAGAAAACCATATCGCAGCAGCCATTTCTTCGTCATCTACGATGCAGCTTGCGGAATTTTCGGGAAGCTCCACAAAATCAACAGCGTTCATAGCACCGCCTAGCATAATCCCCGTCGAAACTTCGTATTCAATCAACAACATGCAATAACCCTCCTTTAATCCGTGCCTGTGATTGACGTATTAGGGTTGTCATAAACCTCTGTACCACACAGTGTTATGTTTCTGAGGTACATAGCTCCCGAAGAATATACATTGATGTAAATGTACGAGTTTTCTGCAATGTAACCTAAATCTACATTAAATGCCGCATAGGTCACCGTGTTAGAGCTAATCTGAGTGGCTACAGGGTTGCTCCCTGAGACGAATTCAGCGGAAGCAGTAACGCCGCTCGTTGAAGAATGATATTCACCTTTCAACCTGTAACGACCAGGTTTATTAACCTGTATTCTCTTCATCTGACCCGTCCCTGCTCGCTCTGTAGGAAGGGATAGCAAAACGTTATCACTCGGCGTGACATACGATTTATGGAGCGGAGTCCATGTTGTCCAGACACTTGCGTACATCCTTCGCGTCCAAACTCTGTTAGTTGATGTATCATAAGCTGTTTGAGCTATATACCCCGCAGAGACTGGGTAGGTAATAACTTGATAATATATTCCCGTCCCTACTATAGGAGCGTTAGTGCCGCCCACTTGGTGATAGACACCATCTACGATCAATGTGTTCACATCAACAACTGGGGAGATGTTAATCATCTCTTTACTAATTTGCGTCCAAGCTGTCCATGTGCCATTAATATTACGTCTTGTCCATATTCGATTAGCAGCGAAGTCATAAGCGGTCTGCGCCACGTATGTCGTATCGAATTGATACGTTGTAACATCGATATAAACGCGCCCGTAAGTGGTTGGCGGCATGTTGATGCTGTTGCTACTTACGTCGTATTTGCCATTCGTGATTAACGTGTTCGGATTCGTATTAGTCGTCACTGTAGTTGTATTAGTTGCAGTCGTCACCGTATCCAGCCTCGCTATATCGTCCGCAGCAGCCGGTGCCGCTACCTTTGCCCTTCCTGCTGCGTCACGTTGCATGAGACGGTTGGCAGTAGCTGTACTAACTGCGCCGTGAATCCCCGTTGTAGCTGCAAGGTGTAAACTCGTTGCTTCCAGCGTGGTTGCAGGCGGTGTAAACCAAAATCCTTTACCTGTAATCGCTTTGATCATGTACGCCAGCTTGCTCCATAATCTTGTAGGCGTGTCGGATCCGGTCGCAGCCACAACGGTATCGTCAATTGTTCGTGTACCAATTACGGTGTCTGTTGCGCTGTTCGCTGTTCCTGCGCCGGCAGCCATACCGTCAAGCTTCGTTATTCTCGCGTCTAGTAAATCCTCATTGCGGTTTTGATTTGCAACAGTGGCATTATCGGACGCTTCAACCTTCCTAATGCCACTTGGCTTCGTTATCATTTACGGTCCCTCCCACGTTTCTAATGCGCCCATTGTTAAGCCAGCTGATTCTATGGCACCAAAGGTGACTCCGTAGCCTGCGATCTCACCAAAGGTTGTATATGTGTACTCATACTGCACCGCGAGGTGTGCCGGCAGCGCTGCGCGTATTGCGGCTTCGAGATCCTCGATATTCGGCGGGATGCCCAATGATGATACAAATTTGATACCGATCGTGTAGTCAGGTAAATTTTCATACGAAGTTGCAACAGAGCCTCGTTCGAGTTGTATTTTCTTTACATAATACAGGGTGTTATTTGCTTCAATCGCATGCAGTACCTCGACCGTTACCGCGCCTGTAGGTGCTGTAAAACGATGTGTGTTATTACCTGCAGTTGCAAGGCGATAATGTGCAGTATAGCCTGCAAAATACGTCCATCCCGTTACAACCGTAGTGATGACGACGTTACTTGCGTTTTTAAAACGTAGTCGCACGCCAAAACTGTAATTTGTCGCGCTACGATCGAATGTCAAAACGTAATCGTTCTCTGCAGTTATGTTTATCGCCGCACCACTTATAACAACAGGTACCGTCGTAGCAGTTATTAGTCCGATATCCGCCGCGCTAGATAGGTTTGTTCCCCACTCCGTTACCTCGGCGTCTCCGTTTGAGTACGCTTGGGCAATTGCCTTGATCATCGCTTTCGTGACAGTCCCCGAACCTATCAGCTTGGATTTGATTACGCTGCGGCGTTGATCATATGGTTTTAAAACGTCTGTCGTAATACCCAGCAGTTGTTCCCAACGCGCTAGCTCCCATGTTGCAGTTTCTATAAATCGTTGATTAAAAGAATCTCCAACTATACTTAATAACGCATCGAACTCTTCCCCTTCCGTCTGGGATATTAAACGAAAATCTTTAATTTCTTCATAGAAATCTGGAAGGTGATCGATAAGCTTAAGACCCATAGGGCTTGTGATATCATCCACTCAAGGTCACCGTCCCGCCGATCGCCACTTGTCCCAGTGCAATAGCTATGTTAGTCGTGCCGCCGTTAACACGTAATACGGAGAAGTCCAGTACTCCCGGCGTGTCTAGCAGCAGAGAGCCGATGCGAGCATACTTTGGCGAAGGGTCAGAAGCGAATGCAATGCTCCTCAAATACGCTTTCAAAGAATCTGAAAATACTGCATTAATCTCAGCAATGGTAGCAGATCCGGACAACACTACAGTCGCGCTAACGGATATTGCCACCCCTGTAGCAGAAATAACTGTTACATGTGCTCCGATAGGAGCTACACCTTCGCCCGTGCTGCTAGGTATCGGGCTGATGAAATCCTGAACATTACTTACAAGCAAGCCACTCGCTGGAAGCCCTTCGCTATTCACGATGACCACCTTAACCGTTCCAGCTCCGCTCCATAACGGCTGCACCTGTACATTTCCCACGCCCTCGACAGACAATGCCCATGCTTCATAGTCTGCGATATTTCCGCTCAATCCCGGGCTCTGTACTTGAGAGTAGAACCGTGATCTTAAAGCACCGTCGCTCTCAACGTCTTCCCCCGGGATGAGAACATCAAGTAGATTCGCCGAGACTAGACCAGCAACAAAGGTTATCGGCAGCAATGTTCCAAAACTCTGATTACCGACTATTCCCGTAGATTCACAAGTCAGAACGAATACCCCTAGTGATATTTTGCTAGTTACGATATATGTGAGATCATCAATACCGAAACGGCTGTTAAGAGGAACGTCCATTAACGAGTCGCTGGCATTCCGGAATTCTCCACGTCTGAGCGCATATGTTGCTGGTTCTCTATCAATTCCAAACTCGCTTGTCTTGCGAGATAGATATTCATCAGTTGCCGTATCTGCAAAAGACAAATTGCTGTTTAAATTCAGCTCAATGTACATCTGGGCGAGCTCCGCAGCTGCAGGAGCACACGCGTCGTATATAATACTACCTTCGCGTTTGTCGATATTATTTGGCACGCGCTCTAGCATTCGGCCTAACAAAAATTCATACGTATAACTCTCATACAACTAGCTCACCTCCTGCGTAACTTCAAAGCTGCCAAATGAGCTGACAACATTAAAAACCACCAGCATGTTGTCCTCTGCGGTGCTGATTCTAACACCTTCAACGGTTTGTATGCGGTCGTCTTGCGTTAACCCCTCAGTTATAAGGCGCGTCACTTCGGATTGCACATACTGCGGGCTACGACCTAATAAACGGGTTAATTCGTGCCCGTAGTCAAACGAGTAGATATCATGCTCATAGCGAGGTGATTGTAATATCTTATAGACTGCTTGTTTGACTGCTTCTAAGCCGTCCACAACGCCTATCACGCGACCGTTTTCCAAGTCTAACCTGTAAGTCGTTGAAGGTTGCTGATCAAAATCTATGGGCGTATTCGCGAGCTCTCCGCCTGTCGGAATCATGAGTCCACCATCCTATTAATCACGATGTATTGTTGCCCGCCCTGCACTCGCGCAAGCAGGACCTTATCTCCCGGCTGTAGACCTGGACGGATGACGTATTCAACCCCGCCGATTTCAGTCTTCAGCTCCTCCGTAGCAGCTGTTGTAATCAGGAATTCAGAGGGTAATGTTAATCGCTGGTCTATTCTTACGCTTAACGGGCTCACAGTCGCAATCTCTCCAAATAAAAAATGCACAGGACGACTTGCATCCAATGCATCGAGGGCGGCTCTTTTTATCGTGTCTACTAACGTCACCTAAACCACCTTCAATTCAAGAGTCATGGTATGTTCGCCTGATCCGTCATAATCATGTGTGCATTCATCAATCAAAAATAGCTGATTGATATCGCGCTCAATTATCACGAGACGAATGTAATTGCCTGCACGTAAACGGAAATCCCCAACGGCATCAACCTTCAGTGATTTTGTTTCTCTGTTTTTGATTGTCGACAATGAGCTAAGCAACTCCTTTATCTGAGCCTCATTCATTCCCTCGTCAACACTTTGATAAAGCTGAAGCTTCCCCCACTTCGCGATGTTATTGCTGTCTTTAGCAAGATAGATTTCGCGCGTTCCTGCTTTTTCATTATCCTTATACAACTTGATTACGTTATATGTGTCTGAATCAATAGACTGTTTATGGCTATACGATGTCAACAAGCTACCGGCACCAATGTAGAAATCTACGAGCATGGTTTCGATATCCCTTATGACAAGCTCTCCGAAATCATCAAAAAACATGTAATTACGACCCGTAATATTTAGCGTTAAGGTGAGCGCCTTCCAGATGATGTCCATTAGGCTCTGATCATCAGCAAGCAACTTAGGGATGATGTACTCCGTATTTTGTAATTGCCCTGTTTTGAGCTCGAAGTCCTTTGCTATCCTCTTGATTACATCAGTAGCGGTCACGTTCACTAAAACATAACTGTCTTTATTCATTAAATATCTGGTTTGGTCGTAACAAGTAATTGTATACTCTTCGTCCGAACCTCCGTCACAACTGAAAACATAGCCGAGAAAAATCTTAACTCCGTTAACTACGCATCTGACAATATCCCCGTTATTAACTTCGAACTTCGACACAGCAGACCTTAAATATTTAAACTCCAGTTTTGAAGATTTACCAATACGATAAGTTGACCACGAAAAAGTGGTTACGATACTTTCTATATCCCACACGTTTCCATTCTTATTATCGAGCTGCAATTCAAGCACTTGATGCTGCCCCCTTCACTGTCGGCAATTGTAATACCGTGCCGATAGACAAACTCTTCAGTTTGGCATCAGGAATCTTGTTCAGCGTTTGTATCTCCTTCCAGCGAGCTCCATCTCCAAGTTGCGTTTTAGCCACTTTCCAGAGACTGTCACCCGATCGTAAGGTGTATGTCTTTGGAGTTTGTTTTTCATTAGGTCGTTCTTTCCCGTTGTCTACCAGAGTCGCCACCTTTGTTGCTTCGGCAGTAACAACCTTATATTTCTTCGGTCCGTAAAAAATATATTGTTTCAGCTTAATTGAATACTCAATGTCGCCGCCACCACCAGCGACCTCACTCCAATCAAACGACTCGATTGATGCAGCCATGTTAATTCCAAAGCTGCCCCCATTAAAGATAAAGCGGATCGGGCGTCTAGTCACCATCCACTTTTCGATATATTCAACGTATGCCTTTGGCTCGAGCTGCGTATCCGCTGAAACGAACGGGTCAGCAGTCACGGCGCCCACTTTGTAAGCGCGAGCGGACAAGGAAGGGAAGAAGCCGCTAAACGACACTTCGGATAGTTTCCTGCCCAGAAGCGTGCTCACCTCGCCCAGCCCTATAACGTCAAACGTTTTGCTATTTGTTCCGTCTGCTATTTCTATTTTCCCCGGGTTAACAGGCAGTTGAAATTCGTCTTCTTTATTGTTGTAGCTTAGCCAAATCTCATATTTGATCATGCGTACAACCCCTTCGCAGACGATGACATCTCTTCTTCCATATACACCTTGACTCCGGTTATAATTTTACGAATGTCTGCTTCATTGCGGATATCGCCGTTATGCGTCAGGTTGACGCTCGGAGTCAGTGTAACGAAGTTTTGAATGTTCTTCATCTCGGCGAGCTCCCGCATTACCTTGAGGTCCTCGTTGGAGATGTCGACTTTTCCTTTAACCTTTTTCACTTCATCGACAGATCCGACATTCGGCGTTAAGCCTGAGTTCCATTTATTTAATGAGTCCGGGTTGATCGCTTTGCTTAGAGCAGACACGTCTAATGCTTTCGCAACGGAAGCCCCCCCTTTATAACCAATATCAAATTGGTCTTTTAGGTTCTTTTCCTGCATTCGGTCAATCTTGACCACGTTCTTAGTGCTTACTGGTTCTTCCAACTTATCGATCATGCTTTGTAAACTGTCACTCATAATGTTGAGATTATCAGTCTCAAACGGATCAACTTCACCTAAACTTACTCCTGTCATGCTTTCAATCTTTTTACTCAGCCAGTTGAACCCTTTTAGGACACCGTTTATCCCATCCAAGATAGTCTTCATAAATCCGCCGGCGAATTCCTCGGCAGATCGCAACATATTAACCATGTGATTCCCAAAGGTCTTAGCTAAATCATACACAAGCTTCTGAACCGCATAAGTCGGGTCAATGAACACATTGATTAAAAACTCAGCCAAGCTTGCGAATATATTCCATATGAGAGCGATTTGGTTGTAGATAACTCCATAAAGCGTCATAAATAATCCGCCGATAAACCCTAAAACTTGCTCGAAGGATACGCCGCATTTTTGCAGTATCAATATCAACCCGATGATCGCAAGTCCGATTAATAATATAGGCCAATTAATAGCGAGCCACGCAGCAGCCTGAGCATAAAGCGGTGGCAATGCAGCCCATAATGGCGGGATCATCGCCCAAAGCCCTGGTATTACGATCATAGCTATCACAGCGCCTATACCAGCAAGTACCGCGCTAATCTCAGGCCAGTAAGTTTGAATAGTCTCCGACAGCCACATAGCCGCCTTGACCAAACCGACAACCAATGATGTTGCCCATGCAAGCCCAGTACTTAGGGCGTCGAAAAACGGTTGGAACTTACCTTCTTGAAATGCTGTGTTAAGCAATGTGATTAAAGGCAACAAGGCCGCTACCGCAGACCCGCCAGCATCAGCCATCGCAGACTTAATGTTGTTTCCTAAGACCTCGGCTTGTTTGGCTGGGCTCTTCAACATCGTATTAAATGCATCTTCGCCCATCTTCTGTTTTTCGAGCAATTGGTTGAACGCTTTAATAAATCCATCCATGTCGCCAGCCTTACCCAACTCATCAATATTAAAGGCGCGAATATCTGTCTTACTCATGTTGAATCGTTCTGCCAGTGACACGATATCACCTGACATCGCTTCTTTAAGAGCGAATGCAGCTCCTTCTATCCCATTACCAGCAGAATCAAATGCTGCCATCCTAGCAGCCAATCCATTCAATTGGCTCAACTGGTCTGTGTTCTGTGTCGTGGAAAAGAACGATAAGGTCCCCTTTAAGGATTCGTTTACATCTTGGCCGGCAGCTAGCGCTTCTTTTTTAAACTTGTCGAACATCGCAGTTCCAACTTCGGCATCTCCCGTACGAGCAACAAACATATCCATCATTTTTTGTTGTTGCATCGCACCGCCGATTGTGGCGCCTAAGAGCTTTTGCGCTCCAGCGATAGACAAGTATGCAGCGGCTATGCCTTTAAGGTTACTGAGTAGCCCTCCTGTACCTCCTGCCCCACCACTCGGAGGCAATGGCGGTATTGGTGGCGGTGGTGGAATAGGTGGTATTGGTGGCGGGTTAAGAGATCTTCGTAGCAATGAAACCGCCCTTGTTAGACGCAGTACCAATGCTCTAAGATTGGTCAACATGTCAGTCAGCGTTGCCGGCAAAGATATCCTTAGTTCAGCTTCAATAACGCCAATTTGAGCAATGATTCTTGATCTTAGCGTGGAGATATCTCCCAGCACCGTTGCAGCATTCAAAGTTACATTAATCGGCACCGCCAAAATCCCCATTAACCTAGCACGTATACTAGATGCCTGTGCTATCGCGTTTGCGCCGTTAATCGTAACGTCGATTGCAGCCGATGTGAGTCCTGATCGGATACGCTGCTGTATCTGTGCAATCTTCTGCGTTACGTCATCTACGTTTATGACCACGTTCATAGCCGATGAACCACCGCTACTTGCTATGCGGGCACGCAAGGCCGTTAGTCCGCTCTCTACTCGCGCTGTATTCAAAGACATGATAATCGGAGCTTCTACAACGCGTTTAAGCCGCTCAGCCGTCACTGTAGCCGCCGTTAGCTTGTTGACCATACGTTGCAAAGGTTGCGTAAATCTATCGTATATGCCTAGTGTGGAGCTCACTGTAGCTATATTAATTACCTCCCTTCTGAGCAAATAAAAAAAACGCCCATCACGGACGTTTTCCCTTGTATCTGCTATAGAATTGTTTCGGTTTTCACTTCAGCGCTCACGTTATTCGCATTTGCAAGAATCCTTAATACCTCAGCGCTTCTCTGCACTTTAGTTAAACTCTTTTTGAGATCCTTATCGAACTTCTTTGTCACGCTTACCATCAAGGACGGCATGACGAAAGTTATATTTTTAATTTCACCACTGGAAGAAAGGTATGATACCAAATACACCTGATTGGTTTTCTTTGCCTGCTTTGTTCCAATGCCAGACATTCCGCCTAATATCAAACCAGCTGGTCCGAACAACAAGCCGCCAACAACGCCGCGACCTATAACGCTTTTGCTCTCTTCTACCAACTCCTGCTCAGTTGTCACGGTTGATTCCAAGAAGTTAGATAAAGGTATTTTAAAAGTATTTACTGCGTTCGTTTTAAAGCCAACAAATTCTTTTTCCACAATAACTAGAAATTCTTTATCATAAGTCAATTCTAGTTGTGCGTCTGGATTCTTCAAAGGCAGTCCATCTATAAGGCTGACAATAGCTTTAGTCATTTGGTATTCATCCCTTCTTAGATCAATTTACCTATACTCTACCAAATTAACCCAAGAAGAGACAATTATTTTTTTGCCTCTTTTTTAGCTCTGATGTCGATGGATGCCATTATAAAGGCCCTCTCTTCACGCGGGAGGGCCATGAACTGACCGGGCAATAGCCTCAGTTTGTGGAGGGCATAGTACGCGTAATTAGCGTCCGGATCGCCCTCCTCTATTAGTTTTTTGCCTCTTCAACCAAATCATTCATATCCTTGTCGAATCCGCTCAGACGTTGGATCTGGATGGATAGCTCCGCCTGTTCGCCTGCAAGAAGCACTTTGTTAAGGTATTGCTCAGGAGTAGCCACACCTAGTTTCTTGATGCTTTCTGCATCCTTGAAATCAGGCACGATTGTATTCTCAATAATAACCGCTGCGTTGAAGCGCCGTGAATCGAAATCGACTTTGTTTCTTTTGCCGACGGTTGTTGAACGCTTTTGGATAGAGTTGAAATCGTCTCCACTCATTGCCTTGATTTTGAATTTGTAGAGATTGCCCTCGTTGTCTTTAAAGCGATCTGAAATAGCAACCTCATCGGTAACGCCATCTACTACATTCTGGTTTAGAAAGTCTTGTAAGCTCATATTTATTCTTCCTCCTCTTATTGTGCAGGCGCATTGAAGCGTCCCAAAATATCGTAATCATCAAACGTAAACGCGAGTTCTTCTTCAAGTGAGTCGTCGCTCGTAATATCGAACTTAGCGGCGATAATGCTATCAAGATTGCAGTTCTTCAGAATTATTGTCTGCTTACCAACTGAAGAAGAGGGATCGTCGTTCTCGACTTGGATATCGAAATAGAAATCGCGTCCCGTTTTCACATAAGTGAGCATCAGATCGCGAAACACGCTAGTCATGTAATAAACTGTTAGGGTTCCGGAACCCGACCATCCAGCAGCTTTCTTGCCTGTATTTGTCTTTCCGAGTACAGGCACATCAGATTTATTCTTCTCGATTGTGGACTCTAGCGATTTTGCGTAAAAGAGTTCTTCGACGCGGCCTGTAATGGTGGCAAATGCTTTAGCCTGCTTACCTGAAATTGTATCAACCGGATTCATAAATGACATTAACCAACAACCTCCTGTCTAACCGTAACGGCCACATAGATTTTTTCAATGCTGTCTACCGGCTGAACGTATGCAACGATAAGTACCGAATCAGCACCTTCACCAGCAGAGACGGAAATATCAGTCTGCGAGCTAAATTCCTGAATCGCCTCGATTGACTGCATACGCTCCAAATATTTAATGCATTCGCCCTTAAGCAAATTGCGGCCAGTATCATTGTTGTTCACTTTACCGATATAGAAAGAGCTGAACGTTTTCAAGAAATCAATCGCAATTCCATCCAATACACGGATAACGCGGTTCTTCGAGAAATGTTTTCCGTGAGTCGGGGTATACGTGATAAGCGTGTTAATGTCCTGTTCAACAACCGCTATTCCATTGTTTGGCGTGAAAACAAACTCACCCGCCTGCAACGCTGCAATGATTTGCGCATTCGTATACCGTGTGGCGACATCAATCGCACCGTCATAGGCTTCGTAGGTAAGCGACTGATTGACGTTAGCGCCTGCCGTTGCTCCAGCTACCCACGCAGTAGATTGCGCCGCTGTGAGCGTTGTACCATCCTCTAGTACCACGCCGTTTTTAACACTAATAATCCCCTCGTAATTAGCGACAGGATAATTCTCGAGCACGGCTTGGATCTTCTTGCCCTCATCTTCGCGAAGCCTCCGAACAAAAGCTAAAGCCAGTCCTTTGACAGCGGAGTCGGCGGACGGAATTGCCATTGCATTAAAGTCAAATACCTCTACCGCTGCAAGGTAATCAACATAGTCTTGATTAGTCACCGTTCCATCAGCTCCCGATATAAGAGGTGCTCCTGCAGTGTTTGTGAGCGTTGCACTGCCACTAAACACGACATAATCATTTGAAACTAAGCCGGCAACGTTCGCTACTACCTGTTTGTCAACTACATCGCCATTAAGTAAAGTCTTAACGTCCTTCAACGATGTGTTATCAATGTTCGTTTCAATCACAACGCTCAAACTGTTACCTCTGACGCCGCCCCACTTTGCCGTAGCCACTAACGTTCCAACAGTCACCGCCGCCTTGGTGCCTGTATTAAGGCGATACAACAGCAACGTCCGCGCTCGCTTCAGCGCCTCTCTTATCAGCAGCATTTGCGATTCTGAAATCTGATAGCCGAGCAACTTCGAAACATCATCTCCGGCATTAACAGCCAGAATCTTCTTAGGTTCTCCCCAAGCTAATGCGAGCGGAATCGTTACAACGCCGCGATCACCAAGCACGCTGGTAGATTGCGGCTCTGAAGTAAAATTAATGAATACGCCTGGCCTTACTTTGTTCTGTGTTACCCACGTTCCTCCAGCCACTTACAGCACCTCCGCTTTCAAGAATTTATTAACAGCAGCCTTAGCTTCATCAAATGTGTACTCCTTGCCGTCTAAAAGAGCCACAGACAACACGTCCTGCTCTTGTGGTATAAAGCGTGCCGAAATGAGCCAACGCCGCTTAGGGAAGCTGCTGGGAGCTTCAACAACTTCCAAATTTTCTTCTTTTGGATCTTTATTCGCCATGTATGCGTACCTCCTGTTTCATTGTCTGCATTGTTGGATCTTGCGCCTGCTGTCGCACTACATGTAATTTGTAATCGATATTGAAATGCATGATCTCATTCACGATTTCGTGATTCATTCCTGTGCCGCGATATTTAACGCCATCTACAACAATCCACTCCAAGTGCTCATATAAATGTTCGGCCATGTTATGCATGCTGCGGTTTTTATTGTCGTCAGCAAAAAAATGGATATCGAACGTTTGTGAACGTTGACTTCGCGGTCCAAGTAGGGCGTTTTGTTGCATGATGATCTGCTTAACAAAAAAACAAGGCTCCTCGATGTCGAATCCACCGTCTAAGCCTTGTTTTATCTCCTCGCCCAATATTGGTATATCGGGAAAATGCGTATCAAGTGCGGCAATTAGGCCGTCTCTTATACTGTTTACTGTAACGGTTACCACATCTTCACCGCCCGTTCATTAAGCGTTCTAAAAACCGTTTCTGCTTGCGGGCTAAGAAATCAGGTAGCATTTCCTCAATCTCGTTGACAGAAATCTTAACCATGAAGCGACCCGGCACCCAACCGCCCTTTTTACCCACTTGCATCCCTGTCTTCGCGCCTGATTCGTAAACGAAGGTGTTACCCACCCAATGACCAGGCACCCAGTGAGCTCGGAATCCATTCTCTACAAAGCTTGCATATTCAAGATTGGTAAAGACTTCGACCTCATACCCTGTCGATGTCTTGACTACACTGCCAATCTGAAACGAGTTTCGGAGTTGACCATTCCCTACAGGTGTTCGCTGCTTGATTCTTGCTAATGTCCTCATGCCAAGCTCGCTTATCAAATCTCGAACAAAGCGATCAACTACACCGGAATCAATATCCTGTTGCAGGTCCTTAACCATTTTCTCCAGCGCACTTATATCAAACAAGCCGCCCGCACTCATGCCCTATCCTTGCGTTGTATGCTTATCTCTTGATGTGTGGGATACGGAAAAGGCTCTCCGGCTTGGTACTTATGAGTAGTTGCTCCTCGGATGACGGCTATCTCATCACCCTGCTTAATCTCAATATCCGGCGAAATAAACAGTTTCGTCTCATAGCGGATATCATTTTGCGCTTCAGTCTGACTATTTGATCCAAGCGCTTTCTGAGAGATTCGGCAAGGTTGATCTATCACCACTATTACCGCCGTCTGAACCGTTTCCTTGCTCACTGGGTCCTTTGCCGATGAATAGCGGCTGATTGTACACTTATCCTCATACAACCGCTCTAAAGCTGCTCTGTGACGCTGATAATTGATCATGACTAAAACCCCAGCTTTCGGTATCGATTAAGATCAGCAGCATAGCTGAGCACAATGGAGTCGATGGACGTTTTTGTCGTGCTGGTCAAACCAGTCGACTTTGCAGGAGCAACAGACGTATCTCCGATCTTCACGCTCAACTCAACAGGTAAGTTTTCAGCAATCTCTGGAATGCCTGTTTGCTCTACAAGGAGTGCATCCATTACCATGGAGGCCCAAACGTCTGTCAGCGCCTCCGGCACGGTGCTGATATTACAGTAATGCCGGATACGCCGACCGATTTCACGAATATATGAATTGACTATATCGTCATGGTTATCAGTTGAAAGCTTGAACCTCAGCTTCACAATCTCGAGGACTTCAACCGGATCGGCGGCCGCCATTAGATAAGTCCTTTGAGCAACGGCAGATCAGCTACGGGGACTTCAATCTCCTGTCCTGCCGAATAGAATTGTTTGCGATATTTCACATTCTCGGTAAACGTGACAAGCTGTGTTTCAGGTTCCTTTACGGCCAGTCCAGCAGCTTCCTCTTGTTCTTCTTTTTCCTTAGCAGCCTGTAATTCGGCAGCAGCTTCGGCTTCCTTCAACTTTTCTTCCTCAGTCTTTGCTTTCAATTAAATCATCCCCTTCAAGAAAAATAGAGAGGCCGCAGCCCCTCTTAACCTACTTTTGCAATAAAGATGTTGTCGATAGTTTCGAATGATGGCAACACGATTTCAGAGACGATTGTTTCAACGTTAACCGGATGCGGCTCTTTGATGGTCGTGACAGCCACGCCAGTATTAACAACCTGCACAGCGGCATTGCTAACGCCTGTCAGGAGATCGGACTCCTCAGGCGTTGTTCCGTAGTATGTGTTTCCAAGGCTGCCATCTGGAATCAACGTGAAATACTCATCCGGATAGAACAGAGCAGTCGACCCTTCTTGAAGAGCGTACTTCTTGTTGTACACAGCAACCGTAAGACCCAGCTTGGACAACAAGTACTGTTTCATCATCGAATCAGTCATGATGATGTTTTGACCGCCCAACGGGTTCATATCAAGACGAATGCCTTTGTTCTGCATGATGTAATTCCATGTTTTACGCGTGCAAATACCTTTAGGAGGACGCACGCCTGTATCCGCCTCTACAAGATCCATCCATGTTTGAATGTCCTCGACAATAGAGGCATCGGGGCTGCTCCATAGATCAGAACCCGTAAGCGTGACTTTGTGACCTACAGGCATCTTGTAGTCATAGTCGAAGTTCAGTCGGTTAGCCGTGATAGCAATCTTACCAGTGGAGAGGAGTTGCATAATCATTCGCTCCGGCTGCACGTTTGCGCCGTTTACCAGAGTCGTGACATCATCGTAGATCGCGTTAATCAAAGGCAAATAGAGCGCCGCGTTAGCCGAATCGGCAATACGATTGAGCTCTTGACGATCCTTCTCTCCTACGCGCATAGCCTCACGAAAGAACGGCATTTCTGTTTCAATCTTGCTAAATCCGATGCGGTCACGAAGCGTTGCCCTGGCATCAAATGCAGATGGCATCAGAGCCACTGGAAGTCCGCGAGAACCTTTGATCCAGGATAGATCAAGGCCGAGCTGCTTCTTAGGTGGGAACAATGTTGCCCCAAGGTAAGGAATCGTGTTTGAAGGATTGGCAAGGTAATAGGTTGCGATGTTTTTTGCTGTTACAATATCGAAAATAGTAGGCATGTCGTGTCCCCTTTCTTATAACAAGAATGTGATTTGTTTTAACGCTGTAACTTCTTCGGTTGTCGGCGCTGTCGGGATCTTCGCCAGATCAACGAATCCATGAATGATCAACGCGCCTGCAGCAGGCCCATAGGTAACATCGACGTCATTAAACAGAACACCTTTAGCGTTTGAAACGGTAGATGTAGTTGTCGCCTTTACTGCTTTGATCGTCTTATCGGCTAGTAAGTTACCACCCATAATCGTGCCAGCAGGAACAATCTTTTTACCATCGGCATTTGCTGTGACGCCTGTATCATCAACCGTTATCGCCAAATTGACGTAATGATCGGGAAATTTCAAGATTTCTTTCTTATTCGTCATATTCGTTTGAACAAATTTCACTCAAATCATCTCCTTACTCAAAATAGTTTTGTTGAGCTTTAGCAGCTCCCTCGTTAGCCTTTGCAGCTTCAGCAGCCATCTTGCCAAAATAGTCCTCACCATCATCCTTACCGCCGCCTCCACCGCTTTCAGCAGGCTTGAATCCTTTGAAGCCAGGCTTATTCGCGTCTTTATCGACAAACAAAAAGCCCTTGCTCGTTTGCAGGGCCTTCACTTGATCATCGAGACCGCCTTTAACCGCGCCGGCATCGTCCAATTCGATTTTTGATTTGTCGAGAAGCGTTGCCACGATATCAGGATCGTGAACGTTACCCTGCAACGCTTGCTTGATAGCGGAGCTCAATCGAATCTCTTTCACATCAGCAGCGTATTTATCTGCCGCAGCCTTATTATCTGTTTGCAGCTGCGTGATTTGTTCCTGCAGCGCTTTACTGTCACCAGAAGACTTCTTGAGGTCCTCAAGCTGCTTATCACGATCCTTCAAGCCGTCCTCTGCCACTTTCTTCGCATCGTTCACTTCCTTGAAGCGATGTTCAGGGACAAACCCCTTGTAATTCGTCTCCACACCTCCCACAATTGCTGTAATCTGTGCATCTGTAAGCCCTTGCGCCTTCAACAAATCCTTCAACCAATCCATCTATATCATCCTCACTTGTTATCCCGGTTGTGTCCGGTCGATTTGCCTAGTTTAGAGCCATACGACAGGGCTCGGATTAAACTCCGATAAAGCTTTCGTGATATTCCTTGTAATTCATTGATGCAGGAACATATATCGTCTTGCCTTCTTCGTCCTTGGCGATCCGCTCGCCTATATCAAAATTATCATCGAATTGAGGGACTGTAGTGGAACGACAATTCGCGTGCAACGGCGGCCAAGTTACGCCTATTTGCTTGTCTTTCAAATCAAAGACCTTATTGTCCATCCCGCGGCATGCAGTGCTTGTGCGGCTATCTAGCGTTGCTAAATAGCGATACTTGCCAACGACTTCGCTTTGCTTGTAGCTGTCGTAACTGGCTTCGTTCTGAATAAAGCTCGATTCAGTCCTTACTAAGCGTTCTGCCTGTCGGAAGCTAACTCCCATGTCCACTTCGAGCTGCCGAGCGAGTTTCGTATTACTCTCGCCTCTTATGATAGCTTGTGTGAAATCAGTCTGCAGCCGTACAACCAGCTTGTCTGTGTTGCCCCATATCCGTTTACTGTAATTAGAGCCAATCCACGGACGAGCAACAATACTCTCAAGCGTCTTTGTATCGATCTTAACCAGCGACACAGCCACGCCTAAGCCTTGATTGATCATAAACTGCGTCTGGTAATACGTACTGACATAAGCATTACTCATGGCCGCTTTAAGCCCTTCTGTTTCCCTGGCACTTAGTACTCTTAGTGCATTCTCGATTTGCAGGTATAATGACTCCAGCCGAGTGACGCGCTGCTTGAAATAAGCGTTGTTGAGCTTAGTTGTCCAACGACCATCAGGATTATTGACGGCGAGCGCTTGAAACTCTCGTAATGTCAGTTTGAAATCCTTGAGTTGCCCCTTTGTTAGAACGGTTTGAGCTTCAGCAAAAGAAATGGCGTTGTTATTTGCGAAGCGAGCATAAAACGCATCTAGGTCCCGTTGTATTGCGATCTGCGCTTTCCGATATTCATCCTTTAGCTTGGCTGCATAAGCATCCGCCTGCAGGTGGGCTCCGTTGGCTATTTGCTCAGTTCGCTTATTCCAGTAAGCCTCAGGTTTCATTAGGCTCCACCGCCGCCAGCTCCGCCTGTTCCGTCCTCATTCGGGAGGGCGGGGAAGTTGTCTATGGTTTCCATCGCCTTCTTCTCCTCTTCCTCGATTCGCTTGAGTTCCTCATTGGTGTCAGTCACATAAGGATGATTTGCGACTAGAGTTTCTTGAGAAAGCACGCCAACGCTCTCCTGAATGCTCTTAATTGTTTCCGCTTCGTTTATCAAAATGTCACGATTGAAGATGAAATCAACTGGCTCATCGAAATAGTCTTTGTCGCTTGAATTATAGAGGTCAGTGTTCATAAACCACACTAGCTGCTCGAGAGCTGCCTGAAACTCGTTTTCCCACATGTTGCAATCCATATCGAGGTCAGCATATAAGAAGCGTAAAGCAACACCGCTCTTGTCTCCTCCGAGCTTCTCGGACTGCGTATCAACACCACGACCGAACTCGTAGATATCTTTGCGGTTCATTTCCATATGGTTCTTATAAGCTTCTGTGTCTATATCAAGGCTGATAGTGTCTACATCGCCATCATCCCCTGTGAACACGACTCTATTCTTTGCGATGCCTGCTCGGAATTCATCTCCGCTCGTTCCGCTGAAGTTTTTGACCTTATAGATACTGTTCGGCAAATCTTCTAGATTGCTTGCATTGTCCGACTTCATCTTGTCGTAATCGTCCACTAAGGATTTCAAGAATTGAAGCAGCGGCAACTCACTTGGATTGTACTTGAAACATATGAACGGCACTCGTTCCCAGTTCAGTGGACTCTCTTTACCACCTTCGACCACATTAAAATGCGCTTCACCAGGAGCGTCGACATCAGGAATGAGATTACCTTGCAGCACATAACGTTTCACGCCGTTAGCGTCCCAGTATTCAACCTTTGTTACGTTAAGCTGCGTGGTTCCTTCGTATGACTCTACCTTGTAAACGCGAATAATAGCATGAAGCTCTGTATGGTCATCGTCATTCCAGATAGGGATGATTTCCTCAGCTGGAATGCGCTTATATGAGAGTTTCCCAAGAGGTGAATAATAGACATGCATCCAAGAGCGCCCTTTATTGATAGACTCAACTCCGATCCTCTGCAATAGACGGAGCATGGATTTATTGAACCTTTCCTTTAGGTCTTTCTGATATGCGTCATTGTCTGTCTGCACATTCATTGGCTTTGCTAGTGCATAACCAACCTTTTGATCCACCAACTTACGTAAAAAGCTGTGTACGAGCTTGCGGTTAGCTATGTTGGCTGCTGGCTCCATTCCCCCACCAGCCGCCACGACTTTTCTGTCAGACTTGAGAATATCCTGCTCAGCATTATAATAAGCTTCACCCTGAAGCATTTGTTTCTTTTCAGGCGATCGGTCCCACAATGATATTTCGTTCAAGATGATTTGTTCCATACTCATGCCTGACTTAGCACCCTGCTCAATGATTGCGATGTACTCGCCCATAATTGACATTTTGCTCTCCCTTCTATCCGAACCAAACACCGGATTGCTTTTTGATGATCGTGTTCACGAAATAACGATCTCCATCCATTTGGTGATCATTTTCTTTCAGTGGCTTGTCCTCACCGCGAGCAGCCGCCTTAGCGTCCCATGAGTATGATGCGAATTCACGAAAGGTCTCTACGCAGCAATCGTTGTATTTGATCACTCCCTCAGCAAGTGCTGATGAAACATTGCGTATGCCATCCGCCACTTCATTGGCCGCCTTAATTACATGGTATAAACCGCGTTTCTTGAGGGCTGCTATGAACGAAGCTGCCGACGGATCGATAATCACGCCTTGAAGCGTTCGCTTGCCAACAAACTCAATTAGATCATCGCAATACTCTTCATCAGTCTTCTGCTTACCCAAAGCTCGGCCGTCATAATGGTACTCTTTCACTTTGTACCAAACGCCATCACAAAGCCCCCACAGGCCGTATGTCATTGGGTTCTGCGTCCCGTAGTCACAGCTTACATAATACTTTTTGTAAGCTCTATCGACGGTCTCAGCCTTGTGCTGATCGCCAAACATATCATATATAACGCCTTCGGCCATCACCCATAAACCGAGAATGTATCGTTTGAAGAACACGCCCGAGAACATGCGGCGGAAGCGGCTTTTAACCTTCTCCGACAACGACAAATTATCGTCCATCGTGAAATGCAGGACGAGAATCTTTTTCTCTTTGGCCTTATCGATAAATTCAAGCTTGAACCAGTGATATGGTCCTCCCGGGTTACAGTTGAAGAACAGTTTAGCGCCTTGATCGCCTGTCTCAGCGGAGCAACGACCTATTGCTTGATCTACAAAGGACTGAGGAAACAACGCAACCTCGTCCAGATACGCGCCCGCAGCAGTCAAGCCTTGAAGCGTGTCTTGACTAGCTTCGTTGCCGGCTCCAAACAGATAATAGGTATTGGTCCCGATAGTAACATTCGGATTCTGTGACATGTGATATTCATAATGAATACCTTTAGCCGTGAGAATCTGAAACATTGGTTCAAGCACGTTACGTTTGAGCGCACCCATTGACTTACCGGCTATGATAAAGTTTTGATCTCGATGCTTTGCAAGCGACCAGGTAATAAACGAATCGATACAGGCTATTGTCTTGCCCGCCCTGATTGCGCCCTCAGCTATAACCATGTCAAAGTCCTTGTACGGGCTCTTATCGGTCCACCACATCATGAGTTTCTTTTGCTTGCGACTGAATGGTTGAAAGCGAAATGAGGTCTTCCGTTTACGCTTCATCGTCGATATCCTCATCTGCAAAGACATCTTTAACATGAGCGTTCAAAGCTTCTTCATAGCCAGCTCCCTGAGCATGCGGATCATTGTCTTCTTCGGCTTTTTTCGCCTCGGCATCCGACCGCAATTTATCAATTCGAAGTCGCTGTTCATCGCTCATGTGTTCATAAAGCTTCAGCAGAGCCCGCATACGGTCATTTAGCTTCACCTTTTTACTCCGGCCATGCTCCGAAACTGTCTCGCTAATCTCCGAAAGTATCGTACCATCAACCTCTTCAGACGGCCTGAGTGCCAGCTTACCGCTGTCCCAATCGATGACGTCCTTGATATCAGCAAATGCTATTTTAGCGAGCTGATTGACCACGTCATCCTGCGTGAAATGAAGCCGTTGCTCTCTTCTCGCTTTCGCCACTCTTATTGCAGCTTGGATACTAAGTTTAGCTAAGAGTTGAGACGCTTGCTCATTCGCCGTTCTTTCACTGTAACCAGCCCTTATAGCAGCCTGCGTCCCGTTTAGGTCGACTAAGTATTCTTCGACAAAAATCTTATGCTTGTCTGAGAGTTTACCTATGGATTCATTATCGAAATCTCCCGAAGAAGTTCTCTGCTTTTTCGCAGGCTCAGGACGGCTCTGTTTTTGTTGTACAACAGTTTTACTGGTTTGTTGTACAACATTCCATTTATCGCGTTGTTTCCAAACTGCAACCTTCTTCTCGTCAATCCCAAGCTGATCAGCAATGAGTCGGTTTGTGATATTCCCGCCGTGCTCATTCCATATGTCCTTTGCCCTGTCTCGATTAGGGTCCCTTGCTCTAGCCATCTACATATCACCACCCCCGACTGTCTCTTCAACACCGAGCTTTTGAACAGGCCACAACGACTTACTATCACAATGCCTACATGCCTGCTTCATATGCTCGTATATGTCTATCGCTTCACACGACCCGCACTGATACTCTGTCATCGCGGTATCTTCCAAGGCCTATTCCTCATGTGCTTAGTGGTCAGCTCTATGTGCTCTTCAGCAGCGTTGTATTCACTATTGAAGTCCTTGAGCGTTTTATTCATTCTCACAAATACAATCGTTGCAACCACAACGGATAGCACGAACATGGCAACAATCACATAACAGATGAGCGTTATAAGACTCATTTGCATTCACCACACCTCACATTATTTTTGATCCAGCTAAGCGTATGAGAAATGCCAACATGAGGATAAACGATCTCAGGTCGCTGCCCCTCATGCCCGCACTTATATGTGACAGTGAGCGTCTGCATCTCAGGTCTACTGGTTGTAGGCTTCTTGTCCTTGGGTGCAGTTTTAGCCATGAGCAGCTACATCGTCTTTGCTCTTAGGCTCAGTGCGATCTGCCAGCACGTAATTGCTAGGAACGTCTCTGATCGGCACCACGTTGATGTACAAGAACAGTGTCAGGAATATAGAGAATATGGATAATCGTTGCAGTTTCAATCGTCTCAACTCCTTTCTTGGCAATAAAAAAAGCCGCTCCATTTAAGGGCGACTCTGAAAAACGATATATGTTAGAGCAGATATAAAAGCATGGGATCGCTACGCTACCCACTAAGGGCAAGGTGCGCCGTAGTACGGCGATTGTATTTAAAGATATACGTACTTTGTAACTTTGGAGTAAGAACAAGATCATTTTACAACTGCCACATTTTGGAGTCAAACGAGATTTAGCCCGTTTTCGCCAATAAAAACACCTAACATACGTTCGTATTCGTTTATACTCTCGTTTATGCCGTTTTGTGGAGAAAATAAAAAGCCACTTGGATGAGTGACTAAATCGACAAATTGTCGAATTGTTATAGGAGATTATGTCGTTATTGCTCGGTTTATATATCTTGCTGCTGTAATCTGCTTCCTAGTAAAATATAACTAGAGAGGAGGTTCTAATATGTCCGATAAAAAACCACCAGTTCATACCGTGCCTGACCCAGATGGGGGTTGGAACAACAAACAGGGCGGAAAAGTAAAAAGTCATGCAGACACTAAAGTTGAAGCACAAAAGCTTGGGAAAGAACAAGCTAAAAAAGATCAAACAGAGCATCGAATCCATAATAAAGATGGTAAAATAGCAAATTCGAATAGCTATGGTAATGATCCGTTCCCACCAAAAGACAAGAAATAGGAGCGAGTATGTTACATGCACTACGTAAAAACCGCCTGCGAATTCAAGGTTCGCTAAGCGGTTTTTCTTTATCAAACTCACCCTTATACAAATCATCTAACAGATGAGTCAGGACGATTTTCTTTGCAAGCCACATAAGCACCATGCCGCTGTCGATCCCTTTTGAGTCGTCGAACCCTTCAATCTTCAGCCGCAGCTCCTCAGTCTTGCCTTCAAGGTGAGCGACCAGCTTTTGCCGATCAATGCTCAATGCTTGCACCCTCAATATCACGAATCTTGAACCATTCGCCGTCCACCATAAAGCGCTCATTAAGCTGATCCACGCGATCAACGATGCCGATAACCTCCAGCTTCTCTGTAGCGTGAAACATCTGCAGTTTAATCTCCTGCCGGCTTTTAAGCGATGCCTCAACCAATTGCGAAATGATTGCCCATTCTTGCTCATCCAACTCAATGCGCTTCCGCTTTTTATCATCGGCAAACAATTTATTAAGAGCTGCTTTGTGCTCAGGTAGGATTATTCGACTGCTTTCCCACAATCCATTTCCTTCGAGTTTTTTGCGTGATCCTGTCTCCATAAGAACACCATCCTCATTTTCGATGCTCTTATTATATGCGAACAAACGTTCGTTATTCAAGGGGTGAAGAACGACATTTACTGCGGCATGTCATAAGCCGCTGCGAGCCGATCCTTACACCTGCAGTCAGTGGCAAGGAGTGAGGATGCAAACATTGCGGCTGGAGAATGACAAAACCATGCCGCCTTGCAGGATCAGCGTAACGAAAAAGAGAGCCGTCAAGCTCCCTTGGGAATAGTGAATTTATTAGTTGTCAGGTCACGGATTCGAACCGTGTCGCATACCAAAACGTTTTACACTGGATACTTATCTCGGATGTTAACAAACCACCAGTGCGCTTACCGAGTTGCTAAAACGCGGAGGGGATTGAACCCTCTTTTCCGTGTCTATCCTCATCCAATGAGTAAACCCGACATATGATGCCCCGCAGTTGTGTTACCAGAATGAAGGTGTTCCCCCTCAAACTGTATTCGGTAGCCAACCGATCCTGCGGAGCTGGCTAGAGTAGTCGCTGAATCCACGCTGGTTGATTTAGCGAAAAAGAACGGACATCACCAGACGCTCGCATTGCCATTTTAAGAGACTTTGTATATTCGGCGTTCAGTTACGAGGCAAAACACCTAACATACGTTCTCATGCCAACTGAGTGCGCCCAGTGAAGAGATAACGCGATCACCTCCGACAAAGATGTAATCAATGTCGAGCTAGGAAGCAAAAGAGCAGCATGCCCGCTATTGTACCCTTGTGGATTTTAGGTGCCTTACGGCTCAAAGCCGGCCTACTGCCAGAATGGGTATGTTTGTTGTGTCGGGTGCTGCTCATGTTTGCTCTCTTATCTATTGGTGGCGACTGCATGACAAGAAATAGCGCTTTTAACATATAATTACCATTTATGTACCATAGTTAGGAAAAAGTAGTAGTTCGTTAATCAGAAATCATTATCCTGAATTTTATAGACTACACTCAAGCTATTTGCTAACCATTCCTTCGCAAATGCTTTGTCTTCATCATTCGTTTTTTCGGATGATATTAGATTGTTTATATTATTATTATGTTTATAAAGAGATGTTTAGATTTCCGCCTTTTCTCCTTCACTAAAAATAATGGAATCCGAAAAAACAATTAGTAATTTTACTAGCGCATCCATTGGAATAGTCTTAATAAATCGAGCTAGGTCATTCCAACTTTCGTGAAGCATCTCTGGCGAACGAAATTGGCTTTTCATATCAATGCGTTCTAACTGTTCTTGCATCGTTTCGTCTTCAGCAAAAGTTGTCTGTAAATTATTGATAATTCTCTCAAAATTACTTTTCACGCAAACACACTCTCCCTTAATCATAAATCTATGTTTATTAAATATTTCAAAGAACAATATATGTAAAGGCCAGCCATGCACGGCTAACTCGTAGCGGAGATCCGCGACCACTCCGAGGGTTAACTCGAAATGGTTTCGTCCGCTTCCGCAGCAGACTCTTCAGGCGTTTATTTAACTAATGTGATTGTAAGAGCCACCATACTAATGACCAAAGCGGCGATGCTGATAATAACTGCAGCCGTCAACAGTTTGGACGTCTTCATATATCCATCCCCTTTGTGATATAATTTCAGAGAAAGAAACAGCACCCTTATATTTCACCATCCCCTAGACCAAGGCTCCTTTCGGAGCCAAGGCTTTCGGGTTCTGCTTAGTGGCTGAGTGTGATGATGAGGGCGATTGTCGAGTTTATCAGGCTAATGATTGCACTCACTAGCGTGATGATTACTGCCACTCGATTATCTACTTGCTGTTTCTTTTTCTTTTTGGCCATCTTGTTCTCACCTCCTTATATTCTTATTATACAACTATTTTCGTTGATTGTCAACATATTTAGTTTATCTATAACTTATATTGTTGATTTAAAACGATATTCGTTGTATTATCATTTTGAGGTGATAAAACATGTTAAGGCTAAAGCTGGATAGGATCATGTTTGAAAAGAAATACAATACCAAGCAACTTAGTGAAGAGATCGGCATTCGTTGGAACACTGTTGACGACTTGGTGAAGAACAGGGCTAAGAACTGGTCACCAGAAACACTGAATAAGATTATGGTCGCCCTTGATATTAAGGATATCAACGAACTAATTGAATACAAGGCTGGTGAGTAACAATGCCAGTTATGAAGAATGACGCAACAGGAAATTGGGATTTTAAAATTAATTACAAAGACAAAAACGGCGAGTATAAACAAAAGATGCGAAGAGGATTCAGAACTCAAAAAGAAGCAAAAGCTGCTATGGCAGAAATGGAAAATGACCTGAATAAAAACACATTCTTCGAGCCTTCAAAGACTTCCTTCAACGACTTTATGCGTGATTTTTTAAATGACAAGAAACTACAAGTAAAGCCTCAAACCCTTACAACATACACAGCATTGATAAACAATCACATTTTGCCGTTCTTAGGTGAGTTCAAACTCTCCGAATTAACTCCTAGACTTATACAGAACTTGTACAATCGCCTCTTCGAAAATGGAGAACTGTCGGATGAGAATATCCAAAAATGCCATACACTCATAAACGCAGCAATGAAAAAAGCAGTTACGTGGGATATGATTCAGAAGAATCCCACATCAATTGTGCCAAGACCTAAAGCGCGTAAGAAAGAAATGCAGGTGTGGTCATTGGAAGAATCAAAGCAATTCCTCGAAGCTGCTGCAGAAGATCCGTTAGCGATTGTTTTCGTCCTTGCTCTTACCACAGGAATGAGACAAGGGGAAATACTGGGGCTTCGTTGGAAAGACGTTGACTTTGATAACCGTATTATCAGCATCACGCAGATATTGAACCATGATGGCAAAGGATTTGATGTGGGAGCAAAGACATTGTCAGGACAAAGGCCTATAAAAGTCGATACCGAAACAATGAACGCTTTAAATAAACACCGGATTAAGCAACGCGAGGGACGTATGAAGTATGCCGATGTTTTCGAAGATAACGGACTTGTAGTATGCACGCGTTTCGGCAGTCCAGTTTCTCCCCGTAACCTTAATAGGACGTTTGATAGGATTGTCGAAACACTCAATGAGAAGCTGGTTGAAGCTCGAGCTAAATGGGGATACACTGGCGAAGATTTGAAGAAGATTCGATTTCATGACATGAGACATTCACATGTTACATTCCTAATTAAAAATAGAGAAACACCACAGGCAATTGCAGAACGCCTTGGATGGTCGGACACGAGAATGATCGACAATTATGCGCATATTCGCCCCGATATTCAAGAAGATGTTGCTGATACATTCGGTAAAGCATTCTATGGTACTAAATGATACGATTTTTGATACGAAAATAGATTTTTAAAGGTTCTGAAACATACAGAACAAACGTTCGTGCGAACACCCTTAACTGCCGCTATTACTGCTAAATACGGTATAACACCGAACACCTATCTATCTTGACAGGGTAGGGGTCACAGGTTCGAACCCTGTTCAGATCATACGAATGAAAACCCGTAATCCTATGTACCATAAGGGATTGCGGGTTTTTTCGTTTTTGTTAAGTCCGTTCTCTAACTGTCTTTTATGAATTTGGTGCAGATCGTTTTTTAGTAATCAAACGGTTGCTTTCTTGTTGTAAAACATCTCTCCAAAAGCATCCGCTGTCTCCCTCTGCATATGTGGTGTCACATGTGCGTAACGATTAAGCATCTTAACGCTTGACCATCCAAGCCGCTCTGCTATTCTTTTATTATTCTCTCTCATCTTCAACAACAATACTACATGGATATGGCGCATATCGTGAAATCTAATTTTCAGGACTTCCGCTTGTTCAATTAATCGGTAGAATGATCGATTAAGATTACGCGGTGAGAGCGACGTACCAAGCTGAGTAGAAATAACAAGATCTAAGTCCTCGTAAATATCCCTGTGCCCCATCTTCTCTCTAATCATTCTCCTGCGTAACTTGTCCAATACGGATGCAGTTGTCTTGTCTATCCCAATAGAACGTACACCTGAAACCGTCTTAGCTCCAACATCAAATGTCTTCCCGTTATGGTTCAGAATCTGCCGGACTGCTACAGTAGATTACTTAGATCAATATCTTTTATAGATATACGCACTTAGTTAGTTAGTAAAAAGGAAGAACAAGGTCATTATATCGTATCCATATTTTGGAGTAAAACAGCTTCGAGCCTATTTTCGCAAACAAAACACAGAACATGCGTTCGCACTTGCTCTCTCCACCGTTTATGCCGTTTTTGGAGAAAAGAAAAAAGCCACTCAATGAGAGTGACTCTTTAAAAAGCACTAATTTACTTCATATTCACTGACTTCAAAAGTTAGTATTTTATCAAAAATCACATATTCCGTTCGAGATTTGAAAGGTCCTTTATTCCAAGTTTTTACGAAGGCATACTTTGCTAGGCCAACACCTGCATCTTTGGAATCATACCAATTTATAAACTTATTAACTTCAGTCATTGAAATATCATATTCTTTTTCTAATCCATTTGTTAATGTTATTGTTAAAATTGCGTAATTATTTAATAGAGGAGTGAATGATAATGGGGCACTTTTTAAAGATTCATTACCATTAAGATCCACTGAAGTTACTTGATAAACATATTCATTCCCATAGATAAAATCATTCAAAACAAAATGATTTACTGGAATTAATGATGAATTCTTTTTTATTCCATTTACATAGAAGTTATAGCCCACCAAATCAGTTCCAATTGATGGTTGCCAAGAAACAGTGACACTATCAGTTTCCGTTTCAACAACTGCATTTAGATCAACTGGAATTGATGGTGCTACAGAATCTCTAGTGGAATAAATATCAACTTCATATATTTTACCAGCAACTGGACCTGTATTGATGATTGCAAATCCAAATACATTATTAATGGTTGTATTAAAATTAACAACGTTTACTTCATTCCCAAGATTATTAGGATTTGTTAGAAAACTAGTTGCTATTTGAGCTTTGGATTCATTGTATAGTGTTATTTCTATAGGTACATCTGATTTAAAGGAAATAGAGCCAATAGATTTCCCCGAAGAAAATGTATAAAAAACAGTATCAATAGCTGATGTGGAGCTATGAGTCCCGATTTCATAAAACGTATTCAAATCTTTATCTGTTAGTAAACTTGTAGATGATGTAGTCGTTGGGACTTGATATGCGGAACCCAATTTCAATGATGCTCCATTTACGAGTCCTGGATTAACCTCTGCAAATACAGTTGAATACGTAAATGCCATCAAAATAATTAAAAATCCAAATATAAAACTAAATTTTCTTTTCATATCTAATATCCCCTTTTTAAATTATTATTTCCACTAAAGTCTTATCGGAAAATATGTAATCATTTTTAATAGTAAATATAATATTCTTAGTTATGTAATAATTACATGGACTAAACAAATCGAATAAGCTCCATTCAACAAAGAAATTTAATTCGAGGGGCTGAGCGCTAATTCCTTCTAAGTAGATCAGCAAGTATACTAACATGCGCTTGCATCATGAATAGATGTATCTGCATGACTCGAGTAACAATAAGGTAACAGCTGCTGCTCGCGCCTAGCAAGGCTGTATGTATTCCTAAATACGTCTGGAGTAATGTTCATTGGGTGTTAAATCTGTTGCAGGGGTGAACCTATTAGGTTTATAAAGGTGCGTCATAGCGGATTTAAGAGGAGGCTGCTGTTTTTCAAACTGATGTTCATTTATGTCGGAAGTATCGAGCACAGGAGGCACTACAAACGATGTGAGCGACAACGAGAGCAACGCCAGCTGTAACGAGCAGCGTAGGCTGTTGCTTGGTTTTAAGGTAATGGCAAGAGCAACGATGGAAGCAACGCTAGAAGAGGCATTGATAGCAAATTGTACCTGCTTCAGAAAATATATATCCTATCGTGTATATCAGTTTAGAGCAGCTACTTCTACGCAAGCAGGACACCGTCATTATTTTAATGTCGGTCTCTAATCATCACTAGGATGTGGTTTGGCATGTTTTCTAAGCATATTGCGCACTCCACATTTTATTGTGGCCCCGTGTTTGTCTAATACTCTTTGAATATTAGGGGCGATCGCGTCAATTATTGTTTCAAGAACATCTCCTTCAACAGGAATAAATGTAACTGTAACTTCTCGCTTCTTTGACATGGAAACTCTCCTGTTCACTTCATAAATTGTTCTTCCCCCTGCTCAAAATTATTTAGAGTAGCCTTCAAGCCAGCTAAAGAAGACATCTCTAGGAAGTCTAATCATTCTATTCTTACCAATGCGATTTACATGAAAAAGAGGATTGTTTAAAAGTTCGTATGTACCTCGTCTCCCTATCCGTAATATCTCTTGAATATGAGTAGGCTCCAGCGCTAGTGGAAAATCTTCCTTTGATTTATACAACTCTATGCCTCCTCTTCGGTTATGTTTTATTCATCGGAATAATGGACAATGATAAATATTAAGAGTTCTTTAAGGAAATAAATCTGGTGCCGATTCTGGTGCCGAAAGTTGAAAATCGGCACCAGATTCAAACAATATCCAGCAACAAAGGAACTCGCAAAAACTCAATAATAACAAGGGTTTCGACACTTTAACAACAATCCTGATTACCGTCCGAGAGTCTTGAAAGGGTAGGGCACAGGTTCGAACCCTGTTCAGATCATACGATTAAAAGCCCCCGCAATCCTTTATCTCATAAGGGTTGCGGGGCTTTTCGTATCTCCTAACACACATCAAATACACCCCTAGCTCATATAGAGCACGGGGTGCATTAGTATGTTTCTAGCCGATCTGAACCAGGATTTTCGCCTGGCTCTTATCTTTAATGAGCAGTTCGAGACCGTTCTCGACGATATTGTCCAGCATAATTTTTTTGGTGATGACTTGTTTAACATCCAGCTTGCCTGCCGCTATAAGCGACAACACTTCCGGGAAAATATGACGATAAGCAAGAATCGACGTCAAATTTGCTTCCTTGATCATTAGCTGGAACAAATCCACTTTAGGCGGTTCAGCGAATGCGGCAATGACCATAACTTCCCCGCCTTTGCGCAGGACGGAAATGGCACTGCTCAAAGTAGGCTGAACGCCGGCCGCTTCATATGCGACATCTACGCCGCCTGATGCTCCCAGAATAGTGGAAACTGCATCCTCCTTTGCGCTGTTAATGACGATTGCGCCAAGACTTTTAGCCAGCTCAAGCCTTTCCTCCGATACGTCTATCGCAAAAATGTTAGCTGCGCCTGCAGATTTTGCCGCCAGTATCGTCAACAATCCGATCGGGCCTGCTCCGAATACTGCGACCTGATTGCCGACCTTTAATTTGCTTTGACGAACCGCATGCAAAGCTACAGCGGAAGGTTCCACTAAAGCTCCTTCTTCAAAGGAAACTTGCTCAGGAAGTTTATGGATCATATAAGGCTCAACGACCACATATTCAGCGAATCCGCCATTATCGTTAAGACCTACAAAACCAACATGATCGCATTGGTTATAGTTCCCTGACCGGCAGCTAGCACATACTCCGCAATAAATAAGGGGCTCAATCGTTACTCGATCACCGAGTTCGAATCCTTTGACGCCAGTTCCGATTTCGTCGATTATGCCTGAGAACTCATGTCCTAACGTCAACGGAGCCATCTTTCCAGAAACAGCATGAGGCTCTCCGGTTTGAACACCAATGCCGTGATGGTAAGCATGCAGATCACTGCCGCAAATTCCTGCATATTGAACTTTAACCCTAACTTTGCCTTCAGCAGCGTCAGGAATTTCGAGTTGTTCGAGTCTAACGTCCTTCGCTGCGTAATATACAGCCGCTTTCATATCGCGTACATCTCCTTTTTGTATGTATTCTTACAAAAAGTATACTCCTCTTTATTGTTAAGTAATAATTATTGTTTATAATATATATATTAGCTTAACTAATGGATGGAGTTGTAAGAATGAATATTGAGCAGTTGAAACACATCGTAAAGATAGCTCACACGGGATCTATGTCCCTTGCATCCAACGAGTTGCACGTTACGCAATCGGCATTATCCCAATCGGTGTCAAGACTGGAGAAGGAGCTTGGCTTAATCATCTTTAAACGTTCCAAGGCTGGAGCAGCAGCGACGCCAGAAGGAAAAAAAGTAATTGCTAAAGCGTTGAAAGCGCTTCAAGCAATCGACGAGATGGAGAAACTTGCCGAACATGAGC
This sequence comes from Paenibacillus sinopodophylli, assembly GCF_005930355.1. GTDB lineage: Bacteria > Bacillota > Bacilli > Paenibacillales > Paenibacillaceae > Pristimantibacillus > Pristimantibacillus sinopodophylli. Next base: position 1,306,807 of record NZ_VDBO01000001.1, read on the forward strand.
AGCATATAGGTAACAGTGAGTTGGATATCGCAACGTTTCCTGGTCTGATGCCCATCATGGTCAAAATGCTTGCCGCGCTCAAAAAAGAGTATCCGTTATTGCGAATTAACATTGAAGAAAACGTCTCGACCGCTATTGTGAAAGACATTCGTGCCGGCAGGATCGGGCTTGGCCTTGTCGCCATGTATGAGGATGAAGTGGAGCAAGCCGCAGGGGTAATGTTCGATCCAATCGTTCAAGGCAAGCTGGTTGTATGCGCAAACCGAAATTCGAGGGCCGCGAAAAACAAAACGATTCATCCCAAGGATCTGTGCAATTACAATTTGGTCTTGTATCACGATAAATTTGTCGAGGACTTTGTAGCGGATTTGACATTGGAATACGGTGAACTGCCGATCTTATTTACGACGAATAACGCGGAAGCGATCCGAACATCGCTGCATGAAGATTTTGCGATTACGATCGGCCACGACTTTTCCTTTAAGGGCCAGCATGAATACTTGGCGGAGGGACTCTCTCTGGTCGAGATAGCGCCTTTCCCCCAGCGCAAGATGGTTGTGGGCTGGATCAAAACTTACAAAAAACAAATGTCTTTGCTGTATGAGCATTGCATTCAGAAGTTCAAGCATGAGCTAGACAATGTCCGGATATGATTGTAACGCATCTCGTTAAAGTGCATAATCAATAGCTTTCATTCTTGCTTATTAAGCTTAAATTTATTATTCTTTTTTACAACAAGTGCAACAATTCCCTCCCTCTTACCGTCGAATAATTAGCTATAGCAAATAACAAGATGAGGTGACCACATGAAAAAACGTTCTCTATTAATCGTAACACTAGTTGCAATGATGTTATTCACACTGGGACAAAGCGTTTGGGCATTCAAGGACGTAAAGTCTGATTCAAACGAGCAAAAGATCGCGGAGCTTAAAAAATTGGGCATCATTAGCGGAGACAAACAGGATAACTTCAATCCAAAGGGTAACCTTACTTACGCACAAGGTGTTTCCTTGATTGTCAAAGGCTTGGACCTGAACATCGACAACATCCGTTTCATCAGAGCACCTGAAACAAGTGACTATTTCACAAATCTCAAAAATGATGCTTGGTACTCAGATGCCTTCATTATCGCTAGCCTGAACGGCCTGGAGATTCCAAAAACAATTAAAGCCAATGACGTCATGAGTCGTGAGCAATTTGCACATCATCTATTCAAAGCAATCCTGAAAAAAGGCGATTATGCTTTCATCGAGATCTTCATGCTGCTTGCGGATGAAGCTGACGTCAACAAAGATTATATGGACAGCATTCAGAAGCTAATTATTAGTAAGGTCGTAACATTGGACAAAACCAATAAGTTCTATCCAAAGAAAGCCATCACGCGCAGCGAAGCGGCTGGTTGGCTCTATGACGCTATCCAATTCACAAAGGACAACGCGCCTATCCCTAACCAGCCTGAACAGCCTAATTTCGAAACGAAGCTTACGGTTTCCGCAGTGAATGCAGATATCAACAAAGTAACGATCACTGCTCAAATGCCGCATCCAGGGTATGGCCTTCGAATTTCTTCCATCGGATTCGAAGGTGATCAGGCCGTTATCCATCTCGAGACGATCCTTCCCGATCCTGAAAGCATGTATCCTCAAGTCATAACAGAAGTATCCATTTCGACATATGTGGATGCAAAGCTTAAACCGGTACTGGCTGATGCTGCCGTTTCCAGCCCTGGATCTGCTGGCTCGGACAGCACTGGTATAATCGCGCAATAAACCAATTAAAGAGGCTTCTCTTCATCTTCGAACCTTTTCGTTCAAAGATATAGAGAAGCCTTTTCTTTATTGGCTGACGAGATCAGCTAGCATAGGTATTGACCAATTGACAGGCTTGCTCCCAACTTGAGTGAGAAAGGCATTTGCCCTCGAAAATGGCCTGCTTCCGAAAAAACCTTTGCGTGCCGCAAATGGACTTGGGTGTGGAGAAGAAATAATCAAATGCTTGTCCGTATGGATGGCACTTGCTTTGGCTTCAGCATTCTTTCCCCATAGCATAAAGACGACTGGATGCTCTCTCTTATTCAGAGCGGCAATGATGGCATCGGTAAACAGCTCCCACCCCATTCCCTGATGGGTATTCGGTTTGCCGGCTTCCACAGTAAGCACCGTATTCAGCAGCAGGACGCCTTGCCGCGCCCATGCTTCAAGGCTACCATGGTCTGGCGCTGGAACGCCTATATCCGACTCCAACTCTTTATAGATGTTTTTGAGCGAGGGCGGCACCTTCATGCCCGGCTGGACGGAGAAGCTAAGTCCGTGTGCTTGCTGCGGCCCATGGTACGGATCTTGTCCTAAAATAACCACTTTCGTTTGTTCATAGGATGTATAATCAAGTGCATTAAATATATCAGATTTATCCGGGTAGATCGTTGTGCTCTCATAAAGTCCGTCAAGCTTCCCCAGAAGCTCGCGCATATAAGGGGCATCAAGCTCATTGTTCAACTGCTGAGACCAGCCTGCTCCTAGCTCTATCGTCATTACATCGCTTCCCTTCTTTGCCTCATGGTGTGGAACAAAAAAGCTCCTTCGCATATGCCTGATCGCTCAGATCGATGCGAAGGAGCTTCGAATAGCCTTGTCTTAACCATCATTTAATCCTTATTCTAACATATCTCGGCATGATCCTACAATGTCGAAGTCGATTGTACAGCAGCCGTAGACTGTCGCACAATAAGTTCTGTACGCAGCAATATTCGCTGCTTGGCATCATGTCCATGTGTAATCTGTCCTAGAAGCAAATCAACGGCAGACTCACCCAATTGATCCATTGGCTGTGCAATAGAAGTAAGCGACGGGCTTGTGACCGAAGCTAATAACGTATTGTCGAAGCTAACAATTGAAAGCGCTGAGGGAACCTCAATACTGGATTCCTTCGCGGCCTGCAGCGCACCAACCGCTAACAAATCATTGAAACAAAATAGCGCTGAAGGCCGCTCCTCGCCTCTAAACAGCTCTATCATTCGTGCTTTCCCGTCTTCAAGCCCATTCCGGCAAGAGACTATATTCGATTCGAGGAGAGTAAGTCCTGCTCTGCCGAGTGTCTCTCTGAAGCCGCGAAGTCGTTCCCGGCTGCTGCTAATAAGCAGACTCTCGGTCAACACTGCAATCTGTTTATGTCCAAGTGTCAGCAGATGCTCAGCTGCAAGGCACCCGCCCATATAGTCGTCCGCGACTACCGTAGCAACTTGCAAGGAAGAAACCTCGCGTCCAATAACGACGATAGGAAGGCTTGAGCTCATATCCTCCAGCATCGTTTGATTATCAAATCCAGTTCCGATAATAATGCCGTCCACACGTTTCTGCTTCAGCACGTTCATATATCTCTCGACACGCTCATCCTTATTATCCGTGCTGCAAATGATCACGCTATAGCCGAATTGATGACCGCGATCCTCTACTGCTCGTGCAACTTCAGCGAAAAATGGATTGGCTATATCGGGAATTAGAAGCCCTAGCGTGTATGTTTGCTTGCTGGTCAGCGCAGTTGCAATTGCACTAGGCTGATATTGCAGCCGCTGCATAATGGCAAAAATTTGATTGCGCCGCTCCGCACTTATTTTGCCTTTGGCATTGATGACCTTCGATACGGTTGCGATTGAAACACCAGCTTCTCTAGCTACATCATAAATGGTCGCTTTCATTCTCATTCCTCGCTCGCAAAATTAGCTTATATTCTATTATGCTCAGAGCGGTTATGAAATGGCAATCTTTTCTTAATCAGCTTAAATCTTCATATCCGTATATGTGATTTCAAACGGCCAATCTCGACTCCTGCCAGCATCATAATGCCAATGCCATGATTATCATTAAGGACCGTTCTCAGATCATACATGTAATAATCGGGAGAGAAGGAGTATCGCGAGCCGCTGCACACACCGAATACGTTGCCTTTCTTATCAATGGCTTTGCTCGTTAATCCCCGCCATGCCAGCATTGCTACGTTTGTATAATACTCCGTCTGCTTCAACCAGCCGAAACGAACACCGCGGGCTATTGCGTACGCAAACATTGCCGTGCAGGATGCTTCCTCGTAGGCTTCATTCTGATTCAGCACCTGCCTCCAAAGACCTGACTCACACTGCAGAGCAGCAACGCCAGCACACATCTCAGCAAAAAACGATTCTAGCAGCGGCCTATCGCTATGATCCAGCGGGAGCTTCTCTAACAGCTCGGATAATGAAAATAAGCACCAGCCATTTCCGCGTCCCCAAGGCACTAGCGTCGCTTTTCCATATTTGAAGTCAAACACATGGGACATTAATGCTTCGTCTTTCATAAACAAATAGTTTTTGAACAATAAGAATTGCTGAGCCGCCTCATTAAGAGGTCGCTGATCTCCTGTTGCCTGTGCGTAGCGGATTAGGAAAGGCGCGCTCATATACAAATCATCTGCCCACATCGTATTGGCAGAATAATCGCCTTCACATTGCCGGTAGAAAGCGCCGTCCTCTTTCCGTTCCAGCTTTTGGAGCATAAACTCGGCGATTCGATCGGCGATGCGCAAAAAAGTTTGATCCTGTGTATACGAGTACGCTTCCAGCATGGCTGAGCCGAAAGAACCACAATTATCAAGCATGCGGATTAATACGAGCTGATGATTGAGAGAAGGAAACCCGTACTCTTCTTTGTCCCACATCGAATAATCATACATATTCGTACAGCTGCGGATATGTCCTAGAGCATAATCGAGCAAATCCTGTCGCTCAAGCTCGCTTGCCGTTTTTAATAGCCCATACATCGTAACACCGAGCGGATAATCCCAGCGGCCATAATTCGTTGCACTGCCTGTCGTCCATTTGTTGCTTAGCATAGCATTCTCATAGTATGGTCGTACGCGCGTATGCGGAGCATCTACCGTCCAATAGGTGAAGCAAGTTGAATGCTCTATGTTCACGTTTGTTCGAAATAGAGCGGCTGTCGAGCATACAGATGCCGGATCAAATCGTTCTTCCGGATCAAGCGGTCCTGCAAATAACCATTTTCCATCATAGCCATGAACAGCTGCTGGAGATTCTAGCTCCACAACACTTCCATCTGTTAGCACACGCAGCTCAAACCCCCAGCCACTTAGTCCGCTTACCGTATGCACAAGCAATTCACTGTTGCCTGCTGGGGCTTTACTTACAACTCGGAATTTTCCAGCCTCAGCTAGTGTTGCGACTAACTGGCCGCCAAGCCATACTTTCGTAGCACCATAAGCAACCCCTTCGAGGACAATCTCCGCTGCACTAGCAGGCAGCGAAAGCTTTGACCAGCCAAATGCGGCAGAAGGGCTGGATGGACGTCCGAATAAGCGCTCGCAGTTCGGACGCGCTCGCTCCTCATCCGACCATTTCGTACGTGGATACCAAGTGAGCGGGCTTGCTTCTTCGGATTCTCCTATAAAATTGACGCTGCCATATTCGCTCATTAACGATTCATTCACTGGCTCAGAATAAACCCACCCTGCACTACCAGAGCGTTCTACAAACGGCGACAGCACTTGTAGAACACGTACCTTCGCCTCGTCAGCGCCAAATCGACAACCAAACCCGGCAACTGTATAGCGTGCTTCAATGACAATACGATTCCACCCTTTACGAAATGACAGTGGAACGACTGCCCATGCATCAAGCTTCAGCTCATCCACAACAGTCGATTGATAAAGCAGCTCCTCATTTAAAAGCAGCTTTATCGGTCCGAACGGCTCTATAACACCATCAATTGAACGATCATCGTCACTCCACACAAGCCCATACACATAGGAGTATTGGCCATTTGCCGCGTTCGGAAGCTTTTCAGACAAATTCATGACATATAGTCCTTCATCCGTTTGCATAAAACTCGATTTGGAGAACGTACGCAGCGCATGCGGCACAGCAGGGTTCGCCCCAACATAACGGCCTGCCAGCACCTCTAGCATTCGTTTGTCATCGTCCCCGTACCAATACCGGCCACCTTCCCGCTCTTCAAAGTATACGCTCATTTCGCCAGCTCCCCTTTTTCGGTGACCGCAAGGCCGAGCGACGAATCGTCTGACTCATTGGCTCCCGAGAGCTTAATATCAAAGGTTTTATGAAAAGGTGTCATCAGATTAACGATTAACGTTTGGCAGCCTGCCGGTATGGCTGTATTTCTCAGCGATTTGACAAGATGCTCATGAGCTCCGCCATCAATTTCTATCCAGTCATCCCCTGCCGTGTACACGGCCTTCCCTTGTTTCCAGAAGAATGCGTCCTCTACAGCAACGACTCCATCGCCAGCTAATTGTCCTCCACCGCCAAAGACGAACACAACCTGTGTCATCAGGCTATCCGGCTCTGCACAAGTAAGCTCAAGCTGCCAGCCATGCTCGCTTCTCCTGAGCTCCGCCTCAATCCGGTTGGATTGCAAATGAGTCGATTCTCTCAAATGGTGCGGGAGCAAATACCAAGGGCTTATCGCATCTCCAGCTGATTTGGGCAGATCTTGCTCTTTTACCGGTCCGTAATACCCTTTGGATTCGACGCCCGACAACTTGTAACCGTTTTCCAGCTTATGCAGCTCATTCATTTTGACATATCCCGGTTCGAAGGAGGTCGCGACTTGAACAGCGAGCAGGCTTGCTTCTCCGTGCCTTAGTGCAAACATTGAGTTCGATTCGGCCATAACCGTCAAGCTTGTTTGCCCTGCTCGTTCACGAGCAACCGGTGCCCCGAAATCAGGGTGCAGTCGGCTATGATAAATGATGCCGTGATGACCAGCTTCGTCCATCTGACTCAAATACCGCTCGCGCTCAAAATCTTGATTGATCATAACCTGGTAGCTAGTCGGCAGCTTGGCAGGGGAAATCGGTTGTTCACGCAATTCAGGCCGCAGCATATAGCTTATTAAAGCGTTGTTAGGCAGCCAGCCCGGATGGTTGAGCGTCTGACTTGCAAGCTCAGCAATCGCCTCGAAAACCGGATCCTGATCCTTAACCGCCATTAGTCTGCTGATAAGGAAATAACCATCCATCGTAATGCTATGGCCGAAATCCTGCCGCCCTGAATAATCGGTGACAACTTCTCCATTCGGATGAATCAAATAGGTCATCATTTTCAGATTGCGGCGAACGGGCTCTAGCAGCTCCGGCTTATCAAGCAGCTCCGCTGCATGGAACAGCATAATATCGCTGACGCTATTATAGATACCGTTGCTGCGTTCGGTCCACTCTCCATCCTCCGTAGCGTCCATTCCTTCAGCTAGCCATTGCTCTGCTCTCGCTTTTAGCTCTGAACGACCTGTCAGTTTGAACATAAAAGCAAGTGCCGCAGTCAGTACCCAGCGATGATTAGGAGTATGACATCCGCCAGTCAACAATGCTGGTATCGTCCGCTCTAGAAAGAGCTGCGTATTGTCCGCTGCTTTCCGCAACGGTCCCCATTCGTCTGATCTAAGTAATTCATAAGCCTGAGCTAAGCCTACTACTACAAAAGCGGTATCTGGAGGTGAATGCATATTCGTCCAGCCAGGGGATATCGTCCCGTCTGCATGCTGCATGCGCAGCATGAATTCCGTGCTAAGCTCCAGCTTATGTGCCAGCTCTTCATCATGATAATAGATAGATTCCTTGTTAATTAAAGCAGTGATCCAGAGTGCCATCACCATCGGTGTCCCGCCATGGCTAGGCCAAGCAATCCCATTCTCTACATCGGCAACACCGCCGTAATAGCGGTTCGAGGAATCCAAGACCTGCCGATCTGTCCCTTCCTTTACCCAGCTGTCATTTATGTTTATCAGCTTTCCGTACATCCGCTTCAGTCCTTCCCTTGCTTCTCATTCTCATTTCAACATAAAGCTAACCTTTAACCGCGCCTAACATAACTCCGCTTACAAAGTAACGCTGCAGCCACGGATATACGATAAGAATAGGTACTGTTGCGAATATAACGCTTGCGGCTTTCAAGCTTTCAGGTACGACAGTAGCCATTTGCGACCCCTCCATCTGAATGAGCTCACTGACCATATTGTTCTGAATGAGCTGGTACAGCTTGAGCTGCAGCGGATAAAGCGACGGACTGTTGATATACATCAGAGTATCCGTAAACCCATTCCAGCGGCCAACCGCATAGAATAAGCTGAGAGTCGTAATGACAGGCAGTGACAATGGGATCATAATGCTAATTAAAGTCCGGAAATGGCTGCTGCCATCAATTTCGGCCGATTCTTCCAAGCTCTCGGGAATGTTATTGAAGAAAGAAATCAGAATAATCAGATAAAATGGATTAATAAGTCCCGGCAATATGAGCGCCCACATCGAGTCAAGCAATCCTAAATTTTTGATCAAAATATATTCTGGGATGATACCGCCGCTGAAAAACATCGTAATAACAACGACAAACATAAAAAGTTTACGTCCTCTTAGTTTCTTTTTCGCCAGTGGATATCCCATCGCGATTGTCAAAACCATACACATGACGGTAAAAATCACAGTTAGCAGGATCGTAAAGAAAAGAGAGCGAATCATCGCGGGGTCCATAAAAACTTTCGAATAGGCTTCAAAATTCAAATCAATTGGAATTAAGCTTACCAGACCCGCCTGAATTGGTTTGACTGAACTTAACGAGATTGCCAATATATGAAGAAATGGAGCCAGACATAGCAGCGTGCACAAGAGTAACACGATAAAATTTATTGTATCGAATACACGGTTAGCGGTTTGTTCTTTCATAAAGTCCGCTCCTTTCAAATAGTCGCATGCAAGTGTAGATGGCATATTGCGAAAGATTACAGGATGCTTTCATCCGTTAATTTCTTAGAAACATAATTGGAACCGAGTACGAACACGAGGCCTACGACAGCTTGGAATAATCCAATTACCGTTGCGAGCGTGTACTGCCCGGATTGTATTCCAATTCGATAGACAAACGTACTTAACACATCCGAATACTCCCGAACTGCCAAGTTCCCGATGACATACGGCCGTTCAAAGCCAATCGATATCATATGACCGAGATTTATTATGAGTAAGACAATAATGGTTGGTTTGAGACCTGGCAGCGTAATATGCCAAATTCGTTTCAGCCTTCCCGCACCATCAATACCTGCTGCTTCGAACAGCTCCTTATTAATACCTGTGAGGGCGGCCAAATAAATGATGGTTCCCCAGCCGGCGCTTTGCCAAACACCAACAAGCAAATAGGTTACAAGCCAATCGTTTTTATCTGTTAGAAAAGGAATAGCCTCTAAACCGACTGAAGTCAACAAATTGTTAATCATACCGGACTGTGTACCAAATACTTGGTAGACGATCCCGCCAATAATAACCCAAGAAATAAAATGTGGAATATAAAGAATCGTTTGAGACAATTTTTTGAACCAAGCCGTTTTCAATTCATAAAGCATGATTGCCAGTATAAGAGGAGCAGGAAATGATACGAGCAAATCAAGGAAATTCAACATTAGCGTATTGCGCAGCGTTATATAGAAATCACGCATGCCGAATACTTCTTTAAACGCGTCAAACCCTATCCATTCACTGCCATTAATACCCTGAAATAAATTGAAATCCTTAAATGCAATTTGTATACCGTAGATTGGTCCATATTTGAAAATAAGAAAATAGGACAACGGCAATACAAGCAGCGCATACAGCTGCCAATATCTGCGGAAATAAACACCCATGCTCACAGCGGTCGCCTCCTCTATCTATTAGGAGCCTGTGCAGGAATGCAGCCTAAGCCGATTCCTGCACATGTTCCAACTTGTTCGCTTTACTTCGATTTCATTTCTTTGTAAGCTGCAGTTCTTTCATCTAAGATCGCTTGACCGCCGCTTGCCATGTAATCTTTAAGCATCGCTGTGTACGTGCTTTCGAATTGATCCGGCTTCGACATTGTTGTTTTTACAATAATCTCATTGAACTTATCGAGCAAAGTTGTTGCATATTTGGTTTGTGCTTCAATGGGTCTGTCCAGCACAACAAGAGGGATATTATCCGCATATGCGATCTCTTGTGCAATCGCAAGCTGCTCATGGAATTGTGCAGGCATAGATAGAACTCTTGCTTTCAGGTTGTCCTCAAGGCTGCCAAGCTGTTTGCCGTTAGAAATAATCGCCAAGTCACCGGAATTGAATAAACGGTTTTTAGCTTCTTCAGTCGGGTTCTCGTTTGTCACTGGAATACCGTCCACTAACGTGTAGTTTTCATCTACAATACCGTTTTGAAGATTAAACAAATTGTCATCAGAAGCCATCCAATCGAGATACTTAACCGCTTCTACTGCATTCTTGCTTGATTTCGGAACCATAATGTAAAGACCATTTGGTGCATATTGCGGCTTAGCATGCTTGCCTTGGTCATTCGTGTAAACATCGACTGCCGATAGCACAGCACCTTCTACTGTTTTTTCCAGCAAATCATACGTTCCGTCTTTATAGTAGATGTTAATGTCATCTTCACTGAAGAAACCGACTTTACCCGTTTGGATATCTTCGCTCATTTTCTTTTTGTCTTTATCCAATCCAAAGTCTTTGCTGATTAGGCCTTCATTGTAAAGCTTATTCATGAATTGAAGTCCATCTTTGAAGCCTGGCAGCAGCACTGGATAATCATTCGATCCAAGCTGTTGCGTAAGCGTATATTGCTGCTCTTCTGTCATCGACTGAATGAATGACCATAGCAATGGCTCATATTGCGCAGATGCGATCGTCATACCAAGTGGAATCACTTGTCCACCTGTTTGACCAGGATCTTTTTCTTTGAATGCTTTCAACGTTGTATAAAGCTCATCTGTCGTTTGTGGAACTGGCAAGTTAAGCTTAGTCAACCAATCCTGACGAATAAAGGAAGCATATTTTCCTGTAATAGAACGTTTAGCTGGAATCGCGAATTGTGTACCTTCAAACTTACCGTACTCAAGTACTTCATCACCTAAAAATGTTTTCAACGTTTTTCCATGCTCTTCAAGCAGTGGACCAAGGTCAGTAAGTCCGCCTTGTTTGGCGTAACGATTAAAGGTATTAGGATCGTAAGTAAAAACGATATCTGGAACGTCACTACCGCTAGCCATCAATACATTCAGCTTCGCTACTTCCTCAGAACGCGGTACCGGTACATATTCGACTTTCACATTATTGTTGTTACCGAATTTCTCTTGCACGAATTTCGATAAGTAGTTATCTGTAATTGTAGAACCAGCAGGTGCGTTACCCCGATCAAAAATTTCTACTTTAAGCGTAACCTGTTTGCCATCTGCCGGTTTACCATTGTCACCGCCGTTTGTAGAAGTCTCTGATTTGGATGAACAAGCCGTAAATACCATAGTACTTACTACCAATAAAGCAAGCATTGATGTTTTCGAAGCAATGAACCGTTTTTTTGTCGTGTTTGCAGTCATCGTTCCAACCCCTTCTTCGTATCGAGTAGTATTCGACCCGAGCTTCACCATTCTTCGGGTAGCGCTTACATTGTCGTTTGTGCAGCTCGTATCGAATGACCAAAGTATGCCACGGCATTCGATATTGCTGCAATAAACTAGTTTCTGATCGATAAACCCTGCACTAAATATACATATTTTGGAACATTCAACTTTACTCGTAAGCTAAACATTTTTCATAAACCCGTGCTGTGACTGGGTTTTCCCGGCTTCAGCTTCAATCTGCGATAGTCTCCAGGCGTTACACCGCTAACTTTCTTAAATACACGTCCGAACGTAATCGAATTCGCGTAACCAACCTGAAGCGCAATACTTTGCACCGAATCCTCCGTTTCAGAAAGCAGAACCTCCGCATGCTCCATTCTAAGTTTGACAATGAAATCAACGAATTTCATATCGAACTCTTCTTTGAACAAATAGCTCGCATACTTGCCCGAAATATGAAATCGATCGCTCAAATGCTTCAACGATAAATCTGGATTTGCAAAATGCTGTTCGATATATGTGCGCATCTCACTAACCATCGCATGATGATTTTTGGTTTCGCAGAACGCAACGTAATGATGATAGAGCTCCGTTAAATTAGCGAGAATCAAACTGTGCAATTCAGCTAATGATGACGTGTTTTCCATCGTATGTTTCCAATTCTCCGCTTTCTCTCCTGTAAAATACTCATGCAAAACCTCTGATATATGGCCAAGCTCGCTTCCGAGCATGTCCATCATGGTCTGCAAGAGCATTCTAATATCCTCATCCTTCAAACAATCGGCCTCTAACGACTCAAACAGCTGCTCGAGCTGCTCCCGCCAATTGCCTGTCGACAATCGGAACTCTCTAACTAAGTCAGCTGCAAGCTGCAAATATTTGTAGGATTTGTTGCCAGCATGGCCTGGCATATCATCGCTCATCACAATGGCTTCTTTATTGAGCGACAATTTATGAAGCATCGCATCCATTGCAACCTTGTATGAAGTACTAATTGGAACCAAGCCCTCGACAATTGGACCAATACCAAAGGTTAAGGCCATTCTCAAATTAGCTTGTACCCATACTCCGCCTTTTTCTGCAAAATGTCTTATACGCTCCTTTGCCAGCTGCTTCTCCATATCCGTCCCAATCATAATGCCCATACGGCTCTCGCCTATCCATTCAGCCCAAGCAAACATTCCCTCATCTAGAGCTAGCTCCTGCAGTACATTGGATACTGCAAATTTCAGCGTATGCTGATCCCTTACAGAGAAACCCGTGCTGAAATGACCGTATTGGCCGATTTCAACGACGATGAAGGCAAATTGCTCCAGCTTTTTACCTTCTGGCAGCATCTTCAGCTTCATAAGCCTCTCTTCAGCGTTTGCTGCTCCCTCCCCTTGAATCAGATCATAAAAAAGCTGTCTTCTGCCAGCGAGCATATGATCATGCTGCTCTTTTTCGAAATCTGAGGCTTGCTGAATTAAGTTTTCTAATGTGTGGTCAATAAGTGAGAGTTCATCCAGCTTCAGCCCCCCATTGCCTTCATTGCGAAGCTGAATGGATTCAATACGATTCATCATCAATCGGATCGGTTTATAGTTTTTACGTGTGATATACAAAATATAACCGATAGCAAATAATACCGTCAGTACACCGATGACAACCCAAACGTATGAAATGACAGACACCCACATGAACAGCTGCCCCGCTTCAATACCGCTCTCGAAGGTCCATCCGAGCATATTCATCTCAACAGTATTGAGAATCTTACCTTCATTCTCGTTCCCGGTCGTAGTTGAGAATAGCAACTGCCCTGCCTTGTCGCGAATATGCAAAAACGAAACCGAATCATCCTTCATTGATTGAATCATACGTTCAATGGCATACATATCGACATTAATGACTATTAGTCCCTCTGTACCGAAAGGAAGCGGCCCTCGTTTGTACATAGATATAACTCTTTTGTCTTTCTCCAAACTGAGTTCGTGATAATTGCGGATCGCGGACCAGCCTTGGTAGCCGGTATGTTCAAGTGCTTGCTCAATAAATGCTTTGTCAGCAAAATCCTTCCATGGGACAAGACCGATTTGTGTAAATACCTGCTTGTCCTCTATCCGGTACACATACATGGACTGAATCAAGCTGTCGTTGGCTATCAAATCCCGCATACTGTCAACTACCTCATAAACCACATCAAGGCTATTCGAAGTTTGTCCTTCCTCCAACAGTTTTCGGAATTGATCGTTCTTCTCGATTTCATCCAGTACATCCGACTCAACCCCATTCAAGGATCGAGATAACGTATCTATCATGTAACCCGTTGAGATTTGGTCAGCTTTAACCGTTTCATTATGTGAAATTTCATTTACCATCAAGAAGGCCAGCACGGTCAAAATCATTATCGTAACCATAAAAATTGGAAAATACGAAAGCAGCATGCGGCGGTACCAGCTCTTTTTCATATCCATCTCTCCTCTTCTAGAAATTCCGTTTATATGGCAAACCTTTTTGAATCCTCACATCACAAAAGTAAGGTAAGCGCTTTCTCTATTTCATTCTAAAAGAATCATCTCATCAAAGCAATCTGTATTATGCGAATACCACGTATTAAAAATACAAAGCCGGACACCTCTTGCAAGTGTCCGGCTTTCGGTCCCTCTCTTTATTCAAGCTCATCCATTCGCTTACAGCTTATCGAACCAATTGTAGTAATATTGATTAATATATTGTCCCGCAAGCAGGAACGGAAGCGTTTCTTCCTCACGAAATGATTCCTTGCCCTTGATGTTGAAATACAGCCACAAGGCTAGTCCTTCCGCGAATGCTCCCGAATGATAGCTTGTCCCATTCAACAATTTGGAAATTGCAGCCATGCAATCCTCTAAAGCAGCTTCTCCTCCTGGAAAAAGAGCTTGCAGCTTGATCGCGTGGAAAGAATAAATAAAGGGGTACTCCTTGCTTCCTGACAAAGCAGTACTGAACAGGGCTGTCGAAGCCGCAGCAATCATAATGCCGGCTTTCCACTTCTCTTCATACTCTTTAATGGAGTCGTCCTCTTTGAACCGTTCCAGAAGGTCATGATAAAGCGTATCTTTCAAGGAAAAAATCTCCGCATACAAGCGACGCGAGCTTTGTCTAAGCGCAGACTCACCGTTATTGTGCTCGATCATATTATTCCCCGCTTTCCATATGTTCGGCATCGTTACACCTTCTCTAGTTTACTTCATTCCATTTCAAGAAAGCAAAACTATAGCGTGTGGGACAATAAAAGAGCCTGCTGCAATTGCTTGCTGCAAGCCCTCTGAGCGCCTAATCTGCAAAAACCACTTCTGTTCCTGCAATAAAATCATGGATTGCCCGTTTATCATCACGCAGGCCCACCATAAATGCACTGACAATAAGCCCAATACCAAGTGTTATCCCATAAAATAAGCCACTTACTACATTTCGCAGCAGCATCGTTCCGATCCCAGGAGGTTCGCCGTTAAGTCTTCGAATCTGGATGCCACATATCCTTTTGCCAATCGTATATCCTCTCCAAAACACAGGCAACAGCAGCGCATAGAGGAAGGATATAATATCGGTGACATATTCTTCTCTTTCGAGCGCTCCTGTAAGAATCAAGGAAATAATAAAGAGCGGTACACCAACAATTAAACCATCTAACACGGATCCGCCTATTCGAACCCAAAAGCCTGCATTCATGCGTACAACCCCTCCTGCATATATGATAATGACATTAGCCCGCCTTTTCAGATATATGATAAAGGAGACTGCCTCATGACCTGCGACTTATACTTTGCTCCGCAGATCAATATGCTCATTATCCCATATTTGGATGATCGTGTATCTACTTATTGATTCATAATTAATGATAAGACAAACACAAAGAGCCTTCGGATCAATCCGAAGGCTCTTTCGGTAAACAATGATGCTATTGAAGCGGATTGTTTTGCAGGGAAGTTGCTGCTGCCTGCGCTTGCTGCAGCTTTTCTTGCGCTTTCTGAACGTCTTGATGCTCTTGCTTAACGAAGTGCTGAGCTTGCAGCACATGCTGCGTCTCAGCCTGCAGGAGCTGTTCTGCTTCAAGAAGCTCCTGATTCTCCTCTTGAAGCTGTCGATGTGCCGCCAATACTTCTTGCTGAGCTTGCTGCAGCTGCACATTTTCTTTGAGATCAGCAGCGATTTGCTGCAGGTTTCTGTTCACCATTCCCGTAAGCCTCCCAATCATCAGCATTTGTCATACAAAGACCAATGTTTATGATGCACGAGAATCGGTTACTTTATGCTTTTGGAGGCTGGTAGTTATATTCGTTATGCCATTCGTTTTGGAATTTGCCCGCCCATCTGCGGCCAGACACTTCAGACATTAGATCACCGAAACTTCCCCAATTCAACACATGCAGGTCTTCAATTGATTGATCGTTCTTCAAATTAATAAACTGGCTATTGCAGGCAGGCACATGCGAATAAATTAGAAGTTTCTCCGCTTGAGAAATATTTTCCGACCACTCATCGTCTGTAGGTTGAACCTCACCAGCCAGCCTTCCAACATAGATACCAATTTCTCTTGCATTCCGGTTGGAATACCAACTCTCTTGAGCAATTCTTGTCCCGAACGTTTGCCGATCCGCCTTCCCTATATACAGAAGCACGTTCAACCCATACACAGGATGGCCCCCGTATATTTGGTAAATGCCATAGTCTCTTGATAGATCCTCTAACTCCGGTAATTACTCTAGCCTATAAGGACCATCCCAGTATAGATGTATGTACTTCATTAAATTTCCTTCTAACTATAGTTTGATGTTTGACACATGAACGTTTTCATTACGATATTACCGTTGATGTAGTATTTGACAGAGTTCATCGCTTTCTAAACGCTCTTCTCTCTGCATACGGGACGCACTTTTCACATACTTTTATCGCTTTCCCCATATCATCAACATAGTTCCTTGCATCTTTAGCTTTCTTGCCACACACCGCACATTTTGTTCCAAACAGCCACGATAGCAAGGATGAATCTCCTCTTTTCTATACTTTAATGCACACCAGAATTTCAATGTTTGTATCTTCAAAAAACCTATTAATAATCTCTCTGTTTTTTGCCCAGCTGAGTCTATCTAATCCTGCACCAATTTGCGGCATTGCAATCTTTAAGATGCCTCCCTGAAGCGCAACTTTCTTCATGCTATTTAAAGTCAATTCAAGCGAATCATAGGTAGGCTTTCCGTAAAAAAACTTTTTAGTTATGAGATTTAAAACTCTTCCAACTTGAATACAAGAACCAACTGGATATGGCTGTTTCTTTGCATTTTCGGTCATATGTCCGAGTTTGAATCTCTTTTTAAAATCAACAGCAATTCCTGCTCCCATCTTCGCATCAGAAGAAATACAGTGAGCGAGATAATAGGAAGGATCAGCTGAAAAAAGGTCTTTTATAATTTCAGTATACATCATTTCACATGTCATCCTTTTCTATGGGATATCTTTAATTTTCCGAACATAGAAAAAAGCACCCCTTCACGTTTTATTCGTTTTTCAACGAGATAAGCGCGCTTATGAGGTGCTAATTCCTCCTGTTAATCAATTAAGACCTCACAGGATTAAGTATTTCTCGTAATACCGTTCAATAAAAACTTATTGAGGCATTATGTACTTCGTGAAAGCTCAAGGCTTTCGAGGTATGCCGAGGACGGGAATCGAACCCGTACGGTGGTCACCCACCGCAGGATTTTAAGACATGGTTTTGACCACTTATCAATAGAAGTAAATATGTGAAAACCCTTGATACATAAGGGTTTTTCCTCTTATCCAGTTACACATCCGAGCGAGTTACAGGACAAAAAAGCAACTTCCGCCCCCAATCCGTCCCCAAATAAATGGGCCGCAAGGATGCTTTCCCATGCAGCTCTTCTGCATATTAACCTGTTGTGTAAACTTTGACAGCACCTTTCGTTAAGAACGCACGTTCTCGCATATTAAGGGACACTACGATAAAGGTCGGTGCTCAAATGTCAACTGGACGATCTATACACTGGGAAATTCGATGAAGGATAATTACCAATTCCGTCGAACTATTCTTTATACAGGGAGGGCAAAATGAATGCGGATTGATGATTTTTTTGACTGCGTAGTTGTATTGGAGCTCGATACAATGGTTACACATGAGGGCTACCTTGAGGACGCTGAAGGGACTCATGTCAAGATTTCAAACGGTTCAGAGGTATGGGTTATACCGAGGGAAGAGATCGTTAAGATAACACCTGTTTTCCCAAAGCGATTCAAACGTGAATAAAGAAAACGAAGCCGCTTTGCGAACCTTGAACTCGCAGGCGGCTTTTCTGTAGTGCATACCATTAATTTTAATTGTGTTTTGATCAATCTGCTCATTTCAATATTACTCAAGAACGAGCAAGTGCTGTAATGTCTTTCTTTTTTACTGATAGATCTATAGGATGAAGAAATATTTTAAATAACCACCAACAAAGCTATCATAGGGATATTTGGGTTAAACATAACTTGCTGTCACATTAATTGCGTTGAGATCGTTTTGTATATATTAAAAGTGTTGAGATGAATGAGGCTTGAAGGGAAATAACAATTAGTAAAGAGAAAATCATTGTCATATCGTTATCTCCCTGACCGCTCAACAATAAAGAAAAAACCGAAAATAAAATTACGCTAATTATCAAATTAAGTATATATACTCCTAATTTCCTCAAACAACCAGCTCCTCCGAATTTTATGAATAAAAGGCAGACTTTTATTATATCATAAAAGTCTGCCTCTATTTAAGGAACGTATTGTCCTATTTAAATTACCAAGTTAATTCAATACCATAATCTAAATGCTCATTGGAATTTCCTGGAGTCACTGCAAATCCTACTGGATAAACACTAAACGTCGGGGTTAGTAAAAAAACTGAATGTGCGTATCTAAACTTCACATTCGAATAACCAGATTTAGTATTCGGTACATAAGCAAACTGTTGCATCCATCCTTTGTGGTCACTTCTGGCGGCTTTCAAATCAACATGTTGACCAACTCCAGTACCGTTTTCCCAATCTGCCGGGGATGTACTGGTAACAGTATCCCACTGCTGATATGTTGGATTATATGCATTAACTGATGATTTGAATTGTTGCACCGTTCCAGAAACAGGGTCCATAGGTAATACGAACAAATTCGTTACTGGCCATCCAATACTCATCGAGTCTTTCCATTTTTGTAATGGATCAATGTTCCAATCAAATTCTAATATAAAGTTAATTTTTTTATATCCTGGCCTGTCTGATGCTGTAGAATAGGCATATCCAACTAGTGACATGTCTTTTTGCGTCAAAGTTCCTCCTCTTAGGTTATTCCCTTCTGATTGTAAGTCATAGGATTCTTCTATTCCACCGCCTAATAATACTGCATCTTCTTCAAGTAGTTGTTCAAGAATTTCTGCTGGAAGTCTATCAACTGAAACCTCTAACATTCCAAGTTTATCGATTAATGTTTGTTTTTCTGAATCTGATATTATTCCATCTTTTACAAAGGTATTATTTGATTCGATTGGTGTTACTTTCTCTTGAGCAAATGATAATGTCGGAACAATTATTGCAAGCGAAGCCACTACTGTAATACTTTTGAATATTTTTTTCAGTTTCAATACAAAAACCTCCATTTTTTAAAAAATATTTTTAATCATTTATACAATATCCCACTATTTGGGATGGATGTACATAGTGAAAATGTCCTGTATTAGCACTCATAATGTCGAAAAACATCGAAATAAATCATTCTATGATTTTGATAACCTTTAAATCCTCACTTATGTTTGCATTATGTTCTAATGACGATTGTACTTCGAACCTGTTCTACCACTAATTTTCAGTTTAATCAATGATATTCATTCTCTTTTTTGTAATTTCAAAGTATGACCGATCCAGTTCAAATTTCACAACATTTTTTTGTATAGGTATCCATCTACTTAATCTTATGAATAGCACGTAATGATACTGCAAGAATGCGCCAACCTTCCGTTGTGAACTTAGGATCATGGATGATACTGCCTAAGTCCCTATCTTTAAATTCCTTACCAAACCATGCAGGTGCTGGCACAAGCTGCTGCAACTGCTCAAGTTGCTTACCTTGCTCTTTAACTAATTTCGTCAAATCCTCAAACGCTTTTTTCTCGGTTGCCGTCATTGGTTGATCCTCCTCTTTAGTAGGCTGCAATTTCGTAGCCACTCTTGCTTTAAACCCCGTCCAGCCTGTCCATTTGCCCTCATCATACATCTTACGTGGGCAGATCTTACCGCTCCAGTCATAATGCCGGCGCAGGCGATCAACTCCCCAACCTCGAACCTTAAGCATGCTGGCGACAAGCTCAACGGCATTGTCCAGCGTCTTTGCGTAGTCGCCGCTCTCGCATATCTCAATGCCGATCGATGTGCAGTTACCGCTAGCTGATCCGCTGCCGTCACCAGCATGCCAAGCGTTCTCATTCAGTGGCAGGCACTCGATCGCGCCTAATTGATCCACTACGATATGAAAGGAAGCAGTACGGGTATTCGTCGAGTTAGTCAGCCAGGCTCTCTCGTTTTTTGCGCTGCTGCTTGGATTACCTGTGTTATGAATCGTAATTGTCGTAGCTGCCATAGACAAAGCAGGACGACGATTGTTCGCCGTCCCCTTTGGTATATGGTCTTTCACATAGCTAGTTGACATCCTTTGTCACCTCATCGGTCACAGGCGTTACCCCACCGCGCTGCGTCGCCCTCTGCACCTTTTTGTCCAACTCGCTGCCAACCCATTTAAGCAAAGCCTCCAGCACGTTAAGTGGCAGCCACTCGCCCCATCCTGCGCGTATAGAATTAGCGACCATAGACTGTATAACGTGGTATAGAAGTCCAGCTGTTAACGCACCAAACAGGATGCCTGGCAGTTTAAATACAAGGTCTAAGAGATGACCACCAGCAGGCAACAGCAGCATGAATAGTGTCCTAGCCACACCATCGATGCCATAGGAGCTGCCGTAGCTCATATCTTTTTTGGCGGCTCTTGTGCCGCTGATCCAGTCCATTAAAATAAAGAATAGTAGTGCAATCATCGACGTATACACCGCTTCACCTGCTCCGTATAAAAATTCAAAAGCCGGCACAACGATTGCACCGGCTGCTGTCCATATTGTTTGAACCTTTGACATTCTAAACGCCTCCTCAAAATAAATAGCCCCGCCGAAGCGGAGCCTAAAAATCTAAGTTTGAAATTTCTTTAAATTGCGTTTCACTTATCCAGCCTTTTACAACTACAGCCCTGCGAAGTGTTGATTCATCTACCTTTTGTGCATCCCATAACCGTTTTAGAGATTCAAACACCGCCGCCACCTCCTAATGCGTCTAATACCAGTGCATCAATGACAGTTTGCTGAAGAGCGAGTTGTTCTTCCAGTTGATCGATTCGCAATTGTTCTGCAGTTTTCAAAGGCAGCATACTTTCGAACTCAATTTCTTCTGGTGTCTTCGCGCGGGCTGTAACGTCAACCAACACGCCAGCAACGACATCAAGCGTATAGTACGGATACAGAGCTTTTACTTTGTCCCCCAATGCCGAATTGTCATCGATAAAGTGCGAGTTCGGGTACGTCTCAGCGCTCAACCATGCGCCTGTCTCATATCCTCCGTCTGCGTGTATGATCATTATTACGTCCTCCTTATCTATAGGCGATATACTCGTAGAGCTCTCCATTGATGTTTGCGTTCCCTGTCGAGCCTGTCATGCGCACTACAAACTTATTTGCCCCGACTGACAACGTAAGATTGTTGCTGTTATCATGACCGTTTTTGGTTGTAGATGCCCATAGCAGCACGTTTGAAGGTTGATAAAAGCCGTTACCGTTGTTTAATACTGAAACTAAGCGCGGCGTAAACGGTAACGTGATGTCACGAGTAGCTGCGGCGTTACCCGTATACGACCCCATTACGCACGGAACAGTCGTGTCTACATAGTTTTTTGTTGCTATGTCTTGTGCAACTGCCGGATCTGCCACCTGTGAACGGCTATTGGCATCGCGTTGCATGAGCCGACTAGCAGTGACGGTGCTCACCGCTCCGTGTATGCCTGTTGTGGCTGCGATATGCAAGCTGGTTGCCTCTAACGTTGTCGCTGGCGCTGTAAACCATGATGATTTACCCGTAATTGCTTTGATCATGTACGCAAGCTTGCTCCATAAACGAGTTGGTGTATCAGCTCCTGTGGCTGCAGCAATGGTATCGTCAATAGATCGCGTTCCGATTACAGTGTCCGTAGCGCTATTCGCACCACCCGCAGTCGCCGGGATGCCATCTAGTTTCGTTTTATCGGCTGCACTCTGAAAGCCTGCTTCAGTTGTGGTTGCTATACCATGAACAGTTCCGCGTGATCCAACATGAGCATTAAGGTCGTATCTGGTATTGGCAGCATACGCTTCGTCCAACAAGAGTTTCCAATCCTGTACACCGTTATGGGTTTTTATATCCGCAATGTCCTGTACATTTTTAGACACCGAGCTACCTAACGTGGATTGATAAATGATCGTCGTATTAATTATAGATGATGTGTAGAGGTAATTATCCAGTACTTGATACGTTACATTGTATTCAGCTGTAGGATCATAATACGCAGCACTGATAGACATAAACATCATGCCACTAAGAGCGATATCGCTCTCGGAAACGTAATTTCCGAAAACCCACCTAGTATCGATTACTCCGTTTTTGTAAACCGCACTAATTTCATTTACCCGATTTTTAAACTTAGTAGATGGCTGCGCCGACATATTACTATAATAAGAACCCGATGATAGGTATGGTGCAGCAATCTTTTCTCGTACAATAAAACCATCCAACAACTCGACCAGATTGCCTCCAGATTTCAGGGCGATTGCACCTTTGTCTCCGATAACCGTCTCTTCGAAGGATTGGGCAATCATGTAATCTAATGTTGCCCACGCTGTCCAGCCTGCAGCCTTATTTGCTGCGCAGTAAGCATCTGTATTAGTAGCAGGCGCTGCTCCCGTCAGAATCGATACCCAACTGGTATATGCCGTACCGCTGTTCGCTGTTGCTTTCCACCCGTTCATCACCGCTTTTATTGCATTAACAGACGGATTAACTGCATCAACCCAACCCGTATCTGCGTTGAATAGTGATAGATAGAAATCATTACCTGTTAGATGCTGCCACCAACTTATACTAATCAGATCACCGGCACTTGATGTGCCTCCTAGGCGAATAATTCTTTCGTCAAACATCTTGCAATACGGGACATTTGTAACCCCTCGAAGTCGGTCTCCAAAATATCCACCTGAATTGGCGAGTCCGATAGCCTTAAATCCCGTGCCCGAACTTGATGCTGTCCACGGGTAAGATCCGTCAAGTGATACTCCTGTTTTCCATTTTCTAGACACGACTCCTTTTGCACTATCGTACGTATCAACGATAGTCCGATCCAAATTACCCACGAGCATAGGGAAATTAGCATAATGAATATTTTGAGAATCTAATGTGCGTACAACGCCACCTTGCAAATGCTGCACGCTGTCGACGTATGGATACTTCTCCGCAAGCTTTGCACCTGTCCAATCCGGATCAACATCGATTTTTGCATAATCTGTGGCATTTATTTCATAAATTCGAGCACCATCAAACTGAACCCAGCCTGTAACACCTACATTATTAAAATTCATTATTTTAAAAGCACCATTAGTGGCTGCCGTTACTTGTTGCCACTTTCGATAAATTGTTTTGTTAGTAGTTGTAATGACATTACCTAAGTCTGCACTCCCATTATTTATCACTAGGTTTGCTTGAGATAACCTATCTGTAACAACATCAACTAAAGCAAGGTAATACTTGTTTGCATCAAACGGTAGGTTAGAAATGCGTATCTCTCTTATCGCGCTGGTATCACTACTGTTAGCAGTAATTTTTTGTGCCTTTGTACCGTATTTTACGTTTGTTGATTCTAAAGATGCTGTAGCCCCGCTGAGATATGCCTCAAAGCCATTAGCCACGCCATCGCTGTTAGTATCAACTTCAAAGTTTCCTATTTTCCCCAACAAGTTAACGAGCGACCTGCCTTGCACAATAATCTCTGCTGGTGATGCTCCCGATGTGTTAACTAAGTTGAGTCCCCGCTTAATCGTCACCGGTATGGATGCAGCCTCCATTTGAGCGGTTTTAAGCGCAACGATGTCTGCTTTAGCCGTTACAAGTTCTGGTATCGGATCTGCCCCATCCTCGTTATGAGTAGTGCCGTGGGCACCAGGTGCTGCTGATCCGGTTGCTGTTATCGTTGCAGTCCTTGTCCCAGGATTATTCGTAATCGTGATACCGACACCACCAGTCAATGTGAGGGTGTCAGACTTTCCGGTCGCGTCCATATTGTTTACTTTGGCAAAAGCGTTTTGGTTTACTTCGGCTCCAGTAGCTGTCCCTGCAAGCTTGCTTTTTTCAGTAGTCGTGTAATCTTCCGTTGTAAGCTGCTTGCCTGCCACTTTATCCACCTTATTGTTCCAAGCAGTTCTCTCCTCAGCCGTAAGGTGTCGTACACTGTCATCTACGTGTGTCTTAGTAGCAGCCAGCGTAATATCAGGCGTATCAAATGGGTTTGCCTTGCCGGTAACTGCCTTGAAATATTTGGTGATCCAACTCCAAATTTGAGTTACTGTGCCTGTCAGCCCATATGCTGTAGCTGTATTTGGATCAGCTGTTCGATTACCAATTACCGAATCTGTTGCCGATCCAGCTCCACCAGCTCCAACCGTAATTCCTGCAAGCTTATCCTTCTCGGCTTGTGTGGTGTGGATCGAAGCATTCCCAGTATGCGTGATTAAGTTACTCTGAACGGTATTGGCCTTCGAGGTGGCATCAGCTGCCGCTGTTGAAATAGCAGCATCCACCGTATCCTTACGGGCAATGTCGTCCGATGCTGCCGGCGCAGCAACCTTTGATCGTCCGTTCACGTCACGTTGCATCATGCGGCCAGCCGTTGCTGCCGATGTAGATCCGTGGGCAGTGTTTGCGGCAGTATGTGCGTCTATGTCACCTTCTACACCGTCAAAGCCTTCATTTATCTCAGTATAGGTATCGCTTATACGCTGATTGCCCTGCAGGTTCGTGAAGCGGTTAGCCATGCTGTTCATCTCCCTTCAGTTGCTTCAGACGAGTTTCACAAGCCTCCTGCACGCCAAGCAGGATTGCCTCCTCCTGCCCCTGGTGATAAGGCACTATAGCTTGAATAATCGCACAAATCTCGGGTACGGGCTTTAAGGGATCGATCGTAATGTTTAGTACGTGCTGTACTTGTGCCATAACTGCCTCCTTCAAAATAAAAGAGCCGTCCGTATGGACGACCCTTGTGTTTATTGTAGTGTTGCTAATTCAGCGTCTATTATTGCTACTTGCGCTTTCAAATCTGCTAATTCTTTTTGCTTATCTGCGAGAGATTGCTTGTATATTGTAAGCTGGGCAACTCTTTCTGTTTGTATAACTTCATTGGTGCTTGGTGTTTCTAATAGTTTTTCGAGCCTGCTCAACATACTATCTTCACTCAATAAATAATCTATTGATGTTTGTGTATCGACTATCTTTTTATCAATAAATGCCTTTTCCGATTTAAGAGATCTTAATTTTTCAACCAGTGCATCGTTTGATAGTCCATTTTCGATATTTATCACACCTTTTGTATAGGAAGTCGAAGCGCCCAACGCCTCCGCAATATCGCGAACCGGCGCATAGCTTTTGCCCTCGCTTATTACAGCGTTGCTTAGTTGTTTCCCGTTAAGTACAACTTTTGCTTCACCATCGATTTTTTTACCGATTTTAGATATCCCATCTGCAAGTGCTTGTCCCGAAGCCATTAGTAGCGCCCCTGCTAAAAATGCGATGACAACCTTTTTCATAATTCGACCTCATTTCCCAATTTTTGAGTCTAGTATACCACTCAACTTTGGGCATGGCTATGATTGTCTGCAACAGACCAAATAACGCTTCCTGTAACTACTCCAGATGCATTTACAACTGCTAGCCTAGTTCCGTTTGGTATGCCGTGATTATGTCCACCTGATAGGCTTGTTGAAACACCTGAATTTGCTTTTCCATTCAGCTCTTGTTGGAGGTTTTTCCCAGAATCAAGGTTACGTATATTCGTCCAGTTGGACCACATTGTATTTCCAGGCATGAGCAAGCCATTAGGCATAAATAATTCAAATTCAGAAGAAGAATACAGCCCCTTTGTGCTCGTAAGACCAGCACCGAATCCAAGAACTATTTCATCAGATCCTTGTTTTATATTAATTCCAGGAGCATCGTTAAAATCTCCGATTGGTACTAAGGCTAAATAGTTGTTTACATCTTTATAAACAGCAAAAAAATTTCCTGTTGAAGACATCTCAGACCGTGGATACTGTCCAGCAGCTTTTGTCTGAATCAAAGCGCCTGTAACTGTACCACCAACAAATGAAGAAGCGGATATAACACCACTGAAGCTGCCGCTCGCCGCCACAAGCTGACCAGTAAACGTACCAGAAGCAGCTTGCAATGATCCTGCGAAAGTACCGCTTGCTGCTTGAAGCTCCCCCTTGAATGTACCAGTAGCAGCTTGGAGCGATCCGCTGAACACGCCATCAACGCCTTCCAACGTCCCTGTAAACTTCAAACGGTTAGCCACAGCATCATAATGAAGCGAGCTGCTGCCGTTTACCTGCCAATCCATGATATCAGAGTTAAGTGTCAGCTTACTCTTGCCATCCTCGCGCTGTACAACAATGCCCTCGTTCCGGCTGTGTGTAACGCCGTAATAGGCTTTGTCATATTTAACTGCATCTTTGTTAATGCGATCGATCTGCTGTGTCAGCGGACCTTTAACGACAAACTCGCTTTGCTGCTCAGACTTCGATGGGCTCTCGATTCGCATCTTAAGTCCGCCTCTATACGAAAACACCTGATGCATAATAATGGTCTGGTATTTGCCTACCCCATCCCATGGCAAATGCGTATCCTGCCAAGGTGTCTGCGTATCCAGCCATGTACCACCCTCATAGCGCTCAATGCCGAGCCTGTCACCTGGCTCCAATTGCGGATAGCCACGAGCGTCCATATCAACAGGCATGTAGCTAAAACCATTAAGTCTAGCATGTAGCGCATTTGTCATGGCCTGCGTCATAAAGGGATTCGTTACATAAAGCGTATGATTCTCGTCGCCGCTTCCTGCTTCATAAGTCAGCTTATCTTCCTCGTCATAGGTCACCACAAATCGTGTATACGTCTTAATCGGATTGAGTTGCTTAATCCTTACGTAGTCAGCTCCAGTCATAGACCAAACGGGGTTATCAGCAGCCGCGAATCGACGGAATTTGATCGTGCCGTCCTTACCAACAAACACGCATGCGCTATTAGCCGAGGCAATATAGCCAAGTACCTGCCGCATACTGAAGCCAGCTGGACCCGATTGTATTTGGTAGGTCGGATTGATCTGTACGCTGCTGTCGTAAGTGTAGCCCAACATACCGCATATTTCATTCCACACTGCCTGCTGAGTTGTCGGGTAACTCAATGTGCTAATGTATGACGTGTCAGCCCAAACAAGCTTGTCATAGCAGGTAAATACCCACACATCATTTACTTGCTTTCGGCTATCGACATAAAACTCACCAAGCGGCATCCCCGATTGATCACCAAGCCAAGTTACATTCATTCCATTCCACGGATAGGTCGCTTGATCCCAAGTTAATGAGGATAGCGACTGTGAAAGGTAAAGTCTAATACGTGTATTGCCAGGAATAACGTCTTGCGTGCGCAAGGTGATCGTCAGCATCCCCAGCACCGTTGTACCGAGTTGGAAGTCTTCACCGGCTCTTATACTATTCTCAATGTGAAAATCTACGATTTGAGCACTCGAATAGGTCACGCCGTCAATGTCCGCATAAATTTGCAAGTCCCGATCCCTACGCCGCAACTGGTCTAAAAACACCTCAGATATTGGATACATGGCTATTGCTCCGTCAGGGTTATTTTAAGCCCCGACCACAAAACTTGATTACCGTTACCCACAGCGAATGGCGCTGGTCGATTACCAGCATAGAACGTTTTCGTAGTATACGTACCAATCTGCGGATCGGGATAGTAAAATTCAAAAAACACATTGGTCATCGACTTCAGCAGCGCAGAGATTTGCGCCCAGGTTAGTACGCCCCACTCCATATCAATCTGACGCTTAACAGCGATACGGTCCCGGTTTAAGCTACCGTCTGCTGTACGAGTGGTTGAGTCGCCATCATCTAAGTCCATCGTCGTTACCGTAAACTTTGAAGGAAACGCCGCAATGGGCGCTCCGTTAACTTTAAGCTCCACGCTTAGCCCTCCTTATATCTGTAATAAGCCACCGCCTGCTTGTTGGTTAGCAATATTAATAGCCCGCGCCGCTGTGCGACCAAGCTCTGCTTCCCCCACCTGCAACACCGCAGGTCTAGCATTACTATCTTTCAAAGCACGTAGAATCTGCTCCAGCACCGCCACTACTGGCTGCTGATTGCCGCCGAGCATATCCTGCAGCTTAGACAACGGGCTGACAACTTCCGGATCGACAGAGGCTCCTTTGTTATCACCGACCATTGCCAACGTGGGACCATAGGCAAGACCGCCTTTAGCGAGCTTCGGGATTCTCGGTATGTTGAAGCCCAAATTGGTGATTCCATCCGGCATGCCTGGTATCTTACCAACCCATGAAGGGATGTCGATTTTCACAGTGTTGATGGCTCCCGTCATTCCATTGATTAAATCAATAATGAGGTTAACCGCACCTCGGAATACACCAACGAATGCATCTGTCCACCCACCCATAAAATCTTGCAGACCATTCCAGGCTTTCTTCCAGTTGCCTGTAAACACACCTGCTATAAAATCGATAACGCCGCCAAAGGTTCTTAACATACCCTTCATCACATCCGCTATAACGCCAATCGCCGTGCCTACAACTCCTGCGATAAAATCAAACACCACTTTAAATGTGGGCTTGAGCTCGTCTAGTAAAAAGCCGAGTATTGGCCAGATAAATTTATTCCATATCTCCGTTACGGCATTAACAAGCTTGAAAATAAACTTACCAATTTCCTCTACCAATCCTTTAAGATGCTTCTCCCAAACATCAGATAGCATTTCTAAGAATGGCACGATGATAGGTTTAAGGACGTCGTCCCAGAGTTTCCAGAACAGATCCCGTATCGTACCCATTGTTTCCCTGATATTTTTTATCGTAGTTTCGCCCTGTTCCTTCCAAAGCGCTTTAACGATTCCTAAGGCATCCATTACAACCTTCTTTATCAACTCAAAAACAGGCTTTAGTACCGTCTCGTAGACATCATTTATGAATTTAACGGATTTTTCAAATCCTAAAGCCGCTTCTTCGAACGATGCGGTCAATACGTCCGCGAAGATCGGTACAAATGTCTTTTGAATCTCAGAAGAAATTGGAATGGCAAACTCATTGATCATGTAATCAGCAACAGGCTTGAGCGTGTTATCCATTAAGCTCTGCAATGCACCAGCAATTGTTGGCAGGATACCTGTAAAGCTCTCTTTGACACGCTCCAATGCCGGAAGCCAAGTGCTATCCCAAAGTGCAACGGATGTGTTGACTGAATTGCGCATCGACTTTGCGAATAGCTCCATGGCTGATACACCAATATTTGCAAACACAGGTGCAAAGTTTTGAGCCATGCTCGTTACAATAGTTGGCACAAAGTCGAATACTAAATATTCGCTAGCCGGCATAATAAAATCAGTCGTTAACCGTTTTACGGATTGCCCCACATCCATAAAGGCAGCTTTTAGCGGCTCCTTCATGTCAACGATCGGCTGCATGGCTTTACCAAGTCCGGAATACGTTTCTTTTAACCGACGGCCAAAGTCCTGCGCAATTGACCACATCTCTTGCCAAGTGGCCTTAGTGACTCTAAGCATGTCCGTCAGCTTGGCTTTAAAACCATCAATGGATATATCAGGTTCTGGCATATCAAACGAGCCTAAGTCTACTCCAGCTCCAACTCCTGCACCTAAATTGGCGAGAGCTGCATTATCTGCAGCATCATCCAGCGCCTTAGCAGCACCTTGCGAAATTGTGTTGAGCTGATCAAATCCACCCAAAGAACCCTTTACCTTTTTGCCTGCTTTTTTAACCTTGTCGGCGGCGCTCGTTGATGCGTCTCCCATATCAGCCACGGAGCCACTTGCTTGCTCCGCTGCGCTTGCTGCCGATGCCGCAGAAGCGCCTACTGCATCACCAAAAACAATCTCCGTAAAGGCTTTAAAATAGGCCGCGGCTATCTGTAGCTTGGCTATGAGCCAGTTCAAGCCCTTTACGATCGGCGTCAGAATATTGATAAAGCCAATACCCATCGTGCCTTGGAAGATTTTCCATTGCTCGGTCATAATACGGATTTGGTTGGCCCAGCTATCTCCGTTACGTGCGAAATCTCCCTGTGCATCACCAGTAACAGATAACAAGTAGTTGTACCGTAATAGTGTCTGCTCGGCTTGTGACATCTTCTCGTAACTCTTTTGGATGCCTTGAGATAAAGCGTAGGCCTCCATATTAGCCACACTCATATTGACGCCCAGCGCTTTAAGGGGTTCCGTCTCTCCAGTCATCCCGGCAAAGACTTTATAGTAGGCTTCGTCTGTTGATAGGTTGTAAAATGACGCCATGTCTGCTGACAACTCGGTCAGGTTCTTGGACATGTCTTTCATTTGCTCTCCTGCCAAGCCCGATGACTTGAGCATGGCACCCATTGTAGATGCATACTTTTTCGCAGACAACTCAGACAAGCCAAAACTATTGATCATATCTTTTGACCAGGCATCGACCTCTTGCTTCATGCTACCAAACGTTACGTTTACAACGTTCTGTACTTCCTGCAGGTCAGACGCTAGTTTTATAGCTTGGTCACCAAATTGAATAAGACCATTAACCGCAAAAGCAGCAGCAACAATGCCACCTATTCCTTTAAAAGCCTTAGCCAATTGGTTTGAAGCTTGCCCAGCTAATCCGGAGAGTTGGCGGTTAAACTCGCCCAGGTTCAATCCTAAATCTAAATCGATACTGCCTGCACTTCCTGCTGCCATCTAACCCCCACCTCCAAATAGCCGGGCCATCTCGGCTTCCATCTTCTTCATGCTGTCTAGTAGCTCTTCATGGTCAACTAATTTCCTCTCAGCGCTTCGCTTGCGCCAGTCGCTATAAATGCGCCGCTGATCTGCACTCCAGCCCTTACGTACTTTGGCATCGTTTTCCGCTCTGATAGCTATTATGCTGCCTAGTGGTGTTTCAGGCATCAGACCGGACAGCAGCGCACAAAACTCGTCCCAAGACATATCTCCATGCTGCCGGATCCGGATGCTGTACTGTGCCGCTATGCTCGCCTCAATAAGTGGCCAATCATCATACAGGTCATA
Organism: Paenibacillus sinopodophylli; assembly: GCF_005930355.1. Lineage (GTDB taxonomy): Bacteria > Bacillota > Bacilli > Paenibacillales > Paenibacillaceae > Pristimantibacillus > Pristimantibacillus sinopodophylli. The sequence continues at coordinate 1,337,689 of NZ_VDBO01000001.1, forward strand.
CCAACTATTTGGTTGACTCTGCCCGTTGAAATCGCGCAGCAGCTTCCTCATAAGAGATTCCGGACTGAGCCGCAAGAATCCCCGTAGACAGTATTTTGACATTCTCCAAACTAAAGCTCATGACTCCGATTTCGTCGAACGCTTCAGCACCCAACGCACCTTTCAGCGCATCGAGCATTCCCTGTATGCCTTTATCAGCTGCCTCCTGAAAAGCGAGGACTGCCTGAATACCGTTGTCGATCGGGTACTTTTTCTTATCGATTTCAATAGCCGGCTGATCCTTGCTAAACTTGCCCGATAGATTAATAACCTTTGACATCTGTTATCCCCCTTATGGTGCAGCCGGCGTAAATGTTGGCTTGCCGTCGCTCAATAGTTCAAATTCCAATCCATCAATATTCGTGCTGTCGCCACCTGCTGGAGCTGTCAGATTGATTACGCATTCCATAACCAGCTTCGCGCCGCTCGGCATCGTCCACTCAAATTTCGTTTCGACCTCTTGCCCGGTACCGATCATCAAGCCTGCAATGTAATCATTGCCTGGATCACCATAATTACGCTTGCCGCTAAAACTGATCGTCATGCCCTTACCTGTTACGGCACGACGCGTCCAACCGCCTTGGTCCATCGGTGACCACTCTTCTGTATTGCCATCAATGCTAATAGTGAATGTTTCCAAATCCTTGACTGTCATCATCTCAGCCGCTGTTGATGCTCGACCAGCGGTTCCAATTTTAAAAAGGTTATTATGAACCGGGAAAACGCCTGTTTCAGCCATCTAAATCCCTACCTCTCGTAATAAATCGTGACCTCGATCACGTACTCGTAAATCCCTTCGTCGTCCGTGCCAACGTTCACCGGCTCCGGCGTACGCATATCGAATATGGCACGACGGCCATTAATCTCAGCCATCTGGCCAAACATTGCAGTGAAGACCTCATTGGCCTTAATCTCTGCAACGTCAGGATTCTTACCCCAGTGCACAAGAATAGATACACCCTTAATCGCATAACTCGTTTGCTCCAAACCACCAAGCGCGATAACTTGCTTACCACCGCCGTTAAGGTTGTACACGCCGATGCATTGCGGCTTTTTACCGTCCAGCTTGCCGATGTACCAGCTTGGGCAATCGACCTGCGTCTTAAGCCAGTCCTTAACCTGTGCAAGTGTCATCATCGTATCAAGCCCCCTGCAAATCGCTTCCAAAGGTCCCTAAATACCTTCTTAACGACATTGTCCTTCTTACCGTTCGCCCACTCTTCGAGCCATAGGCCCTGTGCGTTACGATTCTTGTCTCGCCTAAAGTTATATTCCGGATGAAAATAGAGCCGGCGAGCATACGGCGTATCGTAGATCAGCGTCACCTTGCCCTTTTTAGACTGTGAATCATCGATGATGGCACTACGCTCCAACTCGCCTGTTTGCTTCGGCACTACCTCAGCCGTCATGATGTCACCTAGGATGCTGTCCTTTGACGCGTCTAAGGTTTGTTCCAGCGCTTTTTCCGCTGCCTGAATTACCCTCATGACGGATTGTGGGTACATACGTCCTCTTGCCCTGACTTTTCCCATCAGCTCAGCTCCAGCTCGGTGGAGAAAATGCTGCCGTCAGGATTATGTGGGCGAGCTGAACGAAATATGGAACGCTGTGCCCCTCCAACAACGACATAGCCCTCAATCAGCTTGTCAGGGTTAATGTCACCCTGAATGATTACTTTGCCTGAGAGCGTCACTAGGCGACGTTCCTTATCCAGCGTCTGACGCATCTTCTCGTCGTAACAACAAAGCCCATCGAAGATTAACTCCTCGACAGGCCCTTGGTCCTCGCTTAATTCGGTATGATAGACTTTGATCGGTGTTACCAGAATCCATGTCGGGAACGGAAGCTTTCCACGCATCAGCATAGCCCCCTATTCGTCAGCCCTGTAGCTCGCAGCAGGCTTGTGACAGCCTCTGTTGTTTGTACACCACCAGCGCCCTCAACAGTCTTAAACGACAAAGATACGCTGCCGGCAGAGTAGCCAGCAAGTGGCATCGTCAGATAATCACCGTACTGATAACTAAAGCCAGCCTGCTGGCACACAGCCTTGATTACATTTGTCCGCTGAAATGCAGACAGCCCGACCATTCCGCGTCCAACGATGCGGTTATAGGTCAGGCTGTCTATTTGATCAGATGCTAGCTGCAGCTCACGCTCGAGCTCCTCTGCTGGTATCTGTCCATTACCATATTGCGCGTAATCATCTGCTGTTGCGTAGGCCATACGATCACCTACTTCTGCTCAGCAACAGCTATTTCTGCTGTGAGTGTATCGGAGTCCTTATCGGCTACACCTTCAATGCCGAGCTCAGTAGCTTTCTTACGGAGCGCCTTAAGCTGCTTCTCGACTTCTTTCTTAGCAGCTTCAGCAGCCTTGTCCACTTCTGCTTCGTCGTCTTCAATTGTATATCCTTGATTCTCAAACCATTCAATTAAATGAGGATCGTTCGTCAGACCAATTCCATTAATGAAATTAACACTGGCGGATAACCCATTGTATTGAACATTTGGCGCTATAATTTTAGCCATGAACGTTTCCCCCTTAAGAAACCTTAATTTTGCGCATTACACCAGCTGCCTTTGTAGCTTTCAAAGCGACAGCTGCAACCATCTCCACCTCACCTGTTTTAACAGCACCAGAAGTGGTGTAATCAGGCATCCATGTTTTCACTGGAGGATGACCAGCCATAGATACACCGTGAAAACCGTCCATGCCAAGTCGAGCAACATACAACGATGTCAATCCGGCATTGGCTCCAGATCCGACAGGGACAACAGGAGTATTCGTTCCAGCTTTAGCGCCAAGATCAACAAGCGGAACACCATTATACGACTCTACCTGTCCGCCGAAATCATCTCTTGTAATCGTATAAGCTCCACTTCGACGCGCACATGCTCTGATTTTTGCAATTAGCTTAAGATTCCCCATGATTGCTGAAGGCGTTCCGTCAATAGCCATTAGGAATTCATCCAGCTCATCTAGAAATACTTTGTAATTCGTATCAACAGCAGCAGAAGTGGAAAGGTCAATTGCAGTTGCTGGAACATACTCTGTGCTGGAGCCAGTAAGCGCCTTTTCTAAGCCATCAAACGAAAGTGCATCAACTGCACTGTCTCCATTAATGACGGTATCATTAAATAGTGCCTGCGCTGCCTTTACCTTTTGTTCAAGCTGCAGTTGTACTTCTGAAACGATTCCGCCCATACCCGCAATAATACGGTCAATTTGGAATGTTCCGCCGAATACTTTCAAATCCACGTTATACCTCTGCTTTATCACTTCCTGTGGCGTGTACTCTGCATTTACCGCCCGGAAAGCAGCTGTTGGCTGAGTGATCAAGCGAGTGTAACCATAAGTAAGTGTTGCGCCACCGCCTGTAGGAGATACCGCGTCATCAAAGGTAAGGTTCTGTAGCAGAAAGTTGTTTTTTTGAAACTCATCAATGACTCCCAAAGTGAGAGCATCTTGCACGTTTTTCTTTGCTTCTGTCAATGTTACTGGCATTTATATCAGCTCCTATTATTATTTTGCTTGAAAATGTGCCGTTAGGGCATCTTTAAGGGACGTTGTTGTAGCAGGAGGCGTTGGATTACCGCCGCCACCGACTTGAAAGCCTGGCTTTTGCTGTTGCTGTTGGTTCGGATCTTCAGTCTTAAACAGAAACGCCTTAGACTCTTGAAGCCCTTTGAGCTGCTCATCCAACCCGACGACCTTGTCACCATCAATGACCAGCTTGGAGCGGTCAAATAGTCCAGTAGCAAGCGCCTCGTCGTGCACCTTACCCGTCAAAGCGGATTTAATCGCATTGGTCAGCGTCAGTTCCTTCAGATCAGATTCATACTGCTCTTTAGCTGCTGTGTTCTCGCCTTGTAGCTTCGTGATCTGAGCCTTCAGCTCCTCGCTGGCTCCCGCCGTCTTGCTCAGCTCATCCAGTTGCTTGTCGCGCTCTTTCAGCGTATCCTCTGCTGTCTTCTTGGATGTATTCACTTCATCAAAACGCGCTTTAGGTACAAACCCCTTCAATTCGTCTCCTGAAGCGGCAGCAGCCTTCTCGGCCAAGTCCTCGGTCAATCCCAATGCTATAAACTGTTCCTTATTCATGTGTTCGTCCTCCATTCATCTTCGCTTGTTAACCCGGTCGCGTCCGGTGATGAGCTGTTCTTTAACGTCTACAGTAACCAAAAGACGGCAACAAAAAAGCACCCTCGCCTATGCGTGAGTGCTTCTACTTTTTCTCTTCTTCAGCCAGTTCATGTGGCTGTGTTATGGCAGCAATATATTTCTCCAAGAAGTCTGGGTCATCAGGATTAAGATTATCCAAATAACCATCATCAATGCCCCCAACTAGGCGCTCTTGCTGCTTTGAAGTCTTCGTCATACTTCCACCTCAATTCATTTACAATGTCCTGTAACAGTGCCTAATCTAAGATGGCGTCTATTGCCCACTGTATGCCTTTTTCTATGTCGATTTGAGGATACTTCTGCTGAAGCTCGCGCAAGAAATCAATGAACTCCTGACTCTGCAGGTTGTAGGAAACGTCCTCGAAGTAGCCACCCATTAACCAAATCTCATGAGTTGTGCAGTTCAGCAGCAAGTCTTTCGTTGTTCCAATGTCCTTACTCAGAACATCTACAATCGGTTCCCAGTACTCATCCAACGGCGGGGAAGCTCCATCTTGTGTCATCATTTCAATTATTTCTAGATTTTTTGTAATCAGTTCATTACCACTCAATCTGCTTCGCCTCCTAACCGCTGTGTTTCGTCTGGAAATATAGTTGTTACCTCACCCTTTTTCGCATCGTAGCAGACGCCGACCGTTACGCCTTTATACTCAGCGTACTTGAATACAGCAACTAGCTCACCATTTGCGCGTTTAGGCGTCATTTGAAATTTAGATGAATCAGTCAGATTGGCCACATACACAGCAGCATCATCGATATCCTTTGCGCTCCAGTCCTTAGGAAACCAAGCTTGCTTCGTACCGGTCTGCTTAATTGGCTGCTTGTGATCAGGCACGTTACCGATACGTACACCATTCGTATACTCTTTAACGATATTATACGGGATGCCATGCTGTTCCAACAACTGGATATTTTCTTCACCATGACCGCCTTTAGCGAACTTACCAACGGCCTGCTTCTTAGGATTCTTCGGATTCGTAAATTCCCCTTTAGACGCATGGGACAGGTGTTCGGGCTGAATTGTTATTCTCTTATTGCCGTTATTCAGCCCGTTATCTGGCTTTTTATCAATCGGTAGCTTGTTCTGCTCCCTACTACTATCACGCCGCAGATAATCATGTTCAGCTAAATGACCACGAAGCTTCTTCTGCCACTCCTTCACCTTAGCCCTAGCCGTTGCCTGATTCTCAGGATCGACGCTGCCAGCCTCGCGCCGTTTGTACTTCCGGATTTGACGCTCCATATACCGCTGCTTCTGCTCGGCCTTGTAGTTGCCTAGCGCGACTTCATCATCCACTGGCTCAGGCAACCGGCTCACCCCAGGGAAGAACGTCGCCATGTTGTGCCGGCAGTTGGGATGAAATAAGCCTGCAGCAATCGCCTTACTAAGCAACGGGTACTTTCCGTCTTTCTCGCTGCCCTTACTGTACACATCATCAATGTATACCTTACCTTGCCACGGCAGGCAAAGCGGTGAGCAATTATTATGAGCTGATATAACGACAGTACGCACGCCTATTTCGTCTCGCCTAGCCCCTTCACCGGCAAACACCGCACGTTGGGAAGCAGCACGCAGCGCCATCTCAGCATAACTGGCGATATTGACGCGGCGGCCATTTGAGTAGGTAATACTATCTATTCCTTTGTCGAGAAAGTCCTTTGTCGCCATATCAATTGCCTTGCCTAATGTCGCTGCACCGCTGTTCATGTAAACTTGAGCTTGGAAGATCGTCTGCCTATATACATCATCCATCTTCCGCAGAATAGCATGCTGTGTAGCTCTGAGCTCACCTTGTGAGGCTTTTACCAACGACCCTACACGGCGCTCATTGATCTTAAAAAAGTTGCTATCATCATCCATGCGCGGTATAGGACGTGTAATATCGTTGCGCCTACCGAATCCGAATCGATTCCACAGCCGCCCAGCGAAATCCCCTACCTTGCGGGCACCTCGCATAAAAGAACCGCGAATACTCCGATCAATAGCCTCGTAAGCTACCGGCATGTGCTCCTCTAAGATACCGCCGTTACGCTTCTGGTAAGCTTTGAGCGCTGATAATTTGCGGGCCTGCCATTGAGTCCACTTGAAGCCGTGTTTATCTTGTTCCGCTTCATGTCTGGGAAAATTACGCTTCATGCTCTTAATCAGATCAAGCTCCATTTCAGCCATTATCTGACGCATGTTGTATTTACTCATTCATCATCAACGTCCAGATCGTCTTCCTCATCATCAGGCGGTGGATCTTGATTGAGCGCTGGCTCCTTAGCTTCCAGCAGCCCTTGTTCAGCCTTCAGACGCTCGACTTCTGCAGCTTTGTCCTCTTCGCTCCATGTGTCGCCGTACATTTCCTCTATGGCGCGCTCCACGCTCATAACACCAAACGTACGCGCCTTACCTACTGTCTCTACAACAGCGTCAAACGATGGCGAAGCATACTCCCCAAATGTCACGGTAGCTTCATAATCGGCTGCTGTACGGTTCCGCATCGTGTCGTATACCTTTAACACAGTATCGACGAGCTGTGGTATGACTTCGTTCAGCACCTCAACAAGCTTGCCGCGAGTATACAGCGTAGCCTTCTCCTTCTCACGCTGAGCTTCGGCATTATCAAGCTTCTTCAAGTCGATACCAAGCGTGGAAGGACTGATTATGCCCTGCAAACACATATCCAGTGCCGATGCATAGGACTCGACAAACGCCTCATAGAGTATAGCCGGCTGCACCGTGATAACCTGACCCTTGTTGTCCTCTGCAAGCGACGAGCCCAACCTAACAAATTGATTGTCAAACGGGTTAGGCCGCAGCAGCTCGCCTGTCTCACTGGAGCGCGGTATCATGTCTTCTGGAATGTACTTTTGGACCCTTCCAGCGCGGATCGCGTCCACCCATTGGCTGATGACCTCGTCCAATGCGTCAAACTCGTCATTCTTGGAATCAAACAACGACTTACCGCGTCCTGTCCACTTAGGCGATTTGTAAAACTGCATCGGTAAGGCCATCATAAAGCCGCCGTCATACGTAACCTCTGGCTGAAGGTGTGTAGTCTCAGGTATCGTTGCCAATGCTACTTCTTTGCCGTAAGCATCCAGCAGCCTACTCCTTACATAGCCCTTGCCAAATGTTTCTTCCAGCCTATAGTCACGATCTTTATGTCTATAGTCAGTGTAGAAGAGTACCTCTTGGAGCCGTCCGCGCTGCCGCTTGTAATCTACTTGCTCACCGCTGTAATACTCAATGATCGGATATTGAGTCACCTCTGGATCCACGGTAATCTTAAACGCACCATCTCCAGCAACCAGCGTATCCGTGATGCTCTCGCCAAGCAGCTTATCAAAGCCGTTATCCTCAGCTATTGCCTGCCAGTTGTCAGCTACTTCCTGTGGCTTCAACTCGATTGCATCCAGATCCGCTATGATTATGTCGCTCAACGTACCGGCTATCATGGATGGCAGCCCGCTGTGAATCTTTCGGATGCGTAGCCCCTGTGATGCACTGGCCGCCCAGAAGCGTGCTTTGCTCACGTTGTCCGTGGCCGTCTGCATAGCGAATTGCTCCAGCTCGGACGGATCACCTCGGAACCAGAGCCGATTGCGTAGCACGTTGGTACCGTAGCTAAGCGGCTCCGTTATCGTAATGACTCGGTTCTCAGCAGCCGGCTGTATCTTCAGCATCTTCATGACCATGTTCTTCACCCCCGTCCATAAGCCCATCGCTTATCACTCCTCAATCTCAGGTTTCACTTTCGGCAAGATCGGAGGATGCCAGTTTCCAAGAACGAGAATGTGAATACGCTTCGTTTCTATAATCTGTTGAATTTCCTCGTCACTCAACTCCCAACAACTCTCTAAGCCTACGCCATCCTCATATTCGATTCGCGTTATCGGCAAATCTTGCACATCGCCTGAGCCCTTCATAACTCTGTTAGCGGTGTCTGTCTGTACTGGTTTCATGTCCTACACCTCCAATCTGCGCTTAAACGGCTGCACGGCGTATTCGCTACTGTCCAAACAGTCCACTGGATAGCTGCCGTCATCGGTTCGTACCCATTCACCAGCCATTCGCTCCTTCTCATCCCAAGTCGCATTCTCCAGCGCTTCAAGCCACGGCTTAAGGTGCGCCATGACTTTATAGCGGCCCTGGTTGATAAGGATGTTCGTCAACCGGATCCTATCCACGATGCCCTCTTTCTTGTAGGCAGGCACCACTTGTATATGAATGCCCCGGCGTCGCAGCTCATTTGCTAGCGCCTGTCGGAACAACTTGTCAGCACTCTCAGCAAAAATATGAGTACACGACAAAAAGGCCGGATACATCTCCGACCACTCGACTATCTTATTGACGATCTCCTGTGCATACCTGTCATGCGTGTATCCTGATTCCTTGCCTTGCTTGTGATAATAGCCATCCAGCAGCACAACATCCTTATATCGAGGCGTAATGCCTGTCAGCGTGGCCACCGTAGCGTCAGTGCCTCCGATATCGATACCAATGCTGAACTCGATAAAGCGGAAGTCTTTAATCTCCTGCCGTGTGACCACAACAGTCTTACTATAGCCTGTGTAGATTCGCCCTGTGGCAGCTGTTCGCTTGCCCAGAATGTCAGCCTTATACCACAGGCTATCCTTGTCATACGTAGCCAGCACAGACTTTAAGCGATCATTCGGAATGCTCAGATTGCCCAACACCGTAAAATGTCCGTAGTTGTATCCAAGATTCTCACCGCGCTCCAGCAATTCATCCTGGTAGTCCAGCACATCTCTGTAAAACCAATGTGACGGTGGCTTAGGGTTAAGATCGAAGAACAGCTGCCTAAAGCTACTAGCTAACGTACGGTCAAATACCTCCTGCACGAATGACTGATGGCACTCGTTAACCTCAGTGCCATATACCGTACCGTATGAGTTACCCTTGATCCGCGCCGCATCGTTCGCCTTACCGCCGCCGGCAATGATGATAATCTTCTCACCAGTCTTGGTCTGAATGTACAGCGCATCGCGGTTCTTGTACTCTCCTTCTCGGCAGCGCCCCTCAAATAGCCACTGTAGACCAAAGCCGTTAGAATCGATTACGTTCATCTTGGCTGCGCCCAGGCTGACACCGAATACCAAGTGAAGCTTATCTGGGTGGATCTCCAAGCACATGGCGTAGGCTATCAGGTTGATAATGTTCTTGCCAGCTCGCTTACCACCCTCAGCCACATTGAGCCATGAGTCCTTACTTCGTCGTATATAATCAGCCTGGTTAGCTGTTAAGGGTGCATAATCAATCATCGTCCAGCACCCTCTCAGGAGCTGGGTTATTGATCAGATCGGCCAATGCCGTTATCTGGGCGTTAGGATCAACGCCGTCTTTGTTCGGCACCTTAGATTTCAGTACATCGATACGAGCCTTCTGCTCCTCTGTAGCCAACTCAGTGCGTAACAGGTCATCGTACTGTCGGATAAGGCTTTGCAACGTGCTCATAGCCCTGCTCTGCGCTTGCAAGAAGGTTGCCTGCTTGTCCCAAGCGTGTTGAATCTCGTATTCAATGCCTGTATCGGTCAGCTTCTTATCGACCTTTGTTTGATCTTCCCGGTCCTTAACGTACATGATCTGCTGAGCCCGAATAATGGCCGTGTATTGAATCATGATGTTATCCCAAACGATATCAAGTGGGCTCTGCTGCTGAAGCTGCTCCATGATCTCCAGCGACTCAGCGGGCATATACTTCTGGAACAGGCCATGCGTTACAGCTGCCGAGTTCCGTTTTGCAAACTGATTCGGTGGATCAGGGTTGCCTGCCCCTTTTCGCTTGGAAGCATCAGCCCTAGCCTTCTTCCCGTTCGTTGCAACGTTGCGTTTCCGTTGCGTTGCATTGTTGCGTTGCCAGCCTTCCCGATTTTTACGACTGCGGATCGTGGCATCTTTGATCCCGTATTCATCGGCAATATCCTTGAAGCTGATGGTTGATGTTTCCCAAGATTGACGAATCTTTACCCAGTCCACTACACAATCACCACCTCCAGCTTTATGTTGTTCTAAAAAAGAAAGAGCCGCCTATTGGCGACTCACTTATATCGGATATTCAAGATGTACTTTCTTCAGAACTCTCCAAAGCAGCGCGATTAGATCCTCGCCTTCTTCACTCTGTATAACATCAGCGCCTTGCAGAATAATCATCCATTGACCATAGGCAGACCGAATTTCTGTTTGGCAGTGTTGCCGAATGATGTCCATCATTGCTGTTCCTGAAAAGAGCGGCAATGCCAATTCATAATAGTCTATTACTTCGCCACGTTCATTTCTAACTCTATGTTCTCTATCTACTTCATCGAACACTTCTTCAACGATGAGGTGAACTTGATTAGGCTCATCTTTCAAAAAGAAAAATTCACCTACTGATGCATCATGAAACTTAATGATTTCCTCCAAGGTATCCGGATCAGTAGCTAAAACTTCTGCAATAGATACCTTATCGCGCGGTGCTCGCATGTACACTCCCCCTCAACATCATATTTCGACAACGAGAGTGTATTTCCTTCTAACTAAAAACCGCCCATCAAAGGGCGGCTCTGCTCGTTTACATTTCTTTCGACACTATCATAATATCACGGCTTGACACCCTTGTATAGAACGTATGTGCGCCAATTTTGTGCCATTATCGTGCCAACATTTTATACTCCCGTTCTGCGTCAGCAACTCGTCTCCAGTAAGTCCGATTCGATATGCTAAGCAGATTACGAATCTCATCAACTCGGTGGCCTTCTACGTGAACCATTTTCAATACTTCTGCATAATCAGGCTTGTATGTTTCAAGCGCGGCCAGTACCGTATCAATTCGATTAATCTCATCCTGCAAGTCCTGCAGCTCAGTCAGTCGGTCAAGCACCGCATCGAGATCGTCTCGAATATCGTACCCTCTTGCTGCAATCACCTTGCTGATCTTAGTACGGAGCTCTTGCAACAGCTTGTCATCCTCTGCATCAGCTCCGTACTGCGGGATAACAGCCAACTGGCTCTTAACGCCTGCAGGATATTGGGACAGATACGCGTGTGCTATAGCCTCTAGCTGCTGTTCGCGCTTGCCCAGGTACATGTAGCTGGGCATAACTCTCAGCCTACGGTGTAGATCCTGTAGCTGATCGTCACCATTTAGCCGACTAACTGTCATACCCACGCCTATTGAGTAGTTTTCAAGGACACTAATCCTTGCCATCATCCGCTTATAATTGCTTAATTGTTCAATCGTCTCTTGTTCGGTCATCGCACCTGCTCCTCTCATGTTGTCTCTCAATACTTACCGATCACATACACCCTGCCGTCTCTATTCATTTGAACATCGTTTATACTCCTGATTACGGCCGATTAATCCATAACTCACTACTCTAACTCTGCGCATCCGCTCTAGATTGCTTTGTTTTCAAGTCAAAAATTCACCACTAGCCTCATACCCACATAATTTATAACAAACAATACGGAGGTGTCTTTTTCTTGGAAAATCAAAACCCGCGGAATCAGAAGATGAATTATTACCCTATCAATTGCTGGTGCTATCCTGCTCCTTTCAATCCCAATTTCCATCCTGTATTTACCAATAATCAAAAAACTATGCCGAGCCAATCTCACCAATCAGATAGTTTTCTCGGAGGCTTTAGGTGCTGTGAGTATCAAAGTCAATCTACTGGACATTTTGATCGTAGATGTGCTCGCTGGGACCAGTCCTGCCCCCCACCAAGTAATCCAGACTTTATTTTAACGAGTAGTGGAATCGTTCAAATTCCTGATTGTAATTATTGCAGATAATTTGACTGTTTTTTTGAAAGTCTCACTGTCTGAGACAGGATATGTTTATTTAACTTAATTAGGGACTTGTGTAGATGAACTACAGATGACCGGCAGTAAAACCTAATTCACGTTTTTGCTGCCTGCCACATTCCTATCTTCGTATACTCCCTCCAGCCACTCGACCAGCATCACCATTTGCTTAATGACAAGTCGGTTATCTTGATACTTCTTGCTGATCACTCCGCACGAATCAGCTACCCAAGCCCAAAACATCTCACTTCCTAATCCATGTTGAGCAGCTGTCTGGTTAACTTGAGCGATCCAAGCAACCACATCGTTATAAAATGCTTGATAGTCCATAGGCTACAATTCCTCGATTTTGACGTAGATACCTGGTTGATCGGCCCAAAACTTCTCTATAATCTCACTCGCAACGATTGCGTCATCTTTCCAGAATCCAAGATCTGTCATGATATCGAAGGGTAACTTGTTAAGGTTGTGAGTGTCTGGCTTCGTTATCTTCCACTCTCCGTCGTAATGCTTGCTGCCTTCCTTGATAGGGAACAGCCACTTCACGATGACCCGGAGAGCTCCGGTATATTTCTTCGCTGGAACATGCTGTCCAAGGTGCGCCGTCAGCTTCGCTCGAGCTGCCTTTAGGTCGGCCGGCTCGTAAAATACCGGCTTACCATCCATGACGGCAACCTGCTTCTCCTGATGCGTTGCTGTCGGCGGTTTCATCGCCATAAAAAATTCAGTCATCTTGCTGACCCTCGGCCATTTCCTCCCAATCGTCTATCAATCCACGAAGATAGCTAGCAGCCTGATCATCGGCAAACAACTCTTTCCGATCGATAACATATTTGACGATAAAGTTCCCGTTTAATTTTATTCCGAATTGGAGTTTACCGGCTTTATCAAAACAGCGCATAAATGAATTGCCGAACTCTATTGTTTCTGGCGTTTCATTCTCCCAATATTTTTTGGTCACTGTCATCATCCTCTTCTCTTTTTTCTTTTTTCGCGCAACCGCTAAGGCTGTAGGAGAAGGGGGCGCCGCGGAATCAGTAGCGGCGACCTTCTCTCTCCCTACCGGTTACCTTAGTAGATTAGTCATTAAGTCTAAACATACAATCGCGTGTATATATAGGAGATCCCCGCAACTTATCGCGGCATTGCGGCAATCATACTTTCGCAAGTTGCGGCGACCTTAAAATGATGATTGCCGCGAGAACTCGCAACATCCATAAAACATGATTGCCGCCGCAACTATTCATCCTCTTGTTCTTCTTTCTTGACAATGCGGAAGCCAATCGAACGATCAATTTCATAACCATATTTCTTGATCCAATCTCGTACGGTACGCTCGGCCACCTCTTTGCCAGTAGATCCATACCATGCGATGACATCAAGTACAGTAGGCGGCTCTCCAAAATTACAGTTACTTACAACGTCCTCAAATTCCTCGGCCTTACTCCTGCGTTCCTCTTTAGCCTTAGATGACCGCTTGTCCGTTGCCTTTTTCCATGCAGGAGCTGATGACTCACCCTCCGGCTCGATGTCCTTCAGGCTGCCGCTATCATCCACTTTATGGATCGGGTATTGAAACCACATATTGACCGGTGCAAACTTCGGATACTCTCGCAGTGTGCCTTCCACACGCCAAGCTGAACGGATACGTACGCTCTGCAGTGCTTGCTTGATCTCTTCCCATGCGTTCCCCATCTGATCAGGCATAGCACGCTTGGCATGGTCCTCAATCGCCTTAGCACTTAGTAGATCATCCTGAGAGACATGCTCCTTCAGGTAGGCTGGATTGTATTTTTCAAAGTACTGTTGATAGATTTTGCATACAGCCTTGTTTTCCTCTTGCTTCAATAAAGCTTCCGTTATGTCGAGCTCTACCAAATCGATCAGCGCGTCCGGATCGCGGGCGAACACGCCACTGCCGGATGCTCTATCCATCGACTTCTTGCCGCCTTGTGAACCCTTTGAATGATGATGGCAGTAAATTACACTAGCGCCGAGCTCCGTTGCTATCTTGTCAAACTGGTTAGTGAAGTGTGCCATCTGATCGGCGCTGTTCTCGTCGCCCGTCAGGACCTTATAGATCGGGTCAATGATAACAGCGATATAGCCTTTCTTGGCCGCTCTCCGAATCAACTTCGGTGCCAGCTTGTCCATCGGTACCGACTTCCCACGCAGGTTCCAGATATCAATTTTGCTTATGTTATGTCCTGACATGCCGAGCGCTTGGTACACATCCTTGAAGCGGTGCAAGCAGCTGGCTCTGTCGAGCTCAAGGTTAACGTATAATACTTTGCCTTGCGTGCATTGCCATCCAAGCCACTTGTCACCCTCTGCTATGGCAATACTCAGCTCAATTAATGTGAAGCTCTTGCCTGCCTTAGACGGTCCAGCCATAAGCATCTTATGACCTTGTCGCAACACGCCATGGATCAAAGGTGGAGCCAGCACCGGCATGTTATCCCAAGTTTCATCCAAGCTTTCCGGATCCGGCAGGTCGTCGTTAACGCCTTCAATCCACTCATGCCACTCGGCCCAGTTCGCTTTACCAATATTCGTATCGATAATAAATTGCTTCTTGCCGTTACGTTCAACGCCAGGCATACGTGACAGCCTAGACGGGTTTCGGTTCTGGTTATCGATGGCCAGTCCATTCTTCTTGCAGACGTTATATAAATAGTCAACGCGCTTACGGTACTCATCGTAATTAGAGGCTTCTACTCGAACGATGGCATGCAGGCTTTTACCTCCGCTGTAAACCATAGCAGCTATCGGCAGCTCTAGCTCCCGCATGATGGCATTTTGCTTCTCAATGTCCATAGTGTCAGACTCGACGAGCGCATATCGAAACTCAGTGACGTTATCGTTTTTGACACCTTTACCATCGAGAGGATTGAAGCGGATCCAAGCCCCTGCCTCTGGCTTGTAATCACCAAAGACTTTGCCTATATCGCCTTCGCACAAGTGAAGTAATTCAATCAGCTCGCCAGCAGTACGATCCGATGCCCCTTTAGTGGGTAAATACTTGCCTTCATCGTTCTGCCACGTATCCGTAACATAGCCCACGTTTTCAGCAGGTTCGAACAACGTTTGAAGGTATTTGGTTAGCTGCTGTACTGGGTTCCAATCCTTGGGTTCGTGGATCTCCTTGCCTTCTATCCAATTCCGATCGACGACAACATAATCGCCGCCCGATATTTCATCATCCCAGCCGAGCTCACGATCTTCCCGTCCCATTGAACGCGGCATCCAACCGTTATCCTTGGCCATCTGAGTAATCGTAGCGCCTGTAACTGGTGAGCCAGACCCCTCGAAACTTGTCCACTTCTTGAAGCATTCTCCTGGGCGATATCTTCCGCCGTCTCTTCTGCTCCATTCATCCCAGTCACTGGCTGTATAGCCTTCGTATTTGAGGGCCATGCCTACGTTGACCCATTCCTGATAGTTTAGATAGGAAGGATCAACGTAGCCTAATAAAGCAATGAGATCCAGTTTATGTTCCATACGTGCTACCCTACCTCTCAAAATATTTGCGTGGTTTTGCGTGATTTTCTTGTTGATATTAACCACGAAATATGCGTAATCGATTTCTATTACCACATTCAATAACACTAGGTCAAGGTAAGATTTATCAAAAAATCTGAGCTTTCTATAACCTAAATAACAACTTATGATTACTTCAAGAGTTGCTGGCCGGCACTCCAACTATAGATAGGAGGTTGAAAATCAATGAGAAAAAAAAGCAAATGGTCATTATGTGTTCATGTTTTTGCAATGGTAAAAATAAATCTTCTAATAGAAATTAACTAAGCACTTACTGCAGGGGCAATTTTTTCATAAGTTCCGCCCCTGCTTACAAGTACTTTACTCATGTATTTTTGTATTCATATACATCCCTTGCTAATACCCCTTAATGACAATTGGAATTGGTCATTTACCTCCTCTGTAAATACCCAGTCACTTAATAACACCAGTACATAACTTAAAGAGTACTCAAAACGTAGGAGGTGCATGATTGATGTCTGGATTTGTTGGTGGTGCTAATCACAATATTGGTTTTATTCTGGTACTGTTTATTTTGTTGGTTATTATAGCGTGTAGTTGTGGTATTGGAAGCTTCGGCGGCTGCGGTAATGTCGGCGGTATCGGAGGCTATGGTAAAGGTTACTAATAAACGTAGCAACTCATTCCTCCGTGCATCAGGTACCGTTTATCAAGTACTTGAATAAAATAAGTCTGGGATAACTCGGCAGCCACCCCCTCCTCGTTAACCACCCCTTCAGGTATTGGAGGGGTATTTCCTTTTTACTAGGTCACTTAATTATTCAATATGTTGTATCAGGCTTCTGGTCGGTACCCGTTAGGAGTAATGCCGTCCGGTACCTTCCATCCGTTGGCTGCAACCCGATCTATCAGCTTCTTAGCCGTATCGAATGACCAGGTACCAACATGTTCAAAGCCGCGTTGCTCCAAGAAACGGATCTGCTTCGGCGTTGTTAGACCTTCTTCGCGTCGTTTATCTAGGCGCTCGAGCAGCTTAGTCGCCTTGCCTGCATTGTCTACTTGGTCAGGAAGGATTCCAAGCTTCTCAAGCGTCTTCACTTGGGCATCACTCGGCGGCCCCATCTCCCAGCCGAAGGAAGGAACATAACTGGCCAAGTCTTCAGCCTGAATGCTCATTTCAAATTGCAGTGGATCAACTAATGCCCTTTTGCGGCGCTTCATCTCTGCTAACTGTTTGGCCAAAGCTTCTTCACGCTGGGCAATGACGTCCTCGGCAGCTGTCTTTTCAACTGCTTCCAGATCCATCGGTATGCCTGCCTCTTCGATCTGCTTAGTCATAGCCTGAGCAACTTCCTCATTCTCTGCGATAAGGTGTGCCGGGTGACACAACTCATGCTTCTCTGTATGCCAAAGGAAGTCGAGCAACAATAGATCCTCCTTGCCCGGAAACAGCCGGGTACCTCGCCCGACCATCTGACTATACAAGCTACGTACCTTAGTCGGTCGTAAGACAACAACACAATCTACGCTTGGACAATCCCAACCCTCGGTTAGCAACATAGAGTTGCACAAGACGTTATATTTACCACTATCAAAGTCCTCTAATATCTGCGAACGGTCCTGTGAATCTCCGTTTACCTCAGCAGCCTTAAATCCAATTGCACTTAATATAGAAGCAAACTTCTGGCTAGTCTTAACGAGTGGTAGGAAAACAACAATCTTCCGATCATTCGCCACTTTCCACATCTCTGCAGCTATTGAATCCAAATACGGGTCCAGCGCTGTTCCCAGCTCGCTACTTTTAAAGTCTCCAGCTTGTTGGCCAACTGCGCTTAGATTGATCTGCAGCGGAATCGTCATGGCCTTGATTGGACTGAGATACCCTGACTTAATTGCCTTGGGTAGCGTGTACTCATAGGCTAATGACTCGAAGTAGGATCCAAGGTTACGCATGTCGCCACGATCCGGCGTAGCTGTAACGCCTAGAACGTTGGCTCCCTCGAAATACTGCAGCACGCGCTGATAGCTGTCAGATATACAATGATGAGCTTCATCGATGATAATCGTGTCGAAGTGATCTGCAGCAAATTGCCGCAACCGCTTATCCCTCATTAATGTTTGGATGCTACCGACGACAACACGGTACCAACTACCGATCGACGTCTGCTCCGCTTTCTCTGTTGCGCATATCAATCCGGTGGACTTCTCCAACTTGTCAGCGGCCTGGTCCAGCAGCTCACCTCGGTGTGCAAGGACGAGCACGCGCTCGCCCAATACAACCCGGTCCTCAATTACCTTTGAAAACACGATCGTCTTGCCGCAGCCTGTCGGGAGAACCAGCAACGTTCGCCGGACTCCCTTTTCCCACTCCGTCTGAATAGACGCGCGGGCTTCCTCTTGATAGTCTCGTAGTTTCATAGCCATGATGATAGCCTCCTAAAACTGCCCTGGGACATAACCGCCTGGTTGTTGACCAGCAGGAGGGAATGGCATTTGGGACTGCGGCTGCTGATATTGTTGTTGTGGCTGTTGTGGCGTTTGGTACCCTTGTTGTGAAGGCTGTTGCTGATACCCTTGCGGCTGCTGGTAGCCTTGTGCCGGTGCCTGCTGCCCTGCCGGGAAAGCATCCTCATAGGCAAAAAACGATTTGACCTGATTTGCTGATCTGTCTTCGCCTTGGCTCTTATAGTTCCTGACTTCCATCTTCGCTTTGCCTTTCGCACCAATAACTGCATTCCAGTTCATACGCAACGGTTCGCCCTTACGTTTTTGACCAATGGAAGAGAAGAAATTGGATAGTAGGCCCTCAGTCTTAGTGTGCAAATACAAGTTGTGAAATACAGTTACGTCTCCATGCTCAAGAGAATGAACAGTCAACTCCAACTTTGCTTGGTTGCAAGCTGGCATTTTTTCGCTTCCGTTAAAGCGACTGCGTTCAAACTTAGCAACCGTGAAAAAGTAATCTCCCGCAGGAAGCAGCACGAAGCCGCCTCCACCGTCCTTTTCAATTGTGTCGTCCCATCCCAGTTCACGTTCGTTAATTTGCGTCATGTATAAGTCCTCCTAGAATTTTTTGTTAGAACGGAAGTTGCGTTCTCGCTTCTTGAATCTTTTCAAATACTTTCGGCCAAGCTCCAACCAACACACCATTGATAAAATTAGGATCATAATTGGCGATTGGCGTATTCATTGGGTAATAACCTTGTGCACTAACGACAATCTGAATCTCTGACTCTGTCACATGGTGCTGTGTCATCAGATCCAGAAGTGATTTCGGAATATTAGGATCAAGCGGCGACACGACCACCGATGGAGCTGGTGATTGGTTTATCGGTGCTGCAGGTGGAGCTGTTGCGGCAGGTGCTTGTGTCTGCGGCGACGTATCCCCTCCGTTCATTTGTCCCTGTACTTGGTGGATTAGCTGTGACGGTGGATTAACACCAGTTGGGACCGTTGCTCCCTGCTCGAAGATATGAGCAATAAATGTATATTCGAGTGGGAAGTCATCTGGCAACCCGTGCCGATTCTTTGCGTCCCACGCCGGGTGATGCGTGGCGTAAACCGTGCGTGTTCCACCCTGTGCCTTATGCTTCTTACCATCCTTATCTGCTGCCACCGAAAATGTCTTGTAATTGATGAAGAGGACCATATCGGCCCATTCCTTGACGAGAGCTGCCGTCCGTGAGCCGGTCTTCTGACCAAGCTTTAACTGATAACGGTCGTATGCCCCCATCTCGTCCGGCTGTTCGAATTTCACAATCTGCGAATGGGCTGATAGCACGACATGAATACCAGCTTCGATAACATCGCTAAGCAGATTCAGGAAGCGTCCAAACTCCTCGGCCACGAAGATATAACCTTTACCATAGCCAAAATCTTCGACGCCTTTCTTCTGGTGAGAGGAGCATACGCCTTCCACACAAAGCATTTCCGCCCAGTCAATCGTGTCAATTATTAGTGTTCCGAACCTGTTGCCCTGCTGCTTAACCCATGCGACTTGCTGGTTAAGCATCTCCCAACTTGAAGGCTTCGCCGTCCGATCAACGTCCAATTCGGTAGTGGATCCCTCTGTATCAATAAATACTGGACGTGGGAACCGAGCTGCCAGCGATGACTTACCAATTCCCTCCGGACCATAGATAACGACCTTCTTTGCCTTCTGAACCTTACCGCTGATGACTTGCATTAAAATTCACCTGCCTTCCAATTTGCAGTCGATGATGATTCCCATGTTGGACCCGGATCAATCTCTCCTGGAGGCTGCTGGAGCGTTACACCTTCTTGCCCAGCTACATATCCGTCTTCTATAATTAGGCTGCATTCCTCCCCAGTGCTAACTCTTGTGGCAATTGCCTGAAGGCCCTCTTGTTCCAGCCAAGCACCAAACTCATTTAGTGTATCCATGTCCATTTGCTCGAGCTTGTCCAGCAGGATAAAGCCGCAATCTGGCTTAAGCTTACGTACGATAGCAGTAGAAACCTTAAGCTGGTCAGATCCGCTCATATTTCCCCAGCGCTGCCCTTTATAGATCAGCTCTCCATCCTCAACAGACAGGCCTTCAAGCGGCAAATTAGCGTTTTCCAATAGCTCTGTTTTCTGTGCGCGGATCCCGTTAATCTCAGTTGTCAGCGTGTCGTACTGCTGACGGTAATCACTTGCATCTGTTTCAGCTTTGTCCTTATCCAGATTCGCACGTACCTTGCGGTTAATCTCGTCGAGATGCTGGATGTTAGCCTCAAGCTCTGCTGTCGATTCATCATGAAGCTGTAGGGAATCCTTCTGGGCGTCTTCAAGATCCACCCCAGTCTGAGCATACTTAGCCTCGGCGTCCGTTAGCATAGCTTTCAGCCGCTCTACCTCTTGGCCTTGATTCGCATACAACGTTTGGTACTGACTCAGTCGCTGCCGCTTACGCTGGTTCTCGCCGTTGCGGGCAAGGATGCCCTGTTGCTGCTGAATCAACTCCGATGCGGAAATAGGCTCCTTAGGCGCATCAGGGAAATACGGCTGTTCCTTCGCAAACTTTGCCTTCTGGTCAGCAATTTGACCAATGGCATGCCGGCGGTTGAAAGATTCCTTCTCTTGGACCTCTAGCGCATGCAGCTTATCACCGACACCGATGATCCGCAGCAGGATGTTGGCCTTTTCTTTGTTCGTGGCGTTCATGAATTTTGGTAGATCGATAGCCAACTCTTCGACGAAACTATCTAGGAGTTGCTGACCGCCCTTCTGGCCGTTCGGGTCAGTGACCTTCAGGTCGCTGTTCTTACCCTTCCGCTCGACGATCAGGCCATTACTGAGCACGATATGGAGATAAGGAGGCACAACCGATCCTTCCCGTTCCGCCTGTGATGGACGGTAGCGATTACCACCAAGCCCCCAAGCAAGCGCATCGAGAATACTGGTTTTCCCTTGATTGTTTCGGCCACCCACAATGGTTAGTCCGGACTGTATCGGCTCGATTTTAACGGCCTTTACGCGTTTGATATTTTCTGCTTCGAGTTTGGTTATTTTGATCATGTGTTCCTCTTCCTTTGCTTTTGGATTGGCGTTCCTGTGTATAGGTTGCAATGCAGATCGGGCAGGCCTTAATGTCAGGTGCTCCCGGAAAAGGTCGAAGAAATTGGCTCTCCATCTTCTGCCCGCAGACATGGCATTCAGGCGGCAATAGGGTTATGACGACTTGAGACAAGCGAACCGCCTCCTACAGATATTTTTTAAGCAAGGCCTTCAGCAACTCGTTCTCTTGCTGCAGCTCATTCCGCTGTTCCCAAAAAGCATCATATTCCGCCGACAGCCCCTCGTATTTCTCCTGCCAGTTGTCCGCTGGCGGCTGCTGAGATAAGCTCGGAGGTTGTGCAGGTCCATCTTCAACAAAGGCTCCTTGCTTACGTGTCAATCCGACTATCCCCCACTTTTTCTTACTTTCATATATGAAGCTTGTAGAAATGCCGTAGTCTTTGGAAATCTTGTTATCTGAAATGCCTTTCTCTTTTAGCGCTACATATGAAGCCTTGGTCAACTGCTTCAAGGTGCTGCCTCCTTTATAATCGAAGAAATGTATAGCTTTACGACGCAGCTCTGCAGACAAGCAGCGCATTCGAGTAGTGGAAATATTCAACGTTTTTGCCGCCGTTTCCGCATCGCTTCCCCTTATGAGCAACTCGAGCCATTTTAGTTCCAACGGATCCAACTGGCTCTCAAATAGCGAGACGTCGGCTGCCGTTTCGTCCACTCCTGCTGGCAGGATATCTGCTAATGTAGAAGAATCCTCGCCAACGGGAGCTTCCAATGATGCTGGCTTAGACTCTCGAAGATACTTCAGGGCCCGCTGTGCTTCTACCTCATTACAGGGTATTTCCTCTGTAATCGCGGCTGCTGGCTTATCCAATAAATTGCCTCTCAAAATCTTCCCTGCCAGCTCGTATATGTTTCGTGACACCTTCAATGGCTGATTCTTTTTTAGAAAATCGCGCACCTCGCCCAAAATATACGGAATCGCGAATGAAGCAAAGCGGACAGGATGGCCAGACTTATTCAACCGACTTGGATCAAAACGATGATGTGCCTTAATCATGCCAATCATAGCTTCACTCTCCAGGTCATCGCTTGTAATTCCGTGCTGTCCAATCGCCCAACGGTACCGCCTAACAACGAATCCAATTAGGTTATGATGCTGGTCAATCACGTTTTCGAGCTGAGTAGCTGCTGTATTCAATACATCTACCCTCTTCCGTTCAAGACCATTGCATGATACAATAGCCCTACTATTTTGATTTATCCGGCTATTACGGCTCCTAACCCGTGATAGCCTTTTTCATGCGCTTCTGATTCTCCCAAGCTGCAAATCGCAGACATACCATACGTTCATCATGCGTCAGCTCACGCCATACGCGGCCTGTTACACTCATTCCCTCTCACCTCCTTCGCTAGAATAAAGAAGGCTATCCACCTTATGCCTCCTCGTCATCTGTCAGGATGCCATAGATCTGTTTCAGATCTGCCAGCTTAATAGCGATTGGCAGATAATGCTCGCTACGTGCATCCAGAAGCGCCTTCTTGGCTTTCTCCAATGATGCGATAGCCTCTGACACTTCCAATGCGGCAAAACTTACAGACTCAGCTTTGTTCACTGTTGTACACCGCCTTCCAGTACCTTACATGTGCTTCAGTATTAACAGCGATCATCAGCGAAGAATTGTCTACAGGGTCGATGGGCAACTGTCCAAATCTATCAGCAACAAGTTGGATCTCATGCAGCCTGACTTGGACAGCTTCCTCAAATGCAGCGTGGAGCTTGTCCAGTTCAGTTGGTTCGATTGGCGTTGAAGACTCGATACAATCTGAATTGTGAATCAGTTGCAAAACAGAAACATTTAAGTAACGGGCGACTTGAAGCACTTTTTCAATCGATGGAGAATGCTTTTCCCACTTGTAAATCGTGTTATGGCCAAACCATAGATCCTTTTCAATTTTCGAAATAGATGTCCCATTGCTCTTGCAAAGCTGCTTAATGGTATCAACAAGACGAATATGATTCGTCGATTCGTTTAGCGTAGTCATGGCGTTTGCTCCCTGTAGTTAACCTGCTCTTGCTGCTTCATCCACTTATCTAAGCTACCAGAGCTAAATAGGTATCGCGGATTCTTGCTGCCGTCAGCTCCAACTAATCGATGTGGAATTTTCTTTGTGCGGCAAAGCTTGCGAAGCGTGTATTCACTCATGGATAGATAATCACAAGTTTCCTGAAACGATAGTGTTACATCTGATTGAACGCTCAGGCTTTCCCTAATGCGTCGTTCAGCAACAGCAACTTCCTCTGCAATTATGGCGCGAATTGTAGCTTCTATTGAAAGGTTCATATCGTCACCTTCCTAGTGTGCCTCTGATAGATTGTTTCGCTAACCTTGATCGGTAACGAAAAACGTTCAGCCACTCCCATAAGCTCAACCGTTTCATCTAGAATCGGCCCTCTATCAATCAACATATCTGGAGTCATTTCGCCTTTTTTGATCATTTTGCTATGGCCATGTGCTAGACTGACTGCCTTGTTGGCAATCGTATTTGCTTTAATAAAATCCAATTGAACCGGATTTCCCAGTGATTTAGACAACCGAGCCATAGCTTCACGTTGATGTTCCTTATCGAGCAGCCGAAAAACTTGGAACCCTTCGAGACCAGTTGAATGCCGAAGTTGTCTGATAATATCAAACATAAAGTCTTCAAATTCTTCTGCTTCTGGTCTTTGTGATCGAGTTATCGCTTTGTAAATCCCCTGTTCGTATAAAGCAGTGAAATTTTGATTCATACCCGTCAATCTGACGGTTGTAAGAAATTTACTTTTAAGATGCCGCGTCATAGCATTTGTATCGCTGTATTGCAATGCAGAAGCAATGTCTTTGGCAATAGCAACCCATTCGCCTGTCGCATCCAAAGCGAAGCGAATCTCGTGCCCAAACCAATTTTCTAAGCGAAGGTTCATGCCATTACCTCGCTCTCCAAGCCAAGCATCTTAGCAATGATTGGCTTTTGGTTCTTACCAGGACGCGTGCCTTTGAAAATTTCAGACACATATGTTACAGAAACGCCAACTTCTTTCGCAACGTCTTTCATCTTGATATTTTTTTGAAGCATAATCTTACGTGCTTCAGCTCCAAATTCAGTGTAATTCGCCATTCGCATTCACCTTCTTCCAATTTTTTGTTTAAATAACAGCTTAATCGTTGACATCAGACAGAAAATATTCTAATATCAGAAAGAAGCGACAACAAAATAAACGTCGTTTGGGAACGATTTTTAAAAGAAGGTCATTCGACCTCTGTTTTTTTGTTGCTTTTTGCTATTAATTAAGCTGTTGAGATCATATTACCCGAATATTTTAGGGTAGTCAACAGTTTTCCCGAAAATATTAGGTTCAAATTTTGCAGTAAAGGGAGAATTGGAATGAGTATCGTAGAAAATATTAGGGTTTTATGTAAGGATGCTAAAACTTCAATACCAAAGCTTGAAAAAGAATTAGGTTTTGGTAATGGTGCAATCTATAACTGGGATAAGAATTCACCATCTATTGATAAAATTCAAAAAGTTGCTGACCATTTCAAAGTATCAGTTGATATTGTGCTATATGGCTTTGATCTTACTAGGTTCGAGGAGCTATTTAGGATTATCATGAATAGAAGAACATGTGAGCAGTTTGCAGAGGATACAGGTATTGATCTAGGAATCATAGAAGATTACGCTTATGGAATTTCTACAGTGCAACCTTCATTGGACTTGTTAAAGAAAATTGCCAATGAAAATCCATATAAATTCATAGTTGACGATAAGAGTCTATTTGAAGCTGCAGGATACTCAACGAAAGATTTAGACGTATCAATTCAAGAACAACCGATACAGATAAACATCCTAGAAGTATCAACCATGCCCCATTTAACTGACGAACCAGAAATTAGAGCTATTCAAAGAGCAGCAAAAAATATGACTCCAACAGACAAGAAGAAGATGTTAAATATGGTCAAAGCGGCGTTTGAAGAAGCGTTTGAAGGGGAAGATAACAATAAAAGCTGACTTTGCTACTGCTGAAAAAACGGCGAGAGCGTTATTAGAGACTCTCAAAATCGATTCTCTGCCTATAGAATTGGAACGGCTTTATGACTCATTTCCTAATCTACAGATCAAAAGCTATACATGGTTTTCTGAGATCCATAATATTACTATTGCTGATGTTGTTGAAATTACAGATAGTGAGAGCGGATGTTGTTGGTACATGCCAGAACAAGGACGCTACTTGATTCTGTACAATAATACGATATCGAATTTGGGGCATATTCGATGGACGATCGCTCACGAGTTAGGCCACTACTTATTAAAGCACAATGAAAGATCAGATAGGACTCAATTGACAAGGAATCGTTTATCTGAAAAAGAATATAACGTTTTTGAAAAAGAAGCGAACTGTTTCGCACGATCTTTATTAGCCCCTTCGAGTGTACTAGTTGCAATAGGCAAACTTGATGTTGTAACTATATCGGATATATGTTTAATTTCTAATGAGGCTGCTGTAAACGTATTGAGCTTTATTAGAAGAGGACTTGAAATGGGTAAAATATTCAAGGACAACTTAATTAAACTGTTTAACAAAGCAATTCACCACCACCTATATGCACACAGTTGTTTAGATTGTCAGGCAGTTTTTTCTGATGAGCAATGTAATTTCTGCCCTATTTGTGGATCCGAAGAAATTATAAAAGGAAAGAGGTACGATAACATGATATATTCAGGCCATACAACAGACTTAAATGGACGTGTTACAGTATGTGGACGTTGTCAGAATGAAGAGGTGGGAGATCAAGGGTCATATTGTAAAATTTGCGCTGCACCAGTTAATAATAAATGCTCTAATGTTGATTATGATAATAACGGATATATAGAATGGCAATGTGACACTGTTGCAGCAGGCAATGCTCGTTATTGTGTTACCTGTGGATCAGAAACCCTATTTTTCAAAAATGGGCTTTTAAAACCGTGGGAAGATGAATATCCTCGATCACAAAGCAATTTAAAAGCAGTACTTTAACATAAAAAAAATCATAACAATTCATTCTTTCGCTTCTCGGCTGAAAGGCTGTTTACATATACCAAAAAAACGAACATACGTTCTTTAGGAGGAAGAAAATTGGCAAAAGGAAGCATTGAGAAGCGCGGTGCGAGCAAGTGGCGTCTTACCGTAGACCTTGGGCTAAATGCGGATGGCACGCGTAATCGGCCAAGGAAAACTATCGAAATCGAAGACGAAGCCTTGTTGAAAACGACAAAACGCTTGAAGGATCATTTGGATGATGAATTAGCAGCCTTCAAACTGGAAGTACTTAGCGGGAATTACATCGCCCCTGCCAAACTGACATTCATAGATTTCTATGAGAAAGAGTGGATACCGAAATATGCGGAAATAGAACTAAAAAAGGGTACCACTCTACAATCACACTGCTCGAAGATCAATAACCATGTGCTTCCACAAATTGGACACAAGCGCATCGACGAGATCACAACAATGCAATTGGTAAAACTGTTTGCCGATATGCGAAAGCCAGGCGCTCGCGTCGATAAGCGCGGCGGCAAAGACAAACTGTCATCTCGGACGATCCAGTACACGTATGACGTGACTATGAGCATATTTAAGAGGGCCGCGGAGTGGAACGTGCTTAAAATCAATCCACTTGATGGCGTCAAACGCCCACAGATTAGTAAAGAAGACAAAAAAGCTAGGAAGGATCGAAAGAACTATTACGAGGAGGATGAAGCGACAGCAGTCATTAATGCACTTCTCGAAACTGACTCTGTTTGGCGTATGTATTTTCTTGGTGCAATCGTAGGTGGTTTTAGACGTGGCGAATTGATCGCGCTTGAAATTGATGACTGTGATTTTATAAATTCCAGGCTGCGAATTGATGAAAGTATTTCTAGTACCAAAAATAGTAAAGCTGATATAACCGACACTAAGAACGAAGCTTCTAACGATTACGTTGACATGCCTCTATGGTATATGGACGAGTTGGCTACTCACGTCAAAGCGAACCGAAAACTTAAAATGAAACTGATGGATAAGTGGCAAGGTGGCGCTCGCAATTTCGTTTTCCATTCCGGGTTAGGAAAACCTTACTATCACACAACACCCACACAACGCTGGAAAGACTGGTGCGATAATAATAAGTTCAGGTATGTAACCCTGCATGGGCTCCGACATACGAATGCAACTTACTTGCTGGAGCAAGGCGCATCAATAAAAGAAATACAACATCGCCTTAGACATGCTACTTCGCAAGTCACCAGCGACACGTATGCTCACGTTACAAAAAAGCTCAGTCGTAAGACTGCTTCGCACCTTGATAAGTTCGATCCGAAAGTTCGTCCCCAATCCGTCCCCAACGGTCAAAATGACGCTCATTCTTCTTGATTTTGTCGAATAGGAAATAGCTGTACAAAAAGAAAAGACCCCTTATGTATCAAGGGATCTTAGTCTTTTCTTCTTATGCCGAGGACGGGAATCGAACCCGTACGGTGGTCACCCACCGCAGGATTTTAAGTCCTGTGCGTCTGCCAGTTCCGCCACCCCGGCATGTTGTAAAAGTTTGCTTATGGTGGGCCCTGAGGGACTCGAACCCCCGACCAATCGGTTATGAGCCGACCGCTCTAACCAACTGAGCTAAGGGCCCTCGTAAACCGTATATTTCAACGTGTTCATCGAAAGGTTGGTTGCGGAGGCAGGATTTGAACCTGCGGCCTTCGGGTTATGAGCCCGACGAGCTACCGGGCTGCTCCACCCCGCGACGTTATCCATTTGAGCAAAGCTTCTTGAAATGGCGACATAAAATAATATACTATAGTTGCATGTTTTAAGTCAAGCAAAATATTCTAATTTATTTTTTAATCTATTTTAAGGGATAAATCTTACCCCAAATCGACCTTTCTTCGATCGAAATACTTCTACTTCATGTGGACTCTCATAACCATTAATCCACCAATCATTTTCCATTCTTCTAACCAAGCAACCCGCTTGGAACTTCGTTTCGTATAGGCGAACCCAATACACCCATCTCATGCGAATCCCTCCACTGCTATAAGGTTAAGCCGCCATTTACCGCATCCATAAAGGCTATAGTCATTAGAATACCCCGAAATTGGAATATTACCATTGCAAGCAGCAGTAATCTTCAACAAGAGCTTACACTCTCTATTTCACTTACAACAATCCGTATAAGACATACATCGATTCTTACTTTATATGCAAATCGGGTATACTCAAATTAGACCATTTCGAAGGAGCTGAAGCCCATGTTATATGGTATCGTTGTTTTTCCGGAAAAGCATGTACAGGATTTCGCGAACAGCTTGCGAAGACGGCATGATCCTCACTACTCCGCCATCCCTGCTCATCTAACAATTAGGGAAGCAGCCGAATGGACGCACGAGGAGCTTGAGCATGCTGTAGAGCATTTGGAGCAAGTAACCTCTACGCTGTCTCCGTTCACTATCCAATTGAACCGTGTTTCTACCTTCTACCCTGTCAACCACGTACTCTACATGGCTCTGGAAGACACGAATATGACGCAGCAGCTTCACGATAGCATATGCAGCGGTCCACTCGTCCTTGAAGCAGCAAAGTATGTCTTCACACCTCATGTTACGATCGGGCAAGAGCTCTCAGCCGATGAGCTGCATGATCTATACGGGAACCTTCGCATGCAGGAGATTAATCTCTCTTCAAAAATCGACCGCGTTCACCTTCTCTACCAGACCGATAACGGCTCCTGGACTGCGTATCAATCGTTTCTGCTAAGAGGATAACTATTTTCCACACAAAAAGCCTGGAAGCGATTGTAGCATCGCTTCCAGGCTTTTAAGATTATCTACCTTATCTAGGCACTGGCATGATGTCGATCGGGCCGCCTCCGCCGTCCACTTCTCCATTAGGATTCGTTTTCAGGCGTTCAAGCACAGCGTTGCCGCGAGTTTCCCATTCGGCAAGTGCTTCTTTTGCTGTTTTCGTCTTCTTAATAACCTCTTGGAAAAGCTCATATCCTGGTGATTGAGCTTCCCAAATACCTGGTTTATCGCGGAATATCTTCTCAGCATCCGTGCTTGTCGGAGGAAGCGGCTTAAGTGTAGTAAAAGCGTTCATGTTGTATTGCAAGCCACCGATTGGCGTCAAATACTCTTTGCGTGCAACCATCTCGTAAGTGCTTCTCGACTTCAACTTCGCCCATTCTTTGCTGTTCGAGTACTTAATGAACTCCCAAGCGTCTTTATCATTTTGTGCTTTGTTGTTGATGCCCATCAATTGGCTCAGCGCAATGCTTCCGCCTACCTCAGGATCATTCGGGTGAACCGGAACCGTCACGACATCCCAGTCAACCGGCTCGAAATCCTTGATTTTGGATGCGTTATCCGATGCTTTCTTCAATTCATTGATATAACCGTAATCACCAATCGTCATCGCTACTTTACCTTTGATGAACAGATCGCCATAGAACGGATCATTACCGTTGCCGCCATCAGCAATTAACTTCTCATTAATACTGTTAACATATTCTTGTGTAGGGATAATTTCTTCTTGATAAAGGGAAGACACGGTATTCCATACATTTTCCCATTGCTCGCTGTTTACGAGCATTTTCTCACCTTTGTCATCCCACATTTTCAGTTGAAGCGCTTGGCTGTAAATTTGTGTGTCGTTAAAGCCGTCAGATGGCCAGCGATTGAATGAAAATCCGAATGTACGATCCTCATTCTCACCTTTCGTTACTTGACGCGCAAGGTTAAGCACATCTGCCCACTGCATTTTATCCGTTGGAGGCGTTACGCCAGCATCACTAAACAGCTTCTTATTGTAATAGAGTGCGGAAGAGCTGAATGTTGGTGTCAAGGCATATAGATTGCCGTCGCCCGCAGACTTGATTCCCTCAATTACGGTAGGAACATAATCGGAAAGATCGAATTTATCTTGAGAAACTAATGGATCTAGAGGCTGAAGCAAGTTATCCTGGGTCATGCGGCGAAGCATATTGTAATCGAGAACGACTACGTCAACTGGATTCGAACCGTTCAGCATTTCTTTCATTTTCTCATACGGATCAGCCTGGGTTACCGGTTTCGCTGGCTCAGACTGCTCGAAGCGTTGATCATCGTAATTGATGGCACCTACGATTTGAAACTCGATGTTCGGATGAGACATTTCATACATATCGGTATACTGCTGACGGAAGTACGGCTCATTATCCGATCCACCATACAAAACGCCAATCCGCAGTACCCGTTTCTCTGTCGAATCCTCTGAACCGCTGCTACATGCAGCCAGCAATCCAATTAGCAACGCAAGCGTTAAGCTAACTAAAGTCAATTTGCGAATACCCAATCCTGAAAAACGTTTTTTGTTCATACGATTTAACCCCCCAATGATTTCGGCGGAGTAATAATAATCCGCTCGCCGTCAAACTCCATCGTTGCTTTGTCCTTAATGTTTAAAGCTGTCAAATACTCCTTAGGCACTTGTAACCGTCCAACCCGATCTACTACGACATAGGCCTCGTGCACAGATTGCAATCCACTCGCAGCGACGGGAAGGTCAGCCTCACCCCCATCAGCATTAATGTTCGGATTTCGTTTTATAAACTCTGTGCTCGTTAAGCCGTCACGGATAGCGACCACGCGGTCAACCTTGCCTGCGAGTGTGAGATCATGCGTAACGATCACGATCGTTATGCCAATCTCGCGATTAAGTCTGCGGAAGATGCCCATAATCAGATCTGAAGTAGCTGTATCCACAGAGCCTGTTGGCTCATCGGCAAGCAGCAGCTTCGGACGATTCGAGAGTGAAATCGCAATTGCGACCCGCTGCTGCTCTCCTCCTGACAGCTGATGAAGCTTGTTATGCATCCGCTCCTTCAGTCCGACCCACTCCAGCAATTGCTTGGCATATGCGCGGTCAACCTTGCCCGATAACATCATCGGCATTTCTACATTCTCAAGTGCAGAGAGGTATGGAAGCAAATTCCGAGCATTATTTTGCCATATGAAGCCCACTGTCTCCCTCTTGTACTTAACAAGATCCTCTTCGGTTATTTTGAGAAGATCCCAAGGACCCACATGCACCTGGCCAGCTGAAGGGCGGTCAAGACCGCCCAATGTATTGAGCAGCGTGGATTTCCCGCTGCCGCTGTTGCCGATGATTGCCATCAGTTCGCCTTCGTTTACTTTCAAGTTGAGGCCCTGCAGAGCGACGACCTCCAGATCGTCGGTTTTGTATATCTTCACAAGACCCTCGCAATCGATCATCGCTGTTGTCATCGTTCCTCTCCCATCTTGACCGCTTGATGCACTTTCAGCCTTCTGATATGAAGGAAGAGCAGCATGGCACCAATCAGCATCATCACACCGACTACAATGAACAACTGATTCGTATCATTCGAATCGAAAATAACTCGGAACGGCGGCACCGTTTCTGCCGCATTCTCTGCTGTCTGAAGAAATGGCAAGAAGAGCAAACTGACTGCTTTGCCGATGAGAACACCAAGTCCAATCGCAAGCCCTGCTGTGAATAACTGCTCCAGCAGGAGCATGCCCGTAAGCTGCTTCCGGGATAAGCCCATCGCACGAAGCACACCGAATTGAACGACACGTCCCGACAGGTTAAAGAACCAAAACAATACATAGCCAGCCAATGTTATAACAACGGATACTAGGAACCCTAAGCTCAATATTCCAAACACACCGCCGCGTGTTGGAAGCTTCGATTGCGCGATTAATTCACTTCTAACATCCTTAATAGAAGCAATCTCAATCCCAGCCTTCTGCAGCTCCGTAACGATTGGCGCGACCTTTGCATCAGGCTTCATCTTGATCCATACCTCATAGGGAATAAGCGGTAACTGATCATAGATATAATCCAAATTCGTAATGATGAATGGTGATTTATCCGGGTATTGACTTGGCCAGTAAGGGAGGATGCCCATTACGACAAAATCCACCTTGCCTTCCGCGAAGCCAACCGACACCGGATCGCCAAGTTTGAGCTGATATTTCTCAGCTACCTTAGATGGAATCAATGCCCCATTCTCATACACGCCAAGATTATTCAAATAGTTAAACGGGTGAACCGCATATAGATCATTGCGGAACCAGGCTACCTTGGAGAAATCGACATTGTCGATGCCCATAACGGTACCTTGACCGATGGACTTACCAGAAATAACGACACTTCCTTTTGCTTGAAGTACCCTTGCTGCCGATTCTACTCCTTCAAGCTTGCGAAACAATTCAAATGGCGGTTCGGTATACATGATCTTAGTTGGTACGCTTTGACCGCCGCCACCTCCAGATCCACCACCGGAGCCACCGCCTGAACCGCCGCCGCTTCCGCCACCTGAACCACCACTGCCTGAACCACCGCCATTCCCGCCTGAACCGCCATTACTTGGCGTCGTCGTGAGTTCTGCTGAACCTTCCCATACCGTTTGAATCGTGACGTCCGCACCATACTTATAAAGCGTGCGCTCCGTCGAGTTCAAATCGATCGTTCGTGCTGCTGATGCGTTGTATACACCTAGTCCGAGAGTCAGAACGAGCAGAATCATTAATGGATAATAGCCTTTAGATGAGCGTGACAGCTGCATGAGTGTCAAATAAAGCGGTACAGGCAAAAACTTGCGTCCGAGCCATGTAAATAGCTTGAGCAGCCAAGGAAACAGCCGCAAGAAAAATAATCCTAGTGCAAAAATAGACAGTGCCGGAACGAAGAAAAGAAACGGCTGAACGTTCAATTGATCCGTCGTCATACCGGTTTTAAATGTCAGCATTTGACGCTCATTAAACATATACCAGCCGTAGCCAGCCGCTCCAATCAGCAGCACATCCAAGTACCAGCGCTGCCAGCTTGGCTTACGGTCAGATCGAGCAAGATCCTGCTTGTAGCTGACAATTGACGATCGTGCGTAGATAACAGCAGGAATAATTGTCGCAAGAAGTGCCAGCACGACTGCCGCTGCACCTGCAATCATGGCTTCTGTTGAGAAGCCAACCGGTATAGACTTTCGGTTGACGAAGGATAAGAATCCATTCGCTGAACCGATGCTCTTCGCCATAAACCAGCCGATAAACGGTCCACTGGCGAGCGCAATGCCACCAAGTAGAACGCCTTCGAGCAAGTAAATCCAAATGATTTGGCGTGTCCCCGCTCCACGGCTTCGAAGCACAGCAATATCGCTTCGCTGCTTGTCAAGCGACTGGCGCGCATTCATTGCAATAAAGAAAAATACCATAGCCAGCATAGGAGCAGCAAGTGTGAAGAGAAGCGTCTGCAATTGAAGACTTTGTTTTTTAAACTCGGTAAGGGTGGATGCAAAGGAAATCTCAACCCTTGTATCCTTCAGACGCTGGTACAATTCGATATTCAATCGTTCAAGCGTCTTCCCAAGCGGCGTTAATTGACTCGTTTGAATTTCCGACAGATCGAAAGCATAATACCAGCTTGCGTTATGAAGCGGAATGCCTTTCTTCGCGAGCAGCACTTTATCGAATGCTGGTTCGCTTATCTGCAGCGTGCTCAACAGGCTCTCCATCCCTTGATACCAATAAGAGCTCGTATCGGAGATCGGTTTAACAGCCCCGACGATTTTGACACGCAAGGTTAGGTCAAGCCCGCCGTATATCGGATATTCAAACACATCGCCGATATGTACATCATTGCGGTACATGGCTTCCTCGAACATAACGGCTTCGAGCAGCTCACCGTCGCCCTCAGCGTTGACGAACCATCTGCCTTGCGTTAACTCCGTGTTGGCTTCAAGGCCAGACATCGTCATCATCGTCAATTGGCGATTGCGACCTGCATCCACTTTGGCTGGATCCTCAGGTACAACCTCGGAACCACGAATGGAATAGCTGTTGACATACGTACCAAACGGAAAACCAATTTCCTTAGGCACCCCATCCGTAATATACCGTTCAAGCTCCGTTAGCGAGTTTATATCGGTTTTGCCACCAGCAGGCGATTGGTACCTCATAAGTAAGGAGCCGGCCGGCAGTCCTGCGCTCTTCTGCTGAAGCGATTCGGCAACAACCCTTTTGAGTGCGCCATCTGCATACATCGGAATGCTTGTTGCGAAAGCAACCGCCAGTGTCAGTCCTGCCAGCGTGCTTAAGGTTAGCCAGCGCGTGTTCCACATTTTGCGGAACAAAAAACGAAACAGCGGAATTCCCATTGGCTATCGACCTACAACTTTCTGCCCCGGCTTCAACCCCTGCAGAATTTCGATCTGCGTCGAGGTTTGCTGACCGACCTCTACGTCAACCTCACGTTTGCCTTCGGCATCAATAACCTGCACATAAGTCCGAGAACCGATCGAACGAAGCGTTGAAGGAGGAATAACAATGGCATTTTCGGTGCGCTTCGTTATGATGTTAATGGACAACGGTGTTCCGCGGTTCAGGTTTTTCGGCAAATCCTTCAGATCGACAATAAGGAAATCCTCTGGCCGCTCCGGCTTCGCTTCACCAGGTGTTCCCCCACCATTATTCGTTTCTTCTGCTTTCACAGGCAGCAGCTTGATCTTGCCTTTGAATGTGCCCACATTGCTAATGTTCGCAACAACCTCAAGTCCAACAGCTACTTTCTCAAGCTCGGTTTTCGTGAGCTTCGCGGCTGCTGTAATTTTACTGGTATCCGCTACGATTGCAATCGGTGCATAGGCTTTAATCAAATCACCCTTCTGCACATTCAGCGTAACGATCGTCCCGCTGAAAGGAGCTGTCAAAGTAGCCTTGCCGATCTCCTCTTCCATGTCTACCAGCTTCTGCTTGCGTTCTTCGAAGGCAATCGATTTCTCTTCGAACTCGATTGGATCCATTTCGTCACGCTGGCGAAGCGTTTCCTTCATCGCAATTTCTTCTTTCTTGAATGCGAGTCTTTCCATACGCAGCGTCTTAACCAGATCATCGACATCAAGCTGCCCAATCGTCTGACCTGCCTTCACCGAATCGCCGGCTTTCACGCTAAGCTCTTTCAAGTGTTTGCCGTCTAACGTAAAGAACAACGTCTCTTCTTCCAAGGAAATGAGCTTGCCAATAACCTGTACCTTCGTCTCCAAAGTAGCCGTTGTCACCTCATATTCAGGCTTCTTCGATATTTGGGGCGGAGCAATCTCAGGCAATACCTCTTCTTCATCTTCTGCAGGCAATAATGAACACCCGCTTGCAAATATTAGGGAAACGCTCATCACAACAACAATTGAACGCTTAAATAAATTTCCCGTCCACCATTTCATAGACATGGTCGGCAACCTCCAAAATCGTAGGATCATGTGTAGTCATACAAATAGAAACTTGTTCAGTGCGAATGATGTTTTGGAAAACCGCCATGATCTGTGCCGACATACCAGAGTCGAGCTCAGCAGTTGGCTCATCGGCCAGCAGCAGCATCGGCTTATGCGCAATGGCTTTCGCAATGGCAACACGCTGCTGCTCACCTCCGGATAGTTCGAAGGGTCTGTGATTCATGCGTCTCTCGAGACCAACCAGTTCCAAGCATTGAAGAACTCTTTCTTTCCACTCTGCACGCGGAACGCCGGCCATGCGTAGAGAGAGCTCAACGTTCTCCCGAGCGGACAAAAGCGGCATAAGCGCAAAAGCTTGGAATATAAAGCCCATGTGCTTACGCCTTACTAACGTACGCTGATTATCGCTCATACTATGGAAAGGCAAGCCGTTAAACAAGATTTCTCCCTTGCTAGGCGTATCGAGCCCACCTAAGCAATTCAGCAATGTCGTCTTGCCTGATCCGGATCTGCCCCTTAGCATTACCAACTGGCTCTCCTTGAGCTCCATTCGGATGCCCTTCAATACATGCAGCGGAGAACCACCCACTTGAAACGTACGTTCTACATCGTTGACTGTCAGTAGATTGCGTCTTTCCTCGGCGGGCTCAAGCTGCGCTTCTGTACTCTGATCTTCTTCCTGCGGAATGGCCATTAGCGCTTCCGATCCCTCCTTAACCAGCTTTCATAATTCTAATCTTACATGATAGACGAAGGACATGCTCAAAAAGTTACGTCAATTTCAAACAACTTTAAAAACTTTTTTTATTAAGAAGAAACGCCTGACGACTTCCTTTTCCTAGAAGCTATCATTTCGCCGAAACGTATCGAGAAAGGATGAGCAAACTCATATCTTTTCCTATATTTTTTCAAAAAAACTGCCCCCGACAGTTGCTTTCGCAATCCGCCAGCGGCAGCTTATCGTTCACAATTATTTCACTTTAAAATGAGAAATCGCTTGATCCAGATCATGCACAATATCTTTCAAATGATTGGCTGCGGACGAAATGTTATCCATCAGAGCAAGCTGCTCCTCCGTTGCTGCTGCAACGCTCTCCGTCTTATCAAGGTTGGCAATCGCAGTTGAAGCTGATTGCTCCATCGATGCGCTAACCTGCTCCGAGCTTGCAGACATCTGCTGCGTTATTGCTGAATTCTCATGAATCTGCTCGCTCATCTGAGTAATAGAGGCTACGATAATATCCAGATTCTGACGTACATCACGAACCCTTTCGGTTCCTCGTTCCATTTCCTCAAGCGTTTGAGCCATGAATGCAGACGCACCTGAGATCTCAGTCCTCGTCTCATTCACAAGCTGATTAATACCATCCGCAGATTCTAGCGATCCCGCTGCCAGCTTCCGTATCTCACCTGCAACGACTGCGAACCCTTTGCCATGCTCACCCGCACGTGCCGCTTCAATGGAAGCATTTAGGGACAGAATATTCGTTTGGTTAGCGAAAGTCGTAATATTATCAGCAATTGCCCCGATTGCTTTGGAGCGATGCTCCAACGTACCTATCGTTGTGGATAGCTTCTGAACCACTGTGGAAACCTCATCCATCTGTGAGATCAGCCGAAGCAGTGAATCATGGCCGAGTCCTGCTTGCTCGGAGGTTGATGACGATTTTTCCGCAATTGACGCCGTATTCTCAGCGATGCGCTGAATGCCGATTGTCATCTCTTCAATCGCACGAGAAGTCTCCTCCGCTCCTCTAGCCTGTACCTCTGACCCGTTGGCTACCTCATTGATATTTTGGGCTACATGTTCAGCTGCAGCAGCAGACTCTTTGGAAGTCGTCGTAAGGTCGTCTGTAGACTTGGCTACTTCAGCCGCATTACCTGCAATGCCGCTAATTAATCGATTCATAGCCTCAATCATATGATCAACTGAGCGAGAAATGCTGCCAAGCTCGTCCTTGCTGTACTTCGTATCCGGAAGCACGGTCAAGTCACCCTCGGCTACGCTTTTCGTTTTAAACACAACGCTTTTAATTGTTTTCATCAGATGCCTAATCGTAAAATAGACGGCGAAGCTAATAGCAAGCGTTACTAATAACATAATGATAAACACAGTAAGCTGTGTAGTATACAGCTCCTCCGTAATGTTAACGATAATCATATCTGCGTATACGGCAATGCTTTGACCAATTTCATCTATACCCGAACGACTTTTCTTGAAACTGTCGTCAATTTGACTATTTTGAAACTTTGCTGTTCCGTCTGCTGCCGCTTTCACTGCTGCTTCGGTCCAGAAATTATAATTCGCACGGAATTCGATCAATATTTGATCAATGCTGCGCTTTGACTCTCCTTCAGCCAGCGTTTGCAGTCCTTTTTTGAACAAGATCGTTTGTGCTTCAGTGACACGTTCATCGACTTGCTTAATGTTCAGAGCCAAATCTTCACGTGCAGCATCTGCGGTTGCCTGATCAAGTGTGCCTGATTCGATTCGCAAATAAGCTTGATAGGCTTGGTACATGTCACGATCTGCATTCAGAATCAACGAATCTACTCTGCTTGACGTTTCATAAATCTCATCTTTCATTTGGTTAAAATTAGAGCCTTGCTGATCAAGCAAATAAAAACCAGTAAAAAAATAAAACGCAAGTGGTACAATTGCAAGTAAAGCCAATCTAAAACGTAACGACAATCTCATTTCTCATCCCGCCTCTTAGTTCATCATCTCTATATTGTTTATCGGATATATATTGCAATTGGAAATAGTCATTTGTTAAATTTTTTAAATTTTTTTGTAGAATTCCAAGAAAAAAGACATATTCTCCTGTACAAGAGAACATGCCTTTTGATATATGCAGCGTGCTGCTATTTACCGAAAGCTTGTGGGTCTTGTCTCCAAGCTTGTAGTGTTACTACATCCTCGGCAGCAACCTTCCCAAGCTCGACGGCAGATTGAATAAGCGCACTGTAATTGGAAAGCGTTGTTAGTGGTACCTGTTCAGCTTCAAAGGCTTGTTTCGCACTGTCGAACTCGTATGTGAATATAGCAAGCACGGACAATACTTCTGCACCGGCTTCTCTAACCGCAAGCGCTGCTTTAATGGAGCTGCCACCAGTAGAAATCAAATCCTCAATAACAACGACCTTCTGCCCAGGAAGCACCTTGCCTTCAATCTGGTTCTGCTTGCCGTGTCCTTTCGCTTTGTCCCGGATATAGGCCATTGGCAAGTTCAGCTTCTGCGCAACCCAAGCTGCATGTGGAATGCCCGCAGTTGATGTTCCTGCAATAACCTCCGCATCGGGATAGCGTTCGCGAATAATGGTTGCGAAGCCTTCTGCGATCAGATCGCGAATAGCCGGATAGGTCATCGTAAGACGGTTATCACAATAGATTGGAGATTTAATGCCTGAGGTCCAAGTAAATGGATCATTCGGCTGCAACGCGACAGCTTCAATTTCAAGCAAGCTTTTGGCAATTAGATCAGGCAATTCTGTTAGTGTTACATTACTCATGGGAAGTCAGCTCCTCAATTATCATCTCTAGTGCAAGTCTTGGATTCGCCGCAGCTGTAATGGGACGACCGATAACCATATAATCCGTACCTTGCTTCAGCGCCTCGCTCGGCGTCATAATTCGTGATTGATCATTAACAGCCGAACCAGTCGGACGAATGCCTGGTGTGATGGTTTGGAAAGAAGTTCCACATACTGCTTTAATTGCTTCTACCTCTGAAGGTGACGCAACGACTCCAGCAAGTCCAGCCCCTCGAGCCAGTTCTGCATAGCGAATGACAGCCGCTTCGACTGTCCCTTCAATGCCGATTTGTTCGTTTAGTGTCGCTTGGTTAGTGCTCGTTAGCTGTGTAACTGCAATAATGGATGGCATTTTCAAACCGCTGCCTGATATCGCCATATCCGCACCTTCCAGTGCCGCCTCCATCATCGCGCTGCCACCTGCGGCATGAACATTGAACATATCTACGCCGAGCTTCGCCACACTGTTTGCCCCGCCCTTAACCGTGTTCGGAATATCATGCATTTTCACATCGAGAAACACGTAGTAGCCTCGTTCTTTCAAGCTTTGAACAAACGAAGGGCCTGCCGCGTAGAATAACTGCATTCCTACCTTCATATAGCACGGAATGCCCTGAAGTTCTGAGATCAATCGTTCAGCCGCATTCGCATCTGGATAATCCAGCGCGACCATAATCCGTCCTGCTGCCTGCTCATTCGTTAACTTCATCCGTCATTTCCTCATTTCTTTGCTTATTTGCATAATAAACGGCCATACGTTTGCTTCCTGCCAAGCTCCGGATGGACTATAGGTCCAAAGGAGCTTAGCAAAGCAATTAACGCTGGCCGTACTTTTTAAGCTGCGAAGAGCTTATTTTTTTTGAAGCAATACCGGCATGGAGCGAGATGAGAAGTTCAATGTCTCCAGCATGACAAGCAATGCGCGAACCGTATCAAGCGATGTCATACATACTACGCCGTTCTCAACTGCTTCACGACGAATTCTGAAACCATCGCGTTCAGGGGCTTTGCCTTTTGTCAGCGTGTTAACCACAAACTGTGCTTGGCCTTCACGAACGAGGTCAAGAATGTTAGGTGAGCCTTCACTCAGCTTGTTGACGGTCGTCACGATAAGTCCAGCATCTTCCAAAGCCTTAGCCGTACCACCTGTTGCAATGATTTTGTATCCAAGATTGAAGAACCCGCGCAGCAATTCTGTTGCTTCCTCTTTGTCCTTGTCAGCAACAGTAGCAATAATGGCGCCTGAAGTTGGAATCTTCATTCCTGCTCCGATAAGTCCTTTATATAGAGCCTTCGCATATTGTACATCGCGTCCCATTACTTCGCCTGTAGACTTCATCTCAGGTGTAAGTGTTGGGTCTACACGACGAAGCTTAGCGAAGGAGAACACTGGAACCTTCACTGAAACATATTCATCCTCAGGCCACAAGCCATCTACATAACCGAGGTCTGCAAGCTTCGTGCCTAGGATTGCTTTCGTAGCCAGGTTAGCCATCGGAATATTCGTAACTTTACTCAAGAAAGGAACAGTACGAGACGAACGCGGATTCACCTCGATCACGTACACTTTCTCTTGATGGATTACGAACTGGATATTCACAAGTCCGATAACATTCAGTGCTTTCGTGATGCTGATTGTGATGTCAACGATCTGCTGTTTAATATCTTCCGACAGAGACTGTGGCGGATACACGGCGATCGAGTCACCGGAGTGAACCCCTGCGCGTTCGACATGCTCCATGATACCTGGAATGACAACTGTGTCGCCGTCACAGATCGCGTCAACCTCTGCCTCTTTACCTAACATGTAGCGGTCAATAAGTACCGGATGCTCTGGGTTGATTTTGACAGCAACCTCCATGTAGCTAAGCAATTCTTCATCCGAGTATACGATTTCCATTGCGCGCCCGCCGAGTACGTAAGATGGACGAACAAGTACCGGATAACCAAGTCCTTGCGCCGTAACAACCGCCTCATCAACAGAGATGACCGTTTTACCATCTGGCTGTGCAATATTCAATCCGCGAAGCAAAGCTTCGAACTTCTTGCGATCTTCTGCAGCGTCGATGCTCTCAAGGCTGGAGCCAAGAATACGTACGCCTGCTTTGGCAAGAGGCGCTGCAAGGTTGATTGCAGTTTGACCGCCGAATTGAACGATAACGCCAATTGGATTTTCTTGCTCAATAACATTCATTACATCCTCGAAGAACAGCGGCTCGAAGTAAAGTCTGTCCGAAGTGCTGAAGTCTGTCGATACTGTTTCTGGGTTGTTATTAATAATAACCGCTTCATAACCTGCATTCTGAATAGCCCAAACCGCATGTACGGTTGAATAGTCGAACTCGATACCTTGACCAATCCGAATCGGACCTGACCCAAGCACAAGCACCTTCTGTTTATCGGTAATGGTAACTTCATTCTCTACTTCATATGTGGAGTAGTAGTAAGGCGTTGAAGCTTCGAATTCAGCTGCGCAAGTATCTACCATTTTGTAAACAGGTTTCAGGTTAAGCTGTACACGCAAAGCACGGATATCATCTTCGTTCGTGTGGCTGCCGTTCGGGAAGCCTTCTTTGCGAATCTCAGCAATAGAGCGGTCAGAGAAGCCTTTGCGCTTCGCTTGATAGAGCGTTTGCTCCGTCAATGTA
Organism: Paenibacillus sinopodophylli; assembly: GCF_005930355.1. GTDB lineage: Bacteria > Bacillota > Bacilli > Paenibacillales > Paenibacillaceae > Pristimantibacillus > Pristimantibacillus sinopodophylli. Next base: position 1,379,214 of record NZ_VDBO01000001.1, read on the forward strand.
GCTTCGCTGCGAATACGGTCCTCGAACGCTACGATTTGCTCGATTTTATCCAGGAACCACCAGTCGATGTTGGTGATATCTTGAATCTCTTGCAGTTGGAAGCCGCGTCGGAACGCTTCTGCAACCAGGAACATACGCTCATCATCCGGCTTCTCAAGGCGTGAGCGAAGTACGGACTCTTCAAGGGACGATGCTTCCTTCAGATGAATGCGGTGTGCGCCAATCTCAAGTGAGCGAACAGCTTTATGGATCGATTCTTCGAATGTACGGCCAATCGCCATTACTTCGCCCGTTGCTTTCATTTGCGTGCCCAGTTTACGGTTCGCGTTCACGAACTTATCGAAAGGCCAGCGTGGAATTTTCGATACGATATAGTCAAGGGTAGGCTCAAAGCATGCATAGGTTTGGCCTGTAACCGGATTGACAAGCTCATCAAGCGTGTAGCCGATTGCGATTTTAGCAGCCATTTTGGCAATAGGATAACCAGTTGCTTTGGAAGCCAGCGCCGACGAGCGGCTAACCCGCGGATTAACTTCGATGACATAGTATTGATAACTTTGTGGATCAAGGGCGAATTGTACGTTACAGCCGCCTTCAATGTTAAGTGCACGAATGATTTTCAGTGATGCTGAACGAAGCATTTGGTACTCGCGATCGGACAACGTTTGGCTAGGCGCTACAACGATACTGTCGCCTGTATGTACGCCAACCGGGTCAAAGTTCTCCATGTTGCAGACAACGATACAGTTATCGTTCGCGTCGCGCATAACCTCATACTCGACTTCCTTCATGCCTGCGATCGATTTCTCGATCAAACATTGGCTGATCGGGCTGTAACGAATACCTGAAGCCACTGTCTCACGAAGCTCTTCTTCGTTCGCACAAATACCGCCTCCTGTACCGCCAAGCGTGTACGCAGGACGAACGATAATCGGGTAGCCGATTGTATTCGCGAAACTAACAGCTGCCTCAACGGTTGTGACGATATCACTATCCGGTACAGGCTGCTCAAGCTCACGCATCAAGTCGCGGAATAAGTCACGATCCTCAGCTTTCTCAATCGCAGTCAACTGTGTTCCCAGAAGCTTCACATTCTCGCGTTCCAGTACGCCTGCACGGGCAAGCTCAACCGCCATGTTAAGGCCAGTTTGTCCGCCTAGCGTCGGAAGAAGTCCGTCCGGACGCTCTTGGCGGATAATTTGCGATACGAAATCTAGTGTGATTGGCTCGATGTACACTTTATCAGCCATATTCGTATCAGTCATGATTGTTGCTGGGTTACTGTTTATAAGAACAACCTCGTAGCCTTCTTCTTTCAGCGCTTGACAAGCCTGAGTACCGGCATAGTCGAATTCCGCCGCTTGTCCGATGACAATTGGCCCGGATCCGATAACGAGAATTTTTTTGAGTTCATTATTTTTGGGCATACTGAAGCTCTCCTTTTAACGTCTCCGACAACACTGCTTGACGAGGTTTTTGTGGGTTATTTTTCTTATGCGTACGGATCATTTGCAGGAACTCATCGAACAGATAGCTGGAATCGTAAGGTCCAGGAGCTGCTTCTGGGTGATATTGAACCGAGAATGCTGGGAATGTATTATGTTTCAATCCTTCGATCGTACGGTCGTTGTTGTTGATATGCGTAACGGATAGCGGTGTATTCTTAACCGACTCTTCCAATACCGTATAACCATGGTTTTGTGAAGTAATATAGCAGCGGTTTGTTGCTAATTCTTTGACTGGGTGGTTTCCGCCGCGGTGTCCGAATTTCAGCTTCGTCGTTTGAGCTCCGCATGCAAGGGCAAACAGCTGGTGGCCTAAGCAAATACCGAAGATTGGGAATTCACCCAGCAGCTCAGAAATCATTTCCACAGCATAAGGTACATCCTGCGGGTCCCCAGGGCCATTCGACAGTTGAATGCCATCAGGTGCAAGGCGACGAATCTCGTCTGCTGTTGTGTTGTGTGGAACGACTACTACGTCACAGCCGCGCTTCGTCAGCTCGCGAAGAATTCCGCTTTTGGCACCGAAGTCTACAAGGACGATACGCTCGCCTTGACCAGGACTCGAGAACACATGTGAAGTAGATGTACGTGCTACTTGGTCTGTCATCAGCTTGGAGATGTTCAGACGTTCAGCCAGCTCTTCGATACGCTCATTGCCTGTTGTAATAAGGCCCTTCATTGTACCGTAGTTGCGAAGCTTGCGTGTTAGCATCCGTGTGTCGATGTCGCTGATACCCGGAATGCCGTATTCTTTGAGAAGCTGTCCTAGGGAATATTGTGCGCGCCAGTTGCTTGGCACTTCTTCATGACGGCGTACGACAAAGCCGTGAATGAACGGACGCATCGCTTCAAAGTCGTCGCGTGTAATGCCGTAGTTCCCGATTAGCGGGTATGTCATTGTAACGATTTGTCCGCAGTAGGATGGATCTGATAGAACCTCTTGATAACCTGTAATTCCTGTATTAAAAACAACTTCGCCCATCATTTGCGCCTCAGCGCCGAACGAGAGGCCCGTAAATAATGTACCGTCTTCCAACAATAATCTTGCTTGCATCCGTTTCACTCCTCAGGTGTTGAATCATCCTATATATTAGCTTAAGTAAGCGATTAAAAGCGTTTATTCCGACCAAACGACTGCGCCGTCTACAATGGTCGTTACCGGCCAGCCGCTAAGCTTCCAGCCGCCAAACGGCGTATTGTTGCTCTTCGATGCGAACGTGCTTGGATCTACCGCCCGCTCGTTCTCTAGATCGACAATCGTTATGTCCGCTGGTGCACCTTGCTCCAGTCGACCTGTCGGAAGCCGGAATACACGGGCAGGGTCAGCTGTCATTCTCTGCAAGAGGAACCCGAGGGTCCATTTGCCTGTTTGTACAAATTTCGTGTACAAGAGCGGGAATGCCGTCTCGAAGCCGACGATTCCGAATGGTGCAAGCTGGACAGCGCGAGCCTTTTCTTCCGCACTATGAGGTGCATGATCAGTAACAACCATATCGATGGTACCATCCTCGATTGCTTCGATAACCGCTTGAACATCGCGCGGCGTACGAAGTGGAGGATTCATTTTCCAATTCGCATCATCAAGGCCCGGAATGTCCTCGTCTGAGAGCAGCAGGTGATGCGGACATACCTCAGCGGTTACACGCACACCAATCTGTTTAGCAAGGCGAATTAACCGAACCGATTGCTCCGTGCTCACGTGACAGACGTGATAGTGCACACCTGTTGCTTCAGCTAGCAGAATGTCTCTGCCGACATGAATCGCTTCGGATTCATTCGGAATCCCCTTCAAACCATGCTTGCGGGAGAACTCGCCCTCCGAAGCCCATGCGCCCTCCACCAGCGTATCGTCTTCACAATGCGCGATAATCGGCATATCCATAGACTGAGCTAGCGCCATTGCGTTTTTCATCATTTGCGCATTTTGCACACCGACACCGTCGTCCGTGAAGCCAATCGCTCCAGCTTCTTTGAGCGATGCGAAATCGGTAAGCTCACGGCCAAGCTCGTTTTTGGTGATTGAAGCATAAGGCAGCACTTTCACAATACCAACCTGCTCTGCTTTATTGGTAATGTAGCGAACCGTCTCTGCAGTATCTGTAACAGGACGTGTGTTCGGCATGCAAGCAATGGTCGTAAACCCGCCCTTCGCCGCAGAACGTGTGCCTGTTGCAATGTCTTCTTTATATTCAAAGCCAGGATCACGCAGATGGACGTGCATATCGATAAAGCCAGGTGATACTAGCTTGCCCTGTGCATCAACAACTTGTGCACTGCCAGTATCAGGCGTTTGCGTACCGTCTACAATGGCTTCAATTATGCCATTTTCAATGCGGATATGTTTGCTCTCGAGGCTGCCGGAAGTTTCATTCCATACGTTACCGTTAATAATCCATAATGACATCGTTTATTCACCCTCCGGAATTGTTCAGTTTATGTTGCAGCTGCTAGCTAAGTGCCCGCTCGATGACGGCCATACGGACAGGAACCCCGTTCTCCATCTGTGGGAAAATTCTCGATTGCGGGTGCTCGACCAGCTCGTCGTCAATCTCAACGTTTCGGTTAATCGGTGCCGGGTGCATAATGATAGCGTGGCTAGCCAGCTTGCTCGCTCTCTCCACCGTCAGACCATAATGCTCACGATAACTCTCGGCTGAGCTCAGCATCCCACTCTCATGACGCTCAAGCTGCACGCGAAGCATCATGACGACATCCGACTTCAGCGCTTCGTCCATACTTACATACTTAACATCAAGCTCAGTTGCCTGCATGTTAGGCGGTGAGCAGAAGTTCACATTGACTCCGAATTTCTGCAGCGCCCACAGGTTGGATCTTGCCACTCGACTATGCAGCACATCGCCTATAATCGAAACCGTCAAGCCTTTAAGATGTCCGAAATGCTTGCGCATCGTATACATGTCCAGCAGCGCTTGTGTTGGATGCTCATTGTTACCGTCGCCCGCGTTAATAAGCGGCACCTTGATTTTGGTTGCCAGCTCAGCAAGTACGCCGATCGGCTTCAAGCGGATGATACCAACATCGATGCCCATTGATTCAAGCGTGCGAACGGTATCGTAGATCGACTCACCCTTCTGAACGCTTGATACAGCGGACGAGAAGTTCAGCACCTCCGTGCCAAGACGCTTCTCTGCCACTTCGAAGGAGAAGCGGGTACGCGTGCTGTTCTCAAAAAACATATTGGCTGCAAACTTGCCTTGCAGCGTCTGGTGAACCTTTGTACCGTGGTTTTCCCAATATGCCGCGCGATCAAGTATCGACTCAATTTCTTCTTGGCTAAGCTCTTTTAATCCGAGCAAACTCTGTTGTTTAAGCTTCGTAATCGTCATCCGGCTTGCCCCCTCTGGTTAATGATTGTTACCTGGTCAATCTGGTCGATTTCAGTAAGAGCCACTTCAATCTGCTCTTGCTTGGAACTCGGTACATTCTTGCCGACGAAATCAGGTCGAATCGGCAGTTCTCTGTGACCCCGATCTACGAGCACAGCTAATTGGATGCTTTGCGGCCGCCCATAATCCATAAGCGCATCCATTGCCGCCCGAATCGTCCGACCGGTATACAACACATCATCGAACAATATGATTCGTTTGTCATGGACATTGAAAGGAACGCCGTCAGTGTCTCCGATTGCGGATGCGATTTCCACATCCGCCCCCATTCCTACCTTACGGTCATCGCGGTATTGTGTAATATCGAGCTCGCTCACAAGTACAGGCTTGCCTTCGATTTCTCCAATACGTTCTGCAATCCGACGGGCCAAGTAAATGCCCCTTGTACGAATGCCGACAATTACGCAATTATCGATCCCTTTGTTCTTCTCCACAATTTCGTGAGCAATTCGCGTTAATGCACGACGAATCGCTGTTTCATCCATGATGACCAAATGCTCTTCCTCCGTCATTCCCGCTGACTCCTTCCATTATCGCCCAAATGCCAGGTCGCAAAAAAACTCCTTGCAGAAATCGCAAGGAGCTTGTGAAAGTCATGAAGAGATAGGGTACAAGCCTTCACTGCTTCCGTCACAGAAAGCAGTCATGCAGGCTGTCCTATTGTTCTCTTCTATAGACTTGTTATTCACGCTACCTTGCCAGCCTCTCGGGACTGAGTTAAAGGTACTGCTGTTTATCATAAGAATTATCCCACGCCAGACGAGCAATGTCAAGTACAAAAGAGTAATTCCGCTTGTACATAGTGTGGTCGAATCCCGATGAGCTATGCAGAGATAGCGCTGGATACTAAAGGCTTAACTTACGAATCCGTTCAACCGCTTTTTCCGTATTCTCGCGACTTCCGAAAGCCGTTAGACGGAAATAGCCTTGTCCGCTTTGACCGAAGCCTACACCTGGCGTACCTACAATGTTCGCTTCCGTCAGAAGCTTGTCGAAGAATGACCATGAGTCCATGCCATTCGGTGTTTTGAGCCAGATATAAGGCGCATTGACGCCGCCGAACACTTCCAAACCAAGCGAAGCTAGTCCGTCACGAATAATCGCTGCGTTGGTCATATAGTAATCAACCAATGTTTTAATTTGCTCTTTGCCTTCTGCTGAGTAGATCGCAGCGGCACCGCGTTGTGTCACATAGGATACACCATTAAATTTGGTCGTATGACGGCGATTCCACAAATCGTTGATCAGCACTTCATTACCAGTTGCATCTAGGCCCTTCAGCTCGCGCGGAACAACTGTGTATGCACAGCGTACGCCTGTGAAGCCTGCTGTTTTGGAGAAGCTGCGGAATTCGATGGCTACTTCGCGAGCACCTTCGATTTCATAAATGCTGTGTGGAACATCTTCTTCTTGGATGAACGCTTCATAAGCTGAATCGTAGAGAATGATGCAGTTGTTCGCTCTAGCATAATCAACCCATACTTTAAGTTCTTCCTTAGTCAACGTCATACCAGTCGGGTTGTTCGGATAGCACAAGTAAATAATATCAACCTTGCGATCTGGCAAGCTTGGTTTGAAGTCGTTCTCAGCTGTGCACTCCAGGTAAGCGATGTTCTCGTAACGTTTCGTCTCCTGGTTGTACTTGCCTGAACGGCCAGCCATAACATTCGTATCTACGTATACTGGATACACGGGATCTTGTACCGCAACGATGCTGTTTTCACTGAAAATCTCTTGAATATTACCGACATCACATTTCGAGCCATCGCTTACGAACACTTCATTCGTCGCAATCTCGATGCCGCGGGCCTTATAGTCATTTTCGATAATCGCGTTAATAAGGAAGTCATAACCTTGTTCAGGTCCGTAACCACGGAATGAACCTGGTGCAGCAAGCTCGTCTACCGCACTGTGCATAGCATTCAGTACAGCATCAGGCAAACCGCGAGTTACATCGCCAATTCCTAGGCTAATAATTTCAGCAGTCGGATTATCTTGAATGAACTTCGTACGGCGTTTAGCAATTTCAGAAAACAAGTAGCTGCCTTGCAGCTCCAAGTAATTTTGGTTAATGGATGTCATTTCTTGTCACCTATCCTTATTTTTCATTTGCATCTGTACATATTCATTAGAATAACGTACTTCTTTGCTCTAAATAATGAATAAAGTGGTGAAAAGTTTGCACTTTTGCACGTTTCGATTTATCTCGAGCGCAAGTTGCTAAGCACAAATTCAAAATCAGCAGGCAGCGGCATTTCAAATTCCAATCGTTCTCCGCTTCGCGGATGCGTGAAGCCAAGCAGTGTTGCATGCAGAGCTTGTCCTTTCAACGCAACCGTCTTATTCCGGCCATATACAGGATCTCCTGCTAACGGGTGACCGATGTACTTCATGTGCACACGAATTTGATGAGTACGTCCCGTCTCCAGCTGCAGTTCTACAATCGTGTAATCGCCAAGCCGCTCCAATACATGAAAGTGAGTGACCGCATGCCGGCTGTTGCGTTCTGTTACCGTAAATAGTTTCCTGTCATTTAGATCACGTCCAATTGGGGCGTCAATCGTGCCTTGATCATGCGGCAAATTGCCATGCACGAGGGCAATATATTTCCGCGTAACCGTATGATCCTTGAGCTGCTCGGCAAGTGAAATATGGGCGAGGTCGTTTTTGGCTGCCATTAGCAAACCGGTTGTATCCTTATCAATACGATGCACAATACCTGGACGAATCATGCCATTAATGCCGGACAGATCCTTGCAATGATACATGAGGGCATTAACAAGCGTGCCCGAAGAATGTCCAGGCGCTGGATGTACCACCATACCGCGTTTCTTATTGATAACAATCAGATCCGAATCCTCATAGATAACCTCTAACGGAATATTCTCAGGGATAATTGCAGCTTCCTCGGGCTGAGGAATATGCAGGACAACCTGATTGCCTTCTACGATTTTAAAATTCGCTTTCGCTACTTTCCCGTCAATTTGAACGGCGCCGGCTTTAATCCACTCCTGCACCTGCGTTCGGGATACTGCCTTGTCATCCAGACTGTCCGTTACAAACTTATCTACACGTTCTCCAGATTGCTCCGCTTCTGCAATCCACTCCAATGGTTCTTCGTTATACAGGTTGCTGCTCATGATTGTTTTGATCCTTGTCCTCTCCATTTTGCGAACGATCCTTCTCATCCTTTGCAGATAACAAGGTGTCAATTAGTATTAGGGCCACACCACAGACGATTGCCGAATCGGCCACGTTGAATATGGGAAACGCATAGCTTCCGAAATTGAATTGCAGGAAATCAGTTACTTCGCCGAACCGAGCTCTGTCAAGGAAATTGCCTATCGCTCCTCCAAGCACAAGTCCGAGTCCGATTAACAGTCTAGGCTTTGCAGATTTCTTCATTGCCTGTATGTACCATATAAGACCTGCTACGATTACGATCGTAATAATGATGAAAAAAAAGCGCTGCTCTTGCAAAATGCCGAATGCCGCACCCCGGTTTCGGTGCGATGTAATGAGAAAAAAATTACCGATAACGCTAATTTGCTCCATGATTTCTAATTTTGACTCAATTAATCTTTTGGTTACAAAATCAAGGATAAACACTAAAACCGCTACCCAGTAATAATAAAAACGCATCATATCACTCCTATTTTTTTGTAAAGCAACGTTTTTAACGAATGGCGGCTCACATCAAGCAAGGCAAAACGACTGTTGCCGTCCTCTGGCGGCGCAGTGCGTTTCATTCCAAGAAATATAGAGAAAGCATGAGCAAACTCATATTTTTGCTATATTTCAAGCAAACCGCGTGCGTTATTATCGATTACCAGCCAATTGTAGCATAACAAGCCAAATGAGAGCCAGCGCTGCCGTGTGATCTTCCATTGAAGTCCATACTGAAAATCCGCGTTTTTGCAAAAGCTAACTCTGCAATTATGTTCCCTGTTAAGGAGGGTGCTCCAAATGACCATGCCAACAACCGCTCATATCAAGTTGCTGCAAAGCAGATTGCTTGATGAGCAGCGTGAAATTGAACACCGACTAGAAAGCAACGATCATTATGGCCTGTCCCATTCGCTGCGTGATGATACCGGCGAACTCACATCCATTGACAATCACCCCGGCGACACGGCAACCGAGCTCTATGAGCGGGAGAAGGATGTTGCTTTACTGGAACAGGAAGAACTTCATCTTAGACGAATTGATGCCGCTTTGAACGCTATAACAAGCGGTACCTACGGCATATGTGCGACCTGCAATGAACCCATCCCTCTCGAGAGGCTGGATGCCGTTCCCGATACGCTTCAATGTATTGAGCATGCGCCAAGGCAGCATTTGTCTCTTCGCAGGCCAGTTGAGGAACTCGTGCTTGATCCTCCATTTGGACGTACCAGTATGGATGAGCAAGATTCCTATAACGGCTTCGATGGGGAAGACGCTTGGCAGATTGTCGAGCAATGGGGCAATGCAGATTCACCTGCCATGTCTGAGAACCGAGACGTTACCGATTATGAACATGTAGGTATTGATGCTCTTGAGAATGATGGGTATGTTGAGCCGCTTGAGAGCTTTCTTGCTACCGATATTACCGGGCGTCACGTTTCCGTCATTCGCAATCGTGAATATATGCATTATTTGGATACAGGTGAGGGTGACCATGGACTTGAGACGGACGATGCCCAAAATAATTGATTCTCAATAGGTTTTGCCTTCCAGCTGAATTTGTACAATCCTAACAATATCCGCTATGTAGTCGCCGATAATCGGCAGGTTCAAAGCGCCAAGAATACGCAGTACGTATAGAATAGTTGCAGCAAAAAAAGTGAAGCCGATAGCGATTCCAACGCCTCTTGCTGTACCAGCAAGCAGGTTTTTCCAGATCAGCGTTCGCGGTCTGTTTAACAAGTCCACATACTCCGCTATCTGGGTATGCTCCAAATCAGCAGCAATTTTCTGCAGCCGCCTATCGAGACTGCCTAACGAAATTTGTTCCTCACTGCCTATTTTCGGTTGTTCCGGCTTGTTTGTTTTCATAAGAGGCATCCCTTCGGGTCAACAATAAAACGAGGCCTGACTTGCCAGCCGTTGCAAGCACTGCGACCATTCGGTCGCTTGCTGCAGCAGCCGGCAGGCGACAGCCTCGTTTTTCTGCGTGTAATGATCCTCTATACTATAACCTTAACCTCGGATGAAAATCCCTATTTCTTTGTCGCCAAGCGCAACTCTTTCCATTTCCGGCAACGCTTCGAAGACCACCGTCTGCACAAGCACGTTATCCCGCAGCACCTGTTCGAATGCATCGAGTGACGCTTTAAGCTCTGCGTCCACGTCTAGCACCAGATCAATGCGCTTCTCAATCGGAAGATCTAACTTCTTACGCGTATCCTGAACGGCGCGAATGACTTCGCGAACCCAGCCCTCTTGTTCTAGCTCTGGTGTGATGTCCGTATTCAGCGCAACGGTTACACCATTGCTGGATGCGGATGCAAAACCTGACTTCGCTTGCTTCTCAACTAGAAGCTCATCAACAGCAATGGATAGCTGCTCGCCGTCCGCTCCCGTAAATTCAAAGCTTCCTCCATTTACGATGCTGCGCGTTTGTTCTGCATCCAAACCTTTCAATTGTGCTTGGATCGGTCCAACGTTTTTACCGTATTTCTTACCTGCGACCTTCAAATTCAGCTTAAGTGTGAAATCAACAAAGCCGCTGTCTGAATGTTGAACGGTGATCGACTTCACATTTATTTCGTCCTTCACAATATCCTCGTAGTCCGATACGTTAAAGTCTCGGTCAAGTGATACGATGAGCTCCGATAAAGGCTGGCGTGTCTTGATGCCCGTTTCATTGCGCACGTTGCGAGCCAGCTCAACGACCTGCTTCGCGCTCTCCATGTCGCGCTCCAGCGTCTCATCAATCGCTGCCTCGTCCGCTTTCGGGTAGTCCGCGAGGTGCACACTGCCTTCGCCGCCTAAATTGCCGTAGACATCCTCTGCCAGCAATGGCGCATAAGGAGCTATTACACGCGACAACGTTAGCAGCACGTTGCGAAGTGTCTGGTATGCAGCTAATTTATCAGCTGTAAGCCCGCTTCCCCAGAATCGGTCACGAGAACGGCGGATATACCAGTTGCTCAGCTCATCAACAAAAACCTCGATCGATTTCGCCGGATTCAGGAAATCATTGACTTCAAGACCTTTATTAACGGTATTGATTAAGCTATTCAGGCGCGAAACAATCCAACGATCAAGCTTGTTGTCTGATTTCTTCTCCTCATGCTCGCTATAATTAAAGCCGTCAATTGAAGCATACAAAGCGAAGAAAGCATGTGTATTTACAATCGTATCTATAACCTTCGATTTTGCTTCACCAACGATGCCGCGAGAGAAACGTTTGCTGTTCCACGGCGCGCTGTCAGCCAGCAATGCCCAGCGGAACGCATCTGTTCCATACTCATTGATGATCTCCCAAGGGTCAATAACATTACCTTTTGACTTGGACATTTTCTGACCGTTTTCGTCCAAAATATGTCCAGTCGAGATTACCGCTTTGTAAGGTGCCTTGCCATTATAAAGTGTTGATACGGCGAGCAAGCTGTAGAACCAGCCCCGTGTTTGGTCAATACCTTCGCAAATGATGTCTGCTGGATATTGCTCTGCGAATTGCTCTTCGTTCTCGAAAGGATGGTGATGCTGTGCGAAAGGCATAGATCCGCTATCGAACCATACGTCAATTACTTCTGGTGTACGGATCATTTCCGCACCTTCAGCGAACGGAGATTTAAGCTTAATACCGTCAACGTAAGGCTTATGAAGCTCAATATCCTCTGGTACTTCACCAATCGCCATCGCTCTCAAATCAGCAATGCTGCCCGGTGAATATTCCTTGCCTGTCACTTCACAAACCCACACATTCAGCGGCGTACCCCAATAACGGTTGCGGCTGATGTTCCAATCCACTAGATCCTCAAGAAACTTCCCGAAGCGGCCATCGCGAATATGACCTGGATACCAATCAACGCTGTTGTTGTTTGCGATCAATTGATCCTTAACGGCAGTTGTATTAATGAACCAGCTCTCCATCGCGTAATAGATCAGCGGAGATTTGCAGCGCCAGCAGAATGGATAGCTATGCTCATAACGCTCTTTCGAATACAGTAAACCGCGTTCGCTCAAATTTTTGACGATATCAATATCGAGCTCTGCATCCTTCACGAAGCGACCAGCAAAATCTGTTACTTCTGCTACATAACGGCCTGCAAGATCGACAACACTCAGCATGCTGATGCCGTTCTCACGAGATACTCGGTAATCGTCCTCACCATGCGCAGGCGCGATATGAACGATACCTGTTCCGCTTGTATCGCTAACAAAGTCGGCAGCAATAATGATGTGTCCCTTGTCGATAGCCACATAGTTGTATGGCGGCTCGTAGCTTAAACCTGCAAGCTCAGACCCCTTGACGACCGACAACACTTCGTAATCGTCCTTTAGCACTTTTTCAGCTAAGTTCTCAGCTACGATATAAACCTCACCGTTTTTGGAAGCACGAACATAATTAAGCTCAGCGTTTACAGCAAGCGCAACGTTCGCCGGAAGCGTCCAAGGCGTTGTCGTCCAAGCTAGGACGAACTCACCAGTCTCTACAAGCTTGAACTTCGCTGTTGCACTTAGATCCTTAACGTCTTCATAGCCTTGGGCTACCTCATGCGAGCTCAACGTAGTTTGGCAATCCGGACAATATGGACTCACCCGGTGACCACGGTACAGTAAGCCTTTCCCGTGAATCGTGGATAAAATATGCCATACACTTTCGATATATTGGTTCTTCAACGTGATATAAGGATTGTCTAGATCTGTCCAATAAGCAATTGCCTCTGTCAACTCACGCCATTGCTTCTCATATTCGAACACGCTGTCCTTACATTTTTTCACAAACTTCTCAACGCCATATTCTTCAATCTCTTGCTTGCCGGATATGCCTAGCTGCTTCTCAACGCCGAGCTCAACTGGAAGACCATGTGTGTCCCATCCAGCTTTACGAATGACGCGGTAGCCAGCCATAGTCTTATAGCGGCAAATAAAGTCTTTGATTACGCGGCCAAGTACGTGGCCGATATGCGGTGCACCGTTTGCGGTTGGCGGGCCTTCATAAAACACGAAGTTTGGCTTGCCTTCCCGGTTTGAGATCGATTTCTTAAAGGTATCTTCTGTCTTCCATTGATTCAGCACACGCATCTCGCGAGTACGGGCACGTTCTTTAACATCTACGCGTTGCATCTCTTCAGCCTCCTGTTTGTAAACAAAAATAAAGCCTCATCCCTATGAGAAGGGACGAGGCTTAGTCGCGTTACCACCCTTGTTCCGCTAGCAAGTCTTATCATATGATAAGCAAGCAACTGAAGGATACAGCCCAATTGCGCTGTGCTTCATGCGGCACCTTAGTCACCAAGGCGAAACGGCTATCGCCCTCATCTGGCAGCGCGGCGCGTTTCATTCCAAGAAATATAGAGAATGTATAACCGAAAGCTATACTTTCCTATATTTGAACATGTCGTTCGTGTTCCCTATAACGGGGGACAGCCGTCAGCACTTACTGCTGCTCACGCAGGTTCGGCGCCGCTTCTCAAAGAGGATATTCCGTAATAGCACACACGCCGGGCTTTCAGCTGCCGCCGGCTCTCTGAGGAGTGAAGCTAAAACGTACTTGTTCTTATCAGCGAAGTTTGAATCATCAATTTATTACTAATAGTTATAGCTTACCGTAGGGTCAAATGTCAAATAGCAATTCACCTAATGTTGCGAGTGCTAGCCTCGAGTCAACTCATGCTCCGACTGTCTCGAATGCGGTTCAAGCGTATCCCATCCATCTACAGAGAGCAGCTCTAGCTGTGCTTCTACCAATGTGCGAAAGCGGGCACGGTAAACGGAAGCTTGTTTCTTCAGTTCCTCGACCTCAAGTGAAACTTTGCGGGATTTCGCTAGCGAGTCATTGATAATGCGGTCAGCATTCTTCTCCGACTCTTTGATGATAAGCTGCGCTTCCTTCTTCGCATTGCTTCTTACCTCATCCGCAGCTTCCTGTGCAACAATAATCGTTTTGCTCAACGTTTCTTCAATGTTGGTGAAATGGTTCAGACGCTCCTGCAAACCAAGCACTTGGTTTTGCATCTCTTTATTTTCACGAATTAATGACTCATAGTCTTTGATGACCTGATCAAGAAATTCGTTGACTTCATCCTCGTCATAACCGCGTAATCTCCGGCCAAACTCTTTGTTGTGTATGTCCAATGGCGATAACGGCATTGGCGCACCTCCTCTATATATTTATGACCCTTGCAACCGAGAAATACAATTTGAATGAGAACAAATTCGACAAGCAAAGGTAGAATCCTGCATCCGGTCAAATAAATTTACCAACCTTGACTCGAATCCTGCCTTTTTTTGTCACGCCATCCACTTCCAGTACTTTGAATCGACCGAGTCCCTTGAAGGAAACGATATCGCCAGCCTTAAGCTGCTCCGAGGGATCCTCCTCCGACTTCCAATTCACACGGCATCTGCCAGCGCGAATCGGATCAACGATTTTGGAACGGCTAATGCGATAGACATCGCTTGCAATGCCATCGAGCCTCATGGAAGCAACAGATAAGCTCATTTCCTCCAGCTTAGGTACGACCGTCTGCAGCTGTGCCAAGGGGAGTGTGTCGGTCAGAACACTGATGCGATGAACTTGTCTCAAATGTATGTTTAAATAATCGGCTATTTCATCCATAACGACAATATGACAAAACTGCTCATGCACATGGATATCGCCAATCCGATCGCGTTTAATGCCGAGTCCGAGTAAGGCACCCAAAAAATCGCCGTGATCTAATTCAAGCTGCGCTTGGCCTGGCCCATTGACAGAAAGCACAGAAATGCCTGTGCTCTCGTCATCCAAATCTCGGTAATCAGGCCCAATAATCGCGCGCTTGCGCTCTGCTTGCTCGTATCCACCATCGAAGCGTACATGAACATCCGGATGGCGGTTAGCAAGAATCGTAACAATCTGCACTTGCCTAGGGTCTAAAAAATCGGTCCGCTTCAGCTCATGCTGCTGTGCGGACCGCTCGATCCATTCCTCAGCCCGATCAACAAAAGGTTTCTCATCGGGATGGAAATGATTGTATATGCCTTGTTTCATGCGTGATCATTCCTTTAAATAAAAAATCCAATTACTGCAATTAAGCCTGCTGCTACGAATTGAAGCGCGAATACAGCTAGAATCGGAGATAGGTCCAGCATGCCTCCAATTGGCGGTATAAATCTTCTGAATATGCCTAAGTACGGCTCTACAGCCTTGCCCAGAAAGACGCCGATAAAGCTCTCTCGAGCATTCGGTAGCCAAGAGAGAAGTACGTAACCGATAATCATAAACGTGTAGATCTGCTGGGCTAATTTAATTATGCTATAAACTTCATTCATTAACTCAAGGTCACCTCATTTTGTTGTAGTCGTTCTCCTCCGCCAGCATTTCCGTTATAGCACCTTGAATTTCCACTGAATCAGGCGTGCATAGAAAAATGTTGGGGCCAAGCTTAGATATGCTTCCGCTTAAAGCGTACACTGTGCCGCTAAGGAAATCAACAATCCGAACAGCAAGATCATTGCGCACGCGTTGCAGATTCACAATAACAGCACGCCGCGAACGCAGATGATCTGCAATCTCTTGCGCTTCATCATAAGAACGAGGCTCGCTAAGCACCACGCGAACATTTTTCTGCGAGTGGATGCTGACGACGTTATTGCTCTTTGAGTTTTTACGTGCTTCGAAGGGAGAAGTTTCAGCTTCTTGCTCTTCTGGTTGAACAACCCGTTCTCTCTCTACAACTTCTTCTTCATCCTGCAAGCCGAGAAAGCTCATCACTTTATTCATGACACTCATTGTCTATTCCTCCTCTTTTCCTACAAGTATCGTACCTAATCGGATCCAAGTTGCGCCTTCTTCAATCGCTACATCAAAATCATTCGACATCCCCATTGATAAATGGGTGATCGTATGACCGTACTCTGAGCTGCTTTGGATCTCATCACGTAGCTCGCGCAGCGCTTTGAACACCGGCCTTGTTTGCTCGGGTTCAGCTTCATACGGTGCCATTGTCATAAGACCAATAGGGGTTATGCCTTTGAACCGAGCCAATTGCTCCACGAACAGCGGAAGCTCCTGAGGAGCTAAACCTTGCTTCGTGCCTTCTCCTGACACATTGACCTGAATAAAGCAGGGAACGACAATGCCGAGCTGTTTAGCCCGTTTATCAATCGTCTCCGCAAGCGACAGCCTGTCCAACGAATGCATGTATGTAAATTTCCCGATGACATCCTTTACTTTATTCGATTGCAATGAACCGATAAAATGCCAGACAGGCTGATCGTCTGTTCCTGAACCTGTGTTCTCGGTAATCGCTTCCCATTTCTCCTGTGCATCCTGCCATCTATTTTCACCTAATTGACGAAAACAATGGGCAAGTGCTGCCTTTGTTGTGTCCAAAGACACGTATTTAGTGACGGCAATAATCTGCACATCGTCCCTGCTGCGTCCTGATCGCTCGCAAGCTCTCGCTATTCTGTCTTCTACGAGCAGTATTCTATCTTCAAAAGTTAACGACATGGTTCACCTCTCCTGAATGCCAATCCAACTGGCCATGCGGCCGGTCATGCCACCTTCTTTGCGATGAGAATAGAATAAATCCGTCCTGCATCCGGTGCACCACTCTGTTAATTCGATACCGATCGGCAAAATTCCTGCTTTTATCATAATCTGTCGGTTTATTTCTTTCAAGTTCAAGCTCGCCTTGCCGCTCGGGCCCTTCAGAAGCAGCTTATTTGCCTCCCCCTCTTCTAATTTAAGTTCATCCAGAAGCCGCTCAACATGCGCAATAACAGGGCCGTCAACCTCATAGCAGCAGCTTCCAATGGATGGTCCTATCGCCGCGATCAGACGCTCAGGGCTCGTGCCGTAAGCTTCCTGCATCGCTCGTACCGTCTCCGCAGCAATTTGCTGGACGGTTCCCTTCCAGCCTGCATGCGCAAGGGCAACGGCATGATGCTGTGGATCATAGAAATATAGCGGTACACAGTCGGCATAGAAAGACGCGAGCAGCACACCAGGCACGTCCGTCATGATGGCATCACAATCCTTAAGCACATCATCCAGCGAGGCTCTTCCGCGTCCTCTGTCTTGCTCCCTAACCTGCGAGACGCGATTCCCATGCACCTGCTCCGCGCAGGTCCACGCCTCAAAGCTCCACGCTATCGCGTTCGTCAACCGTTTACGGTTCGCAATGACGTCTTGATCCGAATCACCCACATGCATCCCCATATTGAACGAAGCCCATGGCGCTTGGCTAACGCCACCGTCCCTCCCTGTAAATCCCGCAGTCATGCCTGCATAACGTTCGTTCCATTGTGACAATAAAAAAAGCGAAGGTTCCTTCGCCGATTGCTTACGTTCAAATGCTTCCATTTTGTTTCACCTCTATTATTGACTTGCATCGCAAGCCAGCTATAGCCAGTTTATCCTGTTATGAACGAGCGTGCAAATCCTCTTCCTCCGGGCGCAGCTGTTTCGTATCATCCATCCGAACGAGCACAACATCGGCTCCGATTTTTACAATATTGCGCCATGGGATAACAACCTCTGTACCTCCGCCGCCGAACATCCCCAAAAACTTTGTAAACTGGGGTACGACGATTGAATCAATGCGTCCCTGACGCAAATCAAGCTCCAAATCACTAATTTGGCCTAGTTTTTTCCCATCTACAATATTAATGACATCCTTAGTCTGAAAATCAGATATTTTCAATTCCGTTCACCACTTTTCAAGTAGAGTGATCGTCCATTTACCTCTCCTATAACTATATGAGCATTTCGCCCAAAATGTCCTTCTGTTCAAAAAAACAGTTGGCTGCACATGATTTCATACAAGCTCATACAAACTTTTAAACGCACTAGGGATATACCGTTGCACGGTTTGGAACCTATGCTTGCGCCCAGCTATGCCTTTTTCTTTCACGTTTAATCTTTTGAATGCATGGATTACCTTATGTACCGTATTTACGCAAAAAAACGGTGCCTCGCGGCACCGTTTTTTTAGGTCTTTACATGTTTTTGCATTTGTTGGATAGCCGACTTCTCAAGTCTTGAAACCTGCGCCTGTGAGATGCCGATTTCATCGGCAACTTCCATTTGCGTTTTTCCTTCGAAAAAGCGCATAGATAAAATCATTTTTTCCCGATCATTCAGCTTATGCATCGCTTCGCGAAGCGCAATTTCCTCTATCCACGATACATCCTTATTGCGCTCGTCGCTGATTTGATCCATGACGTAGATCGGATCTCCCCCATCATGATAAATCGGCTCGAACAGCGATACCGGGTCTTGAATCGCATCAAGAGCGAATACTACATCTTCTTTTGGAACATTCAACGCCTCTGATATTTCAAATATCGTTGGCTCGCGCGAGTTTCTATTCGTCAAGCTGTCCCTCACCTGAAGCGCCTTGTAGGCAATGTCCCTCAAGCTCCTCGATACGCGTATCGGGTTGTTATCTCGCAAGTAACGGCGTATTTCTCCGATAATCATCGGTACGGCATAGGTAGAAAATTTGACATTTTGGCCAAGATCGAAATTATCTATCGCCTTCATAAGTCCGATGCAGCCGACTTGGAATAAGTCGTCTACAAACTCTCCCCTATTATTGAACCGTTGTATAACGCTAAGCACTAGCCGCAGGTTGCCGTTAACTAATTTCTCTCTTGCTGCCCACTCATTGCGGGTTTGCAATGCCGTAAACAATTCTCTCATTTCGACATTATTCAGGACGGGCAGTTTCGAAGTATCCACTCCACAGATCTCGACTTTATTTCGGGTCAACGTGATTACCTCCCAAGGAGAAACATTAATGTACATTATCTCCTCAGGAGGCCTTTTTATTCCTATTGCGACATCATTCGACAACTGTAGGCAGGGTGCGGGATTACACCATTTTGTTAAATTCCTTGCGTAATCTTTTTATAATTCGCTTCTCCAGACGAGAAATATAGGATTGTGAAATACCAAGAAGATCAGCTACATCCTTTTGCGTTTTCTCTTCGCCATCAGCCAGACCAAAGCGCAGCTCCATAATAATCCGCTCGCGCTCCGACAGCTTATCGAGTGCTTTATGAAGCAGCTTCCGGTCAACCTGTTCTTCAATGTTGCGATAAATCGTATCATTCTCTGTTCCGAGCACATCGGAGAGGAGCAGCTCGTTTCCATCCCAATCAATATTAAGCGGTTCGTCGAAAGAAACTTCTGTCCGTGTCTTGCTGTTACGGCGCAAGTACATCAATATTTCATTTTCAATACAACGCGAGGCATAGGTAGCAAGCTTAATCTTCTTCTCAGGATCAAATGTGTTGACTGCTTTTATTAGCCCTATCGCGCCGATTGATACGAGATCTTCAATGTGAATGCCGGTATTTTCAAACTTACGAGCAATATAGACGACTAATCTTAAATTTCGTTCAATCAGCATCGCGCGAATAGCCGTATCGCCAGTAGGCAGCTTTTCCAGCAAATATTCTTCCTCTTCACGTGTTAAAGGCGGTGGTAGCGCTTCACTTCCACCAATGTAATAAATCTCTTCACTTTTTAATCCGAATAAAAACATGACACGGTAATAATATAACTGAAAGATCAATTTGTACTTGACGAGCATCTGGCCCATCCCTCCTCGTTTGTATGAGCATACGTAATTTACTGTTGTACCATAGACGGATGGATAATGGCTCGATATGCCCCATCAGACGTCAGCTTGCCGCCGTCCAGCCCGATCAGCACCTTCCGCGTTTCAAAAACTTGTCCTTCCCTAGTTATCTCGACCGCATCCGGTTTTATCGCCAGCATGAACTGCGAACCTCGGTTAACGCCTCTGAATGGAACAAGGCGGAGCCTATCTTGCCAAACAAAGATCTGATCATCCATTCCCGCCACAAGACGATCTACTTGTGCATCTCGTATGCTATTCAACCACGATTCGGGCAAATCATCTTGCCATAAGGATGCTTCCATAACCATAACAGGGGTTCTCGTAAGAGGATCATAAAGCTGATTGCCGGTATCTATGAGTCCCGTACAAACATAGTTCCGTTCACCAATCAAAACTTTGACCTCTGCCAAATGTGTCTGCACCAACTCCCGCTCTCTTTTCTGCGTCAACACGGAACGATACAGATAAAGTCCAATACAAAACGCAGCAATCAAATAAAACAATCCCATCTTGAGCTCGACACGCATGCTGCCATTCACGAACGTAATCGTTCTCCATACCTCGCCTGAACCTTGCATGAACAAATAATACAGCCCAAGCACAGCACCCGCAGCAACAAAGTTAACAGCATAGAAAGCCGCCACATTTCGCAGATAATGCTGAATGGATGCAAAGCCGAATGCTATCCATACCATGAACAGCGATATCCCGACCTTAACTCCGAGCGTAAACAAAAAAGATAATTGCGGAAAAAGCATGAACACCACATAACAAGCTCCGACAGCAGAAGCTACTAACACTCGCCATGGCTTTGGTTTCAGATTGCGCGCCCATGCGGAAGTTAATAGAATTGCGCCATCCACGAGCAGCTCTCGCAAAAACATGACATCTACATAAATGGCCACTTCGGTCACCTTCCTGCAACTTGCGGTAAACGGGCCTGCAGCCGGCACCCGAGAGAACGATTGAGACTAGTATATTAAAATCCTATTTCAAAGTCTGTCTATTCATGACAGCATGACATATCTTTTTTTGTCGAGTAGGAGTATAAAAACCGCCTGGGTCCTTCGTCAAAACACTGACATGAAAGCGGCTCGTTTACAAAAGATCACTTGCAGCACAACTGCTCGTAGAAACTACTAATTTTCAATCTGCTTGCTGACAAGGTGAAACGACTGTCTCCGTCCTTGGCAGCGCAGCGCGTTTCATTCCGAAAAATATAGAGATTGTACTGTCTTATTGTATAAACTAGAGGAGTGCTTTCTCATATTTTAGAAATTGCAAAGGAATTAAGCCAATACCACTTGTACCGTGACGAAAGATGTATTATGATTTTCGATATATAGAGCTGTGAAGAACACCGCTTACTAGGGAACGAATTTCTCCCGTAGTATGCGGTGTTTTTTTATTTTCTGAGGAGGATGAGCGATTGTCATTTCATGCAATTCATAAGCAATGGCTGGACAAGCATCTAATGGAACGAAAGGGCGATAGCAAGCGAAGATTAGAACAAGGACATGGACATGCCGAGAAGCTATTTCTTGAGAATGTATGGCTCCCCGCGTTTCATGAGCTAGACGGTTTAGTACCGGAATATGAAATCGCCGATTTCCGTGATGGCATTCGGTATCTCGACTTTGCCTACATCAAAAACGGCGTACAATTAGCAGTAGAAATTGACGGCTTTCGTTCCCATGCAACTGAAACTTCACGCTGGCAATTTTCAGACTCCCTAATGCGCCAAAATCATCTCGTACTTGATGGCTGGAAGCTGCTGCGCTTCTCCTATGACTACATCAAAGAAAAGCCGCGTATGTGTCAGCAGCTTCTTCAACAATTTATGGGTAGGAGCTTAATCGGCAGGAAGCAGGAAACAAGTGCAGAACGATTCTTGCAGCTGGAAGTGATACGATACGCCATTCATTCCCAGCTTCACATTCGACCTTCAGATGTAATTCGGCTTCTAAAAATCGATAAACGCAATGCTCAGAAGCTGCTTCACAGCATGGTCAACAAACAACTGTTGCTGCCAGCAGGCAAGGGCACCCAGCGAGTTCGCTGCTACAAACTAAACCCGCAGCAGCTAGAATTGATCTCCCATGAGTTATAGCTAATATACGACGCTCTGTAAGCGCATATTTGCGCTTACAACCCACTAACCGGCTCTACTTCTTCCCTATAAGAGCATATGTGCGCTTACAGCTTCCGTTTAGCTCCATTTACACAGTTCCGGTGCTCTGTAAGCGCACATTTGCGCTTTCAGCCCGCCAACTGGCTCTACTTCTTCCACGTAAGAGCATATGTGCGCTTACAGCTTCCGTTTAGCTCCGTTTACACAGTTCAAGTGCTCTAGCGCATATGTGCGCTTACAGCACACCAACCGGCTCTACTTCTTCACTTTAAGAGCATATGCGCACTTACAGCGTCCCTTTAGCTCCATGTATACCACCGCCAATTGCAACAACCACGGGCTGGCGCATACTTATCTGACTGTACACAAAAAATCCGCCCTCCCCATAATTGGAGAAGACGGATAAAGTTAGTGCTCTAGCGATCGCTGCGTGGGCGATTGCGAAGGAATGCTGGAATTTCCAGTTGATCACTTGAAGTGTTGTTTGCGCCGAAAGGCTTAACGCCACTTGTCGTTCCAGGTTGTCTAGAATCGATCGCTTCTGGCTTTTGTTGCGGCACGTGACGCGGAGCAGGCGCCTTATGCTCGAATCCCGTTGCAATAACGGTTACTTTAATTTCATCTTTCAGATCCTCGTCAATAATCGCACCAAAAATCATGTTGACATCCGGATCGGATGCGGAGATAACGATTTCGGCTGCTTCATTGACTTCATACAAAGATAGATTGCTGCCGCCCGTAATGTTCATAATCACACCGCGTGCGCCGTCAATCGACGTTTCAAGCAACGGACTCTGAATCGCTTTTCTTGCCGCTTCTGCCGCACGGTTCTCACCAGTAGCGATACCGATACCCATCAGCGCTGATCCGCGCTCCGTCATAATCGTTTTCACGTCTGCAAAGTCAAGGTTGATTAGACCCGGTACAGCAATCAAATCAGAAATACCTTGAACGGCTTGACGAAGCACATTATCCGCTTCACGGAATGCTTCAAGCATTGGCGTTTTCTTGTCTACGATCTCAAGCAAACGGTCATTCGGAATAACAATGAGCGTATCTACTTTTTCCTTCAGTGCTTCGATCCCAAGCTCAGCTTGTCCCGAACGTTTGCGGCCCTCGAATGTAAAAGGTCTTGTTACTACCCCTACTGTCAATGCCCCGCATTCGCGAGCAATCTCAGCAATAACAGGTGCTGCACCTGTACCGGTGCCACCGCCCATTCCTGCCGTGACAAACACCATGTCTGAACCTTTCAATTGGTTCATGATGATTTCGCGTGATTCTTCTGCAGCCTTGCTGCCAACATCTGGATTAGCTCCGGCACCCAAACCGCGTGTAAGCTTATCGCCGATTTGCAACTTATGCTCGGATTTCGCCAAATGAAGCGCCTGAGCATCCGTGTTCACCGTAATGAACTCCACACCTTTAACGCCGTTCTCTATCATACGGTTGACAGCATTGCTGCCACCACCGCCTACACCTATTACTTTTATTTGAGCCAACGACTCAAGCTCAAAGTCGAATTCCAACATCTTTCATTTTCCCCCAGTCAAGCGTAAACTGCTGTTAGCATCCTGCGATACGGTACAGCAACGTTTCGCGGTAAAATATAAGCATCGTAGAAGGTGAAACGGCTGTCGCCGTCCTCTGGCGGCGCGGCGCGTTTCATTCCAAGAAATATAGAGAAAGGATGGTGAAACCATATGCTTTCCTATATTTCAAAGGTGAAACTTATATTATCTTATATTTTCAAATAAATTCATTAAACATACTCTTAATCCGCTCGAACATACCGGGTTTAGTTGAAGGTGTTGGATTTGCTTTGCGGCTTGCCGTTTTCTTCACTGCTCCAGTTCCACGAGCGCCCATATACTTCGACACATATTGTATCATCCCTACTCCACTGCTGAATGCAGGGTCTCTGACACCAATATAATCTGGAAGTGCGATTCTTACAGTAGACTCCAGCTCGGTTTGTGCTAAAGCGAGCGTTCCTGGCATCGATACGGAGCCGCCAGTCAGTACATAACCGTTAACCTTGTCTCCATACCCTAGTCTACGTACTTCCTGCCTGATCAAATGGAAGATTTCTTGCATACGGGGCTCAATAATGCTGGCGAGATCCACTTGTGAAAATTCCTTCTCCACATTACTGCCCATCCTCACAACTTTGAACTTCACATCTTCTGCTGCATCCAAAACATTGGAGCACCCGTACTTCAATTTGATTTTCTCAGCTTGATCGCTTTGCGTGCGCAAGCCGTAGGCAATATCATTAGTCACATACTCGCCTCCAATTGGAAGCGTCGAAGTTGCTGCCAGGCCACCTTGGTCGTATATGGCAATCGTACAAGAGCCCGCTCCGATGTCCGTAAGAACGGTACCCATCGATTTCTCATCTTTTGTAAGCGATACAACTCCAGAAGCCAGCGATAACAAAATAACTCCTGAAATACGTAAGCCGGCTTTCTCTACGCAGCGCATTAGGTTGTGTATAGCTGTCTTCGTTCCCGTTACGATTGTCGCTTCAACTTCTAGGCGAACGCCAATCATACCCCGCGGATCAGAAATACCTTCCAAACCATCAACCAAGTACTGCTTTGGTACCAAATTAATAATCTCTCGCTCTGGTGGAAGAGCGACTACTTTTGCTGCTTGTAATACACGTTCAATATCTTCCTCGCCAATCTCACGATCCTCGTTGGATACTGCAACGACGCCTCGATTGGTTTGAAGAGCAATATGATTGCCCTGAATCCCAACATAAACGTCTGATATTTGAATGCCTACCATGCGCTCCGCATGCTCTACAGCATTGCGGATGGACTGCACAGTTTGGTCAATATCTACAATTGCTCCTTTGCGTATACCCTCTGAGTCGGCTGATCCAACTCCAATAATATTAATGGTTCCATTATTCACTTCACCAATAATAGCACGAACTTTGGATGTACCGATGTCCAAACTGACGATGATGTCGTTGCTGCTCATCTTGCGGCACCTCCGTTTCAAATAAATATTTATTTTCCCACACTGTTAAGGTCTTTCTACATATTCAACGCCTTTAATATTTTCCCTCTTTTTTCAACAGATTTTTCGTTGTTTTTCGCTTAATGTCGAGCCTCGCCCCTTGCGAGACCCTATATTACCTAATGTTATCCAGCCCCAGCGAGTTTAATTGCGATAAATAAAATTCTACCATTCTTTGAAGCTATTGAGTAGTCTCTTTTTGTTCAGAGTCTACATTTTCTAGACTTTCCGTTTTAAAAGGAACATAAGTATCTGCTAGCAACATCGTTATTTTACCCGGCTCCTGCGTTTCAATTACGGCGTTCAATGCTTCGATTTTTTCGGGCAGCACAGAAACCGCAGTGATAACTTCGAATTTCGTTCGTGTATACATGATCACCCTGTCAGGATAAGCAGTCGAAGGATATGGAATGATCTCAGATAAATCAGACAGCTGCTTCGATGAAATTTTGCCAAGTTGCTTCGTAAGCTCTGCTTTATTGGGATCATTTTCCGTCCAGCCAGATAGCACCGGCTTGTCCACCAGCTGCATTTCGTCGTTATCCGCCTCCACGGTGGTGCCATTCGATAAAAGCGCTGTCAGTTCGCCTTGCTTAGAAAGCTCGAACGCAACGACGGGAAACTCTTCAATTTGAATTTTCAACAGACCAGGAAATACTTTGGTTATTGTTGCTTTACTAATTTGCGGCAGTGTAAGCACTCTTTCTTCAATCGTTTTGGAAGAGGTACGGAAGAAAGCATCGCCAATCAAAATCCCTGAGGTTTTACTTATCTCATCTTTGGATACAAATCTAGTACCCTCAATTTGAATTTCCGAAATCTTACTAATAGAAGAATTAAAAAACAACACGGCTAATAGAGCCAGAAATAATAGGATAAGAATATACAAAAGCTTCTTACTACCCATTCTTTTTTTTGCAGGTTCCTTTAACACAGGCATCTGCGCGCTCATAACTTGTCCCTTCTTTCCCCAAAAAACATCCGGTTATCCTCTATGCTTCAGCTTGCGCTTAGCATCAATAAGAGTACCGGCTGTTTCTATCTAGCAGCTCACGCGCATAGTATTAGTTATTAGGCACAGGCGTGTATCTCGATATTCGCGCACCAAGCCTAGACAGCATCGTTTCGATTTTCTCATAGCCTCGATCGATGTGGTGAATTTGCTCGACGACCGTCCTCCCCTGCGCCGCTAATCCGGCAATAACAAGAGCGGCACCCGCTCGAAGATCGGTTGCTTCAACAGTTGCGCCATACAGCCTCGGAACCCCGCGAATGAAAGCTGCATTCATATCTACTCGAATGTCTGCACCCATGCGTGAGAGTTCATCCACATGCTTCAATCTGCCTTCAAAAATCGTCTCCTTCAATACACTCACACCATCAGCCAGCGTTAGCAAAACCATGACCTGTGACTGCAAATCGGTAGGAAACGCCGGATACGGAGAAGTCACGATTCTTTCGACAGCTCTCGGTCTAGCTGCACAGCCAACTTTAATTATATCACCGTCAATAACAATTTGAACACCTGCGCGGCGAAGAACATGAATTAATGAAGATAAATGAGCAGGCTGTGTATTCTGAAGAGTGACTTGCCCACGCGTAGCGGCAGCGGCTACCATCACTGTACCCGCTACAATCCGATCTGGAATGATTTTATAACGACATGGTGTTAGCGACTGTACCCCATCAATCGTTATCGTGTCGGTTCCAGCACCCATGATTTTGGCGCCCATCGCGTTCAGAAAGCCTTGCAAATCTTGAATCTCAGGCTCTCTTGCAGCATTACTGATCGTTGTGCGGCCTTCTGCAAGCGCAGCAGCCATCATGATGTTTTCCGTAGCACCCACACTCGGAAAACTCAGATGAATGTCTGCACCGCGTAATTTATCAGCACGGCATATGATACGATTACCCAGTTCTTCTATTTCTGCACCAAGTGCCTGTAAACCTTCCAAATGTAGATCAATCTTTCGTTCACCTATCGCGCAGCCGCCTGGCTGATACACCTGCGTTTCACCAAACCTAGCAAGTAAGGGGCCCATCAAAAAAATAGAAGAACGCATCTGCCTCATCAAAGCTTCCGGCACATGGGAAATATGTGCGGTTTCCGTATCCAGTACAACCGTTCCTCCAGTATGCTCAGCCCGACATCCTAATTCGCGTAAAATGTTCAGCATTACATCAATATCTAGCAAATCTGGCACATGATCTAATGTTGTTGTGCCATCGGCCAATAAGCTGGCAGCCAGAATCGGCAAAGCGGCATTTTTCGCTCCTTGGATAACTATGGTTCCTGAGAGTGGTTTCCCGCCTTCAATCACCAATTTGTCCAATGTATCACCTCCGAATTACCGTTCACCCACCACCAATACCTCCGGCACGAGCAGGATATCATAGCGTTCCTGAACGATGCTTTGGATATGAGTCATGAGGGCGAGAACGTCTTCAGCTGTTGCTTGCCCTGTATTCACAATAAAATTGGCATGCTGCTCCGACACTTGCGCTCCACCAAGCCGTTCGCCCTTGAGTCCAGCCTCTTGAATGAGCCTAGCTGCAAAATCACCCGGCGGATTGCGAAACACACTTCCGGCACATGCAAGCTGCAGAGGCTGTGTTCTCAATCTTCTCTCTTTATAAGAGGCCATTGTGGAAAGAACTTCCTTCTTATCTCCTGGTAACAGCTCGAAGACAGCCTCAACAACGACGCCTTTTTGCTCATGAAGAATAGAATGGCGATAAGAGAACTTCATATCCTCGCGTTCAAAGCGGACCAATTCTCCTGTTTCCAGTACAATATCAGCTGATTTAAAAATACGTGACACATCCGAACCATGCGCGCCAGCATTCATATAAACGGCTCCGCCTACCGTGCCTGGGATTCCCCCTGCGAACTCAAGCCCGGTCAGCCCTTCTTTACCCGCCATGACTGATAGCTTTATTAATGAATATGAAGCGCCTGCCGTAACTAGAGACCCTTCAAAACGCACGTAATCTAACCCTCTGTGCGGTTTTATTACAACACCGCGAATCCCTTTATCGCTCACCAGCATGTTCGAGCCTCTGCCCAAATTAGTCCACGGCAGCTGATGTTTCTGCACCAGCTGCACCGCTGAAACCAATTCTTCCTTGCTACGAGGGAGGATTAAGATGTCGGCAGGACCGCCGATTTTCCACGTTGTATAGTTCGAGAGCGGCTCATTGTACAAAACTTCGCCAAGATTGGCTTGTTCCAATTCCGCTTTAAATGCTTCCATTATTTGTACCTCCTAAAGGTTTTGTGAAGCAAAACCTGTCTGCTGTAAAAAATGAGAATAAAATGATTTGCAGCTACTGTCAACAGCCCCTGCGAGTCTGCCGTTAGTCGCTTTGCTGCAATAACCGCTCCGGTTGGGCGACGGTCACGAATATAGTGTATCTTATGCCCTTATAGGCTCTTGTGTGACAATGGCCCATACGGCGCTCATTTGCATGATTACAACGCTTTGCTTCACTTTCGTTTACATATATCCGTATAATGCATCATAAATAGCATGTGTGTAACCTTAATCACTTCAAACAAGGTAAAACAGCATTCGGCAAAACAACCCGCAGCAGCGAAGCGCAACCTGCAGCAAATTGTTCGCCGAATGTATTCGTCCGTTACATTTATCCATACTCCATACACTATAATCGTTGTAACGATACCAGCTAAAGCATATTGAACACCGTATTGTTGCCTGTCCTTCTTAGTGTATGGCATGAAGCCTCACCTCGAATAACGGGATATGTTCAGTAAAATACCAAGCGCGGTTAACAGCAGCGTTAATGATGAGCCTCCATAGCTGACAAGAGGCAATGTGATACCTGTAACAGGCATCATCCCAATTACAACACCAATATTAATGAGAACCTGAACACCTACGATTCCCGTGATCCCAACTGCAAGCAGGCTTCCGAATGTATCGGGAGCAGCGATCGCAGCGCGAATGCCACGCCATATTACAATCAGAAACAATAAGATAAGGGTAACGCCACCAATAAAGCCGAGCTCTTCAGCTAAAATAGAGAAAATAAAATCGGTCTGAGGTTCTGGCAAATAGCTGAACTTCTGCCGGCTCATGCCAAGTCCGAGACCAACTAACCCGCCAGGACCGATTGCATATAACGATTGAATGATTTGATACCCGCCGCCAAGCGGATCTGCCCACGGATCAAGGAAATTGGTTATCCGCTTCAATCGATAAGGAGCAGCAATAATAAGTCCAATGAAACCTGCGACACCGATTAGCGCAAGACCCCCAAGGTGAGCCATTCTAGCCCCAGCTGTAAAGATCAGAATGATAGAAGCTCCAACCATAACCGCCCCAGTACCTAAATCAGGCTGCAGCATGATGAGACCGAAAGCTAGTCCAACAAGGCCGAGCGGCGGCATTAGCCCCTTCGTGAACAGAGTAATTGTCTGCTGCTTCTCCGAAAGCCATTTCGATAGAAACAAAATCATAGCCAGCTTCATGAATTCGGAAGGCTGAATACCGAACGAGCTGATGCCGAGCCAGCTGCGCGCCCCGCCGCGAACAACACCCACACCAGGAATTAATACAAGCAGCAGCAGCCCAAAGCATACGATCAATGCCATGGGAGCCCACCTTTTCCAAACGGTGTAATGCGTATTCATCGTAAACAGTAACGCACCTATTCCAAGTCCAGCAAAGAGCAGCTGCCGCTTCACGAAATAGTAGCGGTCGCCGAACTCATGAAAGGCAAGCACAGCGCTTGCACTGTAAACCATAATTAATCCGATTGCAAGAATCAGCCCGATTGCTGTCAGCATCCAAATATCCGGGGCAGAACGTGCCTTGGCCATAACGAACACACCTCTTAGCATGGGAAAGTAGGGACATGCCCCCTACTTACAAGGTATGCGCCGAATCTTTAAAAATGCGCCCTCTCTGCTCATATGAGGCAAACATATCCCAGCTCGCGCATGCAGGCGACAGAAGAACGATATCACCCGGCTCTGCTATTGCTGCCGCTTGCTTCACCGCTTGCCTTAGGACGGATTCTGCGTCTTCATTAGGTTCGACGATTTCCACCCTTGCTAAACCTGCCTTTTCTGCTACGAGCGACAGCTTCTCACTTGTCTGTCCGAACGTTACGAGTGCTTTCAGCTTGTCGCGGAATAAAGGTTCGAGCTCCATATAATCGGAACCGCGATCAAGACCGCCTGCAAGCAGGATGATAGGCGATGCGAATGAGCGCACAGCGATCGTAGTCGCAACTGCGTTCGTCGCTTTTGAATCGTTGTAATATTTCACTCCATCCACTTCTCTTACGTACTCAAGGCGATGCTCTACGGCATTAAACTCCCTGAGCGGTGCCAAAAGCTGTTCTAGCGCAACTCCCGCACCAATGCTTGCTGCAATCGCTGCGAGCGCGTTAGCGGCATTGTGAACGCCAGGAATGCCAAGCTCCGACACTGGCAGTATAATCGTCTCTACACCGTCAGCCTGCTTGAAAACGATTTGCCTGCTATCCGTATCTGCTTCATCCTCCGTAATCCCTTCATCACGTACGAACGGCGGATCTATGTAAATACCCGAATCAAGCTTCTCATACAACGAAAACGGAATGACCTCTGCTGCCAAAAATTCGGAGATGGCTCTGCACTCGGGATCATCCCAGTTAATAATGGCAATGTCATCCTCAGATTGATTATCGAACAGCTTCACTTTAGAATTTACATAATCGTCCATGTCTCCATGGTAATCCAAATGTGTTTCTGCGATATTCAATAAAAGCGCAATATGTGGACGGAACGCGCTTGTTCCTTTGAGTTGGAAGCTGCTTAGCTCCGCAACGATCCACTGATCGGGTGCCGCTTCTAGTGCCGCTTCACATAATGGACGTCCAATATTACCTGCCACAATCGGTTTCAGACCCGCTGCATCCAAGATGCTGCCGATCCAAGTCGTTGTCGTCGTCTTGCCGTTCGAGCCTGTAATGCCAATAATAGGCGCAGGCGACAGCCAATAAGCTGCTTCTACTTCCGTAATAATTTCGACGCCAAGCTCCTCCGCACGCATAATAGGCGGTGAGGAATAGGGAATACCAGGGTTTTTGACAAGCAGCGCCGTCTCTTCCGTTACAAGATCATCTGGATGATAGCCGCATATCACAGAAATGCCCAAAGCAGTCAATTCATCTGCTTCGGGACATAAATCGCGAGATTTCATATCATTAACTACAACCTCTGCACCGAACTGATGGAATACCTTTGCAACGCTAACTCCACTTCTAGCCAAACCTATTACGACAACACGGCGACCTTCATACGATGCCGGATGGTTCATATATGATATTCCCTCCTATGGATACATGAAGCGGCTCCAAATAATCTTGGAAGCCGCTTTCTGTTACTTTTCTACTTAGTATAGTACAAATAGCAGACCGATTGCAGCAAGCACTAATCCCACAAGCCAGAAAACGGTGACTACCTTCCATTCCGACCAGCCGCTCAGCTCGAAATGATGATGGATCGGACTCATTTTGAAAATCCGCTTACCTCTAAGCTTAAACGAGGCCACCTGCAGAATAACAGACAACATCTCTAGCACGAATACGCCGCCTATGATGATAAGAAGGAGCTCTGTCTTGGTGAGAATAGCTACCGCTGCGATCCCGCCGCCAATTCCGAGCGAGCCCATATCGCCCATGAACACCTTTGCAGGATGAGCATTAAATACGAGAAATCCTAGTACCGCTCCGATCATCGCTGCTGAGAAAACAGCCGATTCATGCGCCGACGTTTGCAGAGCTACAACTGTAAATGCACCGAAAGCAATTGCACTTGTACCTGCAAGTAATCCGTCTAATCCATCTGTGAAATTGACCGAGTTGCTTGATGCGAACAGAATAATGACAACAAGCGGATAATAAAACCACCCGAGGTCAAAGCCCCATCCTGTACCAGGCACCGTAATTTCCGTACTATGTCCCATATTATAAAGCATGGCACAAACGATAATCGAGAACAGAAGCTGTCCGAACAACTTCTGACGCGCCGTTAGGCCGAGCGATCGTTTGAACACAATTTTAATATAATCATCCAAGAATCCTACGAGACCAAATCCAAGTGAGGCTGTCAGCAGCACCCAAAATTCCGGCGTTTTATCTGAGAATTTCAAGAATGCAATCATGAGCGCAATCATGATAATGATGCCGCCCATTGTAGGGGTACCGCTTTTTTTGAGATGGCTTTGCGGCCCTTCCGTACGAATCTGCTGACCAAACTTCAACCTTCGAAGCAGCGGAATGAACAATGGTCCGAGCAAAACCGCTAGCAAAAAAGAGGCGCCAATTGAAAATAAAATGACCATCATATCCATTTCCTCACCCCACTTCCAAAGCTTGAACAATTTGTTCCATCCGCATGCCGCGCGAGCCTTTGATTAGCACAAGGTCTGTTGGCTGTAGTTGATCACGAAGCCAGCTTGACAGTTCTTCTTTGCTATCAAAATGTCGTACTGCAGCAGTCCCATCAGAATGTGGGAACTGGGATTTGACACCTTCGGCAGCATGCTCCGAGAGTGTTCCATACGTCAAGACAGCATCTGCTTTGCTTGGCGTAATGTAGGCACCTGTCTCAAAGTGCAACGCCTGCTCGTCAGGTCCTAGCTCAAGCATATCGCCAAGTACAATCCACTTCCGGCTGTAGCCGCGAAGCTGCTCAACAAGGTCGATTGCTGCTCGCACCGCAGTAGGATTCGCGTTATAGGCATCATTTAAAATCATGGCGCCATTGAAGGCACGCACCGGCTGAATTCGCATCCCCGTGAGCTTCAGATGGCTTAACCCCTCCGCAATCTTGGCTGCAGGGACGCCGAAGAAGCGGCTAACTGCAATGGCTGCTAGCGCATTGCTGACGTTATGCTGCCCAGGTACCGGTATGCGCACCGTTCCGAGGCCGCTGGGCGAACCATTGTAGATCGCTGTGAACGAAGCCGCTTCTGATTCGATTACAATGTCAGCAGCAGACCATTCATTTTGCTCAGACAGCCCGAATGTACGTCGAATGATGCCTGCCGGTAATATGGCTCGTGCAAGCTCCTCTTCTAGCAGCGGTTCATCGCCGTTATAGAGCAGCAATCCATCTTCACTTAACCCAAGCGCGATCTCAAGCTTAGCTTTGGCAATACCAGCTCTTGAGCCAAGCTGCAGCAAATGTGCGTCTCCGACATTTGTAATGATCGCCGCATCCGGCTGTGCGATTTTGGTGAGAAGCTCAATCTCGCCGAATCCGCTCATTCCCATCTCAAGCACGGCTACCTCGGTATCCTCATCTAGCTGAAGCACCGTAAGCGGAAGGCCGATGTGGTTGTTAAGGTTGCCTTCTGTCTTATGAACTTTATAAGAGGTTCCAAGAATGGAAGCCGTCATGTCCTTCGTCGTTGTTTTGCCATTGCTGCCCGTTATGCCGACCACGCGGACGAACAGCTCACTGCGATAAGCCGTTGCCAGCCTCTGCAAGGCTATCAATGTGTCCCCTACGATCAGCAGCGGCACTTCTTCAAGTCCTGCAGGCACTTCGCGCCCCTTCTGCCAGAGCGCTGCTGCTGCTCCGTTATCAACGGCTTGCTTCAAATACGCATGCCCGTCGAATTGCTCACCTACGAGCGGAACGAACAACTGGCCCGCGGCAGCTTGCCGCGAGTCAGTCGTGACGCCCTCTATTTGCAAATTTGTTTCTTTTCCATTCCATCTTGCGCCGCTCATCTCGGCTATTTGCTTGATCGTACGTTTAATCAATGTATGATTCCCCTTATCGCTTCTTTCGCTGCTATCCGATCGTCAAACGGATGCTTGACACCGTTAATATCCTGATAGGTCTCATGACCTTTCCCCGCAATCAATACTACATCGCCGGGGCTTGCCATTTCAACCGCTTTTTGAATGGCCCCTCTTCGGTCTGCTATTATTTCATAAACAGACGGGTCTACTCTGCTGCTAATCAGACCGGACTCGATGTCCATAAGAATACGCTCCGGCTTCTCCGTTCGGGGATTATCGGATGTAATAATGGCATAATCTGCATACTTCATCGCGATATTCCCCATGAGCGGACGTTTCGTTCGGTCACGATCACCGCCGCATCCAAATACGCAGATGATCCGTTTCTCTGCGAATTGTTCGATAGCCCGCAGCACGTTCTCAAGCCCATCCGGCGTATGTGCATAATCAACGATTACCGCGAAATCCTGTCCTGCATTGACGGCTTCTACACGGCCAGGCACACCGGGAATCGCGCTCAGACTCGCAGTTATCGCTGACAGTTCCACGCCTTCAATAAGAACAGCGCTAATAGCTGCTAGTGCGTTATACACATTGAATTTACCTGCCATTTGCAAGGTGACATCCGCTTCCCCACGAAAGGTTTGGACGCGAAATGTCGTACCTTTCGCTGTAATTCTTATGTTCGAGGCACGCACATCTGCAGCCTTGTCAATTCCGTAAGTAACGACCTCTGCTGCCGTCAGCTCTGTATACTCGTTAGCGACAGCATCATCCGCGTTCAGCACAGCATAGGTTCGACCTGACGCCTGGGATGAATAAACATTACCTAGCCTGGAGAAGAACAATCCTTTGACTGCCGCGTAACGATCCATCGTTTCGTGATAATCCAGATGGTCCTGCGTAAGATTCGTAAACACAGCTGTTCGGAACCTGCACCCCTTTACCCTCCCTTGCTCCAACGCATGGGAAGAAACCTCAATGGCGCAATATTTAGTTCCTGCACTCAGCATATCGCTCAAATAGCGTTGAAGCTGAAGTGTCTGCGGTGTAGTGCTCGTCATCGGATAGGATTTTCCGGCATATCGTCGCTCAATGGTTCCAATAACACCTGTAGCCAGGTTATGATCATTCAATATTTGTTCAATCAAATAAGTCGTCGTCGTCTTGCCGTTCGTGCCCGTTACACCAATCAGCTTCAGCTTATCGCTCGGATAGCCGTAGAAATGATTGGCAATGACAGCCATCGCCAAGCGGCCGTCCCTGACGACCACCTGGGGGACTTGTAGATTAAGAACCCGATCAACAACCAGCGCCGCAGCTCCCGCCGCAACTGCTTGAGGAGCATAAGCATGACCATCCACCGTATGACCCCGCAAGCAGATGAATAATTGCCCTGCGGTAATGCTTCGTGAATCGGTTTCGACTCCCGTTAACTGGGTCTCCCCATCGCCAATGAGACGCGACGTTATTAGCAGCTCCGCAACATCCTTTAAACGCATCTGCCCCACTCCTCCCTAGAGCGCTGCCTGCTTCAGGATTCCCGCCGCTGCGCCCTCGCTAACTACCATTATAGTCAATGGGAGTGGGATATATTATCTTCTTCGCCCAAATAGATCCGAATCGTCGAGCCGCGGTCCACCCGTGTTCCTGCCGCTGGCGCTTGGCGAATGACCATTTTGCCCGAACCTGCCGTCGTCAGTGTGAAATCCATATTCAAATCCTCATACAGATCCGATACTGTTTTGCCAATCAGATTAGGAACTGTAACAATTGGCGTTTCACCATACTTATAGACACGATCGATTTGCTTCTCACGTGACGGCACCTCAAGGATGGCAAGCGCATCCTCCATGATGTTGCGGACGATCGGTGCAGCGACGACCCCGCCGAATTGAATGCCCTGCGGATTGTCAACAGCAACATAGATAACAATCTGCGGATCATCTGCAGGCGCGAAGCCGACAAAAGATACGATATGCTCGTTTGGCGAGTAGCGCCCATTGATCACTTTCTGAGCAGTCCCGGTTTTCCCGCCAACACGATACCCGTCAATAAACGCATTGCGTCCGGTACCCTTGGCAACGACACTCTCCAGTGCCTCACGAACCTGCTTGGAGGTATCCTCAGAAATAACCTTTCGTACCACTTCTGATTTTACAGTCTCAACTGTCTCGCCCGTTTCCGGGTTTATCCATGCACTTGCAACATGTGGCTTATAAAGCGTCCCCCCGTTAATCGCTGCGGACACTGCTGTGATTTGTTGAATGGGTGTAACCGAAACCCCTTGCCCGAAAGCAGTTGTTGCAAGCTCAACAGGTCCAACCTGACTCAGCTTAAATAAGATTCCGTTTTCTTCTCCGCCGATATCAATGCCCGTCTTGGTCCCAAATCCAAAATTTTTAATATAGTCGAAAAGCTTCTCTTTCCCAAGTCGCTGGCCTAATGTAACGAAGCCTGGATTGCATGAATTTTCTACAACCTCCAGAAACGTTTGACTACCATGACCGCCCTTCTTCCAGCAGCGCAATCTCGCACCGCCCACCTCTATTGCGCCTGGATCAAAAAAACGCTCATTGTTTAAATCAACTTTTTTTTCTTCCAATGCCGCGGCAAGCGTAATAATTTTGAAGGTAGACCCCGGCTCGTAAGTCATCCATATCGGAAGATTGCGATTATAAACCTCCGTGGGTACTTCGCGATATTTGTCAGGCTCGAAGGTTGGCCGGCTTGCCATCCCTAGAATTTCACCATTATTAGGGTCCATGGCGATCGCGATAATGCCATTAGGCTGAAGCTTCGTCATTGCTTGATCAAGCTCGCGCTCCATTACGGTTTGTATTTGTTTATCGATGGTAAGCTGCATCGTAAGCCCATCCTTAGGCTCCACATATGTATCGGGCGAATTCGGCATCTGCCTGCCTGCAGCATCAGACAAGAAGGAAACACTCCCTCCAATGCCGCTAAGCTCCTTATTGTATTTGGCTTCAATACCTGTCAAGCCTTGATTGTCGATTCCGGTGAAACCCAGCACATGGGCCGCAAGGCTTCCGAACGGATAGAATCGCTTATTGTCTTCTGCAACGACTACACCTGGAAGTGCAAGGTCCCGTATTTGATCAGCCTTGTCTATCGTGATTTTACGGCCGCCAGGTCCCAGCTTTACGATCATTTTTTTTGTTTTTATTTTCTCATACAGTGATTCCTGTGACATATCCAGAAGCGGCGCAAGCGCAGAAGCGACCGCTTGTTTGTCTTTAATCTGTACAGGAATTGCGTACACGGTTGGGGAGCTGACGTTATACGCGAGCTGGATGCCATTGCGGTCAACGATCTCACCGCGTTTAGCCACGTATGGAATATCCCGTCTCCATGAATTTTCTGCTTTGTCCGCGAGCTCCTCGCCCTTCCAAAGCTGCACATAGCTTAATCTCAAACACAGGGCAAGGAATAATACCCCTGCCAATATAAGCACGATGAATAAACGTCGTCTAACCGTTACGTTGGATACTTTCACGACTTGTTCCCCCTCCGCTTGACTGTTTGCAAAGGAGCGCATATTGACGCTCATTCCAGACTATTCGGGACAAGCGGAGGATAGAACAAGCTATCCTTGTTCGGAAGTATACTAAGGTCACCAGCTAGACGATACGCCTTTATTCCGAAGTGGAGTTGTCTGGCGTTTCCGCAGAATCTGATCCAGACGCGGTATCTGACTGATCCAATTGCTCTTCATCAGAAGACTCTTGATCATCTGCGCCGCCATCCTCAGCAGAATCAACTGCTTGTTGATCTGCTGGGGTGTCATCACCAGTTGGCGGTGCAAGTACGACATTCAGTACTCTGACGTTATTTAACGTCTCTTGATTCTGTGATACAACGAAGCCTTGTCCCTCAGGAATGAGACGGATTCCAATGAGTGAGGTAATCTCGAGCGCATCTCGCAGTGAAACGCCAGTTAGATCCGGAACTGATAGCTTTTCTTTCTGCTCAGTAATCAAATAAATTCGTTGCGTCGGATGAACGACTGATCCTGCCGCAGGAATTTGTTGAAGCACCGTTTTTCCGTTTCCAACAAGCTCGAACGTAATCGCTTTTGCTTTCAGCTCTGCCTTTGCCTGAGCAACCTGCAACTCGGTTACCTTAGGAACCGTCATCGTAACTTCCTTCGCTGCATTATCTGAATCGGGACCATAATTCGGTGCTACGCCCATCTTGCGCAAGCTCTTGAGCACAATTTGCTGGAACGCTGGCGCAGCAACCTTTCCTCCCCCAACAAGCGGGTCATTCGGTTCGTCAACGACGATATAAACAACGATTTTCGGATTATCGACAGGCGCATATCCGATGAAGGAAACGACAAATTTAGTAGTCGAATAAATGCCTTTTTCAACCTTCTGTGCGGTGCCCGTTTTGCCGGCTACACGATAGCCTTCAATGTAGGCGTTCTTGCCGGTTCCCTTTTCCTGATCGGAAACGACCTGCTCCAAATATTCGCCTACCTTGCGCGAGGTTTCTTCTGAGATGACCTGCCGAACAACCTTAGGCTCAATCTTCGTAGTCGTCTTTGTAGCAGGGTCTGTTATGCTTTTCACAATTTGTGGCTGAAGCAGCTTGCCACCATTAGCGACAGCTGCAACCGCTGCAACCTGTTGGATCGGCGTTACCGTCACAACCCCTTGCCCGAAGGTTGCCCGCGCTATATCACTCTGCCAACGGAAATTAATCGTACCTGTCAGCTCATTCCCGAGCTGAATGCCCGTTTTCTGTCCAAATCCAAAGTTCTTATAGTACTCTCGCAGCTTTTCCTCGCCTACTCTCTCATAACCGAGCTTAACAAAGGCAACGTTGCTTGAATATTTCAAGCCATCAAGAAACGAGATGGTTCCCCAGCCCCCGCGTTTTATATCACGAATGGGGGTTGGTACGCCTTTAAGCGTAATTTGACCGGATTTATACATTTCCTCAGGATGAAAGACTCCCTCTTCTACCGCAGCAGCAAGCGTTGCGATCTTGAATGTGGACCCTGGCTCATACAAGGATTTGATCGCATGATTGTAGGAGTTCGCATTGTTTTTCCAATATATGTTCGGATCATACTGCGGCATATTCGCCATCGCCAAAATTTCCATCGTATTGGGGTCGGCTGCGATCGCCGTAGCACTCTTAGGCGCATATTTCTTCACAATTTCCTGCAGCGCTTCCTCCACATAACCCTGAATTTCGCTGTCAATCGTCAATTCAACATTTTGACCGTCCTGCGCTTGCTTCAGCTCAACTTCACCTTCTGCAAGCTGCACGCGCTTACCGTCCTTCTCGTATTTGATATAGCCATTCTCACCACTTAGCTGCTCATTGAATGAGGCTTCAATCCCCGTCATTGCTTCGCCTTCACGATTCAGATAGCCTACTACTTGCGCTGCAAGCGACTTCCTCGGATAATATCGCTTCGAGCTCTCTGCTAGATCGATACCTACTGAGGTTACCTTCTTCTCTTCAGCCAGCACTTTCCTGAATTCTCGGATCTTATCTGCTGTTGCTTTGTCGATTTGCCAGCCCCCATTGCGGAGCTCACGATTAACGACATAGGTACCGTCTTCTTTCTTAGCCGATACGTTTTTCTCTAGTTCTTCCTTTGATATGCCAAGAATATCATGCAGGCCATTAACGATATCATCTGCAAGTTCCTCATCATTGATCGTCTTAGGATCAATGGATACATTATAAGCGATCGTGTCCATAGCGAGCAGGTTGCCATTGCGATCTGAAATAGTGCCTCGCTTGGCTACCAGTTCCTCCGCAGTCGACCATCTCACTTTGGCACGTTCATACCATTCTGCACCTTCCACGACCTGCACAATATAGATTCTGGTTATTAAAACAAGAAAAAGGAGGGTCATGACCCCTCCAAACAGCAGCGTACGCACTCTAATTTTCTTTTTCATCATCGATCACCCTATTCACTCAATGCCGATTTTATTTCATCATCGCCTGTATTTACCGTTATTCCGCCTTCAGTCGAGCTTACCATGCCCTGTGACTCTGCCAGCTTGCGAATACGTTCAGGATCGTTAAGCATCTCTACCTGCTTCTTCAAATCTTCCATTTCTACATTCAAGGTCTGATACTCACTGTTCAGCTTCTTGATATCCAGATTCATATCGTAGATTTGAGCGTACCTAAAGATAATGACACCAGCGACTACAACACACATTAGTACAGTGAACATATACAATAGCTTCTCTTGGACCGGCAATGACTTGCGAGTTTTTACAAGTCGTTTTGTTTCTTTAATTGCAGGTTGTTGATCCTGCTTTCGCTTAGGTTGCAGCGCTAGATTGCCATTCACGTACGCCAATTTAAATCCCCCTCTTACAATTTTTCTGCCACTCTAAGCTTTGCCGATCTTGCACGCGGATTTAGCTCAAGCTCTCTCTCCGATGGAAGAATCGGCTTGCGGTTTACTAATTTCACGGAGCCGTTGTTCCCGCATACGCATAACGGAAAATCAGGCGGGCATGTGCATTTCTCTACAAACTTGGCAAACATCTGCTTGCAAATGCGATCCTCCAGCGAATGAAACGTAATAACGGATGCGCGTCCGCCAGGTTTCAAGCAGCGAATCGTTTGTTCCAGCGCTTCTTCCTCTGCTCCAAGCTCATCGTTTACTGCAATACGAAGCGCTTGGAAAGACCGTTTGGCTGGGTGTCCGCCGGTTCGCCTCGTAGCGGCCGGAATGGATACTTTAATGAGCTCTGCGAGTTCGCCTGTCTTCTCTATCGGTGACTTTTCACGTGCTTTTACAATGTTTCTTGCGATCGAGCGTGCGAACTTCTCTTCACCATACCGATCAAGGATACGTGAGAGATCCCGTTCTTCCCATGTGTTCACAATTTCGTAAGCGGTTAGATCTCCCTCACGGTCCATACGCATGTCAAGCGGCGCATCATGATTGTAACTGAACCCACGCTCTGCCTCGTCCAGCTGCGGGCTTGATACACCCAAGTCGAACAGAATGCCGTCCACCTGCGGGACCCCGTCCTGCATAGGCACATCACAACCTCTTAACTCCTGCTCCAAATCACGGAAATTACTTCTTACCAGCGTTACTTTATCCATATAAGGTGCAAGCCTAATGCGAGCATTATCCAGCGCCGAATCATCCTGGTCGAATGCGATTAACCGACCTCCTTCGCCCAAACGGGACGCGATAAGCTCACTATGCCCCGCCCCTCCAAGCGTACAATCAACGTAGATACCATCTGGCTTAATAGCCAAACCGTCAACCGCTTCTTCCAAAAGCACTGTAATATGCTGAAACACGCCTTAGCCCTCCCATTCTTGTTGTCTATTCTAGAAGTTGAAATCGAAATCAACGAGTTTCTCTGCAATTTCGTTAAAGGTTTGCTCTGATTGTTCGTAATAACCGTCCCAAGTCTGCTTGCTCCAAATCTCAACACGACTGGAAACGCCAAGCACCATGCAATCTTTGTCCAGCTTTGCGTATTCACGCAAATGGCCAGGTATATTTACCCTTCCCTGTTTATCAAGCTCGCATTCCGTCGCCCCGGAGAAGAAAAACCGGGTGAATGCGCGTGCGTCTGATTTCATTAGCGGCAGCGTCTTCAGCTTTTGCTCTAAGACACTCCACTCGCTCATGGGATATACGAATAAGCAATTGTCCAAACCGCGGGTTGCAATAAACGAGGTGCCAAGTGATTCACGGAACTTCGAAGGTATGATGATTCGGCCTTTCTCATCAATGCTATGTTGATATTCACCCATAAACATGACTTTGAACCACCCCTTCCCCCAAGTTCACCACTTTGCCCCACTTTTCCCCACTAAGATACAATAGTTCGCCACCTAAAATAAAAATCCTGCTCCATGAGCAGGATTTTTCAGAAATATTTCATAGTATTAATGAATATTAATGTTCCAAACAAGCATACTTACTCATCTGCTCCACGATCAGTCGGCTTTTCAACTGAGTTGCGTTTCCTGCTGCGGTTTAGCCATAGAAGAGGAATACCAACAATTGCAAGCAGCACGAGTACGGGAACTGCACCTGCCAAGACGACTAGCAGAAGATTAATCCCCTCCCAAACGACCTTCGTGCTGCTAGCAATTGCATCAGACATCCGACCGCCTAAGCCCCGCTTTTCCGTACGAGCTTCGGTTAAATGCTGATCCGTCTGGTACATACGCAGCTCAACGGTTGAGAAAGCCACATTGTTATCGAGATATCGAATACGACCCTTAATCCGTTCGATCTCTTCTTGTACAACAGAGAGCTGCTCCGAGAATTTCAACAATTCTTCTGCTTTGACTGCTTTATCCATCATCGAGAGAAGTCTGGCTTCAACCAATTGTCTCGCCTTGAGCCTCGAAGCAAGGTCAACATACTCCTCAGAAACGTCCTTGCCGCCGATATTTCTTTCGAAGCTGTTATGCTTAATTTGCTCGATGCGATCAATAAACGGCATGAACCCCGCAGCCGGGACTTTGATCGTATAGCTTGAACCAATTTCACCCTCATGCTTCGTGTCCTGAAATTGCAAGATATAGCCACCGCTTTGATGGATGGCATTGCGTAACGAGGTTGCCGCCACATCCAATTGTTCAACTTGCATGCTTAACGTGGCTGTATATATGATTTTCTGGTTTAAACCGTTCAGATCAGCAGCTGTATCAGCTGTTAATCCTCCACCTGCCCCATCACTAGAACCAGCTTCACCGCTCTGAATCGCTGGCGCTTCCTGTTCTGCTGATGTAATCGCTGCCTCATTTTCCGTTAAATGGAATGAATCGCCTTTAGAATCTGACAGCGCTTCAAAAGAAGCGGTATTGCTGTTCGAGCTAGCACAGCCCGCAATCACGATTAATGCCATCAGCATAACGAATAAACTGCTAACGATCCTGCTGCTTTTTCTGTTCATTTCAAAACCCCCTTCTCTTTATTACCTTTCAGACGGCAGTTGGGAATAAAAGGTTACACTATTATTTCACTATGTAAGAAGAAACACCTGGCGACGTCCTTTCTAAAAATCCATCGTTTCAGCAAATCGTGTTGAAAAAATATGAGCTCGCCCCTCAACTTCCTTATACGTGAACAAAAAAAAGCCGCGAATGCTCGCGGCTTCTCTCTATCCGTTATTCTGTTTCTTTCCAACTGTCCAAATAAGTCTTCTGCTCTTCTGTCAAGTGATCAATCCCGAATCCAAGCGACTGCAGCTTCAATCTCGCTACCTGCTCATCCAGCTCATAAGGAACATTGACCACTTTGCTTCCAATTTCCTTATATTGCTCGTTCACATATCTGAGCGCGACTGCTTGCAGCGCGAATGTCATGTCCATGATCTCTGCAGGATGACCGTCGCCAGCCGCCAGATTAACCAATCTTCCTTCTGCCAGCAAGTAGATGCTCCGACCATCATTCAGCTTATATTCCTCAATGTTACGTCTAACGGTACGTACACTTGACGACAAAGCAGCCAGCTCCGGCTTGTTCGCTTCTACATCGAAATGTCCGGCGTTGGAAATAATCGCTCCGTCTTTCATCACTTCGTAGTGCTCACCGCGGATGACATCCCGATTGCCTGTAACCGTAACGAAAAACTCGCCAACCTTTGCCGCTTCCAGCATGGGCATTACAGCAAAGCCGTCCATATACGCTTCCACAGCTTTAATCGCATCTATTTCTGTAACGACAACATTAGCGCCAAGACCCTTGGCACGCATCGCTACCCCTTTGCCACACCAGCCGTAGCCAACAACAACGACTGTTTTGCCGGCAACCATCAGGTTTGTCGTGCGATTAATACCATCCCATACCGATTGACCTGTACCATAACGATTATCAAACAGATGCTTACAGTAAGCATCGTTAACAGCAACCATCGGGAACCTCAAAGAACCGTCCTTCTCCATCGCTTTCAGACGAATGATGCCCGTTGTCGTTTCTTCGGCTCCGCCGCGAAGGTTCTCACCGTACTCCGGATGTTCTGAATTAAGAATGGTTGCCAGATCGCCGCCGTCGTCGATGATCAAATCCGGCTTCCATTCTAACGCTTTGACGTTAAGCGCCTTAAACTCTTCTGGACTCGGATTGTATTTGGCGTATACCGTAATGCCATCTTCAACAAGCGCTGCACATACATCATCCTGTGTGGATAATGGATTGCTGCCTGTAATGGTAACTTCAGCGCCACCCGCTTTAACCACCTTTGCCAAATAAGCTGTTTTGGCTTCTAGATGAAGGGCGATTGTAACCTTTAGTCCTTTAAAAGGCTGATCTTGCTCGAATTGCTTGCGTATCGTGTTTAACACAGGCATATGTGCGGCCACCCAGTCGATTTTCAAGCGACCTTCTGGTGCCAATGATAAGTCGGCAATGATGCTTTTGTTAGCTGTGGTCATGTGATGTCCTCCTTGAATCAATTATAAATATACAATTTCATGTCCGCCCGTACGGCTGTAAGGTGCTTCCAAAAGCTTCTCAAGCCAGCTTAGGCTATAACGGTTCCAATACGCTGTCATATTGAGTACGCGTTCCTGCGGTTTGCCTAAAGGCTTAATGGATAGATGAATCCGGTCCAGCTGTCTTGTCGAAGCTTCGAACTGCTTATTGAACGCATCGACCGTTTTCGCAGACATATAGTTGATTTGCTCGATTATTTTCTGGAGATTCGTATCCCCAAGCTTGGCAAGTGAAGGCTGGACAGACGTTGCAAGCGCGAGCAGCGGTTTATATTGCTCCTCGAACGATTCTCTCGCTTCCGCGAACTGCTCTTCAATTGACAAGCCATCCTGCTGCTTCAGCCATTGCCCTTTGCGCTCCTCGAAGCAGGTCATCACATCGCCGAATGAAAGCTCATATTTGTCCATATGCTTGGCAACCGTTCCTTCGATCAATGAATAGGACATCCTTGGAACGATGATCGGCATCTCCATGCCGAGTGTTCGGAATGCCTCACCCGTCAACGCCCAATAAGCGATCTCACCTGGACCTAATACGGTTGCTAACACGGGGAACAAGTAATCCTGCATGATCGGTCTTGTTAATACATTATTACTAAGCCGCGTCGGCTGTTCCTCAGCAACGGAGAGCAGCTCCGACTTTGTCAATGAAAGCAGCCCTTTACGATCTTGAAAAACATCATCTTTCTTGTGCAGCAGCGTTCTTTCCTCGCCGTTC
Source organism: Paenibacillus sinopodophylli (assembly GCF_005930355.1). Lineage (GTDB taxonomy): Bacteria > Bacillota > Bacilli > Paenibacillales > Paenibacillaceae > Pristimantibacillus > Pristimantibacillus sinopodophylli. Next base: position 1,424,042 of record NZ_VDBO01000001.1, read on the forward strand.
GCCGTATTGAAAATAAACAAATTCGCACTGCCAGACGTAACATCTGCCTGCAAAGCATAGCCAAGCTCCTTGATCTGACCAGCGGAATATTGATAGGACCGCTCCAATTCGTCATTCCGCTCAATGATGGTTTTGAACATCGGCGCTTCCAGTTGACGAATCTCTGCATCATCCGCATCAAGCAGAACGAGGCCGTGCTTCCCGAACAGATGACTAAGTATGGACGCAAAGAAATCAGATAACGACCGGGCTCTGCGAGACATCTGCCGCAGCTCCTCCAGCATAACAGGCTTAAACTCTGACGAAGGCAGTGCCTGCTCAAGTTCTTCAAGCAGCTGATCCCATTTGTCATCCTCTATCCGAGTACGGCTGACCGAAGTGCGTCCACCATCGGGCCTTGCAGCAGACAGCTTGCGCAGCTCCTGTTCGGTCGTAATCACATAAGCGTGATTGGCCTCATCCCAATCATGGTCCTCTCCTGCAATCCAGAACACAGGAACGACGGTTTGACCTAGCTGCTTGCTAGCTGATTTGGCTGCTCCAATAATAGACACAGCCTTATGGATGACAAGTAAAGGCCCCGTCCATAGCCCCGCTTGCTGTCCGCCTACGACAACAGGAGCACCGCTTGCTATTGCCGCGATGGAATCAAACACTTCCGGTGCAGCATGGGCTGCTTCGTTATAGGCACGCAGCACACGAGCCAATTGGGCAGCGTCTGCTCTCTTGGAGCTGTTTTGCCCCAATTGCTTCAACCTAGTTTCCCAGTCTTCTTCCGCTCCCGCATGATAGCCGTATAAGGCTGCAACGCGTTCATCTTCACGACGTATATAAGCCTCTGTCAAAGGCTGAGCGCTTGGCAATGAATACGATTCTTCTCTCATAGCGCAGCCTGTAACCTCCCGTATAAATGTCGCCAATGCGACTTCATATGAATTAACGTAACGGTACAATTGTACACAAAGGAGAAGCCGTCCGTCAAAAGAAAAACACCTCTTTCTGGAAGAGGCGCACGGCACATCTTATTTCTGTTATGCGGTGAACATTAATTTGCCAATTCCGATACACATAAAGAGTATGTAAAGCAAACTCATCGTAAAAAAACTCAGCCGCCAAATGGTCCGGAATATCTTCTTGCCATCCACCTTGCCCCGTTTGCGGAACTGAGCATTGCCGAGCAGCCCGCCACCTATAATCATAAACAACAGAATACCGTATAGGCCGAACTGACTGTTGAAAAGCCTATCGAACAGAACGGCTACGCAGCCGATCAATAATGCCGTTGTAATATCCATGGCCATTCGGAACGCTTTCTTGCGGTCTTGGACGTAAGCCCCATAACCAAATAAGATGATTGCGAAAGGTATGATTGGAATAACGGCCAAATAAGCATATACATGCTTAACACTCTGCCAGATCATGTCCATCTTGCTTCACTCCTCCATATTCGGCTTCGGATGCAGCGTTTTCACAAGTGCAATCACTGCTTCGTTTAGCGGCGCCCGCTGCCCAAGTTTCCTGGCTAGCATGACAACACCTCCATTAATAGCATCAATTTCTGTCGCTCTTCTACCTCGAATATCACTCAGCATAGAGGAAACATTGCGGCTTGTATTGCGGCATACATCTATAATCGTCTGCCAGCTGTCCTGCTGCGGAAGCATCCCAGCCTGGATGAGAACTTGCTCCGTCTCCGCATGCAGCGCACGCATGAACTGCTCGCGCGAGGGATGCAGCGGCAATTGGCCATTCTCTACATCAAATATAGCGGTCAGCGGATTAATGACCGCATTAATAAGCAGCTTGTTATACATACGATTATCCCAGTTATTCGACAGAAAAGTGGCAAATCCTGCCGATTCCAGTATAGAAACCAATATTTCTAGTGACTTATCTTCAAAAATGTCTCGTTTCCGTCCATTTGCTGTCCATTCCCCGATCCAGAGCTCACCCTTGCCTGTGTGCTCAACCGTATGGCCGTCCAACCGTTTCGCTCCTTCGGTTACAGTAACAGCATATAACGGAATGCTGGGCAATCTTTCCATGATGCGCTCCAGATGGCCTATACCGTTCTGTAAACAAACAATCGCAGTTCCATCCCTTCCACGACTTGTTGCCAACTTCTGAAGCAGTGATAGAAGCTGCTCATTCACATCTGTTTGCTTCACCGCTACTATAATCCAGCGCGTACCGCGTTCGCTTCGTCTTGGCAATATTGAATGGCTGCGCTCAGCTTCGAGCGCCGATGCACCAAGAACCGCAACACTCCGCTCTCCGCCTTCTCCCAGCTCCCGCAGCGTAACACCCTTCTCGGTCAGAAGAGCCGCCTGCTCACTGCTGCGCGTCCAAATGGTCACAACTCCGCCTGCATCAGCCAGCTTTGCACCGAATAAAAGTCCGAGCGAGCCTCCGCCAATAACATCGATTTGCACCTTATACTCCCCTTCTGAGCAACAATTGCTCATCGCTTTTGGACATTATCGTATCAAATGATAGGAAAACAGGGCAAGCTTTCCGGCATAAAAAAAAGGCTATACCTTCTGCAAGGTCAGCCTCTCTTCGCTTTCAATAGCACTTATTCAATACGTTCCAAGTTTCCATTTGCATCCATTTTGAATCTAGGCTTTGCTTCATCATCATTGGTAAGCACCGTAAGTCTTCTTGCCCGATCCATAATTTGAATCAATGTTTTGTAATCATCGTTAACGGTACGATAGTCGGTTTGAGCACTGTTAACCTCTTTGGACAATCTCTCATTCTGATCACGCAATCGATATAGCTCTTCCTCTTTTTCTTTCAGTTCCTTCTCATACCATTTCATTTGACGCGTTAAATCTTGATAACTCGTCTTCCATCCACGGAGAAAACGAATGACGGCATCTACAGATAGACCTTCTTCAATCGTGCTGCCCTCTGCTTTGAAACTACGCTCATCTGTCTCGAATACAGCAATAGATGAAACGTGCGGTGTTGCTACAACGGTTTGTTTTTTCAAATAATTGCGCTTCTGGCGCTGCTGTTTAGCGATTTGGATGGCATCCTCATACCGTTTGCGGACACAGCTGTTCCAACGAAATCCGCAGGCAGCAGAAGTACGTCCTATACGTTCACCAACCTCTTCAAAAGCTGCAAGCTGTGTACTACCTTCGCGAATATGGCGCAGCGTCACCTCGGCGAGAATTAAATCATCGTCTGGACTCCACGCATCTTGTCTAATTGCTGTCATGCAACAAAAACCTCCTAACGTAAAGGCGCTTACTTTATCTCTATGCCCTTGGTAGAGTTCATAGAATCTATTGGATACTAATTTGTATAACCATTTTTCAGCATACTCATACATGTTTGCTCCTATATTTGAGCAAACTAAGTATGAATAAGCAGGAGTTCCCTGTCCTAAACAAAAAAAAAGTGATTTCATCACTGATTTTGGTTTACACTTATTTCACCAAACGTTATAATGATCATTAGAAAATCGGGTCGCAGCGAGAGGGGGATATTATCATGGCACGCATGTATCGGGTACTTGGTTTTTGGACCCTGGTAATCGGACTAATGGCTTTCGCAGGCCATATGACGGAATTTGCGCTTTTGTTTTTCGCACAAGCCGTTGCTTTCGTATTTCTAGGTTACTTGAATTTCTCCGAAAGAACTTACATCGTTATGTTCTGGGGATATATGATCATTTCATTCGTGGGTTTCACGTATTGGTCGGTCTTCAAGATGGACTTGCCGTTCTAACCTAAGCAACTAAGCTTGGTAGAAGGCAGATTGTTCCCAAACCTTTCACAGGTTCGGAGTATAAGTACAGAAGCTGAAAGGCGTACATACTTAAGAAAAGGTGCCAGTCCGCGAGGACTGGCACCTTTTCTTTGGACAGGCTAATTATTATCCAGAATCATCACCTTGAACGATTCGCTCATTTGATCACTTAGCAGCAGCTGCCTGATTGCCCTGTTTTTCCGAGCCTCCTCGCTAAAGGGGTCTGGATTATGATGGTTTTGCAGAAGTTCCAATACGCCGTTATCGATTAAAAATTGTTTCTGCGTCATATACGCAATGAATCTCCAGCCGTTAGCCTCCGCTTCCTTGCGCACAAAGGTAAATGGGACGTGAGAAGTGATGTCCTGTTGGCCGACCCTGATATAGGGATTATCACTCACGGTATGCTGCCAGTAGCAAAGCAATGTGCCATCCATTCTGTGCTCAGCCGTATATTCAGCCGCTTCATGCCCGTAATCAATCAGGACAAGCCTTGATTTCTTCATTACCTTACTGAGCTTTATTAAAAACTCACTCGCCCCCGTATGAATTTCTGTACGTTGTCCTTCCTCTAGCTTAATACCGTCTCTTGCAAGCCATTCTAGAACACGATGATCCTCCAGCGGCATCAGCACCTCATAAAAGCCCCTCTCAGCATCGCCAGCCACTCCAAGCTCCATCAGCTCGCCAGCTACGGTTTGAACGCGGCGTACAGGAAATGCATCAAGAAGCTCATTAGCTATAACTAGTGCAGGCTCTCCAAGCCAGCGGGCTTCCCAAGCATCTGACGAGGATTCGAATAAAGGAGCCAACCCCATTGCTTCGTATTGTGCAAAAGCTTCCTGCGCTGCTTCCCGGTGCCCAGGATGATCCTCAATAAGAATATGCTGTATCAAGTGCTGCCACTTGCTATCTCTCTTCAAGACGGAAGCTGCGATTTGGGCTGACAGCCTGCCCGTTCCCGCTCCCCACTCGATAAGCTTTAGAGGTACGCCTATCGCTGCCGCATAGGTATGAACATAGCCCTCCAGCACCTCGGCCATAATCGCACCTATACCTGAGCTTGTATAGAAATCGCCTTGCTTGCCTACCCGCGATTGACCCGACCGATAATAACCGTAATCAGAATCATATAAGCATACATTCATGTAGTCTAGGAATGAGATGCACGGTACGTGAACGGCGTTGCCTTGCATGTCGACATAGCTGCCAGTCTTACTGGAAGCCGCAATGCTCGCTCCTATCGAAGCAGATAGCTCTTTTTCATACATGATGAGGTTCATCCTTTTCCAAATGTAAGATATAATAGAATGGATTGCCGCATAAAATGAATGCTGAGGAGGGACGATGCCGTTGACTTTGCCACCTGAGCGCAATCGTATTTCCATAGCAGCCACGGCGTTGCTGCTCGTTACAGCGCTCCTGTTCCGAGTTACCGCGTGGGCAGCACCTCTAACGGCTGATGAATCGGATTTGCACGCTTTGTTTGAGAAGAGCTTATCTGTCGTTGAAATCGATAAAGAAATTGCCCGGATCGGAGAACAGAAGCAACAGCTCATGCTGACCATGACAGACACTGAGAAACAGCTTGTACTGCAAGAGCAGCAAATAGCGGACAAGCAAGATGAAGCAGGCAGCGTCCTGCGCGCTTATTATATGGGTGAACGAGACTTTCTGCTTAGCGCTCTTCTCTCGTTCAATTCGTTATCAGAGCTGTTCCAAATGCTCGATTATGCGGAAATTATACTTACCCATGATAAGCATACCCTTCATACTTATGTCGATCAATACAAGCAGGTCAAGGAAGGCTACCGTCAACTGCAAACCAGAAGTGACGAATTGATCGCCGTAGAAGAGCAGCTTCGAGCACAACGAGAGCGCGTACTGACGCTTGAGAATGAGCTTGATCAGGAGCTGTCCGGCCGCTCTGATGCCGAGAGAATTCGAATCTTAATGACGGAGCTGACCTCCTATTGGGAGACAGCCGGTATCACTGAGGTGAAACAATATTTTCGCGCGCTCTCCAAAGCGATGAAGAAACTGCCAGGCTGGGTACAGGACAATAAAGACCTTCTTGAGATTAAAGGCTTTAATTACACGATTCGAGTGCCGCAAGACAGCTTGAACGCTTTTCTCAGAGAACAGAATGACATCTTCAATCAATTTGAATTCACATTTGTGAATGGCCAGGTTATTGCGCAAGGCAAACGTGAGAACATGGAAATAAAAATAAGCGGCCATTATACGATCGAGGATGAGCCTAAGAATGCCATCATGTTCCACGTTGACGAGCTGCTGTTCAACGGTTTTTCCTTGCCTGATACGACCAAAAGCGCATTGGAAGAAGAATTTGATCTTGGCTTCTACCCTGACCTTATTGTTTCTTTCCTCAAAGCAAAGTCTGTTGACATGAAGGACGGCGAGCTTACGATTAAGCTAAGCTTGAAGCTTTAGCGAATTAAATTTTGAACGATTAACTCGAATAAAAGCCGTCTTCATCAAGCAAAAACGTCTGCGGCGTCCTTTAGACGCTGAAGGAGCTTTGACGGTCAAATATAAGCCCTTTATAAGCTAACAAACTTATAAATTCTTATATTTCAAAAAAGAGCCTGTTCTCTATTCACTCGAGAACGGCTCTTTTTATTGATCAAGCTCATTCAGAGCGTCCAGATATGCCGATATTTCAAGCGTAGTCTCTGAATAGGTACGCCATATTTGCTCACGCTGCTGCCACTTTTCAGGCCAATGCGGATCTGGAATCGGAAGCTGCTGATCTGCTTTCTTGGCGTTGAGCACTTTCGTCCACCATTCTGGCGGGATATGTGCCTGTTCCCTTAACAAAGAGCTGTTGAACGCATATAATGAGGCTCTTGCCGGCAGCTGTCCCGATCGATCATAAACAAGCTGCTGGTTGTTGATATCGGACATTTCTTGGATCCACAACATCGCTTCGTCTTCCATCCTACTGCTGGAAGACAAGACATAGCTGCGTCCGTTTAGCCATGGGTAATGAATCTGCTCCCGATTCACATTCAGCTTGCCCCGAACAGACTCTGGCAGCTTCTCATAATCATTCCAAGTCAGAATAGCAGCGAGCAGCTTGTTCGTTTCGAATGCTTTGGTTAGAGCAGCTGTTTCATCCCCGTCAATTCGGCTGATATTCGCCCTTCGCTCCTGGAACCATCCGAGCTGCATCATCTGGTTCTCGCTGACAGGCAACACCTGCAGACCGTCGCTTAGATTGTTGCGGAAAGCTGACAGCCACACAAGCTGCTGATAAAGATCTCCTGCCCCCCAGTTGACTATGCTTGCTTCAGGATGAAGTTCTATCATCTTAAGCGCAGCTGCTTGATAGCCAAGCCAATCTAGCGGAGGCTCCTTTAATCCCACTTCCTCCAGCAGCGCACTGCTCCACACGACGAAATAGGGATTCAAATCCTTCGGAACACCCCATAAGTAACCATTCCATTTGAGCGGTTCCAGCAAACCAGCCATTTGATCCGTAAGCGTATCACCTGTCATTATACTGTCTGCGGGTTTGAGGAAGCCTTTCACTGCAAATGGCCTCACCCACCCGTTGTCCAGCAGCATAATATCGGCAGCCTCGCCACGTTGACTCTGAAGCGACCATTGCGTATATGCATCCCTCTTTGATGGCTCATTTACAAGCTTCACCTGGATATGTGGGTATTTCATCATGAAATTGCGATTGAGCTCCTGCAACTGTTGGAACTGTATATACGTCAAGGAAACGTTTACATGAATGTTCGTAAGTTGATCGACAATGAGCTCACCAGGTACGGTCTGTAAATTGGATTTGCCATCCGGCTTGCCTATGCTTGCAGGATTAGCGTCTTTTGAGAAGGGGATAAGCAGCAATGCCGCCAACAATAAAGCACCTAATAAAAACGGCACATATTTTCTGGGAGTCACAGCCTTCTTCCTTTCATCCTAAAATCTACTAAAAACAGGATAACAATAAATTCAAGCTTTGTCCAAATGAACATGATTAGTGAACATGCCAAGCACAAAAAAAGACCCCCTCATACCGAGGGGGTTGCCGCCTTAGCCGTTATAGCAAATCTGCTGCTAGCTGCGCCAGCTTCGAGCGCTCACCCTTCTCCAGCGTCATATGACCGCTCGTTCCTTCAGCTTTGAATCGCTCGACGATATGCGTGAGCCCATTGCTGATAGAGTCAAGGTAAGGATGGTCAATTTGCTCGGGATCACCCATGAGTACGATTTTGCTTCCTTCACCAACACGCGACACGATCGTTTTCACTTCATGCTTCGTTAAATTTTGCGCCTCGTCAATAATGATGAATTGTCCTGGAATGGAGCGTCCGCGGATATACGTTAACGCCTCCACCTGAATACTTCCCATCCCCATCAATATTTTATCGATATCGCCTGATTTCTTGGTATCAAATAAATATTCCAAATTATCGTAGATCGGCTGCATCCATGGACGCAGCTTCTCTTCTTTCTCCCCTGGCAAATAACCAATATCTTTGCCCATTGGGACAACCGGCCGTGCAATCAGCAACTTCTTGTATTTGTGTTCATCCTCCGTTTTCAGCAAGCCTGCTGCAAGCGCGAGAAGCGTCTTACCCGTTCCTGCCTTGCCCGATAACGTAACAAGCGGGATATCATCATTCAGCAGCAGCTCAAGCGCCATACGCTGCTGTGCGTTGCGAGCGGTTATGCCCCAGACCGGATCATTGCTTAGGAATAATGGCTCAAGCCTTGCCCCATCCTGGCTGACCTTCAGTAGCGCCGACTTCGAAGTTCCCATTTCATCTCTCAATATAACGAATTCGTTCGGATTCAGACGAATATTCAAATGCATGTTATTCACGGTCAAGAAACGATACGTATAAAACTCATCAATGACTGCAGGATGCACATACAGCGTCATATAACCTGCGTAGAACTCTGACGACACAACGACTCTATCAGACAGATAATCCTGCGCCTGGAGCCCCAGCACGTCTGCCTTAATCCGTACCAGTACATCCTTGCTTACGAGAACAATGTTCCGTTTCTCCGTTTCATTTTCTTGCTCTATATGGTAATTCAGCGCTACCGCTAATATCCGATTATCATTGGACATTTCACCGAACATTTCCTGAACGCGTATAAAGCTGCGATGGTTCAACTCCACCTTCAGCAGACCGCCGCTTGGAAGTGTAATACCTTCGTGCAAATGTCCTTTTTCTCTCATCTTGTCAAGCAGTCGGGATATTTGGCGCGCGTTTCTTCCTAATTCGTCAGCCAACCTCTTCTTAGAATCAATTTCCTCCAACACGACCGCGGGAATTATGACTTCATTATCATCGAAAGCAAAAATCGCTTGCGGATCATGAAGCAGCACATTTGTATCGAGCACGAATATTTTTTTCATGAGAACCCTCCCGGCGTTGGATATCATTAGAGGCCATACATAGCAATTCGCTGCTGCGGGTACACTATGGCGGACAAGTAACTTTCATTTTCAACGAGAAAAAGAGGTGGCAAACATGTTCAAATGGCTTACTTCTGCGATCATTGTTGCGATTGTAGCGACAGGCTGCAGCACCGCCGCACGTAATGAGACATCACCCTCTCCACGAAATAATGGCCGTGTTCATACTCAACAGACTGAACCGCGTAAGAAGGAAATTAAAAATTCAGAGCAAGTTGCGGCACATCTGGAACAGTTGGCCAAAGGAATTGATGGAGTAACGAACGCGCACTGTGTCGTGTTCGGGAATACCGCGATTGTCGGCATTGATGTTGAAGCCAAGATGGAAAGGTCAAGAGTCGGTACAATTAAATATTCAGTTGCTGAAGCCTTCCGCAAAGATCCTTACGGCATCGATGCACTCGTTACAGCGGACATGGATCTCTCCCAACGCATCAATGAAATTGGAGCAGATATCAAGCGCGGCAGACCGATCGCCGGTTTCGCCGAAGAGATGGCCGATATTATGGGAAGATTAATTCCACAGCTTCCTCGTGACCTCATCCCGCAGGAGCCAGAGCATCATGAAGCTCCAACAATGAATAAGAAATTGTAAACATCCCCTTGAAGACACAAAAAGCCTAGTGGCATACCACTAGGCTTTCTTCATAGCCGCAGAAACTTGTACAACCCTGTTGCCGCCGGCATTTATGTTATTCGGTTGATCGCACACAATAGTAGCGGACAAGCACGCGGCATCAAGCATCGCGTCCCGCACTCTTGGCATGCTCGAGGTCCAATCGTCAGAAACCGTAACCAGCTTATGCACAGGAACGAGAGATAGCATGGAAAACACGTCGATCATTGGCTCGGCTATTGCAGATACGGTATGGGTCATTCGCATGACCTCCTTCTGAACAGATTCAACTATGGCCTCTGTAGTTGTATTATAACTAACATATTAACGATCGTCTATGGTTATTCAGCCAATTTTGCTTGAAGCGCGGCCTTAGCTTCTTCCAGCTTCGCATCATCTAAATAGACATATGGGCTTCTCCAAGTACCTTCTAGCGGAATAAAGGTAACATCACTGGCGCTAATGCCCAAATAGGTTGTCATCATATTTTTGATTTCCTTGGAAGGCATATCCATCGTTAGGTTATTACCAACGGCTTCAATCAAAGCAGGCAATTTGGTCACACCGTCAAACGATTTCAGCTTGTCTGTCAGCGCACTGATTACCTTGCTCTGGCGTGCATTACGGTCAAAGTCGCTTGACATGTTTTTGCCGTTATTCGACTTCCGGTAACGAACGAAATCCAGTGCCTTCTCTCCGCTTAGAGATTGAACGCCTGGTTGTAGATCAATGTTCGTACCGTCCGCACTGTCTTTGTATTTCATTCGCATATCAACATCCACTGTAACCCCGCCAAGCGCATCGACAACATCAGCAAAACCTTGGAAATTGATAACAGCAGAATACTTAATATCGATGCCAAAAAACGTGCTCATTACCGTTCTAACTTCTTGCTTCGCATCCGCATATGCCGCTTCTTTTTTGAGCTTCTTCTCATTCAATGCATTCATATAGAAATCGGCATAGAAACTGTTCGCTTTCCGCGCTCTGTATCCGTCCACATTGATATTGGTATCCCGTGGAATTGTGACAATCGTTGCTGATTTCGAATTCGGATTGAAGACGGCTACCATCATGACGTCGGTATTCAAGCCTCCACCGTGAGCCCTCGCATCAATACCCATCAGCAGCATAGCAACCGCTTTTTTGTCGACTGTTTCTCCTGGCGGTATAACGACCTCACTATCGACAGGTGAAGATATTTGTTCAACTGCCTCATCTGCTTTGAAATATAAATAAGCAAGTCCCGCAGCCATTATAAGCAGAATCGCAAACACAATTACAAAAAACGTTTTAAGAAACGAGCGCTTCTTGGCCGGTTTTTGTTTTTTTGGTTTGGCAGGTTGACGAGAACTCGTTCTTGGAGGTAATGTCGTTGATCCTTTGCTCATATGTTCCACCTTCAAGTTCAGTTGTATTTGGGATTAGATTCAATGTCCGTCAATAGCTGTTCGCCGAGCTCACGTGGGTATAGCTGAAGCTTGGAACGTCCATCCTTTTCATATTTCACATGTATCATCGTATCGTCGGTCTTCATAATGACATAATTAGACAGACCATGATCCTCTGATAGAATTTGCTCGAAAAAAGTCAACGTTTCAAGCGCAGCTTGGTCATCCGGCCTGCCAACTGCTACCACTTTGATCTGCAGCCAGTTGAATAAAGCATCCTCCAGCTTCATTCGCCAGATTTCACTTCCTGCGGTGCACGCTCTGCTTTGTTACCCTTCCACTTGTCATAGAGCTGGCGTCCTCTTAGCATCATCATCATAAGAACAGCTACTCCCATACATTGAATAATCGGCAGCTTGTCTACTTGTAGAATCATAAGGACGAAGGAGCCGAAGGCGATCAACGCATACACAAGTATTTCTTTGAATAACGGTAGCTTCTGCTGCGCACGAAACACTTTATTGAATATGTATATCGTAAAGCCCAGTATGATTAGATACGAGATTAGCTTATGGTCGCTTAGCCATGCCTGCATGCCGCAAACCCCCTTCAGTGAATGTAAACGGCTTGCGCCGTCAATTAGTTGCAGCGCAACAAGGAATCGGGTGAAATATAAGTGGGACTATAAGCATAAGCACTTATAATCCCACTTATATTCTTAAAGAAAACGTAAGGCTCTGCATAGGTGCAAAACCTTACGTTTGTTTAATGGTTTGCTCTTAAACGCTTGCTTGAGCATTTTTACGGTTTTTGTCCGCACGCTCGCGCTCGCTCTTATTCAAGATTTTTTTACGAAGGCGGATCGTCTTCGGTGTAATTTCACAATACTCATCATCATTCAAGTACTCAAGCGCTTGCTCAAGCGAGAACAGACGTGGGCTTTTCAGTGTTACGGTGTCGTCCTTACCAGCAGAGCGAATGTTGTTCAGTTGCTTCACTTTACAAATATTGACGATGATGTCATTCTCGCGCGTATGCTCGCCTACGATCATGCCTTCATAAATTTCAGTACCCGGCTCCAAGAATTGAATACCGCGGTCCTCAACGCCCATCATGCCATAGAATGTTGAAGTTCCGTTCTCACTAGCCACGAGCACGCCTTGGTGACGTCCGCCTACGCCTGCACCAGCAAGTGGGCCGTAGCTGTCGAAAGCGTTGTTCATGATTCCATAGCCGCGTGTCAGTGTTAGGAATTGTGTACGGTAGCCGATCAAGCCGCGAGCTGGGATTTTGAACTCCAGACGTACTTGGCCATTTCCGTGGTTGATCATATTGAGCATTTCAGCTTTACGAGTTCCAAGGCTCTCCATAACAGCGCCCATGCTTTCTTCAGGCGTGTCGATCAATAGACGCTCGTAAGGCTCTTGCTTCGAACCGTTGATTTCTTTGATAATAACTTCAGGCTTGGATACTTGAAGCTCAAAGCCTTCACGACGCATGTTCTCGATTAGAATACCAAGGTGAAGCTCACCACGGCCAGAAACGATGAATGCATCCGGGCTGTCCGTTTCTTCTACACGAAGTGCAACGTCAGTCTCAAGCTCTTTGAAGAGACGCTCGCGAAGCTTACGGGAAGTAACCCATTTTCCTTCACGGCCTGCAAACGGGCTGTTGTTGACAAGGAACGTCATTTGAAGAGTAGGCTCGTCGATTTTGAGAACTGGCAACGCTTCAGGCTTCTGAGAATCAGCGATCGTTTCACCGATATTGATCTCGCGGATACCTGCGATTGCGATAATATCGCCTGCGCCTGCTTCTTCAATCTCAACACGCTTCAAACCAACGAAACCAAATAGCTTCTCGATACGGGCTTGCTTATTGCCGCCTTCACGAGTCATTACAGCTACTGTTTGACCTTGCTTGATGATACCGCGGTTAACGCGTCCAACAGCAATACGGCCTAGGTATTCATTATAGTCAAGCAAAGTAACAAGGAATTGCAATGGCAGGGTTGTATCTTCAGTTGGTGAAGGAATGTTGCTAACAATTGTCTCGTAAAGTGCTTCCATGTTCTCATCTTGCTTCTCAGGATCCATGCTGGATGTACCCATAAGCGCTGAAGCATAAACAACTGGGAACTCAAGCTGCTCATCATTGGCGCCAAGCTCGATAAACAAATCTAGAACCTCATCTACTACCTCTTGAGGTCTAGCATTAGGACGGTCGATTTTGTTTACGACAACGATTGGTGTTTGGTTCGATTCAAGCGCTTTGCGCAATACGAATTTCGTTTGCGGCATACAGCCTTCGAACGCATCAACAACCAAGAGCACGCCGTCAACCATTTTCATAATACGCTCAACCTCGCCGCCGAAGTCAGCATGTCCAGGCGTATCCACGATGTTGATCAAATAGTCTTTGTAGTTAATAGCTGTGTTTTTAGCCAAGATCGTAATACCGCGCTCACGCTCAAGATCATTTGAATCCATTGCGCGTTCCTGTACTGCTTCGTGATCGCGAAACGTACCTGATTGTTGAAGCAGTTTGTCAACCAATGTTGTTTTACCGTGGTCAACGTGGGCAATAATGGCGATATTCCGTAGTTTCTCTCTTGCTTGCATAACTTGTAATCCACTCCAATTGTTTTTTATTTAAAACTTTTACCAACGCTTGCGTTTGCTTAGCATCATCCATCCACCTGCTGCAATCAGCGCGGCAGCAATCGCATAAATCCCCCAGCTCCATAGAAGCACAAGAACGACAAACACGGCCGACGCGGCAGCAAGCGCAATAGATGCCGAAAGCACCACACGCGGTATGGATGAACCGAACAAATAATATTCGTAAAGGCCTGCTGCTACACCAAAAATAAACAACGGCCACAAATATTTCAAGCTATCCCATCCAAAAAGGTTGCAAACGACAAACAGTAGGGCATATACGACAAGCATTCCGCCTGGTACAAGCACGACCGCAGGAACCAATCTGCCGAAGTATAACACATGCAGAAGCACTCCGGGGATTAAAACGAGCAGCGGCCAGAAAATGGCACCAAGGAAGCTGAATACACCTAACTTGCCCAACAAAATAACGAGCCCAGCTAACAGCAAAATAATTCCAGCGGAATATTTGTTATTAGGCATTCGCGCGTCCGCTCCTTACAACGTCAATCGCATATGATGACGAAAGACGACAGTTTTTATCTATATTAGTTTATAGGAATTGAACTGAAAATACCAGTACGTTTAAGGGGTCTTAACAAAAAAAAAACCGCCCCGCCTTATTTTGCGTGAACGGAGCGCACAATAATCGTCATAATACCGGCTTTTTCTTCACAACCGCAAGTGCAATAACGAGCGGTATACATAGCAAAGGTATGGCCTCGGCAAGTGTTTTGGACCCGTGGAACAACAGTTTGTTCAGTCCTGGATCATGCATGAGCATCTCTCCAGCTGCATAAGCAAGCAATGCTGCACCGATGTAGGAAAGCGCTGGGAATTTGTGCAACAGCTTCCCAAGCATCTGACTACCCCAAATAATCATCGGAATACTGAGTGCAATGCCTAGCATAATAAGAATAGGATCGCCTTCGGCAACGGCTGCGATGGCCAGTACATTATCGAGACTCATGACGAAGTCCGCAACAACGATCGTCCAGATTGCCGATCCAATCGTTGTCACTTTCTTGACCGTATGATTATCCAGCTCACTGCCGGCATCCGCAAGCAGCTTGACCGCGATATAGAACAAAAGCAATGCCCCGGCAGCCTGCAAGAAAGGCACCTGGAGCAACTGAATTGCAACCAGCGTCAGCACACATCTAAGTCCTACCGCTGCCACAGCGCCCCACCAAACAGCCTTCTTGCGTTGCTCTGGCGGGAGTTGCCCGCTCGCCATGGCAATGACAATCGCATTGTCTCCGCTAAGCAAAACATTAATCAGCACAATCTGCATAAACATCATTAGGCTGTCCACATCACATACCCCCTCTTATTCAGCTGTATGTACAAGCTCGAAGAAATATGTCCAAGCAAAAACGGCTTCGGCGTCCTTTAAGACGCTGAAGTAGCTTTGATGGTGAAATATAAGCCCTTTATAAGCGAACAAACTTATAAATCCTTATATTTCAAGGCGAAACGGCTGTCATCGTCCTTTGGCGGTGCAACGCGTTTCATTCCGAGAACTATAGATAAAGGATGCCGAAGTCATATACTTTCCTATATTTCGTGAAAAGAGGAATCTAACGCCTCCGCTTCTCGTATGATTGTACAATTCAAGTTGTCATTGTTTATGGAAGGTGGGCCATCACTTATGGAGCTATTTTCAGTCGAGTTTTTCTCCGCCCTGTTAACCATCGTTTTTATCGACCTAATCTTGGCCGGAGACAATGCGATCGTTATTGGGCTGGCTGCTCGCAACTTACCTAAAGAGCAGCAGAAAAAAGCTGTTATTTGGGGGACTGCGGGAGCTGTAGGCATACGGGTCATCGCTACCTTGCTCGTCGTTCAACTGCTTAATGTGCCTTGGCTGAATTTGGTTGGCGGTCTGCTGCTTGTATGGATTGCGTATAAGCTTGTCGTACAAGAGGACTCCCATTCCGGAATGAAATCCGGCAACACCCTATGGCAATCAATTCGAACGATCATTATTGCCGATGCAGCTATGGGGATCGATAATGTCATTGCGGTTGCCGGAGCAGCCCATGGGGATACGCTGCTCGTGGTGCTTGGGCTTATTATCAGTGTGCCTGTTGTTGTTTGGGGCAGCACCATCTTTATCAAGCTGATTAACCGCTTCGAATGGATCGTTTATGTCGGTTCTGCCGTGCTTGCGTATACAGCTGCCAAGATGATTACTCATGAGAAATCCTTGAAGTCTTTTTTCGAGAACCCATGGTACTTATGGGCTTTCGTCGTAGTTGTCGTCGCTGCTACTATAGCTGGCGGTTTCATAACGAACCGGAGAAAGAAAAAAATAGAGGAACAAAAAAGCAGCGAATCCGATTAAAGGATTGCTGCTTTTTTTATTTAAAACCAGCTATCTTCGCCTGCTGATTGCACAGCTGTTTGTTCATAAGGAGAAAGAACAAGCACTTCTGTACCTTCAACTGCGTCAGTTAGCAGCTGTTTGTAATTAGGGATAAGGGACTCAATCTTCTCTACAATCCGCATATTCGGATTGGTGCTGGGCGATTTAGGCAAAAATAGCGTACAGCAATCCTCATAGGGGAGAATCGAAGTCTCAAACGTTCCAATTCGCTCTGCTAATCGGATAATTTCGTGCTTGTCCATCATAATTAACGGCTTCAACAATGGAAGAGTAGCTGCTCGTCCAATTACGTTCATACTTGGCAGCGTCTGGCTGGCAACCTGCCCGAGACTCTCGCCGGTTACGATGCCGTTTGCCTTGCTGCGTTCTGCAAGCTGTTCCGTGATGCGGAGCATTGCTCGTCGCATTAACGTAATAATCAAGTTATCGCTCTTTGCCTGAACAAGTGTCGTTTGCATTTCTGTAAATGGGACCAAATGCAGCTTAATCGGTTCACCGCTGAAGTACGACAGCCGCTTCGCAAGCTCGATCACTTTATCCTTCGCCTGTTCGCTCGTGAACGGATAGCTGTGGAAATGTACGGCTTCCACTTCCAGCCCTTTACGCAGCGCCAGCCAGCCTGCAACGGGACTGTCGATACCACCCGAGAGCAAAAGCATCGCTTTGCCGTTGGAGGAGTAAGGAAAGCCTCCTGCGCCAGTAATAACGTCATAGAACACGTAGGTCGCTTCCTCTTGAATGTCAACACGAAGTTCAATATCCGGCTTATTTACATTCACTTTCAGATTTGGCATCGCACGTAAGACATGACTTCCGACCAAATGGTTCATTTCCTGCGAGTTGTGAGGAAATTTCTTCCAAGCGCGTTTGGCATTCACCTTGAATGTGCTTGGTTGTTCAGGCAAGGACTGCATCAGCGCCAGAGCTGTCAATCTGATTTTCTCCAAATCCAGTTCCGTGCTGATAACCGGACTAAGCGACACAATGCCGAATATGTCCTTCAGCCGATCGGCAATTGGCTCGTAAGGATGTCCATTCAGTTTCACGAACAAGCGCCCAAACGATTTGAAGTACGTAATATGCTCATAAGAAATTAATGCCTGCTTCACCTGCTCAAGCATCTTTTTCTCGAATCTATTGCGGTTTCTTCCTTTTACCATTAAGTCCCCATAACGGAGTACAATTTGATCATAAAGCAAAATTAGGTCAATCTCCTCTCAAGCGGCTTCAACTGTTTTACAATATCCACAAGTGCTGCCGCTAACGCGTCAATATCCTTCTCCGTATGCTCGTCACCTAAGCTGATTCGAACGCCACTCGTTGCATGCTCACGGCTCGCGCTGAGTGCAAGCAATACGCGGCTAGGCTTATCGTCCTTGGATGAGCAAGCTGATTTCGTAGATGCCATTATACCATGCTGCTCCAGCATATGAATAACCACTTCCGGCTTCATTCCTGGATAAGAGAAATGTACAATATGCGAAGCACACGGCTCTGCACCGTTAAGCGCTAGCTCCGAGATGCCTTTAATATGCTGAATCAGCTGCCGCTTCAGATCTGACAGCCGCCGCTCACGCTCTTCCATTCTCTCCATCGACATGCGCAGTGCCTTTGCAGAACCCACTATGGCTGGAACGTTCTGAGTCCCTGCACGATACCCGTTCTCTTGGGAGCCTCCACTCAACAATGGATGAAGAACCACGCCTTCTCGTACATACAAGAAACCGACGCCTCTTGGCCCTCTCAGCTTATGAGCAGAGCCCGTGAGCAAGTCAATGCCCCATTCTGAGACTTTTATCGGCTGCTTGCTTATACTTTGCACCGCATCCACATGGAACATGATTCTGGGAAAACGTTTCAGCAAACGGCCAATCTGCTCAATAGGCTGAATCGTTCCGATTTCATTATTAACATGCATAACGCTTACTAATATCGTCTCATCGGTCAGCGCCTTCTCCAGCTGTTCCACGTTCACATGACCCGTATGATCAACCGGCAAATAAGTAACACGGAAACCCTCTTCTTCCAGCTGTGCGAAAGCTTCGTAAACCGAGGCATGCTCAATTTGAGTCGTAATCAGATGCTTGCCCCTGGCAGCATACTGGCGTGCAGCACCTTTAATCGCCATGTTATTGGATTCCGTACCGCCTGATGTGAATATCCAATTGCCGCTGCCTGTTTGCAACTGCTCTGACAGAAGCGTACGCGAACGTTCAATTAGTTTGTCAGCCTGAGTACCCTCCCGATGCAGGGAAGACGGATTCGCATACACCGATTTCATGACCTCAAGCATCGTCTGGACAACCTCTTCATACGGAGGGGTCGAGGCGCAATGGTCGAAATATAACATTCTTGTATAAACTCCTCTCCACGGTGAAACGTATAGAGATAGGATGAGCACACGCCTTTCCTTTCCTATACGTCAAAAAAGAAAAAGACCAACGATTGCTTCAGCCATTGAGGCCGTAAGCGGAATCGTGATCTTATCGCTTCCGTTTTACTTCGCTTGCAGCACCTTGGCAACATAACGCTGCGTTTCTTCGGGAAGCGCCTCAAGATTCTCGATTAATTGCTCGTTCGTCTTGATCCCTGTACGGTCGACTCTGCCTGGACCTGCATTGTATGCAGCCAGTGCTACATGCTCATTCCCGTTGTACTTCTTAAGCAGCAAGGATAGGTACTTCGTTCCGCCATTAATATTCTGTGCAGGATCGAATGAATCCGTAACACCGAGGCCTCTAGCCGTGCCATCCATAAGCTGCATAAGACCTTTGGCTCCTGATCCCGATTGCGCGTCAGAACGGAATCCGGACTCCGTTTTGATAACCGCTTGAATCAATGCCGGATCAACACCGTATCTAGCCGCGGCTTGCTGGATGAGATCGTCATATGCAGAAGGCTCAGCTTTGGCTCCTCCTTCTGCATGGTAAGAAATATTCGGGAAGCTGTTCAACGACTCCAGCTGTGCGAGTGCATCTGCTGGAAGAATGGGAAGCGACGTTCCGCCCTCTGATGCAGTGTCTGACATATATTGTGATAACAGCGTATCGAACAAGGAAGCTGAGCCATCACCTGTCGTAGCATCCAGCGGATTCGATGCCGCTTTCAAATCCAGGCTCGGAGCCAGCTGAAGCTGCAATAATGTTTTGATAATACGAGGGTCTATGCTCATGATATCCTCCTGGCTGTTCTGTAATAAGACATAATAAGGTCTGCTCTAAAGTATATCGGTTATCATTGTACATGTTTTTAGAGCAAACAGCCAGTAACCCTCTATTATATGTTTTCTATGATCGGCAAAACCTCACGAATATCCTGGCATTCCGAATAAGCGATCTCGGCTTCGCCATCATCTGGCACCCGTCTTCTACCGTTAAGCCAGATTGGTTTCCAGCCTGCGTTGAACGAAGGTACGATATCGTTATGCCAAGCATCGCCGACATAGGCGAGCTGCCCCGTCAAGCAGCCTGTCTGCGCATGCACGTGACGAAACACCTCAGGGTCAGGCTTGGCGAGTCCAATGCCATCCGAAATGAAGATGTTGCGCGAGTCTATCCAGCTCCGCAGACCAAGCGTATGTATTTTATTCATTTGATGCTCGACAGGACCGTTCGTTATGATGCCAAATGGCATATTTCTTTCGCTAAGCTGTTGAAATAGATGTTGAACGCCTTCGCTAAGCACAATTACCTTCTGTTCATGCTCATAGCATTCCTGCAGGAATTGTGCCCTTTCTTGCTCTACATGCAAGCCTATATCTACAAATGCCGAAGTCGTACGCTGGATTCGAAGCTCCTTAAGCGAAAGCTCACCGACCGCATGCTTAACCCATAGCCGATCACTATGTCTCCTCATTTGCTTGAACAAAAACGCAAGCTGAGCCGCATCATACACAAGCTCTCCAAAGCCTGCTGCCTGCACCGCTAAGCGAAATGGCTCCAATTGATCGTATAATGTATCATCCAAATCGAAGTAAACGGCTTTGATCAATCGTGCTCCTCCTCTCATTCCCTTACATAGGTAACGCTCTATGTTTACATCCTACAACGAACTGTATATAAATAAAACCGGCATGCGCAGCTGTTTCCAGTCCGCATGCCGGTTTATATAAACGATGAATCGATCTACCCTTCAGAGTTCGTTCCGCTCTGCTGCTTATTTGAATACTTTTACGCGCTCATCAATCGGTTGGAACGCCTTTTCACCAGGCTCTGCTGTCGGTTTGCCGAAAGGCATTTGAGCAACCAGCTGCCATGAATCAGGAAGCGACCAAGTTTTCTTAACTTCTTCGTCAACAAGCGGGTTGTAGTGCTGCAAAGAAGCGCCGAAGCCTTCTTTCTCTAGCGCAGTCCATACTACCAATTGATGCATGCCTGAAGAATGTCCGGACCAGATCGGGAAGTTATGCGCATACGAAGGGAAGTTCGCCATTAGGCCGTCAACTACCGTTTTATCTTCGAAGAACAATACTGTACCGTAACCATTTTTGAAAGAGCCCATTTTTTGCTCGGTTGGCTCGAATTGGTCAGCCGCTACAATAGCGCGAAGCGTATTTGTCGTAATATCCCAAAACTTATCATGGTTATCGCCGAGCAAAACAACTACCCGTGCACTTTGGGAGTTAAAAGATGATGGGGTATGCAGAACAGCATGCTGCACAATTTCTACAATTTTATCGTCGGAGATCGTGGACTCCTTACTAATTCCATAATAAGAGCGTCTCGCTTGAATTGCTTCCAAAAATGCTTGTGATGACATTGTTTCTCCTGCCTCTCAATTGTGTAATGAGGAATGTACGTAACATCCAATTTAATAACTTTACGTAAGTTACTTTAAATTATAAATAAGATTTTGTCAAGGTGAACATAGTCATTATCCCCATAGGAGTTGAATTTATGAATCGCTCGTCACTTGCTTGGCTATGCCTGTTTTAGCGTCAGTCTGGACCCGCCATTTTCCGTTTATCCACGTAATAAGGAATGAAATCAAACCCAGAATTAACAATACGCCAACCTTATATAGCGCTTCTTGTCCACTCAAATCCATAAAAATAGCTTTAATCGCGACGAGAACCAGAACGACCGAACCAAACCATCTGAATAATACCTGTCGGTAATACGCTCCCCACAATATGAGCAGCAGCGAATAACAGCCCCATGATACAGATAATGCCAGCGCCAGATAGACAGCATGCGAACCCGGCATGTATTCTGTGAAAATATTTTCGATTTGCCTTGTCAGCAATCCTCCTACGATTAAGTGTGACAGTAGCGCATAGATTCGGCCCATTATTCGGTTAGCTTGCTCCGGCAGATCTCGAATGACGAATGTTCTTGAGAAATAAAAGCCAATTGCAGCCAGCAGAATCCAAGCGATCGCACCCCAGTTTAGAAAAGGCACATACATGCCGAACCACTCGCCGCGCGGCGTATCCCACGTTACGATGTACCAGTAGCAGCCGACGATAAACCACGTCATAACAGAAGCCATGCTGAGGGGCAGCCAGTTCTTGAACCGACCTACAACCGCTGCCACAGCAGAGATAAAGCCCCATAGCAATACGGTAAATAAAGGCTTGGAATCGTATCCGCCTCCAATGCTGCTGAGCGAGACGAGAATAAGCAGTAATCCGGTGAGAAAGAAGCTGGCTGCAGCAGGTGTGATCTTTTGTGTAGCGATATAAATCACATAGCTTCCAAGAAGATATACAATGCCGATAAACGTCAGGATGTAGCCATACGGCACTTCGTGATTCAGAATAACAAGTGCCCAGAACGTGAACATGATGCCATTCGCCGCATTCAAGTATAAATCTATGCCGTCAAAGCTTAGTTTGTTGAGCCATGACGATACCATCAGACCAACTGTGTAGAAGAGGAATGCTGCCAGCGCGTAGCGAATCGGCATGCTCCACAGTCCCTCCGTCGAGGGGTTGTAATGAAGAAAATAGACGATATACATCAGCCATGTCCCTATGAAGCTGACGATTCGAAGTTCATGCCAACCTCGCGCAATGCTTAAGAAAAAGAAAGCGACATTTAGCACAAGCATGTATAGAAACAGAGCAAACACCTGATCCGTTTCCGGCCTCATCGGAAGCGGGGACAGCAAAGCCCCAGCCATCGCAATATTGATTAATAATCTTGATCTATACTTGAACGCATAGGCGGAGATCAATGCAGTTACTGCACTCACGCCGAGCATAACTGTCATTGGATCCCAGAGCCGATAGAAGATGCCTGCAAAAGCAAAGGTCGCATATAGAACACATGCACCCAGTCCAATCATAATTTCACCGATTAAGCTGCTAGGTTTGTGCTCGGCCAATTTCAGACCAATAATGCCAATGCCTGCACCGCTTAACAAACCGAATCCCACCTTCATCACTTCGGTAATCCAGCCTTGATCAAGTGAATATTTGAACAAGGTAATAAATGCTGTCACTATAAACAATGCGCCTAGAAGCGACGTCCAATGCCTACTCATCGTCTCTTTCATGTCTTAACGCTCCATTCATCGTTATATATCTACCTGATTTGCCTTTGGACATCCAAAGATCCAAACCTTTGACCACACCGTATAATGCAAAAAATAAACAAAACGCAATGATCTCTAGCTCCAGTAAATACCACGGCCAAGGAGCAAGCCAATCAAGTAAAGAAGCCGTTGCTGGCTTGCGGGCAAGAAACATAAAATTCGTTGTACCCGACAAATAGTTCGTAATCCATGCGGGGATAGCCAAGATATGGAGCCACAGCATCGCACGGAGAACAGAGCGGAAAGTCGGTCGATACCGTTCGACAGCCACAACGAACAGGGCTGCACCAATGATGCCGATGTGTGCGATAAAAAACTGGAAATAGCGGAAATGAGGAAATGTCTCATCCAAATTCGGCGTTAATAGGGCTTGCAAAGCTCCCATGCTGCCAAGAAAAAACAGTACATCATATAGCGCCTTGTGCTTTGTCATTAATACGACAGCTCCTACTAGCAGCATGAGGCTGCACAATTGAAGAGGAAGCGAGTAAATCCCCCAGCTATTCTCAGTTATATAAGAAAGCTGTAGCGCAGCTTCACTGCAGAGAAGTACAGCAGCCAGCGTCCAACGAGTTATTTGATTTCTTGAAGGCTCGCGCAGCCCTCTCCGAAAAACAACAACCATTACTACGATGACCACTAGCAAAGATAGCCCTGCCGAATGCGCAGCAGAAAACATCTCGAATCGTATACGTCATCCCCCCATACTTTTCCAAAATATTAGTTTATATTTCCATTTTGGTGAAAAATACATAAAAAAAATAGTACCAACTTTATCTGGTACTATCCTCGTCATTCTTCCTATGGAATAAGCCCATCTCTTTGGCCTTATTCGCTGCTTCGCGGGAACCGCTCAAATTCAGCTTTTTCAATATATGATTCACATGGTTTTTGACCGTACGGATGGATACAACGAGCTTGTCTGCGATTTGGGGCTGCGTGTATCCTTGATCGATGAGATCCAGCAATTGGAGCTCAGAGGGTGTAATCATATCCCCCAGCTTCTTCACCTCGAACTCTCGCTCTAGCTGCTTCAGTCGACGGAATTCCTCTCGCATATTATCTGCAACGGCAGCGTTTATTGGTGATTGGCTCCGGTATGCCGAACGTATAGCCTCCGGCAAGCTTTCGAAATCCGACTTTATCTGGTAATCAATTGCTCCCGCTTGAAAGGAACGGAATATCAGGTCCTTCTCCTCCATCGATGTGAGCATAATGACTTTGGCTCCTGTCGCTATTGCTGCCTCTTCAGCTAACAATACACCTTCAGGTCGACCTTCCAGCATGATGTCCATAAGCACAACATCGGCAGGAGTCGATTGCTGTACGCCCTCCCGTAGAGCCTGCCTGACTTCTTCTGGCTTGCTTGACGACCAGACGACCTCCATATCTGACTCCTTATTTATAAAAGCGGACAAACCTCTAAGCCAGTCCAGGTCATCCTCCACAATCCATAGACGGATTTTATTCATATATTACGCTCCTCTCTGCCTGCACGATACTCATTCGTTCAGCCTGAATTGCCCGCTTAGGGAATATGAGATAAACAGATGTACCCGCCTCAGGTTTACTTCTGAGATTCAGCATCCCTTTATGCTTGCGCATCACATGGTAGGCATAGGGTAATCCTAGTCCAAAATTGATATCACTGCCGCTTTTGGTCGTATAGAAGGGTTCCAGCACCTTAGCTGCCTCTCGTTTACTCATCCCTGGCCCTGTATCTCTAACTTCGACAATGAGCTCACGCTTCGTCTCACTTAACTGAACAAGCAGCTCCCCGTTGCCTTTCATCGCTTCCACCGCATTGGCAACAATATTGCCAAGTGCCTCGCTAACTTGGGCTGGATCGATTCGGCATACCCAGCCTGGACTGAACAAGGTGCTCAGCTTGATTGGCCCCAGTATAGGTTCATATCCTTTCAAAGTCCGTTCAATAAGTAACGCCATATCCGTTGGTTCCACTCGCAGCACAAGATCCTCCGTTCGCCGATGAACGCGCTGGAGCATCTCCTGCATATGGCGTGACGCACCAAGCACCGTCTCAATGTCGGCAAGCAGCTCCTGCTGATCCGTTGCGATCGCATAGGCTTTCATTTTCTCCGAGAACAGTCTCATTTTGCCCGCATCATTCTTGATGGCATGATTCAATATCGCTGTACCCGAAGTAACCGCTCTCAATGTAGAGTCATATCGCCGGCGGTCAATATTGACTCGCACGCCCATGAATCCATAAGTGAACAAGGCAATCACAAACACCGTAACACTTAAGCCCACAGTCCAAGTATTATATACCCACATCCGCAGCATACCAAGACTTGGAAGCACGTAATTCATAACCATACTGAACACAACAGGAGGCAGAACAACGGAGCAAATAATCCAATGCGTTCTGGAGAAAGACGCTAGAAGCTGCTGTTTCAGCAATATTTGTACCGCTCCGTATAAGATATATGGAACAGCCCACCAGACAACAATTTTGAATGAGATGGGATAAACAGTCGTGTAAAATGGCGTAAAAACGATACATAACACAATGGGTATTAGCAATAGAAACGGCATTAACGTTTGCATGCGCTTGGTCATCCGAACAGGTCGGTATGCATTAGCAAACAATACGAACGAATAGGGCAAACCATAATAGGAAACCAAGGAGGATACGGCTTGCAGTCGATAGAGCAGCTGCTGCGCCACCTGATTCATTCCCGCTTCCGCTGCTGCCGGTAGCCATTGCATATCCAGAACGGCAGCAAGCGCCCCTGCTCCTCCCGTAAACGCGACTGCTCCCAGCCAATGATTTACGGACGACCGCCGATCGGAGAGCCATATAATAGCTGCAATAGCCCATAATGCGATGAGAACGAATAACATAATGCAGCTCCTTCAATACCCTTTATATATGCCATGTGCGCTAAGCGCTATCGGAATATACTTCACCGAGTTGATGGTTCAATTGAACCACTTCTATTTGCTGTACGTCAACTACTAGAGGACTGAAATAACTGCTTCTCAGCCTTCCTTGATGTTGGCTTTGCATTCTTTTCATTTCGGCATACGACTTACTTATCCTTCTTTTCACAATGCAAAGAAGCAGGCAACGTCCCCTTACATGAGACAAAGCCTGCTTCATATCGCCTATCCTTAAATCTCTAATTGATTGGATGATGCAAGTTGATTATACCAGTAATAGCTTGCTTTCGGCGTTCGTGCAAGTGTTTCGAAATCGATATGTACAAGTCCAAAAGGCTTGGAGTAGCCGAATGCCCACTCGAAATTATCCATAAGTGACCATACCATATAGCCTTTAATCGGAACGCCTGATTCAATCGCGCGGTGTAGAGCCATGATATGATCATGTAGGAAGCTGATTCTTGCCTCGTCATTTACTTTCCCATCTTGCAGCTCCGCCTCATAGCAAGCTCCGTTTTCCGTAATATAAATCGGTATTTGACCATAGGTAGCCGATATCCATGTCAATACATTGTAGAAGCCATCGGCATAGATATTCCAATCGAAATCCGTCTTGGCGAAGCTCGAGCTAATCTCCTCGCTGTTATACAGGTCATTGCCTTCTGCATAACGAATGAAGCTGCCCGTATAATAATTGATGCCAAGGAAATCAATGGGCTCGGAAATAATATCCATATCGCCCGGCTCGAATTTCACTTTGTAGCCTTTACTCTCATACCAGCTCGTCAACAGCTCCGGGTACTCCCCTTTGAGCACGGGGGAGAGGAACCATTCATTAAATGATCCATTGCGAAGCTGTGTTGCTCTCACATCTTCAGGGGATGAGCTGTATGCCGTTCTCCACTCCGTATTCGGAGCATATCCAATCTCGCCTTCTATGCTAAGTTCGCGAAACCGCTTAACCGTTAAGCCGTGCGCCACAAGAATGTGGTGAGCGACATCAAGAGCTGCCTGCAAATCCTGTTTGCCAGGTGCATGAGCCCCCATATAGTTGGATAGAATTGAGATGCACCATGGCTCATTAAGCGTGATCCACCTTTTCACCTTGCCGTTGAATGCATGAAACACCGTTTCTGCGTAAGTAACAAACGCGTCAATGGTGCTGCGGTTCTCCCAGCCGCCCTCATCCTGCAACGCTTGCGGCAAATCCCAATGATAAAGTGTGACGAAAGGCTCAATGTCGTTTGCAATCAGCTTGTCGATCAGCTCTTCGTAATAGGTAAGACCGAGCGGATTAAGTTCCCCTCTTCCCTGCGGGTACACACGCGGCCATGCAATTGAAAAGCGATAAACCGAAACGCCCAGCTCTTTAAGAAGCCGGATATCATCATCAATACGGTGATAGCTATCACAAGCTACGTCTCCTGTGTCCCCATTCAGCACCTTATCCGGTGTTTTAGCGAACGTATCCCATATGCTGGCGCCGCGTCCATCCTCTTCGAATGCTCCTTCAATTTGATAGGCTGCAGTAGCCGTTCCCCATTTGAAATCGTTCGGAAACTGTACAGTTGTCATGCTCCCATACCTCCAGCTTTTTCTATTTATCATATAGGTATATATATTTATTAGACTGCTCGTACAGTGACTCTCCTAACGCCCCTGTGACTTTTTATGACTAACTCCACATCGTTTCTATGCAATATGAGACTGAAGTACAGTCAAAAAAGAACGCTCCAGCAATTAGCTGAAGCGTTCTGTGGTCATGCTAGCTGTCGCCTAAAGCTTAAATACGGCTGCTTTCTCCTTCAGATCATTCGAAGAGCCTGTCAGCTTCTCCGCTAATGAGCGAAGCTCGTCAGAAATATCATTTTGTTTCACTGAAAGCTCACTCATATGCTCCATCTTCCCATTTACATCTGAGGAGGTATTAAGAAGCTTGTCGACTGCCGATACGATATGCGTCATACCCGCAGTAATCTCGCTAATCGCTGTGGAGATCTCACTCATCTGATCAGACAATACGCTGCTCTGCGATTCCAATTCTTGGAATGTGCTGCTAGCTGTTTCCGATGCTTGCCTTGTCGAATGAATGACATTGGCAAAGCTTCCAATTGTACGGCTGCTTGCCGCCACATCGTGCTGAATCAATGTTAGTTCTTTCGTTATTTGCTTGGATATGGAGTCTGTTTGACTAGACAGCTTCCTAATTTCCTCTGCTACCACTGCGAAACCGCGGCCATGCTCACCCGCTCTTGCCGATTCAATTGATGCGTTAAGTGACAACAGGTTCGTCTGCGTGTTCAAATCCTGAATACCATTCAAGGACTTAGCCACATTATTATACCGATTATTCATCGTCTCAAATGCTTCCGTAAGCTTAGCGAATTGCTCAACCGTTTCATTCACCATCACAACAACACCTGCCATTTGCTGCGATCCACTCTGCGAGGATTGCTTCATCAAGCGCATGTCATTATTTATGTACTCACTGGATGCGGCAATTTGTTCGGAGCTGGCGGATATCTGCTCGGTTACTGCCGAGATCGATGAAGCATCATCATATTGTGACAGCAGCGCCTCACGCCCAAGATCAACCTGACCCTTCACATCCTCGGATGCTTGACGGTTACTTCCGATCATGGTGTCCATGTTGCGAGAAACATGAAGAACCGAATCGCTCACATCTCGTGTAGCTTTGATTGTTTCTCGTAAATTATCACCCATTATAGCCAAGGATTGATCAATTTCTCCGAATTCATCAGAGCGGGAGAGCTTCTCCTGACTCGTGAAATCATTGTTGCCATAAGCGCGTATGCGTCGTGTTATACCAACAAGACCTGTCTTGATTGATCTTGTTACAGCAAAAATCATGATGGCCGGCAAAATCGCAAGAAGAATCATATTAATGAGTACAATGACGTTGGCACTAGAGACATCACGGTTCAAATCTTTTTGAGTAATATCTGCGTCGTTAGTAAGACGTTCATGCATAATGTCGTTAGAGAAGCTCAACACAATCGTATACACACTAATTAAATTACTAACCCGCAGTGATTTTTCTTCTGCCGTCAATCCCGTTATATCTGTGTTTGTTTGTTTTAGATTATCTAATGCAAGGCGTATAACGCCAATCTGATTGGCATAGAGCGGGACGTCATCTCCTGTAGATGGAAACTTCTTGTCCATCATGAGAAGTTGCTTTTCCAGTTCCTCAAGTTTGCTTGGTATATCTTCCAAATCCTTCATAATAGCCGTTGCATCGGATTTCCCGTTCTCAATAGCATCGACCAAAAGCAGCATCGCATTCAATAATTTATTGGAGATGCCTTGGTAATTGCTTTGAACTTGTGACAATTCCTCTGAATTCTCGACTGAATTTGCAACCGATCCATTTTGAAAGTAAATCAATACGCCTGAAGCAAGGTTAAAAAGTGTGATGATTGCCGTAATCAGAAATAACTTGGTAGTAATTTTCCTCATGTTCACTTTCTTCGACAGCTTGCTCGTTCTCTCCAGCCAACCTTTCAACACCATTCCACTTTTCTCTCCTCTGCCTCTCTCGAAACGCAAAAAAGCTACCCAGCCACAGGAGGCGGACAGCTTCTTAGCTCTATATCCTTCCGGCGGTCTGGTGGCCTTAGCAAGCTTGTTTTAGGCTAAGCTTTGCTACCTTGCCAATTGGACAAGATTTCCATTCCCAGATTGTCTATGTTTGTATTTACAACATAAACCAGTATAGGACAAATAAGTGTACCTGTATATCATATATTATTTTATTCTGGACTTAGAAATAAAGTTGCACTGCAATATCGTCGCGATAGGGAGTGAAAATAAGAAGTTTGTATAGAAATAACCGCAATTAGTAATATATTTCGAACAGCTTCCCATTGATTATCCGTTAAATTAGGCAATTGATCGGCAAATTGATTCGCTGAGGCGCGGATTGCCTGCTCCGTCAAAATATCCTGATGCGGATTTTCCTTCAGATGACCTGAAATATCAAGCAGCTGATCGTTGTTGGCATCCAGCTCTTCAAACATACTGGTATATGATGCATATAATTGAATAGGACCAACCAAATCGGCCTTCTCGTCCTCCGGCTTCTTAAATACAATCTCAAACAGCTTGCGGATGGATTCAAAATCAAGATTCGATTTCAAATCATCAATAATGAAAAGTAGTGCAGCCTGATTGAGTGAATATTTCTTACCCGCCTTGGGGCAATCGAAATAAGGTTTAAAATCGCGCTTTACCCAATTTTGCATGGATGTGATCGACAAATTTGAATATTCGATCAGTTGGCCGAGTGCAGCAATCTCGTGCAGCGAGAACCCTTTCAACTCATTGCCTTTAATTAGCTTCTCAATGATCGGGGGCAGCAATGTAGATAGAAATGCAGGCAAGCCTGTGCCCTTCTCCAAATCGTATTGATGCGTCTTTGTCCACGCGGCTTGCAGCACCTGCAGCGGCTTCTGATTATGCTTACCGTCTAGTGCAAGCAGCAAGCAAGCCATCTCTTTTCGAGTAAGCGTAAAGGACTCCATATTCCTTCCTCCTCGCGCTTTCATCATATGTCTCTTTTGTTACAAGTTCATATGAACTCATCATATGCTTGAGAATGACACTTGTAAAGGCTCGAAAATCAATGAGAATGCGCTTTTCCATCTTGTAAAATCGCTCTTATAGCGTTAAAAAGGCTGTTAGCGTTTGAAATGGCGTTTGTCATAAGCTGTAATCATTCGTTATAGTAGATCATAAGAATAAAAAATATAAATATAAAAGGGTAGTGAGAAACGAAAATGGGTATAGGATTCAATTTATTCATGATTGCTCTTCTTATTTTATTAACTGCTTTTTTCGTCGCAACGGAGTTTGCCATCATTAGACTTCGCTCCAGTCGGATCGATCAGTTAGTGCTTGAGGGCCGGAAGAACGCGCTTGCCGTTCAGAAGGTTACGAGTAATCTGGATGCCTACTTGTCAGCCTGCCAATTAGGTATTACGATCACAGCACTCGGGCTTGGCTGGCTGGGAGAACCAACAGTTGAAAAAATGCTTTTACCCTTGTTTGAGCGACTGGCAATAAATGATGACATTAGTCATATTCTATCCTTTTTCATTGCTTTTATTTCGGTTACATTCCTGCACGTTGTTGTCGGAGAACTTGCTCCCAAAACCTGGGCCATTCAAAAAGCCGAGTTTATTAGCTTCTTGACTGCTAGACCGATTATTTTGTTCCACAAAATCTTATATCCTTTCATTTGGTTGCTAAATGGCTCGGCCAACATGCTTGTTCGTTTGTTCGGACTTAAGCCTGCCACAGAGCACGAAGAAGCGCATTCAGAGGAAGAAATTCAAATTATTCTCAATGAAAGCTACCAAAGCGGAAAGATTAACAATACAGAGTATGGCTACGTTAGCCGCATCTTCGCATTCGATGAGCTGCTTGCAAAAGAAATTATGGTACCCCGTACCGATATGATCTGTTTATATACGAACAAATCGTTGTCAGAAAACATGGGCATTATTCGCAAAGAGCAATATACACGTTTTCCGGTAGCGCTAGAGAGTAAAGATAATATCGTTGGAATGATTAATACGAAGCAGCTATTCCTGGAGTATGAGACAGATCGTGACCTCGATTTCAAAAAACTGGTTCATCCTGTACTTAGCGTATCCGAGGTAACGCCAGTCAAGATGCTCCTGAAACGGATGCAGCTCGAGCGCGTTCATATCGCTATTCTCGTCGATGAATATGGCGGTACATCAGGCCTTATTACAATCGAGGATATATTGGAAGAAATCGTCGGTGAAATCAGAGATGAATTCGATGCAGACGAGCGCAAGGAAATTGAGCAGCTTGCCGATAATTGTTATTTGCTCGATGGTAAGGTTTCTTTAAGCGAGCTGAGCGATTTGACCGGAATGAACTTCGAGGAAGAAGATGTAGACACGGTTGGCGGTTGGCTGTACAGCCAAGTAGCTGATCCTAAGCCTGGCAAAGAGCATTTCTACGAAAACTATAAATTCATTATTCGTGAAACAAGTAAAAATCGGATTCGTAAGGTCGAGATGCTTATTGAGCAGCAAGAATCTCGTGTTGAGGGTGAAACGGCCTAAATATGTGAAAGAAGCTTCGCCATCGTGCGGAGCTTCTTTCGTTTTTTAAGCATGAAGAGAATTTCGCCATCAAGAGATAAGGCTTGCAATATGCGCCGATTGCTGCTCCATCCACAGCTCTGCATTCGTCATTGCTTCTTCTAAGGTACATGGACCAGGTACGATGGAGAAGCATGCTCGCAGACCTAACCTCGCTGTCGTCTTCTGATCAGCAGCAATAGATCCACAAACTGCAATAACGGGAATGTTCTGCTTAGCCGCAGCTGCACAAACAGCTTCAATTACCTTTCCAGAGCCAGTCTGTCCATCCAGCCTTCCTTCACCAGTAATAATCCAATTTGCACCGTGAATTTGCTCATCAAAGTGAAGTCTCTGCATAACCAGTTTGGCACCTGCTTGCATGATTGCATCGCAATAGGCGAATAATGCTGCTCCCGTTCCACCTGCTGCCCCACTGCCTGGCATGCTGGCAACAGCCAATCCAGTATGCGCTTCAATGATTGCCCCGTAGTGAAGCAGCGCTTCATCAAGCTGCCTGACTTGACGAAGGTCAGCTCCCTTCTGCGGTCCGTACACCGCTGATGCACCTTGCTCCCCACATAACGGGTTGCGTACATCGCATGCGATTAGAAAGGTACTGCTGCACACTCTACGATCAAATAAAGAGTCATCCATGACATGCAGCCGCGATAAATGAACGCCGCCTAGCGGAAGAGCGTCTCCTGCTGCATCGATCAGCCTCATCCCAAGTGCCTGAAGCAATCCGGCTCCCCCGTCATTGGTAGCACTGCCGCCGAGGCAAATGATAAACTGCCGGAAGCCTGCTTCGAGTGCATGACGAATCAATTCACCGGTGCCATAAGTCGATGCTAGCAGCGGATTACGTTCATCATCACGCAGCAATCCAAGACCGGACGCCTCAGCCAACTCAATGACCGCCGTAATACCATCTCCGAGCACACCGTATTTCGCTTTAATACTGCGCTGAAGCGGATCTTGCACCACCGCTTCTCTCATGCTTCCCGACGTTGCACGCACCATTATCTCCATTGTTCCCTCGCCGCCATCAGCCATAGGCAGGTGAATGAGCTCGGCACTTGGCAGTACGGAACGAATGCCCGCATCCATCGCATGAATCATTTGCATTGCGTTCCCAGAGCCTTTGAATGAATCCGGCGCAAGTACAATTCTCATCTTTTTCACCCTCTCAATATTTTTTCGAAAAAAGGCTTGCAATTTTAACTAGATATATGTAATAATACATCTTGTGTTTAGCGAATTACACACGCCGTTGTAGCTCAACTGGTAGAGCAACTGACTTGTAATCAGTAGGTTGGGGGTTCAAGTCCTCTCGACGGCACCATCTTTTCTCGGGACGTAGCTCAGCTTGGTAGAGCACCTGGTTTGGGACCAGGGGGTCGCATGTTCAAATCGTGTCGTCCCGACCATCCCTAGTTAATAATATAATGAACTTACATAGAAAGAAGAAGCTTGATCGCTCAAGCTTCTTTTTTTATATTCGTTCACCTGATTCCTGCAGCAGCCATACAATATCCTCAAATCCACTGTCCATAGCATAATCTGCAGCCGTATAGCCAGTCTCGTCCATCTTCCCTGGATCAGCGCCTGCTTGCAATAGCAGCTTAATGGACTCCATATCGCCTTCTGTCGCAGCTGTCATAAGCGGTGTCCAGCCCGTGCTATCTTCCAAGTCTGGATTCGCGTTACCCTTCAGCAACACCTCGACCACATCCACACTTCCATTATAAATCGCAATCGTCAATGCTGTTTCTTCATAGGTTTGCTCCACTACATCCAAGCTCGCACCTGCTTCGATTAGTGCAGAGCCGCTTACCGTGTCATTCAACTGTGCTGCCCACATTAGAGCAGTCCACCCTTCCGCATCCGCAGCGTTAGGATTTCCGCCAGAGGATAGCAGTTGCTGTACAAGCTCAGCATCCCCTTCTGAAGCTGCGCCAAGCATCTCCTCATCCGTTGGTGCTGTAACATCCAACTGGCTCATAAAGGTATCAATCGATTTAGAGAAAATAATGCCTGTCCCAATCGAGCCAAGAACTACGAAGACCGCGATTGCTGCGACTACAATTCCGATTCGTGACGTTTTGAATACGATGCTTGATGAATAGCCAGCGAATTGCTGAATCGCATGGATACGTTTGGGCAGCGGCGGGTGCGTGGATAGACGCTCAGCCAACCATACGAAAAAACCAGTCTCATAGCTGCTTTGCAGCAAATACTCTTCGCGATCTACTTCTTTGTAAAGTGACTTGCCAATCGCTAATACGGTCAAACCATTCATTGCTGCCTCTACATCATTACAGTAATAGGCTGCCATTCGGTCACAGGTGTACTCGCATGCTCTTGAATAGGCTTCACCAATGAAAGGCAGCCACATCGCAGGAATTATGAACAGCTGCTTCATGATATGGTTACGCTTAATGTGAGCAAGCTCATGTGTTAATACAAATGCCAGCTCCCGCTCGCCCCCCGATTTGAGTAGCTCGAACAAATCCGAGTATAGAACGACCATGTTTCGCCCGAAAAACCTTGATGCGAATGCATTCAATACGCCGCTTGATTCCATGACATAGATATCAGGCACGACTGGGAAGCCCATCCTGACACATTGCGCCTCCGCAACGGTGAACACTTCCGGAAATTGTCTAGGCGTAATACGTACGCCATTCATTCGTATGTTCGCCATCATAATTGCTTGTGCGAGTAAAGGCACGACAATAATAATAGGAATAATGAACATGAAAATAATAGAAAAAAACAATCCTACATACACAAGTACACTGAAGATAATCGCTAAAACATAATAACGTTCCTCTTTCTTATGGATAAGTACGGGTTCAAGTTCATTTGTGTTCAACTATAGGCATCCCCTTCAAAAATAATATCCACATTATACACGATTTCCCATTGCTATTGTATAAAAAATAAAAAGTCGACGCTGCACGCGCCGACTCTCGTCTATCCTAATCGTTTACTGATCTGATTCATCCCATTTTTTGGAATATGCTTTTTTTGTAATCCATAATGTAAGCCACGTCAGCAGCGCAACGATAATACCTGCAAATATCCAAACACCAGCAGGAACATCCATCACGGTTAACCCCCTTTTGTCATATGATTCTATTTTACATGAAAATAGGTCGCTATCACCCACTAATCGTTAACAAATTCGCAACTCTTCGTTCACACGATCCAAGCTCTCACATTAGCCTAAGCAAAAGCTTCCTCTACTAGTGAAAAGCTATTACTTTCTCAACTGGCTTGTAAATACTTCTGCATTCAACCAGCGACGAAATAGTAAAAACAAAATAATCGAGGGCAGACTCAGCCAAGCACCAAGCTGTAGAAGGTGAACACCACCTTCCGCCTCCATACTGAAGGCTAGCTGCATGAACTGCATCATGGGCGATTGATTCTCTGGGTTTGCGATGTACATATAAGATATAGAGTACGAATTCCATAGCGCTACGAAGTGCAAGGCGCCAAGCGCGAGCAGCGGCTTCCATACCTTAGGAATAAATAATGTAATAAACGTATGAAGCTCACCTTTTCCACTTGCCTCTGCCTTCTCTTTCAACTCACTATAACGGGCATTAAACAAGCTTTTGATCACAAAAATCGCCGTCAGGCTAAAAAATCCTAGAAACAATTGCGGAAACAAGGTATCAATCATGCCCAATTTGTTTATGAATAATAACTCGTTCACCATACCGCCCCCGGATACAATGGCAACCAGCAAAAACACTTTATACGCGCCACGGCCTGGGAGCTTTTTCACTGTAAGCGGGTATGCAAGCGTTACTGTTATCATCAAGAAGACGAATACAGCTACCATTATAAGTATGAGATAGATCGTAACATTCCAAAACGAGATGGCATCTGTCAGAGATTGCTCTGCACCTGTTAAACCTATAAACGGAAATACGAACAGCATATAGGCTACGAGAATAATAATGCCGCCATAAACAGCTGCTATAACGAGGCCTGCCACATTTCTTCCTTGATGGCTAGCGACTAGTTCAGGCTTCTGCAGGGCCGTATGGAATAAATCGTTGATGAACCTTCCTCTTATTATTCGGTATGCAAACAGAGTTAGCAGAAGCTGTACGAGGAACTGAATAATGCCAGCTGCTGCAGCACCACTTGCATCACCATTCATGATTCCCATCTGAAATTGATAGAAGTCCAGAGTAGCACCCTTCGAACTCGTCAAAGGGTTTAATAAGGACGATAGGAGTTCATAATCCGTCGTCAAAAAAGTGGAGAGCTGCAGCAGCATAAACGCAGACACCGCACGAAGTGCAGGAATAACGCTCAACTGTATATAGCTTTGAGAAGCAGAATTAGGCAGCACAGTTGCATTGCTCTGCTTGGATGCGATTGCAGCAAGTGCTATCAGTACCGGTATACCACATGTTTTTATCGTTTCAGTCAACACAATTACGAGCCTGATCGACCCCGCTTCAGCAAGAATATACTGTTCCATGTTGAAAAAGGGAGATGTGGTCGGAGACAGCATATGGATAACGATGTAAACAAAAACAACAGATGGTATGAAATACGGGAGTAGAAATAAAGTCGAGAAAAAGCCGCGAAGCAGCTTGGATCTCACTCCGCTAAGAGCAAGTGCAATGAGGAACGATAGTGTGCCGCAAACCAATATATAGCTGCTTTTTATAATTATCGTATTCATTAAAGCGCTGCGATAATCCAGATTTTCAAACAAGCGGCGATAGTGATCCAGTCCGACCCATTGATTCTCAAAAAGTGTATAATAGGGCTTGAAATCCACTAACGACATAAAGATCCCATAAACAAATGGAAGAAATTTAAAGATCGCAATCAACAACAGTGCCGGAATCACGATTGCATAATGAAACTTGTATTTCCAAATTCGCTGTAACATGCTTTCTTCATAGGTTCGAGCTTTTGAATCACCATTGATATAAGGCGTTGGTACTTGTTCCATGTTAGACCTCGCATTCATTTCCTAATTTTTACTAAATTATAAAGTCTTCCTGACTCGCTGTATAGATCTAAGCCCATATTGTCCTTACAGAACTTGTTTGTAGTAGGAGGACTTCAAGCGGTATAATAAAAAAATCAACATAATCTATTTCTAGGAGAAATTCATATGGACTTCCGTTTGGATCTGATTGAGAACAAAATCGAGTTTTTCGAAGCTTATGATCTAAAAACGCTGGAGCAAAAAATCGACCAGCAAATTGATAATAATAAGGGCTTGCTGTTAGAGATTCATCATATCAGCCATCATGCTGTCTTTAATCCGAAGATCGAGAAGATGCTTTATAGTGCAGTCGTTCACTTCAAAGCGAAAAAATAAAGCTTATTTCAAGTAAAAGTCCTCCCGGCTATAAGCAGCCGAGAGGACTTTTGTATGCTCAATTCTTTATGGCTCTATTCCCCATTGGAGCGCTCCACTTAAATAACCCGTCGATTTATTCCAATCAACGTAGGTGGTCGCAGTAGAATGGAAGGAATAATCACCTGTTTGCGTATAATTGCTCCAATCATTTTTCGAAATTCTTGTCTGCAGCTCAATGCTCTGTCCTGCTGCCACTGAGCCTGCCGCGCTGGTGAAGCCAATCTCTACATAATAATCAGCACCCGTCTTAGGTGTGGACAGCTTCACGAAGGTAGACGTTACATTCGCACTGCCAACTGTAGACCAGTCACTCCAGAAGCTCTGTGCCGTATCTCCATCAATTGTGTAGTAGTAGCGAATCTTAACATTCGCTAAACTAATGGCCGAGCTGCTTGTATTCACCAGCTTAATGCGCGGATTAAGCGTATTGGCTGTCGCAGCTGTTCCACCATTATACAACTGAACCTTAAAGCTGCCTGAGCCAGGTGTCGGGGTTGCTGTCGCTGTTGGCACTGGCGTCGGCGTTACTGTTGGCACTGGTGTTGGTGTCACTGTCGGCACCGGTGTTGACGTCGCTGTTGGCACTGGTGTTGGCGTCGTTGTTGGCACCGGCGTTGGCGTTACTGTTGGCACTGGTGTTGTACTTGGCGTAGGCGTTACCGGCGGATTGCCTGCAACATCACCATAGACGATGCCTCTTCCGTTTGTACCGACATATACGCGGCCATATATACGTGGATCACCTGTGATCGCACTGCCTGTAAACGCATATTGATGATCATTATCGTTGATTCTAAGCCACGATACACCGCCGTCGTCGGATCGGAAGAAACCTCGCACATTGTCAATCTTGGCGGAAGTATATAAAGCGAGATAGGACTGGCCTGGTGCTGCTTTACCGAAGCCGATATTATCTGCTTGCTGTACATTGGACAGCTTCGTGAAGGCTGCTCCCGAATTAGTAGAATGCCATAATCCGTAAGTCCCTCCGTCCACATTGCCTCCCGCGAGCCATATGTCACCCTCAACTCCTGGCAGTGCTTTGAAGTTGAGCGCCCCTTCTTCAGGCAAGCCTGTGGCCGTCGTCTGAGCGAAGGTCGCGCCACCATCCGTGCTCAGATAGAATATACCTGCCGACACCCCGTATATTTTGTTTTTGTTGACGCGGTCAGAAGCTACTTCAGCATTCGCCGGAATTCCCGTGCTCTTCGTCCACGAATTGCCGGATGTTTTCGAGTAATACACGCCAACGTCAGACGTACTCCAGACTAGTGAAGTATTATCCGCCGCAACCGCGATTTGTCCACCACCCTTTGTTGCAGACGGCTCTGCATTCGGTGAGAACCAATTGCCCCCTCCATCATACGATAGTGAAATCGACTTCGCATTCGGATTAACTGCATGGTCTGCGTAGCCTACTCTAGCAACAAATCCCGGATTCAGCTGGGCAAAATCAATACTAGACGTACTATTGGGATTCGTCAGCATTTTGGCAGGCGCTACAGTTAAATCATCATGCTTAAAGCCTGAAACGTCGCCAACTGCACTTATAAGATGAGCTCCAACAGGCGGACTTATCAAGTCGTTGACTGCCATTTCCTCAAGGTTTTTGGCCATGACGGAAATGTTTATCTTTTTATCCTCGTCCCAATCGGTCAAATTATTTGTTCCATATATCGTCGCTCCGGTTCCATACATCATACGATCGGAATTGTGAGGATCGATTTTCAACTCACCTACCATCCAACCGAGCTTTGGCGTAATTTCAGGCAATTGTGGGTTTGCACCCCAATCGAGCCAAGGAGCTGCCGAAATATCTTGTGTATAGCGCAGTTTACGGTTTGGATATCCGTCGAAATCCCATATCCTCGTCCATGTTGCACCACTGTCTGTACTACGGAATATAATCGTGTCCGGCCACCAGGAGTTGAGCGCCGCTACCATTAAAGTACCAGGCTGCTGAGCATCAATGGCAAGTCCGCCATATCCGAAGTAGTTATCCGTGCTGCTGCTCGGAACAGGACTGATATTGGTCCATACCCCTGTTGAGGTATTAAGCTTCCAAACATCGCCTTTCTCCCCATCGTAGGGACCGATGCCATTACTATAAGAAATGTAGAGATTGCCGTCAGAGGAGAGCACACCGTGATGAGGAAGAAAGCCCGTTGGCTGACCTGGAACTGCTGTCCATGTTGAGCCGCCATTCGTGCTGCGATAGACGCTTGCGTTTTTGTCGGCTACTCCGACATAGATGGTCTGGGTGGCTTGGCCTGGGCTGCTTGAGTTTGGATCGAAGGTGATCCAGGCAAGTCCCATAATGTCGCTTGTGTAGGGATTCGAAGGGTCTTGCACAAAGTTGCCGGGGTTAGGGAAAGAGGTTACTTTACTCCAAGTAGCACCATAGTCGATACTCTTCCATAAGCCATTGCCGCTGCGGGCTCCAAAGTATAAAATATTGTTTTTGTTCGGATCAATCATAAGTCTCTCGCCCATCGAGCGACCAGGCATGTTGCCTCCTACTTTGAAGGGGAGCTCCGTCTCCTGCCAAGTATCACCGCGATCCGTCGAGCGCATAATGTAGCCATTGTTCGGGTCCCAATCATTCGTATACGTACCTACCGCAAGGTAGAGCCTATCAGGGTCAACAGGGTCTGTCGCCAGTGCGTCTACGCCGGTCTTGCCCCACTCATCCCA
Organism: Paenibacillus sinopodophylli; assembly: GCF_005930355.1. Taxonomy (GTDB): domain Bacteria; phylum Bacillota; class Bacilli; order Paenibacillales; family Paenibacillaceae; genus Pristimantibacillus; species Pristimantibacillus sinopodophylli. Next base: position 1,464,003 of record NZ_VDBO01000001.1, read on the forward strand.
TCCTATATGATCCAATAATGGAATCCAGCTGCTATCACTTGGATTCCATCGGTACGCTCCGCCGATATCTGTTCGCGTGTAAATTAAGTTCGGCTCCGTTTCATTAAAAATAATTCCAGGAATAAAGCCGCCGCCCGCACCCGTAACAACGTTTTTCCACGTATACGCCTGACTGCCTGCCGCTTCAGCCTGACTAGCTGATCCAATCCATGCTGTACTTGTTACGATAGCTGCAATTAATAATAACACGCCCAATCTGTTTGCCATTTTTTTAATCAAATGAACATCCTCCTTCTTATTTTGAATGCGCTTTCAGGATAACATGTTGAAAAAATGGAAAATACATTAATAAGTCGTCTACATTTCATATAAAAATCAGACAAACTCGCATGGAGTCATCAAAAACGGTCCCAAGAGGCTATTAACCCATTGGAACCGTAGTCTACATCTATATACTTTGTGCATGGTTACAACATAAAATAAAAGCTTGGCCGACACTTGTACATGGCTCTCTGCGCTAAATAAAGCTCTTCAACGAAGGTGGAAGCCTCACAAGACTTGCCTGCTCGTAAGCATAGGCGAGCTTGATGAGGGTGGGCTCCTCGTATGCCCGAGCGGCAAACGTAACACCGAAAGGAACTCCCTTAGCCGTGTATCCCGCTGGAACAACGATTGAAGGATAACCAGCGCGTGAGGTGATTCTTGCCCCGAAATCAGCCGGGAACAGCAACGCATCCAGTTGATGCTCCTGCATCGTGGCATCAAGCCCTTCATCCTTGCATAAACGTAAATCCGCTGCGCGGTCTTTCAGGTAAGGGATTTCCGTATACGTTCCCGAGGTCGTCGTTTCCGCCTTCAGCAGCGTAGATTGTCCATATTTCAACGTCTCGATCGGATGCTCATTGTTAAAGGCAATAATTTGTTTGAGTGTACGAATAGGGCTTCCAGGTGGCAGCTTGGACAAGTAAGCATTTAATGAAGATTTGAACTCATTAAGTACGACGGAGGAATAGACGATCTGCCTTGCCGTACGAATATCGGCAGGATCTACAATGATTGCTCCATGCTTCCTCATCAATTCAACAGCTTGATTGAATATTGTTAGCTGCTCTTCTGTTAATTCCTCGAAGAAATAATCTCTCGGGATGCCGATTCGAGCTCCTCTCAGCCCATCCAGCTCGAGAAAGGCCGTATAGTCGTTCTGTTTATGCCAGATGCTTGTCCCCATTGCAGCATCAGCCTCATCATACGCTGTAATGGCATTTAATACATGAACGGCATCCGTAACGGTTCTAGCCATCGGACCCGCTGTATCCTGTGAATTGGACAGAGGCAATATTCCTGTTCGACTTACCAGTCCTACAGTCGGTTTAATACCAACCGTCGAGCTCAAATTACCTGGATTCAATATAGAGCCTGACGTTTCTGTTCCGATGGAAGCCATGCAGAAATTGCAGGCAACCGCTACGCCAGAGCCAGCACTCGATCCGCCAGTTGGGGTAGATATATTGTAGGGGTTCAGCACTTGCCCGCCTCGCGAGCTGTAGCCTGACGGCATACCTTCCGTCATAAAGTTAGCAAATTCCGTCATGTTCACTTTTCCCAGTAAAACAGCGCCAGCTTCTCTCAGCTTCTTGGCGATAAAAGCGTCCTCACCTGCGAAGGAGCCTGCGAGTGCTAAAGAGCCGGCACTGGTATGCATATGGTCACCGGTATTGATATTATCCTTGAGCATAATGGGAATGCCATGAAGCGGGCCTCTTGGACCCTTCGCAGCACGCTCGCTGTCCAGCGCAGAAGCAATGAATATAGCGTCGGGATTCAGCTCAAGCACGGAATTGATCGTCAAGCCTTCCTTATCATGCGCTGCAATACGTTCCATATATCGTAATACGAGCTGGCGAGTTGTGATCTCGCCAGCTTGAAGTGCTGCTTGAACGGACGAAATGGTTGCCTCTACAATTTCCATGTCCCAACTACTCCTTATATCAACCGATTGGTTTGATTTTAGGTCTAGTATATACTATTTTTTGGAAAGGAACATCATAGTATCACATCAAGCAAGCTGACTGACATTATTCCTATCGCAAGTGACCCAAATTGCATTCAATGAGCAACCCTGCTATTTTTAGATTAGCCGTATATTAATTAGCTGCGAGAAGCTGGAGGAAAGCACAATCATGCCGTGGTACACACTCATAATAGGCATCGCAGGCTTAGCCGCTATGCTGATGATCCTTTTAACCGCAATAAGCTATTACTTCTATAATCTTGCCATTAAGCGTACTTCCAAAGCCTTTCTAAATGAAAATCCTGATTTGGTACATATTCATACGAATGACTCGTCCTCAGACAAAGACTCTTCACCAGCACATAACGTGCAGTCTACACCGATTGTAGGAGCAGGCGCAAAGTGGGTGGAAGCACAAAACTATGAAACCTTGCGAATGACCACCCATGATGGACTGGTATTGGTCGGTTATTACTTGGCTGCCAAGACACCGACAACCCTTACGGTCATCCTTGCCCACGGCTATTCCTCACAAGGAAAAGATATGGGTGGAATCGCCAGATTCTATTATGAAAAGTTTGGCTATAATGTGCTTTTGCCGGATGACCGGGGACATGGCAGCAGCGAAGGCGACTATATCGGTTTCGGATGGCCCGATCGGAAAGACTATTTGCAATGGATCCAAGTGATGCTGGAAGTCGTCGGCGAGAAGGCTCAGATCCTATTGCACGGTATTTCCATTGGCGGTGCTACCGTCATGATGGTAAGCGGTGAAGAGCTTCCTGAGCAGGTTAAAGTCATCGTTGAGGATTGTGGGTATACATCAGTTCATGATCAGCTACTCTACCAGCTCAAACGTATTTATAAGCTGCCGGCTTTTCCCATTCTACCAGCAACAAGTCTTTTGACCAGGCTGAAAGCAGGCTACCACTTCAAGGAGGCTTCTGCGCTCAAGCAAGTGGCGAAAAACAAGCTGCCCATGCTGTTCATTCATGGCGCTGAGGACCGGTTCGTTCCTGTCGAGATGGTATGGCCGCTGTATGAGGCCTGTAAAGCAGACAAAGAGATTCTTATTGTGAAAGGTGCTGGACATGGAATGGCCTGCTTAACGGACAAAACTGCCTATGAAGAAAAGGTTTCAAGCTTTGTGGGACGTTATATGCATTCCGTTTAACAACTTGCATGATCCTTTAGTCTAATAGCCATACTGTGTAGGTATAAGACCAACACGGAGCAGGAGGATCACATTGAACAAACAAAAATGGCTTATTCCAGCTTCAAAAGGCCTCGGATTTCGTTTAGAAAAGGGACAAATCATTAAAGTAACAGACTTGGAGGGCGAGCAAGTAGCAGACTTCGTCGCCTTTAATGCTGATGATTATAGTGAAAGACTTGATCCTGGTGTAACAATGGATGCCCTTCATACCATGGATATAGAACCTGGAGATCATCTCTATTCGAACAAATACAAGCCGATACTGACTGTTATTGCCGATACAGTCGGCAAGCATGACTTTATTAATTCAGCCTGCCGCTCCGAGATGTACGAGGTCTTGTACAATAAGCAAGGGCATGCGAGCTGCTACGGCAACCTTAGCCAAGCACTTGCTCCATTCCATGTGCCATCGCCGGATCAGTATTACCCGTTTAACCTATTTATGAATACGGTTATAGCTTCCTCCGGACAAATCAGCGTAGAACGTCCACTGTCTAAGGCAGGTGATTATATCGAGCTTCGTGCCGAAATGGACGTAATTATTGCCATTTCCGCCTGTCCTTGTGCCGAAAGTGCTTGCAATGGATTTAAATGTACGGCAATTGAAGCCGAAATTCTCTAGCTTCTTCTACCTCGAACAAGCCTTGAATAGAATATCATGTACACGTCTATTTCTATTCAAGGAGCGATGTCTATGCCTGTTTTTTTCACGTATATGTTTCTTGGCCTATCCTTATCCGCGCCAATTGGCCCGATTAATGCCGCACAGCTCGATAAAGGAGCGCGTTTCGGGTTTGCACATGCTTGGCTCATCGGCTTCGGGGCGATGTGTGCCGATTTACTGTATATGCTTCTCATTTACTTCGGATTAGCGCATTTTCTAACGACCCCCTTCATGAAAACCTTTCTTTGGCTGTTCGGCTGCTTCGTTCTTTTATACACAGGTTTTGAAACACTCAAAAACATGAAAAACGTACCAGAAGCCCGTTCAGCGGAGACAGAAACAAAACTTAGCTCCTTCCGCTCAGGCTTTCTAATGGCACTAACAAATCCGCTTAACATTTTGTTTTGGCTTGGCATATACGGCTCCATACTTGCTGAAAGTGTCCAGAATCACGGTGTTGCACAAGTGTTTTGGCATAGCCTCGGCATATTCGCAGGCATTCTACTATGGGATTTTGTGATGGCATCGCTTGCGAGCACCTTCCATAAGTTCGGAAATCGCAAAACCTTACAGGTCATATCCGCGGTGGCAGGAATGTCACTTATCGGCTTCGGACTCTACTTCGGCTGGCAAGCATTCTTACAGCTTACGCATTAATTCAGGCATTCACCTATAAAACTCCCTTTGCATAGTATGCTTCGTCGTACTTTATGAAGGAGGTTTTATTTGTTTATGGCTGAGCTAACAAGCAAAGCATGGCTTGACGAGCATTTGAATGAACTCCCTGAATGGCAGCAGGAAACCTTTCGCCATTTCGCTAATATGATTGCCGATCCTGCTGGCAGCTACCCCTGTATTCCGGGGCGCCATGGCTTTCTCACGAACAATTTACGTTTTGGCTTCGTATCTGACCCTAGGAAAGAACAGGCTGTAAGTGAAGTCACGCAGCTACTTAGGCACTATGGTCAGATTGCAAGGGAAACGGGCAAGTTCGCCTCACTCGTCATCTTTTTCGAAACACCGCATGACTTGATCAATGACTTCGCCGTTGCAGATTATGAAGAGCTCTTCTGGTCCGTTCTAAGCCGCGTCAGCGCAAAGGATGAGGCACCTTGGCCGGAAACGATATCCACTGATCCTACCCATCACTCTTGGGAATTCTGTTTTGACGGCCAGCCGTATTTTGCCTTCTGCAGCACGCCAGCTCACACGATACGGAAGAGCCGTCAATCACAATCTTTCACAATCGCCTTCCAGCCTCGCTTCGTATTTGAGGAAATCAACGACTCTACGTCATTTGGGCGCAATATGAAGAAACTGATTCGCAAGAAGCTGGTAGAATATGATGGTGTGCCAGCACATCCGTCACTCAAATGGTATGGTCAAGAGGATAATCATGAATGGAAACAATATTTTTTGCGGGATGACGAGAGTGCTCCTTCCAAATGCCCTTATACTTATATGAAAAATAAAGTGAAAGGCTTGGGTCAGCTCTTTCATAAATAACGCCAAGAGCAAGCACTATGCTTGCTCTTGCCTGGCCCAAACCTTATTCATCATAAGCGTAACAAGAAGTACAAGGATTACGATCAGCAAACTCACCCAGAAGCCCGCTCTTCCTGATTTCTCCACAAGTACGCCGAACACCGCAGCTGCGATCAAGAACATCGCCAGCCAGGTTTTCACTTGAGCACCGAATTTAGGCTTTATCAGCTTCAAATAGGTGATCAGTACAAACATCCAAGTATATAGCAGTACGAGCCCTCCTGCCGTCGTGATATGCTCAAAAATACTTTTTGGCATCCATAATGCGAGCACAATGGAAACGCACAGGCCAGCCGAATTAACGAATAAAGCATGAAGCGGGAGCTGTCGCTTCTTTGTTTTTTTCGCCAGCCATTTGGGGGCATCGCCATCCTCTGACAGCGTCATCAGCATGGAAGAAACACCGTATAAGGAAGCAACAAGTATGGAGAAGCCGGCAATAATTAATACCCCATTCAGTAAGTGCACTAATAGTGGGAGCTCCATCGCTGTTAAGGGGATAATCAATGGACTCTCATTCGGTGTCCACTGCTTCTTCGTCATGAAGAGCAGTGCGAGTCCTATCGAGCATACATATAACACCGTTACAAACAACAGCATGATCCGTCCCGCTTTTGGCGCTTCTTCCGGATTCCGCAAATTCATAGCCATGAATCCCATGACCTCAATACCACTAAAAGCATAAAAAGCGTACAGCAGCCCCTTCCACGCTCCCAGCCAACCGCCATCGCTCCACTCGGCTATACTCTCCTTAACGGGATGGACGTTTCCAAGTCCGCTAACTACTCCGTAGCCTGCGACAACGATAAACATAACGATTGCTGCCATTTTGACGACTGCAAACAGATTCTCAGCTTTATTAATACCCTTTGAACCCAAAATAACGACAAATAATGCGAGTACCGAATAAACAGCAGCGAATAGCCAAAGGGGTACGTCTGGAAGCCAATATTGGGAGAACAGGCCGATGGCGGTTAAGGAGCTTCCCATAATAAGCATCTCTGAGGACCAATAGACCCAACCGATGCTAAATCCTGCCCATCTCCCGAAGGCTTGTTTCGCGTATGTACGGAATGAGCCCTCTTCCGGCTGCTTGGCAGTCATTTGTGCTAATGCTTCATATACAAACAGCGTAGCGAATGCCGCGACCAAAAAGATAGGCAGTACAAAATAGCCGCTCTTATGAATTGCGATGCTTGAACCTAGAAAGAAACCTGTCCCAATCGTACAGCCAACCCCAAATAACGCGAATTGCCCCCATGAAAGCTTCTGTTCTGATGCGCCCATTCCCATCGCCTCCGTTTCTATTGTACTGTTCGCCCCAAAGCAGGTTTCTATTCCCTTATATTTGTACATAACATGATGTTCACTTCGATATGATTAACCATAAGCATGCTGATGCATAGGAGGCTGATCGTATGGGACCGTTCTCGCCCGATTTGTTGAAAGGCAAGGTCATCCTTATCACAGGCGGTGCTACTGGACTTGGCAGAGCAATGGGCGAGGTATTCAACGCACTTGGTGCCCGGCTAGCCATTGCAAGCCGCAAAGAATCGATCCTTAAACAAGCCGCTGAAGCGATGGGAACGCCTTCAAATCCCGTGTTCTACAAGAGCTGCGATGTGCGCGACCCGCTCCAAATTCAAGCATTAGTCGATGATATTGAAAGCCAATTGGGCCCCATTGATGTGCTAGTCAACAACGCTGCCGGTAATTTCATCAGCAGAACGGAGCGATTATCTCCGAGAGCGGTTGATTCTGTGCTAAACATCGTATTACATGGAACCTTCTATACAACGCTTGAGGTAGGCAAACGCTGGATTGAGCAAGGAAAAGGCGGTACGATGCTGAACATCGTCACCACCTACGCCACTACAGGCTCTGGCTATGTCGTTCCTTCCGCTGCTGCGAAAGCAGGAGTTCTTGCACTTACGAAATCGCTGGCAGTAGAGTGGGCCAAATATGGCATTCGGCAGGTTGCAATTGCACCTGGGCCATTTCCGACGACAGGGGCTTGGTCACGACTGTCTCCTACCCCTGAGCTTGAAGCAAGCATGATTGAACGTGTACCGCTGAAGCGGGTTGGGAACAAAGAGGAACTTGCACATTTAGCCGCATTCCTAATATCCGATTACGCAGCCTATATGAATGGAGAAGTCGTCACGATAGATGGAGGCGAATGGCTGCAAGGAGCCGGCCAGTTCAACGGACTATCTGAGATGACGGATGAGCAGTGGGATACTCTCGCTGACTTAACGCGCAATGGCAATAAGTGATTGAAACATAGAAGAACGGCGCACTTCTCGAGAGAAATGAGCCGTCCTTCTGTGATCATGTTACTGCCTTATTATTTCTTATCATCGGATTGTTAAAGCGGACGAGGTCCTGGACCTCTACCGCCTGAACGGTTACCTCCAGTGCGATTGCCGCCTGTACGGTCTCCTCCAGTGCGATTGCCGCCTGTACGATCTCCTCCAGTGCGATTGCCGCCTGTACGATCTCCTCCAGTGCGGTTGCCGCCTGTACGATCTCCTCCAGTGCGGTTGCCGCCTGTACGATCTCCTCCAGTGCGATTGCCGCCTGTACGATTACCTCCACTGCGATTGCCGCCTGTACGGTTACCTCCACTGCGTTTACCATGTGAACTGCTTGCTGCTTGTTTTTTGTCTTTTGCCATATGCGCATTACCTCCTCTTAGAAGCTACTTACAACATATGACGCAACTCTAGCTTTCGTAACAAGGCAAATGATTGTTTTATAGAGTTATAGATTTAATGAGTATCCAGCAACTGAAATGAATGATCAACATGGCAATAGAAAATGCTTTCACCCTATGATGAAAGCATTCTCGTAAGCGAGGTATTCCGATTGTTCTGGAGCTTAATGCAAAAAAAGAACCTTATATCTATTTTATCGAAACATATAAATTTTGATTATCGATTGAATCAATTTTCCCATTAGCCCAGCTTAAAGCCGAACGTAATGGAATATAGTAATACCCATCAGCCTTAACCGCTTTAACATCTGTAGCTTTGCCGTTAAGGAAAATCTTATCATTTGCTTTGAATATCTTGATAGTCGTTTTACTTTTACTAAGATTAATATCTCCTGCTTTATCAATCGCAAGACTATAACCAAATGCCTGAGAGAAATCCCTCACAGAAATATACGTTGTATTCTTTATACTGATTAGTTTTGCGTTAAGCGATTGATAATTGTTATTGACGTAGAAGCTTAAATCTAAGTGTGTGAATACCAAACCGTTATCCGCATAGAAATTACAATCCCACACTCTTTCATAATAATTGTAGTACGTATCACTTGATTGATAGACATCTTTAACCTTTTTACAATGTGCTTGTGGAGGGTATTCATTACTTATCGATTTCTGTTTCGTAATTTTGACAGATGAACTCGATGAGCTCGATGAACTTGATCCTGAGCTGCTAGAGCCCCCGTTATGATAATGATAGCCTGTGCATAATCCCTTTGCTTGTGACTTCGCTGAACAATTATGCCCTCCACTGCTATCCGTTCGTCCTGAATGCGCGAGTGCCAACGCAGGCATAACAAAGGATAAAAACAAAATACTGGTTATGATGATAGTTAAACTTTTCTTCAAAAAAATAGCCCCCTAGTATTGGTTTTCCGACTTAATATTAAACAAGTTGGAAAACTTATGCAACCCTTTTGATAAACATAACCAGCTACTTTTCACTGCGACCATGCCATTAATAAGACCCGTTTCAATCTATTGAATGATGGTGAATTTCTCCGAAGCTGTATATTTCCCACCTTGATTGTAGTACACAGAAACTAACTTGCCTTCTGATCGCCTTTTTTAGAAACCATGCTTTCACCCTCAATATCGACCTTCGGCAGCACGCGGTCCAGCCATTTTGGCATGTACCACGCCGATTTGCCCAATAGAGCCATTATGGCAGGTACGAACGTCATTCTAACGATAAATGCATCAATGAATACCGCAGCCGTAAGGGCAAGACCCAAAGATTGAATGACTGGTTCATCCATAAAGATAAAACCGCAAAATACAGAAATCATTATAAGTGCCGCAAGCGTTACGACTAGACCATTATGTTCCATACCAGAAATAACCGATTTCTTAGCATCACCGCTGTGAACATAGTCTTCTCGCATTCGAGAGACTAAGAAGACTTGATAATCCATGGCTAACCCGAATACGATCCCTACGACCAGTATGGGAAGGAAATTCAATAGTGGCCCTACGTTCGTTATACCAAATAAATCGCTTAGATATCCGTCTTGGAAAACAAGCACAACAGCACCGAGTGAAGAGAAGATCGTAAACAGAAAACCAAGTATCGCCTTCAGGGGAACCAGTATGGAGCGAAACAAAATAGCAAGGATAATCAAACCTAACCCTACAATAGTTGCGATGAAAATGGGCAAAGCCTTATTTAAGCTATCCGTTATATCCATATTCAAAACAGCAACACCTGTAAGCATAATGTCTGCTTGGTACTTTTCCCCAATATCCGAATTGTGTTTTCTCACTGTTTTAACGAGTTCTAGCGTTTGATCTGCTGATGGTCCGTCACTTGGCATTAAGGTTTGGATCGAGACTTTTTCCGATTCATTGAAGAATGGCTGTGATACACTTACGACACCGTCCAATTTGCTGATTTCTTCCACAACGACGGAAGCAACTTGCTTTGTTGTCTCGCTAGCGGAAGAATTGACTACGACTGTAATTGGGCCGTTAATACCTGGCCCAAATCCTTCGGCCATGAGATCATAAGCTCTTCTTTCCGTCGTTTCAATGGATCTTGTCCCATTATCAGGAAGTCCTGTTTTCATGTGCAGCACAGGGTAACACATAGAGCCGATTAAGATAAGTGTTACCACTATTACGGGCGCTGGAAATCGCGATACAAAACGTCCCCAAGAGCCAAAAACGTTTGAAGTTCGCTGCTTTGCAGCCGCTTTTCTTCTTTTCGGAATGATACGCTTACCCATTAAGGAAAGAAGTGCAGGTAAAAGTGTAATAGAAACAGCCATTGCCATAAGGACCGTTACTGCAGCGGCGAGACCCATCTCGGTAAGAAACGGAATGTTAACGACAGCTAAGCCTACAAGTGCAATAATGACGGTCAGTCCGGCAAATATAACAGCACTTCCTGCAGTCGCAGTAGCAATAGCTATTGCTTCAGTTGTGTCTGATCGTTTGCTCGCTTCCTGCCGAACTCTGGAAATAATGAGCAGTGCATAGTCGATCCCAACAGCAAGACCTAACATCGTCGATAATGCAGTTGAGGAACTACCGATGGGAATGAAACCTGATCCGAAATTTATGAGCATAATACCTGCAACGACACCAACAACGGCTAACAGTATCGGTATTCCTGCCATAAGCATGGACATAAATGTGATGCTGAGGATCATAAAGGCAACCAAAATACCAATTAATTCACCACTAGCACCGCCATGGCCGCCGGCAACTTGGACGGTTCCGCTTAACTCCGTCTGAATACCTGCATCTTTAGTGATATGAATATTAGTTAAGACCTGATCTTTTGATTCTTGAGGAACATTTTCTGCAGCAACACCATAAGTCAAGTTGGCGTAACCGACCCGTTTATCCTGACTTACGGTTCCAAGCGTATAGGGGTCCATGGCTGCAATAATTTTCAGATCTTTTTTGGAGGCATCGATAAACGACATGACAGCCTCTTTTATTTTTTCATCTTCAAGCGTTTTTCCTTCGGGTGCTTTGAAAACGACTTGAACAGTTCCACCCTCTGGTTCTTTATTTCCAGATGAAAACTCTTTCGACAACAGATCTGTGGCTTTTTGCGATTCCGTCCCCGGTATTGATAGATTAGTTGATTTCTCACCATCAAAAGACACGCCTAACGTGATAATTATTCCCAAGATAAGTAGCCAAGATAATAGGGCCTTCCCACGATTATTCGCGCACCATTTCCCAAGTCTATAAAGCTTTTCTGCCATCTAACACTCACTCCTCTTTCATTCATACATCCATCATAAGCGGAGGAGAAAAATAAAAAATCGTACAAAAGGGCAACCCCAAATGTACGATCGGGCAAATCCATGAAATTTTAACTATAAATGCAAGACTCCACGCTCCACCGCCACGGCGACCGCCTGCGGTCTCGAATCAACTCCTAATTTATTGTAAATATTAGTTAAATGTGCTTTTACTGTCCGTTCTGATATTCCCATATCAAAACCAATCTCTTTACTTCGAGAGCCGCGGGCAATCGCTTGAAGCACGATCAATTCTTTGTCTGTAAGAGATGTCTTCACCGAGGATGACTCTTTCGCCTTTACTGATATGTTGTTACCGAATACTTTCTCTGTGATTTCCGGAAGAAGCAGCGTCTCCCCCCTCATCGCTGCATCAATTGAGCGGAATATCATCTCTCTTCCCGTATCCTTGAGCAAATACCCTTTGGCACCTAACGCTAGTCCTCGGACCATCATTTCATCCTCGTTATAGGTAGTCAAAATAATGACCGGAATGTCGTGTCCATTAGCTTTGAGCGCTGTCATGGTATCTAAGCCGCCCATCTTAGGCATGTTCAAATCCAATAGGATGATGTCTGGCTTATATGCCGCCACTAATCGTATTGCTTCCACACCGTTGGCTGCTTCTGCGATTACCTCGTACCTTTGATTGGTTTCCAGAATAAGCTTAAGTCCTTCACGAACGACTAGATGGTCATCCACTATAAGAATCTTGATGGTCATAAGATGGTGTCCTCCTGATGTAATGGAATGCGAACAGAAACTTTAGTTCCTTGCTGTCCGCTTTCGATTTTGATAACCCCTCCAATAATTCTGGCACGTTCATATAGTCCAATTAAACCATAGCTACCAGATTGTTTCTCGATCAGCTTGGTATCGAACCCAATTCCGTTATCGGTAATTTTTAACTCGATTACGTTTTCTCGTGCTGCAACCACGACAGCTACGTTCGTAGCGTTGGCATATTTAGCTGTATTTGCCAAGCATTCTCGGATGATGTATAAGCTATGTTCGAAGATCAACTTGGACACCGGATGGGGTATCGAGAACTGTGTGGAAATATGAACCCCAGTCGCATGTGAGAAATGTTCAACCTCATCCTGCACCGCTTTAGAAATTTCTATGACCTCTGCGGAATACGAACGCAAGTCGTCAATAGCGCTTCTCGCCTCAGAGAGCGTTCGCTTTGCTTGGGCTTTCGACAGTTGAACAATCTCGTGGGCACGATGCCTATTATCATTCTCTAAATGTGCATCCACGGCATCAAGCTGCATGATGAGACCTGCAAGTCCTTGTGCCAAGGTATCATGTAAATCACGGGCCATCCTTTGACGTTCGTTGGCAATGGTTAACTCCTCTACTTTCCTGTGCGCTCGTTCCAATTCACGTAAAAATGACTGGGTTCGCAATTTAACACGAACTTGTTTATAGAACAAATTAGCATAGCCGACTACGAAAACCATCAGAAAGAAGAGCGCTGGCAATGTTGATGGCAGATTCTCCTCGGTCGTCCCGAGCCAAACCAATGAAATAGAAAACAAAACACAATAAAGGATACAGACCAAAAGCACCTTGAGCCTTTGGGAGTATACACCAATACTTTGCCCGGCCAATGCCGTCAATAAACTTACAAAGATGATAGAATAAGCCTTAGGCATGATTAAAGCACAACCCCAAACAATCAATCCTTGCGCCACAAAATAAATCCAAGGCCTTTTATCGACAACAGATCCGGCATACCAATGCAGCAAAATGTGGATCAGAATGAGACCTGTAAAAATAATAAAGTCGATCAACGAGGGAAACAGGGGGAACTGGGAGTACAATACAGAAAAATAAATCAAAATGACCCAGATTAAAACGGGGAGACGAGAGTCACGCAGAACATTTTGGGTGTCAGATCGGAAGCTTTCATACGGTTTGTTTTTTGAATATTTATATTCACTCATGCAAGGGTCACCTCTATCGTGTACCTATTATAAAACAAGGCATTCATATTTTAACTCTTATTCGCCGCCTCAGCAAATGGAGCACATCATAATACCTAGGATTGATATAAAAAGAGGGTGCCCCTCAGTCATCTATGATGACTTTTGGGACACCCTCTTCATCTCATTATCTATTATTATAATTCGTTATAATTCTTTTCTGTTACTGGTTCCAACCATTCTGGTCGACCAGCAGTGATTGCAATATGTTCAAACCAGCTATCTTTTGCAGCACCATGCCAGTGTTTTACTCCATCGTGAGTGACAATAACATCACCAGCTTTTAAGAATTGAGCAGGTTTTCCTTCTTCTTGATACCAACCTTCGCCACCCGTTACTAATAAAAGTTGAAATCCATCATGATGAATATGCCAATTATTTCTGCATCCAGGCTCAAAGGTCACATTCGCAACACCAACGTTTACTTTAGGATCGGTAATTAATGATTTTAGATAACTTTGCCCCACAAAATAATGTGCATACGCTTCATTTTTATCGCCTATTGGAAAAATAACGCCATTTTTCACTTCTTCATGTTTTGCCATTTTCATTCCTCCAAATATTCGATTATTGGCCAGTTCTTTTTGCGAAATCCGAACCTACTGGATAGCGGTCTCCCATAACTTTGATTTTCGAAAGTAATTCATTCAAATTAATTAGTTCTTGAACAGTCAACACAACATTCGCAGCGCCAAGATTTTCTTCCAGTCTCTCTAATTTACGAGTACCTGGGATCGGGACAATCCACGGTTTTTGTGCAAGAACCCATGCAAGTGCAATTTGAGCCATTGTGGTTTGTTTATCCTCGGCAATATTCTGTATCAGTTCAATTAACTTCTGATTCGCTTCAAGATTGTCTGGCTGGAAGCGAGGTGAGATACTACGGAAGTCTGATTTATCAAAAGTTAAACCCTTACCAATCGTCCCTGTAAGGAAAGCTTTGCCAAGCGGGCTAAATGGTACAAAACCGATGCCGAGTTCTTGAAGCGCAGGCAGCAGCTCTTCTTCAGGACTTCTCCACATCATGGAGTATTCACTTTGAATGGCACTAAGTGGTTGTACGGCATGTGCACGACGAATGGTTCCTACGCCTGCTTCAGAAAGTCCCCAATGTTTGACCTTCCCTTCCTTTATTAAGTCTTGGACGATTCCCGCAACTTCCTCAATAGGCACATCGGGGTCAACGCGATGCTGATAATAAAGGTCAATGGACTCTACATTGAGACGCTTTAGCGATCCTTCAATGGAATTCCGAATGCGATTCGGCTTGCTGTCGAGCACCTGTTTACCGTCGACCATTTGAATCCCAAATTTGGTGGCGATGACGACCTTTCCCTTATAAGGAGCCAGCGCTTCACCTACAAGCTCTTCATTCATAAATGGACCGTATACTTCAGCTGTATCAAAGAAGGTAACCCCCCGGTCAATGGCCTCATGGATAAGTGAAATCATCTCTTTCTTATCTGGTACCGGTCCAAATCCGTAGCTCATTCCCATACAACCAAGTCCGATAGCTGAAACCTCAAGACCGCCTTTTCCTAATGTACGCATTTGCATGACTATACTTCCCCCTTATTCAGGTCTGTTTACCCCTATACTGCGACGAACTTCCAATCCTGGAGTAACTGCTAATTTAACCACTAGATCCGCAACACTTTTACGTGATACTTCGTTCCCTTTGAAAGCTTCGCCTTTCTGTGTTATTTCATAGTTAATTTCGTTTGAATTCGTAAACCAAGCAGGTCTAATGATCGTATAGTCGAGGTCCGAGGATTCGACAACATGAGCTGACTTACGATAGGGATTTAAGACGACACCATACTTTTCACCAGGAACTTCATCGTAAATACCCATGGAGCTGATAAAAATAAGACGTTTAACGCCTGTGGCATTCATGGCTTGCACCACATTTATAGCCATTTGCTCAAGGCTTCCAGCTAAGTTCGCGTATACAACATCTTGCTCACTCATGGCACTTTTTAATTTATCACTGTCCAAGACATCGCCTTCGATGATATGCACACAATTTGTATCAATATTTCTTAGCTTGCCTGCGTTTCGCACAAAAAGCGTTAGTTGAACATCCATATTTCGTAAAAATAAATCGATAGCAACACGAGCAATCGATCCATTTGCTCCTAAAATTAAAATTTTCCGCATGCGATAGGCTCCCTTCATTTGCTAGTTTTGAAAAATATTATTCTTACCCTTAACAAACGGTGCCTATGATTGAATTTGAACCTTGTTTTCTTGCATATATTTCGCATTTTCTACCTGCTGGTTAGAAGAATCTGTTTCAACAACCTTTTGATCAGCATCGACTGATTGAGAATTAATGAATATCCCTATTTCATCCCCTTTGGAGCGGAAGTCTTTTAGTCCAGCCCATTCGCGATACATCCATTCCGGTTTTGCCAAGTTTCACATATTCCATTTCGATGACCCTCACAATCTGTAGACGGGAATACTTTTATACTCACCATCGAACTATGATCAACGCATTTGAAATTACCCATTGATGTATTAAGTAACATCTGTTTATTATTATATATAAGCTGTAAGATGACTCAATGGTTAAATGAACGATATTCGTGTATTAATACACAAATCGATTCAATATGGGAATTTACTAAGAAGTAGGTGGAATCAAAAGTGACAAAAGTGGATAGAAGAATAGCCAAGTCTCAGATAGCAATAAAAAATGCGCTTTTAGAACTGATGTCCGAAAAAGATTTTAATCAGATTACCATTCAAAATATTTCCGACAAGGCAAATGTCAGCCGTAAAACCATTTACCTGCATTACATGGATAAATTCGATTTATTAGATAAGCTTATTGAAGAACATATCCATGAACTACGGGTACTGTGCAAGTCATCATCGGAAATGGATTTTATCGACGGGAATACCTATTGGTTTGAATACCTTGAAACGCACTATTTATTTTTTTCAACAATGTTAGCAAGCAGTGGTGCTGCTTCATTCAGAAGACAGTTCATAGAGTTTGTCATTGAAGAATTAAAAATTGAAGTCACTACTTCTGAAGGGAAAAATTTTGGATTAGATGAAGAGATTATTCTTCGCTTTATTGGAGGCTCTTACGTAGAGGTACTCGAGTGGTGGTTAAAAAATGAAATGCCTTGTCCACCACGTAAATTGGCTGAGCAAGTGGGAATATTAATAGAGAGAATATTATAATTTGTAGTTGATGTACATGTTTACAATTACAAAGAAGCTCTTATCTTTGATTGAGACAAGAGCTTCTTTGTTTGCATGGTCATCACATGAATGGCTGAGCAAGCATCCCTCTTCCTGTCTTCACCTCAACACCTGCTATATCCGCAATTCGCACACTGCTTGCAGCCCTCGATATTAATCAACGCTGCCGAGCCGCAGGATGGGCATAAATCTCGTTCTCCATCTGCATCAGGCAGATGTTCGTTGATACCTGGCAAATTTTCATGCTTCTGTTCCTGCTGCTCCTGTCTCTGCTTTTCAGCTGTTGCCAACTCTTCACTTTCCACATGCTGCTCCAGCGCTTTGGCAACAGCATCAGCTATAGACTCCACTCGGTTTGCACCGAAGCCAATTGCGCCCGAACCGCCAATTCCCTTCAAATGCTTAATAAGCAGCTTCACCTTATTCCCATGATCACCGTACCGCAGGAATAAGGAGCAGACGCGTCCGAGTGCCTCGGCCATTGCAAACACATCGGAGCCCGCCTTGCCCACGTTCAGGAAGATTTCACCAGGCGTCCCGCTCAGGTCATTAATCGTAATATATGCCATGCCGAATGGCGTATTTACTTTATAAGTTGCCCCTTTAAGCACCTGAGGCCTCGTTTTGTATTGTTTATCAAGCGTCTTATCGACTTCTTTTTCCGTAACTTCAACGGTCTCTTTCTCTGTTTCAGACGATTCAATCTTTGAGGTGGAAAGGACCTGTACATCGCGGCTACCATCCCGATAGATCGTTACACCTTTACAGCCTAGCTCAAAAGCCAGCTCATACAGCTTTCCCGTTTCTTCGGCAGTAAAGTCCTCCGGACAATTCGCCGTCTTCGAGATCGAGCTGTCTACCCAGCGCTGAATAGCTGCTTGAACGCGAATGTGATCCTCTGCCGATAAGCTCATTGCCGTCACATAATAATCCGGAAGCTCCATACCGGGGTTAGCTGCCTTCCAATCGGCCGCGATAGGCACATCCTGCTTGTCATAGCCGAGTCGACTTTGACGATAATACTCGAAAGCAAAATAGGGCTCGATCCCCGTGGAGGTGCCTACCATTGTGCCTGTGCTCCCCGTCGGAGCCTGTGTAATAACGGTTACGTTGCGCATACCCTTCTCGGAAACGGCTGTCCCTATTTCTGGATATGCGCTTATCAAATGTTTCATAAAACCACTTTGCACATATTTGTCGGCATCAAACGCTTGGAAAGAACCTTTCTCATAGGCAATGTCGGTCGATGCAAGGTAAGACTCACGAGCCATAAATGCGTACAATTTATCCAAGAAATCTAATGACTCCTTGCTGCCATATCGGATTCCCAGCTTGATCATAAGCTCTGCCAATCCCATCGTACCTAGTCCAATCCGGCGTTCAAGCTTCTGATTTCGTTCATTCTCTTCGAAATGATAAGGTGTCTTGTCAATCACATTGTCAAGAAAACGCACTGCCCAGCGCGTCACCTGCGCAAGCTCCTCCCAGGCCACATCATGCTTATCCTCATCGTAAAACTTCGATAAATTGACGGCAGAGAGGTTGCATACTCCCCAGCCTGGCAGTCCCTGCTCGCCGCATGGATTGGTACTTATAATAGGATTGAAATACCAGCTGTTCGACATTTGGTTATAGTATTCCATAAATACAACGCCAGGTTCGGCCGACTTCCATGCGGAATCGATAATCGCCTGCCAGATTTCACGTGCGGGAAGCGTTTTGTACGAAATGATTTTTTTGCCAAGACGTTTCCACTCCTCAAGATCACCTGTCCACAGCTCATCATAGCCCTCTTCCTTCGTGTCAGGGAAAACAAGCTCCCACTCAGCGTCCTCTTTCACCGCCTTCATGAACGCATTGCTTACGCATACAGACAGATTAGCATTCGTTACTTGGCCCATCGTCTGCTTAACCGTAATGAATTCCAGCACATCGGGATGCCAATCATTAAGCATGAGCATTAATGCGCCTCTGCGGCTTCCGCCTTGCTCGATTAACCCCGTCGTATAACTGAATAATCCACCCCATGACACCGATCCGCTGGATGAACCATTGACTCCTGCTACGATTGCACGACGCGGACGAAGAGAGGATAGGTTCATACCGACTCCGCCTCCGCGGGCCATAATCTCCGTCATTTCAGTCAATGTCGTCATGATGCCGCCGCGGCTGTCTTTGGGGGAGGGAATGACATAGCAATTAAATAAGGTAAGCTCTTCGCTTGCCCCTGCGCCAGCTGCGATTCGCCCGCCCGGCACCAGCTTCCAATCGTCCAGCATCGATCGAAACTTTTCACGCCACTCCTCTTGCTTCTCTTGTCCCACTTCAACAGATGCCATCGCCAGAGCAAGCCGATCCCACATTTCCTCAGGCGTTTTCTCGATCGTTAACGTGAGCTTCTCGGTGCTCGACTCCACTTGCTCGCCGCTTCTCAGCTTTACCTGAACCAAATTGTCGACACGGGAGACAACCTCACCAACATCCTTTACAGGGAATTTGGGATCATCTTTCGTCAGTACGAGTACAGTATCACCGACTCTCGTTGTGTTTGTGTCCGCATTTTTCCAAGCATAACGATCTAGAAATATTTTTTCACTAAGTCCTTCAAGCCGCTTCCCATCTGTTATCCCCATGTCGATTCTTCCTCCTCAGGCTCACCGCACTGTAATCGTATGTACCTACAATATGCGATAAGCACAATATGTTGTGTCATAAACTCATTATTCTATACTGGATATTGATTCACATTCTCCGAATTGGCAAAAAACAACAAACCTCTGCGCTTACATGCCCGCTCACGCCTATTTGCTTGTCTATCCTCTTTTTTAAGCATCATCTTATTATTATTGTTTGAAAAGGCAATACTGATTACAACTTATCCCTTTTACTGCGGAAGGAGCTGTACATGATGACATTTCAGACAACGCCGCAGGCTGCGTCAGCCGAAGCCGGCCCAAACCATTCAACACGCAAGCTGCATCCGCTTGTTGACTTGCAATGTGACCGCTTATGGTTCGAGGAGCTGCAAAATCGTCAAACACGTGGTGGTCCATGGGATGACTGGACGCTATACCAGCTCACTATGGAAGCCGAGCAAGCCAAACGGATTGAAAGCTTTGAAGAGCTGCTTTGCCTTCGCTCTCTGCCTTCGTTCGAGCCTATGCCGCACCAAGTCAGCACAGCACGCAAGGTTGTTCACGAAATGGGCGGTCGTGCCATTCTTGCTGATGAGGTAGGACTCGGCAAAACAATAGAGGCCGGGCTTGTGCTCAAAGAATATATCGTGCGTGGACTAGCAAAGCGCATACTCATTCTCGTTCCTGCCTCTTTAGTCCTGCAATGGGTACGGGAGCTTAACCAGAAATTCGGCATTTCGGCTGTCGCTCAGAAAAAGGCGCATACATGGGGCTATGATGTCGTTGTCGCATCCATTGATACAGCTAAGAGAGAACCGCACCGTGAACTCGTGCTGAATACCGATTACGATCTAATCATCATCGACGAGGCGCATAAGCTCAAAAACAAAAAGACGACGAACTATCAATTCGCCAACCTCTTACGCAAGAAATATTGTCTGCTGCTCACCGCGACGCCTATACAGAATGATATGGATGAGCTATTCAATCTGATCACGCTGCTGAAACCTGGACAGCTGGGCGGGGTAAGCGACTTTGCTGCTAACTTTGTTGTAGACAAACGGGTGCCGAAAAACGAAGACCAGCTGCAGGAAGCGCTGTCCGGCGTCATGATCCGCAATCGGCGCGGCGACGGGGGCATCCATTTCACGAAACGTTTTGTCAAAAATATACCGCTCACCTTATCCGAAGAGGAGAAAGCGCTGTATGATGCTGTAACTGGCTTTGTGAAGGAGCGTTATGAAGAAAGCGGCGGTGATCTCTCCAGCATGCTGTCTCTTGTAACGCTGCAGCGTGAAGTGTGCAGCAGCCGTGATGCTGTTTTTTTAACCTTGGTGAACCTGTTCAAGAAAACGGCTGAGGACTCGCCAATGCGTCCAAAAATATGGGAACTAGTCGATAAAATCAAACATATCAAAGCCAATACAAAAGCGGAGAAAGCGATGGAGCTCGTCAAGGAAATGAATGACAAGGTCATTATTTTCACAGAGTACCGGGCTACTCAAGAATATTTGCTCCAATTTTTCCGGGCGCAGAACATGATTGCCGTACCTTATCGTGGAGGCATGAATCGAGGCAAGAAGGACTGGATGATGGATTTGTTCCGGGGCCGCGCCCAAATTCTTATTGCAACCGAAGCTGGAGGTGAAGGCATCAACCTGCAATTCTGCCACCACATGATTAACTTCGATCTCCCTTGGAATCCAATGAGAGTGGAGCAGCGCATAGGACGCGTTCACAGGCTTGGACAGAAAGAAGATGTGCGAATCTATAATCTGTGTACCGTTGGCACCATTGAAGAGCATATCGTTAATCTATTGCATGAGAAAATCAATCTATTCGAGCTCGTCATCGGTGAACTTGATCATATTCTCGAACGATTCGAGAAAGGCGATGGCTCCTTGGAGCAACGCCTAGCCAAGATGCTTCTAGAGTCAGGCAACGATAATGATTTGAAGCAAAAAATAAATCATTTGGGCTCGTCGCTCAGCCATATTCGCGAACAAGTATTAACCGGTGATCAGCCGCTATCGGGCAGTCCGGACCTCATCGTTAATTTGGATTCACTTGGACAAACCGTGGAGGTGCAGCCTTGAACGAGAAGCAGGTGCACAAGTTCGTCAACCGCTACCTAGAGGCAACAGAATGCTCCATTTTAGAAAAATCGCCTGTTCATTTCACGGTCAAGCTCTCTCCGCTGGCTGACCGTGAGCTTACGAATCGTCCCTATTACTGGAGCTTCGTTGACCGAGTGAATGCTGAGCCGGAGACGATGACCTTTCTGTTTGTGACGGATAAAAACAAATATGACGCAGCTGAAGAAGCCAAAAAAATCGAGGTCGTCCCCCTTCCACTGGCTGCTTCCGATACTGCTCAAGAAGAAGCGGCGAACGCCGCGCTCGGACGCTCGCTCGGCTTCGTACACGGCAATCTTGCCGCACCTGCCCGAGTGCCGCGCGAGGATTTATATTTCGGAGCCCGTAAGCTGGATATGCTGTTCGACGCTGCAAAAGCAAAGGGAAGCTTCGTTTATTTGTTCCAAGAGCCGGATCATCGAAGCAGCAATCCCTTCTCGTCTACTCCCTACACCGCTTGGCTTGGAGTCAATATGCGTGTGGAGTTTGCTTGCGACCGCAAACGTGAGGAGATCCATAGCTTCGGGGTTTCCCTTGCGACTGGACAGTGCGCCGAGCTGTTCTATGATCGTCTGCTGACTCACAAGCTTACTCCGCGCCTGCCGGCCAATATTCATATTACGAAAAATGGACTCTCGTTCAACAAAGCGCTAAGCATCGTCGAGCAGACGCTTGAACGTAAGCTCCGCTCTTATGACTACAGCTGGGCCGAGAGCGCATCGGCTAGGCTTGAAGAGGAACTTGCGCGAATTAGCGGTTACTATGAGCCGCTTATCAAGAACGCCTTGGAAGAAAACAAGGCGGCCATTGAGGAGCAATTCGCTCAGAGGCAATCGGAGATTAGATGGCAGTATGAGCCTCGTGTGACTGCATCTGCTATTAACTGCGGGATCTTCCATCTGAGTGGCATTGATTGACATCCATTAGACGATATCCGCAGCAATACGCCAAAAAAAGGCGGCCCAATGGCCGCCCTCACCTGACATGTTGCAACAGCCTTCTTAGAGCTTGTCCGATACAATAGCATGGAGGTGATAATAATGGGCAAAAAATTCATCAAGCTCACAGCGGCTTATGTGCTAACCGCTATTGTCTTATACGCAGGCGGAATGCAGCAGCAATCTGCGTCTGCGCTTCCCAATACTAGTGCTGTCTACGAGCCTGTACAGCAGCAAGCAGAGCGCTGGGTTAATAAGCTCGCTGCACAACAACCATTTGCTGCATGGAAGCAAGCTGAGCTTTCCATAGCCCCAATTGGACCAGGAACGCATAGCTGGCTCGTTTTAGTGAAGCATCAAGAAAAGACCGTCGGCTATCTCATCGTCCATGCCACTGAAACTGGCGGCTATCAGCTTGGAGAATATGGGACAAGCAGCACACCTCCATTCGATCAGGCGACATTGTCGAGGTCAATCAAGCAGCTTGAGCTGCTGCAGACGCCAGACCGTGAAGAAGAGTTATATGTCAGTCCCCTTCTCGCCGCTTGGAAGATAACAGCGGGTAATGAAACTTATTACACCGACTCCACCAGTGGCGAAGGTCTTCCTATACAGGATGATGACTGGCTCAAAGCGTTGTCCGCGAATTCCGTTAACCAAAAACCGTTGCTTGTCAGTGAGCATGAAAATCTGATTAAGCATGTTAGTTTAGCGTCATTTCAAGCTTATGATAAGCTCCCTTGGTTAACCGACAAGCCTCTTGCCATTGATGCCAAATCATACTCATCATTATTCACTAGAATAAATAAAAAAGAACAGCTCCGCTATAGCGCTGAGCTGTTCGATGGTCAAATGCGATACGTATGGTCTGTTGTAGGCTATAACAAATGGGACAGTGGACGCATATATGTCGCTCTCGAGACAAGTGAGGACGGATCGGATCGGCGCTACATTCCTGCTCCTTTGCTCATTAAACTAGGCAGCTTCTATCGCTGACCACCCGTGCGTCCCCGCCACCATATAAGGATACTCATGGGTCCTAAGCCAAACCACCGCGTCAGCCAGGGCTCCCTGCGTGCTTTGGCTGACATCCTCGTCTGCTTCCGCTCTTCCCTTGGCGTTTCTATATAATTCACGAACTGCTCCGTTATATACTTCACATATTCATCGCCTTTTGCCATTCGCTCCACACCCTCTGCTCCGTTATAAGATAATAACTTAAGTTTGCCCCGCAGCAGCCGAATGTAAACATGTATGAGTTATCCTCCAAAAAGCCACGCTAAGCATACGTCAAAGCCACCATGGAGGAACCACTTACTATGTTTCAGAAACTGGCAATAAGCTTTACCGCTATATGGCTTGCCGTATGCAGCGGCTCCCTTAGTGTTTTTGCCTGGCCGCTCATGCCGGTCGGCTCCAAGCAGGATTGGGCTCTGCCCTCTACTGTAGTCATTATAGATGCCGGACATGGTGGTATTGATGGAGGAGCAACCTCGGCCGAAATTTTGGAGAAAGACATTAATTTAGCCGTTGCCCGCAAGCTTTATTTCATTCTTCGCAGCCATAATATCCCTGCTGTACTGAATCGCTATGGTGATTATGCATTAAGCGATGACAATCGCTGGCATGTCACACGTTCAAGGCATCGCAAGGATTTATCACAGCGACGGCAGCTTACTGAGGAAATTGAGAACGAGCTGCTCATCAGCCTTCATGTCAATTGGTCCAAAAAACCAACGGAGAAAGGCCCGCTCGTACTGCATCAAAGCAGCGGCGAGAGCTCGCTGCTTGCATTCTGTATCCAAGACGCGTTAAACCGACAGCAGAATAAGGCCTACCTTCCACGTGAAGGAAAGCCGTTTTATTTGCTTAAACGTGTTGAGAATCCTGCTGTCATTGTAGAAATGGGCTTTATTAGCAGTATGTCTGACCGTACCATGCTCACAGATCCCGCAGGACAGCAACAAGTTGCCGAAGCGATTGCTTCAGGGATTAGGCAATACAAGTGGATCGTTCATTGATTGTCCTTGAATAAGCGCTGTCAGCTTCACGAATTGCACATTAGGCTGCATAACAGGAATGGATTGCTGGAGAACTGACGCCGTGAATTTCCCAGGAGGTCCTACATGTCCAATCGTAATGCAGCTTATGTGCGACTCCAAATGCTTGCGCAGTACGCCGATCTGCTTGGAAATATGCTGGACGGAGTACACATCATCAAGAAATACGTCATTCGATACAATCGGCACGCCAAGCTCCTCTGCTATTTTGGGAACTACGGTCTTATAGGTCGTCCTGCTATCTAGAAAAAACAAACCCCGCTCCTTGCAAACACCCAGCACGATTCTCATCATTCGCTCATCAGACGTTACCTTTGAGCCCATATGATTGTTCATGCCAATAGCATGCGGGACATCATTAATCGCATCCTCAACCCGTTTCCGCACCTCATCATCACTCAAATCTGTCGTCAGCGCTCCCGGACCCAGCCATTTCTTCAAGCCTTTGTTCGGTTCCATTGGCATATGTACAATAACATCATGACCCAGTCTATGAGCTTCCTCAGCATCCTGCTTCGTTGTCGGCATAAACGGCATAATCGCTGCTGTTATATGGATCGGAAGCTTCATCATCTCCGGGGTTCCATTCATGCCATTGCCGAAATCGTCAATAACGACAGCCACCGTACGCTTTTCTTGAGATGACACCTCTACCTGCCTCTTAGCGAATTCCGCTGACAATGCATAGCTGCTGGGGCTGCCAACTGTCGATAGGAGGCTGCAAATAACAGCCGCTGCTGCGACTTTGGCAACTGATCGCATTCGATAATTTCGGCATGCTTCCTTCATTTCCTGATTCGTTTCCGTTTGCTGTATGCTCATGCTGCACTCACCTCTCACCTTTTATTAACATTGTTTGTGAAAATGCTGGAAATTATGCGGAAAAAAATAAGCCTCCGAAGAGACTTATCACTAACTCTACAAACACAACTTCTACCTGCTCATGACATCAGCTGTAATCTGCTCTAACGTGATGCCTGCCAGCTTTTCCTCCATCGCTCTCTGTGCCTCGGTAAAGGCCGTTTCCAGCGAGGATTGAATATTTCTGCCAACCGGACAATCCGGATTAGGCTTCTCATGAATCGCAAACAACTCATCCTGCCCATTATTATGAACAGCCATGTATATATCATAAAGCGTAATTTCGTTCACCGGCCTAGTGATGACGGCACCTGCGATGCCTGCACTGGTAGCAACAAGACCAGCTTTATTCAATAGTCCCATTATTCTGCGAATGACGACAGGGTTCGTATTCACGCTGCCTGCGATATAGTCTGAAGTTATTCGTGTTCCCTTGTCCGACTCAAGCAATGTCATAATATGAACGGCTACTGCAAACCTATTGTTAGTCAACGCGATCACCCCCTGTATTGAAAACACCGAACGGAATCATCATGTAAGCATTATAGTTACAAGAAGATTCAATTGTCAATTAGCCCTCGCATTATCCTTCCAATTAGTTAGGAGCAAACGTTACTTTCCCGCCAGCGAGTGAAGCAATCCTGGCCAGTGAATGAACAACATAGCCAAGCTCAATTAGCTTATTTCTTCCAGGTTGGAAGGCTTTCTCGATTACGATACCGATCCCTGCAACCTCGGCTCCCGCTTGCTCTACGATTTTCGCTAGTCCAAGCGCCGCATCACCGTTAGCTAGAAAGTCATCAATAATAAGTACCCGATCCTCAGAGGATAGAAATTTCCGCGAAACCGTAACTTCACTTTCCTCTTGCTTCGTGAAGGAAAATATTTTCTCCGTATACAAGTCATCCTTCAGCGTTAATGACTTGCGTTTGCGTGCGAATAGAAGCGGCACATTCATTTGCAGAGCAGCCATAACTGCAGGCGCAATGCCTGAAGATTCCAAAGTGAGCACCTTCGTCACTCCTTCGGCTTCAAAGAGCGCTGCAAAGGTTTGTCCAATGCTATGCATAAGCTGCGGATCAACCTGATGGTTCAGGAAGGAATCCACTTTTAGTACATTCTCATTTAAAACAATACCGTCTTCCACTATTTTTTGTTCCAATTGCTTCACAATCGTTCCTCCATTTTTACATATAAATAATAATGAAATTTTCACAATCGTTGTGATATCTTCTTTAATCTTTCGAAACTACATTATTAAAGTATAGCACACTCCGTATAAAGTGAAATAGATACCGACTATGATTGGAATTGTCCCCCGAAACCATAAATTTCAGGCATTGTTCATACGGCAAATGGAGTGGATAGATGCGGTTGTTCTATTTTTATAGATTTCATTGACGCTGCTAACGGTTACTACCTACAATAAGCCTATGCGTACAGACGTCTTGACATAAGGGTGAACATAATGAATTGGAATGATCATAGCCTGCTCTGGAACCAGGCTTTTATTAGAATAATAGACATTCGCCGTATGAGAATGACGAAAGAACATACAGCTGTTTTTTATCAATTGCCATCCAGCGGGTTTCTATTTGGCATACGCGGCAGTGCGCGTATCATACTTGAAGGCGAGCAATATGCGCTGAAACCCTTGCATTTACTGCATGCTGGCAAAGGGATGCGAATGAACATTCAACTAACAGAGCAAGAGTTCGAATACTATCTCATCTTGTACAAAGCAATGCTGGCTTTACCCGCAAGCCGCGGACTGCAGAAGCTAATGGAGAGCTGCAACCCATTCGGAGTCCCTTATCATTTCAAGCCGCAAGATGCTATGTATTTGTACGATATAATCAAGCAGATGGACAACCAGTGGAAACACTCCGAAATAAACGGAAAGCTTCAAACGAAAGGGCTGTTCTATCTATTCATTCAGGAACTACTAAGCCAGCTTGAAGGACATCAACCGCTTACCGCTGCAGCTAGTCCCGTTGAGCAAGCGCTCCGATATATGAATGAACATTATAAAGAAGAAATCACAGTCCATGCATTAGCTCGTAGATGGAATTGCAGTCCAAGGCATTTCACACGCTTATTCCGAGCACATACTGGAAAAAGCCCAATTGAATATCTCATGCATTTGCGTACGAACAAAGCTGAAGAGCTGCTTCTGCATACCGAAGCTACTTTGCATGAAATAGCAGCATCTGTCGGTTACCAGGATGAATATTATTTTGGCCGCATGTTCAAAAAACAAACAGGTCTATCCCCCATTGCATTCAGAATGCACGGGTGTAAGCAGTCCGATTGGCCCCATAATCCATTTCAACTGTCCGAAAAGTCCATTGTTGCAAATAACATTGACAGCTATATTGGTAATGATAATTATTATCATATTAGCAGAGAGGACGTTTTACACATGTACACGAGCAAGAAACCACCCTTGGCAGCAGTTATGCTGATCTGTTTGACACTGATCCTAACCGCATGCCAGACAGGCACGAGTACGAACGGAAATGTGGCTGGCGGCACATCTAACTCGCCAACACTAACATCTGAGGCATCTGCGAGTCCTAATGTTGCGGGCGATGCGACCAGAGTGGTCTCTACAATGAAAGGCGACGTCACGATTCCAGCGAATCCGCAGCGAATAGTCGGTCTGCCGGTTCAATATAGAGAGCTATTGTTCGCACTCGGCATTACGCCTGTCGCGGCCTTAAATGCACATGCTGAGTTTCCTGCGTATCTCAGCGACAGCTTTAAGGATGTTGTGAAGCTAGGTCCGGGTTTTGATATTCCCTACGAGAAAATATTGTCTACGGAGCCGGATCTGATCTTAGGCGCGAATTGGAGAATCCAGAATGATTATGACTCACTAACGAAAATTGCACCTACGATCATGCTGCCTGATCAGAGCTGGCGCCTGAATTTGCTTGAGATGGGCAAGGTACTAGATAAGGTGGATGCTGCTGAGAAAGCAATTGCTGATTACGAAGCAGTGGCAGCGAGCGCTAAGGAGAAAATTCACTCTATTGCCGGGGATCAGACTTTCATGCTTATGATGGTAAACGAAAAGCAATTTTACATCATTGGAGAACAGAACGCACGCGGCGCAGTATTGCATCATGATCTGGGGTTGAAAAAGGTCGAAGCCTACCCACAGGAAGAAAGCGTCCTCGAAGTGTCGCTGGAGAAAATGATCGAATACAATCCAGACTATATCATGCTGTTGGTTCAATCTTACGAAGATAGCACGGACACAAAAACAACTTACGACAACCTGTTAAAAAGCAGCATATGGAATCAAATGACTGCCGTAAAGAAAAATCAGGTATTTGTAGTCGGCACAGGCGATACAAGCAAAGAATGGCATCTTTTCGGAGAAGCCCCGCTAGCCAATCAATACGGCATTCAGGAAATTGTAAAAGCGTTTGAAAACAGCAAATCCTAATAAATAATTAAAAACATTTACAAACGGGTTGACTCAACCACTTCACTCATGCTACGATAATCTTCGTCGTTACAGTGATATGCGGTCATGGCGGAATTGGCAGACGCGCTAGATTCAGGTTCTAGTGGTGTAACAACCGTGGAGGTTCGAGTCCTCTTGACCGCATCCTTATTGAAGAAATTGGACTTATCCACAGGGTCAATGATTTAGTGGTCTTGTAGGAACTCCATTATTGAAATTTAGCACACTATCTTACTGTTTCTCAAAAACAGTTGGAGGTGTGCTTTTTTGTTATGGTGATAAAATTTGCGATTAAGGATTTTCTACAGGATAGGTTATATAAAAACTGACCTTGCCTTAATAAAGTAGACAGCAAAAAAGCCTCATTACAACCGTTAGTCTAATCATTAAACCGCCTCAAAACGCTGTAATGGCGGGATGTAATTGTTGGAGGAATGCGTTCTCCGTCGATTGTAAAACAGCTCAATGTATTCAAATACAGCCTTTTTGGCCTCAGCCCTAGTCTTAAATTTACGCTCATTAAGCCATTCCATTTTGAGTTTCCCCCAGAAAGATTCCATTGGTGCATTGTCGTAGCAATTACCTTTGCGACTCATGCTGCAGACGAAATCGTGTTTCTTCAGGAGACGTTGGTATTTCTTGCTGGCATATTGAACACCACGATCAGAATGGACGATTAAACCTTTAACTGCGCCGGCGCGTCCTATGGCTTGTTTTAACGCAGAAGAGACGAGTTAGGCCTTCATACGGCTGTCCATCGCCCAGCCTACGATTTCGCGGCCATGCAGATCCATAACTCCCGCGAGGTAGAGCCGGCCTTCATCGGTAGGAATATACGTGATATCTGCTAACCATTTCTCGCGTGGTTTTTTTGTTTCAAAATTTTGATTTAGAAGATTATCCGCGACAGGTAAATTGTGTTTAGAATTCGTTGTGGCCTTGTATTTCTTGACCACTTTAGACTGGATTCCATTTTCTTGCATGAGACGGGCTACACGGCCTCGGCTAGCTTTCTGGTCAGGCGGTAGATTCTTTGTAATTTGCGGCGACCTGTAGATCTTACGACTTTCATGATGGATATTTCGAATCGTATCTAGCAACTTCCGATTTTCAACACTACCTTTGCTTTCAGGTCGCTTAATATAAGCATAATAGCCGCTTCGAGAGATATGGAGAGCCTGGCACATCTTTGCAATCCGAAATTCGAAGCGGTGTTCATAGATGAACTTGAACGTGTTTACTTCAGATTTTTCGCAAAGTAGGCTGCCGCCTTTTTTAGAATTTAGTTTTCTTCCTTGAGATCAGCGAGTTGCTTACGAAGCCTACGTATTTCCTCATCTTCTGCTTTAAGATTTCCACTGCCTGGAAAGGATTGTTCGCCGTCTTGTTTATACAACTTTACCCAGTCTTTAACCGTCGTATAATGTACGCCTAGTTCCTTGGCTGTTTCAGAAGCTGTTGATTCTTCAGCCAATATACGCAGGACTACCTGCTCCTTAAATGCCTTGTCAAATTTCTTCCGTTTTCCCATATGAACCCCTCCATGATTTATTATAGAGGTTTTCTTTGTGTCCATCTATTCGGAGCGAGGTCATTACCATTTGAAATCTTTACATAACCTGCTGACTGAATGTTGTGTTTTCTAAAAATCCCTCATAAATTGCCCCTATGTAACTTAACGTATATCATACAAGTTGCTCAAGGCTCGATATATCTTTTCTCACTGTACTTAACAATCCAGCCATCCTCTGTGTAAAGTTCGCCAGCCAAACCATCGCTAGCTCTTTTAATATCTATCTCTTCATCATCCAATTGAACTTTTAGATGAATCTTATCTTCTTGTTCTATAGTCCATAACAAGTTATGAAGCGTCGTATCTACAACCTGAGATATTATGTAAGATAATATCTCTAATTGTTCCGTACTATAGCTTTCATTTATTTTCTTAGACATGGAGCCTCTCATTTTTCCTTCAATCAATTTTTCCCAAAAAGTAATTGATTGATCCCTGACTCCCGACATCAAAACTTGACCTAGAAAATCTATCTGCTCTCTACTCATAAGTTCCTCCAAAATATTAAACTGCTTCTTCGCGAAATTCAATTCACTTTTACATCACTGACTTCACAAGCTTCTCTGCCTTATAGTCCTTCCTAATCTCATGCAAGACAGTACTATTTGCTTCAAACCAAGACTCTAAGATCATTCTTGGCTCTGCTTCAATCATATCCTTAGCCGTTCGAACATCATCTTCCTTAAACGCTTCAATTATCTTAATCAAATCAGCTCTATCAAGCAGCTTCACATGATTGATTCCAGCAAGCGTTTCACATGGTTCGGTAAACTTAGCAGAAGCTATTACAATGGCTTTCTTGGCTTTGTAATAACGCATACATGAGAATACTTCCTGAACAGCGCTAATACCAACAGGGTCGATGTTACGCTTCGCTTGTACCACGTTTCTTATGCCCTCACGATCAGTGAATACCACATCTGCTCCAAAATCTCTGCTGTTTGTCGTCTTATAAACGCCTGAGTATCCTAGCTCAATCAGAAGCCTATACAGATACATTTTAAACTCAGAGCCGTCTTCCATCTCATCAATATCTGTAATTTCAATTTCATTTAGGTTATAGCTTCCTTCAATTGGCTGACTAGAACTCTTCATTTCCGTTTTATTTCTGATTTTAATCCCAATAATAGCTGCCACACAAAAAACGATAATTAATGATAATACTATGTAACCAATCACAATAGAAACCTCCATATCAACTTACAACTTATGATCCAATGAATATGATGAATGGAATTTAGTACATTCAATTCACTACTATATTAATAGTGAAATATTACCACGATTTTCCGAACTAGAATAGAGTTGTTAGTTTCATAGACTTTCCAGACACTCTCATAGGAATAAGTAAAGCACCATCAATTGATGATGCATAGATAGAGTTGCTCTTTTATCAAGATTGTATGTCACGAAATAACAATTCAATGTCCTTATTAATGTCCGTTTTAGCAAGTGGACAGCCTTTATCCTCATACTCAAATACACAGTAAGTAGTACTCGTGATATAGAAGTTCTTTAACTTCAAATAACTGGATTTAGGAAAATCATGTTCATGCCAACATTCCTTGAACCCTACGATACCATGCGTTTTTATAAGTAAATCCAAGATTTTCACAACTTTTCCAACAAAATCAATCGTTCGGCATGTGAAATCAATTTCTGTTTCCTGGTCTTGCTTATGGTCAATGTCTTTATAAGAAACAATTTTAATATGTATGTAATCTTCATTTACTCTACTTAATGTCCATGTTGTACCTACTGGTTCCTCATACCACTCAAAATTAGTTTGTGACTTTAATTCATTATTAGGCACACAAGCAGGAATAAGTTGTAATAATGTCTTCAAAAATTCATCTAATGCATAGTCATACAGCTTGTTGAAAAGTAGCAAATGATGTTTGGGGCAATTTCAATAAGTCCATCAGCCCATCCTTTAATACAATAATAACCTTATAATGCTTCTTTATGTATCAGATAAAACCGAAGTATGATATGCAACTGAAACATTAATATAAACCATCGATGAAGAAGCCATATACTATTTAACTGAGTAATGGCCTCTTTTTAATGCAAAGCTTGTTTTATTGATAATAGCATTTCGTTTATATATCATTACTTAGCTATTAGTTAGTTTTTCAAAACATTATTATTATGGTTTAAGACTTTACACGTCTAAACTGAATATCTAAGCGTTCTTGCAAATATTCTTCTAATACTATGATTTCAATTCGATGTGGATCCCTTTCATCTTCTAAAAAATATTGCGTATATGTACCCTCTGAAGAGCTGGGAACACATCGTAACTTACGATTGAAACCAAATGCGTCTGTGACTACTTCATCATGTACTATTTGCAAATTCCAACACACAATGCCATAAAGGCGTTTGAATGAATGATTAAAATTATGTTTCAAAACATTTTTAAATTCAACAAAACGCAAATAGGAACGCTCTAAATCAACACCTGAATTTCTTAAGCGTGCTAGCACATCAATGCCTGCGTGTGTATCATAGTCGATAATTTCAAATGGAAAAAAATGCGGCTCTAAAATATTTATAGCATGGTAAATTGAAAACACACCTTGCTCTTGACGTGGTTCACGTAAGGTAATGTCTTTATATTCAGCAGTTTTTGCAGACTTAATTAGTTTTGCTCTTTTTTCAAAATCTTTTTCTTCTTTCCTTTCACTTTGATACGCTTGTGATTGTTCTTCAAGCCATTCCATGTTTCCCCAATCGTCACTTTCCGTAATTTTAGTATAGTGTTCGTTGATAGTGTTTTTTATTTCCTCTAGAATATCCCCTGAGGTATTATCTACAGACCCTCGATTTGCCGTTAACCTAAGATCCTGACAATTAAAAAAAGCATGTAGTTTTGTTGATTCACTACCTCGCTTATTTATCCATTCATTTTTTTGCTGAACAGGTATGTAGTCTTTAGCTAACCATACTCCATACCTCTCTTGAACGGTATATGCACCACTTGGAGCTTGATAACCACTTCTTTTTAACATGTTATTAACGATCCGTTTAGCTTTATTTCCTTCTATATACCAAATAGCTTGATATTTTATATCAGGGTATCTTCGAAGGTTACCTTCAAATACAAATTTTTTCACAAAATAGTCAGGTGCATCAGTTAAATGATCGTTCAACAGTTTATCTAAACTCTCCGATTCGTTTGGAAATTTATGACCAAATCTTAAAATTTCATGTGTGCTTCGATCAATTCCTTGTAAATGTAGAGTTACATTATTATATGGATGCTCACCAAACTGTCCTTCGAACGAGCCGAATTTGGTAAACCAATATATGTAGTCTTTTAAGCGATCATGTGTAAAAACGTCCCTTTCATTATTATTATATCCTGTTATTTCTATTAAAGTACCCTCGAATCTCTCTTGGCTTTCCTCGACTTCAACGTCTGGTACAATGCCATCATACAAAGATCCTATTGGATTATTCATGCAACATGAGAATTTCTTTTCATTTGTCCCTGTAACAACTACGATTCGTTCAGAATTAAAATAAATCTTTGTACCATGCCCTTTTTCCCCAATTAGAAAAGGGTCTTCATCCTTAACCTCCTTTCGTAAGCTGTTACCCAAATCAAAAAATGACTCTATCCCCTTATAGTCCATGCCTGTGCCATTGTCTCGAAGCAGTATTTTAAGTTTTTTGACACCACGTTCTGTAGTTATTGAAAATGTAATAAAAATCTCTGATGCTTTTGCATCAAATGAATTTGATAGAGCTTCACGTACAATATCTAAGGGATTTGAAAAATCTGAAGCAATTTCTAAAAATTCACGACTAGGGTTAACTTTCGGTTTAAATG
This sequence comes from Paenibacillus sinopodophylli, assembly GCF_005930355.1. Taxonomy (GTDB): domain Bacteria; phylum Bacillota; class Bacilli; order Paenibacillales; family Paenibacillaceae; genus Pristimantibacillus; species Pristimantibacillus sinopodophylli. The sequence goes on from NZ_VDBO01000001.1 coordinate 1,498,192, forward strand.
TTGTTTTCAAAAAGATCCTCCTTTTATACTACGCTAAATTAATTGAATGAAATTTGAATATAAATTCTATATGAAAACTTACATATAATAGATGTAGTGTTTCATATAACTTCCTTACGTAAATCGAATATCATAATTATACACTTGTTAAATAGTACCATATGATGAGTGGAGTGCGTTGGATTCTTTTTAGTCTGACTCTGTAAGTGCTACCCTCTGTTAGGAAAAGCCTTTTGATTCAAAAGGTAGAAAGTACCCCCCACCCTCAAGATACATGTCTTTTAAAAGTGGAGTTTTATTTATGAAGGCTATGTTTGCTTGTCTACGTATATTAATGAAGCCATGCTATTTTATTAAGCATGGCTGTGTTTGATATATCTAATCGTCATCTCATGCATATGATCGGTATTCATCTTCTGAATTAGGTTATCTTTGTATGACTGTCCTGCATCCCTTTCGCTTGCAGTTTAAACATACATTTGAATACAGGATTTTTAGCTAAAGTTAGAAGGCTTATCCTTCTACTACCTCTTTACGTTTATTAATCGCTCTGTACAACGTGGCTCTTTTAACTCCTGTTAATTCTTCAATTTCCTTAGCTGTATGAGTTTCGGCATCGTATAGTTTCAATGCGTTGGCAACCTTGTTCTGATCACTCAATGGCCTACCACCTACGCGACCTCTTGCTCTTGCTGCCTTTAAACCGGCCTGTGTACGCTCTATAATGATGTTGCGTTCAAACTCTGCAAACACTGCAAGCATTCCAAATAATGCTTTCCCAGCTGCGGTTGTAGTGTCAATGTTATCATTAACAGAAACTAGATGAGCGCCTTTCCCCTGAATATCATCAAGCACCTGAATTAATTTAATTGTAGATCGTGCTAGCCTATCCAGTTTATAAACTACGAGCATATCACCCACACATAGAATATCTAGAACAATTTGCAATTGCTCTCTGTTGTCCTTAGCACCGCTTGCCTTCTCCTGAAATATCTTCTGGACTCCGTAATTGTTCAATGCATCAATCTGCAAGTCCATTGTCTGATCCACTGTTGAAACCCTCGCGTACCCATAAATCACTTTATCATCCTCCACCGTTTACTGTCTTGGACAATCGTATCACTAAACGGTATTTAAAAATACATTGATTTTGATATGGGTTTTGATACATTTTAAACTTGAAATTAGCAGTATTCTTACAATTTTAGATGTTCCAATATTATGTATCATAAACCATCGTTTTAGAAACTCATTTTAACGTTCTTTATTCTAGCAAAACTCATAAGCATTATTTAAACGTTAACCGTTGCCAACTTCATCGTATTTTCTAAAACCAATATAGTATTTACGTTAGAGCTACAGCCACACTTCATAGATAGTGGAACGTTTGTTTTCAATATCTTCCATAAATCATACACCTTCATTACACTATTGGCTTCGTAGAAACTCAATCAGCTCTTTCGGTATAAAGCGTCTAATCTTCTCAAGCTTTTTGTGAGCAATCGTTACGTTCGCACAGCATTAGATACAGTTTTAGAATATGAATGATTTCGTCAAAGGCTAGCTAATCATGTCTTTTGCAAATACTATACTTGACCTTTAAGCGCAATAGAATACCATTTCATTATTGGATGCAATTGACCATTGATCCTCAATTAAGTTTACTTACATGATATTCAAACGTATCAATTTCTTTACCTTCCCATTCTATCCGCACTCGATAGTCCTCCTGATCCTCATCTTCATCAATTTCTAAATATCTTCGTAAAACACCTTCAGACATGTTTCCATCTATAGGGTTCAGAAAGGCAACCTTCTCACCACTTATAAATCTCCGCTGTTTTTTCTTCAATTTTTCCGACCTCCTATTAAAAGCAAACTTTCATTTTAACAACTTGTCGTTACTGACTATTCAATTTGTTATCACATCTCTATCTATTTCACTTTATACTGTTTAACCGATAAATTATTCCGAAGCAAAGTTTCAAATTCCTTTATCTGTTCTGAGTTTGCGAAAAATGATCTTGGAATAATCAATGCCTTATTTTTAGCAATTAAGATTGAATGAAGTTTGTGGTTTTGTTTAGCTTGATAAACATCACTCCATTTCATTTCCCATTTACCAACTTCGGATTCAATACCAATTCCATCATTTCCAATAAAATAAGAATATTCCTTCTGTAATAACCTATCGCTCTTAAATACATTTTTATATTTGATGGTTGCAAAAATTGCAGTAACTAAAGTAAATAAACCGCTAACCATTAAACCTATTACTATGTACATTGGCAAATCACTCACATTAAACGATGATACTATTAGAACTGTAAGCATAAAAATAACAAATAAATTTACAAATTGAAGTAAGTTCTTATTTTTATTGTGCAGTACTTGAAAGTCCATATAATCTTGATAAGATAACTTGCCTTTAACTGATAACTTTTCTTGAGAATCCATTTAGCACTCCTTAAGATTTAGAGTTTAAACATTCGGTAAGCTCTTAAACATCGTTACCACATTCACAACGTTGCCAGCTTCGTCTAGTTCGCGAATAATAACGGCTGTTGCTTGTTCCTTCGGTACTTCTTTCCAATTGGCATCATAAAATCCGATTTCTGAACGCTCTGTCATATGCATCGTCCGAACCCTCCGAAAAACCTTCTACTATTTTTCTCAATTGTCGCTTTAGTGCATGAAGAATGTAATCCATCCACTTTAAAACAACCCTTTTATCAGGTCATCAATAGCATCGAATCTCATAGAAAAAGTTAGACTACAATTAGTACAAACTTCAGCAATCACAGTTAACCCAAACGTAAAAACCTTATCTTTGGCAATAGTCTAGCATCACGTGTTAATCTACTCCAACCAATTTCCTCACACCTACATTGAGGATTTATAAGCTTATCATTCATACCCAATACCTCTTTCCAAACTATCAATAAATCGAACTAAGCGTTTAAGTTTTACCAGATTGAAATGTATTTCAATAACCTTTATTACGATAATTCTAATCCATTCAGATAATTCTTTGATTTCTAATGATTCGGTAAATACCCTAGTCTTTTTAACCCAAGTAACATCAAGACTCAGATTTTTTTCTTCATCTGTTTGTGGGATATAGATTATAAATATGCTGTATTCATTTTCTCACAATTCTTTTAAGGAAATATGATTATTTGATAAAGTTACTTCGCAAAAACCTTGGTACGAACTGACTCTTCTGTAATATGGCAATGAATATAAAAAGGCGTATCTAGTCTTAGTAGCTTGCTTATTCTTAGGATCAAGATATGGAGCGCATATAGCCCAATCACTTTTAGATGTTTTCAACCAGCTTTAACCTTCGTGAAACTAATCATTTATCGTCTTTTCGTAAGAAAGTTACTTCGCCATATGCAAAGCTCCAGCCATCGACAACCTTCCATCCAGTAGCCATCCAAGCTTTTGCTTGTGATCTTGATGGATTTTTTGAGTTCCCCCATTAAAGTAATAATATCTCCGTTTTATATCCTATAGATATTTCTCTAAGTCGATAATTTTATTTTGAAGTATTTTATATACCTCTGTATCATCTCCAGTGCAGTACAACTTATCTTTTTGCAGTTTCTTGCAAAGGTCAACGCAAGCTTTAATTTGTTTTTCTGACATGTCTTCTTTAATGTCAAACATCTCACCATCTGAATTCATCCAATATCCATCAACACTCTTAATAGGTGGGTATCCTATTTTGAAAATTTGCATGTTTGATCCATTTGACATTTCAATACCACCTTTAAAATCAGTTTTTCATTGTACCTTGAAAACAATATTGCATTATTGATATTCCTTGCCATTACCTTAAACGATTCTTCATAAAACTCCTGAATACTACTGCTATTTTTTAATGTGAAATAATAACGATTCGTTCGCAACGTCCTCCTTTAAAATCCGTGTTTTAATAGTCAAATTTTTTCATTTGGTATTCACCAGCGCTACTCTCGGATACTTTGCATCCTAATTCATTAAGTTTTTTCGCAAGATCGTCAGAAAAACGTCCACTAAACGTAATAATGCCAGTATAAGCAGATTCACTTCTATTCATTAAATAGAGGGCACTTAGCAGATGGGAAATTGTTCTAAGCCTATAGTCATAATCCATGCTAGATATTTCAATATATTCATTTTCAGAGTTGATCCATAATCCACTTTCTGCAAACACACCGGCATAACAATCTTTAAATTCTGAATCTTTCATAACATAAAACAGCTCCCCCGAATAAAATCAGACTCTTATTTAAACATGTTTGATTTTTGATTTTTCTTTCCGTTGTTATAGCTGCGCTCAAGTACATGAATTAATAAGAATACACCTGCTATGGTAAATCCTCCACTTACTCAATAGTTATTATTGGATAAAAACTTCATTGAGAGTTGTATGAATAGGATAGCTACTATTATTTTAATAATCAGCTTGTAATCCATAAAGGCGAATTTCCCCCTCAAGTAGTACACCAACTTTCATTTAAACTTCCTTCTCTTCCAGCAATTATACGATATAATAGGTAATATGTCTCAATCTATGACAAATAAAGCAGTATCAATAAGTATTCTTTCCTATAACGTTACGTATGAAAAATATCAAATAGAATGGTAAAGAATCGCAATGAAGCTATTGAAAAGACTATTACGCTATATACTTTACACACTAGCTTTTCTTTGTTTTTACCTGCCAAGGAGTTGAAACGTTGGATAATATCGTTAGGTTATATGGGGAATTGCACTTAAATAAGTTGAGATTGCAATTATCAAGAATGAAAAAACCAGAAGGTGTCCCATACTTCCTTACTGCCACTGATGAGGGGGCATTAATCAGGCAAGTTGAATATGATAAGTATCTTGAGGTAGCGTTTAAACATGAGATAATGGATGATGATTTACGCAACCGATTAATGTCGAACGTCTGGAGTACCTTCTTCCAAGCAAAAAATGAACTAATGGCGGCTTATTGTGTTGAAAGCAACGGTCATAAAATCTCATTTCATCCCAAAGGCAAAAACAACACTAAAGGCGAGTTTACAATTCACACTGAATCAGACAATATCTTTGTTGAAGTAAAATCCCCTATCAAGGAGCCTGATAGCATTGTGTGGAGTGGTAATGATGCGCTTAGCATTCGTAAGACAATTAAAGATGCCGCTAATAAGCAACTAGATAAGAACAATACTAACCTACTGATCTTTTCAGGTAATATGAGGATTCCAATTACTCACAGCTATCATTCAGGCATTATAGAAGCGTTGTACGGCGAAGAAAAACTGGTCTTTTCTACAAATAGCTCTAATTTATCCAACGTGCCTGAGAGACATTTTGAAGCTTCTGGATTGTTCCAGTCACATCGTAACACCCGAATCAGTGCTGTAGCAACACTTCAGGATCTTCTGACAGAGAAGGGATACCATTATAGCTTTAAGTTATTCCATAATCCGTTTGCACTCAAGAAGATAAGCATTGATTTGTTTAAAGGAATAAAACAATACGCCTATAACGATGAAACAGATCAAATGAACTGGATATAAAAAAGAAGGAGCTGCTACTTAGGCTCCTTCCCATTGCGTCTCAAGATTCAGCACCCTCATACTAAATGCAGCTTAGTACTTTCAGCAGAATTCTATTTAAACTTGGATCAAAACAACATTCCATAATCTATTCTGTTTCCACAAGCTCAATTCCTACAGCTATTTTTGCTTCAAGTATTTTAGTAACACCACTCATCACAAAAGCATCAGACAATTGTATTTCTTCCTTGAATTTTGACATATGACTTGGTTTTTGATCATCTAGAAATTTAAGTATAATTTCAAATGCTTCTTTTTTTGTATAATAAGCAGTTGATAAATCGCTTTTCGCTTCATTTAACATCTTTTTCACATCTTTAGGGAGGTTTTCTGGTACAGCTAAACTATAAAACTCAGATTGAACATACTTAGCAGCGTCTCTTGCCTTTTCAGTAGCTTCATACGCTGTAAAGATGTCGACACTTCCATCGCCTAGTCCAGCCATTGCTTTCTGGTAATATTCAATGAATGGCTTTATTTCATCTTCCAAAGCATAAGCGCCTTTTTCAAATTCTAATACTGCAACTTTATTTTCTTCTTTGGCTTTCTGTTCAGCTTTGGCCTTATTTTCAGCTGCTAGCTTTATTTTAGCTTCCTCTTTTTCTTTATCTTCTTTTATTTTCTTCTCGTCTACAACAGTCTTGAGCTCTTGTTTAACTGCTGGTACAATTGTAGCTTCGGCTTCTGCCGTTATGGTTAATGACTTTTCTTCTGTGCTGTTCGGTGTAATAGCAATAATCAGGGCAATAACAGACCAAGTTACACCTACAATCTTCATGTTCCTACTGAGCCTCTTCCAAGTAAACAAAATCATAATGAAAGGAATAAAAATCCACCCTAAAACTTTAAGAAATTTCAAGACTTTCTCCTCATTTCTATCATTTTCATCTTATTATATATAACTTGACAATATAAGTAACCAAAAATAATCCGAAAGTACTAATTTTAGGAATTAAACCTGTATTTCATTCGCTTATTTCAATTCAATATTATAAATATCTTTCAAACATTCCTTGATTTCGTACGCCAAATCCGAGTGTCCCATTTTCCAAGACGTATACTCTGGAAAAGCTTCATCTGGAAACAAGGTTAGTATCTCTTCATCAACGCTCGTATCATCTTCATCTTTACCAAACCTAGCCCTTAATGCACAAACAATATATTCTGGGTCACTAGCGTTGCATTAATGTTCTCTGAATCTTCAAAAGATTCTGGTTTATTTGTATTTGCACATAAAAATATCCTTTACAATGGAATGGAGAGGTAGACCTGTCCATAAATCCACTGAAAAGGACATCAGCATGGACATTCATACGCTATTTTCTTCATTTGATAAATGGCTTGCGCCGATTTGTACGAAAACGTTTACAACCGCCGTGGCGGACGCCCAGCAGGATAAATACGCAAAGAAGCTGACGACTACAGCCTATCTCAAACTGTTTCTGCTTGCTCAGCTTCAAAATCGCAAAGGCCTGCAGCACATAGCTGACGATGTTTTGTGCGGTGAATTGCAGCGTGAGCTAGGGCAAACTTCCATCTCGGCCGCACAGCTCAGCCGCAAGCATAAACAAGTCGATCCCGAGCTTCTACGACGCGTGTTTGAGCTGCTCGCGAAACGCGTGTTCGCCAGACAAGGTGCGACCGTTCAGCATCATAAGATCAAAATCATCGACTCAACCACCGTCACACTCTGTCTGCAGAAATTCAAATGGGCCGAGTTTCGCAAGACGAAGGCAGGCATCAAAATCCACATGTGACTGGCTTATCTGGACACGCACGAGGTCATTCCGGAGAAAGCCACGGTTACCGTAGCGAAGAAAAATGATCGCACGCAAATGGAGGAACTTGTCCATGAGCCTGGTGTAACCTACATTTTTGATCGCGGCTACATCGACTACACTTTATTTGACCGCTACTGCAGGGATGAGATATTCTTTGTGACCCGCCTGAAGAGCAACACGCACATCGAGCCTCTGGAGGGATGAGTGTGCCTGCAGACAGCTTGGTATCGTCCGATTGCATCGTGCGAATTGGCCTCCCAGCAGAAGAAGATGAAACATGCCCTACGAATGGTTCAAACCGAAGACTCGCAAGGAAACTTGCTTTTTCTGGTGACCAACCGCTTCGACTTGACGTGCGATGAAATTAGTGAGATGTACCGCAGCCGCTGGGCCATTGAGACCTTTTTCAAGTGGATGAAGTAGCATTTGCAGATCAAACATTTTTACGGGACGAGTGAACAGGCCGTTACGAATCAGATTTGGATCGCACTCATCGCATTCTGTTTGCTCGTGCTGGTGAAGCTGGAAACGAAAGTGAAACACAGCTTGCTGCAACTCACACGATGGCTTATTAAGCTATTATGGCAGCCGTGTGGTAGTTGGATCAGGCAACTCAAGAAGAAGCCGAGTCGAACATCGCGTGGACGACAGCGAAAGCACACCCAAGTTTGATCAAGCGGGCTGAATGCAAAGACGAACAGCTACGTATATAAATGTATAATTCAACCAAACGGAAGAACTACCTTTGAGAGCTGTTCGACCTTTTTCATTTCACCCTGAAAACTTATTTTCTGAATATTCACTTTTTCGTGACTCGGAGGTTTTATGCAACGCTAGTGAACTTATATAGAAGCTCGTCAGTGATGAATATTAACTTAACCTGATCACCAACGCTTAGTTTTTCAAGAACCTATTCGCTTGGAAGATAAAAGGTGTATGGTGCTTCTTTGTGAATCTCCACAGGACTTTCTAATTTCCATGTCATAAATGTTCCTCCTGCAAATAATCTGTCATATCCTTCATTCGATTTAATTATGACATTGATATCCTTATATGCATAGTGCCACAGATTCAGCAAAAAAGCCGCCATCAAGGCGACTTTTTCAGCATACATACGCTCATTAATTATCCATTATTGTTTAGTCAGCTCGAAATGATCAAATGCTGCCCAATTGCCCGCATTTCCGTCAGACCAAACACCAACTTCAACCTGTCCACTAGTAACTGGAATACTGTTAATCGTGTATTGTGTCCAATTGCCTACTGATCCGGTAATTTGCGTATTCAATTCCGTTCCTCCATACCCTCTCGCCACAAGTTGAATGGCGTTAAATCCGCCGCCTGATCGAACCCATATGCTGTACTTGTAGGTTCCATTCGGAACCGCCACGTTCTGGCTCGTTAATTGTGTATAAGCGGAAGAGGCATAATGCGACAGTTTGTAGCTGCCGTTGAATGTTTGATCTTTATCAATAAACTGTGCTGCCGGTCCGCCATGCCAATCCGTCCACCCTGATGCATTTCCCCATTCAAGCCCGCCATTACTCAACAAATTTGCAGGAACCAGTTCGAAATCATCGAATACAGCCCAATTGTTTGCATTTGCATCCGCCCAGACACCAATTTCAATTTGGCCGTTCGTTATTTTGATATTGTCGATCGTATACTTGGTCCAGCCATCACTTGCGTTGGATGCGATAATCGCAGAAAGCTCAGTAGCAGCACCTGTCTGTTTGGCAAACAGATTTAACTTCTTTTGACCGCCGCTGCTTCTTGCCCACGCACTTAGCTTGTAAGTGCCGTTCGGAACGCTCAGCGACTGTTTCGTTAATTGCTGATAAGCAGTAGCAGCCCAATAGACCATTTTGTAAGAACCGCTGCGTGGAGCGTCCGTATCTACATTTTGGGCGTTTGTCCCATTATTCCAAGAGGTCCAACTCGCTGCACTGCCTGTTTCAAAACTTGAATTCGCAAGCAAGTTCCCACTTGTTACAGCTGTTGTAGGAATAAGCTCCAGCCAGTTCAAGTTCCAACCGCTTGCAGCAGCTTGCAGGCGAAGCGTCTGAACACCTGCACTAAGTGTGACATTCTGCGACAGCGTCGTCCATGTCTGCCATCCGCCTGTGTTCGGTACGGAATAGGTTGCGAGTGTTGTAGAACCATTCTTTAGAAGAATCGCATTAGCGGAACCCGTTTGGCTTGCCACCCTGAGACGAGCTTTGTATGTGCCAGTGACTGGGACGTTTATTCTGTAGTCCATCCAATCTCCCGCATCAATATAACCGACATTTAAACCGCCATTACTGTCAAGCGCAGCTTCCGTTTGAACGCCGAAAGAAGCGTTATGATTCTCAGCCTCAATGACACCAGCCGAATCCTTCGTATGCATAGCGGAACTACTCAGACCAAATCCGTATGGAAATAAGGGTGAATAGTTAGAATCCTTCGAGTTGTTCGGAATTTGCGACATGCTTCTAGGCCATGTCAGCGGCAGCTTGCCTATGAAATCGTAATCGCCGAACAACACATCTGCAAGCCCATTTCCTTCTGTGCCCGGAAGCCAGCCGGCAATGAATCCCTTCCAATCTGGAAGCTGGTTGGTTACAATCATTGGCCTGCCGGACAGCATGATTACGACCATCGGAACGCCAGAGCTCTTCACATTATTAAGCAATGTAATATCCTCCGTACTGAGCTCCAAATCTGCTCGCGGCTGACCTGGACCAACATCACCGACCATTTCGGCCGAAGGATACTCTCCAATGACAACAATAGCAACATCATTCCCAGCTGCTCCTGTGCCCGCTGCAGAATATGTTACATTGGCTGAATTCGTAGCAGCGCTTTGAATACCCTGTAGAATAGTCGTTCCTGGCGTTATGTTGCCTGGGGAGCCTTGCCAAGTAATCGTCCAGCCGCCGGACTGATAACCGATGTTGTTAGCCTTCGTACCGGCTACGAATACCTTTGAGGCTTTGGACAATGGCAAAATATGTCCTTCGTTCTTGAGCAGCGTCGCCGATTTACGGACAGCTTCTCGGGCAATCGCTCGGTGTTCCACACCACCGAAAGTGCCGCCGCTGATCAGACTTCTATCCGTGTAGGGAGCTTCAAATATCCCCGCTTCGAACTTAACACGCAGAATCCGGCTTACAGCATCGTCAATTCTAGCCTGAGTAACTTGACCAGTGTTGACTAGGTTTTTGAGCGTCGGGATGAACGACTGCCAGCTATCAGGTTCCATAAACATATCGATACCCGCATTAACGGTTGCTTTGAGCGCATCGGAATAATTCGAATAGTACCCTTGGTTGACAAGCGAATAGGTGCCATTCCAATCCGATACGACCATGCCTGTAAAATTAAGACCTTGCTTGAGCATTTCTGTAATCAGATGGTGATCCGCATGAGCCTTTATATTATTCCACGTTGTGAGAGAGATCATGACCGTTCTCGCACCTGCATCAATCGCCTCACGATAAGGCTGAATGTAAGGATCGAGCTCCTGCTCGCTCAAGGTGACATTACCCTGATCATCGCCATTCGTCGTAGAGCCGTCCCCAACCCAATGCTTAATACTGCCAGCTACCTTCGTCCCTTTCAGAAAACCACTGTCTGTCGTAAGCCCCTGTAACCCTTGTGTATAAGCGACGCCCAATTGACTGACTAATGAAGCATTCTCTGAGAAACCTTCATACGTCCTTCCCCATCTAATATCTTGAGGTGCGCACAAGCACGGAGAGAAGTTCCATTGTATGCCCGTTGTCCTTACTTCCTTCGCCGTTGCAGCGCCAATACGCTTCACTAAATCACTATCTCTAGTAGCACCTAATCCTACGTTATGCGGAAAAATCGTAGCTCCATACACGTTATTATGACCATGAACCGCATCCACCCCGTATATAATTGGAATCTGTAGACGGGTTTGCATCGCGGCATACTGGAACGCATCAATGGTATCTGCCCACGCAGTCGGTGTATTCGGTGTCGGAGTTGAGCCCCCTCCACTTAGCACAGAGCCGATTAAATGATCCTTCACCTGAGTTGTAGACGCGGATAACCGCTCCACTTGGAGCATCTGCCCCACTTTCTCATCCAGTGTCATCCGTGATAGAAGGTCCGCAACTCTGGCATTAATTGAAAGGGTAGGATCTTGATAAGGAAGTGATGCAGCTGAAACACGAGCAGGCATTACCGATGCCAATGATACAACGATGCAGCTTATGAGCGCGATGGAAATACATTTTCGCAATAGGTGATTAGAATATATAAATTTCATGGCAGCCTCCTATAATGGAAAAGCCATCCCTGAGACAGCAATATGTCTAAACGGGATGGCTTCTCGGATCTAAGATAATATTTACTGAATCTTATTCGTATGCCTTGAACTCCGAGATGGACCACCAGCTGCCAGAGCTTTGCTTCAATGTAACCTTGATATAACGACCTTCTGATAATGGGAAGTTTGAGGTAACGACAGCTCCTGTCCCTTCTCCGTTGCCTACAGTCTTCCAATTGGTGTTGTCATAGGACATCTCCACAGTAAACTCTCTCGCATAGTCACTCGTACTCGCGCCTGAATCCATAACGATGTGATTAATCCACTGATTGGAGCCCATATCAACTGTGAACGATTGACCGCTTGCTTGAGCTGCCCCGCTGCTCCAACGATTTGTTGTGTTGCCATCCAGTACATTCGCAGCTAGGCTTCCTGATTCGGTCGAAGATGCAGCAGCAGTCCAGCCCGTTCTGCTCTTCTCAAGCTCACCGTACACGTTCAGTTCAGAAATAGACCACCAGTTGGATGCAGTACCTGTTTGAACAACCTTTAGGTAACGTGCAGTCTGTGGTGCGAAAGTGACAAGAACCGCAGCACTGCTTCCGGTGCCGCTCGCAACCGTCGACCAAGCTGTGCCATTGGTTGATACTTGTATCTGGTATCCTCTTGGATAATCAGTCGCATTCGGATCCGCATCCATTAATACGCGATTGAATGTCTCGTTCTTACCGAAATCCACTTGATAATATTGACCATTCGCCTGCGATGCGCCGCTCGCCCACCATGTGGCTAGACTTCCATCAATAGCTCTTGCCGGCACATTACCTGATGGATCAGATGAGGATGCCGTCGCCGTCCAACTGCTTTTATTCAGCATCGGCTCCGAATATACATGAAACTCGGCGATCGACCACCAATCCGGTCCGCTGCCCGTTTGTACGACACGCACATATTGAGCATATTGCGGTTCAAAGGTAATCGCTTGCTTCCATCCGAAGCCTTGACCACTCTTCACAGTCGTCCAAGTGGTTCCGTTGTTAGAGACCTGAACCTGATAACCTCTTGGATAATCCCACTTATCGGTAGACTTTGTTTCGAATGAAATCTGGTCAAACACCTTCTTTGCACCCATATTCACTTGGAACCATTGACCGCTTGATTGCGCATTACCGCTGCTCCAACGAGTCGCTGTGTTCCAATCGAGCGCATTCGAAGCAGAGCTTCCCGATTCGGTAGATGAAGCTGTTGCCGTCCAGCCTGTTTGATTAAGAGGAACAGTCGCCATCCAGGGCTCGCCCTTCGCGAATTTCTTGACCGTATTGATAAAGCTTGTATTCGGTTGGAAATTACTCGTTCCGAACTGTTGAAGCTTCGCGGTTATCGTCGCTGCATTATCATTATTGATGACCGGAATAGGAGCCGAGTTGCTATTGTACAAGCCCCAGTATCCGCCTACGCCTTCATTCATATCACCTTTGACCTTATAGGTCCAATTCGTCCAAGAGGCATGAATCGCATTAAGCCCGCCCATCCATTTCGACCATACATCGTCATAATGGTAGAGCGAATATTCGCCAAGCAAAACAGGAATATCCCATTCTTGCTGCTTGGACGCCATCGATTGGAGCTTATCCTCTACCAATGCGTTTTGCGCATTCCAATCTTTTCCGTTCGGCATATCATAAGGATGTACTTCGTAAATAACATTGGTCCAGCCTTTGGTGCTCGGTGCAGCTATATTGCCCCAATCGAAGAACGCGGCGATATAAATCGTATGATCAGGGTCAATGGCCCGAACAGCGTCATACAATCGGTCGTAATAATCCGATTTCTGGTTTACATCATCCGTGTCCTCGCCATAGTCAATCAACGGCTCATTCATCAAATCGTAGCCCGCAACAGTCGGATTGTTCTTGAAACGTGTCGCTATCTGCTGCCAGATGTCTACGACCCAATCCTGATAGGTCGTATTTGTCCAGAATTCATTCGGGTTCGGTCCGAAACGCCCGCAACTGCCGAATGGACAATTGCCGCCAGGCAGAATATGCAGATCAAGCAGTACATAGAGGTTTCTAGAAGCTGCCTCGCTAATAAGCCAGTCGATCTTGGTCCAAGCATTGGACTTCCATGTTCCGTTATCGTTCAACAGCTCATTCCAGCCAATTGGCAAACGAATCAAGTTCAACCCCATATCTGCGATGTTGTCGAGATCGCTCGTTTGAATCCATGTATCCTGATGCGTCGTAACGAGACTTTCAGCCGTTGCAGCACCAAAACGCTGCTTGTAGGCCGAGTTCATCGAGAGATCATCGTTATTGAGATATACATTCATTTCCCCAATTGTCCACCAGCTTGTGGCGCTGCCCGTTTGCGTTATTTTCACATAACGTGCCGTGACAGCAGGGAAATTAATAGGTGTTGCCTTACGTCTACCTTGGCCGGTCGCAACCGTTGACCAATTCGTCCCATCCTTCGATACCTGAACGGTATAGCCGCGAGGATAGTCCTGCTCTGACGTAGAATTTTTCTCTGTATCAAGAATGATTTGGTTAAATGGAATATTAGCGCCCATATCGACTTGGAACCACTGACCATTAGCTTGTGCTGCGCCCGTTGTCCAGCGCGAGCTAATGCTCCCGTCCTTCACATTATTAGGTCCAGCGCCAGTACCACTTGAAGACGCCGTCACTGTCCAGCCCGTCCGCTCCAATGCATTGCTGGAGAAGAGAGAAATATCTGCAATCGACCACCAACTGGAACTACTCCCTGTTTGTGCGATCCGCACATAGCGCATATACGATGACCACCAGAATTCCGCAACGACAATACGCGAACTACCGTAAGCGCTTGCATATTTCGTCCAATTGACACCATCTGTAGAGCCAAGCACCTCATAGCCGCGTGGATAATCACCAGCCGATGAAGGGCCGGCATCAAAGACGACCTTGGCAACATCCTGCCCCGCACCAAGATCGATCTGGAACCATTGACCATAGGCTTGTGCTGTTCCACTCGTCCAACGAGTATTTACATCACCATCTAGCGCATTAGCAGTCGAAGTTCCTGAACCGGTAGATGAGGCTGTTGCCGTAAAGCTGCTGTTGTTCATCGTAGGATCAGAGAACACGTTGAATTCGGCAACTGACCACCATTTAGCAGCATTGGTTCCAGTTTGAACAATGCGGATATATTGTCCAACCTGTGGAGTGAAGCGGATAACTGTGTTTTGCACACTACCCGTGCCGCTCGCAACGTCCTTCCAAGATACTGCGTCACTTGATACCTGTACTTGATAGCTTACGGGATAGTCACCGCTGAATCCTGCCGCATTCACATAGATTCTGTTGAAGTAACCGACATAGCCCATATTCACCTGGAACCATTGCCCGCTTGCTTGTCCAGCACCCGTATTCCAGCTTGTCGTATTGTCTCCGTCAATCGCATTACCTGCACTAGCGCTGTTGACTGATGAAGAGGCGGTCCATCCGGTTCGATCGAATGCGAATTCACCTGTTGGAGACATCCAATCTTCAAAGCTTAGCCATCCACCCAAATTGGTTCCGCGGAGATTTACAATATCCCCCGTACCGGAATTTTTTTTAATAAATTTCCCATCTGTTTTTAGGAAGTCACTAGATGTGAATGCGGCATTAGCTGCTTGCGGTTTAGGAATAGCGATTAAGAGCTCCATCATGACAGCCAAAGCTAATACGAGTGACAGCAACCGTTTCTTCTTCATCATTTTGTCTCCTTTTTGATATTCTAAAGTATTAGAAATCAACTGCAAATCCAATAAAGCGTTTACAATATTCGTGCCTATTTAATCCCCTTTCTTTAATATGCTACTATTCTATCGAATACAGAAGCATGAAATCTATTTCGTATATTAGCAATTTCTGTTGCACTTTATTGACATTACTTCCTATTACGTTCTAAGCCTGAAATAAAAACCCATCACAAACCTTGATTTAACAAGGATCGCGATGGGTTCTAGTTTGAATGACAACCTATAATTGCGACGCTTGACCTCTTGGCCTAGCCATTCTCGTTACGCTTCGTTTCTCATAATGATTCTTATTTCTTAAATTTCGCTTTAATGAGTACGTATACGCCTCCGATAAATATTCCAATGATAGCCCAAGTTGCAATAAACAATATCGAATCCATGATGTACGCTCCTTTGTTCTGATTATCCCTTAATGGTTAAAATAGGCTCAACCTCTGCTACAACTTGAGCCATACCATGCTCCTCATGCGATTCAATGATGGCATTGATATCCTTATACGCATAGGGGGCTTCTTTCTTCAGTTCCTCTTCCCATTTCTTCAAAATATCCTGTCGCGATTTAATATCATTCCGGTTCGGATCAATTGGCGTCACAATGTTGAACTTAGATATAAACTCCCTAAACCGCGCATCATCCACTTTCACAGAATCGCCTCTCGATAGGCTCCTACCCGCTCCATGACTTGCGCTATATAAGCTCTCTCGATCGCCTAATCCTGCTAAAATATAGCTTTTTGCTCCCATAGAGCCTGGAATGAATACCGGTTCTCCCGTATATTGGAAAGGCGTATTCACCATCTGTTCCGCGGACTTTGCCGTACAAGAACCTTTACGGTGGATATAGCCTGAGGTTCCATCTATGGTTTCTTCCCACACAAAATTATGGGGTGCGTCATAGAGCAGCTTGTATTCGAATTCCTTTAGGCTTCTAGCTAGAGACTTCTGAAGCATAAGTCCCAAAAACAATCGATTAGCGAATGCAAAGTTTGCCGCGTTATGCAGCAGGTTCCAGTAGCGATCCCATTCTAAAGCGTATTGTTCGGATTGTGGCAATACATAAATGCCATTAGCAGGATGCTTCAAAGAAGCTGGATATATGCCCTTCAGCATTTCCTTAATGTTTAGGCCAGCATGGTGCCCGATAGACACGGAGCCCGTATGAATCATTACGACAACTTGATTCTGCTTAATATTCCATTCGCTCGCTAGAGCATGATTTCGAATATTCACGACCTTCTGAATCTCTACAAAATGGTTGCCCCCGCCGATTGAACCAATCTGACTGTCATAAGATACCGTTTCGCTGCCTAAATAGCTATCCAATCCATCCACTTTATTCGTAATAAACGATCCCAAGCGGTTAACCTTGGAGAGATCCTGCTCCTGCTGCTTCTGATCGTAAAATTCCCATAAACCACTCTGCTTCATAGCTTTTTGAGAATCAAGTATACCTATTAGTCCCTCTTTGAGAATGGCTTCGCGCTGAATTCGAGTCATTGGTATGTGACGGCCGCCTTCAAAAAACACATGACGAATATCTGATTCAATCTGCCTCAGATTGGATCTAATGTCATCTTCCTTCAAAGAAGTCGTGTATAAGCGCATTCCACAATTAATGTCGTTGCCAACGGCTTGCGGAATAACAAAACCTTTCGTGAATATCGTTGTGCCAATCGGAATTCCGCTTCCTTTATGAAAATCTGGTGTAATGGCAACTTCTTCGATTTTAGCATTTTCGTTCGAGAAATAGCCAGGATCGTGCTGTTTTAGTGTCTCAACAGCCTCGTTAACGGTCAACAATTGATCAAGCTCAGCTAAGGCATTTTTCTCAAGCTTCATTTCATCATTTACAAAAAAACGTACAGGAATTTGGTTGCTATTTTTAATTTTCAATAAGTACCATCCTTTTGCGAGCTAGATTGTTTGTCCACCTTGCTAAATACAGTATTAAATATGTCTATATTACTATATACTACACCTTCGATATAGAAATATTTGAACCTTCACATCATAAACATCGTTTTAATTGAGACGGATATTGGACTTATTTTAGGGAGCCATTAAAGCTATCATTCTATTTTTCAAGCGCTGATTTTGAGCAGCTGTTTATATGCCCTAGCTTAGCTATAAGTGCTTACAGACTTGCGGTTCATCTTACACTCCTCGTTATATCAAGCGGGACGCAACGTTTACCGCTTGTATTCGACCGCATAATTATTTAAATTTAATTGACTCCGCTAATGTTTACTACCTACAATAAAGCTATATTTCATACGTCATGACAATAAGGTGAGAGCAATGAACTGGGTTGACCACAGCCTGCTCTGGAATGAGGCATTTGTCAAAATAATAGACATCCGTTATACCAATTTAACGCATTCTGAACCATTTTTGAGCTACAATCTGCCGACCAGCGGGTTCTTGTTTTCTGAACGGGGTGGTGCTTGTATTCTGCTCAATGAGGTCGAATACGAACTGAAGCCAATGCATCTGCTGCATGCCGGTAAAGGCATGCGCATGAACATACAAGTTACAGAGCAAAGCTTTGACTTTTATCTGATTTTGTATAAAGCCAAACTCGCTAACCCTTCTAATCGGAGGCTCGATCAGTTAATGATTCGTTGCAATCCGTTTAGGCTTACCTATTGCATAAATCCAAAGGCTTCGCTGAATACGTACACGACGATTCAACTGATGCATAAACATTGGGGGCAGCCGAATGCAAGCGGTCAGCTTCAAGTTAAAGGATTATTCTATATGTTCATTAATGAGCTACTAAGTGAGCTTGAAGAGAATAAACCTATCGTATCAACGCCAAATCCCGTTATACAAACGATCCGTTACTTGAATGAGCATTACAAAGAAGCAATTACAGTTCAAGAAATGGCTGACAGATGGAACATCAACGTAAGAAGCTTTACAAGACTATTTCGTACACAAATCGGAAAAAGCCCTCTCGATTATTTAATTCAGCTGCGAATGGATCAAGCCCAGGAACTGCTTCTACGGACAGAAGCCTCTTTGCCTGATATTGCAGCAGCAGTTGGTTATTCTGATGAATATTATTTTGGGCGCATGTTCAAAAAACATAAAGGTATCTCTCCGATTGCTTACCGAAATCAAAAGCAGCAGCAAGACGAATGGTCTTATCCTCCATTTCTGCTGTCCGATTTGTCCATTGCTACAGGTGATAATCACCGCTATATTGGTAATGATAATTATTATCATCATAGTAGAGAGGACGTTTTATCCATGCACAGTAGTACAAAACCATCTCTGGCAGCCATCATGCTGCTATGCTTGACCGTCATTCTAACTGCGTGCCAGACTGACGCAAATACGAATGGAAATATGATCGGAGGCACATCGCCTTCTCCCACGATTACAACAAATACGGCGAGCGGCGCTACACGAGTCGTGTCTACAATGAAAGGCGATATTACGATTCCGGCAGATCCTAAACGAATAGTTGGTATGCCAATCGAATTCAGAGAGCTGTTGTTCGCTATGAACATTACTCCGGTTGCCTCATTTAACGAGCACACGGAATTCCCTACTTATCTGGGAGATAGCTTTAAGGATGTTATCAAGCTTGGCGGAGGAATAGAGCTGCCTTTCGAAAAAATATTAACGACGGAACCTGATTTGATTATTGGATCAGATTGGATGATTGAGAAAGGCTATGAGTCACTGACCAAAATAGCACCAACGATTATGTTGCCGGATCAGAACTGGCGCTTAACGTTGAATGAATTAGGAAGAGTGCTGGACAAGCAGGAAGCAGCTGAACAAGCCATCGCCAACTACGACTCAGCAGCAGCGGCTGCCAAAGAAAAGATTCAAACCATTGTGGGAGACCATACATTTATGATGATGATGGTTCGTGAAAAACAATTCTCCATCGTCGGAGAAACAAGCCCTCGTGGCGAAATTCTACATCATGAGCTTGGTTTGAAGCCTGTAGCAGCCTATCCGCAAGGAGAAGCCTATCTCGAAATTTCGCTCGAAAAAATTCCGGAATATAATCCTGACTATTTGCTACTTCAACTATTCGATGAAAGCGATGAAACGAGAGCTACCTACGAAAACCTGCTAAACAGCAATTTGTATAAAAACATGACGGCAGTCAAAAATAATCAAGTCTTTATTATTGGCGAAGAAAACGGCGGCAGAGAATGGCATCTATTCGGTTTTTCACCGCTAGCCAATCAATATGGCATTCGAGAAATTGTAAAAGCATTTGAGGACAACAAGTCCTCTTAAAGCGGCGATATAGTAAATATTGAAGCATCTCAAAAAAGCGACCACTCCACTGAAAAATTGATATACTCCCATAATTGTAGACAGTAGAAAAAACAAAACTTCTACTGCTACCAAGATGGGAGTTGTTTTTCATGTCGAAAAGGAGTCCAATTTCATTAGATGTAAAACGAAACGTTGTAAAAAGATGCCTGAGACATGATTCAAAACCTCATTATGAAGTGAAACAACTGGGGATTGACACAGAAACAGTCAAAGATTGCATAAGGAAATATGAAGCAGCGGGTTTTGAAGGATTAAAGGAATCCAGGGTCTGGGAATTATACGCGAAAGCTCAGACAAGCTGCGATTAGAGCTGTTCTATCCGGAACGTATTCCATACGAGGGGCAACCAAACAGTACCTAATTTCAAGTAAAGAGGTTTCCAGTTCACCTCGCATGAATACAATCGTTTGAAGATGACATACGCTTTTACTACGAGTATGTCTCGTGTGAGTCGATGCCTACGACGAAGTTCTTGAAGATGTACGGAATTATATCCGATACTACAAATACTACCGATATACGGAACGACTTAACGGCTTGTCTCCCCATGAGTATCGCCGAATTGCTTTATGAAAATAATCCCCAGTTCTTTGTACTTGAACTGAAGGATAGACCAAACCGTTTTTTTCACTGTCCACTTGACAGGGAGCAGTTCAAAACAAAGGTGAACAGTCGCTTTTAAAATTTATTGTTTGATGAAACCTACAAATCAAGTCACGTGAAACTCCTGTTCATCTGTCCTGATTAACCTTTGCACTTTTCCACTCGTAATGCGTTAATTAAATATACTTATAATCTCCTTGCCATACTTCCCCACTTTCACCTTCCCAAATCCCTTTACTTCTAGCAGTTCTTCTTCTGTCATGGGATATTTAGCTATAATATCTTCCATTTCAATATTATTAAAAATCAAATATGCTTTTACTTTTTCTTCCCTAGAGGTCTTTAACCTGAACGCTGTCAGTTGTTCGCGAAGCAATACTTCATCTTTTCTTTGCATGTTTACTTCCGAAAGCTGATACTTACCAATAAAATTCATTTCAATTGGAGTATTTAGCTTTACAAGTAAATTAGCAATAGCGTGCATTTCTTTCTCTGCAAGATCGTATTCATTCGTTTTATCATTTTGATATCTATCTAAAGTTGATTTTATCTGATCATATTTAATAAGAGATTTTTCTATATCTGCCGGACATTTGTATTTCTTAATTATGGTTTTAGGGTTTGCCATCACAATAAGTGAGATAATCGGCATGTTATTTATATTCAATTCCTTAGAGAGAACAAGTTTCAAAATATCTACATGTCTTGCATTCTGAGTGACAGGACTGTATATGCCTTCTTTATATTCCTTTCCATATCGGTTCTTGATAGTTCTAATAAAGTTACCGTCAGCGTCTATTGAGATATTGCCACTTAATTTCTTGGTTTCTAGAATACATATAAACTTATTTGAAATAATCACAAAATCAAGTTGTGCAACATAATCACCATATTCCAATCTAACATCATGAAGACAAAGCACAGGTAAAAACGAGTGTTTTAATTCGAAATAAACATTGTTTTCACCATCAAGCCCATATGCAAGCAGCCTAATATCCTTTTCAATATTATCCTTCTTTTCAGCATCCTCAACATTAGCAAGCAATTCTGTGAGAGCAGAAAGGTGATGATTTTCCTTTGAGAAATCCTTAATAAATGTAGGACTTTGTATGGTTCGCTTTTGACCAAATAGCAAATTAAATATCGACATTTATGATTCTCCTTGAGTGTGTAATATGTAAAAGAATAGATCATTAGTAGGGTTTTTAGACTTTATTGATAGTAAGATTATACCATATGAGAGATTGAATTGGTCTTACAGATTCCAGAAGTCGCCTGAATGATGTCGATTACGTTTTCTTACGCTTATAAATAACCATCCATAAAACCGCACCTGCAACGACAAAGGTGAAAAGTAAAAACGGTGTATACCTCATTTTCGAACTAGGATCGAATAAACGATCTAAAGCTTGAATATCCTCGCCTGCATCAGCAATCAATTTATTTCCGCTGCAGATCGAAGTAGACTCAACGCCTTTAGAAGTCGATGTATACACTAAATAATCATTTCCTTCTTCAAATTCCGTCCCGCACATACCGAAAATTCCGCTAAAAACATAGCCTTCAGCCGGATCTCCCTTCCAGACCTTATCGATGCGGAACTGATTTTCCCCTTGCGTATCCTTACTCACTAAGGTTCCCTTGAATATCGTACTAGCGATATCCACTTTCTCCTCTATCGATAACTCCATACAGCTGCAAGCAAAAACCTTAGTAGGGAATAGATAGCCGCTGTTAACCATCATTGTAAAAAGTAATGTAAGAAGAACCATTTTGCGCATCATACGAATCCCTCCACATGCTAGCTTATCCAGTCAGATTCATTGAGTACCCGCTGCTGTCCCAGTCATTCACCTTCATCCATTGTACATGTAATTATACCATGATATGGAACATCCGAAGAAATGCAGGCAGAGTATCGACGTCCCGCGCATGCACAGATAAGCCTTACGCTTCCTCATGTTAATCAAATATTGCCTCATGGATGACGCGGGATCTTTCAACTTAACTCTGCCATGTATTCGAAAGATCATCGGAACTTGAATCTATTGTTCATTCTACTATTTCCGAACGTCAGCGTGTAACGGCTATTGTCGTCCTCTGGAGGGACGGAGCATTCCATTCCTAGAAATAGAGAGAATGTGTATCCTAACAATAGGTTTTCCTATATTTGAAGTAGAAATAAGCCTCAACCGTTAAACCGGCTGAGACTTGTTCCTTGCACCATTCTATGTAGACTCCTCAAACAGATTAATACGTTCATCTGCCACTGGTGCATAGCTGTGCGACCGGCTAAGCTTCACAACGCGCCGGCTAGGACGACGAATAACCACAGAAGTATCATCCCAAGCGACGACGATGCCGTGTACATCATTCGCTTCTATCGCATCTCTAACCACTCTGATCGTTTCACCGCTGACTCGAAATTTATCCAGCTGCTCCTCGCTTATCATGCCTATTCCTCCTTCCATACAATTCGCGTCTTCCCATCTAATGAAAAACCCCAATGTATGCTTACGCATACCATTGAGGTTATCTTTCACCTATAAACGGAACGTTCCGTTCACCGAAACCGCATGTCGTCTAACCGGCATGCTCTTTGGCATCATTGGTCTCGTACCATTCATCAAGCACTCGCGATGACATTACGCGTTTGCCAATATATTCGCTCTGACGGTCAGTAAACTGTTCCCGCCATTCAATAGACAACTCGTCGCATAGCTTCACGATCGTTAATAGCTCCGACCATGCCACATAGCGCTTGTACCAGAAAAACTGCGGATGCTCAATCATATAAGGATACAAATCATCAAATTCCGTATGTTTACAATCTAGTGCACGCTCAAAGTGGACTTTAGCGCCACTTAACTTCGTATACATAAACTCTGCAGACATTTCCCCCATAACTTGTGCCTCCCCTCAATCACTTCTGTATCATTATAAGCGATAATGCCGGATGGGAAAAGAGCATTTGTACTGGAACATTCTACTCAAATTGAATTTCACCGTTATCAAGCGATGAAATGCGGACGAGCGGCTCCACACGAATTCCCTGCTCTCTAAGTGTTCTGCCTCCAGCTTGGAATGACTTCTCAACTACGACGCCAAGACCGATTAATGCAGCGCCTGAGCGCTGAATAATTTTGATTAATCCACGAGCAGCATCGCCGTTTGCGATAATGTCATCAATAAATAATACCCGATCATCAGCCGTTAGAAACTGCTTGGATACCATAATATCAGTAACCATCCCTTTCGTGAAGGAAGGTACGCGCTCTAGATAAGCATCCGGGTCAGCGATCAACGTTTTCTTCCGACGAGCAAATACGAGCGGCACGCCTAGCGTAAATGCTGTTGCATACGCTGCTGGAATGCCTGAGGATTCCACGGTGATGACCTTTGTGATCGTTTCCTCCGCGAAGCGTCTTGCAAATTCTTGTCCCATTTCCATTGTCAATTTAGGGTCGACCTGGTGGTTGATCAAAGCATCCATCCGCAGTACATTACTCGATAATACGGATGATTCTGCTAATATGCGTTTTTTTAAACTCTCCATCTTTCATTACCTCCACCAAAATCCTTTTTGATAACGTACCATAGGTCAGGCAAGAAGCGCAACCTAACATTAGGCTTATACATAAATGCCGATTGAACGGGAGTATTTCACAGGAATAACTTCAAATCCTCGGTAAAAAAGAGCAACTTTTTCCACCTGAATGACGTCTAATATAGTAACGACTTTTTAATGTGATCTCTCTTCAAGCAAATTGTCCTTACAAAATCCACTTATAATAAAGCATACAAATACCGATTATCATGTTATGCAGGAAAGGAGCTCATACTTTGAACTTTAATCTCAGAAATTCGACAAATGCTGCGTTACTTGCACCAGCCACCGCACTTATTATCGTACTAGCCGGCTGCCAGAATGCAGCGCCTCCAGAACCTACTGCAACGGAAACGAGCATGATATCTATTCATAGTGAACAGAATGACTCGCCTCAGAAAACTTATTCAGAGGCTGCAGACAATGAGCCAAACACAGATGAGCCCAAGCTGAGTGCCGTAGATACAAGCACTGATTCAAGCGCTGAAACCTCAACCGTTCGTCCTGAGAAAGATAGCAAAGCTTCAGTGAAAACCGAAAGCGAGGATGCAGAATGGCAGGCCGATAAACCACTGCTTAAAGGCATTGCGATTGGGACTCATGATTCTACAGTTACGAAGCTGTTCGGCAATCCAGTAGACAGCTACAAGCTGGACGAGGAAAGCGAGCCGATCACCGTCCTTGAATATGAAGGTTTTGCAATCGGCATCAACCCGTATCAATCGGTTCAATTCATTGAAGTGTTTGGCACAAGCATTGCAGCAGGGCTTAGTGGTTTGCAGATTGGCGACAATCCA
The DNA here is from genome assembly GCF_005930355.1 of Paenibacillus sinopodophylli. Taxonomy (GTDB): domain Bacteria; phylum Bacillota; class Bacilli; order Paenibacillales; family Paenibacillaceae; genus Pristimantibacillus; species Pristimantibacillus sinopodophylli. The sequence goes on from NZ_VDBO01000001.1 coordinate 1,522,948, forward strand.
GAGAGAGCGCTGCGTGCACTTGGCAAACCGAGTAAACAAACCGCCTATCTACTTACATACGAAGCCAAGAACTCGCTTCTCAAGCTAGATATCGATCCTGTTCATAATGAGATTGTATCCATTAAGCTGCTCGCCCTTAGCTAACCTGCTTATTCTGTCCAATCAAGCAGCCACAGCCCAAATAAAGCGAGCAGCAATATTGGCAAAGTAAGGATTAATCCGTATTTCATATACTCACGCCAGCTGATTCTTATACCGCCCTGTGCGACAAGCTGCATCCACAGCAAGGTAGCTAATGACCCGAGAGGCGTAAGTTTTGCACCAATTGAAGTACCGAGCAAGCTCGCGTAAGGCAAATAACCTGGGCCATTCACCTGCTCGATAGCCAGAGATGAGATCAATACAGCCGGCAAATTGTTAATGGCTGCTGCAAGCAGCGCAAATAATATTCCTGATCCAAATATGCCGACCATCTCGTTTTTTTCCGCTGCACGCTCAATAACCTCCGGAAACCACGCTGTTGCTCCATGTACATGAAGACTATAGACGATCAAATTCATCGATAATGCGAATACAATGATTAACCAAGGTGCACGCAATACTGTTTCTTTGAAAGGTGCGCGGCCTGCTAATGCAGAGGCTATCCATTGGATCGCCGCGCAGCCAAGGGCAATCGCTGCAACAGGAATGCCAATCCTCTCCGAGCCAAGATATCCGATTATCATAAGCAGGATGTTGAGCCAAGACAACCAGAACAATCGCTTGTCAGCTATAGCTGTTGACGGATCAGGAAATAGATTCGGCGCCAGCCTTTTTGACGTTTCCTTCCTAATCGGCTCCCAGAAATAAATAACTGATACAAGGACTGTGGCCGCAATTGCGATTAATCCTGGCAGCAGCATGCGGGAAGCATACTCGCTAAAGGATATATCGAAGAAATCAGCAGTTAAAATGTTCGTTAGATTGCTCATCATTAGCGGTGCGCTCGCTGTATCAGCCATGAAGCCTACCCCGACTAGAAACGTCAGTCTTTCGCTACGAGACAGCTTCAGCAATGCGGTTACTTCAAGTACAATAGGCACCATAATGAGAACAGTCCCGTCATTATTGAAAAACACGGTAATGAGTGCCGCCATCAAGGACAAGCTGATGAAAAGCGACAGCTGTCGATGATGAAATCGGTGGACGATATGCAGGGCTGCCCACCGAAAAAAACCATTATAATCAAGCAATGACGTAAACAGCATAATGCCAATCAGCGAAAACGTTGCATTCCATACAAAGCCCCAAATGTAGGCGGCATCCTCTGGCTTCAACAGCTGGGCAGCGAAGAGGAGCGCAGCTCCTGCAAGTGCGATAAAAGCCTCATTGATTCCCTTAGGCTTTATTAATATGAATGTTAATGCTGCAATAAATACAATAATCGTGATTAACAAAGACATGATCGTGCTCCCAACTGCAAGCCTTGCAGCGTAAAATTTTGAAATAAGTCATGCCTGTCCCTCGCCTTACATACCTTCTTAATAGAAGAGGTCATCGAACGGAGGACGGTAGACGATGTGGAAACGTACAGGAAAGGTGCTGCAAATCGCCTCCACCTACATGGGGACAATCGTAGGAGCAGGCTTTGCCACCGGACAAGAAATTTTACAATTTTTCACAAGGTTCGGATATTGGGGTTCTATCACTATTGCTTTGACTACTGTTCTCTTTATTTGGCTGGGTACCAAGATGATGCTTATTTCCAGCCAGATCAAGGCAAAATCGTATGAAGATTTGAACAAAGCGTTATTCGGTGACAAATATGGGCGCATAATCAGCCATTTCATGCTCGTCGTTCTTCTAGGTGTTACAGCCGTTATGCTCGCAGGAGCAGGGACGATCTTCTATGAGCATTGGAATATCTCTTACCAGTCCGGTCTGTTGATTACGATAGCAGCCTGTTATTTCTTGCTTCGCAAAGGAATGAATGCGATCTTGACGGTTAATGCGATCGTGGTTCCGATCATGCTGCTCTTTACCGTTCTTATTATGATCGATACCTTCCGAACTCCCGGCGCGGACAAGTTCATCACGCTGGCGAGTGATCATTCCATCTGGGCTGCATGGGCTTCGCCCTTTCTGTATACCGCCTTCAACCTTTCCATGTCACAAGCGGTGCTCGTACCGCTTGGTGCTGAAATTAACGATCGCAAGGTAATCATAGCCGGCTCATGGGTAGGCGGCATCGGCATCGGCTTTATGCTGCTTGCCGGACATATTGCTCTATCCGTGCATATGCCAGGTATTCAGCAGTTCGCCATCCCGATGGGCGGGATCGCTCGTCAGCTCGGCCCTAGCGTACAATTTATTTATATTTTTATTATTTTCGCAGAAATTTTCACCACGCTCATTGCCGACATCTACGGGCTCACTCTGCAGCTTCAAGAGCGGCTCAAATGGGCAAGGAGCTTAATCGTCCTGCTTATTCTCGCAATCTGCTATGTAGCCAGCCAAATCGGCTTCGGCATGCTTCTCTCAACGCTTTATCCGCTATTCGGACTCATTAGCTTCGGCTGGCTCATTCTCATCATTCGCAAGCGTGTATCAGCAAGGTAGGCTTACAGCTACGAAACAGCGATGCCTTCCTCGTTTACATGCGAACGAGTAGGGCATCGCTGCAGTTTTGCAGGATGGCATCACGAACATGCTCATGACAAGTCATAATGATGATTTGACGTTCGTCTGACAGCTGTGCAAGCAAGCGGCTGATTGCAAGCAGTCTCTCACGGTCAAAGTTAACGAATACATCATCGAGCATAAGTGGAAGCTTAGCTTCGCGTGTTGCTTCCTCTGCCAAGGCAAGACGCATAGCCAAATATACCTGCTCTGCGGTTCCCCTGCTCAGCATCCCGCTGTCCATGATCCTCCGATCAGAAGATTCCAGTCTAATACCCGGCTCTCCTGGTGTCGTCAGTATCCGCACATATTTGCCTTCGGTCAGCTTAGCGATAAAATCAGAAGCTTTGCGCAGCACAACCGGCTGGCGTTCTTCCTCATAAATACGTTTCGTTTGAGCGATTAACGCGGCGCTTACTGCAAGCACGGCATAACGCTCCGCGTCCTTCTCAAGGCTCGCAGCCGTCATCTCTCTCTCGGAGAGCAGCCTCTGATGCTCGTCCTCGCGAAGAAGCTGATCAAGTAATTGTCTCAGTCTTCCCCTCTGCTCAAGAAGCTCGCTTCTGCGTCTTGTAAGCTCTGCAATTTCCACTTTCGAATCGGACAGCAGCGCCTGCAATTCCGCTTCGTCATGTGCCCCATAAAGCTTGTCCAGCTCAGCAACTCGATCATCAGACATGCCTGCCGTAAGCTCAAGCGTAAGCCTTGACAATTCGAGCTCAAGCTCTTGTAGAGAGCGGCGATGCTCAATTGCCAGCTCATATTCCGCTTGGTTCGACAGTCCCGCTTGGGCAAGCTGCAGCTCGATCTGAGCTGCGGTTTCTTGAAGCTGCGCTTCTGCAGCTGTCAGCGCAATATGCAGCTCATTTTGGCGCGCCTTTATGCCGCGCGCCTCTTGCCTGGCTGCCACATGCCGACGAATTTCGGCATGCAGCAGCCGCAGTGCGAGCACAGGATCAGCTGCGAGCTGCTCCTTCGCTTCTGCGTGATGCCCGCAAAGCTCTGCCGCTTGCGCAGCGAATGCGGCAAGCTGCTTGTCCGCGGCGGCTTGCCTCGCCGTCAAGCGGTCATATTGCTGCAGCCGCTGCAAGGCTTGCTCGGCAAGCTCGAACGCTTCGAGCGCTGCTGTCGGCGACATCCCCGCCGGCAGCGAGCGTGCTGCAAGCCAGCCGGCCCATTGCCGGGCGGCGGCTTGACGGCTCTGCGCAGCGGCGGCGGCTGCCTCGCTGCGGCTCGCAGCGTGCGCGCGCAGCCGCTCTAAGCGGCGGGCGAGCTCGCTGCAGTTGCTGTCGAGGCGCTCGCTTTGCAGCAGCGCCTCAAGGCTCTCTTCCACGGCAGCGCGCAGCTGCGTACGTGCTTGCTCTGCCGCGAGCAGATGCTCTGGCGAGCTGAAAGGCGTGGCTGCAAGCAGTGCCGCAGCCGCTTCCTGCGGCTTCGCCACGAGGGCTGCAAGCCTCTGCTGCACACGCTGCTCCAGCTCACTTAATGACCTTAGATCACTGCTACTCGATCGGGATGATCGGCTACCGCGCCCGCTTGCGCCCTGCTTCCGCAACAGCGCAGCGACAGCAAGCGCAAGCGCCGCACCTGCCAGCGCCAGCGCAGCTATTCCCGCTCCGCCGCCAGTCCCGGCGAGCGCGGCAGCCCCAAGCGCCAGCGCGGCTCCGCCCGCTCCTGCCGCTGCAGCCCACAGCAGGGCGGCTCCGCCCCGCCCTGCTGCCGCCGTCCTGCCGCCCGCAGCGCTGCCGCTTGCGGAAGCGGCGCCTCCGGCTGAGCGCGCCCGCTCGAGCTCCCACTCGCGGAGCGCGCTGTCCAGGGCGTTCCACGCCCCCTTCAGCGCATCTCGCGCTAGCGGCAGCACCGCAAATCCGGTGCTGCCGCTAAGCTGCTCTCGCCGCTGCACATCCTGCGAGGCGGCTAACCTCGCCTCTTCAAGCGCCATTGACGCTTCCTGCTCCTGCTGCTTCAGCGTCTCAAGCTCCGCCGCAATCCGTTCATCCGTCCGCGTATAATCAAGCTCCTGCTGTCTCTCGTTTCGCACATCATCACGATCGGCAACCGTCACATGAAGCTCCCGAAGCTGACGCTCCGTCCACTCTGGCGCAATGCTGCTGACCAGCCGTGCAATCATCTCGTCATGCTCGCTGAGCTCTGCCGCAACAGCAGGAGCGGTTTCCTTCAATAGACGTATGCTCTCCGATGCTTGAAGCATCGCCTCTGTTTCCTCGGCTAACCGAATAATCCCTTCATCATACACGGTGGTATCAAGCTGAAGCTCCAGCAGCAGCGCCTTTTGTCTCTGCTTCTCGCCTTCCTCTGCAAGAGCAGCTCTGCGTCTTAGCAGCTCCTCCCAGCTCTTCTCTTCATGCGCCGTGATCGAAACGGCATAAGCAACTGTTTCTCGTTCAAACAGCAGCTGCTGCTTCCGCAGCCATAAATGCCTCGACGTTACCGCTTTGCTAAGCAGCATCAGACGAGCCTCTTTCTCAGGCTGCTCCTGCTCAAGCCCGTTAAGCCGCTCATCGGTACTGGCTGCTTCCATCGTGAGTGCATTAAAGGAGAGAATCGCATCCTGCCGCTTGCGCATCTCCATATCGAGCTGCTCAAGCGATTTCAACTGCTGATTCATTTGTTGAACCGTTCCGCGCGGCTTGAATAGCTGGTCCATCTCCTGTGCGATTCGTTTCTCTGCGGCTGCAATTGTTTTTCCGTTATCCCAGCCTGCTTGATGTAAGTAACGTCCCAGCTCGTCGCCAGATAACGCCCCTACCTCCTGCAGCTCCGTCAGCGTAATGGCGAATAACTGCCTATATAGCTTCTCGCTCACACCTCCGAGATAAACGCGTTCCCACTCAGCTTGAGTTAGCACTGCGTTTTCCTGATGAGTTTCATCTGAACCATCTATGCCAGCTATCCTTCGCAGCTTTACTTTGCCAGCAGCATCCACCGCATAACGCTCCATCATATATACAGCCTCATCAGTACCCCGAACAATCAGTCGGCCGCCGTGTTTCCCCCCGTTCACCGGCTCCTGCCGCTCGTTTGGCAGCGTCCTTCTTGCGAAGCCGAATAGGAGCGAGCGAATGAAGCCGAACAATGTACTTTTGCCAGCTTCATTTGGTCCATATACAACAATAATCGGCGCATCGAGTGAAACTTGTTTGCCATATAGCTGTCCGAACCCGTCTATTTCAGCTTTCAATAGCTTCATACCCGTGTCTCCTCCTGTCGATAGTCGGTGCAGCTTCTCCTAGGTGTTCAGCTATCCCGCTCATCATCTTGCAGCAGGCCCAGCGTCAGCTCTCTCGCCTGCTCCAGCCAGCGGTTTGGAAGCTCCTCCCATTCGCTCCGCAGCAATCTTCCAAGTTTCGCATGACTCGCCATGCCGCCAACTGCTTCCTTTGCGAACGACTGCCATTTCTGTTTATCTTCTGACAGCTCTGCGCTCATCCGGTACAGCTCGCCAGAGAAACTGTCCTCAGCTAACAGCTCCTCCGTGTTAAGCTCAGCACCAGTTCGGAGCTCTAATCCATAAACATAGACCCACGGTTCCTCTACAGACAATGCCCTTCCCTCTTGCAATTGCTCTAGCAGCGCCCCGATGGCAGCCGTCTCTGTCAGCTTTTGATGTAGCTGTCCACGACCGTTAATCACTAGCCGCAGCATGACCATTCTGCCTTCCGAATACTCCAGCGCTTGATCCAGCTCCGCTTCAAGCTGCAGCAGCAGTTCCTGCTCCGTGCGGATTCCTGCGATGGAGATGCTGCGCTCCATCCATCTCACACTGTCGAGCGGCACGAATGCAAGCTCCACAGCCTTGGCTTCCGTTACATCAATGATAAAACAGCCCTTAGCACCCGTTTCACGAGGATTTCTACCCTGTATATTTCCTGCGTACACGACATGCGGATACTCATGCAGCACACGTCGATGATGAATATGACCCAGCGCCCAATAATCAAAGCCTTTCCCGCCAATAAGCTCCTGAAGCTCACACGGGGCATAAGGATCGTGGCTGCCGTTTCCATCTACATTGCCATGCAGCAGTGCAATATGGAACGGAGCCTCCGGCTCGATTCGATAGGCAGCAGCCATGTTCTCCGTAACGATTCGCGTACCGTAGGATCTACCGTAAACAAAGGCAGCCAGCTCACCGTTTCTACGATAAGCCGGCCGATATTCCATCTTGTTCGCTGCGAATATATAAACATTGGACGGCAGCTTGAGCTCTGCTCTTGCTCCGCTCAGAGGATCATGGTTCCCATGAATAACGTAGACGGCAATCCCATGCTCCTCAAGTGTTGCCCACTCTTTCAGAAGCATGAGCTGTGCGCGGAGCGAACGATCCGCCTCATCGAACAAATCGCCAGCTAGTACGATGAAATCGACTTGACTCTGAATCGCGACTTGCGTCAGCTCCCGCAGTGCTGCAAAGGTTGAATCCATTAGAGCCTCTTTTACTGCAGCCGGTGCTTTGGCAAGCCCCCGGAAGGGGCTATCCAAATGCAAGTCGGCGGCATGAAGGAAACGAAACGGTACAGACATCTTCCGACCCCACCTATTCCAGTAGAATGAGCCGTTACTCCGGCTTCATGTGAATGTACACTTTTTTGAGCTGCGCGATGACACGTGATAAGGAATACACTCTCTTAGCCTTCTCAGAGCCAGCTCTAGCTAAGTGGTAGCGATAAGAAGGATCTGTGACCACCTTCTCCAGCGCCTCGGCGAGCGCTTCCGGATTCTCGGGAGGCACGAGCAGACCGTTCACGCCATCTTCAATTTGCTCAGCAATGCCGCCCACATTCGTACCGACAAGAGCCAGCCAGCATAGAGCCGCTTCTGCGAACACCGAGCCGAAGGCTTCAGCACGCGAGGGCAGAACAAATACGTCAAAGAATGGCATGAATTCCTCTGGATGGAGCATATAGCCATAAAAAATAATATCATCGTACAAATCCAGCTCAACTGCCAGCGCCTCGAGCTCCTCACGTATCGGACCATCGCCAATGATATGGAGAACGAATGGGTGGCCTTTGCGCTTCAATTCTGCACAGGCATGCAGCAGTACATCAAGCCCCTTGGCAGGTACAAGCCTGCATACGGTAATGAGCTGAGTAACGGCATTCTCGTGTGAAATCGGCTTAAACCGTTTTTCGTCAAACCCGTTTGGAATGACCTTAATTTTCTCAGGATGTTTAATGTGGGGAGCAATATAGGTGCGGAACGACTCCGATACCGTTAGCATATGATCGGCCTTCGCCTCCAGCTCACCGTAGATGCTCATTAGAAACTGGTGCTCAGGTCCGCCCTCTTTGATTCTTCCGTTCAGAATCAGCTCGCGCTCATAGCTCGAGTGAATCGTTACAGCAAGCGGTGTTTCTGGAAACAGCTGCTTCATGACAAGAGCTGCAATCGGATGATGGGCATGTATAATATCGTATGGCTTCTTAATGCGCATTTTGGTCCACCATACGTAATCCTTATAGGTTTGTATATATTTGTCTACCATTATATTTCCGCTGTATACGGTATGGTCGAAGGTCTCGAACTCGACCTCCTCCTGCCCTTTGCTGCGTACACGCTTAGGCAGCGAGAAAAGCTCCATTTGCCAGCCCAGCTTAATAAAACGATCTTGAATATACGGGATCATGGAAGAAACTCCGCCCGGCTGCTCCGGTGGGAAAAACAACGCTTGTAATATATTCATGTGTCTCATCCTTTCGAGGTCGATCCTCAAACCAATATCCAACTATTCGTACGCCGTAAAATATGATATATTAGAACATATGTTTCTGTAAAGCTATTGCATCCTATACTAGATAACGGTGGTTAACTCATGTCAATTACACAATGGCTATCAGGCCCTAACGGTCAGCTTCTCTCATCAGTTGCTGTTATCGTCATCCTCATTCTCATGCTCTTTATGTCGGTCAGGCTCTATGTAAGCTATCGCAACAAACGAACTCATCGCCTGCTTATTACGGCCATCTCGTTCATCATCATCAAGCAATGCCTGCTTGTCGTGCTTACGTACCCAGGCTGGTCGTTATCGCCCTATGTGTACCTCAGCTTCACGATCATGCAGATCGTTTCTTTTATTATTATAAACTTTGTTTTCATGAAATTATATACTCATCGATCAGCTCAACTGAAAGCCGTACCCTTTATCATTATGGGCTTGGTCACACTTGTCATTGCAGGCATACAATTGGCTATAGCACCCATTACAACGGAAACGACTCTAAGGCCGGAAGCCTTCAGCTTTCCTTTACTCGACTTTTACGGATTGCTCGTCGTTCTTATGATCATGCTGGACACGAGAGGCGCAGATCTCAGCACCAAATATTACGCAAGTTTAATCGTATTTTTCGCAAGTGAGCTGGCACGGCTCTCGAACGCTTATATTTTTCATGATTCATTAATTTGGCTGATTTCGCTAAGCCAGCTGCTGCCTATTGTCTATTATACACTGTTGTTTTTATTGCTCTTTGAATGGGTAATCGAGCGGCTCATGAATACGTATCAATCCTCCATTACGGATGGCTTGACCGGCCTCTATAATCGTCGGCATTTCCACACCAAAGCCGAACAAATTCTTCAAGGCAGCAAATCGATGGCTGTTATTTTTTGTGATATCGATAACTTTAAGAAATTAAACGATACATATGGTCACCACAAAGCTGATGGCGTGTTGAAACAGGTGGCAGATATTATTAAAGAGGAATCAAGCGGAATTGGATCAGCAGGACGATATGGAGGGGAAGAACTGCTCAGCTGCATCAGCACCGAGCAAGTGAAGCCAGAAATTGTAGCGGAATCGATCCGCCGCAGAGTGGAGCAGGAAACGATGGTTACGATAAGCGTGGGCTTCAGCACCTCCAAAGAAAGCAAGGCCGTACAAGAAATGGTCAAGCAGGCAGACGAGGCGATGTATCTGTCCAAAACGACAGGGAAGAACAAAGTATCCGCTTTCAAAGCATCTTCAGCCAACAAGAAATCACTCGCTTAAGCAGTAAACGTTAGTATCCATCCCCATGAAACATAGAATCGGGATGGATATCTGACTACTCATCTTCGAACACCAAAGCCTAGACAAACTGTCTGTTTCGGCTTGGCAACTCGATTAAGGCAATGGTTCCTAGGCCTATTTGCTTGTGTATCTATCGCTTCGCTATGATCGGTTTCTCAAGCGCATAGAGCTCGTCTTCAAGCGTCTGCATCCGCTCAAGAACCGCCTTTCGTGCATCGTTGATCGCATGGTTGTACAGATGCGGGCCTATCTCTTGAATAACGAATTCAAGCAGCTGCTCCGCCGCGATTGAACCAATCGTTTCCGACCGCTCCAGCTCGAAATAGTGCTGGATTCTTGCAGTCAACTGCTCTTTCTGTTCCTTGGGAAGCTTCATCACTAACATTCGTTTATTCCTCCAATTGACCTTTTAATACCGTGACAGCTTGTCCCGACAAATAAACACGCTCGCCCTCCGGCTTCACCTTCACAATACCTCCTCGTGCAGAAGCTTGGTAGCCGGTTAGCTCCTCTTTTCTTAGCCGCTTCGCCCAGTATGGAGCAAGCGCGCAATGAGCAGAGCCTGTGACCGGATCCTCATCAATACCCGTTCCCGGATAAAATGCACGCGAAACGAAATCAATGTCTGAGCCTGTGCTTCGGCTCGTGACGATGATTCCCCGCGCATCCAATCTAGCTAACAAGCTGAAATCAGGCTGCAATGCGCGCAGCGTCTCCTCACTATCAATCTCTGTGAAAAAGTCCATTCGGTTACGACCAACGAACCGCGGAATGAGGCCAAGCCCTTGGATGAGTTCTTCTGGCGCCACAACTGCTAACGGTGTCTCTACAGGAAAATCCATCTCGATCCAATCGCCGCTTCGCCGAGCAGTCAAGAGTCCGCTCTTTGTATGGAAGCGTACCGTCACATCTGGCTGTACCCTGCCGGTTTGCCACATGATATGAGCAGCCGCCAGCGTAGCATGACCACATAAATCGACTTCTGCGATCGGCGTAAACCAGCGCAAGCCAAAGCCGTCTTCTCCAGGCTCCACGAATGCGGTCTCCGATTGGTTCATCTCCATCGCTACCTGCTGCATCCAGGCAGCAGAGCGCGGCTCCTCTAAGAAACAAATAACGGCCGGGTTCCCTTTAAAACGTTCGCTTGTGAACGCATCTACGAAATAAATATCCAAACTCATCGTTTATCCCATCCTTTCATCATCCATATGAAGCCTAAGCCAGCAAGAACAACACCGTATACAAGATGACCAGCTATCCACCATGACAAGGCAGCGAGATCAGCCGTAGAGGGTGTACGCTCCGACATCTGCGTGAGTGGAATCCAAGTACAGCAAGCAATTGCCGCCCCCATCCCTAGACCCACGCCAAGCGGTGATGTCCAGACCCGCAGCATCGCTATAAATAGGATACCAATTGGCAATGCCACCAGCATATGAAGCACAAATTCAAATCTCTCGGTCATTGGATGCGGCAGCCAAGCGATAAAATCCACATTCAGCAGCAGCACATAGATACCAGTCCCTGTGATTTCGCCAAATAGCTTCATAACTAATCCAAGCGCCGCACCGCTAATCGTACCAACAAGCAAACCATATAGCAGCAAGGGAACGAACTGGCTTCGCCTGTCAGCGACCTTGCTTTCATCCAGTCTTTCCATTCCCCATTCCCCTTCTCTCTAGGCCTTCAAACAAGGTGAAATGGCTGTCTCCGTCCATTGGCGGCGCAGCACGTTTCATTCCAAAAAATATACAGAAAGTATGGCAAAATCATGTGCCTTCCTATATTTTAAAAAAAGTGCCTGCCTTCGCAAAAGGATCGGAAGCGTCGGCATAATTGCCATGCTCTTCTCCAGTGCGCGCAAGCACTCTATATGGGTTATCCTTTGAGAGGGATGAGTAGCTCTACCGGCTCTTCCTCCAAATGATGCTCGTCAATATAAAACAATTCCAGCGAAACAGCGTTTTCTTGCTTCTCTAGCTGCATCTCATTAATCCAAGCGTGAAGCTGTTCATAACCTTCGCCTATTCGTTTATTAGAGCTGGCGACCATCGCGTAGCGATGCTCCGGAATGGTAAACTGCACCATACCAGGAGGAACCTCCTCCAGATGCTGAACCTCATAACAGGCCCAGTAAGTGGCGAATGCTTCATTGCCGAAATACGGACTGTAAAGCACCGTTGATTTGACTGCGTCATTCAGCTCATGCTTGCGCGTCAAAAACTCGGTTTGCAGCCTAATAGCTTCATCCGGAAAGGATGAGTAAGGACCGCAATAGCTGATGCCTGCCAAATGAAGTGCCGGCTTTGTTACAATGGAGCAGTTTTCCACGCGATTTCCTCCTTCGAATCTGTCAGGACTTGTACGCTAGGATGAGCTTTCTCTGCTCATAGTGTATCATGTTTTACCAGCGTTAGGATAGCTGTTTACATGATTATCATGCTTCCGGAACCTTCCATAGAAGCAACTGGATGATGACAGCTACTCCATCTCCAGCCTTTTCATAAACTCCTCCATCGCACTGTAGCCCTGCTGCTTCAAATACCAGTTGTTCGCCGCCGCTTCAATTAATCCAGCTACATCTCTGCCTGGCTGCAGCTGAATTTCAATATGCGGAATTTGAACACCCATGTATTCTGTGAATTTGGGCTCCAGCTCCAAATCATTATTCAGTTCATTATCACGCCATTTGGCAAGCTCAATGTCGAGTACAATCCTTGTCTCATCCTGGAAGGCTTGTCTGCCATATAAGCGCACCACATTGATCAGCCCAATGCTGCGCAGCGCTAGAAACTCTTTGGTTTTCTCATTATGCGTACCAAGCAGCGTTCGCGAGCTGAGCTTTTTAAGCACGACAATATCATCCGCAACGAGTCTAGAGCCGCGTCTTATGAGTGTATGGGCGGTTTCACTCTTCCCAATCCCAGACTTGCCGCGCAGTAAGATCCCAATTCCTGATACATTCAAACAGATGCCATGGATAGATATTTCCGGAGCTAGTGTTTTGAGCAGATACGCGTCAAGCATACCTAGAAATTGTGCCGTCGCCACATTTGTTCGGAGCAGCGGTATGCCTTCTTGTTCACAATACTTTGTCAAATATTTCAAGCCATCTTGGCCTGCAGTCACAACAAAACAAGGTGGATGATATTTGACGATGTTGCCAATATGATGGTTGCGCTCTTCCTCACTCAAGCTGTGCAGATAGGTAATTTCTTTCTTTCCTAATATCTGAATATGCTCCTGTGGAAAAAACTCGAAATAACCGACGAACTCAAGTCCAGGGCGATATGCTCTGGCTTTCACAATCTCCCTATCCAACTGGTCAAAGCCAGCTAGCACCTCCAGCGAAAATTGTGATGCCAGCTCTTGGATCGCTATCGATTTCACAATAAAATTCCCCCTTTGCTGCTCCATTTCTCGTTAAAGGTAACATTCCACGCCGCTTCGCTTTTCCCTGCCATCGTAACCAAATCGTCAATTTCTAAGAGCCCGTTGAGCGGTAATGACGTACTCCTGTATGCCAAACGAGCAAGCATGGCGCAATAAACAGGATGCCGGCGAGAGGAGCCAGTATATAAGGCAGCGGATTGCCCGTTGATTTGTCCAGCAAATATAGCAGCGGCAAATAATTAACGCAGCCAAATGGGATTACGAACGTAAAAAAACGCGTCACCCACTTCTGATAGATATTGAGCGGGTATTGTGCCATCTCTCTTCCGCCATCTGTAAATATGTTGGCTATCTCAAGTCCCTGTACCGTCCAGAAGCACATCGTTGCCGCCAGCATGAATATACCTGTAAATACGAAGACGCCGCTTACGATCATCAGGACCAAGACGAGCACCTTTAGTATCGTCCATTCTGTCGACAATTGGGAAGTCGCCCAGCCGAGGACAATCATACTTTGCGCAAGCTTGCCAACACGAGAAAACTCAAATTTCGAACCCAGCACTTGCAGCACCGTGCTGCGCGGCCGCACCAGAACACGATCAAAGTCCCCATTTCCAACCAGCACAGAGAAGGAATCGAAACCTCTAGCAAAGCATTCACTGATCGCATATGACATATGGATAATGGAGAAGCAGAGCGCGACCTCATGAAATTCCCAACCCTTAATCTGTCCAAAACGCGCAAATAAAAAGTACAGTCCCGCGAACACAGAGAACGGGACGAGAAACTGACCAAGTGCGAGCAGCCAGAACGAGGTCCGGTACTGCATTTGCGATTTAAATAAAACGCCAACATATTTGCTGTATAATCTCATCGCTATTATCCTCCATTCACAACCACGTTACGTAATGCTTTGGCCATCGCGAATCTGCCGATTCCAACTAACGCAGTCAACCATATGAGCTGGATAGCGATACCGACAGCCGCTTCCTCTAGCCCAATATGACCCGAATAAACGCGGAACGGGAAATCGGCTGTCCAGCGAAACGGCAGCACGTACACGATGCTCTGCAGCCACTCCGGCATGAGCGGTACCGGAATAACCATGCCCGCTAGAAACTCACCAACCACAGCGAACATAAGCATCGAGCCGGCAGGAGATAACGTAACGAATACGGAGATATACATGAGCATAGACAGTGAAACCATCATAAATAATCCGAATAGCAGTGCAAGTATAAACATTAGGAATGCAAGCGGGTTCGCTGGTAATGGCAGTCGATAAGGCTCCGGCAGCAGCAGCGCAACGCCAAGAATCGGCAGGCATCTTAGCAAAGCGCTTGCGAGCCGCTGAGCGAGCAGCTTTGCATACCACAAACCGTATATCCCGCTAGGCCGGCAAAGCTCATAAGCGATATTCCCCGTTGTGATCAGCTCGAAGAGCTCATTATCGCGAAACCAAAGCATAACAAATGCGAGGAATGCCTGCTGCAGCCAAACGTACGTGATAAGCTGTTCTAATGAAATCGGCGGCGATACAACCGAACTGCTGTAGAACGCTTCGAACACCATAATGATGATAAAGCCCCAGAAAAATTGTGTAACAACGCCGGCAAGCGCAGCCGTGCGGTATTGCATGACATTGGTTAAGCGTAGTCTAAATACCGATAGATAAGCCTTCATTATAGTTGATGCTCCTTATAGAGCTGAACGATCATATCCTCAATTGGCAGCGTTTCGATAGCTACGTCTAACAGCTCAACCTGCTGCGATAACCGAATTAGCACATCGCTGATCACGACCTCCGACGTGTCTACGCTAAGCACCGCCCTCTCTGGCGACCATGATTCAATATGAACCCCCTCAACTTGGAAAGGGTTCGCATGATGACTGTATACGACCGTCATCGTTTTTTTCGTACCGAACTGATCACGGATGGCGCTCAAGCTGCCGTCATACAGCAGCTTTCCTTTCCCAATCAGAATGATGCGATTCGCAAGCGCCTCGATATCGTTCATATCATGTGTAGTTAGAATAACAGTGACACGCTTCTGTTCATTAATCGTACGGATAAAGCGACGCACTGCAATTTTGGATACCGCGTCCAGTCCAATCGTCGGCTCGTCAAGAAAGAGCACGCTTGGGCTGTGCAGCAGCGATGCTGCAATTTCACAACGCATTCTTTGACCTAAGCTGAGCTGTCTGACTGGCATTTGAATGATTTCCTGCAGCTCTAGCGTCTCCGTTAGCAATGCTAACGTGCTTTGATATTCCTGCTCAGGCACCTTGTATATATCCCTAAGCAAATCGAAGGAATCGATAACCGGCACATCCCACCATAGCTGAGAGCGTTGGCCGAATACGACGCCGATATGCTTGACATAATTGACCCGGTCCTCCCACGGCGTATATCCCATAACTGTACAACTGCCGCTGTCGGGAACTAGAATGCCGCTCATTACTTTAATTGTCGTCGATTTGCCTGCCCCATTCGGTCCGATGTATCCGACGATCTCACCTGGTTCAATTGTAAAAGAAATATCTTTAAGCGCTTCCACAACCTTGTATTCCCTCTTGAATAAAGCCTTCATCGCTTCTTTAACGCCTGATGAACGCTTTGCAACATGATAGGCTTTCGCTAATCCCTCTACTTTTATCACTTCTTTTACCTCCGTGCACGATTTGAGAGGAATATGGTAACATTCCCCATTTGTAGTATCAATCTATTTTAAACATCCGCTTATCACATACGGCTTCGGTAGAGTATTTTACGATTTGAGATCGCATACTAAGACGGAAGGAGTTGATCTCATGACTGATAAACAGAAGGAAACAGCATACAAGCCAGATATCACAAACTATGATTATGTCTGGGGCAGTGATCAAGACGAGTATGTAAAAGATCAAACATCTATTGACGATTCCCCTCAGCAATCTGTAGATTCAGAAGAAGAAAAATAAACACGAACCCCCGCAGCTACAAGATGACTTGTAACGACGGGGGTTATTTGTGCCTAACTATTCAAATATAGCTTACTGATTAAGCTTATACTTTATTAAAAGTTGAATATAAAATCATCATCGTTCAATGGCTCGACGTGGACCGTGCGTACATAACCGTTTCCTTTTTTGGAGAAGAAGTCATGCTGCTTCGTATGTGTGCTGATACCATTAAATACAATAGGATTGACGGACTCCTCAGGGAAATGAGGCTCCATACCAAGGTTCATAAGCGCCTTGTTCGCATTGTAACGAACGTATACATTCACTTCTTCGGTCAAACCGAGAGGCGTATACAAATGCTCAGTATACACTAGCTCATTCTCATACAGCTCGTCCAGAAGCGCGTACAACTCGATTTGAAGCTGAGCTTGCTCCTCCGGACTGAACGTTTCGAACAGTTCTTGCGCAAGTACGCCTACGTACAAACCGTGGATGCTCTCATCACGAAGAATCAAATCGATAATTTCGCCGCTGCTCGTCATTTTACCTTGGCCTGCCAGATAAAGCGGGTAGAAGAAACCACTGTAGAACAGGTAGCTTTCTAGGAACACAGACGCCGCCATCGCCTTATAAAGCTCTTTCGGGCCTGTGATATTCGAATACCAAGAGGATATGAGGTTTGCTTTCTTCTGCAGCTGCTCATTGCTTTCTACCCATTGGAATATCTCGTCGATCTCTTCCCCTGAAGCGAGTGTTGTGAAGATGCTGCTGTACGATTTCGCATGAATCTGTTCCATCATCGACATGAAAGAAAGCACTGCTTTGCGCTGCAAGCCTTCTACATGCTCTAGAATTTTGGGCATACCGATGCCGCCTTGAATCGTATCCAGCAAGGTTAGACCGCCCAGCACGTTTTTGTAAAGCATGCGCTCAGCGTCGGTCATTTCCATCCAGTCCATTTTATCGTCTGACAGAGGAATTTCATCATCCGTCCAAAACTGCATAAGGTTTTGCTGCCAGAATGTTAGAGTGAAATCGTCATCCGGGCGGTTCCAGTTTACTGCTTTCATTTGGTGAGCTCCTTCTTTGCTACGTAAGCATCAATTAAATTTACAAGCAAAAACGCCTTCGGCGTCCTTTAAGACGCTGAAGTAGCTTTGACGGTGAAATATAAGCCCTTTATAAGCGAATAACCTTATAAATTCTTATATTTTAAGAAGAAACGCCTGACGCCATCCTTAGCGGCGCGACGCGTTTCATTCCGAGAAATATAGAGAATGCATAGCCTTAGGCTATGCATTCTCTATATTTGAACTTAAACAGCGCAGCTTGTGCACTCCTCAACGGAGAGCCGCTTTGTTCTTGTGTAATAGAGAGATTTGAGCCCTTTTTGTGCAGCGTAAACATAGAATCGTGCCAGCTCACGCGTAGTCACATTACTATTAACGTGAAGTACGGATGAGATGCCTTGATCGATATGCTGCCCAATCTCAGCAATAAGATCAATGAGCTTGAACTGATCAATATTGTAAGCCGATTTGTAGTAGAAATAGTTCTCTTGCGCCAAATAAGGCATTGGATAATAAGTAGTAGAGTTCGCATAAGTACGTGTTTCGATATGTTCAACGATCGGCATTACGCTTGAAGTCGCATTCTGGATGTACGAGATGCTTTGAGTCGGCGCAATGGCAAGGCGGTATGCATGGAATAGACCATGCTCTTGCACTTTAACCTTGAGCGCTGCCCAATCCTCTGGCGATGGAATGTCCATACCCTCGAACAATTCCTTGACGCGATCCGTCTTAGGACGATAATCCGTTTCTACATAACGAGTGAAATAAGTTCCCTTTGCATACTCAGAGCGCTCGAAATCCTTGAACGTGATACCGCGTTCTTTGGCAATCTCCATGCTTTGCTCAAGAGAATAATAGTTCATCATCATAAAGAATACACCAGCGAAATCTTTTGCTTCTTCGCTTTCGTATGCAATTTTGTTTTTGGCGAGGTAGCCGTTCAAGTTCATCGCACCAAGACCGACAGAATGAAGCTCCTCATTCGCTTTGCGAACGCCAGGTGCATTGTCGATATTAGACAAATCGCTAACCGTAGTCAACGCTTCAATGCCGACATGCACGGATTCTTTTATTTTCTTATGTTCCATCACGTTCACGATATTGAGCGAAGCCAGGTTGCAGCTGATATCGCGTTGAATCACGTCTTCGAAACCATAATCCTTTATTTCTGAAGTCTCCTGCAGTTGGAAAATTTCCGTACACAGGTTGGACATTTTGATCGATCCGATATCCTTCAGCGCATGTACGCTGTTGGCATTTGTTTTATTCATAATGTATGGGTAGCCTGATTCTAGCTGAATCGAAGCGATTTTGGTCAGCATGTCACGTGCATTCATTACTTTTTTACGTGTTACGAGCTCGTTCGCGAGCAATTCCTCGTACATTTCGTCCATATCCATATCATCGAGATGCTTGCCGTATGCTTTCTGTACGGAATGCGGGCCAAACACAAAGAGCGGCTTGTTCTGAGCAGCGAGCTCATAGAACTTGTTCGGGATTATAAGACCGATCGACAATGTTTTAATACGCGTTTTCTCGTCGGCATTAATTTTTTTGCAATCCAAGAACTCAATAATGTCCCAGCCGAAAATATTGTAGTAACCTGCGCCTGAGCCTTTGCGCTGACCCATCTGGTCCGCGTAGGAGAATGCATCCTCCATAAGTTTAAGAACAGGCATAATGCCTTTCGCTGCGCCTTCTACGCCTTTGATAGGCTCGCCGCGTCCACGAAGCTTCGAGAGATTGACGGCAACACCGCCGCCGATTTTGGAAAGCTGCATGCATGTGCCAAGCACATAGTTGATGGAATTAAGGGAATCGTCCATTTCAAGCAGGAAACAGGACACCATCTC
Source organism: Paenibacillus sinopodophylli (assembly GCF_005930355.1). Classification (GTDB taxonomy): domain Bacteria; phylum Bacillota; class Bacilli; order Paenibacillales; family Paenibacillaceae; genus Pristimantibacillus; species Pristimantibacillus sinopodophylli. Next base: position 1,541,898 of record NZ_VDBO01000001.1, read on the forward strand.
ACCACGACGGCTTTTGCCTGCGTTAAGGAAGGTAGGAGTCGCAGGCTGCAAGCGCTGATCGATCATCGCTTCAGCAATGCGGAGTGCTCTAGCTGCATCGCCCTGTCCGAGATGAAGTGCCACGATTGCTACGCGATCGGAGTATTGTTCCAAATATTGCAATTTGTTGTTGGTCTTCATCGCATAGTCCTTATAGAACTTCGATGCTGCCATATAGGATTGAAATTCAAAGCCGCTGCTCGATGTTAACGTAAATACGGCCTCAACCTGCTCATGTGTATATTTTTCGTATACATTATCGTAATAATCGTTCTCGATTAAGTAGTCTAGCTTATGTTTGAGGGAGTCGAACTTCACGCTCTTCTCGGCCACTTCTTCCATAAATGCAGCTACAGCCTCTTTATCCTTCTCCAGCTGATAAAATCCATCCGCGCCGCGCTGCATCAATTCATTATTCAATTCAATATGCTTCAATGGTTCGCACCCTTTCGACAAAATGTTGCGTATCTTGATTCGTACCTGATAACTCAAACTTCAAAATCACGGGAACCGCATACTGCTCTGAGATCGTATCCGCGCTTTTAGCGAACCCGCTTCCCCAGTTCCGATTGCCGCTGGCAGAAACGCCGCGGAGCATGTCCGCGTTGTTCTCGAGAAACGAAGTAACCTTCTCCGGAACTTGACCAAACCCTGTTGTATAAGTGACTAGCACGAACGGCTCGTCCATTGCTGCCTTCTCATCGATTGGTACTGCCCGCATATTCAATTTTTTGATGAAACGCTTGACATTACCTGTTTTGGAATCATAGACAACTAGCATGGCACGTTCGCTCCCTTACTGAATAAAAGCAATCAAAAAGCGCTTCTGACTAGCAAATCTGTCAGTCGCGCCGGTTCAAGGTTTACCATGGGTAATCAATGAATCCATCAATCTACATCAATATGTAGTTGATGTTTTTGATTCTACATCAATATATAGGAGTAGTCAATGAAAATTATGGAGAAAATATTAATCTACTTTTTTGTGCCACTCGACTATTTTAACAGATACGGATATGATGGGATAGTGACATTTTATTGCTCTTTAGGAGGTGCCTTTACCTATGAATACTTCCGAATCGAAGATCCGGGATCTACTCGAAAAACTGTTCCAAGATGCAGGATATACCGTACCTGAACTGCTTGAATACATCGAAAAGCTGGAGAGAGAACGTGATCAAACAGCCCTGCTGATAAGAAAGATGAAGCTCGATTCCGTTCGGAAAGCTTCAACTGAGGCCGGCATGAACAGCCGTTTGAAGGAAGCACTTCGAGAGTAATCCGAACAGCAAGACACAAGATCTAGATATATACAAGCCTGCAATTTGAAGAATTCGATAGCACTTCTCGTTCACGTCACCTCTTCTGATCAAATATTACAATCAGGTTCAGAGCGTGATTATTTTCGACGATGGCTAGCTGTCTTCTACTAGATGTAGAGAGGCTGACATGTAAAAGCCCGTAAGTCCACAATCGACTGACGAGCTCAAGTTAGCGATTAAGCCTTATATCTATTAATGCCTCTGCTTGCTTGCGGGAGCGACCGGCATTCTTTTCCCTTCGCTGGGCAGCGTGCAACTCTCAGGGGCAAAGTGGCCCCGTACAAGCCGCGTATCAATTAGATCGACGATCTGCTGCAAAGCAACCATTTGCTGCTCGATTTTACGCTTATGGGATAGAATCATGTCGATTAGCTCAGGCGAGGCCGAAAGATCGTTTTGCATGGATAAATCCAGATATGGCTTCATCTCCTCCAAAGACATGCCCGTCTTCTTCAAGCAGGTAATGAGCTTCATCGTCTCCACATCCTCGGCGCGGTACACCCGATGCCGATTTTCTTTGCGCTCCGCACGTGGAAGCAGCCCTATTCTCTCATAATAACGAATGGTGTCCTCTGATAGCCCTGCCTGCTCTGACGTTTCCTTGATCGTCATGCCTATAGTTGCCATGAAATAATCAACCTCCTCCATGTCCAGTCCATCAATTATACAACTTGGAGCGAACTCCAAGTCAACTCCTGTTCGAAAACTCAGACCTACTATCCCATTCTAAAACCAAAAAATAAATACCTCCCAAAAAGTCGCTTGACTTGGAGTCGACTCCAAATTATATAGTGGTCACATCGGATCGACATCCGGAGTAGACAACAGAGATGGAGGAGAAACTATGAACAACTTACACAAAGATCATATCGCTCTCATAACAGGTGCGAACAATGGCATCGGGCTGGAATTGACCAGGCGATTGCTGCAGGAAGACTGTCAGGTCATCGCACTAATAAGATCTGCATTCCCTGAAGATGACCCTCACCTGAGAGAATCGATCGCTTCAGGAAAGCTTCGTATCTACAAAGCAGACCTGTCCGATTTCGCCAGCTTGCGCCAAGCCTTAGATACAATTAAAGAGAAAGAGCAGAAAATCGATCTTCTATTCAACAATGCAGGTGGGAGCATGAATGAACTGCAGTTCACCAAACAAGGTCGCGAGCTGCATTTCGATCTGCAGACGGTAGCTCCCTATATTGTACTTATGGAGCTGAAGGAGCTCCTATTAAAGGGATCGCCGAAGACCGTAATCAACACCTCTTCCCATGCGTTCATGTTCCGCAAGCAATTTGATCCGGATACACTCGAACGTCCGGCAAAGTTTACGAAGCTATACGGCCCCTATGCAGCCTCGAAGCTTGCTCTCTCATTGTGGTCTCTCGAGCTTGCTCCTAAGCTCGCTAGCGAAGGCATAAGACTGCTGAGCGTTGATCCCGGAGGGAACAACACGATACGCAAAGGCAAGAGCTCCGGCATTCCCTTTTATCTGAAACCGATCATAAAGCTGTTCTTCCCCCATCCGAGCAAAGGTGCTGAACTACTCTATAATGGAGCAGCTCATGGAAAAGCTGGCGATTTCTTGGTCAAAGGTCAAAAGACAAAGCTAATGTTCGCTGAGCAAAGCCATAAAGTTCTTGCGAAAGTGAGTGCGATTTATAAGCAAGAATTCCGAACCAGCTGACGACTGCGCACATCGGATTGATTACAGATGGCTTAATCAAAACAAACGAAGCATAAAAAGGGTCATTCTACAAGCTATGCTGCCTTGTAGAATGACCCTATTGTCCCATACATATGCTCTCGTTATTTGACCGCTGCAAAAAACAAGCGCTCGGACTCGTTATCAGCCGGTTTAAGCTCGAAATCCGCATACCGGTCTACCGTCTGGAAGCCTGCACGCCGCAATGCCGCTTCGATCCAATCTGGATCATAGGCGCGCTGCACATGCGCTTCCTCGAATCGTTGGAACTTCGAATCACGATCACGCGAGAAGATGGTCAGATGATGCTCAATCTCGCAGCGCTCCTCCTCAAAGTCGCAAGTCCATATGTAGGCCACATCCCGCTCATCCAGTACGAACGGCTGCTCCTCCGCATAACGAATGAGCTGCTTCGGAGGATGCATATCGAAGAGAAAGGTCCCACCGCTGCGCAAACCTGAATAAGTAGCTTGGAATGCTGCTTCTATATCCGCTTCCTCGGTCAAGTAATTCAAACAATCACAAAACGATATAACAGCATCCACAGGCTCTTGAAGCTCCCATTCCCGCATATCCTGCTGAAGCCATCTGATCGAGCCCGTGCGAGGCCTCAACACAAGCTGAGGCGTTTCGTCCCACTTGCTGCGAGCCACCGACAACATATCTGAAGATAGATCAATACCGTAAACATGAAAGCCTGAGCGTGCCAGCGGGATCGAGATGCTCCCTGTACCGCAGCCTAAATCTACAACGCTTGCCGGCATGCCGTAGCGCGACCAACTCGCTCTCGCAAAACCGAGCCAGTCCGCATAAGGCATATCCTCCATAAGCTGATCATATACGGTAGCAAACTGACCGTATGAGCGTGTCATTACGCGTCAGCTCCTTCAGTCTCGGTATCTGGCGTGTCTGACTTCTCTGCGTTAGAGTCCGAAGCTTGATCCACCAAATAAGTCCAGCTTCCCTTCTGGGTTACGAGCCTCTCACGCATAAGCTTACCGATTGCGCGCTTGAAGGCGCCTTTGCTAATCCCGAACTTCTGTTTGATGATATCTGCGTCGGTTTCGTCCGAGTAAGGCATACCTCCGCCTGGTCTCTCTTTCATGAAAGCCAGTATCCGATCTGCGTCCTCTAAGCGTCCTACTTCCTTGCGCTGTGCCATCGAGAGATTTGCTCTACCGTCTTCTCGAATAAAGGTAATGCGGGCGCTAACGCGCTCGCCAAGCCTAAGAGGCCGTATACGCTCGGCGCTAGGAATTAGCCCATAAACCCCAAAGCCAACTACGCCCCCGTCGATCATAACGAATGAGCCTAGCTGCAGCGTTTTCGTTACCCAGCCCTCAACCCATTGGTTGTTCCAGCTGCTAGGAGCAGGGAAAACAAGCTCGGAGAGCTCCTCTTCGAATGCGATTTTGGCAACCAGCCTGCCGATCTTGTCATGCTTCATCACAACGAATACTTCATCCCCAGGAAGCGGACGGTATTCAATGCTCTCAGGAAGCTCAGAGAGGGGAAGCAGCAACTGCCTGCCTAGACCCATCTCCAGAAAACATCCAAGTCTTGGATGTACATCTGCGACTTTCAACCGGGCCAACTCGCCAAGCTGCAGCAGCGGCTTCTTCATCGTCGCTGCCAGACGATCCTCGGAGTCAAAAAATAAGAAAACCTCTACTTGCTCTCCGATTTTGGGTTTCGAACCTACAAGCTCGGTATAATGCATCAGCACATCCGATTCCCCGTTGCTCAGAAAATATCCGTAAGGCGATACCTCTCGGTCAACCCTTAGCGTTTCGGTCGTACCGGCTACAAAGCTCATGCGAACTCCACAACCTTCGCATCAGACCAAAGCCGCTCGATATTATAGTACTCACGCTCATCACGATGGAAGACGTGAACGATCACATCACCAAGATCGATCAACACCCAACGAGCTGAATCCATACCTTCGATACCGCGAACACGCGTACCGCTCTTCTCCGCCTGCTTGCGGATCTCAGTCGCAATCGCCTGTACTTGCGTATCAGAGTTACCACTGCAGATGACGAAATAATCAGCCACCAAGGAAATTTCTTTTAGATTTAATGCGACAACATTTACCGCTTTTTTATCTTCTGCCGCTGTAACTGTAATTTGAAGCAATTCATCCGAATGTACCGCCATCGTTCAACCTCCTGTTATTTGCTACTCTAATAAACCATTTCGTGCTTCTATTGTTAGCGGGAATATTCGTTTTCCTTTCTGAATTAGAAAGGATATCGTAGAATTAAAACCTGCCAGCAAAGCTTCATCGAGAAATTGCTCGCTTAACTCGCGAATATCGTTCACACCAGGGAAATCACGACCTGGCTCCATATAATCGGCCAAACATACTATTTTTTCCAGATTCGTCATGTTTCGTCGTCCTGAGGTATGATAGCGAATGGCATCCAATACCTCTGCATCAGCTACTCCAAATTCATGCTCAGCTACCCATGCTCCTACAGGGGCATGCCATAACTCTTTATCATAGACAAGCAGTTCGGACGGCAAGCCCTGCTCCCGAATAACCTGCTGCATCCGCTCTGTCGGCCAATATTTAGCTACATCATGTAGAATGGCAGCAAGCTCTGCACGAGAGGGATCTTCGCCAAACCGCTTCGCAAGAATGATTGCCGTCTCCATCACGCCCTGTGTATGGAGCCATCTTCGTTCCGGCATTTCGGCCTTTACCTTCTCAATCATTTGCTCACGATTCATAAAGCTTGTACCTCCTTATGTAGCTATTCACCGGATCTGGTACCAAATATTGCGCCGACATCCCGCCTTGCAGCCTATTACGAATCATTGTCGAGGATATAGCAATCCCTGGCATCGGTATGAGCGTAACTCGCTCCTGCAAATAATTCGGTAATGTCATCAGCTGTATTGGCGTACCGGGACGTTCCAGACCAATAAAGGATACCTTCGCGGCTAGCTGCTCAATTTCATACCAAGCCGGCAGGTCATTGATGCGATCTGAACCGATAATATATGAGAAGGAATCCTTCGGATTACGCTTCTGAAGCTCCAGAATCGTATCATACGAGTAGCTGATTCCGCCACGCTGCAATTCAAGGTCTAGGACACGGAATGCTGGATTGCTCCTTACCGCTTCACAAACCATCTCGTATCGCCGTAATCCGCTAACACCTGGCTCGTTTGTTTTGAGTGGAGGACCGTAAGACGGAATAAACCATACCTCATGCAAGCCGCATTGCTCGCGTGCTGTTTCAGCAGCGATCAAATGCCCGATATGGATGGGATCAAACGTGCCCCCCATAATGCCAATCTTACTCATTCACCGTACGCCTCCTTGAATGAAATACCCATTCAGAGCAGCAATCAGCTGCTCCCGCTTGGTATGCTGGGCTGGTTCATCACTTCATTCCCGAAGCAATAGAGCACAGCTAGTAACAATCTATCCCATGCTTTTACTTGCGAGCAGCTTTTGGAAGCTCAATTTGCTTGTTATCCTTGGATTCTTTATAGAGGACGATTGTTTTGCCAATAACCTGTACAAGTTCTGCTCCAGCTGCTGTTGCAACCTCAGCGCCAATTTCCCTCGGATCATCCAGGCAATTATTGAGCACGGAAACTTTGATAAGCTCGCGAGATTCGATTGCCTCCTCAATATGACGAACGAGGTGGTCATTGGTGCCTCCTTTACCTACTTGAAATATAGGAGTCAGATGATGAGCAAGTGATCTTAAATAACGTTTTTGTTTACCTGTAAGCATGTGAATGGTTCCTTCTTTCATCTCGATGTTTCATCTATTTTCTATCTTAATGGTACAAATATCTATGGCTGCAAGGAAGCGAGTACTGTTTCTCTCATCGCCGCTGCAGGAGCAGGCTGACCCGTCCAGTATTCGAATGCATAGGCCCCTTGATAAATAAACATGCCAAGTCCTCCGTGAATACGGCAGCCATGCTCCTCGGCATCACGCAGAAATTTCGTTTTTAAAGGATTGTAAATCAAATCGCTGGCAACCGCATCTGGTTTCAACCAACTGGCATCGACCGGAGTATCCTCCGTGTTCGGGAACATGCCGACGGAGGTTGTGTTAATGACAATATCTGCTTCCTCACAGGCAGCTTGCAGTTCTTCATTCGATATCGCTTGTATATCAGCTTCCGCTTGCAGAGATCGAGCTAACTCACTCGCCCGTTCTACGGAGCGGTTCGCAATCGTAATGCGTTCGGGCTTCTCGTTTGCAAGCGCATAGACGATCCCGCGAGCTGCACCGCCTGCCCCAATGACGACGATTTTCTTACCAGCAAGTTCACTCTCTGCCTCTTCCTTCAGAGAACGAACATAACCGATGCCATCTGTGTTATAGCCAATAAGGCGTCCTTCTTCATTAACGATTGTATTTACCGCGCCAATAGTCCGCGCGCTTGCATCAATCTCGTCAAGCACCGACATAATGTCCAGCTTATGAGGGATCGTAACATTCACGCCCCGAATTCCCATAGCACGAACACCTGCGGCGAAGTCTGCGATTCGATCAGACGTCACATGAAACGCTGTGTATACGCCGTTAATTCCCGTTTCCTGAAAGGCACGGTTCATCATAATCGGTGATTTTGAATGTCGAATTGGATTGCCGATTACGCCAAACAGAAGAGTATTGCTGTCAATTCGGTTTCCTGCGCCCACGTTCGTCACAGTGAATTCCCCTTCCAAAACCTGATGGTTAAATCATTGAGTCACGGAGCATCACTTTAACACCTTTAGGCGCATAAATATCGATCACAGCCCCGCCGGTTCCGTTGACTTGAATCCAACCGAGTCCGGATATGAATACATCCTTGTTCAATCCACGCTTGACGCGCAGCGAATGCCTTGTCCAAGCTGGAATCGTCTCCAACTCTTCAAGTGACGGTCCACCCAGCAATTGACCGCGATGGTCAGCGTAAAGCTCATCCGCACGTTCCAGCTTCGTCCGATGCATGTTGAGCGCATTCGATACGTAGAACGTAAACGATTGACGGTCCCCTTCAACAAAATCGAACCGAACCAAGCTGCCAATAAATAGCGATTGTCCTGAATTTAATTGGTACACAAGCGGTTTAATCGGCTTGTCCGGCAATAAAGAGCCGAGGAAGCTCCGTGGTACAACTTCAGTCATACGAGTAGCATATACAATGCCTGGCGTATCGATGATCGCTTTCCCATCCTCAAGTGGGATATGAACGGCATCAAGCGTCGTTCCCGGATACCTAGAAGTCGTAAGCTCGCGTTCCATATCACTGTAATCGCGGATAAGTCGATTGATCAGCGTTGACTTGCCGACGTTTGTCGCGCCGACTACATATACATCACGACCATTGCGGTAATGCTCAAGCGCCTCGATGACACGTTCGAAGCCCATGTTGCGCTTTGCGCTGCAAAGAACGACATCTACCGTACGTAAGCCTTCTTCCTTCGCTTGCTTCTGTACCCAGTTCCGCAGCCGATTGACGTTCATCGCTTTCGGAAGCAGATCAATCTTATTCACGACAAGCAGAACAGGGTTATTGCCGACGAATCGCTGCAATCCCGAGATCAAGCTGCCTTCAAAATCGTACAAATCGACAATATGTACAACCAGGCTGTCCGTATTGCCAATGCTGCCTAGCAGCTTTAAGAAGTCATCCTGATCAACCGCTACGGATGATGCTTCATTGTAATTGCGAATGCGAAAGCATCTTTGACATATTACAGGATCACGCCCAATTGCCGCTTCCGGCAAATATCCCGGCAGATCAGAGCTAGTAGCCTGAAGCGCCACTCCGCAGCCCGCGCATGAACCGGATGTCTGACTAAGCTGTTGTTCCATCACTTTGTTTCCCCCTCATACCATAACCCTTTTTTCCTCAAACGTACCAATGCAAACCGTTCGATCCGTCGATTTACCCTTGTCATTATCCCCTCATCCGCAGGTGCAATCGGCAATACGAGAATCGTGTAAAGTCCCATCCGATTACCGCCAAGCACATCGGTAAGCATCTGATCACCGATGACGACTGTATGCTCCGCTTGCAAACCTAAGACGCCGAGCGCCTTCTTAAAGGCCTTAGCGGCAGGCTTGCGCGCTGCATGAATATAAGGAATATTGAGCGGTGCTGCGAACTTCCCAACACGAGTTTCATTGTTATTCGAGACGATTACAACCTGAAAGCCGCGTGAGCGCACATAATCAAGCCACTGCACAAGCTCAGGCGTAGCTAACGCCTCCTTGGCACCGACAAGCGTATTATCCAAATCCGTAATGATGCCGCGAACGCCCCTTGCATGCAGCTCATCTAAATTAATTTCATAAACTGTATTAACGCGCATATGCGGCAACAGCCGTTCAAACATAATGGATATCCCTCTGCTTTCTGCTTGCTATCTTACGAAACTATACCATACAAACCAAATTTGTTGCAAAAAATACCGCTGCCAATTTGTCTGGTCAGCGGTATTTGTGCAAAAAGGATAAAACCCAGCCGATCACTTCACGTTCGCCTATCCTGTAATCATGTGCTACATTCCGATACGAGCGTCGGCTAACCTTATTTTAATTGATCGATTATTGATCGCACTTTGATTACGAATCGATCCGCTTCTTCCGAGGTTGCCATGGCAGGGCTGTATTTGGCCTGCTCGAATCCATCCAGCACCACTTTGAAATCATCACGAAGTCGTTTCCTGCTCTCCGACCATCTGCTAACCGCTTCTCTAAGCGTCTCATGCTCTCCGCGCTCCATACCGCGCTTCTTGCAAATCCGAAGAAGTCTTTGTGTTTCGATAACGATTCGGTCATTCGAAGTATAAGAGCCGTGGCGGAACTTCCGCCATGCCAATACGAGTTGATTGCGGCGCATAATGATTGAAACCACAAGTGCAATCACAAGAAGCGAAATCGCGCTCCACGTCCACAGCTTTGATTGGGAGGATGTTTTCGATTCCACAACCGCGGCTGCATCTGTATCTTCCGTATCGACTTCAGGCAATGCTGCATCCTCTTCTACTGCCATCGTGTAAGGAAAAGTGAAGCCGGCAGTAGCTTCGAATGGAATCCAGCCAAAACCTTCGAAATAAATCTCCACCCATGAATGTGCGTCAGAGTTTCTAACTGTATAAGTGCCTGACCCGTTTGGATTGACACCCTCACCCATAACTTCACCAGGCGGACCGTAATCGCTGATCGGAAGCACCCCTGGTGCGAAGCCCTTCACCCATCTAGTCGGCAAATCCAAGCTCCGCGCCATTACGGCCATAGCGGTAGAGAAATAATCGCAATAGCCTTCTTTCAGTTCAAATAAAAACTGATCTACAAAATCAAGCGATGTGCCCGTAAGTCTAGACTCATCGGGCAAATTATTGTAGTTATACGTAAGCCTCAAATAGGTTTCAAGCAGCTTAGCTTTGTCATAATCATTTGTTGCTTCAGCTGTTACATCCCTTGCAAGCTGTTTAACTCGCTCGGGCAACTGATTTGGAAGCTGCAGGTAGAAGGCATTTCTTGTCGCCTCAGTCTCGTCCGACCACCCTGCTTTTGCTTTACGCAGCAGCTCCTCATCAAGAACAGGGACCGAAGAGGTAACGGAGTAGGTTTGTGGATATTTACGATTTTTCATTGACCAGTTCAGTAATCGCAGCTCACTGGAGCTTGCTTCCCATCTTAGTCCCGAAAGCAGAGCGGCCTCATCATCGTCCACCCAATTCAAGGTTGTAATCGGTGAAGCACCGAATAGGACAGGATAAGTATCCTTGCGAACCATCGTAATGATTTGATCAATCTTGGTAACTCCTGCTGTTGGAGGCGTATCTATGACAGCTAAGTTCTCGCCTTTGACTACTGAAGTAAGCGTCTCACCCACTTCGACATCCTGCCAGCCAGCTCCCGTATAGATCGCCTTGGCTTCGCCGCGCCAATAGCTTCGATGTGAGGTTGTAACAGTCATCATCGGCGAATAATCGAATTCAAATCCCCCGCCAAGCTCGTCGTCATTGCGGCTGTAACCGGAGCTCGCATTGCCGCTATTGCTTGGAGTCAGCGATTCCGTTCCCTTATCCCCAAGAAAAACTTGCACTTGCTCGCCCTTCGCTTCCTTCCAGATCGTGTAAGGATCCTGCAACAGCGGAGACAAGGATGGCATGTTCAGCCCCGCCGTCATCAGCACGGTAAGAACAAGCGCAATTGGCACTATTAATTGAAGCGGATATTCCGCCAGCTCTCTCCAACTGTTCGGATGCTCACGTTCAAGTCGCGACAGATGGCTTGCAACTAGCCATAACAAGCCGATAAATACAACCATTCCCACCTCGTCCCAGAGCCAAATCGGGGTGAAGGAATCCCCGATCGTCAAGATAAGAATGTTCATGCCGACGAAGCCAATCATTCTAAGGCGAGTTGTCGTCCATATCCCAAAGAGGATATAGAGAAGCAGCAATGCAGCACTAATCCATATAAACGGATTCAATTGAACAGCATGAGCCTGAATCCACCAAATCCAGTCTTGCCAGCTCTCAGGCTTCGCAATAAGCCAATCCATCTCCACCAAGTTAGCGGCTACGAATATAGCTGCCGCAGCTTGGAGTACTAGCTTCAGAAGCCTTGTGTTTGGCGGCAGCACAATGTCAATAATGACCGCTGCCAGAAGTGTCACATATCCGATGGTGAATGTTTCCTCCCACCAATAACCTTCGAATATCGTAATCGAACTAGATAGAATGATGGCAATAAAGATAGCTCTGACCTTATCGAACCAATTTGTCGATAAGTAAGTACCGATCGCTTTCATGAAAGGCTTCACGCGATACCACTCCCTTCTAACGCGGCTGGGAGCTCTTGCAGTTGACGAATGTCGAAGACAGGCCAGCCGTGCTCACGCAGCACATGCTTCCATGATGTATTTCCGCTCAGCGGATCAACCATAGATGATATATGGAGCAAGCAAGGGGTAATGCCTTTCCGCGACAGCCATTCCATGCTTCTGACAACATCGGCTCCTGTATCAGGTGTTACGACCACCGCAAAGCTGCCAGGTTCTAACACGGTATCTGCCTGTTGAAGGGATGCATACAAAGGACGAACAGCATCCGCATCGACAAAGGTCAAATGTCTCATCATTAGATTACGCTGCTCGATACCCGATTTGGGGCTGATCATCGTCAGCTTCTCCCCAATCGACAGCAGACCCATCGCCGTGTCGTCCTTTAACCCATTCTCCAGAAGCGAAGCAGCGGCAGATACCGCAAGCTCGAACCGAGCAGCAAGTTCACTACCATATCCTCCAGCGTAACGATCCAGTATAACGACAGTTCGCGGCAGTGATTCCCGCTCAAAGGCTTTGGATTTCCATTGGCCTGTCTTAGCGGTCGCATTCCAATGGACACGAGATAAGCGGTCGCCATACAAGTATTCGCGAACGCCGTTGATTTGGGTCGTCTCCTTGGCAGAGCGTGACGCGATTGCATGAGAGTAAGGCCCGCGAATGCCACGTTGAATACCATTCCATTGTCTTAGCGCTACCGTCTGAGGCAGCACATTGAATACCGTTTCCGTGCCGAATTGTCCCGAATGCTCGAATAGACCAAATACATCATAAGACAAGCACTGCGTGTGCGTGAATCGATACTCGCCGCGAAGCAAAGGCGGCGTCTGGTAGGCGACCTGGCCGCTGCGCTTCCAATTCGGAACAAAGGACGTTTCGAAAGCCAGCTTCTGCCCATTATGACGCTGCATCTGATCTCTCACAATTACATATGGAAGCGGATAGTAGCCTGGAATTTTCATCGTGAGATTGACCTCCAGCGAACTCCCCGCGGATAAGCTATGATCAAGCGCATTCGCGCCAGGTACCAAATACGTTCTACTGCCTGATACCCTATTAATACCGCTCCAGCGGCCAAGCACCAAATAAACGAGCAATAAGTTCAAAATCATAAACAGCATAAAAGCGGTTTTTCCGCCTTGGAATAAGAAATAAAACAGACTGGTCAAATAAATAACGGCAACAAGCTGCCAGCGCAGCCTCTTCGATTTAGCCGCTGCCATCCGTTTAACGCTCTAGCCGAACCGGAACCTTCGTGGACTGAATCACCTGTTCGATGATATCCTCCGCTTTAAGTCCGTTCATTCGGGCTTCCGTACGAAGCAAGAGTCTGTGAGAGAGAACAAAAGGCGCTAGCTCCTTAACATCGTCAGGCGTTACGAAATGACGCTGCTGAATATAAGCGCTCGCTTTGGCTGCCCGCGCAAGAGCCAGTGCCGCTCGGGGACTCGCACCAAGCATCACATTCGCATGCTCTCTCGTTCCTCTAATGAGGCTGACCAAATATTTGCCTACTGCATCATCGATATGTACCTTGAGCACTTGATCTTGAATATGGATCATATCGGCAATATCAATCATCGGCTCAATGCGATCAGATGGATGTATTCCTTCATTAGATAACACCATGCGCTGCTCATCAGCTTCACTCGGATATCCTAGCGACAGCTTCATCATAAAGCGGTCGAGCTGAGCTTCCGGAAGCGTGTATGTCCCTTCGAATTCAATCGGATTTTGAGTGGCAAGCAGCACGAAGGGACGCGGAAGCTCATACGTATCACCATCAACTGTCACATGTCCTTCTTCCATCGCTTCTAGCAGCGCTGATTGCGTTTTCGTCGTTGCACGGTTAATTTCATCTGCCAGCAATATATTGGACATTACCGGACCCGGACGGAATATAAAAGACTCTTGTTTAGGATGATAAATAGAAACGCCTGTAATATCTGTAGGCAATAAGTCCGGATTGCACTGGATGCGGCGGAACTGTCCACCGATTGATTTGGCGAGCGCCTTTACAAGCTGTGTCTTGCCTGTGCCTGGCACATCTTCCAGCAAAACATGTCCGCCTGCAATAACAGCGATGAGCAGCCGTTTTATTTCTTCCTGCTTGCCGAGAATACAAGTTTCTAAGTTTCGTAGAATAGTAGCACATAATTGCATGTCTGCAGGACGAATATCCATTCTATTACCTCCCGAAATAACGCTTATGTTTATGTTCAACACTACTATTTTACAGTACTTTCTTTGCCATACACAAACTTTTTCACTACAAAAAAAATTGGAAGATCCCACAGGATCCTCCAACTCTTTTCCAAAAATAACTACCCTTTAGGTCTAACCACCAGCGCTGCCAGAAAGGAAAATATGATGGCAGCCGAGATGCCGGCACTCGTCACTTTGAATATGCCGGAGATCACTCCAATCCAGCCTTGGTCGTGCAGCTCGGTCAATGCACCATGTACGAGCGCATTACCAAAGCTCGTAATTGGAACAGTGGCTCCTGCCCCTGCAAATTTCACCAACGGCTCATATAAATCGAAGCCATCCACGATCGCTCCAATGACAACCAGCGTCGACATCGTATGCGCTGGCGTCAGCTTGAGTACGTCGAACATCAACTGGCCGATCACACATATCCCTCCGCCAACTACAAAAGCCCATAAAAAAATCATAACCGCTTAACCTCCTTTTGCACTAATGGCTACCGCATGTGCGATGCAGGGGATGCTTTCTCCTTGCTGGAATGAAAGTGGAGATAACAAAGCGCCGGTTGCAACGACAAGAATTCGTTTCAATTCCCCCTTTTTAATTCTTTTGAGCAAATGTCCATAAGTAACGACCGCCGAACACCCGCAGCCACTGCCACCTGCCTGAACCTTCTGGTTTTGCACGTCATATACCATCAAGCCGCAATCGCTGAATACCGTATCATTCATGGGAACACCGTTCTGCAGCAGCAGCTCTTTCGCAATAGGATGGCCCACGCCAGCCAAATCACCTGTAACGATGAGGTCATAATCACTTGGCGATCGGCCAGTATCGTTGAAATGTGCTTGGATCGTATCGACAGCAGCCGGTGCCATTGCGGCGCCCATATTGAAAGGATCAGTAATGCCCAAATCAATAACCTTGCCAATAGTCGCGCACTCCACAACCGGGCCGTCTCCTGAAGCAGCAACGACTGCAGCTCCAGCACCTGTAACCGTATACTGCGCTGTTGGCGGCTTCTGCGAGCCATATTCCGTTGGATAACGGAACTGCTTCTCTGCGGTACAATTATGGCTGCAGGTTCCTGCAAGTACATGAGTAGCTGATCCTGAATTTACAAACAATGAAGCAAGCGCCAGCGTTTCCATCGAGGTAGAGCATGCACCGAATACGCCGATATAAGGAACGCCAAGCGAGCGAGCTGCGAAGCTGTTACTAATGATTTGGTTCATTAAATCTCCGCCGATATAGAATTGAAGCTGATCGCGCTTAATGCCTGCATTCTGAATTGCAAATTCAGATGCTTGTTCAAGCAACAGCCGCTCGGCCTTTTCCCAGCTTTTTTGCTGCATATCAAGCTCAGGATGGACGAGATCGAAGTCAGCAGCCAGCGGCCCATCGCCCTCATCTGGACCTACTACAGTCGCTTCGCCGATGATGACAGGACGCTTCTCGAACCACCAGGATTGTTTTCCTCGCAGCATATTACTGACCCCCAGTACCAAGTATGAGATGGACAATACCGACGAAGAAAGCTGCTACCGTTCCGTATACGATAACGGAACCGGCTAGCTTAAACATATTGCCGCCAACACCTAACACAAGCCCTTCGCTTCGGTGCTCCAACGCCGCTGAACACATGGAATTCGCAAACCCTGTTACGGGAACAGCAGATCCTGCCCCTGCCCATTGAGCGATTTTGTCATATACACCTAAGCTCGTTAGAATAACGGATATTAGAATGAGCGTAGCAACCGTTGGGTTGCTTGCCGCAGTCTCACTCATCCCCATCAAATGGACAAACATTTCTTGAATGGCTTGTCCAAACACGCATATTGCTCCGCCAAAAACAAATGCCTTCAAGCAATTGCTCCAAATCGATCTAGGGGGCTCCATCGTTTTGGCGAACGATTGATATTCCTTTGGTGACATCGCCATTTTCTTGTACGAGTGACGGCTCTTACTTTTTGTAGCCACTGCACCAACCTCCTTTTCCAGTACGGCTTCCCTTACCGCATAAGCGTAGAGTTCCGTTTACACGCTACATTCTTCTCGTTCATTATTTGTTATTGAAGGTAGCAATATTCCAACAAAAAAAAGGATTATCCATGGCGATTATGCTCGCTCAGGACAATCCTCTTCTTACATCAATATCGCAAACAATAGTAAAACAAGCAACACGTACAGAACAAGCACGAGTATGCTCATAAATTGACGCTGCTTTTTTTTGGACACAAGCACTGCTCCCCTCATACCGGGCATTTATCTATAGCATATGCCAAACACCCAGTAGTGGAGCGTGTCTTTCCAGAAGGCAAGGCCAAATTAATCCTCAATAATCATGACACCTTTTGCAGCAAGGCTGTAAGTCCCGCTGACAGGCTCGCCTGAGAGGAGCTCAGGGCGCGGCTGGGCTCCAAGCTGAAACTCCGCAGCATCTGAATTGTGGTTCAGAATAAACGTGTAGGATTTGCCGTCCTTGCTTCTGCGGGTAACCTCTACGCCGCTGGGTGCGGCAAGAAGAGGCTCGATTCCTTTATCCTTAATTATATTGGTAAGCAGTGATTGCAGGAACTGCTTGTCTGGGCTTGAAGCGATATACCACGCCTCACCCTTACCGAATGTGTTGACCGTTACAACGGGCATGCCTTTGTAGAAATCGGAGCCGTACTCCGCAACAACCTCTGCACCCTCAGAATGAATCAAATCGCATAGCATGCTGCACGTGTACGTTCCGCTAAGCGCTCCATTAGCCTTCTTCATAACGATTTGATTGTGCTGACCTGGAAGCAGCGCATCGATTTCTTCCGCCCAAATACCAAGAACCTTACGCAGCTTGCCAGGATATCCACCTGTTGTAACGAGATCATGCTCATTCACAATACCGCTGAAGAAAGTAGTAATGAATGTACCACCGCGCCGAGTGAATGCTTCAACCTTCTCTGCAAAGCCAGGCTTAATCATGTACATAACTGGTGCAATGACCAAATCATACTGATCGAACTGCTCCTCGACACTGATCATATCGGTCTGTACATTCAACTCAAACAAAGCGTCGTAATATTTGTGAACTTCATCTACGTATTTAAGCGCAATGCTCGGACCGCTTGACAGCTCGACAGCCCAGCGGTTCTCCCAATCGAAAACGATTGCAGCTTTCGCATCAATACGTGAATCGAGCAACTTATCGGATAGCTGAGTAAGCTCGCGGCCAAGCTCCGCGCATTCTCTGAATACGCGTGTATGCTCATGACCCACATGCTCAATAACCGCTCCGTGGTATTTCTCACATGCGCCTATAGAGCGGCGTAGTTGGAAGAACAATACCGTGTCGGCGCCGTGGGCAACCGCTTGGTAGCTCCACAGACGCATAACGCCTGGTCGCTTCAAGGCATTATAGGCCTGCCAGTTCTGCTGACTTGGCGTTTGCTCCATAAGCATAAAAGGTTGTCCACTTTTGAGGCCGCGCATCAGAGCATGCGTCATGGCAGTGAAGCTGACAGGCGTGTCAATGGAAGGGTAATTGTCCCATGACACAACGTCCAGATGCTTCGCCCATTTGAAATAATCGAGCTCTGGGTAAGTCCCCATTAAATTAGTCGTTATTTGAATATCCTGAGAATGCTTCCTAATCTCTTCAAATTCTATCAAATAGCAGTCAAGAAGGGCATCGGATTGGAATCTGCGGTAATCCAGCGATATGCTTTGGAAATTGGTGCGATTGCCTCCCCACTCCTCACTAAGCCCATTCGGCGGGACAATCTCATCCCAATCATAGAAAGTATGTCCCCAGAAGCTTGTATACCAAGCTTTGTTCAACTGCTCAATCGTACCGTAACGATTCTGCAGCCAAACGTGGAAGGCCTCTGCGCAGTTATCGCAATAGCAATAGCCGCCATACTCGTTGGATATATGCCAAGCCACGATTGCTGGATGATCCTTGTAACGCTCTGCCAGCTTGCCTGCAATCAGCTTCGAGTATTGACGATAGGCCGGACTGCTTGGGCAGGAGTTGTGGCGACCGCCGAACTTGCGCTTACGTCCTTCGTAATCAACACGAGTTACATCCGGATACCTTTTGGCCATCCAAGCAGGGTGAGCGCCTGTGCTCGTTGCCAAGCAGACCGAAATACCGTCACCATGCAATCTGTCGATGATGCGATCTAGCTCGCTGAAATCATAGGTTTCCTCGCTCGGTTGTATACGTGCCCACGAAAAAACGTTAACCGTTGCTACATCAATATCGGCAAGCTTGAACATGCGAAGATCCTCTGACATCGTTTCGTCATCCCATTGCTCCGGATTGTAGTCGCCGCCATACCATATTTTTGGAAGTTTGTTATGTATCATGTTGTTTCCATTCTCCTCTCAACCTTTACATAATAAGAACGAGGGAAGAGAGCCCATGAAATGAGCCCTCTCCTTTCCTGCTATTTTAAGCTTATTTGGACCAAAGCGCTACGCGATCTTTTACCATTTTCGTAAACTCAGCATTCAATTTTTCTACGCCAGCATTGTCAAGGTCTTTCAAGAATGCATCGTATATTTTATCGAAGTCTGCTGGTTTCGCAAGAATAGCTTCTGGAATACGTTTTTTCATAATGTCTTGTGTTTTTTGGAAAATAACGTTAGCTTGCGAGCCTGTTTCGAATGGAAGCGTCCAAGCAGCGCCGTACTTACGCTCTGGGAATGCATCGTCTGCAGGCCACAGATCTTTATACGTCGTTGCATTGTATTTCGCAAGCGTCTTTTTGTCTTCTTCGGAATAAGCCGTTTGGATTTGCTCTGGGAACGTTGTTGTGTAGTAGTTTCCAGAAGGATCCTTCACGCCATCGCCGTAACGAGCGGATAGCAAGTAGTTGCCAATGCCTGTTGTTTTCTTGAATGTGTTGTTGTCATTCGATTTCTGTGCTTGAACATCTTCAGGAATGACACGCTTGCCATCTACTACGTTGTAATGCTTGCCTTCGATACCCCAGTTAACAAGCACTTGACCTTCATCCGAAGCAAGGTAATCAAGGAATTTGATTAACCGAACAGGATCTTGCGCATCCTTTGTAATACCAATACCATAACCGGCAATGTAGCCAGTTCCTTGGAAGGAGTGATCTTGGAACGTGTCATTCAATGTTACAGGGAAACGCGCATAAGTTGCTTTGAAGTTTCCAGCAGCTTTCAGTGCATTTTCCGCATCGCCATAATCCCAGTTTTGATCAACGAGACCAAGAACGCGGCCAGAAGCGACTTTTGCTTTGTATTGGTCGTATTTCTGAACGAAGCTTTCTTTGTCAAGCAAGCCGATATCGTTCATGTGGTTCAACCAACGGAAGTATTCTCTTTCTTCTGGACGCTGGTAGTGCATAATCGCTTCATGTGTATCTTGGTTTACATAGAATTCGCCATCATCCGGAGCGCCTGTTGCATAGAATGCAGGGTTCGTTACGGAAATCAGAATTTGCCATTCACCGCCATTAAGCGACATACCGATTGTTGGTTGGCCGTCAGCTGTTGTCGGGTTTTTCTCAATATAAGCTTTGATCGCTGCTTCATAATCTTGAACCGTTTTGATTTCTGGGTAACCGGCTGCTTCAAGCACTTGATGCTGCAATTGGAAACCGCCGCCTGCTTCAAAGTACGTTTGGCCTACGCCGCCAGAAGGAAGCGTATAGATCGCATCGTCATCTTCGCTCCAGCGAAGACGGTTTAAATATTCGCCGTACACTTTTTTGATGTTCGGGCCGTGCTCCTCGATTAGTGGACGAAGGTCGATCAATGCGCCGGCATCAACCAATTTACCAGCACTGCCTTTCGGCATAACTAGGTCTGGGAATTCGTCGCTTGCAACCATAAGTGCGAACATTTCTTCATCCGTACCACCTACAGGAAATTCCTGTTTCATCGTGATTCCTGTTTTTTCTAGAAGGAATTTACCTGTTTCGGATTGCATATCATCCCAGTTCGCATTGACGTCGCCGGATGCTACTCGGATCGTAATTGGTTCAACCGCTGCCTCTTCGTTAGCAGCATTCGTTGGCTCATTCGTTGTACCTTTGTTTGTGTTACCTTCACTGTTCGAGTTGCCACAAGCTGTGACGAATACGAATACGAGTGCCAACATCAGGCATAGTGCCATTTGCATCTTTCTTTTCATTACCGGAAAGCCTCCCTTTTTTTCTGTTGCATAATGTTCATGTATATAACAGGAAACCTGCTATTACTATCGTTAGCTTTTTACAGCTCCAAGCGTCATACCTTTCACGAAATACTTCTGAAGAAACGGATATACCATGAGAATCGGTATGGTAACTACAATTGTGATCGCCATCTTAATCGATTCTGGTGAAACCGAAGCAATCGCTTGTTGTGCATTCGGATCACGGTAGTTGTTTCCTGATTGTGTGGACTGCAGCACCTTCATTAGCTCGTATTGAAGCGTCGTGTTCTCTGGATTGCGATTATTATACAAATAAGTATCAAACCATGCATTCCAATGACTAACTGCTATAAACAACGCAATGGTTGCGAGAACCGGCTGGCATAGCGGAAGAATGACCTTCCAGAAAATCGTCCAGTCATTCGCACCGTCGATTTTGGCAGATTCCTGCAGGGCATAAGGAAGCCCGTCAATATAGGAACGGACAACGAACACATTCCAAACACTTAGAAGCGCAGGGATGATGTATACGGCGAACGTGCTCATCAAGCCTAAGCTCTTCATGAGTAGGAAGCCTGGGATCAGTCCCCCTGAGAAGTACATCGTAAGAGCGAATCCGATAGACATCCATCTTCTTGACTGGAAATCAGGACGACTAAGCGTATAAGCCATCATCGAAGCGGATAATACGCCGATTGCCGTACCGATTACCGTACGCAGCACAGAGTTTTTGAAGCCGACTAGCAGCCCTTCGAAACCAAATATCGTTTCATAGTTTTTGAGCGTAAATTCACGAGGGAATATCGTAATCCCGCCCCTTACCGTATCTACCGAATCATTGAATGAAATCGCTAGTACGTTAAGGAAAGGATATAACGTCACTATAGCAACAATAGCCATAAAAATGTAAATGAAAGCGTCAAATATTTTATCGCTAGTACTTCTTCTCATCGTTCCTTGCATATGCTGTTCCTCCTATATGATTGATTCTTTGGTGACTCGTTTGTATATGCCGTTCGCGATAAACACGAGCAGAATGCTGACGATGGAGTTGAATATGCCGATTGCCGTACCATACGAATATCGACTCAACTGAATACCGTACTTAAGCGCATATAAATCGAGAACCTCTGAGTAATCAGACACGAGTGGATTGCCAAGTAGGAATTGCTTCTCGAAGCCAATACTGATCAAATGTCCAATGGAGAGGATGAAAAGCACCATAAAGGTTGTACGAATGCCAGGAAGCGTAATATGCCACATTTTGCGGAAGCGTCCTGCGCCGTCGACCGTAGAAGCCTCATAGAGCTCAGGGTCAATTCCTGACATGGCTGCAAGGAATATGATCGAGTTCCAGCCCATCTCTTTCCATAAATCAGACAAAGTAACGATACCCCAGAACAATTCACCCTTCGCCATGAATTGAATCGGAGTGTCAATAATGTTCAAATACATAAGCAATTGATTGACTGCGCCGCCATCGGTAGACAGCATCTTGGTTATAAGTCCGGCAACAACAACCCATGAAACAAAGTGAGGCAAGTAAGAAATCGTTTGGACGGAACGTTTGAAGAATTGTCCTCTCATCTCATTCAGCAAGAGTGCGAATATGACCGGAATTGTGAATCCAACAACTAACCCCATTGTACTCATTGCCAGCGTATTACGCAGAACAACATAAAACCGCTCGTCCTGGAAAAGCTCTATGAAATTATCTAGTCCAACCCATTTTTGATCGAATATACCGTTTTTCGGTTTGTAGTTTTGAAATGCGGTCAACCATCCCCATACCGGCACGTAACTGAATATGAAGATCCAGATGACGAACGGCAACGACATTAAGTACAAGTAGCGCTGTTGAAAAGCTTTGTACCAAAATCTATTCTTCTTGCTTGTCAAACCTGTTTGCGGACTACCTTCTGTTAGCGGTTTCATCGCTGCTCCTCCTATTGTTTTTGCTCCGAGCAAAAACATCTTTCGTAAGCATCTCTTTGTTTCTGTAGCTTACCCTCTCTTATCTGTACTTATCATAAACGATCTGCTCTACCTGCTTGCACCCACTAAATTAGTTCTAAAATCATATCAAAATAAGTACTTTCAAGCGCTTTCATAACCATCGGTTACCTAAATTATAAACAAAAGCGCCTATATCTATCACTTCCAGACGGGAAGCATAGATATAGGCGCAAAATTGTTTATAGATGTGGAATAAGGCGATACCAACGCTAATCAGAGACAGACTTGCTGGCTATGCTCTTAAAGGACGATGGTGAAACCCCTTTATACTTTTTGAATTTACTATGGAAATAATCTACGTTCGCATATCCTACCCGTTCTGATACCTGATGAACTTTCAGGCCCTCCTGTAGCAGCTCAATCGCATGTTGAATGCGTATTTGATCCAGATAGGTGTTGAAATGCTCACCTGTATAGTTTTTGAACATTTTCCCCAAATAGCCGCTGTTATAGTTAAACAATTCAGCCAGCGTCTCCAGTTTAATATTCTCGCTATAGTGACGTTCGATAAAGTCTGTCATTTGTTTCATCACGGATAGACTGTCGGACTTCCCAATTTTCTCCGTTAATTCAGTCAGACGCAGCTTAAGCTGAACGAGCATTTCTTGATTATGATGAGCCAGATAAAGCGCCGTAATCATAGACAGATCCTCCTGCATAGAGATCTGGGGATTGGATAAGGCTACCTTATTCAGTACGATCGTCAGCAATTGAGCCCAGCTAGACTTGATGAATTGCTCAGAAGCATCATATGCACATATTTGATCAGATGCATCTTGGATCGCTTTATCCACTCCATCATTATTGCCAATATCAATCCTGTAATAGAGCTTCTGGGCTAGTGTCTCGATAGATAGATTTTCCCTGTTTTCAGAGGTTTGTACTGTTCCCTCATCTGCTTTACCTGCCAAATGAATTTGCTGTCCTTGCAGCATGAAACGCCGCTTCAACAAACTTCTCACAGCTGGAATAGCGTCAAGAAGTTCATTCGGCTCTCGGACAGGCTCGGTTGCAACAGCTGCAAACCTAACCTTAGGCCCGCAGCATTCTTCAATCCACTGCTTCATTTGATCGCGCGAGCCATTCTGAAGCAAATAATCCTTTAATAGCAAGCCTACGTATGGCTCGGCCGAGAAGGCCCAGCCAATCTGCTTCTGCGTAATTCGATCAGCCAGCTTCTTCCTCAGCGTTGCATTCATCGTCAAGGAATGCTCTCTGCTGTAAAGCTCAATCAGTAGCATCTGATAATACTTCCCTGGTTCTCCCAGCAATACTTTGAGCTCACTGCTATGTGTCGTGTCTGAATCAAGCTTGCCGGAAGCAAGCTGCTGCAGCATCTCTTCACGCAGCAGAACCGTTGTCTGCTCGGAGGTCTGTCTCTGTTCGGAGCGGCTGACGAGCTGGCTTGCAATCCGCTCCACATAGCTCTCCAACTCATCCTCGTCAATTGGTTTTAATATATATCCGTCTACATTATGTGCAATCGCTTGCTTGGCATAATTAAATTCTGCGTAACCACTTAATATTAAAAAATGACAGACACTATCCGTTCTTCTAATTTCCTCAATGGCTTGAAGCCCGTCCATGCCCGGCATCCGAATGTCGATTAAGATCAAATCTGGCGCGAGCGCTGTATGTTTCTCTACTGCCTCACGGCCGTTCGAAGCTGTTCCTACGACCGAGAAGCCATGTTTATTCCAGTCGACCAAGGTTTGAAGTCCTTCTCTGATCATTGGTTCATCGTCTACAATCAATACTCTATGCAAAAGGATGACCTCCTATCGGAATTTCTAAAGTGATACGAGTACCGGCACCAAGCTCGCTTTTCAAAGTCAAGCCTGTACCTTCCCCATATATCATGACGAGTCGTTGATGAACATTGCGGAGACCGATCCGATACTCATCATGTTCTTCCATATCGTGAAGTGAAGCATTAATCTGCTCAAGTTTCTCCTCACTAATTCCAGCTCCATTGTCGGCCACCTCAACCCGCAGCTTGTGATCAATTACCTGTGTCGTTAGCAAGACAAAGCCGCCTTCCGCAATATTATCAAGCCCATGCACGACTGCATTCTCAATGAGTGGCTGAATAATCAGCGGTGGCACCTCAATTTCCTGTCCAATCGGGTCAACTTCCAGTCGAAAGGTCAACCGGTCATTGCCGTATCTGAACTTCTGAATTTCCAAGTAGCAGCGAACGATCTCTAGCTCGTCCTTCAAGGCAATCTTCCGCGTACCAATCTCTAGGTTACGGCGAATCATTTTGCCAAGCATACGAACGATCGAAGATATTTCCGCTTCACCTTTAATATGCGCCTTCATTCGAATCGATTCGAGCGCATTGAATAAGAAATGAGGATTGATTTGACTGGCCATCATCTTCAGCTTGATTTCTTTCTGCCTCAATTGGAGCTGCGCCTGTTGCTTGTGTGATTCTGACACCTCATCCATCAAGCCGCGAATGCTGACGACCATATTATTGAATTGCTTCGATAGTATGCCTATCTCGTCACTGCCAGTTACATGAGATATGACGTTCAGGTCACCCATCGCCACCTTGTTCAAGTCTTTATTGAGGACAAGCATGCGCTTCGCTAAAATAGTAGAGAAAATATAAATCAGAATAAACGCAATAACAAGGCTTAACATGATAATGCCGAATCCCAGAAGACTGATTCGGTTAGCTCCGCTTACGATGCTTTCGATCGTAAACACAGAAACGATCTTAAGGCCATTCCGACTGGAGCTCGGTAAGAGGTCTTCGATGACGATTTTGGAAGGCTTTCCTTCATATTTGAATTCGTAGGTTCCCGCTGCCTTATCCGTCAATTGGCTCGTGAAGTCCAATTCATTAATATTTTTACCGATCCATTCCGGGTTTTTTGCAGCAATCATATAACCGTTGTCATCAATAATCATCGTATCAAATGGCTCTTGACTGATCATCGCGTTTAGTTCATCTTGGCTCACGCCAATGACCAGTATGCCGTTTGTCCGGTAGGTTGGAAACGTAATCTTCCGAATCAAGCTCAAATACTTGCGATTGTTCTTCGTTTCATCTGCAATATAACTCCAATGTATGCCGTCTTCCTTCAGCGCTGACTGGTACCAAGGCTCCTGTTTGATCTTATTTGTAACCTTGAGAAACTCCCAATTGTCCAATATCGTCATATTCGTCGTATAGAACCGGATATTATAAATCTCGCTGTACAGTTGGATATAATCCCGAAAATCGCGATAGTCCCAGAAAGCCTTAACGACTTCAAAAGCAGAGTTATACTGCGTGTTTACCGTATTCGTTAAACGACTATCGACGAGCAGTTTATCAGAAATTTCGATGGGCATGCGAATAATGTCGAACGTCTGCTTCTTCACTCTTTCTACGTTGTTCGTAATTTGCTGCGTTGCTTGATCGAGCACGTTTTGGCGAAAAGCAACCGTCAGGAAAACGCCTACAATTAACACAGGC
Source organism: Paenibacillus sinopodophylli (assembly GCF_005930355.1). Taxonomy (GTDB): domain Bacteria; phylum Bacillota; class Bacilli; order Paenibacillales; family Paenibacillaceae; genus Pristimantibacillus; species Pristimantibacillus sinopodophylli. The sequence continues at coordinate 1,567,637 of NZ_VDBO01000001.1, forward strand.
ACAAACACGACAAGAATAAAAGAAATAATCAGCTTTTTTTTAATACGAATATTGTCCATTCTAAGTGCAAGCGCTCTGATGCTCTTCATCATATAGGCTGCTCCTCCTTCACCAAGGAAAGCGTTTACTTATCATCACAAGTTTGAAGCATCCTATATTATAAAGCGGGTATTCATCTATTCATACAGGATTTATTCATAATTTTATCATGTAGAAATTAGACATCCCGCTTATATTCGTTATTTCTCCCAAAGCTCAACTAGACGACCATCAGGATCTTCAATCCAAATAAAGGCTCCATATTCGGTTGCTTCTTTTTTCTTTGCAAGAGGTACACCTATATGTTCCAGATGCTTAATCGTTTCATTCAGATTATATACTTGGAAATTCAACATTACTTGTTGTTCTGTTGGAAAGTAATGGTCATCCTCTGTAAAGAATGACAAAATTGTCTCATTTCCTTCTTGAGGTTTTATAGAAGTGCCGTTCCAATTGCCTATTTCAATTTGCAGCACCTCACTGTACCATTTTTTCACAGCTTCAAGATTTTTTGTTCTCCAAAATATACCCCCGAAACCTTTTATCATCGTATCGCTCTCCCGACTATCATCAAATTTTCTTCTATCTGATTACTTTAGATATTCGAGATTGACATATAAGTTCCTTTTTCACCGATAATCCTTGTACTCTACGAAATTTAATTAGGTAGATAATCATATTTACAATCGTATATAAAAATTGGTATTTTGAATAATATAAGGAAGTTTCAATCAGTTTGCTGCTGTGAACAAGAATTTGGGTATTCGAGATATTGTAAATGTTAGTTATGAAAACTCTTTTCAATCACGAAAACAGGTAATCCGTAATTCATTTATTTAACGAGGTGATTGTATGAAAAAGTTGACTTTTAAAACAACCGCCCTACTTGCCTTAATTATAGTCGTTATTTCAGCCGTATTATTCTCTTTTTTTAATCATGCTGTTCAAGTCAGTACGATTCATCCTATACAACCTACAGCCTCAGTTAGTGAAACACCTACAGAGAAAGATCCTAGGCACGAAGTGATAGAAACTTATATTTCACTCATGCAGCAGGAGCAGTATTCCAAAATGAATGAACGATGGCCAAATACTGTTGCAGGCAATACAGAGGCAGGTCCTAATGCTGGAGCTATATCTTCTGATGATCTTAAAGAGGCTCAAAAAGAAGACTTAGATTTTACTCATCATTTTAAATACCACCACGATCAAGTTATTGCGTTTTTCGGTGAAAAGGCATGGGAACAGGTCAAATATGAATGGACTAAAATACCGGCACCCGAAGGTAGTACAACGTGGATAGAGAAGAGCTCCGGCAAAGAAATTACCTTTGAACAAGCCGTAAAACTAAATGAACAATACTGGAATAATGTTCTGAAAGAAAATAACTGGACTGAAAAAGATGTGTACAAGCCCGTAGGTGAAGAAACGCCAGAAGAGGCTGCTCAAAGGAAAAAAAATTATGCCAAATACATGGAGGGAGAACCTACGGAGAATAAAAATGTAGAGGACTACGAAAGATACTCTGTCCAGTTCTCGTTTAATGGAAGTAGAGATGCAGCGTCAGGTGAACATCATTTTAAAATTTCAATAATCAATAAAGAAGCAATGTGGGTTCTTTACGATATGCTTTCCTGGAATCCCCCTCTTGTGGAACCTACATCCGATATTTAAAAATAGGTCAGGAGGACATAGCAGTCTCATTCAAATATTAATCCATTTGTTAGCGTGGTCTTCTATTCATAAAACGTTTAGTATTTCTCATAAATCCATACTTTTCATAAATCCCATGAGCATCTAGCGTACCAAGCACGCCCATTATTCGCCATTATAGAGCCACAGCATTTCCATTTTGGAAGTAATAAATATCCTCTCTTTTATATCCGTACACTCCGTCCCTTTGTTTCACATGTGGTTCAAAAGTAAAGTAAGAAACTTCGCTCAGTTTAGTCTCGTTCCCCAGCTCAAAATACTTTCTTTGATCTTTATTGAACGCTATCGAATGACCTAAATTTCCAGAAAAATCGAGATTACTATATCCAAGATGATGAATGACCGCATTCATATGTAAATAAACTTTCTCAAACGTCATATCAGGTTTTATAAATTCGATAAATGCCCTATGAAGTTCCTTTCCTGTATTGATCCCCTGCGAGAATTCGATAGCATTCTCTATACTGTCATCATCAATTGTATTTCCATCCATGACGATTATCGTTCGGGCGTAATCGCCCCAATAGTTGTCTAGCTCTGGGCTAAGATCCACGGTTATAATATCATTCCGACCGACAACAATTTCCGAAGGTGTATACTGCTTGCCCGATTCCGAAATAATCGTTCTCTTTCCAACATGGACAAAGGCCCCAATATCGTAGTACCAAAAATTCTCTATCCCTTTACTTCGCATAATCTCTTCGGCTTTAAACATGATTTCTCTTTCAGAAATACCAGCTTTGATCCCTTTTTTCAACTCGGCTATTGTATCTTTAGCGATTGATTGAACCTTGCGATACTCTGTGAGATGCTTCAAACGTTTCCCTCATTCCAATTGATACTGAATGAACACCTACAGCAGGTTAAAAAAACAGAGAATCGGGAGACGTTATGCAAGAGGGCTCAGACCTGTTAATTCTCCATACTTATCATAAATAGATTAATCCCAGAAGATGTAACACACCCAAAAAGCCCATTGGATATATCATTAATCTTGAATACAAGTTCTTGAAATCATTATTCGGGTGCTTCTCAAAGAAAAAATGAACGATAGAGTGAAGAATTAAAAATAGATCTATTATTACGAAAGATAAGATCTGTTGACTTACAAATGAAAACAATAAAAAAGAATATAGCGGTAGATGCAAAATTGTAAATACTCGGAATGCTCGTTTATCTTCCATATCTTTTAGGATTATGAACATTCTCCATTCCTTAGCCCTTATTGCGTCCATTTCGTGCAAAAGTAGAAAAGCAAAATTAATAGAAAAAATCATTAGCAATATGGATGACACCGTTACACCTCACATGTGAATATAGTCAGAGATAATCATTTCTCTCTTTAGTTGAGTTATCAAAAAATCTTTAAATACTTACGTTTTGAAACATAGAGAGTTGCATTAAACGATCTGTCAGCTAAATAAAGCCGCGATAGCCCACTACTTTATTTTCTGTACACGTACAAAAAAACCGCCCTATCTCAGAGCGGAATTCGGTATTCAGAGTTCACTTCTATAATATGCTCACCTTGATTATAAACCCACTTAAATTCGAACTGATCCTCCGTATAGCCCGTTCGGCTGCGTATATCCGGAAGAATAACGGTGGCGAAATTATCCTTTATCGCTTTCTCCATTGTCATGAAGCGCTCTCTGTTCTGCTCCGCCAGTACTTCTGCTTCTTGTTCGGATTGCGCGGTTTGGAGAAAATAAGCCACGGCGATATCCAGGCCCGTTAAATCGTCAGGCAGCGTATGTGAGGAGCCGCGAAAAACCTCCTTCACCGTTTCAATCCAATCATTATATAAATTCAGTTCTATTCCACTCGCCATGACGTTCCCCTCCACCAAGTTGAAATGCTATGTTCAAGAATAATGAATGTGCTCCAAAATTGCAACCTGCTAATCTGTACAAAAAAGCTGCATCACCGCTTTTCAGCTTTGATGCAGCTACTATTCAATGACACCATTCACTTAGTGTATGCGGAAGCCGCTCAGCTTTACGCTTCCTCGCAGTGTAATCATCAAATCACCTTTTGATTGAATGGTCGGCAGCTCTATTCTCACTGTTTGCCACTCCTGCTCCAGACTCTCACTTACCGAGCAAGAACCGATAATGACGGAGTCATCAGCTCCGATTTGGATACTGATTTCGCCACCTTGTTCACCCCCGCTCACACGGGCCTCGAATTCAGATGATCCGTTCGACCAATCAATGTCTACGAATTTGATCCAGCCCTCCGTTTGCACCAGCCGTACCGCTGTGCCGCCTTCCTTGCTTTCATCCAAATAAACATGGGCATAATCATCATAGTTTTCAGCTCGTGTGTGCTCCGACAGGTTCCGCAAAGGAATCGTCTCTCCGGTTATTCTAATCGTAGCAGAAGATTTCACGTCAGAAGAGGAACTACCTGCATGGAATGTATAATCAGCTGTCTCCAGGCAGAAGCGATCTCGTGTAACATCCCATAGCGCAAGCTCTTCTGCAGGTACAACAAGCTCAACGCGTTGCGTCTCCCCTGCCTGCAGCGTAATCCGCGTAAAGCCAACCAGCTTCTTGAGCGGTCGCTCTACCCTTGAGCCCTCTATCCTTACATAGAGCTGAACGACCTCATCAGCGGTAATATCTGATGTATTCGTCACTTGAAGGCTAGCTGTGACACTTCCTTCAAGGCTTGTTGCCTTATTTATAATTTCCAGCGAGCTATACGCGAAGGAAGCGTAGCTGAGGCCATGGCCGAACGAATACAAAGGCTCGCCATCGAAATACAGATACGTTCTTTTACCCTTGAGAATGTCATAATCCATCAAGTCCGTCAGCTGATCCGCTGATTTGTACCAAGTCATATTCAAGCGACCTGCAGGTGAATAATCACCGAACAGTACATCCGCAACAGCATTGCCCAGTTCCTGTCCTGCATGCGACAAATAGATAATCGCTGGAATCTGCTCGTTAATGGCATTCAACGTAAAAGGATAGCTGCCGACAACGACAACAACGGTATTCGGATTCGCCGCAAATACAGCGCTGATCAAAGCGTTCTGTGATGCAGCGAGATCGAGACTTGGGCGGTCTATCTCTTCCTTACCGTTAATTAGCGGATTATTACCAACAACGACGATTGCCGATTCGGCAGCTTTGGCCGCAGCTACCGCTTCTGCAAGACCGTCTACAACGATATTTTTCGTGAATAGCTCACTCGCACCTATCGTATTTGATTCCGTAATTCGGAGTGAATCCAGTCCTCCATTCGCAGCGCTAACCAGCTTGCCGTCCCAAGTACGGATTGCGAATTGGTCGTTTTCCTGCTCATCGAGCTTGAACACTTCCTTCACATGCCATCCGAATGCTTCGTCTGCCGCCGCAGCTACATTCCTATCATCGACGCTCGTCAGCAGCTTGCCCGTTGCTTCACTCTCAAGCGTGTAACTGCCCCAGCCCCAATCCGTTAATTCGAAAATATCGCCAGCAGCATCGGGTCCAGTTGCCTGCAGCCGGTTTTCGTTATTCGCATCTGCGCTCAATGGTTGCCCGTTCGCCGCGCTTCTTAGCACAATTCGGTCATTCCCACTGCTGAACGTAACCGTTTTTCCAGCCAGCTTGCTCTTAATCCCTTCAATCGGCGTTACTTTGTAAGGCAGTGATCCTGAATACCAGTCACGATATACGACGTCGGCCAGCGGACCAATTACAGCCACATGATTTAGCTTTTCCTTAGTTAGCGGTAATGCTTTGTTCTCGTTCTTCAGCAGCACGATTGATTCGCGAGCTGCTTGCAGCGACAGCGCCCCATGCTCAGGTGCACAAAGCTTCGACTCTGGCGTATCTGCATACGGATTCTGTTCTGCAGGATCGAATTCACCTAAGCGAAAACGAACGCGGAAGGTATTAATCAACGCTTTGTCTAGATGCTGTTCGGTTAACAGTCCCTCTGCGAGCGCTTCACGAATAGCAGCGCATGATATCTCCTTATCGTCGGTAATGCTGTCAATGCCAGCTTTAATCGAATGCGCTACCGCCTCTTTATAGGATTCATAATAATGATGATCGTTTACGATTCCAAGCAGATCGCCTGCATCGCTTACGATAAAGCCGTTCATGCCCCATTCTTCTTTGACGACTTTGTTTACATCCTCATGAAGAATCGTCGGAGTTCCGTTAACGGAATTGTAAGAGGTCATCATAGAATGCGCGCCGCCCTTAACGAAAGCCGGCTTGAACGCCGCTTGATAATATTCCTTCATATTGCGGGGATCGATGCTCGCTGAGCAGCTGCCCCGATTAATTTCATTGTTATTGCCGATAAAATGCTTCAACGTCGCAACCGCTTTGAAATAAAGCGGATGATCACCTTGAATACCCTGAACGAGCGAAGCCGTAAGCTCGCCGGTAAGCTTAGGGTCCTCGCCGTATGCCTCTTCTGTCCGTCCCCAGCGCGGGTCACGCTCCATATCGACGGTAGGCGCCCACAACGTCAAACCGTTGATTGCCGGATTGCGCTGGAAATAGACGCGAGCCTCATCTCCAATGACGGAGCCAACTTCCTTCAGCAGCACCTGATTCCATGTACAGCCAAGGCCAATAGGCTGAGGGAAGGTTGTAGCTTCACCAAGCCAAGCCATTCCGTGAGCAGCTTCTGTACCATGCTTATATGGCTTCACACCTAGCCGTTCAATTTCCGGCTGGTATTGAACCATCGAGTCAATTTTCTCATCCAGCGTAAACCTGGATACGAGATCGGTTACCCGTTCTTCAATTGGAAGTGCAATGTTCTGGAAAGGATAGGTTGTACGTGCATTCATTATTATTTCGCTCCTTCTGTATGTGCAACAACGATGCTGTACCATTCAGATTTTTTTGTCTGGAATCGCTTTGTCGGGTCAATTAAGTTGCCGTCAGATAATTGAACGTTAATTCGGCTGCCTGCCTGTAGTCGGCATGGCTCACCGTGTGTTGATTGAATCCGGCCAGACACCAGCTTGCCGTCTGCCCAGTCCAGATCCACTATGAAGCCGCCCCTTGCTTTAAGACCTTTCACAGATCCAGTCGGCCAAGCAGCCGGAAGCGCGGGCAGCAAGACGATACTGTCCAGATGACTTTGCAGAAGCAGCTCACCAATGCCTGCCGTTCCGCCAAAGTTGCCATCAATTTGGAACGGCGGATGATCATCAAACAAGTTTGGATGTGTAGAACGTGCTAGAAGCGTATGGATAAAGCGGTAAGATGCTTCCGCATCCCCAAGCCGTGCGTATAAGTTGATCAGCCAGGCGCAGCTCCAGCCCGTATGTCCGCCTCCGCTCCTAATTCGGCTATCAAGCGACCGCCTGCTTGCTTCGACAAGGTCAGGTGTTGCAGCTTCGTTAATCGATGTACCAGGGTATAAACCGTACAAGTGCGAGACATGGCGGTGTCCCGGCTCATGCTCCTCGAAGTGCTCGTTCCACTCCTGCAGCAACCCGTTAGGCCCAACCTTCAGCTTAGGAAGCTTGAGCATGGCTGCAGCAATGCGTTGAGCGAAAGGCTCATCTTGCTGCAGTAAGCCCGCCGCACTAATACAATGGTCGAACAACTCTCCAATTAATGTAATATCCATCGCTGAGGATTCGGCAACGCTGCTCACTTCGCCGTCAGCCGTCAGAAACTTGTTCTCCGGAGAAGTCGAAGGCACAGTCATCAGAAGGCCTTCTTTATTCTCTTGCAAGAAATCCAAACAGAATAATGCAGCCCCCTTCATGAGCGGAAAAGCTTTATCTCGTAGAAAGTCAATGTCCGGATTGTACAAGTAATGCTCCCAGAGATGCTGCGTAAGCCATACGCCGCCCATTGGCCAGAATGCCCAGCTTGGATGGCCTGCAGTAGGCGTTGCCGTTCGCCACAAATCAACATTATGATGGGCAACCCAGCCTGAACTGTTATAATGAATAGCTGCTGTTCGTGACCCCGTCACACTAAGCTCCTCGATCAGCTTCAGTAGCGGTTGATGACATTCGCTCAGATTGCCAAGCTCGGCCGGCCAATAATTCATTTGTGTATTAATATTCGTTGTATAATCACTGTTCCAAGGCGGCTGAATCCGGTCATTCCATATGCCCTGCAGATTAGCAGGCTGCGTGCCCGGACGCGAGCTTGCCATGAGCAAATAGCGGCCGTACTGGAAGTACAGCGCTTCTAGCTGCGGATCTTGTTCGCCTTGCTTGTAAGCTTCCAGCCGCACATCAGTCGGCAGCTGCGCATTGCTCGTCTGACCTAGGTCGATAGACACACGGCGAAACAGCTTGCGATGATCATCGATATGGCGTTTGCGAAGCTGTTCATAACCAAGCAATAATGCCGCCGTAAGCACACGATCGTTCTGCTTACTAAGCTTCGCTGCATCTTGTGAAGGCTCACGGTCATATCGTTCGAAACCGGTCGCAGCGCTCAGCAGAAACACGACCGAACTCGCACCTTGAATGACAAGCTGATACTCATCGTTAACAAATACTTCTCCGCCGTCTATCTTCACCTGCAGTTTAGTCTGATACTGAATGCCCCGATCACTCTCATACTGAACGGCTTTCGGATGATCGCCCAAGTAATTGTCCGCAACATGGCTCGGACAGCGGCCATGCATGATAATGGCATTCCCCTCTGCAGAGCTAAGCGTGAATGGTACCGATGCTTGAAGTGACGCCGTTAAATACAGTCGTTGGTCGCCATCCGCTTCATATTTTGCGCAAAGGACTTGATCCGGCGTACATGCAAACAGCTCACGTTTGAACGTTGTTTGGCCTACACGGAAACGTACTGCCGTCAATCCCGCATCGATATCAAGCTCGCGAATGTAGTCTTCAGGTTGTTCTTCCCCTTGCGCAAATCGCTGCTCTACGAACCAATCGCCCATTGGCTGGTAGGACTCCGTATTCCTGCCGAGCATTCTAGCCTCTATCAGCCGCTCTGCTTCAGCAAAGCGCTTTTCCTTAATCAATTCGCGTGACTGTCTCAAATAACGCAATGCCTCGTAATTGTTCGTATCTCGTGGGAAACCTGACCATAGCGTATCTTCATTCAGTTGGACACGTTCCTGGCGAACCCCGCCGAATACCATCCCGCCCATTCGACCATTGCCGATCGGCAATGCTTCTTCCCATCTTGAGGCTGGCTGTTTATACCAAAGCTGCAAGGCTTGTATCTTCTCAGATCCGTTGCTCATATTATTAATCTCCTGTTATGTCTATTGAAGTGACTTATTGTTGAAACAGTTAGTATCCATCATAACGGAAAATACCTCACGTACAGTACCCATTAGATTTCAATAAAATTCATATCATAATTAGCGCTTGCCCATCATATGTACGTCAAAAGCCGCTGCAAGCATGATTTGAAAGGGCCGCTAGACGAACACGTTTCTTAACGTATCCTTCTATGAGGTTTTCCGATCCGTTCATGCTTACAGCGGCTTTCCAGCGCGCTCTTAATAGAAGATTAGACCTTAAAGTCCCGCAGCACTGAATACTTTGTCGAATCCAGCTTTGGAGCGCAATACGAGCTCCTCCGGCGTTTCATTAGGCGCTTCTTGTGTTAATATTTCCTGCGAGACGGTACCTTTGTAGCCTATTTTGCTCAGGGAACGAAGGAAACCCGCCAAATTAATGACACCCTCGCCTGGATAAAGGCGTCCGTTATCCAGCGCCTCTGCAACCGGAACGTCCGGAGCGTCATTAATATGAACGTGAACGATCTGGTCGGCACGTAGTGCTTCAATATCTGCAGTCGTCAGCTCATTCGTATACCAGTGGTAGGCATCGAACAGCAGTCCTACATTGCTCTCGCCAATAGCCTCAATCCACTCCAGCGTTTCCTCAAGTGTCCATATAAACGGGTTCGCCCAGCGAGTCCGCAGATGATGAGGGCCAACGAATTCTAGTCCAAGCCGAATGCCATATGCACCAAGCACCTGCGCACATGTACGCAGCCTGCGCGTCGCAAGTGCCATAAATCGTGCAGCCTTCAAATCGGTTGACGGCAATATATAGGTGCAGCAGCTTGTACAGCCTAGTGCGGCTGCGGCTGCCGCCGATCCTGCCAGTTTCTCCAAGTCGGCCAGAAATGCCTCTTCCGTCGTCCGCCACTCCACAGGCAATCCGATTGATCCGATGACTACGCCGTTACTTGCTAGCAGCTCCCGCGCTTGTTCCACGCCATGACGTTCAATAAGCGATGCTGCATCCAAGTCTACAGCTTGAAATCCGTTTGCTCCGGCAAGCGCAATTAATTGCTCATCGCTTTCTATACGACCAAGTCCTGCTCCAGTTAACCCTCTAAGCATGTGAATGCCTCCTTGTCTATTCTGTTATTCGTTTCCATTCCAATTCAGCTTCACTTCATTGCCTGTGCGGGAGGATTCATAGATGGCATCCAGCACAAGGTTGTTTGTAAATCCAGACAGCACCGTCGTTATCGGCTGTTTGCCTTCTCGAATACATGACAAGAAGTGACGGCTTAATCTTGCACGTTCTCCTTCATCAGGGTCTGCTTTGGTTACAACGCTTTCAATAGGACGATCGAACTTCTCCGTAAGCAGCTTGCCTTCTGATCCACTGTAGCTTGCTCCGCCCTCAGAACCCATGATATGAATGAATGGAGAGTTATCCGTTTCCATATGGACAGCCCAGCTTACTTCAAGCGATAGCGTACTGCCGTCTTCCATTTTGATCAATGCGGTTGCCAGATCCTCGACATCATAAGTACCATCCCAATCCGGAGTTCCCCATGAGCCAATTCCTTTGCGGCTTGGGCCGAACTCAGCATAGGTAGAGCCATAGACGGACACCGGTTTGGGGTTGCCCATTAAGTATAACGCAAGATCTAGCATATGTACGCCAATATCGATAAGCGGACCTCCACCAGATTGGTCCATCTGAGTGAACCATGTGCCCCAGCCCGGTATGCCTTTTCGGCGGTACCAGCCTGTTTTGGCCGAATAAATGCGACCAAGCTCACCGCGCTCAATTTGCTCCTTAATCTGCATAGCTACAGACTCCCAGCGCATCTGATGAGCAACCATCAGCACGCGGTCGGATGCTTCGCTTGCTCTTAGAATGTCACGCGCAGCAGCACTGTTAATCGCCATAGGCTTCTCTAGTAGGACATGCTTGCCGGCTGCCAAAGCTTGTATAGCGAGCGGTGCATGAAATTGATTCGGCACGCCGATAATGATCGCATCAATATCTGGGCTCTGAATTAGCTCCTCATTTGAAGCCGCCACATGCTTAATCCCATACTTATTAGCCGTCTGTTCAGCACGCGTCAAATCAAGGTCAGTCACGGCAGTAATCACACACTCTTCGCCCAGCTTTGAGAACTCACTTGCATGCACATTTCCAATATTGCCTGCACCGATTATACCAATTCTTATTTTATTATCCGTTGTCATTGGGAAACCTCCTGCGAAAGTAGTGAAAAACCAATTACGATAATTCAAGCATCCACTCGTTCAGTAAGCGCTTGATCTCTTTATTTATGATAGAATAAACGGGATAAGAAATCGTGCTTGTTTTTCGGTAAAAGTCTCAGTTTTTCGGAGGAATTAATCCACAGATGACCATTATTCCTGATTATTTGAAAACGTATCCAAATATGAATACAGCATCACCCCTCCATATCAGCATGAACCGCCTATACCATGGTTATCGGCCGCATCGCCATGATTTCCTAGAGTTTTCATTTGTGATAGAAGGCAGGGGCTCGGAAGCGATTAATGAAACAAGGCATCAAATGCTTCCCGGCACGTTTACGTTCGTATTGCCTTATCAGGTGCATGAGCTGTTCACCGAACCCGGCAGCACGCTCGTTCTCTATAACTGTATGTTCAGCATGGACCTGCTCATGGAGCCTGGACAAGAGGACGGCCTACTGGGCTTGAACGAGCAGAACGCATGGCCTCCTTTTATACAACTTAGTGGAGAAGACATGGAGCGGATGAGCCGCCTCATAGAGGAGATGTATCAAGAATACCAGAGCAAGGAGCCCTGGCGCCGCACAATGCTCCATATTAAGCTCAAAGAAATTCTTATCCTATTTGACCGGTATCGGCGCAGCGCTTCGCCAGCCGCCAGTTCCTCCCTGCTCGCTTCACGCTCAAGCGCTTCAATATGGCCCATTATCCACTATATTCACCGCCATTATCAGGATGAGCTCGCGCTCTCTGATCTAGCCAGCCGATTCTCGCTCAGCACTTCACGAATCAGTGAGGTGATCAAGCAGACAACCGGACAAACCTTTGTCCACTTCCTTCATGATTTGCGGCTCAGACATGCTTGCAGCCTGCTTGTCTCTACCGAAATGAGTGTTGCAGAGATTGCGCTCGAGGTAGGCTATGGCTCCTACAAAACGTTTTCTCGCATCTTCCGCGAATCGAAAGGTGTCGTACCTAAGGACTATCGCAAAACGAAGCTGGCACAAGTAAAACCTGCACCACTTAACCAGTTCGAATAAGCAAGGGCTGCCTCCAGTAGAACATTCTACTCCCGGAGGCAGCCCTTGCTTGATTATGTGTTTAATGAAGAATAGACAAGATCACGAACAAGACGGCTAGCAATACGTAAATGACAAGCGATACGACCATTAAAGTCCGCTTACTCACCGCGCTACTCCCCCTCCGCACCGATTAGGCTCTCCCCCTTATTGTATGTGGGCGAGGACAACGCGGAAATTGTCCAATAGATAATTTCCACACGGCTTACTTGCTTGACCGGCTCTTCCGGTCCGAAGGCAGCAGAATGGTCAGCATACCGAGCAAAGGCAAATAGGAGGTACAGCGAATAACAAATTCAATGCCCATTTCATCTGCCAAATTGCCAAGAACAGCAGAACCAATGCCAGCAAGTCCGAATGCCATTCCGAAAAAAACGCCCGATACAAGCCCTACTCTGCCTGGCAGCAATTCATTCGCATAGACCAATATAACGGAAAATGCAGAAGCCAGAATGAGACCTGCAAAGAAGATCAATATAATCGAAAAAGTTAAATTGGCGTATGGAAGCAGCAGCGCAAACGGTGCTGTTCCGAGTATCGAGAACCAGATTAAGCTGCGCCGGCTAAACCTATCCGCAAGCATACCACCAAGGAGCAGACCGATAACATTCGCTGCAAGGAACACGAACAACACGATTTGTGCCCCGCTGACGGATAGACCGAAATGAGCAATCGCATAGAACGAATAGTAGCTGCTGATCGCTGCAATATACACGTTTTTCGAAAAAACAAGAATCATTAGAATCGTAATTGCAAATATCACTTTCCCGGTCGATACCTGCAGCTCTGAGACAGCCTTAACCGCTTGTCTCACATTTCTCGAAGGCTCAAGCGCAAGCTGCCCTCCATACCACTTGGCGACGTTGAACTGAATGACGATGCCGATCATTACGGCCAAGGCAAACCAAATGACTCCGCGCTGGCCTGTGTGTACGAATAGCAGTGCTGTCATTACAGGTGCAAGCGATTGCCCGATATTGCCGCCGAATTGAAAGATCGACTGTCCCGTTCCTTTCCTCTCTCCAGAGGCCAAATATGAAACACGCGCTGAAGCTGGGTGAAAAACAGCTGATCCGACTCCGATAAACATAACAGCAATCATCACAATCCAGAATTCACTTGCATAAGCAAGCGCCGCCACACCTCCCAGCGTGAACAGCATGCCGATCGGCAGAAGCATTGGCTTAGGATGGGAATCGGATAAAATACCAACTACAGGCTGCAACAGAGCGGCAGTCAAATTAATCATTAACGAAATGAGGCCAATTTGTGCAAAGCTTAACGAGAGAGAATCCTTCAAAATTGGAAATAAGGCGGGAACGACCGATTGAATCGTATCATTAATCAAATGCACGAAGCTGATCGCAAACAATAAAGGATAAATCGTTTTCATGACGGACGGTGACACAGATAGAGAGGCTTGACGGCTAGACATCATTTTTGCTCCTTTTCATGAAGTAAACAATTGCGATATGTGATATATCGCATATTATATTTCCTTATGCCATTAAAAGCAACCGTTGTTTTACTGATACCTCTGATTGCGCCATTCACCTATGTTGCGATATATTAGATATAGTCATTTCCCCTTCTAATTATTAGGTTCAGCCATTATAAAGGAGTGTCTTTCGTTGCCTATTCCAACAGACTATACCTCCCCTGCCAGACTCTCCGCCAAAGAGCGTACGCTCAGCCAACTGCAGAAATGGATTATTGACGGCACGCTGCAGCCGGGGGAGAAGCTTAACGATTCCGAGTTGTCCGAAGCGCTTGGCGTCAGCCGCACACCGATCAGGGAAGCTTTTCAACTGCTTGAGGTTCAAGGATTAATTGAGACCTTTCCAGGCAAAGAGACTCGAGTTACGACGCTCGAGAAGGAAGATATTATTAAACTTTATGCACCGCTTACAGCGCTTCAGGCTTTGGCAGCAGAACTGGCTGCAGCAAATATTCAACCTGAGCATATCAAGCAGCTGCGGGCTATTAATGCAGGTTTCGGTGAAAGCGTGAAGAAGGAACAGCTGTACGAAGCAATGGAATTGGATGAGGAATTTCATGAAACCATTCTGCATATCGCGAACAACCAGCATATTTCGACGTTCTGCTCATCCCTGCAAATGCATATTAGGCGGTATAAATATATTTTTTTCAAACGTCCGAATTGGGAATCGAAGGCAGCAGCCGAAGACCATGAGGCGATCATAAACGCTCTTGAATCGCGCAACGCGGAGGAGGCTGCCCGGCTTATGAAGCATAATCTCGTCAGACCTCTTGAGCATCTGGATCATATGCTGTAGATGAGGGTAAAACCATGATCAACCTGTTAAAAAACACAAAAAGCCTGCAATTCAGTCTGCTTTAATAGCAGAACTGGCTTGCAGGCTTTTGCTTATTTATCTGCCAACAACCGACAGCTTGAAGCTCATTTGGCTATCTGACCGATCAGGCTGATGGGCATAAACAACCTCAATCATAGACCCGACTTGCTGGATGACAGGCGCTTGAGCGTTCGAATCCACCTGAAGAGAGAGACCTGGCAGTGACCACTTCTCTGCTGTTACATCATTCACATCAAGAGGTCCGCCGCTAATTTCGAAATAAATGTCAGTCGCTTGCTGCGTCTGCAGGCTTACCTGAACGTCAAGCTCATTCTCTCTCACATTTGCTTCGAACGTGATGCCTCTGGAGTGTGTGTTCCAGTGTCCGCCAGAATCACGTTTAAGCAGCCGCAAATAATACTTTTGTCCGTTTTGCGTACACCAGTGAATCGTAGCTGGATGCATTTGGCCATTCGTGTTTTTGCTGCCGGACATGGCACCAAGCATAAGATCCTTCTCTATCCATGCCTTCGCTGTACAAATATGTCCTTGTTCTTCGGGCAGATCCCGCTCGCACAGCTCGCGAAATTTAGCTACAGCCAGTCTATTTTCTTGGAATGTCTCTAATAAAGGCTTCACATATTCAGGTACGTTTACACCGACAAGTGCAATAATCGGATCATGCTCAGATTCACAGTTAATCGCTGCGAGGTACTCATAACCTTTGCCAAGCACAAGGTAGAGGAAAACACCCATCGAGCTATGGCCGAGCATCTCCATTTCGTATGCGCGCGCGAACGGACCCGATAAATTTTGCAAATACGGATTATAGAAGAGCGCGATACTCTCCCACAGCCCTTTCTCTAATTCGCTTCCGATGCGCTTCATCTCATCTGACTTCGCGTACTTGCGCCATAATCCGAGAACGGTAATATCAACGCCATAATAGGTCGTTGTATTGAATTCCGCGAGCGAGCCGTATTCCATGAATGCAGAATGAAAGGCGATCGCTTCTTGCGATGCATGCACGAGCCAGTTCTTGTTGCGAAGTCGGTGGCCGAAATAATGCGTGACGAAAATATGCATGAGCTCGATGTTAGAGTTCATCGGAATCGCACCTGACAATCTGCGCTCAATGGAGCCCACGATTGCCTTCTCCATCGAGGCATCCATCCGTCCTACCAGCTCTGCAGGCAGCAGTTCCTCGAATTGCTCCAGTATAACCGCGAACGTACAGGCAATAAACTCCCGCCAGTTCGGATCGTAGGTTTTCCATACGGGTGAGAGTACCTTTTCATCCGCTGTATAGCCAATGCCCGCTCCAAGTTCTTTCCAAGGAAGCGTTCCTTTCCATGGCAGTGCTGCCTCCGGCGCGGCGCGGAATGTTCCATGATAAATTTCATCCGGATCGTCGAACTGCATATCTAGAACCTTGCCTATCAATATGCAGGCCCGCTCCAGATCGCCCGGCTCATTGCGAAGCAGCAAGCCTACCGCATAATGACCGCTTCCGCGAGTATTATGCCGCTGGGACTCCTCAACATCTCTAAGCATACCAGCATCTTTATCATATAGTTGGTCCATATGGGCCATGGATTGATCTACCAAATACTTTGCCTGCTCAGAAAGCTGGCTCAGCATGCTCTGGCTCATTCAAGTGACACCTCTCTCTACGTGTTAGCCTTTAACCGCGCCGACCATAACTCCGCTAATAAAGTAGCGCTGCAGCCACGGATAAACAATTAGAATTGGAAGCGTCGAGAAGATGACGCTGGCTGCTTTCAAACTCTCAGGCAGCACGGTTGCGGCTGTCATGCCTTCCATCTGCATAAGATCATGCACTTGGTTCTGCTGTATCATCTGATACAGCTTAAGCTGCAGCGGATAAAGCTCTGGACTCGTAATGTACATAAGCGCATCTTGGAAACCATTCCAACGACCTACCGCATAGAACAAGCTGAGTGTTGCCATAACTGGCAGTGATAACGGAAGAATAATTCGGAACAAGGTACCTAGATGGCTGCTGCCGTCAATGCCTGCCGCTTCTTCCAAACTTTTCGGAATATTATTGAAGAATGAAATAAGAATGATCATATAGAACGGACTGATCAAACCTGGCAATATGAGCGCCCACATGCTGTCAAGCAAGTGGAAATCACGAACCAGGATATACTCTGGAATCATACCGCCTGTGAAAAACATCGTAATAACGATAATGAGCATAAACAGCTTACGGCCCTTGAGCTCCTTCTTCGAAAGCGGATAAGCAACTGCAATCGTCATTATCATTGATAATACAGTGGACAATACAGTCAGTGCAACTGTAAAGCCAAGTGAACGAATCATCGACATATCCGAGAATACCTTGCTGTATGCCTCGAAGGTAAGCTCTACTGGGAAGAAGGATACTTCCCCAGACATGATCGGTCTGTTCGAGCTCAAGGAAATCGCAATAATGTGTATAAATGGCGCTAAACATAGCAGCATCGTAACGATAATAAAAATAATATTAGCCGTATCTATTATACGGTTTGAAGAACGTTCACTCATGTTGGTTTTCCTCCATTCTCCTCAAGCTGTATTAAATAATACTTTCATCTGCCAGCTTCTTCGAAGCATAGTTGGCGCCTAACAGGAAGATCAATCCTACAAGTGCTTGGAATAAGCCAACCGCTGTAGCCAGCGTTATTTGACCAGACTCCATCCCGATCCGATATACGAATGTACTTAGCACATCCGAATAATCTCGAACGGCGACATTACCAATAATAAATGGTCGATCAAAGCCGATTGAAATCATATTGCCGAGGCTGATAATAAGCAGCGTTGCAATCGTTGTCTTCAAACCAGGAATGGAAATATGCCAAATTCGTTTGAAACGATTCGCGCCGTCGACCTCTGCAGCCTCGAACAGCTCTTTATTAATACCAGTAAGTGCGGCTAAGTAGAGAATCGTACCCCAACCCGCACTTTGCCAGACACCTACTGCCAGATAAGTAAACAACCAATACTTCTTATCCGTCAGAAACGGAATTTGGCCAAGCCCCATCGCTTCAAGCAGATTATTAATGAACCCTGATTGTGTCCCGAATACTTGCAGCACAATACCGCCAATAATAACCCACGATATAAAGTGTGGAATATATAATACCGTTTGCGCCATTTTCTTAAACCAAGCCGCTTTCAGCTCATACAGCATAATGGCTAGCAGAAGCGGAGCCGGGAAGGAAATGAGCAGATCGAGAAAATTCAAAAGGATGGTATTACGCAGCGCATCGAAAAAATCTTGATTCTGGAACACTTCCCTAAATGCTTCAAACCCAATCCACTTACTTCCGGAAATGCCTTGGAAGAAATTAAAGTCTTTGAATGCGATCTGAACACCGTACATAGGACCATATTTGAACAGGAAAAAATAAGCTAGTGGAAATACCAACAAAATATAGAGATGCCAATTTCTTTTCAAATACATGTTTCTCATGGCCACTAATCCTCCTTGTTACTGAAATACGTGGCCGGAAGGAATGATCGGCTCATCCCTTCCACCTCGCAAGATGCATTACGTTTGTTATTTCGAGCTCATTTTTTTGTATGCTTCAATACGCTCGTCCAAGATTGCTTGCCCACCGCTAGCCATGTAATCCTTCATCATCGCAGTGTAAGTAGCCTCGAACTGATCGGTTTTCACCATCGTCGCTTTCACGATGAACTCTTGGAACTTGTCAGCCAAACCATTGCCATATTTCGATTCTGCAGCGATTGGATGGTCGAAGCGAACAGGTGCAATCGGATCTGTGTTCGAAATCTCAACCGATTTACGCATTGCTGCTTGATATTCTGTAGGCGTCTGTGCAATATAAGCATCCGTGTTTTTCTTGTCATCACCGGCAAATTTACCGTTAACGATTACAGCAAAGTCTCCGAAATTGTAAATTTTGTCGATCGCTTCCTGTGCAGCGTCTGGTTTAACAATTGGAACACCGTCTACGAGCGTAAAGTTTTCGCCTTCAATACCGAACTGGATGTCGAACAAATTCGTGCCCGATGCCATCCAATCCAAATATTTGATCGCTTCAACTGCATGTGTGCTTGATTTCGGAATCATGACATACATCCCGTTCGGCGCATACGTTGGCTTAGCGAACTTGCCTTCCGAATTTGCGAATGCATCCAGTGGAGTCATAACCGCACCCGGGACATTTGTTTGCAGGTTCTTGTACGTATTGTTTTGTGTAAAGTACAGCTCTCCCGCATCTTCACTATAGAAGCCTACACGTCCGCTTTGTACATCTTCCCAAAGCTGCTTCTTATCTTTATCAAGGCCGAAATCCTTACTGATCAAGCCTTCATTGTATAGCTTATTCATATATTGCAGCGCGTTCTTGAAACCCGGCAGCAGAGTCGGGAAGTCATTGGAACCAAGCTGTTGCGTCAATGTATATTTTTGCTCTTCTGTAAGCGGCTCGATGAACGACCACAATAGCGGCTCATATTGCGCAGAAGCAATGGTCATGCCTAGTGGAATCACTTTGCCACCTGTGTTGCCAGGGTCTTTCTCCTTGAATGCTTTCAAAGTATCGTAAAGCTGATCGCTGTTTTGTGGTGCTGGCAACCCCAGTTTATCCAACCAGTCCTGACGGACATAGGAAGCATATTTGCCTAGAACGAGACGTCTTCCAGGAACAGCGAATTGTTCTCCGTTATATTGTCCGTAAGCTAGTGTATCCTCGCCTAGAAACTTCTTTAAATTAGGTCCATACTCATTAATTAGATCCGTCAGTTCTGTCAGACCGCCTTGCTCAGCATATCGATTGAAAGTTCCAGAGTCATAGGTGAACACAATATCCGGCACTTCCGTTCCGCTAGCCATCAATACATTAAGCTTCTGAATTTCTTCCGAACGAGGAACGGGTACGAATTGAACATCGATGTTGTTTGGTACACTGAATCTTTCTTTCACCAAGTTCGTCAAATAGCTATTCGTAATCGTATAGCCTGCTGGTGTATTGCCGCGATCGAACAGCTCTACTTTTAATGTAGAAGGCTTACTTGCGGCGTTGCCGCCTTCTGCGCTTGGCGATTCATTCTTAGATGAACAAGCCGTTAATAATACGCTAGAGATTACTGTAACCGCGACTCCCATACGTGCCAACTTTCCAAAACGGTTTCTCTCCATAACCATTCACCCAAACCCTTCTCTATATGAGTATTTGTATCATCGACTTCTGCAACCTTCACCGCAGCGTCTTGATGTCACCTATTATTACATGAAACTCGAAAAACGAACAATAAACTAGATTCGCATCGAAATTTCTGTGTTTTTATGTAATTTTACCTGACATTATAAACGATTTTCGCAAAAGCAAACGATTTTCATATACCTTTACAAAGAAAAACGTCCGTTGACCTACCTTTTCAGGTATTTTCACGGACGTTTTATTTATATTCATGTTAGCTTTATTGCTCCGGTTTCATCTTGAGCTTGCGATAATCACCTGGTGTGACACCAACGATTCGTTTGAATACCCTTCCGAACGTAATGGAGTTAGCATACCCTACCTGAAGCGCAATATCTTGAATGGGACTACTGCTTCCTGCAAGCAGGTATTCCGCTCTTTGCACTCTAAGCTGCATAAGGAAATCAATAAATTTCATATCGAACTCTTCCTTGAACAAATAACTCGCATATTTGCCGGAGATTTGGAACCGATCACTCAAATGCTTTAGTGACAAATCCGGATTTGCGAAATTTTCTTCAATATAAACTTTCATTTCGCTAATCATGGCGCGATAGCTTTTGGTTTCATTCACGGATACATAGATCCGATATAGCTCAGTCAGCCAGTTGAGCTGAACTTCTCGTACTTGGGATAAAGTAGATGTCTCTTCTAGCTCTGCTTCATAGAAACGCATGCTCGTTCCATCGAACGATTTGCGAATATTATCCGATAAATCTCCGATTTCCCGCTCCAGCATCTGCATCAGTGCTTGCAGCAGCATTCGAATCTGCTCGTCCTTCATAGAATCCTTCTGGAAGGATTCGAACACGCTATCGAGCTTCGTACGCCAGCTCTCATCCGCAACTCGGAAGTCACGTACAATTTCACTGAATACTTGCAAATACTTATAGGATTGCATCGCTGTTTTGTCAGGAAGCTCCTCACTCATGACAACCATATCCTGTCCGAGCGACAGCTTGTGCTGCAGAGCTGCATTCGCCGCTTGGCAGGATACCGGAATGGTCTCCCAGTCGTCAACAATAGCGCCAACGCCAATCGCCAGTGAAAGCCCCAAATTGTCGCTAACCCACCTAAGTCCATTATCTGCAAGCGTTCTGAGTGTTTCTTTGTTCACGCTCGAAGTATGATCCCATGCGATAATGACGCCCATTCGGCTTCCGCTAATCCATTCGGACCAGCTGTGCATCATATCCTCCTCCGTAAACTCTTGGAATAGGTTCATGAGCGTAAATTTCAGCATGTTCTGATCCTTTAGCGAATAGTTTTTGCGGAAATCCCCATATTGATTGATTTCTGCAGCTATAAACACCAGCTTGCCCGGCTCAATCGGCATCGCTTCTAATTGAAGCAATCTGTCCGCTAATGAGGCGAGCCTTTCACCCTCTAACAAATCTAGAAATAGCTGCCTTCGCTGTACGAGTAAATTCTCATGATGCTGCTGCTCATAGTGCATCGTCTGCTCGATCAGCTTCTCTAATGCGTGATCAATGACGACCAGCTCGCTGTTCGCCGCTACATTTCCTCCTTGGATTTGCAGCGCCTGAATCCGATTCATCATCACTTGAATCGGCCGGTAATTTTTCCGTGTAATGTATATGATATATATGGTGCCTAGCAACACCGTTATTATACCCACAATTATCCATATATATGACACGACAGATACCCAAGCGAACAGCTGTCCTGCCCGAATGCCGCTCTCAAAAACCCAACCCGTATTCTCCGAACGAATGCGTGTTAACACATCACTATTCAGCTCTTGTTCACCGTGTGCCGCATAAACCAAACCGCCTTTTTCATTGACGATTCGCATAAACGATATTTGATTGTTCGTCATATCGTCTATCATGCGCTCAATGCCATGCATATTAATATTAACGACAACGATTCCTTCGGCGCCGAATGGGATCGGCAGCAGCTTATACATACTGATGACCCGGATGGAGGCATCAGCGTTTTTTTGCTGAAAGGGGCGAACTGCACTCCAACTGGACGATTTGTGGTCAAGCAAGGCTTGCTCCAGAAATTTGCGGTCTGCGAATAAATCCAGCGCCTTCAAACCACTTGATGTCAACACCTTCTCATCTAGCGCACGGTACAAATAAATCGAGTCAATTAAGTTATTCCGATCCAGCATGCCTTTCATTTCTTGAACCGTATCGTACAATCTGCTGCTGTCCTCCGCCTGATTGAAGCCGCTCAAAAAATCGTCATACACCTTATTCGTCTCCATCTCCTGGAGCACCGAAAGTTCTATTTCGACAAGTGAACGCTGCACCGTATCGACGATATACCCTGTTGAGATTTCATTCGCTTTTTTCGTCTCCGAGCGGGATAGCTCACCTACGATAAGAAAGGATAAGAAAATAAGTATTGAAACCGTCAATAAAAATATGGGGAAATAAGAAAACATCATCCTGCTAGACCAATTCCTTCTCATCTCATCCCCCCGCGCCGACTCTTTCATCAATCGAGAGCGGCCAGCCGCAAGGTCATCAAATGAACCAATCGAAGCCATTAAACGAGACTGCTCGCTCTCTTATTCACCCAATATAGCATGACTACCCCGATTAAGGCACTGATTGTACACGCCAAATACATCATTTCGGGTCCACCTGCATGGAATAGATAACCGTTCAACAGATTGCCGACAATTCCGCCTAAGCCGACAAAAACCATGTTAAACAAGCTTTGCCCCGTTGCCTGCATCTGTTTGCCAGATGCTGCTGCTACATACTCAACAGCGGCCACATAAAACAAACCGAAGGACAAGCCATGCAAAGCTTGAATACCGATCATGACCGAGGGTATTGGAAACAGCCACTGAATCGCCCAGCGAAGTGCATAAGCAAGCGCTGCGAGTACAAGTGTTTTTTCGCGCCCAATTCTGCCCACTACCTTGGCGGCTAGCAGCATAGAAGGAACATTGGTCATGGATGCTAATAGCAGTGCCACTCCCACCATAGAATAGCTTCCCCCAGCTTGTTGAAAAGATAACACGAAAAAAGAGTTATATGCCGTCAACGTTTGATTCACAAAAAAACAGGCAACTAGAAAAATAACAAAATTGCGGTTGCTGAGCAGTTTCTTGAATCCTTCGGACAGTGATACCGCCGACTTATAATTTTCGGATTGACCTGCAATGGATAATACAGTGATCGCACCTGCCGTACTAAACAAGAGGAATGGCATCCATAATTGCGTAATCTCGAAATGTGATAAATAAAGCCCGCCGGCATATCCTCCAAGTGCCGTCCCCAAGCTTCCTAAGCTGCGAATCGTGCCGTAAGAGGTACAGGCGTTCCGTGCTGCCGTAACCGCGTAAGAGTCAGCGATTGGGCTCTGTGTCACTTGAAATATAATTGAAATCGTATAGACCAGCACCATAATGGCAAATAGTTTGACACTATAGAAATAGCCAAGAATAGACGGCACTGAAATGCTGAGAATAAGCACAAGCTTCGTCTGACGGAATCGATCCACCATCAGCCCCCATATCGGTTGAACGATAATCGATAATAACGTTCCTATTGCCATCATAACGCCAACATCACCGGCTGACATGCCTTGGTGTACAAACAAGGTGGTTAAATACGGGTTGAACATTCCTCCTGCTAATCCTGTAAATAAGTACAGCATGCGAAGCTTTAACAGTACAGCTCTCGCCTCTCCTTTAACAACCGGCGAATCCAACGCCAATGACTTATCCATGAAGTTGATCTTCCTTTTCTGTATATTGGCTTGACCCCATCATGTTTTCTCTATTTGTATGTTTTCTATTTATAGTTGTCCTATTTCATTTCTGATTTGCTCATAAGCTTTTGTCACAGCGATGTTGACAGCACCCAACGCCACTGCCGTTTCGCCCAGAGCTGAACCAGTAAGTACTGGTCGGATCGGGAATAGCGGGTCTACCAGCTTCTCCAGCACCGGAATCAACACATCCGCATGCTGCCCAATCTCACCTCCTAGAACGATCAGCTCTGGTGCCAGAATGGTCGTTAAATTATGAATGGCCATCGCAAGCTGCTCACAATAGCTTGCGATAATCGAGAGAGCCGCTTCGTCGCCGAATCGGGCAGCATCGAATAGCCTAACAGTTGTCAGCGTAGTATGTCCGCGAAGCATAGACGGCTGTTCGTTGTCCATTAACTGTTTCGCTGCAAGCTTAAGCAAGCCTTCCGAAGACAATAGCTCTTCAACGCGACCCTCTCTACCCAGCCTCATATGCCCAATTTCACCTGCTGCACCGCCGAGACCTCTGACCAAATATCCATTCATCACCAGTCCAGCACCAACGCCAGAGCCTATGGACAAGTAAACGAAATGAGAATTTCGAGCAGCTGCTCCGCTGCTTTTCTCAGCCATTGTCGCTAAATTAACATCGTTCTCGATCAGTACATGAGCTGGAAACGTTCGTTCAAGCGACTCTCGGGAGAAAGCATGCTCATACGCCGCTAAATCCGTTACGATTAGTGACGCTTCTCCTGACTCAGGAACGATGACTGCGGGAAGTGCGACAGAAACATAAGGAACTTTGCTCCAATCCGCACCATGCCGGGAAACCATCCACTCTACCTTCTCACGCAATACTTGCAAAAACAGCTCTGGCTGCATCTGATTTAATTCGAGCTCCTCATAATCGAGCAGTGAACCGTCTGGACGTGAGAACGCTATGCGTGCTAGGCGATCGTTCAATTCAATACCGCAAATGAAATAAGCAGAATAATTAAATTCAAGCATCGTCGCTTTGCGTCCCTGTGCATTCTCCCCTCGGCCTACTTCCTTTATTAATGCCTTATCCATTAGTCTTTGAACCGACGTCGATACCGTTGGCTTGCTTAGCTCCGCGATCCGGCTGACCTCCGCTCTTGATATTCGCCCTTGACGAAAAATAATATCCAATATAAATTGGTCATTTAACCCTCTTATATATTGCGAATCTCCTTTTTGCATACCTCTAAATAACACCCCTCCTAATTAGTAAGTT
Source organism: Paenibacillus sinopodophylli (assembly GCF_005930355.1). Lineage (GTDB taxonomy): Bacteria > Bacillota > Bacilli > Paenibacillales > Paenibacillaceae > Pristimantibacillus > Pristimantibacillus sinopodophylli. Next base: position 1,592,451 of record NZ_VDBO01000001.1, read on the forward strand.
AGCTTAACTAATTATATATAAAGCTATTATAATCAGCCTTTTGAACAGCAGTCAATCAAAATATCCATATACAAATGAAAGCCTTTCCTTATTAAAAAGGAAAGGCTTTCATCATTTTTTATTGCTTACATAAGTCTCTTATGCTGCAAAAACAGCCTTTACAACTGCTCATAATAACGAACGATCTCGATGATAAGAGCACCCATTCGTTCGATTTCTGGCACAACGATACGTTTAACACCGTATTCGCTCAGCGCTTCAGCCGTAACCTTGCCGACAGCTGCCGCAACAACGTGATTCTCGAAGATTTCAAGCAATTGCTCCTTGGTGCCCGATTGTGCAGCATGCCGGAACAAATAATGCACTTGTACAGCCGTGGTGAAGCAAATCGTATCCACTGCTGCATCGAAGAGTTCTTTCATTAATAAAGCTAACGTATCTGATTCAGGCGGGACATGTCTATAAGGCAGCACCGAAACGACAGCAGCAGCGCCTTTCTCCTCTAAGAAACGAACCAGCTCCGGAGCTGGTTCACCATGCAGTTGAATCCATACTCGCTGACCTGTAAAGTCGAACTTATCCAAATTCCCCATTAGCCCATGCATCGTGCCGTCATCGTCACTGACGATTGCCTTCAGTCCAGCTCGCTTCATAAAGGCAGATGTTTTGTAGCCCCTTGTCGCAATGCTAGCCTCAGACAATCTTTCTCTTACCGCATCACCGATGCTTAACTTATCCGCAGCCCCAACCAAGCTGTCTGATCCCATACCTGTCGTCAGAATGACCCAGTCTGCTCCATCAGCCGCAAATGTCCGCAGAGGCTCCTCAAGCTGTTCCTCCTCGAACATAGTTAAACCTTGCAGAGAACGTGTAATTGGAATACCGCCCTGCTTTTCTATAATTAAACTCATCTCATCGGTTTTCCGTGAACCGGCAATAACGATTCGTTTTCCTTGCAACCCATTAGTCCCCATGATCTTCCAGCCACCGTACTTTCGCTATATTAGCCTTAGCCGAATTCATTATACCAACTGAAGCCGCAATACGCATCCTTTATGTCATATTTATGTTAGGCATTTTCCCATTGCTCTCTGAAAAACAGATCATACACCTTGCGATATATGATTTTTAGAATCATATAGACCGGTATAATGAGCAGAATACCTAATATTCCCGCAATATCACCACCGACGAGAACCAATATAATGGTTGTCAGCGGATGAATATCAAGCTGCTTGCCGAACACATAAGGGGCGACCAGATTATCTTGAATTTGCTGAGCAATCGTAATAATAACAATCGACCAGATCGCAATTGAAGGTGACTCAATAAAACCAATGATAACGATTGGTACGGAAGACAGGAATGATCCGATGAAAGGAATAAAGTTCAGAATAACGGCAACAACCGTCAGTAACAAGGCATAGGGCAAATCAATAAATAGGAATCCGATATACATCAGTATGCCGAGCGCAACATTCACAATCACTCGACCCACAATGAAATTGCTGAGCATATGGTCAATATCCCCCATCACCTCAGTCCCGTCACTTCGAAACCGCTTCGGAATAAAGCGGACAATCTGCTCTCCGAACTTTCCGCCTTCCTTCAGCATGTAGAATAATAAGATAGGGAATGTAATTAATACAATCGCGAAATTAGAAAAAAACGTAAACATGCCTGATAAATAATCGGTTAGAAGTGTAAAGCCCCGATTCAAATATTCAGTCAGCTTGGAGAGTGGATTCGAATTCTCCGGCAGAAACGTTGAGATGAAGCCGTTATGCTCAAGCTCAGCTACCTGCTCGCTCAAGGTAGTGAATAAGCTTGGTGCATTCTCAACTAAGTTCACCAATTGGGTGCGCAATGAAGGCCAGACAATGATGCTGAAGCCTACCGTGATGACGGCGAAAGCCAAATAAATAAGCAAAACAGCCAAGGTCCGGTTAACCTTGTGGCGTTCCATCACATTGACTAGAGGCCTCAGCAAATAATAGAAAAAACTCGCCAGCATCAGTGGGATAATAATCATGCTGAACAACGAGAATATTGGCCTGAATATAAAATCGACACGCGACCCCAAGTAAACAATAATGAGCATTAATATAATCGTGATACACCAACGGATAAAGCGGTTATGTCTAGCCATACGCGCACCTTCTTCTCTCATTTGAATAGGCCTGGCTTACTAATCTTCCGGTTGCAGCAAGCCTTATCGCCTACGCCTACATAGGTTACGTACCTTTTACCCTCTGCTGTCGATGGTGAAACGTTACTATAAAAACAGACCGCCGCAGAAGCCGTTTGAAGTGCTCCACTGCGGCGGTCTATTATAGGTTTATTCTAAAAACAGTTTCTCCGCATCATCCAGAGCCAGGCTATGTCCGATTGAAGAATAATCAAACTGCTTATTCCAATGCTTTTATTCTGTATATTTTTTCAAAATAATGACCGCATTATGACCGCCGAAGCCGAATGAATTGGACATTCCAATATCGACATTCATCTCTCGCGCCTTATTCGGCACATAATCCAAATCGCATATCGGGTCAGGCTCATGCTGATTAATAGTCGGAGGAACAATGCCCTCCTGCATGCTTTTCACTAATGCGATGGCTTCAGCACCGCCGGCCGCTCCCAGCATATGACCGGTCATCGATTTGTTCGCTGTCACCGGAATGCGGTAAGCCCGTTCACCGAACAGTTTCTTGATCGCGGCGGTCTCCGAACGATCACCAATTTCGGTGCTTGTTGCATGTGCGCTGATCAAATCGATCTCATCTGGCTCAATACCTGCTTCACGCAGTGCTGTTCTCATCGCTTGATAAGCACCTGTACCCTCTGGATGTGTCGCGACCATATGATAGGCATCAGAGCTCGCACCGTATCCGATAACCTCAGCGTGTATACGCGCCCCTCTACGCTGTGCGTGAGATAGAGATTCCAAAACTAGAATACCCGCTCCTTCTGCCATAACAAATCCATCACGTCCAGCATCGAATGGACGGCTGGCCTCATTCGGCTGGTCATTCCGTGTCGATACAGAGGTCGCATTACTGAAGCTTGCCAGCGAAATATCGGTAATCGCCGCTTCTGAGCCGCCGGCGATGACAACATCCGCACTGCCAGAGCGAATGAGCCTCCAGGCTTCGCCTATCGCTGTATTGCCTATTGAACAAGCCGTCACTGGCGCCATGGATGGTCCTTGTGTGCCAAGTCTGATACTAATCATAGCAGCGGCCATATTGGCGATCATCATTGGAACTAGCGTTGGACTTACACGATCAGGTCCTCGTTCATGCAAGACTGATGCTTGCTCCAGCAGGGTTTGAATTCCGCCTATTCCCGATCCAACGTAAACGCCTACGCGCTCGCGGTCTGTATCTGTCATAGACAGCGCAGCGTCTGCGAGCGCCTGCTCGGCTGCAGCTACGGCGAATTGGCTGAAGCGATCCATTCTGCGGGCATCTTTTCGGCCGAATAGCGCCTCCGCATTAAAATCTCGCACGATACCTCCGATTTTTGATTTATGCTTGCTCGTATCAAAGGCATCAATCTGTGAAATACCAGATACGCCATTAATTAAACCTCTCCAGAATGACTCAACATCATTTCCAAGCGGAGATATAACGCCCATTCCTGTTATGACGACTCGCTCCATGCCATTTCCTCCTTCGTTTCTGCTTGTTAAATAGTAGTTTGTCATAGTTAATATCCTATTACAAGTTGTCAGTTATACTAGTATAATAAGTACTACTATAACGTGAAAGCGAGGCTGCTCTCGATGATAAACCAAGAAACACGGCTGCAAGCGCTATCCGCGTTTTTAAAGTCAAAACGCGCGAAGCTGTCTCCAGAGGCTCTAGGCTTCCCCTCCGGCTCGCGCCGAAGAACACCTGGCCTGCGACGTGAAGAGGTAGCGCAGCTTGCCGGCGTCAGTTCAACCTGGTATACGTGGCTGGAGCAAGGTAGAGATATCAAGGTGTCCAGCTCGGTGCTCGAATGTGTTGCGGGAGCATTGCAGATGAATGAGGATGAGCGAAAATATTTATATGCGTTAGCCATGGAAACCAGCCATATGGCGTCTCATGCGGCCGAGGAGCAATTCGAGCTTTCCCCCTCTTTGAAGCATATTTTGCAGGAGCTCAGATTCTGTCCTACGATTATTTCGGATCGGCGCTGTCAGATCGTCGGCTGGAACGCGGCGGCTTCGCATGTGTTTATGGATTTCGACTCTCTTCCTGCCGAGCAGCGCAATATGATCAAGCTGTTGTTCGCACGAAAGGAACTGCGACGGCTAGCCGGCAATTGGGAGCATTTCGTAGGCGGGTTTCTTGCTATTTTCCGCGCTTACTATGGTCAATATGTACAGGATGATTGGTACGAACGATTTATTGAGGAAATGAAGGACAGCCATCCTGAGTTTCAATACCTATGGGAGCAAAGTCAGGTAAGCTCAGCGCCCGATGTCTTGCTGGAGTTCCGTCATGCGAAGGCGGGGAAAATGCTGTTTCACCTGACGTCGTTCCAGGTTCAGGGCAACGCGGATTTGAGATGCAGCGTGTATACGCCAGCGCCAGAAACTTCGACCGAAGCAAAGCTGAGACGGCTAGTGGAGAAGCAGGATTAATGTAGGAATCAGTTGCCGCAGCGGCTCACTCCGCCGCGGCATTCAACCGAAAGTAAGGGTGCGTGTACAAATTCGGCTTACAAGCGCATGATCGTGGCTGATGACCAGCAAGCCGATTTGGCGAACGCTTGCATGATGCAGAACAGTATGCCAGATCTGAGCTTGTGTTACGGCATCGAGCATCGTTGTCATTTCATCCGCGATTAGAAATTGCGTATTTGGACCGAGTGCTCTAGCTATGCAGCAGCGCTGCAGCTCTCCCCCCGACAGCTCATTGGGATAACGCTGCAGCCATTCTTCTTTTATACCAAGCGATTCAAGCAATTCGGTATCCGGAGACCAGCCCTCAGTCAACGTCTTGGCCATTCGCCATCTTGGATTAACCGCTCGTTCTGGATGCTGGAATATCAATTGGACAGGGTCATAGCCGGTATGATTTCGAGCTCTACCTGGCACTTTAACTTCACCTGTCAGCGGCTTCGAATAGCCCGCCAGCAGCCTTCCGAGTGTTGTTTTACCACAGCCGCTTGGTCCTATTAATCCGACAACCTCACCTGGCTGAATCGTAATCGAATAGTTTTGGAACAGCCATGGTCCATTCCCGTATCGCCAGCTTAATGCTCTTCCTTCAAGTTGCATGCATACACCTCACGATTCCGCTTCTTATTTGTCTGGACTCTTGCCGACTCACTTTACATGCATCGACTGCTCTATTGCAGCGATCAGCGAACAAGCAGCCCTGCAAACCAAGACCCATGGATGGCTGTGTCCCACTAATCGGAATAAATCCGTTCTGCGGCAATGCTCGCCATAAGGCTTGACTGTAAGGATGCCTCAATTCATTGCCCGCGCCTGAGAAATCACTTGCAGGTGCGATTTCAATAATCGATCCGGCGTAGCATACAGCTACCTTATCTGCAATACGAATGGCCGCCTCTATATCATGCGTGATTAACAATACGGCGCATCCCTCGGCCGCTAGCTGCTTGAATTGCTTGAGCGCTTCCGCAACATCATCCGGATGCATGCCCGGCGTCGGCTCATCTGCAATAATAAGTCGCGTACGGCTAAGCGCCGCGGTTGATACGAGCACCTTGCGCGCCATGCCGCCCGAGAGCTGGAAAGGAAATAACCGTGCAACATGCTCGCCAAGTCGAAAACGCTCAAATAGTCCTTTTCGCTCGCTGTGCTGTTCTATGCTGTCCTTATTCGTCTGAAGCTGCTTGCCCACTCGAATGAGCGGGTTTAAGTAGCTCACCGACTGCGGGACCAGTGCAATCTCACTCCCGCGCAATGACTTCAGCTTGGCTTCGTCCAGCTGCTCGCCGTTGTAGCGTATGCTTCCGGATATATAGGCATTCGCAGGTAAAATACCCATAATTGCATGGGCAAGCAAACTTTTCCCGGAGCCGCTTGCGCCTACAACTGCAACAATCTCACCTTCATTAATCGCCAAATCCAGCTCCTCCATGACAGTAACCATTTGCTGCCTGCTGCCCTTGGTATACTGCTGGAATGCAATCGATAATTGCTGTACCTCTAATAGCGGCATTGAGTCTCCTCCTTTCCATTAAGCTTTGCTACGTGAATCAGTGCATGTTACAAATGGGTATGCCTAGGATCAACAAGCTGACGCAAATGATTGCCCAGCTTGTCGAATGCGCGGACGGTTAAGAGCAGACCTAACCCTGGGAATACAGCAAGCCACCACATGCCAGTAGATAAATAACGCATCGATTCTGATAAAATGATGCCAATCGCAGGCTGATGCGGCGACATGCCAAGTCCGAGGAACGTAATGGCCGCCTCATGCAGCACGGCATGCGGAAACAGCACAAGCAGCCCAACGAGCAGCTGCGGCAGCAAATGCGGCGCCAAATGGCGCATCGCTATGGTGAAGCGGGAGCTCCCCAGCTTTCTTGCTACGAGCACGTAATCCGTTGACATCAACTGCAGTGCTTCTGCCCGAATAATTCGTGCTAGACTTGGCCAATGCGTGAGCATAATGCCAATTGCGATGCCCTTGAGACCGCCTCCGCAGACGAAGGCAATCAGAATGAGCATTACTAGATGAGGCACGCTTAGAAAAACATCAATGAGCCAGCTGATGATACGATCAGCAGTTTGGCCCAGCGTCGCAGCCATTAATCCCATTGCGGCAGCGATGATTACACTGCATGCCGCGCCTAGCAGGCCAACGCGAATGCTCAGCCATAAGCCCTTCACCGTACGAGACAGCATATCTCTGCCGAGCCAGTCCGTCCCGAATAGATGCAGGAAGGAAGGTGCTAGATTACGGTTCTCAAGCTGGACAGAGAGGCCCGAACTGCCTAAGAGCCAACTGCCGATACCTATGCTTGCAAGTAGAATTAAAGCTAAGATCGCAGAGATGAATGTACGGCTCCGTTCATTCCAGCGTCGGTGCCTTCGATCATGATATAATGTAGAGGTTCTATTCATCTCTGAGCCTCCTTCTGAAGCCTTAGCCTTGGATCAACCATTTGGTAGAAGAAATCTGCCAAGGCATTGCCTGTGAACACAAACAGCGTGCTGCACAGCACCAGTCCCATCAGCAGCGGCACATCGCCTCTCAGCCCAGCCTCTACAGTCGCTTGACCGAGTCCCGGATAAGAAAACACCTGCTCTGCGAGCACAGCGCCTCCGAACAATTCACCGAAAGATGCGAATTGAAGGGTAATAGCTGGCAGCGCAATATTGCGCAGGGCATGTCTGAAAAACAAGCTTGCTCCGCTCTCTCCCCTTGCTCTTGCGAACAATATATAATCGCTGTCCATAACTTCAATCAGCTTCTGCCTTGTATGCAGCGCAATAGGTGCGATGCCTACTACACTAAGCGTGACGCCGGGTAAAATCATATGCTTGATATAATCGGCTGCTGTAACGGTGCCCGCGAGCATGCCCGCAGGCACGCCGAGACCAATCGGCAGCCAGCCTAACCAGACAGCAAAAACCATCATGAGCAGCAGCCCTACCCAAAATGCTGGCGTTGAGGCGAGCGTATAGCAATAGCTTGTAATCGCGCGATCAATCCAAGAGCCTCTCTTCAGCGCTGCAACAACACCTGCCGCGAATCCAATGACACCTGATAAGCTCCATGCGAAGGCCATCAGCAAGGCAGAATGTATGAATCGTTCTGCAATGATCTTAGTAACAGACTCGCGGTAGATCATGGAGGTTCCCATATCCCCTTGAAGCATAGCTCCTGCCCACTTTATGAAGCGTTCAGCGAACGGCTTGTCGAGTCCCCAATATGCGGCAATCTCCGCCCTTTGCTCTGTTCCGACACGCATCACATCGGCACCGATGTACGATTGCACAGGATCAATCGGTGACATCGCAACAAGGGCGAAGGTGATGATGCTTACTGTGGCTAGCAGCAGAAACAAGCGTATTATTTTTTTACCCGTAAAGACTGCCAACCTTTGCAACATGCATGAACCTCTTTCTGCTGCTATTTCCAGCTCCAGCTTGCAATGTTATCCGTTACCGGCCAACCATGACCATGCGGCTGAATGCGCTGCTTGCCAATATCGAGCCCATCCTTTACGAGGTAGAGATGGTCGATATTCACCAGCCAAGCCCAAGGCGCATCCCCTTTCGCGCTGAGTCCGGTTTGACCATCCCATTGCGCTTTCGTCCAGAAGCCGATCGCTTCCTCTTCCGTACGGGCATTGAGTGCCTTCTCAAACCACTCATCCACCGCGGGATTGCTGTAATACCCTGTATTATAATAATCCACGCCACCGAAATCACTGCTATACAAATTGTACATTTCAAGCGGATCATGACTGCCCCATCCGAGCATTACAGCATTTGCATGCATGAGCGTCTCCAGTTCATCCCAGCTCTTGCCCTCTACGTTGATTTGAATACCTGCTTCCTTCACCATCTCGGACGCTGCGAGTGCAAGCGACTGTCTAGTCACGTCTCCTGCAGGATATAAAAGAGTGAATTCAGCTTTAAGTCCGTCCTTCTCTACAACACCGTCCTTATCGCTGTCAGACCAACCGCCAGCCTGTAGAATAGTGGCGGCAGCTTTAGCATCATGATCTGGGAACTTCGTGTCCTCGTTCCACCAAGGCAGACCATCGTTTGCGGTATAGGCAGGTGAACCATGACCCTCCAACACACCTTCGACCAGCTTCTCACGATCAATCACCGTATTTATCGCAAGCCTAATCGCTTTGTCGGCAGTAACGTCATTGCCGATTGGATAGCCTTTATCGGTTTGACCTCCAGTTGAGACATAAGGGAAAGCAATGCCGCGGTTATCAACGGACTTCACCGCTTCAAGCCGCATGCCTGCCACTTGCTGCTTACTGAATGCTGACGGGATATAAGCAACATCAACACTGCCCGCTTTAGCCGCAGCGAAGGCTGCATCCTCGTTCAAGAATAGAAAGGTCAGCTTCTTGAATGAAGGCTTGCTCCCATAATACGTCTCATTCGCTTCCACGATTAGCTGCTGGCCGCGATCCCACTGTACAAATGTGAAAGGACCAGATCCGATCGGCTGTTCAGCATAAGTTGCGCTATAAGCATGCTTAGGTACAATACCCGTTGTAATTAAATAATAGATAAACGTTGATTGCGGTTCTTTGAGCTGGAAAACGACCTCATCAGGGCCGGCAGATACACTCGCAAGATTCGTTAGATCAATAGCAGAGCCATTGCTCGCAGACGTATCAAATGTAAACTTTACGTCCTCCGACGTTAGCCGCTCTCCATCAGAGAATGTAACATCGGAGCGAAGCTTCACCGTCCATGTTTTGCCATCCTCGCTTACTTCATAGCTCGTCGCCAGATCACCTTCGATTTTCAAATCGTCATCCCTCTTTAGCAGCGTACTCTGAAAGAGCGGAGAACCATAGCGCCCCCAGCCTTTTGTCGGGTCGAAGCCGGTATCAGGCTCCGATCCAATGGCCACGATGAGCGAATCACTTTTGGTCGTACTGATATCCGGCTTTGTCGTACTGCAGCCTGCTGCAATGATTAGAATAAGAGCTGCATAAATAATGCCAACGAAACGTTTTCCCATGAGGACCTCCCGGAATGTCATGTTTAGTAACACGAATATGGGATATTGTAACACGTTTCCGGCTGAATATCATCCATTCATAATAGAATTCGAACGATAGACAAAACAATAGAGACTACCTCGCAAGTCCGTTCCCGAACTGCAAGGTAATCTCCATCGAACAGCCAACTTGCAGCAGAGCCTATTCCGCCGCAATATATGATCCTTAGGTATGCTTATGCTCCTTAGTAACATCATGCTTATCCGCATAGGTTACAGACAGGTCTGCATAAATAACGCCCTTCTGCGCCTGAATCTGCTGATGGAGCTCACGCAGCCGCATCAGCTCGCCTCTTACTACGATGACCTCTAAGCATTGATCATGATTCAAATGAACATGCATGTTCGAAATAATGTCATGGTGAAAACGATGCTGTACTTCCATTAACACAATTGGCAAATCGCTGACATGGTGATCATAGACGAGTACGATCGTACCCGCCACATGCTCCTGTCCACTCATGCGGGAAGGCTCCAGCAATGCTCGCCTTGCCATATCTCGAATGGCTTCCGAACGATTCGTATAGCCCTGTTCATCAATATACCGATCGAATTGAACGATCAGAGGTGCTGGGAAAGAGACTCCGAACCGCACCAGTTCTTCCTTTTCCGCCATTTGATTCACCCTGTCTGCATCATTTTCTGGAACCGGACGTCCTTGCTTTCATTACCCGATTTCGTAATCAATGACAATCACATTATCAATCAGCCCATCAAGCATCGCCACAAAGCTTTGGTGTGCGGGATGAGGTCCGTAATCCTGCAATGACTGCTGATCGCTAAAGGTTACACGAAGTCCCAGCATATAGCCTTGAATGTTGCCCGTTTCCAACGTCTCGTTACGGCCTGCCGTCAATTGGACGATGCCTGGAATCTGTGCTTGCAGGGCGAACAGAGCATCTAGAAGCTCAGCTTCTTTATTCTGTGACAACTCTTCCTTGAATTTGAAGGAAACAATATGCTCGTACATCATAAGTAGATCTCCTCTCGCAGCTCAGTTGCTTGTCTATTTCAATCCATCATAACACATAGCTCAGCATTTCGTTTGTTCCAGAATTGGATGGGCTGGATTCCTTCCAATTGGTTCTGTACAAGCACAGCGAAGTCCGTTACCGTTAAGTTAGCAACTCAATAATCAATTTTCAGCAAAAAAGGATGAACCGGATATGTGGAAGCCAGATCGTTCTGCCCCGATACCCTTGTACCAGCAAATCGTTGATCATATCGAACGCGGCATTTCGTACGCGCAGCTCCCTCCAGGCAGTTCTCTGCCCTCTGAGCGCAAGCTTGCGGAGCAGCTTGGCGTCAATCGTAGCACTGTTATGCAAGCCTATGAAGAGCTGCGTGCTTCAGGCTTAGTGGAAAGCGTAGTTGGCAGCGGCACTCGCGTCAGCATGACCAAGTGGGGCGTTTCTCAGGTGCATACGCCGAATTGGCGCTTATATACAGATGGCGGTACCTTTCTTCCCAATCTTCCACTCATGCGAAGAATCAGGGAAGTTACACAGTATGAATCAGCCATAATCAACTTCGCAAGCGGTGAGCTATCGTCTGATTTATTCCCTAATCAGATCGTCAGCCGTATACTGCGTGAGGAATCATTCGGTGAGCATCTCGGCTATGATGATCCACAGGGCTTTCTCACGCTGCGACAAGCGATTGCGGGCAGATTGCTGCGAGATCAAGGCATACGTACATCAGAGTCCTCTATGCTTGTAACATCCGGCTCGCAGCAGTCTTTATATCTCATTACACAATGCCTGTTGTCGCCTGGCGATGCCGTCGCGATCGAGGACCCATCCTATACGTATTCCTTGCCGATGTTTCAATCCGCAGGCTTGCGCATATTCCGGCTGCCCGTCCACTCGGACGGAATCGATCCCGAGGACATCATTGCCTTGTACCGCAAACATCGCATCCGAATGGTTTTCTTGAATCCTAACTTCCAGAACCCGACTGGCACGACGCTCAGCGATGTCAAAAAGAAAAGGGTGCTGGCCATTGCCGCAGAGCTTCGCATTCCAATCGTGGAAGATGATCCGTTCAGTCTGACGGGCTTCCAAGGCATTGTTCCTGCACCGCTCAAAGCGATGGATCAAGACGGCATTGTGCTGTACATCGGCTCTCTGTCCAAAATAGCCGCTTCTGGACTTAGAATCGGATGGCTGGTAGCGCCACAATCCGTCGTCGAGCGATTATCCGATGCTCGGCAGCAGATGGATTTCGGCCTCAGTATCGTAGCGCAATGGACAGCTGAGAGGCTTCTCTCCTCAGGGGAGTTCGATATTCATCTCCAGATGCTGCGAGAATCACTGAACCAAAAACAACGTTTTATGGTAGACGCTTTAACCGATAGCTTGCAGGAGAAAATCACCTTTTCCCCTCCCGTTGGGGGCTTGAATATATGGTGCAGGATCAAACATCCCGCTGATGACGGCAAATTGCTTGAGGAAGCAATCAAACGAGGCGTTGTTTTTGTTCCCGGAAGTGTGTATGGCTCCGAGCCCGGATACGTTCGCTTCAGCTATGCAAAGCCTAAGGCAGAAGAGATCGCCTCTGGCATCTCCGCCTTCGCAGAAGCGCTGGAACGAGTCTAATAGATGCAGAAAGGAGTGAGTTCCCATGACTTACATTGTCATCTTGAGCGCCTTGTTCTTCGGCGGCATCATTTATATACTGATGGCTGGTGCCGGCATTATTAGAGACGACGATCAGATTCAGGATCAAATCCTGAGCCAATTGAACAAAAAGCATTAACGATATGAGCTGAGCTAACTCTAAGCAGGCTGTATCAATACTCATACAAAAGAACGCATGTGTGCGATCACAGCCTCCGTTCGAGCTCACTCTTACGGCAATCCAACTCCATAAGAGCATATTTGCGCTTACAGCACACTAATTCAAGTTACTTAGCTGCTATAAGAGCATACTTGCTCTTACAGCTAACGTTCGAGCTCACTCCTACACCATTCCGACTCCATAAGCGCACATATGCGCTTACGGCACACCAATTCGGGTTATTTGGCTGCTGTAAGAGCATAGTTGCGCTTACAGCTAACGTTCGAGCTCACTCCTACACCATTCCGACTCCATAAGCGCACATATGCGCTTACGGCACACCAAT
>NZ_VDBO01000001.1:1605402-1904766 GCF_005930355.1 Paenibacillus sinopodophylli
TCGGGTTATTTGGCTGCTGTAAGAGCATAGTTGCGCTTTCAGCTAACGTGCGAGCTCTGCATCTCAATTCCCATACAAACAAAAGAATGGCTGTACAAGCTCCTAAGCTTGTACAGCCATTCTCTGTATTTCCAGCCTACAAACGCTGGATATTAAATTCAAAAGCAAGCTCTTGGTTCGCAGGGATCAAATACTCTCCATGTACTGGAGCTCCCCAGCTGTCATCTCCGCCAACGCCCATCTGTCTGCCTGCTACCGTAACAACGGTATAATGAACATTCGGCAGCTCATAATGATGATATGCGCTCTCCAGCTCGAAAGCTGTATATGGCGAAATATTACATTCAACCGGCTGCTTCGCAGGAGCCGTAATGCGAATACCTTGGCCGTAGTCGTTGCTGATGCTTACGCGGCGCACGCCAGTACGGTTGCCCGATTCCTGTGGCACAACGTAGCCTGACACATTGTCAGCAGCATCATTCTGGAACTCGCCCAGTCTAGCACCGAACGCACGGTCAATATAATTCTCCTCAGGGCCCATCGCATACCAATCCAAATGGTTATAATCGGCTGGAACCTTGAACGACAACGCGAATATTGGCAGCTTAGGCAAGCCTTCTGCTCCTTGATAACGCGATTTCACATTCAAGCTGCCATCAGGCAGTACTTTGTAAGCAACAGTTACCAGCACATCTGCGCTGATGCTCAGCTTGTAGCTGAACGTAACAGTCGCGCTCCCTGCTTCCTGAGTAAGCTCTACGCTGATACATTTGCGTGTCAAGCTTGCAGCGAACCAAGCACCGGAATCAAACCCAAGTGCAAAGCCTTTATCGTTATCTGTCGTCGCTCTCCAGAACAGCGGAGCCGGCGGAATAGCGATCATTTCTTTGCCTGAGTAGTTAACCGAAATGAGTGTACCTGCCTGCTTCGAGAACATGATGCTGAAATCACGTCCATGAACGCCGATATTCACATCGCCTTCAACTACACGAAGTGAACCTTCTGGCTGTGCTGGAGCACTAGTTGCTTCCGTAACGAACACATATTGACCGAACGATACTTCATGACCAGCATCTGCCCACAGTGTACGCTCCTTCAAGCGAAGTGCCGCATGCAGCGCGTATTCGCCAGCCTTTTCTGTGCTCGGCAGCTCCAGCTTCACATATGCTTCTGTTTGTGCAGCTACAGCTACATCTTGTGTGCTGCTGAATACTTCCTTGCCCTCAAGATGCAAGGTAAGAACCAATTCATATGCATCCGTACCCTCGAATAGGTTTTCATTGACGATTTTCACGCCATTCGAATCTGGGATAAGCTTGATGTTCTGGTAAAGGAACTTCACTTCCTGCATTTTAGGCGATTCCTTGCGATCTGCGAACACAATACCGTTCGTACAGAAGTTGTAGTCCGTTGCGCGGTCGTCGAAATCACCGCCGAAGGCCAAGAACTCCTTGCCGTAACGATCCTTCTTCACGATAACCTGGTCGATGTAATCCCAAATGAAGCCGCCTTGATACATTGGGTATTTCTGCTCAAGCTCTGTATATTTGTGCATGCCGCCAACGGAGTTACCCATCGCATGCATATATTCACAGCTAATGTAAGGCTTCTGTGGATCTTCATTCAAATACTGCTCGATATCAGCAGGCTTAGCATACATGCGGCTTTCCATGTCGCTGGTAGCATCGTATGTGCGATTGTGGAATACACCTTCGTAGTGAACGAGTCTGCTTGGATCTGTCTCACGGAAATAATTAGAAACATTTAGCAGCACTTCACCCGCATACGCTTCATTCCCAACCGACCAAATAAGAATGGACGGATGGTTCTTATCTCGCTCGACCATAGAAATCGCACGGTCCATTACGATTGGCTGCCACTCCGGCTTGTTCTCCGGTACGTTCCAAGATGGCTCAACTGCGCCCATCTTCTGCCATGAGCCATGTGTTTCGAGGTTCATTTCGTCAATGACATACACGCCATAAATATCACAAAGCTCGTACCATAGAGATTGGTTCGGATAATGAGAAGTACGAACGGCATTGAGATTGTTACGTTTGAGCGTTTCAATATCCCAAATCATATCTTCCTTCGTAATCGAGCGACCTCTTCGGCTGTTGAACTCATGACGGTTAACGCCTTTGAATACGATTCGTTTGCCGTTGATATGCATGATCTTGTCAATCATCTCGAAGCTGCGGAAGCCTGTCTTCTGTGGAATAGCTTCAACAAGCTTACCTTCGGAATCATAGACTGTAATATAAAGAGTGTACAAATAAGGGTTCTCCGCACTCCATGCCATTACTTGGCCTGCATCTAGAGTCAACGACGCTTTGCCGTTCTCTACCTGCTCGGAGCTCACAGAAGCGATCGTTTGTCCATTCGCATCCTTTAGCTCCAATGCTAATCGTGATGGCTGCGCTCCCGCAAGCTTCAGATCAACACGTACATTCCCGTTCGTGTACGTTGAATCAAGCTCTGCATGCACGAATAGATCACTAACGTGGATGTTAGGAACTGTATATAAATAGACATCCCGGAAGATACCTGAAAAACGCCAAAAATCTTGATCCTCCAGCCAGCTGCCCGTGCTCCGCTGATAGACTTCTACAGCGAGCTTGTTCTCTCCATCTACTAGGAAAGGAGTCAAATCAAATTCGGAAGGTGTGAAGCTATCCTCGCTGTAACCAACAAATTCGCCATTCAGCCAAAGATAGAAAGCCGATTCCACGCCTTGGAAGGACACATAAACAGGCTTGCCTTGCATTTGAGCCGGCACGGAGAAATATTTCACATAGCTGCCTACTGGGTTGTGATCTTCTGGAATAGCCGGAGGACGAATGTCGTTGTGGCCATCCCACGGATACATCGTATTCACATACTGAGGTTTGCCGAACCCTTGCAATTGAATATGGCCAGGCACCTCGATGTTTCTCCAGCCATCGCAGTCATATCCTGCTTGATAGAACGAGTCCGGACGATCCGCCGGCTTAGTGGAATAAGCGAATTTCCAGCTGCCGTTCAAGGATTGACGTAATGCCATAGTCGTGTCTGCAGCTGCTTCCTCTATCGACTCGTAATAACGGTGATCGGAATGCGCAGGCAATCGGTTCACCGCAAATACGCTTACATCTGTGAGCCAGCTAATACTTGGTTTCGTTGTTGTCATTGCGATTTCCCCTTAAAGTCATGTAAAAGCCAGGAGACGCGTACCTCGTACGCTGCCACCTGACTTTTCGTTTACCTATTTCACTGAACCGGTCATTCCCGCTACGAAGTGCTTCTGCATCAAGAAGAATACCAGTGCTGTCGGAATGGTCGAGATCACGATGGCTGTCATTATAATACCATAATCAGGAGTGTAGCTGGACCCTAGATTTGAAATTAACATAGGAACCGTTCTTTTCTCCGGTGACTGCAAGACGATAAGCGGCCAAAGGTAGTTATTCCAGCTAGACATAAATGTAATAATACCTGCTGCAGCATATGTTGTTTTCATCGTAGGCACGAAGATTCGGAAGAACAAGCTGATCTCGTTCAGTCCGTCAATTCGGCCTGCTTCAAGCAGTTCCCGCGGGAACATCTTCGTATTCTGCCGGAAGAAGAAAATCAAGAATGCCGTCGTAAATGTTGGCAAGACAACACCCGACAACGTATCCAAACCGATAAACGGAACGGTCTGTGAAATTTTTCCGAACATTTGGAACAAAGGCACCATGATCGCCGCGAACGGAATCATCATAGAAAGCAATAGAATCGTGAACACGACATCTTTCGCTTTGCTGCGGTAAATTTCAAAGCCATAACCAGCCAATGAAGCAATGAGCATCGAAAGGATGGTCGTCGAAATTGAAATTTTCGCAGAATTCAATAGAGCGGGTACGATATCTACCGTGTTAAACAGCATCTTCACATTCTCGATAAGCTGACCGCCGGGAAGCAATCTTCCTTGCGTTACGTCTGCTGATTTGTTCGTAGCACTGATAATCATCCAAAGAAACGGGAAGATCGAAACGAATGCAAGCACGCTTAGAAACACATATATTAATACACGCTTAAGCTTATCCATTTTTATCACCTGCCGCTTTGAACTGAATGAATGCCAAGATAATGATCATAATTACGATCGAATAGGAAACAGTTGCCGCATAACCGAAATCAGCTGAGTATTTGAACGAAAGGTTATAAATATATTGCGAGATGGACATGGATGCATTACCCGGTCCGCCCTTCGTAATATTAACAACCTCATCGAACAATTGCAGCGTTCCGATTGTTGACGTAATAGATGTAAACAATATGATTGGCTTGAGCAATGGAACGGTGATACCAAAAAACTGTCTCGTAGACGATGCACCGTCAATTTTTGCAGCCTCATAGATGGAATGATCAATATTTTGAAGCGCGGACAAGTAGAATATCATGTTATAGCCAGTCCAGCGCCATGTGATTGCGATAATAACGGTCACTTTCGCCCAGAAAGGATCGGTAATCCACTGAATCGGCGCAGCGATCAAATGAAGATTGGTCAACATCTTGTTAACTAAGCCTTCCGTTGCAAACAAATATTTGAAGATAACGGAATAGGCAACAAGCGATGTAACGGCCGGCAAGAAGATTGCCGTACGGAAAAACCCTTTAAACTTCAGCTTACTGTCATTAAGCAATACGGATATAAACATAGCTAGTACAATCATGACTGGAACTTGAATGATCAGATAAATAAATGTATTCTTTACTGCTGCAATAAACGTTTTATCGCTGAATAGTCGTACATAGTTGTCAATTCCGACGAAATGGAGATTCATCCCTTTGCCCGATTTGAATGATAGGAGCAACGCTTGAATCATTGGATAGAAATAGAACGCCGCAATCATAATGACCGCCAGAATGATGAACATCCATCCGGTCAAATTAGCTCTAGTGCGAATTTTCACGCCAGGCTGCGCTGCTTTCACGTTAGCCTAACCCCTTTCTTGACGGTAATAAAACCACAGAAACTTCTCCTGCCTCATAGCCTGATCAATTGCTTGCCTAGCAGGAGAAGGAGAAGTTTCAGGTTTTATTTCTTAGCCGTATGTTCTCGTTTATTTTACTTGTGTTTCGGCTTGAGCTTGTGCATCTTTCAGCACGTCGTCGATTGCCTTGCCGCTAAGATAGTTTTGCATTTCCACGACTAGAATATCTTCTATCGCATACGTATGCATACCATAGTTAACGTTAGGAATTTGTTCTGTCCATTTCGCGAAATCTTCAACGATTTTTTGGCCGCCGAAGAATTCATCTGCTTGTTGGTATGCTTCGCCAGCTGCTGCTGCTTTAAGCGTACCGATTGCACCGATTTCAGTAACTAGCTTCTGGTAAAGATCAACGTCAGAACCAAAAGTTTGTTTCAGGAATTCAGCTGCTGCTTCTTTTCCATCAACGTTCATAACATACCATGAGCTGCCACCAAGGTTGGAAGCATTCACAGCGCCTGCTGTAGTCGACAATTTAGGGAACGGAACAACTGCCCATTTGCCTGATTGTGAAGCTTCAGCTTTAACGGATGCCGTAATCCAGTTACCTGTAGGAATAGATGCTACATCACCGCTATTGAATCCGCCGACGAATTGACTCCAATCGGAGTTAGCTTTAACAATGTCAGCTTCCATAAGCTCTTTATACGTTTCTGCTGCTTCTTTAAGTGCTGCGTTACCTGCAAGGTTAGGAGTAGTTCCATCTTCTTTCAGATACCAAGAGCCTGCAGATTGAACCATCATGCGGATAAGACCAAGATCATTCGGATCTTGTGTAAGCATTGCTTTACCTGTTTTCTCTTTTACAGCTTTACCAATTTCGATAAATTTCTTCCAATCGATATTTTGCAAGTCAGCTACTTTGTAGCCTGCAGTTTCCAAGTAGTCCGTTCTTACATACAAACCTGCTACGCCGGAATCGAATGGTACGCCGTATTGTTTGCCATCGAAGCTAGTCGGCCCGATTTTGTAATCAGCGAAATCACCTGGTGTGATGAAATCAGTTAGATCGAAGAAAGCATCTGGATAAGCTTGCAAGAAGCTTTGTGCACGGTAATCTTCAATCAAAACGATTGTCGGCAAGCTTTTTGTTGTACCTGCATTCAAGCCTGCATTCAATTTCTGAATGATGTCAGCTTGTGCGTTTTCCACAATGTTCACTTTAAGCTCAGAATCAGGATTCTTAGCTTTGTAAGCTTCACTTGCACGTTCCATAGCGCCGATGTTGAACGCTTTGTCCCATGCCCATACCGTAACCTCTTTGGTTCCTTCAGCAGCAGCGCCGCCGTTGTCAGGAACATTGTTTTCTTTGGTTGAGCATGCTGTCAGCAATACGAAGCTGGCAAGTGCAACCGCGAGTAGTTTTTTCAATTCCATACAACCCCTTTTAGTAAACTTTTCTAAAACTTTTACCGGCTAACGAATATCAGTATAACAACTCATTAAAATGACTCGTTAGCAAAATATTTGTGTGGATTTGTCATTCTATTGTTACCTTTCTGCTCGTTATTATGTAATTGAAAAATAATTTGTATTTTGGTACTTTCTTTAGGTCTTTTGGAGTGGGATTCTAATTTTCACCCGGGTACCCTCTCCTATGTGGCTAACAATCTCGACTCCATAATCCTCACCATAAAGCAGATTGATTCTGTCATGCACGTTCCGAATGCCTATTCCAGAGAAAAAGTGACTTGTACCAATTGAAGTATGCGCGGGGTTATTATGATCATATCCCTCCATACCGATGCCATTGTCTACTACTTCACATACGAGTGTCTGTTCTTCTCGCGAAATCAATACATAAATATGTCCGTCTTTACGCTCTTGAAAAGCATGGAAAAATGCGTTTTCGATAAACGGCTGAATAATGAGTTTAGGTACATGGTATCCATAGCAATCATCTGCTATGAAATAATTAACCGCGATCTGATCGCCGTATCGCACATGGTTTATAAAAACGTAGTTTTTCAAATTAACAAGCTCTTGAGCGACCGTAATCGTCTCACTAATATTACTCACTGTATTTTGCAGGAGCGAAATTAAGGAGTTTATCGTAGATGCTGCTTTTTCTTTATTGCCTTGCTGTACTAATATTTTGACCGATGCCAGTGTGTTATATAGAAAATGTGGGTTTATCTGCATTTGCAAAGCCGAAAGTTCTGCGTTGCGTTGATCCTTCTGTGTCTGAATAAGCTTCTTAATATAATCATTCAGCTCATCCAGCATATAATTGTAGGCTTTGCCCAATTCCTTGATCTCATAGCTTCCCGTTACCGTAATGTAATTATCAAAGTTATTTTCCGCAATTGTTGGCAGTTGTCTTGCGAGAAGCGTCAGCGATTTCGTTAACCGCCGTGAAATGAGAAAGACAATAATAAGTGCAACAAGCACAATGCCAACGCAAATAAGCGCGACAGTCTTGAAATCGACCATCTCGCTGAGTACCTCTTTTTTATCGATCATATTAACTAAATAAAAGTCATAGACGGGTAAATATTCGGACAGCACTAAGCTGCTTTTCCCGAGCACATTTACGTCCATATATTTCAAATCTTGTTGTTCCATTTCTTGCGCATAACGAAGCAAATCATGATTTTCTTGGCCAATAAGCTCTTGGCGATTACTTGAAACGACTGTGCCTGAACGATCTAGAATGGCTACATCGTTACCCCCGCTCGTAAAGCTTGCATAAAAACGCTTAAAATCACTTTCCCTTATCGCAAAATAAAGAATGCCGTATTGATTGCCGCTAATTCTCTCCATTAGTGCTCTCGATGCAACGATTACAGGATCTACATCGAATGAACCGCTTATATTTTCTATGTCGAGTTGATAGAGCAAACGCTTTGGATAAACGAGTGTATTCATCGTCAACTCGCTGTTCTGAAGTTTATACAGCGAGTTCGGCCAATAAGAGCTATCCGTGGAATAACTCTTGTTATTAATACCGGTAATGGTCATTGTGACAGGGTAGGCTGCTACGTTGGATTGAATTCGCTCCATCTGTTGATTCGCCTGATAGTAGCTTTTCAGTGATCCGATTGTATTCATTTCAGGACTCGTAAGAAAACCTTTGATGACACCGTTCTGCAGCACATTGTTCGTGGCAGTGACGACCGAATAGTTGAAAGATTCGAAATTCGCTTTGATTTGACTAATTATTTT
Source organism: Paenibacillus sinopodophylli (assembly GCF_005930355.1). Lineage (GTDB taxonomy): Bacteria > Bacillota > Bacilli > Paenibacillales > Paenibacillaceae > Pristimantibacillus > Pristimantibacillus sinopodophylli. The sequence continues at coordinate 1,613,586 of NZ_VDBO01000001.1, forward strand.
TGAATTCGTAATACTGAACGTATTCATAAATAGCCTCTCCGACATTTGAATCGTAACGAGCGAGGTTAACAGCGCAACGGAAACGATGCTGACTAGCGTTACCATAAACATTTTGATAAACAATCCGTGATACTTGAACTTGCTCAGAAATCCTTTCATCGCCTAATCCCTCTTCTTAGTTGTATATTGTTTTCTATAATGGCTCGGTGACAGGCCTGTCAGCTTCTTGAATACTTTAGTGAAATAGCTGTGATCGGAATACCCGACCATGCTGCTAATTTCGGATATGGATACCGCAGAGTCACGCAGCAGATCTGCTGCTTTCTCCACTCTAATCTTGTTCAAATATTCGCTAAACCCTTCCTTGTTATGCGCAGTGAAGTAACTCGACAGGTAGGAAGGATTAAAGTGAAAATGCTTAGCCAGCTCCGTAAGGCTTAGTGATTCCGCATAATTCTCTCTAATAAACAAAAGAAGCTGCGTCATGTTTGAGTTGCTGCCTGCAGCAGACCTCTTCTCAATAACGTCATTTGCCTCTGATAGGAAAGCATGCAGCAGACTTATAGCCTCATTCGCGTGGTTGGCTTCGCCGATCTGTTTGAAATAGGTATATTTGGCTTCTTCCAGCTTCTTCATATCTGAATCTAAGCGACTAAGCAATATCGTTATATTAAAAATAACGTTGCCAACAAACGATTTGAATTCAAATACATCCGTTTTATAATGGGCTGCCAAACTGTTCACATGCTCTATAAGCGCTTCAAACGCTTCATCGAATTGTCTACGGCTCATCAGCTCAGAGAAATGATTCATATTGAAGCTCTCTACTTCACCATCATTAGGCGGAAGTTCATTATAGACAATTAAATGCTGGGATATTGGCAGGAAAAAACGATAGCTGCTCAGCGTAAGATATTGCTCCTTAAAGCTCGCGCTAAGCTCTTCCAGACGAGTGAATGGTTCTCCAATCGTCCAGATCGGTGCTGCGTGCTGCACTTCTGAGTTTACAGCCAATCTCCTACCTAGTCTGATTATTTTGTCCTTATCCGCTTTATTCAAGTTAACAAGCATGACGATATTATTCGAGTCAGTAGGCAGCTTCGTGTAGACTGCCCCGTGCAGCTCCTGTTCAAGCTCTGCTCCCAATCGATCAAGCCAATGCTGCTCCTCATGCCACTCGTTTCCTTTTCCCTGCGCTTGCATTAGATCAGCGCCAATCAGTTGAAAGCTGTCATGCGGGAAAGCTTGCGCAACCACGTGTTCATCCAGATCGAACTCGTAGCCGGAGAGGAGTTTATCGAGCATCCAAGGAATGGTTTGACCGCTGTCAGCCTCCCCTTCCTCTTCAAGTTTGAGAGACGGAATCTTCCTTGCTGTTCGCTTCACGATATCTAAAAGCTGGAACGCTTCTAGCTTGGGTTTCAGTATATAATCGGCAACACCGCTTTGAAAGGTCGATCTGACATAATCGAATTCGCCGAAACTGCTCAATATGATTACTTCTATTTGCGGATATCTTGACTTGATTGCCCGGGTCAACTCTTCACCGCCCATAACAGGCATGACGATATCCGTAATGACAATATGCGGCTCTTCACGTTCAATAAGCTCAAGCGCTTCTTTACCATTAGATGCTTCACCAATAATTTGGAAGCCTTCATGCTCCCAATTCAACAGATGCTTAATCCCCTGTCTGACTAGTAATTCGTCATCTACTATTAATACGCGACATGCGATTGCCATGCTTTTACCTCCGCTAGTTATCCGTTTATGAACAGGCTTTTGTTTCACTATTTATTCGTAATAGCTACGTATCACAATGTCTTGGTCGTAATTGCCGAATCCCTTCCCATAAAGCGTGAGGCCGCCTCTTCCTTGCGACGTATCATCCGCACTAATGGTGAAGGTCCAATGAGACCCTTCCCACGGCAATTGCTGAATCGAAAGCTCCGATATTTGCAGCCCATCGACAAAGCAGCCATGCTCATTTATCCGAAGCACCTTCATCAAGCCGTATTGATTCACATCATTTTGCCACCAATCGGGTGAGAAGCGTCCTCTCATTTTGCCAAAATCGCCGGGACTTGTCCAAGTGCCTAAATAAGTACCATTTATCATAAATTGAATGTCTGAAGGCCAATTATCATTAATATACGGTGCTTCTGAACCAATTTCCATCGAAATTTCAATTTCTTTCACTAATTGATCTTTGAATAAGTAATTCGGAACTTTATATTCCACAAATCCTCGTGTAAACCAAAGAATGCCTGCATTCACCCGCTCCGGATCGAGAAAATAGGCAGGATTGTCGTAATGCCCAATCATTTTCTCCGTTGAGGCAAGCCCGCATGTAGGTGCCGCTTCAATATTCGTATAGTGTCCAACCGGCAAAGTGATTTCTGAGAATTTTCTTGCTGCTGACACGAATCGAGACAACTTAATTTGCAGAAACTCTGTACAGAGAGAACAATACTTATAGGTACCGCCATTGATTCTACGCATGCGATAGCTGACTAACCCTGCTTTCTGCAGCTTGCTGACATGCGTGCTTACGATGGCGCTGCTTAGATAAAGCTCCGCTGCAAGCTCCTTAATATGCATTTCTTTCTTATTCAAAAGATCAATAATTTGTAATCGCACTTCGCTTGCGAGCGCCTCGTATACACGCAGCGAATCTGCATCTGTTGTTAAATACATGGTTCACCCGCTTCTTCAATTAGCAATTTAGCTAATCCTAATGATTTCAATGTTTCACATATTGATTGTATTTACTCATTATGATAAAAATAATAGAGAATATCAACTAAATTGAATTCGTTCATTTATTAATCCGATTGAGGAGGACTTTAATATGACTTTAAAATCAACGATGCTTATTGACAAAAACTTTACGGTTTCCGAAGTGGATCCAAGACTATACGGATCATTTATTGAGCACTTGGGCAGAGCGGTATATGGCGGTATCTATGAGCCCGGTCATCCAACAGCCGATGCCAACGGTTTTCGATTGGACGCGCTAGAGGCTATTCGTGCTCTTAACGTCCCCATTATTCGATATCCAGGTGGAAACTTCGTATCCGGCTACAACTGGGAGGACGGAGTTGGACCCAAGTCCGAGCGTAAGCGTCTGCTCGAGCTGGCTTGGTGGACAACAGAGACAAATGAAGTAGGAACGAACGAATTCGCTGACTGGGCTAAGCTTGCCGGCACTGAAGTCATGATGGCTGTAAATCTCGGTACGCGCGGCATTGATGCAGCACGCAACCTAGTCGAATATTGCAATCATCCATCCGGCTCCTATTACAGTGATCTTCGCATTTCGCATGGTTATAAAGAACCACATAAATTCAAAACCTGGTGTCTGGGCAACGAAATGGACGGTCCTTGGCAGATTGGTGCGAAGACAGCTGTTGAGTATGGCAGACTGGCGAATGAAACAGCAAAAGCGATGCGTTGGGTAGATCCAACAATCGAGCTCGTTGCTTGCGGCAGCTCCTCCAGCGGAATGGATACTTTTGCAGATTGGGAAGCTACCGTACTTGATCTCACTTATGAGCAAGTCGATTTTTTGTCCCTGCATACCTACTATAATAACAATAAGGGCGACAGTGCGAATTTCCTTGCCAAATCGCTTGATATGGATCAATTCATTTATGATGTAACGGCAATTTGTGATTACATCAAAGCCAAAAAACGCAGCAAGAAGAAGCTTATGCTATCCCTTGATGAGTGGAATGTATGGAATTCAATTGGAACAAGCCGCGCTGATGAGCGTTGGCAGATCGCACCACCTGAATTCGAGGATGTCTATACGCTTGAAGACGCGCTTGCAGTAGGCTGCTTTGCCATTACTTTATTGAAACATGCGGATCGCGTAAAAATGGCATGTCTTGCGCAATTAATTAATGTGATTGCACCAATTATGACCGAGAACGGCGGTCCAGTATGGCTGCAAACAACCTACTATCCATACTTGCACGCTTCCGTTCACGGCAGAGGAACCGTACTTCAGCCGATCATCTCTTCGCCGAAATATGATGCTAAGGATTTCACTGACGTGCCTTATCTTGAAGCTATCAGCGTTCATAACGAAGAGAAGAACGAAGTAACGATCTTCGCTGTTAACCGTCATCTAACAGAAGGACTAGCCCTTGACGTAGACTTGCGCAGCTTCGGTGATGTTAGCCTTATCGAGCATATTGTTCTAGAGCATGATGATTTGAAAGCCACGAATACGAAAGCAAATCCAACCCATGTTGTTCCCCATAACAACGGCAACGCCAAGGCGGATCAAGGCAATGTGTCAGCAGTACTTGGCAGAGCTTCATGGAACGTTATTCGGCTTAAGATACAAGCATCCCATTAATCGACTAATAAACAGAAAGAACCGCCTGGGACATGTCCCGGCGGTTCTTTCCATTCTCCTATATTAATCCCCCATACTTAGAAACCTATAGCTTCATGATATTCACCCTAAGAATGTCGACGGATTGTCCTTCCGCACGCAGCCCTATTTTTTGTATGCCTTCAAGTTGGATCGCAGTCTGCATCCGAATGATGTGCCAATTCTCATCTTCAAGCTGCCGAGCACCAATGAAATCATCATTAAGTGTAACCGCCAGCCTAGCACCGTGGTTCCCCCGAACTTCAATCTCTAAGCTGTACACCGCAGGAGAAGTCATCGTACCAGTCTGCACCGTCCATTCATATTGCAACCATTCGGAAGCAGCTAACCTAACATAAAGCAGCTCATCGAGCTGCCATGACTCACCCTTCATATGCTGGAAATTCGGAACCGTTCTTTCACTGTCTACGAAACGGATATCTATCCCATCCATCTGCCGGAAGCCAGTCTTGCTCTCCACTCGCTCAAGATTGCCGAAGCTTACTCCCGCACCTCTGTAACCGTAGAATATGGCCGGAATGCTAACGGGCGCTCTACGGAACAACGCATGAACGACCTCTGAATGATAAGTACAGCGCTCAATAGCCAAGTTGTCCAAATACGCCCATAAAATCCGTTCAGCCGATTGTGCATCCAGCTTGCCGCCCTGCATGTAATCGATGAGCAGCTGCCAATCCTTCGGCAAATTGACCGAGCACGGTGAATTGGTACAGTCCAGCTTCTTCCACGTCCAGAAATTCCATGAGATATCATGGTCCTCATATAAGCGGAACGCCCCGGTAAACCAATCACAATTGTTCTCTCCGCCTTCGCCCATATAGATAGGTACGTCAAGCTCTTCTCGCTTATCCAAGAAGGTCTGTATGCTCTCCGTATCGGGGTTATTCCAATATTTATGGAATTGCAGCATCAGGTTATCATCGATCCGTTCTTCAAAAATCGACCAGTCGGTTGCCCAGTGCGCGCCTTCGAGAATGATCATATGCTGATCGTCGACCTCTCGAATAGCTTGCACGACATCTCGGTACAGCGGCATAATCTGTTCATTGTATTCCGCGAACCAATTCGGAAGCGGCTCGTTCAGCAAATCGTAACCCGCCACAATCCATTCATCCTTATACCGCTCGGCAAGCAGCCTCCAGAGCTGAATAGTCAATCGCCTATTGTGGTCATTCAAGAATAGTTCAGGCAAATCATTCGCCGAATCATCAATATTAGTTCCCGTTTGTCCCCCTGGTGCTCCATGCAGATCCAGGACTGCATACAGGGAGTGCTTTCGGCACCAGCCGATCGCACGGTCAAGCAGCTCCAAGCGGCCTGGCCGCAGGTGAAGCTCCTCACCCTCCTCGATAAGGAATCTCGCATTAATCGGAATTCGAACGGAATTAAACCCCTCGGCGGCCATTTGCGCAATATCCGCTTCCGACGTATAGCGATCATAATAAATATGCCAGAATTCAGCCGCTTTCTCGCAGCCTACCAGCTCCTCTATTATTCGTTCAATACGTCTAGGACGGTCACCCTCATCAGGGAATCTCCACATATATCCCTCTGGCAGCAGCCAGCTCCCCAATCCGACGCCACGCAGCACGATCTCCCTGCCATCGCCGTTTATGAGCTTTTGACCGGAAGCTCTTAGGAATCCGCTCACTTCTTCATTCTTATTCAACTTCTCGTCACCCTCTCTGCATTAACCTTTAATCGCACCCTCCGCTATGCCGCTCAAAATATATTTTTGGAGCACCAAATAGACAGCCATAATCGGAAGCATAGTTAGAACTAGTGACGCTAAGATCGCTGACCAATCGTTATTGTATTCGCCGAACAGCATATTCGTAGAAATCAGCAGCGTATAATAGTCGGATTTCGTCAGCATCAGCAGCGGAAGCAGAAAGTCATTCCACATCCACAGCGCATTGAGAATCGCGACCGTTGCGGTTATAGGCAGCAGCAGCGGGAAAATGATCCTTCCATACAGCCGCAGCTCTCCGCAGCCATCCATGACGGCCGCTTCATCCAAATCTCTAGGAATGGATTTGACGAAGCCATGGTATAGGAAAATCGCAAGCGCTACGCCAAGACCGATATAGATAAAGCCAAGCCCATAGGTCGTGCCCTGCACCTTTAGTTCCTTGGCGATTTTCACAAGTGTGATGAGAATCGAATGAAACGGGATCAAGGAGGATAATACAAACAAACTAAATAAGAATCGGCTTAGCTTGCCAGGCGTTCGCGACATTTTGTAGCCGGCCATAGATGCGAATACGATGATGCCGGACACGCCAATTAGCGTCACGACAACCGTATTAACGAAGCTTCGCAAGAAATCAATTTTCTTGTATGCATCCGCATAGTTAGCGAACGAGACGGATGAAGGAAAAGCAAGCACCTGATTCAGCATTTCGCCATCCGATTTCAACGAATTCAGAACAGCCATATAAATCGGAAACAACGTAATGACGGCCGCAGCAATAAGGAAGAGGAAAATAAAAGCATTGCCTGCGCGGCTTCCCGTCGTTGTGAGAATCGATTTACGCTGAGGAATCATGCCTCCACCTCCCGCTTCTTCATCACCCATAGCTGGATTACAGTCAGTATTAAGACGATAATAAACAAGATTATTGCTTTCGCGCTTGCATAGCCATAACGCTGGTTGAATCGGAAAGCTTCATCAACAATGTTAAGAGCAATCACCTGAGTCGATCTACCTGGTCCTCCGCCCGTAAGCGCATAAACCGCATCGAACACTTTAAACGAAGAGCTCAGTGTAAGAAATATGCCAATCGTTACAGCTGGATAAATCATCGGAAGCGTCACGTAACGGAAGGCTTGCACACTACTTGCACCATCAATGGCAGCCGCCTCACGCAGCGAAGCCGGAACGCCTTGCAGTGCAGCTATATAAATGACCATCTGGTAGCCGACTCCGCCCCATAGCGATAAAATAATGATGGAATAAAAAGAATAAGCGGGATCACCTATCCATGATTGATCTATTAATGCTATCCCCGTATGTTCAGCTAGAATCGGAAGCACCTTTGTGAATATAAACACCCACATGAAACCGCCGATAATGAGACTAAGCATATTAGGCATGAAAAAAATAGTTCGGAACAGTACCTTGCTCCTCTTCCGTGATTCTATAAATACGGCAAGTGTCAAAGCGATGGCGTTCTGCAGAATCACCATATAAATAACGTACTTGAATGTGAAACCTACCGACTTTATGAAGGTTGGATCATTCGTCAGCGCTTCGGCATAATTGGCGAATCCCACCATTTCATAGGTGGGATTCAGTCCGTTCCAATTCGTCAAGCTGTACCACACGCCACCGAAAGCCGGAGCGATTGTGAATACCCCATAGAACAGCAGAGCCGGCAGCACGAAAGCTAGAAGAATGACCGTTTGTTTGTTTTTCCTGATTGTGCTCATCCTCGTCACTCCAATCGGTCATGGCCTTCTTTATTGCGCGCTCTTGATTGCCGTAGCCCATGCTTTGTCCATGCTGCTTATAAATTGTTCCTTCGTTACTTCTTTCGCAAAATAGCTCTGCAACAGCTTTGCTTGTTCATCGGTAACACCGTTAGGCAGCTTGAGATCTTGATAGGCTTTGCCTTTGGCTACATACTCCGATGCTTCGTTAACCCAAGGGAATACTTCGTATTGGTGCACACTGGATACCGGGTTGAATTTCAATTCTTGGAATAAGGCCGATGAATCCTTCGCATCGTAGAAGTAGTTCAGCAGATCAAGCGCTACCTCTTTGTTTTTGCTTGTTTTGGAAACGGCTAATGTAGTGGAGGTCGACAGATTGATCATCGTTCCCGCCTCATTATTGCTGACTGGCAGCGGAGCTACACCAAATTCAAGCTCGGGATTGACTTTCAGAAGCGTCTCCGCGTTCCATGGTCCTTGTACCCACATCGCTGCTTTTCCGTTCGCGAAATCGGTGGAACCCGCTTCATTGCCAACTTCAAACGGCTTGGCCGTACCATTCTCCATAATAAGATCAATAATGTTAAATATATCTGATACGTCCGCATACGACGCTTCGCCTTTATTCATCTTCTCGATCCAATCCTGATGCTCTGACGATATGAGTCCGCCTAAGGACAATGCGGTCATCAGCTGCGGTACCCAGGATTCTTGAAATGCGAGCAGGAACGGCTTTTTATCGGCTTCATTCAGCTTATTTACAACCGCTTTCATTTCATCAAGCGTTTGGGGTGGGGTCAGACCAAGCTCACTGAATATTTTTTTGTTGTACAGATAGCCCCATGACAAGCTCTCAAGCGGCAGTGCCATGATGCGACCCTCATTCATAACCGTGTTCTTAACCGTGTCATACAAGGTTTCGGTCGCTGGCTGTCCGGTCAAATCCTCCAAATATCCAGCTTTATCATAGGTGGTCAGATCATTGGCATGGACGTCGAATATATCAGGTGCATCATCAGACGCCAATCTTGCCTGCAGCACTTGCTTCGCTTGATCAGGATTTGGCATCTCTAGATCGATCGTGACCTCTATATTTTTCTCGGCAAGCTCCTTCGCTTTGAATTGCTCGAAATATTTCTCGAATTGGTCCTTAAATCTCGGTGAACCGATCTGTACTTTTAATTCCACCTTCTGCGCTACTTTGTCACTGTTAACCGTGTTCGTCTCCTCCGACCCGCATGCCGACAGTGTCATAGCGAGCATCGCGCTTGCCAAGCCTAGAACCAGCTTTTTCTTCATACTCAAATCCCCCTAATTGATTCAGTTCATTTCTTCTTTCAGTATAGGCAGACGGGAGTCTTGAATCATTACAGCCGATTAGCGGCTTTTATTGCATAATATTGATAGCGCTTTATTCCGGCTTATTGTTTCTCGCCTCACCTGGCGTAATGCCGAAATGTTTCTTGAAGACGCGGTGGAAATAAGGAAGCTCCGTATACCCGCTTAGCTGCGCCGCTTCTTTGATAGAAATATGCGGCTGCTGCAGCAGCTTCCTTGCGTGTTCCATTCGCCTCCCGATGATGTAATCGGTAATGGTTTCTCCAAGTGCAGCTTTGAAAGTACGGCTCAGATGTTCTTTGCTTATATAGAACTGCTGAGCAACGCTCTCAAGCGAAATCGGGTCCAAAAAATGTTTATCCATATAGGCTTTCACCTCAGCTATGAGGAGATTGCCTCTCTTTTTCAAAGACGCTTCCATTCGGTCAATGATCTCGCTGTACGCCAATCCGATGCTTGCTAACGCTTCGCTGCCATTCGAATAATTCCTTATGGAACATCGAATGAGCGGCTGATATTCCGATTCATACTCATCCAAAAACTGCGCCAGCATGTCTGTGTAATCCTCACTCAGTCTCTCTATCTGCTCAGGGCCTATTCCCGCGGGAAACGTTTCCTCCAGCAGCTTTTCCAACTTCCCAAGCGCCTGCAGCACAGCCGGTTTGTTCAGCTCGAACAAGGCTGCAAGCGCCCGCTGCTTCAGCGATAAATAACGATCAGCCTGCACCGTTGTCGGGAACGGCAGTGGAGAGGTCCTCGTTTTCTCTTCCTTGCTAGCAACGGCTTCCAGTTCTGCTACACATTTGCGCAGCGCAGCAATCAGCTCATCTGGATCAACTGGCTTGAGCAAATATTCGACGGCCTTCGAGCGGATCGCCTGCTTCATATAGGCAAAATCATCGTAGCCGCTCATCACGATAATTTTCACCTGTGGGAATTTCTGATTGAGTTGCTCCAGCAGCTCAACTCCGTCTACACCAGGCATCCGCATATCCGTAATAACGATGTGCGGGGAAAGCTCCTCCATGGAACGCAGACCAGACTTTCCATCTTCCGCCTCGCCAACAACCGATAGATTCATCGTATCCCACTGACCAAGTGCCTTAATAACCGTCCTCGACCAAGGCTCGTCGTCGATAATAAGTACTTTATGCATGAGCATCTTCCCTCCTTGGCACAGGCAGTTTGATTGCAATAATGGTTCCTTGATTAGAGCGGCTGAATATACGCAGGCTTGCACGTTTTCCATAGTGCAGCTTCAGTCTGGCATTGACATTCATTAATCCGATGCCTTTGCTGCTTCTCGGCTTCCCCTTAGCGTCATCAGGCGGCTCCTCCCTTATGGTGAAGCTCTCGCGAAGTTTGTTCCTAATTGCGCTTAGACGCGCCTTATCCATGCCTGCTCCGTTATCCTTAATCATGATCATACAGTCATTCTGCCTTACACTTACCCGGATTAAAATTTCCCAATTGCCCTCTTTGGGCTGAAGCCCATGCTCGAATGCATTTTCCACAAGTGGCTGAAGCGTAAACCTCGGCAGCTCTATACCTGCGACTGTTCCGTCATATTCCATCTTAACGGTGCAGCGCCCCGCAAAGCGCTGCTCTTGAATGAACAAATAATTTCGTATATGTTTCAATTCATCATCCAAAGCGGCAGCGTCATTACCTGAGCTGATGGAGTATCGAAGCAAGTCACCGATGACGTTCGTCAGCTTATAAATTTCCGGCGCACCCTTAACTAGCGCCATGCCGCCAATTAAGTTAAGCGTATTGTTCAGGAAATGAGGATTTATCTGCGCTTGGAGCGCCATAAGCTGCGCATCCTTCACTTCAATTTCCTTGCGGTATTCATTCTCTATAAGCTCCTTCATCCGCTGCATCATCGAGTTATAGCCTCGCTCAAGCAGCCCGATCTCATCATTGCTTACGGAGGTAAGTTCGAACTGCTGAATAGACGCCATACGCATCGTTCTCGCCAGACGGACGATCGGTCTTGTAATCCGTAATGAGACCATAATGGACAATAGAATCGAGGCCAGTGCAAATAACAATCCTGTAACGATGCCTGCTCGGACAGTATTGTTAGCGCTCTCAGTAATGGCGGTTATCGGAAGTGCTTTGATCAATGCAAGCTCTCCATCATCCACGCGTTTAATAAAGAGATAATGACTGTCCGTTTTTTTGATCTGTAATTCCTTATTCAACCTTCCTTCGAGACCGATCAGCTCGGCAAAGGATTTCATACCCTGCAACGGAGCGGCTCCAGTGAGCTGTTCCCCTTCGTCGTTAACTAGGAACACCGAGCTGTTCGCCTCCGATTGCAAAATGGCACCAACGCTCTTCCATACCTCTTCATTAATCCGAACCGACAGCCCACCTAGTAAATGACGATCTGCGAATCGGTTTATACTGTGGAATGCATATATACCATTACCAGATTCCTTGAAATACATATGGATAGGCGCACTCAACATCCGGCTCCAGCTTCCTGTCCGAATATCGAGCGAATAGCTAAGGCCGCTGCTCTCATTATTGACCGAATACACCTTCTGGCTCTCGTGCGTATATAACGCCAGCTCGTCGATTTTTTTGGAATTGGCATAATAGGCCTGTGTCAGCGTGTCCTGCATGTATTTCTGCGTTCGGAACTGTGCAGCGCCGCTCTGGCTGTCGAGCATATTCAACCCGTCGAGCAGCGGCTGATTGACTTGAAGGGAATAGAACAACACTTCGATTTGCCGAATAACTTCATCTAAGTATTGATCTGCAGACAGCATCCGGGAGCGATTGGCTTCTATAATTTCTTTCTCTACCGAGCTCCGGGTATTGTTCATTGCGATCCACGTGACCGTCAGTACTGGCAATGTTGTCAAGCATATCATCAATACCATCAGCCTATAGCGTATGCTGGTGCGCTTCATTTTCTTTTCCCCTTTGCTAAACGAGTTTCCCTCTTCCAGTGTACCAAATCAAAGCCGGCTTTCATTGTCTTTTATTAGCGTTCAGCATTGCATTTTATTGATATATGCCAATGTCCATCCCCCTCAAATGGCTTGACTCGTCATATGTCTCGCAAGGCTCTAGCACAAGCATTATATAAGGGAGTTTCATATTGTATAGAAGACTACTAGAAGAGGAGCTGAATGAAAAATGTCTTGCCAACCCTTTTGTCCAACCGTTCGGGTGTATGATCCTCCAGTCACTGTTGTGAATGACGTGTTCCACCCGCAAATCGTAGAGGTCGTCCACCAAATTAACGTCGTAACACGCCATCATTGCGTCCCTTGCGAGAAGCACCTTTACCAATACTGCTATCAAGATGAAGTTGCTGGCGAACAGGATAGCAACAACTCGAACCGTTCCCATAAACGCCACAAAAGTCATAGAAGCCATAAAAGTGGAAGATCGTATATTTCCAAAGCACAAAAGAAAAAAACGAAATAATAATAGAACGACTAAAAGATGATTCCTGTACAATCATGTACAGGAGTCATCTTTTTTCATCTCAACTATAGACTCTAGTATACAAAAAGATACCCATACACGAACGCTTTTTTCAAAGTGTCGAGTGTATGGGTACCAGCTTATATTTATTGAATGATTAGTCCAAACCCACTTTGAATATAATTGACATTCGGATGGGCAATATTACTTGTCGTTAAGTTGTTAAATGTCGCAGAGCCATTACCCGTATAGGAGTAAATCGCTGCTCCAGGATGCGGTGAAGTGAACCGCGAGGTTAAAATACCGTCTCCTCCAGTACCGTTAATAGTAATGTTGTTGAACACGATGTTTTCAAATCCTCCGCCGTAACCGAATTGGATCGCGCTTCGTTGTGTATTAATAATATCGATATTCGTGAAGGTCACATTTTTGATGGAATCATTGGAGGCTTCCAAATCAATCGCGCCACGTTCGCCATTGTAGAGATCTCTGCTGGTACCGCTGTTAATAATGGTAGTATCCGCGAATAGAATGCCCGTATTGTTCTGGAAATGGTAGCCCGGGAACACCGTGTTCATTCGTATGCCAGAGCCGCCCACCGTGTCGATAATGACGTTGTTAGTAGCCTTATGTCCGCTTCCACCGAAGAATGCAATGGCGGCCGCACGCCAGTTATTCTCGATGGTGTTAAACGAGAAGGTGTTGTTCACACCTGCAGTCGCACCGTTGACGTTACTCGTCCATACAGCCAGACCATCGTCCCCGTTATTGCGTACGCTACTGTTGCGTACGGTGGAGTTGCTCGTTCCCTGCGCGAAGTTAACGCCGTCTGCTAGGTTATTACGGATACGACTGTTCTCGATAACGAGGCCATCTGCATAAATAGCAGGCGTATGCGCATAGTCCCCCACCCAGAATCCACATTCGAAGTGCTCAACCCACACATTGTGGACCCTCGAATTTTTACCTAAATTGTCCATAAATCCTTTGTAGATGGCACCCTCATGATACCGTGAGCGCAGCTTTGAATTCATGTAGATATTGCCGAAATCAAGCTGACCCTCCACTCTGAACGAGATGCCTCCAGAAGCTGAGTTCGGATTGGTAAACTGAATATTCGTATGCCAGATACCCGCTCCAGCAATGGTAATATCATCAATCATGTTGCTGACTGAACCGATTTTCCACATATTCCCGAGATGAAAGGTTCCTTCAGGAATATACAGTGTTTTTCCAGTTGCCACAGCGGCAGTTACCGTTGCTTCAAAGGCAGCAAGGTCATCCAAGCCATCGTTCGCTATTGCGCCATACTCGATTACGGACACGGCATTCACCGGTTTTGCTATGGCAGCAGGAACTGGCTCAATCTCTAGGAAATCTACGCCGTATTCTAAGCTATCAGCATTGCTTTTCTGTATGCGAATGATATCGCCTGGCTGCAAAGCGGAATCTAATTTCCAATGCACTTCATCAAAGCGGAATAACGGGCGACCTCCGGCTGGCGTATCCGCAGGTTGATCGCTTGAGAAGTACTGCCAATTATAATAAGAAGTAAGCGGAATGGTTTTCGCTTTGACACCATTTACATAAACGTCTAGTGAACCACTCAGTCCCATTCCATCAGTTGAATCAGGCATCGTAAATCGCATGGTAACACCTGCCCCGCCTTCACCCTGCCTTACTGTCCATTGCAAGTATGAGCCATTGGAAGGCAGTGCAACATAACGCTGGCCGGAAGCTTCTGAAGCCGTCAGTGTTTGATCGAAGGTTGGCGCAGCTTGCAGACTGGCACCGCCTCCTCTAGTGGCATCATCCGTATCATAACGGCTATACGGCATGCTTGCTCCGCGTGCGGAATAAACGACCAGATTGCTCGAGCTTGTGTTATTCGTCTGCTTGACCGCCAATTCATTCGTATCGGCAGCAATTGTGATGGATACAGTGTAGTTGCCGGTAATTGCTGTCCATGTTCCAGGAATAGCGACATTGACTGATGCGCCAGCCGCTAAAGTACCGGTGTAAGCACCATTATAGGTTTGAATCGTTGTGCCGGCAGCATTTTTCAAAACGACCGCAATGCCATGAGCACCACTGCCAGTAGCGATATTTCCTTGGTTTTTAAGGTTAACGTTGAAGGTTACCGCATTACTCGAGACTGGATTGCTAGGCGTCCATGAAGTCGTTCCGATCAAGTCGGAGCTTGTAACAGGAGCGACCACAAGTGAAGATGTAGCTGTAAAACTGTTGTTAGCATCATTTTGTTCAATAATGACGTTGCTCTCATCTACTTTGGCATTTACCGTATAAGCAGCTGCAGCTTTCGTTCCGGCATTTACAGAAACCGTTGTCGTAGCGCCAGCTGCCAGCGATCCGACAGAAGCGGTTCCCGCAAGCGAATTGTTCAAATAAAAGTTGGCTGTATTTGCTGCTGCGCTTGCATTGCCTATGTTCTTAACAGTCGCGTTCAGAATAATAGCACTTGTTTCGATCGGCGATGACGGTGACCAAATGACATCTGTTATGACTAAATCAGGGTTTGGTGAAGGCGTACCGAATACTTGGAATTCAGCGATCTGTCCTCCAGCGGCCCCTGAGTTAGCTGAAATGTTAAGTTGTATGCGTTTCACCGTAGCCGTGATTGGAATCGTTACCGTATTCTGAGTGGCTGGGTTGAACGTATATGATTGTGCTGATACCAGACTGCTGAAGGTCGTTGTGTTCTGATTAGACCCTAGCACTTGAATGGTTTGTGTACGTGTGCTCCAAGCTGATGAAGGATTCAGCTTTAAAACAATGGAGGTAATGTCATGATTCGCTCCAAGATCAAGTGTCAGAATACTTGAGCTGCCGCCTTCCCAGTAGGTAGCTGCATCGTTATCGTTTGCATTGGCAGCAATAAAGGATTGTGTGATCGTCGCAGCATGAATCGGTTTACCGATTGCAAGGTTCCCGCCTGGAGGTACTGACGGAGTTGCAGTTGGAGAAACCGTAGGAGTCGGAGCAAGCGTTGGCGTTGGCGTCGATGTAGGTATTTGTGTTGGTGTTGGAGTAGGCGTTATCTGTGGAGTTGATGTAGGCGTAGCGGTTGTTGTGGATGCTACCGTGATTTGATCAAGATTAATATTCCCAGAATCTCCAGCATCATATTTATAAGCAATGGTGTTGCTGCCGGCATTCAATTGAAGCACTTCTATGCTAGTACCCCAGTCATCCCAGCTAGCAAAGCTTGGCAGCGAAGTTTGTCTTATTTTCACCCCATTGACGTAAATACTGATTGTTTTGGAGCTTCCGCTTGCATTCGCGTAGGTCAATGTTACATTTCGATTGCCGGCAGCTCCTGCATTTACCGTAAACGTTGTAGCAGCACCCTGCGTCCAGTAACCATCAACAAAGCCAGTGCCGGAATATCCGATATGGTCCGTATTGATTTTTGCCCCGCCGGAAAGCACAGCTGATTCAGCCTGATACGTACCAGTAGGCGTTGGTGTTGCTGAAGGTGTAGGCGTTGGACCAACGCTGCCATAGATCTCAAATTCTGAAATTTGCGCTGCAGGCCAGCCAGTATTGTTAGTTACAACAAGTCGCAAGTAACGAGTGCTTGTAGCCGAGAAGTTGATTGTAACGGAGTTATTCCCCGAAGAAGGATTAAAGACATAGGCTGTCGAGCCAACAAGGTTCGTAAAAGTTGTCCCGTTCGTACTTCCTTCGATAGACAGCGTTTGGGTTCGAGTACCCCAGTCAGCCGGCACTTTTAGAACAACCTGGTCAACGCTTGTAGAAACGCCCAAATCAACTTGAATCCATTGCGGGAATGCTTGGTTCGTACTTTCCCAGTAAGTAGCTTGATTGCTGTCTTTGATATTATTCGGACTATAGGATTGGGATTGGCCGCTAGCTGTTATGTTTTTGCCAAGCGTCAGGTTGGGTCCTCCAGCAGCGAATGCGGGACCGATTGGACCGGCAGCGAGGAAGAAGCTTGAAAACAGCATCGTTAGAATGAGTGGCCATACAGCATACTTTTTATTCATTATACTCCTCCTTAATCGGATGTTGAAACGAAAAACGCATGTACTTGCACTAAAAATGATAGCGTTTTCATTCAGAGAGATAGCAGCGCCGCATTCGTTGTTTGATTAGTACGCTCTTCCCCTCGTGAACATTTACAACATAAAGGTGCTCCCTCCTTTCTAACGCACATTCTCATTATAGAGAGGGATAAGCCAGAGCTATAAGATGCATTCCTACGGAAAATGTATGCAATTCCAAGTGATTAGGAATACCAGCGTCTATAGTCTCAAAAAAAGAACCCGCAGCTAACATGCTGCTGTCGATTTCGTAATCGATTGAACGGCCTCCGAAGTTATACCGAACGATGTCCAGATTCAGTCCCTCTTCACCAAAAACAAGATCCATAATTTCTCTCCTTAGTGCCAGTCCCTAATCCCACGATTACATAGTTCTTATTTCCTAGGAAATACAAATAAGGGCACTGACAGAAGCAATATCGTCAGTACCCTACTATTATTTGAATTTCTTACGAAGATTTATGAGCTACTTCCATCTTGGACCTTACCAATAAGAAATAAGCAAGCATGGCAACTGCACTCGATACGAACAGAATGACACCAAGCGGAACAGCTGTATCTTCACCAGCTATGCCCACTAGAGGAGCAACGACAGCTCCGAGTACGAAAGGAACAACACCGAGAAGCGCGGCTGCACTGCCCGCGTTATGAGCCTGACTCTCCATGGCAAGCGGGAACGCTGCCGTTGATGTAATGCCAATCGAGCTAACAAATAGGAATAAAGGTATCACCAAAGTGATAAGCGGTCCTTGAATGAGCGAAACCACTATTACAGCGATACTCGCCACTAAGGCAAGACATAGGCCAAATAATAGAAAGGTGTGTTCGGACACACGATGTGACAAACGTCCAACAAGCTGTGAACCGATGATTAGGCTAATTCCATTCGATGCAAAGAGCAGAGCGAACTCGGTTGGAGTAGCTCCATAAATATTTTGATAGATAAACGGTGTCCCTGATACATACGCAAAAACGCCGGCTATCATAATACCCTGTGCCAGCATGTAGCCTAAAAACTGACGATCCCGCAAGAGCACACCATAGCTTCGCAGTTGATGTGAGACATTTGAAGGGCTGCGACGTTCAGTAGGCAAGGTTTCTTGCAAACGCCATTTGGTCATGATTAATAAGAAAATTCCCAGCAATGCCAAAGCGATAAAAACACCTGTCCATTTAGACATAGAAATAACGCCGCTGCCTGCAACTGGAGCCACAAGTGGTCCTAAGTTACTGACAAGCAAAAGCAATGAGAAAAACTTCGTAAGCTCATTGCCTCTGTACAAGTCGCGCGCAACCGCGCGAGAGATAACAATACCCGCCGAAGCGACAAAGCCTTGAACAAACCGAAATACAATTAACAGCATGATATTAGGCGCGAATGCGCAGGCTATTGAAGAAACGGCATAAATAGCCATTGAAATTAGCAATGGGATCCGTCTACCATGTACATCACTCAGCGAACCCATCACGAGTTGACCGAAGCCAAGTCCGAGTAAGCAAGCCGTCAGACTAAACTGAACTAGCGAAGCAGTGGTATCGAATTGCTTCACAATTTCCGGGAAAGCGGGTAAATACATATCGATTGTAAAAGGGCCCAACGTGGAAAATAAGCCCAGCAATAGCGCCAATCCAATCGCATGATTTTTATTTTTGGTCATATTAACGCAAATCTCCTGTCGATTCTTATGATGAAAATACACAAACCAATAAATAGGCACACCCATGTAGGCGTGCCCTTTATTTCAACGAAATAACAATTATTCATTCTCCATCGTGCTGATGTCAATGACAAACCGATATCGAACATCAGATGCTAGAACCCGTACCCAAGCTTCATCAATTTGATTGGCTTTAATAACCTCGATCTCAGGGGCAATGTTGTGTTCGGCACAAAAATCCAACATCTCCTGCGTTTCACGAATCCCGCCGATCATCGATCCTGCAAACGATCTCCGATGACCGATAAGTGACATAACGTGAACAGACAATGGTTCTGCTGGTGCGCCGACGTTGACCAAAGTGCCGTCTAATGCCAGCAATGACAGGTACGCATTCACATCAATCTCAGCGCTCACTGTATTTATGATAAGATCGAACGTACCTGCTAATGTCTTGAATGTCTCCGGGTCGCTCGTTGCATAATAATTGTCCGCGCCCAGTTGCAGACCGTCTTCCTTCTTCTTCAAGGTTTGGGACAATACCGTTACCTCTGCGCCCATTGCATGAGCAAGCTTCACACCCATGTGACCAAGTCCCCCGAGACCAACAACAGCAATTTTTTTCCCAGGACCTGCCCCCCAATGGCGCAAAGGAGAATACGTAGTAATCCCGGCGCACAAAAGTGGAGCAGCAACGTCAAGCTCCAAACGATCCGGAATTTTCACCACAAAATCCTCAGTCACGACTATGTGGGTAGAATAGCCGCCTTGTGTATAGTGCCCATATCTGTCCATTGCCCCATAGGTACCAGTCATTCCATTCAAGCAGTACTGCTCTACTCCTTTATTGCAGTTTACACAATCTCCACACGAGTCAACCATGCAGCCTACCCCGACGCGGTCACCGACAGCATGCTTGGTCACTTCTGTTCCAATTTGTGTAATGATCCCAGCAATCTCGTGTCCCGGAACGAGAGGATATTGAACAGCTCCCCAATCGCCGCGAGCTGAATGGATGTCAGAATGGCAAATACCCGCATATTTAATCTCGATAAGAACATCTTTCTGCTCGAGTTCCCTTCGTTCGATGGTGGTCAATTTAAACGGACCTTCCGAATCGTAAACAGCCCGTGCATTTACTTGAATCATATTAATTCTCCTGTCTTCGTCTATGATGGTTTAACTAAATACTACATTTGATGTTTTTTCGACATCTGACTATAATCTAAAATACATGAGCTATTAAAACAAGGGTTTTAACTCGTTAATTTGAACATTAGTATTGCTTACACAACAAATTCACATAAATTGTCGTCCAACTTGGTGAGAAGTGAGGTTGTTTATTCGATGGCCAAAGTAGATCGAAGAGTTGCTAGAACACAGGAAGCCATAAAAAAAGCATTTCTAGAATTAATGTCAGAAAAAAGGTTCGAGAGTATCATCATTCAAGACATAGCTGACAGAGCAAACATTAATCGTGCAACTGTCTACCTCCATTATATGGACAAATTCGATTTGCTGGATAAAATTATTAAAGAACACATCTCGAACATGAGTTCCTTTTGCGAATCAGAACCTCAAATGAATTGGATAGAATCAACTGAGCATTGTATGGAGTATTTCGAAGAAAACTTTTTGTTTTTCTCTACTATGTTAGCGAGTGAAGGTGCTCCCTATTTCCGCAACCAATTCGTTCAACATAATATTAAAGAATTTAAAAAAGACGTGGATTTGACAAAAGGAAAAAATGAAGGTCAGAGCGAAGTAATTGTCGTGGAGTTTGTAGCAAATGCTTATGTTGCTGTTGTAGAATGGTGGATCAAGAACAATATGCCTTATCCCCCAAAGGTCATGGCTGAAAAAGTCGGAGTGCTTTTGGAAAGGAACTTATAATATTGAAAACAAAAAAAAGACCGAATCGGTCTCTTTCTTTGAAAGCGCCTATGAAATGCAATCAATAAAACGATTCCTTACGGTATTCCGTAAAATGAAATAAGCCCGTTCGATGATTGGATTTTCTGACCTTCTCGATAATTTCACATAAGTTAACCATCGAGTCAGCATCTCTCGTCGACGAGGCGATCTGATATAGGGTATTGAAGCTTCCCAAGGCGTTTTCTTTGTTAACGGCTCCCGTTTTTAGATTCATTAATACACGCTCAATCTCGCTGTTAATGAACCAAACAATTCTTTTCTTGATACTCGTATTAATCATGAGCAACCCTCCGCTGTCGATGAAATAGCACCTATTTAGTATAGCCTCAGCAAAGTTATAAAGTTGTCGAAGCGCGCAGTCGAATACCAATTATTTTCCAACAAAAAGCCCGTTCCTTCACACTACTGTGAGTAGGAACGGGCTCCTTGATTGGTTTGCTGATCAGGATAAAGAAACTTACAGCGTTGTTTTCTCACTGGGCTCTAGAACCATTCCCTTAATCCCTTTGCTTTTCAACTTATGCCTGCTTAATCTGATCTGATGAAATCACAGCTTGCCTGCCTATCTTACTATGGCAATGACACGGGCTGGGGAAGAATCTGCTTGAATACGTAGTGGAAGCGCAATGATCTCGAAAGCTTTCACATCCACCAGATGATCGACATGGGCAAGGTTCTCTATAATCGGTATTTGATTACTGAACAGCCTTTTATGACTGGCATACGGAAATTTGTCAGGCGAGGGCGTATCCAAGCCAAGCATTTTAATCTTTTTGCGAATTAGCAGCTCGACGAAAGCTGGAGATAAGACTGGATAGTCCGTAAAATAGGCTTCCTCACCGTAATGCTTGCCGAATCCCGTATATACAACTACAATATGCCCTTCTTGAATAATTGCTTCATACTCCGTCTTGTATTCAACGTGATCTACTCCGCTAACATCGAGCAAGATGCCTTCCCCTACAAATGTAGCAATGGGGAGATCACTTATGTACTCATTCAAGTCCAATAAATGCATAGGCCCATCGATATGTGTGCCTGCATGCATGTTAATAGATAGCTGATGATTATTATAACCATCCCTGCCGAATTGCTGCGTATGCGTTAAGCTCGTTTCTTCATCACCCGGATAAACAGGCATTTCAGCCATAATCGCATACGTTAAATCGATAATCAAGCGGGTGCAGCTCCTTTCACTGTCGCTCATTCAAGCGAGCCGTATCGATCATAAACCCTTACCCAAAACTATATCATACCTGTTCGGCTTAGAAAAATAGGAATACGTGCTAATGGATGTACGATTAAGGTATGGCGTGAGCATCACGTACACAGTGTATGGTTCAGCACTGCAGCTTTCGCTGATAAAGATTTGCGGATTACTTTACGTTTCATCAACTGTTGCCGAAGCACTTGCTCCTGCGAGAAGAAAACAGCCTCAAACATCATTTCCGCGAGCGCATCAGTGGCTGCTCGTGCAGCGAGAGCCTCGTCTTCGAGCAAGTAGTAAGCGGTCTGATAGGCATAATCCTCATGCTGCTTCAAGATTTCTGCCCTCTGAATCAGCTCACTTCTTATCATCGTTCCCACGTCCCTCCTGCCGATGATTAGTCGGTCTGTAGCCTAACTATACACAAGACAGCAGTACCCACCTAGTACTATATTTCTATAGTACTTGACAGTGCTTCGTAACAAAAAAACGACAAGCATTGGAAATTCCAAGCTTGCCGTTTTCAGTTGGCATTAAGATAAAGGAACGCGCTTAGCCAAAGCCTCAAATTTCACTAAATGAGGATTAATCTGTGACTGCAGGTTTTTCAAATAAGTTAGAGTTGCTTTGTTTTGCTTCACCAATGATGGGTTCTCATCGAAGGCAACGGAGTAATGCTTGCTAACATTGCCTTTCGTGTACTGAATCAAAGGGAACTTTCCGTTTTTCCATGCATCCTTCATATTCACGTTCGTCCCCGAAATTTGCAAGTTCAGACTAGCATCCTTGTAATTGTAGCTGTAAGCAGGCTCTGACTTCGTATGCGCAACAGAGTATCCAGCAGCGAATCGATCATTCGCAAATGTCCCGAACTGAATTTTGTGATATTCAACTTTGCCAAGAACATTCGTTATTTTCGTATTCAAGGAACCATTGCCTACTTTAAGATCATTTTTCCATTGTCCGCTGTATGTAACAACAATACTATTGTCATCTTCCTTGTAGCGATTCACATATGTACCCTGACCGGTCCGCTTGCCGTTGACCCAGTCACCAGAATAGGTTTTAGACGAATACCACGACATTGTGCCTTTACCATGAGGTTGGCCGTCTTTTAATTCACCGTAATACGATTGGTTCGTAGAAATGAACAAAAATTGTTTATTCGTTGCTGCCTCGGCGCTTGGCGCACCTCCTGCTCCCGCTGTTAAGATAAAAACCAATGCAAAACTGAACAACATCATGACCGTTTTTTTCATTGACCATCACTTCCCCTTATCTCATTATATAGAATCATTCTATTAGAGTAATAAACACGATATGTGGGATTGAAACAGGTCATGAAAACTTATGATCAGAAACTTCGTTAGAAGCGGCCGTACGCTCCGTATAATCCTCCACCGTTATAGCGTATAATGCATGATCCTCCCATATTCCATTGATCTGCAAATACTTCTTCGCCAGCCCTTCATATCGGAAGCCGGCCTTCGTAAGGACACGAATGGACGGAAAATTACGCGGCATGACACCTGCTTGAATGCGATGAAGTCGGAGCACTAAGAAGGCATATTGCAACACTAAAGCGATGGCCTCGGACATGTAACCTCTTCCGTTATGTGCTTGGTCCATGAAATAGCCGAGATTGGCATTCTGGAACGGACCGCGTGCAATGCCAGACAGCTCAATCCGACCAATTAAACCAGCTGTCTCCTGTAAAAACACGCCAAACACATAACTCTGGTCTTCCCCGGCTGCTTTTATGCTCCATTCAATCATGGCTCTCTGTTGTTCCAAAGTGAAATAGCTGGCTGGACGTATCGGTTCAAAGGGTTCAAAAAAAGATCTATTCCTGTTCCTAAGCGCATGTAACGCCTCTGAATCACCGATAGCAAGCGGCCTTATATAAACAAGCTGTCCTTGCATTCGTTCATTCTCCTTATCGTCATAAACTTCTGAAATATATTGTTCTTTTGTCTGTATACATTTACAATTCACACCACATAATAACCTTACATCCCATGAAGGAGTGATTGCAATGAGCAGAAGAAACTCGAATACATTAGTTGTACCGCAAGCAAGAGGCGCGATTGAACAGTTGAAAACGGAAGCTGCGCAGCAACTAGGTGTAGCATTCTCACAAGATGGCTACAATGGCAACCTCTCCACACGCGACGCTGGTTCAATTGGTGGCTACATTACGAAAAAGCTCGTTCAAATCGCAGAACAACAATTAGGTCAACGTAATTTCTAATTCCGATGAGAAGCCCTCCAATCGCTGGAGGGCTTTTCTTATGCACCTATTTCCGCAAATGGTAGGGAACGGTCGCAATGACGACATCCTTCTGCGAGAACAGATAGGCCCGCAGCATTAAGCTTGTTTGGTTATGGAGGAAATAATGCCACCAATGCTTCGTAATAAACTGTGGAATGAGAACGGTAATATGATCGGTTTCTGACGTTTTCCATTCGATCGTATCAATAAACTTCATTAAAGGCCTTATGATGCTTCGGTAGCTTGAACGAAGCACAATCAGCCGTACGCCAGGGTTCCAATCCTCCCATTTCTTCTCCATCCGTTCAATGTCATCATCATCGAATCCGACATACACAGCTACAACGTTGTCCGTTAATGATTTGGCATAGCTCAGTGAATGATTGACGACACGGGTAATACCTGCGACTGGGACAACGATTGTACTGCCTTTTATAACCGGCTTATCCGCAGACATATTGATCCGCAGCTCTGCTGCCATGTTCATATAATGGCGATGAATGCCATAGAACAGGAAAATGACCAGCGGCAGAAAAATAAACACCATCCATACATGACTGAATTTCGTGAAAATAAAAATCATAGTGATCGCAAGCGTCGTCAGCATACCCACCGTGTTGATGATGAAGCGTGTAATCCAGCCTGCCGGCTTCAGCTTCATCCAGCGTACCATCATTCCCAGTTGAGAGAGCGTGAACGGGATGAACACGCCTACCGCATATAATGGAATTAAATTTTCGGTGTTGCCATGAAATGCAATAACGAGCAACGCAGATAATAAGCCAAGAATAATAATCCCGTTCGAGAACCCTAAGCGATCGCCGCGAGCCATAAACATGTTCGGCATATACTTATCCTTTGCCAGCATGAAAGCGAGAAGCGGGAATGCTGCATACGCCGTATTCGCAGCCAGAAATAGGATGAGTGCTGTCACACCTTGAATAATGTAATAGATAACGCCTCTGCCAAAGGTTGCATTGGCAATTTGCGATACAACCGTTTCTTTCTCATTCGGCATAATACCATACCAATAGGCTAGCAGGCTTATGCCGATAAACATAGCACCAAGTATGGTTCCCATCATAATAAGCGTCGTAGCCGCATTGCGCTCGGCAGGCTTCTTGAAATTCGGTATCGCGTTGGACATAGCCTCCACGCCTGTTAATGCGGAGCAGCCCGAGCTGAAAGCCTTTAATAGTAAGAACAAGCTAATGTTCGACACAGTAGCGCCAAGCTCCGGGACGGCTGCATGCGCGCCGCCAGCTATAAATTTAATGACCCCAGATAAAATAAGAACAAAGATCGCGATAACAAATAAGTAAACGGGCAAAGCCAGCACGGAGGCAGACTCTGTAATACCTCTAAGATTAATGATGGTCAAGATCACGATCATCACAAGTGCTATAGAAACTCTATGGTCATGGAGTGAAGGGAACGCTGAAGTGATAGCATCTGTCCCCGCAGACGTACTGACTGCAACCGTCAGAATATAATCAACCAGCAGCGATCCGCCTGCAAGCAAACCAGTAGAAACACCTAGGTTATCCTTCGCAACAATATAAGCGCCACCGCCTGTAGGGTAAGCAAATATCGTTTGCCTGTAGGAGAGAATAAGCACGAGCAGCAAACCAAGCACGGCAATTGAGATCGGAATAGAGTACCAAACCGCGGCGAATCCCGCAACCATCAGCACAATTAATATTTGCTCTGTGCCGTATGCGACAGACGACAATGCATCCGAGGACAACACTGCAAGTGCCTTTAGCTTGCTGAGCTTCTCCCCTTCGATTTCCGAACTTTTCATCGGACGTCCGATCAGAATCCGTTTGAACCTGCTTACCATAATGGCTCCCCATTTCCTACACTTGAATGATGATGACTCAAATATCCAATAAATAGCAACAAAAAAAAGCCGCAGGAAAGTAAGGACTCTCCCGCAGCTTTTCCAAAAAAACGTGGATGGCTGACGTTAAATTCCTCTCTTGGACGCTTACGAGGTTAGCTGACGGATTCGGGCGCAAAAGTCGCCCTACACTTGGCAAAGGCCAAATGATTCACCCCTGAGCATAGATCACATGGATCACACTCTTTGGTTCCCCCGGTTCTTTTTCAGAATTCAGCGATTAAGGATTGTTGCAATTAATCGGATACAATGATTACGCTCTGAATCATACTCCTATGCAAAGCCATTGTAAATGAGCATATACGGTTAAATTAATGTGAAATCAAATAACGCACAATCATTTAACCGCTTACATCACTCTCTTTCTCTCCGTATCATCATTATGCTTTCACTATCTCTGAATTCATCCAATTGCTGCTGGGCTTTTTTGCAAATCAACTTTAATTTCGCTAAAATAGAGGTGCACTCGTGCACGGATCAAATCATAGAGGAGCCTTATTATGTTTCATACTGAACAGTACAAAGAATCGCAGGAGAAAAATTATGAATTAGTCATTCGCCGGCTTAGCGCTTTGCTCGAGGGTGAAACCGATGTGATTGCAAACCTGTCCAATGCGTCCGCATTGCTTAATCAATTTTTAGAGAACATCAACTGGGTTGGCTTCTATATATATCGGGATGAAGAACTCGTCTTAGGACCGTTTCAAGGACTGCCTGCTTGCGTCCGCATCCCACTGCACCGAGGCGTATGCGGGAAAGCCGCACGCCAGAAATCGACTGTTAGAGTTGCAAATGTCCATGAATTCCCTGGACATATCGCATGCGACTCCGCTTCTCAATCCGAGCTCGTTATTCCCATCCTGCTTAAAGGTGAATTGTTTGGCGTTCTGAATATCGATAGCCCAATACTCGATCGTTTCGATGATATCGATCAATACTACTTGGAAAAGTTCGTCCAGCGATTGTCCGCGTTCTTGTAATATAAGCTGATTATAAGCAAAGTGATCGTTTCTGATTAACAACCAACTCTGAGCAAAACAAAGATCATTGAACAATTGTTGTAGACGAATAGATAATGGATGTCTATAATTTAATTTTACACATGTTGTTTGAGGAGATGGGAAAAGCATATGATACAAAAAGCAACGTTTGCCGGAGGCTGCTTCTGGTGTATGGTAAGTCCTTTCGAAGAACAGCCAGGCATTCATGGCATTCTGTCCGGCTATATGGGCGGAACGCTGGAGAATCCCACTTACGAGCAAGTATTAACTGGAGAAACCGGTCATTTGGAAGTCGTACAAATTACGTTTGATCCAGCTATCTTCCCTTATGAGAAACTGCTTGAGCTGTATTGGCCGCAGATTGATCCAACCGATGCCACTGGACAAGGTAATGATCGACTCAGCCAATACCGTGCTGCTATTCTTTATCATAATGAGCAACAGCGCGAGCTTGCCTTGCTATCCAAAGAGGAGCTAGGTAAGAGCGGCCGTTTTGACAAGCCTATAGCTATCGAGATTGAAGAAGCAACCGTCTTCTATCCTGCTGAAGAATACCACCAAAACTATCATCGCAAAAACCCGGAATACTATAAAGAATCTAGAATATATTCCGGCCGCGAGGCTATTATCGACAAGTACTGGAAAACAGAATAAACAAGGTGAAACGATTAGATCCGTCCTTTGGCGGTACAGCGCGTTTCATTCCGAGAAAAATAGCGAATAATTAGCCTTAAGATGTACTTGCCTATATTTTGAATCAAGAGCGGCTCTGAGCACATCAGAGCGGCTCTTTTCACTCATACTCATACTTGTCCAACAAACATTTGACGTCGATCATAAGCGAAAACAATCATAACCGCACCTAAAATGGCACAAACCATATACATTATAGCGTATGAAGAAAGATCAGCGACAGGTCCCATGACGACACCGCCTAGCGAAATGCCCAAATCAGCCATTGCAATGAATAAGCCAATCAATACATTACGATTCATCTGCGGCAGCACAAACGACAAATACGTTGTTAAAGCAGGATAAAGGATAGCTTGAGCGATTCCCATGAATAGAGCCCCCACATAGAAAAAAACGACTCCACCCGTTAAAGAAATGCTGACACATAGTGCAGCCACGGTTAACAGCAGCATCGTTCCCATCATAAAGGTGGAATGCCATTTGCCGTCTGAAGGAATTCTCTTTCGGAAAGCAATTCGGGCTAAAACAACGGTTCCCGCCTGCAGCATGAAGTACACACCCGCGTTCCCGCTTTTTAATTGCTGCGCGTACAGTGGAATGAAGGTCGTAATCGCTCCGAACACAATTGAAGAAACGAGCATCAGTACGCTGCATTTGAAAAGAAATGGATTTTTAACCAGTTGCCCAAATGATTCAAACATACTGACTGGTTCCTCTGTCGTATTCACAGCAGGCTGCTCTTTTCCTTTTTCTAATTTGATGCTATAGCCAAACACGCCTGTAACAATGGCAATACCAATCATAACGACCGTAAAATAATCCATCCCCCCGGTCTGCCAAATGCCTAGTGCCAATATTGGGCCTATAATACCTGGTATATAGGTAAACAAAGAATAATAAGAAATGCCTTGGGAGCGCTCTTTCTCCGGCAACGCATCTATAATACCGATCTGCAGCGCCATGGAGAAGAAGGCAGTCGACATCCCTTGTAAAATTCGTGCGGCCAAAAAGCCCCCTAAGCCTGTAAACGTATACAGAAGTAAAGCAAAACCATTGATAACAAGAATAAAGCGCAGCACCTTTATCGGTCCTTGCTTCTGAATAATACGGCCTGCCCATGGCCTGAAAAACATCGTGGTAAACATATAAGCGCCCATGATTAAGCCGATGGTTGTGCTGCTCGCACCAAGTGCCCCTCCCTGCAGGGGAATTATAACGTTTAGTATAGAATTAGCACTGAAATAGAGAAGAGCTAACAGATACAGACGCAGAAAAGGCCAAGACATAGCTCCGCTCACTATTTTCTCCTCCTAAGTAGTAGAACCATTTCCGCTCCTATGTTTTCAAAAAGTGATGATATGCTTTAACAGCTTTCTCGCATAGTCGGACTGAACGTCCTTTAGCTTTGCAATTGGCACGATCTCTTCGATCTGGCCGCTTCTAAAAATAATGACTCTATCGCAGATGTAGGCTGCAGCCTGAATATCATGTGTGATGAAAATATAGCTCATCTTGTAGATGCTTTTTAACGTTTTCAGCAATTCAAGCACTTGAATTTGAACAGATACATCCAATGAACTAATCGATTCATCGAGTACGATACATTTTGGTTCGGTTGATATTGCTCTCGCCATACATACCCTTTGAACCTCTCCTCCTGACAGCTCATGTGGATATTTTTTTCGATAAGACGAATCCAGCCCAACATGATTCAATAGACGATCCACTTTACTTTTCGCATCAACTCGAGTCTTTTTTTGCTGAAGCAACGGTTCCATAATAGCAGCTTCAACTGTAAAAAACGGATTAATGGATGACGTATAATCTTGAAAGACAGCGCTTATATTACCTAATCTCACTGCATGATCCGAGACATTTTCCCCCTCGAATAGAACTGATCCGCGATCTGGCTTTTCAATGCCCAACAGCAGACGTCCGAGCGTTGACTTCCCGCTTCCACTCTCGCCGATAATCCCAAGACATTCGCCATGTGAGCATTCGAAACTAACCTTTCTCAGCACTTCCTGTCTTTCATTCGAGAATAATCCGCCTGTTTTATAGGATTTCTCTACATGACTTACGCTCAGCAATTATAGCTCCTCCCCTATTAATTTCTTGAAATGATGACTAAGTGCCCGCCTAGTAGACACCAAATATTGCGTGTATTCATGCTGTGCTTCTGTGAAAACCATATTGATAGGCCCTCTTTCAATAATTTCCCCATCCTTCATGACCAAGACATCGTCGGCGATTTTTCGGACGACACCTAGATCATGTGAAATAAAGATCATTGAGGTGCCCATGTTCTCCCGCAGCAAGAGTAACTGTTCAATCACCTCATATTGTGAGATGGTATCCAGCGCGGTTGTGGGCTCATCGGCTATAATCAAATCCGGCGTAAATACAAGAGCCAGTGCAATCATCATGCGCTGCAGCATTCCCCCCGACATCTGGTGCGGATACTTATTCAGAAGCGAAATCGGGTCCTTCAGCATGACACTTTCCATTGCCCTTTTCATTTTGGCTTCCATTTCACTTTTGCTCCAGTCGAAGTGTGCGCCAAGTGTCTCTTTGCAATGGACACCGACAACACAAGAAGGATCAAATGCGCGCATTCCATTTTGCATAATCATACACAGCTCTTTGCCTCTTTTTTTTCGCATCTCTTTCGCAGAGAGAAGATTGACGTCCTCACCTTTAAAGCGAATATCGCCAGATTGGCGTATCCAAGCTTTATTCAGTCGCATAAGGGACCTGCATGTAACAGACTTGCCGCTTCCGCTTTCCCCTACGATAGCTAGGCAGCTTCCTTGCTTTACATGAAATGAACTATTGTGGACAATGGTTTCATTCGTGCCCGCATCCCAAATGCACAAATTTTCAACCTCTAATAGATTCATAAGAGGATACTCTCACCTCACTTGCTTGCAGCTTCCGTTGAGCTGTCTTTAATTGGGGATTGATAGCCGCCTGAAGCGCATCTGATAAGAAATTAAAAGCTGACACCACGATAATAATCGCAAGACCTGGCGCCAGCATGAGCTCTGGTCTGGAGAACATCACTCCCCTCGCTTCATTCAGCATCATACCCCACTCCGCATTCGGAGCTTGGATGCCCAGCCCAAGAAAAGATAGACCCGATATTTGCAAGATCATCGAACAAATAGAACCACTTGAAATAACGGCGATATCGGCAAAGGTAACCGGAACAATATGTCTTACGATCACGGTCAGATGAC
This sequence comes from Paenibacillus sinopodophylli, assembly GCF_005930355.1. Lineage (GTDB taxonomy): Bacteria > Bacillota > Bacilli > Paenibacillales > Paenibacillaceae > Pristimantibacillus > Pristimantibacillus sinopodophylli. The sequence goes on from NZ_VDBO01000001.1 coordinate 1,644,204, forward strand.
TGCTGCCCGATGCTTTCGCAAATTTCACATAGTCCATATCCGAATATTGCATCACTGCTGTGCGAATGACCCTTGCGAACCATGCCCATTTCATGACAACGAAAGCGATCAATATATGCTCAAGACCCGCACCCAGAATGCCAACAACGGCTAATGTCATCACATAGCCAGGGAACGACAGCATCACATCACATATTCTCATCATGAATGCATCGATTTTTCCTCTGAAGTAGCCAGCTATAAATCCGATTACCGCTCCAATACATACAGAAATCGCTAATGCGACTAACACCCATAATACGCTGGGACGAATGCCGTAGATCAGCCTTGATAATATACATCTTCCCAAATGATCGTTTCCTAATAGGTACGTCCATGAGGAGGCTGCATATTTCAGCTGCATGTTCACTTCCGTCGGATCATGTGGAGCAAATTGCGGAGCAAATATACCCGCTGCAAGCGTTGCAACGATAATGAGGAGTGACATAACCGCCAACTTGTCTTTACTCAAGCTCAGCCATATATTCATTAGAGATCCTTTCTTAATTTAGGATTCATCGCCGCATTTATAATGTCTGAAATCGTATTAAAAAACACAAACGCCACTGCTACAATCAGAACATACGCTTGAATGATGGGGAAATCTCGGCTCAGTATAGCCTTCACGCTTAATCGCCCTAAGCCTGGCCATGCAAATACATTTTCTATCACAACTGTGCTTCCCAGTATGATAGGGATCGCCATAGCAAATATCGATATCGCCACCTGCAAGGAATTTCTTAAAATGTGCATGGTAATCTTCTTCTCAGATAGACCGCTTGCCCGGCCATACAATACATAATCCTCATTGATTTGATTTAACATCGAACTTCTGACGGTTCTGAAATAAATGCCCGCATAGCTTATCGTCAATACGATGACCGGCAATATGTAGCTTCGGTAAGAATCCATCCCGCTCGTCGGCAATAAATCCAAATGTACAGAAAAGTACCAAATCATAATGGAAGCAAGCCAGTATGACGGAATCGCTGTTAAGAAAAAAGCTATACCCCTCACTGACTTATCCATCATTTTCCCTTCCCTCATTGCACAGGCAACACCTAATAGGATCGACATCACAATGATGAATACAGATGATACTAACGTAAGCTTCAGCGTGTTTAGAAAAGCTGGTGCAATGGTCAACCATACACTTTCTCCAGTAACATAGGATACGCCAAAGTCTAGCTGCAAGCAGGACGCTGCCCAGTGCAAATATCGGATCATAAACGGTTGATTAAAGCCTAGCTTTTCATTCGTTTGAGCGATTAACTCCTCAGTTACCTCAGGAATATCCTGTGCCTGCAAGACAACTACGGCGGGGTCCAGAGGAGAAAGATTAATTAAAACAAACGTTAGAAATGAAATCATAATCAGTAAGGGAACAGCGATCCCTATTCGTTTAACCATATAGCTTCCCATATTCGGTTCCTTTCTCAGCCTGTTCCTTCAAGGAGTCACAAATATAAAAAGGGGATCATTAATCCCCTTTTGTCGCTTCATTTATTCAAAAGACATCCGCTCGAAGGGCAGCTCATATTGCGTTTGCTTGAATGAAATGTCATTCAGGCCCTTAGGCGCAACTACGGTCACACGTCCGTTTGTTATGGGAATAAAGACGGCTTCATCATGAACAATAGTCATAATATCCGCGTAAATGGATTTCCTTGTCTCCTCATCCGTCGAAACCATAACCTCATCTATCTTCTTGTACAGCTCATCTGCCTGCGTTATCCCCCTTGTCGTATGGTAATAGGCGGATTCGGACGTGAATGCAGCGATTGTACTTTGTGGATCGTATGCAAGTCCCCATGTTTGATTAAATAACAGATCATAGTCACCTGTTGCTCTTCTGTTCGCAATGGAGGAAGACTCCTCGCCGATTATATCCATCTGCATCCCTATCGCTTTGACGGAGCTTTGAATGAATTCAGCTTGTATTTTTTGCGAGGCTGAATTGGTGTCATAATATAAGTTCAAAGCTAGCTTATTGCCCGCCTTCGTTCTAACAGCAGCGCCATTCTCCAGCAGCCAGCCCGCTTTCTCCAGAACTTCTTTCGCTGTTTCACTATCATAATCTCGTACTTTCAAGTCAACATCGGCATAATTGACATTAGCTGAGAATAACCGATTCGCTGCTGCTTCCGTGCCATTGAAAATATCCTTGCTAATCGTATCTCGATCAATGGAATACCAAATCGCTTCACGAACAGCCGTTTCACTTACAGGATTATCGATTCTGCTGCTGTTAGCTACGATCATCTTCGTATTCATCGCTTCACTTCGAACAAGCTGATAATCATTTGATTCCACTAATTGCTCCATCGCTTCCACATCTATACTGTCAGCTCCACGATCATCCGTGAATACAAAGTTAATTTCACCTTTTTGCAAAGCTAGAAATGTCGTTTCTCCAGCAGGCAGCACTTTAGAAGTGATTTTCTTGATTTGAGGTGAACCGCCCCAATAGCTGTCATTAGCTTCGAAAATAGCATACTCATCGGTTTGATGCTCAGCCAGCTTATAAGGACCTGTACCATTGTAGCCATTCACCCCATCCTTCGTTTCCCCATTTACGAAATCCTTAGGTGACAAGAACACATAGGGTCTAGTCATGGACAACTCTACCAAAGTGGGATAATAGGGCTCCGACAACTGAAGTTCAACCGTAAACTCATCTTTGACATTGACGCTTACTATTTTCGTTGATAGCTTAATCCAAGCATGCTTCTCCGCATTATGCTGGACTGCCTCTATATTTAGTTTCACTGCTTCTGCGTTAAAGGGCTCGCCATCATGAAACACCACATCTTCTCTCAAGTGAAACGTATACGACTTACCGTCCTCTGCTATTTCCCATGACTCCGCGAGCAGGGGCTTGATCCCCTCTTGCGTGTTTTCAACTAATGATTCGTATAACATGCCTTGAGCTGGCATGGAACCGGCATACAAATGCGGGTTCATATCATTAATATCTTTGGATGAGGCATACGAAAGTTCTGCCCTCGCTTCGCCATTCGCAGCTTCGTCCTTCTCACTGCTGCAGCCAGCCAGTACCACGATTGTAAAAATAAATAAGCCTATCCATGCAAAAACGTTTACCTTTTTCACTCTTCTTCCTCCTAATGAATCTATGTATGGATTTTATTGTGTCTTCTTTAATTCCATATACCATTTAAACAATGTTTTTCCCAATCTCAGTGCAAATCATCTTCAAATCTTCATCGTAGCGTTGCACAACGAATGCTGAACTTAGCTTCTCGCCACTGCGAGCTTGTGCAATCCTCTCTAGTTTATTCTCATAGGTTTGAATATGTTTATCGATCGTTGGACAACTCGAATCCAAATACCTTGCAATTCCTTGAATGATTTTAATCCGGTAATAGTCCTCCTTCGGCATTCTTGGAATATCTAAAAACCCTTCACTATTCATAAACATTTTCTTGAATGGAATAGCTGAGAAATCAAAGTATTTGCCTTCCTGATCCGGTTCAGAAAAAGGATCGATCAGCAAGGAGGTGTATCGTATGTACAACAAATACTCTTGCTGAATTGTTTCGAAATCATAGAAATTTTCGATATCATGTCGCGATAAACTTTCCAATCGCACCGGGTAATTGTCATCTGTCATAAATTGAAGTAAATTTATGCTTCTAACCCTCAATTTCCCAATTATATCCATCATTTCTTTCCATTGGGCGAGCATTTCACGTATTAATTGCGGTGTAATCGGCCCTTCCGGATACATTTTGTAAACGAATTTCGTAACAGCAGTCTCATCGAAAATGGCATTTAATGAAAAATCATTCATAAACAGCGACGGGTGTACGTATAACGAAATATTTCGTGTTTCTGCCTCAAATGGTGATTCCATCCTCTCAAGTGCAATCCCCAATGATTCGTATACTTTTCCTAATTGATTCATATTTTCCGAAGGAAACTGCGTAGAGCCCATATATATCTTTTTCTTAACCGCTGTGGTTAAAACATGATTAGACGGTGTATCTTTTATCCAGCGTGTATCACCATAATAGGTCGAACAGCTAATAATTTCCGCACCCGAGTCTATCTTTTTCATATAATGATTGACTAGACTGTTGGAGCCAAACGTTGGTGATACCAGCACCATACAGCTAGCTTGCTTCAATAGACGATCATCCATTTGCTGCAGTACTTCGATGTAGGCATCCGTTGCAACAGCAACAATAATGGCATCCCATTCTCCCGTTATGGTGTCAAAGCCTTCAAAAACATGATCAACGTAACAATCGCCTTCCATTTGTCGATGCTTTTCGTTTTGAATGCTCGCACGAATCCGTTGACCGCTTTGGTTCATTGCAGCAAAAAAATGCTTTGAGCGAACAGACGCCCGACCCGCGATGGCTACGCAGCTGTTTAATTGGTTTTTGAATGTGATAGCAAGCTGAATAGATACAGGGCCCGTTCCTAACAGCAAGACTCGTTTGAAACCACTCATATAAACCTCCACTTACAGCGTTTTGGCTCGCTGCGTTTTTTTATACAAAGCAATATCAAACACATCATCAGGTCGAAGTATATGATCCGCTACACTCCACTTTCGTCCATCGACTTCTTCCATTGGATAATTAAATAAGGACTTTAATTGATTACCATATCGCATGGCTACAACGACTTGTTCATTCGTGTATGCATGCAATTGATCCAATAGGTCATATTTATTTGGAACGGTTGAGCTGAATATGATGTGGGTTGCCTCTCTCGTGAATGCGAGATGTTCTAGAGGTGTTTTTACTAATCGAATAGGTAAATCAGCACCTAATATGTCTACAACCTTTTGCCCCAGTATAATGGCCTCGTCGTCGATATCTATGCCAACAACCTCTGCTCCTGTTCGCTGAGCAATGAATAATGGTGTCATCGGATAGGATCCTGAGCCCACTAATATGACTTTGGAGTCTGATGTAACTTGAGAACTGCCAAATTCTTTTTCAATACATGCCTCTATATTTCTGAAATAATCGGCGATTCCAGCCTCGCCATCCATTAGCTTCCATGCACGGTATTTCTCCATAATAGCTACACAAATGGCAGACTTCTTTCTAACGTCCATCACAAGCTCTTTCCAATCACTCAGGTCTAGCTGCACCAGCTGCTCCCAAATTTCTTTATTGCTCTTGCTTGTTACAAATGACGAATACTCGCCTATGACCGTCTCCAGCTCTGAAAAACGATGAATGGATTTATCGTATTTCATGGCTAAATCATTAAATTTTTCCGAAAATTCACGCAATTCGTGATGAAATTTTTCTATCGCGTACATCTTATCCACCTCTGCAACTGGTACTCTTTCCATCTCAATAAATGCTTTCCCTCGTGCTGCGATTCCGACTAATCCTTCAATTTTCAGACTTACGATCTTTTCATTCCGATAATGGGCATCTACATGAATGATACCTCCAGGCTGCTTAATATCAGCGGTAATGCTCCCTTTATTTCTCCAAGCCAGATAAGCACCCACAGAGGCTGTTCCAGAGCCGCATCCCCTCTCCCAAATCATGCTATCCAGATGAGGGACATAAATAAGCGGGGCCATTTCATCCATTTTCGGAATATATAGCAGGATAGCGATTAAGTTCGCCCCTAAAGTTAAGCCAAGCAGCTTAGCTAGCGCTTTTGCTTTTTTTCTATTCTTTTTATTGAATTGCTCTACCTCGATAACGATATGAATAAATCCAGCATATCTGATGATAATCATATCCATCTCTTCACCATCGAACTGGATCATTCTCTGTTCAATCTTATGGGGAATAGGCATCGTTACTTGACAGTTGTATTGGTTTCCCCTTCTATTCACTTGACACGTTACTAAGTGATCTGCACCTGAAACCTCCAACGCTACTTCAAGCGTTTCACTATGACTTAATCCTTTCTCGTCTGCCATATTAGCTGCCAACGCCATACATGCATTCCCGCAAAACTCGCCTCCGGCCATTAGCAACTTTGCAGCAGCCTCTGTATGCGTAGATTTTTGTATAAATCCTACTTGTTCTGCATTCACACTGTCATAGGACATCATTTTTGAAGCAATTTGCGGATACTCATTTGGAGAGTGCTCTGTTTTAACGAGAATCGTCATATTTTGGGTCGGATTACATTTTACAAATTCTATTTCCTGTGTCATGGCAGCTACCCTCTACGTGAATTTTCAGCAGCGTTATCCTTTCATCATCATGTATTGATGTCGTGATTAATAGTAATAGTTACGATTACGATTTATAAACCAAAGTATAGCAGATTGTTAACTGGTGTCAATACCCATGTTATTATTTTCCACAGCTTATTTTTAATGCGTGAGCCTGATAAAGTGAGTGGGAAATCTGCTCTCTTTTTCAAAAACTTGATTCAATGCATACGGTAACAACTCGCTGCAGGTCAATCCTTTCAGGTTGCATAATGGGTGCTTCTCTTTATCCATAACGGTTAATAACCCTACTGTACCGGTACAGTAGGGTTATTTGGTTATTGAAGCGTCATCTCATATCGATTACGCTTTAGATGCAGCCACAGTGAACTTGGAGCTGTGGCGTACAACTATCTAATTGAGGTGAGCAGAATTGATCAAGCTAAATGAACAAGAAATGAAGTCCTATTTGAATCAAATCGGCATCACTGACATAGAGGCTCCAACCAAAGCCTATTTGTTCGAGCTTCATAAGGCGCATATGAGAACGAAGTCCTGGCAAACCATCGATATATTCGGCGGGAAGCCCGCAGCCATTGACTTCGAACAATCGATTGCTCTTATGCTGCAAGGCCGCAGCGGCTACTGCTTTCATTTGAATGGTGCATTCAGCACTCTTCTTCATTCATTAGGATTCGACGTTTCACTGCACCGGGGCGGTGTTCAGCCCATCGGGACTGAGCCTCGTATTAACTCATTCCATCTCGGTGTAAGTGTTCGTATTGAGGAAGAAACATGGATTATCGATGTTGGGCTTGGTGATATGCTCTATGAACCCCTGCCTCTTCTCTTTGCCACTTACGAGCGTACTCCCGATACTTACAAAGTAGAGCCATCCAGCTTAGCGAAGAACGGATGGCGCCTCGTCCATGATCCAGAAGCCTTCTTCGTTGGCGCTGATTACGATCCGACTGCTTTACAAGATATCGAATGCTTTAAAGAAAACCACCACTTCTACAGCACCTCTAAAGAGTCGCCCTGGCATGATGTTTTTCTTATCCGGAGTCGTCATGAATGGGAAGGTCAGGAGCTTAGGGGATGTGTGTGGAAAAGACGTACAAAAAACGGCATCTCCAGCACCGAAATAAATCAGAAAGCACTTTGGTTTGAAGTGATGGCCGAGCAATTCGGCGAGAAGCTTGTGCATTACAGCAAGCTAGAGCGGGAACAGATGTGGAAGCGAGTTCGAGAACAGCATGAAGCGTGGAAATTAATAAAAAGCTAATGTCACTAAAACGGAAGCTGGCGGGCAAGTTTAGCTGGAAATCTGCCCGCCCCGCACGCCAGGCTCATTCTTCTGATTGTGCTGTGCCGAATCTTTTGGCATTTCGGATACGTGCACGTTCCAGCTCTACCTCGCGGTCACGAGGCTCCGCATGCGTAACCAATGAATTCAGCAGCTTCTGCGCTGCCGCCGTAACTTCAAGCACCGCGAGGTGGAAAGCTTCTTCATTCACTTTGGAAGGTGCTTGAAATCCAGATAGCTTCCGTACGAATTGCAGTGAAGCAGCCTCCACCTCACCTTCCGTAGCAGGCGGCTCGAAGTTAAATAACGTTTTAATATTTCTACACATAAATGACACACCTCCCTAGGTTTAGTCCAGTTCTGCCCGCGAGAATAAATCATGGATGAGCACATCATTCTCACAAGCTTCCTTGAAGGCCGAAGCAAAGCTTAACATCGCCTCTTTATGGTTTGTATACGCAACGAACATATCCGCTTCGGGATCGAAACGGATAACCTCAGCCAGCTCAGGCTGCTGCTCCTCTAGAAAAACGGCAGCTAATGATGCCCAATCATATCCGTTGCCTTCGAAGCCTTCCTCCGACCTTGAAGCGAATACTTCTCTTTTATAGCTGCCTACACTCAATATTAACGATATATTACCGCTGTCGTGTGTCACAAGCTTGAAGGGGGACAGCTTCTGATCCTCCTGCGAATCAGATTCCGCTGCATCGCTCTCCGTATCTATATGTATCCCCGCATCTTTGCGGCTTAATCTCAGAAACATTTGAATATCCCGATCCTCAGGGTCCAGTCTCAAGGCATGCTCGAAAGCTTCCACAGCTTGGACGCTTTGATCTTGATAATAATAAGCATACCCCAGCCGATAATGCCATAATGGATCGTTTGCCCCCTGTCCCTGAACAGATTGAAGGCAAGCAATGGCTTCTTCATATCTTTCTTCATTGTTCAATGCTCTACCCAAATAGCTAACGAGCGTATAGTCACGCTCTGCTTCCGGCACCTCTGTAATCGCTATTATGATGTCCTGATGCTTATCCTTCTTATGCCAGAGATCAAGCTGCTTCACGAACTCCTTTTCCAATCGAAAAACCTCATTTCTATATTCATATTGCCATATCTCTACTAACTATAATCGAAACTTAGACTCGTTAAAACAGCCGATAGCACCATATTACAACCAAAAGCCGTTATTCTATCCTTAGTATATACAAACTTTTTGTAAGTAGCTTGACATTCGGTATTTAGACCGCTATCATATTCCTCGTACAGACCTTACTTGGGAATAAGCCCCAACACTTACCTACTGATGAACAGATGCATACATGATCCCAAGAGTTGGGTTACGATTCTATTGTAAGAGATACGTTAACCGTCACACTACTTTAGAGGAGGAATTGCAATGTCAGCATTGAATATCGGCATTATTCTAGGAAGTACTCGTCAAGGGCGGCTAAGTCCGCAAGTAGGGGAATGGGTGAAGAGCGTAGCAGAACAGCGTGCTGACGCTAACTACGAAATCGTAGATATTGCGGAATATAAGCTTCCGCTGCTAGGCGAGGCTGATGCAACGGAGCAAGCGACCGCTTGGAACGCTAAGCTTGCCAGCTTGGACGGTTTTGTATTTATCGTACAGGAATACAATCACAGCATTACAGGAGCACTTAAGAATGCGCTCGATTACGCGCGTGATGCCTGGAACAATAAAGCTGCCGGCATCGTAAGCTATGGCTCAGTCGGCGGAGCACGTGCGGCAGAGCATCTCAGAGGTATTTTAGGCGAATTGTCTGTAGCAGACGTTCGCGTGCATCCGGCGCTATCATTATTCACTGACTTCGAGAACGGCAGCGTGTTTAAGCCAGCTGACCTGCACCTAACTAATGTCAACGGCATGCTCGATCAAGTGCTCGCTTGGAGCGGCGCACTGAAAACATTACGCAGCTAAGCGAAAACGACTGAAGCCGTCCTCTGGCGGCTAAGCTAACGTTTCGCGTGAAAATATAGAGAAATTTGGCGAAATGATAGGCTCTCCTATATTTTAACCATAAGCCTCAGCTCACACATCGAGCTGAGGCTTATTTATGCGCACAATAGGTAATTTCTTCATTCGCATTGAATGAATCTATTAGACTCGCATCTCGTCGCAATGATAAACTCTCTATATCCAAGTTAAATAGGAGGAATAGAATGATATGACAATCGACTTTCGAATAAAGCCACCGATTCCCGCATGGGAAGGATTATTTGCAGAGGGACGTGACGCGATATCCAAGCATTTTGGCATTTCTGGCATCGAATCGACAAGATCAGAGACGCTGGAGCAAGTCATTGCCGAGCAAGATGCGCTTGGCATTACACACGCAGTCATCATGGGACGCGGCAACGAGCCGGGCTCATCCAATGAGGAGCTTGCGGCATTTCTCACCACACAACCATCCAAACGCTTCATCGGTTTCATCGGGGCCGATGGCGCAGGAGTAGAAGGAGCCGTAGAAACCATCCATCGCTATGCAGCACTTGGCCTTTTCCATGGTGTTTCCATTAATCCAGCTGTCATTCAACCTGGCGTTGCGCTTGATGATCCCTCATGGGACCCTATTTATGAAGCCGCCTTGCAGCATCGCTTGCCGCTCTCTATTACGTTAAGCGTATTTTTGGGCCTGTTTGGCTCGTCCCCGAACTATGACTATGCTCGTCCAAGCGCGCTCGTTCGAGCAGCAAAAAAATATGCGGATTTGAAAATTATTATTTCGCATGCTGGCTGGCCTTTCATAAGCGAAGCCATTGCAACTGCGATCTATTGTCCGAATATTTATCTCTCGCCAGACGTATACCTCGGCTTCCCGGGCAGCAGTCTTTATGTTGAAGCCGCCAACTTCACATTATCTGATCGACTCTTATATGGAAGCTGCTACCCTAACGTTCCCTATGAGTTCGCTATTCAACATTTCCGCAGCCACAACTGGAACGATGGCGTGTTGAATAAAGTGTTATTTGAGAATAGCGCCAAGCTCTTAAACTTGGTTTAATTACAGGAAGAGGCAGTCCCTATCCATTAGGAAGGGCTGCCTCTTTGTTATCAACTGCTCTATTTTGAACCTTTTTATACTTTTAGACGATTTATGTCTTGTTTAGGAGGAAAACCAAACATTCGGGAATATTCCCGACTGAATTGTGAAGAACTTTCATAACCAACTCGAAATGCAACATCACCGGCATCTGCTGATTCAGTTAATAATAGGCGACGAGCTTCCTGCAGCCTCAATTGTTTTTGAAACTGAACAGGACTCATGGCTGTTATTTCTTTGAAGTGCCTGTGCAGCGACGAGACACTCATATTCACTATGTCCGCAAGCACTTCAACCCGAAGCGCTTTACCAAAGTTATTCGTGATATGTTCGATAACTTCATTTATTTGATGAGCGGCGCTGCTCTCTATTGCAATTTGTTCGAGTCTATTCCCGTGCTGACCCTGCAAAACCCTATACAGGATCTCCTTGATAAACAACGGAGCAAGTATTGGAATATCCATCGGATTGTCCAGCAAACGAGCAATCCTGATGACCGCGTCTAACAAAGGCAGTTCCATCCGGCTAACAAACATACCCCGCTTCGCATTTTCTTTCGGTCCGACTCGGACTTCAGAATCACGCATAATCTCTAGAATTTGATTCGCCGTAAATTCAAGTATGAACCCTAAATACGGAACGTCGAGCGACGCTTCGGTGACTTGAGCAATAACAGGCAAGTGAACGGATGAAATGAGATAATCTGCTGGATTATAATTGAAGCGATCTTGCCCCAACAAGACCTCCTTTGCGCCTTGCACTACGATGCAAAAGGAAGGTTTGTAGACACCATGACGTGGTACAGCTCCATTAGAGTCGCGTACGAACACTAAAGACGGAATAGCAGTATGGTGAACACCCTCGTTTTTTGCATGACGATTAATTATTTTGGCAAGTTCATTTTGCTGCTTAATGATTGCTATAGTCATTGAATCCTCCCCTGTTCCGTCACCTTCTATACATTCGATTATAGTCCATAACCTTCTGCTACATAAGTAGTCCTGAGAGGATTAGGCAAACATTTGACATGATCGTGATACCGGTCCCTTTTTCATTAGGTGCATAATAAAGCTGTCACAATGGTTAATGTTATGGGTATATTGAAATGCTTTAAACCTAATAACATAAAGCACAGGAGGATTATTATGCAAAAAGTAATGTTGAACAATGGCGTCGAGATGCCTGTACTAGGTTTTGGTGTTTTTCAAATTGCGGATCCAAATGAATGCGAACAAAGCGTTCATGACGCTATTGTTGCAGGTTATCGTCTTATTGATACAGCTGCATCTTATATGAATGAAGAAGCCGTAGGCCGAGCAATCAAGCGAAGTCGCGTAGCAAGAGAGGACTTGTTTATTACCACGAAGCTTTGGGTACAGGATACTGGTTATGAACGCACAAAAAGAGCATTTGAAAGATCTTTGCAAAGATTGCAGTTGGATTACTTGGATTTGTATTTAATTCACCAACCATACGGCGATGTTTACGGCTCTTGGCGTGCTATGGAGGAGTTGTATCGGGAAGGAAAAATCCGTGCAATTGGCGTCAGTAATTTCCATGAAGATCGTCTGATCGATTTGATTATTCATAATGAAATTATTCCGGCAGTAAATCAGGTCGAAACGCACCCCTTCAATCAACAAATTGAAAATGCAGCATTTATGAAAGATAATCATGTTCAAATCGAATCCTGGGCACCTTTTGCTGAAGGGAAAAACAACTTGTTCCAGAATGAAGTGTTAGTATCTATCGCTCAAAAGTATAATAAGTCCGTCGCTCAATTGGTGTTACGTTGGTTGACGCAAAGAGAGGTTGTTGTGATACCAAAGTCTGTGCGTAATGAAAGAATTATTGAAAACTTCAATATCTTTGACTTTGAACTAAGTCAGCAGGATATGGAGTCGATTGCTGCATTAGATACGAAAGAGAGCCAGTTCTTCTCGCATCGCGATCCCGCAATGGTGAAATGGATTGGTGAACGTACACTTGATATTTGATCGATAAAAAACATAAGGCTGCAGCGATTAACTAGCTGCAGCCTTTTTGGTATTCTATCTGCCTTTGATGAAGAACATAATGAAGCAGCGTATGATCCTGCCTCCATGATTATTATTCTGGTTGCAGCATGACCACTGTATATTCAACTTCGGCGATCTTCACTACACTGTCGACAGGAATCTCGACCTGTTTGCCCAAGTCGATGACAGCTTGGCTGTCATAGCCTTCGAGTCCATCGGTTGCTGCCTGATTGTCCGTAGGCGCAATATCGTTAGCTGGGTCACCACAATTAGAGGTGAGTGATAGATCCATATAGAAATCAGCTGTGGAGCTTGGAGCCTCTATCGTTAACGAGGTTGGCGCAAACACTGCACATGCTGCTGCATCCTTGAACCGAAAGACTAAAGAGGTCGTTGCTTCTTTTCCCTCAGCAGCATTGCTGTTCTCCGCATATACAATCGTATCCGGCTGATCTACCTTCACATCAGCAGTGGGTTGAATCTCTGGCAACAACTCCGCTTTGTCCTTGAAGGTGAGCATAATACCCGCTGTTACAAGAACGATGCCCAGTAGAGCTACAGACACCATTAGCGTCCCTTTTCGATTCTTCCGAAAAAGCTTGGCGAGCGGTGAAGCAAGTTCCCGCTCGGCTTGCTTATAGACAGTCGTCAAGGATGAGCCCGCTTTCTCGAACAGTTGTTTTCGGGTGGCTCGTTTTTTGAATGCAGTTCGATCATGGTTTTTGAAATAACTAACGATAGCCGCAGCATAGGCTGGCACGAATCCTTTATATTTCATGAAGGTAGGCTGCTTCTCCGACCATTGAAAAAAACGATATAGCCATTCTTTGTTAGGCGCATGACGCTGCAAGTAGTCCAGCAGCCCTGAATAATCAAGCTGCTCCAAATCCGCGCTGCTCTGGAAGGCAAGCACGATACGAGGCGCTTCGGCAAACTCCGACCTCGCTGCCATCAGCTGTTTTCCTGCTTGCTGTGCGCGGTCGATCTCAGCCGGTGTCAATAGTTTGAAAACCTCATCAGTCGGTTCAGGCAGCATCAGCCAGTCATACACGGCTTGCAGCACGCTCGCTGCCGATTGCTGACGAGGATCCTGCACTCTTCTGTCCCAACGTTTAAGCTGGTCTTTATGATTAAGAAATTGGGCTTGCCCAAGCTCATTAGTGGTCAAATCATCTAGTAGAAGCTCCGTCAGCATTCCGCGATAGGCAACAAGCTCAAGCTCCTCGTACATATCCTCGCCAGCGTAAACGGTTCTTGTCCTGCTGCCATGCAGACGAGCTTCCTCCTTCAGCTTTTGAAGCTGCTCTAGTGCCTTGCTTACCGCTAGGACAGAGAACCGTTCCCGTTCCAGCTTTGCTGTCAGCTGTTCGCAGGCAAGTGTGTGAAACGGCTCATAGCCTAATAACGCCGGATGAACACTTGACCAGCGTTCGATTAGCTCAAGCAAGCTTCTAACGCCTGGGGCAGCATCAAGCTTTCTCTTCAGAAAGGGAATGAACAAGAGGCTTGCAAGCTTTGGGACAGACATCAGATTACTGAACAACGCTTTGCTTAACGCTGGTTCGCTCTCCACAGCAGCATAGATAGCTTCGACCGTTTCAAGCTTGTTCTGTTTAATCGCTTCCTGAAGCGCATGGATATAGAATAGAATGAGCTTCCGCTCGATGTCGGGTCCAGCGATGAGATAATAGTCTCTGAACAGATCGATGAGAAACGCATCAGGCACGATGCCTTGCCGGACATGATCGAACTCATAGTCAAAGCGAGATAGAAACAAATCATTTAAGCGGATTTTAGAATCCAAAGCACCTGTGGGCTGCATGTATTCGAGCAATCCGCGAAGCACCGCCCGTTTATGCTTCTCATACAGCGGTTCGTTGCCCTCTTCAATCTGATACATCACACTCAGCTCATGATAGCTTGCTGCTGCGGTACGGCGTTCCTGTCCCATTCCCTCCAGCATCTGCTCCGCAAATAGAAAGAAGCTGTCCAAGCTGTCTTGGCGATCCAAACGATCCCATACGAAATCCAAATATGGCTGATCGGTACCTTCCAGTTCAGCATTCTGAATACGGCCACTCGCCAGATCGAACGTAAACTCCTTTTCAATGCTGCGATCTCCAAGGCGTAGGCTTCCTTGCTCTACAAAAGTGAGATGGACCGATTTGCGGCTTTGAGGCTCCTTCGCATAAGTGATGAAACCAAGCTGCTGACGGAATGCATACGGCAAGCTTGCATACAACACCCCGAGCAGCTGTTTGGCTTTATGAGGGAGCTCTACAATCGACACGTCAAGCGCAACATACACTTTTTTCTTCCCGCTAATGGCTGATAATACGGCGTACAACAACTGCTTGAACGGCTTCTCCACTATGTTAAGCAGCGACAGTACAGAACGATTGGATGGCCTGATTGCTGGAACTGTCTCAACCGGAAGGCTCTCAAGCTCAGGCAGCTCCATGCCCTTCTCTATATCGTAACCGCCTTCGAATACGGCATGCAGCCAGCTTGTATAAGCCTTGGCATCCTTGCTGCTGCTTGGAATGAGATAGTTATGAGTAAAGAAGGCGCTGCGAAGCCCGGTGAAGTCTGCCAGCTGGTAGATGCTCCGCCCAAGAAGTACATCGCCGTTATCCAAGTGGAGCAAATGCATCGTCTCTGGATAAAGAGCAGCATCCTTCTCTCCGCGTACCGCCAGCTCAACAGGCGCATCATACACGCATAAAGGATGAAGCGTCTTTTTGATAAAAGCTGGATCTAAGCCGCTCGATTTGGCAATCGTGTCATAGCCTTCCGTGGATCTGAAAATACCGCGTCTCTCCCGTGCGTACATCTGCTGCTGGATCTTGCTAGAGGGCGTAGAATCGCGCACTATTCTCTTCTCCCCTCAATGAAATTCAGCTTATAAAGGAGCCAGATGAAGGGCTCGTCCACGCGGATCGGACTTACGACCGTCTGCAGCTTCTGGTCAACCGGATTGCTGCCGAGCGCCGATACCGCGTAATAGGCTGTATCTTTAAAGTAAACGTCCATCGTCCCTTTGAATGGCCGATCAACCTTCTCAATAAAACGGCGAATTTCACCATCAATATTTTCAAATTCAGTTAAGTTAAAATAATCGCGATGCACCATATTGTTGAAGATATTGCTATTGGACTTAATATACTCGCCATCTTCATCCTTTAATGAATGAAGCATGTCGCTTTTGGTCAATACGACCGCTGTCGGTATATCCGTCTTATTGTTGTCCTGATAGGCGATGAAATCGCCGAACATCGTAAGCACGACATCACGCGGCTCGTCATATTGGGAAACCCACTCACCCGGCTTGTCGCCCAGGTTCATTCTAATTTTCTCTCGAATCGAGCGGATTTGCAGCGGATCCACCATCAGCAGAATGCCAGCTGAGTTTTTGATATGCTGGCCGTGAAGACCGAGGTAGTCCTGTTCCACCATACCCTCGCCTGCCACGTCGAAGAATACGAGCGTAAGCGGCGGCTTTGTCTCATCCTTGAATACAAATTGGAATATGAATGGCTCCTGCATCTTCTCCTTCTGCGTGGAGGCCAGCAAGTCGCCGCGCTCGAACAGAGGCTCTTCGTAATTGGTGCGGAACTTGCGGCTGATCTCTGCATTCAGCGGCATACAGGCTGCATTGAAATGATCCGCCGTTGTGTTCTGCAGCGTATGAATGAGCGCCGTCATATAGACGGATTTGCCGACCTGGGACGCCCCGATAATGGAAATAATGTTGCTCGGCACCTTCCCGGCCGTTACGGGTATCTCGTTGTGGCATCTTGGACAAAGTCTTCTTCGGGTCAGCTCTCCGTAACGGTCGTTGAGTCCGATCAACACATGGTCCGAATAAACCCGGTGCTCCTCGGGCACATCATTCGGATGGAGCACTGCTTCCATGTCATGAACAGAATCTAGTCCGAAGCGTTCGCGGTATTTGTTCAGCTCCTCGTCTTCTCCGAGCGCATAATCCTCGTCATCCTCACGTGAATGAGCTGCGCGGAATACAACCTCGTCCGGCGTAAATTTGCTAAAGCAATAAGGACAAACAATATCATAAAATAACGGACGCTGCTTCGCTTCCGTCTTTTTTTTGAAAAGATCAAATAGGCCCATGCAATCTACCTCCTACTATACTGAAATCAGTTCATACATTTGCCCGTGTATTCGCCCGTCAGTGAAAAACAAACGAATAAACTCCTGTTTGCCAATCTCAATCGCTGGAAGTATGTTCCTGCCTGCCGTGAACGGTGCGACAAACGGATATAATACACCGTCATCCTTACTCGCAGGATAGCCACCCTGCTTCTTCACGTAACAGAGCACCTCCTTAGCAATCGGCACCTCGGCTGTCACTTGAATTTGAACCGACTTAAACTTCCGGAACAGCCCGCTTCTGCTTACTACAGAATAATGAATCTTCGCTCTACCCGCACTAATCTCGATCCGATTCTCCTGATTCGGCTGCTCAAGCAGCCGTGGACCATCGCTGCTCTCTTGACAGGCATATACCGTAAACGCAACTAAGCCAAAACCATCAATACGGCTGTGATAGCCGTTATTCGCTTTGTACTCCGCTCTTGTATAGAGCTTGAGTCCACTTTTGGTTTCCGATGCATCCTCTGAATGGTCCACAGCTGTTTTTTCAATATAGACCGCGTCTATGCCGCTCGGCCAATTCCAGCGCAGCGTGCAGTGATCCTCCTCAATGAAGCGAGTCAAGCCGCTGATGGCTGGAGCACCGTCCTCTGCAACAACAAATCGCATGGCTGTCAGCCTCCCGCTTATGATTTGAATTCATGATTACCGTTTTTCCTAGCCCGTCCGTCTAAGGCTGTCGCTGCACCGCTTTTTATGTGGCTTCTAATTCTGTTACCGCCACCGCTAGACCTGGGCACGTTATGGTCTCGAATGGGTACGATGAGCGTAAACAATCCTATTATAAAGGCAAGTACTAACACAGCAGCTAACCGAGACAGCCCATCTGATAGGAAATCTCCAGATAAGCCAGCGTCGAGAATGAACCCTGCAAGCAGGCCGCCAACGATGCCGCCCGTCCCGAAGCTAAGCGCTAAATAACGGTTATCAAACAGCAAGCCAAGCGCAAGTCCAATAGCTGCACCGATAATTGTCAGCGATAGAATACGCATAACCGTGTAATACGTACTTTCGGCCGCTTTGCCCGTACGCTCGGTCAGGAGCGTCTGTTTATCCAGCTTATTGTAAATATTCTGGAACACAAGTGAAATGCCGTTCGCTTCCGTCACATCGTAATAGCTCCCGCCCGTCGCATCTGCAATTTGCTGCAGCAAGGCAGCTCCTCTGGCATCAACAACGCTCAAACCTACCGTATTAACCGCTATTTGCTGCTCTTGATAGGCGGCGATTTGCGTATCAAGACTGGATTCGCTGAAACCATCTGACAGCAGAATGACCATCGTGCCGCGCTTCGTATTATCATTGCTGGCAATCGTCTTCATCGCCTCATCCAAAGCTAGACTGAAGTCTGTTCCGCCGTTCGTAGGCTCAAGTGCATCAATAGCCGCATTGACCGTATTTTTCTCCGCTTCGCTGCCCACGCTGGCGAAAGGCTGAAGCAGTTCTGCCGAATCGTTAAAGACGATGACTGCTACCCGGTTATCGCTCTCCATGTTGTTTATGAGCTGCTTCGCAGCCGCATACCTCTCGTTATCTGGATCAGTCTCCAGCATGCTGCCCGAATTATCGATGGCAAGTACAATATCCTTCACCGGCTTCGTGCCTCCGAATTGCAAACCGTACACAAGCTGGACTAACCCGCCGACTATGAATAACAGCACAAGTGTAGCTGGCAAGAGCAGCTTCCATGATAAATCGGTGTACCGCTGCCGCCAAGACGAACCATTCAGGTGCGGCGCGATTAATTCTGCAATTAAGCAGAACAATCCAATACACAAGGCAATGATGCCGAAATACAGGCCCACCGTAACGAATCGCGGCCACCCTACGGGCAGCTTGCCCAGTATGAGCTCGCCGATTGCAAATCCGATTGCGCCCCCGATTAAGCAGAGCAATAACAGAAGCATATTTATTTTCCGTTGCATATGACCGCATCCTTCCCGCTTGCTAGCCGACCTCGGCGATTATTCATCATACCCATCAGCGAAGCGGCGGCAGAAGGATGGGTTCAAGCGCATGCAGCTCATATCCGTTCTGCAGGTAGGTTTCGTAATAAACCTTGCCGTTTCTGTAGTACATCAAGTCCTCCATATGAAAACCGCCCATAAGATTCAATTTCTCCACGCCGCTGCTCCGTTTCTCATGCACGCAGCCTAGTTTGTAGATACGTGTCTTTACATCAACGCTAAGTGCGTAACGAATAAACTCACTTTCAAGGTCTCCAAGCAAATACTTCTCTTCATAACGATGCTCATGGGTATAATCCAACAGCCGAATATTAATAGATGCTTGATCCTCCAGCGTCCGATATAGCCGTTCAAACAGCTCGCCCCTGGACAACGCTTTGCGGTTCGTGTAGGCAACAGAAACGTTAGCTCGCAGCAGCAGCTCCTCCTCGAAGGGCTGATGAAAAGGCTCCGCGCGAAGAATTTGTTTCCGGCATACTTCTATTAATCGCTCTATAAGCCGTTCTTCTCCTTGCCCGAGCAGCTCCGTTACATTCCCAATAAATCGCTCCTCGAATAGGAATGAAGCACCGCGCTTTTCTTCCAGCTCCAGCATAACGCCATGAGTAACGCGTTCGTAATAGTCGAATACGTTCTGTCCGATGTAATCGTCAGCGAGCCGAATACTCGTAAGTGCAGCTTCTTTGAGCTCAAACTCCAGCCCATTCATTTGCAGCACTCGCAAATGAAATCTTTCATGGAGCAGCTCAAGCTCGATGATTAGCCTTCGGTATAGCGCGAGCTCCGTCTCCAAACGGAATAGCTGCCATTGCTGGCGATAGACCGTATCGAAGAAAGTACGGATGAAAGCACGAAGATTCTGTTTATCCATGAACGGTAAACGCTGGAACTTCAAATCCTCGACACGCATTTCACGAATGACGGCAAGCTCCTCGCCGGCCATCGTTATTTCTCTCGCCAAATCACGCATACGCGAGCGAATGGCGCTCACTACATTGCCTTCTGCATTCTCGTCGGTCCACTCCGATACTTGATAGAAACATATATGCGGCTGTTCCTTCATATGGCGCGACACAGTAAGGCGCATCTCCTCCGCTGCATTCATCTCGCTTAATCGAATATCCGCCATCTCGACAAAATGCTTGTGGAAGAAGCCGTCGCAGCCATCTCCGAACAAAGCCCCTTCAGCCTCACGCAGTGTCATGCGGCGCAGTTGATCATACCGAATCCCGCTGGTCAACAGACCCGCCATATCTGCCAGCTTTTCTTCACCGGGAACCGTTTGATTCACTCTTGCCTCCATACTGGCGGCATCAAGACCGAAATAAGCAAGCTTCTCTTTGCTGCCAAGCTCCGGAGTTCTTTGCAGCCGCGCAGCTATATGGTCGAATACATGGTAAAGGACGGTCAAAGCAATGGAATAGGTTGGACGCATCACTGTAGCTAGCCCAGCCGAAACGTAACCCTGCCTGCCTGATTCTGCTACTAGACTGTTCCGAAATGATGAGTTGTTATAGCTTCCGCTATCCGATTGGTCAATCACTTCCTTACGCTTCCTGTTCTTCAGCAGCAGAATTCGACAAATAATCTCATAGTTATCCTGCATGCCGTGTGATGTCGTCATTCCGCGCTCATTACGATCTGACAATAAATAGACAAGATCAAATAACGGAGCATGGTTATGCTCTACAGGAATGGCTAGTCCATCTCCAGTAACCTGCAGCTTGGCAGAGAACGAATAGTCCTGCTGCTGCATCCCCTCCAGCTCGCGGAGAAAGCTAATGCCCGCCGCACCGGAGTAGCCGAACGTTTCCGTCTGCTCTCGCTCGCTTATTAAGGTGTACAAATCCATTTGAACCGATTTGAACATTTGCTGGAAGATCGATTGCGCAAGCAGTGAAACTTCTGGAATAAGCACGTTCATCGGATCATCCACCCGCGTAATTACCGCAAGATGAAGACGATCGAAGGACGCATACAAGCGTCCGTAATCTGCTATCGCATCGCTTGCCTGGCGCAGCGTTTGATTGAGCAAGGACAGATGGCCCCCACCTTCATAGAAGCTTTTACCTATTTTTTTGCGTATTGACTTCTTATCGCTTTGGTCGAGCACGAGATTCGTTAGAGCGGCATGCCAAATCTTAGGAAGACGTCGGTCATGATCGACTGAGTCCTGCTTCCCTAATTTCCCAGAACCAGCTAGCAGCCCCGTCCCCCTGCTTGCCGTATTCTCACCTGATGATATATGCAAATAAATGACGCCGGCATTGTTATCCCATTTCAGCTCATTGGATCGCATCATCGGCTCTATCGCTTGCCTCGCTTCATCTCCCACGAATAAGAAAACAGTTGGGTAATGAATGCTGCTTTGATCATCTTCAAGACCTTTTAATTTATGCTCCACAGCCGAATATTCGGCCGCGAAGCGATTCAACATTTCTCTCATCACTATTTCAACTTTCTGCGAATTTCATTTAGTTTGGAAGTCATTTCTTTATAGAAAAGATGCAGCTCTTCCCCATTCGCCAGCTCCACCTTCTCGTACTCTAGTCGCTCACGCGCATCAAGAAACTGACCGAACAGCTCATCCAGCTTATGAAGCAGCAGCTTCGTATCCTCTGTCGCTGTGAGTTCTGTCACTCTGCGGGCAGCTTTGCGCATGAGCGTGCTGCGGCTTTTCTCATCCAAGCTCCGGAAGCTCCCGAACACTTCATGCTCCACATAGCTGCTGCTTTTCATGAGATTGGCGAACGGCGTCCACGCATCCTCCTCTGGATCACGGTCATACACGTAAAGAGCGCCTTTTTTGGCTATCGTATCCGTGTACAAAGCCTCGATGAATTGATCGAACCACTTCTCCTCACCTTGATGGGTAAGAAGCAGCTGCTCGAGTTCAACTGCCTTCACTTCAATCTGCTCATATTTCGCTAACTCGTCGCGAACTCGTTTTAACTGCTCTGGTGACCGGATAAGGTTCTCTTGTGCCAGCTCTAGCGAGAAGCTGCCGAATATATCCTTCGTCGTTTCCAGCTCCAGCCCTTCAGACAACAGTCGCTTCAGCTCGTTCAAAGCCCGTTTTACTTCTCCCAAATTAGGCTTCGCTGCATCCAACTGCATGTTAAAACCTTTCAAATGCTCTGACAGCTGGAATGGTTTTGTGAATCGAACCGAATAGCGATTGCTAGTGTTATGATCGATACCCTTCTCGGCAATAATCTGGAAGCCCTCGGCTTTAATGAATTCCGCGCGGACTCTAGCATTATAGCTTTGAACACGCGGGTTAACGTACGTATCGCCCCATGACTTCTCCGGAATAGGGGATGGCAAGTAGGTCCAATTGCTCTGTTCAGTCTGAACCAAATGCCGGCCGATGCCTTCCTTGTCTAGAATCGTGCGTTCATAGCTTTCCTCATATACCTTGAGCGGTGTATAAACGAAGAGCGGCACACCGTTCCTCGTATTCAGCCAAAATATTCTATTTTTCACTTCGCTTTCCTTAATCGTGAAATGGGATTTGCCGATCGAGTTGTTCTGATAGTTGCGAATACCACGCAGTATGCTAGGCGCTTGTACCGGCACTGATACGAAGCCCCATGACGGCACATGCAAATTGCCTGAGCTGTTGCTGAGATGGAATACCGGTACGGCCTCCTCGTCCAGCTTGCTCGCGATATGTCTCTCGACAAACTTCTCGATCGACTCGTCGTTCCCGTATTTCATAACGAGAAACTCCTCCATCGACTTCATGATGAGGTCGCCGAATTTGTCGGTTAGAAACTCCGAGATCGAGCTGACAATATCAATCTCCTGCTCCTTCACCCACAAGTTCGAATGATCCAGCAGCTCCTGCGTAAAGTCGCGGATGAGATCGTCGCCATCCTTCTTGTCCATCATACGACTGATCACATCCGAAATATCCGGCACGCCAACAAGGTTCCAATAATAGGTTTTATTGCCTTTATGGTCGGCTTGCTCCTCCCCATTCATGAGAAGATCGCCATTTTTGGTGAAAATCGAATTGAGCACATTTAAAATTTCAGTAAAAACGTTATAGATCCGATTATTCTCGTTACTAAGCAGTTGGTGCAGATCCTCATAAAATTCGATTAACTGCTCCATTCGCTCCACGTCTGCATGGAGCCAATATTCATTGATTTTTGCTTCGATATAATTGTTTTTCTTCTTATCTTTCGATACGAACGCGCTTTTGGCATCGCCCATACGCTCCTCGGCCTGCTCTCTTGCCGTTTCAATTTCACGCGGCAGCCTCAGCAATCCTTCGCGCAGCGTCTCGATGTACGAGAGAAGCATCTTCAGCAAGCAGAAACCCTTCTCCGTGTAGAGGAGGCGCGATACATAGAACGGCCCCTGCTCCGGATGCAGGAAGCTGCGGCGAATTTGTTCAGTGAACTGACCTGCAATTTCACCTGGAAGCTGTTTTTTTGCTTTAATATATTCTTCACGAGCACGTGCCAGGAAGTTCTGCTCCAGCTCCGTATCCATACTAACGGCTTGCAGCTTAATGACGTTATTGTAGCTAAGGCGTTCGCTATTCTCAAAGCCTGGAAGCGGCTCCGGTACACGCGAATCGAACGTCTTCATCATCGTTTCGAGGTCGATTCCAAGCTTCCGTGCGAACTTCTCCACGTCATCCTGGCTAGGCGCCTTCTGGAACATTTTATCCATTTTATTAAACAACCGATATGCCAAATATGTCGTCATTTCCTCGATTGGCAGCACCGCTGAGGAGGCGCCAATAATATTGTAATCGTAATTGGCCGGATACAGCTTATTCATCTGCGCGATATTCGTCCGAATATTGCTAATGTAGTCATGAATAGCGAATTCTTCGCCAGACTGCTTCTCTTCACTCGATATAAAGTTGGTGATATTCTCAGCCGTCACGTTCATGCAGTAGTCGTAGGCATTCTCAAGCAGCTTGCCTTCCGCATTCGTAGCGGAAATCAGATGACAGAGATTAAACGGCGGAAGCGGTGAATTAACCGATAAGATGCTGCCGTATTGCTGCTTGAACCGCTCTCCCCGACTGTCGACATTCATCCAGTAATCCAGTTCTTTTAGCGCAGCATAGCCGTTTTTCTTAATGTATTCGCGCGTATGATCACTCAAGCTTTTATTCGCCAGGTTGATGTCCGGCGTGAACAAGTAGCCGAGCGTATTGACTCGGTCAATACCCGCAGAGCCGTGATCGCGTTCAATGATTCCTCTAACGATATACGAGATATCAAGGAAACATCCGCTGCCTGTACCACCGGATAAACCCGTCAGCAGGAATACCATCAGCTTCTTGTTTGTGCCAACAGACAACGTCTTAATCTTCTTATCTATACTCTGCACGACTTGATTGATCTTGGTGAACAGTAGCAGCCGCCCTGCTTGACGTACGCCTGCTGCGCCATTCATACCGTCTGTAATGCTAAGCTCAGGTGACAGCCAATCAGTAATGTAAGGCTCCAGAATGCTGCGATTCTGCAGCAGCCCTCCTACCTCCGCATTGGACAGGAGCACGAACTCATTAATCGGATCGAGTCCTATGCCTTTATATTTCTTATTGCGATCCTGTTCATTCGTTTCGAATGCAAGAAACTCCACATTGTCCGGTTTGTCCCGCTTGCGCTTGGAAGCAGTATCCTCCGGCAGCTTGAAGCGGCGGTTAATCTGATATTTCAATCTCAGGAGCGCGTCTATGCCTGTACCGCCGAGTCCGATAATGAGAATCGGATTGTCGATGGTGTCTACTCTAATTTTCTCGCTGACAATGCCTCCGCCAAGCGAAACGTCTAGCTGCTGTATATGTTCTCTTACGATCGGTTTCATAGGGTATTCCCTCCAAAGCTCTATTTGTACGAAATTTATACGAGATATTCAATGAATATCGTTTTGTCTACTTGCTTGAGCGACAACGTAATGCGGTCACCACTTTTCATTTCGAATTCACGTGCTGCATCGATTGCCCTTCCTGACTTCTCGATGGTACAATCTGAGCCATTCTGAAGCAGAATGCGGTCATTGCTGCCAGGCTTGAAGATGACCTTCTCCGTTTCTTTCAGCTCAGGCGCCAGCTGCAGCAACTGATGAAGCAGCAGCTTGCCTTTGAAGGCGGACAGCTTCTTATATTGCGGAGATGATTTGTCACCCGTATTCTCATCACGTATTTCAATGACAAGCTGGCCGACAAAACCACGATTCGCCTTTTTCATAAGCCGTGTAAGGAAGAATGCCGCAGCAAGCACTGCAGCAAGCGCTAACGCACCAAGCACAACTGGGACCACAGGGAACGGCTTACTCGCTTCACCGTCTGGCTGCGATGGCGCAGTCTGACCCGCTCCCCCTGACTTAGCTGTAATCGCGACCGGGTCTGTTTCACGGAAGAAGCTCTCCTCCTCTGCCCTCACCATAATCTCATAGTCGTGAGCGTCTTCAATCTTATACGTCCCTTCGAAATGGTCGCCAGCATTCGCCATAGCCATTTCTTTGGTCGAACCGGTATCCACATCTTTAACGAGCAAAACCGCGCTCATGTTGCTGTACTGCCCGTCATCCTTCAGCTTTTGTCCCCCGCTTACCAGATAAGAGCTGAATTTGACCGTGTCGCCTTTCGAATAGGCTGACTTCGCAAGCGGGTCCATCGCCAAGGTTAGATCGTAGTTGAAAATCAGATTAATATCGATTTTATCGCGGCTCACGCCCTTAACCTGCAGCGTCCAATCCCCTTCAAGCGGTGAGAGCAGCTTGATCAAGGAATAGCTCTTCGACTTCGACAGCAGAATATCATCGGATGGAATCGTTACTTCATTGCCGGATGGATCAATAAGCTTAGTCTCCACTGGCTTTGAAGACATGATTGATATATTTGCTTCCAGCACGTTGGCGTTGGGAACGGAAATATTGACGTTCTGATAGCTTCCATCGGCAGTGATCGAATCGACTGGAACTACGTTTAGATCAAGATGGCTTGCGAATATTTCACTTAAAATTTGCGGCAGATCATCTGCCGAATTGGTGGAGAATGATTTGCCTCCGGTCAATTCAGAGAGCTCGGCAAGCGCATCCTTATTCAGCTTTCCGTCTGCGTTCAGCCCGATGGTATAAATCGGTACCCCGCTGTCATTCGCTTCTTTGACCGCCTTGTCCATGTCCGCATCCGACTCCGCCTGCGTTCTACCGGACGAATCATTGAAATCGTTATTGCCATCCGCAAGCAATATAATCATCGGCTCATGGCCTGGCTCCGCACCATCACTCAAAATTTGCACAGCTTCCGTCACACCGACAGAAACGTCGGTATACGCACCGCGGTTCAATTGATCAATAAATCCCTTTAGGTTCGTTTTATCCGAAGCAGATTGAATTTCAAGCAGCGCTTTCTCGCGTTGAATCTCATCGGTATAGGCAACGATGCCAACTCGGTCACCCTTAGTTGACAGCATATCGATGAACATTTTCATCGCTTCGTTGCCGATTTTACCTGGATCACTTGTGCTCATGGAGTTGCTTACGTCGAGAACCAGAACCGCATCGATCTGAGAAGATCCCTGCGCTGCGTTCGCGGTATAGAAGCTGCCAAATGGCAATAAAAGCAAGGCGGAAGCGAATAGAAGCTGTCGTGATAATCGTTTAAGTCGTCGGTTCATATTTGTACTCCTTTGTAATGGGACAATAGTTGCTTATCAGCTAGCCCTGCTGTCACTGTTAGTCACAGCTCTCCTTGTAATGGTATACTGTAAATAAAGTATACAAGATAGATTTCCAGAAATCACTTTTACTGTAAGAGAGGAACAGCACATGATTACATACGTATGTCTCGGGCTATTGTTTCTTTTTGTCTTGATCAGCTTCTTTCGTTATCGCTCAAGGCGGAGACGAGCCCTATCTCCGGAGCAGATTAATAAGTTAGTCTTATCTATTCTAAAAAGCAGCGGGCAGCGTGATCGCGAATGATAAAAAAACGACCTGTACTTCTCACCCCTTATATTAAAACACGCTATCCTTACAATAAGCTTAAAATTTGCCGCCGCTGCAACCACTTTACTGTACTTGGCGAATCAGAATGCCCCGTTTGCAGTAAATCCGCCTTGCAGCCTGTAGAAAAACGGGCATTAGCAGCCCTTAAGAAATCATTGTGGGGATCACGTCTAATCGCCATGATATTGATCGCAGTTGGCATTGCGATGAGCGAGTCACCGCTGCATACCGTGATAGCCGCAATAGGGGGCACGACGCTACTCGCTCTATTATGGACGATGCAGAGACGCTCGGCCCCTGCACTTTTGCGCATAGAGCTTGAGAAATTATTTCGTGAAGAGGCCTATCCTCTCATTACTGGACTTGCTAATGACCGAGAAACAGCCATTAAAGTGTTCCATGATGGCGATAAACCGCTGGCTTACGAGATGCTGCGAGAAATCGGAGCGCTCGTTCATACCGACCAGCTGCGGATTGAACAAATTCTGCTGCTCCAATCCTTCGTCCTTCGCAAGGACATGGACCTGATGCTCGATCCGCTGCTGATGAACGCATTTCATGCTGATCTTGTTGAATATATTGGCGAGCTTGCTAAGATTAGACGCGACCTGCTGAAGGAAAATACATTCCGTTACATCCTGCTGCATGAGGCTCGAATTTTGAAAATGGAGCACGGTGAAAGTATTCTCATCGCTGTTGCCGGTGCCGCTGTCCGAATGAAACGCTACGTTACGCTTTATCCGTATTTGCTTATGCGGTATGCGCGAAAGCTTCCGAAGGACCGTTTTCTAAGACTGTACTCACTGGTTCAAACGGACCCCAAAGGGAACTTTGGTCCACTGTATGATGAGGTTACGAGTATTTATAACGAGAAATACAAATGGGATGAAGATTTCCAGCAAGCTAGTAAGCAGCGCCGCTTCTAGCGGGCCAATCACGTAGAATAAAAGTCTCGGTAACAAACATCCAATCCTAGCATGAAGCTCCAGCATATGATAGTGCAGGCAATCTATCATGAAAGGAATTTGATGCCCATTGAAACGAAAAAAACGTGCTCGTATCAATGCGATTCTGCCTGTTACGAGTGAATCTCTGATTGATGTTGCGCTGTCTACTGACTCGCCAGTCACATCTCTGCCAGTCACGTCTCTGCCAGAGCGTGAAAGCCCTTCGTTCGCCAGGCTTGGGGGGCTCGGAGGACTCGACAGCATGTTTTCCATGATGGGCAAAGTTCAACAGTTTTTCGGTATATTCCAACAAATTCGTCCCGCTTTCCGAATGGTTGGCTCCCTTCTCGGACCTAAAGCATTGGTGTCAGGCATCCCGGTCAGCAGGATTAAGCCGAAAGCCGCTAAAGCCCAGAAGCGCTCATCAAGCCATAAAGCTGTTCTGCATGTTTCTACGAAAAGAAAGACATGCCAAGCCCCGCATACTAAGAAGGCGTAACCGCAAAAAGGCTGCATGAAACCCCAAATGGGTGCATGCAGCCTTTTTTAATGGTTCACTATGCTTCGTTTCCTTTTGCCGAAATTGTCTCCAGTGGCTGGGCGTTTCCGTAAAGCGGACGTTTGCGGTCAACTTGCTTTGCCCACTTCACCGCATTCACTATAACACGTTGAATGTCTTTGTTGTAATACGTTGGATACGTTTCATGCCCCGGGCGGAAATAAAACACTTTGCCATTCCCGCGTGTGAAGGTACATCCGCTGCGAAATATTTCCCCACCCTCAAACCAACTGGTGAAGATGAGTTCATCTGGCGCAGGAATATCGAAATGCTCACCGTACATCTCTTCTCTCTCCAGCTCGATATACTCACCGATGCCTTCCACGATAGGATGGCTTGGCGCTACGACCCATAGACGCTCTTTCTCGTCCGCTTCACGCCATTTCAGATCACAGCTCGTACCCATAAGCAGCTTGAAAATTTTCGAGAAATGACCCGAGTGGAGGACAATAAGACCCATACCATCAAGCACGCGCTGCTTGACTTTCTGAACGACCTCATCTGACACATCCCCATGTGCAAGATGTCCCCACCATATTAATACATCCGTATGGTTCAATACGTCTTCTGTTAAACCGTGCTCCGGCTCGTCCAGCGTTGCCGTTCCGGCTGTATAACCTGCTTCCTCCAAAAAACCAGCAATCGCGCCATGAATACCTGCCGGATATATTTCGCCGACTAACGGATTTTGTTTCTCATGACGATTCTCGTTCCAGACCGTTACCTTGACCATTTGAAGAACACCCCTTACTGAGATTGATAGTCCAAGTATAGGAAATTCAAGCTTCCAGCGAAATAGTAAATCATGCTGACTTTGTATTCAAAAGTGTTATACTCCAAACAGGAGGTCATGCATTTGCCATACATAAAATCCTTTGCAGATACCCATTCCGAAGCAATTAATGAAGAGGTCATCTACCAAAACCCGCTACTGTTTTTGAAAATATGGGAAATTGCTGCTGAAGCTCATACAACCAGCAATCTAGAGAAGTATCCTTGGCATTTCCACAAAGAGGTTGAATTTCTTGCGATTCTAGAAGGCCAGCTAGGCGTACAAAGCAAGCATGATTATATCATGCTCGGACCTGGCGATGTCATGGTTCTAGGCGCTTCACAGCCTCATCATACCCATAAACCAATGACAGGGACACTGCACTACATCGTGTTCCAGATCGATTTGGGCAAGCATTTCGACCAGAGCACCTTGCCTTATCTTAACTGCTTCTCCGAGCTCACAGAGCCGCTTGATCAGCTTAACTATATCTTTCAGACGAATCAATCGGCCAGACAAGAGTGTTTTGCCTTCATTCTCGACGTATTCCATGAATCGCAATTGAGAATGAAAGGCTACGAGATGGCGATTAGCTCCACGATTAAGAGAATGCTGCTGCTATTGTTAAGGAACGATAGCCGGAATGTTCTCCGTTATGCTGTGGAAGCCGAATTAAATCGATTACGGCCAGTACTTGATTATATTGATGCCCGTTTCAATGAAAAGCTCTGCATCGAGGACGCCTGTGCCCTGCTTAATCTGAGTTATCATTATTTCATTAAGTATTTTAAGAAAACAATGGGCATCTCCTTCGTTGAATATGTCAACTATAAGAGAATCAAGCAGGCTGAGCTATTATTGCTGACGAGTGAGCTTAGTATTATGGAAGTGAGCCTTGAGGTAGGTATATCCAACATGGCGCAGTTCTATAAGCTGTTCAAACGGCATAACCAATGCTCGCCTCGGGAATTCAAGCTGCTCATGCGAAGCGAGTCCAGATGAACAACTGCAACTTGACTTGATTGCAGCCACTTGATATTCAAAAAAAGAAATGTTATATTGATTGAGGCATCAATCATTGAGGGGTCAGATGATTCCGGAGGGAGGAAATGCTTATCACACGATTTAAATCGAAGGAAGAGCGCATTCTATATCTGCTCCAAGGACTTAACAATAAGCTTAGTCCCAAGTTTGAACGTTGTACTGGTATTAGCTCCTCGCGTTATGAGCTTCTATGCGAGCTTTATGAGGCGAATGAGATCAACCAATCCACCTTGCAGAAGATGATCAATATTGACAGCGCAGCTATTACACGCCACCTCAAGCAGCTCGAAGCAGATGGAATGGTTTCAAGACGTAGAAACCC
Organism: Paenibacillus sinopodophylli; assembly: GCF_005930355.1. Classification (GTDB taxonomy): domain Bacteria; phylum Bacillota; class Bacilli; order Paenibacillales; family Paenibacillaceae; genus Pristimantibacillus; species Pristimantibacillus sinopodophylli. The sequence continues at coordinate 1,674,568 of NZ_VDBO01000001.1, forward strand.
TGCGGACAACCGAATTACTTTCGTGAGACTTACCCAAGAAGGCAGAGAACGAATAATTGGGTATAAAGTAGAAAAAGCTAATTTTGTCAGCAAAATGATGAATGATTTCACAGATGAGGAACTCGCTACACTTGATGACTTGCTAAACCGTATGCAAAATAATATATAAATCCTGCTAGGATCATCAATCTATTCACATCATAAAGGAGATTACAACAACATGAGTAAATTTCAAAAAACAAATGATTTCAATGAAGTGGTATACGGACGTCGCTCCGTTAAAAAATATGATGCTAGTGTCAAAATCAGCCGTGAAGAGCTTACTGAAATTTTGGCAGAGGCGACAACGGCTCCCTCTTCCGTTAACATGCAGCCTTGGCGTTTCGTCGTCATTGAGAGTGACGAAGGCAAAGCAACGCTCGCTCCACTCGCCAGATTCAATCAAAATCAAGTGAGTACTTCAGCAGCGGTAATTGCCGTGTTCGGCGACAAGGATCACTTTCAATATTCGGAGGAAATCTTCGGTAAATCTGTAGAACTCGGTTATATGCCTCAGGAAATCAAAGATATGCAACTAAAAGCTTTTACCCCTTATTACGAAAATATATCGGATGCTGACCTGCGTGATGTCATGATGGTTGATGCAGGACTTGTTTCTATGCAGCTCATGCTTGTCGCTCGCGCCCATGGCTATGATACGAATCCAATCGGCGGCTTTGAGAGAGATCAAATTGCCGAAGCCTTCGGCCTGGACAAGGATCGTTATGTACCTGTGATGCTGATTTCCATTGGAAAGCAAGATTATGAAGGACGTCCCTCCTATAGACTGCCTGTCGATACCATTACAACTTGGAAATAATGAAAATATAAAGGACGGTGAACAACTATGATTATTATTCATGCCACTCTCACAGTGAAACCTGAGCAAGAGCAAGCTTTTCTAGAGGCTGCCAAAGTGCTTGTTGCAGCGACGCGTGCTGAAGAAGGAAATATAAGCTATGAGCTCATGAAGGCTACAGAAAAAGAACAACAATATACGATGGTCGAATTGTGGAAAGACGTTGAGGCAACGACTATTCATAACACAAGTGCCCACTTCACAGCTTTCGTTCAGCGTGCACAAGCTTTCCTTGCTGCTCCAATGGATCTGAGAGTGTTCAATGGGGAGCAAGTCAATTATTAACATGTGAGCACAGGAAGAGGTGAGGGGCATTAGTGCCCCTCACCTCTCTCTGTATATATGTTCAATTAGGAGCTTATCAGCTCTGCGTTCTTTCCCTGTATTCAGAGGGCGATACTCCAGCATATCGTTTGAAAAAGGTAGAAAAATAGTTAGCATCCGTAAATCCAAGCGCAATAGCAACCTCGTACAATTTAACCTCGCGATCCAGCAGGAGCTCTTTCGCCTTCTCCACTCTTGTATGCGTAATGAATTCCTTAATCGTCTCTCCGCGCTGCTTCTTAAAGTAAGAACATAAGTAGGTTTCGCTAAGATTGACGTGATCGGCAATCTGTTGAATATTAAAGCCATTTTCATGAAAATGGGAATGGATGTAACGAATGATTTCTCTCATTTTGCTCAGCCCTTGCTCCGCATGGCCTGATTTCGCCTCGTAGAACAGCTGCAGAAACGAAAGCAAATATCTTCTTAAGTGGTTTAGGTTCGAAATCCTGTCAATCTCTTTCCAAATATATCGCCGCTCTGCATCATGCGTCAGCTCTTTCAATCCTTGCTGAACAGCTACTTCTAGAATCGCAAGCAGCAACTGGAAGAACGTGTCCTTCACTCGAACAATATCCATATCCATATGCTGCCGTGCACGTTCCGTTAACTGGTCTATGGATTGTTTGACGGCATCCAGATTTCCCTTTCGCAGCTCGTCTCTCGTTAGGCGAACATCTTCCCAATTCGTTTCAAGCGGTGAATGAGCCGTGCTTACTTCATTCGCAAATATGGGTTTCAAGCCCTCGACATAAAATTGCATAAAACCAGCTTGGCGGGCAGCATGATACGATATCGGAATTTCATCAATATCCTGCACAACAGTCCCGATCCCAAGTCTTACTTCGATATTTTGCCCAGCAATCGCTTTCAAATCTGCATATAGCGAATCAATAACTTCTCGATTATCCCGGAACGAGCTTCTATAGGCTCCGGCTAGAACGATAATTAAAAAATGATTGGAATCAAAGCCGAACAACGCCCGATATTTGTCCAATTGCGGCTGCATATTCAGTTTAAACAATAGCTGCTCCTGAACGATAACGGGATCTTCAGGCAAATAGATAGGACTCCAATACAACAAGGCAGAAAGCACCGTATATGGTCCTTCTGATGGCAATAAAAATGTTTCTCTGCTTTGCAAAGCCGGTCGAACATGTACAGATGTAGGGAAGGCAATAAGCTTACGTACCATCTCCTGTCTCAAATAAGGAAGACCATGATCAAATCCAGCCTTCAATTGCTCATCCTCGGATTGTTTCTTACGTTCTTCGCGTTTCAATTGGATGGCGGTTGAAACGACAGATTTCACTTCATCTAGATTAACGGGCTTCTCAATATAATTCAAAGCTTTCAAATGAATCGCCGCTTTCAAATATTCCTTATCTGAGAATCCGCTTAGAAATATGAATATCGAAGTCTGGTCAATGGTCTGGTATTGCTGGGCGAACTCAATTCCGTTCATCTTAGGCATCCGAACATCACAGAGCACGATGTCCGGTCTCACTTCTCTACCCAACTCCAAAGCCATAATGCCATTACGAGCTGTAAACACCTGATCAATGCCCAGTTCAGCCCATGGAATATAATTTTTCAATAGCTCTCTTGTTCTTTCCTCGTCGTCGACGATTAAAAGCTTCACCCGCTGTGACCCCCTTGCTGTAAATCTTCAAACGGTATCAGATTTTCTTTATTATTACTGATGAAGTGTGTATCTGTCGATATTTCTTCTTTTATTTCGACTATACTGTTATCTCATTACAACATTTATATACGTAGATAAAAAGCCGCGCCCTCAATTAGGGAACGGCTTTCCTCTATGATATTAATCTTTTAGCCTTTGCTAGCCAGGAATGCTGACGCTTGTGTTTCTACTTCCGTCTTCACCTTTTCGATACCCGCTGCGTTCATCTTGGATACCAGCGTATCGAATGACTCGTTAACATCCTTAACTGCTCCGATTGCGATCGGCAGGAAGTATTGCGATGAAACGTTTTTCAAGTTCGCAATTTCCGATTTGACACTTTCCGAGTTGAACGTGAAGCCGAGATAAGTGGCAGGAAGCAGATAATCTTTAATCTTGCCGTTCAACTCGACGTATGAATCCGTCCAATCGGCATTCGGCTTGAACAAATCTTTATCTACGAACCAGAAGCCAGCTGCATCTGCTGGGTAACTATTGTTCTCTGACGTTACGCCTTCTGGAAGCGTCAATTTATCGTCAGCCGTAATCGCATAGTTTTTACCTTCAATTCCGTAGTACATCAAGTATACATAAGACTCATCCTGCATAATTAGATCAAGAGCTTGCAATGTGCGATCTGCGTTTTTCGTATTAGCGGCCAAGGCTACACCGTTGTTCAGCCAGCTGTTTGAAGGAGCATGACCTGTTGGTGACAGTACCGGCATAATGTACGTCTCGATTCCTTTATCTTGGCAGCTTGCAAGCATCGATTGAACATCGATCGAGTTAGCAAAAGCTACGCCTGATTTGCCTTCACAGAAATTATCCTTAGAGCGAATTTTGTTGGAATAAGGATTTTTATTCACGTAACCTGCATCATACCATTTTTTCATCGTTTCAGCTGCATATTTGAATGAGCCTTGGATCGGTTCATCTGTAATCGTAACAATTTTTCCACTTGCGTCTTCCTGATCGGTATACACGCCTACGCCTGAAGGATCCCCCGAATCAATTGGTGCACCCGCATATGAGAACTTCTCTTGAACCAACGCACCGAAAGGTGCAGGCAGATCATACTGCGAATCCAAGTTAAGCGGTGTCATATCTGGGAAGTCTTTTTTGATGGCTGCAAAATAAGGCTCCAATTCCGATATTTTAGTAGGATTCGACAATCCAACTTGATCTAGAATATCTTTGCGAAGAACAACTACGCCTACTTTACGGTCTGGTGTTGTTGTCGGAATCATGTACTGCTTTCCGTTAACTTCAGCAGATTTATAGGCAGCTGGGTCCTGTTTAGCGTAATATTTCGGCATGAAGGTTTTCAACATGCTCTCATCCAATGGCAGGAATGAGCCCTTGTTTGCCTCAGAGATATAAAAATTCCAATCTGCTGCGAATACGAAATCAACATCTTGTCCAGAAGCAAGAACTAGCGGATACTTGGAGGCAACATCTCCCCAACCAATGTAATTCAGCTCTAGCGTTGCATTAATATCTGCTTTCAGTTTTTCATTCAACGATTTCAATACTTCCGGCATACCTTTTGGAGCTTCCCCAAGTACATAGCCTACAAGCTTCGCTTCTTTGGAGTTATCCGGCTTACCTTCATTGGTAGCTGCCGGCTCCGTCGATGTATCCGTGCTGGCTGGCGAATTACTTGGTGTTTCTTTAGCATTATTTCCGCTGCAAGCAGCAAGTACAAGCATGACTGCAAGAACGAGTACCGAAAGTTTGCTTTTTCTAAATCCTTTCATCTGAAAACCTCCCTTTATTATGGACAAGCTCTATTTATATACATTCCGAGGAACTCGGAATCCATATCAACCCTTGACAGCACCAATTGTAATGCCACTAACGAAGTACCGCTGTACGAAAGGGAATACCACTACGATCGGCCCTGTCGCAATAACAGTCATGGCCAGCTTGAATGTTTCTTTCGGCGTGTTGACGCTGGACACATGCTCAGACATCGCAGCAGATAAGTTAATGGCTGAGAGCATCTTATAAAGCAAATATTGCAGCGGAATCAGTTGATCCTTGCTGGTAAACATCATCGCTGTCCACCAGTCATTCCAGTAAGCCAGCGCTGTGAACACGCCTATGGAAGCAAGTGCTGGCTTGGATAACGGAATAACCAGCTGCAGGAATATACGTAAATCTCCTGCCCCATCTATTTTACCGGATTCAATCAGCGGCTCTGGAACGGAACCTTTGATGAAGCTGCGCAAAATCAAGATATACATAACATTGAACATCGGACCTAGAATGAGCACATAATACGTGTTCGATAGATGCAAATAGCGACTCAGCCAGATGTAATAAGGCGCTAAGCCTCCGCTAAAAAGCGTCGTGAAGAACAGAAAGAATGACAGTGCATTCCGATATCTGAGCTCTTTCCTGCACAGTACATAAGCAGCCATCGTTGAGATAAATAGAGATACAACCGTTCCAATAACAGTAATCAGAATGGACACTCTATAGGCAGACAGGACATCCTCAGGAAAACGGAAAATAAATTGAAAAGCTTCAAGTGAAAATTCCCTCGGCCAGAACCAATAACCATCCTTGAGAACGGAGCTTTCCGATGAAAAGGCTCCGGCCAGCAATACGATAAAAGGTAGTACACATACAAGAGCAATAATCGTAACCACGGCATACGCAATAGTGCTATAGACCGGAGTTGAATCTTTTTTACTTTTGACACCTAGACTGCTCATAGCGTTCACCTTCTTGTCGTTAGAATTGAATGTTTAAAACAACGCCTGATCTCGGTCATATTTGCGGACGAGCCAATTCGCTGTCAGAATGATGATTAAAGTAAGTACCGATTGGTATAAGCCCACAGACGAGGCCATGCCAAAGTCTGCGGTTCCCATTAATGATCGGAAAGCGAGTGTATCAATGATATCCGTAGCATCCATAAGAAGACCATTGTTTCCGATCAACTGATAGAACATATCGAATTCTCCTCGCATAATCCGTCCCAATCCAAGCAGCAGCAATATGACCATTGTAGGCTTGAGCAATGGGAGCGTGATTTTGGTGATCTTCTGGAAACGATTAGCACCGTCGATCGTTGCCGCTTCATAAATTTCCTGATCGATGCCTACGATTGCCGCCAAGTAGAGCACGCTGCCGTAACCGACCCATTTCCATACGTACATGAAAGGAAGAATCAAATACCAGTAGCCTGAGTTTGAGTAAATATCTAGCGCTTCCATATGGAAATTTTCTAAAATTTTGTTTACAATGCCATACTCATAGTTCAAGAAATTGTACACAAATGCCGATACGGTTACCCATGAAATGAAATAAGGCAGAAACATTAAGGTTTGAGACAGCTTTTTGTACCATTTCTTCTGAATCTCAGATATGAACACCGCTGCTAAAATCGAGAAAAACGTGTAGCAGCCAAGAAAAATGACATTGTAGACAATTGTATTTCGTGTAACAATCCACGCTTTGCCTGAGTTAAAGAAATATTGAAAGTTATCGAGTCCCACCCAAGGACTAGAGAATAGTCCCCCTTTGACGGTATAGGATTGGAATGCCATCACGATACCCGTCATCGGGATATAGGAGAAGATAATAAAGTAGATCGCTATTGGAGCAAACATAAGATACAGCACCTTATTTGTGCTTATATCTTTAATAAGACCCCATGTTTTTTTCTTCTGAAGAGCCTTCGTCAAATCTCCCTTTTGGACGTCTGTGTTCAACTACATCACCTTCCGTTTCGATTAATTCTGCTGTTGTTTATATTTCTATCCTAATTAATTTAAGAACCTCTCGATACGAGCAAAAGTTATGATAACCTTTGAAAACCTTAGAAACGTTAAATATCGAACTTGTCTCATTTAAATCATAACTTTTGAAAGGAAATGATAAGTTTATTGGCTTACCACAATTATGTAAGCGCTTTACAATAAAACTGCACCTGCACTGCGCTTTGCCATTAATAAGAAAGGGATTGAAGTTTAGAAAGGTTCCGTTTTATCCGCTATCCCATATTGAGAGGATGTTGTAAATGAAAACCGCAACTCGGATTCTCATGCTGATGAACTGCTTTTTTCTTATTTTTGCTTCGGCTATTCTCTTTGGTGCAACGACAGCAAGCGCGGCAAGCCAAACGATTACGAATGATGTATTCTGGAAGGACACCTCGAACAATCCGATCTATTCTCAAGGAGGGGGCATTCTAAAGGTTGGGAATAAGTACTATTGGTATGGGGTCAAATATAACGGAGCTGTAACCTACTACAACAATCCCACTTCCAAAAACAGTGATACGAGCTTTAATGCAGTCACCGCTTATTCCTCTACGGATCTGGTGAACTGGACGTTCGAAGGAAACGTCATAACCGGGGCTACTGATGGATCAACATGGGACGCGGATTGGCTGGGCAGGCTCGGTGTTGCTTATAACAGCAATACGAATCAATATGTACTCATCACTCAATATGTAGGGCCAGAAGGAAGCGGAATTGCATTCGCAACCAGCAGTACACCTACTGGACCGTTTACCTTTCATCATGTACAAACTGCCATTACGAACGTTGTGAACAATATGTCCGGAGATCAGACGGTATTTATTGATGATGACGGCAAAGCTTACTTGGTATTTAGCAATACCAGTGGACGAAACAATTTGTATATTGCACCGCTGCGGTCCTCAGACTATTTGAATGTCGAGCCAGCAACGCGGATACACCGGAGTACGATAGGCGGACGCGAAGGCAATGTCATGTTCAAATACAATGGTGTTTATTACTTTTGTTCCTCTGATCTGCATGGCTGGAACGCTTCCCATTCCTACTATATGACGTCTACAAGTTTGTTCGGTCCGTATTCCGCCGAACAGGTTATGCCAGGAACAGATAATGATTTCTCTCATGTTACGCAGACAGGGATGATGATACCGGTTCAGGGCTCCAGCGGAACGACGATCTTGTTTGCTGGGGATCGATGGAGCAATTTCGCGGGGAATGGTATTGGTTACAATCAATGGATGCCTCTCTCATTCAACGGAACAACACCGACTCTGAACTCATTAAGTCAATTCAATCTAGATGCTGCAGCGGGTACTTGGAGCGTAGGCAGCGGCAATAATTATATTCTTAATCCAAGCTACGAAGCGGATCGTATTTCACAGATTCCATTAGCCGGCTGGTCCACTTGGAAGAATACAACCACTGACCCTAATAGCAATATAACAGGAGGCCGTACAGGCAGATGGGCGGCTCAGCAATACGCTACCTCAGCCTATAGCGCCAGCCGCTACCAGAATGTAAACAATATCCCGAACGGAACCTATACATTGAAGGTTTGGGTTCAAAGCAGCGGAGGCCAATCAATCGCTCAAATTTTCGTGAAAAACTTCGGCGGTGCAGAGAAAATTTATTCAATCAACAGTACGCTCAGCAGTTGGACGCAAATAACAATTCCTAATATCGTCGTAACAAATGGAACAGCACAGGTAGGTGTTTATTCCGTGGCAAATGCGAATAATTGGGTGAAAGTAGACGATTGGACGTTGATTAAAAATTAATATTTACTAAGCACGATATAGAAGCCTGCTCAGACAAATCACGTCAGGCAGGCTTCTATTTCAGTAAAACGTATAGGTTTATTGCCTGGCACGATACTCCGCAGTCTGCTTCTCCACTTCCTGCTTCACCGTGTCGATACCTGCAGCCTTTAAGTTGCTTATTAATTGCTCGAATGAGGCGTCTATGTCATCCACTGCCCCAATATAGAGAGGCTGAGCATAGAGCATAGAAGCAGCCTTCAGCGCAGCTACCTCCTCCTTCACCTCACTTGGGTTAAACGAGAAACCCAAATAGGTCGAAGGCTCCAAATAATCGTCGATCCGATCTTTCAGATTAATATAGGAATCTGTCCATGTGGACATCGGCTTTAATTGGTCTTTATTGACGAACCAAAAACCAGAAGCATCCGGCGGATAACTGTCTTCCTCTGGAAGCGCTGAGTTTAGCTGTGCAACTGTTCCATCAGCTGTCAACTTATAATGCTCGCCTTCTATGCCATAGTAGGTCAGATTGACGTAATCAGGGTCTTCCATTATTAAATCCAGTGCTTCCATCGTACGCTCTGGGTTTTTAGAATTGGCAGCTATCGCGATGCCGTTGTTCAGCCAGCTTGTCTGCGTAACTTTACCTGAAGGAAACAATAACGGAAATGGATAAACTTCAATTCCCTTTCGTTCACAGGCATCAAACACAGAAATCATATCATACGAATTTCCGAATGCTACGGCTGATTGCCCCTCGCAGAAAACATCCTTGGAGCGAACTTTGTTCGAGAAGGGATTGCGATTGACATAACCTTTGTCATACCAACTCTTCATCATGCTGGCTGCATACTTTTGACTGCTGAGAACAGGCTCTTCAATCATGCTCATAATTTGACCCGCCGGGTCCTCGTTGTCGGTTGTTACCCCCTGCGCCATCGGATCTCCAGAGTCGATAGGTGCTCCTCCGAATGCAAATTTCTCTGATAATAAATACATATAAGGAGATGGTAGATCGAATTGAGAGTCTAGGTTAAGTGGAATCATGGTAGGACTAAACATTTTTGCCGCTGCCAAATAAGGCTCGATATCGGAAAACTTCGTAATCTCGGTCATACCCGCCTGCTCCATCAGGTCTTTCCGGAACAGGGCCATGCTGACCTTCCGATCAGGTGTAGAGGTTGGAATCATATAAGGCATGCCATTCACGTAAGCTGCTTCCAGCGCTTCTGGCGACATATTATTCATATGTACAGGCATATGCTTTCTGAGCAAATCCGGATCAAGAGGGAGAAATGTTCCTTTCGCCGATTCCGAAACATAAAAGTTCCAGTCCGCCGCGAATACAAAATCGATCTCTTTTCCAGAAGACAGAATAAAGGGATATTTCGTTGCGAGATCCCCCCAGCCTATATAGTTCAGCTCAAGTGTCGCATTGATGTCATGCTTCAGCTTTTCATTAAGCGCTTGCAGCACTTTGGACATGCCGCTTGGAGCCTCGCCGATCAAATATCCTTTAATTTTCACTTCATGAGCGTATTTATCCTTGCCCTCCTTATTATCTGACTCCGTGACCTGATTAGAACAAGCTGCTAGAAACAGTGTAAGTGTGATTAACATAACCACGTTTCTTCTTACGAAATCCAATGCCATTCCTCCTTATCCATCCGCCGTTTCATACATTGTCTCATCCGTATCGCGTTATATTTTCCTTAATGGAACACGCATGAGTACTCTTGTGCCTTCGCCATTTGTGCTTTCATATTTCAAACCGTACAAGGGCCCATAACAAAGCTGCAAGCGCTCATTAATATTTCGCACACCATAACCTCCGCCCTTGCTGCTTACATTTTGTCCAGTGAGTATCGTATTCAATTTCCCTTCATCCATACCGACGCCATCATCAAACACCTCTATGACAACATCCGCTTTCACCACACACGCTGAAACTCGGATCACACCTCTCTCACTATCTTTCTCCAATATACCATGCAAAATGGCGTTTTCTACAAGCGGCTGCAAAAGGATTTTGGGAAGCTCACATGAGAATAGCTCCCGCGAGACTTCGAGCTCCAATGTTATGGGATTTCCAAATCTCATGTTCTGTATCCGAACGTAAGCTTCGATATGCTGCAACTCGCTCTCTAGCGTTACAAATTCCTTACCATTAGATAGACTTAGCTTATAAAAGACAGCCAGTTCATCCACAACCCGCTTTATATCGGTAGAGCCTGACTCGATGGCCATTACATTGATCAGCTCAAGCGTATTATACAAGAAATGAGGGTTAATCTGGGCCTGGAGCGCTACCAGCTCCTTATTTTTCACTTCTCGTCCTAATGTGTACGTTTCATCCATTAAGCCCGAAATATTCTGGACCATCACATTGAAATTGTGTGTAAGCTCGCCTATCTCATCCTCACTCGCAGGAAGCAGCGCAATCTGGAATTGGCCGTGCTTCACCTTACGGACATGGACGATCAGACGCCGAATGCGTTTCGTTGCCGTTGCCGCGACAAAAAACGACAAAGGAAGCATGAAAGGCACCACTAACAGGAAGATCGAAACAATTCGATTACGAGCCTTCGTACTGGACAGCAATATATCCGAATAAGGAACGATTAAGGCAAGCTTCATCTCAGTACTTGGAATCGCCATTACGCCGAGCAAATATCGTTTTCCATCCATGCTGTAGTTATCATCGAAATAACTGACTCCATCAGACGATTCATAAAATAAATCCCGCACTTCCCTCACCAAGTCCGTCCCATAGGGGAACTGATCGGATTGACTGAGAACATCTCCTCTGTCATTAAACATTAGAGAAGCTGCCTCAGGAAACAGAATGGCATGATCCAACACGGATTGCATCGCACTCGGCTTCACACGTGCACGCACGATTCCGTCAAATTGTTGAATGTTGTGAGCATTAGGCACTTTGCGCAGTACCGTCAGCTCTCTTGGATCTGCACCCGCTTCTAATAACGTCGAAGGAAGCCAGGCGAATACGGATTTCGAAGCCGCGAAGTCTTTAAACCACTTCATGGACTCCACCTTGCCAATATTCAAAAACTCAGTACTCTCTGTTGCTCCTGCAAGACCTTGCCTCATATAAATTTGAATCGTATCAATATCTTCGTTATATCGGAATTGATTAATTAGCCGCGATAATTGGAGTGCATCCTGGTGCCAATGGTTAATGTCCTCATAGGGCAAGGAATCAGCCGTAACTCCCGCTTGCACTAAGGAGTTGAATCCAATGAAGTTAAGCACCTCAGTTATGGCCTGTGCCTTGTACTCCAAATAGGATTTCGACTCGTCAAGCATCTTATGTGAGGCGTATACCGCCGAATCCTTGTTCTCGTTCTGTGTGAGGTTAATATGAATAATGAGAAGAAGCATAAATGGAATCATGATGACCAGCACATAGGAGGCAAACAGCTTATAACGAATGCTTAAATTGGAGAACCAGTTTTTTTTTCGACTCATTCGACCCTTCCCTTCCAATTCCACTATTACTACTCGTCTGAGAGCGCCTTCATGAATAACGCCATTTGATTTTCACTTGAGCTCATCCGGTTTTCAATAGGAATTATATCACTAATAAATGATCATCGGTATTGGCAATAGATACGTTCAGAAAATGCCTAATTCGAATGGCGATTTATGAAATAGTAAAGGCTGTTTATGGATGTACCGATCCATAAACAGCCCCTAGTCTATTAGTGCGAGTTAGTCTAGCGATAAGAAGGTATAAATGATTTGGGCTGCTTGTGTCCTTGTGGCAACACTTTTTGGCTGGAAGCGTCCATCACCCATTCCTTTTATTAAGCCATGTGACTGCATAGCTTTTACAGCTTCTAGGGCATAACCGGAGATGGCAGATGCATCAGAGAAGGACTGGCTTTCATTCGTTCCATGCAATAATTGAAGCTTGCTTGCTGCGCGATAGACCAAGGCAGCCATTTCTTCCCTCGTTATGGTAGCTTGACCGTCAAACTTTCCATCTGCTCTTCCCGTAAGAATACCTAAGCTTTCAGCTGCCGCAACAGCGTTTGCATACCATGCATCGCCGGTGACATCCGTAAATGTGCTTTCGGAGGTCTGATTAGGGAGATCAAATGAATTCATTAGCATCTGAATAAACTGGGCCCTTGTAACCGAATGATTGGGCTCAAACAAACCGTTCCCTGTTCCATTCACAATTTGTCTGGCAGCCAGTGATTCGATCACATCTCTAGCCCAAGCTGCTTGACTCAGATCTGCGAATGAAATCTCCACATTAACCGCAACATAACGGCCGATTTTAGTCGGCGCGAAGCTAATGAGATTAGTTCCAACATCATATTTCGCTTTTTTAACAACTTCTAGTTTACCATCTTGTGTGATCTGATAAACAACGACCTGATGGCTTTTTTCATCTCCGCTCAAGGCGTAAGGCAAACCGATCTGTGCCAACTTCTGTACCTCTGCTGATGAGAAAACTTGCCCATCGATTGCCGCCTCATACTCGTATACAGTACGATCACCAATTGCTTCCTGTACCGCAGATGGAAGCTCTGCAGTTGAAGTTAGCGCTATATTCAGCGTAAGGAGATCCCGATTGCCGACCAATTGACGAAGCACGGACTGGTCTAAAATCCATACTGTCCCATTAACCTCAAATATAACCTTGTCAACTTGTGAGGATTGTTCCGTCAGCTTATTTACAGGCAGTTGGAATGCGACACTCTCTGCCCCTTCTTTATTCGGTATTACATGAATCTGTAGGATATTGCCTGTCGTTTTGGCTAGAGCATCTTCAATATCTTTTTGCGTTAGCTTAACTTCGACGACTCCACGTTCATTCTGCTCAGCTTTTAGCTCCAGCTTGCCATCGCTGATCGTAAGCTCCGTTGACCGGTTGTCTGGTTTGACTTCCGTAACCGGAGTAGTCGTAGGGCCTGGGGTTGGGGTTACAGATACTGTTCTTCCTTCAACAGCATCGGATTTCTCCGACTCTCCACCTGCATTCCATGCTGTCACCTTATAGAAATAAGTTTTTCCAGATGCCAAGCTGTCATTCGTATATTGCGTTCCTGTTATAGGCGAGGATGATAGCTTCACGTATGACCCATCAATGGAGTCAGACCGGTAAACCTGATAGTTATCCGCTTCCTCAACCGATTTCCATTGAACTGAAATTGAATTTGTTAGACCTGTGCTTGCCGTAAGCAAAGCAGGAGCAGCCGGCGGATTCGCTATGACTTCTGGCAAAGTAGCAGCATATACAGCAGGTGATTGATCGGATTGACCTGCACCATTTCTTGCACTGACCTTGTAGTAGAATGTCGTTGCAGGTGGCAACTCGGAATCAAACAAAACCGTATCCCGTACTTCCGTTGGATCAAGCTGAACGAACGGACCTTCCTCCGCATCTGAACGATATACTTGATAATAAGAAGCACCAGGAACCGCGTTCCAAGTTACTTCGATCGCGTTGCTTCCTTTACTGTTTGCAGCTATTCCATCCGGAATGGCAGGAATCACCTCTACTAATTCGGTTGTTGCTGATACAGGTGACGAGCCAGCAGACTCCCCTGCACTGTTTATAGCAGTAACGACGTATGAATATGTCGTGCCGGCTGCAAGTTCTGTATCCTGATAGCTGCTCCTCACAATTGGTGTCTGGGTTACTTGCACGTATTCCCCATCCTCGCCGCTTCGGAATACATGATAACCGTCTGCTCCCTCTACGTGAGACCAGCTAACCGCAATTGCTAAACCGCTTGCAACTGCTGCAACACCATCCGGTATTGCTGGAATGACCGGTTTACTCTTGACGGTTAGTTCTATCGTTTGAGTAAAGGAAAAGCCTCCCGCTAGATTTCCATAGGAATCTACAATGACGGTAATCTCCGCAATTCCTGGCTGATGTGCCGTCACTTGTCCCGTTACAGAATCAACCGACGCTACTTCAGGTGTGTTGCTCACCCATGTTATCGGCCTGTAATCGGCATCGCCTTGAAATACGCTAACTCCAAGTGCCAAGCCTGCTCCTTCAACTAAATCAATCTTCCCATCATTAGGGATGCTGATCGAATCTTTACGGTACATTTCAATGGCTTCTACAATAATAGGCACCTTAATACCAATTACTGCGCTCGCTGATAGACCGCTAGCCGTTTTCGCTGTAATCGTAGCTTGCTTGACTTCCCCGCCTTCTCCGTTATGCACCTTCGTCGTCACTTGAGCCGAATTTCCAACCGCAACTACCTCAGCCAAATTAGTGTCGCTAGAAGTCCATGTAATTGGTTCGTTAATGAAAGAAGGCTTTAACGATGCTGTTAGATTTAATTGATCTGACATAATGACCGTTTTGCTTGTTTCGCTTAGTACAATTTCCTTTGCTTGTTCGACAAATTTGCCTCTAGCATTAAATTCTACAATGCCTGGCCAAGTTGTACCGGCTGCTTGAGAAGTTTCATAAATGACTACTCTCACGAATTTAGCCTGCGTGCCTTCAGGCAGCACATGCGATACTTTGTTAGTTGCGCTAAAGCTTTGCGTTTGATTAATAACAGATTGATAGGAAATGCCATCCTGAGATACCTCAATCACATATTTGGAAGCCCCCCAGAACTCCACATCAATCTGATTAACGACAGCTGACTTCCCTAAATTAATCCACCAAGAATCGGATTGATTAACCCGTCCAGCTCCAGGTGACCAAGCTGTATTAGACAACCCATCAATAGCAAACTCTACAGGATTAGCTGCTCGGAGTCGGCTCGCACCCGTTGTCTTGCCAAGTTGAAGACGATCATCAACTGTTATCGTAGCTTGTGCTGTAAAGCCGCCATCATCGGTTATTACAGTAATAACAGCACTCCCCTGCTTATGCGCGATAACTTCACCAATCCCGGTTACCGTTGCAACACTTTCATCCGAAGATGTCCAAGATACGCCTTGATTATCCGCTGCTGCCGGCTTAATCTGTGTCTCCAGTTTCGCATATTCACCAGCTGTGACCGTGATTGCCGCATGATCTAGTTCAATTGCGGTTACAGGAAGGTTATCTGCCACAATTACGTCTACAGAGATTGATGCTCCGCCATCCGAAGTGCTTGCCGTTAGGATAGCTTCACCGTCAGCAACCGCTGTAACCGTGCCACCTGTCACTGTAAAAACAGATGGATCGCTTGATTGCCAACTTACCGACTTATCTGCTGCATCAAGCGGCAGGACACTTGCAGTAATGGTCTGAATGTCGCCTGCACGAAGACGAATCAGTGAGGTATTGAGCTTCAACGATTCCGACTTCACCGGAACAACGGTCACATTCACTGTATCCGTAAGACTACCTTCATCCGTCGTCACCGTTATAACGGCTGTTCCTTCACCTATAGCGGTTACAAGACCTTTCTCATCTACTTTAGCGATCGCATTGTCGCTGGACTTCCAAGTAACGCCCGGGAATGAGGCATTCTGAGGCAATACGACAGACTCCAGCAGCTTGGAACGTCCAACTCCAAGCTCACTATCATTAGATTGAATTTGTACGCCTGTAACTGCAATTTTGGTCGAACTAAGTACGAATGTTCGTACAGACTCTCCATCAGCAGAAGCAATGGTAATCGTAGATTCGCCATCCTGATGCACCATTAAGGTTACATCCGTTGTGACACCCAGCTGTTGAATTAATACCCCCGAATGCTGTTTCTCTGCTGCCTCACCGAGGAAGCTTGCAACAGACGGATTAGATGATGTATAGATCAGTCTGTTATCGGAAGGGCTATTCGTTAAACCCGCTTGTATTTTAATACGTTCACCGACAATCGCAGCCAAGGGCGTATTTCCAGATAGGCTAGGAGCAGCAATGTTGATACTGCCCGCAAGTGTAGGTGCGGAAACAACAACCTTTCGTGTGGCTGCAAAACCACCATCTTTTGTTACAGCAGTTATCGTGGCTTCGCCTGCTTTCAACGCGGTAACTATACCCGATTTATCCACGACAGCTACCGAGGCATCACTTGATGTCCAGGTGATGTTCGTATAAGCAAATTGATTAATCGGCTTCACTGTAGGAATCATCTTCCCACTCTTTCCAGCCGTTAGCAGCAAATCTTCCGCCGCAAGCTCAATACCGCTTACTGGTGTCGGCTCAACTGCATAAGTATCGGATACGCCGCTATGTGACAGCTTGCCTGTCAAAGGTTTCGCTGCTGCCTTCCCACGCCACAAGTACGCATATAATCCGTCAGATGCATGTCCGTCATAAGTGAATAACGTCCTTTTGTCGATTGTATTCCCATACTCAGATGTACTGCCGCCTGGTATCCAAGGGCTGTACCATTCACTATGTCCTTCTCCTTTGCTTATCCACTCAGCGGCCCAATAGAAAAAGCCGATCTCAGAGCTGTATGGATTAGGAACATCTCGGAATGCCTGCATATATTCGATAAGCCAGTTGTATTGTCCTCGCTGCGAAACCTCGTAATATTTATTGCTCATCGCGGAGCCATTGGCAACCGGAGAAATATTTTCTCTTGTATGTGCAAGCGCTGTTTCTGAGAATATAACAGCCTTACCCTTCCAGCGATTGAGGTTATTGTTCAGCATGCTAATAATACTGCCAATCTCTCGCCCGCCGTACAGCGAATACGCCTCGCCATCCCATGTAATATTATTTTGCTCATTACGGTCATACCAAGTATTCGTATAATCCACATCATAGCCATTGTTTAGATGGAGAAAGCCTTGTGTAGTTGGCGATGCATCCTTCACAGCTTGATAGGAAGCGTTTACTAATTTCCCAAAACCTACACGATCATTAGAATAGAGTCTCCCTTCAGGCCAAACGATGCCTGAGTTTTCTTCATTGCCCAGCTTGACAGAGTGAGGAGCCACTCCTTCATCGGCAAGTGTTTTGATAAAATCATACGTATAGTTGTACATTGTCGTTTGCAGCTGCTGTAAATTCTGATTAAACCATGCCAGCGGCTTCCAAGCCTTGGCTTGACTCATCCAGTTATCGCTGTAATGTAACGATACTTCAAATTTCATATGATTCTGCTTCGCGCGTTTGCCTATTTCCAAAGCTTGATCCTTGCCGAAATAGCCCGGAATCATCTGTAGTGGAGCGGATACCGTACCCAAATGAGCAAGGTCATTCACATAAGTGATGTCATACGTTTGTTTAGGCAGATCCTCTCGAATACCAGCCTGATAATCTTTCCATTGCTGCTCATCATAAATGTAATTGCCTGCTTCTACAAAAAACATCGAGGTAACGGCATTGACCCCTCTATTCCGAATAATGTCGAAAAAATCTTGAGTAACACCGTTTGCCTTATAGGTGCCGCCATAGTCTTCAACGACCTTCAAGAACGAGACATCAACACCTTTCACAATGGTGTTGTCGATCTCGAACAAATCAAGACTGTCCGCATATCCATAGCCTGTTCCATCAAGGCTCCGCTCTACATAGATTGACGCAGTCGTTTCAGCAGGCCCTGTGCGGAAAGAAAGCGGCAGAAGCGTATAATTCGTTGTCGCAGAAGGTGCATAGCGACTCTCCTCAATACCTTCAACGCCGATGTGAATGCGATCATTGCTGCTCTCTACTTTCGCTCTTGCGGAAACAATGTAATCTGTGTTTGGCTTCACAGCAACCGTCTGAGTTACCTTTGCTCCTCTTCCTAGTCTTAGGGCATAGGAACCTGCATCGGCATGACCCGTTACCGCTTCAGCTTCAGCTGCTCCTGTTTTTGTCCAATCCGAAATGTTTCCGCTTTCAAAACTCCAGTTCTTTAACGGATTATGATCTGAATGCTCCAAGTAAAATGAAACGTCATCGACTTCAAGCGTTGCGCCAACATCCGCATTCTGTAAGTAAATGCCGATCGTTGCTTGACCGTTGTATACAAGTACATTTCGCAGGACCACATGGGCCCACTCGCCAGAACTCATTGCGAACAGATTGACGAATGCGCGCATCTCTGGGCTGCCTGTGTCCTTTGCTTCAAGGAATGCTGCTTGCTGCTGCGTTGCATTCGATGGATTCGGTGTAGAAGTACGTATCTTAGCTGATAACGTATAGGTTCCTTGCACCAAATTCGTGTGTATCTGATAAATACCTGTGCTTGGAGCAGAGAAACTGCCCGTTCGCTTGGTTGATGTCAACTTCGCTGAGTAATTACCTTCGCTTCCACCGTTCTGCGTCGTTACAGTGCCATCGGATTGATTAACCTGCCATCCAGCAGGTGTAGTCGTTACAGCACCATCCTGTTCAAAACCGGCATTCACTGCCAGATTGGATACCGCCCCGAATACCGTTTGGTTATTGGGCCCTAAATAAGCTAGTAAGCTGGTTAGCAGCATAAAGCTCAATAGGACTGCTATTTTCTTTCGGTTTGTCGTCTTAATCATTTAATACCCTCCTCTTTTTGTTCATTATCTGTGCTATACCCTTTGATTCTAGGGCAGGAGAATACGAAATCATACGGTGAAAACTTTCTATTAGCTTTGATAATCTTAGCTTAATCTTTTTATTTTTTGACTATTATTCAGTGAAGCCGACAAAAAAAAGCTGATTCGGAGTACTCCGAAAATCAGCTTTTTCTTCTTTATATTAACAGTACTCAGAAGTTTAAAACCAAGATAAACCCACTATACTTCGATTTCCTTCACGTAAATCAACATCGTACTTCCATTTTTCGTTTTTTTCGATTCCAAGTAGTTCCAACCCCGTTCTTCCAAATAATCAGCTTGGTCAACGGCTATATATACCTTCTCATACCCCATAGTTAATGCCTCTTCTAACAAATAGTTGTGCATATAAGTCCCAATTCCTCTACTTCTTTGCTCCTCTACAACAAAAAAATGAGCAATCCATGGGGTAAAGCTGCTATCCATACATCCATTCTCGTTCATCAGTGATATGACGCCAACTGGCTCCTCATCCAAAAGTGCAATTAGCATCATCGGAACAGCATATTTATTAACATCGTTCTCCGTTATATGCTTCAAATAGTTGGACAATGCTTCGTCTGCTGGAGAAACACTGATCCAATTTCTAATGATAGCTATATCATTCTGTCTATTAGCAACATTCTCAATTCTGAGTAGCATCTTGCACCTCCGAATATACGAATTAATCAATCGGACAATTAGGACCTTACATCATGGAGATAAGCAATCGCTTCTGTTCGACTTGCAACGTTTAGCTTTTTATAAATCGAACTTAAATAGTTTTTCACTGTACCTGTTGTTAGAAACAATTCAGCAGCAATGACTTGATTCGATTTCCCTTGTTTCAATTTCGTCATAATGTTCCGTTCCTGTGCGGACAAAACATTCAATCTGTCATCATACTGTGATTCGGGGTTATTAGAATCGATTATTTCTTGCAACGATTGTTGTTTATATTGTTCGGAGGAATGGAGAGCTTGTACAAGACGGGACTGAATACGGGAAGGATAGTTGATTCTCCCCTCTAGACAGTCCTTCACAATAGCGAACAGCTTCTGCGTCTCTACACCTTTAACTAAAAACCCGCTAGCGCCATGACGTATCGCTTCCCAAATGTACTCTTCATCCTCGAATGTTGTCAGTATCAACACTTTCGTATCCGGAAACTCTGCTTGAATCTGTTTGGTTGCTTCCAAGCCGTCCAGCTTAGGCATATGAATGTCCATCAGCACGAGCTCTGGACGATGCGCCCGTACCTGGGCAATTGTCGAGAGTCCATCGCCGGTAGTAGCCACTACGGCAAAGTCATCCTCCATGTTGAGGATAGCTGCCAAACCGTCACGAATCAATGGTTGATCGTCTGCTATTAGAATTGTTCTTTTAGACAAATGGATCACTCCGCTCTATCATTGTCATCGGAAATGGGATACATATATCCAGCGTTAAACCGCTCCCTGAGGCATCATTCCTAATCTTCAGCACTCCGCCGATTTCCTTCACTCTCTCGTTCATCGCTTTCAGACCAAAGCCAAGAACAAGCTCCGAAGGCGCTTTGCCATTATTGGATAATAAAAACTGTATATGCCCTGCATGATAATTCAACACGAAGTGAAAAAAGGTACTGGAGCCGTGCCGAATACCATTTGTTAAACCTTCTTGCAACGCGCGGTATAGGGTTAACTCAATCATGGGCAACAGCTCAGGCATAGCCTTGTCTATTTCGTATGAAATTTGTATTTGTGTTTGTTTCTTGGTCTCATCAATCAGCCTGATAAGCTCAGGTAGAAACGACTGTTCCAGTCTATTTTCATGCAGTAAGTGCACCGAACTGCGAACATCATCCAAACCTCTGAGAATATAATCTTTCGTTCTATCGATCATGTCTTTAGCAATGGGATAATTATTTTTCTCTATCGCATGCGCTGCTGTTTGCAAACCGGTTAATGCTGCTGTCAGCGTATGCCCAACCGAATCATGAATTTCACGTGATATTCTGGTTCGCTCCTGTAACTGGGCTTTTTTCGCTAATTCAATAGATGCGATTTGCAGCTGCTCATTGTCTCTTGCCAGCTGATTCTTTTGCTGAAAGGCCGTTTTTGCAAGCAGGCTTATTGCGCATATAGCAAAGTACTCAATTATTCGAGGCACTAGATAAAATATCTCTTCAAATGGTGGAAACTGACGATAAATCATAAGGCCCAGCACACAGCTCAAGTAGCTCACTATAGTAAAGATCAAAGAATGATTTCGGCTGTGATGTAAGCTGAACTCGCCAACAAGAACCAAAATATAAATTTGTGCAAAAAAGCTTTCCGACATGATTGAAATCATAGAAGCTAATGCTAGTTGAAAAGTGAGGCATAATATGCCTGATAGTCCCTGCAGCTTGATCTTGATCATGTAATACCGAATGCAGACGACAATGATATACGTGCATATTAATAATAATAATCCCAGAGAAAACTGATTGGTATGTAACAATAAGCAGATCGTCGCTCCTATTATGATAACGAACAAGGTGTGCATCATTTTTTGGTTTATTGGTGCATCCATAATTACGTCCTCGCATGACATGATAGATTTACCATTATTTTATCACAAACATGACTTTAGTCATACGTATTAGAGGATTTTGCTGAAAAATGACACAAACACTTTTATTTTTAGTGAGCTTCTTCATCTAGTATAAGTGTTACTCATTAATTATAATGAGATAAGTTAGGTTACATAAGCCAAAAGTACCAATTAATTAAAAATCAACACATTTGATATAAGCCAAAAGAATCAGAAACGATTCATGAATAACAATGATAGACTCGATTCACTTATCTTCTGCAGATGAGAATAAAACTTCAAGGGAGACCAATCAACATGCTATGGATACTTTGGAACGTATTGGGTTGCTTCCTACTTGCCGCAAGTTTGTTTTTCTCCATTCGTCTAATGATGGGAAGTAAGAATAACTAGATGAAACTGACCTATGAAGACAGGAAACGATCTCAAGAAGCGTTGGATCCACTCCTCTCTCAAAGAATGAAGTCTGCTATGGTAGATTTCTCAACCCTCTACCAACTTACTCAGCGTGAATCAGAGATGCTGTTCCTATCCGTTGTTAATGGTTATTCCAATCGTGAAATTTCCGAGTTATGTATCATAAGTGAAAAAACGGTCAAAAATCATCTCGCCAATCTAATGAACAAAATCGGTGTTCACTCGATGCGGCAATTGTTCTCCGTTCTACTCCGCTATACGCTATCTTCCTAAACAATTAATTGCGATGTTAAAGCGGACAGACATTCATAGGTTACAGCATACACTGCGCAGTAGAATGTTTCTCCGCTCGCTGTTGTTCAGGGATTCCACGTTAAAGAAGCCTTTCCTCGTTCACATGTAAGTACAACCAACATGTGCAAGGAAGGCTTCTTTTTTTAAAACTGTTGAAATATCACGTATACGCCTGCACAGACTCCACTTTCTCATTGCTCACCGTGTCAATCACTGCTTGAAACAGATTCGGTGGGTACTCCGCAATGCGGTGGCATAAATACAAATACCATTCATGTCCATACGTAACATAAATCCGTACGGGAAATCCCTCTGCCCTGAGTTTACTGCTCAAATCTGGACGTATGCCATACAACATTTCGAATTCTACACTTGCATTGTTTTGCAATGGTCGACCAAGCAGCTCCTCAATAATCGATTCATCATGAGTTGCAATGGACACATGATGTCCTTGACGAATGGCGGATTCGACAAGTTCAAGATATCGAAGATTAAGCTCTGATGAACGAGGAATCATACAGTCATCGGGCTCTTGATAAGCTCCTTTGACGATGCGGATACGACCAGGTGAATCACATAATGCAGCCAAATCCTTAGGTGTTCTATTCAACTGGGCCTGCAGCGTAATGCCGATATTCGAATACTTGGCAACGGCTCGATGATATATAGAGAGAATCCTATCCGTCTTGGCGGACTCTTCCATACTGATGAATAACTGAACACCGAGCTTCTGTGCGTGGGCGGCTAGATTCATCAGGTGCGAATAAGCAAGTTCGGTATCCAGCAATAGCCCAATATGCGATAGATCGAATGACACTCGTGATGAGATACTGCTCCGTCCAGCTTCATGAATCAAAGCTAACAGCTCAACAGCTGCTGCCTCGCATTCCGAGACGAGGCTCGTATTTTCTCCGATATACTCAAGAGATGTTGCGTAACCTCTAGCTATAAGCTTCTGTGCTGCTTCGAGTCCGTCTTGACGTGTTTCTCCTGCAACATACCGCGCAGCCGCAAGCTGCAGCATGTGCTTTAGATGTGGGGTATTCTCCACAAAAGACTTTAGATCTGCACGGCGAGCGATTGTTTTAAGAGCTGCTGCGAATGGTTTCTCCAAATCTGATTCTAGATGCATCGTTCTTACCTCTCCTTCTATCAAGTAAATCAAGTTTACAGGCTAGAACGAAATCGGTATTGTAAAATATTGCTCCATCTCAAATCGATAACGCATATTTATGTGGAGTTGCCCCCACTATCCTCAAGAATGCCTTCGTGAAGTGACTTTGATCATAAAAGCCTAATTCTGCCGCTATATCTGCAATTGGCCGCTGCTTCGCCAGCTCGATCTTCGCATGATTGATTCGCAGCAGGATTTGGTAAGCATGAGGAGGAATATGACTCCACTTCTTAAAAAGCCGTACGAGATGAAACTTGCTAATTCCCGTTTCAATCTCAAGCTGCTGAAGCGTAATAGATTCAGCAAAATGTGCATGCAGATATTCCTTGATGCCTATGACATACTTCTGATCCTGATTACTTGGTCCTTCATGCTCAAGATCGGAGGTATTCTCGCTTACGAGGGCTTGCACGAGCTCGATTAAAGCCGTTTCAATCTCAAGGGGGGTACTTTTTCTAGAGATCGCATCCATCGTTTCGTTTAATCGCAAACGACAAGCTTTATTTTTACCATCTTCCAATAAATAAGGGATATAAAGCTGGTCAATCTCTCGTTGTTTAAGGCCTTGAAACCATTCAGGCTTGATATACAGCATCTTATACTGCCACTGCATATCCTCTTGAGGGCGGCAAGCATGAATCATTGCAGGCGGAAAGCTGATTATCCTTCCCGCTTCTACTTGAAGCGATTTCCCATCACACCAAGCATCAGTTACGCCCCTGTCAATTAGTCCAATCGAATATTCCTCATGAAAATGCTTATGATAGGCAAGTTCATTGCTTACACATTGTTTGGCTTCCAAGAAAGGCAGCAATGGATTCCGGTGAAAGGCTACTGCCGACATGCTGAGGCCTCCTATGTCTTTAAGCTTTATCGTTTGTTCTTGAAGAAATCAGAGCAAATTGTTTAGCGAGAAAGAGCGGCGTATACGGCATATCATAACGGAGCCATGAAATAATCGTACCGATCAAGGCAGATGAGCTATACCAGATGGCAATATCCTTCTGAATCACGGCTGATGAACGATCTGGATCGCTTTCCCTTGTTTCTATTCTTTCGCTTACTAGTTTCGCAAGCAGCTTCAGCAGACGGTCAGAGAAAATTGTCATTCGATGCGTCGCTAGAATGACTTTATAGAACTTCTCATGTTTGGCAAGATGCTCAAGCAGGCTCACGAGCTTCGGCCAAGACTCCCCTTCTTTCGCATCCGGATGCGGCGGGGTTCCGTCCAAAACCTTCTGAATATCTACCACCATATCATCCGCCATCTTCTCCAGCATATCTGGAATATCCCGGTAGTGCAGATAAAAGGTAACACGGTTTATCGTGGCGCGTTCGGCCAGCCGATTGACCGAAATTTTCTCAATATCTATTTCCTGCAGCAGCTCAATAAAGGCATCTCTAAGCAATTGTCGCGTTCGTAAGATACGAGGATCTGTTCGCGGCGTTGCATGATTCATATTCTGCTCCTTTCTTTGTACAAACTACACTTCCAGCCATTTCGTATAACTTCTAATACATAATCAACACATATCCTTTAGTTGTAAACTAATTTACACTTTCACTCATTACTGTCGCTTGTAAACCGAACAATTCTGCTTATAATCTAATTTATACATTGTTTATTATATAACACAGTGTAAATTAAGTACACACAGAGATAAGTATTGAAAGGATGGAGTAGGTTGAGTAAAAGTATGGCAGAAAACAGCAGTTCGATAAAAAAAGGACCGATTTTGTTTGTGATGATTTTGGGTGCCTTTCTTGCGACGCTGAATCAAACCATTATGAGCGTTGCTACCCCGGAATTAATGATTGATTTTAACATTTCGGCTGCAACTGCTCAGTGGTTGACTACAGGGTATATGTTGGTAAATGGTGTATTGATTCCGATCACAGCTTATTTGATGCAGCGATTTACGACACGTGAGCTTTTCCAGGCTTCTATGTTTATCTTTCTCACAGGAACGATTGTATCGGCGCTCGCTTCTAGCTTTCCAGTTCTGTTAACAGGCCGTTTGATTCAGGCAGCCGGCGCGGGCATTATTATGCCGCTGCTTATGACGGTTATATTAACGCTCTTTCCTCCGAATAAGCGGGGAGCCGCAATGGGGATGGTTGGATTCGCTATTATTTTCGCCCCAGCTATTGGGCCAACGCTTGCTGGCTACATCTTGGAAAACTACCGATGGGAAACGATGTTCTATGGCATGATTCCGTTAGTTGCGATTGTCATTATTTGCGGATTTATTTATCTAAGGAATGTTTCGGAGCGGATTCATGCAAAAATTGACGTACTCAGTGTCATTCTCTCTACCGTTGGATTCGGTGCGGTTATGTACGGCTTCAGCCGCGCTGGCAAATTGGGTTGGTCGAGTGCCGAAGTCATCACGTTTCTTATAGTGGGAATCCTTTCACTAGTTCTGTTTACTTGGCGGCAGTTAAAATCTGACAGCCCGCTCTTAGATCTACGTGCTTTCAAATACAATATGTTCTCACTCACCACCGTTATTAATATCGCAGTGACTATGGTCATGTATGCGGATATGATGCTGCTTCCTCTTTATTTGCAAAACTCCCGAGGGTTCACAGCGCTGGAATCTGGCTTATTGATGTTCCCAGGCTCGCTGCTTATGGGTGTTATGATGCCTATTACAGGTAAGCTATTCGATAAGTACGGTGCCAAATGGCTTTCCATCATTGGAATGGCGATTACCATTATCACCACCTTAGGCTTTATTAACTTAACAGACACAACAAGCTATACCTATCTCGTTCTTATGTCTACAGGTCGTCGCTTCGGTATGGCCATGCTGCTAATGCCAATCACTACAGCAGGCTTAAACCAGCTTCCAGCTAGGCTTAACGCACATGGTACAGCCATTTCCAACACCATCAAACAAGTAGCAGGTGCTGTAGGAACTTCGCTGCTCGTGACCATCATGACAAGTCGTACCACAACTCATATGCAAGAGCTTATGACATCAGGCGGAACTGAAGGAGCAACTCAAGCAGAAATGGTTACCGCTGCTTCCATCAATGGAATCAATGACGCCTATCTCGTTATCGTTGGCATTGGCGTAATCGGCTTGCTGCTTTCCTTCTTTATCAAGCGTGCTGATCAACCCGCTGTGGAGGAGTCCACTTCCACGTCCGCGGTGAAACTAAAGGTAGTTAAAGAAGTTTGATGAATCATTTGTAACGATATGCAATCGTTCTATGTCTTACCAAAAACAAGACTACACGCCTAATTCTAAAAGGTAAACTGGTACCCATAGTCTGGACACTTTGAAAAAAAGGTGTTTAGGCTGTGGGTACCTTTTTGTATACTGGAGTAAGTATCGGAGGGAATGGCATGAGTAAGAAGAGATTTACCGAAAAGGACTGTGAGATCCTGTTACGAAACAAGTTCGTGGTGAACGTAAGTGAAAAAGCTATCACCTATTCAGATGAATTTAAGCAGCTATTCATCGATCAAAATATGTTACAAAAAACGCCTAGGGAGATTTTTGAGGCCAATGGATTTGATGTAAACGTTATAGGGATGAGTCGTGTAAAACAGTGTGCTGATCGTTGGAGGAGGGCATATAAACGCGATGGGATTGTTGGCTTAACCGATTCGCGTAAAGGTAGCTCTGGGCGTCCCTTGCAGCGGGAAATGACGCAAGAAGAGGTCATTGCCAAGCAGGATGTTCGGATCAAACTCCTAGAGTCCCAACTTGAATTACTAAAAAAGCTAGACTCGAACGAAAGGTTGCTGGTAGCAAAAGGAATGAATCTGCGAAAAAGTAAATTATTCGAGTTAATTGCAGAAGCCGTAGACCAAGGACTTGGGCGTATGACCCGCTATCTTTGTGAGCTCCTTGACGTATCTCGTTCGGGATACTACAACTATGTAAAGGCCGCTGACGCCCGCTTAGAACGTGCGAGACTCGATGTCGTGGCAGGTGAATGGATTAAGAAAGCATTTTATTGGAAAGGGTTCAAAAAAGGCTCACGCTCCATAAAGATGGTTCTTCAGAATAAATTTGGAATCATCTATAACCTAAAGAGAATCCGCCGGCTTATGAAAAAACTAAACCTTGTGTGCCCGCACAGAAAACCAAATCCTTATATACGTATGGCTAAAGCAACCTTAGAGCATCGCACCCTTCCTAATAAGTTACAGAGGGATTTCAAGAAGGGTATTCCAGGGCTCGTCTTGCTTACTGACATTACATATCTTCCCTACAACCGCACGGAGGTAGGGTATTTGTCAACTATCTTGGATGCTTCCAGCGGGGAACTGCTCGCCTATCACCTTTCGAAGCGAATCGACTTATCCATTGCCACTCAAACCATAGATAAACTCATGAAACAAAGACGCGTGAAATTGCATAAAGCGGTTTTCATTCATTCCGATCAGGGAAGCCATTATACAAGCCCCACGTACCAAAAACTATTGAAGCAGAAAGGTTTAGGTCAGTCCATGTCCAGACGCGGAAACTGTTGGGACAACGCTCCGCAGGAGTCATTTTTTGGCCATATGAAAGACCATGTAGATAATCGCGGTTGCATTTCGTTTCAAGAGTTGCAAGACGAAATAGACCGCTATATTAGATATTACAACCATCACAGGTATCAATGGGGATTAAAAAAGATGACCCCTGTTCAGTACAGGAATCATCTATTGTCTGCTGCCTAAGTCTTCTCTTTTTCAAGTGTCCTTGACAAGGGGTCCAGATCAAGGTGCGTAGTCTTGTTTTATTATCCTATGTTGGCATAGTCTGCATAAATGGATTACTGATTATTAGTAGGACGACCAACCAGCATCTGCAACAATTGTAGTCCCATTAACAAAGCTGGACTCATCGGAAGCGAGGAACAAAGCAATTTTGGCAACCTCTTCCGGCTCACCCAAACGAGGGTTAATGCCCATTCCGCTCATTGAACGCTCTGCACCAAACGGATTCGGCTCCGTAATGGATGCGCTTATATTTGTTTTCACAGCACCCGGTGCAATGGCGTTACAACGAATGCCTAGCTTAGCATACTGAAAGCCAACATTTTTTGTAAACCCGATAACGGCATGTTTCGAAGCCGTATACGCCGCTCCCGCGCGAGAACCGAATAGTCCTCCGTTCGATGCAATATTCACAATGCTACCCCCTTGCTTCTCCAAGAAGATTGGCAGCACCTTGCGTGTGGTGCGCATAGGTCCAGTCGTATTTACGGCAAATACTCTCTCCCAAAGCTCATCCGTAATATCTCCAGCTGGAACGAAATTATCCATAATTCCGGCGTTGTTGACCAAAATATCCACCGTTCCAAATTCGTTGACCGCAGTATCGATCAAATTTTGAACATCCGCCTCAACAGCAACATTGGAAACAACCGCAATGGCAGTGCCGCCTTTTTCCTGGATACCTTGTACCACTTTGCTTGCGTTCTCTAGATTAAGATCGGATAGAACGACCTTTGCTCCTTCTTGAGCAAAGAGTTCCGCAATAGCCTTCCCCATCCCCGATGCTGCTCCTGTCACTACCGCTACTTTTCCGGAAAGTTTCATCATTCATGCCTCCATATTATGTGATAGAATGAACACATGTTCACTAATAAACATCTGTTAGGTTTACTATAAAGTTCAATAGAAATGTTATCAATCATTAAAAAACATAAAATTGCTGACTAAACAACAAATAGAATGGGTTTTGTAAATTAAGTTTATGTGGAGGTTTTTTATTATGGATATACCTGTCACTCACACTGATCCCAGAATCATCCGAAGCAAAGCAGCCTTAAGAGAAGCCTTGCTCCATCTCATGGACAAACAATCATTTGCTTCTATCTCGATAACAGATATTGTCAAGCTTGCTGGTTACAATAGAGGAACCTTTTATGCTAATTATGTTAATAAGGATGATCTGTTAGATGATATTATTACAGCTTTGATCAAGGATTTGCTTCAATCCTTCCGTGCACCCTATGAGCAAGAAAAAACATTATCCCCGCATGAGCTGCATGCACACTCGATTATGATCTTTGAACATATTGCCCAGCACTCTAACAACTATAGCGTTCTTGCCAGAAGCGATGTGCTCCCTATGCTTAGAGAAAAAATGTTTATTTCCTTGAAACAAATAATAAGAGAAGAATTAGTTTTCGAGGTTGATGATGTTGATCAGGAGCTGCTAGCCGTCTATTCCCTTCATGCGCTTCTCGGGCTGATCTTTCACTGGATTGACAGCGGGTTTGTCCATTCTCCTTTCTATATGCAGGAGCAGCTTGTCAAAATTATAAACCAGCGTCCAACAACGACGAAGCTGTCTGTTAAATCCTAATCCGTGCGACATACTACTAATAAGGCAAGGTGATAGCCATATGTTCCCGAGCTTGGAGACAGCATGATTGCTGCTCAGAGAAATCACAAGTGAGAGGGCTGCGATGGGGAATCATGCCACGAGGAGAGCAAAATATTATAGGTACGATTGGATTTAATCTCTGGTCTCCCAAGCATAAACGTGCAGAAATTGGGTATGAAATCCATCCTGACTATTGGAGAAAAGGCTACACCTCCGAAGCACTAGCTAAAGTCGTGCAATATGGGTTTGATGAACTGGGGCTAACCCGAATTGGGGCAGTGTGTTTTTAAATAATCACGCCTCCAATCACCTGCTAGATAAAGCTGGATTTCAAAGAGAAGGCATACTAAGAGACTATATGTATCAGAATGGGGAACCGCACGATACCTATGTCTATTCCATGCTTAAAAATCAATATGAACGTGTGTGAAATCGCCTGTTCAGCCTTCTCTTTAATTTCTATCATTTCAATCGCTCCTCATATTAATATGGAAATAATGAATTGATTTGAACTTATTATATATAATATATATAATAGTATACAATTAGATTGCATCCTCTTAAGGTACACGCATTGTTTGAACATGCTATTATGGATATGAACCTGATTTAAGGGAGTGACGATAGATGACTAATCCAGACCTGATGCAGCAGCTTCCAACTAGAGAAGTCATTCTGCAGCTTCTTAAAACGAAAGGCAATATGAGTATTAAGCAGCTTACAGTTGAGCTGGGTATAACGATTATGGGTGTCCGCCGTCATATCCAGTCACTTGAACGCGACAGTCTTATTACTTCCAAAATGCTGCGGCAATCACTGGGAAGGCCAACAGCGGTATACTGCTTGACGGATCAATCAAAAAGCTTTTTCCCCAATAACTATCATGCATTGACACTTGATTTGCTAGTGGAGCTGGAGGATCATTTTGGTAAAGAGGCCGTTGATACGTTATTTGAAGGCCGAAAAAATAAATTGATTAAGAAATACTACGAAAGCATGAAAGACAAGGACATCAGCGAGCAAGTCGAAATGCTAGCAAAAATTCAAAACGAAAACGGCTATATGGTCGAACTGGAAACCGTTAACGATGAGGAATATGTATTGATAGAACACAACTGTCCCATTGAGAATGTGGCTCTACAATATAAAAATGCTTGTCAATGCGAATTAAAAATGTTCAGATCGCTACTAACAGATGCCGATGTGACGAGGAAGGAATGCTTAGCCGACGGAGGTCAGCGGTGCACTTACTCAATCAAAAAGAATAGAAAACAAGAGCCTGCTGAATCTTAAGCTTAGCTGCTGAATTCAGCGGGTCGCTGAGCTATTCAAGTATTGATGAACCGAGGCTTGAATGGCTTGTGCTTGATCGTAGCTCAACATCCCAGGAAGATTGAAAGGGCGGCCTCCCTTCTCTATCAACAGAGCCTTAGATGCTGCAACACACTTCTTGGCCAAAGATAGCTCAAGCAGCTCGCTAGATAAAGCAGAAGCTTCATCTAGCTGCTTATTTATGCGCTGTTCCAAATGTATGATTTTCCTGTCAACAATACGTATGAACCGCATTTTCTTTCTCCAACATTTCCTCAGCTCGCGACCATCCTTCTTTACTGGTGTATTGAAATATCGATAAGGACTATAGCGATAAGGCAAGCCTTGAAGCAAGTCTTGAAAGGCTAGTCGAAGCCTGTAATCACCCTCCAATACTATAGCTATAATCGGAATCCCCTGTTCATTAAGTTTTTTCTCACAATGCGGGCAATGAGTTATTTCAGGCCGTAAATAGATGATTCGATTCCTTCTTGTCGACTATTCGAGCTCATGACGAACACTCCTCATGATCGACTCCCGCTTAAATCAAGTTTTATAGCTTCATATTGCTGCTATGACCTGGTGACAGTCTGGCTGTCGGATCAATATATACTTTAGCGTTATTGATCGCGGTTGGAGCTTCTCCGAAGCCTACCGCTATCAGTTTTACTTTTCCAGGATAAGAGGTAATATCACCCGCGGCAAATATCCCCGGTATATTCGTTTCCATGCGTGTATCAACCGCAATTGAACCGTTCTTAACCTCCAGCCCCCATTGATCGATAGGCCCAAGAGACGAAATGAAGCCAAAGTTTACGATAAGCGCATCACATGCAATCGATTTGGTTTCTCCAGATTTATCGAATGTAATCGTAACTTCCATAATTCGATCCTCGCCATGCAGCCCGATAATTTCAGCTGGTGTTACGATAACAACCTTGGAGGCCATCAGCTTCTCAACACTATGCTCATGAGCACGGAATTTGTCTCTTCTGTGAATCAGAATCACCTCTTTGGCGATCGGTTCAAGCATAAGTGCCCAATCTACAGCGGAATCTCCGCCTCCATTAATGACAACTCGCTGGTTGGTGAACTGCTTTAAGTCTTTTATAAAATAATAGAGATTGGATTGCTCATAGTTACGCGCATTCTCAACATCCAATCGACGCGGCTCGAATGCCCCGATTCCAGCCGTAACAATGACGGACTTGCTGTAGTGAACGGACTTGTCCGTTCTAATCTCGAATTGTCGCTCTCCCTTTTTTACAACTTGCTGGACTTTTTCCTCCAAACAAATATCTGTCGGAAACAGCTTCATCTGCTCCATTACATTTTGCGTAAGCTGCGCTGCCGTAATTTTCGGAAAACCCGCTACATCATAAATATACTTTTCAGGATACAGCGCGAGCGGCTGACCACCTAATTGCGGCATACTGTCGATTATTTTCACACTAGCTTGGCGCATACCCGCATAGAAAGCTGCGAACATTCCCGCTGGTCCCCCACCGATGATTGTAATATCTGTATATGATTCTGTATGCTCTGACGACAAATTGCTCGCTCCTTCCTTTATTATATTTATTATATATTAATGTATAATAAATATAATTACCAGAAAAATCTCTAGCGTCCCGAAAGCAAGCAGCGCATAATCAGGTGAGAAATCCCCCCCGAATGTTATGCAGACTATGTGAATAATCAAAGCATGCATACGACGTGCCTTTCTATTTACAATACTATGATTCAACAATAATATATTTAAAATCAATAACTACATATTGTAAAACGATAAATTATAGGTTAGAATCAAAATGAAAATAACGAAGAGAGGTGCTTTATCATGAAACGAGGAACCACACTTTTTTTAAAGCTGGCTGTTATAATTATTGGAATCCCAGCTCTTGCGCTGTACATCTTTTTGATGCCGGAGATCGGTAATTTCGCACATGAGCTGTATCCTGATAT
The DNA here is from genome assembly GCF_005930355.1 of Paenibacillus sinopodophylli. Taxonomy (GTDB): domain Bacteria; phylum Bacillota; class Bacilli; order Paenibacillales; family Paenibacillaceae; genus Pristimantibacillus; species Pristimantibacillus sinopodophylli. The sequence goes on from NZ_VDBO01000001.1 coordinate 1,707,535, forward strand.
GGCTTATCTGAAATATTTGATCTATATTGACTTGTATGCAACGGCAATACCCTTTTACCTTGCGCTGTATCAAGCCTTTAAAGTGTTAAGCTACATTGATAAGAACGTCGCCTTCTCAGAATTGTCCGTGCGTGCTTTGAAAAAAATTAAATACTGTGCAATTGGATTCAGCAGCTTGTTCGTGCTAGGCTTGCCTCTGTTTTATCTCATTGCGGAGAAAGACGACGCTCCAGGCATTATCGTCATTGGGTTGGTTATGGTTTTTGCTTCTATGGTGATTGCCGTGTTCGCCGCTGTTCTTCAGAGGCTGTTAAAAGAGGCTGTCGACATCAAATCTGAAAACGACTTAATCGTCTGAGGTGAATGATATGGCCATTATAATAAACATAGATGTGATGCTGGCTAAACGGAAGATGAGCGTAACCGAGCTTTCGGAGAGGGTTGGCATTACGATGGCTAACCTTTCTATCTTAAAAAATGGAAAGGCAAAAGCCATTCGAATCTCCACCTTGGAGGCGATTTGCAAAGCTTTAGACTGTCAGCCTGGAGATATTTTAGAATATAAGAGCGAAGTGGATAGCTAAGAATACAAAAGTAAAGATTGTTCAAACAGCGACGACCCCGGACTTTCTATTCGCCCAGGATTGCCGCTGTTTATTTTATTTATGTCCGCCTAATGGCGACTGTACGAATGATTTCCACCAAATGACTCATCGTTACTGTATCGAGTAGCTCAAGGAGACGATATTGCTATTGTATTGCTTGCCGTTCCATTCTGTATACACTAGTGTTTTGCCGGAAGGACTCCAAGCAGTTATTGCATGCTGGACATCTACCGCTAACTGAGTAGTCTTGCCGGTTAACATATCGTAAAGATAGATCCCATTCACGGTAACTCCGTTCACATCAGCCTTCTTGCTGTATGCGATCATCCGCTGATCAGGCGACCAAGAAACTCCGCCAAGCTCCGTACCTTCTGCAATCGTTTTTTGATTCCCCCCATCCGCGTCACATAATATCACAACACTTTTGGAGCCGGTAGATTGCATCACCAGCATTTGGTTCCGATCTGGCGAGGGGGCCACGCCGTGAACATGGTCGATATTCAATCTAGCCTTTTCCTTGTTCATCAGATTCAGAACATGTAAGGACTCATCGGAATTCGTATTGTAATAAACCTTATCCTTCATTTTTTCAACGATAACCAATGCTTCCTCATTTAATTCGGCTAATCGCGCGATGCTCCCTGTGGTACTTGCCGTATATGCGCCACCGCTGTAAGCTGCACCAATAATCGTTCCTTCATCAGCCCACTTGGCACTAAGGGCTCCGCCAATATGATTGCCGATAATGCCGAATGAATGGAGCGTATCCAGGTTCAACACATAATAGACAGGATCACCTAAATCGAATTCATGGTAAAGTAAATGCTTTTTATCAGGAGACAACGCCGCGCCTCCCAAAAACACATTATCCTGTTCTTTTAGCAGCTTATATTGTTTGGTCGTAAGGTTGTACAAATACAGGCTTCTAGGATAAGAATCCGACAATTCTTCCAGCTTCATTTTGTCTAGCGACGTATTTTCTTTCGAAACGATAACCGTTTCCTCGTCCAACCAGTCGGTAATCTCCATATTTTCGTAAACATCCATTTTTTCTACGGATACAATAGGCTCCCCCGCCTCCGTAGCTGCATCATCAATGACCGTTATCGTTTCTCCCGGCTCTTTGATGATCACTCTGTTAACATTCTCTTCTTCGCTGCATGCTGTAATGAATATAAGCAACGCTGTAACAAAACATATAACTGCTATTTTTGTTTTCTTCATCATGTTCGCCTCCTCGATACCTACAATATCAAGAAATTGTTCCAGAAATACAAACGAATGTTTCCAAGATGTAAACAAAAGCATCGAAATTGTTCATTAAGATCTCATTTCTGTTGGCTCATATGTTGGAAAAGTAATTCTGAATACGGTTCCTGCCTCATCTGTGCTCACAAGAGCGATAGAACCTCCTTGTGTTTCTGCATACTGTTTAGCTAGTGAAAGTCCAAGCCCTGCCCCGCCATTTTCACGGGATCTGTTTTTATCAACGGTATAGAACGGGTCAAAAATTTTGTGGACTACTTCTTCGGGAATGCCAATACCTGTATTGGAAATTTCAATGATAACCTGACCGTCCTTCAAGTCATTTTTCACAAAAATATGTCCCCTTGCTTTGTTATACTTAATAGCATTATCCATCAGGTTAATAAGAACAATGGCTATACAGTCTTTGTCAGCTTCCACATAGGCTTCAATTAAATCCGTTTCTAGTTGTATACCGAACTTATCCATTTTACCTTTTAAGCTATTCAACACCCATCGGATAGTCTGCTCTATATCGACCTTTTCCTTGTTATATTCAAAATCATATTTGTCCAGAGCAGCCAATTGCAAAACCTTTTCAACCATTTCATATAACCGCTGCGTTTCACTTTGGATATTTATTTTTGCCGTTTCCAATAGCTTCTCATCATCCGGATACATTTCGAGCAAATCGATATAGGCTTTGATTGAAGTTAACGGTGTTTTAAATTCGTGAGTTACGTTGCCTATAAACTGCTTTTGCTGCTGATCAAGCAGAGATAATTTATGAACCGCCTGTGTTAGTTTTTCTCGTTCTTGATCCTTATCCTGCAACGTCTTCATCATTTGCTCGCTCATCACGCGAATACCTTCACTTAATTCACCAATCTCATCCTTTCGTCTGAGCGTATTTGTCTCAAAATGTCCTTCCCGAATCCTGTCCACCGTACCATTAAGCCTGATGATGCCAGTGGCAAACGAATTGAAATAAAAATAAGCCAAAATAAAGCTGAGCATAAATACGCCCGTGCCTATATAAACAAACATTTGTTTAATCTGATTATAAAAGGCAAGGTTATTCGACAGAGAGTAGTTGAACTGTACAACGCCTACTTGCTCATTTCCTGTTCGTAATGGAGTCATATAATACAACGATTCTTCTGCCGTCAAAAAAGCTGTTTTATTATTTAACGCGAATGCTAACGTTTTTTTAATCCCATCGGATGTCATACTCGCTCTTTCTTTATTAACGATTGCTCCTTGCTGATCATACAACACGACCGATTGTCCACTAATCAATTCCAGTTGCGCTGCAAACTCCTTGCCTTTCAATGCCAAAAAAGTTTGAGGCACCTTATTGGACTCGGACATTAGAGTCTGGATAAAATATACGTTTGCCGTTGTCGCTTGCTGGGCCAAATACTGCTCAATCTCTACCTGCTGGTTTTTTTTAATGCCTTCCAGTACGAGCACGCTTAGTACGAATACAGTAAGAAGCAAAAGGGCCGCCAAAAATATACTGAATTTAATTTTTATGCTGATTCTCACTGTAACCTCCCAATACTTTATAACCGATACCATGAACGGTTTGTATCATTTCGCTGATTTCCGGCCCCAGCTTTTTTCTCACCCTTTGTACATGAATATCCACGGTACGCGTACCGCCTATATAATCCATTCCCCAGACCAAATCCAAAAGCTGCTCCCTTGTATAAACCCTATCTGGACTGGATGCTAAGAGAGCGAGCAGATCATATTCTTTAGGTGTCAAATCCAGCTTTTTATCGCCAGCCATAGCCGTTCGTTTACTTATATGCAGCATAATTTCACCCAGCCGAATCTCGTTTACCTCTTGTTTTTCACCTGCGGCCTGTATTCTTCTCAATAATGACTTTAATCGCGCAAGCAGCTCCCGCATATCGAAAGGCTTCGTGATATAATCGTCTGCTCCCAGTTCGAGTCCTAGAATTTTGTTAACGATATCTTCTTTGGCCGTTAGCATGATTACGCCGATACGTCCTTTAGCTTGAAGGTTCTTTAGAATATCATAGCCATCCATACCAGGAAGCATTACATCCAGAATGATGGCATCCGGACGAAACGCATAAATACGATCCATAGCTGCTGATCCATGATCAACAATCTCGATTACATATCCTTCTCGTCTTAAAGCGTAGGCAATGGCGTCCGCAATTTTTCTTTCATCTTCAATGACCATAATTTTTTCGTTCATGAATTCACCAATCCTTCTTACTATATATAACCAGTCTATCTTTCTTAAATCTAACACAATAGGCTCTCCTATCAAAACCGGGGCTAACGGGCACTCTAATCGGCAGCTTGTTTGTATTAGGCTTGCCTCTCTTTTATCTCATCGCAGAAAAAGACGATGCACCGGGCATTATCGTAATCGGGCTGGTCATGGTTTTTGCATCTATGGTCATTTCCGTTTTTGCTTCTGTTCTCCAAAGGCTGTTGAAAGAGGCTGTCGATATAAAATCAGAAAACGACATAATTTTCTGAGGTGAATAACACGGCTATAATAATCAATATTGATGTGATGTTAGCTAAAAGGAAAATGGGTGTAACCGAGCTTTCCGAGAGGGTTGGAATACCGATGGCTAACCTTTCTATATTGAAAAATAGAAAGACAAAAGCCATTCGAATCTCCACTTTGGAGGCGATTTGCAAAGCATTAGAATGTCAGCCTGGAGATATTTTAGAATACAAAATCGAAGAGAACACATGAGTTATGTGGTTCATTTTTTAGGCAATTAGAATGGGAGGCCAATATGACGGGTCTGTCCATTCGTATGCTAGATCATTAGTCAATTGACCAAGTAATATGTTACCATTAATGCTTTTTTGAATCTTCCACTTACCACTTGCGACTGCTTTTCCAGACTCAACCAAGCTATAAGCAATTCCCCATTTCATGGGAAGCACATTAGAGTTTTCTATTTCCTTTATTTTTTTGTCAAAAAGCAGTTTCGATTCGAGCTCAGCTTCTATCGTATCTTCTGAGTTCCATACTTCAGTAAACTCATGCCCCTTAAACTTTGAGTTTCCTATCCTATTTTTCAATTCATCTGTTACGTAGATAGTACCTGATCTACCCTCTGGAACTTGAAATATGAGCTGATTTTTCACTATATCTTCTTTAAAGTATGCTTTCCTAATAGTTGTATTCGTAATAATCGTTCTATTATGATCTAAGGCATCAACTACATTTAATACACTCAGGATATAATAGGGTTCATCGTAAATAATCGGTACAAACTGAGCTTTATCTTTTAATATTGGCAATAGAAAATTCATCACTTTTACAGAAACAATTGGAATATACGTTAGGAAGATAGAAAGTCTTTATACCTTCCTTTTTTCAAGCGTATAAACTCTAGTTTTGAATGATCGACGATTACCTCACCCGTAAAAGGAATATCTTTAAAATCTTTACTTTTCAACCCTATTCGTGTTTCTTTACCGCTATAACTGTATCCTAATTCCCAAACTTTCATAACGCAGTCCTCCCATCTCCACCATATGAACATTTAGTTAGTTGTTAACACATATTGGTAGTGTTCTTAATACAATTAGAGCGCACTCCTATATCTGCAGCTTTATACCTATCATTGTTACCTTCAGTCGAAATACCCATTACTTCATCTGCAATGAGCTCTGAAAAAACACAAAAGACCATTCGAAAAGTCTGGATAGACACTACGAATAGCCTATTGCGTAAAAGTGTTCTGAACTGCGATCCATAAGGTAATCGCCATTCAGCATTGTTCAAGTTTCCATAAATGGAAATTAATCCATTCACTATCCTTGTTTCACTAAATGATCTGCTGTACGGAATGCCAGAGCAAGAATCGTTAACACTGGGTTAACGCCCCCGTTCGTCACATGCACAGAGCCGTCGCTCACCCATAGATTATCATATCCGTGAACGCGGCCTAATGGGTCCGTGACAGATGTAGCAGGGTCATTCCCCATCCGTAGTGTGCCTGCCTGATGCTGACCACCACTTAGCCCTCCACCAGGCTGCGTTCGCCATACCTCACGCGCACCCGCAGCCCAGAGCCACTTCTCCGCTTGCTCTCCCAATACGGAAGCCGAGCGTAGCGACTCGGGATGCACACTTCCAGACAGCTGAGCGACTGGCATGCCGAAGCGATCTTTGACCGTGCTAGACAACCGAACTCTGGACTCTGGACTCGGTATTTCTTGAATCGGTCCTTGAATTTGACTGGTACGCAAGTAACTCTCACGCATCACTTCCTTGCCAGCACTGCCCCAGCGCGGAGCACCTGGCGCAAGCGCTCGATACCAATGGAGGAGCGGCAGCCGAGTGAACTCGTTAGCCAGCAACCCTCCTCCTATAATACCTCCTTCATCACGATGGTCAAAACGGAAGGTTGCAATACTAACGCCCGGACCAAGACCGTCTTGAATCGGATCATCGAAGAGCCCATAAGCACCCGAATAGACATGGCCTTGAAGGCTTCTGCCTACTTGTCCACTCCGATTGCCTATTCCATTCGGTTCTGAATCCGTTGAAGAGTTAAGAAGGAGACGTGCGCTTTCAATCGCTCCTGCTGCAACCACAACATGCCCCGCCCGCACTTGACGTCGCTGGATAGTATCTCCTAATTGCTGCACTAGACGAACGCCAGTGGCATGCCTGCCTCCCTCAGTATCGATGCGCTCCACCGTCGTATCGCAGATCAGATCACAATTACCTGTAGCAATAGCCTTCACCAGCATTGTATTGTGTCCGCCATTCTTACTATTAGTCGGGCACGCGAATCCGACACATTGGCCGCACCGTCCACAGGCTGGTCGACCATCCCGTTCAATGGAGTTGATGAGCAGAGGCACAGAACCGACTTCCCAGCCTAGCTTCTCCGCTCCAAGCGCGAGGCGTTCTGCTTCCAGCGTGCGCGACAACGGCGGCATGGGGTAGGAGCGTTGCCGCTTCCCCCGCCCGGAATGGGCATTCCCATCACCAGAGACACCGACTTCCCACTCAGCCCGAGCGTAATAAGGCTCGAGCTCGTCATAGCCAATTGGCCAATCGCTGAGCGAGCTCCCCTCGGGTATCCCATAACGACTAGCCATACGGAAATCATCCGGATGAAATCGCCATGCTTGCGCACCGTAAATCCGTGTTCCTCCACCCACCGTCATCGCATTATTATGATAATCGCCGTCAAACGGTGCTGTAATCCGCTCTTCTCCGCCTGCCAATACAATCGTACGCGGGTTGCCTACTAGCTCTGGACCTGTGTTATGTCCGTACTTGCTAAACCGATGATTGCGCAAATGATCATTGCCTATCTGGCTGTATAGAAGCCAGCTTCCGCGCTCAACGACAAGAACGTACAGTCCCGCTTCAGCTAATACCGCTGCAGCTACCGAGCCTCCTGCCCCAGCTCCTATGATAATGACATCATACTGATCTCGAAGCTGATCGAAGGTCTTCTGCGGCAGATCGATCTCAGGGGCCGATTCACTACTCTCAGGAACAGGTCCTGGACGAAACCCCATCATATCCCATGACTTGCCCCCATGATTCCCGCCCGCTTCAGGACTTCCATAATAACCTTCAATAACCAAGCTTAGCAGCGTGTCAAAAAATCGTTTAGACGAAATCGGCCATTCTCGAACAGAGTCCTGCTCGACCTTGTGGAGCAAGCTATCTTTCTGATGAGCCGATAATTCCGAGAATGATTGCCCATGAATTTCGATTGCTTCCGCTTCCAATGCACGAAGCCCAGGCTCTATGACGTCTGTCCAGGTAGCAGCATCTTCGGCGGCACGACGTTCTAGGTATGACAGCACTCCCCCACCAGTTGCTGACGGCCATTCATCTTCGGGAATCATCCGGTCGGTAACCGCTTCCAAAACGTGACGGAAATCCCTCGAAAAAATATGCTGATCGCTAATCCTCATCTAATTCCCACCTCACAATGACCATTGATGATATCCTATTGATTTATATCTATATTATACTTTTCAGCGAGTTGTTCAAGTACTTTCTATTCTTTCTTCACTTAAGTGAAGAAAAGAAAGCCATACAATATTAGACGTAACGATGTTATTTTTTTAATCCCCATATCAGATAACGTCCTCTCCGTCTCTTAATGAATAAGAAACTGTACGATCCAGATTGCTTATCTATTCTTTTGGAATATACATAAGAAATGTTTTTAGCTGATCTATTTATGGATTCAAAATAACTTCGATCATTGCGAGTTTCGCGATACTCACAATAATCCTAGTTTCTTCTACAGTACTAGAATATAAATAAAGGAGAATGCTGCCGATCACGAGTGACCACAGCATATCTCCTTATTCCTTGCACATAATTTCTTGACTGATACGCGGATTGCTTATTACCGCTCACACACCGAACTTAGCCGCTAATCCTATCGCCAGTTCATCATCCGAGAGAGGGTTCCGGTGCGTATTCTCCAAGTATATATATTTCTCTGTTTCCGGCATCAGAAATTGTTTGTACCATAGGAAGAAATCAGGGCTGTCGCCATGCATGCGAAGCCAGCGCCGCAGCGTGTCCATGTTCTGTACTGTACTTGTAATATTCGTTAGCCAATCCGCCTGATAAAAATGCTTCCATTTCCCATGCTCCGCTTCATGCAGAACAATAACACCCTCCTGATACTTCCACATGGCCTGAGAAGCATAAACGAACGCCAACGGGTAGTTCCCATGAAGGTACGCGGAATATGCTTTTCCCAGTCTGTCAAACCCTTCGCATCCCGACAAATGAAGCTCTATGTGCAGCTGCAAGTGATCCCTCACCCGAAGTCGCTCCGATTCCGCCAGCTCCGGCAGCAGCCTTTCTATTCTCGTCTTTAGGTCAAGCCAGCCGGGAACTGCATCGGTACACTTCCTGCTAAACCATTCGACTTGCTCCGGAAAATCAACATTCCCTGTCGCCCAATACAACTGGGACTGCGACTGATGATCCGTTTTCCCTTGAAGCCAATGTCCGACAATTTTGCGAGCTGGATGATGATAAAACTCATCGCCGGCACGATCGTCTTCGTTCGGACCGTAGGAAATCGTATTACGCGCATAATCACGATAGAGTTCGGAGATTTCCTTATTAGCAGCAGAGTACATGCGCCTGACAAAACCTTGCAGATGATCCTCCACCTTCACTTCACCATGCATCCACAGCTCGCGTATTAAATCCAGCGTATAGACGTGAGGACGGATGTTGCCGCTATTGACGAGAAGATAATCCTTGGCGCCAAGACGAAATGCACCATCTATTTCTCCTTTGATTAAATCGGCCGAAGCTGGAAACATCGTTAAATGATTCGAAGCCTGAAGATCGTGAAACGTTACATGATAGTAAATGCCATGCTTGCCTTCGTCTTGAAGCTCCGGTAAAGCTGGAATACGCCGATTTTCATTGCCATTTCGTCGGGAAACCATTTTGCCGTAACCGTTGTCCGCCCAAACCTTAATAATATCCTTTGAAATATCAATATGCCCTGCTTTATACAATTCTGAAATCTCACCGTACAGCGCCACACAGCATTTCGGATCAGCGACCTTGCTGCGGACCATATCGTATTGTTTACGGACGACGCGGCTAATCATTTCTCCTCGCTTCGCAGGCGTATCGAATGCGGGATCCTGTATCCAGAAAGGCTCGTCGCCTTGACCGCGGAACGAAAGTACCCAAACAATATTCATGTTCTTTTGTTTCTCAATCGCTTCTTCCCACAAGGCTTCGAACAGCTCCGAATTTTCATGATAGCTTGCTTTTTTTCCGGGATAGGCTCTTAGAAACATTTCGGCGCCTAGCGGCTCTGCATGGTGATGTGTTACCCATAAGCCCATTTCTGCCGCCAGCTCAGCATGAATGCCATGCTTAGGGAGATCCGTACCTGGTATAACCATATTACCTCCGCAGCGCAGCAAAGCTTCGAAGACAGGCTGCCATACGTCTTGGGTCGGCGGGTACGCTTCCTTCCATCCGATTAAGCATACCTCGTCGTTCACGAACCAGCCGCGGAAGCGAACCACTGGTTCAGGTGAATGATAATCGCCAGCAATAACCTCAATTTGGCTACGTTTCTTCGGGGGAAGGTCCGCCCAGAACCAGAACGGGTCGACACCAAGATATCGACCACTGTACTCGAGCATGCCGTATACGAGCCCAAGATCGTCTACTGCAGCAATGTGAAGCTCCATTCTCATGCCGACCTTGATGAAACGAAAGCAAAATGCCTCCGGTCGTTCCGGACAACCATCCTCAGGTACGGCATAACGGAAAACGACGTCGCCCCGTTCCTCCTCACTCAGAGCAATGACAGGAGCATCGCCAAAAACCTCTAAATGATCCCGCTTGATCATTTCCCAAGCATGCTGGATTGGCGAAGCCGGATTGTTAGGAATGCGGTATGTCGTATTATTATCGATGATAAATGTCAATGTAAGCGTCCTCCTCATTCATAAGCTATCAGCTTATGCTTGTTAACCAATGCCTATTAACCTGATAAAAATGCCTGTCGGCTTCACTACCTCCGACAGGCTGTTCTGTTGTAGTTCTCATTTATCCGTAAGTATCCGCATTCGGATTCGAAATAACCTCCGACATCATCTGATTAGCAAATATTTTTTCCACGTATTCTTCCGTCCATATCGCTTCAGGAACAAACTTGTCGGACTTACAGTAATTCAGCAATGAATGGAGCAATTGCTGTGCTTCAGGTCGATCCTGCTGGCTCCAAAGATCGATGGAGCAAATCATTAGCTTCCCTTTGCCTACCTTCGCTTCGAAAAGAATTCCTAGCTTCTGCTGCCTTGCCACATTGTCTATCACTTGTACAATTGGTCTGTAATCTGCTCCGGCTTCATCCAGTACCATCGCTCGTGAGTTTTTCATCAGATGCCACCATTGCCATTCGGCATGCGATGAAGTGGGGAAGTCAGACAACGCCGGATGAGCAGGATCGCACAGAATGCCCAGCGTTCCAGGCGGATCATATTTCTTAAACATCGGATAACACCAAAAATCGGGGATAAACGTTCCCTGCGGACCATGTCCGAATGAACGATGTGCGGAAGGAAGCAGAAGTACATTCTTGCCCTCGTGCAGCGCCTCCTGCGTCCATGTATCGAAAGCGTCGGAGATGAAGACGGCAGACGGAATCGACACTTCACCTCTGCTTGGATACACCCAAAGCGCGTATTCGTTGCAGTAAGTAGTCTGCTCGATCTTAATCCAGAGCTTCCATCTCTCCGGTTCAGCGATGGGCGGAATCTCGAATTCCAGCGTCCCGACCAACCCCACATCCCCTTGCGAAATCACGACGTTCGGAAAGCTCCCCTCCGCAACCTGCCTTCCATTTTCGTTCATAATCGACCATGTCACTGCTCTATCCTCTAATGAAGATGGACCGTAATTCGCCACCTCTATCTGCGCATCTATACGTTCTCCTTCTGACCATACATACCTTTTAATCCGTACAAGAGGAACGACTTCACTGCAGAACCGTCTCCATTCCTCCGGTTCAATAATCCCTTTGGAATCCATAAAGGAATCCAAAATTCCAACGAATGCACCACCTTGACCCGGAAAGTCCTGCAAATCCAGCAATTGGAACCCCGCCATACCCGGCGTTCGCAATACAGCTTCAATTTCCTCGCGATAGCAAAGACAAGCGAGTCTCCCAGAGGCAGCTTGGAAATCGTCCGCTTGACTTAATAGACCCGATGCTGCGGCATGAGCCCGGAAACGTGTAAGAAGTTCCGGTTCCAGTACACCCTTATACTTATTGATCTCATTAAAGCTCGGATGGATCTGAAATTGCCCCACCTCATGTCCGATGATTGGGAACGGTATATCCTTAATTTCTTCCTGGTAATCCTTCCTGCTCGAAGGAGGATTGTTGTTAATAAATCCACGCGTGGAATGCGGGGTAGCCCCGCGCACATGTTTCCCGCCGTAGCCGGATTTCTTCACATTCCAATTGCCTTCGGTCCAGAACGTCGTCCAATAATCGGAATTACGCGGTGCCCGCGCATGTATGAAGAAGTTGTTGGAGCCAATTGCGTAAAGTTTGCTTGGATCATACTTACGCGCCTCTTCGACGAGCAGCTCCATACGCTCGATCGAACCAGCCAATTCATTGCCCCAGGCAAACATAACAAATGAAGGATGATTGCCGTATGCCTTCAGAATTCGGAAAGCTTCATCTGAAAAATATTGCCACTCTTCATCGTCCTCGAACGCTGTGCCTGGATTCCATAGCGGGAGTTCAGGCTGCAAGTAGATACCGATTCGGTCGGCAGCTTCGAACGCAGCTTCGGGGGGGCACCAAGAATGGAAGCGATAATGGTTGATCCCATATGCCTTGGCCGTTCGGAATACGTCCAGCCATGAGTCGACATCCATAGGCGCGTAGCCAGTCAATGGGAATACACATGCATCGTGTTTGCCCCTCAGCAGCGTCTTCTTGCCGTTTACCTCGAATTGGGTTCCTCCAGCAATGAAATTGCGAATGCCTAGTGGAACGATCTGTTCATCAGCAAATCTATGCTCTCCCATAATCCCATCTAATGTGAGATGAAAGCTGTACATCGCCGGATCGAACTCGTCCCATAATCGCAGCGTTTCATCTGCCTCAATTGTGAAATTGATTTCTGCTTCCACGATCTCCGAATACATTGAAAAGGGTATTTCTTTCGTCTCTACAATTGCCATGCTGTTGAGATCCTTCATTTGAATCAAAATTCGCCCCACGGCGCAGCTGCCTGCTGGTTTACGCAATAACGCTTTTCCATGAACCGTTCCTGCCGATTGAGCATGTACGCGAACATGCTCAATATGAACGGGATCGACTGCGTACAATTCGATTGCGCCGACAATCCCGTTCCAGTTTGTCTGCGTGTGGTCAGTCGCCATATGTGAGTTGCGGATGCTGTTCCACGCCATAATGCCGGAACGATTGTCCACCATCACGGTAATGAGATGTTTACCTGGATCTAGGTAACGGCTGACATCATACACCTGCGACGTTGACAAGGAGTTGGAGGATCCAACCAAAATGCCGTCAACCCGCAACTCCGTCTCGCGCGTTCGCTCCATTCTGAAGAAGATAGACTTGCCCCTCCAGCTCTCCGGTATATCCACAGACCGTTCATAACTCGCCACTCCTTCGTAAGCATAGGCTCGGCTCAAGCGATCGCTCGCGCTATCCGGCTTCGGTCCTAATCCATGCTCGTCAAGAGTTCCGGGCAGTACAATCACCTTTTCGATTGTACTGCCCGGCTCGCTCCAGCTTTCCAGCAAGCCCTTCCACATGCCGTCCAGGGATATTTTATCTCGAATGCTCTTCGCCATAATCATCACCCTTTCAGACCAGTCGTGCTAATGCCTTCAACGATGTAACGCTGGAACATAAAAAACACAAGTATCGGAGGAATGAGAGAAAGTGTAGCCATCGCGAACATTGCAGACCAATCCGTACCTGAGCTCGGATCGGCGAACAGTCGAAGCGCAACGCTGACCGTATACATCTGTGGCTTACCTAAATAAATCAACGCTCCAAAAAAGTTATCCCATGACCAGTAAAATTCGAATATGGCAGACGTTACCAATGCAGGTTTAATAAGAGGCAATATAATACGTGAGAAAATGCCGAACCGACTGCAGCCGTCAATCTTCGCTGCTTCATCCAATTCATACGGAATCGTACGAATAAACTGCATGATTAGAAAAATAAAGAAGGCAGAACCGAAGAAAGCCGGAACGACCAGCGGATAGATCGTGTTGACCCAGCCCATCTGATGAAAAATAATGTATTGCGGAATTTGTACAATTTGACCTGGCAATAGCAGCGTAAGCATGACGGTTCCGAACCAGAAGCCCTTCAGCTTGAATTTCACTCTCGCGAACCCATAAGCGACTAAAGAGCAAGAAACAATAGTTCCAAGAACGGTCGTACATACGATGATGAATGTGTTCTTGAAGAATGTCCCGAAAGTAATGCCAGCGAAGCCCTTCCAACCGTTCGAATAGTTCGAGAAATCCCACGCTGCCGGAATGAGTGAATGTGCGCTCACGAACACTTGAGAGCTTTCTTTAAACGAGCTTGCTATCATCCAAGCGATGGGATATAGAGAAGCGGCTCCGATGACGAGACACATCAATTGAATCATTAGCTTCGTCCATGAAAATTTAGAATTTCGTATCATACCCTTTATCCTTTCGACTCGTAATGTACCCATGCCGACGACGTTTTGAAGACCAATGCAGTTAAGATGGCGACAATTACGAGCAAGAAACAAGAAAGCGCTGCTGCGTAACCCATGTCAAGAAACTCGAATCCTTGTCGGTATACATGAAGTTGATAAAATAAGGTGCGATCCAGCGGACCGCCGTCGGTAATGATGAGTCCTTGTGTAAAGGTCATAAATCCACCTATGATCTGCATGACAAGGTTGAATAAAATAATCGGCGTTAGCAGCGGAAGTGTAATTTTGACAAACCGCTGAAAGGCATTCGCACCGTCCACAACCGCTGCCTCGTAATAAGAATCGGGAATGTTTTTTAATCCCGCAAGAAAAATAATCATGGGAGACCCGAATTGCCAAATCGCCATAAGGATAAGCGACCATAGTGCGGTATCAGGATGAGCGATCCATGATACGTTCGGCCGAAATCCGAATACTGCCTCAATGACCGCATTCACGGCTCCGTTCAATCCGAATAATTGCCCCCACATAACAGCAACTGCTACGCTGCCTCCGATAATCGAAGGAATGTAGAAAGCTGTTCGATATAGTCCAACGAACCTAATCTTCATATTCAGCAATATCGCAATCAATAATGCGAATATGAGACGAAGCGGTATGGCTGTCAGAACGTAGATGAAGGTAACTTTCAGACTCGTCAAAAACTTATCATCCGCTGTGAACATGCGAATGAAATTGTCTAAACCCGTCCATTTCGGTGACGATAATAAATCATATTTAGTAAAAGTAAAGTAAAATAAACATATAAACGGAATTGCCGTAAATGCGATAAAACCAATAATCCAAGGCAAAATAAATAAGTAGCCCGCTCCGTTCTCATTACCGCTCGACTTTCTAATTTGTTGTGCCATCATTGTCACCATACCCATCTACGGCCGATTCCTTGAAAAAATCCCAAGAAACCGGCCGCTTTGTTTATTACTTCTTATGTTTTGCGACTATTCCTGCTGCATCCTTCTGAAGCTTCGCATACGCATCTTGAATGGAAATGTGATCATACATAATTTGCTGCTCCAAATCGATCATTAAAGCCTCAATTTCCGTAGACCCTGTAGGTGCGGGTGGATCAAGTGGACCGCTATGCTCAGTCACTATATCCATGTATTCAACAACTGCTTTCATGTCAGGCTCGAACTGCTCGGCTAAGGATGCGCGCACTTGGCTCGTAATCGGCATGCCCCGATTCGCGTTCAGCACTTTGTTCGCTTCAATATCGTTAACAAAATAACTAATGAACTTCGCCGCTGCTTCCTTGTTGGATGAATTAGCGGATATGGAGAAGTGCAGGCCTGGACGTACGTCCATCGCCTTATCTGAGTTCGGTCCCGGCATAAGAATCATCTGGAGCGGTCGTCCTGCCGCCTTCACGATACCAGGGTACTGATTCGTATATGCAACCATGACAGCCGATTGGCCTTTCACCAAAAATGACTCCTCTGGGTTTTTCACCGACATCGAGGCATCCATTTTTGGAATCAACCCCTCTTTAGCCCATTGTTTTCGATAAGTAAAGAAATCCGAATATACTTTTTCATCAAAGCCTATTCCTGTTTCTTCTGCGCTAACCGTCTGACCGAACTGGCGAGCATAATAAGGGAGGGCAAAGGTTACGTTGAACAAATCTTCAGCGCCGTAGTAGCCAGTAACTTCCTTCAGCTTTTTCAAATCTTCATAAAGTGCTTCCCAATTGGCGTATCCGCCTTCTGGAATGGTAAGTCCGGCCTTCTCGTAGGCGGCAGGGTCTACGATCATCGTCCTTGCGTTAACTCCAAGAGGAATACCATATATTTTGCCGTCTGACGCTTTTCCGCCCGACAGTGTGCTTTCTCCGATATTGGATACGTCGATGATACCGCTCTCGATATACGAATCCAAAGGTTCTACCAATCCCTTGTCCATAAACTGATTGGCATCGCTTGCACCTACATAAAACTGAAAAATGTCAGGCATGTTATTCGAAGCAGCCAGCAATGTGAGCTTCTGATAATAACCATCAAAGCCTTGGTATTCAGGTGAGAAAGTTACTCCCGGATTAGCCTCTGCATACATGTTGAGAACTTTTGATGTTATATCGTGGCGATCTTGATTCCCCCACCAAATTACGCGAAGGTCTGCCGCTTTCGTACCATTGCCTTCTGTATCTTTAACCGTTTCTGTCGATGCAGGTTTTTCGCCCGAATTACCGCCCGAACATCCTGCAAGCGCAAGTACGCATGCTAGCACCAAGAGCATCATTACCGAAAAACGTCTTTTCATTTTTTAGCGCCCCTTTGTTTGGATTGTTGTGAGTGATGAACGGATTTGCGTATCCAGGCCTGGACTTACACCAATCGCTCTACTTATAAAATACATCCTGCGAACAATTGACGACATGGAAAAAATAGAGGTTCTTCTTGAAAAAAATCGACCAATATGTCTAAAGACCGATTTAATTCGTATTTCGCCTGTTGGCTCCTACATATTCAGTTGGCGTCATTCCCGTATATTTCTTGAACACTTTGCTGAAATACTGTGCGTCTTCAGGATAACCTGCTATAACGGCAATGTCGTATATCCTTAGCTCGTTTTCCTGCTCCATATATTTTTTGGCAAGCTCCATTCGCAATTGAACGAGATAGTTGGAAAATTTGTTTTCCATCCGCTTCGCGAACAGCTTCCCCAGATAGTCCACGTTGACATACAGAAGCTCGTTCGCAATCCACTTTAAGGACAATTCCGGGTTACTTACATTTTCGCCAACGATTTGCAAAACAGAATCGATCAGATCATTTTGCTTCTTCGCCGCTAGTCCTGAATTTCGTTTGGCCAGCTCAATGGCCGTTTCCTCTAGAAACTGAAATGCCCCTCGCAAGGATGCTATCTCATACAAAATAGGAATTTTCGGGACGAATTCATCCAGTCCTTCCTCCGTTTGCCTAATCACAGTTAGAAACAGATCCAGGCAAAAATGCTTGGCTTCTTTCCGATCAAAAAGACCCGTCTCAAAGGAACGAATAGCATGTTGTATCGTATCTTCAACCAAGTCTAAGCGCCCTGATTGAACGGCTGATGTCAGCCGTTCCGACAAGATGGCCGAATCTACCGGAAGACTTCTCCCGGCGGTCAACACATCCTGCGGCGTAACAATGTATCCCTCCTGGAAGGCAGATCCCAAACTCAAACAATGCTTCACACGCTCATACATAGGGCGAATGTTATAGAAACCGCCTTCATCGCTAATCGCGACAATCAATTCAAGCTTGTAATAAGCTTTGTATATTCGTTGTACCAGCTTAACCTTCTCTGATAACGGCAAAAAATCATCAGAGCTGACGAGCAGCAATACGTGGTCTTGAACGATAGTCGTCAAATACGCACCACCTGCCTCGAACACTTCTTCCGCAATATTTTTAAGGGCAAATTTCTGGAAATACTCGGTTGTTTCTTGAAATGTAAACAGCAGCAGTTTAAACATTTGCTGCCTTATCATGAACAAATCCATAAAGTAGTCGCAGTCCTGCTTATTGTAAATACCCGTTAGGACAATATCCCGCAGCAGTTGGTCCTTCACATGAGGCAGCACCTTGCTGAAATCGCTTTGCAGCCGTTCATAAAATTGCTGTTGCTCTGCTCTTTCTTCCAGCTCTACAACGACTTGCTGGAGCACTTCCAAGATTTTCACCTCGTTAGACGGCTTTAGAAGATAATGCTTTACACCATGCGTCATGGCTACACTTGTATAGTCATAATCCCCATACCCAGATAACACAATGTATTCGGTTCGTGGAGACTCCTCCTTCAGCAGTTCAATCAAACGCAGTCCATCCATAAGCGGCATTCGGATGTCGGTGATGACAATATCAGCGGGCTCCTGTCGCAAGCGGTTCAGCGCTTCCTCCCCATTGCTAGCAGTGCCTAACAATTCAAAACCGTAGCTTTCCCATACGATCAACTTCGCGATACTTTCTCTTGCAAGCTTCTCATCATCTACGATCAACACTTTATACATAGCTGTCTTCTCCTTTTGGTATCGTAATTCGAATGCTTGTCCCTTCCGACAGAGCACTCTCGATTTCAAAATGGTAACGCTCTCCGTAAATAATCTGCAATCGGTCATATATATTTTTCAAGCCGATTCCCGTTCCTTTCGCTTCGACGTTAAATTGTCGCAGAGCTTCTAAGAAAGTCATATCCATCCCAGGACCGGTATCCGAAATAATAAAGGTCAATTCCTGATTTTCTTCGTCGATTTCCGCTTTTATCGCAATTCGACATACATCGATCATTTGGTCAACTGCATGATGAATCGCATTTTCGACAATAGGCTGCAGCGTAAACTTGGGTATCTGAGATGCCATAACCTCTTCCGGAACGTCTACTACAAATTCGATTTTGTCCGCATAACGCACCTTCTGAATATACATGTAGCCTTCGATTAGCTCGAGTTCCTCTCTGATCGTAACCATCGTCCGTTTATCGTCTATGGAAACCCGGAATATTCGGCTTAGCGACTCAACCATCGTCGATATAATCTCGTCATTATTCGATCTCGCCATCCAGTTAATGGAGCTTAACGTATTATAAAGAAAGTGCGGATTAATTTGCGCTTGTAACGCTCGATATTCCGTGTCTTTTATTACGATCTGTTTTTTATAGTTTTCATCGATAAGCTGTTCAATATTTCGAACCATGTTTTGAAATCTTTTGTGCAAATAGCCGATCTCATCCATTCGCGGGACAGAATTAGTCTCAAGGGTCGATACGCTCCAATCGCCTTTCTCCACATTCCGCATCTGATTTGTTAATAAAACGATTGGTCTAGTCAATGTTCGCGCGAACATGTAGCTTATTACGGATGCCACGGCTACCATGATTACTACAATAGTAATAATCGTATTGCGCACAGCCCTTTTCTTTTGGAAAATATCATCGTAAGGAGTAAGACTAATGTACTTCCACCCCGTAGAGGATGATCGCGTATAGGCTAAGAAATAGGTTTTGCCCTCGATTTTTTCAAGAAGAAACCCTTGTTCTTCAGGGAACTGAACCGATTCAATCGAAAAGCTCTTGAACGCTTCCCCATTGGGACGATACAGCACCCCTGAATTCGAAATGACAAACAATTGTGCAGACTGGTTCATTGTCGGCCGGAAATGCCTTTCGACCAAACCGTCGTAATCGACGCGAAAAATAAGTGTACCGAGCGGTTCCAGAATCGGATCAAATATGGAACGGATTTCTCTGGCTGAGATTAAGTCATCCCCTGATTCAATCCATACACCTGCGCCCTCCCTGAGATGGGCCTTGTCAACGATGTCCTGCACTAACTTCTCGTCGTTCGTTACGTTATTTTGTCCGACAAAAAAGTTGTACCCTTCTGTATTTAGAAAGCGGATGGAAGAAATGCTCTTCTCCGTTAACATGTATTGAAGAACTTTGCTCTTGAAATCCGTCATTCTTCTTACACGTTCATAAGACGATAATACTCCCCTTATATTGATTAGCTGCTCCTGAATACGAGAATCAAGCGCCATGTTCACGGATAGCTTCTCAATATTTCCGATCTCATTCTCGATTCCCGACACCGATAAATTCATCGCCCGTGAGGCGTGATCATACAGCATTTCATCGTAAGTTTTGAACGATAGCGTCATAGCGACAACGAAGCCAGCGCACACGATTCCAGTGAGGAGCAGCATAATGAGAATTAATTTATGCTTTATTTTCATTCTGTTTACCATTTTGAGCATATGGCCCTCCTTAAGTTCATCCATTATTCCTTTTGCCTTCTGATGTTTATCGTCCCGAATTTTAATTTTCGTTCGTATGTTTAAACCTCACCAGAGTAGGTAGCGCTTTCATTAAGAACTTCCGCTTATTTGTTCATTCAGTATGATATCGTAATGCGAAGCTTGTCAATGCAGCCATCCTTGGATGACATGCACTGACCCATCACTTATTGAAGAACATATTAGTTAATCATAGACGACAAATAGCGCCGCAGGCGTAAGTGCCTGTGGCGCTATTTTAGCAATGGACCACAATGGTTTCAGTTCATTTCTTTGCCATTATGAGATGTTCCCCAACCTGAGTATCAACACTGTATTATTTCGTTTCCTGTGCCAATACTTTCAGCAGAACCGTCACTGCCTCAGCTCTTGTTGCAAGGTCTTTAGGGGCAAATTCATTATTGCCTTTTCCTTGCATTAGACCTGACTGCTTCATGAAAGCAATACTGCCGATCGCCCATGTCGGAATGCTTTCATCATCAGCAAATCCAGTTATCGCATTCGCTTCACTAGCGTGACTTAATGCGATCGCGACCATTGCTGCCATCTCGGCACGTGTAATTTGTGCGTTCGGACGGAAGCTTCCATCCTCGTAACCGTTAATAATACCTGCTTGCAGAGCTTGTCCAACTGCTTGCTGAGCCCATGCCCCAATACTTGCTGTATCCGTGAAAGTCAAAGCCTTTCCTTCAACCTGTGGCTTCAGCATGTTCATCAGCATCACAACAAATTCTGCGCGCGTTACAATTTCACTCGGTTTAAACGTACCATCTAGGTAGCCATTCACGATACCGCTGCTAACCGCTTGCTTAATATTTGCCTCTGCCCAATGTCCAGAAATATCGCTAAAGCTAACGTTCACTGCATTAGTATCCACAGCGAGTACCGCAAACTTCGTAAAGTGATTAACCGTTACGGTAATTGTATTGCCGCTTACTTTGCTGCCTATGACCTCAACCCATATCTTTTTCACTTCGTCATAGTAGAATATAGCAGCTCTTTGGTTATTCGTTAGGCTTGTCGGATTGAAGACGAGGCTCAGCGAAACCGGCTTATTGAAGTTCTCTGAAAAGTTTTTCAGTATTTCGAAAACGGAGCTTAGCAGAATCTCTTCCTTCGTTAGCAAGCTCTGCGTATTCTGTACTTTCTCAATCGTAACTTTCAGTTCTTTGCCTGTCGCATCCTCAGGAATAGCAATTGATGCGTCATCGCCTAAGCTAACTTTGCCTGCACTGCCAGCTGGGACTGTAATTGAACCATTTGTAGATGTGACGGTTTCAATCGGTTTTGGTGTTGTGACAGCTGTTGATGATGGTGTCGTTGGTACCGTTACAGGTGTCGGTGATGGACCGTCTGTTGGCGGTGCAGCATTCACTGTCACTACATACGTAACCTTCGTAATTCCATCTTGTGCTGTGACGATTACCTTTATACCCGTTGCCAAAGCTGTTGCTACAGTTGTCCCATCAGCTTCAAACACTCCGAACGATGCTTGTGCTGCTGGCGTAATTGCATTCACAACAGCAGTTAACGTCGTTCCGAATGGTATGCCCGTAATCGTTTCATTGGCAGTTCCACCTATGCTCACTGTACCTATAGTCGATGTCAGCGTTGCCGCCGTACTCGCCGGTGCAGTTGCTGGGAATACCGCTGTTACAACGCCTGTATTCGCTGCATGAGTTGCTGTTGCTCCAGCTACAGTAAAGCTGTTCGCTTCCACACCTGTTAATGTGTATCCAGCCTTTGGTGTAATCGTAATCGTTGCTGTATAAGCTGTATTTGGCGCATATTGTACAGCTTCCGGCGACCAATTAATTGCGGCTGTGTACGCTGTTGTTTCCACTAGAGTCGTTACGGGAATTTCGCCGTATACAGGTGCCGTTACACCTGTGATCGCTGTTGCAGAAATAACGGTCGCTGTTGCTGGAAATACCGCTGTAACAACGCCTGTCTCCACATTATTTGTTGTGGATGTCGCTCCTTGTACGGTATAGAAGTCTTCATCCACACCTGTTAATGTACGCCCTGGTTTAGGCGTGATTGTTATGGCTGCTGTATATGCAGTATTGCCAGCAAATGTACTGCCTGCAGGCAACCAAGTAATCGTCGCTGTATAATCATCCGTTTCCGGCAGCTCAGCTACTGGTGTTTCTCCTGTTACTGGTACAGTAACACCAGCAATGGCTGACGTTGTGATTGTCGCAGCTGTTGCTGGGAATACCGCCGTAACAACACCCGAATCCGCAGCACTAGTTGTCGTTATTGCTCCAGCTACAGTAAAGAAGTCTTCCGCTACGCCAGTTAATGTATAGCCTTCTTTTGGTGAAACAGTAATGGTTGCCGTATAAGCTGTATAGGTCGAGAAAGTGACAGAAACAGGTGACCAGGCAATCGTTGCTGTGTATTCACTTGTATCTGTCAAAGTTGTTACAGGTACAGCTCCCGCCTCTGGAACCGTTATGCCAGCAATGGTTGCCGTTGTAATGGTCGCAGCTGTTGCTGGGAATGCTGCTGTTAAACCACCTGAACCCGCTTCATTGGATGCTTGTGCTCCAGCAACCGTATAGTAGTCATCGGTTACACCAATTAATGTGTATCCTTCTTTCGGAGTAAGAGAGACAGTAGCTGTATACGCTGTGCTAGGAGCAAAGGTTGTATGAACTGGTGACCAGTTAACCGTTGCTGTGTAAGCTGGTGCGTCCAGCTCAGTTACTGGCGTCGCTCCTGCTACGGGCACCGTTACTCCAGTAATGGCTGCAGCAACTGTGGCATCTGTTGCTGGGAACAGTGCTGTAATAATGCCTGCATCCGCATCATTCGATGCTGTTGCTCCATAGACTTCGAATAAATCCTCCGTTACGCCTGTTACTGTATATCCATTCTTCGGCGTAATCGTTATGGTTGCTGTATAAGCTGTATTCGTAGCAAATGTGCTATGTGCAGGTAACCAAGCAATCGTTGCTGAGTACTCGGTCGTATCCGCTAATGTTGCTACCGGTGTTTCACCTGCTGCTGGCACCGTTACTCCATTAATCTCAGAGCTAGTAATGGTGACGAGCTTGATATTCTCTGCAATAACATTCAATACTTGTTCGTAAGATGCCGGTTGATCGCTTGTTTCCGCTGTTCGTACATAAATCTGATCTCCTGCGCTGACAGAAATATTGTCCACGCTTGTTTCATCAGCATTAACCGCTGCGTATGAGCCCTCATTAATTTTATACTCCAGCTCATCTGTCATATCGATTAACTTCGTTGTACTCGGATTCGTTCCAGCTACCAGGCTTGCTTCTGGTGCCGCCGCTGGCTTGATGTCCGCACTGCTTACCGTCCATGTTTTTGATACCGAATGATTGGCTGTTAACCGTACCGTAATAATATCGTTGATACTTGCACTAATATCATCTGAAGTACCTGTGAAAGGCGTGTAGGTACTACCATCCGTCGAATACTCCATGCCATTGTCAAAATAACTCAGCTTTGTTGTACCGCCATCCGTTCCTTGCGTCAACGCACCCTTCCATAGTTGCGGGTATTGACCAGCAACAAAATACCAAACCGAAGGATCCCAGCTGCCGAATGTGGCTGCATCCTGCATCTGGGCGGTTGTTCTAGGATCACCTTTTCCCGTATCCGATTTCCCTGATGTTGTGCTGTTATAAAAGCTGCCGCTGAAAGATGCAGATCCCGTTCCAGCATAAATTCCCAGCAAGCCACCAACATCAAATCCAGTTCCGGTTACTACGCCTGTGGAGTAGCTGCTCGCGACGGTCCCGCCAAAATAACCGTTATTAATTCCAGCCAAACCACCTACATTATTTACACCTGTCACACTTCCCGTCGCATAGCTGTTTCTAATCGGTCCTTCCATATTATAGGCAACTAAACCGCCTACATAATCCGCTGTTCCTGTTATATTTCCAGTCGCATAGCTTTGGCTAATGGTACCTTGGTTTTGTCCTACCAGCCCTGCTACAAAACCGAGTCCCGTTACATTAATGGTCGTGTAACTGTCTACTATGGTTCCAGTGTTTACTCCTGCTAGTCCAGCTACTTGACTAGCAGGACCTGCGCCAGTGACAACGCCTGTTCCGGTTACATGACTATTACGAATCGTTGACCCGTAGTTATTTCCAACCAGGGCACCAACAGCACTACCCGTTTGATCACTTTTCTGACCTTTAACATTCACGTTCTCCAGAATCATATTGCTCAAGGAACCACCTTGTATAATTCCGAACAACCCCACCTGATTTGCATCTCTATCTATTTTTAAATTTTTAATTTTAAACCCATTACCGTCATAGTTTCCTTGAAACCTTTTATCATCATACCCATAACCATTGAATGTATGATACCCAATCGGATTCCAGTTCGCGTATGCACTTAAATCAATCTCTGCGGTCTGTTCAAAATAGAGACCCCAATCCAAATAATTTCTGACCTCGTCAAGCTGAGCTGCCGTTGCAATTAGATAAGGGTCGTTTGCCGTACCTGTCCCCCCAGCAAATACTGCTGCATGCGCTTTGTCTCCTCCAACAAACAGCCCGCTAAACCCACCTAGCAACAGTAACATAGCTAGCATGCTGGATACTGCTCTTTTAAACGTATAACTCAATACAATTCCTCCTCTATGATGTCTGCTCCTAGCGCGAATAAGCATAACAGACACCAATGACGAGAAAATGACAAACTTCGACTAAGCCATGTAATTATAACGCACAAAACCCTCTTAACAATAAGAGGGTAAGTGGCAGGTCGCTATTCGGCAATTCCATAAAATGGCTCAGTTTAGGCTCAACTCAAAGGGAATATCTTTCGTGAGCGGATACTCCCTCCCATGAATACGTACGGTTCCTCCCGCTTGATTCGTGACGATCTGCAAGGTTTGTTTCGAAAGCTCAACGGATACCGTTCCCTTGTTTAACGGAACGGTTCCTTTAATCCATTCTAATCCGCCAAGCTGAGGCTCTACAACGAAGGTGTCGTATCCTGCTGAGGTAGAATACACACCTAAATAATACCGCCCTAGCAAATAGATCGGACTCGCTCCCCATGCATGACATAAGCTTTTGCCATAACGATCACCATACATGCCATAACGCTCAAGATCGGTTACTTCGGGATTATACTCCTCCCAGAATGTAGTCGCCCCAAGCTGAAGCATGCCGCCCCAATATTGCTCGATCTGATCGGTGACATACGCAAGATGGCCGATATTGCACATAACCTCCAGCTCATAAAACTTGAAATAAGGCGTACTGATCTGAGGCACGGCATCGTTGAGCATCACGTTTGCGATAATACTCTCCCGCTGCTCCTTATCCGCATATCCCCACAGCAGCGCGAATATGTTGGCATGACGGGTAACGTTGCGTTTGCCCGATTCAGAGCTGTCTATATACGCTCCCCGCTCTTCGTCCCAGAAGGATGTTATAATTTTTTCTTTCAATTCATCATAACGCTTCATATAACGTTCTTCGCCAAGGCCAAGCCGTTCGCCGCATGCCCATGTCGCCTTCAAGCTCTCCGCGAACAGCATTTGTTCAGCACTCACGGCACCGGTTTTGTCGATTTCCGCCCAGTCGATGAAGACCCAATCTCCCTCTCTGCCTCGGATGAAACCGTCCGCGTCCGCAAGCGAGATACAATAATCCATCATGGATTTCATTCGCGGGTAGATAAAGGTAATAAAGTCCATGTCCTTCGTTGCTTGATAATACGCCTCAATACTCATAATCCAGTAGAAGGAGTAGTCAAGAATCGTATTGATATGCTTCACAATCGGGTCTTTGCCGCGCAATGCAATAATTGTCCGCTTCGTAATATCCGTATCAAAATAAAGGTAGTTGTTGATCAAGTAGCTTTGGTAAGCGTCACCGGACCACACCCAACGATCTCGTTTGATTCCATCTAGGAAGAACTCCCGACTGTTCAAGTGAAACGTATATTCTGCCGTATTCCATATTCGATTGACCATCTCATTCGAGCAAGTGAAGCTTCCTTTTTGATCAAATGGCAAAAACTCATACCAAGCGGTCAGCTTGAATAGCTCCGTCTCTGCCCCCTGAATAAACACATACCGGAATGCCCGTGGAGGACAGCGATAGGCATCGCTACCCGCAGGAACCGAATCAATTAAAATACTGTGCTCCGTATCTAATGCCTCTTCGATTGATTCTCCGTAAAATAGCAAAATCTCGTTAGGCGACTGCAATTGCTCGAATGATAAAGCTGCAAAGGTCTCTTGTCCGTAGTCGTACAGAATGCCGTCCACTCTTGTCTCTATCGATACAGGCTTTATTTCCTCATAATGAAATGCAAATAGGTTAGGGTCATCTTCTTTATTCAGATACAGCTCGTTACAACCGGCAGGAAGCCAGTCGAAGCTGAAATTATTTGCCTCCCAAGTCGAGTCGCTGGCACTTTGATCCCCATCCACATAGACACATGGCAATCCGTCCGTACGGGCAATACTTATGATAATCTCATGCTCGCCAGGCGTTAGAGTAACAGGGTTGCCGAAGGGGAGCTTCCGCCCATCGACCATCACGTGTCCGATACCATGGGCATATACGGTCATTTCCTCCGAATTGTCGCAATGCACCTGTTTACGAAAACGCACATTGTGATAGCAGTCGTCCAATCGCCAAAAGGCCGGCCAGTAATGATGGCGTTCTTCGCGCCTAGTGTTTAGCAGCAAATGATGAAAGATTTCGAAATCGCCAGGATACCAAATCCACACAGGTTTTTTGTTCAAATCGTCCTCATCCTTTCGCAGCTCCTGCTGAGAGCGGAAATTGTTTAATACAGCCATTATATCAATTGCAAGCCGTACGTTTCCCTTTAATATAGACATTTAATCCCTTCAATAAGGACATCTGCATGAAGTTAAGCTATACTATTCGTACTAACGATACGAGGAATGATTCGATGGATCGCAAACACCAAGTGTTCAGCAGTCATATTTTTCTCCCGAACAATCTGCATATGTGGGTAAACCGATATACCGAGGACTTCATGGTTCCATACCATGAGCATGATTTTATCGAGTATTGTTATGTTGCCGAGGGGAGTGGCTTTCACCATATTGAGCAAGAGACGTTCCCCATTCACAAAGGCTGGCTATTTATCATCCCGATTGGTGTCGCTCATGTATTCAGGCCGTCTACCTCCGAGCGTTCCAGTAAACCTCCTATTGTGTACAATTGCTTGTTCGACACTCATCTGGCGACCGAGCTATCCAGCCTGCAAGAGCAGCCTGTTCAAGAGCATTTGTTCAGCCTAGGAAACAATACCATGTCCTACTTTTCAGTCTACGACCGGGATGGGTCTATCGAAATCATCATGCAGAAGCTGTATCGTGAAATGTCCGTGCGAGATACCGGCTCCAAAACGATGTTATATACGCTATTAAGCCAGCTCATCGTCACGGTTTATAGGCGGAGATATGGCGATAAGAATCCGTTAACACATGAATCTGCTGACTTTAATGATGTCATTTATTATTTGGATCAACACTTTAATCAGGCAATAACGCTGTCGGGGCTATCCCGCTTTGCAGGCTGGAGCGAAAGACATCTCCAGCGCCTTTTCCTCAAACATACCGGACAAACCTTTGGTTCCTTTCTCCAAAATCTTCGTATACAGAAAAGCTGTGAACTGCTGCGCAGCAGCGGACTTAAAATAAACGTGATTGCGGATGCGGTCGGTTATCGCAGTATTGACTCATTTAACTCCGCATTCAAAAAAACGGTTGGCCTCACCCCGACAGAGTATCGTAAAGCTTCTTTCACCTAATGGACGCAAAACAGCCTGATAGATCTAAGAGCTTGATCTATCAGGCTTCATCTCGTTTTGAGTTGTACTAGTAGTGCTAACTAATTATTAATGGTTATACAGAAGTTGTGGTCTCCTCAACAATGACAAATCCCCAGCTATCTAACTCGATTGATTCGCCGGAAGTAATACTCCGCTCAGACAACAGTTCGATTCCGCCACCATGTGGGTAAGTGAAAGACTTCGGACTGCTAGAATAGTTGAAATAATAACGAATGGCTCGTCCTGCTTCATTTATCCCGTTCTTAACGATCAATGGAAAGCGCAGCTCCTGATCAACACCCATTAATCCTGCAGCCTTGCAAGCTCTCTCCAATACTTTCCCTGCAACCTCTGGACTTGGCATGTAACCGATATAGGTTGCCGTACCAAGGCCAAATTGGTTTTCCGTTATAGCTGCATATTTCCCCCAGTGCGGATGATCATACCAAGCAAGCACCTCAGCCGTTGTTGGCGTAAGCAGCTCCATCCAAACATTAACACGGTTAGACTCCACTTCAACGTCGAAAGGATTTCCTTTTAGCGAAACTTCATTAGGTTCTACAAACTGACTATATTGAACGCCGCACGCTTTCTCAATTATGGCTGGTTGCATGCTGGCTCGAACCTGAATTTGTTCATTTGCGAACCCGCTCTTGAACGTATAGACAACATGGCCGCCATTCTCGACGTATTGATTCAGCTTTTCAAGCAGCTCATCCGAAGCCGCATAAAGTGCTGGTACCACAATCAGACCATAGCTGCCAAAGCTATCGGACGAGCCTGGATACAGCAGATCACAGCCAATATTCATCTCATACAGCTGATCATAGAGCACGCGAACGATTTCATTATAACGCACTTCACCGCCAGGCAGCTTGAACCATTCGATTGCGGTTAACGCCTCGTTACTGACAAGCATTGCAACTTTGTTTTCCTTTTTCAGATTAATAAGATTAGCAGATAGGCGCTTGAAATCTCGGCCAATCGTCATTGCTTCCTCATACGTTGGATTCGTTCCCAGATCATGACTGAGCAAGCCTTTCCAATACGTTTCAATCGAATTATGAATTGAATGCCAATGCCAATATTCAACCATATTGGCCCCAGAAGCGAGATGGCTGAAGGCTTGTAGACGAAGCTGACCTGGATAAGGCGTCCAATTCGGGAACGCCTGCGCTTGTGTCTCAAGCACGAAATAATTTTTACCCTTTAGCGAACGAGTGGAATCCCCGCCAAATGAGATTTCCTTGCCAGTCAGTTCATCCTGCGATGGATGATAAATATCGACTCCCGCAATATCGAGTGCCTTGGCTGCTTCGAAGTGATCGACATCCTTCTGGACACCAAACGAATGACCGCGCCAATCAAAATCAAAGTTATGTGTCACAAACTGACCAGGCTGCTTGTACTCATTCACAATCAAAACCTGCCAAGCTAGAAAATCAGTAACGAGCTGACGCTGGAAACGAGAGAACTCGGCACCGAGACTGCCGTTAATTGTACCTACAACAGAAGGGAAGTCCTCCCAGCTATTAATGCGATTACTCCAATAATCGAGGCCAAATTCCTTATTCAGCCTCTCTATCGTACCGAATTTCTCCTTCATATACTTGACGAAGCGGAGCTGTACGTTAGGACCACTCGTCTCGTAATGCTTCGTTTCGTTATCTACCTGATAACCAATTACGGCAGGATGGCTGCACACTCTTGCAATAAGCTTGCGAATAATTCGCTCTGAATAGAAAAGATACGCTGGGCTTATAATGTCCATAATCTGCCTCGCGCCATAGCGTCCTGGCCCCCTCGGCGTCTCAGCGAGCACCTCTGGATGCTCTTTCACCATCCATGTCGGCACAGCATACGTCGGCGTTCCGACAATAACGTGAATATCTGCTTTATGCATCGCATCGAGCACACGGTCAACACTGGAAAAGTCAAAGACGCCATTTTGCGGTTCATGCGTACTCCAACTCGATTCGGCAATGCGGACGAGATTAATGCCGGCAGCCTTCATCATTCGAATATCTTCCTCAAGCCGCTCATAAGGCATATATTCATCATAGTAAGCTACACCGTAATATAATTGCTGCATCTCTCAGCTCTCCTTTTATTCACCTGTTTATCGTTGAATAGGTTCCTTCAACACCCTATACTCGAAGGAATCTGTAACCTTATTTTAATAGACAAGCGGACATGAATAAATGACAAAAAGATGCGACCTGTATTAAAATATTGTCATAGATTTGTTTTTAACCTATTAGATAAGCGTATATATAATACTATTCATTTAAAATAATGCGATTCAAGGAGTTGCTATGAACGAGCACAATTTTCTGCCAAAACCCTTATTCACCAGACATGTATGCTTCCCGGATTATATAGGCGGTTTCAGTAATTATCCCGATCATATTGTCAACCGTGAATTCCAAACCAAAGAATTTAATCTCCACCGCAATTACAATTTGCATATTGTGCTTGATGGCAAAGGATACGTGACAACAGAAGGTAAGCGTTATGAGCTATTGAAGGGGCAAGGCTTTCTCTATGGGCCTGGTATGAGACAAAGCTATTACTCGGATGCAAGCGAACCTTGGAGCATTCGGTGGGTTCATTTCTATGGGGAGCGATTGGAGGAGCTATTAGACAGCAGAGGCCTTGATGAGCCATGGTTATTTTCCTTATCTCACTTATCACCCGTCGAGAGCTTACTCGAGAAATTGTTGACGTTAGGCGAAGCCTATCAGATTGATGATGAATACACCGTCGCTTCAACTTTATACGAGCTTCTGACAAGGCTTTTGAACACTTCTGATCGACTAAATGTTCCGCTTAATTATGCATCAGACAAAATTCGGGCCGTTGCCAATTACGTTCGATCGCATAGCCAAGAGCCTTTCTCGATCGAGAAAGCCGCAGCTCTTGCTGGATACAGCACCCATTACTTCAGTCGCAAATTCGGCCAGACGTTCGGTAAATCGTTTCCGGATTTCTTATTGGAATCCCGGCTGGTCCAAGCGAAGCGCCTTCTTGCTTCAACGGGACTATCCGTGAAACAGATCGCACTGGAAACAGGCTTCTCGCAGGCTAGCTACTTTAGCTCATGCTTCCGTCAGTTAGAGGGGATGACGCCTGTACAATTTCGAAGTTTGCATAGGATTGGGGATGAGTAATAATTTGAGGCAGGAAGAAACGGTCGTCTAGTATTGACTGCTTCTTGAATAGTGAAGTGCACCCCTATGATAGACATTGGATAAACCCCCTGATTAAACCGATGAAATTATAGGGGGTGCACTTCATATACTCATATCTGGCTTTTCATTTATCTCAACCCTTTTATATATATCCACTTATATCTGAACTATTTTCAATCTGCTTAAATTCTTCGTAATCTAATTCAAAATAAATATCAGATGATTTAGTATATTCTACAAAAATATAATTGAAAAGGTAGTTATTCTTCTTAATAACATTTAATATTTTATAAATCAAATCGCGCTCTTCCGCCAAATTTCTCTTATTTATTTCTTTATCTATGTCAATATATATATACGTACCTTCTTGCAGATACTTTTTAATCTCATGATAATTAGGTGGGGCACTTTTAGTATTTTCATTTTTTTCGTATGCTGATGAATTCTGAATTATTATTTTCCCACTAACCTTATCATTTAGAAATGTTGAATCAAGATACTTACTTAACTCATTGTTTACTTGAAAAGTCCAATAATATATAAAGTAATTATCGATAAGTTCATTTTTATTATTTGGATTTTGCCACACTCCAAATTTTATATCCTTTAATTCTACTGGACTAACTTCAACTGAATATGTATTTTCTTTAAAGCTGTATATCACATCAGAATTAAGAACCATTTCATGAGAATAATTTTTTTTCAGATATTCGTTTGCATCATGTTTAAATTTAATCTTTCCCCACGGAGTTCC
Organism: Paenibacillus sinopodophylli; assembly: GCF_005930355.1. Lineage (GTDB taxonomy): Bacteria > Bacillota > Bacilli > Paenibacillales > Paenibacillaceae > Pristimantibacillus > Pristimantibacillus sinopodophylli. Next base: position 1,739,219 of record NZ_VDBO01000001.1, read on the forward strand.
ATAAAATAAGGAAAAAATCCAAAATAAAATAACCATGAAGATAATAATAACTGTCATTATCCATAATATATTTTTTTTCATTGCCTTGCCTCCCACAAGAATGTTCTCTGGCATTTACTTACTCATTCAAACTCAGTAACAAAGTTTCCAGAAAACTAGAAGAAGATATGTAATGCCCCCATTGTCAAGACACGATTTCAGAGAAAATAAGTTATGTCCTCCTTTGATTGTGATAGGGGAGCGAGCCCTAATTAACGGCCCGCGCATAGACTTTATCCGACTTGGCATATCAAAACGCTTGATGGGAACATTCGGTATGATAAAAGCGTAGATACGTTGTAATCGCTCTGAGAAAAACCCGGTGATTTTCGTATTCATTCAGGTAGATTTCCTCATATTTGAGCGAGCGAAAAAAGCGTTCCGTGCGACTGTTATCACGCACACGACCCTTGCCATCCATGGATACTTTCACATCGTGTGCGCTAAGCAGCTCCAGGTAATCTGCATCTGTAAAATGGCTGCCTTGGTCGCTGTTCATGATTTCGGGCTGACAGCGCCCCAACGCCACTTTCAGGCAGGCATAACAAACGCTTTCTCTAGTGTGCTCAAGAGCCCATGTTCGATGATTTTGCGGCTGTACCAGTCGATGATGACAAAGAGATACAAGAAGCTCGGATCGACAATCATCAACGGATTATTATGCACATAAGTATATAAATTCAAACTAAGCGGATTCGTTAATTCCCCTTCATACGTATCCTCATTAATAAAATGACCCACTAGCGTTGCATAAATGTTCTCGGAATTTTCAATATGTTCAGTGATTACGTTATCTGGACATAAAAAAGATCCTTTACAATGGAATGACAGGTAGTTCCCGTCCAAAATTCACTAAAAGGACCAATCACATGGATAAGGATACCCTATTCGCTACCTCTTCCTTAGATATCCAAAAGGATATGCCCCTTACTATTAAAGGAATTGACTTTCCTAGACTTTCGTAATTAAATCAAGAACAATTGTATGAGCCGTCCTTCTTTCGCATTAATGGTTTAAAAGTATACCCCACTTTAGGTTCAAACAAAGAAGAAATCGACAAATTGTCCTTTACAAATCTAGAATAGCTTCCTCCTGTAGCAATCTCAATTATAGGTTTATTTAAATCGTCTAACGTGTAATTTTCACTGATTATAATATCAAATTTACCTTCTAATAGATTCCCTATACCCTCGTTTGTATACGGAAACTCAACAAACGTTGCTTTATTATTCTAATCCTAATTCCATCTTTATCAAATCCCATTGGAAACATTAAAAGCTTATTTGATTTAATGTTTTTAAATACAGCCACACTGTATATGATTCTCATTGTTCTCTCCTCATGAAAATTGTTATTAAACTCCCCAACTCATTCTTCTAGTATACAGCGAAAAAGGCACTGCTCCATTAACAATTTGGGAGAGCAGTACCTTCTATCAATTCGTCTTTTCAGTGCTATCCAGGCTTAATGCGAATAATAAGGCCCCTCAGCTAATCCGCTCCAAAAACAAAGTCGAATTAATTACCACTCCATCCTCCGGACAAGTTCGTCCTACAATTCTCCACCTCTGCTCACTCAACTGGGATTCATCAATCGCTTCGTACATAATCTGCTTCATCCCAACAGCTGTCCGAACAGCTACTAGGGGCTCCGAGGAGGTACAACTAATACGCTCAAGCACTGCCTGCTTATTTCTCACGAGACTTGCCACGAAGATTCGGCTATAAGCGCTGTAATCGAACGCACATCCATTCTCCATCACGACCTTCACCTTATCCTCTAATCCCATTTTCGCAAGAAAAGAGCTTGACACCTCGCACGCAGCTGGGTCGATATCCAGGCAAATGACCTCCACATCTCCGAATAGGTGCATAATAATAGGACTCAGCGGCATCGGCCCGCTGCCAACAAACACAATCGGCGTATTTTCACTCTGCCCGTCTTCCCGAATCAACTGGCGAAGCATGGACAACTCCTCGCCAACTAGCGCCATGTATATCGTCCAATAAGGCAACCGCGTGATGTTATCCAGAACGGGCCCTTCTGCATCGCAAATAGCTCGAGAATCAGCCAGCTCAACTTGAAATTCGGCTTCTGACAGCTTATCCTGCAGCACACGCTGGTTCATTGCCATATATTCATGACTAAGTACAGCCTTGATTTCCTCGGGAGAATAGTACGTGCGCAATTGCTGTGAAAGACGTCCAATCATTTGCGTCACCTGGTGATTAGCAGGAGATAAGTCATCCTCTGTATGAAGAAGTTCATTTAATTCGCGGATAAAATCGATAAAGCCATTAACCTTTTCCATGTCTGTCGTGCCACCATCATCGCCATTATGTATAGTCGTAACGGTTGAAAAACGCTCCATTTTCTCTATTCCTCCTTCATTCACATCCACCTTCACTCTAAGAATATATTCGTATGATCAAACTTGTAGACGAATGCTCGGACGAGTTATTCCGTAATCAGCTTCAATAGGCAATTATTAGATGATCCTATAGCAATCACAGACTATCGCCCATTTAGAACTGAAAATGAATTGAAATGAGAATGATTATCACATATACTGAAGACTACATCTTTTGCTATGCCCGTTCAGGAGGAACCTATGAATCATCACCGTCTTATCCAGCATTGGGTCCATTCATCTTTCCATATATTTGATATTCGACACTTTATTTTACTACCTGGAGAAGCTCTGCCTTCCTACCCACTTCCGGCTAACGCCTTTCTGCTGCTGTGCAGAGGGCAGGGAACTGCAATGATTAACGGCAGCACCTTTACTCTGGCACGCAGCTGCTTGCTGCATGGCGGCAAAGGTCTTCATCTACAAATACACAGTGTGGAGCAAATGGAATATTATTTGATTTTGTATAAAAGCGATCCTACATCATACCTTCATACTCTTCCTTCATCAGAGTCTGCAGTGGACAATACAATGACCGCTCCCATTGGCTTTGTCCCAGAATATCCGTTACTGCTGCAGCAACATGCCCGTGATATGTATGATGCCTGGTTGAATGGGGGCGATTTGTCCCGCTTTCGAACGAAATCGATTTTTTATTTGTTTATGCATGAGGTTTTGCGCCAATTGGATAATCCCTCCATGTTGACCGACAAGCCCGACCTTGTAGATCAGATGATCCGCTACATCGAGGAGCATATGCTGGAGGCAATCACGCTCGAGAGTATTGCACAGGAGTTTAATTACAACGTCCAATATATATCGAAGAAATTCAAAACCAAGACGGGACGCAGCCCGATTGACTATCTCATCCATGTCCGTATGGAAAAGGCCGCTAGGTTGCTGCTGGAAACGGATGGAACAATTCAGCATATCGCCCAAAGCGTTGGTTATAGCGACTTGTTTTATTTTATAAAAAGATTCAAAAAGCACACTGGACTTGTTCCCGGACAGTTTCGGAAGCAGGCTGCACAATCGTGCCTACCGGATGTTCCAATAAAGAGGCTCAAATCGTCCATATGGCGTTCGTCCACTCTCCCCTATACTAAATCTCGTACCATTAACAACGAGTTTCGAGTGAAGAAGGGAGATTCCAACGTGTCAAAAGAATTTAGAACACCACTTGCTGCAGCGCTGCTGCTTTGTATGATGATCATGATTAGTGCCTGCGGCGCAGAATCGCCAGCCTCTCCGTCAACACAGCGTGTCCAATACGAGCATGCAATGGGCGTAACGGAAATTACCGGCATTCCAAGCAAAATCGCTGCAGCAGACTACCGTATTCTGGATACTTTATATGCGCTAGGCATTAAACCATACGCGACCACCACTTATGGTGGATCGACCGTGCTGCCTTATTTGGAGAAAGAGGTACAAAACGAGTCTATTCTGCCTCTAGGAGATAAAATCAATCTCGAAGCGGCTGTCGAAACAGAGCCAGATCTGATTATCGCCCGCCATATCGAGCAGAATGTTTACGAGCAATTAAGCAAGGTCGCCCCTGTTCTAGTCTTTCGTGGTGATGGGGATTGGCGTGAGGAAATCTTAGACATTGGCAGCACAATCGGCAAGGAAGCGGAAGCTGCGGCTTGGCTTGAGCAATATGATCATAAAGCGGCAGACATTAAAGCAAAAATAGCTGGGCATGTAGCTCCTAATGAAACCTTCTTGTTTGTGCGTCTCCAAAAGGATATGCAGGCTGCAAGCCCCAATGTACATCTAGCTGCTACGCTTACCAAGGATTTGGGCTTAACCTATGTTGCACAGCTCGAAAATCAGGAAGAGAGCTACACTACTTTGTCGCTGGAAGTGCTGCCAGAGCTGAATCCCGATCATCTATTCATGACAGTAGGCAAATCTACGGTCAGCCATGATGAAGATGCCGAGAAGCTGCTGGCTGAGATGAAGCAATCGGCGGTTTGGAGCAGTCTGAAAGCCGTTCAACAAGGCAATGTACACATCATGCCGCAATGGGTATTTGGGGATTATCCGAATATCAAAAACAAATCGCTGGAGCTGGTGGAAGCTGCGCTTGTGAAACCACGGTAGTCCTTTGCAAGCAATAAGCACTCACTCCTAGCATAAACAAAACGCCCCGCTTCCGATAAAGGAGGCGGGGCGTTTTGCGATCATCCACATTGTATTAGCTAGCAGTACGATTACTCCTATTAGGAACTTTCAATCAAGACCAGCTCTGCATTCTTGTTACTGCATGACTTATTCAACGACATCAATATCGTCTTTGGCGTGAAGCCGATCATGCTCCTTCTTCTCGATCCAACCGCCTACCCGAATAAAGAAAAACGCAGTCACGATTGTGAATATGACGATACCATAGAACCCTGCCCCGATGCCGATTCCAACCCCGCCAGCGAATAGTATCATCGCCGCAGAGGTTAGCCCCTTCACCTCGAAGCCTGTTTTCATAATAAGTCCCGCTCCAAGAAAACCGAGACCAGAAACAATCTGAGCCGTCAAGCGCATCGGATCCATCATCGTTCGCTCATGCATATGGCCGTATCTTGCCACGCTCTCAATCGAGATAATCGTGATCAGTGCAGATGCGACTGTGACGAACGTATACGTCTTCACACCAGCAGGCTTATGCTTGTGCGTACGGTCAAAACCGATCAACAGCCCCAGAATGGCACTAATGAGAATGCGGAAATACATTTCAAACTCGGTGAAAAAATCAACAATGAAAGAAATAAACTGTGTCATAAACCCGCCTCATTTACTCAGAAACACCCTCGTTTCAACCGGGGACCGGCGAGCAAGAGCTTCGTTCAATTATTTTTTGCTTCATTATAGCCATAAGTCATATGTCCAGCGGAGTGTGTTAGGCTTATATTGTACCATATGCAGCTGAAGCTGCATTTGATGCTCCTTCATCGCTTGGGCAAGCGGCCCCTCTAAGCCATTAGAGTAAAGCTTCGATACAAGCTTGTGATGAACGCTTAAAAGCTTTTAATTCCTCCGTGAGATGATATGCTGTGAAATAATTATAGCTTAATTCGCTCAGTTGGGGTACTTCTTTCACCAATTTTTCAGTATGGTACGCTTACCGGAGGTTGGAGCAATGAATAATTTGAGCTGTTCTATAGCCTGTCGCAGACAGAGAAATAGCCCTTCAGTCAACTTGAAGGGCTCAACTTCGCAATAAACAGCTTTGCTGTACGTATTAGACAAGCTCAGCGTTTAGTCGATCTATGAGTTCAATCAGTTCAAGCGGCTCACGTACTGTAAACGTAGGTCGCTCCAGCTCGTCCGCAGGCTCGTGAGAGTATCGCGTCGTCCAGCTTTGGAAGATGCTAACCATGCCGAGTGCATTGGCGCCCTTCATATCGCGGCTCAAATTGTTGCCGATCATGACAATGCGGGGATAATCCGCTTCGGACAAATCCAAAGCGCCAACGGCAGCTTTGAACATTCGTGGACTCGGCTTACTTGCCTTCACCGTTTCGGAGTAGATCATGGTTGTAAAATAATTGTATAGATCATGCTGCTTAAATACGTTTTTGAATGATTGCGCATCGCCGTCTGCGACCAGTGCAAGTGTATAGCCTTTGTCGTACAACGTCTTAACCATGACATCTGCACCTGGAATGAGTTCTGCGTGAAGAACGATTCCCTCATCGTCCCTTACTTCCGTAGATTCATCGATAATCGTATCACCGCTATCCAAAAATACGATTAATTTTTTGTCCATTTGTCATACAACCTTTCCCATGTCAATTTGCCAATGCATTCAGCAATCATGAAACAACGCTTTCATAAAGATCAAGCAAGCTCTATTTATACCAGGTAAAGCGCTTAATCTAATGATACATAGATGCAACGCGCAAATCAACCCTAAGTTTATAGACCCTATTGTTTCCACTCTTCCCGCAATATAGCGTAGTAATATTCATCCCACCATTCATTCTCATGAGGGATACATTTCTTAAAATAACCTTCTCGCCTCATTCCGATCTTCTCCATTACCCGATAAGATGGAATATTTTCTGGCTGACATGTAGCAATAATACGATGCAAATTCATTTGCTCAAATCCATATTTCAATATGGCTCCAGCTGCTTCTGAGGCGTATCCTTTATTGTGAATGCTCGGATCAAAAACCCAACCGATTTCATAGGTATGCTCACCAAAATATTTATGAAAAACAATGTGACCACATACTTTTCCGCTTTCCTTTAATACGACAGGAAATTTTCGAGCTTGCTCGCCTATGTTTTCCTCAATGTCATAGCCGAACTTAAAACCATAAGTTCTAGTCTTCAACAACCGACTTAAGCCGCATCGCCAGATCAACACGGCGGGTCGTGATGGAGTGAACGCCCCTATCAGCCAAAGCAGCCATCTGGTCTGTCTCGTCGACCGTCCACACATAGATTAACAATCCGCATTCGTTTGCAGATGCGAGCAGTTCCTCCTGAACATAGAGTTGCTGAATATTGATTCCGAAGCAGGAGGCGGCCATCGCGGTATCGATGGTACGCTTTACTGCCTCTGAGCTTGGCAGAGTTCGGAACAATTCCGCATCGGCATTAAGCAGCCTCGGAAGCCATGGTGCCACGGCTTTCGCCACAAGCGCCCTATTCGCGTCACAGCCGCTCAGGAAAGCTCGCTGCTCCAGCCCGTACTTCCGCACAGCATCCGCTGATCGCGCAATCGCTTCATTCACTTTAATATCCAGATTCACACGGCAGCCTGCGCTCTGAACGGTCGCAAGCAGCTCATCTAACGTTCCGATCCGGATCGATACACTGCTTTCCGCATGTGCCGGAACGATATCCAAATGCCTAAGCTCATCGTACGTTGATGAAGATATACGAATACGTGTACCATCCTTCAGCAATACAAATTCATCATGGAATAGCACCGGGATACCATCTCTTGTTACGCGAATATCATCCTCAACAATATCGGCTCCGAACGCAATTCCCGCTAAAGCAGAGTCGATCGTATTGTCCAGCTTGCCCATGCAGCCGGTATGGGCCGTAACCAAAGGAAATGTCATTACTGTTCTCCTCTTTTCTAATCTTGCGGCTCGACTGAAATAGACTAACGTCACTCATTTGTTGAAATAAGGAAGAGGGGTTAAACCCTTGCTGCCATACAGAAGTGATGTCGTCACCATCATAATGCACACGTACATTATAGATCAACTGATAAACGAAAATGTACCCTCGTTTTAACAACCCTGTGATTATACAACTCCATTAATCAAAAATAATTGTAAGACAACGAAAGACCGTTAATGTGGATTCACTCCACGTTAGCGGTCTACAACTTCAACTTTAAATTTTCACTTCACAACGACCCGCACTCTGCTTAAATTCGGTACCTGCGTATAGAAATCATTGTACCCACTCTTCCGATTCGATGCGGCTCGCAATACGACAAAATACGTGCCGGGTTTGGAGAATACGTATGTCTCATTCGCCTTGGCTTGCGATCTTTCTTCATTTAGATGAAGTAATTCCGCTTTTACCGAGAAGTCCGCCTTTTCTTCAAAATCCCACTCAGCAGTCACAATCTCCCCCGTATTCGGCGGGACTTCGATCGTTGCTTCGAAATATACAGTCTCGCCAACTGAAACCTCTGCACGCACACTCCCATTAGCCATGAGATCTATTACAGGTTGAATGCCTTTGCGTTCCGCTGCGCTGACCGGGACAACGACCTGCCCATCGACAACTTCATAGTTCGTGCTGGCTGGCGGCGCAATGCCCCGCTCCACCCAGTCGCTCAGATCCAACATCGCCTGATGCAACGCGGGTACATACGTTACGATGTGAAGCTCGTCGAGCGCGCCGTCCGAGCTGGTATCGGCATGCAAAGCGTGATCAACATACCAAAGTTTAAAGTGTTCATCCAAGCTCTCACCGAGATGTTCTTGCACTTTGCTGCGATACCAGTCCGCTTGCCAAGGGAATGCGCTCTCGTCCATGAGCGTCTGCACGACAATCATCTTTCCTTGAAACCGCCCGCTTTGAAGCGATCCGGCTCCTCCGAAAGCTACGGCTGGCCCAACCTGAAACGAACGCTGCGGATACAATGGCTCGCCGTTCTCATCTCGGAATTGATCCCATACAGCATAGTCTCTGGACGGAACCTGATGCCGATGATAGGTTTGAATGGCGATATAATCCGAGTTGTCGAGCACGAGCTCGTCACCCTCTTTAATAGCTTCCAGGCTTTGAACCGATGCGAAAAACCCAAACGCCGACCCGATCGTAACGACGTTTCCATTGATTCGTCCGAGTGGAATTTTCAGTCCAGCAGCCTCTCCGCTTACCACTCGAATGAACGCCCCATCGAGATAAGCTTCTGGTCCCGGCACCCTTTCCACTTTAAAGTAAGGAATGTTCTCTTCTGCTTCCGTAAGCATTTTCCAAGCCTCGTCTACGCCCATATTGTTTGCAGAAGAAGTTCCAGATGTCCCCTGCTTGCTCGGCCGCACAATCTCTGTTATGACCGTCCTAAATTGAATACGGGCTTTCGATGCTGAGCTTTCGGGATCGGCGCCAAGATAGCCAGGAACGGACCAGAACTCTTCGAAATAGCCGGAATCCATCTTCATCACAGCAGGCGTCAGAACCGTGAGGGCGCCGTCGCCAATCTCTTCGTAAGCAAACCATGCTTTGGGAGGAAAGCCCAACCTCGTCACTTCCTCAAGAGCTTGCCGCTCTTCCCCGTTCAAGCCAGCATACATGTCTCCGCTGCCCCCGGGTTCGATTGCATCGATAATACTAGGGAATTTGTGCTTAAGAATTCTCATAGCGTGGACGCGAGCCGTAAACACGTTGGGAATCGCCATCGGCGTTCCGATCACAAAGGGAACGGCTCCATCCCATATACCGGTCGTATTTTCCAAGAAGCTCATCGTCTTGAATCCGCCGCCGCTCCCTCCATAAATGTAACCGTACGGACGATGTGATCCGAATAGCTCCACCGCTTTCACCCGCGAATATAGCGCTACCGCAGCGCTTGCCCGATAGACGAGTGTAACGTCGGAAGACGCGCCTCCCATATTGGTTTCTACCAGATAAGAGCCGCTGGTTATGGCAAAGCCAATTTTGTTGTCGATGCCCTCAATCTGGAATTGGGCCGCGTTCTCGCTCCCTTGCACAGGGTAGACCGACTGAAAGAAACGTCCTTTATAGTTCTCTTCGAGCGGAAAATAAAACGAAAACCTTGTCTCGGTGCCCGTAAATCCGCCATGAACATACCGATGACGCACAGGCTCCTCTCTCCACTCGTCAATATCTACATAAGGGTTCTGAAATTGCGGGTCCTGTTGACCATCATATAACGTATTTTCATTATTTGTTTGATGCATATCGTGAGTCGACATTATTCATTTCTCCTTTTTTCTGCAAGTTCTTTTGATATTTGGGTCTGCTTTTCTTCCGTTAGATCGAACCAGATCATACAGATTGCGAATGCTCCGAATACAGCGGGCAGAACCCCAATCAGTACTTTAAGTCCGAACAATGTTCCGTCGCTTTGCTCCACACCTGGCACGTATCCAATCACCGTCAGCGCGCCTGCTGCAATCGCTCCAGATAACGCCGTCGCAAAGGTTTGGATGAAGCCGTTGAACGAGCTCATAAACGCGTTTAAGTTCAACCCACTCTTCCATTCCGTGTAATCGATTGCCGCGGGCATCATCACTCCCTGAGCCGGACTTGCGAATCCGCCAATGAGGCTGGTAACAACAGATACCGCAATAAGCAGCACAAGACCAGTCGTATCCGATGGGATAAATAAAAAGACCGGACATGTAACAAGATTGACGATTACGCCTGCAAGCACCGTATTTTTCAATCCGAAACGCCTAATTATCCTTTGACTGAAAGCTACGCCAACCAGCGTAGGAATCAAAACAACGATACCGATAATCGCCATCAAGCCTTCATTGTGGAAAAAATATTTGTAGAAATGAATCTGGACGCCGGAACGAATGCCGGAAGATATGGCGCTTGAGAACAAATAGACGTATAAAATGATTGCGTACTTGTTCGAGAACGTAGCAGCAAACATTTGTCTGAAAGAAGGTGTTTTTTTGTCTTTTTTTACAGCTACAAGATATCTTTCCTTCACTCGTACCGATTGAAAAACAGAAATCACAATCGTTACGACTGCTGCAGCTGCCATAAATACAGAAAACCCCTTCGCATCATCACCTCCGCCTAACGCTTTGTACAACGGCACCGTTCCAACCTGTACAATTAGCGCACCGAAGAGAATGAACAGGAAACCTAGCTGAGCGATTGTGATCCTTTCTTCTATTCTCTTGGTCACGGCCGGTACCACAGCTTGGCTTGGAATCGTGATAATGGAAGCGAACAGACTATAAATCACATAGGTCACGGCAGCATAAACCATTTTGCCTGGTTCATCTAGGTCTGGAACTGTAAAGGTTAGCCATCCCGAGATGGCGAAAGGAACGCCTAGAATGAGGAACCAAGGCGTGTATTTCCCCCATGGTGTAGTCATTTTATCCAGCATTGCACCAAAAATCGGGGCCAGAAGCGCATCCACAAACCGAGTAATAAGGAATAAGGCTGCAATGAAGGCCGGGCTGACTTTCATAAAATCCGTGTAAAAAAACAATAAATACATTTGAATGATTTGGTAGTGAAACGTGTTCGGTGCGTTCCCGATTACTAGCGCAATCTTTTCGCTTAGTGTAAGCCTCGGCCTCTCGCCATCGTCGTTAACGCCTGGTCCCATTGCTTCTGTAGATGCCATAAAACTCCCCCTCAAGATGCTTTCTTGTAAGCCTTTACATTGAATTATGGCACACGAATTTCGTAAAGTATGGTATGTTACGTATAATAATTGTACGAGAAGAGGATAAATGAATGGATTTCGCAAGCGATCTAACTGAGCTGGACTATTTATGTAAATGCGTTCATATAAGCTCGCAGCTGCCTGTTTTCTGCAAATGGCATGTCGACAATCATCAGGAACTCATCTGGAGCGTCGAGCTTTCCGCTCATCCAACCTTCACGGATATGGCTGATCTCTTCCGTACTGCCGCGGCGAAGGGAATAGAACTAAAGCACCCGATTATATTTGAGATCCATGATTTGGAACAGTTTGCCGTAGTGCCAGTCATTCGCAACGGGCAATGTATAGCTGTCGTCGTCATAGGACCGACTACCAGGTGGAATGCCAATGAATTGAACAGTGCCTGGTTGATTGAGCACAGTATCCCGGTCCAAGATAGGGAGAAATGGGTGGATTACATCGAGAGGCTGCCGCTTATCGATCACTTTCGTTTCCTTCATATTTGCGTATTGGCCAATTGGATCGTGAACCATGAGGCACTTGACATTACGGACGTTCTCCAATCGACGATGCAATTCAGATTAGCTGCTCAACAGCAGGAAAAGGAACTGGAGCTGGCAGATCGACGGGAGTATTCTATTTTCCATGACGGAATCGTTGGCGTAAATCAGATGCTTGAGCTTATTACACGTGGTGACAAAAACGAGTTAATGAAACAATTAGTAAAAGCAACTCGCGAGAACAACCATGTCGGAGTTCAGTCGAAACGGAGTCATATTCGCAGCGTCAAAAATCTTGCGATTTGTGGAATTGCCCTAAGCAGCCATGCAGCCATCCAAGGAGGCCTATATCAAGAACTAGCAATGACGTTATGCGACCTGCATGTTCAGCATATCGAGGAACTGCACGAATTAGGCGCGATAGAAACAGCTGTTTTTACTGCGATTTCGGATTTTGCCGATCGGGTCAATCAATGCCGAAATAGCAACCATTCTAAACCGATCCAGAAGAGCAAAGAATATATTTATAATCATCTCTTCGAGGAATTAACCCTGCAGCTGCTCTCTGAGGTAGCTGGGCTTAACCCTCACTATTTGTCCCAGCTGTTCAAGAAGGAAACTGGTCTGACTCTGATGAGTTATATCCAGCGGGAACGAATCGAGGAGGCCAAGAAGCTGCTTGAACACTCAAACGACACGATTTCGAGAATCGGTGATCGGCTTACCTTTTACGATCAAGCCCATTTCGTAAAGGCGTTCAAAAAATACGCAGGAATGACACCAAAGCAATACCGAAACCGTCAGCATTTAAACAGGTAAGAGAGACGGCTTCTTCTTTCCCGTAACGAGAGGCGTCTTCATATGGCAAACCAGCCCTGCGCTACGCACAGGGCTGGTTCTAATAGTCCTATTAGAGGTTTACATAAACAGGAATATTCGCGTTAAGCACACTGAATGTGACTATCAGCATCATACACGCAGTCTTGTCTTCAAGACTCGTCCTGCTCTTTATTAATATCATCTATAGCTGAGGCTAAGAAAGCAAGTGCAAGTCCCTGCCCCCAACCTTGAGCCCACTTTCGGTCGATGCCAAGATAACCGGCAATATCGTTCATAACCGCAGTTCCTCCCGACACATTCCTTACGCGGCCGTTGTCTGCGATGTTCCCTAGCAAGCCATCAAGCGCTTTCTGCACATGCTTCCCGTGCAGCGGGTTTCCTTGCGTAATCATAGCTGCCGCGATACCCGCCGTAGCCGACACTTCGCCGTAAGCCTCCGGATAATCAAGCACGGTACCCCAGAGGCCATCTTCCTTCTGCAGCTTCTTGATTGCGGCAAGCTGATCGCGCAAGGAACTCCATATATGCATCATAGGAGGGTATAGATAAGCTTCCGGCAATATTCGAGCCGCTCTAGACATCGTATAGGCTGCCCATGCGTTAGCCCGCGCCCAATACATGCCGGACATATGATCCTTCTTGATATGGTTGTAGCCATGGTACCACAAAGCGTCATTCTCATCCTGCAAATAATTGATATGCCACAAAAATTGATGCAGCGCGTCTTCTACAAGATGTTTTTTATCGAACATAATGCCTGTACGCAGCATGAAATAAGCCGCCATAAACAACGTATCTGCCCAGCACTGCTCGGGGAAATCGTTGTTGGCTGACACCGTATGCTGAAGCACCCGATCGCCGAAACGCAGTGCTTTATTCTCCAAATAATCAATCTTGCTGAAAATAAGCTCCGCATACCGCTCGTCCTTCGTCTGCTCGTACAAAGTGAGCAGCATATGCCCCATTGCGCACGTATTTACTGTCCAGACAGGCAATCCCGCTTCAATATATTCGTCCACCCACGCGATCATGCGATCCAAGTAGGCTTGCTCTCCCGTCACTTCGTAAGCCCGACTAACGCCGTAGTATGCCACTCCGCCCGGCCAATCCCAAGTCAGATCCATGCCGAATGTGTACTCCGCCACACGTCCGACGACTTGCTTCAATTCGCTCTCTTTTGCGCTAATTTTCAACTTGATCATCCTCTCTTAGATAGACCCGAATCGGGACCCTAATCCCGCCATATAAAATTTCAGCATAATCACGTTAATCCACTTGTCACTCCATGATTTGTATGATAAAACCGCAGTATACTCTTTCATTGTAATACTTAATTTTATAAGGTCCTATATAAAAAAACAGAAAATACATATAAGAATATGGAGGTTTATTATGAAAAAACGTATCGTTCCGCCTTCACCCGCGGAATTGCTGCCATTGCAGCTTGAATCAATTGGAGTCAGTCCTAAACAAGAAATGATGGATCGCCCAAATGGCTACCCCTATTTCCACTGGCTTCAAACGCTGGCAGGCGAAGGAGAGCTATCGACGAATGGACAAGTGTGGAAAATGACGGCATGCACGGGAGTATTGCTAACGACGGGAACTCCTCATCGTTACGAAGCAAAAAATGGCTATTGGCATACAGGATTTATTACATTTCATGGGAGCATGGCAGCGAGCTTCGTCCAATCCTTCGGTTGGAACATAGCGGAGCGATTCCAATGGGAATCTGGCAATGACCAAATCTCAAAGTTATTAGTTGATATGCTAGCGACCGCCGAATCTGGAGGCGACCCATCGGGATGGCAATTTTCATCGGATTTGTACAAATTCCTTACGCTGCTGCGAACCGATGCCAGAACGGACAACCGGCCATCCATTACGAAACGGCTGGAGCGTGTTCAACTGCTGCTGGACTGGCTCGAGGAGGAGTTCGCTGATCCCGGAATTGGGCTTATAGAAATGGCCGCCAAGCTTCATATCGGTGAGAGGCAGCTGAACGAAAAGTTTAGGGAGCTGTTTGGCCAGACGGCCTATGCTTATTTAATTCAATTGCGGATTCGTAAAGCGAAGGAATGGCTTCCTTCCCGGCCAGACTGGACGGTACGCCGAATTGGCGAAGCAGTCGGCTTCCGCGATGCGAGCCATTTCGTAGCTACATTCAGGCGAAAGGAAGGCATAACACCAGAAACGTACCGAAGGCTGCACGGCACGGGGACAAATTAAGGCATGTAGTAAAAAGACGACCTCCTTCACTTAAGAAGGAAGTCGTCTTTCACCATTACAGTATGATACCAAATCCACTTCCGAGTGGATGACCAGCTACCAGATAGGCTTTCGCGCTGCGCTGCAAGCTTGTTAACTCATCATATTCGGAGGGATTGGCATTTACCTTGTTGAATATTCTTTGCTCGGCTTCCTTTGATTCTAGATCTACATCATAAATATTGAACAATGTTTGAAATTGCAAAATATTTGAAGTAGCGCTTAAGACCTCGGTCAGCTTTGGGTAAAGCAGCCATGAATGACAAACATAAACCGGAGTTACCCCTCTGAAAAAAGCTCGCGCAAGCTCTAACGATTTCTCTACGCCTTGAGGCGTTAACGGCTCTCCAGACGGGATATGCACATTACATACGATTTGGTTTTTAACTATTTTGCGGCCATTTACTACTAATTCACGGTCAAAGGCAATAGGCTGGAATTGCAGTCTTCCGAGTCGGAACAACCGAAGCTGTACATGCTCCTGCAGCCAGTTATATTCCTCGATGCCGTATTCACCATACTCACGCACACAAACCGTACACCAAATGTGAATGTCAGAGAAGGTGTCATAGTAGACTTCATCGCTGATCCCTCGAATTCGGTATTCCGCATAGGCATCTACCCCAAACCGGACTAATAAATAAAGTAATAATTTTCGATAGCTCACCGTTTGCTTAACACTTTCAAAGAAGGATCCATAGTCCACATAAAAATGTTGTTTATGTGCTTCATACGTTTCATCCTCCATATGATATGCATACACTTGCTGCGCAGCAGCAGGTTCAAGCTTAATACCTTCGCAAAACAATTTGATATCCAATCAAAACACGCCCCATTTCTTCAATGTACAGCAAATGCCTTGCAATACTTGCAACATCAAATTAGAAATTACAGTGACCTTGGTAGGATACAATAACCAGTACAATTTCAGCAAGGTTTTTAAAGTTGTAACGGGGCTAACAAGACCGATTCTAAAAACTCGAGTTCAGATAATCGTAGCTGAGTTGACACAAACGAATACATCGGTATACAATTGTATACACCGACACTAAATAAAAGTATGATGCATGATTAGAAATATACCCTAACAAAGAAAACGGAGGTTTATTGCAATGAGACATGAAGAGCATCCAGGACATCGAAAACATGGCAGACATCACGAGGGACATGGCGGCCGGGGATCTAGGCATACAGGAGCACAAACATTTCGACGGGGGCGCGCGCTTGAATTTTTGCAAAGGTTAGACGTGAAGCGCACAACGCTTATCGAACAGCTGGAACAGCCTGAGCTGAAGACGATCCATCAGGTAATAGCTGGAGAATTGAAAGCAATTGAAATGGTTCGGAACGAGTTTATTGATCTATTCGGTCTTCATGATGACCAAAAGGACGGCATAAACGAGCTCGCAAAGAACGGGTTCGCACATGATCAACATGTACCTGACACCGTATCTGGGGAAAACGAATAATACCCCACTAGACACAACCCAGCAGAACATTATTTTTAAAAATTCAAAACCACAAGGAGGCGCTCTCATTTGGATATTATAGAAATCATCAACTCTCGTCGTAATACAAAAAGTTTCAAATCAGATACTGTACAGAAGGAACTAATCAATAAGTGGCTGCAAGCTGGTACAATGGCTCCTAATCATAAAATGACTGAGCCGTGGGAAGTGTATTGGGTTGGTGAGGCTACCAGAACAAAGCTAAATCACAAAACGAACTTCTTCAATGCTCCTATCGTACTTGCCATTCTCTCCAAACACGGAGCCAATGAAATTGAAACAACAGAAAACACAGTAGCCACCGCTTGCTTTGTACAAAACTTTAACTTAGCTGCGTGGGCAGACGGCGTTGGAACCTTCTGGTCATCTCTGGCAGTTGCTCCGAAAATCCGTGAAATACTTGCTGTTCCAGAAGGCTATGATGTTATCGGGGTATTTGGTGTTGGTTATCCAGAAGAAGTAAATCCGCCGAGAGAGCGTACAGCTATCCTAGAAAAAATGAAATACCTTCCGTAACATGAAAAAGGTCAGATACACATATCGTGTACCTGACCTTTTTCATACTGCATTCTTCTATTGTTATTCAAAAACCGCGTCTGGCGTAAGTGTAACAAAGCTCCCGGAGGATTCGATCTGCCCAGTAGCCTCCAAATAGTCATCGACGATTCCACTAGTGTCAGCTGTGCTGGATAACAGCCAGTCCGTATAAAGCTCACCGAATTTCTCGTAGAACCAATCGGATGTATATTCACTAAATGTTCCAAACATCGTATAAATTTCTTTCACCGTATTTTGTCTCTTTTTACCGCTGTCATCGATCCATGTAATTTTTTTGTTCAAATCTATCTTCTGAATATCTTTCACCTGAGTAGATACTATTGTACCGTTAATCTTATAATAAATCTCCAGCTTTCCTTCGTACTTATGACCTTTCAGAAGCTGCCAGCCTTTCATCGAGCCTGTTGCTGCCACATGATACATTTTCCCGGTGCTGGTGCTCGTAGGCTTAGGAATTTCAAATGAAATATTTTTAGGAACCTCTCCAATGTATACAGTCGAGGTAGGAACATGTACGTTCACCCCATAACCTAGCATTTGAGCAACAACTCTCATTGGAGCGTATGTACTCCCCTTGAAAACAATATTATCTGATGAGAGCTTCTTGCCATTCACTTTGATAGCTACTTCATTCAGAGCCAAATTGATCTTCACCTTCCTCGGCTTCTCCAGTGTAACGGAAGACTTCGCAGGCGCAGTTGTGCTCCAAGTGGACAGAATTGAAGCTGGTACCTCCCCTTCGGGTACAGTTCCGATGTATATCGTTTTCGTCTCTTTATAGAAATTAACAGGCAGTTTCATCATCTCAGCTACCGCACGAATCGTTACATAGGTCGTATTATTATACAAAAGATTATTATTCGCTACATCTACATTGTTTACTTTTACTTTAAACTTGTTGATTTCAACCTCAGCACTTTTCGTTTGTGCTGCGAACACATTCGTTTGAAAGAGCAGAATGAATGCGCAGATGAAAATCAGCATTTTTTTGGACATATGGACAGCTCCTTGGATATATTTTCTATCAGTATATCACAAGTCCTAATTTGGTAGATATATACAGATGAAAGTTTATACGTCCCTAGACCTACTTTGTCGATTAATGATGAGAATGAAATAGTATTCTACGATTATAAAAGTTCAACTCATGTTTTTCGGATAGAATCCACCGCGTGACTGGTTCTTCCGATCGCTTTTGTTTCCAGTTTTCTTTATCCTATAGCTAAATTAGAAAAACCAAAACTTCCACTTGGAAGGAATTTGAAGTGATCACTGTCGAATAAGTAAAAGAATAGAATCATAGATCGAAATCGCTTCAAACCACCTGGAAGGAGTGATCCTACTTGCAGTTCCTGAGAACGGACATACGTCAGCCGTTACAATTTATTTCAGCAGGACATTTGCATTCGCTTCGCTCTTGGACGCATTCACGCCGCAGGATCGACAGCTATGAAATTATTGTTGGCGTCAAGGGAACGCAATATATACAGCAGCAGAACGAATGTTTTGAAGTCGGACCGGGAAACATGCTGCTTCTGCTGCCAGGTGAAACTCACTTCGGCTACCAGCCGAGCGAGGGCGAGCTTACATTTTATTGGGTACATTTCCTATGTCCCGAGAATGCGCGAATTTGTGGAGAGGACGAGTGGCTCGAGGATAGAAGTCGATGGGAAGCCGAAGAGCAGCTGGCTGCTATTAACGAATACGCCTATTTGCCTCTATTTTTCCAATGCGGCCATCCAGATAAAATTGATATCCTGTTCCACCAGCTCCAGCATCTTGCCAATTCTAAGCTTATTCATTACTCCGCACTGCACTATCGGATGACTTCATTGTTTCTAGAGCTCGCCGAGCAGGCGGAATCGGGCCATGCACTCGGCGCACCCATACCGCCTGATCCGCTAGTAGCCGAAATCGTAGAATGGATTCGCATCCATACGGCAGAGCCGCTTACGGCTTCCATTATCGCTGACAAATACGGTTACAATCGGGACTATCTGTCCAGACAGTTCAAGCGCTTTTTGGGTAGAAATCTTCATGAATATATTTTGGCACAAAAAATGTTCAAAGCGAAGTCGCTGCTGGCTGGAACCAAGCGCACCGTGAAACAAATTGCGCATGATGTCGGCATTCCGGACGAGAAATATTTTATTCGCCTATTTCGCAAACACGAGCATCTTACGCCAACGGGCTATCGGAACGCTTACTACCTCAAGCATATGAACGTCGAATAAATGGTCATCTCAATAGAAAACCTTCCCCAAGCGCATCCTGCGGATCAAGAATGAATTCGCACGAAGCGATCAGTCTAGCGCTGGCGGTCAAAGTCCAGACTAATTCCTCATTGCCGTACCCAATATGGTCAGCAGACAAGACTATGCATTCGACTGCTCCGCCCGCAAGTCCGATGAAGCGATGGGGGACATCGACATTCGCCCCCTCCGCGCGCAGCTTAGAGAGCATCGCTCCAATCGCAATCCTGTTCGGAGCGCGAAACAAGCAACCATCGCGGCCCATCGCGGCGAGTACCCATTCACTGCCGTCGCGCTCCTCTGCAAGCAATGCGGCTCCTCCACCGTCTTCGCAGCTTCCCATATACTGCTCAATCTCATACGCATTATGGGGTTGAAGCGACAATCCGACATCTGAAGCGCGAACAACCGTGTAAGCATCAAGCTCGGACAATAGCAGCCGGCAAACGGCAGATCGTCGTTTTTCCTCATCTACTGAACCAACCGCAATCGATCCGCTCTCTGTCTCAAACATGATTCCAGCGGTATTTGCCAGCAACCCGGATTCCGTCAAAGCCCAAGCAGCGCCCAGCGCATCCATTCCATCCACTAGGCATGGACCTGCCGAATCGAATATCATCAAGCCGTAATCGCCTATTCGCGATGATGTAACAACACCGATACGCATCGCAGTATGCCCTCTCGGTTCGTGCTGCAGCCAGCGTAGTGCCGAACGTTCCCCTTCCCATAGTCGCAACGCTTTTCCCGAGAGTGACTCTACCTCACGGTGCTCCGGAGCATCGAACAGAACACGAAGCGGCCAGCCAGCGACATGGACATCCAGCGATTTGGCTATTCTACTAAATTTCATAAGTGCGCCATCTCCTCTCAGTGGTCGTTTGGAGGTACGAACAGAAAACCTTCGTTCAACGGGTCTGCCGGATTGGAATAAAACGTATGCATGCCCATTATCCGCGCAGTTCCGGCAATTTCGGTAACGACGGCTGGCTGCATGCCAATCATCGTCTGCTCCACCACCTTGCCTCTGAACAGCGAGCCAACGATACTTTCGTATACGAACGTCTCGCGGATACCGATCTTGCCCTGCGCGAACATCGCTGCCAGCTTTGCCGATGTGCCCGTGCCGCAAGGCGAGCGGTCGATGCCTCCTGGAGGCACGACGACCGCATTGCGCAAATCGGCCGCCGGATGGCGGGCATCGCCGTAGAACTCAACATGCGTTACCCCTCGTATAAACGGAGATACCGGATGCTCGACGACCAAGCTTTTATTGATCGCATGCCTGATCTGAACAGCTTGCCGCACGATTGCTGCCGCATTCGAGGGCTCAAGCTGCAAGCTTATTGTACGGGCATCTATGATCGCGAAGAAATTGCCGCCGTAAGCAATCTCGTATGCCACGTCTCCGAGCCCCGGAACATTAACACTGCCCACGCTATGCAGAAATGATGGAATATTACGGAAAGCCACTTGAATAGCGGTTCCTTCCTTAACCATCACCTCCGCACGAACAAGACCAGCTGGGGTATCCAGCTTAATCACCGTGACTGGCTCCTCTACCGGAACAAGTCCGCATTCAACCAAAGCGGTACAAAACCCGATCGTATCATGTCCGCACATCGGCAAGTAGCCGCCTGTTTCGATATAAATAACACCAACGTCCGCTTCTTCATGGCATGGCGGCACGAGGCAAACACCAGACATCACCTCATGCCCGCGTGGTTCGTTCATCAGCAGACGCCGAATGCCGTCATGATTTTGTTTCATATCAAACATCTTTTCCGCCATTGTAACTCCCTCAAGCTTAGGCATGCCGCTTATAATGGTTCGTGTCGGATTGCCTCCTGTATGCGTGTCAATCGTGCGAAACACCTGATTTGCGTTCATATCCGCTATCCCCTTCTTTCTTATGGAATCGACTGAATCGGAGCGGTTCCGCCGGAATGCATGTCGCCATGGCACCCGTAAGCAGCTCCGCCATCAGCTTTCCGGTTACAGCAGCCAGGCTGATGCCGTCTCCTTCGTGTCCCGCCGCAATATAGAAGCCCGGCAAGTCTTCCACTTCGGATACAATTGGCAAATGATCGGGCGTCCAAGGACGCAAGCCCGTATATGTCCGGATGATTTGAAAATCGGACAAGGCAGGATAAAAGCGGAGCAGCCGTCTAGCCATGCAGGCAATGACATCCGGCTTTACTTCCGTATCGAAACCGACAAACTCCCGGCTGGATCCAATTAGAAAGTTCTGGCTTTCAGTGGGCTCAAAAACAAGAGCCACGCCGTATTGTTCAGTCAAGCGATCGACTTGACGAGAGCCGCCGAATTTGGACATCAAATAGCCGAACTCCATCACCTTGCGCCTACCCACAGGCTGCTGCCTAGATGCGACAATGAGATGGCCTTTGCGCGGAACAATCGGAATGTCTATTCCAACCATTCCCCCAATTGTTGGCGCCCAGCAGCCAGCTGCGTTGACAACCTTTTCCGCGACCCATGTGCCTCGGTCCGTCTCAACGGCATAACCTTTCCCGCTTAGTTTAGTCACGTTCTGTACCGTTGTACCCAAACAGATTTCCGCCCCAAGCCGTCTCGCTCCGCCCGAGAGTGAATAGGTTAGCAAATATGGATTCACTGTCGAGTCAGAGCTGCATTCCAGTCCACCGGGAAGATCATCAGCGAAATAGCGTGACTCCTGACGTATGTCGTAACGGTCGAGCATTCGAAACGGCAGTCCTAGCCCCGCTTGCCGCTCTACCCAGCTTCTCGCCGCTTCCATTTCCAATTCCGTCTCACACACGAACACACTGCCGGGAGCCCGGTATTCGAATGACTGCTCCAGCTCTCGTGTCAGCTCTGCTACAATGCGCTGACTTTCAATCGACATGAGGCTGTCAAAGCCAGGCTCCTTATCGATAACGAGAATATTCCCGTCGCATCGCGACGATGTACCTTGCGCAATCTCACCGCGTTCAAGCATGGCGACGGACAATCCAGTCTTAGCCGCAAAATAAGACACGGACGCGCCAATAATGCCGCCACCCAACACCAGCACGTCTGCATGCCGTTTAACGGTCATAAGCTTCACCTGCCCATACATATATTTACACTTTTGATTTACAGTGTAATAATTAAGATACACTTTTCAAGGGAGGGTCCATCGTTGCAGCCAACAGCTTCCGAGCATCATCAGTCCGATCCATTCCATAATCTGATCGGGGAATGTGCAGCATTGCTCACTGTTATTGAGACAGCCCGCAAGCTCGCGCATACTACTGCTACCATAACGCTCACGGGAGAAACGGGGGTCGGCAAAGAAGTGTTCGCAAGGGGCATTCATGCGCTTCGTGAAGCGGCTGGCTCCCCGTTCGTCGCGGTCAATTGCGGCGCCTTGATGGCCAGCCTAGCCGAGAGCGAGCTGTTCGGCTATGAGAAAGGCGCGTTCTCGGGAGCTGACCCACGCGGCAAACCCGGTAAAATCGAGCTCGCTCGAGGCGGCACGCTGTTTCTGGACGAAATCGGTGAACTGCCGCTTGATTTGCAAACGAAGCTGCTGCGTATGCTCGAGGACCGCGAATATTATCCGGTCGGCGGTACACGCACTCTCCACTCAAACTGCCGCTTCATCGCCGCAACAAATCGTGATCTGAACCAGCTTGTAGCACAAGGAAAGTTCAGGGAGGATCTGTATTACAGGCTAAGCGTGATAGAGCTGGACATCCCACCCCTGCGGCACCGTTCCGAGGACATTCCACTTCTCGCCGTAACGTTCGCGAGACAGTTCGGATACACCAAGCCACTAGACAATGGACTGCAAGCTCTGCTTATTAAGCATCCATGGCCTGGCAATGTCCGCGAGCTCCGCAATGCAATCGAGCGTTTATGCGTGTTGTCCGCAGGCGAATCACTGAATAATGAGCATCTTCCTCCAGCAGTGCTGCGCAGCGCTGGCCAGTGGTCGCCCCTCTCCGAGCAGCAAGCTGGGCAAGGCCCTCCTTTGCCAAGGCAAGGTGCTTTATCAGATTGGCTGGGAAATTATGAACGCCGTTTTATCCAGTCAGCACTCAAGGAAACGAACGGCAACAAGCAGGCAGCCGCTCAGCTTCTCGGCATCTCGCGGATGACACTCTATAAGCGGATTAGCACCTTGTTTGGCAATGATTCTCTGAATTAAAGACGTCTTAATTGCTTAGAAAAACCAGTTAACTGCTCTACGAAGCCATTCTCATTTACATACAGATCATCTTCAATCCGAATCCCGCCGACACCGGGGATGTAAATGCCCGGCTCGATTGTGATCAGCAGGCCGGTCGTGACAAGCTGTTCATTCCAGCCGTGTACGAAAGGCGGCTCATGGATTTCTGTGCCGAGACCGTGGCCTACGCGGTGGGGAAAGTAGTCTCCGTAGCCACAACTTCGAATCCACGACCTTGCCGCTTCGTCAACCGACGCCAGCGGCGCACCCGTCTGCAGTGCTGCAATCGCCCGCCGATTGGCCTCCAACACCGTTTCGTGAATTTTCTCTTGCTCCGCTGTCCCTTGACCGACAAGGAACGTTCGCGTCATATCCGATAAGTAGCCTTCATGAATCACCCCCATATCGACGAGCAGAATATCACCCTCGACAATTGCGTAATCTCCGGTTTCCCCATGGGGCAGGGCAGAACGCTTGCCCCCCAGCACGGTCGTCTTGAATGCAGAACCAGTCCCTCCTGCCTGCACAATCTGCCTGTCAATTTCCTCGGCCAACTCTCTCTCCTTCATCCCTCGGCGAAAGTGGCCTAATGCCGCTTCGAGAGCAGTGTCAGCGAAACCTGCCGCCGTTTTCACGAGGTCTGCCTCTGCCCGCGTCTTGCGGCCGCGTATCTGTCCAACAACTTCGCCAATATCGACAAACTCCGTATTCGGCCATAGCTCAGCCAGTTGTTCAGCTGTTTTCCACGTCAGCGCGTCTTTTTCGACACCGCAGCACTTAGGCTCCCCGCCGCAAGCTTCCCTCAATGCTTCAGTCGCTGGCCTGCCGTCCGGTATGGGCACCAGCCTGTCAATTCCTTGCACTGCACCTGCCTTCGTTTCATCCAATTGCGGAACAAACAATGTCGTTGTTCCATCCGCCTTTATCCATAGCGCCATGAATCGTTCCATCGGATCCGATCGGAATCCCGTCAAATAAGCGATTGACGCCGGCGATATGACGAGTGCTGCCTCGATAGCCCTTTTCGCAAGCTTTTCCTGCAGCACATTCCTTCTGTTTCTGTACAACATAAACAAAATAGCCTCCCTCCTTATTAAGCAGTTTGGGACAGCAACGTCCCCGTCATCATTAGCACTGCAAAAACGATGCCACGCGCAACCCGATTGCGAAATTTTGTTTGAACCTCCTGGATTAACGCAAGAGCTTTATGAATGAAACTTTAAATAGCTGCTGGAAGATGGTACATGCTCTTTATTTGTGAAATTACACTTGTGGTCGTTTCGGATGGCATGAAATTTGCAGGTTCTTAGAGTAGCAATTCCGAATCACAAGGAGGCCGTTAATATGAAAGATGCGTCGATAATCGTTTGCAGATGCGAAGAGGTCACGTTGGAGCAAATTCATGAAGCCATACGTCAGCATGCCTGCTCTGCGCGTGAGACTAAGCTGCGCACGCGTGCCGGTATGGGAATATGCGGCGGTCGAACATGCCGGCCGCTGCTGGACCGCTTAACGATGCCGTCAGAAGGTGACTCTCTCACCGATTTCCCGCTGAAGGTTCAGCCTCCCGTTCGTCCTGTATCTTTCGCCGAATGGGGGCAATCGTCATGAGCTACGGTAGAATTGAACATCATCCCGTACTGGGTCCTCTCCCACGCGCTGCTGCCCTGTCCTTCAGCTTTGACGGAATTGAATATACGGCACGCGAAGGCGATAGCGTCGCCTCCGCACTGCTTGCTGGCGGCGTTCGCACGCTGAGGCTCCATGAGGAGCACGGTTCGCCTAGAGGTATTTACTGCAACATTGGACACTGCATGGAATGCCGGGTAACGATTGACGGAATATCCAGCGTTCGCGCCTGTCTAACGCTAGTGAAGGACCGCATGAGCATCCTCTCGGGAACCGTCCTGCCAACGCCGTTCCGGCAGGAAACGAAAACAGAGGGGAGCCCTGACTTATGAATTCCGTCTACGATCTTATCATCGTCGGCGCTGGACCAGCAGGCCTCACAGCAGCCAGCTCTGCTGCAAAAGCTGGTTTGAAGGTGCTGCTGCTGGACGAATTCATGAAGCCTGGCGGACGTCTGCTCGGCCAGCTGCATCAAGAGCCTGGCGGTGCTTGGTGGAACGGCATTCGGGAAGCTGAATTACTTGTACTTGATGCTCTGGAAGCAGGCGCAGATATGGAAACAGGCGTGTCTGTGACTGCCCTCGAGAGGACTAACGATAACCGTTGGACGATATGGACGAACAAAGGCTGTTATCGTACTCCCTTTGTTCTGCTCGCTACAGGTGCAGCTGAATCGGCAAACCCGCTGCCGGGATGGACGCTGCCAGGCGTTATGTCGATTGGAGCTGTACAAGTCATGACCAATGTGCATCGTGTACGTGCCGGTAATCGTGGTGTCGTCATCGGCATGAACGTACTCGCCATGGCCATCGTGTCTGAGCTGCGCTTGGCCGGTATTGAATTGGCTGCAATCGTTCTGCCGCCCCGCAATGCGCTCAGTGGCAAAGCCTCCGATCCAGATGCCGTGCTTAGCTCACTGCTGCGCTTCGCGGACTTAGCGCCTAACGCCATGCTCAAATACGGCGCGAGGTTTTTTCAGTGCAGCATGCTGCACAATCTAGCACTCCACCTGTATCCCAAGCGAGGGATACGCATGCTGGGCGTCCCGCTCCAGCTTCGGCGCTGCGCGATTGAAATCGTCGGACGGGACGCCGTAGAAGGTGTGCTCGTCGCCGACATTACTGTGCAGGGAGAGCTTATTGCAGGCAGCGAGCGTTTCGTGGAAGCAGACTTCGTCTGTATCGCAGGCGGATTGTACCCGCTGGCGGAGCTCGCCGCCGTCGCCGGCTGTCCTTTTCGTTACATGTCCGAGCTCGGCGGGCATATTCCGGTGCATAGTGAGAACATGCAAACGCCGCTCTCAGGTCTCTACGTTGCCGGCAACATTACCGGCGTAGAGAGCGCAAAGGTCGCGATTGCGCAAGGCAGGGTAGCTGGACTATCCATCGCGGCCAGCGCCGCAGCGAAGAAAGCTCCCAGCGAAGCTGAAATCAAAGATTCGATGGAGCAAGTTAAGCGGACAAGACAAGAAGCACTCATTCAGTTTCATCCCGACATTGCTACAAGCCGAGCAAAAATGTACCAATCAGAGCTCGTCTAACGAGTATACAAATAAGCCGCCTCCAGGGTCTTACAACCCGGAAGGCGGCTTTTGTCATTATGCGCGTCAGCTATTGAAGAGAGCCGTAATTTCCGCTCCGCTCAGCGAGCGATTGTAGATGCGGAAATCGTCTAATCCCCCGTTCAAATAGGCGTCGCCAGAATATTGTGAACGACCTAAATAGTTTTGCGTCGTATTGCCGAGACTAGAAGGCTTGAGTGTCATATTCGTATTCGTCGCCACAGACACGCCGTCTACATAAAGCGTTCCAGTCGTCCCGTTCAACGTCACCGCAATATGCTTCCACACGCCTGTCGGGAGCGCCGTCGTTGTCGATAACCTCTGCTCCCCGCCGCTGCCGCTCGTCGTAATCGCGAAACGCAGCCCTGCCCCGCCTGGTCGCGGTGTCAGGAACATGTTCGACGTTGCCCCAGTACCGAAATCGAATATGCGAGTCCAGTTTGATGTATTGTCTACTTTGACCCAAGTCGCGATTGTGAAATCATTCAGCCCACTGACTATACCGCTAGGCAGGCTGCCGTAGCCTGTCGTTCCATTCAACTGAACAGCATTGGCCGCATGGCCGGCGGTCCATGTTACACCGCCGCTCAGTGTCGCGTTCAAGCTGTTGCCAGAAGCGTCAGCGGCTGACGTTCCGCTCGTTTCATTGAATAAGTAATGCGCAGTCAGCTCAGAAGGCGGCTGAGTGCCGTTCAGGCTGATTGTGAAAGTCTTCGTGACCGGTGCGCTGAGCGAGTCATAGTCCCGTAATTGCACCGTGAACGTATAGCTGTTCTGCGGTGCGCTGCTCGAGATCGTACCGCTAACCGTCCCTTTAAACCGATCGAGTGTCAGGCCTGGGGGAAGTGATCCGCTTGCCAGAGTCCAATCATAGAACGGCACGCCGCCTTTCGCCGTGAGCGTCTGTGAATAGGATGAACCCTTCGTACCTCCTGGCAGCGACGTTGTGACGATTGATGGAGCAAGAAATGGCGTTAGCGTTTTTTTCAGCTTCCAGCCTGCGTTCTCTGCAATCAGCAGAGAGAGCTTCGTCATCATCCATCTTTTCGGATGGAACATATGGCTGCGTCCACCGCTTTGCCCGCTCAGCCGATCCCAGTTCTGAGAGCTCGCTTCCGGAATGTGGTAGCTGGTATCGAGCGGCACCGCGTTGCCTTGATAAGCAATAACCTCAGCATCGTTGGTTCCGCCGCTTGCGACATACGCTGCCATACCAGGCCAATCGCTGTGAAAGGCGACTGCATGACCAAATTCATGAGCAATTAAGCCGAGCAAATCAGTCTGGCAGTTGGAGGTACAAGAAGCTCCAGGCATCTGCGTTAAGTAATATTCTTCATCGTTCAGCGAAGTAAACGGCGTAAATCCCGTATAGAAATCCAATATCGTTGCGAGTGAACGCGGAATGGGTCCCGGTACTTGAACGCCTGCTCGTTTGTGATAGTTGCCATTAATGGCGGGGAATCCGGTCGAGTACGGATCGTTGATTCCGCGCAGGAAGATCCACATGCCGTTGTACGCGGCATTGTTCGTTACCGAGATGGAGTTCTGCCAGTTATCACCAGGCAGCCACATCTGCTCCGCGCCGGAAGGTACCGTGTCGTAAGAGGCTTCATCGAAAAAGTAGAACCAGTCCTTGATCGCTTGTTCCGTGGCAGCTTTCACACCAGCATTGCCGAATATATTCGTAATCGTATCGAAACGGTAGTCGAATTTGAGTGGCATCGTTGGCTCGGCATTGTCATCCTGATCGAGTACCCGGATGGCAATCGTTTGTGTGCTGGTGGCGTTGTTTCCTTGAACCACCTGCAAAGTC
Organism: Paenibacillus sinopodophylli; assembly: GCF_005930355.1. Classification (GTDB taxonomy): domain Bacteria; phylum Bacillota; class Bacilli; order Paenibacillales; family Paenibacillaceae; genus Pristimantibacillus; species Pristimantibacillus sinopodophylli. The sequence continues at coordinate 1,767,648 of NZ_VDBO01000001.1, forward strand.
AGCGTATGATTCTCGATCTCTCCGTTTCCGCCGACCCGGTCAGGATGGATAGCCAAGTTGAATTCCTGAGTTGCTGCTGCATTAGCGAACGTCAACGTTTTGGCTGCACCTGTCGCTGACATGGTACTCGGTCTGTTCATCATCAGGCGCGAGGTGCCTTGGGTCGTCAAGTTGATCGTAACAGGGAATACCGCACTTGTCGGCGGCTTAACCGTCAGCTTAATGTACGGGTTAGCCAGATAGCCCTGCCAATCCACGAGCTCGATGCCGTTGTCGTTCACCGTACGGCCGAAAATATCGACGACCTCAGCGTAGTTCGCCGCGGCATGAACCGGTCTCGGCGGACCCGTGAAGAGCATCATGGCTAGAAGCGCCCCGACCAATATAGCAGACACAACTGCTTTGAACGTAAAGCTCCGCTTGCCTTGCATTACACGTTGTTCCATTCCTTGAGCCTCCTCTTCCTTATTCGAATTCGAAGCAGGTTTCCACTAGCCTTGCTGTGATTACATCGGCATTCCCCCCTTCATAAGTTGGTTATGCTTACTGTGTCATAGCTCGGTAAGTCGATGGAGGAATACGTTCCTCTTCCCGATACTTCGCAACGGTTCGTCTAGAGATGCTCACTCCTTCCTCATGAAGCAAGGCGGCAAGGCGCGCGTCCGTAAATGGGCGCCGCTTGTTCTCGCCTGCGATCAACCCTCGGATACGGTGCTTCACCGCACGCGAGGATACCTCTTCTCCGCTGCCACATATTAAACCGGAGGAGAAAAACAAAGGAATAGGCAGCACACCGAACGGCGTGTCTACGTATTTCCCTCGCACGGCGCGGCTGACGGTCGAAAGATGGAAGCCAGTCTCGGCGGCGATCTGCTCCAGCTTCAAAGGACGAATCGCAGCCGTGCCTTCATCCATGAATCGATGCTGCTGCACAGCGATAGCAGCGGTTATTTCAATTAATGTGCTCTTCCGAAAGCGCAGCATTCCGTCCAATGCGGCAGCTTCTTTTCGTTTGGCTGCGACCCAAGCACGCCATTCGAGAGAACCCACTCTCGTATCAAGAGCAGAAGCGTGATAGCTTACCCGGAACGGAGCCGTATCGCGAACAGCGAAGCCTATACCGCATGCTGTTCTTCGCAGCTTAATCTCTGCTATTGCATACGAGACGTCTGAATGTCCATAGCGAAGTCCCGGACGATGATGAAGGCCACGCAAATACCGAACGGCATATTCAATTTCCTGCTCACAAATTCTGAGCGATTTGGCGATGACCTTGAAGCGTCCCTTGGCGATATCGCCGAGATGCCTCTGAATTAGTTCCTCGACAAACGTCGGCGCGCAGGTGTCGCGGGATGCTTGCAGCAGCAAGCATTCCTTCAATGATGTGGCGGCAATACCTGCAGGCTCAAGCGTATGAAGCAACCTAAGTCCTGCTTCGACAACACCAATCACAAGTCCCATGCAGGCGGCTGCCTCATTTAGCCCAATGTCCAGATAACCGGATTCATCCAGGCTTCCTGCCAGAAAGGCAGCTGCCCGCTTTACCTCCAGTGGCGCGTCAGTAAGTCTAATCTGGGTGAGCAGCGTTTGCTCCAGCGTTTCCCTCTCGGTACGGAACGCCGCGATATCGGCACCATCAGTCCTATAACCAACACCTCGCCGCTGCTTGCTTTCATACGAAAGCCATTCTACATCCTCCAACTGTATCAACGGATTGTCCTGCTCGACCTCCCGCAAATAAGAGAATAGATCAACTGACGTCATCTGCAGCAGCGTAAGCGATTGCCGCAGCTCCGGCGCAAGCGCGCAGCGAAGCTGCGGCAGCATGAGCATATTCATTGAAGAGCTCGCCATCGTCATTGCTCATGCTCCTTTCTCCGAACTGGAATCCATGACCTGCTTCTTGCATCGCACATTATCAATATTGAATTGCACAGGTCTTCATATGAGTATAGAAATCAAGAGCGGATTGCCCCTGCTCTCTGCTGTGTGAGCTGGATTCCTTCATTCCGCCGAAGGGTGCCTGATATTCGACGCCTCCCGTCTCCTGATTGACGCGCACCATACCCGCTTCCGCTTCGTCCAGAAATCGGAATGCGTTGTTCAAATCCTTCGTGAATACAGAGGCGCTAAGACCGAAAACAGTCTGATTGACAAGCCTGATTGCTTCGTCAACATGATCGGCGGGGAGCATCACGGCGAGTGGACCGAACACTTCCTCTTGAACGAGTCGATGATCAGCCCCTACTCCCTCCACAAGCAGCGGAGAGATATAATACCCTTCTTCCTCTCCAACGGCACTAGAGCCGACAGCGACGGTACGCGCCTCCGCAAGCGCGGTCTGCATGTACTGGCTTACCGTTTTGAATTGCTCCAATGAGGCAACGGGACCGAGATATGCCCCTTCGGATTTCGCATTTGCCATGCGCAGCTTAGTAATTGCTTCAGCCGATTTGGATGCAAACTCATCATAAACCGCCCTTTCGATAATCACTCTGCTCGTCGCCGTACATTTCTGACCCGCCGAACGAAAAGCTCCGCTTACGACAGCCGCAACCGCGGCATCAAGATCGGCGTCGCGCAGGACAACAGCGGCATTCTTGCCGCCCATCTCCGTCTGATACTTCAAATTCCGCGCAGCGCTTGCCGCTGCGACCCGCAGCCCCGTCGCAGAAGAGCCGGTAAAGCTGATTGCATCGATCTTCGCTTCCTTCAGCAGAGCTTCGCCAACGACGCTGCCTTTCCCGATAACCAAATTAAGGGCACCTGCAGGTAAATCGGCATCGGAGAATATTTCCGCTAGCTTGGCCGCGGTCAAACAGCCGTTCTCTGCCGGTTTCCACACGACCGTGTTGCCGCATATTAATGCAGGGGCGATCTTCCATATCGGAATTGCCACGGGGAAATTCCACGGCGTTATGACCGCAGCCACCCCAAGCGGGACACGAACACTATACTGCTTCACGTTTGCGAAGGCCGAAGGAATGAGCTGTCCGTTCGCACGTACGCCTTCCGCTGCATAATAGCGCAGCAATTGGACGCCGCGTGCAACTTCTCCGCGCATCTCTGCAATCGGTTTACCCATTTCGCTGCTGGCCAGATTCGCAAGCTCAGCACCATGCGCTTCCAGCAGGCCAGCCATGCGGTAGAGACTGTCCCCTCTTGCGGCACCCGTCATCGCCGCCCACTTCGGCTGAGCGCTCCGAGCCGCATCAACCGCGGCGAACAATTCCGCCTTGCCTGATAAGTGAACATACCCCACCGTTTCTGTTAAATCAGAGGGATTACGTATTTCGAGCGTGCCCGCTTCCGGCTTGCTCCATTCTCCGCCAATCCAGTTTCTTGATTCCATGCCGCTTCCCCCCTTCTGAATTCTGCCTATTCGCTAGTCGCGTACACATACGCCTCCCGAATGTCGTTCTGCTCAGCTTCCGTTAAAGGCAGGCGCGGCGGACGGGTCAAGCCCATTGGCCGACCTGCTAATTCCAAGCTATATTTGATCGCCTGAACGAGGCGCGGGTTCGCATCCCAATGAAATAGCGGAATCAATCTGCGATAAATAGCGATCGCCTCTTCCAATCGTCCTTGCTGAGCAAGCTTGAACATGCGAACGCTCTCCGATGGCAATACATTCGTAAGACCAGCGATCCAGCCCGTTGCTCCGAGCAGTCCGCCCTCCATAGCCAGATCGTCTACGCCGATCATAATCTGCAGATCGGTCAACCTTTGAATATCATGAACTCTTCGGATATCACCTGAAAACTCCTTAACAGCGACGACATTCGCAATTGCGGACAGCTTCTGCAGAAAAGCAGGCTTCATGTCCGTCGGATAATCATGCGGGTTGTTGTAGACCACAATAGGCAGACCCACAGCGGACAACGATTCGTAGTGATGGAATACTTCGGCTTCCGATGGTCTGTAGCTGATTGGCGGCAATGCCATAATACCGGCAGCACCAGCTTGCTTGGCATGCTCCGCCCATTGAACCGCCATTCCCGTAGAAGCTGCGGCCGTTCCGACGATAACAGGCACCCGTCCTGCAGCCGCTGCAATTGCAGCCTCGACTACCGTCCTTCGCTCCTCAACTGACAAAGTGGCATATTCCCCCACCGATCCAGTCGGGACGATGCCATCGACGCCTTCTTGAATCAACCAGTCAACATGCTCCTTCAGACGGGAAACGTCCACGTTCATTTTGTCATCAAAAGGGGTAACGATAGCGACATATACACCGGAAAACAAACTCATACTTGCTTCCTCCTCAGTACAACGGCGCAAGCCGTTCGATTTAGAGCGCGATTAGCGCTTTGGGACTTGATGTGAGCACTTCTGCACCATGCGGCGTAATGAGAACATCATCCTCGATGCGAACACCCTCGACATTCGGAATGTATACGCCCGGCTCAACGGTCAACACATTGCCCGGTTCAAGAATAGAATCGCTTTGCTGCGATAATCGAAGCTGCTCGTGAATTTCCAATCCAATGCCATGCCCGAGCCCGTGTCCAAAATATTCACCGTAACCACGCGCGTCAATGACATCTCGGCCGAGCGCATCACCCTGCTTGCCGTTCATGCCGGGACGCAGGCCCCGAATCGCCTTTTCATTTGCAGCTAGCACCGCATCATATATCTCTCGCTGCTTCTCATTCGGCTTGCCCACGAATACCGTCCTCGTCACATCTGACATGTAGCCGTTCACGATTGCGCCGAAATCGAGCGTAACGAATTCGTTATTGCCGATTTCCTTGGCGCTAGCCACACCGTGCGGCAGCGCCGACCTGTAACCTGAGGCAACGATGAATCCCGGCCATCCGCATTCCGCGCCAAGCAGTCGAATACGGTATTCCAGCTCCGCCGCAATTTTTCTCTCGGTTGTGCCAGGACGGATAAGCGGCAATAGCTGAAAGAACGCCTCGTCCGCAATGCGAGCTGCTTCCCGGAGCGAAGCGATTTCAACTACATCCTTCACGTTGCGTAGTTTCTCCACGATCTCCTCAGTCGGTACACACGCAATGCCCGTTAATTTCTCCTTCAGTCGCTCGGCTTGTGCCATGCTTAATCGATTGCCCTCGACGGCGAGCTCGCGAATACCGAGCTTGCGGACTTGGTCCGCTATCGACTCGAAAGGCTGATCACCATGCCGCTTCACGATGAAGGTTGGCGCTTGCTCCGCTGCTTGCGAGACATATCGGAAATCCGTAAGCAGCAGCGCGTGCTCGCCAGTTACGACCGCATATCCGGAAGACCCGTTAAACCCAGAAATGTATTGGCGATTCGGACCATGGAAAATAAGGATCGCTTCAAGACTTCTCTCCTTCAGCACCGATCGCAGCCGTGACAGCCTTGCATTCATCATCCGAAGTCCTCCCTTAGCCTTTAATGCCCGTAAGCGTAATGCCTTCGATAAAATAGCGCTGCGCAAGGAAGAAGAGCAGAATGATCGGTGCGACCATCGTAGCCGATGCGGCCATCAAATAACCCCACTGCGCATTGTAAAGCCCTTTGAAGGAAGCCAAACCAAGCGCCATTGTAAAGTTAGACTCCGAGCTGAGATACAAGGTAGGCTCTAGAAATTGATTCCAAACGTCATTGAACGAAAACACAGTTATGACGAGCAGAGCAGGCTTGGAGAGTGGAATGATGACCCGCCAAAGCACAGTCAAGGGACCTGCTCCATCCATATAGGCCGCCTCATCAAGCTCGCGTGGGATGGACATATAAAATTGACGCATCAGAAATATCGCGAATACGCCTTGACCGGTATATACACCTGCACCGAACCAGGCAGGAAGCGCAAGCGGAACGAACGAATCAAGTGCTCCTACTTCCCGCCATAGGACGAACATCGGAATCAGCGTCGCAGCTCCAGGCAGCATGCCGGTTGCCATCAGCACACCGAACACGATATTGCGGCCCGGCCACCTTAGCCTTGCGAACGTATAGGCGGAGATAATCGTTGTCACAAGAACGCCGCTCACTGTAATCAATTCAAGCGTCATTGTGTTCAGGAAGAAGCGGCTGAACGGAACGGCCGTAAGCGCCTCCGGATAATTGCTCCAACGGAAAGGACTCGGCACCCACTCCGGCGGGAAAATAAAGATTTGCGCGTTATCCATCAAGGAGCTTCTGACCAGCCATATAAGCGGCAAAATCATCAACAGACTAAGCACAATGAGCGTCACATAAGTAATAATGCGGGGATTCCTTCGGCTCACTACTTTCCTCCCCCTTCGTAATACACCCATTTGCGTGACGTCTTGAACGTAATAAGCGTCAGAACAACGATAATGATGAACAATATCCAAGACAACGCTGAAGCATAGCCAATTTTCGTTTCCGTGAAGGCAACGCGGTAGAGATAGACTACATAGAGCAAGGTCGCATTATTCGGCCCGCCCTGTGTCATGACGTATACGCTGTCAAAGCTTTGGAAAGCTCCAATCTGCATCATGACCATGTTGAAGAAAATCGTCGGCGTCATCGAAGGCAGCGTAACATGGTAAAACTTGCGCCATGCTCCTCCCCCGTCCACTTCGACCGCCTCGTACAAATGTGCCGGAACAGACTGCAGTCCCGCTAGAAAAATAATCATATAATTGCCGACGCCCCACACGCTCATAAGCGCAATCGATGGAATTGCCGTTTCCTCGGCATAAATCCACTGACTGCCTGGCAAGCCTACAAATTCAATCATGGAGTTGAGCAAGCCAAAATCGGGGTTGAACAGCCACAGCCAGAGCATCGTGCTCGCAATTCGAGGGACGATGGAAGGTAAAAAAAAGATCGTTCGGAAAATCGATAAGCCCTTTACCTTGCGGTTAAGGAGCATCGCCAGCCCGAATGCGGCGATAATGGCCACTGGAACCGTCGCCAGCACATAATAGACCGTTACGAATAGCGACTTCGTAAATACTGGATCATTCGTTACAATCGTCTTGTAGTTGTCCAAGCCGACGAATGAGGATTGACCGCCGATTTGCCAATCGGTCAAGCTGAAGCCGAAAGACGCAATGATCGGTCCTATAGCGAAAAGAAGCAATCCGAGCGTGACCGGAAGCGCGAGCAGCATGCCCCAGCGCCGTTCCATCTTGAGCAGTCCAGATTTGTTGCGACTCATACTTAGCTCCCTCCTTCCCGAATAAGTGAACGATGCAGCAATTAGAGGGACGGAAAACGGCGGCAGCCACCGCTTTCCACCTCGTACGCTGATCGCTTGACGATTATTCGTTCGGATATTCTCCTTGAATGAGGGGCTCAATCTGCGGCTTCAGCTCGTCAAGCGCTTCTTGAGCGGTCTTCTTGTTCGTCCAGATGAGATCGAGTCCCGGCGTAAGCTTGCTGTTAATTTCCGGCCAGTTTTTGATCGCGGTTGAAGGGGATTTGACAGCATAGCCCTTCGTGTATGCAATACCTGCCTGCTGAAACTCAGGCGGATGCGCCGGATTGTCGGTCCACTGCTTAATGGCTGCTTCCTCCGTATAATATTTCTCCTCCGTCGGCATCCAGAGGCCTGTTCTATACAGATCTACCTGATCCGGATTGTTGTGGTACAAATAAAACTCCAGCGCTTCTGCAGGATGCTTAGTGGAATTGAATACGACCGTCGTGCCTGCCAGAATGACCGTCTTAGGCTCCTTCAGCTTCGGCAAGACGCCGATGCCATAGTTCAGCTTCTTGTTGTTCGTCAAGTCGAGCAGCGCCCACGTTCCGTCGAGCACCATCGCGACTTTGCGCGTTTGCAGACGAACGTGGTTATCCGGCATGTTCTGCTGCTGAATTAAGTTCGGAGAGACGTGATGGACGTAGATCAAATCCTGCAGCTTCTGGAACACTTCGACCGATTCCGGCTCGTTAAGCGCATAGTTTTTGCCCGATTCGTCCAGAATGCCCCCGCCGTTGCTCTCGAGCAGCGGGCCGTACGTGCCGCGGTCCGTACCGAACGAGAAACCGTAGGTATCGATGTTTTTCGCGTCAAAGTTTGGATCCTCTGCATTCCGTCCTTTATTGTCCTTCGTCAATTTCTTCGCAACAGAGACAAATTCATCCCATGTCCAAGCCTGTGTTGGATCAGAAGGCGGGAGGGAAACTCCTGCTTCCGCGAAAATGTCTTTGTTATAGTACAGAACCATAATTTCGAGCGCAGTAAAATTGGCAACGGCTTTGCCCGGCTCCGTGAACAAATAGGAAGCCTTAAGCTTATTCTGCAGCTCAGGGTATTTGTCGTAGTATTGGCTGAAATCAAGCAGTTTGCCTTCGCTTCCCCATTTGTTCGTCAAGCCGTCACCCAGATAGGCGACGTCCGGAAGCTCATTAGCCGCCATTAGCGTATTCATCTTCGTGTTATAATCGCCCGGAACATGCTCTCCCGTTACCTGGATATGCGGATGGGATTCATTGAACGATTTGATCATCTGTTCCATGGCCTTCTTCTCATCCGTGCTGCCCCAGTACATGAACTTCAGCTTGACCGTTTCCTTGGGTGCTTCGCTCGTTTCTGCCGGCGTCTGTGAATCGCTTGGCGACGACGTCGCCTCGTTGTTGCCGCCGTTTGAGCTGCATGCACTAAGTACAGCAAGCAAAACTGCTAACAATAGGAAAAACCACTTTCGTCTGCTTATGACCATCATGTAGGGATCCCCTCTCCATATGGAAATATATCTTACGCATTTATTATCTGGTTTTTCGGCGGCTGCCTATATAAGGTTGCTCCATGTCCTCTTTGTTTTGGTTCGATTGTTTCTACCCCTGACAAACAAAATCGACATCTCTGTTGATCAGAGATATCGTTTGCGGAATTCCGAAGGCGTCAGGCCCATATTTTTCTTGAAAGCGATGCTGAAATAATTCGTATCCGTGTATCCGACCGCTTCCGCAATCGCTGACACCTTCTGCCTTGGATCAAGCAGCAGCTCTCGAGCCCTCTCGAAACGAACACGGGCTAGAAAATCAGCGAAGCACTCGCCGGTTACCTGTTTGAAGCGTGAGCTGACGTACTTTGGGCTTAGATGCAAATAGTCTGCGAGCCCATTCAGACTCGCCTCCTTGTGCAGATGCTCGCGAATCCAATGACGGGCATCCTCGAACATTTTGGGAACCGCAAATTCCCGTGATTCACGGATCCATTGCCCGACCTTCTCGAAGTAGTCGGATATAAAAGCCACGATCTCGCTCCCAGTCGTCATTCGAGACATTTCGAGAAGCGGATCGCGGCAGAAACGCCCGCTCCTATCCGGCAGCGGAAAGTCCTGAACGACGCGCATGACATACAGCACGAGCTGCGTTGCCATAAGTTTCACTTGACGCGAGGGCAGCCCGGCGAACTGCGCCGTCCATTCTTGCAGAATGGATGCAATCGCCCCATCGTTCCCTGCACGAATTTCGGTTAACAGTATTAATTCCTTGTCGAGCAAGCTTCGGTTGTTCGTGGCCGCGATCTGCACGCTCTCATAGGGAATGATCTGCCCATCACCTATCCAGCCCTTGTGCTCAGCAGCATGGACAGCTTCTGTGTAGGCCTCTGGCAGCAGCTTGAGCTCTGGTACAAGCCGGCTCGTGCCTATCGTGATTGATATGTCCATATACGATTGAACGGCGGCACGTACGCTCTTGGCTGCCTCGATTACCGTCTCTTTGCCAGCGGCAGACAGCACGATGAGCATCCGATCTGGAGAGGCAGCTGCTCCATATGCTGCAGCACAGTTCTGTGCTGCTTCCGTTGACAGCTTCGCGAATGCTACACCGTACAGCTGACGATCATCGGCCGTCGACAGGCGTGTCGGAATAATATCCATCTCGCAGCACAGCACCGAGAAAGGCGGCTTTGCTTCCGCAAGCGGTGAACGGGCGGCACGGAGCGCCTCAACGGCGTCTCCCCACGACCGCCGCTGCAGCAGCAAATCCAGCATTGCATATTCCTGCATGCGATGAAGTTCCCGGCTCCGCCTTGCATCACTGCTTTCGTCTGTACGCCCGCGTCTGAGCAGTCGTTCTTCCGCTCGAAGCAGGCCGGACGCCAGTTCTTCTTTCGTAATTGGTTTGAGCATATAATCGACCGTTTCGAGCGTAATCGCCTCTCGAATGAAATCCATAGAATTATAGCCAGTGAGAAACAGCAGCTGAGTCTCATCGTCTATCGCCCGAATACGGCGTGCCACATCCAGCCCGCTGAAATCAGGCAGGTTAATATCAAGCAGCACAATGTCCGGCTTCAGCTCCTCATATAGGCGAATCGCCGTTTCCCCATCTTCAGCAGCTCCCGCCACATGAATAGGAAGCTCCATTTGCGCAATCAAATGCTTCAAGCCTTCACGAATATGGTGTTCATCGTCAACGATCAACAATCGACGCATCGTATCCCCTCCTAGGACTGCTCCTCATGAATTGGAACGTACAAAGTAACCGTCGTATATTTTCCGAGCTCGCTTGCGATTTGAACGCCGTATTCGGAGCCATAATGTCGAAGTCGTTCATGAACGTTTCTTAGGCCGAATCCAATTGCATCAACTTCTTCCAGCTGCCCGTCCAGTGTTCGCCGAATTGCATCAAGCCTTTGCTCGGATATGCCGTTCCCATCATCGCTGATCGAGAAGCGCAGACGCTCCTTCTCCCGTACACCTGTCAGCATCAAGTAAACGATGTCCTTTCTCCGCTTTGCGCCATGATAGATTGCATTCTCTACAATAGGCTGGAAAATCAGCTTCGGTACGCGGCAGTGCAAAATATTCTCATCAATCTCCGATATCCATTCCAACTTGTCCTTGAAGCGGAATTGCTGGACGCGCACATACGCGCCAGCATGTTCGGCTTCATTAGCGACGCGAATTTCCTCGCTTCCCTGACTAAGCGCTATTCTGAAAAATTTGCCGAGCGCTCCAATAACCTCGGACATCTCGTTCTGTCCGTTCGCAAGCGCCAGCCCATTCAGTGATTCCAACGTATTGTATAGAAAATGGGGATTGATTTGCGCCTGCAGAGCCCGAAATTCCGCTTCCTTCCGTGACAGCAGCGCCTCATATACTCTGTCGTTCAGCTCTTTGTTTTCCTGCATCATTCGCTCGAATCGATCACCAATTTGACCAACCTCGTCCAACGGATCGAAGGGCGGCAGAACGACAGCCATGCCACTCGTCGTGCTCATCAAGCGGCGCAGCCTGCGAAGCGGACGCCTGATCGTATCACTCATCCGATAAGTAACGATCCAGCCGATCAGCAGCACCACAAGAAAAGTTTCAATTGTCCATCTGCCGATCTGATTGGCATCCTTGAACAACGCATCTCCATCCGCCAAATGCAGCAGTGTCCATTGATTCGCCGCGAGTGGTGCATAAGAGACCATCGTCCGTTTGCCATTCCAGCTCGTCCAGCCTTTATCCTTTGTCGGGGAGGCTTCCGCCTCTACCGCGACTTCACGCAAGGCGCGATGATCAGCTATCGCGTCCTCTGGCATTTGATAGACCGGATTACCTCCGCTGTCTACGATCCAGAATTGTTCCTTCTCATTGGGATTCAATACCGATATGCCGCTAAAAAAATGCACCTTCTCGATTTCCAGCATTAGAAATCCAATGTCTTCGTAATTTCCTTCCGTCTGCCTTAGCAGCTTGCCGACGTACAGATGCTCATTATCATCTGACGGGTCTAGGGTGCCATGAAAGGGAGAGCCGTCGTGCCACATAATGCGATTGTCGCTTCGCAGCTGATCATAGTAAATGCGGGCTTCAAGCTCAGTAGGGAGACCCCCGAAACGGATCGAATCGTTTCCTTGATAGAACGACTGATGCTCGCCGCCTCCGGGGGCATAGATAAGTGTGGATATAATGTAGGATTTCGTCTGCGTTTGCGCTCGAATGATTTTATTCACCCGATCCACGTTGCGAAGAAATTCGTAATCATCCTTCGGGCGTAGTTGCAAGATCGCTTGTACTTCGGGGTTGCCTAGAATAGCGTTAGTCAAATCGTGTAGGTCGGCAATTGTGCGGTTCAAGAAGCTCTCGCTCATTTGCCTCGATTGCGTGGCACGCTCCTCCGCCTTGCCGACGAGAGAGTGCACGGCTATGCGGTGGAAAGTAAAGGTAAGGACGAACATCGGCACGACCGTAAGCAGCAAGGTAAGCATGAGAAATTTACCGCGTATCGTACGGATTGTCCAAACGTTTCCTCGCCTTATTTTCATTCAATGTCCGCCTTCCATTCGTTCCATTCGATTTGAAGGACTTTTATTCGTAATCGTGCTCTCGCTCTCGTATCCAAACCGTCATTTCTCCTTCGTCGCGATTGGCCCAAGCATAATACGGCACAAACGTAGCTTTCGTGCGATGCTTGGCATAACGTTTTGTTGTATACAAATCGGAGGACACCTCGTCATAAGCTGTTCGCCAAGCATCCTTCGACTCGATGACATAAACGCCTCCCAACAGACCCTGCACGAACGACCCATCGAATGCCGCGCTAGCGGAAAGCTGCAAATCTCGAAGATTGGCGCCATTGTCCACTTCCTCCAAGCAATAAATGACAGGGCCTCGTTGAACGGCCGTTTTACCGCTGGCTTCCCTAAGCTCGGGATGCGGCCTCACCAGGGCAACGCTCATGTCCAGCTCCAGCTCGACGATGTCACCTTCGTTCCATACCCGGTGGATTTTGGCATAGCCTTTCTCTATAATGCCAGAAGCTTCAAGCTCGGCGCCGTTCAAGCGTATAATCGTACGCTTGGACCATGAAGGTAGACGAAGCGCAAGCGCGAATTCCGCCGTACCGCCGGACATCTCAAGCACGACATTTCCTGTCCAAGGATAGTCCGTTTGTTGGCTAATGGTGATTTTGTCGCCCTTGAACGTCTGCTCAGTGCGACTGCCAATATACTGATGCACGTACAGCTCATTCTCATTCACCGAGTAGATATAACTACTCAAGGAAGCAATGAATCTGGCAATATTCGGCGGGCAGCACGCGCAGCCGAACCAAGGCTGCCTGCGCGTTCTCGCGCTTGGAATATCGTCCCTTCGACCGCTGACGACGGGCCAAACCTCTAGCGGATTAACGTAAAAGTAGCTTCGTCCGTCCAGCGAAATGCCGCTTAGTAAGCCGTTGTACAACACCCGTTCGATTACGTCGGCGTAGCGCGAATCCGCCTCGATCTGAAGCAGGCGCTGTCCCCAATTTAGGAAACCAATCGCGGCGCAGGTTTCGGCATATGCGCGATCATTCGGCAAATCATAATCGAACGAGAATGCTTCATAATAATCGGAGGAGCCTATGCCTCCCGTCACGTACATTCTGCGCTGCACGACATTATCCCACAGCGACTTGACCGCAGTTAACAGCGATTCGTCGCCATATTCGTCAGCGATGTCGGTTGCTCCAGCAAATAAATACACAGCGCGCACAGCGTGTCCGTCCGCCGTCTCCTGTTCGCGAATCGGTGCATGCGATTGAAAATAGTCCATCGGTCTGCGATCAACACGTTCCTTGCGCCCGGCGGCGAGCCTCTTCGCAAGCTCAACATCGAAATATTTGGGCTCCCGTCCCCGCTCCTCGACGAAAAACCGTGACGTCTCCAAATATAACTTATTACCGGTCAGCTTATACAGCTTAACTAGTGCAAGCTCGATTTCCGGATGACCACAGTAGCCCGGCAACTGCCCTTCCTGAGCTCCGAAAGTCGAGACAATATGATCTGCAAATTTACACATAATTTCGAGTATTCTTCGATTGCCCGTCGCTTCGTAATAGGCGACCGCGGCCTCCAAGAAGTGTCCCGCATTATACATTTCATGATCGTCCCTAACGTTCTCCCATTGCTCTCCAGGCTTCTGGAGCTGATAATACGTGCCAATGTAGCCATTATCCATCTGTGCGCTTGCGATCAGCTCGATGGCTTCGTCCGCGAGCTTCTCCAGCCCCTCATCACGCTTCTGCTGCAGCACGAAGCCGACCGTCTCCAACCATTTCGCCAAATCGCTGTCCTGAAACACAAAGCCGTGATGTCCGCCAATTCTGCCTTCCGCAGCAGCACGAAAATTAGCGATTGTACCGCTTTTCTCTGCCCCTTCAATCCAATCATTAAGCGCTTCCCATTGATAAGGCACGACAACGTCCCTCACCTGCTCCTGTCTAGGACTCCAGAAGCGATCTTCAATAGTCGCTTTCGAAACCGCTACCGGATTCATTTTTCTCATTGGTTTATCCCCCCGCCGTACATGGAATGGCTGACTCTTTCAAATTAACATGCGGAGAGAGCGCTGTCAGTCCGTCAAAACAATACAATTGGTAGATAAAACCGACTATTATACGTTTGAGCAAGAAGGCTTATTTGAGCGCAATCCTCGATTTGCATAATCAATTGATTGACTCGTATGCAAGGAGACACAACTATAACAAATAATTACAAGCAAAATAAACGGCCTCCGTCCCATTGCATGCAGGACGAAGGCCGATTAACTGATTTTAATTTGTGTATAATCAACATGTCATTTATTACATTAAACCCTTAGCAAGCCACGAAAGCCTCTCGCCGCATAGTAGGACTCTGCGCCATTGTGGTACACGAAGACAGTGTCGTAGCGGCGATCACAAAAGAGGGCTCCGCCACGTTTCCTAATATCAGCAGTTGTTATCACCCAGCTCGAAGTTTTCGAATCGAAATTTCCGAATTCCTGCAGCTTCCGATATTGTTCTTCTGTTAATAGCTCAATACCCATGTCATTAGCCATATTCACAGCGCTATTGGCTGGTTTATGCTCTTTCCTTGATTCCAGCGCTGTATGGTCATAACAAACACTTCTGCGGCCTTTAGGGCTTTCAGCTGAGCAGTCAATAAAAATATACTCATCCCTCTGCTTATCATAACCAACAACATCCGGCTCGCCTCCGGTTTTTTCCATTTCATTGAGCGACCACAATTTTTCAATATTAGCTTCGAGCTTTACTTGAATATCGGCCCATAGCAGGTCTTCATGGCGGTTTGTATTTTTCTCAAATCGGCCTTTTAATGTTTGAAGCAGCCCTTCAGCTTGCTCAGGTGCCAGTTCCTTTTTTGTCATGTTCGTTCCTTCTATAATAATACGCTTGACCCCTCTCTATTCGGTGCCGCTGATGAGCTTACAATGTCTCCGTACTAAGTGTAAATCCTTCA
The DNA here is from genome assembly GCF_005930355.1 of Paenibacillus sinopodophylli. Classification (GTDB taxonomy): domain Bacteria; phylum Bacillota; class Bacilli; order Paenibacillales; family Paenibacillaceae; genus Pristimantibacillus; species Pristimantibacillus sinopodophylli. Next base: position 1,782,784 of record NZ_VDBO01000001.1, read on the forward strand.
ATGACCACGTCTTCGTCAACTTCGATTAAGATGCATCGTTTACCTCTATAATTAACCTGTTTCACATACTTTAAATCTTGAGGACTCACGGAAATCGCAGCTACCTTCGTATCGATCTTAATCGACTTTGAAGTGAATTTCGGAATGACGCTGCTCGCTTTGAGCTCATAATTTTTGTCATCGACAACCGTCTGGAACGCACGTTCCACCTTTTCTGTGGTCACATTCTCGACGCCGCTTGCAGTCAGCATAAGTTCCACATCCTTATAGTCTAACTTAGGGGGATCCTCCTCCTCACCCGTTACGATGATCTGGTGAATTTCCTCATACACCTGCGCGAGCGTTGCGGCATCAAGCTGTTCTCCTGCCACTTCCTTTACAATTTCCTCAAAAATAGCTCGTTCTTCCTGCGCCGTCACTGATATCTCGGCATTCAAGACCTGCTCAATAAAATACGGATTCGGTTCATTTGATTTCCCCGCACAATACATAATGCGATTCACGTCAGAATAATTGTCCGTCACGCTAGGGTAGAAAAACCCTTGCTCCGGAGCATTTAATTTAATGATCGGATCAACGAAAACGTTATACTTGAACTCCCGCTCAACATAATCGAACATGAGGATATTCCGTTGCTGCTCTGTAGCATTCACACTGCACAGAATGAACGGATTTACGAACAGCTCGTCCTTCTCGCTCCCCCCGGACTCTTCATTCTTTTCTTTGGTTGGCCGAAAATATTGTCCGCGGACGAACGTAACTACCGTATCCCGTTCATACTTCGTATCCGCCAACATTTTCTCCACCATCAGCATCATCAGATCATTCCATTCTTCCGAATTGCCGGTTACCAATGCTTGATGGAGGAGCACCTGCGAAGGGTCCTCAGCCTCAGCCATAAACTTTAACTCGAATAACTTCTGATCCAATTCGCCTGTCAGTAGTTTCTTGAAATTGCTCATGTACAGCTCCTGCTTCTCTCTATCCAACAGGACAAAAGGCTGACGCTCGTAATGATAGACTTCATTGCTTTCTTTCATGATGTACACATTAAGAATGTCGAATAGGCTGAGCAGATCATTATCCAGCTTAAATTGTTTGCGAATATGTGCAAGTTCTTTCTTTATCATGTTCCGTCAGACAACTCCTATATGTTGATATCGCCTTACCAGTATAAACGATTGTATAAGAAATTTGTAACGGCAGCACTCTTTCGCTTGAGCCTTGCTCTCCATTACTCATCTATTATTCAGATCAAGATCCTCGATCATATGGAAAAAAACAGCCATCTGATCGTACACACTCCGCAGATCATACTCACCTTGCTTTTTCTTAATGCCGCTGTCAATAAAGTTTTTATGTGACCATACCGCAACAAACATAGAAGAATGATGGAAGGAGATCATCATCGGGCTTGTATGTCTCTTGCAGAAATCAAGCAGCTGAGACATAAATGATGGGCTTAGAATAGAGTGTGCTTCTGCTTCGTTATCTGTACGAACAGTAAAATAGTGACTAAATTCAGCATGCTCAATCGCAATAGCCTTCGCTCTTTTGCTAGTTGTCGAAGCCGCCTTTTGAAGCTTCTTTGCAACAAAGCTACCCACTGTACTGTTGGACTTCATGAAATTCGTCTCTATTACCGTTAGGCCCTCGAAGTCTCTTTTGAAATCAGCTATAAATAATACACCCTTAAAAGCAGTAGTTTTATAACCATCCGAATCGGAGACCTCATCTATTGTCATTTTCAATTCAGACATATGAAATTCGGTTAAGCCATATTTCCCTTCAAAATAATCCTCTCCGGTAGTATGCTTTTTTCCAAAAACGAACAGCTCACTCGCATCAATCCATTCATCGCTAATGCGTGCATTATGTACATAATGGCAGTACTTTTCATACTTTTCTGTTTCATTTGGCAGCTTCGCAAACTTGAGCATGTTATTTGCTAAGGCTCCTATTGCTGCTTGCTTTAGCTCCGCATTGTAGACGGCCCGCCCTTTGCGGAAAACACGAATGCTATACCATAAGGAGATTATCCATACACCGATCATAAAAATCGTTAGAAGAGAATATTCCACAGTTTGAAAAGTAACCATTAAAATAATCGTAAAAATCAAAAATACAGCAGCTGCCTTAAGCAGCTTTTGGTTCGTTTCTGCTTTAATGTACCTCAGCTCATCATAAGGAAGGTTGATATCAGTCATTACTTTTTCATAAGTGGGAAGCATGAACCCATTTCTCCTTTACCCATTTTTTTAGTTATATCGGCTTTTTCCGTTTTTTATTAGAGAGCATATGTTCATTTCTTCCATTGTCACAGTAAATCCACATGATTACATGCCTGACATTTTTAATACCTTTCAGCTGCTGCACTCATGCCAAAAACGCCACCTTCAACAAAGTGGCGTTTCCGAATCGAACTTGTTGCCTTAACAACTCAGTCCTTGCACTCTATGCTTGCAAAAGTATATGCCTGTTGATCGCTAATGATCAGAGCATTTAGCTGATAGCCGAACTTAATTCCGCCATCTATACCGATCATTTGTTTCCCGAACCACGGCTCAAATACCATCGATTTATGAAGTCTAGCGGATACCTCGTGCCCGAACACAATCTTTTTAAAGATCGGCAATATGCCATCATGAGCGTGGAACTTCCCTCTAATCCAACGAAAATCCTTAATTGAAGTATAGCGCCAATGTGATAATTGCGGATCAATACCAGCATGCACATAAATATGGTGTTGGTCTTCCACGAAATACTTTAAATTCCGAAGGAAATGAATGTCAGTGGCGTACTTCTGCTTGATAAAACTTCGTGCCTTCTCATCATCCGACTCATCCTCATACCACGGACAGAAGGAACGAATCGTTTGCATGCCTCCATTACGGGCTGAGGTATATGGAGAAAGGATGTAATCTCGATCATCCAGCCAATTCAGAAACATATCGTCATGGTTTCCGCCAATTGCGCTTACCCCGCTTAATTTAGCCAATCCTCTTACATGCTGTACAACCTTCATTGACGAAGGTCCTCCATCGACATAGTCGCCAAGCAATACAAGCCGATCTTGAATCGCGTTGTACTGAACCTTGTCCAGCAATGCAATGAAAGTCTGATAATAGCCATGAATATCTGAAATAACAATAGTTCTCCTCATCCTAATACATGGACCTCCTGATTACTTATGAGAGACAACTATTCCATTATAACAAGGGAGCACCGATTGAGTAAATGATGATCATCAACATCAGAACCGTAATGTGATTCAGCGAGAAAATAAACATCGAACGAGCCCATTTATCTTCCTTCTTCTGACGGTATCCGACCATGCTCAGAACGAGCCATCCCAAACTGAGGAGTGCATTCGCGACAGCGATATAAGGATTGAAGGACCAAAACAAGAAGCTGCATAGGATCAAGGCAACCAAGTACACGTTCATCTGCAAGTACGTTCTCCGAATACCCTTGACGACCGGCAGCATCGGAATGTTAGCCGCCCGGTATTCCTCCATGCGGCGAATCCCGATCGCGTAAAAATGTGGCATTTGCCAAATAACCATTAATAAGAACAAGGCAATGGCACCTGAATGCCAAATATCAGGTGATATGGCGGCCCAACCGATTAGCGGAGGCATCGCACCTGACAAGCTTCCTACTTCCGTGTTGTATATGGTTCTACGTTTCGTCCACATCGTATAAGGCACGACATAAAGAAAAAGCCCTAGAAATCCGAGGAACGCAGATAGCGGAGAAGCCATATATAGGGCGAATAGACCGCCGAGTGCGATCCAAATCCCCATGAATAGCCCGCTCCTAGTATCAACAATTCCAGATACCGTTGGTCTATTCTTCGTCCGTTCCATAATGCTGTCGATATCGCGGTCATATAAATTATTGAAGACGCCGGCTGCTCCGATTACTAGAGCAGATCCGATTAACACCAACAAGATATGACCCATTTTGTCAAAAAACGATAGGTCATGAATGAACATCGCCATGCTCACCCCAGCGATCATCGCGATGAGGTTTGATTTAATAATGCCTATCTTTATCGTTTCGAAAAGTACCTTTGTGATGGAGATCGGAACGCGCTCGATACTTATCGTATTGCTTTGGTATTGCATGACAGTGACACTTCCTCTCGGTAATTTCACTTCTATAGGTTACCATACCCTGTCGTTTATGTACGATTCCTCAACGAACCCTCATCATACTGTCAAAAAACTATGTCTCTTTTGTGAATATTTCAGTTGTGAGTCCCTTTACGCTTGAGAGTATGTCCCAATCGGAACGATAAATAGACTCCGTTTCTCACAAGATTCCTCAATCACTTAGCAACATCTTAAATACCAACACCACACCTAAAATATAGGACCTATATCGGCCATTTGAAAGCGGATACAATGAAGTTGGCCCGTGCTTCTAAAACGTAATGAGTCATTTAATTCGGTTTAGTTTGAGTCGTTACCCAAGAAAATATGTTACACAAAACGAATACGAAGGGGGATTTTTTTTGAAAAAGGGAATTTCGATAACTTTGGTCATTTGTTTGTGCTTATCGATGCTGTCAAGCTTCGGAAGTCTGACAACGGTGACGGCTGCAACGGAATACGAAGAAATCAGCATGGCTACTGGTGATGTCTATTATGGAGATTTCGTCTGGGGTAGTTGGTATTTCGATTGGAATGTAGATAAGACAAAAAAACTGGTCAATGGGCATTTACAATCTGAAGGCAGCAACTCCCCACTTACGACAGAAGAAGTATATACACATGGAGACCTAGTCATGATTGGTTTGGATCGGGAGGAATCATTCAAAAAAATACAATTCAAAGCCAAAGAAAATGGACAAATGCCTTACAAATTCAAGCTGGAATATGCCAATACGGCTTTGTCTTCCCCGCCTGATGTTCCTCAAGCGAAAACAACAATTGGAGAGTACACAGACTATAGTATGGAGGGAGATACGATTACGGTCGAACTAGAAGAAACGATAACCGCACGCAGTATTTGGCTTCAAGCCTTGACGGACGGGGCTGATCAAGAGCCAGGCGCAGCACCGTGGTCTGTTTCTGAAATACATCTATTTAAGGAGAATTTTAATACAGTGCCAAATGCACCAATCGATATGACTGAGGTAGATCGCCAAGAGAACTCTCTCTCTTTCAAATGGTCGACCTTGAACAACAATTACTCAAGCTTCGATATATACCGATCAGATAATGAACACGGTGAATATGTGAGAATAGGCTCTACAACAGGTGCTTACTCTTTCGAAGATAATGAATTACTTCAAGATGTAACATACTACTATAAAGTAAAAACAATCAACCCTATTGGTGAATCGGAGTTTAGCAGCGTGCTTTCGATGAAAACCAAGCTGGCTGTGGCTGAATTGGCTATTGCCGAAGCCGATGGCCTCATTACACTTTCATGGTCGGAGGAAGAGCATGCTTCCAGCTACGAAATTTATCGAGCAACAGGAAAATATAGCAGCTATTCGCTGTATGCTCATACAGAGACTACAACTTTTACCGACGATGTTACTGGTGAGAAATATCGTTACTACTACAAGGTGCGCTTTGTGAAAGAAAATGGCGATAGGTCAGACTTTTCTGAGGATGTCTCCTTGGAAGGAAAACTATTCGGGGATACAATGACCATCTACAGCCCAACAGACGATCACGCAATTATCAACAGCATGACAGCGGAAACGGCTAAGAAGATGAAACCGATGGCTTTGGCTGAATTTAGCACCGATCGTTATGCTTACTTATTTAAGCCAGGAAACTATAACATTAATCCAATCGATGTTGGCTATTATACGTCTGTTTATGGTTTAGGCGCTACTCCACTTGAGACCATCGTTCCGAAGATACAGGTAGCTGCTTCCGAATACAATTCATTGACGAATTTTTGGCGTTCCGTCGAAAATATCGGAATGGATGCTGGAGATCCTGAGAGCGAAGTGATGTGGGCAGCATCACAGGCGGCACCCGCCAGAAGGCTTTATGTGAACGGAAAATTACAATTTGACGATAATCAAAAGCATGCTAGCGGAGGCTTCTTGGCAGACAGCTTCGTTACTGGTCAGACCGGTTCATATTCCCAGCAACAATATTTCCTGCGAAATAACACCTTCACCTCCAGCTGGTTTGGAGGGGTTTGGAATATGCTGTTTGTCGGCGTGGATCATGCACCTCCTGAATCAACCGACTGGCATACGACTTCTTATGCGTCTTACACCGTCGAGGATCAAACGCCGATCGTAAGAGAAAAGCCTTTCCTTTATATGAATCAAATCAGCGGTGAATACGATGTATTCGTTCCAAGCATAAGGGAAAACACAAGTGGTGTATCTTGGTCAGATGGAAACCCCGGCGCAGGTATTTCAATATCCATTAATGACTTCTATGTAGCAAGGGCAGCCGTTGATACAGCCGATACAATCAATGCTGCGTTAGATCAAGGCAAGCATTTGCTCCTGACACCTGGAATATACAAGATCGATAAACCGATTAAAGTAAACCGTGCTAATACCGTTGTTTTGGGAATTGGAATGACGACAATTATTCCTACAAGCGGGAACGATGCCATGCAAATTGCGGATGTAGGCGGCGTCACTGTTGCTGGCCTATTAATTGATGCCGGTGAAGCTGGTTCCGAGCATTTACTACAAGTGGGACCTGAAGGCTCATCTGCTGACCACAGCTCGAATCCAACACTTTTGGCAGATGTATTCACCCGTATTGGAGGAGCCGTTGATGGCAAAGCGGAGGTTTCCGTGGAAATCAACAGCAATGATGTTATTGGAGACCACTTCTGGCTATGGCGTGCCGATCATGGGATGCATGCAAACAGTACAGGTTGGACAAAGAACGTTGCAAAAAATGGCGTTATCGTTAATGGAGACGACGTAACGATCTACGGGCTGTTTGTAGAACACTTTCAGGAATACCAAACAGTGTGGAACGGTGAGAATGGAAAAACATTTTTCTATCAGAGTGAAATCCCTTATGATCCGCCATCCCAAGCCGATTATATGAGCCATAACGGCACAGTCAAAGGATATGCATCCTATAAAGTGTCTGATCATGTGAAATCTCATTATGCGGTAGCGCTAGGTATTTATGATGTTTTCGTCAAAAATCCGGAATGGGTTGAACTCGAAAATGCAATGGAGGTTCCCGATGGGTCAACAGTGAAACATGCTGCTATCGTTTCTCTAGGCGCTAATGGCGGGACTAACCATATTATTAATGGTTTAGGAGAAGGTGTTCAGAAAGGAGAAGCCAAAAAATCAGGTATTAAATTGTACAACGTAGAACGTGTTCCAGAGACTAGAACGGCAGCCTATGATGGTTTAGCAGGTCATTTAACGCTTTCAGGCAAAAATTATGATTTTTCCGCACTAAATTGGAGCAAGATGATTTTTAAAGGGTCAAACAACAGCTTGGTTCTTGACGCCTCCATGGTAGCAAACGTCCATATTACTTGGAATACAATGACCATTTCTTTGAATGACAATGCCAAAAAGCAAGTTGCAGATCTCTTTAACTATGAAAATGGCAGCATAGAAAATGGTGTCGCTCTATCGGAAGATTATATGACGGGTGCATCCGAAACCATTCTTGTTTTGGACGTAAGCGGGTTAACACCGGAAGGGCCATCGCCAAATCATGGTGGAGGGAATAACAATACCTCATCACCTCACACTAATTCCCACATGGAAGCTGCAGCCGTCATGATCAACGGAAATACGATTAACGCCGGAATGGCGACGACTGATACGATTAACGGGAAACAAATGACCACAATCGTTTTGAATGAAGAGGTCATATCTGAGCAACTTAACGCAGGAGAAGCTGGCATCACTTTCTCGATACCCGTAATTAGCGACAGTGCTGTCATTGCCGGTCAATTAAGCGCACAACTCGTTAAGCAAATGGAACAAAAACAGGCGATTATAGAGATTCGGACCGAACATGCTGCATTTACTCTGCCTGCGATACGAATCAATATAGACAATATTTTAGCTCGATTCAATAAAGACACTGCTCCACAAGACATTATAGTGAGGCTAGAGATCGCAGTGCCTTCAACGGATATGATCCATATGGTTGAGCATGCAGCAAAGAACGGTGCATTTAAGCTGCTCGCTCCTCCACTCGATTTCAATGTTTTCGCTTCATACGGAGATCATACAGAGGAAATTTCAACGTTTAATCAATATGTGGAACGCTCATTCCTAATTCCCGATGAGATTGATCCGAAACAAATTTCCACAGGAGTCGTTGTAGAAAAGAACGGAACGGTTCGCCATATCCCAACGAAGTTAGTTACCATTAACGGAAAGCTCTTTGCAATCATGAATAGCTTAACCAACAGTACCTACGTTCTTGTTTCGAGTCCAGTCGCGTTTGCAGATACTGAGAAGCATTGGGCGAAAGAATCCATTAACAATATGGGTGCACGAATGATTATGAATGGTGATGGTGCCAATCAGTATTATCCAAATCTGAGCATTACACGCGCGGAATTTGTTGCATTGTTGGTGCGAGCACTGGGGATAAAGCAATTAAGTGAGACACCTGTCTTTACGGACGTTGATGTAACCGATTGGTTCAGCACAGTCGTTCAAAGCGCTCACGAGTATTCGTTAATAAGCGGCTTTTCAGACAGCTCCTTCCGTCCGAATGAGCTAGTGACTCGCGAGCAAGCTATGATAATGATGAGTAAGGCAATGACTTTAACAGGACTGAAACCGAAATCACCTGCTGCAAATGACAGTGAAGTGCTTCAGCCGTTTATTGATCAAGGAGAGATCTCCACATGGGCAAAAACTAGCTTTATTGACAGTTTAGAAGCAGGCCTTATTACGGGAAGATCAGCTACCATTCTTGCACCAAAAGGCTTCATTACACGTGCAGAGACAGCAGTGCTTATCGAACGTCTCCTTCAACGCTCTCATTTGATTTAAGCCAACAAGCAAGGGTGCCCCAGTAGTCATCGGAAATGACGACAGGACACCCTTTTCTTTTGAAATATTCATTCGTTGCCGCACCCATTGCACAGGCAATGTTTCACAAAAATTAACTCATCACCTTCTCAGTTTCCATCGATTTACGGTAACGATTCGGGGTTTGTCCATAATAATCCTTGAATTTCCTGTAGAAAAAACCTGGTGACTCATATCCGATTTCATAGGCAATCTCATCAATTTTTTTATCCGGATCCTTTAATAAATGAACAGCTTGCACCATACGCTGAGTTTGAATCAAAGCTAGAAAGGTTTGACCTGTCCGTTCCTTCAGCATATTTCCCAGGTAATTCGCATTAAATCCAAAGGCCTCAGCTAACCCCGTTAATGTGCAATCTCGAAAGTTTTGTTCGATATAGTGCAAAATATCGATGATGCTCCCTTGCCCGTTCGTATGGTTGAGCTCGAAATTTTTATCCGTTCGATATACTCTCATGAGTTCGGTAAACACCAGCGGAATATAGTAGCCAACCATATCCATCGACAGATCATCCGCATCAAAGTACTCACACATCATATCCTTGATGAGATTATGCAGTTGAAGTCGATTCTCCGAGTGAAACAATACATAACGGTCATGACTCTGATTCTCGGATAAGGCGTTAGATAAGAAGCTAGACACGATTCCGGTTCGATTCAACCTGCTGAGTAATCTCGACAATAGCGAATCCTTTTTAATTATAATATTAATTAGAATATCATTTTCTCCAAGGGGATAAATACGATGAAGGACATCCTTATCCAGCATACATACTTGGCCTTGGCTGATTTGAACCAAATTCCCATTGATCTCCTGCTTACATTGTCCCGAAAACATATAATTCAACTCGAGAAAGGTATGGTTATGCAATGGCATCGGAGCAAAGCGATGATGCTTGCTAATGAAAATCGGTCCTTGATCAAAAAAATATTCCTCTTTCATGCGGGGAACCGTACTACTGTTCTCTGCTTTCAGCTCTTTTCCATCAAATTCATTGACGTTGGAGCGAGTAATTACCTGAATTTGCTCAATGGAATCAAGCTGCCGCAAATACTGATCCAATTGGAAATGATCCAATGAAATAACCCTCCATTTTTACGTTTTTTTTACATCTCCCATCAATATTTCCTTCTGGTTACGATATTCCATAGGACTAACACCAACGATATCCTTAAATACCCGATTGAAATTTTTAGTATTCTCAAAGCCGACATTTGCTGCGATTTCATAAATTTTATCATTCGTTGTTTCCAGTAACTGTTTCGCTTTACCAATCCGATATTTCTTAATGTAGTTGACGAAATTTTCACCTGTAAAGTCTCGAAACGCTTGGCTGAAATAATAGTAATTGAAAGAAACCATGTTGGAAATGATCGTCATATTGATGTTTTTATTATAGTTTTCATGAATATATTGTAAGGCATCTTTTATTTCCTTATTGTCTATTTTAGCGGATTTAAGTGTTTTAATATACTCATTGACGAGCATGATGAGACCTTCCACTTCGCGATAGTAATCTTGAAAATATGCGAAATTATACATATCCCCCACTGCTTTGTAACGTTTCAAAATATCGACCGATTCTTTGCCATATAGATGAAAGACATAATCAAATACTAATTCATTCAGATTTTTACTGATCTCTTCAGTAAACTGGATATCCAAGGTGAGCACTTTATTAATGTCCAGCACTTCTTGCAGAAGCTTAATCAGCTCCTTCTCCCGACCCGCGCCCAGCATATTTGCGATCATTTTTATCTGATCGACGGGGACGTCGAAATCACAGCTTCGTTCCTTAATGTTCTCATACCACTCTATTCCAGGAGTTGATCGAAGGAATGTATATTTCAACGCTTGGGCAGCTTCCTCATACGCAATAGGAAAGCTTTCTATCCTAATATGAAAACCACTCACTGCTAACATATAATCATATTCGGAGAGTGGGATCTGAGCTGCTAGGTCCTTGAATGATAAGTCTCCTTCTGTCAGAATGACCGCTCGGCCGCTGCGATCAAAAAAACGAGTGATTTGGAACGTCAATGCTGGCTTCACTTTCTCCAGCAGACCATCCACTTGCGCTTTGAACACACCAGCTCCAATTTTCTGCAAATCTCCTGCATACTTGATGATCAGGACTCGAAAGCCAGAGTCGAGCCAATGGAGACCTATAGCAGACAACTTATTCCGCACTTCCTCTGCTTCCAATAACAGGTTTGTTGAATAAAAATACATCTGACTTTCCTTATGCGCTTCCAACTGCTGCGCCGAAGCAGATAGCACTTCTGACACTTTTTCTCTACGCACCAAGTCTTCTTCAATGCGTTTAATAGTAAGACTTAGTTCTTCACGAACGACCGGCTTCAATAAATATTCCTTCACATCATAATGAATAGCTGCTTTAGCATATGAAAAATCATCATAGCCACTAACGATAACAATAACGGGCTTGTTCGGTTTATCCTGAAGTAATGTAATGAGCTGAAGCCCGTCCATCTCCGGCATAAAGATATCTGTTATCAGAATTTCTATATTCATCGTTTCAATTATATGCAGTGCTTCTGGACCATTGGAAGCTACGTATATTTCATACTCGTTTTTAAACTCCCTCTCGATCATCGCTTTTAAACCGAGCCGTATGTTTTTTTCATCATCCACAATCAGTAGTTTTCTCATGAAACCGTTCCCTTCTACTTTTTCATAAGGGCATCTTAACCTTCACTTTGGTATATTCCCCTTGCTCGCTCTCGATTCGCAAACCGTTTTCATAACCATAATACATTTGGATTCGCTGATTTACATTTCGAAGTCCAATGCCGCTACTCCCCTGCTTCGTCATATGATCTTCTGGAATCGCAGCTTTAAACTCCTCATCATTTATGACCAGCTTTTCACGAAGATTACGAAGCTTATCCGCTGATACCCCGATTCCGTTATCGGTCACTTCCACATAAAATGACTCTTCGAGAATGAACGCATGAATGTGTATTCTTAACATGTCCTTTTTCATTAGGTCCGTATATATGCCATGCTTTACCGCATTTTCTACGATGGGCTGCAAGGACATTTTCAATATTTCATGATCCATATACAAGTCAGGTATTTCAATATCAAGCATCAACTTATCGTCATAACGAATATTCATGATGGAGATATAATGCTCGATATGCTGAATTTCGTGTCGCAATTGTACGCGGTCATTGGTCCATCTCAGATTGTATCTCATAATACTTCCGAGCGAGGTCAAGGCATCCGAGATCGTATATTGACTCTCGATTTCTGCAAGCATTTTTAAATTTTCCAGTGTGTTATACAGAAAATGAGCATCAATCTGGTTGCGCAACGATTGTAACTCTGCTTCTTTTGTAGCTGCACTCCGATCAACTGCTTCCACAATCAGTTCATTTATTTTTTTCAGCATTTGTCTGAAATGATGGGCTAACTCTCCAACTTCATCCCCACCCTTGACCTGAATATCTACATTGAAGTTACCTTTTCGAACTTTTTTCATAGAGTCGCGTAAAATATGCAGCTTCTTCAATACAATAGATTGCATAAAAAACGTGGTAATCGCCAGAAGGATAAGCAGGACTGCGACAACGAGTATGACCGTGTTTCTAGTGTGATCTACTTTCGAGTAAGTAGCTTGCAGAGAAATAACATTAACCATATCAACATTAAGTTTATCAATGTGCCCAATTACACATAAATACTCTGACCCCTCGTCCGAGAACAGAAAGGACGTGTTTCCGCTCGTTTGTTGTGCTCTGATCTCCGCTAGCATCTTATTCTGTGTAGATTCTGAAAACGTAGTTGTCATGTTCGTATATTGATCGTTATGCTTATCTAATATAAAAAACAACGATTGCCTGTCCAAAATATTGCTATACGCTCTGCTGAAAAAATCCTCAATTTGCATATCTACTTTAATAATTCCCAAATAGCGGTTAGACGGGTAATTGATTTTTCTAATAAATGATACATAAGAATTGGTTTGCTTACTCTCCACCGGGTTGCGATCTAAAACATCCTTTTCGTTCATTAATATTTTCCAGATCACACTTTCCTTATCCTCAAAAGCCTCTTTGTACCAAGACCTTTCTTTCACCCTTGCCTCTTTATAAATGACTGGCCATATTTCATTCACATATTGATTGCTTACGAAAAAATGAATATTGGCAATATCTGGGTTATTGAATAACACTCTTTGAAGATAGGAATAAGAAGTTGATTCGAACTCCATTAATTCTGAGACAGGCAAATCTCTATCGGTACTCGCATAATCAAGCAGTTTGTCATCAGAAACCGTTAGCTGAGCCGTTCTTTCCATGATATCCATTTTGTTCGTCATTTCCTGTATTTCACTTTCCATCACGAAATGGTTTTCTTTTATGATGTCTTTAATCGTAGTTTCATAAAATTCATTAAACAAATAGTTCGAGAGAACAATGACGGGAACGAGGAAAACAAGAATATATGCTCCAATCAGCTTTGTTTGTATGGACAGGCTGTCAAATGCATGTTTTAGCCTATCTAATAAGGTAAATAACCGCTTCATGGTTCTATGCCACCTTCCATCGTCATGCCAATATCATAACATGAAGCAGCCGGAAACCTGATGGTTTCCGGCACTCTCCACTTCTCCACTACCCGTTACTGGTTCAATTCTTCCATTTTCTTTTTATTTTTTTCAATCTGTGCATTTTGATAAGCTTCTACTTTTTCGTATCCGGCATCCTTTCGGAATTCGAGATAGTCAGCAAAAATTTTATCAAATTCATTATCCAGCTTTGCGAACATTAGCTTCGGAAGCACCTTGCCCCATTGTTGATTCACTTTATTTGCAATGATTCCCTCTTCTGAGGTTCCTGTCGGATTAATCCCATCATATAAACTGAAGCTTACTGTTTTCCCTTTCGTCCAATCCTCAACCTGTTTGCCTGGCTCGGCTGCTGGCGGATCCCACTGCATTCTCATATTCGTGTCCATCAGCATCCAATATTGATAACTGACACCATATTTTTTTCCTGATGCAGCACCGTCTTTATTCATTAGCTCCACAACTTCAGGCTTCAATTGATCTTTACCATCGATGGAGTCATAGGTTACGCCCTTCTCTCCCAAAGAAGCGTCTTTTTGCCCTTCTTCACTAACCATATAAGACAAGAATTGCATAGCTCTTTCTTTATCCTTCACCTTTTTGGAAATCATCGTTAACGTCCAGCCGCCAATTCCAGGGCCAGAGAGCGTCGGCTGATCCAAATTCGTGTTTGCCGGTCCGTCTACCGCAATATATACACTATTAGGGTCTTGCTGATACAATGTTGCATTTTGCGCTGACATGTCAGTACGCTGGTAAATCATAGCGAAATAGCGTCCCTGTGCGATTTTTTCTTCCATTTGAGGGCGTTTATCGATGAAAATATCTTTGGATAAGAGACCTAGTTCATTTGCTTCTCGGAAAGTTTTGAGCCAAGCAACATAATCAGGATCAGTCGTACGATCATAAACCTTACCATCCTTTTCTCTCGGCAAAGCAAGGAAGTTCATGAGATGATCACCGAGCGCGTTGTTCCCAACATCAGTAAACTCTTGGAGCCCAAGTGGAATAAGAGGTTGTCCATTCACTTCGGGAAACTTCTCCTTCGCTGCTTTTAATGCATTCAGGAAGCCTTCCGGCGTTCTCATATCAGGACTACCGATGGCCTCATACATATCTTTCTTCACAAGGAAGGTTTGTGCAGAAGTAAAGTTCTGACCATATTTCTTGAAATCCTCGGATGAAGAAGATGCATTAGGATAACCATATACATGGCCATCATCCTGTTTTAACCATGCCAGCTTGGCAGGGTCGGCAACCTTATAGAAGTAAGGATCGTATTGATCAGCCAATTGATTAAGCGGCAGTACCAATTCTCCTTCAATCATTTTTTTGACAGCATCATTAGACACGTCAATGGTAATAAAGTCAGGCAAATCGCCTGAGGCAATCATCGTATTCAACTTTTCATTTTCATTACCTGGAGGGACGATGAAATTAACGCTTACTCCCGTTTTTTTCGTAATGTATTGGCTTGTTAGATCTTCGCCCCACTTGGCACCGAACCATGAGAAATTGATGTACCAGTCAAATGTTATGGGATCCGTTTTACTTCTCCAACCCGGTTCGTTCGGATCTGCTGTACTAGCTTCAGCATTTTCATTGACTGAACCATTGCTGTTACTGTTGCTCTTTCCGTTGTTCGATGAACATGCAACGATAGTGAAACATAGCAGCAAACTGAATGCGGCCATTAGGTACTTTCGAGCTCTTCTCATCTTTCAATCCCCTTATCAATAATGATTTATATATTACCATCTTGTCGTTAAACAAGAAATGTAACCGTTATCCTTTTACTGAACCAATCATCATGCCTTGCACAAAGTATTTCTGCAGGAACGGATATGCTGCTACGATCGGCATGGTGGTAATAACCATCGTTGCTAGTTTGATAGATTGTGAAGTGACTGTCTTGTTTACAATCCCCGCATCGGCTGCCATTTGATTGGAGCTGGATTGCGCAATGATGCGATACAAGTAGGTTTGAATAGGCTGCAAATCAGGATTGTTAATGAATATCATACCTGCGAAGTAATCATTCCACTGAAATACACCTTGAAACAAAGCGATAGTAGCCAGAACTGGCATCGATACCGGAAGTACGATTTTGACGAAAATAACAAAGTCATTAGCTCCGTCAATCTTAGCTGCCTCTTCTAACGCATCGGGAATTTCTCGAAAAAAAGTCATAAATATAATTAAGTTAAAGAAACTAAACATCGCAGGGATAATATAAACCCAAAAGCTGTCGAAAAGGCCTAAGTCCCGAATTAGGAGAAAAGAAGGAATCAGTCCTCCGCTGAAAAATAAAGTCATCGTGCCGATTAGCAGATAAATCCGGCCACCGATTAAATCCTTATGTGATAAGGCATAGGCAACCATCGCGGTAAATAAAACATGTGTAATCGTACCGATCAGAGTCTTGGCAATCGTGACACCCATCGCTGTCATAATACCTGAGTTATCAAATACCGCTTTATAATTGCCGAAGCTAAATTGTCTGGGCCACCAGTAGATCCCCCCGCGCATCGCATCAGTGCCTTCATTAAGCGAATTGACCAAAACGTACCAGATCGGATAAAGCGTAGCAAAACATACAAATAGCATTAGCAAAATATTTATAAAATCGAAAGCTCGTTCACCATAGGTTTTTCGCTTTAGTGAAAACATGCTGCACACTCCTGCTCTAGAATAAGGATGTATTGTTTAGGCGTTTAGATACAAAATTGGCAGTCAACAGTAAAATTAGAGCAATAATAGATTTGATCAATCCAACTGCCGTCGAATAGGAATAACGGGCCTGCTGAAGACCGACCTGATAAACATAAACATCGATTACATTACTGGTAGACTCGTTAAGTTGATTTTTAAGTACCATGATCTGATCAAAGTTCGAGTTCAGCACTCCACTGACTGCCAGAATGAACAGAATAGATATCGTTCCTTTAATGGATGGCAGCGTCAAATAAAACATTTTTTGAAATCTTCCGGCACCGTCAATCGTTGCCGCTTCATAAAGCTCGGGTGAAATCCCAGCAATCGCCGCCAAATAGATAATCGCCGACCACCCAAGCTCCTTCCAAATATCCGAGATAATAGCAAGTCCCCAGAAATAGCTAGGCTCAGCCAAAAATACGATTGGCTCGTTTATGATATGAAGCCATAGGAGCACATCATTGATAATCCCCACATCTGCCAGCCAAGTCGTCATAATGCCGCCTAGAATGACCCATGATAAAAAGTGAGGTAAGTAGGAGATCGTTTGAATAGATCGTTTGAAGCGTATCGACCGAATTTCATTTAGAAATAAGGCGAACAGAATGGGAAGCGGAAAGCCAATTAGAAGCTTAAGAAAACTCATACCCAATGTGTTCCTAATGACATACTTCAAATTGTCATCTTCCAAAAAAGCTTTGAAATGATCCATGCCAACCCACGGCGCCTCCGAGATCGGCTTAATAATGTTGAATTCTTTAAAGGCAATAATAATCCCATAAATAGGAATATAATTAAATATGACCATCCAAGCTACTCCGAGTAACGCCATTGCTTGCAAATAACGCTGATTCACAAGCTTTCTCAGAAGTTTATTTCCCCTTTTTTTTGGAAAAGAGCTTGGTGCGTGAATACTTGAATTCGACTCCATGTGCTGTGCCTCCATTATGTTATTCCTCCAAGCCAGTAACTGAATGTCTCTATTGTATGGCATTGAATTCCGTAATATAAGGCGTTAAATTACAGCTATAGTTGCAGAATTTTAGGTGCGCTTTCTTTGCTAAATTTCCAAGGAAGCAATCAAAACGAATGAAAAAATAGGCTTACTTTAATATTCGATTATTTTCGCGTTGTTACAGAACGGAAAAGATGCGAAAACTGTAAAATGAATAGTTTTTTCTGTACTAGCATCATTGATGAATGAGTCAGAAAACATTTAAATGAATAGGAGATCATTTACTGAGAGGGGCAATATACGTGGCCAACATCCAAGTTATGAAGGATCATACGATTATTAGAAATGATGATTTTATTGCAAAAGCGGAACAGCTAAAACCGGAGCTCATTCGTACAGAAGTCCATCCGGTCCATCTTATAGATGTAGTATCGGATGCCTCTGTCGTACATGGATGGAGAGCGAATATTTTGGAATCTGCTGAAGGACTAAGTGTGAAAAGCTTTGGCAAGGGTGATCAATTTATTTTGGACTTTGGCACACATCTTGTCGGATATCTGGATGACATTCACATCCGTCCAGTCGGAAGCCCGCCGGATGCGCCTCTACATCTTAGAATTACCTTCGGTGAAATGCCGATCGAGATGGCTGAACCCTTCAGCTCTTATGAAGGCTGGATCAGCAGCTCTTGGCTGCAAGAAGCAGTGTTCTATGTCGATGTACTGCCTGGGGTTATCTCTCTGCCTCGTCGTTACAGCTTCCGCTATGTAAAGTTTGAGGTGATCGCAGCTTCCCAGAAATACCGTGTCTCCTTCGACAAAATCGTATGCCGCACGGTTACTTCTGCTGATATCAGCAAGGTCACACCATTAGAGCATTCAGATGAGCTTATTCAGAAAATGGATGAGGTCAGTATCAAAACCTTGCAGGACTGCATGCAAATCGTCTTCGAGGATGGTCCTAAGCGAGACCGCAGACTATGGCTAGGGGATCTTCGGCTTCAAGCCTTGGCGAACTATGAGACCTTCAAAAATAACGAACTAGTGAAACGCAATCTATATTTGTTCGCCGGTCTCCCTAATGACAAAGGACAAATTACGGCCAACGTGTTTACGTTTGCGGATCTAATCGCTGATGATACGTACCTTCTCGACTATTCGATTTTGTTTGTCAACACCTTGTACGACTACTATGCTGCCACGCAGGATCTAGAAACCTTGACGGAGCTTTGGCCATCAGCACTTAGACAAATCGAGATCGCCTTTGACTATTTGGATGAAAGACATCTCGTTCGTGATTCAAATACATGGTATTCCTTCATCGATTGGAATCAGGAATTGAACAAGCAAGCATCAACGCAAGGCGTGTTGATCTACGCTCTGCGCAGAGCGATACAAATAGCCGAGATAGTTGGCAGTGATACTGTATTAAGGTTGAAGCAGCAGCTCGATTTGATTGTAGATTCGGCTAAAGAGCATTTATGGGATGAAGCATTAGGCTTCTTCATAAGTGGTGCAGACCGTCAAGTCTCTTGGGCCAGCCAAATCTGGATGGTTCTCGCGGAGGTATGGGAGCCTCAGAGAAATAAAGAGCTGCTTAATCACTTGTTGGAAGTGAAACCTGCTGTAGGTGTCACCACTCCTTACCTGTACCACCATTTAGTTGAGGCGCTTATTCTTTCAGGTGATAAAGAAGTCGCCATCGATCAAATGAAAGGCTACTGGGGTGAAATGATCAACGATGGAGCTGATACGTTCTGGGAGCTATACGATCCCACGAATAAATCCTTCTCTCCTTATGGCAATCCAATGATCAATAGCTATTGCCATGCATGGAGCTGTACGCCCACTTATTTAATAAGGAAATATCATTTGTAGGTCGTTAAAGGGCTCAGGTTCCATTTGTATGATAAAAATAAACCGTACATAGCCAACAGGCCGTGTACGGTTTATTCATTACCATTGAATGGAGCATGCTCCCAAAGAATAGCCCACTCCGAACCCAACCAATAGTATGTTTTGATGATCCTTTATACGTCCTTCTGACAAATCCCGTTTTAAAGCAATCGGAATACTTGAAGACACCGTATTGCCTAAATCGCTCAGCTGTACCGAAAATTTATCCTTAGGAATTTGAAGACGATGACGTATTTTATCAATCATATATAAATTAGCTTGGTGGAATATAAAATAATCATAATCCTGCAGCGATTGATTTTGCTTCGTTAGCAGGCGATCGACCGCTTTTGGAATTTCTTCATATGCATATTTGAAAATTTCCGGACCGTTCATATAAAGATTCGCATCCGTGCGAATATGATTTCTTTCATCCTCATGCTCGACCCACGATTCCGGTCCTATCGGATGTCGCAATCCACCGGAAGGAATTATTAAATTTTTCCCGCCTCTTCCATCCGTTTCAAAATGAAATTTGCCGATCCCCTGACCATCGCGATGATTCCCCTCATCCCCAACAATTAGAGTCGCTGCAGCAGCGTCACCGAATATGGGCTTTACACTGTTATCTTTTTCATTAATGTATTTACTGTAGGTATCTGAGGTTACTAAAAGCACCTTCTTGGCTTCGCCTGACCCTATCAGACTTTTCGCCATAAACAACCCGTAAATATAGCCTGAGCAGCCATGATTAAATTCCATAACACCACACTCGGAAGGCAGACCCAATCTTTCATGAAGAATGCAGGCCGTAGAAGGAAGAATGTAATCGGGAGACTGTGTGCAATAGAGGAAAAAATCGATCTCCTCCTTGTTCACTCCCTGATTGAACAGCTTCGCTACCGCCTCGAAAGCAAGATCTGACGCATATTGTTCCTTCAATGCAATGTTTCGAGATAGAATGCCAATTTTATTCGTCAACGGATTATTAGGGTCATTAAACTCCTTATGATTCGGAACAAAATACTCGACATGACTAATCCGACATGTAATCACATGAATCGTCTCCCCTTCGCAATCTTTATGCTGACGTTCTTTCTCTGATGAACGAGCTCAGCTTATCCAGAGAATTCAGATCCTTTTGATGCACCTTACTGAAATCAAATTTGATTCGGAAAGCAGCTTCTATATCGATAGAAAGGGCAACAAAATCAAGAGAATCAATGGATTGAAGTACCTGGTCCAAATCCGTTTCACCATTTTCGTTATAGCCATTAATGATTTTCTCTAGCTTCTCAAACATAGCTTGGTCGCTCATTAGATCTCTCCTCATTGTCAATGTCAAAACTCTTTACGCCATTCTCTGAATACAGTAAAACCTGCTTGTTCAAATATTTGTTTCGACCATTTACATAGCCATTCAGCATAAGGCTCCCGCTTAGAAAGCTATTATCCAAAAGCTCGTAATCATTGGTATACAAAAACATGAGCTTCTTGCTCGGATCCAGCATTTGTCTAGTCATAACCACCAAGATATAAGATCCCTCGATATATTCGCCAGATGACAACTGATAGCCATATGGATCAAAATACAAACCGCATAGCGCTCGCAACCGAATAGTGAGCTCTTCATTCCGATGATCACAAAATAGCAACGTATGCAATCTTAGGCTCTCTAGCTTCAAATCTTTATAATAATACTTCTGATAGTTCACATGGATCTCTGGCCGCCATGTATTCGTAACCGGTTTCAAAAAAGCATTGGCTGTTTTTTCAATAACGCCCTGAGTATGATCCTCTAATAGCGGTACAAAGGTTTGGAAGTCCTCTAGATAAATGTCCAGCAGTCCCATACCTTGGCATGAATAGCGGTTCTCCAGCTTGTCGGTATTGATTAATTCAAACGTATCATTTACCAGCTGGAACGTAAGTGATGAAGTAAAACCATAATCTCCTACGTCGAACGGCTTCTCATTAATATGAATATACTTAAACCATTCATCATCAAATGCAATAGTAAAACGATTCACATGTGTTAATTCAACCGAAAACTGTATATCGTTTTTATCAAGGGTTAGCTCGGCATACTCACATTCTTTTGATATTTCATTCAGCGTGATGTAGCGTGTCTGATTATGTCTCTGTCTTTCCGTCCTGAACTGAATGCGCATCGTTGAACAATCCATGCTCTTACTAAGCAATAGCTTCAATACTGACGGGCATAGCGTATAAAACTCTGCATCAAAATGATTAAGATCCGCTAATAAAATGCCTGTATAGTGCTCCTTGCTATATGATGTTAGTGACGCGATCTGATGAAAATGCTCAATATGAGGATGATCTGCCGTACCACATAAGTGAATAACTTCCATATGAGATACATTGGCTAAATTTGGTCGATATGGAGAACCCCCGTCGACTAATATGGCCGTGAAGAGATGAGGATTTGCTTGTGCAATAGCCCATGTGGCATAAGCTCCATTCGAATTGCCATACATATAAATGCGAGTTAAGTTTATGTTCATTTTACACATGATTAATTGGTATACTTCTAGAAACGAAGCTTCACCAATATAACTGCCTAACGTTACGCCTCTGCCGCTCGGAACAACGAATATAAACTCATCTCCGCTTGTGAGCATTTGTTTGATCGGGTTGTATACAAAGGGTTGGGCGTATCTGCGTATAGGCAAATGAAACAATACCGGATATGCTTTATTTTGGTCATATGAATGGGGCAGTGCTATCGTGTATTTCTCAACAGAGCTGTCGATTTGGGAATGGTAATAGACATTCACAACATCCCTGCATTGGAATAGAAAATCGTTCCACCTTCCCCCAGTGCGATAAACGTCTAATAGTTTAGACAGTATCTCCACTTCATCAATGATCTCTCTCAAATCTTCTGCATAGGCTATGTTGTCAGACAATAATTCACAAACTTCCTTATACCTGTATTCGAAATTAATTTTGTCCTCTAATCCCAAATTCAAATATTTGGTTTCATGTTGATAGGTTTGCAGGAGCCCGTTCAGCTTGATGCGCCAGTCATTCACGAGCACATAACTGGTCTCTTCTCGTTTTCCCGATCCCGTATCGTATTGGACTACAAGCTTGAGAAATGGACTATCCGGATAAGACTTTCGATACTCGACTAAATCCAAACGGACTCGCTCAAGCATACCTGTTGTAAAATGGTTTATGCTATTTTCGTTGCCGTCATACATATGTACGGTGATTCTATCCTTAGCTGAAAGATGGATATAATCTTTCGGTAACACCATGAATTCGTGGACTGCCTCTTCCCTTCGGTCTGCGCGAGTCTGGACAATATCCACCTTATTCATTAGCGAATTCTCCGCATACTCCCTGAGCCAATTCATCTGCGCATGGATCGATATCTCATCGAAAGGCAGATCATAAAGGACCAATCCTTTATTAAATATCGAATTGTACTCAAGCATAACCGTATGCTCCCCCATTGCTAAGGGGAAGATGATCTCGCCTCTTCCATCATAATTGTCGCCCTGAAGGAGCAGTTGATCATCAATCCATATCTTGCAGTAATTCATTATTTTTTGGAGTAATACACTTTTGGGTTCTTCACAGTAGATCGTAAAGAGGATAAGAATACGTTCCTTATTACTTTTCAAACCTAAGGACAGTATATTAAGCTCGCCATCATCGTCCAGCGTGTCATAATAAGCGATCGGAAGCGGTGTACCATCGGCAAGCAATACCACTCCTCCATCGTCTATTACGCAATCGCCATCCATAAACAAATGCGATAGTTGATGGTTTAGTATGTCATTGTCAGGTGGACTAACAAAAGGACCTGCCAGCAAAGCATGTTTAATTTTTATTTGATTATCGACAAATGAATACGTTACCTTTTCTTTACTTGATTCGGATATCCGCATTAGTTCTATCTCCTATATCGTTTTAATAGTAACGAATTAGTTGTGTGAGATGATTGATTATCTGAATCTTTTGGCGCTTCATTCTCTGTACTAGAATGCGGATCGGTTCTACTTGTAGGTGTGTGAAATGTATGTGGGTCGTGTAGTCATTAGCCGTTCAATGAGGGTCGATCTGGATGATTTAATTGAGGAGTTTCTCTAGATGCAATGAACGTCATTTCCCTCCAATCCTACATGGCAGCATGTAATTGACGGAATCGTAATTATAGATAGAGGCTAACAGTAAATGGTATCTTCATCATACGAACCTTTTGGGATCGCTGTCAATATGACGGTGTAACTGAATTGTGAGGTTCTCAGGTTAGGGATGAGCTATTTGAATCTTATATTACGGAATATGGGCAAAAAAAGACGATAGAACTAAAGCTCCATCAGCTTCTTTATCAATTGTGTTTCCTCGTAACGCCGGCATTCCTTTTTGAATTCGATTGATTCATCTTCAAATAAAAAATTAGCGCTTATAATGATAATTTGGAATACACAAACTATTGTTGTTCAATTTTGTAACATTAAAGTTTTTTGGTAGCTTTGGTGAGATTGAAAGAAGAATTGGTTTTGTCAAAATCAATAGGAGTGACGGATAATGGAATTATAATTTCGAACCTTTTAAAACGATATACTTATCTCTTAAGAGCTTTCTAGAGTAATCAGATACAAATGCAATTATTTTGTTGTGTTTTAACGTAATTGCTTTTAGTCCAATGGATCTTTTAATATCGCTCATAATGCGTAAGCCATCATTCTTAAAAAAGTTCTTAATTTCCCTATTTATTATTATTGCAATAGAGATAATTCAATTCGTAACTTATCTGGGTATTGCAGATGTGGATGATGTTATTTTGAATATAACTGGCTGTGTTATCGGTCACTTAGCATATATAATAGTTGCTAAGTTTCAGATATTTAAAATAAAATCTAATAAGCAAATGGAAACCACCTAATAAGCGGTTTTTGTTTTCTACGGTGCCTTAAAATACTGTTTTCATAAGACAAATTGTCGTCTTTAAGGTATAATATGCCTAAAAAGTTAAGGGGAGTTTACTATCAGTTATAAAAATCCATCTACAATTCTTATGATGATATTTACTGGAATATTGGTCTTAGGAGTTATATTGACGAATCTTATTGTTTTTTTAATCGGTCTTTTCGGTACATTGATTTTTCTTGTAGTTTCTCTTGTAAGTTTGATAAAAGCAGGAATTCTTTTAAACAAAAAACTAGATACTCAAATTAAAGATATGATCAATGATATTGGGAATTTTAATGTTTCACAAGATTATGTATCCAATGACAGAGAAAACTATATTGCTATTGATGAAACTAGCAAAAGGGTGGCTTTTGTTTATAATCAGGAAATTAATACAAGTACTGTTATTGTCGATAATCTATTTAGTTATAAATGTGCTGTTTACTCGTATGCGAATGTTTTACAATCATCAATCATTTTAGACGGCAACACAGTAAGCACTGCATCAAGTATGACTACTATTGGAAGATCCTTATTAGGTGGATTTTTGGCTGGAAAAACCGGAGCAATTATTGGTGGTTTGAGTGCTGCGAGAACAACTGAAAACCAAGTTAAAAAAATTCTATTGCAGATAGTTGTAAACGACATAGCAAAATCTTTTCATACAATTACTTTTGGAAGCTTTCCAAAAGGAGCCCAAAAAGATAATTTATCCTTTAAAGATGCTGAAAGCAAAGTAACTCATTGGCATAACATATTATCATTTTTAATTAAACAAGTTGATGATGCCGAACGTTCAGATCCCAGTAATAATTCAAAGGGAAATTCGGTTGCCGATGAATTGACGAAGCTTTCCATGTTGGTAAGAGATGGATTAATGACACATGAGGAATTTAATCAACAGAAGATTAGATTGTTAAGTCAATAGATAGTAAGGCGAAGCGATCATAAAATGGTCGCTTTTTTAATATTAATGAAATAGTAGTTTCAAGTGGAGCAATATTGAAAATTCAAACCGTATTATATACAGTTATATTAACAGGCCTGTTGATTAACCACTAGATGGTAGAAAAAATGCCGTCAACCCGGTAAAATGTTTGTACCCCTACAAACAGATCGGAAGGTTACGACTCCATGAAAAAGTCTAACACGATTCTCCCCATTCTTCAAACTGTCCTTACGCCCGAAGAAGTCGAAACCATAGTGAAGACGGTTGGCTATGTCGATACGGCGCGAAAATTCACCCTTTATCAGTTGCTTCACTATTGGGTTGCCGCAGCCAGTGAGGAATGGCCGGGCTATCGTTTCGCCCCGGATCACGCTGCTTCTAGTGGCCTGTCTCCCGTTCACTATTCTTGTTTTTCCGGAAAAGCAGCTGATGTACCGTTCGCTGTATTTAAGGAGCTATTTCAGCTACTTGTTCGCAAATATAATCTTGAAACGAGGCGCAAGCTGGTCTTCCCAAAAGAATGATTGCTTATTGACTCAACAACTATCACAGTGGGAAAAACTCGCTTACCCTGGGCACCTTACCACGGTGAAAAGGCGGCAGTTAAACTGCATTTCGCATTATGGGCTCAAAACGGACAGCCGTTTAGCGTTACGGAAAGCATTGGTGCAAGGCATGATGGCCCTTTATGCGAATCCTTGGAAAACCCCAACTTTATTATGGTAATGGACCGAGCTTACGACAAATTGAAACGCCTGGATCGCTACAAACAAGAGGGTCAATCCTATGTCATCCGGCTTCGTGACAATGTCCATTTCGAAAAACCCTATGCGCTAAAGCGTCAAGTCCTTGCAGATTTTCAAGTCATTCGAAATATCACTTGCCAGTTGGGAACGCCGC
This sequence comes from Paenibacillus sinopodophylli, assembly GCF_005930355.1. Classification (GTDB taxonomy): domain Bacteria; phylum Bacillota; class Bacilli; order Paenibacillales; family Paenibacillaceae; genus Pristimantibacillus; species Pristimantibacillus sinopodophylli. The sequence continues at coordinate 1,808,768 of NZ_VDBO01000001.1, forward strand.
AGTGTCGTTCTAAGCATCGTCACCGCGTGATCATTTTTCGTGATTTTGAGGGGGAGAAGTTCGCGTCGTGACTGATTTGTTAGGCGTTACAGCTGAGAAAATCGCTCTGATCTATAAAGCCCGCTGGCAAAATAGAATTTTTTTCGTTGGATTAAACAACATTTAAACATTCCAACGTTATTTGGTACGACTGAAAACGCCGTCTATGGCCAATTATTCTCTGCGATGATCGTCTTTGTGTTGCTCAAATGGATATTTGATGGCTCAAGTCAAGAATTCCCTCGTCATGCTCATCTTTCGTTTGTTCGATTTGCTCGCTTACTGCTTGTTGGTCGACTATCTGTAGAATGGATGATTCGATTACATCGTCTCCTTACAGTGAATTATGGATTAATCTCAGATATAAATTATGGTTAATCATAAGGACTGGAAATAAATATACTTTTATACATTTTTCTCAAATATCAACTCACATGAATTATCCTCTAATGAATTCATTACGTCTAAATGAATGTGGGCACCCATCGGAACTTTTGCTTGTGCAAGATTCAGCAAGTGATTGGCAAGTGATATTAGACCAGCTTCATTCGCGACGATTTTCACACAGTCATTATTTATGGATGTATGAATTATAAAATCTTCATTCCATAGAAGTTTTAATCCTTCTTCAGGCGAATACTCAGGAATTTCGATCATAAGTTTCTTCATGTACTTCCCTCCAACAATATGTAATTACTTACATCTACATCATTTTACCAGTCTTATAGCGTTCGGAACCACTATTTCAAGAATCAGATGTGTTCCAGTCTGAAAGTACTACATCCCTTGATAAATTCTATCGTACCAATCGGAGTCAAGACCTCGTTTTTCCCTTTACTGACCCAAATAAACACCAAAACCATGCCAAAATTAGGCGTGGTTTTGGTGTTTTGAGTCTGGTGGATAAAACATTCACAAATAACGTCTCTCCAACATATAAAAATATCCCGGAATAGAAACTGAATGATTTTAGTGGATATCCTTCTTCTTAAAGCTTCCGCCTTTTACTTCTGCAACCTCATACACCATAATGAAAGCATCTTCGTCAATTTCACGAATAATTTCTTTCATCTTCCTCTCCTCCAACCGGTTAATGACGCATGTGATTTCTTTAAAATACTCATTCGTATATCCGCCTTGCACCACACTATACGTAGCACCGCGACCCAAGCGATCGCGAATGGTGTCAATCATGGTTTCAGGATGTTTGGTAATGATTTTGAACGTTTTTGCTCCGCTCAAACCTTCCTCGACGATATGTATCACTTTGGAAGCTATAAAATAGGCAATTCCTGATAATATAGCACCTTGCAAACCAAATACGGTCGAAACAACAATGAATACGAATACGTTCAGGAATAAGATTAGATCACTCGTACCGAAAGGGAGCTTTCTGGAGAGCAATACTGCCAACATATCTATGCCATCCAACGCGCCGCCGTTACGAAGTGCAAGACCCATACCCAAACCAATGATGATACCTCCGACAACAGTGACGAGTAGCGTATCTCCTTCTACAATTGGAGTAATATGATGCATGACGATGGTACCCACAGCAAGTGAAGCAATACCGATCACCGAATAGATTGCGAAGCTTTTCCCGATCTGCTTATACCCTAAATAGATGAAAGGTAAGTTCAGAATCGCAATAAGAAGTCCCAAAGGCAAGCCGAACAACTTCGACCCTACGATACTAAGGCCTGTTACTCCCCCATCAGATACGTTGTTAGGAATTAATACGGCTTCAAGTCCGTAGGCCGTAATAAAACCGCCGATAACCACAATGAGCCCTCGCAGCAGCGAGCTCAATACTACAGTCTGTTTACTCTCTTTCTTCATTTTAAACCTCATTCCCTAGTTTTGTTTCTTAACGCCCACTCCGTATAAATCTTTTTTTACATTAAAATTTTAAATATCTATTGGCTTAAAGTCAAATAAATCTTTCCAGAGGAGGAACATCTACCCTAGGCAATCTACAGGTCTTATTTTGTCGAGATTATCCATTCACTGGAACTTGAATTGAGAAGAAATGGGGATAGCATTCTGCTGCTCAATGCGGATTTCAATCCAGTCAATACCGATCGGATCGATTAGTATTTTCAAAAAAATCAGTTATTAAGGTTCTACTGTGGCACTATTTAATAAATTCTTAACAATCTGTGAAACAATTAAAAATATGATGATACTAACGTGCTTCTATTGATGGTTTAATATAACTAACAATATAATGAAGGAGAAATACATGATTAATTAACATGGATAGGCATAGACAATAGCGAGAGCTTTCAACTTAAAATCTGAAACTTCGCTCAAATATGGTCTTAAAAGAACAATTCGGGATATGTTTTTGGTTATTATTGAAGGTTTATGAGAAGATTCCCTAGGGTAGGTGAGGTAAGATGTCAGTGGTTAAGTCCCCTATGGGAATGTGGTCTCCATTCAGGCTCAAGGATAAGACATCCTCTTTGTTTATTCGATTGCTAGTCAGTTTTCTAATCGTTATTGCGCTATTGGTATCTTTTATTTTATTTTCTGTAGTCTTCTACAAGGAAAGTATTAAAGATGAAGTTATTAAATACAATACGCTCAGCATGCAAAAAATAACCGAAAACTATGAGAATCTAATTGCAATGATTCACAGCTCAGTTCTAACTTTTTCATTAGATTTGCAGGGAATACAAGGAAATTCGATTGATTATGTAAATGCGGCTTCCACTATGCAGAAGCTCAACTTTTTTTTATCAAATCGATTATTATACTTGGATAATGTGATCATGATGCACCAAGAATCCGGATTTGTTCTCGAGAAAGGCCGAGGAGCAGATATGGATGTCATGTTTGAACGCTATTACAACAGTCAAGATTACAGTGCTTCATTCTGGAACGATCAATTCACACAACCTAATAAATTCCAAGTTTTTCCTTCGTCATCGTTTGCTGAGATCGTTTCTAATCAACGAGTGGGAGAACGAATGTTACTTCCCATTATCGTCAAGAATGACCAAATTCCGAACTTCTATTTAATCGCTATGGCCGATGCAGACATGATTTACTCTGAGCTGCGACAAACGATTGATGACCAATTTTATATTCTAAATGATCAGAATCAGCAATTGTATTCCTCCTCACGCTCTGGACAAATCTCTTTGCCCAAGTTCACGGAGCAGTCGGGATATGTCATACAAGATAGCATCTACTACTTTTATATGAAGGGTACGAGTGGCTTAACTTATATTCATGTGGTTCCAGATACAACGATCTCGAGTCAGATCAGATGGAATTTCTCATTCGTTTTATTACTTATCCTTACCATTGCTATAAGTGTGCTCGCCTCCTTCCTGCTTAGCGTACGCATCAATAGACCCGTTAAACAGATTATTGATGCCATGCAAAAATGGAACATCACTGAGCCACGTATAAGTGGAATTAAGGAATTCAACATCATTCATAATAAAATAAGTGATATTTTGAAAACCAGCCGAGATATTCACCAGGATATGTCTGAGAAGGAGTCACTCCTTCAATATTACGCTTATTCCAACATGCTGAAGAAAATTCGTCATCAGAATGGAGATAACTCCCCTTGGATCCCATCTGATCGTCCATTTGTCCTGCTATTGTTTAAGGTAAGTTACAAGTCAATGCTGCATCAAATAGAGGTGGATGAGGAGCGTGCAACTTCTTTCATCAGAGAATATGTTAATCGAATTATTACGGAAACCTACTCTGATTCCTTAACCTTTCAAATGGAGAAAGATCAAATCTTATCGATTGTATTCTCAGAAATGAGTGATCCGAATATCGGACTCACCCTTGAGCAAATTAATTATGTGCTAGAGGCCGAGAAAAAATACTGCTTTCTGACGATTACAGCTGCAGGTGGTATAGCGGATTGGAATGAGGCTTATCAAGCCGGCCTTGAGCAGCTTAAAAAGCGCAAATTCAATGACGAGACTCAGATTATTTTAGATATAGAGAGTTCAGAGGATTATATTCAATTGACACAGGCTCAAGAAGAAGAATTAGATACAAATCTATTCAGCGGGAATGATACCGATGTGATTCAACTGGTAAGACGCGTGCTGGGGAAAATGAAAAAGCGTAATGAAACTGCGCAGAATGTCCTTCAATTCGCTGAATCCATCGTGCAGCGTACACAGAAGATTGTTCAACAACGAAATATAGACCCTACCTGCGTGCGACATGCGCTTACAGAATTGCAGACTTGTTATAACTATGAGCAGCTCGACTCCATACTTTCTTCTACGATTCAGAGCTCTGCTATTCTAATTAAAGAACTCAAGGAAAAGCGGGATCATATTATTCACTTTGTTTATGAATATCTTGAAGAGAATTATGATAAGGAAATTACGTTGGATGCTGTAGCGGAAAAGCTGAATATCTCACGCAGTTACTTATCAACGTATTTCAAAGAAAAAACCGGCGATTACTTCGTAGATTATGTAAATTCAGTCCGAATCAATAAGGCCAAGATTCTGCTGCTTAACTCAGACATTCGTATCCAAGATGCTGCACAGTCTGCAGGCTATCAGAACATTAATTCCTTTAACCGTATGTTTAAAAAGCTAACAGGCTCCACACCTAGCGAATTCCGTAAAAGCAAGTTACCTTAAGCGACGAAATAAGCTGTGCAAAAGCCCATACACAGCCATGCTCTTGTGTACAGGCTTTTGCTACATGCATGTTCCATTCTCTTGTAATATCAGATCATTCTAATACGTATCCGGCCTTCTTTCACGAGCAAACAAGTTGCGTTTATCTCCAAAAGCTGGCCCTACCGACATCCAATATTCCATGAATTTGGCATTTAAATCGATTTCGATGCCTAACACTTTAGAATCATCAGGACCAATTTCACCTAAAACTACTCCATTAGGATTAATGATTCGACTGGGCTTACTCCTAGGATCAGCAATCCATTTACCTGATCCTCCATCTACGATATCACCATTAATTCCAGCAACTACGACATACATGCCGTTATCGACTGCACGAGCTATTTGTTGAATCTTCGATTCGCCTGCCGTAGAAATACAGACAATTTCTGCACCTTTCAACCTCAGACAACGAGCAGATTCCACAAAACTCTGATCCCAACAAATGAGTAAACCAACTGTTCCGAAATCCGTTTCAAAAACGGGATAATCACTTCCTGGTGTTACACCATCCTGAGCTTCAAACAACGGAATATGAACCTTGCGATACATACCAGCAACTTCTCCGCTCCGGTTAATTAAAACACTTGTATTATAATAATTACAATTATCTTTTTCATAAAAATTAAACACAACGTAGGAACGAATTTCTTTTGCTTTTCGACAGATAGCTTGCACTAACTCACCATTCAGAGCTTGCGCAACCTCCTGAACGCTATAACCTGAGGATCGATCATATAAGGTCTCTGATAAACAAACTAGATCTGGTTGTTCGAGCCCTGCAAGCTCTAGCGTATCCAGCAGTTCCTGTACATTAGCAGACAAATCTGATCTATGCTCACCATATGGATTTATATAGGTGGTCATCAGCTTAACCTGACGTGGCCTAGCTGACTCAACTGGACAAAGTGATGCTTTCCTAAAAATAACTGAGCCGCCTGTGGCCCAACGAAATTCAAGTTCAATCTTCACTGTTTCTGATCCTACTGGGGCGTCCAATACCTTCTTCAGTCTTGAAAGACCATCTTCCGCAGCCTCATAAGTATCGACATACTCTCTCCCCAACCATTTGCCGACTTCATCCATCCAAGTGACAATCATATTCACGGATACCGATTCATAATTAATCTGCTTCGTTTCATATTCAGCCATGATTTCATATGAAGTACCCTCAAGTACGTCATTGACTTCACAATACCAAGCGCCGTAAGCGTGAAAAGCGTCTACAGAAGATAGGCTAAGCCACGTATCGTCATGATCTAATCTCCTATTAAATATCGGTGCTATTTCCTGCCTAGGTGTCCACGATTTCCATTTATCAGAAGAAAATAGCGGCAATAGGTTGTTAACTTGCTTCGTTGTTTTCATTTGCAGCTCCCTCTAAATGAAATACACAAATCCATGTGAAACAATGCGGCAGCCACTATTTGAACAGTACCTGCCGCATCAGCAGCATCCTACGAGATTACGATTCTATGTCAAGTGATAAACCAAGACTAGTGTTAAGCATACGCATAATCATTAGCAGCGACTCTAACCTAGTAGCATTAGCTTGAGGCTTGAATGAACCATCGCTATCACCCTTTACAATACCGATATCAAATAATGTATCAATCGCACTCTCCGCCCAGCTGCCAGACACATCATTAAACTTAGATGGCTTTGGAGAAGTTGTCGTATTGATTACTTTGGAGAGCATGGACACTATCTCCGCTTTAGTGATGCTTTGATTCGGCTTGAATAATCCATCCAAATAACCATTAGTAATACCGCTTGCTTGTAGTGTCATAATTTCTTTTTCTGCCCAATGCCCCTTGGCATCTTTATAGTTCGAGTTACTTGTTCCTTCTAAACCAAGTGCCCTTACTAACATAGTGGCAAACTCTGCCCTAGTTACAGAAGCATTGGCATGGAACATACCGCCTGCATCCCCCTTTACGATGCCAAGCTTAGTTGCAAGCTCGATGGTTTCTTCAAATGAAGCACCTTTAGGTACATCCTTGAATGTAATTGGCTGTACATTATTCGCCTTTTCTACTATAGCCTTCACAACTTCTATACTTACCTTTGCATTATAGAACGGCAAAGCTGATGCGGTCGGCGTTGCCGTTGGCATCGCGGTCGGTGCTGCTATCTGCGCTGCCGTTGGCGTCGCGGTCGGTGGCGCTGTCGGCGTTGCCGTTGGCGTTGCTGTCGGTGTTGGTGTTGATGCTGGTTTGTGCAAGACTGCTTCCCATATTGTATTCCATTCACCTTTCCCTACAAGCCGAACATACCTTGCTACGATCGGTGTGAAGAAGTGATCTTCCATGCCCCTTGCTCCACTGTTGCTGCCTTGGAATACAGTCGTCCATTGCTTTTGGTCATCCGAGACCAGCACATCGAAGAACTGCTTTTCTCCTTGATACCAGGAACTGCTTAGTCCTGCTACCGAGTAAGATCCTCCCAAATCAAATTCAATCCATGACCCCTTACCTTGAGAGGTCCACATGGTTCCCAAATTGCCATCAATGACCTCTTCCCCCTTACCTCTAGAGGACCTTACAGCCTCAACCGCGTAATAAGGTGTAGCAATTCGCATCTCTTTGAGCGATATTTCACCGCTGACTCCTAGATCTGAGCGATATCCATTCCCAATTAGCTTAACGTATCTAGCAGATACAGGGTTAAAGTACGTCGTTTCATAGCTATCATCACTTCTGAAACTCTCTCCTGTGTATATGGATGTCCAATTAATTCCATCAGTTGATGTCAACAGCTGGTATTGGTAATAACGATCCTGTCCGTTGAGCCAGGCGAGATCGATATGATTGAAACTCCGAGTTTCACCGAGATCATAGACCAAGTAGGCGCCGGGCACACTGTCCGTCCATACGGTATTCAGATCGCCATCAGCTGCTTGTAAAGCGATATTTGCGTTCGTACTGGATTCAATTTCAACAACCTTATATTCGGTTAGCGGCTGAATCGAAGATACTTTCGCTTTTCGCGAAAACTCATCCCAATTCACCATCGCCCATCGAGCTATAGAGGCGACTTCAAGAGGAATGTAAACCACTCCATTCCTTAGGGTTACCGGTGTTTGTAGGGTTGCGGGTTGACCATTAATGGTTATCGCCGTGCTAGAGATAGACATCGCAACCGTTGTTCCGCGATGACTCATAGTCAAGGACGATCCTTGCAGATCAGTTGTCAGACCAAGCTCATCAGCTAACCGTTCATAGGGAATGATTACCTGACCATTATTTAAGACCAACTCTGAATTATAAGCGAATTCATCGCCATTCACTTGCATAACTACGGCATCCTTCTCCGCTTGCAACGGTATCGTTACAAGCGCTGCAGGTACGGACAACGTTCTTGTTGGAGAATGCTGTAGGGTATAAGTGCCTCCCGTTTCAGCAGCAAAATATAACGTACCCTCATCAGGCGTTACTTCATATTCAACGGATGACGTTTCCCCAGCTTTCGTTACCGTCCAATAGCCCGTGCTTAGGTCTGTCACCAATACACGGACATCGTTGTTTGAGGCTGGCAGTTCAAAGCTTGCCGTGCTCGTGATATCAACACCGCTTTTGGAAAATAGCACAGCCCGATCTTCAATTTTCACACCGACCATCTCGTTAGAGCTAATCGACTCTGTAGCGAGCGGCACAGGTCCGCCAATCGCATCCATCACCTGCATGACATTTAAGAATACATCCGTTTCGGTTTTGTCCTTAGGAGAAACCTCTACACGCCAAGCTCCCGCTTCTGTACTGTCCTCAGACCAAGGCTCTTGCGGATAATTAACGCCATCGACGACAAACTCGTTACCTGTTCCGCCAATTTTAGTGATTTCAGCATTATCACTTAACGGCAGTAGAGTACGATTGACCAGCTTGCCATTGTAACCATTCTCTGTTCGCGTAAGGGTCACTGTATCGCCTGAAATGTCAGGTTCGTTCTCGCTATGCAGCAACCACGTTTTCTTGAAGTTGGCATCAGCAGATGTCACTTTATCAAATACGATAAGCGCAGCGGGATGTTCATCATTCTTCAGGTTTAGAAACACAAAGGAACGTTTGAAATCCTCCATTTTGGAGGTATACGCATGAGTAAGATCTCCCTTTATATAGCTGTAATCCGGTGTAATTGTATCTGGACCGAACTGATGTTTAACGACGTCAGCAACTTTATAATTATCCAAGTCTTGTATCGTAGCAGGTTCATCACCATCTCCTACAAAGCGCTGTCCGCCATCATTCGAAACAGCTGGAAAGATTTCGTTTGGATCATAGACTAACATCGTATTATGGGCAATCGTTCGTTTATTGTAATTAAGATCATGGGAATCGTAGTACCCTCCGTTAATCCCTTCATAGATTCCCGAATCGATAGCAAGGCCGCCCTTGTAATAGAGCTGGAATTGTCCAGCATCCAGATGCTGATGGTTAGCGAACCAAGTGGTTCCAACCTTCATCGTCGCAACGACAGTAGAGGACTGTATACCGCCAGCCCAGCCCGTACGTGCAGTCATCTGGCCAGAAGGCTCGGGAAAATATTTAGTCAGCGGTAGTGTTTGTTCATTTACGGTCCCCAATTGTGGGTCATCAAATAAAATAAGCCAAAGGTCATCCTTGGATGATTTGTTGTAACGATCTTGCCTCATAAATTCATTCTTCAAATGAGGATCACTATAGAAGCTGGCAGGCAGCATGTTAGTCATTGGATCAAACCAATATTCACCTAATGGTCTTCCTGATTGAAACGTATCACCATTGCGCATGAGCTGACCATCGGGACGACGCGCATAAATCCATTCGTACGGAGTCATCTGCTGATTGGAATTAAAGACATTTCCCACACCCATTCGCTTGAATATCCATGCGGCAAATACATCCCATTGATATCGATATGGTCCATAGGAATCACCCTGATGCTGAGCATTAGAAGTGTATACATAGTTACGTGGCTCCACGTACTCAGCGAAGAAACGCCCAGCTACTAGGTTATAGATAGCCGGATTCTCGTCATAAACCGCAATACCGACGCTTAGCTGATCTCGCATTAATTGCGCTTCACTGCCATGTCCGACCACAGCTCCTTGTTCAACTGGAGGAAATCCAATTTCCATCCCTTCGGCTATAGCTATAAAGCGCTGAATGAAATGCGTCCGCTGTTCTGGAGTCATCAGTGGGTAACACCAGTCATAGATAATGGACCCCAGAGTAATGGCTTCACCCATCGGACGGTAATTGTATAGCGGGAAGACGACAGTATCCAAATAATTGCTCATCATGCTGACGGCCTGTGCACCACTTGTTTCGTCCTCTTGCAGTAAATACAATAAAGCCTTGGCTTGAATGGTCTTCATAATCGCTTCATTCATATTATTCTTTCCTGAGATTGGAGCTGGAAGCACTCCAGTATAGCTTTGTTCAGCCGCATCCAGCATGCGATCCCATGCATCTTTTACTTCAGCTTGCATGAGGTGGCTGCGGATCTCATCTAGATCACTCGCCCTAACGAATAGACGTGGATGCTCGGCTGGCGGCAGTACAGGGGGAGCTGGGTATGGATTATCAATTGATGGTGTATCGTTCCGTTTTTTTAGCAAAAAATCATCCAAATAATAATTTCCTGTAGGATTATTGGTCCATGTCCAGATGACAATCTTCTCTGTACCGGGCGGTGTAGTGAAGGTTTTAGATCGCAGCTTATAGTCTGGCGTTGCCGCTGTGAAATTTGGCATGGAGGTCGTAAGGAGCTCCATATTATCTACATCACGAGAGCTAACATTGATGAGACCCTGTTGACCGCCATCTACCTTCCCATAGACTTCGAAATAGTAGGTTTCATTCTCTTCAACGCCTACGGTAATAGTCTGTGCAAATCCTGTATCTCCGGCACTTACCTTAACGCTTTGTGTACCACTGTGGGCACTGCTATTAACCACGGAGGTGGCATCATCCCAGAATTCCCAGCCTGAATCTCCCGATTCAAATCCTGGATTCACCACTAAATTCACCGGTGTCGAAGAGTTATCGTCCACATATTCTGGAGTGTCCAAGGTTGATAATGAAGCCGCAGTCGCTTGAACTTCCTGACCACTTAGTAAACCATCAGATAAGGAGAAGACGATGAGAAAGGATAAGAAAAGCTGAAGACATGATCGCCAATTACGTTTGATCATTTAATTAACCCCTTTTCAAAAAGTAATAAAAACGGCTGGAATAAAACTAAAACGTGAGCAGTTCGAATGTAAGCGTATACATTAAATGATGAACGCCTATTGTTTTGTTCTAAGACTATTCAAATACGAATTACGCATTCAAGCTACGATTACAAAAGCCCGTAAGGCCTGACTTGACGTATACGGGCTTTTGCTCCAGATGATTTATGCTATTTCCATTCTCCTTTAATACCTGATTCATCTAACACTCTATTTACATCGTCAATCATTTCTTTGCCGCCTTTTTTCATGTATTCGTCCACCATTTTGCTCCAGTTAGACACGGGCTCCTGGCCTACAATCATTTTCGTTTGCCATTCTTGAGCAATCAGGTTCAGCTCCGATTCTTTTGCCGAGAGAACCTCTGAATGAATACGGTCTACAGGATTAATATAGAACTTGGAGTTCTTCAACAATTCTACAGTCGCATTCACGAAGCTTTGGGTATATGGATTAGTCACTAATTTGCCAGGCTCGTTTGCTTCATCAGTAGGTGCCCAGCCAGGTACACCACTAAAATAACTGCTAGGACGTTTGTCATATAGTGCTGCATCATAGGCCATGACTCCGTCCACCATCTCATAGCCCACGCCTTCGCCGCCGTTTAACCAGTCAAAGTCAGGATTCTGCGGGTTACGATTATCAACAGGTATGAATGTGCGGAAGTAATCTTGCATTTGCAGAATTCGATCAATTTTATCCGGATCGTTCTGGATCTTAGCATTCAGCATCGTCAGCGTATAATAACCTGGAAGCGATGTGTACCCTTGTTCGCCATCCGCTTGTTTGAAAGCTGGGATAACGGCAACCTCCGCTGTAGGCATCTGCTCCTTCATGCCCTCGAACAGTACTTGATCCACTCCCATGGGCTGTTCATACCAAATCCCGTATTTGCCAGCATAGAAGTCAGTACGGATATCGGTATTTTTCGAGACTGCCCAGTCCTTGTGAATCGCTCCTTCCTTGTACAAGTCCGCGAGCAATTGAGTCTGCTCCTTGAACCCTTCAGAAATGATGCCTGGAATTAATTGTCCTTGCTCGTTCTTGTTATACCAGCCAGAATCCCACTGAGCACCCATATGAGCGCCATATACGATTTGTTTGGATAACCCGATTCCGTAAGTATCTTTTCTTCCATTTTTGTCCGGGTCATCGTTCGTGAATGCAATCGCCACTTTCTTCAACTCTTCATAGGTTGTCGGCATCTTAAGATTGAGATTATCCAGCCAGTCTTGGCGAATCACAGGCTTCTTGCTATATTTTGCAGGGAAGTATTGCGGAATTGCATAAATTTTGCCGTCAACGGTAACCGCATCCCATACATTTTTTGGAACAAGCTTTAGCGACGGATACTTATCAATGTAGTCATTCAGCGGAAGAAAAGCTCCTTGCTTTACCCATTTGAAGAAATTGGCATCTGCACTCTCCATTCCAACGACATCTGTCAAATCCCCAGCAGCCATAACAACCGGTAATTTGGTTCCATATTCATCGTAAGGGACAAACTGTGGCTTGTAATCCACATTGAATTTCTCGTTTAGCTTCTTCAGCCCTTCTCCAGTTGCACTTAGAGGAATCTGCCATGTCCCTTCTATAGAAGAAATGGTGATCGTCTTTGCTGCTTCGCTATTGGATGCAGGTGAATCTGTAGTTGTTGTGTTTGACTTTGTACTCGTTGAGCATGCAGCCAAGCTTGTAGTCAAACATACAGCCAGCCCTATCTTTAGTAGATTTTTCATTTGTATGAACCCTCCTAGTATATTTGTTACCCTTTCCTTCGACGCCCTTTAGGTTCTGTCCACTTAGAAACGATCAGCCTTTAACGGAACCGAGCATCACCCCTTTCGCAAAGTGCTTTTGCAGAAAGGGATATACAATTAAGATAGGCAAGGTCGCTAATAGAATAGCCGCCATCCCAATCGTTTCCCCGGGAGGCAGAATGCCTGATTTCGCTGCATCTCGTGCAGCTGAAGCAAGTGAATTGGTCGTGTCGTTAAGAATAACTATTTGTCTCAGGATAACTTGTACAGTCCATTTGGATGGTTCATTTAAATACAGAATGGCATTAAAATAAGTGTTCCAATGCCCTACTGCGTAGAATAATCCGAATGCGGCAAGCGCTGGCTTGGATAAAGGCAATACGATTCGTGTGAAAATCTGCAGATCATTCGCTCCATCAATTAAAGCGGCCTCGTTTAATTCATTCGGAATACTGAGTATGAACTGACGAATGACAATAAGGTTAAACGAATTAATCGCACCAGGAATAATTAAGGCCCAATAGCTATTAATGAGTCCAGTAGCTTTGACGATCAAGTAGGTTGGAATCATACCTGCATTGAATATAAAAGTAAAGAGTACTAGAAACAAAAACACCTTCTGGCCCCATATATTACGAGTTATAGCATAGGCCATCGTTGCAGTCAAAATGATATTGGCAAGGCTTCCAACTACAGTCACATAAATGGTTACACCAATCGAATGAATAAACTCTTTGGAATTTAGAATGTAGGTGTACGCGTCGGTAACCCATCTATCCGGCCATAGAATTAGTTCGCTCAGCTTATACTCCTCATAGGAAGTAAAAGAGATTGTAAGGATATAATAGAATGGGAAAAGCATCATTAATGCCAGCAAGCCAAGCAAAATGATATTTATTATGTCAATCAATCGCTCTGACATAGATTTCTGATTAATCATAGATCGACACCTACCTTTTGATCTTCGGTACATACATACAAATCTATTAGAAGACGCCTTCTTCTCCATATTTTTTAGCTAACCGATTCGCAGCGAGAATTAGAATTAATCCGATTAGACTCTTGAATAACCCTACTGCGGTTCCGAAGCTAAAGTCCGCATTCTGAATCCCTTTGAAATAGACATACGTATCAAGCACATTCCCAACATCCATCGTAAAGGGATTTATCATTAGGAATATCTGCTCGAAGCCTGAATCAAGTACCGTACCTAGTCGAAGGATAAACAAAATGACGATCGTGCTGCGTAATGCTGGTAACGTAATATGCCAGATCTGCCGCCATCTGTTCGCTCCGTCTACAACCGCTGCTTCATATAAGCTCGGATTAATGCCAGACAGAGCAGCCAGGAATATAATCGTTCCCCATCCCGCCTCTTTCCAGATGACTTCTAATATAACCAAGGGCATGAACCATCCAGGCTGCTGGAGGAATGAGATCGGTTCTATGCCTAACATTGGGCTAAGTATGCGGTTAACGATGCCCTCATTCTTGAGGAATATGGTCACAATTCCGATTACAACAACCCAGGATAAGAAATGTGGTAAGTACACAATGGACTGTACAATACGCTTGTACCGCTCATTCTTAACCTCATTTAGCATGATTGCCAGAATGATTGGAACGGGAAAAGCAAAGCCAATTTGCAAAAAGGATAACCAAAGTGTATTCCACAATACGCGAACAACTTCTGGATCACTGAATATGGTCTTGAAATGCTGAAGCCCTACCCACTCACTGTTCAGAAACCCACGAAATGGGCTAAAGTCCTGAAAGGCAATAATGTTGCCAAGCATTGGAATGTATCGGTAAACGATAAAATAAAGCAGACCCGGCATTAATAGAAGAAATAAATAACGCTCTCTCCACAATCTGTCTTTAAGCTTCTTTGCTCTACTAGGCACTGGGAGCTTAGAAAGTACGGTTACTGGTGGAGGATTTATACTGGATTGATTCATATTAGCTCCATACTCCTTTTCTCCAGTCTAAGTTGAACTTTCATGTAAATCGGATGATGACAAATGATCATTTCTGATGATGCAGCCTGTTCAATTTCAACATCAAATCTCTGATGTAACCGATGTATAGGCTGTTTGACTGTGTTCATATGTGAAATCTCACCCCTTTCCCTCACAATATTAGATTTACTCCATCATGAATATCGCTGTTATTCTTAGTCCTTCACCCTTTTAATGAAAACCATAAAAATAATGAAAATCTGATAAATTGGATGAGTTAGAATACCAAATATATAGTCTCTGTGAATGAATTCAGACAGTCTGCTGTAACAAAAAAACAGACGATTTTTTATCATCGTCTGTTTTCGCTGCCTACTTCTATATTTATATCAAACCTTATCCTTCACCGGTTAACCTCACCAAGGAGTCAACCTGCGATATTGATCAAGCGTAACTTGACCGACTAAGGCTTTGCCCTGCACAAATCGGTGCAGCTCATTGACAATGAACTCGCAAAGCTCGCGCTTCAGCAACCCGTGAAAGCCGCCGATGTGCGGTAAACAAAGGACATTTGGCATTGCAAGCAGCTCATGATCCGCAGTCAACGGTTCATGATGGTAAACATCGAGAGCTGCATGAATCCGTCCCGTACGGAGCTCTTGCACCAGTGCCTGCTCTTCGACGATCGGACCACGTGCGGTATTAACGAAAAGCGCTCCGTCACGCAGCTTCTTCAGCTGCTCCGCCCCAATCATCCCTTGCGTGCGAGGTGTCCACGTATTATGCATCGAAACAATATCGCAGCGCTCGAAAAGCTCATTCAACTCGCAAAGCTCGACGCCTTGAGCGACCGCTTCCTCCTGTGAACAGTAGCTGGAGTTTAGGAGGACTTTTGCATGAAAGGGTTTCAGCATTCGTATCACATGTTTGGAAATTTCGCCGTAGCCCACCAAGCCGACGACTCTTCTTGTTACACCAAGTGTTGTATCGCGGCTGTTGTTGCTCCACTGCCCCTGCTTGAGCGTGGTGCTAAAGACTTTATGATTCCATGCTCCTGCTAATATGAGAGAGACTGCACACTCCGCAGTCGAAAGACCAAGCACGGTATTGGCCGAAGTCACAGCAATTGAAGTATTAAACACATCTTCTGTGACAATTGATGCAACACTGCCTGCTCCATGACCGATGAACGTTAGCTTCTGAGCACGCTTAAGCACCTCTGGTGTAAAGAGCGGCGAACCCCATGTCGTGATACAAGCATCGTAATCACCGATTCGCTCAGCTAAGTCATCACTCGTGAATGCCTCACCTAATGCTATAAAATCAACCTTGGAAAAGCTGGAAAGCTTGTTTACAGTAGCCTCCTGCCAAAATAATTCACGTAATGAAGCATTAGCAATCGCAATTAATGTTTTCACTAAGCACCCCTCATTTCATTCGAGTCTGGAAAATCTCACGCATATAGTCCACATAGGCTGGGAAAATGATTGAAGGCTCCATACCAGGAACCTGCAGCTCCTTACGCCATGTGGTTTCCCATTCCAGCGAGTAAAAGCCGTTGTAGCCTGCCTGCTCAAGTTGATTTACTATTGAAGCAATCGGTACCTCGCCTTCAGCAACCTTTGTGTACCTCCAGCTAAGCTCCATCGGATCATCAAACGGAATGCCATCCTTTATATGTACATGTACACACTGCGATCCGAGCATGGCAATGGTCTCAGTAGGCATTTCAGATTCCTCTAACGGATGGATAATATCATAAATAACGGCACAATTCTGCCTGTCCACATCATCCAGCAGCCTGCGCAGCGATCGCCCAGTGGCAAATTCATTATGAGTTTCAATCCAGACCTGAACACCATATTCAGCTGCATAGTCGCATGCCATCTTGATCTGAGCTGCAAGCTCCGAGTATGGAATTACTGGAACAGGATTATCACTTCGGTTATTGAAATAACCAAGAAATATTCGCACGCTACCAGCCTTCAAATCATGAGCAAGCTGAATGATCTTTTTAAAAGTATTGAATTGCTCTGTATCCCCAGCATTTCCGGTAAAACAGACTCCAGATCCAATATTTGTTATACACATATTAGCCTGCTCCAATTTGTGTAAAGTCGCATGCCGCTCATCCAGAGTCATTTCGGTAGAGATTCCCCACATCACTCCTTCTCTTAGCTCCATCCCGTTAAAACCGCATGTCTGCGCCAAGGCAATCATCTCATCCAAGGACCATCCTTCGCATGGCAATGTGCTGAATGCCAAACGCTTCATCCTACATACCCCCCTTGTTTCTCCCATCACCTGCTACCTATTCATTGTGGCATGTCGCATTGACGAATGCTTTCCCTTTTCCACGTTTCTTTTGCACAAATCCGCGAAAAGGGAGCCTGACGTCATCCTAGATGACGTCAGGCCCCTCCTTTAATCCATTAACTATTGTGCGCCAGCCATCTCTTCAAGAATATCTCTTATGATAAGATCGTAAGCCTGATTGTCCAATGAGAACAGCTCTTCTCTTTTCCTCCTTGCATTTGGATGCACTTCCTTCACATCACTCCATAAAAATACCTTCTGCATTTTTTGCATCAACTTCTCTCGGTCTCCACCTTGTTCAACGTAACGCTTTATGATTTCAAAATCGCGTATTCCCTTTTGCAGCAGCTTATAACGGAGTGTAAGCATCGGCTTGCCATCACGACCAGGGTAAACAAAGTTGGTATCCCCGGCAGGGAAGAATGGACCATGATAAGTAATTCGATTCAAGGGATCATTCGGCCATACCGTATAATTCCAGCGTAAGAAGCCATCCACATTCCAATACCACGCCAACCAAGGTATGAGTCTACTCTCAAGTAAATGAGAGGTTATGAACGTATTAGGATGTTGAGGCATACAGGCCACATAATAAAGCAGTTTCCCTTTTATCCCTTGCTTCAGCTTCATAATTTGCTCATAATCGTTAGCCATACAATCAATGACAGGTACATAATCTACCATTCCTTCTATATTCTTTTCGATAAAATCCGCATGTCCAATAGCAGCCTTGTATTGAAAGGATGGCGCCATAGCTTTCATTGCATTTAGCCGCTGCGTGAAAACCGTGAGATCCCACGGTTCATCTGCGAGTACTCTTACTATATCGATCCAGCCTTTTTCAATAAAGTTGTTCTCAAGCGCAGCCACATAAAGCTCGAACTGTTGCTTCTCTTTCATATATTTGAAAGTTCGACTTCCCTCTTCATAATATCGGATTCGCACGGCATCTCCATGGTCTGCCATAACACTGCCATAGCCCGCATCCTCAAGCACCCAAATATTAAGTAAGCCGAATACTTCAATTTCTTGTTTAATCCCATATTTCATGCATAATTCCACATACCTGTTTAATGCGCTGAAATCGAAAACCCATTGTTGATTCTTTAACTGAGTCACTTTTACAATATTGTATTCAAACATATTCGCAGGATCTATCCGATCATAGCAGGAGGATTGTCCCGACCAAGGAATTTCCGAGACAATGACGGTAATGGCCTTCTGCCCAAGATCAGCCAAGGAGGAAATATAGCTTTCCATAATTGCGAAATGTGGATCACTCCAAAGCTCCACATCGTACTTCCGAGCGATATTGGAATTATGCTGCCACAGATCCAAATAAAACGCATAATCCGCTGGCTTGCTTAACTCGACATCCATCACCTTTACTTCGAAGGTTAGTGTACGGATCAGCCTCTCATCCTCGAACATGCTATGTTGATATACGCTAATTTGCGGGGTGTAAATACCAGGCGCGACATCCGGATCGAACTCGACCTCAACCCATACCGGCTGCACTCTTCTTTTCTCAACATAAATAGAGGATTGCTGCATCACCATATCTGATTTCAATTGCCGATCATCATCCTCTACAAGTCCAATCAGCTTGGCCTTCACTCGCCCATGCTCTAAGCCCGGTACCTCAACACTTACACGTGCAATTACGATTGGACCCCGCTCATAGAAGCTGGCATCTTCATTCACATTCACGAGCATTTCCTGCTCGGAATAAACCAGAAGCTGGACAGCTGCTCGATCATTCCTGCCACATGTCAGAGAAATCGTTTTATTCTCGTCAAAAGGCAATTTGAAATTATTCATAATCCCAAATACATATTTATAGCTTTCATACTCTAAGCCCAAAAAAATACTCATTTCAATCTCCTCCTTCGTTATTCTTACTAGTAAAGTGTACCTTCGGATGGGGATGGAGCCATATAGTATATTTCCGTAACAATATGGATTTTTCACGTATTCGTGTTAAACTAAGATCAAGCAATTAGGAGAGTGGTGCAGGAATGAGGTTTACTAACTTATATCGAGTACCCGATGAAGATGATCAAGGCTGCATAGATTTAAACCATCATCTGATTATAAACTCAGTCGGTTATTATGCCTTTGAATCATTTACTCGCATGACCCACAGAAAGGCAGGCCGCAAGGACTTTTACCTGTCTTATCATCCTGTGGGGCCCATGAAAATATATGTAAAGGGACAAGAGATCACCTTGCAGCCAGGAAGCTTTTTCTTGTATCGTCCCTTTGAGGAGCAGCACTACGGTCACAGTATTGAAAAGGAGTTTTTAGCTTATTGGGTACATTTCACAGGCTATGGCGTGGAGGAACTTCTTCATCAAGCAGGGCTTTCTGAACAACATACTGGCTTTATAGGGCAAGATGATAGGATTACCGCTGTGTTTGAAGAAATGATGGACGAATTACGTGACAAAAAAAAGGGGTTTGAGCTTGCTTCTTCTTCGCAGCTGGCCTATTTATTCTCAATCATTTCAAGGCAGCTTAACTGCGATGATACCTACCCATCCAACAGGATTAGAAATGAGATCTATCATTCGATCAAATTTATTCACAATCATTATTCGCAAGAAATTTATGTGAGAGACCTTGCCGAAATGTCTCACCTGAGTAATGACCGCTTTACGACGCTATTCAAACTCATCACCGCTGAAACTCCACTGCAATACATACTTAAATTCAGATTACAGAAAGCTTGCGAGCTTATGCGGCAAACCAGCTTAAACATTCAGCAAATCTCAAGCCTAGTGGGCTTTCAAGACCAGCTTTATTTCAGCAGGATTTTCAAGAAATATTATCATCAAACACCTACAGCATATTTAGCGAGGTTTAATCATGTGGATTAATAGACTGACAAATTACGGAGGACATGATGGCGGATTACCCTATCTATACGTATAAAGAGATGCTTGATGATCATTTCCCATTCAAAATAGAAGTTAGGACCTCAACCAATATGAATCAGGTTTCACACGCTCATGAGCACCTGCAGCTTTGTTATATGATGTCCGGCAGCTGTATTCATTGGACCGCGGGTCAGCAATATATTTTGACAAAGGGCGATCTTTTCTCCATCCCACCCTTTCAAGAGCATCGCCTTAGCACCCGTGAAGCGATTGATTTCATTATGGTTCAGGTTGATTTCATGCCCCATGCGATTAATGAGAGCTTTCGCGATCTGGCGCAAATGCAGACCTTTGTTGATTTCGCCTACATTAGACCACTTATATCCGAAAGCGACCTTATGCCTAAGCTGGCATTTCCTCCACATCTGCAGTCAGTCATTGAAAGCCTGCTAAACGTTATCCTGACCGAATGGAAGGAACAAGAGGAAGGCTATCGGCTAGCCATTAAAGCTGAGCTGTTAAAGCTTCTTGTTATGATCGGCAGACAATACAAGCATTACTCCCAATTACATAGCCCACACGAAACACAAAGACTAGCGTTTTATCGCGAAGCCTTCTATACAACCATCACTTATATGGAGACACATTATGATGAGGAGCTTCATCTAGAGGATGTGGCTGCCAAGGCATTAATGGCCCCTTCTTACTTCAGTAACATGCTCAAGCTGGTGAAAGGAAAATCTTATATCGAGCTCTTATCAACTATTCGAATTCAAGCCGCAATGGAGCTGCTGGGAAGCACGGACCTCAATGTCACCCAAATCGCTGCTAGAGTCGGTTATAATCATATTAGTCATTTCAATCGTACCTTTAAAAAACAAACCGGAGTGACTCCGGGAGATTTTCGAAAGCATCATTTCTAGCACTGAACTTACTTCATCCACCTTGTCCGTTTATTGCGATTATTGTTGATCTGAGGGATTCCAATGACTACATCGAAATATTACGAATTCATACATAAGGATCTGTTAGCTAGTCATGGCACATCCAGCATAGCCCCCACTAAAGACTTTCATGTTCATGACAATTACGAGATTTATTTATTTTTAGATGGTGAGGTTAACCTATTTATTAATCAATTCTGCTATCACCTGCAACGAGGAAATTTACTTGTTATAAACAATCACGAAATCCATAAGGTAATCAATCTCTCAGGAAAACCCTATGAACGAATGACCATCCATTTCAAGCCGGACATGATCCAGCCCTTCTGCTCTGCCGAAACGAATCTACTCCACTGCTTCATTAATCGAAAGTCGGGATTTGATCATATTATTCAATTGGATGAGTCCCAAATCGAGGAATTCATCCGTATTTCATCAAAGCTCATTCATGCTCTAGAGCACAAAACATATGGCAGCGATGTTCTTTCTTTAACTTTTTTAGTCCAAATCTTAGTTTTTACCAATGATGCTTTCGGCAAAGTAAAGAGTCTCTTGCCCCGTGCAACCTCTTCTTTCATTCACTCTGTCATGCAGTATATTGAGAATAATTTGAGGAGTGAATTGTCTTTAGAACAAATATCCAAGAAGCTGTCCGTGGACAAATTCTATCTAAGCCATATGTTCAAAAGCCAAACAGGCGGGACCATTTATCATTATATTTTAATGAAACGGGTAGCTCTCGCTAAACAACTACTAGCTGATGGCCATTCCGTCTCTTTAGCCTGTCATTCTTCCGGTTTTAATGATTATGCTAATTTTATTCGTACATTCAAGAAGATTAGCGGCATTTCTCCTGGCAAATATGCAAAATTAAGCCGAAGTCAATCACAGAACTAACAAGGAGGGCAGCTTTATAAGGAGCCCTCCTTGTTAATAACGACTACCACAAATACAAATCATTCCCTTTCAGCTTGAAGATTGCTTCCATGAAATAATAATCTCCATAAATAATAGATGTATGATGATTATTGTTATGGTAGGCTGCAGAACCGTTGATTAACAAGCAATCCGATTTATTCGTCCAATCACTACGAGATTCATCAAGCGTTTTCAACAGTTTCAGTGCTGCATGTAGATAAAGATCCTTTTCGTGCTCAGCTACAACCTTTGAAATTTCAATTAAGCCGCATGCTGCAATAGCTGCAGCAGTGGAATCTTCATATGCAGGCTCTTCCGGCTGTCTAAAGTCGATCGGAATAATGCCGTTATCCGGTATATTGGCCATAAAGTAATGTGCAATTTTTTTAGCAGTATGCAAATACTCTTCTTTACCGGTATGAATATAACTCATCATAAATCCGTTCAGCGCCCAAGTCTGCCCCCTTGTCCATGAGGAGCCATCCTCATAACCTTGCCCACCATATGTCTTAACTACTCCGCCATTAAAAGGATCGAATTCAACAATATGATGAACGGAACCATCCGGTCTGACAAATGCCGTCATGGCGGTATCCGCATGCTGCATGGCGATTTGCTTGAATCGCGGATCACCTGATTCCTCTGTCGCCCAATAAAGCAGAGGCAGATTAAACATACAATCTACAATCGCCCACCCCCTTGTATCCATTCCCTTCATATCGTTCCACGCGCGAATAAATCCACCTGCAAGATTAAAACGGCCAGCCAGCAAATTAGCAGCATGCATTGCTCGTTTTCTCGATTCCAGATTGCCAGTCACTTTATAATTGGCAACACTGGTGGGAAGCCACATAAATCCAACATCATGATGAAGACCGTAATATTGACGGAAGCATTCATCCAACTCATCTTCGGAGAAATTGGCAATCTCCTTATACTTTTCATTACCTGTTTCGTGATACATGAGCCACATCATTCCACCCCAGAAACCATTGGTCCACCAGTTAATACCGTCCGTCTCAGGGTCATTAGGGTTATCCTTGGCATGGTTATCATGCGTTCCGTTAATTGTTGTATAAGGGATTTTATATTTGGATTTTTCACTTACCCAATCCATTTTCACTACTAGCTTGTCTATAACCTGGCTTACCCATGCTTGGTCGTTTGCGTTCAACATTTTGTTTACCTCACATTTTCTATAATAGAATCACATTCTGACCTTCTGAGTCGCTACTTAGTCGGACTCAAAGGCCTATATATCTATTTAAATATAAAATATAAGTCAATTCCTTGCGTTTATTAGCCATATTATTGCGTATATTGGCTTCTATAGATTAATCCTCAACTATCTCAAAAAAAAGCGATCTCCCGCAATTAGGGAAGACCGCTTTTTCATTCCGAGAACTCTGATTTTGTAGATCCTATATTGTACCTGGTATTTGTGGACTTGTGGAGGAAGGTGATCTTTTTGCATTTGTATCTGATTCTTGATCTTGTTGTGGCGCTGGTGCAGGATGTGCCTTAACGTATTCGAGTATATTGTAAATCTGTTCCGCTGCCTCAGCACGAGTAATCTCCGCTTTAGGATGGAAATTTCCCTGCTCATCAAGTTTCACTACGTTATAAGCAAGCGCACGCTGAATAGCTCCATCATATTCAACAGTTAGATCCGTGCTGTCATTAATCTGAACAGGAGCAAGCTTAATCATCGGCAAATTGCTATGTGTTTCAAACGTACTAATAAGCTGGTAAGTGAACTCTTCACGCGTCCATTTCTGGTTAAGATCCAGGTCGGCTGGCAATACCACCCCATTAACGCTTGCCGTAATTAAAGCATTGGCATACCAAGCATCATTGTTTGCATTTTTGAAATAATCCGTAGCTTTAGGTGCTACAAGGAATCTGACTAGATCTAGATTCAAATCCGCGGCATTCACGATAAGCTGAACACCTTGCGCTGCTGTGATGGTGTTATTCGGGGCAAATAAGTCATCCGAAACACCTTTCACTAAGCCTTGTTCCTGTAAGGCAATAATTTTATCCTTTGCAGCGATATTCGATAAATCCGAGAAGTTTTTGGTAGCTGCATAGCTTTGACCTACAAAGGTTAAGGATAATGCGGTAACAGCGGTAAGAGTAATCATTTTGAATTTTGTTTTCATTTTTTTCACCTCATAAAGTTTTTAGCTAGTATTCTAGCTTTTTATTCATTATTCAGATTAACTCGGCTTTTTTTTCATTACCTGCTTACGTCCTTACATTAGTAATACAATCGAAGAGCCTATTATTTTTCACACTAAAAAAAATTTTTTAAGTTACCCTTCTAATTCTAAGCGACGTGACGGCAGCGAACAGGCTTAACAGGTCCCGTTTCTCCTAAGGAAGCTGTACCAACATCATCTGGATGGTTCTCAACTGGATGGCAACGACCGGAAGAAGCAAAGCTAGCAAAGCAACAACCGAAAATATCGAATATTGCCAGCCATTCATATTATAATCCGTCAATTACAAACGTATATAACATAAGGCAGGAGTTCTGTATATTACAGAACTCCTGCCTCACAAATTACTTCATTTACTTTATATTTAATGACTATTCAGGAATTTTAACCGTATTAATTTTTATTTGCTGAGCTACAGTGCCTGTTCCAGAGATCTTACTTTCGTAAATAATAGCTGTTACCATTGCATCTGGATCACTAGCAAACTGATAGCGAGTATAGTTACTAGGAGACACAGCGCCATCTGCAGTTACATACTCAATACCATTATTATAATTTGCGGCCGCATTAGCATCTTCTGTCAACGTAATTGTACCAGAACCTGAAATCGTTTTATTATTCACTAATGTAGTTCCTGGTATAATTAATCCAGCGCTCGCTGCAAGCTCAATGATGCCATCATTATTAACTGCATAACCAACGTTTGATAGCACTAAATCTCCCTCTTGTACAGTGATCTTTCCATAGTTGTACGTTTTTCCGTTTAGGTTAATGTTACCCTTAGTTAAACGAAGCTCACTGTCTTTTTGAATGGTTGTCATACCAGAAACGGATAAATGTCCATTTCGACTTACCTCCAACAATTTATTAATGGCTAGATCTCCATAAACACTAACATCACCTTTTGAATAGTTAATATAACTTTCATTTGAACCAATGATATTCAGTGCCCCATTAATTTCTGCATGAGTATCAATCATTAAACTACCCTTAACATTCAAAGCACCATCTTGCTTAATAGTTAAGCCCGCTTTACCACGAAGAGATAATAGCCCGTATTCTGGTACAGCAATTTCTCCGCCTGATGCAACTGTAAGTCCACTTTCCGCACTCACACCAGAGTAATAGCGAGTATTTTGCGTTTCTAACTGCGAGTTAGTTGTAATTTTGCCTCCGATAGATACAATAATTTCTCCACTAGTATTAACATATGCTCCACCGTATGCACTGCCAACTAAGCGCAGCTCTCCTCCTGAGCCAATCGTAAATTTAGAACTTTGAATACTAAGAGTTTGATTTGGTTGCAGCTCTAACACATTATTCAGGTTTACAGCTTCTCCGTAATATGAAACATAAACTTTGGGGTATGTTGCAAGTGCTGCAACTACTTCAGTCCATTGGTCTGTATTAATATATTTAGTAGTATCATCAACTCCATCAGCTAAACCATACATATTCACATTTACTTGTTGCTTACGACCATCAACGTCAACAGTTACATAAAAATAAAAGCTATTTGATGTTCCCGCCAATTCACGAATTTTTTGATTGTCTTTTGTTGTAACTTCTAGAAGTCCTTTATCATTCAATCTCGTATCTACATCAATAAATTTTTGTGTATTTTTTTCCCAATAATATGCGCTAGCCTTAGCTACCACATTGTTATAAGATTCGTCTGCGAAAGGAGTAAAGACCAGCTTCAGTCCCGCATAATTATTATAATCAATTTTCACGGATGGTCCGGAGGATCCAGAAATATACTTATCAAATGAAGCATTTAAAGAAAGAGTATAGTCATTCCATTGTGCATTTCCACTTAAGTAGCCATTTAAGAATGAATAATAGTCCTCATATTCATCACCATTACCTAGCAGCATTACCTCTACTGTTCCAATTCCACGATTTACATCAAAAGTTTGTTCTCTAGTTGCAGAACGTACATCGGTTTCCACAGTAACAGTGACAATCTCTAAATTAATCTCGTTCCCATCTTCATCGAACCATTTAATGAACGAAGAATAATTACCTGTAATCACTTTAGCATTTGCATCAGTAATTTTTATTGGAACATTAATATTTCCATTCACATCAACAGCATCTTCAACTTTTGCACTAGCAGCAGCCTCAGATGAATCACGAAGTGCATACTTAGCCGCATATATAGCAGGTTTAATATTTAGCGTATATTGTAGATCAGTATCATAAGTAGTAGATTCAGATAATGCTACTTTAACTACACCATTCGCATTAAAGCTGTATTCTTCTACCTCAATACCACCCGAATCTACAAGTAACAAACGCTCTTTTGGAATATATGCTCCCTCAAGCCATAGTGCTTTAATCGTCATATTCATATAGATTGGAGATTTATTCAAATCAACATTCCAACCAATGAAGAAATAACCTTCTTTTGTAGGAGCAGCAACTACTGGAGTTATTTCGCCTAACTTAACTTTTTTAGCTGCAATTTCACTTCCACCATCTGTATCGAAGGTAATCGTCAACGGAGCAATATTACCAATATAAACTCTGCTCAGACCATTAAGCTCAACCCGAACATATTGTTCACCGTCAATCTCAACAACCTTTCCAACCAAATTCTCCTGCTCATCTTTTTTGTTTGTATGTCCAATTAGGAACGTGTACGGGCTAATATCTTCATCTGCCTTAAATCCAAGATTTCCTTTAGAAAGCGTTAATGTCGTTTTTCCGACAGGATGGATTTCAGTTGATGTGCTATCCTCTGACTCTACTAATAATTTTGCATCAATTGCAAAATACTTAATATCAAGTGCAGAAACATCTAGCTCTATATCAGCAAATTCTTTTTCAAGAGCGGCTGCCACATTTTCTTGTTCTACTTCAGGGACTTCAGTTGCAGAAGCTGTTATTGAGAAGGATACAGTATCTGCAGCATTTAGAGAAATCTCATTTCCGCCCTCATCCAGGTATATCACATCATCCGCAACAACAACTGGTGCGCTATTTAAATCTTTATTAGCAAGATCTACTGATGCTACTACTGTACCCGTTGCCGCACTAGTTACTGTAGCACTATATGCTCCAGTACCCGTTACCTCTGCTGTAATCACAGCGCCTACATCAAGAGCTTCAACCGTATACGTTTCCGCTTGTAATTTAACTTTACCATTAACAATCCATTTCACCGTTTTTGTTGCACCTGCTGGTGTTACAGCAACTGTTAGCTGATCACCAGAACGAATAATTGTACCTGTCACTTCCGTGTTGTTACGTTGAATCGTAGCAGCTGTCACCTTAATCGTGGAACTGCCTCCACCGCCGTTTCCACCGCCTGATGTTGTTGTCGGCTGTGGCGTTGCTGTTGGCGCAGGTGTCACGCTCGGTTGATCAACTTTAAGACCAGCTGACTTTTCAAGGAAACGCTCAGTAATGACCGCTACAACTGCACGGCTTGCGATACCTTTAGAATTGAATAAGTTGCCGGTCTCTCCTTGAACAAGTCCTAGTGCTACTGATTGATAAACTGCTTCTTTAGCCCAAGAACTAATTTGTTCATTATCTGCAAATAAAGCGCTAGATTGATAGTCACTCAGATCATAATTCATATATGAAGTAAGGAATCTTATCATTAATACTGTAATTTGCTCACGATTCAATAGATCATTAGGACCGAAAGTCCCATTGCCATATCCATCAGTAAGCTCTGCACTTACTGCCCAACTTATTGCATTCGCGTACCAAGCATTCGCAGGAACATCAGTAAAGGTCTGTTCTTTCACTTCAACATCAGGACCATCTAACTTTTCCGATAATCGATTAAGAACAGTAATAAACATTGCTCTTGTCATTGAACCTTGTGGTTCAAATGCACCTTCTGCACTTCCTTTAAATAGTCCTTCTTGAACGACCTTAGTAATAGATTCCTCTGCCCAATGACCTTTAATGTCTGTAAGACTATTAGATTCATTAGCAAAAACTTGTGCCGGTAATAACCCTACAAATAAGAAAGCTATTAATAATAGTGCTATGTTTCTTTTAACTCTTAATCCTAAATTACCCACTTTTTTATTTCCTCCTAATAAATATGATATATTGTTTATATTTTTAATAAACAACCTAAATTAGTCTATCATTATTCATAAATATTGTAAATGATATCAGTTTCACATTAAATTCAAAGACAGCTAAAAATCCCTTGACGGATTTCATGCAGATTGTTTTTACCTCACCACACACAAAAGTTCCACAATTATACTTATCTATTCACAACTCGGGATTATTTGTTGGTTACACCTTTCCGTACCATTATTGCTAAGTACTCCACATGTGCGAAGTTTGTATTTACTCTTCTCAATCTTCAACTACACCTTAAGCACGATATTATGAACCTCCGTGTCGGGGAAATCGGTCAAGCTAATCTCATTTCTTCTTAGTGTGTGCCAATTGGAAAATGCAAAAAAAAGCAACCCCAGCTGCAAGCGGAGTTGACAGCCCTGCAAAGTCAGGTCAATCCTCATTGTTGGCTACAATGACCCTGCCTATTTCTGCGGCAAGTTCGAAAAACAGATAGGCGTTACCCCAACTGCTTATCGATTAGGATTGCTGCCACAAAAAAGCCCACACCTCTGAACGAGTGGGATAGGGATCGAATTTAATCGCCTGCGGATTCGTTTGTACGACCCATTCTTTCGTAGAGAAAATCGACAATATGCTTAACTTCCATATGCTCAGGATTCCCGTATTTCAACACACCGGCTTTCATCTGAAGCAAGCAGCCAGGATTACTTGTCAACATATAGTGGGCTTCCGTTCGATTTGCATGCTCCATCTTATGCTCAAGTATACGGCCTGCCATCACGGGTTGAGTCAAGTTATAGATACCTGCTGAGCCGCAGCATCGATCCGCTTCCTTCATTTCCACGAAATCGACGTTTGCAATGTGCCTCATGAGTTGCCTTGGAGAACCGGAGCTCTTCATCACATTGCGTAGGTGACAAGAATCTTGATAAGTAATCTTCACGGGAACCTCCGCCGTTGCTGATCGGTCTGTGAACAGTGGAATTCTTCCTCGTTCAAGAATGAGCCAGCTAACATCAACAACATGTGATACAAACCATTCGGCAAGATTGCCATGTTCCTCATCCTCATGCAAGAGATGATCGTATTCGATCAGCAAGGCGCCGCATCCGCCTGCATTCGATACGATATAATCGATTCCCGCTGACTTGAAGACACGTAGATTCGTACGGGCCAATTCTCTCGCCAAATCCATCTCTCCGCTATGCGCATGAAGTGCCCCGCAGCACACCTGCTCATTCGGAATAATGACTTCAAAACCCGCTTCCGATAGCAGCTTCACGGTATTGACATTCGTCTCTGCAAATAAGACATCCATGATGCAGCCCCTGAATAAAGCAACTCTAGCAATGGTCTCGCCTTTCGCTGGATATACGGTACCTAGCCTTTCCACGACACCTCTACCGGTTGCAGCAGGCATAATTTGTTCCAATTCCCGAAGGTGCGATGGAAACACACGCATAATCCCTATACCTCTGGCTACTCTCTGCAATCCCGATTTCTGGTAGAAGGACAGACCGCGTCCCATCCACTTTAATCGGTGGCGATGCGGAAACATCCCTTTTAGCATCGTTTTTCGCAGCCCCTTAACAGGCACGCTATGTTCAGCATGATCTTCGATTGCATCTTTAGCTTGCTCAATTAATTGTCCATATTTGACATCGGCGGGACAAGCTGGCTCGCATGCCCTGCATCCAAGACATTGGTTCATTTGATTCTGAAAAGCCTGATCGGGTTCCATAATGCCATCAGCAACGGCCTTCATCAGTGCGATTCGCCCTCGAGGAGATTCGGGCTCAAATCCTGTTTCTCTGAACGTCGGACAAGCCGGTAAGCAGAAGCCGCAACGCATACAATTGGTCAATTGATCGTAATCAAGCTTCAGATGGAGCGACTCGGCCAGCGGGCTGCTAAGCTTTACCGTCGGCTTTTTATGGATGGCAGCATGATTAGATTCAGTCACGGTTTATCACCACTCTCTTCCTTGTCTCTTTGGCAAATAATTTACCTGGATTCAACAGGTTATGCGGGTCAAAGGCCTGCTTAATGCCCCGCATCACTTCTATGCCTGGCTTTCCAATTTTCCATTCCAGAAATGGAGCCTTCACGAGACCAACTCCATGTTCACCAGTAATGGTTCCTCCCAGCTCAATCGCAGCTTGAAAAATCTCTTCGAAAGCTTGTTCCACTCGATGTACTTCCTCATGGTCCCTAGCGTCCGTCGTCGCCGTCGGATGGAGATTCCCATCTCCTGCATGACCGAATGTCGCGATCATGACATCGTATTTCAGAGCAATTTCATTAATGCGACGCACCATGTCCGCAATCTTGGAACGAGGAACCGTAGCGTCCTCAAGTATTGTAGTCGGACGTAGTCTGGCTAGCGCAGTAAACGCACTGCGGCGCGCAGTCAGTAATCTCTCCGCATGCTCGCGGCTCTCCGCTACTTCCACTCGCTCCGCTTTCTCAGCAATGCATATGTGCTCAATCATTTTGATATCACGTTCCACTGCTTCCAGATCACCGTCTTGCTCGATTAATAGAATCGCTTCCATATCACGTGGCAGTCCTAGCTTTGCGAAATCGTCAACAACTCGAATCGTTGGATTATCCATAAACTCTAGTGTTGCTGGAATAATTTTCGATTCAATAATTTTGGATACCGTTCTGGCTGCATCATAGAGATTATTAAACATTGCAAGCATCGTTTGCTTGCTTCTAGGTGGAGGAATCAGCTTTAAAGTGGCCTCGGTAATGATGGCTAACGTACCTTCTGAACCTACCAAGAGCTTAGTTAAGTCATAACCGGCTACATCCTTCATCAGCTTCCCGCCAGTCCGGATTATTTCACCATTCGCGAGGACAGCCTCAAGACCGATGACATAATCCTTCGTCGTGCCGTACTTCAGCCCACGCAGTCCCCCAGAGCACTCCGCGATGTTTCCTCCGATTGTGGATATTCGCATACTACTAGGATCTGGCGGATAGAACAGCCCCTTGGACTCAATATTCGATATGAACTCTGCGGTGATGAGTCCAGGTTGAACTGTTGCTGTCAAATTGTCCACATCAACCTCAAGTATCCGGTTCATGCGATGCATCACCATGACAATCCCCCCCAGAATGGGAACCGTCCCTCCACACAAATTGGAACCAGACCCTCTCGATACCACTGGAATTCTGTTTTCAGCAAGCACCTTCATAATTTCCGAAATTTGCTGTTTGTTCTCTGGATAAATGACACCGTCTGGTAAACTTTGAAGCATTGGCGTTCCATCATAGGAATGGGTGACTAGCGCCTCGTTATCATCTCTAAAATACTGATTACCGACAATTTGGCGTAATTGTTGAACGATAGACTGTTCTAGCATGCATATTCCCCCTCATCTATAGATTAATAATCGATAACTGCCATGTATCACGAGCACGATAAATAAAAAAGGATTGCACCCGCAACGCTTCTAAATAAGCGACTCCGGACAACCCTCGGCTAGTTACAAATTTCATGGACTTTCGGATCAAGCCCTTTGTGATGATGATCGTGTTTATAAACTTTCTGCCTTCGTTTACTGACGTTATTAGAAGATCAATTTTTTAAAAATAGGACCAAGTGTTTCCGCTATACGGAAATAGCCTAAATCAGAAGGGTGAATACCATCTGTCGTGCATTCCTGATAATCAGCGCCTAACAACTCTGCACCATCGAAGAAGTGGAGATTAGCATCCCCCTCCTGCTGCAATCGCTCCACATTTTCCAATTGAAGCTGTTTGCGTTCCTTGCGAAGGCGAAGTAGATTTTCGTCAAAGGCTTCCAGCGGTAATCGAATCTGTGTGATGACGAGAATGGGAACCTCGGGATGACGAGAACGATAAATTCGGATAAATTCAGGCAATGATTCCTTCAGTCGTTCTGTACTAGGCGTATTCACTTCATAATCCAGAACAAGCAAAGCCGGCTGATCAATTTGGCTGATCAAATGGGCAAGTTCCGGCTCCCCTTGCGCATTGCCGGAGAAGCCAAGATTCACGATTTCAATCGGAAATTTCCGACTTAGAATGTTGGAGTAGGCCATACCCGGCCTAGAGGCACAAGCTCCATGGGTGATGGAGGTTCCATAAATCAGAACCTTCTTGACACTTGCAAAACCAGGAAACGCAGCCACCGATGAAGAAGGATCAAGGCCAATCCAAAGCTCCTTCACCCCTTGATACAGCGGCAGATTAAGCGTGATATCCCGCATTTCCCTTGGCAGGGATTCATAGAGAACGGATTCGTATTCATTTCTTGTATGATCAAAGCGAGTGGTATTGACGTAGCGTTGGTTTCCCGTTGTGCCGAAGTAGCAATCAACGCCACATTGAGCAGTTGCAGGCATTTGGTACATCGTCGCCCTGTCAGCGAGAACGACCCTTACAGAAAGCTTGGGTGAGTCTGTCTGGAAACGAATTTGCACGCCAGCTGTATAATTCGCAAGTCGATCTACCTCTGAGCGAATGGGATGACTTGGCTCAAGTGGCAATCTCCGATATACCCCGTCTTGCTCAAGCCAAGGCAGCCCCGTTATCCGAAAGGGATCATTGCGAGGCGAATGCCATTTCCAATCACTACCTGTACCTGTATCCATATCTATTTTCATATTTTGATCGAGCAATTCTTTCTCATTTCCCCTTGATGCATTCATCCATTCTCACCTGCCTTTCATATGACCGATTGTGTCTAGTAACAAGATGATTAGATCCCTACCATGAAATATCAACGTTCCCGCTAATTTGAGTGAGTCGTATACGATTCCCGATTACTTTACCGGTTAAATCCAAATCTTGTTCGCCGAGCTTCACTTCCACGTTGCCGGCTTGCAGCTGTGCAAGAGGCGGATAAATCGTTAAATCGGCCTCTACCAGATTGTAAACACTGATCGTTCGGAACGTACGGCTGCGCTTCTTCCGTGTTGGAACAGGCTGATTTTCCCTGCATGTGATACGCGATGTCTGCTGTTGCTTAACAAACAAGCGGCATTCATCATGAAACGTTCGATCAAGTGCATAAGCAGCCGTTCCTGCCCCAATCATAGCGGTCTGTCCGACGATAAGTGGAGCACCATCAGGAAACTGCAGCTGAAGCCCAACCGACGTATCCTGCTTACAGCCGGTAAGAATAAATGCGTTGTCATTCCTTGTGATGAACAGCAATGCTGATTCAGAGGCTGCATCTTCCTTCGTCTGGTAGAGAGAATAACCGAATTGTTGCAGGAGATAGCGCACGAAAAGAGAAGAATCCACAAATTCCTGTTCCTGTCGAACCGGCAAATGGGTTACACCCGCCGTTTGGAACGGCAGCGAGCCGCGCACCCACCCCGCTTTTCCTCCATTCCATTCAGGCAAAGCTCTAGTTAGTGTAAACACACGCTCTACTCCTAACTGATTCACACTTGCATGCACGAATGTATTAAGATCAGCCTGGTCTTCCACAACTTCACTTAACCCACCGCCTGAAATATGCGAGTGATGGTACAAACTATAATTTCCGTCTCCGCTTAGCTGCTCCTCGTTCTTGATCGTATCTCTTGGCAAGGTAAGGCTAACGGAGAAATCACCTTCAAGCTCATGCTCGTTTCCGAGATTCAACAGTTTGCGCAGCTCCGGATCTTTGACTCTACCATATAGAATGATTTTGCCTCCGTTGCGGACATACTCGATGATTCGCAGCGCTTTCTCCCCTTTAATCCAGAAAGCCGCTGTAAATAAGATCGTATCTTGAAGCTTATGGACAGCATCATCATTCATTGCGAAAAAGTCATCCGTACTAACAACCGTATTCAGCGGCAAGCCTTGGTTAATCGCATTGCGCACAAACCAATCATGGAAGAACGCGTCGCTCGATTGCTCGTCTGATTCAGCCATGGTTTCATGCAGCTCTCGAAACGGGTACAACCATGTCACTATCCCCGGCTGGTCAGGTGCATCCTTGAAAGCCTTCTTAATATGAGGGATAACCTCCATCGGGATATCTTCATCCAGCTCGCCTTTTTCCGAATCAATAGTTAAGATTTGCACGATACCTGGGCTCTCTAACTCTCCCTCCGTGTTAACCCTGGCGACGGTGAGCGGGCAATAAATATCATGCGGCTCCCGGTCGTACAAATCCCACCACGGATTTTGCCAGAACCAAGGATCATTCGCATAAAAGCGGAATAGGTAGGTCTGACTCGGAAGCATAGCTATACGTGACATGTAGCCTGTGAGCTCCAAGCCGAAATCATAGTTAAGGGCTCCCCAAGGTGAATTTGGCGGCGGAAATTCAACATACTTTCTCTCATACAGATCCAATAAGGGAATACAGTCTTTGGCTAGGTCCATGCCTGTACCGTAGTTGGTCCCTCTGATTTCTGTTCGATAATTCGGGCACTCTTGCTTGAATATTTCCCAGAACGACAGCGTCTTGGTCGACAGCTCTTCATACTGAACCAATCCAAGCTGCTTGCCATCGTAATTGGCACCTAAATAAGTCCATGGAAAGTACGAAAGCGCGAATCCGTTGGAAAACCAAATATAATCAAAACCTAGTGCCGGCAAAAAGCTTGCACACTGCCGCCCCAGAAACTCGCCAAATGGCGTGCCTTCAGGAATGCCGCCAGGATAAGCTGCATAATCCACATGATCTTCTTTCAGCTTCGACCAGCCGCATACGACCGTGTAATCCGCTTTCAACGAGATGAATTGCCCGTTTACTTCAGCAAGGTTGATTTCCGGGTGATCCTTATATTTGAAATCAGAGTAGGCAAATTCAGGTCCAGCGTCGAAGGTCGCTCCTACCTCCATGCGAATGCCATAACGATCAGTTGCAATTCTTTTGAAAGCGGCGATTATGAATTGCAAATCACCGTAGGTGATTGTTGCAGTTTCGCTGAGATAAGGCTGGCCGATTCGCGGATCGCTGTCCTCTTTAAGCTGGGCGAAAAATTGCTCATTGGCATATCCGATATAGCGGGCCCATTCAATCTCACGCTGCAAGTCGCCATCCCAGACTAGAATCTCGCTTCCATCGGCGACCCATAACAGTACAGAACAGCTGTCCGCCATGCCGATCAGAGGAAGCCACTGGCGGATTGCCTCCGTACATACAGCTTCGATAGCCTCTGGTGCCATACTCTTGAAAGGCTTCAGGCTCATTTCCAGCGAGACTCTTTGCAAGGGGTGCTTTGGTTTTACAATTGTTGTCATATGATTTCCACCTCAATGCCGAGCACCTTGGCAACATTACGGATCTTGGAACCCACATGCCCCACGCCAAGCGCAAAGTGATGCGTAGGACCTGCTGAGCACCATTTCTCCACGAATTCTGAAACACTGTAATCAAATTTACAGCGCGTATTCGTATTTCCGGTCTGCGGAATTTCGCCTTTGATCGATTCGCCTTCCGTCGCGATCATTTTGTATTTGCCGTTAGCCGTTTGTGAAATACTGAGCAACGTAACAGGCCCTGATTTGATGCTGAACTCAACACCAATGCCAGATCCACTTTTACCATGGAACAGATCCAATCCGCGAATGATCGGCTGACCGTCGCTGATTTTAATATTATGAGGGCCGTCATGCCCAACTAGCACAATATCGTCGACGAAGTCACAAGGATGCAGCTCCGCGAATGAACCCCCTGCATCCAGACGATCCATAATTAACATTGCGGCGCATGTCTTCAAATCGGCTTCTCCGGCAAGCGGAACTCCTTTGCCTGTCAACAGCGAGTTGCCGAGCACCATATTCGACCCAATCCGCTCATACTCATTATTGTCGAGACCCCGGTAATAATAGGCAAGGCCCGTTAACCCATATTCTACGATCAGCTTATCCAGCCCAACCGCGACCTTAGCTGACCAATCGAGATCCTCTTGCTTGATCGGTCTAGTCACCGGATCAATAAAGGGATCGGATATTTTGAAAACGCTATTAATTTCATCCAGCTTATCAGCCATTTCCTTAGCGGTTACACCATTGACTAGCTTGGCCAAATCACACATTTCGAGCATTTGCACATGCGAACCAAAGGAAGCCGTAAACGCTGTCGGATCGGAGTTCATATCATACATACCCTCGTAGGTATGCCCCAGATAGCCGATTTTTGCATATTTGAATGCTTTTTGCGCATTAGCAACTAAGCACCAATCTTTTAATTCCTTCTTCGCACGTTCATCGTCATAGAGCGTCCCTACAATCATCCCCGCCGCAGGTTTTCCCGCTCGCACGAGTACACCGCCTATTTCGGGAAGGGAACAAATATTATCGTTAACTAACTGCATATAAGTCGTCGTATTGCGATAATCAAGACGCTTTCTTGGCTGTAAGGCCACAAGTACCGTTGGAACAGACAAGTTCAGAATTGGGGTAGCCGCCGTCGAGGACGTCACATAGGTGCTCAGGAAGCAAAATAGGAAATCAACGTCTTGACTCTTCAAATATGACGATGCAGCGAAAGACTTATCTACACCATCAACAAAACCCGCCGACACCACCTCGACGTCTTGCCCCCGAAGCATTTCTTCAAATTCACGGCCGTAGCCCTCAAGCTCCTCTTTCAACCCCGGAAATTGTGCCCAATACGGCTCATGTCCTACTGTTATTACACCGACACGCGCTTTCACCTTTTCGAATACACTACTCATTTCCCCTTCATCCCCCATACTTAGATTTATTGTTTAAGCTGATTTCCTCGGATTCCGCTAGCGGTTCTATCTCACTATTCCGATTAAAGCCAAATGAAAATTCGTTCCTGTGCAGTCCTCCCTATTACCGTGGACGACCTCCAATTCGATATGATGCAGCCCTTCCTCCAGCTCATTCGCGATCCAATAGATATGGAACCAGCCTCCGTCTGCGCACCAATTAGGCCGTTCGCGACAAGATGTGATCGCATGACCTCCGTCCAGCTTATAGGTGAATTCCGCTGACTTTTTGCCAAAATCGAAGGCCAATGCAAGTCCCCTTCCTGCAAACGAAAAGGATAGCTTCGCGCCAACCGCAGAAGTGCTCAGCATGTGATCCACCCAAGGCAAGTGAGCCCTAGCGCGTCTAGTCAGCCATGGTCCTTCCAGCTGAACCTCATCCAAGGAGAGTGTATCCGCTTGCCCCCAATGATTAACATTAAGCGGCATTGTGAGCGGTTTATCGATTTCGCCACTTCCCGTATTGAAATCCGTTAGCAAATCCTTTTCCAAGTAAGCAATGACACACTGCCCATAACTGAGACTGCCTCGATGTTTAGGATGCAGCCCATCTGGCAGCCACTCATCCCAAGTCATGCGGCCCAGTCTCACTTCCTGCCAAGCATGCAGTCCAGCCCAAACCGTGCTGATGCCATAATGTTCCGCTAACTCTTCGAATTCAGCGATACTGGCAGGAACCTTCCCATGAGACATGTCCTCGTACATTTTCTGACAGTAGGTATAGACGAATACGAGCTCGCTTCGTCCGTCAGCCAGCAGCTTGCGAATTAATCCCTCTCTCGCTCTCATCCGATGTTCAGAAGGTGTCATGTAGTCATTGACGGCAAATTCAATAAAAACCAGATCACATTGGTGGTTGATTAAGTCCCGCTCCGCACGGAATACAGCCAAATCGCTGCCTGTCGCACCTATCGCAGCGTTCTCCACTTTGATGCGTGCGTGAGGAAACGTTTCTACAAACCAACGCGCGACTGGCTCCGGCCAATTCGGCATTAAGTTGCCGTCTTCCGTAATAGATCCACCAATGAAACCCAACGTTAATTGTCCCGTTTGCAGCTTGCTCTTAACTTGCGTCAAACGTCCTCGAAGCCGTATTGTCTCCATTATGCATTCATCTCCGCGTGAATTTTCGAGTATGGCGAGCCCACTGGGCAGCAGCCAAATCGTTAGTTTAAACGTAGCTAACACACGCTAGAATGTATACTTTGAAATACGTCGAAACCTCCAATAATTGTAGCGAGGCGATTGTGTAGACCTCGTTGTGATCGTAATGCTTTTTGTTCAGAAGCTATACGATTTGTGTTCATTACTATGAGATTCGCCATTTATATTTACATTTACTTTTATATAAGCTATTCTCACTTCTACAAGGCATGGAAGGGGCAAAGATCATTCATGAAACTAACTACCTTATTTGACTCTAAAAGCTTTCTTTTAAAAATCGTCTTGTGGATCAGCGCATCCGTACTTTGCATTGTTGGGATTCTATCTGTCATCATTTATTTGAATGCGCAAAACTTAATGATCAAGAAGGAATCGGACAATAGTAAAAAACTACTGCTTCAGGTCAAATACAATACGAACATTATGAACGAAAC
Organism: Paenibacillus sinopodophylli; assembly: GCF_005930355.1. Taxonomy (GTDB): domain Bacteria; phylum Bacillota; class Bacilli; order Paenibacillales; family Paenibacillaceae; genus Pristimantibacillus; species Pristimantibacillus sinopodophylli. Next base: position 1,847,071 of record NZ_VDBO01000001.1, read on the forward strand.
AATGAGCCGGCTCACGCAGTCCCTCTATATAAACAACGACATTACTTCCATTATGTACGCGGAGGAGGAGAATATCGTTGACGTCATCACACGCATGAACAATGTCGTCAACTCACTAACCTCCTCTTATCCCTACATTCACTCGATCAGTGTGTATAATCGGAACCTTGATCAATTTTACAATGCAGGTTCTCCCATTTTCTTCGATGATCCATTATTGCTAGCTTTATTCGATTCCAATCAGCTGCTGCCGAAACTAAAACCCATCTTTCGCGATATCCGCAAGGTCGTAAATGAAACGACCAAAAGTGAACCGGTCCTTTCCTATTTTATGTATGAAACGTCCATGACCACAGAGAAGCCGGACGGCGCTCTCGTTATCAATGTCAAACCAGAATGGCTGCTAGGCAACATTAAACAAATTAATATGATTGATCGGCAACAAGGAAATAATATATATCTGCTGGATCAGCAGGGTGACTATATCGATGTGGATGAAAGCCAAGAAAATACAGCTAAATTAACGTGGTTGAAAAACGAAGTTGAGAATCACACCAAAAATGCTTCTTCTTTAGAAACTGAAAGCTCGTTCAAAAGTAAGTACATGGACACGCCGTATTTAGTAACCTACCTTTATCTCGATAGTATTAACATGACGTTATTAAAGATTCAACCGACCTTGGAAGTGTATGGTTATATTCAAGGCTTTAAGACGAGTATTATTTTTATCACACTTATTTTCCTTGTGATGGCTATCGTCATTTCCGTCAGCATCTCTCGTAAAATCTATAGTCCTATTGGCAATTTAGTGCAAACCATATCATCTGGACGCCTCCATACCTTCGAACAAAGAGGGAAAGGCGATGAAATATCCTATTTGGATTATGTTTATAAACAATCCATGGAGAAGTTAAACCTTTATGACCAACAAATTTACCAATACGGAGATGTGATGAAGCACTACTGGTTAAAACGTATACTGACCGAACATTTGAAATTGGATAACGCTGAGCTGGAAAGTATCTTTCTTGAAATGAAAATAAGCTTACCCTTAGATCAGTCCTATGCCGTTCTTCTTTTGAAAATAGACAACTATAAAGATTTCCAGAGAAGCTTTTCTTCCAAAGATAAGGAAACGATCCGCTACGCTATGATTAACATTACATCGGAATGGATCTCAAGAGCTTATATTAATGAAGGACTTGATTTGAAGGATGATCACGTTGTTCTCATCCTAAGTATTCCTAAAGAGCATGAGTGCTTTGAAAGCGACTTGACATCATTCATTCAAGAGGCACAACAATTTGTTCAACAGTTTTATAAAATTACGTTTACTGCGTCAATCAGTCCGATAGCGAATACGATTGACTCGTTACATACCCTCTATAATAGAGCACTTGATCAAACCGTATACCGCTTTATCTATGGCCATCATGCTATTCTGGATACCGAGAGATTACTCCTTAATGAAAATAATCAAAAAACAGGATATGCAAAAAATCTTGAAGCCCATTTACAGGAAGCTCTTCGTAAACGCAGCTTAGATGAGATTGAGGACGCGATGAGACGGCTGTTCGACGATATTAGAGAGCTCAACTACTATAATGCGCTTGCCTCAACTTTCCGGCTATTGGAAGCGACCAAGAAGACGCTCGAATCCAGTCCAGATGCGGCAACGCCCTCTCTTCTTATTGATCTATCCAGCTTTTCACTTCAACTCATGGAGAAAGAGACATTGAACAGTATCCACGAAACGATTTTTGGCGCGATTAAAGAATCCTTGCATACGAAGTCAGAAGGTACAACCACTAAAGTAAATCATTACGTTGTAGAAACGGTAGCTGAGTATATCGAGACTCATTTCCAAGATCCGTCTCTTTGTTTAGCGTCCATTGCATCGATTATGAAAATATCCCAAAGACGTCTAGCTAATCTCTTTAAAGATGCTATGCATGTATCCGTTGCAGACTATATCAATGAAACAAGGCTGGCCAAAGCAGCCGAATACCTATCCGAGAATGAAAGTAGCGTACGTGAAATTGTGGAGAAAATAGGCGTATTAAACGAAACCTATTTCTTTAGCTTATTTAAAAAACATTTTGGCATGACCCCTAAAGAATATGCGTTAAAAAACAATGTCAAACAGTTGAAAATCCCAAAAAATGAATGAGAATTCTAGTTATCCATCTATCAATGCTAGAAGTCTCAACAAACAAAGGAGACCTGTCGATGAAGTACAAGATTAACCAAACACAAACTGCCAAAAACTTAGTGGAAACGCTCTCATTCAGACAATTATTAAACCAAGTTTGCTGCCCGACTTATGGTATGGCTGGCAAGGAGCGACTAGAAGAGTTCGGAGCGATGTTCTTCCATCCTATGGAGAGGACAGAATTACAACAAATTATCGAACGCTTTAAACATTTTTGCAGCATCCCTCCGTTTATTGTTAGCGATCTCGAATGCGGTCCCGGCAATATGATTCTAGGCGCGACGAAGTTTCCCTATATGATGGGGCTTAGCCAGACCAATTCGGCAGAGCTCGCTTATGAGGTTGGCGCAAGTACTGCGATAGAAGCTGGAGAGCTTGGCTACAACTGGACATTCTCACCAGTGGCAGACTTAGCTGTAGACCCTGACAGCCCAGTTGTTAGTATTAGAAGCGCAGGTAAAAATCCTGAGCAAGCGATTAAGATAGCCGGGGCTTATATGACAGGAATGCAGGATCACGGCATGATGGCTACGATTAAGCACTTCCCTGGTGACGGCTATTCCTCTTGGGATCAGCATCTGACGACACCTGTCCTTCCACTGGATGCAGATGCGTGGAGAAACGGTCCTGGACACGTTTTCCAAACTCTGATCAATCAGGGCGCTATGACGATCATGCCAGGGCATATTGGTTTCCCCGCCTTTGACGAACCGGATGATCGTGGACTGTATCCACCTGCGACAGTATCGAAAAAACTGCTGATGGATTTGCTAAGAAATGAGATGGGTTTTGAGGGGCTGGTCGTGTCGGACGCGATTGAAATGGGCGGCGTTGTCGGCTATATGAATTACTATGATGCTTGTGCGGCCGCACTTACCAATGGGTGTGACATGTTGCTGTTCCCCAGAATGGACGAGCGTTTCTACATAGAGATGGAGAAGCGATTCGATAGCGGCAGCTTGACTCTTGAGACACTCCGCGATCGGGCATGCCGAATTGTGTCGCTCAAAGAGCAATTTGGCCTTTTCGAAGACACACAATCTGCTTCCCAAAAGCGGTCACCAGATAAAGCGGTTCACGCGGCATTGGCAGAAGAGGTCATGAAACAAAGTATTACGCTCGTTAGAGATCGTGCAAGTTTAATCCCCTATCCTCTTCTACCGGAGACAAAAGTTTTACATGCTGTCATTATGAACAATCACGAGCGTTATGGGGAATTGTTCGAAAAGATGAAACTTGAGATTAGCCGCTATTCCCATTCGGTGGATCAATGGATCGATCCGGGTCCCGACGCCTTGTTTAAGGCCGTAGCCGACAAAACGTACGATGTCATCATTTGCTCCATCGGCAGCCGCCTGAGCTATGGATTGAATGTCGTTCGACTGCATGACGAAGTAGCAAGAAACATGATGGGCGGCTGGACAAAGTTTGATACACCGATTATTTTTGTTTCCCACTTCCATTCTTTCGTACATAAGGAATACGAGGCTTCGATCGACACAATCGTGAACACCTATGGAGATATCGACAGTACCGCCAAATATCTGGTGCAGGCGATTACTGGCAACATGCCGATTAATAGAGAGCTGGTTGCCCACGATTAATACAATAAAAGGCCGAACATCTCAACAGATAAATCTGTTAGATGCTCGGCTTTTTCCTTTACTAGTTATGAAGTCCAATCAAATACAACGGAGAAGACATCATTAGGGTGTAAACGCAATTGTTCGTATGCTGCTGCTGCTTCTGTATAAGGAACAACGCGGTCGATATAAGCCTTAGGATCAATCACTTTACGCCGAATGGCCTCCACGGCATTCAACCGATCCTCATTCCCCCGATCTCCAGGCATGAGAAGGAGAACACCTTCTGAATTCAAATCAACCCTAGGATCAAGGCTTAGCTTCTCTATGTACGTGCCTTGATAAACAATACGCGGCCAATGACCGACAATGCCTGAAATTGGGTTCACATAATACGTTTTCGGATCACGAAACACATTTGGCGTTTTACGAATCAGCTTGTGAGCAAGCGTTACACCTTGCGAGGAGCCTGAAGCTTCAATAACGATGTTTGCACCGCCATCACAATAGGCAAGTATACGCTCCAAGGCATCAGGGTCAGAAGCCTGAACACAAGCATGAACCCCATAACGCAAGGAACGCTTAAGTCTAGACTCCGACAAATCAACAGCAATCACCCGGCAGCCTTGACTGACTAGAAGACCCGCGGAGAACGCTCCAATTACCCCCTGCCCGATGACCACTGCACATTCATCACGCTGTGGCTGCGCTGCCATAACGCCTCGCAAGCTAATAGCTGCCACTTGACTAGCGACATAGTCCAAAGGATCACAGCCTATTGGCAACAGAATAGGCTTATCCTCCACACCAACTAGATGCATATTAGCCTGCCCTCCCCATTGCGAATAAATATCCTTGGGACCCGATTGCGGGTTGTAACTCAGAAGATCACCAACACGATAACCCTTTACATTTCCGCCTATTTGGACTACCTCACCGACAGCCGCATATCCAGGAATTAATGGGAACTTGTCAGAAGCACCATAATGACCACCTAGGACGCGTGTTTCCGTTCCACTTGAAACAAAGGTATAGTGTGTTTTTACTAGCATTTGATCATCATTCATCTCAGGTAATGTAAATGTACCGAAGCCTACCTTGTTTGTACCTTCAAATACAATGGCATGAATAGTTGTCATCTCTACTTTCCTCCCTTTAGTAAAGAGCAATGTTCCTATGATATGGATATAAAAAGCAAACAAAACGAAGATCCGTAGACCTTCGTTTTGTTGTCCCGCATCAGGTTATAACTCAAATACGACCATTGGATTTGTCGTAATCGCAGCTACCATTTCTTTGTAAACACCTCCATAGGTCATGCCAAACGTATACGTACCCGGCAACAATTCCTTGCTGATCTCGCCGTCAGCTGTAGTTCCCACCGTCTTCCAGCTTCCCGCATAATAGCTCGCGTTGCCGCCATCTATGAGATTACCTTGGCTATCCTTCAGCTGCACCTTGACCTTGACCGTCTGGAAGGCAACCACGGGGTTATTGCCTACATGCTGTACTTGCTCCCTATACGTGCCTTCATAGGTCATGCCGAAAGTATAAGAACCAGGAAGCAGCTCTTTGCTGACTTCACCGCCAGCAGTACTACCCATCGTCCGCCAGCTTCCTGCATAGTAGCTTGCACTTCCGCTGTCCAACTGATTGCCTTGGCTATCCTTCAGCTGTGCTTTGACCTTGACTGTCTGGAAGGCAACCATGGGGTTAATGCCTACATGCTGTACTTGCTCCTTATATGTCCCTTCATAGGTCATACCGAAGGTATACGAACCAGGAAGCAGCTCTTTGCTGACTTCACCGCCAACAGTAATGCCTATCGTCCGCCAGCTTCCTGCATAGTAGCTTGCACTTCCGCTGTCCAACTGATTGCCTTGGCTATCCTTCAGCTGTGCCTTGACCTTAACCGTCTGAAAGCTAACCGTATGGTTAGTTCCTGTATGTTGAACTAACTCCTTAGAAGTCCCTTCATAACTCATACTAAACGTATAGCTTTTTGCGGGAAGTCTCTTACTTGCTTTGCCGTCAGCGCCCGTCACACCAAAGCTTTTCCATCCTCCATCATAGTATGTCACTATGCCCCCGCTAAGCGGATTGCCGCTGCTGTCTTGAAGCTGAACGCTTACGGCTGATGTAGCCAGCGTAAAGGCAATCTGCTGAGAAAGCTCAACGTTTCCTGATCGATCCGTTGATCTATAACTAAAATCAATAGAACCTTGCTCATCGAAGGCAACGGCTGACGTATACAACTGCCAAGTCGTTCCATTATCCAGACTGTACTCCGTCCTCGCTACACCAGACAGACTGTCCGTGCTTGCCAATGTGACGGTGACTGGGTTCACATAGGTGCCGTTAGGTCCATCCGGCTCAGCAGGCGATAACGAGGCTGTAGTTGCTGGAGCCATCGTATCCTTAATGACCGGCCGAACTTCAACATCGTCCAGATAATAGGTATCAAGTGCTGAAGGTAAATCTGTGAACATGTACATCGCCATATTCGTAACCGTGCCTGTCTCTGGAAGGGTATATAGGCCTTCTATATGCGTCCAAGACGAGGAGCTTAATGGCTCGCTTGTGAAAATAATTCTTTGTTTCGATACACCATCCAGCCTGTAAGTCAATCCTAAGCGCAGCACTACACCATCTGTGGACTCAGGCGCTAATTTGACCCATGCCGAATAGTAGTATTCTTCGCCTTTCTGGATATTAGCGGGAAAGTTGATGCTGCCAAACGGGTTTGTCTTGGTGATCTTTAATGCTTGGCTACCCCCATGGGCCTCAAGGTTACTTAGCGTCCTTACAATTTCCCAACCTGTATAAAGCGGTGTTGCCCCTTCCATGCCCGGATCGTTAATCAAGTTGCTGCCTACTATAGGAGCGAGCACCGTAACGACAGCCGTAGCTGATTTTCCGCCTTTTGCAGCCGTAACGGTAATTGTTGCTGTACCCGCACTCTTCGCATGCACGATTCCGGTCGCATCAACCGTAGCCACATTAGGATGATTGGAGCTCCACGTTACCGCGTTGCTCGCATCCGTCGGCAATACCGTCACGGCAAGCGCTTCGGACTGACCCAAGGTCAGGCTTAGTGAGGTTTTGTTCAGGCTTACCTCAGCAACTTCAATCCAGCTCGTGATTCCTTTGAAATAAGCCCAATCCGTCAATACACCTGTTAGCAGTGCAGGTTTGTTAGCATTCCCAAGCAAACTGCCTGCCTGGTTTCCAATCGAGATTTTGGTTCCCACACCGACGCTTCCAGCAAATCCATAAAGTTGGTCCTTTCTCATAATCCCTTCCGTCAATACTCTTCCAGACTGTCCTGGTGCAATGGGCTCTAGTGCAATGCCTATGAAGCTCTCAACAGAATCAGCTGGTGTCATTAAGCGTAATGTCGTATTATCGGCGTCAAATGAAACAGCGGCAAATCTAGGAATGCCAACCTGTGTTTGATTCAGCAGTGTCATTTGTTTATCAGTCACCTGCGGATAGTACTCGTTTGCCGTTACGTTATACTCTGCCGCATAGCCTGAAGTGCCCAATGCACCATTAATCGCATTGATGATATATGCATTGGTCTTTTCCGTATAATTTTCATTAAACGTGATTATTTTGGTCGTTCCATTCTCAAAGATCACCTGCAACGTTTTTGGATTGACAGTTAGATCCCCGAGCCTTCTTCCAAGCGTATTATCCACTTGGACGTTGGAGCTGATACCGACTTTAATACCCGAAATATCCCAATAGCCGTATAAGTAACCCTTCAGGCCTCCGCCTCCATCACGGGTAATATAAGTGCCCAATATGTCTTCTACTGCATTCCCGCTAACCTTTACATTGGAGCTGCTGCCCGTCGAACTGCTGAACAGAGCCAATGCTCTTCCTCTGTGACCATCTGCATAACCAATTGGTGTACTGTTATTGAAAGTCACGTTATAGTCCGCATGATTAGCATATTGGTTCTCAGGTTTTTGTGAAATCCACGGAGAATCATTCTGTAGCATGTACGTTCCCACAAATTCACTGTTATTGAAGATGACTTCATCCTGTGTACCGCTTCCTAAGGACTGGATTGTAATAGGATTTGAAGTTATTGTTGAAACAATTTTGCTGTTATTGATAACATTGATCTGAGGTTCCGTGAAATCCTCCCGATTGTGCACGTACCAGCCCGTAGCCTTGGAAACAAAGGTACTGTCATAGAACGTTTCAGATACACCACTTCCTGAACCATAACCCCAAGCATGGGAGCCGTTACCGCTAATACCTCCCCACACCTGAGCTGGATCAATATCCGCTGAAGGCGTAATTCCAGGATTAGCAGCCACCCAATTCTTCCGGTAGTCGACCGCTTCCAGATTTCCATAATGCTCAATATGAACATTTCTTACAACGTGGACAGCATCTTTATTTTTGCCGCTATCCTCACTGTGAAGCGGATACCTCATGTTTTTGGCCGTAATCGTCAGGTTCTCTAGATTGGCTGTACCCTTCAACCACAAGGTCGATTGCTCGGTAATTTCGCTATTTGTAGCCGAGGCGCTATTCTCTCCCTTCAGCCAAACAAGATCTCGATCAGTACCGCGCAGAGTAACATAGGGTTTTACCACCCAATTCTTTTCGGTATACACGCCTGGATAAATCAAAATCACATACTGCTTCTCAGAGCTGCTATCCGTAATGCTGTCGTTCGCCAGCTTCGGCGAGAGAAAATCACCTGTTCCATCGGCCTTCACCGTTAACGTTACCGTTTCGTTTGTTCTTTCGATGACGGTTACCGTACTGGTGGCCGTTTTTCCGCTATCCACGCTTATTGCCGTAATTTGAGCGACGCCCAAGCTTCGTCCTATCACGTTTCCATAGGCATCGACAGAAGCTACCTCTGGATCATTGGAATGCCACACTACCGCTTTGTTAAACGCATCAACTGGCTGAATGACAGGAAACAACGTTTCCGTTTTACCTTCCATAATCGACACAGAGCTCTTATTCAGGCTCATATCCGTCACATATATCCAAGCAGGCGTTTCTTTATAGGTAACTGGCCTAACTTCTACATCGTCCAAATAGTACACATCATTTTCTGCTGGCGCGTCTGTAAATAGATACATCCTGACATTCGTGACGTTCCCTATTTCATTAATGGTATAGGTGCCGCTAACCTGTTTCCATTCCGTACTGCTTAGTGCTGGGCTCGAGAAAGGACAGAGCTGCTTACCTACACCATCTACGCTATAAGCAAGACATAGCCTAATTATTTTCCCAGGATTCAGATTAGCTTGCAGCCTCACCCATGCGGAATACTCATATTCCTTCCCTTTCTCGACATTCACTGGAAACTGAACGCTTCCGTATTGGTTTGTCTTCGTTACTTGTAATGAGTATTCTCCGCTATGATATTGCTCCGCGCTCCGCTCTCTTATCGTCTCCCATCCGATTGGAACAACATCCGCTTCCATACTTGCATTGGAAACCATGTTATTCCCCTTTACAGCTACTTTTGCAGCTGTATCCAGCGTAATCGCATCAATTGCAAAGTCACCTACTGCATTCGTTGGAACCACTTTGATTTGTTTGATCGTTCCGCTCCATGCCGAATGATTGCTCGGGTCCCACACATACTCCCTGAAGCTCGGATCATTAGGCAATACGAAAGTCGTCAGTTTATTTAGCAGATTCCATTCCGAAGATTCGGAAGTTTTGAAATACACATTCGCTTCATTGCCGCTCGTGTCGTTCCTAAGCTTTATTTTGACCCTCTTAACTACGGCCGCAGGAAAGTTGATGTTATCTGGCGAGATCAGCTCAGGCTCGTTTCCTGTTGCGGTTGCCTGATAGATTCCGCCTGCTGCCATGCCTCCCGTCACTTGATTGTTGGTCGTCCAGCCCTCCAGATTGTTAAACTCCCAAACCTTGGAGTCGGTATACATATCTAAAAGCTCAGCATCAGAGTCCCAATTCACAATATACCCGAATGCTTGATTAAAGAATGTTGCTGGAATCATAAGCTCGCCTGAAGGCTGCAACACAGAAGCGCGCTCCAGTACGATACTTTGGTTATCCTTATAAGCAGTCTGATTACCAGCCTTTAGTCTATAGATGTGATCGTCTTTCACGCCAATTAAGGTTTGTGTCGATTGCTCCCATTCCGTACTGGCACCGATCAGCTTCAGCATTTCCCCTGCTGGAACCATAACCGTTTGATTAGCCAGAACCGGCTTCTCATAGAACTGGGCTTCCTTACCGTCAACCTTCACATGAATACCTGTATCAGGCGAATATACAACCCCGATCGAATCAATGCTAAAGTCTCCAAGAACCTTCATTGGGTCAAACCGAATCTTACGAATAACTCCATCCCAGTTGGCATTCTTCCACATATCGACCACATAATCGGTATAGCCCGTTTTGTTCTTTTCCACGAAAAAGCTTACGGATTTGCGTTCATTCCAGTTACCATCCTCATTGGTAATAAAGAATACCTGAGCTGAGGAGCTTATATTGCTCTTCATTCTAATTCTCAGATAGGGATGATCAGAAGCCTGAATATTCAAGTAGTCCGCTGACCGGATGCCAGGATCAATGTCAATCGCTGTTCCTGAGTAAGCGCCATTGCTAACCTCATCATTGATGACCTGCTTCTCCAAACTCCAGCCCTCTGAATCGTCATCCGTGTCGAAACCCCAGAACAAACCGTACTCGTCCGTCACAGCTGGTGGCGTTGGTGTCTTTAATGTCAATACTCTGCCTCGCGGGTGCAAGATGTTCATTCTGTCCTTCTGCGCTTGCGTTGGCTGTACATCCGAATGCGCAGTACCACTTGTGAATACGTTCCGGACGGCATCAAGATAACCAAAGCCCGCTAAACCCGCAGGCATAATGAAATGTCCCTCTCCAAACTCGTTCCAATTATCAAGCATTACCATTTTCTTGCCTAAGCTGCCCGCTGGCATCGATGGCTGTAAGGTATCCTTTGCCCACTGTGCAACAGCTTGGAACTCCGAAGGAGTCGTATAGTAGCCTTCCTGGCCTCCCCATGCCAAATCGTCTCTTCCCATACTGATCATCGGGAGCGCATCAATGATGCCTGTATCGCGCTGGGCAGTCATATAAGATTTCTGAACCTCCGCATGCCCGCCCATACTGTCCCAGGAATACGCATAGACAGCATCGAATCCTGCCAGCTTTCTATTGCTCAAGACTGTGGGGTCCGACGCTGAAGTGGTAATCAACAGTATAAGGTCGTCGAACCCTAGCGCTTTAACAGCGTTTCTTAAGTAATCCATCTCGGCTTTGACAAGTTCCAAGCTCTTCGTGCTGCCTCCGAAATCGCGCAAGAGACCGTCAAGGCTATAGATCGTGAGTACTGGTTTATTATCAATCACCATATAACGCGGATCCTTGAAATAATATTCGATCCAGTATGGCACGATATTCGTACGGAAGTCTTCGCTATCCTTCGCTTTGGATGCCCCATTTTCCCACATAATAGCGAACTTCGTTTGGTTGCTATATTTGGCATTGAAAAACCCATCGTGAAGCGAGTTATGCAAATAAGGTTCTTTTATCGGCACGCCATCCCCGAAAGTCGGTCTAAACCAGCATGAGACTTGGTAATCAATGCCGTGCTCAACCATCCATTTAATTTCCCAATCCGCCGTCTCTGGATTGCCCTCGTCATAATAGCCCAAGTAAGGCTCCCGCTCCGAGTGAGGTGTAATCGTATCCCAACCGAGATGATTTCCTTCCCTCCAGATTGGACAGCCTTGAATACCAACCGCTTGATCAGATGAGATCACAGCATTCGGAGCAGGCACATAATCGACTGGAAGTGGCAAATCCTCGTATAGTAGAATATCATCCAGCCATATCACACCTTGTGCTGCTGCACCTGCCTTGAATGCGACGCCATCCAAGCTTGTCGAACTGGAAGTAAGTGGAACTCCTTGCGCTTGCAGTTTGCCATTTACGTAAATATCAGCCGTAGTCTCATTTAGATTCAGCTTCACCTTCACTGCATACCAAAGATTAGCCAAATAATCATAGAAGGGCACAGGCTGACCTACACCATTGATATAGGAGAGCTTGCCGCTTTCAGTTACTAACTTCATGACGGTCGTACTGCCGCTTACAACCTCAGCGGAATATCCGTCCTGCTTCTGAGGAATTAAAAGCTTGTATTCAAAGACCGTATTCGCCGAAGTAGAAGGCACGTTTTTCTTAAGGCTCATCTCACCAGTCGCCTCAGTGGCGTTCAGTTTGAGACTAAACACATCTGGTCGCACAGAGCTTTTCAGTTCCTCTACCGCAATCGTTCCGCCTGCAGCAACGGTCTGCCAGTCTTCAGGCAGGTTACCCGGCATGAGGGAAATGAACCTCTCATTGACTGCATAACCCTTGTGAATTTTAACAGGAGCAATGAACATATCGCCTTTCGATGATGTGCCTGTTTGAATCAGCACATGATTGAGACTGGTTACTGCATGCTTGAAGCTTGCATTTGCGGCTTTAAGCACACCGTTGATGTACACATCCACTGAATTTGTGTCAATATTCGCAATGACCTTCACACCATACTCCGTACCTGCTGAGTAGGATTGCAAAGTCTGAATACCCCCATTAGAGGTTTCTAGGCTAAGCTCGCCATTACGCGTCACAATACTGACGGCCTCTGTATCGTTACTGCTCAGCTGCCATTTGACGCCATCCATAATCGCAGATAGCTTAAAGCGATATTCCATTGTGATAGCGCCTTCATTTTGTTCTACGAATAGTCTTCGCATAGATACCGGCAACGTTGCATTCGTATCACTTATTTTGAACCAGTTCAGGTACGAAGAGGATAGACTCCCTCCCGCTTTGCGGACATCCCAACCAGAAGGCAAGACATCCATCGTCACGTTATGGGTGTATGAAAAACTCTCGTCAACCAGATAACCGCTCTGTACGGGAACATCTTCTGCTTTTGCAATAGTCGAATGTAGAAAATAAATAAGTACCATGAGCATACAAGCGATAATGATCTCCCCAGCGACCCTTTTCCTCTTGATCATAAATGATCACGCTCCTACTAGATTTTTATTGCATCCATTCGGCAAATCTCAAACCCAAACTCCCCCCTTTCACTTGCTTTACATAAAAATTGGAACCGAGTTACGAGTAGCCCGGTTCCAAGTTTTTATTACTGGTTTTGTGCTTTCCACGCGTCGAGCTGCTTCTGAGCTTCGACTTTAATTTTGTCCAATCCAGCATCTGCCAAACGTTGCTTCATTTCTCCCAAAAATTGATCATAATCAGACATCGAGCCTGAGATTAGAATGGGAAGCATTTCCGCATATACAGCATTTACTTGAACCGTTTCCGATTTGACGGCTTCCCCATTGAACAGAAACCCGAGGATTGACGATGTTTTTGCTTCATTATTATTTTTTTGCATTAGCTCAAGAGATGCTTTGGAGTTCCAGCTGGAATCCCACTGATCCCAGAGAGGCCCGAGCCAGTTATGCCAAATCGCCCAGGTTTGTTCTGCTCCGCTCTTCGCTTCTACGGATATGTCATCCGTCCCGGCACCCGATTTAACGGTATAGTTCGTTCCTTCAAGCCCGAAAGCAAGCGTGTTGGAAAGCTCCTTGTCCTTCCAGACGAGATTGAGCAGCTCCATCGCTCTTTCTGGATTTTTCGACGTCTTGCTGATGGCTGTTGCTGCTCCGACCATATTACTTGTTGATATAATCGGATAATAGACGAGCGATTCCACAGTTGGAAAGCCAAACAGTGCTGTTGATTTCGAACCATCCTCCGAATACCCGCCAGAATCACGCATAACTGCATATTTCCCTGATTTAGCTTCAGCCGTGAAGTCCGTTTTAACTGCGGCATCTTTGGCTACATAGCCCTTCTGATAATAGTCATGCATCGTGCGATAATTGTTGACGTATTGAGGTATGTCCGTTTCGAAGACGAGTTGGTTTCCTATTTCATCATAGCGAATCCCTTTCGTTACAATGGTATGGTCAGCAATATGATCACCTGCTGCTGATACCGTTTTCGTGACCAATAACGGCGTTATCGTAGGCTCATTTTTCTTGATTGTCTCTAAAAACGGCTCAAGATCCTGTAGATTTTTTATTTGCTTATAATCCACATTGTACTTCTCTACTAAATCTTTTTTGAATACAATGCCTTGCGGAGTGGTAAAAGGTGACTGCGATGGGACCGCCATAATTTTGCCATTATACGTGACTGCTTTCCAAGCACGTTCATCCACCTTTGCGAGGATATCCTGTCCGTATTGCTTTAAGAGATCGTCTAATGGAAGAAATGCACCTTTCTGCACATTCGTATCGATTGGATTCGTCCAGTTTGCAGTAAATACAAGATCGTATTCTTCGCCAGAGGCAGACATTAATTTCATTTTGTCTTCCCAGCTTGCTGCGTCAATAAAGGTGAATTTCAGATTTGCGTTTACAGCATCCTTAATCGTTTTATTCGCTTCTGCTTCAATCGCTTCTTGATCCTTCATCGTATCGATCGGTTTACGCATATACCAACTAATATTGACTAGCTCTTTCGTCGGCTCGGCCGCTTCAGTCGGCTTCGGTGCTGCAGTACTTGTATTCGTGGTACTCGGCACTTCATTGTTACCCGAGCTGCACCCGCTAAGAGCCACAGATACAGCCATCCCCATCATAATCATGCCGTTTACGGTTTTCTTTGTCTTTCTATTAACCATTCTCACAAACATACCTCCCTGAAATATATAATGTTATCTATATAACAGACACAGGATAGAAAATCCATGCGCTGGAAAAACCTTTTTCCACTAACCTTTTACAGATCCAACCGTCAGGCCTTGCACGAAATAACGCTGGAAGAAAGGAAAAATGACCAGCATCGGTCCAGCGGCAAGAATACACATCGCCATCCGCGCACTTAAACTTGGCACTTGCTGTCCTGGCTTAACCAGGCCGTATTGTATCGCTTCCGCACTATTCAAGAACTCCATGTTACGCAATACGCGAATGAGTAAATATTGCAGCTTCATCTTATCCTCATGATCAATGTACAACAGAGTCAGCCACCAGTCATTCCAATACTGCAACACCAGAAATAAGCCGAGTGTCGCCAATGCTGGTTTACTAAGGGGAAGCACGATTCGTGTGAAAATAGTAAACTCGGTTGCTCCGTCTATTTTGGCTGATTCAAATAGAGCGTCTGGCAGCGTTTGCAAGAAGCCCCTCATTAACAATACATGCCAGCCTGTTATAAGGAACGGAAGAATAAGGGCCAGGAGGTTATTTTTCAAATCAAGCCAGCTGACCATTAAAATATAGGAAGGAACCAGTCCGCCCTGAAACAGCATCGTAAAGAACACAAAAAATGAAAGCTGTTTGCGATAGGCATAATCTTTCCTTGAAATCGTGAAGGCGAAGCTAGTTGTAATCCACAGCCCTGCCACAGTCCCAACCAGCGTTGTAAATATCGTCACCACATACGCATTGAGCAAGACACCAGGATTATGGAGAATAACGCGATATGCCGTCAAATCGAACTGCTTCGGCAGAATCGAATACCCTGATAAGAGGATATCCGTTTCGTTCTGGAAGGAGGTGCCTATTATAACTAGAAAGGGATACAAGCAAGCGATACATACCACTATAAAAATACCATGAATAATCCATGAACTGAGCTTAATGGGTGAGCGAGTGTTAGATACCCGTGGTGTTATCATGAGACATTCTCCTTAAAATAATGAATTTTCACGATTAATTTTTCTCACGATATAATTCGTCAATATGACCAAGGTGAAACCAACCGTAGATTGGAAGAAGCCGGCTGCACCAGCCATGCCAATATCGCCCATATCAACTAGCGATCGATAAACAAAGGTGTCGATCACATCAGTCGTTGCATACAGTGAGGATGAATTCAGGGTTACGTTATAAAATAATCCGAAATCGCTATAGAAAATTTTGCCGATTTGCAGAATAACCATCATAATAATAATAGGCTTAATGATCGGAATCGAGATCGAGATCGCCTGCCGCAGCTTTCCTGCCCCGTCTATTCTGGCCGCTTCATAATACTCCGAATCTACTCCCATTAATGCCGCGTAATAAATCACTGCACCATACCCAAGTCCTTTCCATACCGCGCCAACGATAAGAATAACAGGCCAATATCCCGGCTCGTTATACCACATAATCGGCGCAATTCCAAACAGCTCTAAACCCTTATTCAGTACGCCATATTCCATATCAAGGAGCGCTCGGAATGCAAACCCTGCTACTACCCATGAGATGAAATACGGAATGAACAACACGGTCTGGTAGACCTTCACAAATCGCTTACTGATCTCCCGAAGCATCAGCGCAAATGTGACGGAAATCATCGTACCTAACGTAATGAAAGCTAAGTTATAGAGCAGAGTGTTTCTCAGCACGCGTTGTATGACATCGCCCTTAAATAGAAACTGAAAATTGTCAAAGCCTACCCATGGGCTATTCCAGATCCCAAGATCATATTTGTAATCTTTGAAGGGAAGCAATAACCCGTAAAGTGGTACATAGTCAAAAATAAACAAAAGCGCGATTCCCGGAAAAGCTAACAAGGTTAAACTGAAATTTTTCTTAAATATTCTCATGTACCTGCCCCTTCTTGTTGGAGTGACTTTGATGAATGCGTTTGCGTTTGTGATAACCTAACTGTAGATAATCGAGCCCTGAATGTATATTACGAAAATTGTATTTTACTTGGAAAAATGACTTTCTGGACGGAGAATGGGCTGCGATTCATGCCGTTCTATTCGATAATTAGTCAATTGCTGGGCTGATTGGGTCTGCAGAAGGAAAAAAGAGCTCAAATGACTGCTGTGCAGTCATTTGAGCTCTTTAGAAATGCATGAATTCTGGAATCCGTTTATGCGCTTGATGCAATGAATTCAGTTAATTGTTTAAATGAATTAAAGGAAAGAGACATAATCAATCTTGTTTAAATCGTGGGAAAATGAAAATAAGGATTCATAAAGATTAGCCTCCTACTTCATTCAGCACTGGATGCGGATTAAATAAGAAACACTCCATAGCAGAAGAAGCCGCCCCCCAACGAGTGGAGGGCGGCTTCTTGAATACAGCTTTATATGAACCGTACTATACTTCTCGTGATGTCCCGATCGAAATTAACATCAAACTAAACTTGAATAAGAGCCTTCACAACCATTTTCACGGCAGCCTTGGCCGCTTCTTCAATCGAAGAGCTGTCTACAGCAACATCGATTGGCAAAAAGGCTTTGCCGATTATTTCTTGCGCGATGACTTGGTCGTTGCCGTTCGCAGTACCAGCCAGTACCAATGCAATAAGTCCTGCATTGTTTAGCAATGTGGCATAACCTGCGATTTGCCGCGTAGATTCTCCTAGGCTGTTATCGATTAGCATCGTATGATAGCCTCTCGCGAATAGCCGTTTCTCGATCTCCTTCGCAAGAGCCGAGTTATCCGAAACGGAACCATTAATCCAAAGCGTTAGTGGCTGCTGTCCTTTTTGCTGGGCACGAACATCTCTTGTGATTTCCGTATCAATCCGGTCGGCACTGTCAGAGTTTTGAAGTGCTTCTTCAATGACGCCGCAAGCGGATGTCATATTCGTTACACGATCAATGAGAATAAATCCACCGATGCTTTTATTTTTTTCAAATGCATCAAAAACAATACCATCCGATAATGAAAATTCACATTTAGCCACTTCATTCTTAACCACATGATCGGCTGTAATCGTATTGCCTGTATTAATATCTATTTTGTGTTTAATTGCCGTTACAGTACCAGGAAGAACCTTTGTGCCTACCTTCACCAGAACATCTTTTCCCGGCGTTAGGACAGAATCATCCATCCAAAGAATCGTGGCGCTAAAGCCGTCAGCCTCTTGGAGCTGATTGTCCTTCGTAAACACACAGCCTCGTGAAACGTCAACTTCCCGATCCAATTGAATCGTGACAGGCTGTCCGGCATGAGCCGAATTCCTGTCTTGGTCTGTTACAAAGATGCGTTTAACCTTCGCCTTCTCACGGCTAGGCAGCGTTATCAGTTCATCACCAACAGCGATACTGCCGGCTTCAATCTGGCCTTGGAATCCGCGGAATGTGTGGTCCGGCCGGCATACCCGTTGAATAGGCATCATAAACGGCTTCACGTCATCGTTCGAATGAACATCAACACTCTCCAAATAAGGCAGCAACGCAAGACCCTCGTACCAAGGTGTATTCGGCGAATTTTTTGTAATATTATCCCCTTCTGTTGCAGAAACAGGGATCACCTGAATGCTTTCAAACTGGAATTCCGTTGTAAGGCGAGAGAACTCTTCTTTGATTTCATCAAATATTTTCGTATCAAAACCAACTAAATCCATCTTGTTTACCGCCAAGACCAGATGCTTAATTCCCATGAGGGCGCAAATCCTTGTATGACGCTTCGTTTGCGTAATAATCCCTTTTTTTGCATCCACTAGAATAACGGCAAGATCCGCGAAGGATGCGCCTACCGCCATGTTGCGTGTATATTCCTCGTGCCCCGGCGTATCCGCTACAATAAATGAACGGTGATCCGTCGTAAAATACCGAAATGCCACATCAATCGTAATTCCCTGCTCACGTTCAGCGATCAGCCCGTCAAGAAGCAGGGAGTAGTCAATTTTGCCGCCGCGACTTCCGAGCCTGCTATCCATCTCCAATGCTCTCTCCTGATCGGCGAACAACAGCTTAGCCTCATAAAGCATATGTCCAATCAAGGTGGATTTTCCGTCATCCACACTACCACAAGTAATAAATTTAAGCAGACTTTTCATCTTAGAAATAGCCCTCCCGTTTACGTCGTTCCATGCTGCCTGCCTCTTCTTGGTCAATAACCCTTGTTGTTCGTTCGGATGATACCGCACCAAGTGTTTCTTCAATAATTGCATCCAACGTGTCCGCATCTGACTCGGCACCGCCAGTAAGCGGGTAGCAGCCTAATGTGCGAAATCTCATCTTCAGCATTTCAATCTTCTCACCCGGCTCGAGCCTCATTCGCTCATCATCCGCCATAATTATTTGACCATCGCGATTAACGACAGGCCGTTCTTTTGCCAAATAGAGAGGCACAATATCAATGTTCTCTCTGCGAATATATTGCCAGATATCTTTTTCCGTCCAGTTGGAAATCGGGAATACGCGGATGCTTTCCCCTTTATTAATTCTTGTGTTGAACAGCTTCCACATTTCCGGCCGCTGATTTTTCGGATCCCAGGCATGATTTTTATTGCGAAATGAGAAAATCCGCTCCTTCGCACGTGACTTTTCCTCATCACGTCTTCCACCGCCAAAGGCAGCTGTAAATCCGTATTTGTCCAAGCCTTGCTTCAAGGCTTGCGTTTTCATAATATCCGTATAGGCGGAACCATGATCAAAAGGGTTGATCCCTTGATCAATTCCTTCTTGATTGGAGTGAACAAGCATGTTGATTCCGAATTCTTTCGCCTTGCGGTCGCGGAATTCAATCATTTCTTTGAACTTCCACGTCGTGTCAATATGCATGAAAGGAAACGGCGGCTTCTCCGGATAAAATGCTTTCAGCGCCAAATGCAGCATTACGGAGCTATCTTTACCGATCGAGTACAGCATCACAGGATTTTCACATTCCGCCGCTACTTCTCGAATAATATAAATCGCTTCAGCCTCGAGTTGATCTAGATGTGTCATTTCATCTATGGAATCAAGTGTCAATTTGTCCATGAAAAAAGTGCCTCCCTTTAATCCTTACTAAATCTATAGACTATAATTTATATCGTATCAGATTTTCACTTTATTGCAAAGTGGAATAAAGTTTTTTCTTTATTTTTGGAGGCACTATTTTCATTAGAAAGGATAACGAAACTGCGCACAATTCAAAGGCTGAAGGTTCCTGCCTCTGGCATGCAGCGAAAAAAAACAGTTCTCCGTTTTAGAAGAACTGCTCTCTCCAAACCTTAAAATTGTCCGCTTAGATTTCGCATTGCTGCTCGGAAGCCAATATATCTTCGCAACGGATAATAAGTTCAAGCATTTCCTTTCCAGAAATTAGCATACGAGCTTCATATCCGCCATCCACGCGATACAGCTCCCCCTAAATCCAGTAAGCTTCCTACGCGAAAAATGTTTCTTTACACTGCATCCATATTCAGCAACGAGCTTGTGACGGCAATTCCTCCTAACCACGTCATCTCCAGCGCCGTGAGTAAAGTCATGACCCAAGCCGGGACTATTGGCGACCCATTCCTCTACCTCCGCCACCACCGCCTCGCGTTTGAGTGATTTGCGTAATTTTTTGTCCATTAACCGTAACATCTCCACCGTTTAATTGTGCTGTACCATCTGCATCAAAGGCTGATGAGGCCTCAACCGTTATCGTCCCACCATTAATAAAGAGATCACCGTTCGAATCAAAAGCGTCCGTATCGCCGCTGCCCATCCTCACACTAATGGTGCCACCGTTAACCTCAATTGCCACGTTACCCTCGATTTTTTGCGAGGCGTTAATGCCGTCATCCGTCGCATATATAGTAATCTGACCATCATTGATCTTAATCGAGGTTGCCTCGATTCCTTCAGTACTAGTCTCTATATTAATCGTACCTCCATCGATTTGGACAAAGCTGTTGGCTTGGATGCCATCGTCGGCAGCAGTTATCTTTAGGTCGCCACCTTTAATATAAATATATCCAAGAGAAGCATCCTCATCATTCTCGCTATGCAGGGCATCCTTACCCGCATTAATCGTTATCGTTCCATCATTGATAAGAAGAGCATCATTAGCTTCCAGGGCATCTGCAGAGGAGTGAATGTTGTACACACCTCCTGTTATTTTAAGATCATCCTTAGAAGATATTCCATTCCCATCATTCGATATAATGTTCAGACTTCCAGTTCCATTAAGGGTCAAATCTGCCCTTGAGAAAATTACAGCATCCAAATTGGTATCTCCATCCGCCACATAGCTTCCCGAAACTTCTATATAATTGTCGCTGTCCGTAGATGTAACGAATACCTTATCCGCTTCTTTCACATAAATAGCAGGCGAATCATCATTAATAATCTGTACTCCGTCAAGGACGATTTGAACTTTTTGATCCTCGGCTACTTCAACCTTCACCGTCACATTTGTTACCTCACCACTCAAAACATAGACACCTTCTGTATCCAACGTCACGTCTTGATCGCTTACCAATTTAATCTGCGTTGCGTCTGCAAGGTCCACTGACTGCTCCAAGTCCCGATCGCTGAACAATTCCGATGTGTCTGTAGCAGATGCTTCCGTTGCAGTCGTTTCACTTGGTGATGCTGTCTCGCTTGATACCGAAGTGCTTATACTTGTGTTCGTACTCGTTGCTTGAGTGGCTGCTGCATCCCTACTACCAACTTGTGCATTAGAACATCCCGCAGCATATATGCTAAGCAATAAGGCAATCGTAGTGGTGCATATTCTTTTCATCTTTTCTGTTTTCATCAATGAACACTCCTTGTTTATTAAATTTGTATGCTTGTTTACTTTGTTAGAGAGACGTTCTCTCCTCTTGTCTTATTTTCATTCTAATTGAGAAAGCTTTAAACAATCTTAAATAGCGGCTCATTGTTAAATTTCAAACGTGTTTAAATAATTGGAACAAAAAAGAAGATCCCAGGCTACTTATTCTCGCCTGAGATCTTTTCGTTTTATGACAGATAAATGTGGCTCCAAAACAATACTCCCTCAACAGCAACACACAACACTCCACATGACTAGTATGCGGCAACAGGCTAGGTGGATTGAGTATGATGAAATAGGAAAAGCTTGATAAATTGGTATTATCCCCTTTAAGTAAACGCTCAAGTGTGACATAAAGCGGCTTTCAAATGCTGGAGATATCCTTTGTTAGATAAGACCTATTTATAATACGAAGTAGTCAATGGTACAAAGACAGCAGTATCACCTTTTACATCTCCTTGAATATACAATGATTTAACGCCAGCGATATCCACTTGGACAGTGACCAAGCCTTCCTCAGCTTTAATCACATCTATCACTTTGGAAACAAACCATTTCGCAAGAGCATCATATTCGAAGTCTTCATGCAAAAAATGATCATACTCCACAAGGAGAGCTCCACATCCACCTACGTTTGAGACAATATAGTCGACTCCTGCTTCCATCATGCCGTCAACAACAGCCTTCATTAAAGCAATTCGACCACGGGGGGTTCCTGCTCCAATCCGGTTTCACGAAAGGTCGGACAAGCCGGCAAACAAAATCCGCATCGCATGCAATTAGTCAACTGATCATAGTCCAGTTTCAAATGCAGCGTCTGGGCCATAGGATCGCTGAGCTTTACGTTTGGCTTCTTTTGAACTATCGCCCTGTTCGCATCACCCACGAGATATCACCACTCTTTTTCTCGTCTCTTTTCCGAAAATTTTGCCCGGATTAAGTAGGTTATGCGGATCGAAATCATGCTTGATCCTTCGCATGATTTCGATTCCGGGCTTACCGACTTTCCATCCGAGGAATGGAGCCTTTACCAAGCCGACACCATGCTCGCTTCGATATGCGAAATGAAATCTGCCGTTATGATTCCCGTTTGAACAGTCGCCGTTAAATTTTCCTGATTAACCTCTAAAATTCGATTCATGCGGTGCATGACCATCACGATACCACCGTGGATAGGAACCGTTCCGCCGCACAAATTGGTTCCAGAACTACGGGATACTACCAGTATACGATGTGATGCAAGCACATTCATAATATCTGACACCTGCTGCGTGCTCTCCGGGTAAATAACACCGTCCGGCAAACTTTGGGAGCATAGGCGTTCCATCGTAGGAATGAGCAACTAACGCTTCCCGATCAAATCGAAAGTTTTACACGCCTACAATCAGGATAAGCTTTTGAATGATTACTTGCTCCAGCATGATGGTTGAGTCCCCTTTGTAAAAAATAGTCCATAATCCACATAATAAAATTATAGTTGTTCACTGTATTCATCCGAAATGTTCATATTTAACATAAAATCTTTATATAACACCTTAAACTCAAAAAAAGCCGACCTCATGTTCCCCGAAGATCAGCCTGTTCTAAAAATATGACACTGGTCGACTGGTTATACCCCCAAGAACTCCTCCGTCCAAGGGATTTCAACCTCGTTACCGTTAAATCGAACTGGGAGGAAGCTGTACCCCGACATTCTCAGATCGTCCTTGTCCCAATGATCCAGCATTATATACCATTGCCCGTTGAACTTGAAGGTGTTCGACGTCTGACCATGGAAGGTCTTGCGATAGTCCGACCCCGTGCATGGATTGTCTATGAGCAGCCACGATCCCGTTACTTCCTTTGCGGATCCATATAACATGGCATTCGGATTCCATCCTGTGCAGCCGGAACCGAACATGTAATAAAGTCCGTTTTCCTTGATAACCACCGGCGCTTCACGGAACTGCTCAATAAACGCGAGTTTGAATTCGCCAGTCAACCCTGTATATTCCTCGTTCAACTGGCAAATCAGCGTGGTGGCATTCCAATCCGTGCTGCAGATCAGATAAACGGCATCGTCTTCATCTTGATACAAGGTCATATCCCTGCTATCCTTGTGTTTGCTGCTCGGCTGCAAACTGCCTTGATACTCGAACGGCCCTGCCGGAGCGTCCGCGACCGCTACTCCGATTCGAGCATAATGGTATGTTGCGTCATCCAAATGAAACCACATGACGAATTTTTTAGTTTTTTGGTTATAAACCACCTTGGGCCGCTCCCCTACCTTATTCGTGCTCAGCTCATGCTCGAGGTCATCTTCCACAGCTCGCAATACGACGCCTTCATTATGCCAGCTGCGCATATTCTTGGAGGAATAACAGGAAAAGCCCAAGAAGGGAACGCGGTTTCCCTGCGTTTCTGCATCTTTATTTTCTCCATACCAATAATATGTATCTTCAACCTGAATGATAACGCCGCCATGCGCCTGAATGAAGTTCCCTTCCTCATCTACCCAGCATGTTCCATTTTTCATCGTTTTCACATTCCTTCCTAGAGTGTTATTAATACAATTAGTTGCTTAGCACTCGCTTACTAACAGGATCAGGTAGTTCATGCTGTTCATTGCTCCTCTAGCCTTCTTGTCATTGCTTTCCTGCAACGATTTCAACTATCTCAACTCGTTAATCAATACCCACCTGCGCTCTGCAATCGACAGATCAACCGCCTCGAGCACCTCTTGGCATTTCACACCGTCGTTGAAATTCGGAACTGGCTGACGGTTCTCAGCGATTGCTTGCATGAATTCAAGCACCTCGTGTGTGAACGTATGCTCGAAACCGATCGAATGTCCAGCCGGCCACCAAGCATACATATAGGTATGAGCGGGATCGGTTGCCATTACGCGGCGGAAGCCCTGAACATCCTCTGCATCATCCGTAAAATACACCTGTAGCTCGTTCATACGTTCGAAATCGAACTTGATGCTGCCCTTGCTTCCATTGATTTCGAAGCCATTCACACAGCGATGTCCAGCAGCGAGGCGCGATGTTTCGAAGCTTCCGAGCGTCCCATTCATGAAACGGGCCATGAACAGCGTCGCGTCATCAACCGTGACTTCACCGTGCGTCTCTTCCTCTATGCCTTTGGCGCTGAGGCCCGACGCATCCGATGCAAGCGGACGCTCCTTGATGAACGTCTCGCTCATGCCGATCACTTCGTTGAACTCGCCGACGAGGAACCGAGCCATGTCTATCAAGTGCGCTCCCAGATCGCCGTGTGAGCCCGAACCCGCAATATCCCTCTGTAGGCGCCATACCAGAGGGAAGCCCGGGTCGATAATCCAGTCCTGCAGGAACTTGGCGCGGAAGTGATAGATATGGCCAATCCGGCCTTCTTCAATAAGCTTCTTTGCAAGCTGAACCGCTGGTGAGAACCGGTAGTTGAAGCCGACCATATGCTTAATGCCCGCCTTCTCCGCCGCTCTGAGCATCTCGCGCGAGTCCTCCAGTGTCATTGCCAGCGGCTTCTCGCAGAACAAGTGCTTGCCTGCCGCTGCAGCCGCAAGCGCAATCTCCTTGTGCGCATCGCTTGGCGCGTTAATATCGACGAGATCGATATCATCGCGTTGAACGAGCTGTCTCCAATCCGTCTCGGAGCTCTCCCATCCAAACTGCTCGCGAGCTTGCTCGACGCCTATCGGATCGCGTCCGCAGATCACCTTCAATACCGGCTTCACCGCCGACTTCGGAAAAAACATCGGAAGTGCTCGATACGCGTTGCTGTGCGCTTTACCCATAAACTTGTAGCCAACCATACCTATGTTAATTTTATCCATTAACCTTGCCGCCTCTCTTGAATTAGGTTGTTTCCCTTGCATTCAGGTGCATCGGCAGTAGCTCAAGCTCGCCCTCCGCACCGACTCTTTGATATGGCTGCATCCAGCAATCTAGCATTAGCCCTTCCTTACATCCCATAAAAAAGCTCTGCCATTACGTTTACTTGGCTGCTGTTAGAACACGTATGCACTTACAACTTCCGTTCGAACTCATTCCTACAACAATTCAACTCCCTAAGCGCATATTTGCGCTTACAGCCACCGTTTAAAGCTTCGAATATTCCCCTAAGCACTAAGATACAACGCCTCACTGCGTCCTTGCTATAGACGCCATCGTAGCAACGAAGCGAACTGAAAAAGGTTGAGAAAACTCATATACTTGCCCATGCCTCAAGTGTAAACAGCCATCGCCGTCCTTTGGCATCGCGGCCGGAAGGATGATTGTTAATCTAATCGTTTCTGGTATATAAAAGCCCATGCATAATTGCATGGGCAGGCCAAATTTGGTAAAAACTGTATTTCTAATCTTCAGCATCGCATGCACCACGTCTTCCCCAGACTCATATTGAAACACGTAATTGCCATGGCCATTCCTTCCAATGGAGATGTCATCAAAAAAGGAATTTCGGGACAACAATACCTTTCAAATATCCAGGTGGTCGTTTTTCAAGACTTTCGAAGGCTGTTTGAATGTCATCCAGTTCGAATACATGGCTTATAATTTGATCCATTTGAAATACGCCATTATTGAGCAATAAGACCGCACGACGTTGATCATCTACTTCATTCAAAGAATATCCAGGATGTGTTGCTCGAATCTCAATGGACTTATTAATAACCGTCTCCATATCAATACTCCCAGCAGACTTATAAGCACTCATCAATACCAAGCGTCCTCGCCCATACTTCAACAACTGGATGCAATCGTTAATAACGGATACGCTGCCAGTTCCTTCAATGACAAAGTCCGCTAAATGACCATTTGTAATTTGCTTAATCTGTTCCGGCACTTGCTCGCGCTTCGCATTAATGGTATGTGTGGCCCCGTAACGTTTGGCAAGCGCGAGCTTCTCGTCATCAATATCTACGGCTATCAAGCCAGCTAATAATTTACCGGACAAAGCTTGAATAGCCCATAAGCCCATCGGTCCAGCACCCATAATAATTCCAAAATCACCCGCTTCCGGTGCAGCACCACGGATAACGGTCATCACGCATTTCAATGGCTCTCCAAGCGCATGGACAGGGTTTATATGTGGCCCTACTTTAAAGGATGCAGCTCCTTTAACGGCAATATAGTCAGAAAAACCAGTTAGTTGATTCGGCAGTCCTGTGACGACATCACCAATCATAAAACCACTCGTATTTGTTCCCATTTCCACAACGGTCCCAACCCATTCATGCCCCAGGCTCATAGGTGTCTTGCCAATCCTTCCATGAAAGTGATTTAATTCCCATGTGCATAATCCACAGGCTTCCACCTTTACAAGCAGCTCATCATCTCCATAAACAGCCTTTGTCTCCCTGATTTCAAATTGATTAGGCTCTACTAAATAAGCAATTCTTGATTTCATCCAATAACCTCCTAGTAAACAAGCATTTATTTAAACCCTATGTTCCGTATTAGAAGCATGACCAATGCTATAACTATCGCAATGCTTTTGATTTACGATATTCATTTGGTGTCATATGCAACAGCTTTTTGAACACTTTGATAAAATAATGATCATTCCCAAAACCTACCAACTGACTAATCTCATTTACTGTTAATTCAGTCGATTCCAAGTAGCGGATCGCTTGCTTGATCCGAACATGCTGAAGGTATTGAATAAGTGTTTCTCCCGTTTTCTTTCGGAATAAGCCGCATAAATAGTTTTCATCCATATTCACATAATCTGCCATAACCTTCAGGCCGTTCTGGTTTTCAGCGTAATGTTCATGTATATAGGACAAGATCTTATTGATTTCCGGATGGTCCGTTACAGGAATGGACTTGTGGCTCCTACCTTTCATATCCTGCACAATCTCGTTTAACATATCGGATAATAGCTGTTCATGCGAGATGGCTGATTCTATATAAGATTCTATAATCGGATTTAAGGTCGTAGTCGTTACCCGGCAATATTGACTGACAATATGAGCAGCCATTCGCTTAACTCTATGCACGGGAAGCCGGCGCCGCTTCATCTCTTCCCATACCATTTGAATCTCTTTATTCGTTGCTTCAGGAACATCCTGTTCCATAGCTGTGATCAGACGCCGTTCTGTTTCCCAAAGAATCTCCCCATTCTCATTCCTTTCTTCGCCGCTATGTGTCAAAACCTGATCGCCATACCAATAGTCGCTCAGCTCGGTAAGGAGGGATGACCATAGCGCTGGAATTTGCTTCAGACTGCCGGCATTCCTATAGGCATATCTATTCGAAAAATTCTGTTCCAACAGATCTATTGGCATCGAATTTCGCGACCAAGTAATGATCGTTGAAATACCGATATCCGTATAGATTTGAGCCTCTCCTGACCTCTCAATCCAATTCATAAATACAGAAGGCAGGTGGTCTGACCCATGCAGAACGGAACAGATCGCGCTTATTTGAATTCCTTTATTACTCAGCTCTGCATCAATTACATCTAATTCCATACGATACTGAGCTGCAGGTACTGCACTTATCACCCTCCAGATTCGATCAATAATCGCAGGCATGTTCAAAAATAGCTTGTCACGGGTCTGCACTGCTGATTTCTCCAGCTCCTGCTTCACCTTATTGAGCGATTCTTCAAGGGTACGAATATCCATTGACAGCTTCAAAATATATCCCGACGCGCCATATTCCAAAGCTTTCCTCGCATATTCAAAGTCACTCATGCACGTCAGCATAATAAATCTGGTTTCGAGACCCTGTTGACGTACCGTTTGTAGAAGCATCACCCCATCCAACTCAGGCATGATAATATCCGAAATGACGAGATCTGGTTTATGCAGCTCTATTAGCTCAAGAGCCTCTAAGCCGTCTCCTGCCTCGCCTACCAGAGTGAAACCTAATGAATGCCAAGAGATCAGCTGTTTGATCGCATCCCTTACAAAAACCTCATCTTCAACCAGAATTACTTTCCACAAGTTGACTCTCCCCTTCCAAGAACGGATTCGAGACAAGTAGCGGAATGGTCGCACGGGCAAGCGTTCCCTGTGAAAGCTCTTCAAGGGAGAAGGAAGCTTCTCCTTTGTATAAGAGCCGCAGACGTTCACGCAAATTAGTCAAGCCGATCCCATTTCGCTTACGATTGCGGAGAATACTCATCTTTTCCGCGTGCTTCAGACCGATGCCATTATCCTCGACTTCTATGAGAAGCTTCTGCCCTAATTCCGTCATTCGAATGACGATTCGCCCTTTATCCTTTAGCTTTGAGAAGCCATGATGAATGGAATTCTCTACAAGCAGCTGAAGACTCAGCTTGGGGACAAGCACATAGTCTAGAGTGGGATCCACGAGATAGATAACTTCAAATGGATACTGCCATCTTTTTTGAGTTATATAGACATAAGCACGAACGAGCTCCAGCTCATCTTTAACAAATATCAAATCAACATTCGTATTCAGGCTAGTTTCCAGAAGCTTGCCCAGACTCAGACAGATTTCAGCAATATCCTCCTGCTTACTTAAGACGGCTTGCCATTTCACCATATTTAATGTGTTAAGTAAAAAGTGAGGATTCATTTGGGAGAGCAGCATTTGAAAGTGCATTGCTTCTTTTTGCTTCTCTTCCAATTTGAGCTTGGTAAATAGCTCATAAATATCATCCGTCATCCGATTGAAGCTTTGAGCCAAAGCCAGTACCTCCCCGTCCATCCGCTTCACATTTAAGCGGTCGCGAAAGTTACTGGTCACAATTTTATCCATTTTCCTTTGAAGCAACTGAAGCGGTCGAGTCAAGCTGGATAATATGACAAATGTAATGAGAACAAAAAGGCCGATGAAAATTGTATACGTTTTCAAATATTGCTGTTTCATCCCACTAATGTCTCCGATATAGGAATCAAACGGAAACTGGCTGACCAATTTCCAGTCCATAACCGATAAATATTGAACGTTCAACAGCATATTGGATTTGCGATCGAAGTACTCCTCTGCTTTATTGGAAGGTTTCTGAAACCGCTCGATCCATTCGGCAGCCAAGCTCGCACTATTGCGCGTACGAGAGAGAATCTGCCCATCTGCATCTAATAAGAAATAATTTTGAAACACGGGAAAATCCCGTATAATTGATTTCAACCAACTGTCATAATCGAAGCTAACCTGCAGATAACCAAAAGGCTCTTCATTCCCTTGCTGCAATACGGACAATAACGATAGCTGCCGCTCGTTATGGGAGGAAACACCAATATCCCCCATTTCTTCTTCTAACCAAATAAGCGATTGTCCACTCTCGGCCATTTGGTTTAATCCCCGATTACTTAACACATCATTTGCCCGCAACCGTTTAAGAGGCGTGTACGAAGTATAGACATGACCTTGTTTGTCGACAAGCGCATAATAGACAAAAACACTGTTCGGCGAACTGCGGCTGTTAATATGTGCTAATTCATTTTCTATTTCTATTCTTCTTGTATCCAAATCCGTTAGGCTGTCATCAACTTGAGTGAGCCAAGTATAAAATCGCGGATCATTCTCAATTTCTAAGGCATGCGTTAACAGATTCGTATGTAATAAGTTGAATTTCTCCTTCACTTGCTCGATTTGTAGTTCTGTTTGCCAATTCACTTTCTGACGGAGGATTTCTTCGATTTGGCTATAGTTGCGAATTTGGAAAATAAATAGGGGAACGAACACAAATAACAAAATAGCGAAAAAAAGCTTATATTTTATTTTGGAGGGCAGCCACCGCCGTATGGAGATCATCTTGTATCGCCCCTCGATTCTCATAATGGTCATCTTTCTCTCCAACCTCTGTTAAGTGATTGGAAAATGCTGTGACAACTACATTTTATATGAGCGATCTAGGCAATACAATGGTCATAATTCTGAAGTGAATAACACAAAATTAGTTTTTATATCAATGAATACGAAGTTCGTAATCTTTTACATAAAGCAGAGACTCTCTGGGCTTATCTGTGAGATAAACTCAGAGAGCCTATTTATTCAGTCAATCATTATAACAGCTCTCATGACTACTCTGCTCTTCTCGTTCTCAGATCTGGAAGACTACTTCGGCATCTATTCCGGTATTTTGCAGCTTCTGCGTTCTTGTTCCTTCATAAGTCATACTGAACGTATACGAGCCCGGTAGCAATTCCTTGCTGATTTCTCCTCCGCTTGTATTTCCGATAGTCCGCCAGCTTCCCGCATAATAGCTCACATTGCCGCTGTCTAACGGGTTCCCTTGACTATCCTTTAGCTGCACCTTGACGTTAACTGTCTGGAAGACAACTACAGCATCTGTCTCGATATTTTGCAGCTTCTGCGTTCTTGTTCCTTCATAAGTCATGCTGAACGTATACGAGCCCGGCAACAATTCCTTGCTGATTTCTCCTCCGCTTGTATCTCCGATAGTCCGCCAGCTTCCAGCATAATAGCTCACATTGCCGCTGTCTAACGGATTCCCTTGGCTATCCTTTAGCTGCATACTGACATTTACCGTCTGGAAGACAACTACGGCATCTATTCCGGTATTTTGAAGCTTCTGCGTTCTTGTTCCTTCATAAGTCATGCTGAACGTATACGAGCCCGGTAGCAATTCCTTGCTGATTTCTCCTCCGCTTGTATTCCCGATAGTCCGCCAGCTTTCAGCATAATAGCTCACATTGCCGCTGTCTAACGGATTCCCTTGACTATCCTTTAGCTGCATACTGACATTAACCGTCTGAAAGATAACTAAAGCATCTGTTCCGGTGTTTTGCACCTTCTGCATGCTCGTTCCTTCGTAACTCATGGAGAAGGTGTAGCTCTTATTCGCCAAAACTTTTTTTACTGTACCCGTATGATCGGTTATGCCGAAGTCTTTCCATCCACCGTCATAGTACGAGACAATACCGCCGCTCAGCGGATTTCCGTTGCTGTCTTTGAGCTGAACCTTAGTGGCTAGATCTGTCGTCGTTTCGGAGGATAACTGCAGCTTCCCGAACGCAGACGTGTTACTCCAGTTGTCAACCGTTCCCGACCATAACAGCTGACTGCTCCTGTCAAAACCGTCGTCTTCATCGTTATTTGCCACGTCAAATCCGATGGTCATGCCAGCAGAAGGCGTAATACCAAGCGAGCTCCATGGAAGCGCCATCTCCACACTGTACCCGCCCGGGATCGTGGACCATGCATGCAGTACGCCATCCTTGAGACCTCTCACTTCGAATAAATCGTTGTCGTTCCAGCCCTTGATATACTGGCGATCGTAGCTGTCATAGAAAGTGCCCTTATTGTTGTTGCCGTCTACATAAATCTCGACGGAATCGTCTAAGAATGTGCTAATGGAGTTATTGTACAGGTCATCGTCATTTACTTTGACCCCCACATATAAATAATCGTTATCCCACAGCACACCAAACTTGGCGGTATTATTTGGGGTACCGATCACGGTTTTGTTTACCTGCTTCTCCATGACCCATACTGCTTCGTCCAACGATCCGTCAACCGTAACAGTATCTAATGTTTTCTTAACATTGAGTTGTGTGTAAGATAAGTCCATCGTAACGGCAACCGTGTTACTCTTCTCAGAAGCATTGTTTTCCCCATCCTTGGCCTTCACGGTAAACATGTAGGAAGTGCTTGGCATCAACCCGGTGACCGTATAGATTGTCGATGTTACCGTTCCGGCTAACGTGTTACCGTTATAGATTTCGTATTCCGTAACACCAACATTATCTGTCGATGCCGTCCAAGACAATGTCGCTGTCCGATCAGTATGTGACTGCACTGTCAAATTCGTTGGAACCGTTGGCGCTTGTGTGTCCCCGATAGTTACAGATGATAACTCCAAATCCCCGAACATGGAGGTGTCAGTCCCGTTGCTGCCCGTTCCAGCCCACATCAGCTGTCCGTCACGGTCACCGCCGTTGTCATCATCATTGACCGCAACATCGAAGCCAATGGACATGCCTGCAGTTGGAACAATGCCAAGCGAGCTCCATGGAATCGCCAATTCCACACTGTACCCATCTGGGATTGCAGCCCATGCATGATTTACGCCAGTAGACAGACCGTTTTGTTCATACAGTGTGCTGTCATTCCAGCCCTTAATAAACTGCCGATCAAAACTGTCGTAAGTTGTGCCTTTATTGTGATTAGCGTCGATGTAAATTTCAATTGAATCATCCAAATACACAGCAGCAGAATCGTTATGAAGCTGGCTGTCGTTCACCTTCACTCCAACATACAAATATTCGTTATCCCATAACACGCCATAATCCGCGGTATGATTTGGAGTGCCATAAGTGGTCTTGCTCAGCGTCTTCGTCATCGTCCATACAGCTTCATTTAACATGCCGTCAATGGTGACTGAGGCCAGT
Organism: Paenibacillus sinopodophylli; assembly: GCF_005930355.1. Lineage (GTDB taxonomy): Bacteria > Bacillota > Bacilli > Paenibacillales > Paenibacillaceae > Pristimantibacillus > Pristimantibacillus sinopodophylli. The sequence continues at coordinate 1,879,714 of NZ_VDBO01000001.1, forward strand.
GTTTTATTCGGTTTAATCAAGTAAGGATCTGTCGTGACATGAAGCGGATTACTCGCTAGAGATACATTCCCCGCCGCATCCTTGGCCTTAACGGTGAAGGTATAGGCGGTGCCTCCAGTGAGACCGGTGACGGTATAGGTTGTTGATGTTACTGTTCCAGCCAAAGTCGAGCCGTTGTATACTTCATACTCGGCTACGCCTACATTATCCGATGAGGCACTCCATGACAGATCTACTGTCATCTCGCTCTTTGCAAGCGCTGTTAGATTACTCGGTAAGATCGGAGACGCGAAGTCGCGATCATGAATGACTTTCACTTCGTCGAAATCCCCTCTTACTTTATAAGAAAATAAGCCAATCTTCCCCACGGTATGACTCGTGTCCTGAACCGTTAATTCCTTAACCCCATCAACATAAAAATCAAGGGTTTTATTATTTAATAAGGCAGTGAACGTGTAGGAAACATTCATGGACATGGCTAAACTCTTTTCAGCCAAGAGAGAGTAGGTGCCACCTACATATTTGACAATTTGTAGTTTACCTGCCCTGTAACGGAAAGAGTAGTGATTGCTCGGATCAACGTACCTCGCGACGATGCCAATAGCCGGATCGGGATCAGACGATGTCATTTTGATGCTCGCTTCCACGCTGTAATTATCCGAGGTGCTGGTATTTACTGTGCTGTAAGCCATAGCCGCCTGCCAGGTCGATTGCTTGTAAACCTTGGAGTCGCCCGCTGCTGCAACGGCCCAGGTTCCGTTCTGTGTGGTCCAGCCGTCGGCGATGCCGTCCTCGAAATTGTCGCTGAAGGCAAGCGTTCCCGGACCCGATAGGGTGGTCGCCACTAACGCGTTGCTTAACGCGGACGTACTGCCTGCGGTATCCCTCGATTTGACGGTAAACGTATACGCCGTACCTGGAAGAAGTCCCGTGACGGTAAATGTCGTGTCCGCTGTTGTCGTTCCCATAAACCTAGATCCGCTGTAAATGTTATATCCGGCAACGTTGGTAAGATTGGCAGGCGGGCTCCAACTCACGCTAATGCTAGTTCCCGTAGCCGACTGCAATGACAAATTGGTCGGAGGCGAGAGAGGAGCCGCTGTTGTGATGTTAAGCATATTGCTGGCCGCAGATTTATTGTTCGCTCCGTCTTTCGCTTTTACGGTAAACGTATACGCTGTGCTTGGCGTTAGACCCGTAGCTGTAAATGTCGTACTTGAATTGGTGCTGCCAATTAAAGTGCTGCCCCTGTAAACTTCATATCCCGCTACTCCGGTGTTATCCATGGATGCTGCCCATGATAAGAGTAAGGTAGTGGCGGTTTGCGACGGAGATGATAAGTTCGTCGGCGCCGTCGGCGGTTCAGTATCAGTCCCTTCACTCATCAAAGTTTCGCCATAGAAGACGCCTGAGCCGCCAGTACCGATGTAAACGCGGCCCCAAACCTGACGGTCACCTTCCATCGTATTCGATAAATTGCTTGCAGTTGGGTCGGGTACGTCAATCTTTACCCAGTTGGCACCGAAATCGTCAGAACGGAAGATCCCCGCAGTATTATCCACCGTACCATAGACGAAGACCGTCGGATGGTTGTATCCAAGCCGATTTTTCCCGAAAGCAAACAGCTTGGCTCGCTGCACGTTGGGCAGCTTCTCCCAGCTGTCTCCGGAATCGCTGGAACGCATGAGCCCACCTGAATCAAGACTGACCCACACTTCGCCAGCCATCCCTGGAGCTGCCTTCACGCTGTAATACGAGATCTCCGTTCCCGAGATGGTGGATGCAATCGCCCACGTGACACCGCCGTCTGTACTACGATGAAACTTCCCCGTCAAACGATCTAGGAGGTAAAATGTGTCGTTGTTTACCCTGTCGGATGCCAGTGGCTGATACCAGGTCCAGAAGTCGTGAATTGAGTTTGCTGGCGCGCCTGTAGAGGGATTCCAAGTTTGTCCCCGATCAGTTGAATAGAATGGCGCGCCAACCTGCGGTAACCAGACGATCGTCTCACTCGCGGCAGACACTGCAACACGCCCATTCTTACCCGGTGGATTGACGAATGCTGTCCAGTTTACGCCGTTGTTGGTGGAATATCCTCCTCCTCCCGTTCCATACCAGCGAGTTCCGCCTACCCGAGCTATGAAATTCGGGTTACTCTCCTGGAAATCTATCGAGGTCGTATCGCCTAAGTCCGGGTTTGAGAAATTGACGCTCGGAAAAGTGGTCAATGACGTATGGCGCATGCCGTCCATATCGGCATGTCCGCTTAACAGAGGAGCGCCGATTGGTGTGCTGCGCAGCGCGAACGTCACTAGTTCCTCATGACCCTGTTCGTATGTGTACCAATGTGATGGACTGGCCGTGATATCATCCGTTTTCCATGTGCCTACGAAGTCGGTATACCATACCCGATTGGGGTTAACCGGATCGATCGTCAGGCTTGCTGTAAAGTTGGCAAATGAATCCCACCAAGGAACGTTCGGATGAGCAACGGTCATCACCCTGTCCCAATTTGCCCCCCCGTCCGTAGAACGATAAATCCAACCAGTAGGCGTATTCTGAACAGCGGCCATGACAATGTTCGGGTTGGTCGGATGAACAGTAATGCCATTATATAGGGCCGCACTTGGCGGCGTTATATTCGCCCAAGCTCCACCTGCAAACTTGGAAACGCCTGAAGGAGTGCCCGAAGAAACGTCCTCACTATAGCTCACGTACAAGGAGCCATCGGAAGCGACAGCCGCCCGATTGGGGTTCAGCGGGCTTCCGCTCATCAGAGCCCATGTCTGCCCCCCGTTCGTGCTTTGATACAGGCCGCTGCCCCGCACGCCGACATAGATGGACTGTGTTGCATTCCCAGGTGTTCCGGTGTTCTTATCGAACACTACAAAATTTAATCCGTACGGAGCATTGCCGATGGTTGGAAAGGCGTCAACCCGCTCCCACGAATTAGGGCTGGCAGCGGTCGTGCTTTTCCACAGCCCGTCAAAGCGTGATCCCATGAAAATGATATTCCCATTGTTTGGATCGACCGCGAGCCGTTCTCCCAAATCCCTGCCTGGCCCATTGGCAAATTGCTTTTTGGAGAATCCGGTTTTCGTCCAGGTAGCTCCCCTATCCGTGGATTTCAGAATATCCCACTTCGGCCATTCGAATGTGCCAGCCGCTACATAGACCACATCCGGGTCCGACGGATCAAGAGCGATGCTGTCAATGCCGTATAAGTTAGCATCTGGCTCTGTCAACCAATCCATGAGCTGGATCCACTTGTGATTGACCGGGTCCCAGCGGTGAGCCCCCCCAACATCAGTACGGATATATACGAGATCCGGCTCCGTCGGATGGATGGCCATCCCTGTAACGAAACCTCCTCCGCCTATAGCGACATTGTTCCATTTGTATGGCTCCGTTACTGCAGCGCTGGCGGATGGTGCAGACAAGACAAACAACAGCATCATAAGACCGACACCTATAAAGAGACGATTGGTAAGCGCTTTCAATATATTCATTGCAAACCCTCCTGTTATTTAAAAGTCTCAAGGCATTAAATAGGGCAAACGGGACAGGACTTTACTTGATACTAGAGAAGCACCTTCATAAACTTTGCCAAATTCTCTCCGATTTCAATCATGCCATGGTCACCGGGGTGGAGTAGATCGTGTGAAAGTCCGTACGTAGACTTCAGCAGCTCTCGTCCATCTATATAATGAACATTCTTCAGCACAGAATCTTCCGCAATGGACTGAAGTATAGCCCGATATTCGTCCGCAGTCGCTGACGAATTACGATCTGGCCAACATAGACCTAGGTCATAGAATATAGGGAATAGTCCGATGCAAACGATCGGTTTACTTGAATGTTGAGCTGCTATCCTGCGTACGAAATCGCCTGCACGCTCTTCAAAGTGGGCTGCGGATACGCCTTGGTTCAGCATATTAGCCGAGACGCTTAACGAAGCGATATCCCAATCATCACAGTCCGCTATGTAGTCGGCAATCGCCGGCTCACAATAGGCAGCGCCAGAGGCGCCGAGATTGATCACATCAGCATGCAATCGCCAGCCTGCTTGTTTCACATAAGCTAGCGCAGGATGACTAGCAGCAATCCCCTGGGTAATAGAAGTTCCGTAGGCAAGATAACGCAGTGACGGAAGCTCGTCCTTGCGAGGTGGTCGTACACTGTCGCCATCCACATGGATGAGATGTATCTCTCCGCCTTGAAAGAGCAGCCTCCATACCTGCGGTGCAAAAGAACCAGCTGCGCGTCCGACCCGCTCCAGTGGTAAAAAGCCCGGTAACGGAACAGAAAGCTCCAATGTCGTCGGCTCCTTGCCTATAAGGTAGGTACCAGCCGCGAAGTCTCCGAAATACAAATATGCGCGTGTAGAATCACTGCAGCTAGACAAGGTTACCTTCACCGGTTTCCAGTCGTTGACGAAACGAATTTCACAGCATGCCGATTGCTTATATTCGGCTTGTGCCGCTTCTCTTACTTGAACCAACACCTCCTTGGGTATACGCTGCAGCAGTACACCAGCCTTGCCAGGTATGCTTACGACTTCAGCAACGTTATGCAGCTCTACGTTTTGGTAAATCATCATTTCCTCCTTTCCACATACAGTGCGATAAACCTCTCGAAATCATTTGAAGCTGGAAGCGACTACGTTGATAGAGAGGTTTATTCGCCAAGCAGGGTGCAATAATAGATCGTTTATTATTGAATGAAGCCGAGCTCCTTCATCTGCTTGCTAGCCTGATCCATAAACACTTGATAATTAAACTTGCTGTTTAAATCACCAGCCAAGCTATCAAAGCTGTCAATCGATTTTTTCCCATATACAATCTCCATAGACAAATCTCCAATATAGCGGTATGCGTCAGCGGCATTAAAATCGCTTGGAAGATCTATGAAGCCGTTATACAGGTTCAGCCTGCTCAGCTTGGAGGCTTGATCAATAATAGGAGCTGCGTAGTCAAATTTTGTTGCAAGATATTCAGATTCAGGACGGCCTGTTAATTGATACAACCAAATATAGCCTGCTTCTGCAGCCCCAAGCTCTGATATCTTCACCTTACTGCCTTCGGTCGTAAAGTGCTTATCCTTAATGCCGTACTGTACTAATTGAGAACCTTCTGGCGAAGAAACATAATTGAGAAGGTCAAATATTTTTTGCAGCTTTTCCTCATCCTTTTCGAGCGTCCTCGACAATGCGATCAGCCCGGATGTTGACCCTACATCGTAAGGACCTTCGATTTGACCAGCAGGACCTTTAATCGTCGGAACCATAATCCACTCTGCATTGGGATTCGCTGCTTTAACATTCTCAGCCCCTTCTTTACGGATAAATGCACCCCAATCAATGAAAACAATGCCAACCTGGCCTTTAATTCCTTTGTCTGAAGCAGCCGTACCTTTATTGCTGAATATTTCCGGATCTACAACACCGGCATCGAAAAATTTCTTAACCTCAGCAAGCGCTGCTTTCATATTTGGGTCCTGCGGAGAAGTGATCGATTTCCCATCCTTGATATAAACGCCAGTAGCCATATCCAGAGATGGAACGCCTAATGAACCAAAGACTGGAGCGAATGCTTGCCAACCAAGCCCGGAAATACCGAATGTATCCTTCTTACCGTTTCCGTCCGGATCCTCTTCCGTAAACGCTTTAGCAACTTTCAGAAGCTCTTCAGTTGTCGTTGGCACTTCAAGTTTAAGCTTCTCAAGCCAGTCTTTTCGAATATAATAAGAGGTTGTCATCAAAGCCTGTGTTTTAGCGATCGCATACGTTTTGCCGTCAAAAACGCCTTTCTTAAAACTATCATCCCCAACCATCGTCTTTACTTCCCCTAATCGATCAAGGTAAGGCGTAAGATCAAGCAGCGCTCCTTTTTCCGCCAGCATCTGCAGCGTGGCGCGGCTGTCAAGCTCCATAATGTCTGGGTAATCTCCGGCAGCTATTCTAGTATTCAGCAGGCTTTTGAAATCATCCGGCGACGCTGGTGAAGTGAGCGTAATATCTACATTCAGTTTCTCGTCTAGCGCTTGCTTGATAAAGTCATTGCCTGCATCCGGCAGCTTCGTTCCCCAACCAACTTTCGTTATTTCGAGCTTTGTTGGTGCTGCCTGGGCTTCCGATGTTTTGGTCGGTTCCTGGGATGCAGTCGGTGTACCTTCATTGTTACTTTCGTTTTGTGCACATCCCCCTAACACAAGCGATAAAGATAAGATGCTGACGAGAGCGCTTAAAGTCCATTTTTGCTTTTTCATTTTCCGATTACCTCTTTCATTGTTTAGTATTAAAAATGGCTTCCTATCAATCAACCCTTGATTGCACCGATCAACATCCCTTTTGTAAAATGCTTCTGGACGAACGGGTACACAAGGATAATAGGCAGGCTTGCCGATATAACAGCTGCCATCTGCAGCGTTACAGTCGGTAGAGTTACGTCCGTCTGCTGGCTCAAATTCGAGCTCTCGAGCAATAGATTGCGAACAATAACCTGAAGCGGATATAGCTCCTTGTTCGTAATATACAGGACCGCGGAGAAGAAATCATTCCAGTGCCCCACCATATAGAAGAGACTTACCGTCATGATAGAGGGTATGGACAAAGGAAGCACCAGCTTTATTAATGCCGTCGTTTCTCCCGCACCGTCTATCCGCGCGGAATCGTGCAGCTCCTCAGGCAAGCTTTCGAAGAAGCTTTTCATAATCAGCAGATTGAAGGTCCAGATTGCGCTTGGTACGATCATCGACCAAACTGTATTCATCAGCCCAGTATCTCGAACGACTAAATAAGTAGGAATAAGTCCGCCGCTGAACAACATAGTGAATACAACTATCATTAGAAAAAACGTACGGCCGCGAAGCTTTCTGCGGCTTAACGGATAAGCCATCAGAATCGTCAGCACCATGTTAATGAAAGAACCCACTACCGTTACAAACACGGTTACCCAGAATGCCTTAGGAATGACCGAGTCGGCAAACAACTCCTTGTAGGCATCGAAAGTAATAGACTTCGGAAAGAGAATAAATCCTCCATTCTTTAATACTTCTGAATACGGCGTAAGCGAGATAGACAGTACATAGAGAAGAGGAAGAATGGCAGATATCGCCACCAATACTAGAACGACATAAATGAATATATCGAATATTCGATCGGAACGGCCTCTTACCATATCGATCCCCCCCATATCTTGGCTACCCTATTCGCTATCAGGATAAGGATCATACCGATCAATGATTTGAATAAGCCAACAGCGGATGCCAAGCTGAAATTCATCTGTTGAAGCCCCGTTCGATACACCCATGTGTCGATAATGTCAGCTACTTTATACACCTGCGTATTATACATGATATAGATTTGATCGAAGCTCCCTTCCATAATGTGACCGATCTTCAAGATGAGCAGGAGCACAATTGTCGTCTGAATACCTGGAAGTGTAATATGCCAGATCATTCGCAAGCGACCTCCCCCATCCACCCGACAGGCTTCATAGAGTGTGTTGTCTATTGAGGCCATAGCCGCCATGTAGATAATAGCTCCCCATCCAATGTTCTGCCAGATATCGCTGCCAACCAGCAAGCTGCGGAACCAATCCGTTGAGGTAATAAACGGGATCGATTTGAAGCCGGAATTGACAAGCAAATGATTCACAATGCCCGATGTCTCAGATAAAAGGGCAATTACGATTCCATAAATGATGACCCAAGACAAGAAGTGAGGCATGTAGCTAATCGTTTGCACCCATTTTTTGAGCCATCGACTTCTGCACTCGTTGAACAAAATAGCTAGAAAAATGGGAGGTAATGTTCCAAAGATCAACTTATATATACTGATCAAAAGGGTATTCCCCAATATTTCGGTAAAATAAGGAGAATTGAAAAATTGCAGGAAATATTTGTTCCATGGATCGCTCCAAGGACTGTTCCAAAGCCCACCCACAATGTCATAATCCTTGAATGCAATGATTAACCCATACATAGGCAGATATTTATAAATCACATACCAGATCAAACCTGGCAACAACATCAAATACAAAGCTCGGCTCCGCCATATGTCCTTCCAAAAACGAAATCTTCGTTCAAAAGTAATAGTTCCTTTCAAGTTCGATACTTGTTCTTGACTGGATACATTACTCATGTTGATCACCTCCTTCTACTTTTGTTAATAGCATAACGCGTTTACGAATTTCGCATAATCAATAAATCTCTGCATCCTGTATCACAGAATTAGTTAAAAATGATAATTTAAATATAAATGAGGTGCAGTTATGCTCTTATTTTCTGTTCCTAGGGTCTTAATTTCACTAGCTTGACAAAGTAAGATTCTCAGCGTTAATGTCTATCCAAAAGGGATGAGTCAAGGAGGCGGCAAGCTGATGTTGATGAAGAAGTTCGAGCTGTATAACGTACAAGCATTGGTAGCAACAGAAGACGACAAGGGAATGAAGCTTAGCAGAGTACCCGAGGTTGTAAGATCAGCCTTAAATGAAAACGCACAACGGACCGCTTTCAATGGTTGCGGTGTGGAAATACGATTTAATCTGCACAGTGAGAAAGCACGTGTCGTGCTGCGGAAACTGCCTAACTCCGCTATCTCGCTGCACGGCGTTGCCGAGGTGTATCATGGCGGTTTCCAAGGATCGTATGATTTGTGTCCACAGCATATCGGGCTATCCGATTCCGAGATTGTTATGCATGCTTCTCCGCAGCTATCTGAGCTCAGGCAGTTAACGCAACGCTTCGATATTCCCTACGACCCGAGCCTAATTCGTATCCTACTGCCATATGATTGCCCAACTCTATTCATCAGCTTAGAAGGAGACACTTCACCACCAAGACCGGAACAAACACCTTCTCGGCGAATGCTAGCGTACGGCTCCTCGATTACGCACGGCGGTGGTTCCGTGGCGCCTTCCGAAACTTACGCGATGAATACCGCTCGATTGCTGAAAATGGATCTCATCAATTTAGGCTTTGCCGGCAGCGCCCATATGGAGCCGGAGATGGCGGATTATATCGCCTCTCGTGATGATTGGGAAATAGCGACACTTGAGATGGGCATCAATGTGATCGGTACATGGTCTCCCGAGACATTCGCTGAACGTATCGATTATTTTATCGAGACAGTCGCGCACGCCCACCCGGACCGCTGGATCTTCTGCATCGATATGTTTACCAATTACAATGATCTGGTATCGCCACAGAAAGCGACAGTCTTCCGAAATATAGTTCGCGATAAAGTAGCAGCACTGCGTATGCCTCGAGTCATCCATCTCGACGGCACCCATTTGCTGCCCGGTTATCTAGGTCTCTCCGCCGATCTCGTTCATCCTTCTCCGTTCGGCATGCTGGACATCAGCCAAAGGCTGGCCTCCGAAATTAAAAAACATATCACATAACAAAAAAGAGGCTTCCGAGCTCATTTTCACAATGAGTTGAGGAGGCCTCTTCCATGATTTTATTGACTAACACCTGACAACGATCTTAACTTATCATACTGTCCGAAACGGAGCAGCTGGCAGGCCCTCGGCACCCATCAGGTTTGCATAGGTGACATTGGACCAACCGTATCGTACGAAACGAGGTATACTGACTTTATCACTTCTGACCCTTACCGTATTCCCATGAATTTCCGTCTCTACGGGCAGGAACTCACCACTCTCAGCAGCTACCTCAAAACCGACTAATCGATTCCCTTCACGAATCAACAGTCCTGTTTCTGCATGATCAAAATGTAGAACAGCATGACCATCCTCTATTCTGATCTCACGATAAACAGGCCCTGAGCTCTTAACTGCTCTACCATATACTTTATCTAATGCCAGCAAAGCTAAACGCTCACCGACCGGCTTCTTATCCACAGGATGTATGTCTTCCGGTACTCCGCATTCCAAAATCACAGCCATTGCAGTAAACGGAACCCGATCGGCTGTTTGCTGCTGCGCCTCCCTAAGCAACGGCCATTGTTCCCCCATAGGATTATTATGATCGAAAATAGGCAGCTGCACGAATAGAAACGGAAGCTCTGGATCCTTCCATTGTCTGCGCCAATCTAAGATTAAGAACTCTAGCAATTTACTATACAAATCTGATCGATCGACATCAGCTTCGCCTTGATAATAAATCACACCTTTTATCGTAAAAGCGAACACCTTCCGCAGCATTGTTTCATATAATCCACAAGGACGCATAAAGGAATGAGGACTTAATGGAGGCGGCCAAGGATACTGCCCAAGCTCTTCCCCCTTATATCCCGCTTCGTTCTTTCGATTATACTGGTCAACGTCCTCGTTATACTCTCTGCTTACTTGCTCAAATTCCTGCCAATCAAAGCCTTGCATTTGTTCGTTAAATTCCTTGGTATAAATAGAAAGCTCTGCATCTGCCTCTAAGACTTCTTCTGCCACCCAGCAAGAAGCGGAGGTTCCCCCCCAATTGCAAGCGATAATCCCGATCGGCACTTGCTCGGAGTCGATCAGCGCTCTCGCATAATAATAGGCGACCGCAGATATGTCCCCTGCCGTTTGTGGCGTGCATGTTTTCCACATGCTTGTCACTTGTACTCCCTCTTGCTCATAAGCTAGCTTCGGCACCATATAGAAACGCAATAAAGGTTCGTCCGCAGCAGCTATAGCCTTTTCAGCTTGATCACTACTACTCAAAGACCACTCCATATTCGATTGTCCGCCTGCTAACCAGACATCTCCAAATACAACATCCACCAGCTTAATGCTGCTTTCAACTGTTTCCACAATCAGCTCACAAGCTTCCCCAACACCCATAGCTGGAAACTTTACACTCCATTGGCCCTCATGTATCACAGCAAAGCTGCTTACACCGCGACAAGTCACAGTCACTTTATCGCCATCTGTCCCTGTTCCCCAGACTAAAAATCGTTTATTCCGTTGGATAACCATATGATCATTAAAAATTGGATCGAGACTTAGCGGCTTATTCATAACCTATCAACCTCCTATACCTTGATTTAATCATCTCAACCATAGACTCTAATCTCGAAAATCTCCGCACGCGGACATCCATTCGTTGACTCTATGCATAGCTTTATTTGGTTAGTTGTAATCGATTCTATGAGGTGATGTACTTTTTTTCGTTTGTGATTATCCTGCTCCGTTATAATCGCAACCCATTCCCCAGCGATGTAAGCTTGAATGCAATAGCTACGCACGACCTCGGGAATAACAGCAAATGGCGTTCGATGATGATGCAGATTGATTAAATCCTCATTTACGTCATTATTAAAGGTTAGATGAATCTCATCAATTTCCTGCTCGCTATCCCAGGCTAATTGAATCCATTCCTCGGAATTTGCGGATATCGGGTTGGATGCCCACATATGCGGACCAGCATAAGGCCTTACATAACCGTCACTAACTTGACTCACCGCATAGGACTCCGTATTTGGCGATACCCGCAAGCATACCGTCCGACGATTCCATTTGAACATGCTCCACTGCACGATCGGCTGGTCGGGCTGATGATCTTCCAGCGATGCGGATACAACCGGCTTAGGTCCCTTCTCAAAGCAAAGCACACCTGCTAACGTCTCATCCGAGCGGTTCAGCGTTATAGCCTCATTCGCTTTGACGATTACAAAAGCATTGCAGGCTGACTCCGGCTGCCAATCCAAATCCAGCTTAACCCACTGGTTGTTTCCTGCAGCAACGGACTTCGAAGCTGATTTCACCCATTGCTTAGGTACATAATTCTCTCCCTTGCCCGTGTGCCATAGCTCTACCTCAAGCGTTGCATTCTGCTTAGCATCTACAAGCAGTTCAATGGATGAAAGTACGGGATTAACCGGGAACAGTATACCAACATCGCGATCCAATGCATGAATGCTTGTCGCTCTTTCAAATGCTATTCGCTCCAGCATGCTAGATGCGGAAATTAGGGCGGTTTTTGCCAAATCATCCGGATCATTGCCTGCCACACCAATGATTGATGCATCCTGCCGCAGCATAACCTGCTGCAATTCCTCCATATAATTGCGGTGAAGCACACGCGGCGTAATCCCTTTCTGTACGGAAAGCGCAGCGCCACTGCCTGCCGCTTCCCCGATTACAGCACAGGTTGCCATCACTCTCGTCGTGCCGAAAGCAACATGTGTCGCGCTAATGTCCCGGCCCGCAAACATCAAATTACAAACATTATTTGAATACAAGCTTCTGAACGGGATGTGGTAGATGCCGTCTGCGAATTGATGCTTCGAGCCGCTCTCTTCCGAGTACATGCCCTGCGGTGGATGAAGATCGATGGACCAGCCCCCGAAGGCAATACGGTCCTCGAATGGCTCCTGCGCCATAATATCGTTCTGGTTCAGGATATAATCTCCGAGAAAACGCCGATACTCTCGTTTGCCGGGAATGGATCCTACCCATTCCAACGTCATATTTTCCGCATCGAATTGGCCTGAATTTTTAATATAGTTCCAGACGCCGTAAATAACCGACCACAGCTCATCACGAATCCGTTCGTTGTCATGGACTGTATCCAGCTCACCGCCCCATTCAATCCACCAATAGTGACAGCCAGAGTCTCCGCTTCGAATTACACGCTTCATCGGAATCGTCGTTTGCGTTATATCCTTGGCGAAGCTTGGCGGAATAAATTTGACCGACCTGTCGGTCTCCTGCGTATAGAACAGCAGCGTGCTGCCAAGCGTAATGTCATCCGCCACCTCCGGCGCCCAATCCTCGTTGTACTCATCCTTGGCCTCGCGGCCGATTCTGTATTTCGCTCCGGCAAGAAAGCCAACAAGGCCATCACCGGTGCAATCGATATACATGCTGCTCTCGAAACGAATTTTTCGCTCCGAGCCCATCATCCATCCTGTTACACTTTGTATGACGCGGTCAAACTCCGGTCCTTCCGCCTCCACCTCATGCACATCCGTGTTAAGGAATAAGCGGATATTTTGTTCTGCACGAACCGTTTCCAGCACAACAAGATCCCACAGGTATGGATTACCTTCGGGGTTTCGGTACTGGTTCTCGATGAACATTTCTCCCATGATGCCGGTTTCTCTTGCAAAACGCTGCGTTCCATGCGCCGTGGCACCGCACACCCATACACGGACCTCGCTGCTGGAATTGCCTCCGAGAACCGGTCTGTTATTAATGAAAGACACGGTCTGACCAAGACGGGCAGCAGAGACGGCGGCGCAAACACCCGCAAGCCCTCCGCCAATTACGGTAATATCGGATTTTACATTCTCCATTTTCATCTGACTAAACCTCCATACATCGATTTGACTTTATCTTAATATGAAGGCTAGTGATTTAACATGCACTACGCTATCATATAACCATATACTTTATTTCATCATGGAGGCGGAGAATGATGACGCTGCTCAGCTCCAACCTTTTCCCTATTCTTTCACACCATAACTTCTGGGATAGCAAGTCCCAGTTTCAATTAAATGTAGATACATATGATCTATGGGTGCTGTTTGCTGTGGAGAGCGGGAGCTTCTCCTATCGTATAGCGGAAGTAGAGGGAATGGCTCGAATGGGAGATGTAGTCGTCTGTCCGCCAGGCTTTCCCTTTCATCGCAGCGTGATCGATGCGGTATCGTTCCATTTCATCGGTTTTACCCTCGACTCGGTTTCAAGGGATGAATTCAGCTTGAATGAACGTGAACAAGCGGTTCAGCAGCAGCTGTCTGAATCTGTATTTAAGCTGACCATTCAGTACCGGAATCGCCTGGCCGACAACTTGAATAGCCTAAAGCAGCACTCGGGATATAACGAGGAGCAGAAATTATATTGGCAGAATCATATCTTGAACGACATTTGGCAATTTTGCCGCCAGACACCAGCCAATCAGGTGGATGAGCTTGCTGATCCCCTAATTGAACAGGCCAAGGCCTACATTCATCAGAATCGCGACCAGGATATTAGTATGCATAATCTTGCAGCTGAGATCGGCTTAAGTCCTGTACAGTTTAGCCGCAGGTTCCAGCGAAGCGCAGGCTTGGCTCCTTCTCACTACCTATCCAAGCTTCGAATCGATAAAGCCAAATCACTGCTAACCGAGACCCATTTGCCATTAGAGCAAATTGCCCAAGCATGCGGTTACAACAACGGATTTTATTTAAGCCGGATATTTTCGAAAAAAGTGAAGGTCAGCCCCTCTGAATATCGTCGTATGCATCGGGTATAGCGTTGATGGGGTCATTAATTAAGCTTTATAAATCGGGGAAGTTGAGGATGTAACGGTTCATTCGTTTAGATATTAATAGTGATGATTGAGACGGAGATCGAGCTCATCGACCGATCTCCGCGTGCAGCCGTATGCGTCGACGCCCCGGTCCTCTGTATGAAACTGCATGACTGCATTGTGTCCGTATGTATGTCCGAATGCCCCTGCGAACACCGCCCAATAGGCATAACGCCTCACATCGTCCGCCTTCCATCTTGGAGCGTCAAGGAAATGCTAGCCATGTGGAATATCCTCGTAAGACGGCTCGCCATCTATCGTCGGCTTCGACAATATATCGGAAGCTCGAATTGTCATGCCTGAGCTGACAACCGTCCATGTAGCCAAGGAACGCCTAGCTCAATTGGCTGTTGATTTAATCCTGCAATCCATTGGTTCCAAAGATCAGATCAAAACAAAGATTACTGTGGATACGGAGCTTGTAGAGAGACACTCTTCAACTCCGCAAAGGGAATGGAGTACGGCTTTGTTAGAATCATAGACGGAGCCTTTCAACGCATACAAAAAGCCCCAATAGGGGCTTTTTGCTAGGGCATTGATTCCCATAGTTATTTGGTTTAACGAAGTGTGCTGCACGTGCAGGTAGACGGTTTTTGTTCGCGGTCATGTAGACCATTGCAAGACTTGTGCCGGATCTGTCCCCTGACGGAATGAGATTTCATCTACGGCGATCCGACTCACCGAGTAATTTTCAAAGGGAGAACGTATCCCTTCAATATTTAAAAGAGTTTCGATTCACTTAAATCAATTCGGATTTTTGCAGCAAACGCTGAATCGTCGCAGCGACCTCAGCTCTAGTCATGTAAGCCTTCGGTACAAGCGAAACCGAATTTCTTCCGTTTACAATGCCGGCTTGCACGCTGTCCACGACTCCGCTTTGCGCCCATACAGCTACGTCTGAAGCATCTTCGAAGGAATGAAGCACCGCGTCCGCCGATTGAGCGGCCAGCTTCGCTTTCAGTCCGGTCATCCCCATCGCTTTGGACAAAATCGCCATCGCTTGCTCTCTCGTTATTTTGTCCATAGGACGGAACGTACCATCTTCAAAGCCACTGATTAAGTCATATGCATAAGCGGTGCTCACTGCGCTGCCGTACCAGTCCGTCGCTTTCACATCGGAGAATGGCGCTGCACTGCTTTCTAGCTTGAGACCCAATCCGCGTACGAGTATCGCCGCGAATTCGGCGCGGGTGATGTCTTGGTCAGGGTTGAACAAGCCGTTACCTGTCCCATCGATAACCATCCGCGAGCCCATATCATTCACAGCATCCTTCGCCCAGTGTTTCGCCATGTCGCTGAACTCGAGCGGATGCCACACGATGGAGTAGGTACTATTAGTCAGGCTGTTCACTTTGGCGTAATACTTACCGCCTAGGACAACGATCTTCGTAGGCACATGGCGAACCGTTCCATCCGGATCAACTACGACACCCGTCGTTATTTTATTCGGATCTACATCGTCCGGAATGGCGATCGTCCGCTCGACGTAGACGTTGAACTTTGAAACGTCCACGGTCTTTTCTCCGTAAACAGCGGTTACCGTGAAGTCTAGGGCTGGAACAACAATAGAGAACGAGCCTTTAGCTGCCGCATTCTCGACCACCTTCACCATGTCCGTCTTGGTTGCGGCAATTTCAATATGCAGCTTAATGTCCTGCAAGGCAACCGCTTTGCCGATTTGTTCGGAAATAGCATCGATGTTGATTTGCTGCGCAGGAAGTGTATACGTCGCCGTATTCGTTTTGATTTCAAGGACTGCTTGTTTGTTTTCCATGTTTTTAATCATCTGACCGTTTAATTCACCGATTACAACATCGGATTTCGCGCTGAAAGGAATCGTTACAATCGCGCCTTGCCCTTCCGCAGCGAGTTTATCATCTAGCTTCTTCTGATCGATGTGAATAGTCGTAACGGTCTGATTAGCCCGCGTACTCTTTGTCGCGGTTCCCGCATTTTCGGATTTTCCGTTTACCAGCACGAAGACAGAATCGTCATTTGTACTCGGTGAACTTGGCGTGCTTCCACCACCTGATGAAGAGCCAGAGCCGATCGTCACATACGCCGTTTTCGTATCCTGACCTACGTCCTCCCATCCCTCGCTAGTCCATTTCTGCTTCGTGAAGGCTACTGTCACCGTATGGCTGCCAACGACCACAGGCGTATAGGTTGACGTGTAACTTTCCCCGTTAACCGTAAACGTTCCTGATTTATCGCTTTCCGTAGAAGTCCATCCTACCGGTACATACCGCTCGTCTCCTCTCACCAACACCTCAACGTCCTGCCGATCCCCGCTCGCCGTAAGTGCTATAGACGAGCCAAGCGTAGCCGTGCTCGGACTCGCGTTCACGAGGTTGTTCGACGCATCTGCCGACATCGCTGTCCGAGTAACCATTATTTTCGTCTCTTTGGTATCTGAAGTTTCACTATTCTGCCATTCAGATCCATCCCATAATTGCTTCGTATAGGTTGCCGTCACCGTATGAACACCTGGGATCGCAGGCGTATAGGTTGAAACATAAAAGGCTCCTGTCCGATCGAATGCTCCTGTTTTACCTTCCTCGGACGAACTCCAGCTTGTCGGCAAATATCTCTCGTCTCCGATCACCACACCTGGCTCCAGCTGCCTGTCTCCACTTACCGACAGCGTTACCGGATTGCCTGCCGTAATATTGTTCGTGCTGGTTGCAATGCTATTCTTCGATGCATCTGCCGCCGTAGGCGTTATCGGCGTGGATGGACCTTTAATCATGATTTTCACAGGATACGGATAGCCTAAGTTGAATAGGAAATCAAGCGTTATCTCGCCTGGCTGCTGCTTCGACAAATACTCTTTTTTGAGAGTAATCAGATATCGATCATCATCTTCATCGATATCGAGCGTGTAATCCAGGTCTTCCTCGAGCAATGTATCCCCATTCATAATTCCGGTAAAATTCGAAAAGCTCATGTTATAGGTCAAGTCTAAGTAACCGACGAAATCAACCGGCGCTTCCGGGTCGAAAGTATAGTCGTTGGGAGAATAAAACGCCCCGATAGGCGCTTGCATATCCAGCCTTGTTCCGGCATCGCCTATTACCGCAAATTCTCCATAATCAATATATTCAACACTGTTTAATTCATTAGGTGTCAGCGTCGCGAAAGCACTCCAGTTCACCCCATCCTTGGAGAACATTGCGGCGCTTTCTCCTACTGCAATATAATAACCGTCTCCGTACGCAATGCTCTTCATCTTGTAGCCCGAAGGAGAGGCTACGATATGCCACGGCCCTTCAACGCTATCCGCATAGTACAGGTTGTTCGTGTCGCTGGCAACGGCAACAACTGGCTTACCAGATCCAGGTCCAGCGATATCTACGTAATTTGCATGCTCAGGCAGGGCAATCTTGCTCCACGGATTTGCATTTTGCGGCGAGTATACGTATGCATGCGAGCCCTCGCCAATGACAACCAAGCGATTACCAGCCACCTCGATTTTGTTCGGGGTAAAAAGAGAGGTCTCTGAAAGCTCTATTTCACTAGCGGTTCCATTTAGAGAAGCAAAGACAACCGCTTTCGGAGGCGTATCATCGTTGGAATGCTCATCATAAATGCCCGTCACGAAATAGCTGATACCTTCAGAAGCGGGAAGATAGATGCCACTCACTGCGTTGAAGCCCTGCTCTTTCACAGTCAATAGCTTTTTTTCGACGTCATTCTCACGCAGATTCCACTGCCAAATTTCTGAATTGCTTTTCAAAGCATAAAAGGGACTCTCCTCAGAAATACCTGATCTGGCTTCAACAAAACCCGTCGTCCCGCCAACGGTAGATTTGGTCCACGATGATCCACTATAATACCTCCACAATGCTCCGTCTGCGGTGGTGTACAGGTAGCTCCCTGATGCAGAAGTAAAGTGTCCCCTATTATAAGCAACGGATGTCAGAGAAGCTCCAGAATGCCCGGAATAGACGGATTTCTTGATAACACCAATTTCCGAAGCTGGCGCAGCAGAAATTTCCTTCGCAAACCATGCGGTTTGAGTCCCAACAAGAACAACCGCCATCATTAACAGTGCTAACTTTTTAACAAGCACAACAGCCATCCGATTACGGATTCGCAAAAACATGTGTGAACAGCTCCATTTCATTATCTGAATTTAGGATAAACCTTTCCATTCATCATAATGAACGACACCTTAAAGAAACCTTAAAAATCGACAGCTTTCACCAAAAAAAACAGGTCCCGCCGTTTTGTGGCGACAACCTGCTTCATTTGGGGTATATGAATGTGACTCAGGAGCGCTATATCTACAAAGCCGGAATGAGCATCGTCACCTGCGTCCCTCGGCCCAGTTCGCTCTCCACTTGCAGTTGTACCCCATACTCATGCTTCAGCCTTTTGTTAATATTCAGTAGACCAACCCCCTGCGGCTCACCCGCTCCGGAACCCTCTAGCAGCGTCTCTAATCGTTCCGCTACGATGCCGACACCGTTGTCGGCAACGACAAACCGCCATTTACCGTCATCCGTTTCGTTCACGGTCAATCGCACTGTACCCCCTTCTCTGCGATCTCCGATGCCATGGCGGATCGCATTCTCTACCAGTGGTTGAAGCAGAAGCGGCGGAATTCGCAAGCCAAACGCTTTGTCCGCAATGTCGGATTCGAACTGAATGCGTTCCTTAAAACGTGCCTGTTCAATGCTGACGTACGTTCGAATCAATTGAAGCTCATCATCGAAAGCGACTCTCCCTTCCGCATTGCTGAAGCGGAAACTGCCTCGCAAGAAATCAGCGAGATCAGTGATCAGCTTGCGTGACCGTTCCACATCCGTATAGCTGGATGCTACGATGCTGTTAAGCACATTGTACAAGAAATGGGGCTTGATCTGCGATTGCAGGAACGCTACTTCGAGGTGAATCGCTTTGCCGAGAGATTCTTTCACCGCCAGCAAGCTGCCGATTCGGGCCTTCATCTCTTCCACATCGAACGGCTTGGGCAAGTAATCGTTCGCCCCCGCTTGGAAGACCGCCACCTTATCCTGCGGCTGAATTGCCGCGGTCACCATTAAAACCGGCAATTCCAAGAGCGAGTAGCGTTTGCGAATATCCTGACATACCTCGTAGCCCGACATGCCCGGCATCATCAGATCGAGAATGACGAGATCGATCTGATTCGGCCCAGCGATCTGCTCCAGCGCTTCGTACCCGCTCTTGACTGCGATGACGCGATAATCGAAGGTTTGCAGCGTATCCATCAACACCTTCAGGTTTACGAACTGGTCATCGACGATGAGTATCGTATGCTTCCCTTTGTGATTCAAAACATAGGGTGTCACAAAGGAGTATTCAGCTTGCTTCGGCGTAACCTGAGCGGTCTTGCCGTCCGGACGGGTTGCTTTCCCTTCTTTCCCTCGATTTGCGACCGGCATCGTAAACGTAAATGTCGATCCAACGCCCCGCGTCGAAGTCACCGCAATGGTTCCGTTCTGCAACTCGATCAACTGCTTCGCGATGGATAATCCTAACCCGAATCCGCGGTGCTCCGATTCGTCGCTCGATGCAAACGGCTCGAATATAGTCGAAAGCTCGCGCGAATCGATGCCTTCTCCCGTATCGTGTACGGAAACTTCGATCATGCCTCCTTGCTCTGAGGCTGTAACGACGATGCTTCCATTTTTCGTATGCTTCACCGCGTTGTCCAATAAATTCGAAATAATCTGACTTAGACGAATCTCATCAGCGAGCGCGGCGGGCAGCTCTGCGGGGACATGGTTCAGTAGGCGAATGTCTCGCTCGATGCAAAGATAGGCGTAAATGCGAACCTGGACTTCAACCGCAGAATGGACATCCGTCGCGAGCGGCGCGATTCTCAGCTCGCCTTGCTTCAATTTGGAGAAATCCAAAATATCGTAAACGAGCTGTGAAAGCCTCCCAGTGATCCCGATAATTAATTCGATCTTCTCCCTCTGGCTCACGGTCGGTGGATACGCAGCATCTTCTAGCATGGACCGGGATATGTTCATAACGCCATGGAGCGGAGACTTGAACTCATGTGAAGTTCGCGTAAGAAAGTCGTCCTTCATTTTGTCCGCTTTCAGCAACTGCCCGGACAACTCCTCGATTTGATGGAAAGCGTTCGAAAACCGGAGCGACATAAGCAAAGCAAGCATGAGAAGAACGAGGAACGGCTCGAACGGTGCAAGCATATACACTTCCATACCCAGATAGATGCTCATGTTCTGCTTTAATGTCAGTATGTTCAAGGCGATTCCCGCAAGAATCAAATACCTGCTTCCCTCGACTTTGTGAAGTGCCGCCAATACGAATATATAGGTAGCATACAGTAATGAGAAAATGACATAGTACGTTGTCAGTTGACGCAGCAGCGCGGACGGAAATGTCGCCATCTCAGTTGCGAAGCACAAATAGATGAGAGCGAAGGCGCCCCCCGCGATCAAAGTGATTTGGACAAGCCTTTTGGAGCAAAACGGTCGGAAAGCGGTGTACACATATAAACAAAATCCGAAGCCGCCCGCGAGTGCCGAGATCATCTGGAGGCGAAAAAACAGCCAGAATGGCATTATGCCGAGCGCATCGAGCAGCACTCTTTCTCCCCTTACGCTTATGAATAAAGCAATGCTCATGCACATTAAACCGAAGACGATCAAAGAACGATCATGTTTGCGCTGGGCGTAAAGCCCGACGAAATAGAGCCCCATGATGAGAAAAGCGGTAACATTCACCCAATCATGCGTCAGCGCCCGATCTCGAAGCCCAGAGATTTGCTCAGCAGTCCCTAGGAAAAGCGAGTTGCTAATGCCGCTGCCACCGGAAAATTCATAGTTTGCAACTTGAACGAGGAGCTCATTCCAGCCTGGCTTTAGCTTGAAATAACTGACGTAGGGCTTATTCACAGCGTAGTATTCCCTATGCGCGGCAGGAATCCCGCTGGAGCCAACCGTCTCTCCGTTGACTATAAGCCGATTGGATATTAGAATGGACGCCGTTTTTAATCCGTACATCATTTCGGTATTGTTGATATGGAGCCTCAACCGGTAGGTGGCCATCCCGGTCATGTTCATTCGGCTCGACCACGAACCGGGCACTTGAATCGTCGTGGAAGCTTGCGGAGATGAGGATAGAAAGTCTGCATGTGTTAAAAGCCGATTCGGATAAAACATCCATTCTCCATCTAGCGGGATTAAGCCATTTTCTTTAAATTTCCATAAAGTCAAATCTATCGATCCGTTCACCGCAATAGGTGATTGCTTTTTCTGGAAGGATACATAGGCAAACAATATGCCATAAGTCGCCGTTAGAATGACGAGCGTTGCAACCACTGCAGCCAGTTTTTTTCTCATTAGACTCCTCGCCCCTGCCATACCACTTGGTCTTTCGTTTGATGAAGCAGAAGAACCGTCCCTTCCTCGAGCTCCGCCCCCAGCTGCACGTGAACCGCTTGTTCCAATTGCATGTAGACACGCAACGCCTCATTTCGATTGCCTGTTTCCAAATGCAGCTTAATCAGCTCTCGTCCGTCTGCCTCCGAATCCGGAGCGAGCGTCAACACTTGCTTCATGCTATCAATCGCAAGCAGCATTTGACCCTGACTGCGGAAATAAGCATACCACTTGCGAAGCACGCGAATATACGTTGCCTTGATCTCCAGCTGTCTAGCGACGACCCAGCCGAAATCACTGGCATCCATATAGTCGCCTTTATAGATCAGGTTGATAGAATCGTATAACCGCTCATCCATGACCTCTTCGTTCAATACGCTACGCAGCAAGCGCTCGAATTCCGTCACATCAACAGTCATGCCATCCAATGCAGCGAAGAAACCTTGAGCGTCTTTATGGATTTGAATCGGGATTTGATGATCTGCCAAGCTTTTTCTTAAGTAGGACATGCAGGTGTAGAAATAGGTTTTCGCTTTCTCCAGATCGTACCCCGGCCATAACGCTTCGATGATAGTTGCGGTATTTACGGATTTTCCTTCGTAATGAATCAAATAGGCACAAAGCTCCTTTTCCTTCTTCGTTTTCCAGGCAAGCTTTCGGTCCTTGTTGTCCGGCAACTGGATATGAAACCCTCCCAAGCAACGAATCGTAAAGGGAATACTCGTGTTACGACGAGCTTCTAGGGAGAATGTGGATATTAATTGTTGGACGCGATCGACAGCGTTCTGCAATCTCTCTTTCGTAAATGGCTTAAGCAAATAGTCGGTTGATTGAATTTCAAATGCTTCGACAGCATACTCCGCGTATGCCGTTGTGAATACGATAGGCATTCGCGGCAGCTTCTCTCTGATGGCTCTCGCTGCTTTCGTACCCTTCATTCCTGGCATCTGATTGTCCAAAAATACCGCATCGACAGGAAACCGTACGATATCTTCGATCGCCTGAATCGGATTATCATACCTTCCCACCACTTCGACGCCGCCGATCTGACTAAGCAATATTTCCAGCAGATCCAGCGCATCTTCTTCGTCATCAATGAGCAGTACACGAATCATTGGGGCTTATCTCCTTCATTCTCTCGAAGTGATCACTTATTAAATCTTCTTTTCGCATGTAATTCGGCAAAATATGACACATCTCCTTCTTTCAGAGTGATCGTATACAACTTTCACCACTGTATGAAGAGCCAAACCGAAATTCCCGACACAAAAATAAAAAAACTCAAGCGACCATTCTCTTGAGTTTTTCGAAATAGATAAATACGGCTCTTAAAAGCTATTTTCTTACGAGTGACACCTAGCACTCCACATGACCATTATGCTGTAACAAAATCAAAACAAAAAATTAACATCTCTGCTGTTTGTGTTTAAAGTGTTGGTGGAAACTAGCGGGATCGAACCGCTGACCTCTTGCATGCCATACAAGCTCTCTCCCAGCTGAGCTAAGCCCCTCGCCTTACTAGGGTAGTGTGACCAACCAGCTCGTAACTCGTGCTACCAAAGTGATCGGCTTCACTACCATAGACATGGATAAACCCGCCTAAACAGATCTATCTCTGCTCAAGCGGGTTTGTCCATGAATCTTATTTATCGATTGAACCTAGCGTTTGCAGCATTCTGATGAACACAACCGCCGCTTGCGCGCGTGTCGTATCGCCCTTCGGATCAAACGTATTCGCGCTTGTACCGTTCATAATTTGAAGGGTAAGCATTGTGCGAACATCCTCCAAGTAAGCCGCGTCCACGCTTCCGATATCTTTGTAGCCGTTCAGGTTAACAGAATCCTTTGCAATCGACGACTTTTCAAGATTAATCACAGCCGCCAACATGCTCGCCATTTCCTCGCGGGATAGCGGTTGATCGGGCTTGAAGCTCGTACCATTCGTGAAGCCGAGCAGTCCAAGCTCCTTCGCCTTGGCTACCTCATCGAAGTACCATGCACCTTGCTTTACATCTACATACGGTGCTGTATTCCCAACAGATCCGCCGCGTCCTAAGGTTCGAACTATCATGGCGGTAAACTCCGCTCTCGTTACGGCTTTGTCAGGGTTATATTTCCCGTCGCCAACTCCTTCAACGAGTCCTTTCGCTGCAGCCAGCTCTACGAATGCTTTGCTCCAATGTTTAAACGTATCGGTAAAGCTCATCGGATTTTGTGCCACGACGTACACGCTGTTGGAATAAGAGTTGATCGTCACGTACCATGCGCCATCGATCAACACTTTCTTAGCGGATACAAACTCAAACTTCTTTGTCGTTTCGTTATAACGGAATACGCCCCATTGCTCTGGCATATCGGTCATGTTCTTTGGCATCGGGATGATTCGCGTCAGCGCGCTACTGAACTTGTCCGCTGTTCCGATCACTTGTCCTGACTTGGTGTTAATAATTAAGATGTTGAAATCCACAATCGCGCCTAATACTTGGCCCTTTGGCAACCCGCTTGCAACCGCCGCTTGAATGTCCTTGTCACCAGACTTATCGGTCAAATTGATCTTGAAGCTGATATCCTCGGCTTTGAGCTCATTCTTCGTAAGCAAATCCTGCAGGTTCGGAATGAGCGATGCCAGATTGACGGGAATCTTGTAGCTGCCGTAAGGCGTCTTAATCTCGGTGAAAAAAGTGGCGTTTTTCTTCTCAAACTCGGTTAATAGACTTGCCGGTAAGCTGACATAGGCAACGCCGTCTTTTGGTGTAACCTCAAGAGCGACGGACGGCTTACGGGTGTCAATTGTATCCGAGTTAATCATAATGCCGTTTTGGTCGATATCCAAATCTGTTAGGACACTCGGAGAAGTTGGGCTACCGCCAGTCCCGCCACTATTCCTACTATTAATAACCTGCGTTACCGTAAAGGTTACCGGCGTCATACCCGCGGCCGACACCGTTACCGTAGCCGTATACGTCCCTGCGGCGAGTCCGTCATTTACTTTTACCGTAAAGGTCGTGGACGTCGTTCCGCTATCGAGCGTTGTCGCCGCTGGCTGCGTAACCGTGAAGCTGCTCGCGTTCGTTCCGCTTAGCGCTGTCTCTAAGCTCTCCAAGTCGCCTGTTCCCGTTCTCGTTACGGTCACCGTTTTCGTTTCCTGCGTTCCCGATGCGTAGCCCGCTGTCAGCGCGCTCGGCGTCTCGTTCGACAATGCATCGATGGTGTACGTGAGCGGAACGTTCACCACCTGCGTCACCGTAAAGGTCACCGGCGTCATGCTGGTCGCCGATACCGTTACCGTAGCCGTATAGATTCCTGCCGCTAAACCGTCGTTCGCTTTCACTGTAAAAGTAGTGGACGTCGTCCCGCTATCGAGCGTTGTCGCCGCTGGCTGCGTAACCGTGAAGCTGCTCGCGTTCGTTCCGCTTAGCGCTGTCTCTAA
>NZ_VDBO01000001.1:1904866-1905034 GCF_005930355.1 Paenibacillus sinopodophylli
TTCGTTTCCTGCGTTCCCGATGCGTAGCCCGCTGTCAGCGCGCTCGGCGTCTCGTTCGACAATGCATCGATGGTGTATGTCAGAACAAAATACGTATACTGGTCCGCCACCGATGTCGCTGATGTGCCGCCCGCCGTTGTTACCCTCACGTCTACAGTTCCCGAGCCA
>NZ_VDBO01000001.1:1905134-2304210 GCF_005930355.1 Paenibacillus sinopodophylli
GTCGTCGGGCCCGCCGTCGGCGAAATACTAGTGATCGTCGGCGCAGCTATGAACGTATACTGGTCCGCCACCGATGTCGCTGATGTGCCGCCCGCCGTTGTTACCCTCACGTCTACAGTTCCCGAGCCAGCCGGAGCCGTTGCTGTGATTTGCGTTGCTGAATTTACAGTAAAGCCCGTCGCCGCCGTTCCTCCAAACGTCACCGCTGTTGCACCAGACAGATTCGTACCGGTCAAAATGACGGTCGTGCCTCCAATCGTCGGGCCCGCCGTCGGCGAAATACTAGTGATCGTCGGCGCAGCTATGAACGTATACTGGTCCGCCGCCGATGTCGCTGATGTGCCGCCCGCCGTCGTTACCCTTACGTCTACCGTTCCCGCACTACCCGCCGGAGCCGTTGCTGTGATTTGCGTTGCTGAATTTACGGTAAAGCCCGTCGCCGCTGTTGCACCAAACGTCACCGCTGTTGCACCAGACAGATTCGTACCAGTCAACGTGACGGTCGTTCCTCCGGAAGTCGGACCCGCCGTCGGCGAAATGCTTGTGATTGCTGGCTCGGTTGCCGCAAAGGCCGCAGTCGCGCCTACAGCTAGCTGTATCACAGGAAGGAACAACAACAAGAAACTCATCAGTAACTTAGATATCCTCTTCTTATTCTGTTTCTCTTTCATTTTGAAATCAACCTCTCTTGCCTAGAATGTATTTTATATTAATATGAAGAGTACAAATTCGTCCGGGTCAACCAATTCTGAGAAATCTCGCATTTGTTTCATTGGAATTGCCTTATGCAATTGTTACCCCAACTCCAAAACAATCTATTTGAATCGATCTGTCGAAACCACAATGGTTTACACAAGCCTCAACTCCTATATTTCGACAAGTATACTAGTAAATTGTACTTGCAGGGCCAGACAGTGTCTAGCAAAAATTTACATTCTATTAGTTATAGTAACAAAATCTAGATAAAAAAATATCAAGAGTTCACAAAATCTTCATAAGTTATAACCTGATTCTTAGTTATAACCTTGAAAAATATCGGAATTCAGATAAGAACCTCCCTTGATGCAGATACTTGAATCCCTCTGTCGAACAGCCCGTTCCATCCGCCTTGTACCATCAACATCGCTAAGATAATAGACGTTACTTTCCTACTTGCTCGAAATCTTGTACTCATGTCGTTTTCTCCTCCATACCACGATTGAATTCGGACATAAGTATAGGTCCCAAGCCATAAAAAAAACACTAACCAAAGTTAGTGTTTCGCAAATATTGTAGAAAAAAGTCTAATTTATGAGTGCTAACTCCTTTGCACGGGCAATTGCCTGACTTCTTCTTTTAACGCCCAGTTTTCCGTATATATGATGTATATAACTTTTAACTGTCCCTTCTGTTAATCCGAATCGATAGGCAATTTCCTTACTCGTCAATCCATCTGTCAGCGCGTACAGGATCTCCGTTTCACAATTCGTCAGTGATTCGAATAACAGCTGTGAAGCTTTCGCAGAAGTTGATGACGGATCATCTGTTGGAACGATTGGTGAATAACTTTGGCTGCCAGCTTCATCTAATGATTTCACATACATCATTCGGGCAATCATTTGCTCCAGCATGACCCGTATTTCTTGAGTGAAAACGCCGGCTATGAGACTGTTCTCCAAGTAAAGTGCGAATGGCGTTAGTCCTCCTGTGAAAAGAACAGGCATACATAGTACGGATTGGGACTGGTTTCTACGAATAGAGGATCAGCGGAATAGGAGCTGTGCAAAGCATTCACAAGTATTACAGATTCACCTGTTTTCAGTACATAACGGACAAAAGATTCACTGTTCGAAGCTCCGCTGTTATCGCTCAACGAGCCTTCCTTTTCAACGGCGTAGCTCTCTCCCTCGCTACCCACAATAAATCCCTTTTCCGTACCATAATAGCGGACTGCAAGGTCCAGGAATTGGTCCATTGTATGACAATGGTCTAGTGAACTTATCCATTCAAGCTGCTGTTTGTATGGCCTATTGTCCGCAGTAAGCCAAGACGTGGATTCAGCCTTGATTTCGATTGCTCTAGGCTTGCAAACTCCCGCTGCGTCCTCTCATTCCACCATGCTCCAGCCCGAAGTGGCCAATGACGACTTCCTTCTCACGGTCATCGAGTATATCCATATTATTATATATCTTTGACTTCTCAATCTTAAGCTGCACCTTATCCACGATATCATCGGCCTCAGTACCAAGGATATCAATTACCGTAATTTCATTTCCTTCCTTGTCTGTGCCAATCGGATCATGCAGCGATACGTCCTTGCTCGTCTTCTTCAATGTTCTCCAGTGCATAAGTATTTCGTTCTCAATACAGCGAGCCGCGAACGTCGCGAGCTTCGTGCCTTTTCCAGTCTGAAAGCTCTCGATGGCTTTGATCAATCCAATCGTCCCGATCGAGATCAAGTCCTCGAAATCCTCACCTGTATTATCAAATTTTTTGACGATGTTTACCACAACACGATGTAAATGAACAAACGTATTCTTATCACTATCGTTATATAGATAAGCTAAGATGGTATTTGTTCCTACTGAAAATACTAAATTGGATTTAATCGTCACTCAACTCCTCAATAAAAAAACGCCTCAGAGATAATCCCTGAAGCGTGACTACTTACAAAACATTTTTATGTCATTTAAAGCTGACTGAGCATGTCCTCTAACAAATTCACTCTCATCATTCAAGGCATCATTAACTTGTACAAACTCCCCATTATCCACATTTAATGTTAGGGAAAGCAAGCCTCTCACTGTTGTCTCTGGGTTATCGTAATTAATTAGGTTTATGATTTCTTGATTTTTCTCTATGTTATTGCTGTAGTCTTCTGTACTTTCGTGAACAATATCATCTAGTGCCTTTTCCAAGAAATCGATTTCCTGCAATATTTGTTGAGCAGATTCATTATTTGCGGTCCTAAGTTTTTCAAATGCATTAATTAAACTTATCTTTGTTTGAAATTCTTTATTCGTTCGATCTAGCATTCTTCGTTTATCTCTATACATAATGTAATATTTTTCAAGGTTCTCCCGAGCCTCTGTAAGAGAATAATTTTGATTTGGACCGCCCCAAACTTTATTTGCGTGGGGGTCATCTTGTCCATCATCTTCCCAATTACATAAACAACAAATCTCCCAACCTCGTCTTTCTTCTAGTGTGGGATAACCGCAACAGGGACAATTATGCCGATTCATTTGGCACTTACCTTTCTTTTTCAGTTGGGCTGACCACAACTAGCACATAGCTTTGCGTTTGATGTTCTCAATGGCTTGCCACAATATCGGCAAGGTTCGCCAAATAAAGATATCTGATGATGCATAATTGCATTATAATGAACGCCTGAAACACCAGTTA
Organism: Paenibacillus sinopodophylli; assembly: GCF_005930355.1. GTDB lineage: Bacteria > Bacillota > Bacilli > Paenibacillales > Paenibacillaceae > Pristimantibacillus > Pristimantibacillus sinopodophylli. The sequence goes on from NZ_VDBO01000001.1 coordinate 1,908,519, forward strand.
TTTTTTCGTATTCCTTTACGACAGGACTAAATCTCTCATCCATAGATATCTGTTCTAATGATAGCCCATGCGCTTGCCTAAACTCCTTATTTGCTTTCATACAATCACCATACAACTTATGAATCCGAGAATATTCTCCTTCATCTAACATAGGCATTTCACAGTTACAACGCCAACACCACATTATTTTCATAGTTTGTTACTCCATAGTCTCTTGTGACTTTTCAGCAAGAGTTTTGATTTCTAAAATCTTAATAGGTAAAATTCAACAATAAATACAAGATAATCTCCACACGGAGCAGACAACCATTTGTTACAGGAGGGACAGAACTCATTATCATATTTATCGAAATAGATAATTACACTCCAACAGTTTTCACAATGACTATTCGGAACAATCGCCGCGCCGATATGAAAATAATCATCAATTATTACTTATCACTCTTCATCATCAACTCTTATTTTCACAAACTCAACTTTTTAGATAAAATCGTGTATTGTGCCTCATTTCTATAGTACCATAACACGCACACCTAATGACCAATCATGACCTCTCACAAAAGAAAAGCCCCCTCAAAATGAGGAGGCTAGACACCTTTGCATCTGATATATTAATCTTTCCGAACTAACAGTGGACAGCACTCCACATGTTGGAATGAGCAGAGTCAAGGCAAATAATCAAAGAGGGGTGCCCTGAATCCAATAGTTCACAGCCTTCAGGGCACCCCTCTTACCACTGATCTGATGTCACTCGTTCGATCACTACAAGCTGATGCAGCGTACGAATGAATTCGACCGCCGCTTGCGCTCGTTTCTTCGAAAGCATGATCTGCTCCTGTTTAGTCGCATCTTAACTCCAGCTTCATATTGCCTGCTTTATCACCCGTTACAATACTGGCGTTTAAGCCCCATCTCACCTCAGTGAGGCATACTTGCTCGATCGAACGAACTCGCGATGGGTTTCCTGAATCGAGTTCGTACGCATCAGTAGCTCCTCGGAACCACCATGCTTCAGTTGCCCGGCAATCTGCATCAGCTTGTATGTTTTGTAATAGTTCGCATCCGCTTTGCTACGACTATGCTGCAATGCGCCCTCATACGCTTGGCGTTCCATCGAGAGGCTCATTGCTTGATCATACAAACTGGGATCATGTCTCTGCAAGTAGTTCATTTCGTCGGTGCGCAGCTTCTTACCCAGCATGAGTATATTTCGAATAGATGTCAACTGCGTCTGATCCTTCGTCGCATGTGCGTCCTTCCTTTGCTGCATCGCTTTGAAATAATCACTGACCGACTGCATGGGTTTTACATTCACGCTATCCCCCCCTAATTACAAATGTCATCACATGCATCGATGCCTTGGTCCAAGTATCCGGCTGCATCTACCTTCTCACATGACAGCTAACTCTTTTTCGCCAAAAACCTACAATTATTACTTCTAATTTATCATGGTAGATTGTGCTATATATGAAATGTAAAGAAAACTTTATGTTCGCGCTTGCAACGCACCAACGGCAACTAGCATATTACCTGTCCCCTGAATCGTAACATTTCTCTGAGGATTGGCGGGGTCAGTTTTTGTGGACCAGCCCAGCCATCAGATAAACCATACGCTGAACAATCATCACACTTAAAAGCCGAAAATCAGCATAAAACACCTGTAAATTGCGAAGCACTGAAGAACTTATGATTTTTCGATGAGCCCATGTGGTCGGCAAAAAAATGCGACACCAGATCCGGATTTCCGGTTGGTGTCGCATTTTTCACGGCTTTTCGCTGCGTTATTAATCTGCCAGCTTCAGGATTCGTTTTAAGTTTACTGCAAATATCGCCATTGCCCCTTGTATTTGCATACCTAACAGACCCGAGGAATCGGCAACGTCGTACCCGTGCCGATTCTTAAGTTCGCTGTTTTTGGCCTCAATCTTATATCGTTCTTTTGCTTTTTCTTTGAAGTACTCCGTCTCTTGAAAAGCCATTTGCTCGGTATGCACGTCGGATTTTATACTCACGGAATACGTTTTCGTTTTGGCTCCTTCTTTATAGAAACCTTCTTTAAAAGGACATTTCTTACAAAGCTCAACATCGAAATAATACGTGTTAACCTGATTGGCTCCTACCCTCTTCTTGCCCGTTCGTGCTCTACGAATCGCCATATTGCCCGCTTGGCATACATACATGCCTGCGTCTTTGTTGAATTCAAATTCGTCTTCCTTCTTGCGTGCGCCTTGGGTAATCTGCGGGTGAAGCCTGGAGATGAGCGCCTGCAGTTGCTTGCCGTCGTGCTTCTCTCCGGTTGTGATAATGGCCGCCGTAATGATTCCTTCTTCCGTCATAGCGATATGTGTCTTGTACCCAAAACGAAGTATCCGCGCTTTTATGACCAACACGAGCGTCCTGATCTTCCGAAATGCGCAACTGCTGGGCGTCATCTTCAACGGTTTCTTTGAGCAAGTTCAACGGCTCTGTGATCTTGGGCAGTAACGGGATTCCTAACTTGTTTTCGGTCGTCTCTATGAGTTTCTGACAATAGTCGATCTCTGCTTCGAGCGTATCCACCGCGTTCTTCGCAGGTAGCTTGGACTTTAGCGACTCGTCGATGGTATAAATGGCTTTTCGCAATTTTCGGAAACGGTCCTGTAAAATTTCTCGGGGGGATTTCTGGTTGTACCGTGCTTTCGTGTGCGTCGCATCTACGATGATGGATGTGCTTTTTAGAATACCTTGTGCATGAGCGAGCTCGACTGTTTTACCAATGAGCAAATCCAGCAGATTCATATCTTTCAACCGTAATTTACGGAACTTGGTTAAGGAACTCGAATCGATAACCGGCTCTTCCGGCGCCATTTGAAGAAAGTATTTGATGGACATGTCGTCCTGAGAACGCTCGACGAGGTCTGCATCCGACAGCTCGAAAATGGCTTTCAAAAGCAAATATTTAAACATCCGCACTGGATCAATGGCGTTGCGTCCGTTGTCCAGACAGTAGTTCGATTTCAATTCGTCGTAGACGAAGGAGAAATCCACCAACTCGTTGATCTGCCGCAGCATTTTATCCTTAGGCACAATGAGGTCATATAGTGCCGTGTAAGGGCTGAACGCAAATGAGATTTGAGGCTGGAACAAGGGCTTCACGCCTTTCGCTATAATAGGCTAATTATACAGTAAAAAAGGCACTGCCCCTCAATGAGTTTGAGGAACAGTACCTTCTTTGATTAAAAGACTTTTTCAGTGGCCTCCACAAGGTGGTGACATCTTTATTTGTATAGAATGGACTTTAATTGAGTCCTAGGCTTTATCAGTTTCAGCAATTATGTCTATAGTCATCAATCAACGCTTCGCCTTATAAAACTCATGATAAAGCTTCATAAGCGCCCTTTTCTCTATCCGCGAAACATAGCTCCGCGAAATCCCAAGTTCCTTCGCAATCTCCCGCTGCGTCCGCTCATCCCCGCCATGCTCCAGCCCGAAGCGGCCAATGACAACTTCCTTCTCCCGATCATCGAGTATATCCAAGTTCTTATAAATCTTACTCTTCTCAATCTTCAGCTGCACCTTATCCACGATATCATCAGCCTCCGTGCCGAGGATATCGATCAACGTAATCTCATTGCCTTCCTTATCCGTGCCAATCGGATCGTGCAGCGATACGTCCTTGCGCGTCTTCTTCAATGACCGCAGATGCATAAGTATTTCGTTCTCAATACAGCGAGCCGCGAACGTCGCGAGCTTCGTGCCTTTTCCAGTCTGAAAGCTCTCGATTGCCTTGATCAGCCCAATTGTCCCAATCGAGATCAAGTCCTCAAGATCCTCACCTGTATTATCGAATTTTTTCACGATGTGAGCAACTAATCGGAGATTGTGCTCAATAAGTAAATTACGGGATCGCTGGTTGCCTTCGGCCATCAGCTGTAGGTGTTTGGACTCCTCTTCCTCTTGAAGAGGTTGGGGAAAGGCGTTGTTTTTGACATAGGAGACGAGCAATGAGAGCTGTTTAATGAAAAGCGCAATCGCTGAGAATAATCCAGGCATTTACCGTACACCCCCGCGTTGTATTGCCACAGATCTTTTTCCCTGAGAGGTCTTTTGATCCGGGCGAACATGAAGTCTGTTCTTTATTGTATGTGGGTAGCCGCCTAGAAGTGCATGTACGTTGAAACCTATATTATTCACTTGTTACTCACAGTCTTGTGCCATTGTGTCCTTCACATTGCATAATGCCATTAACCATCGAGATAAGACGATAAATCTGAGGCTTGCTAAACGCCAAACGAAGCGTCAAAATAAACTTGACGATGCTTAAGTCTACGGATTCCGTGAAATCGGGACTGACTAATAAACCCGTGATTCCCTATCACATTTTTTGCAAGAGTCTAGTAATATGATTATAATAACCTCACTAGATCTAAGGCTGGCTTCAGCAGCCCACGGAAGGAAGACAACTCTCTATTGAAAGCAACTGTGAATGTACAAGAGCACATACTGGTCTGGAATAATGCAGCGCTCAAAATCATAGATGTACGACATATCAGCATACAAGCCGGCGAGTGCGTACGCCCTTACCTGCTCCCTGCCAGTGCCTTTCTGTACGTAACGCAAGGCAGTGCAACTATGATTTTGGACGGAAATGAGCATGCTGCTAAGCGTTTCTATATGCTTCATGGGGGCAAGGGCAGCAGTCTAGACATCATCCTAACGGATGAATCCTTTCATTATTACTTAATTTTCTACAAAGCCTCCTTACCACGATCTGGTGAGCAGCATACAGATCGGCAATCGCCATTCCAGCTTCAGTACGGCTTTATTCCGCTCCACCCTGCCATCCTCTACGAACTGGCTGAGCGTATGCTGCGCGAATGGCTTGCACAAGGACGTTTGGAACGGCTCCATGTGAAAACACTATTTTATCAATTTGTATATGAGCTGCTTCGGCAAATGGATCAACAGCAAGTCAGCATCGTTAAGCCTAACCTTACCTCTCAGCTTATTCGCTATATGCAGGAGCACTATGCCGAGCCGCTGACCCGTGAGACACTCGCGCAAACTTTTCACTACAGCGTACCCTATCTGTCCAAGCATTTCCGGCGCGAAACTGGCGCAAGTATAATCGATTACTTCATCCGCATTAGGATGGACAAAGCAGGAGCGCTTCTGCAACAGACCGATCTATCTCTGCCAGAGATCGCAGTTAGCGTCGGATACACAGACGTGTCCTATTTCATCAGAATGTTTAAAAAGCATAACGGAGCAACACCAAAGCAATTTAAGGATAAGTCCTTAAAAGAAGCGAGAGGCTCTTATCGTCCTATCATTAGGCTCGGATCATCTATTGTTCCGCGCAGACTTCGTCGTTATATTGATATTAAGGATGATAATCATTATCAATATGGTGAAAGAGGAGATTTACAAATGCATAGAAGCAAACTACCTGTAGGAATTACGTTTTTGCTATGCCTAACACTATTGCTTAGCGCATGCTCCGGACCAACGAACTCGAATGGAGGGACTGGCACAAGCAATACGCTTAGCCCAACTGCAGGCGCAGAGAATAATGCAAGCAACACAGCAATTGGAAATACAACCGGCAGCTCGGAGATGATAACTTATTCCGCTGTTAACGGCGAGGTGCAAATTCCCAAAAACCCTCAAAGGATTGTAATGGTAGCTGGAGCCTTCACCGGACATTTACTAGCGCTTGGCCTAAAGCCTGTCGGAACCGGTGATGAGTCCTTTAACAGCTATACAGAAGGCAAGCTGGACGGCGTTGTCAACATCGGCAACGATGTACCCTACGAGAAAATATTGGAGCTGCAGCCGGATTTAGTTGTAGTCTGGAACGACCCTGAAACGATCGAGAAGCTGTCCAAAATCGCACCGACCGTCGCTGTTGAATACGGAATACCTCTACGCGAGCAATTAATGGATTTCGGCAAGATGACGGGCAGAGAAGAGCAGGCGAAAGCCTGGATTTCTGAGTGGGACGCTAAAATCGCCGAATACAAACCAATCGTGCAGCAAGCAGTTGGTGATCGCACTGTTTCAATCTTCGATTCGGGAAGCGCTAAGGAATTTTATGCCTACGGTAGTTTTGGCAGAGGTGGGGACATTATTTATAGTGAGTTCGGTCTGAAGGCACCGCCGATTATTCAGAAGGAAGCCATCGACAGCGGCCAGGGCTGGGCCAAGCTTTCCCTTGAGCTATTGCCAGAATATGCAGGAGATTTTATCTTTATTAGTGGTTGGACAGGCGAGGACAATGCGGCTCCGATTTTTGAAGGCAGTATCTGGGATAGCCTCCCAGCTGTCAAAAATAATCACGTTTATCATGAGAACAGCCGCGGCTTCGTGTTAAGTGATCCGATTTCGTTAGAAGCCCAGCTTAAGTTTGTTGTAGACAGCTTAACCAAAACGGAATAAAATTCAGTAATCTCAAGGTTTGTGAGAGGTGAGGAGCATTCCTCACCTTTTTGCGTTTTTCTAGGGTCCCACTCACTTGGGGCCGGTCTGATTATGTTACCACCACCGTCCAGCGGTGAAAGTATCCTGTTGCGCGATCCATCTCCACCTCGGTTATTTCTTATCCACCTGAAGCAGTTTAACCGTTTTCGTAGCGTATGTATCCTTGATTTTTTCTTCTGTAATAACATTTAGCTTGATCAGACTCGCGATTTTGGATGTATCCGGCTTGGATAACATCCGCCATAACGCAGCATCAGGCAGCGCTTCGTAAAGCTTATTCTCATCGTACTCCTTGCGCTCTTGTACGACAATTTTCACTTTATGGCTGCCGATCTCCAGCTCCCCTGTTTCCTGCTCCGTCAAATGCGCCAATATTTGATTGCGCAGCTCGGATAGCTCCTGCTCTATTTCTTTTTGCTTTTGTTTTTGCTGATAGTATCTGCGAACAGTCTTGTCCATCATCATCACGCTCCTCTTCTAGTTCATGCATATGAAGAGAAGCGGCATTTTAGGACAAAATGACCCCAGAAGTACGTATTAATAAATATCTTTCCTCATGAACACGGTGAAGGAAACGATCAGTGAGCCCAGCATCCATACAGCCAGCACTGATAAGGAGAATCCAAGTGTCATGCCATCAATGGGCGGCGCCGAGCCGCTCACATAATCCATGAGTCCAAGGTTAACCATGAACAAGTATTTGGCCGACTCCCAAGAGGAAACCATATTGCTCAGAATGGCTCCTGATATTAGGCATGCCAGCATTGTCCCCATACCTGCCGCGCTGCTTCTCATGAGAATAGAGAGCATGAATGACAACGTCCCCACGACGACGGATATGAACCACGCAAGTCCGAATTGCTGAATAATGTATTGCCACTGAGATACGAGTCGCACGCCCGATATGTCCAGCTCGCCGCCTTGCGACGAGAAGCCAGTCAGTACGGGAGCCGACCAGCCTTGATTGCCGAACATGACCGCCGATACCAGATAGGATAGTGAGCCGAACAGGAAGATAACGATCGATACGGATAAAATAAGCGCAATATATTTGCTTAGCAATATTTTGAACCGGCTTACAGGACGAGTCAGCAGCAGCTTGATCGTGCCCATACTTCTCTCAGAAGAAACGATGTCCACAGCGATAATCATAACGAGCAGCGGCAGAAACAGCTCGGCGGAATTTTGCACGAACCCACGAATGAACGTAGGCGCTCCCGGCTGAGCAGGATTAATATTATTGTCCAAGTAGTATTGGGACTGCTTAATCTGAATCTGGAATTGCTCGCGCCATTGCCCTGCACTGCTCAGCCTGTTCTGCATATCGACGATTTGCTGCTGCAGCTCGGTACGCCAGTCCGTCGTACCGATTCTCTCCAGAATCGACTCAGCCTCTTTCGACTGTGCGTAGGTAAACATAGAGAGCAACACAATAATAATGATAGCAATGATCATAAAACGACGTTTGCCCATCAGTTTGGTCATTTCATTCTGAACAAGATTAATCAATGGATTCGCCTCCTGTCAGCTCAAGGAACAGATCCTCAAGCGCCGGCAATCTGCGGTTCATCTCCAGCACAGTAACCCCTGCCTCAACCAGCCTGCGGTTCCAGCCCCCAACCTCATGCTCGATATAAGATGTGGTCACGGACTCCTCTGTTTCGTTAACAATAGCCGTCAACTCACGCAGAATAGCTTTGCCTTGATCAATTGGATCAAGCCGCCATACGAGGCGTTCTTCGCTGGATAATAGAGCCTCAACAGAATCGACTCGAACGATTTCTCCTTTGGAGACAATGGCAACTCGATCGCACATCAACTGAATCTCATGCAGCAAATGACTCGATACAAGCACTGTTAATCCTTCTTCCTCTGCCAAGAAACGAATAAAAGAACGCATTTCTCGAATTCCTGACGGATCTAGTCCATTCGTCGGCTCATCCAGAATCAGCACATCCGGCTTGCCAAGCAGCGCCTGGGCAATGCCAAGACGCTGACGCATGCCGAGGGAGTAGGTGCTCACTTTATCGTTCATGCGGTCCTGCATCCCGACCAATTGCACAACCTCATCAATTCTGGATTGCGTGATCCCGCTGATCATCACAGCGAAGTGTCGCAAATTATCCATTCCGCTTAGAAACGGATACAGCTCCGGATTCTCAACGATACAGCCCAAATGCCTCATCGCTTTCGTGAAATGCTTCGAAATATCCAGACCGCATATATGAATCGAACCTGAAGTAGGCTTAATTAAGCCGACAAGCATCCGAATGGTCGTCGTTTTTCCTGCGCCGTTCGGTCCCAAGAAGCCGAACACCTCGCCACGCTTCAGCTCGAAGCTCAAATCTTTAATAATCGTCCGCTTGCCGATCACCTTCCGCAGTCCTTGCACAGATAACGTTATGTCACTCATGGCTGTCCTCCTTGTTCTGCTCCTGTTATCAATGCGGCTACCCGTTCAGCCATACGCGAATACCCTTTTTCGTTCGGGTGAAAATGATCCGTAAACAACAACTCATTCACATTCTGTTGGAACAAATCATAGGTCGGAACATAGACGGTCTTCGCATCCTTAGCCAGCAGCTCTGCCGCTTTGTAATTCCAGCCTCTGACCACCTCTGATAATTGCTCCCCATTCTCAAACTCGCTGAACGGATTGTACAAGCCAAGCAAGTAAACCGTTGCTTCCGTATTGACAGCACGAATGCCTGAGAGAATCTCTTGCAGATTTAGCAAATAACGATCCTCTAGCGCACGGATGCTTGCCTCTGAAACATCAGACAGTGTTTGTCCACCTAGGAAGAGATCATTACCGCCAATTGTCATCATGATAACATCTGCTTGACCAAGCTGCCTTCCAACCTCTTTCTCCTTCATTTGATCCGCAAGGAGTGGAGCAGTTAAACCTTTGATACCCAAATTGATAAGTGAAATATCCTTGCCCGCGGCCTTCAAGCGATCGCTGACATAACCAACATAACCTTTGCCTTCAATATCACCGGTTCCTCTCGTTAATGAATCGCCTAACGCGACAATTTTGAGTACTGACGTCTCTTCGGTGGTTTCAACAGGTTCATCCGTGCTGGGAGAAATCGACGCCGAGCTCGGCTTCCCAATCAGATAATCCTTTAACGTCCATCCTAAGCCGAATAGCCATAGTAGACAGGCTAGTGACGCAAAGATGGTTAAAAAACGTACCTTTTTACTGTGCATCGTCCATTATTCCCCGCTTTCAATTATCGTGCTCTAGCTGCTGAACCAGCGGCTGACTTTCTGTTCCATGCTTGTCCTGAATTGCTCAAATTGCTTCTTGCGATGGCCATTCGCCCCAGATGGATGCGGCATGTCGAACAAGCAGCGATCTTTGCTTATCCGTCCCCTCGAGGCGAATGCTTGCACAACCTCTGAGACCGCTTTGCCGAGCGGAATGACAAGCGCATCTTGGCAGGCAGTCAGCTCTGGAAGAAAAATATCCTCTGCATAACGATAAAGGACATCCGACTTCAGAATGGACGGACTGTGTCCTGTATAATTGTTGCCATGCTGGAACACTGGATACCGAATGGCTGAAGTTGTATGCAGCAGGTCTCTTCTTTCCTCGAAAAGCAGCCCGCAGTTGTCGATACCTAGTCCCTTCGCAAGCCCGATCACATCAAGCATTTCGATCAAATTTCTTCTCATAGATCCGGCGAAGCTCGCAAGCTTCTTTGCTCGCTGATCAATAAGCTCAATCGCTACTCCGCTAAGCAGATCGTCACGGGCACTACGGATCGCAAGCTCCATCTGGGTGAAGCCCGGCGTAATGCCGATAATCATAACCTTAGCCTGTGAATTCACATATTCGTATGGCACGTAATAGATGGACATGCCTGGCTCTTCATATAAACGCAGTTCGCTTACAAACAACTGTTCTTTGGACAAGCTGCCCTGCGGGAGCGACATCAGGAAGGTTCTGTATTTCTCAACTTGGGTCATCTGCTTATGCTCCCTTCCAAGGCCCGCTTTATAAATTAACCTCAACCAAATTATGTGCGCGTGCTGGGTAATCTGTTATAATACCGTCGATCTCAAATTTAAGCACTTCTTTCAGGTTCCGCTCGCTGTTCACCGTCCACACCCATACCTCGCGTCCTCGTTTGTGTGCACGTTCTACGAACCCTTGCGTCAGCATAACCTGCTCAATCGTGTAGAAATCAACGTCTAACAGCGAGAGGTCGCCTACTGCAAAATATAAAATTTGGCCAATCCGAATGTCTGGATTCAGCAGTCTGATTTGCTGAAGCGTCTGCCTGTCGAATGATTGAATATAGCATTCCTCTACCATGTCGAATTGCTCGATTAATGCCACTACCTCGCGAGCGAGCTCCTCGCCAGAACCGTACGGCTTCAGATCAACGATTAGCTTCGCCTTGCCCTGCACCTCAGCCAGCACCTCAGCCAGCATGGGAATCCGATCTACCTCCCCGTCATCGATACTACCCGTCCCGATGTTCAGCTTGGCAACCTCGTCATAGGTCAGCTCATTCACACGCTTAGGAAGTCCGGTCATTCGCTGTAGATTATAGTCATGATGAAGCACGACGACGCCGTCCTTCGTAAGCTGCACATCGATTTCAACCGCATCAATGCCCTGTTCTACCGAGCTTCTAACAGCTCTGAGCGAATTTTCCGGCGCTGCAGCAGTATCACCGCGATGCGCGGATAAGAGTACGCTCCATTTCACATAAACCAAATTATCATTCGCCGCATAACTAACCGTAAGCGTCAGAGCCAAATAGACGACTGCTACAGTCAAATAGAGGACACGAGTGCGCGTTCTTCCCTCCAGATAAACATACATACGCTTCTCCAATGGACCAAGCCAGCGGCTTTTGTATAAACGAAGCTGGTCGAATGGCCTAACCCCAGACTGTCTATTGAATTGATAATAGAGCCTAGTCAGAAAGATCACATTGATTGGTACGAGCAGCAAAGCAAACATATAGGTAAGAACCGTCGACAGCGTTAACGAATATTGGTTCGTAATCACCTTCAGCACATTGTTATCCAGCCACGACGGTAAATAAGCAATAGAGGAGATGGTAACGAATCCAAGCAGAAACACAATCGCATTCAGTAAAAAAAGATTAATGAAGATCGACAGTCGCTTCCCCTTCGTCAACTGCAGGCTGCTTCTAATTGAAGCTGTTATCGATTTGTTCTCGATCATTATGAAATGAAGAACAAATATCCAGCGAAGCACTGTATAGATACCAGCGAGAAACAATAGACCGTAAACAGTGAGCATCATTAGGGATGACCCCCATATGCGGCTGTTGAGAAAGATCGGAACGTTAAACTGGGAGTATAACGAAGAAGATAGCGGTGAATCAATAAACGGCACAAGAAACAACAGGAAGAACAGCAATTGAATCATCCCGAAGCCGAAGAGCTTTGGCGTTTGTCTAAGTGTCGTTAGAACCGCATCTGAAATTAATACACTTTTACCGAAATAATGCTGCTGTGCGATTGTGATGATGACACCAAACTCTATAAATAGCACCAGCATCGCAACGAAGCAGATTGCAATTAGCCCGGCCACACCTGCATAGCTGAGTCCGATTTTGTAGAATTCTCCGTTCAGCACCGAACCCGATCCAACCACACGAATGATACGGTTGAATATAAACGAAATAATCGGGATAATGACGAAGCTGGTCAGCAGCATGAACAAATATTCGAACAACAGATGCTTTTTGTATGTGGTACGGAAATCACGAATACTTCTATTCAAGCGTTGAAGCATAATTTTTTCATCCTGTTCCTTTTATTGTGATGAATAATGGGTCGTTCAGGCTATACCAATATCCCCACATATCTATTATAACGATGAACATACCCCCGCGTCGAATCGAGCCATTTTGTATCAAAAAACACCGGTCCTCTTCGCAGGGAAGAAGACAGGTGTTCGATTACTTCGTATACCTTCAGAACTGAACGATGCTGAACTCGCAGCGGTTGCTTAAGGCTTTCTAGGTATCTATTTAAGGATTCAGACTATTATTTGTAAGCTTATCGTTTTTCTTATGAAGCAGCTTTGCAGTATACAAGGTGTTATTCTCTATAACGTATGCAGGCGCTCCTGTACCTGCATACAAAGTGGCAATGCCAATGGCGGCTACGTTTGTTCGGATCGTATTCCCGCGTATGACTGCTTTGAGAACGTCATGCTTCTCATTGCGCTTCCAAATATCGTTGATGCGAATCACTTCTGTTTTATTCGAGGTTAGTTGCTGCGCCGTAATATCATTGTTCTCCAATAGAACATTGCGAGCCGCTTGAATACTAATTGCCTGCGCGTTGCCTAATAGCTCGAAGCTTGAATTCTTGATCGTCACATCCAGCTTAGGATGCTCGCCGAGCAACAGGATATGCAGCGTCTCCGGCGATTGGAACGAGCAGCCATCAAATACATATTTGCCTGCTTGGGTCAGATTAATCGAGCCATACTTCCCATCGCTCGGCGCACCTTCGAATACGCAATTGTTGTATGTCGCTGGAGGCAGCGCCAAACCGTAATCCGTGTTGTAGCCGATTACCTTCAGATTATCGAATACGGAGCCTTCAGCAGCACCTCCCGAAACGACGCGCAGCTTACCTTTTCCGTTAATCGTAACGTTCTTCAAGCGAATCGGCTTGCCCCATAGGGATAGACCTGAGTCGTTTTTGTCATTGTTGTTAATCGTTACATTCGAAACGCTAACCCCGAATGCTTTATTCGAGCTTATCGCAAACATGGAGTCTGTAAATTCCATGCCGTCAATCTTAATGTTGGGACCATTAATCGTCGTATAGGAGTCATTCATTTTGTTATTGATGAACGTTGCGTCATGAGCAGCGACAATACGCGTTCCGTCAAAATGGTTGTTTCTGATTGTCGCTCCAGTGAACGGATCTGAGATGGCAAGTCCGATGGCACCTTTCGAGGCGAAATGATTGCCCTCCACAATAGCATTTCGGCCATCATATAGAATCAGATCGTAGGAAGCATTATCATAGAACTCGTTATTTCTAATCGTAATATCGCTGTTGCGATTGCCATTTTCACCGAAACCGCCCTCGAGATCAATACCAGACTGAGGCAGTGTCCCCTTCATATGATGGAGCTTATTATTTTCAATAAGTACGCGGTCTGCCCCGCCAACCGTAATGCCTTGTCTGCGGTTATAGGCGAACTCCGAATTTTTAACCACAACATCTTTACTGACGACACGGTTCCAGAACTCCAAGTATGCGCCTTTCTTGTTTGCTTGCTCGAATACGAGATGGAACTGAGTCGCCCCTTCAGGAATTTGAATAAGGTCCCTGACCTTTACTTTCTTAAGCTTTTTTAGAAAAGTTCCATTTGCCTTATAGAAGATAAGATCGAATGTATTCGGCAGCTTGACTGCATTGCTCAGTTCAAACTCCCTCTCGGCTTTGAAGATAGCGTGGGTAAGCGCAAGCGGCTTTCTCGTACGAACTTTTTTCGCGTTTGATATATTTTTACCCTTATCATCAATATCGCCGAAGATGAAATGTCCTTCATACAGGTCCTGTATGAGCGTATCCTTGCCACCTAATATGAGGCCGTCTCCAGTGAAATTAATCGCCTTCACACCATCGATCATTACCTTGTTAGCCCCTTGAGTGAATATGCCATAACCGCCTTCATGCGTGCCAGGGGTATAGCTATGCTCTTTTTTGGAATAGTCATGCGTTTCCTTGTCTCCGATATATGTTCCGCCTTTAAGAGTTACGTTGTGGATACCATATCCTACATACATGAGCGTATAGTTCTCTTTGGCGTTCGTTTCCTTCTTCAGCACTGCATCCATTGGGAGTTCAAACACCATATTGCTAACCATATTAATTTGGCTTTCTTTATCAATCAAATAAATGCCAGTGGGCAATGTCGTCGTTGTTTTCCCATTTTGAGCGGCCCATTGCAGTGCTTTGTTGATACCTTTAGTCGTTTCTACAGGATGCGTGCCATCGTTGTGAATACCGAATTTGACAAGCTCAATGACATAATAAGCTTGTGATTGTGAAGCTTGATTTAACTCGCTCGCAGCTACGAAACCATTAGGCTGCAGCACATACGAAATACTAAGCAGCAGTGTCACCAACAACTTTACAATTTGCAATACAAACCTCCTCGATTCTGCCCTTATCTGTCTCAAGAGCAATGAGCTGCCCTAGCTTTCTATTCAATATACCATTGATAGTATTCTTAATAAAGAACAGATACCCAATTAATGTTCGTTGCAGCAAAAATAGTTCTAATTTCCCAGGTAATAATGAGCGCATCTTTAAACAAAAACCGATTCAACTACTGCCTACGCTATTTATAAAATAAAAATGGCTGAACAGGCGTAATGCCTGTTCAGCCATTCCAAAAATTAAATCCTAACCATCTGTGATCAACATCGCGTTGATGGTACTGCCGCTTCTTATTCTTAGTTAAGCAGCCGGCTGTTTAAGAAGCTTGTCGGCTACTACAGCTGCCATTTCTCTTGTCACAGCTGACTTAGGATCAAAGTTACCGTTAGATCCTTGCATGAAGCCATTCGTGTAAACCGCATTGACATAGTCTTTCGCAGTCGTATGAATCGTAGATGCATCCTTGAAAGGAAGCGGTTCTGTGCTGCCTTTTAGCGAAAACGCTTTGGCAATCATAATCGCCATTTCCTGTCTGGTGACAGCTTGATTCGGTTTAAACGTGTCTGATGTAATGCCTTGAATAATACCAAGCTCTTTGGCGCGCATAATCGCTCCGAAATACCAAGCGCCAGACTGAACATCTTTGAACACTTGTGCTGAATTGTTCGCTGGTGTTTCTCCTAGCAAATTGACCAACAAGGTAGCAAACTCTGCTCTTGTCATCTGTTTCTTCGGATCAAAGCGCAGCTCTGTGCCGCTTACGCCGACCATCACTTTTGCGTCGAATACGCGGTATACCGCGTCATAAGCCCAAGCTGAGATCAGCTTATTGTCGACAAACAGCTGCTTCACACTAGTTAAAGAAGTATCTGCTGCAATATCATACAAAGATGGTTGAAGCTTGTTGAATCTGTCATACGCAACCAATGCGAGCAAAGCTTGCTCCGTTGCCATACTATCTGTTGTTTGCCCAATCACATGAGCGAAGCCGCCATCCTCTTGACGGAAGCTGAGCAAACTTGTGAGAAGATCACCGTTTTTCTTCAAGAAGCTTGTTTCGAGCGGGCTAATACCAGCAGAAGTTAATGCGATAATGACTTGAGCAACGCTCTCGCTGTTTTCTTCGCCGTAAGACTTGAAGCCGCCACTTACTTGCTGCTCGGCAGAAATCCATTTCACAGCTTTATCGATTGCGCTCTTCACATTTTCTTGTGCTTGATATGGAGCAAGTGCACTGATCGCCATCGCTGTAATATCGATGTTGTCATCGCCCTTCGATGCCAATGGGAATGCGCCGCTTGTATTCTGTTGGCTAAGCAGCCAGTCTACGAGCTTCGCACGCGTCCATAGTGCATTTGCAGGCACTTCATATTTCCCACTATCCAGAGCTAGCAAGGCAAATATCGGTCCATTCGTACCTTGATTTGTCATGCTTGCATGATTATAAATGCTCTCGATCAAATTAAAGCCTGCAAATTTAGTTGCATCTTCGCCTGCTGCACGAAGAGCAATGGCAATTCGCTCTGCATCTGTTACTTTGCGGAACTGGCCTTTGGATTCTTTCAATTGATTCTCCAATTGAACGAGATAGCTAGCAGGAACTTTGCTTCCTGATCTTAGCAAAGCAAGTGCTTCCCATTCGGAGAAGCTGCTGCTGAGCAAGATTTGTTTAGAAGCAGACTGTATCTCGCTCGTAACATCTGTATTGTTCGTAGCAATCTTGCTGCGGTCTACAACGGCATATTTCGTGAAATGTGTTGTTTTCCCCGTTATCGTGCCATCTTTCAAATTAAGCACGGCTGGAATGGGAATCCATTGGCCGGTTTTCTCATTCAACCAAACAATCGTTAGATCATTTGGATTTGTCGTTTGTACAGGTACTTTAAATTGAATGTACACCGGGCTCTGGAAAGCATTTCCGCCATTCGTAAATTCAAATACAGCGGAAACGAGCTCACTGCGTTTAATCGATAATTGTTCAATATTAATCGTTGTTTGATTTTTTAACGCTCCCGCTGGCACTACCAGTTTCACTTTGGAATCTGCGTCTTGAATGACCGTTTCGCTATTCGGTGCTCCGCTTTGACTAAGTTTGATTATGGACTTATTCAATAGCTTGATCAGCTCCGCAATCTCCGTCGCCGTCATTGGTGTACTTGCGTTAATTGTATTTGTTGCTTGACCTGTTTTTCCAATCGGGTTCGTATTGTTTGCAGGTAATGCTATTTTATCAAGTTCATTGCTCACATCCTGTGGAACTGCACCAGACACCGCCGGAAGCGTAGTGCCCGTGTTCCCTCCAGAAGGAGGAGTACTTACTCCATCAGTCGTATAGCTCCATGCGACCACATCATTCGGCTGTAAAGTATAGCTTCCTGCACTGTAATTCGGAAATACACCATTTACGCTGTATAACCATCCGCTTAGAGGACCACGATCGAATTCAGCAAGTCCATCAATTTCTTCCACATACAACGTGCTTCCTGTACCGCGAGACTTAACTGATGCACCTAATTCACGTTTAAGAACAGAGAATGGCGTATCGCCAGGCTGCAGCTGAACCGATTTCGATGGAACAATTGTTCCTTTCTGACTATCACCTTTTACACTAATCGTTACAGACTGAGTTGGGGTAACTGGAGCAGACTGTACCATTATCGAGAATGATTGACGGACAACGCTAGGCGCTTCATCCGTATTGTATTGCGTAATAACGCCGCTTTGTGTACCTGTTGTTGCAAGTCCATCGTTAAAGACGGCTTTTCCAGTTGCATTAGTTATGGCCGATTTGCTGCCGAAAGCAACCTTTGCCCCTACTACCGGCGTAATAATAGCTTCGTTCGCAGTCCAATCCCATGTTTCTTTGGTAACCAATACCGAGAAATCCTGACCTACTATCGGATTTGCCGGGCTAACGACAACCTCACTTACCAGTTGCGTGTTGAAATCCCCGTAATAAACCAATACATGATCTGTAGATTGAAGCTCGAATTCTCCCGCTCCAACTGGTGGAATAATCCATTGACCATCCCGTTTTATTGCAAAGTTCCAACCGTCATATCCACCATAAATTCCGTTTGCAATATGATCTATAGAATCAATAGCGAGACCAAAGGAGTAACTTTTAACACCAAACTGTTTTCCAGTAGACCCTGTGAATCGTTGCAGAGCATCAAGTGCTGTCACACCTTGAATGCTGCCTTCACTGACAAGACCTTGCGGGCCCTCTACTGTAATGACCGCATCTACCAAACCATTGCCTACAGAAGATGCTTCTTCTTTATTTTTTGCATATTTCCATATAACGACATCATTTGGTTCAAGTTTATATTCTGCTGCACTGTAATTACCAATTACTCCGTTAACGAAGTAATTCCAGCCACTTAATGGTCCAAGATCCAGCTCAGAAAGACCGTCAATCGCCGAAACGGACAATGCAGATCCTGTACCGATTGAGATGACCTTATCTCCTAATTCACGTTTAAGAATGCTGAATGCCGTTTCATTTTCTTGAATTTTATACGTTTTTGAGCTTAAAATGGTACCTTTCTCGTCATCGCCTACTACTTTTAGCGTTACAAAACGGCTAATCTCATTTGGATCAGCTGGAAGTACAGTTAGTTCAAACGCTTGACGAACAACGCTAGGTGCTCCATCTGTAGTATATTGTGTAATAACACCGATTTGTGTACCGGCTGTTGCAAGCCCTCCATAGAAGACAGCTTCTCCATCCGTATTGGTTATGGCCGTTTTGCTGCCAAATGCAATTTTCGCTCCAACTGCTGGCGTAATAATCGCTTCGTTGTTAGTCCAATCCCACGTTTCCTTGGTTACCAGTACCGATAAATCCTTACCTACTTTAGGATCTGCCGAACTAACTGCAACCTCACTTACCAGTTGCGTGTTGAAATCCCCGTAATAAACCAATACATGATCTGTAGATTGAAGCTCGAATTCTCCAGCTCCAACTGGTGGATAAATCCATTGACCGTCTCGATTTATTGCATAATTCCAACCGTCATATCCACCATAAATTCCGGATGAAATATAATCTATGGAATCTAACGCTAGTCCAAAGGAGAAACTCTTAACAGCAAACTGCTTCCCTTCATTTTCTGTGAAGCGTTGCAGAGCATCAAGTGCTGTCACACCTTGAATGCTACCTTCGCTAATAACTCCTTGTGGACCCTCTATGGCAAGTGAAACGTCAGTTACACCGGTATCTATTTCTATTTCTTTTGTATAATCTAATGTATAAATCCATGTCACGACGTCATTAGGCTGTAGCGTGTAAGCGCCAGCGCCCACATCTAGAAGAACACCGTTTACTGCTACAAGCCAGCCGCTATTATCTCCGCGATCAAATGCAGCAAGCCCATCAATGGATGAGACATACACAGAAGCTCCCGTTCCACTTGATAAAACCTTATCTCCTAATTCTCGTTTCAAAATGCTAAATGCTGTATCATGTTCAAAACGTTTATAGGTTTTGGAGTTTACTATCATGCCTTTCTCGTCATCGCCAACTACTTTCAGCGTAACAAATGTATCGACAGCCGTTGGATCCGCTGGTGCTATCGTTACATTAAATTTATGCCTGACTATGCTAGGCGCACCGTCAGCAACATATTTCGTAACGACGCCGCTCTGTATACCAACTGAGGTCAATCCGCCATAGAAAACGGCTTCCCCATCCGCATTTGTTGTGGCCGTTTTGTTCCCAAAAGCAACCGATGCTCCTGCGACCGGAGTTTTGACTACTTGATTCGTGTTCCAATCCAGTGTTTCCTTATTGACTTGAATCGTAAAATCTTGGCCTACTCTTGGTTCTGACGGGCTAACGACAACCGTATTTACATACTGTGTATTGAAGTCACCGTAATAAACAAGAAGATGATCAGCTGGCAGGAGCTCAAATTCAGCAATGCCTATTGCAGGATAAATCCATTCACCGCCGCGTTTGACAGCATATTGCCATCCATCATAGCCGCCGTAAGTGGCTTCACTAATGCCCTCGACTGTTTTCAAATATTTCCCATATGAAGAATCTGCAATTTGCAACGTAACATTGTTCTCATCTGCAAAAAGCTCCAATGCATCCAAAGCAAATGCGCCTTTTGTATGACCTTCTGCAATTAAGGCTTGAGGACCTTCAATATTGATGGTGATATCAGATGGAAATTGTACACCTGGCATCGTTTTTCCAGCAAATTGATAGAGCTTCTGGTCATCTACGAACAAACGATAAGCAACGAGTGCTTGCAGAGCCTGTTCAGTAGCAAGGCCATTGCTTGTGCCAGGCAGCAAGTGAGCAAATCCACCATCAGTTTGTGCAAAGCTAAACAGCTTATCAAGCAGGTTTATACCGTTTTTTGTATAAGCAGCACTTGTGGGATCAATACCGAATGCGGAAAGCCCAATAATGGCCTGCGATACACTTTCACTGCTTTCGCCGCCATAACCGCCATGAGGTTGTTGGTTAAGAGTGAGCCATGCTACTGCTTTCTCGCCAGCCGTTTTCACAGTGGCTTGATCCTTGTAAGGTGCCAGTGCAATTAGCGTCATCGCTGTTAAATCGGCATCACTTGATCCGCTTAACGAAAAGCCTCCATCTGACTTCTGGGATTGGAGGATGTTCTCCAACAGCTTATCGCGAGTCCATTCAGCATCAGCTGGAACCTGGTATGCAAGAGAATCTAATGCAATGAGGCTGTATACAGGCCCATTGACACCTTGATTCGTCATTCTTGCATTGTTGTAAATTTTCTCAATGAAATTATAGCCTTCGAAGCTTGTGGCATCGTAGCCGAGTGCAGAGATCGCAATCGCATAACGAGCATAATCGGTAACTCTGGTAAATGTACCATTTGCGTTTTTCAAGTCTGTTACTAGCTGATTATAGTAAAGGGCTGGCACCTTTTTACGAGCTTGGGCCATTCCGACAGCCTGCCACTCCGATGCAACACCTTGACTCTTGATATAGTTTGTTGTTTTCTCTACAGCAACATCTACTTTATCAGTGCTTTTAAGAATAGATAAATAGTAAATTTTCGGCTCACTGGTTCCTGTTTGGGCAATGACCCTCACAAGACGAGGCTCCTTCGCACTTAGGGTTATCTCTTTATTTATTTGAGTATTTGCTGCTCCTCTAGTGTCGTTAACAAATATTTGATCAATTGTCTGATCTGCATTTGCTGTTATTTTGATCGAATCTGCATCTACCTGAATATCTTGATATACATAGACGCTGTCCTGTATCGATACCGTTTTTGAGCCTGAACCGCTTTTAACACCAGTTAGCGTGATAGAGCTTAAGCTTGGTGTTTGACCAACCGTGTTATCTGATTCATGCATTTGTAAAGATGTAACCTCTGGACTAACTTCACCCAACGCACCGCCGTCTATTTGAACAGCTGTATGTACTTTAATAAAGTCTACAGAATCCAGATTAGCTGGTAGGCCATCCTCATCAACAGCCCAGCTAATATCTATGCCTTCACCCTTTGCAGGGGCAGCAATGTATGGATTCCCAGCAATATTGTAAGGAGCAGAACCATTAGAATGTACATCCGTATATCCGAATGCTGTTTTTCGTTTAGTAATTTTCACGCCTGAATACGTATGAGTTACATTATTTAATGGCGTAATTGAGAGTGGATAGTTTGCTGGAATTGGATAATAGGCATGCTTATTATATATGTTCGTTTTAATTTCGCCTGTTCCTCCGTAGTTATCCACCCAAGGAATATTCACACCATTAGCAACGGTAAATTCCGGATCTGGGTTCGTATACGTTACTGTATAATCCCAGATGGTCGAGTCCTCATAATGCTCAGAGCCAGCGATATTGTACCATTTGCCTGGCTTTCCGGTACCATCATCTTGAGCCACTGCAATACCGCCAGGCTCCTCGGAATTATTGAATGCATTACCGTATAAAGTAAAATCCACCCCATAAGGATGATTATTGTCGTTTAGCACGGAAGAATCAGTTTTGATTATAATACTCCCGCCAAAACCGCCAAGGGATATGCCATCTGACAAACTCGTATTATCCCAAGTCAGGTTAAGATCATTTATTCCACCGAAACCAGTCGTATTGGCAAACTGTCCTGGTGCCGGCAACGCATGATAGATCGTAAACGGACCTAACTTAGGATTCGCGTCAGACGCTGCTGCAGCCTGCGATGGCAGAAAAGCGGAGCTCGCTGCCGAAATAAATAAGGTTAAGCTCAAAACCAAAGCCAACCACTTTCGAGAAAAATGTTGCTTTCTCATTATTAACCCTCTTTCTCCTATAAATTATGTTCCAACAAATAAAAGCCGCCCTTGGGGGACGGCTTTCAATAAACATGCTTACAAGCATGCGAACACACAAACAATCAGCATTCAGACGTAACAATTACGTTCAAATGGCTCATTCTACTGTTTCTTGTTCTCACCACCCGAAGAACTCGAAACGAAGAAATTGGCAGGTCTCCTGGCTTATGATTCATTGGTGTTCGCCGCCTTCCCAGATTCGAATGTATCCAGTGGCTTATTACACGAAAACCTCATCATTTACAGTGGCGGGACCGCGACGGGCTTGCACCGTTCTTCCCTATTAAGTTCTATTCCTTCTTTCGAAGAAAAGAACACCAAATTTCTTTCATGATATTTATTTGTCCTAAAGATCATACAAGGAATGTTATTCATTTGTCTATAACAAACTGTACCAATATACAACAATTCATTGAAGAATAATATGATATACTCATAACACCATTTGAATAGGCATTCCTACCTCTACAATGACCTACACTTACAGCTTAAAGGAGCACATCCTCTTGTTCATCACAATGATTCTATTTATCCTTGCCGGGCTAGCTGAAATTGGCGGGGGCTACTTGGTTTGGCTCTGGCTGCGAGAATCAAGGCCAATATGGTACGGCGTTATCGGCAGCATTATCCTTATGGCGTACGGTATCATTCCCACCTTGCAGAGCTTCCCAGCCTTCGGACGCGTATATGCCGCATACGGCGGTGTATTTATCATATTGGCAGTGCTCTGGGGATGGCTGGTTGATAAAAAAACGCCGGATTTCTACGATTGGCTTGGTGCAGCCATCTGTATCATCGGCGTTTCCATTATGCTATGGGCTCCTCGAAGCTGAATCGAGCTACTCCAGCTTAAAGCGGCCAATCGATCGCTGCAGCTCCTCAGCAAGTTCACTTACCGATTGAGCAAGCTTCTCTGTCTCGACGGCAAGTTGATTCTGGCGGTTCGTGCCTGCGGCGGATTGTGCGGCATATGTCGATGTATCCTTTGCTACCAAAGCCATAGATTCAACCGATGCGCTAACCTGCTCACTGCCTGCTGCCATCTCTTGCGTGGATGCGGACACGTCTTGCACCTGCGTCGTCACATGACGTGATTCCTGCCAGATCACATCAAAGGATTGTTTTAGTTCATGAATAATGGTCATGCCATGCGTCATTTCCTGCTCCCCGCTATGCACAGCAGTTACCGCTTCTGACGTAGAAGCCAGTACTTGATTAATCGTTTCTGCAATATGTCCGGCATGGGCAGAGGCTTGTTCTGCCAGCTTTCTAATCTCACTGGATACGACGGCAAAGCCGCTTCCATATTCACCAGCGTGCGCAGCCTCGATAGCAGCGTTCAAAGCTAGCAGATTGGTTTGACTGGCTATTGCAGAAATTGTGACTGCCATTTCTTGTATTTGGGCGGATTGTTCATTCAACTGCCCAATTACTTGAGCAACCGTCGAGGTCGCTTCTCCAAGACGCTCCATCTGGGCGACTGCCTGATCCGACTTTTCATTGCCCACCTCCGCAGCATGAAGCATATCGCCTGCCGCCCCTGACATGATCGAAGAGGATGCGGCAATTCTACCAACGCTTGCAGCCATTTCCTCCATGGAGCGTGCAACCTCCACCGCGCCATCTGCTTGATTCTCCGCTCCAATTGCCATTTCATTGACAGAGGCGGCAAGCTGGGACGCGAGCGATTTGCTCTGATGCGAGCCTTCATTCAACTTCACTGCGAATTCTGATACGGAAGTCGAATTACTGCGAATTGTCCGCATTAAGTTTTGCATATGCTCAATAAATCGGTTGACCTCAGCACCTAGCAGCGCTATTTCATCCTTGCCTCTGTTCACTATGCGATAGGTGAGATCAGCTTCACTGGAATTAAGATTTTCAGCCGCTTTTACAATTTCTCTCAGCTTCCTGCCCACCATCATTTGGGATAGGAAAAACAAGATCACAAGAACAACAGCCATCAAGCCTCCGAATTGAAATAGCACCTTCGACCTTTCCGCTGCAATTCGCGCTTCTGCTTTCTCTTTGGACAAGGCTACCCGCACGGCCCCCCAATGCTTACCGTCAATCATAAGCGGATAAGAAACATCCCATGTCTCTACTGTTTTTCCATCTATAATTCGGTCGTACTTCTGCAAATATACGTCGTTCGTGCTCGTATTCATAACTGCGTTGTATCCGGTAAGGTCATTAAATATTCGGTTAGACCGATAGTTTTGGCTAAGGTATCCGGAATCCCCCCAAGCGTCGACCGACTCTTCCCCTTCAACGCTGTATACACCGTTATGCGTAGAGATATAACCTGCGTAGCTAGGATTATCGGAATAAGCAGCAGCCATTGCATAGACCACGTTCTCTTCGTTCAAAAAGCTGTCGATTATACCTTGCCAGCGGTCATCGGTATAGATATCGTATGCGCTGTCATATTTAAGCTCATATTCCGACAGCGGAATGGATTCACCGTTATACAGAACAACCTGCTTTGCTGCATATTCTGCATCTTGAGCCCGCTTCTCAGCTGCTGCTTTGCTTTGTGCATTCACCGTAAGCTCATCATTGAACAGATTGCTTCGAAGCTGCTCCGCAGTCCACTTCGTTCCATCCTGCAAGAATAGGCCAGTATGCATATCCTGTTCCGTCACATGCTCAAGCGTATGAGCTAATGACAAAGCCAGATCACGGCCTCTGTCGAGAAGCCGGTTCTCAACGTCTGTTCGCGTAGTCTTCCATTCATAAACCAATATAACACTAACAATGATGACCAAAGCGACTGCCATTACGAGCATGAATTTATTCGTTAACGAATTCAATCCTAATTTCATCTGCGACATCCCCTAATGCAATTTTATCTATATTAAACCAGCTTACCAAAGGCGAACTGTGATTTAAATCACATAATCAAATATTTCTTATTTTACATATGAAATCGTGACAGTTCTGTAGCATTTTTCCCACTCATAAAAAAACGAAGAACCCCTGAGCCACGATTCAGGGATTCTCAGAGGTTCTATTGTGCTTTAGAAATAAAATGCTGCTCTATCGTATCAAGATCGCTGCAGACATTGACTGACGATACCTCAGGTTATTGTCACGACCTTAGTAAGCGTGTTTAGTCACGATCATCGAAGTCGTCATCGTGGTCATCATCATCTCGATCGTCGTCATAGTCGTTATCGCGGTCGTCATCATAATCTACATCCAATACTTTTCCGCTTGCAGCAGCTATATCTACTTCCGCCGTTCCTGTAGCTGTTCTCAGCTTGACCTCATACTTTTTGATACCATCATCCCAGTCCGTTTCCACTCGAATAACATCGCCCTTCACCTGCTGCTGAGCAATTTTGCCTGCTTCTTCCTTCGTCACAGACTTTGTCGTCGTACTTGTGTTGGTGCTTGCTGTGCTAGTTGAATGAGAAGCAGTTGCGCTATTAGACGCAGCGGCACCGGAGGTTGGAGCAGCCGTCACTCGCGGAGCATCGTCATCATTCTTAATGGACAACACCTTGCCCGTAACAGCTTCTACATGAACATCGACTTCTTGGAACGTATCCTTGCGATCGATATCCACTTCGTAGTAGACGGTGTTTCGGTCACGCTCCAGATCGATATCGGTTACTTTGCCCGGTGCAGCCTTTAATGCAATTTGCTTCGCTTTATCTTTGCTAATATAGGAGCTGGCAGCCTCAGCGGCTACTGCTGCGCTTGTCCCTCCAAGCACGACTACAAGTCCCAATCCAACGATCCAACCTTTTTTATTCATCATTCTCAACATCTCCTTTATGATTCTCTTATTTGCGATTTGCTTGTGTATTTGCTGCTACATCTATACCTTACATCCGCAATCTAAGAGAACCATTACAGAAACATTAGAATTTGATGATAAACCTATTCATCATCGTCACTATCATCATCCCAAGTGACAGATACGACAGCGCCAGATGCCGCATTCAACTGTACGTCTGCTTCACGACCGTCATTCGTTTCAATTTCGACGAAGAAATACCACTTCCCGCCTTCATTTTCCTTATCAATATCCTTCACCTTGCCCGGAATTTTCTGGAGTGCTAATTCAGATGCCTTCTGTTCGGATATAAGAGTGATCGGCTTGCTGGTTGGACGATCCGTCGTTTCTGGAGCTGTAGGTTTTGGTGTTATTTCCGGCTGTTTCGTCTCCGCCGGGGTTGGTGTTGGATTCTGAGTCGGCGCAGGCGACACCGGTTCTGGCGACGTATCTGGACCCTTAACATCGAAACGCTCAAGCGTTCGAATAACCGTAATTCCACCAAGCTCAACCGTCAGCTCATACAAGCCATGTGCCGATTGGAGCTGAATGACGTAACCCTCGCCCTGCTCCTTGCTGCTGACGATTTCCCCCTCATAAAGTCCTTGAACCTCCTGTTCTGCCTCAGCCAGCGTCAGCCCTTGAGAACGATCTGCTCTCGATATGAAAATAAACGTCAAAAGTGCAGCAATAACGCCGATGATAATAACGGCTGCAATTATACGTGGTCGCCATTTCGGATGGTACATCATATCCCTCCAGTCGTTCCTCTCCGTCATATGAACTAGTATAGCCTCTAAAATTAAACGCTTCGGTCCATTCAGTGACAGCATGTCAACAAGCATTATGGAATTCGGATCGTCGCTGTCGTTCCCGTGCCATGAATACTTTCCAGATCAAGCTTTACGCCGAGCGCTTCTGCCAGCTCTTTCCCTAGCGACAGACCGAGCCCTGATCCGCCTGCTGAGTCCTCATCTCTGCTTCGGGATTTATCGACTCGATAGAAACGTTCAAATACTTTCGGGAGCTCGTCTACCGGAATGCCTATGCCATAATCCTTGACACTTATATAACAGTCCTTGCCTGCACGCCCCAATTCAATCTCGATCCTGTCATCACTATATTTTCGAGCATTGTCCAGCAAAATAATAAGAATCTGCTTCAGCTTATCTGCATCGGTATTAATCGTCATTTGGTCTTCCCCATGCAGAACCACTTCAACCTCACGTCCATACACACTCCGAAAAGATGCTGCCGCCTTCTCGGCGAACGGCAACAATTCAAGCAGCTCCCGTTCTATTCTCCACTCACTCCGTGACATGGCAAGCAGAAGCAGCTGTTCCGTCAAAGCTTTCATCCGAATGGCTTCTGAATGAATGGCTTCTATCGATTCCTCCAGCAGCTCCGGCCGATCGCGTAATCTTCTCTTTAGCAGACTGGCGTAGCTTTCAATGATCGTTAACGGCGTCTTCAGCTCATGGGAGGCATTCGAAACGAATTGCTCCTGTCTCCTGAAGCTCTCCTCAAGCAGCCCGATCATTTCATTAAAGGTTTCACCCATCTCCACTAATTCATCACGTGATTTGCCTTCCTGCTCCAGCCTCATGAATTGTCCGCTGCGTGTGATGTGGCTCATCGTCCGCGTCATAGCGGAGATCGGACGCATCACGACCCTGCCGAGCAGCCCGCTGGAAATAAGCACCGGTACAAGAACAGCCGTAGAAACACTGATCAGTACTAGCCGCAATATACGCAGCAGCTCCATCAGCTCCTCAAGGCTCTCGGTAGCCTGCACATTAGCCACATCTCCATTTGCTCCGATGATCGGAATAGACACAAAGCTATAACTCTTGTCTTCAATTTCTAATCGTTTTTGCTGTTGCTCAGCAGCATATACAGCCTTTCGCCGACTTAAATCAGTTTCTGATGCTGAGGTGACAAGTGCGCCGCTGCCATTCATGACCTCAGGAACCAATTGGAGCATGCCGTTCAGCGGCACATAGGCGCGAAGCAGCTCTGTCGTTGCAGCAGAATCTTCTGCTAGACGTAAAGCGGCGGCAGCCTGCTTCGTTTCTGCAGTGAGCTTGTCAAGCTCGCGTTCCAGCATCATTTTCGAGAAAACGGTGTATACTGTCGCATTAGCCATTAACAGCAGCACCGTAAACAACACCGACGAATAAAGATGAATTTTGCTGCCCAGCTTCATGTGGCATCCTTAATACAATAACCGATGCCGCGAACGGTATGGATTAGCTCAGCTCCAAAGCCCTCGTCTACTTTTTTGCGCACATAGCGAATATATACATCTACGACATTCGTATTGCCCGCATAATCGTAGCCCCATACTTCAGTAAGCAATTGGTCGCGACTTAGCACCAGCTTTTTGTTACGCAGCAAATAGGTGAGCAGATCGAACTCACGCAGCGTTAATGCAATCGACTGTCCAGCCCGCTCCACTTCACGCGTACTCACATTAAGTCTTAGATCCGATACGCTCAGCCATTCGCCTTGCTGCTGGTCTCCTGCATCTGTTGTTCGCGACGATAATTGACGGAACGCAGCTCTAATACGGGCAAGCAGTTCTTCCATCTCAAACGGCTTCGTCATATAATCATTGGCTCCGAGATCAAGACCTGTTACTTTATCCGATAAGCTGCTGTTGGCGGTTAACATAATAATAGGCGTATCACTGTCCACTGCGCGTATGCGCTGCAGCAAGTCTAACCCGCTAATGCCTGGTAGCATGACATCCAATATAATAAGCGCAATCCCGCCAGCCTTAAACTCTGCCCATCCCTCAACGCCATCAGGCGCAAGTCTCACTTCATAGCCTTCGCTTTCAAGCTCGATCTGGAGCAGGCGGGCGATTCGCTTCTCGTCCTCTACGACTAATATGGCTTCGTTCAAAAGCTATCCCTCCCGGAATCTCATATCCTTCGTTTAAGCATAACGAAAAGTAGCCCACTCGTCTAATCGGAAGCACTTCAATCGCGCTGCATGCCGTAATAACAAAAACACCCTAAGCGAAGGATGAACCTGCTTAAGGTGTTACGATGACAAGCTTATGGACGAAAAATTATTTCAAAGACTCGCGAACCTCTAGCGTCCGTTGATTCCATTTCTCCGTTTCCGGAATCAGTCGATTAATATCAGCGCCATCAAAAATAATTTCATTCAAAATATTGTTCCAGTTGTACTCGGACCAGGCCGGAATCGTAACACCAGGCTGGATCTTTGCATTTTCCTTCGCAATTTTTACCGCTTCCTTGTTTTTACCTTCCCACATCGGTGTTTCGTCATAATACGCTGTCAGCTCTGGATCGATAACGGAAGCATTAGCACCTTGATCAATTTTCCATTTCTGTGCTTCCTTCGAGAACTGGAAGCTGATCCATAGGAACGCCTCTTCCTTATGCTTCGAACCGCTGAGGAGCGAAAGCGGACCATAGATGCTGTAGCCGGGCTGGCTTACTTTTCCTCTTGGGAAAGGCAGTACATCCCATTCGAATTTGGCATCCTTCTTCAGCCCAGGCAGCACCCAGTCTCCACCGATTGCGAAGCCAGTCTTGCCGTTAATGAATTCTCTTGTTACATCGCCTGTTTCAGCCGCTTTCGCATTGCTCTGCATGGATCCATCCTTCCAGACGAAATCCGATAGCCATCTAACATCGTTCATAACATCAGGTGTATTCAGCAAGCTTTGTGTCAAATCCTCGTTCATGTAATGGATGTTTGCCGCATGGCCATCCGCAATTGCTTTTGTGCTCAGTACGCGCATTTGGAATTCCGGCTGTGTCGTCAAACCGTATTCTCCTGCATCTGGGTCCGTTATCTTCTTAGCAATGTCACGGAAGTCATCGTAGGTCCAATCGTTCGCTGGCATCTCCACGCCATGCTTGGCAAGAAGGTCCTTGTTGACTAGAATCCACATCGGTACGTCTACGAATGGAACCGCAAGCCTCTTGTCTTTGTAAGTCATCGTATCGAAGAAGCCTTCAGGAAGCTGAACATCTTGGAACGTAGGGTCCTTATCGATATACGGCGTGAGATCCTCGACAAGGCCCGCTTGATCGTAAGTAATCAGGTCGCTATCGATCCAAGTTAGATCGGCAGGCGTACCAGCCGCTTCGAGCGATGCGATAATTTCCATAATGGGCTGACTGTTAACCGGTATTTGCTCAATGGTAATCCAAGGATATTTTTCGTTGAATTTTTTGTATAGCTCTGTGTAGGAATCCGACCAAGAAATGAGCTTCAACGTAACGGGCTCCTTGTTTTCTTCAGGCGCTGGCTGGTTATTCGTTGTTGCAGGAGGATCTGTCGCTTCAGCCGTGTTGCTTGGCGCGTTATTGCCCCCATTATTACCTGAGCAAGCTGTAAGAATAACCGAAAACATAAGTACGATACACAGCATCCAAGTAAAGCCGCGTTTGTTTTTCATTGAATTAACCCTCCCCAAAGTTTTGTGAAACAAATACTCATGTAATGAGTATTCAAAGCAAAACTAGCTTCGTAAGCGTTTACTTTGTTTGTGTTACGAGCAAAACTAGCTACGTAAGCATTCACTTTGTTTTGTGTAACAAATACTCATAACCGCGCAAGTGCGCCTTCCCCTCGTTTGCTACCACCATTACCGATACTGCCACGTCGCCGCAGCATCACCTCCCTTGAATGTCTGCTCATTACTCCACAATCCCGGTTCTCTCGATTCCGCTAACGAACCAGCGCTGCAGGAACATAAACACAATAATCGGCGGAAGAATAATGAAAAACGCTGCTGCCATCTTGGTGCTTTCCGTGATCGGATTCACAATGGTGCGTGTATTGCCGAGCAGCGACGGATTCAGCACCTCCTCCAGCATGTCGAGGCGAATAGACAGCGGCGTGAAGCCTTTGGTCAGAAACATCGACGGCTCATAGTACATGTTCCAGTACCAGATAAACGAGAAGAGAAAGACGACAAGACAGGCTGACCTAGCGAGCGGAAGCATAATGCCGAAAAACAATCGCGCCGTCGATGCCCCATCGAGCTTCGCCGCTTCTTCCAAGCTAGGCGGCTGCGCCTTGAAAAACTGCCGGAAAATCAATATGAACAGCGCACCTTTCAAGCCTTGACCGAACAAAGCGGGAATGAGAAAAACAAATAGCGAATTCAATAGCCCAAGCTTGCTGAAGATCACGTACAGCGGAATGATGATGACCTGCGGCGGTATCAAAAAGGTCAAAATAATGAGTGCCGTAAAAAGCCCTTTGAACGGCAATGCCAGCCTTGCCAGTGCATAGCCGGTCATGGCGCAAATAATGACCTGTACGAGCGAGCAAGTAACCGAGATTAGCGCCGTATTGCGAAGCGCCTCTGGATATTGCAGCCCTTTGAGCGCTTTCGAAATGTTCTCCCAGGTAATTTCGCGCGGAATCCATTTCACGGTCGGATCAAGCAGATCGCTCATATTTTTGAACATCGTGCTGACCATGTACAGAATGGGCTGCAAATACAGATAAGCGACAATCGACAGCAGTAAATAAATGACGAGCTTCGCGAGCAAGCCGTCAGAGAGGCTTCGGCCGAGAACAAGCATTTTCGTTTTTTGAGCCCTACGGCCCCATAGCACGCCTCTTATGCTGCGGCTCGCTTTGGAAAGCTCAGACTTCATTGCAGTAATCATGAATGGGCCCTCCTAGTCTTGAGGCTCCGGCTAAACAACCATAATACGAGAGCAATCAGTGCGAAAATAATGCCAAAATAAATCCAGGCGAGCGCACTGGCGTAGCCATAGCCGGTATCGACCTTAAACATGTTGTCTTTGATGTGCTTCAATACCGGATTCAGCGGGAAGGTGAATAGGTCGATAATCGTATACAGCACATTCAAGCTGATGAACGGTACGCAGGCAGGAAGCGTTATTTTCCAAAAGCTGTCCCAAGGAGATGCGCCATCAATGCGGACTGCCTCATAAATCGTTGGCGAAATCGTTTGAAATCCCGCAATGAAGATAAGTATCTGCACGCCTGAATACCATAGAATAAGAATGGCTTTGCCGAGAACCGCCATAACCGTCTCTGCGAATTGCTTGCCTACATATTCCTCGACCAGCGGCTGCAAATTATACTGCTCAAGGAACGGAATATCCCCTGCTCCCTGCAGGAACAGCTCGGAGAGCACCTGCCCTGTTGCGAATATAACGGGCAGGAAGAATAAGGCACGATAAATGAATCTGCCCGGGAATTTCTGATTAAGCATCAATGCAATTAACAGCGCGAATATGACGATAATCGGCACCATGAGCATCATTTCCTGAATATACGTAATCAGCTCGATCGGAAAAACGTTATCCTTGAGGAACGCGTCCCGGTAATTGCGCAGGCCAACCCATTCATACTTAAAGCCGCCGACAGCCACTTGGACTTTATTGAACGACATGAACAAGGACCAGCTGATCGGGATTAGCACGAACATGGCGAAACCGATGATCCACGGCAGCATGAACAGCAGTCCCATGCCGTAGCCTTTCCAGAGATAGAGGCGCGCTGCGCGTCCCTTTGCTTTGGCTTGCATTATGCGCCTCCCCCCTTCTCTACCGTGAATCGATTCGTGCTGTAATCGACGATAACGCGAGTACCGTCCTCATATACCGTCGCGAACCTCGATTCCGACAGCTTCTCATGATCCTTGATGGTTTGTGAGAAAACATGCGCAAGGGAATCGAAATCCGCATATTCCTTCCGAATACGCTCTGTCCACTTCTCATACTTGCTGCTGAATAAGTAGCTCGCTGAGGTATATTTCAGTGTTCTGGAATCCTCATGCGTCAGAAAGAAGGAAGGTATCGCGCCGTACTCAATGGCCTTCAAGAACTCGGCCTCGACATCATTGCGCAAATTCCCGTCGCCGAACGAATAAGAAACGTAGCCATGCAGCGCAATTGGATAAAAGGGTACGGTCTCGTCAACCATGAAATCGTAGCTGGATTCCGATGGAAGCAACGCGATATAGTCCGTTTGTCCGACTGCATAATCATTCCCGCGGTACACGGCTGCTGAGCCGAGCGTCTTCTGCGTATAGGCGAGCAAACCATCATACACGCTAATCGTATCCTCGCGGGTGGAGATGCCGGATGGGTCATAATCATGGAATACCATTTCGCCGAGGTAGTTGTACAACAGACCCGATACACCCATTTCTTTCAGCTTGTCAATGGTCTGGTAAGCCATTGCAACGGTTCGCGCCGGCTTGCTGATGAACCATCCCTCATCGATGAATACCGTCTCATCAATACCCCGAATGCCGTTCGACTTGCCGGATAAATCAGAGTTCTCCGAATCAATCCAGACGAAATCGTCTTCGAACAGCACAGCGATGTCCTTCCCTTTCATCTCAGCAATGAAATCCTTCGCTGCCGCTTCTCCGCCAAGTGATTCCTCGATCGGGAAACGGTCATACAGATCGTATTCACCTTGATTCTGCCAGCCGTAATAGACGACTTTCATGTTAGCGATGCCCTGCTCACGAAGGCTGTTTACGATCCGAGTCGCCTGCGCAAAGGTGGTTGCCGTCATATATTTGATTTTGCCGAAAGCTTCCGTATAGCTGCCGCCCATGATTTTCAAATATAGCGGCGTGTGCTCCACAGGCTTCAGCTTTTCCTTCAGCCTGCCTGTTTCCGTCAAATAATCGCGGTAGGCCGTTGCCATCCCGACATAATCAGCGTTCTCATCATTCAGGAATCGATATTCGATCTCCCTGTCCGTTTGCAGCCGCTGCTTCTGCACAGCTTTCAGCGGCGCCGCAAGACGACTCATCCGGTACAAATATTCCTCGCGGTAAATTTGATTGGTGTAGACGTTGTACAAGCCGGACT
This sequence comes from Paenibacillus sinopodophylli, assembly GCF_005930355.1. Taxonomy (GTDB): domain Bacteria; phylum Bacillota; class Bacilli; order Paenibacillales; family Paenibacillaceae; genus Pristimantibacillus; species Pristimantibacillus sinopodophylli. The sequence continues at coordinate 1,942,122 of NZ_VDBO01000001.1, forward strand.
TTAATCCTGGAGGCATTGCCGCGATATTAGCCGAAGCGCCTCCCTTGGTAAGCACAGCCATAAACGCATTGCTGCCTCGCTTCATTCCGAACACGGGATACGCGATATTTTCCCGCCGCTCACCTGAACGGCTCCAGTTCCCCGTATTCGTCAATTCAAGGCCATATACCTGATGGATGTAGCCTCTCGATACTCCTGCACGTTCACGATCGAAGCGAATCAGTCCGCCTGGGCCATCAGGTACGAAAATATAACCTTCATCTTCCGTTGATGCTGCCCCGAAGTAAGGAAGCAGATCGACCGTAAACACCGAATACTCGCCATCCTCCTTGATGCCCGCGCTCGGAATCCGCGCTTTCAGCCCCTGTGGCGTAAGCTCATATTGAATCGTTAATCCCAGCTGCTTTTCGGTGAAAACATAACTGACCTGCAAGCCGCTGCCGTTTCTGATTAGCGTGGTTTGAACTTTCGGGTCTCCAGCGTTCAGCACCTCGCGAATCGTCTGATCCTTTCCTTGCGTCCGAACGTAAGTCAATACAAACGGAGATTTCAGATTAGCCAGCAGTACCCCCTTCACTGTTTCTGCGCTGAGCTGCTCCTCTGTAGGATTGCTGCTCCATCTGAATCCGGTTCGTTTGTCTACTAAGGCGATTTGTGTGCTGACGGAGTTGATATAAAGGGTAAAATGATCGTTTTGCAAGGCTTCGGCGAAGCCATCGTTCCCCGCCTGTGGCTTCCAAGCTTCCCCTTCATATAAAGGAGCCAAGCTGTCGGCAGGCTCCTCAATTCCGGCAAGCTCCATCGCCCTCACAGACGACAGTTCATTGCCCTGTAGAAGGGCAATAGCCGTTACGATGGCAAGTAGAAGGAATAGAATTGCGACAAGCTTTACCCGAAGGGAAGTGCGCTTGATGAACTCAACCATAGAAGGTTACCTCCTTGTAGAGCTGATAGAAGAAATCGTACAAATTGTAAGATAAGCCGAATACGAGGAACGCAAACAGCCATATCGTTCCGATCGTGAATACGGTAATCGCGATATTTTTGAGCGTCTCCAGAAAGTCAAAGTTATGGATGACCTGCGTCATGACGATGAGCATAACGCCCATCCATAGAAACATGAGCGTATTCAACGAATCGACGATAACACGCTCGTCTAGCGTGACCAGATTAGACAGCAGCAACGTCGGAATGGAGAAGAACAAATACGGTGCAAGCGCATACGTGCTCCCTTGAATGACCTCCCTGAATTTCCCCTCGCCGTCCTTCACGCTGCAAACGAGATAATTCGCGATAATCCACGTCAGCCATGGAACTGCGAATAGACCGAGACTTCCCCACACATTAATTTGCGACAGCTCCACCGGGTTGAAGAGAAAGCCCGTCAGATAAATCGTCGCGAGCTTCACCGCAATAACCGCTGCAAGAATGAAAGCCACAATCCAGAGCGAGACCTTCGCTTCCTTCAGCTTGTAGAAGCCTTGATAAGGATGAAGCATAACGAACCATAAGTTGCGCAGATCGCGAGTCGTACGCTCCCAGGATTCGGGTAACGGGCTTAGGATTAGCTGTTTTCGGATCGCTCTGCCGCCAAACCTCACAAGTAGCAGCAGTACAACCGCCCCTGCAACGAGCCACACAAAATGCTTTTGCAAATAATCAAGCCTGATTTCCCAAAAAGCCTTGGAATAGCCTTTCGTATCGAAGGCCGTCTTCAGAAAGGACAATGCTGCTTCATCATTATTTTCATGCAAGTAGACTTTGCCGAGTCCCTGAAAGACGCCGTTGTACATATCGTTGCGGGCATAGACACGATCCCAATAAGGCTCGCTTTGCTCGTATTTGCCTGCCAAATAAAACGTGAGTGCCTGCATGACGTCATTCCCAAACTCTGTTCGAGTGAATTTGTGGATCGTTCCCGTCCGACTGTCCGAAATCCATACGCCAAACTTCGAATCTACGCCAATGCTAGTCGGAAATCCGAGCACGCCGTATTGCTGCGTTTCGTTGTCGATGAAGCCGAAGGCGAAGAGCGCTTCCGCATTCTGGTCATAAATGTTGACACGGCCCGAGTCCATATCCACGTTATACAAGAAACCGTTCGAGTCGCTGGCAACATCAACGATGCCATGCCCATTCACGAGCGTTTTGTTCTTGAAGGCATCAACGCCTCCTGCGTTCAGCTTGCGGATCGCACCTTGCCCGAAGCCTGCCGCTGTTGCCGTGAAAATAAATCCGTCTGAATCGAGTGCGACGTTAGAGATCGGACGAGGCAGACTCGCCAGCTCCTTTGCCAGCTGTTCTTTGTTAAGAACGAGCTTCTTCAGCCAGTTAAGCACGGTTTGCTGCGCTTTATTGGCGCCGAAGTAGCCCATAAACTCGCCTTCCTCGTTCATGCGCAGCAAGCCCTGATAAGAGGAATTTAGACTGACGTACATGACCCCTCGGCGATCAACGACCAGCTTAACAGGGACAAAATGCTCCGTCTCCAGAAAGGATGACGCAGGCTTCTTGTAATCGCGGATGAACTTGCCGTCCGCGCCGAACACGGCAATACGCTGATTACCCGAATCCGCCACGTAGATTAAACCATCTGGTGTTACGAACAAACCCTCGGGCGCGCTAAGCATGCTTTCTCCCTCTTCTGCACCGATGGAGAGCAGAAGTTCACCCTCTGGACTGAGCACAGCGATTGTATTCGCTCCTTTGTCCGCGACATATACCTTGTCGTCTGCTCCTACCTGCAGGTCAACCGGCTCTGAGAATCGCGGACTTCTTGTTTCTGCCGGGGCATACACCGGCTGAATACGGAGCCATGCCGATTGATTGCTGTCATAGTAAGAGGTGCGGTAAGGGAGCTCCGCATAAATGGCTTCCGGCGCGGCAAGCATACAGGTCGCCGCAAGAAGCAGGAATAGTAGAAATCTCTTCATCGTTACGACTTCCTTTGCTTAATGGAATTACTTGATGCCGGAATGAACCATCGTCTCCAGCACTCTTCGCTGGAAGAGCAGGAAGATGATCAGGTTGGGCACGAACATGAGCAATCCGGCTGCTGCAGCCATGTTCTGACCCGCTACGCTGTTCTGGAGTCCGCTCAGCAAGCTGTTGACATAGAAGGCGAGCGTTCTCATCGTTTCCTCCTGCATGAACAGCGTCGAGGTTTCCACGTCGCCCCACACGCCTTGAAAAGTGAAGATCGAGATCGTTGCGATAGCTGGCGTGGACAGCGGCAGAACGATTTTGGCAAATATACCTAAGTGGCTTGCACCATCAATCTTAGCTGCCTCCAGCAGCTCGCCTGGAATTTGCGAAATAAAGCCGACGAGCATAAACACTGCGATCGGAGAAGCCAGTGCGGGCAAAATATGACCGAAATACGTATTGTTGATGCCTAAGCCGCTTATGATCAAATACCGAGGTATGCCCACCGTCTCCGGCGCGAACATCAAGGATAAAGTAATTAGCGCTAGGATCAGCTGCTTGAAATGGAATTGATATTTGGCAAGCACATAGCCAGCCATCGTGCTCACGATAATAACGGTGCCAAGCGTCAAACCCGCTACGATGAGACTGTTGAACAAATACCTCGTGAACGGGACAGTTGCATTCGACGCATGAAGAATGAGCGACTCGAAATTGCGCATCGTCGGATTCTGAACGAGAAACCGCGGCGGGAATAGGAACAGCTCATTTTGCGGCTTGAACGCATGGTTGAGAATGAAGATGATCGGCAGCGACATGAATGCGGCAAGCGCAGTAAAGATAGTTACCAGCATGACTTGGAACGGCGTTACACTGCGTAATTTCCGAAGCATCGTTTTACAGCTCCTCCTTTGATCCGAACAGTCGGTAAGCGAATCTCATGGCGAAGTAGCTGAAAATAAGCAGCATGACCGAGACCGCAGAAGCATAACCAAGCTCGAAGCGGATAAAAGCGTAATCGTCGATATGGTTGATGATCAAATGCCCTGAGTAAGACGGCGTAATCGCCATGCCCGTGAGTTGCGTCGAGATGCCGCCCGCCTTCAGCGTTCCGACAATCGACATAACCGCGCTGAACAGCATCTGTGGCTTCATTGACGGAATGGTAATGTAGAAAACCTCTTGCAGCCGACTGGAAATGCCGTCGATTCGCCCTGCCTCATACAGCTCCCGATTAACCGTCTGAAGACCAGCCAGCATCGCGAGAAAGCCCACACTGAAGCTTACCCATAGCGACACGATGATCATAATATTGAGCAAATACTTCGGGTCCTGAAGCCAGATGACAGGACTGTCAATCCAGCCCATGCCAAGCAGGAAGTTGTTGAAATAACCGACGCGGTCACCGCTGAAGGCGGCAATCCAAACGACCGACAAAGCCACTCCTCCCGCCATCGAAGGGGCATAGAACGCAAGCGTGTAATAATCGCGAATGCGGATCGGCAGCTGGTGAATAAGCCATGCGAACACAAAAGCCAGAATGTACCCGCCAGGCCCTACGATCAGCGCGAACAGAAACGTATTCGGAATCGCCTTGGTCAGAAAAACAATATCCTGCGTGAACAGACTGATATAATTGGCAACCCCGATAAAATGCAGGGAGCCGAAGCCGTCATAGGACGTAAAGCCAAGCGTCGCTGCCATAACAACCGGAATAACGATAAAGAGCAGGAAGCAAATAAGGAAAGGCGCAAGAAACAGATAACAAAAGGCGTCGCGCCGTATTTCTCTCCAGAACCGGTTCCACTTCGCCCGTATGGCCGGAGATTTTGGCTTCGTCCGCTCTAGACTGGGAGCAAGCTGCGTATTCATTTCTGCGGTACCTCCCATTCATAGGGTTTCGTAATTTGCGGAATGTCGAGGTCATCGCCGGGCTTTATGCCGAAGTTGTTTTGCCTCCGGTCCATCTCTCGCTGCAGTGACAGCTGTGCCTGCTCCAGCGACTCCTGTGCCGGAATGCCCTCCATTACGGTTCGGTTCCATGCAAATTCCATCTCGCGCGTTAGGAAATAATAGCCGGGCACATAAGGCATGTTCTTCGCCCACCTAGCCTGCTCTTGAAGCGCAGCCAAATCCTCGCTCGGCCAGGTTAATGCTTTCATCGCTTCCGTGTTGGCGGTATTCCAGCGGAATTCAATACCATAGAAGGATTCAACATCCTTTGCGTATTGCGACTGCACCTCCTCGGATGTCCACCATTCGAGAAACTTCCAAGCATCGTCCTTCCGCTCGCTTTTCTTCATCATCATCGCAGCAGAGATCCCTTGCGGCGACCATCTTGCTACCTCGCCATCCCCTTGCTTCACGCCTGGAAGCGGCGCAATTTTCCAATGCCCCGTTATTTCCGGAGCAGCAACCAGCAGCTGTACATACGTATTGAAATCCGAGATCCCAATCGGTATATCACCGTCACGGAAATGCTGGAAAAATGCCGGGATATCAATAGGCAGATTATATTTGCGGTATAGCTCCGTCCAGCGGTTGAATGCCTGCTGACCGGCATCACTGGACAGCGTTCCCTTCAAACCATCCGGCGTATAAGGCTCTGCCCCATTTTGGAAATAAAGGGTGGAGAAGTCGCTCTTCGGATAGTTCATGGTCATGCCGTTTTCTTGAAGCGTCGGCAGTATGTCGAATACATCCTCCCAGGTGTCCGGCGCCTTAAGATGCAATCCCTCCAAAATATCGGTCCGATAGAAAAGCATCTGGAAGTTCTGAACCTCCGGCAATCCATAAATGCCGCCGTCATAGCTAAGGGAACGGCTGACACCGGGGATAAACCGATCAAAAACAGCTTCGAAACCCGGAAATCCAGAAAGCTCCTGCGCGGCATCCCTCATCGCGAAGTCCGCTGGCGTCGATTCGCCTACGCCAAGCGCGATATCCGGAACATCGCCCGCGGCGTTGCCGAGAATGAGCATATTAGGATTCGTCATAAGGTTAATGTTGACCTCAATACCCGTCCGCGGCGTGAAATCCTGATCGACCATCTCGCGCAGCAGCTCGACGTAATCACGCCCGCGCTGAACCCAAATCGTGAGCGCTTCTTTGCGGTTATGCTTGCGCGTATCGTAATCCATATAGAAGGAACGTCCGAAATCGGCGATCGAATAAGGGATTCGAGACAAAGTGCTCGCTGTTTTTAGACCCGTCTCCGCTTTCGGCGTGCGAACGACAATGTAGTCGAGCATCAGAGGCTGCTGCGTCAATGTCGCCATCCAGGTTCCGATATTATTCTGAATCGTTGAGAAATCATTGATTTTATTCGGTATTTCGTTAACATCCTCGAGCATTTTTTCAAGAATCGCGACGGAGCCTTTGATCGCTTCCGCCAAATCAGAATCCTTTTTGTTCAACCCGTTTATATAAGTGCGTATATCCGTCAGTTGGTTTACAAAGCCTGCCATCTTCTGCTCGACATCCGGTTCAAGCCTGCGCATATCCCATGTCCGCGTTGCATCGGTATTGGCATCAAAGCCCGACTTGCTGTAATTGCCCGTCAACAGCCGAATATGGCGATCGAATGCGGCCAATTGGCCAAGCGTTTCCTTTAACGCTAAATAGACTGGCTGCACCATCGAGGAGTCGACCGTCATTCGCAGCGTGTGTGCACCTTTTTCCAAATAGAAGCGAAATGGCGTTTCTGCCTCATCGGCAAGCGTATCGATAATAAATTCCTTTTCTGTCGGTATGCCGTAATGCAGCAGCTCTTGGAAAGGTATTTTACCGTCAATCGCAATGGTCCGATAAGCCTCGAAGCCGTTTCGATAGTTTTGGAACGTTTTGAGATCGATTTCATACCAGCCGTCATCCGGCACATTGAACGCCCATTCCACCCATTCTCCCGGCAGCCGCCAGCGTTGCCCGCCAAGCACGTTATAAGTGATGCGCCCCTTAGGATCAGGCGAAATGAATGGCTCCGACCAAAAATCTGTTTGAATCGCTAAGCTCGATTTCTGCTTGAACTGCTCCGCTTCAATGATGCTGTACCAGCCGGATCTATCTGATTGATCTGTTTGATTGGCTACAACTGGATGTAAGCGCTTGTAGCTTTCATAGTCAGGTATAGCCGTCTTCGGCTTGAAGGCGATGGCACGAAGTGCCACCGGCTCTCTTATGCCAACCAACCGCAAGCGGTGCTCGCCCTGCTCCAGATGATACAGGAGCGGCTCCGATGACGCCGAAAGCACGCCTGCTGCCTTCGCGCTCCAGCCCTCCAGCTCTTGCTGTGGAGGTCTAATCTGCTGACCGATTTCATTGCGGTCATAAGGAAATTTCGAATCCTTCCACAGACGTTCAAGCTCAATCCGACCCGATTCGACGAATGGATATTGTCCATCAATTTGGACGCCGCGAACGACAGAAGCATTCCCGCCCGCAAGTGGCTTGTAATCGAGATGCAGCTCATACCAGCCAGACTTAGGCGCTTCGAATGTCCATTCGATCCAGCCCTTCTCATTCTCCCAGCGGATAGCGGCTTGCTCCTCTGCATCCGTATGAAGGAGCGATTCATCCGACGCACCTGTATAGTCCGCAGGTGTAATCGTTATCGGCGGCAACGCTGCATCTACCGCTGCTGCTTCCGGGTGCTCAAGCATCAGCTTCGCATAAGGCAGCTCCGCCTGCTTGCTCTCGAAGGATAGCAGCTTCTCCGCACTGACCGAAGTCGCATGCAGGACCGGTTCATCTGCCGTTATCCAGCGCAAGCCTGTGAAGAGGAGCGCCAGCGCTAGAATCAATCGAAGCAAGGTGCTCAGCATCCTCATCCTCTTCATGCTTCGTTTCCTCCAGCAGCCAGTGATACGCCGGTTTCTTCATCGAAAAAGTGAACCTTATTCATGTTAAAGCCGATGACCAGCTTTTCTTCCTTCTCAAATACGGTTTCTGGCTCCGTTCGCCCAATCACCGTTTTGTCGCCTACTTTGACATAAACGTATGAGTCCGCGCCCGTAACCTCCGTCATTTCGACAAAGCAGCGGGAAAATTCATCCTCAAGCAACTCCGCTTTCTCGCGCTCCAGCAGCACATGCTCCGGGCGTACGCCCATCACGCAATTACGAAGCGAGCCCGGCTTAGCCGTGAAGTGACGGTGATACCGTTCGGGAACGAGGAGCTTTAAGCGTTTGTTAAGGAAATAGTAGCTTCCATTCTCCCGCACAAGGCTTCCTGCCAAAAAATTCATTTGTGGAGATCCGATAAATCCTGCCACAAACAGGTTAGCCGGCTCATCATAGAGCTGACGCGGCGGCGCGACCTGCTGAATAATGCCATCCTTCATCACGACGATTCTCGTCCCCATCGTCATTGCTTCCACCTGGTCATGCGTCACGTAAACCATCGTCCGCTTCAAATCGCTCTGAAGCTTAATAATTTCTGCCCGTGTTTGGGCGCGCAGCTTCGCGTCGAGATTGGACAGCGGCTCATCCATCAGGAACACCTGCGGTTCCCTGGCAATCGCACGCCCAAGTGCTACCCGCTGCTTTTGTCCACCCGACAGCTGACTAGGCTTGCGCTCCAGCAGATGGGAAATTTCCAATATTTTGGCGACGCGATTTACCCGCAGCTCGATCTCATGCTTCGCGGTTTTGCGAAGCTTCAGCCCGAGCGCGATATTCTCATATACAGACAGATTGGGATATAGGGCATAATTCTGAAAAACCATCGCAATGTCCCGATCTTTCGGCGAGACGTAATTGACAAACTTCTCATCGATATACAAGTCGCCTTCGGTAATTTCCTCTAGACCTGCGAGCATTCTTAGTGTCGTCGATTTGCCACACCCTGACGGACCGACAAGTACCAGAAACTCTCCTTCCTCAATCGAAAGGTGGAAATCGTTGACCGCCGGACGCGACTCCCCTTTGTAGTGCTTGTAGACATGGCTGAACGTAATGCTTCCCACCCACACTCACCTCTCGCTTTAGTTTTTCTTCCTCTTGCTACCTTTAATGTTAACGCATCGCGCTTGCGGCAAATATGAGGCTATATTTTCTTTTGCAGTCAAAATTTAGCCTGAATGATCAAAATTCAGTCATCACTTACCAGATGAAAGTAAGCGCTTACGTATATGCTCAGTTTCTCCGGCTAGCTGCTCAATCGTGCACAAGTCTAATCTTCAATCCTCGACGTCAGCCCAAGAATGCTTCGGCCGCCAGTCAAGCACATCCTGCGCCAACTGATTGCTCACAATGGATGCTCGCCCTTCGAAGGAGCTGCGAAGATCTACAACCTCCGGAAAAAATCGCTCAAGCAGCTTCGTTGTTCCCCAATCGCTCAGCGTATCATTGCTCGTAATATTGAGACTGATCGCCCCGCGGTCCTCAACTTCCAATGCTGCAATACAAGCGCTTACAGCATCACGAATATCAATATAGCTCCACATGATATTTTTGAATGCTTCCGGTTTTTTGATCGAAAGATGCTTGTAATCGCCGGGTTTCGTTATCATAGAGAAGCGCAGCGAGATCGTCTGCAATCCGTTTCTGCGATCGAACATCTCAGCGGTCAGCTCGTTCACCACCTTAGATAATCCATAGCATTCCTGCGGCTGCTTGGGATGCTCCTCATCCAGCGGCAGGTAATCCGGATTAAAGGGCTGCGGCGCCCAAGCGAAGCCATAAGAGGATTCGCTCGAGCCCATAACAACCTTGCGAATACCAAGAATCGATGCCGCTTCCAAAATATGATAGCCAGCAACCGTATTGTTCGCGAATATATACGGTGCTGTGTAGAGGAGCGGAGCCGGAATAGCCGCCAAATGGATAATGGCATCTGCACCGTGAAGCGCAGCTACGACCTGTCCGAAATCACTCATCTCCACCTTCACCTGCTTGCAGCGCAGCTCAGTCGAGCGCTGGTTGTCCAGTGACACAACCTGATAACCTTCCTGCTGCAGTGATTGAATAACCGCGAATCCAAGCTTGCCGCTCCCACCCGTTACTGCAATGGTCTTCATACTGAATAGCCCCTTTCGTATCACACTCATCGTTACGGACGTACCAAGGTGCCGTCCGCCTTACGGTCTAGCTGATAAGGATTATGATAGGCTGATCGCTTCCAATCTTCACCGACGAGCAGTTGCGCTTTCAATTCATCCAGCTCAATTCCTAGACCCGGCTTGTTAGAAGGATACAGGTATCCGCCCTTCCTAACGACATGTCCTTCGAAGGCATCCAGCTCCTCTGGCTGGAAGTGATTGACCTCTTGAATACCGAAATTCCAGATCGCCATATCCAAATGAACGGCTGCCGCTTGATTGACCGGGTCGTTCTCCCCACCCTCCTGCCAAGCTGTTCGCACGCCGAAGGCTTCACATAATGCAGCTATTTTGCGGCATGCACTAATGCCGCCAGCCTTGGAGACGCGAACGCGAATGAAGTCAATAAGACGCTCCTTAACAAGCTCTGTCCACTCCTGCGGATTAACGAACAGCTCGCCTACCGCCTGCGGTGTCGCGCTTTGCTGACGTAGCTGCCGGTACCAACCGATCTGCTCGGGAGCGAGGGCATCCTCCAGAAAAAATAAACCGTACGGCTCGACGCGCTTCGCCAGCTGAATCGCATGAATCGGAGAGAGATGCTCATGCACATCATGCGTGAACTGGATGTCCATGCCGAATGTTAGCCGAAGCTGCTCGAACATAGCCGGTATGGCATTCAAATAGGCATGCTCATCAAAGACAGGGCCACTCGTCCACGGCCGCTCGGGAAGATTCGCTTTGCCTGCGTCAATGAAGCCGCCTCCCCCGTACCCGCCCATTTGAACCCGGATGACCGAATAACCTTCCTCCATATAACGCTGTACATCTTCCTTCAGCTCGCTAATATCCGAACCACCCGCATGCCCGTAACAGGCAACTGCAGCACGGCTCGCTCCACCCAGAAGCTGATAGATGGGCAATCCCGCTTCCTTGCCTTTAATATCCCATAAAGCCATATCGATACCGCCGATTGCGGTATGCAGAATCGCTCCGTTTCTCCAGTAGCCGCTCATATACATCGTCTGCCATAAATCTTCAATATTAGCAGCATCCTTGCCGATCAGCAGCGGCGCAAGCAATTGCTCAATAACCTGCACCACTGCCTCAGGATTGTAGACATCAGAAGCTGATCCGATCCCGTAAAGACCGTCTTGATCCGTCTGCACCTTCACAATCGTCCAAGTGCCGTTTTTACGCGTGCGTATGCAGGAAATTCCCGTTATTTTCGCCATGACTTCACCATCCTCATCTCGTATCAGGTATAGTGTAAGCGAATGCTGAAGCGTTCCAAATGAGGCATCCTTAAACTTTCTGTCCTATTATTAGCCACTTCGATTTAAAGTCACTGTTACGCCATTTCAAAGCCCCTTAATATACAAAAAGCAGCCTTGGACCGATATCGTCCTTGGCTGCCGATGAAGAGAAAGTTACGCTTGCCGTATTATTTCAACTCCAGAAAACCCGTATTCTCTATAATTGTCTGTACTTGCAGCTCAAGCTTCAGCTTGGGATAGAACGTTGTACGCCATTCCTTCAGCTCAGACCGTGGAATCTGTCTACGGAAATATTGTCCTATACCTAGAATATCCGCTTCGCTCTCTTGCAGCTTTGCAAACATTTGATTGAACTGATGGGTCAAGCTCTCATTTAGTTCTTTCATTATCATATCGCTCGTAGGATGATCCTTCGTCTCCATAATAACTACCTTTAGCTTCAGCTTGCTTCGTAAAACCGGATTCCCTCCATCCATTCTAGTGTGAACCGCAAGGGAATTACCGATGACAAGCACGCTGGCATGATTCATCACCTCAATCTTTCCTTGTGTACTCTCGCGTTGAAACGCATTAAACAGCAGCGTCTCTTCCGAGCTGATCTGGCTGACCATTCTGCCTTCTTTAATGACTGCGGAGCCGACATGCTGAACGACTGTCGTATCTCCCGATCGTATAATGGGAATCGCTACGTCGCGCGTGTAAGAATGAATGCTGCGATAAACCTCCCAAACTCTCGTCAGTGCGATTTGCGGGTTCCATCCCGCGTTCTTTTCAAAAAAATCATATAACGTTGTTCCTTTGGGCCCCATTTTCTTCCTGACCGAAGAGAAGAAAGCATCCATATCCTCGTCACAAATGGTAACAAGTGTCTTAGGAGAAACATCTCTGCCTCTCATAAAGTCGGAGATCGTATCCTCCAAGCCTTCTTCCGCATATTTTTTATCGAGCACGATGACTTTGATGTGAAGCAAATCAACGCGATCCTCTAGATTGGCGCTGATGAGGTCTACTGCGTGATTAATTGTACTGCCTGTCCCCTTCACAATCTTAATCTGAGTCGAATTCTGCACCTGCTCGGGAATTTGCAAATAGATTAAATAGTTTCCATCATGCTTCGAGACTCCCATTACGACGGGCAATACACGATGGTTAATATCGATATTGTCCCAGCAGCCGCTAAGCACCATAACGAGCATAGCAGCAATTAGCAGCTTAAGCGCCCTCATCTTTTATCATCCTTCTACTACGAATTCCGATTAGCCAAATGGAGCATGGAATGCCGACTAACACATAAAATCGCAGCATGGTGTTCCACATAATAAGTGATTGTATTTCATCCCAATTTGTTATGAACAAGCAGCCTATGAAATTAACAGCAGCTATTACAATGACGAAATAACTAGACTTCACCTTTGGCAGACAGCGATGCAGAACTTGACTGAGCTTCCACAGTACCATCGATATAAACAGCATCGTAAAGGTGACTAAGCAGAGAAGCAAAAACATCGTTATTCGATCAAACATCAGCCAGTTGATATGAATCGTACTCATGAGCACAATGAAGGGAAATTTGAATGTCGAAGCTGTTGATTGCCCGAATGTAAAGAGCGGCACGTAAACAGAAATGAAATAAAAAGGGACAAGCGCAGCCACAGTTATCATTACAATCCGCGGTCGATAGGCCACATAAGGCTGAATGAAGCCGAGAAACAGGAAACTCCCGGCGAATGCAGAAAAACTGTGCCAATAGGGCGGTTTAGTTAGAAAAGTGAGTTTCTCATCCATGATCGGGAAAAAGTAGCGAAAGTCTACATTTTGGAATGAGATGCAAATCGTGAATAAAATAACCGGCAGAAACAAAATCGCGAGTAAAACGCCCGTTCGAAATATGGATTCAACGCCGTTAAGCGCAATATAGCCAGAAATGATGATGATAAGTGCCATAATCGCCCATAAGGGAGTATTGGCAAGAAAGATAAGCGTAATAGCCTCCGAAAACGCTCGAATCGTAATGATATTAGTAATAAATAGGAAGAAGATGAGCGGCAGGAGAAACAAGACCGCTGCCCCCTTTCCTAAACCTGTATAAATGCTAATAATGTCCTGCTGTGGGAAATAGCCAAGACCTTTCATATAAAGCCAAACCATCGCCCCATTGAGCACAAGACCGATAATGATAGCGAGCCAATGACCCTCTGACGTACTCGCAATAATATCACCGGAATAGAAGAAAAAGATAAACCCAAGCTGAGTCAAGCCGTACATGAATATGACGTGCAAGCTTTTATCCATTTCTGGCCTCACCCTTCTTCATGTTTATGTTCAAATAGGAAATACCAAAAGTGTTTAAACTGGAAAAATAAGCGCAAATCAGAACAAGCCCTGCGAGTAAGCCCAGCACACCATACATGGCGGACATAATAACGATCACATATTTGAATAAGCGAATGGCTAACGAATTCTGAAACCCTACCACCGTCGAGTTCGAAATCGTCGTAGCCGCCAAAATAATAATAAGCAAGTTGCTGACGAGCTTAGCCGTTACGACAGCTTGGCCTAATATAATGCCACCCACCATTGTAATTGTGGGACCGATGCTCTTTGGCAATCGAGTACTCGCTTCGATAATAAGCTCTAGAATAATAAGCATAAATATCATTTCAACAATAGCCGGATAGGGTACGCCCTCGCGGCTTTGCGCGATCGTTAATGCGAGCTCAATGCGAAGCACCTCCGGGTTGACCGCCACAAGCGCGACATAAAGACCTGGCGCAATTAACGTCGTAAGCACGCCAATCACGCGAAGTACGCGGATGCTGATCATTAAGGGAAGCGGAAAGTTACGGTCATTCTCAAGTGTGAACATATCCCAGATCAGATTCGGCAGAATAAGGGCGAACGGCATTCGATCGACAAAGAGGATCACTCGCCCCTTCCCCAATGCAGCGGCTGCCTCTGCCGGCAGCTCCGTCGTATTGAACTTGGGCACGGAGGACCATGCAGACAAGCCTAATGCTCTCGTTACATGTTGTAGATTGTTGATTTCATGATCGCTGCTGCTTTCAAGCTGCTTGATCATCTTAGTCACAAGTTTGATATCCGCCTTGCTGTCATCATAGATCACCGATAGCTTTTTCTTATGCGAGGAGCCTGCGAGCAAGTTTTTCACCTTTATATGGCGAGAAACAACTTGTTTTCTGACCATACCTAAGTTCGTGTCAATATCCTCGATAAAAGAGCTGATTGCCCCTTGGAGTACATTCTCGTTCGTAGGGGATTCGATGGCACGGTTCAGCAAGCTGGGGACTGGTTCTGCCACGACGAAACGACACTCCCGCTCAAAGAATAGAATGAGCTTGCCGTCCATTAACAGCATAATGGCTTTCTCCAAATCCAAATCAATTACTTCACCAGCGGCGTCCATCATGGAAGTTACCGTGTTCGCTTCCAGCTTCCAATTATGCATGTTGTCATAAAGCGCTTCTTTCGACTTCGTCAAATCAATTAACGAGATGAAGCCCATTAATAATAGGCGAGCCTCACCTATGGTATACTGCTGGAGGAAGAAATCATCATTATTTCCGAGTGAATCTTTTATTTCTTGTATAAGTGAATCCATGCTCCGCTTCTCCTTATTAACCTATTATTCCTCTTACGATTGTCCCCCTATGAATATTTTATATACGCAAAGAAGCGTTCCTCATTTAGGAACGCTTCTTTGCATGCTTGCTTTTATTGGTGAGAGGTCGGATGATTGGCCGTTATCGGAATTTCATCGTTAAACATACGGTTGATATCTCCTGCCAGTCGCAAATAAAAGTCGGAGGAAACAGCAACGCCGTCCGCGTCCAGCGTAAGGAAATATTGGTTATTCGGTATCATAGAGCTGTTTTCAGCCATTTTGGCAATAGCAGTGCCCTCATCGTATTCATCAAACATAGCAATATAGCCCGTTCGAATGCCTATACTCTTCATATTGTAAGCTTGACGCCACATAAAATCGCCATGAAGCCGTGGATTTTCGTTGCGCGGACCGCCCGTCATGTTCGACCATGCTGAGCCTGGCCAGATAACGGGCTGGTAATCAATACCGTTCTGCTGTGTTAAGTTGTAATCAGGCTGCCACTGATTCGTTTTGAAATCATCGGCCCCCGGAATGGTGCCGAAGCGCGCGACAAACCATGGCGATATCATATCCAGCTTTTTGTATACAGGGAGAAAGGCTGGCTTGGAATCTCGGTCTTCCGTCCGCCAATAGGTAGGAACACCGCCAATCACGTAATAGCCTTGGTTCTGGAACCAAGTAATGAGCTCTGTACACTCCGCAGCTGTACCGGGACGATCATCGAAGCCGATTCCCCATATATTGACGACCGGCTTGCCCTCTTGCTTCGCATAAGCACTTGAAGCGGTTAGGTTCATGTTGTTGATGACATTATCGACAAAATCATTTTTGACCGCAGTAACCCATGTACTCGCATCCAAGCCCGTAATGTCATACATAATATAAAACTTTCGGTTATACGCTTCGGCTGCGTTCTTCACTTTCACCGCTACGCTGTCGCGATTAATCATCCAGCTGTCCGGCGAGCTGTTGTTCACCTTGGCACCGAACCGCTGCAGGGCAGCGCCGTTAATATTGTAAGTCTGCATCCACTCGAAATGCTTATTGACCGTTTCTTGGTCATAAGAGGAAAACAGCTTGGCTTGCTGCCCATTCCCCAAATTGCCTAAAGCGGTCTGGTACAGCTTCGAGTATTCTCGTGTATCCGGGTATAGCTCGAAGTTAACGTTTCCGTTAGGACCCGGCGCGCTCGGATTCTTAGACCAATGATTCCAATTGTTCAGCGGAGAATTGTCACCGATTGCCGTGAACCAGCCTTGATAGCCAGCAAAAATTTTGCCAACCACATCTCCTGTAAGTGCAGCTGTTGAAAACTTAAACCAGCGCACATTGAACAGATTGCCCGCTCCGCCCGTGAATTTCAAATATAGATTATGAATGCCCGAAAGTCCGCTAACCCCACAGTTCACCGTTGTCCACGATTGCCAGCCGCCCGTACCTGGTACGGCACAGGTACCTGCCAGCGTACCATTCACGCCTCCAACTCTAATTTCAATCTGACCGCCGCTGGCATTGCTGGCTACTCTGAATTCAGCAGATGCTGCCCCAGTTCCGAAATGAACATTGTTGAACAACAAATAATCACCGTTATCGATAAACCCTACATTTTGCCCGCCCTCACTCGATGCTTCCGTTTGTATGCCAAGCTGTGAGGAAAAGCTGGCTGCTGCCGTCTGATTGAATGCTGATATTGTATTCGGCGGCGCCGTCGCTGACGGAGCAGGTGTCGGCGATGGGCTTGGTGTCGCGGTCGGTGTCGGTCCATACACTTCCAGCTCGGAAGCCTGACCGCCCGTCGCTCCCGAATTTGTCGTAAAGTTAATTGTTACGTACCTCGCATTGGCTGCTGTGAACGGTATCGTAACCGTATTCGTCCCAGAGCTAAAGGTATAAGTGGCAGAGCCAACCACGTCCACAAAGCTCGTGCCGTCGATGCTGCTCTGAACGGATAACGTTTGGGTACGCGTGCCCCATGATGCCGGCAGCTTGAGCACGACTTGATTAACGGATTGGGTGCTGCCCAGATCAACCCGCAGCCAGTTCGGATATTGATTAGCCGGTCCCTCCCAATAAGTAGCTTGGTTTCCGTCAGTCGCATTGGCTGCTGCATAGTTCTGAATATGTCCGCTCTCCGTCACACTTTTGTTCAATGCAAGATTACTAGCTGCCGATACCCATTTCGGCGTTATCATGAGCGGTGTACAGACGATGACAAACACGAGCAGCCAGATCAATAATGGGCGATGCTTGAACATAGCTAACATAAATAACCTCCTCGTTTGAATGTTCTCAAAGCTTTTACCTTGCACGCTGAGCGCTGCTTCGAACGGCTCCGGTTTCCTTCGATCCTACCACCTCCCTCGCTTGGGATTGCAGCTTCACCAACCTTAGCTTCCTTTCGGGAAGCTGAACAACAAGTAAGGATTCACAGAAATGTAAGCGCTGTCTTTTTATTCTAAAATACAAGCCATCTCACGAATAGATGTGATTCTTATCCTTTGCTGTCTATTATTATCCACTATCATCCATTTGGAGCAAGCTCAGCAATTAGTCATTCATTAAATAAGAAAAGGCTGCAATTGGCGCATGAACGCGCAGATTGCAGCCCTAATTTGTTAGCTTCTTATTTCTGTAATAAACGAAATAAACCTCATGAAAAACGTTGCTTACTAGGTCGTGTCAGAAAACCCGTTCAGTGGCACCTTTCACCGCCTTTTCGCCCCCTGCTTCGTTCCGTTTGCTTGACGTACCCCGGTACGCCTTCACAAACGCGCCTTGCATGGAACGAAAATTCGGCAAAATTTGCTGTCCTCAGAGTTCTCAGACACGCCCTAGGCCTGTGACAAAACAAATGCACGGAAATCGTCAACGTCGCTGAAGATGCGTTCTGGCTGAGTTCGATAATGCTTGTCCTGCACGATCGACATCCACTGCGCTGCGAAAGTACGTACTTCTGCTTCCTGACCTGCTTGCATGTCATCATTGCTGTCCCCGACGAAGATTGTATGCTCTCGCGACCAGCCTAGCTTGTCTAGTATACGGTGAATGCCTTCCGCCGATGGCTTGCGCTTCTCTACATCGTCGCCGGTTATAATATGGTCGAACTTCGTTTCCCAGCCTAGCTTTTCAAGAGAAATATCGAGTGTTCGCCGCGACTTTCCAGTGAACAAGGCGAGACCAAAGCCCGCTTTCCGAAGTGCTGCAAGCAGTTCTACAATGCTCTCGCTGCGCTCGACAAGCTCATCATGATGCTGCTCATAATCCGACAAGAACTCATTTATCGCTTGCTCTACCTGATCGCGGTTCTGAAGATGCCGTTCAATAATTTGCAGCTCTGTTGGTCCAGCTACTGCATATATATCCTCAATCGTTATTTCACGGCTGTCATGCCGGCGGAATACGCCTGCAACAGCCATATACATGACAGGCCAAGTATCCGCCAGTGTGCCGTCAAAATCAAATATAATATGTTTAACCGTGCTCATGCGATCGCCCCTCTCCGTTCGTTCTTTCTATTATAATCGAAAAAGGCGTTCCCGCTAGGGGGACGCCTTCATCTCTATCAAATCTTTACTATTGATGGCTGGTCGGATGATTCACGGTAAGCGGAAGCTCATTGTTGAACAATCTCGCAATATCGCCGGTTAAGCGCAAATAGAAATCTGATGATACGGCAACACCGTCTGCATCAAGGGTTAGGAAATATTGATTATTCGGAATCATCGAGCTGTTCGTCGCTGCTTTGGCAATAGCTGTCGCCTCATCATATTCGTCGAACATGGCAATGTAACCTGTATTGACTCCTAAACTTTTCAGATTGTAGGCCTGCCGCCACATGAAATCACCGTGCAGTCGAGGAATTTCGTTAATCGGCCCGTTTTTCATATTTTTCCAAGCAAAGCCTGGCCAGATAACCGGTTGATAAACAATGCCGTTCGCTTGCGTGAATTCGAAATCCGGCTGCCACTGATTCGTTTTATAGTGGTCTGCTCCCGCTATTTGGCTGAATCGGCCGACAAACCACGGGGACAGCATATCCAGCGATTTATATACGTCAAGGAAACCGCTCTTGGAATCTCCCGTCCCATTGCGCCAGTGTGTAGGAACGCCGCCGATCACGTAATAGCCTTGGTTCTTAAACCATGTAATCAGCTCAGCTGACTCTGCCGCCGTACCCGGACGGTCTGTAAATCCGATCCCCCAAATACATATGACAGGTTTGCCGCCCTGCTTGGCATACGCGGAGGATGCTGTCAAATTCATCGTACCTACCACATTGTTCGTAAAATCTGTCTTGACGTTATTCACCCACTGGGTTGGACTCAGGTCCGTAATATCGTACATGACGTAAAATTTGCGTCCATATGACTCCGCAGCATTTTTCACCTTGACGGCTACGCTATCCCGGTTCTGTCTCCAGCTGTTCGGAGCGCTGCTCGCATCCGCACCGAATCTTTGCAGGGCGGCGCCGCTAATATTGTACGTTTGCATCCATTCGAAATGCTTGTTGACCGTTTCCTGGTCATAAGAGGAGAACAGCTTGGCGGGCTGTCCATTGCCTAGATTGCCCAGATTTGTCTGATACAGCTTCGTATACTCGCTAATATCCGGGTACATCTCGACATTCACGTTCGAATTAGGAGTTAGATTGTTGTTGTCTTTGGACCAGTGCGTCCAGTTGTTGAGGGGTGAACCATCGCCGCCGGCAGTGAACCAGCCTTGATAGCCCGCAAATATTTTGCCGACTACGTCGCCGCCAGGCGAAGCAGCCCCGAACTTGAACCAATGGACATTAAAGAGGTTTCCCGTTCCACCTGTAAATTTCAAGAACAGCTGATGGACCCCGCTTATTGTATTGATCGAACAATTTTTCGTTGTCCAAGTTTGCCAGCCGCCTGTACCCGTTACGGCACAAGTTCCAGCCAAAGTCCCCGTAGCGCTGTCCAGTCTGATTTCGATATTGCCGCCGCTCGTTTGGCTGGCTACTCGCAAAGAAACCGTAGAGGCTCCGCTGCCGAAATCGACATCATTGAACGCGATGTAGTCACCATTGTCAATATAGGCTACATTCTGACCACCCTCGCTTGAGGCTTCCAGCTGAATGCCGAATTGGCTGTTGTAGCTTGAAGCTGCCGTCTGTGCAAAAGCCGAAATCACACTTGGAGCAGCACTTGGCGTTGGTGTAGGGGAAGGGGAAGGTGTAGGTCCATATAACTCCAGCTCTGATACCTGTCCACCTGTCGCTCCGCTATTCGCCGTCACATTTACCTTCCAATACCGTGCGCTCGTACTCGCGAAATTGATCGTCACCGAGTTCGAGCCTGCGTTAAAGATATAGTTCGCCGAAGCTGTGACCGTCGTATAGCTCACATCATCACTGCTTTGCTGAATCGAAAGCGTCTGTGTACGCGTACCCCATGACACGGGAAGCTTAAGAACGACTTGGTTAACGGATTGGCTGCTGCCAAGATCGACCCTTAGCCAATTCGGATAGCTGTTAACCGCCCCTTCCCAGTAAGTAGCCTGATTCCCATCTGTTGCGTTGGCAGCGGAATACACCTGAGTATGGCTGCTTTCTGTTACTGGTTTATTAAGCGCTAAATTGGATGCGGCAGAAACCTGAGACGGCGAGAATGAAATCTGAGTAGCGATGATGATGAATGCGAGGGAGATAATTAGCCATACACTTTTTTTACTTTTAGCGAACATGCTCTTCCTCCTTTAAGTTTGTATTGCAATACTGAACCAAGCCCTTATTGACGATCCTACCACCTCCTCCTCCTCCTTACATTACGGCAGATCATTGGAACTGCGCTGATGAGCTGTCTTGGTTGCAAAATACGGATTCGCGAAAAAAGAGCCTAGTCCCGGGGGACCAGGCTCGCGGTTTAAGGCTGCTGGTTATACAGGAGAAGCCTTCCTTCATTGCTTCAGGTCGGCTTCTCTCGTAGATGAATGATTATTTTTTAGTTGCAAGGAACGCGTCAATTTGTTTTTGCGTATCGGCAATGATGATGTCCAATCCGTTTTTCTTCTGTGTCTCGATATAATCCGCTACTGCCTTCTCTACATCCTTCACGACACCGAATTCAATGGGTCTGTTCAGTTCATCACTTGCGGTATCACGTTTCGCGATCTCGTTCTTCATATTGTCCTCTGCAATAAACAGCCCGTCGATCGGAGAGTTCACATTGTTCGGCTTGCTTGCGAATTCAGCTTCCTTCACCCAGAAATCAGGTCCGTATGTCATCGTTGGACGCATGAATTGCGGCTTCCAGAACGCCCATTGGCCGCCCCATTCCATGTAATTGCTCGTCGTTGTATCCATTCCTGCTGGATAATCGGCCGCTTCGCCATTCAGTACATAGGTTTTGCCTTCAATTCCGTATTGAACAAGGTCATAAAGTGTTTTGTCGGTTTCGATCATATCCAGTAGACGAAGCACGCGCTCCGGATTTTTGGAATTGCGGTTGATCGCAACGACGTTAGCAAGCGCTGTACGGTTAACAAAGCGTTTGTCCGGGTACAATTCAGCCGATTCCATTTGGAAAGTCGAATCGGAGAAGCCTGGATTGGCACTGACCCATTCATGAGAAGTAACCGTAAACAGTTTCTTTCCATTTCGCCATTCTGCTGCTTCATCTGACTTATCGATCATCGAATCTCGATTGATTAGATTATCGTCATACCACACCTTAGCCAGCTTTGCCGCCTCTAGATAGAAAGGCTGCTGCTCAACCGCTTGAATCGTTATTTTGTCATCAGCCAAATAGAAGCCGAGACCGTGGAAATTCAAATCTACCCACTCATCGCGAATCATGATGAGCGATATAGGTGCTGTGCGGGATATTCTTTCGTTCGGGTAAGCCTTCTTCAGCTCACGCAGCAAACGGTCAACATCCTCGATCGTCTTAATCGATCCAGCTGGTATATCAAGGCCAGCCTTCTCAACAAGATCGGAACGCCAAGCGGTAAACTTACGCTCATTCATCTTCATTGTCCACGGAAGTCCAACGATGTCGCCGTTTACTGTAGCTGCCGTAAGCGTGCCTTGCTCCTCGTATTTCTTCGTGAGATTAGGCGCAAACTCCGGAAGCAGATCATTCAGCGCCATATACGAGCCCTTCGCAGCCATTTGCTTGTACGACAACCAATCGCCATCGAAGTTCATATCCCAGTTATCGCCAGAAGCAGCCATAACGAGCATTTTTTCTTTGAAATCGCCGAACGGAATAAAATTAACGTCGAACTTCACGTTCAGCCCCTTCGCCTTTACGTATTCGCTGACCTTGGACCAGACCTCGTCCGTAGCTGCTTTTTTATCCCCGCCAAAATAAAATTTAAGCGTGACCTCGTCCTCCTGCTTCTCACCGGATTCCTCAGAAGGTGCATTCGTCGCTGTGCTGTTGTTAGTCACATTCCCGTTGTTCGAGCTGCAGCCCGCAAGCATCGCGGTGACTAGCATAACAGCAGTCAGCAGCAGCGGCAGTTTTGCCTTTCTTTTTTTCATCTGAATCTCTCCCCTTAGCATTTGATTTATATACTACACGGCTGATGCCGACATAGTCATCCTTTTACGGCGCCAACCATTAAACCCTTGACGAAAAAACGCTGCACAAACGGATATAAGAAAATAATAGGTCCAATTGTGATGACCGTAAGCGCCATCTTGATCGATTCCGATGGAATCTGCGCGGATATGCGCTGCATTGCAGAAGCGTTGCTGGAGCTCTTCAGAAACTCCACATTGGAGATCAGCGTCCGCAGCAGCAGCTGCAGCGGCTGAAGCTCTTGCTTATCGACGAACATAAGGCCAAGAAACCAGTCGTTCCAGTAGCTCAAGGCAACGAACAAGCCCACTGTAGCAAGCACAGGCACCGAAAGCGGCACGATTAGACTGTAAAAGATTTTGAAATCGCCTGCACCGTCCATTTTGGCCGACTCGTTCATGTCCTCGGGAATCGAGAGCATGAAATTGCGAATGAGGAACATATTGAATGCATTGGCCAGCATTGGCAGAATAAGTGCCCATAGCGTATCCTTCAGGTCCAGGTATCTGACGCAAATGATATACCACGGGACGAGCCCTCCATTAAACAGCATCGTGATAATCACATAGATAGACAGTATGTTTCGATACTTAAACGATCGCCTCGCCATTACGTATGCACCCATGCTCGTTACGAATAACGATAGCAGCGTACCAGCCGCCGTAACGAATAAACTTACGCCGTACGCGTCTAGAATGCGGCTCGATCCTAGAAACAAAATCCGGTAAGAATCAAAGGTGACTGTTTTGGGCCAGAGCGAGTAACCAAACTCCATAATATCCTTCTCCGTGCTGAGCGAGCCCGAAATAACCATAATAAATGGGAACAGGCATGATAAGCTAAATAAAGAGATCGCGATCATAATGACGATTTGTGATATAGACATTTTGCGGGCAAGCATATAAGTGAACCTCCCTTGATGTGAAATGACGGATTAAAATATCGCCGAGTCCTTGTCTATTTTGCGAGCTGCGTAATTACTGCCGATAATGAGCACGAAGGCGATAATTGACTGTAGGAAGCCAGCTGCAGATGCCATACCGATATCGCCGGATTTGCGCAAGCTGCGATAAACGAATGTGTCAATGACGTCCGTAGTCGGGAACAACAGAGACGCATCGCCGACCATCGCATAGAACATGCCGAAGTCTGCATTCATAATTCGGCCAACCGCAAGCAGCGTCAGAATAATAATCGTCGGCCTTAGCATCGGAATGCTGATATAGCGAATTTGCTGGAAGCGTGTGGCACCGTCAATTGAAGCCGCTTCATAATAAGAATTGTCGATAGAGGTTAATGCCGCCAAATAGATAATCGTGCCGTACCCTGTTACCTTCCACCTCACGGCAATCGTCAGGATGAGCGGCCATAAGCCAGCTTCGCTGTAGAAATCGATAGGCTGCATACCGATGCCCTCAAGCAGTCGATTAATAGCGCCGCTCTCGAAATTCATCAGGTTATAAGCGAAGACACCAACGACAATCCATGAAATGAAGAACGGCAGAAACGTAATCGATTGCGTAATACGCTTGAAATATTTGTTCCGAATCTCGTTAAGCAGCAAGGCGAACCCTACTTCGAATAGTAAGCCAACCGTGATGAACAGCGCATTCAACAGAATCGTATTTCGAATAGCACGGAACGCGGTTGAAGATGAGAACAAGTAATCAAAGTTATAGAGCAGCGGGTCCATCCAATCGCTCCCGAATATCCCCTTTGCGAAGTCGAAGTTTTTGAATGCGATGACCAGCCCTGCGAGCGGCAAGTAATTAAATAGAAAAAGGAGCGTCGCGACGGGCAGGAACATAAGCAGCAAGGTACGGTTTCGAAGCAATTCCCGAATGACTCCATTTGATTTCATATCCATTTCCCTTTCCCATAAGTGATACTTTTATATTAAAGTAACGCCAATTTCCATACTATGGGGCATTCTTATCCTTTGTTGTGCTCGGTTAGCTTCCTCTTTATTTCTTCTGCCCATAGACAAATAAGAGCCTCCTTCCGGCAGATCGATCTGCTAGAAGAAGGCTCTTCGAACCTGTATTCTGCTTTGCAAACGTATGTCTGCAAGCTCAAGGCTTGCGTTTCATGCGTTCCCGCAGCTCAAGCGTTTTTTTGTTCCATGCTTCGGTTTCCGGAATGATTCGATTCACGTCATGACCTTGAAATACGATATCGTTGACGACATTGATCCAGTTATAGTCGGAGAATCCGGGAATCGTCGCACCGGGCAATACGAGCCCATTATCCCTCGTCATCTTGACCGCTTCGATGTTTTTTCCCTGCCATAGCGGTACTTGATCGATGTACGCCGCCAGCTCCGGATCGATAACCGAAGCGTTCGCTCCCTTCTCGATCTTCCACTTCTGCGCCTCCAGCTCGAACTGGAAGCTGATCCACTTATAAGCATCGTCTTTATGCTGCGAATCGCTCAGCAGCGCAAGCGGTCCATTGATATGGAACGAATATTGATCGACCTCGCCCCTTGGAAAAGGAAGAATATCCCACTCAAAGGCCGCTTCCTTCTGCAAACTTGGCAGCAGCCAGTCTCCCCCGATATCGAAAGCCGTCTTGCCGTTTACGAATTGCCGTACAACCTCGCCGTTCGCGGCTGCATCCTTCCAGGACAGCATCGAGCCATCCTTCGTCACGAATTCCTGCAGCCAGCGTACATCATCCAATATTTCAGGCGTATGAAGCAAGCTCTGAGTCAATCGCTCATTCAAATAGGCCAAATTCGGAGCATGACCATCGGCTGTCGCTTTCATGGGCAGCAAGCGCATGACAAAGTCGCTGTTCGTAGTCAGTCCGTACTCCCCTGCGGAAGGATCGGTGACGCGCTTGGCGATATTTCGGAAGTCTTCGAAGGTCCAATTGTTGGACGGCATATCAATTCCATGCTTGGCAAGCAAATCTTTGTTGACGATAATCCACATCGGTACGTCAACGAACGGAACAGCCAGCCTGCGGCCATTAAACACCATCGTATCGAAATAACCGTCCGGCAGCACCTTGTTCTGGAACGAGACGTCCTTGTCCATATAAGGCTTTAGATTTTCCAGCAAACCGCTTTCCTCATAACGGAGTAAATCTCCTACGACCCAAGTGAGATCAACAGGCGTACCTGCTGCCTTAAGCGCAATGATCTGATCCATAATCGTATCGTCGCCGCCGTTAATCTGAATCGGCTCAATCGTGATCCAAGGATATTTGGCATTAAATTTATCATATAGCTCTTGGTAGGTATCGTCCGCCCAAGTCAATAGCTTGAGTGTTACTGGAGTTCTAGTGTTATCTTGCTCAGCCTTCGCTGAATGGTTCCCGCTCTCCTCATTCTTTGTCGTACAGGAAGTGATAACGAGCATCATCATCATCAGGAGTATACTTATAACAAATGTAACGTTACGTTTGTTTATCAAGGTAATGCCTCCTTTGATTGCTATGCTTTGCCTATTCCTATCGCATCCGAATCCTGTCCTTCCTTCAGAATCGGATGCTTTAGCGTAATTTTGGTGCCTTCCCCAGGTCCTGTCTCAATCTTTAGCTTATAGGCTTCTCCGAAATACAGCTTCAAACGGTCATTTACGTTGCGCAGCCCCACACCTCTGCGTGCTTGACTGTACGCGGCACTTGGTTCCTCTGCCTTCTCCAGCTCCTCCAGCACTGCTGCTGGAATTCCTTTGCCGTTATCCGCGAGCTCGATGACGATATCGTCCTGCTCAATCCTTGTCGTAATCATGATTTTCCCTTTGTCGAAATCATCCCTCACGCTATGCTGAATCGCATTCTCTACCAATGGCTGCAGAAGCAATCGCAAAAACGGCAAATCCATCGCTTCTTCCTCACACGCATACAAGATGCGTACGGCCTTGCCCATCCGTGCCTGTTCGATAAGCACATACGCTTTGACCTGCTCAAGCTCCCGGCGCAGCGTCGTAATCTCCTTGCCTTGGTTTAAGCTAAGCCGCAGCAGATTGCCGAGTGCGGAGACCATTTCGCTAATATCGCTTCGACCATGGTTCTCCGCTTTCCAACGGATGGACTCAAGCGTATTGTATAGGAAATGAGGGTTGATTTGATGGCTAAGCACTTGGAACTCGAGCACCTTCTTGTTGCGCTCCGAGAGCGCCGCTTCCTTGATCAATCCCTCGATTCGCTGCACGAGACTGCCCACGCCTCGGTAAAGCCAGCCCACCTCGTCTTTGCGCGATGACCAAGGCAGCAGGTAATGAAGGTTCTCTGCTTCCAGCCTTCTCATCAGACGGACGAGATGCGCGATTGGCTGCGTATAATAAGCGGTAATGTAAAAAACAACGCTCATGCAGGAGATCAGATACACGACGAGGAAAATGACGAGCATTCGATTGATTTCATCGATGGTCCCCGTCAGCTCATGCAGCGGTGTAAGGCTCACGATCGTCCATGGGTGGTTCGCCATCCGAAGATAAGTGGCCAAGTACGTTTGTCCTTGGATAGCAATAGATGTCGACCCCTCAACTTCAGAAGCCATATAAGATATAAGCGCTGCAGATGGAAATTCCTTCCCCGTCCATTCATTCGCAGCCGAATCATAATGTACGATGCCTTGCTCATTGATAAGCAGCAGCTTCTGATCCTTGAGCTGGTCCGAGGGAGAGAAATACCGCTTCAAGTAATCCTCGGACAAATCGGTTGCGATGATCCCTCGCACTCTTTGATCATAAAGCCCTGAGAAGCGCTTCACGTAGGATAGCAGCGGCTTCCCATATTTCCCTTGCTGCGGCATTGTCAAATACCAGGTCGGACTAACGGTTGCTTTCGAGCGCTGGAACCAGTATTGGTCGCCGATCCGCACCGATTCATCAATCGTTCTCATATAAGACGGATAATTTGTCGGCTTGATCGGATAAACCTTGACTCTGAACGCGTCAATTACCGGCGTTGCTTGATATAGCGCGGTCAATAGGTTGACTGTAAACGCTTCCTCTTTTGCCCGATCTAATGGCTCATTCTCCAGCTGCTCCTGAAGTACTTTATTGCCAATGACTTCATTAATTTGCTCATTGAGTTTTCCTAAGTATATCTCGAAGTTTTTGCGTGCTTGCAGCAAGTAGCTCATCGTCATCTTTGTATTCGTATTGGAGATGCCTTCTATGGACTTAATATGCGCGTAATAAGCGAATAGCAGGAAAGGTACAATAATGATCATTAAGAAAATAAGAATCATCCGATTGCGAAAGGATGAAGCTAGCCGAAAGGACACTTTATTCATCTGACTGCACCTGCTTTCCTGTATTCCCCACTCGCCTGATCGAGTATGCTTGTCCCCGATTTTAACCTTCATTCCGTCGATGACGCAATATGTATTTAATAATTCACCTTAAAGTTTCGGTTTGTCTCATTGAAGCACTTCAGTCGATTCTTTACACTAATGGCGTACGAACAAACCTTCTACGGAAAAGAGGAACAACGATGACTGTATCGAAGCAGGTGGTTCATGTCATTTCCCATACCCACTGGGATCGGGAGTGGTATATGCCCTACGAAGCCCATCATGTGAAGCTGATTGAAACGATGGACACGCTGCTGGAAACGTTCGAAACCGATCCCGAATTCCGCAGCTTCTATCTCGATGGACAAACGATCATATTGGACGATTATTTGCAGGTATATCCAGAGAAACGCGATATCATTGCCCGGTTATGCGACGAGGGCAAGCTTTCTCTGGGTCCTTGGTATATTTTGCAGGATGAGTTTCTTACGAGCAGCGAGGCGAACGTCCGCAATCTCCAGATTGGTCATAGCGATGCGCGCAAGTTCGGTCCTATCTCGAAGCTTGGATACTTCCCAGACTCCTTCGGCAATATGGGGCAGGCGGCGCAGCTGCTCCGTCAAGCTGGCATCGACACAGCCGTGTTCGGCAGAGGCGTCAAAGCGACCGGCTTCAATAATCGCGTCGAGGATACAGCGGGCCTTGAATCCCCTTACTCCGAGCTCGTCTGGCAGGCGCCCGATGGCTCAAGCGTCCTTGGCATCCTGTTCGCCAATTGGTACAACAACGGCATGGAAATCCCTGTCGATCCTTCACTGGCAAAGCCTTATTGGGAGCATCGGCTGTCTCGGGCGGAGCAATATGCGTCAACACCGCATCTCCTGCTCATGAACGGCTGCGACCATCAGCCTATTCAGACCAATCTGTCCGAAGCGCTGCGCGTTGCGCGTGAGCTCTTTCCTGATTATGAATTCATCCATTCGAATTTCGACGACTACAAGAAAGCACTGCATGCCGATAAACCAGCTAACCTCAGTCTGACGAAAGGCGAGCTGCGCGGCCAGAAAACAGATGGCTGGTACTCCTTGGTCAACACGGCATCCGCTAGAGTCTATATCAAGCAGCTTAATCAGCGGAATCAGACGCTGCTGGAGAAGGTTGCCGAGCCGCTCTCCACGCTCGCTCATCAGCTAGGAAAGTCGTATCCGCACGGTCTTCTGCAATATGCTTGGAAAACGTTGATGCAGAACCATCCGCATGACAGCATTTGCGGCTGCAGTGTGGATGAGGTGTATCAGGAAATGAAGACGCGTTTCGCCAAAAGCACAGAGGTCGGCAAAGCGCTTGCCGCCGAGGCCGCCACGTTTATTGCGGGCAAAGTTGATACCACGGCGTTCGCATCGTATGGCTCTGATGCTGCACCTTTTATCGTATTCAACACCAGCGGATATGAAGGCTCATCCGTAGTAACCACTGAGCTGGAGTGGTCTCACCGATATTTCGATCAGAGTGAGGATCCAGTTGCCATCGCGCAGCAAGTAAGCGACCGAACATATGCGGACGGTTATTTAGTCGACGCGGACGGGAATCGTTTGGCATTCAGCGCCGAGGATCTCGGCGTGCGCTTCGGTTATGACTTGCCCAAGGACAAATTCCGCCAGCCTTACATGGCCAGGGCGCTTCGTTTAACCTTCGAGACCGGCATATTGCCATCGATGGGCTATGGCAGCTTCGCATGGATTCCAAGACCTGCGGACAGCAAGCATGAAACAACCGACTATTCATCCCTTGTAACGGGAGATTGGACGCTTGAGAATCGTCATCTTCGTCTCTCGGTCGAAGCGGACGGCAGCTATTCGCTATATGACAAAAAAAGCGGGCAGCACTTCCTTAATCTTGGTCATTATGAGAATGTAGGCGATATTGGCAATGAGTATATTTTCAAACAGCCGACAGCTGATCAAGCGCTGACGACTAAAGGCAGCAGAGCTGCGATCAGCATCACTGAGGATACTCCATTCCGTGCTACGATTGAAATTGTACACCGCCTTGCCATTCCGGCTCATGCGAATGAACAGCTATCTGAAGAAATTCGTACCATGGTCGAATTCCGCCAGCGGAAGGCTGCAAGATCCACGGAGCTTGTGCCCTTAGTCATTGTGACGCGCCTCAGCTTGGATCGCGAAGGGAAAGGCGTGCATGCGCATGCACGTATAGAGAACCAGTCCAAGGATCATCGGCTCCGTGTTCTGCTTCCAAGCGACATTCGAACGGATACGCATTTTGCCGATTCAATCTTCGAGGTTGCGCAGAGAAATAACGTTCCTGAGAATGAATGGGAGAACCCTAGCAACTGCCAGCATATGCAAGCCTTTATCGATATACACGACGAACTGCGTGGTCTAACCATCGCAGGCAAAGGGTTAAACGAATACGAGGTACTGCGAGATGGCAGAAACACCATCGCTTTAACCTTGCTGCGCGCTGTAGGCGAGCTTGGCGATTGGGGCGTCTTCCATACGCCAGAAGCCCAATGCCTCGGTACGAACGAAGCGCAGTGGCTGGTTCTTCCTTACGCCGGCGCTGCTTCACGGTTCGAGACCTACCGTGAAGCTTACCGCTACCCGGTCCCGCTTACCGTCGCCCGAACAGATATTCATGAAGGAAAGCTTCCTCCCGTGCATAATTTCCTAAAGTGGAACGGTATCCAGCTTGCCTTCTCCAGCTTGAAGGTCAATGAAGAGCGAGGAGACAGCATGGCTCGCTGGTACAATATGGGCAGCTCGGCTATTCGCCTTGCTCTGCATCCCGATGCCTCATCCGATGCGTACATAAGCAACGTGATGGAGGATGAGAGCCAAGAGTTAGTTAGCCATACCATTGCAGTTGAACCTTATAAGATCGTTACAATTGGACTGCCGAAACAAGCGAAATAACGCTGATATAAACAGCATACAGAAAAAGGCAGCTTTCCTAGGTTAAGCACGTTCTACCTGGAAGCTGCCTCTTGCTGTACTTGACTTCGTCTATACGGGACTCGCTTACTCTTCCGCAATGCCTCTTTGTCTCCGATATTCCTTAGGCGTGCAGCCAACCTGTTTCTTGAACAGCTTAGAGAAATGCACCGGGTCCTTATAGCCTACTTGAAAAGAAATTTGGTACACCTTATGCTGAATATCGCCAAGCATATCCTTAGCCTTCTCGATTCTAATCTCCGTCAAATATTCCAAAAACGTTTTTCTTTTCTCTTTCTTGAACAGCTTGCTTAACCAAACCGGCGTGACATGAACGGCCTGCGCTACACTTTGAAGCGTCAAGCTCTCAGCATAATTACGTTGCAGTATTTTCTCCGCTTCGGTTACGATTTGGCTAGGCGTTGCGGACAGCTTACGGAAATCCGCAGCAATCGCATGCAGGAATAACTCCGTCTGCTCACGCAGCGACTGCAGCGTATCGAACTGCTCGAGCTGCTCCCATACAGCAATCGGATTGCTGCCCCATGTCTTATTCGGCATGCCAGCCGATGCCGCGCGGCGGAATACTTCGAACAGCCATTCGAATATCTTTTGCTGAATGTCTCTCAGTTGGCTGAGCCGCCAAGCATGAACCATCTCGACAAAACGCTCCATTGCAGCTGTAATATCCTCATCCGTCCCATATTTCACAAGGTCCAGCACCTCTTCGGGCTCG
The DNA here is from genome assembly GCF_005930355.1 of Paenibacillus sinopodophylli. Taxonomy (GTDB): domain Bacteria; phylum Bacillota; class Bacilli; order Paenibacillales; family Paenibacillaceae; genus Pristimantibacillus; species Pristimantibacillus sinopodophylli. The sequence continues at coordinate 1,973,476 of NZ_VDBO01000001.1, forward strand.
CTTAGCGACAAATCGCCGCCATCCCCCTCAAGGTAAAGCCCCTGCTCCGTGAATAACCGGTTCCCGCCATACACAGCTTTCTGCTCCAGTACGTTCACCGCTTCGGCGAACATTTCATGCAAATGCTCGAATGTACAAGGTGTGGTGCGCATACCAGCACTCGCCTTCACTTTAACAAACTCATTGATTCTCTGCAGGCATAGCTGCGCCAAGCCTTGGCTTTGCTCGGCATGCTCTGGACGCGGGCAGCCAAATATGATAACCCAGCGACCGCTGCTATCTGTAAATAACGCGAAAGGATTCGGACTCTCCTCCCCCAGCGTTTGGTTCATCACATTGCCGATGCCGAAAAGAATAAGATCCTTTTCCCTTGCTTGACGGTTTTCAATCGCCTTCAAATCATCTGCTTCAATAACTGCCAGCGTCAATTGCTGCTCGGCGATCCATTCCAAATCCAGCGTTTGCAGGCGATGGCGCCTTCTTGCTCCGCGGTAAGGATCGTAATCCTGCTCGATCATCTCTTTGAGCAGCTCTTCACGCATCTTCGGAATCGCGAACCTGACCTGGTTCAGCAGCAATTGCTCATTATGCTGATCGAGCTGACGTTTCTGAATGCGGTCAATCATCGTGCATACGATTTGGTCAAGCTCCTTCATGTTAATCGGTTTAAGAATATAATCCAGCACCCTGATTTGCATCGCTTGCTTCACCAGCTCGAAATCATCATAACCGCTGACGACGATGGATTCTGGCTTGTAATCCTGAACGGGCAGTAAGCCCCGAAGAAAATCAAGCCCGGACATCCGGTTCATTTTGATATCAGTCACAATAAGGTCGGGCCTTTTATCAAGCGCAAGCATTAGCGCCGTATCTCCATCATCTGCAACCATAACTTCTCCGATCCCATAGGAATCCCAAGGAAAGCGGTTACGTAAACCTTCACGAATCTCGAATTCATCGTCTACGATGAGTACGCGCAGCATTCCCTCACCCCGCCTCTCTTGCTTAATCATGAGTCGTGCCGTACTAGCTGTTGCATACCTCTATACTACCTGACACGATTTTGGATTGCACGGGGGTAAAAGCAAACTTTATGGGGTTGTTTTAAATAAATAGAAGCCTTCACCCTTCGGAACCCCGAATAGATGAAAGCTTCCTATTTATAGCAGCTTAAGAAGCGGCTCGTATATCCCATATAGAAGCAGGTAGAAGGCAGCACCTAGTGCGGAGCCAATGTAGGCGCCATTAAGCCGAATACGCTGCAAATCCGTCTCAACCTTACTCTCAATAAAGTAAACAAGCTTCTGCTCGGTAAAGCCTTCAAGCGTCTTCCGTACAATAACCCCGATTATCGCATGCTCCGTATCAATCATTTTATTCACAAACTTCTGGGCATATTGCTCCAGCCAGCCCTTCGTTTCCTCATTTGCCTTAAACCAATCCCAGTATGAAGCGATGAAATCGTTAATTAGCGCTTTGATATCAGATGGGTTAACCGTATGCTTCTCTTGAATAGCAAGCTCAAGGCCAGGCTCCTGAATAAGCAGCTGCTTCATATTCCCAAGTAAAGCCTCGATCGTCGGCAGCAGTGAGATTTTGTCAATCATCTCATCCCGCCACTCGCTGACCGCAGCCGCAACATCCTCACGGTGCTCCAGATTGTCGGCTAGCTGATAGACCATACTCTCAAGCAGTACACGGAGCTCATGCTCCGGGTTTCGCAAGTCATTAATCAACACCTGCAAATCCTCGAACAGCACGTTTGTCGCATCGTCAAGATTAAGCGCGTTCGTCGATTCAGCGATTTCCACCGCCATTTTTTTGAGCCATTTGGAGAAAATACTTCCTTGGTTTACAAACTTCTCCTTCTCCTTGCCGAGCAATTCCCGAATGATCGGCTTCATTCGTTCATCGGCAGCGCGCTCAGCTGCGAACTCAACGATCTGGCCGATCCATGCTTGGAAATTCCCTTTATCCATCACGTATTTGAGTCCTTTGCCTGCATAAGGAGCCAGATTGATTTCCCCTAGGCTCTTGCGTGCTTTCTCATCCAAAATAACGGAAAGTCCTTTCAAATCGAGCTTGGCGAGCATGCTCGACACGACTCTCCAGCCCTGCACAGACAGCATTCCCTCAGGTCTCCTATCGATCCAAGCGATGCCAATTTCAACTAACGATATTTGCTTAACCCTCTGTTGCAGCAAGGACTTGCTCAGTAGCTGCTGCTCTACCATGTTCGCGACGCCCTCAATCAGCTTATCCCGGTTTTTCGGAATGATCGCCGTGTGAGGAATCCATTTCCAGCCGAAAGGATGACGGAACAGCACCGTTACCGCGAATAGATCAGCCAAAGCACCTACGAGTCCCGCTTCAGTCGTGTATAGAAGCATGCGCGTCCACCATACATCGGGGAAGACATATAAGCAGCATGCTGCAATAACGAATAAGACGGCCAAAATAACCAAGCTGCGATTTGCTTTTTTTCGCATTGCCATTATGCCTCGCCCCCAATCCAAAAGGTTGCAAGGTGCAGCACGACACCGATAAGCGCACCGACGACAGTGCCGTTAATCCGAATGTATTGCAGATCCTTACCTGCTTTTTCCTTCACGAGTGAAATAAGCTCCTCTTCGGAAAATTCATTCAGCTTATCGGTTACAAGCTTGCCGATGAAGGCATGCTTCTGCTCAATCCATTTCAGCACCGTCGTCTTCACATAACCATCTATTCGCGCAAGCAGCTCCTCATTGCTCTCCAAATAATCGATGCCCTCGTTCACTTTGTCTTTAATCCATGGGTAACGCGCAAGCTGCCCTTCTGCATTGTCTGCGGCAGCCGCGCGGAGTGCTTCAAGCCCCCGCTCAATGTATACGTCAAGCTTAATGTCTGCCTTCACCGCTGCCAGGATAGAAATCTTACCTGCTTCAATGCGCTCGCGTAATGTATCGTCGGCGCGAAGTCTTACTACGAATTGCTCGATGAACGATTTAAGCTGTTTGCGCTGTGGATGATCCTCGTCATGGAATTTGTCCAAGAAGGATACAAGCCAATCCTGCAATCTTCCGCTTATATTGGCAGCCTCCAAGCCCGCTGTGAGATCAATGAGTTTCCGCCGAAATTGATCACCCTCATACGATTTAATCGCTGATTTCACAATCTGGTCCACTACGTTAGCAAAGGCAGCCGATTTCACGATTTTCTTCAATTCAGGAATCATAAACGCAATAATGCGGTCGTCATAGCCGTTTTTAATCGTCCAATCTCCCACATCTGCAGCCAAGTTTGCAACAGGTATTGAATCTGCATGCTCGAACAGGAAGGTTTGTACGGTTTTGGACAGCTCCTGCAAATCAATCGTCGTAATGACGTCATTCGCAACCTGCTGCAAAATATCGTTAACCCCTTCTTCGCCGCCATGCTCCTTCAAATACGTCATCAAAACCTCAGCTATATTGTATTCATCCAGCCGTTCCTTAATATTCGGGATGGTCAACAGATCGTTCTGGACCATCGTGACGAGCTCCGCGATCAGCCGCTCCCGATTACGAGATATGATGTTCGTTCCCATCCACGACGGCCATTTGATGCGCAATGGATTACCGAACAAGGCGCTTACAGCGAACGAATCGGCAAGTCCGCCAATCGTCGCCGCACTGAACAAAGAAAACAACAGCCCGCCGATAAAATTTTCATGGAAAGGAAAAGCGACAAATATACCGATAGCAGAAAACAGCAGCGCAAAATCCGCTTTTTTCTTCATGCTGAAATTGTTCATAGATTAGGCTCCATTCCTGATGATCTTTACCTTGTTAATTATCCCATAACAGTGGGGGGTGAAACAATGGAACTACCCGTTTCTGTGCATGAATTTCAACAATTTGGAACATGAACCTAATTTTGATCGTAAATACAAGCAAGGAGTTGATGATTATGGTGATGTTTGCATTTCTATTTATCGTTATTGCTTTACTCAATATTTTCTTCCCTAAATTCGGATGGTTCATGAGATACGGTTGGATGGTCAAAGGAAGATCAGAGCCCAGCGATGCTTACATTCTAATGACTCGAATTAGCAGTGTTATTATACTTATTATTTTCATCTTTGTTTTCTTGCCCTCGTTTTTCAATTAGCCGCCGCATAGGCGGTTTTTGATTGCGTTCAGTATTTAAACCTCAAAGACTTTGAGCCAATACATGTTCCAGGATTGAATATTCACGCCAAAATTATTCCAATTTCTCCGAATGACTCTTTGCTCTCTTTTAACCCTATATCATCGTTTGAATTTATTGAATTGATCTCTTTCTTTGATAAGACAATGGTTTCCATTGGTCGAGCTATCTTCCGGCTGTAAAGTGAGATTAACAATTCAATTTGTCCAGGCAACATACCATAATACTCTTGCCAAGCATCAATCGCATCCTCAAAGTCCATAAATTGATGTTCTAATACATGTACACCTTGTTCTAAGAGTATTTCTTGCGAGTCGACAGAGAAGCAGATGTTATCAGTCCACCAAAATGAAGATGTTATCAATGGTTTCACAAACCCTTCAATATCATCCAGTAGATATTGCAATGTTTCACTTTCTGCTATTTCAATCACTACTTGTGGAGCACCCGCGAATAAGCGTATAGCATCATAATTTATATCGACCTGATTCAATCGTTCACTATGATCATTTCTAAATGCTGCGACTACGTAATCCGAGCTAAATGCAATAGTGCCTCTTGTCCCCGAACTATCTTGAACGCTGTAATTTAACCCATCCCAAGATTGTTCATTTGATAGCTCAGGATAATGCGCAACCATAATTGAATGAGCTAAAGAAGCTAGTATACAACCCTTCCACAATTGCTCTCTGTCCCAATGCAAATTATTCAGATCTTTTTTCATTTAATAACTCCCGTTTTATGATTTAGAACTGATTCCATGCCATAGCATTGAACAAAATTTTGTAATGACGCATACAAATCAAGGCACTTTGAATGCTTCTATTCATCATTCCTACACCGAAGTCGATTTATAGGTATCCTTCAGACAAAGCTTCGCAATATAAAAAACCTGCCCCATATGCTCGGAATAATGTGCAGCGCACTGGTGAAGCATATCCAAATTCGAACGTTTTCGACTTCTTACTTGTTGCGTCATCTCTAGTCTTTCATCGCTAGCATCCCTGATCGTGTGTATGATAAGCTCGAATCCAGCTTGAATCACCTCAATCAGCTCAGCTTTCGATGTGAAAGCTTGCTGCAGCTCTGCAGTCCGGCCCCCCTCAATCTCCCATTGCAAAATTCCATTTCTGATTCGCTCCGTAATATTCCCATCCATATGCTTAATCAGCACCGAGATGCTATGGCTCGTCACATCAGGCTGCCAATTCAACTGCTCGTCATCAAGCTGATTGATCGCTTTGAGCAGTCGTCTTCTTATCTCCTCGAACTTATGAAGCAGCCACTCTCTATTGAAGGCATAACTCATTTTCATTCCTCCACCCTTTATATACGCTTATATGCATAATATTAGTTTCTATTAAGTATACATCGCTTTCTTCTGTATGACTTTACCAAGCTGAATTTCTCAATGCCTAGCTGTTAATAAAAAAAAATCCCGCACAACATCATGTGCAGGATCTTTCTTCTAGAATAATCGCTTATTCTTTTGCTCTAAGCCTATACGTACTGCCAGCCTTTGCTTGCCATGTTGCAATCCCGTCTTTCAATTGGAAATCACTTATCTCTGTTTCATCCTCTGTGACGATAATTGCACAATCCACAAGCACTGCACAGCTAATAGCAGCAGTTGCGTGGATCTGCGCTTCCTCAAGTTTCCCGCCTGACCAGCGAATATCTACCTCGAAGCCGCCTCGTGCACGCAGACCAGTGATCTCTCCAGCTTCCCATACAGACGGGAGGGCGGGCAGCAAATGGATATAGCCAGCATGGCATTGCAGCAGCATCTCTGATATACCTGCCGCGCCCCCGAAGTTGCCGTCAATCTGGAAAGGCGGATGATTGTCGAACAAATTGGGAAGTGTCGAGTGGCTGAACAACGCCTGCACATTCTCATAGGCCTTCTCTCCATCTTCAAGCCTCGCCCAGAAATTAATAATCCAAGCTCGGCTCCAGCCCGTATGCCCGCCGCCGTTCGCAAGCCTCTGCTCAAGCGTTACTCTAGCTGCACGAGCCCATTCCGGTGTCCCTTTCACCGTAAACTGCTTGCCGGGATGAAGCGCGAATAGATGTGAAATATGCCGATGGCCTGGCTCAGCCTCCTCGTAATCCTCCATCCACTCTTGAATTTGCCCGTGTTTGCCAATTGCCGGTTTTGGCAGACGAGCTCGTATCCGCTCCCATCGCTGCTGCTCTTCAGCATCCAATCCTAGTATGCTTGCTGCTTCAGCACAAGCACTAAACAGCTCATACAAAATCTGGCTGTCCATGGAGGCGCCTATGCATAGCGTCCCTGACTCACCACTCGGCAGCACATACGTATTCTCAGGTGATACAGAGGGATTCAATACGAGTAAGCCCTCATCGGTTTCAGTCAAAAACTCTTCGAAAAACTGTGCCGATTCCTGAAGCGTCGGATAAATACGAGCAAGAAATCCGAGATCAAGCCCATATTCATAGTGCTCCCACAAATGGAGGCACAGCCACGCTGCTCCTAGTGTCCAATACGAAGCAGGCAAATAAATATCCTGGGGTGCCGTATCGCCCCAAATGTCTGTGTTGTGATGCGCAACAAACCCTCCGCAATTATACATCGTCTTGGCGGTCACCCGTCCCGGCTCGCGCATTCGTTCAATGAGTTCGAATAGCGGCTCATGACATTCCGCCAAATTTCCAGCTTCAGCTGGCCAATAGTTCATCTGTGCATTGATGTTTATCGTATATTTGCTATCCCATGGCGGCAGCATTTTCTCATTCCATATGCCTTGCAGATTGGCTGGCAATGAGCCGGGGCGACTACTCGAAATAAGAAGATAACGACCATATTGATAGTACAACGCTGCGAGCCCTCTATCTTCTTTGCCCTCCTGAACCTGTTTCAGCCTCTCATCCGTCGGCGAGCTTATGGCAGCAGCCGCTGCCGGATCGGTGATGTTCAGATTTACCCTTCCAGATAATTGAACAAAATCATCGATATGACGTTTTTTCAAAGTGTCGTACTCGTGTTTTATAGCCTTTAAACTGGTTTCGATGACGTAAGCCTCTGGATCGGCATGACGAAATGAGGTCGCCGCTGTCACTACCAAGGTTACGCTGTCCGCTCCCTCAACCACCAAATGCTCACCAATAATGGAGATAGAGCCGCCATCCGCAGCAGCGCACAGCGCCATTCGGAAATCAGATCCACCTGAGCCGCCGCATAAACCTCGCATCACGATCGTATGCTCATCCGCTTTCACAAGCTCATCATAATAACGATTGCTTCCACGAAGCAGACGAGCGGTAAAGCTAATGCCACCCGGTTTATCCGCCGTCAAGCGAGTAATGAGCGCCTCATGCGGAAAACTTGCAAAATGCTCACGATGATGCTGGGTCGTTCCCACCTGATAGGAAACCGTAGCGATACCGCTGCTGAGATCCAAATCACGCACATATCCGCTCGCTTCTTCCTCCCCTTCATAGCGGAAGGAAAGCTGCAAATCGCCAAGCGGCATATAATGGCGCTGCGTCTCTGGCACTCCGGACAAAGCCATCGCTGACAGATCATGCGCCTCGCGCAGCCTGCCTGCTAACAGCAGGTTTTGAATTTGCTCCAAATGAGGCAAAGCATCCGGGTTATTACGATCTCTCGGTCCGCCATACCACACGCTGTCTTCATTAAGCGCAATCCGCTCCTGCTTCGCATTGCCGAATACCATTCCGCCCAGCTTTCCATTGCCGATCGGTAAAGCCTCTTCCCATATCGAGGCGTGCTGCTTGTACCAAATTCGATTTTCTGCTTGGACTTTCATTTGAATAACCCCTTTTCATGAATCTAGCTTTTCTTTACCTATGCAATCTATTAATATGAACATATTCCTACTAAAACCACCGAATGGCGGTGTACCAAAGTGATTAAACAGAACGAACAACACGCTTTATCCGATTTGCTGCAATCGCTGCAGCTGCAACTAATCGTTGCGAACAAAACACAAGTAACAATGAACTGGGGCGAGACCGATTCTACGCCTGAACATAATAAGCTGTATTACATTTGTGAGGGTGACGGATGGATTCGTATTGGTAATGACGACTATTATCCGAAGTCTGGCCAGCTCTTCCTGACCCCCGCTCATGCCCGAGTTTCCTTCGTTGCACGCAATAACCGTCCTTACTTAAAATACTGGTGCCATTTCACCATTCTGGTTGGCCCCTTCGATCTGTTCCAGTGGATTGGCGTCCCACTATGTCTGGATGTTGACGATAATACTCACATGACGACACTGTTCCAAGAGCTCATTCAATGGCATAAGCAGCAGACCATTGTAGCACGACTGCGTGAGAAGGCGCTGCTGCTTGAGATCGTTAGTTGTTTTCTGGATTCTGTCCCCATTCAAGTACTCCAGCATCGTTCAGAGGAAATGAGCCGTTTGAATATCATTCAGCAATTTGTCGACAGCCGCCTTCATACAAGCATCAGTATCGATCAGATGGCAGAGGCTCTGCATTTGCATCCGAATTATTTTAGCGCTTATTTCAAAAAACACTTCGGTGTTCCCCCGCTAAAATACGTCAGCCGCAAACGAACCGAACGAGCGAAACAGCTTCTTACAACCACTTCGCTCAGCATCAAGGAAATAGCTGATCAAAGCGGCTTCAAAGAGACGAATCACTTTACGAAGTTTTTCCGCAAGGAAACGAATCTCTCCCCTACGGAATACCGCTTGGCCTATTCCTAAGCCGCGAAAGATTTGTTGCTGCCTTCATTATAAGAGCGCTATCATAAACTGACGATGGCGGAAACTAAGCTATAGGTGGATAAAACTAAGATTAAACTTCATCCTCCCGCAGACTACCCATTTAATGCATAGGTCCAGTTAGAAACTTTTTTAAGGCCAGACACATCTTCTTGAACCGCAATGAATAGCGTATCGTCATTAATCCATGAGAACTCTAATACAGCTGCTGATGCATCTGTTTCTTCAGGAAATGAATCAATACTCGTGACGCGGCTAGTTTTTAGATTCACAACTTTAATAAGACGCGCCTCAGGCTCATCATTGGGGACATAAAGAAAAGCAATATAGGTGAGGTCCGGGCTGAAGCCTTGCGTGTTGGAACGTATTCTTATCGTTCCTTCCATTGGCGTGGAGGTTAGCTCATGGACAATGCCCGCCTTGTCGACGCTAGCAATATGAAACTTTTCACCACCGGCGCTCGAATGATTAATGTACGCGATGAATCCTTCCTGAACAGCATAAATAGTAGAATCAGCCGCCAGATCGAGATCCATTTCCTGCCCTTGCAAGTTAACTAGCACCTTGGTGAGCATGTTGTTGTCATATTTCGTACAAATTATACTTTCCTCATTCAACCATCCTTCAACCAGGTAGTGCGCACCTGCTGTGTAAGCAAGCAAGGTTTCAGCACCAGTAACAAGATCATAAGCGAATAATGCTGAACTGCCTTTTGCAATATCATTTTTATTAGATTGATACACTAGAGTTGCACTGTCTGGACTAGCTATGACGCCGCTATTCCAACTTACATTCGGTTCTTCATATAAGTCTATCGATTCCTTCACTAGAGCTTCATAAGATTTGCCGCCATATGTGCTTGATGAGATTTTCTCAAGCTGATTGTTAGCGCTGTTTGCTAGCCAAAGCCCATTATCAGAGTAAATGATTAACTTCTCCCCGTCAGGAGTAATGGCAAATGCTAACGGAAAATGTTCAAAGTCTTGGGGTATAACTACCGTTTTACTTTCGAACTTCACCCTCTGCAGCTTAACCTCGATCTCACCTGTTCCCGTTAATACAACTGCGGTAAACACTTCTCTCCACTCACCTTCACGCTTGCTGATACGCTCTAATGTGCGAATCGTTTGAGCTTCTTCCATTAACTCATAATCAAACTTCTTCCAGTTCTTTGGATGATATTGACCATCGCTTAATAAAGGAGCAGCATCTGCCGTTTCAGAATCCACCTCAGGCTGAGGAGTAACCCCATCCGCACTCTCTTCACTGGTCAGCACCTTATTATGTTTTGTTTCATTACCGTTTGCTTTACACCCTGTTAATACAATGACTACTAATATACACATCATGATGATGGACAATCCATTCCGCACATAAACTCCTCCATTTTCCCTAAGTTTCCAATATTTAGACGAATGGAGGTTGTGTTTAGTTGCATGCTTCTGATCGAGTAAAAAAAATCCAAAATGTGGTATCATGAAATATGCGCTCGTTAAATTGCACACATGGAGCTGGAGATTGATGAACTCTAATAAAAAAAAAATTCTATTATCTGATTTTGTTGTTTTTATCAATTTTATTCCTAGGTTTCTTTATTGTAATTTTTTTCTTTTATAGATTGTTCGATATGATAATAGGGGATTTATCCATCTAAGATTTATTGAGCAAAGTAGAAAATTAGATGAAAAAAATAATGTTAGTCAGCGCCTGCGATCTTGCAATGTGGGGACAACTTCTTCTAAGCCGGGGAGCTAGGAATGAAAGGCAGGTAGTGCCACAGAGCCTATTCGAGAGAGTGAAGACTCTGCAGACTCTTAAAGGCATTCCGTTTACTAAAACATGTGGTAATGTCTGATTGCTACAGCACGAGACAGCGATGAATCAGATCGGTAAAGCGTGCCAGCTGGCTCGTATAAAACACTCGGCGCCATGGGATGTGATGATATAACTATTTTAGAAAAATAGTCAAAAACACACTTAGATGAGCAGGTGCAATGGTGACTGTTCATTCCTTCAACCAAATGAATTATTATGATAATAGTGGAATACGAAAGGATTAATTACTAGATACTGATGAATAATCTAAAGAGGTGAGTATAGTTGATCTTTGAAAAGTATGAACCTAAGTTTTCTCCAATAGATTATTTCATAACTCGTTTCTTTATTGGAGATCATTGTTTGTTTGAACAGGAAACAAAAGTTTCATTACCTACCCTGATACCTGGTGATACGATCGACATTTTCGGTGAAAGTTATGTAATTGAAAGCAGAAGCTTTGGCTTTAACGAGGATGCTTTTATTACAGTATATTGCATAAAAAACGTTAACCAGAATAATTATGTGTTAAGTTAACACGCAGCCGGGTCTGTCAATAATTTTGTGTAAACTCTGTTACAGCTTCTCCCCCAAGGGAGAAATTATCTGAGATACTGACCGATACGATCCGGGAAGAAAACGGATAGCTGGAGGAGCATTTGTCCCCAATTTTGCACACGACCTGTCCACTTACGGGTCACATCCATGGTGGCCAGATAGAGCATTTTCAATAAGGAATCATCCGTTGGAAAGATGCTTTTTCCCTTCATCACCTTACGAAGCTGACGGTGGTAGCTCTCGATAATATTGGTTGTATAGATAATCTTGCGGATTTCAGCTGGATATTTGAAGAAAGTAGCAAGCTCGTCCCAGTTTTGACGCCAAGAGCGCACAATGAGCGGATATTTGCTGCCCCATGCCTCCTCGAAACGATCTAGTTCTAGCAGAGCCATCTCTTCGTTAACCGCTTTATAGATAGGCTTGAGATCAGCTGTAACTTTCTTTAAATCCTTGTAAGAGACAAACCGTGTGGAGTTGCGAATCTGATGAATAATACATTTCTGGATTTCGGTTTGTGGATAACAAGCAGAAATCGCTTGAGTAAAGCCGGTTAAGTTGTCTACACAAGTGATGAGAATGTCTTGAACGCCGCGGTTTTTCAGATCATTTAAAACGTTAAGCCAGAACTTGGACGACTCATTCTCGCCAATCCACATGCCAAGCACATCTTTGCAGCCTTCGAGGTCAATACCAATGACTATGTAGGCAGCCTTGTTCACAATGGCACCATCCTGCTTGACTTTAAAGTGAATAGCATCAAGAAACACAACCGCGTACACGGACTGTAGCGGCCGATTTTGCCATTCTTTAATAAGCGGAATAATCTTATTGGTTACGTTGGAAATGAAGGTTGGAGATAGGTCAATCCCGTATAGATTCTGCAAATGATCTTGAATGTCTCGGGTGCTTACGCCTTTGGCATAGAGAGCGATAATTTGATCCTCAATGCCTGTCACGTTCGATTGATGCTTCTTCACGACAAGCGGCTCAAACTCGCCTTCACGGTCACGAGGGATGCTGATTTCCTGTTCGCCATACTCACTCGTAATCCTTTTCTTGCTCTTGCCATTGCGACTGTTGCTGGTCTGTTTCTGCTGCATTTCATGCTTTTGATAGCCTAAATGAGCATCCATCTCGCCTTCGAGCATCTCTTGTAGCGTTTCGGCAAACAAATCTTTTAGCGCATTTTGAGCATCCTGAGCGGATACCAATTTGTTCTCCTTAATGAATGCCCGAAGTTGTTCCTTTGTCCATAATCCCATGTGTACTCCCCAACCTTTCTATTACTTCTATTTTAATAGATTTGGGAGTTTACACAAAGTATTTTACAGACTCACGCAGCCTTGTAGAACCATTTCGAGAAAACTTTACATACGGGAAATACGATATTCCTATACACTAAGCAATATAGGAGAAAAAATGAGAACCATACAAGTAGTTATACTTATGATTATTTTACTTGGAGTTTGTATTTCAATAATAACGTTAGGATTATTTAAGTTCTATAGCTATACGCCAGTTAATGAAAATGAAGTGACCTCCGTCTTAGGCACATATAAGAGTAGTAGCTATGAATTAACAAGTAAAAGTACTTATGAGCTTAAAATCAAATTAATGGAATACGAAGCAACCTTCTATATTTGGTCAGTTCCTTTAAAATCAATAAAGAAAGAGAGTTTAAATACGCTAACAAACGGAGAGAAAGTAAACATTCAGATACTTACCGCGGATTTGGAACATCTCAATAATTCTAATAAACACATTATCGTTTACGGATTCACCTCTAATAAACATGCATATTTGAAGTTAGATGATGTAAACTACCAACAAAAAGAGAATTCAAAACTCGGATTTATTATATCGATTGTTTTTTCTGTTGCCTTGCTGTTTATGCTAATCTTTATTTATTCAACGACTAAAAGACTTAAGAGAAAAAAATAAATCCTCATACACTTACGGCCATATGCAAAGTTAGTCTTTAAGTATTAAGCTATCGGAACGTGAACCCCAGCCTTGTCCTAAATATAACTAGCAGGGAGCAGTGTGTGATTTTGCTTTCTCATCCTTGCTGCCGTATCCAATCTGTCCATATGTATTGGAACCCCAAATCCACACAGTGCCGTCCGATTTCAAAGCAAAATTGCCAACTTCTACAGAGATGGTAACTGGAAGTTTCGAACCACGTGTAGCATGTTCATTGCCTGATCACGTCCAAATTGCTCCATCTTTTTGTAATGCTATGTTCCGTCCCTCGATGGAATCAATATCAATAATAGCGGTTAGCGGAATACCTCTGACAGCTATATCTTTCTATCCGAAAACGATATTTACTTGTAATAGGTATAACATGATAACAGCAATTAAGAGTAATAACTTATAAGTTTTCTTGTGTTTCATCCTATACACTCCTTCTACTTCGGTTCCGATCGTCAACTAATATGCCAGATCGTTCAACGAGGCTGCCGTTTCATACCGGTAGCCTCGATTTGGTAATTATAAATGCAATCCACCTAGCACTCTAATCATTAAACGACGAAATCATCGTCCAATCAGCATCTGTGAGCTGGTTCATTTGCCATACAGCAACACCACGCAGCCCCATTTCCTTCGCTAAACGCATCTTGGCTTCGATGCTCTCTGTATTCTCGTACCAAAGCAAATGCGATCCGCGCTCATCTGCAAAGGTGATACGATTCAAAAAATACGGCAGCTGCATAACAGATACAGTGCCTGCAGCGGCTACTCGACTTTCAACAGCCGTAATCGCAGGCGAACGGAAAAACTCAACTGTGCCGTCAGGCTTCGTCGTCCATTGATTCGCTTGCTTGGATATACCGAGCATCAGCTTCTGCGCTGGAATATAGGTCAGTGCATCGCGAACGGCATCTCCTACCAGTGTCAGCGGAGCAGACGGCAGACCGCTTTCCTCATGGGTGAATTCATAAGCCATCAGCACAACCATATCTGCCAGCTCACCCAGCGTCTTATAATCATAGCCTGCATAGTAATAGGATGGCGGCACAACAATCGTCAATGACAGATTACTGCCAAGCACGGCTTTAATCTCGCGAATCAGCTCCGTGAATGGTTCTTTCAACGCTGCAGATACCAGCCCTTCGAAATCAATAGCCACACGCGAGAACCCATATTCCGGATTCGCAGCGACCTCGCCAAGCGAGGCGGCAAAAGCTTTGCGCGCATCTGCATCCGCGACAAATTCACCCAGCTTCTGAAACGTCGTGTTTCCAAAAACCATCAGCGTCTTTTCTGTTCCGCCTGCTTCTGCTGCTTCAAGCGTCTGCTTCCAATCACTTGGCAGTGCCATCGCGACAGAAGCCTTTCCAGCTCCTTCGTAGCTCAGCTTTGCCCAATCCAAGATAATCTCGCCCGCCGCAGCAATACGATCATTTTTCTTATATGAGCCCGAATTCGCATAGAATGCTGCAAGATCAAGTTGATGATCCTTGCTGCCATAACCGATTAATCGATCAATTGTCGCTGCCGCTTCGCGGCGCGTTAATGTTTTCTGGGGAAGAAATAGACCTTTGTTATCTCCTTGCATAATAGAATCGACATAAGTCTGCATTACATAGGGTGCAAGCTTAGCATCGATTTGATTTCTATCGCCATATGCAGCTCGCTTGTCCGCTTCCTTCCACCCTGTATCCAGCCACTGCTTTCTCTCATCCACCGACTTGCTTTGTAGCAGTGCGAAGGCAGTCAACGCCGCTACCTCTTCTCGCTTAATCGCTTCGCTCGGTTTGAATTTTCCGTCCTTAATGAGCAAATCCAGCCAGTCTGCATCATATGCTTGTTTGATTGCAGCATAAGACCAACGCTCCTTCGCTACATCCTGAATAGCAGTCGTTCTCTCCTGTACGGCCGCGGGCCTGACGGCTTCTGTGAGCAGCTTCACAAAGGCTTCTCTCGTAAGCGCCGTATCCGGTTGGAAGGTACCATTCTCATATCCGGTAACGACTCCCTTAGCTACTAACCGGTAAATGGATTCTGCTGCCCAATCCTTCTCTTGTACATCACGAAATGGCTTCAATTGCGCATCATACGCGAACACCTGCATAGACGTTCCCATTAGTATCATAACAAGCAAACCAACTAACATTACCGTTTTTCCCCTTAGCATCAATTCTGTCTCACTCTCCTTCATATCCAATCTCTAACTCTATTGTTTTAATCGATAGTATGATAGCCTGATTTCCACTAAAAGTCCAACTAATACATAATATGGGTCTCTTAATCTAGCATTCTACTTCCTCAGCTAGTGTTGAACGACAAATAAGGCGGTCCGCTGTCTTCTCACCCAGCATCACACCTTATTGGCCTAACCTAATTATGTCGATTTCTTCGTATCCTGACGGTAGTCAATAGGCAGCTTGCCGTACCTTTTTTTGAACATGTCGCTGAAGTGGCGGGCATTGTTATAACCCGCCTTTTCTGCGACTTCATATACCATAAGATCGGTTAGAGCCAGCATGTCCGCAGCGTGCCTCATTCGAACCTCTGTCACGTATTGCTTGAAGTTCTGCTTCGTATGCTTCTTGAAGAAGCTGCTAAAATAATATGGATTCATGAAAGCCAAGCTCGCCATAGATTCCAGTGTTATTTCTTCGCTGTAGTGCTCATCGATGTATTGTTTGATTTTGGCCAACATCATCTTATCCTTATTGCCCGATTCATTGTCCATCTCGTTGTATGTTTTCTCGAACAGCCCGATGACTTCATGGCTCATTCGATCGAAGGTTTCGAAAGCGGCAAGCAGCTGCTGCAGCTCCCGCTTGTCCAATGCCCTCTCCGATAACTGAACGCCAGACTTAGACAGCTCTTGGATGATAAACGAAACCGATGAGAAGCAAGTCGATATCGCAAGCGAGCGGTCACCGAACGTTTCGGATTTGATGCGATCAAGCCATACGGTCAATGCTGACTGTACCTCCGTCCACGCCTTTGCCGTTATGGAGCGGATGACATCCCACTGCAAGTCATATAGCTGTTTATCCATGGCATGCAGCTTACTCTGAGGAACATAGCTTAATATACGCTTCAAACCGACAAAGTATTTCATCTCCATCGTACGTCCAGCTTCAGCATAGGCATCCTCCAGCTTGATCAACGCACTGACAGGACGGCTGACAGCCACTGAGACCTTCAGCTTCAGGAATGTTTCTATTTTATACTGTGTGTCTTCTGCTAGAAGAATGGGCTCATCCTCACCATCATGACTGACGACGACGACATGCTGATTCTGCTTCATGAACACATAGCCTATACCAGAAGCAATAAAGACCTCCTGCAACACGTTGCCTATGGCAAATTCAATCAGCTTCTTTTCTTTCTCTGTCCAGCGGTCTGTTTCTTCTTTCAAATGCTCGACTGCTATAATCAGTACTGAATAGTAGGGACCTTGCAACTGCTCAACCGTTTCCTCAAAAGACTTCGTTCTAGGCGAGAGATTCCCGTCCGTTAACTGGATTAATGCGTCCTGCATCTCTTCGTGCCGATTCTTACGTTCCAATAGCTGCAGCTTGCCCTTCCGCTTCTGCTCTTCATTATGCTCTGTTATTAAAGAAATCGCTTTGTCCAGCACGCTCTCAAGCTGCTGCTTGACGACCGGCTTCACCAGATAGTCGATTGCTCCATAAGCAACAGCATCTCGCGCGTAGGAAAACTCCTGATAAGCGCTAACAAAAATAACATGAACAGGCAGACCTCTCTGCTTAATCTCTTTAATTATGTCAATGCCGGTTCGATGCGGCATACTGATATCACTAATGATGAGATCGGGATGAAGCTCCTCGATTAGCTGCATCAGCTCATTCCCGTCATAGGCTTGCCCCACAATTTCCATACCGAATGATTCCCATTGAATGAGCTTGCGTAGTCCTTTAATAATAATCGGTTCATCATCTGCCAGTATTATTCGGATCATACGGCAATGCCTCCTTCACTGGGAATAGCATCAGCACCGAGGTGCCAACATGCTTGCGGCTGCTTATCGAAATGCCGTAACCATCCCCGCAAACGGATTTGATTCGTTCATGTACGTTTTTGACGCCGACATTTTTCGATGGAGCAGACGCATCCCTAAGCATCATGTCTAGTCGATCTATTTCGTCTTTATCCATGCCAATGCCATCATCATATACGGTTACGGCCAGCTTGTTCTCTACACAATCAATTGAAATTTGAACCGTGCCTTTACCTTTCATTCGCAGCCCATGCTGAATCGCATTCTCAACAATCGGCTGCAGAGAAAGCTTCAGAATCTGCCACTCTAAATTCACATTATCAGATATATCGCATCTAAGCTCGAATCGATTCTCGAACCTTACTTGTATGATGTAGAAATAGTCTTTGAGATGCTCCAGCTCTCGCTGGATTGTCACCCAATCCTCACCGTAATCAATCACGTATTTCAACTGATTCGATAGCGAAAGAATCATATCCGCAACCTCATCCGCATCGCTGTGTACCGCATTCATGCGAATAACCTCCAACGTATTGTACAAATAATGAGGTCTGATTTGGCTCTTGAGCGCACTCAGCTCCGTTTGCTTTTGCTTGATCTCGGCCACATAAGCCTCATTAATGAAAGCTTGCAGCCGATCTACCATTCGGTTGAAGCCATGTGCAAGTCTGCCCATCTCATCATTGCTCTTCACTTCAATCTGGATTTCCAGATTGCCCGATTCCACCTTGGCCATCTGCTTGATCAAGCCACGGATCGGCGCAGCCAGCCGCCTGGAGAACCAAGTTCCCATAATAATGAGTACAAGCGAACAAATGCCAATCGCCATATATACAGCTGTACTCGTTGTTCCCAGCTGCTTATAAATTTCTTTTTTCTCGAATTCAACGAGCAATTGGCCCTTCAAGAACGGGATTTCCTCGCTTAATATAAGCTTATCCTCATCTGCATGAGATGCAAACGGCGTACGGATACCTGCCAGCTCTTTATTACTGAAGTAAGGG
The DNA here is from genome assembly GCF_005930355.1 of Paenibacillus sinopodophylli. Taxonomy (GTDB): domain Bacteria; phylum Bacillota; class Bacilli; order Paenibacillales; family Paenibacillaceae; genus Pristimantibacillus; species Pristimantibacillus sinopodophylli. The sequence goes on from NZ_VDBO01000001.1 coordinate 1,991,745, forward strand.
CGCTCCTTATCGTCAAGAACATACAGCTCGTCCCGCTCCCCCAAGTTCAGCTCGCGCAAAAAAGGATCTGCCAGCTTAGCATCTACATCGAAGAACAATGTACCGACAATTTTGTGTTCCTTCGTAAGTGTACCTGATGTATCAATTAAATTGCGCCCAATGGTGATGACTTTGTCTTTAGAGTTGAATATATAATAATCGTCATGTGTCGGATACATCATCAAACCTGTCGGATCTTCCTTCACCGTACTTAGCCATTCCTTGACCGGCAGCTGTTCTGGAATAACGACTTTATTCTCCTTGGTTTGATAGTACAGCTTATTGTCCGTAGTACGCACGAAGTAAGCACTCGTTATGTAACGATCGCTGTACACAATCATTTTGAGAAAGGCATCAATCGGGACGGTGTTGATTTGCTCCAGCTCGTTTACATTGCGGGTCTGATTGTCCGAGAAGCTGTCCTGCAAGCCTTCATAGCGTCCCGTATACATCAGCATCGATATTTCATTGTAATTATTGAAGGCAGAGTTCAGATTATAGCTGATATAGAGAACCATTTGACGCAAATTATCATTCGTATAACGCTCCACATGTCCTGTAAAGGTTTGGACGGAGAAATAGCTGAGTGCGAATAAGGGAATCAATCCTACTACTATAAAAGCAGCCGAAAACTTCACGAACACGCTGTTCCATCTTAACCGCCATTCTTTCATCTGCAAACCTCCTTAGCAAGCGCATTCCACTACTTATTTTACCATATCCGCTTCATGCGAAACCCACTCCCTAGTAGAAAAGGGTCCAACAGGCACAGCCGGAAGCTCATTAAGAGTAGCTTCCGGCTGTACTTGTCATGCTTTGCCTCCATATACAGTTTTAGCCTTTGATCGCTCCGGACGAGACACCTTTTACGAAATACTTTTGCAACGATAGGAAGGCAATGAGTACAGGAATCAGTGACATCGTCGTACCCGCGAAAATCATATCCCAGCGTGACGAGAATTCGCCGACATAATAGAACAGCTCAACGATCATCGTTTTGGCTTGACCTGCAGGGAGAACCATCATTGGCATGAGGAAATCATTCCATATGCCGAGTCCTTGCAGCACCACCATACTCGCGGTAACAGGTCCGAGCAACGGAAATACAATTTTCCAGAAGATACCTGTTCTTGAGCAGCCGTCGATCTCTGCTGATTCCTCGATTTCACGCGGAATACCTTTAAGAAAACTGGTGTAGAGCAAAACGCCGAAACCGACTGAGCCTGATATATAGACGAGGATCGGTCCCCACAGCGTTCCGAATAGCCCGATCATTTTCAACTGCTTGAACAATGGAATCATATACACCTGAAACGGAATCATCATTCCGAAGAGGAAGTAAGTAAATACGCCGTTTGTCCACTTGCTGTTTGTCCGTTCAATCGCATAAGCCGCCATTGGGATAACGAGCACCATTACGATGATAGAGGAGAAGGTTAAGATGGAGCTGTTAAGCATCGCCGCAGGATACTGGGTTTCGGTAAGCAAATACTTGAAGCTGTCAACATATAACCCTTTCGGGAAAGCAATGGCATCGCGCATAATTTCTCCATTGCTCTTGAACGCAGACATGATGTTAAAGTAAATCGGAAAAGCGAACACAATGGCGATTACAAACGTAACGGCGAACACGATGACATCATTGGCGGTAACTTTCTTTTTCATCCTACATTTGCACCTCTCTTTTCCGAAGAACTTTAATTTGCACCAGGGAGATGACTAGCGTCAGCAGGAATAGAACCATGGAAAGCGCGGTACCGAAGCCTTGTCTTAATTCGCCGAAACCGACCTTGTAGATAATATAAGTCAATGTCTCTGTTGCGAATCCAGGGCCGCCGTCTGTCATAACCGCAATTTGGTCGAAAATTTTGAGGGAGCCAATCATCGAGAGCATGACGCAAACCGTCATCGCACCTGCGAGCAGCGGGAACGTAATGCTGCGAAATTGCTGCCAGCGGTTAGCCCCGTCAATGCTGGCTGCTTCATGCAATTCTTGCGGGATACCTTGAAGTCCTGCCAAATAAATGACCATATAGTAACCGGCTGCCTTCCAAACGGTAGAGAGGATAATCGCGATTAAAGCGAAATCGGGATTACCGAGCCAATCTGCCTTGAGGAAACCGAGACCTGTCATATCCAATAATTGATTTAATACGCCGAAGTTGTAGTTCATAATGATCATCCAGATAAAACCCATAATAATGCCGCTCATTAAGACAGGGAAATAAAAGATGCTGCGGAAAAAGTTTCGGAACCAACGTACTTGATCGACGAGAATGGCTAGCAGCAGCGCAAGCACGTTTTCTAGAATGACTAGTGAAAAGGCAAAGATCAATGTATTTTTAAGTGCGTTATGAACCCTTGGGCTATTAATAATTTCAATGAAATTATCTAGTCCGATATATTTGATATTGCTGCTTAGCCCATCCCATGAGGTAAAGCTCAAATATACGCTGCTAAGCGTTGGGATGATGACGAAAGCCGTGTATAGTAGAAAGGCTGGAAATATAAACCAAATGGCATAATGTGTCCATTTCTTTTTCTTTAGCTGGGCAATCATGGCTCTCCTACCTCCTAAGTTTTTGATAAAAAGAGAACCTCCGCGTAAGCAGAGGCTGCTCTTTCTTTACATTCGTGCTTTCACCATCACTCTTATTGCTGATTGGCTTTCACGTTGCTGTCGTATTCTGCGTCAGCTTTCTTCATATACTCCGTTACATCGCCATTCTTTAGGACCATCTCTTGCAGAAGCTTGTAGTACCAATTGCGGAATTGCGGCGGAATTGCGTTTTCACCGTACCAGTTCGCAAGACCAAGCGATTTGTTAGCTGAAGCATCGCCAACCAATCTCATTACCTCTTTCATTTGCTCGCCTGTTTCATAAGTAACTTCAGCCGACGTTGTCGGAATGCCATTTACAGTAGCCAGGTAAGGGCCGTATTGCTCAGGCTGGAAGAAGAATGTAATAAATGCTTTGATCGCTTCTACTTTGTCTGGATCTTTGGCGCCTTCTGCCGATAGGGACCAGCCAGCAAGGTTAGGCAATTGATTAATGTTTACGTTCCCGCTCCGATCAGGAATCGCATAGAAGCCGAATTCGAAGCTTGGATCTGCTTCAGCAATTTGACCGAACATCCAAGGGCCCGAGAACAATTGAGCCGCTTTGCCGCTTACTAGAATAGATGCCGTTTGGTTGTCAGCCGTACTAAGCCAGCCTTTGTCTACATATTTGCTGAACAGGTCCTTGTAATCGGTTACGGCTTGAACCATGCCTGCATCTGTGAAACTTGCCGTCTTAGCCGTGCGTTTCGAATTCCAGTCCGGATCTTTGGAGTAAACTTCGTTAATGAAGAAGAAATTCGTCCAGAAGCCCATATGGAATATATCTTTGCCTCCGACTACAATTGGAGAAATACCGGTAGCGGCAAGCTTGTCTTGAATGGCTAGAAATTCGTCATACGTTTTTGGAAGCTCCGTTACACCTGCATCTGTATAAGCTTTTTTACTGTAAATAATGCCTTGCGGCGCAGTACCCGTAAGCGGGGCGTTGTATACTTTTCCTGCATATTCAGGAAGTATGGAGAACAAGCCGCGAAGATCTTCTGGAAGCTCGATGAGCTTGCCTGCATCAACAAACACTTTCGTATCGCGCATTTCAACGAGATCAGGGAATTGGCCTACTGCATCTTTGGTCTTGAGCCAATCCAAATATGATGCTGAAGTCGTTTCACTGTAATTGACAATTTTGACATGTGGGTTTTTATCTGTAAATGCATCAATTGTCGTTTCGATTGCTTGCTTGGTAGCCGGATCGCCTGTCGCATAAGCTAGCGTGAAGCTAACGTCTTTCTTAGGTGCATCAGTTGGATTATCAGTTGTACCTGTATTGTTGCTAGGAGCTGCTGTATTGTTTCCGTTGTTGCCGCCGCATGCTGTCAATACTACTGTCAGAGACAAAATAACAGATACGATTTGTAAAAGCGATTTTTTAGCCATATTCATGTGACCTCCCTTTAATATCCGCTGTTTAAGAGGAATCTTCATGTAAGATGTGCGCATCATCTTGTTCAATTCCGTTTCCTTGATCTAAGATTAACATCAAATTCCGACAGCTTAAATGAAGTTTTTTAAGGGCGGTGTGTTGATTATTTAAGATATTGACGTTGACCAATCTGAATGCTGTATCTCAAACTTCATTTCATCTTTCTCTATTCCTATCCAATCCATTCCCTCCTTCGCCATTGAAAATAAAGAAAGCAGAAGGCAGAAACCCATCGAATAGGTTCCTGCCTTCCGCCTTCAACTACCACAAATACAAATCATTGCCCTTTAGCTTGAAAATCGCTTCCATAAAGTAATAGTCGCCATAAATGATAGCCCTGTGGCGATCTGGGTTGTGATAGGCAGCTGATCCATTAATTAAGATGCAATCGGAATCTTTTGTCCAGTCGCTGCGGGATTCATCCAACGTTCTGAGCAGCTTCAACGCTGCCTGTAGGTAAATGTCCTTTTCATGCTCACCAACAGCCTTCGCAATCTCGATGAAACCGCACGCTGCTATAGCCGCAGCCGTTGAATCCTCATACGCAGGCTCCTTAGGCTGTCTGAAGTCAATCGGGATAATTCCGCTATCCGGAATGTTAGCCATGAAATAATGCGCGATCCGCTTCGCTGTTGATAAATATAGTTCTTTCCCTGTATGAATATAGCTCATCATAAAGCCGTACAACGCCCAGGTTTGACCTCTTGTCCAGGATGAGCCTTCTTCATAACCTTGCCCGCCATAGGTTTTCACTACGCCGCCATTGAATGGATCGAATTCTACGATATGATTCACCGAGCCGTCTGGTCTAACAAATGCGCTCATAGCAGTATCTGCATGCTTCATCGCTATTTGCATGAACCTCGGATCGCCTGACTCTTCCGTTGCCCAATAGAGAAGTGGAATATTAAACATGCAGTCTACAATAGCCCACCCTCGAGTATCCTGATTGGCAATGTCATTCCAAGCCCGGATAAATCCGCCCGCTAGATTGAATCGGCCAGCAAGCAAGTTAGCGGCATGCATGGCTCTTTTTTTGGATTCAGGATTGCCCGTCACTTTATAATTGGCAACGCTTGTCGGAAGCCACATGAATCCTACATCATGATGCAGGCCATCATATTCCTTGAAGCATACATCAAGCATGTCCTCGGAAATATTCGCAATCTCTTTATATTTTTCGTTGCCGGTTTCGTGAAACATCAGCCACATCATTCCGCCCCAGAAGCCATTCGTCCACCAACTGATGCCATCTGTATCGTTGCCAGACGGGTTATCTACAGCTCTATTATCATGCACCCCGTCAATCGTCGTATATGGAATTTTATACTTGGACTTCTCGCTTACCCATTCCAACTTCGTAGTAATTTTATCAATAACTCCGTTTAACCATAATTGATCATGTGCTTGCAGCAACGTTACATCCCTCTTTCTATGATTTGAGTTGTCAATATGAACCAGCCTTATATGAAAAATAATCAAAATCCGCATGCTTATAGGTTCCGTTAAGATCCTGCGCGCATAAGCCGATCATAACCCCAGTAAAGCCTAGCTTCCCACCATATTCATCGGAAAGCACCCCCATAGGGAGCTCGCCACCGACCGTTTCCCATCTATTACCATCAGGTGATGCGTAGAACTGAAGCACCTGTTGCTTCACGACTGCCCGCAAATAGTAAGCAGGCCAGCCGTCAACGCAAAGCTCTCCATTTCTATTTTCGTTGTATTTGCCGCTGTTTGAGTAAACAACACCAAGCTTGATTCCGTTGTCTCCGTCCCGAGTAACTCTCAGATAGAAATAATCCTGCTCGTCGTAATAGAACACAAGCCCCGCCATATGCATGAAATGCTCAGGCTCATAATCCATTCGAGTTTCAATGCTGCAGTTGAAATGCTGGAGCCGGCGTGCGACCATACTCTGATGATGCCACGAGTTAAGCGATTCTCGTCCGCGAATTCGCAAGAAACCAGGACGCTCCTCCAAGCTCATCCATGTGTTTTCTGCAGGCACACGGAGCGTCTGATACTGCAAGCCGAGTAGAGAATCTTCAAAGTCATCCATTTCCGGCAGCGGCAAGAACGAATGCGGCATAAGCTTTGGTGCAGGAACATCAAGAGCCGGAAGCCTGCCTTCATGATCGAGGCGAAGCCAGCCATCCTCGGTCCAGCGAAGACGTTGCAGCGATGTTTCCCTGCCAAGCGGGTTCAGATTCGTTCCTGGAAAGGGCCGGCTGCAAATATGACTCATGTACCACTCCCCGTTTTGAGTTTCCACCACCATGCCATGTCCCGCATTTTGGAGCGGATAATCAGGAGCTCCGCGCGTTGTCATTATCGGATAGGAGGGATCTGTTTCATACGGGCCTGCAAGCTGACGCGAGCGGGCTAATGTTGCGGCATGGTTGATGCCGGTTCCGCCCTCCGCAACCAGCAGGTAGTAATAGCCATCACGCTTGAATATCTGCGGTCCTTCCGTTACGCCAATGTCCGTCCCCCCATAAATGTTCTTAATTGATCCGATGAGCCTCTGCTCCTTAGAATCATATTGCTGAAGCAGAATACCTCCGAATCTAGGATGGTTATCCCGGAAATCCCATTGCATATTAAGCAACCATTTCGTGCCGTCATCGTTATGGAACAAATAAGGATCAAACCCGCTTCCATTTAGGGCAATAGGCTCGGACCACGGGCCATTCATGCTCTCCGCTGTAACCAAATAATTATGCAAATCCTTAAACACGCCTTTGCGCGCCTTAACATCCGTATAAAGCAAATAAAAAATCCCATTATCATAAGAAAGAGAAGGGGCCCAAATACCGCCCGAACTCGGATTTCCTCTAAGATCGACCTGTGAGGTGCGTTGAAGGGCATGCGGAATGATCTCCCAATTCGCCAAATCCTTAGAATGATACAGTTGAACGCCTGGAAACCATTCAAAAGTAGAGGTCGCAATGTAGTAGTCCTCATTCACTCTCAATAATGAAGCATCTGGATTAAACCCAGTTAATATAGGATTGTTTATCATTTGCTCATTCGAGCCCCCTCTTTATTGTTTAATTATTCAACTTGAATTCATAGCTATGTGGATTGAAATTAACCATCACTCTTTTCGTTTAGTAGCATTTTAACTATCGTAGCATGTGTGAAAATTGGATGTATGTAAGTTTTTTTAGAATAAAGTGAACTTATTTAACATTTTGAATATACCCCAATTCTGAAGCACAAAAAATGGATCTCTGCCAAAGGACAGAGATCCATTTTCTTTTAATTCTGCTTATTGCTGTGATCCGCTCTTACTTTGATTTTCGGATTGCGTCCCGCCTGGACCTTGGTTTCCAGAGGGCCCATTGTTTCCGTTGTTTCCTTGGTTGCCGGATTGACCTCCGCCAATGCCGCCAGATTTACCTTGGTTTCCGCCTTGACCTCCGCCAATGCCGCCAGATTTACCTTGGTTCTCGCCTTGGCTTCCGCCAATGCCGCCGGATTTACCTTGGTTCTCGCCTTGACCTCCGCCAATGCCGCCAGATTTACCTTGGTTCTCGCCTTGACCTCCGCCAATGCCGCCAGATTTACCTTGGTTCTCGCCTGCTCCGCCGCCTGCACCACCGCCTGCTCCGCCGCCTGCACCACCGCCTGCACCACCGCCTGCACCACCGCCTGCTCCGCCGCCTGCACCACCGCCTGCTCCGCCGCCTGCACCACCGCCTGCACCACCGCCTGCTCCGCCGCCTGCTCCACCGCCTGCTCCGCCGCCTGCTCCGCCGCCTGCTCCACCGCCTGCTCCGCCGCCTGCGCCACCGCCTGCTCCATTACCTGCACCGCTGCCATTACCGATTCCTTTTGCTTTTCCTTTCCATTTCGCTTGGCTCTTTGCCTTCGCCGACGATTTCAGATCAGAGTACGAATATGAAATCGATTGAAGTGTTTTTGCATCTACTGCCCCTGTTGTCGGAAGTCCATGCTTTTTCTGAAAATATTTCACGCCGCGTACTGTCGAAGCCCCGTAATAACCATCAATAGGACCCGAGTAGCTGCCTAATGATTTCAGCATCCCTTGAATGACATAGACATCTGGTCCTTTAGCGTTCTTGCCAATTGCATGGCCAGTATGCGGCATGCTGATCATCAATGCGATTGCCAAAAATGCTGCAACTATGTACCTTGCTGCAAGCTTTCCTACCGCATTACTCCGTACTTTCGCTGCCAATCCCTTTTTGCTTTGTTGCATGCAAAATACACCATCCTTTTTTAATCTTTTGTGAGCACCCCTTTACTATCCCCAATTTTTCAGTTTCATTCCTATAAATTTTTGGACGATGAAGTGAATTCCTCAATCTCACTACGCTTAAAGTTTGCTGAAATGATGTGTAAATAGATGCATCTTTTGCTCAAAAAGCTGATAATAGACTTGTATCTACGTGAAAGGAGATTACACCATGACATCCTTCAATGGAATAAAAATATTGCTCGTAGACGACGAGCCGAACATCGTGCAATTTCTGGAGCTCGGACTAATGAATGAAGGCTTTGACATTAGAGTGGCTCATGATGGAGAGGCCGCACTGCAGGAAGCCAGCACATTCCAGCCGCATGTTGTCATACTCGATATTATGATGCCAGGAATGAACGGCTTCGAGGTGTGCGCAGCACTGCGAGCCACTGGTGATCAAATTGCAATCATTATGCTGACAGCCAAAGATGAGGTAGAGGATCGTGTCAAAGGCTTAACACTCGGAGCAGACGATTATTTGGTCAAGCCATTCAGCTTCAGCGAGCTGCTCGCGCGTATTGGAGCAAGACTACGCAACCAGTTTCCTAATCTGCTTGGAGAGGCGTCCTACGGCCCGTTCCGGCTTGACGACCGTCGCAAAGAGCTTCAATACAAAGATGATATCCTTGAACTGTCGCCAACAGAATATGAGCTGCTGCGGTTTATTATTTTGAACAACGGAGTTGTGCTTAGCAAATCGCTCATACTGGACAAAGTATGGGGCTATCAATTCGGCGGGGAAGAGAACATCGTAGAAGTGTATATTCGTTCCCTCAGAGACAAACTGAATGACAAGGATCATAAGCTTATTCGTACACTTAGGGGAGCAGGCTATCGGATGGATTTATCATGAACAGAAGCGGCATACCCTTCATCGAGCGGCTTATTTCACCTCGTTCGCTTCGATATCAGCTGCTTTCTCGTTCTTTGCTCATCTTAGCCGTTTTACTTATGCTCATTGGTATTCTTCAATACGTGATTATGAAAGATTTCATATTTAAGAACAAAGCAGAATCTTTGAATACCCAGATCATGTCCATGCCGATGAATTTGTTCAATAATGGAGAAATGCAGAGTCAAGATGAGAGCCGGGCGGAGCATCCCGTCAAGAATACTGAAGAAACTGGGTCCTCTAGGCCCCAAAAAGAACCACACGACTCGCCGTTATTTTATCAACCCGGCTTATCCATCTTATTCGTTTCATTGGAAGGGACAGTCACTGATATATCGAAGGATACGAATGCAGATGCGCCTATTCTATCCAAAGAGGAATATATAGAAATGGTGAAGCAGCTGCAAAAGCATGAAAAGCTTGATTACCGGATTATGAATAACACCGACGGAAACGAGCAGCTTGTTGTCTATCGACTCATAGGTCCGCCTAATAAGACAGACGGCATCGTCCAAATAAGTACAGACACTGCATCACTAAGACAGCTGCTATTAACTCAGCTCGCCATATTTGCCGGCTTGTCCATTCTCGCTCTTGCAGCAGGACTGGCGCTTTACTTGCCGCTGCTCCGCCGTACGTTGACGCCTTTATCCCGCGTCGTACTGGCCGCGCAGCAAACGGATGCGGGCAGCTTGACTACTCGCATTCCAGAGAGCCAAGGCCAAGAGGAAATTGATCGACTGTCAGACGCATTCAATGGCATGCTTGAGAGGCTCGAGAGCTCCTTCGAGACTGAACGGAAAACAACGGAAAAGATGCGTCGGTTCGTTGCCGATGCCTCCCATGAGCTGCGAACACCGCTTACGTCCATTCACGGCTTCCTTGAGGTTCTGCTAAGAGGTGCCGCAGCTAATCCCGCTCAGCTTCAACGTGCGTTAAACAGCATGCAGCTGGAATCAAAGCGTATTAACAGGCTCGTAGAGGACTTGCTTGCACTCGCTAAACTGGATCAGGCGCCAATACTTCAACTGACCGACACAAGGCTTGATGAGCTGCTTGAGGAGATGGAGCCGCAGCTGCAATTGCTTGCCGGCAACCGCTCAGTAAAGCTTGAACTCGCACCATCAGTTGAAGGGCGCTTCCATGCTGACCAAATGAAGCAGGTCGTCCTCAATTTATTTTTGAATGCCGTGCAGCATACGGATGAGGAAACCGGAGAAATATCCATACATCTTCTCAATCGGCATAACGAAGCCATTATCCGCATCATAGACAATGGCGCGGGTATTGCCGATACACATTTGCCTCATTTATTCGAACGGTTCTACCGCAGCGAGTCTTCCAGAACGAGAAAAAATGGCGGTGCTGGTCTTGGCTTAGCCATTACTCAGTCCATTGTGGACGCGCATGGGGGAGTTATTGAGGTAACGAGTCGGATCAGGGAAGGAACGAGCTTCCAGGTAACACTTCCGCTTAATGCCGAATAACGATGAGCTTAGACGACAAGAGACACGGATATCACAATACAATGGGCTGTCTTAGCAGGCTACAACCTGACTAGACAGCCCACTTTCGCCTTATCCCTTCAACCCCGTCGTGCTAATCCCGTCTACAATGTACTTCTGGAAGCCGATAAATACGGCTATGACCGGAACGAGAGATAGCACCGACATCGCGAATAATGCCCCCCAATCTGTCTCCATTGTTGGATCTGCCATGCTTTTAATCGCCAGCGACACTGTGGCCTTCTCCGCTGAGTTCAAATAAAGCAGCGGTGCGAAATAATCATCCCAAGTCCAGATGAATTTGAAGACGGCTGTCGTTACAATTGCGGGTACAATAAGCGGAAGCATAATTTTTGCAAAAAAGTGAAACCGTCCGCAGCCATCAATCCGTGCGGATTCGTCTAGCTCGATCGGAATGCCGCGCATAAACTGAACGAGCAGAAAAATAAAAAACGCGCCTCCGGCAAAGGAAGGAACAATGAGTGGCCAGAAGGTGTTAATCCAATCAAGTTTATTAAATAACATATATTGTGGGATAATAAGCACCTCACCTGGCAGCATGAGCGTCAGCATCATACATGCAAACCAGAACGAAGACCCCGGAAAGCGGATTCTCGCAAATGCATACGCGGCCATCGTCGAAGCAATAACCGTTCCGATGACTGATAGCACGGTCACATAAAGTGAATTCCGAAAAAACAATAAAAAGGAATGACCTGCAAAGCCTTTAAAGCCATTCACGTAATTTTCCCAATAGAAATGCGTCGGTATGAGCTGATGCGCAAGTACATACACATCGGTCGTATGCTTGAATGAGCTTGAAAAAAGCCAAAGCAGCGGATAAATCATCACAATCGCAAAGCCCCATACAGCAATGCTGAGAATAAACGTACCAACCTTCTTATTCGATAGGGTATTCATTATTAACCATTCCCTTTCGACTCATAATGCACCCATAACGAGGATGAACGGAAGACAAGTGCAGTAAGCAAACATACCGCCAGCAGAAGCACCCATGCCATAGCTGAGCCATAGCCCATGTGCAGGAACCGGAAAGAAGTCTCGTATAAATAAATGACATAAAACAACGTTTGATCATGCGGTCCCCCGCCTGTTAGAATCATACCCTCTGAGAATACCTTGAAGCCTCCGATAATGCCCATGACCAAATTGAAGAAAATAACAGGGCTGAGCAGCGGCAGCGTAATGCGAATGAATCGTTGCCATGCGGGCGCTCCATCCACCTTCGCCGCTTCAATCAGGCTTGCCGGAATTTGTTTCAAGCCCGCTAGAAAGATGAGCATAGCTGAGCCGAATTGCCAAACGGACAATGCAATCAACGAGCCTAATGCCGTCGACGGATCTGTAATCCACGAAATCGAAACCTGAATGCCGAACAGGGATTTCAGCAATGAATTGAAAGCACCGTTCATGCCGAACAGCTGTCCCCACATCACGATGACTGCAACGCTTCCTCCCATTAATGTTGGCAAATAATAAAACGAACGCAGTATGCTGGACCCCTTCAGCTTCATGTTCAACAATACGGCTATTCCGAGCGCGAATGATAAACGCAGCGGTACGGAGACGAATACATAGAGAAGCGTTACCTTCGCCGACTTCACGAACCGAGGATCATCCGTGAACATCTCCTTGTAATTGCCTAATCCAATCCATTCAGGCGACGACAAAATATCATAATCTGTAAACGATAGATATAGGGAGAAAAAAATCGGAAATAATGAAAATACGAATAAGCCGATCAACCATGGCAATATAAAAGCATAGCCTGCATATAAATCCGGGTTGCGGAGCCAGCGCATATAGTTGCGTTTCACCTGTCATTACCTTCCTTTCACCCACCGGACTATTTCATAAACACGGCCCTCTCATCTAATAGAGGAGAAGGCCGCTGTCCACCGCCAAACGGCGGGCATTCCTTATTTGTTCAATGCCTTGTTTGCTTCCTCACGGAATCGTTTTGCACCGTCCGAAGGCGTTAATTTTTCATAGAAAATTTCGGATGCGATGTTTTTGAAGGACGTGCTGACTTCACTTCCCGCAGATGGCGCAGCCGGATCAATTGGATTGCCCTGTGCTTCAACCAGCTCCAAATAATCTCGTACTCTCTTCTGTGTATCAGTGAATTCTGCTTCTACGCCAGCGAGCACTTTAGGGTTATACGGAAATCCGAAATAACCGTCAAGCGATTTGGCTGCTTCAATATTGTTGGTGTAAAACTCAATGAACTGAGCAGCTTCCTTCGGATGCTTCGAGTTGCTCGCAATGCCGTGGAAGAAAGAAGGCTTAATGTAAGCACCTTTTCCAGAACCAGGGAATAGAGAGAAACCAACAACTTTGTTCAATTGCTTCTCAACGACTGCGCTATGGCTGCCGCTCCAATAGCCCCATCCGCCAAAAGCAGAGTTGCCTTTCGGGAACGGTCCATCCTCAAGTGCTTTAATCTCTGATTCAACCGCGACTGGCGTAAGCAGTCCTTTCTTCTGAAGGCGCAGCTGTGTCTCGAAAAACGCCGTAAACAGTTGATCATCGTCATAGCCGAGTCCGTTCTGCGCATCATTGTAGAGCTTTGCGTCATGCTGACGCAGCCATATTTCAAATTGAGATTGACCGAAATGCGTATCGCCATAAATGCCTAGTTTATCTTTTACCGCCTGCAAGTCCTGCTCATATTGCTCCCAGCTATAGCCGTCTGCGGAAGGCGGTGTTACGCCCGCCTCTTTCAGTTTTTCTGGATCATAGAACAAGACCAGCGCGTTATTGCCGATATTCACGCCGTAGAGCTTGTCGTCTACCTTGCCGACATCAATATGGAGCGGGTTTATGCCTTCGAGGTCAATCGTTTTATCTGCCACGAAGGAATCGAGCGGCTGCAGCAAGCCTTTGCTCACATAATTCTGAATCTGAGAATAATCGACGCGGACGACATCCGCCAAATCCTTCGATGCTGCTTGTACGAGGATTTTGTCCGTATACTCAGCACCTGGAGCATATTCCGATTGTACTTTTATGTTCGGGTGAGCTTGCTCGAATAGCTTCACCACATTGTCGTGGGCATCAATAGTTAATTGCGTACCCGCCCAATAGCTGACACGAATCGTTACGGGTTCTGCTGATTCCGATTCTTTATTTTCCGCTGGTGCATTTGTTTCCGTCTGATTAGCCTGAGTATTGTTTCCAGCATTACCGGCATTGCCCCCGCCGCAGGCTGTCAGCCCAATTGCAAGTAATAGCAGTACCGCTGTATTCCGTAATTTAATTCGTCCCATTCCAAAATACCTCTCCTTCTCAATCTGATTTCACCTCAAGCCATGCACTCGCCTCCATTCGAAACTTGGCTGCACCTGCTTCTGGCGAAATTCGCTCGAATAAAATCTCATTACTTATCGATTTGTACAATTGATTAATGGCAGGTCCTGCAATCGGATCCGGCGGATCGATCAAACTTCCGTCCTTCTCAACCTGCGACAAATAAGCGAGTACATTACGCTGCGTATCGGTGAACGTTTCCTGTAATCCCTTAATAACCTTAGGATTGTAAGGAACACCGAAATAAGCGTTCAATGATTTGGCAGCATCTAGATTATTCGTATAGAAGTTAATAAACAATGCTGCTTCATACGGATGCTTGGATGACTTCGCAATCGAGTGAAAGAACGATGGCTTTATGAACATGCCATGTCCGCCAGCCCCTGGATAAGGAGCTAGCCCAACCTGCTTGTCCAGCTCCTTCTCCAGAATATCGATTTGATTGCTCCAATAGGAGTAACCGCCGAATGCAGTTTGCCCGCGTGGGAATGGACCATCCTCAAGATTACGGGTTTCAAGCTCTTGACTGAGCGGCGTTAGAAGTCCCTCTCTCTGCCAGCGCAGCTGCCGAGTGAAAAATTCTATCCACAACCGATCATCCTCGTAGCCAAGGCCATCCTGCGCCTCGTTATACAAGGAAACACCATTTGATCTCAGCCATACTCGGAAATGCTGCTGTGTGAGATGCGTATCGCCATAACGACCCGTTTGGTTCTTAACCGCTCGCAGATCGTTCTCATATTGCTCCCATGAGTAATGGCTGGTCGGCGGCTTAACCTTAGCTTCTTCAAGCAGTTCTTTATCGTAGAACATCACAAGTGCGTTATTCCCGATATTAAGCCCGTATTGCTTCCCATTCACCATCGCTCCTGCATTGTATACGGGATGAACACCTTCGAGGTCAATGGTCTGATCGATGATATAGGGGTCCAATGGCAGTAATAAGTTTTTCTTGGCATATCTGGCCATATTGGAATAATCAATGCGCACGACATCTGGCAAGCTATTCGTAGCGGCCATTACGATCAATCGATCGTCGTAGGCTTCTCCCGAAATAGACTCGGCTTCGATCTTAATATGCGGATAGGCCTGCTCAAATAAGGCGATGACAGCCGTATTTTTGTCAATCGTCAGTTGAGATCCTGCCCAGTACGTCATTCTCAGCGTAATGACAGGCTCTGAGCTGGTACGGCTTGCAGATGCCTCTTTATCCTTCAGATCCAATGAATATCCATAACCTGCTAATACCGCAATAAGCAGTATTCCTGCTAATACGCCAATCCATCTTATTCGCTGCATCCGTCACCTTCCTCATCTCTCACAGACTTATCCTTCTGTTAGCGCACGCCTTGCAAGTCCGTTTAACGTAATATCATCCATCGGCGGATTATGCAGACCAGCCCTAACGTCCCGGTACATTCTCTCTAGCGGCAGCTGCCGCGAGAGGCTTGCACCACCGACGATTCGCATCGCGATATCGACAATACGTACAGCGGCGTTGGTTGCAACATATTTGGCCAGCGCCAGCTCCGGTTTCAACAGGCTGCGCTCCTCCACAGAATCACGATCAAAGCGGTCTGCTACGCTGTAGAGAACAGTTCTGGCACTAATCAGTTCCACTTCCATTTCACCGATTTGCCGCTGGATGGATGGAAGCTCGGCAATGGGACCAGGTAAGCTGTTCGGGCGATGTTTCTTTGCGAACTGAATAGCAAAGTCCCGGGCTGCATGAGCGATACCGATATAACAAGCTGGAATATGCAGCAGCGTTCCACCATCGAATGGCGTATCGCCGCTCCGCTTGATCTCACCGCCACGAAGGCTGCATGGGTCCGGTACAAACAAATCCTTCAACACTAGATCATGACTGCCTGTTGCCCGCATGCCTAGCGTATCCCACGTTTCCTCAATATGAACACCTTCGCCCATGGGAACCAAAAATTCGCCAACTCTGCCCTCTTCTTCGATCCAGGCAGTCAATGTGAAATACGATACCGCTGGGCTCAACGTGCTGTATGTTTTACGCCCAGTAATGATAAAGCCGCCAGCGGTTTTATAGGCTGCCGTTTCCGGCTTGCCTCCCCTACTTGGACTGCCAGTCGCCCGCTCGCTGGCATAATGATTAATCGTAGCACCCTTATCTACGATCTCCTTGCAGAAGCTTGAGAATAAGGATTCCGGCCACGAACGACTTAGCCTCAGCTGCATGACCTGTCCTAGATGCCACCCAACAGCCAGCGCAGTAGAGCCGTCTCCTCTAGCCAAATGATCCTGAGCAAGCAGCATTTCGTATAAGGAAGCCTCATCACCGCCATATTGTGCCGGAACCGTCAGCTTCATGTATCCATGCTTCCGCATATCTGCAAAGTTTTCGTGAGGGAAAGAGCCCTCGCGATCGTGTTTCGTCGATCTTTCGGCAAATATGTTCGCCAGTTGGTCTGTTCTTGCGACAATACCCGCTTCCCGTTCGTTGCGGACGAACCGATCCGTAAGGTCTTTCGAATGCATACGACCATCGCACCTCCAATTTTAATATCACATGTGAATAGTAGGAATTAAACTGAGTTTACTCCCATTTTTATAAAATCAAAATGAAATTACCCGATACGTTTTTGTGAAAAACCGATATTCAGCTAATTTTGTTTCGCTTTTCGATACTCAAGCGGACTTAACCCCGTCGATTTCCGGAATACATTGCCGAAATACTGCTGATCCATGCCAAATCCGACACGCTCGGCGATCTCGTATATTTTCATATCAGGTTGTCTAATCAACAGGTGCTTGGCCTGCTCCATGCGCAGTGCGGTAACATATTGGGAGAACCTTTGGCCTGTCTCTTTGCGGAACAGTCTGCCTAAATGCTCTGCATTCATGAAGTAATGATTCTGAGCAAGCCATAACAAGGATAGCTCCTCATTTCCAAGATGATCGTGAATAAAAATTAAGACACGATTAATAAGCGAGCCGCTGCCTTTGTTGTCTGGATTGTTCTCCGCCAAAGCCCCGGTTAAGTCATCCATCTTAATATACGTATGAATTTCCTCTAACGATTTCATATTCAGAATACGTACCTTATCGCTGTTCTCGATCTGGTCACGCTTCACTTTATCTCCTTGAACTTCCCGAATAACATCCCTCAGCACCTCAGTAATTTCCGTCTCATCGCAGGGCTTCAATAAATAATGTTTAACCCCATGCTTCATAGCCTGTGTCGCCAGTTCAAATTCTCCATAGCCGGATAATACGATAAAATGAATGCCCTCATGCTGCTCCTTTGATCTGCGTATAAGCTCAATGCCATCCATTCGGGGCATTTTAATATCCGTAATAACGATATCGGGCCGCAGCTTTGTAATATCCTCATAGGCACCCATCCCGTCCGAAGCCGAACCGATAAACTTTAAATTCAATTGTTTCCATGGCACAAGCTTCTCGATCCCCTCGCGGATCATCCGCTCATCATCGGCCACATACACGCTGTACTCGCTCATTCTAGCTTCCTCCCCCTACGTATCTCTAAGTGTTCTCGATAACAGGCAGCGTCAAATGGACGATCGTGCCTGTCTCAGGCGCTGCTTCCATCTCGATACCATAGCCCATTCCATATAACAGCTTTAGCCGCTCATCAATGCTGTGCAGGCCAATTCCCGTACTTTCGGCAATCGTGAATGCTGCTTTTTCTTTATCCCGCCAGTCTTCAAACAATCCAGGACCCTGGTCGCGAACAGCAATGACAAGCCTGTTTCCTGTAATCGCAGCATTAATGGATATATTGCAATGTCCCGTTTCCGCATCAGTACCGTACTTGATACAATTTTCTACGATTGGTTGGAGCAGCATGCTCGGCATTTGCAGCTGCTGGAGCTGCGAATCCACATTAACCTTATAATACAAGCGATCCTCGAAACGAAACTGCTGTATGGCGATATAATTTTGCAAGTGTCGAACTTCCTCGCCAAGGGACACCATTTCCTTCGTATTCAGCGTAACGCGCAGCATATTCCCTAGTGCCTTCACCATGCCAGAAATGGCAGCTTGACCATTCATCCGCGCAAGCCAATTGATCGAATCCAGCGTATTATACAGAAAATGAGGGTTCAGCTTCGCTTTCAACATGTTGTATTTCGCTTCGTTCAGCTTCATTTGCTTCACATAATTATCATTAATAAGCGTATTGAGCCGGTCTGTCATTTTATCAAAATTACGACTTAGCAGCCCAATTTCATCTCTAATTGGTTCTGTCCCGCTGCTGACAGTTTCGAAATCACCCTTTTCTAAGTTCAGCATTTTGCGTGACAGCTGCTCTAACGAGCGCGTAATACTGCGGGAATAGGACCAGCCTAGCCATAATAATAAAATCAGTACAAGCACATACAGCACGATCAATATGCCTTTCATAACCGATACATTTTCAAAAATGGCTCCATATGGGATGAGATGCACAAATGTCCAGCCGGTATAGTCCAGCTTAAAATAAGCGGCCAAATATTTCTCACCCTCTAGACTGACAACGCTGTAGTCGTCACCACCGTCTGTATACAGGCTTGAAAGCTTCTTCTGGCTTAGTTCTTGGTAGATGATAGTTTCACCATCTTGAATAAGCAGCTCAGAACCATATTTATGCTTCTCTGCCACCGATGCGTATACAGCGTCGCTAGCTTGAATCGTAATCAACAGCATGCCAAGCGGCTTCAAACTAAATTGGTTCAACTCTTTAATTTCTCGATTCGAAATAAGCAGATTATTCTGTGTGCTGCTGCCGATCCACGCATGAGCCCCTTCATTCTTGTAAGCAAGCGCTTCTAGCTCTGTTAATTGTTGTTCATCGAATTGCGAAGGCAATACGCCGACGCTGTTTCTCCCTCCGCTCTCATCTACAATTAGAATCGAGGAGACCCCAGCTATCGATTGCTGATACATCAGCAAGGATTGTTTGAGACTGCTTGCAGCTTGGAACGCTTCGTAGCTGCCTTCACTTGCTTGAATCGTTCGAAGCTGCTGCTGCACCTCTGGGTCCTTCATTATTGTCAGCGACAGCTTTTCAATTTCCTTCAATTTCTCCTCAATCCGTTGTGAGAACATGAAGAACTTATCCGTTGTTTCTGTATAGATCAACTGCTCATACAGCATTTGTGACTTCTGAACAAATAAGAGTCCTAATAAGCTTGTAACCGCAGCTCCAATAAATATAAATACAAACAACTTATGTTTAATTTTCATATTTCTCACCACATCACCGCCTTCACTCTAAATCATAGTATACATACCCGATTAATGATTAGATACTATTTTAAACAGAAACAAATAAGAGCAAAGAATCAGCGATCGCCGAATCCTTGCTCTTATTTCCTTTTTACACACTAGAAATCTACAACTGACTTCATAGCTTTGTTGATCAAACTTTTAGTGCGCCAACACAAATTCATCCCATTTTTTCCCGTCTACATCATAAGCTTGATAGGTGAGCTTGCCTCCATTTACTGTGATGCCTGCGAACATCTGCTTTTCATTCTGGAGGTGAACCTTATGATAGAACTTATCCTCTTTCTTTTCATTGAATTTCTGACCTGAGGCATTCGTTACAACATACACGGTGCCCTCTCTGCCTTTCACCTCTGCCTCTCCATCTCCAGTCACTTTACCGTCGCGCAGTGGGAATGATCTCGAATACTCATGATTATGTCCTTGCAGCACGAGATCCACCTCGAACTCATCGAATAGCTTCGTCCAATCCTTCACCTTCTTGTTCGTATTGCCGCCATAAGGGCCTTGATGCACAGCAACGATCTTCCATTCCTTATCCGTACGCTCAAGATCGCTGCGCAGCCACTCCGTTTGTTCCTTTATATTCGATTCCGTATTGAGGAAGACAAAATGAACGGAGCCGTAATCGAATGAATAACTCGTTCCCGGAATAGAGCCTTCCGCGCCGTTATCCGGCAAGTCGAAATGGGAAACGAAACGCTCCGCATCGCCATCAACCTCATCATGATTGCCCGTTACGGGCATAAATGGAACCTTCGTTACCCACTTTTCTGCTTTTTCGAATAAATAAGTCCATGCCTGCTCATCGGTCGGCTCCTCCGTTAAGTCACCGTTATGCACAATGAACGAAGCTTCTGGGAATACGGCGAAGGCCTTATTCAGCGTATTCCCCCACAGTGAAAAATCTTGTTCAATAATACCCTGAGAATCCGTTACGTTAATGAATGTGAAAGAGCCAGTGTCCACTGCTTCCGTCTGGAACACTGCGGAATCACTCCAACTCTTCGCCTTCCCGCTTCCTACTCGGTACGTGTAGTATTCTCCCGGCTCAAGTCCAGTAGCTTCTACTTTGTGTACGCCCTGCTTCGTATTAGCATCGATTGAAACAGCAGTCGACGTCCCTTTAAACGTCAATACTTCGCTATCGTCCCAGTCTACTAATCCCTCCCCTTTCGCCACCTGAAGGAACGCTTCCTCATCTACATTCGAGCTATGCCAAGTAAAAGCACGACTAGTCATCGGATCTCCTTTGAACGTAGTTACAACCGCAATTGGTTTATTCGCATTGTCTGCCCTCAGCCATTCCATTCCGACCGCGCCTGCTATTAGCAGCACGCAGCAAGCAAGAAGCAACATCATATCTTTTCTCATTTTCAATCTAAAATCTCCTCACTCTCTTATTTCTTTATTATATCTTAACAAATAGTCGCCATTCACGGCATTCAGCAATCTCTCAGCCAGCATTAAGTTAAGAATAAGTAAAGATCAGTAGAATAACATTTGTAAGCAACAAAGGGGCGTTGAACTAGAATAGAGGTGTGAGAGATGAACAAGGGTTTAACTTATCGCAACGAATTGAAATTTTTCATTAATTACCATCAATATTTCATCATCCGCCAAAGGCTGAAGGATCTGATGGAGCAAGACAAGCATGTTGGCCCGTCAGGCGAATATCATATTCGAAGCTTGTACTTCGATGATATCAATAACAAGGCGCTGCATGAGAAGCTGGGCGGTATTCGAGATCGGTCCAAATACCGAATCCGCATTTATAACGGCCAAGACAACATCATTCATTTTGAGAAAAAAATCAAATTCAAAGATTACATCGCCAAGGTGAAGGAGCCGCTCACCAGAGAAATGTACGATCGGCTGATGGCCGGCGACCATGATGTGCTGAAGGAACCAGACAAACCTCTTCTTCATGAAATCCATAATGAAATGAAGCATAACCTGCTTCGGCCAAAAGTGATTGTCGATTACGTCCGTGAACCTTATGTGTGCGACAACGGCAACGTTAGAATCACCTTCGACAAGGAGCTCCGAACAGGACTTCACGCGGTCGACATATTCGATAAGAACTTGGAGCCCATACGAGCGCTCGATAATGATCTTATCATTCTAGAGGTGAAATATGATGCCTACATTCCAGCTTATATCAAAATCGCTTTGCAGCTAGAAGGACTTAACCGGCAATCCGCATCGAAATACGTGATATGCCGAAAACATATGAAATTCAACACTTGGGAGGATTATTAAAATGGAAACAACAACAATTGCTGCTGCAGCTGCAACCGATACAGCCACAAACTTTGCCGATGTTATTAAAAACTCAGTGATGGAGAACTTCGTATCCGATATTAGCATATCCAAAATATTAATTACACTTGGGGTCGCTTTTCTGATTGGCTTCTTTATCTTTCTGCTATACAAACGGATCTTTAGCGGTGTTCTTTACTCCAAAAGCTTTAATGTTTCGTTGATCGGAATGACCATGATTACAGCTGTCGTTATAATCGCCATTAACTCTAATCTCGTACTATCGCTCGGCATGGTCGGTGCGCTGTCCATCGTTCGATTCCGAACACCGATTAAAGATCCAACTGATCTAATCTTCTTGTTCTGGGCTGCAGTAGCAGGTATTGTCACAGGCGCTGGCTTCTTTACCCTTGCTGTCATCGGATCTGTTGTCGTTGGACTAATTCTGTTCTTCTTCGTCAAAGGCGGATCAGTGGAATCACCTTACCTGCTTGTCGTGAACTGCGACAGTGACGCTACCGAGCAGTTGGTGCATAAACAAATTGGAATGCTTGTGAAACGCTATAATGTGAAACAGAAATCCGTTACGCCAGGCAATATCGAAATGACGCTAGAGGTTCGTCTCAAGGACGAAACTGGACGTTTCATCAACCAATTGACGGAGTTATCAGGTGTTCGCAATGCTGTCCTTATCAGCTATAGCGGAGATTACGTTTCATAATCATTAGGAGGTAATAGGATGAAAGCGAGAGCTCAAACCATACTACTCAGCTTTTGCTCCGTTCTCCTCATTATCGGATTGTCCGGATGCTCCTTCGGGGGAGCATCCTTCGATCTCTCAGGCGCAGGCACGAACGCCAGCGAGAATGAAGAAGCAGCGAATGAGCAGAAGCTGGATGAGACTGTATTCCCAAAAGATAAGATTGTAGATGTCAAAATAACGATCGATGAAACTGAGTTTCAGAATATGCTGGACAACGCCAGTGCAGAAGAATTGAAGGAGGCCACCGTTGAATACAACGGACAAACGTTTGAGAACGTGGGCATACGAACCAAGGGTAATCTAAGCTTGAACAGCGTCGTGAGAATGAGTGATTCTGATCGGTACAGCTTCAAAATTTCCTTCGACGAATACGTGAACCAGACCATCGAGGGAATTAGCAAAATCAATCTAAACAACAACTATAGCGATGCCTCTTATATGCGCGAATTTCTGTCTTATGAGCTTGCAGAGCAAATGGGCTTGCCCACACCAAAATATTCGTATGTGAATGTTTACATTAACGGAAAGCTCTGGGGCTTTTACTTGGCAGTCGAGCAAATCGGAGAAGCTTATCTAGAAAGAAACTTCGGCAATGCTTACGGCGCGCTTTACAAAGCAAACGGCGGCAGCGGCAGTGAACTGAATTGGCTCGAGACGATTGATGCCTATTCAGGCCTTGATTTGAAATCTGACAAGTCAAATGATGATATTTTGCTGGATATGCTGGATGAGCTGAATAACGGAACTGACTATGAGAGCGTTCTGGATGTCGATGAAGCATTGAAGTTCATCGCACTTAACGCCGTAGCTGGCAACTTTGACAGCTATCTATCCGAGAAAAAGCATAATTACTATTTGTATGAGGACGATGGTATTTTCAACATTTTGCCTTGGGACTATAATATGTCTTTCGGCGGCTTTGGAGGTTCAAGCGTACTCATCGACGAGCCTACGACCGGAGCGGTTGCAGATCGGCCTCTTATCGACAAGCTTCTGAAGGTTGATGCTTACAAAGACAATTATCATACCATTGTACAAGGCATGCTTGATGGTTATCTGTCCGAAGAGACGTTCCAAACGAGAGTCAATGAGATAAAAACGATGATATCAAGCTACGTAGAAGCGGACCCGTCATCCTTCTACACCTATGAGGAATACGAGCAAGGAATCACGCAAGTTATCGCCTTTAATAAAACACAGACAAGCTCTGTCGCACAGCAGCTTGCCGGCACGATTCCTGCCTCCGGCGACGGTTCAGGCAGCGGAAGCAGCGGCTTCGGCGGTGGCGGCGGTATGGGCATGGGCGGCGGTCAGCCTCCAAACGCCCAGCAAGGCGGAGCTCAGGGCAACGGCGGTAACGCAGCAACTGACGGCCAGCCTCCGCAAGGCAACGGCAACAATGCAGCAGTTGATGGTCAGCCTCCGCAAGGAGGGCAAGGCATGGAACCGCCAGACGGGCAAATGCCAGGTCAACAAGGTGATATGCAAGGCTACTTTGGCGGCGGCCAAAGACCAGAAGGCCAAGGCGGTTTCGGCGGAGGCATGGATGGTGGTATGGGTGGCGGCTTTGGCGGACCAGGCAACCAGCAGCAAGTACAGGCTCAAGGGAGCCCAAAGGAAGCGGCAGCAACTGGAATTGCAATCGTTCTACTTCTAATTTCCTCTGCCTTAATCGTCTTCTATAAGCGTAAACGGTTATAAACGAAAACAAAAAGATCGCAGTCATTCGCCTGAGGCGTTTGGCTAGCGATCTTTTTGTTCATTCAAAATAATAGGCTTCGGTAGCCTTAAGTCAACAGGCTTACCTGATCGCCGTTTTGAATAGCGCCTGTTTTGATGACCGATGCATAGACTCCGAAATTCAAATTCATCTCTTCATTAATTTTTCGCAGCAAAGAAGCATCGCGCTCAAGCGAATCAGGGTCTAGTGTTACCATCGAACAACGATCGCAATATTTATCAACCTGCAGTTCAGCACTGCCAATCGCAATCCGCCTCCCGATCCATTCCTTCTCGTCCAAAGCGCTATCGTCCACTTTCACAACTACATTTGCTCTAAAACGCCGTTCATCGAGTTCTTTACCCCATATTTGTTCGAGGCTTCTTAGACTTGTGCTCGTTATGATTAGAATACTGCCCTCATCCACTGCCTTCAGCTCAGGAGTATTTGTCTTATAGCTGCGTATCAGCATCTTCTTCTTCGAATGTTTCTGTACCTCTTCTAACAATGCTGCGTCCCAGCTAAACGTCTTTCCCTCCGGCGAGGTTACTCGAATCTCTGGATGAACCATAGAAGCAGACTGTACATCATTGAGGGCTGCTTGGTAGGATAACATAGCTGGAATTTCTCTAGCCGTAAAAAAACTGTCCCAACCTTCTTTCGTTTCATCATAAAAGGCATAGCAGCGATCACCCGCTAACCCATAAATGTCAATTTCGCAGCTCTCCAGACTCTCTCCAGCAAATGACTTAACCGGATACCTGTTTATGGCGCTAATTTCACCAATCCTCGTCACAATATTTTCCTCCTTCGTCGAACATTGCCCGCGTGCGCTTAACCTAATAGTAATAACACATGCTTAAACTTAGTTTTCCCCACCTACAGTATGAACGCTATTTGCCCTCAATATGAGGAATTATCCTCTAATGTCCACGCACATGTTTGCATCATTCTCTGCGAAGTCAGGCTATTCATAGCCGCCTTCCGATTCGGGCATTTTTTTATATTCCTCTTTGCCCTCTACCATCTGCTGTACGAATTGGCGTAATTCAAGCAGCTGCTGTGTATCAGTCGTTCCGGCGCAGTACTTATCCGTCCATATCAACGTTTTTGTTTCGCCATTTATATTAATTTCCCATATGTCTTCGTTATAAGGCGACCGCTGGCAGCTTTGCTTCGCAGGCTCAAGTTCTTTCTCATCCATAATGTTAATTTCTTTCATTTTGTTATAGATGATGCGCAGCTCTTCCTTCGTAAACTTCATTGGCATAGTAGCCGTTCCATTAGCGATCAAATCCTTAGTTATCGTGCCTTGAAAGGTGTTAATTTCATTTTTGTTAACAGTGCCATAGCCGAATCGGACCATGAACTTAAATGTACTAGGCATTTCTTTTGGCATTTTGATTGTATGTTTAACCGTTTCTGTTCCGGCCTGCTCCATTTCCACGAGCGTATTCCCTGCATTTTCATTACTGCATCCTGCTATTATAAATAGAAAAACGAATAGGTAAAAGCTCATTCGTTTCATTCCATCGCCTCCCAAATATTACTGCGTCAAAATGTAGACGCAGATCGGTGATAGAAGTTGCAGTTTGGCTGTTTCAACACGTTAATATGGAGAATAAACTGTCGTTATATGGCTTTATTAACACGATATTCCTCATATTGCCGCTATTAACTCGAAAAAAAAAGACATTAGCGTTAATCGCTAATATCGATGAACCCCACTCACATTGCTGCTGCTTGAATGCGCGATGCAGCATTGCGTCCATTGTTCTTAGCCGCATACATCGCAGTATCACAATGCTTATAAATCGATTCAAGGTTGCTTTGCTCCGTAGGAATCAATGTCACGACGCCGAGACTGATAGACAGCGTGCCTTCCATCTCCAAGACAAAGACCTGCATCGTTGTCTGCCGGAAAACTTCAACCAGCCGATCCGCCTCATCCTCATCTGTCCTTGGCAGCAGAATAGCAAATTCATCTCCCCCATACCGGCTGAATGAATCCTCTTTCCTAAGAAGGGAACCAATATGCTTGGCTAGCTGTTGAAGCGCAGAATCACCAATATGATGTCCATACGTATCGTTAATCTGTTTGAAATGATCAATATCGAACAGTACTAATGAGAGCGGCTCACGTTTCGCGGCATGCTGTGCAATCATTCGACGGGATATTTCTTCAAACGTTCTCCTGTTTAGAACGCCAGTTAAATCATCATAATTAGCCAACCTGACAAGCTCTGTGTCAACTTGTTCCTTAAGCAGCAGCACGAAGCCTATATTGCCAATGAACATGATCAGAAACAGCGAAAGCAAGGTCAACGTTTGGAATATACCTGGTGTGTACATCCCGATCTGCATGTCAGATGATAGAGCTGCAATTGTCCTGCCAATCAGGGAGATAATTACCCAAACATATAACATCCCGATTATTTTCATTATATACGATGGATGCTTGGATCGTATCATGAAGTAAGCCGGAAAGATCATGAACAATATCATCACAATCGAAGCTGCTGCAATTCTTATATTTTCCTGATTGTAAAACAGTACGACGATGTGAAAGCCCATAATAGCTGCGACGGTCAGCGTGATATATAACCATTTCGCAGAGCGATCAAATCCCTGCTGCATCTTAAGCATCGCTGCCGTTTCTAATGAAGTCCCAATAAACAGTAAGGAATTGGATAATAATATGGTGAGTATGTCTGGAATACCACTACGCAGGAAGATCAATAACCAAGCCATCCCTTGAGTAAACTTGGCAACTAGAAACAGGCTTAAAATACGATCTTTCTTATGGGTACGCCAATAAGCACTAATAAGAATAACTGAAAACAAATGCCCTAATGCTATTAAAACCAAGACCGTCTTCATATCCAGTAGCAGGCTCACGCTCGGCACCAACTTATGCTGAAATTTACGTAATAATTCGATTATACAAGATGGCACATTATTTTTCATTTATTTTATTGCATTAACAATCCAATCATTTGCCACTCTCTGAACATTGATCCTCCTTGATCAAGAAAACCGAAACATATTGTAGAACAGCCATTGTGAAGAGAACGATTGGCATCCATGCGGATTCCAAATCTTTGGCAACAAAGATGAGCAGGGTTATCGATAGTACCCTTCCTATGTTTAAAAACAGCTCTCGCATCACAACAGATTCGACGCGAAGCTGGCCTTTGAGCGGAAGTGTGCCAATTAATCGGTAGTAATAGGAGGTCAGCGTATTAACAGCAAGTGGATTGCATATAGAGAACAAGATCATGAATATGGCAACAGACCAGAACTCCACTTGAATGAGCAGCAGCGCAGAACCTATAGCGACACCAGTCGTAGACAGCAGTACGTATTTGCGCACTTGCTCCTTTTGCGCTTTTCTTGAAATGACGTATCCAGTAGCAACGGTCAATGAAGAGAAGAACACACCGAGATAGCCTACCCAATCCTCACGGCCAACGGTTTGATACAACATAATGTTAGGTAAAAACAGCATAATGCCCTGGAATAGGCCAAGTACAAAAAAACTGAACAGCCCCTTCAACCACTTCCTGTTGCGGTTCATAACAATGCCCATAAACTTCAAATAGTAAGCTTTATGGTGAGATTGAATCATCGGAATGCGGAAGCTGACGATAGCAGCAATGAGAAACATGATAAACGCCATTGAAAATATAAACACATAACCCTGAAGTCCCTCACTGCGCTGAATAATGAACCCTGCAAGTGCAGGTCCAGCAAGCCCTGAGGCATTAAATACGATCATATTAATAGCGAGAAAACGTATTCGATTCGCTTCTGTAGACACATCGTATTGAATAACCAAATATCCCGTCCAATATAGCCCTGCCGCCACACCATTAAATATAGCGAACCCTATGTAATACTGTGCGACCTGCTCCTGTGCGATGACGACCATCAAATAAAAGATAGCAATCATAACGATGCCGAGACGATAAGTCACCATGCGATCCCGACGCTTCGCAATCCAGCCTCCGAGTGCGAATGCAGGCGGTGTAAGGATGAAGACGATAATGTTATAAATCCCGTTGACCATTAAATCCTGCGTAAGCCGCCACAAATACAAATTGAGAAATAAGCCTGACATAGACGCTCCGAATTGAAAGCAGCAATGAATGATGAGCGCTGTAACCGCATCCTTGCTGAGTCTGCTCTCCGCAGGAAGCGGCGTACCTTTCAAAAAGTTAAATCTGCTCCAAAATCTCGCACCATTGCGCATTTACTGCATCCCCCGTTGTACATCAACTGGATAATGATTCTTTCCATTCATTTTAGCACATCAAACAGAAACTCCGGCTTTGGAAGAAAGCGCTCTCGCAGTCAAAATTACGCCTAACCTTTGATATGGGGAGCTCAATGAATCATTTCCTTTGTTTTAGTGAATTGTTCGCAGGATTAAGCTAACAGACTTCACTTGAAATACTGGGCGTAAGCATTTCAATCATTTAAACTAGCGGGAAATACCAGATAGTGGGGATAGTATCATGAAAATCCGAATTGGACTTATTGTTCTCGTTGTCATTGCGATTGGAATTGCAGCTTATGTCTATAGAGCAGGTAGTGTAAAAATGCTCCTGCATAAGGAGGGATTCTCGCGTACAGACATTATTGCGGAAGAGGGCTACTCCGTGGATGCCTCGCGTTTAACAAAAGTGCTGCTTGGAGCTAATGAGAATGAGATGGGCATTGTTATCCTAGAACAAAATTCATTCGGACTATGGGATAATCAAAACAGTTATTTTGTTCTCGATAAACCGGACCGAAACCGCTATGCACTTGGAACCTTCACCATAATAAAGAATGGAGGAGCTGCTCTCTATACAGAAAAGCATTGGATTCTGATGAGCTGCAAGCATATCTGGAAGCACAGATAGAGCAAAGTACATAACTCACCGGTAAGCGAAAAGAGACTGAATTCGAAGTTGGCAGGCTGCCAAATCGAACCAGTCTCTTGTTTCATGTGCGGAATAAAAGGTTATTTGTCATTTTAGGCGAATATTTAATGGTAGTTTACAAGTTCAATCTAATGATCAGCACTTGATGTCATAAAGTTGCTTGAGCGGAGAGAAAGAGGGGGCTTGAGAAGCGGAGCGTTCGCCTTTGTTCCCAGATTTCAACCCCTTAGGGCGATGAATTCAGGAAATCTGGGAACAACAGCGTTCGGAAGCCCCCTCTTACTCGCAGCGATTATTCAGCTTCACGGGTCAAGCTCTGATTTCGCTTTTGAGCCAGATTATCTACCTTAATACTAGCAAAGTGGTGACCAACTATGACTGCACATTCCTATACCGTAATTGATTTTGAAACGAGCGGACTCGATCCGAAAAAAGACCGTGTTATTGAAATGGCAGCTATCCGCTGCGTTAACGGCGAAATCGCAAGTGAATTCAGCACATTGGTCCGCTATGACGGGAAGCTCTCTGCCAAAATAACCGAGCTGACTGGCATAACCGACGAAATGACGGCTACAGGAATGGATGAGGATACCGCATTCCGCATCTTGAACCGGATGCTTGGCGACCATGTTATTATTGCACATAATGCAGCCTTCGATCTTGGATTCCTGCACCATTCCTTGCTTCGCATCGCAGGGAGATCCTTTACGAACAACTTCATCGATACGCTGACGATCAGCCGGGCAAGGCATGTCTATCCGCATACATTGAAGGACATGTCCGACCGTTATGGCATACCGCTCATCGGCGGTCACCGGGCACTCAACGATGTCATTGCCTGCTGGGAAATATTCCGCAAGCTGGATGAGGAGCAGTCCGTCCAAGATTATTTGAACACGCTGGGCTACTTGAAGAAATACGGCCCGCCAGCTTGGAGCCCGCCCAGCGCGATCCTTGAACCAATGGAGCTGAAATACGCTCCTCGCTAAACCCGCTCCTTACCTTTGTCTGACTCGCCTGCGTTTTTATTCGCTGCGTCACGGTCCTGCTGCATTTCTTCAACCGTCTTCACTTTCAGGCGCGCTGCACCTGCGTAATCACGCGTAGGTAGCAGCGGGCCTTCTGTTTGACGTTTTTTAGCAGCCGCAATGGATTCCGTGTATTGCGGCAGCCACTGCTCCTGAGCCACAAGCATTTCATCGACCATTTGCCAAATTTCATTCGGATTGCAAACAGCGCCTACTAGCGGGTCCATCATGAAAGCTTGTCGCAGCAGCTTATCATCACCATGAATGGCTGCCTCAACAGCCAGCCGCTGAACGGATATGCTAACGTTGCATACCGCTGCCGCGCCAAGCGGCAGATCCCCAACTGTCGGCATCGAGATGCCGTTGCGGTCCACGTAGCCTGGAGCCTCAATAATCGCATCATTAGGCAGGTTAGCTATGATCCCGTTATTTTGGAGGTTGAAATGTCCGCGGTACACTCGTCCAGTCTCAAGTCCTTCTATAATGTAGGAACCATGCTCATGACTGCGAAGCTCGCTTTTGAACTCATTTGCCGGGTCTTTCATCCAGTTAGGGAAGTCTGTCTCGAACCAATTGCGCCCTTCCGTACATACGCGAAGATATCCGCCTGTTTCACCATTAATCCACGAGCTTAGATCGATCCAGTCATTAATTTCCTCCGGACGCTTACGGTACCAAGGCACATATTCGCTCAAGTGACCGTTCGATTCCGTGCTGTAATAACCAAATCTGCGCAGCATATCGATACGTACCTTCTCCGTGCGGCTAAAGTCCGGATGCTTCTCGAAGGCTTCTAGCAGCTTCCCGGTCAAATCCTCGCCGTTATGCTTGATTTGAATATACCAGGTTTGATGGTTAATGCCCGCACAAATAATATCAACTTCCTCTTGCTTGAGACCGAATGCCTCCGCAATCTGCCAATGCCCGCCTTGTACCCCGTGGCATAAGCCGATAGTCCGAACGCCGCCGTACTTGTTGCACGCCCATGTCATCATAGCCATCGGGTTCGCATAGTTAAGCAGAAGTACATCCTCTGCTGCAACCTCGCGAATATCGCGGCAAATGTTCATCATCTCAGCGATGCCGCGCTGTCCATACATAATGCCGCCTGCGCTAAGGGTGTCTCCTACGCATTGATCAACACCGTATTTGAGTGGAATATCTACATCTGTAGCAAATGCCTCAAGCCCGCCAACTCGAATTGTACAAATTACGTACTTCGCATCCTTTAGTGCTTCGCGGCGATCCGTTGTCGATTGAATCGTAATCGACAGTCCATTCTCATGAATATCACGCTGGCAAAGAGCCGTAACCATCTCCAGGTTATGCGCGTTAATATCGGTGAACGCAAGCTCAATGTTCTGAAACTCAGGAACAGCAAGCAAATCGCGCATTAGACCGCGTGTAAAACCGATTGATCCCGCACCAATGAAAGTTATTTTAAAAGCAGACATGCTAATCAGCCTCCGATTATCGTTTAATAGAGTCGTTATATCTCCTCTATATTGTAGCAACGATCCAAAGGAAGCGTTATCAATATTGTGACTTAATGTGCGAATCATTGTCAGAAATCGTCACTTTCCTATTCTATAATCTGTCCGCGCACATCTAATATTTGCGTGTCAAGCGCGTTCCGATAAGCAATAGGCGTCATCCCTGTATACTTCTTAAACATCGCGTGGAAATATTGTCTGCTCCCCACACCGACATAATCGCATATGTCCGCAATCGCGATTTCCGTTTCCCTCAGCAGCATCATCGCCTTGTCCATTCGCAGTGCGGTCAAATAGCCCGTAAGCGTGCTGCCAATCTGCGCCCTGAATATTCGGTGCAAATAACCAGGATGCAGATTCACTGATGCAGCGATGTCCTTCACTTGGATATCACGGTCATAGTTGTGATGCATATATTCAATCGCTTGCTTCACGTAGCGGTCAATAGGATTCGCGCCCTCTGAGCCTGCTTCATTATGAAGGCGCGCAATGGCAAGCAATAGCTGCGCGAACAGCAGCTCTGCTTTCATGTTGATGCTATTGCCTTTGCGATCCAGCTCAAGCACTAAGCTTTTTAGCACCTGATAGACTTCGCTCGGGTCACGCAGAAACAAATAAGAGGACGGCTCCGTGACTAATTGCGCCACCATTTCGTCCTCCAAAGCAAGCTGCCGTACAGAGGGAAACGCGGCATCGCGCTCCCTGAAATCAAATTCCACGTTCAACATCCGACATGGACCGCGTTCATCAACCGTCAACCGATGCGGAACATTGGCGTCCAATATGACGAAATCGCCTTTTTTCAGCGTCATTTCGCAGCCGATCACCGCAGCGCTTCCCTCGAACTCAATCGCGCAGCCCCCCGAAATCACATACATGATCTCAATCGAATCATGAGTATGGAAGGTCATCGAATAATTGGACCATTGCTTGAAATAGTAGGCAAATACATGTGGATGTAAATCCCCTACTGTCCATTCCTTCTTAAACAGCGTTCCGCTCATCATACGCTTCCCCCTTGCACAGCAACGATCTATTACGCAGATGCCAGCTTAACTACCGCGCTCAGAGCAGTATCAATCTCTCGCTCTACCGCCTTCGCTACAAGATCGGTATGCGGATCATATTCCCCAGCTAGATCAGCATCGGCATAGCCATCCAATGCCAGTATAGCACCGGCGCGAGCACCCCGCAGCGTAGCAATAATGTATAATGCTGCAATCTCCATCTCAACAGCGATCGCACCTGACTGCTTATAAGCCTTATGTGGAACTTCAACAACGCCTGAGAAGAATACATCCAGCGTTACGGTAATCCCCTTCTTCACGATGCCTTCGCTCTCAAGCGCTGATGCATACAAGGCCTCCGTAACCGCGCTGTCAGCAATCGCTGGGAACCCGGCCGGTACGAGCTGATGCGTCAAACCTTCGGCACGCACAGCCGCTGTGCTCACGACCAAGCTTCCTGCTGGATGATCAGCAGAATAAGAGCCCGCCGTCCCAACACGAATAAGTGTCTTTACTCCGCCGCGAATTAGCTCTTCGAAGCAAACTGCCGCTCCCGGTGAACCTACGCCATGGCTGACAACTGCCAGTCGCACGCCTTTGTATTCACCGACAAAAGTCCGATATTCACGTGCGAACGCGAGCTCTACGGCGTTATCTAGCTTCTGTGAAATAAGTTCCGCACGGCGCGGATCTCCGCATACAATAGCGTAAGCGGGCAAATCTTCTGGGTTAACCTGCAATATAGGCAGCATCTATTTAATCAAACTCCTTCTTCATCCATTCGCCCTCAGGCATTTCATTGTCATCACTGGTGAAGCGCTGTTCCTTGAAAGGATCTGCATAGTTATGGAAACCATTGCGCTCCCAGAATCCCTCGCGGTCTTCCTTCATAAATTCGATACCGGTAATCCACTTAGCGCTCTTCCAGAAATACAAATGCGGAACGAGCAGACGCATCGGCCAGCCATGCTTATCGGTTAGCGGCTCATTGTCGAAGCGGTGGGCAAGCAGCACATTATCATGCAGCAAATCCTCAAGCGGCACATTCGTATCGTAATCCTCATCCGCATGAATCATTACATACTTAGCTTCAGACTTTACACGAAGCAGGGCAAGCAAGTCCTTGAACTTAACGCCTTCCCATTCCGTATCTAGCTTGGACCATCTCGTCACGCAGTGAATATCGCACTGCGTTTTTGTCTGCTGGAGATTAAGCAGTTCCTCGAAGCTGAACGTACGCTCCTCTTCCACTTCTCCAAACACGCGAAGGGACCAGCTGTTTATGTCATAGACAGGCACGTCGCCTTCATGCAGAATCGGGAATCGCTCTGTCACCGTTTGACCAGGAGGCACCCGGTGGGCAACCTCTGGGGAAACCGCCGCTTGTTTGATA
This sequence comes from Paenibacillus sinopodophylli, assembly GCF_005930355.1. Taxonomy (GTDB): domain Bacteria; phylum Bacillota; class Bacilli; order Paenibacillales; family Paenibacillaceae; genus Pristimantibacillus; species Pristimantibacillus sinopodophylli. Next base: position 2,025,679 of record NZ_VDBO01000001.1, read on the forward strand.
CTTGATACTTTTTTAAGTCGCTCTGCTTTCTTATGCATCATATGCCTCCTCCTCTGCTACCTAGAGCTCTCGTTTGATTTGCGTGCTTCCTGCATATAGCCTTTATCCTTGAAAAATAACATCGCGAATATCGTCACAATGTATGGCAGCATCATCGTGAAATGAGTTGGAAGGGCAAAGCCCTGCAGCCTTATACTAAGTGCATCCATGAATCCGAATAACATGCTTGATGCCATAACACCAATTGGATTCGATTGTCCCAGCATTGTTGCAACCAAGGCAATAAAGCCCCGCCCTGATGTCATGCCCTCCGTAAACATCGTTACGTTGCCAAGCGACAGCTGCGCACCAGCAAGGCCGCATAACATCCCGCACATAAGCACTGCACCGTATTGTATTCTTGACACCTTAATGCCAAGACTTCTCGCCGCAGTTGGATTCTCACCAGAAGCAAGCAGCCGGAATCCCGACACCGTCTTGAACAGGAAGAACTGCAGGGCAATAACGAGCACAATGGATAAATAAACGAGCGGTGAATGACCCGATAGTACATCGCCAAGCCATGGTATATCCTTCAGCAGTGGAATATCCCACTTCGGCAAGCCTACCATATCCTTGTTGTAGTATGCGCCCTTTACGTCAAAAATCGCACGCAAGGAGAAGGTAGTCAAACCTAACGCCAGAAAGTTGAGTGCAATCCCGACTACGATAACGTTCGCTTTCAGTTGAATACTCATATATCCGAAGATAATCGAGAATAAAAGGGAACATAAAACGGCAAACAGCACTGCAGCAAAGACGTTACCAGTAAAGTGGTTGCCCACAATTGCAGAGAAAGCGCCGATCAGCACCAAGCCCTCAAGACCGACATTGAACAAGCCTACACGGGCACATAGCGCACCGCCAAGTGCAGCAAGCAGAATCGGGGTAACCATCCGAAGTGTCGAGGCATATAAAGTGGCGTCCAATAAAAAATCCATCTTATGACCTCGCCTTCCTGCGTTTAATAAACGAATACGTAAATTTGGCTGATACGAATAAGATAAGCACTGCCTGGATAATGCTCGATACTTCAAGCGGAACATCCGTATTGCGCTCCATGCCCATGCCGCCAGTCTGCAGCGCGGCTATGAGGATTGCCGCTACGGCGGTTCCGAGCGGATGCGATCCGGCTAGCAAAGTGGCCATGATGCCAGACCAAGCATAGCCTGGTGTTGTTAACGCACCATCCAAGTAACGATACTGAGTACCAAGCACCTCGACAGAACCCGCAAGCCCTGCAAAACCACCGCTGACGAACATGCTGATAAGCATCATTTTCCCACGCTGCACACCACCATAGCTTGCGAACAACGGATTTCCGCCCAGCATACGAATCTCATATCCCTTTACCGTATAGCGCATGAACAAGAAGAGTAGAATCGCTCCTGCTGCTGCAAGAATAAATCCTGCATGCAAGCTCATCCCCTTGAACAGCTTAGGCAACCATACGCTTGGATCAAGCATAACCGTTTGCGCCATCGCTGCAGAGCCCGTACGATCCTTCAGTGGATAAGAAACCATATAACCGGCGAATAGTGTAGCAATGTAATTCAGCAATAGTGTCGTGATTAATAAATTCATTCGGAATCTGGCGTCCAGCCAGCCAGCAAAGGCTGACCAAATACCTCCAGCTATAACACCGGCTATAATAGCAGCTATAAGCTTAACCATACCTGAGCCCGGCAAGTAAATGGCAGTTACCGCAGCGCTCAATGCACCTAGAACCATCTGTCCTTCCGAGCCCATATTGAAGAATCCTGCTCGGAACGCAAGAGCCACACCAAGTCCGATCAATATAATCGGCGTTGCACGGCTTAACGTGTTGGTAAAAAAGTAAAAGCTTCCGAATGCGCCCTTCCACATTTCAGCATAAGTTTCTGTTACGGAGCCGCCAACGATTGCGATAGCTATAGCTCCTGCTGCCAAGGCGACAATGACAGCCAATAGCGGCTGCAGCAGCGAGCGTCCGAATTGTATCAGCTTATCCAACTGCCGTTCCTCCTGCCATTAATAAACTAATCTGTTCCTCTGTAGCCGTTTCTGCATCGAGCTCGCCCACTATCCGACCTTCATACATAACCAAAATTCGGTCAGACAGCTTTAAAATCTCAGTGAGCTCCGAGGATACGAGCAGAATCGCTCCTTTTTCATCCCTTTTTTTCAGCAGCTCGCCATGAATGATTTCCATAGCACCTACATCGACGCCGCGTGTAGGCTCGGCAGCGATAAGAAACGGTGTTTGCTGGGCAAGCTCCCTCGCGACGATAAGCTTCTGCAGGTTACCGCCAGACAAGTATTGCGCCTTCGTCGATAACGATCCCGTTTTGATGCCGAACCGTGATACCCACTCGCTCACCATTCCCCGAATGCCCGCTCCATCCAATATCCCGAACTTCTGATGCCTGTCTGCATGACCCATCAGTCCGTTTTCTGTAACGGTTGCATCCTTTGCGACGCCCCACTGGTATCGGTCTTCCGGTATATGAGCAAGTCCCCGCTCGCGAATCGCACCTACAGGCGCACCCGTTACATCTTGTCCCAGCAGCTTAATCTGACCGCTATCCGGCTTCATAAGGCCAGCTATCGCTTGAATTAGCTCCGATTGGCCATTCCCCGAGATGCCAGCTATACCCACGATTTCACCTTCATCAACATGGAGGCTGAGATTCTTTAGTATCGGCTTTGTTTTGGAGCCGTTGATCGATACGTCAGCAACCTCTAGCACCTGCTTGCCTCTGCTAGTCTCGTTTCGTGATATATGTATCAAATCCCGGCCAACCATCAGCCGAGATAATTGTTCCGCATTTGTGTCCTTTGCATCTACCGTTCCGGTAACCTTTCCGTCACGGAGCACCGTAACCCGGTCTGCAACCTCCATAATTTCCTGCAGCTTATGGCTGATCAGTATAAAGCTCTTTCCTTGCGCGGCTAATCCTTTGATTGCGACCAGCAGCTCTTTCACTTCAAGCGGAGTGAGCACTCCTGTCGGCTCATCGAGTATAATAACCTCAGCGCCTTGATATAGCACCTTCAATATTTCAACCCGCTGCTGCATGCCGAGCGAACAATCAGCGACCTTCTTCCATGGATCAACGGGCATGCCGTACTGCTTGCCTATCCGTGCTGTTTCAGCAGCCGCCGCTTTGCGGTCAAAGCCTACTGCTTTGGCAGGCTCTCGCCCGATCACGATATTCTCCGCAATCGTAAATGTTGGAAATAGCATGAAATGCTGGTGGACCATGCCGATTTTATGTTTAATTGCATCGGCAGGACTGGCAAACGAAACCGACTTACCATCAAGAAGAATCTCGCCGCTTGACGGGCTTTCCATTCCATATAATATGCGCATCAGTGTTGTCTTTCCCGCCCCATTTTCTCCTACTAAGGCATGAATCTCTCCCCGTTTCAGTGAAAACTGAACATTGCTATTTGCGGTTACGCTCCCATACGATTTCGTAATGCTGTCCATTTGCAGCAACATGTTCATGCTCCTCCCTTTCCACTTCATAACCATTTCATTCCGAGAAATATAGAGAAAGGATGGCGAAATCATATACTTTCCTATATTTTAAACAAAAAAAACCACTTCCTCCGCGCAGGAGGAAGCTTCCAAGCAACAAGCAAGCCGGCTGCATAGTAGCAGCCGGCCTATATGCTATTGTGTGAGCGGGTTAACGACTACGATTTTACCTGATTTAATATCTTCAGCGATTGCTTTCACTTTATCTACATTTTCTTGGCCGATGAATGGGCTAAGTGCAGATGTGCTGTCTTTCGTTACAAAAGTAAGACCTACGCCGTCTTCTTTCAAGCCGTAGTCTGCAACGCCTGGTGCGAAAGTTCCTTCTACGAAGCTTTTAACCGTTTCGTATGCAACTGCATCCGTACCTTTCAATTGCGAAAGCACGATATGTTCTGGATCTTCTTCTGTACGGTCTGTATCTTGTCCGGAAGTGAAGAAGCCTTTTTCCTTCGCTGCTTCGAATACGCCGTTATCGCCTACAGCAGCCATACCTGCGATGAAGTCAGCACCTTTTGATTGTTGAAGCAATGCAAGTTCTTTCCCTTTAACAGGGTCCCCGAAGCTTCCTACGTAGTTAATCAAGAACTGTGCATCTGGATTTGTGCTTTTCAAGCCTTGCTCGAAGCCTGAAGTATATTTGCTAAGCAGTGGCGCGTCCATTGCAACAACAGCGCCTACGATGTTTGTTTTTGTGGATAGACCAGCAAGTGCGCCCATTAGATAAGAAGCTTCATGCTCGCGGAAGTTAACGCTGCGAACATTCGGAAGGTCTACAACGGTATCGATAACCGCGAACGACTTGTCCGGATTTTCAGCAGCCACTTTTTTCAATGCATCCTCAGCTTGGAAAGTAGCTGTAATAATCAAGTCATAATCTTCAGCTACTGTAGCACGAAGATTTTGTTCGAAGCCTGCAGGGTCAGTAGATTCGATTGTTTTAACATCAGCACCGAATTCCTCGCCAGCTTTTTTGAAGCCTTCATCCATCAAAACAAAAAATTTGTTTACGCCGATTTTTTCAGGCAGTACAAGCGCGATTTTTTTCTTCTCCACTTTGTCGCCACTTGTGTTATTCGTCGCTGCGCTGTTGTTCGCTGCGTTTCCTGCATCATTTTTGTTTGATCCGCAAGCTGCTACAATGGCAACCATTAGAAACAAAGATAAAGCTACTGCAAAAACCTTTTTCATTGTAATCTCCCCTAAGCCATTAGATGTATTAATTCCTCTTAATCCTAGTTGGATTATCGGAATTTGTCAACCTTTTTCGTTTCGACAAATTTCTTGTTTATTCTACACTAATTTGCCGTATATTAATAATGAATTATGACAATAGTCACGAATTTGTAACATCCGATTCCATATTTCTACTCATGCATTCAAAAAGCTGGACACCTTTCTCCATATCCGCGTCGGACATGCCATCAAAAAGCTTATGCATCATTTTGGAACGCGTCATTTCAATAAAATTAACGATGTTTAAGCCTTCCTCTGTGATTTCAAGCATAACCACTCGGCGATCCTTCTCGCCACGTTCCCGCTTCACATAACCAAGCTCGATTAGACGGTCGGCAATTCCGGTAACACCGCCGCTCGTTATCAATAGCTGTTCCGCCATTGCAGATGCCTTCTGTGCACCGGATTGCGCAAGAATGATAAGCATTCTGCCATGGGTCATCCCGAGGCCATGTACATTGTAAGTGTTCCATTCCGTATTGATCTGCCTGCGAACTTGACGGAAGGATTCGTCCAGCTTCATCATTAATTCAAGACGTTCCGCGCTTGATGCTTCCAATCGATCACCAACCTATTCTCTATTTCATAGCCACTCCACTCCCCACATTATAACGTTCCTTTATCAGATTAACTATATGAGATTATAGATAAACTGACAGCTTCAGTCCCTTGAGGAAACTAGCACATATATTCAACCCTTGAATGGATTCATGCCAAAAAGCCAGCCAACATGCAGTCGACTGACAATGAGGCCTTGTATTCTGACGATTCCAAAACCAAAACTTTACGGTTGCTGCAGAAAGCGCAGCGGCGGCCGCTCCAACAGCGCATAGCGGACAGTCTCCCACAGCTCACGCATAAGCTGCTGGAGCGGCCAAGCCGCGGTTGACAGCGCAGATACAACAATCCCATAGTGATGCGTCATAGACGCCCCAGAGACGATCCTGTGCCCTTCGGGCGAAACAATACGATCAAGCTTCTGCTGGATCAACTCAAGATGTGAGCGGTCTACGCGATCAGAAAACACATAAAAAGTGGCAGAGTGGCTCATCTCCTCCCAGCAGCCTGGCGCCGTAATCGCATGATTCGCGGGATCAATCTGCTGTCGCTGGAAGAAGATAAGCTCACCCTCATAATGAATGGAAAGCTCATTGCGATAAGAGCGGTAATCAAATCGCTCCCCTCGCATGGTACGCCCAGGACACAATACTTCCCCCTGTATCCATACAGAGCCTTGCTGCATCTCCACGCGAGTCTCATTCCGGAATGCAGCATCCTTATAGAGCATGACCGGTTCCGGCATATGCTCTACAACCGCATTCGGTGCAAGGACAAATTGCTGCAGCATCGAAGAATCCTCCGCCACTTTGCTCGGATGCACTTTCGTGTAGGATTGATTCGTAATCATAACATGAGAATCGTCGCCGCAAGTCCATAGCAGCTCATAACGATCACCGCTAAGCAGTCCCGGAGACACATCCATCACAATAATGCCAAGCTGCCCATCAAGCGGGAACGCTTTAGCGATCTTAATCGGAGCCGTATGAAACTTGTTGTCAACAATCGTTAGGCCTTGGCGGCTCGTGAATGCAGCCCGAAGCACTGATGTTCTTTTTACCTGCTCACCTTCCTTACTGCCAGCCCAGCTCTTCTGCTTAGCTCCCTCCATTTATGTCGCTGTATGGCGCTGCTCAGCAGGTATGCTGGTTAATTGAACCACATGGGAATGCTCAGTCCCACGGGCGTGTGCGACCTCATGTGTCAGCCAGTTCACAATTTCTTCAACACCGTCACCGCCGAACAGATTGGAGAATACGAACGGACGGTCACCGCGCATCCTCAGTGTATCTTTCTTCATCACTTCAAGGCTCGCCCCTACATAAGGAGCCAGATCGATTTTGTTAATGACAAGCAAGTCAGAGCGCATAATACCAGGACCGCCTTTACGCGGAATCTTCTCACCTTGTGCAACGTCGATAATATAAATAAACCGATCCACAAGCTCAGGGCTGAACGCTGCTGCAAGATTATCGCCGCCGCTCTCAATAAAGATTAGATCCAAATGATCGAACCGCTGTTCCAGCTCCTCAATGGCTTCGAAATTCATTGAAGCATCCTCGCGGATAGCTGTATGAGGGCATCCGCCCGTCTCAACACCAATAATGCGTTCCTCAGGAAGCACACCTGTGTTGAACAAAATTTTCGCATCTTCTTTTGTATAAATATCATTCGTAATAACAGCAACGCTGTACTTCAAGTGAAGCTCACGTGTCAGCCGCTCTACCAGCGCCGTCTTGCCAGAGCCTACTGGTCCGCCAATTCCGATTCGAATTGGTCTCGAAGCGTCAATCGCCGGGCTTTCCCATTCTTGATGCGTATGTCCTTGTCCTTGGCACATTGTACATTCCTCCATTTGTATGTTCTTCATCTCTAAGACATAAATAAACGTGAATACAATCGCTCATGCCTCATCATTGCAAGCTCTGCCATCGGCATATTCGAATAAGCCTCCTCTGGCGCAAGCCCCTCCGCAATCCTCATCGCTTCCTCCGTTAACGGAGTGAGTTTCGCGATAAGGAACTGGCCTTCTGTTTGTCCCATTGACATAAGCCGCAGTGCGCTATTGATGCAAGTAACGATGCAAGTATAGAAATAACCTTGTATCGCCCGCTCTTCAGATATGCCGAGCTGCCAGCAAGCATAGCCATGCGATAGTGGATGAGAAGCGAAGCAGCTTCCAGCCCGCATTGCGTCCGACAGCGGCGCCCAGTCCAGCTGTGGATGGATGGCTGATGCAAGCTGCAAGAGTCTCCGTCCCATTTTCTCCACACCGCTGCGGGTTTCTGATGCAACCCGCTGCAGATGAACGAGCCGTTCAACTGACCACAGCCTCTCCCATTCCGCAACCGGGGCATCGCGATATACCGCTTTAATGACCATTGCATCCGAGCTTGCCCAGCTTTGCAGCAGCATGGCAGCAGCATAGGCATACAACTGTCCCGATCTATTCATTCTTCCATCTTGAACCATCGATTCGAGTCCGAACGAATGTGAGAAGCCCCCAATTGGCAAGGCGGAGTCCAGCAACTGCTGCATAGCCAGCCATCTTACGTTATCGTTCATATAAGGCAGCCCCTTCCAGCCTCCAAGACGTTCGACTCTCTCCCAAGGTGAAACGGCTTTCGCCATTCTTTGGCGGCGCAGCGCGTTTCAGCCCGAGAAATATAAGCCCTTTATAAGCCGAAAAACTTATAAACTCTTATATTTTAAAAAAGAAAATATCGCTGTGCCATTGGCAGCACTTCGGCTGGCTCGCACGTAATATGCTCACCATCCACCATTACGTGATAGGTTTCTGCATCTACTTCCAACTTAGGTGTCTCATAATTGTGGATCATGTCCTTCTTCGTCACCGTACGGCAGCCTTTCACTGGTTCAATGCGCTTCTGAAGTCCTAGCTCCTCAGCAATTCCCCGCTCATATGCTGCTTGAGATACGAACGTGATTGAGCTATTGAACACCAGCTTGCCGAAAGATGCGAACATCGGTCTGCCGAACACCGGCTGCGGCGTCGGAATCGACGCATTCGGATCGCCCATCTGTGCAAAAGCTATGCTGCCGCCCTTCAGCACCATGTCTGGCTTAACGCCGAAGAACATCGGGCTCCAGATAACAAGATCAGCGAATTTCCCCGCTTCAAGCGAACCTACCAAGTGGGAAACGCCATGCGTAATTGCCGGATTAATCGTGTACTTCGCGATATAACGCTTGATACGGAAATTATCGTTTTGCTCCGTGTCTGGAAGCAGCGGCCCTCTTTGATTTTTCATTTTGTCAGCAGTCTGCCAAGTACGGATAATAACCTCGCCAACACGACCCATCGCCTGCGAGTCAGAGCTGATCATGCTAAATACGCCCATGTCGTGCAATATATCCTCGGCAGCAATCGTCTCCGGTCTAATCCGCGAGTCAGCAAAAGCCACGTCCTCTGGTATGCTGCTGTCCAGATGATGGCAAACCATCAGCATATCCAAGTGCTCCTCGATTGTATTTATCGTGAACGGTCTCGTCGGATTAGTGGATGAAGGCAGCACATTCAGCTCGCCTGCTGCGATAATAATATCGGGAGCATGCCCCCCGCCTGCACCTTCCGTATGATAGGTATGAATGGTTCTGCCGCCAATTGCAGCCAAAGTATCCTCAACGAACCCCGCTTCGTTTAACGTGTCGCTATGAATGGCAACCTGAACATCATATTGATCCGCAGCCTGCAGGCAAGCATCAATCGCGGCTGGCGTTGTACCCCAGTCCTCATGCAGCTTGAGTCCAATTGCACCAGCTTCAATCTGTTCAATAAGCGGAGCCGTGAACGAGGCGTTGCCTTTGCCCGTGTAGCCAATGTTCATCGGAAAATGCTCAGCCGCCTCCAGCATCCTGCGCATATGCCAAGCTCCTGGCGTAACCGTCGTTGCATTAGTACCTGTAGCCGGGCCCGTGCCGCCGCCGATCATCGTCGTAACACCGGAGGATAACGCCGTCTCAATCTGTTGCGGACAGATGAAGTGGATATGTGAATCAATCGCCCCTGCAGTTACGATTTTCCCTTCGCCCGCTATGACCTCTGTGCTTGCACCGACAATCATATTGGGGTGAACACCATCCATAATATCGGGATTCCCCGCTTTCCCAATGCCGACGATAAACCCGTCTTTAATGCCAATATCCGCTTTCACGATGCCTGAATGATCAATAATGACTGCATTCGTAATGAGCGTGTCGAGCACGCCTTCATCGCGCAGCGCACCGCTCGATTGCCCCATTCCATCGCGGATGACCTTACCCCCGCCGAACTTGCATTCATCGCCATAAACCGTGTAATCATGCTCTATCTCCGCCCAAAGCTCCGTATCTGCAAGCCTAACGGCATCTCCTGTAGTCGGTCCGAACATCGCTGCATAGCTTCGCCTATCCATTCTCGTCATGCTTCGTCCCCTCCCACGTCTTCAGACGCTCACGCACAGCTTCAGACATCGCGCCTTGCTCGGCCTTCCCTTGACTAAGGCTATTCAATCCGTAAGAGAGCTTCGCACCGCCAAGCTCAACAACCGTTACCGGCTTTTCCTCACCCGGCTCAAACCGAACCGCTGTACCTGCAGCAATATGCAATCTCATGCCGAAGGCAGCTTCACGATCGAATGTTAAAGCACGATTCACTTCAAAAAAATGAAAATGAGAGCCCACTTGTACAGGACGGTCGCCAGTATTCACGACAATAAGCTGTTTCGTAAGTCGGCCGGCATTCAACACAATTTCACCTTGAGCCGTTCGATACTCTCCTGGAATCATATAGGCATGCTCCTCTCTTTCTTGTATGTATCGTTAGCCAGTAATTGGATCATGTATAGTCACAAGCTTCGTCCCGTCAGGAAAAGTAGCTTCCACCTGAACTTCATGAATCATTTGCGGAATACCGGGCATCACTTGCTCTGCTTTCAAAATTTGCGTTCCATATTCCATAAGGGCTGCAACGGTCATCCCATCGCGTGCGCCTTCCATAATCTCAGATGTAATTAGCGCTACACTCTCAGGATAATTAAGCTTTACGCCGCGATTCATCCGCCTTCTTGCCAAATCAGCCGCAATCGTAATCAGCAGTTTTTCTTTTTCACGTTCAGTCAACTGCATTTCATCACCTCTTCAACCATAATAATTCCATTATAGACAGCTATTAATAGTTAGTAAATCATCTCACGTTAGTTTTTGTGACATAGATTCGAAATAATTCAGAAATTCCGTCAGTATACCTATTTAAATTAAACATCATATTTACACTATTATTCTTATGTTAATAATCGACATTATTCGACGTAATTCGATTCACTGCCAACTCTTGCGGTTAAGCTTCCCCTAAATACCTCACTTTCTCCGTATGCAAGCGCTCAAACTCGTGAATCTTGTGCTCGAATTCGTCAATTCTTACACCACTTTCCATAAAATAATGCCCTCTCCGTGCTTCGCATAGTCCTTGTCATTGACTCCTTTGAGCATACTAAACAGGAATAACCCAAGGCATGGTCCCAAACTTTCGTACCATTTCACAATGTTTAAGTCTTTATTCATGTTTTCTTAAACACTGTCGGTTAGCCGTTGCTCTCCACCTTATAGCCAACGCTTGTCCGTTGTGATAAAATCGAGAGTATCGATAATTTATTATCCACATAGGGGGAACTTACATGGCGGCCAAAAGAATGCGTTCAGACATGATCAAAAAAGGATTCGACCGCGCACCGCATCGCAGCTTGCTGCGTGCCGCAGGCGTTAAAGAAGAAGATTTCGACAAGCCGTTTATCGCGGTTTGTAACTCGTATATTGATATTATTCCTGGTCACGTTCATTTGCAGGAGTTCGGCAAGCTTGTTAAAGAAGCGATTCGTGAAGCAGGCGGTGTACCGTTTGAATTTAATACCATCGGCGTTGACGATGGCATTGCAATGGGACATATCGGTATGCGCTACTCGCTTGCAAGCCGTGAAATTATTGCTGATTCTATCGAAACCGTAGTTAACGCTCACTGGTTTGACGGTATGGTTTGTATTCCGAACTGCGACAAGATTACGCCGGGCATGATTATGGGCGCGCTTCGCGTCAACATCCCGACAATGCTTGTCAGCGGTGGACCAATGAAAGCTGGTAAAACCTCTGATGGCCGTTCTATCTCGCTATCGAGCGTATTTGAAGGCGTAGGCGCTCACCAAGCCGGCAAAATCAATGACGACGAACTGATGGAGCTTGAGCAATTCGGTTGTCCAACTTGCGGGTCATGCTCAGGTATGTTTACAGCTAACTCCATGAACTGTTTGGCTGAAGGCATGGGACTAGCAATGCCTGGTAACGGCACCATTCTTGCAGTATCACCAGAACGCAAAGAATTCGTTAAAGATGCCGCACGTCAGCTTATGAAAATCATTGATCTTGGCATTAAACCGCGTGATATCGTAACGAAAGATACGATTGATAATGCGTTCGCACTTGATATGGCGATGGGCGGTTCAACAAATACGGTTCTTCACACACTTGCAATCGCGCATGAAGCTGGTATTGAATACCCGATTGAGCGTATTAACGAAGTGGCTGAGCGCGTTCCACATCTTGCAAAAATCGCACCAGCATCGGATTACCATATCGAGGATGTTCACAATGCAGGAGGCGTTAGCGCTGTTCTGAACGAGCTCTTCAAGAAAGAAGGCGCTTTGCACGGTGATTGCATTACGGTTACTGGCAAAACGCTTCGTGAAAATGTCATCGGCTGTGAAATTCAAGATACCGATATCATCCGCACGATCGATAACCCGCATACCGCACGCGGCGGACTTGCTGTATTGTTCGGCAACCTTGCTCCTAACGGCGCGATTATCAAAACCGGCGCAGTAGACAAATCAGTAGGCGGCTACCATAAAGGACCTGCTATCTGCTTTGATTCTCAAGATGAGGCACTTCACGGCATTGCGAACGGCAAGATCAAAGAAGGTCATGTCGTAATCATCCGTTATGAAGGACCACGCGGCGGCCCTGGTATGCCTGAGATGCTTGCACCAACCTCGCAAATCGTTGGTATGGGTCTTGGCGCTAAGGTTGCTCTCATAACTGATGGTCGTTTCTCGGGCGCATCACGCGGTATCAGTATTGGTCATGCTTCACCTGAAGCAGCGGAAGGTGGACCAATTGCGTTCGTACAAGATGGCGATATCGTTGAGATCGACATGAACAACCGTACGATGGATCTGCTGATCAGCGACGAGGAATTCGAGAAACGCCGTTCCGAATGGAAAGGCTTCGAGCTCAAAATCAAACGCGGCTACTTGGCCCGTTATGCACATCTAGTAACATCTGCCAGCACTGGCGGCGTAATGAAAATGTAAGACCCTTTAATACAAGGTGAACCGGCTGTCGCCGTCCTCTGACGACGCAGCGCGTTTCATTCCATGAAATATAGCGAAGGGATAGTTACATCATATCCTTTCCTATATATACAAAAAAGGAATGCGGGCTCTTGAAAGCCTGCATTCCTTTTTTGTATATATGCCTCTATAAAGCAGCGAGCTTGCCTGCCAGCACAATTTCTCCGCGTGGCTGCGAGCCCCTCGCATCAGGCTCATGTGTAATTGCAATTTGATCGTATTCGTCTGGTTTGAATGTATAATAAAGGGCTCCCGTACCATCATTGGTTAAGAAAGTACCTGCATTGACCGGCTTGCCTTCCTTCAGCAGCCAAACCTGGAATGCTTCATCGTTCGTAAGCTTTGGCAAATTCTCTGCCTGCACGATCAAATGCATGCCATTCGCATCAATAACGATCGTCGCTAAGCCTTGCGCTACGATATCCGGAACGGTCGGTGTCAATGCCACTACGTTATTGACTTGAATACCCGTAGGCGGCTGCTCAGCCGCTGCAAGCTGCTGCTGAAGCTCCTGAACCTGTGCGGCAAGCTGCTCCGAATCGCCATTCAGACGATCAACTCTCTGGTACAGAACAGTTGATACGAGCAGCAGCGCAGCTGCAGCTCCCGCTAGTAAAGGAGTTGTCCAGCTTTTTACTTTTTTCCGAGGCATTGCTTGCACTGGCATCTTCTCCGTAATAGGCTTTGGTACCGGAATGACCGGCACGTTCGTTGATTCCGAAGTGGATAACGTTTGTGCATCGGCACGTTCAGATTGTGCTACCGCTGCAAGAATTCGTGCCTTCATTCCGGGAGGAGGTGCTACCGGCTCCACCGTTAATGGCATCATACCGAATAACTCCACCAGCTCTTCCATTTTTCTCTGACATTGTATGCAAGATGCGCCATGGGCTTCGAATGCGAGCTTATCCTCATCGTCAAGTCCTCCCAGCACATACATTTCAACATCTTCACAGCGAGCAGTATGCGGATTGCTCATGGGCTCACCCCCTCCTTCCATGTCGTTTCGAATTTCTTTCGCAGTTGTGTAAGCGCAAGTCTGACTCTGCTCTTAACCGTCCCTAGAGGGATGTCATGCCTTTGACTAACCTCTTGCTGGGTATACCCCATGAAATAGATAAGTTCAACAACCTGCTTCTGATCCTCATTCAACTCGCCGAGCGCTTCCTTCATCTGCTCGCCAAGCATTTTATGTTCGACCTCTTGCTCCGTTGAGTGGGATGAGGCTTCACGCTCGAGCACCCCCTCCTCCTGCGCTTCAAGAGGTTTTCTTCCGTGCTTTCTCAGCCAATCAACTGATAAATTACGTGCGATTGTAAAGAGCCAGCTGCTTATTTTCCCTGCGGCTTCGTCCGTTCGCAATTTACTAGCTGAATTCCATACCCGGATGAACAGCTCCTGTACAACCTCTTCAGCAGCCATCGCATCTCTAACCATTCGATAAACGAAGGCATATATCTGGCGTTCATAACGATCATATAGTAGCTCCAAGGCGGCTGAATCCCGTTCCGCAATTTGCTGGATAAGCAGCTCGTCCGATGCTTTCTCTACCACCCGGGGTCCCCTCCTCCGATACTTACTGCTCCTATCATAACTTTATACCTGTAAAAAAGAAAACAGCTAATCAAGGAAAACTCCCATGAGCAGCTGTTCGAATCAATCAAATAAAAATTCCACATGCATTAAATCGCTGTTGTTTTCGTACCTAATTGGGCGGCTTCGTCGGCTGCCGCGCTTAATGAGCGTTCCACTGTATCTGTAATATCTTGCATCTTATTGATATTCATCTGCGTTGTCGCGTAACGCCTAATCGTTGTGATAGGCATCAGAAGCATACGCGGTGAAATCGCATCACGGCTCCGTTTGCCTTTCTCTGTCTTCTTCGCATTCGTAAGCACCTTGATCAATATACGAAGGTATACGCGAGTAGACTTCGCAAACAGTCCTTCCGGAAGATCGAACAACTCGAATCCTAAACGATCCGCCCCGCGATGAATCATAGTAACACCGTATACAGCCTTAATATCTTTGGCGTCGGAATCGGCGGCAAGCTGGTTAGCAAGCAAGGGCAGCGCTTGTTCGACCTCTCTAAGCATCCGTATGCCCGTTGCCACTGGCGACTTAGATGCTGCTGCGATGCTTGACAGCATCTTGTTGTCGAAATGAAGCTCAGCTACTCGGTCTCCCTTGGTTAACCTGCTACCTTCAGCAAAAGTAATCTCCTCACCACTATATGCGATGACCCGATAATGAAAAGCAGCGTCCGCCTTCTGACCAACTGTCTTTAAGCGGAAGAGGAAGTGAAAGACCTGCTCCCACGTCAGCCAGAGCGAGATCAGCGTTTTTTTCGCAAGTGAAATGTGCTTTGACTTCGCAGCCTCTGTCAGCTTCATCATTTCCTCAATACCAACGAATCGGTAGCCCTTCTTCATGCCTTCTTCGAGATAGGCTTCCAAAGCGATCAGCATGTTGCGCGGTGCGTCCTTATCTGCACCGAAGGTCATGCCGCAATCATGCAGCAGCAGTACTTCGCCTGGTTTCAGCTTCTTCAGCATCCGTTTCTTGAGACGCTCCGCACCAACCCGGATTCGCCAATCGCTAAACATAGCAGACCATAAAATAATATGGAGATGTCCGAGCTTCGCATAATCGAATACGTTTACGATTCCCCAAGGCGGTCGATAATAAGCTGTTCTCGACCCGGTAGCACGTTCAATAATATCAAGTGTACGATCAATCTGGCGTTTAACCGTCCGCGGACGCATAAGCCAGTTCGTTTTGTGCTCATAATTATGAACACCAAGATTATGACCTTCATCCTTCATGCGCCGCAGCAAATGCTCTTGCCCCTCGGCATGGGAGCCTACAACAAAAAAGGTCGCCTTCGCATTGAAACGGGCTAGCAAATCGAGAAGCTGTGCTGTATAAACCGCATCTGGACCGTCATCGAACGTTAAGGCAATCTCTTTCTCTACAAGACCTTTCTTAAAAACACGAAAGCCAAATGTACGGCTAATTAGTCCAGGAAGAAACGCATAGAAGGTTGCAACGTATAATCCCCATAACAGCAAATTTTCCATTTTGTTTTCCCCACCGTTATATGATTTAGTCGACGAATGAGTTAGCGGTACAAAACAACAACAGTAACTTTAATTGTAGCATAATGCAATAAAAAATAGGCATCTTTTTAAAAACTATAGTACAATCTTTATGGAAATAAGATTCTAAAATACGAAGGAGTATCCCTATGTTGCCCTTTTACAAAAAGTACTGGCGAACCGCATTCGACATCGCTCTGATTGCGCTTACCGTATACTTAATTATGTTCTCATTCAGCTATTTGTACCGAATTGCAACACCTATTTTCTTCTCTTTCATTATTTTCTTATGCATTGAGCCGATTGCTAAACGATTGAACAAGCTCGGCTTGAAGAAATCGATTGCCTCCGGAATATCGGTGCTGCTGTTTACATTAGTCATTCTTGCCGCTTTCTCCGGCGCCGCCTACCTGCTTACTAAGCAAGGCACCGAGCTTTATAACAACTTCCCGAAATATCAGAAAGTGCTCGCGAGCCAAATCGCCAACATTACGGGCGAGCTTCAGCACAGGTTCGGTACGACAACCGAGGAACTCGACTTGGTGCAGCGCTCCAAAGACTTAATTGAAGGCGCATCGTCCACTTTATTGAAATTCGGACAAACGGTACTAAGCAACCTCATCGGTTATGTCTCATCCTTCTCTACCTTTATTTTCAACTTTGTAGTAGGGATTATATTAGCTTATTTCTTAAGCATTGAAATTACGACATGGAAGCAGACAGCTGTGGAAAAAACGCCTAACACGTTCAAATCTGTGTTCTTTTTCCTACGCAACAATGTATTTAAGGGCATTGCCCTCTACATCAAAGCACAAGCTAAAATGATCTCGATCACCTTTGTCGTGATCTTGGTCGCCCTGCTGCTGCTGCGTGTAGAAAATGCATTCGTCATCGCAGTCGTGTCAGCCATATTCGATATTTTGCCGCTGCTTGGTGTTGGAACGATATTTATTCCATGGATTATCTACTTAATCATCATCGGCAAAATAACACTGGCTATATGGTTGTCAGCACTGTTTCTCGTCGTCGTACTCACGCGCCAAATTCTTGAACCGAAAATTACAGGCGATTCCTTAGGCGTATCCGCCTTCACGATGCTCGCCTTTATGATCGTATCGCTATCATTGTTCGGAATTGCCGGCGTTATTCTGGCACCTGTACTTATGATTCTGCTGAAAGCATTATACGATCAAGGCTACTTCCATCGCTGGATTCACGCACCTATTGGTGAATATGACAATCCTCAAGCCGATGCGGGAGTCGCAACCACTGTAACACCCGAGGATAATGAACCGAAAACATAATGAGTATTCGAAAAACAAGCCAAGCCTTTGCAGAATAAGCGTAATTGCTGCGAAGGTCTGGCTTTTTTTATGTTTCAATAGAGAATCCATTTATTTATATTACATTTACATGGGGGGGGAATATCGGTTGAGCGGAATTGCGAAATTGCCATCACCACCTTATTACGCAGTAGTCTTTGTATCGGAGCGTACAGAAGGTGACAATGGCTACGGTCATATGGCCGATGTCATGGTAGAACTTGCCTCACGGCAGAGTGGCTACTTGGGCATAGAATCGGCACGCGACAACGAGCTGGGCATTACGGTCTCTTACTGGGAGACGCTGGAGGCGATAAAAGCTTGGAAAGAAAATGCTGCACATCAGGTTGCGCAGCAGCGTGGAAAAAGCGAATGGTACCGAAGCTTCGCGCTGCGCATTAGCAAGGTGGAACGGGATTATTATTATGACATGTGATCCGCAGAAAGCATATGCCTTCACCTCTTAGGCAAGTTGTCCGCGGCGGATGACAGACGTGCGGCGATGTCCATTACGCCGCGGAAGATGAGGGTCGCCTGGTTCGAGCTTCCAGGCGGCTGGTTTTCCACGAGCACGGCGATTGCGTAGCGCGGCTTCTTGACCGGGCCGTAGCCCGCAAACCACTGGTGGTTGCGGTCGATTCCGGCCCGCATCGTCTCGGCGGTGCCCGATTTGCCGGCAACCGCCCACAGCCCTTGGCGGATCGCAAGACCGGTTCCATGGTCGACGACCGCCTCCATGCCGCGCAGCAGCGCATGCGCCGTGGCCGGGTGAATCCGGCCACGGGCGGCTTGCGCCCGCTGTGCGGGCAGCTTGACCATCCGCTGGCCGTTGGCATAGCGGATGTCAGTGAGCAGGCGCGGCTCCATTACGCGCCCCTCATTCAGCAGCGTTACAATCAGATTTGCCGCTTGAAGCGGCGACATCCTTACATCACGCTGCCCAATCCCGCTCTGCGCGAGTGTACCATCACTCGCTGCGGCGAGCATCGCGGCTTGCTTCCCAGCCGCCGCGAACAGCTGCCCGCTCTCTTCCTCTTCCAGCAATCGCAGCGGCTCCTGGAACGGACCGAAAGCCTGCTCACGGTGCCAGCCTGCCGGCTTCCCGATCCCTAGAGCATCGGCCGTGCGCTGCAGTTCAGCTGGCGTAAGACGCTCAGCAATCGTAGCGAATACAATATTGCAGGACTGAGCTAGCCCCTCCGCAAGCGTCAAATGCCCATGACCGCCTTCCTTCCAGCAAGATAGTCCGTACTTGCCATATTCACCATCACAGTAGAACGATTCATGCTGATTCACAACTCCCGCTTCAAGCGCTGCAGCTTCTGTCACCAGCTTAAAAATGGAGCCAGGCGCATACGCCTTCAAAGCATGATTCTCCCACTCGGTGCCATCTGCTGATGTGAATTGACCAGGCTTTAGCTGCGGCCTCGATACCATTGCAACAATATCCGCGTTGCTCGCATCGAGTACAACAACCGCTCCTTCCTTCAAACCACGAGCATCCACATAAGCCTCGATTTCGTTTTGAAGCTGCAAATCGATTGTTGTCATTGCCTTTAGCGGGTAATAATGGTTATTAGGCTGTGTAATTCTCATATCCAAGCCGTGCATAGGCGCATTTCGCCCGTCTAAGAAATACGACACAGATGTTGGACCAATGCCATGCAGCAGCTTATCCAGCGATTTCTCGAGCCCTGAGCCGCCAACCTGATCGGCCAGCTTGCGTTTGCCTTCAGCCAAATCATCAGCTTGCTCGGCTTGCAGCCATTCTGGATGCTCGCTCGTAAATCCGATAAGATGCTTAGGCTGAAACGCTGACAAATAACGGTTGCGATACGGCAGCACGCGAATACCGTTCAACGACAGCTCCTTCACTTGCAGCGCCTCTGATTCCGATAAACGAAGCGGTTGTGCTAATCCATCAGACTTCCAGAACGCAGGCTCTCGCAAACCGTTCCATTTACCCATCAACTCTTCCTTCGTGACGCCTAGAATGCGGCTAAGCGCAGCAATATCCGTTTCGTCCCCCCTTCTGTCCTGCCTTACAGGAAACATCGCTAGAGCCGAATAAGACTCGCCTGTTATCGCTGTCCCATATCGATCATAGAAATCTCCTCTGCCTGAATCTAGGACGAGCTTGCGCTGTCGCTGCTGCACTGACATGCGCTGCCATGCTCCCCTGCTAGACTTATGAGCTAGAGCAGCTGTCGGCACATTTCCAGGCATGAATTGCAGCCATGCTAATCGTCCGATATAACTAAACATGATCATGCTTATAATAGATGCGGCGAGCACGATTCGTTTCAACCTCTGATTCCTCATGTTGCTAGAGCTCCTTTGCTTCGATCTTCGATGCCTGTAAAACCCCAAGGTGAACCGGCTGTCGCCGTCCTTTGGCGGCGCGGCGCGTTTCATTCCAAGAAATATAGAGAAAGGATGCCAAATCTTATCCTTTCCTATATTGAACGCAAGGTTATTTATATACCATTATTTCCGGCAGCAGTCCTTCCGCAAACCTATCTGCCATGCAGGCACAAAAAAAAGAGCATTACAACCGCAATTGGCTGAAATGCTCTCTCTATTTCGTTGAAGCTATGTTACTTTGTATTACCTATTAGCACTATTCAATTTTGAATTGGGACAGCGAATCCTTCAACTCGCGGGATACCGTATCCAGCTTCTCTGACAATCGAACCATGCCGTCGCTGATGCTAAGCTGCTCAGAGCTAAGTGACGCAACTTCCTCTGATGTTGCTGAGGATTCCTCTGCAACTGCGCTCACATTCGTCATCGCATCTGCCAAGACCGCTTGCGACTGATCAAGCTGTCCGATCGAATCGGTCACTAGATCGAGTCTTTCTACAAGTTGTCCCATCTGGCCGGACACCGTTAGGAAGATTTGATTCGCTTCTTTCACAGAGCCGATCTGCTCTTGGAACAATGGATAGGCGTCTGACAAAACAGAAACCGTCTCGTCAATTTCGCCTCTAATTTTTTCTGTGATTTGACCAACAACATCGATCGATTGACGACTTTGATCAGCTAACTTACGAATCTCATCCGCAACGACCATAAAGCCTTTCCCAGCCGCTCCTGCACGAGCCGCTTCAATCGTAGCATTAAGCGATAGAATATTCGTTTGCTTCGTTAGATTGTTAAGCACATCCAATATTTTCACAATTGAACCTGTGCTAACTTTAAGCGCATCAACCTTCTCGACCATCGAACGCGTCATTTCTTCGGTCATGCCCGTTTTCTGGATAAGCACGCCCATGTAATCCGTACCTTGTTCACTCGCTTTTTCAACTTCCTGTGCAGAACGTACCATTTCTTCGTTCGCAGCAATTACTTTTTTCATCTGGGCGTCAATATTGCCCGTCAGGTCTGTCCCCTTCTCGGCTTCAACAGCAAGGCTTGTTGCTCCGCCTGCAATCTCTTCCGTTGCGACAGCAATTTCCTTAGCTGAGATGGCTGTCTTTCTTGAAGCGTCGCTTAGTTCTGATGCCGTGTGCAGTACATCCTCCGCAGAACGGGTCGTTTGAACGGCCAGCGCTTTAATCTGTGTCATCATTCGGTTGAAGCTGTCGCTTAGCTCACCAATCTCATCTTGGCGCTTCCTCATCTCCGAACGGACAGTAAGATTGCCGCTTGCTCCTTCATTCATCAGATTTTTCAGCTGAACAAGAGGTTTAGCAATCGTCATAATAACCAGAATTCCGATCGCAATCGCTATAAGTGCAGCAACGAATACGGTAATCCAGGTTAGCGTCTGAATAGCTTTGGCGTCTTTCACCAGCTCCTTCACCGGAACCATTCCTACCAGCTTCCAATTCATACTCTCGAACGTTTTATAGGATACGAGTACTTCTTCGTTATTTGTTGTTTTCATTTTGACAGAGTCCTGTAGAGCCTTATCTCCTTCGGACGGAAGGCTGACAATCCCTTCCTTGCCGATCATTTCTGGATCTGAACTTGTGATGTAATGATTAGCTGCATCCATAATTGCGACTTGGCTGCCTTCACCCAAGTTTACATCCTTGTACCGTTCAGCAATTGAATCGACCGATACCTCAAGCAGTAGAACATAGGATGCCAGACTGGAAGTTGTATCCTTAATCAGACGACTAAGTCCAATTGTCTTCACGCTTGACGGATTCGACAACCCCTCCGGCTGTGGCTCAATCCAATTCGTTCTGCCCGCTTGTTCAACCGTTTCCAAGAACCAATCTGATTTCATAAGACTCTCAGCGGTGCTGCTGCTCGCCGAACCTGCAGTAACCAGATCCAGTTTAGGATCTACTGGCAATAACATGAGAGAAACAATTGTACTGTTGCCCATAACGTAAGATTGCATCTTTTCACTCAAGTTGCGTGAAGCTTCGAATTTGGTATAATCATCACCGCTATCCAGCATTTTCCTTACAATTGCGTGAAAGTCCTTGTCGATCAGAATTTGAAGTGTCAAATCCTCATATGTCTTGTAAATAACATCAAGGTTGTTAGCTACTTGCTTTATCGTCTCTGAGCTAGCATCCGAAACCTTGCTTTCAATTATTTTCTTAGACTGCGAATAGGCTAACAGCCCTACAGTTAGAACACATGCAATAATTCCGCAAAAAATAATCATAAACAGCTTTAACCCTACCGATTTTATAGGATTTGATATTTTCGTACCTTTTAGGGAACTCGTTGCTACTCTTGCTGTCTTCTTGATAGATTGAAGCGTTGATTGCGCTTTCATGCCTAATTCAGATTGTCTGCCTTTAGTCCCATTTAGGGCCGCGCCTAGCTTTGCTTTCTTGGACTTCTTAGCTGTTTGTTCTTCTGGGGTTTTCATTGGGTAAGACACCGCCTTCAAAATTGTAAGTCTGAATTAGTTCTCCTGCTTCTAGCGAATCCTGCCGAAATATGTATTTACCATATATTATTTTATATCGACATCCTATTGTCAATCCATAATAAGAAAACAAAAAAAAGAGCCTTATTTTTTTTGGTAAAATAAGACTCTAGGCCTGCATTATTGTTTTATTTGCGCCCAAGCTTCTTTCTCATCATATCCATAGGCTTAACAGGTTTCAATGCTCTAATTCGGATCAATTGCAAAGGATGTTTGGCTGCTTCCAGTGCTAAACCGTCTATGTCCGTCATCTCCGTAACCGTTTGTTTGAAGAACGTTCCCTCTGGACCTACAAACTCAATTTCTTGACCAAGCTTAAAGTGGTTGCGCTGCTGAACCGTAGCAAAGCTTGTTTTCGGATCATAATCCACAACGATGCCTGCAAAGTCATAAGGGGCCGCTTTCTCCTCAGGCTCATAGATATGATCCTCTGTGCCAGGCGTGTCCAAGAAAAATCCTGTGTTTAGCGGGCGGTTCGCGGCTTTGTTAATTTCCTCAATCCATTCCTGCTTCAGCTCGAACTGCTCCGGATTCTCGAAGTACGCATCAATCGCCTGCCGGTACACATTAACAACCGTTGCGACATAATGAATGCTTTTCATTCTGCCTTCGATTTTGAAGCTGTCCACCCCAACCTCAATTAGCTCAGGCAAATATTCGATCATGCAGAGATCCTTGGAGCCCATCGTGAACTTGTCCTCTTCATCCGAATACATAGGCATATCATCAACAAACAAATCGTATTTCCATCGGCAGGACTGACAGCATCCTCCACGATTGGAATCACGATCAGTGAAATGGTTCGACAATACACAGCGTCCTGAGAATGAAGAGCACATTGCACCGTGTATAAAAGCTTCAATTTCAATATCGACATGTTTTTTAATTTCAGCAATATCTTTGAAGCTGGTTTCGCGGGCGAGTACGACTCGCGGCAAGCCCTCGTCCTTCCAGAACTGCACCGCTTGCCAGTTCAATGTGGATTGCTGCGTGCTCAAATGCACCTCAAGCTTAGGAGCGACCCGCTGCGCAGTTTCAATAATGACTGGGTCCGCTGCAATAATTGCAGCTATGCCTGCATTCTCTAGAGCGCGCAAATAATCCTCTAACCCGTCTACATCCTCGTTATGTGCGTAAATATTAGTCGCCACAAATACTTTAGCACCATAGCGCTTGGCAAATTCCACGCCTTCCTTCATTTCCTCGAAGCTGAAATTATCCGCATTCGAGCGTAAGCCGTATTTCTGTCCACCAATATAAACCGCATCTGCCCCGTAATGAATGGCGAACTTTAGTTTCTCCAGATTACCTGCAGGTGCTAGCAATTCCGGTTTATCTAGACGATTACGCTTCCCTTGGTAGCGCGGAGTCGTTTTCTCAATTGTTGTCACTCTTGTGCACCTCGCTTCCCTAACAAATCAATAAACCTGTTCCTTATAGAAGAATCCATAGCTCAGCTCGCGGTTCGGGTCCTGAATCTGCCCAATCGCTTCGAGCCATTCCTCGCGGAATTCATAGGCTGCCGGATCAGCCAAATAAGCATCAATTGCCTGCCTGTATGACCGAACAACGGTTTCATTGTATGCTATCGATTTCATAATACCTTCGATTTTCAAGCTTCCAACGCCTGCTTCCATCAGCTCATGCAGGTTCTCAAGCATGCAAATATCATCAGAACTCATAATATGCGTTCCGTTCAGGTCTTCATAGATCGGATAGCGCTCATCCTGTCGTTCTGCTTCCATCACATACAGACCGCGGTTTTTGTCTTTCTGAGGCAGACGCCCAGGCTCGGATTGATGCTCCAAATAGTTCTCTACAAGTGAGCGCTTCGAGTGATATATATTCGTCATGCCATGTACCTGCACTTGAACCTCAAGCTCGGTTGAGGCGGTCGTCTCGACGACCTGCTCCATATTCAGCTCACGTGCCAGCACATAGCGGGTAGCCCCTCTACGACCCCAATAGTTGGCAGTGACGTAATTGGTTGAGGTCATCTCCGCATTCCAGTGCAGTGCCATATCCGGTGCATGTGTCCTAGCGGCCATTAGTACCGCAGGATCACCGAACACGAGTGCATCGACACCTGCCTCTGCTAACGATGCCACATACGTATGCAGCGATTCCGCTGCTTCGTTGTCCATTAAGTTGTTTAATGCCGCATAAATTTTGACGCCCTTTGGCTTAGCCAAATGTATGGCCTCTTTAATCATTTGAATATTGAATTCTCCAGCCAATCGTGTACCGTAGCGCGCTTCGCCGATGACGAAAGCATCCGCACCTGCTGCAATGAGCTTTTCAAGCTCCTCTATCGATGCGGCGGTAGCTAACAATTCGGGCTTGTACGCCATGCCTGCTCCTCCTAAGCTCTAAGCGAACGCACTTTCACATACAAGTGTCGTTTTACCCAGCGGTCTGATTACTCTTTTCGATATTTCTCAAATGCTCTTTGTACGTTTTCGCAAACAAATGCGATTGACTGCCGTCTTTTTTGGTCACATAAAAGAAGTATTCACTATCCTCTGGATAGAGTGCTGCCTGAATCGATGCAAGGCTAGGGCTTGCAATTGGCCCCGGCGGCAAGCCTTCTACTTTATACGTATTGTAAGGACTGTCGACGAGCAGATCCTTCTCGTATAAACGTTCTTTGGGCTTATCCAGTGAGTATTGCACGGTAGCATCGATTTGCAGCTTCATTCCATCGGCGATACGGTTATAAATAACGCCGGCAACGAGCGCTCTTTCATTGTCGACTACAACTTCACGCTCAACTAGTGAGGCAATCGTCAACAGATCATGGAACGTTATTTTTCTCTCGTCCAGCACATCCAGCCAGCCCTCAGGAAGCTCAGCAAGCTTTCGATCAAGCTCGGAGACCATCCGATTAATAATGTCCTCCTCTGTGCTGTCTATCTTCATTTCATACGTTTCTGGGAAAAGGTAGCCCTCCAGACGCTCATGAAGCTTGTCACTCTCAGGAATCGAGCGAACAGCCTCTGCATCTCCCCATATTTTCTGCGTGGCTACAAGGTTAATAAACTTCTCTTTGTCTATCAGCTTCTCTGCCGCAAGCTTATCAGCAATTTGAAGAACCGTATATCCTTCCGGTATCGTGAAACGGATCGTCTCTGCTGCAACGGTGTCACCAGCGTTCAGCTTCGCAATGATCGCATCATTATCCATTCCTGGTGAAAGCTCATAGATGCCAGCCTGGAATCGGCCGCCCTGATCTTTCAACTTCAAATAATATTTAAAAATAAATGAGTTCTTAATCATGCCTTGCTGCTCCAGCAAGTCGGCTACCTCGTTCGCTGATGTGCCTTTCGGAACCTCCAGCCGCTGCACTTCTCCAGCTTTCGTTGGCTGCAAGCTGCTCCAGACGTATAAGACGACACTGCCAGCACCGATAATCATAATGCCTAGTAAGCTCAAAATAACCCATAACGTAATCCGGCTGCGCTTAGGACCTTGTCGCGAATAGCGGTCTTGCTGCTCAGCCTGCTGTGATGACTTGTCCAAACTTAGACCCCCTCATCTGTTTTCTAAATCATGTTTTCTTAGACTGCGCAGACGAAATGGCTGATTCCGCATGATGGCGGCTCAGCTTCTGCTTCGACTTGCCTAATGGCAATGCCTATGAATAAACATCCCTATACTTGAACAAAAGAGCGGTTATAAACCGCTCTCTCGTTGACCTGCATATACGCATATCGATAACTAAGGACGCTCATCTGTGGCAAACAACAGATCGTCATAAGCTTCCGACGCTGCTTCCCACTCTTCATCATCCTCAATGTTCTCAAGCTGCGGTTCTCCGCCTACTTGTATGACGCGGAAGAGCTCGACATCTTCCTCACCACGCATTGGATCTGATTGGAGTGCCGCATAAATACGATCACCCAGCTGGAACTCAGCTTTAATATCATATACCTCTACGCTGCCGTCCTCTGCTTTAAGCTCAATTTCATTGCCGAAAGCGGTTCTAAGACTGTTCAGCTTCTTAGGAGCCTCATGCTCGTTGCCTGACATTAGTTTTCTTCCTCCATCTCGCCAAGGAGCGTGTTGAACGTCTCCTCAACCATGTTCCACTCTTCTTCATCCTCGATTGTATAAAGCTTCAGGTCATCGCCTTCTTCTTCATAACGAAAAGCGTAAACCTCGTCTTCCTCTTCGTTCTCGCCTGTAAGCGGAACAACCATCATATATTTCTGATCGGAACCATCAACCTCGAATTTCATGATAACTTCGAATTCTTCCTCGTTACCTTCTTCATCCGGGATATAAATAATTTCCGGCTCTTCGTATTCCAAGTTTTCTTTTGTCATGTTTACCCTCACCTTTTCGCTTTAGAATCGAGATAATTTTGCAAAATAAGCGTTGCCGCCATTTTGTCTATTACGAGCTTTCGCTTCTTTCGGCTGACGTCCGCTTCAATAAGCGTACGTTCGGCAGCTACCGTAGTCAGCCTTTCATCCCAAAGGTGAACAGGTATGTTTAATTTCTGTTTAAGCTTCTCCGCGAATTCAATGCTAATTTCCCCTCGCGGACCGATGGAACCGTTCATGTTCTTAGGCAGACCCAATACGATCTCGCTAACCTCATGCTCCTTAACTAATGCAGCAATTCGGTCAAGCTCGCTGCCGTCTCGCCTGCGTTCAATAACCTCGGTTCCTTGAGCGGTCCAGCGAAAGGCGTCGCTGACAGCAACACCAATCTTGCGGTCACCGTAATCCAATCCCATTAATCTCATGTCTCGCCCGGCTCCTGCCTAATGTATTATTGTTTCTTGTGGCTGAGGTAAAACCGGACAAGCTCCTCAATTAATTCGTCTCGTTCTTTTTTGCGAATTAAACTCCTGGCGTTGTTATGCCGCGGAATATACGCGGGATCTCCGGACAGCAGATACCCAACGATCTGGTTAATCGGATTGTACTCTTTCTCAAGAAGCGCTTCATGCACAGATAGCAGAATGTCTTGAGAAGATTCAACCCCCTCCGCCGTCACGTTAAATTTCATTGTTTGGTCCATGGAACTCATCGCCAGCACCTCGCTTTCCATACCGCTTTTCAATGAGATATTCTTCTATATCATATCACATTTGTTTGACTCAGAACCAGTTCTTCCGCAAGTTTCAAAGCTTCATCCAGCTTTGATGTATCTTTTCCGCCTGCTTGCGCCATATCCGGGCGTCCGCCGCCGCTTCCACCGCAATGAACAGCAGCCTCTTTTACAATTTTCCCTGCATGGAAACCTTTTTTGACCAAGTCTGCAGAAACCGCAGCCGCAAGGTTAACCTTATCATCGGCAATTGCGCCGAGCACGATTACGCTTGATTCCAGCTTCAGCTTCAGCTCATCTACGATTCCGCGAAGTGCATCCATCGTAGGTGCATTAACCTTAGCGCACAGAACGGTGATGCCGTCGACGGTTTTGGCACTTTGTTCAAGGGAACCCGCTTCAATACGGCTGAGCTTAGCCTGAAGCGATTCGTTATCGCGAGACAGCTCCTTCACTTGACCGAACAATGCTTCAATCCGTTTTGGCACATCATTCGTATTCGATTTGAGCAGTCCTGCAGATTGTTTCAGCAGTTCAAGCTGACTCTCCAAGTAGTTATACGCATGCTTGCCTGTAACGGCTTCAATTCTTCGAACACCTGAACCGATACCGCTCTCGCTTAGCAGCTTGAACAGACCGATCTGCGAAGTATTTCCAACGTGACAGCCTCCGCAAAGCTCTAGACTATAGCTGCCGACTTGAACCACACGCACCTCATCGCCATATTTCTCTCCGAATAGCGCCATTGCGCCCATAGCTTTCGCTTCATTCAAAGATTTAATATCAATAGAAACTGACGTGCCGATCCAAATCTGCTCATTCACGCGGCGTTCAATTTCAACAAGCTCCTCAGCTGTAATGCTGCCGAAATGAGAGAAATCGAATCGGAGCCTTTCAGCCTCCACCAATGAGCCTGCTTGGTTAACATGATCACCCAGTACTTCTTTGAGTGCTTTGTGAAGCAAATGTGTTGCTGTATGGTTCTTAATGACATCATCACGAACGACTCTCGTCACAGTTGCCAGTGCCGATTGTCCGCTCCGAGCAGTGCCTTCGACAACGACAGCATGATGTACGCTTTGCCCATGAGGCGCCTTCGTAACATCGATAATCTCCAGCGTGTAGCCATCGCCCTTGATTGTTCCTTTATCTCCGATTTGTCCGCCGCTCTCCGCATAGAACGGGGTGCGGTCTAGAATGACGAGCACCTTGCTGCCTTCTGCCGCGCTTTCGACTAACAAATCATCTTGAACAATTGCGATGATTTTGGATTCAGATACCAATTCATTATAGCCAACAAACTCGCTTTTAATCGTAAATTCGCCAAGCGGGCCGCCTTGTACTTTCATGCTGCCAGTGTCTTGACGGGCTGCACGCGCACGCACGCGCTGTGCTTCCATTGCCGCGTCGAACCCGCCGCGGTCAACTGTCATACCGTTCTCAGACGCAAAGTCTTCCGTCAAATCGAATGGGAAACCATACGTGTCATATAGACGGAAAGCATCATCACCGTTAATCTCTTTATTGCCGGCTTTTGCAGCCGCGTCTACCAAGTCAGAGAGCATGGCCAGTCCATCAGACAATGTCTCATGGAAGCGCTCCTCCTCCGTACGGATAACACGCTCGATAAACTCGCGTTTCTCCACAACCTCCGGATAATATACGCCCATAACTTCGCCTACGATGGCAGTAAGCTCATACAGGAAAGGACGGTCAATGCCTATCGTTTTTCCGTAGCGGACAGCACGGCGGAGCAAACGGCGGATAATATAGCCGCGACCCTCATTGGAAGGCATAACGCCATCACCTACCGCGAATGCAACCGTACGGATATGGTCAGCGATTACTTTAAGAGCAATATCATGCTCCTCGTTCACTTTATAAGTTACTTTGGCAAGAGCGCAGGTGCGGTCAATAATCGGACGGAACAAATCGGTGTCGAAGTTAGAATCCACGTCCTGTAGAATGGAAGCGAAACGCTCAAGTCCTGCACCTGTATCGATGTTCTTGATTGGAAGCGGCGTATAGCTGCCATCCTTGTTATGGTTGAATTGCGAGAATACGACGTTCCATACTTCAAGGAAACGCTCATTCTCCCCGCCAGGCCAGCATTCCGGGTCAGATAGGTCACCGTACTTGTCACCGCGGTCATAGAAAATCTCAGTACAAGGTCCACATGGACCCTCGCCGATATCCCAGAAGTTTTCTTCCAGCTTGTAGATGCGTTCTTCAGGAAGTCCGATCTTTTTGTTCCAGAATGCAAAGGCTTCCTCATCCTCTGGATATACAGTAACGGATAAGCGGTTCGGATCGAAGCCAATCCACTTCGGCTCAGTTAGAAATTCCCATGCCCAAGTGATGGCATCCTCCTTGAAATAATCGCCGATCGAGAAATTGCCCAGCATCTCAAAAAATGTATGGTGTCTGCGCGTTTTGCCAACATTCTCGATATCGTTCGTACGGATACATTTCTGCGAGTTGGTAATTCGCGGATTCTCTGGTACGATACGGCCGTCGAAATAAGCTTTGAGCGGCGCCATTCCGGCATTAATCCAAAGCAGGGATGGATCGTTATGCGGGACAAGCGATGCGCTTGGTTCGATTTTATGACCTTTGCTCTCGAAAAAAGCGAGCCATTTGGAACGGATTTCACTAGCTTTCATAATAATAAGCCCCCTTTTCATCATTAAACACAAATAACGCCCCTGTCATAGACAGGGACGAAAAAAATTCGCGGTACCACCCTGGTTATTGCACGCTTCAAGAAGCAGGAGCAATCGCCTTCATTAGACATTAACGGATCTACCCGGTGAAGTTCATTCACACTCCGAAAAGAGCTTTCGGCCACCCTTCGTCATAAAAGCTTTCTCAACCGACGCAATGGACTGGCAGGCAGCCTTGCGAAGAAGCTTTCTCTCTGGCTAACGGGCATTGGCTTACTTCAATTCGTCAACGTTTTATGACCTTATATTGACACTTGATTATTTTAAAATTATAGCTAGAGCCTTACAACCTGTCAAATAATCTTTCTCCGCACGTAATAAGCAAACATATGCTGAATAATGACCTTGCACGCTGCAAATATAGGAACGGCTAGTATCATGCCAACGATTCCTGCTATTTCGCCGCCAACTAGAAGCGCAAATATAATGGACAAAGGATGCATATGCAGCGTCCTTCCCACGACTTGCGGAGATATGACATTGCCTTCAAGAATTTGGCACAGCGTATTAATGATTGCAACCAAGATGACCATTTTGATCGAGACCGTTGAAGCCATCAGCAGTGCAGGAGCCGCCCCAAAGAATGGGCCTAGATAAGGAATGACATTCGTAATGGCGACAATACCGGCCAGCAGCAGCGCGTAGGGCATCCCAATCATCAGATAGCCGAAATAGGCAAGGACACCAACAATAATACAAACGAGAAACTGCCCTCTTATGTAGCTGCCGAGCGCCGTATCAATATCCTTCAGCAGCCTGACCGTGTTTTTGCGATGCGATTTGGGCACGTATGTAATAACGGTCCGCTCGAATACATCAAAGTCCTTCAGAATATAGAACGCTAGGAATGGAATGATGAACGCGATAAAAACGGCATTGACCATGGAGCCGATGTTATTTACGAAGTTAAACAAGCTCTCCGTTAACTTTTTCTCAATATGAACGAGTGATTTATTAAGACCGCCGCGGATACTCTCTGGCAGAAACGAAGTATTGTTAATATCCGTTACGATATTTTGTGCTCGCATAGACAGCTCGGGCACATGTCGATTAAGCTCCTGCACCTGATTGATGAACATGGGGATCAAATTAACGAGCAGCACGGTAATGACCGCACAAAACACCGCATAGATGAGTAGCACAGCAATTGTTCTCGGCACCTTCCGTTCATGCAGCATGGTAACGATCGGATTTAGGACGTACGAAATAATCATGGCGATAACAAACGGTGCGAACACCGCCTTCACAAATACGTATATGCTCACGATGAGCGGCTTGATCTGCAGCATCAGATAGATAGCCAGCAATCCAAGAATACCATAAACAAGCCATATGAACAGACGGTTCTTTGTAAAGCGCTCCACCGTCTTCACCCCCGAACTTTCATTTTCCAGCTAGCGCAAGACTGAGCAAGCGGAACTAATTCAGTATATGTACAAGCGCCCGAAATCATCCGCAAACAGCAAAAAAAGACGGTCAAAGACCGTCTCCATGTAGTCATTCTATTAAGAAGCACGTCAGTTGACGTGAATCTGCGTCATTTCCTCTTCAAAGAACAAATCGTCAAGCGAGCTTAACGTGCCATCCTCTTCCACTTGGTAAACCGACATTTTCTCGCCGTTAACTGTCAGTTCTATGAAGCAGCCCCAACAATAAAACTGGTGGGAACCGATCTTTCCGATATCTTTCGAATTACAATTCGGACATCTCATCATCTTTCATTTCTCCCTATTCTCTGAAATTGGAAGCTGCGACAGGCTCCAATTCCGCTTCACTGACAGCAGAAACGATAATCGCGTCTTCCCCGAGTAATACGCTATCCGGATCACTCGGCGCCCTCAGCCATTTGCGCCCTTCCATCAGATCCGAAACAAAACCGTCCGTAAGCTCGTAGCCTACTATTTGTGTACCCTCTTTCGGGTAAAAATAAACATCCGACACCCGGCCAAGTTGAATTCCTTGTACCGTTACGACGGGTAAGTCCTTTAGCTTCACTAATCCGGTATAAAAGGAACGCAGCAATTGCTTCGACTTCATCCGACCGATCGCCGCTTCGCCCGTTATAATAACGGTGTCCTCGCCGCAGGATACGACGTGAGTCCACTCGATTATTTTCACTGTCGAAACGAACCATCTGGGGCAATCAAGGATCAGTCCCTTCAACTGCCAATGCTCGTCGAACCAAGCATCCTTGACCGTACCAACAAGCCTTCCGGAATGGATCACGATGATGGGAAGTCCAATAAGCCGTTGAAGTTTAATCACGCTTAGCGGAGTCCTCCTAGTAGTTATTACGAATACGCCTCACGATTAAACCGATCTTACGCGCGGCATCTTCTAATTCCTCCATAGTATTCCCCAAACCGAAGCTAAATCTTACGGCAGATTGAATTTGTTCATCAGGCAGCCCCATCGCCCTAAGCACATGCGAACGTTCAAGCGCACCCGAGGTGCATGCGGAGCCGCTTGCTGCAGCAATGCCTTCCATATCCAAATTCATAAGCATCGTTTCGGTATCAACTCCGATAAAGCTGATGTTGACGATATGCGGCAAATGCTCCTGTTCGCTCCCATTCATAATGAGGGGAACCTCTGCATGATCATGAAGCAGTTCTATCCATCTCTTACGAAGCTCGTCCATAAAAGGTTGCTTTTTTTTTCGTTCGTTCACACAAATGTCAACAGCAGCAGCAAAACCAACTATACCTGCGATGTTTTCAGTACCTGCCCTGCGTTTTCGTTCCTGTGAGCCGCCATGCTGAAGGGGATCAAGTGGAGTTCCTGTAGCTGCATAAAGGGCACCAACGCCCTGAGGTCCATTAATTTTGTGGGAAGAGAAACTCATTAAGTCAACTGGCATTTCTCTAAGTCGATAGTCGAACCAGCCTAGTGTCTGAACGGCGTCTACATGAAATAGGACACCAGCAGCCCGTGCTATGCTGCCGATTTCTACAATTGGCTGGAGCGTACCTACTTCGTTGTTGCCATGCATAATGCTGATGAGCGCTGTTTCTGACGTAATTGCGGATCGAACCTGCTCTGGGGATGTCCGCCCGGCAGGGTCAACCGGCAATACCGTTAATGTGAAGCCTTCTTCCTTGGCAAGCCACTCACAGGTATGCAGTACGGCGTGATGCTCGCCCGCAGAAGTAATGAGATGCGTCCTGCCGCGCCTCCGCATAGCTCTAGCCGCTCCGATTATGGCCATGTTGTCGCTTTCGGTGCCTCCAGAAGTGAATAGCAGCTCCGAAGGCTTACAGCCGATTGCAGCCGATATTACATCTCGTGAGCGGTTAAGACGAAGCTTAGCCGCTCTCCCAAACGCATGCATACTAGACGAATTGCCGCCAGGACCTTGCATAACCTCCAGCATTGCTCTGGCAACGTCAGGGTGCATTGGGGTAGTAGCTGCATGGTCGAAATAATGTATAGTCATAGGTCAGCTTCCTTTAAATGTAGAACATATAGCTGTCTGGTTTGCCAGCGTCTTCGAAATTAATAAGATCCGCAAGCGTGGTTGAATCAAGCACCTCAGCGATGCTGTCACGAATTCTAAGCCATAATTGGCGTTTCGCTGGATCGTCCTCTTCCGTAAAATCAACAGGTGAGATAGGTCCTTCTAGAATACGGATGATATCTCCAGATGTAATTGTTTCTGGATCCTTCGATAGAATGTAACCGCCATATGCGCCTCGGATACTTTTTACAAGCCCTGCATTGCGAAGCGGTGCTACCAATTGCTCCAAATAGTGCTCGGAAAGCTGGTTACGCTCAGCGATGCTTTTGAGCGATGTTGGGCCTTCCCCAAATTTAGCCGCAAGCTCCATCATAATAGTTAAGCCATAACGGCCCTTCGTCGATATTTTCAAAGTGGCACCTCTTTTAGTCGTTTTTATAGTCAATCATTCATCTGTCTGGAATATTAGCTTTAAATCTCTGTATTCCCATTACACTTATATGTTAACATATCACGCGTGCGCCGTGTGCAAAAAGCTTGACTACTTCATGAAATAATTTGCTTCCTATGATACAATAATAGTTGTTTGATTCGAGCAAGGTGGTGTTTACAGTGGATAAACCAATAGCTTCGACAAGAGTTGTCGTCGGCATGTCAGGCGGCGTCGATTCATCCGTTACTGCGCTGCTGTTGAAGCAGCAAGGGTATGACGTTGTCGGCATTTTCATGAAAAACTGGGATGATACCGATGAATTCGGACATTGCACGGCAGAAGAGGACTCGGAAGATGTCCGCCGCGTATGTGAGCAAATCGGCATTCCCTACTATACCGTCAATTTTGAACGGCAATACTTCGATAAGGTATTCACTTATTTCTTGGATGAATACAAACGCGGCCGCACGCCGAATCCCGATGTCATGTGCAACCGTGAAATTAAGTTTGGTGATTTCCTTCAGCGTGCGTTGGAGCTTGGTGCTGATTATTTGGCAACAGGCCACTACGCGCAGGTCGAGCGTACGGAAGATGGAGTGACCAAGCTGCTGCGCGGTGTCGACACCAACAAGGACCAAACTTACTTCCTCAGCGCTTTGAATCAGAAGCAGCTGGCGAAAGCTATGTTTCCGATTGGTCATCTTCCTAAACCGGAAGTTCGCCGGATTGCCGAGGAAGCCGGTTTGTATACGGCGAAGAAAAAAGACAGTACAGGAGTATGCTTTATTGGCGAACGCAATTTCAAAACCTTTCTCAGCGGTTATTTGCCTGCGCAAGCCGGCGATATGATCGATGTTCAAACAGGTGAGAGAAAGGGTCGCCACGACGGTCTTATGTATTACACATTAGGCCAGCGGCAAGGACTTGGCATCGGCGGTTCAGGCTCGGGCGAGCCTTGGTTCGTTGCTGATAAGGACTTGGAGCAAAATATTTTGTATGTCGTACAAGGGGAGCAGCATCACAGCCTCTACTCCAAGAGCTTAACGGCGAGCGGAATGAACTGGATTGTACCGACTGTTGCGGCTGGTGAAAGCATTCGCTGTACGGCCAAATTCCGCTATCGCCAGCCTGATCAAGGTGTCAGCGTCACCGTTTTGGAGAACGGAGAAGCACACATTGTATTTGATAAACCACAGAAAGCTGTTACTCCTGGACAAGCCGTTGTTCTTTTTGACGGAGCTGTCTGTCTTGGAGGCGGCACGATAGAGACGGTTCAGAAGATCGATTCCGCTGCCGTGCT
Source organism: Paenibacillus sinopodophylli (assembly GCF_005930355.1). Lineage (GTDB taxonomy): Bacteria > Bacillota > Bacilli > Paenibacillales > Paenibacillaceae > Pristimantibacillus > Pristimantibacillus sinopodophylli. The sequence continues at coordinate 2,060,723 of NZ_VDBO01000001.1, forward strand.
AGCCAAACAAGCTTAATGCACTAAACAAGATAAACCGGCTGTCGCCTTTCTTTGGCGGCGCGGCGCGTTTCATTCCGAGAAATATAGAGAAAGAATGACAAAATGATATACTTCTCTATATTTCAATAAAGGCTGCTATACACATGCTGGCATGTGCGTAGCAGCCTTTTTCATACGTCATCATCATTCTAATTGCTGATCCAACTGCTGACCATACGAGCCTCTAGTCATCTTTCCAATAGAGCGAATGCGCAGACGAGAAATGCGCAGATGGTCCGTTTCCTCTATGATAAATTCATACTCACTTCCATACTGGACAAGTTGCTTGCTAGTTGGCGGCATTTCAATTCTCGCATACATCCATCCGCCAATCGTATCGTAGTCATCCGTGTCAATATCAAGCCCGAAGAAGCTGTTCACTTCCTCAATCAGCATGAGTCCGCTGACCGAATAAGTACCATCATCCAACCTCTCCATTTGGTCACGCTCTTCGTCGAATTCATCTTGAATTTCTCCAACAATCTCCTCCATAATATCCTCAAGCGTCACAAGACCCGAAGTACCGCCATATTCATCGATGAGGATCGCGATTTGCGACCTGCGTTTCTGCATCAGCTTTAGCAGCATACTAATTTGCATCGAATCGGGTACCGTTGTAATCGGCCTTGTAATCTGCCTAATATCATAAAGGTTGTGCCGCGTATCCTTCAGCAGATCTTTAATATGAACAAAGCCGATGATATTGTCTTTGTCGTTCTCACAAACCGGATAACGAGTCAGCATCTGCTCAAGAGCAAGCTCCTTGTTCTCAGCCATTGTATGGCTCGTATTAAGGCAAATCATTTCCGTGCGCGGAATCATAATTTCCCTGGCATTCGTTTCTGTAAAGTCGAAAATATTGTCAACGAGCGTAAGCTCCGTCTTATCAATAAATCCATTTTTATGGCTTTCCTGCATTAGAATCCGTATTTCATCCTCTGTATGCGCTGAGTCCTTCTCATTAGCTGGCTCGATGCCCACTCTGCGAAGAAGCTGATTCGCCATCCCATTTAGCAGCCATATAAAAGGGGACATTATTTTATAGAATAGAATTAACGGCGCAGCGGCCAACAACGTAACCGTCTCCGCTTTGCGGATGGCCACCGTCTTGGGGGCAAGCTCACCTAACACAATATGAAGCACGGTAATAAAGGTAAAAGCAATTAGAAAAGAGAACGTATGGATGAACATCTCACTACGTATACCGATTGATGCCAGTACCGGTGCGATTACTTTGGCAACTGCCGGCTCTCCAATCCAGCCAAGTCCTAGTGAAGCCAGCGTAATGCCAAGCTGGCATGCCGACAAATACGTGTCTAAATTCCCCATCATATGTGCAGCCCGCTTAGCGCGGGAATTCCCTTCCGAAGCGAGCATATCCATTCGGCTTCCTCTTGCCTTCACCATCGCAAATTCAGCAGCGACAAAAAAAGCATTTAGCGAAACGAGCAAAAAAATGAGAACCAAGGACAAACTAATCGGCATGGGGTCATTCAATGAGTTCCTGCCTCCGCAGCCATGCACGCATGCTGCAAAAACAGGCCACCTCCTTTTGGAACAAAGATACGGCGATCTTTGTGTAATTCGTGCATCTCTGGTTGATAAGCCGCCGCGTCAAACGGTATAACCGGATGGTAACCCGTTTTCAAGACTGTAATTATGTCTATTCGGCAGAGGCTATCCAATATACGCAGTTTGCGTTCCATTCTTTTAGCTATTTGTCGTTTACAGGATCTAAGCTTTAAGAAATGTTCATAAAGCCGTTACGAATTGACCCAGAAGGGTAAACCAGATGTATATAGAAATCTGTTATAATGCAATAACCTGCCTTGCAGGCTCGTCACTAAAATATGTAGGAGGTTTACCCATGAAACGAATTTTATTGATCTGTCTTGCCGCACTGTGGCTGCTTCCGAGCGTTGCATTAGCACATTCCACACTTGAGAAAGCAGTTCCTATACAGAATGCAACGGTTACTGCCCTTCCAGAGCGCATAGAACTAACTTACAATACCAAGATTGAAAAGCTTAGCAACTTCAAACTCATGAACGCAGCAGGCGAGGAAATAGAAAAAGATAAGGTTGAGGTAGATGGCATGACGATGAGTGCGGGATTGCCAGACACCATTCCGAATGGCATCTATACAGTGAAATGGGTCATTATTGGAGCGGACGGACATTCGGTCGAAGGCGATTATACCTTTACGCTCGATGCCCCTGCTGCAACGGAAGCTCCTTCTCCAGAGCCAACAGCAACAGACGCCGTATCACCAACGCCTGAGCCTTCCACTGAAGAAGGTACAACCACCAATGCAGGCGACGAGACTAACTCTCCGGCAGCAGCAAGCGATGGCACCAACTACACACCTGCCATCATCATTGGTGCGATTATCGTTGCAGCGGCACTCGTGTTGTTCATGCGGAGGAAAAAATAATGATTTACGTGAGCGAAGGCCTTCTTTATATTTGCTTCGCCATTCTGACAGGTTCTCTGCTGCTGAAGCTTGTGCCCGAGAATAGAAGGCCCTCTGTACAAGTTCCAAACGGCTTGCTTCTGGCATGCGCTATAGCGATACCGGTCTTATCTTATGTGCCGATTCATCAGCTTGCTCTTGTTTTCGGCAAAGATTTCGGCATGAGTTACGGCTCTATTCTAAAAAGCATTTTGCTTGATATCAACACAGGCAAAGCATGGCTTTGGACCGCTATCGGTTCATGCGGACTCTCTTTGCTTCTGGGTCTCAAAGCGTTTCAGAACGACAAGCATATGCCCAAGGTCGCTTTGTTTGTAACATTTTTGCTCATCGTTTGGCTGGGGTATGCGGGGCATGCCTCAGCGCTTTATGGGTTTAGAGGACTCATTACGCATGCAACACATTTCTTGGCCGTAAGCGTATGGATTGGCATCCTGTTCATCGTTAGTTGGTTTGCCAAGGACAATGCCAACTGGCATGCCTTTCTGCGCTGGTTCTCACCCGTCGCGATTGTCTCAGTCATCCTAACGCTGCTCGCAGGCATTATTCTCATGACTTTCACGACACCTCAATATGTAAATGCATGGATGCTTCCTTATGGTCAGATGCTGCTCATTAAACATTTATTAATATTGCCTTTGCTCTTATTTGCGTACTCCAATGGCTTTGGTTACAAAAAAGCGGCACAGAGCAATCCTAACTTTAATCCGAGGCGCTGGCTGCAAGCAGAAAGCCTCATTGCACTACTCGTGCTAGCCGCTACTGGTGTGCTTGGTCAACAAACACCGCCGCATGTCGTAAAGGATACGCTGCAAACGGTCTCTCCGTCTCCCTTATTCACTTCTGTATATAAGGGAAGCTTTAGTCCGGATATTACGCTCCAGTTCAGCCTCCATTTGGAAAGCTTACTCATGTTTGCAGCAGCTTTGCTAATGGCCGGAGGCCTGCTTTGGATGTACCGCTCCAACAAACTAATACCCGCTTTCGTCATGGGTATTCTAACTGCTGTTTTCGGTTACTATGGACTTATGTTCGCCATTGCCTAATCGGCCATTGATAAAAAACAACGAAGGCTGCCCGCGAATAATCGCATTGGGCAGCCTTTTACAGTGTTATGTCAGCAGATTCACTTACGCTTTTGCTGATTTTGTTTAATTCGGTCTTCCATTCCCTGCTCTGTCGCCTTGTAGAAGGACATGTTTCCAAGCGTATGGGGCAAATATTGCTGCTTCACATAATGGTTAGGAAAGTCATGCGGGTATTGGTAGCCCTCATGTCCAAGCTGCTGAGCGCCTTTGTAGTGCGTATCGCGCAAATGCAAAGGCACCTCCGCGCCTCCAGCACGCTCAATCGCCGCTTCGGCATTGCCAATCGCGATCGCTGTTGCATTCGACTTCGGACTCTCTACCGCAAATAGTATGGCCTGTGAGATGTTGTACTTCGCTTCAGGCCAGCCGATCTTGTGATAAGCGTCCATCGCCGTAACGGCTTGAATCATCGCTTGCGGATTAGCAAGCCCGATATCCTCGCTGCAAGCTACGATCAGCCTCCTAAGGAAGGTCATCGGGTCCATGCCCAGCTTCTCGACCGCGTATAGAAACCAGAACAGAGCTGCGTCACTTGAGCCTCGGACACTCTTATGAAAAGCAGATAATACGTCATACTGCGTTGAAAGGTCTGCTCGAATAGACGGTTTGCGTATCGATTCCTGTGCCACCTCCAGCGTCAAACGCACAGAGCCATCCATCTCCGATGGCGTTGTGACCGCAGCAAGCTCCAGCGCATTCAGCGCTCTACGGATATCACCGCCTGCCATCGCAGCAATATGCAGCAATGCATCCTCGTCTGCTTGCAGATCCATAAAACCAAGTCCCCGATCACGATCAGCAAGTGCACGCCGCATCGCCTCATAAGCATGTATCTCGCCTAGAGCCTCGAGTTGAAACAATGTAGACCGAGACAATAAGGCTCCATTTACATGATGGAAAGGATTTTCCGTTGTCGCCCCGATAAATATAATAATGCCTTGCTCAACCGCAGGCAGCAAGGCATCCTGTCTTGCTGTATTGAAACGATGTACCTCGTCTAGAAAGAGAATCGTCTTCTTCCCATACATCGCTTTGTTCGTACGAGCCTGATCAATGACCTCGCGTACATCTTTGACGGAAGCATCCACCGCGTTCAGCTTTACGAATTCTCCGGCTGTTCGCAGTGAAATAATGTGCGCAAGCGTCGTTTTCCCGCAGCCAGGCGGGCCGTACAGCAAGATGGAAGACACCTGATCGCCTTCAATGGCTCTACGAAGCAGCTTGCCTGTTCCTACTATATGTTCTTGCCCAATATACTCATCCAAAGTTTGCGGCCGCATACGGTCTGCAAGCAGCCTTGCACGCGGCAACTCCGCTTCCTGATACGAGAATAAATCCATTCTGCTCCCCAACCTTCTGCCCTCTGTTAACTCGATCATAGCATACAAGCACATTTGTTCGCCATAGTGATGCCTAACCCGAGGGCGTCGAGCTACGCAAGGTGACACGGCTGCTGTAAGAACACATATGCGCTTACAGCTTCCGTTTGCACTCACTCCCACGTAAATCCTACTCCATAAGCGCACTCATACGGTGGCTTTCCTATATGTCAAAAAAGCCATACCGTGATTACAGCACTTTCGCTGCTTCCACGGCACGGCTATTTGTTTATATCCATAAAAAATATCAGCTTGCTAAGCAATCCCTTGACCTTGAGCCTAGAAGCCGCTTATCGCATATCCATATGCTTTACCTACTCCTCAATGCCGCCTGACGCAAGCAAATCATTGACTACGACGCTCACCATAATTAAGCCCGCAACCGGAGGTACAAATGAATTGCTAGCAGGAGGCTGCTTCGCCTTGCGGATTTCAGGCGCATTCTCCGGAACGATCTGCTTCGTTACATCGGCACGCGGCTTAATTGGTGTTTCTGTTGAGAATACAACCTTCACGCCGCGTTTAATACCTTCCTTACGAAGTTTCGTCCGAATGACGCGCGCGAGTGGATCTGTATGTGTCTTCGAAATGTCGACAACTTGGAACTTCGTCGGGTCCATTTTGTTCGCTGCACCCATACTCGAAATAATCGGAATTTTGCGTTCCAGGCATTGCTTAATGAGATGAATCTTATATGAAATCGTATCAGAAGCATCAACAACGTAATCGAGCGGATACTCGAAAAACTGTTCAAACGTTTCCTCAGTGTAGAACATCCGCAGCGCAATGACATCGCACTCTGGATTAATGAGCTTGATCCGGTCCCGCATGAGCTCTGCCTTCGGTTGACCAACCGTAGAAACCAGCGCATGGACCTGCCGATTCACGTTCGTAATGTCGACAACATCCTTATCGACAAGAATAATTCGTCCCACGCCTGTGCGCGCGAGCGCTTCAGCCGCGATTCCGCCGACTCCGCCGATGCCGAGCACGGCAACCGTGCTTCCCTTCATAAGCGCTAATCCCTCTGGCCCAATAGCAAGCTCTGTTCGTGAAAATTGATGAAGCATCAGGCTGCCGCCTCCTTTGCATAATTCACTTATTTTTCCGTTGCTTCTGCTGCAGGAGCTGCAGCTGCCGCTACTGGTTTCGGTTTGATGACTGTGCGAATATGCAATTGCTCAAGCTGTGACAGCTCGACCTCGGAAGGTGCATCGCAAAGCAGATCCGTTGCGCTTGCCGTTTTCGGGAACGCAATCGTTTCACGCAGGTTCGTACGACCAGTAAGGAGCATAACTAGACGGTCGAAACCGAATGCAATACCGCCATGTGGAGGCGTACCATAATCGAAGGCATCAAGCAGGAAGCCGAATTTCTCATGTGCTTCTTCCATGCTGAAACCAAGTGCTTTGAACATTTGCTCCTGAACCTCACGTTTGTAGATACGCATAGAGCCGCCGCCAACTTCATAGCCATTCAGTACAAGATCGTAGGCTTGCGCACGAATTTGACCTGGATCTGTATCGAAGAAATGAATATCTTCTTCATTCGGACGAGTGAACGGGTGATGCTCAGCTACATAACGTTTAGCATCCTCATCCCAACCAAGAAGTGGGAAATCAACAACCCACGCGAATTTGAATTTGGATTCGTCGATCAAGCCAAGATCCTTGCCCAGCTTGGAACGAAGGTTGCCAAGGACATCCGAAACAACTTTTTTCTTATCCGCCGAGAAAGTGAGCAAATCGCCGTCTTCAACTTGCAAACGCTCGGTTAGAGCAGCAATCTCTTCCGGCTTCAAGAATTTCACGATCGGACCGCGCCATTCGCCTTCCTTCACTGTAATCCAAGCAAGACCTTTGCCGCCGTAACGGGCAGCGAACGGCTGCAAATCATCTAGTTCCTTACGGCTCCAGCTTGCACAGCCTTTAGCATTGAGCGCTTTAACAACGCCGCCGCCTGCTGCTACGCTAGCGAATACTTTGACTTCGCTTCCGGCAACGATATCGGTAATATCTTCAATCTCAAGACCAAAACGAAGGTCAGGCTTATCAGAGCCATATTTGTTCATGGCATCAGCGTACGTAATTTGTTGGAATGGAAGCTCCAGCTCTACTCCAACTGTTTCTTTCAAGAGCTTAGCAGTCAACTCTTCCATCATAGCCAGCAATTGTTCCTGAGATAGGAATGACGTTTCGATGTCGACTTGTGTAAATTCCGGTTGACGGTCTGAGCGAAGGTCTTCATCGCGGAAGCAACGAGCGATTTGATAATAACGTTCAATTCCGCCTACCATGAGCAGCTGTTTGAAAATTTGTGGTGATTGCGGCAAGGCAAAAAACTCGCCTTCATGCACGCGGCTCGGCACCAAATAATCGCGCGCGCCTTCCGGTGTACTTTTCGTCAGGATTGGCGTTTCCACGTCGATGAAGCCTTCACCGTCAAGGAAGTCACGGAAAATTTTAGCTGCTTTCGAACGAAGGAACAACGTTTTTTGCATTTCTGGACGACGAAGGTCAAGATAACGATATTTCAAACGAAGCGATTCATCTACTTCTACACCGTCTTCAATAGGGAACGGAGGTGTTTTGGCAGCGTTCATTACTTCGATTTTAGTTACACGTACTTCAATTTCACCTGTTGCAAGGTTTGCGTTATATGTTTCTGCATCACGTTCTACGACTGTACCTTGAATCGCAAGAACGAACTCATTGCGTGCACGGTCAGCAATCGCTAGAGCATCGCCGGAAAAATCCGGGTTAAATACCGTTTGGACAATACCGGAACGGTCACGAAGATCGATAAATAATACGCCGCCAAGATCGCGACGACGCTGTACCCAGCCGTTCAGAATAACCGTTTGACCAACGTCCGCTTTCGTCAAGCGGCCGCAGTGATGTGTTTTTAACAACATAATTTAATAGCTCCTCGTTTAGTTAGATTAGTTATGGGCAAATCATTAACCAATAATCTCATCAGCCAGCTTATCCAGCGCTACGACGCGCTGCTCGCCTTTGGCCATGTCTTTAAGTGAAATTTCTCCGCGCGCAAGCTCATCGTCGCCAAGAATAGCCGTATAACGGGCTTGTAGACGGTCAGCCGATTTCATCTGTGCCTTCATCTTGCGCCCTAGATAATCACGCTCTGCTCGAACGCCTCGCTGTCTTAGCTGATAAACCAGCTTCGTCACCTCACGCTCAGCCGCTTCTCCAAGCGCAACGACGTAGACATCGATTTCATTGAACACAGGCAATTCCGTTTCTTGGTGCTGAAGCAGCAGAATGGTACGCTCAAGTCCTAGCCCTAGACCAACTCCAGGCTGATCTGGACCCCCAATCTCCGAGACGAGACCATTATAGCGTCCTCCTCCGCCAACTGTATCGATCGTACCAATACCCTCGGCCTTGTATTCGAAGGCGGTGTGGGTATAGTAGTCGAGGCCGCGTACGAGCCTGTGGTTGATTTCATAAGGAATGCCCATATCGGTCAAGTACATTTTCACTTTATCGAAATGAAGATGACATGCATCATCCAAGCTGTCTAGAATGGACGGAGCATCCGTGAAATGCTCTTGATCGACCTTGCAATCGAGTACACGCAGTGGATTGCGGTCTATTCGTGATTGGCAGTCTTTACAGAGAAGGCTGCGCTTTGGTTCCAGAAACGCGAGAAGGCGTTCACGGAATACAGCTCGTACCTCTGGCGTTCCAACCGAATTAATCTCGACGCGCACACCCTTCAGGCCTACCTCCGTATAGAACGTATAACCAAGTGCGATAACTTCCGCATCAATTGCCGGATCAACGGAGCCAAGCGCCTCAACCCCGAATTGATGAAGCTGACGATAACGTCCCGCCTGCGGCCGTTCGTATCTGAACATCGGCCCGATGTAATACAGCTTAGACACATCTGGCTCGCCGTACAGCTTGTTCTCCACGTATGACCTTACTACGCCCGCAGTACCTTCGGGTCTAAGCGTTAAGCTGCGATTGCCGCGGTCTGTGAACGTGTACATTTCCTTCTCGACAATATCTGTCGTCTCGCCTACACCGCGCTGAAACAGCTCCGTTGATTCAAAGATCGGCGTACGTATTTCGCGAAAATTGTAGCGCTGGCAAATATCGCGTGCTTTCTGCTCGACATACTGCCATCTCTCAACCGCACCGGGCAAAATATCCTGCGTACCCGGCATTTTTTGAAAAGCCATTGATAAAACCTCCTGCCCCCGTAATTAAGCCTCAACATCGTAAAACGCAAAAAACTCCCGTTCCTAACAGCTTGCGCCATAAGGGACGAGAGTGTATCTCCCGTGGTACCACCCACATTCCGAGCCTGCATCCTATGCATCAGCCCGCTCCAAGACGGTTAACGTCCGTCATCCGCAGTCCAGCTAATTTGCTTCAGTCTGCAAGCCTATTGCTTGTTTCCTATCCGCTGTTCACCGTCTGTTCTCCGGGAAGTCTGTTCATTCTGCCGTTATAAGGACCCTTGCAGCCAAGTGGCGTCCCTCTCTGGAATATAGCGCTTAGAATTACTTTGTCCCATCCATGAATCACTATTCATACTGAGGATTAATTTTACCTCTGACAACGATTAAAGTCAAGATTGTTCTGTCCTCATGCGGCGCACACTGCTAATAGACAGAAAAAAACCTACAAAACATGTTTGTAGGTCCAAAAGTAAAATATATTTTTAAAAAGGGGGTCGAGTTCTATTATAGGTTAGCGATGTTAAAACAAAGTTAGAGATTGATTACAGAAACATTACAATTTCGAAAGCGTTTTATTGAATGACCCCTGTCTGAAACGAAGCGGCCATCCATTACGGACGGCCGCTTACAATCACTATAAATGATTCGGATGATCTCTGCGAGGCTGCTGCGGGAAGCCCGCCCATTCCTCTGCCGCTTCAACGTCATCCTCTAGCTCAGCGAAAATCTTAGCCTCTCTGCGGTCTGGATGAAGCAGTCTGCGTGATACCCGTTCGATGCCTTGCTCTTTGCGTGACTGATGCATGCTCGGAATATCCTCCAATATCACATTCGGCTGTGACTGGCAGCCATGCTGCCTACACCGCCTATGATCTATTGTTTCCCCTGAATGCAATCTTACATACCGCTCTCCAAAATTATCGTAACGGGCCCTGAATTGACGAGCTCCACATCCATCATCGCACCGAAACGTCCCGTTTCCACCGTTAAACCCAATGCACGGAGTGTTTCGTTGAAGCTGTCATAAAGCTTCTCCGCCTGCTCCGGCTTCGCTGCTCCCATAAAGTTCGGTCTTCTACCCTTGCGGCAATCGCCATACAGAGTAAACTGTGAGATGGACAGCAGCTCGCCTTTGATATCCGATACGGAATGATTCATTTTTCCAGATTCATCCTCGAAAATACGCAAATTCGCCACTTTATCCGCCATCCACCTCACGTCTGCCTCTGAGTCATCATGTGTTATACCGACCAGCAGCACAAGACCGGAATCAATTGCACCGACGGCTTCGCCTTGGATGAGAACCTTTGCTTGCTTACTGCGTTGTACAACAACCTTCACAGTCTTCAATCCCCCGATAACAAGCGTAAACGGCTGGAGCCGTCCTCTGACGGCTATGCTCACGTTTCGCATAGACGTATAGAGAAAGATGAGTAAAAACTCATATACTTTCCTATACGTTAAGAAGAAACGGCTAGCGCAGTCCTCTGGCAGCGATAGCCGTTTCATTTCCGTTTCTTGCACTTATTGCATAATCCGTTGAACAGAATAAATATCCTGCGTGCGTTTAATTCTCTCTACTACCGCATTCAGATGCTCGATATTGCGAATAAGCACCGTAATATGAATAAGCGACATATTTTTAACCGAACGTCCAGTTACTGCCGAGATGTTTGTCTTGCTCTCTGATACAGCCTGCAGTACTTCATTCAACAATCCTCTGCGGTCGTTCCCGGTAATTTCGATATCAACGCTGTAATTAGCGTCAATCGTATCTTCCCATTCGACCTCAATGACCCGTTCGCCTTCTTCCCCTTGATCACCGAAAGGAATGTTCTGACAATCCATGCGATGCACAGAAACGCCTCGACCGCGCGTAATATAGCCAATAATGGTATCACCTGGCACCGGATTGCAGCAGCGCGCAAACCGAACAAGCAAATTGTCGATGCCTTTTACCGTAACCCCTTGGTTCATTCTTGGTTTACGATTGCCTGGCGATTTAATTTCCTTAACCTCGCTCGTTAGCTCCAATTGATTGGCAAGCTCGGCTTCACGACGCATTTTCTCCGTAAGCTTCGTACAAATCTGTGCTGCAGTAATGCCTCCGAATCCGATCGCGGACATCATATCCTCGATATCGTTAAAAGCAAATTTCGATGCAGCCTCCATCAGCTTATCATCCTGCAGCCATGCCGAAGGCTCCAGACCAAGGCGCTTAAGCTCGCGATCGAGCAAGTCCTTACCTTTTGCAACGTTCTCCTCGCGTCGCTCCTTCTTGAACCATTGTCTAATTTTACTGCGAGCATGCGAGGACTGTGCGATTTTGACCCAGTCCTGACTCGGTCCGTAGGAATGCTTCGACGTTAAAATTTCAACAATATCTCCAGTTTTGAGCTTATGGTCGAGCGGAACGATACGCCCATTCAGCTTTGCACCGATCGTTCGGTTTCCAACCTCCGTATGAATGCGGTATGCGAAATCGAGCGGCACAGAGCCGGCAGGAAGCTCAATAACTTCGCCGCTCGGTGTAAACACAAATACAAGATCGGCAAAAAAGTCCATTTTGAGCGATTCCATAAATTCAGAAGCATCGCGCGCCTCATGCTGCAGCTCCAAAATTTCACGAAACCAAGACATTTTATCCTCGAAATTGCCTCCAGGAACGAGCGAGCCTTCCTTGTAGGCCCAATGTGCAGCAATCCCGTACTCCGAAGTACGATGCATCTCCCACGTACGAATCTGAACCTCTGTAGGCTCACCATTTGGTCCGATAACCGTCGTATGCAGCGATTGATACATGTTCGCTTTGGGCATTGCGATGTAATCCTTGAACCGGCCTGGCATCGGCTTCCAGAGTGTATGAATGATTCCTAGCGTTGCATAACAATCCTTAATATTATCAACGATAATCCGAATCGCAAGCAGATCATAGATCTCAGTAAACTGCTTGTTGCGGTCGGTCATTTTTTTGTAAATACTATATAAATGTTTAGGCCTTCCAGAAATATCGCCTTCAATGCCCATTTCCTCAAGCTTCTCTGTAATGCGGCCGATAACATCCTCAATAAACTGCTCTCGCTCCGCACGCTTCTTCTTCATGAGATTAGCAATGCGGTAATACTGCTGCGGATTCAAATAACGGAGTGCAATATCCTCCATCTCCCATTTGATTGCAGAAATACCCAAACGATGGGCAATCGGGCAAAAAATTTCAAGCGTTTCGTATGCAATCCGGCGCTGTGCTTCCTCCGACTGGAATTTCAGCGTGCGCATATTATGCAGTCGATCTGCTAATTTAATAAGAATGACACGAATATCCTGTGCCATAGCAACGAACATTTTACGGTAATTTTCGTTCTGCTGCTCTTCCTTGGAACGAAATTGTATTTTCTCCAGCTTGGTCAAGCCGTCTACTAGCATCGCACACGTTTCGCCAAATTTCGCACGAACCGTCTGCAAATCCACAGTTGTGTCCTCTACGACATCATGAAGCAATGCCGCGATAATCGACAGCACGTCCATTTGCATATCAACAAGAATATCCGCAACCGCTACGGGGTGTAGGATGTAAGGCTCTCCCGACTTCCGTACTTGTCCATGATGGGCTTGCTCCGCAAAGTCATAGGCTTCCTGGATGCGTATAAGGTCCTGCTCTTTCATATAGGCGGATGCCTTCTCGAGTAAATGCTCAATGCCCATGAAACGTCCCTTTCTGATTACACTCCTGGCAGATCCCATTCATGCGTTTTCCGAGTTTTTATAATATTATGCCTGTAATAGCAGTACCGCGTCAACTACCGAGAAGCTCCATTAATAAAATAAAACCGCCTGAGCTCCCCGCAATAAGCGATTGAAGCGACAGGCGGTGCCTATTCAGATTCATTTCATAATGTGCATTACTCGTAAGTCATTAATGAGAAAACATCAATTCCGTCAAGTTTTTCACGGCCTGTCAGGTAAGCAAGTTCAATAAGGAATGCTGCGCCTACAACTTCTCCGCCTAACTGGCGAACCAAATTCATGGACGTCGCGATTGTTCCGCCGGTCGCAAGCAAATCATCCGCAATTAGTACGCGCTGCCCTGGTGAAATGGCATCCTTATGCATAGCAAGCTGATCGTTACCGTATTCCAAATCATAGCTTGCCGTAATCGTCTCACCCGGCAGCTTGCCACTTTTACGAATCGGAGCAAAACCTACGCCAAGCGCCAACGCCAGCGGGGCACCTACTACGAAGCCACGTGCTTCCGGACCTGCGATAATATCAATTTCCATATGTGCTACTGCAGCACGCATCTCCTCAATAACCGCACGATAAGCACCGCCGTCTTTCAGCAGCGTCGTAATATCCTTGAATCGAATACCTGGTTGCGGGAAATCTGGAATTACCCGAATATAATCTTTAAAGTTGTATGGTGTGTTAGACACGAGAGGTCAACCCTTTCCTTTTCGAACTATTCATTATGATCAGTAACTAGCTGTGTACTGTGATGCTTCATATTTTGCTTTGGCCTCGCGGTAACGCTCCGATGTCGTTAAGTCACGTTTCTGTGGGGAGGTCGCAGCGATCATCAATCCATTGCTCCGCTCGATGAACTGCAGCTCCTCGAATACGTCCAACATCAAATCTACAGTGACTAAGGATAATCCACTCTGCTTAGAGAGGCGTTCATTTAGACCAGCAAGCTGGGCCTCGCCGAGCAGCTTCAATTGCTGATAAACTTTACCGAAATCTTCACGCTCCGGAAAAAGAGCAGCGGCAGGATCGTAATGCATATCATGCAGCTGCAACTGCGGCTTGCGCTGTCCATTCCATTCATTAACGGACAACTCACCAATGACATCGATCTTGCTTCCAGGCTGAAGGCCTGCTGCGAGCATGCCCATACTAAACCCAATGCCGTCCAGTAAGCGTCGACCGCTGCCGAGCGATAGCTTCAAATGCTTCGATTCCTTGCCAATGGTACGTCTATCTGCAAGCTCAGCATGCTGGAATAGCAGCCTCGGAGAAGGATTGCCCATTCCGAACGGCTCAAGCTGTGAGAGCTCGGTGATCGTTTCTAGTGTAGCCTCGTTCACAGAGCATAAGAGATCTACCGCTGTTTTCGGTATCCAATCTTCCTCGCTCAGCCACTCGTCAGCCAGCTTGCCAAGACGCTGCTCGAACTCTGGAAGACGATCACGATGCAGGCTCATCCCAGCTGCGGCTTGGTGGCCGCCGTAGTGGTCCAGCAGCTCGTCGCAGGCAGTAAGAGCTGCATGTAGATCAAAGCCGTCTATCGAGCGTGCAGAGCCCTTACACATCCCCGTCTCTACGTCTATGCCGAGAATAATGACCGGCTTATAGTTACGCTCAAGCAGCTTCGATGCAACGATGCCTATGACGCCAACATTCCAGCCTTCGCCTGCAAGCACGATAACAGGTGGAGACGCAATTCCAATCGCTTCAGCTTCCGCAACTTTCTCTTGCCATAGCTGTTCTGCTTCTTTAACGATGCTCTCTACGACGCGCTGCCGCTCTTTGTTAAGACTATCCAAGCTGATCGCAGCAAGGATAGCATTATCGTAGTCATCCGTCGTAAGCAGCTCTACACCTCGTTTGGCATGATCTAGACGGCCAGCCGCATTAATACGCGGCGCCATTCCGAATGCAACACCTGTGGAAGTAATGGTATCGAGCTCTATGCCGCCTGCTTCCGCAAGCGCTCGAAAGCCTACACTCGGTTTGTTTTTCAGTCGTTCCAAGCCATACCGGACCAGAATGCGATTCTCGTCCTTTAGCGGCATCAAATCTGCGATGGTCCCTAAGCTGACGATATCCGCCCATTCGAGCGGCGGGCGCTCCAGCAAGGCATGAGCAAGCTTGAATGCTACGCCGACGCCGGCAAGCCCTTTGAATGGATAATCGCAATTGTTTTGCTTCGGATTTACAACCGCGCATGCGCTTGGAATTTGCTCTGGCGGCTCGTGATGATCCGTCACGACAACATCGATACCTAGCTCGCCAGCGTAGGCAATCTCCTCGGCAGCGCTGATTCCTGTATCAACCGTTACAATTAAGCTTATACCTTCATCTGCAGCGAGCTTGATTGCGTTTTTGTTCAGACCGTAGCCTTCAAGTGCACGATGAGGAATATAATAATCAAACTTATAATTTAATGATCGGAACACATGAACGAGCAAAGAAGTGCTCGATACGCCATCGGCATCATAGTCGCCATAGATTCGTATTTTCTCATCATTCTCCGCTGCCTGCTTAATCCGCTCGACAGCTTCTTTCATTCCCCTTAACAAATAAGGATCATGAAAATGCTCCACTCCTCCGCGCAAAAAACGCTCTGCTGCTTCCACATTGTCAAATCCGCGCTTAACAAGAAGCTTGGCGACAAGCGGACGCAAACTGAGATTAGAAGCCAAATTCGAAGCTTTCTGTTCATCAACCTCTGACCATGAAGCAAGTGCCCATCTTGTTTTTCTCTGAATCATGCCGCTCTCCTCCTTTCTGCTGTTCGATGATTTTATTGCAGCAGTGTAGGCATCTGCTCCTGATTCGGATCATGATTGGACTTGTAAGGATAACCAGGGTCATAAGGCTCAACATATATTGAAACGTCTGTAACATGGATGAAGCGTTTCATTACCAGCTGCTTTACCCGCTTCGCAATCTCTTGGCCTTCAAGAACCGAAATCCGTGGATTAACACTAATGACCATATCTGCAATGACGTAATGTCCATGCTCTTTGGCTTTTAGCGACTGCACTGTAATTACGCCCTCAACTCGCTGCACAAGCTGCATAAGTTCATCCGGATTCTCATCCCAAGCCGTCAATCTACTATCCTTACGAATGAGAACTGTAGCCATTCTATAACCGTTCATGACAACAATAATCGCAATGATAAACGCTGCGGCAGGATCAAAGTAATAAAGCGCAGGAATGGTAAACAACTTCCCTATAATCGCACCGCTGGCACCGACCAAAGCCGCTGCTGAGCAATAAAGGCTCGACATTCTGTCCTTATCCGCGAAGAATAGCTGTTGCACGATTAAGGACAGCACGATTACGACGGCAGAGCTCCAATGCGGCGCAGTCGTAACGCCAGCAGCAATATCCCTGATAGCGGATATTCCGATCTCGATCCCAATGATGAGAAGGACGACTGACAACAGAATCGTTGTAGCCGCCTCTCCTCTTAAATCCTCTGTTTCAGCTGCGGAATTAGCCTGTTCCAGCTTCCGCTGCCTGCTTGCCCGCAAACCGGAAATAGCAGCAATTGCCGCTGCCACCTCCGCTGCCGACCGAAATGCATCGGCGAGCAATGCTTTGCTTCCTGACAACCAACCTATTACGCCTTTAAATAGAGCCAGCAGCATGTTTCCCCATAAGCCGGCCCAGCTTGCGGACTCTGCTTTTGCATATCGCTGTGTGGTTGACATTTTTACCTCCTAAAGGTTTTGCGAATGCAAAACCTGCTTCGTAAGCATATGCCTAGGTTTTGCGAATGCAAAACCTGTCTCACAAGCATATGTGGTCTGACCTCTATGCCGATGTTTTTGCAACAGTCTTAGGCTTTTGCTTGCCTTTAAGCATGAGCCAGAGCGGGCTCGCAATACAGATTGAAGAATACGCCCCGCTGGTGAGACCAATAATTTTTGCTAATGCAAACAGCTTGATCGACTCACTTCCGAAAATAAACAAACATACAGCAACAACTAATACGGCCAATACGGTGTAAATATTTCTGGCCATCGTTTGCCAAATACTTGCGTTTACCATTTCAGCCAGTTGTTCGCGGTTTTTGAATTGTCCAAACCGCAGATTTTCCCGGATACGGTCAAAGATAACGATTTTATCGTTAATGGAATATCCAATTGTCGTAAGAACTGCAGCGATAAACGGAAGGTCTACTTCCAGACGGAAAATGGAGAATAAGGCAATAACCACAAAAGCGTCATATAGAATAGCGATATTCGCAGCAACTGCAAAGCGCCATTCAAATCGAATCATGACATAAATCATAATAACGACGCTCGCGGCGAGAATCGCCCATATGGTCTTAATCCCAAGCTCCTGTGCCATGTCTGGGGATACGATGTTAACCTCTGATGATACCTGATCTCCGTACTTAGCTTTAAAGCCTTCTTGAATTTCGACAATCTTCGCTTGTGACAACACCTCATCGAAACGAGCAGAAATGCGATCGCCTTTAGTACCGCCAACAGTAGGTGTAATGCCTTCAATTCCAGCCTTCACTAAAATTTCTTTTGCATCCTGCTGGGTAGCAGCTTTTCCCACCAATATATCCATGTTTGTTCCCGCCTTGAAATCAACACCGAAATTCAGGCTAAAGAACAGTAAGGACAAGATCCCTACTATTGTCAACGTGATTGAGAACAGAAAGAACTTATTGCGGTTCCCAATAAAATCGTATCGAATCTTTGTATTAAAGTTCACGGATTTCTGCCTCCTTCACACCATAATAGCTTGGTTTTGTAAATAGATTACTCTTGATAAGCAGCATAATCAAGAAACGGGATAAGAAAATATTCGTCAGCATACTTACAAAAATACTGAAGACCATCGTTAAGGCAAAGCCGCGAATCGCACCGCTACCTAAGAAATAAAGCACACCACTAGCAATAATATTTGTAACATTGGCATCCATAATCGTACGGAATGAATTTTTCGAGCCTGCTTTAAGCGAGGATAGCAAGCTTTTGCCGCTGCGAATCTCTTCCTTGATTCGTTCATACATAATGATGTTCGCATCGACAGCCATCCCTATCCCCAGCACAAAGGCGGCGATACCTGGCAAAGTTAACGTGGCGTTCATTAAATTGAAAACAACGAGCAACAGCCACGTATAAGTAATAACTGTTATACCTGCTACAACTCCAGGAATTCGAAACAGAATGAGCAGAAATACCAGAATGATAACCGTACCAATAATACCCGCCTCAACGGTTTCCTTTAGAGAAGCAAGCCCGAGCTTGGCGCCGACACTTTGCGTATACTTTTCAGTCAACTTGAGCGGAAGCGCGCCGAGATTAATCATATCTGCCAATTCCTTAGCTTCATCTCTCGTATAATCTCCTGAAATCTGCGCGGAACCTCCAGTAATTGGAAAATTGACAGAAGGCTTAGACAGCTCTTTGTCATCGAGATAAATAGCCAAATATTGCCCTGTTAAACGCGTTGTAATTTCTTCGAATTTTTTGGCATCCTTGAGCTCAATGGTTACGAACGGCTTGCTTAGGTTATCGTAGCCGATGCCCGCGCCGTTCGGCTTGAAATCACTGCCATCAAGCTCGATTTTCCCGTCTGGGCCCTTGAATGTCAGAATGATCGGTTTGGCGAGCTTCTCTCGCACCTCAGTTTCGTTCGCCACACCGGCTAGCCGCAACCGGATCCGATTCGAACCTTCTGGTGTAATCTCAGGCTCTACAATTCCGAGCTCATCTATCCTTTTTTCCAAGCTTCTTGCCGTTTCTTTCAACGATTCCGGCGTTACAGCCTCTCCGCCCTCAAGCGGGGATGCCTCGTACAAAACCTCAAATCCGCCTTTCAAATCAAGGCCTAGCCTTACGTCTTTCACTAGCGATGGGCTTGTCCAAGCGATAACGCCAAACATAATGACAATAATCGCAAGGAAGGCAACAATTCTCTTCCCGAACATACGTCTAAATCCCCCTTATGATCTCAATATTCCTATTATACAGACGAGGTAAAATCGAGTCAAAAAAAAAGAAACCCAATTAATCAGAACGGGTTTCCTTTGTATGCGCTAATCGTCAAGAAATTCATAAATTTCGTCACTTTCAGCGATAAAATATCGTTCACCAATTCATGAAGTTCAGGCTCGCCTGTCTTCTTATACTTCTCGCTGACACACGCCCATATCTCTTGGCCCGAAACATGCTCATACCCGATCAGATGAAACTCTTCCGCTTTACTCATACACAGTTCCTCTATCACGCGGTTTAATTCTTCGTCATCCATGCTGCGCCTCCTAATGCCTTGTTACATCAACGATGATTCATATAAGAAAGGATAAGCTGCACGTTATTATCCGACCTATTACCAAGGTGAAACGGCTCTTGCCGTCCTTCGGCGATACGGAACGATTCAGTCTTCCTAATTGCTGTATTCCAAATATTCGCTGCCCACCACCCGAATTCCTTCCCGTTATCTAAGCATTCTGCAAATTGAGTGACATGGAACTGGACATGCCGAGCATAAAGATGATAGTAAAAGCCTGTCTCACAGCTTAGGCTATTTGCCAAGTCAGGAGCAGCTCAGCTATTCCATAATAGAGAAGAGGGTAATCCAGTATGGCGAAGCAGAACCATTCAACCAAGCAAACGTTTATCAAAGGTGCTATGATATTGCTTGCCGCAGGCATAATCAATCGATTGCTTGGGTTTGTGCCACGTATCGCGTTGCCTCGCATCATTGGGGCGGAAGGCGTAGGTTTGTATCAGCTTAGCTATCCCTTTCTAACCGTCATGCTAACCATTATAACCGGCGGCATTCCGCTTGCGGTAGCGAAATGGATTGCAGAAGCTGAGTCACAGGGCGATTCGGCTCGTGTCAAATATATTTTCCGCACCGCAATGGGATTAGTCGCGTTTCTCGGAATTGTAATGACTGGCGTCATGCTGCTTGGGGCCAAATGGATTACGACACATGTCCTACCAGATGCACGTGTGTACCAGACCTTTCTGGTCATGACGCCTATGCTTATCATTATTGGTTTATCCTCTGTCTATCGGGGTTATTTCCAAGGTAAGCAGAATATGATTCCTACAGCTGTGTCGCAAATCGTGGAAACGGTGCTTCGCATCATCGCTTCCCTCTTCTTCGCTTATTTATTTCTCCCATATGGCCTGGAATGGGCTGCTGCTGGAGCGATGCTCGGTGCGGTCATTGGAGAGATCGGCGGGTTAGCCGTCTTATTATGGAAATATTACCGTGACAAAGTTGCGAGCAAGCATACAAACGCACAACTACAACCTGCATCTTCATCATCAATCCCAAGCAAACCTGTACTCCGAAGATTACTCAGTTTATCTATTCCTGTAACAGGCAGCAGGCTCATTGGTTCATTCTCTTATTTGCTTGAGTCCATCCTTACCGCACGCAGTCTAGCGGCGGCAGGCATCGCAACTGGCATCGCAACTGCACAATACGGTGCTCTTCAAGGTATGATCGTTCCGCTACTGCTGCTTCCCACTGCGTTAACCTACTCGCTAGCGGTGTCACTTGTCCCTTCCTTGTCGGAGGCAGCAGCTAGAGGTGACCATTCCTTAATTCATAAAAGACTGCATCAATCGATGAGACTTTCTCTCGTGTCCGGTGCCCCATTTGTCGTTATTATGGTTTTATTCGCCGAACCGATCTGTCGCATGCTTTATAACCATGCAGACATTGCACCTATGCTCCAGCTTATCGCGCCTGTTGGCATCTTTATTTATTTACAAGCTCCACTACAAGCCGCTCTTCAAGCGCTTAATAAACCCGGAACCGCATTAATCAACACGTTAATTGGTGCGGTCGTAAAGCTATTCCTCATTGCGCAGCTTGCATCTGACCCGGCATACGGCATCTATGGAGCGCTAATCGCGATAAACGTCAATATCGTTCTAGTTACCGTACTACATGCCATTAGCGTCTTGAGATTTATAGGCTTCCATATGAAGCTGCTCGACTTTGTCAAAGTTGGAGCCGCTATGGTCATGATGGGCGCCGCTGCCCAATATACGATGAATCAGCAGCCACTCCCGGCTGAATGGATAAATTTGCTGCTTGCCTGCGCTGCAAGTGCCATTATTTACTTAATTCTTATGATCCTGATGAAAATTATCGACCGTCACGATATGATTAGAATTCCGTTATTCGGCAAATGGTTTAAATAGCCTAATCGACAATAAACAGCGGTAGAAAGAGGAGAAATCCCTCTTCTTACCGCTGTTTTTTATCATGCATATCGACGAATAGCTTTCCTTTATGGTCTATCGTGCAAAAAAACACATCCTTAAAGTCTGTGACCCCTTTTTCCTGCAGCACATTTTTAAGCCAAAATCTTGTTTTCTCAAGCTTCTCCAAATTTCTATCCTGAACTTTGCCATCCATAATCAGCGGCACAGGCAATATTTCAAACCGATATTTTGATGGAATAACTTTGGACGGATCAAATGTCTTCAAATTCCTGTCATTCGTCTTATTTCCAACAAACGGATTATCGTTTCCGCTATTCTCGGATGACTTCGTATCCTCTTTTGGAATGACGGACAGCTTCCCACTCGTTTCCAATATTGCAAATTCCACGTCTGAAACCGCGCTTATTTTGTTCTCTCGTAATTGAAGCATTAAATCGTCTAGGTTGTATCGCTGTTTTCGCATAACGTCACTATTTAATTTGCCTTTGTCAATAATGACGCTAGGCTTGCCGTCGAACAGCAGCCTCAACCTGCGGCTTTTCATCGTCATAAATGCACTTCCTACTTGAATGAGCAGCAAGATAACCATTGGCATGATGCCGCTCCACATCGATCGATCCATATCCTCAATCACAATAACCGCTATCTCCGCGATCATAACGGAAATGACAAGATCGAACACTGAGAGCTTTCCAATTTCTCGCTTTCCCATAAAGCGCATGATCAGAAACACAACGAAGTAAATAATCACCGTCCGGATTAACAGGCTCCAGAATTCCAAGCGGAAACCTCCTCCTCGACTTATGTCATGTGAGCTGTAGTCAGCTCCTTTGTTCAAATATAGGAAAGCATACGATTCCGCAATCCTTTCTCTATATTTCTCGGAATGAAACGCGCCGTGCCACCAAGGACGGCGACAGCCGTTTCACCTTGAAATATAGGAAAGCATACGATTCCATAATCCTTTCTCTATATTTCTCGGAATGAAACGCGCCGCGCCACCAAGAACGGCGACAGCCGTTTCACCTTGGTAAAGGTATTCTCACCTGCCGTCGATAACCTCATACTCTGCAAGCTTATACGAATATATGGCAAGACAGTTCATATTTCCAGTACTTTCATACAGTAGTTGTACTATTCCGGCTAGCTTGACCATATGGTTAAGTAATAAGTACCAATCATAGGGGGGAATTTGATGAGCTCGGTAAAACAAGCTATTAAACCACCATTAATTGCATCACCGCTGCTTGCCGGAGTGCTTTTTTCGATTATTTGGCTGGCAGCAGGCGCCTTGCTGTTATCCTTTCTACTGCATTTCACAAGCATGAAGGAAAGCAGCCTTGCGACGAATGCCTTGCTCGTTCATGGCTTTGCATCGCTTGCTGGCGGTTTTACATCGGGAAGGCGATCTGAGAACAAGGGCTGGTATAATGGCGGTTTACTTGGTTTCATATATGGAGCAATCGTCATTATCATCAGCTTTCTTGCATCTGACGCATCACTTTCGCTCCATAGCGCACTTCTGCTTGGCTTGTCTCTTCTTGCAGGTGCCTTCGGTGGAATCATTGGCGTCAACATGAAAAAGCAATAAAAAAAGGCTGACATGATGGCATGTCAGCCTTTTTTTATTATTTTTCCAAATCAACTGCTGCTGGTGCAGAGTTAATGATTGTGTTGATCGCACTGCGCTCGAATGTCATTTTCGTTGTATCGTTTACACGAAGTACAACTGTGTCATCGCTAAGCTCTACAACCGTGCCGTGCAAACCACCAATTGTTGAAATTTTATCGCCTTTTTTCAATTGGTTGAGCATGGAAGTACGTTGCTTCTGTTTCTTCTGCTGCGGACGAATAAGCAAGAAATAAAACACCGCGAACATCAGCACAAACGGGCCAACCATTTTTAGGATGTTAGTTTGACTTGCTGCTTCAGCTGCTAGCCACATCGAAATCCCCCCTTTCAAAATCCTTTCTCATTATCGAACAGGCCGTAGCTTGTGAAGAAGGAATCCCGGAAATCAAGCAGTCGGTCATCCATAATCGCTTGCCGAACGTCCCGCATGAGTTGAAGTAAGAAATGCAAGTTGTGGTATGTCGTAAGCCTCATCCCGAACGTCTCATCCGCTTTGATAAGATGTCGTATGTATGCTCTCGAATAATTCGTACACGTGTAGCATGAGCATTCAGGGTCCAACGGACCATAATCCTCGGCGTACTTCGCATTGCGAATAACGAGTCTGCCTTGGCTTGTCATCGTTGTTCCGTTACGGGCAATCCGTGTCGGCAGTACGCAATCAAACATATCAATACCGCGGATGGATCCTTCAATCAGTGCATCTGGGGATCCTACGCCCATAAGGTAACGAGGTTTATTCGCTGGTAAAATGGGCACCGTATAATCGAGCACATCGTACATCAGATGCTTAGGCTCGCCTACACTCAGTCCACCAATAGCATACCCCGGGAAATCCATGGAAGTCAAATCATTTGCACTTTGAATGCGCAAATCTTTGTACATTCCGCCTTGCACGATCGCAAAAAGTCCCTGATCGTCTGGTCTAGCATGTGCTTTCAGACAACGCTCTGCCCATCTAGTCGTGCGCTCCAGCGACTTTTTCACATAGTCATGCTCGGCTGGGAATGGCGGACATTCATCGAATGCCATCATAATATCTGAACCCAGCGCATTCTGAATCTCCATCGCCACCTCTGGCGATAGAAACTTCTTATCGCCATTGAGATGAGATCGGAAGTGTACGCCTTCTTCCGTGATTTTACGCATTTCACTCAAGCTAAACACTTGAAAGCCGCCGCTGTCTGTCAGAATTGGACGATCCCAATTCATGAACTTATGCAAGCCGCCTGCGTTCCTTACGATGTTATGTCCTGGTCTTAGAAACAAATGATACGTATTGCTGAGAATAATATGGGCATCCATCGTTTTCAATTCTTCAGGACTCATCGTTTTGACCGTAGCTTGCGTGCCTACCGGCATAAAGGTTGGCGTCTCTATTACGCCATGTGGGGTATGAACGCGTCCAAGACGCGCTCCCGATTGTTTGCATTGTTTGATTAATTCATATTTTACAGCCACAATTCACGCTTCCTATTCCTAGTTAGTAAATAAACATTGCATCACCGAAGCTAAAGAAACGATATTCATGAGCAATCGCTTCTTCATAGGCACGCATAACCTCATCACGACCAGCCAGCGCACTTACGAGCATAACTAGCGTAGATTTTGGCAAATGAAAATTAGTCAATAGCGCATTAACGAGCTTAAACTCGTAGCCTGGGAATATAAAAATCGAGGTCCAGCCGCTGCAAGCTTCTAGTGGATTCCCTTCGAATCTTGCTGCTACCGTCTCCAATGTTCTCGAAGAGGTTGTCCCCACTGCAATAATACGCGCGCCAGTCTGTTTGGCTTCATTTATTATTGCGGCATTCTGCTCGTTCAGCTCATAATATTCGGAATGCATCTCATGATCCTCTACCAAGTCAACCGACATTGGACGGAAAGTGCCGAGTCCCACATGAAGTGTTACGTACGCAAGCTTCACTCCCTTTGCCTGCAGCCTGGCTAGAAATTCATCTGTGAAATGAAGACCGGCAGTAGGCGCAGCAGCAGAGCCTGCATGCTTCGAGTAAACGGTCTGATAGCGTTCGCACTCCTCAAGCCGCTCCTTAATATAAGGAGGCAATGGCATTTCGCCTAAACGATCCAAGAGCTCTTGGAAAATACCTTCATATTCGAAACGGATCGTTCTACCGCCCATCTCGCCTTCCTTCTCGATTACAGCTCTAAGCAAAGGATTGCCTTGCCCGTCATCTCCAAAAGAAAGTGCCGTACCTACCTTTAACCGCTTGGCTGGCTTGCCAAGCGCCTCCCAGCTGTCGCCTTCAAGCTGTTTTAGAAGCAGCAGCTCAATCTTAGCGCCCGTATCGCTTTTGATGCCTGTTAAGCGTGCTGGAATTACTCTAGTATCATTGAGGACAAGAACATCCCCTGACTTCACATACTGCTCCAAATCTGTAAATCTGTTATGAGTGATTTCGCCTGTTTGCTTGTTTAGCGCAAGCAGCCTTGAGGCTGTGCGATCAAGCAGTGGCGTTTGGGCAATGAGATGTTCCGGCAATTCAAAGTCAAACCATTCTACGTTCATATCGATTCAATCATTCCTTAGCGATGGTTACATCTTTGTAGTAGTATTTCAAAATATATTGATAGTCATACCCTTGCTGAGCAAGGCTTAAAGCACCATATTGAGATAATCCAACACCGTGTCCGTTACCTGTACCGATGAAACGGAAGGAAGGCTCCTTGGTTGAGGCGCGTAATTGCTTGCTGCCATCCAGAATAAACAAATTAGACTGACTGGCCTCAGTTACCTTGCCGCCAGCAGTAATCACATACACAGGCGCGGTGTCACTTGGCTTCGTCCTTGTTGCTGATCCAGCACCTAGCAGCGAAACCTTAGCGGTTTCTTCAATTTGAAAGAGCGTGCTTGGCAGCGAACCGTCTATGCCAAGCGTACTGCGGAACATATCCGGATAGCTCACATTCAGCTTCTGACCATTAGCCAGAATCTCCGTAGCACGTCCAGAAGCTCCGCTTTGGCTGACTTCCAACGTACGCAGCGGACCCGTTATTGGCGTTTTCACTCTCGCATTGATAACTGTCAGCATCTCTTGCGGCGTATAAGGGCCTCTTACCCAAGACATGGAATTCGATTCCACTTTTTTCTCGAGCACGATGACCCTAGTTCCGCTCTCTGCCGTCGCAACAACTGGAATCGCATCTTGAATTTGCGGATGCTTCCGTACCTTCGTACCATTCGTATTCACCTGCATAATGGAGCTTCCAGCTGCCGTTGTTTGTCCTGTCTCATCAAGCAAGTCATCCCGAACATATCCGAGTAACCCACTTGGCAGCACAACGCGGTACCAGCTGTGTAAGCCCACCTCGCTTGAGGTATCAGGACTTTTCACCGCCTGCAAATAAGGGACTGCATTTCCCCAAATCTCCTTAGCGTCCGCTGTCATGCCACCGCTGCTCGCTGCAAATAACGCCTCAATGACTTTGTCATTGTATAAGGCTACTTCTCCTGCCGTATCATCAACAGCGGCAATGGTAGACGCTCTCTCTGAGCCTGTGCCATAGTAAGCCTGACTCAAGGTTGTGTCCACAACATGAGCAATTTGAAACCCAAAGCCTTTGTTCAGCGCATACGAGCGAGCAGCAACTGCTTGTGCTTTAAGCGCTTCTGCTGGCCAGGTAGAATACATTTCTACGCCGACAACGGAGTAAAGATATTGTTCGAATGGCAGCTCATTAATAACCGCCATCCGACCATTAAGCATACTAAGCTCAAATTGCCCGCGATAGCTGCGATTACTTCGCTCCGTCAGCTTGATTGGGTCAGAGCCGACTGGAGCGATCGAAATCTTAGTGTCGCTTCCTGCAAACATATAAAGCTCTGAATTACTTTCCGCTTTAGCGCTCACGGTATGATCATTACGCAGCAATAGATAAGGCAGTTTGGTATCTGCCGTTTTCAATGTGCTTCCACCAGCTGCTTTCGAAGCAGCTGCCTGTACAATCTGAAGCTCCGCATCTGTTAATGCAGCGCCTACCATGACGGAGTAGCTTGCCGTGCCTGTTTGGGAGGAGCGGACAGCGACGAAAGCATCCAAGCCCGCAGCACCGAAGCCGCTGGCAGCCGCTATAGCTTCCGTCTTCCCTGCATACGCAGCGCTCTCCAAGTGCAAAGGTCCTTGCTGAACAGCCTTAAATCCGCCAACAAGCTTGGAGAGTTCGCTGTCAGCTGTCCATTTGGTACCAGCTGCTGCCGCTTCTGCCGCTGTCTTGTATGTACCTTCAATAACTTGGTAAATGATTGTGCCGTTTTTGGAAAGCGAAGTGAGGAAAGCCGCTCCCTTTAACGCTTGCAGTCTCTTCTGAACAGCTAATGCTGATGCAAAAGTCGATGACTCATACACCTTTACTTTAAAGCTGTCTGGGGCAAAACGCACATTTGTTCCGCCAGATACATTAAACCAGCTGCTCACGCCGTCCGGCTGCCTTGAGCCTATGCTGAGGCCGCTTGGCGACGAGAAGGTTGCCGCAGCAGTTGTATCATCATATTTCCCAGGCAATTGCATAAATAGAGCAACGCGAATAAGATCAAGCTTTGGTACTGCTGCATGTGACGGTGAACCCGTCCATGAGGTTGCAAGAAGCATAATCGCAACAACTAGCATCGTATATTGCTTCAGCTTCAGTGACCGTTTATTTGCCATGTGTGTTTCTCTCCTCTCTGCTCTTCGGCAAATCACAGCCATTAATGGAACAGCTTTGCTCGGTTGAGCCAAACCATTCATATCTTCGATTCGCGACATAGCGGTACAGGCGATCTGCAATACGGCTCATGCCAGGAATACGATAGAAAGCGGACAGCCAGCGAAAGCCCTTCACCGTCCTCAATATTCTTACAACACCGTCTGCACCCGCATACAGCTTCCCTTGATCATCAACAACATGCATTTTTTCATATAACACAGCCATATCTAGCTTCGTGCTTCGCGGTAAAAGCTGTACCGAATCTTCCACCGACTCCAGTTGCTGGATTTGAATGAATTGCAAGTCTGCTCTTGATGGAAGCTCCTTTAGCTTTGCTACAGAAGCTAGGCATAGGTTGCAATACCCGTCGTACAGCACATAGAGTTTCTCTTTCGCTAAGCCATGCGCTTTACCCATTGTTCGTTACCTCCCTGGAATAGGCAGCCCCAAATGCCGATAGGCATTATCTGTCGCAATTCTTCCGCGAGGCGTCCGCTGAAGGAATCCAATCTGCATCAAATAGGGTTCATAGACATCTTCAATGGTTTGGCTTTCTTCTCCAATGGTTGCTGCAATGGTATCAAGGCCAACCGGCCTGCCAGCAAATGTCGTTATCATCGCTTGCAGCATTTTGAAATCGATTAGATCAAGACCCATCGGATCAACCTGCAGCAGCTCTAGTGCAGATCTCGCTAAATCATGCGTAATGATACCGTCCCCGCGAACCTGTGCAAAGTCTCTTACGCGCTTCAGAAGGCGGTTTGCAATTCTCGGTGTTCCCCGTGAGCGCATCGCAATTTCTCCCGCCGCCTCACCGACAATGCTGACATTCAGAATCTCAGCCGTTCTAGCAACGATGAATGCCAATTCATCAATTGTATAAAACTCAAGTCTGCTGACCACACCAAAGCGGTCGCGAAGCGGTGCCGAAAGCAAGCCTGCCCGCGTTGTCGCACCAATTAATGTAAACGGCGGCAAATCCAATCTTACCGAACGGGCACTCGGACCTTTCCCGATCATAATATCAAGAGCAAAATCCTCCATCGCCGGGTACAACACTTCCTCAACCGTCCGGTGCAGGCGATGAATCTCATCGATAAAAAGCACATCCCCCTCCTGCAAATTCGTCAGCAGCGCTGCTAGATCACCAGGCCGCTCAATGGCTGGTCCAGACGTCGTTCGCAAGCTTACTCCAAGCTCGTTCGCAATAATATTGGAAAGTGTTGTTTTGCCCAGCCCAGGAGGCCCGTACAAGAGTACATGATCAAGCGATTCCTTGCGAAGCTTCGCTGCTTCAATATAGACCTTCAAGTTTTCCTTGGCCTTCGATTGTCCAATATATTCGGCCAGATAACGAGGACGCAGGCTGAGCTCAACAGTCTGGTCTTCCATCATCAGGTTGGCGGAAATGATTCGATCATCCATTAGCTTTCATCTCCTTCCGTTACCCTTTGAACAGCTGCTGCAGCGCCCGTTTCATTAATGCATCCACTGTTTCCTCGGACGTCACGCTGTGCTGCAAGCCAAGCCACGCCTTATCCAGCTCCGCTGCTGTGTAGCCTAGCGCCGTTAGCCCTTCTCTCGCTTCCTGCCATGCAGTGCCAGCCCCTTGGCCAGAATGTCTACTCGAAGTAAGATCAAGCGCAACGCCGGCTGCCGTAAGCAAGCCACCATCTAAGCCTGCGCCTACCAGCTTATCCTTCAAGTCCAGAATCATGCGCTGCGCCGTCTTTTTCCCAATTCCAGGAAGTTTCGTTAAAAAGGCAATATTCTCCTGCTGAATGGCTGCAATAACAGCGTCCGGTCTTCCTCCTGACAGAATGCCCAATGCAACGCGAGGTCCTATTCCCGACACCTCGAGCAGCTTGCGGAACAAAGTTTGCTCCTCTCTGGTCTCGAAACCGAATAACAGTATCGCGTCCTCACGTACGTTGTGGTGAATATACACAGTAATCGGCTCTTCCTTCTTCGCGAATACGTACGGATTAGGAGTAAATACGCGATAGCCGGTATCTCTCACATCCAGCACGATATATTCGGCTTCCAGATGGACAACATTGCCTCTCAAAAAATCAATCACGAGCGATTCACCCCATTTATTTTGTCGTTCAAAACGACGGAATGCGCATGACAAATGGCCACCGCAAGCGCATCGGCCACATCATCCGGCTTCGGTACTGCCGCAAGCTTCAAAAACATTTTGACCATTTCCTGCACCTGCTTCTTCTCTGCTTTCCCGTAGCCTACTACAGCTTGCTTAACCTGAAGCGGTGTATATTCGCCAATCGGCAGCCCGCGCTGCGCTGCAGCTAATATAATAGCGCCTCTAGCCTGTGCCACTTCGAAGGCCGTGGTCACATTTCGGTTGAAGAACAGCTTCTCCACACCGACTGTATCCGGTTTATATTTATCCATTAATGCACCCGCAGACTCGTAAATCTGAAGCAAGCGCTGCTCAGGGGGCGTGTGGGCTTCCGTCTGAATCGCACCGTATTGAACGGGCGTAAGCTTATGGCCAATCTTATCTATGAATCCAAATCCAACAATCGCATAACCAGGGTCAATTCCAAGAACGCGCAAACGGTCATCTCCTCAAAAACTTGCTTTCTCCATTCCAAACACTGAAAGTTGCTTCATCTATTATAGCAAAAGATAAGAGGAATGAGAACGCGCGTTTGATATTTCAGTCCATACGTGAGCAAAAAGAGGCTGCACATCGCTGTGCAGCCTCTTATTTCGCAGGTTCGAAGTCTAGTAGGCTGGCTTCATTACCTTCTGATTTTGTTCAATAGCGTAGTCACTAAACGTGGACAATACGCTGTTGAATTCTTCTATGTCGTTAATTCGTATACCTTTGGTGAGCTGATCCAGCTTGTCCTGAGGGAGACTGCTCTCCATATAATGCACATCTAGTTGGAAAAAGGTTCGAACCACCTTTTCTTTCTTCGGTATTCCGTCATATAGACTGAAATTTCCTAGCTTGTCCACCCCCATATATGCATTTGCTTTGCAATGCTCAGACAAATCTTCCACGCGCTGTTCAACGTGCACGATGCTATTCGTCTGATCAAGTACTGCCGTCCAATCTGGATGGCTTTGCAACAGACTAGCTACCTGTTTACCCATCATCCGTCCAAGCGGCTTTGATTCCTCGCCGCATACATAAATACGTCGCAGTTCAACTGACAGCGGTTCTTTCCCAAGCTCCAGCTTGTTGATAACGCTCTCTATTCCAGCAACTTGTGGAGCTGCCTCAGCAAGCTCTCCTTGTGTGAGCATTAAACCACCTGCCAATAAGAGAGGCAGCAATCCTCCAAGACTCCAAGTTGGTCGACGCTTTCTCCGGAGCTGCTTTTTCAAGTTTTTCCAAAGGCTGAATTCCATCATTGGGAAGACCCCTTTATTATATTTTTTGATAGTATGCGCCAATATTACATAAATATGCAAAGAATAAATTACGCTTACAACTCCCGTTCAAACTTACTCTTACGACATTCCAATCTCATAAGCGTACATATGCGCTTACAGGTCACTAATTATGGTATTTTGGCTGCTGTAAGAGCACATTTGCGCATACAGCTCCCGTCCAAACTTACTCCTACGACATTCCGACCCCATAAACAGGTATGAGTGCTTACTGCAACCATTTTAGCTTCAAATCATTTCCTAAACAAAATAAAAATGCCCCAATAACCGTATTTGGTCATCGGGGCTGACTTTAATTAACGATTAAGCCAAGGCTGGTTACCGCGGTTTTTCGTCTTATTCGGACGGGAAGACACGGTGCGGATAACTGCTTTTTTAGCATTTTTCCGTTGAACAACTGTTTTTATAGGTTTCTCTTGTTCCAGCTCCACTTGCTTTTCCGTATTCTGATCCGAACGATTGCCCTTACAACCGCAATCCGCTTGATTCGCATCGTTAGCACCTGCCGTTTGTGGCCAGCCCGGATAAGGCGGATAAGACGGATAGCCGTAACCATAACCGTTGTCATGCTGAGCCTGAGCTGGCATGATCATACTCTGACCCCCGTAGCCATATCCATAGCCATAATCAGGCTGGAAATTGGCAGGGGATACAAAGCCTTGGTTTGGCTGCGCTGCAAATGGTGCTACCATTCCTTGGTTTGGCTGCACTGCTAACGGTGATACCATTCCTTGGTTTGGCTGCGCTGCAAACGGCGATACCATTCCTTGGTTTGGCTGTGCTGCAAACGGCGATACGATTCCTTGGTTTGGCTGCGCTGCTAACGGCGATACCATTCCTTGGTTTGGCTGCACTGCTAACGGCGATACCATTCCTTGGTTTGGCTGTGCTGCAAACGGCGATACCATTCCTTGGTTTGGATGCGCTGCAAACGGCGATACCATTCCTTGGTTTGGATGCGTTGCAAACGGCGATACCAAGCTTTGGTTCGGCATTGCTGCAGCTCCGGCAACCAAATGACTATTCTCATTAACGTCCTGCTGGAGCGGATTCACGCCATGATAGCCATATCCCCATCCCGGGCCTGCCGTGGTCGGCAAAGTAGATGGAGAAGGATAGCTTCCGACAAATACGGTGCCCGGCGGGCAATCAAATGGCGCTTCGTTGCCTTCTCCCAGCGGACTTACCGTACTGCCGAACGGAACAGGCTGCTGCCAGCCGCCATATCCGTAACCATGCCCTGTTTGTGCCGGCATCGTCATTGGATGACCATATCCATAGCCACCGAAAGCAGGTTGCTGCTGAACAGGTGAAACCGATTCAGGAGCTTTCGGCAAATCATATAATGATAATGCTTCCGTTGCCGGTATGCCATATTGCTTGAACAAATCAACGTTCGGTTTATATTCCGAATGAATAGGCTGAAGCTTCTTCTCAACAGGTTTTTCAATCGGCAACGCTTTTTTCGCCGGTTCGACTGCCGCGGCCTTAGGTGCAGGCAACGGCGCAGGCTTCACTGGCTTCACAATAGGCGCAGCAGGCTTCTGTTGAATAGGTGCTGCCGGCTTCTGTTCGACAGGTGCTACAGGCTTCTGTTGAACAGGTGCTACAGGTGCTGGTGCAATTGGAGCTGTCGGCGTTTTACCTGTTATCGGCCCTGTTGGCGTTTTTCCTGTTATTGGAGCAGTAGACAGCTTGCCGACCCAGCCCTGTACGTTTTGCATAACGGATGTAGGATGCAGTGTCCCCATGCCGTTGCCGCCTTGCCCGACGCTATGACCACCGGTTCCGCCATGACCTGTGTCGCTCACCTTAGGAATATTTACAACTTCTCCCGTTAACAGCACATTCGGGTTTTTAAGCTGCGGATTTGCTTTGATCATGTCAGCCAATGGTACGCCCCAAGCTTTGGACAGCTTCCAAAGCGTATCTCCTTGCTTCACAACATGCTGATGCATAATGTCCATCCCGCCTCCAGAGCCACCTGTGTGCGTTGATGGAATTTTCAGCTTCATCCCAACTTCGATGACATCCGGGTTCGATATGCCCGGGTTCAGCTTCAAAATCTCTTCCAGCGATACATTATACTTCTGGCCAATCGAGTATAAGCTGTCGCCACTTTTCACAATATGGATTTTCACTCGCCGTTACCCTCCTGTCACGTTCTGAATAACATGGCACTGCTAATGCCTATTATCAATCCTTACATCCTATGCAGAATATGGGCGAGTGTCTCCACTTTCACAAAAAAAATAGCAAAAAGCCGAGCACACTCTACAAAGAGCGAACTCGGCTTGCTTCATTATTTCTTGTTTTCCGTAAAACTTGGATAGCTCCCCAGCACCCTTACCTGGCAGCCAATCGCTTCTATTTCCTGTAATGCCGATGGCAGAAGCACCGTATCCAGTGCCATGTCGATGTCGATAAAGAAATAATAATTGCCTAGCTTCTTCTTTGTCGGACGCGACTCAATACGGGATAGATTGATCTTGCGCCATGCGAAAGCGGCAAGCACTTGATGAAGCGCTCCTGCATAATCCTCAGGCAATGTGACCAAGATACTCGTCTTCTTCTGCTCCGATTGCCGTGCTGTATAGGGCTCAGAACCAACGAGCAGAAATCTTGTATAATTATTGTCATGATCTGTAATCTCGCTGGCGATAACGTCAAGCTTCTCATTCGCCGCAGCTGTCTTCGTGCCAATAGCTGCCCACCCGGCATTCGGGTTGTTCTGCACAATTCGAACGCCTTCCGCCGTGCTGCTTACATGCTCCGTCACCGCGTGGGGAAGATGAGTGCGGAGAAACTGCAGGCATTGCGCTATAGCTACCGGATGACTGATAACCTTCGTAATTTTCGAATAATCGACTGTTCCGTCCTCGCTTAGCGTTTCCGATTGCCGTCCAATCAAATTCTGGATGGACGGATAAACCCACTCCGCTTGAATCGGAAGATCAACCTCATGCACGAGCCAATCCATATGTAAGCTTACAGATCCCTCGATCGTATTCTCAATCGGAATGATGCTATAATCGCTTACCCCGTTGACTGTAGATAGGAACACATCAGAGATGAGCCTGTGATACTTCCATTGAATGTCTTCGTTCTGGAAAAAATGTCTAGCCGCCTCATCCGATACAGAGCCGGAAGGTAGAACTGCTATCGTCTTCATTGCAACATATCTCCTTTGATTCGGTCGGGAAGAGGAATCGCGGGATGCTGCGTGATATCCTCAATGATATATTGAGGCCCATGAACAGCTGGCGAAAGCCATAACGTTCTAGCCTCGATTCCCTCTTGCTTAAGCGTATCCAGCAAGAACGGCTCTAATTCATTCGATGCCTCCGTATGATCATCCACGAAAGCGATCAGCGTCGGTCCCGCTCCGCTTAGCGCAACGCCCAGCGCGCCATAATCAACCGCGCGCTCCAGTATCGTCGCCATGCCCGGAATAAGCGCTGCACGATATGGCTGGTGCAGCCGATCCTTCATCGCATGACGGATCATGCCGAGGTCGCCGCTTGCAAGCGCTGCGACGAGCAAAGAACTGCGGCTGACATTATACACAGCGTCAGCCATTGAGATCTGCGACGGCAGCGCATGACGCGCTTTCTCCGTCGACAGCTGGAAGGCTGGGATCGCTACGAGCGTCTTGAGCCTTGAATCAGGCTCAAGACGGATGTAGTCCGCCCGCTCCCCATCCCATGCAGAGACGACGATGCCGCCGAACAGTGATGCGCCGACATTGTCAGGATGACCTTCTAACGCTGTTGCCATCTGGAACAGCTTATCATCTGATAACGGTCCTCCGATGAGCGCATTCGCTGCTGCGAGAGCGCCTATGATTGCCGATGCGCTGCTGCCGAGTCCACGCGTAAGCGGAATATCGCTATGCATCGATATCGACAGCTCAGGCACATGAACGCCCGCTTCTTTGAACACAAGCTGTGCAACCTTATAGATCAGGTTCGACTTGTCTCTCGGCAAGCCCCTCATCTGATCGCCGTAGAAATGAAATTCCGTTTGCTTGCTGACGCTCATCTCAATCCATGCATATAGCGAGAGCGCCATTCCCAGCGTATCGAAGCCAGGTCCTAGATTTGCCGTGCTTGCCGGTACTTTTACAATTACTCTGCGATTATTCATAGGCTTACCCTTCTACGCGGTAAACGCTTTTCACTTTATGAACCACGTCAAGCGATTCGAATGTTGCGAGCACCTTCTGAATGGCCGCTTTATTCGCATCATGTGTAATGACAATAATTTCTGCTTCCGGGTTGGAAGGCGTCGGCTGCTGCAGCACCGATTCCAAGCTTACTTCGAAATCAGCGAATACTTGCGTAATGCGAGCAAGTACGCCCGCTCGGTCAGCTACTTTGAGAAGCAAGAAATACTTGGACGATATTTGCTCATCTGTCTTGAGCTTCTTCTCCTTGTAAGCCAGGCTACCCTGCATGCCGTTAACGCCTAGCTTCAGGTTTTTCACAACTGCTACAAGATCCGATACAATCGATGTTGCCGTCGGAAGCTCACCAGCACCAGCACCATAGAACATGGTTTCTCCTACCGCTTCACCATACACATATACGGCATTGAACACTCCGTTTACTGAAGCAATTGGATGTGTTTGCTTAACCATCGTCGGTTGAACGCTAATACTGATCAGATCATCCTGACGCTCAGCAATACCTAACAGCTTCACTTCATAGCCTAGACGCTTCGCATACAAAATATCCTCTTTCGATACGGACGAAATACCTTGAACCGATACATCCTCCAGCGCTACGTTCGAACGGAAGCCGATTGTAGCAAGAATCGTCATTTTGCGAGCAGCGTCAAGTCCTTCGACATCCGATGTCGGATCAGACTCGGCATAGCCAAGCTCTTGCGCTTCTTTGAGAACATCCAAGTATGAGGCGCCTTCTTGGCTCATCTTCGTTAGAATGAAGTTCGTTGTACCGTTAACGATACCCATAATTTTGTTGATGCGATCGGAAGAGAAGCCTTCAACGAGTGTACGAATAATCGGGATACCGCCAGCAACACTAGCCTCATACAATACGTCGCAGCGGTTCTCCTGTGCTTTTGCTAGAATTTCTGGTCCGTGCAGCGCCATCAAATCTTTATTCGCTGTTACCACATGCTTCCCTAGCGAGAGCGCTTCTAGAATGTACTCCTTCGTAAGTCCGATCCCGCCCATAACCTCAACGATAACGTCAATGTCAGGATGACGGATAATTTCCCAAGGATCCTCTGTCAGCTTGTCTTGATCAATAGCAATATTACGTGCTTTGCTTTTGTTCTGAACGAGCACCTTCTCAATAACGATCGGCGAGCCAACTTGACTTGCAAGATCCTCCTGATGGCCTTCCACGATTCGAACGACACCTGTTCCTACAGTACCAAGACCTAACAAACCTACTTTAACTGGCTTCATATATTCATACCTCCATGATCTATTCTGTTATCCTTGTCCGATGACCGAAGCTTTGCGCACGCCTGGCTGGCTTCGAAGCATATCGACCAGCGATGACAGTTCCCCGGAAAGCTGCGAAATATCGACTGAAATGACAACGTTGGCAAAGCCTTGGAGTGGAATGGTCTGATTCATCGTCAGAACATTTCCTTCTAAGGATGCAACCATGCTCAGCACATTTGAGAGCACACCTGAGCGATGCTCCAAGTCCATCGATATGGTAGCAATCCTCTCTCTCTCGAGCTCGTTCAGCGCATATACGCCGTCCTTATACTTGTAGAAGGCGCTTCGGCTGAGACCAACACGCTCAACCGCTTCATGAACAGTGGCTGCTTCTCCTCGGCTAAGCATTTCCTTCACTTGTATCGTCTTCATTATCGCTTCCGGTAAAATATCCTCTCGAACGACATAATAGCTTTTAGTCACTATACGTCCTCCTCAAAAAGACAATTGTTCACCTATAGTGGACATTATATCGAAATATTCAGCTTGGGGCAATAGGCAAACTAGCGTAAACGTTTAAAGCCGTCCTTTGGCGACTATGCTCACGTTTCGCGTAGACGTATAGAGAGAGCATGAGTAAACTCATATACTTTCCTATACGTAAAGAAAAGACGGCTTTCGCCGTCTTCACTTTGATCTATATGTTTAACGCTAGCCGTTCGGATTATAATCATTGCCTTCAAAAAATTCAAAAGCAAAATCACCGATTTGAACCATGTCGCCATCTTTGGCACCCATTTTACGAAGCTCGGCATCTACGCCCATCTTACGCATCGTACGCGCAAAGCGCATAACCGCATCGTATGACGTCAAATTCATCCGCTTCATGTATTTATCAATGCCTTCGCTCACGATTACATACACTTCGTCTTCTTTGTGAATGGTGAACGTTGTTTCTTCACGTTTCTCATACGTGTAGACCTTACGTTCAGCAACATCCTTAACATCCTCGATCTCGACCTCTTCAGAGATCGTATCGAGCACGTCAGCCGCTTTGTATAACAGCTCCTGTATACCTTGCTTAGTTAGCGAGGATATTGGCAAAATCTCGTAGTGCCTTTCTCCGCTTACTTCAGCAAGCTGCTGTTTGAACAGTTCAAGCTGTTCCGCTGAGTCCGGCATGTCCATTTTGTTAGCTGCAATAATTTGCGGACGATCAGCGAGCTTCTCGTTATAGAGCACAAGCTCTTCATTGATCTTCAACCAGTCGTCGAAGGGATCACGGCCTTCCGAGGCCGACATATCGATAACGTGAATAATAACACGCGTCCGCTCAACATGGCGAAGGAACTCATGTCCTAGTCCTATGCCTTCATGTGCGCCTTCGATCAAACCGGGAAGATCTGCCATTACGAAGCTGCGGCTGTCCCCGACATCGACAACACCGAGATTCGGTGTAATCGTCGTGAAATGGTAAGCTCCGATTTTAGGCCTAGCTCCCGAAACGACAGACAACAGCGTTGACTTGCCTACGCTTGGGAAACCAACCAGCCCTACGTCTGCCATTACTTTAAGTTCAAGCACGACCCAGCGCTCTTGTCCTTCTTCACCGTTCTCCGATATATATGGAGCCGGATTGTTCTGCGTAGCGAAACGAATGTTGCCTCGTCCGCCCCGTCCGCCTTTTGCGATAACGACCTTCTGTCCATGACGTGTCATATCCGCAATAATTTCCTGCGTATCGTCATCAACAATGATCGTTCCTGGCGGAATCCGTACGATCGTGTCATCCGCGCCAGCACCGTGCATGCTTTTCACTTTACCGCGCTCGCCGCGGTTCGCTTTGAAATGTTTCTGGTAACGGAAATCCATAAGTGTGCGAAGTCCTTCGTCCACTTGGAAGATCAAGTCGCCTCCGCGACCTCCGTCACCACCGGCAGGTCCGCCCTGCTCGACATACTTCTCACGGCGGAAAGAAACGATACCGTCGCCTCCGTCGCCGCCTTTTACAAATATTTTCGCCTTATCGACAAACATGTTTTGCCCCCGTTCATGCGCGCATTTCCGCTCTCAGCAGCACCTTTGCATACGGCTGCTCGAAGTTGACCGGCTGCATTGGCGCGCCTACCAACTGCTGTTGTATTTTTTGCTTCCATTGCTGTTCATTCATTAACTCGCCATCATAATAGAAGGTAGCATTAAGCATATCCTCGTCAAGCGAAAGCTCCAGCGTAAGAACAGCAGCATTACCGTAGCCAGGCTTAGCCGCAAACCGATATGCGTTAATCGTATGAATGAGCGTTTCGGCTATTTGATCGGCATCTGCCGTTAATTCATTTAAGTGAATATCGCCATTAATGACGAGCCGAAGCTCCAGCGAATTCGAGATCGTACGGAATGATTGGATATAGCAGATCAGTGATGGAACACCGAGCTTGGATATACTGCTCTCCACAGCCATCCGTTCACTTATTTTCTCCACATACTCAGCCGCTTTATCCAGCTTCTTGAGCGTGATATAACCAAACACGACTTGCAGATCGTTCATCCAGTCATGACGATGATGATTGAGCGTTCGTATTGCGGAACCTTGCAGCGATTGGATCATCCGCGAAGTACGCTCCGCATGCTCTTTCCGTTCCGCTTGTATCCAGTAAGCAGCAGCAGCTATAAGCCAAACGAGAAAGACAGCAGTTAACCACACTTTAGTGGGCCAAATAAGTACAGCAGCACATGGCAATATAACCGTGCCAGCAGCGTAATATTTCGCCGTTGTTAAGCGTCCCATCGATTAAACCTACTTTCATCGTAATTGTCCAACTTCCTCTATATTTCAACGCGAAACGTTAGCTCCGCCGCCAGAGGACAGCTTCAGTCGTTTAAGCCTGCTTGCTTGTCCAGTATATCATGCGGTTGTCCTACGGTCATCAAACTTGAAACAAAAAAAACCGGCCTAGCAATGCAGGCCGGGGCTTGATGCATATATAAGGTTGTATTAAGCTTCTACTGCTGCAGCTACCGGAGCCAGAACTGCTGGATACACGCTCACTTTTTTGCGGTCGCGTCCCCAACGTTCGAACTTCACTACGCCTTCTACTTTTGCATAAAGCGTATCGTCTTTCCCGATGCCTACGTTAGTTCCTGGGTGAATTTTTGTTCCGCGTTGGCGAAACAAAATGCTTCCAGCGGATACGGTTTGACCGTCAGCACGTTTAGCGCCAAGGCGCTTCGACTGCGAGTCACGTCCGTTCTTCGTGGAACCTACACCTTTCTTCGAAGCGAAAAGCTGAAGATTAAGTTTCAACATAGATATTCCCTCCTTCTTCAAGGTTTGTGGAGCAAACCTGCTTCGGAAGCATGGACATTAAGGTTTGACGTACAAACCTACTTCGAACGCTCACGCATTAAGAAGTTCATGAATGACGACATGCTTGCCGTATGATTTTGCAATAGTGTCAAGCATAACCGCCATCGATTCCAGCAGCAGCTGCATCCGGCCGTCTGAAGCCTCGTCCGCCAGCATCGGAATATCCGACGACAGCCAGCCGTTCTTCATCTTGGCAGGTAGCTCTTCTCCCGCTAAAGCTTCGATTGCGTTGACGGTACCGACCGATATAGCCGATACACCTGCACAAACAATATCTTTGCCAGGCTTCGCATATTTAGCATGTCCTTCGACTGCGAAAGATACAATTCGTCTGTCAGCGGCTCTTCGTACAAATGTAACGGTTATCATAGAAATCCCGCTTACGCTTGGATTTTCTCGATTGTTACTTTTGTGAACGGTTGACGATGACCTTGCTTACGACGGTAGTTCTTTTTGGCTTTGTATTTGTAAACGATGATTTTTTTGGATTTGCCTTGTTTCTCGACTTTACCTGTTACTGTAGCGCCGGATACAACCGGAGTTCCAGTTACCAGACCGTCACCTTTAGAAACCGCCAAAACACGATCAAACGTTACGCTTTCGCCTGCTTCAGAATCCAGTTTTTCGATGTAGATAACATCGCCTTCCTGAACTTTGTATTGCTTTCCGCCTGTTACGATAATTGCGAACATTGTTGGTGCACCTCCTTATTTTCGAAGACTCGCCTAATTCAGGTGGTCCGCAGCTTGCGCCGCAAACGCTTGTTAACCCAATCGGAGCGGTACTTGTACGTCTCATTCCACTGAGGTTTGAGACAGACACCCAAAGATTGTATCATACTATGCAAGCTATATCAATTGTTCCTGCAAGAAAAACATCTATTTATTTAAAATCGTTGACCGCACCACAGACAGAGCAGCGTTCAGACAATTGGTGAACCGCTGTTTCACGCGCCTTTTTGCGAGTCATCTCCATAAGCCCAAGCTTCGTCCAGCCGAGAATCGTACATTTCGTTTGGTCGCCGCGAGTTCTCTCTATCAATCGATGCATCACTTGCTCACGATGGTTGTCCAGCCCCATATCAATAAAATCAACAATAATAATGCCGCCTACATCTCTCACTCTCAGCAATCTTGCGATTTCATCGGCAGCCTCCATATTCGTATGGAATACCGTGTCTTCAAGACCCGAGGAACCAGTGAACTTCCCCGTGTTGACATCGATAACCGTCAACGCTTCCGTCTCTTCCCATATGAGGTGACCGCCACATTCCAATGATATTTTACGATCAAAGGCTTTCCGGACCTGATCTGTCACACGGTAAGCATCGAATAATGGCTGACCTTTCTTATGCACATATTGCTTTAATCGCTTACGAAGCTGAGGCGTCATCTCCTCAAGCAGCGCGGATACTTCTTCAAACCGTTCGCTGTCATCTATCCAGATTTCATCCATATCCATCGTCAACGTATCACGAACCGCTCTTCTTAATAAACCAGCTTCACGATGCAGCTCTGAAGGTACTGCTGCCTCAGTGCCGCGATCAACAATTTCTTGCCACAGCTCTCTGAGCTGCACAATATCGCTTTGAAGCGACAGCTCGCTTTCGCCGCCTGCAGCCGTTCGCAGTATAATGCCTTCTTCGTTTTGCCGCAGCTTTTCTCCAATTATGCGCAATCGATTACGGTCGCCCTCCGTACTAATTTTTTTGGATACGCCCACATAATCTGCGCTGGGCATGTAGACGAGCCAACGGCCGGGCAATGAGAAATGAGTCGTTACACGAGCGCCTTTACCGCCGAGCGGCTCTTTCATGACTTGCACGATCAGCTCCTGTCCCGGTTTGACTAAATCCTGAATCATCGGCTTCTGATCGGGCTGTTTTTCCAAATGCGGGTGCAGCAGCTCATCAATATACAAAAATGCATTTTTGGCTAATCCAATATTCACAAATGCCGCCTGCATACCCGGCAGCACGTTAACAACCCGGCCTTTATACACATTGCCGACCAAGCTGCTTGCTTTCGTCTTTTCCATAAAAAAATCAATGAGGACGCCTTTCGCAAGCACTGCGGTTTGCAGCATCTCACCTTGTACATGCATCAACATTTGCTTCATATGTGAATATCACCTGCCAGTATGCTTTTCATCTATTTTAACTGAAAAGTTCCCATACTGCACGATTCGGATTATTTCCTGACAAACAGCCCTCTACGATTTTTTGTTCAGGCAGCATTTTCACTTCCTTGCTGCCCGCTTCGAGCAAATAAATTAAATGGTATCTTTCCCTCTGAAACAGCCGCGCTACCGAAATAATGGACTGCCGCCCATTCACGATAAGCGGGCTCGCAATATGGCCTTTTGTAAGCGCCAGCAGCGATATGCGTTCACGATACATGAGAAAACGATAAAATAAAAAAGGTACGTTCCGGTAGTAAGTCCAATTCGTCATAACGAGAAAAACACCTACGATAAGCAGGTTGAGCTGGATGCCGCTGCCTCCAATCAGCA
Organism: Paenibacillus sinopodophylli; assembly: GCF_005930355.1. GTDB lineage: Bacteria > Bacillota > Bacilli > Paenibacillales > Paenibacillaceae > Pristimantibacillus > Pristimantibacillus sinopodophylli. The sequence goes on from NZ_VDBO01000001.1 coordinate 2,102,916, forward strand.
ATGGAATTAGGGAAGTCGCAATCATCATGCTACTTAACAGCAGGCTAATACGGGCTGACCAAAGCAGCATTTGATAATAATTTACGGAATAGCTTAAAGCTGCCTGCAGCAGCTTGCCTCCGTCTAATGGGTGAATGGGCAGCAAGTTGAACAAACCAAGCATCACATTCGCCTTCCACACGTATTCTGCCCATTCCGGGTCCCATAGACCAAGCTGTCCACAGCTCCAAGCAGCCAGTCCCATCCATACGTTTTGCAGAGGACCCGCAATAGCGACTAGTGCCTCCTCTTTGGCAGGCAAGCCGCCTGCTTCCTCTACCTCTACCACTCCTCCGAATGGCAGCAGCTTAACTTCCCGAATGGTCCATTTAAAGCCAAGGGCTACGAATACATGACCAAGCTCATGAACGAGCACCAACAGAAACAAAGTAATGAGCTCGGCAAAGTACCCCGTCATGACCGATCCAAGCATAATGATGACAAAAAGAGGATGGACCGACCACAGAATTCCCTTCCATTTAATCAATCGGTATCACACCCAATGGATCGATATAGCGATCATTCTGTTTCACCGCGAAATAAAGCAGGCTAGGCTGCGTCCCCTCTGACTTCAGCAGACTTCCAACTGGATCTCCAGCCTCTACCCAATCATTCACGTTTACCTCAGCTTTGCCCAGCAGCCCGTATATCGTAACGCGCTGGTTCGCATGCTGTATGACAACTGTAGTACCTTTCTCATCCTTGTCAGTGAGCAGCAGGACACGTCCCGTCTCAGCAGCTACAACCTGTCCCTCCGATGGTCCAGCGAGCTCGATGCCATTCAGGAGCTCGGCAAAGGTTCTAACCAGTGCCCCATCTTCAATTGGTGCTACGATCGGCAGCTTGACTGTACCATCCGCTCCAATTGCAGATTCGTTGCTGTCTTTAAAGATAGGAATAAAAGAAGGAGCCCCCGCAAACCTACCCTTGTACCAATCGGCTGCCGCTGCAAAATCAATTTCGTCAGTCAGCGCCTTCTTTACGATTGCTTGTCCCTTTAACGTAAATTCCGATTCATAATGAAACATAGCCCATACCGCACCAAAAAGAATAATGGCAATGACTAATTTCCATCTTAGCTCTTTTCCAAAGGAATGCTTGTTCTTCCCGAAGTCAGGGTCTTTTTTATTCGTGAGATCAGGCGGCTTGACGAAGCTTCGGGTATCCATTGCCCCTTTATCATCTCTCCAGCTCTCCCATGGGTTTGGATTCGTTTTCCAAACAAGCTCCGGATCAAGCTCCACGGTATCGTCATCTAGCAAGTGCTCATACCCGCTGCTATCCTTCTTCCGCATATTCATATCCTCCCTGCGTCCATCATGCTTGATACAGCTTGTTTCTTTATACATGAATATGTGGGGGGAGAGACAAGTATGCGAACCGATAAACGACAAGCGTAAGCGACTGAAGCCATCTTGTGGAGGCCAAGCTAAAGTTTCGCAAAGAAATATGGAGAAAGTTGACGAAATGATATCCTTTCCTATCATTAAAAAAAGCTACTTCTGAAACGGATGAAATCCGCTTCAGAAGCAGCTTTGCTGGAAGCTTGGCCTCAATCGGCCAGCTCATATTTTTCTTGATGCGCCTTTATGCTGAAGACGAGCCCAATCGACAGCATATTAAGCAGAAGCGAAGTCCCGCCATAGCTCACGAAAGGCAATGTAATACCTGTAATCGGCATGATGCCGATCATCATGCCAATATTCTGGAACACCTGGAATACGTACATAGACACGATACCAATAACAATAAACGAAGCCCTCAAATCATAACATTTGAAAGCGATAATGATCATTCGATAGATAAGCAAGAAATAGAGTAGCAAGAGAATGGCGGCTCCCTGGAAGCCAAACTCCTCTCCGATTACGACGAAGATCGAATCGGAATACGGATAAGGAACAAACCCTCCGTTTTTCATATCTCCCTGCATGAATCCGTCTCCGCTCAAGCCACCGGACCCGATTGCGATCTGAGCATTCTTCGATTGATGACTATCATCGGCTGTAGCTGTCTCCGGATTAATAAACGTGTTGATACGCTTGTGCCAATGCCCCATTTCTCGGTCGTCCAAGTAATTGAAAATTTCCTGATTGAACGAGTTAAACAGCGAAACAAACAATACAAGTCCCGCAATAACGACGGCTAGTCCCGCGATGACATGCGTATATTTAACATTCCCGATCCAAAGCATGCCAAGCACAATAACCAAGTAAATAATCGCATTCCCTAAGTCTGGCTGAATCATAACGAGCAAGAAAGGTAAAAACGCGAAGGCTGCAATCGGGAGCAAATCCTGCATAAAGGTCAGGCGTTCTCCCTGCCTGCGCCCCATTATATAGGCTATTCCGATAATAAGAACGAGCTTGACGATTTCTGCCGGCTGGAACGATTGGCCGGCAATAACAAACCAGCCTCTTGAACCGTTGATGACCGCTCCGAAGAAGTAGACAAGAATAAGCATCGTCACACCGATGCCGTAGAGGACATACCAGCTTTTGAGCACAATTCGGTAATCAAACAGCGTTGCTGCAATAGCAAGCAGAAAGCCTACACCGTAAAACCCAAGCTGTCTATATTCCCTACCAGCGTATAAAGGAAAATTGGCAGTAGCGCTATGAATCACAATCGTGCTGATCACCATGAGGAACATTAATATAATTAAAATTCCCCAATCCAGCTTTTTTATTTTATTAAGCAAATCGCAATCATCCTATTCCAAGGAACTTACGGAAACGCTTGAACGCTCCCGCCTTCTCATCGAGCAGCATGAGCGGAACCATGTCGCCTAAAATACGGCGCGCAATATTCCGATAGGCGATAGCGGCACGCGATGCCGGATTCATTACTGTCGGCTCTCCGCTGTTTGCGGCTGAAATCACTTTTTCGTCATCAGGCACGATACCTACAAGATCAATAGCCAGCACCTGGCAAATTTCATCGATATCAAGCATCTCGCCTGTTTTCATCATATTCTGGCGAATGCGGTTAATAATGAGCTTGCTCGGAATTTTCTCTTGCTCGAGCAAACCAATTACTCGGTCAGCATCTCGCACAGCTGCATTCTCGGGGGTCGTAATGACAATCGCCCTGTCGGCACCTGCAATCGCGTTACGAAAACCGTGTTCGATACCGGCCGGGCAGTCAATAATGACGTAATCATGCTCTTTCTTGAGCTCTAATATCATATTTCTAACCTGCTCAGGCGTAACCGAATCCTTATCCTTCGTCTGAGCGGCCGGCAGCATGTATAGCTCGTCAAAGCGCTTGTCCTTAACAAGTGCTTGATTCAATCGGCAGCGGCCCTCGGCAACGTCTACCAGATCATAAATAATTCGATTCTCCAGCCCCATAACCACATCTAGGTTGCGAAGACCGATATCCGTATCAACCATGCATACTTTTTTGCCAAGCAAAGCTAGCGCAGTACCCAGGTTTGCCGAAGTCGTCGTCTTGCCAACGCCGCCTTTACCTGATGTGATAACAATCGCTTCTCCCATATTCTACACTCCCTTAAATATGATAGGATTATGCCGTATGCGGAATAATTGCGCTAGCTTATCGATTTGCATTCGGCCTTCACTTAGGAAGGCGAACTCCATTGATGCATCGCCGGTCATCCATTCCTCTGGCGGTCTGCTTATTACTTCCGCGATGCGAAGCTGAGTGGGCTTCATAAGCGATGTCGCAATGATGACGTCAGTCCTGCCGCCAATACCCGCATGCGCAGTTCCGCGCAAAGCTCCGAGCACATAAATGTCACCTGTGCACATTAAAGTGCCGCCTGGATTCAAATCGCCGATTAAAAGTAAATCCCCGTCATGCTCATAGGTTTGACCTGATCGAATGATAGATGTGAGCACCTGCAGATTAGGCTGCACCCCTATTGAATTGTCCACTTTAGGCGGGTCAGATTCCACAGATTGAACCATTAGATTCCCCTGTGAGCGGATTACATTCTTAATCCGGTCTTTGTCTTCATCCGATACTTGTCTTGAGCCAAGTTTCACATGCACATGTACAAGAGGACCAGTGAGCAGCTGCTGATGCGTTTTCTCCAACTTATACTGCAATTCATCCAGCAGCGTCGCGAATTCACATTTATCGTCGAGAAGGAACACGAGACCTTCTTTTACACCTTTTATAATAATATGCTGCTTATCGGTCACGTTCGTCCCTCCCCAACCTAATGGATTCTTGATGCGACTAACAAAATCCTGCCTGTGCCATTATTTTATTCATCATCATTCTCCGGCTTCACACCATTCTGGCCTTCAAACAGCTTTCTCACTGGCACGTAGCAAGCAAGCGCAAACGCAAGCTGAAGAAACAAACTCGGAAGAATATGATCGATGAGTGCCCATGCGTAGCTTTCATTCGTAATCCGAAACACACTGTAAACAAAATATATGACACTGTCATACAGAAGACATGCAAAGCCGATAACTGAAATCGCCATCATGATGGTGGAACGGCGGCGCTCCAGCAAAACACCAGTGAAATAACCCATAAGGCCCATAATAAACGCGTTAATTCCAAGCAAATGACCAAAGTATACAATATCCTGAAGCATTCCGAAGCTTACGCCGAGGATCAAGGCGAGATGACGCCTGCTATAAAGTCCTGAGAAAATAACCATAACGAATACAAAATGAGGAATGATTCGATGACCGAAGCCTGCTGGAATAATCCATGGCATCACCGCTCCCTCGATGACGAATAGAAGAACCATCAACAGGATAATTCGGTTCATGCTCATTATTCGGCATCCTCCAATTCAGGAACCTGAACAACAAACACCTCAGTCAAGTGATCAAAGCTTGCCGCAAGCTCAACTGAAGCTGTATAAGTAAGTCCAAAGTCGCCGAGCTGCTTCGATTCCAACGTACCTACGACTAATCCCCGTGGGTAGACACCGCCTAGTCCCGATGTGATGACTGTATCCTGTATAGCCATTTTATCCTTCTCAGCAATTTTCGTCATGAGAAGCCTTGATGTTTCTTTGTTGTAGCTGCTCAAAATACCGAAAGACTCATCCTCGCGGCCCATAATCGTCACCGCGATCAGATTAAAGGTCGGTGACGCTTCATCAAGCTCCGTAATAGGAGTTACGGCAGCGGTAAATGGCGTTACCGAGCTTACCAAGCCTATCAGACCGTCAATCGTCGTAACGGCCATGTTTGGCTTAATGCCATTCTTGGAACCAAGATTAATGGTTAAAGTCCGGTTATTTGCTTCATTGCTGACCGAAACAACCTGTGCAATCAAATAATTATAATTGTACATGGCTTTCTGAGCCACTGTGAAGTCAAGCTCTTCCTGCAGACGCTTGTTCTCTTTCTCTACGAAATTATAATTGATTTTCTCACGAGAGTAGGCAGCTGCTGTAAGACGAAGCTGTTCATTCTCTTCATAAATCGTGCGCAAATTGCTAATATCCTCAAAGAAGCCCGCTATATAACCAGCGGGCTTGTAAAACCATTGCTGCACGTATGCTGCCGAATCCTTCAGAAATTTCTCCGGCCATGATAATTCCTTACGGTCACTTAGCGAGAAGCCGATGACCGCTATGCACACAATAAACCCGATCATAAGCATAAACATACGCTTATTTCGCATCAGCTTAAACAGCTCGATCACCTGCCCATTTCATATCCGTTTCCTAAGTGGAGCTTATTTAGCGTCTCGAACGAGATGCTGAGCTTCTAGCTTTAAATAAATGAATATTATCAAGCGAGCGGCCCGTGCCAATCGCCACGCAGTCTAGCGGATTATCAGCTACGATTACCGGCATGCCCGTTTCCCGTTGAAGAAGCTTGTCCAAATTACGCAATAACGCGCCTCCGCCTGTAAGCACAATACCGCGATCCATAATATCTGCGGATAGCTCCGGTGGGCATTTCTCAAGCGTTACTTTCACAGCATCTACGATAGCATTAACGGTATCTGCCAGTGCCTCAGTAATTTCATCAGACGTAATAGCAAGCGTCTTAGGCAGTCCAGAAACCAGGTCGCGCCCGCGGATTTCAATGGTTTCCGGGCGGTCAAACGGCAACGCCGAGCCAATCTCCATTTTGAGCTGCTCTGCGGTACGCTCGCCGATCATGAGATTGTATTGTCTCTTAATGTATTGCGTAACAGCTTCATCCATTTCGTCACCTGCTACGCGAATAGAGCGCGCTGTAACAATTCCGCCTAATGAAATAACGGCTACCTCAGTTGTTCCGCCGCCGATATCAACGACCATGCTGCCTGTCGGCTCCCATACCGGCAAATCAGCACCAATCGCGGCTGCGAATGGCTCTTCAATCGTGTAAGCATCACGAGCACCTGCTTGCTTGGTCGCATCCTCTACAGCTCTTTTCTCGACTGCTGTAATGCCCGAAGGTACACATACCATTACGTTTGGATGACGCGGGAACAATGCACGCTGCTTCTGCGCTTGACGAATAAAATATTTGATCATCGTTGCAGTCGTCTCGAAATCGGCAATAACGCCGTCTTTCATTGGACGAACAGCGCGGATGTTGCCTGGCGTTCTACCGATCATTTTTTTGGCTTGTTCGCCTACTGCCTCAATGACTTTTGTATCTGTACGAATGGCGACTACCGAAGGCTCCCTAACGACAATTCCTTTACCTTTAACGAAAACCAACGTATTTGCAGTCCCTAAATCTATACCTAAGTCTTTCGAAAATCCACCAAACATGTTGTTGCTCCCTTCTAATTGCCACATCACTTTATTATATTACATATGTCCTTGTTCCTTCAAACTGACAAACCTTCCGTCTCCTATGACCAAATGGTCAAGAACCTCTATTCCGACTAGCTGACCGGCCTCTGCCAAGCGCTGTGTTAGCGTAATGTCTTCTGGACTTGGCGTTGGATCGCCGCTTGGGTGATTATGAATGCAAATAATGGCTGCGCTGCTGCGCGAGATAGCTGCACGAAATACTTCACGAGGATGAACTAGCGATGCGTTAAGTGTGCCGACAGAAAGTGTTTCGCGGGCAATGATGTGGTTTTTCGTATTTAGAAATAGACATACGAAGTGCTCCTTCTTCAAGTAACGAAGATCCTCCATCACGTAATCCGCTGCATCCTGAGGCTTGCGAACGATAATCACTTCGCCCATTTGACTGCGTGAGATTCGCTTGCCAAGCTCAATTCCAGCACGAAGCTGGACGGCCTTGGCTGGGCCAATTCCACGAATGGCCGTCATTTCTTCCATACTCATATCCATCAGGTTACGCAGGCTGCCGCATTGCTTTAATATTGCACCTGCCAGGTGTACAGCGGATTGACGCTGCGTGCCCGTGCGAAGCAATATGGCTAACAATTCAGTATGGCTAAGTGCTTCTGCCCCATATTTCATCATGCGCTCTCTTGGACGTTCTTCATGGGGGACGTCTCGCAATATCATCGGTTGCGGCAACATGTCCCAATCCCGCCTTCTCCACAATGGATTATTCATAGCCTGCCTAATTTTTGATAAAAAATCCAATCACGCTCATAAAAGATTCATCAGAATACGTCAATTTCATATGCAGCCAGCATGTCTGACAGCAATGACAATGGAAGCCCAACAACGTTGAAGTAACAGCCTTCAATATGCTCGACCATCGTGGCTCCCAAGCCTTGAATGCCATATGAGCCTGCCTTGTCACGCGGCTCGCCTGTAGCTGTATATCTTAGAATCTGAGCTTCGGTTAGCGGCTTCATCGTGACCTTTGTCATTCGATGAGCGACAGATGCTTCCCCATTAGAGGCATCTACGAGTGCTACCCCTGTATATACCTCATGGGAACGTCCTTGCAGGCGGCGAAGCATCGACACGGCGTCTTCATCATCAACCGGTTTTCCCAGCACATCGCCATCAAGCACGACAATCGTATCCGCGCCAATAATTAAAGACGAGAGAACCCCTTGCTTTTGTTGCAGCATAGGAACCGCGGCATTCGCCTTTCTCAAGCTAAGCTCCTCTACGACTTGCGCCGGCGACCAGCCTGCTTCGATTGTTTCATCCGTATCCGTAGACAAAATATAAACCGGCAAAGAAAGGTCCAGCGATGCGACCAGTTCCTTCCGGCGCGGTGACGAAGAGGCCAGTACGATCTGGCTGAACGCTTCGTTGCGTAATTGGTTATAAGCCATTTGATTAATGCTTCTCCTTCATGCTTTCCATATGCGGTCTAGGTCCGCTTCACTATACTTTACGGTACAACCATATAGCAATGACAGCTCCAATTATGCTGAACAGACTGAACTGAAGATGAAGCGATAGGTTGAAACTAAGCACATAAAGATCAACGGCGGGAGACCATGAAGCCTCGATTGATTTCGTCAAAAACGAGATGCCTGAAACGGGGGCAAGCCACCGCGCAACTAACGCGCCGGCTAGTAAGCCAAGTATGATAAAAATGAGAAGGATCCAGCCGTTTTTCTTCATCTTTCAACGCCTCTCGCCATGAAATGACACCTAAGTCCATTATACGCATGAACTTATTCGTTTACAATGCGCTGATGGTCTCAAACCATTCTTTCTGAGCGATTACCGCCCGCATAGCCCCAGTTTGCACTGACCATAAATATGCCTTTGACGGCTTTTTATCATACTCTACCATCGATTTCGCAGCCGAATCTATCCCTTGTATCATTTGCTCCAAATAAGCTTTACCATCCGCATCACCTATACCTATTCGCATGGTTGCAGCATTTTCTGTCCATTTCTGATGCTCTGACTGCCAAGAAGCTGCAGCTGCCTTGCTTAATGCAGTAAGCGCTGGCTGTTCCAGCTGCGCCAATGTTAATTCATCCAACATTTGGACGATGGATGCTGACTGCTCGAAGAAGCTTTGTGCATCATTGGGCTCACCTTGGAACGGCAGCTTGGCAGGGGTTTTTATGTTTACTTCTTTGACATATAGATCCAGCTCAGGAAGCAGTCCCTGAATGATTTTTGCACTGCTGCGTTCGCCGCCTATTCCAGCATAAACACGATAATCTGCCTTGCTCGTCATCGCTGCACCTGCAAGCCCTTTTTGGGACAGCTGCTCAAGTGCTGCATTTCTGCCTTCCGTATTGCTGAACACTCCGAATTGCAGCAGAAAGTACGAGCGATCAAGTCCCGTAAGCGTTACTCCTGCTGCATCTGCACCGGGCATTGCAATCGAGCCATTATCCACTGGCAATTGATTTGCATCTGGATCTTCATTAGACATGCCTACATTCTCGCCCTCATCGTTAGTCGCAACATTGCCCGTTGCTGCCTGTGCATCTGGTTTGCTTGGGAACAAGCTGGCTCCCGTAAATAAAGACAGCAGCAAATAACCAAACAGAGCTCCCGTTGCAAGCGCGGCAGCTACAGATAGAAAGACATTAAACCAAGAAGGCGGTGCCGCGCTTCGGCTCGTTCTAGAATACTGCGGCTTGCCCCTTCCTTGCTCGCTATATACCATTTCCTCCGTCCAAGATGATCCGTCAGCGCGTTGTTCTGCAATAGGAAATTCGATAACTTCATGATCAGACAAAAGCTCTTGCTCCGCACTTAAGAGTGTCTGCTCAGAAGCAACAACTTCATTCTGCTTATCTATTTGCGGTGCAGGAACCTGCTTTGTTCGTTTCACCGGTTTAGCAACAGGCTCATGATCTGCATTGCGAATGAGCTCTTCGAGTGCGGCAATATCCTCTTGAAACGGACTGTTCCAAGGGCTTACTTCACTCATCACATGCTGCTCCGCTGCCGGATATAGAGGAATAACATTTTTATTAGACTTTGGATGAACGTGATGAACGATGCTGCCGTGGTCATCTGCTTTTTGCTGAGAAACCTCATTCTGTGTATCTAAGGCCCGCTCATCCCCGGTTACCGTCTGCCCATTGCGATCGAATCGATAGGTAATCCGATTTTTCTGTGTCATACTATCCACTCCTTGTCCCTTTCATCTAGTAAGATTCTATGAGCGTTTTACGAGATTTAGACCGGATTGGAAGCGATAGTTAAACTGCTAGAATGACAGCTTCCGAGCAAGCGACAATGGATATAAAAAAAATGTCCGACAGCTCCTTGTCGGAACCGCCGGACATTCATTCTTTACAAGCTCGACTTCAATGATTTGGCAAGCGAATCCGCTACTTTCCAAATATCGCCTGCACCCATTGTGATAACAAGGTCGCCTGGTGCGACCCGTCCTGTCAAATATTCAAGCACATCTTCCTTGGCAGGAAGATATAAGGCATTTGCATTACTGTTGCTCTTAATGAGCTCCACAAGCTTATGCGAGGTTACTCCCTCTATTTGAAGCTCGCCCGCAGGCGAGTAAATATCGGTAATAATCACTTCATCGGCCTCTGGAAAAGCACGACTAAACTGCTCGAACAAGAAAAAGGTACGTGTATAGCGCTGTGGCTGGAACACCGCAATAATACGCTTACCCGTTGCTTTAGCTGCGCTGATCGTTGCTTTGATCTCTGTCGGATGATGCGCGTAATCGTCGATAACCAATATATCGTTGACTTCGCCAAGCACCTGGAATCTCCGTTTAGCACCTCTAAAGGATTGGATCGCCACTGCGATCTGATCGAACGCAAGGCCCGATTCCAAACAAGTAATGATTGTCGCCATCGCATTATACACATTGTGCAGGCCAGGAACAGATAGCTCAACTTGGCCAAGCTCTATTCCTCTGTGAGTCATTGTGAAAGCTATCTTGCGGTCTCCCAGCACGATGTTACGAGCCAAATAGTCCGCATCACCGTCTATGCCGTAGGTAACCAGCTGCGATTTGTCGATATCGCCTTTGTAAACCTGCGGGATCAGTTCGTTAACCGTCTCATCATCCGCGCATACAATCGCTTTCCCGTCCGCTTTCACCTGCTGCAAAAACTGTACGTAAGCTGCTTTCAGCTTTCCGAAATCGCCGTCATAATTTTCAAGATGATCGGGCTCGATATTCGTTACGATAGCAAGCGTCGGATGATAGTGCAAGAAAGAACCGTCGCTCTCATCCGCCTCTGCAACAACGTACTCACCCTTGCCCGCTTTCGCGTTCGTTCCTACGTTGACGATTTCTCCGCCAATGATATAGGTCGGGTCTGCACCACAGGATTCCATGACAAGTGCAATCATCGAGGAGGTCGTTGTTTTCCCATGTGCCCCGGCTATCGCGATGCCCTTGCCCGCATTCATCAATCTCGCAAGCATCTGTGATCGGTGCAATACGGGAATATTAAGCTCCTCTGCAGCTTTCCGCTCCACATTATCCTTGGATAATGCCGTGGAGTACACGACCAAATCCGCACCTTTCACATGCTCTGGCTGATGACCGATATAAATGCTGGCACCACCAGCTGCAAGCTTCTCTGTTAGTTCTTGCCTCGCGACATCGGACCCGGTCACCTTATAGCCCATCTCCAGCATAACGCGGGCAATGGCACTCATTCCGTAACCGCCGATTCCGATGAAATGAACGTGTTCTGCCGTATTCAAAGACGGTTCACCAACCTTTTTCAGAATCCGAGTTATACAAAATGCGGGAGCGAACGTCAGCGATTAAATAAAGCGTGCCTGTTACGACCCCAAGGTCTGTTTCCCCGGTTAACTGTTGTAATTTTTGTAAAGCTGCTTGCCAGTTCTGTTCTACGATCAGCTCGAACGTATACTTCTCAGGCTGCTGTTCCCGCATTTCCTGCACCAAGGCAGCCAATGCGTCAGCATCCTTTTTCATACGAAAATCAGGCTCGGTCAAGATCAGCGTATCCACTATTGGTAGTATATGCTTTAGTACATCCTGATGATTCTTATTCTCCAGCATACCCATCATAAGATGTAAACGATCATAGTGATAGGTGTTTTTCAGCGCATCTGCCAGCGACTCCGCACCTTCCGGATTATGCGCTCCGTCGATTAGTATTCGCGGCTGCTGCGAAACGATTTCCAGTCTTCCCGGCCATGCTGCTGCCCTTAAACCTTCGGCAAGCACATCATCCTCAACAACAAGTGCATTGTATTGTCGCAGCACCTCGAGCGTCATGACGGCAACTGCCGCATTGGAACGCTGATGGGCTCCGTTTAGTGAAATCGTCAAAGCATCAATGCTGCGGAATAAATTATCGAAACGAAAGCTTTGCTCGTTCTCGCGAACGGACAGCGTTGTTTCGTGGAACTGCTCGCCCATCAAATAGAGCGTGCTCTTCTGAGCGGCTGCTGTACGTTTAATAACCTCGATCGCTTCCGGCTGAGATACCGCACTAATGACTGGTATGCCCGCTTTAATAATGCCCGCCTTCTCGCTTGCCACAGCTGCAATCGTATCGCCTAGCCGATCCATATGATCGTGGCCGATATTCGTTATGACTGAAACGACCGGCTGCACGATATTCGTCACGTCAAGCCGACCGCCAAGGCCAGTCTCCCATACGACATAATCGGGGTACGTCACCTTCGCGTAGAAAAGAATCGCAAGTGCGGTCGATACCTCGAACATCGTTGGCGAGCCAAGCTCCGTAGCGGCAATTTCTTCGACAACCGGCTTCAGCTCATTAGAGAGCTTAAGCAGTGTTTCTTCATCGATATCGACCCCGTTGTACTGGAATCGATTCGTGAATTTCGTAATATAAGGCGAAGTAAACGTACCAACATCGTAACCGCCTCGCAGCAATACGCTAGTCAAGAACGCACATGTAGATCCTTTGCCGTTCGTTCCGGCTACGTGAATAAACTTCAGCCGGCGATGAGGATTATCGAGCAGTTCCATCAGCTTCTCAATCCGTTCAAGACCTGGACGGATACCGAATGGGATGAGGCCAGTAATCCAATCCACCGCTTCTTTATAAGACTGCAGCGGCTCAGAGGGCCGCTGCTCTATAGGTTGATTCGTCATTCTGATTGTTCCTTCTTCCGTTTCGCAGCGTTATCCGCGCAACTCCGCAATTCTAGCCAGCACCTTGTCGCGTTTATCTGCATAATCATTCATTTTGGCGCGTTCTTCGTCAATGACTTTGGCTGGCGCTTTCGCAACAAAGCCTTCATTGCCAAGCTTCTTCTCTACACGCTCAACCTCTGTATTCAGATGCTGATGCTCCTTCTCAAGGCGAGCAATTTCTTGCTCGATATCGATTAGACCTGCAAGCGGCAAGTAAAGCTCAGCTCCTGTCAGAATTGCTGTCATAGCATTGCTTGGTGCATTAACGTGAAAGCCTGTTTCCAGGCTCGAAGTGCCGCAGAATCGTTTAATAAACTCTTCATTGCGGGACATAATGGCAGCTTCCGCTTCACTGGACGGCTTAATCAGCATTTCAATTTTTTTGCTCATCGGCACATTAACCTCAGCACGAATGTTGCGAACGGCACGAATCATTTCCATCAGCAGCTCCATCTCTTTAACTGCGTCAGGCGCTTCTAGAGCTGTGTCATATACAGGCCACTCGGCCAATGTGATCGTATCGCCTGTATGAGGCAAATGCTGCCAAATCTCTTCACTGATGAAAGGCATGAACGGGTGAATAAGCCGCTGCGTGCGGTCAAGGACATAAGCAAGCACCGATTTGGTTGCTTGTTTGGCCGCCTCGTCCGTACCGTAAAGACTGAGCTTGGCAAATTCGATATACCAATCGCATAGATCATCCCAAATAAAGTTATTTAAAATACGGCCGGTTTCCCCGAACTCATAGCTATTAATTAGACGAGTTACATCACGAACCGTTTCATTCAAACGATGCAGAATCCAGCGGTCAGCAGTACCCAGATTCACGGTAATGTCGATATCCTCCGCTTTCACGCCCTCCAGATTCATTAAGGCAAAGCGAGACGCATTCCATATTTTGTTCGCGAAATTGCGTGCCTGCTTGACCTTTTCTACGTTATAACGCAAATCTTGCCCTGGTGTGCTGTTTGTCGAGATCATGTACCGCATCGCATCCGCACCGAATTCCTCGATTACCTCAAGTGGATCAACGCCGTTGCCTTTCGATTTCGACATCTTCTGGTTTTCCGAATCGCGTACAAGTCCATGAATAAGCACGTCCTTGAATGGAGACTCATCAGTAAATTCAAGCGCCGTGAAAATCATCCGCGCCACCCAGAAGTAAATAATGTCATAACCGGTCACGAGTACATCCGTTGGGTAGAAGCGTTTCAGATCCTCCGTTTGATCCGGCCAGCCAAGCGTCGAGAACGGCCATAAGGCGGAGCTGAACCAAGTGTCGAGAACATCGTTGTCCTGACTAAGATGCTCGCCTGCCATATCCTCGCGAGATACATGCATTTCGCCTGTCGAATCATCATACCATGCAGGAATCCTGTGACCCCACCATAGCTGCCTCGAAATACACCAATCGCGCACATTTTCGATCCAGTGCAAGTAAATTTTCTCGAACCGCTCCGGTACAAAGTTCACGCCTTTTCCAGACTTCTGAGCAGCAATTGCTGCCTCAGCGAGTGGTTTCATTGCAACAAACCATTGGGTGGACAAGTAAGGCTCGACAACGGCACCACTGCGCTCGCTGTGCCCAACCTGATGCACATGGTCCTCGATATTTACGCATACGCCCTGTTCCTGCAAATCCTTTACCAGTTGCTTGCGGCAGTCTGCGCGGTCAAGACCTTGATATGGGCCTGCTTCGGCGTTCATTGTACCGGATTCATCCATTACAATAATCCGAGGCAGGTTATGACGCTCGCCCATCTCGAAGTCATTCGGGTCATGTGCCGGCGTAATCTTCACAGCGCCAGAACCGAACTCCTTATCCACGTACTCATCAGCAATAATCGGAATTTCACGTCCAATGATTGGAAGTACAATCAATTGGCCAATCAAATGCTTATAGCGGTCATCCTCAGGATGAACAGCAACTGCCGTATCGCCGAGCATCGTTTCAGGACGAGTCGTTGCAACTGTTATGGAGCCTGAGCCGTCTTTAAGTGGATATTTCAAATGGTAAAGATGTCCGTTAACCTCTTTATGATCTACCTCAATATCAGAAAGCGCCGTGCGTGCGGCCGGATCCCAGTTGATGATTTTTTTGCCGCGATAAATGAGACCCTTCTCATACAGCTTTACGAAAACTTCGCGTACCGCTTTGGACAAGCCTTCATCCAACGTGAAGCGTTCTCTCGAATAATCGAGTGACAAGCCCATCTTTGCCCATTGGTCGCGGATCGTGTTCGCATATTCATCCTTCCACTCCCATACCTTCTTAAGGAATGCCTCACGTCCAAGATCATAGCGGGATATGCCTTGTTCCCGTAATTTCTGCTCCACTCTTGTCTGAGTCGCGATGCCTGCATGGTCGGTACCTGGCAGCCATAGAGCGTCGTAGCCTTGCATACGCTTCGTTCTGATCAAAATATCCTGCAGCGTAAAGTCTAGTGCATGGCCGATATGCAGCATACCGGTAACGTTTGGAGGCGGTATTACGATCGTGTAAGTTTCCGCATCCGGGCGTTTTCCTGCCTCAAAAAATTTGCCCTGCATCCAGTAATCGTACCATTTCTGCTCGGCAGCCTTCGGATCATAGGTAGTTGGCATTGCAGTTGTCGTTTGGTTTTCTGACATGGGTTCCATCCTCCATAAATCGATCTACAAAAACAAAAAAAACCTATCGCCCTCAACATAAAGGACGAAAGGTTTAGCTTCCGTGGTACCACCTTTGTTCCGCGCTAACAAAATCTGCACGGCACTCAAACAGATAACGGCTGTGGCCGGCCTGACTTCGGTAGAGCACTCGTTGCTCCTACTTGGCTCAGGCAACTCCGGGGCGACTCGTAGCAGTCACTTCCTGCGGAACCTCTCAGCGTAACGGTTCCACTCTCTGAAGGCTTTGCTGTCTACTATTCCCCTTCAACGTCGTTATAACGCATATATACTTTTAATCATACCTTTGTTGCACTGCTGAGTCAACCAAACGAACGTAAGAAATGCCCTTACCGCTCATTTTTTTGAGCAACAAGGGCATTTCCACCATTCATCACAGCCATTATGGAATATACAGTAGCTGTCCTTCCGATACTCCCGAGTCTTCCAACCGGTTATATATGACAATTTCTCTCGGGTTCAGACTATAGCGCGAAGCAATAATATCGAGCGTTTCATCACGCTGAACGATGCACATTTTAATTTTCCGGAATTCCGTATCCTCCGACCGCTTGCCAAGAAATAGGTTTTTCCATTCAATCTCGTCACCTGAAGCTTGCACTCTGGCTTCCTCGTCTGCACGCTGCTGGGCGACAACCTGCTCTGCAGCTTCACGAGCAGCCTGCTCACGTCTGCTCGTCTGCAGCAGTGTGAGGATTCCGACATCAGCAGGTACACTTGATCCGCTCTCAGGGGGCTTGCCTGTGAAAGCAATCCGAAGCTCCTGTTTCTCTGCTTCAGGCTCTATCCGCTGTGGAAGCACCACTTCTTCATTCGGAGCAAGCGACCATTCGGAGGCTTCCGCTTCTGGTTCGACCCGCTCTTGATCATGTAGCTCCGACAGCTCATCATCAGCGGGTGCGTATTCAGGGGCTGAATTTACGAACGCCGATGACGTAGCGAGCCATCCTTCGTCGCTGGTCTGCTGCGATGCTAACGTTATTTCTCTTTCACTCTGCGATTCATCCTCTGCCTCCGCTTGCTCGCTAGGCGTAGCAAACAGCTGCGAAGAGCTCCATCCTGTGTCTGACGACCCAGAGGAAATCGTAACCGTCGCCTCCGCTTCATCGGACAGTTCTTCCTGCCTCTGCTGGAATGCTTCTTCCTCCTGCCCGAAGTCAGCATCCTCTGCCGATATGTACGGCGTGTCATTCGACGCGATCTGCGCGTAATACGATTCGGATGCACGCTCACGCTCATCGAATGGCTCACGCTGATGTACAACCGTGAAGGGCTCCTCGCGCCAGATTTCCTCCTGCTCTAACACAGGCTGGGCAGAAATACCTCGAAGCGATAATACACCCGTAATGTTCAACGTACGCGCGGACAATAAATCGACATCGAAATTATCGATTTCAATCGAAATATCGTCCAGCCGCGAAATTCGGTTCATCGGCAGCGTAATTTCAACAGGTATCCAGTGCTCAAGCGTGAGTACGTTCTCAGCATCAGCTTGATTCCGATATACCCCGCTCAATAGAAGCTGCCCTTTGAGCACAGCATGATCCCCTTGGTCGATCACCTGAATACGGGGAACAAGCTCGATTTCCTCCAGCTCGTCAATTGCCGCTACATCATCGGGCAAATGGACGCGCTCATACACATCAAAGCGTAATCCGTTCGTTTGATCCGACACGCTAAAGTCCTCCCCTCTCCTACTGAATGCTTGGTCTAACATTACATTCACTACTTATCTATATGGTAGGAGGGGCGGGAGCATGACTATCATTTTGAACGGTTATGTATCTTTTCAGAAAGCCCAACAAGCCACTTCGGCCACGGCGAATGAATCTCCATCTGCCTATTCGTCCACGGATGTGCGAACACCAGCCTCTCCCCATGGAGAGCTTGATGGCCGAGCAGCCTGGAGTCCCCTCCGTACAAGCTGTCCCCTGCCAGTGGATGGCCAATATAACTCAGATGAACCCGAATTTGGTGAGTTCGTCCTGTTTGCAGCCGCACACGAATGACAGACAACTCACCATTCGAGGCAAGCACCTCGTAGTGACTAACTGCATGCTCTCCGTTATCCGATACGCGTCGCCTTGAGCGGTGATGCCGATCTTTGCCAATCGGCGCATCAATCACACCATTAGCCTTGGATAGCTGTCCGTGCACGACTGCAATATACTGCCTGTCAATCAATTTGGCCCGCATCGCCTCATCCAGCTTCCACTGTGCAAGATCGTTTTTGGCATATAAGACCGGGCCCGAGGTCTCATCATCAAGCCTATGAATATGACGCACGTTTAGCGGATCTCCCTGCCTCAGCAAATGTCT
The DNA here is from genome assembly GCF_005930355.1 of Paenibacillus sinopodophylli. Lineage (GTDB taxonomy): Bacteria > Bacillota > Bacilli > Paenibacillales > Paenibacillaceae > Pristimantibacillus > Pristimantibacillus sinopodophylli. Next base: position 2,120,864 of record NZ_VDBO01000001.1, read on the forward strand.
GGCTGCTGCTTCATCCAATGTTCCGGACTCACCAGGTGCTGAGCCGTGCACGGCCATTCCAGCCGGTTTATCGAAGACGATGCAGAAATCGTCCTCGAACAGCACCTTCGGTGAGATTGCAGGTGTACTTAGCCGAATATTCCGATAAGCTGCGTCGCTGCGCGGATCTACCGCAGGGAAGGCAAGCAGTTGCAGACATTCACCTTCCCACCTTATGCCGCCTACTGAAAACAGCCGATTAACCCATTTCTGCGGAAAAAAGGAACGGGCCAGCAGCCACTGCCGCACCATGTGCGGATGACTGCCAGCCCGCGGCTGTGCTAGCTCCGGCAACGCCGCCGGATCCTTCTCCGTATGGGGATTAATGGCTGGAGAAGCGGATAGGAATGCCAGAGCCGCATCATCCAGCTCCAGCCATTCGCCGCTTCGCTTTATATAACCATCAACCATTCCGTATTCCTCCTGTAGACAACCTCTATAAACGGCTTAATGCGATACGATTCGCTTCAATTGTAGCATCGATATCCTCATCCGTATGGACAGCGGATATGAACATGCCCTCGAACTGAGAAGGAGCTACGCTAACGCCAAGATCAAGCATAGATGCAAAATAAGCTTTGAACCTCTCAAGATCAGAGGTTTTGGCCGATTCGAAGTTGATGACTGTCGCATCTGTGAAAAACGGACAAACCATGGAGCCAACGCGGTTAATCGTGCTCGGAATGCCCTGCTTGCTGGCATTTGTCTCAAAGCCTAGCTGAAGCCGCACGGCTTGGCGCTCTAGCCGTTCATACACCTGCGGTGTAAGCAAGCTCAGCGTTGCAAATCCAGCAGCCATCGCCAGTGGGTTGCCTGACAAGGTGCCTGCTTGGTAGATCGGACCGCTTGGGGCAATCAGCTCCATCAGCTCGCGTTTGCCGCCATAGGCTCCGACTGGCAAGCCGCCGCCGATAACCTTCCCGAAGCAGGTCAGATCTGGCTTAATGCCGTACAGACCTTGCGCGCAGCTGTATCCTACGCGGAAACCGGTCATAACCTCGTCGAATATAAGCACTGTGCCATATTGAGCCGTTATATCTCGAAGCCCCTGCAGAAAGCCTGGCAAAGGTGGTACAACGCCCATGTTGCCCGCTACTGGTTCAACAATCACACATGCGATTTCCTCGCCAAATTTCTCGAAAGCAAGCTTCACCGATTCAATATCGTTATAGGGTACAGTGATGGTATGCGATGCCACATGCTCCGGAACACCAGGGCTGTCAGGCAAGCCCAGTGTCGCCACCCCTGAACCCGCTTTAATCAACAAGCTGTCCGAATGCCCGTGATAAGAACCTTCAAATTTCAATATTTTGTTGCGCTTCGTATATCCCCGCGCAAGTCTGATCGCACTCATCGTCGCTTCCGTACCCGAATTGACCATACGAACGATATCTACCGAAGGTACTCGCTCGCACACAAGCTCGGCCATCAGCGTCTCAAGCTCAGTAGGAGCGCCGAAGCTCGTCCCCTTCTCTGCTGTACGCTTAATTGCATCAATGACCTCCGGGTGGGCATGCCCCATAATAAGCGGCCCCCACGAAGCTACATAATCAATATAGCTGTTGCCATCAATATCAAAAATTCGGCTTCCTTGTCCGCGATCCATATAAACTGGATTTAAACCTACGGATTTGAATGCTCGAACAGGGCTGTTTACTCCGCCTGGAATAACCTTCTTCGCTCTTGCGAAAGCTTCGACCGAACGCGAATCATTTCTAAGATTGGTTTTCTCACTCATATGCTTATTCCTCTCCCTTCAACCATCGTGCCGCATCCTTTGCGTGATACGTGATGATTAAATCCGCGCCTGCACGTTTCATCCCAAGCAGCGTCTCCAGAACGATTGAGCGCTCATCAATCCAGCCGTTTGCAGCTGCAGCCTTCACCATTGAATACTCCGCGCTTACGTTATAAGCAACAACAGGTAGATGGTACTTATCTTTAAGCAGCCTTAGAATGTCCAAGTATGCCAGTGCAGGCTTAACCATAAGGAAGTCGGCTCCTTCTGCAATATCCGTCTCCGCTTCCCGCAGTGCTTCACGTGTATTTGCTGGATCCATCTGATAAGTTTTGCGGTCACCGAATTGCGGTGCAGAATGGGCAGCATCACGGAACGGACCGTAGTAAGCAGATGAGAACTTCACGGAATAAGACATAATCGGCACATCACTGAAACCCGCATCGTCCAGTCCTTGACGAATGGCAATGACAAAGCCGTCCATCATATTCGATGGGGCAATAATATCCGCACCAGCTTCAGCTTGCGAGACTGCTGTCTGAACGAGCAGATCTAAGGAAGAATCATTATCTACCTCGGCGATGCCCGACTCCTCGTGCAGGTGTACGATTCCGCAGTGACCGTGGTCTGTGAATTGACATAAGCAGGTGTCAGCAACGACAACAAGCTCAGGCGCCCATTGCTTGACAGCGCGAATCGCTTGCTGAACGATACCGTTCGCGGCATAAGCTGAACTACCAATCGCGTCCTTATGCTCCGGCAAACCAAACAACAGTACTGACTGTATACCCGCTTTGACCACATCGCGAATTTCCTGCTCCAATAAGTCCATTGAGAAGTGATAAACGCCTGGCATTGACGGAATTTCTTCTTTAATATTCACGCCATGGGTTACAAATATAGGATATATGAAATCATTCACGCTCAGCGCTGTTTCTCTCACAAGGTTTCTTAACGCTGACGTTTTGCGTAATCTGCGGTTTCTTACTGTTGGAAAACTTAACATTTATACTTCCTCCCTTGCCTTAGCGGCTAGCTGGGTATGCTGATAGTCGATCATAGCCTGAAGTAAACCGTCCAGTGTCGCTGCTTCCGGCTCAATCGCAACCTCTAAACCCGCTTCCAGTACCGTTCTAGTCGTAATCGGCCCCATGCTTGCGATCGGAATACCAGACAGAAGCTCTACAGGGTTATCAACGCCTTTACGCTTCAGAAGCTCCAGTAGATTCGTAACGGTGGAAGAGCTGGTGAACGTAATCATATGGATTTCCTTCTCCATAATCCATTCAAGGGCGAGCTCGTCCTGCTGCTCAGCGAGCACCGTTTCATAAACATCAATTTCAGTGGGAAGCAGTCCCATTGCCTTCAGCTCAAGCGGCAATACCTCACGTGCCAGATCGCCGCGCGGCAGCAATGCCCGTTCCCCAGCTTTTAGCTGCGGCCTTAGCTGCTCAAGCAATCCTTCCGCATAGAACTTCGTCGGAATCACTTCTGCAATTAGACCGTGAGCAGCAAGAGCTGCAGCTGTCTTAGGACCTACAGCAGCAATCCTCGCACCATAAAATCGACGTATGTCAATTCGGAATTTCCGAAGCCAGCGCAAGAAATAGTCAACACCGTTTACGCTTGTGAACATCAGCCATTGATATTGCTCCGCCTGCTCCAGCTTCTCGCGCAAAGCTTCAATCGCCCCTGGATCCGAAGGCTCTCTCGTCTCAATGACAGGGAACTCACAGGGCTCGCCGCCGAGCGTTTCAATCTGATCAGCAAGCTCACTCGCCTGCGCTCTTGCCCTCGTTACAAGTACCCGCAAACCAAATAATGGCTTGCTCTCATACCATTTGAGCTTCTCTCGTTGCAATACGACCTCGCCAACTACAATTACGGCGGGGGGCTGGAAGTTTGTGGCTTTAACAATTCCCTCGATCGTCTCAAGCGTGCCGACTATTGTGCGCTGCTCCACTCTCGTCCCCCAGCGAACGAGAGCAACCGGTGTCTCAGGAGGCTTCCCATGCTTAATCAATTGGTCCGCTATGTAGCCGATTTTTGCAACACCCATCAAAAAAATAAGTGTTCCCGTTGCATTTGTTACTTTATCCCAATGAATGGAACGATCAAGCTTGTCCGGACTCTCATGCCCAGTAATAATGGACAGGGAGGAAGCGAAGTCTCGATGAGTAACCGGAATGCCCGCATAAGCAGGTACAGCAATCGCCGAGGTAATGCCAGGTATAATCTCAAATGAGATACCATTATCGTAGAGCAGCTCCGCTTCTTCTCCGACACGGCCGAATATCGTTGGATCGCCGCCCTTTAAACGGGTAACCACTTTGCCCTGAAGCGCCAAGTCAACAAGCAGTTGATTAATTTCTTCCTGCTTCATCGTATGGCGGTCAGGCAGCTTCCCCACATAAATCCGCTCTGCTCCCGACTTTACATAGCGGAGCAGTCTTGGGCTTGCCAATCGGTCGTAGACGACCACATCGCATTCCTTCAAGCATTCTAGTCCGCGCACTGTGATCAGCTTAGGATCTCCCGGTCCTGCGCCAACCAAGTATACCTTCCCCTTATCCAAGTCCGTCATCCCCCGATTTCAGCTAAAATACGGTCTGCACCGCGTGCTATTAGTGCGGCTGCAACATCCTTGCCAAGCTGCTCGGGGTTCGTTCCCTGCATAACTTCCTTCAGCAATGTAGCGCCATCAGGTGATCCGACCATACCAGTCATAATCAAATTGTAAGCCCCGCTCTGACCTTCAAGCTCCTCGCCTCGCATGCAGTAGGCGCCGATCGGCACTTGGCAGCCACCGTTCAATGAGCCGAGGAAGCTGCGTTCAGCTCTTACCGTAAGCTCCGTTTCACTATCGTTCAACAAGGCGAGCAGCTCACGAATCTGCTCGTCATTCTCACGGCATTCGATGCCGAGTGCACCTTGTCCAACTGCTGGTAGACACACATCAACCGGGATATTAGAGGAAATGCGATCCTGCCAACCCATGCGCGTCAGACCTGCTGAAGCAAGTACGACCGCGTCGAAACCTTCCGTTTCCAGCTTGCGGATGCGGGAATCAATATTACCGCGGATAGACTCAAGCTGAAGATCAGGTCTCGCGTTCTTAAGCTGGCATGCACGGCGGAGACTGCTCGTTCCTACACGAGCGCCAAGAGGCAATGCATCAAGGCCGCCACCCTTCCTTGTAACCAGACAGTCCCTAGGATCTACTCGTTTCGGTATGGCACCGTTCATTAATCCTTCTGGCAGTTCATAGGGCATGTCCTTCATGCTGTGTACAGCCAGATCAATAACGCCGTCGACCAGTGCTTGCTCGATTTCTTTCACAAACAAGCCCTTGCCTCCAACCTTAGACAACGTAACATCAAGAATACGGTCACCTTTTGTTACAATCTTCTTCACTTCAAACGTATAACCAAATCCATGCTTCTCGCTGATCCGTGTAAGCTCATCAATGACTTGTCCCGTTTGCGTCAGCGCCAGTGCGCTTTGCCTAGTGCCTACGACGATAACGCGTTTACCTTGTTCATTTGTTCCCATTATGTAAGCCTCCTGTCAATCCGATGAAGCAGACTATTCAGCCACTCCTCGATGTCACGATTGTACTGCTTATGGCGCGCGGCTTCTTCGGCCGCTAGCTTCAATATCTGTTTTCGTTTCTGCTCATCCGCAATCTCGCGGATAACACGTTCGCGCAAAAGCCTCAGTTTCGCTGTTAATTCCTCGTATTCCGTACCATACTCGGCCTCGAGCTCTTGCTTGATATGTTGGGATAAAGCCGGGCTGGCACCTGATGCCGTAACCGCGAAGAGCAGATCGCCTCTTCTAATGGTTGAGGGGGATATAAAAGAGCCTTTGCCCGCTTCGTCCGCTGTACTCGCCCAAATGCCCATTCTCTCGGCATCCTCAGCAGCTTGTGCATTCAGGCGCTTGTCATTTGTGGCTGCGAATAATAGCCGTGCACCTTCTAGGTCACTTGCTTCATAAGAGCGCAAGCTGCAGAGGACAGCACCTTCAGCAGCCAGAGCTGCAATCCGCGGCGTAACAGCAGGACTAATGACGCAAACATGATCTGCACCTGCAGCAAGCAAGCCAAGCAGCTTGCGTTCGGCAACCCTACCGCCGCCGATAATAAGGCAGCGCCGACCTTTAAGCTGTAAGTACACCGGATAAAATCCGTTCATGGAAGCATGTCCTCCTTAGCCGCTTGCTTTATTTATTCTCTCAATGAAAGGAAGAGAAATAATTCGAAAATAAATTCAGAAGCAGCAAGCCAAACGAAAATATATACAAACGTGCCAATTGTAATCCAGGACGCTTCAGCATCGCTCTTTGGTATACATAAATACCATAAACGATTAACGTAACAAAGGAGGACAACACCTTCCAATCGAGCAGAAGCGCAGTACGTCCTTCAACGAGCAATGAAGTTACAGCAATAGCGAGCGACATCGCAAGCAATGGAACACCGATAATGACGGCGCGGTCGCCATAACGCTCAATCATATCCAAGCTGGGCAGCCTGCGCACAAAGTTCGTCCACCGCTTTCGCTTCAACTGATTGTGAAGAAACAAATACATGCCTGCGAACAACGCACCTATCGTCAATGCAGCATAAGCGCATAATACAAGACTGATATGAATATACAATAGCTCTCTCGTCGTTTCCCACAGCTCAAGCGACTCACCCTTACCGGGATTGCTGTATAAATTTAAGGCGAGTACTGCGAAGCCGACAACATTGACAAAAAAAACGATGAAGTCGATTTTGAAAAACCTATTGATGACTAATGAAATCGTAACGAGCAGCCAAGAAAATCCTAGCCAATATTCGAAAGTGGTCACATCCGTCATTTGTAAATGCATCACAACTCGCAATATCAAATAACCAGTCTGTAATACCCAAACAAAAATAAGCAGCCCTGTACCCATCCGTTTCGCTTTCTGACTCGCATTCATAAAGTCAGAGAAATAAAACAGCAGGCTCAGGGCGTAAATATAAAGTATCGCGTCATATAAAAAGTTTTGCGTCACCATAGCTCCTCCACCTTGCAGCCGTCTACCTTGTAATAGGTGCTAATACCGCCGCAGCCGCATGAGGTTGAGTATTTTTCTTTTTTGCTGCAGCGACAGTATCTGTTGCCGCTTCAAGCTCAGCTTGACGCGTTTTTTCAAGCTCATTTTCCAGAGCGAATAGCTTCACGAACATGTCCATTGCCTCGTCAGCCCGCTTCTCTCCAGCCATTTCCTTAATACGCAGAATCGGGTCCTGCATCATCTGGTTAACGATGCTCTTCGTTAGCTTGCGGATAACCTTCAGTTCGTGCTCACCAAGATCCGGCAGCTTGTTCGTCAGACTGTTCATCGTTTCCTCATGAATGCCGGCCGCTTTCGTTTGCAAAGAACGAATTAAAGGTACGACTCCGAGCGTTTTGTACCATTGCTCGAACAATTCAATTTCCTCGGATATCATAGCTTCAATCTTAGCAGCCTCCTGGCGGCGATGCTCCAAGTTGCTCTCCACAATACCTTCCAGATCATCAATATCATACAAAAAGACGTTCTCTACTGCTGCTATCGATGGATCGAGATCACGCGGAACGGCTATATCAATCATGAAAAGAGGTTTTGCTTTCCTGCGCTGCATGGCGGCCGCCACCTGTTGACGCGTGAGGACATAGCCGTCTGAGCCCGTTGAGCTAATAATAATATCAGCTTCATGCAGTTTGTCAGCCGCTTCCTCCATAGACCATGCCAAGCCATTAAACTTGTCAGCGAGCTGAGCCGCTCTCTCGAACGTCCTATTGACAACTATGACTCGCTCAGCGCCGTTCGCATACAAATGCTTAGCCGTAAGCTCGCCTGTTTCACCTGCACCGATCACCATAACCGTCTTCTTGTTGAATTGGCCAAAAATCCGTTTGCCCAGCTCTACCGCTGCATAACTGACCGATACCGCCGATTCTCCAATCGATGTTTCGGAGTGAGCGCGCTTAGCCATCGTTACGGCTTGCTTGAACAGCATATTGAATACCGTTCCTGTCGTTTTATGCTGCTGCGCAAGCAAGAAGGCATTCTTCACTTGTCCCAAAATTTGAGTCTCGCCGATCACCATCGAATCCAAGCCGCTTGTCACGCGAAACAAATGGTCGATCGCCTTCTCATCCTCATACATATATAAATGGTTGGTGAAATGCTCCCTCGGGAGCTTAAACCACTTCTCCATAAAACTGCGAATGTAATGTCCACATAGCTGATGCCTGTCTACTACCGCATAAATCTCCGTACGATTGCAGGTCGCTACTATGACACATTCCATGATGCTTTGTGTCTGAATAAGCTGGGATACTGCCTCAGGCAATTCCCGTTCCGCAAATGCAAACTGCTCTCTTACTTCTACGGGAGCTGTTCTATAATTCAGTCCTACTGCGATAATGTGCATGCGCGGTCACCTGCCTCCTTCTCTTGTGCGTATAAGCCACTGATGTTATCGCTTATTATAGCATAGTTCGATATTCAGATAATGTTCATTTATGAATAATATTTGAAAAGTACAGACTCATTATTCCCTATTCATACAAAGAAATAACCATGGATGTTCTCCATGGTTATCTCGCTATGAATAATAAGTTTTAAAGCTCTTAAACGAGCTCAGTTTGTTTCATTTGTGGCTCTTCCACTTGCAGTTCACCCATACCGCGTACAAGCTTCTTCGCATAAGTCGCTTTTGGCTTCAATACAGCTAGCATGTAGTCGATCGCAAGCTGAGGATCTACAGTTTCACCGCAGGTATAACAGTCTAATGCAGCAAAGCCTCTCTCTGGATACGTGTGAATCGAGAGGTGACTCTCCGACAACAGCACGAGTACAGTTGCGCCTTGAGGATCGAATTGTTTTGCTTGAACCGACAATACAGTAGCACCACATGCTTCAGCAGCCTCTACCATGTGTGATTGCAAAAATTCAGCGCTGTTAAGTAGATCAAAGTCTACACCCCAAGTATCAACAGCAACGTGTCTTCCGAAAGTTGAGTATTCCATCCTCCGGTTCCCCCTTCCTAGGAATAAAATGTTTGAAAAATTTCATCCGCTAGGACCTACGTCATTCACTTCTCGAGGGATTAATCTCTCGCAACATAACTATGTCCTGAGTGAATCCTGGTTCCTATTATTATCATCAACAATGTTTTCAACGAGAATAAAAATAACATCTATCCGAGATAAATGCAATAGTTTTTTTTCTAGGGGCGTAAAAACCTTATTGGCGCCAGCCCCGCTTTCAATGTATGACATCGAAACTTGTCTTGTAACGGTGTCCTGATTATCCAGCCATATTATTTTTAGTATCGTCGGCGCTGTAAACCGAAATATGATCCACCTTACCGGTAGACTTTGTTATCACGAATTTCAGCTGATATTGTTTATTAACCTCATACGTATATATCTCGTCATCTCCGCTGACCGTTTTCTCTTCTGCCGTTCCGAGCGCAATATCAAGATCCTTCAGCGTGATGTTCTTCAATTTGTCTGAATACGACCTTACATCAAAAACAACCATGCCTTTGTTATATCCAAACGTAATGCCCTTGTCCTTGTAGGTAGCGTACATGCCTTTGCCCGCTGATTCATTCGTTTCCGGCTTGCCCCACTTCAGCTCGATTTCGTCGAAGAGCGAGGAATGAGCTGCATATTCGCTGCCTGCCACCTTACCATCTTTGGCAAGATCATAAATAGAACCAATCAATGTAGACATCTCAGAACCATGCTCGGCTGCGCCATTGCCTGATTGCTCTGAATCCTTGGTCGGTTCCAAGGTGGGCTCTGGACTTGGGGCTCCCGTTGGTTCTGTGCTTGGCTGTTCGCTTGGCATTTCAGCCACAGGCTGCGTTGCTTCGACATTGGTTGCCTCGTTGCTGCATGCTGTCAATGAAAGGGCAAGCGCAAAGGATATTCCAATTGCGAACTGTTTGAAACGTTTGGTTTGATTCATCTTCGTTCATCTCCTATATGATGTCTGTTTATGCGAGCTTAATTTCCCTTACCTTGCTACTAACTGCAAAAACGCATAAAATGTTGCACTTTACACAAACAAAAAAAGAGCCGCAGCGGCGGCTCCCTTCATGTGCTTATTCTTAACCCATTACGCTTCAAGAATGAACAGCTTGTGTGTTAAATCGGTAAGACGCTCATCGATCTTACGAATTTCGCCAGCTTCCTTCGTTTGGTTGCGAAGGTCGAGCAGCTCATTGACAGCGCTGCTCAGCAAGCCGATCTCACGTTCGATAAGCCGACTGCGGAATACCCGTTCCAACTGACCCAGTGTGTCTTTGAACTCGAATACGACACGTTCTCCCGTATTGGAGCTTTCAACAATTTGGTGAACAGAACCATTCTTATAATGATAGATCATCGTATAATGACTGTAGATTCGGTTGACGATCGCGTTGCCGCGGAAAGCAGACAGTGCCTTTCGCATAGCATTGGTCAGCCTCGGTTGAACAAGACGGCAAGATAGTACGCATACATAATAGTCTTGTTGACGTTCAAAGGTCAGTCGGACTTCTTCCCTCCCTGCCACGTCTTCGAGAACAAGCTCCTGATTCCCATTGTCGAGCACAAGCACCTGAAGGTGAATTTGTTGCTCTTCAAACAACTGGATAAACTTAGCCATCTCTTCATTCGTCAATTGCAGTTTGGCATTTACATACTCTGTGGCTAGCCGCTTAGCCATAAAAATCTCCTCAATTCTTTGAACTTGCACGCTTTGGACTTTTAACTCTGATCTTGTTGCTTAAGTATATTATACGTGATCTGAACATTTTATTCCTGCCGCTCATCCTCGATATTCTCGCATATTCCACAAAATAACGGTAGAATTCACGAGTAATGCCGACTTTTTCACTGTATCCTCTGCTTTATATAAGAACTTGCTGCTCTTGCTACCTCATGTAGCAATCGCTTCGTTAATAATATCCCAAAGCTGCTCTCTTCCAATACCCAATTCGGATGAGAATAAAACAACCGAGTCGCGCGGGTCTGTCTCAAGCGTCTTTTTAACCATCTTCATATGCTTGTCCCATTTCGACTTCGGAATCTTGTCCGCCTTAGTCACGACAATACAAGTTGGGATTTCATAATGCTTCAGCCACTTGTACATCTGCTGATCCTGTTCCGACGGCTCATGGCGAATATCAATAACGAGAAGCTGCAGCTTGAGCTGCTCGCGGCCTTGAATATAACGCTCAATCATTTCTCCGAACAGCACGCGTTGAGTCTTCGATACCTTCGCATAGCCATAGCCAGGGAAATCGACCAAATAAATCGCATCATTCACCCGATAGTAGTTAAGCTGCTGCGTTTTCCCAGGCTGCGAGCTTGTTCTTGCTAAGTTTTTGCGTAAAATAAGTTTGTTAATCAATGAAGATTTTCCTACATTCGAACGCCCTGCCAGAGCAATCTCTGGCAAGGCGTCCTCTGGGTATTGATGTGGCTTTACTGCACTGATGATAAATTCGGCTTGTGTAATTTTCATAAAATCGTTGTACCTGCCTTCTCCTCCGTTTGAACCGGAAGCAACGCATGCTGCAGAACTTCATCCATATGACTAACAGGAAAAAATTGCATATCATGACGTACGCTGTCGGGAATATCCCTTAAATCCCGTTCATTTTCTTTCGGCAACAATATCGTGCGAATTCCCGCTCGATGCGCGGCAAGTGATTTCTCCTTCAAACCGCCAATCGGCAGCACACGGCCTCTAAGCGTTATTTCTCCCGTCATCGCCACTTCTTTGTTCACATAGCGATTGGTAAGGGCTGAAATAAGAGCTGTTGCGATAGTGATGCCTGCAGATGGACCATCCTTCGGAATGGCGCCCTCTGGAATATGAATATGAATATCGTTCTTCTCATGGAAGCCCGGATCAATGCCAAGCTCGGTCGCTTTCGAACGTGTAAAGCTGAACGCTGCCTGGGCCGATTCCTTCATGACATCACCTAGTTTACCAGTTAACGTTAGCTTTCCGCTACCCGGCATTACCGTTACTTCGATAACAAGCGTATCTCCGCCAACCTCTGTCCATGCCAAACCCGTTACCGCACCAATTTGATTCTCGCTCTCAGCAAGGCCGTAACGGAACTTTGATGGACCGAGCCATTCCTTCAACAACTCACTCGTCAGCTCAAGAGGCTCCAGCATTTCGGACTGCTCTTTGGATACGAAATGCCTCGCAGCCTTGCGGCACACGGCAGCAATTTGCTGCTCCAAATTACGGACACCTGACTCTCTAGTATACTCTCTCACTAGCTGTAGCAAAACCTCTTCTTTGATAACCAGGTGTTCCTCAGTAAGCCCATGCTCCTTCTTCTGCTTAGGCAGCAGGTAGCGCGTACCAATTTGAAGCTTCTCCAGTTCGGTATATCCTGGGATATACAATACTTCCATCCGGTCAAGAAGTGGACGAGGTATGTTATGCAGCGCATTGGCTGTTGTAACGAACATCACATTAGACAAATTGAAAGGCACTTCTACATAATGGTCGCTGAACGTATTGTTCTGCTCGGGGTCAAGCACCTCTAGCAAAGCCGATGCTGGATCTCCGCGGAAATCCATAGCCATTTTGTCGATTTCATCAAGTAAAAATACAGGATTAAGCGAGCCTGCCGTTTTCATTCCTTGAATAATCCGTCCCGGCATAGCCCCTACATACGTGCGACGATGACCGCGAATTTCCGCTTCATCACGTACGCCGCCGAGCGAGATCCTTACAAACTTACGGCCAAGCGACTTAGCAATTGAACGCGCCAGCGATGTTTTACCAACACCCGGAGGTCCTACCAGACACAGAATCGGACCCTTCAACTGCTTCACAAGCTGTTGAACAGCCAAATACTCAAGAACCCGCTCTTTAGGCTTCTCTAACCCGTAATGGTCATCATTCAGAATCTCTTCGGCTTTGCTTAAGCTGAGGTCATCGTCAGTCGTTTTGTTCCAAGGCAAGGATAGAAGCCAATCGATATAATTCCGAATGACACCGCCCTCCGCAGAGGTAGATGGCATTTTTTCGAGCCGGTCGATTTCTTTCTCAATTTTTTCTTTCACCTGATCAGGAACGCCTGCTTCTGCAAGCTGTGAACGCAGCTCCTCGACCTCTCCTGCTCGGCCTTCCTTCTCACCAAGCTCCTTCTGAATCGCCTTCATTTGCTCACGCAAATAATATTCTTTTTGCGTTTTTTCCATTTGTTTCTTAACACGTTGGTTGATTTTACGCTCGAGCTCAAGCACCTCGCGCTCGTTATTCAGAATATCAAGAAGTTTCTCCAGTCGTTCGCCAACATCAACTGTTTCGAGAATGTCCTGCTTATCCTTAATCTTGAGCGACAGATGGCTCGTAATCACATCCGCAAGCCGGCCTGGATCATCGATGTCCGATACTGCCGCATACGTTTCGGGCGTCACTTTTTTCGATAATGAGATATAGTGCTCAAACTGGTTCAGCACAGAACGCATGAGCGCATCTACCTCAGGATCATCCGTCTCCTGCTCGGGCAGTTCTTTCACAGATACTTCATAAAACTCATCATTCGGCAAATAATCCAAAATCTCCGCGCGAGACACGCCCTCTACCAATACGCGGATCGTCCCATTCGGCAATTTTAGCATCTGCCTTACCTTCGCAATCGTGCCGACTTTATAAATATCTTCCTCCGTCGGCTCCTCAATGTTCACTTCAGACTGTGAACACAACAATATCATATGGTCTTCGACCATCGAGCGCTCAAGCGCCCGAACCGATTTGTCCCTACCCACATCAAGGTGCAGCACCATGCTGGGATAAACGAGCAGCCCTCTAAGCGGAAGCAAGGGCAGCCGACGACCTTTCGATTTATTAGGTCCCACACCAGCACCTCCAATTGTTAACATCTACCTTAGTTTATCATTCTACAGAATCAGCCTGCAAATAGGGAACGGCAGAAGCGATAAAAAGATCGGTTCCAAAAGGGGCTTCCACCCGCACCGAAGAGTTCTCGGCCCCAGGAAAAACGTATTTGAACACTTCTTCTACTTTTTCGACTGGGATTACCTTCAAACCTTCCAAGTCTGCAAATATCGCTTGCCAATTTTCACGCGGAATGATGACCGTATTCGCTCCAGCTTGAAAAGCTGCCTCAACTTTCGCAAGCACTCCGCCAACGGGCTTCACATTTCCATGGATGCCTACTTCACCGGTCATCGCCAGTTTATTATCGATAGGAATGCCCTTAATCGCTGATGTTATGGCCGTTGCCATCGCAATACCGGCAGATGGTCCATCGATTGGCGTGCCGCCAGGGAAGTTAATATGCAGATCGAAATCCTGCGGGTTCAGCCCTATGCGCCGTAATACAGTCAATACATTCTCGACAGATCCCTTGGCCATGCTTTTCCTTCTAAGCGTACGCGAGCCCCCGCCAAGCTCCTCTTCGTCAACAACCCCTGTAATTGTAAATTGACCTTTAGAGGCTGCCGCTGGAATCGCACTTACTTCGATTTCAAGCAGCGTTCCCATATTAGGTCCATATACGGCAAGGCCATTCACAAAGCCAACCTGCGGAGCATCAGGCACTTTGCGATCCGGGCGCGGTGGGATCTGACTGCTGTTCACCACCCACTCAATGTCTCCTGCAGTAATACTGTCCCTTTTCTCAGACAATGCAACACCGGCAGCAAGCTGTATGACGTTTACAGCCTCACGGCCGTTTGTCGCATAACGTTTGACGACTTCAATCGCTTCCGGGCAAGGTGCAAAACCGATTTTCTTCACTGCATTTTCGGCGACGAGTCCAATTTCCACTGCAAGCAGCGGACGGAAGAACACCTCCATGCAGCGAGAGCGGATAGCTGGTGGAATCTCCTGCGGTGAGCGCGTTGTAGCGCCTACAAGCCTAAAATCTGCCGGCAAGCCGTTCTGGAATATATCATGGATATACACCGGGATATTGGAATCCTCTGAATTGTAATAGGCGCTCTCTAGAAAAACCTTGCGGTCCTCCAGCACTTTTAACAATTTATTCATCTGAACGGGATGCAATTCACCTATTTCGTCAATAAACAATATACCGCCATGCGCTTTCGTGACCGCTCCCGGCTTTGGCTGCGGAATTCCGGCCACCCCCATCGCTCCAGCACCTTGATAAATCGGATCATGAACAGAGCCGATCAACGGATCCGCAATTCCACGCTCGTCAAAGCGAGCCGTAGTTGCATCGATTTCGGTAAATTTCGCTTCAGGTAAAAAGGGGGAGGAGACGTTTTTTTTAGCTTCCTCCAGCACAACGCGCGCAGCGGCTGTTTTGCCGACGCCAGGCGGACCATAGATGATCACATGCTGTGGATTTGCGCTGCACAGCGCCGCCTTGAGGGCGCGCAGACCGTCTCGCTGCCCAACGATGTCCTGCATAGCCTGGGGCCTTGTTTTCTCCGCAAGCGGCTTCGTCAAGGACACACTTCTGAGCTTACGAAGCTTATCCATTTCTTTCCGCGACTCTCGATCAACTGCAGAGCGGTTCGTCTTCTGATTGCGCAGCAGATTCCAAAAGTACAAGCCGATTACAACGGCAAAAAAAACTTGAATCAACATCAATACAACACTCAAACTCATAACATCCCGCTCCTTTCAAGCGTAAACGGTCGTAACCGTGTAATCGGTGGAGACTCGTTTCGCGTAGAAATAGAAGCGGCATGGAGGCATTTCTACTCCATACTTCTATTTCAAGCGTAAACGGTCGTAACCGTGTAATCGGTGAAGACTCGTTTCGCGTAGAAATAGAAGCAGCATGGAGACATTTCCACACCATACTTCTATTTCAAGCGTAAACGGTCGTAACCGTGTAATCGGTAATGAATCATATATATGGAAATATTGTTTATTTTTCCATTATCGTATTCTGCAATCGTATTGGATAGTATTGCCCCTGAGAAGTGGTAATAACCGTTAATCTTCGTTAATTTTACAATCTAGGCCGATTAGCTCATCCAGCTCATCATATTCAAAAACCGCTTGAGCGGAGCAAATAACAACGTGACTGGTGTTACGAGTGTAATAATCGGCCAGTCATACCACTGTGAACTGAACAAATAAGCCGCCCACAGCGTCATAACTGAATAGGCAACAAAGTTGCGGTACAGTCCTTTCTTAATCAAGAACTTGTACCCTGCTCCAACTATTGCGGCTATCGAAATAATAAATAGGATGGTTATGTAACTCATCGCTAAACCTCCTTATTTCTTGCCTTCTCTCAATGCGTCCGCATTGAACGGTTGATTGCTCAGACCGACGTTGGTTAGCGTAATTTCAGCCGAAACCTCGACTTTTATCGCAGCAAAATAGCGATCCCAATCCTTTTTCCACGTCCTCCATTGCTTGCGGTATTTCCGATGTGCCAGATCAGCGAACCCTAAAGTATCGGTGTGTAACCGCTGAGTCGCTTTCCAGCCTGCCTCGGTGTAGGTTAGGAGTTCCTTCACTGCCGCCTTCTCCAGTGCATCAACAATCTCCGGTTTATACAAATCCATCGAGGCACAGTCTGACTCGGACAGCACGGCTTTTCCTTTTATATGAGCCTTGACCGTCATCTTATCCCCCTTTAGAATCGGCTGAAGCTCTGTTGAGGAGCTGCCCACCTGCAGGGTTAAGTGTTTGTTTTCCTCGTTCGGACAAGCGAAGGTCAAAGACGTTTTTTTCACATCATTGCGTAGAAAGGCTACCCCGAGCGCTTCCTTGCGCGAGAGCCAGCCGACCATTTTGTCTTTTTTGATAACAGCTAAACGGCCGAGTTTTACTTTGGCTGGCAACGTTGTTCGATCAAATACTTTAAGCGATGCAGCATCAGAATGTCCTGACAAGAAAACTTCTGGAAGCAGCGCACTGCCTGAATCGCTCGCCAAACTCATAGCTAACTGATACATCTTCACCTCAGGCAGAATGGACGTATATTTGGACTCCAAATGGTTGATTTCCCGAATGCCGTCTCCAGAGATTTTCTGAATCTGCATCATTTGCTCCAATATGGTGCGCGCACTGCCTGGAGCAATAAGCACGTCGACAGTCTCCCTTGCATCCGTATTCCTTAAATAAACGTCCAATACTGGATTCAAACCTCGGCGCGCCGCTTCTTCGCTTACAATAATGACACGATTATGTGCAAAATAAAGCTTGCGGGGACTCTCGAAAAAGCTGCGTGAGTTTGCCTCCTTTATGGTCTTTCCTTTCGTAGAATATACAATTACCGGAGCCCCTGATCCACCTCCCGTAATGCCAATGCCAGAAGATATTGACGAGGGAATGAGCACCTGGAAGGAAACGAACCACTCATCCCCCTTCCTATCAACAGCGGTAGCAGATGTGATCGCAAGCTCATTGAGCTCAATTCGGCTCCAGCAGCCCGTCAATAGACAAGTGAGAACGATAGCGACCGCAGCAACAATCGAGATGCGAGTTATGCTCATAAGCTCTCCGTGGCTATTTTAGCTTTATACTGTGTCAATCGAAGACCGAACCAAATCATTATACATACCCCATAATTGTTCAACAGAAAGTAGATTGTTAGTGTGGTGTAGCTGAACTCAGCCACGACAACATTGCTTGGCCAAGCATACAATGCCGTGGCTAGAATCAAGAGACCTCCAGCCGCATATTGACTGAAATGCGAGGTGAGCTTGAACGTTTGTGTAACCATCTGGAAAAACCCGAATGTATAAATAGAGACTTGAGCAAACATCGAAGCCGTCCAAGCCGACACGAGCAATACATCTACTCGCTCAATAAACTGACTAATTTCAACCGTACCAATCGCTGCAAAAGCAGGATAGGAAATCGCACTAATAATTTTCGTTCCGAACACTGTAATGGTAACCCCGGTCACTACCACACAGATCAAACCAGAAATCAAAGTGCTCCACAAAGCGATTTTGATGCCAGAGGCGGGAGTTTCCAAAAACGGAGCAAGCAGCAGCAGAACAGCTATTTCCGAGAGACATCCAAGCGGCATGAGCATTGCTTTCATATGATCAGCAGGCAGGCTCTCTAAAAGGGGGAGAAATTGCTTGAAATCACTCTGTCCCCATATTAAAGCTGTGTTCAAGCATACAAAAAACATAAAAAACAAAAATACAACAAAGATAACGCGAGCTAACGACTCAATACCTTGCGAAGCGATATAGACGGATACGAGCACAATAATGCCGGCCAGCATAACTAGTGGCGTCGCCATTAACGTCTCTGTAGACATGAAATCAGCAAACTGCCTGACAATGATAACTGAAGCTATGAAATAGTACATGCATAAAATTAGACCCACTGCCGTCGCTATTATTTTTCCAAGCCGGCTTCGGAGCCATGCTAATAATGAATGCCTATTCGCTTCCCTGCATACATGTCCAATCACGATTGCGAGAAGCAATGTAACAATCAGCGAAAGTAAGACAGAAATCCATCCGTCTTGCTTAGCTATTTGAATAACAACGCTTGGTATATAGAACAAAGAGCTTGGGACGATCGAGATTACGACGATTACAATCGCCTGTAAGCTCGTTATACGCTGTTTCACTACTGCTCACTCCCTTCCTGAGGATGCTCATCGTCTGTTTCTGAGAGGCTGCTCGGCGTCCCCTGACGCACAGTCGCCTCTTTCTTCTGGAAGCCAGGGCGTTTCTTCATTGCCCACCATGGAACCCGTATGAATACATCTTTCAGGCTCCCCGGCACAAGTGGAGCTATCGGAGCCAAATAAGGAACACCGAAGGAGCGCAGCGCTGACAAGTGCGTTAATAACATCATAAGACCTGCCAATATACCGAATACCCCAAACGTACCTGCAAGTATCATTAATAGAAAACGAATTAAACGCGCTGCTGTCCCCATATTAACGGAGGGAATGACGAAGCTTGCAATTGCGGTAAACGATACGACAATAACCATCGCAGCCGAGACGAGTCCCGCTTGTACAGCAGATTGACCTAGAACGAGCGCACCGACGATTGAGATTGCAGGGCCGATGATGCGAGGCATTCTTACGCCTGCTTCGCGTAATATTTCGAACGTAACCTCCATAATCATTGCTTCTATTAAAGCAGGGAACGGCACTCCTTCCCGCTGCGCAGCAATACTGATCAACAGCTGTGTAGGCAGCATTTCTTGGTGAAAGGTTGTGATTGCAATATAAATGGAAGGCAGCAGCATCGATGCAAAAAAAGAAAAGAAGCGAATGATTCGCAGAAAGGTTGCGATATCATAACGCTGATAATAATCCTCGCTCGATTGAAAAAATTTCACGAACGTGACCGGAGCCAACAGCACAAATGGTGTGCCATCCACAATAATTGCAAACTGCCCCTCAAGCAGGCCGGCTGCAACCGCATCAGGACGCTCGGAGTTTTGCAGCAGTGGAAACGGAGTAAACGTCTTGTCTTGGATAAACTCCTCGATATAACCGCTCTCCAAAATACTGTCCGTATCGATTAAATCTAATCGCCGACGTGCCTCCTCAATCACTTTGTCGTCCGCAATCCCTTTCATGAATACGAGGGCAATCGTCGTTCGGGTCTGATGGCCGATTATTCGGTATTCCATACGTAAATTGGGCGACTTGATTTTGTTGCGGATCAGCGCCGTGTTAACGTGCAGCGTTTCTGTGAAGCCCTCCTTAGGCCCGCGCACGACCGTCTGCGTACTTGGCTCCTCAACCGAGCGCTTCTCTACACCGCATGTAAAGGCGGCAATCGCATCGCAGAAGCCATCAAGCAGTATAATCGAGTTTCCCTCCAGCATAGCGAGCAGCACCTCGTCAAGACTCGCAAGCTTGCGTATGCCTCCAACCGCAAGAGACCGATACATTAAGCTGTCGAAGGGTGATTCCACCTGCTCACTGCTGCCTAGAGGAGGTTCGGATATCATACTCATGACGAGCAGGTTAACCGCGTTCACATTCGTCATGCCTGCGATATACAGAAGTGCAGCTTTGCTGTTACTAAACAGATGCAATTGTCTAATCATGATATCAGGCTGTGTACCTAGCTGATCCGTAACCATCTTAATGTTTTGATCCAAATCGGCAGATAAGCGCTTGAGCTCTTTTTCATCAGTTGAATGGTTTCCTTTAATTTCCTCATTCATTTCGCATGCACCTTTTCACTCCGTCTCTTTTTAATGATCGCCAGTGTCAGCAGCATTATGGGAAGGAAAATTTGAAAGATGGGGAAGTGATATTTAACGTTATATTGAAACCCGACATATATATGCTCCAGGTAGTTTCTAAACAAAAACGATCCAAAGAAAATAACCATCCCGATTAACAAAATAATGTATTTGTTGTTAGGCCTGTTCACAATCTGTGACAAGGCCAGAACGGCTCCGAAGTAATAGGCAGTTAGCTTAAAAAAAACACCTGTAAACAGAAGAAGCGCGACTAGCGGATCAATCCGCTCGAGAAATCGGGCAAATTCTATCAGGTTTGTCAGCTGCATCAAAGGAATCGACACCGTCCCTGCGAGACTGCCGAGGCCTGCTAGTATAAACAAATTCGTAAACGTAATAAACAAGCCAGAGAAGAGAAAACATTTTACAGTCAAGCTCACCATATTGCCTCTATGCTCCGTATACTTCCAAAACATTAAAAACAATACGATCTCACCGAACGGAAATGAAATAAGTTCAGGAATGGCAGCATCCCAGATCGGTTTAAAACCTTCGTCAAGCACAGGCGTCACATGATCGAAATGGAGCAGGCCAGAGCCTGCAACAAGCAAAAACAGTAAGATGTAAATAATAATGACAATGGGCAGTACAGCCTCCGCCATCCGAAAAAAAACATCTACACCATGGAAGATCGTGAACGCAGACAGCAGGCAAACAATGAGCATTAAGGCCGGCAACGGCGTTTGCGGCAATAAATACATAATGCTTAGATCGCCGAACTCTCGAACATTACGGATCGATTTGTAACAGAAATAAAGCACATAAGCGATCCCTATCAAATAACCAATCGGCTTGCCCATGAGTTCAAAAATCATTTCAATTAGATTCATCTCAGGCATCAAGCGGTACAAAAACAAATTGACGCCCCATAATAGGAGCAGACCACCAAGCATCCCAACAATTACAGCGAGCCAAGCATCCTTAGAAGCGTCACTAGCCAGTAGAAACAACGAGGAGCTTCCGATCAGAAACAAGATGATCATGGAGCCTAGCTGGTTGAGACTAATCCGCTGCAATTGCACCCCCGCCTTTACCTCCCGCATATTGTAACCAATATTTTTCCTCCATCTCCGAAAATTATACTTCTTCACCAATAGAGACCGGTTATATGAACAAAAAAGAGGCTTGTCGCATCCACTAGGGATACAACAAGCCTCTTCGTTTATTATGCAGGCGCATGATGCTTACGGCCGGGAATTTCGCCAGTTGCGTCGAACACCCGTACGATTTCGTCAATTTCTTTCTTCAGCTCTGACAGCAGCTCAGCCTCAGGCACCTTGCGGATAAGCTCTCCGTAACGGAACAGCATCCCTTCGCCTCTTGCGCCAGCAATGCCGATATCGGCTTCACGAGCCTCTCCAGGACCGTTAACCGCACAGCCAAGTACAGATACTTTAATCGGCACCTTGATTTTGGAAATATACTCTTCTACCTCATTGGCAATCGAGAATAAATCGATATCAAGACGTCCGCAGGTCGGACAAGATACAAGTGTTGCCGCATTCGTAATAAGACCAAAGGTTTTGAGCAGCTCGCGAGCTACCTTCACCTCTTCAACTGTATCCGCGCTCAGACTGATTCTCAGCGTGTTCCCGATACCAAGTGCTAATAAAGCACCAATACCCGCAGAACTCTTAATCGTGCCCGTGTGCAGTGTGCCCGCCTCTGTAATTCCGAGGTGGAGCGGATACTTAATTACCTTCGAAGCCATTGTGTATGCAGCAATCGCCATCGGAACATCAGACGCCTTGAGCGATACGATGATATCGTGGAAATCAAGCTCTTCCAAGATGCCGATATGGAACAATGCGCTCTCAACCATTGCTTCCGGCGTTGGATAGCCGTATTTCTCAAGCAGATGATTTTCTAATGAGCCTGCATTAACGCCAATTCGAATCGGAATTCCTTTTTCCTTACACGCTTTCACGACAGCTTCTACACGCTCGCGGCGGCCGATATTACCCGGATTAATCCGAACCTTATCGATGCCATTCTCAATCGCAAGCAATGCTAAACGGTAATCGAAATGAATATCTGCTACAAGAGGAATATGAATGCGTTTTTTAATTTCCTTGATCGCTTCTGCTGCTTCTTTATTATTGACCGTGACCCTTACAAGCTGACAGCCCGCCTCTTCAAGGCCAAGAATTTCTGCAACCGTCGCTTCGACATCCGCTGTCTTCGTTGTACACATACTTTGAATAATGACCTCGTTACTGCCGCCAATCGTTAGATTGCCGACTTTAACCGCCACTGTATCTTGACGCAAATACATAAGCTTATCTCTCCCATGAACGTCAAAGTCCACCCTTTGACCGGCAGCAATCGTGCTGCGCGGCGGGGTGGAAACAATGACGGTAGTCAATCGCAATCGGCAAAGTCGTCATTGGCGACAAACGCTCGTTACGTAATCGGACTGCAAGTAAGGGCAGAACACCCGAACTTACAGCCCTTCTATTTGAACGCTATCTTACGCGCTCTCTTCCTTTTTCTTGCTTTTCTTAGCTGTAAGCTCTGGCATGATTTTCTCTTGCACCGTTTGTTCGGTGATGAGACATGTACTTAGATCGTCGCGTGACGGCACCTCGTACATGACTTCCAGCATAATGCTCTCGATAATGGCGCGTAAGCCACGGGCACCTGTGTTGCGTTTGATCGCTTCCTTCGCAATTGCATCGAGTGCGGCAGGCTCGAAATCAAGCTTCACATTGTCCATCTCAAGCAGCTTCTGATACTGCTTCACGAGCGCGTTCTTCGGTTCGGATAGAATCCGAACAAGTGCTGGCTCATCAAGCGGCTCAAGCGTAGAAATAATAGGTAAACGGCCAACAAACTCTGGAATCAAGCCGAATTTCAACAGATCCTCCGGCAATACCATAGTGAGGTATTCGCCTGCTTTCAGATCCTTCTGCAATTCGCCCGTTGAGCTGAAGCCAATTACTTTCTTGCCGATACGACGTTTGATCAGAGACTCGAGTCCGTCGAATGCACCGCCGCAAATGAACAAAATGTTCGTTGTATCGATTTGGATAAACTCTTGGTGCGGGTGCTTGCGTCCGCCTTGCGGTGGTACGGAAGCTACCGTGCCTTCCAAAATTTTCAGAAGGGCTTGTTGAACGCCTTCACCAGATACATCGCGCGTAATGGACGGATTCTCTGATTTGCGAGCCACTTTATCAATTTCGTCGATATAAATAATGCCGCGCTCAGCTTTCTCCACATCATAATCCGCAGCTTGGATCAATTTAAGCAAGATGTTCTCAACGTCCTCGCCGACATAACCCGCTTCTGTAAGCGAAGTTGCATCTGCAATTGCAAACGGAACGTTCAATATTTTCGCCATCGTTTGTGCAAGCAATGTTTTACCTGAGCCTGTAGGACCTAGCAGCAAAATATTACTTTTTTGCAATTCGACATCTTCGATTTTACTGCCCGAATTAATCCGTTTGTAATGGTTGTATACCGCTACAGACAATGATTTCTTGGCAAACTCTTGACCGATGACATAAGAATCCAGAATGGCACGAATATCTTTCGGTTTCGGAATATCTTTCAGATCAAGCTCTTCCTCATTACCGAGTTCTTCCTCAACAATTTCAGTGCACAGCTCGATACACTCATCGCATATATAGACGCCGGGACCGGCAACCAACTTACGAACTTGATCCTGCGATTTGCCGCAGAATGAACATTTCAATTGGCCTTTTTCGTCGTTGAATTTAAACATGTAATCACCCCTTCGATTAAATCGTCGATACCGGTGCTGTAATCACCTTGTCAATCAAACCGTAGGCAAGAGCCTCTTCCGCGCTCATGAAATTGTCACGGTCGGTATCGCGGTCGATTTTCTCATAGGGCTGTCCGGTGCGATCTACGTAAATTTGATTAAGCTTTTGTTTCGTTTTTAGAATCCAATCCGCGTGGATTTTAATATCCGATGCCTGGCCGCGAACGCCGCCAAGCGGTTGGTGAATCATTACTTCAGCATTCGGGAGCGCGAAACGCTTGCCCTTGGCACCCGCTGTAAGAAGAAGCGAGCCCATGCTGGCTGCCATGCCCATGCAAATTGTGGACACCTCAGGCTTAATATATTGCATCGTATCAAATATACCCATTCCTGCAGTCACGGAGCCGCCGGGAGAGTTAATGTACAGATGTATGTCTTTCTCTGGGTCGTCGGCCGCCAGAAACAGCAGCTGTGCAATGATGGAGTTTGCTACATCATCATCGATTGCGCTCCCAAGGAAAATAATGCGGTCCTTCAGTAGACGGGAATAAATATCGTAAGAACGCTCCCCGCGATTCGTTTGTTCGACTACGATCGGCACCAGATTCATGCGACCAACCTCTTTTCGTTTATGACTTTGGTTACTTACTTATTGTAACACGTAGTCGTATTGATGTCATTTTTCCGCTTTTACATTATACGACGACGGCCGTTCGATATGTACGGAGATTATTCTCCAGGTCAAGCACAATTTCATATGTAGGGTCAAAATAAGGCACGTACCAATGACGTGCCTTACCTTGAATGAAGCATTTATTCGGTTTTGCTTATGTGGTGTATTAAACAGCTTTGCTGTTATCAAGCAAGAACTTGATCGTTTTGCGAAGCGCAATATCTTCTTGCAAGCTGTTAAGGTTACCGTTTTGCGTGAAGATTGTACGAAGCTCATCGGAAGGACGGTTGTATGATTTGGACAGCTTCTCAAGCTCTTCGTTCAGATCCTCGTCGCCAGCAACAATGCCTTCCGCTTTAGCGATAGCATCAAGTACAAGGTTGTTAAGAACGCGTTTTTCAGCGTCTGCACGCATCTGCTCACGAAGAACAGACTCATTCTGACCAGAGAACTGGAAATAAAGTTCCATGTTCATGCCTTGCATTTTGAGACGGTTCTCGAAATCTTTGATCATGTAATCCGTTTCGGAAACGATCATCGGCTCAGGAATTTCAACGTCTGCAGCTGCTGTAGCTTTATCAACAACGGCAACTTCACGAGCTTGCTCGCCTTCTTGGTTTTTACGCTCTTGAAGCTTGCTGACAAGATCGTTCTTGTACTCTTCAAGCGTATCGAATTCGCTGACATCTTTAGCAAACTCATCGTCAAGAGCTGGAAGCGTCTTGCGTTTGATTTCGTGAAGCTTCACTTTGAACACAGCAGCCTTACCTGCAAGGTGCTCAGCGTGGTAGCTATCAGGGAATGTTACTTCAACATCCTTGAAATCTCCGATTTGCATGCCAACAACTTGCTCTTCGAAACCAGGGATGAACGAGTTCGAACCAAGCTCAAGCGAATAACGCTCGCCTGCTCCGCCTTCGAATGCTTCGCCGTCTACGTAACCGTCGAAATCGATAACTGTGATATCGCCGTTTGCTGCAGCGCCTTCTTCAACAACCGAAAGCTCAGCATGACGCGTTTGCAGACGCTCAAGTTCAGCCGCGATTTCTTCTTCCGTAACTTCAGCCACAACCGTTTCAACTTCTAGGCCTTTGTATTCGCCAAGTGTAACTTCTGGCTTAACGATTACTTTCGCTTTGAATTTGAACGTTTCGCCTTTAGCGAATTGCTCTACATCAATCTCAGGACGGTCAACCGGCTCAAGATTGTGCTCGTTTACTGCTTCGGTATAAGCATCTGGCAATAGGATGTCAATCGCATCCTGGTACAAGCTTTCAATTCCAAAACGGGATTCGAAAATGCCGCGCGGCACTTTACCTTTACGGAATCCAGGTACATTTACTTTCTGAACGACTTTCTTAAATGCTTGATCAAGAGCGACGGTGACTTTCTCCGCTTCTACCTCCACGTCGATCGACACGATGTTCTTGTCTATTTTTTCCCAAGTTGCTTTCATTTTATGCCTTCCCCTCCGAAAATGCTCATGCATCAGTAGTTTTCACGTTTCATAAACCATTCTATTATAAACAAGCTGGCTCAGATTATCAAGACTCCGGTTCATCATCTCCGGATTGCTGCAGCACAGCAACCTGTCTTAATGCCTTGCATGCTTGCTCATAACGGAATCTTAAACCTTCCGTAATGCCGTATGTATCACGAATATCGTCATCGTTCGCCGAGCCGTATACAGTGAGCAGCAGCGTCAAATGCAGCGCAGCAGCGAAATAATCCACCGTGTCCTCGTCTTCTCTCAGCATCCAATGATATGCAGCCGTACCATACAAAAATTGCAAACTTTCTTTCCATAACTCTCTTGCAAAATGCGGCAATGTCGGATCATCGACCTCGGCAACCTGCTCTGTCCGCTCCAAAATCCGGATGATCGGATTCGGGAATTCGTCCATGGATAGCGGTGTAGCCTCCAGATCAAGCTCGATTGTCTCCCCAAGCCTCTCCAGTGCAATGGTCCCGCTTGCCCCCCGCTTTCGCAAGCATTGAAGCGCCTTGAACTGTACGACGGGATGAACCTGCTGCGTGGAGAGCCAATTTTTAATCGTCTCATCCATATCTGGGGACTGAATGTAGGCAGCACGTTCAAGAGCAAGGATCTGCTGATCGATCATCGGATGATTCTGCATGATGTAGAGCACCTGATTCACATAAGCCTCGTCCTGTTCAGGTGGATTCAGAAGCTGCTCGCGTATAGTCGCTTCATCTTCTTCCTTTTCCCGTTTGGCTACAATAAACCCTGTACTGCCTTCTGCATTCCCATCTTCAGGAAAAGCCATGTCGAGCCACGTCAGAAGACTATCCCACTCTTCATAATGGCGCGCGTCCTCGCCCTGGCATTGCAGCAAAAAGCGCAGCAACTCCTTGGCCTCCCCGTATTGCTCCGCTTCTAGCATACGGGTTAACTGTACCTGATAATGGTCCAGCATGCTAGGGAACAAATAAACGTTGTCCTTGTTGTCGCCTTGTGTGTCATTGGGAGTTGTAATGATAACACCGCCTTATGGTCATGCCGTTTGTTCATACGTACAATCTTGCGTTCGATTATACCATGTACAGTCAAAAGAAAAAACAAATGTCGTTTTCTTACGGATTTTCGGTTGATTTTCATCAAAATAAAGCAAATTAAGAAGAAGAAACGGCTATAGCCGAGCTATGGCGGCGCGGTGCGTTTCAATCCGAGACATATAGAGAATGTGTAGGATAAAGAAATACTTTCCTATATTTTAAAATAAAGCTTGCAATAAATTGTTTGCTTATGATATATTATTTCTTGTGTCCCGGTAGCTCAGCTGGATAGAGCAACGCCCTTCTAAGGCGTTGGTCGGGGGTTCGAATCCCTCCCGGGACGCCATTAAGACTAACCTAGATCATTTTAATGATTGATATAAACCCGCAAAACCCTAGATCATATGGGATTTGCGGGTTTTTTTATTGCATTCACTTCTCGGCAATTTGTTTAGGTAAGATAACTTTTGATTTGCTTTTACACATTTTTTTACACATGTGAAACAACTGATTTGACTACTTTATTGATGAGCAATCTAATCGAATGATTACATGAGAACATAGTTATCAAATGAAAGAACAGGACAACGCAACAATCATGATGGTATAATCGTATAAATTATGGGTTGATTGGTAAATTTAATTTTTCCAAACCGGAAAGAAAGCTTACCCTGTTAACGAACAAGGACAAACCTAGGTCCAGCAGAGAATGTTCCATTTCCAAATTGAAGGGGCAGGATTGTTTCATTCACGTCACAAATGCTTCAAATATGGAAATTTCGTGAAGTTCGTAAATAAGCCAATAGATGAAATCCACTTTAAAACTTTTGTTATCGAGGTGTCTCTTGGAGGATGAAATAAAGCAAATTAAGAATAACCAATCGAATATAACATTCTACTTCATGCTTACAATCGCAATAATTGGATCAACGATAATATTGTTTCTGAATATCTATCACTTGACTTTAGTAGAGATCCTTACTCCCTTTTTGGCGCCATTTATTGAGATATTGGGTGTTATTGTTTTCTTTATGTGCTCACTGATTGTTTTTGTGTATTTTGTCGTAAGTAAATCCGTCAATAGGGCAAGAAACGGAATACCCTTTCTGTTGAATCTCATTATTTTTATTTTGGTGTCAATTGTTCCTTTTACCTCAATAGTTTTAGATATCGATTTTCGCTTAAATAAGAAAGATAGAGAAGATGTAGTTCGAATGGTATTAGATGGCTCATTAAAACCAAATTCATCTGATAATGATTTATTGATTCGTTTGCCAGAGGAATATAAGAAACTTTCCAAAGGCGGTGGTGAGATCTGGGCTGAAGGGCACGGACAGAGTGCTCAAATTCTTTTTTTCACCTATCGTGGAGTAATGGGAAATATGGATGGATTTATTTATACCGCTAATGATAGTACCCCTGATGAAATGCTTTTTGGAGGATACTTTATCAAAGTGAAAAAACTGGATAAGAATTGGTATTTTGTTAGAGCAGCGTAAAAGTGGACTTCAAATATGATCACGCATTAGATCACTATAACGAAAGGATGATCAATATGCTTATTCAAAACACACATCTCTCAACACCCAGCCTGAAAGCCATTCACAATCTTCTCTGAGGTGATTTTCAGGCTGAGTGAATAACTCAGAGCGAGTGTGATATGTGTGAGAGACAGAGCTTATTATCGTCACCATCGAAAACGAATGATCAATAAGAAAATGAAACGAGATGATTGAAATAAACCCGCAAAACCCCTTCAAGGGATTTGCGGGTTTATTTCGTTTATCAGCTGAATACTAACGGCCAAATACTACCTTGTCACAATCGACATAGGCAACTATCATTACATCACAAACACCCAAACACAGAAGGCCATCCACGCATAACCTACATTGTACTCAAGTTGCTAGGAGGTGGATGTTTAATGGGTGGTTATGTTGGTGGTGCTAACAGCATCGGTTTTATCCTTGTATTGTTTATCTTGCTGGTAATTATTTCTCGCGGTACTGGCTTTGGCTTCGGCGGTTACTAATTTCTATGAAAAAATAGTCATAACGTAACCTCCATGCGTTCGGACTGCTTCATTTCTTAGAACTATATTGCATAGGGCCATGCCATGGACCCTATGCATTGCTATGTCTAAAAATTTCAAGTGCCCTCACCTTTAGTTTTGCTTAACCACCCCGGCGTTCTTGGCCAACATCTTGCGATAGGCATAAGCTGCAAGTGCTATAACAACCGCACCGAACAAAACTGGCGTGAGCAAGAAAGACCAGCCCGCTCCCGAGAGCATCACAACAAGCGGATCGGCACCTGCGGGAGGATGAACCGTACGTGTGTATTGCATAAGCAGAATGGACAAGCCTACGGAAAGAGCGAGTGTCCAGGTATTCGTTCCAAAAAGGTGAAACATCGTCAGCCCTATAGCTGTACTAACCAAATGCCCGCCAATAATGCTTCTAGCTCTAGCTAACGGACTCTCCGGCAGTACGAAAGCAATCACGCAGCTTGCCCCAAAAGGAGCCATCAACAAAGCAAGCGACATCACGTTCCCCATTAACAATAACAAGGCAATTGCCGCAGTACCACCGGCTGCTGCCGCTAAAGGTTTCCAATTTATCCATTTCAGCATGTCTCCACCCTCATTCCATAATCTTACTGCTTATGCTATCATAGGATTAACCATTTGAAAATTGAATGTTTTCGATACTATTCATTTCAAATCAAAATACCTAGGGGGTCAAGCATGCTCGAATCATGGGAGGGACGATTCTTCTTAACCTTCGCGGCTGTACTGGAGGAGAGCAGCTTCAGCCGCGCCGCAGATCGGCTCGGCTATGTCCAATCAACTGTAACTGCTCATATCCGCCATCTGGAGGATTCCACCGGGAAAAAGCTGTTTCACCGTCTACCGCGGGGGGTCGAGCCCACAGAGGCCGGGCTGCGACTTGCTCCATATGCCTATCAGTTTATTCGACTCGGACAATCGCTCGAAGAAGCGATGGCCGACTCCGAATCGCCAAGCGGCATCGTCAGAATCGGGGCTTTGGAATCTTTCGCTGTATCTCATTTGCCGCGTTTCTTAACCTCCTTCCTCAAGCAGTTCACACGAATAAAGCTACATATTGCACCAGGGCTTCATAAAGAAATAACGTCGCTTGTAGCCACGCATCGTGCCGATCTAGGCATCGTGCCAAAGCCTCCTGAACGGGATAACCTGCTATTCACGCCGCTGCTGAAGGAGAAGCTGCTGCTTGTATGTTCCCCCCTTCTCAAAGAGCAGTTTGAGCGGGAGGGCTCGAAAGCCTTGCAGCACTCCTCCTTTATCAGCTTCGGTGAGCAATGCATTTACCACACGTATGGCTGCGAACAATTAATGAATATGAAGGTTGAGCCTTCTGAACAGCTCACTTTTTCCAGTACGGAGCTGATTAAACAAACGGTAAGCTGCGGGATGGGCATTTCGTTTTTGCCTGCATCGAATGTCGTACAAGAAATATCCGCAGGCATGCTGCAATCGTTGCCTATTTCTCATCCGTTATCAATTACACACGGCATAATCACCCATAAATCACGTGAGCCGAATGCAGCTTCGAAGACCACACTTCACCAATTGAAAAGATATTTCGTTAATAAATAGGTAGATTCATGCAAGCTCAGAACACAACAAAAAAAGGGCGCTCCTCAAGGAAAAATCCATCAGGAACGCCCTTTGCTTATCTTGCTCATTTAACAGCCTAAACCGTTATAGTAACCTGCTTATCATTAACGAATTGGTATAATTGCTCGGATTTCTCTTCTGTCAACTCGCCACTATTATCGAATATGAATACGGATGAGGCCGGAATAGCCCAGTTAATCTGCGGTACGAATTCAATTCGTTTCTCAAAGTCACCCCAGTTGTCTAGCTTCCATTGATCCCGGTCGGTGTGCCGTCCGATAATCCGATTTTTTTGGAGTTCCATATCTTGCAGCGTCACGACAACGACCTTGATATCCACCGTTTGCAGCGACAAGCCTGCTGCCGTTACGACCTCTTCGATCCACTGCTTATTTTTAAGCTCCGCCGTAAAGGGAGAAATCATAAACACGTTTTGGCCTGCAGCCAGATTTTCGATGCAGACATCCTTCGCCGTATCGTACTCCAAGTCACGTAAATGCTTCTTATAGTAATCCGAGTCACGGTCCCTTTTGTCCAAACCGTTAAGCTCCAGAATCGCCTCGACAAATCTGCCTCCGATCGTATCACGATCTAGAAATGCCGCTGGGATGCGATCTGCCAGCTTCCTAGCTACCGTTGTCTTGCCTGTACCTGCTACTCCTACGAAAAAAACCAACTTTTGCAAAGCGATAAACCTCCACTATTTTTGTAGAAGTATATCATTTTTTGTTTCAATTTAATAGACGAGGATTGGTCGTTTTCCTTAGGTATCCATTGTGTGAATGAAGTTGCAGCAGCAAGAGCAAGCCGCCTGATTAGGGCGGCCCGTACCAGCTGTCGCTACAGCAGCTGCATGGATTCAATATGCCGCTTCGTCGGTTCCGTACCACGCTCATGCAGCTTTCTGTAAATCTGCTGGATGAGGTCGTCATAACCTCCGTTGATTTCACTGTCGCTTGCCGAACCGAATGGCGACTGGGAGAAATGCAACATCTCAGCCTCGTCCATGCTGGACAACTCGTCAAACAGCTCTCGAAGCTTGATGTGCTCCTCCTCATTCAAGCTGACCTCAAGCTCATATGCCGCAGCCTGTGGATCCTCTAATATTTGTCCCGCCTGAACAGATACATAATAGCTCTTGCGTTCCTCGCCGCCAGCCTCCAAATCAGTCATCTAATCGCACTCCCTTCTGCTTCAATACTTTTCGCCTACACCTCTAGCATCCCCCGTTGGACAGACATTTTATCCCTTTTTCTGCATATAACTGATATTATCGCTACTTTGAGACCTGCAAAAGAAAGGAATGAGATCGATGTGTGGAATTACGGGCTGGATCGATTGGAACCGTGATCTAACTAAGCAAAGCGAGAGCTTAGAGAAGATGACAGACACCCTTGCACCGCGCGGTCCCGACGCTTCCGGTACGTGGATATCGGCGCATTGCGCTTTAGGCCATCGCCGTTTATCTGTCATTGACCCGGAAAACGGAGCACAGCCGATGATACGCCATAACGGCGATGACAAATTTGTCGTTGTCTATAACGGAGAACTGTACAATGCGCCTGAGCTTCGCAAGGAGCTTGAAAGCAGTGGAAGAACATTTAAGACAAATTGCGATACGGAAGTGCTGCTGGTTGCATTCATGGAATGGGGCAAGTCTTGTGTAGAAAAATTCAACGGCATATTCGCGTTTGCGATATGGAATGTGGCCGAGCAGGAGCTGTTTCTTGCGCGTGACCGGCTAGGTGTGAAGCCCTTGTTCTACAGCACGCAGGATGGCTTATTTATATTTGGCTCGGAGCAAAAAAGCATATTGGCCCATCCTGCCGTGAAGCCTGAGGTTGGCGCGGAAGGGCTTGCCGAAATCTTCATACTCGGCCCGGCACGGACACCTGGCCACGGTGTATATAAACAAATTAGCGAGCTGAGGCCTGGCCGCTGCATGACCGTCAATCACGCTGGCGTCAAAACCATTACGTATTGGCAGCTTCAGAGTTCACCGCATGTGCAGACCATCGAGGAAACAGCAGAGCAGGTTCGTGAATTATTGAAGGATACCGTTGAACGCCAGCTTGTATCAGACGTTCCCGTCTGCACGCTGTTGTCCGGCGGCCTAGATTCTAGTGCCCTGACCACTTTGGCCGTTAATTATTACAATGAAAACGGGCAAGGAGATGTCCATACCTATTCCGTGGATTACACCGATAATGACAAACATTTCAAGGCACATGCCTTCCAACCGAACAGCGATGCCCCTTGGATTGAAAGAATGACCACGCATCTAGGAACGATTCATCATCCGATTCAATTCGACACGCCAGAGCTTGTCAATGCCTTACAGGCTGCTACCTTTGCACGGGATCTTCCAGGAATGGCAGACGTGGATGCCTCCTTACTTCTCTTCTGTCATGAGATTAAAAAGGATGCGACGGTTGCAATATCCGGGGAAGCAGCTGATGAGATATTTGGCGGTTACCCTTGGTTTCACCGCGAGGAGGCGCTTAATGCCGACACCTTCCCATGGTCGCTCGCCTCAGCCATGCGTGCAGACCTGCTCGCTCCGGACGTCGCAGCTTGGATCAAGCCGCTTGACTATATCGGAGACCGCTACGCGCAAGCAATTGGAGAAGTGCCTCATCTTGATGGAGAGAGCGAGCAATTGCGTAAGATGCGGCAAATGTCTTATTTGAATATTACCCGCTTCATGCCAACGCTTCTCGATCGCAAAGATCGCATGAGCATGGCAGCAGGACTTGAGGTGCGCGTGCCATTCTGCGATCATCGCCTTGTGGAATATGTTTGGAATATCCCTTGGGAGATCAAAACATCCGGTGATCGGGAAAAAGGAATACTGCGGAAAGCGCTGCGTGGCATTCTCCCCGATGATGTGTTGACCCGTAAAAAAAGTCCTTATCCCAAAACCCATAATCCCAATTATTTGGCCGCGGTTAAAGGACTGCTGCTTGATGTTCTGAACGACCCTACTTCTCCTATCCTTCCGCTCATTAACGTGACGAAGGTCCGAGAGCTTGCTGAATCTGATTCTGCCAAGTCAAACATCCCGTGGTTCGGCCAACTCATGTCCGGTCCACAGCTGTTCGCCTATTTGTATCAGGTTAATCTCTGGTTGAAGCAGTATAACGTCGTTATAGGTTAGCCATCCTTCGCCTGATTCCACAACGACTCACTTAAAAACCCCATCTGCAAGGGTGTCCTATTCAATAGGCATCCTCTGCGAATGGGGTTTTGTTCAAATATAGGAAAGGATATGATTCCGCCATCCCTTCGCTACTCTTCTCGAAATGAAATGCGCCGAGCTGCCAAAGGACGGCGACAGCCGTTTCACCTTGGAGCCTACGCTTGTTCCAAAAGCGGAAGCAGTTTCCTCAATGCTTCGCCGCGGTGACTGATTTGCTGTTTCTCTTCCTTGGTCATCTCAGCCATCCCGCGGTTCAAGCTTGGCACCCAAAATAATGGATCATAGCCGAAGCCGCCGTCGCCATGCGGATGGTCTGTAATGATGCCGTCTACCGTTCCCTCTGCTTCAATAAACGAGCCGCTTGCCGGATCATACAGCGCTAATGCACAAACAAATTGAGCCTTGCTTAGCAATTGCGATCCATCTGCCAGCTGTCCCATTTCTTCCAGCCCGCCTTCGTCAAACAATCGTTTCAGCTCACGTACCAGCTTCTCGTTGTTTTCGCTGTCCGCTGCGTTCTCTCCCGCATACCGCGCGGAATAAACGCCAGGATCTCCTCCGAGCGCCGCCACGCGAAGTCCCGAATCGTCAGCTAGGACAGGTACGCCGAGCGCATCTCCTGTCGTCTTCGCTTTAATGCGAGCATTAGCCGCAAACGTATCGCCATCTTCCACAATATCTGGGATCTCAGGGTAGTCAATCAAACTTAATGTTTCCTTGCCGAGCTTCTGGAGCGCGTGCGCAAACTCCTTGACCTTGCCCACATTTTTGGTAGCTACTACAATCTTTTCATGCAGCAGTATTTGATGCTTCGACATGAGCATTAACCTCCAATACGTGCGGCCAAAGGTCCAAGCACTTCGCGCTGCTTGCTGATCAGCTCGGATATGCCCGCTTCACCGAGCGCCAGCAGCTGATTAAGCTCGTCACGCGAGAAAGGAGCATCTTCACCAGTGCCTTGTACCTCGACGAATTTCCCGTTTCCTGTCATGACGACATTCATATCGACCTTTGCTTTCGAATCTTCTTCATAATTGAGATCAAGCAGCGCCTTCTCCTGAATGACCCCGACACTTACAGAGGCCAAAAAATCAGTAATCGGATATTTGGCGAATTGAACCTTCTCCGATATTTTGTTGACTGCGATGGAGAGTGCAATAAACGCTCCTGTAATGGAAGTTGTACGTGTTCCGCCATCGGCTTGAATAACGTCACAATCCAGCGTGATCGTGCGCTCACCGAGCGCCTGCAAATCAACGACGGAGCGCAGCGCGCGTCCAATCAGTCTTTGAATTTCCATCGTGCGGCCAGTCAGCTTGCCTTTGGCTGCCTCGCGAATATTTCGTGAGTGCGTGGCTCTTGGGAGCATCGCGTACTCCGCATTAATCCAGCCTTTTCCTTGCCCTTTCATAAACGGAGGAACACGATCCTCAACGCTTGCCGTACAAATGACCTTCGTCTCACCAACCTCGATTAGAACCGAGCCCTCTGCGTATTTGTTGACACCTGTTGTTATGGTTACCGGCCGAAGCTGGTTCGGTTGTCGACCGTCGTTTCTCATTCTTATTTCCTCCTGAGTCTTGCATAATAAGCTTTAAGAAGCATTTGCTTCCACGCTACAATCCTTCTTATTTTAACAAAGTAACCTTTGAATTGCACCCGCAGCTCGCGAAAAAAATAATACGTCAGCTGCCCTAGTTCAGCAGTTACATGATTGCAAGCAAATAGGCTGCTCAAAAGCATTTGCTTTTGGACAGCCTATTGCAGCGTCTTCATTAACTCGATTGATTATGATTTGATCGCATTCACATGATGCGGACGTCCTACCGGCGCGCTATAGGATTGATCTTTCATGTCTACAATGTTGGCTTCTCCGTTCACTTTGATCTGAACAGAAGCTGCGCCAGTCACTTCCGTTACGGATAGTACGAGAGCCTGCAGCATTTCTGTCGGAAGCTTCTCTCCTTCCTGGTAACCCTCATCCTGCAAATCTACTGTAACCGTATCGCCTTCCTGAACGACGTTTTTCACCTGCACATCCGGTAAAATAACGCTCGTCAGCTCTTTTTTGTTAAGTGGTCCCGAGATCAACTGCTCAAGCGCTGCTTGTGCCGGAGATGCCGAGCGGTCAACGAGCCGTGTTACCGGCACATAATATTGCTCATCGTTCAAGGTTTGTGCAGAGAAATATAAGGTCACTGGCGTTGACTGTGCATAATTCACACCTTCTGCCGCCTCAATATTAATGCCTACCGCACGTGTCAGTTTATCATCGAGCGGGTAACCATCGACCGGCATCTCAGGCAGCTTTGCGCCTTCATACCAGACTTCAACGCCCTCAATTCCTGGAATTGCCGTAAGCGTCCATGTAATAGCTTCTACGATTGTACGCTCATCCTGCACGTTATAATCAGCGAAGGGCTCGGAGAATTCGACCGTAGCCAGCTTTTGCTCTTTGTCGTATTTGTAAGACTTGATTTGTGTTCCCTGCGGGATGACGGCGCGGAAATCCTCTGGAAGCTGGCCCGCGTATGCGCCATTCTCGACCATCATTTCAAGTGCCTTCTGACCGGCCTGCTCGTTAACGCCAAGCGTTGTTTGCAAGGAGATTGGTGCCAAGTAACCATTGCGATCCTCGAGATATACCGTCATTTGCGTTTCTCCATCCACAACGGCCTGTCCGGTCTCCGCCCCGTCTACTCCGTCCTTCACTTCAATTTGCGGCGGATCGATTGACTGGCTCGTCTCTTGCGAGAACAAACCACAGCCCGCTGTTAGAATCGGCAATACAAGAACCCCTGAAAGTACGGCACCCCTAATCCATCTTTTTTGAATCATATTGACCTTTCCTCCCTAATCAAGTTTTGCCTGACGGCTTTGTACAACTCCTTATTTGTAGTACTATGTATACGAGCCCTTCCCTTTTTTAGACCAGTTTTGTCCATAAAATCCTAAGGGGGAACAAAAACATGTCCAAACCCGAAATTTATAGCCTGAACAGCCGCAAAGTCGCTGAGGCTACAGACGAATGGCTCATTAAACGCGGAGTTACAAAAATGGCAATTGCCGAGCTCGTGCACTTTTTGCAAAAGGATTATTTTCCAGATCTGACGCCTGAGGATTGTATTGTTCATGTCAATGCCGTACTGTCCAAGCGTGAGGTTCAGAATGCCGTATTGACGGGGATCCAGCTCGACATCCTCGCTGAGGAAGGCAAGCTGATGCCGCCGCTTCAAGATATGATCAAGCATGACGAGAGCCTTTATGGCTGCGACGAAATATTGGCACTGTCCATTGTCAATGTGTATGGAAGTATCGGATTCACTAATTTCGGGTATGTCGACAAGCTCAAGCCAGGCATTCTAGTCAAGCTGAACGATAAGAGCGATGGGGAAATTCATACGTTTCTCGATGACATCGTAGGTGCAATCGCAGCATCGGCTGCCAGCCGAATCGCTCACCGCAGTCAAGCTGAGCGTGAGGGCGTAACACAGCCGCCGCTCGATTAAAGGGAGTCGATAAGCGCGGAACAAAGTAGAAACTTACACGCTTATAACCTTTTAGGAGGGTAACCTATGCAATACGATGTATTTTACAAAGGCGCTTTCGCCATGTTGAAGGTAAAGCTGAATCCCGGAGAAAGTGTGAAGGCTGAGATGGGGGCAATGGTATCCATGTCGCCAAGCATCGACCTGAAGGGCACGACAGATGGTGGCTTTATGCGCGGACTTGGAAGAATGCTCAGCGGAGAAACCTTCTTCTTCCAAGAAATGACTGCCACGCGAGGACAAGGGGAAGTTCACCTTGCTCCTCCTTCCCTTGGCGATATTGAAGCCATTGAGCTCGACGGCTCGTATAAGCTCTATGTACAGAAGGACGGTTTTCTAGCTGGCACAAGCGGCATAGAGGTTAATACCAAAATGCAAAATCTAAGCCGAGGTCTCCTATCCGGTGAAGGCTTTTTTATCGTCGAGATTAGTGGGAAAGGTACTGTTTTCCTCTCCTCCTACGGCGCTATCCATGCGCTCAACCTCGGTCCTGGCGAAGAAGTGATCGTAGACAACGGCCACCTCGTTGCATGGCCGGGCTATATGAATTACACGATTGAGAAAGCTTCCAAAGGCTGGTTCTCCAGCATTACAAGCGGTGAAGGACTTGTCTGCCGCTTCCGTGGCGAAGGTGTCGTGCTCATCCAGAGCCGTAATCCAGCAAGCTTCGGAACTTGGGTGAAGAAATTCATTCCTGGCGGCAGCTAAGTAACGCGAGCAATGAACGTTGTAGGGTTGTATATGTAGATTCGGCACTCCTAACATAAGGCCAGCGCGTCCGCAGGGACACGCTGGCCTTTATTCCATTCTTGGTGATCGTCGCACGCCGAACCATAGATGATTGGTAATAACGCAGTCCTGAACGTGTACGCTTAATGGCACTTTACTATACCAACATGATAATGCTCTATTCGTTATGATTGTTTAGAAATGATTTATTCGGCAAATAATGCAAGGCGCGAACGAAACGTACCGTCTTGGTCTTCGCCCTCATGACAATAGAATGCGTCTCTGCCCGCTGATCCGGGAAATACTGAACCCCGCCCAGAAATTCACCTGGCGTAACACCCGTTGCCGCAAAATAAACATCGCCTGTACCGATCATATCCTCCATCGTAAGCACTCGGTACGGATCCTCAATGCCCATTTGAACGCATCGGTTGTACTCGTTGCCGTCAGCAGGCATCAAACGCGCCTGCAGCTCGCCTCCCAAGCACTTCAGCGCCGCAGCGGCAATGACTCCCTCAGGAGCTCCTCCTGAGCCTACGTACAAGTCGATACCGGCTTCTGGGAACGCCGGAGCCATAGCGCCAGCAACATCTCCGTCCGATAGAAACTTGATGCGTACGCCAACCTTTCTCAGCACCTTCACAATGGATTCATGACGCACTCTGTCCAGAATCATGACCGTTAAATCCGAAACCTTTTTATTTAATGCATCTGCTGCTTTCCGCAGCGTCACGTCCATAGGATCTGTGATAGACAGCTTACCGACTAAA
Organism: Paenibacillus sinopodophylli; assembly: GCF_005930355.1. Taxonomy (GTDB): domain Bacteria; phylum Bacillota; class Bacilli; order Paenibacillales; family Paenibacillaceae; genus Pristimantibacillus; species Pristimantibacillus sinopodophylli. The sequence goes on from NZ_VDBO01000001.1 coordinate 2,159,708, forward strand.
GCAGGCCCGAAAGCCAGCTTTTCCATATACATATCAGGTGCGTGAAGCAGCTGGCCTTTTCCTGCAACGGCTAGAACTGACATCGCGTTGTTCAAACCTTTCGCGACAATTTCCGTTCCTTCTAACGGATCTACTGCCACATCAACCTCAGGCCCATTCAAGCTGCCTACTTCCTCACCGATATAAAGCATCGGAGCTTCATCCATTTCGCCTTCGCCGATGACTACTGTGCCGCGAATGGATACGGAATCAAACATGGAACGCATGGCCGAAGTCGCTGCTCCATCTGCGCTATTCTTATCGCCTCTCCCCATCCATGGCGCCGATGCAAGTGCCGCAAGCTCGGTTACCCTTACGAGTTCTAATGCTAATTCTCTCTCCATATCATCCAGTCTCCTTCTACTTTCATATGACGGAACAGATTATTAGCATACATGTTGAAGTCATTTCCGTTATTTAATATGTATCATATATTTATATATGTCGCAATATATATTTGATATCTTCATTAAATCATCATTAATACAGATATACTCTTATCATGTTTATTAAATGGTCGAAATAGAGCAAAAAAAGAGCATATCCCTCAGGATAGCCCAAGAGATAAGCTCTATTATGCAACCTATTGTCCAGTAACGATTCTCTGTTAGAATCTGCGCTGATTCATTATGCCTCAGCCGTTCCATGATTACCTGCATGGTCAAGGATGGAGTAATAACGAATGCCTGCTTTGCAAGAGGAAACAGCTATCCCCTTGCGTTCCAAATGAACCAAATGCGCGATCGTCTCCGACATCGCGAATCGCAATTGATGCGCATTGCCGTTCAGCCTTGTTCCGAATAAAACTCCGCACAGGCCATAAGCCGTGCGAGGCTCTTCGCTAAGCAGCGCCGCCATCTGAGCTAGCCTTCTCTCATGATGCTGCAGAAGCTCATCAATTCGGCCTTCGAATTCGGCAAAAGGATCGCGATGCCCTGGGAACGCAAACAGCACATCGAATGATTGGAGCTCGCGCAGACTTTGGAGAAAGGCTTCCAAAGGATCGCCGTCCTCTCCTGGAACGACGCTAACGTTAGGCGTAATGTGAGGAAGCACCTGATCACCGCATATCATCCACTTCCGCTCCGATTGATAGAAGCATAGCTGGCCGTTTGCATGACCCGGCGCATCAATCAGTTGCCAGTTAAGCCCGCCTAACGACAAGGTTCCACCCGCTTCAATAAATTGAACCTGCGGCTGAGGCGTGACCATACTCACAAACGTATCGAGATTGTCCGCAATTGCTTCTCTATCCTGCAAGGGCATGCCATGCTCCTCATACAGCAATTGCAATTGCTGCGAGAACCCGCTCTCTTCGCCCCAAAGCCTTACCGCATAGGCATGTGCAGCACTTGTCATATATACTGGCGCGCCGCTTTTCTCCTGTACATAACCTGCCAGACCATAATGGTCAGGATGCTGATGCGTGAGAACAACCCGTGAAATATCGGTCCATTTTATACGATTCTGATGAAGTACAGCTTCCCACACATGAATCGCTTCATCCGTTTTCAATCCAGGGTCAATGAGCGTATATCCTTCATCTTCTGAAATAAGATAGCTGTTCACCCATTTCAGCGAAAATGGAACAGGGACACGTATCTGCAGCCAGCCTTCATTCCACTTTACGCAATACGGGTTCGTGTCAGCATCGTTTGCAAACAGTCTTGATTTGCTCAATCGCTCTCTTCTCGTCATTTCTTAGCCTTTCCCGTCATAATTAAACGCGGTGATCGCTGCTCATCATAGGCAGAGCCGTCATAATTTCCATATAGCTGTTCAAGTGAAAGCCCTGCACCGGCAAGATTATGCTTGAACCAGTCAAGGGATAACAGCCTCACACGCTCAAGATATTGTCTTGGGTTATCCTTGCTATGCAAATCGGTTACGGTTATTTCTTTCTGCACCCAGCCATTCGTAATCGATCTAACCTCTTGAATATGTATGCCTGCTTCCTCATCCTCACGATCAGACCTTGGAATAAATGTTTTCTCCACGTAAGAAGGGTTTAAGAAATCAATCAGAAAGGAGCCGTCCTTGCGAAGGACTCTTTCGATTTGTCTAAGCACGTTCAAGTTATCCTCCTCAATTGAGAAATAGCCGAAGGAGGTGAATAGATTAACGGTTGCATCATAGCAGCCTGCTTCGAACGGCAGCTCTCGCATGTCGCCCTGCTCCCATCTTACCACCCCTGCCCTATCGTGCATCCGTGCCTCCTCCAGAAGGATCGGCGATAGATCAATTCCCGTTACCGCATATCCGAAGCTTGCCAGCGCCAGCGCATGCCGACCCATGCCGCAGCCAATATCCAGCACCTGTGCACCTTCCGGGAGATTGAGCCATGTTAACATTTTACGGGCTTCTTTATTCGCAGTGTCCCAATCACGATGCTTATAAACAAGCATATAATCGGAGCCGAAGCTCTGTTCGTACCATGGTTTCATCATACGGCTCTCCTTCACTATGTACCTTCCACACCAAATCAATATGATCGTTTCATTGTACTTGAATTCGTGCATACTCGCAAAACAGAGTTCGACAGGCATAATTTATGGATTTCAGTGCAAACTATGGAAGCTTATCCAATTGCGATCTATCATTCACTGAGATTTGAGAAGGAGGACTCTTCCATGAACGAACGTCTCCGATTATTGTTTGCGGAAGCCGTCGATATCAAGCTTGAAGTGCTGCATAATAGCGAGCTTACGATTGAGATCGCTTATATTGCACCACTGTGCGAAGAAAATAAAATAAATGATTTTATCATCGTCCCGTTCACGAAAGATTTCTATCCCTTTGAAAGCCAGCTAAGCACGAATCCCGACTACCGTAAGGTCGACGATGTCGCCAAATGGCAGGAGCTTATGCTAAGAGGAAATGTATTAATAGAAGCTGCTGGCATTATTTATTCCTTTGACGCTTCACGAATCATCAGTATCGAGAACCCGCAAACGCAGGTGGAAAGTGCTATTCAAGGACCTCAGCTGGCTTTGAGCGAGGACGTGAATATTTCCCTCAACCTCATACGCAGCATGTATCCATCCCCCGATTTATCTGTGGAGGAGCATACGATCGGATCATTGTCCAAAACGCCGGTATTTGCCCTATTTGATCAGCGGCGCGTAGATCCTACTGTTCTTGATAGCGTTCGCACGAAGCTCACGACCATCAATGTAGAAATGCTTCATGCAGCAGGTGAACTTGAGAAGCTGCTCGTCGGCAAACGGAAGCATTTGTTCCCGACAATCTTGATTACGGAACGACCAGATCGGATATCCAAAGCGATAGCCAAAGGGAAAATCGTCATTCTTCTCAAAGGCAATATGTTTGCTATTATTTTACCCGCTACCTTTTTCGATTTCATGCATGCTGTGGAGGACGATTACGATGCTTATTGGATGACACGCTTTCTCATCTTCCTTAGATACACTTCCATTGTCTTAACGATTACGCTGCCCGCCCTCTATATTTCGGTTGTTTCTTACAACCCTGAGCTGTTTCGCGTACAACTTGCCTTCTCCATTGCAGGCAGTCGCTCAGCCGTACCTTATCCCTCATTTATTGAGGTGTTCATCATGCTGTTCATGATCGAGACGCTCATTGAAGCCAGCATAAGGCTGCCTCGCTATATCGGATCTACAGCTACGACAGTAGGCGGTCTCATTCTTGGACAAGCTGCCCAACAAGCTGGATTAGTAAGCAGCATCATGATTATTGTGACATCCGTTGTTGCGATTTCGAATTTTGTCATTCCCGTTAATTCTCTTTCCTTTGCTGTAAGGTTTTTGAAATATCCGCTCATCGGCATTGCCATTTTCTTCGGTATAACCGGCGTTTCAGTTGGTATGTTCGTTTATATTGTTTACCTTTGCAATCTTAGAAGCTTCGGAAAACCATATATGCGTATATTCGGAAAATTAAGACCGCTAGAAGGCGATATTGGGCAGGTGAAGATCAAGTGAACCGCTATGTTTTTTACAATTTCATTCTCGTCAGCTTCATGAATTTGATGCTGTACGTTCCGCATATTTTGATTGATTATCGATTTACAGGCGCAGTATCCTCCATCCTGATTGGCATCGTTATTGGCTCGATTCTCGTCTATTTGTACACAAGCGCTATGGCTCGTTTTCCAGGGAAAGGATTGCCCGAAATATTGAAGCTCTACTACCCGCAGTGGGTAGTAACTGCCTCTATGTTATTTTTCGCAATCATGTGGTGGTTTGCAACAACAATCGTCGTTGTCGCTTTTGCGGTGCTGATCAATCGTTTCTTCAATCCCGATGCCAATACACTCATCATCCTGACGATGCTTGTCATTGCCTGCGGTTACGCAGCTACACGATCGACGCTATCTGTGATGTTCGTAATGGAAATTGGCTTGATCATTAATGCACCCATTATTTTGTTTGTGCTGTTTAAGGCGGTGCGGAGCACGCAGCTGAATTGGGACGCAATACATATCGCCGCTAATTACGTAACCGTAATGCCTACTCTAACCTGCATTGCGGCAGCTTCCTTTATATTTACAGGCTATATCAATCTCTCATTGTTCAATCGGCTATTTCCGCCCAACTTCCGGTTTAAATTCCGGTTTTTTTACCCCTTGTTCGGTGCTATGATCCTACTGATTACGTTTTTTGTACCGATCGGCTTTCATGGGACAGAAGGCGTGGGCCAGTACATCTATATTTGGAGCTTTACTGCTGATTCATTGCTTATGCAATATGGCTTTATTGAACGCGTATTGTTCCTGTTTCTCATTGTCTATTTGAATCTAACGCTCGTCTATACGATGGCTGGCTGGCATCAAGCGATGGAGTTTGTGAAAAGCTGCTTCCCCAGCAACAAGCCAGAAATCGACAGCCCCAAAACGCCAGTGTCCAATTACATCATTGTCGGTATCTTTGCTCTGCTGAGCATTCTATATCTCCTCATGACAAACGAAAAAATCAACATGCTCGTTACTTCCTATTGGCTTGTCCTTCGGTTGTTCGTGGAGTTGTTTATCGTAGTCTGGGTAGTCATACTAAGCAAAAAGGGGGCCAAGACAGCGTGAACCTATCCATCCGGGTCACTTTGACGATGCTCGCGGTTTGTTTACTCGGCGGCTGCGGCTTCAAAGATATCGATAAGCGATTTTTCGTAGTTGCACTGGGAATTGACCATTCAGAAAATGAGAAGAAACCTTATCGGCTGACGCTTCAGCTTGCGGTGCCTTCTCCTAAGATTGAGCCTGGCGCCTCCAAAACACAGATCGAGACGATTGATTCCGAGAGCATTGCAGAGGGCGTACGCATGTTGAAAGCCTATGTGGACAAAGAGCTTGATTTCGGGCATTGCAAAGTTTTTCTCATTGGTGAGCAGCTTGCCCGCACGGATTATCAAGATGTGCTGCAGTGGATGTCTAGAAGAAGAGATATCCAAAGTGTAGCCGATATCGCAATCGGCAAGCCTGACGCCGAGTCCTTGCTGCAGGTTAAGCCCATTTCGGAGCGTTACCCCGGCAACACCTTGTTTCTTAGCTTCGGAGCAGATGGAACAGAATCGTCGTATACATATGTAGAATCATTATCCGACTTCTCTAGGCGTTCCTCCGAGAAGGGGCTTGATCCGCTAATGCCGATTATTACAAAAGACAGCAAAGAGAGCTTTATTATTAATCGTACCGCCCTTCTGAACAAAAAGCGGGTTAAACTAGTTTTATCCTCCTCAGAATCCCAGCTCTACAACCAGCTTGCCAAAGACTTCACCAAATCATCCATGCATGGCATGTTTGAAGGCATGGATCTGGTCGTCGCAATAACGTCCATCCATTCCAACTTTCGCTTAAGCAAGCAAAACGACGAGGATATTGTAACGATGAATGTGAAAATGAAGGTCATCTTCGAAGAAGCGCCGAAAGGACTTTACAATGATCAATGGGGGCCGGTTGAGCAGCAGCTGAACAAGGAATATTCTAAATCCTGTGTGGCCTTGCTTAAAAAAATTCAGAAAGCAAACGTTGATCCGATCGGTTTCGGTCTGCGTTATCGTGCCACTCATCCCGGCAATTCCGCTTGGAAGGAATGGAAATCCATTTATCCGAACGTGAAATTCAAAGTGAATGCCAATATCCGAATTGAGGGTACCGGTTTGATCAAATAAACCACTGCGCATTCGAATGTTCTTCCGCTCGCTCTTGCTCCAGAAGCTGCAGTTGACCAAAGACGAGAAATGGCGCCACAGATGTAAGATCTGTGACGCCATTTTTTCCATGAAGCTCGTTTGAGTCAGCCCGATTGTTAAAGACTCTTTCTTATTTGAGCAGCAGCCTCTTCGTTTGCCTAAGCTCGTTAACTGTTCCAGCTCCGATTCCGAACATCGCCGTGCGCAGCTCGAACTCAATGCGCTCAAACTGCTGCCTTAGCTGATCCTGCGATATCGCACTGCTGCCTTGGGCAGCCTGCGGAAGCAGAACGCGTCCATAGCCGGCAAGATCTGCTCCGAGAGCGAGCGCCTTCGCTGCGTCAACGCCTGTACGCAAGCCGCCGCTGGCAATGATATTCGCTGCTGGCAGCCGCTCGCGGATTTCTACTACGCTTTCCGCTGTCGGTATGCCCCAGTCAGCAAACGACTCTGCCGCTTGTCTGCGAAGCTCGTCGCTGGAGCGGAATTTCTCGACCTGGCTCCAAGAGGTACCACCTGCTCCTGCCGCGTCGATGAAGGACACACCAGCGCCAGTCAGCGCCTCAGCGGTATCTGCATCAATTCCCCAGCCTACCTCTTTCACGCCAACAGGCACGTCCAATGTTCGACAAACCTGTTCAATGGCAGACAGCAGCTTGCGGAAATCCGTGTCGCCCTCCGGCTGGAAAACCTCCTGCATGCTGTTTAGATGCAGGACGAGTGCATCCGCTTCCGCTATATCTACCGCTCTGCGGCAGGACTCAACACCAAAGCCGTAATTAAATTGCACTGCTCCAATATTGGCTATAACGGGCACGGTCGGCGCATCGCGCCTAATGGAGAAGGAGCTGGCGAGCTCTTCATTCTCAATTGCTGCTCGCATTGAACCAAGACCAATCGCCCAGCCCCGCTCCTCCGCTACGATAGCCAAGCGGCGATTTATCGCTCCCGCTTCATCGGTTCCTCCGGTCATGGAGCTAACAAGGAGCGGAGCGCCTAGCTTTCTACCAAACCATTCTGTTTGCAAACTTATTTCACCGAAAGAAAGCTCAGGCATCGCGTTATGCTTGAAGCGATAACGCTCCAGCCCCGTTTCAATGCCAACGCTGTTCACCTGCTCCTGTAGGCAGATGCGAATATGCTCTCCCTTTCGCTTTGCGGTTGCTGCTTGCTGATCAACTGACATGCTTGTACCTCCCAAACGTAAACGGATAGCCTCTCGATAGCGACGCCGCTCACATTTCGCTTTTCTATCACTTTATATCTTATACTGTTTAATAAGCTCCTCGGCGACAAGCTGACCGCAAAGCGCAACGATTGGTGTTCCGCCTCCGGGGTGCGTCGTCCCGCCCGCAAACCACAGGCCTTTAATGTCAGCTGATCGGTTGCTAGGGCGAAAGAAGGTTTGCCTCGCACCATTCGAGGATATGCCATATATGGAGCCTCGATGCGCTGATGTATCGCGCTCCAGCTGCTCCGGCGTATACGTAATGGTTACGTCTGCTTGCTCCAAGGCATCCATACCAAATCCGGCAAGACGTTTACGTACTAGCATAGCATATTTTTCTGTTTCTCGCTCCCAGCTCCACGACTTTGACACATATGGCGCATTGACGAGTACGAATAGGCTGCTTCCGCCTTCTGGCGCAGCGCTCTTGTCAGAGATAGCCGCATTGCATATATAAATGGTGGGATCACTCGGAGGCTTGAGCGCAGTGAAAATATCGGAAAACTCTTGCTCATACCGCTTCGGATAAAACACCGTATGATGCAGCAGCTGCTCGTACGTACGCTTAATGCCGATGAGCTGTACGAAACCAGAGAGCGAGGGCTCGTAACTGTCAATTCTCGTATCGGAGAACGACGGCCGATGCTCGGCAGGCACGAGATTGCGATAAATGGATAAAGCATCACCATTCGCAAGCACAATATCCGCCTCCAGCTGGGCATGAGCCGTCTCAACGCCAGTGCAGATACCGCCATTGATCATCACTCGCTTGACCTGTGTACCTGTCTCAATCGAAACACCAAGCTCCAGCGCCAGCTTAGCGAAAGCTTCTGCAAGCGCATAAGTGCCGCCTTTCACACTATAAATGCCCAGCTCACTTTCTACATGAGCAAGCATAGCGAATATGGCGGGCGAAGCATAAGGTGAAGCTCCGACATAGGTAGCATACCTACCCAGCATCGCTAGTGTATTCGGATGACGAAAATAACGCTGCAGCAGCTTATGCAGCGAAGTGAGCGGCTTGACCTGCAGGAAGCTTGCCGCTAATCTGGGATCCAACTTCTCCTTTAAACCAAGCAGCAGACGATTCAGAAACTGCTCGTCTGACAGCCGGTACAAACGAGCCGCCTCCTTGCAGAACGTTTCGTACGAAGCAGCATCCTCTGGGCTGTATGTAGCAATTTGAGCGGCTACATCGGAAGAAGTGCCTGCCAAATCGACGATAGAACCGTCCGAGAATACATTCCGAGTCGCTTGCTGCATGCGTTCAATCGTAACGTAATCCTCCATGCGTCTGCAGACTGCTTCAAATACGCTGGCAAACAGATGAGGCAGCGTAATCGTGCTAGGCCCCCGGTCAAATCGATATCCCTCAGCCGTAACCCGCTGAAGCTTCCCACCGATCGTATCCTGCTGCTCAAGCACCCGAACATGAAAGCCAGCATGAGCCAAACGAATGGCTGCAGACAAGCCGCCTAACCCCGCCCCTATAATGATGACTTTTTTGGACACCGATTTACTCACTCATATGACCTACCCTTCCAAACATAACCTGCTCCAGCCTTCGCAGAACGCCATGAAGCAGTACCAATAGCAATGGTTGCGAGTATGGAGAAGGGGATAAGCCAAGCAAGCCAGACAGACTGTCCCTGCATGCGATCAGCCGTCGCCTTAACGGCAACTCCAAGCACGTACGCGGTCAATGCCGAAAGGAATAACGAAGGAAGGAATATAGAAACGAATATAAACGCAAAAGGCAGTAAATAGAGCAGAGCATAACTTGCAAGTACAGCAAACAGCAGCCACCCGCTTCTGCCGACCCCAGCATATATATTTTTCTTATAACCGTTCCATACCTCAGATGCATTCCGGTACATCCGCATCGTAACCTGCTGCCGTACATCCGCCAATATAACGGGATGCTTCACTTTTTTCACAGCGCGCATAAGCGCCACATCATCTACCAAATGACCACGACTTGCTTCATGACCACCCGCCGCATCATACGACAATCTACTGATTGCAATCCATGCCCCATGCGCAGCGGAAAACCGAGCGTCCGAAGTGGATGCCACCAGCTTAATCGGCAGGTGGCAAGCAATGGTGAAGCCCATCATAGGCACAATAAGCTTCTCCAGCCAGCTTTCTGTTTGCTGTAATGGAAACCCAGATATCATACCTGTCTCCCGAGCAATCGTTATATGCTTAACAGCTGCAACTGCTCCAGGGAGCAGCCTAGCATCCGCATCGACAAACAGCAGCCATCGTCCCTTGGCAAGCTCGGCAAGCTGATGGCAGGCATATGCCTTCCCAACCCAACCAACAGGAGGCTCTGCACCTCTCCCAAGTTTAAACCGTGAATCCTCCTTGCAGAGCAGCTCCACCATTCGTGCCGTACCGTCCTCCGAGCGGTCGTCAAGTACGATTACTTCCACATTCTCACCAGCCCCATCTTCCATTAAAGCGTGCTGAATGGATTGCAAACATGCAATAATGTTATGCTCCTCGTTGCGGGCAGGAATTAAAATAGAGAGCGGCATTTCGTTGCTACCCTTTGCTGCCATCCTATCCGTGTTATTAGAGACTGAGTGGACATTGCTGCCAAGCCGGGCGAACATAGGCAGCTGGCGGATATTCCACATAGCGAACAGCAACTGCAGCGCAAGCAGCGCTGCTATCGTCCAAAGAACGATTTCCAAGCTGTCATCCTCCTCTTGAATGCAGTAAACGCAGCACTTGTGGAGCCTCCCGGCTTAACGATACGTTCATAACCAAGCGTGTCCATCTCGCAGCCGCTTATGATGCCTGCTCGATGCTCGTCAAGTTGAGATTCGAGGCACGCTCTGAGCCGCTCCGTAATTTCTCTTTTCCCTATTTGGTCCCAAGCAAGCTGTATCGGCTTGCCCGCCTGCATCGTCGCATCCGCTTTCTGATGATGGAAGAGCGAATAGTAGACCGTCACCGGAATAACCGTCGTATTCGGCTGCTGTCTCAATACATGTGCGGCCCCATCCTTTAACAAAAGCGGGCGCTGCTCCAGATGGTGAATATCACCTTGCGGAAACATCCATACCCGCTTGCCTGCTTCAAGCAGCTTGCCTGTGTAACGCAAGGAAGGGATCATCGATTGCGGTGTACGCTTATCAATAGAGTAAGCGCCCAGCTTGCGAAAGAAACGAAAGTGCTGGAGCTGCTGCTCATCCATCATGACATAGTGGTCTCCCTTAGAGAGAGAACGAAACAGCTGATAAACGAGTAAGCCATCCCACCAAGAGCTGTGATTCATTACGTAAAGTACACTCTCCTGCGGATAAGGGTCTAGCTCTCCCTTAAAGCCAACATAATGAAAATGTTTTCGCAGCAAATGGAGCTCATTATATTTTCGGAATATACGGTCAAACGAGCTGCTTTTGTTTGCTTCGATCAAGCCGCAGCCCTCCTTCGAGAGCAGCAATGACCACTATCGCGAGGATGAACGGGCCCCAAAGCCCTTCCTTGAATGCTAATAATCCAAACATCACATGCATGCCTTGATAGAGCCGAACCGCCTCATTATGAATGGACGACGTCGGTATCGATCGTTCCTGTTTGAGCGGATATAGCAGGGAGAGCAGCGCTGCTGTCACAAACCAGGCTGCGAAATTTTGCAAGGGAACACCATAATAAAGCCCGAATGCCCCCTCCTCGCTCCAGATCCAGAACTGCTGAGCGAACGCGACTGGATCAAGCACCAAATCGAAAAGCACAGCGAACATCCCGGCTTGAAGCGCGCGCAACCATTTTGTTGTGCCAGTGGATAGCAATACACCGCTCGACATAACGCCGATCCAAGCGAAACCGATGGCAAGCGGCACGCCTCCGTTCCAGAACCTTAACGTTTCACTGTATTCGTAACGTCCGAAAGGCCAGCCCGTTTCCGTGCCGACCCATTCGAGTATAAACGTAAATATACCGACAAATAAGGCTCTTCCCAGCACCGCCTTATGAAAGCCGCCAAGTGACTGTTGTTCTAAAGAATAAGCATAAAGAGCGAAAAAAACGAGAAATAACCCATTGCTGAAGCCAAGCGGCTCGGGAACCTCATAAAACAACATCAGCGTCAAGCCGATCGTAAGCCAGCACCAGAATACATAGCGTATGGCCTTCATGATACCGCGCTGCTCGCTTTTGTCTTTGGCTGCAATGCACTCATGCCATGCTGCAGTTTTAATAAGGTCATAATCGATACTTTGTTAAGTTTGGGCACGTATGCTCTTCTGCTGTATACATCGAAATCATGTGCAACAACGTCATCAAGTATCGCCGCATACATTCGGGCAGACAGCTCTACGCAAAAGCTGCTCGTACGCGGATACCGATTAATATCGGCTAATCCTTTAATAAACCACTTTTGAGCAAGTCCGATAAGCTCCATAACTGCATTGCGCCACGCATCATTCACGACGCCAAGCTTCCACATCTCCTCTGTATAGCCATGCCGTGCAAGCAGCTCCAACGGTATATATCTGCGCCCCTTGCCTCGATCCTCGCCAACATCACGGACGATATTAACGATTTGCATGGCCTTGCCAAGCCAAATACCAGAAGCGGTAACCGTCTCATCTGGTGCATCATGCAGAATAGGCAAAAGCATCTCGCCTACCGTTCCCGCTACGAAATAGCTGTAGGTTTCCAATTGATCGATCGTATCGTAATGCGTCAGATGATGATCGAGCCGCTGCCCCTCCATTTGGCGAAAAAACGGTTCCTTTGTAATTGGAAACTCTTCTAGCAGCCACCTAAGCGCCGGCCATATGAAATGTCCATCTGCCGCTTCAAGCTGCTTGAAGTGCTGCTCCAGCTCATTAAGCGTATAGGGGGATCGCTCCGGCTCATCTACTGCATTATCGATCATCCTGCAAAAGGCATAAATGACATATACAGCTTCCTTGCGCGGGCTGTCCAAAAACCCAAATGCTTTGTAGAACGTTGTAGAGCCCTCTCGTATCATTTCCTCGCATGCTTTGAGAGTAACATTCAATTGGTTTTCCAATCTGCCCACTCCTCTACCAAGTGATTTACAAGCATTCTGGCTCCCTGCATGACGATCGGTACGCCGCCGCCTGGATGCACAGAAGCACCTACGCTGTATAATCCTTTTATTTTATAAGGTGCATATTGGGGACGAAACGCACCGGATTGCGACCATGTCGGAGCTATGCCGAAGCTTCCTCCCAGATACCAGCCTTCGCTCGCTCCATCTTGAGGTGTTCTTATCTTCTTCCAAACGATTGCTTCCCTTAGTCCAGGAAACAATTTCTCATCCGCATCAGCCAGCACCCTGTCCACAAGCTGCTCGCTCTCTTTGCGCCAATCATATGTCGAATGCGGCTCTACTGGAATTGGGGCTGGAATGAGAATATAAAGTACCGTTTCGCCTGGAGGAGCTGCATCTTCATCGATTTCACATGGATTAAAAATATAATAAGCTGGAAGCTTATCCGACTCTCCAGGCAATTGCTTTTTCGTTGCAATCGAGCGCAGGCTGTCTTGAAGCGACTCCGGCATAACAAATTGATGTGTTGTTCTCTCCGCGCCGCTCGCCCACTGCTTATTGGCTCCGATGTAAGCCAGTACGCAGCCTGATGATGGTGTGAATTCACGCTGCTTGACCTTTACGGCGGCTCCTTGCAGCATACCTGCCAAATGCGGAAAATCACCGTTATAGATCACACTGTCGTAAGCGTGTTTTGAACCGTCTTCAAGCTGTAGACCCGTTACTGTATCATTAGAGACCATTATTTGTCTGACTGCACCTTGCTCGCCTTTATGGATCTGAACGTTCTCCCGATAAAGCGCCCTCTCGAGCACATCTGCAAAGCTTGCATACCCGCCCTTCATATACCAAATGCCGAATGCATGCTCCGCATAAGGAATGAACGTATACAACGAAGGTGAACTAGAGGGTAAGCCTCCGACGTATAGCGTCTGCAACGAAAAAGCATCGATGACCCGTTTGTCACCGAAATAGCTCTCTGCAACCTGCCGCACATTTCTGTATACACGCAGCTTCGCAAGCAGCCTCATATTGCGCCATGAGAAAAAGGTTCGACGCTGCAAAAAAGTTTTCTCGAGGAACAGCTCTTTGCCTTCTTGAAAGACAGGGTTCATATCCTGCATATATTGGCGGAATGGACCTCTGTCGTTTGGAGATACGGTATCTAGCTCGTCTGACATCCGATCTGTATCGGACCATTTCGTCAAATGCGAGCCATCCTGGAAGTGAAACCGATACATCGGATCGCACCGGATGAGCTCATACTCATCATCACTTATGCCTGCTTCTTTCGCAATAGACTGAAGCATTTCTGGCAATAAAACGATGGTTGGTCCCCTATCGATGCGGTAACGCTGATCCTGCTCGAATGCAAGCCTTCCTCCAAGCCGCTCCTGCCGCTCATACAACGTAACTTTAATGCCTCTTCTCGCGAGCAAAAGTGCACTAACCATGCCACCTAAGCCTCCACCAATAATGGCTACCTCCATGAAGCTGCCTCCTTGCGATATTCCTGAGTTGCCTGTTGCCGAGCAGGAAGCGAACGTCCATCTTGCTCAAGAAGCAGATTCACGCTGATGCGTGCCGATTCGAATATGGTCGGAAGCCCGCTGCCTGGATGAGTTCCGCCGCCTACCAAATAACAATTCGCAACGTCTTCGAATCGATTATGCGGACGCAGCATCATCATCTGGTCCAGAGAATGGGCCATATTGAAGGCTGCTCCTTTATAAACAAACATAGACTGCTCCCAATCAAGCGGCGATATCGTTTTTTCAACTTCAATCCAGTCACTTAAACCTTGCAGTTCGGGCTCTCGCTCAAGTCGCGCTAGCACCTGCGTCCTCATCGCTTCAAGGGTTTCAGGCAATGACCAATCCGTCTCCCCGTCAAGGTTCGGTACGGGTACGAGTATGTAAAGTGCTGATTTGCCCTCCGGCGCCAAAGTCGGATCAATCGCGCTTGGATTATGTACATATACGGAAGCATCCGTGCTTAGCTTCCCTTGAACCATTTCCTTCAGGTTCTGGCTGTAATCATCTGCGAACATAACCGTATGATGCGGCATATTTACTTTTCGGTTAATGCCCAGATACAGCATATAAGTGGATATCGACCATTTCAGCTTATGCAATCGTTCCGGCTTCCATTTCTTTAGCTGCTCCGGTTGGAACAGCTTGGTAATCGCCATGCCGAAATCAGCATTTAGAATAACATGGTCCGCTTCCAGCGTGTCACCATTCTCCAGTAGAACACCTACTGCCTTCCGCTGCTTCGTCAGAACTTGTTTGGCTCCTGTTTCCAGCCGAATGTTGCCGCCGTACTCCCGAATGACTTCCGCCATCGCTTCACAGACCCGATTCACTCCGCCAATGGGATGCCATAGCCCATAAGCATGCTCAATATAGGAGAGAATTGTAAATGTACCTGGGCAGTTCCAAGGCGACATTCCTAAATATTTGGACTGAAAAGCAAACGAGTAACGCAGCCGTTCGTCTTTGAAGTAGCGGGATAGTCTACCATATACATGCTCATTCAAATGGAGCTTAGGCAATGCGTGGAACGTATCCCTGCGCAAATAGTCGGTAAGCTTCATAAAAGGCCGCTGCAGCAATGGCATGACCCGCTCAAACTTATCCCCCTCCTCCCGCAAGAAGTCGAGGTACCCCTTCGATTCGCCGGGGAAGACACGTTCAATTTCGGCTGCCGTTTTCTCTCTGTCAGTCGACAACTCTAGCTTCGTACCACCGAATTGCAGCCTATAAAGTGGATTTAATTCCACGAGTTTTATGTAATCATGAAGCCAGCGGCCTGCGGAATGGAAGAGCTCCTCCAGCAATTGCGGCATCATAAGAAAAGTCGGACCTCTGTCGAATGTATAGCCATCGAACTTCAATGCTGATGTTCGCCCGCCAACATAGGCTTGCTTCTCTAATACGGTAACTTGGTAGCCTTGCGCACATAAAAGCATGGCAGAGGCTAATCCACCTGGTCCTGCGCCGATGACAATAACGCTTTTCCCTCTGTCCAAAGCTTCACCTCATCTTATACAAATATTATACATACATTATACATTCACCTATTTAAGCTGTAAACGATACGCCTACTTCTTCATTAAAAGTTCTTATCTATTTATTGTATTAGAGGTCATCCCCTAAATTGTCCATGCTCTAAATGATTTTTATGATCATAAATTTGATCTTTACAATCATTTTATATTGTTAATTCGTCAAAACTCCGATAAACTATAAATAACAAACTCATCAGGGGGCTATCATATGGAAATAATCATTTTTGAAACACAACAGGAATTAGACACTTATGCTGCTTCGCTTTTTATAAATCTCGTTAACGAGAAGCCTAATGCCGTGCTCGGACTTGCAACAGGATCGACACCTATCGGTATTTATGACAAAATAGTAGAGTCCTACAAGGAACATAAAGTCAGCTTTAAAGAAGTTACGACTTTTAATCTGGATGAGTATGTTGGCATCAATCCTGAGAACGACCAAAGCTACGCTTACTATATGAATCAACATTTATTTTCCCATATCGATATCCCTGCAGCCCAAACCTATTTGCCTGACGGCATGGCTGCCGACATGCATGAAGAATCGTTACGTTATGACACCATGCTGGCAGCACAGCCTGTTGATATCCAGCTGTTAGGTCTTGGGCATAACGGACATATCGGCTTCAACGAGCCCGATGTCCATCTATCAGGTGGTACCCATGCTGTGAAACTGAAGGAAGAAACCCGTGAAGCCAACGCCCGCTTCTTCGCTTCTATGAATGAAGTTCCCGAATATGCCATTACGATGGGTGTAGGCTCGATTCTCAAAGCAAACACGCTGTTGCTAGTCGTTCGCGGGGCTGACAAAGCACAAATCGTAAAAGAAGCATTAACTGGGCCGATCACGACCAGCATTCCTGCTTCATTACTGCAAACACACGCCCGCGTAATCGTCCTGCTTGATCGCGAGGCTGGAAGGATGTTAGCCTAACTCATGACAAACTCTGCTAATTGGCTTATTCATCATGTAAATATCGTTCTTGAGGATCGCGTTGCATTCGGCAGCGTTGTCGTACGCAATGGCGAAATAACGGAATTGTTAATAGATAACCCCGCGGATCCTGCTGCTTATGCTGGTGATCGTGAATGGTCCGTCATTGATGGACAGAACGGATACTTGCTTCCCGGCTTTATTGACGTCCATATACATGGCGGCTACGGCGCTGATTTCATGGATGCCACTTCGGATAGCTTTGATACAATCACCCGTTTCCATGCCTCTCAAGGCACAACGACCATGCTAGCAACGACAATGACGGCTTCCAAGGAAGCTATTGAAGCCGTACTTGCTGCGGTAACCGAGTATCGCAGCACTGAGATGCCTTATGCGGCTTTGCACGGCGTTCATTTGGAAGGCCCCTTTATTAGCGAGAAATGGTCTGGTGCACAGAATCCCGCATTCATCATGGCGCCTCAGCTTGAATGGATGCAGCAATGGGAAGCTAGATGGCCTGGACTTATAAAGCAGCTTACGCTTGCTCCTGAGAAAGAAGGCTCCCTTGAAACCATCTCCTGGCTCGCAGAGCAAGGCATCAATACAGCATGCGGACATACGGATGCCCTCTATGAAGAAGTGATTGCCGCAGCTGATGCCGGATTGTCGCAAGCGGTCCATACGTATAATGCTATGCGCGGTCTGCATCATCGCGAGCCAGGTACGCTTGGCGCCGTGCTGACCGACGACCGTATTGCTGCTGAACTAATTGCTGATGGCATACATGTGCATCCCGGTGCGATAAGTCTGCTGCTCAAAGCTAAGCCGGCAGATAAGGTTATTCTGATTACAGACGCGATGGCTGCTGCCGGAATGTCTGACGGCGAGTATGAGCTGGGCGGTTTAGCTGTAATCGTTAAGAATGGGGAAGCTCGGCTGCAGGAAGGCAATGCCCTTGCAGGCAGCTGTTTGACGATGATCAGCGCACTGCGCTATATTCGCGAACATACAAACTTGCCGCTTGAGCAGCTAAGCAAACTCGCAAGCGGTAATGCAGCTAAGCAGCTTGGCATTAACAGCCTTACAGGCAATATCGCAAATGGCAAGCAGGCTGACCTCGTCTGGACCGACGAGCATCTGCAAATTAAGCAGACCTGGGTAAAGGGACGTTCGGTTTATGAAGCTTGATGTACTAACACAAAAGGCACGAAGCGTTCTTATGCGCTTCGTGCCTTTTTGTTTGGTTTAATTGGGTAGTGTCTCCTGCACATGGATTAACCAGTCACATATACAGAGATGTGATGCTCTTCCATAACTTCAGCAAGCTCCTTCGTAAGAGGAACATCTGTAATCACGCCGCAAAGCTCGGAGAGGGCCGCGATTGAGAATAACGAAGAACGATCTGTTTTGGTATGATCGAATACGGCATATGCCGCTTGCGAACGCTTAATAAGTGCTTTGGCAATTTGTGCTTCCTGCTCCGAGTAGGTCGTAATTCCGCCTGCAGCAGAAATGCCGTCCACCCCAATAAACATTTTACCAATATGCAGATGGCCAACCATTCCTTCACCAAGCGGGCCGCACAGCTCAAAGCTGTTGTGGCGCATAATACCGCCAGTAACCACAACCTGGATGTCGCTGCCCGCAAGCTCCATCGCAATATTTACCGCATTGGTAACAACCGTTATTCCCTTGCGTGATTTCAGCAGCTTGGCTATAAGGAAATTGGTCGTGCCGCCTGAGAGCCCGATCACATCACCTTCAAGAATCAAGGAAGCCGCTAGAGCAGCAATGCGTTCCTTCTCTAGAATCGACAGTCCTTCCTTCTCTGCGAATGGCAAATCCCTAGCCGCATTCAAACCGTCGTACATCGCTCCGCCTATCGTCCGGATAACGGGATATTCAACTTCCATCTGCTCTAAGTCACGACGCGCCGTTGCTTCTGAGCAAGCGAATCGCTCAACCATCTCTGAGATCGTCACTCTTCCTTGCTGCTTCAACAGTTGCAGAACAGCCTCACGGCGTCGCTGCCCCTTATTGCCATTTGCTTCAGCCATTATCAGCGCTCCACCCAGACTTTAGCGGACATCCGCTGCTCTACAACGCTCCACTCCGGCAAAGCTTCCCAATCGCCGCGCATCTGCACAACCAATGAACCATTGATGCTTGCAAGGCGAACCGATTCTACCGGAGACAAGCCTTTCATAATGCCTGCGAGAAAGCCTGCACAGAATCCATCCCCTGCTCCAACCGTATCGATAACCTGCTCAGCTGGATAGAATGGCAAGCTTTCTTCTTGTCCTTTATTTAATACAACGGTCGTATCGCCTCTACCCTTAATGATCGAAACGGCTTTCAGCTCCGTCAAACGGCCTTTAATAAACTCATAGTCATCCGTATCATATAGCAGCTTCAACTCGTCCCAGCCTGGCAAGAAATAATCGGCATCCGCAGCAATTGGGAGCAGCACTTCACGCGCTTCCTCAATCGACCACAGCTTCAAACGCAGATTCGGATCGAAGCTGACAAGAACGCCGGCATCCTTCGCGATGTCAACCGCTCTGCGCAGTGTTCTGCGGCAATCTTCGCTGAGCGCTGCTGTGATACCGGTTACATGTAGCAGCTTGGCACTGCGAATATAATTCTCATCCAGCTGCTCCGGCAGCATCCGGCTCGCAGCCGAATGCTTGCGGAAGTAATGGACTGCCAGCCGTCCGGCAACATGCTCACGGAACATCATGCCTGTCGGCGCGTCTGAGCTGAGCTGAGCGCGGGAGATGTCAACACCTTCGCCGCGCAACGTTTTGAGGATGATTTTACCGAATGGATCATCGCCTAATGAACCGAACCAGCCGACAGAAGCGCCTAAACGGGCTAGTCCAATTGCGACGTTGCTTTCTGCTCCGCCGAAGCTTTGGTCGAGCGTTGCTGCACGTTCAATCGACTTATGCTCCTGCGGCATGAATAGAGCCATGGATTCGCCAAACGTTACAATTTCCGGAGTTGATTCACGCAAGTTAATATCCCCCTACAGCTTTTTATTGTAGTCCATGATTAATTAGGGTTGGTACATCGGAAACTTCATGAAATAAACAATGACGATGTATAGTACGAGCACGATGATGCTCATTACGCGTGCTTTGCTAATGTGCGATGTTGCACTTTTTCCCTCTTGAATCGAAGCGACTACCAGCTTCAACGGCTTAGAAATAATTCCACCCAGCGCAGCAATAGCAAGGAAAAGCAATACGACAAGAATCATCCATGCTACGGTATAATCAGCCTTTGAGATCAAATAACCGCCTGTCAGCAATTGTAGAATTAGAAAGTACTGTGCGATGCGATTAGCCGACAACAGTCCCTCTGCCAGACCGCCTTGTCCTAAACCAGCGAGCTTGGACGCTCTTCCTACCATGATAGGCAGCACGATATAGAAGCCCATTCCGACAGCTCCTAATACGTGCAAAAAAACCATAATCTTTTCCATTTTGTACTCCTCCTGTTTTGGTAAAGCGTAATCAGAGATTCACTCCTGCCAAAATTGTGTATATCGAATAGTTTATCAGAAACAAGATTTTTTTCAAATCATAACGCCCCATCAAGCCGCCTTTACAAGCCGGAAAGCTGATCTTATTTCGAATCGTTCCTGAAATTTTCACACCTTTGCTAACATTGACTTCAAAAAAAATCAGCCTTTGAAGCCATACTTGCTCATCACACCATGAATAGAGAAATAAGACACTTCTTCCGGCAAGGCGTCTTTAATCGGTCTAAGCTTCTCGATGCCAAGCTCGCCAATAGCTTTTACGATCATTTGCTCATACTCAGCAGGAATGATGCGGCTAAAGTCCACTTCCTCCCCCTCATCTGCACAGCGAATGATATGTCCCTCAACCGTCACTTTGCTTAGGCCGCGTGCCTTTGCAATCTCTTCTGTAGCTTGCCCTGCTTGGAATAGGGCGAGCGTCGCCAAATGGCTTGGTTGTTCATCACCACTAGCGGCTGATCTCGCAGGCACAGCTGCCGGTCTTACGGCTGCTGTATGAGTAGAGGCCAACTCGCTCTCACCAGACATCGATTGAATGAGTGCAAGTAGATCGCTTCCGTATTTCTCCGCTTTTGCAGCGCCAATGCCTTTCACTCCAAGCAGCTCGTCGATACTCTTTGGCTTTGCATTCGCAATTTCTCTAAGTGTGGCGTCGAAGAACAGCATAAATGGTGGAACTCCCTCCAATGCTGCTTTCTCTTTCCGCCACTGCTTAAGCGCATCGAACAGCGGCGAAGCGTTGGCATAATCGGTAGTAGCTGCTTGCCTTACGGTAGCCCGAACTCTTTGCATAATCGACTCTCGTCCCTCGAGTACAGGAAGCGCGCTCGCGGCAAGTGATACAACCGGATACTGGCCTTCGCTCAGCTTCAGATAGCCTTCTGCAACGAGCCAATACAGCCAGTCTGCAATTTCCTTCTCAGGCAAATGACGCATAAGTCCATAGGTGGAGAGCCGATCCAGATTAAATTCCAACAGGCGCTTGTCCTTCGAGCCCTTCAGCACCTTGGCTGCCATCGTAACACCAAAGCGCCCTCTCATTCGTCCGACACAGGAGAGTGCCATCTTCGCTTCTTCTGTTCGATTGACTGGTTCACTCTTGTCAAGACAGCTGCTACACTTGCCGCAGGCTCCCACACCTGTCTCACCGAAGTAATCAACGATAAATTGCTGCAAGCAGCGCTGTGTGCGGCTGAAATTCATCATCGTATGCAGCTTCGCAAGCTGAATCGATTTGCGATCGGTGTCCCCCGTACCTTGTTCAATAAGGAAACGCTGTACCTGCATATCAGCAGGCTCGAATAGAAGGACGCATTCACTCTCCTCACCATCTCGACCAGCACGTCCTGCTTCTTGGTAGTAGGATTCAATGTCGCTAGTCATCTGCCAATGAAGGACAAAACGTACATTCGGCTTATCGATTCCCATACCAAAGGCGTTCGTTGCGACCATGACACGGATGTCATCGAATCGAAACTTCTCCTGCGTATCAGCCCGTTCCACATCTGACAGACCCCCATGGTATTTTCCAGCACGAATACCGCGGCGAGTCAATTGCTCATATACATTCTCTACTTCTTTGCGCGTTGCCGCGTAGATAATGCCTGATTGATCCTTGCGACCAGACAAAAAGCTTTCTAGAAACTTCTTCTTATCGACTCCTGTAACGACGGATAATGATAGATTAGGTCGAGCAAATCCCGTAACAAATATACTTGGATCTCGGAGCTTGAGCATATCCGAAATATCAGTTGCAACCTCCGTTGTTGCCGTTGCCGTAAATGCTGCCACGAGCGGACGATCCTTCATACGGGCAATCCAGCCTGCAAGTTGTCTATAGCTTGGCCGGAAGTCATGACCCCACTGCGATACGCAGTGGGCCTCATCAATTGCGATAAGCGGAATCGAAAGCTGCTCCGACAGAGATTGGAACATCGGTGCATCTAGCCGCTCTGGAGCTACATATAGCAGCTTATATTCACCATGCATTGCATTTCGCATAACTTCGCGGTATTCTGCTGCCCCTAATGAGCTGTTCAGAAACGCGGCTGACACGCCTACTCGTCTGAGCGCATCCACTTGGTCCTTCATCAAGGATATGAGCGGTGAGATGACAAGCGAAGTACCGGGCAGCAGCATGGATGGAATTTGGTAGCAAATCGACTTCCCTCCACCAGTCGGCAATATCGCAAGCGTATCACGTCCGTGCAAAATGCCTGAAATAATATCCTCCTGCCCTTTGCGGAAGGAGTCATAGCCGTATACCTTTTTCAGAGCTTGTCTCGCTTGTTCAATCAACCTAAGCACCTCCTTCACCATATTCAAAGTAATTTTCATTGTAAAATAAACAGGGAGGACCCTGGCAGCATTCTGTCAGGGTCCTCCCAAACGCATTCGTATCTATGAACTGCGAGCCGTTCGTTTATTCGCCTGATACGACTTTAATGACACTGCGAACGGATTGAGCGGATTTATCAAGCGCCGCTTTCTCCTCCGCTGTCAATTCAAGCTCAAGCACTTTCTCGATACCGTCGCCGCCAATGATGGTCGGAACGCCCATGAACAGATTGTCATAGCCGTATTCACCTTCAAGCAATGCGATAACTGGGAGAATGCGCCGCTTGTCTTTCAGAATAGCTTCCGTCATTTGGACGAGCGAGGCTGCGGGCGCATAATAAGCACTTCCGTTGCCAAGTAGGTTAACGATCTCACCGCCGCCTACACGAGCACGTTGAACGATTGCTTCAATACGTTCTGCAGAAATCAGCTTCTCGATTGGAATGCCGCCAACATTCGAATATCGAACAAGCGGTACCATATCATCACCGTGACCGCCAAGGACGAAGCCGCGAACATCTTCAACAGATACGTTAAGCTCTTGCGCAATAAAGGTGCAATAACGAGCCGTATCCAGAACACCTGATTGACCGATTACGCGATTTTTAGGGAAACCCAGCGCTTGGTATGCAGCATAAGTCATGGCATCAACCGGGTTGCTCAGAATGATGACATAAGCATTAGGACTGGTCGCCTTGATGTTCTCGCATACGGATTTCACGATTCCAGCATTCGTGCTGACAAGATCATCGCGGCTCATACCTGGTTTACGTGCGATCCCTGCTGTAATAATGACAACGTCGGAATCCTTCGAATCCTCGTAGTTCGCTGTACCGATAATGTTCGCATCTACTCCGAGCACAGGTGTTGCTTCCAGCATATCAAGCGCTTTGCCTTTAGTTGGATTCTCAAGCGGCGCAATATCAAGAAGAACAACGTCACCTAGTTCTTTTTGAGCAAGCATAAGCGCAGTCGTAGCGCCTGTGAAGCCCGCTCCTACCACCGTGATTTTCTTACGTTTAATAGCCATCTTGGATAGATCCTCCCTTAAGAAGGTTTTCGAAGGGGAGACCCCTTTGACCCCCATTTTTCAATTGAAGCTTTGAGCGTTCAACCCTTTAACCCTTTAGCCCTTAACCTAAGTGCTTTTCGAACCCACCTAAATCCTCCCTTCCAAGGGAGGACCCCGAGGCGCTGCGCCCTCTGGACACCTGCACTGACTAACGTAAGGTGCGAGAGATGAGCGTCTCTGTTACGTTTGAGCTTGGATCGCTTTCGTCCCTATGGGACACGCTTTACGCTGTTGGAGGAATGTGTCCCTTGCGGGACTCCATTCCCTTTAGAGCACAGAGCAGGAATGTGTCCCTTGCGGGACTCCATTCCCTTTAAGGCACAGAGCGGAATATGTCCCTTACGGAACTCCATTCCCTTTAAGGCACAGAGCGGAATGTGTCCCTTGAGGGACGCCATTCCCTTTAGAGCACAGAGCAGGAATATCTCCCTTGCGGAACGCTATTCCTCTTTAGAGCACAGAGCGGAAAGTGTCCCTGAAGGGACACTATTCCGCTCTGTGTAGAGATCTTGATAGGTTATGCAAGTTGATTGAAAGCCATTCTGAATGAATGGTTAGACTACATGTTTTTGATGATTTGGTCTGCGAACTCGGAGCATTTCACTTCAGTTGCGCCTTCCATCAAACGTGCGAAGTCGTAAGTTACTGTTTTGTTGTGAATCGAAGCTTCCATACCTTTATAGATAAGGTCAGCCGCTTCCTGCCAGCCTAGGTGCTCAAGAAGCATTACGCCAGATAGGATTACGGAACCTGGGTTTACTACGTCAAGGTCAGCGTATTTCGGAGCTGTTCCGTGAGTCGCTTCGAAGATTGCGTGTCCAGTCAAATAGTTGATGTTCGCGCCTGGAGCGATACCGATACCGCCAACTTGTGCAGCAAGAGCATCGGACAAGTAGTCGCCGTTAAGGTTCAATGTTGCGATTACGTCGAAATCAGTAGGACGTGTAAGAACTTGTTGCAACGCGATATCAGCGATTGCGTCTTTCACGATTAGCTTGCCAGCAGCTTCAGCATCTTTTTGTGCTTTGTTAGCTGCGTCAGTGCCTTCTGCTTCTTTGATACGGTCGTACTCGCCCCATGTGAACGTTTCGTTAGCGAACTCTTGCTCAGCCACTTCGTAGCCCCAGTTTTTGAACGCGCCTTCTGTATATTTCATGATATTGCCTTTGTGTACAAGCGTAACGGATTTTTTGCCGTGCTTGATTGCATATTCAATTGCTGCACGAACAAGGCGTTGTGAACCTTCTTTGGATACTGGCTTGATGCCGATACCAGAAGTTTCTGGGAAACGGATTTTGTTAGCTCCCATTTCGTTTTGAAGGAATTCAATTACTTTCTTCACTTCAGCGGAACCTTCTTGGTATTCAATACCCGCGTAGATATCCTCAGTGTTTTCACGGAAGATAACCATGTCAACAAGCTCAGGACGTTTTACTGGGGATGGTACGCCAGTGAAATAACGAACTGGACGCAAGC
Source organism: Paenibacillus sinopodophylli (assembly GCF_005930355.1). Lineage (GTDB taxonomy): Bacteria > Bacillota > Bacilli > Paenibacillales > Paenibacillaceae > Pristimantibacillus > Pristimantibacillus sinopodophylli. The sequence continues at coordinate 2,184,617 of NZ_VDBO01000001.1, forward strand.
AAGTGTACAGGTCAAGCTCTTGACGAAGCGCAACGTTCAATGAACGAATGCCACCGCCGATAGGCGTAGTCAATGGACCTTTGATCGCAACGATATATTCGCGGATAGCTGTAAGCGTATCTGCTGGCAACCATTCACCATATTGATTGAATGCTTTTTCGCCTGCAAAAACTTCGTACCAAGCGATTTTTTTCTCGCCGTTATAAGCTTTCTCAACAGCTGCATCAAGAGCGCGTTTCGAAGCCTTCCAGATATCACGGCCAGTGCCGTCACCCTCGATAAAAGGGATAATTGGGTTGTTTGGTACGTTAAGCACACCGTTGTCAATTGTAATTTGCTCGCCTTCAGTTGGAAGCGCGAATTTTTCGAACTGAGCCATGAATGAAATCCTCCTTGGATTGGAACCTGCTCAACAAGCAGATCAAATAATTTTTATTTTTGCAACAATTAATCTTTCATATGTACAGCTTTATAAAAGATTATATAAAGGATGAGGAAACGAACAGTTTGTCCGCCCCCTAACCATTGTATCTCAAGGTGAAACGGCTGTCGCCTTCTTTTGGCGACTAGCGCTGTTCAATTGGAATATACTTCGCGTTAACCGGCCCAACGTAATCTGCACGAGGACGAATCAGACGGTTATCTTGGTATTGCTCTAGAATATGAGCACTCCAGCCTGACACACGACTAATAGCAAAGATTGGCGTGAACAAATCGCGTGGAATTTCTAGCGTTGTATAAACCGAAGCGGAATAGAAGTCAACATTTGGCTTCAAACCTTTTTGGCCAGTAACAAGCTCTTCAATTTTAACTGACATTTCATAAAGCTCCATATTGCCAGTCAATTTGCCAAGTTCACGCGACATTTTTTGCAAATGCTTCGCGCGCGGATCACCATTTTTGTAAACACGGTGACCAAAGCCCATAATCTTGTATTTGTTAGCAAGTGCATTGCTGATGAAGTTCTCAACGTTAGCCGTTGAACCAATCTCCTCCAGCATAACCATTACAGCCTCGTTCGCGCCGCCGTGAAGTGGACCTTTCAAAGCGCCAATCGCGGAAGTTACGCCTGAGTAAATGTCAGACAGCGTTGCAACGGTTACGCGTGCTGCGAAAGTCGAAGCATTCAATTCATGATCGGCATGCAGAACAAGTGCTTGATCAAGCGCTTTGATAGCCACCTCTGCAGGCTCCTTGCCAGTAAGCATGTATAAGAAATTGTAAGCGATCGAAACGCCTTGCTTAGGAGCAACGGGCTCCAATCCTTGACGAATACGTGCGAATGCTGCAATAACCGTTGGCAGCTGCGCCTGCAATTTGATGGCTTTTATTTGGTTCGCTTCAGGAGACATATCGTTAGCCGATGCATCGTACAAGGCCAGGCTGGATACTGCAGTCCGTAGAGCAGCCATGGAATTTGTATCTTTTGGATAGAGTTTGATTTGATCAATTACACCCTGAGGGATTGCAGCATATTCATCCAATTGCTTCTGCAAGCCGTCAAGTTCAGAACGATTGGGCAATTTTCCGTACCAAAGTAGATAAGCGACCTCTTCAAATGTAGCGTTTTCAGCGAGATCGTCAATATTAATTCCACGGTATGTCAATACGCCATCAATAATCGAGCTGATGGACGACGCCGCTGCGACAATTCCTTCCAAACCTTTAGTTGCTGTCATCGTTCTCTCTCCTTTAACAAGTGGTATCGTTAACAATAAAAGGGTTTCGTTTTTGTACCATCGCCTTTAATCATAAATGATTTTGACAACGATGTGAACAAATAAGGACATAAAAATGCTTTATCGGCATCATTAATATTTTTTTCGCTTATTATTTCAACACATCGTATCGTAAGCTCCAGCAGCATTTTTCCCTATTCGTCTCCATTTTAGCCGAGACATAAACTATTTTTACAGAATCGAATATAGTGGTAAAATGTCATATAGAGAACGTAAGCGAGCAAAATTTGCTGTATTTGGAGGCACTACATGACGAAACAACGTATCGGTATTATTGACATAGGCTCCAATTCAGTTCGGCTCGTCGTATACGAGAAGACCGCAAACGGTGCTCATCGTGTGGCGGACAGCAGCAAACGTCCTGCCAGATTAAGCGAACGCATTGACGAAAAAGGCTGTCTTACTGAAACATCGATCGAAGAGCTTATCGACACACTGAACTATTTTACCATGATTTGCACGCATAATCATACAAGCAATGTTCGAGCAGTCGCAACCGCTGCTATTCGGAACGCAAATAATCGCTCCGAAATACTCGGACGCATCAAAGCCGAAACGGGATTGACGATTGAATTGCTGTCCGGCGAAGAAGAAGCATCCTACGGTTTTCTTGGAATGATCAATTCCATGAACATCAAGGACGGGTTGCTAATCGATATAGGCGGCGGAAGCACAGAGCTGTCCTTATTCCGTAATCGCACGCTCGTTCACTCCGTTTCTTTCCCATTTGGCTGCGTGAGCCTCAATAAACGCTTCGGCACCAAAGGCATGCTTCAAGATGATGAACTAAAAGCACTGGAAACGCTAGTCAGCGATGCGGTGCGGAATGAGCCTTGGATTGGCGAGTCGCCTGGTCTACCCCTTGTTGGAGTAGGAGGCACTGTACGGGCTCTTGGCAAAATGCATCAAGCTGCCTACAAATATCCGTTCCCGCAGACTCATAACTACCCTGCTGCTTCTGAGCAAGTGGATGAACTGTTCCATCAAATACGCAAGCTGCCGCTGGACAAAAGACGCAAGCTGCCTGGCTTGTCCAAAGACCGTGCGGATGTTGTCGTTCCCGGTGTAGCTATTCTACGCGTCTTGTTTCGCGCTGCTAAAGCTGCGTACTATCACATCTGCGGTGCAGGGCTGCGCGACGGTTTGTTTCATGCAACGCGGTTTCCTAATCAGCCTAAGCTTGACGATGTGCTTCATTACAGCCTGACGAACTTGAGCGCTCTGCATCCAGAAGCGCCAAGACAGCATGTTGAGCAGGTCAACCGACTTGCGCTGACGATCTATGATGCTCTTTATGCTGTAAACCCGATGCCCATACAAACGAGAGTATTGCTTGATACAGCCTCTCAGCTGTTCCGGATCGGTGCAACCATCGATTACTACGAATATGCGCGGCATTCCTTCTATCTCATCGTCAACTCTCAGTTAAACGGACTTACTCACCGAGAGATGATTATGACCGCGGCAATCGCTTCTTTCAAAAGCAAAGGCCGGGCTCGTCAGCACATATCCGAATATAAGGAGCTGCTGAACGATTCCGACCTTGATATGATTTATAAGCTAGGTGCGCTGCTGCAATTGTCAGCCGCACTTGACCGCGGTGAAACCCAAGCCATTACTCAGATGACTGTCCAGCTATCAGGCAGCCAACTGTTTATCAGCCCTATTGAACCGCTGGGAACACTTGAAGTGGAACGACGTGAAGTGATTGAGCTTAGCTCCGAGTTTAAGAAGCTATGGGGACTTGTTCCCAGCCTCAATGAGACTGCTAAGCAAGTCCCTTCCACGTTGCAATAACCTTTGCTTCGAATTGGCTGCGGAACGGCTGCTTATCAGCATGTGAGATGTGCTCATAAGTACCGTTCGGCTGCAGCTGGCGAGCTTTTACATTATCATCAATATTTAGATGAAGCATTTTGATCAATATTTGTCTAAGCGACGGGTCAAACACTGGACATATGAGCTCAATTCGTCTCGTCAAATTCCGTGTCATCCAGTCCGCGCTGGACAAATACACCTCTTCTTCTCCCCCATTATGGAAATACATAATTCTAGCATGCTCGAGAAAGCGGTCTACGATGCTGATCACTTGAATGTTCTCGCTGCGTCCCGGCACCCCTGGCCGCAAACAGCATACTCCGCGCACGATAAGTACGATTTTCACCCCTGCTTGAGATGCCTCGTATAACTTATCGATCATTTCCTGATTGGACAGTGAGTTCATTTTGGCAATAATACGGGCCGGTTTGCCTGCAATCGCGTTTAATCGTTCCCGGTCTATTAGACGATACAGCTTTTCCTTCAGATCCGACGGTGCAACGCCGAAAGCTTTCCATTCATAGGGGGACGAATACCCTGTCACCTCATTGAACAAAGCCGAAGCATCGCCGCCAATAATCGGATGCGAAGTGAACAAGCCGATGTCCGTATACAATGTAGCCGTGCTGTCATTATAATTGCCTGTGCCAACATGCACATAACGACGCAGCGTACCTTGCTCACGCCTAACGACCAGCAATATTTTCGCATGCGTTTTTAATCCGACCAAGCCGTAAACAACATGGCAGCCTGCTTTCTCAAGCTGGCGCGCCCAAGCAATGTTCCGCTCCTCGTCAAACCTCGCCTTGAGCTCCACGACGACCGTTACTTGCTTGCCGGCTTCGCCTGCCTTAGCAAGAGCTTGAACGAGCGCAGACTGACCACTGACGCGGTATAAGGTCATTTTTATAGCGAGCACGTCCGGATCATATGCCGCTTGCATAACAAAATCGTTAACGGCGTCAAACGACTCATATGGGTGGTACATTAATACGTCGCGCTGTCGAATGACCTCGAACATATCGTCTGTTTCATCGAACTCTCTTGGGTATACAGGCTCCAGTTTCTCGTAGCGCAAATTATCATTTCCTGGAACCGCCGCTGCAAATTTCATTAGAAAGCTAAGATCCAGTGGGCCGTCAATTTCGAATAAGTTATCCTCAATCTCAAGCTCCTCCGTCAGCATCTCTAGTGCGTAAGGATGCATCCCTTTCGCTACTTCAAGCCGGACCGGAATGCCCCAGCGGCGCCGACGAAGCTCCTTCTCAATTTCTTCGAGCAAATCCTCAGCATCCTCTTCATTCAGCGTAATGTCCGCATCCCTAGTGAGCCTGAATGGATTAACCGAGAAAGGAATATAGCCGTTAAACAACGTATCAATAAATTGTTCGATTAAATCCTCGAGCAGGACAAACTCTGTTTTTTTGCTATTGATTCTGCCCGGAACAGGAACGAATCTCGATAAGATGGAAGGCACCTGCACGATAGCAAACAGCGGTTCTTCCTCCGAGTCGTTTCCTTCTTGCTTAAGGAGGACAGCCAAATACAATTCTTTCGTATGAACGAGCGGGAACGGTCTACTTTGATCGACAGCCATCGGTGTTAAGACAGGAAATACGATTTCATGAAAATAGTCCGATACGGCTTTCGTCTGCGTCACGTTCAGCTCTTCAATCGAACGAATAAATATGCCTTCACGGCTTAATCCGCGAAATACTTCTCTGTATGTACGGTATTGATCGTTAACCATTTGTGTTGCGCGTTTAATGAGCCGCTTCCAAAGTCCTGACGGCGTATAACCCGTGAAATCTATTTTTGATAAACCGGCTCTCATTTGCATTTGTATACCTGCAACTCGTACGCTCATAAACTCGTCTAGGTTGCTCGTCACAATCGCTAGAAACTTGGCTCTCTCCAGCAGTGGGTTGTTCGGATCCTGAGCCTCTTGGAGAACTCTTCGGTTGAATTCGATCCAACTTAGGTCACGATTTACATAGTTGGATAAAAGCTTGGTCATTTCTCACGCCTCCTGAGTAATTTTGCGAAATTAACCTGCTTTTATAGCATACGCTGCAGTATGCGTATCAAGACTGCCGCAAGAAACGACAACTTTCTCTTCTATTATGAAGCAGAACTATTATTGCCATGTTAACCTTTTGTAAATATGGCGTAAATATTAGAACCTTCCTATCTTAAAATTGCCGTTTCTCATTCTTTTTTCGATCCAATGCAGCATCATTTGTCTATAGAACAATCTCGTCGGTGGAAAGAGCAGCGTAACACCTACTATATCGGACAAAAATCCCGGCATAAGGAGTAATAGGCCTCCAGCAAGCACACAAAGACCATCGAGCATGGTTTGTCCTGGGATTTGACCAGCCTGCATTTGGCGCTGGGCCTCGCCCCACACTCTGCGTCCTTCTGCTCTAGCCAGATAAGCGCCGGCAAGTCCCGTCACGAGAAGGATAAGCAAGGTATTCCATCCACCGATCCAACTACCCATTTGAAAGATTCCCCATAGTTCGATAACAGGCACAATAATAAAAACCGCTAGCAGCCATTTGTACATAATTGGACCTCCTTAAAAGTTTGCGAAGCAAACTTACTTCGTAAGCATTAGCTTGGTTTGCCAAGCAAACTTACTTCGTAAGCATTAGCTTGGTTTGTAAAGCAAACTTACTTCGTAAGCAGCAGATTATACAGCTCGGGCATTACTTTATTTAAGCGGGCGGGCTGCCAAGCAGCATTCACCCACACATGCTTCGTTCCGCCTTCTACAAGCAACTCACCGGGCAATTGCTCGTTACCCGCAATCTCTCGTGCTTGGAAGTTCATATCTGAGATTCTTCTTACCTGTGACTCAAAAGTGACGCGCACAGGCGTGCAGGCAGATATGCGCGTGCAGACAATGACCGTATCATCATAGCGCGCTGGTAAGATGTAGCGACATTGCAAATCAACAACAGGCAGCAGCAGTCCCTGCCCTTCAATTTCTTTATAGGTATAACCGGCATTTCTTATCCATTCAGTACGTCCGATTTCAAACCAGGTTACATAATTCCCATGGAATACAACGCCCATTTGATCCGTTTCCTGATACCGAACGCGCAGTGGATGTACATACCAACTAGTATGTGAAAGCATTTAACCCCTCCTGACATCAACCAAGGTGAAACGGCTGTCGCCGTTCTTTGGCGGCTCAGCGCGTTTCAGTCCGAGAAATATAAGCGGAGTATAAGGGTCAAACTTATACTTTCTTATATTTTGAATTAAACAAGCATATAAGATCATGAATTAGCAAAAAGCGACGGTGAGATTCACCATCGCTTTAAACTTCTACTTATTGAATTATTTTAAAGTACTTTAATCATTAAAATACTTTAGATTGGCCGTGATAGATAACACCAGTTTCGCCGTAGATGGTAACTTCCATTCCATCTTTAAGCAATTCTGTCGCGTTCGAGATACCTAGAATAACTGGGATTCCAAGGTTTAGGCCGACTACTGCAGCATGGCTCGTAATTCCGCCTTGCTCTGTAATAACCGCTCCAGCTTTCTCGAAAGCAGGCATATATTCTTTATCTGTCGAAACGGTAACCAAGATCGAGCCTTCAGTCGTTTTTGCAATCGCTTCTTGTGGTGTGCGAGCTACAACGATTTTACCGATAGCCGTTTGGCTGCCGATACCTTGACCTTGTGCCAAAAGCTCACCGATATGGTGGATTTTGATAAGGTTTGTTGTACCAGCACGGCCAACAGGAACGCCTGCTGTGATGACAACTGTATCACCAAGATTAAGGAATCCTGTGCTCAAGCCGCCTTTAACCGCATTTTCGAACATTTCATCCGTTGTATCAGCATCAGGACCAAGAACAGCGAATACACCCCAAATGAGTGATAGACGACGCAATACCTTCTCGTCAGTCGTTACAGCAATAATCGGTGCTTTCGGCTTGTACTTCGCTACCATGCGAGCTGTGAAGCCGCTTTGCGTCGAAGTAATGATTGCTTTCGCTCTCAAATCAAGTGCAGAGTTTGCAACAGCTTGGCTGATTGCTTCTGTTACTGATGTTTGTTGAGCGTTTGCTTGTTTCGTGAATATTTCACGATATTCCAAAGCTGCTTCAGCGCGCTCTGCAATACGTGCCATCGTTTGTACGGATTCAGTCGGGTAACGTCCCGCAGCTGTTTCACCAGACAACATGATTGCATCTGTACCGTCGAAGATCGCATTCGCAACGTCACTCGCTTCTGCGCGAGTTGGACGAGGGTTGCGTTGCATGGAATCAAGCATTTGTGTAGCTGTGATAACCGGCTTACCTACAAGGTTACCTTTTTTGATCATATTTTTCTGAACGAGTGGAACTTCTTCTGCTGGAATTTCTACGCCAAGATCTCCACGAGCTACCATCAAACCGTCGGAAACCTCAAGAATTTCATCAAGGTTGTCTACGCCTTCTTGGTTCTCGATTTTGGAGATGATTTGGATATGTCCTGCATTATGGCGCTCAAGCAGCTCACGAATTTCAAGCACGTCGCTTGCTTTACGTACGAAAGAAGCTGCAATGAAATCTACGCCTTGCTCGATTCCGAATACGATATCATTCGCATCCTTCTCCGTAATACCAGGCAAAGAAATTTTCACTCCAGGTACGTTAACGCCTTTTTTACTTTTGATTGGGCCGCTGTTTACGATGCGGCAAAGAATTTCTGTTCCTTTAACTTCTTCTACTGTCAAACCGATCAAACCATCGTCGATTAGAATCGTCGAGCCGATTGATACATCGTTTGGCAAATTGTTGTAAGTAATGGGAACACGATTGCGATCGCCTAGAATTTCCTCAGTCGTCAACGTGATCGTGTCGCCTTGGTTCAATTCAATAGGCTCTTCTTTGAGCTTGCCTAGACGGATTTCTGGACCTTTCGTATCAAGCAATACCGCTACTGAAGTGCCGAGTTCGGCATTTGCAAGGCGGATGTTTTTGATACGGTTGCCGTGCTCTTCGAAATCTCCGTGGGAGAAGTTAAGACGGGCAACGTTCATACCTGCATGAATAAGTTTTTTTGTGTTTTCCAACGACTCGCTGGATGGACCGATTGTACAAACGATTTTAGTTTTGCGCATGTTAAGTTTCCTCCGTAAATTGCCTGATATTCTATTCTATACTGACATGACACCCCACTGCTTGTACAGCGAAATAATCAATTTTACATATAATTTACTGAACGGTTGGTGTTGCCTCTTGCGATTGAACAGATTGTTGCTCCGTACCTTCAGTCGATTCATCCTTGCTAGGATCGGTTTCAGCCGTTTCTAACACCTCAAGCGGCTTCTCCGCAATTTTGAATTGCCCTACCTTGCGGAACTTATTATAACGGTCTTCAATCAATTGCTCCGCTGTCAAAGGAAGAAGTTCTTGTAAATGAAGCCACAGCTTCTCCTTAATTTGCTCAGCTTGGAATTCCAAATCCTTATGTGCTCCGCCTTGCGGCTCAGCTATAATATCTTCAATGATACCGAACTCCAGCAAATCCTTGGCTGTAATCTTCATCGCTTCAGCTGCTTGATCCGCCTTCGATGCATCCTTCCACAAAATAGATGCTGCACCATTCGGCGAAATAGCACTGTAAATCGCATTCTCCAGCATTAACACGCGGTTACCCACACCAAGTGCAAGAGCACCGCCACTGCCGCCTTCGCCGATAACGACACATACGATAGGCACACCGAAACCCGCCATCTCACGCAAATTTCGTGCAATCGCTTCAGATTGACCACGTTCCTCTGCTGTTTTGCCAGGATAAGCGCCCTTCGTGTCAATAAAGGTAATGATCGGACGTTTAAATTTGTTCGCCTGCTCCATAAGTCTAAGCGCCTTGCGGAAGCCCTCTGGGTGAGGACTGCCGAAGAAACGTGCAATATTCTCACGCGTATCTTTGCCTCGTTGATGACCAATGACTGTAACAGGAACGCCATTCAGCTTGGCAAGACCTCCAACGATCGCAAGATCATCTGCGAACAAACGATCGCCGTGAAGCTCCATATAATCAGTAAAAACCGTCTGAATAAAATCAAGCGAAGTTGGACGCTGATGATGGCGTGCCATATGCATTTTTTGAGCAGGGGAAAGCTCACTGTACAGTTCTTCCTCCAGCTGCTTGCACTTCTGCTCGAGCCCGCGAATCTCTTCCGTGAAGTCAATACCCTTCTCCACGCTCAGCGTTTTCAGCTCTGTAACCTTCTGCCGCAAATCGTTCAACGGTTTTTCGAAAGGCAGCTCACCCGCCATAGGATGTTTCCCCCCTTGCGACATGCATATCAAGCAGCTTCGTTAACGTAGGCTTCATATCTTTGCGGTGGACAACCTTATCCAATTGGCCATGCTGCAAATTAAATTCAGCCGTCTGGAAATCATCAGGCAGCTTCTGGCGGATCGTCTGTTCAATGACGATTCGACCGGCAAATCCGATTAAAGCACCAGGCTCGGCCAAATTATAATCACCTAAGCTCGCAAAGCTAGCCGATACCCCACCTGTAGTAGGATCGGTAAAAATTGAGATAAACAAACCACCAGCACCTTGAAATCTAGAAAGCGCTGCGCTTGTTTTGGCCATTTGCATCAGGCTGATAATGCCTTCCTGCATCCGGGCGCCGCCGGAGGTTGAGAAAATGAGAAGCGGCAGCTGTTTGGCGTGAGCCGCTTCAATCGCTCTTGTTATTTTCTCTCCAACGACGGATCCCATACTACCAGTAAAGAAATCAAAGCTCATAACGGATACGACAACCGGAAAACCGCCGATCGTACCTTCTCCTGTAATGACAGCATCGCGAAGATTCGATTTGTTCTTCTGCTGCTCAAGCTTGCTGGCATATCCAGGGAAGTTAAGAGGATCGACGGATTCCATATCCGCATCGTATTCGAGCAAATGCCCGTCATCTAACGTCAAAGCGATACGTTCCCAAGCGGTGAGACGAAAATGATGTCCGCAGGAGGAGCATACCTTCAAGTTTTTCTCTAGTTCTTTGCTGTACTGAATGGTGCCGCACTTGGAGCACTTATTCATTAAGCCCTCAGGAACCTCGCGCTTGCGCGGCTCCGATGGTATGGTTGCATACTTCTTCTTCGTAAATAGATCCTTTATTTGCACGTGTGACACCTCTCAAGGCGCAATAGTATAAAGCTATCCATCATAAAGGGCGCATAATGGAGTTAAATACTTCTTGTACTTCCTCCAACTCTCCTGATGGAACCAGTATCTCGTATTGCTGTTTGGACAGATTGACAGAGCGGATTTTCACCAAAAATCCTTCCTCCGTTAGCCGCTTCTTGATGTTATCTGCGATTTTTGCTGTTGGTGCGATATAAATGACCGTCCACATCATGGTACCTCCTGAAAACTTTGCTTCCGCAAAGCTCACTTACTAAGCATAGCTATCCCGGTAACAGGCCATATGATCTCATAATGATACCATAGTCATGGCGAATCCGGCAAATGATATCGGATCGCTTTCGGGTCCTGATGCGCAATTCTGGCCGATGCAGCAGCGGCTAATCCGGCAACCAAGTCATCCAAAAACACATGAATGCGCTCGCCTTTCACATTCAATTGACGAATAATACCGGGTTTTACTTTATCCAAATATCCGAAGCTCGTCAATCCAATCATGCCATAAACATTCGTTATCCCGAGCGCCAGTGTCTCATCAACGCCATATAGCGACTCATCGGTTTCCATAATTGACTGCAAGGGCTCGGGCAATAATTTGCGCTCTGCCAGCTCATCTAGGGCAATGCCCGTATACATGACGTATTGAACCTCGCGCTTGGCAAGTACTGCCCTTACGCTCTCCTCGCATTCTTCCATTGTTAAGTCGGCATTGTAGGGACGCTGAAGCGTATAAACAATTTCGGATACGTCGTCGATCGATACCCCTCGTTTTAAGAGCCATTTCTCGATTCCTGTCATCGGACTCATCCCTCCAGTAGCTGCTTGTACGTTTACCCTTGGAAACATTGGCGTGAGCAGATGACATTGTCCTAAACATAAGGTTCTCGAGTAAAGGAGCATCATTGCCATCGTCACTTGTATCTCTAAACATATGCAAGTACGAGCCCTTACGTGCACAAGAAATACTTTTGTTTCCAAGACAACGGGAATAGGCTATCTGACGATAATCGTCCCTGCGCCAAGCAGCTTCTCCGCAGCAGCAATAAGCTGAGAGGACGGCTTAACACGGTAGCTGTCGCTAAGAGCGATAGACTTCTGACTTTGCTCATAGAACAACACGGTTGCAAGCTGACCAGGGTGACTTGCGAGCAACACTTTAAGCTGCTCCAATATCACTGGCTGCTCCATCTGGGACGAGATTTTGATATAGGCACGCTGCGGCTTACGATCTGCTTGGAGAGTCGTTTTCACTCCCTCTCCAACAGCAGCCACGGTATGATCCGCACCGGATACTAACGTTGCTTTGCTTCTTAGTGGCTGCCCATTGCGTGCTTCCGCTGAAGCAGGCGTACTTTGCGCTGCCGTTTGGCTTGAAGCAGCCCCACTGCTGCTTGTGCGTGCCGCGCGCGCTTTAGCCTGCTTCTGCAGCCTTGCAGCATGCTCTCTGAGATCCATATCGGTATCTGCAATGGGCACACAATCCTCCACTAGAAGCTTATAATCGTCATCTTGCTGCTGAACAGTTGCCTGAATGATCGCAAGGCCGCCCTTCGCAAGCTTGCTGCCGATCCGTTTCCATACCGCCGGGAAAACAACTGCTTCAACGCGCATGATTCGGTCCTCCAGCTCGATAAAACCCATTGAAAGACCTTTCTTATTCGTGAAAGGTTTAATCGATACGACCATTACACCAACAATCGCGATGGTGCCATCCTTCGCATCGCTCAGCTCCAATAGTCGATCAAGACCAAGCGGTGCAAGCTGCTGCTCCGCTGCATCCAGTGGGTGGCCCGATAAGTATAAGCCTAGCAGCTCCCGCTCGAAATCCAACTGCTGTCCAGTCGTGTACGGACGTATATCCGGAAGCTCGACATCCCAGTTCTGAATTTCGTCCAGACCGAACATTTCGATTTGCAGCTCCTCGCGTTCCTTGCGCCATTTGACTGCTGTTTCCACCGTTTCCTCAAGTGCGGCCAGCAACTGGGCACGATGTCCAGGAAGTGTGTCGAAGGCTCCCGCTTGAATAAGAGACTCGAGAACCCGCTTATTCACGACGCGCAAATCCACTCTTTGACACAGATCGAGCAAGCTCTCAAAGGGACGTTCTTGACGCTCTTTCATTAGCGCATCAATCGCCTGAGTACCTACGTTTTTAATCGATGCTAAACCAAAGCGAACGGCCTGCTCGGTCGGTGTGAATGAAACGCTGCTTTCATTTACGTCAGGAGGCCATACTGCAATGCCCATGCGGCGGCATTCATCCACATATTCAGCTGTTTTACGCTGGTTTCCGGTGACTGAAGCAAGCATCGATGCCATGAAAGGAATCGGATAATTGGCTTTAAGCCAAGCTGTCTGGAAAGCAAGCACGCCGTATGCTGCGGCATGTGCACGTGGAAAACCATAATCAGCGAATCGAACGATCATATCATAGACACGGTTAGCCTCTTCATCCGAATACCCTTGCATGAGGCTTCCCTTTACGAAATGTGCACGCTCCTCGTCAAGCACTTCCCGCTTTTTCTTGGAGACGGCGCGGCGCAGTAAATCAGCTTCACCTAGCGAGAAGCCTGCCATCAAGGATGCAATCTGCATGATCTGCTCCTGATACACAATGATCCCGTAGGTTTCCGATAAAATCGGCTCAAGCGAGTGGTGAGGATATTCTACAGTAACAAGTCCATGCTTTCCTTGTATATATTTAGGAATAAACTCCATAGGACCTGGTCGGTAGAGGGCTAACACAGATACGATATCCTCGAATTCCGTCGGCTTCAGCTCCTTCAGCACCCGCCGTACACCAGCTGACTCAAGCTGGAATATACCCGTCGTATCGCCTCTGCTGAGCATGGCATACGTCGCAGGATCATTATCGCTAATCGATTGAAAGTCGATGATTTTGCCATGCTGCTCTTTAATCGCTTGAAGTGCGCGCTCCAATATGGAGAGCGTACGAAGTCCGAGAAAATCCATTTTGAGCAGTCCAATTGATTCCAGATGCTCCATCGAATACTGAGTCAGCGGAATTTGCTCGCTGCCAGTCTGAATCGGCGTATGGTTCGTTAGCGGCTCCTGCGAAATAACAACACCTGCAGCATGCGTAGATGAATGCCGAGGCATTCCTTCTACCTTTACAGCCATCTTGAGCATGCTAGCCGTCTTAGGCTGACGCTCACTGGCTTCGCGCAGCTCGCTGCTCATACGAAGTGCCTCTTCCAGCGTAATGCCGAGTTGATTCGGAATAAGCTTGGCTGCACGGTCTACCTCATGGAATGGTACGTTCATCGCTCTTCCTACATCCCGTACAGCCGCCTTTGCCGCCATCGTTCCGAAGGTAATAATCTGAGCGACATGCTCATCTCCATATTTAGCTGCCACATAGGCGATAACCTCATCACGGCGCTCATCGTTGAAATCGATATCGATATCGGGCATAGAAATACGCTCAGGATTCAAAAATCGCTCAAACAACAGCTTATATTTCAGCGGATCAACATCGGTAATTCGCAGCGTGTAGGCAACTAAGCTGCCCGCAGAAGAGCCGCGTCCCGGTCCCGTTCTAATCCCGCTTTCATGAGCAAAGCGAATAAAATCCCAAACGATTAGAAAATAATCGCTGAATCCCATCTTATCAATGACGGAGAGCTCATATTCCAGCCTCTGCTCTGCTTTTTGCATAAACTCCTGATCTAACGGCAATCCTGCATATCTTGCCGCCAAGCCGTCTATGCATAGCGCAGCCAAATAGTCTGAAGAGCTCATCGCAGACGGTACTGGACGGAATACGGGAAGAGCTGCCCTGCCAAAAGTTAGTTCCAGCTCGCATTTATCCGCAATTTCAATGGTGTTCGATATAGCTTCTGGTACATGCCGATACAGCAATGCCATTTCTTCCGTGCTTTTCAAATACATCTGGTCGGAATGCATACGCAATCTGCCTTCGTCTTCCGTTGTTTTGCCTGTGCCTATACATATAAGCACATCCTGCATCACAGCGTCCTCAGCTTGCAAATAATGAACATCATTAGTCGCCGCAAGCTTAACTCCTACAGCTTCAGCCAACTGAATCATCGCCAGATTGACCTTCTTCTGTTCGAGCAGGCCGTGGTCCTGAAGCTCCAAATAGAAATCATCGCCAAAAATCTCTTTATAACGCAGAGCGCTTGTCCGCGCTTCCTCGGTTCGATCATGCAGCAAATGCTGGGATATTTCACTCCCAAGGCATGAACTCAGGCAAATCAAACCCTCAGAATGGCTTCGCAATACCTCAAAGTCGACCCTCGGCTTATAGTGAAAGCCCTCCAAATGACCGATCGAGCACAGCTTCATCAAATTACGATAGCCTATTTCGTTCTTGGCTAGCACGATCAAATGATAAGTAGGATTGTCTTTCCGCGCACCCTTCTCAAACCGTGAACCGGTCGTCAGATAGAGCTCACACCCGATAATCGGTTTAATGCCTCTCGCCCGGCACGCTTTATAGAACGGGATTGCCCCGTACATGACTCCGTGATCAGTTAGTGCTAGCGCCTTCATACCTAGCTCCGCCGCTCTTGCCGTAAGGTCACGGATTCTAGCTGCTCCGTCAAGCAAGCTGTATTCGCTATGAACATGCAAATGTACGAAAGATGGTTCGTTTTGACCGCTCATTGCATCCGATCCTTTCCGCGATGTCCAAATAAGTAACTCTATTTTATCATAATCACAGTGGACACGCCCATAGAATGGTAGCAGGGCGTTCGATGCAGGCTGCCTTGTTCCATTATTAAAGATCGTGGAGGGATATAGATGAGCTACTTCTTGTCCAAAGCAGGGCTTGATTTCTTTATTGCATTTGGCGTTGTCATGGGGGGATCTACACTTGCGGGAGTCGGATCTGTTTTCATGCTTCTTCCTCCGGCGACGACAATGCTCGACACAGCTGCAAGACTAAAAATATGGGCGATCGTAGCCGCAATTGGCGGCTCAATCGATCCTGTACGGGTCATCGAAAGCAATATTATGGAGGGACATTTATCTCCTGCTGCGCAGCAGATTTGTTTTATTATTATTGCATTTCTTGGGGCGCATTTGGCGACGGAGCTCGTTCGTTTAATATGCAAAGGAGCTGCGTAAGATGCGTATGCCGCCGTTTGACCGATTTGTCAGAGGGATGCAAATGGCGGGCATTCTGACACTCGGCATAATCATAGGCGCGATCCTATATAATACGATTTTCATTGCACGTTTCGAGGCGTTAATTACCTTGAAGAGTGAGCTAGAGGTTAAGCTGGAGCAATATGAGCAGGATATGAAACACTTAAAAGAATTTAAAAATCAGCATACGGTAATAAAGAGCCTGCTGCCGCGCATCGAGAAAGAAGCCGGACAGGATTCGAAGCGGCCTCGACTTGACCAAGTTACGGAGGCTGAGCTTATCAAACGGATTAAAGCAGATCTCAAAATCTTCATAGGCAGAAGCATTTATGAAATCGATTCCGATGCCAGCCTCGCACGCAGCCTGCTCGAACAAAAGGTTTATATGGATGTATATAACAAAGATTATTCTATCGAGTTGAATACGATTCTGGTGGTTGATAACGACCTTCAGGTGTGGGTTAAGGTTCGAGGGTATACGAAGCCGCCTGCTTAGGCACACAGCATTCATTCATGTTACAATAGGGCTGACAATCACGAAACATAGCCGTTATTATTCCACTTAAAGGAGCTGCAAGTTTTGGATCAACTGCTGCAATGGGTGTTCGTTCCAGGCATCCTGATTTCACTAGTCCTCTCTGCCATATTCAGCTTCAAATCCCGCCGATCCTCTGATGCGAGAACGAGAGGCCTATTCTCGGCACGAATGAACATAAGTATGGGTACCATGCTCATGTTCATCGCCCTCGTACAGCTGTTTCTGTCCGGGGAATCCACGCTGCGCATCGTCATTGGTGCGATCTTCTTAGTCCTCGGTGTATTCAATCTGTTCGCCGGCCTTCGCAATCTAAGTGTTTACAGCACAACTAGACATTAAGCTTCGCTTCTTAAATCAGTAGGGATCAATCATTTGGGCCGTCATCATCGCTTTGGCGGCCAAGCCCTTCCCATCCTTCACTTCGATTTCAAGCTTCGTAAACTTCCTGCTCATCTCAAGCGCTCTTGGAATGATCGTCACCTCGCTGTCAATCTGCACCGGTCTTACGAAATAAGTCGTCATACTCTCCAGCAGATAATCCCGCTTCGCTGTTTCCCTAATCATTCTGCGCGCCGCCTGCGTCATCAACGTTGCCAGCATTCCTTCTGATGCCATCCCAAGCGCTCCCGACATCTGAGGCGTAATAATGCCCTTGTAAGCAATGCCAAGCTCGTCATATCCAGAAGCGTTGACACTCGCTGTAGCGAGAAAGCCTGTCCACATCAAATCCTCAAAGGTTTCGCCAGATTCAGGCTGTTTGCCAGCAAATCGCATCGCGTCCAATACTTCCTGCCTCGTCACTACTCCAAGCAGCTTGCGGTGTCTATCTACGATAGGAAGCAAATCAATGCCCTCTGCCGCCATCGTATGGGCAGCCGACGTAACCGTAATATTCGGCGCGGCCGTAATGGGATGCTTGGTCATCACTTTATCGATCGTTCCATCCTCAGGGGAGCCTATTGCATCCTTGGCCGTCATCATGCCTACAACCTTGCTTCGATCATCTACGACTGGAAAACGCGAGTAGCCCGTTTCCTGTGAGAGTCTATGAAATGCTGTAATGGATTGCCCCATTCGAAGCACATCTGCTGGCTTGCTGAATGTTACAATATCCTCAATGAGCATAATCTTACGTTTGATAAGGCGATCATACATCGCTCGGTTAATCATGGAGGCAACAGTAAAAGTGTCGTGCCGTGACGTAATAATAGGAAGAACGCGGTCATCAGCAAGCTGAATAATCTCTGCGCTCGGCTCGAAGCCCCCGGTAATAAGAACGCCTGCTCCTTCCTCAAGCGCTAAGCGGTGGGCTCCCATTCTGTTACCTACAATAAGCAGGCTGCCTTGGTCAATGTAACGAAGCATAGCATCGAGCTCCATCGCACCAATGACGAATTTGTGCAGAGACTTATCGAGTCCCGCAGCACCGCCGAACAGTCTGCCCTCAACGATCTCAGCTACTTCGCCAAATGTCAGTTGATCAAGCGCTTCCCTGCGCTTACGGTCGATTCGAACCGTTCCGATACGCTCCCTCGTACTGACAAGTCCTGAGCTCTCCGCTTCCTTGAAAGCCTTGTAGGCTGTTCCTTCACTGACACTAAGCGCCTTCGCGATAGCTCTGACTGATATTTTCGTTCCAATCTTGAGTCCTTGAATATAGTTTAGAATCTGCTCATGTTTCGTAATTGTATCGTTACTAGGTCCGATTGGAGCCAATGTATGTCCTCCGTCCAACTTTCAATCATAATGGTCTAATTATAAGTGAAAGCTCGGAACAAGTCATGTTCTTGTCTGCTGTTCATCGTCTACAACTGCCATTGCAACAATACCTGCTCTACTTTCAGCTTCCCGTCAATTGCCTGCTCTTCCGGTCTCCTAAATCTCCATTTCTTGAGCAACTGCTGAAGCGTGTGCGTATTAATAGAGTCCTCTGCGCCAGACATAATAAAAGCCTGCCAATCGTACTCTATCGGAAGTGGATAACGTAAGGATTGAATGGGATACTCACTCAATTCAATCACTTGTGCCGGAATTTCATCATATATATTCGAAAATAAGAATGAGCTGTGCTCGCTATAAGGTCTGGAAATAATGTCTGATTTCAGATCAATCACATATTCCACAATTTGAGTATGGGGATTAACGCGGCAACTGAAGGACCCGCGGGCTGTTATCGCTTTATCGACGCGATGAGACAAGCGATAGGTGAATTGAACTAAAAAGGGTACGTTATTGTAATAAGCACGAACTTTTCTGAAAAACTCGAATTCATCAACCATTTTACAACCTCCTCGCGTCAACAATTTTGCCCTTTATTATCCTACCATTATTATTGGAATTGGTAAATTGATCCTTAACAGGTAATCATCATATTAGAATGATACTTTTTTACACAATTATAGTAAATAGTCCATCTATTAGTCAATGACTATAGTCACTTTTTTTATTATCCTCTATAGGACGTTGTTGGTAGACTCCTAAAGTTTTATCGTTAGACTGAGGTGAGAGCATGAGTGAAATTGCGGGGCTTGTTGGCGAGAATATTCGTCAGTTGCGTAAAAAAAGAGGGTTCAGTCAGGAACAGCTCGCTTTACGTGCTCACATCAACTCATCCTATATGGGACAAGTTGAGCGCGGCGAGAAAAACCCAACGATTGATGTGCTCAGTAAAATCGCGGAAGCGCTTCAAATGCCCTTAGAGAACATCGTAAACGTCGTTAGTTTGGCAAACTCTGATAGAGAGCCGCTCGAAGACGGTTATGCTACAAAGGTGGTTCATCAAATGAACGGCCTCAGCTTAAAGGAGCAGGAAGCCGTCTACCGATTCGTAAAGCAGCTCGTTCAATTCAAAGATATGCAATGAACGGGAATAAGATAGGCTTGTACAGACAAGAAGCTGCCCAATAGTCATCTAGGATGACATTGAGCAGCTTCTTTGTTATAGCGTCCTTGAAAAATAGTGATAAATCCGATCAGCCGCGTACTCTTCTGGAGGCTGATGCCTTTTGAAGAAGCTTTTGTTCCCATAGAAGAGCTTTCGCTTTCTTTATACGGGCCAGCTCCTTCCGTTTCTCTTCTCCCATCAGAAGCGCATTGACATTAGCAATGACAATCAATGACGCGAACACGAGCCATACAAGCCCGAATACACTCATCAAGCTCCATGGCGCAGTCAGCTCCAGTCGCGGAAACGCATATACAAGCATCGCAAGCGCAACAATCAAATACAATACGTGACGGACTTTTCCGTTAACCATCTCATTCAACTCCTCCATAACGTCATAGATGAACAATCACCTTGTCCCTATGACTATTCTATGAAGGACGGACAGGTTATATGACTCCCTTAATCTACGATCGACTTCAGCACGTCAGACATAATGCGGTTCACATCTTCGAATACGACAGCAAAGCGACGCTCAGCATCAAGAAGCTTGCCAATCAAAGGGTTAAGCGTAATGACCTCGTAGAGCGCGCTCATCTTCTCCATATCCTCGGTAGACGGCTCTTCGCCGGCCATCATTTTCTGCTGCAGAAACGTTTGACGCTCGCGGAAATCATCCAGCATACTCTTCGCTTCAGGATTCGCTTCTGCCTCTTCCTTCGCAAGCTTCAACTGACTTGCCTCTTCACTTTCCTTGAGCGTTTTCGCTAATTCATAAGCTTTGTCATAAACATTCATTCGAATCTCTCCCATTCCTATTCCCAAAATAATTCACACTCGTCTTCGATTCACAAAGGGATAGATGTCCTCATATGATGAAGTAATTCGTGTAAAACACCTATAGGCCGCTAACCACTTATCGTCATCCTCCTGCTTGGAAGGAGATTTATGATGCTCAAATCGAAAGTAGCCGTACAGGTGATCAGCTCCGGCATGCTTCCTGAGGATACACTCATGCTAGGCGAAGCTCAAGTCAAGCAATGGAAAATCCCTCAAGGTCAGCATATCCTCTTGAAGTTCGGCGCGTTTCGGCAGCATGTGAAGGTCATCCCTGTCGCGAAGTATGACGGGATGAGAATGAGCCAAAGCTTAGCCAGACTAATGGGAATAACAAACGGAACGGTTATTCGGCTGCAGTACAAAGCCAACACGTCAACGCTTGTTATGGGGCCATTGATCGGTGTGCTCATCAGTCGGGATTATCCTCATATGCCGGATAAACCTTTTGGTTCCATCACAATGTTCTGCAAGGAGCTTGTTGAAGCCTGCACGGCGCAAGGCGCATACGTTTATTTTTTCACGCCCAATCAGATCGGTTCAAGTCTTGACAACCTCGACGGCTGGGTGTACGAGGGCGGCTGGCGCAAAGTCACGATGCCTGTCCCTGACGTCGTCAATAATCGTCTAACCTCTCGAAAACTAGAGAACAGACCCAGCGTCCAACATTTCATGAAGGAAGTAAAACAGCAGCATCAGACGAGTGTGTTTAACGAAAAATTTCTCGATAAGACCGAGGTTTTCGACGCGCTCAAAAAGGATGAAACCTTGGTACGCTATTTGCCCGAATCTCATTTGCTACGCAATTACACGATGATGAAATCCATGTGTTCGCGTTATAGCAGCGTATTTCTCAAGCCCGTTCGCGGCAGCTTAGGCAAAGGAATCATTCAGATTATACGACTCGACAATGGCACTTATCAAGCGATGTACGCAACAGCGGCAGGAACGCGCAAGCAGCCCTATACCAGCTTAGTTAAGCTATTCTCTACGATCTCGGTCAAAATGAAAACGGTACGGTATCAAATCCAGCAAGGACTGCAATTGATTGAAATTCAGAAGCGGCCGGTAGATTTCCGCGCTCTCGTCCAAAAAAATGCAGCCGGCAAATGGACGATAACTTCGATCGTGGCACGAACTGCAGGCACCCATCACTTCGTTTCTAATTTGGCGCGCGGCGGAACGCTCAGTACAGTTGGCGAGGCCGTAGCCAAGTCTAATCTGCAAGCAGGTGTCAGCAGGAAAGATGCCGCCCAGCGGCTTCAGCAAGCTGCATTAAATATCGCACGCGGAGTCGATACACAAATTCCGGCACATTTCGGCGAGCTGGGCATTGATCTTGCCATGGATACAAGCGGACGCGTATGGCTGCTTGAAGTGAATTCCAAGCCATCCAAAAACGATAATACGCCGCTGAATGACAACAAAATACGTCCGTCGGTCCGCATGATGATTCAATACTCCCGATTTTTGTCGGGCTTTTGATGGGGGCGCCTATGCAAGCAATTTCATTCCATCTCGGAATACTCGTCGCCTCCATTCCCTTGAACCAAGAAAATGAGCCGCTATTGCCTGAGGCCTCCTTCTACAAGGCTCTCTGCCTTGCAGGCAAACGGCTTGGCATCGATATTTACGTTTTTAGCGCAGAAGGTCTGCATGCTCATGAGCTGCTTGGCTGGAGATGGCAGCAGAATCGATTCGCCTTGCAGCCTGTCCCGCTGCCTGACATCGTATATGATCGCTGTTTTTTCACAAATGCAGCGCAGCAGCTAGCTGCGCGAACCATGCTGAGCAAGCTTGCACAGATCAAACCTTTCAAGCAACTGAGTGGCAAGCTTCCGGCAAAGCTGGGCGTATATGAGTCACTGAAGGAACAGAGCCTGCTTGCAAAGCATCTGCCACACACTGTGCTTCTTGATACACCAGAGCAACTGCTTGCGCTTGCAGATCGATACACTAGCGGTATCATTATCAAGCCATCAGCAGGCATGCAGGGACGAGGCATTCTCCATGTAACGCGCTGCCCGATTGAGCGGAATATTCTCGTTAAGGGACGCAACAGAGAGAATCTTTTTTTCACTGCTTCATTTTCCAAGGAACGGGTGTTTGGAGACTGGATATCCCGCTTCATCAATCGCTCCCCATACCTCCTACAGCCCTATTTGGAGCTGAGCGGAGAAGATGAAAAACCGTTTGATGTAAGAGCACTCGTCCAAAAAGGAGAGAACCGCCGCTGGTTCATTACTGGGGTTGCCGTTCGCTCAGGCACTGCCGGCTCCGTTACCTCCAACCTGCACGGCGGAGGCAACGCTTATCCAGCATTGCAGCTGCTCTCTGCCAAATTCGGAAAGTCAAAAGCCGAACGTTTACTAGAACAAATCCATACAATAAGCAAGCAAACCGCCGAACAGCTGGAAAGCCATTTCGGCAGACTTGCCGAACTTGGGTTGGATTACGGTATTGACCGCAGCGGCCGACTTTGGCTGCTCGAAGCGAATACCAAGCCAGGCCGTTCATCCTTCCAGAGGATTGGCGACCAAGAAGCCGAGCGGCTTTCAATCGAAAGACCGCTTCTATACGCACGCACTTTGACTAGGCGTTTATCACCGTCATTTGTAGCCAATGAATCCGCAAACGGCCGTCTTCTTCACGCAAGCCCTAATAACCTATTACGGCCTTTCAACGTTCAGGAGGTTCATCGATGAGTTTGACAACTTGCAACGTACATTTCTCGCAGCAATCGAATAAAATCGTCTATTTATCCAGCCCGCTCCTCAAGCAGCTGAAGCTCTCCGGGAAAAAATCGATTCATCTTAAGCTGGGCAATGAGGTAATCGTAGCGGAAATTAAGCAGCTCAAGCGGCCGGGCAATCACTTGTATTTGCCTTCCGGCATCCGCCAGTCGATCAAGGTTCCTAAGTCAGGCAACGTGTATGTGCTCAATTCCGGTGAAAACGAGGTACAACTCGGTCCGCTGGTCGGCATTCTGAGTGATAACCCTATTCGTTCCGAGAGCAATCCTTTCGGCCCAAGAACCGGTTTCATTAAACAGGTTATTCGGACCGGAGAGCATAAAGCTTACCTGTTCGGCTTCACACCAAGTGATATTAACTGGCAGCAGGAAACGATTAACGGTTACTTCCTCAATCCTCAAGGCGGGTGGTATCGTAAAATCGTGCCCCTTCCAGATGTTGTATACAACCGATTGCCAAGTCGAAAAGCTGAAACATCCGCTTCTATCAACGCGCTCCGCGAGCGTTTTGTCCGCCGTAAAATTCCATTCTTCAACTGGAGCTTCTTCAATAAGGCTGATGTCTACAAGCTCCTGGACAGTGACCCGGAAGCACTGAATCATTTGCCTGAATCGATATCCGGACCATCAGCTGAGAAAATGAAGGAAATGCTCGAGAAGCATCAATTTCTATACTTCAAACCTACCGCTGGCAGCCTTGGCGTAGGCATCTATCGCCTGACCTATCATCCAAAGCGCGGCTATTTCGCGCGTTATCGCAAGGGAAGCCAGAATGTGCTGCTTCGCTTTAACACCTTCAGCAGCCTTATGCGCATGCTGCAGGCAAAGCACGGCGGCAATTTAAACCATTATGTTGTTCAGCAAGGCATTCGCCTCGTCGAAATAGACAGCTGCCCGCTCGACTTCCGTTTTCATATGCATAAAAACGGCAACAACGAATGGATACCAGCAGGTATTGGCGCCAAGAAAGCGGGTCGCGGCAGTGTGACGACTCATGTTAAGAACGGCGGCTCCTTGATGACACCCGAGCAAGCGCTCAGCAAAACATTCGGCTCCGAAGCGGATGCCGTTCTCGAGAAAGCAAAGCTTGCATCCATCAAGCTCTCGGAGGCCATTGAACGTAATTACCCACATCGACTAGGCGAGCTGGGTCTTGATCTGGGTATTGATAAGGACGGCGAAATATGGATGTTCGAAGCCAACGCCAAGCCTGGACGATCGATCTTCAAGCATCCGGCGCTTCGCTCCGAGGGGCGCGCATCCCTTTCCTATATTTTAGAACATTGCTTATACCTTAGTCGCTTCCAAGGTCAGGGAGGTAATGGCTAATGGACAGCATGCTTCCAGAGGACGCCGACTACAAAGAGCTGCGCGCCGGAAGGAATGTGCTGGCTATTCTCACCATCGAGGATGATGTCCAGCTTTTTCGCGGCAACCGCAGCAACTTTGTTGATCTGATCCGTACCGGTCAATCTATGGGTTTCATCGTTTATGTATTAACTGTCAAAAACCTACTGCTCACGAGGCGCAGTCTCAAGGGCTATGTTTATAATGAATCCGAGGATGCCTGGCAGCTGCGTTTGCTGCCTTTCCCCGATATCATCTATAACCGGATTCCGCTGCGGGAGGATGAGATTCAGCCTTCTGTGCGAATGAAGATTAATGCCTGCAAAAAGCATCCCCGCGTCACATTGTTTAATCCGGCTTTTTTTAACAAATGGGATTTGTTCGAATGGCTGCGTCTATCGAAATCTACCAAACCGTATATTCCGACGACGCGCAAGCTCAATTCGATATCCGGCCTAGGCCGAATGATGCAGAAACATCCCTACCTCTATCTGAAGCCGGAAAGCGGGAAAGCAGGCAAAGGCATCATGACCATCAAGGTATATGCTGAGAAGCAGCTCCCTTATCGATTGAAAATTCAAGAAAACAAAAAAAGTGCCACTTTTAATTGTGCAACGATCTATAAGCTCTGGAGCCGAATCCAGCAGCAAAGCACCGGCGAGGCGTATATTGCTCAGCAAGGCATCAATCTTGCTTCCTTTAATGAGAGAAGGTTTGATCTCCGTGCACTCGTCCAAAAAAACCAACGGGGACAATGGGATATTACGGGCATCGGTGCAAGAATAGCCGGCGTCTCCAGCATTACAACCCATGTTCCACGCGGTGGAATGATCGAGGACCCAGAGAAGCTCCTTGTCCATTCATTTAATGAAGAGCAGGCGCGTAAACTACTAATAAAAGCAAAAAATACGGCCGTGTTGATCGCCAAGCAGATCGAGCGCGCTTCCGGACAGCAGCTCGGCGAAATGTCGATGGATCTAGGCATAGACCATGCGGGAAACATGTGGTTCTTCGAGGCAAACTCCAAGCCTATGAAGTTCGATGAGCCGCATATCCGCCAAAAATCGCTGGAGCGTATTTTTCATTATGGTGCATATTTAGCAAGATTAAAAACAGAAAAAGCGGGAGGCGCGTAATGTGGATCTAGAGCTGCTCACACCTGAAACATGGCTGGCGGAACAAAAAAGACTCATCGGCTTCTCCATTCGATTCGGAGATAAACGCCTTGCAGTCTCAACCATCCACGCGCTCCGCAAACTAGATCCTTCTTTGCTCGACCAAGGTTTGAACGGACAATACGGCGCGGCAGCCATTCTAGCGAAGCATGGCAGCCGCATCGTAGGCTTTGGATTTGCGGAAGCAGGCGGGGAGGCGGCTTGCATGGTTGTCGTTCATCCAGAAGCAAGAAGTCTCGGTATCGGCGGATCCCTCGTTCAAGCTATGATTCAGCGTTTAGGTAAGCTAAGCTGCAATGTTGCGGCAGATAACACCGCGAGCATGGCGCTATGTTTTCGGCTTGGTATGACTGCTGTGTCTATGCACAGAGGCCCGACAGGCAAACCAACGCTTCGTTTTGAAAGGGGAACCGCCAATGACACAGCCCGTCCTAGGCATCCTGACTTTATACCTCAATGAAGCAGGGCATCTGGAGGAACGTTCTATCTACCAAAAAATGACTGCGGCTGGACGAAAGCTTGGACTTAGCGTCTTCGTGTTCACGCCAAAGGATGTCAATTATACGCTGAATCGCATTCATGCGCTGTTCTACCATACAGAGACAAACTCTTGGTCACGCAAATGGACCGCTTTCCCGCATATGATCTATGATCGCTGCCGCATTCAACGAACGTATCGGTTCGATCAATTGCTGAAGTTTCGGAGCAGATATGGTCATCTGACATTTCTAAACCGCCCTCTTCGCAATAAATGGACGATTCATCGCATCTTATCGAAGGAACCGGTCTATCGCACTTATCTCCCAGCAACGAAGTATATCGAAGATATTAGTGACGTATCGGATATGATTCGCAAGTACCCGCTCGTATATCTTAAGCCGATTAACGGAACTGGCGGTAGAGGCATCCTGCGAATCCAGAAAGGTAAAGATGGCCAGCTCCATATTCAAGGCCGCGACCAAGCAAGACGTATCGTCAGTCCGCAGCATATTACGGCGTCAAAACTAAGCAGCTATTTGATCCCGTGGCACCTCAAGAGCAACCGATACATTGCCCAGCAAGGCATTCAAATAAAGCTTGCGAGCGGACGCGTACATGATTATCGTATGCTCGTGCAAAAAAACGGCGAGGGTGTATGGGAGGTAACCGGCTGCGCTGGGCGGATCGGTGCAGCTGGAAGCATTACTTCCAACCTGCATGGCGGCGGCCATGCCGCTACGATGAGCGCATTGCTGAAAGATTGGCTGCGCGACGAAACGAGAGTTTCGCAGGTGAAGGAAGAAGCGGAGCAGCTCGGTGTGTCCATAGCCGCCTACCTTGAGAGGAACTACGGAAGACTTTGCGAGCTTGCCCTTGATCTCGCTATCGATCGCAAAGGCGGTATCTGGCTGCTGGAGGTTAATCCAAAGCCGGCACGGGAAGTATTCGCGCAGGCTGGTGAGAAAGAAGTGTACCGCAAAGCGATCATTCGTCCGCTGGAGTACGCTCTGTGGCTTTACAATCAGAAGAAGCGCAGGAGATTCAAGGATAAGCAGGCAGCTGTCTCGGATGTCCGTGCTGATTATGACGATGAATGGGACTTCGATTAATACTCGTGCTTCGTTCCGAGAAGTGTCGAGAATGTATAGCCAAAGGATATATACTCTCCTATCGTTCAAAAAAACCTGCCGGATTGAGCGCAACAGCGCAGCTTACCGGCAGGTTTTTTGTCATTGGCTGCTTTTCAGAAATCGTTATATAAGCAGTCTACAGCTCGTATCCATTCATTTGCAAATGTGCTTTGAACATCTCTTTGGTCGACGGCAAACCCTCAGCCTCCGGCCAGGTGTCTGCAGACCAGATGCCTGATTGCTTCAATGCCCTTGGACAATGAATGAAGCATTCCTCTACCTCGACGATGACAGCAAGCTCAGGAGCCTTCCCACTCCACCCCATACCTTCGATCAGCTCCACATCCTTCGTGATCGAAGCGCGCCCGTTCAGACGAAGCACCTCCTGCATGCCGGGAATAATAAAGAGCATGCCGATCTGAGGGTTTTGGATAATATTGAGCAAAGAGTCTATTCGGCGATTGCCTGACCGCTCCGGATAAACGAGTCTGTAATCATCAAGCGTTTTTACGAAGCCCGGCTCATCTCCACGCGGAGACGAATCACAACGACCCGAAGCGTCCGATGACGATAAGTAAAACAAAGGAGATAATGATAAGAAGTGCCGAATATGATCTTCCATTCGGGAAACACTTTTTTTGACAACAGCTTCATGCGGCGTTCCTACGATTTCCTTCAATTGCTCAGCGGACACAATAAGCTCTGAATCTTTGATAGCTTGAACCACGTTCATTCAACTCCAGCCTCGTGCTCTAATCGGCAGCCTTAGCTTTGTTGCCTTTAGAGGCGCGTTTATTCTATTACGTTTCCAGCAGCTTGAGTAGATCACGGAAATCGTTAATCAAGGCGTCCGCTCCCTCAAGCTCAGCAGAGCGCCCATATGTTGCATATGCACACCCGATGGTTGGCAATCCATTTCCCTTTCCTGCCTCCACATCAGATGAACGGTCTCCGACCATCCATGCCGATTGTATGCCATGATCCTGCATAAGACGCTCGACCAAATCGACCTTGCTCGCAGTTGCATACTCGCCCGCACTATAAAGTCCGTCAAACAACTCAGCTATGCCTTTGTAACGTGCAACGCCCTTCACATAATCCTCCAGCCCGTTGCTTGCAACGAACAACTTGATTCCACGAAGCTTCAATTCGCGAAGCGTCTCTGCCACATAGGGATAAAGCTTCCCCTCACCCACTGCCAAGCCCTCAAGCTCATATTGCAGCAGCAAGTCATCTGCGCGATTTCTAGCCGCCTCTGTGCTTCCCGGCATCACCTGGCGCCATATATCCTCCAGCAGCATGCCGAGGCAGCTAAGCAAACGTTCCACCGGAGGTGTTGGATGCTCATAAAGATGCTCTGCTCTCAGCGTCTCGAACACGCGCTCGTGAACGGCTACAAGCAGTGTATCCGTCTCGAACAGCGTGCCGTCCATATCAAATATTAACGCTTCCGGCAAGGGAAGCTTTGGCTCACTCATAGCAGAATCCTCCTTCAACGTCTGTTCATATCATACTGGAATGCAGGAAATAATGGCAAGCGAGATGGCATATTTGGGACTGAACAAGGTGAAACGGCTGGCGCCATCCTTTGGCGGCGTGGCGCGTTTCATTCCGAGAAATATAGAGAAAGGATGGCGAAATCATATACTTTCCTATATTTCAAGGTGAAACGGCTGGCGCCATCTTTTGGCGGCGTGGCGCGTTTCACTCCGAGAAATATAGAGAAAGGATGGCCTAGGCTATCCTTTCCTATATTTGAAATACACTGGCAGCGCAGCTATCCTCGCTAATAAGTAAGGTCCGAGGTAAGCACCACTAGCAAGAAAAATAGGATTTGCAAGCACACGATGCACTTCTGTCATAAATATGGTGTCATGAAGCAGCGTCTCTGCCACGGCATCTGCTGCAGTTACAAAAAACAAAAATACAGCCAAAGCCGCTGCACCGTCCAAAACACGGCTGGCAACTTCGCTGATTCTGCTCATCCATACGACTAAAACCGTTCCGACAACAAGGGCTGCCCCTATCAAAATGATCATTTCTCTGCTTCACCTCTTAGCATAAGGATTGGTCATTTGTTGCAGCCTTAAACTAGACCTCCTCGCTTACGAACAACTTATTATGAATAAAAAGCAGTCGAATGGTTTACATATGATACAAGAAGCTTATGCAATTAATGAAATTGGAGGGATCTGAAATGAAAAGCAGTTTGCGATGGTTGAATGTAATTGGTCTCGCTGCCGTTTTAATCGTGAATGCACTGGCGCAGTGGCTCCCGATTAATGGGAAAACAACAGGTGAGTTATCCGCCAAATATCCCGTGCTTATTACTCCTGCGCCGTATGCATTCTCCATATGGTCCGTCATCTACCTGCTGTTGATCGGCTTCGTATTCTATCAGCTAACCCCTAAAGGCACAAATAGCAAAATCGTACAGAGTATCGGGCCTTGGTTTCTAATCAGCTGTTTGCTTAACATAGCCTGGATCCTCGTATGGCATTACGAAAAACTGGGCAGCAGTGTCTTCGTGATGCTTGCTTTGCTGCTTTCACTTATCTCTATTTATACAGCCGTAAGAAAAAGAAAGCAGTCCCCTACCTCAGGTGAACGTTTTCTCGTCAGGCTTCCGTTCAGTATATATCTAGGCTGGATCAGCAATGCGACCATTGTGAACATTACGGTTGCATTGTCTGCAACGAACTGGAACGGCTTCGGCTTATCCGATGACATATGGACGGTTATTCTGCTTGTTATTGCTACACTGCTTGCTGTAACCATCGGCTTCGCCTATCTTGATCCTGCCTTTATTCTCGTTTTCGTATGGTCTTTCATCGCCATTGCTGTCAAAGACGGACAGCAGGCTGATGTTACAGTTGCGGCCTTTATACTTGCGGCGCTTCTCGCCGCGACTGCTGTGTATGTTTTTATCCTTGCGAATAAAAGGAAAGCTGCAGCATATTGAAAAATGGAACTGGATATGTCACACTGTGTGGTGGGTATAAGTATAAATGGCCCATGCAGGAAAGGACGTGACGGTTCACGTATGATGAAATGGCTGCTTCGTTCAATGACAGAATTAAGCTCTCGCAAGTGGATATCCCGCATAACCGGCAAGTTGGCGCAATCGACCGTCAGCCGTCGATTTATTTCACGCTTCGCCGCAGCATACGGTATTAAAACGGAGGAAGCAGAAAAACCTCTTTCACAATATAAGACGTTAAACGAGTTTTTCACCCGCCGTCTAAAACCAGGACTAAGGCCGATTCACGATGGCGCTAGTTCCCTCGTCAGTCCGGTAGACGCGCTGATCACAGGTGCAGGTGACATTAACAGCGGCACAATCGTCAATGTAAAAGGTCAGAATTATACGATTGATGAGCTGCTAAACCAATCACCACGAACGGCTAATTATATGAATGGTTATTACCTCGTCCTTTATTTGAGTCCTACCGATTACCACCGCATTCACACACCTGTCCGCGGACGTGTCGTTGAACGCGAGCATATTCCAGGCAAGGTATACCCCGTTAACGATTTCGGGCTCCGTCATATGCGCCGGGTGCTTAGCCGAAACGAGCGGCTCATCACCTATATGAAGCACGAAGCAGGCGAGGCCGCCGTTGTTAAGGTTGGTGCGATGAATGTAAGCAGCATTCAATATGTGCTGCCGCTTCAAGAGGAGATGCTTAAGGGTGATGAGCTTGCTTATTTCGAGTTCGGCTCCACCGTAGTACTGCTGTTAGAGGATGGCAGCTTCAAGCCGAGAGAGAGTGGACTGCTTGGCACAAAGGTTCGAATGGGCGAGCTGCTTGGTACTCTTCACAGCTAACGACACAAGCGTAAACGGCTGATATAGTCATCTGGCGGCTAAGCTAACGTTTCGTGTAGAAATATGGAGAAGTTGGCGAAATGTATCTTTTCCTTTATTTCAAACAAAAACCGAACGGCTCCTTACAGAGCCGTTCGGTTTTTGTTTGTGTCGTATTCATACATCGTCATCTTATTTCCGATGGACTGCGCCCCGTATACTGCTTGAACTGTCGGCTGAAAAAAAAGATGTCCCGGTAGCCCAGTGCATCCGCTACCTCTGTTACGTTCATTCCCGCATGCATGAGCAAATGCTGTGCCCGTTCAATACGTGTGCGGATCATGTAGGTTTGTACAGACATGCCGATCAACTCTTTGAATTTCATCGAGAAGTATCGTGGCGACAGCTGAGCACGCATGGCCAGATCCTCAACGCGATGTGCAATGCTCGGGTTCTGACGGACGAAGTTAGCCACTTCATGGATGGCCTCGGTCAACTGATTGCTCGCCTTCTTCTCCACAGGCAGCTGCTTGTCCTCTCGCAGCAAATGAATCATGAGCTGCTTCAGAACGAGCTGCGCCTCCTCCTCGGCCGCGTAGGTCTGAACAAGAAACAACCTTACGTAACGAGAGAGCATATATTCAAAGTCGACGGTGTCTTGAAATTGCCTATAGCGATTAGGCACCGCATCTATCGTTTCACTGACGGCAAAATGAATATAGGATAATACGAGTGGACGCTGAGGATTATGAGTGGCGCTAGTGTAATCACCTGGACGAAATAAAAAGCAGCTTCCCGGTCCAACGTCGTAGGGGGTTCCGTTAACCTCTACCTCGCCTTCTCCGCTCCATACATAAAATAAATCAAAATTAGCCATTGGCTTCTCGCGTCTTGCCCATCTCCAGCCAGGCTCGCATACGATCTTGGCAAAAGCAGGCAGTAGAACAAATGAATCCGGCGAAATGTGCAGCATCATGCAACCTCCTGTACAAATCTATGCCGTCATCATACAACAGTGGCAAAGTTTTACGCAAGCCACGTAAAATTACGAAAATATTTGCTTTGAGAATGGTTTGCAGCTCGAAAAAAATGTTATAATAGCACCCGACAAGGTGAAACGGCTGTCTCTGTCCTTTGGTGGCGGTGCGCGTTTCATTCCAAGAAATTTAGAGAAGGTATAGCCTAAAGATATACTTTCCTATATTTCAAGCGAAAATGGCTTACGCCTAATAGTATACAATCTAAAAGAATGATTTCGGAAGGATGGAATAAAGTCCATGAACCCACTTGCTCATCAGTTAAACGAGACGTTGCAATCGGAGAGTCCGAACGTCTATGCGATGTTGTCAGCCTTAGGCAAAGCGATTTATTTCCCGAAAGAGGGCATACTGAGCCAGTCCGCCGAAGCGAAGACGAAAGCAACTAAATTTAACGCTACGATCGGCATTGCAACAGAAGGCGGACAGCCTATGCATCTCAAGGTTATTCAAGAGACGCTTTCTGCTTACAATCCGAAAGATATATATGAATATGCGCCTCCAGGCGGGAAGCCCGAGCTTCGCGCTGCTTGGCGCACCAAGATGGTGAAAGACAACCCGTCGCTCGAGAGCAAGAGCTTCGGCAATCCTGTCGTAACCAACGCTTTGACTCACGGATTAAGCATTGTTGCCGATTTATTCGCGGATGCGGGAGATGCTGTTGTTATTCCGAATAAAAATTGGGAAAATTACGAGCTGACCTTCGGCATTCGCCGCGGCGCCGAAATCGTGGAGTACCCGCTATATAATGACCAAACTCGTTTCAACAGCGAAGGTCTCCGCCAAGCATTGCTGGCTCAGAAGGATAAAGGCAAAGCCATTGTACTGCTTAACTTTCCGAACAATCCTACTGGATACACACCAGGTCCTGAAGAAGGCGATGAGATCGTTGCTGCAATCCGTGATGCCGCTGATGCAGGCATTAATGTCGTTGTCGTAACCGACGATGCTTATTTCGGCTTGTTCTTTGAGGATTCCCTGCACGAATCGCTGTTCGCTAAGCTATCCGATCTGCACCCTCGTGTGCTTGCAATTAAGGTAGACGGCGCTACAAAAGAGGAATACGTATGGGGCTTCCGCGTTGGCTTTATCACCTATGCATCCAGTTCCCCAGCTGTTCTGGCTGCACTTGAGCAAA
The DNA here is from genome assembly GCF_005930355.1 of Paenibacillus sinopodophylli. Lineage (GTDB taxonomy): Bacteria > Bacillota > Bacilli > Paenibacillales > Paenibacillaceae > Pristimantibacillus > Pristimantibacillus sinopodophylli. The sequence goes on from NZ_VDBO01000001.1 coordinate 2,217,606, forward strand.
AAACGACCGGCATTATACGTGCAACGATTTCGAGCGGACCTCATCCTTCTCAAACCTTCGTACTGCATGCTTTGACATCACCTGATTTCGAAGCCCAGAAGGCTGAGAAGTACGATATTATGAAGGGGCGCGCCAACCGCGTCAAAAATTTGCTCGAAAGCGGGCGCTATGGCAATGTATGGGGATACTACCCGTTTAACTCCGGCTATTTCATGTGCTTGAAGCTGCAAGGTATTTCGGCTGAAGCGGTTCGGGTCCATTTGTTGAACCAATACGGCATTGGGACAATCGCGCTAGGTGAAACGGACCTGCGAGTTGCATTCTCCTGCATTGAGGAAGGCAACCTCGAAGAATTGTTCGATACGATATTCAAAGCCGTTAATGAATTATTGGCGAAATAACCTACTTTCCTAATATTATAAAAAAAAACGTGCTTGCGGCTTGTCTGTTGACAATGCCCGCAAGCACGTTTTTTTGTTATGAGCTGCTGTTGTACTGCACTATTATTCCTCTTCCTCGTCTTGAGCAAGCTTCTTGCGCAAACGCATGGGACGAACAGCCAAATAAACGATCGCCAGCACTGCCGCCGCAAGCGAAAGCATATACACGCCAGACAGCGCCAATGGAATCGCTGCAAACAGCCATAATAGTGCTGTGCACAGCACTATTGCAAAGCGGTCTACGCGTAGAAATTGATCCGTTCTCTGCTTCTCTGGCAGTGGATATACATGCTTCCACACCGAGTAACGATGAACATGCCTCAACCCGCCTAACTGAACAGCGATCAAACCCATGAAAATGAAAAAGGCGATCAAGCTGCCATAGCCAGACAAAGAAACGGCCTCAGCAAACCAATAAACAATTAAGCAGCCAAGGAAGAGAAGCCTAAGGACAATTCCCCCTACCTCTGTTCTCATCAGCGATGCAGAATAGAGATAAACGAAAGTATTGCGATTCGCAAAGCTAATCCTGCGGAGCATCCAAGACAAGTAGGATCTTTTGATTATGCTCGATGACAATGTCGGAACATCAATGAACAATCCGAAAAAAACATAATAGCGCTTCCGTGTTCTCGCTTCTTCGTCAATCAGCCTCTCCCACGGGAAACGATGCTTGCTTGGCAATCGGTACAATACCATGCAGAGTATGCCTAGAAGCAATGTAAAGGCTGCAGCTTGCCATAACAGACTGGTAAGCCAGGCTGCAACAGTCAAAGCCGTCATCGCCCAGCGCAGCGAACGAAGCAGCCATCTCATGCTCGGCCACGTCATCTGACGTTCCTGCCAAGCGCCCCAAACATTGACTGCCTTTAAGCCGGCAGCCACAATCCCAAGTGTCCAAGCACCATTAATAGCTGGCCCTTGTACGTAAATGAGCATATACAGAAGGAATACGATTGCAACGAGCACTGCACAGCCTAACGTCGTATAACGGAGAGATAATCGCAAATAACCGTTCATGTCCGCCTCGCGCGGCATCATAAATACGGTATCGCCAGCAGCCAGCCAAGTACGAAGCGGGCTCCAGCAGAGGACTAGAGTCAAAGCGATAACGCCGACAATCGTAAATGGAAAATCATCTGGTACATGACGAAGTAAACCGATATATCCGATCGCTGAGGATATAACGATCAATGACAGGAATGCAGGAAATCCACTCTGTCCCATATAGCGGAAATAAGGCATAGTCTCCGTTCGAAATGCTTTTGCCCGTCGTTGCCATATCGATTCAAGCGTGCGGTCGCTGCCCATTAAGCATTGCCCCCAGTAACAAGCTTATAGAAGGCATCCTCCAGCGAACCGCCCCTTGTTTCCATCCCTGCTGCTCTGCGCACATCCTCCAGCGTCCCCATCGCAACGATTGAACCGTGATGCATAACGATAAACCGGTCGCAATAGGCTTCCACGGTTGATAGGATATGCGAGCTCATCAGGATCGCCGCCCCCTTCTGCTTCACCTCAACTAGGCGCTCAAGCAAAGAGCGGATCCCAAGCGGGTCAAGACCTAGAAAAGGCTCATCGATGATGTACAAAGACGGATCCGCTAGTAGCGCGTTCATAATCATAACCTTCTGTTTCATGCCTTTCGACAAATGTGACGCGAACGCTTTGCGCTTAGGCATCATTTGGAATTGCTCCAGCAGCTCTTCCTCCCGCTCCTCATAATGATTATCCTTGACGCTGTAAGCCATGCCCGTTAACCGTAAATGCTCCTCCACCGTGAGCTCATCGAACAGCACCGGTGTCTCCGGCACATAAGCGAATGCCGAACGATAACGCTCTGTCTCCTCCTCCAGCGTGACGCCGTCGATACGCACATCACCGGTCTGCGGCTTCATCAAGCCCAGTATGTGCTTAATTGTCGTGCTTTTCCCTGCTCCGTTCAGCCCAATCAGCCCGATCATTTCGCCTGCCTTCACTTCAAAGGTTATATCATGCAGCACAGGTCTTCTTGGGCTGTAGCCTCCGGTTAATCCGCTTACTTTCAAAATAGACTCCATTCTATCACCTTCAACATTGCAAATTGGTATACTACTCGTAAACAGCATACCGAATTATGAGTCCAATATCAAAAAAAACAATGCTTCGGTTTCGAAAATAGACATTTGGCAGTTGGATCGCTTCGCTTATAAACCGAAGAAGCTAAAGGATTGGTTGATCATATCCAGCTTGTCAGTGAGGACGAGAACACCCATTACAAGCATAATAACTCCACTGACGATAGATACGATCGGCATATAGGTTGAAAACTTTTTCAAATAAACGTTCAAATGATCAACAAGCAAGGCTGACAGAAAGAATGGCAGACCCATGCCAAGTGAATAGAGGACAAGCAGCGATACCCCTTTCTCAATCGTATCCATGCTTCCAGCGTAGATCAGAATCGTAGACAATATTGGCCCGATGCAGGGGGTCCAGCCAGCTGCGAAAGCCATGCCTAGAAGAAACGAGCTCCAGGTTTTCTTATTTGACGCAGCAGGTGAGAATCTTTTCTGTGCATACAGAAATTTGATTCTAAACAGACCGATCATGTGCAAGCCAAAAATAAAGATGAGAATACCGCCGATCTGCCGAATGACAACCATATGATCAGCGAACAATTTACTCACTGAGCTTACAGAAATGCCTAGAAGAATGAATACAATTGAGAAGCCAACAATAAAGAACACAGATTTGGCGCCAACATTTAGTTTTGCTTTGCCGATGTTCGCCTCTGATGCGGATGAGCCGATAATATAGCTTAAATAAACCGGAATAAGCGGGAGTACACATGGCGATAAGAAAGATAACAGCCCTGCTGAAAATGCTAAAAAATAATCCAAACTATTCTACTCCTTCGTATGCCCTTGATCTTCAGACATGCTATTATCACAGCAAGATGAAACAAAAAAAATGGGCAGCCATCGACCGCCCATTTTTTGTGTAGAGCTAATTAGGAAGCTCATATGGAAATAGGTTATTACTGATACGTATTATGACTAGCAAATCTCTTCAACAGATGTGCTTGACTCAGCTGGTGCTGACGAAGAGCCTGAAGAAGAACCTGACGAAGAATTTGAGCTCGCAGCTGCTGGTGCTTTCGGTGCAGCTGCTTCTTTTTTAATAATCGTAACTTGTTTTTTCTCTTCTTTCACGACTTCCGGAGCAGGAGCAGCTTTTACTTCTTCTTTCACTACTGCTTTTACTTCCTCTTTCACTACAGGAGCAGCTTTTACTTCTTCTTTCACCACTGGAGCGGAAGCAGCAGCTTTCGTAGTGCTTGCTTCTTTTACGACAGGAGCAGCTGCTTTTGGAGCTTCTTCTTTTACTGCCGATGTGCTTGCTTTAGGCTGTGCCGTTGCTTTTTCAGTAGATGATGCGACAACTGCTGGTTTGGATTCCACTGTTTTGGTTTCAGCCGCAGCTGCTGCCTTCGGCTCTTCCACCACCACTGCCGCTTTAGCCGCTTGCGGTGCTGCTTCCTCTATTTTCACTGCCGCAGCATCTGCCTTTGGCTCGTTCTCTACCACTGCTGAAGCTGTTTTTACGACTGCTGTATCAGCAACTGCCGGCTTCTCTTCTTGAACAGGAGCTGTAACTGCAGCATTATTCTTAGGAAGTGGAACGCCTTGTGCTTGTTTTGCAGAAACGGCTACGTAAGTAAGAGCTGAGAAAGCCACGGTAGCAGAAATCAATGTTAATGTTAGTTTTTTCATTTTTGTAAACATCCCTTTCGCTTCGCTCATTGAGCATCGTTTTGTTGTTATTTGCTAAGATAAAAAAAGGAGACTCAACAAGACGCCTCTTAGCGCGCTCATCGAATCTCTGGTGGTCCAGTCGATTATTCTTCTTTTGTTATCCTACAAAATGGTTAGCCAACACACTTTGATTACATGTTTATTCTATTACCCAAAGAATGCCATGTCAACGATTATTTTAATTTATCCCATCGTTTTTATCGGAATTAGTAAAGAAGCCTATTTTCCTACCTTATCTCCTAGCGTGCCCTAACAAAAAAAAGACGCCATCGCTAGCGATGGCGCCGTCTCTTAACCATTATTTAATTTCAATTACCTTTGCAATTGTATTTTCACCCTTCACCTGCACAAGCTGTCCCGCTTTCAGCAGCGATGCGTCTCCGGCAATGGCTACATTGGCGTCTACGTTATAGACCAGCAGCACGGTTTGCGAGTTCTCAACCCGTGTAATGGAAATCGTTGCAAGCTTTGCCTGCGCATTAAACGTTAAGGAATGAATAGTACCAAGCTCCGAGAACGTCGTAACCGCCTGCGCAGATTTGGTTACCTCGATGAATACTACTTTATTCTGATAAGTCCGGACGAGAACCTCATCGCCGGCGCGCAGCGCGCTCAGTGGTGCTTTCTTATCATCGCGGAATATGAATACATTCGGATCAATGGCAAGCGTTGCTTCCGAATTGTCTGTCTTCACAATAGTCAGCTTGCCGTCAGCAGGAGCAGCTTTCAGCTTGCCCGTTACAGCCTGGGCATCCTGATCCGGCATCTCCGTATCTGTGCGATCCAGAAGCGCTGCCAGCTCTGCGCGAGTAACCGGCTGATTCGGTCGGAAGGTTTTACCGTGCTTGTCCTCATAGCCTGTAATGATACCCTTCTTAAGTGCAAGCGCAACATAACCTACAGATCCGGCTGGTATTTCGTTTGCATCCTTAAAGTCCAGCTTCGTATTGTTCAGCGCTTTCGCCTCAGCTTCCAGTTTAAGCGCTTTTACAAGAAGAATGGTGGACCACAATCTTGTTGCGTTTGCCTCCGGTTTCACTTCCGTTTCAGTCTCGGAGAACAAATCGTTTTCCAGTGCAACCGCTACGTAGCCAACCGCCCACGGATATTTTTTCTCAATCTTGTCTGCATCCTTGAATTGAAGATCGGTGTTCATCTCTTCCGTCGATTCAGCTTGTGCACGCAAACCCATAAGTCTGACTGCTGCAGTCAGCGTTTCAATCCGGCTGATCTTCTGGTTCGGCTTGAAGCTGCCATCTTCATATCCGGTGAATACACCCTTCGAGGCTAGTCGCATAATATACTCCATTGCCCACTTCAGGTCATCCTCATCCTTGAATTTCCAAGTTACTTTATAATCATCATCTTTATCCTTCTTATCCTCATTACGGCCCTTATCGTCGTCTCGACCGCCGTTATGCCCCTTGCCTTTACCTCCATCAGCAAAAGCTGACGAAGCTCCGCCTGCAAGCATTAGCAGCGCAAGCGAGGATATTGCCGTCTTTTTCCACATCGTTTGTTTCATCAAGAAAGCCACTCTCCTTTTTCGATTGCGGGTTTTGCCGCATTTTTTTACCTTCGCCCATAGGTTTCGGGATAGGCTAATCGATTTAAGAGGGTGGCTGTTCAAATTTTTTGTATTACTTTTCTTTTTCGGCTTCGCGCTTCGCTTTCAACCACTTCGGAGCGCCCTTGTTTTTACCCTCGCGCTTACGCTCCACTTTCTTCGGTGACGGCTTAGGAGTTCCTTGGGCTGCCGTTTTCACTTTCGGTTTTGGTGCTGCGGCAGCGGCTTTGATCTCAACAGGCTTCAGTTCCTTTGCTGTTGTTGCTGTTGCTGTTGTTGCTGTTGCTGTTGTTGCTGTTGGCATTGCAGCAGCTTCCTTCTTTTCTTGTGAACGCTTGAACTGTGCATCTGAACGCTCAGCCAGCTTCGCTTCATGACGGGCCGCGAATGGACGAGTTGCTTCTTTCAGTTCTTCATCCGATAGAAGCTTGCCTCTAAACATCGTTCGCTCAGAAAGCTCGATACCGAGCTGTTTACGGAACTTCTCCATTATGAATAGCTCCTGCGGCATTACGATCGAAATAACCGTACCTGGCCTGCCCATACGCCCTGTGCGCCCAGCACGGTGAACGTAATGATCCGCATCAGCTGCTGGATCTAGCTGAATCACCAGTGGCAAACCTTCAATATCGAGTCCCCTTGCAGCAACATCGGTTGCGAGCAGCAGTTGGCAGCGACCCTCGCGGAACCGTGTAAGCGTTGCGGCTCTGCGCTGCTTGTCCGCGTCACCATAAAGAGCCTCAACTGTAAATCCTTCATAGCTAAGCTTCGATTCCCAGTTGGAGATGTTATCCGTGTCATTCAAGAAAAGCAATGCCGATGATGGGTTCAGTAAGCGGACAAGGCGCCGCGCCGTATCCGTCTTGTCACGTTTGTCGCTGACTACGAAATAATTATCAATCGTTTGAGACACACGATGCTCCGGCGTAATTTGAATACGCTCCGGATTTTTCATCCAGCGGCCTTCAAAACGCGCCATTTGATCCGGATATGTCGCAGAGAAAAACGCGATTTGACGTCCCTTGCCCATGTTATGCAAAATAACCTCAACTTCTTTTGTCGAGCCAAGCTGGAATACTTGATCCGCTTCATCGACAACGACATTGTTGACATCCGTAAGCTTGAGCTTACGAATTTTAATCAGCTCATGGATGCGCCCCGGCGTTCCGATAACGAGCTGAGGGCGAAGCTTGAGCTTCTCGACCTGACGCTTAAGTGCCGCACCGCCAATCAACTGCTGCACACGTATATTGAGCGGTTCTGCATAAATCTCCGCTACACGCACGATTTGCATCGCAAGCTCTTGCGTCGGCGCAAGAATAACGCCTTGTACCGCATTCGAATACGAGTTCAGCTTCTGCAGCAGCGGCAGCAAATAGGCAAGCGTCTTGCCTGTCCCCGTCTGCGATCTTGCAGAAACATCGCTTCCGCCAAGCAGAATCGGGATCGTCTCTGCCTGCACATCCGTTGGTTCCATTATTCCGTTAGCTGCCAGCTTACTCTCAAGCAGCTCATTAATACCAATCTCATTCCAAGTATGCTTACTCATTCTTTAATCCTCTCTCAATTAAACCTTTATTTTCGATTCAGCATGCCGCCGAAGAGTCGATCAATGGTGCGTGGCAGCAACTGGTAAAGCTTGATGGCAAAAGCCGCCTTTTTGGGAAGGTCAAGCTCGGATTTCCGCCGTTTAATCAGCCTGACAATCCGAGTGACTACGTACTCTGGCTTCATCATAAACCAACTAACGTTTTTCACGTAAGAGCCTGAAGGATCAGCAAGCGAGAAAAAAGGGGTATCAATCGGCCCTGGATTCACGGCTGACACCTGAATGCCGCTCCCTTGAAGCTCCATTCTCAGCGAATTCGTAAAGCCCAGCACCGCATGCTTGGTAGCCGTGTAGCTGGTCGATTTCGCTGTTCCGATCTTGCCTGCTAGCGAAGCAATATTAACAATGTGTCCACTTCCGCGTTTCACCATATGCGGGAGGACAGCCTTTGTACAGCGTACGATTCCCATATAGTTGGTATCCATCATCTGGGCGAAGTTCTCCAAAGGCATGCTTGCAAAATGTTCAAACTGACCGTATCCGGCATTATTCAGCAAGACATCTATTTTACCGTATTTCGCAATGACGGCTTCTACTGTTTGCAGTACTTGATTATTGTCGGTTACATCCATTTGATAATAAGAGACTGAACCTTTTATCATCGAGGCGATCTCTTTGAGCTTATCGATATTTCTTCCGGTTAGCACAGGTATTGCCCCCTGCTCCGCAAGCTTGACTGCCGTTAACGCTCCGATTCCGCTTGATGCGCCGGAGATGAATATAACCTTGCCTTTTAGCATCCAACATCACCCATTTACAAGTTTACTTGATTGCTCCTGCAGACGCAAAAAAAGCTCCCTAAGGAGCTATTTCTATGCTAAGATGCGATTAAAACTTGGATGTCAAGCTCTCCGATTCCATCCATAATAAGCGGTATGGTCAGTGCCTTCTGCGCAGTAAAGCCTGCTGATTGTGCAGACTGGATAACCTTAGGCGGCGTAATATCGACACGCACCCCTTGGTTAAACAACATCGTGCTGGCATTTCCGCTAATCATATTCCCGAGCTCAGAAATAGCACTCTTCACGATTTCATCGATTTCAGAAATTACGTATCCGCCCATCATCGCAGAAACCATTTTCATAGCTACTTCTTCACTTAGTCCGAATACAATGTCTCCGTTCATTTGTCCATTGAGCCCAATTTGAATCCAAATATAGTTCTCTACAAACTTGATGTCCTTGAGGCCTAGCTCTCCAGTCGCAGGACGTATTTGAACAACTTGCTCAATTACGATTTTTGCGGATTCAAGAAACGGGTTAATGTATTCTGCCTTCATAATGAAGATACGCTCCTTTTCGACAAAATTCGTGGTTTGTCTTATTTAGTTTATATTATACTTAATTGATTAGGACAAGTATACTATAAAAAAAATATATATAACTAAAGAACTATTTTTTATTTTTGAAAACGGCACTATGCCGGAATGGACTGGAGGGTTTACTGCGTGCCAAACGTATGGGCTCATTTCATATTTGGACAGCTAGTGCTTGGAAAGCTGGGAGAAAGCGCGCTTCTGCAATCCGAACAGCATAAAAACATGTTTAACATGGGCTGCCAAGGACCTGATTTTTTGTTTTATCACCGCTTCTTCCCGTGGCAGCAAAGCTTAGCATTAAACCGTTTAGGCACTCAAATGCATAACTTTCATTGCGGCCCTGTCCTAGTAGAGCTGCTTGATGGTGTCAATGGAAGGAAGGCATGCCCTAAAAGTCCTGATTCCTCCATCCTATATGCGCTTGGATTCGTGCTTCATCACGTGCTCGATCGCAATTTGCACCCTTACGTATTCAGCAAATCCGGTTTCCGCAAATGGGATCATCAACGTTTTGAAATTATGATGGACACCATTATCGCGCGAGAGCTTTGGGGTGTCGAAACATGGAAAACCCCAGTTTGGAAATTCGTTCACACGGGCGGAAGCTTTCCTCCGCCTATACTTGATGCGCTGGAATCCATTGTTGCGCACTATTACGAAGAGCTTGCACCTCTTATTCAGCGTGAAGATTTCAACCAAGCCAATCGAGATTTTATTGCTGCTCAGCGATTGTTCCATGATCCGACAGGACTCAGAAGTGCATTAACCTTTGGTCAGATTAAACCATTCGTCTTTGGAAAGGAACCCTTTCCTTATGATGTCTTGAATGTAGCAGAAGCCCCTTGGCTTGACCCTGTAGATGGCATTTCCTATCATCATGCAAGTGCGTGGACTTTATGGGAGCAAGCACTAAATGACGGAATCGAGGTCATCCGCTCGATACTTGTTTGGCTCAGAGCCCATGAAGCACCTCAGATTACCAAAGAGGATCGTTCTTATGTGCGCGAGCTGCGCGAACATGCCATTGCACTGATCAGCAACCGTTCCTACGAAACCGGTCTTCCTTGCGAGTCGGATATAGGTATTCGGTTCGCGGATACGGTATGGACTGATCAGATCGGAATCACAAAGGCGCCTTCTTAACGAAGACGCCTGCACGCTCAGCACCAAAGATATCGCAGTCGTTCTTCTACGTTATACAGCTTTACTTGTCAGGCTTCGGCGAAACCGCAGCCTGATTAGCCGCAACCTTTCATATAATACATCGACTGGCTTACCGAGCTGCGATGCATCCGATGCCCCATATACCTGTTGAAGAATAGGCTTGAGGTATTTATCACCGACCTGCGACAGCGCTTCCCATACGAGCAGTTGCTCATCCTCGGGAACCTCATTAAGCTCTCTCGTTATGAGGGAATCCATGTCATAACCTTCCTGCTCCAATTGCTCGATCCGATCCATAAGCTCACGTCTGGACAGCTCCAGCTCAGAACCAAGCTGTTCCAGCGAGCCCCCCTGCTGCACCATTAGCAGAATGTGCTTTTTGACCATCTGACGATCCATCAGCGATTTATATTTTGTTTCTTTCTGTTTGTAGAGCCACTGTGTATAAATGCCAGTATCGAGCTTCTCAGCAACCCACTGCAGCGGGAACACCGAATCATGCTCCACTTCTTCCAGAATGGCGAGCATTTCTGCACCATAGGAAGCATGCTTCGTGCTGCCCCAACCAGGAATCTGGGATAATTCCTCTGCTGTCTTAGGAACGAATGCACTGATCATCCATAATATCCGATTCGTCGCAACGAGATAGGCAGAACGCTTCTCTGCTATCGCTGTTGCACGTCGCCATTCGCGAAGCTTCTGGAACAGTTCTGGATTGTGATGATGCTCACCATAGCACTGCAGCATCGTGACGAAGCTGCCTGACGATGGCCTCCGATCATCCAGCATGCCATCGATAATGGGTGTGTATCCTTCCCCCATAACACGTGAGACTCCATGCCGGAAGGCTACGATCATTTCCTCCCACGACATGCCCTCGAACCAGGTCAGGGGGCTGCCGCTTTCCGATTCGCCCTCCATCCATAGCACAGACCAGATTCCTTGACTCTCACAAATGGACAGCTGTGCGCTGGCCATTCCTTGATCCTCGCCTGGCTTCTCAAACGTGTTAAAAAAAACAATTTGCATATTGACCTCAATCCTCCAATAAATAGTAGTTTCGCGAATGGCTTGAACGGGCAGGCGCTTCCAATGAAGGAGAGGATGCCGTAAAACAAAAAAAAGCACCTCCTTTGCCCAACGGGCAAAGGAGGTGCTTCCTCCACGTTCAATGATTCGATTGCCTTCATGCTATCATAATGATTTCTTTATTACAAGCATTTTGTTATTGTATAATGATTGTACTAATGAAGTGGAGGCTATACGATATGCTGCTGCCTGATTTTGATTTTATGTCCGATTCTACCGAAGAAACGTCGACCCGCTACGTGACATTTATCGGTCCAAGCTTGAAGCGTTTTGATCTGGCCATCACGTCTACAAGCCGATTTTATGGCAAGAAGCTGATTACAGATCTTCAATTCGGCAAAACCGCTATAATCGGCCCGGATGATCTGGAAGAAGAAGGCTATTTAGAGCATGTATTTAAACTAACGGAAGAAGAAGCTTCCGAGCTTGTACAATTTTTGTATTTTGTTGTAGGTACGGTGCATTTTACCGATTAATCAGGGTACACTTTAATGGTAATCACATACCATTGTAGGAGGAGTCTGCTGATGGATCGATTTGTGGAAGAAAATCGCCAGCCGTACACCGATGTATCGACGGTAGAATCGCAGCGCAACGACCTGATTCCGGAGGAATTTCCGGATGGCCCGTATGGCTCTGACCTGCTGATGGAATCACTGGGCAAGAGCACGCCATGGCGAATAGACCAGCGGCCATCCAACCGCTTTTATTACGAGAACCGCTCGCTCCATGCGGGAATGCCGCGTGATTATCCCGGTGAAGACGAATACGATCACGGGTTTCCAGAGGTACACGACGAACCATAATCCAAGCAAAAACGCCTTCGGCGTCATTTAAGACGCTGAAGTAGCTTTGACGGTGAAATATAAGCCCTTTATAAGCGAACAATCTTATAAATTCTTATATTTCAAGGCGAAACGGCAGTTTCTCTCCTTTGGCGGCGCGTTTCATTCCGAGAAATATAGAGAAAGAATGGTCAACTCATATTCTTTCCTATATTTGCACAAAGCCCTTGCCATCACACGATAGATGTGACAGGCAAGGGCTTTTTTAACACAAAACTCCATTATATGCAGTATGCTTGATCGTTTGCGAGCACTGCCTCAGGCTCGCGCCGGCAACGTGAACAAACTCTTCGGATTAGGCTGGATTAAGCTCCAGATCATCTTCATCCCCGCGATTGAATGCTTCACGATCGAATTCACCTTCAGAATCTGCTACAAGCAATGCCGTTACAGTCGTACCTGTTGCGTTAACAGCTGTACGGCCCATATCGATTAGAGACTCAACCGCTACTACAAGAGCAATACCTTCAAGCGGCAAGCCAACAGCCGTTAGAACAACCGTTGTTGAGATAGATGCAGGTCCAGGTACTCCTGCTACGCCGATTGATGAAATTACGCTGACTACTACAATTAGGACATAGTCCGTTGCCGTAAGTGCTACTCCATAAACCTGTGCGACGAATACGGACACAACAGCCGGCCAAATGCCGCCGCAGCCATTAAAGTTCATTGTAGCGCCTAACGGAGCTACAAAACTAGCAATTTTGGGTGATACGCGCAAACGTTTCGTAATAACCTCTAAATTGATAGGAAGCGTCGCAAAGCTGCTGCGCGTTGTGAACGCTACTGCAATCGTCGGATAAGCTTTCCGGAAAAACTTGAACGGATTAACCTTCGCAACAAACGTTACCAACCCGCCAAATACGAATACAAAATGGAGGATGAGTGCGATATAACTCACAGCAATCAGCATGGCTAACGGCTCAAGCGTTTCCCAGCCATATTTGGCTGCCATAACTGCAATCAACGCATAAACACCGTATGGCGTAAAGCGAAGTACAAACTTAACGACCTGATGAAGAATAGTGGTAGCTGATTGAATAAACGCTCGGAATGGCTGAACAGATTCCGGATTTTTTGCACCTACCTTCACGATTGCAACCGCAATAAACAGCGCAAATATGAGTATCGGTACTACTTTCCCATCTGCAGCGTCACTAATCGGATTCGACGGTACTTGATCCAAAATAACTTTGAAGAAGCTTGGCACTTCACGAGCCACAAAGTTTTCTGGTGTCGTTAATTCAAAGCCTGCGCCTGGATTAATTGCCGACGCTACGAGTAGTCCGATAATTGCGGCTACACCTGTCGTAGCGAGGAACCATGCAATGGTTTTAACACTAAGCTTGCGGAGAAACTCAATGTTCGTGATCGATATGATACTGTTAATGACTAGAACGAATACAAGCGGGATTACGATCATTCGAATCAAGTTAATGTAGATGGAGCCAATTGTGCCAACTCCCTCGGTTTCCAGTTCGAAGTTATTAAATAGAATGCCTGCAACCAATCCCAAACCGAGGGCAACGAGGACCCGAGTTCCGAAGCCGACCCGCTTTTTGGCCAAGAAGTATAGACCGCCAAGCAGCACCGCTGATACGACCAAGGTAATCCAATTGTTCTCAAGTGCCGTTAATAAATTATTTTCCATAATGCAGCAATCTTCCCCTCTGTCTAATGACTATTACGTAATGCACAAATTAACTTTTAAATTAATCAATTATAATCCCGATAAGATTACTGCACTTTACTGAAAACAATATATCATCGTCATTTCATATGTGTCAACATGATTTTTCCTTGCAACAGCAACCGTTTCAACGTACTAATCTCTTTTTTTCTTATAGGCTGGCATACGAAAGAGACGCCGTGCTGCCGCTCTTAAACGGCTGTTCGGGGTCTCTTGTTAACTTAAAGAGAAATTAATACACCTTCTCAAGAAAACTAAGTGTAGCATGGAGTGCTTCCTTCAGATAAAGCGTTGCTCCCTCATAAGGATGACGAACGCCGAACACATGGTCGGCTCCCTCAATTGAAACATAGGTTTGTTCTGGATTCGCTTCTTGTAGCTTCGCATTCTCGGCGAGTAGGCGCTCATGATCTATGCTTCCCTGCACAATGAGTACAGGCTGCTCCAATGAACCGAAATGGGCAAGCACATCAAACCGTTGTTGATTGGTCTCCGCATCCTCAGCCACCCGCTGCTGGAGCAGCGTAGCCTGCTGATCGGCAGCAGCGCCGGAAGGTGTCGAACCTCCATTCCAAACGACAACAGCTTGCACATCCTCTGGCTGCTCACCTGCTAGAATGAGGCCGCTGCTTCCTGCTCTGCTATGGCCTATTATTGCAATTCGACTGGCATCTGCAGCTTCGATAAGCGGCAGCAGTCCTTGCTTAATATGCTGAATAATGACATCCCAATCTACAAGTTCTTGCGTAACCGTACTAGCTTGAGCGATGAGCTCCTCGCTAATTCCAGCTTCCCTTGCTGTAATCCGTGAGAAATCGAAGCTGACAGCGTAGAACCCATTCTCTGCCAAGCCATTCGTCACCTCTGGCCAGAATGCCCAATCCTGAAAGCCGCGAAAGCCATGACCGACGATGGCGATCGGCCTCGCTACTCCTCCCTCAAGCGTCTTCACCCTGCCGCGTAAATAGAGGTGCTCGTTCAACTTAATCTCAAACGTCTGTGACACAATCGTTCTCTCTGCCATGTCAGCCACTCCTTCTATATACATAAAAAAAGAGGTGACCCTTGTGAAAAAGGACACCTCCGTTTGTACGGTCGCGTGAGTATATAAATAATAAAAATCCCTAAATCGGATAATCATAGTGATTTACTTGGTTATATCAGAATCTTAGCAACATCATGCAGCTTTGTCAATGCTAATCTTAAAGCTAATCCTAAAGCCAAATGCGTTACAGCTCATGAATTGTCAATTCACTTCTAACCATAAAGCGTGCATTGACCCCAGCCTGCCCTATTCCTTTGGATATATAGTAGGTTCCATTCTCGTCGTGATGAAGCCCTTTATATATCCCTTTCGCTGTGAGCGGCCCTTTGGGCTTAAAGGTGAAGAAGAAAGGCACATTCAGCTGTTTTCCATGTAAATGACCTGCCATTAAGTAGTTGTATGGACGCTTCATTCGAAGCACCACGTTTGGATCATGGGTGATAACGACGATGGGCTTCGAATCATCTACAAACTGAAACGCTTTATTGATTTTACTGTGTCCCGTTCCGTAATCATCAATCCCAACCAAATAGAAGCTTTCTTCTAATACAGCTTCATTCCGTAACAGCTTAATTCCGTAAGCATCGAATAATCGAAGCAGCTTCTGCAGGTGAGGCAGTTCATAATCATGATTTCCTAATACGGCATATATCGGTATGCCACTTCTCGCAAACGCTTCGAAATAGTGGGCTGCACGTGTCAAATATCGTTCCTTATACGTATAATCTCCTGTCAGAAATAGATAGTCAGGACGATTCTCCTCAATGACTTTGCTAATACGGCTGACAGGTATACGCAATCTATCAAAGTGAAGATCGCTTATTTGCAAAATCTTCTTATTTAAGCCAATCGGCTGTTTAATCCTCTCTAACTTTAACCATTGGGTCGGGAAAACAAATAATAAATACAGAATAACGACACCTGCGGGTATTAGCATATAGATCAGAACGATCTCCCCCCCCCCTTTTTTTCTCCGACATCTACGTCACCTTTACGCTCTAGTATATTAAACTAAATAACGAATCTCAACTGCTCTCAAGAGAGATGGCCAGCTGGCATAAGCGATCCTCGATCTATTAATCCCCTCTCTTTCTACAAAAAACACACTTTTCAAATTAACTTGTTGACAACGAATCAGCAGAGATGCTAATCTAATCACAAGTTCTTTATAAAGAACAAAAATAAGAGAAGCGCCCTGCTAAATATGCCAAACCAGATCATGCCCGCCCTTATGTATTCTCTTTATGAATAACATTTACTTCAACCACACATGGATGTTCTTTAATAAGAACCTTCTATTCATCAAATACAGTTTCAACTGATTTTTGCTTAATCAATGACTGGAGGAAACAATGAGCGCTATCGTCGGTATATGCCATCTCAATCATGAACCTATCGCTCCAGAGCTGGGTATTGCACTGCTTCAGCAATTGCAGAAATATCCCGCTGATCATATTGATGCATGGCACAACGAGCAAGTATTTCTAGGCTGCCATGCCCAATGGATTACTCCTGAATCCGTAGGAGAAAGCATGCCCTATCATGATCCCTCAAGCGGTCTTACCATTACCGCTGATGCCATTATAGACAATCGCTCAGAATTATTTGAGAAATTGCAAGTTCCTCCGGCTAACCGCAAAGAAATAACGGATAGCGCGTTAATTTTACTCTCTTATAAGAAGTGGGGCAATGATGCTCCTAAGCACTTAATCGGTGATTTCGCATTTGTCATATGGGATGAGCATAATCGCTCCTTGTTTGGAGCCAGAGACTTCTCGGGTAGCCGCACCTTGTATTACGCCCGAACGAAAGAGTTGTTCGCATTTTCCACTCTTATAAAGCCGCTGTTATCCATTCCGGGCTTAAACAAACAGTTGAATGAGCAATGGATGTCCGAATTTCTAGCGATTCCGATTACGACAGAGGCTGTAGATCTCTTTACGACTGTATATAAGCATATTGGCCAGATCCCGCCTTCACATACGATTACGGTTTGTAATGGCGAGCTGAAGTTCTCGCGCTATTCGACATTTACCTATCATACTAAACTAAAACTGAAATCCAACGAGGACTATGAGGAAGCTTTCCGTGACGTTTTCCAATCAGCAGTTTCATCACGGCTTCGCACACACCGCCCAGTTGGTGCGAATCTAAGCGGCGGGCTCGATTCAGGATCCGTCGTAAGCTTTGCAGCCAAGGCGCTGCGTGAGCAAAACAAGCGATTGCATACGTTCAGCTATGTGCCCCTCGAGGATTTCCATGATTGGACGCCCAAGAGCCGTATTGCAAATGAACGCCACAATATTCAATCGACAGTCGATCACGTTGGCAATATTCATGAGCAATATTTGAACTTTCCCGATCAGAACTCATTTACAGAAATTGATGAATGGCTTGAGATTATGGAAACACCTTATAAGTTTTATGAAAACTCGTATTGGGTCAAAGGTATTTATCAGCAAGCAAATGCCCTTAACCTTGGCGTCTTGCTCACTGGGAGCCGCGGCAACTGGACCATTTCTTGGGGACCAGCCCTCGATTACCAAGCAAGCCTGCTGCGAAAGCTGAAGTGGGTACAGCTTGCCAAGGAGTCCAGACTTTATAGCAAAGAGCTTGGCATCAAGCAATCGCGGATTTGGCCAATTCTGGGCAAAAAAGCTTTCCCCGCAATGGCGAAGCTGATGTCTCGGAATAGCGAACCTGAGTTACCCGACCTAATCAATCCGGAATTCGCTCGCAAAACGAATGTCTATGAGCGGCTGCAGCAGCATGGCTATGATTTCTGGGGCAACCCCTTCCAAGATGTGTACGAGGTAAGGAAGAAGCAATTCGAAATGCTCTATTATTGGAACATTACAGGTACTGTCGGCTGCAAGCAATCGCTGAAGTATGCCGTTTGGGAACGTGATGCTACGAATGATCTGCGTGTCATCCGATTTTGTCTGTCAGTACCTGAGGAGCAGTTCGTACAGAACGGCTTCGATCGCTCTCTCATTCGGCGCTCTACCAAAAACTATTTGCCAGAAGACATCAGACTTAATCAGAAGGTACGCGGTATACAAGGCGCCGATGGACTACATCGGATGCTTCCTTCTTGGGACGTTCTGATTGATGAATTGAGACAAGTGGTAAGCGACCCTCTCGTATCCAACTACCTCAATATCGTAGAGCTTAAAAAGGCGCTGCTTGCCATTGAGAAAAATCCGCGTCCTGAACAGGTTTTCGAGACTGACTTTCGAATATTGATGCGCAGTCTCATTTTTCGCCGCTTTATTAAAAAACATGCTTGAAGGGAGGTGATTTCTATGCAAAATCAAGTAAAAAAATCGTGGCAACAACCTGCTTTGGAAGTGCTTAATGTCAATATGACTATGGCTGGACCAGGGCTGAAAACTCCCGATGCCGTTCAACCCGATCCAACTGAAATTATCAACTTCAGCTAGCTCCAAGTCCATACGTTTCCCATACTTAGCATTCAGGTGCCTATATCTTTCCTTGTAGGCACCTGCCCCCCAATATCGCATCATGATCCGGAGTGATACCCTTGATTAATACGATAAACATGAACAGCTACTTTTCCTTTGGTTTCCGAATCGACAGCTATCTACCACTGCCTGAGCTCCCGCCGCTTACTCAGCCTCATACAAGCGCCGAGAATACTGTCCACATAACGCGGATGGATCTTACGCTGCAATGGAGCTCCGTGGTCTCAGACAATGAATACTTCGCAGTTGAAAATAATCAAGTGCTCATTCGGGTTCCTGACACCGCCATATTCCTTATAAGCAATGGCGATAGCATTACCGTCTCTCCGTTTGAGGGCTTTAATGAAGATAAAATAAGATTGTACCTATTGGGCACCTGTATGGGCGTTATTTTGTTGCAGAAAAGAATTCTCCCGCTGCATGGAAGCGCAATTGCGATTCATGGCAAAGCCTACGCCATTCTGGGCGAGTCCGGAGCCGGCAAATCAACGCTTGCCTCCACGCTGCTTCGTCAAGGCTTTCATCTATTAAGCGATGATCTCATACCGCTAACACTTAATGAGAATAACGTTCCGATTGTATCACCTTCCTATCCACAGCAAAAAATGTGGCAGGAAACGATCGACCACCTCGGCATGAGCTCTGCTCGCCTCCAGCCATTGTTTGATCGGGAAACCAAATTCACGGTTCCAGTGACGGCACAATTCTGCAGCCAGCCCTTGCCGCTATGCGGAATATTCGAGCTTGTGAAGACGGAAGGAGACACCTTGATTAAGCCTATTCAAGGGCTAATCAGATTCCAAACGCTGCTCCGGCATACGTTCCGAAATTTCTTATTAGAGCATCTGCAATTGCGGAGCTGGCATTTCACGACTCTCTCGCGATTTGTGAGTCAGATCGATATGCACCAGCTGCAAAGATCCTCTTCGCACTTTAGCGCACATGAGCTTGCCGACTTATTAGTAAACACCTTACAGAAGGAGGAATAATGAAATGCTTCATACTGAAACGATCCAATTATCAGATCTTATTATGTCATGCGAGCAAAACATCGTAAGCGATATGGGCGGTGAGAAGGTCATGCTCAGCATACGCAACGGCAACTATTACAATCTAGGGACAACTGGCGGACGAATTTGGGATCTTCTGTCTGAGAATATATCGGCGCAGCAAATCGTTGAGCAGCTATTATCTGAATATGATGTTGATCAGAGGGAATGTGAGCAGCAGGTTATTTCGTTTTTGGAGCAAATGAGGAAAGAAGGTCTCGTGCTTGTTGCTGAAAAAACTTAAGCTCATAGCCGTGCTAGACAAGCGCACCTTCCTCTTGTTTGGTGAGTCTTATCTCTACTTGGCATGGGCACGCCTGCTTATGCTTCGGCCATTCTCAAAAATCGCACCGTTGCTTGGAGCTAAAACGGAAGAAACGACCCTCCACGCCGGGAAAGAGGATCTGCGCGAGTTGAAGCGTATCTCTCAAGCGGTGAGCATCGTGAGCCGCTATACGTTCTGGGACAGCAAATGCCTTGTAAAGGCGATCGCCGGCTCAAAAATGCTAGAGAGAAGAAAGCTAGACAGTACGCTTTATCTAGGTACAGCTAAAGATGAAGAGGGCAAATTAATTGCACATGCCTGGCTGCGCAGCGGTCCTTTATTTATAACAGGTGCCGATGTTATGGAGCAATTCATTATCGTCCAAAAATTCGCTAAAAAAGCAAGCTGAGCCTTCTCCTCGCAATCAGATGGAGTAAGCGTTGCTTGCTATCTGCAGTTCCCGAAAGGAGAAGAAAATGAATTCTATCTTATATTTCATGAAGCGATTGCATCGTTTCTCGGGGGCAGCACTATCCATTAACCTTCTCGGAATGACCGTCTCCAGCTTTCTCGAAAGTATCGGCATCCTCCTATTAATTCCTATGCTGAGCCTGATCGGCATCATCAACCTCGACGTTCAGAACAGCTATTTCTCCAGCCTGTCTACTTATATGCAGAAGCTCTCCCCCACGCTGTCCTTATCCATTATTCTTGGAGTCTATATCACGATCGTGCTCATCCAGAATCGCATTCAACAAAAGGTAACGATTCGGAACGCCGAAATCCAACAACGTTATAGTCGCCATCTACGCCAGGAAACGTACCGAACGCTTCTGCAATCCAACTGGTCCTTTTTCATAAAAAAAAGATCATCGGATCTTATTAATCTGCTGACGATTGAACTCGCTCGTGTGCTCGGCGCCATCCATCTATTCCTGCAGTTGATTACCGCGCTTATCTTCACCGTGATTCAAATTGGAATCGCCTTCTGGTTGTCTCCAGTACTCACGCTGTTCGTGCTCGGCTGCGGTATTGTACTAGGCGTCTGCTCCAGAAAATTCATTAAGCAGGCTAAGCAGCTTGGGAATCAGACCTCACAATTGTCACAGAGCTATCTTGCTGGCATAACCGATCAACTAAATGGAATGAAGGATATCAAAAGCAACACGCTTGAAGCTTCTCGCTTACGCTGGCTGTCCGCTTTGACGAGGGGAATGATGGAGGAGCAGGTCGCCTATGTTCGGCTAAGAATGAACTCGCAGCTCGTCTATAAATTAACTTCCGCGGTGCTCATTTCATGCTTTATACTCATTTCATTCAAGCTATTCCAGTCACAAAGCATACAGTTGCTGACGATTACGGTTATATTCGCTCGATTATGGCCGCGCTTCACCAGCATCCAATCCACGTTGGAGCAGCTTTCATCGATGGTACCTGCTTGCAAAGCACTTATTCAACTTCAGAATGAATGCCGAGCTTCAGATGAGCAGCTCGATCTAAATATGGAAACAACCGCCGCCTTGCGCATTGATCATGGAATTGAATGCCGCAATGTCAGCTTCCGATACAACCAAGATGAGTATGCCTGCACGCTGCATAACATAAACCTGTTCATTCCCTCTAACCAGATGACCGCCATAGCTGGTCCTTCTGGAGCGGGAAAAAGCACGCTGATCGATCTTATAATGGGCTTAATACAGCCTGAAGCTGGCCACATCTTAGTTGACGGCTTTCCTCTCGCCAGCCATCAGCTCGCTTCTTACCGCCATTCAATCAGCTACGTAGCGCAAGACCCATTCTTGTTCAATGCGAGCATAAGAGAAAATTTTTATATGGTCAAACCTGACGCGTCCGACACTGAAATGTGGGAGGCGCTGCAATTCGCATCCTCTGCCGACTTTGTTCATAAGCTGCCTGAAGGACTTGATACGGTTATCGGGGATCGCGGAATACGGCTATCTGGAGGCGAGCGTCAACGCATTGTCATTGCCCGTGCGATTATACGAAAACCGTCTATCCTTATTCTAGATGAAGCAACGAGTGCGCTGGATACGGACAATGAAAGAAAGATTCAAGAGGCGATCGAACGTTTGAAGGGGAAGATGACAATAATTGTCGTTGCTCATCGGTTGTCAACCATTAGGCAAGCTGATCAGGTTATCGTATTGAATCAAGGAGCGGTAGTCGAGCAAGGGGAATTTCACCAGCTAGCAGCTGATTCGAATAGCCTGTTCGGAAGTCTGCTGCACAACCAGTCCGTGGCAAGTGCATAGTCATGCAGCCTATTACAATGATAGCTATATAAAAAAGGCTTACCGCTGGAGGTAAGCCCTATTGCTTATTGTACGAGAATTTTAAATAATATGATCGAATTAGAATGATAATCTCCACTATCATACCGATGTGGCGGCTAAAAAGCTTTCGCATTCCTTAATAATTCGTTATAATTAGTTCTAGTTTACAACGATGCATTGACGGAGGAGTTTGTTATGATCGGAGAACGCATAAAAGCACTGCGAAAGAGAAATGGCCTATCCTTAACTGAGCTTTCACAAAGAGCCGGTGTTGCGAAATCCTATCTAAGCTCCATTGAACGCGGCCTGCAACAAAACCCTTCCATCCAATTTCTCGAGAAAGTAGGAGTGGTGCTGAAGGTTCCCGTTGAAGAGTTTTTAAACAATGACCATTCCGAACACCAATCAGAGATCCTTGATCTTGAATGGGCCGATCTCGTAAGAGAAGCGATGGCCTCAGGCGTAAGTAAAGATCAATTCAAGGAATTTCTGGAGTTCAATAAATGGAAGATTAAACGCGAATAATCAGGCTTTGTCTATACAGCGGCTTCTTGAATATCGTCCTTACTGCTTTCCTTTAGGACGAGAAGCGCCTTCTGAACATCTTCCTTGCTGTAGCCTAATTGACGAGCCTTCATAATAAGTCTCGTCCATTCCATATCCAGGTCTTGATTATGATCTGATTTCACAAGTGCCATCTTCACATATCCCCCATTCGAATTGGGGCGGTTGCACCACTGACTCCATGCGTTTAAGGTGCCCAGATACTAAACGCATTTCAACGTCTCCCTATGCTTTTCATTCACTTATAGTAGTATTATAGATCACCATATTTGCGTATGCTGTCGCTTCATGTCCGCCAAAAATGAGAAATACTTACAAGTTTTGTCGAATGGTATTAGGGAATATTTAATGAAAATCTACTCGTGAAAACGCCGAATATAGTCAGACTTTTTTTATACGGTTTATTATTGTGCTGCACTTATGTATTCCGCTGTTTCCTTTATCGTCCCCGCAGCCGTGTCTAAACCGTAACCGTCAGGATTCATATGCTGCCAGCGCCAAGAGTCTGCACACATCTCTTCAATGCCCATCGTTGCTTTCCACCCAAGGACCACGTTCGCTTTCACCGTATCTGCATAACATACAGCTATGTCGCCAGGTCTGCGTGAAATGAGCGCATAAGGAATATTTCTGCCGGATACTTTCTTGAATGCTGCAATCATCTCCAGTACACTATATCCCCGTCCCGTACCAAGGTTGAACACATCTACGCCTGTTTTGCTCATCACCTGCTCCAGCGCCTTCAAATGTCCTCTTGCAAGGTCTACGACATGAATATAATCTCTAACTCCCGTCCCATCGATTGTTGGATAATCATTGCCGAATACGTTAACCTGCTCCCGTATTCCAACGGCCACCTGCGCAATGTAAGGCAGTAGATTATTCGGTATACCACTTGGATTCTCACCGATCCTACCACTTTTATGAGCACCGATTGGATTGAAATAGCGTAGAATAGATATGCCCCAATGCTCGCTCGACGCAGCCAAGTCCTGAAGAATTTGCTCAAGCATCAGCTTCGTCCATCCATAGGGATTAGTTGCTCCAAGCGGGAAATGCTCTGAAATCGGCACCTGATCCGGAAGACCGTATACCGTCGCTGAAGAACTGAATACAAGCTTATGTACCTCATGCTTTCTCATAACCTCGCATAGTACAAGCGTGCTTGTCAGATTCGTATAATAATAAGAGAGAGGCAATCGGACAGATTCTCCCACCGCTTTAAGACCTGCGAAATGAATAACGGCTTCAATATCATGTTTGGTGAATACGTCATCAAGCCGATTCCTATCCAGCAAATCCAGTTCATAGAATGATAATTCCTTATTCGTAATTTCAGCAACTCGATCCAAAGAGATTCTGCTGCTGTTGCACAAATTATCTACAACGACTACCTCATATCCCGCTTCCAATAGTTCCACACAAGTATGGCTCCCAATGTAGCCTGCCCCGCCTGTTACCAGAATGGCCATTTCATCAGCCCCTCTCTTATCCTTTTTTACATCATTATTTTCTTTATTAAGAACATTATAACAAATAATATCCCTGCAGCGTATAAAAACTCCAGGGATATTCGTATCCAGCTATCATGAAACGCCTAAATCCGTATTATCTATCAGCCTTATATAAGGTGCTGTTCCCGTTACCGTTACTCCCTTAAATACAGACTTTGCAACCGTAACCGATTGATTCTGTCGCAACCAGTTGAAATTCAATTTACTGCTCTCGAAATAAGATTGAGCGATGACTGCTTTATTCGTATTATCTGCTTTGCCAACTGCCCCATTCAAGAAGGTCGTTCCCGTTACGGTTACATTCCCATCGACGACCAGTCCAAGACTTTGAAATAATCCGTTGCGCAGCGTAATTTGCCGCTTGTATTTCACATCGTTAGAGCCTAGCTGGATGTCAGTGCTCCCAAGTGCAGGCGTCTTTGCTCTTAGAAACTCACTGTTACTAATGTGACTGCCTTCAAAGCGGGCTGACCCTTCAATTAAAGTGAGTCCGTCAATTATATTGGGACGACCAGCATAATCGGGAGGAACCAATAACGCCAAATCATAATTTTTGATCGTGACGTTTCTAATCACTGCTCCAGCAGCTAATACATTAAAGTTAGGCGTTAACGCGTTATCCTTGCGCCACTCCCGTTCAACCGTGATGTTCGATAAATAACATCTGCCATATTGATACCGCGCGACATGAAAACCCGCTTCACCCGCATCCTTAATGATGACCGGAGCCCCGCCCAGCGATTCTGAAACCTGGAAGCCTAACGAGGTTACGTTTACGGTATAATACAATTTATCCACACTAATGCCAGTAGGCACTTTTCCCACCCACTGCTCGAAGGCAACCTGCGCGCCGTTACCCATGTTATGAGCCGTTTTAAACGTAAATACGCCCTTCGAAACATCGACCGCTGGAGATCCGAAGTATCCATATACGCTGGAGCCATGTACAGCTCCATTCATAATTTTGCAATTCTGGACAACGGCTCCCCTTACATCAAGTAATCTCAAATTCCCGTTCTGAATGACTGCACCGTTCACGAACTGATCTCCTTGAACCCACAGCTCACATCCAATAAACGTATTGTTAATAAATTTAACATAAGGAAATATAGAATTTGAGCTTACTCCGCCGACGTTCCCGCCTTCGAATGTGTTGTTCGTAACTGTAACATCCGTTCCATCCGAATTGACGAAATGTCCCCGAACATTGCTGTACACATAATTATCCGTTATTCGAATTCGGTAGTTCAGCTCAAGCCCATTCGGACGATCAGGCGATTTAATTGGAATATTCGTTTCACCGTACATGGATTCAATGTCAATCCCGAACATAGGCGGAGTGCCGTTGCGGAAGTTTGTTGTTACTCCGTCATCATCAAAGCCGATATGATGAATCCTATTTCTAAATACATGCGTGTCGCTGGAAGCGCAAAGCGATATGCCTTGTCTTCTACAATGATGGATATGACAATCATGAATCAGAACATGCTGCCCCATTTGCTCTTGTGTGTAGGCTGCGGGATCAAGTTGGTATTTCTCCCATCCCGTCATAATGCCATCGCCTACACAATCCGAAATTTCGATATGGCTAATCTCAATATGATTGGACCCAAACGATCCAATGCCATAGCCGCCCTCATGCGTATAATAAGAAGAATCGACTTTGGCCGCAATTTCGGAAATTTTACCATCCGTGAGCGGCGAGGTTAATGGTATCGCAAATACCATTTTGTTGTTCCGGCTGACATCCTTATCCTCGTTAAGGAACCAGCCTCTCCCCGCAGAGCTCGTCGGCGCAAACACGCCGTTGGTGCGGAAGCCTACTAAGGTTGCTTTGGAGACCGTATCCTTATATTGATAGAAAGAATAGGATACAGCATTAACGCCGGCTATACTCCACAGTCTGAAGCTCGCCAGCAGGCCTGGGTTTGCATATCGATCAATCACTTCGCTGCGAATCCAGTTGGGATCATTATTTAATGTCCCGTCCGCATTCACTCCTCCCCTGACAAACTTTACATAAATCTCATATACATGCTTTTTTTTGTCCCCAATAAGCTTCCCGCCCGATACTTTGGCATCGTTAACCGCTGTCATATCAATGATAGAATAATTGGGGGATGAATTGGGCTCAAGAACAATTTCACAGCCTTGCTCCAATTCCAAATGAATGCCGCTTTGCATTTTAATAGCAATAAGCATACTAGGATCTAGCTTCACGCTATAGATTCCGCTCGGAAGCACCACATGAGAATACCCCTCCTGCTTGGCCCACACAATTGCATCATTAATCCCTTTGGTCGTTTCTGCTGCATTCCGTCCCGTATTGCTAACTTTAAACCGGTCAAGTTCTAAGCGGTAAGTCGTATGCTGAGTCATAGCCCTCACCTTCCTTTTACCGCTATCGTATGTAGCTTGTCAGCAAAAGGTTACTTATCTCCGCCAACTTCCAAGCTAGGACGGCTATGTTCCTGCTTTTTCAGTCGCGGATTTCGCAGCAACGGTATTTTATTTAATAATCCGACCCCTATCATCTGCAAGTAGCGGAACTGCTCCGTCTTGTAAAATACGGCTACATAAACGAAATTAACAAGGACCACGCATACGAATCCTTTGCCAACAAGTCCTAATAGAGTGGAGGATGGAAAAAGCTCGCAGATGAAGCCCGCTACTAAACATACCGATACCCCTAACAACGTATACAATAGATAACTTCTATAATAGTGCATGACGGGCTGCTGAAAGACGTTGCGATAAACAAGCCTGGGTGTGTACCAGAACGGTACAGCTAGCGCACTGACTATGTTTCCTATGAACACACCTAGAATACCAAGATAATGAACCAGAATCAGTGAAACCGTTAAATTGACGGCTGCCTGTACAATCGGAGCGTAACGATCCTCATGAAATATACCTGCGGTCGATTTCACGGCACTGAGCGAATTCCGCATGCCTCTCTCGTAGAACATCACCACCAGCACTAACAATATCGCATTGCTCATCGCAAACTCCTGTCCTAGCCATAACGTGATAAGCGGCTCGACCAACAAATAAAGACCAATGGATAAGAGCGAATACAACCAAAAATTAAGCAAATAGGTTACCTTGAATATGCGGTATACCGCATCCGAGCTTTCCTTCGCGATTAAATTGCCTAAACTATGGTACATATTGGCGAATACCTGATTGAGTAGAGTCCGGCAAATATCGATAAGCATTTTGTAATTCGAATAAAGCCCTACGGCCGTAATGCTGACGAACGTAGAGATGAGAATGCTGTCTACACCAAAAATAAAATAATTGCCTACGTTTTGCAAAATGATCGCTTTCATATTTTTGATAAAATTAGCTTTCGTCTCCGGATCAAGCTTTGCTTCTACCTTCTCCTTGAGGAAAGGATACATCTTGTTTACTAGAATAACGACAATGGCGGATGTAATAATCGAGAAGACACTTTCAACAGCCAAATAAAGGAGATAGTTTTCTGTGTACAATAATATCGCGATTCGCAAACCAGTGGATAGAATAGAAGAGATGGAAAAGATCGAGGTGACGATATAGTTTTTCTGATTTACGTTCAGGAAGGAGTGTTTATAGACAAATAAATAGGGAGCTGCCGTATTGATAAGAAACAACAAATAAATGATCGACAGGTTCTCGACACTTGTGTCCTTAATAATAAGATCAAGAAACGGCATAACACCGAGGCCCAGCAGCATAACGAGTCCTGCGATAACAAGGTAAGCCTTCTTGTACAAATCCATAAGCGCTAAGATTTTGGGTCTATTGTTCTCAGCGACAGGCTTATACAAATTATAAATAATACTGGACCCGATTCCAGCCTCCGCAAGCGAGAGCATAGCCAGGATACTAGTGAATAGGCCGTTAACGCCTAAGTATTCAATGCCTAAGCTGTTAATGAACACCGTTCTTGATACAAAGCTTAATATCGTTATGACGAGCTGACTGCCAAGACCGGCAGAAATGTTCAGTAATGAGCTCTTTACCCTCATGTGAATCTCCTATCTGACGAAGCCGTTTGTAACTAGCAGTTCCTTGTACATCCGTTCCTTTTCTTCCTTAGTCATACTTCCTTTTAACGTGAAGCGCTCGTCATATTGGGGCTGCTCGTCAAACGCCTTTCTGACTTTTTGCTTGTAAGCTTCCATATTCATCATTTCTTTGGCTGGGCTTCCCCCATACACGCAGCCTGCCGGAACTGGTTTCGTAACGATGCTTCCAGCTGCAATGATCGATCCTTTGCCAATGGATACGCCTGGCATAATGATTGCTCTAGCACCAATAAATACATCGTCCTCAATCGTGACAGTTCCGATTCTAGTGTAGCCCATTGCTCTTTTACTGCTCGCATCATGCGCCAAAATGTAGGCTTGTGGAGCAATTGTCACATTATTGCCGATCGATATGAGCCAGCAATGGGAGTAGTCAAACGTTACACCCGGCTGTATGGAACAGTTCTGACCGATTTTCATACCCAGCTTCACATAATCCTCCATCCATATTTCCTCTAGCAGCCACTTCCTTATCCGCGCTCTCCCGAATGCGATGATCTTTGCAAGCATACGCTTAACCTCCCATTGCACTTGAACGAAAATTGGCAATTCGGATGCAGAAGCCTTGCGTGAACGGCAAAATGTTGAACAACATGGAATACACACCTATATCTTTCGTATCGCCTTGTGAGAAATCAACGGCACCGCTTCTTCTCGTGACTTTCATTAAGTAATGAATCGCCCGCTCTGAACCCTCCAAGCACTCCTCTGACAGCTCTGGCAGCTGTGAAGACTGCAGTAAAAACCATGCTAACGTAGCTGTAGTCGAAGAGTCTGCTCGCGTCTCTTTCCGTGTAACCGTCCAGTTCCAGTTCCCATCTGGACGCTGAAAGGCTAGAATCGCCCGAGCAAATTTCAGCACAAATTGATTCAATCTCGGTTTGAATTCATGCTCATCAGGCAATTCACACCAAGCATCGCTTAAACCAATTGCGAGCCAGCCAAGTCCTCTCCCCCAGCCGTACAAGCCAAGCGGCATAGCATTATCGGTGTGATAAGCATGACTTGGAATGAAATGCTCCTCGAGCATGCCAAACTTCTCATATTGCTCCAATTGCTTAACGGCCAGCTTTACACATTCCGGCTTGTTGTATCTCATGCCATACCTCACCAGAAACGGACACACAAAACCAATCGTATCGACGTACCTGTATTTATTCATAAACTTACGATACTGCACGGTTCCGTCTTCACCAATATGCGATTGAATGAGCTGCCATGTGCTGTCGAAAGCAGGCTTAAATCGATCGATATCCACATGCTCCAGCTTCAATACGCCGTAAGCGAGAATGGCACAATCAATATAATCCGGCTTCACTTTCCACTCGCCATTGCTATCGAACTTCGCTTTAAGAAATTGCTCGATGCTCATATCCATCTCTTTGCCTGCACCATTCTTCATACACTCCGACAGCCCCAGCAATAATGAGGCTTCCTGCCAATGCTGAATCGCACTTTTCGAATAATTGCCTTTGATCATATCGATTGCAACTAATCTTACATTGTCCGTCACTTTAATCTTTGGCGTATGATTAAGCCAATTCACGCCGATTTGTGTAATGGATTGATTCCATTCCTGCTTGCTTCGATATCTTCCAATATAAATTCTGCTTACCCAGTCCCAGCTCATCGGCACAATATCAATCAGCACGATAAGGATAACCATTCCGATAAATATAGCAGCTAAAATTTCTAGCATCTTATTCGCTCCCTCGCCAATCGTTATATAATGGCATACAATTTCTCGATCTCCGACTCATTCCCGAGATTCTCAAGCGCTAATTGTTCCTTGAAATACAGCCTCATGCCTTCGTCATCAATCAGCTTCTTGATACCTTCAGTTAACGAACCCGCATTCATCTCAACGATAAGTCCATTTTGATTATGCGTAATTTGATCCTTCGCTGTGCTAAAATTAGTTACAATAATCGGCTTTTGCAGTATTTTCGCCTCATCGATTGCAATCGATTTCCCTTCAAATCGCGAGGGCTGGACGTAAAGATCCGCATTGTGGATATAGGGGTATGGGTTTTCCTTTAGACCAATCAAATGGAAATAGCGATGAATCCCGTATGCAGTAATTAGCTGCTCCAGCCTGTGCCGCTCTTCCCCTTCTCCAATGACATACCATTGAATGGTATAGCCTTGCTCAATCAAAGCTTTGCAAGCTTCAATTGCCATCTCAAAACCCTTTTGCGCAGTCAAGCGTCCAATGGAGACAATCGAAATAGCGGGATTTTCATTTATATCTACATCTGCTCTTTCTGCCGACATTTTATGAATGGTGGGAGGTGATACAATATTTTGAATGACCTTGATTTTCTGTTTGAATTGCGGGAAGCGTTGAAGCAGCACCTCTCCACATCCGTCAGACACCGTAACCAAATGGTCTAATTTTTTGAAATAGGGCAGATCCAGCCTTGGATCCATTTGCAGCTTGTCATAATCATTATGGATAAATCCGATTTTTTGATTAGCATTAACCTTTTCGATACAGAAGTAAACCGGGTTTTTCTCAAGAAAACCGATAGCCGCATCGTATTTTTGTTGAAGCTTCGGCAGCCCCTTGGACAAATATTTCCATACGCGCTGCTCTCTTCTTGCGGCATTCTTCTCAGAAGAGAAGATAAAGCCTGCAACGATTCGATTGATGGCCTGCATCACGTTGCCGCTTCTCAAGCATGCAAATACGGCCTTCCGAACCGACATATCATAATAGCGAAAGCCAATCGGTTCCTCTAGCAAATGAACGGCCTCGGGAAGCTTATCGAGAAAGATGCCTTCATGCTTGAATAAATAGAGATCAACGTCAAACCTGGAGAGGTCAATGGTCTGCAGCAAGGAAAGCAGAGACTTCTCTGCACCTCCGCAGTTCAAATTGTTCATGACGAACAATAGTTTTTTTTTCAACTCATCTCCGCCTATCCTATAATTTGATACAGCTTTTCAATCTCGTCTTCCGTACCGAGTGTAAGCTCTGCCAAATGCTGCGTAATCCGCAAGCGAAGCTCAGCATTCTGAATGAGGTCACTTATTCCTATTGCGATCGCCTCCGCGTTCGTCTCGACGATAAGCCCTTCGATGCCATGCTCCAGCTGATCCTTAGCTGTGCTGAAGTTCGTAATGACGATCGGTTTATGCAAAATTTTGGCCTCGTCAATTGCGATCGCTTTTCCTTCATATATAGAGGTTTGAGCATAGATGTCTGCTTGTTTGATATACGGGTAGGGGTTCGATTTCAATCCGAGGAGCTTTACGTGATGGGTGAGTCCGAGCGAAGCAATGAGCTCTGATAATACAGCCCTCTCCTCCCCTTCGCCAATAATGTTCCATTGAAATGGATAACCGCTGTCAAGCAGCCACTTTGCTGCTCTTATCGCATGTTCAAAACCTTTCTGTGGATGCAGTCTTCCAATCGACAGAATAACCATCTCATCCGCTTTCCGATCATAAACATCCTCAGAAACCCTATTAGCCAGCCCTCTTATAATCGTTGGAGATACAATATTGTAGATCACCTTTACCTTTTCACTCTGGTTAGGAAATCTTTGCTGCAAAATCTGGCGGCACTCCTCGGAAACGGTAACGATATAATTCAGCTTACGGAAATAGCTTTGGTCGAAATACGGATTCATGCCGAGCATGTCATAGTCATTGTGTACCCAGCCTATTTTCTTATCGGCTTGCACTTTCTCCGCACAGAAATAAATAGAGGATTTCTCAAGAAAAGCGATTGCGATATCATATTTTTTTTCTAGGACAGCGAAGGAATGCGCCATATACTTCCAGCTTTCTTGTTCCTTTACACTGGTGTTGCCAGCTATTCGATTCTTGTAGCTATACATCAATCTGCTAAAGGCCAATTTCGCATTTCTTCTCCACAATAAGCGCGATACAGCAGGAAACATCGGTTTTACAAATTGGCTATAATTGTCTGGCAATGGCAGTACCCGAACCTGCTCGGGCAGCAGTTCTAGAAATATGCCTTTAGGGCTGAACATAAACAAATCTACCTGGTACTGTTCGAAATCCATATGAGTAAGCAGGTTGATTAGGCTTCTTTCGGCACCTCCGGCTGAGAGGCTCGGAATAATGAACAATACGTTTTTTTTCATAGCTGCCTCATGCTAGACTGCGCAAATAGTCTACTGCTTTGTATGACATCTTCTTAATGCGGGGAATGGATAGCTTTAACTGCGTGATGATCGCTTCCTCATCACGAAGCATCTCGTCACACTTATCGATTAGGCGCTTGCTGTCTGATATTTCTTCAATACCGAGCACAAGCTTCTCTTCTCCGAATATATCTTTCGCGATTCCCTTTGACTTCACGCTGTAGCCAAGCACCATCGTTGGTACATAATTGGAATACGCCGCAATCGTTGCATGTGTTCGAGCACCTATAAAAAATCTCATTCTTGCAATGTAGCCTTTATATTGAACAGCCGTCAGATTATCTGGTAATAGGAGCACTCTACCTGTATGCTTATATTTCTCATAGTAGCCGCTCAGAACATCATAATCATTATTTCCGTTGATGATGACATGCGGTGTGAATGCGATAGCCATATCCGTTGTATCCAATAGATGCTGAATCAAGTCATCTACCGCAGCTTGTGATTGCTTATTGCGCTTCCACACCAGCGGGCTGAAGTTAAGGCCAATCGTATTGCCCTCCTGCCATCGTTCTGGAAGCGGCAGCTCCTCTTTCTCCATCGTAAACGCGGGGTCCGCGCACAGCTTCACATTGGTAAGTCCTTTACTTTGCAGCATCTGATAGGTAAGCGTTTCGCGGGATAGAATAAGATCAAATAACTTGAGATCCTCGAGCTTGCGCTCCGACATATCCTCTTCTCCGATGGAACAGCCCCACAGTACGAGCTTCTTTCCTTCCGCTTTCACCCGTCTGTCAACTTCATACCAGCCTGGCTGCTCCCCATAACAATAATTGTCTCCGCCAATCGACAGGCAAACGTCCATGTCTTTAATTTTTTTTATAATATTGTGATGGATTTTTCCTAAAGCATAAGACTCGTCTTGAAATAACTTGAACTTCATTGAAGATAATAACCAATCGTAAGAGTATTTTTTAATGGATACGTTTGAGCCATTGTAGACACCATCTAATTTCGGAATGATATGGTCGGTTTCTGGTTGTCTTGAAGCTAGGAACACCTGTGCACCTTCTATTTTTTCTTTGATGATAGATGTCGACGATCTAACGATTGCTTCACATCCACGGTTAAGACTGCCATCATGAGCAAACATCATTATTTTCACAGTATTACCCTCCACGATTTCAATTTCTATATCTGCTGTAAGCTGTCATGCAATAAAGACCCAGCCATGACCTTATGCCAATGAAATGAAGAAAAAGCTTTTCATACCGATTCCGCTCCGCCCTTATTTTCCCTTTATAAGTACGCAGTGCCATTCGGACCTCATCACAGGCGATCATGCGTTGTATGTATTTAATTTGTTCGTTGAAAGGGAAGTTTCTGGTCGGTTTCGAGTACATATGGATGTAAGCCATGACATTGTTCATTAATTTAATCGCTTTAAGCTCGCCAATCGTTTGTTCATCTAGCAATTGCTTGTAGCGATCAGGAGGGTCCGTGTAATACACTTCTATTGCCCTTTTGAAATAATCCATACGTACAATATCTCTTGTAGCGCTGCCTGGCGTTTCTCTATAGTGATAACCAGCATAATCAATATAGGTCATACTCTTTGCATAGCTGAACGCGATCATATTAAACAAGCCGTCTTCTCCGAGAGCCAGCTGCTTGGAGAAAGTAATTTCATTGGTCTGAATGAGCGATCTGAGATAGAGTTTATTCCAGACGGCATTCAAATCATCTTTCTCCAAAAACCTAGGTATGACTTGAGCTTGAATAAAAGCTTCATCTAAGCGCTTATCCACAGGGTAACTGTATTTCACCATCACATATTGCCCTTCAATCACGGTTCCGAAATTAGATACCATAATTTCACTGCCATCCCTGTCTGCAGCTGTATAAAGCCGCTCGAACATATCCGCTTCAACATAGTCATCCGCGTCTACGAATCCGATGTATGCTCCTGAAGCTACCTTCAGCCCTGCATTTCTCGCAGCGCTAACCCCTTGATTCATCTGCTCGACGAGGATAATTCTAGTATCTTGCTGTCCGTATTTCTGAATAATAGAGACGCTGTTATCCGCCGATCCGTCATTAATAAATATAAATTCGCATGCTTGAATGGTTTGGTTAAGAAGCGATTCTATACACTCAGCAAGATAAGCTTCCGCATTGTATACCGGTATAATGACGCTAACCTTTATCGTCAATTTCGGTGACCCCCTCCGCTTCCAGCAGCATATACAGCTTCTCAAGCTCGCCGCTGTTGCTGTAATCCGAGCTGCTGCAATAATCGGCAAGCTGTGCTCTCAGTTCATGGTCGTTGTATAATCTCTCGATCCCATCGGCTATGCCCGCTACTGACAGCTCTGCAATATAGCCATCTTTCAGATGCTCAATCTGACTTGCAGCCGTTGCATAGTTCGTAATGACAATCGGCTTCCCTAATATTTGGGCTTCTGTCACGGTAACCGCCTTGCCTTCGTACCTGGAAGGCTGTACGTACAAGTCGCACTGGCTCATGAACGGATAGGGATTGATTTGTTTCCCCAGTAGAATGAACCGATCTTCCAGCTCATATTCCTCTATTAAGGCTCGAAGCATCGCTTCATCGCCGCCGTAGCCAACGATATACCACACGAGATTATCATAGCCTTTATCAATCAGTAGCTTGAATGCTCTGATCGCGTCATCAAATCCCTTCGCATGACAAAGCCTGCCTACCGATAGCAGCTTAAACCGCGAATCATGAACCAGTGGATTGCCTTCAACAGGCTGAATAGAGAGGCTTTGAATAGGAATCGGCGCTACGATATTCTCAATAACGAACACCTTCACACGAAGTGATTCATAGCGTTCAAGAAAGGAGTTTCTACACGCCTCAGAAACCGCAATAATGTAATCAAATTTATCCCATATTTCCAAATCCAGCTGATGGTTCGCTGCTATCGTTGAATAATCGGTATGAATCCAAGCGACTTTACGATTCGCAGTTACCTTATTGGCAACAAAATCATGCGGCCACAAATAACTGATCGCGACGTCATAATCGCTTTTGAGCGGCGGCAGAAACGGCATCGCATACTTCCAGACCATTTGCATTTGAACATAGCCGATATCTTCGATTCGGTTCATTCTGCGATAAAGCCCGGCATGTGCTTTTGCCATGATACGGGCAATGCCGATGGGAAGCTGTTTATCCTTCAGTGTTTCTGCTATTGATTTTCTAAACGAAGTGTATTGCGGAATTTCACTTAACAGGTTTGCTCGATCAGTCAAAAGGCTCATGAAATCGCCCTTATGCCGGTACAACATCAGATCAACGTTAAACGCCGTATAGTTAAACTGATCGAGCATGCCTGCTAAGCTTCGCTCAACGCCGCCGACTTCCATATCGTAAGACGCTATGAGTACATTTTTCATACTTGACTCCTAGTCACATATAAGTTTCGTTATCCTTATTCGTATGGCGGAGCTTTCTCCAGCCCCAAATAAATGGACGAAGCGGGAAATAAAGAAAATGCAGCGGTTTCGGTAGCGGAAGTGTCCTTGCATCTTCCGGATACGGATACAAAAAGCTGGCTAGAAATACGAGCTTCTGCCTCACAGTAAGCAGTCCGAATAAATATTTACGATGGTAACGATCAACATCCTCCGGTATAGGCGGGCTATGCAAATTAATCATTCGGTGCACATAGAACATCGCATCCTCAGCCGACCATTCTGCTCTTCTATCATTTATCAATGGCTTCATCTCCTCGCGCAGCGGAACGGTGAACAGCCTGGCTAGCAATAACAAGGCCTGCCCCCCGATATGTGAGAGCTGATGCTTGCGAAGAAGCTGATTAAGCTTAGGCCAATCTACTTTCTGCTCCAGCAGCTGCTTAATATCGAGCAGCCAGCGAAGCCTCGACCAGCCATGACGCGCTCCATGGGATACAAGAAACAGGAATAGATCCTCTCTGCCTAAGTAATAAATAGGGCGCGAAATCAACGAGCTCTGTCTTCTTCGTTCCCATAGATCGTCAAATTTTGGTTCCTTGGCAGGTGCAGGATTCAGCCTCCAATGAACCTCTACCTTGATCTTTTTGTCTGGATGCATGAAGGAGGTATGATGATGCCGCCATTTCCAATCATTCAATACCGACACGATATAATCGTCCTTCACATACCCGCACGAGAGAAGAAGTGCTTCTGTTCTTTCCAGATCAACAATAGGAACGAGCAGATCCAAATCGCATGAGGTTCGAAGCGACACGTCGCCGTATAAGTCTGCAGCGATAACAGGCCCCTTCAGGAATAACGAGCGTATGCCATTGTCCGAGAACAATTTGGCAAGCTGCTCCATCTCACCGCTCAAAGTGAGCATCTGAAGCGTATTCCGATAATAATCTCTCTGGAACAATTGGGAGACAAATACCGGAATGCCACTCGTCTTCAGCTTCTGCAGCTTATGATTAAGGGATGGGAATACTCTATGATGTCTGGCGAGCTCAATGAATCGATCCCAATCTGCATGACGAAGCAGCTCCTGCAAATCAAATGTAATTTCAGCCTTATGGTCCATTGAAAGAATCGAGAGCATCAGTCTCAATTCATCAGACAAATCTTCTTTATGGAGAGTGACATCGTTATTCATGAATTTCTCCTTCATACTAATTAGCCAATAACGAACAAAATATGTATTTTGTTCTATAAAGAGAACACCAATACAGATTAACACCTTCCCTAATATCTGTCAATCTACATTCCTTATGGCTTACATTATTCTTTTAGATAAACGACACTGGTTCTGCTAGAATAGGAGAAACGAGTAAATCGCTTAATGGATAAGGAGCGTTCAAGCCTATGCAGAACATAATCATATTCGGTGCCGGCGGCCATGCCAAAGCTGTCATTGATACGGTTGAGAAAACCGGTCTGTACCAGATCGTTGGTATACTCGACGGGTATAAACCAGTCGGTTCTAAGTTCTACGGCTATGAGATACTGGGTGATGAGAGCTGGCTGACAAGCAGCAAGTCACTTGTATACAGCGGTATCGTCGCCATCGGCGATAATTGGACGCGAGCATCCGTCGTTGCAAAAATCAAGGACATCATGCCGAGCTTCACCTTCATAACAGCCATTCATCCTACTGCTTCGGTAGCTAGAGGAGCGCAAATTGGCAGCGGAACGGTCCTTATGGCGGGCTGTATCGTCGGCAGCGATGCACGTATTAGCGACCATTGCGTCATGTACGCGATGTCTGTCATTGAGCATGATTCACAACTAGGTCATTATGTTACACTGGCCCCAAAAGCATGTACAGGAGGGAACGTCATTATCTGCGATTATACGGTCGTGTCGATCGGTGCAGCCATTATTCACGGCAAAACCATTGGCGAGCATGCAGTAATCGGCGCCGGTTCAACTGTCCTATCCCATATAGATGCCTTCTCGGTAGCTTACGGTACGCCAGCTAAGGTCATTCGCACCAGAGTGCAAGGCGAACGCTATCTATAGGAGGCTACTTATGCGGATTGTATGCTTTTCCCGGTTGCCTTCGTTAATACATCCTTCACACAATCGACGACTCTTACTTGATCGATGCTAGTCATACTTGAGCCTGAAGGCAGGCAGATGCCGGTTTCGAACAGCTGCTCGCAGACCGCTATATTGCCGGCATGCGAATAGAACTTTGTTCCGGCGAACAACGGCTGCAAGTGCAGCGGCTTCCATAACGGACGAGCTTCGATGTTGGCAGCCGCCATGCATTCCAGCAGTTCTGTTATCGTCGTGTTCGTCACACTCTGATCTATGACTAGCGTCGTCAACCAGCGATTGGAGCGCGTATAGTGAAGCTCAGGCATAAAGCTTATGCCCTGTACAGCCGATAATGCTTGCTCATAGTTCTCATATACGGCTCTTCTGGCCGCAACCCTCTCATCCAACACCTCTAGCTGAGCCCTTCCAACACCTGCCAATATGTTGCTCATCCTATAGTTGAACCCCATGCTGCTATGCTGATAATGCGCTGCAGCATCTCTAGCCTGCGTAGCCAGAAAACGTGCTTTATGAAGTAGCTCAACATCATCGGAAACAAGCATCCCTCCGCCCGACGTCGTTATAATTTTGTTACCATTAAAGGAATAAATGCCGAACTTGCCGAATGTGCCGCTCTGTTTCCCTCTGTAGGTAGATCCAAGTGATTCTGCCGCATCCTCAATTAAAGGCACTTCATATTGCTCGCACAGAGCAGCCAGCTCATCCATCTTCGAAACTTGGCCGTACAAATGGACGACTATGACCGCTTTCGGCAATGTGCCCCCACGATCCGCATCCTCAAGAGCCCGCTTGAGTGCAGAGGGCGACATATTCCAGGTTTCCGGCTCTGAATCAATAAATATGGGCTCCGCTCCGCAGTAACGAATCGGATTCGCGGTTGCAACAAATGTAAAGCTGGGGCACAATACCGTATCTCCCACACCAACGCCAAGAAGCTGCAAGGACAGATGAATCGCAGCCGTGCCTGAGCTGACTGCCACTGCGTCAGCAGATCCCGTATATGCCGCTAGCTGCTTCTCAAAGGCATCAATATTGGGCCCTAAGGGAGCAATCCAATTCGTCTCGAATGCCTCATTAATATAGCCCTGTTCCCTGCCGCTCATATGAGGAGGGGATAAATAGATTCGTTTCATTTCATTTGTGGGCATGTCTCCACACATCCTTATCCACTAAAATAAGCCATCCCTCAAGCTATGCTGCTGCTTGATGAATGGCTTTACCCTTCACTGCTCGTCGTCGTTCCTTGGAATATGGGCATCGTAGCATGGTTGCCATTGGATACCCCTTCAGACGTGACGACCTTCTTCACCGTCAATATTAATATTCGTAAATCTAGCATGAAGCTTTGATTCTCTACATACCAGACATCATGCTCAAATCTCTCTTCCCAAGAGACCGCATTTCGACCATGAATTTGCGCCCAGCCCGTAATGCCTGGTCGTACCAGATGGCGCTTTGCCTGTTGCTCGTTGTACAGCGGCAAATACTCCATCAACAGCGGACGCGGTCCTATTAAGCTAAGCTCGCCTTTAAGAACATTCACAAGCTGCAGCAGCTCATCAAGACTGAACTTGCGCATGAATTTTCCAAAGTCTGTCAATCTCAGATGGTCAGGCAGCAAGATGCCCATACTGTCTTTCTCTGAGGTCATCGTACGGAATTTGTATACATGGAATGGAACGCCATGCAGCCCTGGCCGCTGCTGCTTGAACAAGACGGGCGCGCCCAGCCTGAATCGAACCAGCATTGCCGTTACAGCAATGACTGGTGAGAGCAGTATGAGTAGCGAGGCTGAGAGAATGAGGTCAACTAATCTTTTTATCATGAGTATGGCTCCTGGCATTCAATTTGTTTCGTTCATTCGTTAATTAGAAGACATCAGCTTTCTCATTCTGGAGATAAAAGCAGGGCCGGCAATACGGCTTACTGCCTTCTTCAGACTGCCTCTCATACGTACATGGGCAGGCAGCCAGGATTGAGCAAAATGATGAATGGTAAAGCTGTCAGTCGATATGTAATTACCGCCATCGATATAATCATAAGGGCTGAAATACGTACGCGGATAAAAGGTTACACCATTGCTCAGCACTTGATATTGGCCATTTAATTGAAGGCCATGTCGGCTGCATATCTCGGTAATTACAGCCGTATTGGTCGTCGTATCGAGCTTTCCGTCTTGAAGCAAAAAGCTGCGCTGATCATAATTTTCTAACAGCTCCTTAATCCAAGGATGCTCTAGCGCAGCTCCCATCGTACCAGACTGCAAAAACCGTTCGTCTTCAAATCCCGAGAACGCCTCATGACCTAGAAAGGCATCGAGCGGCTTGATGACCTCGACATCGGTATCCAAATAAATGCCCCCGAACTTATACAAAGCGTATAATCGTACATAATCACTTACGAAAGCATATTTGCGAGCCTCGTATGCTTCTCTCACATAACGATTGGACGAGATGTCGAAGTTGTCCTCGTTCCATTCTATGACTTGAAAGCCACCTAGCTGCTTTTCCCAGCTTTTCATACACTTCACTATTTTCCGCGGTTTCTCCCCTCTGCCGAACCAGCAATAATGCAAAATACGGGGAATTTTTTCGGCTTCACTCACGCTGCTGCCTCCTTTGTGCTTACCATTTCAAATAATCACTTGTATATCTAATATCCAATGTAATGACACTTTCAAAATAGAAAAACAGCAAATA
The DNA here is from genome assembly GCF_005930355.1 of Paenibacillus sinopodophylli. Taxonomy (GTDB): domain Bacteria; phylum Bacillota; class Bacilli; order Paenibacillales; family Paenibacillaceae; genus Pristimantibacillus; species Pristimantibacillus sinopodophylli. The sequence goes on from NZ_VDBO01000001.1 coordinate 2,257,778, forward strand.
GAATACGAGGATAGCCATATAAATCAGCTTCTGATCTTTCTCTCGAAACACCTTCACGATCCACCCGATCAGAATGAGCTGGTACAGGTTAAAATAAATCGTCATTCTTGCAAAAATCCAGTTCTGAGTTGAAATAATCATAAGGATAATGCCTATAATCGATAAATTCGCTAAAATATCACTTTTCGGAAATAATGCTCTTAGCTTCTCTCTCCCCAGAAAGCAGATCAGAAGCGGTACAGCATAAACGAGTACCCGAATGATGCTCGCTCCACCCTCCTCGAAATTCTGATAGTGGGCGTATTGGGTACCTTGAATCGCTTTGAATAACAAATCGGAGAACTGATTGAAGCCTACGACAATAATGATAGCTATTGCTAGTAAAAAAAAGGTTGTGCCTGTCCATGCTTTTCTTCTCACTAGGAAGTAAAGCGGGAGCATGACCAAGGCGCTTTGGTGAAATACAGCGGCGAATAGAATGATTGCCGTATACGTTTTCCATTTGCCTTCGAAAAGAGCCTTGGTCGCAGCAAATACGATTGCAGCAGCTAGAAACTGACGTAACCCATTCATGGAAACGACAAATGCACCGGACGTTATATACACATACAAGCTTAATTCATACATACGAGAGTACTTGAACATGACGATGGCTATGATCATGTTGGTCACAAGGGCTGTCGTCATTAACAATATTTGCGGGTCTGCTGTAATCTGCTTGAGCAGAAGCTGCAGAATGCCGAAGCCGATATCCTTTTTACTCACAATGGTAGCCCAGTCATAATGATCTACCGTATACGCATGAACATAAAAAAAGGTATCGCCGATATTGTTCCGCAGGCCGGAGACAAGAATAAGCGATACCGCAGCCGCGGCTGCTAATATTTTATTAGGCTGAATCGTCAGATAGCCTATTCGGGCTGGCACAGCATAATATCTCGCAGTGACTGCCAACATAAAAACGACGATTAAGTTAAGCCATAGGATAGTCATTGGCTGTTCCTTTCGCTGAGTACGCCTTGCTTGTTCTTATCGTAATATATGCAAACAACAGCAGTCCGGGGAGTAGAGCCGCTATCGTCAGCAGCTTGGAAGGAGCTTCCTTCACCCATTGCCCATTCTTAGACAAGAGGCCGCTTGATACATAATGAATCGCCTGCCTGTACTTGAACTTGAGGCCGCCGATCGGCATGTTGATCAACGATCTCCGATAGAACACAAAACCATTAGGATTTCTTCGGTATTGCATCAGCATATTTCTAGAGGAGCCATCAGCCAAATATTCCACATGGCAAAGAACCTTGTTCAGCAGCAGAAGCTCATAATTCTGGCTCAGCAGATGATACTTGTAATCCAATCCAACATACCGCTCTCCTTCAAACAGAGGGTAGGGATGCTGTTTCGTCAATACGGTGCGGTACACTAATTTCTTATCACCAGTAACGCCATGCTTGTGGTATAGATCAAACAAAGTTGAGCTTGACAGCCCCTCCGGAAATGTCGAGCCAACGATTCTCCCGTCTCCATACGCATCTAACCCTACAAAACCACATACGCTGTCGCTTCGATTTGTATGCCAGAAGCTGACGATTTGTTCGACTGCATCGTCGGGCATATAGTCGTCTGAATCGATGCATACGTTGAGCTCCGTTTCAATATGTTCGTATGCTGTATTATGGGCGCCATGCATGCCTTGATTGTGCTGATAGACATATGTAATGGATAGCTCCTGCGTCGCCGCCCATCCAGCGACAAGCGCCTCGGTGTCATCGCTCGATCCATCATCAATAATAAGCCACTCGAAATCTTTGCATGTCTGGCGCCGCAAGCTCTCATATACTTGATGCAAACAATAAGCCCTGTTATACGTGGGCGTAAACACGGTTAGCGTCTTCATTCGTCACCTCGAATTGGGATAAATAGAGCTCGGTTGCTTGCCTTGCAGTTTGGCGAATATCATAGCCTTTTTGAGCTAGCGCTCCCTCTGGAATTTCCCTAGCTCCGCGCGGGGCTGCTGCTATGATATGATCCACACCGCTATCGACCTGTTTCAGAGAGAAAAATTGAACCAAGCCGATCCCCATATCGACCTCCGCAGGAATATGTTCCGAGATAATACAAGGCAGCCCAGCACCTTGCGCCTCTATAACAACGATGCCCAGTCCCTCATGATGAGATGGGAATACGAATGCATCAAAGGCCTGCATCATTTCATTAATATTGCTCCTCACACCTAGAAACATGACCTTATGGTCTAATTGAAGCTCACTTACTTTGCGCTCGATCTCTGTCCTCAGCGGCCCGTCGCCCACTAATACAAGCAGGCTATTCGGCTTCTTGTTCTGCAGCAAACAAAACATATCAATAAGCTGGGTATGGTTTTTTTGGTGTGCAAACCTGCCTACATGACCGACAACTAAACAATCCTCCGGAATATTCAGCTCTCTGCGGAGCCTTGAGCGCGTTTCTATAGAGAAGGCGAATTGTTCACTGGCTATTCCATTTGGCAGCACTGTTGATTTCTTCTTATTCCTTGGAAACATCCAGGTAGCAGCAGCGCTGGAGCAAGCGACATAATGCGTAGCAGCCGATTCTACAAGCGTTCCCGCATACCACTTAAAGAGCCGAGCAGGAACGCTGCCTTCGCTTCTTGTGTTGTGGCTATGCGCAATTCTTACTGGAATAGCTGCACGGGAAGCAGCACGAAGAACGAAGCCGCTCATTTTGTCCATATGCGAATGAATGACCTTATACTCTGCATGCTGCACGAAGAAACGCTCCAAACCTTTCATATAAGATCGATAACCAACCTCAGTAATATGTGGAATACGATAGATGATTCCGCCAAGACTACGAATCTCTTCATCGAATACGCCTTCCTTGCAGGTTAAGAAATCAAATTGAACGTTGGATCGATCGATATGACGATACATATTCATAAGCAAGGTTTCGGCGCCGCCGCGGTTCATGTTTACGACAACATGCAATATCCTTAAAGGACCACCCATTGCAACTTCTCCTCCTGCTCTGCCTGCGGCTGCCCCATCAAAGGCTTATAAATTTCGTGTAATTCAAGTGCTACATGCGCTAATGAATACTTTTTGACCATTGCTCCGCTGTTCCCGCCGAACTCTTCCCTTAGCGTCTTGGATCGACTTAGCTCAAGTAGGCGCTGCCCGAATGCCTGTATCTGATGCCCTTCCAGTACAAATCCATTCACCCCGTCTATGACCAGCTCTGAATGCCCTCTATTCCGAGATGCTACAATCGGCAGACCGCAGGCCATAGCCTCCATAATGTTGACGGGCAGCCCTTCGCGCAGACTGGAAGCAACAGCGACATCGCACATCGGCAGAAGCCTATCAATATCCGTCCTGTACCCAAGGAAATGAACCATGTTGCCAACGCCAAGCTGCTCAGCGAGTGCTCTGCAAGCTTCCAGCAGGCCGCCTTTTCCCGCGAGCATCAGCCTTGCATGAGGTACTTCCTCTTTAATAGAAGCCAGCGCATGAATTAGCAATTGATGATTCTTGTTGTTGTTGAACTCGGCCGCATAGAACATTAGAAAATCGTCTGTACGATAGTCAAGCTCCTGCCTTAGCCGCCATTTGTCGATTTTGGACATAGGCTTATAGCGGACCGTATTGACACCTACTCCGTGGGTATGGACGATCTGCCCTGCCTGGAACCGTCTAGATACTGCAAGCTGATGATCCTCGTTATTAATCGTTATCAAACAATCCGTCAAACGCGCAAAGTACTTCTCGATTGGATAATATAGCATCCAATTCACAAGCGAGCCGCCCTTGCAGAAATGAAAACCGTGCGCCGTATAAATAACCTTGGTGCCCTTTTTTCTAGCTCCCTGCGCTGCAAGGCGGGCAAGAACGCCGCCTGTAGGCGTATGGCAATGAATGATTTGATATTGCTGTTCATTCATGATCGCCTTAAGCTCTCGATACGCCTTTATATTGTTTGTATGAATGGGGGAGCGCTCAATCGGCAAATTAAACTTGCGATCAACAAAAGGGAGATCCAGCTCGCCTTTAGCGGCGATATGAACCTCCCAGCCCTGCTGCTTGAACCATTCCAGAACTGGCAAATGAAAAGCCTTGAAATGGTAATCAACAGTTGCGCAAAATAATATTTTATTAGGCATGCTCATACCATCCTATACTAGAATTATTTTCTAGCGGTTTCAAGGTCAACTATAGCCGATAGGTAGTTTAATAGGTCGTAACGCAAATCCTCGCGCTGCAGGGCAAACTCGATTGTCGTTTGGATAAACCCCATCTTCTCGCCAACATCATGACGCTTTCCGTCGAATTCGTATGCATAAACAGCCTCGGACAAGTTTAATGCCGCAATTGCATCCGTCAATTGAATCTCGCCGCCAGCCCCTGGTGTCTGCTTACCCAATATATCGAATATAGCCGGGTTCAGAATGTATCGTCCCATAATCGCCATATTGGAAGGAGCCTGCTCTCTTGCTGGTTTCTCGACCAAATTTCTGACACGGTGGAAGCCCTCCTCCATCATAGCGCCGTCGACGATCCCATACCTTGATACCGCTTCGTCAGCGACTCGCTGCACACCAATAATGGAGGTATGATACTGCTCATATTTCTCAATCATTTGTTTAATGCATGGCTTCTCCGCAGAGATGATATCGTCACCAAGCAATACAGCGAACGGTTCGTCGCCGATAAATTTGCGAGCGCACCATATCGCATGCCCAAGTCCTTTAGGCTCTTTTTGACGAATGTAGTGAATATCTACCATATCCGCAGATTTGCGAACCTCGCTAAGCAGATCAAATTTGTGCTTGGCGGTCAGAATCTGCTCCAGCTCGACCGAATTATCAAAATGATCCTCAATCGCGCGTTTGCCTTTTCCAGTCACAATAATAATATCCTCGATACCCGATTCAATGGCTTCTTCGACAATATACTGTATCGTCGGCTTATCAACGATCGGCAGCATTTCCTTAGGCATCGCTTTCGTTGCAGGCAGAAACCTCGTACCTAGTCCTGCAGCAGGTATAATCGCTTTTCTAACTTTCATCGCCTCAACAGCTCCTTTGTTCTATTAGCCCGTAACCGATACGAATTCCGGCAGTTCGACTACGTTATTCGCGAGATCGAGCAATCTAATTCTCAGCTCTACTTTGTTCATACCGCCATGAAGTGCAATTATTTCTTCAATCTGGTCGAAATAGATGTCTGCGGATTTGCCTATGTAAATTTTGGGATACACTTGCTTCTCATTCATTTCACTATCCTTGAGCATTTCTTCGAACAGCTTCTCGCCAGGCCTAATACCTGTATAATGAATGCCAATTTCTTCAACCGTGAAGCCGGACATCCGAATAACGTTTTGTGCGAGATCAGTAATGTTGACGGGGTCCCCCATGTCCAGAACGAATATTTCTCCGCCTCGGGCGAGCGCACCGGCTTGAATGACGAGCCTTGAAGCCTCGGGTATCGTCATGAAATACCGAACCATATCCGGGTGTGTCACGGTAACTGGACCGCCTTTTTCAATTTGCTTCTTGAACAATGGAATGACGCTGCCGCGGCTTCCTAGTACATTACCGAATCGAACAGCTACAAATTTCGTTTGGCTTGCACGGTCCATATGCTGTATGACCATCTCGGCTATGCGTTTGGTCGCCCCCATGACGCTAGTTGGATTAACTGCCTTATCCGTCGATATCATAACGAACGTATCTACTTTCGCTTGACTTGCCGCTCTTGCCGCATTTAATGTGCCTATAACGTTATTTTTAAATGCTTCCTCTGGATTTCTCTCCATTAAAGGCACATGCTTATGAGCGGCTGCATGGTAGACAACCTGCGGACGATGAGCCTGCATGACAGTCAGCATTTTGCTTGCATCCTGCAAGTCAGCTATTTCGGTTATAAATTCAATATTCGTATGCCCATACAGCTCTCTTAACTCCATCTCTATGGAATAGATACTGTTTTCTCCGTGACCAAGCAAGATGAGCTTCTCTGGCAAAAATCTCGAAATTTGCCTGCATACCTCTGAGCCAATCGAGCCACCTGCTCCCGTTACCATGACTACCTTCTGGGTCACGTAACCTGAGATACTCTCAATATCCAGCTCTACAGGCTCCCGTCCGAGCAGATCCTCTACCTGAACATCACGAAATTGACTAACCGAGACTCTGCCGGTAGCCAAATCCTCAAGCATCGGTATAATTTGCGTCTTCGCTTTCGTTTTCCCGCATTCGCTAAAAATCGTATTGAGCTGCTTCTTGCTCAGTGAAGGAATCGCAATCACAATATTGTTGATTGCAAGCTCATTTGCCGTTTTTGCAATGCTTGCGACGCCCCCTCTGACGGGAATGCCCATGATATCAAGGCTATGCTTGTTGACATCATCATCAATGAACGCAATCGGAAGCAGTTCGGTATCGCTGTTGCTTAACAATTGCCTTGCAAGCATAGTACCAGCAGAGCCTGCACCCACAATCAAGGTACGCTTGCGCGTGCCCACGTTTCTCTGATAGCCGCTTCGGAATATGCGCCAGCAGAGCCTAGAACCGCCGATCAAGAGCATGTGGATCATCCATGTAACAGCAAGCAGTCTGAAAAACACATCCTGCATGACAACTTGCTGGATAACCGCTGCTGCAATGATTGAGAACGTCACTGCTTTCGAAATGATCAACAGCTCGCCAACACTTGCATACTCCCATGCCTTCTTATATAGCTTGTAATAGAATGAGAAGAAATGATGGCTTAACAATAACGTAATAGAGCTGATCACAATTGGTGCTGTCACCACATCAAGCGAAGCACTCAGCAAAAATCTGCTAAAAAAAATAGCGGTCAGAACGATAAACGAGTCAATAAACATTAAAAAGGACAATCTTTGCCTATACGTCAAACTCTTTCACCCTTTCCTGTCATCCTTCATATCAAGTGGATGTCAACGACCAAACACTATTGTTAGGCTACTCCCAAGCTGAATACTGCAATATCTTTAGAGTGTTTAACTAAGAGGCTTTTAGCAAAACCATTTAGTTAAAAACTCTAACGCAGAATTCAGGGCATTCAACCCCACCTCACACCACACTCTTGACGACTGGCGTCTAAGGTTAAAACAAACCCACAGCATGACCGAGTGCCTCCATTGATAACGGTCAGGAGACATTACCGCACTCGCCATCTGTTCTTGCAAACAGGCGATTGTGCTTTATAAAGAACACCCTTCCATAAGAAGCACCGCTTGACGGCGTCCTTACTATAGACACCATCGTTTCTGCGAAATGTATAGCGAAAGTAGGAGTAAAATCATAATCTTTCCTATACGTCAAGATGAAACGGCTGTCGCCGCCCTTTGACGACTCAGCACGTTTCATTTGGACAAATAGCGAGAGCATAGCCTTTAGCTATACTTTTCTACTTTTCAAAAAAAGTGTTACCTGATCAACCGCTCTTTTTATTCAATATGACGCCAAGAATATTAGCTTTGGCGAACAACAACGCACGCTTTGCTTCGAGTGCCAGCGCCAGCTGTGTTTTTCCACTTTTCACAAGCAGCAACACGCCTTCACACTTACTGACCAGCGTATTCGTGTCCGATATACCGAGAACAGGCGGGCAATCCAGCAAAACCATATCATAATGCTCGGATGCAAACTCCATAACATCTACCATAATTTGCGAATCAAGCAATTCTGTTGAATTATACATCCGCTGGCCGCTTGGCAATATATCCAAACCCTCGACCTCGGTATTGTAGATCGCTTCGCGTATTTCAAGCTGCTGCCCCAGCACATTCGACAGACCTGGCGAGGTTTGTACATTGAAGATTTTGTTGATAATCGGGTTTCTGAAGTTCGTGTCGATAATGAGTACGCGATCCCCGCGCTGTGCCATACAGACCGCCAGATTGACCGCAGCCGTTGATTTACCCTCGCCTTCAGATGATGAGGTCACTAGCAAAGATCGAATTTTTTTGCCATTAGCTGCGTACTGAATATTATTTCGAATCGTACGATATTGCTCCGCTATATCGCCATGCGGGTGAATAGAAGCAATCAAGCTTCGATTTACATATGATTTAGGTGCCTTTTGCCTCTCACGAACCAATTGTCTCACCTCTGGTTACAATACTTTTTCGTTTTTTCAAATGTCTAACATAGTCTTTACGCTTCATATTGGTCACTTGACCAAGCATCGTCAGCCCGAGAAGCTCTTCAATCTCTCGTTCTGATTTAATAGAATCATCGAGCGAATCTAGTAAAAATACCAATCCGATGCCTAGCGTCAAACCTACGATGAAGCCTATAAACACGATTGAATTACTTTGCTCATTGATTGGGTATGGATTCTCTTCTGCCGAAGAAAGAAGGCGAATACTCGTTACGCCTAAGGTATCCCTAGCCACATCTCTATAAATCTCTACGCCTGTATTTGCAATGTCAGCCGCTAGCTTAGGATTAGTGTCCACTACCGATACGACCGTGACGAGCGAGCCGTCTACGCTGTCTACTCGGATCTGGCCTCTAAGCTGCGCAACTGAGCGATTCAGTTCAAGCTGTTCAATAATTTGCTTCAGCACAAGCGGCTCCCTGAACAATACTCTGACCGTTCCAATCATATCTGGAGTGGCAGCGACAATCATTCTGGACGAAGCCGCATACATAGGTGTTTCGGGCCTATTGTTGTAGAGACCCGCCAAAACCGTTACAACGATGGTAATAAGTACAATTAGCCATACTCGTTTACGAATGATTGCGTATAAGGCTTTAATGTTAATTTCTTTCATCTTTTCCTTCTCGCCGCGAATGGCCTGCGAGTCATCTGATTGACTAACGTACATGTGAACACCCACCTGCTTACGTTGTTTTTTATAAAGAACAATAAGTCAATATTAGTTCTTTATATAGAACATGTCAATATCATTTTACTGTTGATCAGGTGATGATCAATTATCGATATGAAGAATAATGATATTTGATGATTTCTTTTTCTGGCTTGCATGGACGTTTGTTTCTACTCTGCTATTCTTCCACATATTCGATTGAACTAAATCTTTCAACGCTTGGAAATCGCCCTTGCTCATACCCTCATCAACTGCATTCTTAATAATCGCACGCCATTCCTCATCAAGCGTTTCTTCTTGATTACGTTTCGGTAAAATCTCTTTCCCAAGCAAATATTCAATGTTAGAATCCAAAGGTGCCGCTATTTTTGCCATCACCTGTAGAGAAGGGTTGTTCTGCATATTTCGTTCGATGTAGCTCAAATAGGACTTGGATACGCCTGCTAGGTCGGCAAGCTTCGTTATCGAATAGCCCTTTTTTTCCCGTAGACTTTTAATCCGTTCCCCAATCATATTATTCTCCTTCGCCCAGTTTAGATCCTAACCGTTTGCTAAGTACTTGCCGAAAACAAAAACTTTATAACAGACAGTAACTATATCTTAGTTCTTTAAAGAGAACAAAGTCAATACCATTTCTGCTTTTTCCATCTACATTTGTCGTTTTATCGTCTTTCCTATAGGATGAAAAATCGCCGAAATCAAGTGATTTCGGCGATTTTCCTGCTCATAAAATTAATCGGACAGCTAGTATGCAGCTACACATCGTACTCCAGTCGTTTCCGTGCTTGAACGATGAAATCCAGAGGTGTCGGGATCGATTCCGGTTTATATTCAACCGCACCCATTGTAAGGTTCAATTCCACTTTATATTTTTCCGCAAAATCAACGGAGTTGAACTGTTCAACCTTCTCCTTTAAACGCTTGATAACGATTCCTGCCCCCTCTTCATCCGTGAAGAGCAGCATTCCCCAAGTCGGGGTTTCCGTATTCAGCATGTATAAGGAATCATTCAAACGGATGCTCGTCTCGTTTAATTTGGAAACGTCATAGATCATCTCGGTCATCTGCGTCTGACTAATCATTCGGCTTAGCTCATCCCAGTACTTTACAGTGACAACCATCAAAGTCAAAGGAATGCTGTATCTAGTTGAGAGAGCCATAAATACAGTAGCGTCTTTTTGGAAAGAACGGCTGTTTTTCAAGTTTGTGCGCTCGTCCATCGTAGCCAGCGAAGCATTCTGTTTCAGCAATTGCTCCTTCTCTGCTTGAAGCTGCTTGCTTGCTGCCGTCAGCATCCAGGTCACCATCGTAAACACAGGGGTCATGATCAGCCAAAAGTAATTTTGGATGTCTACGACGTCTCCGAGGGCAACTGTCTGGTACAGCGTAAACGTTCCGTAGCCGAATATAAACAAAATATTCATAATCAGCCCCGTAGTAACGGACGTGAAATACGTTACGATCGAGATTAGAAACGCAATATTCAATAAAATAATGTTAAGGATATATTGATCGGGATTGCCCGCTGTGAATAGGATCGATATAAAACTTATAACGAACAAGAGCAGAAAAGCGATGTCCGACATAAGACTGCTTTGATTACGTTTCATCGCTCTCCCTCCGTTTCATCCGATATTTGCGAATCAACAGAATCAATGAAAGCAAGATGACGACTAGAACCAGCACGATGGCAACCATAAAGCCAAGCACATCGCTTCTCTCCATTACCTCTTCGATCATGTTTGTCGATTGCTCTCCCCCTGCTTCTTTCTTGAAGCGGAAAGCGTAAATATTTCCATCTTTGTCTGTGACGGCTCCATCACCGAATACTTTCCACTTCGTACTCTCACTCGTCAGCAGCTTGGATGCCAAGTAATAAACGTCCGAGCCTGCTCCTGTCACAGCCATCAAGCCGAGACCTGCGGTATACGGCGAATCAATCAGCTGCAATGTTCCAATTCGTTTGCCGTAGTCCTCGTCGATGCTCATTTTCTCATTCGATTGGATCGCATCGCCAGCTTCGTTATATTGGAAATAAAGGTGCTCATTCTGATCTCGAATAACCTTGTTGTTCTGATAAGTGCCAATCGCGATAATATTACGGTTCGCAAGCGCAGCAGCTTCCGTGTCGTCCTCATAGAACTCAACTTCTCCCGCATTACTCTCAGCGAAACGGCCGAGCATATGGAATAAATTCGAAATGGTTAAGTACGTATAACGGTCGCGTACCTCAGGCAGCACGACTGCTACTTGATTAAAAGCGCCGTCCCGCAAAAAAGGATTTGGGTAATTGTTAAACAGCAGCGCCGTTTGATCCAGCGTATTCAGCTGTAAGACGGAGCTATTCTCTACAAATGCCCATGGCGTTTGATTCTGAAGCGTTATACAGCCAGCATTTTTCAGCTCCAGATCGAATGCCACCGTCACTGAAAAGTTGCCCGTTATATCCATATTTTTTGGAATCGGCAATGTCAACTGATCACCATTCGCTAGCTCAGCGCTCAGCTTCTTACTGCCAATCGGCAAATCATTGATCAATACTGTAACCAAGGAACGGTCAAAATCCAGATTGTTCGCATAACGCATATCTAGACTAATTTTACTTGCTGTTGCAATTGATCGGTTAGCCGGCAGTGCAATGAAATATGCTTTTTCCTGATGCGATATTCCGGTTAGCCGATCTCCCGTTTCCGTGAGCGTAACGTTTTTATTCACACTGACAGCAGGTGTCGCAATATTCGTTTGCTCGCCTACGAGCTTTCTACTACTGCTTAGCTGCAAGACAAGCTCCTGATTATTGAGCAATCGCCCTGCCTTTACAAGCATTTCCGCATTCTCTGATGTCACAACAAGAATCTGCTGCTTGTCAACGCTCAGTAACTGAATCAACGCCTGTTTGCTCAGATCTTCATCAGCTAATTGGCTTTTAATTTCACCCGGCAAGTGATCATATAGAGCCACTGCCACGATCATCGATTTCGTTAGCCTAGCATCACTGTTCCACTCCAGCATCGGGATGCTCTCATCCTCGAGCGGATTTGCTTTCGCTAGGCCTGCTAAGGCTTGTACCGCAGCCTCCAGCTCACCAGGTTCACTATCCACTGGCACGGCTATCGCGTTCAACCCTGCACTCACCGTATCAAGACCTATAAATTGCTGATAGAAGCCTTTTATGCTGCCTCCAATTGGTTCTTTAGCATACGTCATAGAAAGGTTCGACGTCTTGTACAACTGAAGCCAGCTCTCCTGCTTATCAACGGGCAAGCAAACTTGGTCAGGCGTCGCTGTTTGTACAACGCCACCGACTGTCAGCATATTATTGCCCGCTATCAAAAGCGCTTTGGGCACAGATACCGTCAAATGATTCTTCTCTTCTGACGTTGCTTCTGGCCTGAAAGAATGAAAAGCGTTCCCGTTCACAGAAAGCGTAATACTGGAGTATTCGTCTTGTGCGAGTGGTGTCATTTTGTAGTCCAGATTTAGCGTTACCGTCTCTATATTCCAATAATCCTCTATCTCGAAATAAAATGGCTTGGATGCTGAGCTTCCTGACAGCAACGAATCCGTATTCGCCAAGGTAACATCATAATGGTGATTAGAGCTCGGGTTCAGAATGGCTGCAGCGGCTGCAGCATATCCATTCTGAGAAAATAATAAAGTAAGGCAGAGCAAGCTTGTGACTAACCATCTCATTTGCAATTACTTCTCCTCCTACTCAGTAACGTTCTGTCTTATACCATTTGATTTCCCTCTTGAAAATAAAATCCTTCACATAGTTGTATAGCCCGTAAGCTGCGACCACCATCCATAATTGACAGTAGGTTATGTACATCAGCATAATGATCCAAACATTGGAGAGGCGCATTTCGCCTTTTTCAGTAATTAAGGTGATAAACGTCCCAGTAATAAATAAAATGATAGCCAGCACCCATAGAAATGCGCTGTATCCCGCAATCGTAGTATGCACATATCCGAGCGCGTGCAGTAGCAGCAGCAAATCCGACATAATCAAAGAGGTTAACAATAAGAAGTAGATCGATATAAAATACAGAATGTCGAAATGTATATTTTTGGCTGAGCGATTAAATAACAAAGGCGTATTTTTCACAATGACATAAATATTCCCTTTCGCCCAACGCGTACGCTGCTTAAACCATACCTTGAGCGTTTGCGGCTCCTGCTCCCACGTCACCGCCTTGGGCTGGAACTTAATGCGATAGCCCATCATGTAGATTCGGAAGCTTATCTCTGTATCCTCGGCAATAGCCTTGACGTCCCACCCGCCGATCTGCTCTACAATATCACGCCTCATAATAAAGTTCGTTCCAGGAATCGTACAAAGCTTGAACAGCTTCCATCTGCCTGCTTGCGCCATCCATTGGAAGGACAAGGTTTCTATGTTGATGAAACGGGTCAACAGGCTCGCATTACGATTACGGGTTCTGAATTTGCCGATTACGGCGCCAAGCGATTGATCATGCATAATTTCCCCTACTAGGTAGCGAAGCGCCTTCTTCTCCGGCGTGTTATCCGCATCGTAGATGGCGATCAATTGTCCCTTGCTCTCTGCAAAGCCAATATTGAGTGCATTGGACTTTCCTTTCCCGCCGGTAACCGCATCCGTATTAATAACAATCAGCTGCCTGCCGGCATACTTTTGCTGTAAGCCGCCTAGCAGCACACTGCTATTATCTGACGAGTTATCGTTAATAACGATAATCTCATATCGATCATGCGGGTAATCCAGCGCCAAGAGCGCTTCTACCGTTTGTACGATGACGATCCCTTCATTATGTGCAGGAACCATGATCGACACGAATGGAGCCTCTCCCTCGATATCAGGCACAGGCCTGCCCTCGTTCTCCATATAAAACAAATAGCCCGCAATAATAAGCACAACGTTCACGAGCAACAGCGACCAGATACAAATGACCGCGATCAGCATTAATACATCAGCAATTGTCATTTCTGTCTCCTTACTTGTAATATTTGCGTTTATACATCCGGGAACCTAAGAAGAAAAATACGGTGAAAGCAGAGATCGCAATCAAGATAATACCGATGAACAGCTTATTTTGTACGGCAAACCATTTCACGAAGCTTTGCTCTGCTTCAGGCGCATAAACATATTCTGAACTGATGCTCGTCCTCTCGCTGATCAAGGATAAGCTTTCGCCATTTACTTGCAGCATTCCGCTGCGAGAAGTGATTACATGGTTCGCGGTCTGGACCTTATGCTCGCGGGCTTTATAATCAGCAAATATCAGCCAGCTGTTCATAAGAGCTTGGACACCTCTGCCCAGCTCTTCTTCATTCGTGAAGAATGGAATCGTAATCACAGTATCCATGGGCAGCGGCTCGATTACCTTTCCCTTATCCTCATAATTCGCCCATTCGTCAGGCTGTACACTGTATAGCGAAGACGGGAAAGCATATGATGTATTCGTACGTGCTTTGTGCATCACCTTTTCATTCGGGAAGAGAAGAGCTGAATCGAACAGGGTCATCGCATGATCCACATACAGCTGGTCATATGACCAATACATCTCGGCACCTATGCCCAGTGGTGCAATGCCATAATCAGCTAGCGTATCAATAAACAGTTCCATCTGTTTTTTCAAATCGCGATCTAGCTCACTGATCGTAGATGCGACAGCGGGAGCATTGACTAGAATCGTTCCATTTCTCGCTTGTACATATTTCAGTGTTTCCAAATAGCGTTTCATCGCTGGATAATCGGTATTGTCAAAGACTGGGCTGACACTTGCGATAAACGGTATGCCCGCATCGTAGAGCCGATCAGCCAGCTTCACAAGCAGCTCAAGGTCAGAGAAGGGGTATATGTCTTTAAATGCTACATAGCTCTGGCTCTCAGCCGTTATACCGAGCCAATCCCTCAACACATCGGACATGGCCCATTCACTAAGATGTTTCGACCTGAAGAAAGGAATATAAGCGATGCCTTCATGGATTACACCGTAAGGAGAGGCCACCGCTATGCTGCCTGAAGTAATCTCACCGTAAGCTTTTCCTTCTGACTGTTCGATATAAGCAGTATCCTGCACCCTAATGGACGATTCTGTGAATGAACGAACTGTCAGCTTTACACTATCCTGGCCGCCCTGTATGAGATTGAGATGAAGCTTCGTTGAAACCATTGCTGGCACATTGCCGCCAATATGGAGGTAATCACCTGCAAAATGACTGAGATCATCGGTATATGCTTGACTTGAATCAGCCATATCGGAAGCATTAACGAGTCCAATGACCTTATTAAAATGCTGCATGTCTCCAGCCCGATAGCCATCACGCGCGAGCAGTGTCACCGTCACACCAAACCCAGCAAGCAGTCGCTGAAGTGCCTCAATATTCCCCTCATTATCCGTCCCGACAGCCAAGCTATCGTAGACGAGCAGAACAGCCCCAGGCTCAGTCTTCTCCTGCGCTTCAACGTAAAATGAAGGCAGCAGCAGGAACATCATAAACAGCAGCGCAATCTTTGTTGAAATAGGCTTAATGGGCTTGTACATTCGAATCACCGCCTTGATAACCAAATCATGCTGAGTGACTAAGGGTAACGGATGGCTGCCGTTTCTCGCTTCTCCATAGATTTCCTTGGATCGCATCGGCCGCTGTCGCAAACGTAACAATATCAAAAGCTAAAGTAAACAGAAATTCATGCTTAGACAAGTCCGCATCTCCGGCACCAATGATCGATACGAGAATGCCGGAGAAGCCCATTGCAATCATCGACACCATATGAGGCAGCCGCAGCATTCGCCTCCTATCTTTATCTCTCCATGCGTTTATGAAGGACGGCAGATAAAGGCCTATAATAATAATCGTCCAAATCACGATAAAACCAAAGGTTTTCGGGGCAAGCATTTTTTTAATATCACTATAAGCCGTGAAGAAGCTCGTCTGGGCACCGAACGCCTTTCCCTCAGACTTTTCGTAATTCCCCATCGCCTCTGGGCGGATCGTGAATGCATTTTTAGCCGCTAGGTCAAGCATTTTCCCAGCCTGATCAGGATGCGCGGCATAATACGCAACGATTTGACCGAAACCATATTTACTATAAAATTGTTTCTGTAATAAATCAGAATCCACATCTATGGTCGTGTAAGGCTCGTAATAAATACTTTTACCCAAGACTGCGAATTGCTGATCAATACCGAATGACTTTAATGCAGCTTCAGGGTCCTCCGATTGCAGCAAAACGCCGCGTGTCATGGCATGATATTTGTTTATATTGACGAATTGCTGCGGAATGAATGCATAAGTCGCAATACCTGCTGCAAATAGACAAACCAGTGACGAGGCTGCGAAGACTCGGAACGACTTTTGTTTGCGGACAAAAATCAATAAAATGCCAGTTACAGCTATTACGATGCCAGCCGGGGCATTCTGCTGCTTGCTCGTTGTTAGAAGCAGTCCACTTATTAGAAAAATGCCCATTAAGACGTAGTCGTTGAACCGATGACGGTACAACAGCAGCACCGAGGCGAACAAATAGATCATCGAGATCAATACAATACTTTCACTGAAGAAAGAATTGAAAAAGGCCGTATATGCTGTATCTCCGAATATAAAAATAGTAATGCCAGCAATCATATAGCCCTGTTTCGCCTTTAATTTCCAAGTAAGGCTCTCGGTCAATAGGAATATCGCGCCTGTATACAGCAGCGTGAACAACGCAGCTTGAATACGGATATCGAACTGGTTCGAATTGAACCATTGATTGATCCATATCGATAATCGAATAAATAAGGACTGGGACGAGGATAAAGTGGCTCCGTTCTCGTTGTAATATTGAAATATTCCGTAATTTTTCACGAAATGCCCCAAATATTGACTATCGTAATCAGGAGCGTTGAAATACAGCCCATTGCTGTATAATATACGGAAATAATCCCCGTTATCCGCCATACCGATATACGGCGAGACAAACAGGGCTAGAGAAGTGATAATCAGCACGCCTAATGAAGCAAGCACAGCCGGTGAGAACCATCTTTGAAGAGCTGCCCATCGGCGATTTATTGTAGATAAATTCTGGGTGTCAATGACCGACATGCTTGGTGATTGCCTCCTCTGAGAGAGATTTAATAAGCATAAGCCAACAATGCCATTAGGTTATCGAACGAATAAGCTTGACCTGATGCTTCATCGGCAAAGCCGCCTTGAAACTTGCTGCTCGCATCAACAATACGGAATTGATTCATCTGCTCCATGCTATCCTCATACAAGCTTTTATCGCCTATCTCAGCTGCTATCATAGCCGCAATCGCATAAATCGCTGTCGACTCTATTTCCGTGAGCGCTGCTCCGTCCTTTGTGTATTGCCCATACAGCGTCCCGTTCTTTACATGCTCCTTCAGATAGCTGATACTCGCGGTTTGCTGTAATCCCACCTCGGACAATGCAAGGATCGTTAGCATCGATTCCACCGTATTGATCTTCTCAGAGCTGTATGCGTGCGAAGCATACGTGTAACGAGTTTCGTAGAAGGGGAATGCATCTGACAAATATCCATTTCGAGTAATTTCTGTCATCTGGTTCATCAATGTCTTCTTTTCCTTCGAGGAAAGAGGAAGAAGCTGCAAAGATTTCAAATCAATGTAGCATAATGTAATGAAATCGTTCGTTAATTGATAGATTTCATCATAGAAATCATACAAATAGCCATCCTTTACGTTATACATGTAGAATCTGCTGCCGTATTCATCCGCGATCTGCGTATAATGGGCATCCTTAAACACCTCTCCTGCTTCATGGAGCGCTCGAATGATTCGCAAGTCATCTACCGCCGCGTTAAGCTGATATGACTTACTTTGCTTAGGACTGAAGCGGTAGCTGAATCCGTATTTAAGATCAAACAGTCGCTTAGCTCGCGCCCACTCAGAATCGAATGCATCCTGCTGTTTGGTCATGGCATAATACCTCATAAGCAAACCAGCCGATTCGCTAAGCACCTCATGCCCCGATGCGGCTTCTGCTGACTGCTCGGTATCTATGTAATTTGTATATGTACCGTCATTACCTGACAGTTTATTCGTAATAAAGCTTATTAAAGCAGCCCTGTTCGGAGCCTGCTTGACGCTGTCTCCGTAGTGGTTTGGAGGGAGTAATGGTGCTTCTTTGATAGCTCCAGACTGCGATTTTCCGCAAGCCGTCATCAGGCACAACGAGAAGACAACAACGATATGAACGGCAAACTTGCCCATTTGAACACCCTCCTCCATGGTTACATACCCATATAACGACACATTGAAACAATTTCTGCGCAATTTGATTCCATAGTAGCATGTATTCAGGCAACTATCTATGCCCAATTTCAGTATATGTTACTTTTGACCTATTGAATTTTCTGATAACACTCTCTTTCATTTCCAAAATGACACAAAAAAACAGCTGCACCACATCATAGCGGTTCAGCTGTTTTTGTCGTTCTATTTAACGTAATATAGGCTGCTCCAATAGCTTCACCAAACTACCGAATTCCAGCTCTTCAAATTTGCGGATGGCTATCGCCGTATCCAGTCTCCAGAGACAGTCAAGCAGCTCGCAGGCAACAGGAGCTTGAAGCTGGATAGTTGCCAGGTCGCGTGACAAATGAAGCATCTCGAGATCTGCTTCGATTTTGGCACGAATCGTCTTGGAAACAGCATCCAGGTTAGATAATAACCCTTCAATCGAGCCATGTTCTTGAATCAGCTTATGTGCCGTTTTCTCTCCAATGCCTTTAACACCAGGATAGTTATCGCTCGTATCGCCCATTAGCCCTTTGATATCAATAATTTGCAAAGGCGTGAGCTGACGTTCCTCCATCAAGCTCTCCGGCGTATACACCAAATAGTTGCCGATTCCCTTCTTCATAATCGCAACAGAAACACGATTGTCTACGAGTTGGAGCATATCATGATCACCTGTTACGATGTATACATGTGCTTGATCCTTAAGCGCAGCCGCTAAAGTGCCGATACAATCATCCGCTTCAAAACCTTCAATGCCGATATTCGGTACGTTAAAGCTAGCTACAACTTCCTTTACGAGATCAAATTGGGGAATGAGATCCTCCGGAGCAGCAGGGCGATTCGACTTGTAGCCCACATATTGCTCCGTTCGGAAGGTCGTGCTTCCCATATCCCAGCAGCAAATCACATGAGTTGGATTAAACGTTTTGACTGCATCCATGAAATAACGTACAAACCCATGCACTGCATTAACCGGTACGCCGGTGCTCGTCCTGCGTATGCTGCCTGTGAATGATGTAGCGAAATAAGCACGGAATAAAATAGCCATGCCATCTACGAGCAGCAACCGTTGTTCAGTCATTTCTATCACCCTCTCTTTCATCATCATTTATTATCCGCGAATAAAACGTCCAATTCGTTTCGCCGCTTCTTGAAGACGTTCCTCGTCCTCGACAAGAGCAATTCTTACATACCCCTCGCCTTCAGAGCCGAATGCCTCTCCTGGCACGACAACTACTCCCGTCTGCCTCAGCATTTCCTGGGAAATCCGCCTTGCATTCCATGGCTCCTCCTGTGTCCATTGCATCGGAGGCAGCGGTGCCCATATAAACATCGTCGCTTTCGGCGCCGTTATTAGCCAGCCTTCACTCCTCAGCGCTTCCAGAAACAGGTCACAACGCCGCTCATATAGCTTGCCCGCCTTTGGCTGTTCTGGACTTGCGATTGCTTCCCTCAGAGCAGCGATACCTGCCTCCTGTATAGGATCAAACACACCGTAATCAATGTTGGCTTTGAGTTCACGAAGCGCGGCTACAGCAGCCTTGTTCCCCGCAAGGAAACCAATGCGGCATCCTGCCATATTAAAGCTTTTCGACAATGAATGGAATTCTACAGCCTGCTCCATCGCTCCTGGAACCTCCAAGATACTCGGCGGCTCACAGCCGTCAAAGCCCATCTCGGAGTAAGCAAGATCATGAACGACCAAGACGTCATGTTTGCGTGCCTTTTCAATAAGACGCTCGAAGAAAGCGATGTCTGCAACGGCCGAAATAGGGTTATTCGGATAATTGACCAAAATAAATGTGGCTCTATCCCATTCTTGGTCTGAGACTGCATTCAAATCAGGCATAAAGTCATTCTCTTCCCTTAACGGCATGAGCACCGATTCCACACCTGCAAGCGCTAATGAAGCAGCATAAATCGGGTAGCCGGGGTTAGGCAGCAGCACCATATCTCCCGGATCGCAAAGCGCCATAGCTAGATGTGCGAGACCATCCTGAGAGCCCAGAAGTGTAACCAGCTCCGTCTCGGCATCAAGCTCCACCTTGAAGCGATGCTTCATCCATGCCGCTGCTTGCTCACGGAAGGGAAGTCCACTCTTGATGGCGGGATATGCGTACATATCAGGGCGGAGAGCCGCATCGCTCAACGCTTGCCTAACTACTGCTGCAGGCGGTTGATCCGGATTGCCAATGCCAAGGTCAATAATATCAAGTCCACTCTCAGCTGCAGCCCGTTTCCAAGCAGCTACTTCAGCAAATATGGAAGAGCCTAGTTGCGAGAGCCGATTCGACCGCCATTTGGTTTGCGACATAGTTGCGTTCACCCTTTTCCATTATTCCATTCTTGCTCGTATTGCTCTTCCTTATAGCCAACCGTAACTTTACTACCATCTGTCACGATGGGGCGTTTGATTAGCATGCCGTTCGCTGCAAGCAGAGCATATTTATCATTCTCTGACATGCCAGCCAGCTTGTCCTTGAGCCCCTGCTCCCGATAAACATCTCCTGAGGTGTTAAAAAACTTTTTCAGATCCAAACCGCTGTTTGCGACAAGCACTTTCAGCTCTGATGCTGAAGGTGTGTCCTCCACAATATCGCGCAGGATTACTTCATTCCCTTTGCTTCGCAGCGATTTCACCGCTGCCTTACATGTACTGCATTTCGGATATTGTATGATCGTAAGCTGTTGTTGCTTGGCCATCTCCCTGATTCCCCCTATATATGAATAACGACATCGTTATGATTCAGTCAACATTTGCTCCAGCAGCTCCAGCTCAGGCGGCAGTGCTGCATGCCATTCCATCCATTGCTTCGTGAGCGGGTGAGTGAAGCCTAATATTTCGGCATGCAATGCTTGTCTCTGAGCAGTCTGCTCCCAGGCCTCTATGCTGCCGTCTTCAAGCCCGTACATTTTGTCTCCTATTAGCGGACAGCCGATATGCTGCATATGAACACGAATTTGATGCGTTCTGCCAGTCTCCAGCTTCAATTGAACAACTGCGGCTGCAGGTTTGGAAGCTGTCCCTTGGAAGCTCGTCAACGTTTCATAATGCGTAACGGAAGGATAACCCTTTGGTGTAACGATTCGAATATGCGGCTGATCAGGATCGCGATCAATCGGTGCATCGACTGTCCCTTGCGCCGGCATTGGATTGCCATACACATATGCCCGATACAGCTTCAAAAAACCGTTCGCCTGCATTTGCTCAGATAACTGCTGATGAACATATGAGGTTTTGGCTATGGCGACTAGGCCCGAGGTTTCTTCATCCAAGCGATGAACGGGCCTAAAGCGAACCCGTTCCCCATTCTCCTGCCAATGATAGACGATTCCGTTCGCAAGTGTGCCGGTGTAATGTCCGTGCGTCGGATGCACAATCATTCCAGCTGGTTTATTCACAATTAAGAGATCCTCATCCTCGAATACAATCTGAACGGGAATGGGCTGCGGCAATATATCCTCAGATATTTCTCGCTCCATGCGAACACGGATAATATCGCCGGCTACAACAGGTGCGGTCGTATAGGCACGAATGCCATTAACTGTCAGCCCATGTTCCGTCAATTTAACCTGTGAAAGCAACTTGCGAGAGACGCCAAGCTGCCGCTCCAGAACAGTGCGAACCGTTTTCCCGTGCTCCGCTTCACGAACAATGGCAATTAGCGGTTTGTAATACAGCTCCTCTAATTGCTCATTCATTTCTTCGGATTCCGAAATACTTCTGCGCTTCGTATATATTCGGTATCCGACACACCAAGCTTCTCATTAGCCACTCTCGCAGCAGCGAAGAAAAAATCCGACAAGCGGTTCAGATAGGTGATAACCTCTTGATTAATCTCATTCTCGCCAGCAAGCGTCACCACGCGCCGCTCCGTACGGCGGCATACCGTTCTGCAAACATGCAGCAGCGCAGACACTGAGCTTCCGCCTGGCAAGATAAACTTTGTTATTTCCGGCGCTTCCGTCACATAACGGTCAATCCAGCCCTCCAGTCGAACAGCTGGTTCCGCATCGATCTTCAGCGGAGCTCCTGCGACTGCATATGCAAGGTCAGAGCCGCAATCGAACAGCTCATGCTGGATATCGATCAACAATGCCGCCATTTCCGCTAGTCCCTCGTGCTTCGCCGCTTCTGCTGCTGCTTGACCGACGAAACAATTAAGCTCATCAATTGTGCCGTATGCCTCAACGCGAGCATCATCTTTGCGCACTCGCCCGCCAATCAAGGAAGTTTGGCCGCTATCGCCGGTTTTCGTATATAGTTTCAATCTGATCAGCCTCCTCGTTCATACCTAGCCCGATTATCATACAAACAGCAGGTCGGATATGCTCCTGACCTGCTGCTCTTTAAAGTAAAATAACCAATCCGGTTTAAGCTTGCTGTTTCAAACGGTGGACGAATCCGCCGATTCGCTCAAGCGCCTCTGTCAAATTCGTAACGGAGGTCGCATACGAGCAGCGAAGATGACCCTCGCCACCAAGTCCGAACACATCACCCGGAACGGCTGCAACACCCGCTTCATCGAGCAGTCGCTGTGCGAATTGTTCACTCGTTAAGCCCGTCGATACGATCGATGGGAATGCATAGAAAGCCCCCTGCGGCTCGTGGCAATCGAGGCCAATATCCCGAAAGCCTTTAACGACAAGACGGCGCCGCTGGTTATACGCTTCAACCATACGGTCCTTCTCTTCAAGTCCATGCTGAAGTGCTTCAAGCGCAGCATATTGCGCCATGATCGGCGCGCACATCACTGTATATTGATGAATCTTCAGCATGGCGGCAATCAAATCCGGGTGCCCGCAAGCATAGCCCATCCGCCAGCCTGTCATTGCAAACGCCTTGGAGAATCCGCTCACTAGAATCGTACGATCCTTCATGCCCGGCATAGCGGCAAAGCTCACATGCTTCGAGCCATAAGTAAGCTCTGCATATATTTCGTCAGATATCACGACGAGATCATTCTCTTCAACAAGCTTCGTTATCGGCAGCCAATCCTCGTAGGTCATCGTGCCGCCTGTCGGATTGCTCGGGTAACAGAGAATAAGTACTTTTGATTTCGGCGTAATGACCGCTTGAAGCGATTCTGCCTTGAGCTTGAATTCATCCTTGGCAAAGGTTTCGATGCCTACCGGCTTGCCGCCTGTCAGCGCCGTAATCGGCGAATAAGAAATGTAACAAGGCTCTGGTATTAGAATCTCATCGCCTGGTGCAATAAACGCACGGAGTGCAAGATCGATCGCCTCGCTGCCGCCTACCGTTACTAATATCTCATCCGCAGGATTGTATTCCACCGCGAACTGATCATTTAAGTATTGCCCGATCGCTCCGCGGAGTTCAGGCATACCGGCATTCGAGGTATATTGCGTTTTCCCTGTTTCCAGCGCATATACGGCTGCTTCCCGTACATGCCAAGGCGTTACGAAATCGGGCTCACCTACGCCTAGCGTAATGACATCCTTGCGCGTGCTGACCAAATCAAAAAACCGACGGATACCCGACGGTTTAATGTCCCGAACGAGCGGGGACAAATAATCGGCCATGGATTGACGCCGCACAGGTGTGGTGGGTTGTTTCTCTTCATCTTTAATCATTGCCATCACCCTTTTTACGGCGAAACCATCAACCGATGATCACCTTCATGCTCCTCGAAGATAATGCCGTCTTGTTTGTATTTTTTTAATATAAAAAATGTTTTGGTCGATAGTACTGCGTCGATTGGCGATAATTTATTCGAAACAAAAGAGGCAACCTCTTTCAAGTTTTTCCCTTCAACCTCAACCAGCAGATCGTAGGCGCCCGACATCAAGTAAACCGATTTTACTTCCGGATATAAATAAATGCGCTCGGCGATTCCTTCGAATCCGCGACCGCGTTCAGGTGTAATTTGTACCTCGATCAGAGCCGTTACCTTCTGGTCATCGATCTTGCTCCAGTTCACAACGGTAGCATACTTCACAATGATATGGTCATTCTCAAGCTCGGAGATCGCTTGCTTCACTTCCTCAATAGGCACGGCAAGCATCGTTGCAATCAGCTCAGCATCTCTTCGCGCGTCTTCCTTCAGCAGCTCGAGCACTTTCAACTGTAATTCGGTCATAGTATAACTCCTTCCAGTACGACTGCGATTATAAAGAATATTTTACAACTTTTTCGATGCACGCGCAATGAAAGACATATGGGCATTTGCAGCTTTCCGAGCCCGCCCGAAGTCAGCCAATTGTTGAATATTTTGGGAAGCCTACAGGAATGATAAGGTTATCTCCCCACATATTGCGAGAGGAACATGATCATGCTGGAGAACCTTATTGTCGTTTCCATATTGCTTATCGCAATATGGCTATGTGATTGGCGGAATTTCAAGCAAGCTGCTAGTAAGGCTAGAACGGTTTATATTCTGCTGCTAATCCCGTCCGCCTACCTGTCCATCCTGTTTATCTTTCATTTGCCGTGGCCTAATATCGGCTATATCACTCGAATCGCCTACGGGTGGCCAGCCAAACAGTTATTGGCCTTATTAACATAGAACCAAATCGAGAGTAGGTAACCACTATGACTGCCAAAACTTCAACAATAACCTTAACGCAACTTGCTGGTTTGCTCTCAGCCTATTCGATCGGGTCAGCCATCGTGTTCATTCCTAACCCGCTTTCGGCTGCTGCAGGAAATGACGCATGGCTGTCCATAACGGCCGCCTATCTATTCGGCATGCTCGTGTTTGCTTGCGTACTCTATCTATACCATGCGCATAACGGCGTCAATTTAATTGCATATAGTCGCACACTCATCGGCAAATCGCTGACCGTCATCATATCTATTCCGATCATAGGTATGCTTTTTTTCGCTATAAGTGCCATTAACTCCAGTATTGGCGATTTTTTCACAAGCGTCATGATGGAGCAAACGCCTCCGTACGTCTTTCATTCCATCGGCATGCTGCTTTCGGCCTTGACAGCTCGAGCCGGCATTCGAGTCGCCGCGAGAATGTTTCTGCTCTTGCTTGTCATTATGCTCCTCTTCTCCTTGCTTGTGATTGTGCTTGCGATTCCGATTTATAAGCCGGGCCAGTTGCTCCCTATGTTCGACCATGGTCTAAAGCCAGTTCTACACGGTTTCTTTATCGCAGCCGGATTTCCATTCGGAGAAATTTGCTTGTTCTCTATGCTGTTGCCGTTTGTCAAAACGATCAATAAGCAATCCATTAATAAAAAGCTGTATTATGCTTTTTCTTTTGCCGGACTCATGCTGCTTATATCAACGCTGAGCACAACGATGGCATTCGGCCCCGCAGCAGGCGTCTTCAATTATTCCTTGTACCGCCTAGCTGTTGAAATCCATATTGCTGAGCTCTTCCAACGGGTGGAGGCCATCATCGGGATAGCCCTTATTCTGGGTTCTTATATGAAGGCAACCTTGCTTCTTATGATATTGAATTACGTCTTTATTGAACTTCTGCGGATAAAGGACGATAAAATATTCATTTATCCGCTAGCATTGGTCTGTATTTTTTTATCATTAACGATGTTTAAGAGTCCTGCCGATTTTCAAGAGCAGGTCTATCTCATTTGGCCGTTTAGCGTACTGGCCGTAGGCTGCTTTCTTGTGTTTCTATTCACTTTCATTACTTGGATCAAAAAAATAACCATTAAAGAATGAGGACGCCACTTTGACAGAAGCTAATTCGCTGATAACCAAACTGGATCAAAATCTGCTCGTAAATCGGAAGCAAATTGAACAAGTTTTTACGAATTGTGAGGATGTTAATTTTCAAGATTGGCAATACGGCACGTCCTTTCAATATGATGCACTCTCTATTTATTGCGCATCTCTGGCCAGCTATACGACGCATCTGCTTCAACAAGCCTTGGAGCAAGTAGCAGCCTATGCTTTAGAAACTTGGGAATCCGTTACGCCGGGTAAGCTTTCGACCTGCATATCCACCAATAATACGGCACTCCAGCCCTTTGTGTTGCTTGAGCATTATGAGCAGGTATACGAGTACATCATGAACGGGTATATCATAATCGTGTTCGACCAGTTGGATAAAGCGCTCGCTTTCGAATCCGGATCTACGGCACAAAGGCAGGTAACAGAACCTGTCAACGAGCCCGCTGTACATGGCCCAAGAGAAGGTACAGTAGAGAATATGGCTACCAATCTCGGTATGATTAGACAACGAGTACGCACGCCGGAGTTCAAGGTCGAATTTCTGCAAGTTGGGAAAGTTATCAAAAGCAAAATAGGATTCGGCTATCTGGAGCACGTCGTCAATCAAGAGGTTCTCCAAACCTTCCGCACACGCATCGCAAGCATCGTTGATTATGAAGTGCTGGAAACGTCATATGTGGAAGACTGGATTGAGGAATCGACGCTTACCCCGTTCCCTCAGGTTCGCTATACGGAGCGAACCGATACGGCAACTGCCGCTTTATTAGATGGAAAAATAATCGTATTAGTTGAGAACTCGCCTATGATTATGATATGCCCTGCCTTGCTGGTTGATTTCATGGGAACGGCTGAGGATTATTATATCCGATCCGTCTTTGCAACCTTTATCCGCAGCTTACGATTGCTCGCTTTCATTATTGCGCTCACACTGCCAAGCATTTACATCGCGCTGTCAACCTTCCATCCCGAGCTCATACCAACAGTGCTGCTGCTTGCCATTGTTGATTCCAGGGAAGGCATTCCTTTCCCTGCCTTCATTGAAGCGCTTGTTATGGAAATTTCGTTCGAGCTGCTGCGTGAGGCAGGCATCCGGCTGCCAAGAACGGTAGGCTCTGCGGTAAGCATCGTCGGCGCGCTCGTTATCGGACAAGCTGCGATAATGGCCAAAATCGCCTCTCCCTTTATGGTCATTGTCGTTGCTTTAACCGGAATCGCGTCCTTCGCGATCCCTCATTACGATATGGCTATTGCACTTAGGGTTTTGCGCTTTCCTTATATGATTGCTGCAAGCCTGCTGGGAGGCTATGGGCTTATGGTCGTATTTCTGCTTACATTGCTTCATTTGACTTGTTTGCATTCGCTTGGCCAACCATACTTATCATCACTAGCTCCGTTGAAAATTAGAGATCTGCGCGATATTTTCATTCGAGTACCGTTAAAGCAAATGTTGAAATCCCCGAGAAATCGACGCCTGCACAGCTCCAGCCGTAAAGAATGATACGTCTAGGGCTGCCCCTGCGCATACTAGGCGTACAATAACAACTACTGCAAGGAGGCCGCTTGATGAGACCGATATATATATTTATTTTGCTTTGTTTGGTCATGCCTGTATTGAGCGGCTGCTGGGACAAGCTGGAGCTGAACGATTGGGCATTCGTCCAAGCAGCTGGTATCGACCTTGCAGATGACGGCCGTATTCGTCTGACCACACAGATCTACAAGCCAGGCGGGACGAATGCACAGGATATGATTCCAGGTAAAGAGTCATCCTTCTTTAATATGACAAGTGAAGGTACAACTGTATTTGGTGCTTCCCTTTTGATCAACAACGAGCTGGGGAGAAAGATACAATGGAGCCATATGGAGGCTTTGTTAATAGGAGAGAACTTTTCACGAAAAAGAAATATCGGTGAGGTGCTTGATTTTTTCTCCCGTTCGAATGAACCGAAGAGCTCTATGTCCATTATCGTTACACACGGCGATGCCCTTACCTATTTGAAAGATAAGCCCTTCGTCGATAACAATATTGGGCAGCAGCTTTCCTCAAGCATCAAAACAACCGAGAAACAGTCTGGTTTATCCACAACCGTCACGCTAACGGATCTCAGCATTTTCGCCAAACAACCTAGTGCGACCTTTGTTATCCCATTTGTGTACTCTGCCGCCGAGAGCACGCTGCCCCCCTCTAACACAACAGCTATATTCAGTTTTCCCGAGGGAAAGCTGCTGAAGATTGTGCCCCATAGCAAAACACCTTATCTGCTCATGCTCATGAACAAATATCAAAGCGGTATGATCACAACCCCTTGTTCGGATAGCAAAAATTCTCCGAAACAGAATGATGCCTTTCGGATTGACAAACTTGAAACAAAGATTTCGCATCATATTAAGGATAACTCACTTCTGCTTCATGTTAATGTTACCGTTTCAGGCAGCGTGATGGAACTGACCTGCTCACCGCTTGGAACAGAACAAGAAATTAATCATTTCACCGATCAGATTGAGAATAAACTGAAGAAACAGCTTGCCGATACGATGAATTATATAATGGCGGAGAAAGCTGATGTCATCGGAGCAGGTACTTATCTTCATCGTTACCATAATAAACGTTGGAAGTCTTGGGAGACGACGTGGAACGACCGTTTCAGTAAAAGTGCATTTACAATTGAAGCTCATGTGCAGCTTACCCATACCGGCATAGATACTGGACGACCTTTCACGAACGCTGGCAAGTAATTTCGTTGAAGCTGTTACGTCGTTGAGAATGTAACCATGATCGGGATCTTCTCTAACGGACATAACGGCGGGCAACATGATGAAAGAAGGCCATCCTAACTTTTAACGGTCACCACTGCAACTAAGGACAAGATGAACTAGTTAGACGTCTGAATTTTGATCTGTAAGCATCCCTATTGTCCGTTAGCCATTACACATTTCGTTTTTTCGATGCTAACCTGCGTTCATGACCGTTACAGCCTACGCTCGCAATGAAAAACGTACTTAATCGTGAAAAATATAGAGACTGCATGTTTTATTTCGTGCTAATACACCTTATTTCGCATCGTTAGAAGCGATCATCTATCTTCCACTGGCCATCCAAATTGATAATAGAATAAGAGGTTTGATCCTCTGATTTGTCTTCCCAATGCCGAGTCACCTTAATCATGACTGCGCCATCCTCTGCTGTGGCAATACCATCTACCCTGTATGAGCTAAGTTTTATGCTCTGACTATTAATCTCATCATAAATTTCCTTCATCTCAGCTATTGATTTCTCTTCCGAATAATCTCCCGAGCACCAAGAATAGGCACGCTTCACAAAATCATCGGTCGAATAGCTGCTCTCTGATTGTTCAACTATAGCCAAATGGTATCGTGTTAAGATAATGGTTTAGTCAATGTCGTTTATAAAAGTGAGAATATCGTTGTAAAATCTTTCTTTGTCATGTCCTTTAAGATCATGACCTGAAGCCGGATATTGTTTGATTATCAAATTAGTGCACATACGCTTATAAAGCTCGATATCAGAGTTCGATATTAGCGAATCTTCAAGCAATCCTCTTGCCACTAAAACAGGTATATCCAAGTATGACTAACTCACCGTTTTTCACATACTTAGATTTATACATACCGCTCCTCATCACCCACTCCTACTACTTTTATACTATTATTCGAAACGAATTGAAAATAAAAAAATCCCATTAAAAAATCCTATTCATCCACTTAGTGGCGTATTAATCGTTTTAACTTTGCTATTTCAGTCTATATAAATGGAGATGTAATTTTATATCCGAAGAGCACACCCCAGTTACTCCCACATGCACTTCGCGACGAAATATGCTTTAATATACCAAAGGAGTGTGACTCAATGGACATCAATTCGTTTTTATATCCCAAGAACGAGGTCTCATACCTCATGACTTCCTCTACAATGAAGGAAGCTGTTGATAAATTGGAAGCGAGCAACTATACAGCTATTCCGATTTTGGACGAGAATGGCTTATATTTTGGAACGTTATCCGAGGGTGATTTGTTATGGAAGCTGAAGGCTACACCTGAACTAAGCTTTAATAATATGCACGAAATCCCTGTCGTCTCTATCAAAAAACGGATAAAAATCGAATGCGTCGAAATTAACGCCGATTTGGACGATATGCTCGCGCTAGCAGCCGACCAGAACTTCGTTCCGGTCGTTAACGCCGATCGTGTCTTCCTTGGTATTATTCGCCGCAAAGATATAATCGAATATTATACTCGGAATATTGCCGATTAGCTTAGAAAAACCTGCACTTATAGTAAAATAAAACTTGTTATTTTTGATCCAAGACAGATCTGCGCAGCTAAGACAAATACAGTAGCTATTCAGAGGGGTTCTTTAAGAAAGGACAGAAGCTTTTGGACTATAATAGAAGTACCGTTTAAGATGTTGAACGTATTTCTAGGCTCAAAGTTTACGCTTATTCCTTGGATAATCGTATCAATAAAATTGTGGATTAGTATTCTAGGTAACAGGGGTATGCTCCTAATACTCATGGTACTTACAACACTGGCATTATAGATAGCTGTGGCTTTGCTTTTCAAGCATATTCGAGACTCAAGGTACCCTAAAATAGAATCCAGCTAACTACACAATTAGGCACACTCCACTGACATGATATTACTGTTGGTGGGGTGTTTTAACGTTAAGCACCTTGTTCTAGATAACCGGTATAGTGCGGTATATAAAACGTTAAGGGGGTTTAACCGCTTCAGGCAGATTAGAATCCAGAACTTCCAACGTTTCAATCGGAACCATACTTCACTTTCAATGGTATGGGTTTAGGAAAAGCGAAGGGCTTGCCGTCTCATCCACATCGTTGCAACCCACTTTTCCCCTTTAATCACAGGGGTGCCTGCATGAAGGGTAAAATCGTTTAATTCATGATTGCTGTAAAAATATTCAAAATAGACAGCCATGCCTTTATTAGGAATAACTGAAATATTAAGCATAGGGAACGCCGTTTCTCCGCCTTCCTCCACGTCATTCAAATACATCACCATCGTACTGATTCGATTGTTAGCACTTGCTCGACTCTTTTCCGCGAAGAAATCATAATGAGGTTGATACTCTTGACCAGGGGTATACAGCAGAACCTGCATACTGTCACCATGCGCGATCGGTATGTTCATAATTTGAGAGAAACGCTTCTCTATTCTAGTAATCGTCTCATTCTCCTCACAGAACACCCCGCTGCTCGTTCTAATTTGATTAACTTCATGATTTCCGCCTATTTTTGAGCGTTGCAGTTTTTCCCTAGCGTGTTGAATTAGCTCATCGCATTCCTCATCGCTAAGCACATTTCCTAGTACAACAACCAACGGCGACTCATACTTGGCAAGAATGCGAATCTCTCGATCATTTGTCTTAATCATATTTCCAACATGATCAAATATCGTCCGCTCTTTCTCTTTCGTATCCTCTATCATTCATATACAACCCCTATAGTATGACATTCACCACAAATCACCATACCATAAAATGGAACTAATTACTTTTTTAAATTCTGAAAAGTCAAAATAATCAAACTAAATTGCAGCTATCCGATATATCGAGCCTTCATTTATCGTTCACAGCCCCAATATCCAAGCAGCATTGTCATGGCTCCAGCCTGTCTGTTAGCACAACGAGGCTGCCGATCTATGCCGGCTGCCTCGTTATATGATCGTTAAGCTATAGCTTCCCGTTAGAATAAATCAAGCTCTCCAGTTCAATAGCAAGCTTGCCTTTAGTGGCTTTTAATAGATTACGGATAAATGCCTACCTCCAAAATGTGATCTTTTCAGAATCTAATCGAACGGTCTCATGTCCCTCGTCTTTGGCTTTTCCTATTGAAATAATCATGACAGGAGCATATCGTTCTTCATCTAAATCAAATGCTTTTGCTAGCTGATCTGCTTCAAAGCCTGCCATTGGATTCGTATCATACCCGTGTGCACGAGCTACTAACATAAGCTGCATCGCAAAGAGGCTGCTATCCACTTTTGCGACTTCAACTTTCAATTCGTTTGATAGCGTCGGAAACATCGTTAGAATCATTCCAAGTTGACTATCTCGTACTTCGGCTGGCATTTTTCCTTGTTCCACCGCTGTATTGTAAATTTCTTCAGCATTTAAGTAGCTTTGAGTATCACCAAAAATTAATAACATGGCTGATGAAGTATCATTTTGCAACGTATTGAAACGCACAAGAGGTCTTAGTTTTTCCTTTCCTTCTGGAGTATCAACTACAATGACACGCCAAGGCTGCATATTGGCAGAGGATGGAGCCAAACTGGCTTCCATAACCATTTCGCTAATCTCTTCTTTCGATATTTTAATGTTCTCATCATAATTACGCACGGAACGTCTTCCCTTGACGATATTGGTGAAATCGTTATTCTTAATACGGTTAAACATAGAACCTCTCCTCTTGATAACATTAGATTTTTTGACAATATGCATGTCGTTCGTTATCATATTCGTATTATGAACTATAAACCTAGGTTTATAGCAATAACTAAAGAGGTCCTCATATGAAAATAAATGATGTTTCAAAATTAACGGGTCTGCCTATATCCACATTGAGATTCTATGAACGTAAAAACCTAATTCCGAACTCATTTGTTAAAAGAGATGCAAATAACTATCGTATTTTTTCTGTAGAGATCGTTGAATTCCTAGATGATGTGAAGGCACTATTATCCGTAGACTTTTCTATAGAGGAGTTAAGTTTGCTTGTAAATCAACAACTTAACCTGTCTTACGAGGTAAAGAAGAGAATGGTAGAACAAAAAATCAAAGAAATTGATGATATTCAAAGGCGATTGAGTAAGTCGAAAAAATTCTTGAATGCTACTTTGGAAGGAAAAGCTAATTTCAAAACAAAGTGTTGAGAAGACGCACCATACAGACCAACACATAATCAGCACATATAGCCTTGGCCGACTAGCGGCCAAGGCTATTTTCATAAGAGCGAATCCGTTCCCTTCCGCGGTTAGTGACCCATCATCGCCGAAGGATCTGGTTTGTCTCCGCCAGCGGGTCCGTCTTCTTCCTGCTGCTTCGGTTTACGCAAAATAAGCGAAAGTGCAACGCCTGCGGTCGCAAGGCATGCGGAGAGGAAGAACGTGTCGCCGTAACCCGCAACGACAGCGCTTAGCGGATTGGTGTCCTCGCCTGCGCTTGCAGCGTGGAGAGTGATTTGTGAAGTCAAATAGCCGGTCAAACCCGCGACCGCGAACGAGACGACGACTTGCTGAGCTGCTGTTGTCAACGGTGTAACGCGGCTCACCAGACGGCGAGGCGCAGAATTTAGCACATGCGTATTAAGCGGCATCATGGAGAAGCCCATCCCGAGACCCATGATACTGATGCACACAATGATCACCCACAGCGAGGTATCCAATGAGATGCCGGACAAGATATACAAGGAAATAGACACGACGGTAAGACCAGCGAAAGCGAGCGGACGTGCGCCGATCTTGTCGAACAGCCTGCCGCTTATCGGCATGCCGATCGCCGCGCATAGCGCATAAGGCATGAGAATCCAGCCTGTTTCAAGCGCCGTATAGTGCATAACGCCTTGTAGATACAGCGGTACGATCAGCATAGCACCGAACATTGCGAGCTGTACGATCCACGTCAAGATGATGCTGCGTGTAAAGTCGGACGACTTGAACACTTTAAGCTCCAGCAGCGGCTGCTTTTGTCTCAGTTCCACGAAGATAAAGAGGATAAGCGCAATGCCGCCAATCGTCAAGCCCGTAACGGTCGATGTACTAGACCAACTGGTGCCACCTTCGCTTACGCCAAACGCCAGCATGGAGAATGCAATTGGAGCGAGGCACATCCCAATAAGATCTAGATGAGGAGCGACATGGCGTTCCGATTTGGGCAAATATTTATGACCGAGAATGAAGGCGATGATGCCGATCGGCAGATTGATAATAAAAATCCAGTGCCAGCTGACAGAATCGACAAGCCAGCCGGATAGCACTGGGCCGAACGCTGGCGCCAGCAGCATAGGGATGCCAAGTAAGCCCATGATGGATCCGCGGCGCTCTGGAGGTGCGAGCTTGAACACCATGGTCATTCCGATTGGTGCCACCATGCCGCCGCCCAAGCCTTGAATGATACGGAAAATAATCAGCTGTTCCGGCGTTTGCGCGATACCGCACAGCACGGAGCCGATTGTGAACAGGGCGATTGTAAGCATGAAAATCTGCTTAGATCCGAATTTATCGGTCATCCAGCCTGCAAGCGGGATAACCGCTGATAAGGCTAGTGTATAGCCGGTAATGGTCCATTGAATCGTCTTCAGATCGGTATCGAAGTATTCCACAAGCTTCGGTATGGCATTATTGACGACGGTGCTGTCCAGAATAACCATGATCATGGCGGCAATAATAGCTATGAGCGGCGGCAGAATGGCTTTCAATGAGAAGCTGTCCTCGCCTGATGGCGTTGGTTTCATTTGCGTAGATGCTGACATATAGTCCTGCTTTCTGCTCAGAGAGCTGTGTATGGATGATAATAAACGTTGTGGTTTAGGATGGCGCAAAACTTGTAGATTCATAAGTGCAGCTTACCTTATCCAATGTGAATCTGAACCGTCAATATGGTGCTTTCTCGTACACTTTGGCTGGCAATGCCTGCACAAAGGGCGACCAATTGCCCGTCGTGTAAAGATGAAGCCGGTGCATCGCCCGCGTACACGCTGTATAAAGAAGCTTCCGTTCATTTTCTAGTCCATAAGCTTCGGAAGAAGCATCATAGACGAGGACGGCGTCGAACTCGACACCCTTGGCGAGATATACAGGAATGACCATCACTCCTTTTTCAAAAACGAGCGTCTCCTTCGTAATAAGCTGCAGAGCTTCGCCACCTTGAGTCCGTAAGGACTCATAAGCCTCCCGGCTTTCGGCTGCGGTCTTCGTAATTACGGCGATCGATTCGAAGCCCTCAGCTAGGAGCGATGCGATATGTGCCACAATTTGCGAATCACGTTTCTCCCCGCCATCCAGTCTCGTCAGAAGCGGCTTCCGCCCTTCCCTTTCAAACGATGTAATGTCTTCTCCGCTTGGAAGCATTGATTTCGTAAATTCAACAATCTCCCTCGTTGATCGATAGCTGCGAACAAGGCTGATAAGGCTTGTTTCAGCCTCGCCGAAGAGGCGAACTAGCGGCGAATCGGATGCGGTCAAGCTTGTAGACTGCATGTAAATCGCTTGACTGAAATCACCGAGCACCGTCATCCGGGCACGAGGAAATAGTTTTTTCAAATATTCATACTGAAATGACGAATAATCCTGACCCTCATCCACGAAGACATACCTTATTTCCGTGTTTGTCCGCACGCCCTCGATCATTTCTTTTACATACAAATACGGAGTAGCATCCTCATAGAACAGCTCGTTTCTCAGCAGCATCTCCTTCGTTTGACTGCATATTTCATTCCAAAGCGGAGGGATCGTAGTCCCATTCGTTTGCTCTTGATAAGCGGCGTCACCCTCGAATAATTGACCATATATACCTTTAACATCTATAAACGAGAATTTTTTCACACCTTTCCTTAGCGGTTGAAAGCTTTCTTTCACGATTCCTTTGCGGAGCAGCTCTTCTTCCCGCCAAGCGAAGTCAAAGTCGCCTTCATCTTCTCTACGC
Organism: Paenibacillus sinopodophylli; assembly: GCF_005930355.1. GTDB lineage: Bacteria > Bacillota > Bacilli > Paenibacillales > Paenibacillaceae > Pristimantibacillus > Pristimantibacillus sinopodophylli. Next base: position 2,293,242 of record NZ_VDBO01000001.1, read on the forward strand.
TTCTTGTTCATTTTCTCGCGAATTGTGGCGAATTGTTCAGCAACGTCGAATACTTCCCTATCTTTATGCAGCATGGCAAAAACCTCCGCATACTGCTCGGTGTCGAGATATTGCAGCTCATCCTGCACCCACAGCGCATCGCGCTCCACGCGTTCCAACGAAACTAGTTCATCCAGCAGCCATTCCTGCAAGAGAACGGCACGATTGTTTAATGGCAAAGTGCGATCAAAGCTGTAAAATTTCGCTCTTATTCGCTCCGCGGTAATCAGCTTGCGATCCCGAAACCGAATATCGTTGAAGCGCATGCCCTCCCGTCCTAGCCAAGTGCCATAGTTTTGCAGTGCTTTCAGGAAATCCTCGGAAGCTTTGTATGCGATCCCCTCTAGTCGTGCCTCATACCCCTGTGCTCCTCTTGCGGTAAGAACATATTCGATCTGGTCAAAAGAATCCTCTAGTTGTAAAGCGGAGCCGAGCCAATAATCGAGATAGGCTTGAAAGGTCGTCTGCTGCATATTCTCTTCACCAAGCTCCGGAAGGACGGTGGAGATGTAGCTAGCAAACATCGGATTTGGTGAGAATAGAACAATCTGATCCGCCCTAATCGACTGACGGTGTTTGTATAGCAAATACGCCACCCGTTGTAGTGCCGCCGAGGTTTTACCGCTGCCTGCAGCCCCTTGCACGATAAGCATACGGCTTTGGTCATTACGAATAATGGCATTCTGTTCCTTCTGAATCGTTGCAACAATACTTTTCATTTGTGAATCTGCGCCTTTGCCAAGCACTTGCTGCAACAATTCGTCACCAATCGTTTCGCTAGCGTCAAACATATTGCGGATATGCCCGTCTTGAATCTGGTACTGCCTTTTGAGTTCCATCATCCCTTCAATTCTTCCGGCAGGTGTGGTATAAGACGCCAAGCCAGGAGAGTAATCATAATACAGACTGGCAATTGGTGAACGCCAGTCATAAATTAGAAAGCTCAAGCCCTCTTCATCAGCGAAGGAAGATACACCGATATAGATTTGCTCATTGTCATTCAAGCCATCCTCTAGAAAGTCGATGCGTCCGAAATAAGGAGACGGGAGCAGTCGGTTCATACTTCTCCATTGCTGAGTCAACAGCTTGTGGCCGCGCTCCCGTTCAGCCAATATCGCAGATTGCTGGTTAATTGTGTGAAAGGTTTCTTCGAAATCCTCATACGTGCTTGTATTGATCGTAACTTCTTCCCAGAACCGTCTGCGGATATCCGTTGCTTGATCGTACAGCCCTGCTACCTCTGGCTCCAGCTTAGTAATTCTCGCCAGCAGCTTGTTCCTTACCCAATCAACTCTCTCCTGTTCCTGCCGCCAATCATTTGTTTCCATCTCTCCCGAACACACTCCTTTTTCCTCTTTCTGGAATAAAAAAGAGCATTGACAAATCAAAACGCCAGATGTACAATTAACGTAGGGATAAAATTAAATACACCTTTATTTAAATTTGCCAATTACGCTATTGATTGTATCACAGCGTTATTTTGTGTTCAATTTATTTTTTTCTCTGAGTGAGCGCAACACTATCCTGATTTTTGACCCTTACACCAAACGATCGCAACTTTTAGCTGTCAGAAGATGATCCTTGTATTCATCAGGAGATCATCTTTTTTTTGTTCCTATCAAAAGCTCAACCAGCACCCTGGTTGAGCTTTTTTCATTTGTATAGCCTCACTACCGATGACTGCACCGGTTACCGAATTGTTCGAATCTAACGTTTGTTGACTACAGTATCAAGTTTGTTGTCTAGAAGCATCGAATCCTCGTCATATACAATGAAATCAACAGGTGCACGACAAGCGAAAACACCGAAAGGACTGAGAGGCATGAAATCGACAGTCGAGCTTCAAGAAAAAAGAAAGCGCTTACGGATTCGTTGGCATAAACAGGATACGGAGCTCACACTCTTGGCATTGCCTACGACGATCTGGTACATCCTGTTCTGCTTCTTGCCGATGTTCGGAATCATTATTGCCTTCAAAAACTTCAGAATTAGCGGCGGGTTTCTGAGCAACGTATTTAATAGTCCCTGGGTAGGCTTCAAAAACTTCGAATTTTTATTCCGGTCGAATGACGCTTGGATCATTATTCGAAACACCATTGGATACAACATCATTTTTATCGTTCTAGGCATTGTACTGCCTGTCCTACTCGCTATTATGATCGGACTGCTCCACAGCCGCAAAGCTAGTAAAGTTTATCAGACGATGATGTTCCTCCCCTATTTCCTATCTTGGGTTGTCGTCTCTGCGGTAGGCTGGGCGTTCCTAAGCTTCGATAAAGGGATTCTCAATCAGACGCTCGTCAATATGGGAGGCGATTCAGTTAACTGGTATATGGAGCCTGCATACTGGCCTTACATTCTTATTCTCTTGAATGTGTGGAAAGGCTTAGGCTACGGCATGGTCATCTATCTGGCAACCATCACAAGCCTGGATAGCACTTATTATGAAGCAGCCGTTATTGATGGCGCTTCCATTTGGCAGCAGACAAGATATATTACTTTGCCTATGCTCAAGCTTGTTATCGTCATGCTGTTCATCTTGGCAGTTGGACGTATATTCTACACTGACTTTGGCTTGTTCTATCAGGTCACGCGAGATTCCAATTCTCTGTTCAACGTATCTACCACTATCGATGTCATGGTATATAAACAACTGAAATCCGCTACCTTAGGGATGGCAGGTGCTGCCGCATTCGTGCAGTCTGTACTAGGCTGTGCAACTATTCTAATCGCTAATTGGATTGTTCGCAGAATTGATCCTGACAGCGCGATGATGTAAGGAGGCATGACCGTGTCTACGAGAAAGACTTACGAATCAGGACTTGAGAAATTTAATCGTACAAGCAACGTTGTAAACCTCTTTTTCAACTTGATCTTTATCATACTGGCGCTGCTCTGTGTTATACCTGTAATCGTTGTCCTATCTATTTCATTATCCAGTGAGGATTCCATACGTGAGTCAGGCTATCATCTGCTGCCGGTTGCTTTGTCAGGAGAGGCTTACGCCTATGTGGTCAAGCAAGGAACGATGATTCTGCGAGCGCTCGGCGTATCCGCTCTTGTTACTTTAGTAGGTACTGTGCTCGGTGTTTTGCTTACGACCTCCATGGGCTACGTACTTTCTCGCCCAACCTACAAGCTGAATGGGTTTCTGACCTGGGTCGTATTCATTCCCATGATCTTTAATGGCGGTTTAGTTTCCAGCTACTTCATTAATACGAATTTACTAGGGCTGAAGGATAGTGTCTGGGCACTTATTCTGCCGCTGGCCGTCTCATCGTTCAACGTAATCATTTGCAAAACCTTTTTCAAAAGCACGATTCCCGATGGGTTGATTGAGTCTGCCGAAATAGATGGTGCGAGCCAGCTGCGAATCTTTTTCTCCATTGTCCTACCGATCTCTTTACCTGTCATTGCAACCATAGGCCTGTTTCTCTGCTTCTCTTATTGGAATGACTGGTTTCAATCGATGCTGTATATCAACAACCAGAACCTGTACTCACTGCAGGCACTGCTAAATAGCTTGATGAGCAATGTCGATGCCCTTGCCAAAAATGCCGCAAGTATGGGTGTTAGCTACGCCGTACTCGTTGCAACGATGCCGAAGGAATCTGCCCGCATGGCTGTAGCCATTATTATCGTTCTGCCTGTAGCCTTCGCCTATCCGTTCTTCCAGAAATATTTTATCTCCGGACTTACGATTGGCGCTGTCAAAGGATAACCAACGAAATAAGCCAAGCTAGCTTGGTTTATGATAGATCACTTTACAACTCGTACGGTGATCCAACTTCAATAAGGGGGAAATGAAATGAAAAAACCTTGGAAGCTCATGTCTATGCTTTGTACGCTCTCACTACTGGCAACTACCGTAGCAGCCTGTTCCGGCTCGACGAACTCTCCAGCTGCGACAAATGCAGCCAATGCAACGAATGCAGCTACAGATGCACCAAAGGACAACACAGAACCAAATAAAGATATTCCGACACTGGTCTGGTGGACGATTGGCGGCCAAGTACCGAGTAACTTCAGCAAAGCGATTGACGCCATGAATGCATACACAGCGGAGAAAATTGGTGTGAAAATCGACATCAAGGTAGCCAGCTGGGGAGAATGGGATACCAAAATTAACACGATTGTGAATACAGGCGAACCATTCGACATTATGTTCACAAACAGCGGCAAATACAGCAAGCAGGTCGCTATGGGTGCTTTTGCCGATATTACAGATTTGGTTCAAAGTGAATCACCTGACTTATACAAATTGATTCCTGAGAAAGTATGGGATGGCACGAAAATTGGCGGCAAGTATTATTCCGTTCCTACTTATAAGGATTCATCGCTGACACAATATTGGGTATATGATGATAAGTACGTACAAAAATACAATATCGATATCAACAACATCAAAACGCTGCAGGATCTGGATAAACCGCTGCGCAGTATAAAATCCGGCGAAGGCAAAAACTTCTATCCGTTGCCAATGACACAAGGCGAAGGCTTGAACGGCTTCTTCAACAATTATGATGATTTAACGCTCGGCTTCACTCCCATTGGCGTAAAAACGGATGATGGATCGCGCACAGTTGTCTCTGTTCTTGAGCAGCCTGATGTTATAGCCGATCTGAAAATTCTGCATCAATGGTATAACGATGGCATCATCAACCCTGACGCTCCGACTAAAACAGAAAGTGACAAAGGCAGACCATTCTTTGCCGCACAGGCATTCCCAGGCGCGGAAATAGGCTGGCAAATCAACGACGCTGTCCAAAAGTACGATATGGTTCAGCACTTCGGACCTATATATACAACGAGCACGATTCAAGGCTCACTGAACGCGATTTCTGCGAATTCAAAGTATAAGAAAGAAGCATTGAAATACCTCGAATTAGTCAACACGGATTCGAAACTACGTAACATGCTCGCATTCGGTGAGCTAGACGTAGACTACAAAAATGTGGATGGCGAGAAGGTTATCGAGCGCACTTCCGATACTTGGCCGCTGGCTGCATACTCCCAAGCTACATTCTTTAACCTAGCCGTTACCAAAGGTGCTCCTGAGGATCAATGGGATCAAGTTAAAAAGTTGAATGATGCAGCTACATCTTCTACCGTACTCGGCTTCGCACTGGACATCAGCAATCTTCAGACGGAAATCGCGAATAGCCAAGCGGTATGGGATAAATACAAATATGAACTCATTACAGGCGCATCCGATCCGGAGAAAATGATTCCGAAAATAACAGCTGAACTAAAGTCCGCTGGCATGGACGCAATTATGAAAGCTGCTCAAGAGCAAATTAATAGTTATTTCCAGTAAGTTAAGAAGAAACGATGGCGTGCTTACTATAGACGCCATCGTTTCTGCGAAACACATAGAGAAAGTATGAGTAAACTCATATCCTTTCCTATATTTGAAATAAGCATCCCTTATTGAGACACTCTGTCTGGGATGCTTTTTCATGCTACCTATGAAGCTTTGCATAATCATGATAAAGTAGTATGGTAAATACTTACTTTAAGATGAGCTGCTGCAATTGAGGTGCCTTATGAGCTCTTTTCTACAAATCAAAATTTATCGTTATAAGTTTATTGCATACGTAATCTTCGTCGTAATCATTGGACTTACACTCGGGATTCTAACCTGCGCCATGCTGCTGAACCAATGGGTTGCTGATGCTCGTTTAGAGGCTGCTAATGCTTTCGCCGGTGTAGAGAATGAGCTGCAATATGATGCCGACCGAATTGAGGCTTACATGCAGCGCATATACTCCAATCATAGTCTGATGGATGATGCTCGCAGCTTCTTAAGCAGCAGTGCCGAAGGCTACTTAACCAATAGTCTTCAGAACAGCCAATTCTCACAGCCGCTCGTATCCTTCCCAGAGGATATCAAAACGTATTTGTACAGCTGGGCGCAAGGTGAAATTACACAGGTTAGCCTGCATACCAACCAGCATGGCAATGTCGTACGATTCAATGATAACGGCATTGCAAGCTTCCTATTCGGTCTGCCTAATTCAGACGAAGCATTTCAAGATACTATTCTAAAGGGCTTCGTATATCGCAAGAAACTTTCGGACCCGGCTCTGGGCTCGAAGGAACTAGGAGAGCTTCGCTTCTTGGTAAGCAGTGAACAAATTTTCAAATCCATACCCAAATATCGATTGGGAAAGGCCGCTGCAGTTAGTGCTTCTGACGAAATCTACCTTATCGGCAATCCACAGGACCAAAGCTTGAAGGAATTATCCCGTCTAGCCGTGGCGAGCGGACACAGTCATGGCTATATTTCGAAGGGAGTCTTTGAGCATAGCTTTTTTATTACCTTTCCGTCGACCAAGTTCAACTTCAAATTCGTTAGCATCGTTGATTTGTCTATGCTCATTCAGCAGCATACCAAGATGCTGATCACCATCTTTCTAATCGTCTTAACGACCATGATTAGCGTACTTCTACTCATTGTGTACAATTTGCGGGATGATTCTCGCTTCCTGCACCGCATTATTCAATCGATTGGACGTGTGAAAACAGCCAATTTCACGCCTAATCGCCCTGCCCGTTATCGTCGCAATGAATACGGAATGATCGCAAGGGAATTAGATGATATGATTCAGCAGCTAGATAAGCATATACGTAATGAATATTTGCTTAAACTCAAACAACAAGAAACAGAAATGAAAGCGCTTCAGAATCAAATCAACCCTCATTTTCTATACAATACGTTAGAGGTTATCCGCTCCACTGCTCTTGTTAATCAAGATAGAGACACCGCTGATGCCATAGCTACCTTAGGGGCTCTCTTTCGTGAAATCGTCAAAAAGGAAAATACGATTACGATTGCTAGTGAGCTGGAATTACTGCAGAAGTATTTAGAGATTATGGAATTCAAGTACCCCGAACGTTTCTTTTATCAAGTTAATGTAGACCATGCATTACTCTCCATCCCTACCGTGAAGTTCTGGATGCAGCCTTTGGCTGAGAATTTTTTCATCCATGGCTTTAACGCTAGTAATGCGTTTAACCTGTATGTCGTCAATGGCTGGGAAGCTGAAGATCATTATGTTTTAGAATTTGTGGATAATGGGCGTGGTATTCAAGCCGAGCGTTTACATGCCGTGCGAAGCACGCTATTCAGCCAAGATGATACTTCCTCCGAAAGTATCGGTTTACGCAACGTATACACAAGGCTTCACATCTTTTATGGGAGAAGCTTTTCCATAGAGATTGGAAATAACGAAGAAGCTGGAGTTAAAATTTCTGTACAGATTCCGAAAGAGGTGACCCGGGATGTACAAACTACTGATCATGGATGACGAACCACAGATACTAGAGGGCATGAAGCGAATCTTGGATTGGAAGCAATACGGCTTCAGTCGAATAGATACGTGCGAATCTACGGATGCAGCAATGTCTAAGGTTGTAGAGCAACAGCCGGATGTCGCCATATTTGATGTTTGTGTGGGCAAGGACCTTGGCTATGAAACGATCCGAAGACTGAACGAGCTTCAAATTCCGACCAAATATGTGATCATGAGCGGCTATAGTGAATTCAAGTATGCCCAAGAGGCTATTCGTTGTGGTGTGAAAGACTATCTACTCAAGCCTTTAGATCGTACCAAGCTGCAGCAAGTCATTGAGAAAATTATTGTTGAGGATCTGGGTGGTACAGTAGGTAATGTAAGCTGCGAAAGCCTGAACAAGGACCCTGTACTCGGTGTAAGCTATGATCGCTTATCCAAGCTGGTCAACCGCATACTATTAATGATTAAGACGGAGTATGCTCAGAATATTACCTTAAAATCAGTAGCGGAGCTCTTTCAGATGAACAGCACCTATCTTGGGCAATTATTTCTGAAAGAGTCTGGTATGAAATTTTCAGAATATCTAATGGCTTATCGAATGCTCCTTGCGCAACAGCATATACAATCATCAGATGAGAAAATTTCAACGATCGCGGTTTCCGTAGGCTATAACAATCTCAATTATTTCTATACACACTTTCACAGCTTTTTCGGGAAATCTCCCTCTGATCTGCGGGTAAAAGGATAACAACGATCGAGACTGAATGGAGAATAGGGATGCTAAAGTACTCTAGATACAAAAGTATCTTCATGACGATCAGTATGATTTTGCTGCTTACAGCGTATTCAACCAGTTGCTCCCGTCAGCCTAGCAGAAACTTTGATGACAATGATTATAGTGAAACCATCAATCTGATCTACTACACGATCGGAGAACCTGACAAGGATCTACAGCTCGTAAATGATAAAATTAATGAAATCATGTCTCGTAAAATAGGCGTGACGATTACCTATATTAAAATAGGCTGGCAGGAATATGAAGAGCGGCTGAACACCATTATATCCGCAGGAACTCCCTTTGACATTGCTTTTACCCCCAACTATGGAACAACCGCTATGCGCGGCGCATGGCTTAGACTTGATAACTATCTTACCGGTCTGGGTCAAGATTTGTACGATACCATTGACCCAACCTTTTGGCAAGGGGTACGAATGAATGATGGAGGTATTTATGGTGTACCGACCAATAAAGAATTGGCCGTGCGTGATCATTGGATGTACCCTGCTTCAATCGTAAATAAGTACAAGATCGACATTACGAAGTATAATACATTGGAATCACTTGAACCGCTGCTCCGAATGATTAAGCAGAAGGAGCCTGCATATGTACCGATGGAATTAGATCGGGATTCACACAATTTCTTCGCACTCTATGGTTACGAATATATTGTGAACCATAAAATGCCCTTGATGGTGAAGTCACTGGAACAAGGCGCTAAGGTCGTGAACATCTTCGAAACCGAGGAAGCGCGGCAGGTATTAGACACATTACGGCATTATTACAAGGAAGGCTTCATTAACAAGGATGCCGCGCTGCGTGAGCCTGGCGGGCTAAAACGTGGGGATAAAGTGTTCTGGAAATCCTCAGGCGGCGGGCCGCTCTCGGAAACGACTTGGAGCAAGGATCGCGGCTACACGGTTGTTTCGAATCCGGTAACCCCCATCGTCGTCACGACAGAATCTGTACGAGGCGGGATTATGGCTGTTAATGCCTACACCAAGCATCCCATTGCATCCATTAAGTTTCTGAATTTACTCAATACCGACCCTGAGATACGAAACTTATTTAATTATGGAATTGAAGGCGTGCATTACAAGCTAAGTGAAAATGGGCAAGCCATTCCAATTCCGGAAAAAGACAGTCAAGGCAACCCGATCCCAGATGCACCAGCAAGCTATGCAGGCGTACAATACACACAGGGAAATTGGTTTATCTTAAAAACCATGGGTGGTGATCATCCAGAGCCACCTGATAAATGGGATCAATTCCGCAAATATAACGCTGAAGTCATAAAGTCAACCGTTCTCGGCTTCACACCAGATCTAACCAAAATGACATCCCAAATGGATAACATCGAGATGGTATGGAAGAAATACTATTCAAGCCTTATGACGGGCACTGTAGATGTTGACATGATCCTCCCTAAGTTTAACGAGGAGCTCCGGCAAGCGGGTATCGAAGAGGTAAGAAAAGAAGTACAGCAGCAGTTGGATGCTAGGCGTGTTCTGGATTGAATGGAGTCTATTCTTTAGGATCAACGCATGCTGCAGTAATGCTCAAGCTGTAAAAACAGACCAGCCCGCATCCAATAGAATGCGGGCTGGTTGTATTCTTGTGCGGGGATGGCCAGTGAATGGATCGACTAATTTTTATTCAACAATCTGGTTAGGATGACAACAGCTTCAGCTCGCGTTGATGTACGATTTGGCTCGAACCGATTATTATCCCCCCCTTTGACAAGGCCTCGCTTGGCTGCTTCAGCAATATAAGGCCGTGACCACGCGGGAATCTTGGCGTTATCAGCGAATGAGGTGTATCCATCCGACTCAACGGTTATACCAAGTGCTCTGATGATCATCATAGTCATTTCTGCACGCATCATTGGCTGATTGGGAAGGAAGCTTCCATCTTCGTAGCCGTTAATAATGCCCTTCTGAACCGCCATCGAAATGGTTGGCCGCGCCCATAATCCAATGTCGTTGATGTCGGTAAAAACAGGAATATTCATCGATTCTAGCATCTTCCAACCTTGAGACCTCGCCAACATCTGAACGAACTCGGCTCTGGTCACTTCACCATTAGGCTTAAACGAGCCGTCCGGATAACCGGTAACCCATCCTTCCGCTACCGCTTTACGTATTTCTGCTTCCGCCCAATGACCGGAAATATCATTCAAGATGACCGGAGGCGTTACAATCCCGCTTCCTCCTGAAGACTGTTCCGGCAGCGGTACTGTAGAAGCTGGAGCACGTGTCACGACTATGCTGTAGGAGCTAGTTGTCACACCGTCCTGCGCGGTAACAGCAATCGTAATTACGTTAGCACCGATAGCAAGCGCAATTGGTCCGTACACTGATCCGCTAACCGTCGCCACACCATTAACCTTCAGCGATGCCGTGCTGAGAGAAACGGTCGGAGTCACACTAATCTCCGTTACATTGTTCGCGACATTTGCCGTATAAGCGGTCGTGCCGGATGCGAACGGTTCGTTAAGCGTAGCCGAACTAAGTGTAAGTGAACCAAGTGCAGCGGTTGCCGAAGGAGCACGCGTGACAATAATCGTGTATTCGCTCACTGTGGTGCCATCTTCGGCCGTTGCGTTGACGGTAATCGTGTTCGGGCCGACATCGAGTGAAATCGGGCCGTACTCATCGCCGCTTACCGAAGAAACGCCATTCACTTCCAAAGTCGCCGTGCTGTCCGATACAGTTGGCGTTATGCTAATCGAATCGACGTTGTTCGCGACATTTGACGTATAAGCGGTGGTGCCGGAAGCGAACGGTTCGTTAAGCGTAGCCGAACTAAGTGTAAGTGAACCAAGTGCAGCGGTTGCCGAAGGAGCACGCGTGAC
>NZ_VDBO01000001.1:2304310-2368279 GCF_005930355.1 Paenibacillus sinopodophylli
AATAATCGTGTATTCGCTCACTGTGGTGCCATCTTCGGCCGTTGCGTTGACGGTAATCGTGTTCGGTCCAACAGTAAGCGAAGACACGGTAGACGCGCTGCCGCTCGTTGCGGCTGTGTTATTTACTTTCAGCATTGCTCGACTGTTATTGACGGTTGGTGTAACGTCAAATGAGGTGACGCTATTTGCGACGCTTGCCGTATATGTAAGCGTGCCTGCAGCAAACGTCTCATTTAACAATCCTGGGCTAACCGCAAGCCCACTTAAAGCCGAATCGGTATAAGGAGCACGGGTTACCTTAATGGTGTAGTTCCGCGTTGCACCGTTAATCGCAGTCACGACGACTGGAACCGTATTATCACCTTTACTTAACACGATGGGAGAAGATGCGATGCCGCCAGGTACACTTGTACCGTTGACAGTAACGCTAGCCGAACTGTCACTCAGCACCGGAGTAATCATCGTTGAAGTGACGCTGCTCGCCACGCTTGCCGTGTATTCTAGCGTATTGGGCGAGAATGGCGCAGGACTAAGCGATATTCCGCTTGCTGTCACTGTGGACAATCGGTTATCTGGTGACCCTAACGACTGCTTCCAAATCGTATCGTATTCAGGATCGTAGGGCGGACTTTGGGCATAAGTGCTCAAATAAAGCGCTCCCGTATAATCAAACCCAATATTTGCAGGGGCAATTGCGCTCGCGTTACCCGTGAAATATACCGAGTCTTCGTTTAAACTCGAATCAAAGCGGGTCACAAGACTGCCATTGCTGCCGTTGAGCGCCACATACAAATAACCGTCAGAATGCAATCGTAATCCTTTAGGCCGACTGATTGCTTTGATCAATGTGCTCCCATCCGTCTTCCATTTAATTATTTTTCCGGTTGAACCTACATTATTGCCTATGAAGACGCCGGAGCTGTCCGCGGCAATACCGAAAGGTGTATCGATTGTCGCGTCTATGGCTGGATCAGGGTCTAGATCGCCTGACCATACCACCGGGTTGCTCGTTGAACTGAATGTTGACACATCAAATTTGAGAACACGGTCGGCATTCGTGTCCGCGATGTACAAATCATTGCCGTACACGGCGATTCCTTGAGGGTAACTAAGTCTCCCTACCGAAGGAACTGTGCTATTTCCGTCCCATTTGATCATATTATTAAACGTATAGCTTCCGCTCGAAAAGGAAACATCAAATCGGTAAACGTACCACTTATCCGTTACATATACATGTCCTGCTCCATCGAATTTAACAGCTAGGGGCTCAGCGAAGTTGCCCGGGGAAGCTGTTAACGTCATCCCTGTCGTATTCCCGTCCAAGTCATATATTTTGACTGTAAAAGTGCTCTCATCTGTTACGAACAAATAACCGTTGACGGGATCGACATCCATCCCGAACGGTTCAAAGCCAAGAGCTGATGGATGACCGGCCCCGGCGCCCATCCTCCAACTAGAAGCTGCAAATGCTGTTTGACTAAAACTGGACAATAACTGTACCATTATTGCTATAAATAATACGATTGCTAGAAAAGGCCTTACCTTTTTCCGCATGCCGGTCGAGCTTCGAATGATGTCCAAAAATCTCTCTCCTCTAATCATATTCTCTTGAAATTTTGTTCGTAACCGTTTGAACGATGAGTAGACTATCAGACTGACTCCCGAAAACGTATCCCGCTCTATTTAAATACATTCCATATAGTATATAATATTTGCCACATAAACCATTCGTCAAGAAAATTGTTCTAAAACTGGAATGCAGATGCAATTACAGCATTAATGCTTCAAGACATCAGCTTAACTAGTCCGTTGATATGCGCCCCCGGGTTGGTGCCATCAAATAGAAGTGAAAAAACCGCATAGCCTTCGTTAAAAGCAATTACTTGTATCGCTATGATATGAGCATCTTTTTCCGGAGGAATCCATCCTTTCTCCTGCAAGGTGATCACTAAAGCTTCGATCCCTGCAATCCAATTGCGATATTTCTCCTTGAGCATGCCGTGCATCTCAGAATCGTGCTTGGTTTGCTGGTAGAAATCAATCAGCACCACAATCCACTTATCGATACCTTTTACCATTTGCCCAAGCTGTGAAAGTGTAATCAAAAGCACTTCTTCAAGTGTTGTATCTGCAGTATTGTATTGTTTCGGGATATCTGTCCAACCATTCGTTAACTGAATCTGATAATCAAGCACATGCATGAATAACTGCTCTTTGCTTGTGAAATGGCCGTAAAACGCCCCCTTCGTATGCCCTGTTCGCGCAACAATATCTCCTAGAGTCGTAGCCGCATATCCTTTTTCCGAGAAACAGCTCATACCAGCTTCAAGGAGCAATTGATAGGTAGCTTCTCTTTTTATCTGAAATTTATTTTTTGTCAACAAAGCCACCTCCATTTGTTTTGTGCTTTAACTTTCTTTTAACGTAAATACCGATAATACCGATAATTATAAAGCTTCCTCCGGCAACTGTCATGACAATAAAATTAGTCATAATCAAATCGTCATCACGGCCATTTCCTACTGGTCCTGTTTTAGGTTTATAAGCATCAAAATAAAAATACACAGCCAACATTGTCAATATAATACCTAAAGATAAATTAAAAACGGATACCCAGGTTTTATATTTATCTGGTTGTGTCATGAGCAGAATTATATTTTGAATAATCACCGAAGCCAAAATTATGCCAGTGTATATCACCTTTCATTCCCCTCCTCCAATATGAAAGACACCAATAACCGTTTCACCATCTGGCTCATTTACAGGAAAATACAGTGAACATATCATCACTCTTATATCATGTAAGCGGAGTCCCTATTACACTTAGACTGTATGGGTATTGTCCAAGGACAAATACACCTTCAGGCGTTCCTTCAATTGTAATTTCTGTTTTGAAAATACTCGCTTTTTTATCTGAACCAAGCCAGGCTCTATGATTTGCAGACAAAATAAATAATCCTTCTTCATCACCAATCGCAGCGAATGTTTCGTAGCTATCCTTATATCCGTTTATGATATAATTTGTTCGCATAGAGTCTTTCATACTTGTTACATCATTCACGACAAGACCGATTTCACTAATCCTTAATAGTTCTTTGCCTGTAAATGGAGCAAGTATTGCGTTGTCATGATTATGTCTAGCGATAAACTCTACTATATTTCCTGCCGGATCATAGAAATAGATGGATGTTGCATGCCATGTTTTGGAGTAAGCCTTGAATGTATTGTCGGGCAATATATTTAACGTAACCCCGACTGAATCAAGCCATACTATTGCTTCATCAATCTTGTTCTCCGGGATGTCAAAGGCGAAATGATAAAAAGGATTTTCCTCGGCATGATCTGCCAATTCGAAGATCAAGTCTGAATGTCCGACTTTTACAGCAAATGTTTCACTAGAGTTCTCTTTCAAAGTCAGTCCAAACACATCTGTATAAAATCTATGAAGCTGTTTTAATTGTTTGGTGAGTAATTTAATGCTATGTATCCGCAAGGATAGTCACTCCTTTGAATATTACTTAACGATTCCAAGGTACACCCAACTAAAGTTGCAATACAATCCAGCAGTAACGTGCTGGCCCGGCCGGGAATGTGCGGATAAATTCCAATATTTTTTAATGGCATCCCACTACCTATCTTTATGGAATCTAACCTCATTAATTTGTTCCTTCGCATTTGTCGCTGCTTCTGTAATGTATCTGGAGATGTCAGCCTTCGTTGTTTTTCTCCAATCCCCCTTTTGGTTCATATAGGAGTAGATAATACCCCTAGAAGACGATATAACTGCACCAATACCATGCTCATCAAAAAACACACCTAAATCCTCAGCCTTCCCTCCTTGCATCCCAAACCCGGGAACTAGAAAAATCGAATGAGGTAACGTCTCGCGTATTTTCCTTGCTTCTTCTGGATAAGTAGCCCCGACAACCGCACCAATGAATGAATAATGATTAGCTCCAACTGTCTCGCTTGCTAATGTCTCAAGCTTCTCCGCCAACTTGAAGTAGAGCAAGTTTCCGTCCTCCAATTGCAAATCTTGTATTTCAGAGGATGAAGGGTTAGATGTCTTCAGAAGTATAAAGAGCCCCTTATTATATTGCTCCGCTGCTTCAATAAACGGCATATATCCATCACTGCCTAAGAACGGATTAACGGTAACCATCTCACCTGCAAGCGTCCCCTCACCTAAAAAAGCACGAGCATAAGCTGCTGATGTCGAACCAATATCACCGCGTTTGGCATCGTTAATGACGATTAGTTCCTTCGATCGCGCATAGCTTATCGTATCCTCCAAAGCCTTGATGCCGTAGCTTCCATACACCTCGTAATATGCGAGCTGAGGTTTAATCGCTATTACATGATCGGCGACTGCATCAATCACCATTCGATTAAATGCATAGATTGCAGCAGCTATACTCTCGTTCGATGAGGAATCTACATGCTCAAGCATTATATCAGGAAAATATTGAATATCCGGATCTAAGCCAACGACTAAAACACTATTTTTCTTAACTCCCTCATCAATCAATACATCAGCAAAATTCCGCACATCAAATACCCTCCCTATATCTCTATCATTATCCATTATAAGTAAATCAACCAATATGTGCCATAGGTTTTTATCATCTACATTCACATAGATCGTTTGTTTTACACCCAATAGATCTATTTATATATCATTATAAATCTAATTTATCATTCACATTTACAAAACTTATAAATGTTATAAACAAAACGATAACACTTTATTGATAACCTTACATGGCTGTACGAAAATAATATTTATAAAAAAGGAGAACAAAATGTTTAAAAATTGGAAGATTTGTTTATCAGTTCTATTATCTACTGCGTTACTGCTTGGCGTTGTCGGCCAACCGGTACAGCAGGCACAAGCTGCAGAAGCACAGCCTATTATTTGGATGCCTAAAAATGCGGATTGGAAGTATCTCGATACAGGTGTTGATCAAGGCAACACTTGGCGAACGAGCTATGAGGATAAAAACTGGGCAACCGGCCAAGCTCCGCTTGGATTTTCCGCCACAACGACTAAGTTCGGTAACTTGAATACAACGATAAGCTTCGGTTCAGATAGTGCAAATAAACATACGACTTCTTATTTTGTCACGAAGCTTCAAGTCGACCTCGATGAAATAAACAGCTATGGCCAGCTGCTTGGTAATTTCGGAATCGATGATGGAGCAGTTATGTACGTGAATGGTACTGAGGTGTACCGTGCTGGTATGCCAGAGGGAACGATTACTTATTCAACCTTCGCAACATCAAATAAATCGAATCCGGTGCTCTACAATGAGATCGATTTGACTGCGCCGCTGAAAGAGAACCTGCAGGATGGGGAAAACATCATCGCCGTTGAGGTTCACCAATCCACACGCGGAAGCTCAGATTTGTACTTCGATATGGAGCTGACCGCAATGCTTAGTGCACCTCCACTGGAAGTAAGCAAAGTAGTCGTTACGTTTAATGGTGATCCGAAAACCTCCAAAGGATTTGTCTGGTATACGCCTTTGGACTCAACTCACAGTGATCTAGAGATCGTGGAAAAGACAAGTATGCAAGCCGATTTCACGAATGCTCAAGCCTTTACTGGCAGCACTAGCGTAGCAACGAATTCGATTGCCGAGCATGTTCATAAGGCCGAAGCCAGCGCTTTGAAAGCCAATACCGAATATTTCTTCCGTGTTGGTGACAAGGACTTGAATATATGGAGTGAAACAGGAGTATTCGAAACTGCTCCTGCACAGCATGTTCCATTTACTTTCATTGACCTGTCAGATACACAGGCGAAGGAAGAATATGAAGCAATCTTATCAGGTCAAACGCTCGCGAAAGCGATGGCAACCATTCCTGATGCTAAATTTGTTGTCCATAATGGCGATGTTGTCGAAAACGGAAATGCTGAGGAGGAATGGAATTGGTTGCTCGGCCACTCCCAGAACAGTCTGATGCATACAACGATTGTTCCGGCAGCAGGCAATCATGAGCCAAGCGGCAGCTCATTCTATGAGCATTTCAATTTGCAGCAGGCTAAGAATTCGGCTACCGTATCCGGTGCCTATTACTCCTATGACTACAGCAATGCGCATTTCATCGTGCTTAATACGAACGAGAACTCTACTGATTATGCCAACATGTCTGTAGAGCAGGTAGAATGGCTGAAGCAGGATGTAGCAAAGGCAAGAGCCGCAGGTACTGAGTGGATTATTCTCAATATGCACAAAGGCCCTTATACGACAGCAAGCCATGCAACGGACAGCGATATTATGGGAGCTACTGGACTAAGAACAAAAATTGCACCGCTTATCGCGGAGCTGAAAATCGATCTGGTGCTTCAGGGTCATGATCATATCTACGCGCGGACCAAGCCGATCAAATCGGACGGAACGGCAGAGGATGTAGAAAAAGTAACAGAAACGCTGAATGGTGAATCGATTGAATATGCCGTAAAACCAGATGGAACGATTTATTTGATTCCAGCTACAGCTGGAGCAAAGGTGTACAAGAAAAATACAAAACCACAGCTTGGCGACGCTTATTTCGATCTATTTGAGCGTTCCGAGGAAAGCCACTCGCAGAAGTACGCAAATACGCCGGCTGGGGTAACGGGACAAGTACAAAACTTTGTGGGCATTACAGTTGATGGCGGCAAGCTGACGGCCGTAACCTATGAGATCGATCAGAACCTTAACGATGCAAAACCGTTTATTATCGATCAGTTCGGTATTGTTAAGCAGCAGTTAACAGAACCGACAACACCGCCAGCGACAAATCCACCTGTGACAGAACCGCCAGTGACAACGCCGCCGGCAACGTCACCGCCAGTAACTGTTCCAGTGGCAACGCCGACTCTAACGCCAACAGTTACGCCAAGTCCAAGCCCAGTTGCAACACCGGTTACGGGTGGAGGAGAAACGGTTAATCCGGCTCCAGAAACAAGCTTCGCTGATACCAATGGGCATTGGGCAGAGGCTGCAATTAAGAAAGCAGTTGCAGATGGATTAATAATGGGCTATAACGACAATACCTTCCGTCCGAATCAAGTTGTAAACCGAGCAGAATTTGTAACGATTCTCGGTCGTGCGATGACTTTGGAGGCAACAGGAAATGTACCCGTCTTTAAGGATATGGACAAAATTCCAGTCTGGGCGCAAAGTCATGTAGCTAAGGCTGTGCAAGCTGGTATCATTAACGGTTATGAGAACGAAACGTTTGGTCCTTCCAACTCTTTGAATCGTGCAGAAATGGTTGCCATGATTGTTAGAGCCGCTGGCATTCAACCAGACCCAAATGCTGTCATTAGCTTCGCTGATGCGCGTGATATTCCTGCGTGGGCTGTACCGTATGTAGCGACTGCCAGTAAGATGGGACTTGTGGGTGGTGTAGGTGGAAATCGCTTTGCTCCGCTGCAAAGCGCAACGCGAGCACAGGCACTCACTATCATCATGACATTACAGAATCAATTGGGTAAATAATCGATCAGTTAATCAGCATGACACACAAACGCTCCTTGGACAGACGGTAGTCACAATACCGTCTGGCTCAAGGAGCGTTTGTTCCGCTTTATTCGGGTTACATATAATACGGTTGATTACCTTGTTGCTGATTGGATTGCTGCATTTGCGGCGTATAGAACGTTTGATTTTGTTGTCCACCAAGCGTCTGCTGCAAAAATTGATTTGTTTTTTGTTTCATTTGCTGGTATTGCTTCGCTTGCTTATCAAGCTCTTGGCGAAGCACCGGGGATGACGTATTGTACATATTGGCTTGCTGCATCGCTTGGAACATCTGCCCTTGAAGAGCTAGTGTACTGTCTGTCAGCTTCGTGAACAACTGACGAATATCCGGACAGGTCGACTCTGTTGCGGCAGTTGCATATTCACGGACGATTCGCTTCAAGTCGGAGAGGATGCCTCCAGCCAAATCTTCTTCTGTGAGAACGAATTGTTTTTGCTGTTGCTGATACATATCGACTTACCTCCTATACATCATGTAGTACTTCATTATTGCTGAGGCTGTGTGGGAGCCATTTGTTGATGGTGCGATATCGCATGCAGCAAAGAATCGTAATGCTGCTGATGCGTTTGGATCATTTGGGAGCATAGGTTTTTGAGTGCAGGAGTAGTACCTGTTGCTACCAAAGCCGCACATTGCTTAATTTGTGCATCTTCGTTCGACATCGAGTCTGCAATATATTCCAGCTCTTTCCCAGTCATTGGCTGAATCATAAATCATCCTCCTTCTTTCATCATGCAATGCTTGAAGCACATCTGAATCCATTATTTTCGTGCCAAACATAGGATGAGCTGTTTTACCTTTATTTATGTATCGTTATCCATTAAGAAGCTTTCCTCATGAAAAAGTTTGACAGGGACTTCTTTGATCGATATATCCTATCGCTAAGCAAAAAAAAGATGCTTCCGCCTTTATAACAGCAGAGCATCTTCATTCCAGCTTTAAGGAATATGAACGGTCTTCACATGATCAAAGTGCAGGAATACGGCATTTCCGCTGGCATTAGCCAGCTCGATCATATTTTGATCAACGTTTTTGAGCACTCCAATTTTGTTAGAGTTCTCTCCTAAATCAAGCACAACAAATTCACCAATTAGTTTGCGAAGCTGTTGATCGAGGGTTCTTGCCAATGTTAGCGGGGAGGGCTTCAGAGGAAACTGCTCAGGCGTTAAGGTGTAAGGCGTTACGTTCGGCGTATAAGGAATCAAATATTTCATATGATGCAGCGAAACGATTACGGTATGATAGACAGGCGAGTAGAAAACAAAAAAGTCGTTCATCACTGTTGTCAAATAGCCATGGATGGATTGATTTCCTGTAATATAAATTTCGGAGAACATACCTTTAGCATTCATTAACGTTTTACGATAGGAGACTGGCTCATTATAAGGCTCGAAAGGCGTCTCTGGTACCTCATAGCTTTCTTCATTATCCCGCGTCGACAGCCTTAATTGCTGCAGATGGATGAGCGGAATATACAGAAATTGCGTTCCATTATGCAGTACTAATATATCTTGACCAAATTCAATCAGTTTACCTCGTATAGGCGCTACTTTTCCTGAAATCTCCAATTCGACCTGCCGGTCAAGCAGCGGATGACGGGTTTTCATGCGATCAACCTCCTCTCATCCGATTAGGACGGAGTCAGGCAGAGAGCTTGCACTCTGCCTGACACCAACCCATGCAATAGCCTTACTTAACCGATCGACGTGTCGTTTTGGAAGCTGACTTAACGGAAGCTGCGTTTGCACGGCTTTTTCCGCCGCTGCGGTTACCTTGTGATTTGTTGCTTTTGTTGTCGTTCTTATTGTCGTTCTTATTGTCATTTTTGCTGTCATTTTTGTTTTTGTCTGAATTGTTAGCGTTATTCGAGTTGCCTCCAGAACGGCCGCAGTTCACTTCTTTAATGGTTCTGATGTGATCCGTTTGAATTTGAATCGCTTCTCTGCCTGATACCACTAGCACAGAGTTATTATTCACTTGAGCTAGGAAGCCTTCCACTTTCTCAGGACCTCCCCAGTTTATTTGCACGAACGACTGATTCAATGCACGAATTACACCTTGGAAGTTGTTTGCTTTAATAAAGCTTGGATCACGATGTCCGCTTTTATGCCCACAACTTTTGTTGCCGCCGCTTTTATTGCCACCACTTCTGTTCCCACCGCTTCTGCTGCAAGCCATTTCAGTAATACTTTTAACATGGCTATCAGCAATATAGACTACGCCTTCTCTTGTGCTCACTACAAGATAGTCGCTTTTCACGGCAAGCAGTTTGCCATAAATGGAGTCTGGACCGCCGCGATTGATTTTAACATTTTTGCCTACCAAGCTTTTAACAAAATCATTGTTTAGACCGTTACTACGATGACATCCGCGATTATCGTTCGTGTCCATTTGACCAGCAACATTCTGACGATTACAGCAAAAACTCATAATTAAATCCCTCCGATAATATCATTAATAGATTAAAGTCTTACTGAGAGAGCGACATTCCACCAACTATTGTCATCCTTGCTTTTTCTAGCTCTGCATCCCTCCCAAACATCGTTCACTCCATCTATCATGATGCTCGATATGTAATATATTTATATGTATCCCCTATGGTAGTGGTACTAGATTACTATCTATTTATTTAAACTTGTGCAGTCCTTCTCTATGATTAGTAGAGTCCAGACCATGAAAGCCGCCCCTTATTCCCAACTGCACTGTGACCATCTGGGCTTGAGCTGAATACGGTAATAGATCAGAAGCCTATCGTTACGCGGTGGGCTGTATCTTATGCCTCGGGAGATGGTTGAATGGCTGCTGCCTTGCCTGTGCGCACAATTCGTATCAATGACGCAGACTTGCAGGAAATAAAGGGGAATGCTTGGGGTCAAGCCTTCAAGCCGGCTGATCTTGAACGGGAGGACGCCACATACAAAGTGACTTTTGGTTTAAGGGGTGGGCACACGCGCAATTACTCTAAAAAGTCATATGAGGTTCGTTTGGAGGATGGAAGAACACTGCATTGGAATGCCGAATACGATGACCCTTCTATGATTCGCAATGCGCTCTCCTTTCATTTTTTCAATGAGATCGGAGTCCCCTCGCCTCGAACTAATCATTTCTGGCTAATCATAAATGGAAATCCTCAAGGTGTTTATTTGGAGATTGAGGCTGTTGATTCTCTCTTCTTCAAGAAAAGAAACATTCGCAACCGTTCCCTGCTTTATGCAGTGAATGACAGTGCTAATTTCAGCTTGATCGACCCGATAACAAAAGATAAGAAGCCTTCTATATTCGACGGTTATGAGCTCAAGCAAGGTAAAACAGGGACGAAAAGCAGACTCGTATCATTCGTACGCAATTCAAATCGATTGTCCGGAGCTAAACTAAGCAGACATACCGCGAGTAAACTCGATGTGTCGCAATATTTGCTATGGCTGGCTGGTGCAGTACTGACG
This sequence comes from Paenibacillus sinopodophylli, assembly GCF_005930355.1. Taxonomy (GTDB): domain Bacteria; phylum Bacillota; class Bacilli; order Paenibacillales; family Paenibacillaceae; genus Pristimantibacillus; species Pristimantibacillus sinopodophylli. Next base: position 2,315,287 of record NZ_VDBO01000001.1, read on the forward strand.
GGGAATTATGATGGATTTGACCAAAACTACGCGCTCTATGAGCTTCAATCAAACGGGAAATATAGAATTATTCCGTGGGATTATGAGGGAACCTGGGGAAGAAATTGCTATGGAAAGCCTTGCGGCAGCGATCTCGTTCGGCTGCAAGGATACAACACCTTAACAGAGAAGCTGTTCACGCTGCCTGCTTGCCGCAGGAAGTACAAATCTATTGTGAGAAATTTGCTGCAACACTCTTTTACTATTGAAAAGCTTGAGCCCGTTATATCCAGTATGTACGAGCGGTTGTCCCCAGCGATCAGAAGTGATTACACACGAAAGGCAAGCTATGATACTTTCCTATCAGAGCCTGCCTTCTTCCGTACTTATATTGAGGAACGACGCGCTATATTGAAACGATCATTGCAAAAATGGGGATAAGTGCGCTACTCTAACGTGCTCAGAATATATCCATGCTCATGTAACGCTCGCCTGTATCTGGCGCAATGCACAGTACCCGTTTCCCAGTACCAAGCCGCTTCGCAATCTGCATCGCAGCCCAAACGGAAGCTCCTGAGGATGGACCAAGCAGAAGGCCTTCTCTTGTAGCAAGCTCCCGCATTGTCGAAATCGCGTGATCATCAGTTACTTGGATAATTTCATCATAAATTGAAGTGTTAAGAATGGAGGGCACGAAGCCGGGGCTTGTGCCTACCAGCTTATGCGGCCCCGGTACACCGCCTGATAATACGGGGGACCCTTGCGGCTCTACAACCGCTACGTATACATTCGGCAACGCTTTTTTAAGCGCCTCACCTGTACCTGTAATGGTGCCTCCTGTACCCGCGGTAGCCACGAAAGCATCGAGCTTGCCGTCCATCTGCTCGATAATTTCTATCGCCGTCGTTACTCGATGAATATGGGGATTCGCATGGTTCTCGAATTGGTTCGGAATGTAGCTTCCTGGCCTGCTCGCTTGAAGCTCTTCCGCTTTACGAATCGCACCTGGCATCCTTTCAGCTGCAGGAGTAAGAAAGACCTCAGCTCCATAGGCCTGCAGCAGCTTAATACGCTCAGCAGTCATATTGTCAGGCATAACCAAGATCATCTTATAACCTCTTGCTGCCGCGTTCATAGCTAATCCAATTCCAGTATTGCCGCTTGTCGGCTCAATAATCGTATCGCCTGGTTTGATTAAGCCGCGCTGCTCCGCATCATTAATGAGTGACAACGCTGCACGATCTTTCACGCTGCCGCTCGGATTGAAACGCTCCAGCTTGACGTAAACTTCTGCGCTGCCCTCCTCAAGGAGCCGATTAAGCTTAACAGCAGGCGTATTCCCGATTAATTGTGTAATATCGTTCACGATTCTTGGCATTTGCGATCCTCTTCTCCACTTATATTAAGCTCTCTGCTCCTTCAAAAACGGCTTCATAAACCACCAGCCCGCGATGGGAACAATACCTACTGCAAACAATAACCATGTAATGGCGACTGTTGAATGATTAAGTGGCAGTACGATTAAGTATGATGATAAACCAATGACTCTTCCAAGCACCAAGCCTGCTTCGCGAAGCACAATAAATTCTTCCCGCTCCCGTGCGCTCTCTTCTGATTGTCCAATTAGATCGAACACTCTAGAGGTCATCGGAATAATGTAAAGCGGCATGAATAGTGACGTTCCGATTCCGAACATCAACAATGTGCTATAGGTTACCTTCCAGAACAGAGGCAGAATAACGATGCCGATCATTATAACACCGATCAGCATGGCCAGCTTTCGATTGTTTTTATTCAATCGTTTCCCTACCAGCCAGAAGCTGACAAGCGCAACGAGAGAAGTCAGCAGAGAATAGGTTCCCAGCTTGCTCTCGTTCTGTGTAGCTACATATACCGTAAGCCCCACAAGAAACATAAATACCCCTTCGCGTACACCTTGCGCCGCAATAGCGGGAAACATTCTCCGCCACGGGTTGCCTTTCTGCTTCAACTGCCGCAACCCATGCATCCAGCTATAGCTGCCTTCTACATGCCGCTTCTTGAGCCAGAAGCTGAGCACAACACTCATGGAGAAGATAATCAGGGATATAGTAAATATCAGTCGGTAGCCTTGCTCGCCTTGCATCGACGTAATAAGCATACCTGACACCCATGGCGCCGCTATTCCAGCTGCAGAGCCTAACAATCCCGACCAGCCATTGAAGCGGTCGCGATTGTCCGGATCAGTCACTTCGAAATAAACAACATTGAACGCGATCCAGAAAAAACCGAGTGCCATGCCGTTTAGAACACCTAGCGGTAGGAAATACAGCTTCGCTTTTTCTCCCAGCAGCAGAACAGCACAATAAAACAGACCTGACAAAATAATACCTGCACGCAGGCTATTCATTTTATTATGCTCTTTCACCCATTTGCCCGCTACCCAAAACGTTAAGCCGCTCATGACGTATTGCCCCATGGAGAACCAGCCGATTAACGTATAAGACTGGCTGGCCTTCCATAAATACACAGGAACGAAGGTTCCTGATAATGCATTTGCTATGCCATACAGTGCTTGAACGATGAGCAATAATACAGCTTGCTTGTCTAAGGTTTTTGCCAAAACGTTGCCTCCTGCCAAAAGGGAAGGACATGAAGCCATGTCCCTCCCTTTGCTTATCGGAATTACGTTTGATAAGATTCCCTTTTTGGCAGCAAGCCATGCTTAGCTCATTCATTATGCGCAAACTATTCTTCTGGCGTTAAGCGACTTAGCATCCGTTCACGATCGCTAGGACTCAGTAATGAAGAGGTATGGTAGCAAGCTGGGCACACATACAAAATCAGCTTGAACGGCGTAGTAAGCACCGGCCCTCTAAGTGAAGGGGCAATTCTTGATTCGAATTGCTGCTCTCCTACTAGCTGTTCGCCAGCTTCAATCATGTAAGAACGGCAAACCGGACATTCCGGCAGTTCGTCCTGATCATCCAGCACACGCTGTACCGTCTCTTCAACCGCGAACCTTGCCGTATCCGCGTTGCGATAACCATCAGCCTCATTCAACCAGCTTTTGTGGTCTGGATCAGCGGAAGCTTCTTCCTGTTCCTCTTCAAGCTCATCCTCAGCCCATCCCTCTTGCTTGGAAGAAGAGTCGTATTGCTTCGCTGCCCGGTGCGCATCGTTGATTTTCAAAGCTTGAACGGCCCGCTCATGCTCGTCAGCTTCAACCTCATCCTCATCATAGCCAAGCTCTATTGTCCGGTAAGCGCTAAGCTCATTATCACAGTGTGGACAGCTCGTTTCAGGACCGATCTCCTCATCCCAGACGATTTCAGTTAAACACCATGGGCAAATCAAATGCTCTTCCATTGTTGGTCTTCCTCTCTAATTGTTCAATAAATAAAAAACGCCAAATGCAAAAAACAAAATAGCGACTACGATTAGAATTTTCCATAAATAGTTCAAAATAGCTTCCTCCGGATTAAATAATGACCGTTGCTCCGATGACGTATGATAATGATACCGAGATGATCATCGCAATGAGCCCAACTGCACGGTTGTCACGAGCAATTTCATCGTCAATTCGGAAAACAGGCGTTAGAAATTCGAATAAAAAGTAGGCGGCCATCAAGATGACGAACCCGAATGCTCCCCAGATCAGGCTTTGGTAAACCGAATCATTGGACTCAATCGAAAACCTGAAAATATTGCATATCCCAAAAATTTTGCCGCTTGTTGCCATTGCAACGGCCACGTTGCCCTTCTTGATCTCGCTCCAGCATTTGTATCTGGTCACAAGCTCGAAGCAGGATAAAAAAACAATAAGAGACAAAACGGTCACTGACACATAAACGAGTGAGGCCGCATACGGATTGCTAAGCAGATTGTCGACTTCATTACTCATTCCATGTTCCTCCATATCAGGCGAGTTTAGGCTTATCAGATCGTCAGTTACTTGAGCTCTGCAACCGTCACGCCGACGCCGCCTTCTCCATAATTGCCTAGTCTGAAGCTTTTCACATGACTATGCTTACGCAAGTACTGCTGAATACCTGTACGCAGAACGCCAGTGCCTTTACCATGAATAATCGCTACCTGTGCTAGGCCCGACAAGAATGCCTCATCTAGGAAACGGTCAACCTCAAGTATCGCTTCTTCAAGGTTCTCACCTCGCAGATCCAACTCCATTTTGAAATGTTCGTCCTTCGAGCGTTTGAGACTAGCTGCTTGCTTAGGCTGCTGTGTTTTGGCAGACGATGCTGCTTTCAGCAGCTCCAAATCATCCAGCGCAACCTTCATCTTCATGATACCCAGCTGTACGGTGGCATCTGAGCCGTGAATTTCTACGACTGTACCCTTTTGATTCAAGCTGTATACCGTCACTTCATCGCCTGCTTCAATTTTCGCAGCTTTGGTGGCTGTATGAGTACCTCCGCGTTTCGATTTCTGAACCTCCGGCGCAGCTTCATCCAGCTTGCGGCGAGCTTCAATCAGCTTATGCTCCTTGACTGAAGCGCCTTCTTCCAGCGCCAGCTTGCGCAAATCAGATATAATTTGCTCCGCCTCACGCTTCGCCTTCACGACAGCCTCGCGTGCCTCCTCTTTCGCTTTCAGCAGCAGCTTCTCCTTCTGCTCCTCGAACCGCTGGCGATCTGCTTCATGACTTGCCCGCAGCTTCTCCATCTCAAGTCGCAGCGATTCAGCGGTCTGACGTTCGGTTTCAGCTCCCAGACGATTCTCTTCCAGCGAGGCGATCATATTCTCAACCCGTTGATCCTCTTCGCTTACTTCGCCCCGGGCATGCTCAATAATGGAGCGTGGAAGTCCAAGCCGCTCAGCGATCGCGAATGCATTGCTGCGTCCCGGCACGCCGACAAGCAGACGATAGGTTGGGCTGAGAGTAGCCACATCGAACTCCATGCTCGCGTTAATTACACCTTTGCGATTATAAGCGTATGCTTTCAGCTCACTATAATGCGTGGTCGCTACAATTCGGCTTTCCATCGCATGCACGTGCTCCAGAATGGCAATCGCAAGCGCAGAGCCCTCAGCAGGGTCAGTACCCGCACCTAGCTCATCGAGCAGCACCAAGCTCTTCGAAGTCATCGTGCCTAGAATTCGGATGATATTTTTCAAATGGCTGGAGAACGTACTCAAGCTCTGTTCAATGCTTTGCTCATCTCCGATATCCGCATAAATGGCATCGAACACGCATAGCTGGCTGCCATCCTCTGCTGGAACGAATAAGCCTGACATTGCCATTAGACTGAGCAACCCAATTGTTTTCAATGAAACAGTTTTGCCTCCCGTATTCGGCCCTGTAACGATAATAGCCGTATACTGATTGCCAAGCTCAACATCGATCGGTACGACTAGCTCTGCAGCGATAAGCGGATGGCGCCCACGCTTCAGCTTAAGGAAACCTCTGTCATTCATACGCGGCTGAGTCGCTTTCATCCCATGAGCGAGGCGTGCCTTCGCATAAGCAAAGTCAATACGTCCCAGCAGGTCTAGGTTGAAGATCAGATCCTCTACGTAATCCGAAGCCAGCGCAGTAAGCTTCTGCAATATCTTCTCAATTTCCCGCAGCTCGCCAGCCTTCAGCTCACGCAGCTTGTTATTCATCGCGACAATCGCTTCCGGCTCGATAAACAGCGTTGCACCTGATCCAGACTGGTCATGTACGATTCCGCCGAAATGGGAACGATATTCCTGTTTGACAGGAATAACATATCTGTCATTCCGCAGGGTAACGATTGCGTCCTGCAGCATTTTTTGTACAGAAGATGAACGCACCATTTGGTCCATTTTCTCACGAATGCGCGATTCGCCGTTTCTTAGCTCTCTTCTAATAGAAGAAAGTGCAGCACTCGCGCTGTCCATAACCTCCGCTTGATCGTCAATACAGTCGAAGATCGCATCCTCGAGCTGCTTATGCTCGCTGATCTGCTCGGCAATCTGCTGCAGCATCGGAATCGGATTGTCTTCGTGAAGCAAGCTGATATGCTTCTTTACACGTCTTCCACCCCGCGAGGTTGCCGCAATGTTAAGCAGCTCCTCCGGATTAAGCGTGCCGCCAATGCGTGCGCGATGAAGCGGTGCTGTAATATCAACTACCCCGCCGAACGGCGCGCTGCCCTTCAAGCGATCAGCTGTATAAGCCTCGTCCGTGAGCTGCAGCGTCATCTTGACCGCATCGAGGTCAGATACCGGCTGAAGCGCCTCCGCAATCGTCTTTCCAAGCGTTGTCGCTGCATGCTGCGTCAATCTATGTATGATTTTAGGATATTCAAGTGTCGTCAAAATTTTGGTGTCCAACAAATAACACTCCTCTCGCCTTCTTATTATAGCTGAACCACGCCGCCGATGCACGAACTGGCGCACCGATTCATACATAAAGGTTGCTCAATTGGCTACAATATGAATGAACGAGCTTTCTTAAATTACAGCTTTCGCTTCAAAGGGCGAAAACCTTCGGCATAACCGAGGTTTTTTCCCACAATTAAAGGAGGTTTGCGCAATGACTTTTTTGGGGCATGTCATCCGATTTATAGTGGCCGCGCTTGTTTTGATGCTTGTAGGATTTATCGTTCCACAGTTTAGCGTCGGCGGTTTCTGGAGCGCCTTTTTCCTCGCTCTTGTTATCGCTGCGCTTGGCTGGGTTATTGAAGGTATATTTGGCAAAAGGGTCACGCCCTTCGGCCGCGGCATTGTCGGCTTCATCGCCAGCGCAGCCGTTATATGGATTGCACAATTCATTGTTGGTGGTGTGACAGTTACACTCCTCGGTGCGATTCTGGCGGCGCTAGTCATCGGGATCATCGACCTGTTCATACCGGTGAGCACACCATATGAAGCAGGCAGACGAGACCGCAGCTAATCGATCAGTTCATAACTAAAGCCCTTGATCGCCTCAGCAGACGATCAAGGGCTGCTTTATGCAATGACGCTGTTTCAATTGTAAGAACAATTAATTCACAGCTTATTCAAAAGTTTGTCATATCCCGAGGCTGATTGTACAAAACTTTAGGCTACAATAGAGATAACTCAGCGAGTCAGCAATTGCTGGGAATAGAAGGGGGAAACACTACTCATGAAAAAATGGTTACTATTCGCCAGCGCATTATGCCTAGTATTCGTACTCGCAGCTTGCGGAGCAAACACAGCCAAAGAAAATAACCAAGAAGCAAATACAACTGCAGCAGACAGCGGCTCGGCTTCAGAGCTTGTCGTTACAGCAAGCAACTGGAAATTCGACAAGCAGGAATATAAAATCAAAGCTGGCGAAACGGTTAATCTTAAACTAGATTCCGTTAGCGGCCTGCATGGCGTACAGATCCAAAAAACAGACTACCAAATTGCCAATGGCAAAACAGTAGCTGTCAACATAACCGAGCCAGGCAGCTATGAAATGATATGCACTGTGCCTTGCGGTGCTGGACATAGAGAAATGAAAGCTACGCTAGTTGTAGAATAATGATCGAATACGAAAAGGGCAGTTCAGGGGAAAATTACAACCCTGAACTGCCCTTTTTTAAAATATAAGTTAAAATATAAGAATGTATAAGATTGATTGCTTATAAAGGGCTTATATTTCACCGTCAAAGCTACTTCAGCGTCTTAAAGGACGCCGAAGGCTTTTTTGCTTGTATTTTTTTCGAATTAACCCTTAACAGCTCCAACTGTCATACCGCCGACAAAATACTTTTGCAGGAATAGAAAAGCAACAAGCAGCGGCAGCGCGCAGAGAAAGCAAGCTGCAAATAGAACGTTCCACTGCGTCGGATTCTGCTGATCACCGAGGAAACCGAGCATAGCAAGCGGCAGTGGAGAATCAGCCGCCCTCGAAATAAAGATCATATTAAAGAAATAGTCGTTCCATATCCATACGCCTTGCGTAATGATAACGGACACCGTTACGGGTATAAGCAGTGGGAATACCACTAGCCAAAACCGGCGGAACAGTCCTGCCCCATCAATATGAGCTGCCTCTTCTACTTCCTCGGGAACACCGCTCCGAATAAAGCCCGTGTACAAAAAGGTGGAAAAAGGAAGACTGCATGTAATGAACATAAGAATCGGCGTATACTGCGATGTCGGAATATGGAGCGAATTAATCATCTGCACAATTGGGATAAGTACCATTTGAGAAGGTACGACCAACCCTGATAGGAAAAACAAGTACAGAAATTTGCTCCACTTCGTTTTGAGCCTCGCCATCGGATACGCCGCCATCGCCGCCAGCAAGACGACGAATATGACGGAAATACCGGTTAGTATGATGCTATTCATAAGCGCTTGCGGGAAATGCATGCGCTCGAAAGCGGTTCGGTAGCTCTCAAACGATATTTGGCTGAACAAGTTAAGTGGATTCGTTTTGTTATTCGGATCGCGCAGCGAAGTGGACAACGCGATAATAAGCGGAATCAAGTTGACTGCCATCACTAGAATAACTGCGAGCTGAACTAGCGTTTTTTTGGTCACTGAACCAATTGTCATGCTGACACCTCCCGTTTGTTCATGCGAATAACGAAGGCTGCTGTAAGCACGATGATTAAGGCAAAGGCAATGACGCCTAGCGCTGATGCTTTACCGAACAACTGCTCCGTAAAGGCCATTTTGTAGATCGAATAGATCAACGTATTCGTTGATGTACCTGGGCCGCCATTCGTCATAATAAACGGGAAGTCGAAGGCCTTTAGTCCATTGATCAGACTAAGTGTAACGTTTATCGTAATCGCGGTAGCGAGCAGCGGCAGCTTCACGTGCTGCAAGAGTCGCCAAGGACCGCAGCCGTCCATTTTACCTGCTTCCAGCAAGTCATTAGGTACCGTTTGTAGACCAGCTAGGAAAATAATCATTGTTGTTCCTATGTTTTTCCATATTTCTACTAAAATAATGGCATACAAAGCAGAAGAATAGCTGCCAAGAAAATTCAAATTGTCATCGTTGATACCCAATTTATCCAGGAAGGTAGAGATCATGCCGTAATCCGGTATATAGACATAGCTCCAAATAAAACCGACAACGATTGCACTGAATAGCGTCGGAATATAAGCCAAGGAGCGATAAATCCCTTTCCCTTTCATTTTCATATTTAGGAGCAAGGCTAGCGCAAGTCCGATGATATTGCCCAGCACGACTGTTACGAGCGTGTAGATCAACGTATTTTTAACAGAAATACCGAGTGTATCTCCATTAAAGAGCGCTTTATAATTGTCTAATCCAATATAGTTGTATGCCTGCGAAAAACCGTTGTAATCAGTAATGCTGTATTGAAACAATCGCAGAATCGGAAAGATCCAAAAGATGAGATAAAAGAGGAGTGCCGGTATCGCAAAAAAGTACATTGATTTTTTCATTACAGTCGAATTCATGTTGCTCCATCCTCTCCAGCTAACCTCATACCGACAGGGAAGGCGATGGCCTTCCCCCTCGCTACTGCTATCTATTTAGTTATCGCTTATTTATTTTTCCACAGCTCTTGGAATTTCTCATCCATTGCTTTCGCAACATCTTCTGGCGTCGTTTTTTGACCACCGATGATTTCAGCGAATTTGGCTTGCATGACATCAGACACGCCCGCTGGCCACATTTGGTTACTGAAATATACGGATTTTCCGTTTGTTTGGTAATTTTCGTTCACGGTTTTAAACAGATCATGAGTCAAAGGTACATCCTTATACACGCTGATCGAGCTGTTGGCAGCTACGAATGCTTTGAACAAATCCGATTCTCCATCAAACAAATAGTTCAAAACTTCTTTCGCAGCATCAAGGTTTTTAGATTTGGCGTTGATCCCATAGCCAGCAGCTGTTGCTGCAGATACGTAGGTTGGATTGCCTGCATCGTTACCTGGAAGTGAAGCGAAGCCGCGAGTAAATTCTGCTGCGCCTTTCGACGTCATCGAAGCATAATCCCATGTACCTGTAAACGTCATAGCTGCTTTTCCGTCTATGAACAATTGAGACGCTTGTGCACTGCCTACGCCAAGCGAGTTTTTAACGACATAACCTTTTTCATAAAGCTCTTTGTACATCGATATCGTTTTCACCCATTTCGGATCGTTTAACGATTTTTCGCCGTTTTGCACTTTTACGTCAAAATCCATTTCATCTGGATAAACGACATTCGCTGCGATCGGGTACATACCGAATTGAATGACCCATGGATCTTTGTCGCCAAGCACGATTGGTGTAATGCCTGCGTCTTTCAGCTTCTGACAAGCTTCTAGGAAAGCAGCCCAGTCTTGTGGGAACTCAGTAATGCCTACTTGCTCTAACATTTCCTTATTGAAGTAAACGCCTAGGTAATCCAAGCCTTTCGCTACCGCATAAGGCTTACCCTCATAAGACATATCATCCTTCGCGCCAGTTCCGATATTGTCCCAGAACTTCAGGTCGGATAAGTCAGCCGTAAAGCCTGCTTTGGCGAAATCGATAACGCCGCCAGCTGCGTTTTTAGGGAAAACCAAGAATAGATCTGGTCCTTGCCCTGCTGCGAGCTTCGTACGGACCGAAGTATTGTATTGATCATCAGGAAGCTTCTGTACTTCAAGCGTAATATTAGGGAATTTCTCTTTCACGAGGCGCGGCAGCGTCTCGAGTTCGAAATCCTCGCCCTCCGAAGCTTTGTTGCCTGACAACATCATCGTTAATGTGATTGGCTCCGAAGCATCCACTCCTGCATTCTCACCGCCCGCATTGGTAGTTTCGTTGTTTGCTGGTGCATTCGTCGCATTAGAAGCACCGTTATTCGTACCACAAGCGCTAAGTAGAACGAAGCAAAATACTAACATTGCAAGCCCCATCGTTTTTACTGATTTCATTGTGCATTTCCCCCTGTTTTCGTTGTTTGTGACGCTGCTTGCTCTCTCTTGCATTTTCATAAAACGCTATTGCCTTGAGCACACTTTTATAATAATGTGAGAAACAGTATAATTGCTTTGGCTCATTTGGTGCACTATTTTTAGGTTAGACAAACGAGGAGGATACGTGTATGCTCTTTTTTAATATTAAAACCAAACTGTTTCTCGTACTGGTTCTTGTATCCATTGTGCCCATTATTGTCGTTAGCTTCAGCTCCTATCGCAGCTATACGAAGCTAGTCAATGAGCAAACCTCTCTTGTCGCATCAACAACGATCAACAACTCAGTCAAGAGCATTGAGGATATTTTGCAAAATATTGACCGGATCTCCATTACTGTTCAGCAGCAGTCTTCTACCGCAACCGCTTACAGTACGGTTAGTGACGAGCTGCGGAAGCTTAGAAACACAGATAATCAATATGAAATATTTATTACGAGAGCGAAATTAAAGCTGATTTTCGAAAATATTTTACTGGGTTATAATTACATTAATGGTATTTACTTATTTACACCTGATGGCAAGTTTATCAGCTATGGCAATGGAACGGACCTCATGGTCGACTATCTCCCTCTTGAGGATGATTGGTATAAACAGACTGTATCCAAAAAAGGAGACCTGTTCATCGGCGAGGTTAGTACGAAACCTTACATTATTAATGCCAGCCCCTCTATCGGATTTTCAAGAGCGCTGTACGATCCCAATTCTAATGAGTTTCTTGGTGTCTTTATGCTCGATTGCAGCATGAATATATTTGCCGGCTTAAACCGAAACCCGGCTCCGAGCATTTCGAACATTTATTTGGCGAATGAAAATGGAAAAGTGCTATACGACGGCTCAAGTGGTCTTGCAGGTGAGTATTTACCTGAGGATTTGCTGCATAAGGCGCTGGCGATGAAGGGGTCCCAGCAGCAATTCAACGATTCCTCAAGCTTAACAGTCATTCAAGCGATTCCAAGCAACAATTGGAAAGTCATTGCCAACATTTCCGTAGCCAAGGTCTATGAGCAATACGGCATCTCACAAAAACTCATTATTTATGTATCGGTATCTTGTGCCTTAATCTTTCTTCTGCTCTCTCTCTTCTTGTCCAATTTAATTACGAAACCGATCATTCAACTGACAAAGGTGATGCGCAAGAACAAGTCACAGCGATTCGTCACGATCGAGGCGGACAAAAAAAGAGTCGACGAAATTGGTATTCTCTATCATGAATTCGACAAAATGATGAAGGACATTGATACGCATATTCGTGAGAGCTACCAGAATCGCATTCTGACGATGGACTCACAAATGAAAGCGCTTGAAGCCCAGATCAACTCGCATTTCCTGTATAACACGCTTGAATCGATTAACAGCATCGCCGAAATTGAAGAGGTGGAAAGCATCGTCGTCATGACGAAAGCGCTGGGCGACATGTTCCGGTACAGCATCAAAACCGATAGTGAGCTCGTTTCTGCTGCTGAAGAGATTCAACATGTGGACAACTACATGGCGATCCAGCAAATCCGCTATGGCGATAAAATTACCTTCATTAAGCAAATAGACGATAGCATCCTTCATACCAAAATGTTAAAACTGCTCCTCCAGCCGCTTGTCGAAAATGCGATCTACCATGGTCTCGAAAATAAACGTGGCAAAGGCAGCATTACAATTAAAGGCTTCATGCGCGACGAAATGATCTACTTCGAAATTTACGATGACGGCGTCGGCATGACGCCGGAGCAAGTCACAGAGCTTAAGAAGCTGCTATCTAAGCCAGCTGAATTTTCAACCATAGGACAGCGGTTCAAACAAAGCATCGGCATAAAAAACGTTCAATCTCGTCTAGCTGTTTATTACGGCCTGGAAGACGGCGTGACCTTCAGAAGTGAGAAAAATAAAGGCACCAGTGTCATAATTGCTGTTCCATCTAATTGGGAGAAGAGGTGACTACACGATGTATTCATTCATTATCGTAGATGATGAGCCCTTAATTCGGAAGGGCCTGCTCAAAAAAATACAGTCCTTCAGCCAGCCGCTTGCCTTCGCAGGAGAAGCCGACAACGGTGTAGATGCATGGAATATGATCCGTGCCGTTGATCCAGATATTATATTTACCGACATGCGAATGCCCGAAATGGACGGGAAATCGCTCATGAAAGCCATTCATCAGCAATATCCAGACAAAAAAATGATCGTCATCAGCGGCCACTCCGACTTTGACTACATGAAGGAAGCGATCTCAGCAAAGGTCGTTAGCTATCTTCTGAAGCCGTTCAGCCGGGATGAAATCCACCGTACACTAGAGCAGGCTATTGCAGCCATTGAGAACGACCGGAGCGTAAAGCAGGAGGTTGTTCTTAAGACTGCTGAGAACGAGCAGATCAGCTATCATGCTGATATTCAGACCTTACTGCACCTTATTATTAACATTCATCATAAGGACAAGCTGCCTGCCTTTCAATCCGCTCGGTTGAAGGAGGCTCTGTCTGCACCTGCTTGCGTTCTGTTAACACTGTATGCGCCTGATTCGAACGTACAGCAGATTGAAGAAGTTCAGCAGGAGTATATCTACATCCCGCACTCGCAAAGCGATAAGCTTGCCTTCATCCTTCTTACGTTTTCTGCTGATCAGTTGGAAACTGATATGCTTGCTTATGCCAAGCGTATCGCCGAGCAGCTCATTCATAACGTCAGCTTGCGGAAGGGCAGCGAGGGCTGTGTGGGCATCAGCTCTGTCTTCTATGATTTCAGTATGCTTCGCCAAGCCCACTTTGAGACGATTGCCGCACTGGATCAGCGTTCCATTGCTGATTTCGGGCGCTGTTACCTCTACGATAAAGACAGTTTCTCGCCCGATGTCATGCTGTGGGAAAGGACACATGAGCTGCTATTCCTGGTTGAGTCAGGAAAATGCGCGAAGGTCAAGGAGCTTGTGCTCGATTTTTTCGCCTTCTACATTCGCCAGCCTGCCGTCTCCCTTGCCCAGTTAAAGGAGCAAAGCAGAGAGATGATCCAAGAGGTCAAAAAAATGTTGTCTGTCTATTTGCAGACGCATGTGGACGGATCACCATCATCCAGCCTTGAATCCGTGCTCAACATCTCATTCGATCTTGATTCCATCCGTGAGTATCTGCTTACGGTCTTAGCAAGCACTGCCGACCTCTTGAAGGAAGGCTCTGCTTACTCTTCCGAGAATGTCATCGAAAATATTAAAACGTATATCGATAAAAACTTCATCAAAGATTTGACACTTGAGAAAGTTTCATCGCTCTTCTATCTCAATCCAAGCTATCTAAGCTTCCTGTTCAAAGAGAAAATCGGACAAAATTTCACGGATTATATTAATCAGCTGCGCATCGAGCAAGCAAAGTTGCTGCTGAAAGGCACGGATAACAAAGTCTATAAGGTAGCCAAGCAATTGGGGTTTGACAATCCGAAATATTTTTTTCGGGTATTCAAAAAAATGACGGGCCTCACGCCAGAGGAATTCCGCAAAAGCTAACCTTCTAACTTTCACTAGTTTATGAATCCATATGAGCGCAGCAAAAAATGACGCACAAACTGTTTCCAGTCTGTGCGTCATTTCTATTTAAGAAATAAGTTTAACGATTGCACTTTGAGTACGGAGTGCAACAGCTGCAAGCTCCGCCCGCGTAATGGTGCTGTCAGGCTGCAATTGCTGCGATGGATTACCTTTGAATATACCGTATTTCACGGCAATTGCCATTGCTGCACGGTTTTCTTGAGATATACTTGCCGCATCCGAGAAGTCTTGAAGCAGCTTGCTGACTTCCGCATCGCTTAGCTTAATAGCAATACCCGCATGCTGTAGAGCTTTCGCAAGTACCGCAGCCATATCTTCACGCGACATTGGGGTATCAGCTGTCAATGCAGAATAGCTAACTAGCCTATGCTTGCTTGCTGCTCTAACGACCGCATCATACCATCTCGCGTCTTCTGCGTTCTTATCCGGAGAGATACCAAGTACGTTAAGCGCAACCATTAGGGTTTGTGCTTTCGTAGTAGGAGAGCCTGGCTGCATCGTGGATGCTGTAACACCATTAATTAACAGCAAGCTGTTTGCTTTGGCTATTTCTCCTGCATACCAAGCTGCCGCTGCAACGTCTGTGAACTGACGATCAGAGGAAACAGCAACGTAGGTTCCGCTTGTAGAAACAAGCGCTTTAATGACTGTCTTACCGCTTGCATCTGTCGTGATCTTGCTAGGCACTGGCGTTAATGTGCCGTCATCGGCAACCAAAGCTAACGCTGTAATCTTTTGACCGGCATCCTTCTCAATCGTTACAGTCGCTGCTGCGTAGGAGCCGCTTAATTGACTGACTTTGATCGCTACTGGAGCTGAAGCCACTGTAACGCCTTCAGACTGAATGTTTTTCACTTTGGCCATATCTGCTGCCGTTGCAACTGTTACCGTAACCACCGGCGTAGCAGGAGTGACTGTTGTACCTCCCCCGCCCCCGCCAGATGAGGAAGCTGCTGCAATCGTAAGACTTAGTTTATTGCTGTCTTCTACATTTCCGTCGAAGGAGGCCGCCTTCGCTTGGACAGAAACCGTTGCCGCTTTTGCTGTTCCACTGAACGTTAACGTTGCTTGCAAACCAGATTCTGCTACCTCTACCGAGGCTAGCGTAATTCCGCTGTCAGCAGTCTCTAAGCTCCAATTGTCGATATTGGACGCTGCAGCCGAGAAAGGCGCACTGTCGCTATTTATTACGACAATAGGATTTGCTTGCCCCGCTGTCATTGTACTAGAAGTGCTTACTACCGATTTGCTCACGAATGCCAAGCTATCAATGCGAAGGTCAGCTGCTTTGAAAACGACATAAAGCGTATGCTTGCCCTTCAAGCTTGTATTGCTCAAATCTGCAGTAACGTCTACGTAACCAAGCTCCGTTACCGGAACGGATGCATTTGCAATCGTATACGACACTGGCTGTGTAGCAGGAACCTCAATCATTGCAATCGGTGCGCTGTTTGGCGTGTCTGCATGCAAAGTGATGATACCACCTGCTCCATCGGAGGCAACCGAAGCGCTCACGCTTGTCGTGCCTGTCAAATCCACATTAGAAATAGCTGCATAAGAACCATTTTGTTTGGATCTAACCGCATAATATTCTCCGACTACTTTTTTCGCTTTTAGACTTTGAGCGGTACGCTCTTTTGAAACCTCATGATAGATCACTTCATTAGTCGCAAAAGCATGATCAAACACGTTGAAAGGCTTAAACACTTGCAGGGCTGCAAGCTCATCGCCATTGATCTGAATGTTTTTCTCTCCATGAATAGCTTGGGAGGAAGAGCCCACCATCAAGGTGTATGAACCCTCTTCGACGATAAAGCTGTTCTTGTTTACATCCCAAATACCAAAATCATTGGCGTCAACCGAAAGGGAAACTGTTTTACTTTCTCCTGCAGCTAATTGTACCTTCTCGAATCCAACCAACTGCTGCTTAGGAGCAGACTCGCCATAGCCGGATTGCTTGTTCTTAATATACAGTTGAACGACTTCAGAGGTAGCAATCGTTCCTTCGTTCTTCACATTTACAGAAACGGTAAATGGCTCGTTCCCGCTCGCACTAGCTGGTGCCGCCAAGTCACTATAGGAGAATGAACTATAGGAGAGACCGAAACCAAATGGATACGTAACGGATGCATCCGTATACATATAAGTAAGCTTTGACTCTATTGGATCAGCGTTCGTCATATCCAGCGTGAAGCGCGGATCAATGGTTGCAAGTGATGCTGTCTTATTGCCTTCAGGAACGACATATTTATTAATGGCCGGGAATGCAGACATGTCGGCATACCAGGTCGAAGTTAGGCGGCCCGTAGGAGCATAATCACCATATAGCACCTGTGCCAATGCATGGGAATCATATTGTCCGCCGTAAGGCTGATAGACGATAGCCGATACGTTCGGATTGTTTTGAATATCTTCCAGTCCGACCGGGAAGCTGCTTTTAACAACAACAATCGTCTTTTTGCCTTTTGCCGCGAAAGCAGCAGATACGTTGTCTACCAGCTCATAATCCGCGTCGCCCATGTATAGGCTGGAGCGGTCATTGCCTTCACCTGCACTGTGGCGTGGAACCGCGCCTACGAATACGACGGCGTAATCATCAATTGCTGCGCGGTCAATCGAATCTTGTCCAACTTCCTTCACAACTGTTTCTTTGAATTTCACGTCTGCACTGCGATTCGCAGCATTCGATGCGTTGCCAAGCACGGCTGCCGCTGTCTTCAGCTTTGCATCTGCACCTGTCGTAATAAAGCGTCCATTGGCGTAATACCAGTTGGTGAAATCACCAGAGAAGCCGCTTCTATAGCCGTTTGCCACTAAAGAGATCGTCTGGTCTGCGTTGTTCTCAATCCGCAGTCTCGGTGGAATGGCGCTTGTGTTGCCAAGCATAGCCGCAAGATCCCAGTCGTTATCCGTCAAATTCAACCTAGTGGCATCCGTATTGCCTACAACTGCATTATTCGCTGTAGGTGATGTCACCCAACGATTGTTTTTAAGCGAAAGCAAGCTGGAGCCTTCTTGTCCCCAATCGAACACTTGGAACAAGTGCGCCGAATCTGCCGGATTCAGCGGATCTTCCGTCGTTACAAGCTGAGCGCCTCCAGCAATGACATTCGGATCGTATACATTAGCCGTAACCGTCTGATTGTTGCTCACTGCCGTAAGTGCAATGACTTTACCTGCAGAATCATAAGAAACATGATTTGCGCCATTTGCATTAATAATCGCTAGCAGCGGCGAGATGCCCGATTGTGGAAGCACCGGTGTCGTGCCTACTGAATAAGTCGTTTTGAATCTCGCATCAGCATACACACCAGACACCGCAGCATTTTTATTTTTGGCCAGCGGCAGGACGCCATCATTTTTCAGCAAAACGATGCTCTCTTGAGCCGCTTGCAGTGCTACCTGTTGATGCTCTGGCAAGCTGTAGGTTGCTGCTGCTGCTGTCCGTACATCCTTTGCATCCTGAGCGAAAGGATAAAATTTAGGAATCCCGTTGTCATCTACTTCGTTAAAGATCCCAACGCGCACCATCTGGTTGACATGCGGCCTTGCAGCCGTAATCAAATCTTCAGCCGTTATGCCGTACTCGCCCTTGTTGACAAGTGCAACAAGATCCGGGACATCCGCAGCAGTTGTTCCAGAAGGTCGTCCGGCATTCGCCTCAGCAAGCGCCATTAGGACAGTCGCATGCGTACGGTCAACTGCGTAGTTCGTATCATAGCCGTTGCTTAGATTGCCCGAACTAGAGACATGGGCATCACCGTTAAAGTCTGGTGAGCTGTATACCCCGTATTTAGAGAAATCGTTCGCATGAAGCTGCAGAGGAGACAAAATATTCGGAATACCGTTGGTCCGGCCGAATGAAGTCATCACACCTGCGATCGAGCCAGATTCAAATCCCTTGAGCGGACTGCGCGTCTGGTACTCGAACATCGCCCTTGCGCTGGCGCTATTATTAGCGGTTTCACGGAACCATTGTGCGTTGTATACGCTATAATGCTTCGTACCGACAGCAGCGCGCATCCAGAAGCCGTCTTCACTTGCCGATTGGTCAATTCCGCTAAGACCGGAGGCCATTTCATCAATCAACGTTCCTGCCATGTAAGGGTCTTCGGAGTAACCTTCGTCAAATCGTCCGCTTAGCGGATTAATCCGCATATCGCTGACAACCGTGAATGCAACAGTCGCGGATGCATTGGCTCCTCCATGGATATTGGATTCGCCTTGCTTCACCTTCAGCAAGCTGATCTTCTCATTACCCATAACTTTACCGATATTAGCAAGAAGCTCCTTGTTCCAGGTTTGTCCCATTCCGACCAAAGCAGGGAAATCAGTAGAAACCCCTTGAACATTATCAGCCGCAGCCAATGCGCCAGGGATCACCTTGCCGGCATTCGCGCCTTGCGTAAGTGTATAATGATTGCGGGAGCCTGTTACATAAACAGCAGGACCCTCTAAGCCTGTGTACTCGAAATAACGATCCACATAAGCATCCAAGTGATCCGGATTGCCGTCGAACAATGGCATTCCGTCAAAAACGCCTCCATTTTGTGTTTTAAACGCAATACTTTCCGCTGCGTATGCATGCGGAGCCGCATTGGCAGCTATACTGGTCGTAAGGACCCCTGCAAGCACCAAGGACAACATTTTTTTTCCCCATTTACGCTGGGCTGTTTGGTTCATTTTTTCGCACCCTTTCTCTTGTTAATATGCAACCGCTTTCACGAATGACCCAAACTCATTATACGATTGCAGAGGGTACACTTTGTTTTTACCTTTTGGTGCAGTAATTTTAGATCCTTGCTCCTCTATGCCACGGAACAGTGGTTCCTCTTTCCCTAGGCCCACTCCTCTGATAAGATATTCTCAAAACGAACAGCGAATGGAGGAATGGTGATGGGCAACCTTCATAACCGGATCGCCATTATTAGCGGAGCAGGAACGGGGCTCGGACGCGCTGCATCCATTTCATTTGCAGCAGCAGGTGCAGATGTTGTGCTGCTTGGCAGACGTTTGTCCAAACTAGAAGAGACCGCAGCACTTGTTAAAGCGAAGACGCAGAAGGATGCGCTGATTCTGCAAACGGATGTTTCAGAGGAGCAGCAGGTACAGGATACAGTAGCCGCTGTAATGAAACAGTTTGACCGTATTGATATTCTGTTGAACAATGCTGCTGTATTTGAATCAGGTACCGTGCTGGAACTAACTTCCGAAGAGTGGCAAAACCAAATTGCTACGAATCTCACCGGTCCTTTCTTATTAACGAAGGCTGTACTCCCCGCTATGCGCAAAGCCAAATATGGTCGTATCATCAATATAACCTCCGGCTTATCTTGGAGCGGTTCAGGCGGTTATGCTGCTTACAGTGCAGCCAAAGCCGGATTAGAGTCTTTAACACGCACACTGGCAGGTGAAGAATATGAATACGGCATTCTAGCCAATCTCTATAATCCTGGGACGCTTCGTTCGGAGATGCATGCCACCGGCAAAGACCCGGCAGTCGTAACACCCGATCTCATCCGATTAGCAAGCTTGCCTGCTGGCGGTCCAACGGGTTCTATAGTTTCTTACGGTTAGTTATATAGAACACATGGCTCAGGTCGTTTAAGACGAAATCATGAGAATGTCTATACCCTTTAGGCGTAATGTAAAAAGCAGCCCGTTCCAGTTTTCTGGAACGGGCTGCTTGCATGAAATTTCCCTTGCTATTAATCGCATTGTATTAGCTATGTTCAATGAGCTCGATCCACTCATTATATTCCGTTTGGAGCTTGGAGTACTCGTTTCTCAACTTATGATGCTGCTCAAGCAAATCGGCATGATCTCCGGCAATCTTTTCTGCTGAGCGCATCGCTTCATCCCTTTCATAGGAAAGAGATTCCAGCGCGCTCGCAGCTTCATCACGCTCATTCGCAAGCTGCTCAGCCTTGCGGGCGGCTTCCTCACGCACTCTTCCGAGAATCGCCGTATGCTCACTCAGCTCTTCCTTGAGCTCAGATGCTGCTGCTGCTTCCTGCATGGCTTGCTCCAGCCGCTCGCGCATTGCGCTCTCCACAGATGCTCGCGACTGCTGCTCAAGGGCAAGCCGATCTGCCTCGGCTACTGCAAGCTCAGCGAATTGCTGCTGCTCCTGGAGCTGCTCGCTCAGCTCGCGTTCGCGGGCTGCTGCCACTTCAAGCTGCTGCGCTGCGATTCGCTCGCGTGCTGCTGTCCATTCAAGCTGCTCGGTTAGCTCGAGATCCCTTAGCTGAAGGTTCTCAAGCTCGGTTTTATAAGCTTGCTCGCCCTCTGCCGCAGAAGCTGCAATCTGCTCGATTTGGTCCAGCTGCGTTTGCAGCTTGCGAAGCTTCGTATCATAGTCATGCTGCTGCTGCAGTAGCAGTTCCTCTTGATTTGCTGCAAGCTGCTTCAACTGCTCGTCATGCTCAGCAGCCGCTAGCTGAATGCGCTCCTCTTGCTCTAGCAAGAGCATCGTCCGCTCTTCCTCATGCTTGGCAGCAAGTCTATTGCAGCGCTCCTCGTGCTGGTCAATCAGCTGTTCAGACCTTGCAGCCTGATCGGCAGCATAAGCAATGGACTTCTGATCAAACTGCTCAGCGAGCTGCCTATATTGTTCCTCGTGCTGTAATTCCTTCTCGAACAATTGCTCTTCTAGCTGCTCTGCCAGCTGCTTCGATTGTTCTACATGCTGCGCATCCTTCTCAAGCAACTGCTCTTCTTGCTGCTTAGCCAGCTTTTTCAATTGTTCTTCGTGCTGCGCATCCTTCACAAGCAACTGCTCTTCTAACTGCTCCGCCAGCCTTCTGCCAAGCTCAGCGTAGTCTGTATCCTTTTGCTCGAGCTTAGCCTCATAATCAACTGTGAGCGATCTCCGCTGCTCCTCGTTCTGCATTTCTTGCTCGAGCAATTGCTCTTCTAGCTGCTCCGCCAGCCTTCTGCCAAGCTCAGCGTACTCTGTATCCTTTTGCTCGAGCTTGGCTTCATAATCAACTACGAGCAATTTGCGCTGCTCCTCGTTCTGCATTTCTTGCTCGAGCAATTGCTCATCTAGCTGCTCCGCCAGCCTTCTGCCAAGCTCAGCGTAGTCCGTATCCTTTTGCTGGAGCTTAGCTTCATAATCAACTACGAGCAATTTGCGCTGTTCCTCGTTCTGCATTTCTTGCTCGAGCAATTGCTCTTCTAGCTGCTCTGCAAGCTTTCTGCCAAGCTCAGCGTAGTCTGTATCCTTTTGCTGAAGCTTCGCTTCATAATCAACTACGAGCAATTTGCGCTGCTCCTCGTTCTGCATTTCTTGCTCGAGCAATTGCTCTTCGTATTGCTCTGCTAGCTGCTTCTGTTGCTCTGCATGCTCGGCATTCAATAATGCAAAACGGGCATCACGTTCAGCCGCCAACTGCTCGTAACGTTCATTGCTCTCTGCTGTAAACTGTTTAAACAGCTCATCGTTGTCTGCTTCAACCATTCTAAGCTGTTCTTCCTGCTCCTGACGCAGCGTTCTCGTCAGCTCACGCTTCTCTTCCTGCATCGCCTCAAGCTGCTGCTCATGCTCCTCCTGAAGCAGTTCACGCTGCTGCTCCAGCTGCATGCGCAGCGAAACTTGCTGCTCCTCCAATTGCACTTGCACCCCAAGCTCTTTTTCCTCCAGCTCAAGCTGCAGCTGCAGCTTTTGCTCCTCTAGTTCCTTTTGCCGCTCCTCAAGCTGAAGAATCCCCAATCCTTGCTGCTGCTCGCGCTCCTGCGCATCCTTCAAACGCTGCTGCAAATCCGATGCCCGCTTATCCGCGGCAGAAACGTGATTGCGTTCATGAGCAAGCTTCTGCTCCAGCTCTTGAATTTGGGCAGCAGCGAGCTCACTGCTCTCTTTAAGCTCTCCAAGTTGAGCGACGGATTCCGCCAACTCACTTTGAACAAGCAACCATTCACTTTCCTTCTCACTAAAGCTGTTCTCCAGCTGAGCATATGAAGTGCGGGACATCTCTTCCTGCTCCATCGCCTGAACGAGCTGCTCCTCCGCTTCCGCTAGACGCTGCCCAAGCGTGTCCTTATCTACCGTCCAGCTTTGCTGAATGTCCGTGATTTGCGCTTGCAGTCTGCTGCGCTCCTCCAGCCATCCGTTTCTGCGGCGTTCCAGATCAGCACGGAAGTCTTGCTCCTTTGTGGCCGCTTCAGCTTTCCACGCCTGCTCCCGCTCCTCGCTCTGGCGGGCAAGCTCAAGCTGAGAGCTTTCTGCGTGCTCAAGCCAGCTTAGCTCCCGTACATCCCACTTGCTCTGCCAGCTTCCTGCAAGCTCCGCAAGCTGCGACTCCTTCTCTCCCAGTACGGAGGCAAGAGCGGATTCATGTTCAGCAAGCAGCGTCTTCAACTGCTCTTCCTTCTCCCGCTTCAGCTCTTGCAGCTCAGTTTCCTTCACGCTCTCAAGCTCCGAAAGCTGAATTTCCTTCTCGAGTTCATGCTCCTGCTTCAAGCTTTCTTTCGATTCCCGCAGCTCGGCAACCTCGGATTCAAGTAATTGCTTCAGCTGGGCAAGCTCAGCTTCCTTCTGTACTTGTAGCTCGACTAGTTCTAGATCCTTCTTCTCTTGCAGCTCCGCATACTCCGTTTCTTTCTGGCTTTGCAGCTCAGTCAGCTCCAGCTGAAGATGGCTTCTCAGCCTTGCAAGCTCTGCATCCTTCGAACTACGCACTTCTGAGAGCTGTGCTTCCAACGTTCGCTTCAGCTCGTGCAGCTCGGAATCCTTTTTCGATTGGATTTGAGTCAACTGCTCGTCCTTCTTCGCCCGCAGTGCTGCGATTTGCTCCGCATGCTCCTGCGTCAGCGATGCAATTGCATCCTCTTGCTGCTTGAGCAGCTCGTCAGCAGCAGCCTTCTCAGCTGCCGTCTGTTCGGCGGCTAGAGCCAGCATCTCAGCCAGTTCAGCCTCCGCTGCGGCTTTCGCCTGCTGCAATTGCTCGCTAGCCATCCGCTTCGTCTCGGCAAGCTCAGCCTGCAGCGAGGCAGCCTGCTCGCTCATCTGTTCCAGCTCCCTGATCAACAGGTTTAGCTTCGCTTCCTCCTCAAGAAGTCTCGTGTTATCACGGCGAAGCCGGAACACCTCCTCCGTTATCTGTACAGCTGAGAGTACTGCTAGCTTTGGCATATCGAGGCGCGGATAACCTTTTGCCAGCTTCTTCATGCTTTCATCAATTGCCGTTGCAACCCGTTTCATATATTCAACATTGGTATGACCTTTTAATTTATATTGGACTCCATATATATCAACCGTAACTACCGTTTGTTCAGCATCCATTAAGGCGAATCCTCCTATTGTCCAAGTAGAGCAAGCATAAACGGCTGAAGCCGTCCTCTGACGGATAAGCTAACGTTTCGCATGGTAATATAGAGAAAGTTGGCGAAATGATTCCCTTTCCTATATTCCAAGCATAGACGTCTGTCGTCGTCCCATAAAGGAGCTGCTTTCTTTTCGCGGTGAATTAAGGGCACAAGTCGTCCTACATCATACATTATGCCTTATTTTCAAAAGGAAAAAAGCCGCATCGTTAGCTCACTAGGAACTATTTCGATGCGGCTTTGAATGTTTCCTGCCTACTTGCGCAATTCAGCTGCAAAAGATTGTTCTAATTGCAAAACGACCTTCCCATGCAGCTCTGTAACCTCTTCATCTGTCAGCGTACGCTCGCCATGACGGTAAACAAGCGACAGCGCTACGCTCTTCTTGCCTGCACCAAGCTTCTCACCTGTGAAGACATCGAAGATACGAACCGACTCCAGCAATTCACGTGCAATATCCCATGCGACGCCTGTCAGCTTGGCAGCAGCTACCTCTTGATCCACCACAACAGCAATATCGCGCTGCATAGACGGATAACGAGGAAGTACTTTATAAGCGATTGCGGAATCTGCTAGATCATAAACAAGATCAAGTCCGATTTCAAGCACATAAGTGTCCGCTAGATCTGACTCCAGCTGCAAGGCCGGATGCAATTGCCCTACATAGCCGATAACCTCGTTGCCTTTTGGCGTATGAAGCAGGACCGCTGCCGTTCTACCCGGATGGAAATGCTCTGGCTGAGCCGCTTCGTACGAGACGCTTGCCGTCAGGCCAAGCACAGCGAATATCGTCTCTAGAATACCTTTCGCATCGTAGAAATCGACTTGTGAAGCTTTGGCGTTCCAAGCTGGCTCTGCACGGTTGCCGGTAAGCAGCGCCGCGAAACGGTGCTTCTCCTGCGGCAGACGAGTCAGCTGCTCCTCATCCGTATGGAATACGCTGCCGATCTCGAACAGCAAAGCCGATTCGTTCTTGCGATTGCGGTTATAAGCAGCCGTCTCAAGCAATTGCGGAATCAGCGTCGTGCGCAGTACGCTCCGGTCCTCGCTCATTGGCATCGCAAGACGAACCGGATTCGTCTGACCTGCAAGTGCAGGGAACAGCTTCGTCCGCTCAGGACCTGTGAAGGAGTAACTAACAACCTCATGAAGACCCGCATCCGACAGACGCTTGCGCAGCTCCCGGCGAATAGCCTGAGGTTTCGTCAAAGAGCCAGGAACGACATCGCCGTGAATCAGCGTTGTCGGAATCTCATCATAGCCGTGCAGACGAGCGACTTCCTCAATTAGGTCAACCGCACGCGTAATATCTCCGCGGCGCGTCGGCACGTTCACTGTGAACACATTGCTGTCAGACAGCTCATATTCAAAGTGCAGGCGTCCAAATATCGTTTGAACCTCAAGACGGGACAGCTCCGTACCTAGGTAACCGTTAATTTTGTCCAGCGATACCGCAACTTTAGCAGGTTTTACAGCCGCAGCTGCAACCTCTACGATACCTTCAGTTACTAACCCCTCCGCAAGCTCCGCTATAAGCGCAGCAGCGCGGTCAAGTGCAGGAATAACGCGTGCTGGATCAACCTCTTTCTCGAAGCGGATACTCGACTCTGAACGAAGGCCTAGCTGACGAGAAGTTTTCCGAACAGTTCCGCCATCGAACTTCGCCGACTCGAGCAAAATATTAACTGTTTCACCTGTCACCTCAGTGCTCGCGCCGCCCATTACGCCTGCAAGGGCAATTGGATGCTGACCATCGGTAATAACAAGCATATGCGGCTCGAGCTTGCGCTCTTGATCATCCAAAGTAACAAGCGTTTCGCCTTCTTTGGCAAGACGGACGTCGATGCGACCGCCAGACAAACGATCCGCGTCGAAAGCGTGGAGTGGCTGGCCGTACTCCAGCATAACAAAATTAGTAACATCCACGACGTTGTTTATAGGACGTACGCCAGCGGCAATCAATCTATTCTGCAGCCATAATGGTGATGCTGCGATCTTCACGCCTTTAATGTAACGAGCAGAATAATGCGAGCACTGATCAGGAGCACTAATGTTTACCGAAACAAGGCTATCTGTGCGCACAGTCGTGTGATTGATAGCTGCCGCTGGCAGACGAACTTCTCGTCCAGTCAATGCCCCAATCTCATAAGCTACGCCGATCATGCTTAAACAATCTGAACGGTTTGGCGTCAGATCAAGCTCCAGCACCTCATCGTCTATAGCTAGAACATCAACGATTGGCGTACCAATCTTCGCCGTTGCAGGCAGTACAAGAATACCCTCCTGCTGCTCTTTCGGCAGAAGCTTCTCATTCAAGCCGAGCTCCTTCGCCGAGCAAATCATTCCTTGCGATTCAACACCGCGCAGCTTGGCGCGCTTGATCTTGAAATCGCCTGGCAGAACCGCCCCGATAACAGCAACAGGAACGAGTTGGCCTGCATCGACGTTTTTAGCGCCGCATACGATTTGAAGCTCCTCGCCCGTGCCCACATCTACCTTGCACACGTTAAGCTTATCCGCATCTGGATGCTTTTCCTTCGATTTCACATAGCCGACAACAACGCCAGTTACGCCTTTATTGCGGGATTCAACAACGTCGATCTCAATGCCGCCGCGAGTCATTTTCTCCGCAAGCTCCTGCCCTGTGAAGCCGGACAAGTCGATATATTCATTTAACCATTTATAGGAAACGTTCATCTGTTATCATCCTTTCTCTCATTGTTACATTCTTGCGAATTGACTTAAGAACCGCAGATCATTCGTATAGAAATGACGAATATCGTCAATGCCGTATTTCAGTAGTGCGATACGCTCAACGCCCATGCCGAAGGCGAAGCCGCTGACCTCTTCAGGATCATAGCCGCCCATCTCAAGCACACGCGGATGAACCATGCCGCAGCCAAGAATTTCGAGCCAACCGGTTTGCTTGCACATCCGGCAGCCTTTGCCGCCGCATTGTACACAGGTTACATCAACCTCGGCGCTTGGCTCCGTGAATGGGAAGAAGGATGGACGCAGTCTGATTTGCGCTTGCGTGCCGAACATTTGCTGAACGAATTGCAGCAGCGTTCCTTTCAAGTCGCTCATCCGAATGTTTTTGCCAATGACAAGACCTTCTATTTGATTGAACTGGAAAGAATGTGTCGCATCGTCGTCATCGCGGCGGTATACCTTGCCTGGGCATATGACTTTAACCGGTGTTTGGCCGTTCATGGCTTTCATTGTGCGAACCTGTACCGGCGATGTATGCGTACGCATCAGAATGTCATCCGTCACGTAGAACGAATCCTGCATATCGCGTGCCGGGTGGTTTTTAGGCAGATTCAGAGCTTCAAAATTATAATAATCCTCTTCGACCTCTGGCCCTTCAGCAATCGTGTAGCCTAGACCGATAAATACATCCTCGATCTCCTGTGCCACTTTGTTAAGCGGATGTATGGAGCCTGTCGGCAGCTGCTTGCCGGGAAGAGTTACGTCCAGCGTCTCAGCGAGTAAACGGTTATTCGTCTCAGCTTGCTGGAACGTCTCCTGCTTCTCGTCAATAACCGATTCAATCGCGGCACGAACATCGTTCGCTACCTGTCCGATCACCGGACGTTCCTCCGCGCTTAGTCCACCCATGCCACGCAAAATTTCAGTCAATGCGCCTTTTTTGCCCAAATACTTTACGCGCAGATCGTTCAACTGCTGAGGAGTATCCACTTGCCCAAGCTCCTGCAGCGCTTCGCCGCGCAATCCTTCCAATCGTTCCTTCATTCTTCTTCGCCTCCATGTCTTCATCCCTGTTTCTTGACACAAAAAAAGGCCCTCTCTCCCTAAAGGGACGAAAGAACCGTGGTACCACCCTAATTCGGACAACACATTCGCACTTGCGTACAGCCGCATGCGATAATCGCCTGACTGCCTGCTGTGAATGGTTATCCCTTAGCCCCATAACGGCGGGAACCGGACAATCCCTACTCGCACCAAGCGGCTAACCGCTGTAGGCGTTTCAGGCGTCTGCTCCGGAGTGAATCTTCAGCAGCCTATTCACGTAAAGACGCTCTCAATCAACGGCGCCTTCTCCCTGTGCGAAAGTACTGCTTACTCTTCTCCATCATCGCTTTACTGCGAATATGAAACAATAATCTATATTATATGCAATCTGACGATGGCTTGCAACCGGAAACCGTGCTTTCTGGCTAAGAATCAATTCGCATCATCATTTCCTCAAGCAGCCTAATGCGAGCAAATGAAGCTCGCAGCAGCCCGATACCGATTTCTGGATACAGGCGAATAAGTCTAGATACGTCTTCGCCGAGCAATTTCAACACCTTCACATCACCGAGCAAAGATTGTGCCGTCACGGTTGAAGCCGTAAGGTCGAGAGCCGAGGTCACGCCGCAGACATCGCCTGTACCAAGAACGCCAATCGTTCCTTCCCAGCCCGCTGCCGAGATGCTCGTGAGCTCAATGTTGCCGTCAACGATCACATACATGGCCGGATTTGGCTCGCCTCTCTCCAGCAGGTTCTCGCCATCGAGGCAGATATGCTCCTCAGCAATATTGGCGATCAAGCCAAGCTCCTCCAGCGACAAATCTGCGAAATAAGGAACCTGTCTAAGAAAGATAACCTTATTCAAGCGGCTCATCATCTGCTGCTCGCTTCCCACTTCTGCACCCTCCTCTACTAACACCGCTGCGGCAATTTCACGCCACCAATCATCACTGCCTTGCCTTGCGTTCATAAGTATCGCGAGCGCTGCATCATCCGTGCCAACAGCGCCGCCTTCTTCCCCTCGCTCAAGAACGGTAAGCAAATACTGAGAGAGCCGGCGCTCGCCCATTCCTTCCGCCAGCACTTCCCATGCATTGCTGCGAATTTCCTCATCCTCATCAGCTGCTGCTCGTCTAATGGCATCAACGACCTGCTCGTCCGCCAGCTTAGACAGTACAGCCCACACACCTTCTATTATAAAAGTGCGAACCTCGCGCCAGCGACGCAGTGCCAGCTCTGCAAGCTCCGACTGCCCGAGCTGCTCCAGCGAAACGGAATAACCAAGCGCTGCTTCGAGCTCACTAAGACGCATTAATGCCTCATCCGTCAGTACTGTACGAACCTCTTCGTCAGGAAGCAGCACAGATAACGCTGACATCGCGGAATTCCAGCGCTTGGGCGGTGAGTCCGGCAAGCTGGCGAGCAGCGGCGCAATAGCGCCTTCTCCCATTTGGATGAAGCTTTGCGTCGTCGTCCTCAGCATCTCCTGATCCATCAAAGGAAGCTTCTCCAGCAGCTTTGGAATAATAGCGACGACCTGCAGTCGACCAAGGCAAGCGATAGCCGCTACACGAGCAGCAGGATGTGCCTCATCGGCTAGCCGTTCAACTTTAGGAATGAAAACCGTTAGCTCCAGCTCCGCAATGACGCGGCATATGTATACTGACGATTCGCCGCCCTCATCGAGGATGCGATTAATGACTTCTCCACAAGCTTCAATACTTGGAGCATTGTTGAAAGAGTACATCGCTTTGACCGCTTCCGCTACAACGCTTGGATGGTTATCGAGCAGCTTCTGGCGCAGGAAGAAGAAAGCCTGATGCTCCATATGCTTCATTCTGCCAATTTGCCTCACGCCTTCGGCACGCATTTCGTCATCCGGGTCCTCGAGAAACGCAGCAACCTTGACCATCGCATGGAGATCTGCACTCTCCAAATTCATTGCCCGTACCGCAGCAACTCTAATCCGCGGATTCGGATCCTCAATCAGCTCAAGCAGATCTGGGAGGTCATTCTGGTTTTGCAGCCTTGCTAGAATTTGCAGGGCGATTTCCTTCGCTGAATCAGCCGGCAGCTTGAGCATGCTCTTAACCTCAGCAATCGCAGCCTCATTCCGGCCAAATTCATCGAATTGCTCAGCCAAGTCCTGCTCGCCGATCGTCTGCACGCTGCTTACGAGCTCACGCATATAAAACCTTCTGCCAAGCCATGCGAGTACGAAGAGCAGAACAGCCCCTGCTAAGCCGACAAAGGATAATGCTGTCCATGTCATGCCGAAGCCTGAATGCAGAAACTGCAGTCCGGCTCCGATCATTATACCAGCCGACGCCGCGATTCCTTGCGCCGCATACCGGTAGCTGTCACGCTGCGCAAGAGGCAGCGTCTTGAAGAACAGCTGATACGAAGGCTCCGCAGAGTAATACAGAAGCAAATACAGCAGCATATAACCGACAGAAATGATCGGAAGTGCCGCCGTTCCGCCAACGAAAAACAAAGCAGCAGCGAAGGATAGAACATACACGCCTGATATAGCCGTAAGCATCTGGCTTGCACCAAGCCGCGCCATTAACTTTCCGGATACGGTTTGCAGAAGAAACGCAAGCACGAACAATACCATCGTAATCATCCCGAAGAAGCGGCTGAAGGCCTGCTCGCTTGGGAATGACATTTTGGTCACATTCAAAAACTCATATTCCATAAGGAAATAAAGGGCAGGCATAAGCGTCATCAGCAAAATTACAGTAAGCAGAAAAGGGGAGCGCAGTGCATGCTTGAACACGGCAGCTGTTGACACTTGCTCTTCTTCCAAGGCACTCGCTTCCATCTTAATGGAGAGCGGAACCAAGTAACGTGAGATGACTTTCCGGTAATTGGGCAATGCAGCAATCAGCAGCAGCCCGCTCGCTGCATATACGACCTCTGGCCCAAATGCCAAACTGATCAGCTGAGCGAGCAAGCCTGCTGCCACTCCGCCCAAAGTCGCAGAACCTACAAATACGGGCATCAAGCGTTTCGCCTGCTGTGTTGAGCACAAATCGACTGCAAGACTCCATAATAGGAGAGTCTGCTGCCTGACAACGAAGCTGGACGCAATAAACAGAACCGGGTAGTAAGCTCTGGCCTCTATGCCAAAGCCTTGCATCGCCAGCAGTACAATTGCGTTGACCAATACGATGCCGAGCATGATGCCGAACAAGACACGCATGAGCTTCGGCTTAGGCAATCTGGCAGCAAGCCATGACAACAGCCACGCCTCGAGCGGCAAAATAACCGCTTCCGCCGCATAAACATATGGCAGATATTCGCTTCCGAACCTTTGGTTAAACAACGTCATGAAGCCGTTATAATTAAGCATCTCGGATATGCCGCAAATAAAAAAAACAGGCGCCATCATTAGCAGCTTGCGCTGATCTTCAGGACGGGCGCCGATTGCTCGCAATAATCTTTCTATGTTCATTTCTTTTTAAACCAGCTTTCGATGATAGATTAACCGGTCTTCTCCTTCGTAGTAATAATCCGGGCATCTGCCGACAAGCGAAAAGCCGCTTTTTTCAAAAACATGCCGAATACGGTCATACTCCGGCAAATCACATGTATAAGTAACCAAATATCTAGCTCGTACGGTCTCCAGAAAAACATACATTTGCTCCATAAGCAGCGCGGCTACGCCTACCTTGCGGTAGTCATGATGGACAACGAGATAATCCCAGCTATACCCGCCTGTCTTCTGTTCGTTCTCAGCGACGCAGTTGATGCCTATGATTTCGCCAGCTTCATCCTCTGCATACCAGAAATATATGTTTTCCTTCAGCGCACGGAAGGGCAGTTCCTGGAAATGAATCAGCTCGCCCGGCGTATAGCGGGTATCATCGAAGGAATGATCCGATAATAAAAACTGGACGATTCTCTCTGCTTCCTCTGCCTTCGCTAAACGATTCAACCGAATTTGTCCCACTATCATGTGCCCCGCCTCCCATATGTTGAGAAATTAAACCGCCAGCGTTCCGTTCCAGCCCTCAGTCGAGCCTTTCTGGTAATACTCATCACAAAGATAGAAGTACAGCTTTGCCGCTTTGTCGAAACGATTGATCTTTATAACCTCGATAAAGGTTTCCCTTGCATCGAAGAAACGTCCCTCCTGGCATAGCATAATGCCCTTCTCGAACAATACTTTCGTTCTATCCTTCAAGCTCCGCTCCATATCCGAATCGCCCTCATACACATCAATAAGCTCTATCGGCTCGTCCTTGCCTTCAATGCGGACTCGTCCAAGCTGACGGAAGCGGAAGCGCTCTGGTGCTCTAAGCTGTTCAAAGAAGGTACGCGTTACGAGAATAGACGCCCCCATCGTATCGGACATACGCTCCAAGGTTGCCGTAATATTCACATCATCAGAGATGACGTTACCCTCCATACGCTGCTCTTCCCCAACAATACCGAGCATGAGCGGTCCCTTGTGGATTGCCATGCCAAGATCTACGGGTGCGAAGCCTGAGGACTTCAAGCTTTCATTATAGGACACGAGTTCTCTGCGAATAGAGACGGCCGCTCGCAGCGCATCCTCGTTACGAGCAGGAAACAACGCCATAAAGCCCGCTCCCAAATATTTGCTAATGAGTCCCTCTTCCGTCCGTACGAACGGGCTGAAACGCTTGAGAAACGCATTCATGAAATCGAAATTTTGCTTAGGCGACAGCTGCTTCGATAAATGGTGGAACGAGCGAATATTCGCTACCATTACCGTCATATTTTGCTGAACCTGATCACCAAGATGAATATCGGTTATGCCTTTTTTGCCTAAATATTTAAATATTTGCTGTGGTACGAATCGGTGTGACGCCTCACTAAAGGAAGTAATATCCTTAATGTAGGTTCGGATATGGATCGCCATGCGGTTGAATTGCTCACCCAGATCTCCTACCTCATCCTGCGAGCGTATATTAACCCTTACATCCCAATTTCCGTTCGCCATCTCCATGACACTCTTGCGAAGCTTTCGCAGAGAAGACAACAGATAATACGTAACGGCAAGGACCAGTATGATTAGTGCTACGCTAATCAGTCCAATATTGAGCATAATGTTCTTATAAATCGTTTGATTGGATTGGGATAAGACGTTGAAATCACGGCCGGTTTCATAGACCCCTACAATCTTGTTCGAGGAATCATAGATAGGACCGATCGCATACAGCCACTTTCCAGTTGCATCCTCCCACTGGTCTGTCACAACCTCACCGTTCTCGACGACAAGCCTGTTAAGCTCGTTAATCGGGAATGGCTTATACATATTAACGCCGTCATCGTCATCCATCATAATGAAGATTTCACCATTCTCGTATCTATAGAGGGAACTATACAAGCCTTTGCGAGTAGCCGGATCCTCGCTTTCAAACAGGAAGTTCATCTTGCTGCGAATCGTCTGATAATCTTCGCTCATATAATCGTACGGTGACGTCAAACGATTTAGCTGATCGCCGTTTATTATATTTTGCCCGTTCCGAGCAAGCAGCGACAGCTGCTTCTGCATCTCTTCCTCCATCTTGCTGGAGAAGCTGTTATAAATAAAATTAGATAATAAAATCATGGCAATAATTAGGATTGGCACAATAGCGAATACCTGTTTGAAGAACAATGAAATTCTGCGATTCAACACATGTACATAAAACAACCTAACCAGCAGCAGCAATATGATCAGCAGCGCCGCTGCGCCAAGCCATGTCAGCCAGCCGGTTATAATCGTGCTGCGATCATAGGTCAGCTTCGTCGTTACTTGTGCCGAATTGTTGCTTCCATTAATGACAACCTTGCTGTCGCCTAGAATAAGCTCCAGCCGTCCTGCAGGGTCCAGCGTCAAATCCATAATTTCGAGGCTTTCGGCTGCGGGTGCCGCTGCTTGCAGCGCCGCTTCGTCGACGACTGTAGTCAAATCAGTAGAGTCCGCAGCATTCATGCTCGTAACCGCATTTACTAGACGATCAATGAAATAGATCCGACCGTTCTCATCCAGCAGCAGCCCTTCAGGGAAGTTTTTACGCGTACGATCCATCCCTTCGAGCGGATAAGATATCTCGCTCGAACCATCTGCTTTCACTTTAAATATAGCGCCGCGTTTCGTAGAGTAATAGATTTGATCAGGCTTATAGCCGACAATCTCCGATAGATAACGATCAGGCGGAAGCGTGAATGCCAATGTTTGCTCAGGGTTTCCCCCCGAAGCGGACAATTGATACAACTTCACGTTTGTATCTTCATTTATGTAGAAATAAATATTGTTGCCTTCGACCTGAAGACCTTTAATCAGACCGACACGCTTATTCGTACCGCTCCCCTTATAGGTATATAGAAGCGTTCCAAACGTATCACCTGGAGCATAACTTACAATCCTCTCTTCTTGAACATAGAGGCCGTAGCCATCCAGTATCGTATCGAGGACATAGATCGTTCCATCAGCGGAAACCGCGAGTTCGGTGAAATCATGTCTGCTTCCGTTGCCGGCAGTTTGTCTGATTAGCTCTTCAATAGAGCCCTCGCTGCTCATCCTTACAATTTCTTGACGGGAATCGCCAATAACAACGGTGCTTCCCTCCGGTCCAGCAGCTACTTTCGATAAATAGTTAAGTGGTTTTTCTGTCTTGTAAGGGGGTGTTTGGAAGTGACTAGCATTCGGATAAATCCAAAAACCGAGACCGATTGCCATAAGTAACAGCAGAGCTATTCCTAACGTGGACCTTCGCATGCGCACCATCGCTTTCATCTTGCAAAATTCAACTATTTCCATAGTACTACAAGTTTAGCCATTTCGCATCAGTATACTTGTTATAATTCATCGAATGTTAGCTATTTTAGCAGGTTTTTGTTGATGGTCCCAATGGCTTATAGTACTATTAAAATAGTAGAAAACAGGAGGAGCAGGCTTTTCGGAAGCTCACTCGCGGAAAGGAATTTTATGGGACAACTTGTATGCGGCGGAGCTACGATGCAATGCTCCTTCGGAGCAGCTCCAGGTACGTTCAATGTGCTGCCTGTCAATCTCGTTCTGACAGCTATGCCGATTGCAAATATTATGGATAACAAGCCGCTAGTTAATATCATGCCATTTGGCATGTGCAATTCAATGGCTAACCCCATGGTCGCAGCTGCAACAGCTGCAGCGTTAGGCGCGCTCACCCCCATGCCTTGCATTCCTGTCACAGCTGCACCTTGGGCACCTGGCTCGCCGACTGTGCTAGTCGCGAACATGCCTGCTCTTAACCAAACTTCCAAATGTTTGTGTAACTGGGGAGGCGTCATTCAGTTCGTGAATCCCGGACAAATGACGATACAGGTGCCATGATATGATAGAGCAAATACTAAATCCCATCATAAAACCGATTAAACGAAAAATTCTAGCACCGCTTAAACGTGCCAAGACGCTTCCTAAGCGTGCGCTTGCCGTCCTTCGCAGATGGCTGGTAACTGCCATATTCGGCCCACTTCGCTCACTTAACAATTATTTGCGAGTGGGAAGCTATTACATTGCAAAGAAGATGATTGCGCTCATACTGATTATCTCGCTGTTCATTGTCTATTTCGGCTTCATCAGCCCACCGGCGTTTATTAACAAATGGTTCGGAAGAACGCCGCAGCTAGAAGCCAGCGCCGCAGCAGACAAAGGATTCACAGGACCTGCTTCTATACTGGATGCAGATGGAAATCTATTGTTCAAGGGACAGCTTGAGAATGGACAATATACCGGGAACGGAAAACTTTATTATCCTAACGGAAAGCTTCGTTACCAAGGCGACTTTGCCAAAGGAATGATGGAAGGCAGCGGCGAGCTTTATAATGAAGAAGGCATTCTATTGTATCGCGGTGCGTTTGTAGAGGACCAATACAGCGGTGCCGGAACGCTATTCTCCCCGGATGGGAAGCCGAGCTATGAAGGGCAGTTTCTCGCAGGCGCCTACGAAGGTGCAGGAACGGAATATGGAACGGACGGAAATATCGTCTATGCTGGTACGTTTGTGAAAGGCGCATACAGCGGGGATGGCAAGCTATACAGCGGCAAAGATAAATTACTCTACGAAGGACAGTTTAACAATGGCATTTACGAGGGTGCGGGCAAACAATTTGACGGCAATGGCGTTTTATTGTATGAAGGCAATTTTCTTGCCGGCAAGCTGTCAGGCCCAGCCAAGCAATATTTTCCTTCTGGTTTTGTGAAGTATGACGGTTCATTCCTGCTAGGCAGCTACCATGGCGCAGGCAGCATGTATAACGAAACCGGATCTGTCGTGTATACAGGCTCATTCGCGAATGGTCAGCAGAACGGTGCAGGCCAAGCATTCAATGCTGCAGGCAGCGTCATTTATGACGGCAAATTCGTAAATGACAAATACGAAGGCATCGGAACCCTATTTGATGCGGACGGTGCTCCACTCTATAAAGGCTTTTTCCGACAAGGCAACCTATATGCTGAAGGCTTTATGAGTCTCTCGCTCGTGAAGCTGCAGGAAACGTTAGGCGCGCCTGATGCGCTAGTCGATGTCTCTGAGGACGTTCCACTTGAAGAAGCGGCCAATCCAGATATTGAACTGCCAATTGCAACAGATGATAATAGCGAATTGGACGCCGAACCGACTCCAATACCTGCTCCGAGCGTGACACCAGAGACAAGTCCGGTTGTCTCACCGTCGCCAACACAGGATAATGAGGTTCAAACTTTGTCTAGTGCAAATAATACCGAGGATGAAGTTGCTGCTGATCCTTCATCTACAGGTACGCCTGGTACTGCAACAGATACGACTAAGGATACGACGAAAACTGCGGTTACTGAGAACAGTGCAAATACCGATAGCGGAGAGGCGATTGAAGGAGAACTAGGAGCAGAGGTCATATTACCGCAAACTCTAACCTTCAGCGCGATGCAGCTATCCTTTGTCCTAGAAGTCGATGAGGATAATCCCGAAGCCTTTTATGTTCAGCGACTCACGACTTGGAATACCGTCATTATGGAGCAAACCTACAGCCGACTTCTCGCAGCCAAGACGGTATCTACGAAGGAAACATTAGAAACAGGACGAGTAAAGGTCATATTCAAATCAGGAACTACGCTTCTAACCTTCTTGATGAATAAAGACAAGCCTGTACGACTTGAAATGGCAACCATAATTCCACAAACCTAATGAAAAAGGCAAGATGAGGACTCGATCCCCCGCTTGCCTTTTTTTCCATGCATATATGCTACAGCTTGAATGTATCTTTTATGCGTTGCGCAACTTGACTAGGCTCCAAATGAGTATTGTCTATTCTCAAATAGGTTTCCCGCATAATTTCTCCCTCGAATGAGTTCAACCTGTATCTGTCCATAGAACTCACTAGATCCTCTTCGGATTTTTCGAGGTTACGTTTTGTAGGCTTGTGCTCGAGTCTATGCGGCGTTTTATTGCGTTCCAGCCTCTCCTCAAGTGCAGCAGCAAGCTCTACAAAATAAATATCCGCACCCTGCGTTTCGAAAATACGACAAACTTTATCAACAAAATTCCAATCCTCTTGTTGGTCAAATGCCCATACATAAGTGAAAATTAAACCTTCCAGCTCGCTTTTCGCTACAGACTCGAATATTTCTAGACGAAATAGGTCAGATAATCGCCACATTTCCTTGCTGAATCCGAATAAAGGGCTAAGCATCTCAAGCGTCATATGATTATGAAATAGCTTCAAATCTGTTACTTTTTCTAAAGCATGCCCGATTGTCATTTTACCGACTGCTTGAGGACCGAATAGTAATACAAATTTCATCGCGACCATTCCTTTCTCGTAACCTCAGCTGTTTGTATGCCGCCTAGCTCTAATTCTATTGCTATAAAATATCGTTGTTTAGCTGTAAAGCCTTTGCCTTATACCGTATCTCGGCAGTAATCTGCTCTGCCCGCTCCAGCGCTTCCGCTAGTGGTAATGCTACTGCCTTGTTCGGATTCGTATGACCCACATGCTCCTTCCACGCCGAGCTAAGCAAGAGATGCTTCTCCAGCACAGAGTCAAACAAGGATGAGCCTTCAGGCTGCAAAACATACTGCGGCGCTTGCTCCAATGTAACATGAAATAGCGTCTTCAGCAGCTCCTTCGCGATTACCCAGTGCCCTTCAGCGCTTGGATGAATGCCATCGCCCGTTCTATAGCCAGCATCGTGTTCCCGCCTTTGGCTCCATAATTCAAGAAGCGGCTCATGAATGGAGACAACGGCGTCGACTTTATTTTCCAGAGAGAGTATCCACTTTGCATATTGCTTCAATACATCCTCATAATGTTCGAATGGTGCATTAAAGCTGTAGCTGCCCTTACCAGCTGGCTGAGTGGGAGCCGCGTACGATTCTGGATCGAATGGAGGCGGCGTCATTAGAATCGTTTTGGCACCTGCTTTTTTAATTTTCTGGATAACGCTTTCAATTCCCTGCTTATAAGCAGCAAAACGCTCTTCCGAGAATGGATAATAAATGCCATCATTCATGCCATAACATAATACGACCCAATCCGGCTTGCTTTCAGCCAATGCTCGATCCAAACGATCGTGCACGCATGGTCTTGGAAAAGGATGATCCGGTTCACTTAGACCGGAAGCCGTCTCGCTGCTTACGCCAAGATTAATAAGCGTGATAGCATGCTCAGGCCAATGCTGAAGAAAGTAAGCGTCCATAAATGCGATGTAAGTGCCTTCATCGGTAATACTATCGCCAAAAAACACGATTCTCTTCACGTCCGGAATAACAGCGTCCTTGCTGTACAATGACTTCAAGCTATTTCCCCCTTAATATGATTGAACGGTATATGTAGCAAAAAGCTGCCCGAAAGATCAACTTTTCCATTGATCTTCCTGACAGCTTATTCTCTATTATTCTTGGCCGGCTGCTGCTTCTGGGAGACCCTCGTCTGCCAGGTCATCCGCGAGAGGTGTACCCTGCGCAGCTCCCAAACTTTTGAACGCCCACCAGCGAACAGCGATGACAGATGCAGACGACTCCGTATCGCCTTGCAGCTTCATCCCGATGCGGAAGCTGCCTTTCTCAGGATATACGATCGTTCCTAATGATACATTCGGAATATCAGGCTCGAACTCTGTCCCTTTGAATACATCACTTTGTCCGTAATAGATTTTTTTCATCGTGCTTGTCCGATCCGCATGCACAGTTCGATCCACTTCTTCCAAACCAACAACAACCGACACTTGACCTTCACCTAAGCCATGCTCGATTTCATCAGATACGTAGTTTTTCTTACCACGTGAGAAGAAGAAACCTCCGGTTTTACCAATCGATTCGAGTGCAACCTCCATGGTGCCTGTCGCGATTTCATCATAAAGATGCTGAGGACGCGGAATGCCAAGCTTGAAGTCAAACTCATTCCGATCCGGATGATACTGTACGTCCAGGGACGGCTTAGCATCGTATTCGAGATCATGCGTTTCAGCACTTGCATAAAATTTGTTAAGGGATGAGGATTGTGAAGTTTGAGCTAGACGCTGCAGTAGAGAGGTGCTCTCAATATATTCGTCAAACGGCACCCGATCTACTTTCTCGATCATATAGGTTGGGCCCATTTGGAGCAGACTGATCTTCGCCAGGCAGATGCTTTGATCTGCTGCACCTTCAACGGCTTGCTCCAACGTACGCTCATGCCAATCCTTCAGAATTCGATTCGCTACCGGCTCGTCCAACACGTCAATAATATGCTTGGCGTTCGTATCTAAGGGAATAGCTGAATCGCCAATCGTCAGCTTTGCTGCTTGGTTCGGAACAGTAAGCTCCGCTTTCACACCAGCTGTCTGCGGCGCCTTCACATGAAAGCTGACCGTATATTCCGTTTCTTGTGCATCTCCAGGCTCGATGAATACAACCTGTGTGCCATCATGGCCTACAGAAGTGAAGCCTTTAGCCTCATAATCGTATTGGAACGCAATGCGAGGCGTCTGCAAGGTCTTCTCTACGACAAGTTTAACTTCGACTACTTCACCAACATTTACGTACTTTGGCATACGCTGTGTGATCCTTACATTAGCATCCTCATAGATCGTGACTACATTCTCCAGTAAACGTACGAATTCGAACGAGGAAGGAGCCGGAGCTTCTTCATTAATAAAGAGGCGATAGGATTCCAGTACCCGGTTATATTCGCTTACTTCATCGTTACGAATAGCTGAATTGCCTACCGAATGTACAGGCTCCTTGCCTTTCTCATCATAAGCGACGCATAGATAAACGTTTTTCTTGTATTCATTGTTTGTAAATCCTTCGATCATGGACAGCTTCAACGTTACGGGAGAAGGAATAACCAGCTCGCGTCCGATATAATCGATGGCCACACCCATCTCAACGGAAATCGTCTTATCGTCAACTGCTACAACCTGCATGCCAGACAATACGCCGCTGCCGTACAATAGACGGTTCAGCAGCCTTCTTTTATCATTGAAATATTTCTGCTCCGACTCAAAGTCGCGCACCGTAAGCAGCTTTCCGTAAAAATAACGGTTTCTCTCAAATGGATACAGCCTCGATTTTTTCACTTATACCGCTCCTTCACGTTTTTATATTATTCCAGCTCTGAATCCATTTCCAAACGGGTATGGACATCTAAGCGTTTCTCCATGCCGATATCTACAATCAAAGTATCGTTAGGCATCGCCCTGTCTGGGTTCAGCTTGAGCAGCGACGGCTCTGTCAGTACCGTATTGATGCCGAGGTATGTATGCAAATCCAAGTACATCCAAGGCTGAAGCAGTACAAGCTTCGCTTCTGTGAAAGCCGGCTTCTGCTCCTCTAGCAGCTGCTCGATGACGACACGCTGCTTCTCTGACGGAGCTTGCTCTGGCTTGAGAAGTACCGTAAAGGTGTACGGATCACCTCCATAAAGCTGATCGGTTAGTTGACGCAGCTCCGCATTGTCTCGCATTGCTTTCGTCTGAAAATATTCGACGATCAGCGGTGTTACTCCCGTATAGATCTCGATAGTCTTCATCAAGCCTTGCCTAGTACCGCGGTAACGGTAAAGCTCTGGGGCAGCCAGGATGAACGCTTGTACCTGCTCATCGGTCCAATAGTCGTCCGTTTCCAGACCGACCCATGTCGCAAGCCATCGCAGATGCTCGCCAGTCGCTCGTTCCGGATCAATGTACCTCGATAAGTCCTCGATATCCTCCTCGATCTCGGAGAACAACGTGCCGAATAAAGATAAATAACGTTCAAGAAAATCGCGGCTAACCGGGTCCTCTTGATAGACTGCCGGCAAATAGGACAGATAGCTGTCTCGCGGGAAATAAATACGCATGGATTCTACTAACGGTGTATATCGCTCAGAGGCAATCCAATCCAGCTTCAACCATAAATATCTGCCTTTTGCACCGAAAAATAATGCATCATTCGGATTGATAACCGGCTTTGACCAGAACCCTTCAAGACCCTTCAGCTTCTCACGGTAAGGAATGGTTGGGTCTGCAAGCCAGTCGTCCACTTTGCGATAGCTGCCTGCAATGATGCAGCTGTCTTCGTTCTGACTGAAATAAGAAACATGCAGCTGGGTACCGTCTGGAATGAATGTTTCGAGCGCCATTTTGTGCCAAACGGTCTCCGCCTCTGCACTATCGAACGCATAGGACAGCCAGACGCCCTCGGGAACTCCAGTCTCCTCCATAAGTAAGGTTTGAGGCTGCAGATTCAATATTGTAACCGTTCCGTCCTCGCCGTTCAGTATGTACATGCGGTCTTTCTCATCAATCAGCAATTGGTCCGCTTTGCCTCGGAAGCCTGTAATGCGACCAATGGTTTCTCCAGCCGAATTCAATTGTGTAATGAAGCGGTCATCCTCGCTGACTTGGTCCATTTGGCGGGTATCGCCTACGTATAGCTTACCGCTGCCGTCAACGCAAAGCCCGGCATATGGTAGCGAAGGAAGCTCTCGTTTGATGCTCAATCGTCCATTGGACTGGAAGCTGAATAGCTTCGCATACAAGGTATCGAAAATGTATAGCTCACCTGAAGAAGCGATGGTCATGTAATAGGTACGATTCAAATGCCTTAGCTTTGCCCGTACATGCTGGGTGAACGAAGGATCGCTCCATACACCAGCCACAGCTCCGCCAAGCGTAAATTGAATAATGCCAAGCTTTGCGCCCTCCGCAATTGTCGGCTCATCCGCTCCCGCATCGAGCGCGAGCGGCGTCAGCACATAGACGTAACGCTCATCCGCCGCGATAGCAAGCGGGTGCAAAGGAATACCGTCAGCTTCTTCACCAACACGCGACCATAACGTTTGCCCGTTTCCGGTATGATAAGCGGCGAGCGTTCTCTCGCTCATCCGATCGGCTGCAAGTAGAAGGTCACCCGACGCAGCTAATCTGGCATGTGTACTAAACAAGCCATGTCCCTGCGTGAACAAACGCTTATGATCCGAATTGCGACGGTCATATATCCAAAGATCAGCCCGCTCATCCAGCAAATACATATGTTCATGCTGTGATACAGCAAGCTCCTTCACAGGTGCAGTACCTGTGAGCTCATTCAACTGAAGCGTTCCCGCAATGCCGTAACGGCTATCGCGCCGAACACCGTAACCAGCCAAATGATATTCAAGATTATATCCCGTGCCGCGCTGCCAATCCTGTTCGCGGCTGACCGAGAAAAAGTGGTTTTGTCCGTTCATGCTGTGCCTCCTTTGCAGCCGATTACCACGGTGTTACAGATGCGTGCGACTTATAAGTTCAATTTCATGCTCACCCGAGTATACGAGTCCATGCGGCGGCAGTATAATATCGCCTCCTGCACTCTTTCTTACATGCGGCCCCTCCGCGTCAATCCACAAATCCTGTACGTAGACGACGCCGCTACCCAAGCTAAGTGCACTGTAGATGTCGCCTTTATAGACCGAACGTCCGAAGGTCCAGCCTTTTACACCATGCTCGCC
This sequence comes from Paenibacillus sinopodophylli, assembly GCF_005930355.1. Lineage (GTDB taxonomy): Bacteria > Bacillota > Bacilli > Paenibacillales > Paenibacillaceae > Pristimantibacillus > Pristimantibacillus sinopodophylli. Next base: position 2,357,655 of record NZ_VDBO01000001.1, read on the forward strand.
GTCAAGCGGACGCAGCAGCTTCTTCAAATGGTCTACCAATCGCTGCCCTTCGTCTACGAACTGCGGCTCAACAACGACAACAGCATTCACCGTCACTTTAATATAGATCGGTGGAATAACATGCACCTCAGTTGTTACCAGTCTTCTCGTATCGAGGTGACGTTTGACGGTTTGTAGAAAACCTGCGCTTGGCTTTGGCGTATCGGTTAATCCGTAAGGAACGACCACGACCGATATTTGTCCTGGTGCCGTTTCCCTTGGGTAATCGTCCAACCCAGGCTTGAAGAGCGGGATTGCATGGACTCTGGCAACCGCAGCGCCTGGTGTCGCTCTTGCCAGCGTTTCATAATCCTCGTTCGTAATCGCTCGGAAAGTATGCTTCAGCTCTGCCTGTGCACGCTGCAGTGTAACCTGCAGCGTTTCCGCTTCAGCTCCGCCATACGCAAAGCCGGGGTTGTCTGCATGAATGTGCAGCGCCTTCTGGGCTTCATTCACCCATTCCGAAATGAGATGCGGCTTCACATTGCCGCGATCTCCGCCTCCCAGCTCACACGCAATGAGTACGATATTCGTATCCAAGCTCGCCGCTGGAATAGCACCTTTCTCTCCATTGCCAAAGAGAATAAGCCTCTTGATCGGATCGTATATGAAATGTCGATCCTCCGGCCTCGAACGGTCGAATTCATCGACTCTTGTCCAATCCTGCCACCGATAAGTGCCCTGCGGTTCCAGCTCTCCTACCTGCAAGCGAAGCGCATCGCGTTTCTTGCAAGATAGGCTGTACAGCTCGAAACGCTGCTCAGGAAGTCCGTTGCTTCTGCCAACCTGACTGTAGAGATCGAAATTCGGCTCGCTTGCAATTACCCTTACCGTTTGACCAGGCGGAGGAATCACTCCTGATAATCCATCGCTGAACTGTACGGTAACCTTATCAAGCGTCTCATGTCTTACGAGCGCATATACCGATGGCGGACGGTCCATAGGCGGCAAATCCGCGATAGACGCAGCTTCCTGCCAGTAATGCCAAGCGCCGCCTGCATCCTTTACTTGTATACGAATTTTCCCGAAAACAGCCAAGTAACTGTCTATATGTATTTCTTCATTCGGCTCTCCCTGAGCAGTTAAGTCGATAATCTCGCTTAACGTATCCTTCTGCTGAGCTTCAACTGTATGCAGCATGAGCTGGCGAATGCGGGGCGGCATCTCATAGCCTGCTTCCTCCACCGTTGCGCAAATCCAATATCTAGCCTGCTCACTAGCCGGATGTACCGTAACACTGCGCATACGGGACTTCAGAGCAAATGTAATTTTGCCGCCGATTGTCAGATGCAGCGTTTCGTCCTCAATCATATCAACGGGCATCCACCCTGCTGCACCAGTTGCATCATCCCAGCAATAAGCTTTCCAGGATAAGCGGGCAGACGGAGAGATGGCAGAACGATTAATCATCCGCTCCTGTTCAGCATCCTTAAGCATGTCGACGCCTGCTTCAAGCAGCTTGATGTTAATCGAAACCTGCTCCAGCGGCTCAAGCTCACGGTCGAAGGAAAGATACAGCTTCGAGGCTGCCTTCGCATCCTTACCGAATGCATAAAAAGCGACGTTCGCATGATCATTAGTAGCTGTAACATCATTCGCTTCCCGTTCCGTTCTGGTTACAATGCGGTCCAGCATCAGCGGCACAAGCGATATGGAAGCATCGGTCTCGAACATTTGATCCTCTGCCATCAGCTTCGTCCCTCGTGGCAGCGTTACCGGCTTGCTTACATTAGCGAAGCGTACGATTGCCCGCGCAGAGCTGGCATCTGCGGGCCTAATGCCCAGCAAGTCCAGAAATCGGCGTTTGTTTCGATCAGGTACGCGGCCAATGAAATACCGCTGCATTTCCGTCAGCCAAGCGAACAATTCAATAAAAGTAATTCCCGGGTCATGCGCATTCTCATCCGTCCATTCCGGCACTCGCTTAGGAATAAGCCGTCTGGATTGCTGGACAATCTCCGCATAGGTCCGATCGTCCAAAGGCAGCTTTGGCAGCATATGATCTCTCCTTCCTCTGAATCATGTGTTTCGAGCTCGCTTGCACATATGTTCAAGCTGTTATTTAGGGGCAGGTACCGCTGTTATCGTATGCGTCCCATTCACTACGACTCCATGAATGACCTCTTCCATTCGCGCAGGATCATACTCTGTTCTTACGCCGTTCTCAATCTTAATAACATGCAAATATAGTCGCTCAATGTATAGAAGAGAACGTACAGCATGCAAGAGAGAATGCAGCACCGAAACATGCAGCGCCTCACCGATGTTCCAGCCGCAGCCGTCAACATTTCCTGTCACCGAATCAAGGAATGCATTCAGCTTCGCTGTGCAAGCAATCTCCAGCGGCAGCAGCTCATCTACCGATTCTGAGGCTACCGTAGCATGGACCGATACCTCCAAATAAGCAGGCTCGATTACGCGAATTGCGCCGCTTAGCGATACCATATTGGAGGCCGTTCTCGTCAGCTCGCGTTCTACCGCTTTGCGGAGCTCAGGGAATTGGGCCGCGTTCGCAAGGCCCCCAGACGGGAAAGCAACTACGGTCATGCAGCCAGGAGAACGCTCCAGAAATCCATTACGGTTGCTGAGACATTTAACTTTGGCAATTTGCGGATACGCTTCTCGTGCAATCCACTCAACATCCTTCGCCGTGACAGCACGTCCGCGATGCTTAAGACGCTGCGGCCCTCGCTCGAGCACCTGCTCAACGCGTTCTGCATCCCCTCCGCCAATCGAAGGGGCCGGATTGCTGACACTGCTGACGAAAGCAAAGGGAAGCACCATACCTGTAATTTGTCCAGCATCCACATGTCCGCTGGCACCGCTCGTCGTCTTGAACCGAACGCGTACCGTTTCGGCTGTATCCGAGGAAGGCATTTTCCCTCTTATGCCGTCGCCAAACTGCAATGTTCCTCCAGCATGGTCAGGCGAATAATGCCGATCAATGGGCCCGGATTCTGCCAACGAGACGACTGGCTGCCATTTCACCCAGAAGCGCTGGTCATTGCCATCGCTATCCTTCTGCAGCATGTAGCGATCAGGCTCCGTATCACTCAGTGCAGAGCGTTCCATCGGTGTAACATGCTCCAATTCATCAACCCAGACCTCTTCTTCAATATACGCGCTAGGCGTTAGATCCACGATACCGTCGGACGGAATCGTGAGCTCCTTCTCCTGACTGATCTGCTGTCTAACGGATACGGCATTGAGATTCATACTCGTAGCAACCGGATTACTCGGATATGAATCTCCGAGCACACTATCCCGATTAACAGCCCGAATCCAATAACGCTCGCGGCCGAACAGTCTTGCCATAGCCATCGCCTTTGGTCCTACCCATTGCACTTCTCCGCTGACGGTAAAGGATTCCGTATTGTCAACGATCTTGAGCGGCTCCCACACGTATCGGCCTGCTTCTAGGCAAAGCGCCTCCCATTCCACCCATGGCGGTTGATTACGCACCGAGAAGCGGCGCTCGAGCTCAATATGAAGTCGAATCGGCCCTTTCAGCGGCGCTCGATCGAAAGAGGCATACATAGCTGGATAACTGGCCTCAATCGATTCAAACAGCTTGAAGGACTGACCTCCCTGCTGAGCGGAAATCGTTCGATCGCGATTGTCGATATTGCTTCTCGTATAGGCATGCTCCGGCATAAACAACGTTTGCGAGCCATGTGCATAGGAAAGGACTGGATTCGCAAGCCAAGGCGACATATATTCTACAACAGGAGCAATAATTGGATCAGTCTGCAGCACGCGAGCTCGAATCCAATAATCTGATGCTCCATTGACGAATGCTTGAGTCATATCCTCAGGACAGTTGAACTCTATCTTAACGCTTCTTTCGCTTTGCTCTGGCAGCTCCGCGAACAAGTTGCCATATCGTTCGCTCCCAGGAAGTCTAGCCCAGTTCCCACCATCCCAGTACTCCCACTGTACGCTGCGGATGCAGATCCGCGGCGGGTCCTTCTCTTCAAAGTCCGAGGTCCGCATGACCATCTTCCATTTCACTTCTGGATCCTGTGCCATTCGCAAGCGGCTTGGCATAGCCTTCGCTGAGAAGGTCAGCTTGATCTTACTCTCACGCTTGCTGAACGCTTCCTCACAAGATAAATAAAAGACAGAGTAGGGTACGAAATGTTCACCGAAAGGATAGAAACCGTCATTCATTAACTCCGTATCATTGAAATACAAAGCGCCTGGCGCTATGCCTTCGTCATCTCCTGAAGCATCATGAGCAGCGCGGATTCTGATTTTGTCCATTTCCAAATGTTTATTTAGAATAGGTGAGGCTGACCCTTCAAACTGCTTCAATGTGCAGCGAATCCAGCGGCCGTTAATCCCCTCATGCTCTGTCATTTCCAGCTTACCTGCTTGTTGCTTATGTAAGACAACCATATTTCCTGCTGCTGTCGCCGAATCGAATGGCACCCAACTCTCATTGCAATAATAGGTCCATTCCACCCACTGCGACGCAAGAGAAGCGGCTAGTTCCGGCTCGGAGTAGCGTTTCTCCGTATGATGAACATTCAAATAAAATCGGCTCGGCCGATCGACTAGAAACAGATCGTCATGACGGATATAAAGCACATGCTCTTGCTCATTCTGCTTTGAGCTTGTATCAAACAGACTGACCGGCTCCGCAAGTCCACCCTTCAAGCGGTCTCCGTATTCGATTGCAGCCGTCGCGATATGATCACGCTTAGGATGAACATTAATCCACTCCATCAGCTTCGCTGGTGTTGCGAGCAGTACTTTCTCTGTTTCAAAAACGAGCGGCTCCCCGCCTTCGGGATGAGGTGCAGTCAATGCGATGCCAGCTGGCAAATAGACCGGGTCAACCGTGCCTTCGCTAAGCTGAAATACAACCGAAGCGCGGGCTGGTCTAGGCGGCTGCAGCTTGACCTCGATAAGATCGAGAAAAGAGAGAAAATGGTTCAATGGCGCTTGATTAAGACGCTTAACCGTTCCCTCCAGCATCTCGGCGGTCAAATACGCGAGTCCCGTCCCCGCATCAGGTTCTTCCTGCGAAAAGCGCCATTCGGGTGTATAATGCGGCGCCATCTCCTTGAGCTGAGACATAAAGGAGGACAGCGTGCTATGGTTTATTTTTGGCGGACGGTTGTCACCGCCCTTACTTCCCCCGTGCTTCATCACGTTGTTCGCTCCCGTTATTTCGTTCCTTCCTCCAGATAGAAAGGAAAGACCTGATTAAATAGATTGTTTGTCGATCGTACAGCATAGGAAACGCTCATCAGTACGCGGCCGTTATTCTGACGATCAGGCTTCACTTCCACCTCAACATCCTTCACTCGCGGCTCCCATATCCGAATTGCTTCCTGCACATCGCTTGCAATAAGACGTAAGGAGGTTTCATCAGTCGTGCCGAATACGAAATCTCTAAGACCGCAGCCGAAGTCGGGACGCATCAAGCGTTCACCCTTGGAGGTACGGATAATGATGCGAATCGACTCTTCAATGTCCTCTTCGCCCTCCGCCATCCGAATGCGGCCCGTCGTTGCGTCAACCTGAACAGGAAATTTCCAACCTTTTCCCAAAAATGATGCCGACACCAGCTGCAGCTCCCCTCGCTGTTAATTGATTTTGACCATAGCGCCTTTCAAAGACAGAATGCCGGTAGCTTTGACCTCCAGCATGCCGTTCGACTGTAGCGTCAGCGACGCATCGGCTTCCACCTTTACCTGCGTGCCTTTCACAGTAACGGATTTCGTCCCTGTTACCTTAATATCGCCTTGGCCGTTCATCTCGATTGTTGATGTAGTACCGCATTTGATGGTAACTTTTTTGCCGGTTTCATCAAGCTTTATCGATTGCTGCTTGTCCTGCGTTTCGACGGTTACGGTCTTCTCTTTATCTGCAAAGGTGATATGATGTCCCTTCGACGTTTTTATCGTGACGGTACCAGCGCTGCTTGTATCGTCGAACGTAATTTCATGGCCGGTTTTTGTTTTAATTTTGCGAATATCGTTTTTGTCATTAGGCTCTGGCGGCTTCTGCTTCTTGCTCCACAAAGACCCAATGACAATCGGCTGATCAAGTCGCCCCATCAAGAAGGCAACAAGCACCTCATCATTAACCTCCGGCAGGAATAGCGAGCCCATGTCACTGCCGCCCATTAACGTTGCCACACGAACCCACTCGGTTTGAAGCTCGCCTTCGCGCAGCGGAAACTTCACTTTCACACGACCGAGCTTATCAGGGTCCTTGTTGTCGGTCACGATTGCATTCCACACGCCAGATAGCTGCTCGGATTGCATGGAGCGCTGATGCTGGTCAAAAAATCCAGGATACATCGTGCTCATATCGCATTCCCCTCCGTCTCAAAATAGGTCATGTAGCCGTCCGTAGCATCCAGCTTATGAATGACCTTTGTTATCCGCAGCAACTGATCCAGCTTCTCGCTGCCGAGCCCCTCTATTTTGATCAACTCACCAGGCTTCATCTCTGGGACCCCAATTGACTTGCCATGTCCGATAACGAGCTCACGCGAGATGCGGTCGAGCATCGCTTTCGCAAGCGACTGTGCTTCTTCCTTCGAAGCGGCCTGTGTGTAAACAACCTCCATTTTTTGAGAGGACAGCATGCTTGCAACGCTTGGACCGCTCTTTGCATTCGTTCCAATAATGGTTACGGAGCTCGCAACCGACTCGATGGCCTCCATCTTGTCGACATCATAGCCGCGTACCTTGACCTGCGAGGTCTGGCTGGAAGCATCCACCGTTAACATAAACTGAACGAGATTTTTCCCGTACTTCAGTGTAATCAACGGTGAACCTGACGTTTTGGGCTTTTTGAAATAAAGCTTTGATGCCTCTACATAGAAATGCCGGTCATTGTCCATCGCAAGCGAGCGAATAAAATGGTAGTCACTGACTCCGATTTGCTCAATCGTTTTTTTGGTAACCGTCGTATCGTCCAAGTCCACCGACAAACCGTAATTGCCTGCAATTTGCCTGACGACGTCGGTATCCTTCATCTGATTCCACACTTTCGAATGTGCAGTTTTCATCATTAGAAAGGAGCGATCCATTGCTGTAACCGTAATCGTCGGAAGGCCGTCGGAAGGAAAATCAACCGAGTATCCTGTAATAATTCCATCGAAAACGAGTGCTTTCTTATCCGCATAGCCAAGCTTGATCTGCAGCTTCTTTCCTACAGCAATCGTCGTACCTACCCACTGCATGCGGGACTCGCTCCATATGTATCCATTTATAATGGAGAATCGCGCAATATCTGCCTGCGCATCCGTTGTCTGCTCAACATCTACCCAACCGATGGCCATATCCGAGAGTCGTGCCAATTGGCCCTCTATCAGAATATCCGTTTCGGGTGCGCTGAAGTCACCGTACTTGGACTCCAAACCTTCAAAGGTATACGTAGCCACGTTATCACTCCAATCTCGGAATCGTTAAGCTTCTCCCGGATAACAGCATTCGTGGATTGTCTATGCCGTTCGCTTCAGCGATGTGGCGCCAAGCCCCGGGATCCTCATACTCCTCCGCCGCAATGGACCATAACTGGTCGCCTTGCTTTACCGTTTTTTGTTTCGTGCGGTCGGCCGATTGACGCGGAATTTCTTGATATTGCTCCTTCATCGTCTGCGAGCTGAGCATGACAACTGTCAAAGAAGCCCGCACAGGCACGCCTGTTTCCAAAAACATCGTATATCGCTGTGAGATGCTCGTGATGACGCCTTTAAAATCAAGAGAGCCCCAAATAAATTTACAGGTCGGAGGTGTATGCAGATCCGAATCAACATCGAGAATGCCCACGATTTTGGAAGTATGGGTACGTACGTCAATTCCCGCTTCATAGGTATCAAAAAACAAATTAAGCGTTAGAGTCGTCCGTTCACCGCTCGTGAACTGAGAGAGCGGGGTTTGCAGTCCGGCAACCTCCTGCTCTGAATATTGATTGCCAGAATCCATTTCGTACTCGGTCGGATTAAAGAGAACATCAACCTTCTCTGTTTCTTTTGACCGAAAAATCCAAAACTGTGCTTTGCTTAATGTCATCTGCCATCCCCTTCTCTTAGGGCAACTCTAGTTTTAATAGCCGCGTCTTCGCTGCTCCAGCTTCATCTTGCGCTCTAGTGCTTTATATACTTGATCCGCTATCGCTTCAGGACGAAGCTGCGGTATTTTCATAATCATTTTTTGCAATTTCTCGGGATCGAGCTCGCGCGGAGCTTCTACCTTCACCTGACGCGGCGGCTCCTGCTGGATGGCTTGCGCTGGTTTATGATGAGCCAGTGCAGGCATCGAGCCTCGTTCTCGTGAAATGGTCATTCCTGCACTTGTTCCTAAAGCACCGAAGCCATTACGGTTGCTTCCAACTGCCGCATAGCTAAGCCTCGCTTGCTCACTGCTAAGAATACTCTCGCCTGTACTGCTGCTGTTTCGAATTTCTTCACCAGCCTGCACAAGCGTTGTCAGCCCACGAAGCGCGGATTGACTGCGTGCGCCAACGGCTGATGCCGTGCTCGCACTTAGCGATCGTTTCTGAAGTGTCTGCAGCATTTTGTTTCCCGTCTGCATCCCCTTGCTAGAGAACACGGCGGGCTTTGCTTGTCTATGAATCCGAGCAGCTATCTCTGCTTTCGATGCGTGAGGGCTGTCCTCACGGTTACGCTCTACTGCACGGTATAGCAGCGTTTCGCTACCTTCATTCTTTTTAATAGAAGGGTCTATTTGTCCTTTCTCATGGACACTTAAAGCTGGAAACGTACGCAGGGCAGCCGATGCTTTCACCGCTGCTGCAGGAGCTACCTTACTTGATGCTGCAGAAGAGCTTACACGTTGCCGAGCAGCGTGCGGCATACCTGGCAATCCTGTATTGCCGCGTATGAAGCGCTGAATCAGCTTTACTGAGAAAGAAGAGTTGGCTCGGCTTCTGCTTACCAAAGTTGCTCTAGCCATCTTAACTTGCGATGAAGTTATTTGATCTGTTCTTATACCTTCTCGAGGCTCATCGCCTGCTGTTTCGGGAACTGCTCTCAAAGTAAGCTGCTCCGGTGTATGCGCTGTTCGCGGAGCAGTCGTTTGCGCAGCATCGTTCTGCACGAAAGAAGCTTGATGGGATACGCTTCGCTGAATTAGGCCTGCATATGTGCTCCGAATAGACGGAACACTCTTCTGCTGCGATTTCTCAATATCATCTAACTGAAGCTTCCGCTTCGCTATAAGCGTTGCTCGGACAACGTCACTGCTTGATGCTGATTGATTTCGATTATTTAATGGCGATAATGAGCGTCTGCTTGGAAGCTCGCCTATAATCGAGAAGTCATTATTTGTAGGCAGCTGCTTCTGCACATTTTCTTGTTGCTTGTGCGTAAGCCTTGCATAACTTCGCAGCAGCTTAGGGTTACCACTGGCAATCCGTGCAAGCAATCGTCCCTGAACGATGCGCTGCTCACTTGCTTCCTGAGTTATCTGTACTTCGCGCTGGACGTCTGCGGAATTGTTGTTAACCTTCATCATTCTGGTCGTTGTATCCGAAAACGAATCAGCAGCTTTAGCGGTTGGACCTGAATGGCTGTTGAACTGCTCATTCTCTATTCCAGAAGCCGCAGCGTTCTTTGCTTTTCTATGGACAATCGCTTTCAGGCTGCGCGATGAAGCGTCCGCATCCTGCGCGAGCCTCTTCGCTGCCACCGGCAGCTGTTGATTGTTCTGCTCTGTAGAACGATTCAAGCCTGTGTTGGTTTGCCATTTGAACTGCAGCATTCCCGGTTCAGCCGACTGCATAAGCAGCCGCTCCTCGAACCGCCGCAAAATCAAGGACAGCGGATTTGTACTCCTATTTCGATTGTCGAGCTCTGATGTCTTAAACCATCCGCTCACAGTAGCTTTCGGTAGTCCATTAGCAGCAGCCTTGCGTTGTATGCTCGGCGCTCCATCATGAACGGCCACATTCGAAAATAAAATCTTCCCAGGTGCTTTATCGCCAGGCGGTTGATGAGACAAAATACGGCGAGATGCTATGTCGACAGGCGATTTAAGAGAAAAGGTGCTGGGTTCTAACGCCGCTTCCTTTGATGACTGCGAATGAGTCCTAACAGATTCGTTCGGCCTTGCTTTATGTGAATGATCGCTGGCATGGGATTGCTCCGCCTGCATGCGTTGTGTTCGATGAATGAATCGCTTAGCTGAGATCGCTAAGCTGTTTGAATTTGATTTCGCCTCCGCTTGTGCGGTTAATGACTGCGGCTTGCGCTGCAATGTTAGCGGCTGCGGCCTTTCACGATTGTAATCAGCCACCGTTCCTCTAATCATCCAATTGTTCGCTTGACGTGCTATTGTCGTCTCAAACGCCTTGCTGGCTGAGCGGGGAACGCTTGTCCCTGCCGAAGAAGCTCGCGGCTCCGCCCTTATACCCTCACTTCGCTTAACTTCGGCTCCCGCTTCCGTTTGCTGATCTTCTGCTTGTATGCGATTCATACGGTGTTCTAGTCTTTGCTGCCGATTTCTGCTTACTTGTTTTACATCGCTCTCCGCTTCCTGCCTCACCGCTTCGGCCCGCTTCGCCGCCTCGCGCTGCTCCAAACCCGCAGTCGCCTCGCTTCT
>NZ_VDBO01000001.1:2368379-2540006 GCF_005930355.1 Paenibacillus sinopodophylli
GCTTCGGCCCGCTTCGCCGCCTCGCGCTGCTCCAAACCCGCAGTCGCCTCGCTTCTCTCCGCTTCCTGCCTTACCGCCGCGGCAGATTGCTCCTGTCGCGGCAACGCGCGCCTTGCATTCGTTAGCTGCAGCGGCGAATAACGATCAGCCCTGCTATGCTTTGCAGCAGGCACAAGCTGCACCTTATCCTTGGCCAGCGGCTTGCTAAGCTCCCCAAACCTGCGGATCGATTGAATCGTAATACCAGGCTGAAGCCTGGCTTCCAGCCATTTATAATAATCCGCTTGCTGGCCAGCCTTTAGCCTATTAATAAGCGTACTGTCAGCTTGCGGTATCGTTCCATTTAATAACTCGCGATTAACGTTAAGAGAGCTAATCCAGCTCCGATCATTTTTTTCCATGTTCTTGTCATCGTAACGGTCGTTCTTTTCCTGCTGTATACGAGTTTTCTCTTCTGTCTTGCCAAGCTGTTTATTATTTCTGCTTTCATTCTGCCCCAGCTGCTTATAGCTGACTGATGGTTGATTTCCAGCTTGCTGGTTATGGCTTTGCAGACGCTTCTCGGTTTGTCTGCTGCTCAGGCCTGCAGCTTCCGCTGCTTGCTGCTTCATGATACGCACCGTTTTTTCAAGCTGCTGCATGCTGCTTTGCACTTTCAATTCCGCTTGGTTAATGACAGGCTGAACGCCTTGCTTTGCTTCAGCGGTTCCATCCGTCAAAGCCGGCAGCATCATAGCGATTTCTCTTACCGTTCTTTGTTCTTTAATTACATGGGTTACGTCCCGGAACACGATTCTCTCACGTTCCACCAGCACGCGCTCACGCATGATGATTCGTTCTGCTTTGCGCTCCGCATCAGGCATTGCTATCTTCTTGTTACTCGGCTTCGGAGCCTCTAGTTTTGGCGCTGTCACCTGAACATGCAGTGTTTGCTGAGTAATACTTGGCTGACTATTGAGCAAATAGGACATGGATACTCGATCAAATCGATTGCGTCCCGCTGTTGTTTTATATTTATTCAAGATGCCTCCGGCAAACGGCTGAACCGACGTCGATTGCGCAGTCGCAGCTTTACTCGTTCGGTCCGCTATACGTTTCATCCGTTGCATCCTCCTATTCATATTCAAATTGCCTTTATTAAATCTTTAGGATTAATCTTGGAAATCTCCATACAATCCGCTATGAATGATCTCAATGGTCTCAACAGCTACATCGCTCGTACTCGCATTAAGCTGCGGGCCTGTCCACTTCACGGGGTACGCATCAAAAAAGCTCCAGCGCCCAAACTCCGTGCCGTCAGCCGATTGCAATACAATCGCGCCGGTCTTGCGGTCAATCGTTCCATCAATGGTGCTTTCATACCAGCTCCAAAGCGCCGGTGATTTGGTCATGCCTTTGCGCAATACAAGATTGGGAAACCGAACACCTTTGGGAAGCTTATGAACGTAACCATTCACACCGCCCTCACGGTATTCCTCGATTTCCGTTTCTGCCTCCAGCCCAGATACCTCGGAAAAACCGGCAACAAAAATATCATCAAGCTCGACCCAGAACATAAACGTTGTCGCTACATCGTGAAAGCGACCCTTTTCTTGCCCCTTCATGACTGCCATAGCGCAGCGTCACCTCTTCCCGAAAACGTCGAAAATGTTTTTCTTGCTTCCTTCTGTCTCATCATTCATCTTGCGGTTAATTCTTGAGATTTCGTCGCACCAGCGACGGCGCTCCGCATGCTCCATGTTCATAATGTCATCATGTGACCAATGGAAATAATAGGCGACGAAGCCAACCTCCTCATACAGCCGGTCAACCGGGTATCCTAGGAGAGAGCTTCCGTTAAGGACAAAAAATCGACAGCCACCTCGAACTCATGATCGCATTTCGGACAAGCTGTAAGCACCTTCGGAGCTTCCAGATCATTAATTTGACGATACAGGTTTTGGAGATAGGCTAGGTCAGCTGTGAACAGCTTCTCAATCAGCTTCGTATCAATATGCCTGACATCACCAAGCTTTGTAACTACCCGTGCCATCAGAATAACGGTCAAATAGCTGGGATTCGACTGCACGCGAGGATCCTTCATCGGCAATATCTCATCGGCAGCGGTAGCAAGCCGCATGATGCCTCTGCGATGCAAATTACCTTGATCATCCACATAGCCGCGCGGTAGTTCAAATTCGTATTCCGTTTGAAAAGCCATTGCTTAATCACTCCAATCATTTCCTATGGCTGCTGCTTTCAAAAAAGCGGAAAACAAGAGAGGAGCAGGCGATTTCTCGCCAGCTGCCATCCCTTGTTCGCCATTAAGCAAGCTCTAATAACGTTGTACTTACGCTGAGCGCTCCAAGCCCTCATGCGCGAATTCAATAAGCTCCAGCGCAACTTCATTGCCCGTACCGTTGAAGGTAGGCGCAGTGTATTTAACAGGCCATGCTTCAATAACCTGCCAAGTTGCCACGTCCTCGCCTTCTTCATCAAGCGCGATGATTGTAATCGTCTTACGCTCGATCGTACCTTGTGCACATTCCTGAATCCATTCGTAGAGCTCCATGGATTCTGTTGTGCCCCATTTCAACGTAATATTACCGTATTTAATCAAGCCTGGAAGCTTGCGGGGTGTAATAACTTCATTACCCTCGCGGTATTCGACAACATCAAAGGTTGCCTCGAATCCAGAAACCTCACTAAAACCTGCTTGCTCTAAACCTTCAACTTCAACGCGGAATCTAAAATTCCGATATGGATCAATACGATCTCCTGGCATGTGGATCCCCTTCCGTTATTCGATATGGAAGCAAATGACTATTCAGAGCCTGTCTTCTGAGTGATGCGGAACACGACAAATTCAGCTGGTTTCACCGGCGCTACGCCGATAACGCATATGAGACGACCATTGTCGATGTCATCCTGAGTCATCGTGGAACGTCCAATTTCAACGTAGAAGGCTTCTGAAGGATTAGTACCCGACAAAGCGCCGTCACGCCATACTCTTGTCAAGAAGGCTTCAATCGTACGTTGTACGCGCGCCCATAGCTGTTCTGTATTCGGTTCGAATACGACCCAGCTTGAACCGTTTTTAATAGAACCTTCAATGAAAATGAACAAACGACGTACGTTGATATATTTCCAAAGCGAGTTGGATGAGCATGTACGTGCTCCCCATACGCGAATGCCTTGACCCGTGAACGCACGAATTAAGTTAACACCTGCAGGGTTAAGGATATCCTGCTCGCCATTGTTGTATTGTACATCCAGACCAACTACGCCGCGAAGCGTCTCGTTAGCAGGTGCTTTCTGTACGCCGCGCGTCGTATCCGAACGGGAGTAAACCCCTGCGATCGTACCGGACGGCGGAACAAAAATATTGCGTTTATCGAGTGGATCAAATACTTGCAGCCACGGGTTATACAAAGCGCAATAGCTGGAATCGAACAAATCGCGGTGAGCGAGTACGTCCTGCACTTTCGTCGCTTCACGCGGAAGATCGAGAATCGCAAAGCGGCTTCCCAATAATTCACAATGTGCAACAAGTGACAGCTGTACGTTCGGATCCGTGACGCCTGGAATAGCCATAATGCTGACTACATCGTTATCGATAAACGATTGAATACCTGTTCTTTTGCCTGGACCAAAGTCCTCGCCGATAAAGTCAGCAGCCGACAGGCTTGCCGCAGTACCGTCACTTCCGCCTGACAGTAGAATTTCAAATACTGCAGTTTCTCCGCCAGCGATTTGCTCAAGCGGAGCTACATTTTCTTCTGATGCTTGAATCACTTGTACAGTAGCGATATTCGAACGCGAGATCAGCTTCTCCACGTAGTTTGGTGCTTCAGGGTTAAGTGAAGCCTTCTCGTACGTTTCTGATTCAGTGCCATAAAGCACATTCACTGTGAACTCGGAAGTACTCAATATTTTGGCAGGAACAAGTGCGGTATCAACAACATCGCCATTAAGCTCTTCTGCAAGCTCAATCACTTGATCATGCACAGATACAACGCGATTGTATTGCTTTTCCGTTCCGCTTGAGAATACAACTACATCGCCTGCATAGAAGCCGGCAGCATTCTTCACGCGGTAACGATTGCCTTCACTTGCTTCGAGAATCGGCGTTTTGGCTTTGCTTGCAGGAACGATAACAACGCGAATTTGATTTCCCCATGCACCTGGATTTTTAGCAGTGATAGAGAGAACAGAATCCTTTTGCGTTTCATTCGAAGCCGTTTTGGCATCCGAAGGCGCTACCCGTGTAATGAAGCAACGGGAACCTCCGTTTGTGAAAAACTGGTTAACGGCGTAAGCAAGAAAACGATACGAGCCGAAAGCATTCTCAGATAAATAGGAACCGTATACGCGTCCGAAATCAGCTGGACTTGTAATAAGCTGCGGCAATCCTTCAACTGGTCCGCGAGCGGCAAGACCGATAAAACCCGCTGTGCTTGTGCTAACACCTTCCAGCGGTTTGGCGCCGCTTTCGAATTCCTCCACATAGACGCCTGGCGATAAATACTCAGCCATGTGTGATCTCCTCTCTGAATCTATTTATGTATTAGGTAACGTCAGGCTGTATTCTCCTGTGTCAACCCCAAGACCAATTGGAATGCGGCAGATTACTTTTTATTGTTCTGAACAATTAAGGTCTGCGCGGTAATGACTTCTCCGGCTCGTGCTGTCAGCTCGGCCGAGGCGCTGCAATTTCCGATCTCTGCATATGCCTGTACGGCAAAAGAGCGAGGCAATGTGCCTCTGAACGGTAGGATGACAACGCCGTTATGGGCGCTTCGCGTTTGCACGGCCGGAAGCAAAGATGCACCTCTGCGATAGCTTTGCTTCAATGGTTGCACGAACCTGAGCCCGCCTCCTGGCAATACTTCAGCTACTTGTACGAGTTCTTCCATTCCTTGTCCTCGCAGCAGCAGGCTCTCGCCGGCAACCGTCTGGCCTTGCAGCAATCCGATAAATGCCGTTTCTGCACCCGCCAGCGTATCCTGGACAAGACGCGCCCTCGCAGTACTG
Source organism: Paenibacillus sinopodophylli (assembly GCF_005930355.1). Lineage (GTDB taxonomy): Bacteria > Bacillota > Bacilli > Paenibacillales > Paenibacillaceae > Pristimantibacillus > Pristimantibacillus sinopodophylli. Next base: position 2,373,393 of record NZ_VDBO01000001.1, read on the forward strand.
TCTTCGCTTGCATGGGCCCATACGCTTGCCCCATCGCAAGAAGCACCGGAACTGTCGCAAAGCGAGAAAGAAATTCCCGTTACTGACGAAGGATAGGCATAGCCTGAACCTGGAAGCAGAGGAACGGTAACCACCGGATTTAATTTATTCAGCTCGGCTGTTTCAATCTGCTGCTTAAAGGGTATAAAGGCTGATGAAGTAACGGTTAGCACATAGCTTCCCGGCACAAGATCAAGAAACAAATAGGTTCCATCCGGCTTTCTTATAGGCTTCTTGTGAACGCCCTCTAGCGCAACAACTAACGCGGAAGACATCGGAAGACGCCTTGTCCAAATGTCGATCGGCGCTATAACGAGCGAGCAGTGTGTAATGCTAATCGTGCGCACCTGCGACAAATTAGCCACCACCCTTTTCCTCAAGCACAATATGACGCTCAACGACGCGAGAAACAGACTTAACTCGGTTCGAATCGAGCATAACTGGACCAACGCGGTAGACGACGGAGAGCTTGTACGGCGTATCGCCGAACTGCCACAGCTTCATCATCTCCTCACCCTCCAAGCTCACTAAAGAGAGTCTGATCGGACCACCGCCCTCGGCAAGGGTTCCCTCCAAATACGGTCCGCTGAGCACGGAATGATCATAAAGCACTTGCATCGCTCTTCCTAATATTCGATGCTCATCCAATGCTCTCGTTAACCGATCCGCATTGGAATGCGCTGTCATGAGAAAAAAGAAATCCAGTGCCTGAGGAGGGTATTGGAGCACACCGCCGCGGTCAATCATGCCGGTTCGGCGTGATTCACCATTTTCCTTCACGTTGTATAGGAAAAGCGACAGCGCTAAGTCGCCTGCATCACGCGGCGAAGCCATGCCGATCAGGTCGGGACGCGGCACAGGGTCAGGCGTTAGATGATCGCGTAGCAAGCGCAGCAGACTGGCTCCCAAATCCGCAATGACCGTATATCCTCCCATTAGCCTATCACTCCCACAAATCCATAATAATAAATCTATTAGTATACGAGTTCTATTATAGCTTCTCTACTACCAATTGACTACGCAAAATTACTCATTTTTTGTCAATTTTACACGGAAAACACAACAATCTCTCGCGATTGCTTACATGACATGACATTTGTAAGATTTACCCTCTCAATTATAAGGCTCAAACGACTCTTTTACGACAATTTTACCCATTTTATGCAACTCTTGCCTTGTCGCTCGTACCATATGACGCATGCCAATCGGAGCTTGCTCCGCCGCCGCCATAAAGGCTGCTGACAACACGATATTTTTAATATGACCCCCTGATGCGTCTACCCGCGCAGCTAGAAACGACAAATCCAAATCTTCGTCTAGTGGTGCCGATATCGGAAGCAAGGAACGGAAAATCTGTTCACGCTGAACAGCATCTGGGAACGGAAATTTCACAATGACCTGCATGCGCCGCAAGAACGCCTCATCCATGTTTTGCAGCAAGTTTGTCGCCAGAATCGAAACCCCTTCGAAGGTTTCGATGCGTTGAAGCAAGTACGCTGCCTCCATGTTGGCGAAGCGATCGTTTGAATCCTTTACTTCGGTCCGTTTGCCGAACAGTGAATCACCCTCATCGAAGAATAGAATAGCACCGCTGTTCTCAGCTTCGGCAAACAACTCACGCAAATTTTTCTCTGTCTCGCCGATATATTTGCTTACCACCCGCGAAAGATCGATACGGTAGAGCTCAAGTCCGAGCTCACCTGCAACGACCTCTGCGGCCATTGTTTTGCCTGTGCCGGGGGGGCCTGCGAACAGCATGCTAAGACCGCGTCCGTAAGGCAGCTTCTGCCCGAAGCCCCATCTATTAAATACGGTTTCTGTGTATTTATGCCTGCTGCAAGCGTCCTTCAACAATTCAAGCGGCTCATCGGGAAGAATGAGACTATCCCACTCGCGAACAACCTTCTGCTTGACCGCAAGCTCTGACAGCTTGTGCTGAACTTGGCTTCTTGATGCTGATGCGTAATCCTCTAGCGAGGGATGCTCACGCTTGCTCCTTGCAGCGAGACGTGCAGCTTGCATGCTCATGCCTTCAATTTGTCCAGCTGTAAACGCATATTTGTCAGCCAGCCGTTTTAATTGTTCTTGCTCGGCTTCAGCATGACTGCTTTGTTCCCAAAGCCGCAGCCGTACATCAGCGCCAGGAACCGCAAGCGCTTGATTAATCAACGCGCTGTGCCGCGGCATCGGAAGCTGAGAGTGACGTCTCTCAAGCCTAGTAAGCCATAAAAGCACTGGAAGTCTTGCAACTTCTGCATAAGAGGTAAATGCCGATCGAATCCGCTCCTGTATGAGTGACCAGCCCTCGGCAGTTGCAAGCTCGCTCTCACCCTCATCCAAACAAAGCATTGCATCCAGCAGCAGCGCTTCCCTGACCACATGACGAAGCTGCTCTTCCATCGCATCCCCATCCCGCGCCAGTTTATCCAGCTTGATGAGCAGCAAAGGCTGCTCCAATGCTCCAGCAAGCTGCCTTGCATGCAGCTTTTTGCCTGCACCCGAAGGACCACACAATTGTATGAACGGCAAGCTTACCATTCCGTCTCGTTCCTCGGATAGGCTGGCATCTTGGCGATTCCGCTCCAGCTCCACAGCAAGCCTAAGACTGACCTGTATTTCTTGGTCGAATGCAAGCTCAGGTGTAGGCTCCGTCCGATCATACAACCTGCAAACACTTGCGATTCTGGCATCCAGACTCTCTGTCTCCAGCAGGAATGAGATTATTCGAGCATCCATGCGGAGCGGCTGCTTCAGCGAACTCCGTTCGGCTACAGCCTTATCTGGCCGCAGCACGAATCTGTTCAGTGTAGAGTAGCCTGCGAGCAGTGAGCGCAAGCTATAGCTATCCTGCTCTTCATCGCCGAGCAGCCGAAGTGCCAGCTCAGTTGTAGGCACTCGCAGCGTGACATCATCATTCAAATAGCCGAACCAGCTCTCGTAACGAGTGTCTAGCTCTGCCGCTAGGCAAAGCAGCACGCAGCGTTTCTCCCAGCTGCCTAGACGAAGCCTCCATGACAAATAAGCGAATGGGAGATTAACCCCTTCGCTTATGCTGTCATTCATATTTCTCTCCATTTGCTGTTCTTGTTCAACCCGGTAGCTTCGAAAAGATGCAAGCACATCCTCGTCTTCAAGCCATTCGCTCTCCTGAAGCGAGCGTTCAATATCCGCAGGACTAACCATCAGACCGCGCATCGACATAGGGGTCTGCCCATCCATTTCCTTGCTCTCGAAGTCAGCCAGAAGAATGCGCATCCCCCGCTCAAGTACGGCAAGCTCATCGCGTAAATATTCGAATCCTGTTTCATATAATCGCATAATTCTACTCCCTTATCGGCGCATGAGGCATAATACCGCAATGTCGTCGGATTGAGGCGCGCCGTCCGCGAACATGAATACGTCCATTAGCAGCGCATCAATGATTTCTGCACTGGAATAGCCGGATGTTTGTGACAAAAATTGCTGCAGCCGATTCGTGGAATACTGCTCCTGAAGTGCATTCTCGGCTTCTGTAATACCATCTGTATAAAGTACAAACCGATCACCTCGGTCCAGCACGATCCGCTGGTCATGGTAGGTGAATTCAGGGAAAGAGCCAAGCGGTATCCCTTTAGGCAGCTTGATTGGAATGACCGTTCCGTCCTCCTTAACAATATAAGGCGTACAATGTCCGCCATCGCTAAGCACAACCTCGCCTGTTACGATATTGAGCACCCCGCATACAATTGTGGCGAACAGCTGCGCATTATCCGTACATAGCTCATCATTTACCTTCTCCAGCAGTTCGCCCGGTGTAAGGTTCGAGTTCATTTTCCCTTTAATAAGAGACAGTGTCATTGCCATAAACAGTGCTGCCGGTATGCCTTTGTCAGATACATCTCCTAATGTGAAAAAAAGATGGTCCTCATCGATTTTGAAAAAATTGTAAAAATCGCCTCCGACCTCCTTTGCCGACTTCAAGAGCGCGCATACGTCAAAGGGCTCATTCGCCGAAGGCATCGTCGTTGGCAGAAAGCTCAGTTGAATGCTTCCAGCAATCTGCAGCTCATTCTCCAGACGATCCTTTAACGCGGTTGCATGCTGCAACTCACTAACCGATTCCTCAAGCGCCTCGAATTGCCTTGCGGTATCGAGAGCAAGTGCCAGCGGGCCTGCAAACTTGGTCAGCATTTCGTAGTCCGCTTCCTTAAATACGAGACTCCCGCTCTTCGCGGTAGCCTCTAGCATACCGATACTGCGTCCTCTAGCCGACATCGGAACGGTTAATTTGTCAGCTTTAAAACTTCCAACGGACACATTCGAATTCAGCACCGATGAGTCGGAATGCTCATTTCCTGTTTGTTGAACAAGAGCGACTGCTGCCTCATCGGCAAATAGCAGCTGGTTAGCTGCTGTATTGACTGAGTCCAGCAGCTCCGGTTCATGCAAGAAGGAGTGAACCTTTGTGTTCCAATCAAGAAGCAGCTCCGCATGTTTCAGCTTTTTGACAAGCTGGCGATTGCGAACATACAAGTAGGACGCAGCACCTAGGCCTGCTGCACCGATAATTATATAGAATAAAGGCAATATCGGTACCGCCTTTCCTGATTCAGCTCAGCAGCCATTATACGCTAGCTCCTAGTTTCTCCAGCGCCTCATCGCGCGTTGTTGCCATCTCGAGTATCGTCGTAAAGCCAGACATTTCGAATACGTCATAAACCTGCTCTCCGAGACAGGCACACACCATCCGGCCCTTGGATGCTCTCAGCTTCTTCGCCGCCACCAGTATGACGCGCAATCCGGCGCTGCTTATGTACTGCAAATTGGTGAAATCAAATATGAACTGCTGCTTTCCTTCAGCAAACAGCTTGAGGAAGGCTTGCTCCGCCACCGTAGCATTATTCCCGTCCAACCTGCCTTCTAATGGAATAATCGTGACCCCATTCAGCTCCGTTGCTTCTATATTCATGTTTTGTATCCTCCCGCTTACTCTTGATCATCATTCTGATGGGTGAAGCCAAATTGCTTGCGCATGCGGAACCGATTAAGGCCTCCTGCATATTCGTAATGAATGTCATCCATAAGCCGTTTCACGAAAAATATGCCCAACCCGCCAATTGGACGATCCTCTAACTCCAGCAATGTCAGCGGGTCTGCTGTCTGCAAAGGATTGAATGGCACTCCGCCGTCTTCTATTTTTACCTCCACACTGCTTGGGGAGGCTTGAATCAGAACATCAATATGATGCTCCCCCCCCGACGGGAAACCGTAATTCACAATGTTGACGACAAGCTCCTCGCATGCCAGTGACAGGTCAAGAACCGCACGCTCCGGCCAGCCGACCTCAGCGCCGATCTCTTCCAATCCTTCATTCAAGCGATGAAGCTCATCCATCCGGTTGCTCAGCTTTATCTCGCGATCGATAGGGAATTGCCAATCGTTCGACATGCACTACCTCCCAATTGAATCTGACCTGCCGCTCTCTAGCTATACGACTTTAATAGTTCTACGAATCTTGTCTGAATCCTGCAAACCATGTCGAAATGTTTGAAGTCTGCCCATGCGCCGTATAGCATCATTCGACCATCCCTTGCTCGAAGGCGTATCTTGTCAGTTGAACGCGGTTATCCAAGTGCAGCTTCTGCAAAATATTTTTGAGATGATTTTTGATTGTATGCTCCGACAAGCCGAGCTCGGTGGCAATCTCACGGTTGGATGCACCAGTGGCCACACTCTCGAGCACCTCCTTCTCCCTTTCTGTAAGCGGAGTCGTAATCATCGCGTCATCCTTATACCGAACCTGAGCTCGACTAGCTGTTTTCTTGATCTCCTTTGGCTTGCTTGCCGAAAACTCCTGAAGCAGACGGAAGGCAAGCTCCTTAGACATCGGGGCCTCATCCAAAGAAATCGCGCGCAAATACTCTAGCCAAGCGGAAGGGGCTAGATTTTTGAGCAAATAGCCCTGTGCACCGCGCTTTATCGCTTCGAATAAATGTGTAATATCATCTGATACCGTAACCATTACTATCTTTAATGAAGGTTTAGCCTGCTTCAACTGAAGCGTCGCTTCCAGACCGCCCATTCCTGGCATATTAATATCCATTAATACCAAATCCGGCTCCAGCTTCTCCAGTGCTGCAATAGCTTCCTCGCCGCTTGCAGCCTCGCCGATGACCGTGAAGGAATCGTCGCTCATTACGATATCCCGCATGCCCTCTCTGCCGTGAGGATGATCATCGACCAAAAAAACGCGCACCATTGCTGCTTCGTTCATGATTTGCCGCTCCCTCCGCTAATTAAAACTGTCGTTCCATGTGGCTTTGTCTCCTTGACCAATAAGCGCCAGCCCATTGCATCCGCCCGTTCCTGCATCATTCTTACTCCATACTTTCCGTTTCCATATAGCATCTCCTCCGTGGTTCCTCCACCGTCATCTGCAATGCTGCATTGGAATTCAGCTTGCTTCCTATCGGCTTGAGGCTCGCTCTCGCAGCGAATGAGAATATGCTCAGCTTTCGCATGCTTCTGCACATTCATGAGCGCTTCGCGCATGATAGCAAGCAGCTCAACCTTCTGTTTATGAGACAGCGAGCCCTCTTGCAAATGCCACTCTACCTTCGTCTGTATGCCGCAGGATTGCTCCATTTCGGCTGTTAAGTGATGAATGCTTTGCATCCATGACAAATCCACAGGAATCGGCGAATCCTGCAAATTAGCAATCGACTGACGCACGTCATCATACACATGCCTGACCGTCCTTCTAATTTGCTCCGTCGTTTCCTGCGTATCGTCCATTGTCTTCGCACGTCCGAGCTTATCCAGCTTCACCGACAGCATAAACAGTGATTGCGAGATCCCGTCATGAAGCTCTCTGGCAAGCTGCTCGCGTTCCTCGAAAGCCGCTTTTACGACCTGCTCCCGCTGCAGTGACTCCTGCATGCTCTCCAGCTTGGAGAATAAAGCCCGCAGCAAGGTCAGCGTAATGACGAATACGAACACAGGAGCCAGCACGTTACCCAGCTCCATAGAAATAAAGGGAAGGAGCAAAGCATGTCGCAAATACTCCCACAAACCAATCGCAACGGTCGGTATCCACAGAATCAGCCATTTTAGCCATTTGTACGACATGTCCTTTGCTCCTCCCTTTAGCTTAATCATTGCGGAATGCAATCATTTTCCTCGTTATTGCGTCTGATTGATCTGTTATAAGCAATTCTGCTTCCCAAGCTCCACGATACGGAAGCTCCACTTTTTTTGCGCCGTAATCCGTTTCGGTAAAACCCGGAAATTCTAAATAATCGTCACCGCTGTCACTTTGAAGAATAGCCTCGATTGCTTTTGCTTTTGGGTGATCCACAGAGCGGAATGTAAGCTTTACTGAGGCGGGGGCTCCAAGCTGCTCCGGCAGCCATATTTTGAGCGAAATACGGTTAGGACCTGGACCGTTAGGTGTAATGTTCAACGTGTAATGCAGATTGTCCCCCATTACGTGATGGGATAATGGCTCAGTATTTGGAACAGGACTAATATAAGTGAAGATGCTAGCTACAATAAGAACTGACAGCATCATTAGTCCATCCAGCTTGAGCAGTTTACTGCTCGGCAGCTTATGCTGTTTGACACGCCGGCGCAGCAAGAAACCCGTGAACGCAATAATGATCACGAACACGACTTTCGCCAGGAGCATAATCCCCCAGCTTGTATAGATCAAATAGCGCCATGAAGGCAGCAATAGCATCGTCATACCAATTCCGCTAACGCTAAGCAGCAAGATCGACAGCCACGCCGCGCGCATGAAGCGCTCTGCGAATCTCCCTGCTTCCTTACGGTCTGCCCGCCAGAACAATAACAGCAGGAGCAACCCTCCAGCCCACAGCGCAGAGCACGCAATATGTATAAAGTCGAGAACAATTGCAAACGAATTGCTTGGCAGCGCAAGCACATGTCCATTGAAGCTTTCGGCAGCGGCAAGCAGCAGCGCCCAAAGAATCCGCAGTGGATCTTGCAGTCGGAGCACCACAAATCCAAGCAGAGTGAGCACAATAATCGCTAGCCATGATTGACCAGTTGAGGTTTCCGTCAGAATTCTCATCCATTCGCGCGGACTGCCGTCATCATAACCTTTCAAAAGCTGGCTGATATGAACGAATACAAACAGCAACGCAGTGATAAGCAGCGTCCGCATGGCCAATAGGCTCCACCTGTCGACCAGCATTCGCTGCGTATCCTTTTTGTCTGCAGGTATGGCGATCGACCACAGCATGATGCCCGCTGCAAACATAAATGCAAAGTAATAGGCGATCCTGACCGAGAAAAACAACGCCTCCTGCACGGTTATTCCATTATCCGTATGCCCTTCCGTCGTATGATTATGGCCTACCTGCTCATGGGGGTCGAACGAAGTTCCCTCCAATGCAGTTAAAGGAGCCGCAACAATCTGAGATGGTGCCAGCACTAGAAGCCAGAATACGCCTAACAGAAGAATAAGCATACTGATCGATCTATAGCTCGTCCACCTTACAGACGTTAATGGATTTCTACAAAACTTTTGAATACTCAAACTGTTGTCACTTCCCTTTATGTCATTCTGCTTTAGTGTACTAGACCGCTGTCAAAAGAACAATTGCCTGCCCCTGAATGGCTGCTGCATTCTTCTGCATGTATGGTGCATAACAAGGGGATATAAAGCTCATTCTACAAATTAACCAACCTTTAGGAGGAAATGAACCTATGATAGACAAAGATTACCGAATTGCCGAGCTTAGCGGCCAAAATGATGCTTTAGATGCTATTCGCAAGCTGGAGCAGCAGTTGACGACGGTCTGCGGCACCGAAGTTGCTTTGATTGCTTATGCGGCGGAACTTGAGGATGACCGAGAGTAGCAGCGTATCTGCAGCATTAATGTATAGCAGACAGAATAAGGGCATGTTCCCAGCACGTGAAGGCCTGCGTGAAACCATGCCTTTATTTATTCGGCTTCCTTCTGCTTACTTGCATAGTAATCAGGCCAATAGTCTTGCTCAATAGCTGGATAACCATGCGCGACTCCCCATACATACGCCCAGCCTGCTGCTGCTGCATCTTTAGAATCACATAGCCAAGCACGCTCATAATCATTGCTTTCCTCAATGCCGCTAAAAGCCTCTAAGATGTCCATTGCTGCGAGCCCTTCTCTATCGACGACAATCCATTGCCCACGTATAATACTATTGCGCATGCTTGCAATATCATCACGGACAGCTGCCGGGTAATCCCCGCAATCTACCAGCCTTGCTTCTATCCATCCCTCTCTGCTGCTGGCTTTTAAGTAAGGTGAGACGACATGATGATTGCTTTGACCAGGCAATAACGTACCATATATAAAAACAGAGATTTGATCCATCCTGCAACACTCCTTCCCTGTCCTATCCTTTATATTTATCTAGATTTGCACGGAGGTGGTTTTCTCAATATGGAATTGCATCAGCCTTATGGCTCATTTGGTTACAGATTTCAAGACTCTCCAGAGCTACCGATCTACCAGCTGTTCGCCACCGGCTATCAAGAAATACGTGATCCAGACTATTACTGGGATGGCATGAAACGAATTGACGGTCCTCTCTATCTGCTGCAATACACCGTATCCGGCTTCGGAGAGTTTAGAGTAGGAAGTCAAACCTATAATATTCAGCCTGGTATGGCGTTTCTAGCTGAAATTCCAGGCGATCATCATTATGGGCTGCCTGCTGGAAGCGATCACTGGACATTCTACTTCGTCCTCTTCCGTCAGCGGCATTTGAAGGAGGTTTGGTCCGAGCTGCTGGAAGCCGTTGGCGCGACGCCAACATTCGAGCAATCGAGCGCAGTCGTCCGAGCACTGCAAGTATTATATGCGGAAGCAAGCATGAATCGCATTCAGAACAGCTACCAAGCATCAGCGCTAGTCTATCGACTGATGATGGAGCTGCTGCAGGCGAGTACCGCTCAACTGCTGGAGCGATCAGGCTGGCCGCAGCCGATCAAACAGGCAGTGGCCTTCATGGAAGCCGAATATGCTCATTTGCAAAGCCTTGATGATACTGCTGAAGCAGCTGGCCTCTCTAAATATTATTTTACGCGAATGTTCAAAAGGACAACAGGTATCTCTCCTATGGATTATGTGACGAAGCTGCGAATTGAGAAAGCGGTCAGCTTGCTCCGCAGCAGCTCACTATCTGTCGAAGAAATCGCATTCGCCGTCGGTTATGCAAGCGGCAGCTACTTCAGCAAAGTGTTTCGCAGCCGTATTGGGTTTCCGCCAGCCGATTTCCGGCTTGCCAAGGAGCTTCCGTCGATGGATCGACTGCAATTCGATTAGAGAGCAATATTTTACATCTTAACGCAATAATTTGTGCTAGTCATCGACTACCATTTCGTTCTAGGATAATTGCATAGAGCAATATTACGTTTAGAGAGGAAGATATCGGATGACAAATCATCTTCAATTCGCAGCTACACCGCCAATGGGCTGGAACAGCTGGGACTGTTACGGTGCCAGTGTAAGAGAGGACGAGGTTCGCGGTAACGCAGCCTACATGGCCGAGCATTTGAAAGCTTTCGGCTGGGAGTATGTCGTCGTTGATATTCAATGGTATGAGCCGGGAGCTAACTCTTCACAATACCGCGCCTTCGTACCGCTTGAGATGGACGAGTACTCGCGCTTGCAACCGGCAGTCAACCGTTTCCCATCCGCTGAGGGTGGGAAAGGCTTCAAGCCTCTTGCTGATTATGTCCATTCACTTGGTTTGAAATTCGGCATTCACATTATGAGAGGCATCCCTCGTCAAGCCGTTCATGCGGATACGAAGCTGCTTGGTACAGATGTAACCGCTCGTCAGATTGCGCATCCGAACTCGATCTGTCCTTGGAACACCGATATGTACGGCGTTGATGCTTCCAAGGATGGTGCTCAGCAATACTACAATTCTCTGTTTGACTTATACGCTTCATGGGGTGTCGACTTCGTCAAGGTGGATGACATTGCCGCTTCCAGACTCTATGGTATTCATTTGGACGAAATCAAACTCATTCATCAAGCGATTGCACAGTGCGGCAGGCCGATGGTACTTAGTCTCTCGCCAGGACCCGCTCCGTTAGAGCATGCCGATGCACTTGCGGATCATGCCAACATGTGGCGTATGACCGATGATTATTGGGATCTATGGCCCTTGCTGCATGAGATGTTCGAGCGCTGCGAGAAATGGGCGCCGCATGTCAATGAAGGGGCGTGGCCGGATTGCGATATGCTCCCGCTCGGACATCTTGGCATACGCTCCGTAGATGGCGGCGGCAGTGATCGCTGGACTCGCTTTACGAGGGACGAGCAGGTAACGATGATGTCGCTGTGGGCAATCTTCCGGTCGCCGCTAATGTTCGGTGGGGAAATGCGTGACAATGACGAATGGACCTTGTCACTGCTCACAAACTCCGAGGTGCTTGATTTGCATCGCAATGGCAGAGGCGCACGTCAGCTGTACCGTGAAGAAGAGCGCGTTGCATGGGTTGCTGAGGATGCTTCGGGTACGAAGTTCGTCGCTTTGTTTAATACTGGCGAGCAGGAAGCATCCGTTGGTGTATCCTTGGAGCAGCTTGGGCTGACTCGAGCTCCGCAAGTACGCAACCTTTGGACTCAGGAGGATCTGGGCACGCTCGATGAGCTCTCCTTTTCGCTGCCTCCGCACAGCTCGCTTCTACTCAAATTGCAATAATATAAACTATTGTGAAATGCGAATAAAAACCGTAATAAACGCCTATTTCGGTGTTTATTACGGTTTTTTTTGCAGAAAAGAGCGGCTTATTTCGTTAATTCTTACTTAGCCAATGACTCTGAAGATTCTTCACCCAAGCTTTCTCGTGCTTTTCAAACCATCCTCCCACACACCTTCCGATTGTGTTGAAGTGCGCGACTAGCGACGCGGTAAGTGGTATGAGTGGTTGGTTAAGTTGTGGTGAGCCAATCCGTTCATGCGCCATTTCCTCTATCGAATCGCAGCTGCCTACTCCACTTGCTTTGGCTTAATCGATCCAGTATGTTACAGTTAGAGTTCCGATGCGAGCTTATTCGCAACGGAAATATCTCATTCCTGAAAGACAGAGGAGGTCGTTTAGTTATGGCAAGCCAAACAGGAGCCATCGTACAGCAATCCTTAAACGCACTAATGGGAGATCCCGCTTTTTTACCTAATTTGCAGGAACAGGCTCGCGAGCAAGCCTTTTTATCACTTGCTGCTATTCTATCCACGCCAAATAAAGTACATAAAGCCTTTCTGCGCATTACCGTAGACAGTGGGAATGTCGTTCGTATTCCTGCTTACCGTATACAGCATAATGATACGCTCGGTCCTTATAAAGGCGGCATTCGGTTTCACGAATCCGTCAGCGAAGACGAGGTTACCAACCTCGCGGCACTCATGACACTCAAAAACGCACTGCATGAGGTCCCCTTTGGCGGCGGCAAGGGCGGAGTTGTCATCAGCCCACGTTCCTACTCGGCCAAAGAGCTGTATCTCATCTGCAAAAAATATGTCCAATACTTCAGCGACGTCATTGGACCCGACAAAGATATTCCTGCTCCCGATATGGGAACAGGTGAGCGTGAGATGGACTGGATGATGGCTGAATATAAGAGCATTCATCCCGGTCAACCTTATCTCGGCAGCTTCACAGGTAAAAGCGTCATCAACGGTGGATCGCTTGGACGCAGAGAAGCTACAGGCAAAGGTGTTTACTTTACCTTTCGCTACATGCTCTATGATTTCCTGAAGGCACAGAGCAGTTGGCTTGCCGGCAGTACGAATCCATTCGTCCAGACCGCCCTTGCCCTTGCAGATAAACCACTGACCATTGCTGTTCAAGGCTTCGGCAACGTCGGCTCTGTCGCCGCCATGGAAGCCTACAAATGTGCACATCTGCAGAACAAAGTAGTCGCAGTCAGCGACCGAAACGTCACACTTTACAATCCGGATGGGCTATCTATACCAGCCTTGCTCGACTACGCTGCCCAGCATCAAGGTGACCTGCCTTCTACAGAAGCTGCACTGGCAGAGCTCGACTTGAAAGCCCAAATTCTTAGCCGTGAAGATGTACTTTATTTGAACGTCGATGTGCTAATTCTTGCGGCACTGGAAGAGCAGGTGCATAAGGACAATGTCACGCAGGTGAAAGCCCGTATTATCGTCGAAGGGGCGAACGCGCCTGTGACGGGGGAAGCTGATGAGACATTGACGGCGAGAGGAACGATCATTATTCCGGATATTTTGGCTAACGCCGGTGGTGTCATCGTCTCTTACTTCGAATGGCTGCAAGGACGGGAAACGCAATTTTTCAGCGAAGAGCAGGTTTACGAAATGCTATATGAGAAAATGAAAAAAACGTTGAACAGCATTTTACCGGCTTTCTTCGGAGACCCGTTCCCGCTCCGCCAAAATTGCTACAACCACGCTGTCATGAAGCTTTCTACGGTCCTGTATCGTCAGGGTAAGCTCTACTAAATCAAAGGGACACTCCGAGGCCGCATGTGCTTACCCCGGAATGTCCCTTTATTTCCCTCTACTCCTGTACATATCGGTTAATAACCTCAACAAGCAAATCGTTCAACAGCTTCACTTCAAATTCTCCGACAGCCGGCTCTAAATGACTCCCGCCAATGCCGCTATCATCAGTTAGGAATAAATAAGTCCCGCCCGTCGTCGTCGCCATAAATCGCATTAAATACTCTGTGTCGACGCTCACCCCGCTTGATGCTACCGGAATAATCCGTATGCCTTGCGCGGCAGCCTCCTTCGTCAGCTTCTTTATGTCGTCGATGACCTGCTCCTCATCATGCGGCGGAGCATCGAGCACCAAGAATAGAAGCCTTGCCCTCGCTTCCTTGCTCCACTTATGCTCGTACAGAGCATCATGCAGTGCTTCGTCAACCGCTTCTGGGAAATCTCCTCCACCTGCAGCCTTCTGCTTGCTGAACAGATCAATTACTTCACTTACGTCAGTCGTGAATGGATAAGGCTTAACTACATAATCATCGTAGCGATCTCTATAAAAATTAGCGCTGATCCGAATGCCTAGCTGATTCGCATGCTCGCGGGATACGCGGTTAACGACATCTTTAAGCTCTGCCTCCAAATAATTAAGCTCATCCTCCATTGATCCTGTAGTATCTACGACAAACATCAGATCAACCTGATCTGACAGCTTTGCTCCTTTGCCCAGATCAACCTTAACGCTGCCCTGTTCGGGAATATCCAGCTTCTGTGTCGTTTTGCTATCCTGATCTGACTGTACCTTCACGACAAAGGAACCGTTATTTGCAGAATCCCTGTCAAATAATGAGGCATATACGAAGGCTCTGCCCTCCGTATTCGTACGTGCCTTCCATACCGATTGCCCGTCAGCCAAAAGCTCAACGTCTGCATCGGATACCGCATTTCCGCTTGCCGTCACGATTACTTCCAGTCGGTGAAAATTCCAAAATTGCCAGAGACGCTTGCTGTTGTCGCCTTCCTGCGAATTAAGCAAGTTACCGAATCGCTCCCATGCCGATAGATCATCCCATTCGCCTGCCGTCAATTGACCTGCCTGTACTTCCCTATCTGAATTGCTATAGCCGCGTTTCCCGCCGCCCTTTTCCCTGATCGGCTCCTCGCTTAATGAAATATCTTTCTCTACCTCCATGCTCATATCCCGTTTAGGAGTGCTGTCACTGCTTGAATCGTCTCCAGTCGATACTTCCCTGCTTGTACTGTTTCCACTGTTGGCGTGTTTGGCATTATCGCCATTTCCGGAAGAGCATGCGCTTAGTACCAGCAACATCGCAAGCATGAAGACAGCCAGTCCTTTGCCCCCTTTCTTCTGTCTGTTTAACGATTCTCCGAATGAACGCCCCTTTTTCATTCCTTCAACCCCTCATCTTTGTATTCCCTATTCTGACGAATATTGGATATGCAATGTTGCATTAATAAGCCAGTAACATTACAATCGTAAAATGATATGCGGCGAGTCAACGAGGCGACTGCATCAAGCTTGCTGTACAGGAGGACTTTAACTTGGAGACGTTTCAACTTATCGCGCTAGAAATCACTTATCAGCAAAATATCGTACAGCTAACATTCACATCGGCTGAGCTCGTCCGCGTGACTGAATATGGAGATCGCTTATGGTATGTGGACATCAACGATGTAGGCGACCGCGAGCTGCTCGCATGGTTTGGCCGTAGCGAAGATATCAATATCGAGCTTACTGCTGTAGCAAGCACTGGCCAAACCTTCCGCGGTCATGGTTACTTCCACCCGAATGAGCCTCACCAAGCGGCGGCGATTCGTGGAGACGGCGAGCTGATCGAGCAATAGCGACAATCAAGCGTAATCAAAAAAAGCTCCGAGAATCTCGAAAGAGACTTCTCGGAGCTTGTTTGCTTTCTATTTGCCGTGAGCGATCTCAGGCGTCGTAAGGCGGTCATAGAACTCTACGCCTTTGTCTTTGTCTGCAGAATCACGAAGCGCCATTGCAGAGCGTGGATGCTCGTCTAGAATGCCTGTGATCATGTAAGGAATGATGTAGCCCCACTCTTCCTTCTCGCGAAGCGGTACCATGTATTTCTCGATCATATCGAGAACAGGACGGATATTGTATTTCGTGTTTTGTAGCTCGGCTACAAGCAGCTCCGTGTTGCAGTTACCAGCAGCGCGGCCCATACCATACACCGAAGCGTCAAGAAGCTCAACGCCTTTCTCTGCTGCAAGCAGCGTGTTCGCGAATGCAAGCTGGAGATTGTTATGCGCATGGACACCCAGGCGTTTGTTAGGTAGGTGCTGGCGGAATTTCTCTACAAGGTAGCTCATATCATTCGGCTTCAAGCTGCCGTAGGAGTCAACCACATAGACAACATCGACTACGCTCTCGTTGATAAGCTCGAATGCTTCAACAAGCTGGTTCTCCATCACGTTCGAGAGGGCCATAATGTTAAGCGTCGTCTCATATCCGCGGTCATGGAATACTTTTACAAGCTCTAGCGCTTTGTCTACGTCTTGAATGTAGCAAGCTACACGAATCAGATCGAGCAAGCTCTCGCTGCGCGGCAAAATATCATTCTCATCCACACGGCCGATATCAACAAGCGCGGAGAGTTTTGTATTCCCTTTATTCGGGATAACCTTCTTCAAGAAATCATCGTTCAGAAAACGCCATGGGCCCGCACTGTCAGCGCCTTTAAGCAGCTTTGGCGAGTTTTTGTAGCCGATTTCCATATAATCGACGCCGGCTTCGTTCAAGGTTTGGTACAAATGCTGAACGAACTCGACACTAAAATCCCAGTTATTTACGAGACCGCCATCACGAATCGTGCAGTCAACAATTTTACAATGACTTGTTTTTGATTGCATACTTGTTACTCCTTTAATGTGAACATGAGTTCATTTTTTCTCATCATACTTGAAAAGGAACCGGAACGCAAAATAATTTTGTCGTTTTATGGCTATTTTAGAAGCTTATCTGTATACGTTGCAACGTCTATTTGCTGCTTCTATTATGACCATTTCTTAGCGACATTCATCCATTCGCCCTTCATAAGTCACCAAATATATGACAGACACATCTTACCGATTCATAATAAGAAGAAACGCCTGACGGCTTCTTTCTATAGACGCCATCGTTTCAGCGAAACGTATAGAGAAAGAATGAGCGAACTCATATTCTTCCCTATACATCAAAAAAAACCGTACCAAGTGCTCATTACAGCACGGTACGGCTTCTCTACTCGTTACTTCACCAGCGTCTTAGCTTCTTGAGCAAAATGGCCCGACCGATTCATTTTGGTTTGAAGATACTTCTCATTATACACGGAGGAATTGCCCCATAACGGTACTCTGCCCGCTACATTCAATCCTGCCTTGCGAAGCGCCTCTACTTTGCGCGGATTGTTCGTGATGATCGATACTGGCAAATCACGGAGCAGCTTTAGTACAGCAATGGCGTCACTGTAATCACGGGAATCATCGGCAAAGCCAAGCTCCGTATTTGCATCAACCGTATCAAGGCCATCCTCCTGCAGCAGGTATGCAATCGCCTTGCTGAACAAGCCAATCCCACGCCCTTCATGGTTAGCCAAATAAAAGAGTGCTCCCGTGCCATGCTCGGTAATAATGCGCATCGATTGCTTCAATTGAAAACCACAATCACATCTCGCGCTTCCGAATATATCACCCGTATGACAAATGCTGTGCATCCGGATTAAAGCGTCGTCGTTATTCTCGAAGTCTCCATATACAAGTACGCTTGATTGTTGAAGGTCTGCATAGGAGATGCGGTTCAAATCCTCTACAAGCTGCTCAGGTGACAATTCATCCCCTGCTTCCTTGCGGAGCCAGCTGTACCAATGGAATACCTTCGTCTCTCCGTCTAGCTCGACTGGAAGCTTAACTGGGCCAATCACATAAATATCGTCGTTACCGGATTGTGTACGTTTTAGTTTATCTTTAATAATTGCTGCTATATTAGGTTTAATCATATTCGTTCACCTTCTCTAAGTGGGTATGGGATTAATATTGCATAGACAAATAGCTTAATGTTCCGAATTCATAGCTTCTATAAATAACTTGCGGTGTATCATCAGGACTTCCGCTTCCAAGAGCGATCTACAAAGGGACAAAGTGTTTAGCGCGAGGTACAGCCATTTTAGCACGCGGAGCCAGCTCTTCATACTGAAATAGACAATTTATATCATGCTTATTCATATTTTCTATTAGCCAATCGTCGAATTCGACAGCCTAGCTCCCCGGTTCCTTCTGTCCCCATTTCACTTCATGAAGGTTGTGAACCGTTACGCCACTGCCGATTACAAGGATGTTATGCTCTCCTAAACCGCGCAGCGCCTCGCCAATGCGGTACTGCTCCTCAGGTGAAAGGTAGAGATTACCCGACCTGACACCTGCACGACTGGAATATCCGCTTCCGGGAACATATGCTTCAGCATCGTCCCAGAACCATGGTCAAGTCCTCTTGCTGTATCATATGCAACTGGTATATGATTATCGCTCAGCAAACGGCTAACCAGCTCTGCTACTTTCGTAGAGCCCTTAGCCGGATACTTAACTTGGTAGAGCTCGTCCGGGAAACCATAGAAGTCCTAGATAGTTTCATATTCATCATCCTTGGAAGAGTTAGTCTCAGCTTCTGTCTCCTAAGTGAGCTGTAAATATAACATCGCATCCAGCTGCAGACTTGCACCCATTTCCTGTAGAAGCCGACTATATGCAATGTACTGAACAGGGAGCATCGGTGATCCAGGCGATAAAAACAACGGTTTTATCATGTTGCCTCCTCGATATCGCTTACTATTTGTAACTAATTATAAATTCATAACTAAAGATAGTCAAGTAATTAACATTATTCAGGTGTGCTTGTATAAATAAGATATTGCGGGTATACTTAATGCAAGATAAAAGAGGTGATACTCATGGAACAATCCAATCTGTGTCCAAGGTTTCAGAGGGGTATGGATATTGTCAGCAAACGCTGGACCGGCCTTATTATATTCCAACTGCTGTCAGGACCACAGCGCTTCTGCGCCGTTCAATCCGCTATTCCGATCAGCGGCAGGCTGTTATCGGAGCGTTTCAAGGACTTAGAAAACGAAGGTATTGTCGACAGACAAGTTTATCCCGACATACCTGTTCGCATAGAATATTCATTAACGGACAAAGGCCGAGCCCTAGAGCCGGTCATCCGTGAAATACAGACATGGTCGCAGGATTGGATCGAGACCTCTAAAGCGTAGCTGACACTCGTTTTAAACAAAAGGAATATCACGAAAGCGGTGAATATTAGCCGCTTCGTGATATTCCTTTTTTTAATAGTGACTGACTACCATACGCCTCGCCACAATGAGAATGTCCATATGACGCCCTCCGAGAATCAGCTTAGGCACGATAATACCAGAGCGTCTTGCCTGCCATCCCAAGCCCCTTGGCTGGCCGACAATAAGCTGGGTAGCGTTCGCCCTCTTTGCTGCTGTAAGCAGCGTTCCTGCTACATGATTGCGACTCTCGGCATGTGAAAGCTCGAATAAACCGCCAAGCCGCTCCGTCAATTGCATGAGCTTGTTTATCGAATCAGTATTCTCAGAGTGGCCGCTCTGTACATGATGCACATGCCACGACGCTTTAAGACGGTTCGCAATACGGAATCCGCGCCTAATTAGCCGCTCCGCATCCTCTTGCAGTCCAACGCCGACGAAAATAACTTCTTTCCTGCGTAGAGGTCCCCTCAGGCTTTGATTCCGGTCCCATGATTCCAGCCGCTCATCTACATCATCAGCAAGCTCGCGCAGGGCGAGTTCTCGCAATGCAATTAAATTACCGGTCGTAAAAAAAGCGCTGAGTGCCTGCTCTACTTTATTACGATCATAAATCTTCCCATCTCTCATTCGTTGCTGCAGCATTTGAGGAGTTACATCGATAAGCTCCACTTGATCTGCTATACGAATAATCGCATCCGGTACGGTTTCTCTTACGCGGATTCCCGTCATTTGTTCAATCGCATCATTCAGACTCTCAATATGCTGTACGTTCATGGTTGAGATAACGGATATGCCGTTATCCATCAAATGAATAACATCCTCATATCGTTTTTTTCTCACGCTGCCCGGCATGTTTGTATGGGCCAGCTCATCTACAAGCACGACATCCGGATTTCGGCGAATGATCGCTTCGACATCCATTTCTTCGAGCTTGGTTCCGAGATAAGAGATTATTTGCCGAGGGATAACTGGAAGTTCGCCGATTTGTCTCCTCGTTTCCTCGCGGCCATGCGTTTCGACGATGCCAACCACTACATCCACACCCTTCTGCAGTAGTAGATTAGCTTCGACCAGCATGCGGTACGTCTTCCCGACACCGGGCGCTGCACCGATAAACAGACTGAAATGTCCTCTGTGAATAGACTTCGCTTGCTGCTCCCGCTGCTCCGCACTCACTCTGCGAAACAATCCATAAGCAGCTGCACGCCGATGCTTTACCGGCAATATCCGCTCCCCCTCATGCTCCGCGCGGTCAGCCATTAGAAACAAATCGACTTGCTTCAATCTTCTCAGTAAACCAAGTGCAATGGATCCTCGGCTGATTTGCTCCCATCTGCTTTGCTTGGAATGTCCCATGACAATTCGGGTAACATGCTGCTCCTCCGCATAGGCAGCAAGCGCCGAGGAGAGCTGGCGACGATTAGCGAGCGGCAGCTCCTTGAAGGACCCTCCTACTTTAATCGCCAGCTTTTTGATGGAGGCTTTGAACGCCTGTTCGTCCTTTGTCAGCTTTTTGCCTGGTGGAACGAATGATACAACAACGACATCGCCGGCGAGCCTTCTTGCGATTTGTTCACCTCTCCTTACATATAAGGAGCCGTTCCAATGATACTGAGCAGTCACCAAAATACGCTCTGACGCCCCGGAAGGGCCGGACAGCCCCTGCTCTTCACGATATTTCTCAAGTGACTCACCGACCCCTTCCGCTACAAGTCGAAGCGCCAGCTCTCGCAGCACTGCCAAATTCCCGCGCTGAGCCATTGCAGGCACTGGCCGAGCACCCAGCCTGCCTTCCTCAAATCGGTTCAGCATCGTTTCTGGCGATACATCGATTAAACGGACTTCGTCTGCGAGCTCTAAGGTATGGGCAGGCACAGTTGCCAGCGGGCGCACGCCGGTCCATTTGAA
The DNA here is from genome assembly GCF_005930355.1 of Paenibacillus sinopodophylli. Taxonomy (GTDB): domain Bacteria; phylum Bacillota; class Bacilli; order Paenibacillales; family Paenibacillaceae; genus Pristimantibacillus; species Pristimantibacillus sinopodophylli. The sequence continues at coordinate 2,394,128 of NZ_VDBO01000001.1, forward strand.
AGCTTCCTCATCTACGCCTTCCAGCTCGTAGACATTAATCGTCGTTATCACACTTATGCCGCGCCCCATTAGAAAGAGTACTTCCTCCAGTCTCGTTCGGAATGCGGCTCCCTGCCCATTCTGATGAGCCAATCCGTCAATGAGCACAGCTTCTGGATTTCGCGCAGCCAATGCCTCAACATTCAGCGCTAATTGCTCGAAGGACACGGTTAGTTCGAGCGTCTCTCGGCTCTGCGGCAATGTCAGCGTACACAGCACGGTATCGATTCCTTCCTGCATGAGCTGCAGTCCTTCCCGCAGCATATGGTACGTTTTACCTGAGCCACTTACCGATCCGACGAGTATTTTAAGCCGTCCCTGATGCAGCTTGGCAATGGACAACAACAGCTCCTCCGGTGTTTTTTTCCTAAAGGAGGCCATGTTTCTATTCTCCTAGCATGGCAGACAATGCAAGATTCAACTTCAGTACATTGACCCGCTCATCACCGAACACACCTAAATCTCGGCCCTCCGTATGCTTATCGACAAGCTGTTGCAGTACATCGGCAGGTTCCCCTGTCAGCTTGCTAATTCTAGGAATTTGCACCATGGCCGACTGCGGCGTAATATGTGGATCAAGCCCTGATCCCGAATTCGTAATGAGTGCAATGGGGAGCTCCGATACTGAAATATCCGGATTGTCCAGCTTCCAGGCTTCAATGGATGCAGCTGTACGCAGGGTCAAAGCGGGATTAGAAGGACCAAAGTTGTTCGAGCCTGAGCCAGCAGCATTGTAATCAATGCTCGACACGCGGCCTTGAAACCATTGCGGATTGTTGAAGCTTTGTCCGATCAGCTCTGAACCAACGATCTGGCCCGTCGAGTCTTTCATTAAGCTGCCGTCCGCTTGCCTCGGAAAGAGCAGCTGTGCTGCTCCCGTGCTTGCAAGCGGATAAATAATGCCGCATATAACCATAAACAATACGCTGATGCGCAATGGGATCGTAATTGCCGACAGCCGGTAGGAACGGGAACGTTTATTTCTATTATCGAACATATCATCATGCCTTCTCTCTTAATTAATAGGATTAAATCCACAAATGGACCGCAAAATCAATGAGTTTAATGCCGACGAACGGAGCGATAACCCCGCCAAGGCCATAAATGAATACATTCCTGCTCAGCAGCTTAGAGGCACTCATCGGTTTGTAGGCTACTCCTCTAATAGCCAGCGGTATCAGAAGAGGAATGATTATCGCATTGAATATAAGCGCAGACAATATGGCAGAGAGCGGCGATCCAAGCTTCATCATATTGAGCGCGCCCATCTCAGGAATGGCAAGCATGAACATAGCTGGAATAATGGCAAAATATTTGGCGATGTCGTTGGCGATGCTGAACGTAGTTAGTGCCCCTCTTGTCATAAGCAGCTGCTTGCCGATGGCAACCACTTCGATAATTTTGGAAGGATCCGAATCGAGATCAACCATGTTGGCTGCTTCCTTGGCAGCGATCGTCCCGCTGTTCATCGCAAGGCCAACATCAGCTTGGGCAAGTGCAGGCGCATCGTTCGTGCCATCCCCCGTCATAGCGACCATTTTCCCTTCAGCCTGCTCGCGCCTAATAACCGCAATCTTATCCTCAGGCTTAGCCTCCGCGATGAAATCGTCGACTCCGGCCTCTCGTGCGATCGTAGCTGCCGTCAGCGGGTTATCCCCGGTACACATTATCGTTTTAATCCCCATCTCGCGTAGCTGATCGAAACGCTCCTTCATACCTGGCTTTACTGTATCCTTCAAGTAGATGACGCCGAACAGCCGATTATCGACAGCTACGGCAAGCGGTGTACCGCCTAAGGTTGCAATCGTATTGGAGATTTGCTCCAAGTCGGGAGGGATGGTTCCGCCCTGTGCGACAACCCATTTCCTAACCGCGTCTACGGCACCTTTGCGAACGCGCCTGCCATCCGCCAGATCCATTCCGCTCATACGCGTCTCTGCCTTGAACGCAACGAGCGCTCCGCCCGCAGCAAGCCCTGCATCGTAGCTCATTCCTTGCTTCTTCATCCACTCCAGCACAGAGCGGCCTTCAGGCGTTTCGTCCATCAGCGAGCTGATGGCTGCCCATTCCGAGAATGCTTCGATGCTGCTGCCTATCACTGGCACAAGCTCGCTTGCCATCCGATTTCCGAAGGTAATCGTTCCTGTTTTATCAAGAATCATCGTATTGATGTCACCAGCGGCTTCAACTGCCTTGCCTGACATCGCAAGTACATTGAACTGCGTTACTCTATCCATGCCCGCGATGCCAATAGCAGACAATAAACCGCCGATCGTCGTCGGTATCAAACAAACGAGCAGTGCAATTAGAATCGGAACTTCCAGCTCGATGCCAAGGTACCCAGCGATTGGCGCAAGCGTGACAACAACAATCAGGAAGATGATCGTCAAGCTGATTAATAATGTGTTCAGTGCGATTTCGTTTGGCGTTTTCTGGCGTTTAGCGCCTTCAACCAATGCGATCATGCGGTCAATAAAGGATTGACCCGGCTCGCTAGTCATACGCACCTTGATTTGATCACTGACAACCCTTGTTCCTCCAGTTACCGAGCTGAAATCACCTCCAGCCTCCTTTATGACCGGTGCTGATTCACCGGTAATAGCAGACTCGTCTACCGATGCAAGTCCGGCAATCACCTCTCCGTCGCCAGGTATCATCTCGCCTTGCGATACGATGACAACATCGCCTTTGCGGAGCTCTGTTGATGATACAACCGCGATGAACTCCCCAATCAACTTATTCGCGTTCATGTCCTGCTTTGATTTTTTAAGCGAGCTTGCTTGCGCCTTACCTCTGCCCTCCGCGATCGCTTCCGCAAAGTTTGCGAACAGAAGCGTAAACAGCAGAATTAAAAATACGGCAATGTTGAAGCCCATTGTATCCTGCGATTGAAACAAACCAGGAAATATAACCATTAACAGTACGATAACCGTTCCTGCTTCAACGACAAACATAACCGGATTCTTGATCATCACAGCTGGATTTAGTTTAATAAAGCTCTCGCGGACTGCCTGCTTAAGCGCAGTGGCAGACAACGCGGTATTCGTCTTGTTTCGATTCATCATCGTTCACCTCATCCGTTAGCGGAGTGTAAGAAATTCTGCGATAGGGCCCAGCACAATGACCGGCAGGAAGGTCAAGGCACCTATTAAAAGTACGGTTCCGATTAGCAAGGCTCCGAATAGCTTGTTGTCGGTCCTTAATGTTCCGATCGTCTCCGGAACAGTCGGTTTGCGCATTAGCGAGCCTGCTACAGCCAGCATCGCAATCATCGAAATATATCGGCCAAAGAGCATCACAAGGCCCGTGCTTATATTCCAGAAAGGTGTATTGTCAGCTAATCCTTCGAATCCCGAGCCGTTGTTCGCAGCGGAGGAAGTAAACTCATACAACACCTGACTAATCCCATGGAAGCCAGCATTCGTTATTGCTCCATAACCAAGCTCGGTCATAAACGAGATTGCGGTTGGCACTAATATAATGAAAGGATGCGCGAGTATGGCTACCGCGATGAGTTTCATTTCTCGCGGCTCTATTTTACGACCCAAAAATTCCGGCGTTCGCCCTACCATCAATCCACATATAAATACAGCAAGAATCGCATACATAAGCATATTGATTAATCCGACACCTTTACCCCCGAATACAACGTTCAGCATCATTTCACCGAGCGGTACCAGTCCTCCGAGCGGTGTCAGTGTGTCATGCATATTGTTGACCGTACCAGTCGTAGCTGCGGTCGTAACGGTCGTGAACAGTGCCGACTGAGCAATGCCGAATCGGACTTCCTTGCCTTCCATGCTACCTTGCGATGCATCGATTCCAAGTGCGCTCATCGCGGGATTCCCTATTTTCTCAGACGTATAAGCAACGCTTAGGAAGACAAGAAACAGACACATCATTGCACTGAATACGACCCAGCCCTGCTTTTTGTTTTTGGCAAACAGACCAAACGTGTAGGGCAATGCGGCGGGAAGTGCCCACATCGACAATAGTTGAATCACATTCGTAAGCGGGCTCGGATTCTCGAACGGATGCGCTGAATTGACGCCAAAAAATCCGCCGCCGTTCGTCCCCAGATGCTTAATCGATTCCAGCGATGCAACGGGGCCAATCGCGATTTGCTGCATGGTCCCTTCCAGCGTCTTGACCGTCAGCGTCGGATCAAGCGTCTGCGGTACCTGAAGCGCAACGAGAACGAGCGTAATGATAAAGGAAAATGGGAGAAAAATCCGCGTATGCGCTTTGACGAAATCTTCGAAGAAATTTCCCAGCGTTTTTCCTTTGCTTGTAATGCCGCGTACAAAGGCAATCGCAATCGAAAAACCCGTCGCTGCTGACGTGAACATCATCATCATGATGACCGCCATTTGAGAGAAGTAGGATAAGGCGCTCTCTCCGCTGTAATGCTGCAGATTCGTATTCGTAATAAAGCTGATTACCGTATTAAACGTCAGCGCCTCTTCCATGCTCCCCATGCCGTTCGGATTTAAAGGCAACGCATTTTGCAGCCTCAAAATGACATAACTGAATGCCACCAAGATGAGATTCGTGGCCATAAAGCTAAGCGCATATTGTTTCCAGCCCATTCCCTCTCGCTTATGAACACCTATTAGCTTGAGAATAAACCTCTCAGAGCCGCCGAACACCCTGTCCAAACGATTCTGCTCATTGGAGAACACATGATAGACATAAGTGCCTAGCGGCTTAACCAGAAGCACGAGCACCGTGAGCACAACGAGCATTTGAACAATATCCATCGGACTAAATCCCCCTCTATTAAAACTTCTCCGGATGTAATAAGGCATAAATCAAATAGACGAAAATAAATAAAGCAACTGCCGCCACGATCATCATTCACGATCGCCTCCTGCTTGCCGGGTAACCCCATCGCACCAAGTTGCAAATCCATAAAATAAGCCGAAGGTCGCCAATAATGTAACAACCATATAAACATCCTGCATGGTAACGCCTCCTATACTATTTATTGTTTAATAAGAAGCCAACTTCCCCCGTCTGGGAGAATACGATATGGCTTGCTCCAAGCGCCTTGTAGATTGCTCTTGGATTCCATTGCTGCGTAATGACATATATAGGCTCCGAAGTCCAACTGCGGCAGCACTGCACGAATCGGCAGCTAAGCGCGAGACTGCTCTCGAAAATGAATACGTCCCGAATCCGAAAAGCTGGAGGAATCCAACTGTTTCGATTATTGGAGTTAACGAGTATTACGTCCATAATGCCCTGCTTGCGAAGCAGCTTTGCCTCTTGCTTGCTGTTTGTCAGAACGACGAACTTCAGCTCGCGAAATTGCAATGTTCTTATAAATGATTGACCGGCTTCATTTAAGCCTGCCACAATAATTCGCTTATCCTCCACACGCTTTATCCTCCATTTGGTAAAAAAGGCAACAAAAAAGAAGCCTTGGGATAAGAGGTACACATCCCGCGGCTTCTAATTGCCCACAGCCAAGGTGAAACGGCTGTCGACGTCCTTTGACGGCGCGGCGCGTTTCATTCCAAGAAATATAGAGAAAGTTAGAAAAATGATATACTTTCCTATATTTTGAATAAGCTGCAGGCAGCACGCTTTCTGTTGCCTCTCTCGAGTTCGCTTACGAGGTTAGCTGTCGGATTCGGGCCTTGAGAGTTGCCCTACGCTTGTATAATCAAGCGATTCACCCCATGAACGGCAAAGCTTGCAAGCAAGCCGTTCGTTGGTTCCCCCGTTCCTGCTTCCGCAGGACTCAGCGTTGTTCATACTTGTATGGCTTCAGACTTCAATCATTCCTCTCTCGAGCGACGCTTACGAGGTTAGCTGCCGGATTCGGGCGGTGAGAGTCGCCCTACCTTAACGGGTGTCCATGGCACCCGTTAAAGATTCACCCCTGCTGTACACCCATCCGACTCTCACATCGGACGAACATACAGCGTCATCATCGGTTCCCCCGTTTTCCGTCTTCACGGAAACTCAGCGATCAGTCAATCAAAGCTAATTAGTAAATCCTGTATCGAATCTTACTCCTCGCCCTAATAGCTGTAAAGCACACCTGCTGGCTAATTAAGTCAATATTAGACTTCTAGAAGCGTTCGCAACGCTTACATTCTTCACAAACTCTGGTTATCTCACTAAATCAACGTTTTCCTCTTATTTTTGAAAATAATTCCCGATGCTTGAATGCCATTTATCCGGCTGAATAATCAGATTTCTCTAACCTTGAGATCGATCAAGCATAATCGAGTATTTCTGCGAATCAAGTTGATTTTCTTGATATTTCGATGACTTTTCTCAAAAATCGGCTTCAGGCAGCCCTATCCTTCACCACTTGCATTTTACAATCACTGGGCTCGGGATTAGTATAGACGGCAAGCCGATCACAGCTAACAACTATCGCTGAATTTTTCATATGAGGAGAGATCCATTGTGTCCATGCAAACCGCAACCCCTTTAGGGAAAGCAGAAGAAAACCATATCGTATCTCTGACCATTAAAAGAATCGAACTTTTTGTTTTTCCCGTATTTGCACCCGAGGCCGGCTTTCGTGTATGCCTACGGCTTACTACAGGAATAGGACATGACTGGGGCGAGTTGTTCATTAAGAAAAGTGAAAAACCAAAGGACTGGGTTAGTTGGGGCAGCGTACTGCTTCGGTTCATCGGTCCTTTTCAGATCGCTGATTTTCTCACATATGATCCAGCTATAACCGTCAAAGACGAGCGTATTTATGCATTGTTTTTATCCGCAGCTGAGCACAGTAAGTGCCCCTCAAGCTTGGAAATGGACCATCATGATCACGTCGAGGAGGGACCATTTTTCAATCAAGCTATCTCCTACATCTCTTTGTTCTGATTGCATAAGATTTACAGAGTTGCTATTTAGGGGTATAATGAAGAGTACATCATTAATGCTGAATTTTTCGAATGAAAAAGCGGGGGAACCAACGCGAACGATATCAATCGTTTCGCAAGGGGTGAATCCAGGGATTTGTAACCCTGGTAGGGCATACTCTCAGCCCGAATCCGACAGCTAACCTCGTAAGCGAATAAAGGAGAGATTTATTTATGTTGACGAATTGTGCAAACCATCTACAGCATTTTACGAAACAGACTCCTCATCTATCCATTACCCGCATCGAGATTTTTGTCATTCCTGCGCTTGCCGTCGATTCAGCAGGCCATCGTATCTGTCTTCGTTTAACGAGCAGCCAAGGCTTCGGGTGGAGTGAGCTATTCGCTAGTGATACCGAAGTAGATATCGACTTGGAACGATGGAGCGACCTGCTTCAAAGCTTTATCGGCAGCATCTCTCTTCCACCTCTTGACCAGTATCGATATGACAAATCAGATCATGATGGACGCGTGCTCGACCTATTCGTCACAGCAGTCAACCATGCTCTAGCCCGTTCCTCCGAATCAACCTCGCAGGTCAGCAACCATGAAGAATCTGTTTTGCGTCAGCGTTCTATCTCCTATATCTCTTTGGAATAATGAAGAGGCAGCAAGCAATAGAAAGTCCAGAACAGCTATGCTTGTTCTGGACTTTCTTTCGTTTATATTTGATTCAAATAACGAATGTCTCTTGCGGCACTCTCATTATTGCTCCAGCTTATATTGTTTAACCGACTCATTAAGATCGACGGACAGCGTCGAGAGCTGCACAATAACTGCAGTGATTTCTTGCATGGAAGCACTCTGCTGCTGTGCTGATGCAGCTACCTCTTCGGTTCCAGCTGCCTGCTCTTGCGTAATGCCGGAGATTTGCTGCATCGAATCGGTTATTTTCACAAAAGAATCGTCAACTTTGCCAAGTGCGCTCGACATATGATTCGTATGCTCAGTAAACGCTGAAACTCCGCCGTATATGCCTTTGAAGTTCTCATGAGTACCTTGAATCCAAGAGTGTCCCTGCTCAACAGCTTTGCTGCCTTCCTCAATGCTTCTCATGACTAACTTACTATTCGTTTGCGTACTCGAGACAAGCTCTGTCACTGATAGTGCTGCTTGCGCAGATTGCGATGCTAATTTCTTCACCTCTCCAGCAACGACAGCAAAACCTCTGCCAACCTCTCCTGCACGCGCAGCTTCAATTGAAGCATTCAAAGCGAGCAGATTCGTTTGATTGGATATTTCAGAAATAATATTGATAATCTCGCTTATTTCATTTGACCGTTGTCCAAGTGTTGTTGCTGCTTCTTGAGATTGCTGCATTGCTTGCTTGATAACCGTCATCTGCTGAAGGGTTCTCTCTACCAAGTCCTGACCCTGCTCAGATTGAGTATGTACCTCGGATGCAATATGCTGGATATCCTTCATCCCGTTTGATACATCTTTGATTTCAGCATCGATGTGATTGATACTGGTGTGGCTGCTCGAAACGCTTTGAACAATCTCATTAATGCCCTCTGTCATTCGGTTTGTTGAGTCTGCAACCTGCTGTGCACTATTCGTTGATTCACTCACTGATTGTTTCAAATGCTTACTTGTTTCCGAAATCAAATTCGAAGAAGCAATGACTTGTTGAATAAGAGCTTTGAGGCTCGCGATCATTAGTCCGAACGATACAGATAGTTTCCCAATTTCGTCATTGCTATTGATCGCAATAGCTGCTTTCATATCTCCGGCTGCAATCTTATCTGCTGCCAGCATCAATTTCCTAAGCGGATTTGTAATGACTTTGCCGATGATCGCTGCAATGACACTACCGACAACCAGCACAATCACCGAAATAATAATCATAGTGAGGTTGGAACTAGATGATGTTTGCGGCACAACGGACGCATCCAAATCAATACCCAAAATCCCATAAGCGGTACCTGACTCGTCAGAGAGCGGAACGAATATCGATTTATGAGTACCATACTCATCTTCATAAATAGGGCTTACAACTGATTTTTTACTCGAAATCGCTTCTCGCATTTCATCTGTGAACGGATAAGGAGTTCCGAAATCATCCGGTACACCGGATAAAATAATAATTCTTTCGTTATTCTCGGTATTAGATAAAATGTAGATATTCTCAAGGCTGTGCACTTCTTGCAGTTTCTCTAGCTCTGATTTGATCAATTCGTAATTCGGGTCATCCGCGCCTGCTAGCTGCTTTCCTGAACCCGGAATTGCGGATAACGTACTGCTTGCAATTTGAATATCGGTAGTAAGGCGCTTATCGAATTGCTCCAGCAATTTCTCTGATAGATTCTGCTGCGACATGTAACTGGACACAGCAAAGGCTACACAGGTAATCACTTGCAAGAGAAGAATGCTGAGTGCAATTTTTACAGCTAGATGTTCTTTATACCAATTAAAACTAAGTATAGATTTCCTCATGTTTGTGCTCCCTTTTAGTCATTCGATTATATTCTGCATAGGTTTCTTCAATCTTGCTCTTCAAATATTGCACGATTTGGCCAACATCCGATACTTGTGTATGCGGCGAAATGACGAATAGCTTGCTCGCATACAGCGCAATTCGCTTGTGATCCCTTGTCGGAACATATAAATGCTTCTTCGTATCACCGAAGAACATCTCTTTCCGGTCTCTACCAAGAATCTCAAATAAAACTTCATTCAATCGATTATCGCTCTCGATTTCTTCATAGCTTCTTGTGCCGGCATATTCTTCTGCATAACCGTTTTTCCCCTCCGGATACAGACGGAACAGCGTGATAATACCAGGATTAAGATGGTTCACGATGACAGCTTCCGGCACTTCTCGCTGCAAGGCTTCACGGAAGGCCACATTCACTTCCACAAACTGAGCGAGCAGCCTCTGATAGCCCTCGATGCCAAACGCGAGCAAAGCACTATAAATGCTAATGGAGCTTCCCATTCTGGAGCATTCCAAGGTGTAGCTTGTATGATACTGCCCGTATCCGCGATGGCCCACATAAGGTGTCTCGTCTGGGTCCAAGTCCAGAAGCTTCAAATCCGAACCGTTTTTCACTAAAAACAAGCTAGTGGAATAAGGCGTCTGACCCAGCTTCTGAAAGTCGAAGCAGAGAGAATCCGCTTTGTTCAGATGTTTCATTTTGCCCTGAATAGCTTTGAGAGCTGTAAGGGCCTCGTATTGAATGTTAAGGGGATTGCCTGAAAAGTCATAGTTGTTGAAAAAAGCGAAAAAACCGCCCAATGCTGAATCCGCATGAATATGAGGCCGTTTTATGCCATGCTCCTGTGCAAGGCGCTCTGTCATGTTAAACACTTCATCCAGTGGGTCAATACCCATCGCATCCGTCGTGCCAGTCGTCGCAACGACATAGATCGGGATGCCGCCATTTGCAATGACCTGCTCCATTTTCTCTTTCAAATCAAGGACATCCATCGAACTGTCTTCATTCGTACGGATTTTGATCAAATGATTGCTTCCGAGCCCTGTTGCCTCCATCGATTTGTAAAGGCTGTAATGGGCAGCTTCTGAGCAGAAAGCATACAAGTTTTGTGGAACACCGCTCTTGCCTGCAGTTGCACTCGCTTTATTAATAGCCAATCTGAGGCCTGTGAATATAGCCCCTTGGCCTCCCCAAGTGGTATAGCCGCCGCTTAGTGCGGTGTCGTAGCCAATCAGATCTGACATCATGGCAACGACTTTCACTTCAGCTTCTGCGCCTGCCGGCCCATAAACATCCCATAAGTTGTTGCCATTCACCATAAAGGCAGCAATCATGCCAAGCACACCTGGGATGCTTGCCATAGGAAGAATATTAGTCAGGAAGTATTTGGTATGATAAGGATGGGCATGGAGCAGCCCTAACAGCTCTTTATTCACATCTTCCATTGGGCTTCCGCTCGCTGGAATTCTACTTGTTTCCGCTAGCTCCTTGTAGAAAAGTGGACCTCTCTCTTTATCACCCTTCAGAAAGGCTGACTCAGGATCCTTTAGCTCGTCTACTCCGCTGACAATCTGTCCGATTAAATCCATCATATGATTTTGTTGAGTAAGGTTGCCATCATCGCTAGGAAACAAAAGACGAATATCCGATATATTGTTCATTAAATGACGACCTCTCTCCACCATATATTTTTCTCTAAAACAAAGAAAAAGGTATACCTGTAAATAGCCATAGGTATACCTTTGCTTGTAACTCGCAACTGGCTGACATTTCTTTTTAAGAAGTAGTCCCTGTAGCTTTGCGCCGCCATTTTTCAATGGGTTTGCCTCATATGCAGTTATGGATAAATTTGTCCGATAATTAGAAAACATTTACAGGCACTAGGAACATTCTACTACCTCACATTTTCAAGATCAATATGTTTTTATACTTATAAGTCTGAAGTAATAACATTTTCGATAAAAATTTATCTTTTTGTCACAATTGAGCGGATAATATACGGCTTTTTGATGTAGAATTAGTCGGATCTATCTATTTATTTTCAAAAAAAACATATGTATATACATTTAAATCGAAAAAACGAAGAAGAGTGATTCACTCTCCCCTTTTTAGTTCAAAAGACTGATTTCGTTGAATTATGGATGTCGATTTATGCGAGCGAATGTTGAAGCTGTCCATTTCGAAATGCTGTACTTTCAGTGTCCGACTTTGCGCATAAGCATCCATATATAAAAACAGCTCTTCCTCTTACAGCAAGTTGCTGTGTAGGAAGAGCTGTTTTTTATTTAACGTTTATCTGACCAACCAGCCGCCATCGACTGCTAGGATGTGTCCGTTCATGTAGTCGGAAGCCGCAGACGCAAGGAATACGGAAGGTCCGATTAAATCCTCTGACGAACCCCAGCGACCTGCTGGAATGCGCTGCAAAATTTGAGCACTGCGGATTGGATCCTCGCGAAGCGCTTCGGTATTGTCGGTACTCATATAGCCTGGAGCAATTGCATTTACTTGCAAACCCTTGCTCGCCCATTCGCTTGCTAGCGCCTTAGTCAGCCCCGCAACAGCGTGCTTGCTTGACGTATAGCCGGGAACGTTAATGCCGCCTTGAAAGGATAGCATCGAAGCGATATTAATAATTTTGCCTGAGCCCTGCTCAATCATATGCTTTGCAGCGAGCTGAGAGAGAACAAATACTGAATTCAAATTGACGTCGAGTACAGCCTCCCAGTCCTCATAGCTATGCTCCGCAGCAGGCGTACGGCGGATAATACCGGCGTTGTTGACCAAAATATCAATTCTGCCCAGCTCTTCCACCGTGCGCTCCACGATGCCAGCAAGCTTCGTGCGGTCAGAAATATCGGCTTGAATCGTAATCGCTTTCCGTCCCAAAGCTCTAATCGCATCCGCTGCTTTGTCAGCAGGTGTGCTGTTCGTAACAAGCGCTACGTCAGCACCCGCCTCGGCCAAACCAAGTGCGACTGCTGCGCCAAGGCCGCGCCCTGCTCCTGTAACGATAGCAGTTTTTCCAGTCAAATCAAACAAACCCATCGGTTTAAGTCCTCCCTTTGGCACGCTTTCCGCTTTCTGCAAGCTGCGCCTTCATCATTTGTATCTGAAGCCCCTCATATTTGACTGCAATTTCAGGCGATATGCCCTCATCCGTAATGATGCAGTCAATCTCGTCTAAACCTGCAAACGTAATTAAGGCGCCTTTGTCGAATTTGCTATGATCAGCCAGGCAGTATACAATCTTTGCATTATCCATGTACAGCTTCTTGAGCTTGGACAATTCCTCTGTAAATATCGTCAATCCATATTCCAGATGAATGCCTGTTGTCGATAGAAAGAGTTTATGAACATTGAGCCGCTTAATCCATTCCTGAGACTCTGCTCCTATGAGCAGATTGTTGTGACGGTAACCACCTGGTATGACCAGTCTAACCTGATCCTTCAAGGTAAGCTCGCGGATAATAAGCAGGTCATTCGTAAGCACGGTAACAGGCATATTCGGGAGCTTCTTGGCCATTTCAAGCGTTGTGCTGCCTGCATCAAGAGCAATAATATCATTCTCTTCAATACATGTAAGCGCAAGCGCTGCAATGGCAGACTTCGCCTGCTGATGCTTGCTGTTAGGAAATTGCAGCGGGTAAAGGCTATCCTCGCCCTCCTGCTCCACAACAGCTCCGCCATGCATACGCTTGAGCAGCCCCTTCTCCTCCAGCTTCTCCAGATCTTCTCGAACTGTTTTCTCCGTCACGCCAAATTGCTCGCTGAGCTCAGATACTTTAACTGCTCCAAGCTGCTCTAATTTCTCAATAATTTTCCGATGCCGTTCAGCAGCAAGCATGGTGCACCTCCTGTAGCGAATGCTTCTATTTTAGCTCGCTTGCAGGTACTGCGTCCATGTCTGTAAAGGTATAATTCTCACCAGCCATCGACCAGCAGAACGTGTAATTGCTCGTACCAACGCCAGAGTGAATGGACCAAGGCGGTGAAATAATAGCCTGCTCGTTCGCTACGACCAAGTGTCTTGTCTGCGATGGCTCGCCCATCATATGGAATACGCGTGCATCGTCGTTCAAATCAAAGTATAGGTAAGCCTCCATACGGCGATCATGTACATGAGAAGGCATTGTGTTCCATACGCTTCCCGTTTTGAGGCTCGTTACGCCCAGCATCAACTGGCAGCTTTGAATGCCGTCTGCGTGAATATATTTGTAGAGGACACGTTCGTTGGACGTTTCTTGTGATCCAAGATGAGTCGGATTCGCTTCCTCCACTGTCATTTTGCGTGTTGCAATCTCAGCATGTGCAAGTGCGGAACAGAAGTACAGCTTAGCAGGGTTCGATTTGTCTACGCTTGACAGGAGAACTTGGCGTTTGCCTTTCCCAACGTAAAGCACCTCCAGCCTGCTAAGCTCGTAAACCTCGCCGTCAACTGATATCGAAGCTGGACCGCCAATGTTTAGAAATCCAACTTCGCGGCGCTCCAAGAAATATTCCGTTTTCAGCGTTGCTGCATCTTCAAGCTCCAGCGTTTCGTTCACAGGTACTGCTCCGCCAACGATCATGCGGTCATAATGTGTATATGTCATTTTGATTTGATCCTGAACAAACAGGCTCTCAATCAAAAACTCACTGCGTAGACGTTCCGTATCATATTGCTTCACATCGGTAGGGTTTGTGGTGTGGCGTACTTCCATTGGATAAAAGCCTCCTAAAGTTTTATTGTGCAGCCGCCTTCAGCAGGCTTGCACTAAGGTTTGCTAATGTTCGTTTTTATGATATCACACATTTACGAACATAAACAGTAGCATCTTTAAAAAGAATTTGTTCCTTTTCTACACATAGAAAAAGGAGGAGACCTTATTCTCCCCCTTCTACTGTCTGCTATACAACGCCGTTTACCAAGTAATCCAGCCTCCTGTATGCTTATATGCATGCAGACATTATACCAGTACAACTAATAGAAGAAGACCTTAGTATCGAACATAGACATCACTTCTATATGTATTTCATATTGAATCCTCCACTATTTCAACCTGTCCGCCTATATATGCAGCAATACCTTCGACGGTCTGAACTGCCCATTTATAGGGACTGGATATAACATAGTCGATAGGAAAATCCATTAATAATTCAGTAACCTTTTTTGCATCTTTCACACCTTGCTCCGACAAAGGCCTCTTTAATTCATCCGGCGTATAAACCGAGTGAGCATGCCTTACAAAATAAAGATTAGTCAAAGTTTTTTCAGGCTTCCCTTCCGCTAATATCACGTATTATTACTTCATGAAATCTCTCCTAAATACAAACGCTTACAAATTTGCAAAGGTTGCAACATAGAAAGCTGATTAATGTAATCGGATTTACAAATACTAGTGAAATACATATCCTGTCTATGTGCATATAGGCAAAAAAACCGCTACGCTGCTATATACAGCGTAACCGATTCTTTAGAAGAATGTCTGTTTGCAGCAGAATGAGTAAGCTTACAACTGCGTCGGTTTGCCGATCACCCGCCAGAATGCTTCCTTTGGCTGGTGCTGTTCATCAAAGAGCAGCGGCCAGTTTTTGCGGCCCCGAACCGGGAAGTTGCTGAGCCACGTATAATTATCATCCGCTCCCCAGAAGGTTACCGCATCGATATGCACTTGGTATTCCTTAAGTAATAGGAATATAGCTTCATATCGCTTCGCTTGCAGCTCGAGCAGCTCTTCCGGCGGACTCGTTAAATCCGTCCGTTCATCCTCATGTCGGAACAACGAAACATCAAGCTCTGTCAGTTGCAGCCTGAGTCCAAGCATTGCATATTTCTCGATTGCTTCCCGAATTTCGTCCAAGCTGGGACTGTACACATTCCAATGCGCCTGAAGTCCGACACCATGCACGGGGGCACCCTGCTCAAGCAGCGACTTGACCAAACGATATATTTTATCGCGTTTATGCGGATTAGACTCGTTGTAATCGTTATAGAAAAGCTGCGCAGCTGGGTCGGCTGCATGCGCGAATTCGAATGCCTTCGCAATAAAATCAGGTCCGGCAATATCCAGCCACTTCGAAGGGCGCAGCAGCTCTGGACCTTCATCTGCAATGACTTCATTCACAACATCCCAAGCATAAATAGCATCCTTGTACCGACCTACTACCGTTTTAATATGTGATTGCAAACGATCAAGCAGCTTTTCCCTACAAACTGGACGGCCATCCGACTCCTTGAATAGCCAATCCGAAGTCTGATTATGCCACACTAGTGTATGCCCTCTCAGCTTTTTCCCATGCGTTTTTGCAAAAGCTACGATTCGGTCCGCATCCTCGAACGTGTAATGATCCTCAACCGGCTGCAAATTCACAAATTTCATCTCGTTCTCGGCAGTTAAGCTGTTATAATGCCTAGCAATGAACTCCCCCGACTGCAAGAGCGTCCGAGGACTGACTGCAGCCCCTATATCGAATGATGAACCGAGAGCTTCGTACAGCCTCGGAGTTGCGTTTGTTCCATCGTTTCCCATCGCAATTCCTCCTTATCGATTACCCCTTGACACCGCCGACCGTCATGCCTTTCACGAAATACTTCTGCAAGAACGGGTAGACCATTATGATTGGAAGAGAAGCTACGATCGTCATCGTTGCCCGAATAGCAAATGGTGTCACCGTATTCGCTCCCGTGTTTCCGGCATTGGCGAAGGCATCGCCAGCCGTCTTCGTCGTCAGAGAGGCATTCGAATTCTGAAGAATCTTCTGCAGCTCGTACTGCAGTGTGCTCAGATCAATATTCGAAGAATTGTATAGAAATACGTCAAACCACTGGTTCCATTGATACACGGCCGAGAACAGGGCAACGGTTGCAAGGACAGGTACGCATAGCGGCAGTACAATACTATAAAACATTTTGAAATCGCCTGCTCCGTCAATTCGTGCTGATTCAAGAATGCTCTCCGGCAAGCCTTCTATGAAGGAACGAATAATAATCAAGTTGAAGACACCGATCAAGCCTGGAAAGATATATACCCAGAAATTATCAAGCAAACCGAGATCCCGGATGAGAAGAAAATTCGGAATAAGACCACCATTGAAATACATCGTCAATATAAACGCAATCGTGACGAACTTCCTAAGTACGTACTCTTGCCTCGTAATCGTATAGGCGACCATCGCTGAGCAAAATACGGTCGCAACCGTTCCGATTACCGTGCGCAGAATAGAGATGAGCGTCGCATCGAAGATCGTCGACTCCTTCATTACGTAAGCGTAATTGTCCAACGTCCACATACGGGGAAGCAAATAGATGCCGCCTTTAATTGAATCAGTCGCGTTATTCAGCGATACAGCAGCTGTGTTCAAGAATGGGTATAAGGTTACAAGCATCAATAGCAAAAGAAATGCATAATTGCATATATCGAATATAAGATCACCGCGCGACGAGCGGATACGGCTTGGTTTTTTGACGCTGTTGCGAATTGGTTCATCCTGCATCCCTCCCCTTAGAATAATCTGGACTCGCCCATTCTCTTCGCAAGGTTGTTCGCTGCGAACAATAAAATGAAGCTGATAATCGTCTTGAACATGCCTGCTGCGATCGACAGCGAGTAATTGCCTTGTGCAATTCCGTATTTTAGAACAAATATGTCAAGATTTTCGGAAAAGTCGACATTCATGCCGTTTCCTAACAAGTATTGCGGCTCGAAGCCCGACTCCAGCAAATACCCAATATTCATAATTAACAATACGATAATCACCGGCTTAATGCCTGGCAGCGTCACGTACCACATCCGCTTAATTCGGCCTGCCCCGTCCATCTCTGCCGCTTCATACTGGGCGGGGTCGATCATCGTCATGGCAGCCAAATAAACGATCGTATTCCAGCCTACATCCTTCCACACCGTGCTTGCACCGAATATCGTCCAGAATTGCTCCGGTATGCCAAGGAACAAAATTTCCTCGCCCTTCTCTACAAAACCTGCCCACAGCAGCATTTGATTAATAATGCCGTCAGGGGACAACGTGGTTTGGATAATGCTCGCTGCAACGACCCACGATATGAAATGCGGCAAATAGCTGACCGTTTGTACGATGCGTTTGAAAGCAACCTTGCGTACCTCATTAAGCAGCAGCGCAAGCGTTATTGCCGTTACGAAGCCAAGTACCAGATTAATGCTGCTCATCGCGAGCGTATTGCGTAGAACGCGAATGAATCGCTCATCTTGAAATAGAAACTGGAAGTGCTCGAATCCCGCCCACTTCTGCTGGCTGAAGCTTCTAGCCGGCTTGTAGTCTTGGAAGGCAATGGTCCACCCCCACAGAGGCATGTATTTGAATATAAACAACCATACCAAAAACGGTACGGACATAAGCACTAGCACGCGCTGTTCAAGCAGCTTGATCGTAAAACGCTTCAGTCCTGACGGCTTCTTAGGCAACATCAGGATAGACGTTGACATTGTCGGTTTATGTTCCATCTTCTCTCTCCTTCCGGACTGAATGAAACTGGTGATGCAGAAAGGCCGGGCTTCCTCACCTTGCAACCCGGCCTCTCGCTCACCTCTTGCTTGCTACTGCTTTGCGGCTTCGATCAGCTTTTTCACCTCTTCAGTTGTCCACTTCTCATATGCTGCCGTGTCTAGCTTGCCGAACGCTTCCAAATACTCGCTCCATACCTTTTCGAAATCGGCCTGTTTCGCCAGTACTAGCTTAGGGAAGTACTTCTTCGTAATCTCATCCTTTTTCGTTTCCCATATTTGCTGCGAGGAGCCTTGCTCCTTCGGAATGCCCCAAGACGGATACCAAGGCCGAGCATCCGGCGCTGCGAACATCTCGGCATAAGTTTTCACGCCATATTTGTCCAATATTAATTTGTCCTCATCTGTAAGGCTCATCTGGAATACTTCTGGCTGCAGGCCCGGTGCAGCGGAGTTGCCGTCAGGCAGCGATGATCCGCCTCCATATAGCGGCCAGTTCCATGAATAATATTTGAAGCCGTACGATTCATTGAATGCTTCATCAATTTTCGCGATTTGTTCCTCGGTGCGGAACATCCGGCCTTTATCGTCTACTTCATAAGTTTCATCCTTAATGCCCCACTTTTGAAGAACTTGATTCTCATCCGTAAGCAGATTGTCTAGATACTGAATGATGCGAATTGGATCCTTCGCACTAACGGTAATACCCATACCGCGGTTTTTCACGAAGCCCGGAGGGTCCAAATATTGATCCTTTTGCCCATCGAATGTGACAGGCAGCGGGAAATAGACGAAATCATCCTGCGTTGGATCTGCTTTGGCAGCATCCTTAAGCGCATTTTGCGCGTTGGCGAATTGCCAGCCGTAATCGAAGAAGCCTACTACCTTATGAGAGGTTAGCTTCGCCAAATATTGATCGTAATTGTCCACGAAGGATGCTTTATCGAACAGTCCTTTCGCATTAAGCTCGTTTAGCTTAGACAGCCAGCGCTTCGTATTGTCATCTGCTGCGTAGGTTTTGGCATCAAATGTTGTCATATCTACGATGACATTGCCGTCGTTCGGATAGCCAGCAAGATGGTTCGGCGGGTTAGAGGTTGCGAAGAACCGCCAGTCATGCGTCAAAGAAACCATACCAGTTAAATCTTCGTCCTTATGCTTTGCAACAAAATTTTCGATTAATTCGATATAAGCGTCGAGTGTATTAATCTTTGGATAGCCCGCTTCTTTCAATACGCGGCGCTGTACCCAGAACGCGCCCTGATTAATATTCGGGTCCGGAATATATTCGCCTACCGTATTAGAGAATGGCAGGAAATAGATATGTCCGTCTTCTGCCTTCATCTGATTGAAATAAGGACCGTACACGCGTTTGATGTTCGGGCCGTATTTCTCAATTAGCTCTTCCAGCGCAATGAAAGCTCCTGCATCTAGAATCTTGTCGATCGCCGCATCTGGAATCATCACGTCAGGGTAGGCATTCGATGCAATCATCGTTCCGATCTTCGTGTTCAAATCCCCTACCAAGTGCTCGATCTTGAAATTCACACCAGTCTGATCCTCCAGCATCTTGCCGATTGTCGTCTCATTCGTGTTCTTATCCTTCGCCGCTGCTACGCCATTGAAGTAAGTAAACGTAACCTTCTCCAGCGGCTTGTCTGTCTCTTCATTCGTATTGGTATTCGGACTGTTCGTGCTGTTTGACGGTTTTTCCTCTCCGCCATTTCCGTTATTCGAGCAAGCTACAGTAAAGATCATGAAGGCAGCCAAACAAACAAATAATAATTTCTTTGTCACTTTTTTCTAGCCCCTTTCCCATCTTTTCTTTTTTGTAAGCCCTCTCATTATAAAAAAATAATAGCCCTCTGTTTACCCGCCAAACTATAGTTCATACTTTCAAAAGCATATATCCTTTCGCCGTCTGTAGCTTCAGCCAGCTTATTCGATCGGAACCTTGACTTGTATAAACGTGCCTTCACCCGGCTTGCTCTGAATGAGAAGCTGGAAGCGGTCGCCATAAATTAGCTTCAGTCGATAAATGACGTTCTGGACACCGATTCTCTCGCCCAGCTCCTCTTCACTGTCGAGGTATCCATAAAAGGTTCTAACTTTATCCTGATCCATGCCGATGCCATTATCCTGTATCGAAAATAGGAGATCGTCCCCATCGCGCATCGCCTTGACGACAATCAAACCACCATTCTTCAGCGGCTCAATGCCGTGAATACTGGCGTTTTCTACGAACGGAAGAAACATCATCTTAGGCACCATACAATCTTTTGCAGAAGGAGCAATATCGATTTCATATTCCATGCGATCCTCGAACCGATATTTTTGAATTTCCAGAAAACAAGATATGAATGCAACTTCCTCGCTAACCATCACGCGATCCTTCCCCCAAGTAAGCGAGGTTCGAAATATTTTCGCCATATTATGAATGATCTTAGCTGTCTCGAGCTCTTCCTTGATGAGACTCCGCATGCGTATCGTTTCTAGTGCATTAAAGAGGAAATGCGGATTGATCTGACTCTGCAGCGCATTTAATTGGGCTTTTCTTCGCTCAAGCTCCAATGATTTAGTCTGAATGTCCGCGATATAAACATCATCAATCAAGCTTTTCACCTGAATTGTCATCCGATTGAACTCACCTGTTAATTGACCAATCTCATCACGGTACTCCTCTTCTTTAATCGTATCGAACTGCTGGTTTTTCACCCTTTTCATATGCCTCAGAATTTGAACCAAGCGCTTATTCAATGAACGTGTAATCCATAGAATAATGGCCGTCGGGATGAACATGTTCAAGAACGCCAGAACGATAACGAATTCTCTGGATTGCCTAACGCTCCTTAGTACCTCTTCCTCCGAAATCGTACCAATAATTCGCCAGTTCTCTAAATAGCTTACATAAGAGTAGTTAGCTTGGAATGCAAGCGTATCTGCTCGTGACTCCAATGCATCATAAGCTACCGATTCTCTTCGCCAATCGACAGAGGGATCTGTCGTATATTGAATGAGTCCTTGGTCATTCACGAGATAAATTTGGCCTTGCAGGTTCTGATTTTGAAAAATCTGCTCAATCGTGCTCGTCTTCAAATCAATTTTCAAATATTTTTCCCAATTATTTTTGGATTCGAAATAATTCATTTCTCGAATGATACTGAATGTATCACGTGCGTTGCTGCCATCATTTCTCAAGTACAAATCCTCTTGCTGCGTACGTATAAAAATAGGATAAGAATCTTTTTTCTCATGCAGCAGCTTGTACCAATCCGTCTGTTTCATTTCATTCGACAGAAAACCAATTCCGCCTGAATGCAGCATCGTTGGGTTTTCAACAAATATTTTGATGTTTTGAATCGAGGTGTACACGGGGGTATAGCTGTTTAATATTCTCCGGAAATAGGAGTCATAAGCCTCAACGTAAGCCGCAGGGTCCTTATAATCTGTCTCCAAAATTTCGTTCAGATTGTAGTCGGTATAAAATACGGATGATATGGTCACCGCATCCTCAACCTCCGAGCGAAACTCATTGTTGATTTGATCAACAGCCAGCGAGATATCTTTCATCCGTTGGTTTTTCACATTATTTGTCGTCACATTGTAAAAAATCACATTTGTTAGCACGATAGGCAAAAATACAGAAAAAACATAAAGGATCAGCATCTTGTTAGGCAGTCGAATATGATTGAGGCTAAGTTGCAGCTTCATGCGAATACTCCCCTTTTTGTAAACAATCGTTTAAAGCGCTTTCAATCTTATTTGAGCTGATTGCGGTATTCCGTTGGCGTCATATGCTCAAGCTTCTCGAATTGCGTTACAAAATAATCAGCATTACTGAAACCTACCTTTTCCGCAATCTCATAGATCCGTATCGTGGATGATTGCCGCAGCAGCTTCTTAGCCTCGCTAACCCGCAATTGAAGCAGAAATTCATTAAAATAAACACCATACGTTTTTTTGAATAACTGTCCCAAATAAACCGGATTTATATAAAAAATTGCGGCGATGCTCTTGAGGCTAATATTGTGCGAGAAATGGAGCTCGATATAGCTTTTAATTTTGTTAATGCCGCCCTTCTGTTGTTCCTTCCGCAGCTCGGCAACGTAATTCTGGCTCTCCTCAATGAATGCGGTAAACAACCGATGGAGCTCACCGAGAGATAGATTGTTGTCATGCCAATTCAGAAGCGGCTGCAGCGTGGACAAGGTGAGTTCCTCACCTTCCATGCTTCGAATCGTCTTCAGAATGCCCATCACACATTGCTGGAGGTTCATCTTAATCGCCTCCGGCGCATAGCGCTTATCGCGAAAGTCGCGGAACCAATGCTCCACCTTTGTATGAACAGAATCCAGCTTGAGCTCCTCGAATTGTTCCATAAATTCGTGGAACAAAGCGGGCTCGAAGCTAATATAATGCAGCGGTTCGAGTCGTATTTGATCATAAACAACGATTCTCTTATCCTCATGAATATATTTATACAACAGCGCTTCCTTGGCTGCCTTATAGGACTCTCGAATATCGGACAGCCTGGAAACGCGCGTTCCGGCATACAAGAATACGCCTCTACCGAAATGTACATCTAGTGCGTCTCTCAGTTTCACTAAGAAATGCTCGAGCTCGCCCTGGAAAGGCTTCAGCAGCTCACTCGGCACCAGCATACCGATTCGGTTGCGGTGCTCATGCATACAGATTGGCTGCTCCGCAGCGGTTATCCTTATAAGCTCTGCCTCCAACTTTTCCTTGAAACGGGTATTGGACGTCGCGTTGCCGCTTTGCTGCCAGCTATGAGTATCATTCAGCTCCGCGAACACATAGGCTACATCGTCCCCCTTGCTGATCTGCAAACGAACCTCCCACTCTGCAATGACCACATCGGCCGCTTCTCCGAGAATGAGCGATTTGATGAGCTCGACTCCACGCAGCCTTTCTTTTTCCAGCTGCTCCTCTCTCTCATGCTTCAGTTTATTGTTCAAGGATTGCAAGATGGCTGTGAATTCGATTTCGTCAATCGGCTTGACTACGAAATCATGTACCCCGTAACGCATCGCTTGCTGCGCATATTTGAAATCATTATAGCCGCTAATAATAATGAAGGAAGGTTGGATCATATTTTCTAATGAGATAAGCTTTATCAGCTCTAATCCGTCAATGACTGGCATTCGAATATCCGTGATGACCAGGTCTGGCTGCTCTCGCTTGATCAGCTCGAACGCATCCTCGCCATTATCTGCCTCCCCTGCAACTTGAAAACCACAGGCCTCCCAATCGATCAGCTTCATCAGTCCTTTGCGGGTAAAGGACTCATCATCAACCAGAACAGCTCGATACATATGCATGCTCTCCTTCCTCCTTGATCTCCTGATAGTTAGCCATCAAGACGAACAAATGGCTTTAATCCATTTATTATATCCTGAATATTCATTCATTTACTCGATATTCCAATCATTCATTTCTATATCTTAAGTTCCTTCTATTAAGAAGCACAATGTAAAAACTATAGTGTCAACCCTAAAAAATATATAGATTTGAGCATGTAAACGCTATAAGTTACCCCTCCGAATACAAGAAAAGGCGACCAATCCCGGCTAAACGCCGGAATCAATCACCTTTTTAGAGCTGTATAACCAATCACTAGCAATCAATTTTTATTAAATGCGTTCTTTCACCCACACAGCCATCTCGCCTTTTCCACGATTAGCCCATGCGTAATAAGGAATAAAGGAGAGGCTTGCAGACTCCAAACCTGCTTCCGCATTTGTGCGATACAACTGATTGCCCCATTGCTCAAAGCTGAGCTTTAAGCCTTCGGCTTTGATCACTTGAATGCCGCCGATTAGATTATGCTCGAATGAAGCTTGGAGCTCCGCATCCTGCGGCAGCAGCAGCTGCTGCAGCTCTGCTCCGTTATCGGCCTCCTCTACGCAATAGACAAGAGGCCCTCGCTGCAAGGCTACCTTGCCTGCATTCTGCTTGACGAGAGGATGGCTTCTCACTCGCAAGATCGGCATTTCGAGCACAAGCTCAACCAAGTCACCAGATGTCCATACACGATCGATTCGTGCATAGCCATTAACAATCGTGTCTGCAAACGAATAAACCTCACCGTTAATAAGAACGGATGCTTGCGAAGCCCAGTCCGGAATACGCAGCGCCAAAGCAAAGGCTGCCGGCTGCTCCAGCGTTAACTCGAACCGCGCAGCACCCTCCCAAGGAAGCGTCGAATGCTGCTCAAGCTTGATCTTCGTCCCGTTCAAGGAAAGCTCCGCCTCTCCTCCGATATAGAGATGGGCGTATATCGTATCCCCACTTGTCGAATATACATATTCACCCAATGATGCGAGCAAACGGGCAATGTTCGGAGGACAGCACGCGCAGCCAAACCATTCTTGGCGAACAGGCTTCACATGGTTGTAGTTTTTGTTTCTGCCATCGCACACATCAGGGGTCACCTCAAGCGGGTTCACGTAGAAGAAATGTCTGCCATCGCGTGACATGCCTGCAAGAACAGTATTGTACAAAGCCCGTTCCATTACGTCAGCGTAACGGCTGTCCGGCTCCAGCTGCAGCATTCTATGAGCAAAGAAAATAAGTCCGATCGAAGCGCAGGTTTCCGAATATACGGTATCGTTAGGCAGATCATAATCAAACGAGAACGCCTCGCCATTTGCCATCGAACCAATACCACCAGTAATATACATTTGCTTGGAAGCAATATTGTCCCACAGTCTGCGGCAGGCCTCGATTAACGATTCGTCGCCCGTTTCCCTAGCTACATCTGCCATACCTGCCAGCATATACACCACTCGCACAGCATGGCCGACTGCGGCCTGCTGCTCGCGTACGGGAACATGAGCTTGGTAATATTCCGGTTCAATATCAATGATGTTGTTGCTCCAATGCGTCGTTCTGCCGCGTGCGTCAGCCTCTGCCTCGAGGAAGTTCGGCTGTTGCCCGCGTTTATCAATGAAGTATCTGCTGATATCCAAATACTTGCGGTTGCCGGTCGTTTCGTATAGCTTCACGAGCGCCAGCTCAATTTCTTGATGACCGTCATAGCCGGCAATTTGCTCTGGACCGTCGCCGAACACGACAGCAATGTCATCAGCAATGCGGCATACGATATCGAGCAGATTCCGCTTCCCTGTTGCTTTGTAATAGGCAACGCCTGCTTCAATCATATGGCCTGCCGAATAAAGCTCATGACATTCGGTCAGATTCGTCCATTTCTTTCCAGGCTCTTTAATTGTAAAGTAGGTATTCAAGTATCCACTTGGCTCCTGAGCTTTGCCGATAATCGCAATCATTTCATCTGCGACCTGCTCGAGCGCCTCATCCCGCTTCGTTACAAGTAAATAAGCAACCGCCTCGAGCCACTTGGCAACGTCGGTGTCTTGGAACACGTAGCCGTAGAAGTCTCCTTTTTCCAAACCAGCTGCAATTTTAAAATTGCTTACCGCCCCGCTTCGTTCCGCTCCTTCTATTCGGTCGTTTATAGCATCCCATTGATAAGGAACGACAACATCTCTAACCAAGTCAATATAATAATTCCAGAATTGATCAGTAATTTGAACCTGCTTCAGTGAAACTGGCTTTGTATACTTTTTGCTAATGGCTTGTCCCATCGGTATCGCACCTCTCCCGTACTTCATGTATTTCATACTGCTGATTTCTATTTTATGCGTTACAATAGAACAAAACTACAAACACAAATAACCTATTTCTTATAAAATATCACACAACAAGGAGGCTCACTTCGAATGGTCGAATCAGCTGATCATATCTATTTCGCAGCACCCCCACTTCCTTACTACCTCGAGAGCGGCGTAACGGTGTATCAACGCGGCGACCAGCATCCCAATCGCAAGCAGCTCGGCCTATTCGATTTAATTATCGTCGAGAGCGGTACGCTGTTCATCGGCGAGGAGGAGCGTCAATGGGCATTATCAGCTGGCCAAAGCCTATTGCTGCTTCCGAATGTTCATCATTATTCCGTTAAGCCTGCCGAGGAGCGCACGGTATTCTATTGGGTTCACTTTCTGCCAGTCGGCGAATGGCAGCAGGCAGAGCTTGACCGTGCCAGAATTAGCTCCGACAAGCATTACAGCCGATTTCTAACCTCGCCATACTCGCTTCACCTTCAGAAGGCTTGGACGATCCCCTATCCCGAGCAAGCCTACCAAATCATGCGAGCGCTGAACAAAGCAGGTGAAGAGCGGCAATCACGCGCATTCTGGACGCAGCAGCAAACTTTCGAAGAGCTGCTGCGAATGATGGATTTGCGCCAGAATGAAAGCTATACGAGCCCGTCCGTTACGCTTGCTGAGACAACAGAGGCCTATATCAAAAATAACTACCGCACAGAAATAACGAGCAAAACGATGTCCCATGCACTGAACTTCCATTACAACTACATTACTCGCTGTATGAAGCAGGTATACGGCATGACGCCAATCGACTACTTGAACAAATACCGCTTGGAACAAGCCAAGCTGCTGCTCTTGAAGACCGAATGGCCTATTGCTGAAATTGCTGTTTATGTAGGCTTTGAGAATGTCCCCTACTTCTCAAGCTGCTTCACGCGCCAAATCGGTATACCGCCAACCAAATTTCGCAAACAATATACCAGCTAAGCTCCACCATTCGTAACCAGTAACATTCCGTGGAAATAAGGTACGGCAGCAGTCAAATGTGGCGTGATTACAACAATTTCAATTATGCCCAGCAACTTTTTCAAAAATAATGTTTACCTTAAACCCGTTATCTGATAATATAATCGCAACATTCAAATGCGATGAAGAGACGAGTAGATAAATGAATACTTCCACAGAGAGCTCCGTTAGCTGAGAAGGAGCAAGGATTCCTTATTGAAAAAAGACTCTGAGCAGCGCATCGGAACCCGATATGGGGGATGGTGAGCCAGGAGCTCCTGTTACAGAGCTAAAGTATAAGCATTGCCCTTGCAATGTCGTACTTGAAGAGGCCAATAGGGCGACCTATTTGCGAATCTAGGGTGGTACCGCGAGTATACAAATCTCGTCCCTGAGACTGAATAGAGTCTTGGGGGTGGGATTTTTTTCTTTGCGCACACTAATAGCGGATAACATTCAACATCGGGTACACCAAAATAACTTTTATTGAATAGCTAATGAAGAAAGACCATACAAAGCTGAAGGGAATGTAATCACATATGACAGCAAAATTAAAGGTTGGTATTGTAGGAGGAACAGGTATGGTCGGCCAGCGGTTCGTTGAGCTACTGGATCAGCATCCATGGTTTGAGGTAACAGCAATTGCTGCCAGTGCCGGTTCGGCAGGCAAAACATATGAAGAGTCTGTGCAAGGAAGATGGAAGCTAACCACCCCTTTGCCTGAAGCCGTTAAAAACATCGTCGTTCAGAACGCTTCGAACGTGGAAGAGTTTGCTTCGCAGGTTGACTTTATTTTCTGTGCAGTAGATATGAAAAAGGCAGAAATTCAAGCGCTCGAAGAAGCCTATGCAAAAACAGGAACGCCTGTTGTATCCAACAATTCAGCTCATCGCTGGACACCTGATATTCCAATGGTTATCCCAGAGATCAATCCCGGTCATCTGGATGTCATTGCCACGCAGAGAAAACGGCTTGGAACATCAACCGGCTTCATTGCGGTTAAGCCCAACTGCTCCATTCAGAGCTATGTGCCAGCACTTCACGCCCTGCAGGAGTTCAAACCGAAACATGTCGTTGCCTCGACTTATCAAGCAATTTCTGGAGCAGGCAAAAACTTTACCGACTGGCCTGACATGTTAGACAATGTCATCCCTTATATTGGCGGCGAGGAAGAGAAAAGCGAGCAGGAGCCGCTTCGCATTTGGGGCAGCATTGTTAATAACGAGATTGTTAAAGCAAGCGGGCCGATCATCACAACGCAATGTATCCGTGTTCCGGTTCTAGATGGACATTTGGCTACCGTATTTGCATCATTCGAGAAAAAACCTTCCAAAGAAGAAATTCTCGACCGTTGGTTGAACTTCAAAGGACGCCCTCAGGAGCTTGGCCTGCCAAGCGCACCTAAGCAGTTTATCACTTATTTTGAAGAAGAGAACAGACCTCAGACAAGGCTTGATCGTGATATTGAACGCGGAATGGGAGTATCTGCGGGAAGATTGCGTGAGGATTCGCTCTACGACTTCAAATTTGTTGGACTCTCACATAACACGTTGCGCGGTGCAGCAGGCGGAGCTGTTCTTATTGCCGAGCTTTTGAAAGCGGAAGGGTATATTCAGCCCAAATAAATGCTGATCTTTATTGAATTGATTGCAATCTAAAGAGCAAGCCCCCAGCAGGTTCGGGGGCTTGCTCTTTGCCATTTACCAGCCTATTCGGACAACATCCTCTTCAGCCTATCATAGGCCAAGCGGCTGCTTATTTCATGCATACTAGGAAAGATGTCCATGGCAATTTTATCTCCAGTACCTGCTGCCTCATCAATCTGCCTAAACGAAGTGAATCTTTTCTTGCTCTGCTACTAACTAAAGCGATTAGGCGAGAACGCTTGGCTGTAAGCCAAGTGCTGCTTGTTCGCAATATAATCGGCCGCCAGCAGCGCAGTAGCCGGACTTAGTAAAATACCATTGCGATAATGGCCGACTGCGAGCACGACCCGCCCTGTGCCCGGCACAGGCCCGATTAACGGATAGCCGTCCTGTGTTGCCGGACGAAGTCCTGCCCAGCTATGGAACGGCGTCTGATCCGCAAGGAACGGAAATAGCTGCTTATTCCAATTTTGGAGACGTCCGATTCCTCTTTCAGTTACTGCCGTATCATAACCGGCCACATCCTCCGAAGCGCCGCACACTAGCGTGCCGTTCGCTTTGCCAACCAAATAGCCTTGGTTACAGAATACCATGTGCGAAACCGGCTGCGCCTCTACTTCATAGGCACAAATTTGTCCGCGGATCGGATAGACCGGAATGTTTATATGAAACGTATCCGCCAGTTGCTGTGCCCACGCTCCTGAGCATATGAGAAGTTGATCGCCCTCGAAGAAACGCCCGTCCAAGGCACGTACGATTACTTCCTTCTGCCACTCCACAATCTCAAGCTGCACGAGATCCTCATAGATGCATACACCGAGCCTTCTGCATGCTTCTTCTAATGCCTGTACATAATGAGGAGCATAGATATGGCTCTCTTCCGGCGTATACAAAGCAGCTCTCGCCCCGCGCGTGAGCAATGGCTCCATTCGGTGCAGTGCAGCACCTTCTACGATAGAGCCGGAGGAGCCATATTCACGCTGCCATAACAGCCTGCCCGCAAGGGCCAGCAGATCTGCATCATGATAAGCCACGTACAAGCTGCCTGACTCCGTATATTCGAATGCTTGTCCCGAAATTTCTCTGACTGTTTGCTGCCAATCTGGATAGAGCTGCAAGCTCTCCCTACACAGCTGAAAAAAGGAATCTGGTCCCTCTACGTTCTCTGAGTAGGGAGCCAGCATGCCAGCCGCAGCGCCAGAAGCTTGACCGCCGCAGCGCTTTGTCTCCAGAAGGACGGCTTGATAGCCGCGTCTTTGCAGCTCAAGAGCGCAGGACAAGCCAATAATGCCTCCACCCATCACAATCACTTTTTCTCTCATTGGTATCCTATCGCTCCCGTACTTCCCGCTATTTCAATTTAAAGACGTCGAGCCCGCTGCTTGCTGAAGCATATTTCTTCTTCTCAATCCGGCCTGCCAAATATGATAAACGTCCTGCTTCAATAGCAAGAGACATCGCTTTCGCCATCCGTACCGGGTCCTTCGCCTTCGCGACTGGCGTGTTCATCAGCACACCGCTCACCCCAAGCTCCATCGCCTGCGCGATGTCACTTGCTGAGCCAAGTCCTGCATCCACAATAATCGGCACACCAGCCTCCTCCACAATCAAGCCTAAATGATAAGGATTCAGAATACCAAGCCCGGTACCGATTGGGGCTGCGCCAGGCATAACAGCCGCTGCGCCAGCTTCCTCCAGCCGCTTGCAAATAACAGGATCATCCGAAGTATAAGGAAGCACCGTGAAGCCTTCCTTCACCAAAATCTCCGTTGCCTTCAACGTTTCAATCGGATCGGGCAGCAGCGTGCGCTCGTTGACGCTAATCTCGACCTTGATCCAGTCACTAAGTCCGGAAGCTCTTGCGAGCCGCGCAATGCGAATGGCCTCATCCGCCGTTCTCGCTCCAGATGTATTCGGCAAATATACGTACTGATTATCCTCGAAATGCTGAAGAATAGAGTCATCCTCCGTCGATGCCAAGTTAATCCTTCTAATGGCAAAAGTAAGCACCTCAGCTCCGGAAGCTTTAATCGCTTCCTTCTGTACGTACGGATTAGGAAAAAGTCCAGTACCAAGAAAAAAACGAGAGGTCAGTGTCCGACCGCCAATAACCAAAACATCTGTCTGCATCCGCTTAGCCTCCCCCTACGAAATGAACCAATTCAAGCTTCATACCTGGATATAGCAGCGTATCCGCCCATTGCTCTGCGGTTAACACATGGCCATCTGCTTCCGCAACGACTGGCTTGCCCGTAAGCCCCAGCCTCTCAATCACATCATGAACCGAACTGACCTGCTCCATAAGCTGATTTTCTCCGTTGATGACGAGCTCCATACGATCACTATCCTCTCTCCAGCTTCTGAATAAAAGCCTGACAGACACCTTTAACGTCCGCGCTCCCTACAATTTCGCTAACCGCGCATATCCGCGATGCTCCCGCGTGAATGACCTCATCTACGTTATGCAGCTTAATCCCGCCGATTGCCACAAACGGTATCTTCACTTCACGAACAACTTCACGAACATAGGCTATCGTGACCGGATCAACGACATCAACCTTGGTTGCGGTCGGATAAATCGGCCCTACGCCGATATAATCAGCTCCCTGCTGCTCGGCAAGCAGCGCCTCTTCTATCGCATGGGTGGAGATGCCAATGATTTTATTGCCAACGATTTTTCTTGCTTCAAGCAACGGTACATCATTTTGACCCAAATGAATGCCGTCCGCATCTACTTCCATCGCAATATCGATATAGTCGTTGACGATAAAGGTTACACCATATTTGCGCGTAAGCTCCCTAAGCAGCTTAGCCTTATTCCGTATCGCTGCTTTGTCACCCGATTTGTCCCGCAGTTGGATAATGTCAACGCCTCCCAGAATCGCTTGCTCCATAACCTCTACCAGCTCACGTCCAGGGTGAAATTGCTCGCCTGTAATGGCGTACAATCTGAAATCCTTCATCCGTTTCCCACTCCTCTCTATTAAAGCCCGATATACCGGGCATATAACGTTTTTGCGCGTACAAAATCATCCGTTCCCTGCACAAGCACCCTGCCATCAGCAAACAAGACAAGCCGCTCCCCATCCGATAGCTCCGCCTTCAGTAGAAATGGGTTCAGACTCACCTTGACTGCTGCCTGTTCAAGCCGATCCCGCCACAATGCGAGATCCAGCGGGCCGCTGCCCGCAATTTGGATCGTCTCCCGTCCACACAAGGACAAAACCGTGTTCTCTGCGTTCAGCGAAAGCGAAGGGTATTCCTTCAACTGGCAGCAAGGGCAGTTCTTATCCGGCGCGCCCAGCTTCATCTCAAAATATTGATTGTGCCAGATGTCGAACGTAACGAGGCTGTTTCTTCTTTTCTGCTCGTCTCCGACCAAATATTTCATCGCTTCGACAGCTTGATAGGAAGCGACCATATCGATAATAGGTGCGATCACCCCGATCATATCGCAGGTTTGACCGCCCGAATCGCCTGACTTTATCAAACAGCGCAGGCAAGGCGTCTGCCCTGGAACGAAGATCGCGCTCATTCCCCGCGAGCTGACGGCTCCCCCGTAAGTAAACGGGATGCCAAGCTTAAAACATGCATCATTGAGCAGGAACCGTGTCTGAAAATTGTCTGTCCCATCCAGCACCAAGTCCATGCTATCAAGCAAAGCTTCAATATTGAGCGCGGTAGCATCTGCTACAATCGCTTCAATATGAACAGAAGAGTTGATTCTCATCAGCTTCTTCTCGGCAGCCACCACCTTAGGGTAGACTTGTTCCACGTCATCCTCATCGAACAGCATTTGCCTTTGCAAATTGCTTTTCTCCACATAATCGCGATCCACAAGTCTCACATGCCCGACACCGGCACGTACCATATGGTTCGCCAGCACCGTTCCAAGCGCTCCCATGCCAACGATGCAGACCTTGCTATCTATCAGCTTACGCTGCCCGTCCTCGCCGATCGGCGCAAACAGCATTTGTCTCGAATACCGTTCATCCACCTTGTCTGCCCCTTTCCGCCATTCCCTTGATGCCTGATCCTTCTATATGGATTCTATTATAGATTACGGAACGCATCCGCTGCTTTAATCTCATTCTTTAATTGCCCATGCTCGTACAGCCAGTTGATGACCGACTGCCATGATTCCTCCGTTTGCGAGCCGAACGTCTCGGATCCCGCATCCATGAGCGGCAGTAAAATGTCCAAGCTCTGCTTCTCAATCTCTGCATCTAGCGGGAAGCTCTCATTCTGCGAATCAAGTAGATTCTGCAGCGATTTCTCCTGATTGTCTACCGTATATTGCTGCCCCTTCGCGGCCGCTTCGATAAACTTCTTGAATGCCGCGCTTTTGCTCTTCAAGCCCGCTTCGCTGGCTGTAAGCACTAGCTCGTAATAATCAGGAACGCCGTACGCGGAAGGATCGAATGTGCTTAGCTTCAGCCCTTCTTTCTCCAGCAGCGGCTTCTCATGATTAACATAACCGCCAATTATCGCATCAACCTTGCTCGTCGTCATGGCCGGAATAAGATCCCAGCCGATATCGACATAGTTCAGCTTAGCGGGATCGCCACCGTCCGATTCCACCATTGTGTCTACGATCAGCTGGTCAAGCGGAATCGAAGGGTATCCGATCTTTTTGCCTACTAGATCTTTAGGACTTTGAATAGCTGCTGAATCAAGTGCAAACAGGCGGTTAAGCGGATGGCGAACGATCGCTGCCACCGATACAATCGGAATATCCTCCGCACGCGAAATCGCTACCTGCATCTGATAGCTGAGCGCAAGATCTGCTTTGCCTGCAGCTACCAACTTAAGCGCATCATTCGTATCGGCTGGTGTTTGGAGCTTGACCTTAAGACCCGCTTCTTCGAAATAACCCTGCTCCTCGGCTGCGTACAGGAAGGCATGCACCGCATTCGGATACCAGTCCAGCAGCACCGTGAGCTCGGTTTCCGCTTCCTCGGCATTATTCTTTATATTATCGGAGCCGCAAGCGGCCATTGTAGTAAGGATAAGCAAGAAAACAGCTGATGACATCAGTATTTTTTTCCAATTATTGAAATTCATTCGGTTATGATTCCTCTCTTCTCTACATTTAGGATTGACGCTTGGATAGAAAGGCCTGCTCTAGCGCCTGCGCCGCCATAAATAACAAGATGCCCATCAACGAAAGCAGCAGTACGCCTGAGAAAACAGCTTCGCCTCGCAGCATACTGGATGCTCGCTTCGTATACATCCCAAGGCCTGCCTCGCCGCCAAGCCACTCACCGAGCGTCGCTCCGCCTACGCTGATCGTTGCAGCCATTTTAAGTCCCGTAAAAAAGCCCGGCAGTGCCGATGGCAGCTTCCACTTGAGAAACAATTGATGCTTCTTAGCATTCATGGAGCGCATAACCTCGCCAATACCCGAATCGGCCGAGCGGAAGCCATCAGTCGTGTTTACCGCAATTGGAAAGAAAGTAAATAAAATAACGACAGCTGCCTTGCTCCAAATCTCATAGCCGAACCACATGACCATAATCGGCGATAATGCGATAATCGGTATCGTCTGTGACGCCACAATTAGCGGATAAAGCGTCTTCTTCGCCAAGGATGAGCCTTCGATGCACATGGCTGCAAGTGTCCCGAATAGAATGGAGAAGCTTAGCCCGAGCAGCGACTCCCCTAATGTAACGGCAAAATGCTTCCCAAGCAGCAAACGGTTGTCCCAGGTAGAGACAAGCACATCAGAGAGCCTCGGAATGATATAATGGGGAATCGCCAGCCAGCTTGTTGCTGCCTCCCAGATCAATGCTAGCAATAGGATAAATATAAGCAAGGGCATGCTCGAGTGAAGGCGACGCTTCATCTGCTCGCTCCTCCCCATCCGGTACCCTCTCTGCCTAGAAGCCCCATTGCTTGCCGCTTCAACGAAGCAAAGGAATCATCCAGCACCGTTTCATATGTTCTTGGCCTCGGCAGGCTGATTGTAAGCTCCTCCAAAAAGGAAACCGGCGAGTGCGCCGCAACTAAAACGCGATCTGAGAGGAGCAATGCCTCATCGATGTCATGCGTAATAAATAGAATCGTTTTGCGATGCTTCTCCCACACTTGAAGCAACCACTGCTGCATATGGATGCGTGTCATTGCATCCAAGGCGCTGAACGGTTCATCGAGCAGCAGGACATTCCCGCCGCCGAGGACAGAGCGTAGAAAAGACACCCGTTGTCGCATGCCGCCTGACAGCTCATGCGGACGCTTCGCCTCTGTTCCTTCCAGCCCGAAGGCTGGCAGCAGCTCAAGCACGCGACGCCTAGCCTCGCGCTTTGGGATTCCTGCCAGCTCAAGTCCCAGCGCTGCATTATCAAGCACGCTTCGCCATGGCATCAAGCTGTCCCGCTGCGGCATATAGCCGATTCGGCCTCTGCTGTCTCCTGAAGAGCCCACCTTAATCGTACCCGCTTGCGGAGATAGCAAGCCTGCGAGAAGTCGAAACAGCGTTGTCTTGCCCATGCCGCTAGGCGCTAAGAGAGAAACGAACTCACCTTCGCGGATGCTGAAACCAAGTCCACGGAACAACGAAACACCGCCAGCAAACGAATAGGAGAGATTTTCAACCGACAGGGCAAGCGGACGCTTATCTCTACCAGTTGTTAACGCTGCGCTCACAATGGCCACTCTTCTTGACGGTAAGCCATATCCCAGAACATATACTCGAATTTGGACGTAATGACGAACAGCTCTTCTAGACGCGCAAGCTCCCGCTCCGGCAATCCCTCTGCCAGTCGATTCATTAGCCCAATCGTCCATTCTGTCAGCTCGCCAAACTCCTCTGAGCTGTACATGAGAATCCATTCGCGGTATAACGGATGCTCCAGAGCACCCGGATGCTGAGCAAAAGCTGTACCAATTTCCCTATAGCTCCACATGCAAGGGAGCAATGCTGCAACGACCTCTGCGAGCGAGCCTTGTCCTGCATCCAGCATATACTTCGTATAGGCGATCGTTGTCGGCGACGGTACGGTAGACTCCAGCTCTTCCCTATCGATGCCGAAGCGCTCCGCATATTGGCGATGCAACTCCATCTCCATGTTCAGAGTAGAATGAAGCAGCTCTGCAAATTTCCCCATCGTGTCAAGATCGCGGGCCTTTATGCTGCCAAGCGCGAACATTTTGGCATAATCAATCAAATACACATAATCCTGCTTCATATAATAAATGAACCGATCAAGCGCAAGCGTCCCGTCTCTTAATTCCGTCAGAAACGGATGAGCATGACAGCTCTCCCATACGGGCCAAACTGACCGGTAAAGTCTTTCGCTAAAGCTGCCTGCTGCTGTTTCTACTCTCATTGACGAATACCTCCGCTTCCGGTTTTACTTGATTGCACCAATCCGCAATGAACGCAATCATGACTTTCACATAATCAATCAGCTCATTAAGCTCGACACTCTCATCAACCGCATGGGCATGATGCAGCTCACCAGGACCATAAATAACCGTAGGTATGCCAGCTCTTCCCAGCCAGCCTGCATCCGTAACGCTTGGACTCATGCCTACTGCAGGCGCAGCGCCAAGATGCAACGCATGAGCGGCAGCAAGCGATTTCAAGCCGTCTCCCTCTTCATCGAGCGTAAGCGATGGAAAGATCTCGCCACGCTCCTCCAGCATCGACCGCCCGCCCCAGCGGAAGGTCGGCGGATGCTCACTCAGCCAAGGATCAGCTTCGGCAACCTTGAGCAGATGGTTCTCGATTTCGGCAGCCACCGATTCATAATCCTCGTCAGGATAGAAATGAACGGTAATCCATAACGCACATTGATCTGCAATAAATGCCGCATGGCGGCCGCCTTCAATGACTGCTGGATTAATCGTATTCGACCCAGCCGCAAATCCCGGATAAGACTTCGTAACGGCCCAGTAACGTTCCAGCTCCTGCAGCCCCTCGATCAGCTTCATCATTTTCTCAATAGCACTAGCTCCTCTAATGCCTCCGCCGGCATGAATCATCCGTGCTCGCAAGCCATCATGATAAGTAACCGGGCTCTGTACAGTGACCCAGCCGGTAATGACACCACCCTGACCTTGTATAGCCAAATTACTTGTATCGGCAACAATCGCAAAGTCGGCATTGCAGCCTCTCTCTGTGCAGGCTCTTGTTCCTGCCTCGCCTGCCTCCTCGCCAATGACCGACTGAAACAGCAGATCGCCCTTCAGCTCAACGCCGCCTTCGTTCAGCAGCTTAATGGCAAAGAGCAATGCAGCCAAACCGCCTTTCATATCCGACGTTCCCCGCCCATAGACTCTGCCGTCCTCAAGCGTGAGAGCGAACGGATCATACTTCCACTGCGCATCATCGCCTACCTCGGCAACATCCATGTGGCCATTCAGCAGCAGACTCCGATACAACTCGCGCTGCGACCCCGGTCTAATCCCCGTCACATTCGGATCATCGGGATAAACCTCCCACAGCTCTGTCTCAAACCCGCTTGTGATCAGCTGCTTCTGTACGAAGCGCTGTGCTTCGAGCGTATTGCGCGCTGGAGGACTTACAGTTGGGTACGCAAGCAGCTGTGACAGCAGATCAAGCAGCTCCTCCTGCCTGTCCTCAGCCTCCTGCTGCAGCCTCTTAATTAATGCTTCTTGTATCATTTCGGTTTCCTCCTATTCACGGAAACACAGGTGCTGGCAAGGTGAAACGGCTGTCTCCGTCCTCTCGTGGTGCAGTACGTTTCATTCCGAGAAATAAAGAAAATGTATCGCCTGAAAATATACATTTTCTGTATTTCAATAGAAAAAAACCATTCGAGAATACACGAATGGTTACGATTCGATACGTTCTCTACGCCAGCATTACCTGGTTCAGATTAACGGTCAGGGACAAAGGGCCCCTATCTCAGCCGGACTATATCCAGCACCCGTACTCCTATGAAGTTAAAACAACTATAGCCTAACCCTATATAATTGGCAATATGAAGATGGGAATGATTCATACTCGCTTCTATACCAACCATTCTATTTCAGTCCATTCTGCTAGCCGCTGAATGAAGTCTAGAACCTTGCAAGCATAGCTGCGTATTCTGAACCTCATCCAGCATACGATCGTGATGGAACGCTGAATACTCGCCAGAGGGGAACTCAAACCAAGGCGAACCTGGCAAATAAGTTATCATCCTATGCTTGACTGCGCGCAGGCTCTCCCAATATTCCGAAGCCAGCAGTCCTCTCCATGCCGCTTGTGAGTCTTCGTCTTCATTGACGCTAAGCAAAATATGATCAGCTTGGAAATCCTCCAATTGATGCGGCAGCACCACTTGCAGCCAAGGGTCGATTACGCCAAGACGGTAAGGTGTCTTTAATTGCAGGTCATCATACAGCACCGTTGCTGCACGGCGACCGACGACCGAAATCCGCGAACCGGATATTTTGAGAATAAGCACGACCGATTTCTTCACCCCCGGCTGCAATTGGCGGCGCACTGCCTCTGCTTTCCAATCATAGCCCGTGAGCCAGCTTTCTGCCTCTCTTGACTTATTCGTAAAGTCTGCAACGAGGCGCAGATGCTGCCGCCAATCTGCTATGGCCCAAGGAATAAGCAGCAGCGGCGCAATCTGCTCAAGCTGCTTCCGATGCTCAGGCGGAATGAGATAATCCATCCCAATAATGCAGTCTGGACGTGCCTCTCGCAAGGCGGCTAGATTGAATACATGATCGTGACTAAGCGGCACGACAACA
This sequence comes from Paenibacillus sinopodophylli, assembly GCF_005930355.1. Taxonomy (GTDB): domain Bacteria; phylum Bacillota; class Bacilli; order Paenibacillales; family Paenibacillaceae; genus Pristimantibacillus; species Pristimantibacillus sinopodophylli. The sequence goes on from NZ_VDBO01000001.1 coordinate 2,431,959, forward strand.
TCCGTTACATATTTTTTACGGTAAAAATCATTCCAATATTGATCAACAGGAGCCGCGTATGGCATAATTTGCAGCGGCAGCAGCTGTCCGATATTCGCCCAGCTGTAGGCTGCGGTTCTCCGCGACCTGCTGCGCCAGTAAATGGTAGGGGTAATGCCAATTTGCTTCTTGAATGTACGGCAGAACGTAGTTGCACTGCTGTAACCAGTCTGACTAGCGATATCCTGCATCGACAGCGCTGGCTGCTCCACCAGCAGCCTCTTCGCTTTGCCTACCCGAAGCTCCGTTACGTACTCATGAACGCCTCTTCCGTACTTCTCCTTGAATGTCCGCATAAAGTGGAACCTGCTGAGCCCCACAAGCCCTGCGAGATCATCCACTTTTATTTCTTCCGCATAGCGCTTCTGAATTTCTGACCTTGCCAGCTCGAGCATGCTTGTCGGAGATTGGGTAGTACCCTGCAGCGTTAATCCGAGCAGCTCATACAGCCCTGCGGTACCATATAGTTTATCAACAGCGTTCCCACTGTTCCAATAACGAATCATTTTCTGACACTTCTCCACCGCTAAGGATGCATCAGGCAATTTGTATACCCCAACCATATTTTGCAAGTTTAATTGCGATTTGCTGTTGCCCCGATCCTGTTGTTCTGTTTGAGGGACGATGCCTGCTTCGAATGTAATTCTGAATAATCCCGTATCCAAGCTTTGTGATGCTTTCACTTGAATACGCTGCTCCTCTGAGCATAGGAAAATAATACCTGGCTGAAGTGGATACTGCTGTCCGTCAATGCAAACCTGACCGCTGTTGCCCTCTGCTACAAGGAATTGAAGGCAGTTAGCCTTATCACATGAAGGCTGAAGTGACTGAGATTGCTCATTCATCCACTCCATATGGCGAAGTTTAAGCCATACCCCGTCCATTCGATTATCCGAATCTGTTTCCTTCTGACGCTCTGCCTTGTTCATAGGCTATTCACCATCCTTGACACATCATCATTGTTGTTTAAATACCGTGTTTGGATGCTACTTACAAACATCTCATTCTTACATTCTAATTGATAATCGTTATCAATGCTAATTCGTTTTTTAAATGTTGTATAATAAAACACTTTGTTGTATATTTATGCAATGAGATGAATTTTCGGGAGGCTTATTGATTATGATACAAACAGAACAATCAACCACATCATCGTTGCTGGAATGTGCAAAAAAGTCGGTTTTATTTACGGCCAATCGTCCACCTATTGTGATGGAACGCGGCGAGGGCATGTACATGTGGGATACAGATGGGAATCGTTATCTGGATTTCGTTGGCGGATGGGCGGTTGCAAGTCTTGGTCACTCCCCTTCGGCCCTTCAGAAAGCCTTAACCAGCCAAGCTGCTACCCTTGTTCATGCAAGTCCGGGCTATTACAACCGTCCGATGATTGAATTCGCCGAGCTGCTTACGAGCGTCAGCGGGATGGATAAAGCTTTTTTCGCCAGCAGCGGCGCAGAAGCGAACGAAAGTGCCATTAAGCTCGCAAGAAAACATGGTACAGTCAACTTGAATGGTGCCTATGAAATCATTACACTCACGAACAGCTTCCACGGACGTTCACTTGCCACGATGTCCGCTACAGGGAAAACCGTGTGGAAAGACCTGTTCTCACCCAAGGTTGACGGCTTCAAGCATGTCCCCATTAATGATTTAGATGCCTGCTTCGCCGCAGTCACCAATCAAACCTGTGCCATTATGATTGAGCTGGTTCAAGGGGAGGGCGGCGTCCATTCCGTTGATGAATCTTATTTATATGGCATTCGTAAAATATGCGATATGTACGGGATCATGCTTATTTTTGATGAAATCCAGACGGGGCTAGGGAGAACGGGGAAGCTCTTCGCGTGCGAGCATTATGGTATCCAGCCTGATGTAATGACGCTGGGCAAAGGTATTGGGGCAGGCTTTCCACTGTCAGCCATGCTAGCCAAGAGCAAATTCGATTTGTTCGAGCCGGGGGATCAAGGAGGAACATACACAGGGGCGCCGCTTGCAATGGCTGTAGGCTATGCTGTCCTTACCGAGCTGCTTGAGCGGAATTTGGCTGCCAACGCAAAGACGCAAGGCAACTATTTGATAAGTAAATTAAAGGAGCTGACTAGTGAGCTTTCGATCTCGCACATTCGCGGCAAAGGGCTGCTGCTGGCATTCGATACGCCTGCGGGTACAGCCACTGAGCTTGCCGCTATTTGCCAGCGCGAGGGCCTGCTGATCAACTCGCTGAACTCATCGACGATTCGGCTTGTTCCTCCATTAATCGTTTCACAGCAGGACATTGATACGATGCTCGGCATCCTTCGCAAAGCATTCAAGCAATTGTCCACCTGCTGAAGCTTATAGGAACGGCCTGCGGTCGAGCACCAGTCGCAGCGGTACTTCCGTTTCAATTAGCTCTGGTACAATGTGCTGGATTGCTGCCAAACCGCAGACTGCGCCGCATAGTGAATGCAAATCATCGAATGGCTCGTAAGGCTCTGCTCCAAGCCGGGCGAGCCCCGCGATGAATAATTCAGAGCTTCCCCTAACCGCAGCCTCGCACTCTTCCTTCCTATAGTGCGGGTTCTGTCTCAAGCAAGTAAGGATGGTATAGGCCCAGTCAATATGGAAATAAGAGAACAGCTCGCTCGGAATCTCCAGACTTCCACTTTGATACAGGTCCAAGATGGTATCAACCATTTGTTCGGGGTACGGAATCGCCTCTTTCCGATGGGCTAAGTTAAATAGATAATGAAAGCTGCCCGCAATATGATGGAACAGAGGCGCATTCACTAAGCTTCCATCCGCATGCTTTACGCAGTTCTTACGCCATAAACCCGTTAATGGATCTGCTTGTTCACGCAGCCAATTGAAATAAGCACGCTCCCAGTCCTCTCCTACAGATTCCGACAGTACCAAGCAAGCATATAACCCCGCTCCCTTTAACGACTCTCCCCATGGCTCGTCCCGCCAATCCAAGCTTTCTAGAAAAGGGGCTACCTGTTCGTTGTCCATAAGCTCCGCGAATGCGGTGAGCGGGTATTTCGCCTTCCCACCAAACAGCTCCAGAGCTGACAGCGCGAATGCTGTACTATGAATATCATTATGCCCCAATCCTGCGAACACACCTGTAGCTTCCCCTTGATGCTGCTGAATCGCAGCAATCCACAGATTCTTATCCGCTTGCTCCTCCAGCAACTCATTAAGTGTGTACAAAAGAATGGCAGCATCTGCTGTTCCATATACATCATCGAAGCAGTTAGTTCGATCGAGCTGCGCTAAATGCCTGCCATAGCTTCTGTTATCCTTATCGAAGCGATGAGCCTCGAGCGTATTCATGACACGAGCGATAAATGGGCGTAAATCGGTCATAACCAGCCACCTGCCTATATTTATTTTGAATTCCTTATGTATGAATTTCGATGACATTCTCCAAGATGAAACAATTACGCATGTGGGATAAGCCGCACCGCATACTTTAGATACGGCTGTGATTCATTTGCCTAATAGCAGGAGGGCTACCACTTTGCGTATACGAGCTTCCAGAAACAATGAATTTAAAATTTACGTCATACCCGCCTGGAAATGGAAGGAGTTCCTTGCCTTCGAGCTGATCGGCGGCACAGCCTTTTATTTGCTATGCAGAAAAACAGCCCATTCAGAGCTGTTCGGCATAGCCGCTAATATCGCAGCACCTCAGATGCTCAAATATGTGATGGCTGCCTACCGGATCGACGCCAAAAAAGTTCCGCAGCCTCCGCCAAGCTAGAGCGAAGTTGCAGAACGTTTTTCTAACTCTAAAATCCAAAGTAAGCTTTCGCATTGCGGTAGGAAATGTTTTTAACCATATCTCCAAGCAGCTCCATCTCCTGCGGAGCCTCGCCATTCTCGACCCACTCGCCTAGCAGGTTACAAAGCAAGCGCCTGAAATACTCATGCCTCGTGTAGGACAAGAAACTGCGGGAATCGGTTAACATGCCGATAAATCGGCTTAGAAGACCTAGATTCGCAAGCGCATTTATTTGGTCCAGCATACCGTTTTTCGTATCATTAAACCACCATGCTGAGCCAAGCTGGATTTTCCCTGGAATGCCCCCGCCTTGGAAGCTGCCAATGATGGAACCCAGTACATCATTATCCTTCGCATTCAGCGAGTAGACAATTGTTTTCGGAAGCGCATCGTCCGCATCAAGAGCATCAAGCAGCCTTGCAAGCGGATAAGCTACCGTGCTGTCATTAATAGAATCGAAGCCCGTATCGGGCCCCAGCTTGTCGAACATGCGGGAACTGTTATTTCTTGCTGCATTAATATGGAATTGCATGGCCCAGCCATGCTTCGCATACAAGCGGCCAAGGAAAAGCAGCGTGTATGTTTTGTACTGCTTCTCTTCGTCCAAGCTGACTACTTCTCCGTTCAGAGCCTTGGCAAATATCGCAGCTGCGGCATCTTTGCTCGTTTCTGCATAAGCCACATAGTCGAGCGCGTGATCAGAAACTTTGCAGCCGACCTCGTCGAAAAACTTTACTCGCGCTTCAAGTACAGCAAGCAGCTCATCATAGGTTTCAATGGCGGCGGATGCAGCGGTTCCCAGTTTGTCCAGCCACTCTAGAAACGTCGGCCGATTGATCTCAAGTGCCTTATCTGGCCGGAATGAAGGCAGAACCTTCACATTGAAATCATCCAGCGCTTTGATCCCAATATGATATTCAAGGGAATCCGCTGGATCATCGGTCGTACAGATGACCTCAACGTTCGACATCTGAATCAAATCACGTGCCTTGTAGCCGCCTGTTGCCAGCTTAGCATCTACTTTCTCCCATATGATTGGAGCGTTCGTCTCATTAATGAGCTCCTCCACGCCGAAATAACGGCGAAGCTCCAAATGAGACCATTGATAAAGCGGATTGCCGAGCGTCTGAGGAACCGTTCGGGCATAGGCCAAGAACCTATCGTAATCGGTTACCCCTTCTCCGCCAGTAATGTATTGCTCCTGAACTCCATTGGCACGCAGCGCACGCCATTTATAATGATCGCCATACAACCAAGCCTCCGTCAAGTTCGCAAAGCTCGTGTTCTCTAGAATTTGCTGCGGACTCAAATGGCAATGGTAATCAATGATCGGCATGTCCTTGGCATAATCATGATACAGTCTTACTGCCGTTTCGTTCGATAGCAAAAAATTGTCGTCCATGAATGGCTTCATGATCTATTTTCCCCCTGAGCACTAATTGTGAAATTTCACAAGGTCGTCGATTTGTACAGCAAGACCCGTCTGAATAGATCGATTCGCGGCAATGCCCGTCAGAATGGATCTAGCCCCGTCAATGTGGTTAGCCGCACGGTTCCAAGGATCTTCCACAGGCGTTCCGAACAAATCATTCAGCAAGACAGGATCACCACCGCCGTGACCGCCCACACCTTCTTCAACTTCGACCTCATACGGTGCTGCAAACATCGGAAACACCTTTATCGTCTGCTCCTTGAGAGCGCCTTCATCTGCCTTCTCTCCGCCTGAATTCACATATGATTGCTCCACGATGTTCATCTCAAGACGACCCTTCGTTCCGTTAAAAGCAATACGGTAGCCTTCCCATGGCAAGTAAGCGTTTAACGAATAGGTCAGAATGGCGTTGTTTTTGTAACGGACAAGCACCCCCATCGTATCTTCGATGTTGATACCATCACCGAATACGCTTTGGTCGCGACGGTAGCCGTCTTCATGCTCCGCATCCAAATACATCGCTTTCAAATGGTCATTTTTATCCAAGTGTAACGCAAAAGGATCGTTCTCAGCAATCGGATTCCCAGTCGCACGCTCGTAGAACTGCGTTTCGCCGCGCTCCTCGGCATTCTCGCGTCCATAGAACAGCAAATCACCATAGGCGAATACCGATTCTGGCTGTGAGCCGATCCAGAAGTTGACGAGATCGAAATGATGCGTCGATTTGTGCACGAGCAAGCCGCCGCTGTTCTGTTTGTTACGGTGCCATCTGCGGAAATAGTCAGCTCCATGCTGTGTATTCAGCAGCCATTCAAAGTGTACCGAGGTCACTTTGCCGATTGTGCCGCTCGCGATAATTTCTCTTGCCTTCGTGTGATGCGGCGCATAACGGTAGTTAAACGTTACACGCACATTGCGCCCCGTCCGCTCCACCGCATCCAATATCTCCTGGCACCTCTTCTCATCCACAGTCATTGGCTTCTCCGTCACCACATCGCAGCCAAGCTCCAATGCTCGAATGATATACGTATGATGCGTACGGTCCATGCTGGTTACGATAACCGCGTCCGGCTTTTCTTGCTCGATCATGCTTTCGAACTCATTCGACTTGTACGTTCTTACTGCATCGTATTTATATTTATCCACTAAAATGTGGTTCGCATAGTCCATTCGAGTCTGGTTAATGTCACAGAAAGCGAGCAGCTCAGAGGTTTCTCTGAAATCGGTTGCAAGTGCTCCATAAAAAAACTCTGCCCTGCCGCCGCTGCCAACGAGTACGTAACGTTTTTTTGTCATTATGGTTATTCCTCCTTCGATTTGCTTGCTTTCATATTACCGCATGATAGTGATATAATTCTCTGCATATTCTGCTGTATTTTCGAAATATACCGCTTTTCTTGCGGTAATGAAGAGAGGAATTATAATCGTGACCAATACATTAGAAACGTACAGCTTCGGCAGCACGCCGGAGCTCTATGTGGAATATACAAAACGCTCGTCGCCTTATACAATGGAGGACGACCATTACCATGATTACTATGAAATTTATTATATGCTGTCCGGTCAGCGGATTTATTTCATCAAAGACCGTTCCTATTCCATTGAGCAAGGCGATCTTGTTTTTATTCAGAAGCATGAGCTTCACAAAACGATGCAGGTAGGCGAAGGCTCTCATGAAAGACTCATTCTGCACTTCGACGATCCGATGCTGGAACGCTTAGCAGGAAAGCATACGGAACTGCTCCTGCGTGCTTTCCATGAACAAGCTCCGGTCATTCGGCTGCCGAGGCAGGAGCAGCTCGCGACAGACCAATTGATGAGGAATATGCTGACAGAGATAAAGGAGGAGCCTCCCGGCTACGAGCTGATTCCAGCCCATGCCCTGACTTTGCTCCTATTGACCACAGCCAGATACGTACAGCAGCATGAACCCGTTCCACTGCATCATGCAACACCTATGCATGCCAAAATCTCAGAGGTCATTCGGTATATCAACGGTCACTTTGCGGATACACTGCGCTTAAATGGGATCGCAGAGCAGTTTTTTATCAGCCCATACTATTTGAGCAGGATGTTCAAGGAGATCACAGGCTTCGCCTTCTCGGACTACATTATCATAACGCGCATCAAAGAGGCGCAGCGCCTGCTGCGCGAAACAGACAGCAGCGTCACCGATATCGCTGCATGGGTAGGCTTCGACAACTTTTCTCATTTCGGCAAGACATTCAAAAAAATAACCCGTCTCTCCCCTCGAGATTATCGAAAGCAGCATCATTAACCCAAACAAAAACATGTCGTAATATCGTATAACAATCGTCATTAAATTGCACTAAAAATAAGATTAAATGTATGTTAAATTATATTTGTTGTCATAAATTTATAGTTGAATTACAGAAACACTAATAGATTCGCAGGGAGAGATAAACCGATGATTCGAATTGGCAAAATCAGTTATTGGCATGTGCACGCATGGGATTATACGAAGCAGGCACAAGAGCACCCAGGTACAGAAATCGTTGCGGTTTGGGATGAGATTGCAGAACGCGGGCAAGCTGCCGCAAGCAAGCTTGGCGTTGATTTCCACGCTAATCTGAACGATTTGCTGGCACGCGATGATATTGATGCCGTTATCGTCGATGCTCCAACAAATAGGCACCAGGAAGTTATCGTTGCTGCTGCCAAAGCGGGCAAGCATATTTTCACCGAGAAAGTAATCGCTCCTACTTTGAAGGAAGTTAACATTATACTGGATGAAGTAGCCAAAAATAATGTAAAATTAACAGTGTCGCTGCCACGCTTGAATGATGGCTATACGCTTGCTATTCGTGATATTTTGTCACAAGGCGTGCTTGGCAAAATTACACTTGTCCGTGCTCGGTTGTCACATAACGGGGCAACTGCCAACTGGCTTCCAGAGCATTTCTACAGCCTTGAGGAATGTGGCGGAGGCGCTTTGATCGACCTTGGTTGCCACCCGATGTATTTGACCAGACTGTTTTTGAATGAGATGCCTCAAGAAGTGTCCGCTCATTTCGGTTATGTCACTGGCAAACAAGTCGAGGACAATGCGGTTTCGATTCTGACATCCGCTTCTGGCGCTATTGGCATCGTTGAGGCCGGCTTCGTAAACAACCATTCACCGTTCACACTTGAAATTCACGGAACCGAAGGTACGCTGCTTTACGGCACGCCTGAGAACGAGCTGTTGCTTCGCACATCTGTACCAGGTGCCGACTCATCAGAGAAATGGACGGCAGCGGTTATCCCGCCAGCTCGCGAGAGCGCGTTCCATCAATGGGTGCAGCATATCGAGAACGACACGACAGCAGACGAAAATGTAAGCCTTGCCATTGATTTGACGAAACTGATGGAAGCTTCCAATCTGTCAGCACGCGAGCACCGCGCTATTCGAATCGATGAGCTAAGCAAGTAGCTGCAAGAAGGCTTCGAGGAGGAAGCAGAATGCCTAATTTCCCTTACGAAATTATGAATGAGCGACATGATGCGCTTGAACGCTTGGAGCTTTGTATCCGGTGGGGACAATACGACATCCATGTGCTCCGCTTCCATTTAGCACATTTCCCTGCTGGGAGGATCGTAGGGTTCCACAAGCATGCCGAGTATGAATTCCATTTCATCCCGCAGGGCAAAGGGAAGGTCATTCTTGCTGACCAGTCATACGCACTAAAGCCCGGCATGCTTTATTTGACCGGACCCGACGTCATGCATTACCAAGAAGCGGATGCTTACGAGGCTATGGATGAGCTTTGCCTGCATGTCGATATAATCGATCGGCATGCAGAACAAACGGATAATGATCCTCATTCATATGACGATTGGGAAGCTGCAGAGGCAAGGAACTGCATGGAGAAGCTTCAAGTGCTTCCTCTCCATCCAACTGCTGATCTGCACCAAGCGATGCCGCGCTTTCTGGAAGCTTATCAGGCATGCAATGACAATTTTGTCGGCAGCTATACGACTATTAAGCAAACCGTCATCCAGATTCTGCTGAGAGCTGTGCGTGCTTATGACAAAGCAAATGAACAGAAGCAGTTTCCAACGCGTGACATGAAGGCCTACCGATACCGGCTCGCCTTGGAATACATGTACGCGAACTACGATGGCAGTATTACGCTTGAGGACGTTGCGGACAAGCTTAATCTAAGCACCAGGCATATCCAGCGTTTATTCAAGGAGCTTCATCACGGTCATACATTCAGCCGAATACTCGAGGATATAAGGTTGACGGTCGTATGCCGCGAGCTTCTGGAAACCGAGCAATCAGTCGAGCAGATCGCTAAGCTCGCCGGCTTTGCAGGGGGAAATTACTTACATGCCGTATTTCGCAAGAAATTTGGCGTAACGCCCTCTGAATTCCGAAGAAACACCCGTGAACCACAACTGCAATAACTACAATTTGGAACTATTAGGAGGCTGCTTAACATGTCCAAAACTTATAAACTAGCTATTATCGGCTGCGGCGGAATTGCCAACGGCAAGCATTTGCCAAGCTTAAAGAAACTTGATAACGTTGAAATCGTCGCTTTCTGTGATATCGTCGAGCATCGCGCTTTTGAAGCTGCCGCCTTGTACGGTGCAGAAGGTGCACGTGTGTATACAGATTACACCGAATTGCTCAAAGACGAGTCTATTGAGATCGTACATGTCTGTACGCCGAACGACTCTCATGCCGATATCGCTATCGCAGCACTTGAAGCCGGCAAGCATGTTATGAGCGAGAAGCCAATGGCCAAAACTGCTCATGACGCACAGCGTATGGTTGATGCAGCACGTCGTACCGGCAAGAAGCTTACCGTCGGCTATAACAACCGTTTCCGTCCAGATAGCCAGCATTTGAAGCAGCTTTGCGCTGCTGGCGAGCTTGGCGACATTTATTACGCCAAGGCACATGCGATTCGTCGCCGTGCTGTGCCAACTTGGGGCGTATTCCTTGATGAAGAGAAGCAAGGCGGCGGACCACTTATCGATATCGGCACACATGCACTGGATCTGACGCTATGGATGCTCGACAACTACAAGCCTAAGGTCGTGCTTGGCACCTCCTACCACAAGCTGTCTCAGCGCGAGAATGCTGCTAACGCATGGGGACCATGGGACCCTGCCAAATTCACCGTTGAGGATTCCGCATTCGGTATGATTGTCATGGAGAACGGGGCAACAATCGTGCTTGAATCAAGCTGGGCACTTAATACGCTTGAGGTTGATGAAGCGAAATGTACGCTTTCTGGTACAGAAGGCGGAGCAGATATGAAAGACGGCCTTCGCATTAATGGTGAGAAGCACAGTCGCTTGTATACGACGCAGGTAGATTTGAAAGCAGGCGGCGTTGCATTCTACGACGGCAAAACCGAGAGTGATGCCGATCTCGAAATGAGACTGTGGCTGAAAGCAATCGACGAGGATACCGATCCAGTCGTTACACCGGAGCAAGCATTCGTCGTTTCACAAATTCTTGAGGCAATCTACGAATCCTCCAAAACGGGCAAAGCCGTTTATCTATAAGCTGTACGCAAAAAGCTGCAAGGCTTGGTCATCTGACCTGCCTCGCAGCTTTTTTTTCGAACTGCATTCACTTATAAACAGTCTTATTTATAATGACATTGGAGCTCCCGTATGATCGATAAACAGCTCATCCGTCACTTTTTTGCGTTCCACAATATCTAGGATGCCTTTCGCCGAAACAGCAGCATCGCCAGGAGCCTGATCACCGCCCATATCCGTTCGAATCCACCCAGGATGCAGTGCATGAACAAGGATGCCTTGTGGTGCCAGCTCCCTCTTGATCTGGGCAGAGAACATATTGAGCGCTGACTTGGACAGTGCGTAAGAATAATCTCCACCATAAGCGCCTGCAAAGCTACCAGCCTCCGAGCTGATGTTGATTATGCTCGGATTCTCACCTTTAACGAGCAGCGGCAGAAAATGCTTAAGGACGGCTATTGGACCGAATAAGTTGGTCTGGAACGATTGCTCCAGCTGCTCGAGTTCAAGATCCCTCAGTTTCTGATCCCTGCCAAGGAGAATAGCCGCACTGTTAATAATGCCATCCAGACGATCCATGCGGCTTGAAACATGCTCGTATGCGTAGCGCACAGACTGTTCATCTGCTACGTCGAGCGGCACGATCGTTACCTGTTCCGGATATGCCGAAGCCAGCTCCATAAGCCCCTCCGCAGATGAGCCAGGGCTGCGCACACCCGCCAATACGTGATGTCCACGTTCACAAGCTTCTTTCGCAAGCTCAAGTCCTAATCCTCTGTTCGCGCCTGTAATTAATAGATTCATATCGTTGTTTTCCTCCTATCCATCTAGAAGTGATATAGAGCTGTCTTCATGAACAGCCTCATTAGCCATCAGATCTAATCGTTCTCCAGCAATTCAAGCATAATCTTGAGCTGCTTAAATGTGTCCATATAAGCGTAACGACCGCCTGTATACTCTCCTTTTTGAACAAGCGGCATTCCGTTTTTCTCCATTAAAGAGACCTTGTCCTTCATACCGTCAATGACGAACGCAATGTGGTGCGGGCCTTCACCATGCTTATCGAGATGCTCTCTCCATGTGCTCGGATGTTTATCCGGCTCGATAAGCTCAAGCTGCAGCGCTCCCATATCAAAAAAAGCCAGCTTTGCACGAGCAATTGAAGGCTCTCCATTATATTCAGTTTTTGCTTTATCTACCGTATCCGTCCAGAACCAGTCAGGCTTGTCTATACCAAAAAAATCAGCATAGGCCTGAGAGGTTTCGTCAATATCATTCACCAACAAGCCAATCTGTGTAATCGTTCGATTTCCAAGCACATTCTTTTCCACGTTTATTCTCCCCTTACCTGTTATAGTAATCGAAATGGAACGTTGTACATGAATGAACAACACCTCAGCTTGCATAAGCTACATGCCTATCCCCCCCTCTCATACCTACCCGATACGCTTGCCAATATAAAATGGTTATTCAATCCACTGCAACTTGGGTGCAGGATTCCCTTACTACCAAGGTCGTACCAGCTGTCGTCTGTCTGGTGGATGTAGAACCCTTCTCGATAGTTGCGATTAACGTTTTCGTCAATTGATCCATCATATGTGCAAAGTCAATACGGATCGTCGTTAAGGCTGGTCGATGATATTCACTACGGAAATGATCATCAAAGCCAATAACCGACATTTGCTTCGGTACTTGTATACCTGCTTCCTCCAAGGCGCGGATAGCACCGAATGCAACGCTGTCGTTCGCAGCGAATATAGCGGTAGGAAGCTTCCGTTCTTCCTTCAAGAAATCCTTAATCGCTTTGTAGCCGCTCGCTTCATTAAAATCTCCAGGCAGCAGCCACTCAGGTTGAATCTGCAGATTGTGCTTGGCCATCGCTAGTTCGAAGCCGTGCAGCTTCGAAGGACCGGAATATCTGTTCATATCACCATTAATCATGCCAATATGCCGATGTCCCAAGGCAGCCAAATAATCAACAGCTAGACCTACTCCTGTTTCATTGTCGAAGTTGAACACAAGCCGATTAGACTTCTCCCGGCCAGGCAGGTGTTGATCCACAATCGCAACAATAAAACCTTCTGCAATCAGCTCTTCAATCAGCAGCTCTTCATTGGCTGCTCCAATGAACACGCCTCCGTCTATTCTTCGCTGATAGAAGCTTTCCTTAATCGTGCGAATTTCCTCTTTCACCCTTATATCTCTAACAATATGTGTCAATACGTAATAACCTTGAGATGAAGCGCTCTCAATAATTCGTGCAAGGAGTAGGCTTGATATACTATCCCCTGATACGCGTCCTGAATCAATCATAAACAACCCAATCGTTCGAGTTCGCTTGCCCGCAAGCACTTGAGCAGATAGATTCGGATAGTAATTGTACTCCTGAATGACCTTCATTACCTTCTGCTTCGTATGCTCAGGCACGTTCGCATAATTGTTTATGACTCTGCTGACTGTACTTCGAGATACGCCTGCGAGCTTAGCGATCTCCGTGCTGTTTATCTCCTTGTTCAAACTGTAACCCCCGCTTGTAAACACGTGTTTATGCGCATATGGTACCAATGATCATCATCACTGTCAATCCGTAATTTCTCTTCTCAGCAAAAAGAAGCCTGAACGCGAACGTCCAGACTTCATTACTGCCAGCTAACACTATCTCGTTTCCCTGTGAACCGTCACACGTTTAAGGCGCGGGCTATATTTCTTAACCTCCAGCCGCTCCGGCGTCGTTCTTTTGTTTTTTGTCGTCGTATAGTTGCGGTCTCCCGATTCTGTACAAGCAAGCGTTATAATTACTCTCATTGCTCTCACCTCCTGCTCCAAATCAATCCAGATAAGCTTCCTGTGAACATGCTGCTTTTGCTTTAGTGAAAGGATGACTCCATTTGCTCGCTTGCTGCATTCGGGAAGTCATCCGAGAATTCATCCCAGTCGAGCTCAAGCTCTCCGTCACTGAGCAAGCAGCGATCAAGCGAGTCTACCAGCTTCGAGCGGTCCATCTCGATTCCAATAAATACGACCTTATTGATACGATCCCCATACTCCTCATGCCACAGCTCTGCTAGCTCAGGGTCCTCTAGCAGTACAGCCTTCCGCTCCTCTTCAGGCAATGCCGCTGCCCATTGTCCCGCCGGCCCGAATTGAATGGATGGACCCGCTTGACTCAAACTTTGAGCGTAATCATTACGTGTCGCCAGCCACACCATGCCTTTGGCACGAACAATCTCTTCCGGCCATTCCTCCATCCATCCCATAAGCCGCTGCGGATGAAACGGCTTCGTCCGCTCATAAACAAAAGAAGCTATGCCGTACTCTTCCGTCTCTGGGGTATGGGTGTGAGCTGCCATCTCCTTCATCCATCCTGCAGACTGACTCGCCTCATCGAAGTCGAACAGTCCGGTATTCAATATGGCCCTTGGATCAATCTCGCCTCGCGAAGTCCGAATAAACGTCGCCCGCGGCTGAAGCGTCCTAAGCACGCCCTCCAGCTCGATGAGTTCCTCCTCGCCTACCAGATCACATTTATTCAGCACGAGAACATCACAAAACTCAATTTGATCAATTAGCAGATCAACAACTTCACGTGTGTCATCCTCACCCACCGCCTGGCTTCGATCAAGCAGTGTCTCTCCAGATGCATAGTCATGCCAGAAACGATAGGCGTCTACGACCGTAACCATACAATCCAGCTGGCAAAATTGCGTCAAATCGATGCCCTGCTCATCGTCGATGTACGAGAAGGTTTGTGCAACGGGTACAGGCTCACCTACACCAGTTGATTCTATAAGGATATAATCAAACCGATTTTCCTTCGCCAGCTTTTCTACCTCTACGAGCAAGTCCTCTCGGAGCGTACAACAGATGCAGCCATTGGACATCTCAACCAGCTTCTCTTCTGTTCGGGACAAACCACCGCCATCCTTAATAAGAGCCGCATCGACATTTAACTCACTTAGATCATTTACAATAACAGCAACTCTAAGTCCTTCACGATTATTTAGCACATGGTTCATAATCGTTGTTTTTCCAGCACCCAAATAGCCGCTTAATACCGTCACTGGAATTTTGTTAATTGTCATCATGCACCTCTGCTTCTATAGTCCATTCGTCTTCGATTAAACGTTAATATTACGATTTAATAACAAAAAAAATGCTGACTACATTCGTTAATAGTAATAATTACGTTTTATTCAGTATACCAGCAGCAAATGTATTGGTCAAGATCGAAATGATTACTATTAACGTTGTGCTGGACCACGCATTTCCGAAACATTCTTCTGCCCCTTCAGCAATTTCATTCCCGATGAACATGTATAAAAAACAGCGTTAGCCATGGACGATAAAATAATCCAAGACTAACGCTGTTTTATTGAGCTTACATTGTTCGTTCCATTCATCATTTTGGAGAAGACATGTTGTCCTTATTGAAATAATAACGACGGAAATTGCCTACATGGCTGAAAAAATACCTTGAAACTCTTATAATCCGTTTCAAGTTCAAATCTTTTCTGTACCAAATGGATTTAAGCACTTTTCTCTGCTTATACAGTTTATTAATTTCATCAGATAAGGCTGGTTCCGTTACATATTTTCGCAGAACGACTTTAGGTACATTTGTCCAAAGAGCTGTTTTGTCGCTGTATACGCAGTCTTCATCTTTACCGTAAACGACATTATCGATCAGCGTCGCGATCATATTAAGTCCCGCTGCCCGAACAAAAAAACTGCTTCTGCCAAGTCGCGGGTTAATTTCGAACATCATATACTTGCCTGTTCTGTGGTCGTACTTCATATCAATATTGGAAAAACCAACATATCCGATTTCTTCAAGAAATGTCTTCACCTTCTGATAGATGCCCTTATCCGAGCGACTAATAATCGCAGCATAGTTGCCTAGTGTCTTAGGCGCATATTCCTCAAGCACGGGCTGACCGAGACACATCAGTTTTACAATTCCGTTGTCGTCGGAGTAGCTATTGATGACTCGCATCGAGCTGTCTCCGCCAGGAATAAACTCTTGTATAATTAACTTTCCTGCATAATCAGAAAGATTCATGCTCCTGACCATCGTTAAATACTCGTCCTTCGTATCAAAGAAAAACACCTTTTTCTTGCCTTCAAAATGACAATGCAAATAGGCGTAGGCATTGCTGTTTTCCGGTTTTACGACGATTGGGAATTGGAATTCCATATGTTCCAATGCAATTTCGCGTTCATGCTGCTCGCATACAATCGTCTTCGGATAATCCAGTCCATGTTTTTCACATAGCTTATAAAACTTATCTTTCGTATCGAACGTATCAAGCAAGGCCTCAGAAATAAAATGATTCATGATAAGTCCTTTGAATTTGCTATAATGCCGCGACAGCATGGCCGCATAATAATCCGAGCAGGGAATGACGACTATTTTTTTGTTAGAAGCGCTATATTTCTCGAGTATGGATAGCAACGCATCTGGAAATATGTCCTCGCTGTCAAATCCATCGATTTGAATAAGATCAAACAATTTGCTGTTCATCGTTGGAATTAACAGCCGACTGCACACCAATAACGGCTTAATTTCGTATTTCTCATGGATGAGTCTAACGTTTCCATAAGCATTTTCATCGCTTCCCAGAATAATCGGTAAAAAATCGTAACTACTCATGTTGTCTCCTTTTTAACCTGTTCTACATTCATTCCTCTTATTATATCAAAAATACATACCTTTATTAATGAGAAATAGCATAGTTAACTTTCGCAAAAATTGGCGTCCTACATGAAAGGAATTCAGAACATCATAAAGAGACTTCAGCCCGTTATGAAGAAGTCTGTTAGCATGAAGTGGCAGCCCCTCTGCAATACCCTTTTGTTTATAAAAAGCTCAATAACGAGCCTATTGCAAAAATCACTGCAACAATGCAGAACACCCCTCCTATTGCTTTTAGTGTATTCGTATCCGACATTTTGAAAAATGACATTGTATAGTCACGGCACATGTAGCGCAGCAATAAAACATTCCATAAAACCTGAATCCCATTTTTAAAATAATGTCGGGTACCGTTTCCTGATACGGCATGCTGCTCTGTAATTCCTGGAATCGAAACGAGCATATTCAAATGGAGGGTCAAGTAATAAGCAAAATGAAAAACAGCTAACCACCAGCCCCATTTCTTTCCAATCAGCATACCTACACCGCCAGCTAGTCCAAGCAGACCTAAAAAACCAAAAACTGATTGAAAAATCAGGCTCGACACCCCGTGGAGCACCGAGCGTTCGTTTAGCATAATAACAGCGATCGACTGCGTGATTAGCAATATGGTTCCGCTCACTATCATTAAAATTGCAATGATTTTAACGCCTAAAGGACGATCGTAATTGCCTTCCATTACTTCTTCAGTCATTGTTTTATAAGACACTACAACTTTCCTCCCAAATAGCACTTTCGATTCTGGCTTACACTTGAACTTTTTAGGATGCATGACCCTCAATCCATTTACGAATCTTCATTTATTCAACACCTCAATCACGTATGCCAATCATACTCTCGCTATACAATATAACACGCATTCACTTCTCTGTAACTTTTTGGATAGAAACACGTCTAATAAAATAATCATACATGCTTTCCACTTAACAGGAGGTGCCTCAGGCTATGAAGCTTTCACTATTATCTGTCCTGCTGTTTATCATGCTGACAGCATGCTCGGGTACGGCTGAGTCTTCATATGATGAGAATGCGGGACATAAACCATCAACCATAAACACTGATTTCATTGTTCCCGCTCAAGCCGAGCCAGAGGAAACGGAGTTCGGAAATCCTCATATTTTGAAAGGGATGAAATATAATCTCAAAAACTTTGGAGGCATGCAGGGGCTATATTCGCCAATGTCTTATTTCGAGGAGCTTGAGAAGCAAGGCTGGATGGAACAGAAGGAAGAGCGGATGGGACATGTTCATTTCTTCAAAAAAGAGAAAACCGTTATGATGGTCATTATCAAAGAAGACTTCTTCCACGTTTATGAAATGAAAAAAACGACTCAATGATAGCATCATCTTAAGCAAAGAGAGAGCTGCCGGCAGTCAACGACCGCAGGCAGCTCTCTCTTTGTTCATACAAACAAAACCTTACTCTACACGTACTGCATTGTGCTGGGCAAGCAGCGACAGCTCGGCCGCTTTGAACGTATGCGCCTGTGTCATCGCATTCTCTGTACCATTCAAGCAATCCAGAATGAGCTCTCCGAAATACGGGAATCCGACCTTGCCGCTTAGCTTCATATGCTGTTCGCCGTCAGCGTTCACCAGATAAAGCTGATCCCCCTCCGCTTCTCGCGCGATATCAATATACTTCCGCATCTCAATATAGCCTTCTGTTCCGAGAATAAGCATCCGCCCATCTCCCCATGTGCCTAGTCCATCCGGCGTTAACCAATCTACTCGAAAATAACCCGTAGCCCCGTTTTCGCCAACCACATTCATATCGCCGAAATCCTCCAGCTCCGGATAATCCTTATTCGCGTAGTTTGCCACCTTGCTGTTCACGACCGTAGCGTTCTGATTTCCTGTGAAGTAAAGAAACTGCTCAACTTGATGAGATCCGATATCACAAATAATGCCTCCATACTTTTCCTTCTCGAAAAACCACGCCGGTCGGGCTCCCGCATTCAAGCGATGCGGCCCGAGACCAAGTACCTGAACAACGCGTCCAATCGCGCCTTGCTCAATGAGTTGACCAGCATAGACAGCGCTCTCCACATGCAGCCGTTCACTGTAATAAACCGCATATTTCTTGCCTGTCTCCGTATAAGCCTTCCGCGCATTTGCGAGCTGTTCAAGCGTCGTAAACGGAGCTTTATCCGTGAAGTAATGCTTGCCGCTATGCATGACACGAACACCAAGCGGTCCACGCTCCGATGTAATGGCGGCAGCCGCTACCAACTGAACCTCCGGATCAGTGAGCACCTGCTCCTCCGACGCGGCAGCCTTGGTCTGCGGGTATTGGCTAATAAAGGCTTCCACCTTAGCTGGGTCAGGGTCGTACACCCATTTCAGGGAAGCTCCCGCTTCAATTAATCCGTTGCACATGCCATAAATATGTCCATGGTCGAGGCTTACAGCGGCTATGATGAATTGTCCGTCCTCAACGACCTTATTCGGCTTTCCTTTTGGAGCGTATTTCATACCATCTGCTTTGCTCATTTGCTTACTGCCTCCTTCTGGAACGATGAGTGCAAGATTCGATCTTGAAGATGCTGATGGAATAGCTCCTCATCTATAGGAAGGTCAACCCAATTATCCGTCCATGTTGAGAGCAGCATGGCATTCGAGAGCATCAGCCCTTTAATCCCTTCTTCTCCTGGTGCGATGAGCGGCTCATCGAATAGAATCGCATTCACAAAGTTTTGAGTGATGCCTTTATGGTCTGGATAGCTGCCTTCCACAGGAACCTCACACTTCCAGCATTCCGGCTGACCGAAACTGCCTGTATACGTGCGATTGAATTCAGACTCTGAGACGCGTAGACGCCAGAACGTCAACTCATTGTTTTCGATTACGATTTTGCCCCGGTCTCCGCTAATTTCAAGACGGTTCGTACCCGGTGCTTCGCCAGTCGTCGTCACGAATACACCTGTTGCTCCATTCTCATACTCTACAAATGCTGTGACGTCATCCTCAACCTCGATATTCCGGTGCTTGCCGAAATAGCAAAATGCCCGAACGCGCTTAGGCATCATACTGATCGTCCACTGCCAGAGATCAAGCTGATGCGGATCTTGATTGAGCAGCACGCCTCCCCCTTCTCCCGCCCATGTTGCACGCCACGTGCCTGAATCATAATAACTTTGAGAGCGGTACCAATTTGTAATAATCCAGTTTGTCCTCTTAATCTCGCCGAGCTCTCCGGCATCAATCATATCTTTAAGCTTCACATATAATGGATTCGTCCGTTGGTTGTACATCATGCTGAACTTCACATTCGCTTTGCTTCCCGCTTCATTCATCTCACGAACCTGTTTCGTGTACACGCCAGCCGGTTTCTCACACAGCACATGCAGTCTGCGTTCGAAGCAAGCGATTGCAAGCTCTGGATGCGAGAAATGAGGAGTGGCGATAAGGACAGCATCCACTAGTCCGGAATCCATCAGCTCGAGCGGATCTACAAACAAGCCGACCTCATTGCCAAGCTTTTCTCTTGCCCACTGAAGATTCGCTTCAATTGTGTCACTGACAGCTGTTACCTCTACTCCGCTTACTTCACCATTGCTCAAATAATTAATATGCCCTTTCCCCATATTCCCAAGCCCAATAATTCCCAAACGAACGATCTGCATCCGAATACCGCCCCTTTATTATGAAGTAAAATGGTTTGCTTAAATTGCTTTCATTTGCTTGCCTTTATGGTATCACTTTGCAGTCATGCCGACTTCATTCGCATTATCCTGTTTACTCTTTTATTTAACTCTGGTTGGTGTATAATGAGGATATTTATGAGGGGAGTGACAGGATGAGCACACAGTTCCGCATTAGCGCACCATTCACGATGGGCACCACCTCTGATTTTAATATGCAAGGCACCTATCATACTCATTTTCATTATGAAGTATATTATTTCCATAGCGGCAAAGTGAACTATCTAATCAATGACCGCATCTATGTGCTTGAGCCAGGGGATCTTCTGCTTATGCATGGTATGACGCTGCACCGAGCACATGTTGATCCTGAAGTGCAATACCATCGCTCCACGCTGCATTTTGATCCCTTTTACTTCGAGCAATTCATCCAGCCTTCATTTGCAACAGATCTGCTAGAACCATTCCGCAAGCTGCAAAATGTGAGGCTTCAACTGCGTGGCTACGAGAAAGCGGAGGTTGAAGCTGTCCTCCAGCGGCTGGAGCAGCATTATGGTAAGCAGGATTCGTTCTCTTACCAGCGCTTTCAAGCGCAATTACTCGATTTTCTTATTTTAATCAATCAGCTATGCGAGAAGCCCTTGAAGGAAAAGCCTGTCTTCCCTTCTTCCAAAGAGCAGCATGTCCAATCGATTATTTCTTATCTTGATCATCATTTCAATGAAGATATAAGCTTAGAGAGCATTCAATCCGAGCTTCATCTCAGCAAGTTTTATTTGGCAAAAACCTTCAAAGAGGTTACCGGTATTACAATTTTCCAATTTCTAATGCAGCGCAGAATTAACCAGTCCAAAATTGAATTAATCGACGGCAATCAGCCTATTACCGAAGTTGGATATGAGGTTGGCTTCAAGCATCCCTCACATTTCAGCCGTGCATTCAAGCTTCATACAGGTTTTACACCTGAGCAATATCGCAAGCAGAATCAACTTCATCCCACGCATTCCTAATAAGCTTCAATCCGATTTACAGGGTTGAAGCAGTTGACCTATTTAGTTGTTACGATTATTATTGTTATAACAACTAAATAAATGAAGCAGGTGAAAGCTTTGAAAATCAAACAATCAGTAGGCTATATCATAAGCAATACAGGGCGCCGCTTAAACCAGCGTCTGCAGCAGCTATTCCAAGAATATGACGTCACGCCTGAACAATGGTCTCTCTTGATGTGCCTAGACGAGCAGGATGCGATTACGCATAAAGACTTAGCTCAGCGCACAGACAAAGATCCCGCCAATATTACCCGCTTGGTCGATCAGCTTGAGCGTAAAGCTTTGGTTAAGCGTAAAGCGAATCCGAACGACCGTCGCTCACAACTGCTCTACATCACCGAGAATGGCACAATCTGTGCACAAGCTCTCGCACCTATCGAGGAGAAATACGTTCAGCAGATGCTGACAGACATAACGCCTGACGAAATTAACGCATTCATGAGATTTATGGCCAAAATTAATCAAAATGCCGGTACGCAATAGGGCATTCTATATTGTTATTTGTACAGGATCAGCATCTGAGAGGGGAACTACCATTGCATACGAACAAATTATGGAGCGCCGACTTCATCAAACTATGTTTAAGCAGCTTCTTTTTGTTTTTTTCATTCTACACGCTGGCAACAGCACTTTCCGTATATGTAACTAACGGTCTTGGAGGCACGGATACACAAGCAGGTTTATCCATGACGGTATTCGTTCTGGCTTCTGTTCTGCTAAGACCATTCGCCAGTCAATTGATGACTAGATATGGCGAGCGTAAAATCGTTATCATCTCCTTAATGCTTTTCCTCTTATTTTCTATCGCTTACTTAGGCGTTTTTGGCTATGCTATGCTGCTGCTCGTTCGTTTTTTCCACGGCGGAACGTTCGCAATCGCAACCACATCAACAAACACAGCAGCAATTCATATTATTCCAGAACGACGTAAAGGCGAGGGTATCAGCTATTTCAGCCTATTCATGAGCCTAGCGATGGTCATCGGACCGTTCGCAGGTCTGACGATTACGTCACATGGCGGCTTTACCGCGATGTTCATTTTGTGTGCAGTATGCGCGCTGCTTTCATTTGTGCTTGGAGCAGCAACAAAACGTCAAGTAAACGTTGCGAATTCCGTTAATGCTCATACCAATCAACCCCCTGTTAGAGAGAAGAGCAAGCTGCAATGGCATAAACTAGTTGAACGCAAAGCACTTCCCATCGCCCTTAGCGGTTTCGTCGTCGCGTTTGCTTATAGCGGGCTAGTGACCTTTATGTCCGTCTATACGCATGAACAAGCGCTTGATTCCTATGGAAGTTATTTTTTTGTATGCTTCGGCATTATGATCGTTTTGCCTCGTCCGATTATTGGGAAATTGCTGGACCGCGTAGGCGAGCATATTATTGTTTATCCGAGCATTGCTATCTTTGCGATTGGCATGCTGCTGCTCAGTCAAGCTAGTTCTCCTTCGCTTCTGCTACTATCAGGCGGCGTTATCGGGCTTGGTTACGGGGCTTTGCTTCCTTGTTTCCAAACCATTGCTGTGCTTGCAGCGCCAGCCCATAGCAGAGGGCTCGCTACCGCTACATTTTATTTGCTGTTTGACCTAGGCTATGGAATTGGCTCCTATTCGCTTGGCTCACTTGCCTCCGGCTTTGGCTACAGAACTATGTATATGGTTTGCTCGGTTATTATCGCCTTTTCATCTGTTATCTATTTCATTCTGCACCATCATCGCAAGCAGATGAAGGCGAATGTGGGACATGTATAAAGAACCTCTAGCACCTAACATTCAGCTGGCCTCTTGAACAGGCAGCACGATCTCAACGAGTGTTCCTTCATTAATAACACTGCTGAGCCTAAGCGTACCTTTATGCGCTTCAATAATGCGCGTGCTGATCATGATCCCGAGGCCTGTCCCTTTTTCCTTTGTCGTTACAAAGGGCTCGCCAATCTTTTTGATCAATTCCTCAGGAATACCAGGGCCGCCGTCTTGTATCCTTATCAATACTTTGCCGTCATCTCTCGAGCTAACGGATAGATGAACGACCCCGCCATGAGGCATCGCCTCAATCGCATTTTTGATAATGTTGAGGAACACCTGCTTCAACTGATCCGAATTTCCGTATACCGTGGGTACGGTTTGATCTAAGCATACATGAAGCTCCACATTCAGTAGAATAGCCTGGGTTTCCAGAATAGACAGCACACTTTGCAGAATAGGCTCAAGCGGCGCAGCTTGAAACTGGGTAAAATGCGGCTTAGCGAGTGTCATAAACTCATTTACGATTAATGTAATGCGATCAATTTCATTCGACATAATCGTAAAATAATGCGGCTGCTCCGGATATCTCGCGCTCAGAAGCTGCGTAAATCCTTTCAGCGCCGTTAAAGGATTGCGAATCTCATGCGCTACCCCCGCTGCTAGCTGGCCGATCGCCGATAGCTTTTCTGAGCGAATTAACACCTCCTCCGAGCGCTTGCGGTCAGTTAAATCGCGGATTACGCTCAGAATTACGTCTTTGCCCATATAATTGCATATTCGAATACTCGATAGCTCAACATCCATACTGCGTCCATCCGGACAAATAAAAATGCGTTCTTGGAATGGTGTCGGTTCATCCGAGGACATGATTTCTTGTGACGTGTCTGCGACCAATTCATGTTGACTCGGATGGATAAAACCGAATATGCTTTTGCCAATAATCTCGCATTCCTCTTCCAAACCAATAAGCTGCATCGCGAGCTTGTTCGCATAAAGAATCACACCTTGATCACTCAGCACGATGGGCTCAGGAACAAATTTAATCATTTTTTGATACAGCATGGCGCTGTCCTTCAGCAGCTTTTCCTTCTCTCGTTTGAACGTTACATCTTGTACGGTACCGAGCAATGAAGGCTCTCCATCCAACATAATAACTGAGCTGTTTCCTTCTAGAAAAATAATGCTTCCGTCTTTTTTCATGCCGCTCAATTTTATCGGGAACTGGGTTAGCCCATTAACCATCCCCTGCAGTACCTCCTTCTGAATACGGTCAAGCTCTTCCTTCGGTATAAACCGATCGGGTGATATAGCGGACAGATCTTCTCTTGAATAGCCGAATAGCTCTGCCAAATAGGGATTAGCATAGATGAGCTTATATTTTTGCCCGACGAAGACGCCCGCCACAACGTTTTCCATCAAACTCTTATATAGATAATCCTTCTCGAATAAGGACTCTTCCATGCGAATTCGATTGGAGATATCACGAATGATAAGCTGAACGGCAGGCTTGCCGGCATAAGTCACTTTAGTTGCCCTAAGCTCCGCTTCGAACACTTCACGGTTGAACCTAAGCAGCTTGTAATTCATGAATACTGCTGGGTTCGGCTCACGGGTCAGATATTGCATATTTGCAGCAAACGCCTCCCAATAATCGGGATGAATGAAGCATTTGATCGGAAGTCCTACAATCTCATCAATCCGATCTGATCTGACTGTGCTTAATAACGAACGATTAACGAAAACAATACAGTCCTCGCAATAAATAACGATACCATCCGGCATCATGTGGACTAGATTATGGTATCTTTCTTCGCTTTCTCGCAACTGCTTGCTCAATTGAATGCTCTTCATCATCCATCTAAACCACCTTATCTGCCAAATAACTTTACTTTACTAGTTACTTTCAACATTTCCCTGCTTCTTCCTGCTCTACATTAAAATATAAAATAAAAAAGGTTTTCCACCAGCTATTTATGAGGCGCATCGCTAATACAAAAAAAGAGACTGACCATAAAGTAGAATGATCTACTTTTTGGACAGTCTCTAAATACTTCTTGATGATTAACCTTCAAGAAGCAGCGCTTCTGGGTCTTCGAGAAGAGCCTTAACGGTTACGAGGAAACGAACCGCTTCGCTGCCGTCTACGATACGGTGATCGTATGACAATGCGATATACATCATCGGACGGTTCTCCATACGTACATCATCGATCGCAACCGGACGAATTTGAATCTTATGCATGCCGAGAATACCAACCTGCGGTGCATTAAGAATCGGAGTCGACAGCAAGGAGCCGAAGACACCGCCATTCGTGATGGTGAAACTTCCGCCTTGCAGATCAGAGATCGCAAGTGTATTGGATCTTGCTTTGCCAGCAAGCTCAACGATGTTCTTCTCGATTTCAGCGAAGCTTAGACGATCTGCATCCCGAACGACCGGAACAACTAGACCTTCTTTAGCCGAAACTGCAATACCGATATCGTAAAACTTCTTCGTAACAATTTCTTCGCCATCGATTTCTGCGTTAAGCAGCGGGAATGCTTTCAACGCACCAACTACCGCTTTTGTAAAGAATGACATGAAGCCGAGGTTCACATCGTTTTTCTCGAAGAACGCTTGCTTGCGACGTTTGCGCAAATCAAGAATTGCCGTCATATCCACTTCATTGAATGTAGTAAGCATCGCTGCTGTACGTTGTGCTTCTACCAAACGGTTAGCAATCGTAACCCGGCGACGGGACATCCGTTTACGCTCCGTAGGCTTGCCTTCTTTGCTTGCGTTGACCGACTCAGCGGCTTGCGTAAGCGGCGCAGATTTCACGGGAGTTGCCACTGCTGGAGCTTGTCCTTGCGGCTGCGAGAGGTCAATACCTTGCTCACGAGCACGCTTGCGCGCTGCTGGGGATGCATTGATTGCTGCTGCACTCTCGCCAGCAGGAGCTGCTGCTGGCGCAGTTGGCGCAGCTGTAGGTGCTGACGGTGCTGACGGAGCAGCTGACGGTTCCGCTGCAGGAGCAGACGGCGCGGATGCGCCAGCTCCTTCGCCGATCGAACCAATCGCTTCGCCTACATTTACAACTTCTCCGTCTTGCTTCGCGATACGGGATACAATGCCGCTGTTGTCAGCGCTGATCTCAATGTTTACTTTATCGGTTTCAAGCTCCAGTAGAACATCTCCCTGATTTACGGAGTCGCCTTCCTTCACGAACCACTTGGTAATCGTGCCCTCAGATATGGACTCGCCTAATTCTGGTACTATAATTTCAGCCATTAGTCGCTACCCCCTAATCAAACTTGTTTCAACTGGTTTGCCGTTCAATGCTGTCGAGATAATCCATTTTTGCTCTGCGGCATGTATCTCTTGATGTCCGCTTGCAGTACTTGAGCGATCAGGTCTGCCGACATATCGGACAGCTGCCTTCTTAGGCGCCAATGCGCGAAGCCTTGGTTCCATAAAGCTCCATGATCCCATGTTTTGCGGTTCTTCCTGAACCCAAACAATCTCTTCGAGCTTGTCGAATTGCTTCACGATGCGCTCAATTTCGGCATGCGCGAACGGATAAAGCTGTTCAACCCTTGCAACGCGCAGCCATTCGAAGTCCTCCGAGTTGGATGAAGCAAGTGCTTCTTCAACATCAATGGCAACCTTACCTGTGCAAAGCAGAAGGCGTTTGACCTTATCCTTCTGATCCTTAGGCTCTGTCAGGCTAAACTGTGGCAGCACTGGCTTGAATGAGCCTTCGCTGAAGTCAACACCATGCGAAGCAACACGCGGATTACGAATCAAGCTTTTCGGTGCCATTAGCACAAGCGGCCGAACCTGCTCCGTACCAAGCATTGCTGCCTGCTTACGCAGCAAATGGAAATATTGAGCGGACGTTGTCAGGTTGGCAACCGTCCAGTTATTATCAGCTGACAGCTGAAGGAAACGCTCAAGTCTTGCACTTGAATGCTCCGGTCCTTGGCCTTCATAGCCATGCGGCAGCAAAATCGTAATACCTGATTTTTGCGACCATTTCGCACGACCCGCTGAGATGAACTGGTCGAATATGACCTGTGCAACGTTCGCGAAGTCACCATATTGTGCTTCCCAGATTACGAATGTTTCGGGAGCAAACACATTATAGCCATATTCAAAGCCGAGTACTGCCGTTTCGGACAGCGGGCTATTATGAACGGCGAAGGATGCTTTCGCTTGCGGCAGCATATGAAGCGGTGAGAATTTAGCAGCCGTAGCATTGTCATTAAGCATAATATGACGATGAGCGAACGTACCGCGCTCTGAATCCTGACCACTCAGACGAATTGGCGTACCATCAGCCAGAATCGTTGCGAACGCAAGCGTTTCTGCATGTGCCCAGTCAACCTTCTCACCATCATTAAGAGCAGATGCTCTACGCTGCAATATACGCTGCAGCTTCGTATACTCCGTGAAACCCTCTGGACGATTAAGCAGCTCCAGATTAATCTCGCGAAGCGTCTCAAGCGGAACGGCCGTGCGTGCTTCTTCACTGGATGGAAGCTCCGATTTCCGCTGCTCTCCGCGTATTTTCGGTTCGCCTTCCTTTGCCTTCATCGCATCGTAGGCTGCTTGCAGCTTACCATTCGTACGTTGGCGAAGCTCCTCGACCTGCTCTTCAGTAATCGCTTTCGCCCCTTTAAGCTGCTCGGTATAAAGCGTGCTTACTGTTGGGTGATTACGAACCTTCCCATACATGAGCGGTTGTGTTACTTCTGGATCATCCATCTCATTATGACCGAAACGACGGTAGCCGATCAAATCAATAACGAAACCTTTATTGTAGCGAAGGCGGTATTCGCAAGCGAGGCGTACGGCTGCCAAGCAAGCTTCCGGTTCATCCGCGTTGACATGTACAATCGGAATGTCGAAGCCTTTCGCAAGATCACTTGCGTAATGCGTCGAACGTGAATCAATACTGTTCGTTGTGAAGCCAAGACGATTGTTCGCAATAATATGAAGTGTTCCACCGTTATGGTATCCTTGCAGCTTATTGAAGTTCAGCGTCTCGGCAACGATACCTTCACCGATGAAAGCCGCGTCACCATGAACGCAAATCGTAACTGCTTTGGATGGATCCTGCTCAGGGAAGCCTGGCTTGCTGCGATCCTCCTGTGCAGCCCGCGTGAAGCCTTCAACTACCGGATTAACAAACTCAAGATGACTCGGGTTGTTAGCTAGAGTTAGGTTAGCGCGAATCGTTTCGCCTTCCTTAATTGCCCGGTCAGCACCCAAATGGTATTTCACATCGCCAGTCCAGCCATAGTTAAGGCCCATCGAGCCTTCCGAAGGAATCAGCTCTTTGTTAGGCGCATGATGAAACTCGGAGAAAACTTTCTCATAAGGCTTGCCAAGTACATGCGTAAGTACGTTGAGACGTCCGCGATGTGCCATGCCCATTAGAATATTGTTGGCACCGTCGTGAGCAACCGCCCGGACGATTTCATCCAATACAGGCACAAGCATGTCAACGCCTTCAATGGAGAAGCGCTTCTGGCCGACAAATGTACGGTGCAGGAAATTCTCGAAATATTCGACTTCAAGCAATCGCTCAAGCAATGCCGAACGTTCTCTTGCCGACAACGGTGCAGGGAAGCTTCCCGATTCAGCTTGCTTATGCAGCCAGTTCCGTTCATTCTCATCATGGATATGTGTGAATTCATAAGCAGCAGAACGCGTATAAATTTCTCTTAGACGGCTGATAGCCTCCCACCCGTTCGAGATCGATGCAGGTGCATTGTCCCAAATAAGCGAAGCAGGTATAGAAGCCAAATCCGCTTGCGTCAGGCCAAAGGTTTCTGGATCAAGCAGCTTCGTATCTGCTGCCGGACTAAAGCCGAGCGGATCGATATCCGCAGCTAAATGGCCGTATCTGCGGATGTTCAGCATAAGCTGATGCGCAGCGACAACCTTCTTCAACATATTTGAGTCAATCGGTCCAGGTGCTGCATTTGATGCAGCCTGTTGTTCGCTTGGCTTTGCTGTATGACCAGTAGCTCCGATCGATACTGCTGGAGGTGCTCCAAAACGTTCAAACAGCTCACGTACCGTTGCTTCAACGGCATCAGGCTCAGTTAAAAAACGTTCGTATTGCTCCTGCACATACCCAAGATTGGGTCCATAGTAGCTTTGCCAAGGCGAATAATTACGCTCATCATGGTTGCTCATTGCAGAAAATTCCACCCTCTCTATTCATTGCCATCCTATTATTTTCTAAGGCAGAGCTCATCATACATGTCCGCCAGCTTGCAAAAAGCTTAAACTGTTTCAACTTGCTCTATTATTATGATTGGTTAACTGTTAATACCGCGATCTCCATCGTTTGGTTTCAAATCACGGCTATATCTAGGATGCTTATTTAAAGCTCCTTTATATTTTAGTACATAGTACGCTTGCCTTCCATAATCATATTGGCATTGATATCATCCATTTCAAGCATTGATTGTCGTTCTCGGACGACCGATGAAGCATTAATGGCTTTGAAAAATAGACTTCAGAAACAGGAACGCTGCCCTATTCTGGTACTCCCCTACCTCATGTCCTGAAAAAGGATAGTCATTCAGTTCTTTTTTCGAATTAATCCGATTGAAAACTGCGTAAACGGTTTCCGGTAAGCATACCGTGTCCTTCCAGCCAACAGACATTAAGACCGGTGCTTGTATGCGCTCCGCAAGGTTGAGCATGTCAAAGTGGGCCATCGTATGTAGTACATTCTCAAGCCTGTCTGGATAACGCTTTACGTACTGGGCAACTTCTGTCAAAGAGCCTGTTGAATGCATGATGCCATAATCCATATGACACATATTTGGTATATCGGCTACGACAGCACTTACTTTCGAATTGAGTGCGGCAGCTAATAGCGCAAGTCCACCTGCCTGGCTTCCCCCAACTACCGCAATACGGGATGCATCAACCTCCGGCTGCAGCGCGGCTGCATCGACTGCTCTTACCGCATCCATCGTGATCGCCCTATAATAGCTTTGTTCGATATTGTCTATGCCTTGCGTAACCCAGCCTTTTATCGCACCTTCATCTGTAGTAAGCAGGTTGCCGGTCTCGCCTCCCTGTCCTCTTGCATCAACTGCAAAGACAGCATAGCCGAGAAGCAGCCATGCCGCATATCGCTCAGGCAGGCCCTTATCGCCAGTATACCCTTGATAGATGACGACGCAAGGAAGCTGCTCCTCGCGTAAGCCCTGCTCCGGAACGATGTACAGCCCATGAATAGGAGTTTCGTCACTCCCCTTGTAGGTTAAGCGTTCCGTTCTAACCGTAGGAAGCGGCGTATCCAGCATCTCCTTTACAATGCCAAGCGGCTTGTCCGCGTAGCTCTCCAGCACTTTGTCCCAGTAATGGCCTAGCTTTGCCGTATCCATCGTTACAGGTGGATAGTAAGCCAATAAATCACTTTTTCTTTTTTCTATCGCATGCATATCAGTATACCCCCAATTCCATATGATTCGTCCACCTGCATAATGGTACATAAACATTTAAGTAAGCGGTCTCATAACTGTACAGAAAGCATCCCCCCTTATCTCAAGGAGGCTCTGCTTTATCTAAAATATACGATGAATCTGCCTATTTATATCTTTCAACAAAGGGAACGACTAGGAAGAACCATTCACACGGTGGACTCCAGACGAAAACAATAGTTGGGCTTACATCGTTGATTTCTCACTTTTATCCTTTAACACGAGGGGTCCAATAACAAATGCCATGACAAGCAGCACTGCTCCAGTCGCCATTGACACTCCGTAGCTTTGCATCCAATAAGGGCTTTGTGCTGCCAGCTTATAAATCCATCCCCCTAACAGCGGGCCAGCAAAACCAGTAATACCGGTTAATGCTGAGAATACGGCAATATACATCGGCCGCTCGGACTTTGGCGTATCTCCAATAATAAAATTGAAGGCCAGAAGATTATAGCCTCCAATACCAATACCAAGCACGATATGGACGATAATGAGTACAAGAATGGCAGGCAGTATCTCCATTCCCGACCATAGCAGGCAAGCCACTCCAATGATCGGAAGCGACCAGCGCAGCAGTGTCCGTGTTGTATATTTGCTGTTCAAATTTCCCCAGTAATAGTAGCTGAACATCATCACAATCATTTGAATGGTTGTAATGACAGTTACCCATGTATAGTTGAGCTTGACGATATCAAGCATAACATACGAGAAGAACGGTACCGCTATATTTTGGATGAGAATAAAGGTTGCGAGAAAGATGGTTGCCAGCATATAAGTCCGGTCACGAAGCGGTTTTTGAAGCATTTTCCATTTGGATGATTCAATCGATCGCTCAAGCGGTAGATTAGGATAACGATACAGCTCGATCCCATTCCAGATGGTAGCTGCCGCACAAATTACATACAGGACGACGAAACCGTGCCCCTCAGGCATTCGATTAAGAATTTGTCCGCCAATGAGCAAACATAAGCTTGCGATCGCCCAATGTATCGTATTACGTATGCCGAAGTACCTCCCTCTAACCTTAGCAGGAACCATATCCGCTACAAGCGAGGTCCAGAGTACACCGGCAGACTGCGCACAAATAAAGGACACCGTAAACATCCCGATATATGTCACAACCCAGTAACTCTCAGGCACCCAGAAAGGAATAAGCCCGGTTGCCGTCCATAATGAACGGTGAATCAAGCTGAATAGCATGACGTAGAGTCTACGGTTCTCGAAGCGGTGCATATAGAAAGCAATGATAAGTTGCACTAAGTTGGCAAATGCAGGTATCGCAAGCGCTGCACCGATGGCGTCAGACTTAGCACCCAAATAAAGGAGGTATGCCGTTAACAGCGGGCCCCCTAATAAATTTCCAATAATCGTAGCAGGAACGCCTTCCACAATAGCCGTGTGTAGGCCTTTTCTCTGCTCGGACATTCTCCGTCTAGGCAACAGGATGTCCTTTAACATATAGACCCTCTCCGCTCCGCTTACTCGTGGTGTACAATCAATTCTATCAATGTCCTAACCATGACACCGGTCGCACCCTTCGTCTCCCAGCCCCGACTTGATTCCAGCCATGCTGTACCAGCGATATCTAGATGGACCCATGGCAGTCCTTCTGCGAAATGTCCGATAAATAGCCCACCTGTAATGGTACCGGCATAACGGCCACCGCTGTTTTTCAGATCTGCAGCATCGCTCTTTATTTGCTTCTTGTATTCCGGATACGCTGGAAGCTGCCATATGCGCTCGCCAGCCCGCTCCGAAGCTGCTTGAACCTGCTTGAATAATTCCTCATGATTGGTTACAGCACCTGTTGCCTGCGTGCCTAATGCAACCGAAACTGCTCCGGTCAGTGTTGCTACATCGACAAGCTTCGTCGCACCCCGCGTAATTGCCGTCGTGAGACCATCTGCAAGTACAAGTCTTCCCTCGGCATCCGTATTCACGATCTCTACCGTATGGCCGCTCATCATGCGCAGCACATCTCCCGGCTTAATCGCACGGTCAGACGGCATGTTCTCAGCGGTTGGAATAACAGCAATCACATTAATAGCCGGCTTCAGCTCCCCGATAACACGCATAGCTCCAAGGACAGCTGCTGCACCACCCATGTCGGATATCATCTCCTGCATGCCCTCTGCCCTCTTCAAAGAGATGCCGCCGGTATCAAACGTAATCCCTTTGCCAATTAAGCCCCATGCCTCTTCCGAACCAGGATTGCCTTTATAATGAATTACAATCATTCGCGGCGGATTAATGCTGCCCTGTCCGACGCCAAGCAGACCACCCATGCGCTGCTCTGCGGCACTCCATTCGTCGATGACCTCGATTTCCAAATCAAGCTCGCGTGCCATTTCCTCCGCATGATACGCAAGCCGCTCTGGAGTCAAGTCATTGCCTGGCAGATTCGTCAAATCTCGAGCCAAGTTAACCCCTTCAGCATACAGCTTGCCTTTGGCAATCCCGCTCTCCCACAATGTTGCGTGCTCAGCCGCAACTGCCGCCCCTTGCGGAACGAATGCAACCTCTTTCAGTGTAAAGCGCTCTGACTGCTCCCGCTTCAACGGCTGGCGTACATGGAGCGCTAGAAGCAACCCTTCTGTCAGCGCTTGTGCCGCGCGTTCTGCACCGATCGAAGCATAAGCTCCTTCGAGCACAGCATCAGGCAACAGGATTTGAACCTTCTCTGCACGTAGCTTTTTCAATGCTTTCGCCGCAGCTGCAGCTGCAAGGCGCAAGCCCGAAGCTCCAGCTTCTTCATCATGTCCTACGAAAACAATATGTGCAGCAGGATATAGCCCTAGTGTAGGCATAACCTCGACCTGCTCAGCATCAGCTTTAAACAATCCTTTGGCATACTGCGCCTTGAGTGCATCATCGATCTGCGGCTGTACAATCGGCATAGCACCTTCCCCTTGCACAAGCTCTTTTTTGCTGACAAATCGAATGACCGCCTCAGCAGCAGCTTGTTCTGTACTGCGTGTTCCGTATGTAAATTGTACGCTCATTAGTTGATCCCCACTTTCCTCATGGATCCATATGCATGGTCATCCACCAAATATAAGTCCAATTAATACGTTTAGCCAACCTCATTATACCTAACGTCCTACAACTTTTCTATGCTTATCATTGAAGAATATGAATAGCCTGCCACGCCATAATCATCAAAAAACTCCCCTTCCTAAGCGGAAGAAGAGCTGCTAGTTGTAGCTTTGCATATCAAGCATGTCCACTGATCCGTTAAGCTAGCGGCAATGTGATAATAAATTCTGTCCCAATACCTGGCTGACTATCGACCCGTATCGTTCCATTGTGGTTGCGAACAATCCGGTAGCTAACCGATAATCCAAGTCCAGTACCCGCTTGCTTTGTCGTAAAGAAAGGATCAAACAACCGATTCATCGTTGCCTTCTCCATCCCTTTTCCATTGTCCTTCATAATAATTTCTGCAGATTGACCGTTGCTCCGCGTCATAATGTTGATAAGGCCTCTGCGTTCGCTCTGCACCTCTTCAATAGCATCAAGCGAGTTTTTGATGATGTTCAGAATAACCTGTTTAACCTGCTTTACGTCTATGGAAACCAAATGATCGGCACAGCAGCACTCCGCTCTGATTTCGCAATTCCGCATCAAAGCCTCGCTCTCGGTCAACAAGACAACTTCCTTTATCAAATGATCGATAGACACCATTTGCTTCATCGGTGCCGACGGCTTAGACGAATTTAGAAATTCATAAATAATATCGTTGGCTCGGTCAATTTCTGTCAGTATAATACGTGCGTATTCCTCTTTGCCAACTTCCAACAAATAAGGCCGGAGCAGTTGAATAAAGCCGCGAATACTCGTTAATGGATTGCGAATTTCATGCGCAATTGCTGCTGCGATCTTGCCCAGCATCGCCAGCTTGTCGTTCTGCAAAGCCGTCTGCTCGATCTGCTTGTACTCTGAAACATCCTTGACGCTAATTAGAAAATCTCCATCTAACTGATCGCCATAAGTAACGGTTACTAGTAGATGTTTGCCATCCTTATGCTGGAACTCATAGTACCGACTATGCATAAGAAACATTTCCTTATACAGCCTTAGGATCGTTCGCTTTGTACTGCTCGCCAATTGTCTGTGCCGTAGTATTTCTTTAATGGTGCAGCCAATCAATGTTTTACGAGGTATATCAAGCAGCTTGGCCATCTGCACATTGATGAAGGATAAGATGCCGTCGTTATCAAACAACGCAATCCCACTGTCCATATGCTGAAGTACATTCTCATATTTGTTTTTGACCTTTTCGAACGAACGATTCGATCTGAACAGCATCTCTCTCATCTCGCTAAATTTCTGCTCGGTTGATCGTTCAGGCTGCAGCCGGAATCGACAGGCTACCATAACCTCCATTAAGAATACAAAAGAACGATTGTATAACCTTACTGCTTCTTCTGAATCTACATTCGCAGCTAGTGACTGTATACATTCCTCATGAACGGCAATGATTTCTTCCGGGTTTATTCCGTAAAGCTCCTTGCCCAGCTCGTTGGCATGGAATAAAGATACTTCCTTACCACTTCTAATATACTCGGCAAGCGCCGGGAAATAGCGCTTTCGAATGGCCAACATCATGTACTCCTCCCCGGCAACTTCTATAGATAAAGGTTACGGTTATTACTAATCATAGGGCGAGTTTACAATCGCTGTCAATCGGAAATACTGTCGAAAATTGTTCGTAGAATAGGCATATAGTATTGCCCCTTCGATATTAGGACTTTAGACTACTTGCTAGATTTAGCATTGTCCACTCCCCTATTACGATCAAAAAACCTGCTAGTCCCTTGTCAGCATGGTTGCTTACGCTATTGCTCCGATCATTTTCATCGCTTATTGTCGTCCTTATTACTTGTGTTTTTTCTGTTTTCATTTCTCCCGTTTGTTTCTTTATCATCATTATGATCAGCACTTCGGCCATTCCGTTCTTCGCTGCGATCATTGTCATTGTCCTTGCGCCAGCCGCTTCCTCGATCATAATTGCCGCGATTGTCATTCCGGTTCTGGCCGCGATCATCATTTCTTCCTTGATCCCAACGATCGCCCCTGTCTTGTTCATCATCCTTTTTATTGTCATCCTGTTTGCCCGCATTCGGCCGATCAGGCTTAGACGGTTTATTGGACTTGTTAGGCGTTGTTACCGGTTTATTGCCTCGTGTACTGTTCTCCGCAGGTTTTTTGGTCTCCGCTGGCTTAATCGTTACACTGCCAACTGGCTTTACCGGCTTCTCTGCTTTGACTGGCTTGTTCGTATTAGGTGTTGAGGCTGGCCTAGCTGTACTCGGCTTATTTTCATTTTTTTGCTGGTTAGCCTTCTCCTCCTGCTCCTTCGCAACCAACTCTTTCAGCTTTTCCTTACTTGTATCCTGTGCGTTATCTACAATCGTTTTTAGGCCGCCAACCGATGCCGTTACTTTATCGATAGATTGCTGCCTCAACTGTTCTAACTCAAGCTGATAGCCCTCTTCCTTAGCCATCAAATAAACAGCCATTTTACCGGAGGAAATACCATTCACAGCTGCTTCTTCACGAACCTCATTCGGAATAGACATGGTCGTAATCGTTGCGCTTGCAGCCTCCTCAGTGAGCGTGCTTAGCAGCAATCGCAAAGTCTCGTCGACCTTCCCTGTCAAAATACTTTCATAATCGAGCTTTAATGCAGAATCATCACCAAGCAATACGCTTGTAATAAAAATATCTTTGTTCGGAGTATCCAGATAATGCGAGGTCTTCGCCTTCTCAAGTATAGACGCAGCCACCATTTCAACATTTACTCCATCATACTGGAGGCCTTTTATAATATGCTCCCCGTCCGGGTTTAACGCGCGCAGCTCACGAACCTTCTCATTCTCATCTACACCAAGCTCTACACTTGGATTGATATCCATGCTTACATATGCAACGACTGGATTTGCATCCCGTTCGATAAAGAACAGCAACGGCAGGAACAATACTAGCAATAAAGCAGCTGCGCTTCCATACCAATAGACTGGCTTTACGGTGCGGGACTTCTTATACTCTGCTTCGAATATGATTTCTTCTCCAAGCTGCATCGCTTCTTGAATAGGGGCTTGCAGAAATTGTCCGTCTGCTGTCATTACAACAGCATGCTGCTTATGAATACTCACAACAACTCCACGTTTCATTTGCTTGCCTCCCTGTTCGAATTTGCATGCTCGCTGGATATTTGTAAATAATCATGCATATATGGATATGCTCCTGAAATCACCAACGCGATCGCGATGATATATTTTCGATTCCGTTCTACTGTCTTTCGTGAAACGCCGCATAGCTCCGTCAGCTCTTTAACTGGCAGCTTGCTCGTTTGTCTAAGCGTTGTGAACAAATCATCCTTGCTAATTAACGTTTGTGCAATGCCCATTAGTAGCCTTCGCGAATCTGTATGCTTAGGGGATACCTCCACTAGCTCAGCGAACGTGATGCCGAATTTCCCCAGCTCATGGTTTAGCTCGCCGATCTCAACCCTGCGTTCATCCTCTGTACGCTTCATTTCAAAAGCAAACATCGCTTGTTTGGTCTCAACTGAATTGTATTGCGGCTGCTCCTCGTCCTCTGTATCAAACATACTATAAGGAACAACTTTCGAATGCCTCTGTTCTTTTCGGACATGGTCAATAAGCCGGCGGCGAATGACGGTTTCAGAAAATCCAATAAACGATTTTCCTGCATGACTTGCGAACTGATTGATGGCTTCATTAAACGCTAACAGCGCTATGCTGAACTCATCATCCCGGCTCGGGTCAATATACCGTTTGCAGAATCGGCTTGTTACTTTCATGATATAAGGTTTGTAATCTGCTATGAATTGCTCACGCAGCAGCTCGTCTCCTTCGCGAATGCGAGCTATCTTTTGTTCGGGAGTAAGCTTAGCCTTCTCCACCGCTTCAGCAGGTACCGCTTTCCGCAAGAAGCGTTTGAACAATACAAGTAACAACCGCTCCACCTCACTATTAGAATGATTCGTTTCTGTTTGACCGGTTTAAGGGGGTCATTATGAGAACATTTTCATTTATTTCAAAATAAGAAAAGCCTCCAAAAAGGAGGCTCACCATTCATGTTTAAATAAACTAAACGGAAGTACGGCGTTGGCGCAGCTTATTCCTTCTATTGTTCAGCATCCCAAGACGCTTTTTAAGGACAAGCTGCCAATCCGTATCCTCGATTTGCTTCGCAAAGCAAAGCAAGTCAAGTGCCATATCGATTTGACTGTGAACAACATCCATTGGATCTTCATTCTCGTGATTCACACAATTCTCGAGGAGCGCCTTGCCCTCCTGCTCAACGTACTCCTGGAAATCAACCTCAGCAGCACCATCGCCATGCGCATACTCAGCTAATATTTCATATTCATTCTCAATTAAATAATGGATATCCACACGGTGACATACCGGACAGAACACGATAGGCACATTATGAATATGCGTTCGAAAATGCTTTAGCGTTCCCTTAGTTCCAATCATGCTAGCTCCACAGCAAAAACTCATTGACGACTCCTCCTTAAAGGTTTGTGTAACAAACCTACATCGTAAGCATCAACTAAGGTTTGCATAGCAAACCTACTTCGTAAGCATCAACTAAGGTTTGCATAGCAAACCTACTTCGTAAGCATCAACTAAGGTTTGCGTAGCAAACCTGGGCAAAAGTAAAGAGAATGAATAAAGAAGGCGACTTTCCATGCCTTTATATCCTGTGGCTATACTTTATTCGCTTTGCACACCCTAAATTCCTGCTTCTCATGATAATATGTACCCCTTTAGCTTTGTACACAAACAAAACCCGCGCCATTGTATGGCACGGGTTTTGTAGCAAACAGTACGAAACGTATTATTTCGATACCAATGTTTGTTGACCTGGTTTCCAGTTAATTGGGCAAAGTCCGCCGGATTGCAATGCTTGCAATACGCGAAGCGTCTCGTCAACGCTGCGGCCTACATTGTTGTGGTTAACAACTTGGTATTGTACTTCGCCTTCTGGATTGATGATGAATAGGCCGCGAAGTGCGATACCTTCTTCTTCAATCAGGACGCCGTAGTCACGAGCAACGCTTTTCGTGATGTCAGCTGCAAGAGGGAATTCAAGTTGACCAAGTCCATTATCATTAACCGGCGTGTTGATCCAAGCACGGTGACTGTGTTTGCTATCTACGCTGACACCAAGAACTTCAGTGTCCAATTTTTTGAATTCAGCAGCTGCAAGGCTAAGTGCTGTAATTTCAGTTGGGCATACGAAAGTGAAATCAAGCGGGTAGAAGAACAATACTAGCCATTTGCCTTTGTAGTCTGCAAGGGATGCTGTACCGAAATCTTTACCGTCGCCTGTTGCTGTTTCCATTGAAAAATCTGGGGCCTGGCGGCCTACCAAACGCTCTGCCATTATAGAAAACCTCCTTGACCTATCCATAAATTTTTTGTATTTTTGTCACTTCATCTGTGTGACTTACCTAGTAAATCATATCACCAGTCTAGAATGAAGTCAATATTATAACGATTATTTATTTATAATAATTATAAATAATGAACTACTTTCTTAGAGCTGCTACGATCAAATCGCCCATTTCAGTTGTACCGATTGCTTTGCTCTTGTCAACAGCGATGTCGCCCGTACGGTGTCCAGCGTCAAGAACTTCTTTGACAGCCGCTTCAATGGCTGCAGCAGCTTCATGGTAACCGAAAGTAAGACGGAACATCAAAGCAACCGAAAGAATCGTTGCGATTGGATTGGAGATTCCTTGGCCTGCAATATCAGGAGCAGAGCCGTGTACCGGCTCGTACAAGCCGAAGCTGCCTTCACCTAGTGAAGCAGATGACAACATGCCGATCGAGCCTGTAAGCATAGCTGCTTCGTCACTAAGAATATCGCCGAACATGTTTTCAGTAACGATAACGTCGAAGCTTGACGGACGGCGAAGCAATTGCATCGCGCAGTTATCAACAAGCACATGCTCAAGCTCAACCTCTGGGTATTCAGGAGCAATCCGGTTAACAACTTCGCGCCATAGACGAGAAGTTTCCAGAACGTTTGCTTTATCAACAGAAGCGAGACGCTTGCCCCGTGTCATTGCAATATCGAATGCTTGGCGAACGATACGCTCGATTTCTTGTACATTGTACACGCAAGTATCTACCGCTTCTTCACCGCCAGCGCCTTCGCGGCGGAATTTCTCGCCGAAGTAAATGCCGCCTGTCAATTCACGGACAACGATTAGATCTGTACCCTCAAGCACTTCCGGCTTCAATGTTGATGCTTCTTTCAAGCAATCAAACACAGTAGCTGGGCGGATATTTGAGAATAGGCCAAGCGCTTTGCGAATACCGAGCAAGCCTGTTTCTGGACGAAGCTCTTTGGAGTTGTTATCCCATTTCGGGCCGCCTACTGCACCAAGCAATACTGCGTCTGCACCTTTACAAAGGTCAAGCGTTTCCTGCGGCAGCGGTGTTCCTTTCTCGTCAATCGCGATACCGCCGAACAAGCCATGCTCCGTTTCGAATTGGTAACCGTAAAGCTCCTCGGTTTTTTTAAGTACTTTAAGCGCTTCGCCAACAACCTCAGGTCCAATACCGTCGCCGGCAATAACAGCAATTTTTTTTACTTCTGACATAATAAATTTAACACTCCTCTTTTTCAGTTAAACTTGTCCTTCAGCATCTCAACGAAGAGCGAGAAACGACAGGTTTTTCACTCATTCTCATTCTATTATCATTTGTACCACAAAAACGGCTTGAATACAAAGATATAAAATCTATTTACTCTATAGACTGCATCTATAAAGAAATAATAATAGGACAGTTCCGCAGGTCGAGAACCGACCTTCAAAGACTGTCCTATTACGTATAGCTGTTAAACGCCGTAATCTAAATCAAGCTCATCTTGTCACGACGCCCAGGTGTTTTGCGTTTCTCGATCAAACGATTTAACGCATCGATATAAGCGCGAGCACTCGCTTCAAGAATATCTGTGCTTAGTCCGCGGCCTTGGGCAGAAACATCGTTCTGCTTCAGCACAACATGCACTTCGCCCTGCGCATCCTTGCCTTGCGATACCGATTTGATGGAATAATCCTCAAGCTCTACCGCTTCCTGCGTAACCTTGTCGATCGCGTTGTAGATTGCATCTACAGAACCGTTGCCGATCGCGATTTCCTCAACAACGTCTCCTTCCGCTTTACGTATGCGAACGGACGCACTTGGCGTTGACTGGTTGCCATAGCTCACTTGGATCGTCTCCAGGCTAAACACCTCTGGCGTATCAATCAGCTTCTCTTCAAGCAATGCCAGAATATCCTCATCACTTACGGTTTTCTTGCGGTCAGCAAGATCTTTAAACTTAGCGAATGCTGCATTAACCGCTTCGTCCTCAAGCTCGTAACCAAGATCAACCAGCTTCTCGCGGAACGCATGACGCCCGGAGTGCTTGCCAAGTACAAGCTTCGATTCCTTCAGTCCGATCGTTTCAGGAGAAATAATCTCATAAGTCGTTTTTTCTTTCAGCATGCCATCCTGATGAATACCGGATTCATGCGCGAACGCATTTGCTCCAACAATTGCTTTGTTCCCAGGAACGACCATACCCGTCAGCTTACTGACAAGACGGCTCGTCTTAGCGATTTCCTTCAGGTTCAATGTCGTATGTGCGCCGAAATAATCCGGGCGCGTCGCAAGCGTCATTGCGATTTCTTCAATCGCAGTGTTGCCTGCACGCTCGCCAATACCATTAATAGTTCCTTCAATTTGATCCGCACCATTTAAGATCGCTGCAAGTGAGTTCGCAGTCGCCATGCCAAGATCATCATGACAGTGCGCACTTAGCTGGATCGTCTCAATATTAGGAACATTTTCCTTCAAGGTTTTGAAGATATTGCCGAATTCAAGTGGATTCAAATAACCCACCGTATCTGGAATGTTAACGACTGTTGCTCCTGCTTTGATTGCCATCTCTACGACCTGGCATAAGAAATCCAGCTCCGTACGTCCAGCATCCTCAGCAGAGAATTCAACTTTATCGAAATATTTCTTCGCATAACGAATCGCACGCTCCGCCGTTTCCAGCACCTGATCCTTCTCCATGCGAAGCTTATGCTTGCGGTGGATTGGGCTCGTCGCAAGAAAGACGTGAATACAAGGGTCCTGTGCACCAATCAGCGCTTCACGAACGGCGTCAATGTCTTGCTCGCGTGAACGGGAAAGACCGATAACCGTTGCGTTTTTGACTGCGCGTGCTACCGCGTTAACCGCAGCGAGATCTCCAGGTGAAGCAGCAGGGAAGCCAGCTTCCATGCGATCTACGCCTAGACGCTCAAGCTGAAGAGCGATTTCTACCTTTTCCTTCGTGTTCAGGTTTACACCAGGAGATTGCTCTCCGTCACGAAGCGTTGTATCGAAAACATAAATTTTCCGCATTTGTGCATTGCACCTCCGTGAACAGAATGATCCCGGCACGCGAATGGATTCGCTCTACGCTGCGGAAGCCGCAGCATAGAGCGATCCGGCGAACCGGGATATGGTCGTTGCTTGTATCAGCTATTACTTCTTGATCCAGTGCATCAATTCGCGAAGCTGTGCGCCTGTTTGCTCGATAGGGTGAGCAGCTTCATTACGGCGAGTAGCCGTAAGCATAGCACGGTTGGATTGGTTCTCCAAGATGAAGTCGCGAGCGAAACGACCGGATTGGATATCTTCCAATACACGTTTCATTTCTTTTTTCGTTTCTTCTGTAACGATGCGAGGACCTGTTACATAGTCACCGTATTCAGCAGTGTTGGAGATGGAATCGCGCATCGACGAAATTCCGCCTTCATACATCATGTCAACGATCAATTTAAGCTCGTGCAAACACTCAAAGTAAGCCATTTCTGGAGCGTAGCCAGCTTCAACAAGTGTTTCGAAGCCCGCTTTAACTAGTGCGGAAGCGCCGCCGCAAAGAACAGCTTGCTCACCGAACAAATCTGTTTCTGTTTCTTCTTTGAAAGAAGTTTCGATAACGCCTGCACGTGTACAGCCGATACCTTTTGCATATGCAAGGCCAATTGCTTTAGCATTGCCAGTTGCATCTTGCTCGATTGCGATTAGACCCGGAACGCCAAAACCTTCTTGGTACGTACGGCGAACCATGTGACCAGGAGATTTAGGAGCAACTAGGAATACGTCTGTATCTGCGTTAGGCACGATTTGGCCGTAATGGATGTTGAAACCGTGTGAGAACATAAGAGCCGCGCCTTTTTTAAGGTTCGGAGCGATTTCTTCGCTGTAAACACTCGCTTGTGT
The DNA here is from genome assembly GCF_005930355.1 of Paenibacillus sinopodophylli. Taxonomy (GTDB): domain Bacteria; phylum Bacillota; class Bacilli; order Paenibacillales; family Paenibacillaceae; genus Pristimantibacillus; species Pristimantibacillus sinopodophylli. The sequence goes on from NZ_VDBO01000001.1 coordinate 2,474,635, forward strand.
TTCGTCAGGAAGCAGGATTTGAACAACGTCCGCTACTTTAGTCGCTTCTGCAACTGTAAGTACTTCAAAACCATCTTTTTTAGCAACTTCAGCAGATTTACCAGGACGAAGCCCGATAACTACTTTCAAGCCGCTGTCGCGAAGGTTTTGCGCTTGCGCGTGACCTTGGCTGCCGTAACCGATAACTGCGATTGTTTTACCTTGTAGTACGCCTTGATCAGCGTCTTTTTCATAGTACATTGTAACTGCCATTTTAATAATTGCCTCCTTTAATTTAACCCTTTTGAGCGGGTGTTTAAGCAGAGAATGACCCATAAGCAGCGGTTCTCCCCTTAAACTCCCGCTCAAAGAGGGATGTTGAACTGGATTTTGATTGGTTTACTATTTCGCGTTGCCTCTGTTAAGCGCCGTTACGCCAGTGCGTGAAAGTTCGCGGATGCCGTAAGGCTTCAGCAGTTCTACCATTGCATCGATTTTTTCTGTATCACCGACAACCTGTACCATAAGCGAATGAGTGCCTATATCGACAACCGCTGCGCGGAATGTCTCAACTACTCCTAGAATCTCAGGTCTGGACGCAGGCTCTGCATTGACCTTAATCAACGCAAGCTCACGCGCAACCATTGGATTGGAGCTAAGATCAATGACCTTAATAACATCAATAAGCTTGTACAATTGCTTCGTAACTTGCTCGAGCGTATGGTCGTCACCCGAAGTGACGATGACCATACGCGACAAGCCTGCTTCTTCACTGGACCCTACTGTAATACTTTCAATGTTGAAGCCGCGGCGTCCGAACAAACCAGAAACGCGCTGCAGAACACCGGGCTGGTCATTTACGATTACTGCGATCGTGTGTTTTTTCATTCCGCATCCCCCATGATCATTTCGTCGATGGTGCTTCCTTGTGCAACCATTGGGTACACGTTCTCTTCCTTACGAACGACGAACTCCACAACGGCTGGACCTGGATGACGGAGCGCTTCTTCCCATACCGCGCGCGCTTCTTCCTTGTTCGTTGCACGGAAGCCTTTCACGCCATAAGCCTCGGAGAGCTTAACGAAATCCGGGCTGCCGGAAAGATCAATATGGCTGTAACGATTATCGTAGATCAGCTCTTGCCATTGACGAACCATACCGAGCACTTGGTTATTGATAATAACCACTTTAACCGGAATGTTGTTAATTGCGCAAATCGCAAGCTCCTGTGCACACATCTGCATCCCGCCGTCACCATTAATAGAAACGACTACGCGATCCGGATTAGCCATTTGAGCACCAATTGCTGAAGGGAAACCGAAGCCCATTGTTCCAAGTCCGCCAGAAGTTACCCATGAACGCGGCTTATTGAATTTATAGAACTGTGCTGCCCACATTTGATGCTGGCCAACGTCAGTCGTTACAATCGCATCGCCGTTAGTCGTTTCATGAATGAGTTCAACTACCCATTGCGGCTTGAGCTCAACATCCGAATCCTTATATCTGAACGGATATTGCTCACTGGATGCTTTAAGCTTGGCACGCCAGTCATCTGCTTTGTCCGCACGTTTAGCTAGCTTGTTCACAATCTCCAACACGGTTTTCACGTCTCCAACAATTGGAATATCCGTCGGTACGTTTTTACCGATTTCCGCAGGATCAATATCAATATGAACGATTTTCGCCAGTGGTGCGAAGCCATCTAGCTTACCAGTTACCCTGTCGTCGAAGCGTGCGCCAATATTAATCAGCAGGTCCGAGCTTTGAATGGCCTTGTTAGCCGTGTAAGTTCCATGCATGCCTGGCATGCCTAGAAACAGGTCATTGCCGCTTGGGAATGCTCCAAGACCAAGCAATGTCGTCGTAATTGGAATTTGTGTTTTCGTTGCAAATTCAAACAACTGTTCATGACCGCCTGAGTATACAACGCCGCCGCCAGCCAAGATAAGCGGACGCTCTGCCTGTTCAATCGCTTTAATAAGCTTATCCACTTGATTCTTATTAGGCGATACAGTTGGATTATAGCCGCGAATGTTCACTTCAGTAACTGGCTTGAACAACGTTTTCGCTGCCGATATGTCTTTCGGTATGTCAATCAATACAGGACCCTTGCGGCCCGTATTGGCAATATGGAAGGCTTCATGAATAATACGCGGTAGATCTTCAACATCACGCACCAAGTAGCTATGTTTCGTAATCGGCATCGTGATGCCTGTAATGTCCGCTTCTTGGAAAGCATCGCTTCCAATCAAGCTGGAGATGACATTGCCCGTAATGACAACCATAGGCACTGAATCCATATACGCTGTTGCAATTCCTGTAACAAGGTTTGTTGCCCCTGGGCCGGAAGTTGCAATACATACGCCTACTTTACCACTTGCGCGTGCGTAACCATCAGCTGCGTGAATGGCTCCTTGCTCGTGACGCGTAAGCAAATGATTGAAATCGGGGTTACCGTGCATCGCATCATAGATGTACAACACTGCTCCGCCGGGATAGCCGAAGACACAATCTACATCCTCAAGCAATAGACTTCTTAGCAAAATTTCCGAACCCGTTATGACCTCAGGCTTCGAGAGCCTTTCCTTCAATTCCTCTTTTGACTTCAGTGTTGCATCTTGCGTTACCATCAGTCATCCTCCTCTCAGAAAAAACAAAAAAACCTTTCGCTCCTCATGCTTCAAACGAAGCTACGAGGGACGAAAGGTATATCTTCCGTGGTACCACCCAAATTTGTTATACCTCTCTCGACGTATAACCTCCACAAGTAAGAACGTCGTGCACATACGTTCATACTATTGGCACTTTAACGCTTGCCCTGCGATTCCCCCTATTAGGCAACAGCTTTCTTTGTTGCTTTTCAAGGAAACAGCTCCGAGGTGAGCTCGTAGAAAAGGGATTTTGGCGATGGTTGCAGCTGATCCATCCGCTCTCTGTTCAAAAGGGCCCTAAGCACTTCGTCCTCATCAATGCTGATTGTGTATGTACCACATGGTGCGTACACCGGTACGTGGTAGATAAGACTTTCTTTATTATATGCCGTGAATGAGCGTTCGTCAAGAACCTTAACAACTCTTCCTGCAAAAAGTAACCGGCGCATGAAAGAGCGATACCACATATAGTAGTGTAGCCCCCAAACGGCAAACTCATGCAGCGCCCGCGTCCACAAGCGCAGCAGAAATGGAATGATCATTATGATTAGATTTTACGAGCCTAGACTGGATGAAGCTGAAGTCGTTCGTCTCATTAAAAACGAGCTTATTCCATTATCCCATACGGTCCATCAGCATGATGCGCAGACCATACGCGAGCTCCCTAAAAGGTTTCGCCGTGGTGTTGCTTATGTAGCCTCTTTGTCCAAAAAAAGCCCGCCAATATCCTTCATCCATTTCGAAGTGATGGGCGAAGTGCTTTATTTGGATATGATGGTTACTCATCCTGACCATCGCAATCGGCAATGGGGACGTAAGCTAATCATGGAAAGTGAGGCATACGGCAGAGCACAGAGCTGCACTATTGCAAGGTTGTTTGTGGATCAAGTCAATGGCAAAGCCCATCAGCTCTACACGAAGCTGGGCTACCAGACTGTCCGCTACTACCCTGAACTGCGCTGCTACGAGATGCTCAAGCCGCTTGCCCCGTTTTGATTGCTCAATCAGCCTTTAATACCCGTTATAACCTTGGTTGCCGTAGCCATAGCCGTAACCGCCGCCACCACTACCACAGCCGCATTGATTAAAATTATTGTTGCAGCAACCTCCACCACCGTAACCGCCGCCAAATCCACCGCCGAAGCCTCCGCCTAGAAATGGAAGTGTACCGATTGCAAGAAGGTCAAACAATACGAGCGGCAGAATCGCATTCGTTTGTACGACCTTGCCCTTGTCCTTCTTCAGCGGAGCAACGATGAGTTTATTCTGATGAACCCGAACGAGCTTGCCAGTTACGACAGATCCGTCAGGACGTACAGCATAAATGGATTTGCCGATCAGCTTCCTAACCTGCTGCTTGGAAACATTATTCATGCATAATCCCTCCTTTCCCTTTGTTATATAACCTATTCAAGGAAAGGCGCATCCGTCTGTTTGTTTGTCCTCTGCACCAATAAATGTGCTTATCTGCATGGACGCAGCTTAGTATAAGCTTCTGGCACCGCTGCCCCAAAATACAAAAAGGGCTCTCCGAACTCACCATGTAAGTGAGACGGACAGCCCTTGTATGTGATTAACACCTAAGCGTTAATTTTTTCTTTCGCAATACCTGCAAGTGAGTTGAACGAAGTGATATCGTTAACAGCCAGGTCAGCAAGAATTTTGCGGTTAACTTCTACGCCCGCAAGCTTCAAGCCGTGCATGAATTTGTTGTATGAAAGTCCGTTAATACGTGCTGCCGCGTTAATACGAACGATCCACAGTCTGCGGATGTCACGTTTTTTGTTGCGACGGTCACGGTATGCGTACATAAGTGACTTACCAACTTGCTCCTTCGCTGTTTTAAACAGACGATGTTTCGAACCGAAATAACCTTTAGCTAGCTTTAGAATTCTTTTGCGACGACGAGTGCGGACAAATCCGCCTTTGACTCTTGCCATGAATGGAAACCTCCTGTAGGTTGAATTAGCTTATTTGTTGTTGCTTATTATTACAAGTTGGAAAGGCCTTGCTTCAAACGACGAACGTCGCCAGCAGCCATAAGCGGTTGGCCAGCAAGCACGCGTTTTTGACGACCGGATTTGTGTGAAAGCAAGTGGTTACGGTAAGCTTTGTAACGTTTTACTTTACCAGTTCCAGTAATTTTAAAGCGGTCTTTCAGACTGCTGTGAGTTTTCATCTTAGGCATATCAGTTATCCTCCTTAAGGTTCTTCATCAGTTGTTAGCTGTTGGTTTTGGGTGCCAAAATCATAATCATGCTCCGGCCTTCCAGCTTAGGAGCGCGCTCAACGCTGCATAATTCGGCAACCTCTTTAGAAAGTCGATCCAAAATCTTCTGTCCAAGAGAAGCATGTGCAATCTCACGGCCGCGGAAACGAACCGATGCTTTCACTTTATCGCCTTCACCCAGAAACTTAATGACATTCCGGTATTTCGTTTGGTAGTCGTTCTCGTCAATGTTGGCACGGAACCAAACTTCTTTAAGATCAACGATCTTTTGGTTTTTACGAGCTTCTTTTTCTTTCTTCTGCTGCTCATAACGGAACTTTCCGTAGTCCATGATTCGGCATACCGGCGGCTTAGCCGTCGGTGCGACATTCACCAGGTCCAAGTTAAGCTCAACAGCTAGCTGCATAGCATCACGAATCGATTTAATACCGATTTGCTCGCCTTCAGCGCCTACTAAACGTACTTCTCTGGCCCGGATCTCATCATTGATTTGATGTTCTCTGCTAATAACGTGCCACCTCCAAAATTGTTTGTTTCATGTCTCCACACAATAAAAAAATGCGGGTTCGCTCGAACCCGCATCTCATAACCGTACATTTATGTCAGAGCATTATTTCGTTAGAAACAATGGAATGACTAATCGATTATCGCGAACCAGCCAGCCGTAGCCGAAAGGTGAGAAGCGGGTGCTTCTGCTTGTGCGTCATTAAGTTAGTTTAAAATGTTACCGTGTTACTATACCATGCCTAGCGAAGTCATGTCAACAGCCTAACAGATCTTTCTGAACGGGCTGCTTGCCCTCACTGCTGTTATTTACTTTGTACTTCTTCGATCCGAACAACACGAGTATGCTGTGTGTGGCTCCACGTTTTGTTGTTCTGAGTAAAGAAAGCGTAGAACGTAATTGGCCACCAAGAAATAAGGAAAAACGGCAGCGTAAGCAGATGAGCATACATTTTCCATGACTTCACGCCTTCCAGCATAAGCGCAATCGGGAACTGAATAATTCCGGCTATAGCTGCAATCCCAACCGTCCACCATGGCAGATAATTATACAGCGAATCGAGGTAGTTGGTCGTTGGTATTGCTATATCTATCCACATAACCATCGTGAGAATAAATCCTAGCAGTGTATTGTAAACAGAGATCGTGTATATCGCCGAATCAAACTTTACGAAATTTCGTTCTTTGATGCTCGCCCACAATAGCGGGAAAAAGTAATTGCGAGCCACATTGAAATGTCCTTGCATCCAGCGCAACCGTTGTCTCGCAGACGCCTTGAACGTAACCGGCTTCTCATCATATACCTTAGCATCATAGTTCAATATTGGATAAACGCCGCGCTGTACACAGCGCATCGAGAACTCCAAATCCTCTACCAGGCTTGTTGCTCCCCAGCCCATTTCTTTAAGCAACGCGGACTCAAAGCACATGCCAGTGCCTCCAAGGAAATTGCTCATCTTAAGGTTTGTTCTGGATAGCTGCCACAAGCGGTTGCAGTACCAGTACGTAATGCCATATGCGGCAGTAACCCATGAATCTCCCGGATTCTTCGTATCCAAGTAACCTTGGATGACTTGATGTCCTTCACACAAATCATTATTCATAAGCTGCAGGAAATCTGGATTCACCAAATTATCGGCATCGAACATGACAACCGCATCATATTGACGCGGCATAGCCCAAAGCTCTTTGAGCATCCATTCAATCGCATACCCTTTACCGCGAAGAAGCTGATTCGTTCTCTCGCAGGCATGTACGCCCATACTACGGCTAATATCCGCTGTGGCATCTGTACAGTTATCACAAATGACAAATATATCGTATAGCTCTTCTGGATAGTCCATTTTCTTCAAATTTTCGATTAGCGCTCCGACTACTTGTTCTTCGTTGTGTGCAGCAACTAGAACCGCAAACGACTTTTGCGGCGCATGGTGCTTCCGGCTTTTGTTTTTCATTAGGCCGAAAATTGAAATACCGAACTGGTAAACCGCAAGCGACGCCATTACGATTTGAAACGCGATAAAAATAACACTTAGAACCATGCGATACTGCCCCCTTGAGACCCCATTTTTTTGCTTTTTTTCAGCAATCACTCGTAACTGCCGCAAGCTTTTTATTATATATTTTCTCTTTGTGTAGGAGTGTCTCTCTGTAAACACTCTAGAACCTTTATTGATTCTCCACAGAAACAACTTCTTTGTCAAAAGTTGAATTTGTCTCCATTAGGCTTAATCTCGGCAGAAAAACGCTTGCATAGCATACCAATGCTTGCATTACCTCCTTTTACGGCGATTCAGCCTTATTTTCAACCATTTGCTAACTTTTTAGCACTAACGTCCTTATTTACGATGAAAGTCATGAAAATGTTTCCGGAAATTCGCACTGGACGATGTGACGAACAGGTGAACTGACTCTGTAAAATGACATCTTTCGCGCTTTCGACAAGTTCTGCTGCAGCACTCGGATATACGTCCATTACAGTTTTACCAACAACTGCACATTATTAAACAGCGAACGGTCATCAATATTAATATCTTTTAATTAAATGCCGTTTTCCGATGCTCGCAGCATCTCTTGGTATCTATTCAGTTAGGCACACAAATAGCTATTAAAATGATATAATACTTACTTATCTTTAATAATGGGACAAGAAATAGTTTACGCTGGTCTTACAAAAACATGATAAAATTAAATTTATCTAAGCGTAAGTGGCTGAAGCCGCCCTCTCGCGGCTATGCTCACGTTTCGCGTAGACGTATAAAGAAAGTCTGTGCAAATTCATATACTTTCCTATGCGTTAGGCGAAAACGCCTTCGGCGTCCTTTAGACGCTGAAGGAACTTTGACGATGAAATATAAGCCCTTTATAAGCTAACAAACTTATAAGTTCTTATATTTTAAGAAATGCACCATTTAAAGTAAGCCACCGATAGAGGAGGATAACAGCGATGGAACGAATGATAGGCTGGCTGAAAACAAGTGAGCAAAGAATGCTGATTTGGGCAAATCGGAGACCTTCTGGGGGGAAACGACATCGACTCCTGGGCAAATGGCTCAGTACCGTTACACATATGGGCGGCGCAACATTCACTCTCGCAACCGCTTTACTATATGCAATACTCGCACCTGCCCCTTGGAGCCTTACGGGCTGGCAATGCTTGACTGCTGTCGTTATTAGTCACTTGCCGGTTGCTGTCGTGAAAAGAAAATTCAAGCGCCTTCGACCCTATCAGGCACTGCCTGATGTCAATACGGGACATAACCCGCTTGTGGACTCATCCTTCCCGTCTGGCCATACGACCGCTATTTTTGCTTGGCTCGTCCCCATTCTGCTGACCAGCGGGGTCTGGCTAGCCATCTTAGTGCCAATAGCGATTGTTATAGGCGTTTCCGTGGGATGGTCGCGAATGTATCTTGGACTGCACTATCCATCCGATGTTGCGGCAGGTGCCCTTATCGGCACCGTAACCGCATTAGCCGTCAATTACTCGTGGATAGGCTCCGCTATCGGAGTTAATTAATGGTTGTCCTCACCTTGGTCCTCTGCATCTGCGTGAATAGCTTCTGCTTCTTCTTTAAGTGACTTCTCCTGCTTCGCCGTGCGGTGCTTCTGGAGCGCTTCAGAGCCGATAACAGCTTCGACCCGATAAATGTTTTGTCCTTTTTCCATGAACTTCATTTCATATTCTGTAAACACAAGGTCCTCTCGGGGGCCTTCTTTATGTAGATGAAGTGAAATATTACGCATGATCAGCTCCATCTCCGCAAAGCTGTTCAAAGAAAATTCAAACAACGACTGTGAATCCGTCTTGAAGTGGATGTCGCCGCGCTCGTTCAACAGCTCAATATATTTGGCAACCAGTCTAGGATGCGTAAGTCTTCGGCGTGCATGCTTGGCTTTTGGCCAAGGATCGCTGAAATTAAGGTGAACGCGTTCGATCTCACCTGGCGCGAACATCGTTTCGATGCCTTCAATATTCGCTCGCAGCAATGCGAGATTCGGCGGATGCGACTCCCCTTTCTGCTCCCAAGCGATGCGAGCTTTGTCACTCGCTCTGCGCAGCAGCTCATCATACATGTCGACGCCGATAAAGTTAATATGCGGGTAACGAACACTCATCTGACTAATAAAGCGCCCTTTCCCCATCCCAAGCTCCACGTATATTGGCTGATCATTCCCAAAAAATTCATGCCACTTTCCTTTGTGCGGCGCAGCATCAAGCACTACCAGTTCTGGCTGTCCTTCAAGACTTTCACGAATTCCTTTTCTTCCTCTTAAACGCATATGCAGTGATTCCTCCATTTATCGTAGACGATGCAACGAATAGACTATTCCTTATTGTGCCGAACAAATTGAGCAATGTAAAGAGGATTAGCGAAAGAGTCAGCTGTCAATGTGAAACGGCTGTTGCCGCTTTGGCGGCGAGGCGCGTTTCATTCCGAGAAATATAGACAAAGGATGGCGAAATCATATTCTTTCTTATATTTCCATAGAAAAAAGCCGAAGTCCATCACTGGACGTTCGGCTTCCCATTAATAAACGCTCTAACCCTCTTACAGCAGCAGTTGGTAAGGAATCGGTCCATTCTCTTGCTGCTCGCGCTCGTAAGTATCGACAAGCACTTCATTAAGCTTCTTCCGTGCCGAAATTTCTACACCATGGTTATTATGAAAACGCACACCAGTAAGTGCCATCAATTCTTTTACCGTTAGTTCAACCGTTACAGTATCATCGCCGCGCAAAACTTTGGATACAGTGTTCATCTCTAATCACCTCATCGATTTATTGTAAGAGTATTTCCATTTAATCGACGTTTCATGAATACAAGTTCAAATGGGTTATGTTAGGTTTATTTGTTGTTATGTCGCACTTTTAATATAACACTTCATGTAAGGTTACGCAAGCCCAATTTGAACCATTCTAAAAATAATTTCCAATTAAAGCGGTTTCCGAACATTCAAGGCTGTGCTTCATAACAACGATGGCTTTTCCACTCATTTTTCGTTAAAATATAGGGTGTATGTCTTGAAAGTAGGGGAAAACGATGATTGCTTTACACACATCGCAGCCCGTTCTCTGGGGCGATAAACGATTTCATACATGGAATTATGAAATGCGGGAGCAATTTGGCGGGAAAGTATTCAAGGTTACACTTGATGCCGGCTTCACCTGTCCGAACCGCGATGGCTCGATTGCCAAAGGCGGCTGCACGTTCTGCAGTGCTCGCGGCTCAGGTGATTTCGCAGGAAGCCGCCGAGATGATTTGGTCACCCAATTCAATCAGATTCGCGACCGCCAGCATCTGAAATGGCAGGACGCCCAATATATCGGCTACTTCCAAGCCTATACCAACACCTACGCGCCGGTTGAGGAGCTTCGTGAATATTACGAAGTTATTTTGCAGCAGCCTGGCGTTGTCGGTTTATCTATTGCCACCCGCCCCGACTGCTTGCCTGACGATGTCGTTGACTATTTGGCGGAACTGAATGAACGTACCTATCTTTGGGTAGAAATGGGCCTTCAGACGGTACATGATTCAACCTCCGAGCTCATTAACCGGGCACATGACACTGCGTGCTATGTAGATGCTGTCAAACGGCTTCGCGCTCGCGGCATTCGTGTCTGTGCACACATCATATACGGGCTTCCGCAGGAAACACATGAAATGATGATTGGTACAGGACGTGCTGTAGCCCAGATGGATGTGCAGGGCATCAAGATTCATTTGCTCCATCTCATGCGCAAGACACCGATGGTGCGTCAGTACGAAGCAGGCTTGCTGCAATTTTTGGAGCAGGATGAATATGTGAAACTAATTGTCGATACCCTAGAATTCCTGCCGCCTGATATGATCGTTCATCGGCTTACCGGTGATGCGCCGCGCGACTTGCTGATTGGACCGATGTGGAGCCTTAATAAGTGGGCCGTGCTGAATGCCTTCGACGATGAGCTGAAGCGCCGCAACACTTGGCAAGGCAGGCTATGGCAGCCGGAGGTCGAAATCGAATGATGCATCTTTCTAACACGACGACTCTAATTGCAGCTATAGGAGGTGCATAATGGGCTTTCTATCTGTATTAAGCATGGCCCACAAATGGATCGCCGAGCGAACCTCGCTCGGCGATATCGCCATTGACGCTACAGCAGGCGGTGGTGTAGACACGCTAATGCTGGCTGAGCTTGTTGGGCCGAGTGGCACCGTATACGCTTTCGATATTCAGCAGGAAGCACTCGATCGTACGAAAGAACGTCTAGCACCGCTTGCAAGCGCTAATAGACTTCCTACTATGATGCTAAAGCTGGAGAGTCATGCCGAGATGGCTGTCGCTGTTCATGGTTCGGCTGTAGGACAAGTATCGGCAGTCATGTTCAATCTTGGTTATTTGCCGGGAAGCAGCGACCTTACGATCATTACCTCGCCTGTTTCAACGCTTCCCGCGCTTGATGCTGCCCTAAACCTGCTGCGTTCCGGCGGTATCCTTACATGTGTCTTATATCCTGGGCACCCCGGCGGCGCAGAAGAGGCAGCTAGTGTTGAGGAATGGGCCACTGAGCTGCCGCAGCAGACTGCACAAACCGTGATCTACCGCCAACTGCAGCGATCCTCCGCCCCCTATCTCATAGCGATAGAAAAGCGTGCGGCTGCGGTTAGGTAATTGGTTACTAGATTACGAAGCAAAAGGGCGTTAATATCGAATGTGAGAGATGAACAACACCTGCAGATTACAAACATAGGAGAGATGAGAGATGACAGTACAACCATATCCATTACAATTTAAACCGGAAATGAAAGAACGCATTTGGGGCGGACGTGCCTTGGAGGGCTTCGGACTCGAACTTCCTGAAGGCTCCATCGGCGAGGGTTGGATGATTGGCGACCACCCGAACGGTACTACGAAAGTGATGAACGGCGAACTGGCAGGCACTGGCCTTGATCAAATCCGTGAGCAGTATGGACCGATTTGGTTCGGAACGCAGGGCTTCTCCGAGAAAAACGGACGTTTCCCGCTCCTCATCAAACTTCTCGACTGTAACGATGACCTCTCGATCCAAGTGCATCCAACCGATGTATATGAAGGTCTTCCGGCAGGCGAGCTTGGTAAAACAGAGATGTGGTACATCCTTGATGCCAAACCAGACGCCAAGATCATCTATGGCTTGAAAGACGGGGTAGACCGCGCCTCCATGGAAGCCGCCATTACAGAAGGACGCATCATGGACACGCTTCAGGAGGTTTCCGTTAAAGCCGGGGATGCATTCTATATTCCTGCTGGTACAGTACATGCGCTCTGCTCCGGCGTACTCGTAGCCGAAATTCAACAGAATTCCGACACGACCTACCGTTTGTTCGACTACAACCGTCTAGGGCTTGACGGACAATTGCGTGAGCTTCATATCGAGGACTCCCTGAACGTAATCGCTTATGAAGGCGCAGGGGCCGCACGTATGAAGACCGACCACGCCGTAGCAGGTGAATGGCTGACAATCGCTTCATCTCCTTACTTTGTCGTAGAGAAGGGCATAGTCGCTGCTCCTTGGTCATTGACTACTTCGTTAGAGAGCTTCGTTATTCTCGTTATTGCAGAAGGCGAAGGCAGCTTGAAGTGGACGGAAGGCGAGCAAGCTGTGAAAGCAGGCGAATGCTTCCTTCTGCCTGCTAATCTTGGCAGCTACGAGCTGGCAGGCAGTATGACCGTGCTTAGAAGCATCGTACCAGCAGCTGTAATCTAGCATCAATAATACGAAAAGAACCGCTAACCCTATAATATGACTAGGGCGGCGGTTCTTTTTCTATAATCAGATTAGCTTTGCAGCGCCTCTTGTCCTACTTCAACAGATAGCGTAAACGGCCTCGGCTTAGGCTTGCTGCTTCCCGCTTCAAGCGCGTATAGTACAACAAGCAGCGTATGTCTGTCGCGTGAAACCTCGCCAGTTGCTAAAAATGTCGCCAGATCAAACGGCAGCTTCTCGAATACCGCATGCTTGTGAAGCTCCTTCTCCCCGAGCTTCAAGGCTGCGAACTCTGGTGAGACATCCTCCGGACGCTCCGCCAAGCGGCGCATCCACCCGCTCCAAACCGCTTTTTCCATCTTGAATTCCCACCAATTTTTGCGGGGCTTGTAGTTATGGTTAAGGAAATAATCATATTTCATCAGACCCATTACAACATCAGAATCCAAACGCGAGCCGCCAATCGCAAGCACTTCATCGAAGGTAAACGACGTTTTCTCGCCTTCATCCTGCGGAGTCGGCAAGGACCCTATCGCGAATTTGCCTGAACGCGGCAAGGATTCAAGAAACGCCCACAGGCGCGAATATAGATCCTCCAGCTGATGCCCAATCTTCTGCCAGCCGCTGCGCTCCCAGAAATCGCCGAAGGCTTGGAAGAAGTCAAACGGCGACGGAAAAACATGATCGACCAAATAAAGCAGTGTATGATCCATCCGATGCGCGTTCCAATATTTCTCTAGCACATCCTCTACCCGTTTAATGCGAACAATATCGCCAAAAGGCATGAGATCATTCCCAAGCATTTCATATGGGGAGCGATCCATATAAATATAGCCCCATTTGTCCGCTTCACGTCTTAGGCCTGTACCGCGAAGCATTTTGAGAAAGCCAAGCTGGAGCTCCTCCGGGCGAAGCTCGAACACGTCATTGAACGTTCCTCGGAACGTATCATAGTTCTCAAGCGGCAGCCCGGCGATCAAGTCGAGATGCTGATCGATTTTATGCGAGTTTTTCACCTTCATAACGGTACGTACAAGCTTCATCCAGTTCTGACGGCGCTGCACAGCTTCATTCGTTGGATCATTGGTCGATTGCACACCGATTTCGAAGCGAAATATACCCGCAGGCGCATGCTCTGCCAAATAATCGAGTACTTCCGGCCGCATAATATCAGCTGTAATCTCAAATTGAAAGACGCAGCCCTGATGGTTTTTGATCAAAAACTCAAAAATTTCAAGCGCGTAATCTCTTTTAATATTAAAGGTTCGGTCAACAAATTTGATGAGCTTAGCGCCTTTCTCAATCAAATACAAAATGTCTTCCTTCGTCCGCTCCATATCGTAATAGCGTACGCCAACTTCAATACTCGACAAACAGAACTGACAGCTGAACGGGCATCCACGGCTTGTCTCGAAATAAACGACGCGGCTTCCGAGATGCGGGATATCTTCCTCGAAGCGATGCGGCGACGGAAGCTCGTTCAAATTCAGCTTAGGTCGTGGCGGGTTAATGAGTACCTCGACCCGATCCTCGCGCTGCTTGCGATAGGTCACGCCGAATACCATATGGTATTTCCCGTCCCCTTCGATTTCCGTCAGCAAATGATGGAAGGTCTCTTCACCTTCCCCAACCACGATAAAGTCGACCTCCTGTACACGCTCCATCCAGTAGTCCATATCGTAGCTGACTTCCGGTCCGCCAAGAATAATTTTAATTTCTGGCATGATCTTGCGCAGCATGTTAATGACCGTTATCGTTTCCTCAATGTTCCAAATGTAACAAGAGAAGCCGACCACATCCGGCTTGCGGGAATAAATATCCGAGACGATGTTCATCACTGGATCCTTGATGGTATACTCCGCGATATCGATATCGAATCGATCGCCGCTGAACGCCTTCAAGCAGCGCAGGGCAAGCGATGTGTGAATAAACTTAGCATTTAAGGTGGACAGTACCACTTTCATTGGCATAACCTCTCTAACTTAAGCATTGCCTTCTATGCAGTAGCCCATTCTCTACTTCCGCATGAAGCAAGATGCCTTCTATTGTACCGAAAAAAAGCAAAAAAAAGAAGAGGCATCAAGGTGGAACGGCTGTCGCCGACCTCAGGCGGCGCAGAACGTTTCATTCCGAGAAAGATAGAGAAAGGATTACGAAATCATATCCTTTCCTAAATTTCGAGAAGGCGCTTATCGCGCCGCCAGATACCTCCGCTCATCACACGCGGACTTTAATAAACAACTCATTTTTCAACTGCATATCGATCACCGGAAAACGTACCCGCCATTTGTCCCCGCCAAGAGCAGTAACTTCGCTCGAGGCAAAGCCTCTAGGCTCAAAGCCGTAATCCCGCTCATAGTTAATCAATACTTGTATCTTCTCATCAGGCAGCATTTCGTGGAAAGCATAGCCTAGATTGATTGCCCATAGGCGAAGCTCCTGCGCGGAAGCCGCTCCATAGTACATGTAGAACAATGGATCAATCTGAGCCGTGAGCACGAGCCAACCGGAAGAATCGCGATTCGCCGTCCATTTCGTGAAAGATGCCTCACCCTCCGTCGTTGAAAGCGCCCCGTACTGTTCTTTCAGAAGCTTCTCAATATCGGTCAATGGAGCGCCGACCAAAGTGGCAGGTAAGCTGGGCGGTAGAAACTCTGCATCCGCAATAGCCTTGTCCGTTATATCGCTGAAGAGGGAAGCGGCATGAATAACTGAAACAGCGAAGTTCAGATCAGCGCTCGTGCCTGAATAGCCCAATGTGGTAATACCAACTAAATCGCCGAATTCATTGAACAACGCTCCGCCGGAGCTTCCGTGGTCGATTGGCGCGCTTGTCTGAATGTACCTGATTCCATTTTGATACGTTATATTACTGATCAAGCCGTCAGATACCGTATTCTGCAAACCAAGCGGGCTTCCGATCGCAACAACCTTGCCGCCTTTGTATGAATTCAAACCATAGCCGAGTGTGACCGGGTCGATGTCCATCGATTTAGATGTTTTCACAATCGCAAGGTCGGCATCCTCGTCATAGCTAACAACGCCGGTGATCGCAAGCTGCTCTCCATCAATCGTCATAGCTGTAGCAGATGTTGCATCAACGATGACATGATGGTTCGTCAGGATGAGATTTTTGCCAATTACAACGCCGCTTCCCTGTGCCCGATTCGTCGAAATCAATACGACGCTCTCATCGAATTTATCTACAATTTCTTTGCTTGTTAGTGTAGGCAGATTCTTCTGTTCCTCAAGCCATTCCTCATAGTCTGCATTCTCAGCGGCCTCTTGAGAAGTGATACGCACAGCGCTCGACGCCTTATCCCATTTCACCGTCGCGTTAAGCGATTCTGCTATAAAGCGGGCAGGCACGAAGGTCGCACCCTTGCGGACAACTGCAGGTGCATCCAGCTTGACCGTCTTACCGTTGATAACTGCTGTTTTTTTGCCGACCTGAAGAGATATGGACAAGCTCCCTTTGCGACCGATAATGGTCTGTGTCTTGCTCTCCCAAGTAACCGAAGCTCCCAATGCTGTGAATATATCGCGCATCGGCACGTAAGTAACGCCAGCCTCCGCATACGCAGCAGCTGACAGCGAAAGCTTCTTCCCGTCTACGATAACTTGCACTTGCTGTGCTGCTTGCGTCGAGACACTTGCGGCTGCAGCTGTACTGCTGCTTAGCCCGGGAAGCGGCGCAAGCAATAAGCCAGCTACCAATATAGGACTTAATAAAGACTGAATAAGTTTAGTTTTCACGCGAAAGTTTCCTCCAACCATTTCCATTTTGACCATGTGATCTATCTATCAATCATCCTACCATTCCATATGATGCTTTGTCTATTAAACCAAGTTTCATAGAATGCCCCTAAGGCACTTTAGAAGATTAGAACAGTTACGCTTACTCATGGTATAGTAGGAGCATTGAATCTAGGAGGGTTTTACATGCAAAGAGGAAAAAAGCGAGGGGTCCCACAAAAACAAGCAGATAAGAGCAAATCCTATCCGGTTAATGAACCGATGGAGCTGCTGCCTTTTCTCTTACAAAATATAACGGGTGCTGGCCGCAATGTTGTCAAATCAATACTTGCGCATGGACAGGTTTCAGTTAGCGGCAAATCCACCACGGCTTACAATTACCCGCTACAGCCCGGGCAGACTGTTGTTGTAGGTAAAGATCGTCCTCAGGAGAAGCTTGCTCTGGAAGGTCTTGCGATTCTGTTCGAAGACGAACATATTATCGTTATTAAAAAAGAGTCCGGCCTGCTCTCTATTTCGTCAGATGCTGCACCAGAGAATGAAATAACGGCATACCGGCAGCTTACAGCTCATGTTCGGATGGAAAACACGAAAAACCGTATCTTTGTCGTGCATCGGCTCGACCGAGACACATCAGGCGTCATGATGTTCGCCAAAAGCGAGGCCATTCAACAGCAATTGCAGAACAGCTGGCAGGATACGGTGCAAGAGCGGATTTATGTCGCCCTAGTTGAAGGAGCTGTCAAGAAAGAGAAAGACACGATCTCCTCATGGCTCAAGGAAAGCAAGACGCTTAAGATGTATTCCAGCTCGCATGCCAATGATGGGCTGCACGCTGTTACCCATTATAAGGTGCTTCGCTCGAACAAAAGCTTCTCCTTGCTTGAGGTTCAGCTTGAGACCGGCCGCAAAAACCAAATCCGTGTGCATATGGAGGATATCGGACATCCGGTTGTCGGGGACAAGAAATACGGTGCGAAATCGCGAACCATCGGTCGGCTCGGCCTGCATGCAAGAGTGCTCGCCTTCACACATCCCGTTACCGGCAAGCTAGTTCGCTTCGAGACCGAGATCCCGAAGCTGTTTCTAAGACCGTTCAATGTGACGGAGGCCGCGAATAAATAAAAAACATCAGCCGCTTGCTGCAAGCGGCTGATGCCTAATCACCATTATTAAATAATACGTAGGAGGAATCCCTTTATGCCCCATTTACTATTCCGAGGCGTTGCTGCTGAGCAGCTGCGAACCGTGACCAAACAGTTTGTTGAAGAACTCGCGGTCATATGCGAGTGCGGCACCGATAATTTCACAATGGCATGCTTGCATACGACAAATGTGTTGGACAGCACAGCTGACGAGCCCGCTTACGCACTCGTCGAAGCAGGCTGGTTCGATCGCGGTCCGCAAGTCCGCACCCGCTTCGCTCAAGCCGTCACCCGCCACCTCATGCTGCTCGGCATTCATGAGGTCGAGATTGTTTTCCACGCATACCGCGAGGACAGCTATTATATTAACGGTGAACCTGTAGAAGTCACAAGAAAATAATGTTCTAGACTTGCGACGCATCGCTTAGTTTCCTTAATAATCAAGCCAAATCCACCGCAAACAAATGACGATCGGTTCCAATATATTTCATAAAAAAGGGCTGACGAGAACCAGCCCATAATTCATTATTGTAAATTAATAAAGCTTCTTGAGTGCTTCAGGTGTAAATAGTACCCCTTCAACCAAACGTCCTTCTCAGATCTTAGTCGCCCACTCAGGATCTACTAACAAAGCTCTGCCAATAGCCACCAAATCAAACTCATTATTTTCGAATTTCTGAACCAGACCTTCTATCCCTGCGTTAGTTGCACCTTTACCTTCTGTGAATAGTGTCATAAAATCAGTATCCAAACCAATCGACCCAACCGTGATCGTTGGTTTTCCAGTAATTTGTTTAACCCAACTCGCAAGATTTAATTCAGATCTGTCGAATTCAGACTCCCAGAAACGGCGGGTGGAGCAATGAAAAATATCAACTCCAGCTTCAAGCCAAGGTTTAAGTTATTGTTCTAATTCGTTCGGATTACTAGCCAATTTAGATTACTCTTAAAACCGGACCTGCAACCCAGAATTTCAAGTAATGAGTATGTTGTAAAACCCCTCAGCTTTTAGTTAGAAACCTGTAGTGTACTGTTTAGGAACTTGTGTTTCTTTACTTAATTTTGATGCAGCTTCCAATGCCCAGTAAGGGTTTCTTAGTAACCCTCTACCTACGGCTATTAGATCACTTTCTTCATTGCCAATAACAGCATTTGCCAAAACAGGATCATCTAGTCTACCTACAGCTATCACTGGAACATCGAGGGCTTCTTTGATCCCTTTAGCCAGAGGAACCTGATAGGCAGCATGCGTTCCTGGTCTACCCCATGCAGCGATTGGTCCTTCTCCGCCGGAAGAAATATCAAACATATCTACTCCAGCTGCCTGATATTCTTTGGCAAATACGGTGCTTTCCTGAAGCCCATATCCACCATCAACATATTCTTTAGCCGAAATCCGCATCAACAGCGGCATATCTTCCGGCATTTCATCCTTCGCTGCCTTAATAATTTCTCGGCCAAACAAGGTCAGGTCTTTGCCATACTCATCATCACGTTGGTTTGTAAGCGGAGAATGGAATTGATGAATCAAATATCCGTGTGCACCATGAATTTCAATCGTATCGAATCCAGCCTTCACTGCACGAGCGACCGCACTACGGAACTTCTGAACCAGACCTTTCACCTCATCTGTAGTAAGAGCTCGAGGCGTTTTGGAATTCTCATCAAATGCAATCGCGGATGGTGCTACAGGCACTTCAGCATCCTCTGCTTTTCGACCAGCATGAGCAATTTGAATTCCCACTTTGGCACCATAGCTATGACAAGCGTCGACGATTCGCTTCAATGCTGGAATTTGTTCATCAGACCATAAACCCAAATCGAAATCTGAAATTCGGCCATCCGGTTCTACATCTGTCATTTCAATCACGATAAAACCCGTACCTCCGACTGCTCGACTTACGTAATGCATATAATGCCAATCGGTGGCAATCCCATCTTTATTAACAACCGAGTATTGACACATTGGAGACATCACAATCCTGTTCTTCAATTCCATACCTTTTAATGTATAGGGACTAAATAAATCTTTCATAAGAAAAACTCCTCTCATTTCCTGATTAATAATGCATGCGCAAGCATTTAAGTGCTATCAGATCTATTTTGTAATTTTTCATTTTATCATTTCAACCACATATAAACAGCTAAAACCTTGTTTGCGCAAAATACGCGCAGCTTTCTTCGTTTTGAAAAGCCCTTGTGACAATATGAAAACATGTTCCTCGGGATCAAGATGCTTTTTCCATACATATGGAAGGCGGCCCAAAGAAATGTTAATCGTCCCACTTCTGGGATTTGAATAAAATTCAGATGCATCCCGTAAATCCACCACTTTGTATACACGAAACTTTACTTGTAATCTCTTAAAATCTTGTTCATTAATATATTTGATATTAGACAAGGGCCAAAGCTGACGTATGGACACAAACATAACTAAAAACACAAAAGTACACATTAACCAAAACATTCTAAAACTCCTTAACTCCAAAAATACAGTATCCGTATTATTCGGTATTTGGTATCCAACCTTGAGAAGAATATATAACGTAGGATTCAAATAACTCTTTCTATTTCAGCATTTTTCCCTACCATCAAATTATTTGCAATGCATCCGCAATTGAAGAGTCACCAGCGATCAAATCAAATGCTTTTCTAAAAGTGTTCTTCTCCTTTAAAACAGTTATAATGACTCTGGCTACATCTTCACGTGGAATACTGCCCTTTTTAATATTGTCAGCAGCAAGTATCATGCCCGTACCAGGTTCATTTAAGAGAATTCCTGGTCTAATAATCGTATAATCTAAACGGCTACTTTCCAGCACTTTGTCAGCATAATGCTTCGCTGCGTAATACGGAAGAATATGATCGTGCCAATTATCTCTGTTATTCGCCTGAATGGCACTGACCATGATAAATCTTTTAATCCCTGCTTTTTCGGCAGCTTCAATCGTTTTTCCTGCTCCGTCTAAATCAATTAATAACGTTTTATCATCACCCGTTTTGCCACCAGAGCCTGCCGCAAACACAATGGCATCACAGCCCTTAGCAGCAGCCGCAATGGAATCGACTGTCCCTTCCAAATCAGCAAGTACTGTCTCGATGCCCTGTTCTTCATATGCATCTGCTTGATCTCTTTTCCGAACCATTGCCCGAACGGTATGCTCATTACTTTCTTTTAAAAATCGAATAAGCAGCTGTCCAATTTGTCCATTTGATCCCACTACAAAGACTTTCATTTTATCATTCCTTTCGGATTGAGTTGTTGCGTTTTAAAAAGTCCCTAATCGCAAACAAGACTTAATTACGTCAATTACTTTATAATATGCTGTAAATCCACCTTTTTTAATCCATTCAATGAAGCACTCTGCGATCCTTCAATTCTCGCATTGAGAATAATGACTTTGTTTGGTATAGAATAACTTTCCCCTCTCTTCAACGGCACAAAAACTAAATAATGCATGTAAATAAATATAAAAGCATGCGCATGCATATAATTTAACGAATTGAACCGCTGTTGTCAAGTTGGATTTTCCACTCTCTTTGTATAGCCCACTCATGAACTTTTAGTTCATTATATGTCTACTGGCTATCATTCAATATATTAACAACAAAAAGGCTCACTACTATCAGTGAACACTTTTAACTTACAATTAAAAAACAATTATGAAATCAAACATTACATTTTATTAAATATCGTTTGCAGCTTCGTCATCTCACCCTGCTCAAATTCCTTTTGCAGCAATTCATTAAAAGCCTTTAACGCACGCTGGAATTTATTTTCTCCCAATTCCGTAATTCTTGTATAAATTCCTCTTTTATCATCTTCGCATACATGTCTCTCCAAAGCACCACAGTCTTTTTCTTCCATTCTCACAATCAGTCGAGATGTGGCACTTTGACTTAAACCAACCATTTCTTGGATCTGCTGTAATCTTAGCTCTTTATCGTCCGTATTCGAAATAAAATATAAAACGTAAAACTCTTTCAACGACAAATCATACTGCTCTTCAAGCATTTTCTCCAATTTATCATGAATTAAATGAAAACTATTTGACAAGGAGAACCATATATTCAAGGCGTCATTATTATTGTTCAATGTTGACCCACCTTATCTAAGTATAGTATTAACGCATAGTTTATGTTATTGTACCAAGCTTCAACAAAACGGTCAAAACGGATACCATTCTTAGGTTATTAGTTATGGAAGATTGGTTACCCTATTTTCTTCATTTCACAAATGGATTTCTCCTATGTTTCACATGAACCTGTTAGTACCCCAGCAGACTTTAATGGAAGGTCTTGTTTCAACAGATAAATGCCGGAAAACCCGGCACTGCGTCCCCATCATAGCTAAGCTTAATGAGCCGTCCAATCAACCTCATCAATGTTCACCCAACCGTAGCCGCCCTGAACATATACCGTAACCAAATCCTGTTCTGCAATCGAAACGGCGGACAAGTGAATTTCCGCATATGGTTCTGAGACACCAATTGCCTGTTCCTGTACCTTTACTCCATTAACCAACACGCCTATTACTCCGCCTTCCGCATTCGTGCTTGCCATAGCCGAAAGCGAGTATTCACCTGCTGCTCGGTTAACAAAGGTCTGTGAAACACGCTGATCTATGCCTGGATCCAAGTACATCAACTTCGTACCGCTGACTGGCCGGTTCTCGGCAACTCCTGCGCCTACTGTAAACCTCCAATATTGCTGTCCTTCCTCAAATCCGCCATTCTGGAATGATTCGTGAACGGTCGTTTCCTCCTGCTTGCCTTCTCCGCTCACAACCGTGTAATTTTTGAACTTCTTGATGTGATAGCCGGATTGTTCGTCTGGGAGCGGAGCGGTGTTCGAAACAATATAGGCGGCTTCCGCATCCGATTGAAACGTAGGCTGTCCGAAACGATAACGACCAAAGGAGCGGACAAACTGAAAAGCTCCACCTGGATTTATATACTCCACCGTATCCATAAACTGCTGCGGCGAGATTTGCTCATAGAACAGTACGTAGATATACGGCATCATCACATCATCCGTCACATAAACGGTTCCTGCGGTTGCATCCGATGCATACTGAATCGCCTCCCCAAAGGACTCGTAGAACATTGGGCTGATCTGTTTCGCATAGGTAGAGAAGTATTGCCCGCAAAACAATCCGAAATAGACCGTGAAGGCGATATTCGCAACAGCCAGTGCATATTTGATGTGCTTATGCAGCCAAGCTAAGCCTGCCGCTGCCAAAAATACCGTCGGATAAAAAATAATATTGATCCGGTTAATGTTAACATCCGTAATCAGCGTCATAAGAAGCGCCGTACCGAACCATAATCCGATAATCACTGTCTCCAAGCTGAAGCTCTTAAGGAGTTTATAGGAGCCGTAAAGAATACCAATCCCGATAAACGGCAAAGCCAGCGGATACATATAACCGAACTTCGGCATCGCATTCCATAGTAAGCCGTCCGCTTGGGACAAGTACATATTCAGAAACGACTTGAAATGGCTGGCGAGCATAGCAAAGGGCTGATCATTGAAAGCCGTCGAAATCGTCTCAACTCGTGGCTCCGTAAGTCTCGGAATGGAGATGCCAAGCTTTATGGCAGACAGATCGAAGCGGTTAATAAATAGAAACAAACCTATCGGTACTGCCAGCAGCAGAAGGAGAACGCTATTCCACGCCAGCCAGCTTCGTTTGATCGTTTGTTTCACAGCTAGCAGTACCAATACGGACAGACCAAAAACCGGTACAAAAAAATAAGCTGTGCCATAAGCATACAGCGAAGCGGCTAGCGCAACTGTGAAGCCCAGCAGCCATCTCGGCTGCTGGAACGACTTGAACAGAAAATAGACAGCCAGCAGCACAAGCGTAGGGAAGATGTTCGACTCCAGCGCCCATCTGGATATCATCATTTGCCAAGGACAAATGACGATAAGGAAAGTAGCTGCAAGCACGACCTGTCTGCTGCTGAATATACGCTTCGCTATAAGGTAGAACAGTACCATGCCGAGCAGTCCGAATAACAAACTCACCATTCGAACGCTCAGCGGGTTAAGTCCAAACAAATAAATAAACGGAATCGACAAGTACGCATACAGAGCATTTTGCCCGCTTCCCCAAGCAACCAAGTGGATGGGCAGCGTCACGCCGTTACGATCCATCCCGTAGTGGAGAATCGAATAGGCCTCATAGCCAATCGATGCCTCATCCTGATTGAGTCCACCGGGTATAGCACCTGCATAAACAGCTCTGACGACAGTCCCAATGGCAAATAACAGAATCAGAAGCTTATTGGATTTAATCCATTCTATAAGACGAACCATTATTCTCGATCACCGTTTCTCAATATAATGTCAGCTTGCTTAATCGGATATAAGAAAAAGAATACAAGGGCAATAAACAGAGCGATAAATGGAATGACGCTCAGCATGGATCGTATTCCCCAGACGGCTGCGTCTATTTGCACAGCATCCTTCACATAGCCTGTACTCTCCAGAATAACGCCCAACACTACGGCCTGAAGCGAAACGCCCCATTTGACGATAAAACCGTTCATCCCGAAATACATGCCTTCTCTTCGAACGCCAGTCCGCCGCTCATCCTCATCAATGATTTCGGATAAGAGGACGTCAAGCAGCACAAGCAGCCCCGCTAGTCCGATACCGATTGCCGCTGCTGCTGCTGCTGCTGCCGCTACACTTTGTACGAATAGAAACGGAATCATAGCGAGTGCATAAACGCTAACCGCCGTAATGACCGTTTGGCGCGCACCCCACTTCTGTACCAATCTGCCCCATAAGTAAACACAAGGAATCGCAGCAATAAAGATTGCGCCTAGCAATATCGTATTGCTCTCATCTTGAGCGCCAAGCACGTATTTCGTAAAGAAGGGAATTGCAGCCGGCAGCATGGCGAAGGTGAATTGGACGAAAAAGCTGCCGATTACGAATAATACAAATGCCTTATTAGAAAACGTTAATTTCAAAGATTGTAGAAATCTGATTTCTTCTCGCTTAACGACCAGCTTCTCTTTGCTCGCTAATACCATAATAATGAAAAAAATAAGGGCAATGCCTGCGAATATGGCGCCCATTGGCCCCCAGCCCAGATTGCCGTACACGAGCGGAGGCAGTGCCACGCCGATAATCATTCCAACGATCCCGAACATTTGGCGCCAAGAGGAAACGGAAGCTCGCTCCTTCATCGTCGTGAACATTTCTGGAAACAATGAGGAATAATTGAGTACAACCATGACGAACAAAATATCATAAAGCAGAATGATCGTGAGGAAATACCAAAATAGTGCCATGCCTGTTCCAACGGGAAACCATATAGCTGTAAACAGAGCAGCGAGCGGTACCATGCCGAACAGCATGTAAGGAATACGTCTTCCGAAACGGCTGCTCGTCCGATCAGAAAGATGACCAAACAACGGATTCAATACTGCATTCACGATGCCGTGAATGACCATAGCCGCGCTTATGAGTGTTGGCTTCACACCAAGCACATCGACATAATAGAAGACGATGTAGGAGGCGAAAGCCTGTGCGATTAGGTTTACCGATAAATTGCCCGAGCTGTAACCCAATTTCGATTTGAAACTTGTACTTGCCATTCACAACACGCCCCCGGATACGATGAAAGTCTATTATTTAATAACACCAATAACTCTCTCATCTTACCGTATAAACCCTTTTTATTCCATTAATAACTTTCAACCCTATTTCAGCGGTTTTATCATCCGGATATAGCGGCAGCCGCTTACTTCTATAAAACCATCTTCTATGAAATCCAGCTTTTTGTATAGAGCCTGAGCTCGATCATTGTTCGGCTCAACAATGAGTGAGAGCCTCTCCCAGCCTTGCTCCAATCCTTTCTCCTCGTAAGCAGCAATCAACGCTTTCGCTATCCCCTGTCCTTGATAACGCTCATCAACTGCGATTGAATCCAAATAATAATCTCCTGCTCTCGCTTCAACGACAATGGTCTCACCTGCGCGCGGCGTAAAGGGCAGATCCAGCGCCATAGCCCCATCACCCGCATAGCTGAGCAGCATGCCTGCAACTCCATCATGCCGCCTGTCTACGATCACATGCTTATAGCTAATCCGATTGTCTTCACGCACATAAAAGCCTGACAGGATGCGTGCAGCCTCTGTCCAATCATCCGTGCCTGCCAGCGTATAGGCGATATGGCCGATTGCAGCGAGCAGTAAAGGCATAACCTCTTCTACGTCTTCCTTATGGGCAGATTCTATCATGTGACATCCCTCATTCTGATTTAGGTTCTGTTATAATAAAATGAATATAATTACTGAAGGTGATGAAGCAATGGGCAATAACTATTATACATTTCCTATCGGGGTCAAGAACAGCGAGGTTCCTTTTGCCCTCACCGCCGAGACAGAGACGAGCCGACAGCTTGTAACGGGCGACGAACAGGATTCTAGCTTTTTTCGCTCATTGGAGCAATTCGGCATTTCGCTCAATAGACCGCAGCTTGCTGCCGTCCGGCATAACCAAGGTCCAGCGCTTACCCTTGCAGGGGCTGGATCGGGCAAAACTTCCGTACTCGTATGCCGGACTGCGTATCTGCTTTCCGTGAGGCGAGTACAGCCGCAGCATATTTTATTGATGACCTTCTCCAAAAAAGCAGCAGACGAAATGCGCAGCCGCATACGCTCGCTGCCTGGGCTTAGCCCGCAAGCGGCAAGCGGCGTTGAAGCGCGCACCTTCCACTCATTCTGCCTGCAGCTTCTAAGAGGCCGCGGCTATAAGCAGGGCATACTGGGCGAAACCGGGCAAAAGCATATTTTCTTCAAAAGGCTAATGCGCGAGCTGCTGCTGCAGAACGAATACGAGCCCGAGACGCTGCTTGCCCAGCTATCGGCTATCAAACTGCAAATGGTTAATGTCAGCGACCTGCCCTCTTCAACGACAGAGGAACGCGAGCTTAAGCTGCTGTTCACGCGCTATGAGCAGTGGAAGAAGGATATGGATAAGCTTGACTATGACGATCTGCTTCTAGAGGCTTACAAGCTGCTCAAGGAAGACAAGCCACTGCTCGCCATGCTGCAGAGCCGCTTCCACTATGTCATGATCGATGAATTCCAAGACACGAATCAAGTGCAATACGTACTCGTTCAGATGCTTGCGGACAAGCACCGCAACCTTATGGTTGTTGGCGATGACGACCAGACGATCTATTCCTTCAATGGCGCTAAAAATGATTACATATTGAACTTCGAGCATCAATACAGCGGAGCTGTCACCTATATCTTAGATATCAATTACCGTTCCACAAGCACGATTGTCGGGCTTGGCAACGCGATTATTCAATATAACAAGCTGCGTAAAGAGAAGACGCTGCTGGCGGTAAAGCCTAAGGGAGTTAACCCTGCCTATGCCCGCCTTAAGTCCACGCAGGACGAAGCCATTCTCATCGCGGATACCATTTCGGAGCAGGTGAACGCGGGCAAGCGCTCTTTTGGCGACTTTGCCGTTCTATTCCGTACGGCGAGCAGCAGCCGCGCGCTTATTGAGCTGCTTCTGACAAAGGAGCTTCCGTTCATCGATTACGGAGATGGGCAGCTCTTCTATGACCAATGGGCGATTAAACCGCTGCTTGCACACTTGAGACTCGCGCAAGACCGACGTAACTTCGATGCCATGGAGACGCTGCTTCCCACGCTGTACGTCAACCGCGAGCAGGCGATGGCGTTTATATGGAACCAGGACAAGCAAAGGGCAAAGAAATGGCCTCTTATTCACTTACTTGAATTCCCGCAACTGAAGGAATTCCAGAAGGACAAGATCAAAGAGCGGATCAAGCTGATCAAATCATTGTCCGACATCAAGCCTACTGCGGCTATTATGCAGCTTCGCCAAGCCTTTTATGACCAATTTCTTGAAACAAGCAAAAAACATGAAATGACTGAGCACAAAGAAGGTTTGAAGGAAGTGCTCGATGAATTCGAAGCTGCCGCCGGTACATACGACACCATCGAACAATTTCTGGCCTACATTGATGATATAACGGATAAGCATGCTGCCGTGCAGAAGCTCCAGAAGCACGAGCATAACCGAAGTGCGATTTCGCTAATGTCGATCCACAAATCGAAGGGGCTCGAATTTCCTGTCGTGTTCGTGATCGGTGCCTCGGAGGGCATCCTTCCGCATAGCTCCGCGCTGGCCGCCGATAAACATAGTGATCGAAGCTCCATCCAGACTGGCGAGGATGCTTTAGTCGAGGCGCTGGAGGAGGAACGACGACTTGCATACGTTGCTGTCACTCGTGCGGAGGAGGAGCTCTACATAAGCTCTCCTGCACTTTATAGAGGAAAACCTGCAGAATTATCACGATTCATCCGTTCTGCTTTCATGAAAGGCGAGGATCATGACAGTGATTCCGAGTCCGTGCTATCATGGCTTTGCTCAAGCTCCACTTGCCAGGTATGGCAGCGCATCATCACCTATGAGGATTCGCAGGCTGAGTCGCGTTCATGCCCGCTCTGCGAAGCGCCCATGGAGCAAGGAACGAAGATTATACCGAAGAAAAAGAAATAAGGAGAGGCGATCGCAGCATGAGTACAATAAACAAGCAACTACTCCCCTATCTCAAACTGGCGGATGCAGTCATCATTACCGATAGCAAACATATCATTATTGCCGTGAATACTCCTTACGAGAAAATTACAGGCTTTGCCTCTTCCGAGATTGTCGGGAAGAAAGCAAGTATTCTGCGAACCTCCTACACACCAAAAGAAACGCATGAGCAAATGAAGAGTACGCTCGGCCTTGGCTTATCATGGTCTGGCGTGTTTACGAATTGTCGCAAAGACGGCAGTATTTATCATTCATCCATTACAATAACCGTGTTGGAAGTTGATGAGAATATTTATTATATCGGCCTATTCCGTGAACTTGAGCAGCTAAAGAGCGGCTTTTATTTGCCCGAGGAGCGCATCGGTTCCATTCAGAGCTCCATGCTTAAAGTGCTTGCCATATCATGCGAAATACGAGATCCGGGTATCGAGCAGCACCTCGTGCGCGTTCGAGAGCTTACGGAACGGCTGACCAACTTCCACAATGAACGACTTCAATTGTACTGGACAACGGAGTTCATCCATCGAATAACGAGTGCAAGCATACTTCATGATATCGGCAAATCGGGCATACCCGAGGGCATTCTATACAAACCCGGTCCCTTGGCTCATTACGAGCGGCAGATCGTGGAGATGCACACCCAAATCGGTGTCGATATCATTGATAAAATCTATACTGAGCTGAATGATGATCTTTTCCACCAGGAACTGGAGATGGGCAAAAACATCATTCTCTATCATCATGAAAGATGGGATGGCAGCGGCTATCCGCATCAGCTGTCAGGCGTGGATATACCGATAGAGGCCAGAATCGTCAGCGTTGTGGATGTATTCGATGCACTTACCAGTATTCGTCCTTACAAAGAAAAATGGACCGAGCAGCGCGCTATTGCCTATATCAGCGAGCAGCGCGGCATCCAATTCGACCCGGAGCTGGTCGATTCATTCCTTGCACTCATCCATAATGATATTGAATAAGTAAAAGAAGCGTCAGCCCTCCGCATGGAATTATGCCGGGGCTGGCGCTTTTTATATGTATGCTATACCTACGCATCCAATAAAAAAAGCCGTTCACTCCGCTAAACTAGCTACTGAATGAACGACTTTTGGGTGCTACGAAGTTGATAATAGCCTTATAGGGCAGGAGCAGTGAAAGAACGTCCCGCAAACTCGGCATCGAGCATATAGAACGCGTTGCTGTCTTTATCAATACGTTTCAACTTATGGATAATGTTATCAAAGAGCGCTTCTTCTTCAACCTGCTCATCAATAAACCATTTGAGGAAGTTGATTGTCGCATGCTCACGATCGCTGATCGCAAGATCAGACAAATTGTAAAAACGTTTCGTATTCTGCTGTTCATGGCCATAGCCTTGCTCGAATGTGTCCAGAATGGACGCATAGTCGTTATTTGGCTCACCAAGCGCCGAAATCGTGGCACGACGGCCGCGGTCATTCAGAAACTTGTATATTTTCATTGCGTGAAAACGTTCTTCCTCAGCTTGAACGATAAAGAAGTTTGCAAATCCGTCAAGACTTTCGCCAGAACAGTATGCTGCCATTGCAAGATACACATGCGCTGAATAAAACTCAAAATTCATCTGTTCGTTTAATGCTTCTGTTAGTCCATCATTCATGCTCATGCACCTCAACTTTCCTAGATTGTACTTATTCTAACATAAAAATAAAGAACGGCAAATGCCGTTCTTGTAAATGTATCCAACTATAACGTTTATCCAATCATTTTCTTCAATCGTTTGTATAGCTTCTCTGCCGACGGCGCGCTTACCGTCTTCGACTTAATGACGACAAAGCATTCCAGCTTGCATGTTTTGCAATCGCCAAGACAATCGCTTTTCTTTTGCTTAATGTCTGGATATCGGCTCTTCATCGCCTTAAAAATCGGCTCTGAACCGTTCTTTAAATTCCGTTTGCAATACTTGATCTTCTTCAACCGATTCACCCCGCAGCGCAACGAAGGATTTGCTTACTACTTGATGATAATGATTATCATCCGCGTTGTCAACTGCGATTTTTTAGAACCTCCAGCCCTTTTAACAGCTGGCTGTCTTCTTTGGCAAGCTTCTCTCTAAGTCTCTCCAGCAGCTTGTAGCCTGTCTTGTCATTAAAGCTGCTCGTTGCTTCAAGCTTCTCTGCAATTTGGAATTTGCGAAGCGCCTCTGCCGTGTCCTGATCGAACAATCCTTCTTGTCCGATTGGTGAATAGCCCAGTTCCTTCAGCATTTGCTGAAGCGTTTTGACATCTTCTCCGTAGCTGCCCAGCTTCATTTCGGTACCGATGGCAAGCGGGCGCAGCTGCGTGTATGCCGGAAGCTCCACTGCGTAATCAGGCGATACTCCTGTTTTGTTAATCCAAGTGCCTCCAGGCGTCTTCCATTGTGCTTCGGTTAAGCTCAGAACAGATCCATCCTTAAATTGGTTAAAAGCTTGCACCACGCCTTTGCCATAGGTTTTCTGTCCAATTACCGCTACACCTGCAGACTCCTTCAATGCAGCGGTGAGCACCTCGCTCGCGCTCGCAGATTGTCCATTCACCAATACGGCAATCGGAACGGTCCATTCCTTCTCTTGCTTCGATTTGTAGGCGATCGTTTTCCGTTCATCTTTGTAAACCACGTTCAGTATAATCTTATCCTTAGGAATCAGCATGCTTGCAATCTTAATGGTAGGCTGAAGCAGACCACCCGGATTGGAGCGCATATCGAGCAGCAGTCCTTTTAGTGGTGCCTTCTCCTGAAGCTCCTTAATAGCGGCTTCGAACTCATCAGCCGTCTTCTCAGCGAACCTGCTTATCGTAACATGCCCAATGCCCCCCTCCAGCAGTTCAGACGTTACGGTATGCACAGGTATCGCTTCCCGCTTCAGCGTAAGGGCAATAAGCTCTGTTTGGTTCGCTCGCTGAATTTGAAGGGAAACCTCTGTTCCTTCATCTCCCCGAACCAAGCCTAACAGCTCATCGAAGGTTTTACCGCTCAGCTTCTGGTTATCTACGGAAACAATAATATCTCCCGGGAGCAAACCGCCGCGTTCGGCAGGCGCCCCTTTCGTGAGAACCGAAATGACGAACTCGCCTTCCTCTTCACGCAGCTCCACACCGATTCCAAAAATTTCACCTTGATACGATTGCGTATAAGCATCGCCTTTCTCTTCTACCAGATAACGTGAATAGGGGTCTTCAAGTGAGCTGACCATACCGACAGCCGCCCCGTTAATAAGTGCTTTCGGTTCTGCACCGTTCAAATAATCGTTTAAAATTTTGTTATAGGTCACCGTGAATGGCTTGAAGGCAGGCTCCTTGATCATCGGATAGCGATGGCCCATCCAGAATAAGCCTAAAGAAAAGCCAATAGCCGTGAATAAAACAGCTCCAAGTACGCAAAAGGATAGAAATCGTTGTTTTGCTGCCGCTGATGTGAAATCGTTCATCTGTTCATCTCCTTGAAAAGTTTTACGAAGTAAAACTTACTTCGTAAGCATAGACCTAGTTTTGTGAAGCAAAACTTACTTCGAAAGCATACGCTTAGTTTTACGAAGTAAAACTTACTTCGTAAGCATAGACCTAGTTTTGTGAAGCAAAACTTACTTCGAATGCATAAGCTCCGTCTTGTATGTATGGACTATTTTAGCTACAATCAACCTATTCTTATATAAAGAGCTGGAGAGGAGCTTTACCGCTAGTATGTATAAACTTATCGCAATTGATGTTGACGACACGTTATTAACGGATGACCTAACCGTGACCGAGGGAACGAAGCGCGCTATGGAGGCTGCAATTGCGCAAGGCGTGACGGTTACGCTGGCAACTGGCCGCATGTTTGCTTCCGCTCAAAAGATCGCTAAACAAATCGAGCTCAATGTTCCTATTATTACCTATCAGGGAGCACTCGTCAAAACGCTGTTAGACGGACAAGTACTGTATGAGCGCAACGTCCCCATCGATGCAGCCAAGCAGATTCATGCATACGCCGAGAAGCACGGCCTTCATTTGCAGCTTTACGTTGCCGATGAGCTATATGGAACAGAGGATAACGACAAAATCAAAGCCTATTCCAAGCTCTCGAACATTCCGTACAAAATAGAACCTGACTTCAATAAGCTTCTCGATTTTCCGATGAACAAAATGCTCATGATCGACGACCCCGCTCGTCTTGATCAGATCGCTGAGGAACTGAAGCTGCTGGTTGGCGACCGCGTGCATATTACCAAATCAAAGGCTCATTATTTGGAATTCATGCATAAGGAAGGCACGAAAGGACATGCCCTCACCTTTATGGCTGAGCATCTGGGCTGCACGATGGAGCAGACGATCGCTCTTGGAGATGCCTGGAATGACAATGAGATGATACTTGCAGCCGGCCTTGGCGTAGCGATGGGCAACGCCATTCAATCGCTCAAGGATATCGCCGACTATGTTACGCTGTCCAATAATGAAGAAGGCGTTCGTCATGTTATTGAGAAGTTTGTGCTGCAAGCTGCTAACGAATAGTGCAAAGAGGTGACAGCTTCATGCAATGCCCGCTTTGCAACGAAGTTCCAGATTGCGCAGTAGAGGCAGGGCGAGAAGCGGGGAGCTGCTGGTGCGTTCAGCGTGTTTTTCCAAACGCCTTGCTGGACAGCGTGCCTGCCGAGCTCAAACATAAAGCTTGTATTTGCCAAAAATGTGTAGATCAATGGTATCGCGACAATGAATAAAGGCTGTTCGTGGTAGAATGCCGCGAACAGCCTTTTACTTATTTGGCGAGCCTGAGCGGAGCGAAAAACCGCTGCTCCACAGCGCTCGCGGATAAAGGCTTGCTGAAGTAGTAGCCTTGGATTTTGGGGCAGGATTGATCCGTCAAAATATCCAGCTGATCCTTCGTTTCAATGCCCTCTGCGATAACCTCCATATTCAAATGCTGAGCCATTGCAATGATCGTTGAGACAATTGCTTTATCATTATTGTTGTCCTTAATGTCCTGAATGAAAGAACGGTCAATCTTCACCTTGTGGATAGGGAACATCTTCAGGTAGCTGAGGGAGCTGTAGCCTGTTCCGAAGTCGTCGAGACTAATTCGAATTCCGTTTTCATTCAACTGATTCAGAATGCTGCTGGAGATCGATGCATCCATCATCATGCTCTCTGTTATTTCAAGCTCAAGGAACTCCGGCTTCAGGCCCGTTTCCTCTAATATGTGCATGATATATTCCGCTAGCTTGGGCTGATGAAATTGCTGAGAAGACAGGTTGACAGCAATCGGGATGAGAGGGCCGCCTTCATCATGCCATCTCTTCATTTGCTGACAGGCTTCCCGGAGCACCCACGTGCCCAGTTCATAAATAAAGCCCGTCTCTTCTGCAATTGGAATAAAGAGGCCTGGAGACAATAGCCCTTTGGAGGAATGCTCCCAACGTACGAGCGCCTCTATGCCGATCATCGCATGATCTTCCGTTCGAATCTGCGGCTGGTAATGCAGCAGCAGTTCGCCTCGCTCGATTGATCTTCTAAGATCACTCTCTAATTCCATCTTCTCGAGCAACTGCTGATCCAGATCGTTCGAGAACAACCGATAGTCGTTTTTACCTTTTCTCTTCACCTCGTACATAGCAGTATCCGCATTTTTCAACAGCAGAACAGCATCTTGTCCATGGATCGGGAATAAAGAGATGCCAATACTCGCTGAGACATAGAAATCACTATCTTTCAATCGATATGGAGCTTGAATTCCGCTAATAATCTCCTTAGCCAGCAGCTTCACTTCCTCCAGATCATCGTAATCTCTGCACAAAAGCGTAAACTCGTCTCCACCTACGCGAGCAAGCATCGCATTGCGCGGCACGGCTGCGTGCTGTATACGCTTGCTGACCTCTTGCAGAAATTGGTCACCTACCATATGGCCAAGCGAATCATTAATCATTTTGAATCGATCAATATCGAGAACCATCACCGCAAATGGCTTCTGTGTACTGTTGCTCGTGGACACCGCTTCTGATATCGCTTGATTAAACATCCGACGATTAGGCAAACCTGTCAACTCGTCATGGAAGGCTAGATGGTTAATCCTCTGCTTGGCTTGCTTCTCTTCGGTTATATCCTTAAAAATAATATAACTGCCTACAACTCTCCCATCCACAACGACTGGAACATTCGAAACGTTGAGCTCCAGCCTTTTTCCATCCAACCTAATAATGGAGGTATCATGATTCAATGTCTCGCCCTTGAAGGAGCGTTGGAACATCTGCTTCACGCGTTCCCTATCTTCAAAAACGATAATGTCATTCAGCTCAGTAATAGATTGGTTGATGACCTCTTTGCTGCTGAAGCCTGTTATTCGGAGAGCTTTCGGGTTATGGCTGATCACTTTGAGGTCCAAATCGACAGAGACAATGCCATCCTGGCTGTTCTCATACAGCGACTTGTACCATTTCTCATTCTGCTCCAGTTCCGAATCCTTGCGCGCAAGCCTCTTAGCGATGTAGATACCGAATAAAGACAGCCCCAACGTAAAAAAGATGCCCCCCGCGATAAAATAGGCTAGCCAATTCTGGTTCAGTGTTACACCGTAGAATAGAGCAGGTTTACTGTTGTTATGAAAATTCGCAGCCATCATTCCTGTATAATGCATGCCGGCGATTGCCATGCCCATTATCGCACCGCTTCCAATCTTCTTCCAAAAACCACCTTTTCGATCACCCCTCCGAAAATAGAACGACAGCCAAAGCGCAGCAATAGATGCGCCGAACGCAATCACAATAGAGACAATAAATATAATCGGACTATAGGTTATCGGAACAAGCATCGCAGCCATTCCGACGTAATGCATAATGGATATTCCAGTTGCAAGCAGCACCGATCCAATGATCAACTGTCCGCTCGTCAACTCGCTTCTTCCCACGACAAACAAGGCAACAAACGCTGCCCCAATCGCTGCAAGAACCGAAAGCAGTACGATAACCAGGTCATACTCAATGGCAATCGGAAGCCTGAATGCGAGCATGCCGACAAAGTGCATCGACCATATTCCCATTCCCATTGAAACAGCTCCAAACACCAGCCATCTCAACCGCATCGTTCCTTCGGAGACACTTACCCGTCCCGCTAAATCAAGAGCAGTATAAGAGGCCATCACTGCTATCATATACGAGAAAAATACTAATAATTGATTGTACGATCCGTGAATATGCTCCATGTTATCCCCTCGATCCTGTGTAAAATAATATTATGTAAGAGCATCTCTCTATTATACAATATGCAAATCTAAATATTTAATTAAAAATAGAATAGTTATAGCCAGTTCGCTAGTAGGCAACAATCTACGAGCCCTACATAAAAAGGAGCTTCCAGGCAGGTCTAGACCGCCAGGCAGCTCCTTTTGCAAACTTTTCTATTTCAATCAAGCAAGCAGATAGCTCTTCTTATTTTCTCATTAATGATTTACGAAGCAGAAACAGAAAGAAAGGTGCCCCCAGCAGCGTAGTGACTGCGCCGACTGGCAGGCTCGTCAAATGATTCTCCATGCCTGGGAATGGAACCCTGAGGGTTAGGCTTTGAC
The DNA here is from genome assembly GCF_005930355.1 of Paenibacillus sinopodophylli. GTDB lineage: Bacteria > Bacillota > Bacilli > Paenibacillales > Paenibacillaceae > Pristimantibacillus > Pristimantibacillus sinopodophylli. Next base: position 2,510,281 of record NZ_VDBO01000001.1, read on the forward strand.
CTATCCAATCTGAAGCAAGCAGCAGGAATGCTGAGAATAATGCACTGATCGGAAACCATAGAACAGGTCTTCTCCCTACGAGCAACGCTGCAATATGCGGTCCAATAAGTCCTATAAAGCCAATTGCTCCTACTACCGAAACGGACGCTGCCGTTAAGCCTGATGCAATAAGGAGTAGGATGAATCGGGACCTGCTCGCAGCCACGCCAAGTCCGGTCGCTGTCGAATCTCCCAATTGCAGCAATTCTGCTCTTCGTGCATATAGCATCGCTAATAGCAAGCCAGTCACTGCCCATGGCCAAAGTGCTGCAAAGCTGCTCCAGCCTCTGCCATTTAACGATCCGAAGGTCCAAAGAAAAATAGTCGACAACCCCTGCTGCCCATGGAGAAGAAATAATGATGTTACCGATTGCAATATAGCCGTCACAATCATTCCAATCAGCGCTAGACGGGCTGCATTGCTCTGCTGCCGAACGTTCAATGCAAAAACAAGTAAGACTGCGCCAAGCCCACCTGCCAGCGCAATAAAGGGCAGCGGTACTGCTGTCATCCATACGGCAGATGAAAAACTCGTCCATAGCACAGCGAACAGCACTGCTCCAGATGAAGCTCCAACCAGTCCTGGCTCAACGAGCGGATTTCGCATAATAGCTTGCAAGATCGCACCTGCTGTTCCCAGCATCATACCCGTCGCAATCGCGATTAAGGCACGGGGTAGACGCAGGTTCCAGACGATATGCCGATAACCTTCTTCTCCTCCACGATTAAACAATGCCAGAAGCACCTCATCTGAGGTAAGCAACGTTTTTCCAAGCCCAATATGAAGCACCAGCAGCACTGTAATACCGGCTAACAGCACCGCAGCAGTGAGCGAAAGCCGCCTCACTCGGATATAGATATACGATATGCGCTTTTTTTCAGACATCCACGCCGCCTCCTTGCCGCTTTCTGAGAAATTGGAGCAAGAAAAAACTACCGCCGAGCAATGTCGTCCATACACCTACTGGAATTTCCATTGGATAAAGTAGAAGTCGGGCAACTGTGTCCGCTGCAACGAGAAGAATACCACCACACAATGCCGATAAGGGTAGAATGAATCTTGCATCTAAGGTGCCAAGCAAAGCACGTACCAAATGCGGCGCGATTAATGCGATATAGCCAATCGGACCGCACTGCGCAACTGTGATAGCGATTAATCCTGTGCAGAGTGCCAGAATGGCAATTCGTGCGCGAAGCACCTTGACCCCAAGCCCGGCTGCTGCCTCATCGCCAAGCTGCAGCATATTTAGAGTACGGGTGAAAAAGAAAGCTATAGGCAGCGTAATAATCGCCCAAGGAAGCGTATGAAGCACATGCTCCCAGCTGCGGTTTGCCAGCGAACCTAATAAGTACGTATACAGCAGATTGACATCGTTGCTTGTCGCTAGGGCGATTAGAGCAATAAGCAATCCGTTTAGAATAGCTGATACGGACATGCCGATAAGCAGCATACCGACCGTACCACGGCTCCCCCTCGCGGCCAGCACAACGCATAATCCGCCTGCAAGTCCCCCTAGCAAGGCAAGAAAGGGGTGCAGCATCACGGATATAGGCAAATGCAGCACGGTAATCGCAGCCATAACAAGTGACGCACCAGAGGAGACGCCAAGCAGCTCAGGACCAGCCAGCTTATTGTTCATCGCCCCCTGCATAAGCGTACCTACAGCACCTAGCAGCATGCCAACCATTAGACCAAGAACGATTCTTGGTATTCTCATCTCCCATATGACTGTTCGCTGAAGCTCGCTTCCAACATTGGAGAATATAACGCCCAGCAGTTCAGCCCAAGTCATTGACGGAGATCCAGAGCTTACGTTTATCGCTGCTGCGCTGAGCAATACGCCAAATAAAAAAATCGGAAGAAGAACAATTCTTCTTCCGAGCGCATGTAGTTTTTTTTTCGCCTGCATGAATGTCTCTGCCTCCTAGAACAGATCCGGATACAGGAATTGAAGCGACTCATCCAGCAGAATGCCCAGGGAGCGGGTACCGCGGCCATCGCCCCAGATAGGCGAACGAACCTCAATTACTTTGTTTTCCTTAACAGCCTTCAGCTTGCTCCAAAGCGGCAGCTCTGCCATTTGCTCGGAAAGCGGCTTCGTACCGGGACTGTAGGAATAGCTTTCAATAAAGATTGCGTCCGGGTCCTCTTCCAGCAGCTTCTCAAGCGAATACGGTATGCTGCCCTCTCCGTATGGGTCCTCGGATGGGTCCTTTACTTGGAAGGGATAATGACTAACTTCTTTCAGAACGGAACCGCCTAACCCGCTGTCCGTTACAATAGCAAAGTTCACATCCGTGCCATACATAATCAAAGCCTTTTTATCCTTTGGCGCTTTCTGCTTCGCTGATTCAAGCTTGGCAAGGAAGTGATCTCCCGCTGTTTTTGCCTCCACCGTTTTGCCTGTCAGCTTCCCTATCGTTTCGAGGACGGCAATAGAATCTGAATATGTCTTCGGCTGTGCTAAATAGACCGGAGCAGCGCCATTCAACCCTTCTCGGAGCGCATCATGCACCCCCATCAGTCCAATAACGAGGTCAGGCTTTGCTGTTACGATGTCTTCTAGATTCGGTTCGAAAAAACTTCCGCCGATTGATGCGAATTTCTTCCCGTTATCTCCGTAGAACTCCGGCTCCGTTGCAATCGTGCGCACACCGCTTTCTGCAATCGCAACAGGCTCAAGACCAAGCTCGACCAATACATCGATACAAAGCGAAACAACGCAAGCAATTTTGGTTATCGGTTCCGTAAATTCAAGCTCCGTTCCCGATGCGTCTACAACCGTCTGCGGAACAAATGCATCGCTTGGAGCCTCCGTTTCAAGAGGAGCAGCCGCTTCCTCCGTCTGTGCTGATCCAATCGCTTCTTTATTTGCATTTTCATTGACCGTTGTGTTTCCACATGCCGCTGTCAATAGTACCAATGCAAGTAGCATACAGATGACAAGCTGATTTTTTATGTTCATGTTATAATTTCCCCTTATTTCATTTTAGTTTAATTGTAATTATTACGATTATAAAAAAAGTTAGACTTCAGCCTTGGACGTTGGCATGCTCTTCATAAGCTTTCGTACAGCGATGAAGAAGCAGGCAAAAGGAGCGATTATGTCCGATAAAAAACGAAGATAAATCGTAGCGGCTGCGTTCAGGCTCATATGTGATCAACACGCGATGCTTCATATACTGCGATGCAAAACGTACAAACTGTTCCGTCTGTTCACTCTCAAGGATGGTCACGTACGCATAGAGCGAATGATCAAGAGGATCGTCTTTCAAGCTTACCCCTGCACAGGAAAATTGTGTTGGGATTTGCAGCCTTCTCATCAAAGCAAGGGCAGGATATAGCTGGGCGTCGACTGCGAACGACTCCAGTACCATGGTCAGCTTATCCCTCTTTTTCACTTTTTCACGTTCTGCCCATTTCTCAAGCTCCAGTGACCTGCGTCCCCACAAAGCTTCCTTCTGAAGGCTGACTACTTGTTCAATACTGTTTTCCAGAGCTAGTTTTCCCAATATGTACACCTCCTGTCGCTTAAGAAAAACTCGGAATTATTAGATATACCCAAACTACGTGTTCAAATGCGGTTTATACTCCTCCAAAGCATGCTGCACATGGCTAACAGTCAGTGTGGAACTTTCGATAATTGCTTTTCTCTTCGCCTTCAGCACAATTTGCTCCATGTCCGCGAAGCTGCAGCCTTTGAGCGAAGCAGCTGCATGCTCTAGCGTTCGAGGCTCTTGACTAAATTCTCCAATCAACAGACGAATATACTCATTCCTGGTTGCGTCATCCGGCATTCCGTAAGTCATCTTTGTGTCGAACCTGCGCCAAACAGCATGATCCAGCTCCTCCTGCAAGTTCGTAGCCGCCATAAATACGCTGCCGCACTCGAATTCATCCAAGCATTGAAGGAGTGTATTGACTACCCTTGCCATTTCCTTTACCTCGTCGTTGTTTTCCCTTGTTCTCGCAATCGCATCAAATTCGTCAAGAAACAATACGCAGGGCGTAGCTTTGGCATACTCGAATATTTTGCGGACGTTGCTGGCCGTTTCACCAAGATGACTGTGAATGATCGTATCCAAGCGTACCAGTACTAGCGGAACATCAAGCTGCTGCGCCATATAGAATGCCGTCAACGTCTTCCCCGTCCCCGGCGGTCCGTACATGACAATTTTATTTGGAATCGGCACATCATGCTCTTCGAATTTTTCCTTCATTGCCAGAATGGTGAGAAACTCCTCTATAATCGTCCGATTGTCTGGTTGAAAAACCATTCGTTTAACCTTGCGCGCACAATCCTTCGCTGTATAATAGGATGCCATCTCCGAGCCTTTCGCTCTAGGAAGGCGATTATTATTATTTTTACTCATTGCTCATAAGGCTCCTTTAGCTCAGAATATATTTATACGTAATCATTACGTTGTAAGTATATCAGAATGATTACGATTTGAAAACCTAATTCAAGTAACGACTATTTTCCACGCAAAAGCCCCTAAAGCAACATCGACCTCCCATACGGGTTTCACAATGTTTCCTTTAGGGGCTTTAGTCTAACCGTCAATTCGATCGTTCTTGTCTTCTTCAGGGCTTAAGATACGGCTTTCCGACCTCGCTTGCATTCACCTTTGCTGCAGTTCTTATACGTTCCTGTGAAATCCAGTCGATGATCGATAACCTTGAAGCCAAATTCACGCTCAATGCGCTGCTCAATCTCGATGAGCCAATCCTCTTTAATTTCTGTAAGCGAACCGCATTCGTTGCAGATCAGATGATGATGCATATGCTCATGGCCTTCCTCGCGCAAATCATAACGCGCCACACCGTCACCGAAATTCATTTTTTCTACAACATGAAGCTCGGCGAGCAGCTCAAGCGTACGATAAACGGTAGCTAAGCCGATCTCAGAATATTTTTGCTTAACGAGCATGAAGACGCCTTCTGCGCTCAAGTGATCCATTTCATTCTCGAGCAGTACTCGCAATATAATTTCACGCTGTGTCGTAAGCTTATATCCATTGTCGATCAAATGCCGATTTATTCGGTCCATTTCTGCGTTGATATTTAACATGCAGAGATACCTCCTTCTATTCAGAAGCCTCATAAAATAGAGACAGCTCATTCATGAAAAGGCTTACTTTTAGAATCATTATAATTTAATGGTAGTATACTTTTACGAAATTAGCAAATACCATATTTTTATAAGGTATCAAAGTGCCCGCCTTGACATAGTGAACCGTTATCGTCTATGATACAACTACATTTGATCGTAAATATTACTAATAAAGGACAGGTGAATAAAATGAAGCCAGGTATACATCCCACTTACCAGCAAGTATTGTTTTTTGACGTAAGCAGCGGCTTTAAAATACTGACAGGCTCCACAAAATCATCGAATGAAAAGATGGAATGGGAAGACGGCAACAGCTATCCGGTTATTCGTGTAGATACAAGCTCTGCATCGCATCCCTTCTATACAGGCAAGCAGCGCAACACAGATAAAGGCGGACGAGTTGATCGCTTTAACCAACGCATCCAACAAAAGAAATAAAGGAAGAAGAAACGCCTGACGGTGTCCATGTTATAAACACCATCGTTTCAGCGAAACGCATAGAGAACGTATGAGTAAACTCATATCCTTTGTTATATTTCAAATAAAGCTCTTAACAGCCAAGTCGTAATTTCTCGGCTGTTAAGAGCTTCTTTGTATGAAATAGATGATTATAATACGGCAGATATACCACCGTCGATGTTAACCGCAGTACCTGTAACAAACGACGCTGCATCTGATACGAGGAAGCCGATGACGTTGGCCGCCTCCTGGGCATTCCCAATACGTCCAAGCGGTATGCCGTGACGTGGATCAGCTGCAAATTCCTCCCAGCTTAGCTCAGGCGCCTTAGCTTGCCACATACGTTCAATCTGCGCACTGCGAATAAGACCGATACATACAGCGTTGACACGGATGCCTTCTGCTGCTAAATCCTTGCTCATCGCTTTCGTAAGCGCAAGTCCAGCCGCACGGCTCACAGAGGTCGGCAGCGAGGATGCTCCCGGCGTTTTTCCGCCAATCGCCGTGACATTAACGATAGCGCCTCCTCCTGCCTTACGCATATGAGGCAATGCTTCGCGGGAGAATTGAACAGCACCAAGCAGCTTCAGATCCAAATCTGCCGTCCAAGCTTCATCTGGCACTTGGTCGAACCGACTTGCTGCTGAGGTTCCCGCATTGTTCACAAGAATATGTACGCTGCCGAATTTTCCGACCGTCTCTCCGATTACACGGGCAGCCTCTTCCCGCTTCGAGACATCTGCGCTGATTGCAAGCACTGCTTTGCCTGTCTGCTCTTCAATACGCGCTGCTGCGCTGCGAAGAGACTCTTCTTCCCGTGCAACAATCGTGACCTCCGCGCCCTCTGATGCAAGCAGCAGCGCAGTAGCAAATCCGATGCCTTTGCTCCCGCCTGTCACGACTGCAACCTTACCTTTAAGCCCTAGCTCCATATGTTATCCTCCTCTGCTGCGATGCAGCTCATTATTTCTGCACCGTTCGGATTACCCTCTGAACCTCTTCATTTATATCTACTTCCGTATGGGCTGGTAAATTCACAATAAAGATACCGCCGAACACCTGCTGCGATTTGCCTTGCCAATCGCGAATTTTGTTTTTAAGCAGCTTCAGCTCAAGAGAGTAAATAACCTCCTTGCTAAGCAGCCAGTTATGGCGCGTAAATGTTGATTTCTCGATTGTTTCAATGTAAATGGAAACATCCTGCAATGTTTTCACGCGGATCACATCTCCGAAGGCCACGTTTTCCGTGAACACGGGATTCTCTTCTATGCGATAAATGTCCTTATCCAGTTGAATGACATCTAATACTTCAACCTCTTGGCCTGCCCCGTCGAAGCTAAGATGCAACGGTATAAAATCTTGAATGCGGCTCACCCTCTATATCTATTTTCAGTGAAGCTTCAATACAGCAGTCTTAGCTGATAGCCACGCTCGTAAAGTGCTCTACGATCGGGAATGGATCGTAATAGTGATGCAGATACTGCTTCCACTGCAAGTATTCCTCGGAACCGCGAAAACCTTTCGTATGATCCTCAAGCGTTTCCCATCTCACGAGCAAAATATATTTGTGGCTCGCTTCCAGGCATTTCTGCAACTCATGTCCGCAATAGCCCTTCATGCTCGAGATGATAGCCGAAGCGAGCTTGAAATCACGCTCGAATGCCTCTGTCATGCCTTCCTTGATCTGCAGCATTGCAACTTCCAGCACCATCGTATCAGCTCCTCTATATGAATCTAGCATATACGAATTACTTCCAAATTGCCACATGCTGTCCGTTGCGCTCCGCAAAGAAGCAAGCCCTCATAAGTAGCTTTCATTAGTTATATAAATCCAGCTGGCCAGCCGCGGTTAATCGGATCGTCAGTAACAATGTATGATACAGACTCCGAATCCCTCGACTTTCAGCCGTACTCTTTCAATGACCTCCTATAATCATAAAAAAGTTGCTGCATGGAAACATTATTTGAACAGGACAAAAACCAAGTGGAGGTCAATCTTGCTATATATCTACAGCTCTTCGCTGCTATTATCCGGATTGCTTATCGTAAATGCTGTTTACTCCTACCAGAGCAAGCACATTGACCCGCATTTTTGGACAACCTTTAAGTTCCAGCTGCTGGTATTACCGCTGTTCCTGCTTGCCAATCTCTGTATTGGCTATGGTGTTAAGTTCGGATACAAAGCACTCGGAAGCTTAGGCTACGTACTGCTTGCCTCTAAGGGGCTCGAGCTGTTTGTATCTCTTCTTATGGGCTATATCTTTATGAAGGAATCACCCTCGTGGCGAACGTGGATAGGGCTTGCTATTATTTTCATCGGCTTTTTTGTTGCGAAGGGGAAATAAGCAATCTTCTTCTGTTGCACACGCGTCCATCGACACTTCTGTCGAACAGAAATAAAGAGCTGTCTCACAAGGTATTCAGCCTTGTGAGACAGCCCTTCGCAAAGATGCAAGCCACTGATCTTATAAAGTTAGAATATCTACTCCCAGTGCTGGTAGCGTCATCTTCCGTTCCGATCTCTCGCTCGTCAACAAGCTGCGATAGGGAACGTCAAGAGTAACCTCTCGTTGCTCATTCGTCAAATTGATCAGGAACAGGAAGCTTTCCTCGCCCTTCGTTCGAATCGACAGTTCTACACCTTCCGGCAGCTGGAGCTTGGGCGCCAAACCCTTTTCCTTCAATATACCTTCGAACAGCTGATAGAAATACGATGGCTCCGGCCAAGTGCCGACATAATACACTTCACCTTCACCAAGCTTATTGACAGTAACCGCCGGCACACCCTCGAAAAAATCGTTGTCATACCAGGCAATCGGTTCTGCTCCTCGCAATTCAAGCAGATCACACCATTGCTTTGCATCGAATGTCTGGCCCTCCGCGTTCCGAATTCGATGCTCGCTGTTGCCGATTGCATCATATTCACTAACGACTACACCCGCCGCTTCCGCCAGCAGCCCCGGCAGAGGCAGCATCTCACATACATTCCTCATGTTCTTCACGCCTGTCCGATTGGTGAGGACGACCGTGCCGCCTCCGGCCGCAAACCGCTCCAGCCGCTGGGCTACTTCTTCACTTAACAGGAAGAGGGAAGGGACAATGACCAGCTTGTAGCCATCAAGCTCCTCGGTCCAGTTGATAACGTCCGTACCGACGCCCATTTTTAGAAATGCATTGTGCATAGAGGACAAATTGTCTATATAGTGCATTCCTCCCTCTGCCTGTGGCTGAAGGGAAAGCGCCGTATGCTGGTCATGCGAATGCAGAATCGCAACCTGGGTAACGATTGTTGAGCCAGCAAGCCGTTCTCCTAGCTGGTTCACCTCGCGAGTAAGCTCCGCAAACTCCTTGAACCTGCGTCCAGGAACATTGCTATGATCAATAAGCCCGTGCCAGAACTGTTCGGCTCCGACGGCAGCACTCCGCCAGCGGAAATGGACGACCATATCCGCGCCGCGGGCGATTGTCTGCCAGGAACGAGCTCGGATCAGTCCAGGATAAGGGGTGCGTTGAATCGGCATCCAAGCGCCTTGCGGTCCGCTGAGCTGCTCCATTACCCAGAAATTACGGCGCTTGATGCCGCGAACCAAGTCAAGCGACAGCGCTCCGTTTCTCGGAAACCGATCGCCATAATCCCGATACAGCTCATTCGGATAATAATCGACAGAAACGAAGTCTAGTTCTTTGTGAAGATCATAATAGTCCAGGGTATTCGGAAATTGCCACATGTTATGCGTTGCGAATTGGCCTGGACAGTTTCTCCGTAGAATTTCAAGCTGCCATCCCAGCAGATAGCCTACGCTGTCCGAGCAGAATCGCTTGTATTCCAGAAGATAAGAAGGATTCATCGGCTTGCTGCCACCGAGCGGCGTCGTTACCTCGGCCCAACTGCTGTACTCCCCGCTCCAGACGACCGTACCCCACTCCCGATTCAACTCTTCCAGAGTCGAATAACGCTTCTGGAGCCAAGCGACAAATGCACGATTGCACGTATCGCAATGGCATTCCTGGTAGTGCATCTCGTTATCGATTTGCCAGCCAATGACGGCAGGATGCTTCGCATAGCGCTGTGATATCGCTTCCACAAATTTGGAGCCCAGCATTCTCAAGGAGTAGCTGTTGTTGCAGCGATGTCCACGCACACCCGGCCGAATGATTTGACGTTGTTCATTCATTGGCAGCACATCCGGATAACGGGTTGTCATCCAGTTCGGCGGGGTATTAGTGGGTGTACATAACACGATCTCCATGCCGCGTGCGGCGAATACTTCTATAGCCGCATCCAACCATTCAAACCGATAATCACCCTCGTTCGGTTCCATTCGGCTCCAGGCGAACTCCGCCATTCGCACAACAGAAACACCAGTCTCTTGCATAAGCACTGCATCCTTCTCCCATAGCTCGGGAGCCCATTGCTCTGGATAGTAATCAATTCCGATCTTAATTGTCATCCTGTGATCTCCTTTATTCATCAATATATTACGATTATATGGTATATTAATTAGAGTGAATATCTTAAATAATTAATATGATATAACAATATTAAGTTAATAGGAGAGTTGTTCGCATGCCTCATCCCAATCGCGCATTCCCGGTACTATCCGCCCGAGACAAGCTGCTCCCTTTTTATTTAATTGGCATTGGTCTTCATCATGAACAGGAGCATATACGCCGAGACCCAGGCATTCAGGATTATCAGTGGATTCAATGCCGCAGTGGCAAGGGCAAGCTCAAGTTAAGTGATACCGAGTATATCGTCAATCCAGGCATGGGCATGCTGCTGTTCCCCGGCCAGAAGCACGAATATTATGCTTTATCGGGAAGCTGGGAAGTTGACTGGATCATCTTCGACGGCAGCGGGTCAGCGAGCTTATTTGAAACAGTCGGCATTGTAGACACCTGTGTATTCGCGCTGGCATCACCCGAATACCTTCTATCCCGAATGCGGGAACTGCTGCATGCCGCCCTTACACCGCATGAGCAAACGCTAAGCAATTACAGCTGCTCTGCTATCCTCTATACTTTATTGACGGAAATTATCCAGCGAGTTTCTGTCGAGGGCAGCGATACCGTCGGGCAGCAGTATGAGCGGTTAAAGCCTGTCCTGGACTATATTGACCAGCATTATTCCGAAGACATATCTTTGCAGACGCTCGCTGGACTGATGTGTGTCACACCGGAATACTTCTGCCATTTGTTCAAGAAGACGACAGGCATTCGTCCAATCAGCTATGTCAATCAGGTAAGGATCAACAAGAGCAAGGAATTGCTGCTCGACAATGTGCAGCACGGGATGCAGGATATTGCTCATCAAGTCGGCTTCGAATCTGCCAGCTATTATGGAGCAATCTTCAAGAAGTTGGAACAGCTCACACCCGGAGCCTTCCGCCGCAGCTATCAGAAGTCATAACATATGTACTGTCCAAGTTCGTTCGGGATAGTACATGTATACCTAGACAACATGGAAACAAAATCATTGGAATCAAGTAGGAGGGGGAGACTAGCTCAACCGGGTTCATCCGTTCTTTTCCACGCATATATAAAGCTTTTTGGAAGTGTTATCCTACTCCTCATTTTCACGGCCGCTACGCTAGTCCCTCTCCTTACTCTCTCTGTTTTTGCGATCCTTCTTCTGTTCTTTTTCACGTTCCTTTTCACGTTCCTTTTCACGTTCCTTTTCACGTTCCTTTTCACGTTTTTTTTCAGATTTATTATTGCGCTTTTCTTTTGCACGATCTTCCTTGTTCTTCTTCTCATTATCCTTGTCGTTCTTTTCTTCATCCTTAGCTTTGTCTATATTATTACCGTTGTTTTTTTTCAACATAAGCTCAGGGGACTGCGGGAAGGACAGAATCGGTTCATCCTTCAAAGCCGCTGTGAACAAGGCTTGGAATACGATTGCCGCGGCTTTGGAACTCGTCGACAAGTAATGGGTGCTGTCGGTTTTATCGTAGCCTAGCCACACCGCTCCAACAAGCTGAGGCGTATAGCCTACAAACCAGTTATCTTTGGCACTATAGCCCTTCGTACCTGGCATTTGAGTCGTTCCGGATTTGCCTGCAAGCGGGCGGCCTTCTAACGCTGCGGAAGTTCCTGTTCCCTCTTGAATAACCCCCTGCAGCATCGCCGTCATCATGCGGGCAATCGATGGCTCCGTCACCTTCGTACTGCCCTTATCTTGCTCGAATAAAGTCAGCACTTCACCTTCAGCGGATTCGATCCGTGTTATCGCATGCGCATCCATCCGTACGCCGTCATTCGCAAAAACACCGAACGCCTCAGCCATATGAATCGGTGCAACGCCTTCGTGCAGACCGCCAAGTGCGAGACCGAGCGTGTTGTCTTCGTCTGTCAAAGGTATGCCGAACCTCTCTGCCGCATCGATTCCCGTTTGAACACCCATTTCATTCAATAACTTCACAGCAGGAACATTGTAGGAGTGAATCAGCGCTTCATATAAGGATACCTTTCCGTGAAAAATACCGTCTGCGTTCTGTGGATCATAGCCATTAAGGTTCACAGGCTCGTCCACCAGCTCGTCCACTGGCATATGGCCAAGCTCCAATGCGGGCGTATAAACGACTGCCGGCTTGATCGTGGAGCCTGGCTGACGTTTTAGCTGCGTAGCTCTGTTAAAGCCGCGGAAAGGCTGCTCGCCTCTTCCACCAACAAGTGCGCGAATCCCGCCATCACGCGGATCTACAAGAATAGCACCGCTCTGAATAAGCTGATCATGTGCACTCTCAGGAAACAATGCATCCTTCGCATACACCTGCTCGGCCGCTTTCTGCATATCCGTATTCAATTCGGTATAAATCCGTAATCCGCCCTGCAGTACCTCGTTCTCCGATAGCCCATACTCCGCCATCGCTTCGCGAATGATTTGATCCACATAATAAGGATATTGAATGTCATCTACCCGATTAGGCTTGGCGCTTAACAACGTAATTGGCTCATTAATCGCATCCTTATAGGAGTCATCGCTAATCCATCCTTGCTCCTTCATGAGCTGAAGCACAACATTTCGTCTTTCCAACGCTTTCTCCTTATGCTTGTAAGGAGTAAGTGCTGACGGCGCTTTGATTAATCCGGCCAGCAATGCAGCTTCCGCTACGGTCAACTGCTCAGCCTTCTTGCCAAAATAAATATTCGAAGCCCGATCAAGTCCCCATGCGCCTTCCCCATAATAAATTTGATTTAGATACATCCCCATAATTTGCTGTTTACTGTAATGCTCCTCAATCTTTTGCGCTAGCAGCAACTCGCTCCATTTCCTCGACCACGTCCGCTCCTGCGACAGGAATACGTTTTTGGCTAGCTGCTGGGTAATCGTGCTCCCACCTTGAACGGTTCCACCTGAGGTAAGGTTAGTCACAAAAGCACGGCTTATCGCGCGTACATCCATTCCGTCATGCTCGAAAAAACGCTTATCCTCCACCGCAACAACAGCATCAATCATATGTTTTGGAATAGCAGAATACTCAATTTCTTCAATCTTATTGAATGCAATGCGGCTCGCTTCTTGACCATTCTCGTCATATACGACAGTTGCTGCGGACAGCGGCACATCGAGCCTCTCAATGTCCTGCGCATCAATCATGAGCCGGACTGTGGTCCATCCGCCCAGTATCATTACGAGCATAAGTGCCAGAGCCAATATGAATAACATTTTTATCGTTTTTCTTCTTTTCGACAATTCCTTTTTTTTGTTCATGCTGCTTCCTCCAAGCTGTAACGAATCTACTATTCACACTATTCGCAGGCTGCACATATTTTCAGCACATGAGCTTCTACTCCAATTTCTGCAAGCAATTAATACACACAAAAAATGCCAGAGCGCAGCAGCCTGCTCCCTAGCATTTTTTAGACTGATTCAAGTAATAATAAACAGCTTGCTTCCACATTCATTCACGAAGAAGCATGAAGCAGCACTGTCTAACCTTCCTATCGTCAGCTTTGATCTATTGGATTACGCCTGCAGCAACAGATGAGAAGACCCCTCATAAGCCTCCGCCAGCAGCCGATTCATATTTTCCCGCTTATTCAGAAACTGCTTGTACTGCACCCACGCAATTTCATCCTCCGAATTCGCTTCCAGATAGGTCTCCAACTCCTCAATCGTCTGCTCAATCTCATACCATAGTTCACCGTTCCCATGACTTTTCGCATTGTTGCTGCTGAGCTGTTTCCATTCCTCAATCAACGTATTGGCCTCCTGCTGCCCTATCCTATGTTTTTGCAAAGCTACGTGAAGTTCTGCAGCAATAGGGCTTCGTTGACTACTATATGCAAAATGGCAAGGATAAGAACCATATCATCGAAAATAGGCCGAAACCGTAAAACTCAGTTTCAGCCTGCTTTTACCACTTACTAATTTGTAATACTCTCATCCAGCCATGATTCATACAGAATGGTAAGTTCTTTTGCGCCAAAATTGGTTGGCCCTTTGAACTTAATAGACGCCGTATTATCGTTACGTATTTTATGGTTTCCTTTAGGGAAGGCATATCCCGTTATAAACCGCTGCTTCTTATACCTATCATAATCATATTTATAGGTTACTGGATCTCGGAAAAATTTATTAAACGTATTACTTGGAGAAAAAATATTAACAATTGTCTCTAACTTCGTACTTCCTTTCACGGGGTTATAGCCTGGATCAATTCCAGCAATAGTAGTTCCAAACGTTTGGTAATGGGTTTTATATTCCTTTTTCACTTCAAAATATTGAAAATCCAACACTAAGTAGATACCTTTCTGCGGAATTGGGAGAGGTTCGTCGCTCAGTGGGACATCCCACATCAAATCCGTTGGCACCAGCTTATAGTTCGGATCGTTCTTATCGTCCATATCAATGACAAGCAGCTTCTCTGTTCGATTAATAAGATTTCCGTTATCACCAATAAATTCCAACTGACTAGCATCGAAATAATCTTTGTAATGCGGATAATTCAATACAGCCGGAGTCCCTAGGTACCTAGGGAGCATTGTCAATGCATTGGTTCGATGCCATAGAACCTCAGCTGCATTCGTAGCATACTTGTCCATTTTCAGCTTTGCTCCACTACGGATTTTCAATATCCGATCAATAACGACTACACTCTCGGCACGAGTCGTCATTCCTTCTGGTCGAATCTCACCTTTCCCATATCCATTCACAATGCCTTGCCGAGCAGCTTCGAATAAAAATCGATTCGGCACATACTTTGTTTCCACCGTTTTCAAATTCTCACGTACCGCACGCACCGCAATTCTTGACATCTCAATACGCGAAATCGGTTTGTTATATACCGCTTCTTTAAAGTCATTTCGGAAAATCCCGGCTTCTTTCGCTGCTGCAAAATAGGGTAAATACCATTTGCCCTCGTTATTCGGTCTTACCTCTAAACCAACAGCGGATACGATCATTCGCATAAACTCAGCATAGGTGACCTGTTGGTTTGGCCTGAAATTGCCATCCTCATAACCGCCGACATATCCAGCCTTTACCGCTTGATCGATTCCTGCCTTAGCCCAGTGCTTACTCTCCACATCTTTAAATCCGCTAGCTAATGTCTCTCCTTCTGCTGCCTGAACGAATGGCAATGTCAGACACACAAGCATAACAACACTTAATATTGAAAAAAACCATTTTCGCATACTAATTATTCCCCTTTTTTTTTATGGGACATCTTATCGAGTATTATTTGGAAAGATCCTCCCTATTATTGGCTAATCCGATAATAACAGACAAGTAATGTCGAATGTTGTCGCTATCCGTCGGAGTGCGTAGTCCATAGTTCCATTTTTTCGTAATTTCTCTCTAACATCACTTATTACTACATATTTATTACGATTATTTCCCAAGAAATGATCGACATATGACAGAACCTGCTGATTCATAATCCCCTTCCACGGGTAATGGAGACTATCCAAATCACTAAAGGAGTGGTTCAAATGGCAAACGGACATCGTAATGTGGAAATTGAGGAGCGTCATGTGGAGAGGAAATTCGATTCGAGCCTTGTAGCAACTACATTCATTAAATACGCAGCATACATCATTATATTTTTCGGAGCATTATACTTCCTTGTTCGTTACGTATTCCCGATGTTCTAAAAGCAAAACAAAGGAGGATCGCCCTGCAGCTATATAATATGCTGCGGAGCGATCCTCCTTTGTTTGAACGGCTTTTACGTCATGTACCCATCTTCATTCCTAGTGCAAACTTCCGGGTTGCCGCATAAAGAATAGAAGCTGTCGCGCAGAAAATACCCAGAATAAGATATAGGGACTGAACGCCCAAATAATCCACTACAATCCCGCCTGCTGCATTGCCGACAATACCGCCTAGCCCCCATGTAATCGCCGCAAATACCGTTTGCAGCGTTGCCCGTGTACGCTCACCGGAATAGCTCTCTACCACTTCGACAGCCGTGCCCGCCACGAAGGCAAATGCGATACCGTCCAAAAGCTGCAAGACGAGCGTTAAATAAACATCAGCGAATGTAAACAACAGAAGGTATTTAAGCGAATAAATGGCTGCGGCCATACAGAGTACCTGGTAATGCCCGATTTTTCTGCTGAGCCTTGCCGACACCCAGAACATCGGAACCTCAATAATCGCTGCTACTGCATAAGCACTGCCGAGCAAGCTTTTATCGAAGCCAAGCTCTTTGAAATAAATCGGAAGAAAAGAAAAATTGATCGAAACCGACATGAACGCCAGCATGCTGATTCCGACAAAGATGAGGAACGGCTTATTGCGACTCACCTCTTTAATCTGCTCGCGGATCGTCGCCTTTTTGAATACAGGCTTCGCTTTCGGAAGCAGGAATATGAATAGCATCAGAACGGCATTCACAGCCAAATAATACCAGAAAATATGCTCGTAGCCGTATTTTTCATATAAAAACCCCGTTACAAACGCGCCGATTGCATAGCTTAATGCGCCCCAAAGCCGCACACTGCCGAATGAAAAGCCTTCTCTATTCCCGATATCTACAGCTATGGAATCACTAAGCGGCCCAAGAGCAGATTGGAACCACACGAAAAAAACAGAAATAACGATAATCGCACCGAGTCTGTCGAAGTACATAAAGCTTAATCCGATGAGCGGTGCCGCTATCGCTGACACAAGTAGAATTTGCCGTGGGCTGCTGAGCCGGTCGTTCAGCATGCCCATGATTGGCTGCGATACCACGCTAATCAATGCCCATAATGATAAGATCAGTCCAACAACCGTGTTACTGAATCCTTTTTCGCTGAAGAAAAGACTCGTATACGGCATCACAACCGACATCCCTAAATAAAGTAAAAAATAATAGCTTGCTAAGCTTTTCATGGTGTTTCTCCCCTATATTTAACTAGCTTACCGGGAACCTCACAACGTCAATTACCTTCAATATCCATAGCTATGGTAAAATTATTTCTATACGCATGCTCTGGTCTAATTCTAATAGAAATCAACATTTATTGTAAAATAAAGGAGTGCATATAGATGGGACGATTAATCGACCAATACATACGCAGTGCAGAAGAACAACAACGTACTGATAGGACGACTAAGCTGGCAGCACGCTTTGCCGAAAGAGCAGAATTTCATGACCGGGCAGGCAGCTTCCCCCATCAAAATTTCGCTGATTTACAGGAAGCTGGCTATTTGAAACTCACGGTTCCTGCACGATTCGGTGGAGATGAGATTTCCCTATATGAGCTCGTTTCACTGCAGGAGCGTCTCGCCTACGGTGACGGATCAACGGCGCTTGCCGTGGGCTGGCATCTTGGCCAAATGCTCCATCTTCGTACAAGCCGGAAATGGCCGGAAGCGCTATTTGAACAGCTCTGCCATGATGTCGTCTCGAAGGGTGCCATGATTAATACCTTTGCCAGCGAAGTTGGCTCAGGCAGTCCGAGCCGCGGCGGCAGACCGGAAACGACAGCCATTCGAACAGAAGGCGGCTGGCTCATCTCCGGACGCAAAACGTTCAGCACACTGTCACCGATACTCGATCGATTTGTCGTAACCGCCTTTATCCCCGAAGAAGAAACGACAGCGGAGTTTCTTCTATTCAAGACCGAAAACACCACGATTCATGAGACATGGGATACAATCGGCATGAGAGGAACAGGCAGCCATGATGTTATCATGGACGCAGCCTTCGCAGCGGATGAACACCGCCTCATAGGCAAAGGCACGGATGATGGAGGCGGCTGGCTGTTGCATATTCCCGCCTGCTACATCGGCATTGCACTTGCTGCTCGCGATTTTGCAATCTCTTTCGCGCAATCCCATCGTCCGAATCATCTACAAGGTCCGATTGCTGAGCTTCCAATCGTACAGCAGTCACTCGGACAAATGGAAGTCGAGCTACGAACAGCCCGCTCCGTGCTCTATGAGGCAGCCGAACGCTGGGACCGTGACGTAGATAATCGCTTCATGCTTAAACCTGAGCTTGGTTTGGCCAAATATGTCGCTACCAATAACGCAATCAAAGTAGTGGATATCGCGATGCGCATTGTAGGGGGCTCTAGTTTAGCCAGAAGCTTGCCGCTTGAGCGCTACTACCGAGATGTGAGGGCTGGCCTGCACAATCCGCCGATGGACAATACGGTACTGCAGATACTTGCGGCTAGCGCGCTAAACGAATAACGTTAATGATTATGCAAAACCATTCAAGTATCGAAAAAACCATTAAGCACGAGAGGCAAGCGTTCCCGATCCTGCGCTAAGAAATATTCGTATCCGCCGAATCTTTCCAGCGCTTCTTTATCAGGCAGCCATACCCATTCATCGATCTCGGTCTGACAACGATGCGCTCGGAAAGCGGCAAGCTTCGCTGGCAAATGCTTGCGGACATCAACTTTGACAACATCACGCTTCGTATAGCCGAATCGCTCCGGTGCTTCCATCGCGCTTCCGAAGCTGATGTAATAGAGAGCTCCCTCAAGACGTTTGCGTCGGAACGCCTCGGATGCCGCTTTCCCTATCGCACAGTGATCAGGATGCCCTCCCCATATTTCATGAAAGGTCAACACGACATCTGGCCGCAGCTCCTCCATAAGCTCACCAATCCGTTCAATCAAACGCTCCGAGTCATAAAACTCGACCATTTTATCCCGAATATCGAAAAAGATCAGCTTCTGAATACCTAGCGCATCACAAGCCTTCCTAAGCTCATTCTCACGAATACTAGGCATCGTCTCCCTATTCACGTAAGGTGGATTCCCCATACGCCGCCCCATTTCACCGCGCGTGGCACTTATGAGCGTAATCTCAGCACCCAGCTCTGCATACTTCGCAAGCGTACCTCCACAAATAAATGATTCATCATCAGGATGCGCGAATACGGCAAGTATTTTACGCTTCGATTTCATCCTATCTCCACTCATTCCGGGAACGGCTCCTTTCCTAGCTGCAATGCTACATTCATTCGTCCTCGATCATCATAACCAGCCAGCAGAAGCTTCCCGTCAGCAGTTGCTTCATAATGGGTCAGTCCTTCCGTCCTAAGCCAGCCCACTTGATCGAAACGCAGGGCAACGCGGAAAGGACCCTCTCCTGCAATCATGGCCTCTTCCAGCCACACTTTGAAATTTCTCACAAAAATAAACGATGTCGCTTCACTATGCAAATAAACCTCTTGTCCTTGAAATACTGCAAACGCCTTCAACAGCTTCTGCTTGTTTATGTTATTCATTTTCGCTCCATACTCCTTCTACTAAGTAGATAGCATTTCTTATTTTAGCATGAGCATCCCATGAACCGGAATATATCCTTACAACATGATAAGGAAGTAGGCCATTAATCACGAAGAAAGCACCCCAGGTCGATGCCCGAGGTGCTTCTGTATAAACTTGCGCATATTACAAATCAGCCAGCACTTGATACCAAATGCCTTTTTTGGAATAGAGGTTCTGTCTAACCTCGGACCAACCGCCCAAATAGGTAATATCGAACAGCCCTTCAGGAACGACATAACGGTCCTTCGTTTCTGCGGCTACCTTCTCATCTACAGCACGGAAGCCATGCTCAACGAATACCCGCTGGGCTTCCTCGGTGTGCAAATAAGCAATAAAAGCTTCTGCTACCTTCCGAGACCCATGCTTATCCGCATTCTTATCGACGATTGCTGCCGGGTTCTCGATAAGAATCGTGCTCTCAGGCACGACAATGTCGTAATCAATGCCCTTCTTTATTCGGGCAAGCAGCTCGTTCTCATACGTAACAATGACATCGCCAACCCCATATTCAAAGGCAGCCATCGATGCGCGCCCGCTCTTATCGAGCGACTCGACATTGGCATGAACAGCCTTTAGAAAGCTTTTGGCATAAGCCTCATCCTTCGTGCCGCTCTTCTGCTCCGATTGCTTCAGACCCGCGCCATATATAGCGTTGATGTCCCACTGTGCTCCACCTGAGGTTTTCGGATTCGGATACAGCACCTTAACGCCCTTCCGCGTCAGATCATCCCAATCCTTAATACCAAGCGGATTGCCGCTTCGGGTTCCGAGTACAACGATGGAATTGGTAATCATGCCGCCACTCTGTGAGGCTTTCCAATCATGCGTAATAAAGCCGGCATCTGCAATTTTGTTCAAATCGCCTTCCATAGCTAGAATAGCTACATCTGCTTCAAAGCCTCCAGCAATGGCTCGTGCCTGTGTTCCGGAAGCCTCATACGATTCTTGGAAACTGACCTTCTGCCCCGTTTCATTCAGCCAATAGGCAGCAAATGCAGGAAGCAGATCGGCAAAAGCATCTTTCACTACAGAATAAGCACCGATTACAAGTGTTACATCGCCGTCTTGTACGGTAGACTCGGCTACATGGTCATCCGTTTGCTCCGCTTTGCCGCAGCCTGCTGCAAGAAGCAGCATGGCCGAGACAAGCAGCAGCACGAATATGCGCCGACTTGTTACCAGGTTGATTTTCATATCTGCATACAACTCTTTCTACATCGCATATTGGTTAAATATGAATTGGCATCGGATCGACTTTCAACGTGTTCTCCGCAATCCAGCTGTCGTTGTCATTGAACAAATAAGCACGATGCACAAGCACGCTTACTTCATCGCCAGGATGCAGTACATCCTTCTCAAGCGAACGGTACGTAATCAGCTTCGTGTCACCGACAAGCAGTTCGACCATCCACTCGCTTCCGCGGAAGTGCAGATGCTTCACTTTGCCTGGAAGCGTAGCAGAAGCCAGCTTAATTTCTCCAGGCTTGCCGATCTCGATATATTCAGGACGAATAAGCGCTTTGGTACCTGGGCGACTCGCTCCATCCTCGAAGCCTATAAGCTGTGAAATATCGTCGACAATGGTCGATTCACCAATAAAGCTCGCAACAAATGGTGTCTCCGGATTTTTGTAAATATCCCATGGGCTGCCCTTCTGCTCAAGCTTGCCCTTGCTTATAATCATAATCTCATCCGCAACCTCGATGGCTTCCTCTTGGTCATGCGTAACAAAAATTGAAGTGATGCCCACGCGCTCGATCATTTCCTTCAACCATGTGCGAAGCTCCGTTCGGATCTTAGCGTCAATTGCCGCGAATGGCTCATCAAGCAGCAGCAGCTGCGGCTCAGGCGCCAGTGCTCTAGCGAAGGCTACCCGCTGGCGTTGCCCTCCGGATAGCTGATGCGCATAGCGGTGCTCGAAGCCTTTGAGTCCCGTCAGTTCAACTAAATACATAACGCGCTCACGGATTTGTTCCTTCGACTGCTTCTTCACCTTCAGACCGAAAGCGATGTTGTCGTAGACGGTCATATGCTTGAACAGCGCATAGTTCTGGAATACGAAGCCGATTCCCCGCTCCTGTGGCGGAAGATCGTTTACCCGTTTGCCATGAAAAATAATATCGCCTGAGGAAGGGGACTCAAGCCCCGCCAGCATACGAAGGATCGACGTTTTGCCGCCGCCGCTCGGTCCGAGCAAGCCAATCAGATGGCCTTTCTCGATCTCAAAACTAACGTCCTTAACTGCATGGAAATCACCGAAGTTTTTGTTCAGATTCCGAACTTCAATATGCATGGCTTAATGCACTTCCTTTCGTTTTTTCGCCCATTCCATTAACAGCAGCAATCCTACGGAAAAGGCCGCGAGCACGAGTGCCACGCCATTGGCGGCAACTACATTGAAATTCTCGACATCTTGATAAACAAGCGTTGTAGCCGTTTGCGTTTTGTTCATAATGTTGCCCGATACGACGAGCACAGCACCGAATTCGCCTAGCGAGCGCGCTACGGTTAATACAACCCCGTAGATGACACCCCATCTAATCGACGGCCATGTTACCTTCCAGAACGTATACCAGGAGTACGCACCAAGTGTAGATGCAGCTTCCTCCTGCTGCGCACCGATTTCCTGAAGCACAGGCATAACCTCACGTACCATCAGAGGAAACGTTACGAACAAGGTAGCCAGAATCATACCCGGAAGCGCATAGACAATTTTGAAACCAGCGTCCTCGAACATGGTGCCGATAATCGTATTCGGACCGAGTATAAGAACGATCATCAAGCCTCCGATAACAGGTGAAACTGCGAACGGCAAATCGACCAAGCTGTTCAGCAGTCGCTTAATCCTCTTCCCAATCCACTCGGCTCTGACCAGATACATAGCCAGCATAATGCCGAATATCGTATTCAAAGCGGTTACGACAACGACGATAATGCCTGTCATCATCAACGCGTGCAGCGACTGTGGTCTCGTAATGCCTTCAATAAAACCGCTCCAGCCATCTGCCCATGAGCCTGTGAAAATTTTGATCAGCGGTACAATTAACAATAAACCAAATACGATATAAGTTAGCGTAATCCATAGTCGTCTCATCATTGGCCGCCCCTCCTGCCTTGAATGAGGTTAACCGTCCAAAGGATGAGGAAGGATAGCGTTAGCAGCATGACCGAAACCGCGGCGGCTCCTTGCGGATTACTGCTTTCAATTTCTCCGAAAATGTACACCGATGCAATCAGCGTCTTGCCTGGTATATTGCCTGCAACGAGCACAACTGCACCAAACTCCGCGATACCGCGTGAGAAAGCTAACATGGCTCCACTTAGAATACCTGGTAGCATCGTAGGGAATATGACGCTGAAAAACGTTTTGACACGGCTAGCGCCAAGCGTATACGCGGCTTCCTCCTCTGATTTGTCCATTTCCTCCAGCAAAGGCTGAATGGCTCGTATGACGAACGGAAACGTAACAAACAGCATCGCTACGATAATGGCTGGCTCATGGAATACGATCTCGATGCCGATCTTCTCCGCTAAGCCCCCAACAAAGCTATTAGGACCGAGCAGCAGCAGAATCATAAGCCCGCCAACAGCAGTCGGCAATGCAAAGGGCAAATCAACCAAGCTGTTCAGAAAGCGTCGTCCAGGGAAACGGTAGCGAATAAGAACCCAGCCGATCATCGTTCCCAGAAATACGTTTAGCAGCGTAGCAATTACAGCTAGCCTCACTGTCAGCAGCACGGCTTTCCACGCGAGCGGATCAGAAACACTTTCCCAGAAAGGCGTCCATCCAAGCGAAAAGGATTGCGTATAAATGCCGACGATAGGTAAAACAATGAGAATAATAAAGTAAAGCATAATGGCGCTCCGAAAGCCGAAGCTCCACCCTTTCCCGCGGAACATTGCATTCACTGTGACTTAACCTCCAGACCATCGGCTCGTGCCGTAGGTGTAGCAAAACAAATAAAAACATAATTCCTATTAAGTTACTAGGTATTATTAATGTAGCATCCAAACTGGGATTAAGTCAATCAAAAATTTAGAAATGCTTATCGCTTTCATTGTATTTCTTTATAGCATTTCCATATCGAGCTTACCTACATACCAAAAAAGAGGAGATCAGCCTATGCTGATGCTCCTCTTCCTGTTATTCACCTTCAATATAATACATATCTTCGCCAAGTGTAATGACTGCTTGACCCTGAGTCAGATCCGTTATCCAAGTGATAAACGCTTCGGCATCAGGTACTTCAGGCAGGCAGCGCACGATAACCCGGTCTGTGAAGTCCGTCCCGCCCACGCGCGTTCCCTTCCCATGCAGTTCATTCTCCAGCTTCCCATACCACGTATAGTCCACATCGACGAACACCTCGCGGTGAAGCACGTTCACAATCTCATCCGCCGCCTCAATACCGGCAACAGCACCGTCCGTATAGGCTCGGACGAGCCCACCAGCACCCAGCATAATTCCGCCGAAATAACGCGTCACAACGACGGCGACATTTTTGAGCCCCTTGTGCTTAAGGACCTCAAGGATTGGCTTGCCCGCCGTTCCGCTTGGCTCCCCATCATCAGAGGCCTTCTGGAACTGATCACGTTCACCCACCATATACGCCGAGCAGTTATGCGTCGCCTGCTTATGCTGCTGCTTGATCTCATTGATGAATGCCACGGCTTCTTCTTCCGTTTGTACCGGCTTAGCGTGCCCGATGAATCGTGATTTCTTAATGACGATCTCGGCATTAGCTTGCTGCCTAACCGTCTTATATTTCTCCAGCATTGGCGATGACTCCCGCATGCCGATTGAAGAGGCTTATTAAAGCCTTGCTTCCAATTCGGCTTTTTCTTTCTCGAAGCCCGGTTTGCCAAGCAACGCGAACATGTTCTTTTTGTAAGCTTCTACGCCTGGTTGATCGAACGGGTTGACACCTAGCAGGTAACCGCTGATTCCGCATGCTTTCTCGAAGAAATAGACAAGGTATCCGAAAGTATAAGGCGTCATATCGGCAATGTTCACGATAAAGTTCGGAACTTGACCATCTGTATGGGCAAGAAGTGTGCCTTCGAACGCTTTTTTGTTAACAAAGTCCATCGTTTTACCTGTAAGGAAGTTCAAGCCGTCCAGATCAGCCTCATCATGCTCGATCGAGATATGCTCGGATACTTCTCTTACTTGAATGACCGTTTCGAATATGTTCCGGTTACCCTCTTGGATGAACTGACCCATCGAATGCAAGTCTGTCGAGAAATCTACCGCTGCTGGGAAAATACCTTTGTAATCCTTGCCTTCGCTTTCGCCGAAGAGCTGCTTCCACCACTCCGATACGAAGTGCAGGGATGGCTCGTAGTTAACGAGGATTTCAGTCGCTTTGCCTTTGCGGTAAAGCGCATTGCGGGCAGCAGCATATTGATAAGCTTCGTTCTCTGCGAGGTTAGGATTGCTGTATTCTTTGGATGCATCGGCAGCGCCTTGCATGATTTGCTCAATGTTAATACCAGCAGCAGCGATTGGCAGCAAGCCTACAGCTGTAAGCACGGAATAACGTCCTCCTACATCGTCCGGAATGATGAACGATTCGTAGCCTTCTTCCGAAGAAAGCTTCTTGAGTGCGCCCTTCTCGCTGTCCGTTGTTGCGTAAATACGTTTGCGTGCTTCTTCTTTGCCATATTGCTTCTCAAGTGCGGCACGGAATACGCGGAATGCAATAGCCGGCTCTGTCGTTGTTCCCGATTTGGAAATAACGTTGATCGACCAGTCACGTCCTTCAACAAGCTGAAGAAGATGTGTCACGTATGTGGAGCTGATATTGTTACCTGCGAACAAAACTTGCGGCGTTTTGCGTTGTTCTTTCGGCAAAATATTATAGAAAGAGTGAGACAGCGCTTCAATCGCTGCGCGTGCACCTAGATAAGAACCGCCGATACCGATTACGATCAGTACCTCTGAATCCGACTTGATCTTCTCTGCAGCTTGTTGAATGCGTGCAAATTCTTCTTTATCATAGTTAGTCGGAAGGTCGATCCAGCCCAAGTAATCCGAACCAGTGCCTGTCCCATTATGTAGCTGCTCATGTGCAAGGCGAACGGATTCCGCCAAATAATCGATTTCGTGTTGGCCGATAAAAGTCAGCGCTTTGCTGTAGTCAAATTGAACTGTTTTGCTC
Organism: Paenibacillus sinopodophylli; assembly: GCF_005930355.1. GTDB lineage: Bacteria > Bacillota > Bacilli > Paenibacillales > Paenibacillaceae > Pristimantibacillus > Pristimantibacillus sinopodophylli. The sequence continues at coordinate 2,535,776 of NZ_VDBO01000001.1, forward strand.
ATGTGAGTGTAAACCTCCTAAAATGTTGTGAAACAGAGCCTTGATCATGCTTTTCAACTTAGCATCTACAATATCGGATTTACCTTATAAAAACAAGCAACAAAGCATGAATTCTTGATGAAGAATCTGTATAATTAAATAAAAAACATGCTGGAGCGGAGGATTTATTTATGAAAAAGGTCGGATTTATCGGATTAGGCGTTATGGGCGTTGCAATGGCATCGAATTTATTGCGCAAGGGTTTTGAAGTAGCGGTCTATAACCGCACCTCAGGCAAAGCAGAAGCCTTGCTCGCGCTTGGTGCCAAGCAGTTGGTGACGCCTGCGGCTGTTGCGGAAGCATCCGATGTCGTGATTACCATGATCAGCAATGATGCCGCCATACGTGAAGTTTATTTCGGAGTCAACGGGATTCTCGCAAGTGCGCGCAGCGGACTTATCATAATCGATAGCAGCACGATTTCTCCTACTCTTGCCAAGGAGCTTGCTTCAGAAGCTGAAACGCGCGGCGCTGCGTTCCTAGATGCCCCCGTCACTGGCAGCAAGCCTGCTGCAGAAGGCGGAACGCTGGTGTTTATGGTCGGGGGAAGCGCAGACAAGCTAACTGAAGTCGAAGACATATTGCTGGCGATGGGACGGAAGATTATCCCTATGGGTCCAAGCGGCAGCGGCTCAACTGCGAAGCTCGCGCATAACACAATCGTCGGCATCAACGTAGCCGCCTTAGCAGAAGGGATGGCCATCGCTGCAAGCGGCGGTATTGATGGACATTCCTTCCTGGAGCTCGTTCAATCGGGCGGCGCAGCCAGCAAAGCTGCCGAGATGAAGGGACCTAAGCTACTTGCAGCCGATTATGATGTTCAGTTCTCGCTGGAGCTTATGCTGAAGGATCTAAGGCTGTCCTCTACGCTATCAGACAGTCTTAACGTACCTACGCCGCTGCTTGAAGCCACTAAAAGCCTCTTTCAAGTGGGAGATGCGCTCGGACTTGGCACGCTCGACATGTCCAGCGTGGGCCAAGCCTATGAGCAATGGATTGGGCGCAAGCTAAGTGGGAAAGTCGATCAGGTGCATTAATTAAAAATGGCGGTACAGGAGAAAACAATCCTGTACCGCCATTTTTGTCTTTTTGAAGGAAGTAAACTCCTCTACACTATACTTTGCTATTACATTTGGTTCACTGAACTTATTAAATAAGGTCAGACTTTTGCAGCAATCGCTCAACGATTACCGCGACCTCAGCTCTAGTGATGAACTTTTTAGGAGCTAGTTCACTACTCGTTCTTCCGGATACAACACCTGATAAGACGCTGTCTGCAATGCCAGCTTGTGCCCAAGTCGATGCTTGTACCGCATCCAAATAAGGACGAAGCGTCACTTCAATTGATTGATTTGAGATCGTTTCTTTCAAGCCCGTAATCGTCATCGCCTTGGAGATGATAACCATCGCTTGTTCACGCGTGATCTTGTCATTAGGATGGAAGGTTCCATCTTCGAATCCATTAATTAAATTATACGCATAGGCCGTTTGAATTGCACTGTTGTACCAAGCTGCGGCCTTTACATCCGAGAATGGCGCAGCTCCTTCTTCCGGCTTAAGTCCCAATCCGCGAACGAGAATAGCTGCGAATTCAGCTCGTGTAATATCTCGATCGGGGCTGAACGCTCCGTTTCCTGTACCATCGATGACCATACGTGATCCCATGTTATTGACCGCATTTCGAGCCCAATGGTTCATCATATCGGTGAATTCCAGCGGATGCCACACAATTGCGTAAGTACTATTGGTAAGGCTGTTTACTTTAGCAAAATAATTGTTTTCGTTCTTAACAACCTTTGTTGGTACATGGCGAACGGATCCATTAGGCTCCACAACAAGCCCTGTTGTAATCTTGTTCGGGTCAACACCAGTTGGAATGGCGAAGGCACGCTCCACATAAGTGTTAAATTTCGCAATGGCAACTTTTTTATCACCAAATACCGCATGTATAGTGAAATTCAAAGGCGCCACAACAAGTGTGAAGCCGCCGTTCGATGCTGAATTGTCGACGACACGAATCGTTTCTCCTAATGGAGATCCGATTTCAATACGCAGCTTGATATCTGCTAGATTCACGCTGGTGCCAAGCTCGGCGGAGATCGCGTCGATGTTGATTTCCTTCATTAGAAGCGTGTATATCGCTTTATCCGTTTGAACTTCAATCATCGCTTGCTTAGATTCCATATTTTTCACCATACGGCCATTCAGCTCACTGACTACTACATCAGATCCAGCACCCAGCTTAATCGTTATGATAGGACGGTCACCTTCACTGTTCAGGCGCTGTGTAAGCTGGACTTCATCCAACACAACCGTAGTCACCTTTTGACCGTTAGTTGTAGCCGTTGTAACGGTTCCAGCACTCTCTGCCTTGCCGTTAACGTACACCTCGAAACCAGTAGACGCTGGTCGCGTTGGCGTCGACGTTGGTGTGAGCGTCCATTGTGTGTATAGGGTCACATTCGTTTTGTTAATCGCGAGAGCAGCTCCAGCCGCATATGCTGTGCCTTTACCGTCCTCTTCTGTATTCCAGCCTGCAAACGTGTAGCCAGCCCTTGTCAACGAACCTGAATTCCCCAATACGACAGCTGTTTGACCTTGTTCGTAAGCTATATTGTCATTCGGAACACTACCCTCAGCATTGCCGTTGCCATTATACGTGATTGTATAAGTGGCAGCCCACTTCGCATGCAGCGTAATTCCATCAACCGGCACTGTGTTGACAGCAAAATTCCACGCATTCGTAAGTTCCGCTTCTGTGTACCAGCCTTTGAACGCATATCCTGCACGCATTGGTGCTGCTGTTTCGGTAATTTTCGTACCGAAGTCCGCTTGAACTGTACTTACCGAACTGCCTCCGTTGCTAATGAAACTTACTTCATATTTGTTCACTTCATACTCAGCTGTTAGCGTCACATTGCCAGTGACATTCGTAAACGCTGTATCCCAGCCTGTAAACGTGTAGCCGTTTCGTGTCGGATTAGTTGGAGCCACTGCATCGCTTCCGTAATCAACCGTCTGCGAATTCAACACATCTCCATTCCAGTCCTTGAACACAACAGCATTGGTGTTAATCACCCATTTCGCATGCAGCGTAATACCGTCTACTGGCACCGTGTCCACATGGAAGTTCCATACATTCGTGAGACCGGATTCCTTGTACCAGTCGTCAAATGTATAACCGAGTCGTGTCGGCGTTGCTGGTTCACTGACCTGCGTTCCGAAGTCCACTTGAACCGCACTAACCGTGCTTCCTCCATTGCTAATGAAGCTTACTTCATATTTGTTCACTTCATACTCAGCTGTTACCGTCACATTGCCAGTGACATTCGTAAATACTGTATCCCAGCCTGTAAACGTATAACCGTTTCGTGTCGGATTAGTTGGAGCCACTGCATCGCTTCCGTAATCAACTGTCTGCTGCTTCAGTAAATCTCCATTCCAGTCCTCAAACACCACCATATTAGTGTTAATCGTCCACTTCGCATGCAGTGTAATACCGTCTACTGGCACCGTGTCCACACTGAAGTTCCATACATTCGTGAGGCCAGCTTCCTTGTACCAGTCATCGAATGTGTGACCTACTCGAGTTGGCGCTGTCGGAGCGGCGATTTTCGTTCCGTAGTCAGCTTGAACTTCGGCTACTGCGCTTCCATCGTTGCTATCGAAGCTGATTGTGTATTGATTAATCGCATACTCAGCAGTAACCACTGTACTCGCTGTCACATTCGTGAAAGCTATATCCCAGCCGGTGAAGGTGTAGCCGGTACGTGTTGGATCAACAGGTGCTGCAGCACCACTTCCGTAATCAACAATGTCCGTTTTCAACGTATCTCCGTTCCAGTCTTTAAACGTTACTGTATGCGTCTGGATCGACCACTTCGCATATAGGGTACTTGCTGCTGCAGGCACGGTATCCATATTGAAGTTCCATACATTCGTGAAGCCAGCTTCCTTGTACCAGCCATCGAATGTGTAACCTACTCGAGTTGGCGCTGTCGGAGCAGCGATCTTCGTTCCGTAATCCACTTGAACATCGGCTACTGCGCTTCCAGCGTTGCTATCGAAGCTGATTGTGTATTGATTAATCTCATATTCAGCAGTCACCACAGTACTCGCTGTCACAGTCGAGAAGGCTGTATCCCAGCCGGTGAAGGTGTAGCCGGTACGTGTTGGATCAGCTGGTGCCGCA
>NZ_VDBO01000001.1:2540106-2696153 GCF_005930355.1 Paenibacillus sinopodophylli
GCACCACTTCCGTAATCAACCGTGTCCGTTTTCAACGTATCTCCGTTCCAGTTTTTAAACGTTACCGTATGCGTCTGGATCGACCACTTCGCATATAGCGTTATGCCTACTGCCGGCACGGTATCCACATTGAAGTTCCATACATTCGTGAGACCTGCTTCCTTGTACCAGCCATCGAATGTATAACCTACTCGAGTCGGTGCTGTCGGAGCAGCGATCTTCGTTCCGTAATCCGCTTGAATATCGGCTACTGCGCTTCCAGCATTACTGTTGAAGCTGATTGTGTATTGATTAATCGCATACTCAGCAGTAACCACAGTATTCGCTGTCACATTCGTGAAGGCTGTATCCCAGCCGGTGAAGGTGTAGCCGGTACGTGTTGGATCAGCTGGTGCCGCAGCACCACTTCCGTAATCAACCGTGTCCGTTTTCAACGTATCTCCGTTCCAGTTTTTAAACGTTACCGTATGCGTCTGAATCGACCACTTCGCATATAGCGTTATGCCTACTGCCGGCACCATGTCCACACTGAAGTTCCATACATTCGTGAGACCCACTTCCTTGTACCAGCCATGGAATGTGTAACCTACTCGAGTTGGCGCTGTCGGAGCAGCGATCTTCGTTCCGTAGTCCGCTTGAACATCGGCTACTGCGCTTCCAGCATTGCTATTGAAGCTGATTGTGTATTGGTTAATCGCATACTCAGCAGTAACCACTGTACTCGCTGTCACATTCGTGAAGGCTGTATCCCAGCCGGTGAAGGTGTAGCCGGTACGTGTTGGACTCGCTGGAGCCGTAGCATCGCTGCCCGTGTTAACCAGCTCCGTCTTCAATACATCTCCATCCCAGTCCTTAAAGGTTACCGTATAATTTAGAGGTGCTGCTGGATGTCTTAGCAACCAAGTGTTATAGTCGCTTTTGCCTGCTTCGACATCATTGACTAGCAATGAAAGTTTGCCGTCTACATCTCGAAATGGAAAAAAAACGCCGTATTCGGCATTCACAGCAGGCAATAGCGAAGATAAATCATTTTGCAGGACACCGCTATTACTATACTCTACTAAATAATTAGATGGGTTTATCAAATCATTATATGTGTATGATAATACAAAACCATCATCCGTAATAATAGGCTCACCAACCGAACCCCAAGTATGAGTTGCTCCAACTACTGTTTCCGCAGCAAACGGAGTACCGTCCGCATTATATATTCGAAAAGCAGTACTTCTGCTACTATCATCGCTGGTTGTTTTTTTCTGATAGACGGTCAAAAATTTTCCATTAGACAATAATCTTAAATAGATAACCCCGTTTGCAGCATCGTTATGAGTAGAAATAACAAATGAATTTTGTCCACCTACTTGAATGGGCATGGAGCCATTGTTATCAAACACCATCCCTTTATAGTCAGGGTTGTTATAAGATATCATAATCATGAATCTTCCATTATCATTAGAAACGATTTTATGTGAATATTGCGAACCAGGTGTCCCTGCAATAGCAGTAATTGATAGTTGTGAAGCATCTACAGCTGTTCCATTCGGAGCAAACCTTCTAAGCGCATAGTTACTGCTAGAAGTTGTCCACACAAAGGCAAGATTGCCATTCGAGAGCTCAGCGACATCCGTGAATCGATTTAATTCGCCAGCTTCTGAGTTGATTTTTGTAGCCCCGACAACTTCACTACCGACTTGATTAATGATTTTGAAATAGGTATCCGTAAAACCAGTGCCCGATGATCCGCTATACCAATAAATAAGTAAATTGCCATTCGAAAGTTCCTTAATTAGAATGTCATCTGAGTTATCATTCGTTTTAGGAGATATCGTGAATGCTGGAAAAGAGCCTGGCGTACCGTCAGCATTAATAACTGACGTATGTAGGTGATCAGTTTGATCATACCAAGCAATAACAACCTTATCGCCAACAACCACTGGTGGAGTTATTACATAGGAATCTGTGCTTTCATTCGTTTCAACATCGACTCGTTCAGAACCGATATCAACATTTGCCGCTGATACATACATTGGAAACATTGAAAAAATCATCATAAAGACTAATAATAGCGGAACCGCTTTCAGTTTCTTTTGCATTTACACAACACTCCCCTGTTTTTAACTGCCTGACTAAACACCGCCAAAAGCCGACCCTAAGGTCGGCTAATTATCGGTTTATGAATAATAAGGAGAAATCATCAAATACACGACAACTCCTGTAAAGCTAACATAAAGCCAGATCGGCATGGTCCACCTTGCAATTTTGCGGTGCTTGTCCAGCTTCATTTGCAAACCGCGCACAGCTGACAGTAGCGCGAGCGGCACAACGACAATGGCAAGTAAAATATGTGTGAGTAGAATAAAGAAATAGATCGAACGCAGCGCGCCCTCACCGCCATATTTGGTCGATTCCGTCAAATAATGATACGTCACATATGAGACAAGAAACAGCGTAGTTGACGTAAAAGCAGCTCCGATAAAAGCACGATGAAGCTTAACATTCTTCTTCAGAATAGAGACTAATGCAATCACCAGAGAAATAAAGGTGAAGCAATTAAAAATTGCATTCAGCAGCGGTAAGATCGTAACATCAAATCCGAGTTCTCCGTCATAAGCAGGCAAAAAGAACAGCACTGTAATGATCGCTACAAGAACGATGGATAATATCGCTACCAAAGGTCCAACATTTTTTTCCTTCAAGCGCATAACCCTCCTAATCAACCGTATTAATGCTTAAACAACGGCGTTACCTACTCTATTAACATATCCGATATACAGGGTACAAAGCAATCAAATTCACACAATATTTATCACAAATTATTGAAATTTGGCGATATTCGAAACTATTAAAAAGAGGCCTTCCCTCAAGCGATAAATCGCCGCCTGCAGGAAGGCCTCTTCGTTAATCAAATTCAGCTTATTCGTAAATATACGAGCAGCAATAGTCAGATACTTCAGTAACCTGAAGCTTAAACTTTGTGTTCGCAGGCACTTTGAATTCGCCTTCGCCTTGAATGTGAATCCATTCTGTCTCGCCTGGCAGAAGCACCTTAAGGTCGCCTGCCAGAATTTCCATGATTTCGAGACAATCCGTACCGAATTCATAGTCGCCCGGCAGCATAATGCCAAGCGTTTTTTTGGTGCCGTCCGCAAACAATACAGCGCGGCTTGTTACTTTTCCGTCAAAGTAAACATTAGCTTTCTTGACGATGGATACGTTATCGAATTGAGACATGGTAGTTAAATTCTCCCTTATCTATCGAATGCTGAATCTTTGGTAAGTTATTACAGCAATGCTTTCACTTTGCTTACAACGTTTTCTACTGTGAAGCCATATTCCTCGATTACGCGATCGCCAGGAGCAGATGCACCGAAACGGTCGATGGCAAGAATATCGCCTTGATCTCCTGTGTAACGCTCCCAACCGAACGGATGAGCCATTTCGATTGCAAGGCGAGCTTTAACCTCAGGTAGAATAACGGAATTTTTGTATTCCTTCGATTGCTTCTCGAATAGATCCCAGCTCGGCATGCTGACAACACGAACTTGAATGCCTTCCTCAGCCAAAGCCTTCTGAGCAGCAACTGCAAGCTGCACCTCAGAGCCTGTTGCAAGAATTTGAGCTTGCGGCTTGCCGCCCTCTGCATCGGATACAACATATGCGCCCCGGCGAATGTTCTCATGAACGCCATCAACTGTACCTTCAAGAATCGGAAGGTTCTGACGAGTCAATACCAAGGCAACTGGATTGCCCGTGTTCTCCACTGCGTAAGCCCATGCTGCAGATGTTTCATTCGCATCAGCAGGACGAATAACGGTAAGATCAGGGATAATACGGATTGATGCAAGCTGCTCGATCGGCTCATGCGTAGGGCCGTCTTCGCCGACTGCGATACTGTCATGTGTAAGTACATAAACAACTGGCAGCTTCATCAATGCAGCAAGACGAATTGCTGGACGCAGGTAGTCGGTAAATACGAAGAACGTACCGCCGAATACTTTCAAGCCGCTGTGAAGGGCAATACCATTCATTGCAGCAGCCATACCGAACTCGCGAACGCCGTAATACAGGTTGCGGCCATCGTAGCTGCCCGGCTTGAATTGAGTCAAGCCTTTCAGATGCGTCATTGTCGAGCTCTCAAGGTCAGCGGAGCCGCCGAAGATTGTCGGTACGTTTTTGGCAAGTCCATTAAGCGCGTTGCCCGATGCTACGCGAGTAGATACCGCGCTGTCGCCTACTTTGTAAGCAGGAAGATCAGCATCCCAGCCCTCTGGCAATACGCCGGAGATCGCTAGCTCGAACTGAGCAGCAAGCTCAGGGAAAGCTGCTTTATAAGCTGCGTAAGCCGTATCCCATGCTGCATTTGCTTGCTCGCCGCTGCTTTTCACATCTGCGAAATGAGCGCGAACCTCGTCTGGCACGTGGAACTGATGATCTTCCGACCAGCCGTAAGCTTGTTTAGTCAATTTGGTTTCATCAGCACCAAGCGGTGATCCGTGAGGGCCTGCATGTCCGCCTTTTCCGCCTTTGTTCGGGCTGCCGAAGCCGATAACCGTTTTGACTTCAATCAAAGTCGGTTTGGACAAGTCAGCTTGCGCTTCAGCTACTGCTTGGGATAGTGCTCCAAGATCATTGCCGTCTTCTACGCGAAGAACTTGCCAGCCATAGCCTTCGAAACGTTTTTGAACGCTCTCGGAGTACGAAAGGCTCAGCTCGCCGTCAAGCGAGATATCGTTGGAATCATATAGAACAACCAATTTGCCAAGCTGCAAGTGACCTGCAAAGGAAGCTGCTTCGTGGGAAACGCCTTCCATCAAGTCGCCGTCGCCACAAATCGAATACGTGAAGTGGTTAATTAGATCATGGCCTTCTTTATTATAAGTAGCGCCAAGTTGAGCTTCCGCGATTGCCATACCAACGGCCATAGCAATACCTTGTCCGAGTGGACCTGTCGTTGCATCAACGCCTGCTGTATGACCAAACTCCGGATGCCCTGGAGTCAAAGAACCCCATTGACGGAAGTTTTTCAGCTCTTCCAGAGGAAGATCATAGCCAGAAAGGTGAAGCAGGCTGTAAAGAAGCATCGAACCGTGTCCTGCAGACAAAACAAAACGGTCGCGGTTAATCCAAGTCGGATTTGCCGGATTATGCTTCATATTTTTAGCAAATAGCTGATAGCCCATTGGAGCCGCGCCCATCGGCATACCTGGGTGTCCGGATTTAGCTTTCTCGATCGAATCGATCGCCAGTGTACGGATCGTGTCAATAGATAGCTGTTCAATAGATTTTTGTGTAACAGTCATTCCTATTTCCTCCTATAGTCTACTCTAATTTTGTCTCGTCATCTGTTTTCATGATAACGTTACAGTGCCCTACCAGTACGCAACAACTCTGAATATTGTATCACTCTGCATACTTGTTTTCCATCATAATAATTATGATATTCGCATAAAAATACACCTAGTTGAATACTACCGTTTTATTATTATGCACGATTACGCGATCTTCAATATGCCATTTCACCGCACGAGCTAGCACGACGCGCTCAATTGTCCGGCCAATTCGCTTCAAATCATCCACATTATCGCGGTGGCTGACGCGTTGAACGTCTTGCTCGATAATCGGTCCGCCATCCAGCTCTTCCGTTACATAGTGCGCGGTGGCGCCAATAATTTTCACGCCGCGCGTGTAAGCCTGCGCATAAGGCTTGCCTCCCACAAATGCAGGCAAGAAAGAATGATGGATGTTAATAATACGGTTCGGAAATTGTTCAATAAACTTTGGCGATATAATCTGCATGTACCTAGCAAGCACAATAATGTCAGCTTTGTCTGCGACAACCTCCATTTGCTTGCGCTCCGCTTCTGCCTTCGTTGCCGCCGTAACCGGAATATGGTGGTATTCAATGCCGAACGATTCAACAAGCTCCCGCATATCCGGATGGTTGCTGATAACCATTGAAATATCGGCATCGAGATCGCCTGCCTTCCACTGCCATAGCAGCTCCAGCAAGCAATGATCTTCTTTGGATACAAACACGGCAAGCCGTTTCTTGCGGCTCGCGCGGAAGGTATGCCATTTCATATCGAATCGATCGGCTACTCTTGCGAAGTCCTCCACTAATACTGGAAGCTCCTTCTCAAGATCATTTAGATCAAATTCAAAGCGGATAAAGAACATGCCGCCCTCAGGGTCCATCGTATATTGATCCGATTGAACGATGTTTGCGCCATGCTCATATAAGAAATGAGAAACAGCTGCAACGATTCCCGAACGGTCCGGGCACGAAATAAGCATCCGCGCGCGGCCGGCTTTGCCTCCTGATCCCGTTTGAACCTCTGGTGGATTGGATTGTGATGACATGGACTCCTAACTTCCTTTCAAAGCAATATAATTGATAACAGAGTTATATTAAACCTTGGCAAGCAGCTCTTTGCCGCCGAACCAAGCCGTAATGCGTTGGTTAATTTGTTCCTCGGTCAGCCCCTCTGGCAATGCATGGCCAGAAACGATAAGATCGTATAACCGTTCCATCGGCTCGCGCGGATCCGCTTTTTTTGCCTTCGCATCGGTTTTGAGCAAATCCCATACCGACAATACATAGGCTCTCGGATCAATATCCTGCTTATCGAAGAAATGATGCAGTCGCTCTACGTCCTCGAAAAACGGCTCACCTAGACGGTTTTTCCCATTGTTGCTGAGCAGCGCTACTTCCACTTCATACATTGGGCGTTCCGTTTTGTCTTCTTTCCCAATCCAAGGAGTCTCAAGGATGAAAGGACGACCCTTCAAGCCCTCATGGTTAACGATTCTCGAGATCGCATCGTGACCAAGCCAGCCAGCCCCGATAGGTGCGTGTCTATCTTTGCTCGCTCCACGAGCGTTTTTGCTGTCATTCACGTGCACAACGGCAACGCGGTTCAGTCCAACAAGACGGTCGAACTGCTGAAGCACACCGTCCAAGTCATGAATGAGGTCATATCCGGCATCATGCATATGACAGGTATCCATGCATACTGTCAGCCTATCGTTATCGTGAACCTTGTCGATAATGGCTGCGAGCTCTTCGAAGCTGCGTCCGATTTCCGTACCTTTTCCCGCCATCGTCTCAAGCGCGATGTTGACATTAGTGTCCTTCGTTCCCGCAAGCACTTCATTCAAGCCTTCGGCTATGCGCGCAATGCCATACTCCGCATCCTTGTCCGTATAAGCACCAGGATGAAGGACAATATTACGAACACCGATATAATCGGTTCTGCGAATTTCCTCCTGCAGGAATGATACTGCAAGCTCAAACGTTGAATCCTTGTAAGAACCCAAATTTACAATATAAGGCGCATGAACAACAATCTCATTAATGCCAGATTGCTCCATAAGCGCCTTGCCTTCTTCAATATATAAGCTATCGATCGGCTTCCTTCTCGTGTTCTGAGGTGCGCCGGTGTAAATCATAAATGTGCCTGATCCGTAGGATACGGCCTCTTGTGCTGCACTCAGCAGCCCCTTGTCCGAAAATGATACATGGGAACCTATTTTCAACATAAATTTTACGCCCCTTTCGGTTGATCAAACCTTATTTTACAAGGAATGTCGAAATAAATCTAGGAATACGGTATAATTCATTATTGAGGTGAAAGACAAGTATGAAAGTAGCGCCCGATTGGTTTATGTACTTTATCGTTTTTTGGGCGGTCGTCATGGTTGTGGCTATGTCGATTGGCGGGTTTTTCATGTTTCGCAAATTTCTTAAGGTACTTCCGATGCGGGATGGCAAGTCCAAGCTCGATTGGCAGAACTACTGGGTTGAACGCAGCCGCAGCATGTGGAACGAGGATTCCAAGGCACTGCTCGACGAGCTCGTATCCCCCGTACCCAGCGCTTTCCGCGATATAGCCAAGCATTCCATCGCAGCTAAGATCGGTCAGGTTGCGATTGAGCATGGGGCCTCATCCGTTACACGCGCGCACTGCATTGAAGGCTACATAAGAGCTACTCCCAAACGTGATTACCGCAGCTTAGTCACTTTCCTTGATCGTCAAGGCATTGACTATGCTCCCTATAAGCATCTACTTAATAAATGAGTTTAAGCCGCAGCAGTGCGGCTTAAACTCATTTATGTTTATTTAACCAAGGTGAAACGGCTGTCGCCGTCCTTTGGCGGCGCGGTACGTTTCATTCCGAGAAATATAGTGAAAGGATGGCGAAATGCTATACTTTACTATATTTCAAGTGAAAGCCTTTTTAAGGATTGCTTCATATTCATCTGTTAAGGTTAATTATAAATGTAACCAAACGAACATCCATTTCGTTATAACAAGCAGGAGGTGGTTCTCATGATGAACTCATCAAAGCGTAAAAAAAGCAAAAAAGCAGCAGCAGGAGCCGTTCTTCTAGCTGTCATGCTAGCAACAGCAGCTTGCAGCGGTGCGAATGCCAATAAGCCCGCAGCAGGGAATGATCAACAAGGAAATGTAGAAGAGTCTCCGGTCATTACAGATTTGCCTGAAGAAACTGGAGTGATCGACCCAGATGTATCCGCACCTGAGCCGACAGCAGAACCCGAGGCTACAGTTGATAACGGAACAGCAACCGCAGAGCCGGCTGAAGCAGTTAAGGTTAATGAAGGAATATACAGCGGTCTTAGCGACTCGCACTCTATAGAGATTGAAACCGCAGCGGGCGCTATCCCATTACAAATAACTGATGAGATGAAAAGTGATCTGGAAGCATTGCCAGATGATGCGAAAGTGAAATTCGAATATACGGAAAAAGCAATTGAAGGCGATGCATCAGCCAAGCAATATTGGCTAGTGAGCATCGCGCAAATGAAGGAATAGGAGCGATAGGAAATGCGGGTTGCCATTGCCGGAGGGACAGGCTTTATCGGAAGCGCGCTCAAGGAAGCGCTTCTGGCTAGAAATGACGAGGTCTGGATTATTTCAAGAAAACATGCGAAGACCGATTCAAAGCGTTCAGGCCTGAACCATCTCACCTGGGCAGAGATCGAGGCTTCGCCCGCCTTATTGGAAGGCATAGATGCGATTGTTAATCTCTCCGGTGAATCCATTAACCAACGCTGGACAACAGCTGCAAAGCAGCGAGTGATGGATTCAAGAATTACAGCAGCAGCCCGCATAGCGAAGCTTGTCCAATCCTTGAAGCAGAGACCGTCGCTTGTCCTGAATGCATCAGGCATATCTGCTTATGGTATTTCTGCGGACGGCATCTTCGATGAATCGAGCCGAACGAATGTGACCGATTTCTTATCTGAGGTTGTGCAGAAATGGGAGCTTGCAGCAGACAGCATTCCCGCTGACCGACTCGTAAAGCTTCGCGTTGGTGTCGTTCTTGATAAGCAGGATGGTGCCTTTCCGTTAATGGCAATGCCCTATCGCTTGTTCGGCGGCGGCAGAATCGGCAGCGGGAAGCAATGGCTTTCTTGGATTCATCTAACCGACATGATCAGAATGATCTTATTTATTCTAGATCGTGAAGAGATAAGCGGACCGGTAAACGGTTCGTCACCCGAGCCGGTGACGAATGACACTTTTGGACGCGCAATAGGCAAAGCAATGGGACGCCCACATTGGTTTCCCGTCCCTGGCTTTGTGATGCGTACTCTATTCGGAGAGATGTCGACGCTTCTGCTCGATGGCCAACGTGCTTTGCCTCGTAAAGCGATCGAGCACGGCTTTAGCTTCCGTTACCCAACGGTAGATAGTGCAATGAAGGAATTGTTCGGTCGCAATTAGTATCCTTTGTCTCTTTTCAGCTCATAAGAAGGACCCTGCTCGCCTGCTAAATGGATAACATCTCCTAGCGAAAGTTTATAGCTTTTGTATGGAATCATCGCTTGTCCATTGAGCAGGCTTCCATTCCTTGACCCCAAATCCTTTGCTGTGTATTCCCCGTCTTCGCTTGTTAGCTCCAAGTGAATCCGCGATATTCCATTAGCATGATCCGCATAGCTTACCTTTTCGCCAATACGGCCTATTTTGAAGCTTCCATTCAATAAGTCCAGCTTTGTTTTTTCACCATTCAAGCTTCGTTGAAGCCATACGATCGAAGAGCTAGAGAGCTCTTGCTGCTGCTCACTCGGGCTTAGCCATACGGTAGGATTGACCACGGGGTATACGGGATTAGCTGCAACAACATGCAGCTGTTCAACAGGCCGGCTAACAGCAGCCTCCTCAACATTCATTGGAGCCTTTATACCAAAATCCAGATTTTCCTTTACTGCATGCAAATGAGCTGATCCGTGAATATTGCCCGGTTCGAGAGACGGCTGATGCCAATCATCCATCTCGGGGTGAGTATCATCTTGATTCGTCCCCTTTCTCCATACCCAAATTAAAGCAGCAGCTAGAAGCAAGGTTATGCCTAAGCTCAGCAGCATGGTTTGCTTTGACGCCGATTCCAGATAAATAAAACGCCAGGTGCAAGCTAATGCGACAAGAAGTACGGCCACTCCAACTCGTCTAGCCTTTCCGCCTTCTTTCAACCCCGCGTCCATCTCAAATTCGGAAAAATATTCTTGCGCCGATGCGTGCTCTTGATAACTTTCCAATCGCGTATTAGGCTCGTAAGATGTTTTACTGTCTGCTGAAACAGGCTGCCACGGCACTCTCTCATTTTTCATTTGACTACTTTGATGCTCTATTCCCGGTACCTGTGCATGTTCAGTCCTAACCTTTTCTCCTTGCGTCGATGTATTCCATTCCTGCTTACGTTCACGGTGCTGCAAGGTGGTACTCCTATTTTTAATTGAGCTCTCCCTAATTAACTCCAGCAAAGTACCGCGCAGTTCTTCTAATGGCCATCGCTTGCCTGTTAAATGGTTCAGTACCCGTTTCAATCCTTCTCCATCTATTTGTTCAATATAGGATGTGAAGCGAACAATCAACGATAGAAGATCGCCTGATCCCATTGTCTGCGTTCCCTGATCCGCCTTAATTGGCACATATGCAAGACGTATATCATGAAGCTTATCTCCGGTAAAAATAAATTGTTCATCGAGCAAACAGCCCTCCGGCCGCAGCATATAATGCCTGCATTCATATAGCGCATCTGTTACACCTAATAGAAGCATATAATATTGTTCCATCGTAAGCGGTTCCTGCTGCAGACGATGCAGAAGCATCTTCATGCCGGACAGCTTGTAACGAAATGTTACTCTTGCATCCATCTCCAACCAATCCATTGGCAGCAAATACGGAATCTGACCATTTCGAAGCATCTGAAGCTCAATATCATCCAGATCGCTCCTGTAAATCCCGCTCTCGCGGTCAATCATCATTTCATGACCTTGATTCATGGCAAAGTCGATGCGATAACGCTGCATGCCTATGATCCCCTTTCCAGCTTCCAGCTTTAATTAAGGTGAAACGGCTGTCGCCGTCCTCTGGCGGCGCAGCGCGTTTCATACCGAGAAATATAGAGAACGTATAGCCTGAGGATATACTTTCCTATATGTTGAAAATAGACCAAACCGTCACCGCAGCAGGTGCAACCGCGAGCATGAACGGGAACTTTTTACCTGAGCCTGCCCATTGCAGCCACTCCGGCTTTCTCCATCCCGCAGCAGGAGAAATAATCGCGATAACACCCGATGCAACCCTCTTCCCGAAATCGCGGTTAACAAGAAGGAGCAACAATCCGATTGCTCCGGCATACAGAATGGCATAAAACATAAGTTGAAGCACCACCAACACGCCTGTCCAGGCGCCTATTGCTCCAAACAGCTTAACGTCTCCTGCTCCGATGCCTTTGGCCATATGAAGCAATAGAAGCGGAACAAATCCTGCAGCGGCTCCTAATGCAGCAGCCCCTGCCCCGGTCAAACCATTCGCAACCGTATGATAGATGAAAGCAGCAACAAAAAAAGGAAGTGTGAGCCGGTTCGGAATGATTTGCGATTTCAAATCCGTTATAAATGCCCAAATTAAAAGCGTGGCTATGGCGAGCATTGGAAGTAAATCCATATAAACTCCTCTCTGCAGCTGCATTTATTTTCATCTAGCTGGCGCTCTTGCTTTTCTCTACGACAAAATACATGGATACACGGTTATCAGCACGGCCGGATTCAGAAGCAGCAAGCTCCCACGTACCGGGCGTAGTATTGCCTGATACAAGCCATGTCCACTTGATGTACCCATCGGAATCTGCAACTGCTTCTCCCAAATGCTTCGCTTTGCTTGAGCCGCTTTTGTATATTACTTCAAGGGAAATCGCAGCTCCTGGGGTCGTCTTCACCGTTACAGAGGCGTTCCTGCCTGGACGAAGAGGCGCTGGCTCAATGGCAACGATCTGGATGGGAACAATGGATGGGTCTCCATCTTCAATACCGTACCTAGCAGGAGCTGCATCACTAATCCATACACGCTCCACTGCTTGTTCCTTGAGCAGAATAGATTTGCCGATAAAGGGCAGCTTCAAGGGAAATTCATACTCCACCTCAATGGATATGAACGGTTCATTCCCCTTCTCCAAGTCGGGCAAGGATAACCAGCTTAGCCTTAAACCAGCAGGGTCAATAGTGGCAGCATCTGTAAAGCTTCTGATCATCGGTTCCACAACAGCACGTCCGATTTGAGTTGCCGCCATGTTCTGTATCGGTTCAAAATTTCCACGCAGCGCAGATGAGATTAGCGAACCTGCTGGTGTAGGAAGCCACTCAGCAGCATCCGCTGCTACCTCACTCCACGGTGAGAGCGGAATCAGCGTCTGCGAAGAAGCCGGAATGCTGGCATTCGCTTGCTGCCAAGCTAGCTCTACAGGATGGATGTGAGCCGCGATCTGCCGAACCGATTGCGTGGTTGCCGAATGCATGGCTATTTGCACCGCACATAGCCGGATTAGAATTACAAATACCAGCAGCACAACAATGACCATGGGCATGACCAGCGCTGCCTCCACAACAATCGAACCTCGTTCATCACCTAGCCTGCGGTGCTTAATAAGACCATCCGTTCGTTTGTGTTGTCCCATAGCGGTTGCCTTCAACCTTTCCATTCATTAGTCCCATTCCGCCTAGGACGCCCATTAAGCCTGGTACGAACCAAAGCTCAGTAGAGAATGAAGCTTCTCCTGTCACGCCGCTTGGCACGGCAGATAGTATGGCGCCGCTGTTATGCTCGATGACTGCTATCATACGTGCAAGGCTGGGGCTATCTCCCGCTTTATGCATCATCATAAACAGTCTTAAATAATCTTGGTAAGACAGCTCTATCTTTACGTATTTCGATAAAGGCGCTGATCCGCGCTCGGTGAAGGCCAGCATATCCTCTAGCGTCTTTTCGAGTCCGTATATAAGTGCTGCAGATAGAATGAGCAGGGGATGCCCAAGCGTCCTGCTTTCAAGCAAGCCCTCCATCGTTCGAACGGCAAGCCTAGCCGCAAACAACTCCCCATACGCAGCGGCAATGTTTCCAACTGGATTGTGAAATCCGTAAATCACGTATTCAGCCTCCTGATTATTGAAGGAAACGGCATGCGCCAGCTCCGACCACTCTCCTTCTGTCAGCATCGAACGAAGATGCTGCGGTGCAAAGAAGGCATATCTGCCTATTACATATTCTCCGAAGTAAAAGTCGTCTCTCGATTGCTCCAGCATACTTCCCATACCCGAGAACAAACCATCCATCAAAGAAGTTGACCGCTTGGCAGCCTCATGGGCTTCCCCAGCTTCTGTTGGAACAATTGAAGCAGCTGCTTCCGCTTCTTTCTCATTAAATAGAAGATTATCGCTGTATAACTGCTTAACCTGATCAAATACTTGCTGATGCTCCTCTGATTGCGGAATAGCTGTCATCCCGTTAAGCATGCCGCGTGCCTGTTTCCACAAGGATTCAGCTTGTTGATCCTGCTCCTTCAGTTTTGATTTGATATCGCCCTGCTCCAAGGTGCTCCTTCTGCTTGCAATAACGACAGCCGGTTGAATATACTTCTCATGGTAGTCTCCATAAGCAAGACTAAGACTCGCTGCGCCTTCCAGCAATTGATCGGATGATTGCGATGTTATAGGGCTCGTTAAAGCTGCGAGGCTGCTCGTCTGAAAGCTCCCCGTCTCCATGTCTACAGCAGCAGCGACCGTGCCTTGCGTCGTGAGCTCTTGCCGATAATCGACAAACCACGTATCCGGCTTCACTAGCTCATCTGCTGTTTTCCTTATTTGCTCCAAATCAGAAGCCGCATTATTCGGCATTTCATGCTGATCAGAATTAGGCAGCCTTTGACTAGCCAGCGTATCGTATCCATCTTGTCCAGGCTGCTGATTCGCTTGCTCGGCAAGCAGCTGTAATTCCTCATTCAGAACTCTTGCAGCTTCGAGCTCTGTGATGGCATCGCCTTGAAGCTTAGTATGGCGCTGCAGCATCTCAGCGCTGACTTTCCTAAGCTCTAATCCGAACGCCCTCACCGTTTCTTCATAGGCTTTTATGTGCGGTGCTTGCTCGTGCTCTCCATCAGATTGCTGATGATTATTGTTCATACCGATAGCTGCAGAAGCATAATCTGCATATGCCCCTGTAATGCCTAATGCGGTATCCTCTGGAATCTCACCTGTATTAGACTGAAGCGGTATCATGGAAACTAAGCCGCTATCCAACATTACAGCAGCAGCCTGCTCTTGCAGTTGAAGTACTCTGGTCAAATGAGCTTCACGGCGTTCATAAAGCTTGCGCATACTCTCCAGCAAGTCTATCGTTACCGAGGCCTCCTTCATTGCACCTGCCATCGGTATAAACTTAGCAGCCAGCTCCAATGTAAAATCAATAGGCGCCTTATATTTCATTTCCTCCAATACTTGTCTAGCAAATATTTCATGACTCCCCAGAAATGACGCCGAATGCAGCGCAGCGTTCTCCAACTTCAGTCTTACCAGCTTTATGCCTGGTTCTGTGAAACGTTCTTGCTGGTCTGTAGCTGCTGACAGTACCTCCGAGAATAGTTTCTGGCCATCCGTGCCTCCCCGGCCGAACAAGCCATAACGCTCATACAGAGTAGAGTCATAAGCTGAGAGCACGGACCTCACGCCAGATCGAACGGCATCCTCTGCCAGCTTGTGCACGGCAGCAATACGCGCGTAGTCGATCAACAGAGAAAAGAATAACAGCAAGGAGGACAACACGATGACAGAAAACACCGTTACCGCCCCGTCCTCACGGAACAGCAAGCGACGTTTGCCCCCTACTGCTTCCTGCCGCTTTTTTTTCACGGTCTTAGCCATCCTCCACCTCCATGATTACTTTTTCTTTTGCTCGCGGGTTTTGGCATGTTCCGTATAGGGAGCGAGCACCTGACCGGCTTCCTCTCTTGCCAGGCGCGCACCTCCTGTCCGATTAGCGAATTTCGTCGCATAATAACGCGCAAGGTCAACGCTTCTAATAAATTCAGTCGGATCTACTATAGTGGCAGATGATACCGTCTTGGCTTCTCTTCTCAGCCAGCTTTTCTCAGCGGCTCCATTCGCGAATGGCGACTTCAGCTTGACCTCGACCTCTTTCTTCAATACGCTCCTCGCATAGTTGATTTGCCCTTGATAGGCTAATGAAGCTGCACCAATCCACTTCGCAGATTGCAGCAGCTTACGTTCAGATAGGTCGCTGCCGCCAGCACCATCCTGATCTTCAAGCGGGAGCAGGATGGTGGATGATACATGATCTCCAGCCATACCGAACAGACTACCAAGCATATCATTTTCGCCTACACGCCAGTATAAGCCATCATAAACGGGCTCGTTCAGCATGCCGCTTCTAGCTGTGCGGTAGCTGTTATCCCAGCTGAATGCAGCCCGCTCAACAGTTGACGATGCGGCGTAATAAAGCACAACCTTCTGATACATGTACATGCCAAACAAAATAAATAACAAAATAAGACCAAGCAAAAGTGGAAAAACAAGGGTTGCTTCCAGTGTAAAGCTACCCTGTTCTCTTCTCAGTCCATGCAGCAGCCTTCCCCAGAACGTCTGTTTAACCATTCATACGCCCTGTCCATTAACTAAATATTTTATCTGCTTCATCATCCGCTTTACCCATTAGCCGCTCTATTAATTCGATGATCCAATCTTTGAATAGCAAGGCGATAATAATAACAACCGCAATGATCAGTATAATTTCCAATGTACCTAGTCCCTCTTCCTCTTTCCAAAACGATTGCATAGCTTTTCCTATTTGATTCATTGTCCTCTTCCCCTCTTTTGTTAGTTAAGACATAAGCAATACTGCTGGCGCAGCAACCAGGATCATGAGTACTAATAATATGCCTACAAGTGGAAATACCAGCTTGGAGGAAGCCTCCTCTCCACGAGATCTAGCAATTGCCTTTCTCTTCTCCCATAACGTGTAAGAGAGCTCACGCAAAGCGAGCACAAAGTGTTCTCCACCTCTGCGATAATTGAGCAGCAGCACCGTCGTAAAGACAGATACCTCCTGCACAGAACAGCGTCGATTGAAACGCTCCATTGCCGCCATGAATGATTGGCCGTTGCGCAGCATGGATACCGCCTCGCCCCATTCCTTGTAAAGCGGATGCTGTTTCGCTTCTTTGCCTTCCAGGCATCTTGCAAGCGCCTGGTGCACCGTCTCTCCTGCTCCTACTAGCAGCATTAGCTTGCTCAGCATATCTGGGAGTTCGATAATCATCAGCTGCTTGCGCTGCTCAACCTTTCTTCCAGCTTCTACGAATGGGCGAAGCGCAAGAACAATGCCGAATATGATGCCTACGACGAGCAGTAACGGCTCCTGACCAAGCAAGCTAAGCCACGCGCATGCCGTTAATGCTGCATAACCCATCCCAAAGGACGCTGCTGCCTGCGCTTTCGTCATCTCGATGCTCCAACCGTTTTCCATTAGCAGGAGAAGCCTCATATGGTAGCTCCCCATTGGCAGATGCATCGAATCAAACACCTTATAACGCTCCAGCATACGCTGGAAAGGACTAACGATAAGCAGCTGTTTCATCTGTTCTCCAGACATAACGTCTCGCTGCTTCCTGCCCGCCAGCCGCTTCAAGATTGCTTGCCATGTGCTGACACCAGCCAAGTACAGCCATATTCCCGTAAGCATTAACGAAGCGATTGCCGCTGCCATAACGATCCTCGCTTTCCTCACATTCGAATGTGCATCATTTTTGCCATCAGCCAAAAACAAACTAGCAAAAGCAGCAGTGCAGCTGTCAGCAGCAGATAGCCAGCCCCTCCATACAAAGGCGCCATATAATCCGGTGCCGCCATGCTTAGAAAAGCTAGAAACACAAAGGGCACCGCCATCATGATTCGGCCTTCGAAACGTTTCTGTGCCACCATGACAGCAATTTCTTGCTCGATCTCCAATTTCTCGCCAATAATGACTGCCGTCCGCTTCATCACTTCCAGCAAATCCCCTCCCGAACGCTTGCAAGCTGCCAGCGCATCAACGAATTGTGTAATTTCATCAATGTCCGCCCGATCTGCAAAGTTTCGCAACGCATATTCAAGTGGCTCAGCATTCTCTAAACGAAAGCGAATGATCTGGAATTCAATGAGCAGCTCCGTCCGCGAGTTCGGATACAGAAGAGTAAGGTCATCAAGGGAAGCCAGAAAAGCATTTTCGATTGAGCGTCCCGCTGCAAGTGAAGAGGTCAGTGAGAACAACGCTTCCTTGAATTGCAGCTTTAGCCGTTCCTTGCGCTGCTTGAGCAGTGATCCGCGCCTATAGCGGGGGGCGAGTATGCCAAGTACAGATACGAGCAGTGACAGAAGTGCTGAATGATAGAACAAATAGATCGCGGAATAGATCACTAGAGAAGCTGCAGCCGCAGTCAACAGAAATTGTCTATGATTAAGCTGGTACTGATCATAATGGGTCAATACTCTGCCATTACGAATATTCACCATACTTTGTTCGTCTTCCCAGCCGCACCAATCCAGAAAACGCCGTATCCTCCCGTTCTGCCTAGTATGCAGCTTCGCTGCCTTGCCCGTGTCAATACCAGTGCTCATATCGCTGCTCCTCCCTTGGCGGTTTTCCCAGCCATTATCAGCTTGTCCTGCCTTACAATGACGTTCTCTGTCCGTTTCAACCCGCCTACCACCTTGCCCTCATGCTCCCCATTCTCCTCGAAATAAAATAGGGGATTCAGCAGCACTTCACCTTCAGCCATCCCAACGACCTCGCATATTTCCGTTACTCTGCGCGATCGATCTCGGAACCTTGATAAATGAATGATAACGTCGATTGCCGAAGCGATCTGCTGCCTTATTACCGTTACAGGTAATTCTGCTGCGCTAAGCACCATCGTCTCAAGCCGTGCAAGCATATCCTTTGCCCCATTGCTGTGGCCCGTTGACATGCTTCTGTCATGTACAAAGTGGTACTTTAAAAACACAAAAAAATATCCACAGCCTGTAGACAACTGTGGATTAAGGCTCCCGTTACAGGAGCCCCACCTCTTTAGCTCGTTTCGCGCCGATCAAAAGTTTCTTAAACCCTGAATCGCGATACTTTTCTATTGCTGAGTTATTGTGAAGCTCCAGAACACGTTGTGCAATGCCTTCGGGTGTTACTTCCTTATCTTCTGCATACCCCATTTGATAAATCACTGGTGCCATCATCATAACTTTAGATTTAGCTGGTACTCCCCATCTTGGATCTGCAAACTTTGACTTTAGATCCTGAATGCGTTCAGCGAATGCGTAAGCAATGGTTCTATCAGCTGCTTGTGAGCTATTGTAGGTTATCCGTTCCTCGTACTGCTCTAGTGTCATGGTATCCGCGATGGCAAGCTCAGCATATAACCTACCCCACGGAAATGCGAGTCCTGGGCAAAATGGTTTTCCCTTCGAATCAATCTGATAATGCCCCAACACTTGATGTGAGTTTAGTGGTATTCTGACGCCATATTCAGCTTCCACGGCTGTCTGAATGTGCTTGTGTATCCAACAAGTAGCAAGAAACTGTTCCCCCGTTAGATTGCCATCGAGACCGTTACCTGCGTACCCTTCATGTTCGATGGATACTCCGTACTTATTGGGATCGCCGCCAATCTGCTTGATTATTGGAGCTGTAGGAAGTTGTATCTTGCCCTGAGTCCAAGCTGATTTATTGATAGGCACATATTGAACAATAGTTCCGTCACGACCTACACCAAAGTGTGACGACGCTTTGTTATTCTTGTTAGCGAACGTATTGTACATCGATCCCATTGAGCCTACGGATATATGATTCACAATTATGATTGGCTTCTGACCATTACGTTCGTTAAAGCTCGGTACTAGCTTTTCGATGATCTCCATAACATCCTCCTAGTGGTAATATCCGTCCACTTCTTCTTGTTGTGGCTTTTCATTCTTAGGTTTGATGAAGATACCTATTACCATGATGAGCAACAGTATCAAGTCAGCAGCTCCGTTAAGTGTATCGTCCGGAATCTCATAACCAAACGTACTTTTAATGAAGGAAGCGATTGCGGCCAGTAGCGGAAATAGAATTCCTTTGTTAATGTTGGACATTTTGAACCTCCAATAAATGATGAATTGTTTTACAACGCGGACAAGAGATAACGCCTCCGAGAGCGGCAAAGACAACCTGCTTCTTTTCGATACTGTATCCTCTGAACTTTGCTGTGACGTAGGGGCAGTCCATGTAATTCCTTCTTTCTGCAGCAGGAGCTCAAGCTTTTCCTCGATCCTTTGCTGGTTTTGGATGTACTGTTTAAACTCCGATTTATCGTCAACGTGAAATAGCCGCTTAACCTGTGACGTTATCAAGTTGCGGCCGAATCGATCGATTATAAAGACAATAGCTGCTAGAAATATGTAATCTAACGGCTTGTTTCGGTTTGTGATAAGCCAGTCGATAAATTCGAACATACAGCATCTTCCTTATATAACAGCTTGTCCTTCGCCTCTTGACCGCATAATAAAAGGACGATGCGCAAAGTATCATCGTCCACTGGGGAGTTTAGGTATTCATCTTCATGGAACTCGACTGGTGGGTCCATAGCTTCCTCCTGAACACAAAAAGAGCCATAGGGTGCTTCCCCATGACTCTTTCGACCGGTGCTTCCGGATTCGTGATAATTGTATCAATAATATCCAATATTGTAAATACTTTGAGTTAATTAAACCATGAACCCATCCACTCACTCATGCAAATTGTATTACTACGATTATCATTAAATGTTCGTTGTTCAACGATTTCTTTGCTTACTCCCTGATGTTCACTAGGGATAACCAAATGAAACGGATCAATGAGCACAATCCTAAATAAAGCTTTTAATTTACCATCATCTTGAGTGACTAGATCCGCCACACTGAACACCCTTACCATTGTCCGAGTTCCAAGGGTGTTTTGAAGATTAGTTTTAAAAACTCCTAGTTGCGGATCAGCTACCAAATTAACGTAGAGTGCCAAACATTGATCGATTTTAGTGTTCCTATTTACAATATCTGCGTGTGATGTAATAACTGAAGGATTATCCGCAAGCTCTTGTATACGTATTTTTATCTCTTGATCTGTTCGATTAGATACGTAATTAGTAAACTTGATGTCCTGATTAATCTTTGATTTTTTAACATCTTCATTGTAATAATAAACCTCTGAAGCGATATCGGTCTCATCACCTAAAAAACCATTCGTTTTAAAGTGATTTGTTGCAACCCTGACTAACGGCGGTGTTAACGTTTTCTCGAAAAGTCGGTTTTTTTTTATCTTAGACATACTTCTCGATATATTCTTGAATGATTGCTTCTTTATCCATCTCTGTCGATTGCTCAACAGCATAAGCTCGCTGCCAAGCATCGTCGCGGTGACTTCGATCAACGAGTTTAAAATCAGTTACTCCATCAATCTGTTCGAACATCTCATTAATAAATTCCTTTACCTCGTCATTCACTGAGACTTCATCAATCGCAGCTTTAATTTTATCTTTATCTTCATATTCTCCATCGCGTTGAGCAAAATAAACTTCAGGAATTACTGGACCATACTTCCAGGCTTGAATTTCCGCATCAAATAAGTAACGAGTAGTAGCGCCTGAGCTTCCTTCAAATACGCCTTCTTCCTCCTTGTTACGGTATACCGCCCCATGAAAGGCAAATAAGAAATAAAGACTTTTTTGAAGTTTTAGTGGTGAAATATTGGGTTTAAGGGAATAAAGATATCTTGCTATGGTGTTAACATCAAATAATGCTTCTGTTGTTTGATGTGTTGTCATCATATAACCTCTTCTCTCTGTTCGACGAGAACAAATGCGAACAAAAATGCGAACAGTTTTGTCTTTATTATGGCACATAGTATGATATTTGTATACATTCATGCCCAAATGTACACATTTTTCATCCAATTTGTTTACAAAATAAAGAGATAAATAGCCTGTTCAAAAGTAGGTTAATATGAGCTGAAGAAGGAACTAATTCAAGTATTGTTCTTCGTATTGTATTTTAAAGATTCCAAGATCATATTTTATTGATCCAAAAAGTTACAAACCTACAAACGAGTTGTATAATATAACAAGTACATAAGCTGCTTGGTCGTCCTGCTCCTGATTAAGGGGGTGGTGACGAATGAAGATGAAAGATGTTCTCACGCTGCTATTTGCCGCTGGAACGTTCCTTTTAGTCCTTCTGTCGTTTATAGCCACTTATTTGCGTTAAACGCAGGTTGTAGGTAGATACGACGAAGGGACCCTCTCGGTTAGCCGCCATTGGGTCCCTTCAAATTCATTCGGTTGGAGGGGATAACCCTCGCAGTCTGTACCAAGAGCGTAGATGCTAGTAACATCTGCGTTCTTTCTTATTGTAAACAATTATACAACAGTTGATTCTTGTTGTAATCAAATTTGTTGACAAAAGAGAATGATTTTGTGGCTTTTGACTATAATCATCAACTCCCTTCAAATTAGTAACTTTAAATAAAAAGAAACCTCATAATTGAGGTTTCACAGCTGCAGTTGAACTTTATCCATGTATTCGGACACTGATTAGAGCTCCTGCTTATGTTCAAGATAGGTCGACGAAGGGATTTGAAATTCAGGGTTCGTCGAACTGTCATGAAATTTCCGATTGTTCAACTGGTCATCAATTTGATGATTAGTTTCACTCACCTGAGTTTGAAGGTCAGTCGGTTCACTCAACAGCAGTTACTTCTACACTACACCGATACTTCAGCTATATTGAATGTTCTTTGTTCTTGTAATCCATTGATATAAGCTTGACGCTGGCTTAAGTCAAGAAGATTGTTCATGTGACTTTCAATTTCCAGCATATCGCCATGATGCATATTCGGCAAAGCCGCAAACAATTTATTAAAATATGAATAGAAACCGTCAGATGCCTCTTTTATCTCTGTTCTTTCCTCAATTTCTACTAATACTTGATGAACCTTTTCCTCGAATACTTTGTCGCGAACAACGGTCATATCGACACCCCCGAAAAGGCATCTTCGATCGTTTTATTTAAAAAGGAAACAAAACCGTCAAGCAAAATTTCCTTTTCAGGAGAGGCTTTTTTTATAATTCGCTCCGCTAAATCCTGCAAACCTTGCTCGTAAATACCAAGCAATTGTTCCGTTGCATCACGATCCGAAACAATTCCATCTTTAATATCAGTACAAACATCGTGAACTTTATAAAAAACTGAGTTTGGATCGTTGTAATTAATTTTCATCTCAATTCCTCCGTTTGTTGGAGGATATTCCCATGGAAGTATATAGTTTTGTCATCAAGAATGTTTACAGAAAGGTACACTCTGGATATACTAAGAACAGGAGATATCCTCATTTATTTTTGAAAGCGCCCTTCTACCGCCAAGTATCGGGGGCGTTTTCTTTCGTTAAACAGCTTCAAAAATTTCGTCAAAACTTTTGCATTCAAAAATTTTATAAATTTGAGTAAGTGTTCTTTTACTTACGAATGTTCCCTGTGTCTCAATGTGTTTAATTGTATCAAGCGATACACCTAATTCCATTGCAGTAACTGGTTGAGTCCAACCTTTTCTCTTACGAAGTTGCTTTAATTTAATTACCAAGTCCTCACCCCTTTAGTTTATTCTAACTGTACTTTTTCATGATAGTTTATTTTTAATATACCGTCAATGATATTTTTAGGAGTGTTATCATGAGTTTAGGTCAAAGGATACGTGAACAACGAAGAAAATTAGGATTAACTCAGCCACAATTAGCTGAAACTATAGGCATGTCTTTAAATACAATTAAGCAATTAGAGATCGGCCGTGTTAAACCTAGTATTGATACATTAGAGAAACTATCTAATTTGTTTGGTGTTACCTCTGATTATTTATTAGGAAGAAAATCGAACTATATTAATATTGAAATTCAAGATGAATATATAAAACTCGTAATGAGAGAAATTGGAAAAAGATATAGCGTGGATATCGAAAATGATTCAGAAATTAAAGAAGCTATACTAGCTTCAATTGAAAGTTGGATAAACAACAATAAAGACACCTAGCGATTAGGTGTCTTCTTTGTTCATCGTATATCCCATTCACTTTCTTCGGGATCAATATATGGTGGAAAACTGCCATCCAACACTGATTCTATCAACCCCCACAACCCCAAAACACATACAAAAGTAGATGTTAATAACGCGAATAGTGCAATCAGTAATATTACATATCCGCCTATCCGCCTACCTATAGGAAAGCTATTTATATCAATTACCAACCTCTTAATATCACTCAGTGCTGATATTAAAACTTTCACACTATCCCCCCAATACTCTTATTCCCAGTTCTCTTTTTATTATATTACGATGCTTTGCCTCCGTTTTCTTATAAATTTCACGAACTTTATCCGCTTTCGCATTATCTGACAGATTATTTGGTATGCTAACTATCTTTTTGGTAATTTCGTTTCCTAAATCCTCTTGATATCTAGCGTACCGATCAGGAGGAATGGATAGTGTCACGCTCTCGTTTTTGCTATTCTTACCACTAACTGTTTTCTCTGGTGCGCTAGGCGCGAGTTTTTCATCTCCCGTGCTGTCAATTAATTGCGAAACTATTGCTGCAGCTTCGTTGTATGGAGCCACTTCTGATTTAAAAGGGTTAAGATATTGCCCGGTTATTCCAGGTGCGTTCATCTTTGTTTGTCCAAGTGTCGTCTTATTTGGCGGCAATGATTGAGATAGTCCCGGCGTACGAGATTGAAAATAAGCTTTTGTGTCCTCCAATATTCCGTTATTGTAGCTTGTCTTACGTTGAATCGGGTCTTGTCGCCTAGCTTCTTGCGCCAATGCACTTGGACTAAAGCTTTTCAGAAATGATGTAGCAACCCTTTCAAATATACCAATAGCTTTTTCTCCAGTTGTACCACCGTATTGCGGCTGGAATACATCTTGCACACCTCTAAGAGTAGACATTCCTAGAAATGAACCAGCCGCATCAGATAAAGTACCTCCCACTTGGTTATCTAGTGGTTCGTCTTTTCTTTCATTAAATGCAGCGCCTGCAGCTAATGGAAATGCTAGTGGCTGTAGTCTATTATAATCGAACTGTTTGTCTCCCTCTTGATACTTAGCGGCTTTTGCGGATGCTTCATGACCTTTACCTTCTAACATTGACTTTAAATATCGACCCATAGCAGATGTGTTAAAGCGGTACTTTCCTTCTCCAATTTGTTCTTTTAAAGCGTCTACGTTTTTATTTCCGCTATCATTAGCTCCAGTTATGATTCCCATACTACTTAATGCATAGCCCAGCGCAGACAACCCTGTTCCAGTTAACCCAAGCGATAATGTTCGTATAGCTTCACGCCGTGATGCATCTGACTTGCTCGTTAATTGGAATAGACCTTTTATTATCCCTCCAGGAGTTAGTGTCACAGCAGTTGAGGCAATATTCACGGGAGTTCTAACGAAAGGCAATACTGCTCCAATTGCAGGCTTTAAATACTTTGCTTTCCCGGGCATATTCGCTAAGAAATTAGCAGTGCTTCCCCCGAATGTATCCGATCGTTGAAATGTTGTATTTTTGCCAATCCGGTCAGCTTGTAAAATGGCTTCTGGAGGCGGATCATTAACGAACTTTTTAATGTGTTCATCAATGTTCGATTTACCTTTAATTCCTTTATTCTTAGCGTCTAGAAAGGCCATTTTACGCATCTCAGAGATTTGTACCGCTTTATATGCGCCATAGTCTGCGCCTTTTGCTACAGCACCCAGCGAGCGCTCTGCTAAGCTTAGTGGATTATACAAACTTTTGTATGTTAGTCCTCTTATTTCATTAGGTCCGGCTATTCCAGCGGGGTTAACGCCATTAAATCCAGCTTTACCTCCAACTTTTGCATATTTCATCCATCGGGATATAAATGCTAATGGATTTGTTCCATAAAGCGTTGTTGTTCGCGGCTGCTTCAGCAACTTACTCATAGGGATATCAATCATCGTACCAAATACGTCAGCGATTGTTCCTGTTGTCGCCATTATCGGACCCGATATTGCGTTAACCGCCTGTGTCGAGCTATTTAATAGCATTGCGATATACCGTAATGCTTGAATCTTATCCCAAAGAGACGACTTCTCGTAGCTATTTAGGATTTTTTGCATTGCCATGTCTGCATTAACTGCTTCGTCGCCTGACAATTCATTAACTCTCTTGGCTAATTCGCGTAATTTTTGAATATCCGTTTCACTGACAAGGTTTTCTTTAATGTATTTTTCGACAATTTTTTCTTGTAATGTCGTTGGTTTAGCAGGAGGGCGTGTCTTCTCCAAAACATCATGCGCTATATCGATAAGTGCTTTGCTGTCTAGTGGCTCTAGTGTTATTGGAGATTCTCCGTCTTTAGATAATTTGGTAACTTGTCTGAGTAAGTTCGAAACTTCTCTGTTAGCTTTATCCGCCGGAACAGATCCGCTTTCTACGTCAGCTATCTTTTTTGCCAAAGATTTAACTGATTGAAGATACTTCTGTTCCGAAGTCATTAAGGGGCTATTTTTTTTATTTTCCATGATCTCTGCTATTTCTTCTGAATAATCCCGCAGCTTTTGAATATCTTCAGGGTTTAGGTTCCCTTGTTTTGAATCAGAAATTACCTTGCGAACATGCGTAGCCATTTCTGCTACTATGGCCTTTTCTTTTTGCGATTCACCCGATAAGTTTCGTAAAACCCTGTTTGCCTGATTAATTTTTCCTTCGCTTATACTGCGAGATGTTCCAGTAACCAGTTTTTGAGCCTTTTCAAATACTTGTGCAGCAACGGGACGTATTTCTTCACCAAATAGCTTGACCATGTCCTCCGCGTAAGTAGCTGCTTTAATAGTCCCTTTTACTAATTGCGATGCCACAACAATAGAATGATCTTTCCATTCGTCAAACGGTAATGAATTCAGCCGACTTTTACGAGCTGCAATTCTAGCCAACGCAGCCTGCTCAGCATCATCAAAATAAGAAATAATCTTTTCACGCTTTTTAACGTCTTTCAGCTCATCGGGGAGAACGTCCTTCATTTCCTTAGGTGTCTTTGTGTACTTATTCGCTCTTTCTAACATGTTACCCAGTGTTTTTAGTTCGTCAGGTGATACAGTTTCGCCCTTTTCTAAGCGATTCAAAATTTCGTCAAACCGATTGGCTCTTACCCCTGCTCCCGTGTTATCTTGCACAACTGCTGCAAGCTCTTGAAACTTAACTTTGTCCGCTACCGAAACTTCTTTCCCGTTACGAGCAGCGGCACGAGTCAGGTTTAATAATTGCCCTTCAGGGCTTAAACGAGCGAGTAATGAAGCAGCTTGAACCGTTTGACCGCTTTTCGTGAGATCAGAAGCAAGTTTATCGGCAACATTCAATGACCTCTGATGTTCTCCTAAAGCATCTAATTGCTGCATCAATCTATAACCCGTAGCGATATGTTCAGCATTGGCTGATTGATTTGCAAGGAAGTCAGCTTCAGCTTTTGGCAGATCCTTAACGTTTTCATTTGCTTTCGCAACGGTATCCGCATTACGAGCAACATCGTATGTTTGATCGGTATTACGTATATTTTGTTGCAACTCTGACGAGAAGTTTCCGTTTTTTAATTGATTTTGATAATTCGCGCGTAAATTCTTTAGTTGTACTTCAGGAACTACCAGATCATTAATTTTTGGACTTTGTAACGGCGATTGTAATTCTTGAATAATTGGCTGACTGGATCTGGGAGAACTCAAAGCCCCCCGTACTTCTATTGGTTTTGAGTTAATAATTTCACCAGATTTCACTGCGTCAGGGTTAACCTCAATACGTGATCCGGATATTCGACTATTTGGTTGTATGATCTCTTGCTTGGAAAAGGGCGGCTCTTGTGGAGTGCGGCCGACACGCTCTACAGGTGACTCTGCACGACTTAAGGCTCCTTGATTTTTTATTAGTCTTTCTGTCCTTGTCTTAACGGGTAGCGGCGCTCCAGCCACTTCTCTTGCAGCTTGATACGTTCGTGCGTTCTGTACTAAGTCAGGATTTACACGATTTGGTTTAGACGGATATGCACGTTGGATTAATTCATCAAGACTTACACCTTCTCTGCCTGCCATCTGTGACCATAGAGATTCTAGATCGGCATCTTCACGACCAGGAGTAAATCTACCTTCTTCTTGCAATTGTTTAGCTTGTTGTATGAGGATTTCGAATTGTTCACGATATGGATTCGATTGCTGCGCTATCCTTCCCGTTGTCGGCGCTTGTATTTGAGGTTCAGGCAAACCTAATGGTCCTGGTGCAGGCAATTCTGGTAATCTCCCACCACCAAATCCCGGCATGGTATCGGGCGTTTGCGCTCCGTTAGCATTCCCGCGTTGGCGAGGTGCTGGGAGTGCTAGCATTTCTTGAATTTCAGTATCAGGAACTGTCACTCCGTTACGCTTAAACAATTTGCTGATCCCCGCACCTATCCCTGCTATCGCAACGTCACCGACACCGCCAAGCGCAGCTCCATAAAGAGTCGACTTCAAAACTTGGTCAGCATCAGTCTCTCCACGAACGCCACTTATAGAAGCTCCTTGAACGCCACCAGCTATCGATCCAGTTAAAGCGCGATTCGCTATACCGTTTGTGATATTTGATCCGATATTGATACCCACTGTGTTCAGAGCAGGATTTATCGCATTAGCGGATTTGGTTATTGCTTTCTGACCCATACTACCAATCGCTTGGCCTACCTTTGAATTCATAGCGGCGTTAGCTATCTTGTACCCACCAGTAATAAGCCCTTGTTCTAAAGCTGCAGGATTTGTTGCTAATCCTGCCAGTCCACCCAAAGCTCCAGCGATACCATTTACAATCTCAGACCCTTTAATAGGTGCTGTCTGAGTCTGGATATTCAAAGCGTTACCTGCTCCCTTTTGGAAAGCCGCTATTCCCGGCGTATAAGCTTCAAAGTAGTCACCCACTACATCCAATGGCTCATAGCCAGGGATATTATTAGCTGCCCGATGGTCTTTCTGGTTCAGTATCCACTCTTTGCTGGTCATAGGTATTTCTGGCTGATATCGCCAATCTTGTTGGTCAGCCACTCCACTAAGCTCAGACAAAACTGGATTCTGTTGTACTCGGGTAGTCGGGAATAACTTTTCACGTTGACTCTGCAGATCGATAAATGATTGCGGCGTTTGTGCAGGTTGCCTTACCACAGACGGCACTTGCTTCTGTGGCTGCTGCTGGAACAGATTGTTCGCTGCTTGCTGATTCTCAAATACGGTTGGTAGCAGCGGAAATGGATTGCTAACAGGTGTTTGTTTAACTTCTGGTTGATTACGAGATAAAGCCCCTCGAACTTGAAGGGGCTGTGATGTATTTTGGCGTGGCATTAAATCTTGTTGAGATACGACGAGATTTGACGATGTTTCGAACGCTGGAGGCGTATAGGTAGAATTAAGCACTGAATTTATGGGTGTATATGTTGGTTTTGGTGCTGTTATTCTCTTTTTTTCTTCCTTCTTAGCCAACTAGATCACCTCCTGCAAATAAAAGAAGCCGTCATTATGACGACTCCTCCGAAGTTTTTTAGTAGTATCCGTTTTTATCCCAGAATGCGAGAGCTTTTTCTGGCGTTCCATAACGATCTTTTACATACTGTATACCAGCAACCGCCTGTTGATATGGATCAGACCAATCAACCTTATTGCCACCGTAGTTTTTACGAGTGCTATCAAGAAATTGGAATAGACCTGCTGCTGATGATTTAGGGTTTTTAGCATTGGGATTGAAGCTTGATTCCCGCGCCACCAATTCAAGGATAGGCTGCACCCATGTTTGATCATATCCTCCAGCCTGTAGTGCTTGAATAACTGCATTTGATGCCGTTTCATACGCCTTAGGATTACCCTTTGCATCTTTTGCTGCTTTGTAATAGTTTCCGTATGAGCCAGCGGAACCTGAAGCGTTAGCCCCGCTGGCTACTGAAAAAACTCTGCATACTCCCTCTGTAGCGCATTTATTTCGTTCATTGTATACCCAGCTTTTGTGAGGGCTGTCACCACATCGGGACCACGCAATCCAGTTGTCGTAAGCATGTTAACGAATGCCTGCTCCCTAGTGTCAGGGTCACTGTATACGCCATATTTCACTTTTCCATCCTCGTCTGTTCCTACAACCTTCTGTAACGCCTGAGACAGCATGTCGCCAGCTGTAGATGCATTAACCGTTTTTTGTTCGCCAGCCTTTGCAGCATCGGCCCATTGTGAATACTTAAATTTGTCCTGGTCTAGAGTTAATGAAGCTTGTCGATATGACTGATCAGATGTAGGAGTGCCAATTGGAACGCCTAGGATAGCTGATACTGCTGGTGTCGCAGCTCCTGTAGTTTGCCATTCTTGCAATGCGGATTGTCGTGTTGCAAGTTCTCTATTTTGTTGCTCGCTTATTAGACCGCTTGCCACTTGTTGACCTTGCAATGTTTGAGGTTGCCCTCCTGCAGCAACTTGTCTACCATAGCCACTCCAATCGCTCTGAGGATTAACAAGTTGTCCGAAACGATCCATGTATTGGAATGCTGTATCTTGATTCGCTTGTTTATTCTGTAGATCCATTGCTTGCCCTTGTAGTGTGCGCGTACCACCTAATTGCGACAGTTGATTCATGCCGTAATTGTTTCCGCTGTTTGAGCCGGACGCGCTAGTACCGTTTGGGAGGTTGCCCGTTTGATTTGCCAAGTCCATAGCTTGACTCCAATCCTGTGCTCCACCCGCAAGTGTGCGTTGACCTGCATAATTTCCAGTGAGTTGACCGACATTCAAGCCGAATGTGCGCTCAGCTGCGAGTAGTTCTTGGTAAATAGCCCGTTGACGCTCAGGAGTAAGCTTATCGAAGTTCGCAATCTCTGTAGATAGCGAGTTAAGCGTATTGTCTAACTGAGACGCACGAGATGTATCGTCAATTGACCGGCCACGTTGTACTTGTGACAACTGGTAGTTGGTAGCTCCGCTGAATGGATTTTTATTTCTGAGCAATGCCTGATCCTCTAACGTTCTGTTGTCTTGAATGAGTTGGTTAGAATACGCTGCATTATTCTTGAGTGAGCTCATTTGCGTGTTGATGGCATTTAATAGTGCCGCTCTCTCCGTTGCTGTAGCGTCTGTAGCTTGTTGCTGTAATTGACCAGAGTTTTGTACGCTGGTTACTGCATCATTCGGCATATACCCGCCTGAAGATGTTTGAATAGCTTGTTGCGGTGCTGTGTATCCAAGGTTGGTGGTCAAATACTTTTCTTGAGCTGTTGTGTCTAAACCTTGCGCTTTATTAGTAGCGATAACGTTTTGGGTACGAGTAATCTCGTCTTGTTTAAATGTTGGATCGCTGGCGAGTTTAGCTTGGTTTGCTGATATTGCTTGATTGGCAGCACCGGAAGTGCCGTATGTCGCTCCACCGAACCCTGTAGAAGGTGCTGATGTAGAAGTTGCTGCATTTGCAAGTGGCGCACTTGCTTGCGCTGCGCTCATTGGCTTGAGGGTATCGTACTGCGCTTGGTTAGCTGCGCTTGTTGGAGCGATTCCTAAATTCTTTTTACGCTGTAATTCTGCCGCAACTTGTGCTGCACTCATAACCGCCATGGTTCATGCCCCTCTCTTTTCAATTTCCGAGATAACATATGATATAGGGATAGACTCCGTTATCTTTTTATTTGCTGAGATGCGAGATGTGATGCCAATTACCTCGCCTTGCCTATTGAGCAGTACGCCGCCAGACGAACCGTGATCCGTTGAAACGTTACTAAATATCATCTGCAATCCGTATTTTTTAAACGTGGTTATAATTGACCCCGTCGATACTTTAAGCCTGTTACGCGGATATCCGATCGCATATACCTCTTCTCCCACCGTTGGGAGCTTTGTGTTATAAGAGAGCGGAGTGCCTGATTCCAACTGGAAAGCCATCAAATCGAGCTGTTCATTGGAAAAAATTACTTTATCCGAATCAATCGACTCACCGTTTATTTTTATATCACGACCACCACCAGCAACGTGATAATTGGTAACAAACACTTTTCCTTCGATTACGAACCCACTGCCTTGTGAGTATACGCCGTTAATGTAGCACTCTATAGGGAGGATGGATTCAAGAATCTTGTATGCCGGTCCGACGTTAATTACCTCTTTACCTTTTGCAGTAACGGGCACAGAAAAGGCCGTGAGCAGGATGATCACCAGCAACACGGCCTTAATATTAATTTTCGGTTTTTTCATTGTCATTCTCTTGTTTCTTCCTCTCTGCTTCTTCAGCTTTGCGGATTTGTTCAATTAACAAAACGTCATTATCTATTGCTTCATGGGTCATACATGCACACCCTCTTATTTAGTAATTTTTAGCAGAAAAAGAATATCCACATTCTACCACACTAGGAATTGATAGCGATATACTATTTACTATTTCTTAAGGTGTCCATGTGCCTGCGATAAAGTTGTTAAACACGCGTCCGTTTGTGTTGGATGCTTTGTTTGTTAAAGCCCCAGTCAGAACATTGTTGGTCATGATTGTTCTGTTTGTGTAATCAAGCCCGAGCGTTCCGACATGATTACCCATAACCTTGTTGTATTGGTTCAATGGAGTTGTGAGGAAGCCTACATTGATATCAAATCTGTCCGTGAATCCGCCTGTATTGTTACCTATGGACACATTGTTTGAAATGGTCACGTTGTCGCTTGCGTAGCTCCATATACCAACCTGACCACAACTTTGCACGTTGTTGGAGTCAATTATCCAGTTTTGACTAAGATCTACTCCTATGCCGTGTGTTCCGCAAACGCTGATTGTATTCCCTTGAATAATACCATCCCTAACATTCGTGCCTATTTGAATGGCTCTTTGACTCATCGTAAAGAACATATTATTGGCAATAGTATAACCCTTTGATATCGACGCTTGGACGCTTGCAAATATACCTTTTTGGCAGTTTATAAAATGATTTCCTGTAATAATGACACCTGAGTAATTTAGAGTTTTTATTGCCGAACCACTCATTAACTCGAATCTATTATTTATGATCCTAATGTAGTTATGATTAGTGTTTAGTTTGGCTGAGTGAGTACCGATACCATCTACGCCATTTGTGAATGTGCATTCTTCGATGGTTATGTCGTAACATAGTGTCTCATCATACGGACCAAACCACGGAAATACCGATGAGTTAAGCATGAGATCCAGTTGTATCATCTCAGTTGCGCCTACACCCGCATTGTTATCGAATGCGCACCCTTGAATTACTCCGCGCTTAACAGCATTAAACTCGATCATGTGCCAAATAGGGACATTTACAAACTTTACGTCTTTTATCAATATATCCGTGGCATGAGCGAAGCCAACCGCTGTACACGCCGTAGGAAAGCTAGCTAGATTACCATCAAATATCCCGCCTATAACCTTGATCCGCTCTCCTGCGTTATATCCGCCTATCGTTCCATCGCTCTTATTAATAAGCATTGCATTGATGGACGATCCTCTTTTGATTACCGCGCTAGGATTCATGAGTAGAGTTGCAGTAGATGGAATTTGTAGTATTTGAGTAATGAGGTATGTCCCAATCGGTACGTACACGATACTACCTGTAAAGGCAGCATTCAGAGCAGCTTGAATGGCATTTGTATCATCTGCTATGCCGTTCCCTATTGCACCGAATTGCGTGACGCTGTAAATATTCAGTCTAGCAATGACGCTAGTTGACACTAAACCGGATACATAATCAAAGTTTTCGTTTGTTGTGTTTACAATCGCCTGAATGGCTGCATCCATTGCAGCAGAACTCGCTGCGGTTCCTGGCGTTGTATTGGTATATAAATCAGTTAGCGGCGATTGTGGAACGTATGCCATATTACAACCTCCCCGAAACTGAACCTATCAATTTTTCACGTAGAATAATGACGGGTTCGTCCCTATTATTTCTCCATCTTCTTTGGAAGTATTTCGCTTTTTTATGAAACACAAGTCGTTTTGCATTGTTTATTAAATCCGTGTAATCAAGATTCGCACATTCGGCAACGTCCCACCCCGGAACACCCCAAATAAACACGGTATTTCGCAAGGCTTCAACGTCATACCGCGTACCGGATCCGTAGATTATTGCCACATCTATGGATGATTTTAGCGGGAATTGTTGTGCCTCAACTAAATAGTAGTGAAGGTAAGAAGAATCACCGCTGAACTCGAAACTCAGCAGACCTGAATACACATCAAAATCAACTGGTGTACCTGTTGTTTTACCTATCTCGTTCCAGTCACTATACAGATCAGTTGAGAAGGCGTGTAATAGCTTTGTCGCACTACCGAAGTAGTTTATTCCATTGAATTTTTCTAAAGCCCCTACTGCCCACGGAAGCCTCCAAACGTACCATTCTGAATTGCGAGTGTCGTAGCATAGGATATAATTTGTCGTGTCCCGTTTAATCGAGATAAGCATCTGACTGCGATCTTGATCGAACCATACGACTGCTGCTTTCTTCTCTGCTTCCGTGAATCCAAACTCATTAATATCGAGCTTGTTCTCCGTTATAGATTTTGTTGCATATTGCCTATCTCCTGTAGACAGCGCCGTCACGGTATAAATCTCATGTACGCCGCTGTCGGATAAATACGCGATCGTTTCTGTTCCATCCGGATAAGTAATGCGTGCCATCCCTCGCGGTGAGATGTTCCCGGCCACAGTGTTTAAAAATCGATTTCCGCTGAATCCATTCGCCGTAACGCCATCATCGAACAACTCGCCCGTCAAAAAGCCCCATCCCCTGCGCATCGGAATGAGGCAAACGTTATTGAATGTAATGCCGGGTCCTGTGATGATGTCGTTATTTCTCACCCACCGCTCAAATTGAACGACTGGGAAATAGTCGAATGTGTATCGTTTGGAGTAATACACTGTATCTGAACCGTCTGTTACAAAGATATGACCGCTATGCACCCAGCAATATTTAATGCCTAGCGCGTTTATCGTGGTCAATCCGTTTGGCGGTGCTGGATTCGGATCATTAGCAGCTGGTGTGACGTTCGCAACATTCGTTCCGTTATAACGCTTCACACTTCCTCCGTCCGTTAAGAACAGCACAGATGCACTCGTTGCGTCCGTAAATGCCACGCTGTACACGTTAGGAGTGACGAATGGATTAGTCATAGTCACTGCATCTAAGTCGTCTACATTGAGTTTGTAGAGCGTGTTAGCAGATACTGCGTATAATTCTTCGGTTGTTTGGTTAGTCCTATAGCCAGTTAGATGGCTAATAGCAGATGGCACCGCATCATTTATGACTGGCGCTGATCCGTCTCTTTTGCCTATCGTGTTGATTGATCGCATACAAGCATCAAAAGCGCGTCTCTGCGACCCCTGAGGCAATTGAGCAGGATTGAGGGCGGTGTTAACGCCTAATGATGGGTAAACCTCCATGACTAACTCTTGTACGTCTTCTGCGGCCATCTATCCACCCCCAAAAGCCATGTCCACATCATTCAGGCTTGGGATAAATCCACCTGATGAGTGACCGCGTGCATCGATATTCGCTTGTGTTGCTATTTTCAGGTGCTGTTGAGCTAGTGTGTAAAAATGCACTGACAAGCTCTTTGAGTTAGGCAAACTCTCTACAATCAAAGCAACCGTGTAATAAGCAAGTCCCATACTACCCGCATCAGGAAATTCGATAGCGCTTGACGTTTGTACCACTTGCGCAGGATATGTCAGGTAATGTAGCGTGTAATCCCCAACCATACCGCGCACATGAATCTGTGTGTTTGACGATTCACGCCACCAACCAATCTTCGTATCGACAAACGATGTGCGTTTAGCCGTTTCGCTGCCTGATGGATTAATGATCCTAAGCGGAGCATATAGGCTTGATATGTCCTGAGTGCCTGATTTAAACGTCACAAAACCATCTAAGCTAACCGTAAGTGGATCAGATATTTTCATTACATACGCAATTTTCGCCAGTTTTCGCAAAGCATTGTTTAAATAAATGAATATAAAGCTGTTCTGCGCGGTGTCCGTTCCCCCGATTTCTTCGATGAATGAGGCGGAAAGCTTTTTAATCGTAGGCAATAAATCGTCTGCTGTTATCATCGCTTACCACCTCTCTTTTATGGTGAGATCAGGGTTTGTGAAGCTGTAATTTTGAATGATTTGGCGCTTTGTGGACTGATAAATTTGTGCTGATCGGTCATAGTTTAGGGTTGCTACCTGACCTAGCTTTTCCTGAGTAGAAAACAATTCGTAGTACCGCATTTTGCAGTATGACGTGTATATGGTGATGTACCGATCAGGAAAATCGATTACATCAGTTTCTGTTGTGAAATAGGTGAGAATCTTGTAATAATCTATGTTCAACGTGTCAAGTGTCGGAAACGCTATAGGGAACTCTATTAATCCGTTATATATACGGTAATTTACCGATAAATCTCGGTTAATACCTGCGTCAATATCACTTTCTAGCCACAACCGATTTATTTCCTTTGCGTCTACTGGCAATGCGTAGGACAAGTCAGTTGTCGTTAACGCGATTTGGAACGTTGTAGCCGGAACATTTAGCGCTACGCCAATGTCCATATTCGCATCATTGCACCAGTTGATGATTGATTCATGTTCAATGACTGTCATGCCTGTCTCTCGGATCACTACAGAGCGAATATCTCCTAACGTAACAGCCATATCATCACGCTCCGAATGGGTCTGCGTACGCCTGCAGGTCGAATGAACCTTGAGCTGTAGCGCCATTAACGTATACAATCCGCGCATAGTACGCATGGCAATAGAATCGGAATGCTGCAGGTGTACCGCCTGTAACTGCTGCTGTATTTGATTGGTACCACGTTACTCCATCAAACGATTCCTGTAGGCTTATCGTCCCTGATTGATTTGCGCTTACTAGTCCCCTTATCTGGTTGTACATCTCCGACTTGAACACTGGTCCCTCGTATGTCGCATTCGACCCCAACGGTGTCGTTGACCGGTTCTTCACCGTTCTTATGCAGCCCATCTGTCATTCCCCTTTCGAGCATCTTTTCTAAGAGTTCATTTGTTCGGCGTTGCTCCACAATCAGCGCATTTAACGCTTCTATTTCAATTCGGTACATGATTACCTCCATAAAGAAAAAAGGGGAGCATTAGCCCCCCCTACTTCTTACCTTCCATAAGTCCGTTTTCGTTTAAAATGTCGATGAATAAATTCCAACGCTCCGAACCAGCACGCTGCGCTTCGTCCATCGTGTTAGTGATTTTATGCTTGGCCGTGAATGGAGCCTTGCGTTTAGGCTCTCCTGTTCCAGATTCAAACCCTACTCTCTGCACCATGGGATCACTTCCGAATCACTTGAATTGTCCAACTACCCGATGCAAGGTCAATGGTTGTACCCAACGGGTTAAAGAAGGAAATTTTAACGGTGTTAGCAGCTGAAACAAAACCGAACGCCATTACGCCTTGCATATCATACGGAGGAAATAACTCAACGCGGTCTCCAAGCGCAGCGCCAGTCACGGTTATTCCCGCTGTCAAAGCTCCAGCAACAGTTGCAAGTGACGCAGGGTCAACCGTAACAGTTGCAATAAATAGGTTGGTTATATAATCAACGTTAGCTGATCTGGTTTTCTTAATGCCAAGGGCTTCAGAATGAAGCCCCTTTTTAACTGTACTCATCCAAAGCCCTCCTTATGTTGGGAAGTGTCCGTAACCAAATGACCAGTCAATCGTTCCGAAAGAGCAGCGTTTAACGACTTTGTATTTCGTAACCTCTGTATCAAAGTCGGTAATCGAGCCATTCTCCGCTTTGCGACGGTTGAACCATTTTTGTGCGTTCATCATACGAGTTTTATCTGCAGCAACCCATGTTTTGCGGTTAGTAAAGAACGGATTTACCACGACTGTGATATCTCCCTCATAGATGTTGATGTTGTGATCTGCCGAATCTGGCTCGTACCCTTCACCTTTACCAGGAATTCCTGCAATCTGGAATGCACGACGAGCATTGTAAGGCGCAACAAACAGCGTGTTTGGAATAACACCCATCAAGTTTCCGCGGTCATCCTTCCATTCCTGCATAGCCACCGCCGTATCGTCCCACGCATCGATGGAAAGTTCTGCAGTTCCTTTGTTGGATTGCACATCCACAGTATTTGTCGGGCTGTACGGGTGATCTGTAGCAAACAAAGCTTTTCCATCAGGCAATGCAGCGTTGTACGTACGACCACGGAAGTCCACAGCAGCAGTTGTTTTGTCGCCGTTAATGAACCACTGAGCGCCTTGCATTTGCTCCGTTTTATACACAGCATCAGCAAGTGAGCGGATACGGTCACGGATTGCCGTAAGCTTCAGGTCATCAACAAAGTCGCGTTCAATCTCGCGGCCAAGAGAAAATTTCTTATGAGTGAAAAACTTCTGCCACAACTCATCCACATCAGCATAGAAAACTTGATTGTTGGAGTAGCCCCACTCTTCCATGAGACCTTCGCCGCCGATCATTTCAATGCTTTCAGTGTCCTTGGAAGATGATTGTACATCAAACATGAGAGGAATGAAGTCCTTCTTATTCTTCATTTCGCGCCCATACAGCTCGCGGAATACTGGTTCAAGCACATCACGATTCCATTGCAGTTTAGTTTGCATCTATGAGTCCCCCTTAACCGAACACGCGTTTTTTAACTTTAACGCGGCACGTTGCTTTATTTGTGTTGATTTCAATAACAGAGAATGGCCCGCCAGTGATATCAGAAGCAAGTACAGACAAACCGTCTGCTGCTACATCGGCCACCTCAACGCCTACAACAAACCCTACATCGGGCGTACCGGTGTAAGGAGCGTCGAACCAATCGCCCTCACGCGCAATAATGACCTCAAGCGCTTGGTTTGTCCCGGCTGCTAGTGTCTGGTTAGCAAAACCCGCAACGTTTGCTCCGTTTGTTGCTTTAGTCCAGCGGCCGGATGCAAGTTTCACCGCTTCACCTTGTGCAAATGCTTCTGCATTCGTGGCTAGAATGTGGCTTACTCGGCGTTCTGGTGATCCATAATCGTTAAATGCAAACTTAAATCCTTGTGGCATATTGATTACCTCACTTTTTCACGTATTTTTTAGCTGCTTTCGGATCTAATCCGAACATAGAAAAAGCCGATGCAAGTTCTGGAGGAACTTCCGCCTCCGACTCTGCACGGCCTTCTGTTTCGACTTGAGCGCGGAGCCCTAATCGTTGATCTTTAATTGCCTTTTGCTCCATTTGTTTCTTGGTTTGAGCTGTCAATGTGTTGCGATGTGCCAGTTCATAGGCATCTTTAGGGTCATATCCGCGTTCGATGCGCGATTGCATCTCAGGCGTAAACCAGTCAGGTGTGCCTCCCTCGCCGAATGCCTTGGAGCTTTCAGCAAGGTCGGGATAAGTAGTATAGAGATCATTCCATTTACTAGCCGTCTGTAACTGAACATCATTGCGATTTCTCTCTTCTTGCTCGTTTTGACGAGAGAGGATTGCTTTATTTGCTTCCTGCAGCAATGGATGATTATCTAGCCACGCATCTAACTTAACAGGATCTAGACCAGCATCCTCAGCCTCTTCTCTGAGTTGGTCTCTCAAATCTTTAAAGTTATTGTGCTGTCTCTGCTGTGCTTCCAACTCCATGCGATCAAGGTTGGCTAGGTAATCATCTGTCTTATCGAATCCGTTGAGTTTGGCAGCTCGTTCGAGATTCCTTTCAAGCTCAGTTTGTTTACCTCGCACCTTGTCTAGCGCATAAGCTTTTTGCACATATTCGGGGAGTTTTTCGTCAGAGATATCGAACTCCCGTTCCTCTTTATCAACCTTAACTTTGATCGTTTTCGCTGGCGTTGTGTCCTCTTTGGCAGGAGGCTCACCTTGTCCAGTTACATCGTTTTGATTGGCTTCTAACGCGTCTTGTTGTTCGTCTGGTACATCTAACCCAAACACTTCAAACGCGCTTGATATAGCCGCTTGCTGATCGTCTTGCTGTGCGGGTACGGTTTGGCTGCCGATTACCTCACTCATCTATAAAACCTCCAATACAAATAGCCCCTTGGCATGGGGCGGGGATAAGAATATATAAAAGGCCGTCCTACGACTAGGAACGGCCTGCTACTGATTGCTTTGCTGCATTTGGGCTACCTGCATTACATTTCCGAATTCGCTTTGTTTCTGTGATTGTGTCGCCTTCTCTGCATTGAGGATATAATCCCCCTCTGCCTTCATACGGTCAGTTTCCGCTTTAAACTGGTCTGTCTGCACCTTAGCGGAATCAGTCTGTTGCTTCGCTTCATCGACCTGACCGAGTTGTTTCTGCGTTTGTTCAAGCTGCTGAGTGAGTGTTTCAATCTGCTGGTTCTGCTGATCCATTTGTTGTTTAATTTGTGCTTCAGTATTCATACGCTCATCAATGATGCTAAATGGCTCCATACGCCCATTCTCGACAGTGTACTGCACAGCCTTAGCATCTATCATTGGCAGACCAGTTAGAGGGTTGATCAGATTAAACAAGTTGAATGCAGTCTGAATGTAATACTCACGGTCTGTAGGCTTTTCAACGCCTATTTTCA
Organism: Paenibacillus sinopodophylli; assembly: GCF_005930355.1. Classification (GTDB taxonomy): domain Bacteria; phylum Bacillota; class Bacilli; order Paenibacillales; family Paenibacillaceae; genus Pristimantibacillus; species Pristimantibacillus sinopodophylli. The sequence continues at coordinate 2,580,077 of NZ_VDBO01000001.1, forward strand.
CTGTGATATCAAACTCAGGCACGTATTCCTCTTGCACTTGCAACACCTCTGGTTTTTCTTGTCCTGTTTCTGGATCCTTAATCTTGTTACCTGTATCGTATTCAGACTGGACAGTTCCAATCATGGACTCACGACTCAGCTTTACAGACTTACCTGTGACTCTCGCAATTCGCTCTGTAGTGTAAAACTGTGCCATGTCGTAGATATACTGCCTGAAAACCTCATCCAAAGCGTCTTCAATCAATTCGGTAGCAACAATCAAACGGTTATTAGCTGCAGATATGAGCGCCTTCGCTTGCTCTCCTGATTTAACATTAGAGCTCGCTTGTCCATTGGCTGAATCAAATTGACCTGGTATCTTCTGCAACATGTCTTTGTAGTACTCGAGCAGATTGAATACCGTTTGCGGTACGTTGACACCTTGCATCTCCTTGAGACCATCTAGTCTATTTACTTCCATCATGAATCCAGCAGATGCACGTTGTTGTCTAAACTTCTCAGGTTTAAGCAACGCATCGGGTTCATACATAATTCCTGCGGTACCCTGCTTAGCCGTTGTCTCGACTGCAAGCTCCGCAAACTTATTAAGCATAATCTGCGGTTTCATCATGTCTCTCATGTACCCTTTGCCCCATGCATTATCCTCATCCGGGAACAATGTACGAGCAATTACCGGATACTGTCCATGGTCGTATACGTATGACTTATGCTCCAAGAACACGCCGCCTACAGAGATGTATAAGCAATGAATGCCATTCATCGAACCTTTTGATTTAGCCAACGCTTCGGCTGGATCTTTACCTTCTGCCAGCTTATCTGCAGCCATTTCCTCGAACAAAGTCTTGTCTTCCTTTGTCATCAGTTTTGGCTTCCCTCGATACCAATACTCAAGCAGCCCAGCTGTCTTAATATTGCTTGTTCCATCGCCCGGTGTACGATCTGAATTGAATCCGCGCTTCGAGTATTCCTCTTGATCGTAGATATAAACATCGTCCTCATCCATGTCAGGCTGAACCTTTTCGCCTTGTTTAGGAAACCGTTGTTTAAAGTACTCCATCGGCTTGCGAAAGTGGAAAATATGAGCTGCGCCTTTCTGCAAATCAATGAAATCTCTAATGCGCGGATCAGGAAAGAACGTTCCGAGATCAACAGGGATGATATCATTTTGCCCAAGGAACCGGTACATACCTGATCCACCCTCGACAGTAGGGTCATATATAACCTTGTAGATGAGTGGACCATGTATGACCATACGCCGGATAGCACGTATATGCTTCTGTTGGAACCGAATACTCTTCAGTTCATACGGCATATATGCAGTTAGCTCTTGCGCCTTCTGTTCATCGTTAGGCTCAGGTGGCTCAAACTCAGGATATGGCATCCATGAGCAAAGTTTGGCCGTTATACTCTCGATCTGACTCCACGCGATATTATCAACGCTGTTAGGGCGCATCTGACTGACCTCTGGAGGACGCAAGCCATACCAATGGTCTCCACTGTAGAATCGTTGTTCCTCTCGCCACATTGGTTCCACACGCTGTCTATCACTTTTGAAGTATTGATAGTCGTTGTACGACATATCAACAAGCTTCTGTTGCTCAGGTGTATTAATAGGCTCCTTCTCTGCTGTGTCAGATGATCCAAACACGCCCGCAAAAGCTTCCTTGGCTTTGTCTATGACTGACATTCATTCACCTCCTAATCCTCTAAATCAACACTATCATCGTCGTGGTAGCTCATTGGCTTTCTCTTAGGTGCTGATTCGCGCTCCACTTGCTTCTCGTGGCGCTTGTATTCACCGTAGTCCTTCGACATGAGTTTATTCGTTAGACGGTCAATTGTACGCTGCTGCGACCACATAACCCAACAGGCAAATATCATCGCAATAAAAGCTATTGATGCAAATACCCAATCCATGCTATCACCTCACCAAAACGTTTTTGATGTCCGGTCATCCTCGTCATCTCCAGACTGACTTCTAAACGACTTCCTGAACTCGTCCATAGTTTCGAATGTTGTTTGCCTTTTATCCTTGTTCCATACTTCAATCCTGCCACCCATTTCAAATACTTGCTCTCTTCTTGCGTATTCCGCCACGTTTCTGGCGTTAATTGACACCATACCAACATCATCGTAAGTGATAGCTATATAAATCATTTATCTACCAAAACCCTCCGTAATTTGAGTTGCCTTTGTCATCATCGTCGTTATCAAATCTATCAACGCGGCTGGCTTTATTCTCCTTCTCTTTGTTGAACGGAAACGGCATAGGCATAGACATGCACCAATACCTAATGGCATCGGGTATGTGATCCAGCGAATGAGCAGCAACATCTTCGGGATGAGTGTCGTCGTGCACCATTGATGGAATTGCCTCTATTGTTTTGATACATGTGTTGAATATCTTCAACTTGCTATGTTTGTATGTCTTTCCCGTTGCTCCGTCCACGGCATCATGGGGATGTAACCACTCCCTCATTCGTTTCCAGCCGTTGACGCGCTCCTTCTTCGCCTGCCTTAATGTAATTCCCATCCGCTGAAATATATCAGCAGGAGTGACGTTTTCGACTCTCGACCTATTCCAGAATGATGTATCAGCCACGCTATACACATATTCCTCATCTACTGGTGACAGCTTACGAACTGCTGCAACTTGCTCGCTAGTGACAAGCTTTGATTGCGATAACTCGCGGTACAGAATGGCATCATTTGTCTTGGGATCTACCGCAAACCATAGACACACAAACGGATCGTTATAACCCTCGTCCATTGCCCTGTATCGTTTCCACTCCCTCGGTATAGCGAAAGGTTCAATGACGTTCACAGCGCGAGAGAAGCTTGAGAAGAACTGTCCCGCAAACGAATCCCAGTCACCTTCTAACAATTGCTTTCGCTCAGCATCTGCAAGTGACATGAGCCGAGCAACATAACCAGGATCATTGTCTATGAGTGCTTTATTGTCAAAAACATTGGCTGGTATGAATATGCGCCTGCGAATGATTGGTTCACCTGCACTCGGCATACCATCCGGCCAATGCAATACATTTCCGTTATCGTCATACTCTTGCATGTGATGCACTTGTTCAGGAGGTCCTATATCAACGAATCTCCGCTTTACCCAACTGTGACCAACGCCACCGGGGTTAGTAGTGCTTTTAACAGATCGCGGATAAGGAGTGCTACCACGCAAACGAGATAGCATGTATGTGTACCAACGCTCTTCGAATTGGGTGAGCTCTTCCCATCGAATTACGTCATATTCTGCACCTTGATAATTCATGTAGTTTGAATCGTTGTCCCAATACGCTAATTCAATAACGCTTCCGTTAACGAAGACCCATTCATGTTTTGATTGATTGTACTTGCCTATCGCCTTCTGGTACACCTGTAACGTCCTCATAATGATTGAACGCTGTAAGTCAGGAAATGTGCGCCTGAATATGATTTGTCTGCTGTGTGGATATTTGAGTGCGTATTTCAACGCATCCCATATCGTCGCTTCTGATTTACCGCCGCCAGCTGCACCGCCGTACAGTAATTCGTCGATATCTTTTGCTTGATGGTATTTGCATTGCCTTGGTTGCGGCTTGTATGGTATCTGAATGACTGCCATACAATCACTCCATTCCTGCGTCAAACACAACGGTCAACGTTCCCTCAGTGTTCACATCAGCAACTATTTTATCTGTCGGTTTATAACCAGCTCGATCAAGTAAATCTCTAGCTGCTACTAACCTATCTTTAGGTGGTACACCGGGATCATTCATGATCTCTTTCAATACTCCATAAGCTTCAACAGCATCAGCAGTGAACAATTCTCGCAAATCCCTGTTGAGATTCTGTTCGGTTTTGTTGAGATATTGTTGAATCCCAACATTTTTCAACAACCTACTACCTTGACTATATGCTGTTTTTTCACTGTAACCTGCAGCTATTGCTGCTTGAGTCATATTACTACTCTTGAGGTACTCAGTGACAAATATCATCTGTTTTGGACTCAAGTCAGCCATTCGATCACTCCCCTATAACACAAAAGTATATTGTCGCTCCAGACACAAACCCTACGCTGCCCAATACGTTAATGGACAACACTGTAACGCCTGTAAATGCCCTCGCCGTAGCCGATACGTACTTGCCTGCTAAATTGATCTCTCTCAACTCCGCGCTAGGTGTATTTATCGCCGTTGAATTGCTCAAGCTGCTCACGAACGCCTTGTACACCACACCCAGCAACGATTGTCCTGTAGCAGTGCCATCATCTGTGAAGTAAAATGTCGCTATCCCTGAAACGTTAGTGACTGCCTCTCCTGTGATGATCTTTGCGTTAGGATGCTGTACTAATGCGTCAATGTAGTTCATGTTCCCTCCATCGCGTGCAGCGTACCGGTACCGCTCACCATTATCGCCGTAATCGTTCCTGTGTAAATCAGCCCTCGTGGAAACTCGTACCTTTGCCCAGCATATAACTTAATTGTGTTGCTCGTTGTTGCCCCTGTTCCTAAACGCACTAGAATGGGCAATAGCCCCCCATTTACTAATAAGAGGTATTTACGCGCTGTTGCTGCTGCCAATACTGTTACAGCGCTTGTCGTGACGCTTATAACAGCATGTGCGACACTAAGTGGAACTTGTGTCTCTTTCACTGTTTGATCTGGCATCGTGCCTATATTAATGCTGCTTGCAGGATTATCTAAGTTAATGTGTAACGGATTAGGCCACGTTAATGTTATACCAAGATCTTCTAACTGGTTTAGCAGCTCTATAACGATCGGCTGCTTTAGCATGACTTCTCCATCAATCTCGAAATCTCCGTGCTCGATGGATACCGACTCATTTACCGTCAGAGTCTGTGTCTCTTTCACCATATCGTTAAACTGTTCCGCCGTTAATCCATCCTGCAGGTGATATAGTTGCTTATTTGTCATGCATATAGTCACATATCCGTTGAGCTCGTTAAACCAATCAATGTCCGATACTTTGATATACCTCTTTGTGTTGTCTCTCTGGGTGATTTCGATAAATCCTTTTTCCATCTCATCACCATCCTTATTCGCCTCTAGCCCCTCTAAAAAACATCAACGTACCCATGACAATGACCGCATATATCAAACATATGAGTTTAATCATCGCCCCTCCACTTCATCCATCCACTCTTTTGCTAGGATCAACTTAACGTACTCTAGCATCCCTAATGTCTCAGCGTATGTCGGCCCACCATCATGCTCATACTCGATTGTTCCGTCAATCTGGCTCATCTTTATGGTGATCGTCTTCTCCATCGTCATCCCCTCCAAAGAACGCATACATCGCATATTGCCATAATAACCAGTTCCCTATTGCATATATGGATATGGCGTCTAGGTCAGTCACACTATCCTCGATACTCTTTTTCGCTGACTTCTTCCCTGCATTTGGGGCAATAGTAATAGTGTGAATTCCATTCGTATCCTACCTTTAATGGCGTTCCACATTTATGGAGTGTTTGTTTCATTGTTTCATCTCCCCAAACAAAAAGAGAGCCGCTAGGCCCTCCTTACGATTTTTCATCCAACTTTCTTTCCAACTCTTCCGTCTTTGCCGCCTGACCTTTTTGGAATGGCATCCAGTCCCATTGACCGGGTTCAGTTCCTTGATTAACGGTTGGTTGGAAGTATAGTCCCTCAGGATTGAGCACACACAATCCCACATCTGTCGGACTATTTACAATCGTAATGATTGCAGCGCGATCCACTGGTTCATATGCGCCATCCTTGCTACCTCTGCTTTTGTAATACACTACTCTTCCTACTGTTGGAATCATTTTATTCCTCCTAAGTTATCCTATAACGAAAAAAGAGCCTTATCGGCTCTCCTGTCGCGCTGGATTGTTCGTTCTCTGAAAAGGATATGTGAAGCGCAAGGGGCGCTTGTCACCAATTAAATTCCGTATGATTCCTTCAACGTTTTCAACGACTCATTAATTTCATCGTGTACGTTGTGGCCGTTCTTTTGTAGCTCGATCAGTACAGCTAGGTATTCGCGGCGGTTGTAATTCTTTTCATAATCGTCATGTCTAGCGGCATCCTGTGCTGGCACACATTCTTCAGTGAGCAAATTAAAACGTTTAAATGGCACTAATTGACGCGGTTCGGAATCTTTGTCGATATTCATTCCTGGTACGTATGTTACAGCTTCAGCAACAGCGTAGCTTCCATCTGGATTCTTTTGCTGCGTTGTGACTTGTACGATGCATCCGCCATCAACATTCGCTACCTTCGTCGACTTCATCCAACCTTGCGATTGAGAAGATGCCTTACATAATAGCGTAAACGTGTCACCGTCTCCGTATACTTGCAAGTCAGAAATGTTTGCTTTAGCTCCACGAACATCTGTGATTCCTAGATCCTTTTCTGTCATCTTCGTATCATCCTCTTCGTCAATATAATGCTAATCAGACCCACGCCGTCGGGGCGAGTAACCGTACGCTTTACCCGTAACGGCGTGGTGTCCACATTACTATTATACCACGGTTGAAATGACAATATTGTTATAATAATGTTAGTTATGCTAGTTTCAGCCGTGGCGCTTTCGCACTTACAAGCCTGATATACCCGTATGCGTAATTAGTGCGCTTGGCGATCTCCGTAAGCGGAAGGCGTTCAATGTCTCTCATATACGCAACTCTTGCCGGAAGCTCATTCGCGTTCTCCAATAAAATCTCGATTTTGCGGAACAGCTCCATCTTCTCGTCAATATACGCTCTCACAGCTTCCAACTTCGCCATAGCCTCGTCGTAATTGTATAGTGCCACATCTAGTGGCAGATACGTGTTGCGGTCCACACGGCTGTTGTAGCAATGTTTCTGAGCTATCTCCGCTTGTTTGACTAAATCGTCTTCTCTGCCCCTTAAAATCTCTAGTTCTGCAATTAGCTCGTTGAATAAGCTCTGCATCCTAATCAGCCCCTTGATTAGTTTATTTGTTGAGCGTCCCCGTAGAGACGCTCTGTATGATTAAATTACTCGATTATGTGAAGCGGTTGTACCTTAGCATCCAGTGTTAACATTCCGTTTTCAATCTTCACCATTGTTATCTCAGTGACTACACCTAGCACCTTAGTTCCTTCGCTATCTTCAGTTTCGTAGACTTTTCCAACGTAAAAATCCAGCTTTTTCTTCAAAGTTATTTTTACGTTTTCAACTCCGACTTCAACTTCCGACTTAAGCACTAAGCTACACTCCTTTGCGACTGCTGTTCAAGGAATGCGACTCGTGCGGCGAGTGCTTCGTGTTCTGCTCTCGTAACCGCTTCTCCTGCACCTTCCACACCAGTGTTTCCTTCAGCCAGTCCGTGTTCTGTCCCTTCGCCACTGGGAATGAATAGGGGTGGATTCACCAATGGGGTATTTGCCAGAGCTTCTTGATCCAAACGTTCGGCTTCAAGAGCTGCTTGATGGTCTCTATCTTCCTTTTCTTTGCGAAACTGCAACAACTCTTCTTTGTCCAGAATCCGGTAAATGCCTTCGTTGAAGTAGTGGTAGCGGATTTCTTCATCCGTTTCCGCGAGGTTAGCGAGCTTATGAGTTTGTGGCCCTACTACTGGCTCCCACCGAACGTTATAAATAGCCGGACGCTTCGCCAGCGCTTCTTGTACACTCTCGTTTGATTCAATTTTCGCATCTACCGGCTGAGCATTTTTACTGAGCTGCTCCCGTAGCTTAGTGATCTCCGATTCCTTGTGATCGTCTGCCGCTTTATATTCTTCAATCTGCTTGCTGGCATTATGTAACTTGGTTTCGAGGTCGTTGACCACCAATTCCAGTTCTTTCTTGCCTTGGTATAGCAGTTTGTTCTCTGCTTCCGAATCGTCCAAACGGTCCTGCATTGAATCAATCTGCCGTTCCAAACTCGCCTTAACGCTTGCAGCATTAGCCAATTTGTTCTGCAGCGCCGCTGTGATGATCGTCATTTTCTCTTCTAACGGAATGAGGTCTGTGCTAAGTAAATATGCAAGAGGGATCTCGTCCGTTGTTCCTGGCATTGTGAGTTTTTCAAAGGACTCAACCTCTACTTTAGTTTCTGCAGACTGCTCCGATCTCAACGCAGCTAACTTATCCTGCACCGTGTCCAACTCACCCTTTAACGCACTGTGTTGGTATGAGTCAAATGGGTCAGATTGAGCGATTCTTTCAATCTCGTTTGTGTAGATGGTTTCCTGCTCTTCCAACGCCTTAATTTCCTGTTCTAATTGGCTCATTTGAGACCTCCCACAATTTTTCATCTCTTATAATTATATCACTATGACATGTTAATGAGTAGCAAATACACACAATATTCCTTATAATATAAGTAATAAATCAAATTATTCATTTAGGTATTAAAATACATAATAACATGTCATATCGAACACTTTCACATTCTAAGATTAACCCGCTACAAGCAACTATTATGACCTAAATCACGTAATCTTTTCTCAAATGATCTCACTTCTAGCATCATTAATCGTCGTTTATATCGATCCTGCTCTCTATCTGCCATTTCAATTAGTCTTAATATTCTGACACCATTATTCATGCCGCTTCATCCTTTGGCATTAATTTATTTAACTGTGAATACAATTCATTTAATATCTTGGCAAAGTAGTCACGTCTGGCTTTATCTAATTCATCACTCATCAATTTCTCGCCATGTTCAATTCTCTCTATCGTGATGTAATAGTCTCTGTTTTTCATGAAATGGGCTAGTTCGATCATTGATCCTTGTATTTCTTCCAATGTATCCAGAGCCCTATTCCGTAAATGGCCGAATATATTAATTGCCCTGTGATCATATTGAGAATCCACCATCGCTAAATATCGTTCTTTTAAGAATCTTACCGTCTCACACCTTCGATCCTCTTCTTCTTTCTGCAGTATACCTAAGTATTCTTCGTGTGTTTTCGGGTCCGTAATCGGTGGTGAGTCTAAACTGTACAGATCGATTTGCTCGTACACGCTACACCTCCCGAATGAACTGAAATCGTTTTTCAAACTCCAATCTTACTATTCCTGGACTACCACGACGAACCTTTTCTTTCACCATAAAGTAATCTATATCGCTATGTTTCTTAACTTTCTTTCCGTCCACCTCGACCTCTTCAACCTTTGGCTCTAAGAAGAATAGACCATCACACTCGTTACGCATTTTCTTTGCGCCTTCTAGCTTTCCTTCGTCATTAAGCTGTGCTAAAGCAATTACCGGCACACCAAAATCCTGCGCAAATGTCTTTAATTTCTTGGCTAAATAGCTCATGATTTGATATTCTTGCATGTTCTTTGTACTTTCAACCTCCATCCGCCCTACGTAATCCACGATAATACAATCAATTTGACCGTATTTGCGCTGCGCGATCTTAGTTAGCGCCTTTACTGAGTCCGGCGTTAGGTTGGATATTTGTGATACCAATAGCGGACTCATAGAGAAGTCTGCAGCCCACTTATCAAACCGTTCTTTATCACTTAGACTAATATCACCGCGCTCGATGCTTGAGTAAGGGATTAATGTCGCCATGCTTGCCCAGCGGTTAACCATCTGTGTTAAGTCCATCTCTGTGTTAAGATAATAGACTCGCTTCTTGTTGTGGTGTGCCATGATCCGAGTTAAATTCATCGCCATCGCCGTTTTACCATGACCACTCTTTGCAGCGAACATGATAAAATCTCCAGGTCGCAATCCATGTAACGCCTCGTCTAAGCCCGGGAAACCCTGTATAGCGCCATTGACCGCTTTATAGCTAAGCGATACACCATTTACCTTACCGGGTGTCTTCATGCGTTCTTCTAGCGCGTCTGATGCGGTCTGTACTGCCTCCGCTATCTCGACCATATGCTTTCCACCGACAATTCCGTATTTTTCGGGCAAATACATGTTTACGATTTCTTCAGCGGCCTTCGGTTCAAAGGTAGGATCGTTTATAAGATCTATTAGCCCCTCAGCCATTCGCTTGAATAATGATCTATTCTTCGTTTTCACCAATGCATCCATGTCACGCTCAATACTGTTCGTCTTTGCTCCGGCTATAACAGCATCTTGAATCCAGTTCGTTGCGTTTGGGTACTGCCTGCGCATTTCAGAAGCATCCGGGAATTTACCGTTCTCGTATATCTTCGCCATCGCTTGGAACATGGACCGCGTTTCAGGTATGGAAAAATGATCGTCTCCAAACTCTGAAAGGAACAATTCTAGGAAAGTGCGATCGAGCATCGCCTTGCCGATTGCTGCTAGTTCGTTTTGTCTCAAAACATGTCCCTCCTCATTTCCTCTACCAGTTGTTCGCTACGCTTGTTTTCTTCTGCAATAACTTCCTCATACTTCCTAACTGGGGCATCGCCTTCTTTTAGTTTAAATATGGCGACATTTGAAATCTCCCATTCGCTTTCCCACTGACGTTGGTTCAAGAAGGTTAACGGAGATAGCCATGCTCTATCAAACTTGCGAACATTTCTTTCATGTTCGACGAATGACTTGTACCTTTGGAAACCAGCCATAACTTCCTCAGGATTAATCTTCTTTGCTTTCCAGTACGTCTGCCACTTTTTCAGGCAAGGAGCTTTGCCATCTTTCTTGGGATACACTCCCCAAAATGTTTCAAAACTACTGTCGCATTCGTTAGAATCGACTATATGTTTTAGTTCTTCTTTATTATTATCATTATTGTTTGTATGCTTTTGAAATGCTTCTGTTATGCTTTGTTGGTGCATTGGTGGTGCTTTTGCACCTTCTGTAAGTTGATAAACATCATAATTTATAACGGATAAGTACGTTTTTTTGGTGGTGCTTTTATAAGCCAACATTTGGTCACTTACGAGACAATCTAAGAACCGCTTAACTTTACGATTTGACCACTTCCAATGACGTTCCATATCGCCCATTGACCATATTGTTGACCCTCTTTGAACGGTCTCAAGTGAACCATTATGCGTTACCTTTCCCTCCGAATGATTGACACGCATAAGGATATCAATCCATGCTTCATACTTACTAAAAACCCTGTCTTCTTGGTACAACCAATGCTTTTGAATATCCCGATGTAAGCTAATATATCCCGGCACGATACCACCGCCTAACTTAGTTCAATTAGATGAGGAATCCCATGCATGTGTGATTTTAAAATTGCTTTTTGCGCTCGAGTTGTTGGAGCGTCCAGGATTCTGATACTGACGTTTTCTTCAAAATCACCGTCTTTAACTTTTGATATATAGTCCCATGCTTCAAGCACTTGAGTGTTGTCATTCCAATTCACATAAAAGTGAACATCTTTCAATAAATCAGACGAATGCTTCAACCAAAATTCAATAATCTTCGGTTTCTTTAATGATCGTTGATAGGCTGCCTTCATTTCATTTTTCAACTCTCGATAATACCCACGTTCTCTTTTTAACTTTTTGGCCATATTAATGCAGCATCCTCTCATATCACTCTCGTAAGAAACTTGCTAGGATTACGTATAATAATTTCAAGAATGACTTTCCCCAACATACCTAACGAGATCAGGCACTATTTTGCTTTTGTTCATTTGCTAGACGAGCGTTGTATCTTTCTTCGATCCGTGCAATTACCATGTGCACTCGCCTCCATGCTTGCTCAGACATTTCCTTGCCGTCATGTCCAATAGGCCTCACGTGTGACTCCCCCTTATGCTAGTTCCTTCTTTGTTTTTCGTGCACTTTGTTTTACACTTGAAATAAAAAAAATATCCCTTACATCTTTTTGAAAATAATTTGCAATCTTAAGACCGATTTCTAAAGAAGGAGGACTGCCGTTAGAAATCCTGATAACCGTTTGCCGTGTAACACCAATTTCACGCGCAAAATCGCTCTTGTTGATACCTTTACTTTCCAAGAGCAAGTTCAGAGTGTTTTTCATATTTAACATCACCAGCCCTTTCGTGCTATACGTTTTACATTATTAATAATAAACTCGTTTTACACTTTCGTCAACATGTTGCACAGTGCTGAATGAATATTTGTTTTACAATGTGGTTAACATGTTTAACAGCACGGTTAATAGAATAGGAGACTACTATGGAACCAATAGGCGAGTATTTAAAAAAATTAAGGACTCAACTAAAATTATCATTTCGGGAAGCAGCTGAGAAAAGTGGCTTAAGTCATTCATACATCAGGTATCTGGAAGAAGGGAAGCGACCGGGATCTAACTCACCGATCAACCCCACTCCAGAAACACTAAAGAAGTTATCTGAAGCTTATAATCACATGTATGAAGATTTATTATTTAGAGCTGGATACTTGAATGGTCAAATGTTTATAGACGCTGAAGGACATACTCGTACCTTGACAGACGAAGAAACTTCCCAACATATATCTATTATTTTAAGAGAACAAAACGAGCGAGAAAGAGCGGATATCGGTTTGATTCTGGAGAGAGAACCTTCTGTTTATTTCCACGGAAGGCCATTAGATGCAGATGAAATACGTAGAATTAACGATATGATTAAATTGTGGCTGCAATAAAATAAGACCGCCTAGGCGGTCTCTTTGGGGTGTTTAGAGTGTTTTCGATGTCTACCATTCATTAGATCAAAGATCTCTGTTGTAGCGGCTGCATGGCCTTTAACGCCTTCTTCAATATCGATGCAAATATCCATTACCCTCCAGTATAACGAAGAGTGATCTTCCTTCATCTAAATCTCCCCCATTCAAGAATAATTAAAGAGTAAAACTAGGGTCTTTAAGCATTTCATCATCAATTATATTCGCTATTAAAGTAAGGAATTCATTTATCGACCGTTTTGGGCTACGTTCACTCTTTGATAGCATGGTTTCCAATGCTTCGATTTGTTCATTACTTAAAAGTGATATCCATTCACTTATTACCGTGTCTGTTTCTCCTGCTTTAGTTGTCTCTACTCTATCATCTACCAGCACGGTTGTATCTTCCATTCCTGGAACGTATAAGCTGCCTTCGATCGGATAAGACTCGTTGTTTACTGTGATCATAATATTACCCTCCATTTTGAGGGCAACGCCATCTGTGGGTTGACTTATGTAGAATATATTAGTGTATAATTACTCAGATGGGCGCTGCCCGGTTTGTTTTTTTGTCACCTATATACTTTGGACGGTGAATAGGTGAATGGTCGTCTTCTTATGAAGGCGATTTTTTATTTTACTACGTTCAAATATCTTGGTTTTGGCTTCTTCACTGCAGCAACTTCTCCAGTAGTATTATTTTGTAAGTATTGTTTCCCATTCTCGTTTTTATACATAGAGTACGTATCTATTCCATTTTCTTCACAAAACTCTTCCATTATCCCCTTCTGCCCCTGGCGTCTCCTTAATTCACTTACTGTTGACATTAAATGTACAACGAACATAGTTACTGTAACATTCTGATAGTCCCAGAGAAACTCTTCAACAGTATGCCCAATTTTCTGGTCTGATCCTCTGCTTTCTATCATTTTCTTTGTGTAGAAGTAATCCTTCCTCTCATATCGATTACCATCAAACTCTTTATCTATCGGAAAAATAGTTTCAAATTCATTGGGTGTAAGTGACGAAAACGCCGCTTGAATGAAGTCCATAGTTCGGAATCGAAGATCTAGATCGTCGCAACTCATACCTTCCTGAGATTGGCGATTTATCATGTTCACCCCATAAAATACGAGGCGCTGCCTTTCAATAAGCTCCACCTCATCAAACCGTACGTCCGATTCAATGATGCGATCCACGCAGCGGATATAAGCATTCAAATAAAGACGGTATATATCAGGTTTAATTTTTGGAATGCTCTCGATGACCTTAAACACATTGTTTCCCCCTTATTTGGCATCCCCATATTCTTTTTCGATGTTTGCTTTAATCCCTAGTGTTGTTATCTGCTCATGTATAAAGATGCGTCCACGTTGCGTCCATCGAGTATTCATCTTCACGTCAGGCGTACCATCTCTGTGTGTAATATCGAATGAATATGATTGCGTATATCCCTTATTCGCATGCTTGCTGTAAAGAACCCACTGCTTATTCACTAGATATTGAATAACTAGGTCATGAAGTATTTTGTTGAGTTCAGCACCGCTTAGTCCATAGTCTTTAGCAATTTGAGTAGTAGTAACAGTTCCTTTGGATTGAAGAATCGTATCGAGATAAGCAATTTTAGGCATATGCTTGATGATTTTATTTTCTAAAAGGATTTTTTGATTCTCCAGTTCCTTACGTTGCCTATGTTCTTCAATCCATCTCTTAGCTCTATCCTCAGGATCTTCTAGCATGTATGAAGGAATTCGTTCACTTCCTTGTTTCTGAACGGTTGGAAGCATGTCTTCGTAAAGCCAATCTTGAAATGTCATTGCCTTTGGCTGTCCAGATTGACCGAGTACACGATTGAGTGAAAAATTGGATATAAACTTCTCACCAGTATTGTGTAGTTTTCTAACATGGCGATTCACCATGTCTGAATTGCTCAATTTATAAATGTGTTCTTCCTTGCAAAACTTCAAAACTTCATTTGTTGCTGATGCACCTTGATATTCCAAAATTGCAGCTACATCTTTCGCGCTAATAATGAAGTCTCCCTTGAATGATATTGACACATCATCATTCCTCAATACCAAAACTTCATGGCCTTCAAACATTATCAACTTATTCATTTACCTTTCCTCCTTGTTTTACTGCTCAACGCAGTATAAAATAGCCATAATGGATTTAAACTACTTCTAATGTTTCCTTTTCAATCAGTTCTTCGATTGAGTTCAATTCAAATATTTTAACAAGCTTCAGAGCAACATCAACTGTTAACCTTCGTTGACCACGCTCTATTTTAGAATAATTAACTACAGACATACCAAGTTCAGATGAAACATCTGCTTGATTCAAGTATTTAGTTCGTCGATGTTTTTCAATGCTAGTTTTTGGATATGACATATTAACACCACCTTTTGTATCCGTTTTGTTTATCACGGATTAAATATATAACCATTTTGTTTATAAGTCAATGAGTGGAGGCACATATTTTGGAACTTTTTTCTGCACGTTTAAAATGGATACGGGAAAAGAAGGGAATGACTCAAAAAGAAATTGCTGACATGATCGGAATGTCTGCAGCGGGATACGGCAAAATAGAGAATGGACAACGAGAACCGAACTTAGAAACACTTGTTAAACTATCAAGGATAGTCAATGAAAATTCAGATTTTTTAATAGGGTTAACAAATTACGATAGAGAAGCTAGGATATTATTTTACAACTATGAAATTTATCAATCAGTTTTCGAATCTTTCAACCCTGACTGGGAGACTCCAGAACTTTTTAAAAAGAAAAAGGAATTACGAGAACTTCATCATCATTTCTATCTGAAGTTTTTAGATTACGCAAAAGATATACCATTTATTAGTGAAGAGTCACTGAAAAAAGTAGAAATAATTGAAAACCCATCGAGAAACAAAGAAGATGTAATAACAGTTAGAACTGAACCATTGTAATCTGACTTACCGACTATAAGTCATAAAATGAAAAAGACACCTAATCGCTAGGTGTCTTTTTCTAGAATTATATCTTCTACATGCCCGTTATCCGATTGCATAAACGTCTTAAGATGCCCTCGCGATCCACGAGGGCATCCCCAATAAATAGAAATAATTTATTTTAATATCATCAAATATTAATCCTCTGAATTCTCATATAATAATTTTATCATGTCATACTTACTTTGTATTTCATCCCCGATACGCATCAAACTTAACTCTAGTTCTTCCAAAAAACCAGGTAACGCTTTTGGTGTTAATACCGGAATTATGAAATTGGACCTCTCATAAAATTTGGATTCATATAGGAATGATATAAAAACTGAATCCACTTCTGTAACATTAATATCATCATTAATAATAGTAGCTTCAAACATATTTCCTTCAAAAACAATCAACGGATAATAAAAATTTATGTCTTCTATATCATTAGAGTATTGTTCATCAATTCCTCTATTATACAAACTTGACTTTACAGAAGAGGTAATCGCTTTAAATATCATCTCACCCGTTTCATTACCTTTAAAAGCTTCAAAATATCCTCTGGCTACATTACTTTTCTTTGAAAAAGGGTGCACACCTTGTAATTTATCTATAATACTAAGAGGTATTACACTTCTCTTGCGTGAAAATACAAAAATGTCATCTAACCCTGGATCGCTTCCTGTTTTATCTGAAGACATGAATACCCACGGTTTATTATCACTTTTCTTACATTCAATATGAATAGAATTTCGTACAAACACCTTTTTATCTTCATCTAGAAATGTATAGTTTTTAATTGCTCGAATGTCAATTTCCCTAGATTTCCCTTCTTCTTCATCAACATAAAATTTACTATGAGTCACGTAATAATCTCTATTGATAAGTAGATTTCCAATCCGTATTTCTAAAGGAAATCCCGTTTTGTTAATTTCTTTCTTTACTCTTTCAATCAAGTCTTCATCTGTTTTCATTAATATTGTACCTCCATCATCGTATGCTCGATATTTTGTTAAGTATTTTTTTTATAGAATCATCGCTAGAATGAATGTTATTGAATATTCTACACTTCCAATTATGCTAATATCAAGAAGTGATTCAATATACTATTTTCTAGAAAATAGTACTTAATAAAAGTTACTCATAACATATTAGCTAAAGCATAGCCTAGTGTTGTGCTTTTTTTAGCCAGATATGGATTACGAATTGTATAATTACGAGTTGCTTTCTAAATAAACCCTTAGCTCCCATGGTTATTACTGTTTGACTATTTTTGAAACGGGTGGTGCTGTTATATGAACTTTAATCCTGAGAATAAGATTTTTTGTCCTGAATGTTATGACTATCTGAAGGAGGCTGCCAATGATATAAAATTTCCGTTGGAAGCATTAGGCATGGATATGGTGCATGATGATTCAGTGGATTGTGATATTTGCAATTCTGAAATTCTTCAGGAGGCAGAAAGCTATCTAGTACCTGAACATGTCCTAGAAAATATGGGTGACACGCTTTCTGAGGATATCGGAGGATGTCAACATTGTGAAGGCGACAGACGATCGGCAATGGTTAATGCTTACAATAACGATCCTTTTGATCGAACATCAAGGATGGATGAGTCTATAACAACTGGAACAAGTGTTTCATATCACCTTCAGGAAAATGGAGTTCCGTTTGAGTTAGTTGATTTGTTTGCTAAATTAATTGTGTGTCGTTGTGGATATGGACGAGATAGATACAGCCATAAACATAATCCAGACGGAGGAATTTTTGAACCAGAAGATGACATATTCACTCAAAGCAGTATAGCTGATTTCTGGGGATTTGATATTCCTGAATTCTTAGAGTTCACGGAACAATACGGTATTGATCTTTCAACGGATGACTTTATCGATTTTCGTGATCACCTGATCCACTATCCAATGTTAGGAACGGAACATGAAACTGGCAAGAAGATTCTCGAAGCATTGCGGATTCACTTTGATCAAAATAAATATGTCCCTCTATGTGCATCATCTATATTATTTAGAGGCCGGACCAGAAAAAAAGATAGTCAAAAACCTTATAGCGTCGATGGAATGTGGTCCCCACCACCTGGCCTTCCACAACACGGCCGATTTAATACCATTGGTGTTCCTGTGTTATATGTTACAAATAAATTAGACGGACTGCCGTTTGAGGTGCATCCAGCTTCAGATGATCTACTAGATATAGCTGAATTTGAACTCCAGAAAGACTTAAAACTATTTGATATTGGAGTTTTTAACAAAGAGTTCACCGGTTTCTTTAATGAAGTGAACGAAGAATCGAAACCATTAAAGAAAGCCTATTTACTACCCAACTTTATTGGAATCTGTTGCAGTTACATAGGTTATGATGGTGTGCAGTATAATGGTGTCCATCTGTCAGCTGGTACCTATACTAATTATGCACTGTTTAATATGGAACAAAAGCATCTACCAACAGTTAATCCCATTGTCACATATGATCCTGAAATATCCTATCGACTAAAAAAGATTACACAGAACACGGAATTTTAAAATTCATTTATCGAACTTAAATCTACAAAAACTAAAGATATTAACTCAATATACCAGCAGCGGTCTAAGCCTTATCTTTCACGGCGATCGCTGCTTTTATTTAGAACAAAGAGTCTTAAGTATCATTTCTCTATACCTACACAATTTCCAATTACTTTCCGATTACATAGTTACATCTAATCATGGGAGAGTGTGGAAATGAAGTTTTTGCGAGAGCCTATGGTATTCCCTTTAAAAATGTTCGTTATATACTTCGGAGTGAAAATTTGTATATTGTACTTTAACGACATGGAATTCACTTTTAGATCCGAGTTTTTAGAAGCTATCGGAGTCGCATTCCTTTTGTTATTAGCATATGCAGTAGCCAGTGTAGTCCCATTTAATGATCAGCATTCCTCCCCGCTTATAATTCAAGAAAGCTTATTAAGAAAGATTAAGAGCAGGACACAGTATATTATATTGGAAAAATACAGAGGGGTTTATAATATGCCTCGGATAAAATTTGTAGATGAAAAGTTATGTCATACATATACTGCAATTGATAGCCCTGAACAGCTAATAGTTAAAATTGATGCCTACATAGATATTCTTTGCGAGCTCAACACAGGATCTGCTGATCGGTATATCAAAAAGCTCGAAAACTTGAGGACTGAAGCTCGATACATGATGCTGAACCAAATCCAGAACACGGTAAATTTATGAAGAAGTCGTTTGTTGCACTTGCCTTTACTCTGCTAATGTTTGTATTCATTTCTTATCCAGTATCCTCACACCCTGGAAGAACCGATGCTAATGGAGGGCATACATGTAGAACTAATTGCGAGAGATGGGGATTGGAATACGGAGAATATCACTTTCATAATACTGTTAACAGAACAAATAAGACTGAGGATAATAGCATTATGGGAGCCTTCATTATCTGGGGAATTGTCGGTGCCATTGTTATTTATTACATAGCCAAATTTATTAGAAACACCTCTTTTGAACGTCCAGTTCGTAAACGTATAGACATAACTCCTGCACTTAAAGAACCACCACCTCCAGACGAACCAATAACGTTTTCAGGCGTTATTATTAAACGTGTCTATAGGAAGGTTCCATTCTTTGTTGCGAGATTCATTAATAATGAAGGTGAATGCTTTACAATCGTTGGGAATTACGAAGACCGACTATCTATAAACAAAGAATATGTCATTGAAGGTGTAATTACTCATCATCCAAGGTATGGCCAGCAGATAAAGGTCAAGAAAATAATAAAGAAGTAGCACCATTGAAGTGGGGCTACTTGTTGGAATCATCCACTTCGAATGTGATACTATCAATCACAATTACATGAAAGGAGCTTTTTACATGTCTAATTCTCTCAAACATTTAACTGAATGGTTATCTAAAAACAATTTTTCGGAACCAAAAAAGGATGCAAGAAATCATTTTATAGCCTATTCAACAGAAAAAGGCTCAATTTCAATTCGAACGATTAATCGTGCTTCATATCAACCACACGTAAATTGTGTGAGAAGAGATATATTTGAGGCACATAAAGCATTAGCAAAAAATCGCGGATGCAGCGCTCTTTATTACGTAATTTTTCTTGAAGGTAACGGAATTCAATTAATTATTCCTGATACGATAGTTGAACGCAATCTAAAGAAAGATTGGTTGGTTTTATCTCTAGAGAAAAATCACAAAAACGCTCCTCCACTACCTGGTATTACAGTAAGAGTAATTTAAATGCACTTTGTCACTATCTCCCTAGTAGAAGGTATGTCCAGTAATAGGACCTGTCTAATCGAAACCTTCTCAAAAACCATTCCATCTAGTGTTAAATATCTTTAATATCGAAGGTATACCCATAAGAGTATAGATAGATCCTTTAATCACGTCTGAATAACCACTTACTAAAATACAAGCATTAACATGAAAAAATTATTGAAAAGCTAGAATAATTTATTCAGGAAATAAATTAAATTTTGTTGGTTTTAATAAGTTTCGTTTGTTGGGTTCGAACGGAATAATTAGCGACCTTAAAATAATTGATAAATATTCTTTTTTGAGTGCTTCATCCCAACCTTTGATAAAAGGTGGATGAAAAACTACATTCTCACAATATGAAGGTATCAAATTACTCATACATTGCCTTAATTCACAATCAGATAATTTTGTTAGTTGATCACAAAAATTAACATACAAAGAACTATCTGATTTCAACCAACTCATTAATATAACAGTAGAATCATCGTTTGGGATTACATTTAACATCATCATTGACATTGATGCATTAAAATCAGATAGATTATTAACTACTTTACCTTTTAAATCATACTCTAAATTAAATCCAGAACATACTGCTAATGAAGGTTTGCATTGAAAACTGAATTCTATTGTTTCTATAACACCATAATTTTCTTCTATGATAGCATTATCTAATAATGTTTTTATACGCTGACTGTCGCTTTCAGCTAAATCATAACCTAAACTTACTGAATGGAACGTTTCTTCTTTTAGTAGACTAGGTTTATGCTCAATAACACTTCTATGATTTTTTTTAGCTTCAAGTTTTTTATGATACTCGTAAGAAAAAGCTCGGTATGCAAAAAGGAACTTCTGCTTATTAGTGCCTACATATTCAATATCTTCAATCTCCTGAAAAAGTTGCTTATCATGATGTCCACAAAATCCGGTAAATGTGGTAGCAACCTTCCTTCCAATTGGTTTAAACTTAAAATCAAATTTCTCCCTTGTGGCAGCTTGACGAACCATTAATACATCTCCATTTTCGCTTAGCTTCGATAAAATTCTGTTGTTCTGAATTGAATGAGCTTTGATGATATCTTTAGAGCACTCTGTTTTATTGGGATGTGCACAATCCTTGATCCGGTTAACATTCAGCCATTTATCAATAGCAGAATCAACCGGAATGTTTGCATCTAAAATTTGTTTCTTATCTTCAATTGCCCCATGACATTTCTTATATTTTTTACCCGATTTACATGGACAGAGTTCATTTCGTCCAATTTTGAGCATTTTATTCCCTCCTGAGATAAAATCTATAATTGATAGATCAACTGTTTAATATATTTCTTATTCTCATCTCTATAAAATCACATGACTATTTTACCATAAATTTGAAAACTCCTATATTTACAATTTTCATCTTTTCACTTTGTAAATCAGCTTTCCTATTTCCCCCACTCCTATCATAATAGGTATAACTGGACATTCAGGAGGAACGTTATGAGGATCGCGATATATTTAAGGGTTTCCACAGAAATGCAGGTTGAGGATGGGTACTCACTTCGAGCTCAGCGCGCTACCTTAATCGAATACTGTAAGGTCAATGAATATGAAATATCTGATATTTATATGGATGAAGGCATCTCCGCAAAGGATACGAACCGTCCGCAACTGCAACGACTCCTTGACGATGCTACAAAGGGTCTATTTGACGCTGTGCTGGTTCATAAGTTCGATAGGTTCACTCGTTCGGTGAAGGACTTGTACGAGCTGCTAGGCTACCTGAAGCTTCACAGCGTGTCCTTTATCAGCAAGCAGGAGAAATTTGATACTTCAACGGCCATGGGTATGGCTATGCTCGGCATGCTTGGCGTGTTTGCACAGTTTGAGCGTGAGCTGATCGGGGAACGTGTACGCTTTGGGATGGAACAGAAGGTTAGAGAAGGAAAGCGTCCAAACGGCATGTTCCCATATGGGTACGATAAGAAAGGAAACATTATCCCTGAGGAAGCAGAAATTATCCGATTAGTAAGACACATGTATATGAAAGAACAGATGGGGTTTAAGACGATTGCAATGAGATTAATAGACCAGGGAATAACTCGCCGTGGTTCTATTTGGAGAGCCTCTACCGTTTCTTCGACTCTTGAAAATACTTTTTATGCCGGTATCATTCAGTTCGGAAATAAAATGGAGAATGGTAAATACGCCAATCATAAGAAAGAGATGCGTAAGGATGTAATTCATGAAAAAGGAATATATGAAGCCATATTCACAGAAGAAGAGTTTTACGAGCATTTAAGAATTATGCGCCGTAGGTCTGGGAACAGCTACTCTCGCAAACTAGAGTACTACTTCACTGGTTTGTTGCGTTGTGGCCGATGTGGAGCAGCTATGCATGGTAGGATGGTGCACAGTCGTAAAGACAAGAATGGGAATACCACAAAATCCTCCTACTATATTTGTAATATGCGTAAAGAAAACAACTCCTGCATGTTGCCAACAATACAACAGCGACACATTGAACATATGCTAATGGAATATATATCTGCTCTTCATGTTGATAAAGCATTAACTACGGTTGAAAAGAAGAAAGCTGATAATCAAAATGCAGCTCGCGAAAAAATGATTCAAAAATTGACACGCGATCTTGAATCTGTTCGCGCGCGGGTTAAGAAGTGGCAGTTTATGTTCATTGAGGAGCTTGTCACAGCAGACGATTTAAGAAGTCGGTTAGCCGTTGAGTATCAAGCTGAGTCTGATATATTGAAGGCCATTGAGGACGCACAAGAGAGCGTTAAGGAGTCAAATGAGATTAAGGTTAAGCTGGATACGTTTAGTCAAGCGTGGGAGCATGCAGATGATCTAGAGAAGAAAGAGCTGCTGAATGAGATATTTGACGAGATTCGCATATTCAGTGATATAAACAATCCGAGGGGTTATAGAAACGGCAGATATTACCCAGCTCGGATAGAAATAAAGTATCGTTGAATAGCACTTTGTACTACACACACTTCCACTATGTCCGGAATTTAATGCCTGAAGCATATCCAATGCTTCACCTCCGCGTACCTCCCCCACGATGATCCGGTTTGGACGCATCCTGAGCGACGCCCGAATCAGGTCCCTGACCGTAATCTCGCCCTTGCCTTCCGTATTCGCGTTTCGCGTCTCCATAGAGACAAGGTTCGGTATCGATCGAATTTGCAGCTCAGCCGAATCCTCAATTGTGACGATTCGCTCATCCTGTGGAATGAACTGCGATAAGGCATTCAGAAAGGTCGTTTTCCCCGTCCCAGTTCCCCCGCTGATAAACATGTTATACTGCGCCCCTACCAGCTCTTGGAGGAATGAAGCTGCTTCTGCAGACAATGATCCCAGTGAGACCAGTTCCTCCATCGTCAGCGGCTGCTCGGGAAACTTACGAATCGTCATGCATGGTCCCTTGAGCGCAACTGGCGGCAGCACAACATGTACCCTTGAACCATCCTTCAGTCTGGCATCCACAATAGGAGAAGACTCATTGACGACACGGTTTACACTCGCTACAACCGTCTGGATCAAATCTTCCAGCCTCTCCTTGCTCTCAAAGGACACGGGCAGCAAAGACATTTGTCCTCTGCGTTCCACAAAAATTTCTGCATGATGATTAATCATGATTTCGCTAATCGATGCATCCTCCATCAGCGGCTGCAAAATATCGAGTCCGCGAAAGGAATGGAATAATCGGCGTACCAGTATCACTTTCTCGGTTGCCGTCAACGGGTTATGCAGGCACCACTCGAATACGGTCTCCTCCGCAATAAGCAGCAAACTTTCATCGGATAAAGAACCGCTGAAATCAATTTTGGCCCGAATTTTATCCCGAAGCTCCAGCACCGCTTCATCGCTCGGCAACCGCTCCCGCTCCTTCCAGAAAAAGCTGCTTAAACAATTGATCGGCCGCTGCTCGGTACAAGGGAGATGATAACAGCTGGACGTTGCCCGCTCCGCGCCAGTCGGCAATCTCAGGCAGTTGTAGCCTGCTTGCATGTTGTCCAATCTCTTGCGCATTCCTTGCAAGCTCATCCCGAATCGTTTCCTTGTGCACATAAATGATTTTGCTAAGCAACTTGTTAAACCGACCATTCCACTTCTGCTCGCCGTAACGCAGAACCATACTTTGTTTCAGCCGTGCGGATGCGGAGTCATTCATCAGCCAAAGAATACGATGCGACTTCTCAAACAGTCCTATATGCATACCTTCCAAATCGCTATCGAGGTCCACGATAATCAAATCATATTGCCCACTTGCCGATATCGCCTCGATTAACAAGCCTGCGTCTTCCTCACAAAGCGTTAAGCGATCCTCCAAATTCGTACATACCGCCAAATAATCGCCGCCTAGCCGAGCATCACGCTTCCTATGCTCCAACAGCCATTTGGCCGCTTGTGCTGGCTGTGTCTTGAGGCTGTAAAGCAGCTCCGACAAACCTTCATGCTTAGTGGTCCCTCGCACTCCCTCCATCACTTCCTTGCCAGCGTACGTTCCAAGCCACGCCTCAGAGGAATTCCATCTCTCCAAGTTCAGATAAAAGGTGCGAAAGCGATGTATACTTGCTGCATGTGTCAAATGAAGCGCAAGGGCAGTCTTCCCAGTTCCGCCGGATGATGAATATACGGAAAGCACCCGTGCTCCTTCAGATGGCTCATCCGCAACTGCCGCCGCTTGTCCTGCAAGCGGCGCTGCCTGAGCATGAATTTCTGACAAACGCTGCAGCAATTGAGGAAGCGGCTGATATTGATGCAGCTCATGCTCCTCACCACTTTCGCCCAGCTTATGTACAAGCGCGATGACAGGCAGCTTAGGAACTGCAGGCTTAACCTCTGCCAGCAGATCGGGCTGAGCGGCCAGCACATCAAGCTTATATCCCTGCTGAATGTACTGCTTGCATGCTTCGGCATGGGTGAACGCAATAATCTTCCACTGTTCGCCTAGCTTGCTATCGCGAATGTATTCGGCCAGCCTTCTCAAATATTCGGAATCCTTCACAGCTACTCCCAGTTGATAGATGTTCATGCTGAAACGCCTCCTTTCTTCAGAAAACACAAAAAAAGCACCGTAGAAGGCGCAGTTAGCTGCGTCCTTGTACGGTGCTTCCGTGTTTGATTATTAACTTTGAGTAGAATTTACCATATCCTGATTACTTTCGTCAACCAAGGAATTTTCTTCCACTTGCTTCGCGCAAAATATCTTCACAATTCCTATAGACGACAGCGGATGATCTCATCAGCTCGCATCAGCTATTGGAAAAATAGCTTAATTTCCCGTTCTGCGCTCTCAGCCGAATCGGAGCCATGAATAATATTACTTGCCACGTCGATTGCGAAATCACCGCGAATCGTTCCTGCAAGAGCATCAGAGGGATTCGTTGCCCCAATAAGTGCACGAGCATTTTTAATGGCGTCCTTGCCTTCCCATACCATTGCGAATATAGGTCCCGAGACGATAAAGTCTACCAATTCGTCAAAAAAAACCTTGGACCGCAAGTGATCATAATGACGCTCAGCATGCTCTCTCGACAACTGCATAACCTTTGCATCTGCAAGCTTAAAGCCCTTTTCCTCGAATCGTGCAACAATTCGACCTACTAAACCTCGTGCGTAGCCATCCGGCTTAACCATTACAAACGTTCTGTCCATGTGGAATCCCCCTTGTTACTATCGGTATAGCCATTTATTTGTTAAGCCATTCAGTAATGATCCCTGCCGTTTCTTCAATTGCGCGATTCGTTACATCGATCACAGGACAATCCAGCGATTTCATTACCGCCTCCGCATAATCCAGCTCCTCTTGAATCCGTTCGATCGTCGCATATTGTGCAGAAGCCGGAAGTCCAAGCGTCTTGAGCCGTTCGGAACGAATCTCCAGCAAATGCTCAGCCTGCATCGTAAGCCCAACAATTAGCCGCCCAGGGGAAGGCTTCAGCTCTTCCGGCGGATTTACCTCTGGCATCAATGGCAGGTTAGCAGTCATAATTCCTTTATGCGACAAAAAGATGCTTAGCGGCGTCTTTGATGTCCGAGATACCCCGATCAGTACGACCTGCGCCTGCATAAAGCCGCGTGCGTCCTTGCCATCATCGTATTTGACTGCAAACTCTATGGCATCCATTCGTCGGTAGTAAGCATCATCAATGGAATGCAGTAATCCCGGTTCACGCTTAGGGAAGCTCCCGAACGTATCCACATATGCCTGCAGCATTGGCCCCATGACATCTACGGCTCTCACACCTACTCTAAGCGCTTCTTCCCTCATAAGCTCGCGCAGCTCCGGCTGTACGAGTGTATAGCTGATAAATCCTCCAGTGCTGAGCGCTTCTGTGACAATGCGTACGATTTCATCCTCGGACTTGATATGCCCATAACGTTTAATTTTTACTTGTTCGGATGAAAATTGACGCAAGGTCGCCTTGGCAACCGCTTCCGCCGTTTCACCGACAGCATCAGAGCATACATATATCGTTTGCTGTGTCATCAATACGGCTCCCCCAATTTCCCGTCCATTGCAATGTCCGCCATTAGACGTATAATGTTCGACTTCGATACCGAGCCAGTCACTTCAGGATCAGCCGCATGTTCCTCGCGAGGAACGATAACGGGCAGGCAATCGACCTGATGGAGCGACATTTTCCGGATCGCATCCATGACGGAATCCTCAGGCATAAGCGTCACAATATTCGGATAGCGGGTCATCACCATACTGACTGGAATGGCTGCAGCACCAGCGTTTCCTAACGTTATTTTGAGCAGATCCTTAGGGGTCACTATGCCAACAAATCGTTTCTGCTCATTGACAACAATAAGGGTGTCCGCATTCTCAGTGAATAAAGTAATGACAGCATCATGCACTGATAAAAAGTCTGGCACGTTCACTGGAACACCTTGAACCTCCTTAACCTTCATGCTGTTAAGCTGCTGCAGCGGTTCGCGGCTGGTTCGGTAAGCATTGCCTAGGAAGTAACCGACTTTCGGCTTTGCATCAAGTAAGCCCAGCATGACAAGGAGCGACAGATCAGAACGAAGCGTCGGTCTGCTCACGCCCAGATTATCTGCTAATTGCTCACCGGTAATCGGCGCATGCCTCTTCACAAGCTCAAGAAGCTCCAACTGCCGTGTGGATAATTGAATCGGACTCACCTCCATCTCATTTATGAGTCATACTAACCCAAATAGCACTCCTATTTATTTAATAATACATCACATTAAAACAATGTCAACCATACATACCATTATTTCTGTTGAAATATGACATTATACAAGGCTTGTGTTCCACTGTCTTCATCCCCCTGCTCAATCACTTTCTCGTAGAGCGAGCGTGCCAACGCAAGACCTGGCAGAGAGAGCCCCATCTCCTCTGCTGATTCAATTGCAATTTTAATATCCTTCATGAAATGCTTCACATAGAAGCCTGGGGCAAAATCCCCTTTAATAATCCGCGGACCCAGATTCGACAGTGACCAACTTCCAGCTGCTCCTGTCTCGATACTTTTAAGTACCTTGCTTGGGTCAAGCCCTGAGCTTTTCGCATAAGCGAGTGCTTCGCTAACACCGATCATATTAGATGCAATTGCGATTTGATTGCACATTTTGGTGAATTGACCAGAGCCTGCGCTTCCTTGGTGCACAATATTTTGGCCCATATGTTCGAACAACGGCAAGACAGCCTCATAGGTCTCCTCCTTCCCGCCAACCATAATCGAAAGTCTTGCTTCCCTCGCTCCTATATCTCCCCCTGAGACGGGAGCATCAAGCGTCTGCAGTCCAATACTCTCCGCTTTAAGCTGTATTCGCTTAGCAAGCGAAGGGCTGGATGTCGTCATATCAATAAATATGGCACTCGGCCTTGCATAACGCAGCAAACCCCCTTCCCCCAAATAAACCTCTTCGACATCAGCCGGATACCCGAGCATGGTGAAGATAATATCCGAATGGGCAGCAACCTCTTTGGGCGACTCCCGCCATACTGCACCTTTAGCTGTCAGACCATCTGCTCTAGTTTTCGTGCGATTGTACACATTCAGCTTATACCCGCTTTCCAGCAAATGACCGGCCATACTAGCCCCCATAATGCCTGTCCCGATAAATCCGATAGCAATCGCTTGATCAATCACTTGCTCTGTCATTTCATTTCCGCCTCTCGCTTGGAGTTTAGTATCGATATAACCATTCTAACAGGTGACACGGCTATCGCCATTATTTGACGACGCGGCGCGTCTCATTCAGAGAAATATAGAGAATGTATAATAGCTCAAAGATACACGTTCCTATATTTCAAAAAAAAACAACCAGAGACAGGATTTCTCTCCTACGTCTCCGGCTGTCCGATCGTGCTATCAATAGCGTTTATTCATTTGTCATAGCAATAAACTGCTCCACATCACTTGCTGTTAAAGCAACCGCATCGCGCCAAAATTCCTTTTGCTCAAGGTCTACGCCAAGATGCATCGCTGCCAGCTGCTCGACAGTCATCCTTCCGGTATCCCGCAGTAAGGCAACGTATTTCTCTTTGAAATCAGGGCCTTCCTTCAAAGACTTTGCATATATACCTGCGCTAAACAAGTAGCCGAACGTATACGGGAAGTTGTAGAACGGCACATCCGTTAAGTAAAAATGAAGCTTCGATGCCCAGAAATGAGGGTGTACCTCACCAAGTTTACCGCAATAGGCTTCACGCTGCGCCTCTTCCATCATTGCGTTCAGTTCTTCTACAGATACCAATCCTTCGCTGCGGCGAGCGTAGAACCTCGTTTCGAATAGGAACCTGGCATGAATATTCATGAAGAAAGCAACTGACCGCTGAATTTTATCTTCGAGCAAGCCCAGCTTCTCCTCTGGCTCCGTTGCTGCCTTGAATGCTCGGTCAGATACGATCAGCTCTGCAAACGTAGATGCTGTCTCTGCTACATTCATCGCATATTCCTGTGACAATGCCGGCAAATCGTTCATGACATGCTGATGATAGGCATGACCCAGCTCATGCGCAAGTGTCGAGATATTCGATGCGCTGCCCGAATAGGTCATGAAAATGCGGGTTTGACCGCTTTTGGGAAACGCAGTACAGAAACCGCCAGGACGCTTGCCAGGACGATCCTCGGCTTCAATCCAGCCATCCTGGAAAGCCATCTCCGAGAAATCAGCCAGTTCCGGACTGAACGAGCGGAACTGCTCTATGATAAAAGCGGCTGCCTCATCATACGGAATCGTTCTCGTCGCGGAGCCGATTGGTGCTTCTACGTCATGCCAATCAAGCTTATCTACGCCGAGCAGCTTGGCCTTGCGATCCAGATAGGTAACAAGCACATGCTTGCTCTCCTCTATGGCGTCCCACATCGCTTGCAATGTCGCCTCGCTCATGCGATTGATTTGAAGAGGCTCCTGAAGCACCGAGCTCCAGCTGCGTTTCTCATAAAGCTTCAGGCGAAAGCCAGAAATGCGATTCAGCGTCTCCGCACACAAATCTGCCTGCTCGGACCATTCACGTTCCCACTCCGCGAAGGCTGCCTTGCGTACATCACGATTGGCATCAGATAACCGGTTATGCATTTGTCCAGCGGACAGCACAGTTGTTTTTCCGTCTTTGTCGGTATCTGTAAACTTCGCTCGCGAGACGATCATATTATAGTAATCGCCCCATCCATGATAACCATCAACTGCAAGATCTCCCGCTAACGCCTCAAGCTCTGGCGCCATCTTCTGCTTGGCCAGCTCTCGACGCTCAGCCAAATTGAAGGCAACCTCGACCAACTTCTCATTCTCAAGCAGCACGGACCATTCTGAATCACTTAACCCACGCAGTAAATTATCAAAACGCGTTAGCACGCCAAGGAGTTTCGCCCCAAGCGTTTTGACACGATCTCCCCGTACATTCGCAGCCGTATCTTTTATGTCTTGCGCCAGCAAGCATGAAACAAATGATTCCGATTCGCGCAGCCTTATGATGACACTTTGCAGCAGCTCTGTCATTTCAATAATATTCGTCCCTGATGAGCTGGAATCTGCTTGCAGCAGGCCATCCAGCCTCACAATATCGTCTTCAATGCCCGCTAGTTCCTCTTGAAAAGCTGCTGAGCCTGAGCCGCCTTCGTATAGTACATCCAAATCCCAACTTTGCGGATATCCCTTATCCATATTTCTCCACCCTCTCCTCCACAAAAAAAAGCCAAGCTACGGCTGCGTTTTTATTTGCGCAAACCTTCTTGGCAGTGTATAACTTAATTATATCCAGATTGGAGGAATTTCACCATGTCTAAACCGTTGCAAATTTCGGCCGATACCGCTGTGAAGCTATCTGAGCAGCTTGGCGTGCCGATCGAGCACTTAATGCATATGCCTAGGCATATCCTGCTGCAGAAGCTTGCCGAGCTTGCCAAAACCGATGCTCCAGCAGCACCTAAGAGCGATACCAGCCTATGATTCCGTTCGAGAAGGCATGGCCTTATGACATCATTATGGGCGATCTTTACGTATCAAGCTGTCCCTTCTGCTCCGCGGAGAATGTGCTTCTGCCCGTTAAACCCGCTGAGCTGCCAGACATTCAAGACGGAATGAAACGATTGCTCGTCTTCCCATGCTGCCACAACAAAGTCACCATTCTCGATGCTGACCGAGATTATTTGTTAACCGACCGCGTTCTTAGGTAACCGCTTATTAAGCGGAAGTAGATACCGGTTGCTCAGACAAGCCTTGAAGATCGCTTGGAGATAGGTCGCCAGATCCGTTCTTAGCTCTGACCTCCATCTCCTCGCGAATCAGCTGCCATTGCTCGCGGCTTGCACGAATCATAGCACCATCAACAATTTTCTTGTCGTTCACAACACGTGAGAACCATCTTACCGCATCGTTTAGTTCTCCGACTCTTCGATTAAGCTCTCCGATCAAGAACATCAGCTTCGCATTGTTCAGCGCAACGCCTTCCGCCTCATACACTCGTATGTACGCTTGCAGTGCAAAGCGTAAAAACCGCTTCTCTTCACTTTGATTGCCATCATACCGATAGAGCCATGCAATATGATGCAATAGGCCCGCAATAACACGGTCCTTCTCACCGATAGCTTGTGCAGAGAGAAGAGCAAGCTTATAGCTCGCCATCGCCTGCTTCGCATTACGCTCACTGCCATAATCATGCGTCAGCCAGCGTACTCCTATTTTCTCATGATATTGCTTCTTTTGTTGATCATTCAACCGCTCAATGCCATTCTCAGTCGAAGCAAAGCCGCAATTCGGGCAAACGCGAACAACGTAATAATCCGGGTTTACTTCTGTTTTATAATATCCGCAAAAGTCAGAGTCCACGCTAGCTGCTCGCTTGAAGCTAGGTCTTACCCGAGATGTCATAAACGAATTGTCACAGCAAATGCATACGATTTTGGATTGGTAGAGCGGCTCCATACGATCACGTCTCCTCTTCAGATGTGTTAACAAAATGATGTGCTGGTCCGGATAGTCTATTAATAATGATGAGCTGAAGCTCCTCATGTATGCCGATCTCTTGCAGAGCTTGCCGCATGCAGCCAAGCCATGCTTCTGCTCGCTCAGGTGTAATTGGAAAAGGCAAGTGCCTAGCTCGCATCATTGGATGCCCATATTCATCAGAATATAGCGACGGTCCTCCAAAAAACTGGGTCAAAAATAAATATTGCTTGTCCATAACCGGAATAATATCTTCCGGGAACAAAGGCCCAAGCAGGGGATGAGCTTGCACCTTCGGATAGAAGGCTTCAACAATCAGTCTTAAAGTCTCAGCTCCGCCAATCGTTTCATAGAGGCTAATATTCCTATTCATCGTCAAAACCATCTCCAATTTGTAGGTACTTAGTATTATATCACAAATTTATTACTGCAGAAATAAAAAAAAAGCCCGCAAATGAATATGCGGGCACTAGCCTATAGTTCTTATTACCCATTAACCCTCATAGTCCTCTTCCCCAGGCGCTGTAAGAGATTCTCGAATGACATAGACGAAAGCACATACCAAGATGCCAGCGATTATACTCATACTCATCACTCCAACCGTTTCAAAGGTAATTCTATTGTACCATAAAAATGTCAGGAATCCAGTGTTTTGCAAGCGTTTTCTTTTTGTGCAGAATTTATTTTCATTAGACATGGGTGATGGATCTCCTGATTCCATCATATAAGTGTAGGAGAGGTTGTACAGCTTGTTTATATCATTCATAACATACGCTCTTCTAGTCCAATTGGAGGCGGTAAATCTGCTGCGATCATTCATTCATCCATTATCCGTTACCGCGTTCAGCGCTCTTTTTATAATCGTGCTTATGACTGTGTATCCCACAGAAACGCTGGGCGCCTCGCTTCGAGGCCTATCGATCTGGTGGCAGGTGCTTTTCCCCGCGCTGTTTCCTTTTTTCGTCATATCTGAGCTGCTGCTCGGTTTTGGCATCGTCCATTTTTTTGGCAAGCTGCTCGACCCGTATATGCGCCCCTTGTTCAAGCTTCCCGGCATCGGCGGGTTCGTTGTAACGATGGGGTACATCTCAGGTTATCCTGTAGGCGCAAGGCTTACTGCTCAGCTTTGGGAGCAGCGACTCATTAATCGGGCAGAAGGCGAACGGCTTGTTGCCTTTACCACGACCTCTGATCCTATTTTTCTGATTGGTGCCGTTTCAGTTGGGTTTTTCCATAACGTTGCGCTCGCCCCTGTGCTTGCTGCTGCGCACTACGGCGGAGGGCTTGTTATTGGCTTGCTCATGCGTTTCCATGACCGCCGTGCCCTGCCCTCGACTCTATCCAAAACTATTAATACGACATCCAGCATACGTCAGCGTAAACCTTCAGTTATAGCGGAAGCACTGAAAGCCATGCACCAAGCCAGACTTCTGGATGGAAGAGACCTAGGTAAGTTACTGCAGGATTCTGTCCAGTCTGCACTTCGTCTCATGATCGTTGTCGGCGGTCTGGTCGTATTCTTCTCCGTCGTCATGGAGATGCTCACCCACGCGGGTATCGTAGAAGCAATGGCTGAAGCTTTGCGATTTCTGTTCCAGCTTATTGGACTTCCTAAACCACTCGCAGACGCTGGGATATATGGGCTGTTCGAGGTCACGCTTGGAGCTCGATCAGCAGGTACAGCAGGCACAGGACTCCTGCATCAAGCTGCGATTGCCGCCTGGGTGCTGTCCTGGGGAGGTCTTTCGGTCCATGCTCAAATCGCAAGTCTGCTAAGCAAAACCGATCTGCGCTACCGCCCTTTCCTGCTTGCTAGGTTTTTGCATGGATTGATCGCAATGGCACTCGTTTATGTGCTCTGGGGCTGGATCGGTCCTTGAGCTGGTTCCTTTCATTGTCAATGCACCGCAGCGCATTGAATTTAAAGGCGATTTCCTTTATCATCGTAATTACTAAGGTGATCGGAAGGGGATTTATTTTGAGGTATGCGGTAATAGATCGAGGCGATGCGCTATCCAAATCGTTGGCGGAGAAATTTCATACATTGGCTGCGGAGCGTGGTTTTACCCGAAATGACGAAACACCTGAAATTGTCATTTCAATTGGAGGAGACGGTACGCTGCTGCTTGCATTCCATAAATATGTCGACCAAATAACAGATGTCGCCTTTGTAGGCGTCCACACCGGCCATCTTGGCTTCTATGCGGATTGGCAGGCGAATGAGCTGGATGAGCTTGTCACGATGATGGCCAAGGAAACACCAAAGATTGTTAGATATCCACTTGCGGAGATTGAGCTTGAGACTCCGACCGAAACACGTCATTACCTCTCATTGAATGAGTTTACACTCAAGGGTGTAGACGGAACTCTCGTTGCCCAAATTAATATTAATGACGAAATGTTTGAGATGTTCCGTGGTGACGGAATTGTAATCTCGACACCCTCAGGCAGTACGGCATATAACAAAAGCTTGGGTGGCGCCATCGTCCATCCGTCTATAGAATCGCTCCAAATTGCTGAGATTGCCTCCATTAACAACCGTGTGTACCGCACACTCGGCTCATCGGTGCTGCTTCCACAGCATCATCATTGCGACATCATATCCAAGAAGGAACAGCGGCTTCAGCTCACGATTGACCATGTCAGCATCATGCGCAGCGACATCCTCTCCATTCGCTGCAGCGTGTCAAGCCGCAAGGTCAGCTTTGCCCGCTATCGCCCTTTCCCGTTCTGGAATCGGGTACGAGAAGCCTTCCTTGGCTATGACGTACATTAAAAAAAAGACACTTCAGCGCCGATTAATGGCGCTCCGTGTCTTTTTTGTTTGGTCTGCTTGGTTCAGCCGAAGCGGCCGCAGTTTCGCTAGCTGCAAGTCGGAACGGCTTTTTGCCGCGATGGTCATTGCCTTTATATCCGCCTTTGCGTTGATGCTCTCGCTTGCTGCTGCCTTGCTGCTCGCTATGGTTACGGCCTTCGCCTGCCGATGTACTTGTATGCTCGCCTTTTTGTTCCTGATTACTGCTGCGATTGGAACTTCTGTGACGATTCTCCCGATTATGAGGGCGGCTATGACGTTCATGAGAAGGAGTTGCTGTTTCTTCCTTCGCAGTAGCAACCTCGGTTGTGTCGATATCCGAACTGTCAGAACCATCCGCCATTCCTGCAACTGCAGCAAGCAAATCAGCCCCATCGAGACGTGGACGTTGATCATCAGCATCCAAGTCGAAATCCTCAGGCTCCCGCTGCGTGCTTATCGTCTTCTCGAGAATGAAATAAGCACAGCCGAAATTGCAATACTCATTAATGTAGTCCGACATACTCGATAAATTGCTGTCCTTCGTCGCCTTCTGATGGTTATCGCGGAAGAAGCCCTTCAGCCTTAATTGGCTATAGCCCCAGTCACCTACGATAAAATCATAACGCTCCAGCACTTCACTGTATCGGTCGCGAAATGCTTCCGGATTCCAGCCATTCCTATTTTCTTGTACGATTTCATATGATTTTCCGCCGATATGAATCAAAGCCATGGTCTCCACCTCATCTTGAGCGTCAGTTACAAGCTGCTCGAGCAAGCACCGGAAGAAACTTCACGGTCAAATCCCGCTTCTACTGCATCAGCAGCAATAGCTGCGTGTGCCGAATCGGTCTGCTCATGTGCATGGTAAGAGCTGCGTACTAATGGTGCGGATTCAACATGCCTGAAACCGCGCTTCAGCCCTTCTTCTTTAAGTTTTGCGAATTCGTCTGGGTGGACATAACGTGCGATTGGAAGATGCTTTGGTGACGGCTGCAAATATTGACCCAGTGTCAAAATATTCACATCGTTGGCTCTAAGATCATCCATCGTCTGCAATATTTCATCCCACTCCTCGCCAACGCCAAGCATAATGCTTGATTTTGTCGGGATTTTGGGTTTCATTTCTTTGGCGCGTCTTAGCAGCTCCATCGTACGGCTATATTTCGCTCTTGCGCGAACGCGATCAGATAACCGCGCCACCGTCTCCACATTATGATTGAGGATATCCGGATTCGCATCCATAACGACTTGAAGCGCCTCTATGTTGCCGAGGAAATCCGGAATCAACACCTCTACGCGACAAAATGGCATACGCTTGCGAATGGCATGGACTGTAGCAGCGAATATCGAAGCTCCGCCATCCTTCAAATCATCGCGCGCTACCGACGTAACGACGCAGTGCTGCAGGTTCATTTGCTCCGCAGCTTCTGCCACGCGCTCCGGTTCATCCAAATCAAGCTCAGTCGGCATACCTGTTTTGACCGCACAGAAACGGCAGGCGCGCGTACAAATATCACCCAGAATCATAAATGTGGCCGTCCGATTCGACCAGCATTCATATATATTCGGACAACGAGCTTCCTCGCAAACGGTATGCAATGTTTTGGTGCGCATCATATTTTTAATTTCGGCATAATTGCCGTCTGTCGCTAATTTTATGCGAAGCCAATCAGGCTTTTTTAGAGTTTCTCGTTGTTTCATAAGGAATAACCTGCTTTCAAGTTCATTTATACATCCTAAACTCATGGGGTTATTATAACATGTTTCCATAAATAATAGCACTTTATCAGCATTTCATATCTTATGGAAGCTGATTTCGCATAAAAATGAGCTGTTTGCAAACGATAACGTCATAACCGTCATGCTTTTGGAAGGATGAGACGCATGAAACTGACTATACCTGCTGCGGCAACACTAATCGCAGCCTCACTACTCATTAATTTGCCAGTCAGCGATGCCAAAGCCTCTCCTGTGATTCAAAGTCAGGCCGGGGCAGAAGCGAATCGGCAGGCAGCGGCTGAGGCTGATCCTTTGCCAGCAAGAAGAAGCTTATATGAGAAGTTAAGCTTATTTACGGACGTTCCTTGGTACTGGATAGCCGCCATTGATCAATATGAGCGTTCATTATCAAAGGTTAAGCCTAAGGCAAGACCTATGCTGGGCAGCACGGTCGGTGTGTTTATCGATTTGGAGCGCTGGGCAGGTCCGCTCAATCCGAACGTGGCCGACAACTCGCCAGCTTCCATTCGCTTTTTCAACGGCATTGGCCGTGATGGCGACGGAAACGGCCATGCGGAGCGAACAAGCGATGACGATTTGTTGTATTCGCTCGTCAGCCAGGTTGCCGCATATGGCCTATCTGATGATGATTTCTCGATAGGGCTATGGGAATATTACCAGAATAACCGTGCCGTACAACGTATTCAGCAATTCGCTCGCATCTATGCTGCATTCGGCAAGCTAGATTTGTTCGAACATGCTTTTCCCGTTCCAATCGGCACCCACTACTCCTACAACAGTACGTGGGGAACGGGACGGAGCTGGGGAGGCAGAAGGACACATGAGGGAACCGATATTTTCGCGGATCATGGACTTCCAGTCCGAAGCGTATGCTATGGGGTTATCGAGGTAAGGGGCTGGAACCCTTATGGCGGTTGGCGGATCGGCATACGCGATCTCAATAACTTCTATCATTATTACGCACATCTCTCCGGATTTGACAAAACGATCGGCATAGGCGATGTCGTGAAGCCAGGGCAGGTAGTCGGCTGGGTAGGCAGCTCGGGTTATGGAAAACCGGGTACGTCAGGAAAATTCCCGCCTCATTTGCACTATGGCGTCTACAGCGACCGCGGTCTCATTGAATGGTCATTCGATCCGTATCCGATGCTTCGTCGGTGGGAGCAAGCAGAACGTAAAAGAATTCGAGCAGGAAAATAAGGAAAAACCAAAATAATTACCAAGCAAAAACGCCTTCGGCATCCTTTAAAACGCTGAAGTAGCTTTGACGGTGAAATATAAGCCCTTAATAAGCGAACAAACTTTTAGATTCTTATATTTCAAGCGCAAACGGCTGAAGCCGTCCTCTGGCGGCTAAGCTAACGTTTTGCGTACAAATATAGAGAAAGTTGGCGAAATCATATGCTTTCCTATATTTGAACGAAAGCGACTTTATCGCCCTCACTAAGCTAGGGCAATAAAGTCGTTTTTGATTAAATAAACGCTATTCTCCGCTGATGCCTGCGTTGCCTGATGCATCCGAATGACTAGATCTTTCAGTAGAACCTTCTGACGAGCTGCCTGTATTCGATGAGCCCGTGCCAGCGTTGGAACCTTCACTACCCTCGCTGTTTGAAGGGTTCGCCGTCACACCACTACCGCTACCTTGGCCGAGCGGAACTGAGATGTTAGGCGCTTGAGCGGCTGAATCCCCAACAGGCTTGCCCGTATTGTCGTAATAATACATAGGCACGTCTCCAACAACGAGCAAATAGGAAATCGGTATATCTGTTTCGACGATTTCCGGCTCGGTGTCAAATGGAATAATGATCGTTACCTCTGCTATGATGCGAATGTACACCTCAACCAAAATCATGTTGATGCCGGCATCCTTTTGACGCGTGCTGAGATCCACCTTTACGGCGCCTACCGGCTCGAACTTGACCGGAACCCGCGGGCCAAATGAAGAAATTATGGCACTGTTCAGCGCATGCCCGATCGGAATGTGCTCAGGAATATCCTTCATGTCATTCAGTGTAGTTTGCACCGTATTAATCGTCTGCGAGGTAATGCTCATATGCTCAGCGTAATTCAGCATGAATCCCGATATTTTACCATTGCTGTTCATCTTCCAATCGATCAGCTTATCCGTATCAGAACGGCTTGCTACCTGCTCGGTTATCGCTTTGTTAATCGCTTGCGTAGCAACCTGCTTGACTCTAATTTTGGCAATGTTCATAAGTGGCGGCCGCAGATTTCGTTCAATATAAACGAAGGATTGTATCGTGAATATCATCATTACAATAAGCGTGATAATGAATATCGTCCTGCGTCGGATTCTTGGCCTTGTCGGCCCTGCTCCCCATGCACCGCCAGAGCTGCCGCTGCTCTTGCTTCTGAAGCTGCCAAAGTTAAGCGCAGGACGTCTGCTGCTGGATACTCTTCCGCGCGTTCCCCATTTCTTAGGGGCTGAACGAGACGAGGACGTATGGACACGGCTTCCCCAGCTTACTGCCTTCACCCTTGAGAACGGACGGCCTGACCCGAGCATCCGGCTTCCGCCAAACAGCTTGAACCGCCAGCCTCTCCTTCCCCACTTCGCCAATCCGATCCCCTCCTGTATTCCGGCTCACTTCCATTACCCATACTTATGCGGAACTTGGCCAAAAAAGAAGATAAGCCGCCACCGAAGGAGGGGACTTTGCAATGTCCCCTTGATGCGATAAACTAACAGAAAAGCTGGCATAGCCAAAGGAGCTTAACGATGGCCATAAACCGAAGGCTGAGCACCGACCTCGATTTCGAAGAGGTCCTCGAACAGCAGCATCGCATACGCGTGTTTCAGAACAATCAGCTTATCGACGCAAGTTCACTTGTCGTGCGATTTGACGATAACATTATCGTCACTCAGTCTGGAGTAAGCGATATTGCCTATCATAACCGCAATGAATGCGAATTTTTTGTACTGAGAAAGCGATGAGCACAGCAAAAAACGGAGTCTGCCTTCTCGCGTTAGCGGAATAGGTTGACTCCGTTTTTGTATAGACATCGGCTGCTATTTATTCAATAATTGCGCATGCTGCAGCAAACGCGTAATAACGGCTGCCGCTTCCGCGCGGCTTGCAAGCTCGGCGGGCATAAATGATGCATTGCCCTTGCCCTGCAAGATGCCTGCGGCGGCAACGGTCTTCACAGCAGCAAGTGCCCAGCTGTGAATAGCGGCTTCATCTGCGAAGCTCACCGCTTGAACAGTGTCAAGACCGACGCTAGCGCCAGCTTGTTTCGCGAATTCGAGTGCATTCGCTGCCATTACAGCCATCTGCTCGCGTGTGATTGTCGCATTCGGACGGAATGTACCATCATCGAAACCTTTAATAATGCCATGACTCGCGGCAATTGTAATTGCATCTGTATACCAAGCAGATGCCGATACATCTGCAAACGTGTGTAGCTTGGTGCCATCGCTTGAGCCAAGTCCAAGCGCCCTGACGAGCATGGTCGCGAATTCCGCGCGTGTAACGGTTCGATTCGGCATAAATGCCGAGTCGGAAACGCCGCTGACGATTAACTTGGAAGCTAGCAGCTCGATGTTTAATTTGGCCCAGTGTTTGCCAATGTCCTTGAAGGATTGCTTATGAATGGCGATCGCATAGATGCTATTGCTAAGACTCATGATCTCTGCCGTTGTTTGTCCGTCCTCTGTCGTGAACAAAGCAGGGACATAACGGAATTGACCAGTTGCTTTGTCGTATACCAGCGCTACAGCAGACTTCGTATCTGGTAAACCTTCCACGGTTAAAGTACGCTTCACATACTTCCCTCCTAAGCTGTGAACCTCGGTTGAAGTACTGCCATCTATAATGGAAAGCGTAAAGCCTACTTGATTTCCAGTAAGCTCTAAGCCAGCTGCTTCTGCCTTCGCCTTCAGTTCAGCCGACTGATCCGCGCTTACTGGTTGTATGGTGAAAACGAAGACGGATTTCATGCTTCCAGCTAGTTCTGACTGCTCCAGCAAATCTTGAACAAGCGAAAGAGGAAACTCATACGTCGCAACTCCTTGCTCCATTACAATTACTATAGCTGGGCTGCTCTTTGCAGCTTCCAGAAGCGCTGCTGCTGTGAAAGCAAGCTCGCCTTTTGAGGAGAACGCCGCCTTGTCAAATACGATCCGCTGCAGCTTGCCGCCAGCTGCTTCTTTCAATGCGCTGTCGTTCTTCTGCGTCAGAACGCTGTTTCCAGCTCCACCTGCGCTGCCGTTGCCATTACCATTGCCTTCTCCTCCTGTTTCTCCGCCAGCCTCAGCAGCTACCTTCACTTCTACCGTGTAAACTCTGCTCTCCCCTGCTGCCGTCACCGTAAGCCTCGTCAATCCCGCTGTCCGTGCAGTCAGCTTCTGATCCGCCCCAATCGAAGCAATTTCCGGAAGCTCAATTCTAATGCTTGCATCGGTTGTAATATCCACACCTTCCGAATCAAACACCTGAAGCGCTACCGACTCTCCCACTGTCAAGGTGAGTGGGCCTCTATCTCCAGCAGCAGTCGTGATGCGGAACGGCTTCAATCGATTCGCAAAGCCTTCGTTCAGCTCCGTGAATGAGAGCTGATCATTCGCGTCCGCCACCATCGCAATCTTCTCTCCCCGTACGATGATGTTATCTGCTTCAATGGTACCGGATACGTTGCTTGTGACGTCTATTCCATTCGTTCCCATACCATCGAGCACAAGGTTCTGCAGCGTAACGTTATCGATATGGAAGCCGCCGCCATGAACGATTAAGCCCGCGTATGTGCTGTCGAGCGCTACGTTATCACGTACGATAACCTTGCCGTTCAAATCCTTCTCACCTGCAAAAATCCAAATCGCGCCTAAATTGATATTATAGGCTGAATCTGCACTTCCTGTGCGAATCAACGTATTACGCTCAACGATCGTGGTCCCGCTGAATGCTACGGGATTAAAACGTGTGGACACGGCAATTCCCGCTCCATTCGTAATCGTATCCGTACCGATGCTGTCCTGCAGCTTGTTGCCTTGCCCACCGAATATAACAAAGTTATCGGCCAGCCATGGCAAAGCAACCGTGTTGAATCGAGCCGTATTATTCACGCTCGCGCGTCCTTCAGCCGACCACATCGCAATTCCGTCGTCGCCTGGGTAACGAATATCAGATTGCTCCATCAGGCTGTTGCTCGTGCCTACAGAGAAGTTAATACCGTCGGCCATCAGATTGCGAAGACGCAGATTAACCATATGCAGACCATCTGTCAGCTCGTCGCTTCCTCTGACTTTTGAGAGCCAAAGCCCCGTTTTTGAATGCTCTACCCACACATTCTGAATAACTGAGCCTGCGCCAAAGCCGCCATAGAATGCGTGCGTCAGTGCTTCATCATCGCGAATATTGAGATCACCGTCGATAAGCAGATCATATACGCCAATTTGTGAGCCTTTACCGATAAATCTGGCTCCGATCAGTGTCGTATACCACATGCCCGCTCCGCGAATCGTGATTTCATCCAAATAAATAACATCTGCCTTGAGCTCGAATTGGCCGGTTGGGAACCATACGCCTTTTCCCTGCTCCTTTGCTGCGAGAGCAGCGGTATGGTAGGCTGCAGAATCATCGATGCCATCAGCGGATACTGCTCCATAGTCAGTCACTGACAGGAAGCCATTCGGCATAGCAAGCGGGCCTTCTACCTGCTCCATATCCACTAGGTCAATGACATAATAATCCGCTTCATTCTCATGATCCTTCTGCAATCGAATTACAGCGCCTGCCGGCAGTTCGCCAATCAGCTCATGGATCTCGGCGAAGAAGCGATGTGCATTGCCTTGCTTCGGATCATTCGACCATGGATAGCTGCCGTATTCCCAGCCATGTTTCGAGCTGAGCGCTAAATGCTGCTTAAACTCGCCGTTCACATAAAGCGCCAGCGTCTCGTTCAAGCCCTCGCCGTCCGCGCTGTCCGGTATTACATAGCGCAATACGAGTGAATTAGCTGGCTTCGCCAGTGTAAATTCCACGTAATCGCCATCATCATTCAGCTTAACAGCTTGGCGGCCCGACGCCTCGGCGGCCATCTCGCGATAGCTGCGCGACGGCCCGATATGCTCAGCATTCGTTGTACCATGCTCCGCTTCATAAGTAATATAAGGAACCGTAGCGCCCCGATATGCGATGCCTACGCTGTCTTTCACAACCAAGCTGTCAAGCCACACCTCGCCTGAATCCGCTGTATCTCGCTGCAGGGCAATCGTATTAATGCCGCTGCGCAACTGAACTGCAATAGCAGTCTTCGACCAGCTTGATGTGCTTCCTGCGGCCGCGAACAATACCTGCTGCGCACGCACACCGTTTATATATAAGCTTAATTGTTTGCCATCACCTGAATGGTTCAAGTAGCGAAGCTCCGCCTCGTAATTACCCGCAGCCTGAGCATGAACCGTAAAACTGATTCTGTCCCCCGTGCCTGCGAAACTGCCCAAGTAGCCACCACCTGTGTAACCTTTATACTCGGCCTCCACCTTCATTCCCGTTGATGCAAATGCCTTCTCGGCCTCGTAGCGTTGATTCGACGCAACCGGCTCAAGCTGCCATAACTTATCGTCTATAGCATCTGTTATACCGTACTCCGCTTGGTCTCCTGATAGAAGCATAGCGCCAGTCTCCGAAGCATTCAACAGCTGTTTATAGCCTGCCTTGCTCTCGATCATCCATTGGGCGGCATCATACCCTCTAAGCTCGCCCGAATAGCCAATAAGACTAGCTGCTTGCGCATCCCAAGCGAGCAAATGCCCTGACGCTTTGTTCTTCAGCAGGCGCCGCCCATTGAAATCCTGCAGCAGCCACTGGGAGCTGGTACTGTCACTCGCCAACGGTCTTACAAATACAGCACCCTCATTCTCATACAAGTAACCGCCATGTTTGGCCTTAATCCGAACATATCCCGTATCATCAAAGATCGGAGTAGCCGTGTCATTCGTCTTCTCCTCACCCATCAGGGGCGTCTCGAATTGCTCAGGCGCAGCCTCGAAGGTCCATTGCACCGTTCCGAACCTGTCCGGATACAAGCCGCGTTCCGCATATCCAGCGTTATTCTGTACATGAATGAGCTCATCATTATATTTCCCATTCATGCTGCGTATCCAATATTCCGCGCCGCTTGGCGTACTTTCAATCGCCCACTGCGAAGCCTGATCAGAGGCCTCCACATACTTGCTTTCAATAAAAGCGTAATCATTCGTCATAACCATATAATGACTAGTCGCCCTGTTCTTCAGCCTTCGCGAGTTACCCTCAGACTCAATGATCCAATGACTGTAGCCATTAATCTCTGCCAAATCGCCATATAACACAATACCGCCGTTATTCTCATACAAGTATTGGCCATTTGCCTTATTACGAATGCGAATTGGAGCTTCCGAAAGCGGCTCTGAAGCCATCGCAACGGGCTCCACCACGAACTGGGCGCTGTCCTCTCCAGCGACCGCTTTGCTCACCTTCGTGTATCCATCTCCGTCCGCGTAGAGCAAATGGCTTGCCCAACCGCTTTTGAAAACAGCCAAGTCATCCGAAGCTCCCGGCTCCATAAGCCATTTCGCGCTGCCCCAGCAGGTGCAAATATCGCCTTGTGCAATAATCTGCTGCGTTGGAGCCTCAAGCTCAACGTCGCCTCCCACATGCTCCATGGACACATAATGGCTCGTTTGCCCATTTTTCAAGCGTACAGATGTTGGACCATCTCCCGTTCTCTCCAAATACCAAACCGAGCTCGCATCCGATTCCGGCAGCTCGCCATACTTCAGCTTGCCTAGATCCTCACCCTCTGCCGTCACCTCATATAGATAGCCGCCGGCTGCTTTATTTTTGAGCCGTACATTCGTCAATGCCGCATCGACAACCGGAATGAACTTCCATTTGGGACTGCCCCAAGTCGGATTAATCGCCCCGTACTCCGCGTATTTGGTTAGATTCTGCAAACTGATATATTTCTGCTGACCCACAACTTCATTCGCATCCTGAACGCTGTGAATCAGCTTCGAGCCGCTAACGTCCTCGATAACCCATATTGCACTCGTCCACTCATCTGCAACCTCGGTTACATCAATACGCCCGTCCTTCATATTTTGAAGATTGATATAATGACCCGTTGCCCTGTTCTGAATGCGTTTGCGGCCGTTGAAGCGCTCAATCAGCCATTGTCCCTTATGGTCATCCTCTGCAATGTTGCCGTATTTCAGTTGACCCGAAGCATCCTCATAGAGCACAAATGCTTGCCAATCATTCTGAATTCTTACATACTGCGGAGTGCCATCCCCACTAAAGGCAGGATCTTCGAACAGCCACTGTGCTGCATCCTCATTCGGATCAATAGCGCCCGCCTGCGCAGCTCCCGTGCTTCCTTGAATATGCAAATAATGATCGGAACCCGCTTCACTCTTCACCACTTTATAATCGTCATACAGCTTAGAGCTGGTAATGGACCATTGATCGTCTGCTGAGCTTGCTGCAAGTGTCAAAGCCTGAATGGAATCATTTGGATTCAAAGCGCCATTACGTGTCATGTAATGCCCGGTTGCTAGATTGCGCAGCCTTTTTTTTCCGTTAAAGTCCTCCTGCACCCATTGGTAATACGTCTTTTCCACTGCCGCGGCAGTCAGCGGACCATATTCAACCCGTCCCGTCTCTTCATGCAAGTAAGTGACTCCAACGGCCTCATTCGTGAAATTAACGATTCGGTAGGGCTGTACGTCCGGCGCAAGCTCGACTCGCCAATGGGCATTGTCCCTCTCCAGCACCGACCAATTGTTGGACCTTACATGAATATCTTCAAACTGCGTGTTCAACACGAAAGGCTGCGCAGGGTCTGACTGATAAGCCTCTACGTTCTGAAAGGTGACAAAACCTTCACCGGCCGCAGGCGCAATCATCCATTCACTCTTGACCGTGGAATCCAAAGTAACGGCTTTGATTGGCTCCCACAAAACGCCTT
Organism: Paenibacillus sinopodophylli; assembly: GCF_005930355.1. Taxonomy (GTDB): domain Bacteria; phylum Bacillota; class Bacilli; order Paenibacillales; family Paenibacillaceae; genus Pristimantibacillus; species Pristimantibacillus sinopodophylli. The sequence continues at coordinate 2,624,788 of NZ_VDBO01000001.1, forward strand.
GCGTAATGTAATGTCCGGTAGAACGGTTTTTGATCCGGTAGGATTCCGGGGTTGCCCCAGGTACCAGCACCCAATGCGAAGCGCGGTCCACAGCCGGTATCTCGCCATAATCAACGGAACCGTCGGCTGCTTCAAACAAATACTGGCCTGCTCGGAACTTGTTAGCGAGACGTATTGGTGCTTCAACCTCTACCGGCTCAAGCGCCCATTGCGGGCTTTCAAACGTAATATTGATATCGTTGCTAGCTTCCGCAAACCCGAGCTGATCCTCCTGATGAATGACAAGATTCGCATTTGCCGGTACGGTAGCGCTCTTAATGACCACAAAACCCGCACGATTGGAATCATGAATCGTCCATTGATCAGCAAGCGTACTCTCTTCTAGCTTACGGCTCGTCAGCGCGTCCCTCCTTTGTCCAACCTCTGCAATGGTAATGTAATGTCCGGTTGCGCGGTTTTGAAACCGCTTGTTGCCGTTATAATCCTCTATGAGCCATTGCGAGGAATGATCCTCATAGCTCGGGAAGCCGTAACGGACAATCCCACTCTCATCCTCATACAAGTAATTGCTCTGCCATTTGTTCTGAATGCGCACATAGGTAGACTCCGTTACCGATATGGCGGCTGTCTCCGGTGGTGAAGCTCCTTCCGTTTCCGGTGCTGTCTCATTCGCATAGACCGGCATTGCTGTAAGGAGCAGCAGAAGTGCCAGCAGCATTGCCAATATGGACCTTGCTCGTTTCATTGCACAGACCTCCCCAAGGGTTTGCAAGTGCTGACGGACTTCGAAAGCACTCGTTTATGTAAAGCAATCATTCCTATTTATCATAATTTGGAATCGCTTTCATAACGATGTGCAATTCTAAATAAAGTAGGTGTTATATTACGGATACAAAGAACAAGCCCCTGCCTTCAGCAGGAGCTTGTTCTTTGTGAATCAACGTATGAACGTACAGGCACTCCAGGTATACGGACCTGGTACTATATGAAGTTGGTACTTTTAAGAATCTGAATATAAAGTAAAATAAAGACATCAACAACAACACGGTTCGGGAGGGCTTTACAAATGGAAAAAATGGAAACGATGCACGTACGCAAACCAGCTAACTTTTACCGCCGCCGCAATACACCGACATACACATTCATGGCATGGGCCGCTTTCCTGATCGCAGCCGGATTTGAATTTATCGGGATCTACACGCTTAAGCAGCCGCTTTCCGTACAAGGCTATTACGCCGTAACCGGCATTCTACTCATCATTACTTCATTTCTTCTGCAAAAGGTAGCGCGCGATAACGACGAAGATAAATTTCTTAAAGAATATAACCCTGGATATAGAAACCGCAATACCTCGGCTTTCACTTTCATGGCTTGGGGTGGATTCATTCTCGCCATTCTTGCCCAATATATCGGGATCTACGTACTTGAAGAACCGCTTTACGTCAAAGGCTACTATGCCATTGCTGGTGCTTTCCTGATCGTCGCTTGTCTAGTCTTGCAAAAAACAATTCGCGACAACGAAGAGGACAGCGTGCATACGAACTCGAATGAAGATTTCGAAAGCTAGACATCAAAAAGCCTCCTTCTCAATATGAGAGGGAGGCCTTTCGTTTACTATTCTACTTTAATAGAATCAAAAAACTTTTCTTGAACAACCTTCGCGGATTTGTCTAGCAGAGCTTGAAGATCCGAGCCTTTATTCGAAAATACCTCTTGCAGCACGTTTGTCATTTCGCCGTAATAATCCTGTGTATTGTATTGCGCTTCCGGCTTGCCGTCTAGCAGCGCATCGGATTCTGCATTGTATTTGTAGACGTTGTCGTATTTGTCAAAAATCGCTTGCGCCTTCTGACCGTATTCCGATGCCGGGCTATAGTAGTTCATTTGTGGTGGAATAAAAAACTTGCCTTCTGCTTGGCGCTTCTGAATATCTGCTTCGATCGACTCTAGGCCTTTATCCGTAAAATAATCGAATGTGATATAGCGGAACGCCATTTCTTGCTCATCCTTCGTTGCGTTCGGATTGATGACTAGGTAATCGCCGCCAAGTACACCCGTGTGCTTGCCGCCCTTCTCAGCAGCCGGCATCGGGAATGTTAATACATCCTCCGGTTTCAAGCCGCCTTGGTTAAGCGCTTGCTCGAGTACGCCTTCTGCTCCTGCAATAACCATTGCAGTACGGCTTTGGCCGAATGCGCCAACCGCATCTCCCCAGCCAAGTGCCCAGTCCTGAGGAATCGCATTAGCTTCCCATCTAAGCTTATTGTAGAACTCAAGCGCCTTCAGACCAGCAGGCGAGTTGAATGCTGCAGTTACTTTACCGTCTGCAACAGTCTGGATTTCACCGCCCGCTTCGAACAAGAAGTTGGTCCAGTTCCAGCCTGCTTCTGTGCCTTTGCCCATTGGAGCGATACCTGCGATCCCTTTTTTCGGATCGGCAACCGCCTTGGCTGTGTTGTACATATCCTCCCATGTCCAATCGTAGGAAGGAACTGGTACGCCTTTCTCATCAAGCATCTTTTTGTTAACAACCGTAGTTGTTACATAGGCCTTCTGGGAAACCCCGAACACTTTGCCGTCAATAATGAACTGGCTTTGCAGTACAGGATTGATTTGATCTTTATATTCATAAGCATTCCAAAGCTCCGTAATATCGGCTACCCAGCCGCGCTCTTGCAAAAACTTTGCTTCGGTTGCCCACGTATTGAAGAAAGTCGGTGCTTCGTTTGCTGCCATTTTGATTCCAATTTCGCTTGGATTATAATGCCAGTCGCTCTTCACGATTTCAACGTTAGGATAGACTTCGTTAAACCGTTTAATTTTGTCGTCTTCAAGCTTGCGGTTCTCAACTTGGTCAGGCAGTGGATAATAGATGCTGATCGTAATTTTTTTGTCTTTAATATCTTCCTTAGGAGGCTCTGTCTCCGCCGGTGCTGTATTGTTCGTCGCTGCATTTGTTGGCTTTTCCGTTTCCTTCGGATCGTTCTTGGCGTTGCCGCCGCTGCATGCAGCCAAGATGGAGCATAGCATAACCATACAAATTAGGATTGCTACATTTTTCTTTACCATCGATATTCCCCTTCTCAACTCATATTTTCGCTACATCCCCATCATAAAGGAGGCGTTTTCATACCACGAGGTGTATTCCTATTCCGATCATGTGTATGTTTACGAATTGCTTATCCCTTGACCCCGCCAAGCTGAAGTCCACGCATAATGAATTTCTGGAACGTAAGAAATACGATAATCGGAGGCAGCATAACCATTGTGAGGATGGCGAACCTAATATTCAGATTTAGCCGCTGCGCACTAATGACGTATTTGTATACAGCCGTTGCGAGTGGATATTTGCTGTCGCTGTGCATCACAAGAGATGGCCAGAACCAATCATTCCAAGCCGTCGAGAATACGAAGATCGCTAGTGTAGAGAAAATCGGAATGGATAGCGGTACAGCAATTAAGCTAAAGCATTTCCAATCGGATGCACCGTCAATACGAGCCGCCTCGATCATCTCATGATGAATGCCGTCCATAAAGTTTTTGAGAAGCAGCAAATAGAATGCACTGGCACTGGCCGGCAGCCAGAAAGCTGCATAAGTATTCAGCAAGCCAAGATCTTTCAAATTGAGAAAGTTCGGAATAATATATGTGCTCGGCGGTATGAACAACGTAATCATGAAGAAGAAATATATTGCCCGTTGATACGGAACATTGAGCTTTGATAGGCTGAAGGCTGCAAGACCGAGCACAACGACCGTCATGACCATGTTGCCGCCAAATATCATCAGCGTGTTTTTTAGAAAACCGGGCAGGTCCATAAAATTCCATCCTGCTTTATAATTATCGAAATGCCATTCCGAAGGCAGAAAGCGAGGCGGGAAAGAATTAACCTCCGTATTTGCCTTCAAGCCATTAAACAACGCGGTCAATACCGGATAAAGCATCGAAGCTACCATCGCAATAATGACTGCAATAATGAACAGGAAACCAAGCTTGTTTGTTTTTTTTCGGTAATCGTAGCTCGATAGAATACCTCTGTCTAGACTCTTCATGATTTCGCTGCCCCCTTGTTGCTCAATTTAAATTGCAGCAGCGCCAATCCGCCAAGAACAAGGAACATCAGCACGCCAAGCGCGGAAGCAACCCCGTAATCCAGCCTGGTGAATGCGTATTTGACGATGAGCAGTGAGTACGTAAGCGTCGCTTTATTCGGTCCGCCGTCAAGCAATGCCAGCTGTGATTGAAAGCCCTGCGTCGTTGCAATTAGCTGCAAGAGGAAGAGCAGCAGAACCAGCCCGCGAATTGAAGGCAGCGTAATATGCCAGATTCGGCGGAGGATGCCCGCTCCGTCGATCTCCGCCGCTTCATACCAGTCACGCGGAATGCTTAGCACCGCCGCCAAATAAATGAGCATACCAGAACCGAATTGCTGCCACGTTTCCATAATGACCAATGAGACCATCGACCAGCTCTTATTCGTTAGGAACGCAATCTGATCCGCCCCCGTCTGCGTCAGCACCCCGTTGATCGGTCCAACCGGATCATAGAACCATCGCCACAAACCGTACAGCACGACCGCAGGAATGACATTCGGCAAGTAAGCCGCTACGCGCACGAAGCCTTGGAAGCGACGCAGTTCAGAGATGGCAATTGCGAACAGAATCGGTACCCAAAAACCGATTATGAGACATAAAAACATGTAATACAGTGTATTTTTCACACTGATCCATACATCCGGATCATTAAAGATCGTCTTGTAGTTGTCCAGACCGACAAATGCATTGCCTTTGACAAAATCGATCGTATAGAAGCTGTAAATAATCCCTTTCGTTATCGGCACCCACAAAAACAAAATAAATATGATGGCTGCCGGCAATAGAAACAAATAGCCTGAAATATGCTTTTTCCACCTGCCAGCCTTCCTCTGCACCTGGGTATCGAGCGGCTTGCTTACTGCTGCTGGTTGGTTCATCCAATTTCCCCTCTTTTCTTTTCTATCGCTCTATATCATTTTAGAAGGAAGACAGCAGGCTGGTAATGTGCATATCTAAGGCAATGATAGCTATTTTTACTTCATCTTATTTTTTGTCATCCTTCTTCAGCTCACTAGGGCTCATGCCGTAATACTTCTTGAAGATTTTGCTGAAATGCTCTGGTGATTCATAACCGACCCGCTCCGAAATTTCATATCTTCGCAAATCCGTGTGAAGAATGAGCTTGCGGCTCTCTTCCATGCGGAGCTTTATGACATACTCCCATAGGTTATAGCCCGTGTCCTTTTTGAACAAATAGCTCAAATAATTCGGACTCACATGATTTTTCTGCGCCACCTCATGCAGGGTAAGGCCCTTCTGGGCAAAATGATTGTCGATATAGTCCTTTGACTTCTCCACAATGAGGCTGTTCTGCTCGCTTAGCTGCTCAGATGTCGGCTCTTGCGAATAAGTGCTCCAATTAAAGTCGCCGTAATAAAATACATAATGGTCACGATGCTCACGATTCCATAGAATCGCCTTATGCGCCTGCTCACCGAGCATGCTCAAGAACTCCATCCCGCGTATGATTTGGCTTATACCGATAACGACATGGAGCCCCAAATATTTGTGAATGTTATGGTGAAGACTGCGACCGATCATATCAAGCTGATTCAGCTTGTTCGCGCTTGAATCACCAAATTCATTCTCATCCCATTGGATGAGGACGCTGATCTCCTCATTGGGCGAATAGAAGGCGCTATGGTTCCACTCCTTATCGAGCAGTTCGTTGGCAATATTAAGAGCTGCATATTGCAGCAGACGCGCATCCCTTGCCGGAATCACATGATCTGGAGCGGTTAGATGCAGACGCAGCTTGATGACTGCGAAATATGGACCATTCAGCTTAACCGCATACCGATCATTGAGCAGTTTCGCGACCTCATAAGCGTCGTCCTCTGTGCTAGTCAGCAGCCTATTAAACAGCTCGTTACGCTGCGGCAGCGGCTCATCCATATGGAAGTGTGCTTGCAGCTGTGATAGGAACTGATTCTCCGTGGCCGCAGGCTTATCCATCTTAAGCAGCACATTCCGAACAGAATCCAGAAATTGCTCATTGCTCAGCGGCTTGATCATATAGTCCTTGGCGCCAAGGCGAATGGCCATCTGAGCATATTGGAACGTTTCATAAGCAGATATAATAATCGTTTGAACCCATGGTTTAAGCAGCTTGGCTTGATGCATCAGCTCTATACCGTTCATCGAGCCCATTTGAATATCCGTAATAAGCAAGTCAATTTCTTCGATTCTCAAATAATCGAGCGCTTCGTAGCCGCTGTGTGCAATATAAACATGGGTCAGATTAATGCCGGAAGACGTAAGCAGGCTCGCCAGCCCTTCACAAATTAATGGTTCGTCATCCACGATCAATACATTATACATACCGTTTCCTCCCGATTCTCTTTAGGTCCACTCCGCTCATTTCGGCCCCTCATTGCTGACTGGTAATATGATCGTTGCAGCCGTTCCGCCGAGCTCTCCACGCTTATAGCTCATTCCATATATATTGCCAAAATGAAGCTGGATTCGCTGATGTATGTTTCGTATACCGTAGCCTGCTATATGCTCAGGCTTATCCCCGCCTATCAAGCGGTCAAGCGCGGCGTAGTCCACTTCCTTATGTCCGTTGTCTTCTACTTTAATCGTCACCCGCTCGCCTTCAATTACGGCAGATACGCGAATTTCGCCATCCTCGCCCATATGCTTAACGCCGTGAATGATGGCATTCTCGATGAGCGGCTGCAGCGATATTTTTGGAATCAGAATCTCCTTAGCTGCATCTGGTATACTCCACAGTACTTGAAACTCATATTTATAACGCTTTTGCTGAAGACTCACATAGGCTGATGCATGCTCAAGCTCTTCTACGAGTGGAATCAATTCCCTTCCTCGGCTAAGGCCTATTTTCATGAGCTTCGATAAATCCTTGATCATTTCAGCCGATTCCGTATTTCCCTCCAGCGAGCTTTTCCAATAGATGCTCTCGAGCGTATTGTAGAGCAGATGCGGGTTGATCTGCTGATAAAGCAGCTGCAGCTGCGATTCCTTCTGCTTAATGTCCATATGGTATTTATAGTGAATGAGCGTATTCAGCCTGCGTGCCATATCATACAAAGCAGCAAACAATACGCCGATCTCGTCGTTCCGTCCTTTGCCCGGCGTCTCCGGCACAAGCTTGCCTGGCTCGTAAGCATGGACAAACTGAGCTAGCTTTTGGAGCGGCATCATGAGCGAGCGCCAGAAATAAACGATAACGATACATCCGAACATCATATACGCTACTGAAATCAGCTGAATGACGTTCTTTAGCTCGCTTTGCTGCTTCAATAATGAGCTGACGGGAATTTGATAAACAAGCTTATGATTCATGATACGGTTATAATTGACCACGTAAATGAAATCATCCGTCATAATGTCAAAGTTGCCCTCCGCCTCCATCGTATCCTCGATTTCCATTTCGGGTGGCAGATCAAGTTCATTCCCCATCAGCTCTGAATCCGTAGCTGCAAGTACGCGGTTGTTCCAGTCTGTGAACATGATTTTACCGTCAGGAAGCGAGACGGAGCTAAGCGACTCCACGATTTTCATATCCATCTTGGTCGCAACAAGCACACCAATGATACCGTTTCCAACTGTCACATTGTTAACTGCCCGAATGTAGGCAAGTGTATCGATTCTGGAGAGCCCTACATTCGTATTAATAATGTCCATATAGCCTTTGCTCTTGTGCTGGACGGCCTTATCGAACCAATCCGGCTTATCATTATCAGAAAAGAAGTATACCCCCGTCTGCATCAGCTGGCGCTTGGGAGCGAAGAAATAATAGTCATTCGGATCATAAATGTATAAGGAGTAATACACTGCCTCTCCGCCGTTCAGCGGGATGGAGTTGCCGGCAAGCAGCTTGTCGACCTTATCATATTTGCGTACCCGTTCAATAACCGAATCACTCTCGAGAGGTATAAGCTGCTGCGTGATCGGGTTTTGTATGATCGTCGTCGTAATTTTGCTAATCGTATCCATATCCCGTTTGATGACCGTATAGTTTTGCTTGCTAAGCTCCACGTAGGCACTCGTTATATGATCTTTGAGCAAATGCTCCGCTTTCATATTCCCGTACCAATGAAGCAGGAAAATTGGACTAACCATCACAAGAAACAATAGAATAAGCTGCTGCTTCACGTTCAGCTTTGTCATAGGATTGCTTAAACCCGTTCGCATGCTGACACCTCCGGCTAATAATTGTACTATAGCAAAAATATAAGGCTGCCTGTGTGGCTATTTCTACCCGTTTCTGGAAGCAGCGCCGACAACGATCGTAGAAATACACATATAAAAAGCGCCGCTAATCAACATTAGTTGGTTAGCAGCGCCTTAGCTTGTCTATGTTATGCAATTACGTTCTTAATGTGAATATCCCGCTCTTGGCTGAGATCGAGGAAATAATCAGCCAGCTTAATTAACGGCGTCTCGATGTTATGCGGGTTGATGTAGACGACCTCTCCGGCTCGTCCATCCGTCAGCAGCACTTGTCTGCCTACCAGCCGCTTCATCATGTTCTCTATAAATATGGAAATGATCTGCGGGTTTAGCGCGCCAAATTTCCCTTCGCTCATTTGACTGACAATCTCATGGAAGGACAACGGCTCATGATAGGGACGTTTAGAGGACATCGCATGAAAAATATCCGCTACCGATACGATAGAGCTGAATAAATCTATGTTTTCTTTCTTTATACCTAATGGATATCCATTGCCATCCTCGCGTTCATGATGCTGAAGTGCCACTCTAGCGATACGCAAGCTTAAGCCAGTTGTGCCTTTTAGCAGCTCGTAACCGTATATCGTATGCTTCTTAATGAGCTGGAACTCCACTTCATTCAGCTTGCCAGGCTTGTTCAGCACCTCAAGCGGCAGCTTAACCTTGCCGACATCATGCAAAGTGGCCGCAAGCGACAGAATCGAAAGCTCCGCGTCATCTAGGTTCATCCATCTGCCTATCAGTGTAGATATGACACCAACACCAACATTATGCTGGTATACGTAGTCATCCTTCGCTTTCACAGCTTCGAATAGCTCGAAGATGTCCGGGTTTTTGGAAAGCTGTAGGATAGAAGGCAGCACTGCATTACGAATTTCCATTAACGGAACCTTCCGAGACACTAGAATCGATTCAAACAGCTCCTTGGATACACTGACCGTCTGCTGTACGAGCTCTCCAAGCTGAATAGTCGTTTCTGCTACCGGTTTATGATCAAACGTCGTTATAATCGAGTCTAAATCTATCCGATGATTGATCATAATTTGAATAGATTCTTTGGTTAGGATAGAGTCAGCTGGTACGATCGTTACGCCATATGCATTCAAAATATCATTTTTCATTTTTTTCCCGATTAACTGCTCCATTGCTACACTCCCTCAGACTTGGCGCTTCCAAGATTTAGTTTACCATATCTTAAAGAGGAAGTAAGCGTTTATATTAGAAAAATGAAAGAAATATACAGCGTTTACTAATCCGTCTCAGCGATCTTCATCCATTGCTCAAGCAGCTGCTCGAGCTTCTTTTGATCCTGTTCTTGAAGCTCCCACAGTCGGTTCAACATCACCGCATCACTGGCAGCCGCAAGCTGCTCCATCTCTTGGCTCGCAGCAGCAAGCTTCTCTTCCAGCTCGGCAATCTCAAGCTCAAGGCGCTTTAGCCCAATCGCTGCAGCGGTATGCTTTCCTCCAGCTGGCAGGCGCTCCACTCGTTTGACTTGCAAAGTATCTGGAACAGCATCGGTACGACTAGCTGACAAGCCTTCTATCTTGGTTCCATCGTTATTATGCAGCTTATCCTTGCAATCGTTATAATTGCCGAGATGAGCAGCTATTCGTCCGTCTTTTAGCTGCCAAATTCGTTCGGCGATTCGATTGGTGAAGAAGCGATCATGCGAAATCGCCAGCACTGTTCCTTGGAATTGCTCCAACGCTTCTTCCAGCGCCTCGCGTGAGCGAATATCCAAGTGATTCGTGGGCTCATCCAGGAGCAGCAGATTCGGCTGCTTGCGAATAAGCAGTGCTAGGCGCAGGCGTGACCACTCACCCCCGGATAAAGTATGCAGCGGCTTGAACACGTCGGTACCATAAAAGAGGTAGCTTGCGAGAATACGTCTTGCTTCACCTTCCTCCAGCTTGCCCTCCTCCTTGAAAAAGGCCAATACGGTCAGCTTTCGATCCTCTACACGGTCCTCTTGTGCCAAATAACCGATCGTCAGCCTAGTTCCATGGACGAGCTCACCGCTGTCCGGCTGCTGATCACCAAGCAGCAGCTTGAATAAGGTAGTTTTACCAGAGCCATTATCGCCCATAAGCACAACCTTCTCTCCATACAGCAAGCTGCCTTCTGCGTTTTCTAGAAGGGTTCGCTGACCAAAGCGCTTCGTCACCTTCTCGAAGGTAATCACCCTGCGTCCAGAACGATCCAGCGGTGAAAGCTCGAAATCGGCTGTTTTACGCTCCAATACTGGACGCTTCACCCGCTCTAGCTTCTCCAAGGCTTTGCGAATGGAGGCTGCCCGTTTAAAAAACTTCTCATTAGAGCCGATCCGTCCCCATTCCTCCAGCTGCCTAATCGTTTCCTTCATCTTTTTAATCTGCTTCTGCTGCTCTTGATACTGGGCAAACTGCTGAAGCAGCCGCTCCTCCTTCTCTTTCACATAGCCAGTATAGTTTGTATGGAATGCATGAGCCTCTCCATCCTCAAGCTCAATAATTCGCGAACAAGCTGTATCTAGGAAGTAGCGGTCATGGGATACGATGACGCATGCTCCTTCATATTGTCTTAGAAATTGCTCAAGCCACTCCATGCCGCGCAGATCCAAATGATTCGATGGCTCATCCAGCAGGAGCAAGGCCGGTCGAACAATAAGCTGCGAGGCCAGCGAAATTCGGGTTTGCTCTCCTCCAGAGAGACTGGCAAACATTCTCCCATAATACGAACGTTCAATCTGAAGACCAGTTGCCACTTGATCGATCCCTGTATCGAGATTATAGCCGCCGTCTCGCTCAAACCGCTCCTGCAGCTCTGCGTATAGGCTGAGCAATCGATTCAGCGCCGCCTGATCCGATGCCACCTCAGCGCTCGACATCTGCTCCTCCAGCTCGGCCATTCGTTTTCTGCAGCTCAGCACTTCTTGGCATCCGTAAGTCAATACTTCATAAACGGTGAGCGAATCGAACACCACTGGAATTTGCGGCAAATAACCGATCACCAAATCTTTCTTCACCGTTAGCATTCCCTCGTACGATTGGTCAGTACCTGCGATCAACCTGAGCAAGGTTGATTTGCCGCTTCCGTTGGCTCCGATCAGCCCTATCCGTTCCCCCTCATGTACTTGAAGCGTAAGACCATCGAACAACAAATCGGCAGCATGGTATTTTTTAACATCCTTTATATTAACAATAATCATCTAAAGAGCCTCCTAATAGATGAAGACCCTAACTTCCCCGTACAGCGAGCAATGTCGGAATCGTTCCCGGCATAACAAAAAGAGCCGCAGCAACAAGCCTGCGACCCTTCGGAATGTACAGCTATCCGTCGTGGTTAAAGTAGGCGTCTTCTCGCGAATGGTTTAATCGTATAAGCATAATTAGACAGACTGATCCCGTTCGCGGAAAAAGCATGAACTATGCCAGCCATAGCAATCGGCAGCTGGCTAATACGGTTATTGACCATTTCGTGATTCACCTACTTCACCTCCCTTTACGTTCGTTTCTTAAAAATAACATATAAATAAGTGGTCACGCAACCGCTAGTTTTAATCGCATTATCGATTTGCGCGTAAATACTGGCTCCAGAGCTCTGACTGTTCCTTCGTCATTGCCCCTGTAATGCTTGAGAAATCCACCTTCTGTACAAATTGTTTTTTGAGCAAGTTGAACTGTGCATATGAACCCGTAAACTTTCGGAGGTTCGGAAGACTCGTTGCCTCAAGCAACTGACCGATTTGTTCGCTTCCTTGCAGCTCTAAGCTTCGTAGGCTGCTCAATTGTGCAATTGCTGAGAAATCAGCCACAGACACTTGTTCTAGCTTCAGCTCCTCCAGCTTCACGCATCCGCTGAGGAATTGAAGGTCAGCAAGATTCATGTCTTTCAAATGCAAAGCCTTCAAGCTTTTTAGTTTTCCGATGATAGGAAGTTCAGACATTGCACCTGCTTCAATTGCTTCGATCGACAGCTCTTGCAGCTGTTTAATTTGCGACAATGCTCGAAGCTGCTCTGCTCCCACACCAGATACGGACAGTATGCGTAATGCCCTCATCTGTCTGAGCGGAGAAAAATCTCGCACTGCTGCACCTTCTAGCTGCAGCTCCTTGAGCTTAGGGAGCTCTTCCAGCGGTGATATGTCTTCAACATTCGTCTTCGCTATATTCAGAAACTGCAAATGCCGCAGACTAGCGAGCGGTTTAATATCCGATACCGGATTCCCTCCAAGGTAAAGCACCTTCAGTTGATCACAGCCGCGCAGCGGTTCAATATCTACAATTGCATTAGCGGTTAGCACAAGCTCTCGCACCTCAGTACATCGGCTAAGCGGAGTCGCATCCGTTATGCCTTCCCGGATCAGATAGAGCTGCTTTATTTTGACAAAAGCTTCGGCTGAAGCAGCTTTGCTTTCGACCCGCGCCCTCCACTCCTCGCTAAGCGAATGTTCCCATACCTCGAGCTGCACATGCGATTTATGCTCTTCCTCTTGCGAATGATAGAGAGGCAGCTTGAAAGAACGGACAGCATCAAGGAAATGACCGACTCCCTGCTCACCGTACATCCAATAGACGTATTCCTCATCATTGTCCACCTTGTAGTTGCCGCTTTTAACCGTGTCGCACATAAATCGCATCAAATCTGCTAGACGATTGGCAATGACATATTTGGTTTCCTCATCCCGTCCGAAATTAATGACCTGTCCGCTAATGCCTTCATCATCCGGGTCTACATCGATGCCTAGGTGATTGCCCCCGCCATCCTCCGCTATTGGCAGCCATCCGAGGTTGATATATTTCTCCTTAATCCATCCCGTTGGAATGGAGAAATGATTGCCTTCCTCCCCGTAATCCACATTCAGCTTCGACCAAATCTGCCATTCCGCGACTAACTCATTAAGACTTAGGAATCGAAGTCCGAAAAACAAACCGACACCCATTCGTTTCTCACCATTAAATGCCAAATATAGTTGTCTAAGATCATCAGAAAAGGTCACACCGATATGCTGCTCCGCAGCAGCAATCTGATCCGGCGTTGCAGGTGCTTCTAAGGATTCAGCAAGCTGAGGAAGCCTCGTCTCCAATAATGCAAGCAGCTCTCTCAAATAGGTAGTAATCAAGTTCATATCCCCCTCTTCTGATCAACCATTTCATGATGTATAAAGTCATCTTCTTATACCCATATTCATAGAAAAAATAGCATGAATTATCCGAAATGTATCAAAAATATACAATTGAAGCAAGCTGCTTTATCGTGTACCATTACCGCAATCACGCCTATGCTTTATCTTTTTTTCCTTTTTATGCATAAAAGAATAAGGTTTGCACATCCTATCCCAAGATCGTTATAACTGGGAGGATACTATGAAAAAAATCATTACGATGATTTGTTTGCTGTTAAGCACACAATCGGCAGCTGCCGCAATGGCTATGTCGAACTCCGAACCAACTGCTTTGCTGATCCCGATCATCAATAGCGAGGGAAAACAAATTGGAGCGGCTCAGCTTGTACAAAAGGCAGATAAAGTATTTGTCCATATCGAAGCGGAGAAGCTGGCACCGGGAATGCATGGTGTTCACTTTCATAGCGTAGGCAAATGCGATACACCTGACTTCAAATCAGCAGGCGATCATTTCAACCCATTAAGCAAACAGCATGGCTTCAACAATTCCAAGGGCTATCATAGCGGAGACCTGCCGAATATCGAGGTTGGTGCAGACGGAAAAGTCATTGCCAATATTGCTAGCGCAGATGTTACTCTTCAGCAGGGAAAACCAAACTCCTTATTGAAGGAAGACGGCACAGCGATCATCATTCACGAGAAAGCAGATGATTATGTGACCGACCCATCTGGCAACTCAGGCAATCGTATCGCTTGTGGTATTATTCGTTAGATTGGTCGTTGTACTGTAAGGCAAATAGGGAGAGTGCAGCGTAATCTGCTCTCTCCTTTTTTCGAACTCTATTTTCCCACCGACACATTCCCAAGTTCCCTCGCCGACTTCATCCTCATCCGCTCGTTTTACAATTAATACTTTGCCTCCGTTTACAATAACACCTTTAACAACAACTACGATTTTATTTGCATCGGTCATATTAAACACCTTTCAAATCTCAAATATCTTCTTATGTTATCATTGTAATGAGATCCAATTTGGATGTATATGGAATAATGACGCAAGTAGGCTCGAATTGTGATTAGCCCTATCTTTACATCCATTCGTTATGTTAAGGAGTGATTCACTTGGAGATTATTATTCCTACCCGCAGGGTGACTTACAATAAAGGGCAATTAGGGCGGTGGAAGAGCGGGAATCGCGATGACTGTATCGATGCATATTGCAAAAAACTCCAAGGCTCACGAGGATTTGCTGAATACATTGCGGGGTCATTTTATGAAACATTAGGTTACAGTTGGATTCATCATGATTTCAACCTGCTCGGTGGCAACAAACTAGGGAAATACCCTGAAACAGAAGCTGTACTACGTAAACATTTCGGAGATTCGAGATACGAGAGCGGTCGAGAATACTATCCAGCTTTTTCTCGTTATGTAAAGGTAGAAGAACCGGATTTGTTAATTTACAAACCGGATTATTCCGAGATCAGATTCGTTGAATGTAAACGAAATGACACAAACGACAAATTGCGAGAAAGTCAGATAAGAGGACTCGCTATACTGAAGCTATTGTTTCAATGTACCATTGAAGTGGTTGAAATTATCGAGGAATCTAAGAATCAGTCTAGAGAAGAACAGCCGATTGTATGGAAGTTTTAGAAAGATACGTGAAAATCGCGAAGCCTGCCGCTTCGCGATTTTTCATACCTATAGTCGCTTCAGGAACGATACGATCGTCAGAAGCCCTTTATCGAAATTGTCCAGATTAAAGTGTTCGTTCGGTGCATGTAGATTCTCATCTGGAAGACCGAAGCCCATCATAACGACAGGAGCCGCCAGTTCGCGGGAGAAGGTTTCGACGATCGGAATTGATCCGCCATCTTTCGTGAACAGTGCCCGCGTACCGTAGACATCTGCGTAAGCATCCGCAGCCAACTGCAGCATCGGGTTGGAAGGATCAATGTTGAACGCACGAGCCTTCTCGCCGTCTTTGATTTGCAGCTTCGCGCCGGACTGCATATGCTTCTGCAAATGCCGTTTGATTTTTTCCAAAATGTCTTGCGGGTCCTGGTCTCCAACTAGGCGGCACGTAATCTTGGCATGCGCCTCCTTCGGAATAACCGTTTTGGTGCCTTCGCCCTGGAATCCACCGTAAACGCCGTTCAATTCAAGCGTTGGCCTCGCTCCAATCCGTTCCACAAAGGAGAAGCCCTCTTCGCCGTACAACGCGTCAAGACCAAGACTTTCCTTCAAGTGATCTTCATTCAGCATCTGCTTGGCGAATTCTTCTCTCATGAGCTGCGAAAGCTCCGGTACGCCTTCATAGAATCCCTCGACGCTCACGCGACCCTCATTATCGTGTAAAGTCGAAAGCAAAGAGACGAGGGCATGAAGCGCGTTTGGAACACCACCTCCGTATGAGCCGGAGTGCAAATCCGTATTCGCAGTGTTCACAGTGACCTCAAGCGAGCATAATCCCCGAAGTCCCGTACTGATAGCAGGCTTGCCCGGCTCAAGCAGCGAAGTGTCCGAAATCAGGATGACGTCAGCGGCCAGCTTTTCCCGATTCGTGGCTAAGAAAGGAGGAAGACTACGGCTGGAAACTTCTTCTTCACCCTCGATGCATAGCTTAATATTAACCGGAAGCTTCTCTTCCTGCTTCAATATGGCTTCTATTGCTTTAATATGTAGAAACACCTGACCTTTATCATCTGTCGCTCCCCTGGCGTACAGCTTACCATCCCGAATGTCAGGCTCGAAGGGTGGCGTCGTCCACAAATGCAGCGGATCGACTGGCTGCACATCGTAATGACCGTATACAAGCACGGTAGGTTTTCCGGGAGCATGTAAATGGTCGGCATACACAATCGGATGTCCGTCCGTTTGATGGACATCCACGTTCTCTAGACCTGCGCGGGTGAGCGTGTCCGCAAGCCATTCGGCCGCTTTGTTCATATCCGCTTTATGCGCAGATAAAGCCGATATGCTCGGAATAGACAACCATTGCTTCAGCTCGCCCAACTGCTGTTCCCTTAAGTTTTGAAAATAAGTTTCATAACTCATTGGCAATTTCATCCTCCATTTCAATTTAAATTCATCTCATTTAACATCGCCAAGCAAAAATGCCAAAGACTCTGCGTTCATTATTGGCGTAAACGAACAATTTGATGTGCCAAATTGAATAATAGCCTACACTTAGTATGAGTTATAAGATCGATTGAGACAAGACCAGTCCATTCAAGACCGGTTTAGCTTCTTCGCCCTTTTTATGTATCAATAATCGTTGACTGTTTTTACTTGCGTGTCTGAAAACTAATCACTGAGTCAATTTCAAAATGACAGCCACGTATACAAACGACAGGAATGACTTTGCTAGTTTGTCGTAATGGGTAGCCACACTTTGAAAATGTTTGATTTATTAAAAAACTAAGAATTTTTTTTAGTTAGTCAATTGCATTTCGTTACATGTTTCCATTGGGAGGCAATTTGAAACATTTCTTTGTTTATCGATATAGATACGAACTACATTTCCATTTATATGATCTGAGAAACTTATTTTCATATCACCAAAAGGCAAAAAATTGATAAGATTATGAATATCATCTTTTGTAAGTTGTTCATCTGTGTATTTAACTATAAATGAGCAAATTCGCTTCCACTAAACTGTAAAATCAAAAAGAATAGAGACAAAGCGCTCTCCTTGTGGTAAAAAGTAGTCACCACAACAAACCTTCACACCAAGGAGAAATCGCTATGTCTCATACCGCCATCGTACCTAATCATGTCGCACTTCGCAACTACTTCTTACAGCATCGTCTGCCGCTCTATTATTCCAAGCCGGTGATGGCGCATATCGAGACGTATATGGTGGCCGCGACAGCCAAAGGGTTTCGTGGTAAAGTGGTGGATCTGGCCGAATTCAGTGCTAGCCATCGCACAACACTTGGACATTTTCTAGCCGAAGGCAAGTGGAATGAAGCGGTGCTGCAAAACAAAGTGAAGGATGAATCCCTTCAACAGGTGGTTCAGATAGCCAACCAGACGGCGGAGCCACTGTTTGTTATTCATGATGATACGATCTCAAAGAAGACAAAGCCTTCGTCACAGGCTACGTCTCCGATGGAACAGACTGGCTTTCATCATTCGCATCTGGAAGGTAAAGTCGTTTAGGGACATCTATTTAGCCCCTATTAAGACTTGGACAGTACACCCCTTACTTAGATACAATGAAAACAAGCGGAGGGGAACGAGAAATGAAGAAGAAACAATACGACTTAAACTTTAA
This sequence comes from Paenibacillus sinopodophylli, assembly GCF_005930355.1. Taxonomy (GTDB): domain Bacteria; phylum Bacillota; class Bacilli; order Paenibacillales; family Paenibacillaceae; genus Pristimantibacillus; species Pristimantibacillus sinopodophylli. The sequence goes on from NZ_VDBO01000001.1 coordinate 2,642,471, forward strand.
GAAAATGGTTGTAGCCAAAGGGAAAGAGATCGGTAATATGACGGCGGTAGCGCGCCAACATGAGCTTGATCCTAAGATGGTTCTCAGATGGGCCAGAGACCTGAACCGCAAGGATATAGATCAGTTAGACGGAAATAGTGTTAAACAAACCAAGTTTGTTCCTACTGCAGAGGATTATGCACAGCTGGAAAAAGAGAATGAAAAATTAAAGAAGCTCTTTGCGGAGCAAGCCTTGGAGAGGGACATTCTCAAAGACCTACTAAAAAAAACGAACCCGCACTTGCGGATAAAATAGAAATCGCTCAGAAATATATTGGACAAGGGCATAACATTAGCTTTGTACTACGTGTAGTAGAGGTCGAACGATCTACGTATTATGCACATGTGATTAAAATACAGCAAGAAGCAAAAACCATCCACAGGGTTGGTCGTCCTGCACCAGGTTATTCTTACACGCAAGCTGGGGACCCCATTAGCGACGAGCAAATTTGCGAATGGATAACCGAATTCTTAGCAGGAGAAGGCGCAGCGTACGGTTACCGAAAACTAACCGTGCTTCTTAGAAGACGACAAAAGCTGAAGATCAACAAGAAGAAAGTGTACCGTCTGTGCAAGCTCATGGGCGTGCTTCGTCCACAGCGTAAAATCATCATTACCTATCCCAAGCGACTTGCTAACAATCGTGTGATAACGGATTCCAATCAATTGTGGGAGGTCGATATTAAGTATGGATGGATTCATGGGGAGCAGCGATTCTTCTTCCTAATGTGCATTATAGATGTGTTTGACCGTGCCATTGTCGCCTATCATATTGGACTGACCTGTGAAGCCAAACATCTCGTTCAGATCACGGAGGAAGCGCTCACGAAGCGCCAGCTCCTTGATCAAGCGGTTAAGCCAGTTAGACGTTCCGATAATGGACCACAGTTTATAAGCCACCGATTTGAAAAGGCCTGTGCTGAGTTTGTCATGATTCATGAGCGTATTCCACCTAAAACAGCGAATAAAAATGCTCATATTGAATCTTATCATGCCATCATCGAACTAGAGTGCTACCGTCGCCATGAATTTGAGTCCTACCCTCAGGCGTATGAGATCGTTAGTCAATTTATTCAAGATTACAACCACATTCGCCTACATGGTAGTATCTACGACTTTTCACCATACGAATATATGAAGGCAGTCAAAGATGGAACTGTGAAGCCTAAGCAGATTAAAGTTTAGTATCGATCAAAACGTCCATTTTGGAGCATAAGAGAGATATTTAAAGCAATCCTTTGATCCATACTGAATAAGAGGTGCAGTGTCCACAATAAGGGAGTTTAACCGACATCAGGTTCAAGCGACGGTCGTCCAAAGCAGCGACACCTCATTGATCCATCACATTGACTTATACGACAAAACGAAAACACATCCCGATGGCAGGGTCTACACAAAGATCGATCACGTATGTGACATGGCCGTTACGCTTCCGATTCCGCCCTATGGTGGTTATGCACTGGTCGATTCCTGGTTTACTTGCGCCCGTGTGATCGGCAGTTACCCCGCTGTGGGATACCACTTGATTGGCGGTCTTAAAACAAACCGAATCATCTACCCGCAAGGCATCCGCATTTCGATACAGGATTTTGCCGCTCATATGCGCAAAGAAGACGTTCGCCTTGTGACCGTGAACGAAACTTCTTACTGGACGTACCGATATGAGGGCGCTTTGAACGAGATTGAAAACGCCGTTGTTCTTCTGTGCTGGCCGGAGCAAGCGTTTGGCGTGCCGAAAGCACTCCGAGCTTTTCTATGCACCGATGTCTCTTTGAACACGGAAACGATTTCGACTTACTACAGCAAACGATGGCCGATTGAGATCCTTTTCCGTCAGTCCAAGAATAACCTCGGCTTCGATACGTACCAAGTTCGTTCAGCAACTGCTTTTGTTCGACTCTGGGCGCTACTTGCGTGGACGCATTTGTACTGTACCACTGGCTTAGGGCAACCCTGTCCATTTGGCGATGGCTTGCGTGCCGTTCGCAAACAAGTTCAAATGGATCGCCTGCAGTTTGTCTACGACTGTGTTCAGAAAGGCATCCCTTTTCATCTTGTTCGTGAGCGGTTTAAATTAGCTTAATCTCAATTGGATATTTTATATTCGTTTTTGCTCATTTATAGTTGTATATTCATATTCCTAACCATCATCGTTTGTAATAATATCTTCAACTTCAAACGAATCTCGTTTAGATATACGTCTTACATAGTCGAGTCGTAATTCTATTTCTTCAACCTTAGTAAGTTCCTTCTGAAAGAACTCCACTTCAATCCTAAATATTTGTGAAAGTACTTCTAGCTTGGCATTTGGAATGGCTCTGCGCTTACTAATTCAATCCGTAACCGTAGATGGTGTAATCTCCAGCTTCTCAGCTAATTTTTTATACGTTCCGTTGTAAAATTTACGATGTATTCTAAACCAATCATAAATATCCCTCCAATAAAACGACGTATCAAGAAAATTCAAAAAAAGAAACTACATGGAGTTGTTATACTCACATGTAGTTCCTCAAGTTTTAGATTGTATCTAATTCAGAGAATAAACAGTTAAACACTCTTACCTCTCCAAAATTCAAAAGTTCAGTTTCTAAATCAGGAACAAAACTTTTGCAAACTAAATCTTCTAGTTTGGTACGCTTTTTTCTTTTCATCAACGAATCAATTTCGATTGATATTCTTTGCATTTCTTTATTTATTACATTTACGCTACTAAAGTGCCAATTCCCTTCAATTAAATTCGTATTGACATAATTAAAATAATAAAAATCTCCAAGAATGCTTACATATAGCACCAAATCAATCCGTCTACCCCCTAGCACATTAATTAATTCTACATCATCGTCAAGAATTTTCTGATCCTTGGCTATTAAGACTTTATATTGCATGCAATTGTATTCTTCTAAATTCGTCCAATCAACCACCGAATATTCAGGTAGTAATTTCTCTATTTCCTTTACTAGCAAGCTAGTTTTTCCTTTAAACTCATTCCTTTTCCTACTTAACCTATTATATTCTTCACTCAATTTGTATCTGACATCATTAAATGCAATTCCCTTAGGAAAAAAATTATAAATCAATGATAGTAATTCTCCCATTTAAGTAATCTACCTCCAATAGGTTAACAAACAAAAGATAAATATTTATTCACTTTCTATTGTCTGTCTTATCAAATCGTTTGTCTGTCAGCAATTTCTTAGCTTTCTTAGCATCTTTATCTCCCTGTTTTGCTGCTCTTTCTATTTCCTCCATTGTTTTATCTACCCACTGACTAGGAAATTCTTTATTTATAGCTCCTTTTTTTGTTTTTGTAATTATCTCTCTTGCTGTAATACTAACCTTATTTCCATATTTTATTGCTCCTCTTCCTAAAAATGTAACCGCTACTTTTGTAGCATTTGCATACAATCCAAATCCATTTTCATCTGACTCAATCCATTTAATTGTGCTATCCCTTGCAAGTTTCATTACAACATCTTCTGGAATCATTTTATCTGTTGACTGCATTATGTCATTTTCATTTAATCCTTGTTCCTTAAACCATGAAGCATTTCTTATCAATTCCCTGAGCTTATTAGCTTCACTTGACCAATAACGCATATCTTCTTTGTTCCCTTGTTCATACGCCTCTTGATATTTCCATTTCATTTCATTAATAGTCCAATTGGCTGTAATCACTGTTGCCCAATTTCCTGTAGGGTCAATGTATAATAACGGATTATTATGCACATAAGTATAAAGATTCAAACTAAGCGGATTCGTTATCTCCCCTTCATACGTATCCTCATTAATAAATCTACCAACGTTGGGATCATAATAACGAGCACGTAAATAGTAAAGACCCGTTTCCTCATCATAGATCTCACCTGCGTATTTAAACTCATTTGCAATTCCCTCGGTTTTTTTTGTGATTTTTCCCCATTCATCATATTCGTATGAATTAATAACTTCACCATTAGTGTCTACCATCTGAATAACATCACCATGGCCATTGTATAAATAATAATAATCTTTATTCATTGCTATGTCCTTTTTGACAAGTAATCTATCCCCACGGACATAATTTGCTGTTACTACATTATTCCCATTCACCTCTGAGATTACTTCACTATTCAAATTATAGCGATATTGCTTTATATCTGATCCTTTTGCCTTCCGGTAACGAAGTTTGTCTGGTGAATATTCAAATGTCGTTACTTCATTCCCATTGGTATTCTTAATTAAGTTGTTATGTAGATCATATTCATACGATCTCTCGTCTAAAATTAAGGGTACATTACTAGTGTCACTTAATGTCAATCGATTACCTTGAACATCATAAGTATAGACAACTGTTTTATCAACGCTTGTAATAGTTAAAAGTCTATTAAGCTTGTCGTAGGTGTAGGATTTGACCTTTAACATTTGATTAACTTCTGACTGTAAAACCGTTTCAATATTTCCGTTATTATCATACTTATAGCTATATGAAGATAATAAAGTACTACCTTTTTTATTCGTTATGGTGTCAAGCCTCTCGAGTTTATCATACACATACTCTGTTTTCAGAATAGAGCCATCCATTAAAGGCGGATAGGATAAAGATTTCACTCGCCCATTTGGATAATACGTATATTTGACGTTTACGGCATCAGAATTGTTTAAAGTCTGCTGTCCATTTGTCTGTACTTTCTCCAATTGAAGTCTGTCATACTTGAACTGAGTATGAAAGCTGTTTGATGCTCCACCTGATATATTAAGTTCAGTAATACGGTTATTCAAGTCATATTCAATCCCTAGTGATGATGAAAATGTATTGTTAGCTCCTTGAACTTGAATAGAAGTTAGCCGTTCTAAATAATCCTTTTGTGTTGTCAAAGAAGATGATTTTACACCATTTTTATAATACTCTTGAGTATCAGAACGAATGCCATTGCTTCCAAAAATCGACTTGACTTGCTCCGAAGCTGCGCCTGAACGTGTTAATGTGAGGAGAATTGGTCGATTCTGTTCATCATATTGATAATTGGATTTTGTCCCATTTCGGTCGGTTAATTGCTGTAACAGACCTAAGTTATTATAATCATACGTTTCTCGAATAAAGGATGGGTCTTCTTTGTAGATTAGTCCGCCTAATTCATTATATTTCTTAGTGTTGACGAGCGTCGGTGAATCAAATTCACTGCTGTGTGTGCTAGTATCCGTTATTTGACCACTTTTATTGTATGAGTACTTTACTATTTGTCCGAGAGCATCTTTAACTTCAATCAATCGGTTCAGAATATCATACGTATATTTCGTAGTGACACTCTCATTATTCAAATTCCTTTTGGGATCTGTATAAGTGATTAGATTTCCTCTTAAGTCATACGAATACAATTCTGTCAAAGGAATCGTTTGATTAGGCCAGTCTTTAAATACCCTATTGACTAATAATTGTCCCCATTGATCGTAATCTCGTTCAATATAGTTCGATTTCAAAGCATTTTTGTTTAGAATTTGATTATCCCGATAAGCAGGGATATCCGTAACGGCAATAAAATAATTATTTTCCTTTCTTAATTTCAGGTTGCTTTCTGATACATATAAATTCCCATATATATCAATCGCTTCTTTTTGAGCACCCCAAGCATCGTAAGTAACTGTTGTCGTGTTGTTCATCGGGTCAATAGCATAGACAGCCCTAGTTAAATCGTCTGGACGATATTGTGTGGTCTGAGTTTCTCCATTGTTAGATTTTTGCGAATAGCGCAAAAAGCCGAAAGCATCATAATAGTCATTTTGGACAGCAAATGCTGTGGTTACATTGTTGGATTTCTGAGTATATTTACGTTTAGAACTGACGAGTATTGATGATACGTATGCATTATAGGCATCTGCTGATGAAGGAATAACTGAATTACTATACGTTATTTCGTCCATAACATTGTAACCAACGCCATTGGCATTAGTAAAACTCGGATAAGTAATCATGGTTGTTCGTCCAAGTGCATCATATTGATATGATGTAACTTTACCGTCTCCGTTTATTTCGCTTTCCAAAGTACCATTCCCCATATTGTAGTTCATTGAACTCTGAACCAGTTGGGTGATATTGGGTACGGTCTTAATAGTAAAATAACTTCTTACTTCACTTGGGTAGGCATAAACAGTGGATGAATTAAATATTAATTCACTAATGGATAATTGACCTTCTCCAAGATTTTTTGTTGTTTTGATTTTAGTAACTTTTCCGACTACATTCATGCTAGAAGTTGAACAGTTAGAAGTTTGTCCGCCACTACTGTCTACACCCTCATAACAAAAATTGGTCACTTCACCTTTTGCGTTTGTATAGCTCTTTATTCGACCATTGGAAAAATAATCATAACGCTCTGTTTGGAGAATATTATCGTTTTGATAACCACTTTTTGTGATCAAAAAATAATACGTTGGATCATACGTATAAGAGGTAGTATATTTACTTTTGGTTGTCGCATTATTATATTGCGTTTGTGTTAATGGTACCGTTTCACTTTTAACCCCTCCCCAATCAGTGTATTGTTTCTCTATATATAGTACATTTGGACTGGAATCGTTATCACTTTCATATATTCGGTTTTCAATTACGGTAGGCATACTTATATAGGTTGCATCAAAAGCAACATTGCTGACTAATTTACGTTCACCATTAGATGCACGCGTTGAAATAGAGGTAACTTGTCCAATATTATTATAGTTTATTGTTGTTGCCATTCCACCGGTTGGTGACGTACTTATTACCGTTTGGGTAGTTGAATATAAAAAACTGCTTGGGTTACTGTAAGGATTGGCTGGGTTGAATCCAGTGTAATCCCCTGAATAGTTATAATTGACTTGATTGAAATTTCCAGCAGCAATAGCGTTTCTCTTTATTTGATCTTTCCTTGATGTTGTTCTATATTCCTGACTGAATCCATTGCTACCTAATCGACGTGTAACCTTTTCGAATTGATAGTGTGTATATGAGTTTGAATTGTATATTGTTTTTAAAGGATGTAAAGTAACCCAACCTGCATAAATTGAGTCTTCTGAGCGAAGGTAGTCAAACTTATTGTTTTGAAAGTTCTCATTAGTAAAATAGGTAGTATCATTATTTTGATTTTGTATATACCATAAGATCGGAGAATATCCATCTGAAACCCCATTAAAAGTATCACTCGATCTCGATTTCATGTAAGTGACAGTTTGTGTTACAATCCCATTTAAATCTTTGACTGCTACAACGATACCTTCACCATTAAATGTTTCATTATCATTTTGTAATGAGGTATCATAAGTAAATGTTACAGTACGACCTATGGAATCTGTTATAGACGAAATTACTTTATAAGTTTTTCGATCGTTTATCGTTCTGTCCTCATGATGAAAAGTAATGTTGTTACCATATCGATCTACAATACCAAGGAGTATTCCATCATTTGCAAAATACTCCCTCTTCTTATCTGCATATTCCAGATAATAAGCAGAGTTCACTTGCCCATTTGTAAATAATCCTTGTGTATCTTGCATAAGTTTCATATCTTTTCCTTGGTAACCAACTAAATGTGTAACGTTATCAGGATTATTATTAGCATTTAAATCAATACGAAATACAGCACCATCACCCTTATGATAATAAAGATAGCCGCCTTCTTCCAATTGAATAGATGGAAATTGAAAAGCCCAGCCCACTCCAAGATCATACCTTGATAGTAAATAGTTTGCTTTTTTTAAATCACCTGATGTGCCATATGTTTTTTGATACATATATGAGTAGTTTGATTGATTAATAACGCCGATATTCAAATCCAAACCATCTCTACCAGGGAGGCTTATGTTATTCTGCTTCCATAGTAATTTACCAGAAGATGGATCGATTATTTCACTAGTCCCGTTTTGATCGGAATATTGAGGTTTATTGGTTTGATTAATCTGTGTCTGGGTGATTAATCCGTTGTATATGCTATTTAAATCTTCTGCATATCTATTTAAGGTAAATGGTTGTATAGGTTCGCTTTCTGGTTGCTCCACAAAATCTTCAGGAATGTAAACCGAATCACTTACTGACTGTTCAAGAAGATTTTCATCTAAAAAAGTAGCCCTATTAAGCTCTTCTTTAGATTTCTCATTTCTTTGGTTTAACGCACTTAGGCCATTTAATTGATATTCCTCTATAGTTTGTTCAATTATTCGTCCACTATCATTTAATGTACCTTCCAAAATACCTATCTTTTCTGCAGTGCTCATACTCTTTTTTTCAAGAGCCTGTCCAGCATCTGGGTTACTAAGCAGGAGTTCTGCAAGCTTTTCTTCTTTCTCTTGCCTCAAACTTGTTTCTATTTCATCCCACGTTTCCTTATGTTCTCTTTTTCGATTAATTAATTCGTATGGACTTATCATCCATTCGTTTCCTATTAGATCCGATAAATAGATATCTTCTTCCGTTACGCCATTAAGAACAAACTCTTCTAATTCTTGTTTGCTATAGACATATTGATTTTGTTTATAAAGACGCTTATGGCTATTCTCCAAAGACTTTTGGTTTATTTTCTGGAGTGTTAGTACCCAATCATTATCATATACGGCTCCACTTACCGATGTTGATTGTAAAACTGGAGGGATTAATTTAACAGGATCTTCGGTTTTCTGAGTATTATTATTCACTATTTCCACTTGTTGGTTGTTTTCATTTGCCCATACTGGATAAGAAGTATTCAGTATGGATAATACCAATAACAATGTAATAGCTTTTAAGATTATTTTTTCCATATTTTTACTCCTGACTGAATTTATCAAAATGTGAACTCTTATAGATCTCCATGACTCTATCCATGCTTTATTGTAGTGCTATGTTAGAAAGGATTTTGCTACTTGAAATACGTACTAAATATTTTTTGAAAAATGTGCCTATCATTAACTAAAAACATTGACTACCTAACGAAGGAAAATTGGAATGATTTCTTCCATCAAGGTTTTGATTATAATCAAACAATTTGATTATATACTCGCAACAAATTCCCATTAGCATCATAAGTATAATTACGAGAATACAGAACGCCATTACTATAGAAATAAGTAGTTATTAGACGATTACGTTCATCGTATCTGTTTTGCATTACATTCTGATTAAAAAAAGAAAGTGAAACAGGATGGTTAGAAGCAACTATATTTCCATTCCCTAATTGCCCCTTATTGTTCCCCCCCCATGTATACACCATTCCATCTGAAGAAACTGCTACAGAAAAATACTGCCCTAAAGATATCATTTTAATATTTGTTAAATACCCAATTCCATTCTTGCTAATTGCTTGCACTGGGGTTGTTTTGCTAGTGTAGGTTCCATCTCCTAGTTGTCCTAATGTATTATCGCCCCAAGACCAACTTGTTCCATCCGCTTTCAAAGCTATAGAATGGTCAAAACCTGATTTTATTTGAATAACATTTGATAATCCTGATACTTGAATAGGGGTTACTCTAGTAGACTTTGTTCCATCACCGAGTTGTCCCCAATCGTTATTCCCCCAGGAACGAATTGTACCGTTGGCTAATAATGCAAAACTTTGTGAACTAGTTGCGTCAATACTTTTAACCTCACTAATATTTCCAATACCACTTAAACCTTTTACCTGGACGGGTACACTTCGACTAGTATAAGTTCCATCACCTAATTGACCATAATTATTCGAGCCCCATGCCCAGACACTTCCATCAGTCTTTAAAGCGATAACATGGTTTTCTCCTGCTGATATCTTTACAATGTTTGATAGCACTCCTACTCCTCCGGCACCTCTAACTTGTACAGGTACATTACGAGCTATTAAAGTATTATCTCCCAGTTGTCCACGCATATTTGAACCCCATGCCCAGACTGTACCATCTGCTTTTAATGCATAACTGCTATCGTTTCCGAAGCTGATAGACACAATATTTGATAAGAATCCAATTCCCCCAGCACCCTTAACTTGTATTGGATTACTTCTATTAATGGTAGAAATTTCACCTGGAATACCCAATTGGATTTTTCCCCAAATCCAGACTGTTCCGTCTGATTTTAAAACACCGGAATGATTACTTCCAACAGCTATATTCTTAACTTTATCAATTCCCAATACTTCGTTCGCCAAATTATTGTAATTATTCATCTCATTACCTATCTGAAAACTTTCATTCGTGCCCCAGCTCAACAAATTTCCCTTTGCATTTAAAGCCAATGTATGACTAGCACCTGATTCGATATCTGCTATTAACATTTTGCTAATTTCAACATTACCAATATATTTTTTAGGCGTAGTAGAAGTATAGTAATCACCAGCAACCTGATTAAGACTATAAGCTTGTTCTACTTCTATAGATTTAATTTGTGGAGTTATGATTCGGTTTCCGGTATATATATAATCCCAGTTATTATCACCCCATAGATAGACAGAACCATCAACCTTTACAGCCATTGAATTTCTTTCACCTGTATGTATTGAAACTATATCATTTAAGGCACCCAATCCATTCTCACCTTTAACCTGGACTGGTGTGTGTGATGAACCTGCAAAACCAATTCCTAGTTGGTAACTACTATTCCCCCCCCAACTCCATACTGTACCATCAGCTTTTAATGCTAAACTATGTAAGGTGCTAATTTTTATCGAAATGATGTCAGTAAGAACACCTACTCCTCCGTGTCCTTTAACTTGAACAGGGGACGTTCTGTTGAGAGTAGTTCCATCTCCTAATACCCCTGATGTATTACTACCCCAAGACCATACAGTCCCATCTGACTTCAATGCAATGTTATTACCTCCATTACTTGTTGATACATAAGTAATGTCAGATAGATTCCCATTCCCACCTAAACCTCTTACTTGTACAGGTGTATTCTTACTAACTGTCGTTCCATCTCCTAATGCGCCAGATGAGTTAGCTCCCCAGGACCATACAGTTCCATCTGATTTCAATGCCAATGAATGTGATGAGCTAGATGCGATTTGAATAATATTTGATAGCACACTTACTCCAGAAGGACCTTTTACTTGAACTGGTGTTGTTCTTTTGGTTACTGAAGTCCCATCACCTAAACCAAGATAGTTATATCCCCATGTCCAGACCGTTCCATCTGATTTTAGAGCCGTTGCAAATCTCGTTCCCATGCTTATTGATACAATATCCGATAAAAAACCTACGCCATCCATACCTTTTACCTGAACTGGGATGTTTGTAGTAGATGTTGACCCATTACCTAATTGACCATCATTTCCATATCCCCAAGTCCATACTGTTCCATCTGTTTTTAAAGCAATGGAATTCCCTATCATATCACCTGAAGAACTTGCTGCAATCATCTCAACGTTAGATAGATAACCAATGCCATTTGATCCTTTAACTTGCACAAATTCGGTTTGATTAGAATAGTTTCCATTACCAAGTTGTCCACCGTCATTCTGACCAACGCTCCAAACAGTTCCATCTGGCCTTAGCTGCAATACATGGCCTCCTCCGGAAACTAATGCATTGCTTTTAGTAGCAGATACATTATTTGCTAAAATCTCTGTGTCATTCATCACATTCATGTTATCAGCATTCACAGATATGTAATTACTAATTAATATGGCTATAACTATACTTACTACAAATACAAATTTACTCTTAAACTTATACTTCACATCAAACTCCTCCAATACTACATGTTATGTTTTCTAACATATAATATACATTAGATCAGCCATTACTTGTCAATTGTATTATTTTCTCTCGTTACATTGCATAATATTACGTTTTGTGTTAAGTAAATGTATGTATTTTCATGTGATTATATATTTTCAAGTTATGTGCGAAGTTTAATGACAAATTCTATCAATAGAAGAGGTTCTACGATAAAAGCATTCCGCAATAGATTGGAAACCCAAATAACAAATAGGTCTTTAACTTTGATAACTCTAATCAGGGATATCCCATCTAAATTCAAAGATCTTATTGATTGTTTTCTAGGACGTGTCTGAAAAATAAAGAATTTTATGCTAAGATTTGAGGAAAACGAAAGGAGCATCAATGATGATTCAAAGACGGTATGAACTAAGCGATAAACAATGGGAACAAATTAAGGATATGTTTCCTCCCTATCGAACAGGACGTCCGTCAAAATTAAGAAATTGCACGATATTTTATGCCATTATTTGGATTGTTTGCAGTGGTCCGCTTGGCATGATTTGCCGGAAAAACGCTATGGCTCATGGAAGACGGCCTACAGCCGTTTTTGTAAATGGAGAGATACGGAATTACTTGTCGCCATCTGCCAAGCGCATCACGTAAGACCTGATTTTGAAAACCTGAGCATCGATTCAACATCGGTTAAAGCTCATTAACATAGTACTAGTGTAAAAAAACGCAGAGGACACGAAGTAAATCAACATATCGGTATCAGTCGTGGTGGAAAGACAACAAAACTTCATACTGTAGTCGATGGATTAGGATTTCCCCTGGCCTTTTTTCTCACGGGCGGTCAAATCTATGATTCCGTTCCCGCGATAGGCTTACTTCAGGAATTTGATATTACGGGAAGCCATATTCTTGGCGATAAATATATGGCTCAGAAGCTATTCGGAAATGGATTACGGATAAACAGACATCCTATGTTATTCCACCTAAAACGAATAGCCGAAACCCATGAAAAGTTAATTACAATTGTATAAAGAACGCCACGTAGTTGAGTGTTTTTCAATAAAATCAAGCACTTTAGCCGCGTGGCTACTCGTTACGACAAGCTAGCCCGATCATTCTTGTCGTTTGTTTACTTAGCTGCGATTTTCAAATTAACTCAGTAATGAGTTTTCAGACACGTCCTAGTTAACTCCGCAGTTCTATGACATTTTGTATACGATTCTTACAGATTTCAAACCACCTAAAGTCTATCTCAAAAGCTTTCCAAGCTGCCTCTTCAGCAACACCACTTCCTGCAAAAAAATCAACCATCAATTCGCCTGGTTCGGTGCTGTTCACAATCATCTCCTTTAGTAAAGCCACAGGTTTCTCAGTTGGATGAATCGTTTTGTTCCCGTGAATCCGTGGTATACGCCATATATCCGTCTGTTTTCGGGAAGATATCCTTCTAACACGTTTATCTGCTTTTACTGCAAATATGATAAATTCATGACGAAATCGATACTGCCAGCCCATACCCATATGTTCCTTGTCCCACACAATGCAATTCTTAACAATAAACCCCGTATTTCGAAGCCACATGACCATATCCGCATACATACGCCAATCAATACAAACATAGATATGTCGACCAGGCTTTAACACTCGGTGTGCCTGAAAGAGTCAATGAGCTAGACAAAGCGTCAACTGAATTAGACAGTGTTATCGGAAATGTGGTACATGGTAACATGGATCCCGATATGGCAGCAGATTGGATCGAATATGAATCAAATCAAATTGTAGAGACATTCCTTGAAATGGACCAACGGTATGTAATTTCTCATCATGCAGAAGTTTTAACAAATGATCACTTTTCATATATAAACCTGCTTTCTAGTGGTATAGCTCATAAATTGGGATGAACTCCTATAATTCCTTCATTAACGTAATCTGCCCGTTCGTATTATGAGATCAACCATTTCTTTCTGGTTGATTCTTTTTGCATTTGCTTAGAGGATTAGAGTAGCCGGGTCGAACGTACCTGCCCGTGGGACTTGATCCCGAGCGCTATAATGTTCACCCCTACTTGTCATGACCATGATTGAGGCTGGTTGGGACATAGATCCCGTATCACATGCGATGCTATGGAGCGACAAGGAGGTTCATAGGGGCTTCCGGTAAATCTACTTCGAGGAGAGATAAAATGAACTCTGTTATAGGGCTAGACATATCTAAAGAAGAAAGCCACGGACAGGCTTTCTTAGATCGCGGAAAACCATACCGAGGGATATTCCATTTCGAACATACACGGGATGGTCTCGAAATATTGCTTCAAGCTATTCATGTCATCGAACATGAATCGGGTCATCGACCTACATTGATTTTGGAAGCAACCGAGCACTATCAAAGCCCTGTTGTTCATTTTCTAGAGGAGCATCACTATTTATTTATCGTTTTCAATCCGCTCATTTCTAATCGGCTTCGAAAAACCAATCTTCGCAAAGTGAAAACAGATGCTGCTGACGCTTATCTTCTGGGCGAGCTTTACTATAGGGAGGAATTCGAGCCATTCAAAAAAAGAGGTGTGCAACTGCTTAATATGCGTTATCTGACGCGTCAACACGAGTCCTTCTCCAAAATGTGCGTCCAGACGAAGCTTCAATTCCAAGTCGTTCTGGATCAAGTTTTACCGGCGTACAAAGGTGTTTTCGGGGCTATGTATTCTAACGTTCCCCTTCGCTTCTTACTAGAGTTTCCGACTTCAACCTCTGTCCTACAAGTCAGTGAAGAGAAGCTTAAAATCACAATCAATGCTCTTTTAACTTCAAAACGTGGACGATCAGAAAAGTGGATAAATGAACGAGTTCAACGGTTGATGGAAGCTGCAAAGCGAAACCCATTTCAGCAAACGATGTATGAGAGCCAATTAATTAATCTTAAGATCATGATCAGCCTTATCCTTCAGTACCAAGAGCATCTTTCTGTGTTGGAACAGACCATAGATGCCCTGGCTTCTAAGATTGAAGAGTATGATTTAATCCAGTCGATTCCCGGCATTGGTCCTAAAATTGCTGCAACAATTTTAGCGGAAATTGGAGAAGTCGACAGGTTTGATCATCCAAAGAAACTGGTAGCCTTTACAGGAATAGACCCAAGTGTTTTTGCTTCTGGCAAGTTTACAGCAACACGTAATCGAATCACCAAACGTGGTTCCAGGCAGCTTAGATACGCACTTGTAATGGCGGTACAGTGCGGCCTGATCCGCTCTCGCAACACGCGGATAAAAGAGTTTTACGAACGCAAAAGAGCTGAAGGAAAACCTCACAAGGTAGCTCTTGTGGCGTGTGCAAATAAGTTAGTTCATTGGTTGTATGCCTTATAATAAAATTGATTTCTATTAGAACTAATTTCTCTTAAACCTTTGATATACAAAGAGTTACAGTCGTTTGCAGACGTTATAATTTGTTTCAATTACGATTATAAATAGTCTCAATTGTTGTTATAAACCACATCTAAACGCGTTTATTTACTAAACCGCCGCTGCCTCAAACTCTCATAAAGCAGCACCGTGGCCGCCATTGCAACATTAAGAGACTCCGCTTGCCCCGTCATCGGAATAATGACCGCTTCGTCCATCAGCTCGCGAACAGCGGGCGAGAGTCCCTCGGATTCGCTCCCCATTAGCAGCCAAGTCCCTTGCGTCCAATCATAACCGTAGCATGTATGCTTTGCTTGCAGGCTGGTGCCGACCAGCTTCATGCCTTTAGCTTTCGCTTGCGGGAGAAGCTCCTTCAGATCTGCCTCGATAATCGGCAAATGGAATATAGAGCCCATCGTTGATCGCACGGTCTTTGGATTATAGAGGTCAACGCAGCCTTTGCCGAGAATTACGGCATCTGCGCCAACCGCATCAGCACTGCGAATAATCGTACCCGCATTGCCCGGATCGCGCACTCCGTCCAACACCACGACAAGTCCACCTTTCCGGTATAGTGCAGACTGGTCATAAGATAGCTTGGACAATATAGCGAATACAGGTGGCGGAGTGTCTGTTCCTGTACATTTTGACATGACTTGCGGTGAGGCTTGTACCCATTCGAGTCCAAGTGTTGCAGCAGAATCATTGGTTTCCCTCTCCACCATGAGCTCCGCAGGAATACCACGTTCCGTATCATATACAATTGTCAGCACTTTTGCATTTCCATGAAGCGCCTCTAGTACGAGGTGAACGCCTTCAATAAGGAATTGCCCGCTGCGATCGCGGTTTTTCTTGTCGAGCAGTGATGCCCACTGTTTTACCTTGTCATTCTGAACCGATGAGAGCAATGGATCGAAATTTTCATTCATATTGTCATTAACCTTCCGAATATGCGATTTCTAAATTTGTTAAATCCGAATTTTTGCCAACGATGACCAGAATATCGTCCTTATTGATTAAGTCGTCTGCATAAGGAGCGATGTTCATGTTTGAGCCTTTTTTGATCGCCATGACGTTGCATTTATATTTAGCGCGTATATCAAGCTGTTTCAAGCTCTGTCCAATCATAGGAGCTGGAGCCTTAATTTCAATAATGCTGTAATCATCTGAGATTTCAATATAATCAAGTATATTTGGCGATACCAGATGATGTGCAACCCGCAAACCCATATCCCGCTCGGGGAATACGACTTTATCGGCGCCTATTTTATTGACGACCTTGCCGTGGAGCTCATTCTGTGCCTTAACGATCAAAGTTTTGACGCCAAGATCCTTGAGAATAAGCGTCGTCAGAATACTGGATTGAATGTCCTGACCAATCGCAACTACGACAACATCGAAATTACGAATGCCTAGTGCTCTAAGCGCTTCCTCGTCTGTCGAGTCGGCAGATACCGCATGCGTTACTGTATTCACAACCTCTTGAATACGCTGCTCATTCGAATCAATCGCAAGCACCTCGAAGCCCATATCCGTCAACGCTTTCGCGACGCTTGAGCCGAAACGCCCCATCCCAATTACCGCGTACTGCTTCTTAGCCATCTTACCAAACCCTCCTTACCGGATGATTGCTAAAGTGTTCTACACAGTATACCATAGCTTGCTTATTCGAATGAAAGCAGCCGCCGATGGACATAGTATATAAGTAAATTTGAATGTGCCAGGAGGTTATTACGTATGGAAGTTATTGATTTGCGCCAAGCGATTGTAAGGCGTGTGCAAGACAATTCAGCTCAAGAATTATCTGAGGTGATTGAAGATTCAGTAGGTGCCGATGAGCGTGCATTGCCCGGTCTTGGCGTTCTATTCGAGATGATTTGGCAAGAATCCTCAGAGCCAGAGCAAGGCAGAATGGTCGAATCTTTATTCAAGCATCTTCATCACTCCGAGCAGGCTAACTAGGGCTTAATAGCGTACAGATGAGCGGTAAACGATATGTCCTCCAATAATTGTATTCGTTACCAAGGGCATTTCCTCGTAATGATCAACAACAATAAGATCTGCTGCTTTGCCTAGCTCGATTGAACCGAGCTCATCCGCAACGCCCAACGCTTGTGCTGGATGAAGCGTCGCCATCCTCACCGCAGCAGGCAAAGCAGCTATTTCTAGCTTCGCAAGCTTGAACACGGCAGCAAGCATCGATGAGGGATGATAATCCGAGCATAAAATATCCGCAGCTTCTGCTGTAATCGCATCGACAGCACGCAAATTTTTGTCGTGAGATGCCCCTCTAACTACGTTCGGAGCTCCCACGCACACATGCAAACCTTGCTCCATCGCATACTTAGCCGTTTCCATATTAATCGGGAACTCACAAACGGATACACCATATCCGACCGATTCGTCCACCTTCTTAGCAGAATCATCATCATGCGATGCAATCGCAATACCTTGCTTCGCAGCAAGCTTGCTTAGTTGTATCAGTTGATCAGCATTGACTTGCTGCCTGCGCATAATCAATTCCTCAACGATTACCTTAACCTCGTCTTGACTAACACCTTGGTTTTTCATCACATAGCGCTCGAATGAGCCTAGCTCCCTATACTGTCCTTGTCCCGGTGAATGATCCATGAAGGATAAATAATCGATCATTTTCTCATTCAATAGACTCTCAACAATCGGCATTCCAGCGAGATGTGATACCTCAAACCGCAAATGAATGCGGTTGCGAACAACTGATCGTTTGCTCCGATAGTTAATAATATGATCGACCATTCCTGTAAGCAAATGATCACCTCGCAAACTAAGCCCAACACCAAGCGATAAGGAATGATACATTGTCGTAATACCGTGTATGGGCAGCTTCCGTTCGAACTCGACTAGAGCCATATCAAGTGGAAACAACGTGTTTGGACGCGGCTGTACTTCCTTCTCAATCGCATCGCAATGAATATCAATGAACCCCGGCAGCACATACTGCCCTCCTGCGTCGATAACCGATGCGTCCGCATGCTGACTAAGCCAATGGTTCACATCATCTTCTCCTTGCAGGAATGCGTCGATTTTCCCTTCAACCACAGCGATTGCAGTATCTGTAACCTCTTCCGGCAACACTACTTTTCCATTAAGGATGAGCATAGGCACTTGTTCCGTACGTAAGTGATTGTCCATTGGTTGGTCGTCTCCTTACCCTATCGTTCTACCATCAAGCTTATCATATCGCGGGCATCTATTTCATCCCTTACCTCGCTTGAATTGTCTTTAGAAATAGAAAAAAAGGCCTAGGCACTCGCGCCTAGACCACCGCACATCATACTGCTGCGAATCTTGTTATAACAGCTGCTATTCCTCTTTCGGTATAAAGGTATAAATGTCGCCCGTTTCAAAAGAATCAATTAAACGATCCAGCCATCTGTAGTACCTCAGTGCCTCGTCAATCTTCTCTACATCGTTCGTCAAAACATCAAGGAAAGGCTGATCTCCTTCATATTGCTGCTTCAACGCTTCAATTTCCTTCATGGAGCGATTTAAGGCACTCATGTTCTGCTCTACAGCTTTTCTCCATTTAATTGAGAAGAAATCGGTAAAGTTCTGATGCCAATTCGGCTCTACTTCATACAGATCTTTGCGCGAGCCCTTGCCCCATACTTTATTAATCATCTTCAGGTCATGCAGCGTCCGCATACCTGTACTCATCGACGTCTTGCTCATTCCCATGGTCTGGCTCATATCGTCAAGCGTAACCGGTTCGCGATTGAAATACATATTTCCATATAAATGGCCAATAGATAATGTAATACCGTACAAGTCCATGTTTTTCCCGATTGATTCAATGACACGGCGGCGTGTGTTTTGCAGCTTTGCTAGCTGCTCTTCGGTTAATGCTGCAAGTTCGTTCATCTCTTTCCTCCTGAGGAGTGTCGTGCCCCCTATCATGCCTACATTGATTATTGTAATCAAAGGTCTATCTATCTGTAAAGAAAGCCTTTGGGACGAAAAAGGGAGTTATATGGAGTATACTGTATGTAAAGTACGTAAAGTTATAACTGTACGAATTATACGCAGGCTTACGCCTTTTGACCATTACAAACATAACCAACTAAACTTATGGGAGTCGAAATATTCCACAAGGGGGCACAACATGGCGATTATAGAAGCCAAGAGGCTGACCAAGATTTTCGGAGCCGATCCGAAAAAGGCGATCCCGCTGCTGGATAAAGGATGGTCTAAAGAAAAGATTTTTGCAGAAACGAAGCTTACAGTTGGGGTTAACCAAGCAAGCTTCTCCATTGAAGAAGGACAAATATTTGTCATCATGGGCTTGTCCGGCAGCGGCAAGTCGACACTTGTAAGGCTTCTCAACCGGCTCATTGAGCCAACGATAGGCCAAGTTTTATTCAACGGAACGGATGTCTTGAAGATGTCTGCAGAGCAGCTAAGAACGTTCAGAAGAAAAAACGTGGGCATGGTATTTCAGAAATTTGCGCTGTTCCCCCACCGCACCGTCATTCAGAACATTGAATACGGACTTGAGGTGCAGGGCATCGACAAAAAGAAGCGCAAAGCAATGGCCATGGAATCACTCGAGCTGGTCGGACTGAAAGGTTGGGAAGACAGCTATCCCGATCAATTGAGCGGCGGCATGCAGCAGCGTGTCGGTTTGGCAAGAGGACTTGCTAATGATCCTGATGTGCTTCTCATGGACGAAGCGTTCAGTGCACTCGATCCGCTCATTCGCAAGGATATGCAGGACGAGCTGCTCGAGCTCCAATCCAAAATGAAAAAAACAATTGTATTCATTACGCATGATCTGAATGAGGCACTGCGTATTGGTGACCAAATTGCATTAATGAAGGATGGAAGCATCGTACAGATCGGGTCTCCCGAAGAAATATTGATGCAGCCTGCAAACAAATATGTAGAACGCTTCGTTGAAGACGTCGATCTATCCAAGGTACTAACTGCCTCGCATGTCATGATCAAGCCTGAGACAATCACCATTGAGAAAGGTCCACGCGTAGCCTTGCAGTTCATGCGTGATCGAGGTGTTTCCAGCTTATATGTCGTAGATAAGGGCATGCGGCTGCTTGGTGTTGTAACAGCTGAGGACGCGGCGAATGCAATAAAAAACGGGCTAAAGCTTGAAGATGCCATGGAGCGAGAGGCACCCTTCGCTTCGCCTGACACGATGCTTAATGATTTATTCGAATTAATGAGCTTATCCAAGTTTCCTGTATCGATTATCGATGACAACGGTCGACTAAAAGGTATTGTCATAAAAGGTGCGGTTCTTGCCGCATTGTCTGGAAATTCATCATTAGAGGCAGGTGCTAGTCATGAATCTGCCTAAAATTCCATTAGCGGATTGGATTGAATGGCTTGAGACGTGGCTTGAGACTCATTTCGAGCCTTTCTTCAAACTCATTCGTTTGCTAGTCGGCGAAACCGTTAACGGGCTGGAAACAGCGCTTAACTGGTTCCCCGCTCTCGTTCTCATCTTACTATTCACGCTTGTCGCATGGTTTATCGGCAAATGGAGAATGGCATTATTTACGCTTATTGGTCTGCTCATTATTGAGAATCTCGGCCTATGGAGCCAAACGATGCAGACACTCGCGCTCGTCTTGACTTCGGCTTTCATATCGGTGCTGATTGGCGTGCCAATGGGCATTCTATGCGCACGACACAGCAGCGTTCAGAAGATCGTTACACCGGTGCTGGATTTCATGCAGACGATGCCTGCCTTCGTCTATCTGCTTCCTGCAGTCACCTTTTTCTCTCTTGGCGTTGTACCGGGCGTCA
Organism: Paenibacillus sinopodophylli; assembly: GCF_005930355.1. GTDB lineage: Bacteria > Bacillota > Bacilli > Paenibacillales > Paenibacillaceae > Pristimantibacillus > Pristimantibacillus sinopodophylli. Next base: position 2,663,334 of record NZ_VDBO01000001.1, read on the forward strand.
TTTCATCTATTATATTTGCGATTCCGCCGACGATAAGACTGACAAGTCTTGGCATACGCCAGGTTCCAGAGGAGCTTGTCGAAGCAGCAGACGCTTTCGGCTCTACGCCGTACCAGAAGCTGATCAAGCTTCAGCTCCCGATTGCTATGCCGACTATTATGGCTGGTATCAACCAGACGATTATGCTCTCTTTGTCGATGGTTGTCATTGCCTCGATGATCGGTGCACAAGGGGTCGGTGTTTATGTCTATCGCGCTGTAACGCAGGGTAATACCGGAGTAGGCTTTGAAGCCGGCCTTGCCATCGTTATTTTAGCTATTATTTTGGATCGTTTGACCCAACAGATTATTCGTAAAAGCAAAACGACGTAATTGTAAACAGTAGTATACCCTACCTCCCTACCTTCGTTATAGGTATGAAACCAATTAAGGAGTGATTTTTTGAAATTCAATCGTCTATCTATTATTGCAGCCGCTGTTTTGGTGATCGCTTTAGTCGCAGGATGCTCTTCAAGTGGGAGCAGCAAGAAGAAAGTAACCTTGGCCTATGTCGCTTGGGATTCTGAGATTGCAAGCAGCTATGTTGTCAAAGAAGTACTGGAACAAAAGCTAAATTATGAAGTTGAGCTATTACAGGTAGATGCTGGCCCGATGTGGGCTGGGATTTCGGATGGAAGCGCAGACGCAATGGTTGCAGCGTGGCTGCCAACTACACATGCTTCATATATTTCCAAATATAACGGAAAGTACGAGGATCTCGGACAAAACCTTGAAGGTACTAAGGTCGGACTTGTCGTACCGCAATACATGGATATCAACAGCATCGAGGAGTTGAATGGTGCAGTAGGGGATTCCGTGGATTATACGATTATTGGTATTGAGCCCGGTGCCGGTCTCATGATGTCGACAGAGAAGGTGCTTGACGAGTATAAGCTTCGCGACAAGTGGACGTTGCTGGAGAGCTCATCGGCAGCGATGACGCAGCAGCTTGAGAAAGCCTATGCGAAGCAAGAACCGATCATCGTAACCGGCTGGACACCACACTGGATGTTCGCCAAGATGGATCTCAAATATTTGGAGGACCCAAGCAATGTGTACGGCGGAGACGAGCAGATCCATACGATAGCTCGCAAAGGCCTTAAAGAGGATCAGCCAGAAGCATTTACATTCCTCGACAAGTTCAACTGGACGCCCGATGATATGGCAGCTGTAATGATTGACATTCAAGAAGGCAAAACGCCTGAGGATGCTGCCAAAGCATGGGTGGAGCAGAATGCGGACAAGGTTGAGGCTTGGCTAAAATCATAATTCGGGAATAACTGAAACAGGGTTTAAAGCACAAGCCAAAACACAATAACTTACATGCACATGATACAAAAACAGCGCTTGCGGAGAGACTTTCATCTCTGGCACAAGCGCTGTTTTTGTGATTAGTCTAAGCAGAATGGCTGCAAGCCAAGCGGCAATGGCGCCGGACGCTCACAGGTGCTCTTCATGTCGTAATGAACACCGTTCTCGGATGCATCATGGAAGCCATGCATCGCTTCAAGTACATGATAAGCAAGCTCTCCATTCGCACGGTGCTTCCGACCGGTTTGAATCGCTTTGGCCATATCCGCTGCACCAACTCCGCGTGCATTCTGAGTATAGCCGTATGCAAGTGGAATGTCCGACCATTCATTGGAGCCTGCACGCCATAGCTTAATTTGACCATCGAAGCTGTTCGGGTCCGGTACGAGCAAGGTGCCTGCACTACCGTACACCTCGATCCGCGGTAATGTAGAACCGCCTTTCACATCGAAGCTCGTCAGCAGCGTTCCGATCGGACCGGAAGCAAAGTCCATAATGCCTGCGATATGCGTCGGAACCTCAACTTTAACCTTCTCTCCGTATTTCGGTTTGCTTGTAATTGTACGCTCAGGATAAGAAATCCGTGCAGAGCCCGTAACGCGTGTAATCGGCCCAAGCAGCGCAACTAGCGCCGTCAAGTAATATGGACCCATATCGAACATGGGACCGCCGCCCTTTTGGTAATAAAACTCAGGCGCTGGATGCCAAGATTCGTGTCCGCCTCCAACCATGAATGCCGTAGCCCCGATTGGCGTGCCAATCCATCCGTCTTCCAGCAGTTTAATACTCGTCTGAATGCCCCCGCCGAGGAACGTATCGGGCGCACTTCCTACTAAAAGGCCTTTTCTCTCTGCAAGCTCAAGCACCTCCTGTGCTTCCTCGCGTGTTACCGCAAACGGCTTCTCCACATACACATGCTTGCCCGCTTCCAGTGCGCGCAAGCAAATCGATGCATGTGCCTGTGGTATCGTTAGATTAATAATCAATTGAATTTCGGAATCAGCAAGCAGCTCATCAACCGAACATCCACGAATACCAAATTCCTCGCCGCGTGCAACAGCACGTTCTACGTCCAAATCCGCACAAGCTACAACTTGAAGCGCGTCGAAGCGGTTTCCATTTTCCAAATAAATGCCGCTAATATTTCCTGTACCGATAATACCCGCTTTGATTTTCTCCATTGTCTTCCGTCCCTCGTCCCATGACTTCAATTTTATTCAGTGTGCTTAAAGCTGATTATCTGCCATGCCGCTATATGCGGCTGACACTGTGCCTGCTGCAAGCGCATTTGCCTTGCCTTCTGCGCACCATAAGAAACCTCTGCGCATTAGCTCTTTTACCGTTGCAATATCTATAATGTTCGCCTGATGGCCGAGTGAATTGTAATAAACCCGTCCTACACCCCAGCGCTTCGTCCAAGCAACCGGCATATCGACAGCCTTGTTCAGCGAGTGAGGACCAGACGTAATCGGGAATCTTGTCGTAGCCAGCACTTCAACCGCAGGATCCACATGCAAATAATATTGCTCGGAGCTTACCATGAAATCCTCAATGCCATCTGTTAACGGACTTGATGAATTCGTAATATTCACTGTATATTCCACACCGTCATTGCCTGGATGTGCGACCCACTGCCCGCCGGTCATAAACTGCCAATCTACATTTTCACGGAAAGCATCGCACATGCCGCCATGACATCCTGCCAAGCCTACACCGCTTTGAACGGCAGCCGAGACGTTATCCACCAGCTGCTGCTCGATACGCGCCATTGTCCACACCGGTACGATCAAATCGAGCCCTTTCAGCTTCTCAGCGTCTGCGAATGCTTCCAGCGTATCCGATACCTCAACCTCGAAGTTCTCAGCAGCCAGCACCTCGCGAAAGATTTCAGCTACTTCCTTCGGCTGATGTCCATCCCAGCCGCCCCATACGATCAATGCTTTTTTCATCGAATCCGTCCTACCTCTCCTTGGCGTTACGCCTTCTGCATCCAATCTATGCTTGTTTACTATCCTAATTCGTTTATTGAAACCCAGCGGCGCTCCGCGATTGAACGGTCTACCGCTTCGAGCACCTCTTGGCATTTCACGCCATCCACGAAGTTCGGCACTGGCTGGCGATTCTCGGCAAAAGCTTGCATCAGCTCGTGCATCTCATGCGTGAACGTGTGCTCATAGCCAATTGTATGCCCTGCCGGCCACCAGGCATCCATATAAGCATGTGACGGATCGGTCGCAAGTACGCGGCGGAAGCCCTGTACATCCTCAGCATCATCCGTGAAATAGACCTGAAGCTCATTCATCCGCTCAAAGTCAAACTTGATGCTGCCTTTGCTGCCATTGATTTCGAATGCGTTCGTACAGCGGTGGCCTGCCGCAAAGCGTGTAGCTTCGAAGCTGCCCAGCGCCCCTCCTGCGAATCGAGTCATGAACAACGTCGCATCGTCAACGGTAACCTTGCCGCGTGGTCCGTCCTGGCTGCCTTTGGCGCTTAGTCCAGTCATAGTCGAAGCAATAGGCCGCTCCTTGATGAACGTCTCGCTCATACCGATCACTTCTTCAAACTCGCCTACAAGGAAGCGTGCCATATCGATAAGATGTGCTCCTAAGTCGCCATGGGAGCCTGAACCTGCAATCTCCTTCTGCAAGCGCCAAACGAGCGGAAAGTTTGGATCAATGATCCAGTCCTGAAGAAACACAGCACGGAAATGATAGATTTCGCCAAGACGTCCATCAGATATGAGCTTTTTGGCAAGCTGTACCGCTGGCGCGAAGCGATAGTTGAAGCCAACCATATGCTTGACACCTGCTTTCTCAGCTGCTTCAAGCATTTCGCGAGAATCCTCAAGCGTCAAAGCAAGCGGCTTCTCGCAGAAGATATGTTTGCCATTGGCAGCAGCTGCAAGCGCGATCGCCTTATGTGCATCGCTCGGCGCGTTAATGTCAATCAAGTCAATGTCTTCGCGCTTAACAAGGTCTTTCCAATCGGTTTCGGAGCTTTGCCAGCCGAATTGAGCACGCGCTTGCTCCAAACCTTGCGGATCACGACCGCAGATTGCCGTCATCTCCGGCTTGATCGAATCCGGGAAGAACATCGGAAGCGCGCGGTATGCATTGCTGTGTGCCTTGCCCATAAACTTGTAGCCAACCATGCCAACTCTTACTTTATCCATAACCTACCGCCTCTCATAAGCGTAAACGGGTAAGCTGCACTTACGCTGCTTGCCGTTTCGCGTTCGAACTGAAGTGGAGCTCCGCTCCTTTGTACTGAGCGTTCATTCATGCCCTGATGTTTCTCTAACCATCAATTGGACGGGCAGCAGGCTGCTAACTGCATCTGCTCTTTGTTCCCCATCAAGCAGCTTCGCCGCTGCCAGCTTACCCATCTCATAGAAGGGTACAGCAACCGTTGAGAGTCGTGGACTAATAATACGGGAGCCGTCTGAATCATCATATCCGACCATCGCATACTGCTTGCCCGCTTCAAGTCCACGCTCCCGCAAGCCCTGCATCAAGCCGATCGCCATCCGGTCATTTGCTGCGAATACGGCATCCACGACACCCGATCTAATCTGTAAGGCAAGCTGCTCAGCTAATTCATAGCCGCTCTTGCGGCTGTAATTCCCAACATAAACTAGTTGGGAAACATAAGCGATCCCCTTCTCAACAAGCGCATTCTTATACCCTTCAAGCCTGTCTGCACTATTCGAGTATTGCAGCGGTCCATTGAGAAAGGCAATGCTTCTACAGCCCCGATCAATCAAATGCAGGACAGCCTCCCTGCTTCCATTCCTATGGTCCGCATCCACAGCTGCATAATCAGCTTCCTCGAACCGCTGGTTAACTAAGCAGAAGGGGTAACCGCTTGCTTTCAGCTCTGCCAGCGCAGCACGTTCCTCCGGCACATCCTGTGAGCCGAGCACGATGCAAGCATCGATCTTTTGCGTCCGAAAAAGCTTCGCATAATCTCTAGCTCCATCCGGCTCTCTGAAGATAAGCAGCAGATCGTAGCCGCAGCGCTTTGCTGTTTCACCGATTCCACTCAATATCTCAGAGAAATAATAAGTGGAGAATAGATGCACCTTAGGTACGAATGGTAAAATAACGCCAATATTTCCACTTTTACGTCTAGCAAATTGCTGTGCAAGCGCATTAGGGACATATCCGACCACCGCTGCTGCCTGCAGTACCCGTTCTCTCGTCTCTTCTTTCAGAGGGCCAACATTGTTCAACACCCTAGACACGGTTGCCTCTGAGACACCGGCCAGCTTCGCTACTTCTTTCCTGCTAATAACGGATTGCCTCCTGAAATGGCTTTGATGGCATTTCTCCATCTGCTATGTTCTGACTTATTTATGATGTCTATTCGCATTTAATGTACACGCGTACATTATGTCATGAAAACGTTTCATCGTCAATCCTGATTTCAACAATAGGCTCGGACCCAAGCTACTTACACACAACGCAAAACGACCCCGTCCGCGAAATCCACAGATGAGGTCATGATCACTAAAGCCTTTCTTACCACAGTCTTACTTCTTGGCAATCTCATTAATCCAATCGAATACGGCAGAGAGGGCATTTGCTTCCTCGCTCATGTTCATCCGCTCGATATATGCCGCACGGTTAGCATACACAAGGGCAGCGCGCTCCTCGAGCGTCACCGCCGTGAGCTTCTCTTCATAGAGAATTTCGGCGAATCCTGACTTCTCGAATGACTGCGCGTTCAGAATCTGATCGCCGCGGCTCTGCTCCTTCGTTAGCGGAATAAGCAGCATCGGCTTCTTCAACGAAAGAAACTCGAAAATCGAATTGGAGCCTGCGCGTGAAATGACCAGATCGGTCATGGCCAGCAAATCAGGCAATTGCTCGTTCACATATTCGAATTGCTTGTAACCAGGCATCACAATCGATGGATCAACTTGATTTTTGCCGCATAAATGTACGATCTGAAATTGTTTGGTTAGAGCTGTCAGTGACTGCCTTACCGCTGTATTGATCTTTCGTGCGCCAAGGCTTCCGCCCATAATCAATATAATCGGCTTGCTTCTCGTAAACCCACAGAAGGCTCTGCCGCGGTCTGCGTTGCCCTGCTTTACTTCCTCGCGGATAACAGCTCCAACATGCCTGCTCTTGTCAGCCTTCAGCATGCCTCCCGTCTCAGGGAAGGTCGTACACACTCCTGTAGCGAAAGGAATCGAAATGCGGTTAGCAAGCCCCGGCGTCAAATCCGATTCATGAATGAGCAGAGGCACCTTGTTCAGCCAAGCGCCCAGCACAACGGGTACGGACACGAAGCCTCCCTTGGAGAAGATCACACTCGGTTTATTCTTTTTAATAAGACGATACGCCTGAAAAAGCCCCTTTACGACCTTGAAGGGGTCTTTAATGTTCTGCATATCAATATACCTTCTTAGCTTGCCAGTCGAAATAGGGAAGTACTTGACCTGCGGGATCGTCGCAATCAGCTGGCGTTCAATGCCGCTCTCCGACCCGATATATTGGACTGACCAGCCCTCCTCCAAAAACCGCGGGATTAAGGCCAAATTAACGGTAACGTGTCCGGCTGAGCCTCCACCGGTGAACATGATTGTTTTCATGAATGACTAGCCACCTATCGTTTTTTATCCATTTATTATACGGGTAAACCTGTTTTTTAGCACTGAAAATCATATGGATTCTTACATGCAAAAGCATCCTCAGCGCCTCACGCTGCTGCGCGAAGGACCGAGGATGCTGTCAGCTTACTATTGTGGATCGCTTATGGCGCAGTTTCCAAAAACTTGGATGTCGGGTTTTTGTCAATGGCCGTACGCATCGCATATTCATTCTCGAACAAGACAACAAAATTGCCCTTCTTGTCCTTAACAAGCGTCGTATTAATACGGAATTTGCCGGGATCGATATTATCGTCGACAATCCAACGTGCGAATTGGAACTGCATGCGATGCAATTGAATGTCCACGCCGTACTCCGCTTTCATCCGATGCTCGAATACCTCGAATTGCAAGTGACCGACAACGCCGAGAATCGTCTCATCGAAGTTGCCCGTAGAGTGGAACACCTGAATGGTGCCTTCCTCTGTCAATTGGTCTATGCCCTTCTGGTACTGCTTATGCTTCAGTGCGTTTTTGACGGTAACTTTAGCGAATATCTCCGGAGAGAACGTCGGCAGCTCATCGAACACGACCTCGCCGCCTTGCGATAAGGAATCGCCGATTCGAAATATACCGGGATCGAACAAGCCGATAATATCGCCGGGATAGGCTGTATCGACAATATCACGATCCTGCGCAAGAAATTGCTGCGGCTGTGCCAGCTTAATATCTTTGCCATTGCGCACATGGCGAACGCTCATGCCTCTTTCGAATTTGCCCGAGCAAATCCGAAGGAAAGCAATACGGTCGCGGTGCGCCGGATTCATGTTTGCTTGGATTTTGAACACGTATCCTGTGAACTTCTCATTCGTCGGTTCTACCTGTCCAGTCGTACTATTACGCGAGGTTGGCTTTGGCGCCAGCTGCAGGAAGTTCTCAAGGAACGTCTGCACGCCGAAGTTGTTAACGGCGCTTCCGAAGAATACAGGTGTCAGTTCTCCTGCCTGTACTTTCTCGAAATCAAATTGATCGCCGGCAACGTCAAGCAGCTCCAAATCACCGATAAGCTGGTCGGTCAAATAATCGCCAGCCATCTCACGGATAATGGGATCGTTGTAATCACTCACCGAACGAACCTCTATCGTTGAATGGTCATTGCCTTGGAACAGCTCGACTTGGGTTTTCATACGGTCGTAGACGCCGCATAGCTCGCGTCCCATCCCAATCGGCCAGTTCATCGGTACGGCACGGATGCCGAGTACCCGCTCCAGCTCCTCCATCAGCTCAAACGGGCTTTGTCCTTCGCGGTCAAGCTTGTTGATGAAGGTGAAGATCGGAATGCCCCGCTTGCGGCAAACCTGGAAGAGCTTAATCGTCTGAGCCTCCACACCTTTGGCAACGTCAATAAGCATGACGGCGCTGTCGGCTGCGGTAAGCGTGCGGTAAGTATCTTCACTGAAATCTTGGTGACCAGGTGTATCGAGAATATTAACGCGATGGTCTAGATAATCGAACTGCATCACGCTGGACGTTACAGATATTCCCCGTTGCTTCTCGATTTCCATCCAGTCAGATGTTGCATGTCGGCTCGCTTTACGCGCCTTGACTGACCCTGCAAGCCGAATGGCTCCTCCGAATAGGAGGAGCTTCTCAGTTAGGGTCGTTTTCCCAGCATCAGGGTGAGAGATAATCGCGAACGTGCGGCGCTTATCGACTTCCTGTTTTATTTCTTCACTTAACGATTGGCTCATGCTTGACTTCCCTTCATTACGTAAGGTATGCGGGCAGCGGTTATTTGCCGCTGTTCGAAACCCAAATAACTTTATCTTCCTCTTGTCCGTTAACCGGCCACCAATGGAAGCCATCTTCCTTCAGCATCTGATTCGCTGCATCCGGGCCCCATGATCCTGCAGGGTATAGCTTCAAATCGCTTTTCTCCTCGCGCCAAGCCTGTGCGATTCGATCAACGAATGCCCACGCTTGCGACACTTCGTCCCAGCGTGTGAAGTAAGTTGAATCTCCGCGTGCTGCATCATGAATCAGACGCTCATAAGCCTCTGGCGTGTTCAGCCCGATTTGGCAGCTCTGGCAGAATTCCATCGCTACTGGTTGAACAGAGTTGTTCTCACCAGGCGTTTTTGCATTTACTTTAATATATATGCCCTCAAGCGGATTTACGCGAATAACGAGCAGGTTTGGTGCCAAATCATGACGCTGTGCGAACAATACATTCTGCGGCATGGATTTGAATTCAATAACGATCTCCGTTGTTTTGACTGGAAGACGCTTGCCTGTTCGAATGTAGAACGGCACGCCTGCCCAGCGGAAATTATCAACGAATACTTTGGCAGCGAAATACGTTTCAGTCGTAGAATCCTCGCCGACTGAATCCTCTTGGCGGTAGCCAGGAAGATCTTTCCCATGATGGCTGCCTTCGCTGTATTGTCCACGCACAACGTTATCGCGTACTTCTTCACTCGTCTTATAGTTGCGCAGAGAGCGGAGTACCTTTACCTTCTCATCACGAATATCTTCACCATGCAAACGGCTTGGCGGCTCCATAGCGATCATCGTCAGCATTTGCAGCATATGGTTCTGTCCCATATCGCGCAAAGCGCCTGACTTGTCATAATAACCGCCGCGATCCTCTACACCAACCGTTTCTGAAAGCGTAATTTGAACGTTAGCAATATGGTTATTATTCCACAGCGGCTCGAAAAATGCGTTCGCGAAACGAATGACTTGAATGTTCTGAACCATTTCCTTGCCGAGATAATGGTCAATCCGGTAGATCTCTTCTTCTTTGAATACTTGGTTGATTTGCTCATTCAGCTTCTGTGCAGAAGGAAGATCATAACCGAAAGGCTTCTCAATGACGACGCGGTGCCAACCCGTTGATTCAAGCAAACCGCCGTCGCGAAGGTTGAATGATACCGGACCAAACAGCGATGGAGCAAGCGCTAAATAAAACAGACGGTTGCCTGGAATGTTGAATTTGGCATCAAGCTGCTCAGACAAGTGGCTAAGCTCGCGGAATCCTTCCACATCGTTAATGTCTAACGACATATAGACGAAATGCTCAGCGAATCGATTCCATAGCTCAGCATCATCCGCTTTATAACGACAAAATTCTACGATTGATTCATACAGGTCCTCGCGGAATTGCTCATTTGTGCGTGGACGTCTTGCAAGGCCAACTACTGCAAAGTTCTCAGAAAGTTTGCCTTCTTTATATAAACTGAAAAGGGCTGGAAACAGCTTGCGCCGAGCCAAATCGCCCGTTGCTCCGAACAGATAATAAACAGCGCCCTCTGCGGAGACGGATTCTAGAGTATTCGTATATGTCATTTGCCTCATTCTTTCCCTATGTATTTTATACAGCTTCACATGTTATGTAGTTTAGCATATCCAACTATAATTCGCTATTCTACTCGGCATAAAAAATACTGATAAGTTCCGTTACTATTTCTAATCAGAAAGTCGTTTTCAGTCATTTTCAACCGTGGAAACGCTATACTCACCTGTTATCACAGGTATTCCGATTGTTAATTCCGTATTATCGGTATCGGTATCTTTATGCAAGGCCACTTGCAAATTGGCAGATTTGCCATTTTCGACAGCAATTACGGAATGCAGCATCGGGGTATATAAGGTTTCACTGATTGTGCCCGTATCCTCGTAGCGGTCAACAGCCTTTGCATCCGTAAGTCTGCTCAGCCTTAGTAATGTATGCTCATGCTTCGCATAACCTTGTACCTTCATGCTGCTTGTGAAAGCAGGCGAAATGAGCGCAATCTGTGATGAAATATCGGCTGATTGCTGCAGCAGGCTGTTTCTTTGTAGGCTCGCGTTAGGAGTGGTCTCCAGTAGGATCATAAGCTGCTCGCTTTGATTGCCATTTTGGACGATGTGTACAGCGATGTTCCCGCCATACTTATTAACCGTTCCGGATACCGTCTTCCCTTCGTTACGTACGACCTTATTCACGACTTCTCCCTGCTCCTCTATAAATAGCTTGTCCACTAGCTCCCGCATCGTCCCGACCTTGCCTGTCACGTTCCAGCGGATCGACCAGGCGGCACCAGAAGAGCCGCTCTTCAACTGATCATCGCTCCATTCCCATAGAGCCTTCAAATCATGCTGCAAAAGCTGCTCGGAAGGGGTTGTTTCCCCTGGCGCTCGATCTGCCTGCCATATCGCCCATATTGCACACGCGGTAATAACGAGCAGTGCAAGCAGAACGCCTCTTTTTGTCCGCTTAGCACGCTCCTTTGCTGACATACGATGTCTCACTGGTACGTTTTGATTCGGAATGTACATGATTTTCGCTCCTGTCCTCTCGGAATGGGTAAACATCCATACACGTTAGCCTGTAGGTGAATACACTGGTTGCAGGAAGGATTAAATGGAGGTGTCATTAGCAGATGGAACCTATTTTTCCATTGCATGAGGAAGTCGTCAGCCGCTTCTGCGGGTATCCCGTATGTGTTGTTATGAATGACGGTTCCCGTCATGTAGGCATACTTAGCTCCTGTACTGGAGGCAAAGTACTGCTTAATGCAGAAGCAGGCGGGCATGAGGTCAATGTAACGCAAACGCAGCCGGCTGTTTCAAAAAAGAAAAAAGGCGGTAAAGGTAAGAAAGAGCTTCAGCCGAAGGCTGCACTACCCGAGGCGCAAACGCAGGCTTATCCTTACGATCCCTATTACTACGCGCCGCAGCCTTATTATCCATGGGGCAGAGCGCTGGCGCTTGATTTCGCGCTTGTCGCCTTTCTATTCCTGCTGTTGTAATTATCAAAGCGGCTTACCCTATCAAGTGAGGCCGCTTTTTTCATTTTCATTCATCTGCCTGACAGATTTCGCCAACCTTTTCATCCGCTATATAGTATGCTCTCGCTGGAGTGGTTTAACAATTTAGAGAGGAGATGACCTATGAACTCATCTATTCGTTCCATCAGAAGCATTGAACGATCTTCTGCATATACGCCTGTTCAAGCCGTCAGCCCTTACGCCTTCTATCCTTACCGTGACGGCGAGCCTCAGCAGCAGCCAGAGCACAATGACGAATGGAGCCGTATGTTCCATCATGCTGCGAGCAGTGCAGCAGCTTGGCTGCAAACAGCGAGGCAATCCCAGCTAGCGTTACATCAGCTATCCAACAAGCTTGTCCGTGAGCTAGAGAATGAACAGCCTATCGAAGACAGCTTAGATCAACTGGCTACCCTAGTCAATGACTTAGAAAACCAATATAAACGCGGAAAGCGTGATTTAAACCCTGAGCTGTGGTCAGGCATCGAGCAGGCGTTGCGCCATCCGGCCATTACGGAGATCGGTATGCACCGAGATGTGAAGACCCTGCAATGGACAATCGAGCACCCATCGCCTGAGACGTCCGGTCTGCCACAAGTCAATGCTGAACGCATGAAGCGTCTCTTAGTAGGAACAAGCGGATTGCTGACTGACATCAAGGTCGCGTTAGCCTATACCGAGCAACAAAAACCGGAAGACCTGCTTCAACCGGAGCTGACCTCAACCTTGCCTTATGCCGCTTATTATCATTCCGTTCAAACTTACACACCAGTGCCGTATGTCGGACTTATCATCAATCAATATTTATAACAAATGGTATGTGCATCGTACGAGCCCAATTTCCTAAAAGCTTGACAGGGCAATGGGCTCTATTCTGCTGTGACAGAAAAATTAAATATGAACTAACCCTCCGAACGTTGTTACCGCTGCTGCTTGATTCGTTTAACTTGTTTACAATTGCTTTTATTTTAGAACCGGATAGTAGGTTAGAGTAAAACTTGCTTGTCATTAATATTCGTCGCCTCAACCTCTATTTCCTTCCAAAAAAGTTTATTAATCCCTCACCAAGTTCACTAATTGCTTATTGCGTTCACTAACTCCTCATCAAATCCATTGTTTCTTTGTTACGGTATCATCATAACGTCTACTATCTCATCTGCTTCTGCTCCTTTTGAACCTGAAGGAACAACAACCAGCCCTTCTACTTCAGCGAGTGATGCCATCATGCTTGATTTGGCGAATGAAAGGGGATCTGCCAGTAATATGCCGTCATTCCCTCTGACAAGACGTGCACGAACATAGCGGTCGTGCGGACTTGGCTTTTCAATCGGCGTTAGCAGCTTTGCTCGCAAAATAGTTGGACATGCCTCCTGCACACCTTGCATCCTGAGCAGCGCCGGACGAACGAATAGTTCAAAGCCTACAAAACACACGCTAGGATTACCTGACAGTGCTAGCAGGAGCTTGCCGTTTATAAGCGCAGCAGATGTCGGACTGCCAGGCCGCATAGCTACACGGTCGAATAATACTCGTGTTGCAGCAAGCTCTACAGCTGGACTACTCGTCCCAAATCGCTCCCCACGCAGCGAGCATGCTGTCTGTTGTCCCCATGAATCGAAGTTTACGCTGTTTCCAATGGATCGAATAAGCTCAGCCATCACATCATAGTCGCCTACGGATACGCCGCCTGTTGTCACGAACATATCAGCCTGCTCCCACACTTTAGCGATCGCTGCTTCAACAGCATCGATTTCATCCGGCAGCCTGCCAAGCATCAGCGGCTCCGCACCGCCCTGCTGCACCATTGCCGCCACCATATAGCTGTTGCTGTCGCGAATCCTACCCGCCGCGAGCGGCGCCTCAACAGGCAGCAATTCGCTGCCTGTCGCGAAGATCGCTACGCGCGGGCGCTTCTGCACCGCCACCTCGGCATAGCCGAAGGTGCCGAGCAGTGCAACATGGCCCGGCCGTATAAGCGTACCGGGCTCTGCAAGCACGCCCCCGCTGCGAAACTCCTCGCCGCGGGGCGCTATGTGCTGGCCTGCGGCGCCCGCGTGCTTAATCAGCACCGCGTGCGAGCCGTCAGCCAGCATGGCCTCCGCCGTCTGCTCAAGCATGACGACCGCGTCGGCCCCTTCAGGCACAGCCGCGCCGGTCATAATGCGCGCGGCCGTGCCTGGCTGCACGGTCGCGATGGCGACTTGGCCAGCCGCGACCGAATCAATGACGCGGAGCAGCGCCGGCTTCTTCGGCGTTGCTTCCGCGATATCTGCCGCGCGCACGGCATAGCCGTCGAGGCCCGAGCGCGCGAAGCGCGGCCAGTCGCTTGACGCAACTATCGTCTGCGCAAGCCTGCGGCCGCCGCTCTCGTGCAGCGGCACAAGCTCGCTGCCGACAACCTGCCCCGCTGCGGCATCAAGTACTCGCCGCTGCGCTTCTTCCACCCGCACCGCACGCCGATTAAAACGGCTAACCCGCTCCTCCCGATCGTTCTTACCATTCGCGTTCTCCCGTTCCTCCCGCTCGCTCTCACCACTCGCGTTCTCCCGTTCCTCCCGCTCGCCCTCTCCGCTCACGTTCTCGCTCACATTCTTCTTCATCCCTACTCACCCGTCCTATGAGCCGTCTGCCTTTCGTTATCGACAGCATATTCAGCATTTATTTTATAATGTATGTTAAACTATTGGCAATTACAGCAGTTCTTCACCATAAAGGAGACAACGATGCCACTTATTATCCAGATTGTCGGATACAAAAATACCGGCAAAACCACTATGGTTTGCCGGCTAACGGAACATTTCAAATATTCAGGTTATAAAGTAGGTACGATTAAGCGCGATGCGCATGATTTCCAGATGGATACGCCCGGAACTGATACGTGGAAGCATCAAGCTGCCGGAGCAGATATTACGGCAATTACTTCCACCAAGCGTACAGCAATTCTAAAGCCGCATACAGAGTCCTTGGATCAGCTGCTTGCCCAGATGTCGGAGGTTGATATCGTTCTTGTAGAGGGCTTCAAGGATGCCTCTTATCCCAAAATTATAATGGTTCGTACGGCGAGTGACATCGATTTGCTCCACCAGCTAGACAATCCGCTTGCCGCCGCCTTCTGGCCCGAGGCCAGTACATTCTTTTCGGACATTCCTTCTTTTCCTGCATTCGAGATTAATCAGACTGAGCAGCTTTACAAGAAAATACAAAGCCTGCTTACTTCACCATAACGGACCGCTATTCTGCGATTCCTTGCTTTAACGCATAGATGGCCGCTTGCGTGCGGTCATCAACATCAAGCTTGTTGAAAATATTCGTAATATGAAACTTCACCGTTTTCACGCCAATAAACAGCTCATCGGCAATTTCTTGATTCGATCTCCCTTGTGCTACCCGCTTCAGTACATCCATTTCGCGGTCTGTCAGCTCATCATGCAGTGGTGCTTGCTCCTTCTGCTTAGGCTGCCGGAAGCGGTTCATCATTTTCGCTGCCACTTGTGACTCCAATACTGATTGTCCACGCGCCGCCGCACGGATCGCATCCGCAATTTCCGTCGCACGTGACGTTTTGAGCAAATAGCTGAACGCTCCTGCCTCAATTACGGGATAAAGCTTGCTGTCATCCAAATAACTGGTTAGCACAATAACTTTGCATTCGGGATAAAGCTCCAGCAGCTTAGCTGTCGTCTCTACTCCGTCCATTCCGTCCATCACCAAGTCCATCAGTACGACATCCGGCTTATACGCCTGTGCCAGACGGATTCCGTCCATCCCATTGCTCGCTTCTCCGACAACCTCGATGCCATCCTCGGTATCCAGCACCGCAGCAAGCCCTATACGCACCATTTCATGATCATCGACAAGCAGCACCTTAATGCGCCCAGTTAATTGCTCCATTGCTTCCAAGTCTTACACCGCCTTTTGTATAAAAGATTAAGCTTCATATTATGCTTTCGTTTCTCGATGTCCGTCCGCAGGTATCCAAATCTGGATAAACGTCCCTTCTCCAGGTTTAGAGATCATTTGCAATGATCCTCCCAATTCCAGAACTCGTTCCTCCATCGTAAGCAGACCATATGAGGTTTGTCTCTTCGCTTCGAGATCAAAACCGATCCCGCTATCCTGCAAGCTCATATATACTTGATTGTTTAAGCGAACCAGCCTAATGTCCATACTTTCTGCTTTCGAATGACGCAGCGTATTGGATAAAGCCTCTTGTGCAATTCGGAACAAATGATCCTCTGCATTCGGCGGGAGTACAATTGACTCATCAACCTCCAGCATAATGGCCATCGGAACCTTCTGCTTGAGCTCATCAACCAAGACGGTAAGCGCCTGTCCGAGATTTTTCCCATCCAGATGGACAGGCCTAAGATGAAGCAGCAATGCCCGCATCTCAGATTGTGCTACGGCGGCCATTTCTTCAATGAGCTGCACCTGACGCTTCGCTCGCTCCCAATCACGGTCAATGGTACGGCTGACTGCCGTTGCCGTCATCGAAATCGCAAACAGCTGCTGGCTGACCGCATCATGCAGCTCACGAGCGAGCCGTTGACGTTCCTCGATTACTGCTGTGAACTTTACTTTCTCTGTCCAGTTCGGGTCAACTTGCTCCTGTTCCGAGATCTCATTGTCCGTTTTCTCACCATTACTTAATGTTACGGTAAAACGCCGCTTCACCTGCTGCTCCGTCATTCGTTTAAGCGTTTCCTTCAGCTTCGAATTTTGCAAATAACCGTTAAACGTGGCGGCTGCAAGACCTGCCCCGACAATCGTCAGTCCAACGACTGCCCATTTGCCTTGAAGTGTGAAGAGCTCAACGTATCCGATCCCCTGCAGCACAATGACGACTAGACTGATAATAATAAGCAGCCACAGAATCGTCTCCGCTACGTTGCGCCGGCGGGCCGCATGATTTGGCTGGTCTGTTTTTTTGCCTTGTTCCACACGGCTCACTTCCTTATATGTACTATTCTAACCTCTATCGTATGATTATGTAAGTGGACCAAACATATGAAAGAGCAGACCGTTATCCGGTCCGCTTCTCCCATTGGTTAAGCTTTTATTCCTCAGTCGAATCCTTCGCCAGTGAAGGAGTAGGATTCAGCTTGTTCTTCAACGCTTGTAGTTGCTCATCAACCTTGATCTGCTTCTCTGCGTCAGCCGCATTGAAGCTGCTCTTCGTACCACTGTATGAATAAGGAGTACGCAGGACATCCGCTTCCGCTTCAAGCTGCATGATTTTCTCCTCCATGCGGTAGAAGCCGCGTGATGCAGAACCGCTGTCGATCGTGTGGTTTGCCGTTAGCTGAGCCATTTGTTTTTGCGCTTTGGCTACTTGTGCCCGAGAAACCAACTCATTGCGTTTGTTGCGCAGCTGGTAGAATTCTTCCTTCATCGTGTGCAACTGCTGCATCAATTCTTCAGCTTGTGATTTGGATTGTCCATGAAGATCGAAGTATTCCGAAACCTTTTGGTCGAAATAAAGCTTTTCTTCCAACAGCTTGCGTGCAAGTTCCTCTTGGCCTGCACGAAGTGCTGCCTCCGCTTTGGATTCGCGGTCAGCCGCGCTGCGTACTGTTTCTTCCAAGCGCTGCTTCATACGGCGCTCATTAGCCATCTGTTTGGCTACTGTCACCTCAGCTTGATGGATTTCGGACTCCATATCACGCAGGTACTGATTCAACATTACAATCGGGTCTTCCATTTTGTCCAATGCCTCATTCAGTGATGCCTTCGTCATATCCTTCATGCGTTTGAAAATTCCCATATTAAAAATCTCCCTTCTCGTATTTAGCAATTTTGGCTTTCAATTCTTCTATTTCACGACGTAACGCCTTTTTCTCTAAATCATCCATCATACTGTCAAACTGCGAGGACGGTGCAGGCTGTGGCGCAGGTCCTTGTGTATTCCATGTGCTTTGTGCTTGTGGCGGGTTTTTGTAAGGCCCACCAAACGATACGTTTGGCTGGTGACCATATCCAGGGTTGTAACTACCGCCGTATCCATTGCCGTAGCCGTTAGGACCGAAGTTCGAGTAAACCGGCGGTTCTTTGGGTACGACCATGCCTGCAAGAATATAGACAAGGATAACGCCGCCACCAGTAATAACCGTAACAATGATTAGTAAAATCCGCAGCAGCGTGGCATCAACATTGAACATTTCTGCCAATCCGCCGCATAGACCGAATAACTTCTTGTCGCGTGATGAGCGGTAAAATTTCTTCAAGACGTCCATCCTTCTTTCTCAAGCTTTCGCTTCAACTGCTCAAGCTCTCGTTCTATAACGGATTGTACGGAATTGCCCGCTTCCGTTACGAATTCTTGCCCCATTCTGCGGATTTCGCGCAAGCTCTTGGCTTCATGCTCCATACCGCTGATCCGGTCCTCCAGCCTTCTGAAAGCCGCGCCAGATTGTGCACCATGCTCGCCAAATCCGTTTGCATATCGGCTGTTCATACGCTGCTGCAATCTCAATGATTCCATGCGGGCTGCATAATATTCACGTTTATCATACACAGATTGGTATTCGCTGCGCATCTCACGCAGCTGCTCTTCCAGATCCAATGTATTCTGGCGGCTCTGCTCGAACAGCTCACGATATTGAATAGAGCGCTCTTCGCAGCCTGCCTTCTCATGCAATGCGATTCTAGCCAATTGCTCTTCGCCTGCCTTCAAAGCAGTCAGCGCTTGATTCTCTCTACGTTCCTTCTGCTCTTCGGCTTGCAGCCACTGGGCTTTCAAGTGATTGCTATGACCAGCATATTGCTGGTAAAGCTTCTCCGCTTGAATTATATCTTCTCTCGTTGACCAGAGAAATTGATCAATCATACGAACTGGATCCTCTGATTTCTCAAGACGTTCATTTAATGTAGCAACTGTAATGTCGCGAACTCGCTTCATAATACTCATACCATGTCCTCCTTAACGTTTTACGGTGCAAAACCATTCCAATCTGCCGACACTACTATGTTCAAATATAAGAATTTATAAGTTTCACCCTTATATTCCGCTTCTATTTCTCGGACTGAAACGCGCTGCGCCACCAAAGGATGGCAACAGCCGTTTCACCTTGATTCACAGCTATTAGTAAGCGCTGCGTTTATTTTTCTTAAAGAGGCTAACTCCGCCAATGATCAAGCCGATTGCAAGCAACAATACAAGGAAGCCGCCGAACTTGCTGAGAAGCATCAATCCGCCGATTGCAGCAAGAATGCCCCCAATCCATTTCTTGTTGTTCGTCCATCCTACGATACCGAATCCGATCAGTATGAACGGAAGCAAGAATCCGAATATTGCTCCGAAATGAACACCTACAAAATTAAGTACCGCGATGCTGCCGACGATGACCAGCAGTATACCTAAAGCGTTTTTACCATTCATCTCCAATTCCATCTCCTTTCGTCTATTAGAATTTTTTCATTTTTGTTTCGTGCCTTGCGTGTGCTGCTCTTGCTTATGTACTTAGTTTAGATCAATTTCTCCTTTGTTAAAACGGACTTTCGGCGGTTTTGGCACTGGACTTTGGTCGAGTCGGATACCCGCCTTGAGGGGCAAATGCGCCATGGTTACCATATATTACAGCTTAAAGTAGGAATATCCCTGTGGTACGTTAATACCAATACAGGAGGTGTATACGCTGCCAATGAAAAACGTATCCATTAAGAAGTATCTCACAGCAGGAATAGTAGCTATCGCACTATTTAGTACAGGAACAGGAATACTACCTGTGAATCAGCATGCTTACGCTGCAGCGTCTACTACAGAGAAAATCATTTCGACTGGCATGAAATACTTAGGAACACCTTATGAATTCGGTTCTAACCGAAGCACAACGAAAACATTCGACTGTTCTGATTTCACTAAGCACATATTTAAGGTTGCAGCTGGCATTACAATTCCTTCAACATCCGCAGCACAAGCTGCTTATGTAAAAAAGAAATCCACCATAAAAACAAATTGGACGAGCTTGAAACGGGGAGACCTCATGTTCTTTATGTCCTATCGCGGAACCGGCTCCGCTAGCTATGCCAAGTTATCCAAATCGAAGCAAACCGTTACTCACGTCGGTGTTTATTTAGGTAATGGCAAGATGATTAATACCTTCTCCAAAGAGAGCGGCGGCGTTCGGATCGACAGTATTGATAACAAGCAATGGGAATACCGCTTCTTGTTTGGCGGAAGCGCTCTATAGCTGAATGCAGAGAAATAAGAAATGCCGGCAAAGCGATTTGCGCTAAGCCGGCACCACAGACCATATTTTTATTTATTAGCAAGAAAGTAATCGAATTGTTTCTGCTTCTCGGTAATAATCTTCTCAATGCCAGCTGCCTTCAACTTCTCTATGTACTCAGGCAGTACCTGATCAACATCAACGGAACCGGTTTCCAGCGCAGTTTGGTATTGTCGATCGACATTAACGACTGCGGCTACCTCTGCTCTCACCAGACTTCCATCGAATACATATCCTAACCCAGGGGAAACCTTCGCATTTTCATTAAATTGTTTGAAAAGATCCCATTTATTCTCGTTTTCACTATTCCATACATAGTTTAAAAACTGATTGCCAAACATCCAATTGGTACCTGGATTATATCCTTTCGTATATTCAGTTGGACCAATGACATTCTCGTTTTGTTTTTCGTAATGTTTGCCTTCAATTCCGTAATTAAGCAAGTTATTCAAATATACATCCGTATGCAGCATATTAATAAACATCATCGCACGTACGGGGTCCTGCGAAGTTGAAGAGACTGCCAACATCGAACCAGCCGTTTCCGAAGTTGCGATTGTTTTCTCATTCAACGTAAGCTGTGCCAGCTTTCCTGTCAGCCCTGTTAATATCGCAAGCTCCTCATCCTTTCCTGGCTTCAATGCTGATGTGATCGAAAAAGCGTCACCTGAACGCAGTGCATCAGTGTTCATCGTTTGATTCGTAGTGGCATCCTTGTTAATATACCCCTTCAAAAAAAACTGTCGCGTAGTCCGTAACGTATCCATATAACGTTCTACTTCGTAAGTCGGTTTGATTCGTGTATCTTGTCCATCCTTTAGAATAATGCCTGGAATCGACGTATCACCGAATGCATCATAGTTACCAACATAATGAGCATTGAATGTCTCTCCCTGCTTCATGTAAATCGGTATCATACCCGGTTTCTTGTCCAGTATAATCTGGTAGACTTTATCTAAGTCCCCCAGTGTTTTTACCTCCGACATGTCGATGCCAAGCTCCTCAGCGATATCCTTGCGATAAACAATTCCACCTTGAGCGGCCAACTCTTTATTAGTCGGAACTGCATAGTTTTTACCGTTAATCTTTGCACCTGCCAGAAATATAGGGTTAAGCGTTTGTAGTATGCCTTGCCCATATTGCTTCAACAGCTCATCGAGCTCTAGAAAAGCACCTTTCGACACATTCATCGCATGCTTGTTCCATTGCGCTGTGAATATAATATCAACCTTCTCGCGGGAAGCAATCATTAGGTTAACCTTATCATCCCAAGAACCCCAATCTATCGGCAAAAGGTCGATTTTTGCATTTATTTTGGTCAACAGATACTCATTGATTGCTGATTCTATTTCTGCTTCATCCTTCTGCTGAGCACCTATATATACGAATTTCAGCGTATAGCTCTTTAGCAGATATTCATCTTTTGCTTTTGACTTCTGCGCTGATGGTGAAGCGCTTTCAAACCCTTTGCCCGGAGCCGAACTTGAAGATGGGCTTCCTGTCCCTTCGTGATTGGAACATGCGCTTAGTAGAAATACGCAAGCAAGAAAGAGCTTCTTTGTACGAATCCATATAGGCTTCCTTCGTGCCATTATCGAATTTCCCCCTCGTGCGATGTTTATTTGAATTTGTTAGCTTAATTGTAAAGAATACACAAAAAAAAGCAAGCACAAGTATATACAACGCAAAAACCCGCGCCATTTGATGGCACGGGTTTTTGATCTTATTTTAGAATGGCATGTGTATTATTTGCTTGCAATGAAAGCGTCGAATTGCTTCTGTTTCTCAGCAACTACCTTATCTACGCCTGCATCCTTGAGTTTTTTGTCGTACTCTACCAACGTTTTGTCAACATCAACTGAACCTGTTTCCAAAGCTCTTTGATACTGACGAATTACGTTTGCCAATGCGCCAACCTCTGCTTTAACTGGCTCACTGTCGAATACGAATCCAAGACCTGGAGATACTTTAGCATTTTGGTTGAACTCTTTAAATTTCGCCCATTTCTCTGGATCCTCAGTATCCCATACGTAGTTAAGGAACTGATTGCCGAACATCCATGCGGAGCCTGGGTTATAATTTGCTGTGTTGCCTGTTGCCGTAATGATTTCACCATTTCTCGTGAAGTGATCGCCTTCAATACCGAAGTTCAAAATGTTATTAATATCTTTGTCCGTGTGAAGAAGGTTGATCAGCATCATCGCACGAGCAGGGTCTTTCGATGTGAAAGAAATACCGAGCATTGATCCCGCTGTTTCTGATGTTGCAACTGTTTTCTCGCTCATCGAGATTTGTGCAAGCTTACCCGATAGACCCGCCGCGCTCGCTACTTCAGCATCCTTACCTGGTTTCAATGGCTCCAATGTGGAGAATACTGTACCTGCTTTCCAAGCATCTGAAGAGGATACTTGAGTTGTTGCTGCGTCAGCATTAATGTAACCCTTTTTGAAGTAATCGCGAGTTAGGTTCAAATATTCCTTGTAGCGCTCGATTTGCTCAACTGCCGATACCGTTGTACCGTCCGCATCCTTGAGAATCGCACCTGGAATTGTCGAATCACCTAGGAAATCATAGTTAGCGAAGAAGTGGGAGTTGAACGCGCCACCTGTTGTGTACAGTGGAGTCAAGTCAGGTCTTTTCGCTTTAATGACCGCATAGACAGCATCGAGATCTTGAGGTGTCTTCACATTCGACATGTCAATGCCAAGCTCATCTGTCACGTCTTTGCGGTAAACAATGCCACCAAGTGCTGCAAGCTCTTTATTGGTTGGAACCGCATAGTTTTTACCGTTGATTTTGGCACCCTCGATAAAGGCAGGATCTAGAGACTCCGTAATGCCTTTGCCATATTGCTCAAGAAGCTCGCCTAGCTCAAGAAATGCTCCTTTTGCTACATATTTGGCATGACCATTCCATTGTGCCGTGAACACGATGTCTACTTCTTCTTGCGAAGCAACCATCAGGTTGATTTTGTCATCCCATGCGCCCCAATCAATCGGTCTAAGATCGATCGTTGCATTAATTTTTTCAGTAAGGATTTTGTTCAGTGCTTCTTCGATCTTCTTCTCATCCGTTTGCGGCGTTCCAGGGTACACGAGTGAGATTTGATAAGGCGCCAATTCAGTTGAAGGCGCTTCTTCTGTCGTTGCCGGTTTTTCGGTCTCTGCTGCAGGTTCCTTAGTAGGCTCTGCATTGTTTTTGTTGCCATTTCCTGAGCATCCAGACACGATTAGTACGATGGACATCATCAAAAGTAGAAGCATAGATGTTTTTTGTTTAACTTGCTTCATAGCGGGTGGACCTCCCTCAAAAATTAGGTTTATATGCTAAACCGGAAATACCGGCTACAGCCAAACGAAAAATTGACCTTGTACTTAACCTTTAACAGCACCAACAGTGAGTCCTTTGACGAAATACTTCTGGAAGAATGGATATGCGAATATGATTGGCCCAATTCCGACAACCACCATCGCCATCCGTACTGTCTCACTCGGAAATCTGAACGTACCGCCGGCTGCCTTAATCGCCGCTGCCGCTGTACTGTTGTTAGCAAGAAACTGGATGTTCAGCATCGTTTTGTACATGAGATATTGAACCGTAATATTGCCATCCTTTGTGATGAACACAAGGCTTAGAAACCAGTCATTCCAATACGTCAATGTTTGAAAGAGCGCTACTGTCGCTAATACGGGAAGTGAAAGCGGCAGTACGATTTTCAGAAAGATAGTAAGCTCTCCTGCGCCGTCAATCTTCGCAGACTCAAGGATCGCAGTTGGTATCGTTGTTTGGAAAAAAGTACGGATAATGAGGACAAAAAACGCAGCCACGAGAAGCGGCATAATCAGAGCGAGCAATGTATCCTTCAGACCCAGCGTCTGTGCATAAACGAGGTACCAAGGTACAAGTCCGCCCGAGAACAACATCGTGAAGAAAACAAAGAAAGTGAAGAACTTGGCATGCGGGAAATCTGATCTCGATATTGGATACGCATACAATGCCATGATTACGAGGCTGAGCGTCGTTCCAACGATCGTCACGAATATGG
This sequence comes from Paenibacillus sinopodophylli, assembly GCF_005930355.1. Classification (GTDB taxonomy): domain Bacteria; phylum Bacillota; class Bacilli; order Paenibacillales; family Paenibacillaceae; genus Pristimantibacillus; species Pristimantibacillus sinopodophylli. The sequence continues at coordinate 2,687,363 of NZ_VDBO01000001.1, forward strand.
ATATGCTGTAAGAACGTAAAATTTGGGTCGCATCTTTGAATAGAAATTGATAAGCTCCAAGATCAAACTTAGCAGGAATGAATTGATAGCCATTGGTCACGACAGCCGTTTCGTCTGTAATGGATACCATTACAATTAATACGAGCGGGATAACACAAAGTAAGGAATAGATAATAAAGAATACATTGATACCTAGAGAAGCTGGCGTAGACAATTGGTTTTTGGGATTAGATCCGGCTCCGGATGCTATGACCTCTTTTGCTTCCATAGGGTCACCTCCATCATATTTTCGTAAGAATAAACGGTCATGCTACTAAAACTAGAACAGTGCATTTTCTTTGTTCAGACGTCGAACCACCCAGTTGGATAAGAATACGAGTGCAAATCCGATGACTGATTGCAGCAAACCTGCAGCAGATGAGAGACCAATATCACCAACCGTTAGAAAGGTTCGATATACATACGTATCGATAACATTCGTGACTGGGAATAATACTCCTGATTCCCTCGGTACCTGGAAGAATAGACCAAAGTCTGCATTGAATATTTTACCAATTTGAAGAAGTGTCATAATCGTGATAACAGGCATAATTAGCGGTACTGTAATACTCGTCATTTGCTTCCATTTGCTTGCTCCGTCAATGGTTGCGGCTTCATAATACTCATCATCTATTCCGATGATCGCTGCCATATAAATGACTGTGAAGTAACCCATGCTCTTCCATGTGTTTACGATCGGCAGGATGTACGGCCATACTTCCTTAGTGAAATACCACTGTACACTCTCAAGCCCAAGCGCCGGAAGGAGCGAGCTGTTCAAGTAACCATGCTCGTCGCTCAGAAACCCGAATACTAGATAGCTGATAACGACCATAGATAGAAAGTAAGGAAGAAACATTACGGTTTGGTGGAGCTTTGCAACAAATCGGTTCTTAATTTCATTCAGCATGATCGCGAATGCGAGCGGGAAGAAAAGATTAAGAACAATAAATCCTGAATTGTACAATAGGGTGTTCCTTGTAATAATCCACGCATCTGATGTTTTGAACAAATACTCAAAGTTTTTTAAACCGCTCCATGGACTTCCTAGAATACCGTCCGCATAATTGATGTTTTTGAACGCAATCATAATTCCGAACATCGGAATGTAATTGTTTAGGATCAGCAATACAATAGCAGGTAGCATCATGAGATAGAACATCCAATATTTTTTGATAATACTAATTTGCGTTATTTTTTTTACTGATCTCTTTGGAATATAGGCAGCTGCAACCGTCTCTGTCGTAGTTTTTGCCATCGCCTTCCCCCTCCTCTTTCTAACACACTGTGTTGTTTTCTCTGATCTGATTGTACAAAAAAAAGACGCCGACAGCTGTCGGCGCCGTGACCGCATTAACGGTCAAATGACTTTTCGATTATACATTTTGAAATTTTTTGCGATATTCCTGTGGAGTTAGCCCTGTCGTCTTCTTAAATAGCTTCGAGAAATGCGAAAAGTTTCCATATCCTACGTTAATCGCAACATCGCTGACGCGGTTGTTTGTTTTCTCAAGCTCGATCCTTGCCTTTGTAATTCGCAGCCGCACCAAATAATCTGTCAGAGAATACCCTGTCTCTCTGCGGAACAAGCGTGACAAATAAGCAGGATTCAAATAGACAGACTCTGCCGCCTGCTCTCTGCTGAATTCCTCGCCAAGATGCTCCTCCATATAACGCTGTACTCTCTCCACCACCTGAGAAACGTCCTTCCCATTCTGGTTTGCATATTCTGCTACCTGCAGACTCAACTGCTGCGTGAGCGTTCTCATCCGCGGCAGTGATTTGAGGACGTTCTCACTCACTTCCCACTCTCTATTCTTGAACACATCCGTCATCTGTACCGATTTCTTATTAAGCCATTGAAAGAGCATATTCATATAGCCATAGTAAAATGATGCCATGTAGGTGTAGTCAACCTTCAATTGCTGCATATGATCAAAAAACTCATCCACCCGCTGTGCCAGTTCAGTTTGCTTGCCCGATTCGAGCAGCAACGACCAATCTGAGAATGGTGCTGCCTGCGGAATGTTTACTCCCTGCTCATGAGAATGCTCCTTTTCTAGAAGTACCGAGCATGTATTGCTTACGTTGCTCCGCTCCATAGATAACAGTCCTTGTACACACTCCCTTAGCTGCTTCACTTGCGAAAGCTCTCCAATATAGCAAGAAAGCGAACAATGCAGCATGATCTTGCACCGATTAATGAATGTCTCACATCGCTCTGCTATAATGGTGGCCGATTGTCCCTCATTATCCATTGTTCCGTAGAATAGAACGTAAAGAATTCCACTCACGTCTTGGACGATATGTCCTGGTTCTCCATCTAGTACAAGCTCTTCAGCTGCATTTTTGATACCGTAAGTCATAATTTCCTCATCACGTGCTGACCACTCTTCACGCCACTGCTCGATACTAATAAGGACTACCCGCAGCGGGCTGTTCGACTGAAGCGGCAAGGCATAAGTTTGCAAGGAAGCATCTAGCTGCAGTGGCGCGGCAGACAATCGATAATGCAACACATCATGCCAGAAGCGCTCGATGAGAATAGGCCGTTGCTTGCTCCACTGCTCATAAAACAAGCTGTACGTGTCTTTGATTTTGGCAAGCTGCTCAAGTTCCTTTACTTTGCTGAGCGCTTCATTCACACATGCCTTCAACGCATTATGGTCAATGGGCTTTAGCAAATAGTCGAAACAGCCCAGTTGAACAGCCTGCTGCGCATATTTGAAATCCGCGTGTCCAGTCAGAAAAATCGTAACGCTTGAGGGAGAATGCTCGTTAACCCATTCCAGTAAATCGATACCGCTAAGGTTGGGCATATCGATATCAGAGACCATAATGTGAATGGTGTTCTCACTCAGTAAGGCCTGTGCTTCCTCTACATCAATCGCAGTATAAATATTCGCAATAGGCAGCGTAGACCAATCAATTCCTTCTACGATTCCTCGAATTGCAATTTCTTCATCATCTACAACCAATAAGTTATACAACCGTTCTCGCTCCTTCCGTAAGCCCTGGAAATACAATCGTAATGATAGCCCCGGTGCCTTCTGCTTGATTCCCAAATGTAATGGAGGTTCGCTCTCCATAGAGCAGCTGCAGCCTGTGTATGACGTTCATAATCCCAAGTCTGCTTGATTCACCCTCTTGAAGAGGCTCCTTTTTCCGCAGTTTCTCCAGTACCATCGGCTCAAATCCGATCCCGTTATCGCTAATCGTTAAGGTAAAACCGTTATCTTCATTGCGTATTGCCGATATTTTCATTTGAAACAGCTGACGCCTATTTTTGAATCCATGAATGATACAATTTTCCACGAAGGGTTGGATAGTCAATGCCGCAATTGGGTATTCCATCAGCTCCTCCATGCCTTCGAAATGGCATTGCAGCTTATCAGGAAAACGAATTTTTTGGATCGTCAAATAATTCTCAATATGCAGCAATTCTTCCTTTAGTGAAATCGTATCACGATTGGCTTTCATGATGAAGCGGAAATAGTCAGCTAGATGAAGTGACATTTTTTTGACTGAATCCGTATCGCCAAGCGCCGCTAAATTATAGATGATGTTAAGACTGTTCATATAAAAATGTGGATTAATCTGCGCCTGCAGCTGTTTAAGCTCGCCTTGCTTCACACGAAGCTGCTCCTCATAAACATCAATTTTCAACGTTTTTATTTGCTCAGCCATCACGTTAAACGTATTGCCCAGAAACTCAAACTCCAATGTTTTATTCTTTTTCAACCTCACATCGAGCATACCCAGCGATATCTTTTTCATACCCAGAATAAGCTCATGCAGTGGTTTAAAGAGCATGTTTCGCATAAAAAACAAGTAAATAAGCAAAATGGCCAAAAAGCCAATTGGAGCAAACAACGTAGCATTTCTGAAAAACAACAGATTACGCAGCAGCGTTTCCTCCGGTATAACGACACGATACGCAATATTGACCATGTCGCTCATCCGGCTCATCACCAGATAGCTAGCTCCTGTCTCACGATCTGTTAATGACTCATAGGGCTTTTCTGATAATTTGTAGCTCAGCTCGAGCGGCGCTGTATTCTCTGTGAGAGGTGCCACCAGCTGATCTCCCTCTCGCAAATAGATGCCATTGTGGCCGATATCTCCATCGCTCCACTGGATGGACAGCATGGAATTGATTTCTTGTACCTTAATCATCGCCCCTACGTACAAACGATCCGAAACTTTTATGTAATTAATGAGAAAAAATTTCCCAGGCATGCGGTTATCCTCTCGCACCTCCCAGGTATGCTGATCATTATGCAATAAATTATTTTCCGATGTCAGCGTATCCATATGCGTCTTGATTATTTTTTTGGTATCGTTGTATATGCTTTCCGTTCCGAAAATAATGTCATCCGGGTGATATAAAAAAACGGCATCAATTAAATTATAAACGCCGACATCTCTATTCAGCTTCGCATCGATCCGTATTTTCGTAAGTGTGTAGCCATCACTGTCCATAGGAAACGACATAAGCAGTCCGACGTCGGTATCCAGAACAGACATTTTGTATAGATAATCGTTGATTTGGGACAAATTATGATCGGTTTGGCCGACATAAATATCGAGCGTATTTCGATAGGTTTCCGAAACCTTCTCCCTTACAATATCACGCGAATAGCTATTATTGATCAACATATATACGACAACCGGCAGCATAACTGCCATAAACCCAATAATGAGGCGAGTTCTGATCGATTTGCCAAACCCCACGTACCGCCCTCCTCCCAACCCATAACGTATCTTGTCTAATTCTACCATTTTAAGCGCTTACGTGAAATCCTATTCTAAAAAACAAAAAGACGCTTCTAGGATTTCATTCCTTAAGCGCCTTTCAACTATGCTTTTTACTAAATCTCTACCTTTTTATTCATTAGATAGACGGTAAGATACAAGAAAGCTCCCATAAACACAAGCTGAAGCAAGAAAGGTCCGAATAAATAACCAATATCCAAATTCGTGCTTACTGTTACACTGCTCGATTCTCCGAATTCACCAATAATCGATACAAGTCCTAAATCACTATCATTGCTTCCAAACAATAAGTTATCAATCCATACGGCTAAGGTTTGGCTAGCAAAGAAGAAAACAATTCCGATCCATGCTGCTCCCTTAAACCGGAAGCATCCTGCAACGGCAATCGATGCGAGAATGGAGATTATGAATGCTGTATAGGCCCATACGATTTCTAGAATTGCAATGCCTTTAGCTGCTCCTTCAAACTTAACATTGTCTCTAAAGAACGAAAAATCTATAGTTGAAAAAGCTGCAAATATGGGGATATGGATAGCTACTATAGCCAGAATCAAGCCCAAAACGATCCAACAGAGCAGGATAGATGCCCCTATTGCCTTTATGGGATGCTGTGGAAGCAACCTGCGGCTGTACGACTTCAGATTGCTGTCGAATGTCCTGAAGCAATGGATAACTAATAACATAAATGCAAGTACGTAACCGAATATGCTAAAACCTAAAAGGACACTTTCGTCCCAGTGTTTCATGAATCCGACGATGTTGAACACTGCTTGCACAATAACTAATATCGCTAATGTACTAAGAATACCGTCGTTATTTCTCTTCCAATCATATTTCAGCAGCTTAATCATTCTCCGAATACCTCCTTGAACATTTCATCGATGCCTTTTCCGTGCTTGAGACGGATATTCTCCACCTCATCATGGAGAACGATATCTCCATCACGTATGAAAACCACCTCATCAAAAATCCGTTCAATATCACGTACAAGATGGGTCGAGACGATTAGGCTGCTCTCCTCGTTATAATAGTTAACGATCGCATCTAGAATCTTTGTCCTTGCTACGGGATCAACACCGCCGATTGGCTCATCCAGCAAATAAAGCTTAGCGTTTCGCGACAACGTAAGCGTAAGCTGCAAACGCTCATTCATTCCCTTGGACAATGCTCTAACACGATCCCTCTTGTTCAATTTCATAAAGCCTAGCATGTCTTCTGCTTTCGTCTTATCAAAGTCTGCATAAAACTCCTGATAAAATAATAACGCATCCTCAACTCGCATCCAATTCTCCGTCAACGGACGATCTGGCATAAAGGAGGTTATCTTTTTTGTTTCTAAACCCACTGGCTTGCCATCAACTTGAATGGTACCTGAGGCTGGATGTATAAGGCCTGCAGCAAGCTTCATAATTGTACTTTTACCGCTGCCATTGCTGCCAAGCAAGCCGATTATTTTGCCCGGCCCCAATTGAAGCGACACCTGGTTTAACGCTCTTTTTCCTCCATAGGATTTGGATACATCATTCAATTGCAATATGTTCTCCACGGTTAATTCACTCCTATTCATTATCCTTTTCTTCCACTGCTTTCGATACGATGTTGACGATATCATGATTGGCGAATCCAAGCTCCTGCATGCCATGTATAAATCGGCCGAGCAGATCACTTGCCATTTCCTTCTTGATTTCCATAATTTTCGACTCCTCACTGGTTACATATCGGCCAAGTCCCCGCTTGGTCTCAACGATTTGTTCACGCTCCAGCTCTTGAAAGGTACGCTGAATGGTATTCGGATTAATTTGCAGCTCTGACGCTAACTCCCGTACCGCCGGTATTTTATCGCCAGCCTTCAGTTTTCCGGTAATAATTTCTTTTTTTATATAATTCATAATTTGCAAATAGATCGGTAGATTATTATCAAATTCAATTGTCATAATACTAATGCTCCCTTCTGTGCCTTAATGAAAAACATTCCGGCTATATGTCCCTTTTTTTGAAAGCAACGAAACCAATGATTAGAAACAAAGCCGCATAGGCTGCACAGACTAGGCTGGGAAAGGCGATGCCTCCATTTGACCCCGATTCAGAAAATTGGGATAAGTTCGTATTCATAAATAACAAGTATTTTGAGAAATCATATCTTGATAATAACATTTGTAAGGGTCCTTCAATAAGTACTGCTGCCATTCCAATACCGATTGTTGCACCGGAGGATCTCGTCAAGATACTGACCATAAACGTTAATGTCACATAAATGAAAGTGTAAACGGATTGATACCATACCGATTCGGCCACACCACTCCATGTCTCTTGACCTGTACTCGTATCAAATCCGAATGCAAATCCGCCTGATATGAAAGATACCACTAACGAGAATACAATAATGGAGCTAACAAAAAGTAGAGCAGCCACATATTTTGAAGCTAATATCTTGTTTCTGCCATGCGCTCTAATCAGCAAAAACTTGATCGTACCTAGCTGATGCTCTTTAGCCACAATACCTGCTGTAAAAATAATGGAGATGATCGTGATCACCATACCGAGTCCAGTGGCAGACATCATACTTGCTGTGAAATCGAGTACAGATTTAAACTGCTCCTCTATGACTAGATCCGGAGATTCCACCACGGATAATTTCCATATTAGAAAAGTAATACCTACAATTGCAATGAGCATAACCGCAAATGCGATCATAAAGCTGCGTTTTTTTGACATCTTCAGCCATTCATTTTGTACTAATCCCCCAAAGTTAAGCAATTCGACTACCTCCAGTCCATTTCAAAAACTCATCTTCCAGCGTTGCCTTCGTTTCTATAATGCGATAAATTTTAATTTGTTCATTTCCTAACCGCGCGATAACATCGGGAATTAATTCATTCGGGAGAGAGAGGATAAGGTCGTTATGTTTTTCTATGTTCTGGACGATCTGTGCTCCCTCTATCTTGGCAGCTACAAGTGATGCCCGCTCAACGTCATCCACACGAAGCGCAACTGAAATGTTTTGAGTTTGTTCGATCTTCTCGTTCAAATCACGCTCGGTAACAAATTTCCCTTGCTGGATAACGATTACCCTGCTGCACATCAATTCCATTTCGGACAACAGATGACTTGATACAAGAATGGAGATTCCCTCTGTACTTGCTATCTGTTGCAAATATTGTCTCATCTCTCTGATTCCTGCTGGATCAAGACCATTCGTCGGCTCATCGAGAATAAGCAAAGATGGACGATCTAACAAAGCTTGAGCAATACCAAGGCGCTGCCTCATGCCAAGTGAATAAGCCTTCACCTTCTTGTTCATCGCTGATTCCAAACCTACAAGCTCAACAACTTCTTTGATCCGCTCATCGGTTACACCTGCTGACATCCGCTGATACTGTTTCAGATTATCTCTCCCTGTCATGTAGGGATAGAATTCTGGATTCTCGATAATAGCTCCTATATGGCTAATTGCTTTCGCAAATTCATTTTTAATACTATTTCCCTGTATGATCACATCGCCCTCTGTCATTTGAATGAGGCCGACTATCATACGAATCGTTGTCGTCTTGCCTGCTCCATTGGGGCCAAGCAAACCTACGATCTGTCCTTTATGAATATCAAATGACAAACGATCTACTATCGCTTTGCTTCCAATACGTTTCGTTACATTCTTCATGGAAAGAACAGGTTCTTTATCATTGTTCTTTATAGTTGGATTCATCTACTTCCGCCTCCAGTGTCCTTGTGTTATAGTTACATAGTACACTAGATGAATAGTATTGTAAACCGGTATTTTACATATTTTTTACGGACATGTTCTGTTTATGATTGTAAGTAGTGTCGTCTTAGGTACTTAGCTGTATAAACACAAAAAAACCCTTAAGATCATAATGATCTTAAGAGTTTGAGTTTAAAATATGGTGCCGATGAGAGGACTCGAACCTCCACGGTTTCCCTCACGATTTTGAGTCGCGCGCGTCTGCCATTCCGCCAC
>NZ_VDBO01000020.1 GCF_005930355.1 Paenibacillus sinopodophylli
CTTTTTTATCGCTTTTTCGCTTATCCCGAAGGATTTGCGAGGCAGTTATTACTCGTTGTTCAGTTTTCAAAGAGCAATTTACTCTTTCGTGTCAACCGACTGTGTCTCGTTGGCGACAAGAAATAATATATCACAGGGGCCCAATTAAATGCAACCCCTTTTTTAAAACTTTTTTAAAAAGCTGATTTATCGATAAGAACGCGCATTTAATGCATAACGCGAAAGTTCTTTCGAGGATGCAATTCGGGCATACATACGGAAGATAATTTTATAGCGTCTCGTGATGGCTTGTTTAATATCTCCGTCTAGTCTTGAATCATTCAGGTCGAGCAGCATTTCATCCAGTTCTTTTCGAAGGACGTAGTCGAGTTCTTTGCATTCTTTATCGTTGAATAGTATTCCGAGCATAGCCGTATGTGACCTCCTTTAGTTGTAAAGCGCAACTAGACCGTCCTTTACCTAAGATGAAACGGCTACCCGCCGACCTCTGGCAGCACAGCCCGTTTCCATCTAGGAAATATAGAGAAAGGATGAAGAAATCATATACTTTCCTATATTTGAACAAAAAAGCAACGCCTCACGCAAATGCGTTTCGACACTGCTTTACTGTTATGCTCAAATATTGGAAAAATTATTACAAGGTTAACAGCCATGTTGTAAATGTACTCTCGATTACAGCTGCAATTAGAAGCGTAATAGTCAGTACGACCATCATCGGTACTGTTCGTGCTACGAAACCCTCAAGCTCTTCTCCTAACCGACCGGACTTCGATCTCGCGAACAGTAGCGAGCCTAATGCCTTCAAAACAAGAACGCCGAAACGCATACCATAAGCGCAAGCAATAATGATGGCTGGAATCTCCAATATGCCATGAGGCAACAACCCTTTTACGATGAGCTCGAACACGTAGGCTCCGCCATGAAGATCTGCGGTTGCTTTGAGCAAGTAGCCGATTACCATGCCATTCACAACCAAGAAAAAAATCGGCAAAATGCCTAACATGGCTCCTAAATACATAATCACAATCGATTTGACCGCATTATTCAAGAAGATAAATATAAACATCGTTAATGTAGGATTACTTGAATCATCAATCATCTCGGCAATCTTCCCAAGCCCCTCCAGCTGTCCATCAAGAAACGACTTGAACGCCGGGTTCGTGCCTCCGATCACCATCCCCGCCAAAAACAAAATGGTACCAAATGCGATATACGAATTCATTCGTTTGAAATATTCCCAATTCAACTGCCACTTGAACAATGAATTTCCCTCCCAGCAAGAAACTTCGCAAGATAGATGAATATCTCGATTGTACGAGCATAGATTGTACTACAAGCGTTAACGCCAGCCGCTATCCTAGGAAGCAACGGCTCGTTTCGCGGTAAAAGATAAGCGAAGTATAAAAGTCGGATTCATACTTTCTTATCTTTGTACAAGCTTCCATTAGAGAGGAGTGCCCTTCCCCATGAATGTTTTTTATGTATTGAACGGTCGAAAACTAAAACGGTATTTCTTGATCGCAATTGCCGTTGTGTTCTCCGTAGGCATCATTTATGCTGAGCGCGACAACATTACTGTATTTGCTCCGCAGCAGCCGGCAGCGATCTACAGTGTTCCCACTGATAAGAAGGTAGTTGCGCTAACCTTCGATATTAGCTGGGGAGACAAACGTACAGAGCCAATTCTTAACGTACTCAAAGAAAAGAACATTAAGCAGGCGACCTTCTTCCTATCCTCGCCTTGGAGCCAATCGCATCCAGAAATCGTAAAAAAAATTCAAGACGCTGGATATGAGATCGGCAGCCACGGCCACAAGCATGACAACTACAGCAAGCTGAGCGACGAAGAGATTCGCAAGCAAATTACGACCGCGCATACTATTCTATCCGACGTGACTGGCAAGCAACCGAAATTAATCCGACTTCCTAATGGCGATTTCGACAAACGTGTGCTCCGCATTGCGGAAGAATTGCAATATAAGGTCATCCAGTGGGACACCGATTCACTCGATTGGATGAACATCGGTACTGCCAAAATTATCAATCGTGTCGTTACACGCGCCCATCCTGGCGACATTATCCTTTTCCATGCCAGCGATTCTGTCAAACAGACGCATGAAGCCTTACCTGCCGTCATTGATCAACTTCGTGAGAAGGGCTATGATTTCGTAACCGTAACCGATCTAATCACTCAAACAGAAATCGACGGCAAAGCAGTGCAGGATAAGACGACGTCTACGTTCCCACAGCTGAATGCCGCCGAGCTTGAATACTAACCTATACGACCGGCTTTGCGGTAATAACCGCGGAGTCGGTTGTTTCTTTTTTGACCAAACGATGCATCATCATAATTTGGTATGCATTGCAGACGAATAAAGGAACCATCATAAAGATGATAGCAGATACATTCGTTTCGCCCTGAAGAGCTGGCCAAGCCTCTATGAATGTAACCACAAACATAAGAAACATGGTCGGTACGAAGGCTGTTTTATTCGTTTGCTTAATCTTGAACCATGAAACGGCACCGGACATAGCAAGCAGAATGAGCGGAAGCAGCCAGAAAAACCAATTATTCAAGCGCTGCTCATAGAGCATATAGCCAAGTCCTGCAGCCGCAAATATGGTGGTATAGCCTTGCAAGGCATTCCACAAATATTTTTTGCCAAATACGCTAAGGGCAATATAGTTCAAGGTTAAATAAGCGAAGAAGCCCATTTGGCTGAAGGCTCCGATCATAAGTCCGACCAAAGCCATCATTAATGCGTTGAAACCAACTGCCTTAAAACCTAGAAAGCCAAACTCCGGATCCACCCATGCCATAATGGCACCGGTCACCACGCATGCGAGCCCCCCGACTACCATAGCGCTCCAAAATAAAAAGAACCATTTTTTTAAATTCACGTTCCTTGTCCTCCTGAATGTTTATGACGGCTATGCTTTCCGTTATTGCCGCAAGTAGATGCATCTTATGCCGTGCAACAATGTCTTATTGAGATACAGCCACAGACTGCAATGCTTAAATGCTTCCGTATTACCCTTTATTTTACCACGTTCACAACAAAAAGCTAACGATTGTCCATGATAATACGGTGAACAATGTGCATAATAAGACCGTGATCCGCCACTTTTAGAACGATTTGATTATCCATACGGTATACAGCAGTACTCACATAGAAGGGAGCATACGAAGAATGCGTAAGAGATGGGCTTTGATGTTGGTTCTCTCCGCCATGTTGTTTGTGCTTGCAGGCTGCGGTGCTGAGCCCTCTGGAGGAAATGAGCAGGTCAGCTACAAGGATTTGAAATCCATGGTCATCGATATTCTCAAAACAGAGGATGCGCAGAAGGCGCTGCAGGAATCGACACAGCAAATGACCGGCTATTCCGGACAAACCTCCAAGCTGCTGTCGGTTCAAGATCAAGAAGAAGTTCGCTTAGCCGTCAAGGATGTGTTAATTTCACCTCAGTACGATAAGGTCATTAAAAAATTGATGGTTGATCCTCGGTTTGCAGGGGAGTTTGCAAAATCGGTCAACAAGCAGAACAAAGATATTCACAAAGAATTAATAAAGGATCCCTCTTACCAGGCTGAACTAATCAAAGTGCTAAAAAATCCGGAGATGGATAAAATGATTCTTGAGGTGCTGCAAAGCACGCAATACCGCAAGGAAGTCATGTCACTTATGCAGGATGCGATGCAAAATCCGTTGTTCCGCTTGGAAGTACTTGATTTAATGAAAAAAGCGGTTCAAGAAGAATTGAAGCCGAACCCTGACGAGAAGGTTGATAAGAAAAAGGATGAAGGCTCTGGGGATGAAGAGCAAAAGTCTGAGGAAGATGATCAGCAAAGCGAGGATTCCGGTTCTGGGGATGAGCAAGGGGATTCTGGCATGTAGCACAGTAGTCGTATCTATTGGAGAAAGCATGATTTTTGTAAAGAGCCCGAACAGCCTGTCCACCATTGAAGCGCCACATATGCGCTCCGGACACCTGTTCGGGCTTTGTTATTTAGATTAACGCTCGCATTTGGACAGCACGTTGTCCGCCAGTTCTAGATACAGCTGACCGGTTTCTGAATCCGACTTGTACACAGATGGTGCAAAATCAGGCTCAGCTATGTGATTATCAGGAGCGCCAAGCGGAATTTGAGCAAGAAGCTCTGCATGCAGATTCTCTGCCAAACGTGCACCGCCGCCGCGACCGAATACATATTCAATCTCGCCTGTTGATTTCGAGACGTAATAGGACATATTCTCCACAACGCCTATAATTTCATGCTCCGTCTTGATCGCCAAGGCACCTGCACGAGCGGCAACGAATGCTGCGGTTGCATGTGGTGTCGTCACTATAATTTCTTTGCTTTGCGGAATGATCTGATGAACATCAAGTGCTATGTCACCAGTACCTGGAGGCAAATCAAGCAGCAAATAATCGAGCTCTCCCCATTCGATTTCTTGGAAGAAGTTACGAAGCATTTTGCCAAGCATCGGTCCGCGCCAAACGATCGGGCTGTTGTCTTCTACGAAGAAGCCCATAGACATTACTTTGACCCCGAACTTCTCGATCGGGATAACGCGCTCGTTTATGACCTCAGGGCGTTCCTCAATGCCCATCATATCGGGCACACTGAAGCCGTAGATGTCGGCGTCGATAATGCCGACGCGCTTGCCCCTGCGGGCTAAAGCGACCGCGAGATTAACGGTCACCGTCGATTTGCCGACGCCGCCCTTTCCGCTGGCGATGGCGATGAACTGCACGCCGCTGCTAGGGTCCAGCAGCGGCACAGCTAGATCAGCTCCGTGGCCCTGGATGGGCGCGGAGCCTTCAGCTTTGCCGACACCGCCTGCGCTAGCCGCGACCGGTGCTTTGGCTGCCGCAGGCGGCGTAGACGCGCCTGCGCCCGCGGCTGGCGCTGCCTCGGCCCGAAACCGGAAGTGCACGGTTTCGGCGCCCAGGCGCGCCAGCGCCTCGCGGAGCGAGGCTTCAAGCGCGGGATGTGTGTCCGCGCCAGCACCAAGGACCGTCAAGGATACCTGACGGTCCCGCACCATTAAGTCGCGGATGGCGATCCCATCCGCTATATAGGGTGCCGTCACTGAATCGACGGCTTCTATTGCTTGTTCGCGTGTCAACGTCATATATGTCCCACCTTTATATAATTAAAACCATATAATAATGATTATAACACAGGAAGTGGAGCATCCAAGCCCTTAGCCGAAACCTTTACCCCTGGAGTACGAATGGTTACTTCGTTATTCCTTCATCCTGCCGTACGCTTCCGCCAAGCTTCTCCCCTGCTATATACCGCAGTACCCCTTCGTAAATAGAAGCCGCAACCTGTCTTTGGTATTCCGCATCCGCAAGTCGCTGCGATTCGCCTGGGTTAGACAAGAACCCGACCTCAACTAACGCTGTCGGAATATTCTCAATTGCCTTCAGCACGTATACGTCCTTAACCGTGGCCGCAATTCTAGTCGTATTCTCCAAGTTGCGTTTAATCTCATCCTGTATGAACGTTGCGAGAATACGATTATCCGGATGGTTCGAAGGGTGAAAGAACGTTTGCGCACCTGACCACTTTGTTGATGGTATGCTGTTCATATGAATACTGATGACAGCCGCTGGCTGACTAGCCTTGATCAAAGAAACTCTTTTCTTCAGATCCTCTGTCTTCCGCTTGCTATATGCGCGAGCATCTCCTGTAGCAAGGTCATAATCACCCTCTCGCGTCATAACGACCATAGCACCAGCCTGCTGTAAGTAGTCCCTCAAGTATAGCGCAATCGCAAGATTCAAATCCTTTTCAATCACACCTTGCTTGCTGACTGCTCCACCGTCAACCCCGCCGTGGCCAGCGTCGATTGCAATCGTTTTACCTGATAGAGGCAACGTCCAGTAGGACCAAGTTTTAGCTGAAGGCATTGATTGTGTAAGCAATATACCTGTCAGAGCAATGACCAATAGCCCTATTGCGATGCGTATAGCCCCTTTGTACGTCATCCAAACTACAACATGCCGACCTATTCGGCGCATAAAAAAAACCACCCCGTTCTCCATCAAATGAATACGTGGCATCCACCGGCTGATAGCAAGCCAAATGCACACTTTCATTTATATGGGACGAGATGGTCGATTATGAGACAAACCTTAAAGCAAAGCCATTATTAAACTATAGACTGCTCATACATGTCTTCAATTAAACTTTCCGCTATTTCAGGACGGGAGAACTCAGGCGGCGGGCAAACACCATTACGCAGTAATGCGCGAACCTTTGTACCCGATAGCATCAAATAATACGCTATGTCATGCAGAGTTTAATTTGTCTCCTATCAAAAGATAGAGTCCTATACTTGCTTATTTATGCAAGCCGCATTCTGTTTTCTCTTGACCGGACCAACGTCCTGCACGAGCATCTTCACCTGGCATAACTTTGCGCGTGCAATGCTCGCAGCCAATGCTTGGATAGTTTTGATCATGCAGCGGGTTATAGATAACATCATTCTCGCGAATGTATTGCCATACATCCTCCGTTGTCCAATGTGCAATCGGATTAAATTTAACGAGTCCAAACTTCGTGTCGTACTCAATTTTTTTGGAGTTGGCACGCGTCGGCGCTTGATCTCGGCGAATACCTGTAATCCATGCACTGTATTTCGATAAAATGTTCGTGAGCGGTTTAACTTTACGGATATTGCAGCAAGCGTTCGCATCGGACTTCCATAACTCTTCACCGAATTGTGCAGCTTGCTCTTCGACCGTCATTTCAGGCATAACCTGTACGAATGGAATGCCTGGGTAGCGAGCAGCCATTTTGTCACGTGTTTCGTATGTTTCCTTGAAGTGAAAATTCGTATCTAAGTAGAAAATGTCTGTAGTTGGGCTTATTTTTTGGAGCATGTCAACAAGAACGACATCCTCAGCGCCAAAGCTGCAGGCGAATGTAATATTAGGAAAAGTTTCAACCGCAAACGCAATGATTTCTTCCGGTGTCGCGTTTTCGAGCTCTACTTCTTTTTGTTTAATTAGTGCTTCCTTCTCAAAAAGGTTCATTTGAATCCCCTCCATCATTAAATCCTAGTAAGTTAGTCTGTGTTAAAATTATAAGTCCTGTATGCGTAATGTTCAATATAAGTTTACACCAAAATGAAATAAAGTTTTAGATATTTAAAATCTGTATACACAAACACGAAAAAAAGAAGTCCTAAACGCAAAAAAATGCCCTCTCTGACTGGCAGAGAAGGCATTTTGTCGTATAAGAATTAACGTTTCGAGAATTGTGGAGCGCGACGAGCCGCTTTAAGACCGTATTTTTTACGCTCTTTCATACGCGGATCACGAGTTAGGAAGCCAGCACGCTTAAGAGCCGGACGGAATTCTGGATCTGCTTTAAGCAAAGCACGAGAAATACCATGACGGATAGCGCCTGCTTGACCGGACATACCGCCGCCATTAGCGATTACAAGCACATCGTATTTCGACAATGTATCAGTAAGGTTAAGCGGTTGTTTTACGATCAGCTTCAATGTTTCTAGACCGAAATATTCATTAAGGTCGCGTTTGTTAATAATGATTCGTCCTTCACCCGGCACAAGACGTACACGTGCAACAGAGTGTTTACGACGACCGGTTCCATAGTATTGCACTTGAGCCATGAAACTTGTCCTCCTCTTTATTACCCGCGAAGTTCGTAAACTTCAGGGTTTTGTGCTTGATGTGGATGTTCCGCACCTGCGTATACTTTAAGTTTAAGCTTCATTTGGTTGCCAAGACGGTTCTTAGGCAACATACCGTGAACAGCCAGCTCGATAACGCGCTCTGGTTTGTTCTTGATCATCTCTTGTGCCGGAGTAGCTTTCAAGCCACCGGAGTACATGGAGTGACGGTAGTAGATTTTATCTGACATTTTCTTACCTGTCAGATGGATTTTTTCAGCGTTGATAACAACAACGAAATCGCCTGTATCAACATGTGGCGTAAATGTCGGTTTGTGTTTGCCGCGGATCAGGGCAGCAACTTCACTCGCCAAGCGGCCTAGCGTTTTGCCTTCCGCATCGACGACGAACCATTTACGATCAACTTCAGTTGATTTAGCCATATAAGTGGTGCGCATGGATGATCCTCCTTAATTTCATACATTAATCGTTTTTATAACAACGTAATCGTTGGTTTGTTAGTTCATTGTAATTCGCCAAGTTTGTGACAATCTCAGTCGGGGCTGTGGGTTAGCCACTTCGAAAGCACAAGTTATATTCTACTATAAAATATAGTTAAGTGCAAGTAAATTATAGTGATTTATCCCTGTTTTTCGCTGGAATATTCAACATCGAGCAGCATCAATCCATGCGGCATAGCCGTAGGACCTGCAAGTGATCGATTGCGACCCTCAAGGATGCTTTTTATCTCGGATGAAGCCATCTTCCCTTCCCCAACCCATAATAAAGTACCCATTATGACTCGAACCATATTGTACAGAAAGCCATTCCCGGTGACGTACATATGTACGATCGGGCCCTCCTGCACAAAGTCTGCTTCGTAGATCGTGCGTATATGATGAGGCTTGGTTGAATGGATAGATGTAAATGAGGTGAAATCATGTTTCCCCACAAGGAAACGGAGTCCCTCACGCATCGCATCCACATCCAGCGGCGTCGGATGATGAAAACGGTATTGACGGCCAAATACATCAGGAAACTTACCGGTATCAATCGTGTAACGATACGTTTTGCGCTTGGCGGATCTTCTGGCGTGAAAATGCTCTGGCACATCACATGCTTCAATGATGACAATATCCTTAGGTAACCGCGTATTAAGCGCGATTGCCCACCTTTCAGTCGGAATCGTCGATTCCGTATAGAAATTGAACATTTGTCCTTGAGCATGTACTCCCGCATCGGTACGACCCGAACCAATAATGATGGTCGTTTCACCCGTTAGCTTCTTAATGGCCTTCTCAATTTCTCCTTGGACCGTTCTACCGTATGGCTGCGTTTGAAAACCGTTAAAGCCTGCCCCATCATAGCTCACCTTTACGCATATGTTCCTCAACCTTTTTCCCCCTTTAGCTAAAGGGAATCCTACACATCTTAGGCGCTGTACGGAACAGTGCCATAGAATTGCGCCCTCATGGCATCCATATGATGTCGCATAAGCTCATCCTGCGCTCCCTGGCTGCTCCGCAATAGAAAGAACAAACCGATTGAGCAAATAAAAAAAGGTGGCCTCAAGGGTCCACCCTTTTCACTAAAATATAAGAAGTATAGGGAAACCCATATACTTGCTTATATTTTGTAGCGTAAGCGTTCCTGTGCCCGCCAGAGGCAGGCATAAGCCGTTTGCGCTCGCGTATAAAGCTTGGACAAGGTTTAACGCTGTGGACAAGCTTATACACTTATTAGATTACTCCGCGCGGTCAACCAATTCCAGGTAAACCATAGGCGCAGCATCGCCGCGACGGGGTCCTAGTTTTAGAATACGCGTGTAGCCGCCTGCACGCTCCGAATAACGAGGAGCTAGATCAGAGAACAGCTTTTGAATAGCGTCTTTTTCACCGTCAACTGTTTCACGACGAACATAAGCAGCTACTTGACGACGAGCATGAAGATCACCTTTCTTAGCTTTAGTGATCAGTTTTTCAGCGATTGAACGAACTTCTTTCGCCTTAGCCTCAGTCGTTTGGATACGCTCATAAAGGAACAAGTCAGTAACGAGGTCACGGAACAAAGCTTTCCGTGCACTAGCGTCACGTCCTAATTTTTGATATGCCATCTTGTTTTCCCCTCCCTTGCTCTTTTGTCTTCACTAGTTGAATACTACTCTTCCATACGCAAGCCAAGGCCCAATTCTTCAAGCTTCTCTTGAACTTCCTCAAGGGATTTACGTCCGAGGTTACGAACCTTCATCATGTCCTCTTCGGATTTCGTAATCAGCTCTTGAACCGTGTTGATACCAGCGCGCTTCAAGCAGTTGTAAGAACGGACAGAAAGATCAAGTTCCTCGATCGTCATCTCAAGAACTTTCTCTTTCTTGTCTTCTTCTTTCTCAACCATAATTTCCGCATCTTTGGCTTCATCGGTCAATCCAACGAACAAATCCAAATGCTCAGTGAGAATTTTAGCGCCGAGGCTTACAGCCTCTTCCGGTCTAATACTGCCGTCAGTCCATACTTCAAGCGTAAGCTTGTCGTAGTTGGTAACTTGACCGACACGCGTATTTTCAACGCTATAATTAACGCGAGTAATTGGCGTGTATATCGAATCGACGGGAATTACCCCAATCGGCTGTTCGTCTTTCTTGTTGCGGTCCGCTTGCACGTAACCACGTCCCCGATTAGCAAAAACCCGCATATGGAGCCGCGCGCCGGAAGCCAAGGTTGCGATGTGAAGATCAGGGCTTAAAATCTCGACATCGCTGTCTGCTCGAATGTCGCCCGCTGTAATATTCCCTTCGCCATCCGCGTCGATTTCCAACACCTTTTCTTCATCAGAGTGGATTTTCAACGAGAGGCCCTTCAGGTTCAGAATGATTTCGGTAACATCCTCAATCACTCCGGGAACCGTAGAGAACTCGTGAAGCACTCCATCGATCTGAACCGAGGTTACTGCTGCACCTGGCAGCGAGGACAACAAAATTCGGCGAAGCGAATTTCCTAGCGTCGTGCCATAACCGCGTTCAAGCGGCTCCACGACGAAACGTCCGTAAGTTCCCTCATCATTCAGTTCTACGGTTTCGATTTTCGGCTTTTCGATCTCAATCACTAATAGTACCCTCCTTCAAACGTCGCTCCGTTAGCTTACCGTTATTTTAAGTCAAACCTTGTAGTATGCCAAACCTTCACAACCATTATTCACAAGTTGTTGTTATTTGATACCACATCAGATCCAACTATACGCGACGACGTTTCGGAGGACGGCATCCGTTGTGAGGAACTGGTGTTACGTCTTTAATGAGGTTAACTTCCAATCCAGCTGCTTGAAGCGAACGAATTGCTGCTTCACGGCCAGCGCCTGGTCCTTTTACCATCACTTCAACGGTTCTCATGCCATGCTCCATTGCTGCTTTTGCAGCCGTTTCAGCAGCCATTTGAGCTGCGAAAGGCGTGCTTTTACGTGAGCCTCTGAAGCCCATGTTACCAGAGCTTGCCCATGAAATCGCATTGCCGTGCGGATCCGTGATCGTAACGATCGTATTGTTGAACGTTGAGCGAATGTGCGCAACGCCAGTCTCAATATTTTTCCGGTCGCGACGTTTCGTACGAACGACTTTTTTTGGTTTAGCCATTGTCCATTATCCTCCCTTCTTATTTCTTCTTGTTAGCTACAGTCCGACGAGGACCTTTACGCGTACGCGCATTTGTTTTCGTACGTTGACCACGAACAGGCAAGCCGCGACGGTGACGAAGACCACGGTAGCATCCGATTTCAGTCAAACGTTTAATGTTAAGTGAAATTTCACGACGCAGGTCGCCTTCTACTTTAACAGACTTGTCGATTGCTTCGCGAAGGCGAGCAAGTTCGTCTTCTGTCAAATCGCGAACGCGAGTGTCGTAGCTAACTTCAGCTGTATTCAAAAGTTTTTGCGACGTTGTTTTGCCGATACCGAAAATGTATGTCAGGGCGATTTCGACGCGTTTGTCACGCGGCAAGTCTACACCAGCTATACGTGCCATAGGCTATATTCCCCTCCTTCTATCCTTGTTTTTGTTTGTGTTTCGGATTTTCACAAATCACCATAACGTTGCCTTTGCGACGAATGACTTTGCATTTTTCGCAGATCGGCTTTACCGAAGGTCTAACCTTCATTGTGATTACCTCCCGAATCTTTCGTAATCAAGCCGCTGCTGCAGCTTACTTACGATAGGTGATGCGCCCTTTTGATAAATCATAAGGCGATAACTGTATAACCACCTTGTCTCCTGTCAGGATGCGGATAAAGTGCATTCTGAGCTTACCGGAAACATGTGCGAGAATTTGGTGACCGTTCTCCAGCTCCACCTTGAACGTGGCATTCGGCAACGGCTCTATAACCGTACCTTCGACCTCAATGATGTCTTCCTTAGCCAAGCGTCATTCTCCTTTCGCATTAACATACTTCTGAATAGCATAACGTAACTTTGCGTTGGTCACCCTGCCGGTTTCTTGCATGCTGCTTGAAACCTCAGAACTAATTGCAGGCTGTAACTCGAGATGTAGAACGTTCTTTCTCTTAGGCTGATCAAATCGGCGCTTATGGCCATCAGCAATCGTGACAAATCGATCATCAACGATTGATAAGATAATCGCATAGCATTCCTCATCTTTGCCACGAAGAACTTTGACGAACTGACCAATCTGGGGACGAGCATCCATCATCATACTTATGACTGCTGCGGCAGAATGGTCAATATTTCAAAGCCGTCCTCTGTAACAGCTACTGTATGCTCGAAATGGGCACACCATGAGCCGTCTTCCGTTACAACCGTCCAATTGTCTTCGAGCGTACGGACATATCGTTCACCGATATTAACCATTGGTTCGATTGCAAGCACCATTCCGGTCTTCAAACGAGGGCCGCGATCAGGTATGCCGTAGTTCGGTATTTGTGGTTCCTCATGGAGGTCCGCGCCGATTCCGTGCCCTACGTATTCCCTAACTACGGAGAATCCTGCATCTTCAATTACCTTTTGAATAGCGTGCGAAATTGTATATAGCCTAATATCTGGTTTGATAAGCGCAAGTCCCGCGTATAGCGAAGCTTCCGTTACATCAAGCAGCCTCTGAACTTCAGGCGTTACAGCTCCAACCGCGTAGGTCCAAGCCGAGTCACCGTGATAGCCTTCATACTGCGCACCGATATCAATACTAATAATATCGCCTTCGTTCAACTTGCGTGAACCAGGGAAGCCGTGCACCAGCTCGTCATTCACAGAAGCACAAATGCTGGAAGGAAAGCCATTGTAACCTTTGAAGGAAGGAATCGCATTTTGACTCTTAATGAACATTTCAGCGATTTGGTCAAGCTCACGAGTAGTGATACCTGGTTTCACAGCCTCCGCCATTAATCGATGCGTTTCCGCAACAATGCGTCCAGCTTCCCTCATATATCGCAGCTCCGATTCGGATTTGCAAATAATCATTACAATGAACCTCTCAAGTTGGAAATGATGTCGGATGTTACAACATCAATGTCCTTCTCGCCGTCGACTTCGCGAAGAAGACCTTTAGCACTGTAGTAATCAAGTAAAGGTGCAGTCTTGGATGAATACTCATCCAAACGAGTGCCTACCTTTTCTTCTGTATCATCAGAACGCTGATACAGCTCTCCGCCGTCTTTGTCGCAGATTCCTTCGAC
Source organism: Paenibacillus sinopodophylli (assembly GCF_005930355.1). GTDB lineage: Bacteria > Bacillota > Bacilli > Paenibacillales > Paenibacillaceae > Pristimantibacillus > Pristimantibacillus sinopodophylli. Next base: position 13,327 of record NZ_VDBO01000020.1, read on the forward strand.
CTTAGGTGGATTGAAGATTACATGATAAGTCGTACCAGTCGTTTTCGATATGCGTCTGCCCGTCAAACGAGCAAGCAGCAAGCTGCGATCAACCTTTAAATTGACAACATGGTCTATACCACGACCGAGCTCCGCAAGCATAACATCTAGTGCTTCTGCTTGTTGTAGTGTGCGAGGAAACCCGTCGAGCAAGAATCCATTTTTGCAATCGGATTGTTCAAGTCTTTCCTTTACAATACCGTTCGTGATCTCATCGGGAACGAGTAGGCCTTGATCGACATACTCTTTCGCTTTGATTCCAAGTGCGGTTCCTTCTTTCATAGCGAGGCGGAAAGCATCGCCAGTCGAGATATGAGGAATACCGAACTCTTCAACGATCCGTTCAGCTTGTGTACCTTTACCGGCTCCCGGAGGGCCCATGAATAAAATGTTCATTGCTGAGTTCCTCGCTTTAAGCACAATAGGCTCGGGCGGGCTGCCGCAGAGCGCCTGTTGACGAACGCGGAAGCCCGGTCAGAACCTATTGTTATTTATTGATAAACCCTTTGTAATGGCGTTTGATCAACTGGCTCTCGATTTGCTTCATCGTATCTAGTGCAACACCGATAACGATTAGGAGCGAGGTGCCGCCTAGCTGTACTGATTTAGGTAATCCAGCAAGTGTCCCGAAGAATACCGGAATAACTGAGATAACCGCCAGGAAGATCGCTCCTGTCAACGTGATCCGCGACATAACGCGAGTCAGGTATGACGAAGTTGGCTTACCTGGACGAATACCAGGAATGTAGCCGCCGTTCTTCTTCATCTGATCAGCCATTTGAACCGGATTAATTTGCACGAATGTGTAGAAGAAGGTAAACCCGATAATTAACAATACGTACAATACCATACCAAGCGGTTGGTCATAGCTCATATTTTTAATGATCCAGTCTGCCCAAGCCTGAGTAGCCCAGAACTGAGCAATCGTAATCGGGAACATAACAAGCGATACCGCGAAGATAACCGGGATAACGCCAGCGCCGTTCACTTTCATAGGAATGTGAGTCGACTGTCCACCGTACATTTTGCGTCCAACCACGCGTTTAGCGTATTGAACTGGAATTTTACGAATACCTTGTTGTACGAATATAACACCGACTATGATTGCAATGATCGCAACCAGAACCAGTACCATTTTGATAATGTTCAGGAACAACTGATCTTGAGCACCAACGAACTGATCTTCAACGATCGTACGAATGTGTCCAGGGATACCAGCTGCAATTGCTGCAAAGATAAGAATGGAAATACCATTTCCGATTCCTTTTTCCGTGATTTGCTCACCTAGCCACATCAAGAATGCAGTACCTGCAGTCAAGATAATTGCGATTAGAACATAATCAACGAAAGTCGCGCCAACAATCATTTCGTAACCGTATTGACGGTTAAAGCCGATTGCTGTAGCGAAACCTTGGATCAAACCAAGTACAATCGTACCATAACGAGTGATTTGTGCGAGCTTACGTTTACCGTTCTCGCCTTCCTTCGCCCATTCCGCAAACTTAGGAATAACATCCATAGACAACAACTGTACGATAATCGACGCTGTAATATATGGTGTAATTCCGATTGCGAAGATGGAAAACTGGAACAAAGCACCGCCGGAAAACGTGTTAAGCAAGCCGAACAGATCCGCACCGGCTGCATCAACCTGCTTAAACACATCTTTGTTTACACCGGGAACTGGAATGAAAGATCCGATGCGGTAAATCAAAAGGATGAAAAGGGTGAAGAGGATCCTTGTACGAAGATCCGCCACTTTCCAAATGTTGGACACGGTCTTGAACAATTAGATCACCTCGGTTTTACCGCCGGCAGCCTGGATTTTCTCTACCGCAGATTGAGAGAACTTGTTTGCTTTTACAGTAAGTGTAACGCTAACTTCACCATTACCCAAAATTTTAATTCCTGCGAGCGGGTTCTTAACGATCCCAGTCTCGATGAGAACTTCTGGAGTGACTTCAGTTCCTGCTGCAAACGCATTTAGTTCTTCAATGTTGACAATCGCGTACTCTTTGCGGAACGGGTTGTTAAATCCACGTTTCGGCACTCGACGATACAAAGGGTTTTGTCCGCCTTCGAAACCAGGACGAACGCCGCCGCCGGAACGAGCGTTTTGACCTTTGTGACCTTTACCGGCTGTTTTACCGTTACCGGAACCGATACCGCGACCTTTGCGCTTTGGCGCTTGGGTAGAGCCCGGTGCTGGTGCTAGCTCATGCAATTTCATCGTTCGTGCACCTCCTTATTTATTTCTTGGAACTACATGCTATTCTTGTACTTCTTCTACTTTAACCAAGTGACTAACAGTGTTAACCATGCCGCGGACAGCTGGGCTGTCGTTCAAAACAACTGCCTGACGAATCTTTTTTAGACCAAAAGATTCAACCGTTGCACGTTGTTTCTCGTTGCGACCGATTAAACTGCGAACGAGGGTGATTTGCAATTTTGCCATCTTATTTCCCTCCTTAGCGTAACAGCTCTTCGACTGTTTTTCCACGAAGCTTTGCAACTTCTTCCACGCGTTTAAGACGGGAAAGACCTTCAAGCGTTGCATTAACCATATTCATGGAGTTCGAAGAACCTAGCGATTTCGTCAAGATGTCGCCGACACCAGCAAGTTCGAGTACTGCACGAACCGGGCCGCCAGCGATAACGCCAGTACCTTCAGAAGCTGGCTTCAGAAGAACTTCACCTGCTCCGAAATGTCCGAGAACAAGGTGGGGAATAGTCGTGCCAACGATTGGAACGTGGATCAGGTTTTTCTTAGCATCTTCGATACCTTTGCGGATTGCATCAGGTACTTCGCCTGCTTTACCGATCCCTGCGCCAACGTAGCCTTTACCGTCGCCGACTACTACAAGTGCACTAAAGCTGAAACGGCGTCCGCCTTTTACAACTTTAGATACGCGATTGATATTAACAACTTTTTCAGTCAGTTCTAACGTATTTGGATCTACACGCAAGTCGTTTAACCTCCTTATAAATAAAGTCGATTAGAATTCTAGGCCAGCTTCACGAGCTGCTGTAGCAAGTGCCTGAATTCTGCCGTGATACAAGTAACCGCCGCGATCAAATACTACTTGGGTTACACCCTTAGCTTGAGCGCGTTTCGCAATCAATTCTCCGACTTTGCTCGCTGCATCGATGTTACCACCGTTGCCAACCGCTTCAGTCAATTCTTTATCCTGTGTGGATGCAGAAACGATTGTTACGCCTGAAACATCGTCGATCAATTGAGCATACATATGCTTGGAGGAACGGAATACAGATAGACGCGGACGTGCAGCTGTACCGTTAATTTTTTTACGAACACGAAGGTGTCTTTTCAGACGAGCCTTGTTTTTGTCGCCTTTCGTAATCATACAAAGTTCACTCCTTTCTTTCAGCCTTAAGACGCTATCTTAAGCAAACGTGACGTTTGCTTATTTTTTCTTACCAGCTTTACCTTCTTTACGGATGATGCGTTCGCCTTCGTACTTAATACCTTTACCTTTATACGGCTCAGGCTCACGTACAGAACGAATTTTTGCAGCAGTTGCACCAACAAGCTCTTTATCAATACCGCGAACAGTGATTTTCGTGTTTGCTGGTACTTCGAACTCGATTCCGTTATCAGGTGCGATTTCGACTGGGTGAGAATATCCTACGTTAAGTACGATTTTGTCTCCAGCTTTGTTTGCACGGTATCCAACGCCTACTAGCTCCAAGTTTTTGAAGAAGCCTTCAGTAACGCCGCTCACCATGTTAGCGATGACGCTGCGAGTTGTTCCGTGCAACGAACGATGCAATTTATTATCGGAAGGACGTTCTACTAGGATTTCCGTTTCCGTTACATTCACTTTCATATCTTTGTGAAGTTCACGGGAAAGCGATCCTTTAGGTCCTTTAACAGTAATTACTGTGTTGTCCAAGTTGATTGTTACGCCGTTAGGCACTTGGATTGGTTTGCGACCAATACGGGACATTGTTACACCTCCTATCTCTGTGACTTGTTACTTACCAAACGTAGCAAACTACTTCGCCGCCGGATTTAACTTGGCGAGCTTCTTTATCAGTCATAATCCCTTTGGAAGTGGAAATGATAGCAATTCCAAGTCCACCGAGTACACGGGGGATTTCAGTTGATTGTGTATAAACGCGAAGGCCTGGTTTCGAAATACGTTTCAAGCCAGTAATAACGCGCTCTTGGTTAGGGCCGTATTTCAAGAAAATACGGATAATCCCTTGTTTGTTGTCTTCGATATATTCAGCGTCGCGGATAAAACCTTCGCGCTTCAAAATCTCAGCGATTTGCTTCTTCAATTTTGATGCAGGCATTTCCACGGTCTCGTGACGAACAACATTCGCATTACGAATGCGTGTCAACATATCTGCAACCGGATCAGACATAACCATTGTGTTAACCTCCTTCCCAAACTAGGCTGATTACCAGCTTGCTTTTTTAACGCCAGGAATCTGGCCCTTATGTGCTAACTCACGGAAACAAATCCGGCAAATTTTAAACTTTTGCAAAACAGAATGCGGACGGCCGCAACGCTCACAGCGCGTATATGCACGCACTTTAAATTTCGGTGTGCGTTGTTGCTTCACTTTCATCGAAGTTTTTGCCACTGGGTATTACACCTCCTAAAAGTGGATTACTTCGTAAACGGCATGCCCATTTGGGTCAGCAGTTCACGAGATTCTTCGTCCGTTTTTGCCGTCGTGACGATGACGATGTCCATACCGCGCACTTTATCGACCTTGTCGTACTCGATCTCTGGGAATATCAATTGCTCTTTCAAACCAAGTGTATAGTTACCACGGCCGTCGAAAGCTTTGTTCGATACACCGCGGAAGTCACGTACGCGCGGAAGAGAAATGTTGAACAATTTGTCAAGGAAATGATACATACGCTCGCCGCGCAATGTAACTTTAACCCCGATTGGCATGTCCTCACGAAGTTTAAAGCCTGCAATAGACTTCTTCGCACGAGTAACGACTGGTTTTTGGCCGGAAATGATACGTAGTTCTTCAACTGCTACATCAAGGATTTTCGAATTGGAAACCGCTTCGCCTACCCCCATGTTGATAACTACCTTCTCAATTTTCGGCACTTGCATAACAGACGTATAGTTGAACTTCTGCATAAGAGCAGGAGTTATTTCGTTTAAGAAACGACCTTTCAATCTTGCTGCCATTGATCATGGACCTCCTTTCCTACCGTAACGATTAGTCGATTACTTCTCCGGAACGTTTCGCGATCCGAACTTTCTTGCCGTTGTCTAGCACTTTGTATCCGATACGTGTTACTTTACCGCTTTTCGGATCGATATGCATAACGTTTGATACGTGAATTGGTGCTTCTTGTTCGATAATACCGCCCTGTGGATTAGCTTGCGATGGACGTGTATGTTTCTTAACAGTGTTAACACCTTCTACGAGTACGCGATTTTCACGCGGGTACGCAGCGATAACGCGGCCCTTCTTACCTTTGTCTTTACCGGTAATGACGATAACCGTGTCGTCTTTTTTCACGTGCAATTTGTTGTTATGAGATTCGAGTACTTTTTTCAGCCTTGGCATGAGTTACACCTCCTGCACGCTTGTGCTATCAAGCTTATATAGGTTGTTAGATTACTTCTGGTGCTAGCGATACGATTTTCATGAAGTCTTTATCACGAAGCTCACGGGCAACTGGTCCAAAGATACGAGTACCGCGCGGGCTTTTGTCTTCCTTAACAATTACAGCTGCATTTTCATCAAATGCGATGTACGAACCGTCTTTACGACGAACCGAACGTTTAGTACGAACGATAACCGCTTTAACAACGTCACCCTTTTTGACAACGCCGCCTGGTGTTGCTTGTTTAACTGAGCAAACGATCAAATCGCCGATGTGTCCAACGCGACGTCCCGTTCCACCAAGTACACGGATACACATTAATTGCTTTGCGCCAGAGTTGTCAGCAACCGCTAAGCGCGAGAATGGTTGAATCATTTCAACGTCCTCCTTTCGAAAAAATGCTCAGGTACTGCATACGCTCATTAGATAATGACAGCAACTTCAACAACTTCTACAAGTCTGAAGCGTTTGTCTTTCGATAGCGGACGAGTCTCCATGATTTTCACGATGTCGCCAATTTTCGCTTGGTTTGTCTCATCGTGCGCTTTAAATTTTTTCGTAACTTTAATGCGTTTATGGTACAAATCGTGTTTTTTGTATGTTTCGATAGCAACCACGATTGTTTTGTCCATCTTGTCGCTTACCACTTTGCCGATTTGAACTTTGCGGGCATTGCGTTCGCTCATGTTCTTCCTCCTTCCTTCAGCCGTGTTTATGCATTCATGTAAGGGATTGACTAGCTGCTAATTCCGAGTTCTCTTTCACGCAAAATCGTTTTAGCACGAGCGATTCCTTTACGCACATCACGGATCCGAGTCGGGTTATCCAATTGGCCAGTAGCCAGTTGGAAACGAAGATTGAAAAGCTCTTCTTTAAAACCAGCGACCTGTTGTTCAAGCTCAGCAGAGGTTAGGTTTCTAAATTCACTAGCTTTCATTTGCTTCACCACCCACTTCTTCACGTTTCACGAATTTAGTCTTGATTGGCAATTTATGAGCCGCAAGACGCATCGCTTCACGAGCGGTTTCTTCGGATACACCAGCAAGTTCAAACAGGATTTTACCTGGTTTAACTACGGCTACCCATTTCTCAACGTTACCTTTACCACTACCCATCCGCACTTCTAGAGGCTTTTGAGTAATTGGTTTAGCAGGGAAAATCTTAATCCATACTTTACCACCACGTTTGATGTAGCGAGTCATTGCAATACGAGCCGCTTCAATCTGACGGTTGGTAATCCATGATGGTTCTAGAGCTTGCAGACCGAATTCGCCGAATGCTACTGTAGTGCCGCCTTTAGCGCGACCCTTCATATGACCGCGTTGTTGTTTGCGGTGTTTGACACGTTTAGGTACCAACATGATTAGTTGCCTCCTTCCTGGGGAGCTTTCTTCTTAGTCGGAAGGACTTCGCCGCGATAGATCCATACTTTAACGCCAATACGGCCGTATGTTGTAGCCGCTTCAGCCGTGCCGTAATCAATATCAGCACGTAGTGTATGAAGTGGTACTGTTCCTTCGCTGTAGCCTTCCGAACGTGCGATTTCCGCGCCACCGAGACGACCGCTAACTGCGGTTTTGATCCCTTTAGCACCTGAACGCATGGAGCGTTGAATTGCTTGCTTCAATGCGCGACGGAAAGATACACGACGCTCAAGTTGTTGTGCGATGCTTTCAGCTACAAGAATAGCGTCAAGATCTGCATGTTTGATTTCAGAGATGTTGATGTGTACTTTTTTGCCTTTAGTGATTTTACCAAGCTCAGTACGAAGGTTTTCTACTTCGGAACCGCCTTTACCAATAACCATACCTGGTTTAGCAGTTTGGATCGTTACGTTCACGCGGTTAGCTGCACGTTCGATCTCGATGTGAGAAACTGCTGCGTCTTTCAGCTTGTTTTTCAAGTATTCACGGATTCTAACGTCTTCCATTAGAAGATCGCCGAAATCTTTGCCCGCGAACCATTTGGACTCCCAATCACGGATAACTCCGACCCGGAAGCCTACTGGATTTACCTTTTGACCCACACGTAATCCCTCCTTATTTTTCAGATACCACCAAGGTAATGTGGCTGGTTCTTTTATTGATCCGGCTTGCGCGACCCATCGCACGAGGACGGAAACGTTTCATCGTTGGCCCTTGGTTAACGAAGGCTTGCGATATAAACAATTTGTTTACGTCAAGCTGATAGTTATGCTCAGCGTTAGCAATTGCAGAGTTTAGCAGCTTCTCCAAAATTGGGGATGCAGACTTAGGCGTGTGACGCAAAATCGCGATTGCTTCGCCAACTTGTTTACCGCGAATCAAATCCGCAACAAGCTGTGCTTTACGGGGAGCAATTCGGATGAATTTAGCGTGCGCTTTAGCTTCTGGCATGTAGGAACCTCCTCTCGTTCAGTTAGAGATGTTTAAGGGCAAATTAACGTCTGCCCGTTTTTTTGTCTTCACCAGCATGGCCTTTATACGTACGAGTTGGTGCAAATTCACCAAGCTTGTGTCCAACCATATCTTCCGTTACATATACCGGTACGTGCTTGCGACCGTCATATACTGCAAACGTGTGACCAATGAATTGCGGGAAAATGGTCGAGCGGCGGGACCAGGTTTTGATAACGACTTTCTTCTCAGCTTCGTTCAATACCTCGACTTTTTTAAGCAGGTAACCGTCAATAAACGGCCCTTTCTTTAAACTGCGACCCATTTGAGTTCCTCCCTTCGTATAAGCGGTAGCGATACTTTCGTATCACAAAGTGTTATCAAGCTGCTATTATTTCGTGCGACGACGAATAATGTATTGGCTCGATGCTTTTTTCTTTTTACGCGTTTTGTAACCAAGAGTTGGTTTACCCCATGGTGACAACGGAGATTTACGTCCGATTGGAGCGCGGCCTTCACCACCACCGTGTGGGTGATCGTTAGGGTTCATGACAACACCACGTACAGTTGGACGGTTGCCTAACCAACGGTTACGGCCGGCTTTACCGATTTTCACAAGTTCGTGATCTTCGTTACCAACAGAACCAATTGTTGCGCGGCAAGTGTTCAGAATGCGACGAACTTCACCTGAAGTCAAACGAACGGATACATAGTTTTCTTCTTTACCAAGAAGTTGAGCACTAGTACCAGCTGCACGAACAAGTTGTCCGCCTTTGCCTGGTTTCAATTCGATGTTGTGGATAACTGTACCGACTGGGATATTCGCAAGCGGCAAAGTGTTTCCTGGTTTAATATCAGAGCCAACACCAGAAGTGATTTTGTCTCCAACTTTCAAACCTTTTGGTGCGATGATGTATGCTTTCTCACCATCAGCGTAATGGATCAAAGCAATGTTGGATGAACGGTTCGGATCGTATTCGATCGTCGCTACGTTACCAACAATACCATCTTTCGTACGTTTGAAGTCGATAATCCGGTATTTACGTTTGTGTCCGCCGCCGTGGTGACGAACCGTAATTTTACCTTGGTTGTTACGTCCAGCTTTTTTGAAAAGTGGAGCAAGCAACGATTTCTCCGGTGTACTTGTCGTGATCTCTTCGAAAGTCGAGACGGACATGTTACGACGTGCTGGAGATGTCGGTTTGTACTTTTTAATAGGCACTTCGATTCCCTCCTTTTCTAAACAGACGTTTCAAAGAATTCAAGTTCTTTGCTGTCAGCGCTCAGTTGAACGATCGCTTTTTTCCAATCCGGTCTGTATCCGCTATGTTTACCATAACGTTTTGGTTTACCCGCAACACGCATTGTGTTAACGCCGGTTACTTTTACTTTAAAGATTTGTTCGATAGCAAGTTTGATTTCAGTTTTGTTTGAACGAAGATCAACTTCGAAAACATACTTCTTATCAACCATGTAATCGGACGTACGTTCCGTGATAACCGGGCGCTTGATAATATCGCGTGGATTTTTCATTACGCAAGCACCTCCTGTACTTTCTCTACTGCTTCTTTAGTGATGATAAGGTTATCATGCACCAATACATCCAGAACATTAATGCCGTCAGCTGCAACGAATTTAACACCTGGGATGTTACGAGCAGATAATGCTACGTTATCTTCATAGTTAGCCGTTACTACAAGAGCTTTGCGGCCTACTTTAAGGTTACTTAGAATAGCTGCGAATTCTTTCGTCTTAGGAGCTGCAAGTGTCAGTTGATCCAAAACGATAATCTCGTTTGCAATCACTTTCGAAGACAAAGCAGATTTAATCGCTAGACGACGAACTTTCTTAGGAAGCTTGAATCCGTATGAGCGTGGAGTAGGTCCGAAAACCGTACCGCCGCCAACCCATTGCGGGGAGCGAATGCTACCTTGACGAGCACGGCCAGTTCCTTTTTGTTTCCAAGGCTTACGACCGCCGCCACGTACTTCGGAGCGTCCTTTTGTTTTGTGATTGCCGAAGCGTTCAGATGCTTGTTGGTTAACAACAGCACTGTGCAAAACATGAACGTTTGGTTGAATTCCGAAAACTGTTTCAGCCAGTTCAAGCTCGCCCACTTGCGCGCCACTCACGTTATATACTGTTACTTTAGGCATTTCCTGTTCCTCCTTTCTTTAAAAGCGATTAGTTCTTAACAGTTTGTTTCACTTTTACGAATCCGTTTTTCGGGCCCGGAATCGAACCTTTTATTAGAAGAACGTTACGTTCTACATCTACACGGATAACTTCAAGCTTTTGAATCGTGATTGTTTCGTGACCCATATGTCCTGGAAGGCGTTTGCCTTTCGGTACACGGTTCGCTTGGATTGAACCCATCGAACCTGGTCCACGGTGGTAACGGGAACCGTGAGACATAGGACCCGTGCTTTGTCCCCAACGTTTGATTACGCCGGCAAAGCCTTTACCTTTAGAAATACCTGTTACGTCAACGAACTCGCCCTCTGTGAAAAGGTCAGCTTTAACTTCTTGGCCAACTTCATAATCGCCCAAGTTAATGCCGCGAATTTCACGAACGTAGCGCTTAGGTGTTGCATTTGCCTTTTTGGCGTGACCAGCTTCTGGCTTGTTCGATCTGCTCTCCTTCTTATCGGAGAAACCGAATTGAACAGCTTCATAGCCGTCGTTTTCTTGATCTTTCTTCTGTAGTACTACGCAAGGTCCAGCTTCGATAACCGTTACTGGAACGACGTTACCTTCTGCAGTAAACACTTGAGTCATACCAAGTTTTTTTCCTAAGATACCTTTCATGTTGACACCTCATTTCCTTCCTATAATCGCATATGCTGGTATTACAGTTTGATTTCGATATCTACACCGGACGGTAAATCCAGGCGCATCAACGCATCAACCGTTTGCGGCGTTGGGTTTACAATGTCGATCAAACGCTTATGAGTGCGTTGTTCGAATTGCTCCCTCGAATCCTTGTACTTGTGTACCGCACGGAGAATGGTGATGATTTGCTTTTCCGTTGGCAACGGAATCGGCCCGGATACACCTGCACCGGAACGTTTTGCAGTTTCAACGATTTTCTCTGCGGATTGATCAAGAATCCTGTGATCGTATGCTTTCAAGCGGATACGAATCTTTTGCTTTGCCATATAAGTCCCTCCTTCTATCGCCCAATTTATTATCGGACATACTCCGTAAGAAAACCCTGCACATGCCCCATGGCAAAGGGGCCGGGTGTGTCGGCAACCTCTCACATCATCGCAACGTCAGACCAACAGACACTATTATACCGAATTTAATGGGCAATTGCAACATTAAGTTTAGCTTCTTTCAAAAACAAACATTTTTGCAAAAACGGCTTTCCGACGCGCCTTATGAGGACGTATGTTCGAACTCCAATCGCGTTCATACTTCGTGAAAATCAGATCAGACTGCACTATGAACCCTTATAGCGACCATTATGTCCCTTATTACAATTAATCCATACTTATTGTTTATAATAACGGACATAATGGGCACTACATGATTATAAACACTTGTATACGGAAAAGACACCGCCAATTAACGCCAACTGAATTGATACAACAAAAACCATCATTCGCCGTATAACCGGAAATGATGGTTTTAATATTTTACCCTAATACAATTCGGTCATCCGCCAATTTTTTTCCGCTTATTTGTTCAAACTCACCTAGCAGCTGCGCAACGGTAAGATCCTTCTTGCGCTCTTCAGGAACATCGAGAATGATCCGGCCTTTATCCATCATGATCAAACGGTTGCCAAGACGTATCGCCTGCTCCATATTGTGTGTAACCATTAGCGTTGTTAGATTCATTTCTTTAACGAGCGTTTCTGTCAGCGTTGTGATAAGCTCTGCTCTAGAAGGGTCTAACGCAGCAGTATGCTCATCAAGAAGCAGAATCTGCGGTCTGGTAAAGGTAGCCATCAACAAGCTTAACGCCTGTCGCTCTCCACCTGATAGTAAACCAACTTTAGCGCCCAGACGGTTTTCAAGGCCAATACCGAGCCTCGCAAGCTCTTTCTTAAAAATTTCGCGCTTCGCTTTATTAACCCCGAATGAAAATCCTCGTTTTTTGCCACGTGCATATGCAATCGCTAAATTCTCTTCAATGGACATGCGAGGCGCAGTTCCTGCCATGGGATCCTGAAAGACCCGGCCGATCCACTGACTACGCTGGTACTCCGTAAGATTGCTTATATTTTGACCATCGATTCTTACTTCGCCGGCGTCCGGCCTCATAACACCGGAAATAATATTCATTAAAGTAGATTTACCGGCGCCGTTACTTCCAATAACCGTAATGAAATCGCCTGGCTTCATCAGTAGATTCGCTCCTACGAGCGCCGTTTTCTCATCCACTGTGCCTGGATTGAACAGCTTGGACACCTTTGCAATTTCCAACATTAGCGTCCACCCCCAGGCTGTGTTTTATCCAAAATAGCCAGCATCTCTGCCGTACGTTTTCTGGCTACGTTTTTTTGCTTCCATACCCTTCTTGACGCTGGAACTACAAGAGCAAATATAATGATTACTGCTGTAATCAGCTTCATATCCGAAGCATCCAACCACTCGATGCGCAAAGCCAGCGCATATATGATCCGATAAATAATTGAACCAAGTATAACGGCCATTGTCGCTCTGAAGATTGTGCGTGATCCAAAGATCGCTTCACCGATAATAACCGAAGCGAGTCCGATGACAATCATACCTATCCCCATGCTATTATCCGCATACTTATTATAGTGGGCAATTAATGCACCTGAAGTCGCAACTAATGCATTAGACAGAGCGATACCGAATATCGTCGTGATATCTGTGTTAGCACCAAAGCTGCGGATCATGCGTGAGTTATCCCCCGTTGCTCTCAGGCTCAAACCGAGGTCTGTGCGGAAAAATAAATCGAGAATGACCTTCACGATAATAACGAAAACGATCATCATGCCAAGTGTAGATACATTATCGAATAAATTTTCCTGTCCTCTAAGCGAAACATTTGGTTTGCCCATAATTCTTAGATTGATCGAATACAAAGCAATCATCATAATAATACCGGATAGCAACCCGTTAATTTTACCTTTGGTGTGAAGCAGCCCCGTACACGCTCCAGCCAAAGCTCCACCAACAAAAGCGCAAAGCACTGCAAGCCAAGGTGGAGTGCCGTTAACCGTCATTACCGATCCAATAGCTGCGCCCGTCGTAAAGCTGCCATCTACGGTCAAATCCGGAAAGTCGAGTATCCGGAACGTTATATACACACCTAGTGCCATTAACGCATATAATAATCCGCTTTCCACAGCACCTTGCATGGATACGAGCATATGAATTACCTCCTCTTCAAAACAAGAGGGTGAATCAGTTGCCTGATCCCCCCGTATTGTTTTCGTTCATCATATTTTCTAAACGTTCAAATTATCTTCTACTCGATGATATTGTTTGCTTGGTCTTTCACGAAAGCTTTCATTTCGTCTGTAACCGTAATGCCTTGCTCAGCAGCTGCTTTCATATTGAAGATAAAATCAAGCTTCTGAGGAACGGTTACATTCATTTCACCTGGGTTTTTACCATTTTTCAAAATCTCCACTGCCATTTGACCAACTTCATAGCCATGATCATAATATTTGAATCCTACTGCTGCAAATGCGCCCTTCTCGACTGTATCGCGGTCTGCTGAGAAAAAGGGAATATCGTTAGCATTTGCTACTTCGATAATCGCATCCGCACCGGTAACAACCATATTATCCAATGTGATATAGATCGCATCCACACGACCAACAAGGGAATCAGCTGCTTGCTTCACATCCGATGAATTGGCAACTGCAGCTTTAACTAGCTTAATGTCGTGCTTTGCCAATGCTTCTTCTGCGATGTTACCCATAATTACAGCATTTGGTTCACCTTCATTAATAATAAGGCCTACGTTTTTAGTATTAGGGAATTGAGCAGCAATGAAATCCATCGTTTGCGTAATCGCAGCCGGATTCGTATCCGATGCGCCTGTAATGTTGCCGCCCGGTGCTTCCAGTTGGGTTACGATTCCTGCATCAACTGGATCCGTAACAGCAGCAAACAATACCGGAATGTCCTTAACATCATCAGCTAGCGCCTGTGCAGTTGGTGTTGCAATTCCTAGAGCAAGGTCACTTTTGCTTGTTGCGATTTTTTGGGAGATCGTTTTGATGTTAGTTGCATCACCTTGCGCGTTGTTGAAATCGATTTTAAGATTTTTGCCTTCTTCAATACCCGCATCTTTAAGTGCAGCAATAAAGCCCTCACGCGTAGCATCTAATGATGGATGCTCGACAATCTGTGATATAGCAATGGTGTAAGACTTGTCCGCAGTTCCGCCAGTATTAGATGTGTTCGTGCTTTCGTTCGTTCCTGACTCTGTTTTCGCACCACATGCTGCTGTTACAATCATGACTGATGCCAATGCAATGCCGACCCAAAACTTTTTATTCATTTGTTTAATCCCCTCTCATTTTATAAATCCTCTACTTATGCGGCTCGAACATAAACTGCAAGCACAGCAAAACATCATCGCTTTCTAATATTAAAGTCGATAACGATGTACTTCAACCGAGTTCTTACTATTTATGTAGAAGCTCTTTTTACTATTCCCTAATATTAAATGCGTGTAAGGTGCAGCGTCAATCATTAGTTGGTTGTAAATAGAAAGTAAACCCTACCATAAATTAGTATTGCTAGAAAAATCAAAAGCCCTCACCGAAGTGAGGGCTTTCTCTATTAACAGCGGCTAAGCCGCCATCAATTATTTTTGGATAGATGCTACTGCGCCAGCGCCTACAGTACGGCCGCCTTCACGGATAGAGAAACGAGTTCCATCTTCTACAGCGATTGGAGCGATAAGCTCAACCGTTACAGTGATGTTGTCGCCAGGCATAACCATTTCAGTACCTTCTGGAAGGCTGATGATACCTGTTACGTCAGTTGTACGGAAGTAGAACTGTGGACGGTAGCCAGTGAAGAAAGGCTTATGACGGCCACCCTCTTCTTTAGTTAGAACGTAGATTTGTGCAGTGAAGTTAGTGTGTGGTTTAACCGAACCCGGTTTAGCCAAAACTTGTCCACGCTCGATGTTGCTGCGGTCTACACCACGAAGCAATGCACCTACGTTGTCCCCAGCTTGAGCGGAATCAAGCAATTTACGGAACATTTCAACGCCTGTTACTACGGATTTACGGGACTCTTCAGCAAGACCGATAATTTCTACCTCGTCGCCTACTTTGATAACGCCACGCTCTACGCGACCTGTAGCAACTGTACCACGGCCAGTGATTGTGAATACGTCCTCGACAGGCATAAGGAAAGGCTTAGCTGTGTCGCGCTCAGGAGTTGGGATGTAAGTATCAACTTGCTCGAAAAGCTCGATGATTTTTTCAGCCCAAGGACCTTCTGGGTTAGCAAGCGCTTCACGAGCAGCACCACGGATGATTGGAGTGTCGTCACCTGGGAACTCATACTCAGAAAGAAGGTCACGAACTTCCATTTCAACTAGCTCAAGAAGCTCTTCGTCTTCAACCATGTCGCATTTGTTCAGGAATACAACGATGTAAGGTACGCCTACTTGTTTCGAAAGCAAGATGTGCTCACGAGTTTGTGGCATAGGACCGTCAGTAGCGGAAACTACAAGAATAGCTCCGTCCATTTGAGCAGCACCAGTGATCATGTTTTTAACGTAGTCGGCGTGACCTGGGCAGTCAACGTGTGCGTAGTGACGAGCTGGCGTCTCATACTCAACGTGAGCTGTCGAGATCGTGATACCACGCTCGCGCTCTTCTGGAGCTTTATCGATTTGGTCGAATGCGATTGCTGCACCGCCGTATTTTTTGGAAAGTACAGTAGTGATAGCTGCTGTCAAAGTCGTTTTACCGTGATCGACGTGACCGATAGTACCGATATTAACGTGCGGTTTGTTACGTTCAAATTTAGCCTTAGCCATTGAACTTGAGCCTCCTCAATATATCATAAAATTTTTATGTGTGGGCCGACATCAAGCTTGCAAGCAAACGAGCTGACGGCCAAAAGCAAATGGTTGTATAGGACAAAAACGATTACTCGCCTTTGTTCTTAGCAATAATCTCTTCAGAGATCGATTTCGGAACTTCTTCATAGTGAGAAAGTTCCATGGAGAATACGCCGCGTCCTTGTGTACCGGAACGTAGTGTTGTGGAATAACCGAACATCTCGGAGAGAGGTACCTTGGAGCGGATAATTTGTGCACCTGCACGTGAATCCATACCTTCGATACGACCACGACGGGAGTTAAGCATACCCATAACATCGCCCATGTACTCTTCAGGAACAGTAACTTCTACTTTCATGATTGGCTCAAGAAGAACTGGCTTACATTTTTCTTTGGCAGCTTTAAGCGCCATCGAACCTGCAATTTTAAACGCCATCTCCGAGGAGTCAACATCATGGTAAGATCCGTCTACTACAACAGCCTTGACATCAACGAGCGGGAAGCCGGCTACTACACCGTTCTTCATTGACTCTTCAATACCAGCCTGGATAGGAGCGATAAATTCACGAGGAATCGAACCGCCGACTGTTTTGTTTTCGAATATGAAGCCTGAACCAGGCTCAAGTGGTGAGAATTCAACCCAACAATGACCGAATTGACCTTTACCACCGGACTGACGAACGAACTTACCTTCAACCTTCGCAGCTTGACGGAACGTTTCACGGTAAGCAACTTGTGGTTTACCAACGTTTGTCTCAACTTTGAATTCACGGAACATACGGTCAACAAGAATCTCAAGGTGAAGCTCACCCATACCAGAAATAATCGTTTGGTTTGTTTCCTCATCCGTATGTGCGCGGAAGGTAGGGTCTTCTTCTGCCAGCTTGGAAATAGCGATACCTAGTTTGTCTTGGTCAGCTTTCGTTTTTGGCTCGATAGCAACCGAGATAACTGGCTCAGGGAAGTTCATTGATTCAAGAATGATAATGCTCTTCTCGTCACAAAGAGTGTCCCCAGTTGTCGTATCTTTAAGTCCAACTGCTGCAGCGATATCGCCTGCATACACTTCTGAAATTTCTTGACGAGCGTTCGCATGCATTTGAAGAATACGTCCAATCCGTTCACGTTTGCCCTTAGTTGAGTTAAGAACATACGAACCGGATTTCAGAATTCCTGAATATACACGGAAGAACGTCAATCTACCAACGTAAGGATCCGTCATGATTTTGAATGCCAAAGCCGCAAACGGCTCTGTATCGGATGATGGACGTTCACCTTCTTCACCGTCTTCAGTTGTACCTTTAATCGAAGGTACATCAAGAGGTGATGGAAGGTAGTTTACAACCGCATCCAACATCAGTTGAACACCTTTGTTACGGTAAGAAGATCCTACGATTACTGGGAAGATTTTAACTTCGCAAACGCCTTTACGGAGCGCTGCTTTGATTTCTGGAATCGAAATTTCTTCGCCTTCCAAATATTTCATCGTTAATTCTTCGTCAAGCTCAGCAACCTTCTCGATCAATTCCGTACGAAGTGATTCCACTTGGTCAGCGTACTCCGAAGGAATTTCGACCTCGATTGGATCTTTACCTGTGTCGTCTTTGTACTTATATGCTTTGCGTTCAACGATATCGATAACGCCGACGAAATCTGACTCAGCGCCAATCGGAATTTGAATCGCAACAGCATTAGCTTGAAGACGCTCACGCATGTCTTTAATAACATTCAGAAAGTCAGCACCAATGATGTCCATCTTGTTGACATATGCGATCCGCGGAACGTTGTAACGGTCTGCTTGACGCCATACAGTCTCAGATTGTGGCTCGACTCCTTCTTTCGCACTGAAAACTCCAACGGCCCCGTCCAATACGCGCAGGGAACGTTCAACTTCTACTGTGAAGTCAACGTGTCCCGGGGTGTCGATAATATTAATACGGTGTCCATCCCATTGAGCAGTTGTCGCGGCAGACGTGATCGTGATACCGCGCTCTTGTTCTTGTTCCATCCAGTCCATCGTAGCTGCACCTTCGTGCACTTCTCCGATTTTGTGGGTACGGCCCGTGAAGAACAAAATCCGTTCAGTTGTAGTGGTTTTACCGGCATCAATATGCGCCATAATCCCGATGTTACGCGTATTTTTCAAGGAGAACTCTCTTGACATAAAATGGTCTCCTCTCGAATGTAAAGATTCTACCAGCGGTAGTGAGCAAACGCTTTGTTCGCTTCAGCCATTTTGTGAGTATCTTCGCGCTTCTTAACAGCTGCGCCAGTGTTATTGGAAGCATCTGTGATTTCAGCAGCTAAACGCTCTTCCATCGTTTTCTCTCCGCGGTTACGTGAATAGTTCACGAGCCAACGAAGACCAAGTGCCGTACGGCGCTCTGGTTTAACTTCGATAGGCACTTGATAGTTTGCACCGCCGACACGGCGTGCTTTAACCTCAAGTACTGGCATAATATTTTTCAAAGCAGCTTCGAACACTTCCATCGGATCTTTACCCGTGCGTTCTTGAATCAGTTTGAAAGCATCATACAATAGCGTTTGTGCAACGCCTCTTTTACCGTCAAGCATAATGCGGTTGATTAGGCGCGTTACCAGTTTGCTGTTATACAGCGGATCTGGAAGCACATCGCGTTTCGTTACAGGACCTTTGCGTGGCATGAGAAAGTCCCCCTTTCTTCTAATAGTTGCTATTTCTAGCTTTCAATGACCCGTAAGGGACATATTCAAAATTCCGTGTAAGGCTAATAATTATGATTTTTTAACTTTCGGACGTTTTGTACCGTATTTCGAACGAGCTTGCATACGGTTGTTAACACCCGCAGTATCAAGTGCGCCACGAACGATATGATAACGTACTCCCGCTAAGTCTTTTACTTTACCACCGCGGATCAAAACAACGCTATGCTCTTGCAAGTTGTGTCCGATGCCCGGAATGTACGCCGTAACCTCTAGACGGTTCGTTAAACGAACACGTGCATATTTACGAAGTGCGGAGTTCGGTTTCCTTGGAGTCATTGTACCTACACGAGTGCACACACCGCGTTTTTGAGGAGCGCTGATGTTAGTAGCTTCACGTTTCAATGCATTGAAACCTTTTTGCAATGCCGGCGATTTCGATTTAACGACTTTCGCTTGGCGTCCTTTACGGACTAGTTGGTTAATAGTTGGCATGTTGCCACCCCCTTCCCTATATTCATGTCTTTTGAGAATATAAGCATTTATAAATACATTTGTTTATAAATCAACTTATATTTCTTTTGCGTAACGAGCTCTTTCCACCAAAAGACGGCAACAGCCGTATACGCTTGTATGGTAGACATTTTACCTAAAATTAAGCCCACAGATCCAGGCGGTTCATAAAAGAACAAACAAAAGTTCTCGCCAGTCAATCATCGTTAAATAATCAACTAACAAAAACGGCTATTGCATTATTCTTCTTCGTTTACGAGCGCTGCCATTGCGGCCCCGATATCGATGCCGCAGGTTTCCCCGAGCTCTTCCATCGTATCGATCCATTTCACTGGAACTCCCGTCCGCTCACATAGATGAACAATCTTCTCTCTCATCTGCGGATCTGCATTGCGTGCAACATAGACTTCAATCGCTCTTTCTTGCTCGAGCATCTTGGTTGTCTGCTTTGCGCCGACTTTGAATTGCATGAAAATCACCTTCAATTCTTCCATTCAGCGATCACACAATTAGGCACACTTCGATATAATAGCACCTATACCGTGATTGTGTCAAGAAACTTCAAGATAATCATTTGCAAACCATTTATTAATGAGTTTCATACTGTAAACATGGAAAAGAGCGACCATCTTCCGCTTCCAAACAAAGCGGAAGATGCAACGCTCCTTATATATGTTTAGTATCCGGTTGAAATAAGGATTCAGTAACTATTCGTTAGTCGACAGTAACTGCTTCCGTTTCCAATTCCCCTTCAACTGCAGTAGTAGCTTCATCTTCTAGTCCAGCAAAGCGAATGTTGCGGTAACGCGCCATCCCCGTACCTGCAGGAATCAACTTACCGATAATAACATTTTCTTTGAGTCCAAGCAACTGGTCGACTTTGCCTTTGATAGCCGCGTCAGTCAATACACGAGTTGTTTCTTGGAAAGAAGCCGCTGACAAGAATGAATCTGTCTCAAGCGATGCTTTCGTAATACCGAGCAAAACTGGTTTTGCTACAGCTGGCTCTAGATCTGCAAAGATTGCAGTACGGTTCTGAGACTCATATTCATGAATGTCAACAAACGCGCCTGGAAGCAATGTAGTGCCGCCTGCGTCTACGATACGGATCTTGCGGAGCATTTGCTTAATCATGACTTCAACGTGCTTGTCATTGATTTCTACCCCTTGGTTCCGGTAAACGCGCTGTACTTCTTGCAAAATGTAGTTTTGAACGCCACGGATACCTTTGATGCGCAGCATATCTTTAGGGTCAATAGAACCGTCGGTCAGCTCATCGCCGGCCTCGATTTGTTGACCTTGTGTTACGCGGATACGCGAACCATAAGTAACAGCATACACTTTCGATTCCGCTTCGCCTTGAACCTCGATTTCGCGACGGTCCTTCGCTTCACGAATTTCTTTAATTACACCGTCAAGCTCAGAAATAATCGCTTGACCTTTCGGATTACGCGCCTCGAACAACTCCTGGATACGCGGCAAACCTTGTGTAATATCATCGCCGGCAACGCCGCCCGTATGGAACGTACGCATCGTCAGCTGTGTTCCTGGCTCACCGATTGATTGTGCTGCGATAATGCCTACCGCTTCCCCAATCTCAACGTGCTTGCCAGTTGCAAGGTTACGTCCGTAACAGATCTTACATACGCCATGACGAGCACGGCAGCTGAGTACGGAACGAATTTGCAGTTTTTCGACGCCTGCATCGATAATCGCATCAGCTTTATGAGAATCAATAAGCTCGCTGCGGTTTACAATGATTTCGCCTGTTTTTGGATTACGAACGGTTTCGAACGCATAGCGTCCTTCAATACGGTCATATAGGTCTTCAATAACCTCTTTACCGTCTTGAATTTTGCTTACGGAGAAGCCTTTGTCCGTACCACAATCTTCTTCTCGCACGATTACGTCTTGTGCAACGTCGACAAGTCGACGAGTCAAGTAACCGGAATCGGCCGTCCGAAGTGCTGTATCCGCCAAACCTTTGCGCGCTCCGTGAGTCGAGATAAAGTACTCGAGTACAGTAAGACCTTCGCGGAAGTTTGATTTAATTGGCAACTCAATGATACGACCGGATGGGTTGGCCATTAGACCACGCATACCGCCGAGTTGAGTAATTTGAGATTTGTTACCCCGTGCTTTGGAGTCCACCATGAGCATGATGTTGTTGTAACGATCCATCGACTTCATAAGAACTTCGGTGATTTCGTCTTTACATTTGCTCCAAATGCTGATGATTCGGTCATAACGCTCTTCGTTTGTGATCAAACCACGACGGTATTGATTCATAACGGTTCCGACCTTAGCATCGGAGGCATGCATAATTTCATCTTTCTCTTTCGGAATGATAACGTCAGCAACGCCGATCGTAATACCAGACTTAGTCGAGTAGGTGAAACCAAGCTGCTTAATGCGGTCAAGAAGCTGTGCAGTAAGCGTTGTGTGATATTTACGGAAGCACTCCGCGATCAATAGAGCAAGGTAATCCTTACCCACCGCCCCAGGGATATCGGATACTTCAATAAATTTAGTCAAATCAGCGCCTTTTTCGTATACAAAGTATTTATCCGGTGTACCTTGCAGCAAATTCGTTTTCGTTGCTTCGTTGATATAAGGGAAATCTTCAGGGAAAATTTCATTGAAGATAATTTTACCAACAGTCGTAACGAGCAATGAATTTTGCTGTTGCTCCGTGAAATTAACTTTCTTGAGTACGCGCACTGGAATGAAAATTCTAGCGTGTAAGGAAACAATACCGCGCTGGTAAGCAGAGATCGCTTCGTTAATGGTACCGAATACGGAACCACTGCCTTTAGCTTCTTTGTTATCCATCGTTAAGTAGAAGCTTCCTAGTACCATATCCTGTGAAGGAGTAACGACTGGCTTGCCGTCTTTCGGGTTAAGAATGTTACCTGATGCAAGCATAAGCAAGCGAGCTTCCGCTTGTGCTTCAGCAGACAACGGAACGTGAACGGCCATTTGGTCACCATCGAAGTCAGCGTTATAAGCTGTACATACGAGTGGGTGAAGCTTAATTGCGCGACCTTCAACCAGAATAGGCTCAAATGCTTGAATACCTAGTCTGTGAAGCGTCGGAGCACGGTTAAGCAATACAGGGTGTTCCTTAATGACTTCCTCAAGCACATCCCATACCTCAGGACTTACGCGTTCAACCTTGCGCTTCGCACTTTTAATATTATGTGCTAGGCCTTTATTTACAAGCTCTTTCATAACGAAAGGCTTGAACAATTCTAGTGCCATTTCTTTCGGAAGACCACATTGGAACATCTTGAGGTTAGGACCTACGACGATAACCGAACGACCAGAATAGTCCACCCGTTTACCGAGCAAGTTCTGACGGAAACGTCCTTGCTTACCTTTCAGCATGTGGCTGAGCGATTTAAGCGGACGGTTACCAGGGCCTGTTACAGGACGGCCGCGACGACCGTTATCGATCAAAGCGTCAACTGCTTCCTGCAGCATCCGTTTCTCATTCTGAACAATGATATCAGGAGCGCCAAGATCAAGCAGACGCTTCAGACGGTTGTTACGGTTAATAACACGGCGGTACAGATCGTTAAGGTCAGAAGTCGCAAAACGACCACCGTCAAGCTGTACCATCGGACGAAGCTCAGGAGGGATGACAGGTAGCACATCAAGAATCATCCATTCGGGCTCATTGCCAGAGTTGCGGAATGCTTCTACAACTTCAAGGCGCTTAATCGCACGATTACGGCGTTGGCCTTGTGCCGTGCGCAGCTCTTCCTTCAATTGTTCCAGCTCTTTATCAACGTCGATATCCTGCAATAGTCTTTTGACAGCCTCGGCACCCATACCAGCATGGAAACCATACCCGTATTTCTCCCGGTAGCTGCGATATTCTTTCTCCGAAAGGAGTTGTTTTTTCTCAAGCGGGGTATCACCTGGATCCGTTACCACATAGGATGCAAAGTAAATGATCTCCTCAAGCGAACGAGGCGACATATCGAGTGCAAGACCCATTCGGCTTGGAATGCCTTTGAAATACCATATGTGGGAAACAGGAGCAGCTAGCTCAATGTGACCCATGCGCTCGCGACGTACTTTAGCGCGGGTTACTTCAACGCCGCAGCGATCACAAACGACACCTTTATAGCGTACACGTTTGTATTTACCGCAATGACATTCCCAGTCTTTCGTAGGTCCGAAAATTTTCTCGCAGAAGAGACCTTCCTTCTCCGGCTTTAAGGTCCTATAGTTGATCGTCTCCGGTTTTTTAACTTCTCCGCGGGACCACGAGCGAATTTTATCCGGCGAAGCCAGACCGATTTTCATATACTCGAAGTTGTTCACGTCCAACAAGGAGCAACCCTCCTCCGTCATGTATGACAATGTCTATCTAATCAGCTAGATTCCGTCGTAGGCGCGTGACCATGCGACGGAATCCAGCAACTAGTTTATTCAGCAGCGCCGATCTCGGCACCTTCTATATTGAGGTTGAGCTTATCGCCTGTTGCCTCGTCTTCATCGTCCATTTCTTTCATTTCAATCTCTTCTTCATTCTCGGATAAAATTTTGACGTCCATACCCAAGCTTTGAAGCTCTTTGATCAAAACTTTGAACGATTCCGGAACGCCTGGTTCTGGTACATTCTCGCCCTTGACGATTGACTCATATGTTTTCACACGGCCAACAACGTCATCGGATTTAACGGTCAAAATCTCTTGAAGCGTGTATGCAGCGCCATATGCTTCAAGCGCCCATACTTCCATCTCCCCGAAACGTTGTCCACCAAATTGTGCTTTACCACCAAGCGGTTGTTGCGTAACAAGCGAGTAAGGACCCGTCGAACGAGCATGGATTTTGTCATCGACCATGTGAGCTAGTTTGATCATGTACATGACCCCAACTGTAACTTCACGTTCGAAATTCTCACCTGTTCGTCCGTCATAAAGGACGGTTTTACCGTTACGCTGCATGCCTGCTTCTTCCATTGTATCGAAAACGTCATTCTCGCGCGCGCCATCAAATACCGGCGTAGCGGCATGAATGCCAAGATGCTTACAAGCCATACCTAAGTGAACTTCAAGTGCCTGACCGATATTCATCCGTGATGGTACACCGAGCGGGTTAAGTACAACCTCAACTGGAGTTCCATCCGGTAGGAACGGCATATCTTCTTCAGGCATAATACGAGCGATTACCCCTTTGTTACCATGACGGCCGGCCATTTTGTCGCCTTCGGAAATTTTCCGTTTTTGAGCAATATATGCACGTACCAATTGGTTAACGCCTGGTGGCAATTCATCGCCATTCTCGCGAGTGAACACTTTCACGTCTACAACGATACCGTCAGTACCATGCGGAACGCGAAGCGAAGTATCACGAACCTCACGAGCCTTCTCGCCGAAGATTGCATGAAGCAATCTTTCTTCAGCAGTAAGCTCCGTTACACCCTTAGGCGTAACTTTACCTACTAGAATATCACCAGCGCCGATCTCAGCGCCGACACGGATAATTCCGCGCTCATCCAAATTGCGAAGAGCTTCTTCGCCGACATTCGGAATATCGCGTGTAATTTCTTCCGGTCCTAGCTTCGTATCACGGGCCTCGGACTCATATTCCTCGATGTGAATGGATGTGTATACATCCTCTTTCACAAGTTTCTCACTAAGCAGGATCGCATCCTCATAGTTGTAGCCTTCCCACGTCATGAATGCAACGACAACGTTGCGTCCAAGAGCCAATTCGCCTTTTTCTGTGGAAGGACCGTCTGCAAGAATGTCACCTTTCTTAATTACATCACCTTTGCGTACAAGTGGACGCTGATTGATGCACGTTCCTTGATTGGAACGCATAAACTTGTGTAACTTATGTTTCACAAGGTCGCCAGTAACTGGCTTGCCATCGATTTGTTCCACACGGCGAAGCCAAATTTCATTAGCGGAAGAACGTTCGATTATACCGTCATGCTTCGCAACGATACAAACACCCGAATCTTTCGCTGCCTTATGCTCCATCCCCGTTCCAACTAGTGGTGATCTAGGGATAAGAAGAGGTACCGCTTGACGTTGCATGTTCGATCCCATGAGGGCACGGTTGGAGTCATCGTTTTCCAGGAACGGAATTAACGCTGTCGCAACGGATACAACCTGTTTAGGAGATACGTCCATGTAGTCAACGCGATCACTAGGCATGGTCAGAATGTTATCGGCTTGCTTGTTGTAACGTACGATCGTATTTTCTTCTGCAAACCTGTCTTCAGAAGTCAGCTTCGCATTCGCCTGTGCGATTACGTAGTTGTCTTCCTCATCAGCAGTCAAGTATGCGATTTGTTCGGTGACAATTCCTGTTTTCGGATCAACCCAACGATATGGAGCCTCAATGAAGCCGTACTCGTTAATGCGGGCAAACGAAGACAAGGAGTTGATCAACCCGATGTTCGGTCCCTCTGGCGTCTCAATCGGACACATCCGCCCATAGTGGGAGTGATGGACGTCACGGACTTCAAAGCCCGCGCGCTCCCTAGTCAAACCGCCGGGTCCGAGTGCAGATAAACGACGTTTGTGCGTCAATTCAGCAAGCGGATTCGTTTGGTCCATAAACTGGGATAGCTGCGAGGATCCGAAGAACTCTTTTATAGATGCTATAACCGGACGAATGTTGATTAGCGCTTGCGGCGTAATCGCATTGGCATCTTGAATGGACATTCTCTCGCGCACTACGCGCTCCATACGAGATAGACCAATTCGGAATTGGTTCTGAAGCAACTCACCTACTGAACGCAGACGACGGTTACCTAGATGATCGATGTCATCCGTGCTGCCTACGCCGTGCAACAGGTTAATAAAGTAGTTAATGGAAGAAATGATATCCGCAGGCGTGATATGCTTCACGGATTTATCAATAATGCCATTCGCAATTACCTTAATAACTTTGCTCTCGTCATATGGTGAGAATACGCTGATCGTTTGTAGTGGAATACTATCTGCATCCAATACACCGTTAGCAACGTGATAAGTCTTGAAGCCAACATCCTTCTCAAGCTTCTCGAGAATTTCATCAAGCAAGCGGCGATCAATCATTTGACCAGACTCAGCAATAATTTCACCAGTCGTAGGGTCAACTAAATTTTCCGCAAGTCGTTGATTAAACAAACGGTTCTTGATGTGAAGTTTTTTGTTTATTTTGTAACGGCCTACATTGGCCAAGTCATAACGTTTCGGGTCAAAGAAGCGAGCAACCAGCAAGCTCTTCGCATTGTCCAAAGTCGGAGGCTCACCCGGACGAAGACGCTCATATATTTCAATTAGCGCTTTTTCCGTGGAATCCGTGTTGTCTTTGTCAAGCGTGTTGCGGATGTACTCATCATGTCCCAGCAGTTCAAGAATTTCAGCGTCAGTACCGAAGCCTAACGAACGCAAAAGCACCGTTACCGGAATTTTCCGAGTGCGGTCAATACGAACGTAGATGATATCTTTCGCATCTGTTTCAAGCTCTAGCCAAGCGCCGCGGTTAGGAATAACCGTAGCTGTGTAGTTTTTCTTCCCGTTTTTATCGACCTTCGTGCTGAAGTACACACTCGGGGATCGAACCAATTGGCTAACTATGACACGCTCGGCCCCGTTAATAATAAACGTGCCTGTCTCTGTCATAAGCGGGAAATCACCCATGAAAACTTCTTGTTCCTTTACTTCGCCGGTCTCCTTATTGAAAAGTCGTACCTTAACGCGTAAAGGAGCCGCATACGTCACGTCGCGCTCTTTTGATTCATCGACCGAATATTTCGGTTCGCCTAAGCTATAGTCGAT
The DNA here is from genome assembly GCF_005930355.1 of Paenibacillus sinopodophylli. GTDB lineage: Bacteria > Bacillota > Bacilli > Paenibacillales > Paenibacillaceae > Pristimantibacillus > Pristimantibacillus sinopodophylli. Next base: position 40,350 of record NZ_VDBO01000020.1, read on the forward strand.
AAACTCAAGCGATAGATTGCCCGTAAAGTCCGAAATCGGAGAAATGTCTTGGAACAATTCGATAAGATCGCTGTCCAAAAACTTCTCATACGATTTTTGTTGGATTTCAATCAGGTTCGGGACTTCCAGCACCTCGTTGATCCTGGCGTAGCTTCTGCGCGCGCGCCGACCATACTGAACAAGTTGTCCTGCCAACTTAACCTCACCCCTCATGTCTGTATCACAGCATCGATAATCACTGCGTCACTATAAACGGACCAGCCGCCTATATAGTCAAATAAAGAAAAGCCCTTATCGAATAGTTCGAAAAAAGAGCATGTTCCGGCAGTTAACCAATCACAGCGCGGCCGTGATAGTCTCATATCAAATAATTTTGCCCAAAACGTAAACATTATACGTCAAATGTGTAAAACTTATGCATTCCGCGCTTTAAAATTACACTTGACATTTTAGTTAACTAAAGAGATTGAGCCCAATTTAATGCTGACATTTTATAATTTTACCATATCTAAAATGTCAAGTCAATAATTTTTATGGCTTTTTTAAGTAAAAACTTAAAATAACATTTTCCCTTTTCAACTACCCTTTTACAGCTCGGAAAATGCGATAGCCTTTATCTTTCGTCACTTCGTCAACCTCTTCAAATAATGACTCCAGTTTAGCCTTTGCTGAGGGTGCTCCTTGTTTCTTCTGAATGACAACCCACATCTCTCCACCAGACCTAAGCAATTCAAAGCCTTCTTCGAATATGCGATGTACAACCGTTTTACCTGCACGAATAGGCGGGTTTGTTACAATAACAGTGAAGGTCTTTCCCTTCACTGCCTCAAACAGATCGCTCTGCAGAACCGTTATATTCGCAACCTTGTTAAGCTTCGCATTTTCTTTCGATAGCTCTACTGCTCTTTCATTTATATCAATCATCGTTACATGCCCATGTTCTGCAAGTTTTGCTGAAGTGAGACCGATTGGGCCATAGCCGCAGCCAACATCGAGCACCACCGCATCACGCTTTAGCTCAAGCGCATCAATCAGAACTCGGCTCCCATAATCGACACCCGTCTTCGAGAAAACGCCGGCATCCGTCATAAACCGGAAAGAAAAGCCTCTAAGAGACACCTCATGTACCTGACGGTTATGCTTCACGTCCGGGCTTTGTGAATAATAGTGATCGGACATGATTCATCACTCTCCTGTCATCCCAATACTCCTAAAAGCATTCAGCTGCCAGCCTTTTTGAACGATAGGCAAGGCTCGCGTTGAAAGATAAGAATGTATAAGCCATTTCATTTATACACTCTTATCCTTTAACATACAACGAGCCCCTTGAAACCTGACGGATTCAAGGGGCTCGCCAGCCGACTCATCGTACAATCGCATGATCAGCATATTTGGTTAAAGCAATATTACTTAACTTCTACAGAAGCGCCTGCTTCAGAAAGTTTAGCTGCAACTGCTTCAGCTTCTTCTTTAGCAACTTTTTCTTTAACAGCTTTAGGAGCGCTGTCAACCAAATCTTTCGCTTCTTTCAGGCCAAGACCTGTGATTTCGCGAACAACTTTGATTACGTTGATTTTTGAAGCGCCAGCGCCGTTAAGGATAACGTCGAATTCTGTTTGCTCAGCTTCAACAGCTGCGCCTGCACCTGCTGCTGCTACTGGAGCTGCTGCAGTTACGCCGAATTCTTCTTCAATTGCTTTAACAAGATCGTTCAGTTCAAGAACGTTCATAACTTTAATCGCTTCTAGGATTTGCTCTTTAGACATGATTATACCTCCGGGAATATGGTTTATTTTTTTATGCTGCATTCGGCTTTTGCCGATTTAATACTCTGAACGGTACTGAATAGAAATTAAACGCCTGCTTCTTGTTTTTCACCGACTGCTTTAACTGCAAGCGCGAAGTTGCGCACTGGAGCTTGCAATACGCTGAGGAGCATAGAGAGCAAACCGTCGCGGGACGGAAGTTCCGCAAGAGCTTTAATTTCTTCTTGTGATACGACTTTACCTTCAACAACGCCGCCTTTAAGTTTCAAAGCATCGTTTTTCTTAGCAAAATCGTTCAAAATTTTAGCTGGAGCAACAGCGTCTTCATTACCGAATGCAATAGCAGTAGGACCTGTAAGAATATTGTTCAATTCTACATAATCCGTACCTTCTGTTGCGCGGCGAACGAGCGAGTTTTTAAGAACTTGGAACTCAATTCCTGCTTCACGAAGCTGTTTCCGAAGTTCAGTAACTTGCGCAACGTTCAATCCACGATAGTCAGCTACAACTGTACTGGAGCTAGCAGCAATTTTCGCCGCGATTACGGCAACTGCCTCTTGTTTCTCTTGGATGATATTTGCGTTAGCCAAACTGTACACCTCCCGTAATAGTATACATTCCGTTAATTACGACGGGCTTTCCACGCCTCGATGCATGAGAAAGGCCTTCGCAGACACTGCGAAGGCCATGATGTCGTTATCGCGCATCAATCCGCAAAGGATCGAATGTTGCTTACAAACGTTTTATCATAACACCTCGGTAGGAAATTAAGCCTTATGGCACCTACTGTCTACGGTATGCGTATTCGAATTTAGTTCCGTTCTTCTTAGCGATATACCGCTGTAGAAACACGAGCGCCAGGGCCCATTGTTGAAGAAACGGCGATGTTTTTCAGGTAAATACCTTTTGCAGCAGCCGGTTTAGCACGATTAAGTGCATCGATCAATGATTTGAGGTTCTCGTTGAGTTTCTCAGCATCAAATGATACTTTACCGATTGGAGCATGGATTTGACCCGCTTTATCAAGACGGTATTCAATCTTACCGGCTTTAATTTCTTGAACGGCTTTCGCAACGTCAAACGTTACTGTACCAGCTTTAGGGTTAGGCATCAAGCCTTTACCACCAAGAATACGTCCAAGTTTACCAACTTCAGCCATCATGTCCGGCGTTGCTACGCAAACGTCGAATTCGAACCAGCCTTGTTGGATTTTGTTGATCATGTCTGCATCGCCAACAAAGTCAGCGCCCGCAGCTTCCGCTTCTTTCACTTTTTCGCCTTTTGCGAAAACGAGAACGCGTTTTGTTTTACCAGTACCATGTGGAAGTACTACTACGCCACGAACGGCTTGGTCTTGTTTACGAGGGTCTACACCCAAACGCACTGCAACTTCAACGGACTCGTCGAATTTTGCTGTTGCTGCCTTCTTCACAAGCTCGATCGCTTCCAAAGGCTCGTAAGTTGCTTCGCTGTCAATAAGCTTAACAGCTTCTTGATATTTTTTACCGTGTTTAGCCATTGTAATTTCCTCCTCATGTGGTTGTAGCGGAAAATCCTCCAAAGGATGATCCTCCCACTCGCGAAAGCCTAAGCTTCGCAAAGCAAGCTACTCTGTAAGATTAGTCAACAATAGTTACGCCCATGCTGCGAGCAGTACCTTCAACCATACGCATTGCTGCTTCAACTGAAGCTGCGTTAAGATCCGGCATTTTTTGCTCAGCGATTTCGCGAACTTTGTCACGTTTTACAGTAGCGACCTTTTTCTTGTTAGGCTCGCCTGAACCTTTTTCGATACCAGCTGCGACGCGTAGCAATACTGCTGCCGGCGGCGTTTTTGTTTCGAAAGTGAAAGAACGGTCTTCAAATACTGTAATAACGACTGGAATAATCAAGCCTGCTTGATCTGCAGTACGAGCATTAAACTCTTTACAGAACGCCATAATGTTGACGCCCGCTTGACCTAGTGCTGGACCGATTGGCGGCGCTGGGTTAGCTTTACCTGCAGGGACTTGCAATTTGACCATTTTAATGACCTTTTTTGCCATGCCTGACACACCTCCTTACCCTTTATTCCATGCGTAAATAGCATATGCCGCTAATAAGAGGCATTGCCACTTCGCGTCCAAACTTCTACTGGTTTTACCCAGTAGAATCGGGAACCAGATATTATATCTTCTCCACTTGAGTGTAATCCAGCTCCAGCGGGGTCTCCCTGCCAAACATGTTTACATGAACCTTCAACTTCGCTTTGTCCAGCAAAATTTCTTCTACTGTACCAACAAAATCTGCGAAAGGACCTACTTTTACGCGTACTGTTTCTTTCAGATCGAACTCGATTTTCGGTTTTGGCTCTTCCATACCCATGTGCTTGAGAATTTGCTCAACCTCATCTGGCAATAGAGGAATCGGCTTAGAACCGGAACCTGTTGATCCTACGAATCCAGTTACGCCAGGCGTATTACGAACAACGTACCATGAATCGTCGGTTTGAACCATTTCCACAAGAACATAGCCGGGGTAGACTTTACGTTGGACGGTTTTTTTCTTACCATCCTTCTCTACCACTTCATCTTCCATAGGAACAAGCACACGGAAAATTTTGTCTTCCATGCCCATCGATTCAACACGGCGCTCCAAATTGGCTTTCACCTTGTTCTCATAGCCTGAGTAAGTATGCACGACGTACCATCTTTTTTCCATCACAAATCCACCTTTGGACCATTCTTAAACAATGAATTCAACCAGAGACGAGATCCCGATGTCAAGAAGCCAGAAATAAATCGTTACAAACGTGATCGTCAGCAAAACCACGATCGAATAGCTTGTCAACTCTTTACGGCTTGGCCAGCGAACCTTCTTAAGTTCCGCCCAGCTGTCGGCAAAAAAACTAAACGTTGTACCAAAGCTTTGCTTTAGTTTAGCCAAAAATGCCACGTTCACACCTCCAATTGACTATCTCGTCTCGCGATGAGGAGTCTGCTCGTTACAGAACTTGCAAAACTTCTTCAACTCGATGCGGTCGGGGTGATTGCGTTTGTTCTTGCTGCTCGCATAGTTTCTCTGTTTGCAGTTTGTGCATGCCAACGTGATAATTACCCGCATTGAATTACACCTCCCGAACTGCTACAAAATACGAATCATGAAGCTCTATATGAAAGTTCATTGATTCCAACGCCAAAACGAAAAAAAACCTCGATTTTAGGCCTACCTAAACACTTTATCACACCGTAATTTCGATGTCAATCTAAAAGATAAGTGTCAGGCCTGCGAAAAACTGGTAATAACAAGAGCATCGGGCTCGTTTCTACCATTATAGTCTACTCCGACCCATTTCAAACAAAAAGGGTCTATGTCCCACCTGGACACCGCCAGATGGAAGACAACCCTCGTATTGACGATTGTGTATGATTGCGTTTAACCGCTAATATCTCTGACTTCCAAATAACGTTCTAGCTTGCGCTTAACCCGTTGGAGCGCGTTATCAATAGATTTCACATGCCTATCTAAGTCGACAGCAATTTCCTGATAGGATCTTCCATCCAAATAGAGCATAAGTACCTTGCGCTCAAGGTCACTTAATATTTCGGACATCTTATCTTCCAGGCCAATGAATTCTTCTTGATTGATAATCAACTCTTCAGGATCAGATACTCGCGTGCCGCATATGACATCGAGCAGTGTGCGATCCGAGTCTTCATCGTAAATGGGCTTGTCAAGTGATACGTAGGAATTAAGCGGGATATGCTTCTGACGCGTGGCTGTTTTGATGGCGGTAATAATCTGTCTAGTAATACACAACTCTGCAAAGGCTTTGAAGCTTGCCAGCTTGTCCCCTTTGAAATCACGAATTGCTTTGTATAGACCAATCATACCCTCCTGCACGATATCTTCACGATCCGCGCCGATAAGAAAATAGGAGCGCGCTTTGGCCCTCACAAAATTCTTATATTTGTTAATCAAATATTCCAACGCCATACTGTCGCCATTGCGGACCGCTTCGACGATGTCCTCGTCCGAACTGCTGTCATACTCGAGCGTACTCCATTCTTTGAGGTCGATACTCACGAACTATCCCTCCGGCCTGCAAGGCGTACACCGCTAGATTCTTATTCTCGCAAATCTATCCTGTGAATCCAATAGCATGATCCAATCAGCGATCTGCGTCCAAAGATAAGAAAGTTACTTTAGGAAATACAACACGTTCTTATCGCTAATAATAGAGTCAGTATACATGATGTAACCTTCCACCGTCAACCAATCGGAATGCTATAAAGTATCGATTTATTAGCAATTTTGTAACTTTGTGGATGCTATTTCTTCAATCAATCACCATCGGCAAGGAAGGACTTGGTAATCATTCTCATTATTTCTCTCCACGCCGCAGTCTCTCAAGCTGACTGCGGATTTCAAGACTGACAATTCCGTCTACAGAATTGCGGGTACCCGGTTTGTCTTCGCGAAGCGTCTGCTCGATATTTTTACGATTTTGACCAATGTCAATAAGCAACTCACGCGCCGATACCCGAAGCGCACCTTTACCAAAGGCAACGTTCTGCTCAACCAAATCGGAAGTGGCTACATAGATATTCCTGCGGCGCATATATAACTCTGAGCATAGACGCTCAATGCATTCATCCGCGGTTTCCTTTTCTTTCGTATATACAATCATCAGCTTGTGATGCCTATACGTCGCACCTAGCCCTGGTACCTGATGGGCATCAAACACGACATATACCTGCATCCCCGTGAAACCTTGATAATCCGCCATCATATCCAGAAGCTTGTCACGTGCTTCCTCCAAGTCGTATTCCTTCAGTTTCTCAAGTACGGGCCATGCACCGATTATATTATATCCGTCGACTAATAGAATATCGTCCTTCCGCTTCATCGCCTAAAGGCTCCGACGTTGACGCACGACCTCATACATAAGAACGCCTGCGGCAACAGAAGCATTCAGTGAGTTAAGTTGGCCTAACATCGGCAATTTAACGAGAAAATCACATTTCTCCTTGATCAGTCTTCCCATTCCTTTACTTTCATTGCCGATAACTACGACAAGAGGCATATCGAATTTCATTTTGTAAACATCTTGAGATGCACTCAGGTCCGTCCCTGCTACCCATACGCCTGCATCCTTCAACTTGTCGATCGTCTGTGCAAGATTCGTTACCCGGGCGACCGGCACATGTTCTGCTGCGCCAGCAGACGTTTTCAGCACGGTTGCGGTTAATCCAGCCGAGCGACGCTTCGGTATGATAACGCCATGGACACCTGTACATTCGGCGGTACGCAGTATCGATCCTAAGTTATGCGGATCTTCAATTTCATCCAGCAGCAGTATAAACGGAACCTCATCCCGCTCCTTAGCACGTTCAAGAATTTCTTCAACCTCTACATATGCGAATGCGGCAGCTTGTGCGACTACCCCTTGATGAGTTACACCTGGAGTTAAGCTGTCGAGCTTTCTTTTATCTACGAACTGAACGATAATTCCAAATTTCTTAGCTTCAGCTACAATAGGCTGCGTCAATGTTTTCTGAGCGCCGTCGGCAATCCAAATCTTATTGATCTCTCGTCCGGAGCGCAAAGCTTCCAGTACCGGATGTTTGCCGGCAATCATCTCATCTTGAACGATTTCTTCAGTCATCGGTTACCCTCCTCATATGGTCTTGATATCACGAAAGGCATAGTCAGCCTTCAATCTTCTCATTCTTTCCAATCGCAATCGTAAAGAGCTCATGGATGCGTTCAATACGACCTTCATAGTATAAATAACCAACTAGACTCTCCAATGCTGTCGCAAGCCTATAATCAGCCAGATCCGCATTTTTGGGAGGCGCACCTGATTTGGAATTGCGACCTCGGCGGACGATGTCCGCCTCTTCGTCCGTTAGATGCGGCTGCCATAGATCGAGCGTTCTCTTTTGACCTTTGGCTGACACGAACTTTGTCGCTTCGCGGTGAATATGATGAGACTTTTGGTTCGGCAGCGATATTAAATATTGCCTCACCAGAAGCTCGAACACAGCATCGCCCATATAAGCAAGGATTACCGGATTCATCAGCTGCGGTGTTTTGGAGGGTGCGTGGAACAGCAGCTTATTCTCCTCTACGCGCCCGCTCATTTGCGCCGCCAACGGATGCCTTGCGGCGTATCCTCAAGCACGATATTTTTCTCAGTAAGCAGTACCCTTATTTCATCCGCTCTTGCCCAGTTTTTCGAAGCACGAGCCTCTGTACGCTCAACGATAAGCTGCTCGATATCCGCATCAAGCAGCTCGGATTCCGCCTGCTGTGGCAGCAAGCCAAGCACAGAATCCATACGTTCAAGCAATGTTAGCAAGGCAAGCACACCGCCAGCCTCGGCATCGGCGCGATTAAGATATTGATTCGCTTCCGCAACCAAATCGAATACCGATGTTATCGCATCTGGTGTGTTGAAATCATCGCTCATTCTAGCATGAAACTGACTGTAGATCGCTTGCAATCTCGCATCGAGTGCTGCATCTCCGGATGGAAGCAGTCCATTGCTACTCTCATTTGCTTGCGCCAAGCCGCCTTCCACCGTAGACAGCCTATGCCTTAGATTAGCGGCGCTGTTGGCGATCCGTTCAACACTGTTCTCTGCTTGTGCTACTGTATCGTCACTGAAGTTCAAAGGACTCCGATAATGAGTAGACAACATAAAGTAACGTATCGCATGAGGCTTAACCCGCTTCACCAGCTCATGCACCGTAATTCCATTGCCGAGCGATTTGGACATTTTCTCATTATTGATATGAATATAGCCGTTGTGCATCCAATAATTAGCCAGCGGCTTGCCCGTCAATGCCTCTGATTGCGCGACCTCGCACTCATGATGCGGAAACTGCAGATCATGTCCGCCGCCATGTATATCGAGTGTATCGCCAAGATAAGCCCGAGCCATTGCCGAGCACTCAATGTGCCAGCCCGGTCGACCGTCTCCAAATGGACTTTCCCACTTAATTTCTCCAGGCTTCGCGCCTTTCCATAGTACAAAGTCTTGTTGATTTTGTTTACGGTCGCCAATCTCAACTCGAATACCGAACTGAAGCTCCTCAATATTCTGATGAGATAGCTTGCCATAATCTGCGAAAGCAGCTGTGCGATAATAGACGTCGCCATCACTCATATAAGCATAGCCTTTGTCAATTAACCCTTGGATAAACGCGATGATATGAGGGATATGCTCGGTTACACGCGGATTAAGCGTGGCTTTGTGCACACCAAGCGATTCGATATCCTCATAAAACGCTTTAATAAACTTTTCAGCTACTTCAGGAACGGTAGTCTCAAGCTGCTCCGCCTTACGAATAAGCTTATCATCCACGTCCGTAAAGTTAACGACGTATTGCACCTCGTTTCCTACATCCTCCAGATACCGCCGCACCACATCGAAAAAGATAACGGGGCGCGCGTTGCCGATATGGATATAATCGTATACGGTTGGTCCACATACATACATTTTCACTTTGCCAGGCTCTTGCGGTACAAAGGGCTCCTTATTCCGCGACACCGTATTATAAATGGATACTGTCATTATCTTATTTCTCCTCGTCCCGAAGCTGCTTCAGTTCGGTTTTTAGTTCGTCAATTTCTTTCTGCATCGTTCGGAACATCTCGATGACCGGATCCGGCAGCTGCGTATGATCAAGTCGATCACCAACCCGCTCGCCGTTTCGTTTCACAACACGTCCAGGATTTCCGACTACCGTACAATTGGTGGGCACCTCTCGCAGCACCACCGCATTGGAACCGATATTTGAAAACTCGCCCACAGTGAATGAGCCGAGCACCTTGGATCCCGAGCCAATAACTACATTATTACCAATTGTCGGGTGTCGCTTACCTTTCTCCTTGCCCGTTCCACCCAGCGTGACGCCTTGATAAATAACTACATCATCGCCAATCTCGCAAGTTTCACCGATTACGACACCCATGCCGTGATCGATAAACAATCGTTCGCCAATTTTTGCGCCTGGATGTATCTCAATACCTGTCATAAACCGACTTACTTGAGAGATCATACGTGCTACCGTAAACCAGCCACTACGGTATAAAGGATGAGCTATACGATGTGCCCATATGGCGTGCAAACCCGAATAGGTGAAAATAACCTCGAAGCGGCTGCGAGCAGCCGGATCATTCTCAAAAACTGCTTGGATGTCCGATCGAATGTGACGAAACATAAACAATCCCCTTTTTCAAACACTCATAAATAATGAATAAAAAAACCCCTGCAGCATATTATGCTGCAGAGGCGTACAATCTCGCGGTTCCACTCTGCTTGAACAAACAAGGCAGCATTCCCCCTTGAACATTCATCTCAAAGTCTATAACGCAGACAATACGTTGCTGCCTACCCCGCTGAAGCTTCATACATACACTCATAAACAATTACGCGGCATCGCCTAATCCTTATGACCATTCATATGTTGCTGCAGCAGCTCGGAACAAAGCTCCCAGGTGCATATTTCCGTTCGGCGGACCAGACAACTTTCAGCCCCACTCGAGTCCCTTAGCCGCACCAAAATGGGCGTCGATTCGAATGACGGTTGTCCTCTCTGCGAATCCACAAGCAAACGTACTTCTCCTGTTCATGGCTGTTCGATTCATTCTATTATTAGACATAGTATACCGAATACCCAAAAATGTGACAAGGGTATTATAAATGCTTGGTTATTCAAACGCTTAAGGCGATTATGCTGAATAGCCTGCTAAGCGGTCACGAAGGCGCTTAATGACCTTTTCTTGGCCAAGTAGAGCGAGTGATTGATTCAAATCTGGACCATGAGTCTGACCGGTAAGCGCAGCACGAATCGGCATAAACAGCTGTTTCCCTTTGAAGCCTGTCGATTTCTGTACCGACTTAATCATATCCTTAATGCCGTCAACCTCGAACGGAGCCTCACCCGCTTCAACAAGCGTCAAAAACGCCTCAAGCACCGTAGGAACCTGTTCCTCCGCCAGCACGACTGTCGCCTCTTCCTCATCTTCAACGGTATCGCGGAAGAATAGTTCTGTCATCGGCACGATATCCGAGGCACTACGCAGTTTGTCCTGATGGAGCGCAACTAAATCTGTAATCCATGCACGTCCAGCGTCATCAAGCTCAAGGGCAGCACGTCCCGCTTGCACCAAGTGCGGCAGACATAGATCAACTACGCGGCCAATATCGGCTTTCTTCAGATACTCATTGTTCATCCAGCTAAGCTTCTGCGTATCGAATACAGCAGGGCTCTTGCTCAGTCGATCCGCATTGAATACGGACACCAGTTCTTCACGTGTAAAGATTTCTTGCTCACCCTCTGGCGACCAGCCAAGCAGCGTTATGAAGTTGAACATCGCTTCCGGCAGATACCCTAAATCGTCATATTGTGAAATGAACTGTATAATTGACTCGTCTCGTTTGCTCAGCTTTTTGCGCTGTTCATTGACAATCAGCGTCATGTGACCAAATATCGGAGGCTCCCAGCCGAAAGCCTCATAGATCATCAATTGACGCGGTGTATTGGAGATATGGTCTTCCCCGCGCAGCACATGGCTAATTTTCATCAAATAATCGTCCAGCACGACTGCGAAGTTATAGGTCGGTATGCCGTCCTTCTTCACGATTACGAAATCGCCCATTTCGGCGGTATCGAAGCTGATGGAACCTTTAACGAGGTCATCAAAAGCATACGTACGCCCTTCCGGAACAAGGAAGCGAATGCTAGGCACACGGCCTTCTGCTTCAAACGCTTGACGCTGTTCGTCTGTCAAATGGCGGTGGCGGCCGGAATAGCGCGGTGTCTCACCACGTTCTGTCTGCTCCTCCCGCTCCTTCTCCAGCTCTTCTTCCGTACAGTAGCAGCGGTATGCAAGACCGCGGTCAAGCAGCTTCTGCCAGTATGTATTGTAAATATCAAGCCGTTCTGTCTGACGATATGGTCCGTATCCGCCCCCGATATCAATGCTCTCATCCCAATCAATCCCCAGCCATTTCAAATATTTCAGCTGGCTTTCTTCGCCGCCTGCAACATTGCGCTTCACATCGGTATCTTCAATCCGAATAATAAATTTGCCGCCTTTGTTTCTCGCATACAAATAATTGAATAAGGCCGTTCTTGCATTACCGATATGTAAATGTCCCGTTGGTGACGGAGCATAACGAACTCTAACCTCTGCTGTCATCTCAAATTACCTCCTAGTAGTTATGCGGCACAAGCGTATCCTCCGCAAGCAGTCCTATAGATGAATAAATCCGATCATATCACATCCATGATTAGGCAAACAACGGATTGCGCCGCAATTCCCTCGCCGCGTCCTGTGAATCCAAGCTGTTCAGTCGTTGTTGCCTTTACATTTACTTGGGTGATGTCTGCTTCTAACGTTTTTGCGATAATTTCGGCCATTTGCGGGATGTATGGCAGCATTTTGGGACGCTGTGCAATAATTGTTGAATCAATATTGCCCAGCTTATAACCGCGCTCACGCACTAGCTTCCATACGTCTTCTAGCAGCTTGAGACTATCAGCATCTTTGTAGGCAGCATCTGTATCAGGGAAATGCTTGCCGATATCACCAAGCCCAAGTGCACCTAATATAGCATCCGTTATCGCATGCAGAAGCACATCCGCATCTGAATGGCCGAGAAGACCTTTCTCATATGGAATGGTTACCCCACCAATAATGCATGGACGTCCCTCCACCAATTGATGCACATCAAACCCTTGTCCTACTCGAATCATCCTTGCTCACCCTTCCCCTCTGCCCGATCGGCACGACGCTTCGCAAGCAGGAACTCTGCCCAAGGCAAATCCTCTGGCGTCGTTATTTTTAGATTGGTATATTCCCCTTCCGCGACTGTAACACTTACGCCTAAGCGCTCAACCACCATCGCGTCATCCGTACCTATGAATTGATCTGCCATTGCACGTTCATGCGCCTCCTGCAGCAAGACACGCCGAAAAGCTTGCGGCGTTTGTATCGCCCACAAGCTTCGACGGTCCGGCGTCGAGACAATCACACCCGCATCATTCACTTGTTTGATCGTATCCTTCACCGGAACGGCAAGAACGGAAGCTCCACTTTCCTCGGCCTGTGTACAGCATGTACGAACTGCCTCCTCTGTCACTAACGGGCGTACACCATCATGCACCATTACCCAATCCGTTGATAGCTCCTGCAGCCCGCAGTACACAGAATGCTGACGCTCTTTGCCTCCCGCTACAACTGCCGTTACCTTCGTTATCCCATATTCGCTCACCCAATTGCGGCAGCGTTCTACATCATGGCTGCCGACAACTAGTACAGCTTCCTTAACCCAAGCAAGTGACTGGAACAGCTCCAGCGTATGTACAAGGATAGGCTTGTCTGCCAATTGCAAATATTGTTTACTTTCCTTCGTGCCCATCCGCGTGCCTTTTCCAGCCGCTACGATGATGACTCCCCAATCTGCTCCCATGCCTTCGACCCGCCTCACACTGTGTTAAAGAATAGCCCTCTAAGGCTGCATGCACAGCCGGCTTATCCTTCACCGCGAAACGAGCTTTTGCCGCCATGGAGCGGCGTCAGCCGTTTGCGCTTAAACAATAGTACTATCATACCTTGTTACAGCGCTTTTTCCAACAGCTTCGGCTTGGCAAATATCATTCTTCCCGCAGAGGTTTGCAGCACGCTCGTCACGAGCACTTCCATTGTTGTGCCAATATATTCGCGTCCGCCCTCTACTACGATCATCGTGCCGTCATCCAAATAAGCGACGCCTTGCCCATGCTCTTTGCCGTCTTTAATCACTTGAACGATGATTTCTTCTCCAGGCAGTACAACCGGCTTCACAGCATTGGCCAAATCATTGATATTAAGGACGGATACGCCCTGTAGTTCACAGACCTTGTTTAAATTGAAATCGTTAGTCACAACCTTGCCATGCAGCGCTTTAGCAAGCTTAACAAGTTTGCTGTCCACTTCACCTATTTCTTCGAAATCCCCTTCGTAAATAAGGACCTTCACATCAAGTTCTTTCTGAATCTTGTTCAAAATATCGAGCCCGCGCCGTCCTCGGTTTCGCTTGAGAAGATCGGATGAGTCCGCAATATGCTGCAGCTCCTCGAGCACAAACTCCGGAATAACAAGCGTCCCTTCAATAAAGCCAGTCTTGCAAATATCCGCAATTCGTCCGTCAATAATAACGCTTGTATCGAGAATTTTATGCTCCTCGTAACCACCCGCTTCATCAACTGCCGGAGCAACTCTCCGCTTCTCCAGCATAGCAGCAAAGCCATCGGCCATCTCCTGCTGCTTGTTTAAGCCAATACGCATGCCTAAATAACCGAAGCATACCATCATAGCTGCTGGAATCAAACTTCCTAAGCCACTGAGGCCAGATACAGCGGGATAGATCAAGACGGTAAGCAATAACCCAGCAAGAAGACCACCTGTACCTGCAATGAGCTGCTGCATCGGAAGCGCGGCCGCTTGCTCTGCTCCCTTTTGCATATAGCGGATAATTTGACCTGCAAGCATCGTTGCCACAACAACGCCAAAAACCGCGCCAATGGCTACATTCATGTAATAAGTGCCAGACCGCTGCAGCATTCCGAAGGATGAGCCAGACCATACGGCCGCTCCGTTCACCCAACCGTATACCTCACCGCCTGCCATACCACCGAATAACATCCCCATTAATTGAATAATTCGTCTAACCATTATGGTTCACCTCCACTACAATTATGTTCCAATAATTGCCTTGTTAACCGTGCGGTGCCCTATTATTTGCAAAGATTTATAATTTCTAATAATTCACATTTTGTAAACGGGCAGGATCAAGCTTATAATGGAATTAAAGTTTTCAACATAAGAGGTTGGTGAAAGAGGTGGAACCGATGAGTGCTCCTACACTGGATCAATTTCAGCAGCAAGTCTCTGAATTGCTGCTTAGGCACCGCAGCTTACTAGATGTCATGTCTAAATTCGGACAGTCCGGTGCTTCTGTCAATCGAGCGGTCACGAAGGCCGTAACAGATTGCGGGTGTATCGAGCTTAATGCCCGGAAACAGCAATATTCAGATGAATTGAATCTTGAGAACGCCAAAACGACGCTGCAAAGCCATCTTACCGGCGCGGTATGCGAGCATTGCCGCGACGCGCTTAAGAATGACCTGGGGCGCAACCTGTTTTATATGACAGCTTTATGCAACTTGCTAGATATTCAACTGGATGAAGTGATTGCCGACGAATACGACAAATGCTCCACTTTAGGCCTGTTTAATTTAACTTAGAATTTGATTGAGAAGAAGCTTTGGGGCGGTGTTCCATCCCCAAAGCTTCTTTGTATTTGAATTTTATTTGTCTTGCCCGTGTGTGCAGTTAAAGTACAGCGCCATTTCTTCTTCAGGTACATGCAGAACGATATCTACTATACTCGCATCAAATTGCGTATTCCGATTGCGAGCCAACTCTGCATAGGCTTCTTCCACACTAATTGGTTCCCGATAAGGCCTTATCGACAGCATAGAGTCCAAAGCATCGATGACTGCGCATGCTCTTGCGAATAAAGGAATTTGTTCAGCTCGTCTACCATCTGGATAACCTTTTCCGTCATAGCGCTCGTGATGATACCTTACTAATTGCATAATATCCTCACCGAGGAAATCGTGACTTCTCAGAATATCCTCACCGTACACCGTATGCTTTCTCAGCACGCTCCACTCCCAGTCGGTCAAACGCTCCTTTTTGTGTAAAATATCATTCGGCACTCTCGTTTTCCCTACATCATGGAGGAAGCAACCCCGTATAAAGGCCGCTCCTTCTGCTTCATTGATTGGCAAATAAGGCGCCAGTATTTCAGCCAGCAAAGCAACTCTGACACAATGCCGGTATGTAGACGGACTCTTATACATCAAGTATTTCATCCAACTGCCTGCGCTCGTCTGCTGTAAAGAAATCACTTCCGCATAGCCTGGACTGATCGTCATCCGTTTCTCCTCTTCCACCGAAAAAAATCAAAAAACTGGTTATTTTTATAACTTTTTTTGTAAAATGAAGTCTGTAGATTAGAAAAAATATGCATACAGCGAGGTGTCGCATAATAACAGTTATACGACAACATGAGGAGGATATTTAGTGAGGACCGACACGATTACCGAGGAAAACACCGTATTTCAGTTAAGGAGAGAAAAAGAAACTGGATTTACAGATGAACAAAAAATCCAAATGTTTTTGAGCAGCCGGAGTCAATCGGAGCATACCTATAAGAGCTATTTCAGAGCGATCGAGCGATTCCGCTTATTTATATCCTACAGAAATTTGAATGAGGTTTCTTGGCGAGAAATCGAAGCGTTCAAACTTTATCTCATGTCTATAAAAAATGAAAAGAACGGATTGCCGTTAGCACCCGCTACCATATCCTCTATTATTGCTGCATTAAAATCATTATATAAATGGGGCTGCGATCCCAATATCAACTTATTCAATCAGAACCCAACTAGCAGCGTGCGTCTTCCCATTATTCCATTAACGAGCAAGAAGCATTTTTTGACGAAAAACGAAGTTGGCAAACTACTTCACCATTTGCAACACAACAATAATCGGAACTATTTAATTGCGTTGAGCCTTCTTCTGCTTGGGCTGCGGGTCTCTGA
Source organism: Paenibacillus sinopodophylli (assembly GCF_005930355.1). GTDB lineage: Bacteria > Bacillota > Bacilli > Paenibacillales > Paenibacillaceae > Pristimantibacillus > Pristimantibacillus sinopodophylli. The sequence continues at coordinate 56,761 of NZ_VDBO01000020.1, forward strand.
GCTATGTGCACTTAGATGGTGCGATTTTTATTCCGATCCGCTTGAATCCACCGTCTGGCTAACGATTACGAAAGCAAAAGGCGGGAAAATCAGAGATATTAAAGTCCCTCGTCATTTATGGACGCTTTATTCAAGCTACCTGGATGCTCATCCTCATCTAAGCAACAGCTCAGAATCCATCATATTCGGCATCTCCTCAAGACAAGTCGAACGGATGATCAAAAGCTCCTGTCTCAAAATCGGTTTGGATAAGCCCGTTACGCCTCACTGGTTAAGGCACACCAACGCAACGCTTGCTCTGTTAAACGGTGCATCGCTTCAGCAGGTGCAGGAGAGCTTGGGGCATGCCCATATCAATACGACCCAGCGCTACCTGCATACGGTTGAGCAACTCACCAAATCAGCATCTGATTATGTCGAGGACTTGCTGATCGGATATATCTAACGACCAGAATAAAAGGTTCTTTTTACCTAGACAACGGGACCTCACGTTGCTATGATGGTATTAATGTCATATAATAGTAATGAATTTTGCAGTACTTTGTGTCTAAATTTGTCGTATAACTGTTATTATGCGACTTCATCTTTATAATTATTATTTTATTTTCGGTAAATTTCTGCTGCGAAACGGTAATCAACGCAAATATATAACTAATAAACAAAAAATAGCGATTCTAAACACAAATTTTTGTGATTAGAATCGCTATTTTATTGTAACGTATATTCAATATCAGCTTATTATGCTGGCTTTTCTGATTTAACCGTATCATCGACAACTTCTTCGCGTTTTTTCCGTTTCCGATTACGCTTGGGCAGCCTACGATCAACGTTTTTTTTTAGGCCGTACAGCGCATATAACAGCAGCGGCACAAACAATATTTTGGAAAGATCATTTTTGAAAAACAAACCTAGCACTACAGCAACAACGATAATGATTGGTACAACCCAAACGGCGCTCTTGGGAATGCCAACTTTTTTGAAATTTGGATACTTAATTGTACTTACCATAAGCAAAGCAAGTACTATTGTACTTGTTAGCAGCACCGAAACATAAATGTCGTTTTTGAATAACGCCAAGGTGGCTAGAACGCCTCCAGCAGCCGGTATCGGCAAACCAATAAAATATCCGGGTGCGCTTGAAATAACATTGAAACGGGCAAGACGCAAAGCACCGCATATAGGAAACAACGCTGTAACAATCCATGCTAAAGCTGGATTAAGATCTTGAAAAGCGACTACATACATAATAAATGCCGGTGCCACGCCAAACGAAATTACATCGGATAACGAGTCAAGCTCCTTACCGAATTCACTTTGAACGTTCAGCGCCCGAGCAACGCGTCCGTCTACACCGTCAAGCAGCATGGCGATTAACACCATCATAGCCGCTGTATCTGGTTTTTCATTAAATACAAGAATGATGGCGATTACTCCTAAGAATAAGTTCCCCACCGTGAGAAGGCTCGGTATCGATTTTGCGATCATCTTTTCCACCTCTTCTCTACTATGCCCCAAAACCACGAACGAATATAGATCCATTTACAGGACCACATTCAATCTATTGTATGGGATTTAGATTTGCCTGTCAATGAACATCTGCTCTTGTATCCGTTTAAGTCCCTCTTTGATAGCTCGTGCACGAACTTCACCAATGCCTTCAACTTCATCTAATTCCTCGATAGTCGCCATAAGAATATGCGGCAGTCGGCCGAAGCGCTCAATCAAATTATTCATAATAATGAGCGGCAATCTTGGAATTTTGTTAAGCAAGCGGTAGCCGCGAGGAGAGACAGATTCATCATTCATATTGTTCGTATGTGGGTAGCCTATCAAACGGATGATCGGTGGCGCATCCAGCAGCTCATCAGAGCTCAGCTTTTTGAGACCTGCCCGAATTTCCCGAATCTTCTCGTCTGAATTCTCTTTTGCATAATCCTTAATTAAATACCACGCATCTTCTTCCACACCGCCAACCAATTCGTCCATTTGCATACTGATGAGGCGGCCTTCCGTACCAAGCTCAATCACATAACGCTTAATTTCCATCTTGATTCGAAGCACCATCTCCACCCGCTGGATAACATGGGCCACTTCCTGCAGTGTTACCAATTCCTCGAACTCAAGAGCCGATAAGTTAGTAAAAGATTGGCTTAATACGGCTTTGTATTTCTCCAGCGTTTGAATGGCTTGATTGGCTTTCGTTAGAATAACGCCCATATCCTTCAACGAATAGCGAAGATTGCCTTGATAAAGCGTAATAATGTTACGGCGCTGTGAAATCGAAACGACCAGCTTACCGGTCTGCTTCGCTACTCGCTCTGCCGTACGGTGACGGATACCCGTTTCGATAGACGGAATCGAGCTGTTCGGAATAAGCTGCGTATTCGCATACAAGATCCGGCGCATATCTTCGCTCAATATAATGGCACCGTCCATTTTGGCAAGCTCATACAAATAATTGGGCGAGAAATCACAGTTAATGGAGAAGCCTCCATCTACGACTTCCATCACCTCTGGACTGTAGCCTACAACAAGCAAGGCCCCCGTTTTAGCCCGAAGCACGTTCTCAAGCCCATCACGAAAAGGGGTACCTGGTGCGACTAATTGCAGTAATTGATTCATTATTTCAAGCTGAGTAGGTTCCTTCATCATCTGCCCCCCTATCCAAGCGCTGCCTTTAGTGCTTCTGACACTGTGGTTACGCCAATAATTTCTATGCCTGCGGGATGCTTCCACCCTTTCAAACTTTTCTCTGGCATAATAACGCGTTTGAATCCTAGCTTCTCGGCTTCCTTAACACGCTGTTCTGCACGCGATACTGCCCGAACCTCACCAGTTAGTCCTACTTCACCAAAAACAACATCATAAGGCTTCGTCGGCGCATCTCGAAAACTGGAAGCGATACTAACTGCCGCAGCAAGATCTACTGCTGGTTCGTCAAGCTTCACTCCGCCTGCCACATTCAAATAAGCATCCTGTGTTTGCAGGAACATGCCGTTTCGCTTCTCAAGCACTGCGATAATAAGCGCCAAACGGTTATGGTCAATCCCTGTTGACATTCTTCGCGGTGAAGGGAAATTCGTTGTAGCAACAAGCGCCTGAAGCTCCACTAGGACAGGTCTTGTTCCCTCCATGCTGGCGACGACCGTAGAGCCCGATACACCCAGTGGACGCTCCGACAAGAACAGCTCAGAAGGATTAGAAACCTCTCGCAGGCCTTCTTCGCCCATTTCGAAAATCCCAATCTCATTCGTTGACCCGAAACGGTTCTTGACAGCACGCAATATCCGGTACGTATGATGTCGTTCCCCTTCGAAATAAAGGACGCAATCCACCATATGCTCAAGCAATCGAGGCCCTGCAATGGCACCTTCCTTCGTTACATGGCCGACCAGAACTGTAGCAACTCCTTTGATCTTGGCAACCCGCATGAAATGTGCCGTGCACTCGCGAACCTGTGACACACTTCCTGGAGCGGATTGTACATTCGGGTCATACACCGTCTGAATGGAGTCAATGACGAGAAAATCCGGCTGTACCGATTCGATCGCTTCATTAATGAGTTCCATATTGGTCTCGCACAGCACGTATAGTGATTCCGTCAATGCACCGAGGCGATCAGCCCTAAGCCTTGTTTGCCGTACAGACTCCTCTCCAGAAATATAGAGAACCTTCAGCCCTTTGACAGCAAGAGCGTGAGAGGTCTGCAGCAGCAGCGTCGATTTTCCAATGCCGGGATCTCCGCCGACTAGGATAAGCGAGCCTGGCACAACACCTCCGCCCAGTACTCGATTAAGCTCAAGCATCCTTGTTTCGATGCGAGGCTCTTGCCCGCTTTCTATATGTATGATGGACTGCGGCTTTTCTTTCGCATGAAACGAAGACAATCCGACGCCCTTCGTCTTCACAACGGTTTCCTTTTCTTCCACCATGGAATTCCAAGCGTGGCAGCCCGGGCATTTACCTAGCCATTTCGCCGACTCTGTACCACATTCGGCGCAGACAAACTTTGTTTTAATTTTGGCCATTTTGTACTCCTTAAACGTTATGGGTTAGCATGAATCGTTAAAGCCATCCCTAGCGATTATGCCGAAAATGACGCTTCTTAAAGTTTACCATTTTATCCCCCATGTATAAACCCACATTGCGAACGAAAAAAGATGATCACTCATCTATAATTCGTTTATTATTCGTTTCTTACAGCTAAACCTATTCTTTTCACGCCTTATCATTTTTATCCACAGACTTAGTAACAAGTTATCAACATTATCCACAAGTCATCAACATATCCCCATCTACCATCTAGTTACTACTGCTCATAAAAAAGGCTCCTTTATCCACAGTGGATAAGAGAGCCTTAGGAGAGCCTTAGGATAACCTTGGTTACCATCTATACTTTCCTTCTATAAGTTATTAAGCCCGACATTCCTGCAGATTAAGATTAAATTCCCGATTGCCTAGCAACCAAAACGCGATGTGTAGAAAGTTGGGAGCCAAGCATGACACATTCTGTTTGCTGCCCATCTGTCGTTTGCTGCTTACCTCTATGTGCATGAGCTTGCCGGAAGGAATCACTGTTTACCCAACCTTCGAATGACGCTTTTTTCTCCCATGTCGTACTGACCTTCAACTCATCATAATCCTGCAAGCCTTCGGTCATGGACACCTCCATACGTACAAAGCCTGGGGATGAATCAATGCCTTTCGCATTTTGGAAACGTTCTGCCACCGTCTCGCCGTGACCTTTTTTTACTTTTATCGTATTGGTAACAACTATCATCGTTGTTCCTCCCATTCCATCTCATCCTATCTATTTATTATACGATAATGATTCTCATTGTCAATTATTAAAGCAAATAAAAACTGTCCCGCAAACATCTAGCCTGTTTGCGGGACAGTTGGTTAGCATATTTATTTCGTTGTGGATTCCTCTGGCTCTTGCTCAGGAATAGTCTTGCTAACGGTTAAGCCGCCGTCTTTCTCGTCAATGGTGAACGTATCACCTTTTTGAATTTTGCCCATAAGCAGATCCTCAGACAAGCGGTCCTCAATATGCTTCTGAATCGCACGGCGCAGCGGGCGCGCTCCATACTGCGGATCATAGCCTTCTTTGGCTAAGAACGCTTTGGCAGCATCTGTCAATAAGAAGTCAACATCTTGTTCACGCAGACGCTTGCGAAGCTCTTCTGACATAAGCGTAACGATTTGGGCAATATGCTCCTCCCCAAGTGAGTGGAACACGATGCTCTCATCAATCCGATTCAAAAACTCAGGACGGAAGCTTTTCTTAAGTTCTGCCATCACTTTATCCTTCATTTGCAAGAAGTCGCGTCCTGCATCCTGAACGGCCGTGAAGCCGAGCGAAGAGTTTTTCTTGATTTGGTCGGCGCCTACATTCGATGTCATAATAATGAGCGTATTGCGGAAATCAACAACGCGGCCCTTCGAATCAGTCAAGCGGCCATCCTCAAGCACTTGAAGCAAAATGTTGAACACTTCAGGATGTGCTTTCTCTATCTCATCAAGCAGTACTACCGAATAAGGTTTACGGCGAACCTTCTCCGTTAATTGACCGCCTTCTTCATAGCCAACATAACCTGGAGGCGCTCCGACTAGACGGGACGTGGAGTGCTTCTCCATGTACTCCGACATGTCAATCCGTATAACGGCGTTCTCATCTCCGAACATCGCTTCAGCAAGTGCTCTTGCCAGCTCTGTTTTACCAACACCAGTTGGCCCTAGGAAAATGAATGAACCGATAGGACGCTTGGGATCCTTCAGACCAGCACGAGCACGACGAATCGCTCGCGATACAGATTTAACAGCGTCTTCTTGCCCAATAATACGATCATGAAGAATATCTTCCATTTTGAGCAGCCGTTCGGTTTCACCCTCAGCCATTTTGCTTACAGGGATTCCAGTCCAGCTGGCTACAACCTGTGCAATATCTTCAGGCGTCACTTCGGAATCGGTACGTCCTTGTTTTTCTTTCCACTGGTTTTTCGTGATATCAAGCTCTTCACGAATCTTTTGCTCCGTATCACGAAGCGCTGCGGCTTTCTCGAACTCCTGACTTTGAACTGCAGCATCCTTCTCTTTGCGGATATCCTCGAGACGGTTTTCAAGCTGCTTCAAATTCGGTGGTACCGTGTAAGAATTCAGGCGAACCTTCGAGCCTGCTTCGTCAATAAGGTCAATCGCTTTGTCCGGCAGGAACCGATCTGGAATATAGCGATCTGACAGCTTCACAGCTTGCACAATCGCTTCATCCGTAATTTTCACACGGTGATGGGCCTCGTAACGGTCACGCAAACCGTACAAAATTTGAATAGCTTCCTCAGGGGATGGCTGATCTACCGTTATCGGCTGGAATCGACGTTCTAACGCCGCATCCTTTTCGATGTATTTCCGGTACTCATCCAGCGTCGTGGCACCGATACACTGAAGCTCGCCTCTCGCTAGAGCCGGTTTCAGTATATTCGAAGCGTCAATCGCGCCTTCAGCTCCGCCTGCACCTATAAGGGTATGAAGTTCATCGATAAAGAGAATGATATTGCCAGCTTGCCGAATTTCGTCCATGATTTTTTTCAGGCGATCCTCGAACTCACCGCGGTATTTCGTACCAGCTACGACAGAACCCATATCTAATGTCATAACGCGTTTATCGCGCAATGTCTCAGGAATTTCATTTTCAATGATTTTTTGAGCAAGGCCCTCGGCAATAGCCGTTTTACCAACGCCCGGTTCACCAATCAGCACGGGATTGTTTTTGGTACGGCGGCTGAGTACTTGAATTACGCGCTCAATTTCCTTGCTGCGACCGATAACAGGGTCTAGATTCCCTTCCTTTGCATAGGCAGTCAAATCTCTAGCCAGACCGTCTAGCGTCGGCGTGCTTACATTTGCCGGAGAACCGTGATTGCTCGATACAGCCTCGCTGCTGCCTAACAGCTGCAATACTTGTTGACGAGCTTTATTAAGGCTTATGCCTAGATTGTTGAGTACGCGAGCTGCTACGCCCTCACCCTCACGTATTAAGCCAAGCAGAATATGCTCCGTGCCTACATACGTATGTCCAAGCTTTCTCGCCTCATCCATGGAGAGCTCAATCACTTTTTTCGCGCGAGGCGTATAAGCAATATTATTGGGCTGTTCTTGACCGCGGCCTATTAATGCTTCAACTTCATCCTGAATTTTCTCAAGTCCAAGTCCCAGCCCGATTAATGCTTTGGCTGCAATACCTTCGCCTTCACGAATAAGACCAAGTAAAATATGCTCTGTGCCTATATTGTTATGTCCAAGACGAACCGCTTCTTCCTGCGCCAATGCAAGCACCTTCTGTGCTCGCTCCGTAAATCTTCCAAACATCATAGTTACGCACCCCCATGGCCTTTTTCCACACGCAATTGATTGCGTATGAGTTCTGCTCTCCTGAAATCCCTCTGATCTGGACTCATCTTCTCATCGAAGGTTTGTTGTAAGAATCCAGGCTGTGTCATGACTAAGAGCTCATTTAACATTTGCGGTGTGACATCCGGCAATATGCCTAGGTCTGCACCGAGCCTTACATCAGACAGTCGCTGTGCAGATTCTTTCGAATCCATGATCTGGGCATGAGCTAATATCCCATATGATCTTTTCACACGATCTTCTGTTCTTAATCTTGAATCATGCATGAGCCGTTTACGTGCAGCCTTCTCATGTTCAATAATTTGTCTTGCTACTCCGTATAAGTTCTCAATGATTTCATTCTCCGACTGCCCTAACGTAATTTGGTTCGACACCTGAAATAAATTGCCAAGCGCCTCACTCCCTTCGCCGTACAATCCTCTAACAGCTAATCCAACCTGTGTTACCGCTGACAGTATGCGATTAATTTGCGACGTAAGCACAAGCGCTGGAAGATGCATCATAACCGAGGCCCGAATACCCGTTCCTACATTAGTGGGACATGTCGTCAAATAACCGCGTTTCTCATCAAAGGCATAATCCGCAAACTCTTCAAAAATATCGTCAATTCCGCTGGCCAATGCCCATGCCTCCTGGATTTGAAAACCCGGATACAGACATTGAATGCGCAAATGATCTTCTTCGTTAATCATTATGCTAACAGATTCGTTATCGCTCAAAATAACGGCCCCGCATCGCGAATCATTCGCTAAATTAGGACTAATTAAATGCTTTTCTACAAGCACCCGCCTATCAAGCTCACTCAAATCGGATAATACAATTGTTTCAAAAGAACCAATAGACTGCAGCTTGCCGCTCTGACTTACCTCAGTCAACTGATCCATTACATCCTTGGATTGCTGATTCGTTGCAAGCAGTGGAAAAGGCAGATGTCGTAAATTACGTGCTACCCGCACTCTGCTGCTTATGACAATTTCGGATTCAGGACCAGTGTCCTTCATCCAATCGCTAAGCGCATGCTGTGAGAATCGATGCTTAGTCAAAAGGATTATTCACTCCTTGTATGCCAGCCTACATGTCTGAAATTTTTCGTTCCAGCTCACGAATCCGGTCACGAAGCTGTGCCGCGCTCTCGAACTCCTCCTGATCTATCTTATCCTGCAGATCGCGCCTCAACTGCTCAATTTCCCGTTTGCACTGGATTTGGCCTCCTGAGCGCTTAGGTATTTTGCCGCTGTGTACGGTACTGCTATGAACACGTTTGAGCAGCGGATCGAGCTTGCTTTCAAACGCTTGATAACAGGAGCTGCAGCCGAACCGACCGATCTTGCTGAACTGCGTATACGTAAGGCCGCATTCCGCGCATTGAAGCGTTGGCTGCTTAATACCGACAATACCCGAACCGCCTAATTGCTCGAAGTCTAGAAGACCTGACAATAAGCTATGGATAGAAAAGCTATTTGGCGCACCAGGAATGCCTTCACCCTTCTCACGAGCGCAGCTTTCACAAATGTGAAATTCGGTTTTCTCACCATTAACGATTTTTGTAAAATGAAGCGTAGCCGGTTTTTGGCCGCATTCTTGGCAAAACAAGCCTGATCCCTCCTCCCGGTATAAACGGCTGTTCGTTATTTAACGAGCAGTGAGATAAGCATGGACCTAAGCAAGCGCGCTCTAATTTCATCTCTTAACGGCAGCTTGAGCGCGATGGTATCGCGGTGGACTGCCGCACGAAGCAAATTCCCTTCGCGCTTGGTAATGAGCCTTGCTTCCTCAAGCTGATAAATAAGTCCTTCCGCCGCACCTTGGTCCACGCATTCCCCCACCGTTTCTTCGATGTGGAATTGAATCGCCTTCAGTGCCGGAAGATCAATCCGCTGTATTCGGATATAGCCTCCGCCTCCGCGCTTACTTTCAACCATGTATCCTTTCTCCATGGTAAATCGAGTACTGATTACATAGTTGATCTGCGAAGGTACACAAGAAAATTTGTCAGCCAAGTCATTACGTTGAATTTCTACTGCACCCTCCGGACTATCCTGGAGCATATGCTTCAAATACTGCTCGATGAGATCGGAAATGTTTCGCAAACCACCAACCTCCCTGAGAAATAACCAATACAACTAAAATTGAAACACCTTAATATTAATGATCATACAATCAAATCAGTCATACACCAAATATTCGGACAATTGACTTTGACTTTCTTTGACCTTGATTTTATTATATGCAATTTCCGCAAAAGGTCAAGTGCTCCTTAAAAATCATTTTCTATTAGCTTGGTGTCGTTGCAAGCCGTTTATACATATCTCTATAGAAATTAAAATAAAAAACGGGTAAAACAAAAAACCTACCGCATAAATGCGATAGGCTTCTCGTGCTTGGCGACGTCCTACTCTCCCAAGACCCTGCGGTCTAAGTACCATTGGCGCTGGAGGGCTTAACGGTCG
>NZ_VDBO01000021.1 GCF_005930355.1 Paenibacillus sinopodophylli
ATGAGAAGGCACAGTGGTGAACGAAGAGCTAGCGAACTGCTGGCTCTTGCAGCCCGCTCAGTCGGTGCCAAGCATGCTGAGAAGGCCTACAAGCTTCATCTGCAACAGCTACTAGCCGAATATGATCTAGCTATGGAGCAACTGCAGGTCATTAAGGCTGAAGTCGCGGCCGCACTGGCCCAGATTCCGCTGACTAAGCCCCTGCTGGCAATGAAGGGCATGAGCACCTTGTCTGTCGCCAGTATTCTCGGTGAGGCTGGCGGCCTCAGCGGCTATGCACATGGTAACGCCTTGCTACGGCATGCCGGCCTCAACCTGGCTGAAGCGAGTTCAGGCAAATGGAAAGGGCAAATGTCCATCAGCAAACGTGGCCGACCAAGGCTTAGGCATGCTCTATTCATGGCAACCATGGCCCTCATCATGAATGATGTATCGTTTAAACAACAGCATGAAGTGAATGTAAAGACGAAAAGCATGAAACCGATGCGTTCCGTGATGAAGCTTTGTGGCAAGCTGGCACGCGTTCTGGTTGCTATGGCACAGAGCGGCGAAGCTTACGAACCGAATCGAATCTTCCCTATGAAACAAGCTGCTTAACCGCTTCTCAATTAGCACGAATACTGGCTTATTCGCGGGATCTCAAGACTGCACGGAGTACCGGATTGCGTTGAACAAAAGGGCACAGACCCGTACCGTTAGGATAACCGGCCTCCACCCACCGGATAGGCGTAACGAAGGAATGAAAGGGCATCGACTCGTCGAGAAATGGGAGTCAAAGCCTCTGGAGGTACGTGGAGCAACGTGCAATAAAGCAGTAAAAAAGGAGCGAAAATTCGCCCCTTCTGTTCCCGCATGTGCTTCGGCTACCGATTTGGCGGTACATCCCCTCTTCTTTCCAGATAGCGATTCATCTATTGGGAGAGATCCTGCGAATAAGCGAGCATTCGTGAGGAAACTACATTTTACCGAAGGAGCTCAACAAAAATTCGCCTTAACAAAAATAAAAACCACAAAAACCGACCTCATGAGGTCGGGCCTTCCTTGGTGGAAATGGAGGCAAGGGGATTTGAACCCCTGTCCGAAGATCACGCCACACCGGCTTCTACGGGTGTAGTCACAGTTTTGATGTCACCCAAGCAAACGCCTTCTGCTACTGTAAACAATCTTTATTTATATTCAAACAATGTGTATAATTGTAATAACAGTTGAATAGTATAATTAGGAGTGAATGATATGGGTAAGGTGATAGAAATGGAACGCAAAGTTACAAAGTTCGGAAATAGCCTTGGTATTACCATGACAGAAGCCTTGAAACAAATCGGTCTTGTGCTTGGTGACACTGTGCATATTGATGTAAAAGAAACAGATGGAGAAATTATCATTCGCAAAGCAAATAAGGTTGAGTTACCAACTGGAATTGGTCCCGACTTTTTAGATACCCTTTCACAAGTCATGGAACAATATGAAGATACATTAAAAGGGTTGAAGGATCGCTAGGATGGAGATCCGTTATTTATCTGTTCAAGAAGTCATTGCGATTAATGTGGCTTTGATTCAGAAATATAGTCCTGGTGAACACGTTGGAGTCAAAGATAGTGGCTTATTGGAATCAGCTATTCTACGACCACGTTCATCCGCCTTTGGTGATGATGCCTATCCTTCATTATTCGATAAAGCTACTGCTTTTTTTGAATCATTAGGCATGAATCATCCATTTCAAAATGCCAATAAGAGAACAGCCTTTGCATCTCTTGTTATCTTCCTACAGTTGAATGGATATCTATTTGTAATGGGCCAGAAAGACGCTGAAGATATGACGGTTGATATGGTGAATCATAAATATTCATTTCAAGCACTTTCAGCACTCATTGAAGAGCACTGCGTCAACGTATAACAAAACCCGATCTCACAAGGATCGGGTTTCCCATTTTATTGGGTTACAACTTCTAAACCAACGTCAGGCCTCCGCCCGATCTCTGAAGTTCTTTGATAAAACGATATCCTTCTAGAAATCCGATTACAAAGATCTCCTTCTCCTCAAGAGCTCTTTCTATGTTTATTGTCTCCTCTATGCGACCATATAAGTTACTCTGTGTTTCGTTTAAACTATTGTAGAAACTATTAATTGCATGATGAGACTCTTCACTCACCTTTCTAACATGAGGATTATCAGAACGCATGTCACACATTTCATGATGTCTTTTAGCTGCTACTTCGCTCAGTATTTCCCTCATCCCATCAAGATAGGCATTTTCTAGTGCTTTTAACTCAGCTATTGATTCGCGTTTCTTTGGGAAATGCTTTCCCACTGTAACCATCCTTACCATTGAAATACATGATGCACCCAATAGTTATTCCTCCTTTCAAATCTATATTAATAACTTTTCCTATTTGCTAGTTTTGAATCGTTGAAATAATAAAAATTATTGATACAACTTCAACAAACTCAAACTTACCCACTTAGTCTCAAGTAATCCGTCACAAGCAAAGTTCAATATGAGTGCAGTATGACCCATTTCGTGGTAGTTATGCTTTGACTCCTTCAGTTCTTTTGATCTTTTCGAGGTACAGCCCTTATCCAGCATAGCAAAAACCCCATCCTCACGCGGATGGGGTTCTACATTTGGTGGAGGCGAGGGGCTTCGCTTCCCTTTATATACAGACTTTTTTCTTCATACATTCTCAATGCAAAGAATCCATTTTTATCAAAAACAATAATACCAATCGGAAGCAAACTGATTCTCGTTGTGTGTTGAAGAAACATCCGCCGATAGCTTTACGTAACGAGCTGCTCAGTTCTTAACTTATCGAAATATACATCAAATTCTAGATCCATTTCGTCAGTTGATGATAATATGAACTGCCGCGTTACTAACTGATTTCCCTCTAACCATTAATCTCAAGCAGCAGTACAAAGATTAAGGCAAGGTGAACAATTTTACGCAAATGAAATGATAACAATGTATACGCCTCTCCTTCACACTCAGTAGTTAAGAAAAATTTACCATAATTGAATAACTACTTTTTTCCAATTTAACTTAGCACTCTGAAAGACTAATAAAAGAATAATGACTACCACATCTTCACACTTAGCTTAATAAACCGTCATATAAAAAATACGGTAGAATCCGTTAATTGGCCCTAACATATCATTATTGGATGTTATACAGACCTCGGAAGCTCCGACTCTTCGATGTAGTCATCGGCACTTCCTTATAGACGAAAACCCCCTTCTCCGTTTAAAAACGTCGAAGAAGAGGGTTTGAAAAAACTCAAATAATCGATTAACTTTGGATTAGACCAATACTTTAATCCGCTTGACTCGGTAATCGCTTGTCGCAGTATCTGCGAGGCCACCCGACCACGGGATGCCGCGGCCCCTTCCCCAAGCCTTAAGGTAAAGTAGAGTAATTATACGAAGGTTGGAAACGAGGTCGGCATGGATTCTTTCGATCCATTTTCTTACATCACTGTGCCGGTCTCTCCGTCCTCCTCCTTATTACTTCAATTTCCTTCGAGCGGATTCTCCCGTCCGAATTTGTTTTGCCTTTTATTCTTAATCCTTGGCTGCAAGCATCCGAAGCAGAACCGTGACCGTTTCCGCCCTCGTCGCGACATTATTCGGGAAGAAGCCGTTGCCGCCCTTCCCCTGCATAATCCCCAACTTTTTCAACTCGGCTGCCGCCCCGACGGCCCAGTCTGGAATGTCGCGATCATCAGCGAATCCGGTGGAACCGGTTTCAGATGCTAGGTTTAATGCTCTCGCCAGCATTACGGCCATTTCCGATCTCGTAATGGCCGCATCCGGACGGAAGTTGCCATTCTTATCGCCCTGGATAAGACCCAAGCTTACGGCTTGCGCGACGGCTGTCCGAGCCCACTTCCCGATTCGGTCCGCATCCTTGAAGGACAGAACCGATTCTTCGTTCTGAAGCTTCAGCGCTTTCGCCAGCATCACCGCGAATTCAGCGCGCGTCACCGTACGATCGGGCCGGAACGAACCGTCCGTATAACCTGTGATAATTCCTTTCTTTTCAGCTTCCAAGATATTAGCTTCGGCCCAATGACCGGCAATATCGGCGAAGGCATGACCAGGTACTGGAACGTCCGGACCATCGTTCGAATCATCGGGGTCTAGCGGCGGGGTCACGGGAGTTCCGCCTCCCGAATTTCCTCCGCCTCCTCCGTTTGAACGCTCGTTTACGGAAACGTTTATTCTCCCCGTAACGGACGGACTCGCGGTCAATACGGCCGTAATCGTCACTTCTCCGGCAGCTGACGGCGCAGTAAAGATTGTGCTGAATCGACCATTTTCGTCCGTTACTGCTTTAGCAGTTTCGATGCTGCCCCACAAAGCCGAGACTTTGACCTCTACGCCGGAGACCGAAAGATTGTCACCGTCGTATACAATTCCCGCAATGGACACGTCATTTCCGACCATCACGGAAGACGGAGTAGCCTGGAGTTCGATTAGAACGGGCATTCGTACGGCCTTAATTACGGAAACGGTAATCGTATCTACCACGATTGGACTCGCGGTCAATACGACCGTAATCGTCACTTCTCCGGCAGTTGACGGCGCCGTAAAGACTGTGTTGAACTCGCCGTTCGCATTCGTTACGACATTAGCGGTTTCGATGCTGCCTGACGAAGCCGCGATTTCGACCTCCACGCCGGGAACTGGAAGATCGTCGCCGTCGTAGACAACTCCCGCAACGGACATGTTGCCTCCGGACATCACGGGAAACGGCACCTCCTGGAGTTCGATTCGAGCGGGCACTTGCACGATCTCGTTTACGTAAACGGCAGTCGTCTCACTCACGGACGGATTCGCGGTCAAGGCTGCCGTAATCGTCACTTCTCCGGTAGCTGACGGCGCCGTAAAGACCGTGCTGAACCGGCCGTTCTCATCCGTTACCAAACTGGCGTCTTGGATGTTGCCCGAAGCTGCCGTGATCTCAACCTCCATACCGGATACCGGAAGATCGTCCCTATCGTAAACGACTCCCGTAACGGTCACGTCGTCTCCGAACTTCACGGAAGACGGCGTCGCTTGCAGTTCGATTCGAGCGGGCACTTGTGCGACCGGGTTCACGAACACAGTAATCGTATCCGTCAAGGACGGGCTTGCTGGCAGAACGACCGCGAACGTCACGTTTCCGGCAACAGACGGCGCCGTAAAGACTGTGCTGAATTGGCCGTTCTCATCCGTTACTGCCTTAGCAGTTTTGGTGCTGTCCCACGAAGCCGCGACTTCGACCTCTACGCCGGATAACGGAACATCGCCGCCGTAGACGACTCCCGTAACGGACACATCGCCTTCAACCGTCACGACAGACGGCGTTACTTGAAGTTCGATCCGGGAGGGAACCCTTTGTACGTTTTCGATACCGTACACTTTAAACTCCCAGAGTGAGTAGCCGTATGTGGTCGCTCTTTTGGTGCCATTCATCCGAACGTATCTCGCATTCACCGGTTCGAAGGAGATTTTATCGATACCGCCGGCTCCGGTTGCGGTACTGTATACCGTAGTCCAATTCGTCGCGTCCTCGGAAACCTGAATTTGGTACTCCTTGCCGTACGCGCTTTCCCAATGGAGATCGACCTTCTGGATGGGTTTGCTATAGCCGAGATCGACGTAGATCCACTCCGAGTCGGAATAGTTAGATCCCCAACGAGTGCTCAATATGCCATCGACAGCATTACCTGGCGCCACGTCCGAGGCTCTGACCGAACTTGCCACTGCCGGCACGCCTTCCGCCAGATTGGGCGATAGTGATTCATACACTTCGAATTCCCAAATCGAGTAGCCGTATGTGGTCCCTCTCTTGATTCCATTCATTTGAACGTATCTTGCCTTTACGGGTTCGAAGGAGATATTATCGGTTCCGCCCGCTCCGTTCGCGGTGCTGTAAACCGTAGTCCAATTCGTCGCGTCGTCGGAAACTCGAATCTGGTACTCCTTGCCGTACGATTCCCAACTCAGAACAACCTTTTGGATGGTTTGGCTGGAGCCAAGATCGACGTAAGCCCACTGCGAATCGGAATAGTTAGATCCCCAACGGGTATTCACAATGCCATCGACAGCATTACCGGGCGCCACGTCCGCGGCTTTGAACGAGCTTGCCACTATCGGCTTGCCTTCCGCAAGATTGGGCGATAAAGCTTCAAATACTTTAAATTCGTAAAGCGAGTAACCATTCCCGGTGCCCTGCTGAACACCCTGCATCCGAACGTACCTGGTACTGACCGAAGGAAAGGAGATGTGGTCGATTCCTCCGTCGCCCATCGTCGTCGAGTAAACGTCCCTCCAAGCGACGGCATCGTCCGATACTTGAATTTTATAACTTTTCCCGTACGCGTTCTCCCAATTCAGCCTAACTCTATTGATCACATATTGATCTTGCAAATCAACATTTATCCACTCATTGTCCGAATGATTCGAACTCCAATACGAAGTTCTATAAATATCCGTGGCATTCGAGGAAGCATAGTTATTCTTGCTGGATGAAGCGGCCGCGCCTTTATCGTAAGCGAGATCGAACTCTCTATCGTCGATGGAGGCGTTCTCGTTCAAAGTTATGCTTCGTCCTGTGAACGTATCTTTGCCAAGCTTGTAGCTTGTCGTGGATGTTTCTCCGTTACGATTCAGCGTCACGTTCACGATAATCCCCGGCGTTTCGGGATTGGAGACCGAAATACGGACAGGAGATACGGATTCGTCAACGATAACCATTGCGGGTTGATCTACTTTGACGGTCAAACCGTCTCTCACCGTTACCGTTCCGGCTTTATAGAAGAGCATTTCCGCAATGCCCAGCGTATTATGCCGAACAGCCTGAACCGATGGTGTATTCGAAAGAATACGGATCGGGTTGTCGCTTGCGTAGCTGCTGACCTCTTCGGAGGTTTTGTTCGGCAATACGATGTATTGGTAGGAAGCGTTTGTTGGTTTCACGCCATGGTCGAGCCAAACCGAAAAAATCGATTGGGTAATCGGCGCCGTAGAGCTTCCCGTGATGACGTCGCTCCATTTCCCGGTCTTCGTCTCCCTTTGCACTTTAAAATCCGTTGGATTCGGAAATATGTAGCCGATATTATCGTTGTAGGCCCAACGACCGTTCGTTTGCAACGGTCCGTCCGCGAGCGGATTGCCATCTACGAGAACTTCTCCAACCGCTTGGCTTTGATTCAATGTCGTGTGTATGGAAGCGGCATTCGTCGAAGTAATTCCCGCGCCAAGCGCCACCATTTCATTATCGAAGAAGAAATAGCCCTTCTTCCCGCTTGTACTCAGCTTGTTGAAATCAAACGCAGTGGCGCCATAACGCTCATCGGTCACGCCGCCTACGAATGTTTTGGGGTTGTTGAAATTCCCGTCTTTCGTGAGCGCATACGGGGCCGTCGTTCCTGGAACGTGAGCCCAGTCCATCAGCGGGTAGATGGGTCTGTATTCGTCGCCTGTTCTCTGTATGGCAGTAGCTCCTTGCGGCGTCCAGTACAACAGATTATATCCGCTGGGATGAATCGTTCTCCATTCGCCGCCTTTGACCGTGCTCGAAGACATTTTGACCGTAATTCCAAAGTCATTGCGCATATGGGAGGATACCAGCGTCTGCCATTGCGTCATATTGTTGGCGTCCTGTCCGTTGCTCGTGATTGTGCCAACTTGGCGAATATTGTTCAGGAAACTCGCAAACTCCGCCGCCCTCGCCGGGTTGGCCGCTAGCATCCACTGCAACGGATCTTCATAGAAAGTCAAAGCCGCGCTTTCATAATCCGGCCAATCGGGTCCATTCATCCCCATGCCCAGATCGGCAACATCGCCCCTCACGAGATACCTGGTGCCGTCCAATAAGTAGGATGATAACGAATCGATCGCAATCTTGCTGTAAGAAAAAATGGTACCTGAGGTAACGTACGCCCAAAAGGACATATCTCTGGCAAAGCTTCTTCCATAACCCGTCGTATAATTCGTTTTGCCATGCATAAAGAAAGACATATCCGACTGGATTCCCGTAACGGTCGTCGTCACGTTCGACAGCACATTAAACGCATTCACTGCCTTCCGAACGATCTGGGCATCTTCCAGCAATAAGCCGCGGAACATATAATTTTGATTGTACCAGGACGAGTTGGCGCCATCTACCGTGTTCGGCTCGCTGTCTAACGTGGCGATAATATTGGAGAGTTGCGTTTCAGTTAAATAGCCTTCGCACAAAATCGCGATTTTCTCCAATCTTAGTTGTTTACCGATTCCGGTCTCCCACCAGTTGGTTGAAGTCGGCTTTACCGTAAACCAGTAGTCCAGCGCTTTTTGAATACCCGCTATCATGGTTTCACTACGATAGTATGGACTACTCGGGTCTGCGAACGCCTGAGCCATCGATTGCATCCGATCTAATGCAAGGTATGGCGACCAAGCTCTTCCATTGGCGCTGGAGCTTGTATTCGCGTAATCGACATCCCCCCAGCTCCCATTAGCGTTTTGACTCGATAAGTAGGTGCCAGCCTGTGACTGGAAGGTCCATTCTACCCGACCGTTCGTTCCGTCATTTATGATATCTCTTGAGATGTAGAAGGCTACTATCCGCTCTTTCATCAATCTCATTTCGGCGATTTCTTGAGCATCGTTCGTCGCCTCGGGAGTACTCGCCGATGCGGGCGAGTAGAACCAAATGGACGATATCATTGAACAGACAATAACAAGACATGTCCACCTCCTTACAAATCTTTTCATTTTGTCAGTCATACACATGCACTCCTTTGTTCTTCTAAACTGAAAAATCATTGACAACGCTTTCAGATCAGGAAATTGAAGGAGGCAGTTCGCACTGCCTCCAACCCTTTAAGAAAGCGTATTAAATATATCCTCCAACGGTATGTCCACTACGGCCATCACTTCGTCCGCTGCACCGTAATACATGCGGACCGTTTGATCCGACAACAGGGCTCCACACGAAAACACGACCTTTCCGAAAAATCCATTCACCTCATATGCAGCTTCCGGCTCCAATACGGGGATACGAGATCTCGCGATAACCTTGGCCGGGCTCTCCAAGTCGAGCAGCGCCGCGCCCATACAATAGCGATGTGTGCTATCTGCTCCGTGATACAACACAAGCCAGCCGCGTCCGGTTCGAATCGGAACCGCACCGCCGCCCATACGAGCGGAATCCCAGCCTTGCTCGCTTAGCCCCATTAGAAAATGGTGATTCCCCCAATGGTCGAGATCGGGTGATTCGGCGATCCACATTTCGGGAGAGCCGAATGATTTCGGCACCGGACGGTGCAAGGCGTAGTATTTGCCGTTTATTTTTTCTGGGAATATCATGACGTCCTTATTTTCAGGAGCTAGCATAAGCCCGCGTCGCTTGAATGTTCGAAAATCCCAGGTTTCCGCCAAGCCTACGCCTACGCCGTGCGCGGACGCGGAGCTGTAAGTGATATAATAGATGTCCCCCATTTGAGTCACGCGCGGATCCTCAATTCCCCAAGCTTCCAGAGCGTTCTCCGGAAACAAGGCTGGCTGCGGTTCGATGTCGAAATGAACGCCGTCCTTGCTTCGCGCCACCCGGAGATGGGATAAAGATGTGAGCATGACCGTGCGTCCGTCTTTTGCGATGAATCGGGAGTCGGAGTAATCATAGCTCGAATCGGTCTTGTCGTAGCACTCTACAAGTACCTCGGTACCCGCTTCGTTCAGCAGGGGGACAAGTACCTCGTCCGCCTTTTCCGATACCGGCGCTTCCGAAATACGCAGTAAAAGGATAATTTCATCCCGCAACTGCGCAACGCCTGCATTAAACACGCCCAGCACTCGAAAGTCGGGGCGGGAGGGCACAACATCCTCGACACGGATAATAGGATTTTGCGCGCTACGTTTTATGTTCATGTGAGATACCTCTTTCAGTATTTAAGTCTGTTATTTACCCGATATAACGGCGTCGATTTGCGCTTGTATTTCATCGATTACTTTTTGTCCGCCGAGGCTCGCCATTTTTTCCTCCAGCATCGTCTTACCTTGATCGGCAGGCAGCACGCCTTGGCTAAGCGGCAAGAAGATCGAATCGTGAAGCGGCGTAATCTTCGCATATTCCGTCTTCACCTTCTCAGCGTTGAAGTTGAAGCCCGAAGTTGGACTAAGTGTGAAATTAGCCGGGTTGGTAGAGAAGTCGAACCACTTCTTGTCGTCTGCCATCATCGTGTCCGCCGTGCGGGTCAATGTTGGCCGCCAAGTCAGTACATAGCCTGGGAAAGTATAGCTCGACAGAATCTTATAGCTCGATTCACCGACAGGTTCCCAGTCCTTGCCTTGAATACCGTATTCCATCAAATCGTGGTTTTCCTTAATCGACAACCAATTAGCGACGTCCAACGCCAAATCGGCGTTCTTGGATGAAGTTGGGAAGCAAAGGAAATTCCATTGCTGGAAAGCGGTATACGGCTTGGCCTGATCACCGTTCGGAACGAACACCTCAAGTTTGTCGCTGCCGTCTTGCAGCATTTCCGAATATTTCAATCCTTCCACGCCATCAGTCGAATAATAGGTAGCCGCATATTTGCCTTGCTTGAACAGTGTTTCCGCATTTTGCTCCTGAGCGATATTTTTGGAAAGTATGCCGTCCTTGTAGTATTTGGTGACGCGTTCATAAGCATCGGCAATCATCGGGCTTGCCCATTGACCGACTACTTTCTTGTCCTTGGTTGAATAGGCGAACATGTTGACACCGATTTCGAGCACTTCATCGAGCGCCTGGTTAGCAGATTCGCTCAGAATAAACGGAAGCTTATCGGCTTTGATGCCGTTAATGACGAAGGGCTTGACATCCTTCTCGTTTTCCTTGACCGCATACAAAAATTTCTCTAAATCGTCGAGCGTTTTCAACTCAGGAAGTCCGTATTTCTCGCGCAGATCTTTGCGAATCAGCATACCATAGAGCTGTCCCTGTGTGGTACCGAGCGGAATGCCCATAATCTTTCCATCGAATTTGTTATACTCCCACATCTCACCCGGAATAGATGCTTTTAGTTCCGGACGCTCGGCCACCATGACATCCAGTTCCTTCAAAGAATTGCTGGCAATCATCTGATTCATTGATAACCATGGTGCATCCAGATACATATCGAATTCTTCCCCGGCAGACATCTTCACGGATAGAGCATTCCCATAATCCGACCACGGCAAGAAATTGATATTCAAGGCCGCTCCGACATTGTCCGCTTTCAATTTATCGTTGACCGCCTGCAGCACATCATCAAAGCCCGTCGGTTTATCTCCTGGGAAGTAAGCTTTCAATGTCACCGTTGCCTTCGGAGCGGATGTAGCGCTATTCGAATTCGATGGTGAATTCTCTTCCTTGCCGCCATTCTCCGAATTGCCTCCGCACCCCGCCAACATCAGTGACGAAGCTAATACCAATGCCGTCGTCGCACCAAACCATTTTTTTAAACTCATTCTTTTACCCTCCTTATATTTTGAGAAAACGTTTTGATTAACCGGGGAATCCGATTAATGCTGATAATCCTCACTTACCCTTTAACGGCGCCTACTGTTAGACCTTTGACGAAATACTTCTGAAGCATGGGATACAGCAAGACAATCGGGCCAATAGTCAGTACAGTTGTCGCCATTCGCACGCCATAGGTTGGCGGTGTTACGGAAATGGCTACTGCAGAGGGTATGAGATTTTTAGCGGCTTCCATATTGGATACCATCCGACGCAGAATCAACTGCAGCGGGAACAACTTCTCATTGTCAACGAACATCAATCCCATAAACCAGTCATTCCAGTAGTTTAGAGCATAAAAGAGACCGACGGAGGCTAGAATCGGCTTCGAAATCGGAATCATGATTTGGAAGAAAATTCTCATTTCATTCGCTCCGTCCATTTTTGCAGCCTCCTCTAATTCTTCGGGAATCGTACGGAAGAAACTAACCAGCAAAAAGACGAGGAACGGTTGGCATAACATGGTTAAAATTAGTACCCAAACGGTATTCTGCAAATGCAGCCACTGACTGACCACAATGTAGAACGGAATGATGCCTCCAGAAAAGAGCATAGGTAAATAGCAAAAAATCAGAAAAGGCGATCGCAAGACATTCCGCTTGTTGGCCAGTGAATAACCGAGCATAGCGGAAATGCACAACGCGCTTAATGCACCTACGGCGGTTATAAAAATCGTGACCGCATAGCCGTTGAACAACACATCCGACTGCAAAACCGCTTTATAAGCGTCCAGCGATAATTTTTGCGGAAATAAAGTATACCCGTGCGCAATCAGTTCTCCTTCGTCCGTAATCGATCCGATAATCATCAGCAGAAAAGGAAACAAACAAAATAAGGTGAACAATAAAATGAACGTATAGGCAAATACCGTAAAAGTTCGATCTGCAGCGCTTTGTTTCTGTCTCATCGTTATTCTCCTAAAATAAAGCGAATTCTTTAGACACCCTTCGGGTTACCCAGTTGGCGGCAATGACGAAGACAAGACCCATAACTGACTGGAACAGGCCAACTGCCGAAGACATACCAAAGTCGTGCAACTGTCTCATGGAGCGGAATACGTAGGTGTCGATGACATCGGTAGTCGGATAGAGCAAGGAATTATCGCCGATAATGGCATAGATCATGGCAAAGTCCCCGTTGAAAATTTTACCTACAGCCAGCAAAGTCATGATCATTATGGTTGGAACGAGCAACGGCAATGTAATGCGCAGCACAATCTGCAGCTTAGATGCCCCGTCAATCCGGGCAGCCTCGTACAAATCCTCCGTTATCCCGGTAATCGCGGCCAGAAAAATAATAGAAAGATAGCCAGCTCCTTGCCATACGCGGATCACCGTCAAAATGTAAGGCCACAGCTTCGACTCAAACATCCAGTTGACCGGTTCCAAGCCGATATTTTGCAGCCAGGCATTGATCATTGGCTCTTCCCCGCCGAATAAGGATTGGACAATCATGCCTACCACAATCCAAGACATAAAATAAGGAAGAAAAATGAAAGATTGCGAGATTCGTTTAAAATAGACGTTGCGAATTTCATTGAACATTAGCGCAATTAATACCGCAGCCGCCGTAGTAAATACGATGAACAGCACGTTTAACGTCAGCGTGTTGCGCAGAATTACCCAGAAATCATCCGAAGTAAAAAAGTAATTGAAATTTCTAAAACCGACCCAATCGCTTCCCGTAATTCCTTTGGCATAATTGTAGTCTTTAAAGGCGATCATAATCCCGTATATGGGGAAATAGCTGAATACGAGAAAGAACAGCAGTCCTGGTACGGCCATAGCATAGAGAAAAGGATTTCCAATAATATGCTTCAGTTTGGACCCACGCCTTGCATTAAGTTGGTATTGCATCGTTTTGTTTCCCTCCTTTCAAGTTGTATGGCATCGTTTTGTTTTCCTCCTTTCATCGAGACTATAGTCACATCATCGTCCCGTTCTATGCCGTAACCTTACCAAGCCCGCGCCGCAGCGGCAATTCCAGCAAACTCCGATTTTTCCTGCAAACGCAGATTTACGAACTTCCTAAAAACAACACTATATCGAAAAGAAACGATTCTGCTTACGGAAATGCACGTTATGCTATACTTAATCCACCATTTTATGAAATCGGTAATTATGATTACGGGGGTTCTATTGCAATGAAATTCAGACTTCCACTCCTCGCACCGTTGAAGCGGCATCCTACCTATATGAAACTTATTTTTTATTTTGTCAGTGCAAACATTCTGGTGCTGGGTATATCTTTTGTGCTGCTCTATTGGCAGTCTTCCAAAACGCTTCTGGAAGAGATCGGAGATCATTCCGAATCCTTGCTAGTGAACGGCTCCCGGAACACAGCGCGACTGATGGAATGGGCTTTGGAATTCAGCTTCTCCTCCAGCGATGACAGCACCCTCAAGGTGTATGCCCTTTCGGATCAATACAGTGATTTTGAAACCTTTGAGGTATGGAGCCGGCTTATGGACATTAAGAACGCCAACCCATCAATCGATTCGGTATACCTAATCAACGATTATACAAATACCGTCATAGATTCCAGACTTGGATTGAATGATACGGATGCTTTTTATGATCAGGACATCATTGAGCGTTTACGGGATCCGCTTACAGCAGACCACAGTGTTCTCATACCGAGAACCTTGTCCATCCCTCTTATCGGGAATAAGCCCAAAGAAGTGATAACTATCGTAAGATTTTACGAAAAAGGCAGTTCTATCTCCGCTTTCGTTCTGAATGTGGATACTCATAATATAATGACCCTGCTTCAAAACAATTCGAATTATGCCAAAAGGTTGATCACGGTTCTGAATGATACGGATGAGACGGTTTTTAGCAGCACTCCTTTGAATCAGGAACAAATCGCAGAGTTCAGGAGCCACAGGAGTAAGGAAGAAAGCGGATGGAAGATCTTTCAGCCCCGGAATCAGGGAGAGCAACTGATGGTTTACGCAGACTCCTCCATCAAAGGAATCCAGGATTGGACCTTTATCGAAACGATCCCAATGCCTGTTATTTTGGGAAAAATCACCGTTCTTCGCAACACAAGCATAATCTTGTTCCTCATCCTGTTCGTAGCATCTTTGATCGCTATCGTTCTGATTTCCAAACGGGTGTACTCACCTATTCAAGAACTGATTAGCAGAGTGATGCGGCAGCATCAAGCTGAAAAGCCCGGTGAAGGATATAATGCTAATGAACTTGACTACTTATCCAATGTGTTTACATCCCAACGCAATCAAATTCATGAACTGACCGAGCAATGGAGGCATAATAAAATTTTGGGCAAGGAGAGGTTTTTACGGGATTTTCTAGGGGATATTTACCATTCGGTAGAAGAAATATGTTCTCAATTTCAAGAATGGGGAATTGATCTACCTGAAAATCATCTATCGGTGGCTATCTTCCGAATCGACCACTTCTCGCAATTTTCTAAGACCTACACGGAGAAAGACCGGCTTCTCCTCCGATTTGCAATTTCTAATATCATCGAAGAGTCGCTGCAATCGTCTAAGCACAAACTGCAAACGGTAGACATGGGGAACGATCACGTGGCGGTTGTTTTATCGGCCCCATTGTCCGAAGAATTCACGAAGAAGCTGCAAGTAGCCCAGCAGTTAATAGAGCAGTATTTGTCAATCGGCACGACCGTCGCTTGGGGCAGGACGCTGCCCAGCCTGACCGACATGCATGAGGTATACTTGGAGACGTATGAATTGACGCAGGAACGGTTCCGATTGGGCCCCGGATCGCTCGTCGTGAAAGCTTGGCTGGCTAACGTGCCCGAAGAACTGTATCATCTACCTGTGGACAAAGAGCGGCAGATCGCTCAAGCTCTGCCCAAGGGTAATTCGGATACGGTTCTGGAGATTATGCGCTCAGCTGTAGTCAAGCTGCGGGAACTCCCCTATTTTGAATGCAAAATGTCGTTGATAACCTTGTTTATGGATATACGCCGTCTCATGCAGGAGCACTCCAGTCAGCCGCTGCCAAGTTCATGGGGGCTGACTTCCATCGAGAATCAGTTCATACAGCTGGAAACGATGGAAAACGTGGTGCCATGGATGGAAGCACTGGTAACCAAGACACTTGAAGATATTACAGCTGCCCGCAGTCAGTCCAAAAACGCAGCCCTTATTGAGCAGGCGGATCAGTTTATTGAAGAACAATTAACCGATCCGAACTTGTCCGCCAAAATGCTGGCCGACCATTTGGATCTGTCTGTGAACTATTTCCGCAGTTTGTATAAAGCAGAGACAAATCAGTCAATTACGGATATGATATCGGCGAAACGCCTAAATTACATTTGTCAGGAGTTGCTTGCCTCTGACTCGCCGATCGAGCAGATCATCCATAATTTCGGATTTTCGTCGCTTAACACGTTTTATTCAATCTTCAAAAAGGTATATGGAATGACGCCTGCCCAATATCGAAGGATGTATAAAAACGGCAATACAGTGGAGCATGAAATAACCCGGTAAGAATTCACGCAGCGTGCGGTGCTTCTGGATGTTAGATAGGATTTGGCCATTTTGATTTGTACTTTTGAGGCTTAAAGCCATAATCAGTGCTTGACGAAATAATTTTAGGTTTAAAATGGAAAAAAATCTGTCACTCCTGTATTGTTGTAAGCCTCACCGAACATCAACAAAAGGAATAAACAGATACAAATCCAGTATATCAATGAAATGCTCGACATACCTGAACTATAGATGCATAGAATTCGATCCATTGCTTCCGAAGAAATTCATATCGAAGCCATTTCGCTTAGCTACAAACAATGTTGCCCGATTTGTAAGTCCGATTAAGACGTCATTCGTAAGGGAAGTACCACATGTTGAGCGAAGCACAGATTTTGAGATTGTGCCTCGTTTTTTTACTTTAGTTTTAGTTGCCCATCAGTATATAATCGATCGTAATAACCCAAATAGATTAATTCAAGTTTATAGATTATTTTATTCAATCTCATATTTACCACCCACTAAAATCTTATTTGCTCGATTCTATCATGATACTTTGATTCGAATGAAATAATTCATTTGAAATTGCTAACTATGTTGTAGACATTTTGTCTACAACTCAATCTATGATCAGGCAACTTAAATTCTAATGTCTACAATCCGTCTACAATTTCCGCCCATAGAAAAACCCAGCCCTCATGCGGGCTGGGTTTTCATAGTGGAGGCGATGGGATATGAACCCCTGTACGAAGATCACGTAACACAGGCTTCTACGGGTGTAGTCACAGTTTTGATGTCACCCGAGTAAACACCATAATTACAAGAGCGATTGAATATAACCAAGCACACTGCGGAAATTGGAAAAGTACTTACATTGATATGACTGCAGCTCATCAACAATCTCTTCTTGATCAAAGTCTTTCCAATTTCGACTAACAAAGACTTTCACTTTATCACCAGGTTGTTGCTTTACGTTTTTGATAATGGATGAATAAATAATTGCATCTTGCGGGGATAATCCAAGTTCCTCTTGAAAATGAATTGAATCATCATAAATAGTCCCTGTAATATCAATTGATACTCCAATTTTCAATAAACGACTCAGGGTTTTAATACACACAAAATCTCGCTCCGTAGCAAACGGTCTGTATTTAACAAAGGATATGCTTATAACCTAAGCAAAAAGAGCACCGCGTGAGGTGCTCTTTCTCATGGTATTGGTGGAGGCGAGGGGATTTGAACCCCTGTCCGAAGATCACGCCACACAGGCTTCTACGGGTGTAGTCACAGTTTTGATGTCACCCAAGCAAACGCCCTGTAACCGGCTTTCGCTAAGGTCAGCCTGATTGTCTTCTTCAGCTCACCGCAGGCGGAGATGAGACAGCGTATTCCACTACTTGTTAGCCCCTAATCCAGTCACATGGACGATGCTGGGTAGAAGCACGCACACAGTTTCTTAGGCTGCGAAAGCGTAGTTTGTTTGTTGTTTGCCGTTTAATAGGCTTTAGCGTTGATGAAGCAGACGACTCCCTGCTACCCGCAACCCGCGCTCGTCCAATCCCCGTCGAATCCATAAACGCCCCCAATTTTGCATAAACAGTCAGCAGCTTACACTAACGTTTAGCTCAATTGAAGCTTTAGGATTAAGGAGCAGCTTCCGTCAAATAACTCTTCCGTTTGGCTGTCCGATTGTCTAGCACGAATGCACTTGCTGATCATAGCTTGTTGCTGATATGCGTTATGTTGCCTTTGCTACTGCTCTAGTATACCACGAACAGCAAGTAAATGCGCGTATTTGTTATTGGCAACGTTGGCTGCTTGCTTCCATGGAAACTTCAACATATCTAACGAACGACCTTCTGCTTCTCGCGCAAGGCACGCTGAATGTCACGCTGAGCGTCACGTTTAGCCGCTGTATCACGCTTATCATACTGCTTCTTACCTTTACCAAGCCCAATTAACAGCTTAGCGAAACCATTGCGTATGTATATCTTCAAAGGTACAATTGCATATCCCTCTTGCTTCGACAAGCCGAGAAGCTTGTGAATCTGAGCCTTATGCATTAATAGCTTACGAGCACGCGTTGGATCGGTAGGGTTATGCATATTGCCTTGTTCAAACGGGCTGATGTGCATATTGTGAATGAACAATTCCCCGTTACGGATGGTGGCAAAAGCATCACCAATATTCGCTCTGCCATTTCTAAGCGATTTAATTTCTGTACCCATAAGCACCATGCCTGTTTCGAAAGTTTCCTCAATGAAATAGTCATGGGAAGCCTTCTTGTTCTGGGCGAGCTGCTTACCGTCACTTTTCTTACCCATGCTAGTCACCTCGTCCCCATTCAACACCTATCTTTGGTGCATATATACTGGTGTTCATTGTAACAACTTTGGAAGCGGAAATCAAGGCAGCTTAAGCGAGCCCTCATCACGTAGACTTGTCCCCACAATAGAATGCCTACACAGCTTTAAATCATTGACACTACTACTAATAAAGCGTTTACAACGATAACGCACGTATAGACCGAATAGAGATTATCTTAGCCTTCGAGGAAGGCAGCCTAAGTATATAAGAGAGGTTAGGCCCTTCGAACGATTGAGCAGCTGCTGGAAGCCGCTGGCGATCTACCCTGCGCCTTCTACGGAGTTTTTGATAAAATTATTTAGAAAAAATATTCATTTTTGTCTCTACTAGTGAAATACCAGCAAAGCAAATAGGTGCTCACATTAAGAAGAAAGTCGACCGTATTCAGCGCCTTCGAACATGAACATGGTTGATCCTTCAAGCTAACGGGCATACTATAATATCCTGCCAGAAAACGGACTGATGGTTACGTTGTCACCTTCTCTCCTGACTTCCCCAAGGCGCAGACTATTCACTCAGATCGAGTGTCAGAAACGTCATAATAACGAATTCGATTGTGTACTGCCTCATACGTAATACGTGTCAAATGCTTGACTCATTCCATAAAAAATAACCTTACCACTCGAAACACAACCTTATTTTCGCACAAAAAAACCGCCTTCAACCCTAAGGTCAAAGGCGGTTTTATCAACGTTCGTAAGCTACTACAGCTTTACAACGTTTTCTGCTTGTGGTCCACGGTTGCCTTGAACAACGTTAAATTCTACGCGTTGTCCTTCTTCAAGAGTTTTAAAGCCTTCGCCAGTGATTGCGGAGAAGTGTACGAATACATCGTTGCCGCCTTCAACTTCGATAAAGCCGAAACCTTTTTCTGCGTTAAACCATTTAACTGTACCTTGTTGCATGTGTAAAAACCTCCAAAAAAATAATATTAATATGCGCCTGGTTTGTCTTTAAACAAAAAATTCACACATTGGAAAGGGTTTCATGACTATAATGACACCCTTTTCAATATGTGAATTCAGGTTCATATTATCGATTGATTTGAGTGTACTATACCCAGAATTAAAAAGCAAGCGACGAGCTTAAATATATTTTCCCATATTGTCCAGTTCGCGGCGACTTCCAAATGAGACATATTACGGAAGTCGCCGCCCTGTTATTTACTTACGGTTCTTGCGGACAAATGCTGCTGTGGCATTGCCCCCGCCTCCGCTTTTCTTCTTCCGCTTGCTCTTGCCTTCAGCCGCGCCACTGCCACCAAGGCTTGGCGCATCTTCCCCGCGCTCGCTACTGCTAACCGCATCGCTCGGCGCCGATTGCTTCCGCCTCGCCGCATCCACACCATCGCTCCGCCGCTTCCCGGCTCCGCCACGACCGCCTTGCCCGCCGCTGCTGCGGATGGGCAGGCCCCACATATCCGTGCGCGATCCGCTTCCGCGCAACTGCTCCCTGCCGTTGCCCGGCGATGAATCCGCCTCATGCCCCGGCCCACGCTCCGCCGACGAAGCTCCGCCGTCGTTCGCGCCAGCACCGCTGCGCCGCTTTCCGCCGCGCCCGCTGTCAGGAGCATCGAGCCGCCACGGATTGGCTTGCTCGACAATACCTACCACGCTGCGGTCTATACCGCTGTGGAATCCTCCGCGGCCTCCGCTTTTACCACCGCGGCCTTTGCTGCCGCGCGCTCCAGCACCTGCTGGGCCGCGTTTGCCATCTGCTCCTGCGCCTTGGCCATTTCCACTACGGCCGCGATCCTCTGCTCCGCCGCGTTTCCCTTCAGTTCCTGCGCTTTGGCCATTTCCGCTACGGCCGCGATCCTCTGCTCCGCTGCGTTTGCCTTCAATACCCGCGCTTGGACTATTTCCGTTACGACCACGATTCTCTGCTCCGCTGCGTTTACCTTCTATTCCCACGGTTGAAGCATTTCCATTGCGACCACGATCTTCTGATCCACCACGTTTGCTATCGCTCCCAGCACCTTGACCTCGGCTGCGGCCGCCATCACGACCTTTTCCACCTCGTCCGCCACGATCAACACTGCC
The DNA here is from genome assembly GCF_005930355.1 of Paenibacillus sinopodophylli. Taxonomy (GTDB): domain Bacteria; phylum Bacillota; class Bacilli; order Paenibacillales; family Paenibacillaceae; genus Pristimantibacillus; species Pristimantibacillus sinopodophylli. The sequence continues at coordinate 20,382 of NZ_VDBO01000021.1, forward strand.
CGCACGATCACCGAAACCACCGCGTTTTTTGCCTCCGCCGAAGCTGCTTGGTATACCTTTACCGCTGCGCGGTTTCATGTCCATCAGCTCGAAGTCAATCGTATGCTCGGTCATACTGACACGAGAGACTCGAATTTTCACTTCGTCGCCGATTCGATATATTTTCGAAGTACGCTCGCCAACCAATATCATATGCTGCTCATGAAAATTGTAGTAATCGTCGGACATATCGCTAAGACGAATTAAGCCTTCAACGGAGTTGTCCAGCTCAATAAACATCCCGAAGCTCGTTACGCTGCTAATAATACCTTCGAATTCCTCGCCAACCTTATCAAGCATGAATTCACATTTCTTCAACTGCTCAGTATCACGCTCAGCATCCACTGCTACGCGCTCCCGCTCAGAGGAGTGCTGCGCGATTTCAGGCATACGCGCCGTAAGCGTCTCATTGCGCGCTTCCGTCAGTTGACCTCCACCATTCAACACCTCGCGAATAACGCGGTGAATAACTAGGTCAGGATAACGGCGAATAGGAGACGTAAAGTGCGAATAAAACTCAGCCGCAAGTCCGAAATGTCCGAGGCTTTGCGCATCATACTTGGCCTGTTTCATCGAACGCAGCATCACCGTCGAGATAACGGTTGCCTCCTTCGTGCCGCGTATATCCTCAAGCAGCGTCTGCAGTGCTTTCGGATGAATCGAATTGCCAGTGCCCTTTACGGTATAGCCGAAGTTTGAAGCGAATTGAACGAAATTGAGCAGCTTCTCCTGAGTCGGATCCTCATGAATCCTGTACAGGAATGGAACGCGCAGCCAGTGGAAGTGCTCTGCAACCGTCTCATTTGCAACCAACATAAACTCCTCGATGATTTGCTCAGCGACGGAACGCTCACGCTTGATAATATCGATTGCTTTGCCGTTCTCATCTACGATAACCTTCGATTCTTGGAAATCGAAATCAATAGCGCCTCGTTTCATCCGCTTCGAGCGCAGGCGCATCGCGAGATCCTCCATCAGGCTGAACATATCGAGCAAATCGGCGTAACGTTCTTTAAGTTCCGTCTGCGGCTCTTCTTCCGTAGCTGTCAGAATTTTTTTCACATTCGTATAAGTCATCCGCTCTTTCGTACGAATCACACTCGTAAATACGTCATGACGCACACGCTTCAGCGTTGCCGCATCAAACTCCATTTCGCAGGAGAGAGTCAAGCGGTCCACTTTCGGATTAAGCGAGCAGATCCCGTTCGACAAACGATGGGGCAGCATCGGTATGACGCGGTCGACCAAATATACACTGCAGCCTCTGCGATAGGCTTCTTGATCCAGCTCAGAATTTTCCGTCACATAATAGCCGACATCCGCAATATGTACACCAAGCAAATAGTTGCCGTTCTCCAGCCGTTTCACATGTACCGCATCATCCAGGTCCTTTGCGTCCTCGCCATCGATTGTAACAATGACTTCACTGCGAAGATCACGTCTTCCTTGCTGTACAATCTCTTCATCGGTAATGGAATCCGGCGCAGCTTCCGCTTCTGCCGTTACCTCTTCCGGGAAGCCTTCCGGCAGCTGATGCTTGCGAATAATCGACAAAATGTCGACACCAGGATCGTTCTTATGTCCTAAAATTTCGACAATTTCGCCTTCCGCTGCGGAACGTCCCTCGGGATAGGAAACGATTTTGACAACGACTTTCTGTCCAGAAACCGCTCCTTGATAGCCGCCTTTAGGAATGAAAATATCACGGTTAATCCGTTTATCATCCGGTACAACGAATGCATACACATCATGATCCTCGAATGTCCCTACGATTTGGGTAACCGCACGTTCTACAATGCGGACAACTTCGCCCTCCATTCTGCCGCCATGCTCACTTCTCGTCGTCACGCGAACCAGAATAATATCGCCATTCATTGCACTCTTCAGGTCATTGGCATGCAAATATACATCGCCATGGTCTTTGTCATCAGGAATTAAGAAACCGAAGCCCTTCGCATGCGATTGCAGCTTGCCTCTTAATAAGTTCATTCGCTCCGGCACTCCGTAGTGATCATTCGGTGTACGAATAATTTTGCCCGCATCTTCTAGCAGGTTCAGCAGTTTAAGGAACTCCTTAAACTCCGCTGCGCCCTCGATACCAAAATGCTTTTCTAGCTCTTGGTACGTCATCGGCTTATAAGCCGTTTCTTTCATAAAATCAAGCAGTTGCTGCTCGTGAATGGTCATTAGTTGTTTTTCTCCTCATAAACCTGCAAGCCGTTTCTAGCTTAGGTTGCAGCAGGTTGATAGATTATCATATACCATGTAGTATACACGAAATGGAAGCCAAGCATCCGTGAATATGTGTAAAATACAAAAAAAGCGAGGAATATCCTCGCTTTCTGCGTGTGTGTTCGTTATTGTTTTACGAAGTAAGATACAACAAGCGCTAATATAAAGAAGCCAGCCGCAAGAACTACTGTCAAACGCTGCAAGAACAAATCCAAACCGCGCGCTTTCTGTTTGCCGAACAAGTGCTCAGCACCACCCGTAATCGCACCGGACAAGCCTGCGCTCTTCCCTTTTTGCAGCAAGACTACAGCAATCAAGCCGACAGAGAAAATAACGAGCACGATCTTCAATATGATATCCATTCATTCCACCTCCAGCATAGGAGCTCCGTAAAAACACGTAAATCGAGTGTACCATAGCTGGGCCTAAATTACAATAGGACTAGCCCAAAACAAGGCCTTTTATGCAAAGCCATGGGATTTCAGGAATTGATAGTTATTAGCCGCGCTCTCAAGCGAACTTGACTCGAACTGCTCCTGCTCAACAATCATAAATTCAACACCTGCTGGCTCAAGCTCGCTTAACAGTTCAGCATATCCAACCTCACCTTTTCCGATTTCTGCGTCTTTCAAACCTTTGGAGAAATCCTTCAAATGTACTAACGGTACGCGGCCTTTATAGTTTTTCAAATAGTCAGCAGGCTTATAGCCCGAGATATGCAGCCAGCCCAAATCAAATTCCATCACCATCAGCTCAGATGGCATTTCGGCTAATATCTGATCGAGAACCGTTTTTTTCTCCACCAATTTGAAATCGCAGTCGTGATTATGAAACCCATACTTCATCCCTGCTGCTCTAACCTGCTGGCCGCATTTCGTGAACACATCAATCAAATATTTCACATTATCCATCGTCGGCTGCTCCGGTACAGGTGCCCAAGGCGTTATGATATAAGTCACGCCAAGCTCTTTGGCATATTCAATTTGGCCTGCCAAATCGGATTCCATATTTTTCGAATCGCTAAAGTTCAAGGGAACATGAACGGAGGGAGCCGCCAGTCCAAGCTCGCTTAGCTTGCTCTTGAGTTCAACCGCCGGTGTTTTGAAATACCCTGCAAACTCAACTGCCGCATATCCAATCTCCGCTATTTTCTCGAGTGTGCCCAGAAAATCAATTTCAGTTTGATCCCGCAAGGAATACATTTGAATGCCTATACCCGGTCTCGCCATACATCACACCGCCTAATCGAATAATGCTGTTCCTGTTTATTATGTCCAAGCGTAAAAGGCTGATGCCGTCCTTTGGCGGCAAAGCTAACGTTTCGCTTAGAAATATAGAGAAAGCTGGCGAAATGATATCCTTTCCTATATTTCGAGGTGCAGCTTGAATGATGGCAAAAAAAAGAAGGGCATGCCCGAGTGGACACGCCCTTCTTCAAAAGCCGCAATTTGCGTCTTATTTGAAGTTTTTCAAGTTGTAGAATGCTGATTTACCTGCATATTGAGCAGTTGAACCCAATTGGTCTTCAATGCGAAGCAATTGGTTATATTTCGCAACGCGGTCCGTACGGGACGGAGCGCCTGTTTTGATTTGGCCAGCGTTTGTAGCTACAGCGATGTCAGCAATTGTGCTGTCTTCGCTCTCGCCTGAACGGTGAGAGATAACTGCTGTGTATCCAGCGCGTTTTGCCATTTCGATTGCATCGAATGTTTCAGTAAGCGAACCGATTTGGTTAACTTTAACCAAGATCGAGTTACCCACGCCTTTGTCGATACCGTCGGAAAGACGCTCTGTGTTTGTAACGAATAGATCGTCACCAACCAATTGCACTTTACCGCCAAGTTTCTCAGTAAGCAATTTCCAACCATCCCAATCGTCTTCAGAGCAACCGTCTTCGATTGTGATAATTGGGTATTTGTCAGCCCATGAAGCAAGAAGGTCAACGAACTCAGCAGGTGTGAATGATTTGCCTTCGCCTGCAAGCACGTATTTGCCATCTTTGAAGAATTCAGTAGAAGCAACGTCCATACCTAGGAATACGTCAACGCCTGGCTTGTAGCCTGCGCGCTCGATTGCAGAGATGATTGTTGTGATTGCTTCTTCGTTCGAACCAAGGTTAGGAGCGAAGCCGCCTTCGTCGCCTACAGCTGTGTTAAGGCCTTTGTCATGCAATACAGCTTTCAGGTTGTGGAAAATTTCAGCGCCGATACGAAGCGCTTCTTTGAAGCTTTCAGCACCAACAGGAAGAACCATGAATTCTTGAACGTCGATGTTGTTGTCAGCGTGCTCGCCGCCGTTGATGATGTTCATCATTGGAACTGGAAGTACTTTAGCGTTGAATCCGCCAAGGTAAGTATAAAGAGGTACATCAAGAGCGTCAGCTGCTGCGCGAGCTACTGCCATTGATACGGCAAGGATCGCGTTAGCGCCAAGTTTCGCTTTGTTAGGCGTACCATCAAGCTCGATCATTTTGCGGTCGATAGCTACTTGATCAAGAGCGTCAAGACCAATAATTTCTGGAGCGATTTCTGTATTAACGTTCTCAACAGCTTTCAGAACGCCTTTACCTAGGTAACGGGATTTGTCGCCATCACGAAGCTCAACAGCCTCGTATGCGCCAGTCGAAGCGCCGGATGGAACGATTGCACGGCCTTTGCCGCCTGATTCTAGGGATACCTCTACTTCTACAGTTGGATTTCCGCGGGAATCCAGCACTTCGCGTGCGTATACATCAACGATAATTGACATGAGAGAAAACACTCCTTTTAAAGTTTTATTTGGGGTTAATCAAGGAAACACCAGTCATTTCTTTCGGTTTAGCCAGCTCTAGAAGACCAAGAAGCGTTGGCGCGATGTCGGCAAGAATGCCTCCATCACGTAGCGTCTCGCCCGCTTTTGTAACGATAAGCGGTACAGGATTTGTCGTATGCGCCGTAAACGGACGGCCATTCTCGTCAAATACCATATCAGCGTTACCATGGTCGGCCGTAATGATGCACACGCCGCCTTTGGCAAGCACAGCTTCTACCACTTTACCTAGGCACTCGTCCGTAGCTTCTACCGCCTTGATCGTAGGCTCCAGCATGCCGGAGTGGCCTACCATATCAGGGTTGGCGAAGTTAAGAATAATAGCGTCATGCTTGTCTGATTCGATCTCGCGAACCGTAGACTCAGCTAGCTCATACGCACTCATTTCCGGTTGAAGATCGTACGTTGCGACCTTCGGGGAGTTGATAAGCACGCGAGTTTCGCCTGGAAGCTCATGATCGCGCCCGCCGCTGAAGAAGAACGTAACATGCGGGTACTTTTCCGTCTCAGCTGTACGCAGCTGAGTCTTGTTGTTCTGCACGAGAACTTCGCCAAGGGTGTTATCGAGGTTCTTTGGTGAATACGCAACGAATCCGCCTACGGTTTCACTGAATAGCGTCAAGCAGACGAAATACAGGTTAAGCGGCCGGTTCTCGCCACGATCAAATCCGCGGAAATCCTCATTGGTAAATACTTGCGACAATTGAATCGCACGGTCAGGACGGAAGTTAAAGAAGATAACCGCATCCTCTGATTCTACAAGACCAACAGGCTTGTTTTCACCATCTACAATGACCGTTGGCATAACGAATTCATCATAAACCGATTTCTCGTAGGATTCAACCACCGCTTGAATCGGATCGAAGTATTGAGGACCTTCACCGTATACCATAGCCTTGTAAGACTTCTCGGTACGCTCCCAACGCTTGTCGCGGTCCATCGCATAGTAACGGCCTTGTACTGTTGCGATGCGGCCTACGCCAACCTCTTCAATCTTCGCTTGCAGGCGCTCGAGGTAACCTTTCGCGCTGTCAGGAGATACATCACGGCCATCAAGGAAAGCGTGAATATACACTTCCTCAAGTTCTTCCTTCTTCGCTAGATCAAGCAATGCGAACAAGTGCTCAATGTGGCTGTGTACGCCGCCATCGGAGAGCAAACCATAAAGGTGAAGCTTCTTGCTGTTTGTTTTCACATGACGAACGGCGCCAAGAATCGTTTCATTCTCGTAAAATTCGCCGTCACGAATTGATTTGCTGATACGAGTCAAGTCCTGATACACAATACGACCTGCACCGATGTTCAGATGTCCAACCTCGGAGTTGCCCATCTGACCCTCTGGCAAGCCAACTGCTTCGCCGGATGCTGTTAATGTCGTATGCGGATAAGTCGACCAGTATCGGTCATAATTCGGTTTGTTCGCTTGAGCAACGGCATTGCCGACAACATCGTCGCGCAAGCCGAAGCCATCAAGAATGATAAGCACAACAGGTTTAGGAGCAGCCATCTTACTTGGCCCCCTCGACCAAAGCGATATAAGAAGCAGGCTCTAGGCTAGCGCCGCCGACAAGTGCGCCGTCGATGTCAGCTTGACCCATATATTCAGCTACGTTGTTAGGTTTAACGCTGCCGCCGTATTGAATGCGAACCGCATCAGCCGTTGCTTGGTCATAAAGACCTGCAACTACGCCACGGATATAGCCGATAACGTCCTGTGCATCTTCAGAAGTAGAAGATTTGCCAGTTCCAATCGCCCAGATTGGCTCGTATGCAATAACAACGTCAGCTGCTTGTGCTGCGGATACGCCTTGGAAAGCCGCTTCCGTTTGCACTTTGCAAACATCCTTCGTTTGTCCTGCTTCACGCTCTTCCAGTTTCTCGCCTACGCAGACGATTGGCAGCAAGCCGTTTTTGAAAGAAGCATGAACCTTTTTGTTCACGATCTCATCGGATTCAGCGAAGTAAGCACGACGCTCAGAGTGGCCGATAATCACGTATTTGACGCCAAGATCCTTCAGCATAACGCCGCTGATTTCACCTGTGAATGCACCGTTTTCTTCGAAGTGTACGTTTTGTGCTCCAATTGCGATTGAAGTACCTTTTGCAGCTTCAACCAGTGCTGGAAGCGTTGTGTAAGGTGCGCAGATAACGCTCTCTACACCGTCAACCTCAGCTTTGCCTTTAATCTCGGAGAAAAAGGATACAGCTTCGGATACTGTTTTGAACATTTTCCAGTTACCTGCAATGATCGGTTTTCTGTTGCTCATACGTAATCCTCCTCGTAACTATTTTATTTGGGTAAAAGCTATTATTTATCGTTAAGAGCTACAACGCCTGGAAGCACTTTGCCTTCCATGAACTCAAGGGAAGCGCCGCCGCCTGTCGAGATGAAGTCCATTTTGTCAGCCAGGTGGAATTTCTCAGCTGCAGCTGCGGAATCGCCGCCGCCAATAACTGTGTAACCTGTTGTTTCTGCACAAGATTGTGCAACTGAAAGCGTACCATGCGAGAATGGCTCGATTTCGAATACGCCCATCGGTCCGTTCCATACTACTAGCTTGGAGTTTTTGATTACTTCAGCATAAAGCTCACGCGTTTTCGGTCCGATGTCGATGCCTTCCCAATCAGCAGGAATGCTGTCAACGTCAACGATTTGCGTGTTTGCATTTGCACTGAAATCGTCTGTTACAACGATATCTACCGGAATCAAGAAGTTTTTGCCTAGTTTTTTTGCTTTCTCGATGAACTCAAGTGCAAGATCAAGCTTGCTGTTGTCAACAAGTGATTTACCGATTTCGTGGCCTTGTGCTTTGAAGAATGTATAAGACAAGCCGCCGCCGATAAGTACGTTGTCAGCAATTTCAAGCATTTTGTCGATAACCGCGATTTTGTCTTTTACTTTAGAGCCGCCAACAATTGCTGTGAATGGACGCTCAGGGTTGTTTAGCGCCTTGCCTAGTACTTCAAGCTCTCTCTCCATAAGAAGACCAGATACAGCCGGGAGGATATGAGCGATGCCTTCTGTTGATGCATGCGCGCGGTGAGCAGCGCCGAAAGCGTCGTTTACGAATAAGTCAGCCAGCTTAGCGAATGCTTTCGCGAGTTCCGGATCGTTCTTCTCTTCGCCTTCGTAGAAACGAACGTTTTCAAGCAGCAATACATCGCCATTGTTCAAAGCAGCCACTTGCGCTTCAACCGCTTCGCCAATCGCTTCGTTTGCTTTCGTTACTTGCTTGCCAAGAAGCTCGGACAAACGTGCTGCCGATGCTGTGTGACGAAGCTCTTCTACCACTTGACCGTTCGGACGTCCAAGGTGGCTTGCAAGAATAACTTTAGCACCCTTTTCAATCAGGAAGTTAATTGTAGGAAGCGTTTCGCGAATACGCTTGTCATCCGTAATTTTGCCATCCTCAAGCGGCACGTTGAAATCAACGCGGACAAATACCCGTTTACCAGCCAGCTCTGCTACATCACGTACACTTTTCTTGTTCATTTATGAAACCTCCCGGAAAGTTGTTATGGAAAGGGATAGCCGTCGAATTACAAAAAAAAGAAGGGCGTTCCTTCAAAGAAGAAACGCCCCCGTGATTTACGTCTCCTAGAAGCCGCAAATCAAAGACCTGTGCTCCGCCTGCGCGAAAGCCGCGGGTCCGTCCGCCTTCTTTGCTTACAGACCTTTGCTAGCAATGTAAGCAGCAAGATCAACTACGCGGTTCGAGTAGCCCCACTCGTTGTCGTACCATGAGATAACTTTAACCATGTTGCCTTCAACAACCATAGTCGAAAGACCATCGATTGTAGAAGAAGCAGGGTCGCTATTGTAGTCGCTTGATACAAGCGGCAATTCGTTGTAGTTCAAGATGCCTTTAAGAGCGCCGTCAGCAGCTTCTTTCAATGCTGCGTTAACTTCTTCAACTGTTACGTTAACTTTAAGCTCAGCAACAAGATCTGTTACGGATACGTTAGGCGTAGGAACACGCATTGCCATACCGTTCAATTTGCCTTTAAGCTCAGGAAGTACAAGTGCAACAGCTTTCGCTGCGCCAGTTGATGAAGGAATGATGTTCTCAGCAGCTGCGCGAGCACGACGCAAGTCTTTGTGAGGAACGTCAAGTACGGATTGGTCGTTTGTGTATGAGTGAATAGTAGTCATCATACCTTTAACGATTCCGAATTTGTCGTTCAATACTTTTGCGAAAGGCGCTAGGCAGTTAGTCGTACAAGAAGCGTTGGAAATAATGGTATGTGCCGCAGCGTCGTATTTATCTTCGTTAACGCCGATAACTACTGTAATATCTTCGTTCGTTGCTGGAGCGGAGATGATAACTTTTTTAGCGCCGCCTTGCAAGTGAAGCTCAGCTTTTTCTTTCGCTGTGAAAATACCAGTTGATTCAACTACGATTTCAACGCCAACAGATCCCCAAGGAAGGTCAGCAGGGTTGCGCTCTGCGAATACTTTGATTTCGCGTCCGTTAACGATAAGCGCGCCTTCTTTAGCTTCTACAGTACCGTCAAGTTGACCGTGAGTTGTATCGTATTTCAGAAGATGTGCCAGTGTTGCAGTATCCGTAAGATCATTTACTGCTACGATTTGAACATCAGGGTTGTTCAGTGCTGCGCGGAATACGTTACGGCCGATGCGACCAAAACCATTAATACCAACTTTAACCATTTTTGTTTCCTCCTAAGCGTTTTTAAAAGAAATGAATATATTTCAAAATGTTCCGCGCGTGGCCAATGGCCCATTGCGAATCATCATGATACCTAATAACAATGTGGCGCTAATCCTTATCTTGCTCGATTAAAGCTACCATTTCAAGTGCTGCTGCTTCGTCGGTTACAAGCACATCATTATGTCCGAAGCGCATAATCGCCGCTATTGCCTCGCCTTTGCTCTTCCCGCCGGCTACGCCTATAACAACTTCAGTCTTCACAATATCCTCGAGCCGTAACCCTACCGTTTGCATTTTGTGCACGACAGCGCCTTTCCGGTCGAAATAAAAACCGAATGACTCAGCGAGTGCGCCCTCAACTTCCATTGCGTCTATGATCTTGCGATCAAGCCGCCGGCGTCTTGCCATCACCATAGCATCTCCGATTCCATGTACGACGATGCGAGCACTGCGGATAACTTCCACAATTTCACGTATATTCGGCTCGTTCATAATGGAAGCAAATGCTTCTTCACCTAGATGGTCCGGCACGTGTAGAAGCCTGTATTGCGCCCCGGTGCGCTTAGCCATCATCGAGGCAATGGTATTGGCCTGATAGTCCAAGCTCTCTCCAAGACCGCCTCTGGCTGGTACAAACAGGTTTGTCTTGAGCTCTGAAGAGCTTGCAAGTTGGTTTGAGACCTGAGCAATCGTCGTCCCGCCAGTCACTGCAACTACATCATTAGGCTGCAATACTTTGATCAGAACTTGACTGCATGCACGACCAAGCTCTCGCTTTGTCTGTGCGGAGACTTCCGAATCGCCTGCTACAATAACAACCTGCGATAAACCGTAATGGCTGCGGATCGTTTCCTCCAGCTCAGATAGTCCGAACATCGTTTTGTAGAAGGGCTCAAGCTGTTCCAATAATTGCTTGCCTGAATCGCTAATTCGCATGCCTGCCGAGTGAATCTCGAGCAATCCCTGCATTTTCAGAAAATCGGTCTCAGCTCGAAGCATCCGCTCCGTCATCGATAATGAAGACGCCAGTGTACGACGCCCTATTAAATCCGACAGCATCACCCGATGCAAGATCGAATACCGTTTCTTCATGACGTCGAGCAGATCCGGCACAAGCTGCTGCTGCAGTTCAACGATCTGACGCATCTCTTATCCTTCACTCCATCGGCCTCTAGCGTATTCGGTTCACACGCGTTGGACTCAATATGTCCCGCGGTATCATTTCAAGTCCCACCTTTATTTTATCGGAAAATGCTCACAGTAGCAATAGCCGTTTTTCTGATGAAAGCGATTTCCGTCACATTTCTAACAAATTTAATTTTTAATCTCCCCTTGCTTTAGCGAGCCGAATATCATATAATCATTTTTGCGACTATTTTATGCGCCCGTGGTCCAATGGATATGACGCAGCCCTCCGAAGGCTGAGATCTAGGTTCGATTCCTTGCGGGCGCGCCACTATAACCTTTCAGCCATTTTGGCTTGCAGCATCTATAATGATACAGACGAACCGTTCCTATACGCTGGAGCGGTTTTTTTATTGTCAGCCTCATTTTCGTATGCGCAGCAAAGCCATTCGGAACTTGTTTGACTATCTTTGACTTTTGCTTTTTCATCCGTTATTATGAAAATACGATTTAACCATTCATTGTTTTCTGGGGAGGGGCTTACGTTGGATATGAATTTCGTTCCTATGGTTATTGAGCAAAACAATCGAGGTGAGCGTGCGTATGACATTTACTCTCGCCTATTGAAAGACCGTATTATTTTTCTTGGTTCAGGTGTAAACGATGTGGTGGCCAACTCCATCATCGCGCAATTGTTATTCCTGGCAGCAGACGACCCAGAGAAAGACATTTCTCTTTATATTAACAGCCCTGGTGGTTCCATTACGGCAGGCATGGCGATCTACGATACGATGCAGTACATTAAACCTGACGTATCGACCATCTGTGTGGGCATGGCGGCTTCCATGGGCGCTTTCCTGCTTACTGCAGGCGCTATTGGCAAGCGTTACGCGCTTCCGAACAGTGAAGTGATGATCCATCAGCCGCTCGGCGGAGCTGAAGGCCAAGCAAGCGACATCGCCATCCGCGCGAAACGCATCATCGGTATGCGTGATAAGCTGAATGGCATCCTAGCCGAGCGCAGCGGACAGTCGCTAGAGCGTATTGAGAAGGACACGGACCGTGATTATTTCATGAGCGCAGCGGAAGCTAAGGAATACGGCCTTGTCGATAAAGTAATCGAGAAGCTCGCATAATAAGAAGCAGCCATTTATAGAAAGAGGCGGCTCCTACTGGTCTTTGCAGACTAAGCAGGAGCCGCCTCTTTCTAATTTGGAAATCGATTTATGTGTGATTTTCTCTCATCATTCTATACACCATGTCCATAACTGCCTATTAAAAAAAGCTGGCCACGGTCATAGCGACCATGGGCAGCTTTTATTTAATTTTCACCAATTATTGGTTCTCTAGCTCTTCTTTACTAACCAAAGCGACTAAAGCGTTTACAGCCTGTTCTGCATCCGAACCCTCTGCACTTATGGATACTTCAGTGCCCGAGCTGATCGCTAAGCTCATAATTCCCATTATGGATTTAGCGTTTACTTTTTTGTCGTCTTTCTCTACAAATACTTCGGAGGAAAATTTGTTCGCTTCTTGTACGAATAATGCTGCAGGTCTTGCATGTAGTCCCGTCTTAAGACGAACAACAACCGGAAGCCTTGTCATGGAAACCATACCCCCTATATTTTACTCAAGCATTAGCATGCGGCACAAGCTTATACAGCCCTATTATCGCCGTCTTCTGGCTGCAAAAACTTGTTTCCCGGTCAAAGACAAAAATGCTGTTGCTTGATTGCTTCGCATTCCTATCTTTTATAAATAAAGCCATTTTCAATTATTATATCATTATACCAGCCGATACACTAGGATGAAAGTTCACACACCGCGGATTTTTTCCGCAAGCTCATCGATTTTACGCAAACGGTGGTTTACGCCGGACTTGCTCACCTTGCCTCCAAGCATTTCGCCGACCTCAGTCAAATTCATATCTGGATGCAGCAGTCTAATCTCAGCAACTTCCTTCAGCTTATCAGGCAAGCTCTCAAGTCCTACTTCCCGCTGCAGCAGCTTAATATTCTCAATCTGGCGGACTGCAGCACCGATTGTTTTATTCAGGTTAGCCGTTTCACAATTCACAATACGGTTAACGGAGTTGCGCATATCACGCATAATGCGCACATCTTCGAACTTGAACAGCGCTTGATGCGCGCCAACAATATTAAGGAGCTCGATGATTTTCTCGCCCTCTTTGATATAGAAGATAAAACCTTTTTTCCGTTCAATGCACCTAGCGTTAAGATCAAATTTGTTCGCAAGGTCAACCAACGACTCGCAATGCTCTTCATACATCGAAGAAATCTCCAAATGATAGGAGGAGCCCTCCGGATTGTTGACCGAACCTCCTGCGAGAAATGCACCTCGCAAGTAGGAGCGCTTGCAGCAAGGCTTGCGAATGATTTCCTTGTCTATGCCCAGGTTGAACATAAACCCTTCAGATACAATTTTGAGCTCACTCAATATTTCCTGTACACCGGCCGGTATTCGCACGATATACACATTATTTTTCTTCAGACGCATCTTCTTACGTACTAGCAGCTCGACGTGTATCTCATAGTGCTTTTTGAGCAGTGAATAAATTCTTCTGGCAATTGCAGCATTTTCCGTCGAGATGTCCAAAACGACTTTGCGGCTGGATACGCTAACCGAACCATTCATCCGTATAAGCGCAGATAACTCTGCTCTCTCACAGCAGCTGTCCGATTCAATAAGTGTCAGTTCTTTTTTCGTTTGCGCCGCAAATGACATTGTGTATCACCTCTTTCGTAACATCCAGTTCTCTACCAATTTATAAATATGATGGCTCAATCGCTCGGCATCATGCCTAAGAAAAGTTCGGAATAAAACAAGTCGGTCCGCTATAACCTCGTAACCCTTCTGGGTAACCGCGTCCAAGTCAAGATGAACAGCCTTTGAACCCAGCTCTGCATACTTACTCTCGATTTGAGGAGGAATCTCGCCGTCATTCACAATGACGTAATCAAATAAATGATGGCCGATATGCGCGTGGATCGCATCCAAGTGATCGCCCACGGAATAATTATCCGTTTCGCCTGGCTGTGTCATGACATTGCACACAAAAAGCTTCACAGCCTCGGATTCAACAATCGCATGAGCAAGCTTAGGAACGAGCAGATTCGGAATAATACTTGTATATAGGCTGCCCGGTCCAATTAAGATTGCATCCGCCTGTTCAATAGCTTCTACGGCTTCTTGAAGAGGCTCTACATCCGTCGGCTCCAAAAATACACGCTTAATTACTTTTCCCGCCTTGGGAATCATTGATTCACCGGTTATAATTGTGCCATCCACCATTTCTGCTTTCAGCACAATCGCTGTACCTGCTGCAGGAAGCACTCGCCCGCGAACAGCAAGTACACGACTGAGCTCACGAATACCCGTCACGAAATCACCAGAAATATCCGTCATCGCTGCCAGCATAAGATTGCCAAGACTGTGTCCGGCTAGACCCGGTACTGTTTTGAATCGATATTGCAATACCTCGGTCAGAAGCGGCTCTGCATCTGCAAGAGCCATGAGTACGTTGCGAATATCGCCTGGAGGAGGGATTTGCAGCTCATTGCGCAGAATGCCCGAGCTTCCGCCATCATCGGCAACCGTAACGATTGCCGTTATATCCAACGGCTTCTCCTTTAGTCCGCGCAGCATGACAGAGAGACCCGTACCGCCGCCAATAACGACGATCTTCGGCCTTCTTAGAATTTTATGCCTACTTTGCATTCTCTCACCCCGTTAATGCTTGTCACGTTCGGCATCGCGATGAGTGACACGCACACGTTCCGTATCGCTGCTGCCGAGCATGCGTCCCAAATATTCAGATATGGCAACGGAACGATGTTTCCCGCCAGTACAGCCAATACCAATAACGACCTGACTTTTGCCTTCCTTGCGATAGAGCGGAATAAGGAACTGCAGCATGTCTAGCAGCTTTGTGAGGAATTGCTGAGTTTCAGGCCATTTCATAACATATTCGTACACTTCGGGGGTTTGACCGGTATTTGGACGCAAATGCTCAATATAATGAGGGTTAGGCAAAAAACGCACATCATAAATCAAATCCGCATCAATCGGTATGCCATATTTGAAACCGAAGGAGGTGACGTTAATCGATAGACTGTTCTGCTCAAGGTTCGTAAAGTGCGAAATGATCCGTTCTTTCAGATGAGCCGGCTTTAAGGTACTCGTATCGATAACCTGCGAGGCCCAGCCCTTCAGATCCTCCAGCAAGCGCCGTTCGTTTTTAATCCCTTCCAGCGGCATGCCTTCGGGTGCAAGCGGATGACGCCGACGGCTCTCTTTGTAGCGCTGAACAAGCACACCGTCTGTTGCATCCAGAAACAGGATCTCGCAGCTGAGCGTATAATGCTCTTTGATATAGGCTAGCGACTCCGATAGCGCTGTGAAAAACTCCCTGCCACGCAAATCGATGACGAGCGCCACGTTACCGATTTTACCGTTCGATTGATCGATCAGCTCTGCGAATTTCGGGATAAGTACGGGCGGTAAATTGTCGACGCAGAAGAAACCGAGGTCCTCCAGGCTTTGGACAGCAATGGTTTTGCCCGCGCCAGACATCCCGGTTATTATGACAAGCTTAGCTACTGCTGCTGCCGTTTCCATGATCAAACCTCCTAAAGACTTTGCGAATGCAAAGTCACTTCGTAAGGATACGCTTAGACTTTGCAGATGCAAAGTCACTTCGTAAGGATATGCTTAGACTTTGCGAATGCAAAGTCACATTATCATTAACCTCTGAGAATAAGTCCTGCAGCGCCTACTACACCTGCATTGTTGCCAAGTGTTGCTGCTACGATTTTCACGTTCTCCTTCGCCTGCTCCTGCGTGTACTTCTCGAATACTTCGCGGATTTGGTCGAATAAGAAATCTCCCGCCTTAGATACGCCGCCGCCAATAATAAAATATTGCGGATTCAGCACGATTGCGATCATCGCCATCGATCTGCCTAAGTAATAGGCGGCACGATTCACGATACGAGTCGCTACTTCATCGCCAGCTTTCGCCGCATCCAGCACATCCTTCGCCATAATATCCGCTACGGAAGTAAGGGATGTACGGTCGCCGCGTTCAACAGCGTCCTTCGCCATACGAATAATACCCGTTGCCGAGGATACAGATTCCAAGCAGCCCATCTTGCCGCAGCCGCATTGAATAGCTTCCAAATCAGGCACAATAGCCATATGACCCAGCTCACCAGCCATGCCCATATAACCTTCAACGATTTTACCTTCTATAATAATTCCGCCGCCCACGCCTGTTCCGAGCGTATAGCATACGCAGTGCGCAATGCCTTTACCCGCTCCGCCCCAAGCCTCGCCTAGTGCAGCGACATTTGCATCATTGTTGACTTTAACGGTTTTGTTCAGCGCTTGCTCCAAATAACCCTTCAAATTAACGTTCTCAATTTTTAGATTTGGTGCAAACTTTACAATGCCGTTTGGAATATCCAAGAAGCCTGCAATACCTACGCCTACGCCGTCTACTTGCTCCCAGGTAAAGTCGGATTCTGTTACGATTTGCTGCGCGTATTTTGCAATATTTTGAAGGATAGTGTCCGTTCCTTTGCTCGCTTCCGTCGGCCCTTCATACGTATGGAGCAATTGTCCATCCGCATTGCATATGCCCACCTTAACTGCTGTACCGCCGACATCGACTCCAACGTAAATCTTTTCAGACATCACTAATCCACCTCATCAATATGTTAATCTTCTCTGTAACACTATAAGCGACCTTCACCCTCTGGTCAAGATAGGCGAATGCTGTCAAAACCGGCACTCACAGCCATTTAAAAGGCTATACCATCAGGCGTTGCGCTCTGCCGGTATAGCCCCTTTCAACATCATATGATGCTTTTCAAACAAGTATTAAAGCGATTGACTCCAGTCATGCGTAACTGCGCCTTCAAGGAATCTCTCACAGTCGAGTGCAGCCATACAGCCGCTTCCTGCTGCGGTAATCGCTTGGCGGTATTTGCTGTCCTGTACGTCACCGCAAGCGAATACGCCTGCTACGTTAGTCTCGGATGTACCCGGCTTCACAACAATGTACCCGTGGTCATCCGTATCGATTTGTCCATTCAAAAACTTCGTATTCGGTGTATGGCCGATTGCAATGAAGATGCCGTCTGTTTCAAGAACGTCCTCTTCACCTGTTTCATTGTCACGAACTTTCAGACCGGTAACGCCCATGCCTGTTGCTACTACCTCAATCGGCGTACGGTTCAGGCTCCAGCTGATTTTCTCATTCTCGCGAGCGCGATCTTGCATGATCTTCGAAGCGCGCAGCTCATCGCGGCGATTGACTAACTCAACGTTCGTCGCAAAGCGAGTAAGGAAGTTCGCTTCCTCCATAGCAGAGTCGCCGCCGCCAACTACGATAATTTTCTTGCCGCGGAAGAAGAATCCGTCACAAGTAGCGCAAGTACTTACACCTTTACCGACATTGTCCTTCTCTCCTGGAATGCCTAAGTATCTCGCAGAAGCTCCTGTTGAGATAATAATACTCTCGCCAACAATCTCGCCTTGTCCTTCTACCTGAAGCTTGAAAGGACGCTCTGACATGTCCACGCTGTTCACCCAGCCTGTAATAAACTTTGCGCCGAAGCGCTCCGCTTGCTTACGCATATTTGCCATAAGCTCAGGTCCCATAATGCCTTCAGGGAATCCTGGGAAGTTCTCAACCTCTGTCGTCGTAGTCAACTGGCCGCCTGGCTCCGGTCCTTCAATAATAAGCGGGCTCATGTTGGCGCGGGCCAAATAGATCGCTGCTGTAAGACCGGCAGGGCCGGTACCGATAATAATAGATTTGTACATCGTCATTCACCTCGTAGAAGATTATTCGTCCTGCATTTCCTGAGTCGAGAAGACGGAGCTCATCGACTTCATCTTTTCTTTAATGCCGCAAACACCGTCAATCTGCTTAACGTTTTTGCTGACAGTCGCAATGGACGTTCCGTATCTAAGTGATACCTCATGATAAGATATCGAACGCCGGTGCATTTTGGCTGTTAAATATTCTAGCGCGGCAGCCCAGCCCTCAGGCTTTGTGAGCTTAGGAACATCGGGATAGACACGCGACAAAAATTCTACCCATAGGGTCATTAAATCATGCTGCTGAACCAAATCGTATTGCTTGCTCATACGCGACAGCGCCGCTTCTACAACTGCCTGCCATTTGTCTTCCCATACTGGAAGTCTTGATGGAACGCGATTCGGTTCGATTACCGTTTCCTTCCCTTCGAGGAAGATCGGCAGCGGCTCTTGCACACCCATCGTGCGGAGCACGAAGATCGCAATTCGCTTTAGGTAATCATCCTCATCTCGCTCGAGCAGGAAGGTCTGCAATACGTCCTTCACCTCACTATCGGCAATCATGCCGAGTGCCTGAATAACCTGCAGCTTCGTATGCTGATCGCCATGACGCAGCGCCCAGAAAAACGAAGACCGCACAAGCGGATCACGCTTGAGATGGTCGGGAATACCGTCAGAAGACTTCTCCCACAGCTTGAACTGTTCCTCGAAAGGCAAATGGTAGTGATAGCTGATGGACGCCGTCATCTCCCCGCCTCGCAGAAGCTCTAGTTGCTCCATATAATAATGGGGTATGCCTGATTTGGGATCCAGCTTAATCGTCTGCTTCCATAACCGTTCCGCTTCCTGCAGACGTCCGATATTGCATGCTGCGACAGCCGCATAATGGTATAAGCTCGGGTCCTGCGTCAGCTCAGCGTCTTTCAGCAGCCTTGTAAAATGCTTGTAAGCAGCCCCATGCTCTCCTAAGATGCCCATTGTGGTTGCCAGTTTAAACACATGTTCCTGATGAAACGGCACGGTTTTGACAAGCAGGTCGACAAGGGGACGAAGGCTGTCCTCATCATTCTTGTGCTGATAGAAGATTGCGAGATTGCATAGCGCGTGCAGATTGCCTGCTTCCAGCTCAAGCACCTCATGAATCGTGTCCATCGCTTTCTCAAACATACCCATATAGTAGAAAGCAAGCGCCAGATTGTTGCGCGCTGCAAGAAAGTCAGGCTGACCTTCAATGATTTTCTCTAAAATGCGCACAGCCTCCGTGAACTTGCCTTCCTCCAGCAAAGTACGGGCCAAATCATGCTCCACCATGCCTTCGCGAGACTTAATGTTAGTTAGACGCGTCGGTCGTTCCAGTTCATAATGCAGTAGATCCATCATATCCTCTGCCTCATCAAGGAACTGCCCTTCCGAATCCTCTTCTAAATATCGTATAAGCGAGCCTTCGGCTGCTTCATATTGCTCCATATTGGCAAAGTTGTTCGCCATATAGAAATGGCATTCCGTCATCGTCGGATCAAGCTCATCCACAATCCAGCCCAAGATCCGGTTCGACTCCTCGTAATTGCCCATCTCAGATAGAATGCCGGCCATATTGCAATGGTTTACCGGATTATCCGGTTCGTATTCCACGGCGCGACGAAAATATTTAAGTGCCTTGTCATAATGGAATCGATCAAGTGACCGAACCGCACGTTCGAAAAAAAACGTAGCGTCCCATTGAACCGGTATGACTTTCGTCTGTTGATCTACGGCAACACGTTTCTTCCCTTTCATTGGCAAGGCACCTCCCGTTACTTCCGATTTTCTACGATTATACCATAGCCGTACCTTTGAGAACATGAAAGAATATGTGGGAAAATCGCGGACAGCAAATATGCCGCCCGCGATTTCCCTCGTCATTCCTATTCAATTCATGCGCTCAGCATTCCTGATTGAGCACTTATACGCCATTGCTTTTGAACAGCGTACTGATCGAGCCGCCCTCCAAAATAATGCGAGTTGCTTCTGCAAGCAGTGGAGCAACTGAAAGCACCTTAAAGCGCTCTGGAGTGGATTCCGGCAAGCTGATGGAGTCCGTTACAATGACTTCTTTAATATTGGGATGATCCAAACGCTCAATGGCTGAGCCGGAGAATAGCGGGTGCGTTGCGCAAACATATACGTCCTCGGCGCCGCGCTCCTTCAAGCCTTCCACCACATTCACAATTGTGGTACCTGTGTCGATCAGATCCTCGATAATGATTGGTGTCTGACCTTCTACATCCCCGATCACGTGTGTAATGACCGATTCATTATGCGCAGGGCGTTTCTTGATCATAATCGCAAACGATGTATCCAGGTAGTTCGCAAGCTTCTCTGCGGTTGAAGCACGTCCTGCATCCGGCGATACAACAACCGGGTTCTTGATGTTTTTTGACTTCAAATAATCGCTGATGAGATCAAGCGCAGTCATATGATCGACCGGAATGTTGAAGAAGCCTTGAATAGCTGGCGCATGCAGGTCGATTGTGATTACGCGGTTCGCTCCAACAGTCGTGAGCACATCCGCCAGCATTTTTGCTGAAATCGGCTCCCGTGGTGCTGCTTTGCGCTCCTGACGCGCATAGCCGTAATACGGCATAATGATGTTGACCGTTCTTGCGGATGCACGCTTCGCCGCATCGATCATCACGAGCAATTCAACAAAATGCTCGTTGATCGGATGAGAGAATGATTGTACAAGGAAAACGTCGCAGTTCCGAATCGTTTCCTCATAATGCACATAAATCTCTCCGCTTTTGAAACGGGACATCTTGATCGCGCCTAAAGTCAGACCAAGCTCTGCACTAATTTTCTGAGCCAATACCGGATTAGACGAACCCGAAAAAATACGCACCTTGTCGCTTAACATGATACCCTCCTGAGCGTTAAAACCAATTAATTTTACGGAACAATTACTCGTCCTTGTCGCATCATTCGACAAAGCTTATTTGATCTTCTATATTATACATGTAATTTACGATATTTCAAAAATCAATCATCACTAATTTTCGACAATTAAATGTCGCCAGCTGTTTAAAACCTACTTCTCTCAGCACACTGTATGCTTGATCCAAGTATTGGCCAAGTCTTTCAGGCTGATGGGCATCGGAGCCCACTGTTATAGGGATGCCTAGATCACGCGCATATTCGAGCATTCTGCGGCTTGGGAACATCTCTGCGGCAGGCGTACGAAGACCAGATGCATTAAGCTCGATCGCTATCCCGCTCCGCTTGACCGCTTCCAAGGCCGCATTCTCCAAATGGATTACATCCTCGCTTGGCTTAAAGCCGAAGCGTTTGATAACATCAATATGCCCAATATAGTCATAAAAGCCGCTCGCCGCCGCTTTGCCCACAGCTGCGTAATACTGCTCGTAAACCGCCATGCGGTCACGGCCTTCCCACCCTGCCGTTTGCCGAAAGTCGGTAATATCCCATTCGCCTAGAAAGTGAACAGAGCCAATCACATAATCCCAAGGATAAGCTTTGACGATCGTTTCAATCTGTTCCTCACAGCCCTCGATATAATCGCCCTCCAAGCCCACCCGGATGTCGATCTGACCCTTGTACTTTTCTTTAAGAGTGAGGCACTCCTCTACATAACGAGGCAGCTCATCCATAGGCATGGCCATCTCTGGGTAATAAGTAGCCGGATCAACATGGAGCAGCGGCATATGATCGGAAAGGCCGAGCTGCACGAGTCCGATCTCTATTCCCTTCCGAACGTACTCCTCCAGCTCGCCTACAGCGTGACCACAGCGGGCATGATGGGTATGGTAATCGATAAACATGTGCGTACCGGCCTTTCTATTATGAGTTGCGTGATGGGTGATTTTGGTGGTTCAAGTGATTGGTGCGAAACACATAATTCAATTGATTGATGTGACTTATTTGAATCAAGTGATTGTTTAGATTTAGAGATAAGCCACTGCTTATCTCATCTTGTTCGTTGTCGGTTTTCCGTGACGACTGTTAATCTCGCTGATCACATCATCAAACGGGAGCCCTCTCTCGCGAAGCAGCACCATCAGATGGAAAATCAAATCGCCAACTTCGCTTCTCAGCTCATCGTTATCCTTATTTTTGGCGGCGATAATGACCTCTGAAGCTTCCTCGCCGACCTTTTTCAAGATTTTGTCCACGCCTTTGTCGAACAAATACGACGTGTAAGAGCCTTCAGGGCGCTCTGCATAACGTTCAGCAATTGTGCCTTCCAGCTGTCCAAGTGTAGCGAAACGGTCGGAAGTCGTGACTGCATCGCTTGTGGATGCCGCCTCACGTCCATTTATCTCCACCGCATTGAAGAAGCAGCTGTAGCGGCCTGTATGGCAGGCTGGGCCTACCTGATCTACTTTGACCAGAAGCGTGTCGCCATCGCAATCATAAGTCATGGAAACGATACGCTGTGTATGCCCACTGGTGGCACCTTTGTTCCACAGCTCATTGCGCGAACGGCTCCAGAACCACGTTACACCCGACTCTACAGAAAGCTGCAGCGATTCTTTATTCATGTAGGCCATCATAAGCACTTCTTTGCTTTGTGCATCCTGTACAATTGCAGGCACAAGCCCCGCGTCATCCCATTTGATGCTAGAGCTGAGCTCGCTTTGATTCGAATCCGTCATCGTACCTCTACTCCCTTTAACCGCAAATCATCCTTCACTTCGCGGATCGTCATTTCTTTATAGTGGAATATCGTAGCGGCAAGCGCCGCATCGGCATGTGCCTGCTTGAACACATCGTTGAAGTGTTCAATTCTTCCCGCTCCGCCTGATGCAATAACCGGGATACCCAGCGATTCCGATACCGCCTTGGTCAGCTTAATATCGAAGCCATCCTTTGTTCCATCCGCATCCATGCTTGTTAGCAGAATTTCGCCCGCTCCGAGACGCTCCACCTCGCGTGCCCATTCGAGCGCCTTGATGCCTGTTGTTTTACGTCCGCCGTGTGTGTACACTTCCCACTCGCCCCACTCCGCATTAAACTTCGCGTCTATGGCAACCACGATGCACTGCGAGCCGAACTTGCGAGAACCCTCCTGCACAAGTGCAGGATTAACGACAGCCGCCGTATTAATGCCGATCTTGTCCGCGCCTGCGCGCAGCAGCCTCTTCATGTCATCGACATGGGAGATGCCTCCGCCTACTGTGAACGGTATCGTAATTTCTCCTGCTGTCCGCTTAACGACCTCGATCATTGTTGCGCGACCTTCTACAGAAGCCGAGATATCCAAAAATACAAGTTCATCTGCGCCTTCTTGGTCATAGGTGGCCGCAAGCTCGACAGGATCACCCGCATCGCGCAGGTTTACGAAGTTCACGCCTTTCACAACGCGTCCGTCCTTGACGTCAAGGCACGGAATAATACGCTTCGCCAGCATGTTTCCCTCTCCTTTGTGCCCAATAAAACAGGCTTCATCTATAGGAACCACTGTATAATCACGTGGTAATTACTGTTCGTTTTTCGTTAACGCGAGGAATCTGCCCAGCAGTTGCATGCCCAGCTTACCGCTTTTCTCCGGATGGAACTGCATACCGTACACGTTGCCGCGTCCTACAATCGCCGTTACTTGCTGGTAATAATCCGTAGTCGCCAGCAAGTCGGAGTCCTGCTCCGGCTTCGCATGGAAGGAATGGACAAAATACACATGACCTTCAGTCAAACCATTGAATAGCGGCGACTGCTCTTGCAGGAAAGATAGCTTATTCCAGCCCATGTGCGGAATTTTGTAGTCGCCCGCGAAGCGAACGACCTTGCCAGGAAGCAGATTAAGCCCCTCATGCGTCCCGTACTCCTCGCTCTCGCTGAACAACAGCTGCATGCCAAGGCAAATGCCAAGCATCGGCTTACCGGAAGCAGCGTACGCTTTGGCTACCTCATCAAGCTTCGTCTCGCGCAAGTTCTCCATCGCATCGCCGAAAGCGCCGACGCCTGGCAGAATTGCACCGTCTGCAGCAGTAATTGTCTGTGGATCATCGGTAATAACCGCTTCGTAGCCCAGACGCTCTACCGCTTTGCTTACGCTGTATAGATTGCCCATGCCGTAATCGATGATCGCGATCATGCTATAGCACTCCCTTCGTTGAAGGTACTCCTTGTACACGTGGATCAATGCTAGTCGCTTCATCGAGCGCACGTCCAAGCGCCTTGAATACGGCTTCGATCATGTGATGCGTGTTTTTGCCGTAATGTACGATTACATGCAATGTAATACGCGACTCCAACGCAAGCTTCCATAGAAATTCGTGAACAAGCTCTGTAGAGAAGCTGCCTACCTGCGTAGATGGATACTCTGCACGATACTCAAAGTGCGGACGGTTGCTCACGTCAACAATAACCTGTGCAAGCGCCTCATCCATCGGTACGAACACGCTCGCATAACGCTTAATGCCGCGTTTTTCGCCAAGCGCCTCCCGAAGGGCTTGCCCGATGCAAATACCGATATCCTCTACCGTGTGGTGATCATCGATGTCGATATCCCCGCGCGCTTCCAGCTCCAGGTTAAACTGGCCGTGCTTCGTAAACAAGTCAAGCATATGGTTTAGGAACGGCACATCCGTTTCGAGCTTCGTCTCGCCCGTTCCATCTACTGCAAATGTAAGCTTAATATCCGTCTCGTTCGTCTTGCGTGCTACCGATGCTTCGCGTACCTGATTGTCTGACACTTTCATTCCTTCTTCCTTCATTAGGTTTCGTTTATAGGTTGATTCAAGTTTCTAATGCCGCGTTGTAGTCTCTGCTTTTGCAGCCTTTGTTCTCATCCATTCACCAATAGGGCAGTACATCTGAAAAAATGAGCCAGTGCCGCATGCTCCCAGCCGTGTAGCGAATCTCCACACCGCATCCGAGGAAATATCATTTATGATTAATAAGCTTGCTTGTATGATTACTCGCGCTCTTTCTGTAGACGAATCTCTATTGCGCGAGCGTGCCCCTCAAGTCCTTCATGGCGCGCCAGCGTCATAATCTTCTCGCCATTAGCAAGCAGCGCTTCTTTACTGTAATAGATCAGGCTGGACTTCTTCAGGAAGTCGTCAACGTTCACCGGCGACGAGAAACGTGCTGTTCCGTTCGTCGGGATGATGTGATTCGGCCCTGCAAAATAATCGCCAACCGGCTCCGAGCTGTAAGGCCCGAGGAATATGGCACCGGCATTCTGGATGTAGCCGAGCAGACGCATCGGATCAACCGTCAGCACCTCAAGATGCTCAGGCGCAAGCTGATTGACGACGTCGATGCCTGCTTCTATCGAATCCACGAGCAGCACAGCACCGTAACTGTCGATTGAGCTGCGCGCGATATCCTGGCGCGGCAGCGTGGACAGCTGACGCTCCACCTCCGCAGCAACCGCCTCAGCAAGCTGCTGCGACGGCGTAATGAGAATCGCCGACGCCATCTCATCGTGCTCGGCCTGCGACAACAGATCCGCGGCTACGTACGCGGGATCTGCTGAATCGTCTGCAAGCACGACGATTTCACTTGGCCCGGCGATACTGTCGATATCGACGGCACCGAATACGGCGCGCTTCGCCAGCGCCACATAAATATTACCCGGTCCGCATATTTTGTCGACCGGAGCAATGCTGTCCGTGCCGTATGCAAGCGCGGCAATGGCCTGAGCCCCGCCGACCCGGTACATCTCCTTGACGCCTGCTTCAGCGGCGGCAACGAGTATATACGGGTCGATCCCCGCAGTGCCGCCGGTTGCAGGCGGCGTCACCATGACGATCTCCGGCACGCCGGCTACCTGTGCCGGAATCACATTCATCAGCACGGACGACGGATAAGCCGCCTTGCCTCCGGGCACGTATACGCCGACCCGCTTCAGCGGTCGCATAATTTGCCCGAGCAGCGTTCCGTCCTGCTGCAGATCCATCCACGAGGTCCGCATTTGCTTCTCGTGGAACACCCTCACGTTCACGGCCGCTTCGCGTATCGCCGTAAGGAAATCGGCGTCGACCTCTGCGTACGCCGCCTGAATCTCTTCCTGCGTCACACGCAGCGATGCCGCATCCAGCTTAACCCGGTCATGCTGCTCCGTATACCTCAGCAGCGCCGCATCTCCCTCGGCCTTTACGTCTGCGACGATTCGCAGAGCCGATTCATTCTGCTCCGGTGTTCCATACTCCACCTCGCGCTTCAATCCAAACTGCTCAGCACGCATAATGCGCATATCATCCACTCCTTCCTCTTACTCGCCATATGATCAAAGTCTTTTGTCGCCAAAAGACGCTTATTCCCGTTTAGCCAGCGTCGCCTGCAAGCGATCGCACAAGCCTTGTATCACATCGTTTTTCATCCGGTAGCTCACCCGGTTAGCAATTAAACGGCTAGTGATGCCGAAGATCGACTCCATCTCCACAAGTCCGTTCTCACGCAGTGTTTGGCCTGTTTCCACCATATCTACAATGCGGTCTGCTAGACCGATCATCGGCGCAAGCTCGATAGAGCCATTCAGCTTAATGACCTCCACCTGTTGACCAAGCTCGCGGAAGTATGCGGATGCGACATTCGGATACTTAGTGGCAACGCGGGGATTCATGGTAGGTTTCCAGTCCGGCAATCCGATAACGGACATCCGGCATTTTGCAATCCCCAGATCAAGCAGCTCGTAAACGTCCTTGTTTTCCTCCATCAGCACATCTTTACCGACAATGCCGATATCTGCCACACCATACTCCACATATGTAGGCACATCTACCGGCTTCGCCATTATAAATTCCATGCCTACCTCTGGCAGCTCGATAATGAGCTTGCGCGTATCGTCGAAATCGCTTGGAATTGGCAGTCCAGCCTCACGGAACAGCTTCGACGCTACTTTATAAATACGGCCCTTAGGCATCGCCACTTTTAAAATATCTTTAGTCTGTCCGCTCATGTGGCGCTGCCCCCTTTAATTCCGTTGCCTTCATACGATAGCAAAGCTGTATACGCTACACCCTTATACGTGAATGATTTCTTCACATCGTTCTTGGCGTGCTCCGGTACTCTGCTTTCCTCATTCAATCGCTCAGTCACGACATTAACACCTGCCGCCCGCAGCTCCTGCGCTTTCACAAGCGCTTCTCCGCGACCTTCAGCATCATAGACGATCAATGTCCGTGCGATTTCGTTCTCCTCGTTGTCGCCTAGAAGTTCCAGAATACGCGTCGTTTTCAATGCGAAGCCTGTAGCCGGTGCTGGTCTGCCGAACTGCGCAAGCAGATTGTCATAACGACCGCCGCTGACAACCGGGAATCCTAGGTCTGCTGCATAACCTTCAAAGGTCATGCCTGTATAGTAAGAGAAGTCTCCAATCATCGTCAGATCAATAAGCACATGCTCACAAACACCATACGCCTTCAATACATCCCAAATCTCGCATAAGTGACTAATTGATGCACGCGCCTCATCATCCACGTTAAGCTGGAGCGCTTGATCACAAATCTCCTGCCCGCCGCGCAGCCTTAGAACGCCTTCAAGCTCGCTTTGCACGGACTCTTCAAGCGATAGCTTACGAAGCTGTTCGCGATAGCCAACAAAGTCACGTCCGAGCAAACAGCTTTTGAGCTGCTCCTGAGCATCCTTGCGTCCTGGCAGCGATTCTTCCATTAAACCGTTTAGGAAGCCGACATGGCCGATTGCGATTTTGAATCGCTCCACGCCTGCAGCTTTAAGCGAAGCGATAGCGAGCGCAACTACCTCAGCGTCCGCTTCTGCTGATGAATCTCCTACGAGCTCCACGCCTGTTTGGAAAAACTCTGCTTCACGACCCGCTTCCTCCTCAATTGCACGGAATACGTTCGAGTGGTAAGACAAGCGCTGGGGAAAATCAGCTTGCTTCAATAAAGAAGAAACGACACGAGCGATCGGAGCTGTCATGTCGGAGCGCAGCACAAGCGTCGTACCACGGTTATTGAGCAGCTTAAAAAGCTTCTGATCCGAGGTCGAGCTGGCTACACCTACTGTATCGTAGTATTCCATAGTAGGCGTAATAATTTGATCATAGCCCCAGCTCTGCATACAAGCTAGAACTTCACGTTCAATATGACGCAGCTTAGCAACTGCGCCTGGTAAATAATCCTTAACACCTATCGGTTTCTCGAACACTTTTGGTTTAGACATATAAGTTCACCTTCGTTTACTTTAGTAGTTTAAAGCAATACCGTGTTACCATGCTAACAAATTAAAGGGTTTAGTCGTTATATTAGCATGAACAGCTTCATTCAGTCAAGCGTATAACCAGCCCAATACCAAAGGTGAAACGGTTGTCTCTGTCCTCCGGCGGCGCAGCGCGTTTCATTCCGTGAAATATATAGAAAGGATGGCGAAAGCATATCCTTTCTATATTTCCAAAAAGAAAGCCCCGACCGAACACGATTTGAACTCGCGCGGACGAAGCTTTTTTGAAAGCTCATTAGTTCAAAAGGTTGCGGACATTCTCGTCATTATTGCTCGGCATAACGATATCGCCCCGCTGTATTTCCCGCATTGGATTGCCCCCAACAAACGCATAGGCTGGAACATCCTTATGAACGAGAGAGCCTGCTGAGACTATTGCATTATCGCCGATTGTAACGCCGGGCAATATGGTCGTGTTTGCGCCAATCATAACGTTTGAGCCGATAGAGACGTTACCCAAACGATACTCCTTAATCAAATATTCGTGAGTTAGAATGGTTGTATTATATCCGATAATGGTATTATTGCCAACCGATATCCGCTCTGGGAAAAATACATCTACCATCACCATAAGAGCAAAAGCAGTATGCTCGCCAATTTTCATACCGAGCACTCGGCGGTAAATCCAATTTTTTAGCGGAAGAATGGGACAATAGCGCGCTAGCTGGATAAAGATAAAGTTACGAACCGATTTGATTCGGCTTACCGTTGAATACACCTGCCACAGCGCGTTTGGTCCCTCCACTGGATATCGTTCAACTTTGCGCAAGCGTCTCCCGCTCCAATCCTACATAGGCATACAGATCACGCATGTCATGAATGACCGCATGCGCCCCCGCTTCTTTCAGCTTCTGCTCGCCTTTCAGCGACCAAGCGACTCCAATCGCTAACGCTCCTGCGGCTATAGCAGAATGGATATCTACTATGCTGTCCCCGACCATTAGCGTCGTTGCTGGATCTGCTCCGAGCAAGCCAATAGCCTTGCTCACAGGCTCAGCATGAGGCTTGGGATTAACGACATCGTCAATGGTAACAATCGCATCTACATAATCGTACAAGCCCACATATTTCAAGCCCCGCTCTGTTGTAAGTCTCATCTTAGTTGTAACCACGCCGATTTGAATACCTTCTCCATGCAGACGCTCAATGACCTCATTCACATAGTCGAATGACTTCACGTATTCATCATGAAGACGCAAATTGACCTCGCGGTATGCCGCCACCAAATGTGTAACATCTTCTAGGCCCGAAAAACGCTTCATCTGGTCCGTTAGCGGTTCCCCCATGCTAGGAATAATATGCTCTCTGCCGAAGCCTTCAGCCGCTACTCCCTGCAGGGATTCTATGAACGAGCGAATAATAAGCTCATTGGTGTCGATTATTGTACCGTCCAGATCGAACAGCATCGTCTTGATTGTGCCTGTCATGCATAAACCTCCTTGATGTACGCTTATCGTTTGTTGTCTTCTTTCTCTTTAACGGTGCTCACTGTATCAGCAGGGTTTACTGTAATCGCATCATTGCCGCCATTGCGCTCCGGTTTACTCGTTGTAATGGGGTCCAGATAATACGCGGATGCATAGCCTTTCTTCCGGCGCACAATAATGAACGTAACCGCTCCAATAATAAGGAGCAAAGCGAGTACTTGAGAAATTCTAATGTTGCCATAAGCAGGATCAAGATAACCTTGCTTGAATAAAGCCTCCATAGGCGTCCATAGTCCATTAATTAATGATGCTAGCCACGATGGTCCTCTGAATGCCAAGCTGTCCGTACGCAGCGCTTCAATAAAGAAACGCCCAATGGAATACCATATGAAATAGCTGGCTGTCAGCTCACCCGCACGCAAAAATCGTTGACGGCGCAATACGAACAAAACTATAAGACCAACTAAACTCCAGATGGATTCGTACAGAAAGGCAGGATGGCGATATACGCCTTCAATGAGCATTTGATCTACGATAAAGGATGGCAAATGAAGCGTATTACGCAGGAATGTTTCGCTTACCTCACCGCCGTAAGCCTCCTGGTTCATGAAATTGCCCCAGCGTCCGATCATTTGTCCAACTAGCATACCTGGAATCGCAATATCGACAAGTCTCCAGAATTTATAGCCTTTGTAACGGAAATAGAAGAACCCGCATATGAACGCCCCAATAATAGCGCCATAAATAGCAATTCCGCCATTCCAAATTTTGAATACATCAATCAAATTTCCTTTATAGTCATCCCACTTGAACGCCACATAGTAAATACGCGCACCAATGATCGCTGAAGGCACGCCGAGAAGCAGCAGATCCATAAATAAATCCGGTTTAATACCGAAGCGCTTGCCTTCCTGCACAGCGAGCAGCAAACCAACAAGCGCTGCCGCTCCAAGAATAATGCCATACCAATGCACATCAAGCGATCCTAGACTGAAGGCGATTGGATTAAGTTGCAATGTCTTCATTCTTTTATATCCCCTTTAGATTCAATCGTATTCATCCATATCATCTGCAATGGTTTCCGTTAGCTTGTTCGTGAATTGAAGAGCGGCGTTGTAGCCCATTCGCTTCAAGCGGAAGTTCATGGCCGCTACTTCTATAATAACCGCTAAGTTCCGCCCTGGACGTACCGGCACTGTGACAAGCGGTATGTCTGTATCAATAATGCGCGTCGTTTCCTCATCTAGTCCGAGTCGGTCATATTGCTTGTCCTGCTGCCAATTTTCCAGCTTGATGACAAGACCGATGCGTTTCTGCGTACGCACAGCACCTGCTCCGAACAGCGTCATGACATTGATAATGCCAAGGCCTCTAATTTCAAGCAAGTGACGTATGAGCTCCGGCGCACTGCCATGCAACTGAGCATCAGAGGTTTGCATTAGCTCTACTGCGTCGTCAGCAACAAGCCGATGTCCACGCTTGACAAGCTCAAGCGCTGTTTCGCTTTTACCAATTCCGCTCCCGCCCGTAATAAGCATACCTACACCATATACATCAACAAGCACGCCATGGATTGTTGCAGTAGGCGCAAGTTTTCTTTCTAAGAAATCTGTAATCCGACTGGATAGAATCGTCGTCGCAATTTGGCTGCGCAGCAGCGGAATTTGTGTCACATTACATTGCTCAACAAGCTCCTGCGGCGCTTCAAGTCCTCTGGTCAGAATGATGCACGGCGTATCTTCATTGCATAGCCGCACCATCCGATCCTTCCGTTCCTCACTGTCAAGCATGTTCAAGAACGAAATTTCTGTACGACCTAACAGCTGCACACGCTCACTCGGATGGTAATGGAAATAACCAGCCATCTCTAGACCAGGACGATATAAATCATCAACCGTAATTGCACGTTTCATTCCGTCCTCGCCAGCAATAATTTCGAGCTGGAACTGTTTAACAAGCTCAGATACTTTCACTTTCTTCGGCATCGCTTTAGCCTCCCTCATATGACAGCTGCGTATATGTATGTATGTTTTTTTCCAATGTCTTCATCGTAAAGGAAAACGACTGCGAACGCAACGTTTGCTCCATGTGACGCCCTGCCAATAAAGGACAAAAAAAGAACAGCCGGATAGTCCGACCGTTCTCTCTCCATACTATTTATTAAGCTTCAAAAATGTTAAGTTCTGTCGCTTTGTCAAACAAATGTACTTTGTTCATATCAAGCGCAAGCTTAACGCTTGTGCCATCACGTAGACCAGAACGGCCATCAACACGTGCGATAACTGTTTCAGTGCCGATACCGTTCAGGTATAGGTACATTTCGTGACCAAGGTTCTCAGCAACCTCAACATTTGCGTTCACAATTGTTTGTGGTGATGCTTCAAGGAATACTGGCTCTTCGTGAAGATCTTCTGGACGAATACCCAGAACCACTTCTTTGCCGATATAGCCTTTCGAACGAAGCGATGCAGCTTTACCTTCTGGAACAACTACGTCAACGCCGCTTGCTTTGAAGCGAAGCGCGCCGCCTTGCTCTGTAAGCGAACCGCTGATGAAGTTCATCGAAGGAGCGCCGATAAAGCCAGCTACGAAGATGTTTACAGGGTGGTTGTAAAGCTCTTCTGGAGAAGCTGTTTGTTGAATGAAGCCGTCTTTCATAACAACGATACGGTCACCCATTGTCATTGCTTCGATTTGGTCATGCGTTACGTAGATAGTTGTTGTTTCAAGACGTTTTGTAAGCTTGCTGATCTCAGCACGCATTTGTCCACGAAGTTTCGCGTCCAAGTTGGAAAGCGGCTCATCCATCAAGAATACTTGCGGCTCACGAACGATTGCGCGTCCTAGAGCGACACGTTGACGTTGACCACCGGAAAGTGCTTTTGGCTTACGATCTAGCAAATGCTCGATATCTAGAATTTTAGCAGCTTCACGAACACGTTTGTCGATGTCTGCTTTTTTGAATTTACGAAGTTTAAGGCCGAAAGCCATGTTTTGGTAAACGTTCATGTGCGGGTACAACGCGTAGGATTGGAATACCATCGCGATGTCGCGGTCTTTAGGAGCAACGTCATTCACAAGGCGATCGCCGATGAACAATTTGCCTTCAGAAATTTCTTCAAGGCCTGCAATCATACGAAGAGTAGTCGATTTACCGCAACCAGATGGTCCGACCAATACGAGAAACTCTTTGTCTTTAATATCTAAGTTAACGTCAGTAACCGATGCTTTGTCAGTACCCGGGTATTTTTTGTAAATGCCTTCTAAACGTACGCCTGCCATGATAATTTTCCCCCTAGAAAGAAATTTCGATATGCCTATATCTTATCCCACCAAGGAGCTTGTGACTATGCACAAACTTTACAAAAAAACTAATTTCTTTTCGTAACTTTGTACAATAGCAATATAATTTTGACTAGAACTGCATCACGGAACTGGCGTACATCAAGACCTGTTTCTTGTTTAAGCTTGTCTAAGCGGTATAATAACGTATTACGATGAATGTATAATTTCTTGGCCGTCTCACTAACATTGCAATCGAGTGTGAAAAAAGTCTCAAGCGTACTGAGCATTTCAGACTCAACGAACAGGTCTGCTCTTTTCAAAGACTGCTCCAAATATTTGGCTCGCTGTAATTCTGGGATGGCATTCAACAGCCGCTCCAATTGCAGCATCCACGGCAAATGAATATTCGTTCCGACATGAAATTTCCTTCCGAGATTAATCGTTTCCCGTAAGAGCATAGTCGTCTCAATCATCCCTTTAGCCGGAGAAGCTGGATGAGCGACCGCAAGATGACATTCGCCAATCCACTCGCTCGCAAGCATCTCATGCAACCCAAGTCCGATCGATGCCAAACTCTCCTCAAGCGACTCTTCCTCTTGCTCATCGAAAGTATCCGAGTCCTCATCCCTCAATAATGACATAGAGCCCCAGATCAACCATTCTTGACCCTTAAGCGGTATAAGCAAAATGTCGTCTGACATAAAGGATCGAAGCAACTTTTCTAAATCGGCGTATGTAGCTTGCTCAGTACCTTGTTGCTCGGTAACAAGAAGAAACGGAATCATCTCATTAAACAAACGACTGCCAACGGTTAAATGATCTGGCAGCGAATAGGCTGGCTCGTCGGCTTCAAGCTGCTTTTGTATCCAATCGCTAAGCTTTAGCGCCTGTCGTTCCGTTTCTGAGAGCGCAGCGCTCTTCTTCTCCGTCAAGGTACTCCCGTTCAACTGCAGGGTCCAGCTAATCAACTCTTTCTCTTTGTCTGCAAGAGCAAATCGATTGAGTTCAAGCAGGCTGACTTCATACTCATTAGAGGAAATAACGATCCATGTATGGTTATCTTTTTCTACACGCTGGCCTTCTATAGAAGAAGACGTTGTATGCTCGCCTAGCCACAGATCGTCAGCATCGCTTATTAATGCTTTCCACTCCGTAAGTGATTTCGTAACAGCATGTACCGGACAGTTCAAAATGTACTCCAGCGGCTTCAACCAATCTGTCGTGCTCATTTCTCTATCTCCAATCTCCATAAGCATTAGCAGCTATGCGGCAGCCTCATCTGGAAAACCGCGCGAAGGATCTTTTAGCAGCTCTATATCAGCGGTTTAATGTGTAAAAAAAGCTTATTCGTCCATCGATATAGAATAACGCTTTTCCCCGTCATTGTACCACATAGGCCTCGTTAATTCAGCTTATAGCAAGTAAAAGTATAATTGATAGCAATGCGAACAACGCCGCTATCAAATATAAGAATGATACGGTTTGCACTTGGCTAAGGCCCCACTTCATCAATAAATGATGGGTATGCAGCTTATCTGCACGATGCAAGCCCTTGCCGCTAATTAATCTTCTTAGCATGACGTAGACCGTATCAAAGATGGGGAGGCCAAGCGCTAGCAGTGGAACAAGCAGCGTGATGAAGGTAGCTCTTTTGAACGTCCCGTCCACAGCGATGACTGCAAGCGTATAACCGAGAAAGGTTGCACCGGCATCACCCATAAATATACGTGCAGGATAGAAATTGTGTACAAGAAACCCAAAACATGCCCCCGCCAAAATGATCGCAAGTATGGCTGTGCTCGGCTGGCCTTTAATCATCGCAATGATTAGTAGCGTCAGCGCCGACAACGTACTTACACCCGAGGCTAGACCGTCAACGCCGTCAATGAAATTAATCATATTGATCAAAGCGAATACCCATATCATAGTCGTTAGCCATGAAACCCAGTCGGGAAACGAAATAAACAGGCTTGTGAATGGATTCGCTATACCTGCGATATTAATATGAAATAATGTGGGTATGGAGGCGGCGCCCAAATAAAGAATGACACGCGGCCATACGGGAAAATCTTTTCCCTTCGCTTTCGAAGCATCATCAAGAAGCCCAACCACAACGAGTATGGTTCCTCCAGTAACGATCGTCCATGTAAGTGGCGTGAAACCGATAAAAACAAACATAGCAATGACGCAGCCGACAAAAATAGCCGCTCCTCCCATCAGAGGAATCGGCTTATTGTGAATTTTCCTTTGATTGGGACGATCAACAAAGCCAAGGCGCAGCGCAAGGATTCGAAGCGGTGGTACGCTTGCAAATACAATCGCAAAGCTAATAAATGCCGCTAATCCGTATACCATTGCAACTACCCCTTTTTCTAATTAGTCATTCTGTGTATACATTGTTCCCTTATATCGTTAAAATACAAGAAAACATGCATCTCTGTTTGACCGATTTTCACATTCATGATACTATTTATTCAAAGTTTACTTATCGGATTAGTGTTACATCTGAATTATCGACCCTAAAACAGAGGAGCCTACTTATGCCGAATATCGTTATTATTTCTGGAAGCCCGAATACATCTTCCCGTTTGAACGGGATTACACAGTTTGTTGAGCAGCAGCTCCAAGAGAAAAGCCTAACCGTTGATACGATAACAGTTGTTTCTCTGCCTGCTGAGGATCTAATCCATGCACGTTTTGGCAGTCCAGCCATCGTAGAAGCTAATCAACTTGTAGCCAATGCAGATGCTGTTATTATCGCAAGTCCCGTATATAAAGCTTCTTTCACAGGTGTACTCAAAACTTTCCTTGATCTGCTTCCGCAGAAAGGACTTGATAAAAAAATCATCGTACCTCTGTTTATCGGCGGAACGATTGCACATCTTCTCTCTATTGATTATTCCCTCAAGCCCGTACTCGCATCCATGGGTGCCAGAATTTATGTTAGTGGCGTATACGCTGTTGATTCTCAAATTAATCGGATCCAGGAACCTAACGAGGCCCCCGTATTCGAAATTAATGAGGAGCTCACACTCCGTTTGGCGGAGACAGTCAATGAGCTGGTACAAGAACTTGAACTTCGCGGCAAATAAGCCTCTCATAACAAAAAAACGGTGGACATTCGCGCGAAATTTTCGCGCTTGTGTCCACCGTTTTTTGTGCTGAGAAAACAAAAAAACCGAAGATCGCGAGATCAACGGCTACGATGTTATATTTAGAAAAAAATGGTGAGTCATGTAGGATTCGAACCTACGACACCCTGATTAAAAGTCAGGTGCTCTACCAACTGAGCTAA
>NZ_VDBO01000022.1 GCF_005930355.1 Paenibacillus sinopodophylli
CACGTTTATCGTTAGCGGTTGGCTTGCGATTAACACGTCCCAGTAAAAAGGCTTT
The DNA here is from genome assembly GCF_005930355.1 of Paenibacillus sinopodophylli. Lineage (GTDB taxonomy): Bacteria > Bacillota > Bacilli > Paenibacillales > Paenibacillaceae > Pristimantibacillus > Pristimantibacillus sinopodophylli. The sequence goes on from NZ_VDBO01000022.1 coordinate 56, forward strand.
TTGATATTGCCTTAATGACTGACCTTGCCCCGAATAGATGGACACGAAGAAAACCTCTATAATAAAACATGGAGGGGTTCAAATGGGACAAGGGAAGAAATACGACAAAGCATTTAAAGAGCAGGTCGTCCTGCGTATTGTGGCTGAAGAATCAACGGTTTCAGAAACGGCGAAGGATTTGGGTGTACATTATACAACGGTTAGAGACTGGGTTAAGGTCTATAAACAAGACGGTGAGCATTCCTTTCCTGGCAGCGGTAATCTGAAAGCTGAGGATGAGGAAATGCGTAAGCTTCGCAAGCAACTCGCTGATTTAAAGGAAGAGAATGAAATCCTAAAAAAGGCGGCCTACTTTGCGAAAAATCTGAAATAAACACGTTCACATTTATTTATGAACACCGCTTCGAATTTCGGATTGCAAAGATGTGCCAGGCCCTTAACGTCTCTAGAAGCGGCTACTATGCATACATCAAACGTCCAGAGAGCAATCGAAGAGTTGAAAACAGAAAGCTGCTCGATACCATACGAGACATTCACATAAAAAGCCATAGGATCTACGGGTCACCGCAAATCACCAAGAATCTACCACCCGACCAAAAAGCTAGTCGAGGTAGGGTGGCTCGCCTCATGCAGGCTAACGGTATCCGATCGAAAGTGGTCAAGAAATACAAGGCAACAACGAACTCTAATCATAATCTGCCTGTAGCGGATAATCTTCTGAATCAAAACTTTGAAACAAGTAAACCGTGCGAGAAATGGCTTTCCAATATTACGTATATCCCTACCGATGAAGGCTGGCTCTACCTCGCTGGTGTGTTGGATCTGCATGGCCGTACTCTAGTAGGATGGGCAATGGACAGTCGTATGAAGACCGAACTAGTCTCTTCTGCGTTAAAACAAGCTATGGGCCGTACAGGTGCATCAAAAGGTCTCATCGTGCACTCCGATCGTGGCGTTCAATATGCCAGCAAGAAGTACCAACGCCTCTTAAAGAAGCACGAGTTCGTTTGCAGCATGAGTCGCAAGGGGAATTGTTATGACAACGCACCTATGGAATCCTTTTGGGGAAAACTCAAGATGGAATGGCTCAACGAACATCGCTTTAAGACAAGAATGCCAATCGATCAATATGACCCCAATCTACACCTAATTATCCGACCAGTAATTAACTTGTGCTCCATCTGTTGAGCGAACTTCAAGATCTTAACCATGACAAGGGAGCCGTACCTCGGTTCACATGATTCCCTTCAATGCGAATAATCCTATTCCATAATTCAACAGGCAAGCTCCTAATACCTTCCATCAAATCGACTTAACCATTTTTTGGTGAAAAAAAAGCGATTGAACACCAAAGACGACGACTTATCCGATGAATAAAACGTCGTCTTTTCATGATGGGTTCGTCTTGTTTGTAGCACAATATTTACTCTGCAGTTTTCATTATTCTCCTCAGATTAACGGCGGCGCCTTCCTTGCGGCATTGTAGTTTCGCTCCTCGTCTGTTTTGCTCATTCTACTAGCCCTCAATTTATCTGTCCAACTTACTGTAGCCGATCCAAAGCTACCTACAAGGTTATGAAAACGGAGTTCATCTATCAGATGGAGTTCCAGAACCTTAAACACCTGCTTTTGGAACTATACGACTATCTCAACTGGTTTAACAAGCATCGAATTCATGGCTCACTAGGGTACATGACGCCTGTTCAGTATCGCCAAACAGCCCTTAAAAAAGTAGTCTGATTTAATGTTGACAATCCAATATTCTAATTGTTTTGGATAGGAAAACTCCCGTTTAATTAGGAGCCCTAGGAGGTAACACTGTTTCTTTCTACACCATGGAGATAAATTGCTTTAAGTTGTAAATTTCAAATACACAGAGTAAATGAACAAAATAGTTATTCAAAAATTTTATTAAGCACCGTAAGCGTTTCTTCTCGCCCTTCGACCATTGGATAAATAATATATATATTTCCTAGTATATATTCAATCATTTTGGTGTCTGGAAACTTTTTTTTCGTTTTTTTCAATATTTCATTTCTTTCATTTTGCAAATCTTGTTCATTCACAAACTCGTAAACGGATAGGCTTTCCCACGACATTGGCAAGAAAAAAAATCTTCGATCTATTGCCAATTTACTTTTTATTAACTCACTTTGACCTGTTATTTTATATTGCAATTTAAAATTATCAAACCGATTATTTATATCATCAATTGTCATTTTGTTTGCTGCCTCCTTTTGATTTGTGCAACCTGAAAGAATGAGAAGAATACATAATAATTTAATAATCTTCAATGAACTCACCTCCATTAAATCTTAGAAACCCCAACAAAAACCTCCTTTACTTGGCATTAAGAAAAATAATAACTAAAAACAAACTAAAAAGATAGGTTTAATTATTGAATCGAATTCTAACTAGTTATCTCTTGTCACACATACTTACTTCAGATTATTCTCAAATTTGGCTGCACCCTTTTAATCAGCTAGTATTAGATACTTACATATTTCTTCATCTTCCGCTCTAAGGTTCACTGCCGGGAACTGATTAACCGCCGTATTGTTATACAACTTACGCAAACCTTAAACGTCGAATAGTACACACCTAGTTCTCAGAATGTTTCAGGAGCTGTTGGTTCTTTAGCAATATACGAAAAATTACCTGATCCCTAAATCCTTTGTAGATTTTTTTCGTCGTCCATATGAACCCCTCCGTGAGTAACTAAAGAGTTTTCTTCATGTCGATCAATTCGGGGCAAGATTAAGCATTATCCTCCTTAACCTGCCTTCTCATTTGAATTATTGATTATTTAGATTCCATATCTTCTAGGAAATCAGACAATTCATCAGCAATAAAAAAAACCACCCAACGGGTGGCTGCACTCAAAAAGAGTGTAAAAGTATAGATAGGAGTGAAGAGTCCCGTCCTGAACCTGTAGCTTTTAGAGTGATGTACTTTCATATCATGTCTACTGCCAGCCGATCCGCTAAGTTGCTATCAAACCCAATGTTTCTTCATGATAGGAATGCTACCTGTTGGCTTAACAAACATCGAGCAACTACGGATCTCAATCTGCTCTATAATGTGCTAAACAAAAGTTTCCCATTTAACGACGATTCACATACCACTAAGGAAACGAAATAATAGCAAAAAGAACAGCTGAATATAAGCTGTTCTTTTTGTTATTATTCTCTTCTAAATATTAGTCCCCCAAAAATTGTGTCAAGAGACACCCTCTCTTGATAGAATCTAAAATGTCGTTTACAGTAAAAGAATACCAACTAGCAAAGCTTTTTTTCATCAGAGATTTATTTGAATAAAAGACAGTGGAGCACTACCACTACCAATTCTATGTACGAGGTGGATGTAATGGAGTATTTTGATCCTATGATGGACGATGCATTAAAACGAAATGATTTAGAATCCGTAAAATCACTTCTTGAAAATAATTTTGATCTTACACCTATACCGGGTCATGGGACATATCTTGATCATGCATGGTGTTATCGAAGCGAGTATGACTTTGAAATAGTGAAACTTTTGATTAGCTACGGAGAGAGCCTTAATTATCCTGGCCATCCATCCATCTCAATGGCGGCCCATCGTGGAAAGATCGAGGAAATGCAATATGTTCTTGATCGAGGAGCAGATATAAACGCTGTGACTCATACGGGGGTGTCGGCTCTGTGGACCCCGTCATACAACAATCATAAGGAAGTAGTTCAGTTCTTGATAGGTGCAGGGATTGATTTGAAAACACATGGAGGAACTGCACTACAAATAGCTGCGTTTAATGGCCATTTAGATATAGTAAAAATATTAATCGATGCTGGTGCGGATATTAACTATCAAAATTTCGATGGTCACGCAGATATTTCAAATAGTCCTCTTCACCAAGCAGCCTATAACCAATACTCAGTAGTGCATTATTTACTGGAGATAGGTGCCGACACACGTCTTAAGAATCACTACGGAGAAAGAGCCGTTCATATTGCGAGGGGAAACAATAAAAAGATTGCGGAACTCATTTCAAAATATGAACCGGCAGATTTACATGATTATGATTTAAAAATTGAAGAGCTTAGGGGTATGAAACTTCCGAAAGGTATCATTCAAGATCTTGGAGATGAAAGACAGAGAGTAGAACTACCCGACTCTTCAAACATTGAATATCTTACCTACTGTTCAGTTTATGATGTGACGGAGGTAAACATTAATGGAATTCGTCTTATAAATCTGCTGGCGGAGACGGATGGATATGATTCTTATGGAATACTGGTGTGGGTTCCATCAAAGAAGGCGCTTGGCACATATGATGTTGAGCATGGGACACTTGCAATTTTGAATAAAGTAACTTGGAAAGCGTTTAGAAAGGCTCCAGGGAAGTACATAGATTTGATTTTAGACGGAGATTACGAACCTGTCGAAGATCTTAGTTAAAAGGTTTGTCAGCAGATATACCTAGTCCTTTCGTTGGCAGACTGAATCCTGAAGGCGATGCCTCGTAATGGTGAAACACGGTAAGTCTAGGCGTTAAGCTATCGGGACACTATTGAGTCTTTTTGTTTCTCAAACCTCGTTTTTCTTCATAATAGGAATGCTGCCCTTTCGTTTTATGATATCAACCATTTCTTTCTAGTTGATCTTTTTGCATCAGTTTCGAGGATTAGAGTGGCGGGGTCATACGTACCTACCGATGGAACTTGATCCCAAGTGCTATAATGTTCCTCCATACTTGTCGTGACCATAGCTGAGTCTGATTGGCATGTAGATCCCTTATGATGCTGTAGTGCGATGAAGAGTTCATAGAGGCTGCTGGCAAATCCAATTCAAGGAAGGGAGAAAATAAACCCTGTTATAGGACTAGACATATCTAAGAAGAAAACCACTGACAATTTTTCTTAAATCGAGGAAAACCATATCGCGGGATATCCTATTACGAACAGTCAGTGAAAAGACATTAAAAAATTCAATCAAGACTCTTTCTCTTCACAACGTGGGAGATCTGATAAACGCAATCCTTACCGTTCATATATACTTTTCACTAAATGGATCCATATACCGTATCTTTTTAGCAGAAGGGACAATTCAAAAGAAATAAAAAAAGCCACCTGGAAAGGTGGCTCGCGCTCAAGAAGAGTGCAAAAGTATAGATAGGAGTGGAGAGTCTTGTCCTGAACCTGTAGGTTTTAGAGTGATGTACTTTCATACCGTACCTAATGCCAAACATGTCCCCTTTTCAGCTTTCTAAACTACTATTGCTTCATAATAGGAGTGCTTTTATTTGTATGTTCCCCAGTTTCTTTATTTTTTATCAAACGGCTTAGCAATTCAAGGTTGTCCAATTTTTTAATAGAAGTTAAGTGAGTGATATTAACTTTAGAAAGATATGATCTTGATAATCGTCAAAAATCAAGAGATAATCATAAGGATTCTTTCAACTTTCGATATTACCAGGATAGGGTTACATTCTTCCAAAAATTCTCTTCCAAAAACAGCTTCAAACTTGTCGGGGCTTGACCTGTCAAGTCCTGAAATGCCGAGGATGTTTGAGTACTCTCCATCTTTGCTGATGTGGGATCGAAAGAAACTATCTCTTGAGGTACAGCTTCGGCCTTATCTAAGTATTCATACATTCCAACTAATTGTGTAGCATCTACCGGAACATAAGAAATCCTCTTTTTAGCAATTTCACTTAAAACCTGAGCGATATTATGACCGGATATTGCTTCTGGGCCAGTGATATTAAATATACGGTTGTCCGTGTTTGAGGAAACCAAGGCTGCCGCTGCAGCAATTGCACAATCCTTACGAGTCACATATGCGATTGTTCCTTCTCCAGTCGCTGCTACATACTTATCAGTTGCAAGGGTATGTGCTAGTGTTTGAATCAAATTTTCCGTGTACATACTATTTCGTAGAATAGTGTAGGATACGCCGCTCTCTCTGATAGCTTCCTCTGTAGCGTAGTGATCCGTAGCTGTCCAGTTAGCCATGCCTGGCATAGGATTCATACTTGAAGTATACACAATATGTTTTATACCCGCTTGGACAGCAGCCTGAATCGCATTCCTTTGCTGGTTTATTCGTGTTTCTAGTGCATCAGTACTTATTAAAAGAAGACGGTTCGCTCCAACAAAAGCACTCAGGAGTGATTCGGGTTGATTAAAGTCCGCTTGGCGTACAATAACACCACGTTCAGCAAATTTAGCAAGCTTTTCTGTATTACGTGTTGTTGCAATGATAGGACCATCATAATGATCAAGCAGGCACTGAAGCGCCAGTTGACCTAATTGACCACTTGCACTTGTAACCAATAACGTTTCTTTTTTTGTACTCATGTTTCAATCCTCCCGGTAATATAAATAATTTTGAAATTATTAATGTTAAATTGCTTTTTAATATTCTGAATGACAACTAACGACAACTTGTTGGTTGTCATTTATCATTTTTTTAATTCCCTCCCCAATAGTCTCTTTAATAATAATTGCTCAATTCCCTCCATTTCCGACCCCAAACTTAGTATCCTTTGAAGTAATTATTCGATTGATGAACACGAAATATTCTTTAGTAGCCTTGCCCATAAAAGAACACATCTTCATGTAATAAAATCTCTCAAAATGAATCTCTTCATAATTTCTCTTCATAATTTTGAAGAGACAACATTCAAAATTTAATTTGAAGAGCTGCCGGTAATTATCTTTAGATTAATATTCATGTTACCTAAATTCTTTAGAAAGCTGCAACAATTCAATCAAAATGAAAGCTCGCTCATTTTAGAATTAACAAAATGATGCATATTTATCCTCAGGTCACGATACGTGATTAATTTCTAAATGCCTTCTACAAAAACTTGACCTCGTATTTCTGAAATTCAAACAGTATCACAATTTCGCTCGGAATCTTTATGTGTGATGGTGTAATAAATTAACTACCATTTCTCAAGTATAGCGTTATGAAGGATTTCCAAGTATGCCTACTATCGCTTAGGCTTTTCATGATAAAGCACCCGAACGCTCTCCCTTATCCGATCCGCTTCATACTGGACGATTGGAGTTAAAATGGATTCAATTTTTGCACGTGCAGACCTAGCACTTTGACCGAATTTATCATTGAAACGTTGCTCTATGAATTCTGTTCCCATTAGAATCGTTAAAGTTTCCTCCACACTAAAGCTGATAGGTGGAAGAAAATAGTCTTCCATTATGGAATAACCCGTTCCGGGAACCCCTATAATAGGTACTCCAGATTCACTGAGCATTTGAATATCCCGATAAATAGTTCTTACACTAGTATCAAATAATGCCGCTAGTTCCTCTGCTTTAATTAGTTTATTTTGCTGCAACTCCAATACGATAGCAGACTGTCGCCCATGTTTTCTCATAAGTTCAAGCCTCCAATATTTTCTACTAGGAAATAACGTCTACAGTTTAAATTTGATCGTACCTTTAAAATACCCGAACAAGTTTACTTCGGTTGGTATAATTTAAAAATTAATCTCCTAAATCTCAATTTTTATTTGGATAGAAGTCTGATTAAACTTCACATTTTTCTATCACTATGCTTGTAAGATCTATTAATAAAAAGGGTACACGTGTCATGATCATCTATCTTACGATGCTTTGACAATCACAAACCATTTAACGAAATCGGTCGAGTGCCAAAGATGCTCTATACATTAGTTCGCAACATTTTGATTGAACCAAATTCAAGATTTGTGTTCTCCAGTAAGTCAATCAATGGAAATGGACTTCTAGTTGAATGGCAGTTTATTTATATTAGATCAACTACAGTTATTCAACTATACCAAACCAATCCTGACAACTGCGTGTCAGGATTGGTTTGGTTCTAATTTTAAAAAATTTCTCTTTATTCATAGCTCTAGAATGGAATCTTTGTTTGTTGTTTCAATTAAAGAAACTAACTTTAGATATTGAACGAAGTAATACTAAAAATATTTAAATTGACAATTCAATACTTTTATGCAGGCACTTGACAGTCATATGTTATATTGAAAAAGTTAAAATTTTAGTTTTGAGTCATTTGATTTTTCAAAAAAGGGGAGGACACACATCATAAAAAGAGCTTCTTTGGTTAATAGATTTCTAATAGATGTTATTTCATCAATGGCGTAGAGGTAGCCTGTTGTTTTTCATCTTAACTAAAGAACATCCATGAAACAAAAACGTCGGCGGAAAATTCCAGTTACATGATCGGATAACAACAAGAAAATTAATAACATTAGGTATTATTATTTATCAAGATAACTATTGTCATTCATCTTATAGAAGTTGCTTCATAATAAAAAATCAGTGGAGGAAACAACATGAGCAATGTACTTTTTGTAAAAGCTAACGACCGTAAAATTGAAAACTCGGTTAGCGTAAAACTATATCATGCATTTTTGGACAGCTACAAGGAAAGTCATCCGGAAGACAACATTATTGAACTCGATCTCTACAAAGAAGAACTCCCTTATATGAACGCTGATTTAATTGAAGGAAATTTCAAAGTTTTGCACGGTATAGAAGTCTCACCTAGCGAACAAGCTATGGTAGATCGGGCTGCAAAATATGCCGACCAATTCGTTTCAGCAGATAAAGTAGTATTTGGGTTTCCATTGTGGAATCAAACCATTCCAGCTGTGTTACACACCTATATCGACTATATTTATCAGGTAGGCAAAACCTTCAGATATACAAATACGGGGACAATTGGCCTAACACCCGACAAGAAGGTGGCTATCGTTAATGCACGAGGCGGCGTATATTCCGAAGGACCAAAAGCAGCACATGAGATGTCAGTAAACTTGGTTCGTACTGTTATGGGTATTTTCGGAATAACAAATATCGAGTATGCGATTGTTGATGGTCATCATCAATTGCGAGATCAATCAGAAAAATTAATAATCAATGGTATTGAGCATGCTAAACAAGTAGCTCTAAAATTCTAACTTTATAGCTAAAATTGCAAAGGTCAAAATCAGTCGCGAATTCCGCGGCTGATTTTTTTCATGATTCAATGCAAACCGCTTGTTCATTTAGTCTAGGTTCTTCGCTTTTTACTGGTTTTACGCCTAAGCAATAACAACTTTCTTAATACCAAGTAATACCGATGCAAGTAAGCCATTATACGATTATTTCAATCTTCTACGGCTACAGTACAGTGACATGAACGATAGCTCATGAACTCATCTACGCCCGCTCAGCAATGTTTTTCGATTAACCACGGTCGGATTAATCGCCTTGCTCCAACCAACGGGTAAAACCTAAATGTGCAATGTTAACGTTCGATAAACAATCATACGACTCAGTAAGATTTACTTCTATTCCCTCACACTTCTCTAAAAAATGACTTATCTAAAAAGCCCCTAACCCTTTATAACAAACACGATAAAATGAACGGTGGTCACGACCATTATGATTAGATTTTCGATGATTAACCAAGTAAGGAAATAGACATTCTCAAAATCTACTCATCTTATCGAAAAAGACAACTCAAGGATCCTTTCCCTTACTCGTTGCCGGGAATGCATCTAGCATAGCACCGATCCATTTAATCCTTTTCAGCCCTACTTATGTCACACTCGTTTAAAAAATATAATACAGGTAAACCACAAACGAGATATCAATACCAAGTTAAAATAAATTAGATGTTCATTGAAAAAACAAATTTACTGATTCAGCAGTCTAATTCTATTTTTCTTCTTCCTCTTTTTTATGAATGAACTGAAGTTTCCCGGTATTTCTAAATTTCACGTTTTTCACTAAAGAGTTACTGACACCATGTTGTCAGCATTGCTGTAGTATAGTCAAATGGATAGCACTAACCCATGATACGGTGGGGATACATTGGAAACAATAAATGGACAGTGTGTTCTGTTTCAAACCGATAAAACAGGAAAATCATCTGCCTGTATGTATTGAAAAGCTTAGTGAGGAGCAACTAGCAATGAAAAATTCAAGCAAAAACTTTATATTTACGACCCCGCTTATCGAGGGAGTCATTCAAAAAAAGAAAAACCGATTTATTATGATTGTCGAAATCGACGGGATTTTGCATGATTGCCATTGTCCAACTACAGGTAACATCGGAAATATTGTATTTCGGAATATTCCCTGCTTGGTTTCCACAAGCAATGATCCGAAACGAAAAACCAAGTTCACCATTGAAGCAATATCTGTCGATTTGCCACGTGAAACATCTAAAGCATGGATTGGAATCAATCAAAATGCAGCCAACAGGTATGTGGAACATTTCTTAACCAATGGACAGCTTCAAAGGATGGTTGGCAATTTCCAATCATTGGTTAGAGAAACCACGATTGGAAATTCAAAGCTGGATTTCCGTGTCGATAATACCTATATCGAGGTCAAAACTCCCCTCACACAATTACAGGTTGAAATCAAGGATCATATTGAAGTAAAAAAGAACAGTGAATTCAATTCCTTTGAACGTTTTATCAAACACATTGGAGAACTTGGGAGCAGCTTGTCAGACAATGATCGAGCTATAATGATTGTCTGTCTTATCTATGAAAATCCCGGTTTCAAGGTCGGTATGGCTAATAAACAAAGCAATCAGATTATGCATCTCATACAGGATTCCATCAAAAACGGATTTGAGATCTGGCAAGTAAACTTTAAGATTACGCCTACCGAAGTCAGCTTGTCTGAGTACACTAATATTACCACTCAATTTACAACCGGTGAAATTATTGCAAAATCAACTTGATCGTTTAAATTCATGCATATGCCCACAGGCTAAATAGGGAGGTCCTGACATTGAAAAAAAATGGGCGACAACTGGCAATTGTACTGGAACTGCAAAGTAAAAAACAACTTACAGCCCAAGAACTTAGCGTCCTATTTGAGACTAGTGTAAGGACCATTTACCGGGATATCGATATGCTATGTGAAGCCGGTGTACCTATTGTAGGTTTACCCGGAACCGGTTATTCGTTGATGGAAGGCTATTTTCTTCCTCCGATAAGTTTCACAACGGAGGAAGCTTTAGCTCTGCTGTTTGGGTCCGAATTTATTGAGCAGCGATTTGACAATCATTTCAGCCGCGGGGCCCGTTCACTGCGAACCAAAATCGAGGCTGTCTTACCGTTGGCCATCCGAAAGGAAGCTGACAAAACCCGCGAAAGCATGCATCTCTTACAAAAAAAAACGTCAGAAACCGATACTGTAGAAAAATCAAACCTGGAGCAGCTACGCAGCGCAATTTTAAATAGTAAAAAAATCCAATTTAAGCACCATAAACGTTACAAAAATGAATCCGAAACTCGTGAAACGGCTAGAACTGCCGCACCCTTAGGTTTAGTACATGTAGAGGGTGCTTGGATTTTAATCGCCCATTGTGACTTGAGAAACAACATTCGTCATTTTAAAATTTCTAGAATGAGTGAGATCACCTTATTGGATAAACAATATGAAGTACCTACGGATTTCAATCTTCGTGATTATCAGCCAAAAGATGACCGGCACATCGTCATACAAGCCCGTTTCAACAAAGATGTCATGGTAAAAGTGAAGGAGTCCGAATTGTATTATATGGAATCCGCATTTCTACAAGATGAAGGATATTATGTGACATTTCGCGTACATGAAGCTGAAGAATTGCTTCAATGGATCCTCAGCTGGGGATCTGAAGTTGTTATTATGGAGCCGGGATCATTCAGAGAACGTGTAAAAAAAGAAATTGAAAACATGTTAAAACGATACTGACACGCTGTTGTCAGTTAGTCTGGAGTATAGTAAAACTACTGAAAGAAACATAATAAATTCTGTTTCAGTACTAAGGTGGATCGCAACTGAGATCTAGATATTTCAATTCATAGGAGGCATACAAAATGAGTACAAAAAAAGAAACATTGTTAGTAACAGGAGCAAGTGGAAATCTAGGGGGCTTAGTTCTAGAGTGGCTGTTGCAAAACTATGAGGGCAGCGTCATTGCGACTACACGCCATCCAGAGAAGCTGTCTGATTTAGCGGATCGTGGAGTTATTGTTCGTAAAGCCGATTTTAATCAACCGGAGTCCCTGGAGAAGGCTTTCACGGGAGCTAGTCGCATGCTTCTCATCAGTACAGATACCATTGACGTTCCCGATATCAGACTGGCGCAACAGACCCATGCAGTACAAGCCGCCGCTAAAGCTGGAGTTAAGCATATTGTCTACACTTCCTTCTTCAATCCAGAACCTGGAACTGCCAACATTACGGCTGCCGATCACCTCGCTACAGAGCAAGCTATCAAGGATAGCGGACTAACATACACTATCCTTCGCAATAATCTTTATGGCGAAAATCTTGCACAAGCGGTAGTGCCAGCTGCCGAAAGAGGCCAATATGCGTCCGCTATTGGCGAAGGTAAAATTTCATACGTCACTCGCCAAGATTGCGCCCTAGCCGCAGCCTCCGCTTTGGCTTCATCGAACACTGAAAATCGACTTTTGAAAATAACTGGTCCAGAGTCCCTTTCTGGACAAGATATAGCTAAATTGTTAAGCGAGGTAGCAGGAAAACCGGTTGTGTACGTTCCCCTAAACAATGCTCAATTAGTGGGGATGTACGAATCTTTCAACATGCCTAAGCCTATTGCGGAAGCTCTCGCTTCCTTTGATGCAGCATCTGCCAAAGGTGAGTATGAAGAGATATCCGAAGACTTTCATATGCTTACTGGCAAAGCTCCAACGAGTATGAAACAATTTTTATATTCGTTTATGACTAGCTCGTAAGTTGTCCTATTTGAAAAAAAAGGACGAAGGTGTGGAAAAACCACCTTCGTCTTTTTAAATTATTTTATGGATTAAGCACTACTTTGTCGTAATAAGCAGTTCACTTTTAATCTCATTCCCGCTTAGATCAAATTTCAATAAAGGTGCTAGATCCTCCAGCTTAAGATACGTATAATCTCCAATACGATATCCAGTGATCCCCACTCCTCTCCCTTCTACTTCAAATGTCGTCTGAACCTTCAACGCTTTCTGGAAAAATGATTTTGTATTACTACTTTCATCTTCATAAAGCGGGGTGTAACTAATCCCTCTATTCAAGACAATTATCCTTTCTACAGGGTTCCAATTAATTTCAAATTGTTTATCTGTGCCATCTAGTACGGTTGCCAGGTCACGGAGCTTAAAAACATGTTGATTATCCATATTATAGCCTTCCAACTCTACTTCTTGACCATCGACCTTTACTCTTAAAGTGGTTTCTTCGAACTCTTTACTTTCTTTTTTCCCATTATGAAGAACTACTTTTTTCACGGGATAATTTCTGCCTGTTCCCTGAAATGTAATGTTCTCATCTATCGTAATTATCGGATCAGTATCCACTACTAATGCGGGTGCTTTTCGATAGTGAGTGGCTTGTTCATAGGCATAGGCGATTTCAATCAATGTTTTTTCGCTCCACGCTTTCCCGAAAAAGGCCAATCCAAACGAAGCGCCTTTTTCATAGTAACCTGCTGGTACTGTAATAATCGGTAAACCACTAATATTAATTTCTGGAACTGTCGTAGCTTTTATCTGCTCATTACTATTGAGTTTAGGCGTTTCCGTCAGAGCTTGTGGATAGACAAAACCATCCAGCTGATATTTATCCATAACTTGGATAATCAGATCGCGAAATTGATTCCGCTGGTTATTAAATACAGTTAAGTTCGGCTTAACTCCCGCAGTAGCTAATGCCTGATTTACATCAGGGAAGCTACGTGGAATCCACATGCTAAGTGGTCCACCAGTTGCCCAGGGAAAAGCTCCTACTTTTTCAAACAATCTTTTGGATGTTAACTCGTTTTCCCCCTCAACATGTAAAGCCTGTACATATTTTTGCTGGTCATAGAAAAACGGTTCAATTCCTGAACTTGGTACATTGGCTATCATCTGAGAAAAGCCCGTTCCCTGAAATGGATCTTCTACCACTTCCGCTCCTTCTTTTTTTAATTCTTCAATAGCGCGGTTGTAGAGCGATTGAGTTTCCTCACTCATAGAAAGATTAGTTCGCCAGCTAGGCCCTAAAAGACCAAAACGCTTTCCTATTAGTGTCGATTGATTAAGATTGCTCGCATAGCTTGTAGTAACTTTCACCTGGTCCAGCTTAGTTGTAGGATCATCTTTCGAATATCCTGCAATGACATCCAGAAGGAGAGCTACATCTTTTACGGTCCTCGCATGCGGTCCAGCTGTATCCAACGTACTGCTTGCAACTGGTTCAATACCTTTAGACGGAATCAGTCCATAGGTTGGCTTGATACCCACAATGTTTTGCGCAGCTGAAGGATTTTGAAGTGATCCTGACGTTTCTTCAGCGATGCCAAGAACCGCGAAATTCGCTGAAACAGCTGTAGCAGTGCCACTGCTACTCCCACCCGGGGCTATGCTTCGATCTATCGCATTATAGGTAGGTCCTGCCCAACTTGTATTGGCATTCGTTCCTGAGCCACTGAAGGCGGGAATGTTTGTCTTACCTATAATTATAGCACCTGATTCTTTAAGCCTTTTGACTAAGAGAGCATCTTCTCTTGGCATGAGTTCAAGTCCGCCAACTTCCTTGCTAAACTTAGCCCATCCAAACGTGGAAGGATAGCCCGCGACATCCACACTCTCTTTGATAACAACCGGAATACCTGCGAGAGGTCCCAATTTTACACCTGATTTGCGAAGACGATCGACTTCCTTGGCTTCTTTCAACGCATCACTATTAATAAAAGTAAAAGCATTATATGATGCCTCGTAGGTGTTAATGCGATCCAGATAAGCTTGTACGACTTCCTCAGTTGTAAAGCTTCCTTGGACGTATCCTTCTAGTAATTGATCTGTCGTAACTTCTTCAAAACGAAATTTTTCTTGTGCAACTACTGGATGGGATGAAACAGAAACTGTACTTACAGTAACAGCAACCAGTGCTGTCAGGATTGACCTTCTGAAATAGGATTTTATCATCATACTGTTATAATTCCCCCTTATTATGTTTCAATATAGACTAAAAAACCAAACTTATGACATGTATTATCACATTAAATTCACCTCTTTTAATGATTCTAGTTTTTTAACATGTCTCGACATGATTATACTAAAGAGATACTGACAACTGTGTGGCAGTTTTACATTGTTCCGTGAATTTAATGTTATATAAAATGACATGTTGTTGAGTCGATAGAATCGTGGTAACTTGCCAGTACTAACGAGGTTTTTTTATGTTATATCTTCGATTATTTGAAGAATGCCTTGCTTATTTATGTTCATAAGCAAGGCATTCTTCGTCATTTATTCATCAACAGTACAGTATCATTTTAGGATTACTTGTTAATTCACTATGATATTCCCCATTCTTCTGGAATTTGCGAGGAATGCTCCCCTTTAAGCGGAGGCCTTAGATAAATCTCGAATTCATAATTTGATAGCTTAACGGGATAACCGACTGCTGTTGTTTCAGCACCATTTGGCAGCTCAAGCTGATGGAGCAGACCTAATTGCCCTACGATATCATCCTTTAAAATATCTGCATAATCATTAATTGGGGCACATGGGACACCTCTTCGGTCAAATTCAGCAATCCATTCCGCCAAGGTCTGACGGCTGAACCTCTCCTGCAGCAAAGCTGCAAGTTCCTTCTGATGTCTCGCTCGAGCGGTTTGGGTTACGAAGCGTTCATCGCTGGCCAGCTCTGTGAGCGATGTTGCTTCACATACCTCACGCCACAGCTTGTCATTGCCTGCTGCAATAACGAAGGGCTTGTCGCTTCCGTGAAAGCTTTGGTAAGGAGCATTGCGTGGATGAGCGCTGCCTAGGCGTTTCGGAGCAACGTTATTCCCAAAATATTCACTCGTTTGCAGAGCTGATATGCCGAGCACTCCCCCCAGCATTGAGCAATCCAAATAGCTCCCCTGGCCAGTTGCTGCTGCTTGGAGCAAAGCTGCTGACACTGTGAAAGCCCCGTAAAGTCCCGCAGTAAAATCTGCAACAGGTACGCCGCATTTGACCGGATCGCCATCCTCCTCTCCCGTTACACTCATCATGCCGCTAATCGCCTGCACGGTGACATCGAAGGCTCCCTTTTGCGAATATGGGCCTGTCTGCCCATATCCCGAAATAGAGCAATATACCAACCTTGGGTTTAGTGCCGATAATGAGCCGTAATCTAGTCCGAATTTACCAAGCACACCAGGACGGAAATTTTCAAGAATCACATCCGCTTTGGCACATAAGCGCTTCAAACTCTCCAACTGATCAGGTGTTTTGAAGTCGATAACTATGCTTCGTTTGTTGCGATTGAGTGAACTAAAGTTTGAGCTAAATGGCTCTTCCCCCTCATGATCGAGGAAAGGCGGCCAATTCCTCATCCCATCACCGACATCAGGCCGTTCAACCTTCACCACATCAGCACCTAGATCAGCAAACAACATGCCCGCAAACGGTCCTGCTGCCATCTGTCCGAACTCCAGTACCTTGATGCCCGCCAGCGGGCCTTTTCCCTTTTGTTCCATCCTAGTTATAACCCCTCTCAGCTGTATAACGGAATATCATTGTCATGCCTCGTTATAACGTCTCTCATTTGTCCCGTCTCTGGATCATGAATATTTCTTACCTGCTTGCCGATATCCGTTCCGTAAATATGTACAGTAATCGCAACCTCATCAAAAGGATTGGATACACCGTGAATATCGTAGTCAGGCGGATATACAAAAGAGATATCTCCCTTACGCGCTGTTACCTCCGACAACTCTCGAACCTCAAACCGAGGCTCCGCGCCTTTTCCATGATCGATCCGACGGTATCTCTTCTCTTGAACCGCTCCTTCATATAGCCCTACTAAGCCCCATACTAAATGATCATGAACTGGAGCGGTTTGCTTTGGACCCCATATAAAGGCGATAACAGAGAATGCTTCATTATCCGGCTTGTATAAGAGATACTGCGCATATTTATGTGGATGTGGCTTCCTGTACGCCTCAGGTATTAAGTCAGGCTGCTTCAGCAATTTCTCAAGTAGCGGCCTAGCTGCATCAATAATAGTCCGATGGTCGCTGGATACTGCCAAAATATCATCAATCTCACTATTCAATTGTCTTAACGTATATCCGTCACTCATTCCCTTAAACCTCCTGATCCGCTGCATCGGAATCCTGTTTGCCCCATAAAGAAATCACAAATTGCGGATAAATTTTGTACAATAGCTTTTTCACACTTGATCGTAAAATGTGCAGTTCTTCATCAGATGGCTCTGTCATTTGCTTTAATTTCTGCTGCGTCTCCAGCCTAAAGCCCGTGTGTTCCTTCACAGAGTCAACACTTATTCCTGGCGACACTTGTGCCAGTTGAAGCCGACCAGATTCACCTGTCGGCTCAAGTACAGCAATAGGTGTAAACACCCCTTCCAGCTCTCCTATACGATAAACATTTGCTTCGGATCTGGATGTACTACTAATAAAATCAAGCTTTTCCGTAAAGCCTTTGCGGGTATGATCCGTCTTAAACAGAAACAAGCGCCTGCAGACAAAAGACACTACCGCCGAACCTGCACCACCTGGCATCCGGACCTTTGGGAGGTTATAGTCGCCAATAACATGAAGATTCAGGCTGCCATAGGCATCGATTTGAGCGCCGCTTAAGAAAAAAACGTCCACTCCTCCACGCTGCAAAAAATCAAAAAACTCTTTAGTACCTTCAAACGGCCAATCGGCCTGCCCGATGATATATATACAGGCGCGAGGCGCATGACTTTCACGTGCAAGCAAAGCAGCTGCTGCTGGAATAGGAGAATTATTGCCTACAGCCACAGTTTCTCCGTCCCGGATACGACGAGCAAGTGTACAAATAAGTAATTCATCTGCGCTGAACGGCATATGAATCCTCTCCTCCCTCGAACACATACGACTGAAGATACGCTTGATATTCATCTTGCCTCACTGCCGAACAGTATTGTCGCATATGCTCATCATCAATGGCATAGTAACCAGAGCAGCCAGTCGGCAAGGCGCCGTTCGGAGCATGTACAATCGATGTCACGTAAGCGGATGGGATAAACGAGCCTTTGTCACGTCTTAATGCTTGGGGAGCTACAATTTCCTCCACAGAGACGATGACCTGCTTCGAAGCTTGTGCCAGAAGCCGATTGTTATGGGCGCTAGAGGTGATAATGTTGCCGTTCCAATCCGCTTGATAGGCATGGAAAATAGCCGTATCAGGCACAATAGCCGGTACAATTGCAATGTTCTCTTTAACATCATAGGGATTGGCTATAACATGAAAGTCATCCCTTATACGCATATAATCCGTACCGATCATGCCCCTGACCGGCATAAACGGAACCCCGCTTGCTCCTGCCTGAAGTCCTGCCGCGATAGTCGGACAGGCGTGCTCGATCGTCTGGATTTCGGCTTGCTCCAACCGTTTTCTGAATTGTGGAGCAAAGCCGTACTCGCCAAGCGATATTTGTGAAAATTCAATGGTCTTTACCACGTCTGTGCCGATGAGCAACTCAGCGTTAAATGCTGCTGCGCCTGCAAAGATCACATGGAGCTCTTTCCTCCCTTCGCGAATAAGCTCCCTGATGATTGCCATCGGAGACATATCCATGTGACCAGATATGCCAAGCTTCTCACCATCTCTAATGAGCTTTGCTGCTTCCTTTAGCGAAATAAAAGTCATTACTGATTTCGCATCCTTCCTTAAGCTGGATAATGGCAAGCTGCCAAATGTCCTGGCCCGATTCGCTGCAAAGCTGGCTCAATCTTCTTGCAAAGATCGGTCGCCGCTGTGCATCGCGTATGAAATCGGCAGCCCGTAGGTGGATTAGCCGGAGAAGGCATCTCTCCTTGCAGCGGCAAAAACGTTTTTCGACGTGTAGGATCAGGCAATGGAATTGCAGCTAACAATGCTTTAGTGTAATGGTGAGCTGGATGTGCGAATAATTCATCTGTAGTTGCAATCTCGACCAGCTTTCCTAGATACATCACGCCGATTCGGTCCGAAATATGTCTGACGATATTGAGCCCGTGCGCGATAAACAGATACGATAGATCAAGCTGACCCTGAAGCTCCTGCATCAAATTGACAATTTGCGATTGTACCGACACATCCAGCGCAGATACGGCTTCATCTGCAACGATAAACTTCGGCTTCAGTGCGATTGCCCTCGCAATGCTGATGCGCTGACGTTGACCACCGGAGAACTCATGCGGCAATCGGTCATAGGCAGCTGGATTGAGACCGACAAGCTCCATTACCTCCACTACCTTTTGCCGCTTTGCTTGACCTTTCAGCGATTCATGTACCCATAAGGGCTCACCAATAATATCCCCAACCTTCCAACGCGGATTAATCGAACCGTAAGGATCTTGAAAGACAAACTGAATGTCACGCCTAGAACTTTTCCATTCCCCCGCCGGTGCTCTCAGAACATCTTTGCCTTCGAACAGCACTTGACCGCTGGTTGCTTGCTCCAGCTGTAGCAGCACACGTCCAAGTGTGGATTTACCACAGCCGGATTCGCCTACAAGTCCGAATGTTTCCCCTTTTCCAATCTGAAAAGAAACATCGTCAACGGCATGTATGAGCTTTTTGTTTTGTTTAAACAAGCCCTGCTCAATTGAAAAATATTTCTTTATAGCTCTGACCTCAAGAAGTGGCAGTCGCTGCTTCTGTTCGTGTTCAAAGCTCGCAGCTATGGCCCGATCCGCTGCGATTATTCGTTTGGGTTCCACTTGCTGCTGGGGCTCATGCAGCAGCTTCTCGATATTCCAGCAGGCAGCTTCACGTCCACTCTGACTTACAAGCTCAGGCTCCTCAGACCGACAGCGATCCGTCGCATAGGCACAGCGAGGATGAAAACGACAGCCTGTTGGGAGCTCCGACAAGCTCGGAATTGAACCGTTAATCGTAAAAAGCTTCTCCGTGCGGTCACTGTCCATCGTTACGACCGATTGTAATAATCCGCTTGTGTAAGGATGAAACGGCTGCTCGAATAGTTCATGAACAGCCGCTTGTTCTATTACCTTACCCGCATACATAACGACAATTCGGTCTGCGATCTCAGCTGCGATGCCAAGATCATGTGTAATAAACAGAATCGACATGTTGAACTCATCTCTGATTTCCTTAAGCAGGTTAAGAATTTGTGCTTGAATCGTAACATCGAGTGCGGTTGTTGGCTCATCTGCAATAAGCAACTCAGGCTCACAAGCGAGTGCGATCGCAATCATTGCCCGCTGTCGCATACCGCCAGATAGCTCATACGGGTATTGCTTCATCCGTACCTCAGGCTCGGGTATTCCTACTCTTTGCAGTAACGTAATTGCTTGTTCGCGCGCAGCGGGTTTAGTCAGATTGGTATGCCTGATGAGCACCTCAACAATCTGATCACCAATGGTAAATACCGGATCAAGCGCTGACATCGGCTCTTGAAATATCATTGCTATCTTTTTGCCACGAAGCACACTTATCTCTTGTTTGGTCAAAGTAACCAAGCTTACTCCACTAAGCTCAATATCACCATGTGTAATTTTACCGCTGTTGAAATCAATAAGCCTCATGATCGATAATGAGGTTATCGTCTTTCCACTTCCTGACTCACCAATCATACATACGATTTCACCGCTATTTATGCGCAAATTAACTTTATCGATGACATTGATGGCATTTCCATGCTTATAGAAATCAACCGATAATTCTTTTACTTCCAGCAAGGGCTTCATTTATGCCCCTCCTCTCCAAAAGAGTACTAGCTGTTCCGCGGATCCAATCGGTTGCGCAGCTCATCCCCAATTAAATTCACCGAAACAACCAGACACGTAATCGCAAGGCCCGGAAAAGTTGCAATCCACCAAGCTATCGTCATGTAGCTCCGTCCCTGCGACAGCAAATAACCCCAATCGGGTATTTCGCTAATCTCACCAAGCCCAAGAAAGCTTAATGCAGAGCTTATCAAAATAGAGAATCCAATGCCCGTCGTCATCATAACTAGCATTGGTGACAAGCAGTTAGGCAATATATGACGCAGCATGATCTCTCTATTAGGAGTCCCGATAGCGCGAGCTGCGTCGATAAACTGCCGGCTTTTCACTGCTATCACTTGGCCTCGCATAACTCTCGCATAACCTGGAATAACAGCTACACTAATGGCTAGAATGATCGTTAGCGGCCCTGAGCCGAGCGCAACCGAGATGGCTAGGGCAAGCAATATACCTGGAATAGACATCACAACGTCAATCAACCGCATAAAAAACGTATCTAACCATCTGCCATGGTAGCCTGCAAGCAAGCCGCATAATGCTCCCGCTAAACCGCCGATAAGTACAGAACCAATACCGGTTAGCAAAGACTGACGACTACCGTATACGAGCAATGTAAATACATCTCTTCCAAACTGATCCGTCCCCAGCAAATAAGCTGCGCTAGGAGGTTGTAAAATATGGTTCACATTCATATCAAGAGGAGAATAAGGCGCGATCCACTCAGGAAAAATCGCGCACGCCACGATAAATACAATAATCAGCGAGGCAGAAAGCATAATCAACCTCGTCCCGGATAGCTTAAATCCGTATCGAAACCTATATCTTCTCTGTGGCTGAGATATAGATACGGAGTCCGCTGACATTATCATCACTTCTTTCCTTTTACTCAAAGCACTCAATGTTTACTACGGATGCGCGGATCAATATAAGTGTATGAGATATCAACTAGCAGGTTAACGATAATATAAAAGATGGCTGCGATCAGAATCGCAGCCTGCACGAGAGGAATGTCCTTTTGCATAATCGCTTCTACGACAACTCTTCCAATGCCCTGCCTTGAAAATACGGTCTCAGTCACAACAGCTCCAGACAATAGCTCGCCTGCAACAATGCCAATCATCGTAACGGTAGGAATTAAAGCATTTCTTAACACATGTTTACACAATACAAGTTTCTCCGGCAGCCCCTTTGCTCGCAGCGTAACGACGAATTGTTCATTCAACACCTCAAGAACACTGTTGCGCACCAGTCTCGACAGAGAACCGGCTGAGGCAATTCCTAAACAGCAAGCAGGGAGAATAAGCTGCCGGAGACTTCCGTTCCCTATCGCTGGTAGCCATTGGAGATGGACAGAGAAAATAAGAATCAACAATATACCCAGCCAAAAAGTCGGCATTGAAATGCTGAATAAAGATATCATTCTAACCACATAATCAATCGCCTTGTTTTGATAAACAGCCGATAACACGCCGAGCACCATTCCCAAGATTACAGCTATGGCTATGCTAGCCCCAGCTAATGACAATGTAGCTGGGAGTTGGGCTAGAAGCTGATCAATGACCGGCTTCTTAGTAATAAATGATTCACCCAAATCCCCTTTCAGAAAACCTCTCATGTAATCAAAATACTGGACGAGCAGCGACTTGTTTAGACCGAGGCTTTCATTCAAATTTTGTAACGTTTCTGGGGTTGCATTGGGTCCTAGCATCATCTCGGCAGGATTGCCCGGTAAAACGTTCAGAATAAAAAACACTAGTGTTACAGAAGCAAGCACGACCATAATTGAAACTAGCAGCCTGCGTATGACAAACATGAACATAGCGGGACACCAACTTCTTATTTTTGTAGCCATGCATCATAAAATAATGGGAACCCATGAATGTCGAAACTTAAATCCTTTAACGCCTTGGTTGAGGCAACAGTATACGGAAACACATAAACGGGTATAGAATATACGTTATCAAATATACGGTGCTGAATTTGACTGTAGATCGCTTTTCTATTCTCGACGTCCAGCTCTGAATTGCCTTGCCTAAGCAAGTTCTGCAGCTCATCATCCTGGATCGGATCGAAACTGTTAGGCACCCAAGGGTTAAGGGCAAGCCTTGCCACATCTGGATCAGCCCCGTACTTGCTATTCATATTCAAATCAAAATCCCCGATCTTCAGTCGTTCCATATAAGCGCCCAGTGCTAGTGATGTAATTTTCAACTCTATCCCATTTTGACGCCACTGATTTTGAACCAACGCCATAACGTCCATTCTTTTTTCTCGATTAGCATAGAAATCAATCATTTCAACAGTGAGGCGTTTGCCTCCCTTTTCCCGGATACCATCGGAGCCTTTTACCCATCCGAGCGCATCCAGTTGGTCCGCAGCGGCAGCTGGATCGGATGTCCACTTAGACTCCAGAGAAGCATCATAACCAAACAAGGATGGCGAGAGCGAAGAATATGCTCTCTGATGAGTACCCAAATAAATCGTTTTTACAATCGTATCCAGATCCAAAGATGTGCGAAGTGCCTCACGCAGTTTTAGATCATTAAGAGGAGCTTTTTGTACATTCAATGCAATCGCAGCGTTGAACCCGAGAGGCTCAGCCTCCTGAAGCTGAAAGTTTTTATCCTGTTGGAACGACAATATATTTTGCGGCGGAATAATGTCAGCCGCTTGAACATCTCCACTTTGCAACACACCTACACGCGTAGCTTCCTCGGTAATCACCTTCACAATAACCTTTTCTAAATAGGCAGGGCCCTTGTGCTTCGCATTTGCTGGAGGCCAGTTGTAATCTGGATTTCTCTCAAGCACATATTCTGTCCCAGCCGTAAAGGAAGCCAATTTAAAAGGACCAGTACCTATCGGATTATGGATGAATGCATCACCATACTTCTCCACAGCAGCAGGGGATACAATTCCCAAGTTTTCACCGGATAAGTTGCCTAGAAACGGTGCGAACGGCGTCTTAAAATTAATTTCTACTGTAAATTCGTCAAGAACCTCTGATGACTCATAGGAGCCAATGTTATCAAATGCCGCGCCAGGAGCCTTCAGGTTCAGAATTCGATCGAAATTGAATTTCACTGCCTCTGCATTAAAGGACGTTCCATCATGAAATTTTACGTCTTTCCTTAATTTAAAGGTGTAGCTCTTGCCGTCCTCAGCTACCTCCCATGACTCTGCAAGCCACGGTGCAAATGTATGATCCGGCAGTTCGACAATCAAGCTATCAAAAATATTTCTTTGGACCCGAGAGTTCTGAGGGCTCCCAGTTTGGTGAGGATCTAGAATATCGTTAACAATTGAAATACTTAATGCAAAGTTAAGTTCTCCACCTACCATAGGAGCAGCATCGTCTTTATGCTGTACTTCGGCACTGTTTACTGCCGAACTCGAATTTCCATTCTGGCATCCGGCTACCAATAAAAGTACAGATAAGGAAATTGTCATTAATGAGATCCATTTTTTAGTCATCATACCTATTCACCATCCCGCTTCTAAACTATTTTATCTTCGTTTTCATTAGACACGCACATCGTGTTTCGTATAACGATTGACAGGAATATCAATACCTAAATGACCGCGAAGTGTGTCATGCTCATACTCCGTTCGAAACAGGTTTCTTTCCTGGAGAATGGGTACGACATGCTCTACAAAATCCTCGATTCCCGTCGGAACACCCTCGACACCGATCATAAAACCGTCTGCAGCCCCTTCTTCAAACCATTGCTGCATAACATCCGCTACCTGTTCAGCCGTGCCACAAAAAGTATTGCGTGGTGTAGCGAATGCAAGCGCAACTTGTCGCAAGGTCATGTTTTGCTCCTTAGCCATTTTTTTTATTGCAACTATAGTCCCCTTCGCACTATTTGCTCCTATTTCTCCCATATCAGGAAACGAAGAATCTAAATCATAAGCTGAGAAATCAAAATAACTGAACATCCGCCCTAATTCCATTAATGCATTCTCAATCGTCACGAGGCTCAGTTTTTCTTGGTATTTCTGCTCCGCTTCCGCTTCCGTGCGACCTATAATTGGGCTGATGCCTAGCAGGATGGACAATTCATCGGGTGAGCGACCGAAGTTGGCTACGCGCTGCTTCACGTCTTGATAATATTGCTTGGCTTTATCGATCGAGTCATTTATTACAAAGACAGCACTCGCATACTTCGCTGCAAAATTCCGACCGTCCTCCGATACACCTGCTTGAAAAATAACGCTTTGACCCTGGTTGGAACGAGCGATATTCAAAGGCCCTGTAACCGAGAAAAACTCTCCTTTATGATTGAGCGAATGCAGCTTTTCATTGTCGAAGAAGACGCCAGATTGCTTGTCGCGAATGAATGCATCATCCTCCCAGGAATCCCATAACCCTTTTGTCACTTCTAAAAACTCGTTAGCCAATCGGTAGCGAACATCATGTGCCAGATGCTCAGTTCTTCCGAAATTTCCTGCCGTACCTTCAAGGGCAGTAGTAACCACATTAAAGCCCGCTCTTCCTCCGCTGATATGGTCAAGGGAAGCAAATTGCCTAGCTACGTTGAACGGCTCGGTATAGCTGACAGATACGGTTCCTACTAAGCCAATCTTCGAAGTAACTGCAGCTAGAGCGGATAAAACCGTCAGCGGCTCAAAACGATTTAAATGATGAGGAGTTGATTTAGGCGTAATATGAACGCTGTCCCCTACAAAAACGAAATCAAATTTCCCTGCCTCTGCGGCTTGTGCCTGTTTCTTATAAAAGCCAAAATTCACACCAGCATCGGTTACGGCATCGGGATGCTTCCAGTTATCCCCGCCTACTCCAACACCATGAAGTAAGCCTCCAAGCTTTAATTTTCTAGCTTTCGACATTTTAATTCCCCCTAGCAGATTTTATATACGAGTATTCCGGTATGCAAACTAAATCACAGCCCTTATCATACTTAAGCAAGCTATATTTGTAAAATCGTAAAATATGAACTATCAATTCAATAAACATGAATCACTTTAAAACTACATTTAAAAATCACAAGTATTCCAGTTGGATTAATAAAAACTAATTAATTTATATATACATAATGGCTATAATTTTGTAAAATCGAAAATTAAGAATCGATAATTCAGTTTTTATGAATTGAAAAGGATAGGAGGCATCACAAAATGGACATCCGTACAATAAAAACCTTTCAAACAATCATTAAGCACGGAAGCTTCCAGCTAGCTGCGGCAGAACTGAAATATGGACAGTCAACCGTAACTATGCACATCCAAAAGCTAGAAGCGGATCTTGGCATCAAACTGCTGGAGCGCGGCAAAAAGATACAATTGACTGAAGCCGGACGGCTTCTCCATCAGAATGCCGATTTTTTGCTCAAAAACTATGATCATTTGCATTCAACCATGTTAGAACTTAGCCAAGGTGAAGCCGGTGTCGTTCGGCTTGGCGTAATGGAACCTACTGCAAGCTATCGCTTACCCGAAATACTTGGCCCATTTTTAGCAAAATACCCGAAGGTACAGGTGAGTATTCAGATTGGTAATACGACCGTATTAAACCAAATGTTAGATGATGGATTAATTGACCTTGCTATTTGTACCACGCCGGATACGGGCCTTTCACATACATTCGAGCCTTTGTTCGAGGAAGAGCTTTGCCTCCTTATCCCAACCGGACATTCACTGGCAAATAGAGACAACATTTTCTTGCGTGATCTAAAGAACGAAAAGTTGCTGTTGACCCCAACGCTCTGTCCACATCGCAAAAAACTAGAAAGCGCCCTACTTGAGAATGGTGGCAGCCCGTACAACGGTATGGAAATCGGCAATATGGCCGCTCTCAAATTTTATGTGCAAGAGAACTTTGGTATCGCTGTCGTTCCAGTCATTACCGCAAGCCCCCTACCTGACGGTACTTTAGTTTTCAAAATAGAAGATTTACACTCTGGCTTGGTAACGGGGCTATTATTCAAAAAACAAGGTCCAGTTTTCAGTTCTTCTGCAGAGAAGCTGATTAACGTACTGCGGGAAGGCTTGAAAAACTTACAAAAAGCGTCTATTCCCAGCTTCCAGTAAAATCTAATTCTGTATACTGCTCTATTTCGATGTCAGCAAGAATAGTCTGCAAAAAAAAGAGGAGATTCCATAAGCATTCTTTCTGCTTAAGGATCTGCCTCTTTTTTTGCACAAACGAACAGCAATTCAATATAGGGGGAGGTCCTTCATTGTGAATGAATTTGAATCTCCTATTGAAACCACATAGGGCTATATAAAATAAATCGTGATAATCCATCACATTACCTGACAAATGAATGTCAGTAGTAATGAAGATTGCAAATTCTTATCATCAGTTTTGATCTAATTGAAAGTTAAATCATGAACCGGTCATCATAGATTGATTATCCAGTTTCTGAGTTCCACTTTTTATTTTCATAAATATAATATCTAAGTACTGGATAATCACCAATATAGTTGAGAATAAGAATTATAGACATCTAAAATTAAATCAGTTAAAGTAGTGCCTATTAATATTTCAAAGCCATACAACTCTATTAAGTTGAAAGACTAAGATTATCATGAAACTTAGAGGTGCTCTGATGTCATTTATTTAGCGCCAATGTATAAACCGACTAAAGAACGGATTAAAGTTTTACCTATTTTATTCTCCTTTATTTTAGCTGCTTTTATAGGGACTTTTAATGAGACAACACTTAATGTGACACTTACCAGATAAATGCATACTTTAATGTAACAGAAAATACAATTCAATGGTTAACTACGGGATATCTGCTTGTTACAAGGTATACTCGTTCTACTCTCCGCTTTGATAATACATTGGTTCTCAGCAAGAAAACTCTTTTGGCATAGGTGACTTTTTCTATCTTGAGTGCTCTAATCGGGAAAAAGCAGATAACTTTAATATATTGAGGGTAGAACGTACTTTCAAGTAGTAGGGACAGCACTATTGTTACTCTTGATGCTCAGCTCGTTTTAGTTATCTTTCCGGTGAAAAAGCGTAGTGCAGTAATAGATTTGTCTCACTCGTTTTCACAGTAACACCGGCAGTGGCTCCAACTATTTCAGGATCTTTGATCACCAAACCTAGTGTGATATGCTACCGTTGGATTGTGAGGCATCGTTTTCGGACTAAGTAAAATCAGGAGAAGCAGACTTAAATTAGGAAAGTCCAATGGTACTGATTTCCATGATAGTTAGACATAACGCCCTTGATCTTTTATCATTAGACAGCTACGCATGGAAAAACTCTCACTCAATTTAATAGCTTTTACATAACAGATGTCGAAATAGTCACCTTCTGGGTATTCTTCTGCAAGATGATCATTTTATCATCAAAGCTGATATTTCCAATTTTCTTGATTCAAGTAATAAGTATGGATACATTGTCTGCTGGACTGATACTTCTTCCTAAAGGACTTGCATTTGTTTTACTATCACTTATTGGTCGACTGTTTGATAGTTGGAGCCTGAATGGTAGTCATCCCAGAAATTACGATGACTACGACCATGATCTGGTCTTTCACAGGTATTTCTTCGACTTCACCGATCGCTATTATTATTATTTTACATTGCTTGCGAATGATATAGATCATTCAATTTGTATAACCTGAATTTGATGGAGAAAAACACTACTGCCATAAATATGTCAGTAATATTTTTGATAGGAATCGAGAATGCTCTCAACCGTTAATGATTTCATTTCTGGACTCTAGCGAGTACATAGCTTCTATTACGAATAAGTCATAAGGGTGCAAATGCAATGCGAAATGATGATTACTTTGACTACGTGGTTGTATTGGAGCAGATACAATGGTGCAGCATGAGGGTTACTTGGAGGACGCTGAGGGTACTCATGTCAAAATTTTGAATGATTCAGAAGTTTGGGTAATACCGAATGAAGATTTCGTCAAGATAACTCCTATTTTCCCAAAACGATTTAAAAGCGTATAAATTTCCGCTTTCCAACACAGAGTTCGCTAATTATCTGTTTCACACCTCTCGCAATAATAGTATTTCATATAAACATATAACCCGACCATTCCAAGGCCTATAATAGATCTATGAAAACGCTTAGGAAGAAACCATGCTATGTTCACGCCCACCATTCTGATTGCCAACATGTAAATCAACCCAGTTAACCTCGATTCTATAACAATGTTCTCACTCTTTCGTAATGCTGAAAAGTCTATCCTCACATTCCCTGATGCTATTTATCGGCTGGCGAACAAAAACCTTAAATAGTTCAGCGTCTCAGAATCCTTTAATTGTTGTTTTAGACTTTATACCCCTTACTCTACATTAACCCATGCTAGATGACAGAAGATCTCCATAGCCATGTACTGTTGCAAGAATTTGCTTTAGAAGAGATGTACTATCTTGGTTGCTTCTTCATTCAGAGTGATTTCTACTTGATTACGCGTAAAATAACATTTAATAATACCACCATATAACGACTGCAACTCATCATTATATGTAATATGAACTTTATCGAGACCTACTTCTACATCTTCCTCATTTAGATTCAATGTTTTTTGAAGAAGCACACATTCTTGAGTATCAAATTCGTCGTCAGCAAAACCAATCATTAATATCCCATCTCTTCATCGATTTATGCGTTTAAAATCCGCATCCAACGTAAAATTCATCTTTAACTCCATTTATCTCTTCTTAATTGTTTGCAGACCAATTCTATTTTTGTCCATTCTGTCTCCATTGATAATTAATGCTTGCTCTTCATCCAGTAAAACTTTTTTTTCTCTAGCAACTGTAGCCTAATTCACAATAACTTGCCAGAACACAATCAGAATGATAATAACACATATTGGAAATATTCTGCCATTTCGTTTAAAAGCTTAACTAAATCCTATAACATAGCCTTCAGCAGACAGGACAATTTAATACCAATTAAAAAAGCCACCTGGAAGGGTGACTTGCACTCATAATGAGTGCAAAAGGAGTGGAGAGTCCCGTCCTGAACCTGTAGCTTTTAGAGTGATGTACTTTCATATAGTGCTTAATGCCATCCGATCACCTCAGTTGCTTTCGAATCCAATATTGCTTCATTATAGGAATGCTGCCCGTTCGGATTAACGTTTAAATAAATCTTATACTTAGCCTTCAGCAGACAAAACAATTTAAGAGCAATAAAAAAAGCCACCTAGAAGGGTGGCTTGCACTCATAATAAGTGCAAAAGTATAGATAGGAGTGGAGAGTCCTGTCCTTAACCTGTAGTTTTTTAGAGTTGCGTATTTTCATACCGTGCCTGATACCAACCGAGCCACTGTCTCAAATCTCATCTTTCTATATACTAGGAATGCTACCTATTTGCTGAACACCAAGCGATACATCAGTATCAATCGTTTTTATCAAGATCTTCAGGGAAGCGGCGCGCCCCCTTAAACTCTGCCAATTGCGTAATAAAAAGCAGCCAATCATCATAGTGAACAACTATCGCTACCCGTTTTTTATTACTCAACGATTTTCCTCATCAAATTCTAAGAATTTATCTTGTAAATCCCCATTTAATACCGCTTCTTGTCCTTTAGTTGTAAGCTTCAACTCAATTTCTAGATCTCTAAGCGATATTACACCATCTAAAATACCCAGTAATGTTGACGTGGTATCAACCTGAACTTGTTCTATGATATTTAGAAGTATCTCTTTATTCTCTTCTGGCAGTTCCTCAAATAGTTGCATAGCTCTCTTCCAATAAGGGTCCGTTATTGTCGTTATATCAGTCTTAGTAAAAATATTGCGATATATCTCAAGGTTATCTCTAACTATTAATTGATAAATATCCTTAATAAATTCTTCATCATTCATTTTGTCTTATCCCCTTTAGATTAAAAAATCACTCATAGCATCAGTTTATTATATCGTAGATATTCAAGACTACATTTATCCTGCACAGTTAGCGTAATGAAGCAGCCGATCAATGGTAAGCGTCAAACAAGAAGGTGTATTGAGACAGAAAATCTCATGGGTTGAAGACCGCAAGCTCTGTGTTATGTACACGGGGCGTCCAGTTTTCAGCTTTCACTGACTTCCTAGACAGCCCGCTTCTTTGCCAAGGTATTCCAACAATTAAATCATGGAGTCAACCTGTTTTTTAGATCATTATTAATATACTTATCCCATCCAATATCTTTAATATGCCAGTCTGTCGCTTCTCTAACTACACCATATTTATTTTTTGTCCCTTCCTTCCCAGCAAAAAACTCAATTGGATTATCCCATTCTGTCTCACATTCGTTACAATACAGGAAGCATGTACTTGTTTTTTGTTCTTCTACAATTAAAATCCAGCCTTGACTACAAACGTTACAATTAGAAACAGGATATTCTTCCATTGACATTAGCAACACCTCTTTATTTAACTGGATAGCCAGTTAGTATTTTATTGGTATTTTCCATAACTACCACCTACCTACTCATATTCAATCGTTATTCTCACATTCGCTAATTTTGCTGCAAATTCCTGCTCTTAGTTCAACTAAAAGCAGCCGGACCTAATTTCACCAGCTGCTTAGATGTATTGAACCTCGTCAGCGTCAAAAACCAGATCCACCGCTGGGTCGACATTATGTTTCCAGAAATGAGGCAGGTATACAAGCACCTTATTGGCTCCGGCTCGCTCGCTACACTGCGTCTCTTTCCAATGCCTACTTATCTTCAAAAACTCTCCGTATGTCAAGTAATCGCCGGCTGGAAAATAGTCATGAAACGACACAGCGGTGAACGAAGAGCTGGTGAACTGCTGGCACTGGCAGTTCACTCGGTCGGCGCAAAGCATGCTGAGAGAGCCTACAAACTTCATATACAACAGCTCCTCGCCGAATACGATCTAGCTAAGGAGCAACTGCAGGTCATCGAGGATGAAGTCGCGGCTGCAACTGATTCCACAATCCGAGCCGTTGCTAGCCGTTGGGTATGAGTATCCAGTCAGTCGCCGCCATTCTCGGTGAAGCTGGGGATCTCAGTGGCTATGCACATGGTAACGCGTTGCTACGGCATGCCGGCCTTAAGCTGGCTGAAGCGAGTTCAGGCAAATGGAAGGGTCAGATATCCATCAGCAAACGTGGCCGACATGCTCTTTTCATGGCAACCATGGCCCTCATCATGAACGATGTATCGTTTAAACGACAGCACGAAGTGAATGTTAAGATGAAAAACATGAAGCCAATGCGCTCCGTGATGAAGCTTTGCGGCAAGTTGGCTCGCCTCCTAGTTGCTATGGCACATAGCGGCGAAGCTTATGAACCGGATCGAGCTCATTCTATAAAACAAACTGCTTAGCCGCTTCTCAGTTAGCACGAAAATTGGCTTATTCGCAGGATCTCAAGACTGCACGGAGTACCGGATTGCATTAAGCAAAAGGGCACAGACCCGTACCGTTAGGATAACCGGCCTCCACCCACCGGATAGGCGTAACGAAGGAATGAAAGGGCATCGACCCGTCGAGAAATGGGAGTGAAAGCCTCCGGAAATACGTGGAGAAGCGTGCAACAAAACAGAAAAAAAGGTGCGAAAACTCGCCCCTTCTGTTCCCGCATGCGCTTCTGTTGCCGAATTTGACGGTACACCCCTCTTCTATCCGAATAGCGATTTATCTATTGGAGAGATCCTGCGAATAAGCGAGCATTCGTGAGAAAACTATATTTTACCGAAGGAGCTGAATCCAGGAACGTAATTGACTAGAAAGTCTTGATCGACCAAGAATCAGCAAAGATATAGATTGCTGAGGAAGAAAAAAACAAATAAAACAATCTTTTATTAAGAATCGAATCATTTTTTTCGATTTCTAAATGTTTAAGGGAATAATCAATAACTGGAGCTTCTCCGTCAGATAAGATAGTTAAATCCCTGATGTCCTCCAACGCAAGTTCGATTACTGCACCATCTTTTTGGTAGATGAAATGACTGATGTTAATAAAGGTTAAATCTGCATATTCACGCTCCCACGAATCCAGTAGGATATTTGCAATAAGATTGTGTTTATCATAGCGAAAGCTTATAAGTTCAGAGTCATGTAAACCTTGATGTTCATTATAATCTGTTGGTAAGCTCTGATATGGTAAGCTTAATGGCATTCCCTTTAAGTCATGCAGTTTCGGGCCTATCGGAGAACCAGCCATACATTCAAACCAAAATAGCTGATAATCAGCTGCAGGACTCTCCATCGTTTTCAATCTTCGTATTAGCTCAGAATGAGACTCCGTCCACACTTCACGAGTTAATTTCCTCAACTTATTATAAGACCTCTTATACTGATTTTCTGGTATATCAAACCATGCCAGTCGATAAGTAATGTCGCAAATTGTATCTATCTTACTTGCCATAGAGCCCCCCCCTTAATTGATTTTAATTTATCATTTATATGATACCTTTCATTGTGCCAACATTAAAGAATTCTATCACTGCCCACCGAGTAATCCTGCCAGTTAGCGTAATGAAGCAGCCGATCATTGTGATCGGCTGCTTCTGTGTTTTTATTGAACTAACGTTCACCGTTAGCTTAATGCCCCGATGCATAAATATGGTGTTATAAGACATTGCATACTTATTAGAATAGGCTTTCATAAACTTCTCTTGCTCCCTGATCTATCTCACAAAGTTTCTCATTACGGGTCGGATTTTGTATTATTCTAAGTAGATCTGCTTTTATTAGCTCTCGCATATCTAAAGACAGTTCAGGTAATAGGAAATGAATGCATGCGAATTGCCAACAGTCATCATTGCTATTCAATACCTTCTGTATTTGCGGCACTACGTCAATAAGTTTTAATTGGGGAATTATCTTACACAGCTGGCCAATTAATGTCTTGAATCCATTCAAATAAATCATCCTTAATTGGTCCAAGATCAGTTTCATCATGATTAATATTTTTTAATTTGTCGATTGTATCCATATCGTGCTTATGTTGTGGAATTAAATCTTTAATATCTTTCAATTAGTTCACTCCTGATTGAGGATAGTGGAAATTGCTGTGTCATATAAGAACTAATCTCCGAACTACTCAAATTCGCCGTATTTGATTTATTCGCTAATTTATTGAACTATCCTGCCAGTTAGCATAATGAAAAAATGGAGCAGTTGCAGATCGCAATTGCTCCATAGTGCGTTGAACTATCGTTCCCAGATAGTTCAACGCAATTGGCTAATAATTTCGATTCTCAAGCAGGTAATTGTGCTGTCCATCATAGGGATTTCCATAAGACATCTGTAAAGTTGAACTCCATTGATTTCAACGTCTTGAATTAATATATCATGAATAAAGAAGTCAGAATCACCGGGTTTACTCGGGATAGTTCCTGTTATACCTTCCAGCCAAGTGTTGAAATTCGCTGAAAAACAGTCTTTGAAAATGACGGTTGTATCATTATCATCACTAGTCGGGTCTCCATACATCATATGTACAACATGTGATTCATGGTCATATGATAGCTTTTTTAACTTCGCATCAATATAACCTGTATCAAGTAGCCGGTTCATAATTGTACTGCAACTTGCTCTCATAACCCGATCCTCCTCCGAATTCGCACTAAATCATTATAACAAACGGTTGATGAATCCTGACCGTTAGCTCAACAAGGCCGCCGTTACATACCGGCAGCCTCGTCTTCGTCTTGTTGATTATTAAGCTATAGTGTCCCGTTGGGAGCGTAACAACCATACCGACAGCTGTATGGTGCGAAACGTGAATATGGTTCTATGAGAAGCTACAGGCATCCGAATTATAACTATCTTAGTCAATCTTTCTTACAAATTCAGCTTGATTAGTTAAGTCTGTATTCCTGGTATGGATTTCATAATCTTTAATTAAAATTGTTCCCGCTCTATGCTCACTATCAAATTCCGGCATATTTTCTAATCTAAAACTATTCTTATGTGATTCTTCATAAGTCGCTTTAGGTAAATGACTCGTAATATCAGGAGCAAAGAACCCTGAATCCATATAGTATCCCGATATTTCAACTTCACCTTCAAAATAAGCATTCACGGTTTCCGTTTCTTTATCATAATTAATAGAGATCAATGTTAATCCCGCTATTTGATCACCTACCTTAACCTTTGAAGGATTAAAGTGTACATAATGGTTATCAATTGAATAATTACAACCTGTCATGAGTAAAAGTATACTAACGAGTAGCATAAATCCTTTCAACCTGTATCATCTACAATGTCTTCTGTAGTTTCGTAAATCCTAAAATTTGTGAAAATCATAAATATCTTAATATTTAACATATTCGTGAAATGATTGAACTATCCTGCCAGTTCGTATTATGAGATCAACCAGTTCTTTCTGGTTGATCCTTTTTTTATTTGCATAGAGGATTAAGGTAGCTTGGTCGAACGTACCTACCCGTGGGACTTGATCCCGAGCGCTATAATGTTCACCCTTATTTGTCATGACCATGATTGAGGCTGGTTGGGACGTAAGATCCCGTATAACAAGCGATGCTATGGAGCGACAAAAAGAACCTTAGGGGATGCCGGTGAATCTAAATGACAGGGAGAGATGATATGAATCCAGTTATCGGTCTAGATATTTCTAAAGAAGAAAGCCATGGACAAGCCTTTTTAGAGCGCGGAAAGCCTTTCCGAGGTACATTCCACTTCGAGCATAATCGTGATGGTTTAGCTAATCTCCATCATGCTTTAAAGGACGTTGAGTCTGTATCCAATCAACGCCCTTTACTTATTCTAGAAGCAACCGAACATTACCAAAGCCATGTTGTCCAGTTCCTAGAGGAATATCATTATATTTATATTGTTATTAATCCACTCATCTCAAACCGACTTAGGAAGTCTCAGCTTCGTAAAGTAAAGACGGATGCCGCTGACGCTTACCTCTTGGGAGAGTTATACTACAAAGAAGAGTTTGAACCTTTTAAGAAAAGAGGTGTGCAACTGCTCAATCTACGCTATCTAACAAGGCAATATGAGTCTCTCTCAAAAATGTGCGTACAGACTAAACTGCAATTCCAAGCGGTTTTAGATCAGGTTTTCCCTGCTTACAAAGGTGTCTTTGGAGCAGGCCTGTTGATTAACCACTAAATGGTAGAAAAAAAGCCGTCAACCCGGTAAAATGTTTGTACCCCTACAAACAAACCGGAAGGTGACGACTCCATGAAAAAGTCTAACACGATTCTCCCGATCCTTCAAACCATTCTTACTCCCGAAGAAGTGGAATCCATTGTGAAAACGGTTGGCTATGTCGATGTGGCACGAAAATTCACCGTTTATCAATTGCTTCACTATTGGGTTGCCGCAGCCAGTGAGGAATGGTCGGGCTATCGTTTCGGTGCGGATCACGCTGCATCTAGCGGCCTTTCTCCCGTTCACTATTCTTCTTTTTCTGGAAAAGCAGCTGATGTTCCGTTTGCTGTATTTAAAGAGATGTTTCAGCTACTTGTCCGCAAATGTAATCGTGAAACGAGGCGCAAGCTGGCCTTTCCAAAAGAATTATTGCTTATTGACTCTACAACAATGACAGTGGGAAAAACTCGCTTGCCCTGGGCACCCTACCACGGTGAAAGGGCTGCCGTTAAACTACATGTTGCATTACGAGCTCAAAATGGACAGCCGTTTGCCGTTACGGAAAGCATTGGCGCAAGGCATGATGGTCCTTTATGCGAAACCTTGGAAAACGCCGACTTTATTATGGTGATGGACCGGGCTTACGGTATATTGGAACGCTTGGATCGCTATAAACAAGAGGGTCAATCCTTTGTCATCCGGCTTCGTGACAATGTTCATTTCGAAAAACCCTATGCGCTAAAGCGTCAAGTCCCTGCAGATTCTCAAGTCATTCGCGATATCACTTGCCAGTTGGGAACGCCGCAGTGTCGATCTAAGCATCGTCACCGAGTGGTCATTTTTCGTGATTTTGAGGGTAGAGAAATTCGCGTCGTGACTGATTTGTTGGGCGTTACAGCAGAGCAAATCGCCTTGATCTATAAAGCACGCTGGCAAATTGAAGTTTTTTTTCGTTGGATTAAACAACATTTAAACATTCCAACGTTATTTGGTACGACTGAAAATGCCGTATTTGGTCAATTGTTCTCTGCGATGATCGTCTTTGTGCTGCTCAAATGGATATTTGATGGTACAAGCGGCTAGGCCCCCTAAATCCGGAGTCTTACCCACCAAAAAACATTCGTTCTTAGGTAAGCTCATTTTTTCGAGCTATTACACCTTCCTATGGAAGGCTGAAGTGTCTTCCAGCGTCTTGATCCACTTTGAAAACTGAACGGGAGACATCTGCCTCAAGCTTCCGTGAATCTTTCGGTTATTGTAAAAGTCCATGTATTCATCCAGTGCTTCATAAGCCTCCTCGAAAGTCATGAAATCTCGTATGCCAAACAGATGACGCTCCAAAATGCTATGGAAAGACTCGATGTAGGCGTTCATATTCGGCGTACGAGGCGGAATTCGCTCATGGATCATGCCGAGGCTCTCACACGTATCTCCAAACAACTTGCTGAGAAATTACGGACCATTATCTGTGCGGATAACAGGCATCACGCCGCCAGGTTCCACCCGGCTCTGTATCGCACGCCATAGCGTTTGAACCACATGCTTGGCCTCACATACCGTGCCTCTATACTGCTGAACAATTACGCGGTCAAACACATCAATAATGCTGAGCACGAAAAAGAAACGTTCTTTTCCAATTACGTAACCATACTTAATATCCATTTGCCAGAGTTGATCCGAACTCGTTACAATATGATTCCTCGCCACTCTGCGCGCATGAGATTTAACCCGCTCTCGCGCTTTCTTAAGGATACCTAGCTCCTTGCACAAACGATATGATTTCTTTTTATTTAGAATTAAGCCATAACGATCTCGCATACATCTTGCTAAAAACTTGTAACCATAGACATGCTCTTCACCCTCAAGGCGTTCAAGGAGCCATATTTTGATTTGCTCATCACTTACTTGTTATCCTGTAAACGTATGAGAATAGCTAGGCGTAGGACGACCTTTTTGACGAGGAGCTGGACGCTCCTCCGCTTCGGCGCGACTCTCCGCACGTTTTTTACGGTCGTAGTAGGTGGATTCCGATAGTCCAAGTATACGTAGCACGACAGCTGCTCGATCTCCCCGCTTAATGAATAGGTGTGCTACTTCGAATGTTTCGGATAAGCGGGGTTCTTCTTTTTTAGCAATTCTCGCAGGATCTCAATCTCAAGTTCTTTTTCACCGAGCACCTTCACGGCCTTTTCGTAACGTTCTTCCACCTGCTGCAGTCGTTGAAGTTCTTGCAAGTGTTCGTCAGTCATTGGGATTTCCTCTGGTGGAATGGAGTCCCGGTGATCTCTAACCCACAGTCGTATCGATTCAGGATGAACGTCGTACATGCGAACAAACACCCCCACTTTCATACCGGCCAACGCCTCACGAACAATTTTCAAACGTGTCTCCTCACTCAACCTCTTACCACCCACACCGAATCATCTCCCTTATCCTTATTTTAATTGATTTGGATAGGAAGACTCCAGTTTCATTAGAGGGCCTAGGAGATACTACAATAAAAAAAGACCGATTACTCGATCCGCAGATTTTCAAGTATGGGTTGGATTTCATCGACTTGAAATAAATAGCGCTTGGTAATGCCTTTCAAAGCATCTTGAATGACACCTTTTCTAATTAACCCTCGGATTTTACCGATAGAAATTCCAAATCGATTCGACACTTCTTTGATATCGATATATTGTCGTTTAAAATCCTCTACCTGCTCTGGGCTGTAGTAATTGATTCGTCGCTTTTTAGATTTATAAAACAATTCGTAATGAGGGACCAGAAGTAGACGATGTTCAAGAAGCATTAATGAATGGTAATCCAATTTCAGAATACGAAGCACTTCCGCCTTCGTAAGTCCTTTAGTCACTTTCCGATTATCCTTTAACATTTGCATACACTGTTCCATATCAGCTGGATCGAATATGATATCACTCAATTTTCCATATTGTTTAGTAACAAAAGCGCGTAATTTACTTGAACGTATAGTTTTTATAGTTCCAACCAAATCCAAACCGTAACGACTGAGTTTAAATAACGCTTGGTAGAATGAAATACCTGATTTTGTTGGATCATATTCACCACGAACCGATTCAAGATATGAATAAACTTCTGCTTTATTGAGATACCAGCAATTTTGAGGATATTTTCGTAATGCGAAATAACCTGCATCAATGAGTTTATTGATTTGGACCTTTTCGATAATGCCTAAAATGCTAGCAGCCTCTGTGCGAGTAATTAGATTTTCAGGTGCAATCTGTTCGCCTTCTATAATGTTTTCCTTTACCGCACAGTTGGTTTTTTTGGAAATTTTCCTTCGCTTCGGGATTTTACAAATAGTTTGTGGTTGCAGACACGCCCTTGATGGCTTGTTTACGTTATTAAACAGGTTTGTCTGACTTAATAATTTAACTACGCGCGGAGAAGCACTCAAAAGATGCTGTATCCTACGATCCTTACTACTCCTTACTTTTAAAGGTAGCTCTTCGCATTTCTTAAGCAATACATTAAAATTGGCAGGAAAATTGTTCAACAGCCAAAAAACATTTGCATATTTGTAGCAAGACATTTGATTATCTAACGCTGAATTCTTTTTAAATAAAGGCGTCATTACTCTGTAATCACCAACAAAGCTATTTATCCCTTGCAACAAATGACTGGCTACACGCGAAAAAGTAAGGAAGTCACTCAGAGACATTTCAATATTATCTGAAAAAATGATAGGTTTATTTTTCAGCAATTGAGTCTGAATAATTCTCTGCGTCTGTAAAAGGAAATGGTCTGATACATTGATAGCATCTCTTGGTGAAAATAAATGACCACAATCATCGCAAAAACCCGTCATTAAACCACGAATGGATATACGGGCAAGACACATTGAACATGAGTCGCGCAAAAAACATTTATGTTTCAAGCAGCACGTAACAGGTTCCAGCATCCAAAACAATTTGTGGTGATGACTTTCACAAATACATACCGGGCAATATTTAAATTGGTTACGAATCACGTATAAATCATAAAATTCATAGCCAAACACCTCAATTAATGAGCTTTCGTTCATAAGGAGCAATCGTTTTTTCGATATACCAGTGACTTCATGAATGATATTAATCGATTTATCCGTGAAGCTATTTCGATTAAACTTTAAACATTTAATTTCCACCCTGATGCTAGACTTTGCGTCGACGCGTAAAAATTGGCATTACTGACGCGGTAACTATAACTTACCAGGCTTTCTCCAGAATTTATTGTTGGAATCAACATGGAACCACTCACCTCGACCTAAGGTATGCATTCGAGATGAAAATACGCCTTATCACTTAAAGAATAATAAATTTACTAATCATTATCAGACAGTTCTCTCCGAGTTTTTTCAATCATCTCTAAATGATCAGTTAAATCTGAATTATATTCAGCTGTTTCTTCTGCAATATTTTCAATTATATTCTTTTGACTATTTTCCCCGTACCTATTGATCAAATCAATGCCCATTTGGATATATAATTTTGGCTTACCAATATATTGATTATTTGATTTACCTACCTTCTCGATTTCTCTTAATTTATCTGTCACAAAATCAAAAAGTCTATTCTTCGCATAAATAAACTCACCAGTTAAAGGATATTTAGTTGATTTCTTATCCATCATTAATTCATTTTCAGAAGAAGGTGATTTTATATCAAAAATCTTTTTAATTTGAGTGTCTGGCATATACTTAGAAGAACTAACAAAGCTACTAATAAGCTGTTCTTCATTTTTCAGGTTTGCCTCATGTTCGAAAGTAACCTTCAAAAATCCTTCTAAAACCTCTTCATCATTAAACCAATTAGATGTGATCACTTTTATCTGCTTTGAATCCATAAAACGATCCCAGCTTTGCAACATAAACTTAGCATCAGCGATGTTCAACTCATTTATCAATTTAACATCTAAGCTTTTTTGATATAGTAATTGAATTCTAGATTTTAGAATATTCAATCGTTCCGTATCTTCATCTGAATTTTCCAAATAAATAAAAATTTTCACTAATAAAAATAAATTAACATGATTATCAAATTTCATCAAGTTTGTCGACTCTAAATTATTAATTATCGTTACTGAAATGAGCCAAATCAAATAAAAAAGGCTATCAGTTTCAGTTTTTTTATCATTATTCAAATAAAAATCAGCGTATAAATTGATTGCTATATTAATAAGGTGTGTACGTGCTTCAACACTAATATTGTTTAGCTCACCTTTTAGCTTAATATTGACATCACTTATTGCATGTACCTCTATGAGATTCAAATACTCTTTATACATTTCTTCAAACGGTACATTAGAATCTGTTAACTTTTTCAAGAATAATTCTAGAATTTCATGGGATACTTCACCTTGAGGTAAACTGTACATGAAATACTGTTCAAAATATTTTGTCGAACAAATTCTCTTTTCCAATAACCATTTGTCTTTTGTTTTTTCGTTTATTCTAGACTTCTTTTCATCATAAAACCTATCTAAATACGGGAAAATATCACACAAAATATCTTTATAATGATTAAAATCCGAAATAAAATAATTGGAGTTACTACGGAACTCATCCATTTTTTCCGCTTCCAGATCATTCGTAAAAAAGTACCCACGTTCTCTAATGAATTTGTATAATTTCGGATTTTTAATTTGTATTAACAACAAATACATCAAATCTCTTGGATTAACTTCATCTTTTAGTAGCGGAAGAAAGAACATAACTAAATTAATGAATTTGTTAACATTTCTTGGAGTAAACTCTAAATGGCGAACATGTTGAAGCAGTAATTCTTTGTTAACGCCTTTCACATCCTTGTGGACTAAAAATTTTTCAATCTCTTCCCAAAAAATCCCACCAACATAGTCTGGGTCTGGTTTTGGAAGGTATATAGGTAGTTGAATAAATTTATCTAAGTATTTTCGTCCATGTGACTTTCTATGCTCCAACTCTTTTTCATGATACGATTCTGATAATGAATCAGATACAACATCTTCATCAATCGCTAATAAATATGTGATATTTGGAAAATCGGCAATTAATCTAACCAGTTTAAATACCATCTTTATCTCATCTCGATCCAACCTATCGATATCATCGATAAACACAATAATTCTCTTGTTAGATTTCTTTAGCATTTCCTCGATAGTTTTTTTAACTTCTGATAATTTAATGGAATCTTTACTTGGGGAATACTTATCTAAAAAATCCTTTAGATTTACTATTAAACCTGCCGGTCTGAAGCTAATTGCAGATAGATACTCCATGTATTTTTTTAATTCTTTATCTAATTTTGGATCAAAGCCGTCATCTTTTTTTATTTCGTCTATTAATTGAAAAAGATACGTTCTTATTATTTCATGATTATCATTTCCAAAATACCATGGCTTGAAGTCAATGATGATACTGCTTGTTTTCATTTTATTACTTAATTCTTTTTTGATCATCTCAAATACTGAGCTTTTTCCTGATCCCCATTCACCGAATATACCAATCGTTAAACTTTCATTACCTTGATCCGCAATGCATCCGGCAATCCGATCAGTAAATTTGTCTCTTTTAAGTTTATCTTCAGCTCTATCTTTAATTGGACTATCAGGTTTAAAGGAATTTGATTTTTCATCAGTATCTAGTGACCCAAACGCATTTCTGTACAGAACCCTTTTACATAGAATAATTATAAATACAACAATAAAAATACAAGAAAATACTAAGGCAATATCGAAAAGGTCCGACAATAAACTGCCCGTCATATATGTAATGGGTTTATAAATAAATAAGTAATTTACAATGATCGCAAGCGGAATAATATAAAATATATAATCTTGCTTCCCTTCAAATGTATCTCGTTTTATATCCTGTTTATGATTTCCCAAAAGAAAATAATTCACTATATAAAAAACCAGGATTAATGAAAGTAGACTATAGAGACCATATTTCACAACAGGATCTTCAATCATTGTCCCCTTATTTAGCGTCTTCCTACTATACGTTATCAATATTTCAACACCCAAAAAACACAGCAGTACATTAAAAAGTCTCACTGTGAATACAGCTTTGCTGGTTTTTGTTTTTTCTTTATCCTTATTCATATTAATACTCCCAATTCAGATGTAATTACGACAATGAAAGATCTGGATCGATAAAAAGAAGGAATTAGAAGCACGTTATGTGCTTCTAATTATATCTTCTATCCAGCTTCCACCTTAGCACTTTCTTTTAACGCATGCACAACGCCAACTATTTCATCAACAGTATTATCATCAAACAAGCCATAAACTCCCTCGTGATGCAAGGCGACAAAAGGTTGGTCTAATAACTTGGATGGCTCAAGAACACCGTTAATACTTAAATAATCAATGATCATATTAATAAAATTAATTTGGTTAGCATTTAGGGTTGCCTTTCCTAAAAGTGCTGCAAAAGCATCTTGCGCAGCACTTCGATCAAGTCCAAGCAGTCCGCGAACGAAAATACCAAACGAATTTTCGCCATCTGTTGCAAAATGATTATTGAACTGTTCCTTTG
Source organism: Paenibacillus sinopodophylli (assembly GCF_005930355.1). Taxonomy (GTDB): domain Bacteria; phylum Bacillota; class Bacilli; order Paenibacillales; family Paenibacillaceae; genus Pristimantibacillus; species Pristimantibacillus sinopodophylli. The sequence goes on from NZ_VDBO01000022.1 coordinate 43,355, forward strand.
TTCCCACCTGCTCTTGCTCGATCATATCCGAAAAGGATTCAATATCCAGTAATGTTATGGTCTTATTACGTCTTAACTTCTGAATAGCGATGTGATCTTGATGCTGTTTTACATACTCGCTAATATGGACTTTGTAATCCTTAAAATCGCCATATGACGGAAGCGTGGCGTCAAAACGAATGTCTTTTAGCTCATCCTCGAAATTCGTGTGCACGATTACTTTTTGCTCTTTGTCGAGTAGCCGGATGAGCTCACGAATGACTTTTCGAATCTTGTCTAAATCAATTGCTGAAGTCCGATCAAAGAAACGAACGTCCATGATTTCCCGCAACATGTCAGCATGATCTGCCACTTGCGGAATCACTCGCTTTTGATACAATGCTTCTGCAATGGTTTGCAGCTGCTTTTTCTTTGCATCCACACCTGAAATCACCGAGACCCCCAGTACCATTCGCTGGAGCCTCACATGAAGTAAGTCCACTCGTTTCTTGTCTTCTGGCTCGGCATCGTAGACAAGTTTAGCAAAGCCATCCTCACTCACTAAACGAATGACGTCCTGCTCCTCGAGACGCTCGAAGCTCTCCGAGTTTCGAAACTTCGTCAAAAGCGGAATAAAGGGACGAATGGCAAAGTGATGCTCATCCATGGCTGTCAGTTGCCTTGAAAGTGTGCTAATCAGCTCATTTCGAATGTCGTCATACATCCTGCCGGAAGCAAACAATTCGCGGACAAGATGTACTCGTTCAACAAAGAGCTGCCCTGTAAGGTGAAGCGAAATCGGTTTGGGTGGATCTTTTTTCGTGAAATTAAAATATTCTACATTGCCGCATAAATCAAAAAGCAGCGCATGCGTTTTATGGACGCCTGGCTCGAACAGATCTTCACGAAGCCGTGTGCCGCGACCGATCATCTGCCAAAACTTCGTTAACGAAAACACCGGCTTAAAGAGTACAAGATTAACAACTTCTGGCACATCAATGCCGGTATCGAGCATATCGACGGACACTGCAATATGAGGGTCTTTTTCCTCTTGTTTGAAGTTCTCGATTAAAGTTTCCGCATAGTCCACTTTGTAATGAATTTCAGCTGCAAACTTGCCCTTTAGATGCGGCATCATTTCATCGAAAACCTGTACAATCAAATTGGCATGTGCATTATTTCTTGCAAAGATAATAGTTTTTCCGAGTCGATCACCGCCCGCCACTTTGATTCCATGTTCAAATAAGACCTCGAGTGAGCGTTGCACCGTATCCTTGTTAAATAAAAATTGGTTGACTTCTTCCTTACTGACTTTTTTATTTTTCTTATGCGGCATAACCTGCGCGTCGTACTCTAGCTGTTCTTCTACCGATAACTCGTCTCGATCGATGCCATCATGAAGGAATTTAAAAAATACGGACACTGGTTTGACGGGCACCAAATTTTTATCTTCGATTGCTTGCTCGTATTCATACGCAAAAGTGGGGATATTTGTTGCCAGTCCAAAAAAGTTATAGGTGTGATGATCCACATCAGACTTTGGCGTTGCCGTAAGCCCCAATAAAAGCGAATCAAAATACTCAAACAACATGCCAAACTTATTGTAAATTGATCGATGCGCTTCATCGATAATAATTAGATCAAAAAAGCCAGCGCTGAATTTAGGTTTAACACCAGGTTGAATAGAGCTCAGCATGGTTTGATAGGTAGAAAAATAAATCCGAGCGGATGGATCATCTTTATCCTCGAGCAGATTACACGTCGTGACACTTGGCAAATGTTTTTTAAATTCCTTTGCAGCCTGGCGTACCAACTCTCTGCGATCGGCGAGGAATAAAACGTTTTTAGTCCAACCTGCATGCTTTAGAACATCAACAAGCGCAATGGCGGTACGTGTTTTGCCGGTTCCTGTCGCCATGACCAAAAGGGAACGCCGTCGACCGCTTTCGTATGTCTCCGCAACACGTTTAATCGCTTCGATTTGGTACACACGTCCCGCAATCACCGCATTGGTTTTGTAGTCCTTCGTTGCTTTACGTTCTCTACGTTTTTGAATTGCCCATTCTAGATCAGCTTTCGAATAAAACGACACGCACGTGCGCGGCGGATAGAAGGTGTCATCCCAAATCTGTGTTTCATAGCCATTGGTATAAAACATGATTGGACGTTGTCCGTATTTTTCTTCTAGCTGATTGGCGTAAAGCACGGCTTGCTGTTTTCCCTTTTGCGCATCATGAACCATGCTTTTCACTTCAATGACGGCAAGCGGTAACCCAGCATCTGACCATAATACGTAATCGCAATAGCCAAGCCCCGTACGGTTTGGCATCCCTTCCACTTCATATTCTCGGACGTTTTGACCGTGGGCGTTCCATCCCGCTTCCCGAAGCATGACATCGATAATGAGCTGCCGTGTACGCGCTTCATTTTCAGGTGGAATCGTAATACTTGGATTGGCTGGTCGATTGATAAGTTCATCGATTTTCTTTTTGAGCTTAGCATTTTCTTCTTCTACTTCTTGAATGCGGGCATCTTTTTCCGCGATTTGCTTTTCTAATTTTTGCAGCGATTCAGTCGAATCGGCTGTTTTCTTGGTGTTAGCTGGCACCAAATCTCGATTAAATGTCAGGTTTTGAATTGGCTGGTCGAGATAATAATCTTGTAGCCAGTTAAAAAACAAAAACAAATGCTCAAACATAAGCAGCGACTGTTCCGTCGTGATTGATGTATCATCGTGGACAGCCATGTTGCCAAGTTTTACGATAAGCTTGATGGGCTGAAACAACTCTTGCGCAATCGTTTCGATAAATGATTTGGTATGAATGAGATCCATAAGAGTATAGCGTTCTTTTTCCGGGTACTCTAAGTAGCCATCGGTGCTATACATCCAACGAACCGCACGCTCAAGCGACGCGCGGCTATAAAAGAGGGATGTACGTGGATTGGCGTAGACATTCGATTCGGCTTCAGAAGCGTATTCATGCAGGGTTTCCCACTGTGGGTACGCTTTTAGTAAATCAACGTTTAAGGGCATAGTCATCCACCTTCGAATCGCGGCATTGTAGTCGTCCGGTAAACGCTTGATGTAAAAGGGATTGGAAGTTTTCTTCGAGTTTGACAAGTTGCTGCTTCATGTTAGTTTTTAGAATTTGTATATCTTTTAAATACTGAGAAAACTTCTGCTGAAGCTCAATCGGTGGCAAAATTAACTGCATATTTTCAAGTTTTTTCTTTGAAATATTTGGCATAGAACCTGCACTACCTTCAGCTAACTTCTGGATAACCAGCTTCTTATATCTTTTATTATTAAACAAGCCCCATATAAATAGTTTCTCTACATCTGCATTGGACATAAATTGAAAACGGAATATCGTATCCGGCATCATTAGTTGTCTCGGGGTTACGTAAGCATATGCGCATGCTCCAACCAGATCTTTCGTATTTTTTCTGGTAAATAATAGGTCCCCTTCATTAACTTCAATCTTACTGTCTGATTCAGTACCTGGAAGTAACTTCTTGTTTTCCCTAGGAACATAAACGCCTTTGGTGACAGAACTCAGTTTTAATACTCCCCATTCGCCTTCTTTAGCAGGCTTATCATCACACGTTGGACTCCATCCACTTTCAATTTTTTTGAGAATTTCACCAAATTTGAAAGTGTCTAAGCCATACGGGTTGGAAATGGGATCCCCAAACATCTCGATAAACACCGACTCAACGAGTCCATCCATCTTGGCAATCGCTTCATTGCGCTTTTGGATCAGGGCGTCTGCTTCGGCTAACGCTGACGCAATTTTTTGTTGAACATTCAACTCTGGCAAATCTAAGTCCAAGTCCTTTAGAACATCAATCGTTATGCCTTTTACCGTTGCACCTTTTCCATGTGAGATTATTTTTTTCTCATTACTTTTTATAAAATAAAATAAGTAATTCAAATTAAGTTTTGAGTCATCTTTTATCAATAGTGCTTTAAGATCTTGGTTTATAGCAACATCCATTAAATTTATCGCTACTTTCCCAAGTGCCATACGAGTCGGAAGAATTACATTACCTGCTGGAATCAATCTTGATGCCGAACTGTTTAACCCTCTCTCAGTAATCGACTCTAGAGAGGTAGAGATTAAGCTAGCTTTAAAATCCTTAACTGATATCCATGGAATGTCTCCATTCCAATATTCATCTACTTCTCTATCAGGTGTTCCGCCTCCAACGACTGTTACAAGTTCTTCAAGCTTTAGCTTCACCCCAACATCTCCTTCAGTTTACGCAATCCTGATGTAATGTCGTTTTCCAGTTCAACAATTTCCTGAAGGATTTGTTTTGGTGGAGCATAGTTTACTTCTTCGTGCACTTGCTCTTTATAACGATTAATACTCAGATCATATTTATTTGATCGTATATCCTCGACCGGCACAAAGAATGATTGTTCCGTACGAGTACGTTGCTGTTCTGACTCCAGGTTATTAAAGCGAGCAATGATATCCGGAATATTATTATCTTCGTGCTTGGTCAGATCGAGTTCACGACGGTGATCATCAAGAGAGTATCCATCCGCTTGCATGTCGTAGAACCAAACCTGATCGGTTCCACCAATGCTCGTCTTACGGAAGATTATAATTGCTGTTGATACCCCTGCGTACGGCTTAAATACGCCAGAAGGCATTGAAATAATTGCTTCCAGCTTATGATAATCAATAATCTCTTTTCGGATCGCCACATGCGCTGTAGACGAGCCAAATAATACGCCGTCCGGCACGATTACCGCGCAACGTCCACCGTTTTTAAGCAGACGTAGCATGAGCGCTAAGAACAGAAGCTCTGTCTTCTTCGTTTTCACTTTGGCAAGCAGGTTGTCCGCAACTTCGCTGTAATCGAGTGAGCCCTTAAACGGCGGATTGGCAAGGACCATTGTGTACTGCTCTTCCTCCCTATTCGATTTCGATAACGAGTCCTTATACACCATATTCGGATCATCAATTTCATGTAGCATGAGGTTCATGCTAGCGATACGAAGCATTGTCTGATCCGTATCAAATCCATAAAACATTGATGTTTTATAGTGCTCCTGATGCCCTTCACTATCCGATTTTACGAATAATTCTTCGCGATAGTGTTTTGCAACATATTCCGCAGCGGCAACTAAAAAGCCAGCTGTGCCGGTTGCGGGATCTACAATTTTATCCCCAAGCGATGGCTCCATGAGCTCCACCATCATTTTGATAATATGGCGAGGCGTACGGAACTGACCGTTTGTACCCGAAGTCGATAGCTTCGAGAGCAGATACTCATACAAATCGCCCATTGAATCTTTATTTTTATCCTTCATCTCGTCAAGCATGATGTCAATAGCGGTCACTACACGCTGAAGAAGTTGAGAGGATGGAATAATAAACACCGCATTTTCCAAATGTCTTGCAAATTTAGAGTCAGTCCCACCCAGAATCTTCATATGCGGAAATGCTTTGTCTTTTACAATATCAAACATTTCTTGTGCATCTGGTTTGTTTTTAAACGTAGACCATCGCAGATCGCGTTCCACTTCGCTAAATATTGGATTGGTGATTTGCCCGCCAGCTAATCTGACCCTGCGCTCCTGTTTTGTTTGCTTTTCATCTAATTGTTTCATGAATAGCAAATATGTAATTTGTTCAATAACGGAAAGTGGATTGGTAATTCCACCTGTCCAGAACATTTCCCAAATCGTATCGACCTTGTTGCGAATATCGCCAGTTAGCATACGTGCCTCCATGATAATAATAGATTGTCATTCCTACAATATTTGCATAGTACAATTGTACCAAAAATGCCTCTAATCCACATCCATCAAAAAAATCAAGCAGGTTAATTGGTTCCACCAAGTTGACGCATCCAATGGTAAATAACTATGACTCTACTTTAAGATTACGACCAGTTTTGAATAAAGTCGCTAACTTCTTTTCTGATCCTTTTCACTACTTTAGGCACATTCGGCTCTAAAGATTGCTTAAGCTCGCCCATAAGCATTTCGAATACTTCAATGTCAGATAAATGGGTTTCACCCCGATGAATTACAAACCGTCTTTTAATGTTTTCAGCTGTTGTTGTTCGAATATGATGACGTTCAACGGCAAAGTCTTCCGTTCCGTACAACGGCGCCTTCACCCATACGCGTAGATAATACTCCTCTTCATACTTCCGTGTCGCAGCAAAATACGGATCTTCCCACTGACAAACAAGAAGCTTCTTCGCTTGTCCCAGAATTTTCTTTTGGTCTTCTAATCTCTTTTTTTCAAAATTCATTTGCTCTAGATATCTGTAGAATTCTCCATCTACAATCCATACACGATATCTTTGGCTCAAATTATAAAACAAGGTACTCGTTCGTTGTGAATACATAATTTTATCACCTCCGGCAGTAAACATACACAGGCTTTCACCATAAATCTAATCAGTCAAGATTATATAGCATCAAAAAGGAGCCTATCGGCTCCCTTATTGTTTCTAAATTTGAATATCGTGATTTGAAAATGGCTGGACGGGCACAAAACCACCAGTTTTCTTAAACTTCATTCGATGCGTGAATCCACTAATCGCATCTGAACAATCGATATATTCGAAATTAAGCCGGTTCAATGGACCCCGTTCTAAATGCACCGAAAGAATGCACACTCTCTCATTGTAGCCGGTTGTGGTGTTTAACTGCTCATCCATTGCATCAATAACAAGATGTTCCAGTGGTAAGAGGGCAAACATATCACGAGCGATACGAAGAATGCAGCTACAGACATAGTCTTGCTGAATATCGTAATATTGTGTTTTCGTCATCTCTTTTTCAGAAACTTTTCCAGTCTTCGTAAGTGACAGCGCTGTTTTTGGAACAACGGAATCGCTATGAACATCAAACTCAATATTCATAAATTGGGACTGGTCACAGAAAAATTCAAAACCACTTCCAAATTCAAGTAAATCATCAAGGGGAGACATTTGCTCGATCACTTCAAAAAAGGCTTCCACTTCCCCATCTACAACGCGATTTGCAAGCGTACGAAGTTCAAGCCATTCTTGATAGGCTTTAGCGTCTTCTTCCGCTGCGCTTTGTACTGCCTTCAAAAGCTTGTTTCTTTGGCTGGTTTCCGTTTTAAATAATTTTACGAAAAAATTCGGTTGATAGCTTTCGTATATCTGTGTTGCTGATAACTCATTTGGACCTCTTTGATCTTTTTGAAATGGAGCTGGCGTATCATTTAACTCCATCCAATTGATTTCTTCATCGCATTCCTTATGAATAGACTTAATCATTTCTATACGGTTCTCGAATTTTTCAACAATCAAGCGATTTCTTTCTTGTTCCTCCCTTGCCTGTTGTTCTCTTTGAAGTATCTCCATATGTCGTTGATACGAGTTCGAGCGATAATTTCTCTTGTTAGAACTTGATGATGTATAAGAAATGCCCGTTCCAGGAATACTTGCAGTCGTCCGTCTCCGACCTGAGCTATGAACACTATATCGGAGTCCTTTGCCACCAAAACTTACACCCAAACCTGATTTGCTCGCGGTCATGCGAATGCCAGGCGCAATTTTAAAACTTTTGCGAAAACCAAAACCCATACCAATCCCTCCTGATTTTAATGGTCTATTAATCGTCTTTACAAAGCCCCGTTCATACATATAGCTGAATTAAATCTCAGGCTCTCTGCCTTGAATGTCTCTACACAAGCTCAAAAACTTAGATTCACAACTTTTTAATGAAATCCAAAAATTTCGAGAAAAAGGACTTTGGCTGGCTAGATGGTGGAGTGGGATTTGGTCTAGCCATAGGTATTGGCGTAATTTTCTTCGTTGGTGGTGCATTATTGTTGATTTGATCCAGAATCATCTGATTTTTCGATTTAGGCGCTGATGCTACCACAGTTGGTTTCACTACAGGTTTTACAGTAGGTACAGGCTTTACTACTGGTTTTGCTTGCCTTGGCGTCTGAATTGAATCCATGATATCCTTGTTACTTTTCCGACTGACACCTCCAACAGAAGTGGAAATTTCTTGAAACAACTGCCTTGCATCGCTTTCATTTTTCAGGATATTAATTTTTGTCGTGGGCTCTAAGATGAATTGAGGTGCTCCTTTGTACTGATCAACAAGCTGTACCACTGAAATCCATTTGCCTTTTAGTGCGTTTATATCCTTACCTTTGTTTCTCATGGCATGTAGTGCATCTGCCCAGAGGACTATACAGAAACTTTTCATCCTATAATCACCGAAATTAATAAATGCACATGGATGACCATATTTTGTTTTTCTGACAACCACATCTGCTACTTTCCCTACAACCTCAACCACATTCCCGTTACGTGCTAGAATTTTGTTCGCATCTAATGCCATAAAAACTTCATACTGTCTTCGCCTTGGCGCATGCTTGATTTCGACCAATTCATGAGAAGGAACGTTTACCTGGCCCGATATGAAATCTTCAAGTGTGGGTACATGCTTCAGTGGCGCTCTGCACAAGAGCTTTAATTGTCTTACATATTTAGAGAGGGATGGGATGCTGCTTAAATCGTTAAGCAACGCTGATCCATCAAGTTTAATAAAATCATCTCTTCTAAAAAGGAGGTTCTCTCCATTATCATATTTCGCCCAAAGGGTAGGAGAGGCTTGAAGCGCTTCTAAAGCTATGAAGATAACAATTGCTGAAAAGCGATCCGTTGCATTGCCCACAACATACTTGTCGCGCATTGGATGCTGATAATTCGTATGTCCGAGTTCATTACTTGAAGAGTAATTCATGCCTGGTACATACATACCGTCATAATCAATGAGCTTCAGTTGGTCATTGCAAACCATGATATTGCCATGCTGGAGATCACCATGGGCAACACCTAGTCGTTCAAGCTCCAATATACATTTTCTAAATTGCGCAGACAATGCGGCAATCGCAGCCTTCTTGGATAAATGATCTTCCACATATGTATTTAATAGACTGCCATTCATCCAATCCATTTTAATAATAGGATAGAAGGCGTTATTAATCCGAATACCGTCTTTTTGGTAATCGAAACTGACAAAGTAAGGATAGGAAGACCGGTTTAAAAAACTACTTATCTTTTGATAGCGATCTTGAATATCGGGCATTTCTTTGTGAAAACAACGAATCGCCCATTGTTTGTTCGAATTGGATCCTGCTATGCGATATGTCAAAGCGAAGCCACCTGACGCCACTTTAGGTAAACCTAAAGGTGTCTTTGTAACCACGCCTTTTTTCAATTCCGGGTCATTAAAGACGATATGCGGATTTTGTATCGCGTCATGATAATCATTCATTAATGGGTAAGCCATTTTTATCTACCCCATCGTCATTAATAACTTCCATAATCACTATCGTGACATCATCATTCTTGATTTCTTGTTTTTCTCGGAGCTCTGAAATGAAGATTTCAAAATTCTCTTCAGTCAAGGCTAGTAACGTATCGTGCGGAGGAGCGCCTTTTGCACATTTATTCATAAACCAATGAGCAATGGCATCTGTCATTAAATAAAAAGTAGTTTTTCCTTGGCTTAACGTTAACGGTCGCAAGTGCTGCTTGTCCGTTTCACTTAAATGTTCATTTTTATGTTTGAATGTGGCAATTAAGTATGGCGTGCTATCAAATTCATCTGCAGATCGCTGAGGAAACGAATGAAAACCCGAATCATCATCAAACCAAAATAAACAGGAATCACCAACTGCCACAGCGAAGAAAGACTTTTGTTCAAAGTCGATTTCTAAGCCAAGTAGCGTTGCAAAGGATCCTTGTTCCAAAACCTTATTTTGTGCATGCCACGGCAAAGAATCGATGTCGATAGAAGCATAAAACTCTTTGTATGCATCGAGTAACCAGTCGCTATCAATAACCATCGTGGGACTATCAACAAAACGACGAACGAGAATTTTTGCCCACTGTTTTGAAAAAGAAGCTTCCGTAGCGCCGTCAGAAACGGCAACTACGGTGTGCTCATTGGTTAAACAATGAGCATATGCATCCTCGTACTCATCAGAGATGTTTCCCCGCTTTTGAGTGCTAAAAACTTTAAAATAATTGATATTCATACCATCACCTGAGATTGGCAGCTCGCGTACCAATTTCCATAAAGTCAATTAGCGAAACAATTTCGGCATTATAGCAGTAACCTCTGGAATTAGCTGACGCGGTGTACCCTGCATTTTCAGCAAGCTTTTGCATCGACTCCGTCAATACACTCGACATCCTAAACATTTTTTTAGCGGAAGCGTTTGGCAATTGGCTTTCAGAGTCAACATAAAGAAATTGCTGGTTGGAATGCTGCGTTATATGTACGTTGAACAGTAGCACTTCCCCATCATTCGTGCCAATTTGTTTAAGCTTATCTGCGATCTCTTCTGGATCCTCAGAATCGGTGTTTTCGCCGTCTGTGATATTGATGACAATGGGAGGAAAGCTGTCCGGATGGTTATCGCACCATGTCACTAGTTCAACTGCAGCTTGCTTAAGAGCTTGATACATGGGTGTACCACCATCTGCAACCGGCTCAAACCAAACCGGGAATTTGATTCTTTGTTCAATCACGCCCCCTGCTCCATCGGATACTTTTTTGATCCTATCTTCGATACGTAAAGGGTTTTCTTCGATTGCACTAATCGGGTTTAGAATCGCACTTGCCAATACACCCTTAAGCCCATTGGAACACTTATTATTACCATAGGCAATCACTCCGACATCGAAGTAATTTCGAACTCCCTCAGACTTGGAGCATTTAATAATCAAATCATTAAAGAGCTTATTAATACTATCGGAAACAAGCTCCGCTAATGTTTTCCCGAACTCGTTTTTGGAATCCATTGATCCCGATTGATCGATCAGAAATAAAAAAGCGGTTGGGTTATTTCGACTAATTTCAGCAGAGTACATAAAACGATGACCTCCTATAATCCTGATAATATGACTTATGACTCACAACACCTAGCACTAGTATATCAAATCATGTTGTCGAAAAATGTCTATTCGTGTAGATATCAAAAATGTTCTTAAATGTTCCTAAATGCTTCTAATTATCATTTAGTGACTAACAGACGGTTAATGTCTGCGTAAATCTTCAGTAAATTAGATGCCTATTTAGAAGAATTCAACATCCCTTATCTAAAAGCGTTAATCTAACTGAGCTTTCCTAGAAAAAAATACGCGGTATTTACTTGTTCGAGATCAAAAATAATGCTAAAGATAACATAAGCCTGCTGGGATACCAGCAGGCTTTTATCATCTTTGAACACCGTCCAACCGCAACAATCTTCCACCAAGTTCAGTAGATCGTATGGCGTGCTCATTTCAAATTATCGATTTCCATCCAGCGCGCTTCATGAACTCTAGATATTTATGTGCGGATAATTGTCTCATTGCTGTTGCACGCGTTCTACGTCACCAACCTCTCTCTAAAACATAAGGAATCTTGTATTCAGTACACAAATCAACATGCTCTTGTCGACTTGTCAAGCTATTTTCACTCCTATCGATAACTCCAATACCTGAAACTTCTTGGGAACCATCTCCTGAAGTTGTAGCCTCTTCACCTACTAATACACCTATAATAGATGTAATAATTGATTCTTCGCCTGAAGCTTCACAAGGTACTAGGAATGCTGCTGAGGTTACTTTGGAGTTCCCTTTGAATCGTTTCCCCGAAACGGCAGCTCACCCGGAGCAGAAAATAATCGCGTAGAATCCTTAAAAGGGATTGATACAAAAAAAGGTTTTGACCGTGATGAATGGCCTATGGCTTTGTGAGCTGAAGGTGGTACTGGTGAAGATATCGCTTATGTTACTCCCTCTGAGAATCATGGCGCAGACTCATGGGTAGGGAATCAACTCGAGGATTTGAAGGATGGAACAAAAGTGTTGTTTGTCGTAGGAAAATCAGACGTAACAGTCATTTCAGCTATACCCAATACAGCCGAGGTTGTGGTCGCGACAGAAAAGACATTTGCCACTAAGAAGCCTGCTGCAACAGAAAAACCAATAACTACAAACACGCATACTGCAAAACCAACTGAAAATCCAGTTGTAGTTGAGGAAACCGTTTCTTATGCTAATTGTTCTCCTGTTAGAGCTTCTGGTGCTGATCCGATTTATGAATATGATCCTGGCTATAGTCTTAAGCTTAATCGTGATGGTGACGACATCGGATGTGAATAAATTAAAAGGAGATGTACTGTTCAATCCTTTTTTTTCTTTTCATTCTACTAACACTTCTATTTTCTGTCTAAATAAGTATAGATAATCCATAAAAAAAGCCACCCGGAAAGGTGGCTAGCACTCAAGAAGAGTGCAAAAGTATAGATAGGAGTGGAGAGTCCTGTCCTTAACCTGTAGGTTTTTTTCTTAAAAGAATTATCGATTCCATTGATTATTACTGATGTCGTATCTTCTTCTCACATGAA
>NZ_VDBO01000023.1 GCF_005930355.1 Paenibacillus sinopodophylli
TTCATGTGAGAAGAAGATACGACATCAGTAATAATCAATGGAATCGATAATTCTTTTAAGAAAAAAACCTACAGGTTCAGGACAAGACTCTCCACTCCTATCTATACTTTTGCACTCATTATGAGTGCAAGCCACCCTTCCAGGTGGCTTTTTTTATTGCTCGTGAATTGTTTTGTCTGCTGAAGGCTAAGAATAAGATTTATTTAAACGTTAATATGAAAGGGTAGGATAGTTCAACATAAACATAGGGAAGATGATACTATTGAAATATAGGAGCTGGTGGTTATGAATATAAAAACGGAAGAATTCTTTAGAAGAATGTTGCATTTCTTACCATCAACTGAGGCTGCGTATAAAGAATCAATCGCGACATACGGTGAAGTGTTAGAAACTATCATAGTTGAGGGCATCTTCATGCCTGAAATAATTAAACTATTAAGTGAGGAAAGAAATATCAATCTGTTAGATAAAATTTTTAAATATTTTGAAGAAGTATCTAATGACGAAGATGCTCATTTAATGAACCTTTTTTCAGTTACGGTTTTGGAAGTCCTCGGGAATGACAGATTAATTCTAGTGACTGCACGAAAATACATGGGTACTAAAACGATACAACTTCAAATTGAAGCTGATAGAGATATAGGCAGAGAAGTCCCCGACTTCGACTAACACCATATGAGGGTCTGTCAAACATTTTGTGTAAACTCTCTTAATGCTTCCCCCCGAGGGGGGGATCTATCGTAAATACTGGCCAATGCGATCCGGAAAGAACACGGAAAGTTGCAGCAGCATTTGACCCCAATTCTGTACACGCCCCGTCCATTTACGGGTGACATCCATGGTTGCTAGATAACGCATTTTTAGTAAGGATTCGTCCGTTGGTAAGATGTTTTTACCTTTCGTTACCTTACGTAATTGACGGTGGTAACTCTCAATAATGTTAGTGGTATAGATGATTTTACGGATCTCTGCGGGGTATTTGAAGAAGGTAGCAAGCTCATCCGAGTTATTACGCCAGGAACGAATAATGAGCGGATATTTGCTCCCCCAGGTTTCCTCGAAGCGATCAAGCTCTACAAGAGCCATCTCCTCATTAACGGCTTTGTAGAGGGGTTTCAGATCAGCAGTTACCTTCTTCAAATCCTTATAAGAGACGAAACGAGTGGAGTTTCGGATCTGATGGACGATACACTTTTGTATTTCTGTTAGGGGATAACAGGCTGAAATCGCTTCTGTGAAGCCTGTTAAGTTATCTACGCACGTAAGGAGTATGTCTTGTACACCGCGATTTTTCAGATCATTCAAGACGCTAAGCCAGAACTTCGAAGACTCATTTTCCCCAATCCACATGCCCAGTACATCTTTACAACCATCAAGATCAATCCCAATGACCATGTATGCTGCTTTGTTGACAATAGCACCATCCTGCTTCAATTTAAAGTGAATCGCATCAAGGAAAACAACGGGGTAGACGCCTTGTAGCGGCCGATTCTGCCACTCTTTAATGAGGGGAATAATCTTGTTCGTGACATTGGATATGAAGGTAGAAGAGACCTCAATGCCATAGAGATTTTGGAGGTGATCTTGAATCTCTCTGGTACGGACACCTTTGGCATAGAGCGCGATCATTTGATCTTCAATGCCGGTCACGTTGGATTGGTGCTTCTTCACAACAAGCGGCTCAAATTCACCTTCACGGTCACGAGGAACAGCGATCTCCTGCTCCCCATACTCGCTAATGATGTTTTTCTTGCTCTTGCCATTGCGGCTATTGGACGTCTGCTTCTTCTGCGTTTCATGTTTCTGGTAGCCAAGATGCTCATCCATTTCAGCCTCTAGCATCTCTTGGATCGTCTCGGCAAATAACAAGCTGATGAAATCTATAAGGTTCACGTCGGTGATGAAGTTATAGAAGCTACTGCTGAACATTCATTTTGGCTCGATAGCAAAGGATGGACGTTCGTCAAAGACCTGAAAGTTGGCGATTTGCATGTTTCAAGTGACGGTACTAAACTGGCAATAGTTAAGATTGAAAAAGAGCCACGTGAAGCAACGGTTTATAATTTTGAGGTTGCGGATTTCCATTCTTATTTTGTGTCCAATCTTGGTGTTTGGGTGCATAATTGTGCTGTTAAGGGTGCGGGTAATTCCGTGTGGCAACCAACAGCGAAGAATGCTGATTTATGGAATAAGGGAAAATTAAAAGCACATTTTGACAAACATGGTAGTACGGAGTTTGGAGCAAAATCATCTAAAGAATACTCTGATATGGCTTATGAATTTGGCACTAGAATTTCTGATAGTATTGTACAGACGACTACGAATGGATATGTAAATAGATATGAGCCATCCACTCAATCTATATTTGTTGGAACAGAGAATGGAGGTAGAATTAAATCTTTTTATAAATGGGATGGTCGTCCTGATGATATGGTGATTCAGACATTAAAAGAACAGGGGCTAATAAGATGAATAATATAACCAGAGAAAATGCGTTTAAAATAATTGAATCAGTACGTAACATAATAGGAAACGAGATGGATTTATCCGAGTATTTGGAAGAAGAAACGTCAATCCTTAATAAGGAACAAAATGAGGTAGAAATTGATTTTCAAGGTGTTAGTAATGGTTTTTTAGCAGAAATAGTTCATGCTATTTCTGGATATCAAGTAGAAGTCATTGGTGAGGTAGAAGAGTTATATTCTTGTCCTTGTTGTGGGTTTAAAACTTTAACAGAACTTTATGGTGCGTTTGAAGGAGCAGGTTATGATATTTGCCCATATTGCAAGTGGGAAGATGATGGAACTTCGGACATAAATTCTTATAGGTCTATTAATAAAGGGAGCATAGTAGACTATCGCATTGAACTTTGCATAAACTCCAATAAGTACTATACAAACAAATGGCTAGATGGGAAAGGTTAATGTTTATTTAGCAGATTTTTCAAAGTAACATTTTGCATGTGGAAATACAACTATTAGTTAAATTATTATTGGTGGAGGCTACCCAGTGTCGAATGAACCTGTCATTCAACCAATAACACATATAATCTATGAGTACACGTATGAAGATTTCTCCATTTCGGTTGTACGCACATCAATTACTTTAATTTTATAACATAAATATCACTATTCCGTTACGTAAAACAGGTTGATTACGGTCAGATAACACCATGATTGACCTGTTTTTTGTTATCATCGCTTTCTTACGATTTTTTCTAATTTGAACCATTCTCTCCAGTAAGTACATCGTTCGTTATCTGTTACTTAGGAGAAGACCCAACTATATTAAAAAAACTAGTCCTTCAATAGGAATGGAGGGAATTTAAATAAATTATATGCGGCGTCAATTGATATGATTACGTCAACTCAAGTTTCTCAATTGTAAGAAATAGTAATTTGTTAAAAATTACCAATCTCTATTACTTTCGATAAAGGAATAAAATTATTGTTTGATTCACGATTTGTAATGGGCAAACATCAATTGGAAACCGGAATTAAATTACCGACGTATTCGACTATGATTTATTATAGCTCAGGTTGGAAGGATGCAGATATCTATGAATTGTGTCAATATGGCCAATAAATACAGACAAGTAAGAGGAGCATAAAAATAATCGGGAATTCGAGTTGGTAAGATTTAATGATTTAGCAACTAAACTTGAAAAATTATCAATGAAAAAGCTAATACATCAACCGCATTTAGACTAGTCATCAATCTCTTACTTTATGAGGATTCTTCCTTCATCTTCATATTTGATCCTAAAATCGTCTCGAATATTATGAGAGACTAATCGATAATTCTTTTAAGGGTAAAACCTACAGGTTTAGGACAGGACTCTCCACTCCTATCTATACTTTTGCACTCTGTTTTAGTGCAAGCCACCATTCCAGATGGTTTTTTTTATTGCTTGTTAATTGGCCTAATTGCTAAAGGCTAAGAAAAGTAACCAACTAGTTGAACCGTAATACGAACTGGCAGGATAGTTCCAATTTTAAGTGACTAATGCTAGACTTTGCTTGGATTGGCTACCCGGCAAACGATTTAAAACAAAGAGCAGCATGGGCTACTCTCTCCTCATATTTAAATCTGATATTCGAATTCTACATTAAATTACTTTCTAACAACATGCCTACCTTCTCTTCCATGGCCTCTGGTGGATAAGGCATGCCTTTGGTAAACCACCATTCCACAATTCCCACATAAGCCGGTGCTATAAATTGAAGAACGATATCTTCAGGAATGCCGCGTATCTTCGCTTCGGACATTTCCCATCCTTTCCTTATATCCTCCGTAACGAATTCAAGGAAACGACTTCGAAAAAAAGACGCTCCTTTGCTGGCTAAAAGAGCTGAGAAAAACAAATAGTGACGCTCGAAGTATTTGAACCAACTTACGCTTCCTTCTATAGAAACACCTTCTGTTTCCGAGTGGCACATTTCTTCAAGTGCATCAATGTGTTCGGCAATCAGCTTATCCAATAAATCGAATTTATCCGTGTAATGAAGATAGATGGTTTTACGGCTGACATTTGCACGGTCGGCAATACCCTGAATGGTAATACTGTCGAAATCTTGTTCCAACATCAATTCCACCACAGCTTTTTTTATGGCTTCCTGAGATTTAAGTATTCGTCGATCTATTTTTAACATTACCAATCCCCCATATCATCACGAGATATTATACAAAGTTATTAATTCTGTTACTTAATACACGATTTTGCCCAGACTGATAATTGCAGAAATCCTCTTCATCAACAATAATACACATACGGGTATTATTACATCAAGGTGTAATTTTAAATTTGGGGGTTAAGAAGTATTTTTAATAAATGGCACTATCGGTTATTGTTGTCGGCGCGTCGCTTTCAGGACTCATGACAAGAATTGCTCTTGCGCAAGTTGGAGTAGATGTAACGATTTTGGATAGAGCTGGGGAGGAACGGCTCAGAGGGCTGGATTACAGGTAGATAGCGGAGAGTTTGACAAGACGGATATTGCGAAACGCTTGAGAAAACTGGCTTCGGGTGGAACGCGGTCTGCTGAAGCGTGGTCTACGATAGAACGTCGATTGCGCATAGAAGCGCAATCTGATTCAAGAATCGATTTGCGCTACAACGTATGTATTCAAAGTGTTGATCAGGATGACGGCTCCGCTTGGGTGCTAACGGATAAAGGAGAGACTCTGCACGGAGATATCTTGATTGGCGCAGACGGTCACCATAGTACGGTCCGACATCACGTGGCCCCGCACAAACCTGCAACATTTGCAGGATACTTGATTTGTGTAGCCTATGTATAGTGTAGTTGGTTATTCCAGAAACAATTCGCCCTAGCTTACACGCACCAAGACTTACGATGGCAGATGATGGGGTGGGAGACTTTCTGCTTGGTTCTATTGTGCCTGCTGAAGATGGTTCTTATGAATTAGGGAGCCGGCGTTTGGCTTGGGCTTGGTACGATAATACGCGAAATAACTTGTTGCGTCGTAGGGGATGCGTTGATGGGAACGTTGTGCGACACTCGCTGAATGGTTCCGGTAGCTCGGAACAGACGCTGATTGAACTGGTGGAACAAGCATCTGTCAGGTGGCCGCAGCCTTGGCTGGCTGTAACGCTTCACAGCATTAGATCCCGTAACCTAACAGGCATACCAGTTGCCGAATGTATACCCATTCGACTTTCAAGGGGGCGGATAGCAATCGTTGGCGATGCTGCGCATGTCCTAACACCCATTACAGCAGCAGGATTTAATGCTTTTCTGCTGGATGCTGCAGTACTACTAGCCGAATGTATTGCAGAAAGCTTACGAGGCACGTCCGGGATTGAGTCTCTCTTGCCTTATCAGGCACGCCGTTTAAATGATGTACGACAGTTGGTGAGATCCGGGTAATCATTTAGCCGCTCATTTGGAAAAAAATAATAAGGATAGGGGTATTAGTTTTTTATGAAATCAAATCGGTTACTAATTTTTATTTTAGCAGTAGGTGTTTTCGGGATTTTGACGACCGAAATGGGGGTTATCGGAATCCTGCCTTCGATTGCGGAGCAATTCGATGTTAGCGTACCTCGGGCAGGACTGATGGTAAGCCTTTTTGCGTTGGCAGTCGCCATATCTGGTCCGATTTTGCCGGTAATGTTTTCTGGTATCAATCGAAAAGCAGTCATGCTGCTCGTGCTTGGGATTTTTGTTATAGGAAATGTTATATCGATTTTTGCATCAAGCTTTTCCGTATTACTGCTTGCTCGTGTCATTCCAGCCTTTTTACATCCTGTTTACTGTTCACTCGCTTTAACAGTGGCTGCTCTATCTGCCAAACCGGGTGAAGCACCAAAGGCAGTGTCCAGGGTCGTATTGGGCGTAACGGCAGGCATGATACTTGGCGTGCCTATAACAAACTACGTTGCAAGCGGAACTTCTATAGAAAGGGCAATGATTTTCTTTGCAATCGTGAATCTGTTGGCTTTCGTGGCCACTTTGATCTTCGTTCCGTCAATGCCTGTGAAAGACAAACTTCCTGTTGGGACTCAGGTGAGCGTACTCAAGAAACCGGTTCTTTGGCTCGCGATTGTCACGGTTTTGTTTATCAATTCCTCTATTGCGAGCATTAACAGCTTCATAACGGAATACTTGGGAACTGTTACACAGATATCAGATGCTACCCTAACATTTGCTTTATTTTTATTGGGTATCGCGAGTCTGCTGGGAAATTTGGCTGGCGGTAGGTTTCTTACCAAGAACGCGGCGAAAACGGCATTGTGGTTCCCAATCGCGTTGGGAATCGTTCTCTTGTTATCATTCCTTACCGGAACATCACCCATTCCAATGTTGATTACGATTATGTTGTGGGGCATCTTCTTTGCAATCGGAAATAACGTTGCCCAATATTGGATTACATCGGCAGCTCCTGAAGCACCGGATTTCGTGAATGGCCTATATCTTTCCTTCGGGAACTTGGGCGTCACGATCGGAACCGCAATAGGAGGATACCTCATATCAGGAATGGGTACAAAATATATCGTCCTAGGGGGGATTGCTTTTATGGTCCTGGCCTGGTTCTCCATCCTGCTTAGAAACTACAAATTCAGTTCAGGAAGTCAAGAAGGTTAATTACTCATTAATTGTTCTAGACCTTTTAACGGAGAGTGTATTCACATGTCATTTTCGAGGAGCAATAGCTCCTCTTTCTGTTCAAATAACACCGGAAGACATTGCTTCATATGAAGAGCCATATGTACCTCACTGGGGCGTTGGTTTCTAGACCAGCTGGTATCCACGACGCCGAATGCTCCGTTCTCGAACTTAACATGAATCATGCCGGCATCGTCGACGTCGATTGTTTCGTCGAACAGGTTAGCGGCATAGGCGTAATCTTCTTCGGGCTCGGAGCCTGTAATCCAGCGCATCAAATCCATGACGTGAACGATATGATCGAGGAGAGCTCCTCCACCTGACAGTTTCCGATCGACGAACCAGCCGCTCGGCGCCGTGCTGCCGTTGGTCCCCTTGATGGCGACGATTTCCATCGATTTCGCCGCGTTCGAACGGATCAGAGCATCCGTTGCCGGTTTTTTAAAATATGACCGTAAGCGAGTTTATCCATTCGCGGACCGGCTGATAGATAATTCGGCTGTTTTCAATTAAGTAACAGTAGTAGATTTAGTTGCAATTCCTATCCATCAAAGCCCCTAATTGTTCCGCTAAAGCCTGATGGGTAATTGGCCGTTCATTCACAAACCACCATTCGACGACCCCCACATAAGCAGATGCTACAAATCTGATAACCATATCCTCGTTTAGACCTTTATTTTTACCCTGTGTTACATCAACCTCATCTTTGAACTCCTCATGTAAAAAATCGAGAAATCGGGTGCGGAAAAATGGAGCTCCTTTACTTGCTAACATCATTGAAAAAAATAGGTGGTTTTCTTCGAAATATTCTGTCCATATAATGGATCCACTTACAAAATCCAAGTCTGCTACTGCCTTGCAACGAACACCGAGTTCGTTAATATGTGTTTCAATAAGCTTATCCAGCAAGTCATATTTATCCATGTAATGAAGATAAATCGTTCCTCTACTGACATTAGCACGGTCAGATAGATCCTGGATTGTAATGCTATCAAAGCTCTTTTCAGCCATAAGTTCCAAAACTGCATTTTTTAATGCATCTTGGGTTTTCTTTATTCTTCGATCGGCCTTACCAATGCGGAACACCTCGATTCAGTGAATTAGTAGACAATTTAGGATCTATTGTTCAGTAATTAACAAATGGAATAGATCTAACCATTGAAGCTTTATTGTCATCGTTTATAATTTTAAACATGAGTATATTAATATATCAAGGTTAAGTTTCGAAAGCTTGAACGTGAGTTAACTACAGAATATACACTTTGAAAAAAGAGAGGTGATTATGATGAGTAAGGTTCTGATCCTTGGCGCAAACGGAGGAATTGCTCGTGTAGCCATTGAGTTATTGCTAAGGGAAGCAGACACACAATTAACGCTCTACTTGCGTAATGCACAAAGGTTAAAGTATTTGGAATCTAATCGAGTAAGGGTCATTGAAGGTGATGCTTTAAATCAGGAAAAATTAAAAGAAGCTATGTCGGGGCAAGATGTCGTGTACGCCAATTTGGCTGGCCAATTAAAAAAAATGGCTGAAACCATCGTGACAGCCATGGCCGCAACAGGCTTACGTCGTCTAATTTTTATTAGCTCCATGGGAATTTATGAGGAAGTCCCCGGAGCAAAGTATAAAAGCATATTGGATCCTTACAGGGATTCTGCGGCTATCGTTGAGTCTTCGGATCTCGATTATACGATTTTAAGACCAGGCTGGTTTACAAATGATAATGAAATTGATTACGAGACCACACCTAAAGGGGAACCCTTTAAAGGTTACTCTGTATCACGTAAAAGTGTTGCAGATCTGGTTGTTAAGCTGGCATTAAATCCTAGTTTAGAAGTTGGCCAAAGTCTAGGGATCAATAAACCCGAATAAAAAATGGTTTCTTATTAAAAATAATGTGAAAATTATATTGAAGGTTTTTGAACGAAATATATCGATTTGTTATCGATATGTCCACTTTGTTACCCTGAAAAAAAGGAGAATAATTGATGAATATTACGGATGCAGCTCAAAAATATCAAGAGAAAATGTTTCCAGGCTACAAATCTAAGGTTCTGGAAACAGATCCGGAGTTTATTGAGCGCTTCGATAATTTTGCGTTTGATGAAGTCGTGAATCAGGACGACTTGGATGGAAGAACTTGTATGATGGCCATATTGTCCGTTTTAATTGGTTGTCAAGGTATAGATGAGTTTAGAGCTATGGTTCCAGCCGCATTAAACTTTGGCGTTACTCCAGTGGAAGTAAAAGAGATTGTTTATCAATCCGTACCTTATATGGGTGTAGGAAGAGTCTATCCTTTTCTGCATGTTGTGAATGAGATTTTGACTTCACAAGGGGTTAAATTGCCTTTACCAGGGCAAGTAACTACCACTTTAGAAAACCGTTTGGAAGCAGGGATTAAAGCACAGGTAGATATCTTTGGAGAACATATGCAGGATTTCTGGCAGTCGGGACCGGAAGAGAGCAAGCACATTAATTACTGGCTCGCAGCTAACTGCTTTGGTGATTACTATACGCGAAAAGGGCTTGACTACAAACAAAGAGAGATGATTACATTCTGCTTTCTTTTGGCCCAGGGTGGATGCGAACTTCAGTTGACCAGCCATGCTGCCGCTAATATAAGGCTTGGAAATGATAAGAGTTTCCTTATTAAAGTTATTTCTCAATGCTTGCCTTTCATCGGCTATCCGCGCAGTCTAAATGCTCTCCGGTGTGTGAATGAAGCTGTGGCGAAATCGGAATAAGCCCCTTATCAAATAACATTTGAAAGTAGGAATTAAAGTTGAATAATGAACAACTTCGCAACAGTACCATTTTTCCATTAGGAGAAAAGGTTAAAGCAAACTTCATAGGTGACGCCTACCTACAAATGGTGTTTACAGATCCGACACCTCTGAACACTGCGATCGGAAATGTGACCTTCGCTCCAGGTGCACGGAATAACTGGCACTCCCATCGGGTTGGACAGGTTCTATTAGTCACTGGCGGAGAAGGGTGGTATCAAGAAAAAGACAAACCTGCACGGTTGCTTCAAACAGGTGACGTGGTTAATATCCCGCCTAACGTGAAACATTGGCATGGAGCGACAAAAGACAGTTGGTTTGTACATCTGGCTATGACTCCAGGAGAAACAGAATGGTTTGATGCCGTCAATGATGAATGGTTTGATAAACTATAGGAGGTTTTCTGTATGGAATATATTAAATTCGGAAATACGGGAATGGACGTCTCTCGGATTTGTCTGGGTTGCATGAGCTTTGGTGATGTGCTTCCAGGTGGACATCAATGGGTACTTGATGAGGAGCACAGTCGTCCAATCGTCAAAAGAGCATTAGAACTGGGTATCAATTTTTTTGATACAGCGAACATTTATGCAGGCGGAACCAGTGAAGAGATTATTGGGAAAGCTTTAAAGGATTATGCGAACCGCGATGAAATGGTTCTGGCTACAAAAGTCTGGGGACGTATGCATCAAGGCCCCAATGGTGCAGGGCTTTCTCGGAAGTCGATCATGAGCGAAATCGATAAGAGCCTGAAGAGGTTAGGGACTGATTATGTAGATCTCTACATCATTCATCGCTGGGATTATGAAACACCTATAGAAGAAACTATGGAAGCCATGCATGATGTCGTGAAATCTGGAAAAGCCAGATATATCGGTGCTTCTGCAATGTATGCTTGGCAATTTCAAAAAGCATTACATGTGGCGGAGAAAAATGGCTGGACTCGTTTTGTTTCCATGCAAAATCACCTTAACCTCATATACCGAGAAGAGGAAAGAGAGATGATTCCGTTTTGTACGGACCAAAAAATTGCGTTAACTCCTTATAGTCCGCTTGCATCGGGAAGACTGATTCGTGATTGGTCAGAAACTACCCATAGATCAGAAACGGATCAAATTCAGAAATCAAAGTACGATTCGACTGCTGATGCAGATCGATTGATCATTGAGCGAGTTGCGTCCATTGCAAAGAAGCGTGGCGTACCCCGCAGTCATGTTGCGCTTGCATGGCTGTTGCAGAAAGAAGCTGTAGCAGCTCCTATTGTCGGTGTAACAAAAATCGCTCAACTTGAAGATTCTGTAGGGGCTCTATCAGTGAAATTAACCACAGAAGAAATCTCATTCCTGGAAGAATTGTATATCCCACATCCGGTTGTGGGAGCTCAATAAATTTGAAATTTAAGAAAAGGCGGAGAATTGATAAATGAAAGCAAATATGATGTATGCTGCTGGTGATGTTCGCGTAGAAGAAATCCCAGTTCCGAGATTGCAAAAACCGACGGATGTGATTTTAAAAGTGGTTGCTGCCTGCATTTGCGGAAGTGACCTGCATCCTTATCACAACATGCATGCCCATGAGCATGGAGATGGCGAAGCAATGGGGCATGAAGTAATTGGAAAGATTGAAGAAATGGGTTCGGAAGTTTTCGGGTTCAAAAAAGGCGATTTGGTCATCGTTCCTTTTGCATATGGTGACAACACCTGTCCGTTCTGCAAAGAAGGATTAATGACATCTTGTGTACATGGGGGCTTTATGACCGGCTGTCAGGCGGAATTTGTGCGAGTGCCTCAAGCAGAGGGAAGTATGTTTAAACTACCCGACGAAATTGATGAAAACTCTCCTTTGTTACCGTCCCTGTTAACATTGTCTGATGTATACGGCACTGGTTATCACGCGGCGGTGATGGGAAGAGTGAATGAGAATACGACGGTAACGGTTATAGGTGATGGAGCTGTTGGTCTTCTTGCCGTTCTGTCAGCGAAGAAGCTCGGTGCCAAGAAAATTATTCTTATGGGCCGTCATAAGAAACGGACCGATCTTGGTATTGAATTCGGTGCAACAGACGTTATTAATGAACGCGGAGAAGAAGGCATCGCGAAAGTTCGAGAGCTGACAAATGGTGAAGGTACACATGTTGTTCTTGAATGTGTCGGGCTGATGCCTGCTTACGAGATGAGTCTTGGAGCCGTTCGGGCCGGTGGAGTTATCAGCCGCGTTGGTGTTCCACAGTATGATGATGCTCCCGTTGGTTTTGCAAGTCTTTTCGGGCGTAATATTACGTTAACTGGAGGACCAGCGCCAACGCGTGCTTACATGGAAGAATTGTTACCGACATTTTGGAAGGAAAAATTGAACCGGGTCGTGTCTTTGATGTAACGGTTGATTTGGACGGTGTTCCGGAGGGTTATCGTGCTATGGATAAGCGTGAAGCGCTCAAAGTATTAATCCGACCTTAATGAAGCGAGTTTTGGTTCTCCTGACTGTCAGAGGTTATCAAAAATGTACAATTACCGAACTGAAAAGAGAGTTGATTCTAGAATAAAAATAAGGAGGACATAGATTGAAAGAAGTTGTACTTTGGACCGGTGCCGGACAGATTGGCATGGCGATAGCCAGAAGAATCGGTTTTGGTAAGAAAATTATGATTGGTGATAAGAACCTAGATAATGCCAAAGCTACTACAAAAATTATGATAGAAGCCGGATTTGATGCGATTCCAGTCGAAACAGACATTTCCTCTAGAGAATCGATTTTAAACTTGATTGCAGAAGGTCAGAAATATGGTGAAATCACTGCGCTTATCAATGCAGCTGGCGTGTCACCTAGTCAGGCACCTATTGAGGTGATTTTGAAAGTGGATTTGTACGGAACGGCAGTATTATTGGAGGAAGTAGGTAAGGTCATAGCTCCTGGAGGAGTTGGTGTTACAATTTCCAGTCAGTCTGGACATAGAATACCTGAACTGGGAACTGAAATTGATGCGCAGCTTGCTACGACACCAACTGAGGAGCTCCTTAATTTAGAAGTCCTTCAACCTGAAAAGATTAAGGATTCGTTGCACGCATATCAAATGGCGAAACGGTGCAATGTGAAGCGTGTAATGTTTGAAGCTATACGTTGGGGTGAAAAAGATGCTCGTATCAACTCCATTTCTCCAGGAATTATCGTAACACCATTGGCTATTGACGAGTTCAATGGTCCAAGAGGAGAGTTTTATAAGAATATGTTTGCCAATTGCCCAGCTGGACGTCCAGGAACAGCAGATGAGGTTGCAAATGTAGCTGAGTTGCTGATGAGGCCACAGGGCGCTTTCATTACCGGGTCTGATTTCCTAGTTGACGGTGGAGCGACAGCTTCTTATTTTTACGGATCACTAAAACCAGTAGAATAGTTGAAGAAGTCGTAGAATGCGTCCTTAATTAGAAATGAAGCCCATGGTAACTTCATTAGTCATACATTAGAATTAGCTTATGAAAACATTGAGATGATTCCCCAAATTGAGCTCGATTAAAAATAATAAAACAATCAGCGTTGCCATTAATCCGGCAACGCTAATTGTTTTTCGGGAAAACTTGAATAAATCGAGATGACTTACGTTAAAAACAAGATTTGCAGCGAGTACAAGGGAAGGGACTCTTAGAAGGCGTGTCTGTTCATTTGTGTCGTTGATGTCCACACATTTATATCCAGACGTGAGCCTATGTCAGGTGACAAGAACTTGATAACAATCCCGATGATTGACATGAACTTTGTAACATTCCCAACAAGATTCTTCATTTGGCCAGCTGAAGACAACAAAATCAGCGACAGTGCTTATTAAACGATCGGACAGCATTCCTATTATGAAGTAATAATAGGTTAGATAGCTTCTGAAGGTGGCTCGTTTGGCATCAGGAACTGTGTATAAGTACAAGATTCAAACCTACAGGTTCAGGACAGGACTCTCCACTCCTATCCAAATCCTATAGTGCTCATCATGAGTACGGACCACCCTTATGGGTGGTTTTTTTTTGTTCATGAATTGTCCTGTCCGCTAAAGGCTATGGTACAAGAATCCATTTAGTTGAACTTTAGCGTTCCCCCCCATTTCTCGAACTGCCAGCGCTGCAGAAAGAAGCTTGTAGTCGAACTCCTTGCCTCTGTCCGTGTGGCATAATTGGATGCCTTTCAATCGTACAGCGTATCGGGTAGTTGTTTTTGCTGTCCATGAAGATCTTGAGAATGGTATCTTCTACGTGTTGTTCAACTTTATCCGATGAAAGTTCCGGTTGTAGTAATAAGATCTCCTCGTTAGGTTTTGTAGGACACTGCACATTGTTGATAACGAATATTAGTGTTGTGATTTACAGTCCTCGTAAAGTTAAACCATCTAATTCATAAATTCAGCTGTTTAAATATCATGGCATTGGAAATAGCGTGAAAATTCGCAGCATCTTGGGAAAAGAAACAATAGTCCGCCTATTATTATTGAACAAGCAGGCAGATGCCCGATCAGCGTAGCTTTAACCACCTAATCGTAATCCTGTCCCGTTTCCGGGACTTTTTTTATTGATTATATTAAAACTGTTAAATTGAAAGCGATTTCAAAACAGTCTGCTAAAGTGGTGTCTGGAGGGGGTTCGATAGTTGGTGTCTAGATTGTCATCCGCTTTACTGTAGAACAATAACAAAATTGATGGAGGGATTTGAATGAAGATCAGAATGACTTCGATTCATGCCGGTAGAGGTAAGCTACTCAAAATCATGTTATGCCTGTTGCTGGCAGTCGCATTGTTGACAGTCAGTTTCACAGTAGTTAAGGTACTCACAGCTGAAGCAACTGCTGGAGATACGGATTATTTCACTGATAACGAAACATGGTACCGTGATTTCGCGCCGGGAATAGTCAACCCGAATGAAGGGACGATTGAGTTGACAACACGTATCGATAAGCCGCATGCGGAGTTCGGCAACGATTATGACTTTCTATTCCAAATCATACCTGAGCAGGGCGGACCGGGTAATACGCTGATTAATGCTCACATTCCACCACCGGAAATGAAACCGACGGGTTTGACTTATGATCAGCCGCTTATCTTTTTCGTCAGGAACGGTAACGGGACCAATGAGGCTAGAGTCAAAGCCGAGTCCAGCGTTCTCAATTATACTGTTGGCGAGTCGTTTAACCTTGCATTTTCTTGGAAAATGGGTCCCGGTGGTTATGTCGCCATATACAAAAACGGTGTTCAATTGCAACGTGTTTCGACATCATTGGCTCCGGTGATGGAGAAGTTCATGCCCTATCAATTCATGGTAGAGAGAGCTTCCCCCTACAACATCACTAATGTGAAAATATCTACTAAGGCGCTAGAGGAGAATGAGCTGGAGCAAAGTACAACCGCATTTACGAGCGGAACGGATACTTCGCTGCTTGCCAATATTGCGCTCGGTCAGAATATTCAATCAGAGAAATTTAATACGCCTTGGCATACTTCTTCGGCATACAGCGTTGTTAAACCGATATTTAGCAATGAAAAGCAAGTATTCTACAAAGATGAAGCAGCCGTCTATCCGATAATGACGGTGAATTACGGGGATACATCCAAGACCTACTCAGTGAGTATTAAGGCTACTGATCCTTATGGGGTTACGGCTTTTACCGAAGTGAAGGAAGTTATTGTACCAGCGGATGGCACTTACCGGGTTGAGGAGTTGACCCTTCCGCAATTAGTTGATCGAGTGGGCTTCTGGTATTTAGAGACAACCGTAAGCTCTAGCCTGTCGGATATTATCGTATATAAGAGCGGAATATCTAAAGTACCTACTAACGATACTATCGTCACTGACGGAACATATGCGGATTATTATGGTACACATTCAAACTACAATTTCGATATGTCTCCTTGGAGCAAAATCAACACGAGCACTACTCGTGCGTGGGAGGATGCCAGAGTATTCCTCTGGCATAAAGTCGAGCCCACCAAGGGGAACTTTACTTGGGAGCACGCTGATCAATATGTAAGTGCTGCTCATGCAGCAGACATTGATGTGCTGGCAGTTCTAGGATACCCTTCCAACTGGGCATCTGCGCGTCCGCCAGTTAGCGCCATTCCTGCGGCTGGGTTTGAGATGCCTGCTTTTCAATACAAGGCAGAACGCTGGGTTTCCAAGGATATTCAATATCAGGATGGAGTTCCTGGCACTGGAGAAGATTGGACCAATTACGTCTACGAGACCATGAAACGCTACGCGGGCAAAGTCAAGTACTACGAGATCGTCAATGAGGTTAACTTCCATCCACCATACAAAGCAGCCGCTTTCTCAGGCACGAAGGAAGAATATTTCTTGATGCTAAAGATCGCTCATGAGCAGGCTCAAAGGGTCAAATTGGAATATAAAGTGGAAACGGGCAATGAACTGGAGTTATATGTTACAACAAGCGGATTCACCGATGTTTCGGGTACATCTGCTGATCGTCAGATGGCCGTAGACGCATTGAATGAGCCGTATGTTGGATACTATGATATTTATAATATACATGGCTACGGCGGAACGAAATCTATTAAAGACGATATTCTCCCTGCCTTTAATCAAGCCAAGAGCGATTATCCGGATTTGAAACTGTGGCAGACCGAATTTTTTCCTTTTAATGAGACCCATCCGACCATTCCTGCAAAATTGTATGGAACCGTTGAGAGGTATATGGATTTCCTCGCGAATGGTGCCGCAAGATATTTTAATATGGGTATTCCGGCGGAGGATACGTTCGTTACTCGTCATTCACAGTCTCCTACGGAATTGTTCCAAACGATTGCTGTTATGCAAAATCACATTCGTAAAGTGGATCAGTACATCGGATCGTATACTGGATTTGCTAATGAAGTATTCCTTACGGTCAATCACTATATGCACCGTACAGACGGCAACTATCTTAGTGTCTTGTCAGCAGATAGGCAATCGTTTAATATCAACATTCAGAATGCAGATAAAATTGTTAGCGTGGAAGATAACTACGGGAATGTTATTCCGCTTTCAACTGATGGCGATATTCTAAAAAAAGATACGATCTTTATTGTCAGCAATGAGCCACTCCAAATTAACAGTGTAACTGGTGATTTGGTGCTTACAACGATTCGTAATGGCGGCTTTGAGAAGTTGTCAGGCGATTCACTCGGGGGGGCGGCGGCTGTCACCATCGATAACTGGGCTATGTCCGCTGGAGTATATGGGACGCATGCTTATGTGAACAAAACAAGCCCATTCCAGGGTGTGAATGCCGTGGAGTTCGATTCTGCGGGAGCGCCGGGAAATCGGACGTTTATGAACCAGACGTTTACTGTCACGAAGCCGGGAACCTATGTACTTGCCGCTAATATCAAGAAGCTAAGCGGAGGAGCAGACGTTCAACCTGAGCTGAACATTTGGGCAGGGAACACTGACCATCAGCTTGCTCCAGTGACGCTTACTGACCAATATGCTTATTATGCGAAAGCATTTACCGTATCACAGACGATGAGTATTACGGTAAATATTGGGATTTTATCGGGCGTTGGGAAAGTGGTGTTTGACAACGTATCATTCGAGCTCGTGCCGGATAATGTGGAAATTGTGATGGACAATTCGGATACGGCAGGTGTGAAGTTTACCAGTAGTACAACAAGCAATGCTTGGGACAACACAAGGAACAATACCGCTGCTAATAAGGGCAACTTCGCGCTTAATACAAGCAAGGATGGCAATGCCAGTGTAACGTACACCCCATCGATTGCCCTTGCGGGCATGTATGATGTGTACGAGTGGCACCATCCGACAAGCTCAACTACGACTGCTCCGTTCACGATCAATCATGCAGGTGGTATGACACAGGTCGAGGTGAATCAATCATACTCCTTCGGAGGGAGGTGGAATAAAATTGGAAGTTACCCGTTTAATATAGGTTCCACAGGAAGCGTTGTACTTACTAACGGCTTCAAATCCGAAAACTTTATGCTTGCGGATGGCATCAAATTTGTACGGACGGGTAATTTACCTGCGATATTCTCGAATGGTAATTTCGAGAGCGTAATGGTGGACCCGCTTGGCGGGCCAGTCTCGACGACTTTCGATAACTGGAGCAAGGGAACGGGTGTCTATGGCACGAATGCCTATGTGAATCAAGCAAATCCATATCAAGGAGAATTCGCTGCTGAATTCGATTCGGCAGGGGTAACGGGCGGTCGAACCGGTCTGTCTCAGAAGTTCACTGTCTTGGAGCCGGGAACCTATACTCTGTCTGCCTATATCAAGAAGCTTGATGGCGGGGCGGAAGTTCAGCCTGAACTGAGTGTGTGGGACGGAGTAAGCGATCATCACATGCAACCTGTCATTCTGACGAGCCAGTATGCTTATTATGCGAATAGTTTCGTTGTTCCCCATAAAATGGATATTACCATCAAGATCGGTATTTTGTCTGGAGTAGGTAATGTTGTGTTTGATAACGTGGCATTTACCCTCGTACCGGATAACGTGGAGATCATTATGGACAACAAGGATACTGATGGTGTGACGTTCTCCGACTCTTCATGGTCGAATACGGGAAGCAACTCAACCGCTTACAATGGAAATTTTGCAGTCAATACAACCAAAAGCGGCAGCTCGACTGCTACCTACACCCCAAACATACCACAAACCGGCATGTACGATGTGTATGAATGGCACCATCGTACAACCGGAACGACTGATGCACCATTCACAATCCGTTATGTAACGGGCGCTGAAGAAGTAATTGTGGATCAATCTCAGAATAGTGCCAAATGGAACAAAATAGGAACCTTCCCGTTTATACAGGGCTCAACGGGAAGTGTCGTCATAACCAATGGATTCCATACGAGCAACTTTATTCTAGCAGATGGCATACGATTTGTACGCACAGGACCCTACGTACCGGTTGAAAGTATAACGGTCAATGGGAATCCTAATGCCAGCGTGTTGAAAGGCGGCACGCTTACTATGAATGCGACTGTCATGCCAACTAATGCTGTGAATAAATCTGTTGTTTGGAGTGTAGTAAATGGAACAGGTAAAGCGGAGATTGATCCGACAACCGGTGTGTTGACAGGACTAGATACCGGCACTGTCCTTGTAACGGCTACAGCATTAGACCATACAGGAGTGAAAGACCAGTTGCAAGTGAAGGTGATCCAACTGGATCACGTTGTGCTTGGTGTAAATAAGACCATCCTGAGGAATGGAGATCAAGCAGTCTTGACTGTCTCGGGCATATTGAATGATGGAACACAGGCAGATCTTAGCGAAGTGGCCGCTACTTATAAGAGCGACAGTGCGCTAGCTGCTGTAGATGGGCAAGGGATAGTAACGGCAACTTCAGCAGGAGAAGGTACAGTACAGCTTACCGTGAGCGTCAAACATGGGACAAAAACGTTAGAGTCCAGTGTCGCCATCCTGGTAGACAATAGTCCCCCTCTGACTATTGCAGCAGTAAGCCCTGCAGAACCGAACGGAAGCAACGGCTGGTACACCTCGGATATCACGGTAGCATTGGCGGCGTCGGATAGGCTGTCAGGCGTAGCCAAGATAGAGTATCGGGTGAACGATGAAGAGTGGAATGTTTATACGGAACCCTTCACATTGGATCAGGAGGGTGTCAATAAGGTGCAATACCGCGCCACTGATAACGCGGGTATTAACGAGGAATCGCATTCGAGAACCTTTAAGATTGATAAAGTGGCACCTACTGCAACAGTATCTTACAGTATGACATCGACAACCACACAGGATGTAGTAGCCACGATATCCATGAGTGAGCCAGTTACAATTACAAATAATGGAGGTTCAAGCAGCTACACATTCTACTATAATGGCCAATTTACCTTTACGTTCATGGATGCCGCTGGCCATCATGGTTCAGCTACGGCTGTAGTTGATAATATGATATCCAAAAGTAAAGCCAAACCGGGTAAACCGACGATTTCTGACGATAATGGTTTTGATAACGGGATGCAAGACGGTAAATATAATATAACGATGAATCTATGGTACGGAGAAAATGCCCGCACTTACAAGCTTTATGAAAATGATGTATTAATCGATATGAGAACTATGGCGGACTATACACCAAATGCCCAAATGGTGACAACTGCGATTAGCAGCAAGCCAAACGGCACCTATCGATACTATGTAGAGTTGACTAACGCATTCGGTACTACCAGGAGTGATACGCATATTGTTACAGTAACCCAAGCCGCACCTGCCAAGCCGGTACTTGCCAACGACAACTGGGATGGTGACGGAAGCTTTAAAGTAAGTATGAATCTATGGTGGGGGACGAATGGAGACACATATAACTTATATGAGAACAGTATCCTCATTGATTCCCAAGAACTCACGAATGGAACGCCAAATGCTCAAACTGCAATAACAATCTTAACGAATCGAGGTATCGGTACCTATGAGTATCGAGCAGAGCTAATCAACTATGTAGGGGCGGTCTCAAGCGATGTGATGAGTGTCCATGTGTCGAAGTAATCTGTACATGTATTAAAGCTAGGTATAAGGAGCTTTCGCAATTTTGCGGAGCTCCTTTTTTCATTATTAAGAGTTAATTGATTCAAGGGATTATCATTTTAGGTCTGAAATGGCTCAGAATGAAAGCAGATAAATTGAATTTTCGAATAGAAGAGGAGTGGGGAAAAAGGTTTGCCGAAGCTCGCATCCTATTTTGCCGACCATGGCTTAAAGATTTTTAGTGTTGCTAGTCAAATGGATGAACGGATTTTTTCTGCTTGTGCGGAGGCAGGAGTATCTACGATTCGGATTATGCCTGACATTTCACATGAAGAGGGATATCTTAAATCGGTAGATAGGCTTCGGATAAATCTCGAGAAGGTCATTACACTATGTGAGAAGTACAGAGTGAAGGCTGGCATCCAACTCCAGAAAGCCGCGGCCAGATAATGTGTATTGGAAAAGAAATCCTGCTCCATCTCTTTTTAAGCCGCAAAAGTCATAGCTGGAATCATGAGTAACTTTTTGAACGCCAATGGAATGGATTATGCATAAATTTTCCTGCTGTTCTGTATGAAGAAATCCATAAGATTCAATCATAATAGCTACCCATCCTTTGATTTTAATATGAAATAATCTATCGCTATGTCTCCTACCTAATTATGGTCGAATATCTTCAGAAACGATGATTTCTGCGATAATCGGACGGATTGATTTTACATTTGCTTTTGAACATGCGGCTGAAATAAAAGGCGTTCTGATACCCGCATTGCTCAGCAATATGATCGAGCGTATCATCGGTTTCGACCAGTAGCGATCTCGCCTTCTGCAGCCGAAGAGAGGTCACATATTCGATTGGAGATTGGCTGAAATACTGCTGGAACCGTCTCGTCAAATGCGAGGGGCCAATGCCCAGTTCGTCGGCTAACTGGCTTATATTCCAGCCATATTCGAGGGCGTGCTGCTCCAAATACAGCAAGACTCTGGCCATGACAGGGTCCTGCTTCGTCCTGCGGCTTCTGTCTGCTGACGACGCAAGCTCAAGCGACAAAATAGCGAGCAGGTCGCTGACAAAGTGTCGGATATATTCCTTGTCCTCGCCTCCCTCCGAACGCGCGCATGCGATACGCATATAACGATAGGTCGATTCCAGCCGCTGCAAGTCTCGAACAGCCAGCTTACCTTGCGGCAATGCCAGCTCGGTTGCGAACTCGATGAACAGGAAGGAGAGAGGCTCCACCACTCTCCGTTTCAGCTTCATGCCGGGCGGACAGAGGACAAGCTCACCGTAGCCTGCTTCGTCAAAGGGGATGGCCTTGGCTGGACTGCTCTTGGATGCATTCTCCTTGAAGTAAGCTTCCTTAGGCGCGTAGTTCATAGGCAGGTTCTCCCCGTCATACCCGTCCCCATCATCGCCTTCTTTTCCCTGTTCCATTGCGAAGGCGAAACGTCCCGACAACGCGGCAAGCATGACCCAGTTCTGGTATTGATCTTCCTCCAGCTTAAATTCTGTACGCATTCCGCTGATGTAGCTTCTCTTAATTTCCAACGTCCTCAAGCAGCGATCTCCTCTCATGGGTAATAAGCAAAAAAGTATATGGAATAGTATAAGACTGTGCATGTCAAAAGTAAATAAAGGCGTTTAATATAAGTGTTAAGAAGTTGATTGCAAAAAAAAGTGAAGGGGAAATGAAAATGAGCAATATTAAGCTGTTATCAGACGAGCAAGTGAAAAGTTATAACGAGCAAGGTTATCTGGTGCTTCGCAACGTATTCAGCGAGGAAGAAGCACATGTTTTGCAAGCGGAATGTGACAAACTACTGACGACGGAGCGGTTCATGGATCGCGGCAATGTGCGTGCCGGCTATAAGAGCTACGCGAATGGAGATGTAAAGATTGAAAGAATGGACCCGGTACATGATATATCGCCATTGTTCGCAGAGCTGGTGAAGGATGAGCGAATCTTATCGCCGCTGCGCGACATCTATATGGATGAGCCGCTGCTGTTCAAGGATAAGCTGATCTTCAAGCTGCCGGGAGCGAACGGGTACAGCATGCATCAAGACTCCGCATGGTGGCAAGGCTTCCCGATCGAAGGACTAATCAGCGTCATGATTGCCATCGACGGCGCGACGGTAGAGAACGGTGGATTGGAGCTGTTCCCTGGCTATCATGACCGTCTCCGTTCGAAGCCAGGCGAGCTGCGCAACATGAACGCGGACGAAATCGCAGAGATTGATCTGCAGAAAGGCGAGATTGTCGAAACGAATCCTGGCGATGTCATCATCTTCCATTCCTTCACGCCGCATCAGAGTGGAGCCAATACTTCGGAGAATAGCCGCAAACAGCTTTATTTGACCTATTCTCCATCAAAGAACGGCCAGTTGTATAATGCACATTACCAGCATTTCAAGCGTTATTCACTCGAGGGCAAAGATTTGAGCAAATATTATTTCTTGTAATCGCATGAGCCCTGTAGAAAACCTTCTCCTAATTGTTAGGGGAAGGTTTTCTGCACTGCTCGCCCTAACTTTTAGCTGAAATTGGATATTGAATCGAGTATGCTGAATGTAAACGCTCCTATCAACAGAAGGGTGGACGATTATGTATTCGTTATTGCTGGTAGAGGATGAAGAGGTAATCCGTAATGGGATGCGGAATTGTGTGGATTGGCAGTCATATGGCATCTACGAGCTGGAGGAAGCAGAGAACGGCCGAATCGGATTGGAGATTGCTTTGCGCATGAAACCGGACATTATTATAACGGATGTAGTGATGGCGGAGATGGATGGTATCGAATTTGTGCGTAGAATGCGACAGGAGATTACAGACAAGTTGATTCGTGTGATCATTATAAGCGGTCATGAGGATATCGAATACGTCAGATCAGCACTTAAGCTGCAGGTTGTTGATTATTTGCTGAAGCCGTTCCATACGGAGGAGCTGGAGGATGTGCTGCGGAAGGTTGTGGAAGCATGCGATTCGGATCGGAGGCAGGCTGAACATCTCGCCGAGCTGGAGGAGAAGGCGGATCGCTCGCGGCAGCTCGCGCGGGAACGGCTGCTCCATGAGCTGTGCCACAGGCCGCTCTCTGCCGAGGAAATATCTATTTATTCCGATTATGCCGGGGAGCAGTTCTCCATCGATCCGGGCTGCCGCGCCGCATATATCGAAGGCAGCATGCTGCGGGAGGCCGAATTGCGGGCGCTTGATGGAGTTCTGGCGATATTCCCTATGGGTCAAGGCGCTATCGGCGGCGTCATATCCGGTGGCGATTGGCTCGAAGACGCCAGCGTTCAAGCCTGGCTGGCTGATACGGGGGCAACCGTCGGCATCGGCTCGGTGGCTGAGCGGCCGGAAGAGCTGCATCATTCCTTCCAGCAAGCCAGGATTTCAATTATTGATGCGAAGGAAAGTGGTGAGAGCACCATAACAGTCGCTTATCAGTCGGATGCGAGCGACAAGAAAGAATGGATTCTCTCGGAGATGGCAACATGTGAGGCGGTGATGCTGGATGCGCTGGAGCGGGGCAATCAGGGGGCACTTGAAGAGGGGCTTCAGACATATACCGGACTTGTCCGCCGCTTCGATCAGGCTAAGCCGGATTATCTGCAAGCATTTTTCAGCATGTTTCTCGCGCAAGCGAACCGGCATTTTGCTGTTCTGCTGGAACCCTCAGCGCATGCATCGAAAGCGCTGGAGGAGATCGGGGCAGCACGCGAGCAGGATACGTTAATTCGGATCTTCAATATCGCCATCATGCAGATTATGGAAGCGATTAACAGTAGGGCGGATCAACGCAGCGTCGTCCGGCTGGTCAAAGGTTATATCCGCAGCTCCTTCGGCGAGGAGCTTACACTGGCGCAGATTGCAGAGCACGTGCATCTTTCTCCAAATTATTTGGCTAATCTGTTCAAGAAGGATACGGGTATGACGATCAACGCCTGTATGACCGAAGTTCGACTTGAGGAAGCGAAGCGTATGCTGCTGGAGGACAATCGGCTCTTGATTCACGATATTTCAGAGCGGATTGGCTATAAGGACAGCAAATATTTTACGAAGCTGTTCAAGCGGGAGTTTGGTTTGAGTCCAAGCGAATATAGGGAGCGATATGGATGAAGAAGCTGCTTGGCAGATTTCTCCTCATCGATTCAAGGATGAAGCTGCGCAATAAAATGTTGATTTCTTTTGTATTGATGGTATTTATTCCATCGGTATGCATCGGCTTCATCTCTTATCAGAAATCGTCGGCGATCATTAGTGAGCAGACCAGTCACGCCTATCTGGAGGCGCTCCGTCAGACGACAATTAATATTTCGTACCGATTGGACGAAATCGAGAATATTTCCGAGATGGTGTATGCGAACGAAACGTTGCAGAAGCTGCTTCGCAAATCACAGCAGGAGAAGTTATCGGTAGGCGAGGTCATTGACGATTACAACACAATCATTGAGATATTGGAAAATTCGGAGAAAAATCGAACCATATTCCGTATCCGGCTTATGGTCGCAAGCAATCCGATGTACGCGATGGAGGGTATCAATATTTTGAATATTGAATCCCACTTGCTAGAGGATTGGAATACGAGACTTTCATCCAAGAAACGATCGATGGAATGGATTTACAGCCCAGGTACGACCTATCCCGGTATTGGCGTCAAGGAGACGGTATCTCTGTACCGGACGATCAAGGATTTAAAAAATGTTCGCAATTTGTTGGGACTTCTAGCGATTGATGTGGATCAAGAGACGATTAGCGCCGTATTGCGCGATATGAATCTAAACCTGCCTTATCAGGCTGTATTAATGAACCGTCAAGAGATGATCGCCTCCTATTCGCAGGGTATGGACAGTATCCCAATGGATTCGGACGAGCTTCAGGCCGCCTTGGGCGACGAAATCGGAGAGCGGCAGGCTTATACGAGCGTTCGAATACACGGCGAACGTTATTTACATCTTGTACAACCGATGGAAGATCTGGATTGGCAGCTGGTTGTGCTTATTCCCTCTCTGCGCATTACAGATCAAAGCTCGCTGCTTGGTTTGTATATTCTGCTCCTATCCGTTTCGCTAATTGCACTTGGCATCGGACTTGCCTATTTGTTGTCGAACCGGATTACGAGCAGGCTCTCCCATCTGATTCACAAGATGAAGGATTTGGAGCGAGGGCAATTTGGCAAGGTGGTGGATGTTAGCGGCCAGGACGAAATTGCTGTGCTGCAACAAAGCTTCAATAATATGTCCATACAGATCCAGTCTCTTATAGGAGAGGTATATGCGATGACCCGAAAGCAGCAGCAGGAGGAGCTGAAGGTGCTGGAAGGACGAATCAACTCCCACTTTCTCTACAACACGCTGGATACGGTGAAATGGATGTCCCTCTCTTCCAATGCACCTGAGATTGCTAGAATCGTTACGAATTTATCCAAGTTTTATCGGATTAGCCTGAACAAAGGGCATGCAAGACTTTCTGTGGAGAAGGAGTTGGAGCATGTTCAGGCTTATGTGGCGATACAAGAGACCAGATTCAGTGGCAAGCTCCGATACGAGACAAAAGTGGATTCCGCGATGTTGCACAAAGAAATCATAAAGCTGATCCTGCAGCCGATTGTGGAAAATGCGATTTTGCATGGCATTAATAAAAGCGCTTCCAGGCAAGGACGAATTCGCGTGCGCGGGCTGCTTCGCAAGCATGCCATCGTATTCTACATTACGGATACCGGGGCCGGTATGAGCACGGAGCAAATGTCTTCGCTGCTCCAGGAGGGCAGCGCAGGATACGGCGTTAGGAATGTGCATGAGCGGCTCAAGCTTTATTTTGGAGAAGGCAGTGGGGTCAGAATACGTAGTAGGGAAGGGCAGGGGACATCTGTAAGACTTCTGCTTGTATTGGATACAGAGAAAGTTCTGGATCTATGAAATGATTACCAAATTGGAGAGGAGCCCTGTTAACAGGGCTTTTCTCTTACCCTCTAATCTACTGAGAGTGGATTCATAGTTAAATGAAAGATCCGTGATATAACTCGTAATGAGGGATTGACGATGGTTTTGATTGCTTTGAGCCTTAATCAACAACTCTATACGTTATTGTTCGTTGAAACTGTGCTGTAAATCATAAAGCGTTAAATGCCACAACCTTGTAACCGCTTGCAAATGCGTAATAACAGCCACCTAACCGTAACTCTGTCCCGTTTCCGTTCTTCCACAGAACACTTACAATAACAATAGGAAGTAGATAACGGACATACGAAAGAGGTGATGTTGCGGTATGCAGAGGATGGAGAAAGTTGAGTTAACACAGAAGAGAGCGCATCCCGCGCGCGCGCGGTGGCTGCTGGACCTGAAGAGAGATTATGTGCTGTACCTGCTGTTGCTGCCAGGTTTGGCTGCGTTGCTGCTCTTCAAATATTTACCGATGTACGGCGTGGTGATCGCCTTCAAGGACTTTAATCTGATCAGCGGCATATGGGGGAGCCCGTGGGCAGGGTTCAAGCATTTCGAGGAATTGTTCAGGGCCCCCAAGTTCTACAGCGTGCTGGAGAATACATTGCTTATTAATTTCTACAAGCTGGTCTTTCAATTCCCGTTGCCTATTCTGCTGGCGCTAATGATTAATGAAGTGCGGAATCTGATGTTCAAGCGGTTTGCACAGACGATTACTTACTTGCCACATTTCTTGTCATGGGTCATTATTAGCGCGGTGTTCATAAATGTGCTGTCGCCACAAACGGGTATTCTCAAAAATGTATTCGCTTTCTTTGGTATGAGCCATATCATGATGATTGCGGACGAGCGGTTTTTTCGGGGAGTGCTTGTGGCTTCGTCAGCCTGGAAGGAAACCGGATGGTCCTCCATTATTTATCTGTCGGCGATTCTGGCTGTTGATCCACAGCTGTTCGAGGCGGCCAAGATCGACGGAGCGGGCAAGCTTAGACAGATCTGGCATATCACCTTGCCAGGCATCCGCAGTGTAATTGTCTTCATTATTATGCTGCGTATCGGAACGGCACTTGGCAACGACCTAGAGCAGGTGCTGATGTTATACAGTCCTTTCGTATACAGTGTAGGCGATGTTATCGGAACGTATGTATACCGGATCGGGCTTGGTCAGATGAAATACAGCTTCACGACGGCGATTGGTCTCTTCCAATCCTTGATTGGCATGGCATTGATATTCGGTGCCAACAAGTTAAGCAAGAAATTCGGCGAGAGAAGCTTATGGTAGGGAGGCTGTATAAATGAACACCAAGCTGCAATCCAAAGGAGAAACAGTGTTCTCCGTTACGAACTATATTTTGTTGCTGCTCGTCATTCTGATCTGTCTCATTCCCGTCGTGAATCTTGTGGCCAAGTCGTTCAGCGATGAAGCGAGCATACTAGCAGGAGACGTGTTCTTGTGGCCAATCAACTTCAATGTGGACGCATATGAGGTTGTGTTGAATAGCAAGAGATTTCTGGTATCCTTCCAAAACTCGGTTATCATCACGGTGTTGGGTACAATTCTCAACGTGCTGCTGACGATATTCACAGGGTACGCCTTGTCCCGTTCAAGGCTGCGGGGTGCCAAGGCGATTATGATGCTGTACGTATTTACCATGCTCTTCAGTGCAGGTATTATTCCTACGTATCTGATTGTAAAAGAACTCGGTTTGTTGAATTCATTATGGGCGCTTATTTTACCGTCACTTGTCAGTCCATTTAACATGATTATTGTGAGGCTGTACTTCTTTGGCATACCTGACAGCCTGGAGGAATCTGCAAAGATGGATGGCGCGGGTAACCTACGCATTTTGTTCCAGATTATGATTCCACTCGCGTATCCAGTTATCGCCACTATAGCGCTCTTCTGCGCGGTTGAATATTGGAATAGCTACTTCGATGCGTTAATGTACATTAACGATAGTGGACGTTTGCCTCTGCAAGTGTTTCTGAGAGAGATGCTGATGAGCGTGTCGGATGCAACGAGCAATATCGATATGCTGTCGAGCGCCGATGTGCCGCAGGAAGCGATTCGAGGTGCAACGGTTGTAGCGGCTACACTACCAATCGTGATCGTGTATCCTTTCTTGCAGCGTTTCTTCGTCAAAGGTATGGTGCTTGGCGCCGTCAAAGGCTGACTATAGCAAACAAAAAAATTGTGGGAGGTCAAAAGGGATGGGTATGAACAAAAAAACAAAGAAAATGGGTATTGTCCTGCTTCTACTGATGCTGACAGCAAGTGCGTTGGCAGCTTGCGGCAATACAAAAAATGCTGGCAATGGCAAGGGAGCGGACGCATCGGCGGCTCCAACAACAGCGGCGACGAAAGCGCCGAAGGAGAAGGTAACGCTTCGTATTCTCGGCGAAAACAATATGGAGGAATTTCCGGCAGGTTCCGATGTGAATAACAACGTCATTATTAATGAGCTTCGCGAGCGGACCGGATTCGATATTCAATGGGAGCTGATGCCGAAGGACCCTGAAGTGGCCAGGCAGAAGCTGAACGTGCTTATGGCTTCCGGAGACACGCCGGATCTGATCATCCTGAGTAACAAAGGGATTTTCGGAAACTTCGTGCAGCAAGGTTTGCTGACGCCACTGAACGATCTGCTCGAATCCGACGGACCCGATATTAAGAGCACATTGACGGAGGAACAATGGAAGTCGGCTACCTTCGAAGACCAAATTTACGCGGTCCGCACGGTCAATTTCTCCAGTGCAGTCAACGGACTGCTCGCAAGGAAAGATCTGCTTGCGGCAGCTGGTGTTGGTGAGATCAAGACGCAAGAGGAGTTTTACCAAGCTCTAAAAGCATTGAAGGCGAAGGATCCGTCGATCATCCCGTACGCCGCCAATTTGGCGCAAGGATTATCCTCCCTGGATGCCATCGCAAGCATGTTCTACCCGCCGGTTGATTATGTCCAGCAGGATGGCAAGGTAGTGTATACGCCGCTATTGCCTGCCGCTAAGGAGTTCCTGGCATTCGCGAACAAACTGTATGCAGAAGGGCTGATCGATCAAGAAGCGATTGTATCGAAATCAGAAAATTTGAAGGAAAAGCTGGTTAGCGGACAAGCGGCCATGAGTACGGTGGGCTGGTACGAAGAGCCATCGATCAGCAAAGCGTTGGCGGAGAAGAAGCCTGGTGCAGAGATGGTATTTATGGCGCCACCGGTTGGCGATAACGGTGCTGCAGGATTCTCCCGCAACTCCACAACTGCCAAATATTTTATGATTCCGAAGGCGAGTAAACATGCACAGGAAGTGATGCAATTCCTGAACAAAGTAACGAATGACGAAATCATCAATTTGATCTCGTTCGGCCTCGAAGGCACGCATTACGAGTTGAAGGACAGCAAGCTTGTCGCACTTCCAGAGCAGGAGAATATCCGTTACCGCGTATATTACAATATGTTCGACACGATTGAGCTTGGATTGCAGCGCCTTGAGCAGAAGGGATTTGCGCCTTACTTCGAGGCTGTAAATAAAACGGCTAAACACGAAAACGTGGTAAATCTTGTTCCGCCGGTCGAATTGGTCGACAAGACGAACCAAGAGCTGATTGATTTGCGCAACGAATATTTCTTGAAAATGATCACAGGAGCGCTACCGTTGTCAGCCTATGACGAGTATGTGACAAAATTCAAGAAGCTTGGCGGCGAAGCGGTTATTGAAGCACTGAACACCGCGTATAACGGCAACTAAAACACAAACGAAGCGGTATCTTGCAGCTTGCAGGATACCACTTCGTTTTTCATGCGGCCTAGGGAGTCGAATAAGCTTTCGGCCACTCAGTCGAATCGTGAGGGTGGGCCAAGACGATATACTAGTCGAGCATCGGAATTGCAAACGATAACCGCTAAGGGAAAAGCTTGTTAAAAGATTTGCCGATCCCATGTATCCTGACGGGCAGTATTCCTATTATGAAGAAATGGTAGGTTAGTAAGCTGCTGAAGGGGCTCGTTTGCTATTAGGTACAGTATGGTTTCTCTCCACTCCTATCTATACTTTTGGACTCTTCTTGAGTGCGAGCCACCTTTCAAGGTGGCTTTTTTTATGGATGATCTATACCAATTTAGTCAGGAATTTAATGCTAGTAGAATGAAAAGAAAAATAGGGATTGAACTATACAACTCCTTTTAATTTACTCACATCCGAAGCCGTCACCATCACGATCAAGCTTACGACTATAGCCAGGATCACCTTCATAAATCGGATTAACACCAGCAGCTCTAACAGCAGTACAGTTAGCATAATAAACGGTTTCCTCAACCACAACTGGATTTTCAGTTGGTTTTGCAGTAGGCGTGTTTGTAGTTATTGGTTTTTCTGTTGTAGCAGGTTTCTTAGTGGCTAATGGCTTTTCTGTCGCGACCTCAACCTCGGCTGTATTGGGTATAGCTGAAATGACTGTTGCGTCTGATTTTCCTATGACAAACAACACTTTTGTTCCATCCTTCAAATCCTTGAGTTGATTACCTACCCATGAGCCAGCGCCCCGATTGTCAGAGGGAGTAACATAAGCGATATTTGCACCTGTACCACCTTCAGCGCACAAAGCCATAGGCCATTCATCACGGTCAAAACCTTTTTTTTGTATCAATCCCTTTTAAGGATTCTGCGCGATTATTTTCTGCTCCGGCTCTATTAATCGTACATACAGCTGATTTTCCATCTTTTTTGCATTGAGTATGTGAGCTGCCGTTTCGGGGAAACGATCAGAAGGGAACTCTAATGTAACCTCAGCAGCATGACTAGTTCCTTGTGAAGCTTCAGGCGTAGAATAACGAGAACTGGAGGAAAAGACACCGGATGAGCGCCATAGCACTCGGAAGGCGAAAAGCCAGCCGATTCTGGAGGCTTATTTAAGTTGGCTTCGCCAGCAGCGATCGCGTACGCTTCCCAAAAGCCTGCTCTGGCAAGCGATTACGTATAGCCTCAATCAATGGGACAAGCTATCGGCGTTC
Source organism: Paenibacillus sinopodophylli (assembly GCF_005930355.1). Lineage (GTDB taxonomy): Bacteria > Bacillota > Bacilli > Paenibacillales > Paenibacillaceae > Pristimantibacillus > Pristimantibacillus sinopodophylli. The sequence continues at coordinate 31,346 of NZ_VDBO01000023.1, forward strand.
CTGCTTAGATGGACGTTTGGAAATCGACAATAATCGAAGCGAACGGTCCATTAAGCCGTTTGTGATCGGGAGAAAGAACTGGCTGTTCGCGAATACACCTCGCGGCGCGAAGGCCAGTAGCATTATCTATAGTGTAATCGAAACGGCAAAAGAAAACGGGCTAAATCCAAACAAATATCTAAACTATTTGTTTGAGCAACTACCGCATCTCAAGGATCCGAAAGATTCGGAAGCGTTAGATCGTTTGCTTCCTTGGTCGGTATCGTTACCGCTAACCTGACGAGTGTTTACATCTTAATACCAGCATAGTTCAACCCCTCATCCTTCAACAAGGTGGGGGTTATTTGACACTACGATCAGAACGGCAAGACACTTCTTCAAGCAGAATGTTACGAGAAACAAGGAAATGATCTGGAATTTAAGTTGATCAAAATCAACATAATTTGGGCAGTATCGAATTCGCTGGTCGAGTTTGATACTGCCCTATTATTAATTGCTAAGAAAAATAGTTGTTTGAATGACGGAGAGCTTTTTCCACTTTGGCAGTAAGTTTTAGATTAAGAATACTTCTACTAAGGATGCGGTATGGCTGGTTGGTAGAAACCCCACTCACCATCATCGGGGCTAAGATTAACCTTGCTTCATCCCTTCTCCTTTTTTCAGCTCAGAGGCTACTTTATCTGTCGTCCAAAGGTTCAAAACTCTTGACAATTGATCGCAGATGCTGTGAAAAATTGAAGCCAATACGAAAGACAGAAAAGGAGGAGCTGTATGCACAGAGTGGACAAAATCAATTTTACGCTCTTTTACGGTGAAGTGCCTGAAGCAAAATGTTATGGTTACATGGAGTTGAATCAGGATGGCAATAGGTTCGTGCTCTACAATAGGTATGGTGAGGAAATAGACATGTATGGTGGACATGAATTTGTTAGGGTACGGACGCTTGGCAAATTTGATAACGAAGACCGTGACAATTTTTATTCCTTGTTAGAAAGTGATGGTGTAGGATAATCTGCACGACAGGCTGACGATTCGGTGCCAAGGCGCTATGAAAAGTCGGCCTTTTTAATTTATTTGCCTTGTTGAGTTAACCGGCACGTTATCATAATCCCAAAATCTCATCCTGTCAAGAGATAATGTGCAAATGAGCGACATAGCGGGGGATCCCCCCTGATGGTTTCGAAATATGAATGAATTTCCGAGTATAAAGAGCGATTTCGCTTTTTCCAATTCAGCCAGCTTCTTGTAAAATGTTCTTAGGCCGACTGGACAATATGGGATATACAAACAACAGAACGAAAAGAACATTCGGGAGGTAGAAGATGAACGAGCAGGTTCACGATGCAAGTGGATTGAAGAGAGGGGCGATGTTAGCCGCTCTACTCATCGGTGCATTTGTTGCATTTCTTAACGAAAATTTACTTACAAATGCATTTCCAGGATTGATGCGGGAATTCAACGTTGCTGCTTCGACCATACAATGGTTATCGACGGGTTATATGCTCGTAATCGGCGTACTGGTGCCGGTGACCGCATTGCTGCAGCAATGGTTCACGACTCGCCAGATGTTTATGTCTGCGATGGCGTTATTTTTAGCCGGTACCTGCTTGTGCGCAGTATCCCCTGGATTCGAAATCTTGCTGATGGGCAGGGTTGTTCAGGCTTGCGGGACAGGATTATTGATCCCGTTGATGATGAATACGATTCTTGCCCTCTATCCTCCGGAACGCCGAGGTGCGGCCATGGGTCTCATGGGGCTGGTCATTATGGTCGCCCCTGTCATCGGGCCAGCTTTGTCGGGTCTGGTCATCGATACCTTACACTGGCGATGGCTATTCTATATGGTGATTCCTTTCGCATTGTTTTCGATTATTTATGCATTCATGTACTTAAAGAATGTGACAGAACTAACCAAGCCAAGGGTCGATCTTTTATCCATTTTGATGTCAACCATCGGTTTCGGTTGCGTCATCTTCGGCTTCAGCCGAACAAATGTCTGGTCTGAGCCTGAGGGTTACAGTTTGATTGCCATAGGCAGCCTCTTCTTGCTCTTGCTTGTATGGCGGCAGCTCAAGATCAAAGAGCCTTTGATTGATCTTTCAGTATTCCGGCATCCCACTTTTTCTTTGGTTGCGGTATTGGTAGTAGTCCTGATGATGGTTCTATTCGCCACCACGACATTGCTGCCGATCTATATGCAGGATGTGATGCAGTTGACAGCATTCGCGACAGGTTTACTTCTGATGCCAGGCTGCATTTTAAACGCAATCATGATGCCGGTGACGGGAATATTATTCGATAAATTCGGGCCGAGATTCGTCATAGTGCCCGGATTGCTCTTGATCGCCATATCGTTATGGCAATTTGCCGGCATCGACAGTAATACTGCGCAAGGTTCCGTTCTATTCAATCATGTCCTCTTATTCTTAGGCATATCGTTCGTCGTCATGCCGGCTCAGACAACAGGATTGAATCAACTTCCGCGTCATCTGGTCCCCCATGGCACAGTCATATACAATACGCTCCAACAGATTGCTGGGGGAATTGGCATCGCATTGTTCATCGGCATCATGTCATCCGGAGCCAATCGTTATCTTCACCATTCGCTCGATCCCACTGCAATGCATGAGAAAACACAAAGCATGGTTGCTGGTCTACAAACGGTTTTTTGGATTGAATTTATTCTCGCGATGCTTGTTTTGGTGCTGGCTTGGTTTATAAATGGTCGTCTTTGTGTCGATTCTTCTCAAACGAAAGACCCCAAAAACCTGTTGCCTTAGGGGTCTCAAAACACTTATTCCACAGCATTCCCCCACCATACCCACAACAAAATTTTTCGCCCTACTTGTGATATGGTTCAGCTTAACGGGTCTATCGGAGAAAAATCCGACTAAGTGTGCCGCGCGAAGTACCGTCAGGGTCAATTGATGTTTTTAGAAAGTACAAAATTCTTTGCTGCTTTTCCAAGTCCATTGTTTAGTTAGCCCCCGTTTTCATTTAACTAATAATTGAAACGCAAACACCCCTATTCGAATAAGAAATAGGGAAGCTACCACGACGCTAGCGATGAACTACTTCATCCAAGAGTAAAACTGATGACGAGTGACTTGAATTCGCTTTGCAAGTTAGTTGCCTTTTACCACTTGCACGAAGAGCCGCGATGCGCATCTCCCACTTCATTCGAATCTCTTCTCTGGCCATAGAATATCCTCTGTTTGGCATCTGAGGAGGATTATCTCATAGCGTATTCGTGATTCAAAGGTGTGGAGAGTTTGACGCTTACTTATAAGCCCATAAAAGGCACCTATAAAGTTTGGGCAAATGCTATTCCATTTGTCGACTCGACACATGTGGTATGAGGAAACATAATATTATACTATTGGGACAAAATAGGAACAAACTTCGTCACCAACCGATACTCGCCGTCAAAACGGACCGGAATGCCAAAAGGAATTGGATATAAATTTATGATATCAGATACCCATGTCATCACTGGCAATGATGAATTCAAGAACTCAATTAAAGATACAACTCCAATTACGTTTATTATAAGAAAAAAACCTACAGGTTCAGGACAAGACTCTCCACTCCTATCTATACTTTTGCACTCTTTTTGAGTGCTAACCACCTTTCCAGGTGGCTTTTTTTTATCTACGACGGCACAATCATATAACAGGATTTTCCCGTTCTTTGTCGAATAGATAAGGGAGAAGAATTTGCTAGGAGATGACCCTTATGCTTTCGAAAAATCGCCTCTGCACTGTACCAAAGATATACTTCAAATCAGAATTAAGCAGTTGCCCACATTGTGAATCTAAGCTGGTGCGATTCCATACCGCTTGGAAGAAAAAAATCTCTACGTTGTCAGGCGTCATTCACGCGTGGAGCATGGTTCGAAGAAGTTATATTCCTGTTCAAGAAACCGTAGTCCGGCCTCCTCGATAAAGCATTTGAAACCCACCGATTCAAGAAAATTAGCGACTCTTCGCCACATGCAACGTGCAGCTTCAGTTGATAAAAATAGCAGCGCCATAAGCAAGATTAGTGGCTATCGTTAACCTATCTTCATTCTTATTGGCGGATAATAAATGGAGTTCAGATATCCGATGCCACTGCGCTTTTCGAAGGACAATCTTGTACTGCTTCTCAAGTGTAAACTGACATTGATCGTTTTGTTTGGAAATAGTAGAGTCGGTGAAAATGAGCCTATAGGCTGCAACCCATCGTTCAAGATCAGGCACATCGATTACTAACGTATCAATACCAAGCGCATCATTGGCATGAGTATGCTCATTTGCATGTCCATTAGTGTGAGGAATATAGTCACTCATAAAAAAAGGAATGCTAGTTGCTTGTGGCATCGCCATCCACCAGGTTTGCTTGTTGCCATCTCGCAACCTTTTACTTATATTAATTTTCTTAGACAGCTTCACGCCAGCCTGCCGCATCTCTTCAACATTCGCTTCAGCCTGACCGCTAGGCACACTGTCCAGTGCATAATCGTTAATCCCATCCTCACTCTTGATATAGTATATGAGGCGATTAATCATTTCCCGGTGCAGTGGACGAAGCAGTTTAAGCAGCCCCAGAATAAGCTTATTCGGCAAGTTAATCGGCTTGGGATCATAGATCTCTAGAAATGATCCATTCTGGAAATAAATCATCGCATTATGCGCCTTAGACGGATCAGTCCGATAGGATACAGTAAAACCTAACTTCTCAAAATCGTTTACTGCCCGTGCAAGTTGACTGGTTTTAATTAAAACGTGACCAATTGCAAATTTGCCCATACGCTCATCCTCCTCCTGATGTTGGTGTACTTTGATGAGAGCCTATCCTGGCGGTTAACGCTACTGAATTATAATAGATCAATAGTTGTGGGGAGACTGACAATAAGGAGAGCTGCTATGCCTTGGAATACAATCAGGCCGGCAATACTGAACCGCTATCTGTTTACGATAAGCATCAGGAACAGAATTCTTCTATATTTTTCCATTCTTATTTTGCTTCCGATTTCGGTCATTTCCATTACGATCTATAATAAATCTTCGGAAATCATTACCGAGAAAATCAATGCTTCCGTTGAAGAGAAGCTGCATATTATTGCTGCCAATATCATTCAGAAGTTCGAAACGATAAGCAATATTTCGTCCGAAATCTATTTAAACCGCGACGTGATCGATATTCTCTCCTCGCAGCATCCGGCTGATCCCACGGAGATTATCAGCGAAATGTCCATGCTGGACAAGCTGCTCTCCAACTACTCCGTGACGAATAACGCGCAGGACTTGTTTCTGCCCCGCATTTATATGTTTAACCGACCCGAGTATTTGTTGTATAGCTTCACGGATAAGGTGTCCGATCTTACGGTAATCGAGAAGGAAGATTGGTATAAGAGACTGCCCTCCAATGCGGAATATACACTGGTCGGCACGGATGAAATATCGGTTTACTCAACACGCATGAATTCGATTAAAGTAGCCCGAAGACTATACGGACTGGACAATATGAGCATTCAATTCAGCGGCGTGCTGACCGTGGATATCGGAAAGGATTATTTCAATTCCATCCTCAGCAATTCCAAGCCGACATCGGGCAGCTCAACCTTCATCATAGACGGCAACCGCAATATTATTCTCAATTCGCACCAAGCCGACATGCAAGCTGTTTTTGAAAGCGGTAACGCCCCCTTCGGAACCTGGAGTGAGGCCAAGGTGAACCCGGATTTTCTTGTGACGTCAGAAAAAATGGAGCAGTTCAATTGGACCATCGTCACTTTAACTCCCTTCAGCGAACTGAACAGGGAGCTCGTCTCCTTCAGAAGGGTCATTTATACAGTCATGATCATTTGCGGCATCGTGGCGCTGCTGATGGCGCTGCTGCTCTCGGACAATATCTCCTATCCTATTCGCAAGCTGGTTAATTCCATGAAGGTCGTGCAGCGCGGAAATTTCGATATAAGCCTGAAATATAAACGGAACGATGAGTTTGCCTATCTTTTTCACTCCTATACGAAGATGATTCATGAAATTAAGGAGTTGATCGACAAGCTGTACATCAGCGAGGTTACGCAGAAAGAAGCGGAGCTCAAGGCGTTACAGGCCCAGATCAATCCGCATTTTTTGTACAATACGCTGGATTCGGTCAACTGGATGGCACTGGAGCTTAACGCGCCGAATATCAGTACGATGGTGACTTCCCTGTCCAACTTCTTCAGATATAGCCTGAGCAAGGGAAATACGATTATTTCGATTCGCGAAGAGAAAATGCAGGTGGAGAGCTATCTCATCATTCAGAAAATACGGTTTCAGGAGAAGCTCGACTATACGATCGATTTCTCCAACGACATCCTCGATTGCTTGTCGGTCAAGCTGATTTTGCAGCCGCTCGTTGAGAACGCCATTCTGCATGGCATTAACAAGAAGCGGGGCAAAGGGATCATTGCCATCACGGGCATTCAATCCGATTCGCTAATCGAAATTACCATACGCGATAACGGAGCGGGTGCTGACGTGGAAGAGTTAAACAGCGTGCTTACGGACAAGAAAAGTTCGACGAATTTCGCCATCCGAAACGTGAATGACCGAATTAAACATTACTTTGGCAGCGAATACGGACTCAACTTCAGCCGCAATGAAGATGCGGGCGTTACCGTAACCCTAAGATTTCCAGCGGTGAAAACAATGGAGGGATTACATGTTGCGAATGATTATAGCGGATGATGAATCAATCGTCAGGCGCGGGCTCAGGAACGTGATCAATTGGGAAACGTTCGGAATTGAAGTCGTTGCTGAAGCGCAGGACGGCATGGAAGCGCTGGAATTATGCAAAGAGCTGGCGCCCGATATTTTGTTTACGGATATCCGGATGCCTATTATGGACGGGCTCGAACTGGCTATGAAGCTGGAAGAGCTGGGCAGCCCAATCCGAGTGATCTTCATCAGCGGCGTCCAGGATTTCAATTACGCGAAGACGGCGCTCGATATCAATGCTGACGGTTACGTCCTGAAGCCCGTTGTCGTAACCGAGCTTAACGAAGTGATTGGCAAGGTCGTAAACCGGATCAAGCTCGGGCGCAAGCAGCACACCGAGCTGCAGCAATTGAAACGTCAAATCCATGAGAATTTTCCGGTTATCCGGGAAAACTTCCTGCGTAATCTGGCGGGCGGCGTCTATGTGAATGACGTGGTTATTCACGGCAAGCTGGAGTATTTCCAGATTCCGTTATTGCCCGACGAAAGCTTTCTCGTATCGATTTTGCAAATGGACGATTATGAGCGGAAAACCGAAAATATGTCCGAAGAAGATAAACAAATACTGAGCTTCAGTGTCTCCAATATCGTAGAGGAGATCGTGACCAATGCGGCGGCAGGCGTAAGCTTCCGCAGCAATGAAAATGAATTCATCCAAATCTATAATCAAAGTGCGCTTTTGAACAAGAAATATTCCGAAATAAGCGCTGAAATCGTATTGTGTCTGGAGAAATTCCTCAAGATATCCGTCTCTATTGGTATCGGGAGGCCGATCGGCAATCTATCGGCCGTCAACTCCTCGTTGAAGGATGCGCGCACCGCTTTGCAATATAAATTTTACACCGGCAAAAATTCCATTCTGGACATCGGCGACATTCATGTGATGACAGAAACCGGCAGCGGCAACAGCAATTCCTCCGGCTTCTATGCGGAGGAGGGTGAGCTAATGAACAGCATCAAGCTGGGGGACGTTGATGGCGCCTCGACAGCGATCTCCCGCCTATTCGATTCGCTCGGCCAGGACAGGAGCACACCGGTCGATTACATCCAAGGCATGTGCGTCGAACTGATATATATCGCTTCAAGAACGGTCCAGGATCTGGGCGAGAATTTGAACGGGATGGGCGAGAAACGTTCCATCCTGATCGAGACGATCTACAAGAAAGAAAGCGTAACGGATCTTCGGCAATATATGCTGAATCTGTTTGCGGATATGGCGCGATATTTTCTGAAAAAGTACAATCAGAAAAACGCGAAGGTGATCGGCAGAATCAAGGAAATCGTCGATCAAAGCTACAATGGGGATATTAGTGCCGCCAAAATTTCCCGAGAAGTGTACCTGACTCCCAACTATATCAGTATGATCTTCAAGCAGGCCACGGGAGAAACGATAACCGAATATATTACGAAGGTCCGAATGGAAAAAGCCAAGCATTTGCTGAAATCGACCGATCTTAAAATTCTCGAAATTGCCGAAAAGGTCGGGTACGAAGATCCGCATTATTTCAGCAAGGTTTTCAAGAAATATACGGGGATCCATCCACAGAAGCACCGCATGTAGACAAGTACAGGCGCTTAAAGCATCTGATAAGGAAAGGAGTTGGACCAATAATGACTGGGCGGCGCAGCAGGCGGATCGCCTTAATCGCGGGTTTGTCCCTGCTAATCATTCTCTTGATTAAATGGGGTGTCCAGCCTGAGGGCGGAGATTCCGAACGGGCCGGTACGGAGGTTTCTTCCGCGCCAAAGCCGGAAAAAGTTCACATTCAGTTTGCCCAATGGTCCGTTCCTTCGACCAAGCAGGTCGAGGAGACGATCTCCCGATTTAATGAAGCTCACGACCGCATACATATCGATCTGCTGAATATCCCACTCGAGAGGTATATCGAGACGCTTAATATGTTGAACGCTTCCGGCAAGGGGCCGGATGTTTTCGAGCTGCCGCGGGAATGGCTGAACAGCTACATCATTAAGGGGTGGGCTGCCGATCTTTCCGCAACGGCGGACACGTCGTTCATGGAGCCGTTCCCGGAGTGGGCCGTTGCATTCAGCCGGGAGCCGATCGACAGCGACAAACAATTTTATTCGATTCCCTCCAGCCAGATCACTTACAGGCTAATTTATAACAAGGAGCTTTTTCGGGAAGCGGGGCTGGATCCCGAAGCACCTCCCGAAACGTTTGCCGAGTTGAAGACGTACGCCAATGCGATCAGTAAAGCGGGAACAGGCAGAAGAAAGTACGGCATGGCCATGCCTATGGGAGAACAATGGATGGGCTTCGTGCAACCGATGGAGGCGCTCAACAGCTACAGCGGGCTGTATTATTACGATTTTGCCAATGGGAAATACGACTTGACGGTATATAAGCCTTGGATGGATACAATCGGAGAGTTGAATAAAACCGGGGGGTTCTTCCCCGGTATGGAAAATATGAAGACCAGCCAGGCCATGGCGCAATTTGCCGACGGCAATATCGGCATGATGATCGTGGCCAGTTGGCAAGCTTCGCTGCTTTTCGATTCATTTGCGCCAAAGATCAGCTGGGGCATTGCATTGCCGCCTGCCATCGATGAGGCGAGTTCAGGCAATGGTGCGGTGAAAATCAATACGGCCGGCTGGAATATCGTGAACGCAAGCTCCAAAAATGCCGTCGAGGCACGAGAGGTGTGGCAGTTTCTGTACTCGGATGCGTATACGGGTTATCTGTTTGACCGGAGTGCCATGCTTCCGGTCAGCCGCGGCTTGATGAAGCAGCCGGAAGACGAGGCTGACGCTGTAACTGCTGTGACCGCCAAGTTCAGCAGCTTCTTTCCCGGCAGTCAGGATTCCATCTATCCGAACTCCCCTTTGGCCATGGAGGAATGGTCTCGCAAGGATATTTATATGACGGTTCTTGAAGATACTCCCGGGAATGCCTCGTTGCTTGAAGAGAGCAATCGGCTCAATACCATTCTGGACGTTGCCGTGACGGCGAAAACCGTGGATATCAACCGCTATCTCGATCCGGATTTCGATCCGCGCCATCCGATGAAATAAGTTCGCATGAATCCGTTCAGCCGGCCAAAGAGCATAGAAATTTACACCAGACTATAGATCATTACATTTACCGTCCGTGCGGCAAAGATTAAACTGAGAAATGTAATCGCATTCATGAAAAGGTTCAGGGAGGGAGGGCGCACCAAAACGGAAAATCGGATCGGGATCAAGCACGTTGCAAACCAATCGCGATAGGAACGGAGATGCGGATTAATGGGGAATGGGAATAAGTGGGTTAAGAAAGGGTCGAGAAAGGTATTAGCATTAACTTTGGCGGTCGTCTTGCTGCTTTCGGGGGTTTCCGTACCCGAACAGGCGGATGCCGCCGTCGTGTCGAAAGTCGTTGTCTCCCAGGCCGGTTACAGCTCGGGCGATTACAAGGTGGCTTACGTGATTTCGGACGGGATATTGGCGGATCAAACGTATCAAGTGTACGACGGCGCAACGCAAATCGCCGCCGGAACGATGGTTTATGAGGGAATAACGTGGGGGGACCATGTCTATTCGATTAACTTTTCGTCCACGACAGCAACCGGTACCGCTTTCACGTTGAGGTCGAACGGCATCTCTTCCTACACTTTTCCTGTTCAGACGAATATTTGGGACGGCTATAAGGATGAAATGACCGCGTACTACCGGATTCAGCGCTCGGCTACGGCAACGATCGATGCGCTGCCGCCCGGCTATACGAATACCGCGTTGTCCGCCAAGGCCTATCACGCAGCCGGCAATTTGGACAGTGCGAAGGATACGACCGGCGTATTCAGAGATCTGACCGGCGGCTGGTACGACGCGGGCGATTATGGCAGATATGCGGGCAATCAATGGGTTGGCGCGGAGATTGCCCTTGCTTACGTGCGTAACGCATCATCGTCGTTGGTTCGCTACGATAACGATGCCAACGGCGTGCCCGATCTGATTGACGAGGCGAGATTCGGTTCGGAATATCTAATCAAATTCGCCAACGAGCTGGGCGGGGCCTTCTACAATATTAAACCGAGCAGCGGAAGCTGGCTGCATCCGGACAAACTGACCGACAATATACCGGGTACGGCGGATGACTGGGTGCTTTCCAACTTGAGCATCGGCGGTTCCTCCAAAGGAGCGGCTACCCTAGCCGCCACTGCCCGGGCCATTAACAGCGCGATCGCGGGCGGATATATCACGCCGAGCAAGGTGACGGAATTTCAAGCCTTCGCCGCCGATTGTCTAGCAGCGGCTGAGACCGATTACAATTATGCCGTCGCCAACAGCAGCGGTCCCGAAGGCAGCTACGAGGCGATCGGCGGCTTGGCGAATTCCCTGCTATTCGCCGAAGTAGAATTATATTTATTGACTGGAAACCCCGCTTACAAAACGTCGGCAACAAGCCGGATCGCTTCCTTAACCTTCAACGATGTACGGACGACGAATTACTGGGATGTACGACCGCTTGCACTTGCGGAATTTCATCCTGTAGCCGACTCGGCGACCCAGAATACGATCAAGAGTCTGCTGAAACAAAGAATGGACTATTTTCTTTCCTCCGCGGACGATACGCCTTACGGAGTATTGAATGAGTTCAGCGATTTCGGCGTGAATGAGCCGCTCGCTTCTTACATCGGAGACGCCATCCGGTATTACGAACTTTTCAACGACCCGGCGGTGCTGCGTGCCTCCAAAAAAGCGCTCTACTGGATTATGGGCAATAATCCGTACAACAAGAGCTGGGTGTCGGGAATCGGTACGGATTTCGTGAAATTCGCGCACACCCGTCTAGATGAAGAGGCGTATTTAAGCACCAACACGGGGATCGTATTCCCGGGAGCAATGGTGAGCGGGCCGAATATTACGGAACCGGGCATTCACACCGGTACAAGTCCGTGGTATGTAGACAGAGGAGTAGCGGCGGACGGAGCCAGCCAGTGGAGGTACAACGAGCACAGTATTAGCATTCAGGCCGGCCTGCTCTACTCCATTATGGCGCTGACCCGGCTCAATACCAATCCTGTCGGCGGGTCCGATCCTGTGAAAGTACCGGTAACTTGGCCCGTGATCGGCGATAAGGTGACCGGCAATGTCACGATATTCGCCCAGCCTGAAGCGAATGTGTCGGAAGTAAACTATGCTTTCGGCGGCGAACGCTCTTCCTACAACGCGATGACTGCGGTCAATGGCATATATACGGCAACGATCGATACAAGCAGCGAGAAGGCATTCGCCAACAAACGCGTCGTCGTCAGGGCTGCCGATCTGTCCGGGAATAAGAGCTATAGCGCCACCCATTTCAGTATTGCGGCCCCGCTGCCCGATCCGAGTACTCCGCTGCTCTACGATGACTTCGGCGGCAACGGATCATGGGGAAGTCAGAAGGGCTTTAACTGGATCAATTGGTATACCGGAAACGGCGGGACAGCCGGTTACGAGAAAATCACCGACGGAACCAGAACGGTCGGAAAGTTCACCCAAACGCCGGCAAGCAGCAGCTCCCAAGCGAAATTCGAGCCTTGGCATGACGAAATCGATCTGTCGGGGTACCGCTATTTGAAGGTGAGCGTCAAAAATCCCGGCTACGGCAACTCGCGGATTTTGTTCCAAATCAATGACGGCACTTTAACCCGCGATTTGGGCGGCGGTTTTCTGAACGTGCCGACGGTTTATACCGATTACAGTTTTGATCTCAATGCGATTCCCGGAATAAACAAGAAGAAAATACATCTGGTCATCTGGCTGAAGCAGGCGACAGGGGTGTACGGGGAAATGTATGTGGATGATATCCAGGCGGTGAATACGGCCAGCGGAAGCGCGCCTGTCATCAGTAATAACGCGGTGTCCGCTTCCAGCGGCACTCCGGGAACGTTGTTTACGTATACGGCCGATTATACGGATGCGAATAATGAAAAGCCGTACAGAATGCAGGTCGTGATCGATGGCGTTATCAAGGATATGACAGAAGTGAACGCGGCAGATACCGTCTATTCGGACGGAAAAAGCTACGCCTATTCCACCTACCTGCCTGCAGGGACGCATGTCTATTACTTCCGCACCACGGATACGACTTCGAACGAAGTTACGACGTCCAGCGTGTCTGGGCCGTCGGTCAGCAATACCGCCGGGATCAGGTACGAGTCGGAGCATGGAACGCGTACAGGCGGCGCATGGGCGGCAGGCGGCGGCAGCGGATTCTCCGGCACCGGATACGCCGCGGGATTTAATGCTGTTGGCGACAGCGTAACCTCGACGGTAAGCGTGCCTGCCGCAGGCAGCTATACGCTCAAGACGCACTATTCGAACGCCAATGGTACCGCTAGGACGATGAGCCTTTATGTCAACGGGGTTAAAATCAGCCAAAAAAGCTACGCAAGCACGGGAAGCTGGAATGTGTACGCAGATGCCGCCAATGAAACCGTCTCTTTGAATGCCGGCAGCAATACGATCAAATATCAATACGATTCCGGCGATGTCGGAGGCGTTAATCTGGACTATATTCACGTCCAGTAACCTTGACTGCGGCAAAAGCCCGCCGGTAGCTGCGGCGGGCTTTTGCCGTTTTAATGTGCAGTAGATCCTGACTTCAATGTGCATAGAATTTTACACCTGAGTATAGATCAGTCCATTTACCCTATTAAGGCTATGAAAGATAATAAAGGTACAAACGAGGGGAGGAATGATCACAATTAGCAGCCTGCAAAGCCGATTGAAATCACGGCCGTTATTACATGAATTAATAAAGAACAGAACGCTGTTTCTCATGCTCGTTCCCGGGCTGGTGGTGCTGCTCCTTAACAACTACCTGCCGATGTTCGGGGTGGTGCTGGCGTTCAAGGATTTCAAAATGTCGTCCAGCAGCTTTATAAACAGCCTGTTTACAAGCGAATGGGTGGGGTGGGAAAATTTCAAATTCTTCATGGATTCCTCATACGGCTTTCAAATTACGCGCAACACGATTCTGTTTAATTTGCTCTTTATTGTACTAACGTTAGTGACCGCGGTTCCAGCTGCCATCGTTCTAAACGAGCTGAAAAACCGCCGGCTGGCCAAGATGTACCAAACCGCGATGTTTTTCCCGCAGTTTTTGTCATGGGTCGTTGTCGCGTTTCTCGCTTTTGCTTTCTTCAGCGTTGACGCCGGCTTCATAAACCGCTTTATTATGAATCCGCTCGGTTTTGAATCTATCCAATGGTATACCCATCCTGAATACTGGATTTTCATCCTGCCGCTGGTCAGTATCTGGAAGTCGCTCGGGTATAATACGATCATCTACATTGCCGGAATATCCAATATCGACGTGGAGCTGTACGAAGCGGCAGTCATAGACGGCGCGGGCAAATGGAAGCAAACGATTAGCATCACGATTCCAATGCTGATGCCCCTGATGATCATTTTGACGCTTCTGTCCTTGGGCAGAATCTTCAACGCGGATTTCGGGTTGTTTTATCAGGTTACGCAAAACTCGGGAACCTTGTATCCGGTAACGCTTGTCATCGATACTTATGTTTACAACGCGCTTAAAGTAACGGGGGATACGAGTATGTCCACGGCCGTCGGACTTTATCAGGCCGTGGTGGGATTGGTACTGGTGCTGACCGCCAACTGGGTGGTCAAAAAAATCAATTCGGATCATGTGTTATTTTAGCAAAGCGAGGTTAGAGCCGATGTTGCATTCGGGAAAAATGAAAAATCAAATCTCATCAGGAGCCAATGCCACATTTAATCTGATGTTTATCGTTATTGTTTTGCTATGCATCAGCCCGCTTATATTGGTTGTGATGGTGTCCATTACGGATGAGCAAACGTTGGGCGTGAACGGTTACAGCTTCTTCCCGGAGAAGTTCAGCTTCCTCGCTTACCGATATATTTTGAGCGACATGAACCAGATCTTTCAATCTTATGGGGTGTCGCTGTTCGTTACGATTGCTGGAACGCTGCTCAGCCTGCTTATCATTTCGTTGTATGCTTATACGCTTTCGCGAAAGGAATTCAAATACAGAAACTGGTTTTCCTTCCTTGTCTTTTTCACTATGTTATTCAACGGCGGGCTCGTGCCGACCTTTCTGGTCTATACGAAGCTGCTGGGCTGGAGCGATACGTTGTGGATGCTGATCTTCCCTTCGTTAATGACGCCGATGTACGTCATTATCATGAAGACGTTTTTCGCCACCAGCATTCCCGACTCGCTGGTGGAATCGGCCAAAATAGACGGGGCGGGCGATTTCAGAATCTTTTTCTCCATTATTATCCGCCTGTCAACGCCGGCGCTGGCAACGATCGGCCTGTTCAATACGCTTCATTATTGGAATGACTGGTTTACCGCACTTATGTATATCACCAGCGATGAATTGATGCCTCTGCAGTTTCTGTTGTTCCGGGTGCAATCGTCGCTGGCTTATCTGATTCAGATCTCGGCCCAGACGGGACAAGGCTCTCTGAGCATGGCGGATTTGCCCGGACAAAGTGCCCAAATGGCGCTTTGCGTAATCGCTATCGGCCCGATCATTATGGCATACCCGTTTTTCCAGAAATATATTGTCAAAGGTTTGACCATAGGCGCAATCAAGGGCTAATCCCATCCGGTCTGCCTGTCTGGCGGAGCGGTCGGTTAGTGATAGAATTTAAAATTAGGGGGGCAAGTATGAACAGCATCGGGAAAAAGGGCACGAGAAAACGTGCGGGATTGGCCGTCATTTTAATGGCTGTATTGGCTATGGCGCTGGCGGCATGCAGCACGAACAATGCCGTAAAAACGGCGGTAACAACGCCTCCGGCATCGGAGACGGCAAGCGAAGAAAAGTCCAGCGAGGCGGCGACACCGGTCGACGAATTGCCACCGGTTGAATTAAACTGGTATTTGCCTGGGACCCCGCAGAAGGACACCGAGCAGATGGAACAAGCTTTGAATGAATACCTGAAAGACAAGATTAACGCCACGATCAAGCTGAACCTGGTTGATTGGGGCAGCTGGTCGGATAAATTTCCCGTCTTGCTGGCCTCGGGCGATAACGTGGATATTATGTTCACTGCGGGCTGGAGCCAGTTCGCCCAAAGCGTAGCCAGAGGGTTTTTCACCGATCTGACTGAGCTGCTGCCGAAGTATGCCCCGAACACGTATGCCAATTTACCCAAGCCGCTGCTGAACGGAGCAACCGTGAACGGTAAGCTCTATGCTTTGCCGACAAGCAAGGAAATTGCCCATACTTACGGATTCGGTTACAGCGTGGAGCTGGCGGAGAAATTCGGCGTTGCAGAGGATTTGCAGAAATTTGAAACGCAAATGCCGAAGTTGGAGGATTTGGAACCAATTTTGAAAAAGGTGAAGGAGCAGGATTCCTCCATCTCACCGCTGGGCGGTAGCGTGTCGCAGGATTATGCGGCGATTTTCACCGATTTTGATCCGGTGGGCGATCAGAATATCCCGGGCAAATTGTATCCCAACAGCGATACGAAGGTCATCAATGAACTGGAGACGCCGGAATATCTGGCCTTATTGCGGACGGTTCATAAATATTACAAGGAAGGGTATGTCCGGCAGGATGCGATCTCAGTCAAGGATGAATCCCCGTTCAAGAAGGGACAGAAGATTTTCCTCATTTCCGGTGTGACCAAGCCGCTGGCCAACGAGGAATTGGGCTCATCTTACGGCTATCAAATGAAGCAATTTTCCGTATCTAAGCCCTTCATTACGTCTAACGATACGCAAGGCTCCATGAACGCCGTGGCTACGACGTCCAAAAATCCGGAACGGGCGCTGATGTTCCTGGAATTGGTGAATAGCGATCCATTCGTCAACAACACGCTCAACTACGGCGTAGAGAATGTGCATTACGTGAAAAAGGGCGATAACGTCATCGATTTTGCGCCAGGCGTCGATGCTCAGAATACGGGCTATAACCCGAATGCCTTCTGGGAATTCGGCAACCAATTTCTGAACTATTTCCGCGTCGGGCAGAATACCGCCAAGTGGGAGCAATTCAAGGCTTACAACGATTCCGGCGTACCAAGCAAGATCCTGGGCTTTAACTTTGACGCGGAGCCTGTCAAAACGGAAATCGCCGCCGTCATCAATGTGAAGAATGAGCTATGGCCCAGCATCGCGACAGGTACGGTAGACCCTGACGAGAACTTGTCGAAGCTGATCGACAAGCTGAAGAAGGCGGGGCTGGACAAGATCATTGCCGAGAAACAGCGTCAGATCGACGAGTGGCTGGCTGCTCAGTAACGAGAGAGATGCTTTGAATACTTGCAGGCTCCTGCCGCATTCCTTCCGTGGGCGTAGGAGCCTGCTTTTTGATAGGGTGCTCTTATTAAAAGAAAGTCGACTTACATGGTGAAATTTATCGTCATACTCGAAGTTGAATATTTCGGTGCGGTAGAGCCGCTCGGTTAATCTGTCAGAGCTACCTTGTTAGCCACGATGTTAATGGAAAGAGCCACAATCTATGAAAAATGACTTTGATCGCTCAATTGAAATATATAATCCGAATGGAAAGGCATTCATACCCTTTTTTGTGGAATTATTGATAAAATTAAGAAAAGAAGTTGTTTTTATTATTGATGAGGATCTTCCTGTTGAAGAAGGTACCCCACTAAAGCATGCAGCCGCTATAACACACTTTCTTAAAGAGTTTGAAGCTAAAAGTGAGATAAAGCTAGTAATACATACTCCCGACTTGGAAGGGTTCTACAATATAGATCTTGAACAAATCGGTGAATTGTTAGGAATGTCAAACAGAGTGAGAAGGAGTAAGAAGGGGTGTCTTAATTTTTTAGCAGCTTTTTTTTCAGTGACGAAGAAAATAAAGAGCGGTTGAGAGGGCACGTATTAGGAACAGCAGATGAGGATCAATTCAAATTCCAGTGATGAGACCCTTGATAAAAGCAAGGAGAGACGTCTCTTTCGAGTCGCCCTTCCCAATTTAAGAGCAAATGTCATTCCTATGTTTTGATTGTACTCCCTGTCACCTCGTCACATGTAGTATGAGGAAACACAATATTATTCTATTGGGACAAAATAGGAACAAACTTCGTCACCAACCAATACACGGTGTCAAAACGGACCGGAAAGCGAAAAGTCATCGGATTTAAATTTATGGTATCAGATGCCCATGTCATCACTGGCAACGATGAATTCAGGAACTCAATTAAAGATACAACCCCAATTACATTTTTAGAAGAATAAAATCTACAGTTTCAGGATAAGACTCTCCACTCCTATCTATACTTTTGCACTCTTTTTGAGTGCAGCCACCCGTTGGGTGGCTTTTTTTATTGCTCATGAATTGTTTTGTCTGCTGAAGGCTAAGAATAAGATTTATTTAAACGTTATTACGAACTGGCAGCTTACGTTAATGAAGGAATTATAGGAGTTCTTCCCGAATTATGAGCTATACCACTAGGAAGCAGGTTTATATATGAAAAGTGATCATTTGTTAAAACTTCTACATGATAAGAAATTACATACCGTTCGTCCATTTCAAGGGTGTAGCGAAAAAGAAATAACGTTACTTGAGCAAGAAATGGCAATCAAGTTACCAGCATCTTATCGGCATTACTTGCTTGCTGTTGGTCATAATTCGGGAAGATTGTTTCAAGGCACAGATATGGGGTTTTCACAATTAAAGGAACTTCAATACGCAACCAAGGAATTATTGCACGAGAATAATCAACCGATATTGATGCCTGAGAGTTCTTTTGTATTCTCAATGCATCAGGGCTATGAAATTAGATTTTTTGAATTAAGAGCAGGGGATAATCCACCAATTTTAGAATGGTACGAGGGTAGCAAAAATGGGATAGTTACGATCTTTGATACGTTTGAAGAGTTTCTTTCTGATTCAATTTATAAGCATGCAGCTACAAAGTGGCTTGATTGAACTCCCACGGTAAAATGTAGTTTCCTCACGAATGCTCGCTTTTTCGCAGGATCTCTCCCAATAGATAAATCGCTATTCGGATAGAAGAGGGGTGTAGCGTCAAATTCGGCAACGGAAGCGCATGCGGGAACAGAAGGGGCGAGTTTTCGCTCCTTTTTTACTGTTCTGTTGCACGCTTCTCCACGTATTTCCGGAGGCTTTCACTCCCATTTCTCGACGGGTCGATGCCCTTTTATTCCTTCGTTACGCCTATCCGGTGGGTGGAGGCCGGTTATCCTAACGGTACGGGTCTGTGCCCTTTTGCTCCATGCAATCCGGTACTCCGTGCAGTCTTGAGATCCCGCGAATAAGCCAGTATTCGTGCTAATTGAGAAGCGGTTAGGCAGCTTGTTTCATAGGGAAGATTCGATTCGGTTCGTAAGCTTCGCCGCTCTGTGCCATAGCAACCAGAACGCGTGC
>NZ_VDBO01000024.1 GCF_005930355.1 Paenibacillus sinopodophylli
ATTGGAGTGAGGGGCATGATTGAAAAATTTATAGGACTGACAGTACAGATCATTTACAACGACCGCAACCGCAATGTCTCCATTCGTACAATTCAAGTCAGGGCCGTACGTGACGGTCGCGTGAAGGCATACTGCCATACTGCCAATGCCCCTCGCATATTTAATATTGATAATATTATTGATGTGGATTTGGTAAAGCAGCATGCTTGATGATGTGACCCGGAAAATTTTAACAGTGATGTGGAATATAAATCGAGATGAACTGTCAACTATTGATGTTGGCTACATTAGTCATCGATCTCAGCGGACAGAGCAGCAAGTAAAGGCTGCTATAAACGAGTTGGTTAAAGAGGGATTCGTCTTATGGGATCGGCAGACTAATATGTTCAAGGTGCTTTACAGCAGAGAAGATCTCAAACTTAAGCCAATAACTTGGCGAGGGTGGGATTTATGAAGACGGTAAATAGATTAGACCCACAAAGCAACAAGATGTGGTCAAGCAGTCGCATGATGTTGCCAGAGCATGTTGTAGCGATAAACAAATACAATGAAGAATTGAGGGATTTGGATATGGCTAAAGCGAAGGGACCTAAACGACCGACGAGAGATGAGTTCGAGCTGGAGGAACTAGGGGAACGTTTGGTGGAAGCACAACAAGAGGATTTAGAAATTAGTCTGATTGTTTGGAACTGGGATCAGCGTGTAACGGGAAAGATAACGAAAATGGATTCTCGAACCAAAATGGTGCATGTATATGACAATGGGGAAGAAGTTAAGGTGCCTTTTCTTGATATAATGAAAGTAGTTAGCAGTGATTGATAGCTAACTGTAAAGAGTGGAATTGCAGAGGAGTCTGTTACTTTTTCTTATAAAGCAGAAGGTAACGGTGAAAGTAACAAAAAAATCGTTCAAGGCTGAACGAAAGTGGTTAGAATCTGCGAAAACAAGAACGGCGAAATGAGATAATCCCTATATAAATATAGTAAATGAACAATCTCGAATGCAAGCGAATGTCGTCCTGAATAACTTGAAAAATGGGCGGCATGATGTAAGTTTTCTTGAAAAAGCCCGTAACATCAAGGGTTACGGGCGATTTCTTGGACTTATATTTCAATAAAATAACGGAAAAATAACATTTCCCGCAAGATTAAATATCAAGAATGCTTTCGAAGCTGGCACTCAGCTTTTCGGAAGCATTCTTTTTCATTTTTTTGGTGACATGCGTATAGACTTGCATTGTTGTTTTCATATCGTCATGACCTACCCTCAGCATAATTGTATTAATATCAACGTCTGCTTCCGTTAGCATGCTGACATGAGTATGGCGAAATATGTGCGGCGTAGCCCTTTTGACGATGTTTGTCTTTTTGAGAAGCCGATCCATCCGGTTCAGTACACTTTTCTGAATGAACGGGTATCCATTCGGTCGGCAGAAAATAAAATTTTCATCGTGATAATCTTCACCTATTTTCCCGAATAACTCTTTGTGTTTAAGATTCCGATCTTGCAGCAGTTTCAACAGATGCATTACTTTTGCATCTATCTCGATGGTACGAATTGATGCCTTTGTCTTAGGTGGTGTTAATTTGTATTCCGTCATGTTGTTATCTGGATTGTAAAGCGTTTTCGTTATTCTAAGCTCATTTGTTTCGAAATTTAGGTCTGTCCACTTTAAAGCGCATAACTCGCCAGATCGAATACCACTGAATGCAAGTAAATAAAATCTCTCTAAGTCTAGTTCTTTGCCATGAATCCGAACAGCTTCTAAAAATTGATTCAATTCCTCGCGCTCTAGGTATTCTTCTTCTATACCTTTGCTCTCAATGTCTTCTATCGTTTCGGCCCTGACGGGTATCTTAGCCCCAACTGCTGGATTGCTTCTCATAAGCTTCTCTGACGCAGCATATCGGAATATCATGCCAGCAGTGACGTGTACGCCTTCTATAGTTGTACGTGCGTAATCCTGCTTATCGAGGTCGTCTAGGATTTCTTGGTAGGCCTTTGAAGTTATACGTTCGCCTTTGGCCGCAGCGAGATAGCGTTTCAATATTTTTATTTCTTTCTCGCGTACTCTAATGGTACTTTCCTTCGCCCTACCTCTTGAGTAATGCTTCAACCAATCATCGGCCATAGTCGTGAATGTAACGTTCTTGATTTTCTTGTCCTCTGCAGATGTATCTGATAGCTTGTCTACGGCTTCCTCAACGCGTCTCCTGGCTTCCTTCTGGGTGTCAGCTCGTCGAGCGATCTGTCTACGCTTACCTGTGAGTAGATCGGGAGGTCCATCAATAACACACACCCATTTAAATCCTTGTTTGTTCGTAGCGTCAACTTTGTAAAAATGCATGTTCATCATCCTTTCTCGAATGTCGGTGAGGTAATGACCTACTTCCACATATTGTTCGATGACGAATCGTCTATCTTATGCTTACAATGAAGCTGACAATAAATAGAATAGGGGGATGATTGTGTTAGGAGTTAAGATAAAAAACAGAAAGGGAGACAATAGCGATTTTGTTTCGTTTACCCGTGATGATATTAACTACATTAAAAGGTATCGCCCCCATAAAAACGCTGAATCCTTTCCTGTTTACTACACAAGTAAAGGGGCGTTAGCTCCGATCCTCACTCTAAAAGATATTTCTCTCGCTTTTATTCAGCACGGCTTTAACTATGCAGACAAATCAACAATTGTTAATTGGGATAGGGTAAAGTACGAAACAAAAAAACATACAGGCACCATTTTGACTTTTATTGACGGAACAACTGTAGAGATTTCTAAAAGAAGCGTTTTGGGATAATTGTCACAAATATTTAATGCATTTCAACCCCCCTATGTTTTTAAATCGAATCGACATTATGCGACATTTATCGCCGCCATTCTCATTTATAATACAACTATAGACCTTACATCTAAGAACTTAGAAGTATTGTCCGGGTCGGGAGAGAATTTCTCTCCTACTCGCTATCGTCAATCGCAATCTCAATCCAGTCGTAGAGATCATCCATCGGGACGCCCAAAGCCATAGCAACGGTTTTCATTGTATTGGCACTCATTTTCTTTTCTCCGCGAACGTAATCAGACATATTGCTTTGACTGATTCCTGTTTCTTTGCAGAGCCATTTTTGGGCTTTCCTCTGTTCGCGTAACAATTGACGCAGCAAGCAACGACCCGGTATATACCGCATCGTGTTGCTCCCTTTATAGTTATAGTATTACAAGTGTTGTATAAGAACATACGTTCGTATACAATAGATAAATAAGAACAGCAGGGTGGTGCGAAATGTGGGAACCAGAACAGATATACCACATGCAACAAAGTCAAATCTGGAAGAAGATTTATTCAAACAGTTTAGCGATCAATTCAACTCATTTCCGTCACTCTTCATCAGCGAAGAAGATTTTCGCCGCTCGCTTGAGTTGTTTTTGGACTTTAGGGTCAGATAAGTCAATGTGCAAATCGTTTTCAAGTTCTTCAAAAAAAATAAACTTGGCGTGCTCTAGTGTATTTTCGTCATGTATGTCACCGTGCGTTAATCTATATCTCGACCAGTTATCATTCGGTTCCTTATCTTCTTTGTCATTAAGAATGTCTGGATACGGAGAGGTATGAAAAATAGGTTCTCCTTGTTCGTCTACAAATTCTCTGAAATCGATACTTTGGTCTGCAAAACGAATCCTTGTCGAATCAGGATAGAATTTGTTTTTTAGTTTTGCAATTATCTCAGCGGCGTACTCAGGATAAGAATCCAGTCTATTTATAGAGATGTAAAATTCATATTCCACAGCTATTGTTGAAAGCATGATGTTTATTCTTCGATGGAGCTCCTTATCAAATGCCTTGCCTGATCGGTGATTTTGTAGGTACTCAATAAGAAATGTAATGGTCGTAAATATTTCCTTGTATTTTTGAGCCTCTTGTAGAGCAATTATTAATGTATCTTTAACGATTTCATCTGGATAATCATCCATTTTTGAGATGTCTATATCCTTCCCAGCGATTTCATACAATGTTTTTCTAAATACTTCTTTATACTTTTGAGCCTCCGATAAAGTGGACTTCACTTCATCAGGGGCTTTTTCAATGTGTCCAGCCAATAGAAGGGCATCAATATCTCCGCCAGTAATTTCAGCTAGTGCTCTATTGAGTGCATCTGACGCAGGTGGATTTTTTCCATTTTGAAGTCTGCTTAAATATTGTTTACTCGCAGACAGTCCTCTCTTTTCAAGTTCTAAAGAAATATCGTCTAGGGTGAAATTAGAACGTTGTATGAAATTCTTTAAAAGTTCTGCATAATTCAATGCTTTCATCCTCCTTCAACAATCTATTATCTCATTATTGACATAATAATATCAATTCATAGCAGTTGATATTTTTATGTTTTATTTAGTTGACATTATTATATTCAGTTGATATTATTATGTTACAAAGTAAACATTTTAATATCAACAAAGGTGGTGAACAGATGAAATACTCTGAGTTACTGAAAAACTCAATAAAAAAAGAAAAGTTAACACTTAATGAGATTTCGGAGCAGCTCGAGAACCTTGGCCGGAAAACTAACAAGATATACATCAGCAAGCTTCAAAATGGTAAATTACCTCCGGCTAGCGACAATCTGAACGATGTTTTAGCAAAAATTCTCAATATTGATCCAATTGAATTAATGACTGCTGCCTATCGTGAAAAGATTCCACCAGATGTTCTGAAGCGACTTGTTCAAACTGCATAGAAAGGAGCGACATTATGAATCCAGTCTTTCAGGTAAACCTCGATACATCCTCGATCACCGAAGTCATTCAAGCTGCTGTAGCTCAGGAATTTGCTAAGCAATCATTCATTAATAAGTTGCCAACTTTCCTGAGACGCAGTGATCTTAAAGAACTTCTTGGTGTGGGTGATACGAAAGTAACTGAAATTTTTAACCGTCAGGACTTTCCTGTATGCCGAGAGTTAGGCCATCCTTTCGTTTTATCGGAGCTTTTTATCCAATGGGTCAAGGATCATACGGATTGGGTAGAAGAGAATGCTTCTGAGTCTCTAATAAGAAAAAGCGGCGTAGCTTGAAAGGAACAATTATATATCAACCGCAATCAAGCTACATTCTTTAGCTTAAAAAAATAGCCGGCACTAAGTTGTGCCGGACAGGTTGAGGGGAACGTTGGCAATTAGTAGTAACAACGGTATAGCTGTATTATAAAACGAATTATCCGGTGTGAGATTCCAATTAGGAATATATTCCCAATTGGAATATTGAAAGGAGGGACGAGAGAAATGACCGCCGGTACGATCTTGAGACATTGTAGAGAAAAGGCTGGGATCAGCCAAGTAAAGTTAGCTAGGCTACTGAATCGAACGCAATCAAGCATAAGCAAGCTAGAGAAAGATCAAAACCCAGTTGATACAGACACCTTCAGAGATTGGACAAGAATCACTAATCAAATGGAAGCAGGTATCGCATTTTTGTATGGAGTTGACCCTGCATCGGTAATTCAAACGATACTACAGGTATCGGGCGCAGCTTAATTAAAGGAGGGTTTTACATATGTCGAGAGAGCAATTAGTTGCGGATGCACGCGCAGCTGGACGAGCTGCGAGGCACAATCTGAGGTTTATTCGAAGCAATCCAGATAAGGTGGATTCAAGCAAGATGCCAGATATGGAAGCATATCTGAAGATGTTGATTAAATTCGAGATAGTAGAAATGAAAAATGCCCGTCGGCTAGGACGGACACAGTTGAGAACCCGTCTAAAGGAACTCGTTCTGTCTATTATAGCACAGGATCGTGTGCAAGCCAATGAATAAACCGTTAAAGGTCTTAGCGATGTACCAATGTGCGAATGACGATTGCTCAGGGCAATATGCCATCGATCCCGAAATGACAGAGGAGCCGCGCTGCCCGTACTGCTGCGGACCATACTTTTCACACATCAAGGATATTCATATATAAATGCCCTGAGTCGTATCAAGGCAGAACCCTCCGAGCCATTTTTATTTTAGGATCTACCTAGCAGATAGTCACCTGAAACATCAAGTGCATCGGCAAGGCGTACTAAGTTTTTGTGTCTAGGTTCGAATGTGCCAGCTAACCACCGTTTCACCGTGGAGGGTGAAACCTTAGCAACCATTGATAGTGCGACAGTGTCAAGATTTCGTTCTTCCATTGCGGAGTTGAGACGCATGGGAAAAGTATCAAAATAAAAGAAAAAGAAGACGCATCACTCCTTATCGGGCTCGGAGGGTTCTGCCTTGATACGACGATATACAAATTTTACCGCAATAAGAAGTAACGATAAAGGACATTTTGCCTTTATCGTCAAGCGCTCTGATTGTTCAGAGCCTTGACGATGCGGGGCAAGCATCGGGGAGGAGTTGCAGATGATCATTTTAAAAGACGACAAGGTTAAGCTAGCTTGCGGTGCAACAGGAGTTGTAACTGATTTGTTCGGCAAAGCAAGGCTTCACATGTGGTTTAAAAACGATCTGGATGGAAAATCCGAACCGATGCCAGCATCAGATGTTGTGGAGATTGTGCAGCGTGGCCCAATTAAGTGGGGGAGGAGGAAAGACAATGAAAATTAGTGTTAATTCATTGGCTGGCGGCGCGGTTGCCGAGCAGATTGAAAGAGAGCTGAGGCGCATTGCCGATAACGTACTCGATCCTAACACTAGCGCAACGGCAGCACGCAAGCTGACGATCAGCATCACGATTAAGCCGGACAAGGATAGGCAGTCAGCTGCTGTGGACACTCAGGTTAATGCATCGCTTGCAGGCAGAGAAGGAGTACCTTCAAGGTTTGTTTTTGATTACGACCCTGATGGCAACGGCGTTGTGGCTGAGCTTATCACACATGATCGCAATCAGATGATGTTTACCAACTCTGGCACGGTTGTGGATGGTGCTGGAGAGCAGCCGGACAAGAAAGTCGTTAATATGTCGCCATACAGATAATAAAGCCAAATTAAACGGAGGTTTATCAAACCATGATTAAAGAAGCAATCGATAAAATATTGAGCCTTTCCAAGCATATGGCACCTATCCAGACGGCTGTAATCGCTGGAAAGACTTACACCAGCGCGGAACTATCGCGCATATCTGAATCAACTATCGGCAATATCGATGTTCATAACCTTAGCGGCATTGTTGAATATCTGCAATCAGACTTCGATAAACAGCTGCCTGTAATCATTCATGTTATTTCACCAACGGAGGTCCATGTACTTACAGGGCTTAACAGTGACATGAACCGTAGCACTCTGATTAAAGCCACGGCATTGCTACCTCGCATCAAGTTTAATGATTACTACGATCTCGAATCGTTCAATATTCTACTTCAGAGCTGCTTTGTTCCAGCAGGAGATGATGGGATGCCAAATGATAGAGAATTAGTGCTGAAGCTTGTAGGTAATGTAAAGGACGAGCAGGTTGTTGCATTTGGAGATGACGGAGTAAGCCAATCGGTAACCGCTAAAACAGGAATTGCAACGGTTGAGCCAGTTGTAGTACCGAATCCGGTGCATCTCAAGCCGTTCCGCACTTTCGTAGAGGTTGAGCAGCCGTTATCATCATTCGTTTTGAGGATGCAAAAAGGCCCTTCTGCAGCACTTTTTGAAGCTGATGGAGGCGTATGGAAAGTCGTTGCGATTTCCGCGATCAAGGCGTATTTTACTGGATTGCTTGGAGAGCGCATCGAATCTGGCGAGGTTGTCATTGTAGGTTAATGAGTCATTTAAAACACTGTCAGGGGCTTCGGCCCCTGAAATAGGAGGATGGACAATGCTTCAGCAGGCTTTGCAGAAAATTAGTGCCGAGATCGGCAGCGCTGATAAGAAAAATAAGTATGTGCCGGTTATCGGCGGATTTTTAATTAATCATGTTCGCGAGAATCCGGAACACGCTCGGCTTATAACGGCTGATGGCAAGAGCATTGCAGGCAGCTTAACCGCTATGCAAGCAGAAGCCAAGAAGCATGCTGTTAACGGATGCGGAGTTTTGACGGATGAGGAAGGATTTAACATTGTGCTGAGATATTTCGGTGTAACAATTCCTGACTTGCCTATCGCAGCGCTTGCGCCAGTCAATTTCGAAGTTTCGCTTGATGAACTTCTGTAAGGAGGATGTCAGATGACGCTTGTTAATCAGAAAAAAGAAGAGCAGGAATGGAAAACGTTTCTTGCACATTTTCCTCCGGATATAAGCCAAAAGGTGAGAGACTATGTCCGCGATGTGATTTTTAAGAAAAGCCGATACTTATTCACGACTCGGGAAGGCAAGCTCCTGTATGGTTATTGCACTCGTTGCGAACAAAAATACCGTGTTACCGGACTGAAGCAGAATGAAAAGGTAGATTGTAGGCAATGTGGCTCTACCTGCATTGTCAAAAAGAGTGGTTTGGGTAGAAGTTCCCTTCGCGATCGTGCCCATATTGTTTTTTATGAAAAATCCGTCATTGACCCACAGGCTATGGTTGCCAGAAGTATGTATGTGGTGCGCGATTACAGGGGCGATTACACGAAGGTAGAAACATTGTATTCGCCATCAGCAATGTACCTCTTCAAGATGGGCGAGACGGTTATGTACCAACCGCATTGGGGATCGAACGAATGGAGAAAGTGCGATTCTGTTAGATCAGAATATTCATATTCCTACACAGGTGGATATAAGTCCACTTGCCCAAAGGAATGGATTGTAGAAGCTGCGGCTGGAACGCCGTTCCAATACAGTACTTGGGAGAACTACCACGAAGCGGACAATGTTAAGATGTTTGACTTGTTCAGCAGGTACCCTTGCATTGAATATCTTACAAAACTACAAATGAAATATTTTGTTTCTGCCAAGCTCCAAGGAAATAAAACATATGGAGCGATTAACTGGAACGGTAAGTCAATAGATAAGGTTTTGAAGCTCGATAAACAAAGGGCAAAGGAATTCGTAGCTAACATCAAAAGCATTAATCACCCGATAACCTTGAAGTTGTTTCAGCTTTCTAGTAAAGAACAAGCAGGGTATCAGCTCCAAGAGCTCAATAACCTTGCTAACAAACTGGGAAGTTGTTGGTCCTTATTTCAAAAGATGCTGAAGCATGCGACGCTGCGCCGATCAGTTAACTATGTTATGAAACAGATTGCAGTTGAAAAGAAGGCAAAACGCAGTCCCGCCGCTGCATATTCGGTTTTAGCTACTTTCAGAGATTATCTTGCCGAATGCGATAAATTGGGCTTGAACTTGCAGGATGACGTAGTGCTATTTCCAAGCGATTTGCATAAGGCGCATCTTAAAACAATCGAACAAGTGAAGTATAAAGAGAGCGAAGAGTTAAACAAACTCATCGAGCTCAGCCTAAAACGGAGAGCGAAGTATTCATTTGAACAAGATGGACTGTTCATAAGAGCGGCCGTTGATACAAAGGAACTTATAAACGAAGGAAATCAACTTAGGCATTGTGTTGGATCATATGCCGATCGGTATGCAAAAGGGAAATGTGACATTCTGGTTATTCGGTACGCTTCAGAGCCAGAGAAACCATTTTTCACAATGGAAGTTATTGATGGAAAAATAGTTCAATGTAGAGGGAAAAGCAATTGTAGTATGAGCAAGGAAGTTCAGCATTTTGTTGACAGCTTCACTGCAGTAAGGCTTAAACCTAAGATGAAAAACAAAAAAACGTCCGTGGATAAAACGGAACGTCAGGAGGTTGCAGTATGAGTAAAGCAGTTCCAGTGCAAGAGCAGGCTATCGTGCCTGCAACTGGTAGTAACGTGATTGTACGAAATGTAGAGGTAATTGCGGCTGAGATCAGAAGCATCGATGACCAGGCTCGTAAAGTCGTACTTCAATCGGCAATAGATATTGGTCAACGTCTTCATGAGGCGAAAGAGTTGGTCGCTCATGGAGAATGGGGAGCATGGCTGAAGGATAACGTTAATTACAGCCAATCAACAGCTGGGAACTTCATGAAAATTGCTGTTGAGTACAAAGGCTCACCGTCTCTTGCTTCATTAACTTATAGCCAAGCAGTAACGTTGCTAAGTGTGCCTGCTGAAGAACGTCAAGCGTTTGTCGAAGATAATAAGGCTGCTGAGATGTCTACTCGCGAGCTCAAAGCAGCGATTGAAGAGAAAAAGGTACTTGAAGAGAAGCTTAATCAGCAACAAGCAAAATTTGATGACTGGGCTCAAAAGCAGAAAGATCAGCGAGAGGCACTACACGGTCAATATGAAGCTGAAGCTAATCTGCGTAAGATTCAGGAGGATAAGGTGCGTGAACTGGAGCAGGAAGTCGAGAAAGCCCAGAAGGCTGGAGACGCTGCTGAAACTAAGAAGTTGAAAGCAGAATTGCGGAAAGCGGAAAAGGCGACCAGTGAATCAGCTAAAAAGCTTGCTGATCTTGAAGCAGAGCTAAAGCAGAAGGAAGTTGATCTGAACAAGACAATGGAAGAACGTCTTGCAGTGCAACGTCAGGAGCTCCAGCAGCAGGCAGTTGAAAAGGAAAAAGGATTGAATGAACAGCTTACTAAGCTGACTCAGCAGCTTGAAAGAAGTAATAACGAAGCGTTCCTTAAAGCGAAGCTTCAGTTGCAACAGATTATCTCGCAAGGTGATGTATTAGTCAAAGCGATCTCAGAGGTTAAAGAGCCAGAAGAGCAGGCTAAACTTAAATCGGCTGCTGGAACAGTGATCGATCAGCTTCGAGAGTTCTTTAAATAATAAGGTAGTAAGAGGGTGGGGATTTGAACCAGGTTGCAGAAATGAACGCCTTCATCGATTGGCTCGAAACAAACCCGTTGGAACCAACCACACAAACTTTGTGGTTTCACCTTATGGCGATTGCAAATAAGAGTGGTTATCCAGAGTGGTTTACAGTAGCCAATCCCCTGTTACAGGCAAAAGTAGGCGTGACGGAAAACACCCTTAGCAAACATCGTAACTATCTCGTCCAAAGAGGACGGATTGAATACAAGTCCATGGGTAAGCAAAAAGCGGGGAAATATCGTCTTATCTCACATTTTGCCGCAAATATTGAGGTAAAGCATGAGGTAAAAGGTGAGGTAAAGCATGAGGTAAAGTATGCGGTAAAAGGTGATGCGTTATTAAAAGATCTTTCTTCTACTACTTCATCATCTACTTCTGGCGAATACGAATCATATTATGCAGCTCACATTCGAGTATTCGGATTCGAGTGCAATCCATTTCAATCAGGTAACTTAGGCAAATACATCGACGAAGACGGAATGGACGAAACCGTTGTTATACGAGCAATCGAGCGAGCGGGGTTATCTTCAACCGGTTATAAATTCGGACTTATTACGAAAATTCTTAACGATTATTTCAATTCCAAGGTTAAGACGCTTCAGCAGGCTGTTGCACTTGATGCGGCATTTGAAAATCGCAAGGCCGGATCAGTTCCACAGAGTAAAGCAAGTACGAATGATTACGCAGAGATTGCGAGGGAACTGGAACATGCTGAAAAGTGAGGTCGCTAAGCTTTTCGAAAAGATTGTATTTTACTATCCGATTTTCGGAGGGGATCGCGAGCAGGCGCGGGCAAAAATCGATGCATGGCATGAATCGTTGGAAACCATACCTCTTTCACAAGCAGTTGAGAATCTCAAACGATATGCTGCCGATTCTGAGAATAAATATCCTCCGCATCCTGGGGCGTTAACCAAACCTTTGGATATGAGAACTGATGCAGACAGGTATCATGAACACATGCATAATTCGGGCATTCAGACGGTGGAACAATGGGATCTGATGCGGAAAAAGGCAGTTCCTCCGACAGAAGAGCAACGTCGAAAGGTGCGTGAATCGCTTGGAAGATAGAGAAATGCCACACAGTATCGAAGCTGAGCAGGCTGTAATCGGCGCGGTGTTACTGAGCCAGCGGCTCGATGGGACAGATCGGCTACAACCCAACCACTTTTACAACGGCCATCACTCAACGATATATCACAACATGCAATTACTCGCTGAGGATGGGAAGCCAGTTGACCTAGTAGCATTGACGGCAAAATTGCAGGATGAGAAAGAACTAGACAAAATAGGCGGTGTCTCTTATCTGTCTAGGTTGTGCAATTCTGTTCCAACAGCTACTAATGTGAATTATTATGCAGAGGTTGTACACGATCGCTACATGCATCGCATGACTATTCGAACATTACAACAGCAGCTTAAAAATGCTTGGGAGTCTGACAGTGCAATTGCATCGATCGTGGACATGCAAGCAGCTGCGACTGATCTTGCTGATCAGTCCATTAAAACCAAGGACTTCAAATCAGCTAAAGAAGTGGCGTTCAATGTGTTTGAAAATGTTGAAAATCGATTCGCTAATTTTGGAGATGATGTTACAGGTATCCCGTCTGGCTATTACGATCTGGATAAAATGACCAGCGGATGGCAGGACAGCGACTTAATCATTGTTGCAGCTCGACCGTCTGTAGGTAAAACTGCATTCGCTTTGAATCTTGCTCAAGCTGCTGGGATACGATCAAGGAAAAATATTGCACTCATCAGCTTAGAAATGTCTGCAGAACAACTTGTACAACGTATGATGAGCAGCGAGCAGAACATTGATGCAACTAAGCTGCGAACAGGATATATGAACGGCGAAGATTGGGAGAAATTGACCTTGGCCGTTAGCAGTATTTCCGATTCAAAGATTTTCATCGATGACAGTCCAGCACTGACAGCAAGAGAAATTGCAGGAAAATGCAGGCGTCTGCATAAGAGTGAAGGGCTTGATATGATACTCATCGATTACCTACAGCTCATAACAGGCCGTGGGAAATCCGGTGAAAATCGTCAACAGGAAGTTTCCGATATTACACGAACATTGAAGCAGCTCGCTCGAGAATTGAATATACCGGTCATTGCATTATCTCAGTTAAGTAGGGGAGTAGAGCAGCGACAGGATAAACGACCAATGATGTCGGATCTTCGAGAATCAGGCGCAATCGAGCAGGACGCAGATATTGTTGCATTTCTCTACCGCGATGATTACTACGATAAGGAATCGGAGAAGAAAAACATTATCGAGATTATCATTGCCAAACAGCGTAATGGTCCTATCGGTACAGTCGAGCTTGCTTTCTTGAAGCAATATAACAAATTCATTGGTCTTAACCGCGATCATCATCAATCGGATGGTAAGCAGATTCCTGATATGCATCGGGGAGCGTGAGTAAATGCGGTTTGCTGTTGAAACCTTGGAATTTCAGTTAGATTACACGGTCGATCAGATTGAACTATATGAAAACCTAGCAGCTAAGTGCGCTAAGAACCTTGTATGGGGAGTAAATATTGATCATTACGGGCCGTTGCTTCAGCACCGCATTTCATATATTCAATATTTGAAAGACCGTCGTGAACGATTGCGCAATGAGATTAAGAGCTTAGTAGATGGTCATACAACATATAGAATATCAAACCAACCAAGGTGAAGGAGTGTGTAAAAAGTGATTAAAGGAAGAAACGTACAATTTACAAGCGTTGAACATTCAACTAATTTCCAAAAGCTGAAAGAAAAATATCCACAAGTTGAGAATGCAAGTGATTATCGTTCCGCAGCTTACATTGTAGCGCTACCAGATGTATTTAATCTTGTCGGCGACATAAACCAACTAGAATGGCTATTTTCGTGGTGTTACGAGTTTAAAACGGTAACGGTGGAAGAAAGTGACGATTGGGATTATTCAAGGAATGGCACTTACTACCGTCGTGATTTCAAAGAGTTGGACGAACAGGGCAATATGGTCGTTGGAGGATCACGATTTGCGGGACTATCTGGAGGGGGAAGGCGCCTAACTCTAGCTGCGATGAATTTATTTAACGGGGCAAAGGGATTCGACTTAGAGGATGGTCTATGTTCATGGGATGATCGTTTGTTCGAAGTGTTCCTTAATGCTTGTCTCTTAAGAAAAGGCGGGAGAATTGGCTGATACAACATATTGAATATAGAAATACATGGGGAGGAGAATTCACATTGGGTGTACCAAGAATATTAAATTACCCAGGGGCTAAATGGAGTATGACAGACTGGATTATCAGTTATATGACAGAGCATACAACTTATCTCGAACCTTACTTCGGATCCGGTGCGGTGTTGTTCCGCAAAAGTCCAGTTCCGTTGGAAACAGTTAATGATATTGATGGAGATGTTGTTAACCTGTTCAAAGTTGTTCGGGATCAGCCAGAAGAACTGGCGCATAAAATCAAGT
Organism: Paenibacillus sinopodophylli; assembly: GCF_005930355.1. GTDB lineage: Bacteria > Bacillota > Bacilli > Paenibacillales > Paenibacillaceae > Pristimantibacillus > Pristimantibacillus sinopodophylli. The sequence continues at coordinate 14,220 of NZ_VDBO01000024.1, forward strand.
GGACACCGTACTCAAGGGAAGAATATTACGATTCATATGAACAAGTAGAAGATGAATTGGAACGTGCAAGACGATTTTTAGTAAGGTGTTGGCAGGCTATCGGTTCAAAAACCAGTGACCGGACCGGATGGAAGAGTAACATACAGTACGACAAAGCACCAAATAAATCGTGTCCTATGCAATGGCAGGACCTACCGAATGAAATTACTGCAGTGTCTTCCAGACTTAGGGATGTACAAATTGAAAGCCAGCCAGCTCTTAAAGTTATCGAACGATATCGTCATCCAGGAGTATTGATTTATGCGGATCCACCTTATGTATTATCGACACGATCCAAGCGCATGTATCGTCACGAAATGAATGAGGATGACCACGCGGAGCTGCTTGAAGCATTAGACGCTCATTCCGGACCAGTAATATTATCTGGATACACACATCCGCTGTATGATAATCGGTTGAAGCACTGGCACCGGGAAGAAAGAGCAGCAACGGCAGACAGAGGAAAACCAAGAATAGAAGTGTTGTGGATCAATCCAGTGGCAGCGGCTGCCATTGAAGAACGGCAAATGACGCTGTTTTGATGAACATTCGCTGAATATCGAAGAACATGAGGAGGGATAAAATGTTTCGAAATGAAGAGATAAAAACAATAAATGTGATCGTGAAGTGTGATGGTTGCGGATCTGAAAAAAAGATAGGTGAGAATCTTGGTTGGGATGCGCGAATGAATGCTTGTCTAGCACATGGCTATACGTTCAAGGTAGAAGGTGGAGCGTTTAAAAACTACTGCGGTTTGTGCAAATAGGGACGAACACCGACTGAATATTGAGTGACTTGAGGAGGGGATCGAATGAAGGCAATCACAATAATACAGCCATGGGCAACACTTATCGCCATTGGTGCTAAAAAATACGAAACACGCAGTTGGCCTACAAAGCATCGCGGAGAGCTCGCTATTCATGCAGGTAAGAAGATTGACTTTAACGCTTGCCGTGAACCAGAGATTCGAGCAGCACTGGAAGAGTGGGGATTTACAGAATTCAACCTGCCTACCGGCGCGGTTGTAGCAACAGCACAATTAGAGAATTGTCTGAAATCCGTAGATACCTGGACAGATGGCTATGAGCTAGAAGGCAAACGTCTTGTATACTCGCCAGAGTATGAATTCGGAGATTTCACTCCAGGCCGGTATGCATGGGAAATGTCTGATGTTAAGCAGTTAAAAGAGCCTATCAAGGCGAAGGGCCAGCAGGGGTTGTGGAACTGGAATGATATACAAGTCTAAATGTTCAATAACACGGGAGGTTTAAGAGAATGAATAAAAATCAAGTCGAAAACTTGAAACATGCGATGAGGAATCAAAACCGTTTTTATACAGATGCAAACGATAAGGATTGGAACGATTTAGTAGAGAAGGGTTACGCCACTAAACAGGCAGGGTGGGACGACCGATCAGCTTACTTTATCCCAACCAGCAAAGGTAAAGCGGCATTAAAAACGTCAGGTTAATACTCGATAACGAAGAAGTGAAGAGGTGCTGCGATGGTTAATGACGAAGCCCTTCAAATGATTGAAAATGCATTGAAGCATTGTATGCGACCAAGTAAAAGCATCGAGAACATGGCTTTGTATGTATGTCCGAAATCCAAGATTTCTGACATAAAGCATATTCGAACTAGATACGGTCAACTTCGTGTGGTACCAGGTATTTATATTCCTTTAGGACTATCGTATATATTAGAAGATCCAACTGGAATGAAAGGGCGAATGTATTCGTGGGTAAGCAGATACGCAGATATAAAGAAATAAAAAAATCACCGGCGTCTGTTGGGGAACGGGACCGATGATTTGCAACTTCTCATCCTTATTATAGCATTTTGAGAGGATGAGGGGAATGCTGGCAATGGCAACACGATACGAGCAATTATATTTTTTGGATAAAGCCTCAAAAAAAGAAATCATAGAAGCTGGCCGCTTGCTCAACAAATATAAAAAGATAGAAAAAATTGTGGAGGACTTCAAAGTCCATCCTCCAGTAACGGATTTACAAAAGGGAATTTATTCGAATGCCACTATGACAAAATCAAAGCTCGAAAGAGCTGTCAGCTCTATTGTTGACCTTAACGTTCGACAACTGATAGACTATCGATTCATAAAAGGAAACAAGCGAGCGGCAACTATTCAGAGGTACTCCGGCTGGGACTATTGCGACAAGACATATGATCGCAAAATTACAGAAGGCATTGAATCGGTAGCCGAATCCCTGCGTTACCTTTAAAAATGTCCAAAACATGTCTTATCAACGTCCAATCAGTGTCCACTATATGTCCGTATACGAGAGGTACAGTTAGATCATCAAATAGAGCGGAAACGCTCAGGTGATCCTACTGTACCTTTATCAATTGTAGGACTCGGCCATGCGGTGGGTAGTTTATACCTTAGACGTTTAGCGTCAAGCGTGTGGTGGTGAGGTGGGGTTAAATGCCCTTTACAAGGTGACTATGGTCCCTTGTTCAACTGGCCGGATTATTCCGGTCAATCGAATAGCGGATCATGAGCTGTCCATATCGGACAGCTTTTTTAATAGGAGGGGTGACGATGAGCAGGAGACGTTCACCGCCACCCATAATTCAGCCCGTTAAATGCCGTGGCTGCATATGGGGGCGCTGGCAGGAAACGGTTCAATTTTGTTCGAGAGCGAGGTGTCCATTAGATGTACAAAGTGATAGAGCGATTCGCAAAATATCTAGCTCCTCATGTTTCGCCACTACTACCAAGAAATCGTAGAGAACGTAGGCACGGAAGGCGATAATCCCAAGCGTTTGGGAATATAAAGTGAGGTGGTGATTATGAAGAGTGTTCAGCCCATAACGGATGATCGTATTGTTGAGGGACTGAAACATTACTTTAGAGTGCGAAGCATGAGGGATTATTTGTTTTTTTCTATAGGCATCTACAGCGGATTGCGCGTATCAGATTTGTGCAAGTTGCGTGTTGTAGATGTACGAGGAACACATGTAGGCCTTACAGAACAGAAGAACAAGAATACCAAGCGGTTTATCATCCATCCAAGCATTCGGAACGAACTGGACATTTACATTTCGAGTAAGTCAGATAGTGATTATCTTTTTGCCAGCAGACAACGGAAGAAGATAAGCCAGATTAAAAACCAACCAATTGATCGAACAACTGCTTATCGTTTTCTTAATGTAGCAGCAGCTCATTTTGGTATTAAGGAAATAGGCTGTCACACACTTCGTAAGACGTGGGGATACAGGTTGTATAAGCAGGATGAACGCAATCTAGCGTTACTAATGGAAGCGTATGGACACTCAGACATGAGGGTGACTCTACGCTATATTGGCATCACTCAGAACATGTTGGACAGGGCAATTATGATGATGAAGTGAAACATAATTAAGGTCTATGTCGCACTCGCTTTATTACTAGTACGTGCATTAATGAAGGAACAGAAAAAAACGCACACTCATTAAGCGCAACAGAATTCCTTTATGTTTCACTCGGAAACCAAATTTTAGGAGAAAAGAGGTGTTTAACGTGTAGCGGAAACGACGAATTACGCTCGGCGTTTTTCATCATTTAAGGCGCGATGAAGCAAAAATAGGAAAACCACTCAATTCATTTGGAGGTGGGGTTGGTGAAGTAATGGCGAGAGATCAAAGTCCAGATCAAAAACGAGCATTCAAATTGTGGTTTGATAGCGGGAAAACGATGAAGCCTGCAGCAATTGCACACGAATTGGGAATCAGCGCAGCGCTTGTTCGTAAATGGAAAAGTTATTACAAGTGGGAAGAAATCAAACCCAAAGGTCGCGGTGCTCCTAAAGGTAATAAGAATGCAACAGGGAACAAAGGCGGCGGGCCCATCGGAAATGATAAAGCCGTAAAGCATGGGTTATTCCGTAAATTCCTCCCACAAGACGAGGAAACGTTACAGATATACGATATGACTGCCGATCTATCTCCTCTCGATATTTTATGGGAGGGTATACGAATCAAGTGGACGAATTTTATTCGTTCTCAATCTATTCAACACGTCAAAGACCGGAAAGATGTTACAAAGGTCCTGACCAAGAAGAAACCAGGTATGTTCGGCACTGAACAAGAATGGGAATACCAACAACCTTGGGACAAGCAAGCTGTTGCTCTATCATCTCAATCGGCAGCACTGAACGTTATTGCGCGTTTGATTAAACAATACGAAGAAGCGCTCCGCGCTATGCCAGTGGACGAAGTTCAAGAAGAGCACAAGCTTCGCGTCCAAAAGTTGAAGCTTGAAGTTGAGAAGCTAGCGAATAAAGATGATGGAGATAATGACTCCGATTTAATTAATGATTGGGTTGAGGCGGTGACTGGAGATGAAGGCACAGGACAAGAAAAGGCTGCAGGCGTTTAAAAAGCGCATTCCGCAATACCGCCTTGATCCAGTCCTTTATTGCAAGGAGATGCTGAGCTTCACACCAGATGTATGGCAGGCTGCTGTATTGATGGACATAGCATCCGATCCGCGTGTTTCCGTTCGCTCAGGACAAGGAGTGGGCAAGACAGGCTTGGAAGCTGTTGTTGCTTTGTGGTTTCTGACATGCTTTCCATTCCCTAAGGTGATTTGTACAGCTCCTACACGCCAGCAGCTTCATGATGTGTTATGGGCTGAGATAAGTAAGTGGCAATCAAAGAGCCCGATACTCAACATCATATTAAAGTGGACAAAGACAAAGGTGTACATGCGGAACTATGAGGAACGATGGTTTGCGACAGCCCGCACAGCGACGAAGCCGGAGAACATGCAGGGCTTTCACGAAGATTACATGCTGTTCATCGTAGACGAAGCATCTGGCGTTGAAGATAAGATAATGGAAGCAATTCTCGGTACGCTGTCAGGAGAGTTTAACAAGCTGCTCATGTGCGGTAACCCTACACGGACAAGCGGAACTTTCTTTGATTCTCACAATAAGGATCGGGTAGACTACCGAACGCACAAGGTATCTTGCTTAGACAGTCCACGAACAAGTAAAGAGAACATCGCAATGCTGAAACGCAAGTACGGCGATGGTAGTGATGTTTGGCGTGTGCGTGTTGAAGGGGAGTTTCCTCGCGGTGAGTCAGATACATTCATTGCGCTGGAAGCAGCGATATTCGCGAAAGATGAAGTGAAAGGAACACCGAACGGAGATACGCTCTATGTGGGCTGTGACGTTGCAAGGTTTGGTGATGATGAGACAGCCATATATGCTCGAATAGGTATGGCTACTGTCGGCTCACACTTCCATTATAAAGAAGGAACAATGGTAACAGCCGGTTGGAACCTGAACTTAATCAAGCAGTTAAGAGAGCGTTACCCGCAAATATCGCGTGTACAAATAAGAATTGATGATGATGGAGTGGGTGGTGGCGTTACGGACCGTCTTAATGAGGTCAATACTGAAATGGATCTCGGATATGAGATCATACCCGTTCACAATGGATCATCAAGCGATGACGAGTACTACGGTAACAAAGGTTCTGAAACGTGGGGCCATGTGAAAGAGCTGCTAGAGGAAAACATGAGTAATTTCATGTTGGGCAAACCTAGCGAGTTCCAGTTACCGGATGATGATAAGTTGGTAACCCAACTGACTACTCGAAAGTGGAGCATGGGGAGCAACGGTAAGATATATCTTGAGCGTAAAAAGGACATGAAAAAGCGTGGGCTCCAGTCTCCGGACAGAGCTGACGCTTTTGTTTTGGCCTTTGCAGATATTCAAACGGATTCGGGATATACATTCGGTACAGTAGATTACTAGAGGAGGTGAAGACAAATTGGGTGTAAGACAGTGGGTATTATCTTGGCTCGAAGCAGGCCGCACAAAAAACGAACCCGATCGAAATACGGATGTATATCCTTATCACTATGCAGGCAAAGGGAACAAACAATCAACGCCGAAGCGAACGCCAGCTAACTTGCGAACGCTTAGCGAGTCACCAATACCGCGCCGAGCTATTAACGTAATTAAGTCAGGCATTACGAAACTCAACTGGTCGGTAGCGGCCATTGACGAGAAAGATGCCGAGAAGTACGCAGAGCTCTGCAAGATCATAGAGAATACGTTGCTCAGACCGAATCCAGCAGATACCTTCCGTTCATGGCTGGAGCAGACTGTTGAGGATATGCTCGTATGCAGTGCTGGCGCTACAGAGATTTTGAAGGCTGGAAACATGCTACGACCATTCCGAATGTATCCGGTAGACGCATTCAGTGTTGAGTTGTATCCCGAATGGGACGGCAAGCCCGATTCCTATCGTTATGCGCAACGTGCTAACGGCAGATATGTACACCTAACCTCTGGCGAGATGATGTATGTCCGGATGAATCCGCGAACAAATACACCATTCGGACTTGCGCCGCTGGAGACAGTGTGGGAATCGGTGAACAACTTCATCGATACGCATCGTGCAGCTGGCAAACAAACGAAGAACCCGTTTCTAAGAAAGCTGTTGAATCTTGGAAAGAGTACTGATTCAAAGGCTGTAGCTGCATTCCAAGCGTATTGGAAAAATGAAGTAGTTGGTCAAGGGCAGGTACCGATTGTAGGCGGATTCGAAGGAACATCCGTTATGGACCTTGGCGCAACTGACGACAAGGCTTTATACATCGAGTGGCAGCGCTTCTTGATTGAAATCATCGCCATCGCCTTTGACATATCGCCTAAGAAGCTAGGGCAGACAAAGGACGTTAACCGCAGCACAGCGGACAGCGAGGATGAGGATACTGAATCAACGGTGCAATCGATCGCGGAGAACATCGTCGAGCATATCAATAATCACATTATCGACGGTATATTCAAGATGGGCGGCAAGATTGAGTTCAAATTCCACTACGCAACCAGCTTGAAGGACCAGAAGCTAAGGGCAGATATTGATGCAATCTATTTAGATCGCATGACCATTACTCCCGATGAGACTCGTGACGGGTTAGCCAAGAAGGCGCTGCCTAATCAACATGGAGAGATTTTGCTTCAAGCGAACAATAAGAACGTTATTGACATTAACAAAACGAGGGATGAAATCCATGAAGAAGCGGCAGCGAAGGCAAAGACAAATTCGCAAGACCCTCCTGAGCCTGATGACGATAACCGCAATAATGATGACGCCACTTAAAGGGTAGGCGTTTTTATTTTGCCCTTGGAGGAGGTGAGTATAAAGAATGTTGGCCACATTGAAGTTCAGCAAGGCGAGTATGCGGGTTCAAGATTTCAAAATGTCAGATGCAGGGACCCACCCAAACAAGGCGCCTTTCAAATGTGCGTTGTTTAAAGTGGACGAACCTTCAGATGGTTCGCCAGGCGGCGCAGGCGGGAAGAAGATCCGCATATCTTCGCAGGTGTGCGACAAGAATCTACAAACATTTGTAGGCATGGCACTGAATATCGATTACGCAAACGGTATGGCTGATCACGATCCACGATTTAAAGTGGCAGTCATCGAAAAGGCGTACCGATCATTGGATGGGTACGCTTGGGTTGACGGCTATATCTATGCTAAGGACTTCCCCGATGTTGTAGCGACGATCCGCTACTATAACGGACTCGCCGCCGAACAAAACTGGAGCGAATATCAATTTGGGGCTTCACTCGAAATGGAAGCATCTGTTCAAGATGCGGAAGAAGGCGTATTGGAAGTCATTGAGTTTTGCGGTACCGGCGCAGCGATTTTGTTTGCTGAAGCCGCTGCATATAAAACAACTAGCTTTGCAGCTAAAAACCAAACGAAGGAGGATGTCGATATGACACCCGAACAAGTAAAAGCAATGCAAGATGCTCTAGCTGCTGTTACAGCAAGCATGACAACTCTTACAGCAAGTGTGCAAACCATCGTAACTGATGTAGGAGCACTCAAAACGGATGTAGAGTCTGTGAAATCAGCAAGCGTAACTGCTGCAGCAAAACCACCTGAGGAAACACAATCAGCTGATCTCAAGGCAGCACAGGACAAGTTGACTATCTTGGAGCAGGAAATCGCTACTCTAAAGGCTGGCAGCTCTAAACCGGACGAGCCTGCTCGTAAAACGATCTCAGCTTCTCAGTTGTTGTCCAAGCATGGAGGCGGTAATTTCGCGGCTGGTGAAGAACCGGATATTCAAATGTTTTGCGCTGCCGTAGATAAACTTAATCTATCAGCTTCCGATTCTATCAAATTAAAAATGCAAGCTAGAGCAGAGCTCGGCGCAAAGGAGAGTGTATAGAATGAGCGGAGCAGTTGGAATCACACAATCCATTGATGTTAGTGCAGCAGTCCAGTTCCAAGGACCGGGCGCACTAATCATTGATGACTACCAGAAAGAAATTACCGATATCCTCAAAAGGAACTCGGTGTTGGATGCACGGATGAATTATGTTCCTGCAACAGGTGACATCTCGCAGTACTTTGAACAAAACACTCTTAACGGCGGAGCGTCAGTTGATCCAAGAAGCCCATCAGCTACAGCTACAAGCAATCCTCGTACGCCGCATGGGTTGAAAATCAAAGCAATGACGAACCAAATCAACTTCGGTCATTACGACATTCTGCTCGGCAGGCAGCAAGCCCACTTTGCTGAACTGAAAGCAAAAGATCTTAATGACATGTTGAATGCGATTGCCCTTCACCATGGTAAGATGCTTTGGAGAGGCACGGATACGAATCTAGTGACGCCTACAACGCTTCAATATGTGGGCTTGGCTAAACAAATCACGAATACTTTCGTCGTAGGGATCGGCGCTTCGATTGTCGCTGCTATCCGAGCGAAAGTTGCAGCCATGATGGCAAGTGAGTTGTATGACTCCAGAGTATCGGCAATCTATATTAATCCGATTGCTCATCATTATTTGGAAGAAGAAGAGCGTCTATCCGAAAACAACCAAACGCAAATTAATAACTTGAAGAAAACAATGGTTGCCGGAATGGAAGTGCTGGGCATTATGACTGCAGCTGGTCTCCTACCTATCATCCCTGAACCATTCATGCCTGCAACAGTTAATGCCACGCGTCCAGCCAACACGGACTACGGCATAGCTATTGTGACGGAATCCATGATTGAATACCACTATGTAGGCGAGAAAGGCATCTACCTATTTGAACTTGGAACGACAGGTAACCTACAAGAGCAATATGTAGGTATTAAATACGGAGCGCCCGTTGCTAAAGGACCTAGCTATGCTCATGCTTACGGCACAGTAGAACGTCCGACAATTATTTCCATCGGTTAATCAATAATTTGAAACGCCTAGGCGGTCAAATGACCGTCTATTACGCGTTTAGAGAGGAAGTGTACAAATGTCTACTACCAAGCTGAAAAAGCTTACAATGGCAATTGAGAGCGCTAGAGTATTCATTTCAAACGTGGTGATTGGAGATCAACCCACAAATTACCCACAAGAGGCTGTTGATATCTTTCTTACCGCTGTAGAAGAAGCGGAAAAGGTAGCAAGTATCGAAGGCTCCGAAGGCCAAGACCTCGATGCTGCCATCGTTTTATTACAGCGTGCTGAAGAAATACTTCGAGCTGCTGAGAATCCGGTACCAGATGATGAAGTATTAACAAAGGTAGTCCAACTGATTGGAACGGATAGTGAGCGCAAAGGCGCACATTCCATTCATTTCGGCAAAGTGATTATCAATTTTAAGGACGGGCAGGCTGAGTTGTCGAAGGAACTAGCCGACGAGCTTATTGATGCTGGATACGCCGAATGAGTCAGTATCTGACAACTGAAGATACTGATTATGTATCGGATGGCATTCAGCTTACAATCCCGTTGATTATCCGCGCATCCGCGCTTATTGACGGTTATTGCAAGCGAGAAATCGGGGTTAAAGCATATACAGAGCGCATTCCGCTCACCTATGAGCAACGCGGGCATTTAAGCTATGCCCCTATCGTCGATGTGTTGGAGGCAAGCGGACGCGTAATGACGGGACTGATGGGTAACTTTTTCGGAGCACCTGGATTTGAACCAATCGTCGATTTAAGCGTTATTGATATCGACAAACGTCTTGGCACGCTATGGTGCGGATCATCTCCGTTTGGATCTGCTTACGCAGAACTGGAGATAGGCTACACGAGCGGTTGGGCAGAAATTCCTGATAAGGTTAAGGTAGCCTGTGGTCTGCTCATCAATCAACTAGCTAGTAACCCGAACTCTAATGTTAAATCGAAGAAAGATTTTGATTTCAGCATTGAGTATTTTGGTAACAGCATGTTCACACCGGAGATTGCGGACCTACTATCCGAATACAAGCTTCTATCTTTTAGGTAGGTGATCAGGTATGTTCAATAACTTCTCTCATCGTCACACGCCGTGCACAATCAACGGAGAAGCGGAGAAGGTAATCTTATCTCGTGAAACGAAAGCAACGACTGTAATGGGCAAGGAGTACGTCTACAATGGTCTCTTTGCTCCATCGTCAGTGGTGGAGCTCGGAGACCTTGTGCAGACAGACGTTAGCTTTATGGTATTAACGATGAGGCAAACAGTAGAGCGGGACAAATACTGCTCGCTGCTTAAGACAAATACAACAGTTGATATCCAGAGGTATGGTCGCGAGTTCGACGCGAATTATAACCCGATCGGCAAGCCGAAGTTTTTAACCGTCCAAGCTGAGGTTGTCTGCTTCGCACAATATGTGACTGGAGCATTGAGGCAGGACGAGCCAGGCTTGCTCGAAACAACCAAGTATGTACTTGTCTTACAAACGAGTGCGAATATAGAGCGGCCGCAAGACAATACGCCAGACAGGATACTGCTAGACGGCAGGCCGTATCAAGTCGATGTAGTGGACGGCATGAAATACCCGAACCTCCTACACATACAGCTCTCGGAGGATACGCGATGACATTCGGAATCAAGGGCTATAATCATGC
>NZ_VDBO01000025.1 GCF_005930355.1 Paenibacillus sinopodophylli
GAGCAAGCTTCTATTTCGTTTGTAATGCTTGTTTTGCTTGTCGTCCGCGTGTTTCTCTCGGCCGGAATTAGAATATACCATGTATGCGCCCAAGAGGTCAAGCGTTTTTTACACTTTTTTAAAATTAATTGTTTTATGCTGTCGTTTCCTGCTTATTTTGTCGTGCTCGCCTGCAGTTCACGCCAGACTTTCTTATTGCTGTACTTCCGTTCAGAGCTAATATCTTCGCCAAACCATTCCGGTGCTTGGAACGTATTCGCCGCTTCCTCGGAATCAAACTCTACCTCAAGTACAGACAGCTCGATCTGATCATAGGTGTCTATTTCAATCAATCTGTCGGCCCATTCCGCCGTAATCCGGTTCTTCGTCAGCGGTACGAATCCAAAGGCATTAACGATCTGCTGGTAGATCGACTCCGATATCTCATATTCAATTTCCTCGCGCGACAACCCATTACCAAGCTTAAAGGTATGCGTATACGCAACTTCACCGCTCCCTAAGTCTACAATGCGGCGCACCCTCAACTCTTGATTCTCATCTATAGCCAGATAGGTTTGCTCAATTCTATGCTCCGAAACAATATGAAGCTTCGCTTGTTCTACTAATGCACTTGGAAATGCAGGAAGAAGAAACTTGCGTTCAATTTCTAATGACATCATGAACGACCCCTTTACTCTTCATTATCTTCTAGAAAAAGCTCATGGAGCATTTTCTCTCTATTATTAATAAATTGCTTCATGAGGATAAAATGATCGGTTTCCTCCAAAGCCATCCGCTCAATACCCTCAGCAGATAAATTATAAATCACCGAGTCGGGATAAGCCATAAGAATCGGCGAGTGTGTCGCAATTATAAATTGAGATCGTCTCTGTACCAGCTCATGAATGCGTGAGAGCATGGCCATCTGGCGGAAAGGAGAAAGAGCCGCCTCCGGCTCATCCATCATATAGATACCATTCCCGCTAAAGCGGTTAAGAAACGTCGCAAAAAATGATTCGCCATGCGATTGCTGATGCAGCGACTTCCCGCCGTAAGAATCAATAATGCGCGCGCCTCGACCGCCTTCACGATCCATTTGATCAATATTAGTCGCCACATTGTAATAGCTCTCCGCACGGAAGAAGAAACCGTCCCTCGGTTTGTTCACGCTCCGCACTAGCCTCAAATACGCGTGCAGCTCGGAATGTGTCGCTTCCGTCGAGAAATTAAAATTAATCGTTCCGCCTTCCGGATTGAAGCCAAGTCCAATGGCCATCGCTTCCAGAAGCGTAGATTTGCCCATGCCATTCTCCCCAACGAGATACGTTACCTTAGGATGGAATTCCAGCTCATCCAAATTGCGTATGGCACTGAGTTGAAACGGGTATTTGTCAAAGCTAGGTACCGATTCCCTTAGGAGCTTAATGCTTCTTAAATACAGACCTTGCTGGCTTTGTCTCAAGGCGTGCGTCCCCCGCTCAATCAAGTCTTTTAAGCAAGTATTATACTAGCCGCAGCATTTTTTAAACTTTTTCCCGCTCCCACAAGAGCAAGGATCGTTTCTGCCGATTTTCTTCCTAGTCTGAAGATCGATAACGTCCGCTTTCGCCGTTTGGCTTGGCACTTGATTAAGAAGCAGGCTTGCACTTGTCCGCTTAGCGGACAGCTCTTCCGGCGAATAGCCTTTGATCGCCCATTGCTTTGTACTATTCATTAAAGCAACCATTAGATTGGTAATCGCGTTCGCCGTTTCCAAGTTAGGAATTTCAATGAAATCCTTCGCAACGCCAATTACCTCCGCCAGGGAGCTTCCGTTTTTGGCCGCATCAACGCAGGATTGGGCAAGCAAATCTGCATCTTCGCGATCGATCTCATAACGGTGCAGCACAAAACGAACAAGATTCATATACGGGGTAGTGCGTTCAACATATTCTGGTTCGCCAGCTTTCAACAGCTGCTGCTTGGTGAACGGACAGAAATCCAAATCATTCCTAAGCGACCGTTCCTTCATAATACCATCGGGATCCTCGCATATCACACTAGATACAAGCTGCTCTTCACCAATTGTAAACGTGTCATAATAATTTTGAGCATCAAACAGTATGTCTATGAACGCACGGCCAACGAATTCATCATCAGTTTCTGTAATAATGAACGCTTGCAGCTCGTCCATGGTTAGAACGCCATAATACAACATTAAGCCCTGAGTAAGTCTAATCCACTCGGTATTGCGGCTCACATTCGAATGCTCCTGCAGTAACGCTGTTTCTTTAAAATAAGCAACGAGCTCAGCAGGCATGCACACAACATGCTTGCCCTCCAACGTTCCTCGGAATAGAATCCCCCTCTCAAGGAAGTACTCATATTGCTGAAACTCCAGCAACGGTTTATCCCACATGCCATCGTTCTTCACTATTTTCAGAAGAAGCTTATATCTGCTATTGTCAAAGCAGTTTATCACTTCTGATAAGTGCTCTGGAATTTTCTCCGACAGCTTCTCCACAAGACCTTGCTTGTTAAGCGAGCTCAGATTACTTATTCTCAAATTTGTACGAATACTCGTCAATTGCTGTTTCGACAAGGTACCCAGCGCATCCGCAAAGGATAGCGGATAAGTGGTCTGAGGCCATAGTCTTTCCATTGCTTTATTAAGTTTCATTGTCATGGTAATCTCCTAAATCATAGACGTATTTCATGCTCTTCCGGCAATAATAAAGGCAGCCCCAAAAGACATGCAGGTTCAAAGATAACAAAAATCACAGTTGGAATCAATGAAAAGCTATATTTTCAAGACGCATATCTTGTCCATTAAACCCAAGCATCATAGATTTCACACCACGCTTCTCCCTCTAACAAATAGGCTGTCTTCGCTGGCATATTGCCAAATGAAGACAGCCTATTGTGCTGAATTCCACATCATTTCTCCACGTTCCTTACGCTAAGCAGTGAATTCAGGTGCTCAAGTAAATTACCGCCGCCAGTCAATGAAATCGTACCGATTTTCTCGCAAATTTTTTCTAGAAACTCTAGCTCTTTCAACCGAAACAGCGTGCCATTCTCATCCATCAGCTTAGCTGTGTTAAGCAGACTTCGCGTTGAGGCGGTTTCCTCACGGCGAGTGATCAGGTTGGCCTGTGCTTTTTTCTCCGCTAAAAGAACGGTATTCAAAATGTCCTTGACGTCACCGGGAAGAATGATATCTTTCAAGCCTGCCGATATAAATTGCACGCCGTAATGTTCCTGCTGCTCATTCAGACGCGCGAGAACAAATGTCGCAATTTCCTGCTTCATACGCAGCAGATCATCGAGCTTCAAAGTACCCACGTACTCACGCAATATAAGCTGCAGCAGAATGTACACCTGATCCTCGAAGCCTTTGATCTGGATCGCTTTGAGGGGATCAACAACCTTATACTGACACACGAAATTAAGGCGCAGCGTCACTTTATCCTCCGTCATCATTTCTTGGCCGGTCATGTCCAGTTGAAGCTGACGCAAATCCAATGTTTTCACCTGGACGCTTGTCGGACCCTTCCAGAAAAAGTATTTTCCCGGACGAAGCTCATGCTGCAGCACATTATTATAGAAGAGAAGGCCGGTCTCGTAGCTGGCAACCTCGATGGTTTGCGTATAGCCCTGCAGCTTGCCGAGTAAGGAGCGATCGACTTCCTCCGCTATCTCCGGATTACGAATATCAATGCGAATAAAGGTTTGCTTCTTCATAGCATTCCAGAAAGCGTATAATCCAGCCGTCAACAGACCATTGAATTTGCCATCTTCGAAATGCAATACATACTCGTAATCCTGAACATCTGCGATCGTGAGCTCTGAACACAGCTGCTCATCATGCAAGAACAGATTAAGCTCCTTATTTGGAACGGAAAACCGCTTAGCTACATGCTGCACAACAACCGTATCGTCCGAAAAACTCAAATGACGATATATACCAGGCTTCAGCAATTTGGCATAACTGCCATTTTTGAAAAGCAGACCACGCTCATCATCTTTAATCGTTATTTTTTTGAACATAAATAACACCTCTTTACATTTGGGGTAACCTTCTTCGCAGAAGCTCTCCTACAACTAGGCCGGAATCAAGCTTGAGAAAGAAGCTTTACAGCATCATGACATCGCTATTGCCTGCCGCATCAGATGCAAGATCCATCTGATGCTTGCTGGGTCTGGCTTTGGCATAAGAGGCTGCCCGCTCCAGTCGGTATCCACTGATTACATAGGCTTTGCCGCATCACGTGCAAAAAGTCAGCACTGAGTGCTTCTGCGGAAGGTTCGTTCATACGTTGCTCGTTTTCTCCTTTGGAGGGGAGTGAATAATCTCTACCAGAGAGTTATCGCGGGTAAGGCGATAGCCAAGGGATTCGAACCCTTACATATGGGAGATTCCGCAGAGCTGGTCGTACAGCATACAAACGCATAGGATACGTGAGCACTGCGGGACAATTATAAATCCCTGCCAAGGTACGCCATTCGTACAAGAACCTCATCTATTATTGAAATTATCTTTAATAGCAATAGAATAAAGATTAAATACCCTTAATCGCAGCCATCGGCTTGCATCTAGCTACTACATCGGCTAAAGAGGCTCCTACGACGCTATTAATAATTTGATCCACGTCTTTGTAGGCCTGCGGGCATTCATCGAGAATCGTCTGCAAGGATGCATGGTTGACGAGAATTTCATCCTCTGTGCCTACTTTAAGTGACTGCTCGAACTCATCAACGGTCACCAGTTGCTTCGTAGCCTTTCGGGATCTGGCGCGTCCAGCACCATGGCAGATGGAGTAGAAGTTTTTCAGTCCCTCTTCCTTGCCTACCATAATGTAAGAAGACGTTCCCATCGAGCCAGGAATGAGGGCCGGGTGCCCTGTAGCCTTATAGACAGGCGTATTTAGGAAATGCCCTGGTGGAAGCGCGCGTGTCGCGCCTTTGCGGTGTACGAGCATCGGCTGGTTGCGATGAAACTCTTTTAGCGCATAATTGTGCATTAGATCATAAAGGACTGGCATTTCGAGCCCAGATCCCAATACCTCTCGGAATGCCTGACGAACGCCGAATGCGATCATATGGCGATTGCTAACTGCGAAATTAAGCGCAGAATACATGAGATTCAAATAAGTCTGACCTTCTTGGCTGTTAATCGGTGCATAAATCAAGTTCGGATCCGGATTGCTAACTCCCCACTGGTTCATCGCTTCCTTAATCGACTTGTTATGCTCCCTTCCGACCATGCCGCCCCAAGAGCGTGAGCCGGAATGGATCATAACGACGACCTGACCGTCGAACAAGCCCCATTTCTCCGCAACGTCTTTGTATGCCTCATTGATTTCCAAATATTGAATTTCGATAAAATGGTTGCCGCTTCCAAGCGAGCCCAGCTGTCCTCGCGCATATTTCATAATCTTCGGAGGCAGCTGTTTGAGGTAGCTGGTATCGAAAGCAAATCGTGATTGCTCCACATGCGTTAGCCACTGGTTATCCGGAATATACTTCTTCGGTAGTCCATGCAAGCCATG
This sequence comes from Paenibacillus sinopodophylli, assembly GCF_005930355.1. Taxonomy (GTDB): domain Bacteria; phylum Bacillota; class Bacilli; order Paenibacillales; family Paenibacillaceae; genus Pristimantibacillus; species Pristimantibacillus sinopodophylli. The sequence continues at coordinate 5,511 of NZ_VDBO01000025.1, forward strand.
CTCCACCACGTTCATCACATCGATATCTTCGTAGTTCGAATTAGTCCGTTCATTCGTCGGAACGTATTTCTCAATGGCCGCTATCAGCTTTCTACGTACATGCTTTTCCATCAAATCACGCTTATGCAGCGAGGTCGTATGAACTCTCATGCCACAACCGATGTCAGAGCCCACGATTGAGGGAGATACACAGCCGTCCTTCATGCTCCATACTGCCGTTGTTCCAATACATGTGCCGATGCCGACATGTGCATCAGGCGTATAGCTCATATATTGATTTCTAGGAATTTGCAGGTTATTGTCAGCCATTTCATATATCTTGTCTCCGAATGTTTGGAGAATCTCATCGTTTGCAAATACGTGGAGCCGTCCGTGAGCGAGCTCCATTTCATGATGATTGCCACCATGCTGTTTATGCTTCATCAGCATTGTCGTCCCTCCTACATGCCTTCATTCATTCTGGTGCATTGCCTTCTTATGAACTTTATTTTGCCTGAATACAGCGTCCGTGAACATGGCGTAAGTATGACGACTAAGGTGAAACGGCTGTCGCCTTCCTTTGGCGGCACCGCGCGTTTCATCCCGAGAAATATAGAGAAAGTATAGCGAAATAATATACTTCTCTATATTTCAAGGAAAATTTTCCTTTTCGTTCAAATCTGCGAGCTACCTGTTATGATAGATAGACACTATCGTCAACGACTGGAGGTACAGATATGGCAAGAGAAAGCTTCGATAAGGAAATCCAGTTTTTGCGCATGCTCGCACTTACCAGCGGAGCGTATAATCGCCAGCAATACGCCGACAAGCTTGGCATATCCGTACATACCTTTGATAAAACCATTAAGCGCCTCAAAGAAATCGCAAGCAGTGTTCATCAGAAGCTCCCCGCTGAGAGCGGCAAGGAATTCGCTGAGACGATGAGGTACAGCTATCTCGACTCTTCCGATCCGATGCTTTTATTTCTATTCCGCGCCAAATCACTGAAAGAAACAGAAAGCCAGCGTCTCTCGCTTCTACTGGCTGCGCTGCATGGGGAAGCTCTGACTGCTAAGGAGCTTCTTGAGCTATGCTCTGTCAGCATGCCTTCTGAGCTCTCATTGCCTGACGAGAAAACCATTCGCGGCGATCTCAAATATTTAGAACAAGTCGGAGTTATCAAGCGAGCAGATCGAGCGCGGCCTTATCGCTATACGACTAACCATGATTTGATTCAAAATCTATCAAACGACGAGCTTCAGGATTTATACGATTTCGTAGATATCATGGCGAATACGCAGCTTCCATCCGTACAAGGATATTTGCTGCGCGATGGGCTCAAAAAGCATATTGTACGTGAACAGAGCGACGTAGACTCTACGAGTTCCTTCTTATATAAATATCACTATTACTCACGCATATTGGATGAAGGTCATCTCTTTGTACTACTCCATGCCATTCTTAGTAGGCGATGGGTCAGCTTTATTTATTTCTCTCCCAAAAAAGAAACGAGCTACGCCTCCAAAAATACGAATCCGCTATTCGAGAAAGAAACCGAAGGGCAACAAGATACGCTGCTGCCGATAAAGGTCATCTACGACCATCAATATGGGCGGTGGTACCTGCTCGGCCATCACTTGCGCAGCGGAATCAAAAAATATCGCTTAGAGGGTTTGACCCAAATTTCTACCGGAGAAACGGCTGACGAGGAGCTGTTCGCAGCCAAAAGCACTGAGCTTGAGCAGCGCATCCAGCACAGCTGGCTGATCGATACCGGCAGGAAGGTTACGGTGCAGGTGCGCTTCTTCCATCCTGGACCTGGCATACCCAACTTCGTCAAAGAACGTGTGCTGCTGCAGGGACAGTGGGGGACGGTTACAGATGAGTCAGATGAAACCTTTATTTATGAGATCGAAGTAAACGGAACGATAGAAATCAAGCCTTGGATCCGTAGTTTCGGCTCCAGTTGCGAGGTGCTCACTCCCTTGAAACTAAGAGAGGAAATGATTGCCGAATGGAAGGAGATTAGAGGCTACTATGAATCCCTTTGAAAAAATATTTAACTATCAAATCTTAAGTCGGCTGGAGGACTCCGGCACGATGATTATATCGAAGCATGAACGGGGATGGCTGAAGCTGATGCTGGAGCATCCAACCGCTGCCGTTGCGTTCGATTCAACAACCTTGAATAAGCTGCACACCGTTTTGGAACTGGAGCTTAGTCTGGATACAAGCGGTTTGCTGCACAAAGCAGCCAGTAAGGAACGTCATGTCTATCACCCGGGAGTCCGAATCATCCGGCAAGCGATTACGAGCAAGTCATTACTGCATATCAGCTATCTTAAGAAAAACGGACAGCCATCCAATCAGCAGGCAGCCTTTCCCTATAAGCTTGAATATTCAATGGTGAAACGCGAATGGTATTTGCTCTGGTACCATATACATAACCGTAGACTGATGCGTACAAGACTAGAAAAAACGCTGGAGCTTGTTCTGCAGGCTTGCCCAGAAACGGACAGCGAGAGGTATACAGCCATTGTCCAAAAGCTGCTCAGCAAACGAAGCGTCAGCGCGGATATTGTTATCGTGCCAGAGTATAACGGCGAGCTCTCAAGGATCCTATACGCTTTCTCCTGTTTCGAGAAAGAGGTAAGTTATGATGCTGAAGCGGATACCTACACCTTGCGCCTGTTCTTCGATAGCAGCGATAGTGAGTTCGTACTATCCAAAACCCGTTTTCTTGGGAAACGCGTTCATATTATTGAGGGAGAGCAGCTTAGAAGGCGTATGCTGGAATCCGCGACTAACGCGCTTGCACGTTATGCAGAGCCAATAGATTAATCAATTCTTCCTCCAGAATGGCGGGTTTTATCTTATTTTGACGAAAAATTTTAATTATAATCATTCTAAAATAATATTGATTTTTCTATAGAAAACGATAACATATAAGATGAGGCGTATTCCTAAAAAATCAATGAGGTGAATGATGATGAGTTCAGAGAAGAACAAGCTAACAACCAGTTGGGGGGCTCCTGTCGGAGACAACCAGAATTCAATGACAGCCGGATCACGCGGCCCCACTTTAATCCAAGATGTTCACTTGCTGGAAAAACTCGCACATTTCAATAGGGAACGTGTTCCCGAACGTGTCGTTCATGCCAAAGGAGCAGGTGCACACGGATACTTCCAGGTCACGCATGATGTGACGCCTTACACCAAAGCGAGCTTTTTGTCCGAGGTGGGCAAGCGCACGCCGATGTTCATCCGTTTCTCAACCGTTGCAGGCGAGCTCGGCTCTGCCGATACCGTACGTGACCCGCGCGGCTTCGCCGTTAAGTTCTACACCGAGGAAGGAAATTATGATTTGGTCGGCAACAACACGCCTGTCTTCTTCATTCGCGACGCAATCAAATTTCCTGATTTCATTCATACACAGAAGCGTCATCCCCAAACCCATCTCAAAAACCCGAACGCGGTTTGGGATTTCTGGTCCCTATCCCCTGAGTCATTGCATCAGGTAACCATTCTAATGTCTGATCGCGGCATTCCAGCTACGCTTAGACATATGCATGGATTCGGAAGCCATACGTTCAAATGGGTCAATGACGAAGGCCAAGCTGTCTGGGTCAAGTACCATTTCAAAACAGAACAAGGTGTTCAAAATCTAGCCCCAGAGGTTGCTGCGCAGCTCGCTGGCGATAACCCCGATTACCATACCGAGGATCTATTCCAAGCGATTGAAAAGGGAGATTTCCCAGCATGGAAGCTTTACGTGCAAATCATGCCTATAGAGGACGCGGATACCTATCGATTCGATCCGTTCGATGTTACGAAGGTATGGTCCCAGAAGGATTATCCATTAATCGAAGTCGGCCGCATGGTGCTTGACCGCAATCCGGACAACTATTTCGCCGAGGTGGAGCAGGCTACCTTCTCCCCTGGATCATTTGTTCCTGGCATTGAAGCTTCTCCTGACAAAATGCTGCAAGGCCGTCTATTCGCGTATTCCGATGCTCACCGCTATCGAGTTGGCGCAAATCATAACCAGCTGCCAATCAACCGTCCTGTCGCTGAGGTTAATACCCACCAGCGCGATGGTCAGATGAGAGCTGACGGCAATGGCGGCGCTTCGATTTATTATGAACCGAACAGCTATGGTGGACCAACCGAATCCGCCGCTAACAAGCCTGCTCCCTTCCAAGTATCCGGACAGGCAGACAGCGTGAGCTTTGACCACAACGATCACTATACACAAGCTGGCGACCTTTATCGTTTGCTCAGCCCGGAAGAACGCAGTCGGTTAGTTGATACCATCGTCGGCGCAATGAAACCCGTGGAGAAGGATGAAATCAAGCTCCGTCAAATTGGGCATTTCTACAAAGCTGATCCTGAGTATGGACAACGAATCGCTGAAGGACTTGGTTTATCTATTACGCAGTCATTATAAACTTCATATACAGCAAGAAAGCAAAGGGGATGGCTCGATGAGCCATCCCCTTTGCTTCCTATTCACTTACATGAAACGGATAAATCCAGAATCGTTCCCAGCCGTAACGCTCCCTAATTTCCTCATCCTCCAGCTTTTTGCTGCCAAGCAGCTCTGCCGCTTGGAATTGCGAGCGATGAGCTTCAATAGAAGTCATTTTAGGCTTCAAATATTCTTTCACATCATTCACGACATGCGGCTTTCCTAACACTTCCTGATGGTTTTTGGAGAAAGCGACGCAATAAACAATCGGCTGCTCCTCTTGAGGCAGTCTTCCAATCGTTCGAATGACGGATTCCCCACACGCATCATGATCGGGATGAACGCTAAAGCCTGGATAAAACGTATAGACAATTGTAGGGCGAAGCTCTTTGAGCAACGCATCCAATTGACTGTCCAATAGCACTTGGTCTTCAAATTCGATCATCTTGTCATGAAAGCCCAGCATCCGCAGATCCTGTATACCAATCGCCTCGCAGGACCTCTCTAGCTCGATTTTACGAATATGCGGAAGTGTCACACGATTAGCAAACGGTGGAATTCCCATATTCCGCCCCATCTCGCCCAGTGTTAAGCAGGCATAAGTAATGTGGGCACCGGCTTCAATATGTTTCGCAAGTGTGCCTGATACGGTGAATGCTTCATCATCAGGATGCGGAAATACGACTAATATATTTTCACTCATAACGTCTCTATTCTCCTCTCTCATCAGAAGGGCTCCCTGCTTAACTGGAGCGCCACAACCAATTTACCTTGGCCGTCATGGCCTGCGAGCAGCAACCTCTCAGACTCTTCCTCTTCCCAGTGCGTCAAGCCTTCCGTATAGATCCAGCCCTCTGCCATCTTCAGCCCAACTCGGTACGGTCCAATGCCCGCTATTGAGCCGTGATCATACTTAATTTTCGTATTTGTGATGAAATTAGCTGCCGGATGCTTAGTGCTGTCGAGATGAGACGCATAAGCTCCTGTTGTCATTTCCAGGTGGAGGTAAAGTTCCTCACCCTTAAGACTTTCAATTCTATGTTGTACCTTTTCCAGGTTAATGAGCTGCAATCGTACTCCTCCTTGATCGTTGATCATTCTACAAGCTTATAACTTCTATTAAAACTATTCTAACACACATAAATAGAAACAAATAACACAGTTCTATCGAACTAGCATTGCCTCTAGTATATATGATATACTAACTTTCAAATTTATAGAGCTTAAGTCTTAGAAATAAGCATTTTTCTATTACATAATGCTTACACACAGGAGGCCAGACATGAGAAATTTATCGATCGGGAAAAAATTGCTTGGAGGGTTTATATCGGTCCTTTTTTTATTAATTGTCATTATGAGCATTAACTTGATTCAACTCATCTCGCTAAACGATACATATAAAGAATTGATTGAGGACAGAACCAAGAAGATGCTGCAAGTGAAAGATATGGTCATTGCTGTCAAAGCTGAGCAAATCGCCGTTCGTCTGTACGCAATGCTCGGTGATGAGACCTCTCTCCAAGCAATTACATCTTCACATGATACATATAAGACCATTAGCAAAGAACTGCTCGCATCTGTAAAGACGAAAGAAATGATTGATTTGATTAATCAATCGGATCTCATTGAGAATGAGTATTTCGAGCTTGCCAAGGAAGTAAGTGAACTCAAGAAGCAGAACAAAGAAAAAGAATTTACGACTCTCCTATCGAATCAGGGCCGCACGATCATTGCCCAGTTCGAGGGGATACTAGCAGAAATGGAAGCTCATCAAAAAAACTTGTTAGATGAAAGCACAGTAAAAGCGACCAAACAAGTAGATGGCGTTATTTCTCTCGTCATCCTATTAGGAATCGCTGCTCTGGTACTTGGTATCGGGATTGCGCTCTTTATGGGTAGACTTATTTCCAAACCAATTGTCGAATTAGCACAAGCAGCTGAGAAAATCGCCTCTGGCGATCTTACTGGCAAGCCAATCATAATGAGAAGCGACGATGAAATCGGCAAATTATCCAGCTCGTTTAATATGATGTCGAATAGCCTTCGATCGCTTATTATGCGTGTAGGCAGCAATGCAGAGCAAGTGGCCGCTTCCTCAGAAGAGCTCAGCGCAAGCGCAGAGCAAACCTCCCTGTCCACGGAGCAAATTGCGACAACCATTCAAGATGTTGCTGCTGGAGTGGACCGTCAGGTGACGCTCACGCAAGAGGGCTTTCAGACCATTAATGAAATGTCGATCGGGTTCCAACAGATTGCAGCTAGTACACAAAACGTATCTGCTAAAGCTGCTGAAGCTTCGGAGAAAGCCATATCAGGTAATGCATCCATACAAACAGCGGTCGTCCAAATGAATACCATTAATGACACCGTTGTTGGGCTTTCAGAGGTTATCGGCGAACTAGGCGGTAAATCCAAACAAATTAATCAGATTGTCGGTGTGATTACCGAGCTTTCTGCACAAACAAATCTCCTTTCACTCAATGCCGCAATTGAAGCCGCAAGAGCAGGCGAGCATGGCAGAGGGTTCGAGGTTGTCGCTGCCGAAGTGCGTAAGCTGTCCCAGCAATCCGCCGAATCGGCTCAACAGATTAATACGCTTATCACTTCCATTCAGAAAGAAATGTCACATGCTGCTCAATCTATGGAGAAGGTTACGACAGAAGTACATACCGGCATTTCCATTGTGCATACGGCTGGGCAGTCTTTCGAATATATTCGTGAGGCTGCTGAGGCGGTTGCTACAGAATCTGAGGAGGTTTCCGCTTCCGTTCAACAGATGACTGCAGGGGTTGATGAAATGACAGGCTCCATGAGAATGATCGCTGAGGTCACCGAGAACTCCGCAGCAGGTACCGAGCAAGTAACGGCTTCCACGCAAGAGCAGCTATCCTCTATGGAGGAGATTAGTTCATCATCAAGCGCGCTTGCCAAAATGGCCGAAGAGCTTCAGCAAACCATAAGTCATTTCAAAGTTTAATAAACGCCGCGCTATTGCCGTTTACTACGCATAATATGGTATACTGCTACAATATTAATATGCAGGAGGCTAAGTCTGATGAAAATTTATGTTGTACAATCATTTAATGAAGACGGCTTGGAAAACGTCTACGTCGGAGATGATAGTAAAAAGGCATTGTCATTGAAAGCAGCTGACTTCGACCATTGCGATGCTCTGTTCGTTGAAATTTGGGAGGACGGCGAGAAAACTGACGACTTCCGATTGTTGGAAACCTCTGAAGACGACGAGGATGAGCTCGAACAAGAAGCATAAGCATCGCATCATGTAAAACCCTCGTTCGAACAGACGCTTCTTTCGTATAAATGAATCGACAAGAGACCCTGACCATAATCGGTCAGGGTTTTTAACATGGACAACCTATAATGCCGATGCCTGCCTGGTGTGTCTTGCATCCCTTAGCCTAGCTCCTATACGAATGAAAATCGTAACCGCCACACATTCTGCAATAGTCAGCAACAGCAGCAGAAAGTCCGCAAGAACGCTCATACTCATGGCACTCCAACCGAACAACCTCATGTTGGCTTGCATAAATAAGATATGCCCGAAAAACATGACTACGCTGAACAAGCCGATAGCCTTATTGAATTTGTGAACGGTTTGGCTCTGAATATGTAGGATGCCATAAAAGATAATAAGCGTATTCGGCAACATGCTGAAGGCAAGCTTATAATCTGTTGTCCACTCACTTAGCTGAAGCAGCAGCAGCGTTTCCATAGTAGTTAGAATGAATGCAAATAACAATAATCGTTTAATCTGTAGCTGCAAAAACCATTCTTCATATTTGGCAATCAGAACCCCCGCAATTACGAAAGTTAGACCAAAGCCAATATACCTCGTTGCAAATAAATACAAATACTCGATGTACGCAGAATCAATTGAGGAGAAGCTCTCAGCGGAGATGCCCAGCACTGTCTTTAGGCTGCCTGATACAAATTGCATAATTACAAAGCCTGCCAAAGCCAAACTCACTGCGAGCCTGATGTACTGCTTGCGAATTAGCCAATAAGCCGCAAGCAAGCCGAAAACAAGCGGCGGAATAAACCAGAATTGAATAAAGGGACCATTCAAGAAAAAAGCGATTACCAGCACCTTCGCCTGAATGAAAAGATTGGCGGCAGTAAACCCATCGCTGACGAGCTTAGGAATAATAAATGTTGCGATAAAGATACAGCAGAACAAGCTGTAAATCATCCCGATCCGCTTTAAGTACTGAAGCATATAGGCATGCGGATTTTCGGCATGGCACCAGCTTTTGTAGGCAAGAAAGCCAGCAACGACATAAAAACAAGGCACAACGACTCTAGTTGCAAGCGAAGTGAATTGAATAACGGCCTGCCCAGGCATTAGCGCCACGTACCGAAATAGCATGACATGCGCCGTAAGAACGAGCAATGAGCCCGCCAGCTTGAATAGCGTAATGCCTGGATAAAATTTACGCATGCTTCCTGAGTTCCCCCTTTCCGTTCAGAACCATCGCTTTAATCTCGGCGACAGATATTTTACCAGTCGGGGAAAGCGGAAACACTGGCAGAAATACGATGTAGCGCGGCAGCTTAAACGCAGACAAATGCGGTGCTATGTCGATTCTCAGTTTATCTGATGTCAGGCTTGCTCCTTGCCTTGTTACTACACAAGCGCATACTTGCTCGCCATAAAGCTCATCCGGAACGCCAATTACTAGCGCTTCATCAATATCTTGATGCCGCAGCAGTACATTTTCGATTTCAAGAGGTGAAATCTTCTCTCCGCCACGACTGATTATGAGATGCAGACGTCCCGTAATGGTGAGCTGCCTCTGATTATCCAGAAAACCTAAATCCCCTGATTTATACCAGCCATCCTCCGTCATACTCGCACGGTCATAAGCTTCATTCGTGTATCGCATAACCCGGTGGCTCCGAATCGCAATTTCTCCATGCTCATGTGGAGGCAGTGCTTCTCCAGTTTCGAGATTGAGAATTCTCACCTCTACAGCCTTGTCCACTTTCCCTCCAATACTGTACGCATCTCTCTCAAACTCCTTGTACGCAATCAAACCGCTCAGCAGATTCATACGGCTAAGGAGCTTGTACAATAGCAGCACCATCACATTATTTCTTCGATTAATGAAACAAGTGCCATTTGCTACGGCTCCTGCTTCCGATGAACCGTAGCTAACCATAAAGAAATAGAGGTTTAAACTTTTCATAATTTTTTTCAAAATCGTATTGTTGACCGCTGCGGAAGTAAAAGCTACACCTAATAACGTGTTTAGGTTGTAATCCTTTCTTCGAGGAGACAGCATCATTTGTTGAACCATGTATGGGGTCCCGATCAACACCTTGCATTTTTCCTTCTCCACAGCTGCTAAAGCACTCAACGGATTGAAATGGCTGAGCATCACGATTCGTATATTACAAGCTTTCAAGCTCGTAAACAAAGTAGCAAATCCCCCGAGATGGTAAAGTGGAAGCAGGCTCATGACTGAAAAATAGCGGGTCAATTTGTCACTTAAAGACATAAGCAGCGTATTTTGGGGGCGCAGCGTGACGTTTGAATCGGCTGTGTTTGTTATAAGAAACGACGCCGTAGACCGCAGCACTCCCTTGGGAAGCCCCAGCGTACCTGAGGTATAAAGAAGAATAAGAGGATCTTGCGGTGAATTGGCGCGGCAAGTATTCTCGAATGCGATCTCGTCTTCCGCTTTGCCTAGTGCCCGCAAATCCAAGTAAGGCTGGAATAGCCCTATTCCATCGACTCCCTCATCCAGTACGAAAATATGCTTAGGAAGATATTCCTCATTCGACTCTTCCCTCATGCCATCCTCCATGATTTCCTTCATCATGGAGGGATAATGATTCTGCTGTGCTTCAATCCCCATAATCAAGACTACTGGCTTCGCATCCTTCAAGAAATGCTGCAGCTCAAGCTTCTTGGAGTACGTATTAATCGGAACGGTAATAGCACCTACGCAGGCGGCTGCAAACATAGCAGCAATCATTTCCGCCCTACCAGGCATGAGAATCGCAATGGCATCTCCTCGCTGGACACCGAGCTTCAGGAAACCTTTTGCCAGCATACGCGTCTCTTCCCATATCATTTTCCAGGTATAATGTTGGCTAAGAGCTGGGAAGCTGTAGGCTGTATCATGTCCGTTTTCCATTGCTCGTTTGTTCAGCATATAAGGAATCGTATGACTGTCCCAATCTGTTTTCTTCTTCATTAGCCTTAACCCCCGCTTTTATAAACTAAGATCGTACTTCCTTTACGAACCATTGTATGCCATACATGAACAGTCGTTATATCGAACGTTTTCTAAGCTTATATGCGTTTGGTTCGTTTACTCCCAATCAATATACTCAATATAGCATGACTAAAGTTCTTAATAAAGAACATTATGCAAAAAAAAGCCGCATCCTCTATGAAAGCAGATGCGGCGTATACCCTTTATTTACCCGATACCGTAGCTGTTACTGACTTAATCGTTTTTTTGTTTTGCTCGCTTGGCTGCTTGTTCCCCTCTGCTGGTTTGATCTTTCCGATCAGCAGACTAAGCGGCAAGGCAACAACGGCAACCAATGTAGCCACGACATAGACATCGTTAACACTCATCGTAAAGGACATCATTCCGATATGAAGCTCATTCGTATCGCCTGCTTGCATGAGATCCGTCGCATGTGTAAGGGACCTGGAAGCAAGCAGCGTCGTAAAGATCGCAATGGCGAACGAACCGAATACATTCCGCGTCCAGTTCGTAATAGCCGAGGCATGCCCCGAGAGCTGAGCTGGAATTTGCTCCATTGCCGCATTGCTTGAAGGCATGACGACAAGTGCGATTCCAATATTACGAACGATCATCCACCAAATAATATAGGAATGAGAAACATCAACGCTTAACCAGCTAAGCGCAAGTGTACCGATCGTGAGCAATGCAATACCACCAGACATTAGCCAGCGCGGACCGATGATGCCGTACAACTTGCCGACAACTGGCATAAGCAGCGCCATCGCAAGTGAAGCTGGAAGCAGAATCATACCTGTATCCATCGCCGATACATGTTGAATGCGTTGCAGGAATATCGGCGTCAGCAGCGTACCCGAATACAAGCTGATCGTAATAATATTCGAGATAATCGCATTCAAGGTAAACCGTTTGTTTTTGAAAACTCTTAGATCAAGCAAAGGCGTTTCGGCTGTAAGCTCTCTCCAGATGAATAGTAGCAGTGCAACCACGCCAACTGCAAACAGGGCAATAATCTTCCATGATCCCCAGCCCCAATTGTGACCTTGGCCGAGCGCAAGCAGCAAGGATGAACTGCTGACAATAACAGTCAAGAAACCTAATCCGTCGAAACTCTTAGGAACGTTCAATCGGTAATACGGAATGTACGCATACACAAAACCAATAGCAATTAGACCAATTGGAATGTTCATCAAGAACAGCCACTGCCAGTTCATGTTCTCCAGCACCCAGCCGCTGATCGTTGGTCCAAAAGCAGGCGCCAGCATCGCGGACAATCCCCAGAACGCAACAGCCATCGCTTGTCGTTCTCTTGGAATAATCTGATAAATGATCGACATCGTTGCCGGAATAATCAATCCGCTAAATGCTCCTTGCAGGACGCGGAAGAAAATCAGCGAGCCCTCGCTCCAAGCAGAAGCGCACAAGATAGAAGCGAGCGTAAAGCCAACTAGTGAAAATAAGTATAGACGTCTGTAGCTGAACCTCTCGCCCAGATAGCCTGCAATTGGTGCCGTTGTTCCCATTGCGAGCATAAACCCTGTCAGCGTCCACTGTACCGAGCTCAGGGTCGTCTCGAAATGCTCTGTCAAAATCTCAAGCGCCAAGTTAATCGTAGCTGACGCCAATACACATAAAAAAGATCCAATAAAAATAGCGATCATTATAGGCCAGAAACGCACCTTTTGTACTTCTGCTTGTTCCATGTTGCTCTCACTCACCTTTTAAATTACTTTACAGCTTAACTATTATATTTTAGTTCTAAACTAATTTCAATGGCTAGTTCATTCTTTTTTCACTTCTTTATGCAGGTGCTTCTATTTTAGCAACCTCTACTAGCACTATAGTAATAGTTGGAATCAGCCGATTTATAAAACACATCGAGAACTATATAAGCTCAACTCATGTTTTTCGGCTGAAGTCCGCCGTAGGAATGGTTCTTCTTAAACGTTTCTTTAGTTGATCTTATATAGCTTTGCAAAATCAAAGTCATAGTCATACAAAGAGCTGCCCTTCTAACCGAATATCGGATAGAAGGACAGCTCTTTACGCGATAAGAACACATGCGTTCTTACAATACATTCAGAGTTACGTTGCTGCTTTAAAAACATCTACATGCTTATAGCTACCGTTTTGAGCTTTGCATAGCTTCCTAAATAATAAAAAAAACATTGTTCCGATGAACAATGATGTTAGTTAATCATATGGTGGAGGATGACGGGATCGAACCGCCGACCCTCTGCTTGTAAGGCAGATGCTCTCCCAGCTGAGCTAATCCT
>NZ_VDBO01000026.1 GCF_005930355.1 Paenibacillus sinopodophylli
CATTTTGTCCAAGAGGACAAGTGATTTTGTACATCCTTAAACAAGCAAAAGTGTACATGTTTATGTTGACATTTACAAAGAGGGTTTTGTCCTAAAAAATCTGTCTAATGCAGTCGGTCGATTGCTATGAGTCTGTAAAATGAATTGTGTAAACTCCAAAACCTACTAAAATGGAAGTAACCGAAAGGTTGGGGAGAACACATGGGACTGTGGGTCAAAGAGCAACTACGTTCGTTTATCAAAGAGAATAAATGGATGACGGCTCAGGATACATAAAACCCTTGAAGGACCTCTTTGCAGAGACGATCCAGGAGATGCTGGAGGCTTAGATGGATACCGCATCTTGGCTATCAGAAGCACGAGGTGAGACCCAAAGGCAAGGGGAAGAGCCGTAAGACGGTAATGAGTGAGTACGGTGAGCAGGAAATTTCGGTTCCACGCGACCGTTAAGGCGAGTTCGAACCGCTCGTTATCATGAAACACCAATCCAACATAACGGGTGTTGAAGACCAAATTATAGCGCTTTACGCAAAGGGTGTAAGTACACGAGATATTCAGGATTATTTGGCCAACCTTTATGGCATCGACGTCTCTCCAACGCTCATTCATTTCCAACGTGACCAACAAGATTGTACCGCTCATAAAAGAATGGCAGAACAGACCGCTGCGAGGCGTATATGCGGTTGTCTTTCTCGATGCCATCCACTTTAAGGTGAAGCAAGATGACGCCATTGTGAACAAAGAGCGTACATGGTCATTGGGATTGATCTGGATGGAAACAAGGACGTGCTTGGCATGTAGATCGGCGAGAACGAGTTAGCGAAGTTATGGCTCAGCGTGTTCAATGAGCTGAAGAACAGTGGTGCACAAGACATCCTCATCACGTGTGTGGCCAACCTGACCTGCTTCTCGCAAGCCATTACCGCGTGCTATCCGCTGACCGAAATACAGAAGTGCATCATCCATCAAATTCGTCATTCAACGCGCTACGTCTCGTACAAAGACTTGAAGAAAGTGATGGCTGATCTAAAGCCGATCTACAAGGCGACTACAGAAGACGCTGCACGCGCAGAGCTTGATCGATTCGAGGAAATCTGGGGTACGAAGTATCCGCTCACCGTCCGTTCCTGGCGCATCATCGAGAGCTACCACTGCCAACTCCGAAAAGTCACGAAGGGTAAAAGCATCTTCCCTTCGAATGAAGCTCTGCTCAAAATGCTCTACCTCGCGACCATGGACGTCGTCCGCAAATGGACCGGTCGTGTTCAGAACTGGGGACAAATGCTGCTTCAACTCTCCGTTTTCTTCCCGGATCGGGTTGGTAAGTACCTACGTTAAAAGAAAAATTCCCCTCGGGGGAATCCTTATAAATGAGTTTACACAAAATTATTGACAGACCCAGAAGTAATCTAAATATCTTGCAGTAGTTTGATGTCATTGAACTATCGAGAAACTATAGCTCAATAATAACAGGCTGCCGGCTTATTAGGCAGCCTGTTGAACTAAGGGCAGCATTCTTCAATTGCGTTACTCTTTGTACTATACATATTTTCTACGTATATATCGACATCGACTTGATCTCAGGACAAGTGTAAGCAAATAATCAAAATTTTAAATATCAATGAATCCATCCCGGTTCGGCGAAACTATTTGAACTCATCTATCATCTGGCAGAAGAATAAATGAATAATGAAGCTTCAGGATGCGTTCCGCGTTTCAGCAACGACGGTGCGCTGCGCCCTGTCCGCCGGCAGGAGTAAGATCAAAACCGCTAGGAGGGATGCCGTTAGGAAAACAGCCGAACCCACGAGCGAGACGGAGATCGCATGGGCAAAAGACGTAACCGAAGGAACAGCCTGCCGGTTTGTCGCCTCAAAGACGGAGATCAGAACTGCGAGCCCGAGCGACGCGCCTGTCTGATGAGCAACGTTGACGAGCCCCGACGCCGCTCCTGCATCCTTGGCCTCCACGTCGGACAACCCCAGCGTCGTGAAGGGCTGGAAGATCATCCCAGCACCGCACCCCATGACGATCAAAGGGAAAAACAAATGTGGGAAAAAGCTCGAATCAGCCGAAAGGAGGCTCAGCCAGCATGTTCCGATTATCGCGATTACCATTCCGGCAATCAGTACTTTAACGTTCCCGAATCGGCCTATAAGCGAAGGCATGGTATACATCATCCCGAACTGAACGGCCGTGAACGGCATGATTGCGAGACCGGCCTCCAAAGAATTGAAATGAAGGACGTTCTGCAGAAATTGCGGAACGAAGAAAAAGATCGGATAATTTCCGCACAAGAGCAACAGCCTTCCTAAGTATGCCCCGGATCGCGTTCGGCTCGCGAACAGACGAAGAGGCGTAATCGGCTCTTTCGCTCGTGCTTCGATCCAGACGAAAGCCACAAGCGAGACACCTCCGAGAGCAAGCGAGACCCATACTTCCGGCGCTTTCCATCCGACAGACGCGGCTTGAACGAAGCCAAATGCCAGCGCCGTCATTCCAATTACCGACGTCATGGCTCCCATGATATCCAAATTGCCTGCTTTCATCTCTGTCTCCCGCATATATCGGGGCACCATAAGGAGCAGAGCAACACCGATAGGCAGGTTGAGGAACATCCCAGCGCGCCAAGAGATCACATCCGTCAACAATCCGCCGATGATTAGACCGACGCTGCCGCCGGCTCCCGATACGGCGCTGTAAACAGCGATCGCCTTCGACCTTTCCCGGATTCCCGTGAAGCTGACGGACAACAAGGCGAGCGCAGACGGCGTGGCCATCGCTGCCGCCAATCCTTGCAAAGCGCGAGCCGCGAGCAGGAGCGAAGAGGAAGGAGCCAAGCCAGCTAGCATTGAGGCCAACGAAAACAAGGCGATCCCCGTGCTGAATGTTTTTCTCTTTCCTAGGATATCCCCCGCTCGAGCGCCTAACAATAGGAAACCTCCGAATGTCAAAATATATGCGTTCTGCACCCAAGTCAGAGCAGCCGTCGACAGCTGGAGTGTGCGGCCGATTTCGGGTAACGCGGTAACCAAGACGGAAGCGTCGAGCACCATCATCAGCTGACAGGCGACGATCATCGCTAAAATAATTCGTTTCGAATGTTCATTCAAGAGGATAACCTCCCTTTCATGTAATAACGATTATTATGACGCGAATCTGCATTGGGAAGTATCTCGTTTCTGCTAAAAAATTGCTCAATACTGCAAAGTGAAATTCTTATTGTTGGATAAACAGATTGGCGCAGTTAGAGGAAGGCTGTATAATGGGAGAGAAAAAAAGGAATGGAGGGAAGTTCCCATGCAGACGAAATTGGATCAAATATTGAATATGGTTGATTTCCTTAATCTTGCAGAGGGTCGTACGGAGACGCCCGTACCCTTTTTTTCTCTGGTCCGGCGCAACCGACCGACGGCGATCATACCCGGAGTTCTCACCCCATCCTTTTGCCTGATTCTACAAGGGGTCAAGAAGCTTCATCTCGGTCAAGACACGATCTATTATGGCGGGGGCGACTATTTGGTTTCGTTGATTGATATACCGGCCTCTGGTCAAGTCGTCGGCGCTACGCGGCAATCGCCATATATCGGCTTGCGAATCGATGTGACTGCGGAAGAAATTGCTTCTGTCATGACGGATACAGGTATCAGCGTAAAGCCGTTCGACCGAATGCTGGGGCCTGGAGCCTACATAGGCAAATCTGATGAGCACTTGCAGCTCTTATTCATCCGGCTGTTGGAGCTGCGAGGCAAGTCCGAGGCGGAAATCCGCTTTCTGTCTTCGCTGATCAAGCGCGAGATGATATTCCGCTTGCTTACTGGAGATTATGGGCACTTGTTTGTCCAACGTGTCTTCATGGACCAGCAAAATGAGGGGATCAGTAGAGCCATTGAATGGATAAAGAAAAATTACAATAGAACCTTTACAATCGAAGAGGTGGCCAGGTCGTCTAAAATGAGCGTCTCAGGACTTCATCACAAGTTTAAAGCTGTCACGACGATGGCTCCCCTGCAATATCAGAAGCAGCTCCGCCTCCAGGAAGCAAGACGCCTCATGCTGAACGGCTTCGCGAACGCGACGGCCGCCGCGCTGGAAGTCGGATACGAGAGCCCGGCTCAATTCAGCCGGGAATACCGCCGACTCTTCGGGCTCCCTCCGCTTCAAGATATAAAAGCATTTCACAGAAAACCAGTACCGGAAGCGTTCGAGACCAGCTAAAAACCTTCAATTCCGCATGTGGAATTGAAGGCTTGCCTGTCCAAAAAGACGGGTGTGAATAAGAAGCTTAATTAGTCTTGCGGCACGAATTCACCTACTTTATGGCGAGTTCGATTTTCAGGCGAATACCTCAAGAAATTCCGATTTCCGACAAAGTTAAACTTTAACCGCTCCACAAACGGGAAACGTTAGTAAAAAAGCCGATCTAATCTATAGAAGTAACAGGGGGTCAGTTTATGATAAAGCCCGTACTAAAATTTCTTGTTATTGTAGAAATAAAAGATAGTTCCAAAGGATTCCTTGCTCGCGGTGCTGCTTATTGGAGAAGAGGAAGTTGAGGGGGTCGAATATTTCTATTTCCGTGTTAGGACTACGGACAGACTCCTTTCCATGCTTGATGAAGAGCTAATAATTGATGGCCGAGCGACATTTATAGTGCATACATTTGATCGAGCTCGAATTGAAGAACGAATAAATACAATCTTACGAGACTCGATTCGTCCAACATGGGGGGGAAGTAGCTCTAGCCATTAACCGCCATTTGACTTGGGAATACGATAACATTAAGTATGAAACCATTGAAGATGCATTGGAAAGAATAAGCAAGGGTGATTAAGCTATCGGGAACGATAGTTCAATACCATGAGGGCTGCCAATGGGCGGCCCTTCGTTACGCTAACTGGCAGTTTAGCGCAACGGAATGTTGTTTGAATGAAGTGTGCTTTATCGTAGAAACGGGCGATTATCCTCCACGGTAGGATATGTTAAAATATGGTCATGATTATGCGGTGTAGCAACCATAATATTTTCAAAGGGGAGAATGAGGTATGGTTAATTATCTTTTTAAACAATTACGATTTGTTCGAGGTAATACAATAAAACTGGTTGACGGGATTAGCGAGGAAGAGACACGCACTGTACCAAGAGGTTTTAACAACAATATTCTGTGGAATCTGGGGCACATTCTTCTTGTTCATGAGAAGTTTTCTTTTGCGTTAACGAATGAGAAGATGGATTTGCCTAAGCATATTGCAGAATTGTTTGCTCCTGGGACTAAGCCGGAAAGCTGGGGAACGCAAGTACCTAGCTTGGATGAAATTGCTGTTTTACTATCTAAGCAAATCGATCGGATTAAGCAAATCTTGGAGCACAGGCTAGAAGACAATCTCGAGAAACCATATGTTACTTCGGCTGGTCTTGAACTATTGACCGTTAAGGAGTGTCTTAGTTTTTGTTTGTATCACGAAGGCATACATTTTGCAACGATTAAAGCCATTAAACAGCAAATGTAGGATCATGAAACTCCGATCAATATAATAAGTTTCGCCAGAGCACGTCAAAATCGCTCAACCATGGAACAAAGGACATTCAACTAACGGGAAACGTTTGTTCGACGAACTATGAAGCAATCCAATATTTCCAGCACGCAAGGGTATTTTAGTCTTTAAGAAAAAGGTTTTTGTATTGAGAATGTACTGAGAAAAAAATCTGTATATAAAGGGGGATGATCCCCGTCGACTCCCTGGCAAAAATTAATGTAAGGAAAAATTTTTGAAAGTTAATTTATTATTTTACAAAGGCTTAAATGCAACCTAAAAATCGGATCCCAGGATCCGATTTTTGGTTTTCGAAAAGATGAAGTTTAAACAAACTTCCGGCTCGTCTTCTTCCCATCACAGCTAAACACGATTTTTTTATCTTCTACGAATGTTTCAAGATGCACGTTTTTCCCCCAAAGCTGAACGACATGGGGCAGCGTGCGCTCCACGTATTTCAGATCGAGCTCCATGCCCTCGTATTCATGAATGAGATACAGTTCACCTACACGATTAAAGTCGCCATCTTTAACCATTAGACTAGGAAAACCTCCGTTAACCTTAGAGTAGACAAGTTGATCACGAATATTTTCCCACGACTTATCGGTTATTTTCCATTCCGGTCCTTTTTTCTCGAAAATGTACAAATCTAAATCGTTTACTAAGTCCTTGGTCAAGTAGTTGCGTAGGAAGGAGATGTCAGAGTCGAGCTCGCGAACCTCGAACATCTTTTCTCTTCCCTTACCAGGAACACGTCCGAATCGTCGCTGCTCCTCCGCAGTCGGGTTATCGAAGCGTCGCTCGATATCCTCAAATATCTTTAAGCCCAAATAATAGGGATTTAGGCTATGACGAGAAGGCTGAACGACGGAAGAGTTAAGTTTAGCAAACTCAATCGTTTCTTCACTAGTCAGATCTAACTCCCGTATAATGCGCTGATGCCAATAGGAGGCCCAGCCTTCGTTCATAATCTTAGTCTCTATCTGTGGCCAGAAATAAAGCATTTCATCGCGCAGCATAGAGAGAATATCACGCTGCCAATCTTGAAGTGTTGGTGAGTACTCCTCTATAAACCAGATTACGTCTTTTTCTGGTCTGGGAGGAAAACGTTTAGCATCTGCAGCTTGAGATTGCGCAGCTGCTTCAGCAGCAGCTGTCCTGTCTGGATCTAGATTCCATAAATCATCATACTGAGATGAAGGGATGTTCCATTCTGATCGCTGACTGTCCTTTTGCACCATTTCAATATAACGTTTCTTATCTAACTGGTAAGGTTTTATAAGTGTCGGATCGACATGTTCTTGTATAGCTAGAATCGCATCAATAAATTTCTCAACAGCCTCTGTTCCATGGTCCATTTCATATTGATGAATACGATCTGCAGTTGCGGACATACTTTCGACCATATTTCGATTCGTTACTCCAAAGCGTGCATTATTCTTAAAGAAGTCACAGTGAGCTAGAACGTGAGCAACGATGAGTTTATTCTGAATCAAAGAATTACCATCTAGAAGAAAGGCGTAACAAGGGTTAGAATTAATGACGAGTTCATAAATTTTGCTTAATCCAAAATCGTACTGTAACTTCATTTTATTGAAGCTTTTTCCAAAACTCCAATGACTAAACCGCGTAGGCATTCCATAAGCACCAAATGTATAAATGATTTCTGCTGGGCAGATCTCATAACGCATTTGGTAAAAATCCAACCCAAACCCTTGCGCGATTTCAGTTATTTCATCGATAGCTCGCTCTAGTAAACGGATATCATCCGGACTCATCTGATTACCCCCAAGTTTTCATATTAATGATGTTTTGTCTTTCCAAAACTCCAATGACTAAAACGAGTAGGCATCCCATAAGCGCTAAACGTATAAATAATGTCAGCGGGACAAATCTTATATCGCATTTGATAGAAGTCCAGCCCAAATCCTTGTGCGATTTCAGTTATTTCATCGATGGATCGCTTAAGCGCGCGAATCTCATCCTGTTTCATCTGTCATCCCTCCGCATTCGGCAATACGATTCATACCATATGTATGAAGAATAGGCCAAGGTTATGACGACGGCAAGATGAATCGTAGAGGCGATTTATTTTTCATTTTCATTTAAGCTTTGTTTCAGATTGTTCTCAGAATATTACATTACAATCTGTAGTGTGGTAGAGAAAACGAGACGATGGACAGGCAGCACCACACATATAAAATAGTAGGAGGAAAAGAGATGAAAAATAAAAAGATAGCCATACTGGCTGCAGCAATCATTATCGTAGTAGGTGGTGCCCTGTATTATATTTATGACCATTCAACAGGAAATCATGTGGAAATTGAGAGTGTTATTAATGAAGCGCCTGCTGCCAATAACAGCGGGGTTGTTGAGGGAACCACAGGCAATAATGCACAATCTGACACTGAATTGACTGAAGCATCTGGAGAGGCTGCGAATGTTGATGGGATGTGGACGATCGGCGCTGATTCGAAGGTGTACTTCTCTGTAACAACTTCAAGAGAAACTGTCAATTATGAGCTAAGTAAGGTAACGGGCACATGGGATCTGAATTCAGCGGATGCCGCTCAGACGAGCGCTGTTGCGACGGTTGATGTGACAAGTATGGATTCAGGAAACTCGCAGCGAGACAGTCATATTGCCGGATCGGAATATTTAGATACCACACAATTTCCTAATGCGGAGTTTAAGGCGGTAACCTTCGAAGGCCTTCCTGCTGAATGGACTTCGGGCGAGGTTTATGATGTGAAAATCAAAGGTGAGCTAACGGTCAAAGGGATTTCGAAAGAAGTAGAGTTTGCTGGTAAAACTTCATACGATGGAAGCTCTTTGAAGCTGGAAGCAAATACAGTTGTTACATTCGATGACTTCGGCATGAAGAGCCCGCACACAATCGTCATGGAGACGGAAAATAATCTTACGATTGAGCTGAGGCTGGCACTTAGCAAATAAATAAAAAAACCTTTGAAGCGATAAAGAGGAGCGTAGTCGTTCCTGCCCAATCTCGCTTTCAAAGGTTTTTTTCGTGTTGTTTGATTCCATACATCGCTTGATCCGCATCGCTGATCATATTTTTGAGATTTTGTCCCGTCCCAGGTGATGAACTTATGCCGATGCTGGCCGATATGCGAATATTACGGCCATTTATCGAGAAGGGATCGTTAATGGAATCTTTGATTTTGCCAGCAACAATTTCAATGTCCTGGTTGTCGACTAAGTGCTCGAAGCAGATGACGAACTCATCTCCCCCGTAACGGACAAGAATGTCTGACTTGCGAACGCTATGCTTTAGCCTGGCAGCTATTTGAAGCAGTAGTATATCGCCAAAGTCATGACCGTAGGAGTCATTTACTTCTTTGAAATCGTCAATATCAATGAACATGACGCTAAACAGCTTGTCTGACTGTTTATCGTACAAATGTGATAAATATCGTCGATTATAGAGGCCTGTTAGACTATCGGTAACGCTTGCATTCTCGAGCGCCAAGATGTAACCGAAGAAAGAAGCCAATGATTCCAGAAAAGCGGACTGCTTCTCATCCAATTGGATGGGATCAGCATGCAGAGCGCAGATGGTTCCAATCACCTGCTTGTCATCGGAACTAATGGGAACTCCGATGAAGGAGAGGGCTCCGAGTTGTTGAGTAGACGTTAATAGGGCTGTCCGATGATCGTCGAGGATGTTTGGAATGTATAGGAAGGATTCTCTGTGCGTGATGACGAGATTGCTATAGCTTAGCAACAACTGGGGACTGCCCTGAATAGGTGGTTCATGACGATTAAATGCTCGAATGATTCTGCTTCTTTGTCCATCAATTGTTGTGATGAACAATGTGTCTACGCATAGAAAATGCTTCAAGGTATCAATGATATGATCGGCTGCATCTTCCAGTGAGCGTATAGAACTGCTCATGTTCTCAACTCCTACCATAGTGTTGAAACAAAGGACTTGCCTTATGGTTCTATAGTAGTCTAAAACATGCTCTAACTCAAGGAATAATTGATAATTATTAGGATAATGGAACTACTTTAATAGTCTGGACTAAACTTTGGAACTAAATTTGGAAACATTTTAGAAGAATTGACCTTCTTGTTAATGTATTTATTAATTCAAGTCCGACAAAATTAATGCTTGAATTAATCGTAAAGCTGTAGTTAAATAATAGTCAGAAGTGCTGATGAGTGGTTGACTAGCTAATTAATGATACTATTAATTTCATGAGGTGGATGATCATGGCAGATAAGGCAACGATGATTGTAGACAAGGATTTTCAAATCGGAGAAGTAGACAAACGAATATATGGTTCATTTATTGAACATCTAGGTCGTGCTGTGTATGGTGGTATTTATGAGGCAGATCACCCGCAAGCAGATGAGCAGGGCTTCAGATCGGATGTATTGGAGCTTGTGAAAGCTCTTGATGTGCCCATCGTTCGTTATCCTGGGGGTAATTTTGTATCCGGTTACAATTGGGAGGATGGCGTAGGTCCAGTGGATCAACGGCCTAAGAGACTCGAGCTTGCATGGAGAACGATTGAGCCGAACTGGATTGGTTTCAATGAGTTTATGGATTGGTGCAAAAAAGCAAACACAGAAGCGATGATGGCCGTTAACTTAGGTACAAGAGGAATTGATGAAGCTCGAAATCTCATTGAATATTCGAATCACAAATCAGGTTCTTACTGGAGCGATCTTCGGATCCAGCACGGTTATAAAGATCCGCATAATGTGAAAACCTGGTGCTTGGGCAACGAAATGGACGGGCCATGGCAAATTGGACACAAAACTTCCGTAGAGTACGGTCGTCTTGCGAATGAAACGGGAAAAGCGATGCGCTGGGTAGATCCAACAATTGAGCTTGTAGCAAGCGGAAGCTCCTATATTGGTATGCCGACTTTCCCAGAATGGGAAGCGACTGTATTAGACCTCGCATATGAGACGGTGGATTATGTTTCAATCCATCAGTACTACGGTAACCTACAGAACGATACGCAAAATTTTCTAGCTCAGTCAATGAGCATGGATTCATACATTAATACCGTTATCTCGACCTGTGATTACGTGCAAGCGAAGAAACGTGGCAAGAAGAAAATTCATTTATCATTCGATGAATGGAACGTATGGTTTCACTCCAACGCACAGGACAAAGAGCTTGAACCTTGGCAAATTGCTCCGCCGCAGCTTGAGGATGTCTATACGCATGAGGACGCGCTCGTCGTGGGATGTATGCTCATTAGCATGCTCAAGCGTGCAGATCGTGTAAAAATGGCATGTATCGCCCAGCTCGTTAACGTTATTGCACCAATTATGACGCAAAATGGTGGCCCAGCCTGGAAGCAAACGATTTATTATCCATACATGCATGCAAGCATCTTTGGGCGCGGGACGGTTCTCGTTCCACTCGTGAAATCGCCTAAGCATGATACGAAGGATTTCACAGACGTGCCGTATCTAGAGACGGTTGCCATTCATAACGAAGAGAAAGAAGAAGTAACTATTTTTGCAGTAAACCGCAATATTAACGAAGCACTGCCTTTTGAAATCGACCTTCGCAGCTTCGGCGCATTTACCATTATTGAGCATATCGTGCTTGAACATGAGGATCTCAAAACAACGAATACTGTTGAAGCGCCTAACCGCGTTACACCGCATACTTCAGGCAATGCTGCTCTGGCTGATGGCGGGAAAATCCAATCAACGCTCGGCAAAGCATCGTGGAATGTTATTCGTATTAAGCTGACTTAATGATCAAGGGGTGTCCGGAAGCCGCAATAGCAGCTTTTGGGATGCCCCTCTCTTGTTATACAATAGAGGGAGGAGGAGAGAACAATGATACAAGCGAGTACAGATGAAGAATGGCTGCCATTATATGAAGCGCTGGCCAGCTCAGTAAGGCTGTCTATTATTAAGCTGCTTGCGAGCAACTCGATGAATGTGAAAGAGCTTGCCGAAGCCATTGGTCTCAGCAGCGCTATCGTAACGATGCATATCAGAAAGCTGGAGAAAGCAGGAATTGTTCATACCAAAATGGTGAGAAAGCAAGGCGGCACACACAAAATTTGCACACTCGCTGAACGCTCCATTACCATCGATCTTCCGAGTCCAGCTCTAGACGTAAAGAAAGTGCATGATGTAAGTGTACCTGTCGGCCATTTCACAGAATTTGAGGTTTTTCCAACCTGTGGCATTGCAACGGCTGAGAAGATGATTGGGCAGTTTGACGATCCGCGTTTCTTCTTGGAGCCCGAGCGGATGAATGCAGGGATATTATGGTTTGGCAAAGGCTATGTTGAATATAAAGTACCGAATTACTTGGTTGCGGGTCAGCGTCCTGTAGCACTTGAAATCACTTTGGAGCTTGGCTCAGAAGCACCAGGTGTTAATGAGAATTGGCCCTCGGATATCGATTTCTCGCTTAATGGCTTGGATATCGGCATGTGGACAAGCCCAGGCGACTACGGTGATGTCAGGGGACGTTTCTCGCCGGCATGGTGGGGAGATCGTGTCAATCAATATGGTTTGTTGAAGGTTATTCGTATTCAGGAGAATGGCACGCTGATAGACGGGCAGCATATGTCCACGGTGAGTATTGGTGAAATCGGATTGGAGCGCAATTTCTGGACATTCCGAATTGCAGTGAAGGAAGACGCTGTCCATGTCGGCGGTCTGACCTTGTATGGGAAAGGCTTCGGGAACTATAATCATGATATTATGTTTCGAGTGTTTTATGAGGATGTACGCGGTGTTTAAGCTGGCCTTGCCTGCTTTGTAACCGCGTATTCTCTTTTTTATATGTCCAATGTAAAGCATACCCTCAACGGTTTATTTGTTGGGGTATGCCATTTTTATTTTTGAGAAGATATAATGAGGTATAAGGTAGTTAAGCCATTATTACTCGGAGGATCGAAGATGCTGACCATGTTTGCTTATCTCAAGAAATACCGTATTACGGTGTATGTGGCTTTGCTGCTTATGTTGACTGAGCTGATGGTAGAACTGCTGCAGCCGTATATTATTGCCAGAATTATTGATGACGGCATCGGCAGCAATAACCTAGCGGTTGTGCTGAAGTGGGGCGGTTTTCTAGTTGGCTGTTCCCTATTGGCATTTGCAGCAGGCATCCTTAGTTCATTCTACGCTTCTCATGTTAGTCAGAGCTTTGGTTATGACTTGCGAGAGCGTCTATATGAAAAAGTGCAATCGTTCTCATTTGCTAATTTTAACCGTTTTCCTGAATCATCGTTGATTACAAGGCTGACTAATGACGTTACACAGCTGCAAAATACCGTTTTTATGGGCTTGCGAATCATGCTTCGTGCACCGCTGCTCGTTATTGGCAGTATTGTGATGGCATTTATTGTCCAGCCCAAGCTTGCGATCTGGCTTGCTGCAGTCATCCCTTTTTTGGGCATATTTTTAATTTGGGTGCTCAAAAGTGGCGAGAAGCTGTTTCGTTCCGTACAGCAGCAGCTTGATACGGTAAATGGCGTCATGCAGCAAAATTTAATCGGGATGAGGATCGTCCGTGTATTTGTACGAATGAAGCATGAGACCGCAAGGTTCGCACAATCAAGCGGGCTGTTAATGGACAATACGGTTGCGGCGCTTCGCCTGACCGAGGTTACGATGCCTATCGTATTGCTATTCATGAACGCAAGCGTAATGGCTGTATTATGGTTCGGCAGATTCGAGCTGGATACTAACGGAGCATCAGTAGGTGAGGTTATTGCTATTGTGAATTATGCAACAAGAACGACTGCGGCATTGTCTATCATGTCGATGATCGTAGTCAACTTCTCTAGAGCAAGGGCATCAGCCCAGCGGATGGAAGAGGTTATGCTGACCGATATCGATCTAAAGGACACGCAGGAGAGTGACGAGAATCTAAAGCTGGTTGCTGGCCGCGTTTCCTTCGAGAATGTGTCGTTTCAATATCCGGATGCTGATCAGTATGTGCTGCGGGATATATCTTTTGAGGCTGAACCTGGCGATACTATTGCCATTATGGGTGCTACGGGTTCAGGTAAAACCTCTCTCGTTCAACTTATTCCGCGATTGTACGATGTACAGTCTGGGAGGATCAGCTTGGATGGCAATGATAATCGTATGATGAAGCTGGATCAGCTTCGCAAGCATATCGGATATGTACCTCAGGAGATTATGTTGTTTACGGGCTCAGTTGAAGAAAATATACGGTGGGGCAAGGAGAATGCAACCCGCGCCGAGATTATAGAAGCTGCGAAGCTCGCTCAAATTCATGATACGATTATGAAACTTCCGGAGCAATACGATACGATTGTGGGCCAGAAGGGCGTCAATTTGTCGGGGGGACAGAAGCAGCGGTTGACGATTGCTAGGGCTTTGGTAAGGAAACCGGTTGTATTACTGCTTGATGATAGTACGAGTGCACTGGATGTGAAGACCGAAGCAGCTCTTCTGCAAGCGCTCAAGCATATAAAGTGTACGACCTTTCTTATTACACAAAAGATCAGCTCAACCGTACTAGCAGACGCTATATTGTTGCTGGATGAAGGTCAGTTGCTTGCGCAAGGCAAGCATGAGCAACTCATACATCAATCAAGTTTATATCAAAAGATTTATGAATCGCAGTTCGGGAAAGAGGGTGTGTCCCGTGCTTAAAGCTCTAAAAGAACCGTTTCAATATACACGAGGATTAGATGAGAGTTCAGCGGGGGCGGCTGCATCGAAGGGCAACACAGGCAAGGCTAAGCGCAAGCCGCGGGCGAGAAATATGTCCGGCACTTTGAAGCAAATGTGGGGTTACTTGATTGCGTACAAAGGTCGGTTGGCCGCAGTTGTTGTCATGGTTATACTCAGCTCCGCGTTGTCCTTGCTGGGTCCATACATGGCTGGAACTGCTATAGACCACTATTTAATTTCACGTGACAGCGGTTTTGTTCTATTCCTTGTGGGCATGGGTGTCGTCTATGTGCTTCACTCTGTTACCATGTGGCTGCAGAGTATCTGGATGATAGGCATTTCGCAGAAAACAGTTTTACGAATGCGAGTTCAGCTGTTCGAGCATTTGCATCGCTTGCCGATCCCCTATTTCAGCAAGCGCCAGCACGGTGAACTGATGAGCCGAGTCACGAATGATATTGAGAATGTAAGCTCGTCCTTGAACAGCTCCGTCATTCAAGTGTTCTCAAGCATACTTCTATTAATCGGGACAGTTACCGTTATGCTGTCACTCAGTCCGTTATTGACATTGCTAACCTTCCTTGTCGTGCCGCTTATGCTGCTCGGCATGAAGTGGATAACGAAGCAAACGGGGCGACTCTTTAAAGCGCAGCAGCGGAATCTTGGCGATCTAAACGGATATATAGAAGAGACGCTGTCAGGCCAGCGCATTGTTAAGGCTTTCTCGCAGGAGCATACGGTCATCGCTGCATTCAAGGAACGCAACGAGCGTATTCGTGTTTCCGGGTTCTGGGCGCAGACGATTTCCGGATTTATTCCGAAGCTAATGAATGCGCTCAACAATCTAAGCTTTGCTGTTATTGCCGGTGTAGGTGCGATTTTCGTGCTGAATGATCAGATTACGGTCGGTACGATCATTATTTTTGCTGAATACTCCAGACAGTTTACAAGGCCGCTCAATGACCTCGCTAACCAATGGAATACGCTGCTCTCTGCTGTAGCGGGAGCTGAGCGTGTGTTCGATGTGCTGGGTGAGGATGAGGAGCGGGTTGACGAAGGGGCTGCAATAGAGTTGACGGAGGTAAAAGGAAGTGTAGTGTTCAACGATGTAACGTTTGCGTATGAAGGCCGAGCTTCAACGATCAGCGATGTCAGCTTTGAGCTTAGGCCAGGAGATACTGTTGCACTTGTTGGTCCAACAGGAGCGGGCAAGACGACGCTAATCCAGCTATTATGCCGATTCTACGACCCAAGTGTGGGCAATATCCTCATTGATGGGATCGATACCCGCATGATCAAGCGTGAGAACCTTCGCTCGCATATGGCATTTGTACTGCAGGACTCCTTCTTGTTCGAAGGGACGATTCTTGAGAATATTCGCTATGGCAAGCTGGACGCAACAGATGCGGAGGTTGAGCAGGCTGCGAAGCTAGCTAACGCCCATTCTTTTATAACACGGCTCAAATTAGGCTACCATTCCATGCTTAAACCGGACGGCAGCGGGATTAGCCAAGGACAGAAGCAACTGCTTGCTATCGCGAGAGCAATTCTGGCGAATCCTTCTATTCTGGTGCTTGATGAGGCGACGAGCAGCATTGATACCGTAACAGAAATCAAAATTCAAGAAGCGCTTCAGCGGCTTATGCAGGGACGAACCAGCTTTGTAATCGCACACCGTTTGAACACGATCCAGCAAGCCGACCAAATTGTCGTTCTGCAGGATGGTGCTATTATCGAGAAGGGCTCCCACGCAGAGCTGATCGCCCAGCATGGCTTCTATAGCTCGATGGTAGGCAGCCAATTGAAGGACGGAATGCTGAATGAGTCAAGTTAGCGCTGCCGTGGTTAATAAGTATTATTCATTCATATCGATATGCAACTATATGATACGCTAGTGAGTATTAGTAGGTATAACATGGAGGTGGGATGCATGACTATTGCTCAGTGCGCGAAGTGTGGACATAACAACGAAGTGGAGTCAAACAGCCTGCTCGCTGCGGAATGCTCCGTTTGCGGTACTAAACTGGTAGAAGATACTGTTCCCTTTGAGGTTATGGAGGATGAGCTAACGGCATCCGTGACCTTGGATAAAGACAAGCCGCTTGAGGAAGTCGATATCAACAAATGGATTGGCAAAATTGGCGATCAGGACAAGCAAACGAAGTATGTGGAAGAAGGCTTCTGGGCTAAAGTAAAGCGGCATGCGGCTAAGGTGCCTTTTGCCAAGGAGGTCGTGACGCTATATTATTGCTCCGCCGATCCGAACACCCCGCTAACAGCGAAAGCAACGGCAATCGGAGCGCTAGCTTATTGGATTCTGCCGATTGATCTTATACCTGACTTCATTCCGGTAGCAGGCTTCGTTGATGATGCAACGGCTGTGTTCCTCGCATACAAAGCGCTAAGCGGCCAAATTACCGATGAGCACCGCGACAAGGCAGAACAGTTTTTTATACTGAACAAAAATGTGAAGCTTATTAATCAGCAGCCTTGATTATAGCTCATCAAGAAGGATGATCCGGCGAATTTATTCGCTAGGGTATCATCCTTCTTTTTTTGATGCTAACGAAATGGCACTAGAATAAGCTCCAATCGAATTGCTGTGACATCGTTTGTAGAAGATTAACGCCTGCTATACTGTTGCCTTTACGATTCAGAGAAGGTCCGATCAACCCAATGCCATACCTGCCAGGCACCATTGTCAAAATTCCTCCGGCTACACCGCTCTTGGCGGGCAGTCCGACTTGGATAGCAAATTCTCCAGAAGCGTTGTACATACCGCAGGTAGTCATGAATGTTTTGGCTATCTGAACGTAGCGGCGGGGAATAAGCTTGTCGCCAGTCAGTGGATTTGTTCCGTTGTGTGCTAGTACCAAAGCCATTTGAGCGAGATCCGCACAGGTCACACTGATGGAGCAATGACGGAAGTAAACATCAAGTACGTCTTCAACCTGTCCTTGCAATACTCCGTTGTCTTTCAGAAAATAAGCCATGGAGCGGTTTAAGTTAGCGGTTGCGGATTCAGAGCGATATACGTCAAGATCGCAGCTGAGAGAGCTGTTATTAGAAAGAAGCTGTATGAACCGGAGCACTCGCTGAGATTTCTCGTTGGCGTCTTTTCCAGCAATTAAAGAAGAAATGGCAATCGCTCCAGCATTAATGAGCGGATTAAATGGAATACCTGGTTGAACGAGCTCCAGCTTAAGCATGGAGTTGAAGTTGTCACCTGTTGGCTCCATGCCCACTTTATCGAACACAACCTCTTCGCCATTGTCCATCAGCGCTAGAATTAGCGTGAAAACTTTCGAGATGCTTTGCATGGTGAATGCGAGCTCTGAATCGCCTGCGGAGATTGAATGCCCGTTAGAATCGATAAGATGAATACCTAATGCTTCGATAGGAGCTTTAGACAGTTCTGGTATATAAGAGGCTGTTTTTCCATGAATGCATTGTTTCTTGCTGGATTCCACCCAAGCAGGCAAGAGGGTGGAGATTTGTTCGATATCTGTTCGCGGCATCCTATGGCCTCCTTACATTAGTGTAGGTTTGATTAATGGAATGTGATGCTATTATCTTATAACAATTGTAATGTTAGTAGGAAGGATTTCTCATGAGCTGACAGAACGGGGCGGGCTAGGGGATGGGTGGAAGGTAAGTAGGAAGGAAATAAGCAGTTAAAAGTGCCATTACTAAGAGTTTAAAACTTTTTTTGAATAAATGCTTGACCAAATGTACAAGTACATGATATATTCTAATTCCGGCCGAGAGAAACACGCGGACGACAAGCAAAACAAGCGATACAAACGAAATAGAAGCTTGCTCTTTGAAAACTGAACAACGAGTAATAACTGCCTCGCAAATCCTTCGGGATAAGCGAAAAAGCGATAAA
>NZ_VDBO01000027.1 GCF_005930355.1 Paenibacillus sinopodophylli
TTGGATCGTTTCAACAGGTATAGCTTCGATTTCCATCGACTTGACGATCATCGTAAAGCTTCTCGTATCCGTTACTTGACCCTTCGTTAATGTTGCTGTCAAGGTAACAACGGCGTCTGCCGCACCTGCTAAAGGACGAACCACTTCGCCATTTGTACGAATGATCCCAGAATTGTCACTTGACCATGAAACAGTGACATCATTTAATCCTGTCGTAGGCAGTGTCACGTTTTGTGTGACAACAGCTGCATTGTTGCCTGCTGCGTAACCCACTTCGAGGGCTGCTACCGCCGCTGCTACAGTCGCCATGTCCGGATCATCTATAGTTGCCTCAAAGAACCCTTCGGCATTATTCACGGTATTGAGCAGTACATAGTCAGCTTCATTTACATGATAGTAAAATGTCACAGCAGTGTTCTTATCTACTGTAAAGTCGCCACTCAATGTACCGTCCTTATCATCAATCTTATCAGCCCATATGTAGGTGCCCGGTTCTATAAATGCTGTAACCATATAAGCATCTTTCCCAGTCTGTATCATCTGATATAATGTCTCGTTTCCTTCATTACTCAGAGATAGCCCAACTTTAGCGATACCGATTGTATTCATATATTTATCATTACCTTTAATCTTAAAAGTGGTGCTTCCATCGGTGAGAGAGTCAAAAATATCTCCTCTTACCGAATTCACCCATAAAACAAACGTATCCGTTTCCTTTTCTGATGCCGGAAAAACAACTTTCCGATTAGCAGAAGGAATCTCGCCATTATTCCATGTACGGTCAAAATTGATCTTGTAATCATACGATACTGATGCTTCTGGTACCGTATAGGTTAATTCTCTTGCGAAAATTCCACCACCAAGATAATTAAGAGTAGATAACGGACTGGCTTGATCCCAACCCCCAAACGCTTTAAACTCTTCTATTCCGGTTCGATTAAAGAAATTACCAGTCCAGTTCGCCACTTTCTTAATGTCCTGTACCGGATTACCGTTCACGTCCTTATGCACATCTTGCCCTGTCACCACTTTATTATCTGTTGCAAATAAACGAATAATAATATTCTGAGCAACATTACTTTCTGTTATTGCGCCTTTATAGATGGATTCCCCATTACTTAGAATCTTATAGTCTTTTACTCCCTGAGGAAATGCTGCCACTGATTCATACATGCCCTGTTCATAGAGACTCATATTCGTAAGGATGTCGCCAACCTGAACCTGTAAATAATCGCCAACATTTACCTCGAAGTCTGTAGCCGGGTCGTCATTGCCGCCTTGACCAGGCAAATTATAAATCTCCATTTCATACAAACTAGCATAAGCTCCATTTTTTTCTGTTACATAAACACGCACATATTGATATTCAACACTAGGAAATCGAATCTCTTGTTTATTTGTGCTTGTACTTTCTCCTGCCGTAATCACCTTATATCCCGCATTAGGATCATTCGTACCTTCAACTGTAAACTTCGTTTTGTAAGAATCCACATAATCACCAGTGCCTCCCCAATAAAGAGTAAGCTGATTGAATGCTGTCTGTACGCCTAGGTCCACAGCAAACCATGGATCTGGATCTGCTTCATGTAATGTTATGAACGAAGTATAACTTCCGTCTGTAAGATTTGCTACATTACGTGCCCCAATTCCACGAGTAGCACCTCTTGCATTGGAGGATGCACTACCCTGTTTCTGTTTTGCAAGATTAACTGTTGCATCAATACCACGTCCTGTCAGATCCGGCACATTATTAAGATTACGATAGGTATTTGTAAACGCATTTGCCTTTCGTTCTATTAAATTAACTAAATCACGATCATAATTAACTGGATAATTCCTATAGTCAGAACTTTCCACCAGCGCCTTCACCACGGACTGATCTTCTTCTCTAATCTGGAGAACTGGTTGTTCTTGGCCAGACATTGCGTAAAAAAGTGTACTTGCTGATATTAGGGAAGCAAGATCATTGCCATGAACATTATCACCATTCCTATACCAGTCTTTGCCTTCGTTAAAATACAGGTCATAATAAGCCTCTCCGCTAGGTGCCAATAATGCACCATAGTCTTTTGCAACCTTAACGTATGCATTTGTAAAAGTGGTTTGCATTGTTTTAAATACGTCTTCATTGGCCCAAGGCATATACAAAACAAGCTGTGGGTGTGACTCTGCCTCCTGTATCCATGGATCAAACGCGCCAACTCCCTGCATTAATAAGGCCTCAGTGAATCCGGATGACTTTTCCTGAAGCACTATATAATCATAATCACCATACACGATAGCATCCCTTGTACTAGTCGCAAGTATTTCTGCCTGATCGATCAACGATGCACCCATCTGAGTCCGTGTATCTACTTTGGCTTGTTTTCCAGCATACGCAAACAGCTGTACTAGTTTGTCTGCCACACTGTTATACCTGGTCAGACTGTTCCCCACCATTAAAATTTTTATGGCATCATCTTGAGAATCTACTACATTCGCAACTGCATCGATAATCACTGTTTCATTTATCACTTCCGCTGCAACCGCTTCCAGGAAACTCATACCTAGAAGTACAATCAAAAACATGGCAATCATTTCCCGCATAAATCTTTTCTTCATCATGATATTCATTCCTTTCCCATTCGCTCAAAGTACAACACGGCATCCTGAACTTTTTATTTATCACTAAAATAGTGCTTAAGATGATTATATTTTAATAAAAGAGTTGATGAGAATAATCAGATTATATATATTCATATATATTAAAGGATATATAAGGGGGCATATTCCTTATGGAATTATTACAACTTCGCTACTTTCGTACAGCTGCGCAACTGGAAAATTTCACAAAAACCGCTGAACAATATATGATTCCCCAGTCTGCAGTAAGCATGACCATTCGTAAATTAGAAAAAGAGTTAGGTTGCGATTTATTTAACCGACATGGAAAGAAAATATTTTTAAATGAAAACGGTAAATTATTTTTAAAAAAGATTGATATTGCCCTAACCAATATTGATGCTGCTCTTGATGAATTGAAATACCCGGAATTAAAGACCATTGGTATCTATATTCAAAGTGGGATTCACTTTATATTGGATTTAGTTTCTGCGTTTGAAAGGGCCTATCCAGACAGTAAAGTTGTATATTATCAAGGAGAATCGGTTCTCTGTCATGAAGGCGATTTCACCTTTTTTCAGCTTCCCATTGATGAAACCATCTATAACTACCGCATATTAATGGAAGATGAAATCGTGCTTGCAGCCCCACACAACAGTAAATGGGCACAAAAGAAAGAAATTGACCTTGCTGCTCTTCACAGTGAAAAATTCATTTCCTATGATACAAGAAACCAACTTCGTATGTTCACAGATCATATCTGTGAAGAACATGGGTTTCATCCTAATGTTATTTTTGAAGCAAATGCGGTATCCTCCCTCCGTTCGATGGTAGAAGCAAATATGGGACTCTCTCTTGTTCCCTACATCTCCTGGATGTTAAATGTAACTAGACATGTTCATTTAATTCCGTTTACTACACATCCAAAACGCCATTTAGTACTTGCTTGGAAAAAAACGTTGCCACTTCCACCTGACAAACAATTATTTTTAGATTTTGCTAGCAACTGGTTTATACAGTTTCAAAACAAGTCAAATCTCCAACTTCTAACCAAAGATCACTAGCATTACATAGAACATCTTTATTCAAAGAAAGCGAATGATCGGAAAACGATTTTTCTACATGAAATGAAAAGGGCAAACATCCCTTAATGGTAGTCCTTCTATTTGGTTGATTAAAGAATGAACCACTCAAGGACATGGATAAGCACAGGTTGAGTTAGATGTTCGGATAAAAAGAAGTTAGATATTTTTCGGAACGAATTTTATTTTTTGTATAATAATCATCCACACTCGCAAACGTTCTCTAACTTGAAATCATTTTAGCAGTGATATATTTAAGAAGTCATTGGCTGTAGACACCTATTATTCATCGTTAACCCAATCTGAACTGAAGAAGGAGAGTTGAAAATGAACAAAACCGTAAAGAGGATTTTAAGTGCTATTCTGTTTTTTGTGTTAGTAACGCAACCGTTTGCATTCAGTTTTGAAAACGCAAACAATTCCAATTTTCTGAATTTGCAAGTGGCAGAAGCAGCGGATAACGGCTTGCCAGCAGCAACAAAAGATGGAGTTATGCTGCATGCGTGGAACTGGTCGTTTAACACCATTCGCAGTCGCTTGCCAGAAATTGCTGCAGCAGGCTTCAAAACAATTCAAACCTCGCCAATTCAAGGAAATAAAGAAAATACGATGGCTGGAAGCATTTGGTGGATGTTGTATCAACCAATAAATTTCAATATTGGCAACGCACAGTTGGGAACGAGAGAGCAGTTTAGACAATTATGTGCCGAAGCAGCGAATTACGGCATCAACATTATCGTCGATGTTGTTGCCAATCACACAGGCAATGCGGGTATTGATGCGTCGGTGCAATATGTACCGGCAAACAATGTTGATCCTTCGATTCGCAACAACCCATATTTTTGGCATGAGCTACGAGGAATTACCAACTGGAATGATCGCTGGCAAGTTACCCAGCTTGGTATCGGCTTGCCGGACTTGAACACAAGCAATCAAGAACTGCAAGATAAAATTATCGCGTTTTTGAACGATGCGATTTCACTTGGCGCAGATGGATTCCGATTTGATGCGGCCAAACATATTGAGCTGCCAAGCGATCCATATGGAGCTTCAAATTTCTGGACACGCGTGTTAAGCTCAGTGAACAATAATTCTAACCCGTATATATATGGTGAAGTGCTGCAAGGAGGCGCGGATGCATTTGCGCAGTATGCCAATTATATGAATGTAACGGCTTCTCATTACGGTGAAAGTGTGCGCCACGCAGTCGGTTTTAATAACGTCAAAAATGTAAATTTGGCCTATAATTATAATGCGGCCAACGTAGCACCTTCCAAGCTAGTGACTTGGGTGGAATCGCATGATACGTATGCGAACCTTGAAGATGAATCAACGAATATGAACGAGTGGCAAATTAAAATGGGGTGGGCTATTATAGCGGCAAGAGCGCAAACGGTTCCATTGTTCTTTAATCGTCCGGCAGGTACCGGCAAATTTGCTGCGACTTTAGGAACAGCGGGCAATAATTTGTGGAAAGATCCTGATGTAGTGGCTATTAATAAATTCCACAATGCCATGGCAGGTCAAGGTGAGTATTTACGTTTTCAAGGCAATGAGATTATGCTTATTGAACGTGGCAATAAAGGAATGGTCATTGTTAATTTGGGCGGCAATGCAGCGATTAACCAGCCAACGAATCTAGCTAACGGTGTCTATACGAATAAAGCAACGGGCGGCGGTACATTTACGGTAACGAATGGCAGAATTACCGGAAATATCGCTGGTGGCACGGTGGCCGTGCTTTATAACGACTCGACTTCGACGCCATCCATTAATGTGACGTTTACCGTGAGAAATGCAACAACGGTCATGGGGCAGAATGTATACTTGATCGGCAATATTCCCGGGCTGGGCAACTGGAATGTCAGTCAAGCGTTTGGTCCAGGCAACACAACAAGTTATCCGCATTGGGGCTTCACCGTCAACTTGCCAGTCGGCACAACGTTTGAATATAAAGCGATAAAACGGGATGCTGCCAACAATGTCATTTGGGAGTCGGGGGCCAATCGCACATATACGGTAAGCGCCAGCAACAATCAAGTCTCATTTGATTTTAGAAATTAATAGCAGATGTTTTTCTAGTTTTATATTCCATTTCATTTCAAGCGCTGATTTTGGTAATCAGCAGAAAAACCTTCCCAAAATTCTTTGGGAAGGTTTTATTTCATTTTTTTATCAGTAAGAAAAAACTAATGTGCTTCACCACCAAAGGCTTACAATACTAGTAGTCACAAAACAATTACTAGAGTAAGATGAGCCTAATCGGTTTTATCATCGTTCTATTACTAACTCCACATCCATAAAATGATTGGCCACCTGCAGCTCAATCTCCTGAGTCTCTGTATCGTATGACCAAGTACCGCCAGATTCCTCAAGACTGATACTTCCGTTAGCTGTGATGATTTTTACATTTTTCGGAACAAAATTCAACAACTTCACATTAAAATCAAGCCACTTACGTTCATCTGGCAATCCTTTTATTAAATAAGCGAGTTTTAACGTCATCGAATCTTGATTAAATTTCACGGTTGCCTCTAATAGGTTATAGGCACCTTTCTCATAGGCATAAGTCCTAGCATCGTCTTCATACCACTGACCATATGACTCACTACCTACTACGCCAGCATAAATACTTAGCTTTATATTTGACAGTTCCTTCATTACTGGCTTCCAGTTATTATCCATGAGCTCGGGGAGAATTGTTCCTGCCTTAATATAAATCGGTAACACATCAAGTGGAGCATGCGCCAAAATATGGCGTCCCCCAGTAAAACGTTCTCCGCTCCAATAGTCAATCCAGTCTCCCTCTGGCAAATAAACCGAACGATATTCTGTACTTGGACGAAGCACCGGCGCTACAAGCAAGCTGCTGCCCACCATAAACTGATCACATAAATTATATACAGAACGGTCATTAGGATATTCCAATATTAATGGACGCATAATGGGTAGTCCTGTTTTATGCGCTTCATAAAACTGTGTATATATGTAAGGCAGGAGCTGATAACGCAAGCGAATGTATGTACGGCATATTTCTTCAACTTGCTGCCCAAATACCCAAGGTTCTTGACGGACGGATTCCAGCACACTATGATTGCGGCAGTAAGGGAAGAACACCCCTGCTTGTGTCCAACGAGCCAACAGCTCTGGAGATGAATGGTGGGCAAAACCACCTATGTCAGGGCCTGAAAAAGGTTGGCCGGACAGGCCAAGATTCAGCACCATAGGAATAGCCATAGCAAGATGCTCCCAGAAGCTGCGGTTATCGCCAGTCCAAGTGGCAGCATACTTCTGTATGCCAGCATAGCCTGCACGAGTCAGTACAAATGGTCGATCTCCGTTAAGCTGTTCCTTCAATCCTTGCTGCGTGGCCATAGACATGAGCATTCCATAAAGATTATGAACCTCACGATGCGTTTTCGGGTTTCCGTCGTTGCGATGTACAACGTCAAGATCCATTGTTTTTGTAGCATTAAACACTGCGGGCTCATTCATGTCATTCCAGACTCCGTGAATTCCCATTTCAGTATAGTAACGATGTTGTTCACCCCACCATGAACGTACTTCTTCCTCCGTGAAATCAGGAAATGCACTCGCTCCAGGCCAAACATTCCCAATGAATAAATCACCTTCAAGCTTTTTGCAGAAATAATCGTTTTTGATACCTTCTTGATAAGGTAAATATTCTGAATCCTTCTTCACGCCTGGATCAACAATTGGAACAATTTTAATTCCCATTTCCTTCAGCTCATCTATCATCTTGCGAGGATTCGGGAAACGTACTGGATCAAATGTAAACACACGGTATTCATCCATGTAATGAATATCTAAATAAATGACATCGCAGGGAATATTCTTATTGTGGAAGTTTCTAGCCAGCGTCATGACTTCTTCTTGATCCATATAGCTGTATCGGGATTGATGATAGCCGATAGCCCATACAGGCGGGATATCCATCTTGCCCGTCAATCCACTATATCTTTTCACCACATCTTTAAGCTCTGGTCCGTACACAAAATAATAATCAATCGTTCCAGCGTGCACCTGAAACTTGTACGAATTTTCACTAGAGCGCATATCGAACGATGAACGACCCGGATTATCCAGAAAAATACCATAAGCAGGCTTATCATAACGAAAATGAATTAAAAACGGAATGGATACATATAAACATTCAATTTCGGGCACATGAGGATCATAGACATCAGAGTTCCACATGTCATATTTCTCACCCTTTTTATCCAAAAAACTCGTTTTCTCCCCTAGCCCATACACATGTGAATCGGGCTCCATTTGTTTTCTGCAGCTATACACACCGCGACCCGTTCTCGATAATTCTTCTTCTCTCGAGATCAGATGGCCTTCAGCGTTATAGAAATCCAACCGAGCATCCGACTTGTCTAAAACAACGGTTATAGCAGGCAATATAAGCTTATACGCAAGTGGTGTTTCTTCCAGTTGAGCTTCAACAGGAGTATATGCATCCTCTTGTACAGCGATAGTCGAACTCAAATCAAATATATGGTCTATTAGAAGCTTCACGCGAACAACATAATCATTGACCGGTTGCAGTAATAACGTAGCATTTTCACTCCGGAATAAATAAGCCCCCTGCTTCTCACAACGAACCGAATGAATAGAACCCATTCTCCAATTGCTCTTAATAACTGTATTTATATCACTCTTGTCTGGATGTATCGTTTCGCTAGTTTGCATGATTTCTTCTCCAATCGATTAAATTTAACCCTTAACAGAACCAAGCGTTATTCCTTTAACAAAATATTTTTGAAAAAATGGATAAATAATTAACAGCGGGAGCATAGAAATGAATATTTTAGCAGCATTTAACGTTTGATTGGATAAGCTTGTCAGCCGCTTTGCCGATTCAGCGTCCACTTTAGACGGGTCAATGACAAGAGTGACTTGGCGTATATAAGATTGCAAAGGATAATTTTCGTTTTTAGTCATGAGCACAAGTGCCTGAAAAAACTCATTCCAATGCCCAACGATTGTAAACACTAGAATGGTTGCCAATACAGGCGTAGAAAGCGGTAGAAAAATACCAAACAGTATTCGCCATGGACCTGCGCCATCAATTAATGCTGATTCTTCCATTTCCTTCGGCAAATTTCTAAAGAAATTCATCACCAAAATGACATTAAAAACTGGCAGCCCGCCTCCAAGCACAAGTCCCCAGATCGTATTAATTAAACCAAGAGATTTCATTGTCATGTACCATGGGACCAAGCCGCCTCCAAACAGCATACAAAAAATAAGCAACCACATAATTATATTTCTCGGTTTGAACTCTTTTGATGTTTTGGACAACGGATAGGCCATCAATAGCACGATGAAAAAAGTAATAATGGCACTATATACGACACGCTGTACAGATATGAAAAACGATTTAAAAAATTGGCCATCATCAATGATTGTTTCATATGATCCGAAAGTTAAGCCCTGTGGCCAAATAAAGACTTCACCGGCAGCTACTGCTCCTCTGTCGCTCAAGGAAATGACCAGCGTATACCAAACAGGCAGTATGCATAGCAGTGTGATTATGACGAGCAAGAATATATTGAAACCGTTGAATATCCTGGATAGCACTGAACGTTCTTCTACCATGATCATCACATCTTTCTGTTAAAAAATTCTATAATTCGCGAATCGATAAGCAAGCCCGTAGGATACTGAAATGAGCACGAGACCGACAACTGACTTAAGGAGACCAACTGCAGTCGCGAGACCATATTGCATATCAAGCAAACCGGCTCTATATACCCAGGTATCAATGATATCGCCAGTTGAATATACCGATGGATTGTAAAGATTGAATATTTGATCGAACCCAGCATTCAGAATATTTCCTAAGCTTAATGTGCCAAGTAAAACCGCAACCGGCAATATACTAGGGAGGGTAATACTTGTCAACCTTTTAAACTGGGAAGCTCCGTCTATTGCTGCTGCTTCGTACATTTCAGGGTTAATGGAAGTTAGTGCTGCAAAATAAATAATAGCTGCGAAACCAAATTCCTTCCAAACATCACTAAAAACAACCAGCCAAGGAAAAATATTTGCATTAGCAAAAAATAAGGTAGGCTCCACGCCAAAAAGAGATAAAATCTGGTTAATCGGACCTGAATAGGATAGGATATCTAGCATGATTCCTGCCACGATAACCCAGGATAAAAAATGCGGCAAATACACGATGGTTTGAACAGATCTGGTAAACAGCCTGTTTTTGACTTCATTTAACATGAGCGCGAATAGTAGAGGAAAGATCAGGTTTCCAATCATTTTTAACAAGGCTATAAATATCGTATTCTGAAAGACTTGTTTACTATCATCCAGTTCGAACATGTACTTGAAATTATCCAAGCCAATCCATTCCGACTTAAATATGCCTAAGCCTGGATTGAAATCCTTGAATGCCATCAACACACCGTACATAGGAAGTAAATTAAAAAAGGCTAGCCACAGCAATCCAGGCAGGAGCATCAAATAGTAATGTTTATAAATACCTCTGTTAAGCATATCTCTGTCTCCTTAAAAGGATAATCAAGGCGAGTGAGCGATCCACCCGCCTTGATCATTCTACTTTATTTCAACTCATTCACTTCTTTAGTAATTTGATCTCCGCCCTGTTCATTCCACTTTCCAACAAAAGCATCAAACTCTTCGATCGGCACAGTGCCCATAATAATTTTCAAGAAGGTTTCATCTTCTATTTTCTTTAAATTGGTCCATTTTGTTTGCATGGTTTTGGTTTGTGCTGTTGCAAGGCTCTTCACGTAATGAACATCGGCATCCACAAATGTTGAACCGCCATTCAAATGTGAGTATAGATGAGTGAAGAAGTCTGGATCTTTTTGTTGATCCCAATATTGAATGTCATAGTTGTCAAAAGGCTCTATTTTCACATTCTTAACATGGGAAGCAAGCTCATAGGTAAACCCATAATTGAGTTTGTCCACATCTTCCAACTTCATTTCGCCTGTAAGAACCTTTTGCGTGGTTTTCACTGCGTATTCCAGTTGATCGCCAAGACCCATGATCAGGAATAAAGGAATTTCCTGAGAAGTCAATTCTTTGCCTACCGCTGTTTTATAGCTCTCTTCTTTCTCCGATACATGGATATTGATCATTTTAATAACTGCTTCTGGATGCTTATAGTTTTTCTTCACAACGATGTACGAGCTTCCTGTAGCTTGGTTAGAATTAAATTTGCCTGCAGCATCCACCGGAGCAGTATATGGTCTCCAGTTAGCATTCGGATCGTTTTTGATTGAATCCATGAGGTT
Organism: Paenibacillus sinopodophylli; assembly: GCF_005930355.1. GTDB lineage: Bacteria > Bacillota > Bacilli > Paenibacillales > Paenibacillaceae > Pristimantibacillus > Pristimantibacillus sinopodophylli. The sequence continues at coordinate 10,985 of NZ_VDBO01000027.1, forward strand.
GTACGGTGTCCACCATGGTCCGAAGAAAATACCTGCTTGACCACTAGTTATGACCTCTTGCGTACTCTTTCTCAAACCAATCTCTTTATCCAAAATGCCGCTCGCGTACCAATCCCGTAGCTTGGACAAAGATTCCCTAGTCTCAGCAGTAGTGGAGCCATAAACTGCATTACCATCCTTGTCTTTTACCCAAATGCCAGGGTAAGCATTATTAGAGAAGAACACCGGCGAGAAGTTCATGTAATGGTCGCCTGACGAAAGGAATGTGGAATACAGTGCACCGCCTTGCTGTGTGCCTACAATTCCTAACGTTTTGTCTCCACCCATTTTGTTATCGATAAACGCTTTTGCAATCTTTTCTAGATCTTCTAACGATTTCGGAGCTTCCAAGCCTAATTTGTCAAGCCAATCCTTCCGAATCCATGTCATTGGTGCTGAAGGCAATGTTGTCTCAGGCAGCGCATACAATTTGCCGTCAAAGGTAACGCCTTCAAGCAATCCAGGATTGGATTCATAGATTTGCTTCAATCTATCTGTTCCAAACTTATTGTATACATCAGTCAAATCTGCCAGCTGGTCGGCTTTAACCATTTGTCTTAGCTGTGTTTCGTTAACCAGCATAGCATCAGGCAAATCATTGCTTCCAATGGCTAAGCTTACTTTTTGGCCATAATCAGCAACTGATGCTTCCCACTCGTGTTTGACCACAATGTTATATGAATCCTTCAACCAACGGGTATACAGATTATTTTCTGCCGTATCCTCACCTTCGTACTTGTAAGTGGGATCAATACCTCTGCCTATCGCTACTTCAATCGGCTCAGGAAATTTTTCCAATGGATTAACTACCACGTCCGTCGCTGAGTTGCTCCCAGAGTTGTTTCCTGAATTGCTGCTTGGGTTATCACTTGGCGTGTTACTAGCACATGCACTCAAACTTAGCGCAACAACAAGCCCGACCGCCAAGGTTTTGAAACTCTTTTTCATTTTCTTTCCCCCTATTGCATATTTAAATGATGTCTTTGCTACAACTTGATTATAATACCTCGCAAGTGTGGTGCGTGTTAGAGGATACAAGGGGATTAGGTTGAATAAACGATGAAAATAAAAAGACGTCCGAAAACTGTCTACCTTGTTTTCGGACGAATTTCTATCTAGTATGCTACAAAGAACAATAGATCTTATTACACCTGTTTGCTAGTCAGTCTATAGTCACTTGGCAGAATGCCTATGTGCTCTCTAAACAAGCGGCTAAAATACTTTTCATCATTATAGCCTACTTGCTCGGCAATCCACTGTATGGTTTTAGTCGTATTTAGCAAATAATGCTTAGCTCTTTCCAGACGAATATCCCTCAAATAATCCGTATAGGTTTTACCTACGATTTGTTTGAAACATTGGCTGAAATAGCTGCTGCTCATATTGACGATCTGTGCCATTTCCCCTGCCGATAGAGATTGATTCATCATTAACTGAGCCATATTAACCGCCTTAGCAACGCTATTCTGAATTTCCTTGGAATATTGGGGCTTGCTATTAGCTTGAAGGATGACATCCTTTGCGCTGCGTAACCAAGCCTCAAATTGAACAAAACATGTGAATGAATCATCCATTACAATGGGACCTGGCAATATTTGCTCATACAATCTGTTCCACTCATCTGACAAGGAAAAAAATAGTCTAGTTAATCTAATTGGCGGAAGCTTAATCGTTTTTAGTTCATGCAGCATAGCTTCAAAAGCCTGATCCTCGTAAATCCAATCTGGTGAGTGCCATTTCTGCTTCAGCATATATAAGTCGTAATCGCCATTCTCCCCCAATGTACTCATAACGTGACTTTGAATGAACGGAATAGCTTGCGCTGGATAATAATCATAAAAAAAATCGTTCCTTCGATAGACCCGAGTCAGATGTACAATTGATTTCCGATCTAGCTCCTTCAAATGACAAAAGCAAATTATGGCGTAATCAAGACTTGAAGAAAAGGATTCAGGTGGCAGATATGTCATCCCCCATACTCCAACATCCAATTCTATCGCGCCTTTTGGTACTTTAATATCTACTGTCGAGTCGTCATTTTGTTGATTCAAGGTATAAATAACATACAATTCATCTATTTGATCCATTTCGTCTCGTTGACTGTCGTATCCAGTCGATTTTTTCGAATCGAATAACGATGAAATTCTACCCAGTACATCTTTAAATTGTTCCTTTTCTAATTGTGTCTTAGCGATATAATCGATTGCTCCAAGCCGAAGTGCCTCCTGCACATATTCGAAGTCCTGGTGTAGGGTAAGTACGACAATTTGGATATTCGGATGAATCCTTCTAACTTCCTTCATCAAATCAATGCCAGACATGACCGGCATAGACAGATCTGTAAGCAGCAAGTCCACCTTGTTCGTTTCCAAAAACTGCAGAGCGTTCTCGCCATTATTAGCCTCTCCTACAACAGCCATTCCAAATTCCTGCCAAGGCATGAAGCTGACTAATCCCTTACGAACGATTTTCTCATCATCTACAATTAATACCTTTATCATAACTGCTCTTCACCTCTTAACACCGGCAAGCTCATAGAAACGACAGTTCCTTTACCGATCACGCTCTTAATATGAAACGTTGCTTGCTCTCCATAATTTGCTTCCAGTATACGTTTGACATATTTCATTCCGATGCCCATTCCTACTTTCTGGCTGTCCATAGAATCATCATGTAGTAATTGATCGATTTTTTCAGGCAGCATCCCAGCTCCGTTATCCTCTATCGTAATTTCAAGCTCATCGTTTAAACGAATATCCACATGAATGTATCCATCATCGCTGACTCCGTGGTAGAGTGCATTCTCAACTAAAGGCTGTAAAATAAACCTTGGAATCGACAACCTCATCGCATCGTCATCGACATCAATGTCCACATCGAATTGAAAATCGTATCTAATTTTTTGAAGCTGCAAATATTCTTTTAGCGCATTGATTTCCCCGCCAATCGTAGTAGCTTCACCTGATTTGCCTAGATTATATTGCAGGAGCTTGTTTAAAGATAGCGCCAGCTTGTCAATCTCCTCCTGCCCATTGATCATTGCAAGCCAGTGTACCGTGTCCAGCGTATTCATTAGAAAATGTGGATTAATCTGATACAATAGCGTTTCAACCTCTAGGTTCGCTCTACGCATTTCTTTCTGTTCAATTTCTTCATATAACTCCCAAATCTTTTTTTTCATGGCTCGAATTTTAAACAGTAAAAAATCGAATTCAGGTATATTAGTTAAATCAGTATTCTCCTTCGAGTTGGATTGCACTAGTGTTTTAATTTCCATATTGAATTTCTCAAGTGGCTTGTATACCATTCTTGACAACAATAAAGCGAGAATTACTGCCGTAAGCTCAAATATTAAGAAATATACGGTTATTTGAAAATACCATTGGTTTTTTTCCTGGTTCAACACCTCTTTTGACAAGATAGATACGATGCTCCAGCCTTGATTGCTCGTTTCCTTATGCCAAATATATTGTCCATATGATCCAGATACGATTTCTGAATTCCCCGTCGGAAACATACTGTGTATTGGGAATCGCTCTTGGTCTTGGCTAAATGTAATTTTACCTTCATTATCAAGTATAAGCAGCCGTCGTGACTGATTGGACGGATTATCGGAATCAAATAATTTGGCAGTGGCATTAAATCCTGTCTCTATGTACAAATAAACATCTTGATCCAGCCAATTCACCTTTCGCATTGTACTAAAGACTAACTGATTAATCGATCTATTATTGCTTTTGTGCGGACCGAAATATGTAATCTCAGGATATATCGCCATAACTGGCAGTTGTTCCGGTTTAAAAGGATCTCTGACTGGGAAATTTTCAAAATCATACTCATTGGTATTCTTGAAGTAATACATCGTTAAACCTATATTGGGGTTCGAAAAGGTAATCACATTCAACTCACTCTTAATCTCATTCCGAAGTCTTATACGCTCGAAAGGTTCTGTTTCATACTGCAACTGCTCAAGTAGTTTGTTTGTTCCAACTCCAAATGTGATTTGTTGCGAAACATGGTTTAAGTTATTTAACGTGTTTTCCATCGTAAGTACGTCTTGCCTTAAGTTGCTCTGGATAGAACCTTCAACTTTATTAACGAGTATGGAGTTAATCGTAAATAGTGATGCTAGTCCGAGACAAATAAATGGAACCAGAATAATGAGCATGAATATCGTTATAATTCTATTTTTAAAAGTAAGTTGCCTATAGCGTTCTAATATGAAGTTTAGCTTCATGAAGTCTTCCCCTCCAATCTCCTGAAATTTTATCACGAAATGTACAGATTTAATAATAGAAAAACAATAACCCCAATTACCTTACGGTAATGGGATTATTGTTACGACTGCTTGGTATTCAAAAGCGTGGAAATAACTTTAGCTGCTTCAGCTCGTGTAAGCAGGAAGCATGATTCAAATGCATTATCTCCCTGCGAGAACATTGGGCCTGCCGGACCGATGCCGAGTGCTCTGAAGCGAATTAACAGGTTCTTAATCGTTGATATTCCGTCTTATAGTTTATTGAACAAGTTCAAGATGGCTTGCGCAGTTTCGGCGCGGTTGGCATCGGACGAAGAATCAAAGATTCCGTTTCCTTTTCCTTGCAGAAGACCTGCAGCGATGGCTTTATTCACTCCTTCTACTGCCCATGGAGAGATACTTGAGCCATCCTTGAGAGCCGCAGTTTCTTGACCAGTCGCTGCAATTTCGCTGTTCTTGTACTCATAGGCGCGAACAAGCAGTGCCGCCATTTGTTCACGGGTGATTCTCGCGTTCGGATCAAAT
>NZ_VDBO01000028.1 GCF_005930355.1 Paenibacillus sinopodophylli
TTGGTTGGTTGGTTGGTTGGTTGGTTGGTTGGTTGGTTGGTTGGTTGGTTGGTTGGTTGGTTGGTTGGTTGGTTGGTAAATGGAGCTGCTTCCTCTGACTTCCTTCAGCCGACCACTCTAGCTACGTTGCACTTTATACACGCTAATCGTCGTTTAAGTAACCATGCTCTTGCTACGTTGCACTTTCTGCAACGTAGCCTGACGAATTTTTTTTTTGCGAGGTTCTATTGCACAAAGTGCAATGTACGCCTCAGTGGTCGCTTGATCGTTGATCGATTGCTCAGTTACTCGATTGCTCCGTTGTAAATCAATGAAGTTTGTCATAACCACCGATCAATTCGCGCCTGAAAAACACAAAAAAGACTTTGCATCCTGCCAGCGACAGTGTACAAAGCCGTATTATACCTATTGTGCTAACTGACCGAGGAGTTCATTCTGCCTAGCTCGTTTTCAACCAATGTCGTTAATTCATCCTCGTAGCCACCGGTAATCCGGTACTTGCGAATATACTCTTTAACAAACTTACGCGGGTCCTTGGGTTGAAAAATTCTCGTGAGTTCCTTCAGGCTTTCCTTGACTTCATTCTGGCTATGTTTCGCCATGAAATCTCCTCCCCTTCACGTTGGATGGTCGTCCTAAACAGCATGATACGAGACCGCATGCGGAGAACACACCGCAAGAACCCCCCACTCGGTACAGGCAACTCCATGGCCAATGAGTCACAATGTTCACATTTTTCTTACTATTATAACATTTTGAATTCGAATAGGAAAGTGAACATTTATTAATCTTGCGGCGCAGCTTGTTCGGGTTTGGCTTCCTTAGCGTGCCCGCCATCCCTTGATTTTGCTGAGATTATTACGTTTGGAGACGAGACATCGTCTGTCTGGTTAGACGTTGAAGAGAGCCTGTCTTTACGAAACATTCTTAAATATGCGATTACGCCAATGACGGCAACCACAATTCCAAACCCCAATACCAACGTCGTTACCCAGCCTTGAACCATGTCCTCGCCTCCTTCCTTATACTACATTTATCGGAATAATACCATCATTCGTTAAGCCTTTAGCAAATCATAAAACTTTCCATATATTAGGTTTTATTATAACGAATCTGAAGCAGGCAAGCAAATGACGCAAGCACCAAATTAGATAATTCGGTATGCACCGAGCCCAAGGCCGAGAAGCTTACCGCTGTCATCCTTCACCTGCGCTTCCAGTGTCAGCGTCCGCCCCGTCCGGTGCACCAGCACCGCCTCGCAGAACAGCAAGCCCCCCTTGCTGCTGGCAAGAAATTGTGTGTTCAAATTAGCTGTAACTGTTCGCTGCTCAGGTGCCGCCAACATAACAACGAGTCCCATCGCATTATCCAGCAGAGACATCTGCACGCCGCCGTGAACGATTCCAAGCAGATTGAGATGCCGCTCAGTTGCATCCAGACTTATTGTCGCTTTACTGGCGTTCGCTTGCACGACCTTACAGCCAAGTAATCCCCAGAATGTTGCTTGAGCACGCTCCGCAAGTCTCATGAGATGATCGGCCTGATCAGCCTCTTGTACAACCAACTCCTCATCCACGCCGTTCACTCTCCCTTGTTCTCCGCAGCCGCCGCAGCTTCCCTCTCCTCCTCGTAAAGTTTTCGACGGAGCACCTTTCCAACCATCGTTTTTGGAAGCGTTTCCCTAAAAGCATAATAATGAGGCACCTTATAAGCCGCAAGCCGATCTCGGCACCAGCGATCAAGCTGGCCGCTCGATACCTGCCAACCCTCTTTGAATACAATAAATGCCTTTACAGATTCTCCCCTATACTCATCCTTGACCCCGATCACAGCGGCTTCCCTAACAGCCGGATGCTCGAACAGCACCTCTTCAACCTCACGCGGATAAATATTGAACCCACCCGCAATGATAACATCCTTAATCCGATCCATAATCGTAAAAAATCCATCCTCATCCATTGTTGCCAAATCGCCGGTATACAGCCAACCATCGCGCAGCACCTGAGCCGTTTCTTCTGGTTTGTTCCAATACCCCTGCATAACCTGAGGTCCTCGGACGATAAGCTCACCCAACTCCCCAACAGGGAGCCTCTCGCCTGTCTCTGAATGAATGATGGCGGACTCCGTATCGGGAAGGGGGACTCCGATCGTACCTATTTTGCGGTAGCCCCAGATCGGATTCGCATGGGTTACTGGAGATGCCTCAGACAAACCGTAGCCCTCAATAAGTCGGCCTCCCGTTAACGCTTCAAATCTCTCCTGCACCTCGAGCGGCAAAGCAGCCGACCCGCTAATGCATACATTAATAGACGACAAATCTGTTTTGGCAGCCGCCTTATGATGAATTAGTGCTACGTACATTGTCGGAGCACCAGGAAATATCGTCGGCTTCTGCCGCCCAATCGTCTCTAGAACCGTCTCCACTTCGAAACGCGGCAGCAGAATAAGCGTACCTGCCCGAAGCACCGACATGTTCATTAATACTGTTAACCCAAATACATGAAACAAGGGCAGAGCGGCTAAGAATCGTTCTTTAGCTTCCTCCGCTTTATAGCACCAGGCCGCGATTTGCATCGTATTCGCTACGAGATTACGATGGGTAAGCATGACGCCCTTAGGTGTACCCGTTGTGCCTCCTGTATATTGCAGCGCCGCCAGCTCCGTCCCTCTGGCAGGCTCTGGCAGCTTAACCGCAGCATACTTCCCCGCAAGCAGCTTTTTGTAGGCAACAACGCCGTATGATCCATACGGCATTTCTGCACGAAAGCCTTCCTTGCGCTGCTTGAGTGGATAGAGCAAGCTTTTGGGGAAAGGCAGACCATCCTTAATCGATGTGACCACCACATGCCTCAGACGCGGCAAGGGTCCTGCCTCCGGCTGCTTACCCCGAACCCGCGACACGCGGGGATAAAGCAAATCGACCGTAATCATCAGAACGGCTCCGCTATCTGCCAACTGATGCTCCAGCTCCCGTTCCACATAAAGCGGATTCGTCTGCACGACGATACCTCCGGCAAGCAGCACGCCGTAATAAGCGATGACCGCTTGCGGACAGTTCGGAAGCATAATCGCTATACGGTCACCTTGCACAATACCAAGGGAAACCAGCCCTAAAGCAAGACGAGTAGCAGAGTCGTGCAGCTCGCGGTAAGAAATGATTTTGCCAAGAAAATGAACGGCTGGATGGTCTGGGTGATCATTTGCCGAATCGACTAGAAATTGAACGATGCTCTGGTCGGGATAGCTTTGCGTAGGAGAAATCTCCTCCGGGTAATGTCGAAGCCATGGATACGCGCGCTCTTCAGCTTCATTAGGCGGCTGATTTTGCAAAGATGGGTCTTCCGGTCTGAGCGGTTCCATTCATGCTCTCCCCCTTCACACGACATAATGCTCGCCACGAATAACGTTGGCGGCTATCGTTCGCTTCAAAGCTACCGTATTCGATAAAGGCGCGCGCATTAGCTTCTTCAGAATGGACAGCTGCATCTGCAGATGATCTCCTTGCTCAAGTGAAGCAAGTGCAAGCTTAGCCAGAGACTCGACGCGTTCCATCGCTTCTTGCACGAACACCGTTGTCATCGCAATCACATTTTCTGTTTTTTCGGACGCAGCACCACTGCTCGTGTTTACTATTTTTTGCGACCGCAGCAGCGCGCTTTCCATTGCAAATATCTGGATCATAAGATCGGCAAGCGAGCACAGCACCTCCTGCTCTTGCTCGAGCCGAGTTCCCAGCTTCTGAACCGCGAGCCCGCCTACCGTAAGGAATACTCTCTTCGCTTGCTCAAGGCGGAATGCTTCCTTGCTGAGCGGCTTATCAAGTGGAGGGAGCGGCATTGGCTGAACAAGCTCGGCTTGCAGAGACCGCACTTTACGCAGTAGAGGAAGCTCGCCCTTTAATGCTTTTTTCATCAACGTGCCCGGAATGAGCATGCGATTGATTTCATTCGTGCCTTCAAAAATCCGATTTATACGTGAGTCCCGGTAAATCCGTTCGACCTTATAATCGCGGATATAACCATAGCCTCCGTGAATCTGTACGCCCTCATCCGCCACGAAATCAAGCGCCTCAGATGCAAAAACTTTAATAATCGAGCATTCGATCGCATACTCCCCTATCGCTTTGGCTACAGATGCGCCGTCTCCAGCCGTTCCATCCGCCGATTCCGTTGTCCGCAGCATCGCATCGATCCAGCCCGCAGTCCGGTAGACCATGCTCTCCAGTACATAGGTGCGAATGTTCATGTCGGCCAGCTTGGCACCAATGAGCGGATAAGCCGATATTGCGCGTCCGAATTGCTTACGCGAGTTCGCGTAGGATGAGGCAAGCTCGATTGTTTCCTTCGACGATCCCAGACAGGCAGCCCCCAACTTGAAACGACCAATGTTCAAAATATTAAAGGCAATCTGATGCCCTTTCCCGACCTCCCCAAGCACGTTTGCGACCGGTACCGCCACATCCTCGAAAAACAAAGGGCGCGTTGAAGAACCCTTGATGCCCATCTTATGCTCCTCTGGCCCAATACTGAACCCAGGCATGCCCCTCTCGATAATAAAAGCGGTAAAATATTCACCGTCTACTTTGGCATATACGATAAACAGATCCGCAAATCCAGCATTCGTAATATATAGTTTGGAGCCGTTCAGCACGTAATGCTTACCGTCTGGTGATAACCTTGCGGTCGTTCTCGCGCCAAGTGCATCCGAGCCAGATGCAGGCTCCGTCAAGCAGTAGGCAGCAATTCGCTCGCCTGTTGCAAGCGCAGGCAGATAAGCCTGCTTCTGTGCGGGCGTTCCGAAAAACACAATAGGCAGCGTGCCGATACCGGTATGCGCACCGACCGAAAGTGCGAACGACGAGGCGCGTGCCAGCGTCTCAGCGAGCAGCGTTGTGCTCACCTTATCGAGCCCTAAACCGCCATAAGCCTCCGGAACATCCGCTCCGAGCAGACCCAGCTCACCTGCCTTTCGCATCAGCTCGACCGTCAAATCGTAATTCAGCGCCTCCAGCTCCGCATCGCGCGGTGTAATTTCCGCCTCCAAAAACTGCTGCGCCGCATCTCCCATCATCCGCTGTTCATCCGTGAAGTCCTCGGGTGTCACAACAGAGTCCGGGCTGCTGTCCTCCATGACAAACCGGCCGCCAAAACGTATCGTTTCTGCCATGCTGCAGGTCTCCCTTCAGTCATTCGATTATTAGCGCGATTAAACATGCTCGCCATCTATTATTGACGAAATTCAGATTACACCTTCTCTTATGCGCATAGACCTCAATTACACCGTCCACCCTGCGCCCTTCTCTCACGCGTAATCCTCCGTCCTGCCTTCCACACTGCACCATTCCTTATGTTCCGTAGACTTCAATCACACCAGCCGCTCCCATCCCGCCGCCGACACACATCGTAACAACGCCAATTCCGCCTCCCCTTCTGCCAAGCTCATGAATAAGCGATACCGTCAGCTTCGTACCCGTGCAGCCCAATGGATGACCGAGTGCAATGGCTCCGCCGTTGACATTAACCAGCTCTGGATTCACACCCAGCTCCCTGATGATCGGAACGCATTGTGCTGCAAAAGCTTCATTAATCTCGAACAAATCGACCTGATCAAGCCTAATACCTGCTTTCCCCAGCGCCTTCGGAACCGCTTCTATCGGTCCGACGCCCATAACCTCGGGGGCTACGCCCGCTGCACTGAAGCTGCGAAATACAGCGAGCGGCTGTAGTCCAAGCTCTTCCGCCTTCGCCCTGCTCATGACAATAACAGCCGCCGCACCGTCGCTCATCTGTGAGGTGTTACCAGCCGTAACCGTTCCTTCTCTAGCAAATGAAGGCTTGAGCGCAGCCAGCACCTGCTCGCTCGTCTCCTCTCGAACCCCCTCATCGGTATCAAATTGAAAAACTTTCGACCATGGTCTTCCCGCATCATTCACGCCAGAGCGGCTGGCTGTAACCGGTACGATCTCCGCTTGGAAACGGCCAGCCTTGATGGCTGCTGCGGCCTTGCGGTGACTTGCTGCTGCGAATGCATCCTGCTCCGCACGCGACACGCTGTAGCGGCGCGCTACCTCCTCTGCCGTATGTCCCATGCCCATGTAGACCTCCGGCCGGGCATCAACAATCGCCGGATGTGGTGAGAGCTTGAAGCCCGTCATCGGCACATGACTCATGCTCTCTACGCCGCCCGCCGCGATCACTTCCGCATCGCCAAGCCGGATACGCTCCGCCGCATACGCGATTGCCTGCAGGCCCGATGCGCAGAAGCGGTTAATCGTAACGGCAGGTGTCGTTACGGGCAGCCCTGCATATAGCGAAATCGTGCGCGCCATATTGAGTCCCTGCTCACCTTCAGGCATCGCACAGCCGATAATGACATCCTCCACGAGCGATGGCGGCAAGCCCGGTACCCGAGCAAGCGCACCTTGCAGCACCGCTTTTCCCAGATCCTCTGCCCGCGTCTCCGCCAAGCTGCCCTTTGATGCTTTGCCGACTGCCGTCCTCACCGCAGCAACGATAACGGCATCTAGCCCGGAATTCTCAAACGGTGATGAAGCTGACATCGCGATCTCCTCCTTCTGCTTACCTCGCATTCAATTGCGCAGCGGCTTGCCTGTCGCCAGCATATGACTCATGCGCTCCTGCGTCTTGCGCTCACCGCATAGGCTGAGGAATGCCTCGCATTCCAAATCGAGCAAATATTGCTCGCTAACTTCCGCGCCAGGCTGAATGTCGCCGCCAGCGAGCACGGTGCCCAGCTTGCCGGCTATAAGCGCATCATGCTTGCTAATATGGCCGCTCAGCCGCATGGCCTGCACCGCGACCTTGAACACCGCGTTGCCTTCGCGCCCGGCAACGCGAATGCGCTCTTCCGCGAGCGGCGTATAGCCTTCGCGATCAAGCGCAAGCACCGCCCGCTTCGCCTCGGCAATCCGCGCCTCCTGCCGCATAATGACACGATCCTGCGGCCGCATCAGTCCCAAACGGCTCACCTCGTAGCCGCTTGTTGACGTTTTGGCAAGTGCAATCGTCTCGAACAGCGCATTCAGATGCGGCTGCAAATCCCCTCCCGGCTTGCCGCTGCTGGCCATCAATGCCCGCTGTGCCGCCATTGCCGCCGCTTCCTTGCAGCCCCCGCCTGCCGGAATTAGACCGACTCCCGTCTCCACGAGCCCGAAATACGTCTCCGGGGAATATATAATTTGATCTGCCGGCAAACACGCTTCAACCCCGCCGCCAAGCGTCATCCGGTGCGGAGCGGCAACAACAGGACGTTCGAGCCGCTTCAGCTGCAGCATACTGCTTTGGAACAATCGAATGATATCCTCCACTTCATCCCAATCACCACTCTGCGCCTCCATCAGAAGCAGCATCAAGTTCGCCCCCACGCAGAAATGACGTCCCTCATTCGCTAGGACAAGCCCCCGCCAATTCCGCGATACCTCCTTTGTGCTTTGTGTAATCGCAGATAAAATATCGCCGCCGATCGCATTGTTGGGCGACTGGAATTCCAGCAGCGCTACCTCATCGCCTAGATCAATCAAATTTGCACCGTTGTTCGAAAATATGGTTTTGCCCTCCGCCTTCAAAGCAGCGAGCGAAATCGTATCCGTCTCGGCAAGCTCAGTTTGATAAGCACCGCTCGCAGCATATAGACGCTCGTTCCCCTGTACGCGATAAAAGCTTTCATGACCCGTTTCAAGCCAGCCTATCACCCATTCCGGTACATGATCACCCTCCCTTTGCATCCGCTGCACGGAGTCCCGCAGCCCAATCGCATCCCATAGCTCGAACGGTCCCAGCTCCCAGTTAAAGCCCCAACGCATCGCACGGTCGATAGCAGGCAGCGAGTCTGCGATAATGCCGACCTGACCCGCCGCATAAAGAAGCGTTTTCTTAACCGTTGACCAAGCGAACCTCGCATATCGGTCACGCGGATCGGTTCCGAGCAATGCTTTCACCTTGCCTGCTGCCCCTTTGGCAGCTTTGGCGGCATCAATGACCGGTGAACTCACTGCTCGCCTCGGCCCATATGCCAGCGTATCAAGCCGCAGCGTCTCAATCTCACTGCCACTTTGCCCTCTAACCTTCCGATAAAAGCCGGCCCCCGCCTTCTCCCCGAAACGACCTGAAGCAACAAGCTGCTCAAGCAGTATCGGTCTTGCAAAAGCCTCCTGCTCCGCGGCATCGGTGCTCCTCTCCCGCACGTTGTCCACGACATGCAGCAGCGTATCGAGCCCGACGATGTCGAGCATGCGCAGCGTAGCCGTCTTAGGCCTGCCCATGGCAGGTCCCGTCAAAGCATCCGCCTCCTCCACCGTCAGACCGAAGGCCTGCATATCTGCCAGCGTGACCAGCATCCCATAAGTGCCAATCCGGTTCGCGATAAAATTAGGCGTATCCTTCGCAAGTACAACACCCTTGCCTAGCCGTTTCTCACAAACCTCGGTAAGCAAGCGTACCGTGTCAGGCGAAGTATGTGCCGTAGCCACGATCTCGACCAGCTTCATATATCTAGGAGGATTAAAGAAATGGGTAACACCAAAATGTCTTCGGAACTCCTCGCTTCGACCTTCCACCATGGAAGATGCCGATAATCCCGACGTATTCGTCGATACGATTGACCCTGGCGAGCGCGACGCTTCAATGATTGCAAGCACCTGCCGCTTAATATCAATCTGTTCGACCACAGCCTCAACAATCCAATCCGCCTCGCCAATCCACTCTAAATGATCCATTAGATTACCCGCCGTAATCCGGCTAGACCAGCTTGGATCGTATAGCTGCGCTGGCTGCGATTTGCCCATTCTCGCCACAGCACCTGCAGCAAGCCTATTCCTCACTTTGGCATCAGCAAGCGTCAGCCCTTGCCGCTCCTCCTCTGCTGTGAGCGATTGCGGCACCATGTCCAGCAGCGCCACACGCATGCCCGCGTTTGCCAAATGAGCGGCGATGCCCGCGCCCATCACGCCGGAGCCGATGACTGCGGCTCTGCGAATGGAGCCGGCGTTTTTTTGGGGCAATTGTTCCGTCATAGGCGGCTTCCTCCTCTTTTGCCAACGGTTTACTGTTTCTTATTTACTGTTTCTTATAATGAACTCTGCAGCAGCAAAGCTTCTGCCAAGCATTCAAAGGATGCCGCTAACAAGCTTGGCATCTCCTGAATGACAGGGCGAGACTCCGCTGCCTTCCATCCTGCCTGCTTATTCACCAAATACACTCTCTGCCAGCAGCTCCGCTACATCACGCGCAATGACCCGCTCATCTGCCGACAGCGCTTTTAAACCGTCCTCCATCATCGTCAGACAATACGGACATGCGGAGCTGATAACGGAAGGCTTCACTTCCAGTGCCTGTGCGGTTCTAGCATGGTTAATACGTGTACCGGCATCCTCCTCCATCCACATGAGACCGCCACCCGCGCCGCAGCACATTCCATTTGAGCGCGAGCGCTCCATCTCCCGTATCGTTACACCTGGAATGGCTCGCAGCATATCACGCGGTGCTTCATACGACTGGTTGTAGCGGCCGAGATAGCAGGAATCATGAACCGTTACCTGCTCATCGATCGTATGCGTCGCTTTTAGCAAACCTTTACTAAGCAAACGGGCCAACAGCTCCGTATGATGCTCAACAATGATGCTGCTTGGCAGACCGAAATCGGGGTATTCGTTTTTGAGCGTATTGTAGGTATGCGGGCATGGTGTCACGATATGGACGATCTCGTATTTGCCCATGGTCTCAATATTCTCGCGGCACAATTCTTGGAATAACAATTCATTACCGATTCGCCGTGCGGTATCGCCAGAGCTCTTCTCCTCCAGACCTAGCGTTGCGAAGCTAATACCGGCATGGTGCAGCAGCCGTACGACATCATACAGTACGCGGCGGCTGCGCATATCATATGCGCCCATTGAGCCTGCCCACAGCAGCATGTCGGCTTTTCCCCCCTGCTGACGCAGCTCCTGCATCGTCGGGACGCGAATGCCAGTCCGGCTCTCGCATTCCGCAATCCAAGCAGCCCGTTCGGCGCGAGGCAAACCCCATGGGTTGCTTTGGCGCTCGATATTTTGCAGCGCACGCTGGCCGTCTGACGGCAGCCGTCCCTCCATAAGCACAAGATGACGGCGCATATCAATGATTTTGTCCACATGCTCATTGCCAACTGGGCACCGCTCCTCACAGTTGCGACAGGTCGTGCACGCCCAGAGCTCCTCCTCCGTCAGCACCTCGCCAATCAGCTCTACCTCCTCTGGATTTACGTTTTCCCACATCGTCCATGCGCCTGCTTGCGCTGCCATCGTCGGCTCAATGTCCGTTCCAAAGTACGGGGCCTCCTCCCATGCCGGTATAACGCCACCCATGACATGCGCTCTCCTCCCTGCTGGCGTTGACCAGATGCCAGCGGGAAGCCAAGGAGACTTCGATGTTATCGCAGCGCCTTTTTCTGTCAAATGGTCCCTCAGCTTCACAATCAGATGCATAGGCGACAGCAGCTTGCCCGTGCTAGCAGCAGGGCAGACATTCGTACAGCGTCCGCATTCCACGCAGGCATAAAGATCGAGCATCTGCTTTTGCGAGAAATGCTCCACCTTCCCTGCGCCAAAGGACTCCGCTTCCTCGTCCTCCAGATTGAGCGGCGTAAGCCGACCAGGCGGCGTACTTCTGCGGAACCATAAATTAATTGGAGCCGTCAGCAGATGAAAATGCTTGGATTGCGGCACATAAACGAGGAAGCCAAGCAGTACGAGCAGATGCAGCCACCAAAACACTTCAAACCCCGCATGAGCTGCCGTGCTTGCCGGCTGGATACCCGCATGCTCGAGAACACGAGCCAGTCCCCCGCTCACTGGTGCGTAAGCTTCCTGCACGAGCTGAGACGCAGAGTCTTCTTCCGCTGCAGCTAATCGCTCAAACGCCAAAGTAAACATAATCGTCAGCATCAGCGAGCCGATAAACCACATGACAAGCGATGGCTTCCAGCCTCTTTTTAGCCGGGGAAGCTGCTCTACGTAACGCCTTGACGCACCATACAGCACTGCTGCGAATACAAGCGTAACCGTCAGCTCTTGGGTGAGCGAGAACCAGCTATAGTAGGGCAACGGCAGCGGAGTGCCTCCATTCAGCCCTTTCCAGACCAGATCCGCCGCACCGAACTGCAATACAATAAATCCGTAAAAATACACCAAATGCATGATCCCGCTTCGCACATCATTAAGCAGCCTGCGATGACCGAGCACCTGTGAACCAAAGTCTGATTTCCCGCCTGCTTTGGGTCGGTATCGGCTGAACACTGCGGGGGCGCCAAGCCTCATGTATAGAATTCGCCTTTGCACAACCATTACGAACATCGAAACAGCAAGTACTACAACCGCCGCAAATAATACCCATCTGCCCCATTCCAGCCAAATAGGGACAACTCCGGCTGCCAACCTTGATGACATAGGCCACGCCCCCCTTAATCGCTCGCCCCAGCAGTACTGCATTCAAGCGGCATACTGTCGGACAAGTATTGAAGCGCTTTCAAAAACAACCGCGATGCTTCATGTATATGTCTTTTTGACCACGAACATGTCGCGCCAAGGGCGATTGAGAGCGGTCTATTCGTGCAAGCAGTCACATATCGTAGCACTGATGGACAGTGTGACCAACATGTCGGTTGAAGTGAGGGAGCTTCTATGCTAAAAATAGTCGTGCTTCTCAAGCAAACGTTTGATACCGAGGAAAAAATCGTCATAAAAGCTGGGACTGTTGACGAAAATGACGCCAAATTCGTCATTAACCCTTACGACGAATACGCATTGGAGGAGGCGCTTCGCCAAAAGGAGCGCCTCAGCGGGGAAGTCATCGCCATTACTTGCGGCCCTGAACGCGCACAGGATGCGCTGCGTACCGCGCTTGCGATTGGCGCCGATGAAGCCATACGGCTCGACAGCGCCTCCTTGCCAGATGACAGCTACGCGATAGCGGCGGTACTCGCGGCCGTCATTGCTTCCCTATCTCCCGATTTGCTGCTCGCTGGATTATTCGCGGTCGACAGCGGAGCTGGGAGCGTCGCCTTACAAATCGCCGAGCGGCTGGGACTGCCCCATGCCTCGTCTGCCGTTAAGCTCACGCTTCTAAGTAAAGACGAATGGGCTGCTCTGCCGGCGGAGAGTGCGCTGCAAGCCGCAGCTCCTTCGCATGCTGCACGTTTCGCACTCGTTGAGGGCGACATTGAGGGCGATACCAAAACCGTCGCGATTCCGCTGCCAGCAGAGAGCGTACTGCAAGCCGCAGCTCCTTTGCATGCTGAACGTTTCGCGCTCGTTGAGCGCGACATTGAGGGCGATACCGAAACCGTCGTGATTCCGCTGCCTGCTCTCATAACAGCTCAGCAGGGCTTGAATGAGCCTAGGTACCCGTCTTTACCGGGTATTATGAAAGCCAAGCGCAAGCCGCTTCGCGTCATCACGCCTGCGGAGCTAATAAGCAGCGGCGCACTCGACGCCGCCAGCATTACTCCCCGCACTGTACGCGCGGAGCTGCTCCCGCCACCGCCCAGGGCGGCTGGAAAACGCCTCTCCGGCGCACCGCAGGAACAGGCAGCAGCGCTGGTGTCGCTGCTGCGGGAGGAAGCCAAGCTTCCTCTCTAGTTAGCTAGGCGAGAAGGCGGGGAAAGGGAGCCTCTGGTTGGTTGGTTGGTTGGTTGGTTGGTTGGTTGGTTGGTTGGTTGGTTGGTTGGTTGGTTGGTTGGTTGGTTGGTT
>NZ_VDBO01000029.1 GCF_005930355.1 Paenibacillus sinopodophylli
ATGCAGGCTTTGCAGAACCGGGTTACATCAACAGGAGCCAGCGCGGCCAAAGCCACGGGAACCGATGATGCAACGCGAGAACGTGTCCTGCAAGCCGAACATCGGATGCGACGGCAGATCGGTATTGAGGAACAACAAGGCGTTCAGCGTGTATCGAGAGATCGGGAAAGGACGCTGCAGTACGAACAACGCGTGCGCAGGGAGATTGCAAGACAAGAAGTGCAGCAAGCCGAGCAACTCAGACGTCTTAACAACAACAGTGTGTTCAGCCGATCATCGCAATACGTCTTCTCACAAGCCATGTACTCCAGCGTTATACGAGGAGCTACAGAAGCGATTAGCGTGTTAAAACAATTTGAGTACGAACTTGTCAATGTACAGCGGGTCATGGGCGACACGGCTGATGTGGCGTTTGTTAAAGATTCGATGGTTGAATCAGCAAAAGAATACGGTTATGCACTCAATGAGGCGGCAAGCGTGTATACACTCATCGCGCAAAGCGGATTTAACGAGCGGGAATCGAAAGCACTCGCCACCACTGCCCTCATGGCAAAGAATGTCGAGCAATCATTCACGAGCGCAGCTCAAGCACAGGAACTCATGACCGGGGCTGTACTCAACTATGGTTTAGCTGCAGAGGACTCGGCAAGGCTACTGGATCGCATCAACGAAGTGTCGAACAACTACCCGACAACCTCGAAAAAGATTCTAGAAGGTATGAACCGAGTTGGAGCTGCTGCTAAAAACGCCAAGGTACCCATTAATGAACTAATTGGATACCTTACAGTACTTAATCAGGCAGGCTTCAGCGGTGCGAATGCAGGTAACGCAATCAAATCATTTATTTCATTTTCTAGTCGTGATATTGCGATCGATAAACTTGAAAAATATGTGGGCCTAATCAAGAAAGCAAACGGCGAAATGATGCCGTTCAGCGAAATTCTTGGCCGTGTCGCTACGAAATGGGACGGATTAGCGGATGCGCAGCGTCATGAGATCACACAGGCGATTGCCCGTGGAGACCAGGCGTCCAAGTTTATAGCGCTCATGAACAACTATAGTAAGGTTATGGAGATTGCTGAGACTGCTGAAAACTCTTTCGGTTCGGCACAACGGGAAAATGCACTTGCTATGGAAACGCTAGAGAAGAAATCGCAGCAACTTAAAGCTACTTGGGACGAACTCATTATATCTATTGGCGATAGCGGCCTGTTGTCGGCACTGAAAGGTATAACGGACACTACCAAGCTGCTAGTAGATGGTTTTAACTCCATTCCTGACCCTATTCGAAACAGTTTGACCTCGGCTTTAATGCTTGGAGCTGGGATAATGACACTAAACACGGGCATGAGACTCCTAACGGGACAATCAATCATAGCTATGGTCGGAGGTCTAGCGACTGCTGCAAAGTCGATGCTTGGGATGAAAGTAGCAACAGATGCGGCAACGGCAGCTCAAAGAGGTTTTATTGCAACTCCAGTCGGGGCTATATTGACAGGTATTTCGATAGCGTTAGGCGTTGCTACATTAGCTTGGAGCGGGTATGCAGGAGCTCAGAATCAGGCGGTAGATAGCACGAAGCAAGCGGAACGTGATGCGTATGCATTAAGCGAAAGATACAGAGAGCTTAAAGAAATTGTCGATGGTAATACACGCTCGGACCAGGAGATAAAAACCGCTAAAGTTGAATTGGCTACCGTTATCGAGCGCATGAGTAAGGTAATGCCGGAGATGATTTCGAAGTGGGACGAAAACGGCAAGGCAATTGATTTGAATATAGAAAAAATAAAGTCATTCTCGAGTGTGTATAAAGAAGCACTACGTATTATAGAAGCCGAAAACTTGAAAACCGCACAGGAAGAACGGGAACGTTTAAAATCTGATCTCGACTTCTTGAATGAGCAAGTAAATAATGGATCAAAGTCGTTTGGGATCTACGGAGAGATTTGGCGGAGCATTAAGGCGGAAATCACTAATATGCCTGCATTAAACATCGACCCTGATGATAATACGGTAGAATTTTCAACAAAAATTGTTGATGTTAGCGAACAAATTGGCGTGCTGGATGAGCGAATTAAAAACAGTCAGCAATCTTTGGATATGTTAGATGGCAAGCTAGGTTCCACTACTGATTCAACGGATGATTTTAGACTGGCTATGGCCGAATCTGCGAATGAAACCGAAGCAAACGATGACGCCATTGTCGATGTTGGCGATGCTCTAGAAGATTTGCAAAAAGAAATCGTTAACGTAAGTGGCAGCATTGCAGATTTGAATCAGTTGTCCGCCGATCTAGCCAAAGGGCAGTCACTTAATGCTGAAGCTGCAGAGACGTTGATCAATCAGTATCCTCAACTAGCTGCTAGTATTTATAAAACTGCAGATGGTTGGTCTTTCGAAGAAGGAGCTGTCGAATCGCTTCGACAATCGAAACTAGAATTGCTGGAGACGTCCCGGTTTACACAAGCCGGCATCACTTCTTCCATGTATACAGAGTTGGAGAAGCGCTTGGAGTACTACGGTGTCGAGTTGGATTCAATCGGAAGTTTAGCGGAAGCACAGTCCGTTATGGATCAAATGACAAAAGGAATGGGTGTTCATTCGTTATACGTGCCTGAAAGTGTACAACAATTAGCGAAGATTGTAGCCATTCGCGAGAAGTTTAGTAAACTCAGTGCCGATCCGAGCTATGGCGTGCAATCGGACAAGGCAAAGGACAGTAAAAGCAGCAAGAAAGAAGAAGATCCGTTAGCGAAGGCTTTCGCAGCATCGCAGAAGTGGATTGAGCATCAGAAGGCGATGGGGCTACTCTCGACTAAAGAAGAATTAACATCTTGGGAACGGGTACAGTCACAGTACGTTAAGGGAACTGAACAACGTATGGCCGCCGACGAGAAGGTATATGCGCTCAAAAAGCAATTAATTGAAGAAGCGAAGAAGTTGGAACAGGACACCTATAATGCTTCTGCTAATTGGATATCGCATCAAAAGGGAATTCGCGAGGTATCTGCTAAAGAGGAACTGGAATGGCTGAAACGGTTGCAAGGGAAATACAAAGTAGGATCAGAAATCCGTATGAGTTTAGATGAGCAAGTATACGCCGCTAAAAAAGCGGCCATACGCGAGACGATGGCATTGTCAGAGTCCTATATTTCTCATGAAAAAGCAATGGGTCGCATATCGCTTGAAGATGAACTCAAAGCGTGGTTACGCGTGCAATCCCGATATCTCATGGGAACAGAGGAGCGTAAGCGGGCGGATGAGCAAGTATACGCACTCAAAAAGAAACTCATCGAGCAGGAGACAGTAGACACCACAAAGCTAGTTACCGTCCAGCAAAAGGCACTTGATAAAGCCAAGAGCGATACAATTAAGCGCATTAACGAAGAGAAGGACGCTTTCGTTAATGCCCAGGATGCGAAGATCAAAGCAATCGAGGAGCTCATTGCTGCAATGCGTGAACAAAACGCTGACGATGACTACGAAAAGCAATTAGCGGAGAAACGGGCTAGGTTAGCGCTTCTACTGTCTGCTGTCGGACCCGAAGGAGTTAAGGAACGCAAGGAACTGATAAAAGAAATTGAGAAGATGGAGCTTGACCGTAGCCGAGATCTCGCTATTCGGAGCCTTGAGGCAGAGAAGAAGAAACTGGAAGAAGAGAAGGAGCTCAAGGTTACTTCTTATGAAGATCAAATCAAATCACTAGAAACACATTATGAAGCGTTGAACCAAGCGTTCAATGATTTCTCAGATGAAACCATCAAACAAGCTGACACTTTGAAACAACTTCAAATCCTGAAGGAGTCAGAGAAAAACGCCGAGATCCTAGCGCAGCTCGACGTCTTTATAGCTGCCTATCAAGCGAAGATGGGTAAGATCAGCAACCTGACCTTGAGCCAAGAAGAACGAGACCTGCAGGAGTATAACAATAATAAAGACTTGTGGGATGCGGCCAAGGCAAGCGGCGATAAAACCAAAATGGCAAGCCTGGCTGCTCGTAACAACGAAATCCGCGACCAATATAACATTAAGCAAGATACAGGCAAGCTGCAGCACTTTTCAGAGGGGGGAAAGGTGAGGGGTGTTCGCGGCCAAGCGGTGCCGGTCATTGCGCATGCGGATGAATTGATACTAAACGATCGTCAGCAAAGTAACCTCTTCAAATTACTTAACTTTGCCATTCCTAATCTGTCCTTTAAAATGCCAAGCTTCAGTATGCCAGCGGCTTCGGGGTCAGCGGGATCAGTCGTGAACCATAATCAGTATATCGTTTCCCATACGGGAGATGTGAACATTGATGATTCAGCCACAGCTAAAACCTATTGGTCGGAGCGAGACAGCGTAGTTCGACGTTTCCAATCGAGAGGAGGTAAATCAAGATGATTGAAGCTTACATCGATGGGATTCCTTGGTCCTCCCTTGGAATTGGCATCAAGAGGCGGGATATCCCTCCGTTGCCTGAAACAAGGGATTACACGGTACAGATCGCAGGCAGAGATGGTGAAGTGGATTTTGGATCTGAATACAGCCCTAGAATCATTACTCATGAGTGCGTTTTAATGGCGAACGACCCTACGTTAGATTATCAAGCGAAAGTCAGAGAAATTGCCCGCGTGTTCGACGCGAAGCGCGGGGATCGTACCATCACGTACAGCGACTTGCCCGGCAAAAGGTATCGCGCACGTTATGCAGGCACGTTGTCTATAGAAAAGATCATCTTTGACGGTATGTTCCAACTGCCTCTCAAAATGCATAACCCATTTCCGGAGAGCGACCAAGAAAATTTAGAGGAGCTTGTTCTTACACAATCCCCTCAAACATTAACGATTGAATCGGACGGCGATCTAAGCGCTAGTCCGATTTTTGTTTTAACGAACATAGGTAGTAACACTATTAACGGGTTCCAGATCAAAAACGAATACAAACTCGAATAGGAGATGAGTACACATGGCTATATCAAATTATCAAGCTGCACGAAATCTCAACGCTCTGCGCGGTGTCGCTTTTACTCCACCGAGCGCAGTCTACTTAGCCCTTTATACATCCAACCCTACAGCAGCTAATACAGGCTCCGAGGTAGCTGGTGGAGCTTACGCAAGACAATTGATAACGTTATCCGCTGCCGCACTAGATGCGGGGAAGATGGCTATCAAATTATTGTCGGATGCTCCATTCCCTGTTGCAACAGCTAATTGGGGCTTAGTATCACATGTAGGTGTGACGGACGCTCTAACGGGCGGTAACCTCTTGCATTTTGCCGAAATTGATTCAAGAACAATCCAAACCAACGATCGCTTCATTGCAGAGGCGAGCAAAATTTTGATTCGGTACGCGCAGTAGAAAGGAGAATATCATATGGCTAACCTATTACCTATGTATCCAGGAATAGCAAATAGTTATCAAACGGAGTTGTCTGCAGCCATCACTGCTGCAGTGACCACAATACCATTACAAAGCGTAGCAGTAACGATATTGCCAGATGGGCCGAACATCGCGGTTATCGGTACTGATGAGACTGCCGAAACGATTCATTACACAGGCAAGTCCGGAAATACCTTAACAGGCGTAACGCGCGGCTATAACGGAACGACAGCGCGAAGCTGGGCGTTAGGATCAAGGGTTGCTCGAATGTTCACAGCGGCAGATTGGGACTCTGCAAGGCAAAACATAGAGACACTAAATACAATGCAATCCGAAGCAGCAGCTTTTCAAACAACATTAAAGCGAGGATTGAACTCAATAAATGCATCTCAATCCTCACAAGCAGAGTTTGTTGTGCAGGGGAGGTCGCTTGTTAACTTATTAGGCAAAACAGGAAACTTTGAGCTTGATACTAACAGTGATGGCGTGGCTAACGGCTTTGAAGCAACTCTCAATGGAGCGACAGCATCGCTAGAATCGACAAACGTTAAGTACGGCACTAAAGCACAAAAAATCACTGCAAATGTTGGTGATACTAGCACGCTTAGAGAGATACGTAGTTCAAATCTACCGTTTGACGCAAATAAATATTATCTCGCTTTAGTTGATGTTGTTACAGATGGATCATCCCAAGCCAATTTACTAATGAATAATGGCAGTGCAAATTTAGGTAATGTCATTACCTCTACGAGCAAAGCCATTTATAAAAAGTGGCAACAAGTAACGGCAGCCACTAATGGTGCATTTAAAATAATGAATTTTAATAATATAGGCGTTACAGGCTGGGTTCAGTTTGATGGCGCAAGAATATTTGAAGTAACAGCAGCAGATTATGCAAAAATCGATGTTGATCCGGATTGGACAGGCGAAAAGCTTGCTGAAAAGTATCCATACGTCGACAGCGTGCAGCATTTGCAAGGTGGCGCTGTACGTACATTAGATTCTCAAAATATTCATTACGCTAATTTTCCTGTGCTTGTGGGTAATTTGGATCGGACTATCGTTGATACGTACGATAGCGCAAAAGGAGTCGTAACTAGAAAATGGAAAACGGGAGTATCACTTGACGGATCGTACCCGTGGACAGCATCGAGTTCGGGCACGGGATTTAAGGCTATCGGACTTGCCAATTCAGGCGGATATTTCGGAGACCGACTTCGAGGGGTTACAAATGTCCCGTATTGCAAGATGTTTGACGGCAGAATCATTCGCTTAGGAGGCACATCAAGTGCCGGTGATCTGATTAGCATAAGTTGGTGGCAGCATCTAACAGGAAATGATTTCTACCTATCACTATTCAACGCAGATACTGGTTGGGCTGATGGAGTTAGTCCGTCTGCTAATGCAATAAAAGCGGCGATGAATGGATGGAAAGCAACGGCAAACAACGGAACGACATATACCAGCTGGGTATCGATTCTAACGGGAGCAGCGCCTGCTACTAATACAGAAGCTTACTGCTCTGCAAATAAAGCTGCGGGCTGGACGGCGTGGGCTACATTAGATTACATGATTGCCCAATCCTTCGAAGAGACGGTTATCGGAGACAAAGGTGCAATCGCCCTGAAATCTGGAGGTAATCAGGTCGAGTTGTTGGATGGTTTTATTGTACGAGAAAAGATTGCTACACCATACCTATCATCGGGTTCTTATTATAGCAATATGTCGGCGCAGCCATCTACTAAGTTTAAAAATCGGGTAAAAGTCATTAGTGCGGTTTACAAAAATGGAATACTCGATACTAGGTGGGTTTTCGGTAATTACGTTTCCGAGAGCGACATCGCTCTTAGTGGCATGATGTTTATGTCTATTAGTGCAGCCAATTATGATCCAGCTGCTGAGTACAATGTAACTTATCAAGTACTGGATAATTACCTTTACACTTCATCTATGATTGAAACGACGATCATTTATCAATCCACACTAGGCAGCTCGGTGTCTAAAAATGTACAGGACATTACGGATTTAAAAACCCATAACGGTGTACAGGATTGGAAACTTTTGCTGGACGAAGCGTACGCTGCCAATACCAGATACGATCTTAATGCTCATGTCGGATCGCGAGGAAGCGCTCATGGTGTAGCGACTACAACTGAGGCAGGTTTCCAAAGTGCACCTGATAAGGTGAAACTTGATGGAATCGCGACGGGTGCAGGTAGCGCGGATAGCGCAACAGACACCGTAATTGGTACACGAACAATCGACGATACCGTTGTGGCTGCGACTGGCGCCGATACGCCTACAAGATTGTGGAGCAAGCTTGCTTATATGATCAAATCAATAACGGGGAAAGCTTTTTGGTGGAACCTTCCAGCAACAACACTGGAAGCAGCAAGCTTGCATATAGCAGCCACAACGGGTATACACGGGGCCGTGAGCACCGCTACTGCCAGTCGGATGATGCAACGTGATGTCAATAGTCGATCACAGGTGGCAGATCCAGTAGCAGCACAAGACATAGCGACCAAAAACTACGTCGATATAACCATACCTTGCGTGGTTGGATCGTATACGGGTAACGCCGCAGCTACTCGTGACATCACGTTACCGTTTACGCCGCGCTTAGTTTCAGTATTAAACAACGGTAACGGCTTTTATCAACCTTCAAACGTGCTGCTATGGGCATCTACAACCAAAAACGGTCATGATAACAGCAACAATCTTACGTTGTCAGTCGGGGCAAATAAGTTTGTAGTGCGCATGACAGGCTCGACAGGGAACGCAAACATCAATGGAGAGCTCTACGAGTATATCGCCTATAGATAAGGAGGACGTAATAATGATCGTACACGCAGACGGAGGATATGAGACAGGCGCATGGCTGACCGCTGAGACGTACCCAAGCTCATACTTTATTGAGGACCAATCAGAGCTTGCGGATAAAGTGAAGGTCCTGTATCCGTATTATACGCTTGATGTTGTTGATGGCGTGTTGGTTGACGTTACAGCCCGCGCGAAGACACCAGAAGAAATTGAGTTCGAAAGTATGCCGCCTTTGAAAACAGTAGAACAATTGCGAATCGATCAATTGGAAGAACAACTCGCCCTGCAGCAAACCGTCATTGATGCACTGGTATTAGACGCATTAGGAGGTGGCGGCGGTGTTTGAATCTCTAACACGGTTATGGGACGCACAAAAGGTAGATGAATCAACACTTCGCAGGGCGGTGTCTGTAAAAGGATGGATTACGCCGGAGCAGTACGAAGATATAACTGGCGAGAAATACGAGTAGGAGGAGCCCTATGTTTGGAGGAGAATTCAACCGACTACCGTTTAATCGCACAACATCGATTAGCATTTATGGCCGATCGGTTATGGAGTCAACAAGTGAAATGCCCGTTAGTTTGATTAGGCAAATAAATACGAAGGCAGATTTAGAGACGCTATCCCAAATGGAGGCGTCTTTTTTACGTACAATTACGGCAGCTGCTGAAATGAACATCATTACCGTAATGGAGTCTAGCTTCATTCGTAACATCGTTAGTGGTGGGTCCCTGATGGCTGCGATATCTGAAATGACAGCAGTGGGAAGTCGCTATCATGTTGAATTCATTGAGATTTCAGGCGCATTTGCTCCAGGTGATCGAATAGTGATCGATGCACAAAAGCTGAAAGTTACGAAAAACGGAGTAATTACAGGCTATAACGGTGAGTTTTTCGATTTCCACCCAGAGCGGAACAATATCGTATACACAGACTCGGCTTCTAATCGATCTGTTCAAATCCGATTAACATTTCGTGATAAATATTTATATTGAGGTGATTGCTTGAAAAGGCTAGCTCTTTACGATAAAAACCTTAATCATTTGGGAGCTGTGGCTGATGCTACAGAGATCGAGCGGCGCCGGCGAATCAACAGTGATTACGAATTGACTTTTCAATTACCCATGTCCAGTGAGGATTACAACATCATTCCGATTAAGGGTCATATCAAAGACGATCGCGGCCAGTATTACGTGATTAATGATAGAGCTCGGAAGCGGGAAGGCGTTAAGCGTATGGTGGAGTATGTCTGTACGCATGTCATGTTCAAGCTGGCTGATTTCAAATTCCCTTATGCTTCATACATTGATGAAGCGTATGGTGTTAATATTACAACGTTGCTTACGACGATATCAGCTGCGACAGGCGGTAAATTCAGTTTCACCGTTGATGATACTTTTGAGCTGAAGGACATCAAGGATTTCGGCAGAGGCGATTGCCTGCAAGCGTTAAATAAAGTGATTGATGCTTACGGGTGTGAGATCGAGCCGGATAACTTTGTCATTCATATAAAAAAACAAATCGGTATGAATCGCGGATATGAAGCGAGAATGAGAAAGAACATTATCAACATCAACTTCAAGGACAGCGCCAGCACGCTAGTAACACGATTGTTTTCGGAGATGAAGGATGGCCGGACGTTTATCGGGATGGCTGCTTCGAATCTAACGAGTGAGGAATATGCCCTATTAAATGCAGTGCCGGGTGCTATTGTTGGCGGGGTAGTCATGGTGAACTATCTGATTTCCCCATACGTTTCATATTGGTCCAATACAACCAACACATACTTTGATGGTGAGTATATCAACCAGGAGATCGAAGAACCTATTGAACTCCTGCAGGCAGTTCGCAAAAGCCTCAGAGAACGCGAGGTTCCAGCTATTGATGTACCTGTCAGCCTAGCTGATCTACATCGAATCGATATTACAGAGCCTGAAGCATTCCTTGGAGATACAATAAAAATTACTGACTCTGAAATGCAAGTGAATGGGATTACTGCAAGAGTGACAGAGCTCAGGGAGCCGCTATTCAACCCAGCGAAGCAGCCTGAAATGGTATTAGCCAATTACCTCCTAAGAGACTATGATGACATACTAGCGGACCTGAACGAATCAAAGCAGGTCGTAGATAACATCACCAGCGGAGGCAAGGTAAGGACTGGAGCCTTCGAAGCCTTTGCAGCTCAAGCCGTATACGACATTAACAATAGTAAGTCTGAGGTCATATATGACGAGCGAGGCATTGTGCTTCGAAGTAAACTGATAACAAATGATCAAGTTGTGCTGTCTTCCAAGGGGATGTATGTATCCCGAAATGGAGGCTTAACAGCCGATGCGGCCATAACCGCCGAGGGAATCTTAGCTCCGATGGTAATAGGCAAGCTCGGTAATTTCGTAGAGATCGAAATAGGGATAGGCAACAACGTATTTAAAGCCAATCAGAGCGGTATACATCTTGGTCATCAAGATTTTGGCAGTGCGCCGTTTCGCGTTAATATGGCCGGGCAGTTGAATGCAAGATTGGCAACAATTGAAGGGACCATACATGCAACAGGCGGATCGTTTGCAGGGAATATATCTGCTATAGGGACAATAACAGGCGGTACGTTGACAGGTGCCAAAATTCAAACGAAAGCAGCGGGCGTATATCCAAGGAGTGAGATGTCCAGCACAGGGGATCTATTCGGAGTTTACCAAACTGCTAACAATTACGCCATTTTCACAGCTGTTCGTGGATTTGGATCTAATCCTGCTCCAGCACTTGAAATGAACCAAGGCAGCGCAAATCTTGTTATAGGTCATGGCGTTGCATCATTGGCAGGAATGGGTATTTTGGCTAATAGTGATTTTGAGATTCAAGCTAGTGGAGGGATTTTTCTTTCAGGCATTACTTATGTTCAAAGTTGGTCTAATTTTCGCATGCTGAGTTTCCCTAGTCAATCATTACAACAAGCACTCGACGCTAAAGCTATATCAGGAACTTCGACAAGTCTTTCAGGTGGGCATAATCACGGAATTCCTGACGGAACTAGACTTGCTGTGGTGAATAGTTCTGGCGTAATTACAGGCAGTTTCATTTGGTCGGTGGCAGCAAATCATTCCCATATCCAAAACTGAGTGATATACTAAACTCAAAATTTTGGAGGTGAGGTTGCGGTATGAAAAAAGTTGTTATTGCATTTGTGGCAGGGGCGCTACTTATGGCTTCGGGACAAGTTATTGCTGATAGTGTTTCAAAGATCGGCAAAAAGATAGACGGAGAAGCGAAAGTGGTTCTCAACAATAAACCTCTCAGTAACGCTGTCATAAGCGAAGGTAAGAGTTATGCGCCGGTACGAGATATCGCCGAGGCGTTGGGAGCCACCACTTCTTATTCGAAAGGAGTGATTGTTATCGAAACTAAGCTGTCTAATGATGGGTTAGTAGAAAAATTGCGATCATTAAATGCAGAAAAGGCGTATGTTCAGAAAAAGATTTCTGAAACAGAGGCGAGTATTCATGAAATTAAAACAGTGACTATACCTTTTCGTGAAGAGCGAGGGATAGATACAGCAACTGGCGAGCTTCGTCCGGATTCTCTTGTGGTTATTAATGAATTAAAAGAAAGCGTTGCTAAGGCGGAAATTGAGCTGATAGAACTTAAGAGTAAACTCGTGGATATAAATAATCAGTTAAATGAATTGATTGAATAGATCACAAATCACATTAACAGCCCTCGAAAATTATCGAGGGCTGTTTTATATGAAGGAGATGTTTTGAATGGCTGATATTAAGAAAAAACTCGAATTGACGATTGATGTAGATAAGCCGGTTGAAGAGATTAAAGAATGCGTAATATCCATCTCGATGTTCCACGGATCCGAGCAACTC
>NZ_VDBO01000002.1:0-650199 GCF_005930355.1 Paenibacillus sinopodophylli
ATAGAAGCAAGATATGCAAGCATGGCACGGGCGGCGAGTGATGCTGAAAAAGGAAAAGAGCAGCTCGCTTTGCTGGCCTTGACACTACGTTTGGCATTCGAGTGGTTGGAGTCGAACAAGGATAAATTCCAGCCGACGAATAGCAGAACGATGCGGGCAAGTAGGCTTGGTCATAACGAATCTCAAGCGCTGCTAGATGGATACTTTCCTTTCAATCCATTTCATAAAGGCATTGATTTTGCTGCATACCAACGTTCGGATCAGGATTATTATGGGCGAATAAATGGTTGCCCAGCGCCCTCCGCTATTGAGCTAAATCAATGGCGAATCGAAAAGAAAATCAATGATGCAAAGTGGAAAGTCATAGCAGGAATAGGAAGCTTTGTTCAAGGTGGAATAGATGCAATTACAGGTACAGTAGACGGCGTGAAGGATATCGCTAAGAATATAAGGGAAGGGAATATAGAAGAGCTGCCATCGTTTCTTACGAATAATCCTGAAAAGGCGCGGAAAGAGGCGCAGGCGTTAATCGATGAATTCAACGAAAGCGTGATTAACGGGGATACAGATTCGCGATTGAATTATGCGGGAGGTATAATTATTCCATCGCTTTTATCTGCGGGAATAGGTAAAGGCCTGCAGTTAGTACTGAAACGGGCGCCCAAGGTTCTTAAGTCGCCTAAGAGTGAGCCTATACCTTCAAAAGTTGATGACATAAACTCCAATGTAGACGAGCACTTAAAGCCTAATCAGGATAAGCCGTTGGATACTGAGGGGACGGGTAAAGCTAGTTTTTCTCCTAAATTAGAAGGTCACATAAAATACATTGACCCAGAAGTACCTAGAAGCCGAGGTATTGGCGGTGCGCACAATAAAGTAGAATTATATAAGAACGATATTAACGTATTAAATGTTGAGAAGCACCCGTCAATATCAGGAGTTGAAAAAGTCACATATCAAATCCCTTCCATAGATGGAAAAACGGGTGAAATTACTGGATGGAAAGCAAAAGAATACGTAAAAACTATCTATGATCCAAAGGTAATCTCTGATGAGGGGTATATTAAATTTGGTAAAGAGGCGGCAAACAATGCTCTTTCAAACGGGAAACTGGGAAGAGAGTGGGAAGGTTACGATAGTAATGGTGTTAAATGGATGGGTTATGCTGATTCAGATGGAAAAGTGACATCCTTTTTTCCGGAATTTTAGTAGAGAGGAATTAATAAAGATGAGGAGTAAGTTGCAAGAAAAAGATCTATTAGAACAAACTCATTTTCCAGTAATCGCTTTTTTTAATGCTGTTCCTAGTTCAAACTTCATGAGGACGATTGAGCAAATGTCTGTAGGCATTGGCTCTGGAATAAATGCGGTAGACTGTTCATTTCCAGATGATGTTGAAGAAGATGAAGAAAAGTTTGACGGTGTCAGATTCTCTATACATGAGGAAGAAGTAATTTTAAACTATGATACATTTTATTATTATCTAAATCTGGCATGCAAAAACTATGTAGACGCACTCCCGGATGACCGTGAGAAGTTGGAGAACTATCTGGATATTATTAGGGAACGATTTTTGTATTAATTTCTCGTAAGAGGTCTATGGGGGTTACCCAGTGCGGAATGAATCCAACATTCGTAAGCGTCAAATCTTGCCCACCTGTTCATAGGAAGTAAAGGCTGTCACAATGAGTTCATCATAGATCGAGAGGATGAACCATTTATGAAAGAGACGGGACAGGAAATATGGGCAAGACACATTGCAACCTACCAGAAAAGCGGGCAAACGATGAAGGCTTGGTGCGCCCAAGAAAATCTTAAAGTTCATCAGTTGAAATATTGGCTCTATAAATCTCCAATAGCTAAACCAACGGAAACATCTACGACCTTCCGTGCTGTGGCCATCCAACATTCGCAGCACGAACCTTTATGGGTGCAAGTTGGTGTTGCACGAATTGCTGTTCGTACAGGCTTTGAACCGCAGTTACTTCGTGATGTAGTCGCTGCGCTCGATCTCCTATGCTGAATTTGGCACCAGCTTCACAGGTCTATTTGGCCTGTGGCTCCACAGACATGCGTAAATCCATTGACGGTTTGGCGGCCATTGTTCAGGAACAGTTTGCGCTGAGTCCCTTCTCCACAGCATGGTTTGTCTTTTGCAATCACAGACGAGATAAGCTCAAGATCTTGCACTGGGATCACGCTGGCTTTTGGCTTTACTACCGTCGTTTGGAACGCGGTACCTTTCAATGGCCTTCCGGCGGTAGTTCCCCAATGAGTCTGACACAGCGAGAATTGCGGTGGATTCTCGATGGTCTGTCCCCCCAGCAAAAGCATGCCCATCCGGCGATATCGCCCGAAGCCGCCAATTGAAAAAATCTCTCTCCGTTTGGCAGGAAATCCCCCTTGGCTTGAAGAAAGAAAAACAGATGAAAAACGAAACGGAATCCCTCACCCTGGAACAACTCCAGCAGCAAAACGAAAAGCTGGAACAACAAAATACCGAACTCTCGGCCAAGCTCAAATGGTACGAGGAGCAATTTCGTCTGGCCCAGCAGAAGCGCTTCGGCGCTTCCAGTGAGAAGACGCATCCCGATCAACTGGAGTTGAACCTATTCAACGAGGCGGAAGTGCTGGCTACGCCGGAAGGGCAAGTACCCGAGATGGAGAAGGTCAGCTATGAGCGCCGTAAAACCAGTGGTAAGCGCGAGGCGGATCTGTCTAAGCTGCCGGTGGAGACGGTGACGTATACATTGGAAGAAGGCAAACAGATCTGTGCATGCTGCAGCGGATCCCTACACGAGATGACGACCGAAACCCGAAGTGAAATCGCCGTGGTGCCGCCACAGGTAAAGGTTATTCGGCATGTGCGGCAGGTGTATGCTTGCCGTCACTGCGAGCGTCATGGCCTACAAACGCCAATCGTGACGGCGCCCATGCCTAACCCAGTGTACCCGGGTAGCCTGGCTTCGCCTTCGGCGATGGCGCATGTGATGTGTCAAAAGGTTGTGGACAGCCAGCCACTATACCGACAGGAGCAGCAGTTTGCCCGCATGGGCTATACGTTATCTCGACAAACGATGGCGAACTGGATGGTCTACGGTGCAGAGCAGTGGCTCATGCCCATGATTGCAGAAATGAAAAAACATCTGCTTCAGCAGGAAACACTGCATGCAGATGAGACAACTTTGCAAGTGTTGCGGGAGCCTGGGAAGTCGGCCGAAGCGACCTCCTATCTATGGTTGTATCGGACCGGTCGCGGCGTACCGCCTGCCGTGGTCTATGACTACCAGCGAACACGGGGTGGCGAGCATCCGCGAGACTTCTTAACGGGGTTCAAGGGATATTTACATGTGGATGCCTATCCGGGATACCATAAGGTCAAGGATGTGACGCTTGTCGGTTGCTGGGCACATGCGCGGCGCAAGTATGACGAAGCACTGAAAGCAGCGCCGGAGGCCAAGGGCAATCCGGAAACGGTGGCCGCGCAAGGACTGGCGTATTGCAACCAGCTTTTTGCGCTGGAGAGGGAGCTGAAAGAGGCCTCGCCGGAAGAACGTCATAAGGCCCGAGCAGAGCGAAGCCGCCCTGTACTGGAGGCTTATCACGTATGGCTGCGTCAGCAGAAATCTCGGACGATGCCTAAAAGCCTGCTCGGTCAAGCGATTGCCTATAGTTTGAACCAATGGGATAAGCTGACGGCGTTCCTGAAAGACGGTAGGCTGGAGCTCGACAACAACCGGAGTGAACGGTCGATCAAGCCCTTTGTGATCGGACGAAAGAACTGGCTTTTTGCCAATACACCTCGTGGGGCGAAGTCTAGTGCAGCGGTGTACAGCGTGATCGAATCGGCAAAAGAAAACGGACTGCATCCATTCCGGTACCTCAAGTACCTATTCGAACAATTACCGCAGCTTCCGGATCCACAAGATTTGAAAACGCTGGAACCGTATATGCCTTGGTCCTCTTCATTGCCAGATACCTGTCGCATGCCTTAATACTCATCCATCATACATGGGCTTCTATCTAACTACTAGGTGGGGCCTATTTGACGCTCACGGAGAAAATATAGATGTACGTTTTGAAGATCTTTT
This sequence comes from Paenibacillus sinopodophylli, assembly GCF_005930355.1. Taxonomy (GTDB): domain Bacteria; phylum Bacillota; class Bacilli; order Paenibacillales; family Paenibacillaceae; genus Pristimantibacillus; species Pristimantibacillus sinopodophylli. Next base: position 4,092 of record NZ_VDBO01000002.1, read on the forward strand.
TGAACCTATAATATTGTTGTTCGAGATGGGGGAGAGTTAGTTATCACTATAATGAGCTTGTTTGTTGGAAATATGGGTGGTTTAAAAAGGTTTATCCTTTTCCAAGAAAGAATTTAGTGAATTGTACATTGAGAAATTAGATGAGATTGAGGGAGTAGAATAGCTTATACAATAATATTATATAAATTATCCTGTATGAGCAAAATATATCGTACATTACAAGCATTAAAACCACAATTCGAGCTATCCGCTCGTGCTGTGGTTTTCTATTTATTTGCTGATTTAATAATACAACTGAGGGGACGGGTAAAGAGATATTTAGCAATACAAAGTTAATTGGTTTAGAAGATCAGATTCGACATGAATCAACAGAGCACGGACAATTTTTTGATAGCACAGGAAATCTTAGTGGTGATACCATTGTTGGTAGTGAAAAGTCTATTGACCTTAGTCCATATAGTCATTTGGGTAAAATGCTATATTTACCCATAACCATCCTACTAATGGACCGTTTAGCTGGCAAGATTTTGAGACAGCAGTCGGGTTTGATATGGCGGAGATAAGGGCAGTGTTACCTAATGGTACTACTCTAAGCGTGAAAAGAGGAGCTCAAGGGTGGAAAGTCAGACCAGAGGATGTACAAATTTTGTATAGGGATACCCAAAAAGAACTGAGTGGCGATCCTGATGTTAAAGCATTGTACCAATCAGGTAAGCATGACGAAGTCTGGGACATTCTATCTAAAAGAATTGTAGATAAAATGGGTGGAGAATATATAGCAATAAGAAAGTAGGAGATTGCATTGAGAAATGAATTCTTATACGAGAAGCCAATGCCAGTGGGATATATTAATGATACAGTTGAAGACATTCATACATGGTTTTCAGAAAATCCGTTGAAGTTTTTACAAGCAAAGTTTCGAAACAGTTCATTAATTGATATGGTTAATGAAGTTGTAACAATTTTTGAAGAAGGAAACCCGAATTTTAAGATAGTTTATAGTTTGTTCGGTAGGGGATTAATAAATGAGGTAGGGGAATTTATAACTATATATAAATTAGAAACGTTGGAAAACTCCGTTCATAAATTGATTGATATGAAGATGTATGTAAACAATACTAGTTTAATCATTGAGAAGCTTCATTTGTATTTCGATAGTAGTGATTTAACACCAACTTTAACTTTGAAAATGGAAGAAGATAAAGCTTTTTTAAAAAAAGGAGTATATTGGGAAAAATCTATTGGGAGGAGTGTTGTTTGTATATCAGCTATCTGATCAGGAGTATTCCTAACTTTTAAATAGGTTACCAGCGCCGAATCAACTGATCATTCAACGACTAGAAGAGTTAACCTATGTAATACGGTTATAATCATGATTTGTAAGAACGTAACTACTTAGGTATCGCTTAAAATGTGAACTGTCTACGGTAGGCAAAAGTGAGGGAAACGAGAATGTGCTAAGGTTATTTTTCCAAATGATGAAATCATGCTGCGATTGCGGGCAAAGTCTGGACATATGTCAACATTCGAAACGCGCCTGACAATTTAAATTTGACCTTCGCCATCCAAATATCACGTTCTGCATGATCGAAGGGAACATGAGAATCACGGATAAAGAGTAATTAAGCAACTAGATCAGAAAAGCTTCTTTATTTTGTGGGCGAAAAGAGATTATTGGCAAGGTGTTGCGAATGATACCCTACTTAAGATGTTCTATTTCTTCACTATGGGCGTCATTCGCAAGAAACAGGTCGTGATCAGGTCTGGGGTCAGATACTGCTTCAACTCTCCGTATTCTTCCCAGACCAGTCGGAAAATATCTACGTTAAGAGGGAAAGTCCCCATGGGCACTTTGAGAAGAGTTTACACAATCGATTTTATAGACCCAATTGTAAGTCTAAAACAAAGATGATCCTGTGAATTGGTGTATCATTACGTATAGTGAAATCAACAATGCCGCAATGCGAGCTAGCTGCCCGTGTTGTGGTTCTTTGTTATGTCCGAAACAATTGAAATTAATGCTTGAATGGAAGAGTATAAGCGGCGGATGCTCAATAAGTCCACACCCAGTGCAGAATGAATCTATTATTCAAAAACATTAGATTTAACCATGTACATTGCCAAAACGACAAATATGGTGAAAGGACTTAGTCGCAACTTGTGAATGGAGTAAGACGACAACCGTTATTTTAAGGACGGCAATTTATAAAATTTGCGACTGTTCTTGTGAATGTTTTTATCAAATCAAGCAGCTAAAGGTTCGCTTTGCTGCGTCTACTTTGTGGTTGCATACTTAATAGGCGAAAAACAGCTGCTTCTCGAGACATGAAGGACCGGGCACATGTTCACAATCCCAAATTTGAAACGGTGTTCAAAGATAAACTTGAACCTCATTATCTTCAGCTTTTAGGTGGCCACGCCTTGGAAAGGGACTGTCTCCGTTACGTTTATAAAATGGTCAGTGTATACCTTAATGAAAGGTATGGACTGGATTGTATTAAGCCACCTTCGTTTCCCATTGCAAATGAAATAAATATCTGCGTAAAAACGACATCATACTAGCGCTAATCGTCGTTTAAATAGCTAAATTAACAACTCTTGCTTGTATATGATGAGATTGCATCAGAAATGAACAGAGCAGGAGGTTGAAAGAATGGCAAATAAAGCATTCCAATCACGTCATTATGATAAAGGAAATTATGCGCTCAGCTATACCGAAATCCCAACTAGCAATCCCGGATTCGAATGGCGAGACGGCATGGTCAGCGGAAATGGCCTGAACGGCTATATTACCTCAGGTTCACCGTATAATGATTGTTTTATTTTCCAAAATATATGGTTCAACTATCCTTCCAGCCATCCGAGGACGATTCCAGAGGAGCTGCCAAGCCAGCTGACCGAAGCTAGATATAATGTTTTTAACCAAAATGATCAATGGGAAGTTGCGTTCCCGGATGGCACGAAAAGAAGCAGAACTTTTTTTTATAGCTATCACCCAGGTCATCAGCTTCGGCTTGGTATGTCTAATCAAGGGAATGTAAGTGATTATGAACGTTGGACCAATTACGAAACAGCAGAGACCGGTGTGCGATACGCCGACGAGAACGGCATATGGATTCGAACTTCTTTCACTTCAAGAGCAGATCATGTATCGATTACAAGAATCGAACATTCTTCGGCCAACGCCAAAATTAACATGACGATCTCCATCGATGATATTGAAGCGATGTGTAGGGCTAAGGATGGCACTTCCGAAGTTACGGCGCTGCAGTACAAAAAGCTGGTAGACTCTGATGCCTCTTATATCGCGCAGGTTGCACATTATCCATCCTATTCGGGAAGCGAGCTAATAGATGGCGGTTACGCAGGGCTGACGCAGGTCATCGTTGTAAACGGCACCAAGAAGAGAATTCTTCTTCCAGATACGCATGAACGGATGAACGTCGGTCCCGAGCGGAATCCAGCCATTCAAATCAATAGTGCGGATGCTGTTTATTTAATTACGCAATGTGAACGAACTCATCGAATGGGTTTAATCGAAGATTTTGCAGGAATGACGGGTTATGATATCGTGGATCATTTGTTTGGAATGACGAATGCAGTAGCGTCCAAATATAAAGATGCGTCTGGTCAATTCGATTATGCTGCTGCTCTTGAGCCGCATGCGCTACAACATGCTGCTGAATATAATGCCGTCAGCTTGAACATTGACAGTGATGAAGTGGATAAGCAAGCGGACAATTTGACATTGATCTGTGCGCAAAAAGCGACGACGGATAAGGTTAATCGAGCATTTCTGGAGCAAGCGTACAATCAGGGGCGGTATGCCATGATCTGCTGTAGCGGCTATAGTGCGCCCCGCTTGTACGGTTTGTGGACCGGCGAATGGAATCCTGGCTGGCGAGGTATTTACACGCTTGATGCCAATGTTAATCTACAGGTGGCAGCAATGAATACGAGTCATTTGACGGAAGCACAGCTTGGCTATATTACATTCTTTTTGAGGAACGCGCCAGATTTCGCATATAACGCCCGGATGGCGTACGGTATGCATGATGCTCTGCAGGTTTCGGTCAACTCTGATGGAGATCGGGCGATGCACGTGGAATACGATAATGACTATCCGTTTCAATATTGGAATGCAGGTGCAAGCTGGTGTTTGCTGCCTATTTATGAATATTGGCAATGTTATGGTAACCGTCAAATTCCGATTCACGCTAACATGAGACTGCATGAGCTGCAGCCGCTTCTAGGCGTCAATGATGGTGGGCTGAGCGATGAACAATTTAAACAACTATTAAGCAGAGGATATTTGGACCTAGAGAGGGAAATATTGCTTCCACTGCTCACCAAACAGGCCAACTTCTGGGAACAAATCTGCACACCGGAATACTACACGGATATAGACGGTCATGCCTGTTATCAGATCGGCAAAACATCTTTGCTGCCAGGTGAATTGTATATGATTATTCCGGGCTATTCACCAGAAAATAATCCAATCGGCTACACCAGCACAATTACGGCCAACGCTGTAATGGATATTTCGGCTGCACGAGACGGCCTGCATATGGTCATTGAGCTGGAAAAAGCCGTCAGACGCGAAGGCGGCGAATCCGCGATTGCCAAATGGGAACAATTGCGGAAGCAGCTGCCGGATTATAAATATGATGTTGATGGCGCTTTGCGCGAATGGGCGATGACCGAATATACGGAGAATAACAACCACCGACATTTAAGTCATTTGTATGTGGCATGGCCGGCCTATGAAACGCAAAATGATGACAGATTAGCAGAAGCCGCCAAGATTGCGCTAGAGAATAGAGATAAATATAACACGCAGGACGCGACAGCGGGACATGGCTGGGTGCACAAGGCTTTGGTTAACGCGCGGCTTAAAAACGGCGATGGCGTACTCGCTTCATTACTGCCGATGTTGACGGGGAACGGTTATTATACCTCACTCATGACGGATCATGATACGAACCGAAGAAACCATACTTACTGTACAGATACGGCATTCGGCGCCGTGGGAGCTGTTAATGAGGCTTTGTTATTCTCGAATACCGGCGAGATTGAGCTTCTTCCCGCATTGCCTTCCGATTGGAAGGCGGGTTCCGTTCAAGGACTGATGGCAAGGACCAGAGTTGAGGTCAAGTCGCTTGCTTGGGATGTAGAGAAGCGAGAAGTGTGCGCTACATTGGGCTCCAATACGAACGATAACGTATTTAAATTAAAATTAGGGATTCCTTGGCAGACAGCCATGGTTAACAGCTCCGTTGTAACGGTGATCAAGGATGGACGGAGTCCTTACCTTGTCCTTAACTTGAGCAAGGATAACGATGTTATCGTTACATTTCAGCTGGAGCTTTAAATCTGCTTTCGATAGGAACGAGGCGTTCGTGCGTAATGCTTCTTGAAATTTTGACTGAAATGTTCAAGCGTCGCGAAGCCTGTACGTTCGGCGATCTGGCTAATCGTTAATGACGTTGTTGTGAGTAGATAAGCTGCCGCACTCATTCTGGCCAGTTGTCGTTTATGTGTGAAAGTCTTGCCATAGCGTTCTTTAAGCGTTCTTTCCGTTTGTCTCGCGCTAAGCCCAAGCTTGTCTGCCAATGCTTGAATCGTTATCGTTGCATATTCGTATAGAAAGCAGTGCTCGATGATTACGAGTCGATTATCGTCAAGCGTCTTTTGCTTTGCGAGTTGAAGTGAAGGCTGGTTGTTCGTATAATTTCGAACAAGCTTAATAATAATTTGCTCGATAATCCCGGTTACGATGGAATGATACCCGATAAATTGATTTTCAGTCTCGTAAGCAAGCTGCTCGAATAACGGCAATAATTGCTGATGATCTTGCCCGAGCCAGAACGGGGTACGAAGGATGAGTTCCGCCATTTGTGCTTCGTCTTGTTCGCTCGATGATTGGCTGCCTATCGGTGAGCTGCCGCCAATGACTTCAAAGCAGATGCAATACTCAGCCATTGGATCTTCAGGATTCGTAATCTGCTCGTGTACAATTTCGGGACCAGTCATAAATAAGGAATTGGATGATAGCGGGAATTTGGTCCCGTTAGCAACCAGTGTTCCTTGCCCATGCGGTATGAAATGAAGCTCATAGCTTTTGTTGCTATGCGCATGCTCCTGAATGGAATCATTGAAATAGCCGAATTTCACATATAGGATGTTCAATGTCAGAACGCCAAATGGAATTTTAACATCCAGATGGTCCATGTGAATGGGAGGGAGTTTCATGTTTGCGGCCTCCGTTTCTTTGTTTCATCATACCGTTGCCGCCATGCATCAGCAATAAAACTTTATTTTGATTCATTGGCCCATTCCCTGCACGAATGCCTTTCATACGATATACGGTATCTTATGCAACGTTCAGTGCAATCATTTGCTCAAAGGGAGTTGTGGTTATTGAAACCAAGAACGAAGCTTACTGGGCGTGTTGTTTTTAGAGGGAATTCGGGTTATGAATCCGCACGTAAAAACTGGGACCCCCATACGGACAAATTTCCCAAGGTGTTTGTGTTTGCCCAAAGGACTCAAGATGTGGCGAACGCGATCAAGTGGGCACGCGAGAATCATGTACCTATTCGTCCGAGAAGTGGGAGACATTCATTGGAAGTTAATCTCTCACAGGTTAATGGTGGCATTGTTATCGATGTAAGTGAAATGAAAAAAGTGAAGCTGAATAAACAAAGAGGTACGGTTGTTGTTGAGACAGGCAATAGAGTGGGAAGAATCGCAAACATGCTTGCACGTCAAGGCTTTATAGCTCCTTTCGGTGACAGCCCTTCTGTTGGGATCGGCGGAATCACACTCGGTGGGGGAATCGGGCCACTTCAACGATCGATTGGGCTCATTAGCGATAATCTGCTTGCACTTGAAATGGTTGACGCGAAGGGACGCGTTATTCGTGCCAACAGAAAGTGTAACTCAGACCTATTATGGGCTTCCCGAGGGGGCGGCGGTGGAAACTTTGGCGTATACACAAAGTACAAATTCAAAGTACATCGCGCTCCTGCCAAGGCTACCGTTTATCGTATTACTTGGCCGTGGAATCAGTTCGAAGAGGTGCTCAAAGCTTGGCAGAAATGGTCTCCTTACGTCAACAACAAACTAGGCAGTGAATTATCAATTGGACCGAAAAAAGGCGGAAACGTCACGATGGAAGGATTGTTTCTGGGATCAAAAACGGAGGCTATTCGCCTATTAAAGCCCGTTACGAGTGTAGGAACCCCCACAAACACAATCATACGGTTGTTGCCTTATAGAGAAGCAGTTCATTTTTTATTGCCTCCAGATCCGGTGCTTACTCAAAGGTACAGCAATCAGTTCTCTTCTGGTTTCGCTAAGAAGCCATTTCCTGATAAGGCCATTAAAGCGATGCGTCAATTTTTGGAAAACGTTGAGGGAGAGTTCGCAGGCTTCTTTTTCCTGAATTGGGGTGGAGCTGTGAGTCGTAAATCGCCTCGATCAACGGCATTCTACTGGCGTAAAGCAAAATTTTATGTGGAATGGAACAGCTCATGGTTGAAGCAATCTGAAGCTGCTAAAAATATTGCCATCGTTCGCCAAACACGCCGTAAGCTGCAGCCCTTTATCGTAGGCTCCTATATAAACGTTCCAGACCAAGGAATCAAAGATTCGGGAGCGGTTTATTATGGAGCTAATTTCCCAAGATTACGGAAAATAAAAGCTAAATATGACCCGGGAAATGTTTTTAGAAATCCACAAAGCATTCCTCCGGCATATAGAGCAATAGATAAGTCATCATGCTAATGATTCACTCAATCAATTGCTTATATGCAAGCTGCCCTGAAATGGAGAAGGGCAGCTTCTTTTTTTTGAATAAAACGTTTAGAAGATTAGCTCTCCTCGGCATACGTATTGCATCGATTCATTCTTCTTGAAGTAAAGCGAAGCTGTACCGTAATGATTCGTATATTCGGGATTATCTTCCTATTATAAGATTTCTTCTACCACATAAGCGGGCTTCATAAACTCGCTTTTTATGAACCAGTACCTGCCTTGGTTGTTCTTTTCTCTGTGAAAAAGTAACCCAAAGCTAAGATCGGCAACAGGGTGCCAATGAGTGAGGTGAGCTTCCATCCCCCGAGGGTATAGGACCACCCTCCCAAAGATGATCCGAAAGCGCCGCCTAGAAAGAAAATGGACATGAATAGTCCGTTTAACCGTCCTCTCGCTTCACTGCCCAATGAGTAGATCGCACGTTGACCAATGACAAGATTACCGGAAACGGCCATGTCGAGAGTAAATGCGGATATAAAGAGTAGAATAAGTGCAAGCATGGAATTGCTATGGAACAGATGTATGAGCAAAAAAGATAAGGCGGCTATAATCATAGCGAGCCCAGTTAACCATTTGTCCCAGCCTTTATCCGCTAATCTTCCAGCTATTGGCGCAGCGATAGCTCCGCCTACACCAACTAATGCAAACCATGCAATGTCACTCTGGGACATACTGAACTGATTGGCCAAATGGATAGGAACGACGGTCCAAAATAGGCTAAAAGCTCCAAATAAACAAGCTTGATAGAGTGCGCGGCGTCGCAGGATAGGCGTTTGTCGTAACAATGTGCCTAAAGAGAGAATTAGTGCTCCATAGCGTACTGTAGGAGATGGCTTGCGTTCTGGAAGAATCAACGAAAGAAGAGCAGTCAACAAAGAAATAACGATGGCAGATAAAACAAAAATGGCTCTCCAGCCCCAAATACTAGTGATAAAGCTTGCTAATGGCCGAGCAAACATAATTCCGAGTAAAAGGCCGCTCATTACATTACCGACCGCATGTCCACGCTGATCTTCAGACGCTAAAGAGGCAGCAAAGGGCACTAGAATTTGAGCGACTACTGATCCAATTCCAATAAACAGAGATGCGATCATAAACAAGGGAGCATTAGGCGTGAATGCGGCAGTTAGCAGCGCGACGATCGCAACCGTAAGCATGATAACGGTGAGACGCCGATTCTCAATAACATCGCTTAGCGGTACGATGAACAGCAGCCCAATTACATAACCGATTTGAGTGACGGTAACAATGAGTCCTGCTGCCGTAGAATGAAGTCCCAATGCATCGCTGATTGGCCCTACAAGAGTTTGGGCGTAATAAAGGTTAGCGACGATAAGGCCGCACGCGGCGGCGAGCAGAAACATCATCCAACTTGAAATGCGGCTGTCTTGATAAGATTGTTCTCTTCGCATCAAAATCCCTCCAATTAAATACTGAACGTATCGTTTTGTAATTATATTCTAAATAATATACTGAACGTATCGTTTTGTAAATACCTTTTGTTTAATTTGTTTTTTTTGTATACTGAACGTATCGATTATTAATTCATTGGTTCGAAATAGATAACAAAGGATGATTAACATGCAGGTCAAGAGAGGTCGCCCGCGCAATATGGAAACGCAAAACGCGATTCTGACTACTTCCTATGATTTATTGTTGGAAGCGGGCTTCGGATCGGTTACAGTAGAAAAAATAGCTGAGCGTGCCAAGGTCAGCAAAGCTACGATTTATAAGTGGTGGCCAAACAAAGCTGCTGTAGTCATGGACGGTTTTCTATCCGCTGCTTCTGCAAGACTACCTGTGCCGGATACAGGCTCAGTATTCCAGGATGTATTAGAGCATGCCACAAATATGGCCAGATTTATGCATACCCGCGAGGGCTCTATTTTTCTTCAAATCATAGGTGAAGGTCAAGTTGATTCTGCGCTGGCCGAAGCCTATCGAACAAGATATATTCAGCCTCGGCGGCAAGAGGTTAATGATATTTTGGAGCAGGGAAATCTGCGTGGAGAGCTGAAGAAGAACATTGATATTGCATTATGCATAGACCTCATTTATGGACCAATTTTCTATCGTTTGTTAGTTACGGGTGATTCGCCAGACGATCATTATGTAAGGCAGCTGGTCACTCAGGTCATTGATGGAATACGTTCGATTTGAAACAGATTGGGAATGAGTTAGTCAAGGTCGACCTAGGAGGAGTTCACCAATCATGATAGGTGAACATCGTTTACAGCGATGAGGTCAGGGGGTCGAACTTGATAGGCTCCATACGCAAAAAAGCCTTTAAACACTGGAAATTCCATGTGTTTAAAGGCTTGAAATTTTTCTTCAATTGCATGGCGCTTCACTATCTGTTATGAAACTTTCCTAAAATCTGCTTTCCATCTGTTTATGCGAAGCAGGGAAGGCCATCATGTTGGTATAGATGTACGACTAGGATATAAGAACGCCATATTGTTCGAAAAAATCGATAATTGCATGGGAGTCCATGCTTCCACCTAGCAGGTCTTCCGGATAATAAATGCCTGGAGCAAGCGGCTCAGTATCTGATGCCCGCAATAGCTTTTCTGCTTGAACTGCGGCACCAAGAGCGGTGAGATGAGTCTGACCAATCGGATCAGAAATTCCCATTCTTCGTTCGACCCAGCGCCCATTATGATCAAGGCCTTTTAGATGAATAACGATATGATGTGCACTGCCAGTGCCTGGATTGTAGAGCAGTCTTCGTCTTAGCGTACGGAATCGTTCCCCACTAATTAACTTCCACAGCCCACTCTTAATCATCCCAACAAGCGCGTAGGTAGATGCCTTGCTGTCGAATGTAATGCGGAAACTGGCAGAGTCGATGTGGTTAGGCTTGAGCAGGGTAACATGATCAGGCGTGTCGAGTCGATAGCACTTTGCTGTATATCCGTTCGGGAATTGGACGTTGACCGGATCTGTCATTGGAAATACAAGGCGATTGCCTTTCGGTTCCGTAATATGGAATGGAATATTCATACGATCCATATACGCTGCTGAGTCTGGTCCTGCTTTATCCCGAAGAGAATAAAGCGCATGAATTTGGATGGAAACGTTTTTCAGAGAAGCTGAGTACAACATAGCGAACAGTGAAGCCGTTCCCGCCATCCATCCGGAAGATAGAACGACAGGAGCATGCAGCTCCTTGCTCTCCAATTTAGTGGCCGATTGCTGGAATATCTCTGTCCAACGTGTAAGGTCGATGAGTGGAATCTTTCTCCTAACGGCAGACAGAAGTAGTCTATCCTCTAGATCGTTGACTGCATTAATGATCAGCGACACATGTTCTCCAGTATGAACTAGAGGATCATCCGCATTGTTATCTACTACGATCGTTTGGACCCGCGCAGACTGGAAGGGTACTGCTTTTCCCGCGGTTCTTCCTCCAAGTGCAATATTCAGATTGGGGTGTCGGTCATGCAATAACTGGGCAATCTGCCGGCCTACTTCACCGTATCCTCCTACAATAAGCACCAATTGGTTATTCATAAGATCAACCTCCGATTAAATGTTTAAATGTTTAATTTATTTAACGCTTTGTGTTGAAAAAAAGGAATGACATGTACTAGCCAGATTAATGGTATTAGTACTTGCATTCCTCTTCTACGAAATGGACTAGCTGCTTCATAAGCGTAATCGCTTCGTCGAACTCAAGCCGGTAGAACATCTCGGTTCCTTTTTTCTGAACTGTAATTAACCCAGCTTGCCGTAATATTTTCAGGTGATGAGAGACGGTAGGGCGTGACATAGGAATATGCTCTGCGATCTGCGTCACGTTCATACTCTCTTTATCGATCAGTAGCGATATGATCTGCTGACGAATGGGATCTCCCAAGCCTACAAAGTAAGGGCTCAAATTCTCAAAAATATGGATGGCCTTCTGATTACCGATAAATTCGCTCATGGCACACTCCGTTATAAGGTTTAATTGCTTAAACGTATTATATTGCAGTTCAGATTAGAAAGCAAATCGTTGTTGCGCTTGCATATTTGAGTCATCGATCAGGGCGATTTCATTCACTCTAAGATGATCCCAGCACTGGTGATTACGCCAACTTCTGCTAGTGCATAGGAAGATGGTTGGCATCCTCAAGAGGGGGGATTGCAATTGCTGCTTCTTATTCGACACTGGTGACATGTAATAGGTAGGAGGTATTCTTTATTAAGGAGAGTAAACGCAAGAGGTGCCAACGAACAAGCAGTGAATTAACACCGTATGGATGGTTTTCCTGCATTAAAATTATCCGCCAATTATGAGTTGCTGTGCTAGTGAGGCCAGGTGGTTCTCTAACGGACGTCAGTGAACCTTATACTCCCATATAGAGTGAAAATTCTATTTAACGGTCATCAGAGCACCTTACAACATAATTTACCCATCTCAAGTAGTGATTAATAGGTTTAAGCATCTCTAGTGTCCGTTAACCGTCAAACTTTCCCTCTAAGATTCTCTAAGTTGCGTTCATGACCGTTAAATAAAATATCTGAAGACTGATATGTTCGGTATCGTTGCTTCCCGTTTGTCATTAATGCGCCTTCGTCAATAAGTTTCTGCAATGTGCGTCTTGTTTGTCTATCGGTCCGTTGTAGATGACTGGAAAGCTCCGCTGAAGTAAAGGGTCGAAGGAGTCGGCGAGCAAAACGTAATGTTTCTGCTTCAGCCCAGCCTATCGAAACGGATACGGGCATGGAAACAAATTTTCCAACAAACGAGAGTGAAAGTTGTTTGCAAATCTCAGGTTCTTCCTTAATCGACAGATAGGCTATCGGCAGAAATAACCAATCGTCAAGACTTAACAAAGCTTGCTTCATACATAAATCTTTAAATCTCCATGCTTCAATATCTCTAGCATGTGAGCGATAGCCATGAATCTCAATGCAGCCTTTTGCACCACCTGGCATGTACGCTAGATCAAGATAACGGTAACTTTTGTTTAGAGTCCGAACCTCCCACTCGGGGTATAAGTGTTCAAAACTGCCTATTGCCGGGTACCAAACCGTTTTTAGAAATGCCAATGTTCCATGTCCCAAACCGTTCCTAAGAAGTTCACGTCTTCTTGGATTCCGTTCCTCCTCAAACTGCTTGGTTATCCATTTTTCAATTTTAGTGTCGATTAGAGCCAAAATAATCCCTCCTCCAAAGGTATAAAAACTAAAAAATGCCGCATTGATTCCCAACCATATAGGTCTAGGAACCAAAGCGACATGTGCTTCATGCCGTGATTTTATTAGCTGTAGCATAGTAGATATTAAAGAAAAACGCAATAGCGACAATTTGTTCAGGTGTCAGAGTAATCTCGAAACAATAGGTTCACTGCAAAATATTGTGTAGTACAGAAGTTATCAGCAATAGATTAAGAGTAAATGATTTAACGCTCATTTCCGAAGAATGTATGGATTAAATGGGAGACTGAGCGATCATACAAATTTTTGGCAGTCCATTCACTTTGAATATGTCCGCCTAAATAAAGGTGGATGATTCCGTGAAGAGATGCCCATACCAAGTTGACAACAAGGATAGGGTCTTTCTCAGCAATAAGCCCTTGTTCAATAGCCTTTGTAATAATAGTAATGAATTGTTGCAGTGCTGTACCAATAGCTTGTAAACTTTCCTCTTCCGGTTTGAATTCGCTAAAAGCCCCGCCAAACATAACCATATAGTAGCTGGTATAGTTCCGTGAGAAATCCCAATAGGCTTCTCCTAATCCACGAAGATACATTTCAAGATCAGCATCTTCTGGAACATCTCTGAATGCAGCAGCGAGCAGCTTGCATCCTTCCAAGAATAGTTCTTTTGCCAAACCTTCCTTACTTCCAAATAGGTTGTAAATTATTTTTGTGGGGCATTCCATTTTTTCAGCAACTCGACGAATCGTGACGGCTTCAGGGCCAGATTGCTGCATGATTGACGCAGCCGCTTCAATCATACTTCGTTTCAATAATTCGGCGTGTTGAAGCTTGGCATCCGGGTAGGTCGTAGCTTTATGAGCAGCTATTGGGTTTATTTTGGACGAGTCCTGCATGCTATGTCACACCCTTAAACCTTTAGTTATCAAAAATCATTATCACTTCTAAATCTTATTTTACTGTGTAGAAGATAAAAAGCAAATACGGAATGGGAGGTACAAGTGAATGAGCAAGGTAACAGGGGGAGCGAGGCAGCGTGTTTTATTTGACAAAATTAACACATATGAATACAATGATTCATAATGAAACAATGTTTCAAGACGTTTGAATAAGGGGAGAGAAAATAGAATGATAGCGATACAAAATAAATGGACGTTAATTACAGGTGCTTCTTCGGGGATAGGTGAAGCATTCGCACATGATTTGGCTGCAAAAGGGAGCCACTTGATTTTGGTCGCTCGGTCAGAAGATAAGCTGGTTGCTTTAGCCGAGCAATTACAAAGGAAATATTATATTCAGACACAGGTTATCGTGTCGGATTTATCTCAAGAAGGCTCGGCCTTCAAGCTTTATCAACAATGTGTGGATCGTGGGCTGAGCGTGGATATTCTCATAAATAATGCTGGCTTCGCGACACATGGTCTTTTTGAACAGCTATCTGGTGCCAGACAACATGAAGAAGTGATGCTTAATGTATTAGCGGTTGTAGATCTTACTCATTTGTTTCTGCCAGAAATGTTGAAAAAGAAAAGTGGAGTTGTCATCAATGTCTCTTCAACAGCAGGATTCCAGCCTCTTCCCAATATGGCGGTGTATGGTGCGACTAAAGCTTTCGTATTATCTTTTACACAGGCATTATGGGAGGAGAATCGAAAGCGTGGCGTTCAATTTCTTGCGTTATGTCCGGGATCTACGGAAACAGAATTTTTCAAAGTCGTTGGGGCGGATGAAGCCTCAGTAGGGAAACGAGATACACCGGAGCGTGTAGTCCAAGTGGCGCTTCGCGCGCTTCAAGCTAAAAAAGTATATGCAATTCCCGGGTTTAAAAACTTTATTTCTTCTCAAATGTCTCGTTTCTTCACAAGCAAACAAATGCTTTTTGTTGTTGGGCGGATGCTGCGTGCACGTCATTAATCTACTATAAGTTGAAATATAAAAAACATAACAACTCCCGCATCCATATTGAAAGGGGAGTTGTTATGTTTTTTAAGCATTCAGATAGCCAATAACTCCTAATCGCTATCTGATTAATTGAATGAAATCGAGTAAGATACGGAAGGATAAGCAGCCGTTGATCCAGGAACGCGTTCGACTACCGTAACCAGCGTACCAGGGTTGTAGTAGGCTGAACCTCCAATGTAATAAGTACTGTTAACGATGGAAGTACCAAGATCAATCGTCGTGTTATTGTAGCTCCAATAATAATGCAACTGGAGCGTATTTGCCGCGGGTGTAATGATTTTAACGCTTGTGCCAGTCGTTTTGGCGTTAGGGAGAATGTAAGCATAGCTTTGACCAGCAGAAAGCGTATTGTAATAGGTGCCGCCGTAACTAACAATAGCAGGGTTAGCCGAGGCGGTAATGCAGAACATAAGTGATAGTGCCATAACCAATACAAATAATTTGCTGCTCATTCTCTTCATAAATAGTCATCCTCTCAAAATGGTTGTTTTGAAGTTTAACCAGCTATAAACGATAAACCTTGCGGTAAGGTTGTCCCACCTCCTTTCAATGATAGCGCTAACATTGTTAACAAATATAATATATACCAATAAATTACTGGTGTAAATAGTAGAACCAAAGAGGTAAACGAAAGGTTAGGTAAAGGAAGTGGTTATCTAATCGTTGTTTTGTTCCATATCAACGGACATGGCTCCTACTGAGTGTATTCACATAAATGGTTATTTCAAACCCAATACTAAGGTTTCAGGAACCGAGTCACTTGGTTATGATCTTTCATTAACTAACATGTAATTAACACTTATTTAAAGATAACGCATACATTTACTAACAATTCCGCACTTCGTGTCATGTATGTTGACCTGAATCGCCGATTTGGTTTCGGATTTTAGATGATTTCGTCGAATAATAGGATTTTAATGTGATTTCAACCTGATAAAATGAACCTATATTCAGATGAGGGGTGAAGGTAAAATGAAAAAGTGGTTGAACGTGTCAATTATTCTTACAATTCTAGTGGCGGTATTGGCAGCATGTGGTGGAGGCAATTCGAACGGCGGTAAGTCGGAAGGCGGATCTAAGAAGCTGGTTGTCTATACACCGAATAGCGAGGCGATGATCAATGCACTTATCCCCGCTTTTGAGAAGCAGACAGGCATTACGGTAGAACTAGTATCAGCGGGAAGCGGTGAGCTTATCAAACGAATTCAGTCTGAGAGTAAGAATCCTTATGCCGACGTCATGTTTGGCGGAGCTTTCGCGCTATTTAATGATAATGCTGATCTATTCGAGCAGTACGTTTCCCCGAACGATAAGGATTTGCTAGAGGGACATAACAATACTACCGGTATTATGACATCATACGTTTCGGATGGAAGCGTCCTGCTAGTGAACACGAACCTGGCGGGCGACATTAAGATAGGCGGCTATGCGGACCTGCTTAATCCAGAACTGAAAGGCAAGATCGCAATGGCGGATCCAGCCAACTCTAGTTCAGCGTTCGCTCAGCTTACTAACATGCTCAAAGCAATGGGCGGAGATTATACGTCCGAAGCAGGCTGGGACTATGTAGCCAAGCTGCTCAAAAATTTGGATGGCAAAATTGCGGGCGGCTCCAGTAAAGCCCATAAGAGTGTGGCAGACGGTGAATATGTCGTGTCATTGACTTACGAAGACCCAGCAGTCAGCTATGTAAGGGACGGTGCCCCTGTGAAGGTTGTATATCCTGAAGAAGGTGCGGTATTCCTTGATGCTGTAGCTGGCGTTGTCAAAGGCTCGAAAAACCAAGAAAACGCACAAAAGTTTATCGATTTCCTAATTTCCAAAGAGGGTCAGGACTCGCTAGGTCAGGAAACGACTAACCGTCCGCTTCGCACGGATGCTGCTATCGGAGACTTCATGACACCGATTGAACAAATCAAGGTCATAGAGGAAGATGTGGCTTACGTTGCGGAGAATAAGGCGGCTATCGTTGAACGCTATATTGAGCTGTATACGAGCATAACCGAGTAATTCAACTAGAGAACGGCAAATCATAGGGAAGCGGGTGCATAACATGAGCGTTGCGATATCCTTCCGGGACATTGTGAAAAAATATGGCGACACTACTGTTATTCCCGAGCTGTCGTTGGACATTCAGAAGGGTGAATTCTTCACCCTTCTGGGTCCTTCGGGCTGTGGGAAAACGACACTGCTGCGAATGGTGGCAGGCTTTAACAGTATAGAGGGCGGGGCTCTTACCTTTAATGAAAAGAAGATGAATGACGTGGCTCCAGGGAAACGCAACATTGGGATGGTATTTCAGAATTATGCCATATTCCCACATTTGAACGTAGCTCAGAACGTCGCATTTGGACTTGAGAATCGTAAAGTGACTAAAGCGGACCAGCAGCGCAGAGTTAGCGAAATTCTAAATACGGTGCAAATCGATATTTACAAAAACAGAATGCCTAAAAATTTATCTGGCGGTCAGCAGCAGCGTGTGGCTCTAGCCAGAGCTATCGTCATAAATCCTGATGTGCTTCTGATGGATGAGCCACTATCCAATCTCGATGCGCAGCTTCGCGTTGATATGCGTAATGCGATCAAGTCGATTCAACGCGAGGTAGGTATTACTACCGTCTATGTGACCCATGATCAAGAGGAGGCGATGGCGGTTTCGGACCGGATTGCGGTTATGAAATCGGGCGTCATCCAGCAGGTCGGAGCCCCGAGAGACATCTACCAGCGTCCTGCCAATCTATTTGTCGCCACCTTCATCGGGCGGACGAACGTTATCGACGCCGTACTTGAGGGCGATGGAGCTGGCGGTGCTGCGGTTATAATTGGAAGCAATTATATATTGACAATGCCGGCGCTGCTATCAGAGGCGAAGCCTAACGAGTCTGTAGCAATTAAAATTTCGGTTAGACCCGAGGAGTTTGTCTTGTCAGAGGACGGGACAGGTCTCGCAGGTAAAGTAGTTAATAACGTGTTCTTAGGTTTAAACACGCATCTTATCGTGAAGCTTGAGAATGGGCAGGAAGTGGAAATGATTCAGCAATCGGCCTCGAACGTTGTTACAGACATTGGGCAGCGTGTTCATCTCGCTATCCTATCGGGAACTATCAATGTTTACGATGCATCCGGGGAGCGCAACTTGAACCGGGGGAGTGGCTTATGATTGGCCGGATGAGACGTTTGGACATTTGGTCACTAATCACGTTTTTTATTTTTGCTGGCTATTTGATTTTTTTGGCATTGCCTTTGTTTATGCTGTTGATCAAAAGTTTTTTTGATGGGACTACTGGCGAGTTTTCACTTGCATACTTTTATAAATTTTTCAGTAAAGCGTATTATATGAACGCCGTTTGGAACAGTCTGAAGGTAACGGTATGCGTCACCTTGCTTTCCATTCTGGTAGCTGGACCGCTTGCCTACATTATGACCATTGCCAAAATCAAAGGCAGCGGAACGGTGCGCATTCTCATATTAATTTCGTCGATGTCTGCCCCGTTTATCGGTGCGTATGCTTGGATACTGCTGCTAGGACGCAACGGAGTGATTACCAATTTCATATTCGACGTGTTCGGTTTCCGCATGCCTGACATTTATGGGTTCTCCGGCGTTCTGCTTGTACTTACGCTGCAATTGTCGCCGCTGATCTTCATGTATGTGTCCGGAGCGCTCAAAAATGTTGATAATTCGCTTATGGAAGCAGCGGAGAGCATGAACTGCACGGGTCTTAGGAAGATGTGGAAAATACTAGTTCCACTGATTACACCGACGCTGCTTGCTGGAGGCTTGCTTGTTTTTATGAGAGCATTCGCAGATTTCGGCACACCGATGCTAATTGGGGAAGGTTTCCGTACAGTACCGGTACTCATCTTCAACGAATTTATTAGCGAGGTCGGAGGCGATGACGGGTTTGCCGCAGCAATCAGTGTTATTGTGGTTTTGTTTGCGACTACGGTGTTTCTGCTACAGAAATTCGTAGCAAATCGGAAGTCTTACAGCATGAGCGCGCTTAATCCAATCGAGCCTAAGAAGTTAAAGGGTGCTGCGAATTGGGCGGCTCACCTATATGTTTATCTTTTCACGATACTCGCGATGATGCCGCAAACGTATGTAGCTTATACGTCTTTCCAGAAGACTTCGGGTAAAATATTCGTAGATGGCTATTCATTAGGGAGTTACCGTGCCGCCTTTTCCAAGGTGGGTGATTCCATCTACAACACCTTTATGATGGCTGGCATTACGATCATTATTATTACGATAGCTGCGGTGCTAATCGCTTATGTGACGGTGAAGCGCAAAGGGGCAGTTGCCAATCTGCTGGATACATTCACGATGCTGCCTTATATCGTGCCTGGTTCCATTCTAGGTATCGCCCTTCTGGTTACCTTCAACCAGGAACCGCTCGTGCTGAGCGGCTCGGCGGTTATACTAATCATAGCTTTTGTAATTAGGCGTCTTCCGTATACGATTCGCTCGAGTGCTGCCGTGCTTCATCAGGTAAACGACAGCATTGAAGAGGCAGCAATTAGCCTCGGTGCATCCACTATGAGGACGTTTTTCAAAATAACGGTTCCGATGATGATATCCGGTGTCTTCGCCGGCGCGATCATTAGCTGGATCAGTATTATAACAGAATTGAGCACATCGATCATTCTATACACTGGTAATACACGAACGATGACCGTAGCCGTTTATACGGAAGTCGTGCGCGGGAATTACGGTGTGGCTGCCGCTCTCTCTACTATGCTGACCGTTATTACTGTCGTTTCACTGCTGCTGTTCTTCAAGCTGTCAGGTAAAAAAGAAGTGACAATGTAAGTCCAGACCGGGCTCGCGCAAGCGGGCACCGGCCTTTTGTCCATTCGGAGAAGCCTCTATAGGTTTCATCAGCTTGTACTGTCGGTTATGATAAGAGGATGCATGAAGGGGGGATGACGGAATGGCCAAAGGGAGTTTTAGAGATTCGCTTCGCCGGATGTTCCTGCTTCACACCCTTGTGCCGATTTCAATTTTGTTTGTACTGTTCCTATTGTTTATGATGATCAACTCGCGGTTTCTTCTCATCAGCCAAACGACGGAAGCTGGCAAAAAGATTAAATTGGCCATGGAAGACGTATATACCTCTTATACGAAAGAAATGAATGAAGCTGCGGCGCTGGAAGCCGTTGTTTCGTTTGCAGAGTCGCGCCGACAAGGACCAGAAGTTTTTGAACGTTTTTATGACTTCAACAACCGCCAGCAAGTGAAGAGTATTATGCACATTATAGGTGTAGACGGGAACATTCTGGCATCATCCGCCAACTACAACTTGGATGCGACTGATCTTGCCCTGCAGGCGATTGCGCGGCGAATGTACAAGCAAGACCTGTCTGCGCTGGCTGAAACCAACCATATCCGCTTCTCGCATGACCGCTACACGGCCTATACGTTTGCGAAAGAAATTGTAGGCAGTGAAGGTGTGCTCGGCTATTTGATCTATCAGCTGTACGAAAAAGATTTGCAGAAGCTGATCTTTGTGCAAAACAACGAAATCGCAGTTGTTACTGATCCTTATCGTACGATTATTGCGACAACAAACAATCTGACGATTGGTTTAATGAACAAATATAATCTGGTTGAAGACTCGCGAGATTACGTACGGATAGATAAAGGGAAATATTATAGCAAGGAAACGTATGTGCCGCTATCGCAGTGGAGAATTTATACATTAAGCGCTGCTCAATGGAATCATGCTGCTTATTCATCCCTTGTTGTGTTTTTTGTATTAGCCAGCTTTCTCTTGTGGATTCTGATTCAATATTCTGCTCGTGTCGTATCCACGCGCCAGTCGCGCGCGATGGACAAGCTGACCTACGCTGTTAGGGAATTGCAGTCAGGCAACATGGATTCTTATGTCTACATTGGAACAGGTGATGAGTTCGAGTCGCTTGCGAATCAATACAATCTCATGCTGCGGCGGCTGAATGAGCTGGTAGCCAAAAACGAGGAGCTCTCCGATTTGCGTAGAGTTATTGAGGTCAAGCATCTGCAGTCGCAATTCCATCCGCATTTTATATTTAATGTGCTGGAGACGCTGCGTTATGCCATCGTCGTGGACGACAAGCTGGCTCAGGATATTGTACTTACGCTTTCGCGGCATCTGCGCTATAGTATTGGCAACGAAAAGGATCATGTCGTGCTGGGAACCGATTTGGAATATGTCGGAGGCTATATGAAGCTGCAGCAAATGAGATTCAAGAATAGGCTCCACTACAGTGAGAAGGTGAGCGAAGCTGCAAAAGCTGCACTCGTTCCAAGACTGATGCTGCAGCCAGTTATTGAAAACGTCATTAAATATGGTTATCGCCAGCGTCAATCCGTTGCGATCACGGTGGTTGGCTACATTAAGGACGATGACCTTATCATAGAGGTGCAGGACGACGCTGGAGGGATGAGCAAGGATCGGCTGGAGGAAGTGCGGGCAATCATGCTTTCACAGGATAACCGCGCACCTCATATCGGATTGCATAATTTGCATCGCCGCCTCGTGCTGATGTATGGAGAGCGTTACGGTATACACATGGATAGTGCCATCGGGGAAGGCACGACCGTTACCTTTGTGCTGCCATTCCAAAAGGAGGATGCTGATGTATAAGGTGCTGCTGGTGGAAGATGAGGAGATGATCCGCAAAGGATTACGATTTACTTTTGACTGGCTGAGTGCAGGCTGTGTCGTGGTAGGCGAGGCAGAGAATGGCGAGGAGGGGCTTAGCCAGATTCGCGCGCTCGGACCGGATATCGTAATCGTAGATGTCAATATGCCGTTAATGGACGGGATTGCCATGATCGAGCGAAGCGTAGAGGAGGCGGCTTGCAGCTATATTATTTTGTCAGGTTACGATGAATTCCGGCTTGCCAAAGAGGCTATCCGGCTGGGTGTAACAGAGTATTTGCTGAAGCCGCTTGAGCAGGATCAACTGCTGGCTGCCTTGGAGCGTGCCAAGAGTCAGGTGGAGATGAAGCGTCAGTTCGCCGCAATGAAGACATCTGGAGCGGGGAGCGGAGAAGCGCTTCAAGCTTCGGTCGTGAAGCTGCCTGGAAAGTCGTCCCGTTATGTATCGAAGATGATTCAGTACGTACAGGAGCACTATGCCCAAAAAATCGGTATCAAGGATTTAGTGGAGAGGCTGGAAGTAAGCGCGACTTACTTGAATCAGAAGTTTAAAAGTGAAACGACCTATACGTTTAACGATTTCCTAAACCGATATCGCATCCAGAAGGCGATGGAGCTGCTTCAGCATAGTGAGGAGAAGGTGTATCGAATTGCGGCTGACGTAGGCTTTAAGGATTACAAATATTTTATAGCCATCTTCAAAAAATACGCCGGATGTACGCCTAGCCATTATCAGGAGAGGTTTGGACAAGGTGCGGAAGAAAGAAGCGATCCAAGCGTCTGAATGATGAGGAAGCTAACGACTGTCTGTTCATCCGCATATTATTGCGCAGAGCCTGCCAGCAACTTCTTCAGTTCTGTTAGGATCGCCTGTGCTTATAGCTATTGTGCGCTAGGAGTGTCGCTTGCTCAGCGATAAAAACCGAGCAAAAGCATTGCTGCTTTTGCTCGGTTTTTTATGCTTATAGTTAAATTGAATAATCCCTCTATTGAAGCTTTACAGCGCTAAGGCTGCCATTGGTATTGAAGTCTGTGGTGTAGGCTACAGTTGCTATAGCTGTTATGGTGCCGCTTGGTCCCGTAATCGTGATGGTAGGAGCGGAAGTGTAGCCGGAGCCGGCATTACTAATCTTCACTCCAGTCACAACACCGTTCTGAACGGTAGTAGATAATGCCGCTGAGGTTCTTTTCCATACTTGCCCTTTAACGCCGCTGTAGCGGTAATAGTTGGATACTTCATCCAAGCGCTCATTGGTAATACCGTAGGGAGTTAATACGTTCAACAACGCGGATTTATTCGCCTGTGCTTCCTCGTTAGTAGGTCCAGAGGTCCCTGCGCCAGCTGGCGTTACGCCGCTGAAGGCTTTCCGGAATACTTCGGAAGGCACGCCAAGCGCAGAAGCGATAAGTACGACAGGCCTGCCATGATCCTGCGCATCCGTCTCATATCCTCCGGAGATGACGATGGTGTAGCCGTTCGCGTCCGTTGAACGGCTGGTTGCTTCCGCAGCGTTGTTAACAGATGGTTTGGTTGGCGCAGGGTTATGGTTTGCTTTCTTAGGCGCTTGCGATTGAACGGCAGCCGACTGGGCGGAGGATGGCTTGCCGGATGCTATGGAGCATGCAATGACCAAAGGAACAACGGCAGCGCTAAGGACGAACATGGCAGTGAGCGAAAGTGTGAGCTTGTACGATTTCATAATAAGTAACTCCTCTCAGATTAGGTATTGCTGATCTGAGATAAGCATAAGCGGTGAATGTGTCAGGTATATGTTCAAATTCATGTTTATAAAAAAGCTTTCAAGGTTGTTTAGGCAGGAGCAGCTGGAACACTGTACCTTGAGGAGTGCTGCTGATTAGATGAAGCTGCCCCTTCATCGCAGCGGCGACCATCCGGCTATAAGTAAGGCCAAGGCCCAGACCACGGTCAGACAGCTTCTTGCCCTCACCGCGGTAGTATCTCTCAAATATGTTAGGCTGCTCGGATACTGGTATACCAGGGCCATCATCTCGAACGATAATCTGGTAGGTATCGTTTGTGAATGGTGACAGCGATATATGAATCGTTCCTCGGCCTTGAAGCGCCTGTCGGCTGTTGTTCAATAAATTGACCATAATCTGCTGAATGCGGCTTGCATCGCCAATGGACTTGTAAGACTCACTCGGAATATCCCTCAGGACTTGTAAGTCCTCTTCCAGATCAAGAAGACCCCATTGATAGATGATTTCGCTCAGAAGCTTACTCAGATCAAGGGATTCCTGAGCAACGTTCATGCTGCCGGATGCGAAGGCATTGAAATCCAGCAGATCGGTAACCATATGCTGCAGCCTGCGTGTCTGAACCAGCGAAATATCTAGGAACTCATCGGCTTCCTCACCTGTTACGACTTGATCGCGAACAGCTAGTATTAAGCCGTGAATAGAGGCGACAGGAGTCTTGAGCTCATGGGTAACTCCCGCCAGCAATTCCGTACGGAGCTCCTCCAGCGTACCAAGACGGGCAGCCATCTTCTGGAAGGATACGAGCAGCTCATAAATCTCTTTCTCCTTCACGCGGGCAGGCACCGTCGCCTTGTAATCGCCGTTTTCCATCCGATTCAGTGCTGCAGCAAGCTGGTTAATTGGTTTTCTTAAATTTCGCGATAGCAAATAAATGATTATCCAGCCCAGCAATCCAGCTGCAATAAGCAAGGAGGCGATCAGGCGATAGTTCTGATTAACATGGGCCAGCTCATGATAAGAATACGCGATGACAATAGCTCCGATCTGGGAGGTACTGTCCATAATAGGTGTAGTCAGTATGTAGGTATCTTGTATTCTTGCCGACTGTGGCTGATCATTCAGCTCCGGCGGATTCATATAGTCATTCCCAATCATGCCCGGAGGGGCTTCTTTGGTGAAAATAGTATGGCTGCTGCGATCGAACACCACAAGCGCGAATTGCCCAGGAATCTCGTAACGGCGCTGCGTAAGATCAATCCATTCGTAGAAGCTGCCCGGAATGATGATGCTGCCATTCCCATCAGATACATGCTCTGCGGCTACATTTGCGAATGTCTGAAGAGCTTGTTTCCGCTCATGTATCGTATCTTGGCGAATCCAGAGCATAGCGGTAATTGCTATGATTAGCAAGCCTAAGAAAAGAGTGATTACATAACGAAAGGTCCAACGGCTTAGCAGGGTTGGCCGCTTAATGACGTGTGTTGGCATAAAGCTGGTACCCCGTTCCTCGTAATGTTCGAATCTCGCCTTCATCTACAGGCCAGTGAAGCAGCAGCCTGCGAAGCCGCTTAATCGCCAGATCAACCGCTCTATCACTGCCGTCATAATCAATGCCCCATACCTTCTCAATCAGTTGCTCACGAGTGAATATGTGATTGGGATGCTCGGCGAGAAACATCAGAAGCGACAAATCACGCGGTGTAATGGTTAAGCTCGCACCGTTTAAATATACACTTCGGGATTTGAAGTCAATGCGTAAGCTTCCGAACGTAATCTGTCCTGCGTTGAACAGCGATTGCGGCGGCCGTCTGAGCACAGCATGAATTCTCGCGATAACCTCGTCTGGCTCAAAAGGTTTCGCTATGTAATCGTCAGCGCCTTCGTTAAGTCCCATAATGCGATCGCTGACAGCTGTTCTAGCTGTCAGCATAATGACAGGACAAGCGCTGCGTTGACGAATATGACTTAGAATATCCCATCCGTTCATTCCTGGAAGCATGACATCAAGAATAACAAGCATGGGTTGTAATTGATTGAAAGCGTCCACGGCTTGCAAGCCGTCTCGGTAGATCTGGCAGGTAAAGCCTGCTTTACTGATATAAGCCGCAAGAACCCTGGAGATCGCTTCTTCATCCTCAACGATCATGATGTTTCCCATGTCAATTGTACTTCCTCTCCAAGTTGTCCACATCGTTCTTAGCTTCTAGCAGTCCTTGGCCGCTCGCTTCTCTGAACGCTTTGATTGCTTGTATTCTTTTTCCTGAAGCAATTAGCACAAGTAATCTCTCATCCAAATTCGCTGGAGCGCCAGCATGTGCTGTTGGTACTGGAGATATAGGCATATGGATTGTTTGTTTGGGTAATGCAGCAGCCTCTGGCCTGTTGTTAGGCCATTCAAGATCTGATTTGATTTCATTAAGTTGTCGTTGCAAGCTGAACACTTTCAATAGAAGTAGGAGAGACAGTATGAGTGTGTTAAGCGCGATAATTTCTACGGTTTCCATTTGGAATCGCTCCTTCCTTTATCTGTGCTCATTATAACACAGGAGGTATGGTCGGGAAGGCAGGCATAGCAGCAAGGCTTCTCTAGGTCCCCTTTTCCGAAACGTCAAATAAGCCTAATCTATCAAGCAAAATGGAAAAGCTTTGATAATGAGAATGATTATTACTATAATGAGAGAGTTGGACGGTGTAAATAGACATGGAAGGTGAACATGATGACGTTATTGGAACAATTGCCACTATGGAATCATGCAGCAATAAGGGTGCTTGATATACGACGTTCCATCTTGCAAGCGAGTGAGAGTGTACAAGGGTTTCGTTTGCCAGCAAGTGCATTCCTATTTGCGGTGACGGGTGAGGCGAGGATTGTTATTGATGGAATCGAGCATATCGCTGATCGCTGCTACGTTTGCCATGCTGGCAAAGGTGCGATGGTAGATATTATTCAAGTTGAAGAACCCTTTGACTATTATTTCATTTTTTATAAAGCGGTGCTCGTACTGCCAACGCGTAAGGAACTATTACGAGTGTACAATGACAATAATCCATTTCACATGCATTATGGTTTTGCTCCGGCATATCCTCTTGGTCTCCTTACGAGAATGGAACAGATGCATGCCTATTGGCTGCTTGATGGCGAGCTTGAGAAATTTCATGTAAGAGCGCTATTTCATCATTTGGTGTATGACCTCCTGCAGCAGCTCTATGCCATCGAGGGTGCGACCACGATTCAGCCTGACTATGTAACCCAAACGATCCACTACATGGAGGAGTATTATGCTGATCCTCTTAGTCTGCAGGATCTTGCTCATGCTCTTGGGTGCAATGAGCGAAAGCTGCAACGACTATTCAAAGAGAAGCTTCGAATTGGACCGATGGAATATCTCATTCAAATTCGTATGAATCATGCGCAAACGATGTTATTGAACACGAATGTACCGCTCAAAATCATTGCAGAATCGGTAGGTTACGGAGATAGCTATTATTTCAGCCGCGCATTCAAGAAGCATTGTGGCGTTTCTCCTCTTTATTTCAGGCAGAATCGTCGGATAAGTGCATCATATATGTCGCGTTATTCCATTGGCTCTGCAAACAATGTCTCCTATAATAATGATTGTGATAATCATTATCAACAAGTTGACGGAGGAGTTTTTGGAATGAATAGAAGTAAAAGTTCGGTACTAGCGGTTAGTTTGATGTTGAGTTTGATTCTGTTGTTAAGTGCATGTTCGACGGGAAATAGCGTCGGCAACAATTCTGGAGGGGCTAGTCCTACAGCAGCATCATCTAATAATGTATCTTCAAGTACAAATGCACCAACAGCGCAACCAGCTTACCCTGTCGTAATTAAACATATGAAGGGCGAGACAACACTGGAGCAGCACCCTTCAAAAATTGCTGTTCTTGATACCAAATTTGTTGATCAGCTCGTTACATTAAACGAACAGCCAGCGGGCAGCGTGAAAGCTGCAGCAGATAAATCAGACTTCCCAGCCTATTTGATGGATAAGCTGACTGACGTGAAATTGCTCGGTACGAGGGATGAACCGAACCTGGAAGCTATTCTTGCGATGGAACCAGACTTAATTATTTGCACAGAGTTCCAGGAAGAAGTATATGAAAGCTTATCCAAAATCGCACCGACGATCATGCTTGACTTTAATGAAGATTGGCGAGATACGCTTGCCACTTTCGGTAAAATCGTAGGGAAATCAGAAGAAGCAAATGTCGTACTTGAACAATATAACGAGAAAACAACGAAGCTGAAAGCAGAATTGAAAGCGAAGCTAGGTGACCAGACTGTTGCCTTGATACGTCCGCGTGATGAAGGCATTCGAATTCATGCGCCTGGTCACCGCGCAGCGTCCATTCTTTACAACGATCTAGGCTTGTCTGCACCAGAGCAGGTGCTAGCTCAGACGGATACGGCTTATCAAGTGCCGTTAGAAGCTTTGCCTGAGGTTGGAGCGGATCATTATTTCCTCGTACAAGATGATATGTTCAAAGCAATTGTTGAGGAGTTCCAGCAAACGGACACTTGGAAGAACATCGATGCAGTGAAAAACAATCAAGTCTATGATGTAGATTCGAATGTATGGATTGCTTATTATGGGCCAATTGCGATCAATATGGTCGTAGATAGAGTTGCGGAAGTGTTCTTGGGTACGCCATAACATGTCCGTTATGCTTTCGAAGTCGGAGCGTGAGGAACTAGGATCGAAGTTCAACTTCCGTTTTGAGAATAAGGCGTTGCCAACAACATGCTCTATTCATGCTATAGAGCTGCTGGATGAGGAGAAGTGCGCATCTTATCTGGATCAGCTTGCGGCGGAAATTGGCTCGCCTTCCCGAAGAGTTACAGCATCGATGCTGGCCAAGCGTTATGCTTATCTGGCAGTCGTTCCAGTCTTGTATGCGATGACCGTATTCGATAAGGGCTTGGGGCTGACGCTATACAATTGTCTATTAGCCTCGCCGGATGACGATGAATATAGCCTTAGTAAGTCTAGGTTTCCGAATCTGAGCTTGGATGGTCTGAACGTGACGGAACCGGAAGTGGGGAATCGGGGGGATTGGCGAGAACATGTGGTACGTCAATTATTTGAGGAGCATCTTTCCCCCTTGTTTCATTCTTTATCTATAGTGGGAGGCGTGCCTAGGTCGGTGTTATGGGAGAATGTGATGGTCAGGATCACTCCGTTGTATGAGGATCAATTGGAAGAAGAAGAGGACCCATCCATCTTAATCCGGCTGCATGACGACTTCAAATTTATTACAGAGACGGCACCAGCAAGCCTGTTCAGAGAACGCCGTAATCCGTTTGCTATGTTTCACAACACGAAGAATACCGAACATACCGATAACCAAGCAGCATACATTCGTAAAACCTGCTGTTTTTATTTTGAGATGTCTCCAGAATACTGCAGAGCTTGTCCGAAACCGCTTAACAGTCATTTTTAAACGTTTCATTCGCAGATTATATGCTCGATCATTTGGCCACTTCAATTGTGAAGTGGTTTTTTGGTGTTCCAAGGAGAACATCAAACAGCTTCACAAATTTGACCGCTTCGGGAATGACATTGTGACGGGGGCATGAAGGCAAATAAAGCGATTAAGGAGCTTCACCCGCAGGTGAATATTCTCATCCTAACGACCTTTGATAATGATGAAGAGTATATTAATGAAACATACCCGATATCCTGCTGATTTTGAAGTCATTTTGCCAATAAAAATTGCCAATCAGATTGTGACAATAATGTAACAATGGCCCCTCGGTTTATCATCTGATTCGTACGACAGTAATATCTTCTCGGCATACAATTAAGGTATTGAAGCGCCTGACCGGTTGGACGGGTTGACTGCAAACTTAAAACTAGCAAGGAGAGAATTTCGGATGAAAAAGGGTAATAACAAGAATAAGAATATGAATATGAAACGAACCCGTATCGGACTAAGCATTCTAACAGCGGTGCTGAGCTTAGCTCTTGCAAGAGAAACTGGCGTGTACGCTCAGCAGCCAGCATCGGAACTGACCGTTTCAGCCAAGGAACTGGACTCGCAAGGCAGTGTCGCCACGGGTGATTTTACGAGTGGTCCGCAGGACGCCCAAGAAGTAGAGGCCTTTCTTGACGCTTTTTTTGCACAGGATGCCATCAAACAAAAAGCCAGCGCCGCCGTGGTATCTGTCGTACAGAATGGGAAGGTGCTTGTATCCAAAGGCTACGGTGTAACCGATCAAACGTCGAAGTCGCCAGTGGATGAAAGTCAGTCAACCTTCCGCATTGCTTCTATTTCTAAAGTGTTTACAGCGGCTGCCATTATGCAGCTCATCGAACAAGGGAAAATATCACTTCAAGACAATATTGAAAAGTACTTAGATGGTTACGAATTAACGAACCCCTTCGGAACACCCGTTACAATCGAGAATTTACTAACGCACACGACTGGGTTTGAAGTACGCGAGCCTACAGATGCAAGTTATCTTATGGATCCTTCAAGTACTCCGATTTCGCTGAAAGAAAGTATTTTTGCTGTATTTCCGCCAGTAGTTCGCATGCCCGGAAAGTCTTATATGTATGATAATTTCGCATCAAGGCTGCAGGGGTACATCGTGCAGCAGGTAAGTGGAGAGCCGTTTCAAAGCTATATGCAGAAGCATCTATTCGGACCGATGGGCATGACTTCTAGCAGCTTTAAGCTTAATGAGGAATTGGTTGATCGACTCGTTACTTCCTACGATATGGAAGGGGGCGCTCTGCCCGTGTACGATTTCTCTCCAAGCGAGTGGCCAGAGGGCAGCATGATATCGACGGCCTCTGATATGGCGCTGTTTATGAACACCTTTTTGAACGATGGAAAAACAGCGAACGGCGCGGTAATCCTGTCGCCTGCATCAGTTAAAGCGATGTCTTCGTACCATATCGTTATACATCCCGATTTGCCGGATATGACCTACGGCTTCGAATCGCCTGAAGATCCTTCACACACGAACAATGAAGCTGTCATATCCAAAGCCGGCGATATTCTGGGATTTAGCTCTCAAATGTGGCTGCTTCCTGATCGCAAGACCGGTGTTTTCGTTTCTTACAATGCGAATCAGAATTTGCGACATGATTTATTTAACGCATTTATGGATCATTATTTTGCAGGCGGCAAATCATCATTCGGATCTGACCATTTTCAGTCACAGTCCCAAGATATACTAGCCAAGTTCGAAGGTTTGTATTCCGATTTGCGAATCAAATTACTGACCAAAGTCGTAGCCAGCGGCGACGGAATTCTTACGGTCAGCGATGTATCTGGAAGCCATCAATTGAAGCAGGTCGATCTTTTATTGTTCGTAGATGAACTGGGCAATCCTCTTGCATTCAAGATGGATTCCGAAGGTACCATTACTTACATGAAATACGCTAATCTGTTCAGCTATGCATCCAAAGTAAAGCTGGATCAGAAAGGCTTTCCTGATGTACCAGTGAATCATCCATATGCCAGCTACATTCTGGGCTTAAAGTCGCTTGGCTTTTTGACGGATGATCTGTCAAGACCGTTCTTGCCTAAGCAATCCGTCACGCGCGGAGCATTCATCCATGCCTTTAATGCGATATGGAGCATTCCGGAATCGGACAACCCTTCTTCCTTCAAGGATACCGAACATTCTGTGTATCGAAAAGATATACAAGCAGCAGTCGAAGCAGGCATGCTGAATGGAACGGGAAACGGCTTGTTCGAACCAGACCGTCCGATTCTTCGCGAAGAGGCGACCGTGATCGTGTACCGCCTGCTGACGGGTACAGGAATCAGAGCTCAGGATTCCACGGCTAAGCTAATGCCAGGCACGTCGGAATGGGCGATCGATGCCGTAAGCTCCGCAGTGAAATGGAAGCTGCATGGGCCAGAGGTGACTGAATCGAACGGCAAGTTCGAATACGGCTCTCGGAAGCCGTTGAACAAGCAAGAGCTGGCAGCGCTGCTGTTCACGATGCTGCTTCCTGCTTAATCGCATGCTTTTGTTGAATCAGAACAGCAATATAGTCGGAATGAGAAAACCGTCACATGGGGATCAAGCTTGACTGAATCAGGGGGGGCAATTATTTGTCCCCCTTTTGGTATGGAAAGAGGGAATGGTATGATGAATCATGCGAGAGATGGAAGATACTGCCGTTTAAAGTTCGAATTCTATAGAGAGAAGGGATCTTGCCGTTATGGATTTGAATATTTTTATTATCGAAGATGATGATGCAATCTTTCATCTATTGAAGGAAAGGCTGGAGCTATGGTCGTTTCGTGTTACCAAACCGGAGCGGTTCGATGATGTGATGTGCTCTTTTATTGACGTGCAGCCGCAGCTGGTCATTATCGATATTCAGCTCCCGATGTATGACGGTTTCCACTGGTGCCGCGAGATTCGAGCTGTGTCGAACGTGCCGATATTGTTTCTGTCATCGCGTGATCATCCTCTAGATATGGTGATGGCTATGAATATGGGGGCGGATGACTACATTCAGAAACCTTTCAATATGGACGTGCTTCTGGCTCAAATCAAAGCTATTGTTCGCCGAACATATGCATATGGGGACGCAGCTTCCGATCTTATTGAATGGAATGGCTCTATTATTGATATGAAGCGCTGTTTGATCCGCAAGGACGGGCAAGACGTGATTTTAACGAAAAACGAATTTTTTATTCTCGTCGTACTCGTTCAGGCGAAAGATACAGTCATTCCGCGTCACGATTTAATTCGCAAGCTGTGGGATGATGAACAATTCGTCAACGACAATACGTTAACAGCGAATGTAACCCGGCTGCGACAGAAGCTGGCGGTATTCCAACTGGATGAAGCCATTGTAACGAAAAAAGGACTTGGCTATATGGCTGCCACGTTATGAGGGGGGAATGTATTGATACTCCGTTACTTAATAGATAGGAAAAGCTGGATTATATTTTATCTGTTCTCCTTGCTATTCGTAGATTTACTGATTTGGATCGACAATGGCATCATGATCAAGGCTGCCTCGATGCTCTATTTGAACATGCTGCTTATTTTATCCATGTTAGTTTTCCTAGTGTGGCGTTTTCAGAAGGAAATGAAATATGCGCGCGCACTAGCGGATCTAGCTGAGCAGATTGACGATGATTGGATTGAAACGCTGCCGCCAGATTATTACTATCACGAAGAGGCGACAAATCGGCTGCTGCGGGCTGCGGGCCTCTGGTACTCGCATAAGCTGTCTGATAGTCAGGCAGCCCGTATCGTGGAGCAGGAATACACGACGGCCTGGGTGCATGAAGTGAAAACGCCTTTGACCGCAATGAAATTGACGATAGAAAGCGATAGGAGCAATCCGCTGCTTCGCAAAATGGAATCGGATTGGCTGCGAATCCATCTGCTTATTGACCAACAGCTTTACCTCTCACGATTACCGTCACTGGAAGCGGATTACGTGCTGGAGCAGGCTGGGGTTCAGCAGTTAGCCGTATTGGAAGTGCGTGAGCTGACCTCCTGGTGCATCGAAAAAAATGTGGCCGTTGAGATTGAAGGGGAAGAAGCTTTAGTGGTAACGGACCGCAAATGGTGCCGTTTTATTATTAGGCAACTATTGACGAATGCGGTCAAATATAGCCCTAAAGGCGGAACGATTCTTTTGTCGACGATGGTTACGTCCGAGGGTCATGTTTGTTTGAGCATTGAAGATGAAGGATCAGGCATTGCCGCACATGACCTGCCGCGTATTTTCGATAAAGGTTTTACGGGTGGAAACGGAAGATTGCAAAATGCGGCAACCGGTCTCGGACTCTATTTGGCACGGACAGCAGCGCTCAAAATTGGAATTACCCTAGCGGTTCAATCAGAGCTGAACGCAGGAACGAAAATGGGGATGACTTTCACAGTAAGCAACGCGTACGAAGCAGTTCTGACATCATGTTAGTAGAATGGACTACCATATGACAGTATTGTCACCTGAATGCTCTTCATTGTCATCTGATACGAGCGACCGGCATGACCTTTTTCTCTAAAATAAAAGTAAGATCAGAGTGGAGGTTATGGAGATGAATGATAATAATATGAAAAAAACGGTGCTGCATGCCATACAAATACGTAAATCATTTGGTGTACGGGGCAATGTTCAGCAAGTGCTTAAGGGAATCGACCTACGGGTCGTTGAAGGTGAATTTGTCGGCATTATGGGTCCGTCTGGGTCGGGCAAGTCTACCTTGATCAATGTTTTATCCACAATTGACCAGACGACCGAAGGGAAGATATTGGTCGAGGATGTTGACATCTCGAATATGAAAAACGCAGAGCTGTCTCTTTTCCGACGCAATAAGCTTGGTTTTATCTTTCAAGATTACAATTTGCTGGACACATTGACGGTCAAAGAGAACATTCTGCTGCCCGTTTCGCTCGGAAAGATGAAGAAAAAGGCAGCGGAGAGTGAATTTCAGGCCATTGCTTCAGAACTAGGCATCTTAGAGATTGCCCATAAATATCCGTATGAAATTTCCGGCGGTCAACGGCAGCGGACATCAGCGGCACGCGCATTGATTCACGGGCCTTCCCTTGTATTTGCGGATGAGCCGACAGGTGCGTTGGATTCGAAGGCTGCCTCCTCCCTTTTAGGGAAGATGGAGCAGCTTAACCAGCAGCGCAGCATTACCATTATGATGGTAACGCATGACCCGGTGGCATCGAGCTATTGCAGCCGTGTGATTTTTTTAAAGGATGGCATGCTGTATTCCGAATTATATCGGGGCAGCAAATCGCGGCAAGCCTTTTTCAAAGACATCATGAATGTACAGGCCGTGCTCGGAGGTGATCACATTGACACTGTTTGAGCTCGTCATTCGCAGTATGCGGAAAAACATTAAAAATTATTATTTGTATTTTTTCGCCCTTATTTTCAGTACGACCCTTTATTATGTATTTGCAGCCTTACAGCATGATTCCTCGATCATGACTGCGACGTTCGCAGATGTTCAGTTTGCTTCGTTGTTTAAAGTATCAGGCATTGTTCTACTGTTAATTGTGGTCATATTCATGATTAATGCCAATAGTATTTTTCTAAAACGCCGCAGCAGGGAAATCGGGCTGTATCAGCTGATTGGCCTGACTCGCAGAGCCGTTTGGCTGCTGCTAATTGCTGAGAACATATTGCTTGGAATAGGCGCGCTGCTTATTGGAATTGGCGCTGGCGCGCTTATGTCACGGCTTTTTTTGCTCATTCTCATGAAATTAATAGGCATTGAAACGGTAATAAACCTATCGTTTTCACCTACAGCTGCCGTTCAAACCGCCATTGTGTTTGCCTTGCTTATCGGACTTACATTGATGCAAATGCTGATCAAAGTTTATGGGACTTCGCTACTCGC
The DNA here is from genome assembly GCF_005930355.1 of Paenibacillus sinopodophylli. Classification (GTDB taxonomy): domain Bacteria; phylum Bacillota; class Bacilli; order Paenibacillales; family Paenibacillaceae; genus Pristimantibacillus; species Pristimantibacillus sinopodophylli. Next base: position 38,758 of record NZ_VDBO01000002.1, read on the forward strand.
ATTGTTCACAGCAGAACGGCAGGGGGAGCATCCGAAACGGCCCAATGCGGCTGTTTCTGCTATTGTAGGGCTGTTTAGCATTACGATGATTACAACGGGTTATATGCTATCCGGCAAAGAGCCCGGTCAGGAACTATTTTTGCAAATGCTCGTAATTCTCGCATCAACGATACTCGGCACCTATCTGTTATTTCGTGTAACGATTGGCTGGTTGTTCTACAGCGTTCGAAGAAGCAGGAACGGACAACTTGGATTAAAAAACAGTTTGTCTCTTGCGCCGGTCATGCACCGCATGAAAGCGAATGCGAACTCACTCACATTGATTACGGTTCTGTCTGCGATGACATTGACTATGGTGGCAATCGCCTATTCGCTTTATTTCTCGACCGAGAATGAGTCGCATGTCATGCTGCCATACGATTTCATCTTTGAGAATAAGGAGCAAGATTCCCTTGCATTCCGCACGGATCTCGAACAAGCCGGAATTAAGTTTGTTCATCATCCAGTCGATGCTATCCGACTGGCAGGTATATATGGCAACGGGGAAAACATGGAACGCAGCACATTGCTGCTCGGAGCAGAACAGCTTCAGTTGATCGATCCAGAACTGATTACCCCAAGGCAAGGGGAGGCAATTTGGTATAAAGGCCAGAAGAAAGCAATGGGCATAGAGCAGGACACTGTCCTCTACCCTCAGGAGGTTCATCTAGGAACAAACGGGTTTCAAAGTGTGATCCGCATTACTGAGGGAATCGATCGATATGCAGTAAACTTTAATTTGAACGGTCGCCAATTGGTCATAACGGAGGCAGAGCTGCATGCTATTCGTGACCGTATGCCGTTGACCCCTGGCCAGGAAATCATTCTACTGGATACTTACCAGATTGCGGATAGGAATGGCCGTGCAGAGGCAGCTAGCTTGTACGACAAATATGCCAAGGCGTATCGGCCAACAGCTCCAGATTTTCATTCATATTATCAAGAGTCGCTCCAAAAGTTTGGGTTGATCATATTTATTGCCGGTTTTCTAGGACTCATCTTTCTAATCGCCACAGGCAGTATTCTATATTTCAAGCAAATGACTGAGGCGGAACAGGAGAAAGGCGTTTATACAATTCTGCGGCAGCTCGGATTCTCGGAGCGTGAGATTATGGGTGGCATTATCCGTAAACAGCTGTTTGTATTTGCGATTCCGCTAGCGATCGGACTAGTGCATTCCAGCTTCGCCGTTAAGGCTGCTTCCGCGCTAACATTGTCAGATATTGCTTTCCCGGCAGCTATGGCAATGGCGATCTATACGGTCATTTATTTCACATTTGCGATTCTTACCGTCGGCTATTATCGCCGTATTGTAAGATTAGCGCTATAGCAGCTTTACAGGTTTGTCACATTATTCTCTCCTAAATCGTTATACAGGTACAAAAAACGATATTGGGAGTGAATGGTATGAAAACATTGACCTGTATTGTCATTGGAGCAGGATATGCGGGTATCCATGCAATGAATGAAATACGCAAAAACGTAAAGGGTAGAAATAATAAACAGTCTATTAAATATATACTCATCGACAAAAACAGGTATCACTTACGCAAGGTCATTCTGTTCAAACCAGCGGTAACGGATGAAGATATTTGCACGCCGCTTACGCAATTGTTTCCTGAAGGTGTTGAGCTTCTTGAGGCAACAGTCACTGAAATTAAAGAAGCAGAAAACAAACTACTGCTTCAATACGATAACGATTCCTTACAAGAGCTGGGTTACGATATACTTGTAGTGGCAGCTGGAAGCATAATCCGCCTGCCGGATGAAGCACAAGGCGGGCTGCCGCTTGCCTCACTTAATGATGCATTAAACATTCGTAAGGCATGGCATGCTAATTTGCGGCAAGCTGCCAAAGAAGCGAATCCGAGTGAGCGGGAGCGACTAATGACGATTGCTGTAGCGGGGGCAGGTATAAGCGGCATTGAAACGGCCGCCGAATTAGCTTATCATGTTCGGAATGATGCCGAGCAGTTGGAATTGAATCCTAATCAGGTGCATATCCGTTTGTATAATGCACACGAAAGATTATTTTTAGATGGACCTGACAAGGTTTCTGCGAAGCTCGAGCATATTCTAACAGCTAACGGTGTAGAGGTAGCGCATGGGTGCCGCGTGCTTCTAGAGGATAAAGGAAGTCTTAGCTTGTCTGATGGAACCGTGCTGCCCGTGGGGCTATGCGTGTGGACATTAGGACTTATTCCAAACCCGATTGTAAAACAGTGGGGCTTGCCTGTAACAACGGACGGATTTGTGAAAATTGATCCAAGCTATCGGGTACAAGGCGCCCGCGGCATTTATAGCATTGGAGACTGCGCGAAAGTGATCAATCCAGCTACGGGACGATCAGACGGTATGACCTGTAAGGAAGCCATCCCGCAAGCCGCCCGGCTCGGTAAAGTAATTGCAGCTGATATAGAAGGACATGCTGCGCCTGTGCACACCAGCTATATGGATAGCTTCAGCATCGGTCTAGGTCCTAAGAATGGATTGGCTTGGGTGAACAAATGGGGTATTGATTTTGTAATTACAGGCAAGATGGGACATCGAATCAAGCAGCTAACTTGGAATTTGGGCAGTACGATTAAATAAACATTCCAATCCTAAAAGAAGGGAGCGACGGAATGGAGCATTTATATACGCAATACAAAAGACTGCTACTTTCACTTGCCTATCAGTTGACCGGATCGTTCTCTGATGCCGAGGATGTTGTGCAGGACGTATTTTTAAAGGTCTACGATGCGAAGCCGGAGGGGCTGATTGAAGCCCCTCAAGCCTATTTGTATAAGATGGTCACAAATCGCTGCCGTGATCTGCACAAATCAGCGACCAAAAGAAAAGAGAAATATGTTGGAGAATGGCTGCCTGAGCCCGTACCTACCGGAAGCGATGAAGCATTCGAAGCGATTGCACGCAATGAATTGTTGTCTTATGGCATGCTGATCCTTCTCGAACAGCTGTCTGCTGCTGAAAGGGCCGTATTTGTACTGCGAGAGGCATTTGGATTCGGGTACGCGGACATAGCGGCCGTCATCGACAAGAGTGAAGCAAACAGCAGAAAGATGTACAGTCGTGCGAGAGGCAAATTAGGTAATTACGATCAAGCAGGAGCTGCTGAGCTTGAGACAGAACATGCAGCATGGGTGAATCGATTTGTTTCTGTGCTCGAACAGGATGATGTGGATCAGGTATTAGCGATCCTAAGCAAGGATGTGGTGTTAATCTCTGATGGCGGTGGGAAAGCACTATCAGCGGTTAATCCGATTGTAAGCCCCCAATCAGTCTCACGTTTCCTTCTTGGGCTGGTACGCAAATTTGCGCAGCAAGGCGGTATCTCTCAAGTTATTATTAGGGAAATCAACGGCCAAGTTGGTCTCATTATCTATTCCGAGCAAGGAGTCGATTCAGTCGTTTTGTTTCAAGTGGTCAACGGACTTATGCACAACATGTATATCATAAGAAACCCGGACAAATTGAAGCATTTTTCATAATGAGGTGAAAAACCGTATTTCCGTTCAGCGAAATGAGCTCATCAACTACTTATTTGCGAGCGAAGTTTGATCCTTTTGTTTATTGATGGCTACGAATACTGCAAATAATAGCAAAATAATTCCAGTGAATATGAATCCTCCCGTTATATCGAAGGGCAGCCAGCCGATTATGGTCGATCCCGCAACTACGCCTAGAGAGAAGAAGGCGTAGAAATAGCCGTAAGCTTTCCCGCGCAGCTCAGCAGGCACAGCTCGGATGAGCATCGTATTAATGGACGGGAACAGGAAGGCAAAGCCTACCCCATATAAACCTAAGACAACGTATAGAATGATGGACGTCATCGATTGGCTGATCAACAATTGGCTTAAACCCATTAATGCAATGCCTAACGCCATGGTCTTCGAGGGAGCTACGCGATCGAATATTCGGTTGGTTGGCAGAACGAATATAAGGACAGCAATGATGCCAAATGCACTCATTAAGGTGCCGCTCAGCCTCGAATCATAGCCAAGCGTTTGAACATGAAGCGGGAGTAAATAGGCGATTACACCTTGTGAGAACATTAAGAAAAAGGCGCCGCAGTAAGCTTTTAACACACCTGAATTGAAAAGTGAAGCTGTGGATAAGGTGTCAACGACCTCCTTGTCCTTCTTCGGTATCTTATATTTGCTAAGAAAAATAGCCGACAGGACGGCAAGTGAGAAGCCTAATATCGCTACGCATGTAAAGACGAAGGGTACAGAGGTTTTACTAGCCATAATTCCGCTGAAAGCCGGTCCGATGATAGCAGCGAGGCCTACGAAGGTACCAGTGAATGCGACTTTTTTTCCTTGCTGATCATTAATCGTCGTATTGGCTGAGAATGTAAAAGCAGCAGGTACGATTAATCCGGCGACAAAGCCATGCAGGATACGAACGATAATCAAGAAGAACGGCTGTTCCACGAAATGATAAAGCAGCAGTGCGCCGCTTGATAGCAATAAACCAACCATAAGGATTTTGAATGGGCCGATCTTATCCGTTAATATGCCTGATAAAATATTGCCCACCGTATTGGACAGCGAATAAAGTCCTATGACAAAGCCTACAACAAACGAGCTGGCACCTACCGAAGCTGCGAAGGTGCTCATGACGGGTAGCTGCGAGAATAAATCAAAAAATGAGAAAAATACGATGCTGTATACAAGCAAGCCGTAGTGAAAAGGTCTCACGTCATATTTGGTTTGTGCCTTCTTCAACTGCCAGTCCAGCAAAAAGTTGCCGAATGGCACAAAAGCAGCGATAACTGCCGCAGCAGGCCAAAGGAGGCTCCATTTCACCCGAATAGCAGCATATACGATAGCCAGCGCATAGATAGTGAAAATTCCGCCGTGAATACTGCCTGCTATTGTTACGGCTTTCGGGATTCCCCATATATATTTCAGTGGCATAGCAATACTTAACAATGCTAATAAAGAAATGCCATCTAATAGGCCCGTTATACGTAAAATGTTGATGGGATGTGACCGCACTTTGTATGCTCCTTGTTTCTAATATAGTTGGAATACTCTATTCTAACATTTTATTAGGGGAGGAAAACAGGCAGAATAGGTTTGATTTGCGTTTTCTGCGATTAGAATGTGACAAAAATGTAGTATGTTTTCATTGCTTATGACGTTTTGAAAAGAATCGACCTAACCTTGCTGGTTTTATCCGCTGCCGTGGGATGGTATGATAGAAGACAGGAGGGACAGTGACCATGAACAATGAGACAGTAAACGAGAAAGAAAACGAGCAAGAAAACGGTAAGGTGGAGATGTCCGAGGAAAAATGGGCGGAGCTTATAAAAGCGGTTCGCCATAACGGCCTCGTAGCTTTAAAAATGCATTTCGAAGAAGTGGATGTACAAGTATTGAATTTGGAAGCATACGGTCCGGTTTTCGTTTATCATGTGAAGGACGATGCAGCTGATGTGTACTCCTGCGGTTTCTTTCTGCGCGAGCTGATTGCCAGATTTCAATCCGGTAATGATCCATCAGTATGGCTGGCTTCTTTCTTCGTTGATCTTATGGAGACTAAGGGCGGGAAACCCCTCCCACAACCGGTTACAGTCGAAGACGAAGCGAAGGCGGTTATAGACAATATACTCGTTCCACAGCTTATGAACGCATTAACGGAAGAGTTTGCTCCGGAACCGCTTCATGCGAGTTTAGCACTCAATGAAGAACATGGCCCTGTTTTTGAGGCCGGTTTTCCAGCGATTAAAGATGGAAATAATGTGTGTGCCATTCCATTGAATGTGCTGCTGACACATTATCAGTTGAATCGCGATCCAGGTGAGCTGGTCATTCAAGCTATGTATGGCATTCGAGCTCAGCATGGGTTGAATTAACAGATAACTATGGTCGTGTGAAACACACTTAGTTGAGTATTTATGTCAGTTTCGAACTCTATATGTCATTCGCCAAACAAGTGTTGTCTAGCGACAGCCATGGACGTACTCTCACGTTCATGGCTGTCGCTGTTTTCGTTGGGCTACCAAACGATTAGTGGTGCATATCCGATACCATAAACCATACTTTAGTAGCTACGCATTAATACCTTTTATTATATATATTATTTGTTATATAGAGCCATTCCATATACCTCCCGATCGGGATAGGCGTTTTCTGCCTTGCTCCCTTAGGCGACATGGTTTAGAGCTCGCGAAGGGGTTAAGGCTTAATTCATATGTTGGAGGGAAATTATGAAAACCATGAAAGCAATTGTTTGCACAAATTATGGATCATCGGATGTGCTCAAGCTTAAAGAGGTAGAAAAACCAATTCCCAAGGATAATGAAGTGCTGGTGAAAATTTTGGCAACAACGGTCACATCGGGAGATTGCAGAGTTCGCGGATTCAAAGCTCCATTTCTATATAAGATTCCCATGCGGCTGTTTCTGGGCATACGTAGGCCTAGAAAGCCGATACTCGGCACAGAGCTGTCTGGTGTGATTGAAGCAGTAGGGAAAGAGGTGAATCGGTTTAAAATTGGCGATCAGGTCTATGCCTTTACTGGGATGCGATTCGGTGGGCATGCGGAGTATGTTTGCCTGGCAGCAGACGGAATGGTTGCAATAAAACCAGTTAATACGACTTTTGAGGAAGCGGCTTCTGTTCTCTTTGGAGGAACGACAGCCTTGCATTTTTTGAGAAAAGGAAATATCAAGAGCGGTAAAAAAATATTAATTTATGGAGCTTCTGGAGCTGTAGGCACTTCGGCCGTCCAGTTGGCCAAAGCCTTTGGCGCAGAAGTGACCGGCGTTTGCAGTACCGCAAATATAAAATTGGTAAAATCACTTGGAGCGGATAAGGTTATTGATTACACAGTAGAGGATTTTGCCCAGCAAGAAAATCGTTATGATCTAATCTTTGATGCTGTTGGGAAAACGACGAAAGCCAAGTGCAAGAATGCACTTGCCTCGAATGGGACATTCCTGTCGGTGGAAGGACAGGGTGTAGCGAAAGAGCTTGTGGAGGACCTCGCTCTCTTGAAGAAGCTTATTGAGACAGGCCAAGTTAAATCAGTGATCGACCGATGCTATCCACTGGAGCAAATGTCCCAAGCACACCTCTATGTGGAGAAAGGGCACAAAAAAGGTAATGTAGTCATCACCGTGGAACATCCTAAAAAAATCTAAAAAAGCAAAGAGTCTGTGGTATGATAAATCGACTGTATCGCTATGAACACTAGCTATGCTAGGACAGTGAGGAGAGATTTCATGCCACAATTAAAGAGGGTTCTCAGAAGCAAATGGTTTGTAGGGGCAGCATGCATGATGTTCATTATAATAGCCGCGTTCTCCACATTATCTTATTTCCTTGTGAACTCGGTCGCTGCTGCCTTTGAGAAGGGGAGCCTTGAAGAGAAATATGCTTTAACGGGCAGTTACCAAGTAGAAGCGCTAGAAATTTCAGATAAGCAGGGTGAGAAGCTGTATAAGGTTTACTACCCTAGCGAAAACCAATTAAAGCACCCGTTAATCGCGTGGGGAAACGGAACAGGCGCATTGCCCGAACAATATGATGAATTGTTTCGCCACTTAGCCAGCTGGGGATTTGTTATCATCGATACGTACAGTACAACGACTGGAACAGGTAAAGAAATTATAGCTTCCATTGAATATATGCTGGCTGAGAATGATAAGCCTGACAGTCCGTTCTATCAGAGGATTCAGCCGGATCGGGTAGCTGCTGCAGGCCATTCTCAGGGCTCAACCGGTGTTATAAACGCTCATACTAATTTCGAAAGCGGCGATCTCATTCAGACCGTCGTGTCCATCGCGCTGCCGGAACTGAAGTATTGCGATCCTGAGGATGTATATGATACGTCTGCTTTGAAGGTTCCCTTTCTTATTCTAGGTGGAACTCGTGATTTCATTATCTCTTCGTCAGCTTCCAATAAGCTTGCGTTGACCAATGCGAACGCAAGCATTCCGGCTATGATGGCGATGGCAAAAGGAGCAGCGCATACAGCGATTGAACAAGATGGCGGCAAGCATAGAGGCTATTTGACAGCATGGATGAGATATCAGTTGCTGAATGACTCAGATGCGAAGAAGGCTTTTGCCGGCGATCAAGCGGAAATCTTAACGAATAACAATTGGAAAGATGTTGAATCTGCTCGTATGGAATAAATAGTGTAATAAATGAGTAGAACGCGCATAGCTTGCCGCTGATTATAGCTTATCCTATCGAGATGAACCGTTGTCCGCATGAATCATTCGAACAAGAGCTGTTCGAATTTTCCGATCAAGGCGAGTCTGTTTGGTTCCTGATATTACGATGACCTTCATCTCGTCTCCTCCTGAATCATAATCTGCCAATGAAAATGATTCTCATATCTAAATGATAAGTTGAAGCAGACTTTGCTTCAAGCGTATTTCCACGAAAAACCTCCAGACAATCATCGATGTTTTAACATTCAAGCTTACTTTATTAGATGATATACGTAAAATAAAGCATGGTCGATTGCATGCTGGAATTATCGTTATTATAATGAATTCATGAATATACCTATACTAGCCACGAAATTAAATATCCCGCCGCAACGGCTAAGATTAGTTGCTCGTCCTAGGCTCATAAAAAAGCTTAACGAAGGATTTCATGGAAAGCTGACTCTCATTTCTGCTCCTGCAGGATTTGGCAAAACGACGCTAGCGGCCGAATGGCTTTCCGGTTGTGGGCAACCTGCCGCATGGTTATCGCTTGACGAGGGAGATAACGACGCTGCACGCTTTCTGACATATGTATGCAAAGCTTTGCAGACGATAGGGGTGAACTTTGATGATAGTTTGTTCAAAGTGCTCCAATCCTCGCAATTGCCGCCGATAGAATCGGTACTCACGACCTTGTTGAATGAAGCAGCAGCTCTTCAGTATTCTTTCATTCTCGTCCTTGATGATTATCATGTAATCCGTACGCAAGCAATTGATGATGCTCTTCTCTTTCTAATTGAGCATATGCCAAGGCAGATGCACGTGATGATGACGACTCGCGATGATCCGAGTTTCCCCTTGGCGAAGCTGCGCGCACGCGGTCAACTGAATGAGCTGCGACTTGTAGACCTGCGCTTCACTGCTTCTGAAGCAACTAGATTTCTTAATGAAGTGATGAGCTTAAATCTGTCAACTCGTGAAATCGATAGGCTTGAAGCCCGTACAGAAGGGTGGATTGCCGGTTTACAGCTAGCGGCAATCTCCATGCAGGGACATACAGACACATCCGTGTTTATTCATTCCTTCACAGGGAGTCATCGCTTCGTGCTGGACTATCTAATAGAAGAAGTACTTGAACGGCAGTCGGCAAACATCCAATCTTTTTTGCTGCAGACCGCTATTCTGGATCGGATGTGCGGCTCTCTATGCGATGCTGTGCTGTGCCTTGGGTCTCCTGCTTCAGCGCAAGAAACGTTGGAGGACCTGGAACGTGCCAATCTGTTTATCATTCCACTCGACAACGAGCGTCGTTGGTACCGCTATCATCATCTGTTTGCTGACTTGCTGCGACAGCGTTTGAAAGATAAACTAGCCTCAACTATAAGCGGGAATAGCGTCAGTATATCGGAGCTGCATTCGCGAGCCAGCGTATGGTATGAGCATAATCAATTGGAACAGGAAGCTTTCCACCATGCAGCGGCTGCCGGTGATGTTCCGAGAGCTGCTGAGCTTATGGAAGGAGCAGGGATGCCCCTGCACTTTCGCGGAGAGTCAGCCTCTATGCTGGCATGGTTGAAATCGCTTCCAGCGGATATAATGGACAAGATTCCCTCTCTATGGGTATTGTATGCTTCTATTTCTTTATTCGCTGGCCAGGTCACTGGCATTGAACAGATGCTGGCGCGTGCGGAAACCGTACTTCACCGCGTTGAACCAGCCGAAAGATGGAAGGATCTTGTCGGTCATATTGCTTCGATTCGAGCTACAATGGCCGTCAGTCGCCATCAGGCGGGAACGATCATAGAACAGTCGTTGCTCGCATTGGATAATTTGTATCTAGACAACCTGCCGGTTCGCGCGGCAACAACCTGGGCGCTCGGTTATGCGTATCATCTCCAAGGTGATCGGATCAGTGCGAAGGCAGCCTACATGGATGCATTAACGAGCAGTCAGACCATTGGGCATTTCATCATTACGATCATGGCTAATCTTGGTATTGGTAACTTGCAGGAAGCAGCCAATCAACTTGATCTAGCTGCACAGACTTATAAGCATGTTTTGCAACTGGCTGGAGACCCGCCGCTAACCATTGCCTGTGAAGCGCATTTGGGACTTGCCCGCATTATGTATGAATGGAATGATTTGAAGGCTGCTGAACAGCATCTACTATGGAGCATCAAGCTGGCAGGTCAGATTGAGAATACAGACAGAGTCGTTGCGAGTGAAGTATTTCTCGCACGCATTAGACTCGCTCAAGGAGCTGTGATCGAAGCAGAGGCGATTTCGGCTAATGCCATGCTGTGTGCGTCGAAGCATCAGTTCGACCAACAGAAGGTGGCTGCTGCTGCCGTGCAAGTGGCCGCCTTGCTGCATCAGGGCAATCTGACGGCAGCGGATGCACTTGTACAGACGCAATATATGCCGCTTAGTCAGGTTAGGGTTCAGCTTGCTCAAGGAAATACTTCTGCTGCGATTTCGCTGCTTGAACGGTTCGGGGCTGAGGCGGAGGAGAGAGGCTGGCAGGATGAACATCTCAAGCTAAAGGTAGTAGAGTCTATTGCTCGAGCTGCCTATGGCGACAGGAATAAAGCATTGCAGATACTGGAAAATACGTTGATGCTGGCACAGCCGGCAGGAATGGTTCGCATCTTCATTGACGAGGGGCTCGGAATGAAGACGCTGTTGTCCCAAGCAGCGTCTAAAGGAATTATGCCCGACTACATAGGTAAATTAATAGCTGTGTATGATGGAAGGGAGGTGAAAAGCAATACGCGTTTATATCCGCGAGCAGATCACTCCGTAGCCGAGTCGCTATTTGAATCGTTAAGCGAGCGTGAGCTTTCTGTTCTGCAATACATTGCTCAAGGACTCTCTAATCGCGAGATTAGCGAACGGCTTAATCTCGCCCTGAGCACAGTTAAAGGCTATAATCGAGTTATTTTTGATAAATTGCAAGTGGCACGGAGAACAGAAGCTGTAGCACGTGCCCGGGAGATAGGTATTCTTTAGCATAAAATGATTGATATGGAGGGAATTCTCATGAACGCATACAATGCTGCTTCCGATGTTGCTAATCCCAAGTCAGGACTGAAGCTGGCTGATATTCCGGCACATGATCCATTCGTCGTTGCCGACAAAACTTCGCAAACCTATTATTTGTATACGGGCGGAAGTCCAAGATTAAATGGAATGGACAGGTATGGTGTTCTCGTATATAAGAGCCGTGACTTGGAGGCATGGGAAGGACCCTACGTCGTATTTACAGTGCCTGATGACAGTTGGGCGAATCCGCAGCATGGCGCCTGGGCACCTGAAGTGCATATATATGACGGACGATGCTATTTGTTCATTACACTTCATAATAATGATCAACGATTGGAAGGAATAGGGTATGGGGGATTCCCTCTTCAGTGGCGTGGAACTGCCATTGCTGTCTCTGATTCGCTTGAAGGACCATTCGAACTAGTGAAGCAGGAGGCTCCGATCGTTCCTGCGGAGGTGATGACGCTTGATGGCTCGCTATACCTGGATGAGGACAATCAACCGTGGATGGTGTATTGCCATGAGTGGGTTCAGACAGCGGATGGTACAGTGGAGGCTGTCCGATTGAAGCCGGATCTTACTGATTGCGCTTCAGAGCCAATTCATTTGTTTAACGGGTCGGATGCCCCATGGGATAATGGCGAGCATTCGCAGGATGGGACTCCATCTGCTTTTGTGACGGATGGGTGCCAATTGTATAGGACAAGCGGCAATCGTCTCATCATGCTATGGTCAACGTATGAGAACGGCAGCTATGTCCAGACACTCGCACGTTCTACTACTGGGAAGCTTGAAGGCCCATGGGAGCAGCTTATGCCGCTCGTTGCAGGAGATAGCGGTCATGGCATGATGTTCCAAACGTTCCAAAACGAGTGGATGCTCATTCTTCATTCTCCATTCCGTATGCCAGAATCGCGGTGCAAGCTATATGATATGGATGACACGGGTGAGAGCTTTGTGGTGAAATCGTCAAGAAATGATTTGGACGGCGATCATGTTGAAAGCGCTCTCGAATAACGAGGGATAAGGGTAGCTGAAACCATCTCAAATGAGATGGTTTTTTTGCTTTTTTGAAAATATAGGAAAGAAAATGTTTTCGCCACCCTTTCTCTTTATTTCTCGGAATGAGACGCGCCGCGCCGTCAAAGGACGGCGACAGTCGTTTCACCTTGGGGTGTATGTGTACCCCATTTGTTTAATTCTGTGAAAATGTTAATGCTACAAGTCTAAAGACCTATGATATAATGCCGAAAGGTAAGCATTGGCAGTTTAGACCAACTTGAAGTGCTAGGAGGTACGCATGATTAGAGAAGGCCAGCCTGTTCACAGGCTCATTATTGCAATGATTATGGGAATACTTCTGCTGGGCGTCGGTCCGATGTCTATCGTATCTGCAGGAGAAGCAACACCAGCGAATGCTGTGACAATTAAACACAATGGCAAGATTGTGAAGATGACCGATCCTGCTTTGATGCTTGATGGAAGATTGTACGTGCCAGCGGCTCGCATAGCCGATCTATTCGGAGCGAAGTCGAGCTGGGATAAAGTAAATGAAGAAGTTACGATACATACGGCTTTAGGTGATAAAGTTGTGCTTGGCAATGGTGTGCCTGTTGTTTATTTCAACGATGACCGCTACCGATTGGATACAGCTCCGATCTTGAAGGAGGGCCGATTGTATGTGCCACTGCGTCAGTTCACGGAGCTGCTGCATGCAAACATACAGTTGAACACCGAATCAGATATCGTTGATCTCATAACGGTTCAGCCTGTCGTCATTACGGAGCAATACGGATTGGATGAGGTAAGCAAAGAGCTGGGCATCAATAAGACAGAGCTGCTCAAGCGGAATGAATGGGATGGTAAGGCTGACGTTCAATTAGGCACGAAGCTCAAAGTGGTTATTCCATCTATATTCGATCAGGTAGTTAAGCCTTATTCGGAGTCAGATCTAGCGCTGCTTGCGAAGATTACGATGGTGGAAGCGGGCTATGAGTCCTATGAAGGACAGCTTGCAATAGCAAACGTCATACTAAACAGGGTGAAGAGTGCGAGTTTCCCCGATTCGATACAAGGAGTTATTTATTCAGGTAAGCAGTTCCCGCCAGCGCATAACGGATTGTTGGACAAAAGCAAACCAAACGCAAGCGTGCTGCGTGCAGCTAAAGATGCTTTGAACGGGAAGAATAACGTCGAGAACGCCGTTTATTTCTTTAATCCGAACGTATCCAAAGGCTCGTTCTGGTCCAATCTAGATGTTGTTGTGACAATCGGAAATCATAGCTTTGCCAAATAGGAAGACCGTTATGGCGAATAAGCCATAACGGTTTTTTGCATAAGAAGGAAGTCTTCATTATTTCGGTGCATCCATCTGTGCTCTCACTGAACGGGCGTATTCCGAAGGATTTATTCCTGTTTCCTTCTTGAAAGCTTTGGAGAAGTAATGGATGCTGGCAAAGCCTAACAGGCGCGCGATCTCTGTCATATTACGGGTATCCTCGCGAATAAGGATTTTAGCCTTACGGATTCTCAATTGTGTGACATATTGCTTGAAGGAGCAGCCGTGCTGCTTGTGAAAGAGCATTTGAAGACGAGTGCGACTCATATAAAATTGACCACATATTGTCGTGATGTTGAGCGGATCGTCTAAATGCTCGGCTATATAGCTTAGGATATCTCGAAGCAGGAGCTGCTCACTTTTCTCGCGAGCAGGGTGGGGAAGCGACAGTTGTTGCTGTACGACCCCGCTGTCAGCAGCCTCCAGTTTCCGAAGCAGCAGCAGTAGGAAAGTTTCCAGGTAACAACGAAGCAGCTGCTCACTGCCTGCAGCTGCATGTGGAAGACGTTTCAAAGGATGGCGGAAGGGGAATTCGAACGCCTGCTTTCCTTCGTGCATCATAAGAACTAGCATTTTCCGCTCTTCTTCATTAACTTGAAGCTGTTTACCTTCGAATCCGCGCATAGCGGGGGAGTGGCAGTCAAAAGTAACAACGATCACATCGGGAGCGACGCCCTTAGCCGCGCGAAAGCTATGAAATTCATTCGGCTTATGGAAAATGATAGACCCCTGTCTCAGCACATGTATGGCCTTATCTGTCCTGACCTCTACTTCGCCTCGATCGACATAAAGCAATTCCCAAAAGTTATGTTTCTCCCCAATAAAGACGTAGTCCTTGTTATGCTCGAAATAGAAAAGCGTAATTAGCTTCTGAATTTCAATCGTTGTCCGTAGTCGCGTCCGACGCAGCTGATCCGGAGACCATTCTTTGCTCTGCATTCCGATTAATAACCTCCCATAAGGGCAAATAAAGTTGCTTTTATTGCAAATCCAATCGATCCAAAACCTACTATACTACAACTATTGTATTACCATTGTTGGAGCTTAAGGGGTGATTTGTCAATGAGATTAGGCGTGATCGGATATGGGGAAAGGGCACAAACGGTTTTAAGGAAAATAAAAGAGGTAGACAAATCTTGCGAAGTTGTTGCGGTAGTTGATCCCGGTTTGCAGACAATGGACATTGCTCCAGCTCGGTTAATGGCATCAGTTGATGAAATGCTGACGGAGACGCTGGATGGCGTGTTGATCGGAACCAGATGCTCGCTGCACACGGAAATGGCATTAAAGGTTATGCCAACCGGCCTGCCCATCTATCTAGAGAAGCCCGTTGCTACGTCAATGGAGGAGCTGCACAGGCTGAAGACAGGTTACGGAGCCTCTTCCTCCCCAATCGTGGTCTCCTTCCCGCTCAGACTGACAAGCATCGTCCAATTTATAAAAGAGATTATTGATTCTGGCAAAATCGGCACAATTGAGCATGTACAGGCGATTAATAACGTGCCGTATGGAGCGGTTTATTATCAGTCCTGGTATCGGGATGACCAGATTACTGGCGGGCTGTTCTTACAAAAGGCTACGCATGATTTTGACTATCTGAATGCCATTCTAGGGATGCAGCCAACGGAGGTATGCGCAATGACCTCCAAGCAGATTTTCAAGGGGACGAAGTCAGTAGGTTTGACCTGCAAAACATGTGAAGACAATAGAACCTGCCCAGATAGTACGGCATTCCGTCCCGATGTGGCTGATCATTGGACCCATTGCTGCTATACGAGCGATACAGGTAACGAAGATTCGGGCAGTGCGCTGCTTCGTTATGATACAGGAATGCACCTCTCGTACTCACAAAACTTTTTCGCCCGCCGCGAGGCAGGCAGCAGGGGAGCACGATTGCTCGGTTATAAGGGAACATTAGAATTTGATTTTATAACAGGCTTGGTCAAGGTGTTCATGCACCACACGGCTCGGGTGGAGACCTATCAATTTGAATTAGATGACGACCATTTCGGCGGGGATACGGCTCTTGCCGCTAACTTCATTGAACTGATGAAAGGCAAAACTACCCGCTCACTCTCGACTCTCGAGGACGGATTACTAAGCGCGCTAATGTGTCTTAAGGCCAAGGAGTCCGCTGAAACGGGGAAATTTCTTACTATTGCCTATGATTAATAAAAGGAAGGTCTCTCGACAAGGAGAGACCTTCCTTTTATTTTAGAAGAGACAGTTAAAAAAGTGAAACTAACTTCTTAATTATTTCATATGTAATGTTTTCCTCCAAAATTATAATAAGCTTACTTACCTGGTTGCAGTAACACAAATGATAAGGGAGGAAAAGTCATGTGGAAAAAAGTTGGAATTATTCATCTTGCAGCAATTTTGATATTCACTCTGACCGTACTATCTTTAGGAACGCGTTCGAGCAAGGTATGGGCAAGTGAAGAAGGTAATCCTACTGTTACCAATTGGTCATTTCATGGGAGCGGCGGTGTTGTTAGCAGCTATGCCATCGATTCGAATGAGTACCACTTAGGAGGACATTCACTAAGATTAACGAATGAGTCTCCATTATCGGCTAATGTCTATTTTACGGCTTCACAAGCCGTATCAGTCGAACCGAATACGGATTATGTGCTCTCTGTATGGGTTAAGGGAATGAATGTAAACAATACTTGGTTCGGTGGAGCTCCAGGCTGGTCGCTGCAGCAAGGCGTACCAGCAGGAAGCTATGACTGGCAGCAAGTGACAACAAGCTATACGACTGGCAGCAATGAACATTCCTTTGATTTCCGAATTCTTACGGAAAATACGACGGATTCTGTCTGGTTTGATGATCTGTCTATGGTCAAGTCAGGCTCAGGTGTGAATCTGCTGCAGAATGCAGGGTTCGAGAAGCAACTGCAAAGTGAAGCTATAAATGGTTTCAATCACCTATCAGAATGGACGGGAGACAGCTCTGCAGCAGGCAATGCAGCGGTGGAAATAGAGAATACCTATCTCACCGAAGGGACTCAGTCAGCCCGTATAACCTATAATGTTCATTCTGAGGCAGACGGTTATATTAATTTTTATTGGAATCCGGTGCCGAAGCTTAATCTTGCCAAGGTAGACAAGCTGTTGATAGATATCTATCCGATGTCTCAAACGGCTGGTGCAGACGAGCCGCTTACACTGAAAATTTCAGGTGATTCTGGAGTGGTCTACGAAAGTGCGCTTGAGCAATTGATTGCTAATCAGTGGAATACAGTGGAAATTGACTTGGCTTCGATAAGCATTCCAAAGGATCAGATCAGTATGATTAATTTATTCATACACAGCAAGTCAGATCTCGAAGGACGTACAAGCGTGACTTACTTATTGGATAACATGCGAAGCTTGATTCCGATGCAAGTGAAGCAGGTAATGGCTGATCAGGTAGGAGAGGTATCCCTTAACTCTGCGGTTCAACTATCTTCAGAGACTTTAGATTCAACGATATACTACACGGTTGATGGCACAGACCCGAGGAATTCGGGAACGCGGACAACTTATAGTCAGCCCATCATTGTGGACAAAGCCATGTTGATTAGGGCTTACGCTACTGCAACAGACTTGGTAGATAGTGCGGTTTCCGATTATGCCTATACGTTAGGAACGGATACGGCAGGCGAGACATTCATAAGCTTAAACCACTTTGATAGCACGCTTGGCAGCGGGAAATATGCAAGCGTATTCAATGCGACTGAGGGAATGGAAATGAATGGGCTGCTGGATGAATGGGACAGCTTTACAGGTATTTCGCTGCCTTCGGATAATAACCGTCAAGTCATAGTCGACGGATGGTCCGGCAAGGACGATTTATCCGCCAATGCAAAATTTGCTTATGACCAAGATGCCTTATATGTAAGCGTCGCAGTGAAAGATAACATCCACGAAGCTGTTGCCGGTGACGGGATTTGGATGGGGGACAGCGTTCAAATTGCCTTTAGTCAGGATGGCAATTCGTACGGTCCGGAATATGGATTTGCTCTTGTGAATGGCCAGCCAGATATTTGGCGCTGGAGCAACGGGAACGCATCACTAGATAAGGAAGCGGTTGTGTTCCATTCTGTACGGAGTTTGAACGTGACGTCCTATGAAGCGAAGATTCCGTGGAAGGCGATATTTGCTGCAGGAAAACCAGACCATCGCTTCAGAGCGGAGCTGTTAGTTAATGATAACGACGGTAACGGACGAAGAGGATGGATCGAGTGGACTGGAGGCATAGGCAACGGCAAAGATGCTAGTCGCTTCGCAGTTCTTGATCTCGTTCAGCAAAATGAGGGCTGGGGCATTTGGTTCGATGGAAAAGTGGTGCTCTCTAGAGACGAAACATCCATGTATGTACTGCAAATTCCGAACTATAGTGATCATGAAATCACGTTAAATTTGAATTCGTCAGAGCTTGGTTTGGATCGTACGATTACGATTCCGGCACAAACGGTGTTGAAGAAAAAGATCGAAATTACACGTTCGGAGCCGGGAATCTACCCTATAACGGTTGCTGTCTATGAAGCGGCTAGCGGTATAAGTAAAAGTGAGACCTTGACACTTAAGGTTGACCATGCACAGTTCGATGAATTGGCAGCTAAGATGCCGATATTGGAAAATTTGTTGCTAGAGGCTAAGGAGCTCCAAATTCCTACAGATTATGAACAAGTGAATGCAACGGTTATTCGCAACTTCATCGAATATGGCAAAGAAGATGCGGCGAACGGCATGCTTGAACGTTCCTTTTACGTGATCGAGCAATTGGATAAGCTTTATGACGAAGCTGTAGGAAATTTGCAAGGCTATATAGATGGAAGCAAGCACTCAAAGCTTGTTCCGCGCTACATGACTGGCTTACAGCGGCCGACCATTCATAATTATTCCTTCATTGCGAATACGTTCGATTCAACGACTAGCCAAACAGAGCAACGACCCGTCTTTTTCACAGGCTACGGACATTTCGAACAAGTCAGGCAGGATATTCCGCAATTCGAGGGATACGGAACCAATATTGTTCAGATTGAAATTGGGCCTGACAGTGTGATACGAGCGGCTGATTCCTTATATGGATGGACGGTCAATGCGACAAACGGCGTACAGGCGAAAGCCAAGGCTGATTGGGATGTGTATCATTCTGGTGAAGCAGCGCTTCTCCTTACGAACAGTACACCTCTTAGCCCTAATAAATATATAAGTGTGATGCAGAACATCACGGTGAAACCGAACACGACATACGAGTTCAGTGCATGGGTGAAAGGTCAGCATGTGAAGGATGTCTGGTTCCCTGGAGGAAAGAACTGGGATTATCGAATGATGTTCCCTTCAGGAACGTATGATTGGACCGAGATTACCTATGAATATACGACCGGAGCAAATGAAACGTCATTCCCGTTTGTTATTTTATCAGAGAATGAGATTGGAAAGGTCTGGATCGATGATGTTAGTATGACCGCTCAGGGAAGCACGGTTAATTTATTGACGGATCCGGGCTTTGAGAACAATGCAGCAACTGATGCGGGAGAAGATTATAACATATCCACTGCAGCGATCAAAAATGATATTCAGCGAGTACTGCAAAATGCCAGCGATCATAACATAGCCGTCAATTTATTGTTATCGCCGCATTATTTCCCTGCATGGGCATTGGAAAAGTGGCCTGAACTAAAGACTAACGGTGAGGGCTGGATTAAATTTGACATTGATGCTCCGAAGGCTAGAGAAATAATGGAAACCTACTTACGAACGATCATACCGCTCGTTAAAGATTATCCGTCGTTGCATAGTATTACAATATCGAATGAACCTGCCTATTTTTCTGCGGTAGATCCAATTAATCTACCGAAATGGCATACTTATTTGTCGGAAATTTATGAAGGCGATATAGGCGCGTTGAACCAAATATACGGAACAAACTATGTTTCATTTGACGAAGTCGGTATGCCTCCACACTCGAAAGCTGTACCGCTTCACGCGGAGCCAACACCACAGTTTTATGATTGGGTGATATTCAACAATAAGTTGTTCTCTGATTGGCATAGCTGGATGGCTGGAATCATCCACGAGATCGACGCGAACATACCGATTCATTCGAAGGTTATGGACACATCGGTAGATTCAACCAAACAATTAACATGGGGAACTGATCCGGAGCAGTTCAGCGAACTCAGCCAAATCAACGGAAATGACAACTCCAATTATTGGGGTCAAGGAAAAGATGGCTTCTTGAGCGAACTGAAATTTTATGATATGCAAACTTCATTTAAGAAAGCACCTGTGTTTAACTCTGAGAATCATGTCATCCGTGACGGCGACAAGCTATACATCCCGGAGCAAGCGAATCACGTTCGTTCCGTGCTGTGGCAGGATGCTGTTCATGGTCAATCAGCTACAACAATATGGTCATGGGAACGAAGCAATAACACGACAAGCGATTTCTACGGAAGTATTTTACATCGTCCGGATGTTGTGGCGGCCGTAGGCAAGACAAACTTAGACTTAAATCGTCTTGCCTATGAAGTAACCGCTCTTCAGGAGGATCAAGCAGAAGTTGCCATACTGTACTCGATTCCTTCAGCGGTCTTCGCACCGAAATACTACTCCGCGGTAACAGAAGCATATGAAGCAATTAGTTTAAGCGGACTAAAAGTAGGCTTTCTTTCGGAAAAGCAGCTAAAAGAAGGGCGCTCACAGCCGTACAAATATTTGATTATACCTGAAGCGACGCATGTGAACGAAGAGACTTTGGCGGCGATTCGTGATTATGCCGAGGATGGGCGTAAAGTGGTGATCATTGGCAATAACTCTTTGAAATTTGATGAGCGTAATCAGCTTTTGCAGGATGTCGTCCGCAGTGCGTTGATGGGCAGCAGCAATACGATACTTATTCCTACGGATACCTCATCAGAAGGCATTAGGAATGTATTGCTTCCGAGCTTCACAGCCTCCGGTATGATTGATGTCATGCTCATCGATGCAGAGACCGATGAACCGATTCAAGGCACGGAATGGCGTAGTGTCAAGTATGATGGCAAGCTGCTTGTTAATATCGTCAACTACACATCGTTGCCGAAGGAAGCTTACATTATGGTTAATGGGTTAAGAACGACAATATGGACAGATTTGATCAGCGGAAAGAGTGTGACAGCGGAGCCTATGGCAGTAACACCGTTAGTACCGTATCTGCTGTCGATTGAACTTCCCGACGAAGAGAA
Organism: Paenibacillus sinopodophylli; assembly: GCF_005930355.1. GTDB lineage: Bacteria > Bacillota > Bacilli > Paenibacillales > Paenibacillaceae > Pristimantibacillus > Pristimantibacillus sinopodophylli. Next base: position 59,567 of record NZ_VDBO01000002.1, read on the forward strand.
TCAGAATCCTTCGCAGCCGGGTACTGGCGGCAATAATAACGGCGCAGAAACAACGGAGACGGGCAATGCCGAAGGGGGAACTCTGAACCTTGGGAAAGTAACCTTCAAGGATGTTCAAACTCACTGGGCTAAGGGGCAGATCGAGAAGGGGGTAGAGCTTGGTATTGTTCAGGGTTATTCTGACGGGACATTCCGACCGAACGGCCTCATTACACGCGCCGAGTTCGTTACAATGCTGGCTCGTGCGTTAAAGCTGGAAGGGAGCAACTCGGAGGTTGCCTTTACTGATAGCGCTCAAATACCGGCATGGGCAGCAGGAATTGTCGGAAACGTAGTCGAGGCAGGCTTAATCAAAGGCTATGAAGATCAGACATTCCGACCTAACCAGCAGATTAGTCGTGCAGAAATAGCTGTTATTATCGCTAGGGCGATCCGTTTGGAGACCGATGCAGACGCAGAATTGATCTTTGGCGATGCCAAGGACATTCCGACTTGGGCTACGGAGGCCGTGTCTGCGGCTGTAAATAATGGATTGCTACGTGGGAAACAGGGTAATCAATTAGCGCCTACTGCTAAGGCTACAAGAGCGGAAGGGATCGTTCTACTTATAAGAATGCTCGATCTGAAACCATAATTTGATAGACCCGGACCTCTTGCCAACCTTGGTAAGTCGGTCCGGGTTTTCATGCGTTGAAAATGACATCAATCACAAATATATTTTGCTATAGTAGAAGGAATCTTCACAGGAACAAGGGAAATAGAGCAGCAGAGAACATGCGTTACATAAGGAGGGGATATGTTGGATAACAGTTGGAAGCCCATATCAAAGCTATGGAAATGGATTCAGCACAGTTTTAGGGCTAAGCTGATTCTCTCTTTTTTCGGTGTTGCTTATTTGGCTATATTTATATCCGGTATGGTTTATTATCATCAGATGTCTGTGAGCGTAGAGAGAAATACACTCGCGAACATAGAGAAGCTGGCTGATCAGACGGTGGAGAGGCTTGAGCTGCAGATGAGCGGTATTCAGAATGAAGCGTGGGCTTTCTTTACGGATTCAGGGCTGCAGCAGTTTCTCGCAGATATGTCAGTGGATACGACAAAAGAGATCCTTTATCAATCCAAGATTCATATGACACGGCTTAGAAATGATCAAATTTCTATTATTGCTATCTATGATGAGCAGGGCCATCAATTTAATAGTGGAGAAAGAAATATTGCAGATTTGGAGGGGAAAAGAAGCGATTTTGATTATGAAAGTCTAATGAAGCAGGAGAAGGAGACGTTGTTTCGTTTAATCAATCAGGATGACAGCACACCGCAGTGGCATGTAGGGCGAACGGTACCGGAAGATTTGCAGGAGCCTGAGTATACACTTAGTTACATACAGCCGCTCAAAAAACTCAACACCTACAGCCAAAAGCTAGTTGGCGTCATGCGTATTGATATGCGGGGGAAGGTGTTGAAAAAAGCTTTGGCTGATATGGATCCGAATGGACTTCACAACTTCAGTATCGTCGATGGCGATAGAAACATTATTGCCAGTGAGGATGATCAGATGATTGGACGCTCGATACTGCATGATCAAGAGTTCTCGATTAATGATTTTCCGGGCATAAAGGGTCAAGGGGAAATGGTTGTGAATGGCAAGCAATACGTCACCATATATCGTAAATTCAATAACCATGAAATGATGCTGGTTGGAAAAATACCCCTTAATACGATATTGGCGGATGTCAAGCAGGTTCGCAATGATGCGATTATAATCGGCATTATTAGCCTGTTGGCTGCCATGCTGGCCTCGTATTTCATTTCAAGTAGGATGATTAAGCCCATTCATAGGCTTCGCCGCCATATGAAACGGGTAGAGATGGGTAATTTCAACGTTTCGGTACCGATTCACACTTATGATGAAATCGGCTTTCTTGGCGTTAGCTTTAACCGGATGATACAGAAGATCGACAGATTGGTTCAGAAAAATATGGAGGCTAATCTGCTTAAAAGGGATGCTGAATGGATTTCTCTGCAAACCCAGATTAACCCTCATTTCCTTTACAATGCGCTGGGTACGATTGATGCTATTGCTGCCATCGATGGTAACACAGCGATCAGCTTTATTAGCCAATCGCTGGGCGGGATGTTCCGCTACAACATTAGCGGAGGTCAATATGCCACTTTGCGTGAAGAGATTCATCAGGTACGGCTATATTTGTCTATTCAACAAATTCGTTACGAAGATCGGTTTTCTTATACATGTGACGTGGAGCCTGAGCTGGAGCAAATTCGGCTGCCCAAGCTGATTTTACAGCCTATCATCGAGAATACTTTCAAGCATGGCATAGAGCATATCCAGCAGGGAGGAATGATTACCATTATGGCCAGAGCACTCGATAGACAGTGGGTATTTATTCAAATTAGCGATAATGGAAACGGAATTGAGCCCGGGCGGCTGCAAGAAATCAGGGAAATGATGCAGGATACCTACAACTATAAACAGGCTCAGCCCTTGAATAAAGATCGGGTATCCATCGGTTTGCAAAATGTTAATCAGCGATTAAAGCTGTTCTGCGGGGAAAAAGCCGGCTTAACCATTGATAGCGAGTATGGGGTTGGCACGTCCGTTTCTTTCGTTGTGCCATTAAATGTAATGAGGGGTGAAGAAGATGCTGAAAGTGCTGATCGTTGATGACGAGCCATTCATGAGAAAAGGTATTTTCTGCAAAATAAACTGGCAAGCCATGCAGCTGGAATGTGTCGGTGATGCGGCCGACGGACAGGACGCACTCCAGCAAATTCAAGACAAAAAACCAGACATCGTGCTGACTGATATTCGAATGCCTGTGATGGATGGTCTCATGCTGTTGGAACGGGTGAGACAGATAGATGCTAACATTCAATTCGTTGTCATTAGTGGGTATGATGATTTTCAATATGCAAGAAGAGCTATGAACTTCGGGGTTGTTCATTATTTGCTGAAGCCGCTAAATGCACAGGAATTGATGGAAGTGCTGGAGAAGTTGAAAGCACATTTCTTGGCCAAAGACAGTGAACAGGATTACCGCAGCTTGTTGCTCAAACATTACGAGGCGAACAGGATGGTGCAGCGTGAGCGTATGCTGACAAGAAGAATTCAGGAAGAAGCTCGCGAACGGCATGATCATGAAGAACTGGCCCAGATCAAGCGTTTGCAAACCTCGGACTTTACTTTATTTGTTATTCGCGTACGTCCGTTTACCTTTCCTCATGAAGGGTTTCATATAGAGGACGAGCAGCTGATCTGGTTCGGTGTGCAAAATATAGTTGAGCAATTGCTCGTTCAATCTGGTCATAATGGCCTTGCATTCCGGCACACCTATCATTCTGACGAAATGATTGCCGTTCTCCCGACAAGGGGAAGAGGGAACAGCCATGACTTTCCCCATATTGCGAATCAAGCTCTTGATGCTTTGCGCCAGTATCTGCAACTGGAAGCAGCAGTCGGCATCAGTAATTCGAATGCGCCTGACGCAAGCTTGAAGAATGCCTATGAACAAGCTCGAATGGCAGTGCGGGGAGAGGTTTTGCATGGAACAGGAAAAGTGTATTCCTATTCTGCGCTTCGTATGTCTGCTTCCAAGGAACGAGCTTCAGGAGCATCGATTATTGCAGTTGATCAGGAAATGGTATTTGCAAAATTATTGCAAAACAAAGATGAAGAGCGCATCAGCAGATGGCTGGAACAGCAGTATGAAGGTTTGTACAGTTTACCCGAGCAAGGTTATTTAGACTTTGAGAAACTGTCTATGCATATCTATTCTATGCTAAGAAGTGTTCTAAGCGAGTATATCGACCCTAGCGAGCTTATTCTGAATGAGCAGCAGCATTTTATTGAAGTTCTATTATCCTGTCGTTCTTGGCAGGCAGCAAAGGATGCGCTTTTCCAAACGGCGCGTACCGTTATGCTGCTTATCCCAGATGATAAGGCGGCATTGCATGATGATGTGATTGATGAAGTGAAGCATTACATTGATCATCATTATTATGAAAATATTACGCTGTCATGGGTGGCGGATCATTACTTTATTCATCCCAACTACTTCTGCAAGCTGTTTAAAATACGCAGCGGTGAAAACTTCAACAATTATCTTACGCAGGTGCGGTTGAGTCATGCCATTCGGCTAATGTCCAATGTAGATCTGAAGCTAGCACAAATTGCAGGCATTGTCGGTTATGACAGCCATGCTTATTTCAGCAGTGTTTTTCGCAAGTTGTACGGAATATCTCCTAAGAAATACCGTGAGAATATTCTCGCATCGTGTTAAGAAATCGAAAATGGAATGGTTAATATATTGATTTTTTCCCCTTCTGGAACCCCTTATGATAAGGAAGTACACAATACAGAGGAGGTAATGGGATGCACGGTAAACCAAGGGTTTTAACGAAACGATTTGGCATTATCATCGTGATGGCGATAATGCTTATTATGACGGCGTGTAGTCAAGGGGGCAATTCAAACGGAGGGACGGCAGCTCCGGAGCAGTCAGAAAAAGCAACGGAAAGCACCACAAATGAAAGCGCAGTCAAACAAGAAACGATAGAAATTACCGTCTGGGATAAAGCGAAGCCAGATGACATTTTAAAGCCAGTCTATGATGAAATTTTTGCGGAGTTTGAGGAGAAGTATCCTCATATTAAGGTAAAGCATGAGGTTCAGCCTGCAGGAAACAATGACCGGGAAGTATTCGTTACTTCGATGGCCGGCGGGAACGGTCCGGATGCCTACGCTTCGGCTTACTTTCCGATTATGAGCGATTGGGCAAAGCAGGGCTTTGCTCTAGATCTGACGTCCTTCTGGGAGACATATGCGGACAAAGACCAGTACCTCCCTTCGGCCATGGCAGCTGGAACGATTGATGGGAAAATCTATGGCATTCCGAATAATATGTACACCATGGGGCTCCTGTACAATAAGAAGCTATTTCAAGAAGCGGGACTGGATCCGAATAAAGCGCCTGCCAACTGGGATGAATTTGTTGATTATGCGAAAAAACTGACCATTCCGGACAAAAATCAATACGGTTACGCTTTGCTTGGCATGGATTGGGCAGATTGGTGGTTTGAGTATTATGTGTGGCAAGCTGGTGGGGATCTCACAACCAAGAATGAGGACGGTTCGGTCACACTAGACTTTAGCAAGCAGCCGGCTGTAACCGCGCTGCAATTCTATAAGGATCTAAAGTGGAAGCATAAGGTTGTTCAGAAAAATATCGTACAGGACATCGGGGATAATCAGAAGGACTTCTTCTTGGGACGTGTAGGAATGATCCTATCTGCCTCTGACTGGTTTGCGGGAGTTGTACAAGGTGGAATGGATCTGAACGATATCGGGTTTGCACCATATCCGGTTGGACCTGCCGGCGTTGCGCCTTCGCAAACAGGTGGACAATATTGGATTGTGAATCCGAAGGTGCCGAAAGAGAGGCAGGATGCGGCACTAACTTATGTGGCATTCAGAAATTCCAAAGAATCGCTTGAGAAAATGTTGAAGTTCCAGTCTGAAAATGGTATTCTGCCTAACCTGCTGTCCGTCCGCAAGGACGTTGATGCATCGCAGTTTTCAAGTAATGTGCCTGCAGATCTGGTGAGCAGCGTAACGAAAACAGCGGAAAACGTGCAACTGGAGTACTTTCTGAAGGAACGCCTGGGAAGCTATGTCGTGAAAGCGATCCAGAAAGTATTAACAGATGAGAATGCTGATCCGCTAACTGAACTGACGGCTGCAGAGAAATTGGCGCAGAAGGAAGTCGCTGATCCGTATAACAAGGAGATTAAGGAATAAAGAGTAAAGTCTCGAATATTTCCTCAGGAATTGTAACGGACAGACAGCTTATGCTACTCGTTCAACTATTTCCTGAGGAATTTATTTAACGGAGGTAATCAAGCTGGACATACCGTCGCAAACTAAGGCTTTGTTGCTTAAGCCGCCGCGTAAACGCCGCAAACTCAATTGGATAGCGATTTTTTTTCTAACGCCTGCCATAGTTGCTTTCTTAATGTTTAAGTATATTCCGTTGTTACGGGCCGTATATATGAGCTTTTTTGATTATAGTCTGATGAATCCTCCTGGCAACTTTTTAGGGCTGGGCAACTATGTATTGTTGTTTAAATCTTCTGTATTTTGGACGGCATTTGGCAACACACTTGCGTTCAGCGCGTTATATATCGGTCTGACCTTCTGGGTGCCGATCGTGCAAGCACTATTTCTAAATGAAATTCATCGTAACAATTCGCTATTCCGTGTTCTATATTTGCTTCCTGCAGCGGTTCCGGCTGTAGCTGGATTGGTGCTCTGGAAGTGGATATATAATCCCGATTACGGACTTCTAAACGAGTGGCTAGCCCTTGTTGGGCTTGGACCTTATAACTGGTTAAGCGATCCGGCAATTGCCAAGCTGGCGATTGTTATCCCGAGTATGTTGGGCGGCGGCATCAATGTGCTGATCTATTATTCAGCATTAAGAAGCATACCGGAAGAAACGGTTGAGGCGGCTAAAATTGATGGAGCGAATCCTTGGCAGCGTATCCTAAGCGTGATATTCCCAGGACTCCGATTCATCATTGGCATTCAATTCGTTGCATTTATTGCTGCTGTATTTCTATCGTTCGAACCCATGTACATTATGACCGGAGGCGGTCCTGTTGATAGCACGCGTGTACTGACGATGCTTGTATTTGATTATGCATTCCAATCTTATCGCTTTGGTCTAGCAGGTGCTATTTCTTTAATCATGTTTGTGTTAATAGCAGCCATCACTATGGTACAGCTGCGGTTATCTAAGGATCAGACCCAATAGGGGAGGAAAGGAGAGCTACAACATGAAATCCAATCGAATTCGCGAGAAAGGCGCAGGCAGTCTTAAGCTGGCAGCTTATATCATCACAATCCTATTTATTGCCGTCAGTTTGATTCCGATGGCCTGGATGCTCAGTTCGTCACTTAAAGATGGAAAGTCTATCTACTCTCTTCCACCCAAATGGATACCTTCTTTGCCGCAAGCTGTCTCCATAATCATTGATTATAGCGGAACGACTGCGACCGATGAGCAATTCTATGAGCGGGAGGCCGCCAAAGCGACGTGGTATACATGGAAGAAGTTCCAGAATGAAGCGATTGGCGAATTGAAAGTGATTGGGATGAAGGATGATCGCAAAATATTCGAGGCCACAACGCCTTCTTATCTATTCACGGCGGGAAGACCCGAAATCGTCCCTGCTCAGGTTTTTACCGATGAGATGATAAAGGTAAAGCTTCCGATCATTCGTGCGAAGGGTTATACCGAATTTAAGACTTATGCAGATGGTGTTGATTTGGACGGGGCAGAGACGCAGAACTTGCGTGAGGGTATTATGGCCGATCAAAACCTTAGCACACAACTTGGCGAGTATTTAGATACGGCTAATTTCATGCAAGGATCATTGCTCGCCGTGCATCAGGTGGGCAGCTGGGCACATTTTTTTGATAATTATAAGGTTATCTTTAAGACGAAGGGCCTTGATTCGGGAGTTGGCTTACAAACTTATATTGGCAACAGTATATTCGTTACGGTCGTGACAATTGTGCTTCATATATTGATTGGCGGTACTGCATCCTACGCTTTGTCCAGGCTTGTCAGCAAGAAATGGGGAGCAGGCTTGACGATGTTTTTTGTAGCTACGATTATGATTCCGGAATTTGCTGTGCTTGTCCCCTTGTACTTGACCATCGAACAGATGGGACTGGTAGATACGCTATGGGGAATCATCCTGCCGCATTCTGCATGGGGAATCGCAATCTTTTTATTCAAAGGCTTTTTCGACCAGTTGCCCGGTGAATTGCTGCAAGCTGCACGTATTGATGGGGCGTCAGAGTACCGCATTTATTTTACGATGGTTATTCCTTTGTCGATTCCTATTTTTACAACGATTGGCGTTATGTCGTTTATGGCGACATGGAATGAGTTTTTGTGGCCGCTCGTTGTGGGGCGCAAGGAAGAGGTTTGGACGCTAACCGTAGCCATAAACAGCTTTACGAGTAATCAATCGATGGGGCCGCATATTGTAATGTCAACACTTGCAATCGCAACGATTCCGCTGCTGCTTGTGTTCATCAGCTGTCAGAAGCTGATTGAACGTGGGGTGGCGTGGACAGGTGTTAAAGGATAGATCATGATTAAGGGAGTCAAGAGAAATGAAGAAGCTGAAAATCGCCGTAATTGGTGCGGGCTCGATATCCGATGAACACTTAAAGGCTTATCGAAACCACCCGGATGTAGAGATTTATGCCATTTGTGATATAAACGAGGAACGTGCAAGGCTCAAAGGTGCACAGTATGGTGCTTCTACCATCTATTCAAGCTATCAGGAGCTGCTCTTGGATAGGGAAGTCGATGCAGTCAGCGTGTGCACCTGGAATGTGTCACATGCTGAAATTAGTATTGCTGCGCTTGATGCCGGCAAGCATGTGCTTGTAGAGAAGCCGTTATGCAAAACGGTTGAGGAAGCTTTGCTCGTGCAGGAAGCGGTGAAGCGCAGCGGGAGGCTGCTGCAGGTTGGATTTGTACGCAGATATGATGCGAATGTGCAAATGTTAAGGTCGTTTCTAGATCAGGGTGAATTTGGCGAAATCTATTATGCGAAGGCTTCTTCTCTGCGTCGACTGGGCAATCCTGGCGGTTGGTTTGCTGATATTGAGCGCTCGGGCGGCGGACCGCTAATAGACATCGGAGTGCATATGATCGATCTTTGCTGGTATCTGATGGGCAAGCCTAAGGTGAAGTCTGTCAGCGGCAATACGTATCGAAAGCTCGGTAACCGCGCAGATATACAGCATCTATCGTTCTACAAAGCAGCAGACTGGGATCCGGAGACGAATACAGTCGAGGATTTGGCAAATGCCTTGATCCGTTTTGACAACGGTGCTTCAATGATGGTTGATGTCAGCTTCTCCCTTCATATCAAAGAGGATGAAAGATCGGTAAAGCTGTATGGAGACAAAGGCGGCTTCGAAATTGATCCTTCATTACTTATGGTAACGGAGAAACATCATACAATCCTGAATATCGTGCCGCAAGTGGATCATGCCAGTCTTGACGTTGATTCCGCATTTCAGAATGAAATCAATCATTTTATCGAATGTGTTCAGACTGGACAGCAGCCATTAAGTCCGGTGGAGGATGGAGTGGAGCTAATGAAAATTTTATGCGGAATTTATGAGTCAGCAGCGAAGGGCGTGGAAATTACCCTATGATTCATGTTCCTAACAAAATCGGAGTTATTGTGGACAGTTTTCGAGTTGGAGTGAAAGAGGGCTTGCTCAAGGCGAAAGAGGTCGGAGCCGATGGGGTACAAATCCATGCTGCTTCAGGAGATTTCGTTCCGGATAAGCTCACTTCTGCTGCTCGTCAGGAATGGAAAGCCTATATAGTTTCTCTAGGACTGGAAATCTCTGCGTTAGTTGGTGATTTGGGCGGGCACGGCTTCCAGGACAAACGGTCTAATACCGAGAAGATAGCTAAATCCAAGCAAATATTGGATCTGGCTGTGGAGCTCGGGGCAAGCGTTGTGACCACTCATATTGGAGTCGTGCCTGGCGATAAAAATAGTGAGATCTACGAAGCGATGCATTTGGCTTGTGCTGAGTTAAGTGCTTATGCCGAAAGTATGAATGCCTTTTTCGCTATTGAGACAGGACCTGAGACAGCAGCAACCTTAAAGGATTTCCTCGATGGGCTTGGTACTAAGGGCGTATCTGTCAATTATGATCCGGCTAATCTTGTTATGGTGACGGGGGATGATCCGGTTCAAGGCGTGTATACGCTGCGTGATTATATCGTTCATACCCATGCGAAGGATGGCGTGCGTCTGCGTGAGTCGGACCCGCGTCAAATTTACGGATCGCTGGGGTATGAGCCGTTAGATCATGAGAAGGTAGCAGAAGCTGCGGAATCAGGCGAATTTTTTCGTGAGGTTCCTCTTGGTGAAGGCAGCGTAGACTGGCCTAGCTATTTGCAGGCTCTGGTTGATATTGGATATAAGGGCTATTTAACAATTGAACGTGAGGTTGGCACGAATCCCGAAGCCGATATTATTAGAGCCGTGCAGTTTTTGAAAAAATTCAGGGTATAGTTCAGCTAGGCTCATAGCTATCTGAACGGCGAAAAGAGAGAGGCAGAAACGGCTTCTCTCTTTTTGCTTTCATCAAAAGGATTTGTTTTAGGAAGATAATCCGAAAAATCATAGCATTCCTGCAACTAATTACACTATTACTCGTCTAATAAATGGATAAATTGTTATCTGTTAACTGTGGTTGATGCTTTAATGAGGATTGGGGAGGGTAAATGAAAATACTATATCTACTAATTGGCGGGATTATTCATTCTCTTCTAGCACAGACGCTTCCATACGTCATTAAAATCGGTGCAGCATGTATCTACTTAATCGGCTGTTTGATCGGATATTATGACGGATCTGATAGTAGAGGGGAAGAAGGTGTAATCGTTATACTTCTCCCGCTTACACTGTTTGCAATCGCTATATTTCTAGCTATTTTAATCGTTAGCAATCAAGCGATATTCAGAAAAGTAGAGATGAGAAAATCAAGATACGTTATTTTTAGTGTAGCATCGTTTGTACTTTTCTTTAGTTTGAGTATGTTAGTATTTGATCCACCTAATCTTACTTAATGACGGAATTCTCGCTAGCGAGAGCAGCTGTCCAGCAAATGCAACCAAAAGGAGCGGTCTTTAATGAATAAAACATGGTTTGGTGTTTTTCTTGCATTCCTTTTATTTGTTTCTTCGTCAACTGCTTATGCAGCAGAAAATCAAATTAAAATTGACGGCGTTGCTATTGCCACCGATGTGAAGCCCGAGTTGAAAGATAATCGTATAATGGTACCATTGCGAGTGGTAAGTGAAAATTTAGGAGCTATCGTCGAATGGTCGAGTTCTGAGGTTATTCTTACTAAGAGTGATATGAAAGTAATATTAACACTAGACAGCAGTACTGCGGAGAACAACGGTGAAAGCGTACTGCTGGATGTAAAACCATACATGAAAAACAATCGCGTATTTGTTCCACTTCGTTTTATTGCTGAGACGTTTGAATGCAAGGTCAATTACAGCAAATTTGCAGTAACGGTCGATACTAAACCATTTTCTATAGATGGTGTTCAAGTTAAAGCTATGCAGCATGAATACCATATGACTATGGGTGGCGTAGTACAGCAATTGAATGGGAACGCATATAACGAATCCATGTATACTATTTTTGTCAAAAACAAAGGTGAAAGGATCGAAGCTCCTGCAAACTATTCATGGAATAGTCATACCGAAACTGGAACCTACTATAAATATGGGCAATATGATTTTTTAGATCATAAAGGCAACCAATTATCAAGTTTTGATATTTATACATTAACAAATTTAAGCGCAACTAAACCTATATCAGAGAGCCCAGAGGTTTTAATTCACGATGCTATCGCAGATGAATGGTATTTGTTTAGTGAAACGGCAAAAGAATCCATTAATCAGCTGTTTTCTAATGCCGCTAAGAATGGTTTTTTGACGATTATAAGCAATACAGTTGTGTAAGGAGACTTTGCTTATTGCACTAGTTTGCACAAAACGTTTGCAACCTTACAACGGTTAGCCCGCTATTGCCGGCCTAAGAACCGTTTTAATGGAGCCTCTATACATTAGTGCAATATAAACGATATCAAGAACAAAGATTAGTACGTACATAATCATTAACAGCACCGATTGCGGCTGTAGGAAATAGCAGACAATCGAGGCGCAGAGGGTACCTATCATTTTGAAATATGCAATAGACAGAGACTGGCCTTGATGGCCTTTGGCCAGCAGCATTTGGATAAAGAGAACGGACATCATGAGATTAATACCGAATGCAGAGTAAATAGCCATGTGGTCATGAAATTCAACGGCCATGCCGTAATGGAGCAGGAAGGCTATAATAAGCAAAGCGAATACGCCAGCACGAACCGTGCTTTTGGCATAGGAGGTTCTGGAATAGTAGAGGAACTGAAACAAGATAATGCAGTCTAGTAGAAACCAGATAAGCGTTACGATTTGTTGCAGCGGATGAAACGGCATGATGAAAGTAAGCAGAAATTCCCATGTGATGTTAGCGCAGATACAAGCCAGCGGCATGCCGCAGAACTGATCCTTGAACCCTCTATAAATAACGAGAACATAAGTTATCGTCCAGAAGAAAGCAACACCGAACAGCAGAATATAGTTGAAGATAGCTGGCAATTGATGCTCCATTGGGTGGATAGCACATCCTTTTTGAATAGATTGGTTAGGACAAACGAGGATTTAGCTTGTCTATGTATATGAAGCAAGCAGGTCAGCTAGACCAGTGGTGAGTCGTGAACCAACTGCGTGCGCATCACAGAACGATTTGTCAGCACCGTCAATCATAAGATAATGTTTTGTACAAAAGGTTTGTCTATTTTTATCCATTGTTTTGCTTCTCCCAATCGTATATATTGATAACTGTTCTCAATATATACGAAAAAGGGGTCTTATTTATGTACAACAAACCTACTAAGCTTGTTCTTATCATCTTCGTACTGCTAATGGTCAGCGTTCTAGCTGCTTGCGGTTCGAATGTGAAGGATGAAGCCGCTGAGCCGAATACGAATCAACCAGCAACACGCCTGTATAAGGATTTCAGCGGGCATGAGGTGACAATCCCGACAGAGCCGAAAAAAATCATTTTGCTTGGCGATATCCCCGGCGATTTGTTGGCTCTTGGCATCAAGCCTGCAGGTAATGATTGGCTCGGAGAGCCTTATGTGTATAAGAGTGAACTGGATGGAGTAGTAGACATTGGCTATCCGCATAACATGGAGAAGGTCATTGAGATAGAACCGGATCTAATCGTACAAGCGGGATATGGTGGACCTGATGATGAGAAGATATATGAAGAAATGTCCAAGATAGCACCTACTGTCATCTATAATAGAGATGCCGTTACGTATGACCGTATTCGGGAGCTTGCAGATATCGTTGGCAAGAAGCAGGTTGCAGAGGATTGGATTACAAGCTATGAGAGCAAAGCGAAGGCAACTTGGGAAAAAATAGGCTTGAAGGATGGCGAAACGGCAAGTGTATATTTAAGCTTAGCTGGCGACTTCTATGTCATGGGCCACTTCAGTTTAACGATGTCCTTGTATCAGCCTGAAGGCTTCAAAGCAAGTGATAAGATACAAGCATTAATTGACAAAAAAGAGCCTTTCTCCCTGATTTCAAGAGAAGTACTTCCTGACTTTGCAGGAGATCATGTGTTTCTACTTAGCTTGCCTGGAACAGAAGACGAGAAAGCAGCGACGGAGCTTATTAACAGCCCGCTTTGGAAAGCACTTCCTGCTGTGAAAAATGGACATGCATATTCAGCAAGTATCGCTTGGAATGCGAGCGATCCGATAACGATGGAGCGCTTCTTGGATGAACTTCCTAAGATCATGGGAATAGAATAAATGAATGAAAGACAAGTGATTTCAACAAAACAGTTGAATCACTTGTCTTTTTTGTATAAGATATTGATAACAATTCTCAATTAGGGGCAGTTATCCTATGCAGCTTTATCCATTCCATATGTCGTTACCACTGATGTTTTCTCTGGCAGACATTCGTTCTCTCCTATGCCCGAAGCAGGAGAGCTTGAAAGTCAGGTGTGACAAGCATGTCATTGTTGCTTTCGCATCGGGGGAGGGTATGTATGAAATCTCACACACCAAATGGAAGTTGGAAGCGGGCTTATGCATGCTGCTTCCTCCTGGAAGTGAGATCGAATGGCATGCGGGTATGACAGAGATACAAGGTTTTGTTCTATCATTTGACGTATTCAGGTGGGGAGGCAATGCGCCGCTTCCGCTTGTTAATATGCAGTGGCCTTATTATAAGCCGATTCTTGTAGCTCCCTTCACCCGATTCCTCGACCCGATGAATCGGATTCGACTATATACGGAGGTAGCAAGCGATGCTGAACGGATGCGTCAGACAATCCTGCTGCAAGAGCTAATATGCATTCTGCTGGAGATCAACGAGCAGTCCGTGAAGCTAGCCTCGGTTGAAGAAGAGGAAAGGCTGCGTATTACAATTCGTTATTTGAATAATCATTATCTGGAACCTATAACGGTTGAGCAGCTAGCTCGAATGGCAGGGATGAAACGATCGAAATACAGCGCAGCATTCCAGTCGTCGATAGGAAGAAAACCATTGGAATACTTGAATGACCTGCGTATTGAGCAAGCTATAAAGCTGCTTGAAGGCAATGAGCAGCCGCTTAGGGAGATCGCACGGCAGGTCGGCTACAACGATGAATATTATTTCAACAGACGATTTACGAAACGAATCGGAATCCCGCCAGGCATGTATGCCAGGCTGAGCAGAACGCCGGCTGAGGAGCTCGTTTCACCGTATCGGACGGTGGTGCCCTCATCTAGCGCATTGCGGATCGTCGTTACCGGTTATGCGCTTGGAGAGCTGCTGACGCTTGGTATTACGCCAGTTGGTGCAGAGCTTACTGTAATGGGCAGTCAGGTCGTATTCAGTGACCTTCTTCATGGTGTAGTCGATGTTGGCTTATTGGGTGATCCGGCATTAATTAAGGAGCTGCGTCCCGATTTGATTATATTGGGCTCAAAGCTTCACCGTGACCATACACAGCTCAGCTTAATTGCCCCAACAACAATTGTTGACAGCTCGTTGCAGCTCACTGAGCGGTTGATTGCAGTGGCGGATATGTTGGGCAGGCGCGAGGCTGCGGTAGAATGGATCTCGGATTATGAGAGACGTTGGGAGGAGATGTGGGCGAATGTAGCAGGGGAAATCAAACCGGAAGAAACAGCATCCGTCCTGCTTCTGCATATGGGGCAGCTCTATATGATGGGAAAGTCGGGATTTGCCGCAACTCTTTACCATCCGGATGGCTTCAAGCCTTCGAACACGGCTTTAGAGCTGCACAGATACGGGGAGGATTTCCGCCAGATTACGGCTGACGCACTCGCAGATTTAGACGGTGACCGACTGTTTCTGCTAGTTGATCCCGAGAAGGCAAGCAACCAGAATACGGTTTTGCTGATGAACCATCCGAAATGGCGTTCATTGGATGCCGTGAAGGAAGGACGATTCCATATGGCGGACAGCTCTTGGAATTACGATGATTCGATTACAAGGGATCGTTTGTTAACTGTCTTGCCTCACATCATGCGGGCTCGTACTGAGCTTCACACGAATGAGTCTGGTATTGTCATTGAGACGAGAGGGACTATCTCTATGCAGCATGCCTTATAGCTATCCGCAGACAGACTGCCCACTCCTAAGGGCAGTCTGTTTGTTTCATACAATGATTAATTGTGTTTTGAACCAAGGTGCTCCACTTTACGCAGCCATTTGGTCCGCATCTCAGCGGTTGCTGGTTTGACTGGGCCGATTTCCGTAACACGAACAGGCGAAATGCCGCAGAACTGTAAAATATTCTTTTTCATCACATTAAGGCCTGCTCGTCTGTACACCAGCCTGTTGTACCAGGACGGGGTATCAGATGTAACGATGAGATGGGCCGATTTTCCTTTTAACAGCTTATCCCATAGGCTGGAGTTCTCACGGTACTTGAAAGCGAAGCCAGGCAGGAATACACGGTCGATAAAGCCTTTCAGAATTGCCGGCATCGCTCCCCACCAGGTTGGATATACGAACACAAGATGATTAGCCCAAACGATCAGCTTCTGAGCCTCTAGAAGATCGGGCTCCAGCTCGGTTCTTTGACGATAGCCATGCTTCAGATTCAATTCAAAATCTAAATGGCATAGATCAATCATGCGTACCTCGGCACTGTTCTCGGATGCTCCTTTCATATAAGACTTGCTCAAAGCAGAGCAGAAACTTTGTTGATCAGGATGTCCGTTAATGATGACAATTTTTGATTTCATATTCATTTTCTCCTTTGTGATAGGTCGATTTCTTCAATGAACACTGTCCATTATCCTTGTTTCCGATATAATAGATGGGTGCAAGTCTGCTATTAGCATAGAACGTTTCAACACATAAATGAATGATCAACGGCGCAGATCTATTGTTGAATTGCGCAAAGGAGGAATAGCGTTTGAAGAACGACGGAGTTGCCGTTACGATGGTATATCCGATTATGAAATCCATTGTTCACAAAGGTTATCATACTGAAGCGTTTTGCCAATATGCCTCATTTGATGCAAGGCTGTTGCAGGATGTGGAGGGTCGTATTGCAGGCGAGGAGTTGGAGCGGTTAATGATAGCCGCAGCCGATTTCACAGGGGATGACTATTTCGGCTTGCATCAAGGCGCGATGACAGAGTTCGTGGATTTGGGCATTCTTGGATACGTCATGATGCATTCCAAGACGATTGCTGAGTCGCTTGCTGCGTATCAACGATACAATGTCATTCTATGCAGCGGCTTTAACCTGGAATGGGAGGTACAGGGGAGCGAAGTCGTGATCCGGATGTATCTTCAGCATCCAGGACAGATGTCGCGGCATTGCGTAGAGGATATGGCTAGCTCGCTATATCGGTTAATTGGCAGGCTCGGCAATCGGCATATCGAATTACTTGGCATACAATTTGCACATGACGCTCCTCCTGATCTTTCACCTTATTTGACCGTCTTTGGCCAAACGCCAAGCTTTGGCTGCGATAACAACTGTTTGCGCATCAGCAGGGACATATTGGATTATTCCGTCTTATATTCTGATGCGAAGCTGCTTAGCGTGTTTGCGGCCATTGCTGAGGAGACGCGGGGAGAATTGACCGAGGCTACTGTTTTGTCCGAGCGAGTTGTGCAGTGGATGAAGAAGTCTATGCCTGCGTTTTTTCCATCTCTGCAGCAGACGGCAGTATCTTTCGGAACGAGCACAAGAACGCTTCAGAATAAACTGAAGGAAGAGAAAACGACCTTTAATGATTTATCCGTTCTCGTTCGCAAGGAATTGGCAATCGGCTATTTGAGGAAGTGGGAGTACTCGGTTGGGGAAATTGCGTATGCTTTGCATTTCTCGGAGCCTAGCGCGTTCCAAAGTGCTTTCAAGAAATGGACGGGATTAACACCAAGTCAATATCGAGCGAATATGAAGCAACAGCATGCGAGCAAGCAGTAAGGAAAGGGGCTGTCTGACAACATGGGTAATCATGAGACAAACATAACTTGGCAGCAAAGTGTGATCAGTCCCGAGAATCGGATGGCATTAAATGGACATCGAGGCGGCGTCATTTGGCTGACGGGCTTATCCGGATCAGGCAAAACGACCATTGCAAATGAGCTTGAAAGACGTTTATTTCATGAGCAAATACATACGTTCACACTGGATGGTGACAATCTGCGCCATGGATTGAATAGCGATCTAGGCTTCACACAGGCAGACCGTGCAGAAAACGTACGCAGGCTTGGCGAGGTCGCGAAGCTGTTTGTGGATGCGGGCTTGATCGTTATTGTGGCCGCCATATCACCATTTCGGATAGACAGGGAAAAGGTCAGGGCTATGTTCTCTCACGGCCTCTTTACTGAAGTATTTCTTGCTTGTTCACTCGAGGTATGCGAGCAGAGGGATCCGAAGGGGCTTTATAAGAGAGCAAGAGCAGCCGAACTATTAGAGTTCACAGGCATCTCATCCCCCTACGAAGAGCCTCTTCATCCGGAGCTGACGATTCGAACAGATGAGCTTAGCATCGAGGCGGCTGCCGATTTAATTTGGGAAGCGGTTGTCACTTGGCCAAACACGCCGCTTGCACGTTAATGGAGCGGTGCAAGCATCACAGCAATAGCGTTGCTGACAAATGATGAATCGGGGCGTGATTTTAGAAATACGGTCAGCCCAATTAATGCAATAACAAGCGATTGTGCAACGGCTTGCGCATTAGTTGCTGCACCCAGCTCCCCGCTGCGTATGCCTCGTTCAATCGTTTCTTGAAAGATGGCTGCCAAATAGAGCTGGTGCTCTCTTGTTAAGATTTCGAATCTTAAATGGTGAGGCGCAAGCTCAACCATCGTATTCAGGCAGAAACAGCCTCTGTTCATTCCTGATTTATTCTTATTTGCTGCTGCCATACTTTCAAAATAACTGCGAAACGCTTCCTTGACGGAGGCGTTTTTTTGCAATTGAGCCCTTGCAGCAGAAGCGTGAATATGCGTATATCTGCGCAGCGCAGCCTCGAACAGCGCTTCTTTATTGCCGAACGTAGAGTAAATACTTGCCTTCTGAACACCCATTGCGGTCGTTAAATCAATCAAGGAGGTAGCCTCATAACCTTTCTCCCAAAATAATTGCATGGCGGCTTCCAACGCTTTATGCTCGTCAAATTCACGGAGTCGAACCATGTAATCACCTTCTTTCTATACCGATCGGTTTTTTATAATTTTATTATTATTGACCGTCATTTGTCAATTTGTTTGACATACATCTGATTGGAACGTATATTAATCATCATCAATAAATACCGAATGGTATGTAATGATTATTATAACTATAAAGGAGTGCAGGCATTGAATTATTCAAGAGTGGAGCAGAGCCATAAAGCTGAGCAGGTTACGGAGCAGAAGCAGGTGCTGTCCAAACTCCTTACGTTGATATTTGCGATCGCCAGCGGGCTTGCTGTATCCACTATCTACTTTGCACAGCCATTACTGGAAACAATCGCCGATGAATTCAATCTCGCACATTCATCGATGGGAATGATTATAACGATTACGCAGGTTTGTTACGCTGTAGGCTTGTTTCTACTCGTGCCGCTTGGCGATTTGCTCAATCGACGCCAATTGGCAATCGGCATGATGCTGCTGTCTATGTTTGGTTTATTGACGGTAGCGCTGGCTCAGAGCAGTCTCATGATGCTGGCGGGAATGGCTATGACTGGATTGTTCGCAGTAGTCGTTCAAGTATTTGTGGCGTATGCTGCCGTTCTGGCATCTCCTTCAGAGCGAGGACGAGTACTTGGAATGGTGACTAGCGGAATCGTACTCGGTATACTGCTGGCGCGGACCTTCGCTGGTATATTAACTGATCTGGCAGGGTGGCGATCTGTCTATGGGGTAGCTGCAGGAAGCATGCTGTTAGCTGCTTTCATCTTGTTCCGCTTGCTGCCTCGAAATCATGTGCACGCAGGTGCGAGGCTGTCCTATCTTAAACTACTGCAATCGGTGATTCAACTATTCATCGAGGTGCGTGTGCTTCGAATCCGAGCGGTACTGGCTTTTCTAATATTTATGGCCTTTAGCGTCCTATGGACTTCGCTCGTTCTTCCCCTCAGTGCTCCGCCGTACGAACTGTCACATACATTAATCGGCGCATTTGGCCTTACAGGTGTCGCAGGCGCTTTAGCAGCAGCACGGGCTGGCCGCTGGGCGGACAGCGGCTTTGGTCAGCGTACGACAGGTATTTCGTTGAGTATACTATTCGGATCATGGCTGCCAATCGCTTTTACTGAGCGTTCCCTATGGGCTCTAATCGTTGGCGTCATCGCTTTGGACTTTGCTGTTCAGGCTGTGCATGTGACGAGTCAGAGTATGATTCTCAGTGTTCGCCCTGAATCACGCAGCCGACTAACAGCAGGGTATATGATTTTCTATTCGGCTGGCAGCGCCACCGGCTCAATAGCCGCGACTGCTCTTTATGCGCATGGAGGCTGGATTGCTGTTTGTTTGCTTGGATCTTCGATAAGCGGATTTGCTCTGCTTTTCTGGTTTTTCACGAAGAAGTTTTAGGATGAATCACTAGTATAAGCGAGTCACGTCCTTCAGGCGTGGTTTTCTGCGTTATTGGTAGCCTGCTGATTTTATATTATAATACCTAGTAGTACGTTTCTACATGAGTTTGACTGAAGAAACGACAAAGAAGGCCAGAGTGTGAATGGTTATGGAGAAGCGAAGCGTTCGCCTTTGTTCTCCGGATTTCAACATGAAACCATTAGGATAAAGAAATCTGGAAACAACAGCGATCGGAAGAACCAATCCCACGTCGGACTCCAGTCGAAAATCTTAATTTGAACTTATATCGAATGAGGCAGAGCAATCGTTATCAACCACATACTTATCATAGATTGGAGCTAGATCATGATTTATCGGAATTTAGAGGAATGTGTTTTTGATTTGGAGAAAAACGGACATTTGATTCGAGTACATGAAGAGGTTGACCCGCATCTGGAGATGGCGGCTATCCATATGAAGGTTTTTGAGGCGGCGGGACCGGCATTATTGTTCGAAAAGGTTAAAGGCTCAAAATATCGTGCCCTATCGAACTTGTTCGGCACGGTCGAGCGCAGTAAATTTATTTTCCGCGATACGTGGGAATCGGTACAGGACGTAATCGCGCTGCGCAACGATCCGATGAAAGCGATGAAAAATCCGTTCAAGCATGTAGGGGCGGGCTGGGCTGCCAAAAACGCGCTGCCGCTCAAGAAATCAGGTGAGCTTCCTGCCTCGATGCAGGAAATAAAAATTGAAGATCTTCCACTGATTAAACATTGGCAGGGAGATGGCGGGGCATTCGTTACGCTGCCGCAGGTATACTCCGAGGATCCGAATCAACCGGGCATTATGAATTCTAATTTGGGTATGTATCGTATCCAGCTGGATGGGAACGACTACGAGCTTAATAAGGAAGTAGGCGTCCATTACCAAATCCATCGTGGAATTGGCATTCATCAGGACAGGGCAAATAAGCTAGGCGCTCCGCTCAAAGTGAGCATCTTTATTGGCGGACCTCCAGCGCATACGCTGTCTGCGGTTATGCCTTTGCCGGAAGGTCTCAGCGAGCTTACCTTTGCTGGTTTGCTGTCAGGTCGGCGCTTCCGTTACAGCTACATCGACGGATTCTGCGTGAGTCATGATGCTGATTTCGTTATTACAGGTGAAATTCATCCTGGCGAGACAAAGCCGGAGGGGCCCTTTGGCGACCATTTGGGCTATTACAGTCTCACTCATCCGTTTCCAGTCATGCGGGTGCACAAGGTGTATGCAAGGCAGAATGCCATTTATCCATTTACAGTTGTCGGCCGTCCCCCGCAGGAGGATACTGCATTCGGAGCGCTGATCCACGAGCTGACGGGGAGCGCGATCAAGCAGGAGATTCCGGGTGTGAAAGAGGTTCATGCCGTCGATGCCGCAGGCGTTCACCCGCTGCTGTTCGCCATCGGCAGCGAGCGTTATACACCGTATCAGAAGGTGAAGCAGCCAGCAGAAATTCTTACAATTGCTAACCGCATATTAGGAACGGGCCAGCTTAGCTTGGCGAAATTTCTGTTCATTGCGGCCGAAGAGAGCGAGAAGCTGGATACGCATCATATCGAAGCTTTCTTGGGTTATATATTGGAGCGAATCGACCTTCGTCGTGATATTCACTTCCAGACCAATACAACGATCGATACGCTTGATTATTCAGGTACGGGATTAAATACCGGGAGCAAAGTAATATTCGCTGCGGTGGGTGATCGTGTTAGAGCTTTGTGCCAAGCCGTTCCTTATGCTTTAAAGAGCTTGCCTGGATTCGGCACTGCTGCCTTAATCATGCCGGGCATCGTTGCACTCCAAGGTTCAAGCTTTAAAAGCTACGAAGAAGCGCAGCAGGAAATGCAAGCTTTAAGCGATGCTATTGCAGGGCAGGGGCCGCTTGTTGATTGCCCGATGATCATTGTGTGCGATGACAGCGCCTTTATGAGCGAGACGACCAACAATTTTTTATGGGCCGCGTTTACGCGAAGCAACCCGTCTCATGATATCTACGGCGTCAATAGCTCATATGCTTACAAGCACTGGGCATGTGACAATGTCATTATGGACGCCCGTATTAAACCACATCAAGCGCCTCCGCTCATTCCCGATCAGGCGGTACAAGAAGGGATCAAGCGACTGTTCGTGAAGGGTGCCAGCTTGGCTGGTATTCTGAATTCTTAAGCTGTCTACAGCACTTTATCATTTTCCATTCTCGTATCCCGTTTGATGTGATACTATGAAGCTAATAGTTTAATTACGAGAGAGCGGGTGCTTGTCGTGGGATCACAACGAGTAGATAAAGCGGCATCAAGCCTTACAGGTGCAGATAAGTCATCTCCTAGCAACGCAGCAGTAACCATGTCTGCTGAAGCTTCTCATGCGAAGTCCTCTGCTGGCTTGCAACCGTCTGCACTGCTGCAGCTGCAGAGCAAGATTGGTAATCGTGGTGTAACCCAACTGGTGAAAGCGCAAGCGGGCATAGGTACTGCGGCTCCGATTCAGAGGGTAGACAACCGAACCGGCATGCCAGATCAGCTGAAGTCCGGGGTTGAGAATCTCTCTGGACATTCCATGGATGATGTCAAAGTCCATTACAATTCCTCGAAGCCGTCACAGGTCGATGCGCTTGCTTACGCTCAAGGATCGGATATCCATATTGGACCAGGGCAAGAGAAGCATCTTCCACACGAAGCGTGGCATGTAGCTCAGCAGAAGCAAGGAAGAGTACAGCCGACGGTACAGATGAAGGGCGCTGCCATTAACGATGATGCGGCGTTAGAGCATGAAGCTGATCGGATGGGAGCGAAAGCTCTATCTATGGATAAGCAGCATTAATGCTTATCTATTGACACAATTGAGAGAGTTGGTTCTCACATAGAAAGTAGAAAGAAGCGCCGCATGGAGTTTGAATAACTCCAGCGGCGCTTCTTTTGTACGTTTATTTCGCGGAAAGCAAGCTTTCCGTAATGAATTTGAACTGAGCTTCGAACGTAATCGGATCGTTAAACGTGTCGGCGTCTGCTTTCAACTGGAATACGTTTCCTGCTTTTACTGCAGGAAGGGCTTTCCAGATGGCGTTGTCATATACGATGTTCGGGTCACTGTTATCACCTGACCATGGAGAAGTGAAAATAATGTCCCCAGAAAACTCTGGAAGCTTCTCTAGTGAAATGGATGCCCAGCCGGTTCCGCTATCAATGGTTTCTTTCTGTGCTTCAGGTGGTGCTTTTAATCCGAACTCACCATAAATGATGTCGCCTCCACGGCCGTAGTTATGACCGAATACATAAACGCCTTTCTCATAAGGATTCAGGATCGAAATGGTTTTGTCACCAACAGCAGCTTGAATCTCAGGCTTAATGTCGCTAATTTTTTTCTCCCATTGCTGAACCCAAGCCTGCGCTTCCGTTTCTTTTCCTGTTAACTTACCGAACTCCAGCATTTGTTCCTTGTAATTTCTCTTGCCATAATCAAAAGCGACAACAGGTGCGATCTCTTGTAGCTTATCAACACCCTCTATGCCGTTAAACACGATAATCAGGTCAGGGTTTAGTGAAAGAATTTGTTCAGGAGTAGGTGCCTCCCCTAAGCTTTCAACGCCGTCCAGCATTCCTTCAAAGTATGGATTGTCCATTGCACTTTGCAGAATACCAACAGGCTTTGCTCCCAGCTCTAAAAAGTAACCGCTATAAAAAGCAGTTGTGTCGACAATTCGTTTCGGATTTTTGGGTACTGTTATATCACCGTTGTCTGCTTTGAACGTAACGGTCTCACCTTCACTTGCTGCTGGATCTGCTTCAGCTACCTCCGAAGGGGCTGGAGAGGATCCGTTCTCAGCTGTTTGATTTGCTTGCTCGCTGTTATCCGCTGCTTGTCCACAAGCTCCCAATAGCAAGGTAAGCATGATTGAGAAGACGAGTAACGGGTAAAATGTTTTAGACTTTTTCAATGGATTTCCACTCCTGTATTTTTGATATTGATAATCGTTATCAATATAACATGAGTTTATTAGCTTGGCAATTGTTTTTGTACTGTAGTGAAAATAAATGAATCTATACGTGTAAAAGCTCTTTTTAGGAGCGATTCAGACAAGCCTCACAGCAGGTGAATGGGTTTACATATTTGCCCACAAATGGTATGTTGATTGGAAGTTATGAGCTTGCGGGAGCACAGATAGATAAGTTCAACTAAAGCAAAGACTCAGAAGAACCACTCACACGGCGGACTCCAGCCGATAAACAATAGTTGAACTCTTATAGCTCGAATTAATCTATACCTGCGAGGTGCATAAGCAATGATGATTCATAAGCGTAAAACATGCGGACTTGCCGTAATGCTTCTATTTATAGCACTGTTGATGTCGGGCTGTACTCAGCTGTTGGAAAGTGAAACTACGAATACTAATTCAAATAAAGAGCCAGCAGAAATCACACTGAAGCCTATTGACCTATTCAAGGGTGCCGGAGCAAAATTTCAGCCTTTCCTAGGCAGCATGTCAGGGGCATTCGAGCTGCATTATGAAGGAAAGAAACCAAATGCAAGATTGGATATTGATTTATGGGAAAACGGAAAGAAAGTTTCATCTTACGGCTCTATTGGCGATTTGTTTTTCAGTTCGGAAGATGACAAGAGTCAAAAAGTAGAAATCATCATAGCCATGGATCCCACTACTTCTAATGAAGACGAGGACCCATTTACGATTACTAAAGTCGCTTCCATACATGGAGCATCAACAAGTCTTGTAACGTTTACCATCCCACGAGACAAGAAACTGACTGCAAGCGGATTAGTGAACTATCAAGAGCCAGTATCATTCATGGCCGATGAAGATGAACATGTATGGGGGCTGCAAGCTACGAGCAGCGGCATGATGCGCATGGCAGATTTCTCGCCGGATTCACTAGCAGGTTTGGAATGGGCAATCATCTTTACTTTACGTTTTGAGAAATAGTTTCTATTGTAATGGATGGTATGTGTAAAACGAGGAGGAACTAACTTTGAAAAAAAGGTTGTCCTATTCATTCGTTGTGCTGACGGTTATTCTGATCGTTACAGGCTGCAGCGGCAAAGGGCCGTTTGAGAATGTTCTCACGGATGCAAAAGAAGTGATTGTGAAGGGCGAACAGATTGATCAGAAATTAACGGATGCTGATGAAATTGCTCGATTAGTTGATATTTTGGAGGAAAGCAAAGCGATTGACCCGCCTGACATAGCAAAGGGTATCAAACCGGAAGTAGCAAAAGAAACAGTTATGCTGGCATTTCCGAAAGCAGCCTTTTTCTATATTGGCGATGGCTATATATATGAGGGCAGTAATGGACAATATTATTCGGTATCCAAAAATATTGAGAAATATACGATTGAATAGTATTAAAGGCCCAAGGCGAAACATGCCGGGCCTTTTTTTGCATTTCAGACCATTATGCGATACAAATCATCGCGTAATGGGTAGTATATTG
This sequence comes from Paenibacillus sinopodophylli, assembly GCF_005930355.1. Taxonomy (GTDB): domain Bacteria; phylum Bacillota; class Bacilli; order Paenibacillales; family Paenibacillaceae; genus Pristimantibacillus; species Pristimantibacillus sinopodophylli. The sequence continues at coordinate 84,808 of NZ_VDBO01000002.1, forward strand.
CAGTAACGGTGCACATCTAAATACATGTATGGTATGATATAACTAACGATTAAAACAGGCCAAAAGCAAAGCTGCCATAATGAAGGAGTTTTTATTTTGAATGATGCGATGATCATGTTGAAAAAAACGAGTAGAACGTTTTACATCCCCATCAGCCGATTGAAAGCAAGCTTGAAAGATGCCGTCGCATCCGCCTATCTGTGCATGAGGGCTATTGATGAAATCGAAGATCATGAGACGTTATCCGATGATTTGAAAGTCGAACTGCTCCAGGGCATTCATGAAGCGTTTGAATCCTCGGATGTGATTAACGAATCGCAGAAGGTGCTTGCGCCATACGGTGATGTACTAGCAGATGTCACGATGCGGATTCATGAATGGGCTCAGCTTTGCCCGCCAACCGTCAATGAAGTTGTTTATCGCCATATTGCCAAGATGTCCAAGCAAATGTCGGAGTGGGTTCATGTAAGCTGGATTATTAAAACAGAAGAAGATTTGGACAACTATACTTACAGCGTAGCGGGTATGGTCGGCGAGATGCTCTCGGAAATTTGGCTCTGGTTCGATGGTACGAAGACGGATCAGCACAAAGCAGTCGCGTTCGGTAGAGGGCTGCAAGCTGTTAACATTTTACGTAATCGAACAGAGGATCTGGAGCGAGGCGTAGATTTCTACCCGGATGGCTGGGGCTCGAAGGAAATGATCAAATACACGCGTCGCAATTTAAAAATGGCTGATTCCTATATTGCTGACTTAAAGGGCGGACCTGCTCTGGATTTCTGCAAAATCCCACTTACGCTCGCACACGCAACGGTTAATTTAATCGCTGCAGGCGGTAACAAGCTTACGCGGGATGCTGTAATGAAGCTTGTCGGCAGCATCAATTAAAACGGAATAAAACCCGCAAGGCCTAATGGCTTTGCGGGTTTTTGCTTTTTTCGGGTTTACGCGAGATGAGGCGTATAAGATCGACGAGCAGCAGCGGAAGTGAAGTCGAAGCAGGATAAGCTAAATAGCGCGGCTCCCACTCTGGGGAAAATTTCTCTTTGTATCTGCGCAGTCCAACAAAACTATACCAGCTGCTGCCACGCTGGAACAGAATGCGGGCAAGCTTCTCCTCCTTTATCGCTTTCTGATGCTGGCCGACACTCGATAATGGAGCCATTCCTAGATTAAAACGTTTGTAGCCCTCTGCTTTCGCCCATTCCAAAATACAAATGAACAATTGATCCATCGTGCCGTTTGGTGTTTGTTTCAAATACCTCATGAGATCAACGGACAATGTAGCATCATCATACCCGTAAGCCAGTGATGCGAAGGCGATAATTTGGTTCTCCTGATTTCTGAGCAGAGCGATGGGCGCTAGTTGCAAGTAATTTTCATCAAACCAGCCAAGAGAATAGCCCTTCTCCTGTTTCCCAGCAAGCCATTGATTTGAAATGAGCGCAAGTTGTTTAAGCAACTCGTTATGGTGTGGAGGCTGTGCCATTTCGAATTGGAAGCCTTCACGCTCAAATCGGTTTTTTACCGTTCTGAGATGCGCGTTCTGCTTGCCAACAAGTGTAAAGCGCTCCAAGTCGACAAGGGCTTCCTCGCCAAGTTTGAAGAAGCGATAGCCATTCTCATGATAACAAGGCAAATACGATGGCGCAGCTTGATAGAAAACAACCTCTAAAGCGAATTCGTCTGCAAAGGTTTGGAACTGCTGAATGGCTTCGCTAATGAAAGTTTCAGGACCAAGTGGATCGCCTAATACTACAAGCTTATTTCTGATCTTGGCATAAGGAAGCATAACCCGATTATTGCAAGCCCAGAAGAAGCGCTTGTCTCCTGTAAAGAGCATATGTGTGAGCAGATTACCTTGTTCTGTTTCTAGAAAGACTTGCAGCTTGAGCTGCTCATCTTCCGCATTTGGTTGCGAGCTGAGCGGCTTTGGCTGAAAGAGGTAAAGTAGAGACAGCATAAGCCATGCAATCAATAGACTGAATACAGCGACAATCGTATGCTCCTTTGGCTCAAGGAGCCATGAAGCATGGGCCCTCGGCGGCAGATGCATCAAGAAAGCCGGATGTGTATGTGAGCTTACCAGATAGTAGCCATAGACGATAACAATAGTGACGAGGGCGCCTCCAAGGATATTGTAGCGTCCCAGGGGCATTCCAAGCCGATAAAATCGGTGTCGCGATACCCATAATAATAGCGCTACGATAAGCAGGTATATCGCCTCTTCATAATCAAAGCCTTTAGCTAAAGTGAATATTGCGCCAGCACATAGCAGCACCAGTGTCCAGTAGTAGGCTCGTTTCACTCTCAGCGATATCCCGCGAGACAAGACAATGAGCATAATACCGATGATGACGCTGAGCTGATGAGATAATCTCATCAGTGGAAGAGACAATAGTTGTTCCATGTAATGAATGCGGTAAAGCATGCCTGGTGTTGCGGCGGATAGCAATAAGATAACTCCAGCGGCAAAAACCAGCTTTCCTAGCGACCAAGCGCCAATTTCGCCGACGAATCCAAGCTGCCTTGGCCAACCCCAGATAGTCTGCCATACATTGAAAGCACGATCCAGCATGCTGAGTTCTCCCTGATCCAGCCGTTTTCGCTGAAACGGTATCTCGAAAGCTGCCATTATGAGGCCGATTAACCAAGGGATGATATAGTACAGCAGTCTGAATAGAACAAGAACGACTGCACATTTCTCTGGCGGATAGCCTAACAGTTGAAGTCCAAGTATAGCGATGATATCGAAGCCGCCGATACCGCCGGGAGCCATACTGACAATACCTGCAATTGCAGCCATCGTATAGATACCGAGTGCTTGCTGGAGCGAGAGGCTATCCAGAATGGTATGGCCAATGAGCCAGAAAGCCAGTCCAGCGAAAAGCCACTCTAGCGTAGATGAACTGAGCGCAGCTGCGAACGTTTTTGGTTTGAGCACACCTTGGCTCCGATTAAACCATTTCGAGAAAAGAGATGTTCGCTGCAGCAGAACGAAGAGCGGCAAATATAGAGCGGTTGCCCAAAGAGCGTAGGTGAGCCATGGATGAGCTTCGAGCAGCTCATGAACAGCGAAAACACCAGTAATAGACAGCCAAGCGAGTATAGATAGTCCTGTGAACGTAATGGTCGTCAGGAATGCAACTGCGGCTGCTATGCTGGATAGCGGAACGCCTCGATTGCGGTACAGAAAGGTACGCAGACCAGCGCCTGTAAGGCCGGCGAATCCGATCATGTTATTTGAGGTATTGGCAATCCAACCGAATTTGAACACGTCCCAATAACTGACGTCTAGTCGGAAGTGCTTGCGAATCAACCAATCATATGTATTCATCACGGACACGGCAATCAGCGAAAATCCAAACAAAAAGAGTAAGGTTGAAGGCTGGAGACGTTGTAATTCATGAATCGCAGCTCCCCAGTTAATGGTTCGAAATTCCTTCTGACCTTCCCAGTAGACGAATAAGACGATGGCAACTGGGAGCAGCAGCCGAACCACTTTTGCTCGATAGAGCAAAGAAAGCAGTCTGATTAAGTATAGTTTTTGTATCCATTTTTGAATCCAACTCATGATGTTGCTCCTTGTCTATGTTACCTAGCTAGTATAAGCTACAAAATGATTATTTAAGCTGATGTTACACGAATACGCCTTGTATTTCAATCTTATTGGTATCGCGACACCTAGCCCAAATGTGAAAAAAATGCCTATTTTGTTCGTTGCTGATCAAATAAAAAAGCAGTATTGGTACATGCAAATTAGCATGCATCCAATACTGCTTTTCTATTTATAAGTTTAGTCGGTTAGGCGGTTTGGCTTGTAAACGAAGATGGCAGCAGCGAGTAGACGTTTTGAAGCATAGAAAGGTTAGGGCTGAGCTTGAATGTAGAACCGGCGAACGTGCACCTGTCATAATTGAAACGAAGCGATTGGATATGAATCGTGCAGTTGATAAACGAGCAGCCAATGTAATGAGCGCCGTCCAAGTAAATAGGCTTGTTATGATAGGTCTGATTAATAATGTATTCCATATGAGATATCCTCCTCTTAATTCCGGACTGTTTATATGAGTTTATGTTTCTATTTCTATGGATATAACCTCAAATGCTAGATTTGAAACAAATGATCAGAATGGTTCATTCCGAAACGTGTTGACAAATAAACGGTTTGCTTTTACTATTAGTTTGAATTCAAACTAAATGAAGGAGTGAGCTCCGTATGGGGAAAGAAAGGCCGCATATCCGTTTTCCTTGGGAGCATGAGGATAGCAATACGCTGCTTATTAAGCTGGCATTCACTAACATAAAGCGCGAGATCGAGGGTGCCCTGCGTCCGCTTGGATTAACGCCGCAGCAATCGCAGACGATGCATTTGCTTGCGATCAAACCAGGTGCGATGAATCCGGATATCGAGCAGCTGCTGTTTATCGACAAATCAAGTGTAACCAGTCTCATTAACGGGATGGTTAGACGTGGCTGGGTTATCCGTCAAGAGCATGATCAGGATGCTAGGATGAAACGGATCTATTTGACTGATGAAGGCCAGGTGAAATTTAAGCAGTCGCAAGAGGCGGTCCAGCAAGCGAAGGATAAATCGAGCAATTTGCTTACGAAGGACGAAACGGCTGTTCTGCATGATTTATTGAAAAAAATAATTAAAGCTTACGAGCAATAAAACGCGTTTTGCTTTATTTTAAGCATTTCGTTTGAATTCAAACGAAAATGTATAAATACAAATGAGGAAGGGTGACTCTGAACATGGAAGCAGTACGAACAACAAATAACGGCGAGAAGCTTATGCCGATTTTAGCCTTTACATTAGTATTTTCGATTATGAATGCATCGATGTTTAACGTTGTTATGCCCGTAATCAGCAAGGAATTCGGCATAACGCCTTCACAGGTAAGCTGGCTGCTGACCGGCTATATGATTGTTTATGCAGTAGGCTCCGTTACATACGGGAAGCTGGCTGACAAATACCGTTTGAAGGATCTTCTAACGTTTGGGCTTATATTTTTTGCGTTAGGCTCGGTTGTGGGGCTTGTCGCTTCTGAATATTGGATGATCGTACTCGGACGTATTCTGCAAGCGAGCGGAGCCGCTGTCATACCAGCAACAGCCATGATTGTTCCTGTCCGTTATTTCTCACCGGAGAAGCGAGGCAGAGCACTAGGGACAGTTGCAGCGGGGCTGGCGCTTGGTACGGCACTCGCGCCGATCGTTGCAGGATTGGTTACCAGCTTTGCGAACTGGCGATTTCTATTTTTATTGTCAATCATTCCGCTGTTTGCACTCCCTTTCTTCCGAAAATATTTGGACAATCAACGGGGAACGGCACAGAAAATTGACTTCCTCGGCGGCATTCTACTAGGAGGCTCCGTAGCACTGCTGCTTCTTGCCATTTCACAAGCAAACTTCCTATTCGCTGTAGGAGGAATTGTGATTCTTGTTCTGTTTATCATTCGAATTCGTACGGCAGCAGAGCCGTTTATACAGCCGAAGCTGTTCCATAATAAGAAGTATGCGTTCGGACTATTTATTACGTTCCTTGCGACAGCTTTAAGCTTCGGAATGCCATTCGTCACGCCTCAGTTTCTCTCAGGAATCAATGGGCTGTCACCTGCTGTAATTGGTCTTGTCATGTTCCCAGCAGCGATTATCTCGGCGTTCATGGGTCGCAGAGGAGGAAAGATTGCAGATGAGAAAGGCAATTCTTTTCTCGTTTATACGGCGATTTCACTCAGCTTTACTTGTTTTGTGCTGCTATCCATCTTCGTCGGTACGTCCCCATATCTCATTCTGTTTTTCCTTATATTCGGCAATATGGGTCAAACCTTTATGCAAATCGCGATGTCGAACACCATATCACGGACGCTTGCGAAGGAGCAAATTGGTGTTGGCATGGGGCTGATGTCGTTGTTGAACTTCATATCCGGCGCGATGACCACCAGTATGATCGGCAAAGTATTAGACGCGAAGCAAACAACCTTTCATCTGAATCCATTCGCGTTTCATCAGGCAGGTTTCGTCTACAGCAATATATTTTTCGTGCTTGCTGTATTGGCTGCGGTCATCGTAACTATTTATTACTTTTCTTTCAGCGCATCAGGCGGGAAGAAAGAGCGAAAGGCTGAGCATAATAAAGTGAATTCGACATCAACTACTGCTTAATTGCGTGGTGGTTCCACAGTTGATAAGTTACCTTAGAAAAGCAGCTGAAACCTAACCGTTTCACTGCTTTTTTTTAAAAATATAGGAAAGGATATGATTTCACGATCCTTTCTCTATAGTTCTCGGAATGAAACACGCCCTCAAAGGCCGGGAAAGCCGTTTCACCTTGGCAGCTTGACATTCGTAACTGTATAAACTAATATTACAGTATCGGAAAAAGTTACAGTTATTTTGCGTGCTTGCAGCTAATCGTAAATAGACAATAGGAGAGATGAACATAATGAAACAGAACTATAAGCCATTGTTTGAAGAAGTATCCTTAAAGAGCGGAATTCAATTGAAGAATCGAATTGTAATGGCGCCAATGACGAATTTCTCCTCGAATGAGGATGGAACGGTATCCGAAGCTGAATTGAAATATTACGAGCGCAGATCTGGCGGCGTAGGCTTGGTTGTTACGGCTTGTGTATATGTATCTCCAAGCGGAAAAGGATTCCAAGGCGAGTTCGGAAGCGATAGCGATGCATTGATCCCGAGCTTGCGAAGCTTGGCTTCGACCATCAAAGAGAAAGGCTCGAAGGCTGTGCTTCAGATCTTTCATGGCGGAAGAGAATGTCCGCCGAGCCTAGTTCCAGACGGTGATGTTGTGAGCGCAAGCGCAGTAGCTTCAGAACAAAGCGCAAACGTTGTGCCAAGAGCGTTATTAGACTCCGAAATTGAACAAATCATTCGTGACTTTGGCGAAACAACGAGAAGAGCAATCGAGGCTGGCTTTGACGGTGTGGAGATTCATGGTGCCAATGGTTATCTTGTACAGCAGTTTTTCTCTCCTCATTCGAATACACGCACCGATCGCTGGGGCGGCAGTCAAGAGAATCGTTTGCGCTTCCCGCTTGCGATTGTAGATGAAGTGCAGCGTGTTGTTAAAGAACATGCGAGTGCTCCTTTCCTAGTAGGCTACCGCTTCTCACCTGAAGAAGCGACTACTCCAGGCATAACGATGGACGATACGTTCAGGCTTGTTGATGAATTAGCGCTTAAAGAGCTGGATTATCTGCATGTTTCCTTGATGGAATTCTGGTCGATTCCGCGCCGTGGCGCAGACGAAACGAAGACACGCTTGCAATGGATTCAAGACCGAGTGGGCCATCTGGTGCCTGTTGTCGGGGTAGGCTCCATCAACACACCTGATGAGGCGGTGAAGGCGCTTGATACCGGCGTTCCACTAGTGGCAATTGGTCGTGAGCTGATTGTAGAGCCAGATTGGGTGGAAAAGGTAGCACAAGGACGCGAAGACGAAATTAAAACAACGCTCAGCAAGGACGATCAAGATCGTTTGGTCGTGCCGACACCGCTCTGGCAGGCAATTGTTCATACGCCAGGCTGGTTCCCTTTGGGCGATTAATATAGATGAATGAAGACAGGCCGGAGCTAGCACCGGCCTGTCTTTTTTTGTGTGCAAAAAAACACTTTTTAATCGATAGCGCATACATCAAATATTACAGTTGTTTTAGTACTAAAGTTATTGTATCATAGACAAATAGGTAGGCAACCTAACTAAAAAATCATTAGTTTGGCTGCCAAAGGGTCATAATAAATAAAAATGTTTAGGAGTGCAGAGCATATGGAGCATTTGACACACAAGAAAAAGCTAACGATAATGATTGCGCTAATGGCGGCTATGTTCTTCGCTGCGATTAATCAGACAATCGTAAGTACGGCAATGCCAAGAATCATTGCGATTCTGGGAGGCATTGAGTACTACACTTGGGTTATTACGATTTACATGCTTACTTCAACCATCGCGACAGTGCTAGTCGGCAAGTTGTCCGATATTTATGGGCGCAAGCCATTCTTATTGGTCGGGATCGTATTTTTCATTATTGGTGCGTTTTTATGCGGAACCTCAACGACGGTCTTTCAACTGATAACGTACCGAGGCATTCAAGGCTTAGGCGGCGGTATTCTAATGTCGGCGACGGTTACGGCGGTAGGTGATCTGTTCGCGCCGCGGGAGAGGGCGAAATGGACGGGAGTCATGATGGCGGTATTCGGCTTCTCAAGTGTCATCGGTCCAACACTCGGCGGATTTTTGGTCGATCATATTGCATGGAAATGGATTTTCTGGATCTTCCTTCCGCTTGGCGTCGTCGCTTTCGGCATGATCTGGTCGATGTTTCCCAAAACAGCTAGAAAAACGACGGAGTCAATCGACTATCTCGGTTCGTTATTTCTATCCTTAATGCTGATTGCATTGCTTCTCGGCTTCTCATGGGCAGGTACGAAATATGATTGGGCATCTACGCAAATTATTGGATTGTTCGCCGCCTCCATCGTTTTTCTAATCATTCTTCTGTTGGTCGAACGGAAAGCGAAAAGTCCGGTATTACCTTTGTCCATGTTCAAAAACAGTATCGTGACGATATCCAATTCAATTGGGTTTCTGATGAATGCCGGCATGATGGGGGCAATGATGTATTTGCCGTTTTTCGTGCAGGGGGTACTCGGCATTTCTCCAACCTATTCGGGCTTCGTTAATATGCCGATGTCAATTGCGATGATCTTCTTAAGTACATTGTCTGGTCGCTGGATTTCCAAATCAGGCAAATACAAACGCTTCGCATTGGCAGGCATGCCGTTCATGGTGGTTGGTATGCTCATGATGGCCTTTATGAATAATGTGGGTGTTGCTGTTGCAGCGATGATCGTATTCGGTATTGGACTTGGGATTTCAATGCCGGTATTCACCTTGACGGTTCAGAATGCAGTAGCGCCATCACAGCTAGGTGTGGCAACGGCAACAGCAACCTTGTTCCGCAACTTGGGCGGTACAATTGGTATTGCCGTGATGGGTACGGTCATGAACTCGACGATGTCGAGCAAGCTGGAAGCTGCCGTAAAAGCGGGTGAAGGCCCGGATTTGACACAGGTAGATCCGGAGACAGCACAGCAGCTGTCCAGTTTCCTGAATCCGCAGATGCTGCTCGACCAGCCCAAATTGAAAGAGCTGCATGCAACGCTTCCTGAGCAAGTGCAGCCGTTATTTACCCATATTATTGATATGGTTCGTTCGGTTCTAAGCGACTCACTAACTGTCGTATTTTTGTTCGGCATGTCTTTGCTCGTGGTTGCCTTTATATTGGTTATGTTCCTGAAAGAAATTCCGCTTCGCTCCGCGAACGATACGAAGGCTAAAGCGGAATCCGAGCCAATCGATATGGTCAAAAAAGAGCCTGCTCTCCAATAAGACGGAGAGAGGCTCTATAGAAGGGATTTCACAGGCAGCAGCTGCTGCCTGTGAAATCCTATTTTCTTATCTATTCATCCAGCGATTTATTCGCTGCTTCAAGAAATTGAAACACTTGATTCAACATGAGGATAAGCTGGTCGGATTGCTCCTTGCCAAGCTCATCTATAATGCCCTTGAATATCGATTTGAATCTATCAATCGCTTTGGTTGCTAGCAGGTTACCTTTTTCGGTTAACGTAATTCCAGTTATTCTACGATCTGTCTTGTCGACAGTTCGGATTACACATTCGGCAGCAATTAGGCTGTTGAGCATTTGGGTAACGGTAGGTGATGTCACCTGCAATATTTTGCTTAATTCGGTGACTGTCGTGCCAGATGTTCCTTTATCATTACTTTGCTTAACGCTGACCAGCAATCTAATCTCGCTAGCCTTGAGACCGTCCCACATCGTTTTTTTGCGCCAATCGGCACGTGCGAAACGTTGAAACACATGTATAAGTTCCGATACATTCTCGTATTTATTATCGCTCATTCGATTCACCTCGGTGAACATATTTGATAGATTAATTAGGTAACCTATGTAATTATAGTAATGTTTCTGGACAGAAGTCAATGCTGGATAAGAAAAGAGGATGGACATGTCGATTGATGAAGATTGGAAGGAGCTATATCCGCTGCTGAAAAGTGTCTACAAAAAAATGAAAACAGAATGGCATAAAGGTATTGATTGCAGCCTTTCCGTTAATCAAACCAGAATGCTTCAATATTTGAATCGAAAAAGTCCAATGAAATCTACGGAAATCGCAGATTTGCTTTTTATAACAGCCGGCGGAGTTACGCTGATGGGAGATAAGCTGCTTGAGATCGGATTGATTGAGCGTTCACGCTGCGATTCGGATCGACGTGTCGTGCAAATTACGATAACGGATGCAGGGAAGGCCTATACGGAGTCCATTGAAGAGAGAGATTCTGCTATAATAACCTATATAAAAGAACGAATCACAAACGATGATTTGCAGCATTTAAGTCGTATTTTTCAGCTTCTGGATGAGTAACGGAATGATTCGCTACATATTAACCCGCTAGGTGCGGAAGGGGAACAACACAGCATGTCGATGGAACAGATGCATATGGTCAAAGATTTCAAACAGCAAATTACACGCTTTATGATGATGTACAAATTTGCTTTGCAGGAGCTTGAAACGAAGATAGACATATTGAAGGAAGAGTTCAAACTGCTGCATGAGTACAATCCGATTGAGCATACCAGCTCACGATTGAAGTCTCCCAAAAGTATTATGGAGAAGCTTGTGCGCAAGCAATGCGACTTCAATTTCTCAAGCATTCGTCATGAGATTAAGGATATTGCAGGCTTGCGTATCAACTGCTCCTTTATATCTGACATTTACCGGATTAGCGATATGCTGCAGAACCAGAGCGATTTGAAGCTGTTGTCGATCAAAGATTATATTAAAAATCCTAAACCGAATGGCTACCAAAGCCTGCATCTATTGATTGAGGTGCCGGTGTTTATATCGGATCGGCGTGAGAATGTGTGCGTAGAAGTACAGATTCGCACGATTGCGATGGATTTCTGGGCAAGCCTTGAGCATAAAATTTATTATAAATACAAAAATGCCATACCGCCGCATCTGTTGAATGAGCTGAAGGAAGCAGCGGATTCTGCTGCGGCGCTCGATAAAAAGATGGAGAGGCTGCACAATGAAATAGAAGAAATTAAAGAAGACCAAGGAAATGATCTGGGCGATGAGATGATTCGCCTGCTGATGAGTAATCAAGCGGGGCCGCTTCCCGCTATTATTCAAGAGCTTACGAGGGATGTTTCGCGAAAAAAATAGTCGTGAACCCCGAAACAACATCATAAAGTGAAAGTAGTGCGTCATCGTGCTGCCAAGCATAATGTGTTGTTGAAGGGTGGTCATGCGGAGATGGTCATTGCAAGCTTTCAAGCCTTCATGCAAGTATTTGGCTTATCTGTATCCATGAGCTTAGTAGGCGGCCTGATTGGACATTTTGTGAAAAATGGAATTATCGAAATGCCTAAGCTCGTGATCGAATATGATGAGACGAATCTGACACTTTCAAGCAATTGGTTAATCAGGTGGATTCAGCGCATTTATTATTTCGTTATTTTCGTTATTGGTTTTCGGGATCACAGCAATGCGAAAAAGAAGATTTTTTTCGATCTGGGATTTTTGGGAGATCTCCTTATTGCTATTGGAACGGGGATTCTGGCCAAAACAGCTTTGTCGATGGCGAACACGTCCGATAACTTTGCTGTCGTCAGCAGCTCTTTGCTCGCAGGCTACGCAGGACTTGCTTATCTGAAAGGGAAGCAGAACAAGGAGTTTGCTGATCTGTTCCCAGAAGAAATGGATGATCCAAATCCGCGAACGCCTCCAAAATAATAGGAAAGTTTATGCAAGTTTTGCGTATAATGACCATAGCTGATAAACCCGAAGCGATTAGGGATCGATTTTTGATCAAAACATGGTAAGGAGGGTGGAGCACGTGGGGAAAATACCGGTCAAAGTGACCCCTGAGGAAATGCAGGAGCTCAAGAAGTTAGCCGAGATTGTCAAAAACCCTCACCTTCCAATGTCGGACCGCCGGATTGCTAAGACGCAGTATGAGTCGATCATCAACTTTGCGAAGAGCAGCAACCGCGGATTTATATCATCTGTATAGAGAAAGTACGATAGTTTGAAGCTGCTCCAGCAGGGGCAGCTTCTTTTATTTGGCCTCGTCATTCAAGCTGAGCAGTGAATCCATGATGCGATGCCGTCCTAGCGGTGTCCAGCTCATCGCGAACCAATTCGGAATGTAGCGGATACCATTGTTGCGAACGGCCTCATGCGTTTGCCAGAAGGTGCTATGCTGCATTTGCTGGAGAGCATTGTCGTTGTTGGTTTCAAAAAAATGCTTCTGGATAAACAAATAATCCGATTGCATGGAGATGGTTGATAATTGACCGGGCGGGAGCTCGAGCTTGCGGTCGATTACGGGGCTGCTGCTTCCGGCCGTAATTCCGAGCTGGTTATAAATCAGATCATTTAATGGATGTTCTGGCGCGCCAATGATCCGAACGGTATCTGGCGTTACTCGCATGAGTGCGAGACTGCCATTGCCGAAGCGGCGGCTTAGCTGTTTCTGGACGTCAATGGCCCGGGCTTCGAGCAGGTTCAGAACTGCGCGAGCCTTGAGCTCAAGGCCGAGCAGCTCCGATATTTTGAGATAGGTCACTTTCCAATCCGAGTCATAATCTATACAGATCGTAGGAGAAATAAGCTGCAATGCCGGATACAGATGGCGATGATACCGATCAATAATAATGAGATCTGGCTTTAACGCCGCTAATTGCTGCAATTGACCTGCTAAGCGAATTTTAAGCTTTTGTTCATCCATGCCGGGATAGGGGTAGCTGTTCACCGTTAGGACGGGTTCAATCTGCAGTGACCGAAGGATATCGTCATAGTGATTGCAGGCTACGGTCGCAACCGTTAAGTGATGACGCTTAATGTATAAGGCAGGTGCGATTCCCACCATTTTTTTGAACACTTTGCTGAAATAAAATTCACTGTTAAAGCCGACTCGCGCCGATATTTCCCGTATAGTAGCATGACCTGCAGACAGCTGCTTTTTCGCTTCCTCGATTCGAATGAAATTGACGTAGTCGATGGGGGATACGCCATGCAGCCTTTTGAATTTCCGTGAATACGACGTAGGTGTAAGCATCGCAATATCAGCTAACGTGCTCAGCTCCATTTTTTTGTGCAGATGGGAATGGATGTAACGGAGGCTGTCCTGCATGCCTGCATCACGTTCCGTTTCCTGCTCATGCGAGAGCAACTCATAAAGCACCTCGTTGAACAAAAGCTGGAACCTCGTTTGCAGCATCGGTTCATGCCGTGGTTTTCTTGCGGCTTGAAGCAGTTGTACGAGCTTCTCTCGATACTGCACCTCGTTGCGCAAAGGAACCCCTAATTGCTTAAGCGCTGTGGGAAGCTCAGGCTGCGCAGACAGCAGCCACTGACGTTTGCTTCGTTGCAAGGTTACGGGCTCCAACAGTAATAGAATATAGTCCAGCTCATCGCTTTGGGATAGGAAGCTTACGTTCATGCCTGGCGTTAAGAAGAAAGGCTGCAGCGCATTTATGGAATGAGACTTCTGATCGAGGATCAGTTCCCCGCTGCCCTTCGTAATAAACCCTAGTACATAAAAGGAAATCGGTTTATGTAGAATGGAGAAGCGCGTTGTTCTCCGATATTCATGAATGGAAGATAGTACAAACATGGTATGATTCATTGCAGCACCCTCTGTCTCTGTTAATCCTGATTAAGAAACGTGAATGAGAAATGATATAGTTACATTCTAAATGAAAATGATTCTCACAGTCAAACAAGAATAGTAATAAAAAATAAACGCCAAAAGACAATTGATAAAATAGTATATGGAAATGGATAAACGGATAGATGTACAAAATGAGGCAAACCATCTATCATTTTGAATGAGAATAGTTCTCAGAAAATGGCTGCTTACAGCCCAAACAGGCACAGGGGGATATGAAGGATGAAAAGATTGAAATTAAACAGCTTGATAACGCTGGCTATCACAATGTTAATGCTTAGCGTAATGACAGGCTGCGGCGGGAAACAAGTTAAGCCAGCAGCGCAGGCAGTTGCAACCGAGGAGCCAGCTTCTACTAATAGCGCCGTAACTGCGGAGAAGCTTCAAACCGTAAAGCATGCAAACGGAGAGACGAGTATTCCAGTCAACCCATCCAGAGTTGTGGTACTCGATAACGGTGCATTGGATAATCTGCTTGCGCTAGGGGTGAAACCAGTAGGTGCGCCTTCCATTGTAGCTGTTGAAGATGGCTATGCTTCTTATTTGCAAGACACCGAAGGTATTACGAATATTGGTACGGTCGAGCAGCCCAGCTTGGAAACGATTGCTTCGCTTAAACCGGATTTGATTATCGGAATCAAGGATACGCAGGAAGCGATCTACGAGCAGCTTCAGCAAATAGCTCCAACTGTTTTTACGGAAGTTGGCGGTGCAGAGTGGGAGAAGAACTTAACCTTTCATGCGCTCGTCGTAGGTAAGGTCGCAGAAGGCGAGAAGCTTTTTGTGGAGCTAGATGCTCATATTGCCAAGCTGAAGGAAAAGCTAGGGGACAAGCTCACGAGTACTGAGGTCTCATTGCTGCGTCCAAGGAAGGACCGCGTATCAGTCTATTTGAAACCCTCGTTCACAGGCGGAGTTGTTGAGCGAATGGGCATTAAGCGCCCAGCGGCACAGGACAAGACGGATGATTTCAACTTCAATGTAACGGATGAACAAATTGCTGAATTAGATGGAGATGTCATTATTTTATTCGGCAGAGAAAGTGAGCAGCAATATTTCAATGATAAAATTAAAAGCAATCCGTTATGGAATACGCTCGAGGCTGTGAAGCAGAATCGCGTGTATATGGCAGATTGGGAAGTTTGGTTAAGCGGCCATGGCATACAAGCTGTTAATCGGATGGTTGAGGATATGGGAACGTTTTTGGATCAATAACGGCTGAAGCAGGATAACGGGCAGCGCCTGCACCGTTATCCTGCTTTGTTATGCTGTTTATGCTTGGAGGTTTAGAGTTGCGAAATCGAATCATTGGCATAATCATACTTAGTTTTGTTGTCGTACTTTGTTTTGTTGCCAGCATTTCTGTTGGGAAGACGACGATCCCTCCCTCCGAGGTAATCGGAGCCTTTAATGCCTTCGATGGCTCTCGGGAGCATCTGATTATTCGAACGGTTAGGCTGCCGCGTGCGATTATTGCGGTGCTGGTTGGCTGCGCCCTGTCGATAGCTGGCAGCGTCATGCAGGCGATT
The DNA here is from genome assembly GCF_005930355.1 of Paenibacillus sinopodophylli. Taxonomy (GTDB): domain Bacteria; phylum Bacillota; class Bacilli; order Paenibacillales; family Paenibacillaceae; genus Pristimantibacillus; species Pristimantibacillus sinopodophylli. The sequence goes on from NZ_VDBO01000002.1 coordinate 100,126, forward strand.
AGCCGAAATCCGCTTTCTGGACCAGAAATTCTTGGCAGCAATAACGGGGCAGCTCTGTTCATGGTCGTTTCTTTATTTCTATTTGGCTACACCTCCGCTCATGTACAATTATGGGTTGCGTTGATTGGCGCAGGGCTTGCCTGCCTAGTGGTATATGGGCTCGGCTCCTTTGGCCGCAGTGGATTGACTTCAATTAAGCTTATATTAGCAGGGGCTACGATTAATTTGCTACTAGCTTCAATCGTACAGGGAGTGTTGATTTTTAGTGAGCAATCCTTGGATGAAATGCGATTCTGGCTCGCAGGTTCGCTAACTGGAGGGAGTATGGAGATGCTGCAGCAGGTATGGCCGTTCCTAGCAGCAGGCTTAATAGGCTCGCTCCTGCTGAGCCGGCAAATTAATATGCTCAGTCTGGGAGATGAGGTTGCCCAAGGCTTAGGCCTTCGTATTGGCTGGATGAAGACGGGGTCACTGCTAATCATCATGTGCTTGTCTGGCGCCTCTGTTGCGATTGCAGGTCCAATCGGTTTCATAGGGTTAGTCATTCCCCATATCGCCAGATTTTTGATTGGGATTGACTATCGCTGGATCATTCCGTATTCGGCATTGCTTGGCGCATCCTTGCTGCTCGCTGCGGATATTGGCGCCAGATTTCTATACCCGCCTCAGGAGCTGCCGGCAGGTGTCGTCACCGCCTTGGCAGGCGCACCCTTCTTGATCTATTTGGCACAAAGGAGGGGGAGGTAATATGCTGCTTCAGCTCGCTGCAAAGCGATTTATCGTTATTATGATGTTTCTTGCCATTGCTAATCTCGTTGTATTGGTGCTGTCCGTCATGTGGGGGGAATATGCGGTGCCCTTGAATGACATTTGGCGAGCTCTATTTGGTTATGGCCGTTCTGAGCATCAGTTCGTCATTAGCGAGCTTAGGCTCCCAAGAGCATTGGTCGCATTTCTAGTTGGCTGTGGATTAGCTTTATCCGGCGCCATCCTGCAAGGAATTACACGCAACCCGATGGCATCCCCAGGTGTGATCGGAATCAATGCAGGCGCAGCGTTAATGGCTGTAACAATCATTATTGTTCTTCCTGCTATTCCGAATGCAGTGCTGCCATTTGTAGCATTCCTAGGGGCGCTGCTCGCTGCATCTATCACGTATGTATTAGCTTGGAGACGAGGTCTATCTCCACTTAGGCTGCTGCTTGTTGGCGTTGGCATATCAGCTGCGGCTAATGCTTACATAACCTTCTTGCTAACAACCCGCCAGATCGAGCATGTGAAGCAAGCATTGCTATGGATGACAGGGAGCGCATACGGCAGAAGCTGGGAGCACTTCTGGTCCTTACTTCCGTGGCTCCTTATCTTGTTCCCAACCGCTCTTGTGATGTCGCGTAAGCTGGATATTTTGCAGCTTGGGGACGAACTAGCCATTGGGCTAGGTGCCCGTGTAGAGCGATATCGCGGAGTATTATTGCTTATAAGCGTAAGTCTGGCTGGCGCAGCTGTTGCGATGGCCGGTACAATCGGCTTCGTTGGTTTAATGGGACCTCATATCGCGAGGCAGCTAGTTGGAAACAGCAGCCGAAAGCTTCTGACCGCATCTGCCTTTATTGGCGGTATGATTGTTATGCTTGCAGATTTAATTGGAAGAACAATCTTTCCGCCCATCGAAATACCATGCGGGATCATAACAGCAATTGTTGGCGCTCCATATCTCATTTATTTGCTATATCGTAATCGAAATAAACCGTGAGCAAAAATTATAGTTGGGTGAGGGAGAGGAATAGGATGGAATTGGCATTTAATGCTGGAGGCATGGCAGCACTAATCAAGCAAAGGCGCACCATTAGAACATTTACGGACCAGGCAGTTACGATTGAACAGCTTACGGAGCTGCTGGATACGGCTGTTTGGGCTCCTAATCACAATTTGCGAGAACCATGGCGATTTATTGTGTATACAGGCGATGGAAGAAGTCAATTTGCTGATGCGATGATTGAAACCTTCACGAAGGAAGAGAAAGCGAAATACGAGGAGCAAAGGCGTAAAGAATATATGCATATCCCGCTGCACTTGCTCGTTATTATGAAGGAAGATCCGAGGCAAAAGCAATGGGATGAGGATTTCTCTGCTGTATGCTGTCTCATTCAGAATTTGCAGCTCGCTGCGTGGGAGCAAGGGATCGGCATGGTGTGGAAGTCAAATCCCTATATGTACAATCCGACCTTCCGAGATAGGGCTGGGGTACAAGCAGGAGAGAAGATTATTGCCGTTCTGCACATTGGTTATCCTCGCGTCATTCCATCTCCATCGAAGCGGACCTCTGCGAAGGAGCTTCTACATATTATAGATCGTAATAGCTAGAAACAGAAGAAGCAGCTCAGGTGGACATTAGTCCGCGCAGAGCTGCTTCTTCAAGTTGTCATGCCCATTGCGTCTTAAGGCAAGTCAATCGTTACTTCGCGTTTGCTAGCAGCGGAACGAAGCACGCCATCAATGATCGCTTGGTTATACAAAATCTCGGCACCTGGTATTGGCGCAGGTCGGTTATCCGTTATTGCAGCGACAAAGTCGCGTACTTTCTCGTCGAACAAATTCAGACCATGATCAATGACAGGAATATCTGATTGAACATGCTGGTTGGCTACATCGTGATAGAGTGTCATGCTTCCAACGCTTCCGTCCCATACTCCACTCCAAGGGCCTATCCCGGCTGGAGTCACTTTAAGACCTGCATCCGTTCCCAAGAACATTGTTGCTCCGAGCGTGTCCATATGCATCGCCCAGCTTATTTTATAATTTAATATGATATCGCCTTCAAGCCTAATCATGGCAACTCCAAAATCCTCAACATCGAATTGGGAAGCTTCGCGATGGTAGGCCGGATTCGTTCCGAAATGGTTGGAGGTATAAGCGGAAACGGTAAGCGGCTTCGGATAGCCGAGTGCATTCAGCGCCATATCCAGGGAATAGCATCCGATGTCAGCCATCGCTCCTGCTCCTGCAAGCTCCTTGCGGATGAAGGTGCCGCCTGGCATGCCGCGTCGTCTGCCGCCGCCTGTCTCTACGAAATATACGTTGCCGAGCTTGCCCGACTGCACAATTTCTTGAATCAGGGACATATTCGGGTCATATCTGGGCTGGAAGCCAACAGTCAGCATCTTGCCGCTGCGCTCGGCAGCCTCAACCATATCAATGGATTGCTGCAAAGTAACGGACATCGGTTTCTCTACCAGCACATGCTTGCCGGCATTAAGTGCGTTGACTGATGTCTCATGGTGGGCAAAGTTCGGCGTGCAAATGCTGACCCCGTCCAGATCAAGCTCAAGCAGCTTTTTGTGATCCTCGAATGCTGTGGCATGGACAAGCTCTTCTTGCTCGATGAAAGCTTGCGCCCGGCCAGGCAGGCTGTCCGCCACTGCAACGATTTCTACTTGCAGGGGCATTTTCTTATAGGCAGAAGCGTGGGCTCTTGCGATGCCGCCGCTCCCAATAATTCCGATCCGAATTGTTCTAGTCACAGTCTATCCCTCATTTCGTTCATATGCTTTTACTTTAGCATAGCTTATGGACGCATGAAATGATGAGAAAAGGACATGGTTTCTCCAAAATGATGACATGGAACGAAGGAATGGCCTTTCATTTTGTACAAAAAAATGCTCACGTTTGTCCATTGTCTCGAATCTAAGTTTGCATTAAGATAAATGGGCTGCAATTGATAACGATTTTCAATTAGAGTAACAAAAAAGAGGTAAGAGAGGAAGTTGTTTATGCTTCGGCGTTTTTTTGCTTATTATAAGCCTTATAAGAAGCTGTTTATTTTGGATTTCTCATGCGCCATACTGGCTGCATTGCTAGAGCTTGCATTCCCGCTCGCGGTTAACCGTGTAGTCGATGATTTACTGCCAAGCGGCAACTGGAAATGGATATTATATTCTTGTCTTGGATTGCTCGGAATCTATGTGTTCAGTGCCGCGCTGCATTATGTAGTCACTTACTGGGGGCATAAGCTAGGGATCAATATCGAATCCGATATGCGCAAGCAGCTGTTCGATCGTGTGCAGAAGCTTAGCTTCCGTTTCTTTGACAACAATAAGACAGGCCATCTAGTCTCTCGAATGACCAATGATCTCATGGATATTGGCGAGATCGCTCATCATGGACCAGAGGATTTATTCATCGCTTTGATGACGCTGACAGGAGCGTTTTGTATTATGCTCAGCATTAACTGGCAGCTTGCGGTCATGACCTTTGTCATTATACCGCTTATGGTTTACTTATCCTTGTACTTCAGCCGTAAAATGTCGGCAGCCTTTAATCGGATGTTCTCCGATATTGCCGATTATAACGCACGCGTTGAGAACAACGTAAGCGGCATTCGTGTTGTTCAAGCTTTCGCGAACGAGAAGCATGAAATGGCACGCTTTGCTGAGAACAATGGTCGTTTCCGGTTGACGAAGCTAATCGCATACCGCGTAATGGCTTGGAACTCTTCGATCAGCTTTATTCTGATGAGACTGATTTCGCTGTTCGTTCTCGTCTGCGGCACATGGTTTGTCATTCAAGGCGACATGAGCTATGGCGAATTTATTGCTTTCGTTATGTTGTCCAACGTATTCCTCAGCCCTATTCAACAAATCAATTCCGTTATCGAGACGTATCCGAAAGGAATTGCCGGGTTCAAACGTTACCTGGAGCTGCTTGAAACGGAGCCTGACATCGAAGATGCACCTGACGCTGTAAGCATAAACTCGTTGAAAGGCGATATCAGCTTCAATAAAGTGACCTTCGGCTACGAGAACAAGGACAAGGTGTTGACAGGCCTGAACCTATCAATTAGAGCAGGGGAGACGGTTGCGCTAGTTGGCCCATCGGGAGCGGGTAAAACGACGTTATGCAGCTTGCTTCCGCGTTTCTACGATGTGGATGAAGGATCGATATCAATCGATAACGTCGATATTCGGCAGATGACGCTTGAATCGCTTCGCTCGAACATCGGCATTGTTCAGCAGGATGTATTCCTGTTCGACGGTTCTATTAGGGAAAATATTGCATACGGCAAGCTTGGGGCATCGGACGAAGAGGTTATGCAAGCCGCACGCCAAGCGCAGTTGGAGGAGCTCGTCCTGTCGCAGCCGGAAGGACTTGCTACGCTTATCGGAGAGCGAGGCGTCAAGCTATCTGGCGGCCAGAAGCAGCGGTTGTCGATTGCTCGGATGTTCTTGAAAAACCCGCCAATTCTTATTTTGGACGAGGCCACATCTGCACTGGATACGGAGACAGAAGCGGCAATTCAGCTAGCCCTTGCTGAGCTTTCGCGAGGGCGTACGACGCTGGTCATTGCACATCGGCTCGCTACAATTAAAAACGCTGACCGCATCGTAGTTGTCGCGGAGCAAGGGATTGCTGAGCAGGGCAAGCATGAAGAGCTGCTTGCAGTCAAAGGCGCTTACAGCCGACTGCATAAAGCACAGTTTGGCATGTAGCATTCGCTAAGAGGACTGGGTGAGCAACTGAGGGAGAAGCGATAGGAGCGTGTCCCTCGTTGTGGCATCCTCATAGTTCCAATCCCGTTCATCAAGCAGGTAGCTGTATCCGTTTTTCACTGCGGGGAGGTTTCGCCATAATGGACTACTCATCAGCTCATTCATGGCTTCCTTGGATTCGGGACTTTCGGGAAGCATCATGAACACGCGGTCACCTGCATAGTGATGAATGGTTTTGGCCGTTATCTCCTTGTACGGTCTACCCGAGTTCATCATTTGTTGAACTTTGCCGGCAGGACGGAATCCGTGCGGGTGGTACAGGATCGAGGATAAACCGATGTTTCCCATGACGAATAAACGTTTGCCGCGGTGAAATACGATGACGGAGGCTGTCTCATCAGGGCGGAGATACGCACGCAGCCGCTGCCACATCAATAACATATTGCGGTTATGATGAAGAAGCCATTGTTGGGCTTCTTTTTTCTTGCCAAACCATTCGCCGAGCATTAACAGTCTATCGCTCAGTGCACCGCGAGAATTATAGGTTAGGGTTGGGGCAATCTGCGACACTTGTGCATACAGCGATTCATCATGATAGTCAAAAATAATTAAATCCGGCGAAAGCTTAGCGGCCTGTTCCTTGCAAAGAGGTGTCTCCTTGCTAAAGAAATGCTTCTCGATTAGCGGAATATCAAGTATGGCCATATCGCCTGTCGTTTCTCCACAATATAATACACGACTAGGTTTTGAAGGAATCTGAACCTCATGGCCGTTCCAATCCTTCACAATGATATTCAAATTCATGGAGTTGGCATATTGCCGGGGAGAGAAGCCTGTTAACAGCCGAAATCGTCGGCTGAAATAATACTCGTCCGCAAAGCCGACTCGCTCGGCAATTTCACGAAGGGTGTTCTCGGTATGAGTTAGCCATTCTTTGGCATGATTAATGCGCACCTCTGTTAAGAAATCGAGCGGTTTTTTACCCGTTAATTCTTTGAATACCGATGTAAACTGCCAAGTGGGAATATTGGCCATCTGTGCTAGCTGTTTGACGGTGATAGTGGTCTGATAGTTGGTCTGCATATATTGAACCGTCTGCTCAACGGTTTGGGCAGAGCTCGGCATGACATCAGCTTGGAAATTATGCTCAAGCAGAAACGAAATCATGTGCTGGAAATGAGACTGCTGCCGATGGGCTTCGAGCTCATTGCGGTTCGTTCGGCCGACATACAGCTGGTTCAGTAAATCAGTCCATTGTGCTTGCGGATAGATCCGAAGCTCGTTGCGTTCAGGGAACAGCTGTTGATAATAGGCTGCTGCAGCGCCTTCGTTCACTTGAAAAACACGGAAGAAGACCCTGTAATATTCGATATTGCAGTCGTCAATGCTTTCGAATTGATAGGCAATCGCTGGAGAGAGCAAGTAGGTGCTGCCTTGCGAGAATGAGGAGCTGAACGCCTCCGTATAAAGTCTGCCGCTTCCGCTCTTGATTACGAGCAGCATGTAGCTTGAAGTCGTTTCTTCGGCTAACACTTCATTCACACTATGGCTAAGCTGGTCTGCATCTATATAATGGAACAGCAAGGAATGAAGGGGTAATCGAGTGGTTGTCAGCGTTGACATGTTGAAGCCTCTTTTCGCTAATGAGAATAATTATCAATTACATTCATTATAGACAAAAAGAAGAAGCTTTTCAACATAAGTTGAAGAGCTTCTTCTGAGTAGGCTTAGATCTTTTGATTCTTACTTTTGCAAAAGTACCTTTGGAAGCTCATCGATGAGCCATTCTCTTGAAGTCGCGTCACTGTTTGCTTTGAGAATATCGAAGTTGTAGACTTGTCCCTGTTGTACAGCAGGGAGCTTCTGCCAAATTTCACTTTTTAAAAGATCGCTTGTTGATTGCTGCGCGGCAGGGTCAACAGGATTCAATATGAAGATCCGGTCAGCGGCATACTCCGGCAGCAGTTCGGCGGAAATTTCGGCGAAGCCTGTTTCTTTGTCGATAAGATCTTGAATAATCGGTGTAGGTTTGAAGCCGCCTTCCTCATAAAGGAACTGGGGCAGTCCGGCTCCAGCCATAATAAACAGTCTGTTGCCTGGATATAAAGTGAACACAGCAGCAGTCTCGCCTTCTTTTATACCGTTATCATGAAGCTGTTTCCACATGTCGTTCATTTTGACAGCATGCGCAGCGAGCCAATCTTCAGCCTCTTGTTTTTTATTAAGCAGGTCGCCGAGTGTACGCATCCGTACATCGAGCTTGTCGAAGGTGTTGAAGGTAACGGTAGGAGCAACTTTGGATATGGCTTCGTACTGCTGTTCATCGGAATTGGAGAAAATAATTAGATCAGGCTTCAGAGACAACGATTTCTCTATACTTAATGGAAAGCCTACGTCTTCAACGCCAACCAGTTGGCTTTCCAGAACGGTTCCTGTTATCGCATCCACCATAATTCCTATTGGTTTCACGCCAAGTGCTAGTAAATCTCCTGTTGTTTCTCCATGATAGATGACGCGCTGAGGTGTTGTTGGAACCTCAACCTCATGCTTCGTCCAATCCGTGAAGATACGCGTCGTTTCCGCTGCTTGTTCGGTTGCGGCAGGTGCTTCTGTCGTTTCAGCGACAGGGCTTGCTGCATTGCTTTCATTGGTGTTGCTGCTGCCACAGCCAAGCAATAATGCCCCCATTAATGCGAATGTGCTCAATAGAGCAGCAGATTTGGATCCTCGATACATGTTTGTTCTCCTCCGAATGATGTATTAAGATAATGATAATCATTATCGATCTGTAATCATCGTAATCGATAATACGTTTTGACTCAATGGACAAAATAAAGGAACGCTTTTGCTTTTGTCCAAGGCGTCTCAATACATGAATGCATACAAGCATACAAACTTTTTTTGCTGTCGCTTACAAAGCTGGGCTTGTTCATGATTAGTTTTTGAGCTGTATAGAACCGGTATCCGATATAAGGATGCCGGTTTTTCTTTGTATTTTTTCGAATTGCATCCCAGTTCAGAGACGAAGTTGGCCGAATAACGCAGTTTATTTCAAGTAAAGGTGAAAAACGTGAAACTGACACCATTATGACGCGATAAAATTTGCGGCAAATAAATAGTTTTAATTTCGCTCGATTAATTAGAATTTGAAGACAGATAGCGAAACATTGTGAAAAAAGGACTGAATCGGGTGCGTGAATAGCGCGTTTTAAGTTATTTCAGTATTTGCCGCAAATATAGAGAAAAAAATAGCCAAAAAATATTGACAATATGAAAAATTTGCATTACTATCAAAACATGAATTGGTTCTTGTTAGATTATCTAACATCGTTTTCAGTTTTATGAATTGACGCAAAATAATGACAACGGAGTGTGCAAACATGAGCAAGATTAGAATGGCGTTTATCGGTGTAGGTGATATGGGCTCCCATCATTGCATTGGCTTTGACTTGTTGGAAGAGTGCGAAGTGAAGTATATATGTGACATGAACGAAGCCAATGTAGCGCGTACGATGGCTGAGCTCTCGAATAGCAAGCCGATTGTATGCACGGATTATCGGGAGCTGCTGCATAAAGAGGGTTTGGATGCGGTAGTCATCAGTGTTCCGAACTATTTGCATAGAGAAGTTGCAGTAGCTTTTTTGGAAGCAGGCAAGCATGTCTTTCTGGAGAAGCCAGTTGCCCACACGCTTGAGGATTGCGATGCCATTATAAAAGCAGCCGAGGAGCATCAGCGTATTTTGCAAATTGGGCTGGTATATCGTTATTCCAATTTGTATCGCAGGATGTCAAAGGAACTTGAACAGGGACGTCTCGGCGATGTGAAGCTGATGTGGTGCAAAGAGTTCCGCGATCCGTTTCCGCCGGCTGATTGGTTCTATGACAAATCCAAATCAGGTGGAGCGATTGTCGAGAAGGACTGTCATCATTTTGATATTTTCAACTGGATGATCAAGGCGAAGCCGGTTCGCGTATTTGCTTCAGGCGGCCAGCATGTCATGAAGCAAGGACAGGACAATCGGATAACGAACTCATACAGCCATTATCCTGCTAAGAACATAACGGACCCGACCATTGTGGATCATGCTTTTATAACGATTGATTACGATAATGGCAGCAAGGCCAATCTCGGACTATGCATGTACCTGAAACCTAGAAATTTGATGGGCGAAGGTCTTGAAATTGGTCTAATCGGGGAAAATGGTGGTCAAATGGTTGCTAAAAACGATAAGACAATCGATATTGTCGGCGGCAATGATCTCACGAAGGATCATCTTGATATTGATGTCACGTCGGATTCCATTATGGGCGGACATACAGGCGGACAAACCCAACGAACGGCCTTTATCGCATGTATTACAGAAGGCAAGCAGCCCTTCGCTACTGCGCAGATTGGAAGAGATGCTTTGCTGATCGCCCTCGCTGCAGAGAAGTCTATTATTGAAGAACGATATGTCTATCTGGACGAACTAATGAGCTAAGGGGTGTCATGATGAAGAGCTTGAGGAAGTATGACACATTGTTATTTTTTCTTTTCATTATGCCGTGGATTATCGGTTTTATTACTTTTTTCTTAATTCCGTTTGGAACCTCAGTCTTTTATTCCTTCACAGACGCGAAGCTGCCGGGAGCAGTTAATTATCATTTTGTAGGCTTGAGCAATTTTATCCATATGATCGACGATCCGATTTTTATGAAAAGCCTGCTTAACACGATGTATTTTGTCGTCTTCGGTGTTCCGATTGTAACAGCAGGAATGCTCGTTCTAGCGCTGCTGCTTAATTTCAATGTACGGGGAATTGCATTGTTCCGTACGTTCTATTACTTACCTACGCTGGTGCCAATCGTGGCAACAGTCATTATATGGAGACTGGTGTTCAACTCGGAATTTGGCATTCTGAATGCGGGGCTTAGCCTGCTCGGGATGGCGAAGACCGATTGGCTCGGTGGGGAGCATACGATTAAACCGGTTATTATTCTGCTTCAGGTATGGATATCCGGCAGCGGTGTGCTTATCTTTCTGGCGGCGCTTAAAAATGTGCCTATGCATCTCTATGAAGCGGCAGATATTGATGGTGCCAGCCGGGTAAGAAGATTTTTCTCGATCACGCTACCGATGATCAGCCCATCCATCCTATTCGTTATCATTATTCAGACCATGTATAATTTTCAAATGTTTACGGAAGCATTGCTGCTCTCGAAGGGTGGTCCTAACTATGCGGCTTATACATTTGTCTACAATATTTACAAGTCAGCTTTCACGGATTTGAAGTTTAGTATGGCCATGTCGCAATCTATCTTTTTGTTCGCATTAATTGCACTGGTCACTTTTGTCCTCATGAAGCTATCAAACCGCTTTGTTTACTACGAAGGCGAGAAATAGGGGGAACATATATGAATGGCGGACAAAAAACGAGCCTAGGCAGTACCGTGCTCAAATATTTCTTGCTGTGTGCGACGCTGATGGTGTTTGCAGGGCCTCTTATTTGGATGCTCTCGACCATGATGAAGACGAAGATGGAGACGTACAAGGTTCCACCCTCCTTGCTGCCCGAGCAGATAACCTTTGAGGCATTCGACCGATTGTTTACCGTACAGCCGCTCATGTGGAAATGGATACAAAACTCGTTCACGATTTCGATATTCGTAGCACTCGGTGCGGTGATATCGAGCTCAATCGTGGCTTATGGCTTCTCGCGGTTCGCAACCAAGTACAGAGACAAGCTGTTCCCGATCGTGCTGCTTACCTTGATGATTCCTCCATCTATCATGATGATTCCGTCTTATGTGCTGTTTGCCAAACTGCACTGGATTGATACATGGCTGCCGTTGATCGTACCGGCATGGCTTGGAGGCGCTTATTACATTTTCTTGTTCCGACAATTTTTTCTCACCATTCCACAGGAGCTGGATGAAGCGACTTATCTTGATGGAGGCAATCGCTGGACGGTTTACAGCAGGGTTATTATGCCGCTGTCGAAGCCGATTATCGTGACGACTATTATTTTCGCATTCGTGAACTCTTGGCTTGATTTCCTTGGACCGTTTCTCTATATCAAGAACAACGAGATGTTTACACTTAGTGTAGGGCTGCAGTTGTTGATTGGCCAAACAAGTCAGGATTTCCCGGCACTTGCTGCCGGTGCATTCATAAGTATAATCCCAATTGGTCTGCTGTATTTCTTTGCTCAGCGGTATATCGTTGAGGGGGTGGTCCTTACAGGATCGAAAGGGTAGCACTATTAGTCACGTCCGTATTTATCGTTTTCTAAACTATCGTAAAAGGGGAACTTTACATGAATACGAAAAGCAAATGGTTGTCCAGCGCTTGGATCATGGTATTGGCAATGGCTATTATCTTTACAGGTTGTGGGAGCAATAACAGCTCTAATTCGGCAAACACGGCTGACGGCGGTACCAATGGTAACTCGGCTTCTGCAGAGCCTGTCACGATTACTTATTCCCAGTGGGGAACAGCGGAGGAGCTGCTGCGCACACAGGAGCTGCTTAATACATTTATGAATGCGAACAAAGACATTAAAGTGAAGCTCGAAGGCAAGGATTGGGGCAGCTATTGGGATGGCTTGACAGCCAATGCTGCTGGCGGTACGCTGCCGGACGTGTTCAAAACCAGCTACGCCTACATTGAGAAATACGCGGAGCTAGGTATTTTCAAAGAGCTCGACAGTCTGCTTGCATCCAACTCATTCGATCTTAGCAATATAGATGCAAGCCTCCTTGGCTTACACAAATATCAAGATAAGCAAGTATCTCTTCCGATTGATGCGAATGTCATCGTCTGGTATTACAATACAGCATTGTTTACCGATTCTAAGACGAATCCATACGGTGCAGCAATGCCGAGCCTAGAGCCGACATGGGATGAAATCGTAGATATCGCTACGAAAATGACACTTGATAAAAACGGTAAAAATGCCGGAGATGCGGATTTTGACGCCAAAAACATCGTACAGTGGGGGATGTCGATCTCTCCTGGCTCAACGATGGACTGGTTCCTTGAGCCTGAGCTTTGGTCGAATGGTGCGAAGCTAGTCAATGAAGATGGCTCGCTTGCTCTAGATACGCCAGAAGCGCTTGAGGTGTTGAACTACTTTATCGATTTGACCAAAAACAAAAAAATTAATACAACACCGGCACAAATCGAAGGGCTTGGCGGTCAAGTCAACCTAAGCATAACAACAGGCAAGGTTGCCATGAATCCAGGCGGAAACTGGAATACGACCAACTACAAAGAAGCAGGCATTAAATACGGCATCGCTTATTTGCCTAAATTCAAGACGAATCAAACGGTCGTACAACCGGCAGGTATGGCGATCAGCTCGAATACGAAGCATGGAGAAGCAGCTGCGAAATTGCTTACTTGGTTGGCTGGTCCAGAAGGGCAAACGGAGCTTGCAAAACAAGGTTATTCGATTCCTGCGAACAAGGCAGCAGCTGATGCTTATATTCAAACAGCAGGCAACGAGAATCAAATTTTCTTGGATGCTCAGCAATTTGGAATTATCTCGCCGTTTACGGCAAAGAAAACAGATTTGGTCTGGACCTATGGGGAGCAAGCGTTAAAGCTTCCGCTATCGGGTGAAGGCGATTTGCAAGCGGCCATCGCTGATTTGGCTTCCAAAGTGAAATAGCCATTCATAATGATTATCGCATATTAAACAAGCAGGGCAAGCGCCATTACGGCGTTTGTCCTGTTTTTTGCGTAGATGAGGTTTGTTTTCTTGACATAGGTATAGATGGAATATAAAATTAAATTTGCCGCAAATTTTGTGAGGATGCTAAAAATTGCCCCAATAAAGGAAGCGTGCCTAGATTTGGATTTGTGGGGGAGAGGGCTGGACAATGGCTAAATTGAAAGATATCGCGGATCGGGTAGGTGTTTCCATCTCAACGGTTTCACGGGTGATGAAAAATGATTCCAACCGTTCTGTTAGCGATGAAACACGCAAAAAAATATGGGAAACCGCAGAGCAACTGGGTTACCGGACGAACCGCACGCCAAAGACGAAAAAAAACGAGTCCAAACATGCTTTTCATATTGGATGCGTTGTTGCCATTCCACAAAATAAATATAATAATCCTTATTTTTCAGTCATATTGGAAGGCATTGAGAAAGCACTTGCCACAGCGGGCATGCGTCTTGAATTTGTATATAGTATTGAAAATGAATCGGATGTAGAGCAATTGCGTACTCTTGTCAAGGAGCATCGGATTGATGGCATGCTGGTCGTTGAACGCATCGATTCGGAGGCTTACCAGTGGATAAAGGCTAATGTGCGGGCCGTTGTCGGCGTAGATATTTCAGATAAAGAGGTTCCTGTTGTAAGTTATGACCGCGGAGCGGCTGCTAAGGAAGCTGTTCAGCATCTCATCGAACAAGGACATCGGCAAATCGGCTATATCGGCGGTGCAGAGCTGGATGATGACTTCCGCGACGAGAAGCGTTTTCTCGGCTATCAAAGTGCGATGCGAGAAGCGGGACTCCCGATTTATGATCATTGGGTTATCGACGTGAAGTGGGATGTAGCTTTAAGCTATGAGCTTACACGGCAGGCGTTCGAGATGAACGACCATACGCCGACGGCTATCTTTGCGGCCAGCGATATGATGGCTATTGCCGCTATGAGGGCTGCTACGGAGCGCGAGCTGAAAATTCCGGATGATATTGCTTTTTTCGGCGTAGATAATATTGAAATTTCCGAATTCACCTCACCTCCGCTTTCGACTATCCATGTTCCTAAGCTGGAGATGGGCATGTTCGCGGTTAAGCTCTTGCTCGATTATTTGGACAACCAGTATACAATTCCGGTCAAAATGATTATTCCTTACAAATGTCTGCTTAGGCATTCGACAAGATCCAAAATGGAGCGCGAACCTAATTAAGCTTATGAACAGCCGTTCGAATACGAAAAATCCCCCTCCGCTTAGGAAGAGGGATTTTTGGCGTGTTTTATAAAATTTTAGACAACTTTCTGTACTCCCGAGGAGAAATGCCCTCATGTCTTCGGAAGATGCGGCTGAAATAATGGATATCGGAATAGCCGACCAAATCGCCTACGTTTTCGATGGATAATTCAGATTCACGGAGAAGCCTTCTTGCTTCCCTATGCCGAACGGTTTGGACGAATTCGCTCGGCGGCATACGGGCTATTTGCTTAAAAAGCTTTGCCGCATGATCGATGCTCATATTCATATGCTCGGCAATAGCTGAGCTTGTCCAAGGACTTGCTGGTGCTGCTTCGATCTGTTCGATTAGCTCAGCAAGCCTCTTGCCATGAAGAGTAGCATGGGAGAGCGTGCGAGATAACGGCGTACGCAGCAAATAGGTGAGAATATGGAGCATTAAGCTTTTGCAGACGAGCTCATATCCTAGCGGGCGCATGGTAAATTCTTCGACAAGCTGCTCCATTAGTTGGACACATGCAAGCGGAGGTGTATAAATGGGGTAACCGCTCAAAGGGGGCTGCCCCTCGACAACAGCTTCACAACAAAATTTGGAAGGCCGTACATCGGCTTCGTTGACGACCATATCCGCCTCTGTCTGAATGTCCAGCTCATTGAAAAAGTCGAAATGTATCCCCAGAAAGCGTGCTCCTGAACGAGAAACGATCTCATTCTGGTGATAGACGCCTGAAGGCAAAAGGATAAGCTGACCTGCTTCCAACACATAACGCTGACCTTGCATCTTTGTGGCTGCTTCGCCTTGGCAAACATATAGAAGCTCGAAATCATAGAGTCTTCGCTCTGGCAGTATGCCGACAGGCATGTGCTGGAATTGGGCGTAGTGAACGCTTGGCGACCATAAATTAGGGGCTGCAACTTGTTGTAAAGGGTATTGGTTTGTATCGTTATCCAAGGCTGATTATTCCTTCCTATATATTCAATTTAAAGAGAACGGAAAAGTCCAAATAATCACGATTTTCACTAAATAAAAGATCTCGTTAATCCTGTATTATAAGTATTATCACATGTGAATCACTAATTATCAATATCACGTAATTTGCTAAAAGGAGCGTGAAATGGTGGACGCTGCCATGCTGCGGAAAAGTAAAACCTACTATTGTAAACAGATGCAATGCGATCCGGACAATCCTTTCATTAGCATATTGGATTGGGAGGGCTGCGAGGCACTCGAGCTAGTTGAAACGGTAACAGGTGCAGCGCCCAAGGAATGGACGGAAGTACGGTTATGCTGGAGCCAAGCGTACTTGCATCTACGTTATTTGTGCAATGATTCCTACGTTAAGTCAACGTTTACGAAACGGGATGACCCGCTCTATGAACAGGATGTTGTTGAGCTGTTTATTGATGAGTCGGGAACGGGCACCAGCTACATGGAGCTGGAAGTAAGTCCGCATAATATCGTCTTTGATGCCATGATTGCTCATGATGGCGCTGAATCGGTTATCGGAACGGACCTGTCATGGCGTTTGGAGGGGCTGCAGACTGTAGTTGAGCGGCTGGATGATTACAAAAGGATCTACACCATTCATATTCCGGTTGGGAACTTCCAGCGTCCTTTTGAACCGGGACAAATCTGGCGAGTGAATTTCTATCGTATCGACGAGGATGAGGCAGGGACTAGGGAATATCAAGCTTGGCAGGCGACCGACGTTGTCAATTTCCATCTCCCTCGCAAATTTGGCACACTTCAGTTTATATCATGATTCGTTCAGGAGGTATTGGTATGAAAAAAGGTATAAATATTTGGTCGTTCAATGGTGATTCTACGATTGCTGATTGTATTCAAACGGCAAAGAAAGCGGGCTTTGACGGCATTGAGCTGTCGTTGAACGAAACAGGTGAGCTTAGCCTTGCCGCATCGGACAAGGAAATTAACGAAATAAAAAATAGGCTTCAAGATGCAGATCTCGAAATGGCCGGACTTGCGACGGGATTATATTGGTCCTATGCGATGACGAGTGCAGAGGCGGCTAATCGCGAGAAGGCAATCGATGTGTGCAAGAAGCAGCTTGAGCTTGCCTCTGCTTTTGGTGTTGATACGATTCTGGTTATCCCTGGTGCAGTTGGTGTCGATTTCATTCCAGGCAGCGAGGTTGTCGACTATGAGCATGCTTATGATCGCGCGCTGGAGGCGATTAACAAGCTTGTTCCTTTTGCAGAAAGTGCTGGCGTAGCCATTGGGATTGAGAATGTATGGAATAAATTTCTGCTCTCGCCGCTGGAGATGCGTTCGTTTATTGATGCACATGCTTCTGATTATGTGGGTTCTTATTTCGATGTAGGAAACGCTCTGCATAACGGCTATCCGGAGCACTGGATTCGCATCTTGGGTCATCGGATCAAAAAAGTGCATTTCAAGGATTATCGCCGTCAAGCAGGCGGTCTTCACGGTTTTGTCGATCTGCTCGCGGGAGACGTTAATTATCCGGCTGTTATGGATGCGCTGAACGCCATCGGCTACAGCAACTATGTTACAGGCGAGATGATTCCACCTTATACGCATCATTCCGAGCAAATCATATTTAATACCTCGAGAGCAATGGACGCGATACTGGGTCGTCAAATCGGATAATTTTACGAGAAATGAGGAGATCATACGATGTTGAAGGTTGGATTAATTGGATTTGGCTTTATGGGGCGCATGCATTTCGACAATTATGTACGTCTTGCCGCAGAGGGAGCGCCGCTGCAGCTTGTTGCGATCTGTGATCAACTTATTGAAGAGCTCAAAGAGGGCAAAGCTTCCGGCAACATGGCAACGGAGCAAGAGGTATATGATCTCTCGCCTTATCGTCTTTATGACAACATAGAAGCGATGCTTGCGAATGAGCAATTGGACGTTGTTGATATTACTTTGCCAACGTATCTGCATGCAGATTTAACTTGCTCGCTGCTTGATCGAGGGATGCATGTGTTGTGCGAGAAACCGGTAGCGGGTACGTCGGAAGATGGCTGGCGCATGGCTCATACGGCGGAACAGACAGGCAAAACCTTAATGATCGGACAATGTCTGCGTTTCTGGCCTGCCTATGAATATTTGAAAGCAGCAGTTTCCGATGGTCGTTACGGTGGAGTTACCGGCGGTTATTTCTTTAGAGGATCAGCAGCGCCAAAAGGCTGGTTCCTCGATGGCAGCAAGAGCGGCGGCTGTTTGCTTGATATGCATATTCATGATGCGGATATGGTTCATTGGCTGTTCGGTAAGCCAGAAAAGGTATCGACGCTTGCTCGCAATGTCATTCCAGGCAGCGGCTACGATATTGTATCGACTCATTATGTGTATCCGGACGGTAAAGTGCTGAATGCCCAAGCCGACTGGACGCTGGAAGGGGATTACGGCTTTTCTATGACCTTCCGAGTTAACTTTGAAGGCGGTAATCTGGTGTTTGAGAATGGACAGCTTAAGGTTAATCCGAACGATGCGCCAGGCTTTGTAGCAGAGCTCTCCAGCGATATGGGCTATTATCGCCAGATCAAGTATTTTATTGAATCGGTTAATGATGGCAAGGCAGTAGCGACATGCCTGCCGTCCAGCGCTGTAGGCACGCTGGAAATCATTGAAGCAGAGCGCCATTCGGCTGAGCAAGGCGGAGCATGGGTTTCACTATAATTCATGAAATCATCTATAGTCAGTAATACAAAAGGCAGTGTCAGAAGCTAAAGCTTCGGGCACTGCCTTTTGTGCTTGGCAAGTCGGCTGCCGCGGCATATGATCAGGATCGTATTTCATACGCCATAAAGCTGTCGATACAAGGTAGGTGTCATGCCTTCATGCTCCATGAAACGTTTGTTGAAATAGCTTACGCTGGGATATCCCGCATCTTCAGCAATTTGTCCGATGTTCGTGTCTCTGCGCTCCAGCAGCCATTGCTTGGCCATCTGCAAGCGGGAACGGGTGATGAAGTCCATCGGAGTCATCTCCATGACGCTGCGGAACAGCTTGCAGAAATAGTAAGGGCTGACGCCTGCCTGTTCGGCCCACTGCTCCAATATAAAGGGCTGAGCAGCTTCCTGCTGCATGAGGGGAAGCAATTCTAAGATGCGATTGCCTGCTGAGCTTGCTTTATTGCCCGATATAGGAACGGCTTGCTCGACGAATACGGCCAGAATAGCATAGGTCAATGCGGATAGCTTGGTAGGATGCAGCATGCGATGAGCTTCGGCTTCAACAAGCAATTCTTCATGTGCTTGCTCGAAGGTGGAACGCTGCCTGACTGTCCATAGCTGGCTTTTGTGAAAGCCTCTTTCGATCATATAATCTTGCAGGCCTGTGCCGTAGAAATGCACCCATCTAATATCCCACGGATCGTCCTTGCTGCTGTAATAATGCTGCCGTTGCAAAGGGAAATAAAGTACAGCCTCGCCTGCCTCGAGCGTATGCACCTTCCCGTCCCACTCCACGAAGCCTTTGCCTGAAACGACGTAATGAATGTTGAAGTTGTTCAAAGAACCGGCTTCCCTAAAGGCATCATGTTCAGGGTGGTTCCAATAATTACCTACCGATTCAGGGAAGCAAAAGAAGGGGTTGTTCGGCAGGGTAAGCAAATGGCTTTGCCGTTGCATGATGTGCACCTCAATGACAATATAGTTTTAATTCGTAACAAAATAATATCATTTTATTTTTGCTGTATCTACATTAAACTAAAAGCAAGCATCAAGTAAGCGCTTTTTATTACTCGTAATAAGTGCGTCTGTAGTTGGTTATTGCGAGAACAGGCGTTTCTTATTAAAATGCGAAATCACAATATAGTCATAGATTAGAATATGAGGTGGCAAATGAAATGACAAATAAAAAATTAAAATGGGGCATTATGGGCTGCGCTGGAATCGCCAAACGAGCGGTAATACCTGGCATTCATCTCTCAGAGCTGAACGAGGTGGCGGCAATCGCAAGCCGCGATGAAGAAAATGCAAAGCGAACAGCGGCGGAGTTGAACATTCCTGTTGCATACGGCAGCTATGAAGCACTGCTGGCGGATGACACAATAGATGTAATCTACATCCCGCTGCCAAACCATTTGCACAAGGAATGGGCGATTCGTGCCGCCGAAGCGGGCAAGCATATTTTATGCGAGAAGCCGCTTGCTTTGACAGAGAAGGAAGCAGCGGAAATGGCGGAAGCGGCAGCGAAGGCAGGGGTGTTTTTATCTGAAGCCTTCATGTACAGATACCATCCGCGCTATGACATGATTAAGAAAATAATAGATGAAGGGCAAATCGGGGAGGTTAGAGGCATCCGCAGCGCATTCACCTTCAATAATGCAGGACATAAAGAGAATGTCCGCTATCGGAAGGCATGGGGCGGCGGCTCCATATACGATGTCGGATGCTATCCGATTAATGCTGCTCGCCTGCTGCTCGGTAAAGAACCGGAAGCTGTTACCGTACAAGCGATGTTTTCCGAGCAGCATGACTACGTCGATATGATGGCCTCTGGCTTGGTCGAGTTTGAAGGGGCCGTTTCACTGACATTCGATTGCGGCATGTGGGCTGCATTCCGAAACCCGCTAGAGGTGCTGGGTACAGAAGGTTTAATCGAAGTACCTTCGGCGTACGTAACACCTGAGCCGGGCAGCGGCAACTTCTATGTGACCGCCAAAGGCGAGCGCAAGGAAATTGTGGTGCCGCATGTCAATGCATACACAGAACAAGCCGATCAGCTCGCAAATGCGATTAATGGTGAGAGTTCGCTCTTGTTCGGAGCGTCGGATGCACTCGCCAACATGAGAGTCATTGATGCTTGTCTGGCATCTGCTGAATCGCGTACTAGAGTTATCCTATAACAACCATGATATAAGAGGAGGCAGTTTCATTATGGAATATATTCAAATTCAAGGTTCGCCTAAGCAAGTGTCGCGTTTAATGAAAGGTTCAGACTATTTCTACCATGATTCCTATGAGAAAGCGGCTGCCAATTTAGATGCGTTTATCGCGATTGGCGGAAATTCGATCGATACTGCACATATTTATTGCGGCGGGCAAAGCGAGGAAGTTATCGGTCGTTACATGAAGGAGCGGGATAATCGGGAGTATATGGTTATTCTGACCAAATGTGCGCATCATGATCGCAACGGCTCGCGTGTAAATAAACAAGCGATATTTGAGGATTTGACGGACAGTCTTGCTCGTCTCCAAACCGATTATATCGATCTTTATGCGCTGCATCGCGATGATCCATCCGTTCCAGCGGGTGAAGTCATCGAAATCTTAAACGAGCATATCCAATCAGGAAAGATTAGAGCAATCGGCGTATCGAACTGGACGTGGCAGCGTATTGAAGAAGCGAATGAATATGCGGCTGCGAAGGGGCTTGTCGGATTTTCATTCAGCAGTCCGAATCTAAGCCTTGCGAAAGCGAATGAGCCGTTCTGGGCAGGCTGTGTTTCTGCGGATGAAGAAACAATTGCTTGGCATGAGAAGCAGCAGTTGCCTTTGCTGTCTTGGTCCTCACAGGCACGTGGCTTCTTTACGGGCCGGTTCTCACCGGAAGTTCGTGACAATGCCGATCTGGTACGCGTTTTTTATAGCGATGCGAACTGGGAGCGCCTAGAGCGGGCGAAGCAGCTTGGTGCTCAGAAAAACGTCAGTGCAATCCAGATTGCACTCGCCTACGTGCTGAATCAACCGTTCCCTACTTGTGCGCTTATCGGCGCTCAATCTATCGAAGAGCTGAACTCATGTGATGCAGGATCGCTTATTTCGTTGACGAAGGAAGAGATGCAGTGGCTGGACCTGGCGACAGAGAAGGTTTAATAATGTAAGACCCTAAAAGAAAGGGCTACTCCACGCGAGCAGCCCTTTCTTTTTTTGTGATATAGGAAAATGTATCATTTCGCCAACTTTCTCTCTATTTCTACCCGAAACGATATTTTAGCTGCCAGAGGACGGCTTCAGCCGTTCACTCTTGTATGCCCTGGGACTGATCCCATATGTGCTGCGGAACAAATCAGCAAAGTGATTGTAATTGTTGAAGCCGACATCGAGTGAAGCCTCAGTCGCTGTTCTACCCATATGCTCCATGAGAAGCGCAGCCTGCTGGAGACGCAGCCGGTTCAAATGTTCGATTATGGTTCCTCCCGTTTCCTGCTTGAAGAGATGGGACAGTCTGGAGAGAGACAATGACGCAGCATCGGCCACTTCCTCGAGGCGAATGGGACGAGTCATATGGCGCGATAAATATTGCAAAGCCAGCTCGATTCGGGGGTCTAGTCTTTTTTCGAGCAGGCGTGCCGCAAGCAAAATGATTTCACGCAGCGAATTCTCGCACAGCATATGCCAGAAGCTCGCCTGCTCCCTAGAATCGGTCAGTACATTTTGGATCGTTTGCTGTACACGTTGATGCATCTGGCCCTCTGGAATGGTTGCAACAATGATCTCCTTGTTCGGGAGGTAGTCGATTTCAGGTAGTTTCTGAAAATGCGCCCAGTAGAAATGCCAACGTTTGCCCTTCGTCGTTCCGTACTCATGTGGAATCCCGGAGCGGAGGAAGGCGATTTGACCGCTGTGGCATAGCTGTTCTTCCCCGCTAGTTCGCAAGTAGCCTTCTCCTTCCAGTGTGAAGAAGAGTAGCCAATCCTCCATCCCGTTTGGTCTGCGATGTTTGTAAGTGTCTGTTTCGTCCAGTAGCCCGCCGAATAGATTGCTGTATGTTGCGTTATGTTCTGACTTTGATTGCATGGATTTAGGCAAGGGGCATACCTCCGAAAATGAATAAATAGCAGAATACCGTTAGTTTATAGCAGTAAGCTTGCTTCCTTAAAAATAGCGATAGTCTTATGATGATGTCAAGAAGAATAAATGAATTAAGGGAGAGAAGCATAATGGCTAATCCGTTCATTTCATTAAATGCAGAACAGCGCGAGCAATTTCTAACCGAAGGTTATATTATCGTCAAAGGCTTATACACGGAGGAAGACGTACGTACGATCGAAGATCGCTTCGAGGAAATAAGCCGTCGTACGATCCCCGGCTTGTTCGAGCCGGATTTAAGTGAGAACGCCGAGGATCCGCTCAAACGTTATCCGCGTGTCATGCATCCGCATCGCTTCGATGAGATTGCGAAACAATATATGCTTCATCAGCCCGTGATGGATGTACTCGCTGATCTGTACGGAGAAGAAGCGTTGGCTGCACAAAGCATGTTCTATTACAAGCCTCCAGGTTCAAGGGGCCAAGCGCTGCATCAGGACAATTTCTATTTGCAGGTTGAGCCGGGCAACTGTATCGCAGCTTGGACGGCTATCGATGCAGCTACGGAAGAGAATGGCGGACTGCTCGTCGTGCCGAGAACAAGCGAGCATGAAATTAGCTGTCCAGAGCTTGCAGATTCTTCGGAGTCATTCACCACCCATTACGTTAAGCCGCCGAAGGAGCACAAAGCGATGCCGGTTATTATGGACAAAGGCGATGTGTTGTTTTTCAATGGGAACCTGATTCATGGCTCCTACCGGAACAAGACAAAGGATCAGTTCCGCCGCGCTTTTATATGTCATTATGCGAACGCTTCAGCTACCCATATCAGCGATCATTACCGCCCGCTGTTTCGTCAGGACGGCACACAGGTTGATCTTGAAATCAATCCGGACGGAGGGCCTTGCGGCATTGAATTCGACATGGCGTACCCACACTGATGTTGAACAAATGGCAGAACAAGCTGCTAGTTGAAATGTCTTGGTGGGGAATGGAGGGACTTGCGGGATCTGCTGGTCCTGCGGCAACGCTGGAGCAGAAATTCAAACGAATTGCGGACAGCGGTTTTGATGGGATTAATGCATTCGTTCCGAAGCCGGAGGATAGCGGGCAGTGGAAAGAGCAGCTTGATCGGTATAACCTGTCGTTTAGCGTGAATGCCTACCCAGCGTCCCTTGGGGATATGTCAGCGTTCATCGAGAAAGCGATAGAGTTCGGACGAGTCGATTATATTAATGCACAAGTGATGAAGCCTTTTCTAACCGGAGATGAAGCACTCACGCTATTGTCCGGAATCGATGCGCTTTCCAGACATGCAGGTATACCGATTTTCGTTGAGACGCATCGCGGCACGATTACGCAGGATTTGATCCGTACAAGACAGTTTTTAGAAACGCTGCCTGAGCTTAGACTTACGATAGACTATTCGCATTATGTCGTTGCAGGCGAACTGCATACGGTATCACCCGAAGCGGAGGAGATGCTCCAAAGCCTGCTGCCGCACGCAAGTAGCATTCATACGCGGATTTCGAATGGCGAGCAGATTCAGATCGATCCCGGTGAAAGGGGAGAGCATCCGATGCTTCCTCATTTCGCAAGGTGGTGGGAGAGCGCTATGCGTCATTGGCGAACAGCAGATCGACTGGATGCAGATCGCTTTCCTGTTGTTATTGAGCTGGGGCCGCCGCCCTATGCGATTACGAGGGATGAAGCAGGAGCAAGACAAGAAGAGCTTGGCGATCGGTGGAAGCAGGCGCTTTTCCTCAAACAGCTTGTAAGGCAGCTTTGGCATAAAGGGTTGCAATAACAAAGAGGGTATATCGTAGAGCGTGAGTCGCTCTGATATACCCTCTTTGTTAATTATAGAAGCTATTCATCATCTCCCGTTACGGTTACCGCAAGTACGCCTGAAGCTGCTTCACCGCTGAATCGTCTTCCGCTTACCTCGTAGGTGAAGCTGGCTCTTACGTACCCGATAATGTCGTCTGACACAATTGCATCGGTAACGATCGCCGAATAGATGATGTGCAAGGCTGCGCCAGGCGGAACACTGCCAAGCAGCCAGGAACGGTCTCCGTCATAGTCGTTCTGGCCAAGACGGCTGCCGTTCACGAGAAAAGTTCGGGGGAGTAAATCAACCCCTGTAGGAAAATCACTCGTAAAAGAAACGACGGCAGACAGGTTGCCTATGTTCGTTAAGGTGGAGCGAACGGTTATCGTATCACCGTAGTCGACCAGTGGCGGGGCTACGCTGCCCGTAAGCTGAATAATCGGTGCAGCTACCGCTGTAGCGACAGCATTCGAGAGCGATGAATTGCTAACGACTCTTCCACCTGCCAGTCTGAAGGTGTACACGGCTTTCGCCAAATTCGACAGCGGTGCTGTCGATGTGAGCGTTGCAGCAATTCTGGCAGCAAAGGTGAGGATGCTTTGCGACTTCCCGAGCAGCGTGCCGAGATTAATGCCATCTTCAATGGAGGCGCCAGGCTGCGGAATGCCGTTCAGCTTCAAGCTGTTTGCAAGCAGGGTAATACCTGACGGCAAGTGATCCTCAAGCACGGCATCGACAGCTATATTCTGAACGTTATTTATGGTTATGGCATACAGCAGAGTGTCGCCAGGAACGGCTATGGTCTGATCGACCTGTTTGTTGACGATGATTTCTGGCTTGATTAATAGGACACTCACTTCATTGGACTGCGTGAAGCTTGGTGATCCAGAAACGACATAACGTATAGTAGCCTGACTGACTGACAAGTACGCGGTACCATCTGTCGTTTGCGTGCGGTACGTAATGATGACAGAAGAGTGAGCTTGCAGCGTGCCGAGCGCTATCCCTGATCGTGGATCTGCGCTAGGCGTAATGATAGCATTGATCGTTACGCTGCCAGGCACGAATAGCACACCTATTGGCAGGTTAATAAAAGCAACGACATCTCTAAGGCTGAGATTGCCGTCATTCACAAAGGTGAGCTCATAAGTGACGTAATCGGAAACGAAGGTCTCGCTGGTGCTTGCCCGCAGCGTTGCGTATAGAGAAATCGCATTAACTGGCGTCACGAGTGTATTCGAATAAGTGGTGCTTGTGACTGTACGTCCCTCTGCCGTTTGGAAGACAGAATCGGCACGGGCTGTGTTGACGAGCTGTAATGAAGCTGGAATTGTCACAATAATAAGCTGAAATACGATGCTGGCCGAAGCGAGCGGCGCCAAGCTCCCGATAGCAATGCCGATATCAGGGTTGGCGCCGGGAGCAGGTGCACCGTTAATGAGCACACTGTTGGCGACAAAGGATGTTCCTTCAGGCAATCGGTCAATAAGAGTAATCGTTCCGGCTACATTGCCATTATTGGTCAATAGGAGTTCATACGTAATCGTGCTCCCGAGCAGCACTTCACTCTCGAAAGCTTTTTTGACAATGGATACCCGTGTACCTATTAATGCTGTATCCACCGTGTTCGAATAGGTGACAAAATCTACGCTCCCGGAAGCAAACTGCACGAATGACTGGTTTTGCAGAGTGGGATTGCCGGCAGGTGAAGGACTCATATTGTAACGACCACGACCTGGAATGAAACGATCGAAGTTGCAGAAGGAGCAATTGTACCGATTGAAATGCCGGAATTCGGATTCGCTGCTGGTACAGGTGTACTGTTAACTAACACACTTCCCGCCGTAAAGACGGTGCCTGCTGGGACCGGATCGATGAGAATGACGTTATTGACTGGCACGATGCCGTTGTTAGTTACTGAGATTGTGTACGTAATTGTATCGCCGACAACCGCATCAATAGCAGATGCGCTCTTAACAGCTGTAACATTCGGCGAAGAGACTGGTATGGACAGTACATTGGATAGAAGGCTGCCTGTCAGCAATCGGCCGTCTGGCGGCGAGTAAGAGAAGTTGGCACTGGCTTGATTCACGAGCTGCTGTGGTGAAGGCAGGGCATCAACCGTAACTTGCAAGGAAATCATTACGCTGATTGAGCCGCCTGCGGGTACAGTGCCGACTGGAATTCCGGTTGCAGGATTGACGCCTGGCTGAGGAACACCATTAATGTTTACGCTATTCGGAACAAAAGCAGCGCCAGCCGGAATGGTATCGTACACAGTTGCCTGCGCATCAATATTGCCGGTATTAGTAAGTGTCAGCCAGTACGTGACGGTATCCCCAACCGTTGCATTTGAAGTATTAGCTGTTTTTAGCAAAGCAAGAATAGGCTGATAGACAGGAGTTACTAGTGTATTCGAGAAGGTATTGCCGGAGAAAGCCCCTGATGTAAAGCTAATTGTTGCCCTATTGCTTAATGTTGCCGGATTTGGCAGGGAGTTAACGAGTATATTGAAGTCGACCAGAACCGTGGTACCTGGTGGAATCGTTCCAATCGTTATACCGAGCACCGGGTTGGCAGCGGGTCTAGCTGCGCCGTCTACAACGACTGTCCCTGCGACGAAGGAGGCTCCTGCCGGAATCGGATCAACGACGAGCACATTATTAATATTAACGATACCACTGTTTGTAACGGCTATGCGATAAGTTACTGTATCGCCGACAACCGCATCGATGACGGTTGTGCTCTTCACCGCTGCCACGTTAGGAGCAGAAACCGGAATGGATAACGTATTTGTTGTAAATGAGCCATTTAACGTACGTCCATCCGGCAGAGTGAAGTTATATGTCGCAGAAGCTTGGTTAACCAACTGCTGCGATGGAGGCAGAGCATCAACGACAACAGAAAACATTACATACGTTGTCTGAGAGATCGCACCTAGCACAATGCCTGAAGCTGGATCGGCGCCAGGCAGCAGCTGTCCATTGACGATGACGCTGTTGGCGACGAAAATTGTACCTACAGGAATCGTATCGGTCAATGTAACATTGCCAGGATAATTGCCTGTGTTTTGTATTTGAATCGTATAAACAACGGTGTCGCCTATCGTTGCATTAACGGTGCTGCCGGTTTTAGTTCCTGTCAGAATCGGCTGGTATACAGGGACGATTACCGTATTGGAGAACGTTACTCCCGAGAACACGCCTGACGTGAAGCTGACGGAGGAACGATTGCTTAGCTGTGCTGGATTCGGCAGCGAAATGACCGTTACATTGAAGCTGACAACGACGGTCTGACCCTGTGAGATAGTGCCGATGGCTACGCCTGTTGCGGGATTTGCGGTTGGCCTTGCAGCGCCGTCTACCAGTACACTTCCAGGCACTAATGCGCTGCCGACTGGCAAGGGGTCTGTGAAGATGACATTATTAACAGCCGCTATTCCACTGTTGAGAATAGAAATCGAGTAATTCACGGTATCGCCAATCGCTACGGCTGTCGATGTTGTGCTCTTGATTACGCTGACGTTAGGCGCTGATACCGAGATGACAACCGTATTCGAGCTGCCGCTGCCGCTGAGCGAACGTCCGCTTGGGAGCGTGAAGGCAAAGGTTCCATTTGCTTGGTTGGATAGCTGCTGCGGATTCGGAAGTGTATCAACAACTACTGAGAAGACGACAGGTATAGTCGTATTTGGTGCTACTGACCCTACTACAATGCCGGAAACAGGATCAGCACCAGGCTGCGGTGCTCCGCCAATCAAGACACTGTTAGGCTCGAATATGGTGCCTGCTGGAATATTGTCTGTAATGGTGACCGAGCCAGAATAGTTACCGGAATTGCTGACGTTAATCGTGTAGCTGATCGTATCGCCAACGGTAGCGTTAATGGAGTTGGCGCTTTTGGCAAACGAAATAATTGGTTGGTAGACAGGTGTACTTACGATGTTGGATATGGTTGTTCCTGAGAATACGCCAGATGTGAATGTGACATTGGCCTGGTTCCCAACCTTCCCTGATGCCGGGATGGATATGACGCTTAGCTGGAACGTTACGGTTGTCGTGGCGGAGGCTACAATGGAGCCTAGGGAAATGCCGTTCACAGGACTACCAGGTACTGGCGTTCCATTAACGGTCACGCTTCCGCTTACGAATGCAGTGCCGTCTGGCAGCGGGTCCGTTAAGACTACATTGTTAATCGTTTCGATTCCACTGTTGTTGACGGCTACGGAATAAGTGATAAACTCCCCGACTGCAAGGTCAACGGCAGTTGTGCTTTTGGTCACCGCAACATTGGGTGCCGATACAGGGATGGACAGTGTATTTGAGACGGCTGAGCCATTCAGTAGTCTACCATCTGGAGGTGAATAGGTGTAAGCTGCAGTGGCTTGATTCACGAGAAATTGCGGACTAGGCAATGTGGTTATGACGGTTGAATAGGTGACAGGTATTGAAGCCCCAGGAGGAACAGAGCCCACACTAATACCGCTAACAGGTGACTGGCCAGGCTGAGGCACACCGCCAACAACTACGCTGTTCGGCGAGAACGTCGTACCTGGCGGCAGCAGGTCCGTTAAAGTGAGGATCGCTTCGAGATTCCCGGTATTACTTACAAGCACGGTGTAGGTAACCGTATCGCCGAGTGTGGCATTGGTCGTATTGGCGCTCAATAACAAGGAGATTTGCGGCTGTGTGACTGGTGTGGTCGTTGTATTGGATGAAGAGGAGGCCGAGAATGCGCCCGATGTAAAGCTAACTGTCGATTGGTTCGTAATCTGAGTAGGTATGGCCATCGTTACGCTCACCTCGAAGGTTACGGTAGCTGATCCGCCTGGGGCCAGCGTACCGATTGGAATGCCGGAGGATGGCGCTGCATCCGCCCGGATAATGCCATTAACTGAAACCGATCCGCTCACGAAAGTGAGATTCACAGCAAGCGGATCGTTTAGGACGACTTGGTTGACAGGTGCGATGCCGTTGTTCGTAATGAGTGAGGTGTACGTAAACGTATCGCCAACAACAACGACGGCAGGAACCAGTGATTTGACGACGGTTACGTTCGGAGGTGAAACGGGCACGGAGACGATATTTGATGTCGCGTTTCCGAATATTTGCCTGCCATCCGGAAGTAAATAGTCAAATGCAGCACTGGCTTGATTCACGAGAAATTGAGGCGTAGGCAATGAGACTACCGTTACGACAAAGCTAACGTCAATTGTGGAGCCTGCTGGCACATTGCCGATTGGAATGCCGTTAGCCGGACTTAGTCCAGGATAGGGAATGGAGTTAATCAGAACGCTGTTAATATCAAAGGCTGTACCGGCTGGAATATTATCTGTCAGCACAACATTGGCGCTGGCATTGCCGCTGTTGCTGACTCTGATGCTATAGGTGTACGTATCACCAACTGTGGCGCTTGCTGTACTAGCTGATTTGGTCAGAGTAATAATAGGCTGAAACACAGGGATATTGACGAGCTCTGATAGTGCAGATCCCATGAAGGAACCAGATGTATAAGCGACGCCGGCTCGGTTACTAATGACAGCAGGATTAGGCAAGAAGGCAACACTTAATCTAAAAGTTACGGTTACAATACCTGACGGACTAATCGTTCCTACGGAAATGCCGACACTTGGATTTGCTCCGCTAGACACACCATTAACAGTTGTACTGCCAGCCACGAAGGTTGTGCCGCTCGGAATATCATCCGATACGATGACGTTGCTGACAGAAACTACACTGTTATTCGTAACAACAACGGTGTACGTAATGACATCTCCAATAGCAGCTGCAGTACCGTTAGCCGATTTGGTAATCGATACATTCGGTGCTTGTGCAGTAAGCGTTATGGTGTTGGAGCTGCTGCTTCCGCTGAGCGATCTGCCGCTAGGAAGTTGATAAGTAAAGCTGGCTGTCCCCACATTGACCAAGGTTTGCGGTGATGGCAGTGTGTTAAGTGAAACCTGGAACGAAATGCTCGAGCTTCCTGCTGGAGCAATAGAGCCAAGAGGAATGCCGGTTACAGGGCTGTCTGCTGGTCTGCTTATACCATTTACGATGACGCTGCCAGAAACGAACGAAGTCCCATCGGGAATATTGTCCGTTAAAGTTGTCTGAGCAGCAATATTACCGGTATTGTTTACTGAGAAGGAGTAAGTAACGATTCCGCCTACAGTTGCGCTCGTCGGTGCTCCGCTTTTCACAATGCTGATTACCGGCTGGTATACAGGTGTCGATATATTGTTCGATAACGAAAGACTTGTGAAAGAGCCAGAATTATAGGAAATAGAGGCTTGGTTCGCAAAGCTGCCTGAGCTGGGTACAGATACGGCATTAATGACGAAAGTCACCGTTACAGAGCTGCTTGGTGGTATTGCACCGATACTGATCCCGCTCGCAGGATTGGCTGTTGGCTGCGAAATACCGCCGACCACAACGCTCCCCGAAGTGAAGGCAGCGCCTACCGGTATGGCGTCCGTTAGAATGGTGTTGGTAACTGCCGAAATTCCATTATTCGTTACGACTAGGGTATAAGTCATTGATTCGCCTACAGCAATATCGGTCAATCCTGCGCTTTTGACAGCTGTTACGTTAGGCAGCCTTACCGGAATCGTTACGGTATTAGATGAGAAGGAGCCTGAGAATATGCGGCCGTCCGGTATTTGGTACGAATAAGTGGCAGTTGCCTGATTGACGAGCTGAGGCGGTGATGGCTGCGCGTTTACCTGCACAAGAAAAGTAACCGTCGCTGAACCTCCGGCAGCAACAGTGCCAATGGCTACCCCCGCAGGCGGATTGGCGCCTGGAATAATCACGCCATTAACGCGGAAGCTGTTCGGAACGAAGGTCGTGCCTGCAGGGATATTGTCGGTCAGTGTGACCGTTGCTGCTGAGCTGCCCGTGTTGGCAACCTGAATTGTATAGGTTACTTGATCGCCAACGGTTGCGTTCTGCGTGCTTGTGCTTTTGACCATGGATAAATTAGGTGCATATATCGGAATCGTTACCGTATTGGATGGTATGACCCCGGTTATGATGGAACCTCCAGATACGCTCTGGAACGTAAAGGCGGCATTCGCTGTGCTTGCAATTTGAGCACTGGCAGGCAATGAGGTTACGACCGCTTGATAGGTAACGGTAATGGAAGTGGCTAAGTTCAATGACCCGAGCGGCGCTCCTGTTCGAATATCGAAGGTTGGTTTCGCTACGCCGCCGACCACGACACTACCAGGCACGAAGGTAACTCCTGCTGGAAGGGGATCGGTTAACACGACGCTGGCAGCGTTCGCCGTACCAGAGTTGCTGACCGTTACAGTGAAGGTGATCACGTCACCAATCGTAGGTCCCGTTGCGTTCTCACTGAGCACAACATTAATAATAGGAGCATTGATATCGACCTGAATCGCATTCGCATTAAGCACATAGGCATCGCCTGAGGTGGTTAGAGACAGCACGGCAGAGTTCTGGTTGTTCGTTAGCCTTGCAGATATATCGACGTTCGTGATATCCCAGCCTTGGCGTCCACCGACAATGTTGGTTCCAGGAGCACCGTTTGTTTGATTCCGATTGCCAAAAGTGCCGGTTGTATTCAGCGCGCCGGTATTGTTATTAATCTGCGAGGCAAAGAAGTTGTTCGCGAAATTGTTCGTTCCAGATAAAGCGACGAGACTTGCGGCGGTAGGGCCGAATAAAGCTTGATCCCCTGTTCGGTTGGCATCCCCTTCTTGCCCGCTGAACAAGGCTCTTCCGCCTAATGCACCAGAGATTGGAGTTGCAAATCCGGTTAGCGTCGTGTTAACGGGCCCGGATGTACTCTGTACAAGGACAGCTCCTGCTCGAAGAGACATATTGCGGAATGGGAGCGTAGGGTTCTGATAAATGACAGCCAAAGTCCAGCCCGCATGATTTGCAGTTGAGTCTCCAGCAATGACGATTGTTCCTACGACAGTACCTGTCGTATAAGTACCTGCACCTCCAGCCTGCACAAGCGTAGTAACATTCGCAGAGCGGACGTAACCGAAGGCTCCTCCTCCCAGATCGAAGGTGTTGCTTGTTGCTGCATCCGGCGCGACGCTTGCTGTGGCAGCAGGTGTAATAAAGGTGACGGAGTTGTTAATCGCCGCGCTTAAATTCACGCTTCCGTTAATGTAGCTCCCGCCCCATATTAGTTCCGCATACAGCACTGTGCTTCCAACGGGAATAACAAGCTCGGCCGCTGCACTGTTCGTTAAGTAATTGCTAGTAGTCCCAAAAGGGTATGTGCCGTATCGAACGGTTGTGTTCGTTGTTGTAAAAGCGCCTATGCTATCCGCAGTACCTGGTACGCCTGCAGTTTCGGAACGGCTTAGACCGAGCGTATTGCCGGTAAACGTAATAGCGCCAGTAGCGTTAAAGGTTGCTCGGACGACCAGAGGTATTGGATTCACCCCCTTAGCATGAATAGATTTCAGTAAAGCCTCGCAGGCTCTTCACCGTTTATACTCCAAAACACCCTGCATTAAGTGTATGCCGCCATTTTTCAAAATCTGTTTGTACAGCTAAATTAATGTTAAGCACTCTTATTGAAATGCATAATTGCGGCTGGATGCGACATCATAGGGAAGATAAAGGTTTAGGAAT
This sequence comes from Paenibacillus sinopodophylli, assembly GCF_005930355.1. Classification (GTDB taxonomy): domain Bacteria; phylum Bacillota; class Bacilli; order Paenibacillales; family Paenibacillaceae; genus Pristimantibacillus; species Pristimantibacillus sinopodophylli. Next base: position 132,732 of record NZ_VDBO01000002.1, read on the forward strand.
ATCACCTTGGTTTAATATTGTCCAACCCTCGACACTAAAATGTTCTAATTAAACGCTTACATCCTGCTGTTATAATGATAAAAACGCTTACAAGGAGTGGGTTTGCGGAAATGGAACAAAAACGGATACAATGGTGGACAAGTACGGAAACGAATTTGTGGAAAGAGAATCCTAACGAAAGTATTCATATAGAGCATGGGATTGCAGATGCCAATCTATCCGTTACGGATGTGCTGCATCAAGAGTTGGAGGGGTTCGGCGGCTGCTTCAACGAGCTTGGTTTTGCTGCACTCAAGCATCTGCCCCATGAATCACGACGGGAGGTTATGCATGCGCTGTTCCATCCGGATGGTGAACAAGCATTCAGCATATGCCGTATGCCGATCGGAGCGAGCGATTATGCGCTGGAATGGTACAGCTTGAATGAAACTGACGGCGATCTGGCGATGGAGCATTTCTCTATTGATCGGGACCGCGAATACTTAATTCCCTACATTAAAGAAGCACTGGCGCTTAATCCTCATTTAAAGCTGTTTGCTTCGCCGTGGAGCCCGCCAACGTGGATGAAATTTCCGAAGTCCTATAACTACGGGACACTTCGCTGGGAGAAGGAAATTTTGGAGGCTTATGCGCTTTATTTCGTTCGATTTGTTCAAGCCTATAAGGAAGAAGGCATTACGATTCATCAGGTGCATGTCCAAAACGAGGTTGTTGCCGATCAGAAGTTTCCTTCCTGCGTGTGGACGGGCGAGCAGCTTCGTGAATTTATACGTGACTACTTAGGTCCGGCGTTCGAGCAGCATGGTTTGGATACGGAAATATGGCTCGGAACGATCAACGCTCCTGAAGAATGGGATGAATGGCTGAAGAAAAAAGAATCGGACTTCAATGCCTTTGCCAACACGGTGTTAAGCGATCCCGAAGCTTATAAATATGTGAAGGGTGTCGGTTACCAATGGGCAGGCAAGCATGCCATTCAGCGCACCGCGCTTAGCTACCCGGAACTGCGCTACATGCAGACGGAGAATGAGTGTGGCGACGGCGAGAACACATGGTTCTATGCAAGATATGTATTTAATTTGTATCAGCATTATTTCACGAACGGTGTGAACGCTTATATTTATTGGAATATGGTGCTGGAGCCAAAGGGCAGAAGCACTTGGGGGTGGGAGCAGAATGCCATGCTCACGATCGACAAGGAGAACGGCCAAGTCATTCGAAATCCAGAATTTTATGTGATGAAGCATTTCTCGCATTTCACGGCACCTAGCGATAGGAGAGCAGCACTACAGGGACCTTGGACAGGCAACGCCATTGCGTTCAAGAAGCCTGACGGCACATCTGTAGTCGTGCTTACGAACCCATTCAAAGATGTAAGAGAGCTGCGGCTTGCTGTAGGTGATAAAGTGCTGCAGCTTCAGCTGGAGCCTGAATCCTTCCATACAATCGTGGTCCCTGAGGGATGACGAATGCTTACAAACTAACGCCTGCAATCGAGGGGGCGTTAGTTTTTTGCGCCATTATACACTCATGATGAAGGAGGCGCTTTGCTGCTATGATAACTAAGCTTATAAGGCTGCTGACGAACCCTTTCCGGCGCAGCATTCGGAATAAATTGATTTTTACGATGATTTTTTTGTCGGTTGTGCCCATTATCGCCGTAACGGCTTTAGCAGCGGAAAATAACCGAAAATCGATGGAAACTGAAGTGATTACGACGAATTTATCCAATATGAAATGGACGGGTGTTTATTTGGGCGATCAGTTCGCACAGTTGAACAATTTAATCTATACCGTAATGATTAGCCCTCATCTTAGTGAATATTTGGCAAGCACGGAAGGGTCTTCGCTATACAATCCATATACCGCACAAAAAAATATTATGGATACACTCAACAACTTATTTTATTCTGCAGGCAATCATGTGATTGGCACTGGACTTTATTTGAAAGAACCAGCCAAGCTGTTCAACATCAGTGCCAATCAGAACGACCTGAAGTCGACCAGCGTTGTTCCTTCGCCTTATAATATACTGTTCGAGGAGAATAAAGATTTTATTATTCTATCTACTAGCGGCGACGATGGGCAATTCCAGCTAGTTCGAAGCATTAACAGATTCGAGAACCGTGATAAGCTCGGCGGTATCTCCTTGAATATCCGCTGGTCCATGCTAGACCAGACACTCGCGTTGATCGGACGCGGCGAAGCGCATAAGGTGTTGATCGCTGGAGATGAGGGCAATGTACTCTATCAGCCGCTCGGTGAGAAGCCCTCTGATGAAATCATGAGCAGAGTCAATCAAGTAACAGATGATCATGGCTATTTCAAAATGCCTAAGGAATACGTATTTTACAATACGATCGATCCTGTAGGCTTGAAGCTGGTTACGATTATTCCTACCAGCTTTATTAACAAGAGTGCGCAGTCGACGATGCAATTCGGGATTATCGTAGGGTTGATCTCGATAGTCGTATCTATCGCTATTGCGATACTGCTTGCGTGGCGGACGGCTACGCCGATTGTGACGCTTGCGAGGTCGATGCAAGGACTTGGTATTATTAAAGAAACAGAGCTGCCCCAAAGCAACCGTGTTGATGAGATCGGCTTGCTGGAGACGAAGCTTTATAACATGTCCTATCGCATAAAAGAACATATTAAAACAGAATATAGCATTAATCTGGACAAAAAAACGGCGGAGCTCAAAGCGCTGCAAGCACAAATTAATCCCCATTTCCTGCAAAACACACTTCAAATGATCGGAAGTATGCTGTTCACGAAAAAACCAGCGGAAAGCTATGAAATTATCAGATCTTTAAGTGATATGTTCCGATATGTCATTCGGGACCCCAATGATCTGGCCAGCTTGAAAGCGGAGCTTGAGCATTTGAACAATTATATGCTTATACAGCAGCAGCGCTTCTCAACAAGGCTGAACTATACGACAGATATAGATGAGCGGGCACTCGCCTGCCTAATACCGAAGCTTACGCTTCAGCCGATCGTAGAAAACGCGTTTTTTCACGGTCTGGAGAATAAATCGGGCAAATGGGAGCTTTCGGTATCCGTTGCACATATCAGAGATGCAGTGCACATTCGCATTCAAGATAATGGGATAGGTATTGAAGACAAGAAGCTTGTTGATCTGCAGCGGAGACTTAATTATCAGAGCGGACAGGTGTGGACGCGAGGCAACAGGATCGGCATACAAAATGTCGCTTCCCGCATCGTCATGCATTTCGGAACAGCGTATGGGATAACGGTAGAGAGCAAGCATGGAGAGGGAACGATAGTAACCGTCATTATACCAGAAGAAGCGAGAGGTGAGCTAATTGATTAAGGTGTTGATCGTAGATGATGAAAGCTGGACAAGAGATATTATTAGAACCTTCGGGGAATGGGAACATCTAGGCATGGAGATTATCGGAGAAGCCGAGGATGGAGACGATGCGCTTAGACAAACGGAGGAGCTGGAACCGCATATTGTCATTACTGATATGAGGATGCCGGGTACGGATGGTGTTCAGCTCCTTCAGCTGTTGAATGACCGCTTTCCTCTAATTAAGACGATTGTCGTTAGCGGCTACGATGATTTTCAATATGCGAAGCACGCCTTAAGGTTTAAAGCGGTCGACTATTTGCTGAAACCAGTTGATCCAAATGAGCTCAATGCTGCGCTGCGGAATTGCCTAAACAGCTTAGAGGCTGCTCAAGTGGAGCGGGGAGCCATATCGCTCGATTTGAACCTTTCCTATTCATTGATGGAGTACAAGCAGCTTGTGAAGTCTTATTATAATGAATTGAATACGGTGGGTGTTAGGACTACTCTAGTCCAGATGATGGATGAAATTGAGCAGAACGGGAATGGTAAGACGGCTGTACTGGAACAGGTCGTTCAGGAGATGTTTCTACTGCTTAAAGAGCTGATGGACGCTAATTCACAAGGCAGTGACAGCTTGAATGCGATTCTGGAACAGGAGGACTTCGCATCCTGCGCCAAAACAGCCTTGCTGCTGACTGAAAGATATGAACAAACCTTAGAGCAGTTGATCGCGCATCGCAAATATAAGAACAAATTAAATTTGGATGAAGTTCGGCTTTATATGGATAAACATTATACCGAGTCGGTAACACTAGAACAGCTGGCAAGGGCTTTTTACGTAAGCAAAGAATATCTGAGCAAAATGTTCAAACAAGAGTATGGCCGCAACGTGACCGATTATATGCTTCATCTGCGGATGGTGAAAGCGAAGGAGTGGCTGCTGGATGAGACGATCCCGATTAAAGCGATTGCAGAGATGGCGGGGTACGAGGATGTTACTTATTTCTATCGTGTATTTAAAAAGCATTTTGGCATCGCACCAGGTGAAATGAGAAAGAACAGCGAGGTTTAAAATTGTCCAACGAAAGTGTCTAATCCCGTCCAATTAAACGCTTACAAAAATGAATTACAATGAAAGCGTAAACAAAACAAGCTTCAGGGAGGTCAAATTAGATGAAAAAAATGTTCAAGGGTCTACTGATTACGATGCTGGCTGGTTCGCTGCTTGCGGGCTGCGGTAATAATGCGGGTAACACGGGAAGCACGAATGAAGGGGCAAGCAGCGGCGGAGAGGCAAAGAGCGTCAAGCTGAAAATGTTCATCGCCCAGCCGCGATTCAAAGAGCACTACGACAAATATATCGCTGATTTCGTAGCCAAAGAGAAAGCAGAGAAAAATATCGACGTTACGGTACAGCTGGAAATGCCAACTGCAGATAATGCGGCTCAAATTTTGAAAACAAGATTGGCATCGAATGATGCACCTGACATCTTCGCCCTTCATGCCATTAACGAAATTCCTTCCTACTACAAAGCAGGTTACTTGGAGGATTTGTCCGATCAGCCTTTCGTAGGGAAACTGCTTGAAAGCGTGAAGCCGTCGGTTACGACTACGGATGGCAAGGTTGTAGCACTTCCGCTCGAAACGCTGTCATGGGGCTATCTGTACAACAAAAAAATATTCGCTGATCTTGGGTTGACGCCGCCAACGACTTTGACAGAAATGAAAGCGGTTGTAGAAAAGCTTAAAGCAAATAACGTAACCCCTTTCGTTCTCTCCTATAAAGAAGCATGGATACCGCAGTTGGTGCTGCCGCTAGCAGCTGGCGCGATTATTAATACGACGAATCCAGACTTCATCGAACGCATGAACAAGGATGAAGGCTCCTTCACGGAGATGAAATCGATGTTCGATATCTTTGATCTGATCAATGCTAACGGTACAGAAAAAGCAACAGAGGTAGGCGGCGATGACGGCGCGGCGGCATTCGCTGCAGGCAAAGGTGCAATGTGGCTGCAAGGTCCTTGGTATGCGGAAACGATTCTCAAGTCAAATCCGGATCTCGATTTCGGAGTGGCACCGCTGCCGATCAATGATGATCCAAAAGCAACATTAATTAATCTGAGTGCATCTACTTCGCTTGCTGTGTCCAAAACGACTAAAAACAAAGAAGTAGCGCTTGATTTCATGAACTATGTGTTGGATGACACAGCTTCCAACGGCTTCTTCCAAGCACTCAAGTTCAACCCGCTTGCTACTGTACACACTTATGAGAGCTATCCGTGGGTGAATGATGCGACTGCTTATGTGAAAGAAGGCAAATCTTATCAGGATCCAGCAATTCCGCAGGCTGTTAAAGACGAAGTGGGCAAAGGCTTGCAGGCATATTATGCAGGACAGATCTCGCAAGACGACGTGCTCAAAGCGCTCGATAAGTCTTGGGCCTCATATAACAAAGTAAACAAGTAAGGGAATAAGCCTAGGGACGAAGAGGAGAAAGCATTCCATCTTCACTTCATCCCTTTCTTTACTTAGAGACACATAGGAGAGGGGCGAATACTGTGCCGGTCAAAAGCTATAAAAAATACATCTCGCTATTCACATTCATCGGACCTGCATTTATTTTATATGCAATCTTCCTGCTAATTCCAACGCTGGGAGGCATGTACTACAGCTTCACGGATTGGAATGGTCTCAACAGGGACTATGACTTCATAGGTTTGGGAAACTTTATCGAAGCACTGAAAGAAGATCCGGATTTCGTATCTTCCATATTCTTCACCTTGAAATATGTGTTGTTTATGGTTGTGCTTCAGAACGTATTCGCTTTGCTGCTGGCTGTCTTTATTGAATCCCGCAAACGGACAAAAGGTTTCTTCCGTACTATCTTCTTCATGCCAAACATGATCAGTACGATTATCAGTGCATTCATGTGGACGTTCGTATTCGCACAGGTCATACCGCAAATTGCAGAGAAAACAGCTATTTCGTTCTTGGATCAAGCTTGGATCGGCGATCCAAAGGTTAGCTTCTTCTCTATTCTAACGGTATCACTATGGAATGGTGTCGGGTACATGATGATTATCTATTTGGCGGGTCTACAGGGCGTGCCGCAAAGCTTGAAGGAAGCAGCTGTTATCGATGGTGCTTCTGCGTTCCAAACTTTCCGCAACGTAACACTTCCAATGATTACACATGCCATTACGATCTGTTTCTTCCTAACGCTGAATGGGGCGTTTAAGGTGTTTGAAGTGGTATATGGCTTAACCGGCGGAGGTCCTGGACGGAGCACGCAGGTTATAACGATGAACATTTATGAGGAAGCTTTCTCGAATAACTTCCGATACGGGTATGCAAGCGCCAAATCGGTCATCTTGTTCGTCATTATCCTCATTTTCACATTGATACAAATTCAAGTCATGAAGAAAAAGGAGCTGGAGGCATGAATCAGAAAAAATCATCGTCAATTATTATTACGGTCATGCTGTCCATTGGCGCAGCCATCTCCTTTTTCCCCATCTACTTAGCAATTATCAATTCGTTCAAAACGCAAGGGCAAATGTTCGAATCGTTCGTTTCCTTGCCTACAAGCATAAGCTTCGACAACTATGTGAATGCTTTTAAGCAAATCAACTTGTTGAATAGTACCCTTAACTCTGTTGTTATTTCGGTACTCGGTATTGGTGGCATCGTATTTTGCGCTTCACTAGCCGGCTATAAGCTCTCTCGCACGAGCGGTAAAGTGAGCAGCATCATCTTTTTCCTGTTCATTGCATCAATGCTGGTACCATTCCATTCCATTATGATTCCACTAACAAGAATGGCGAAAGCATTGCACGTTCAAGGCACTACGTATGGTCTTGCTATCATTTACATCGGGCTTGGCGTTAATATGGCGGTATTTCTTTATCATGGCTTTGTGAAGTCGATTCCAAGAGAGCTTGAAGAGGCAGCACAGATCGACGGCTGTAATGAATACCAAACGTTTTTCCGCATTATATTCCCGCTGCTCGTGCCGATTACAGTAACGATCGCGATTCTAGACTTCTTATGGATATGGAATGATTTCCTGCTGCCGCTTTTGATGCTGACGGATGTCGAGAATTATACACTGATCCTATCGACGAACACATTGTTCGGCGAGTACAACAAGGAATGGTCGCTTATTCTTGCTGCGCTAGTCTTGACGGCAATTCCCGTCGTTATTATTTACTCGTTTTTTCAAAAATTCATTATGCACGGTATTGCCGAAGGCGCGATCAAGGGCTAATTGGTTCCTACTCTCTTTATAGATCCTAGGTTCCAATGCTAACGACGAAAGGGTTGTTTTCGTGAATAAATTAATGTACGGTGTCGCTTATTATGATGAATATATGCCTTATGAACGGTTGGACGAAGACATCAGGATGATGAAGGAAGCGGGCATTAATGTCGTCCGAATCGCCGAATCGACTTGGAGCACACATGAGCCGCAAAACGGTGTATTCGATTTCTCATCCGTGGACAAGGTGCTGGATGCGATGCATGCAGCAGGGATCGCGGTTATTGTTGGAACGCCGACATATGCTGTTCCTGCTTGGATGGTGAAGGAGCACCCGGATGTGCTTGCAGAAACGGCGAAAGGGCCAGGCAAATACGGAGCTCGTCAAATTATGGATATCACAAACCCATCCTATCTGTTTTATTCAGAGCGAATCATTCGCAAGCTGATTAGCCGAGTGAGCAAGCATCCAGCGGTCATCGGTTACCAGACTGATAATGAAACCAAACATTACGATACAGCGGGACCGAATGTACAGCTGCAATTTGTCAAATATATACGGAATCATTATAAAACCTTGGATAACATAAATGAGCTCTTTGGGCTTGACTATTGGAGTAATCGTATTAACAGCTGGGAGGAGTTTCCGTCAGTTGTAGGTACGATCAATGGCAGTCTAGGTGCTGAGTTTGCGAAGTTCCAGCGTACGCTGGTGAACGAGTTTCTTGCGTGGCAGGCTGCGCTCGTGAATGAATACAAGCAGCCGGGGCAATTCGTTACGCAAAATTTTGATTTCGAATGGCGCGGCTACTCCTTTGGCGTACAGCCTTCGGTTGATCATTTCGCGGCTGCAGAGCCCTTTGATATCGCAGGTGTAGATATATACCATCCATCACAGGCTGACCTGACAGGTATCGAAATTTCCTTCGGCGGAGACATGACTCGTTCGCTCAAGAAAAACAACTATTTGGTACTCGAAACACAAGCGCAGGCATTCCCGCATTGGACACCATATCCAGGACAGCTGCGACTGCTGGCATTCAGTCATCTCGCATCTGGTGCCAATATGGTTGCCTATTGGCACTGGCATTCTATTCATAATTCGTTTGAAACGTATTGGAAGGGTTTGCTCAGTCACGATCTGAAGCCTAATCCTGTCTATAACGAAGCCAAAACAGTTGGTGCCGATTTCGCCAGATTAAGTGATGAGCTTATTCATTTGAAGAAAAGCAATCAGGTTGCGGTTATGGTGAGCAATGAGGCGCTGAGCGCGATGGAATGGTTCAAGCTGCCGGATGGAAAAGGCTATAATGACGTCGTTAGAGCCTTGTACGATGAACTATTTAAATTGAACGTCGAAGTCGATTTCATTCAACCTTCTTATGCCTCATTAAGCGATTATAAGCTCATTATCGTTCCTGCACTCTACGCGGCAGCGACAGCTGATCTGGAGCGCCTGAATGAATTCGTTAGAAACGGTGGGCATGTCGTCTATACGTTCAAAAGCGGCTTTGCCGATGAGGTCGTAAAGGTTCGAACGACTGAGCAGCCTGGCATTGTGAGTGAAGCTTGCGGTATCGGCTACAGCTTGTTCGTTACACCGGATGGCGTCGGTTTGCAAGGCAAGCTGATCGATTCGGAGTTTGCAAGCAGCACGGTTGAGTCTTGGATGGAGCTGATCACGCCAACGACAGCTGAGGTGCTGGCATATTACGATCATAGCCAATGGGGACAGTATGCAGCTATTACACAGAATGCATTCGGAAGCGGCATCGCAACTTATATCGGATGCTTGCCTAGCGCAGCGGTTATTCGTAGAGTGCTTGCGGGTGCAGTTAAGCAGGCGGGTCTATGGACAGACGAGCAGCAGCTTAGTTTCCCCCTCATCGTGAAGTCAGGCAAGAATGTAGCGGGTAGCACGATCCGTTATTATTTCAACTATTCGAATTCACGCGTCTCTTTCCTATATACGCATGGAAGCGGTGAAGAGCTGCTATCTGGCCGCAGCATTGCAAACGGTGAGTCATTGGAGCTTGAACCGTGGGGCTTTGTTATTGTAAAAGAATAATACCTGAAAAGGCTGAAGCACGCTTGACTTGTTTCAGCCTTTTTGAATTGTCTAGCGCTAGGCTTCTTATCTTGACGAAATTAAATTACTTATGTATCATAACTTACGAATAGTAACTACCGGCGAATGAAATGAATAATAGTTTAATCGTATTAAAAAGGACGAAAGTGGTGTTTGTCATCAAAGAGGAAACAGAGATTTCAGGCTTACTTCGTACAGAGAAGCAGCCAAAAGAATTTGAGTTCGGCATATATACGCTGGGAGATTTAAGTCCAAGCCCAGTGGATGGCTTCATACCAAATCCGCGTGCGCGCATGAAAGAAATCGTCGCGGCTGCTATGCTGGCAGATGAAGCAGGTATTGATGTATTCGGCGTGGGAGAGCACCATAGGCTCGACTTTGTGCTTACTTCCCCGCCTGTCGTGCTAGCTGCCATTGCACATGCGACAAAAAGGATAAAGCTCACAAGTGCTACAACTGTGCTTGGCACGTCGGATCCTGTGCGAGTGTTCGAGGATTTCTCTACTCTCGACCTATTGTCAGACGGACGAGCCGAAGTGATTGTAGGTCGCGGCGCTTATATTGAATCCTTTCCGTTGTTCGGTTATGAACTAAGTGATTATAAGGAATTATTCCAAGAAAAACTCGGTTTGCTGCTTGAGTTGAACGAGCATGAACGGATCAGCTGGACTGGCAACTTTCGTTCTGCGCTGATTGAATCTGAAATATCTCCGCGGCCTTTTCAGCCCCGTTTGCCTTTATGGATAGGTGTAGGCGGTACCCCACAAAGCGCGGAGCTTGCAGGCCAATCAGGAGCAGGAATGGCGCTCGCCATCCTTGGCGGAGATCCAGCGAAGTTCAAGCCTCTTGTAGAGACGTACCGAAAAGCAGGTATTCAGGCTGGACATAAGCTGGAGGCACTGCAGGTTGCGATAACGAGTCATGGTTATATTGCAAATACGACGGAGCAAGCGATGAATGACTATTATCCTCATTATGCTAACTATGTCAGCAGGTTTATGAGCGGGCCCGGCCAGAGTGCGCTAATGTCACGCGAGCACTTCGATACGCTTGCGGACCCTCTAAGCGCTTTGGCTGTCGGAAGTCCAGAGCTGCTTGTTGAGAAGATATTGGCGCAGCATGAGCTGTTCGGGCATAATCGATTTATGGCACAATTCGATATCGGAGGTATGCCGTTTTCCAAGGTAGCTTCATCTATTGAGCTGCTAGCGACAAAGGTTATGCCGGTAGTTCGCAAGGAGCTGCGGAAGCGGGCATCGAAAACGGATTAGAATGAACTTCCATTATGAGGTAAAAGACTGGTACACGCTGTTACTGGAGCGGGTAACAGTCTTTGCTGTGCTTACTTAGCATGCGATATGTAGACAATCTATAGCTGTTTCTGCCGCAGAGATGGTACAATATTAGGAAACTGACAGATAAGGGAGAGGCATATGAAGGCTTCCAAACTAGATGAGTTAAGACAAGGCATTGATCAATTGGATCATGAAATGATTACTTTACTTGCGAGGCGGTTTCAATTGACTGAAGAAGTGGGTATTTATAAAGCAACCCATAAGCTTGCTGCACAGGATGCGGGCCGCGAACGTGAACAATTCGAGAAGATTAAGAACTTAGCCGCGAGCAGAGATATGAATGAGGAGTATGCTGCTGTCATTTATCGCTGTATTATGGATTTGGTTATTGATAGGCATAAGGAAATTAAGCATGAACAGAGCGCCATCACCCCTGTTGGATAGTTGAGGATAACGAATTCGTTTGTATATTCATAAAGAAAGGAATGGTTATGTTGATCGTGTACGAGAGAGAAAATTCCTTCATCTTAATAGCACAGCATGACCATGCGAGAATTTGTGGCGATCTTGTTGCAGCTTGGAAGAATGAACTTTTCAGCAGCGAGGATCGGCGTGAAGAACTGAATTTGGCTGCTTACGAGCATGACAGCAGCTGGACCCAGCTAGATCTTCTTCCATTGTGGAATGATGCCGCGCAAGCTCCGTATTCCTTTCGAGACTTTCCAGGAAATATACGCTTCACTTTTTATTCCAAAGCGCTTGATTGCCTTCAGGAAACGAGCGAATACGCGGCTCTCCTTGGCAGTATTCTATATACGACGCTAGCCGAAAGATTCCGGAATGAGTACACGATTCCGTTTGTTGAAGGCGAATTTGCAAGGCAAAGCGCAATACTCGAGAGGCTCCAGCTGGAAGTGAAGCTGCTTCAACAGCATGCCAAGGCATTGCTGCTATGTGATGAGTTGTCCCTGTTTGTTTGTATGGAACAGCCAGGTACGCCTCGCGCGAGCTATGAGTGGTTTGCCGAGGGGTTTTCCTATTGGTTTGATCGTTCAGGTCAAACCTCTATGGTTGCCGATTGGAAGGATGAATGGACGATAGAACTTCATCCATTTCCGTTCATACAATCGGTTGAATCCGTGTTGTCTTATAAGGAAGTGAATAAATCGGCAGCAGCCGAGCTTGGCATTGCGGAGGCCTATCGGAAGGCGGAGCTCCGCGAGCAAGGTATTCGGTTTGTTCCTCAATTTGATTAACGAGAGAATACGTAAATAGAGGCGATTCCCGCAAGCTTGGGGAATCGCCTCTATTCATTTCACAGGGCCCATTGCACCGATCGTTAGATCAACCTTGACGTTAATCTCGGAGCGGGAAATGGCTTCGCCCCATTCGTCCTCCACCTGCTTGAAATGCTCATATTGGTAGGCTCTTGCATATACACCTAGCCCAATGGGATCGATTTTGTGTTTTTTCAGTTTTTCAATGATGCCTTCGATTTGCTCCTGCATCAGACTGGAAATTTGCTTTTGAAGCTTAGGTGAGTCCTTAGTTATGTCGATGGGAAAGATATGCTCTGATAGTCCGACTGTTGTTTTGATATGAATATCGAATTTGAATTTTTGGTTGGCATAGGCTGTTTTAATCGATGTTTTGACTTTTCCGCCTGTGAAGCTCAGCATATTCGTCGCGAATGGCCCTGTTTGAGGCTTATCTGGAATAAGGTACGATAAGCTGAAGCCGGGATCTGCTTGTTTCTGAAGAATGTTGAGTAGGATGGTCTCCTGTGCATTCAAGGACATCATGTATTTGCCTCGTTCGTTTAATAATGCACTCCCTTTTAGCTGGATCTGTTTGTTGACTACTTTAACCTCAGCTACGTATGGTGTTACACCTTTGTCCATAAATTGTCGATGAAGCTCCTGAGCGGTAGTGGAGTAGGTTTCCGACTTTGTAGTTTTCGTATCGACCATTCCCCTTAGTATTATGGGCAAGAGAGGCTGATCGGGTGGATTCAAGTAAAGCAGCTCTTTTACGGAACCATCAACGACTATGATTCGATCGGTAATTGTGTTGCGGGCATCGCGGAATATAACATCGAGCATCGGAAACCAATCGTTATATTGCAGCAGATGTCTGCCTATTAAGAGAACTTGATAATTTCTTCCTTGAACAGAACCGGCTGTTTGCGAATCTTGCAGCGCTTTGGATTGACGGAGAGACTCGGCCTCGCCGGTAATTTCTTGGCTTTTTTTCTTAATGTTTTTGCTGTAGACGGGCGCAGTGGCGTAGAAATGAAATTTCTCGTCTTGATCTAGGTCAATGCCGAGTGCGAGCGGCGTCGAGGCATTCTCTAAACTTAATTGATCGCCGCAGGCAGATAAAATCAAGCATCCCATGATCACGATGAGAGAAGCGAATGGATGGCTCTGCTGCTTCATAAGGCATTCCTTGGGCGATAACGATTATATATCGTGATAGCTATTAACAGTATGCTTGGCAAGACATACTCCATGCTGAATCCGAACCAGGTTAGGAAGTGTTGAATTTTATCGCTTTGATTGAAGGTCGGCATGTAGAAGAAAGTGCCTACAATCAGAACGATACATAGGACGCGAAGCGGTGTGCGATGGCTGTCTAATTCAAAAACTAGGCTCATGCAGTAGGAAACAATATACATGGACGGAATCCACACCAGCGAGAAAACAAACAAATAGAACGAAATGAAAGGGATCTCGATTCGCTCGATGAACCGGAACTCGATTGTTTTGAGAATACTGATGATCGGATCATTATAGAACTTGGATTCATGCGGACTATAGTAAATAAAGCAGATGATTGTAATGAACAAATAAACGGTCGTCGTAATCATATTCGAAATAAATAGGGCGGGTGCGGCTTTTTCTTTGTTTTTCAAATACGGATACAAAATAAATACGGCCGCAAGGCCCAGTGTGGGATAGATGGTCGACTTTACGGCGTATAAAACAGGTAGGAAGCCTTCTTTGAAGAAAGGCAGTAAATTAAGCCAATGGGCATACTTCAGCGTGAACAAGTAAACAAAGGGCAGCCAGCATGAAATGACGGTGACAAGCTCTGCGTATCTGCCGATAATTCGCGGACCGCCAAGTGCAATCTTATAAGCGGGAAACAAGAGCAACAGCATGAGTACATAAGCCTGCGTGTTCGGCATAAGCCAAATTTTCACGATAAGGATAGCGCGAACTAGGCCATCATACATCAGATTCAGGAAATAAAAGGCCAATGCCAGCGCAAAGGCTTTTCCGATCCATTTGCCCATCATAGCGCTGACAGTATCAATCAACGTTCTACCGGAGCAGCTTCTCATTACCGCGACGATAATGTAGCTGCATACCAGGTTTAGGATAAAGCCAAGCGGAAGAGCAAGCCAGCCGTCAGATCCTGCAGCTTCTGCCAGTTTTCTTGGCAGGGAGAGGACCGCAACACTGATCTGAATGCCAGTGATGATAAGGACGAATTGTGTGTATGTAATCGAATTTTTGTCCGTATTAATCAAGGCTGCTCCTCCTTCGGCATGCTGGTGTTTTGACGCGTTTCTTGTTTGGGAGACGTGCTTCGGGGACGCTTGTCCATTAGCCACAGCGGCACACGCACGATTGTATCCCTCCAGTCTGCGAATTTTACAGGTGCAAGAGGTATCCCATAAGGCATGCCAAGTGATTTGAGCGTCAGCAAATGGGCAATCATTGTCATCAAGCCTACTATGATGCCTACGAACCCAAACAGAGTGGCGAGAATCATTAGCATAAAGCGAATTAAACGAACGGCTGCGACCATATCATAGTTCGGCAAGATAAAGGATGAAATGGCAGTGAACGCTACGACGATAACCATGACGTTGCTGATTAATCCGGCCTGAACGACCGCTTGTCCAAGCACGATACCGCCAACGATACCAACCGTTTGTCCGACTGGAGCAGGCAGGCGTACGCCTGCCTCGCGCAGCATTTCCAGCGTAATTTCCATGATGATAGCTTCTACGAATGGCGGAAATGGTACTTGGCCGCGTGATTCACCAAGAGTGAGCAGCAGCTTCATGGGAATAATCTCAAAGTGATAGGACACGACCGCGATATAGAACGCAGGCAGAAAGGCAGCGGTAATAAAAGCGAACATCCTCAGCAGACGCAGGAAAGTTGCGATTGACCAACGGGTGCTGTAATCGTCTATGCTTTGAAAGTAAGAGAAAAAACTAACTGGTGCGACCAGCACGCTTGGAGATCGGTCTACGACAACGACACATCTTCCTTGCAATAGCTGTGATGCTGCAGAGTCAGGACGCTCCGTCAATACGAACTGCGGGAACAAGGAGAATGGGTTGTCCTCGATAAGCTCGGACAGCTCACCTGTATTTAGAATAACGTCTACATCTACCTGCTGAATGCGCTTCTCCATATCAAGCAGCAGCTCATTGTTCATCACATCGGCCAAATAGAGAATAGTAACATTGGTCTGACCGCGTTCTCCGACGACAAGCCGTTTCATTTTCAATTCGCGGTTTGGAATATATCGGCGAATCATTGCGATGTTCAACCCGCTCGTTTCTACGAAGCCCTGATGGGCTCCTTTCAGAGAAGCCTCCATTTGCGGATCCTCGATAGCCCGCTGCGGCCAGCCTCCTGTTCCAAGCACATAAGCATACGTTCGTCCATGTATGAACAATACGCTGCTGCCGTGAAGAACAGCGGTCTCGATGTGATGGAAGTCTGATTGCTTGTCGACATGTCCCACGGTCATGACAAGCTCGTCGCCTGGTTTTCCTGCATCGGATTGGATTTGAAGCGGGTATAGAATGTCATTATTAATAGCGGGTCTATCCGTCAGCCCGTCGATGTAGATTAATGCGGCAGCCTCACCCGTTTGCTTAATCGTAAACGTTCGAATAATGAAATCGGTTGTATCGCAAAATAAACGGTGAACATGCTGGATATTATCGGTGAGTTCTATGCGGATCGGATCAGCATCACCTGACTTATGCTCTTGCGGCTCAACATTCATAGGGAATACTCACCGTCCTGCTTTCTCATTCTCGTAGGCTATATTTTGCCACGCTTTTCCATCGTTATTCACGACAAAAAAAATACCCCCTTGCAAACGATGCAAGGAGGTATCTCTATAGGGAATGGCAGATGAGCAGAATATGCCCGCTGCTTAGGTGCCTGCTTTGAACAAGGTTGCGATCGAACCGCCTTCGGTAATGATTTTGATCGCAGTAGCGAGCAGCGGAGACATAGACAATACGACAAATTTATCGGAGCGTGCTTCACCGATAGCAATCGTATCCGTGATAACAACCTCACGAATGTTCGGATGATCCAGTTTCTCAAGCGCATTGGCGGAGAATAGACCGTGAGTTGCACATATGTATGAATCATGTGCGCCTTTTTTCTTGAGCGCCTCTACAACGTTGACGATTGTACTGCCCGTGTCAATTAAATCCTCGATAATGATCGGTGTCATGCCTTCTACATCGCCAATGATATGCGTAATCTCTGACTGATTGTGCGCAGGACGATTTTTGATCATAATGGCGAATGGGCAATCGAGCAGACCCGCAAGCTTCTCGGCTGTTGTTGCGCGTCCCGCATCCGGGGAAACGACGACTGGATTCTTGATCTTCTTCTCTCGCAAATACGCAATGATCAAATCGAGAGCGGTTAAGTGATCAACGGGAATATCGAAGAAGCCTTGAATCGGATCGGCATGCAAATCAACAGTAATGATGCGGTTCGCGCCAACGGTTGTTAGAACGTCTGCAACGAGCTTGGCAGATATAGGCTCACGTGGTGCAGATTTCCGCTCCTGCCGAGCATATCCGTAATAGGGCATAACGATATTAATCGTTTTGGCTGAGGCGCGTTTGGCTGCATCGATCATGACAAGTGTCTCAATTAAATGCTCGTTGACCGGATGGGATAGCGATTGAACGATAAATACGTCACATGTACGTATGGTTTCTCCGTAGGATACATGAATTTCTCCGCTTTGCTGCCTAGAGATCGCAACATCGCCAAGCGGAAGATTCAGCTCCTTGCAGAGCTCTGCGGCCAGCCTTTGGTTCGAGGTGCCGGAAAATATTTTAATCTTTTGCATGTGGTCCTCCTTAAAAGATAAACAAAATTCATCAAAATACGACAGTCTTTGCTCAATCATAACAAACAAAGCAAAGGAGGACAAATGTTTACAACGGGCGTATAGGAAAATATATGAGTATGCTCATCCTTTTTCTATACGTCTATGCGAAACGTGAGCATAGCCGCCAGAGGACGGCGACAGCCGTTTCACCTTGGAATAACGTATTGGAACGAAGAATGAAAGGTGATAAAGTAAAGTATTGCTGTTTGATTTGAAGAGGGAGAGATGCTGTAAGTGTCTAGTCACAGTCTATTACAAACGAAGAAGATTCAACAATCCAAAGGCACAAGACGATTATGGCTTATTCTATTACTTGGCTCTCTGTCCGCTTTCGGACCGCTTTCACTCGATATGTACTTGCCGGCATTGCCTCATTTGACCGATGATTTCCATACGAGCCCCTCGCTTGTTCAACTCAGCTTAACGGCTTGCATGATCGGTTTGTCCGTCGGACAGCTGTTTTCTGGCGTCTGGAGCGATATTAAAGGCAGGAGGAAACCTCTGCTGTTATTTTTGGCTTTATACGGGCTGTCATCCATATTGTGCGCGATGGCACCGTCTATCGGGATCTTGATTGTACTCCGGTTTATTCAAGGCTTCGCAGGCTCGGCAGGTATTGTCATTTCGAGGGCTGTCGTAAGCGATTTGTATGAGGGGCCAGAGCTCACTCGTTTCTTTGCCATGCTGATGCTTGTTAATGGTGCTGCTCCCATATTTGCTCCAATAGCAGGAGGTCAGTTACTGCGCTTTACCTCATGGGAAGGTGTATTTATAGTACTCGGAGTGTGGGGCTTCCTCATTTTGCTTGCCGTACTATTAGGATTGCCAGAGACGCTAGCTCCAGACAAGCGGCTATCCGGTGGTTTTCGTGAGACGATGAACACCTTCAATGTGCTGCTGCGTGATCGAATTTTTATAGGCTACGCGCTGACACAGGGATTGGTTATGGCCGCCATGTTCGCCTATATCGCAGGTTCTCCTTTTGTTCTGCAAAATATTTATGGAGTTACGCCGCAGGGGTTCAGCCTATTGTTCGCGATTAATGGAGCAGGCATCATCCTATTCGGGCAAGTGACGGGCAGACTAGCTGCAAGAGTAGGCGAGAGAAAGCTGTTTGTTTGCGGCTTAACGATTGCAGCAACGGCAGGCGTTGCTCTTATGCTGCTTGTATGGCTTGACGCGCCTTTGATGGCAATCCTTATTCCATTGTTTCTGGTTGTAGCCAGCGTAGGCATCATATCGACTACCGGATTCGCGCTAGCTATGCAGCGGCATGGACGGACGGCAGGGAGTGCATCCGCACTGCTGGGGCTCTTATCCTTTACACTAGGTGGGATTATGGCACCGCTTGTTGGTCTGGGTGGGAGTGCGAATGCACTGCCGATGGTCTTCTGGATTGCGGCGGCGGAGCTTGGTGCAGTTGCATGTTATTTGGTTTTGGTTAGAAGAACGGCAAGCCGAATCTAGACCGCAATGATGGAGTGGCTGTCTGACTGATAGATCAGGTAAGTCGCTCTTTTTTGGGAAATAGACAGGTGTATAAGGGTTGCCAGAAAGGGGTGAGCGTATGTCTGCGGAAATCAGAGCTTATGAGCTAGTCGCGTTGAAGGAAATTGCGGAGACACTGAATAGCACGAATGACATGGATGACATGTTGAATGAGGTGTTAGCCAAGCTGCTTCAAGTTACCGGTTTTACGACGGGCTGGGTGTTCATGGTAGACAACCACTGCGAGACCGTATGCGTGGCTAGTCATAACTTGCCTGAAGGGCTGGGAGCGAATAATGAAGAAGTGATGTGCGGGTCTTTATGCTGGTGTGTCGAACGGTTTAAGCAAAATAAGCTGGAGCAAGCAGTTAATATTATTGAATGCTCTAGAATTACATATACAATAACGAATAAATTAGGTGACACGGAGGGTATTTCACATCATGCTACTGTGCCACTTCATGCGGGGACTGACCGATTCGGACTGTTGAATGTTGCCCATAAAGGCAAGACTCACTTCTCGGAAGAAGAGCTCGCGCTGTTACAAGCGGTAGCATACCAGATTGGCACTGCAATCAAACGGATACGCCTCTATCAAGTACAGGAGAGGCATGCCCTCCATTACGCCAAGCTTGGTGATGTGATTCAGCGAATAAATGCGATTCAGGATATTAATGACTTGCCGCTCCAAGCCGTTAGGCATATTGGGGATACGTTCAATTGGCAGCATGTCTCGCTCTTTATGTATGAGCAGCAGCAATTATCGCTGCGGGCGACCTATACAGACAAGCATGTGAAGAAAGAATGGCTGTCGCTTGAGATTGACCAAGGAGGAACGGTGAGTACGGCATTCCGTGAGAACCGGATCGTCACCTTATCGGATTGCAATCAGGTTCCGAGCTCATCCTTATCCGCTATCGGCATACCGCCTTTCGCTTCTGCGGTAGCTATTCCGTTGCGCATTAGGAGTCGGCCGATAGGCGTGCTGTTCATTAGCAGCGAGCTAAGGCGGCAATTCGATGAATATTTGGAAGATTTTTTGTACTCGTTAGGCGATCATTTTACTCTGAGCGTAGAGAACCTGCGAGTCTATGAGCAGCGGCGGGAGCTTGCACGAATGGAGGAGCGGAACCGAATGGCGAGAGACTTACATGATTCGGTCATCCAAAAGATATTCTCATTATCGTTTCTGGCCAAAGGTGCGGAAACGGTTCTTGCAGGCAAGGAGCCGATCGTGGAGCGCTCACTTCAAGAAATCAGTCAGCTGTCCCACGAGACACTCAAGGAGATGCGAACACTGATTTGGCAGCTACGGCCGGCGGGCTTAGAGCATGGTTTACTAACAGCACTGAAGCAGTATGGGAAAAACATGGGCTTAACGGTATACGAGAAAGTTGATGGTGTTCGTGAGCTGCCTCGGGCAATCGAAGAGGCATTCTGGCGAATCGGGCAAGAGGCTATGAACAATGTGAAGAAGCACGCAGACACAGACATCGTTCATGTACGTCTTATTAAGTCAGAGCAGCTTGCCAGTATTGAAATTATAGATAAGGGCCGCGGCTTTGCACCTGAGAAACGCAAGGGTAAGCTGACGATGGGAATGCTGACCATGAGAGAGCGAGCAGAGACACTGGGCGGCGAGTTGTCCATTAAAAGCACGAAGGGACAGTTTACTCGTATAAAAGCTAGCATACCGATTGCAACGGAATCGGAAATGTGGAATGAGGAGCGGCAGTGAAGATCAAAATACTGTTAGTTGACGATCATCAAATTGTACTGAAGGGCATCTCGTTTTTTCTTACGATGCAGCCAGATTTCGAAATAGTCGGAGAAGCGCACAATGGGCAGGAGGCTGTAGAGAAGGCCGCCGAGCTCATTCCCGATATTATTCTAATGGATTTGAACATGCCGGTTATGGATGGAATAGAAGCCAGTACGCTGATTATCAAGCATAATCCGAGCATGAAGGTGCTTGTTCTGACAAGCTTTTCTGATCGGAGCCATATTGTACCTGCGCTGCAATCCGGCGCTGTCGGATATATGCTCAAGGATGTAGAGCCGGATCAGCTGGCAGAGGCGATTCGCAGCGCCTATAAGGGGAATATTCAGCTCCATCCCGACATTGCAAGCGCTCTGCTTACAGAGGTAGCGCCTAATCATCCGGCCGCTACAGCTCAGTTGGGTATTGAACGAATGGAGCACCTGACGCCGCGAGAGCTGGAAGTGCTGCAGTTGATTACGAAAGGCATGAGCAACAAGGAAATTGCTGCTGCTTTGACCGTAGCTGAGAAAACGGTAAAAACACATGTAAGCAGCATATTGAGCAAGCTGGAGCTGACAGATCGTACCCAGGCAGCTATTTATGCGGTTCAGTTCATGAAAAGTAGCGAATAAGCTTGCGAAGTAAGACTAAAGTCGTAAGACCATCTCTAAGCCTTAACTGTCTTTTTTTAATTGCTATTTCAGCCTAATTGCCGATGTTTCTACTGCGAAAACTTTATACAATAAAGATACTTACAAAAAGTAAATCACCTATATGTGGAGGGAAACACAAAATGAGTACAGTATTATTTGTTAAAGCAAACGATCGCGGCATCGAACAGGCAACAAGCGTTAAACTATATCATGCATTCCTGGATAGCTACAAAGCTAGCCACCCTGAAGATGCTGTTATTGAGCTTGACTTGTTCAAAGAAGAACTGCCATATCTGAATGCAGATATGATTAACGGTAACTTTAAGGCTGCTCGCGGCTACGACCTGACAGCAGAAGAGTCAGCAGCTGTAGCGGTTTCTGATAAATTTATTAACCAATTTCTAGCTGCTGACAAAGTAGTATTCGCATTCCCGCTTTGGAACTTCACAGTTCCTGCTGTATTGCACACTTATATCGATTACCTGTCGCAAGCTGGTAAAACGTTCAGCTACACTGCTGAAGGTCCAGTTGGTTTGGTCACTGACAAAAAAGTCGCGATTCTTAATGCTCGCGGCGGCATCTACTCCGAAGGTCCTGCAGCTGGTGTTGAGATGTCCTTCAACTTCATTCGCAACGTAATGGGCTTCTTCGGTGTAACAAACCTAGAGAGCGTCATTATTGAAGGCCACAACCAATTGGCTGATCAAGCAGAAGCTATCGTTGCAGCTGGTCTTGAGCAAGCGAAAAAAGTAGCAGCAAGCTTCTAATAAAATCACTACCAAGGAAACAGCCGAGCGAGAGTTCGGCTTTTTTTTGTTTGATGGGATGAGAAATACCAGAATAAAATGGTTGACTTGTTCCGCTCAGAGATGTTTAATTATGTAGACCGATCGTTATAATCGAGGAGTGAATGGATGTCAGAAAAAACAAATACACGCCAAACTATCCTTGAGACAGCAGCAAGGCTTTTTTTCACGAGAGGGTATCACGCAACTGGACTGAGCCAAATTATAAAAGAGAGCGAATGTCCCAAAGGCTCGCTGTACTATTATTTTCCAGCAGGGAAGGAAGAGCTGGCACTGGAGTGTATTCACGGCACGAGAGAGCTTGTTATAGAGAAATGGGCCAGCAAATTCGCAGCCTATGATAAACCTTCTGATGCGGTACAAGCGTTCGTTCTAGATTTGGCGGAGGATGCAGAGAAGTGCGAGTATAAAGGATATATGCCGTTTAGCTTCTGGATGGCGGTAGAAACGTCGTGCATCAGCGAGAAGCTCAGGAGTGCCGGACAAGCCGTGTTTGCTTCATGGCAGGCCGTCATATCGGATCAACTGATCGCAGCAGGGACTGAGAAGGAAAAGGCAAAGGAGATCGGAGTTGTTATCGTCTCCCTGCTTGAAGGAGCCTTAATACTGGCGATTACGAATCGTGACAAGCAGTCGCTTCTGACGGCAGCGAAATGCGTGCCGTACGTTATTAATCAATGCCCATCGTTCTCAAACGAGGGGTAAGAGAAGAAAGATAGATATAGGAGAGTGGCGTGCTTGCAAGCAACAATGACAGAACCGCAGCAAAATGCAGGACAGAAGTTTAAAGTTATTCCGATTATGATTTCATTGTTATTAGCTGGGTTTATCGGGATGTTCAGTGAAACGGCGCTGAATGTGGCGCTTAGTGATTTGATTCAAGTATTTGAGATATCAGCTACGACCGTTCAATGGTTGACAACGGGTTATTTACTTACTCTCGGCATATTGGTGCCGATATCCGGTCTCTTGCTTCAGTGGTTCTCCACAAGGCAGCTGTTTATTGCTGCGGTGAGCTTCTCGGTGCTGGGTACGCTGGTAGCTGCACTTGCTCCAAGCTTTGAGGTGCTGATGACAGCACGTGTCATTCAAGCGGTCGGTACAGCGCTTCTGCTGCCGCTAATGTTCAATACAATACTTATTATTTTCCCCGCTGATAAACGGGGAGCTGCAATGGGCGTAATTGGTTTAGTTATTATGGTTGCTCCAGCAGTAGGGCCTACTATTGCAGGTCTACTTATCGAAAACCTGAGCTGGAATTGGATATTCTGGCTGTCGCTGCCGTTCTTGGTTATCGCCTTATTGTTCGGCATTATGTATATGCAGAATGTATCTACAATCACGAAACCAAAGATTGACCTGTTCTCGCTTCTCTTCTCGACACTGGGCTTCGGTGGCATTGTGTTTGCATTCAGTAGTGCCGGAGAGGGCGAAGGCGGTTGGACGAGTACGAAGGTTATTACGTTTATGATCATTGGTATCGTCTCGCTTATCATCTTTGCGATTCGTCAATTGACGATGAAGCAGCCAATGATGAATTTGCGTGCTTTCAAGCACCCGATGTTTGTTGTAGGAACGCTTATGGTATTTATCTGTATGATGGTTATTCTGTCATCCATGCTTGTACTGCCTATGTACTTGATCAGCGGTCTAGGATTAAGCGCTTTGACAGCAGGACTAATCCTATTGCCTGGCGGACTCCTCAACGGGATCATGTCACCGATTATGGGTGGATTATTCGATAAATTCGGACCGAAATGGCTTGTTATTCCAGGGCTTGCTATCGTAGCTGCCGTGCTTTGGTTTTTCTCAGGCATTACAACGGCATCGACCATTACACTAATCATTGTGCTTCACTCCTGTCTCATGATCGGCATTTCGATGGTATGGATGCCTGCCCAAACGAATGGTCTCAACCAGCTTCCACGCGAGCTGTATCCAGATGGAACGGCTATCATGAACACGCTCCAGCAGGTTGCAGGTGCAATCGGAACAGCGGTTGCTGTGAGTATCATGACGGCTGGCATGAGCAGCTTTATGAAAGATGTTGCTGATCCGACCGATCCGGCCAATGCACCACTGGCTATGACGGCTGGCATACAGAATGCCTTTATGTTCGCGATGGTTGTTGCAATCGTCGGCTTGATTGTGGCCTTCTTTATTAAACGGGTTCATGTTGCTAAGCAGCATTAATCATATAGCTTTATTGAGACGTTGGCGCTTCTGCTAACGTCTTTTTTATTTCCTCTATAAGATTGGCTGGTTATCTTATATGCCAATTGGACGGTTACAGCAGCTGAAGTTGGATGTATGTTTATAGGAACAAGACCACAATTTCAAGTTGTTATGACGTGAAGAGAGGCGACTAAGGATATGGGTGAGCGGAAAGCTAGAGTGGCCGTCGTACAAGCAGCTCCGATCTTATTTGATAAAGAGTCTGCATTTCAGAAAATAGCGAATTTTGCTCAGGAAGCAAAAACGAATGGAACCAAGCTGATTCTTTTTCCAGAGGTGTTTATCGGAGGTTATCCGAGAGGCCTTTCGTTTGGCGCACGAGTCGGCAGCAGGACGATGGAAGGGCGCGAAGAATGGGCTCAGTACTGGAGCTGCGCAATCTCCATTCCAGGTGCCGACACGGATAGACTTGGCGAAATCGCGAAGGAAGCCGGTGTTTATCTGATCATTGGCGTTGTGGAGCGCGATCAGGAGTTCAGTCAATCCACGATGTACAACAGCATCGTCTATATTAGCCCCGACGGCAAGCTTCTTGGAAAGCATCGCAAGCTCATTCCGACAGGCACTGAACGGCTGTTATGGGGGCAAGGCGACGGCAGCACGTTGACGGTTATCGATACACCGTTTGGACGAATTGGCGGCTTGATTTGTTGGGAGAACTATATGCCGCTTGCTCGAATGGCGATGTATGCCAAAGGCATCGACATTCTGGTAACGCCTACCGCCGATGCCCGTCCTGCTTGGCAAGCAACGCTGAAGCACATTGCTTGCGAGGGCAGATGCTACGTATTGTCGAGCAATCAATTTGTAACGAAGGATTCCTATCCACCTAGCTTGCGTGAACATGTGGATTTGGCTCAGGATCCTGACATTCTTTGTCAAGGCGGAAGTGCGATTGTTGGTCCGTTAGGCGAATATGTAGCA
The DNA here is from genome assembly GCF_005930355.1 of Paenibacillus sinopodophylli. Lineage (GTDB taxonomy): Bacteria > Bacillota > Bacilli > Paenibacillales > Paenibacillaceae > Pristimantibacillus > Pristimantibacillus sinopodophylli. The sequence continues at coordinate 157,738 of NZ_VDBO01000002.1, forward strand.
GAACCGGCTTACGGAACGGAGGCCATTCTGTATGCGGATTTGGATATGGCATTCGTGATGGCGAGTCGATTCGACTTTGATGTTGCAGGCCATTATAATCGGCCGGATGTGTTTCAATTGCAGGTGAACGAAGCGAAGCAAAGCATTGTAGCTTTTACACCATAAAGTTTGAAACGTCGTTTGCATAAAAACAATAAAGGAGATGATCAGATGGATGTGCCTGTAGGCGTGTGGATTGCGTCGGCTATTATTGTCGGGATACTTGCATGGATAACGTTTTGGATTACGAATAAGGCATACTCGCGCAGATGGGAGGATCATGACACTGACGATAACGGCAATCGTCCCTCATCGTGAGAATGGACTTGTACTAAACGGCTATCTAGTTCACTCCCAACATGTATGAATTAATGCTACAATAGAAGAAAAACATGAGGGGAAGTAATCGAGCACGGCATTCATGCGTGCCTCGGAACATACGATGGATGACACTGAACCTCCTGCTTCCAAGCTTTGCGCGAGCTGCAAGCAGATGAAGCCGCTAGAAGAGTTTTTGCGCCGTACAGGCAAACGCGCAAGTGCAGGTGCACGGCGTGGTGCATGCCGTGCCTGTCGAAAGGCGAAGACGGTGGAGTCTCCGCTGGCAATAATCGCTGATCCAATCAATCAAGAGGATCAAGTCATTAAAGTGAATAAAGTCAATAATGCTAAGCCAAGAACGATTCAATCCCGCAAGCCTCGCAGTTTGTCGCAGAGGCCGTCTATTCCGCTTCCGAACGATCCGGCAGCGCTCAAGACGACGCGACAAGGCACGATCTGGATGAGGGGAAGAACGGATAAAGGGCGGCGATGGTACCAGGAGATTGAGCTGGAGCTTGCCGTAACGCTCATTAAGGAACATGCTGCCGTAATCGTCAATCGTCATACGATACGACGATTGTTCAGCAACAAGGAATTCCGTCGTTACATATTGGAGCGGGATAATTATACTTGTTATTTTTGCGGCGAGTTTGGCGATACCATCGACCATATGCTGCCCCGTGCCAAGGGCGGCCACACGACTCCGGTTAACTGCGTCTGTGCCTGTAACGCATGCAATCAGTCCAAGGCTGATCAGGACGTTCATGTCTTTATGAAAAATGAAGGACCTTTCTCTATGGAATAATTCCTAGGAGAAAGGTCCTTTGTTATGTGTTCAACCGCTTCTGATCGCTATCCTCCATCCTCTATCCGTTATTCGTGAATAATGACTTCAGCTTGAATAAGCAATTTTTCGTAGCTCGTGTTCGGATTAAGAATGCGCCATAGGAGCTTATCTACAGCTCGCTTGCCAAGAAGCTCCTTATCAACGTTAACAGTAGCGAGCAAAGGCAGCTCAGGGTGCGTATTGTCAAACCCAGTAAAGCCAGGGCGATGCGGTATGATTATGTCCATTTGCGCCAACGTGTCTAGTGCTAACTTGGCCGAGAAGTCATTAGCGCATACAAATACTTCAGGCAAGCCATGCTTGGAAACAGCAGCTTTGAAGGTGTCGTGGAACTGCTCCAGTTCTGGACCGATCAAGGAAGTCAGTTGCTTATGCTCTATTCCATGGTCGTCGAGTACCGAGCGGTAGCCAAGGTATCGCTCGTAGTAGCTGCGTGCATCGCGTATATTTCCCAAAAATTGAAAGGTCCGATAGCCTTTCTGAATGATGGAATCTATCATTTCTGCCATGCTGGATAGGTTGTCTGTAAAGATTGAATCACAATGAAAACGGGGATCCATATGATCGACCATTACAATTGGAATACCAATTCGTTTAATATCCAGCAAGATTTGCGTCGAAATCGAGCCCACAGTGATGACACCCAAGATCGCTTCAGGCTTCAGCAATGAAAACATAGAATCATCAGAAGGCTCCGTTAACGTTAGAATATTAATCCCCTGCTGATTCAGTCGTGAGGAGATACCATTAAACACAGGTCCCCAATACGGCGAGTCGGCATTCTGAAACCGAATATTAGGAAAAAGGACGAGGACGGTTCCAGTCCAACTGCGCGATTCAACCGTCTGCAGCCCATTGGCGTGCTGGTCTTGCGGTGCATCCTTGAAATAGCCGAGCTGCTCTGCAGCTTTATAAATGAACTCTCTTGTTTGCGGACTGACACCGGATTTGCCGGAGAGCGCACGGGATACGGCGAACTTGGACAGACCGGTGAAGTCGGCAATAGATTGAATCGTAATTTTTTTTCGCATAGCAATCAGCCTACTTTAGTGAATTTATGGGGCATCGCAGCGGCATGTCCCGATATGCTCGGAAACAAACTGCTTCTATCTATATTACAGGAAACGATAACACAGTAAACGGAATTTTAATATTTTTTTGTTAGGGTTCGGATAAAAACGTTGAAATTATTTTGTTATTTTTGTTATGTCAAAAACAAGCGAATGCTTTTCAAATAGGTTGATATCCAGATAATAATGCAATTTATCAAGAGGGAGATGCGGAAAACACTGTTTTATGAGCTGATTAGAAATAACAAAGTCGTTGACCGTTAGTTTTTATATGATAATATGTTAGGTGAAGATGTCATTTTATCACATAAAAAAATCGGTGCTTTATACTCAGGAGGATCATAATGAAAGCGACACAGCTTATATTGAACAATTGGAAATTCAAAGCCTGTGAGGAAAAAGAATGGATGAGCGCTATCGTTCCGGGCTGCGTGCATACGGACCTGCTTCGAAACGGTAAGATAAAGGATCCTTTCTATGCGACGAATGAGCATGACCTGCAATGGATTGATAAGATAGATTGGGATTATGAATCAAATTTCGATGTGGCGGAAGAACTGCTGCAATTGTCCGTACTGGAGCTTGTTTTCGACGGACTCGATACGTATGCGGACGTTTATTTGAATGGGCAGCATGTGCTGTCGGCAGATAATATGTTCAGAACGTGGAAGGCTGATGTGAAGACAATCGTCAAAGCAGAAAACAATCAATTGCACATTAGATTCCGTTCTCCAGTAAAGGAAGATCTGCCAAAGATCGAAAAACTGGGCTATAATTTGCCGGCATCGAATGATCAATCGGAGCTCGGTGGTTTGGGTGCTGATAAAATAAGTGTTTTCGCGAGAAAAGCACCGTATCACTACGGCTGGGATTGGGGACCGCGCTTCGTTACGAGCGGAATTTGGAGAGAAGCAAGGCTGGAAGGCTGGTCAAACAACAAAATAGCTGATCTGCATATTCAACAGGACGAGGTTACGGCTTCTGGGGCAACCCTGTCTATCCAAGTGGAGATAGAAGCAGAAGCATCATGGAGCGGAACCATTAGAATACGTACAGAGGGACATAGCTGGGAGCAGGAAGCTGTTTTGCACCAAGGAAGCAACTTCATTGAAGTGAAGGCTGTTATTGATCGGCCGAAGCTTTGGTGGAGCAGAGGTCTTGGCGATGCGAATCTGTATACGTTTACAGCTGAGCTTCTTGATGAATCGGCAGTTATCGCGGCCAAATCCGCTCGAACAGGATTACGTTCGGTACGGTTAGTTCGTGACAAGGACGAGAAGGGAGCGAGCTTCTACTTTGAGCTTAATGGTGTGCCTGTATTCGCCAAAGGTGCCAATCATATTCCGAATGACAGCTTCATTACGGATGTAACGGACGAGCGCTATCGGCATGAAATAGTGACGGCTGCGGAATCAAACATGAACATGCTGCGTGTATGGGGCGGCGGGATTTATGAGCAGTCCGTATTCTATGAGCTATGCGATGAGTACGGTATCATGGTGTGGCAGGACTTCATGTTCGCCTGCAGCATGTACCCAGGCGACGAGGCATTCCTGAACAATGTGCGTCAGGAAGCTGCTCAGAACGTAAAACGGCTGCGCAACCATCCTTCGATCGTGCTTTGGTGCGGGAACAACGAGATTGATTCAGCATGGGCTGAATATGATGAGAATGGCGGCTGGGGCTGGAAAAAGGAATATACTAGCGAGCAGCGGAGTGTTATTTGGTTAGACTATCAAACGATATTCCATGATATTTTGGACGAAGCGGTTTCGAAATTTGCACCAACTACGCCATATTGGCCTTCCTCGCCGCTTATATCGCTAACGGGGGACATTAATCAGCACGCGCATCCACTCTCTACAGAGGGTGATATTCACTATTGGGGAGTTTGGCATGCGGTTGAACCATTCGAGAACTACAATGTGAAGGTTGGCCGGTTTATGAGCGAATACGGATTCCAATCCTTCCCCGAATATGATTCGGTCATGACATTCGCTACTGAGCAGGACTTAGCGCTGGATTCAAAGGTAATGCGCGCGCATCAGAAGAACGGTGACGGGAACCGTCTGATTAAAGAGTATATGGATATGTATATGAAGCAGCCAAAGGATTTCCCAGCGTTCCTCTATATGAGCCAAGTGCTGCAGGCAGAAGCGATGAAAATGGCTATTGAAGCACATCGCCGTCATATGCCGTATTGCATGGGTACCCTTTATTGGCAGATGAATGACTGTTGGCCGGTAGCATCTTGGGCAGGTATGGATTATTACGGCAAATGGAAAGCCATGCAATATTATGCCAAAAGAAGCTTTGCGGATACGATGCTTTCCTTCGACCGGACAGAAGAAGGCACAGTACGTGTGCATGCAATAACGGACTTGCTTGCGCCGTTAACAGGTGAACTGAGTTTAACACTATATAATTTTGCAGGAACGGTGATCAAACAAAGCTCGTCTCCGGTTTCAATAAACGGCAATAGCGCGGCGGTAGTCAGCAGCATCAACGAACAGGAATGGTTAGCGGGCTATGAAGCGGGAAGTGTTGTATTGTATGCCGAGCTTGTAAGTGAAGGGTCAGTCATTGACAGCAAAACGTATTACTTCACCGAAGCAAAAAACCAGAAGCTTACTGCAGCCGAGATTCGTATTACAGAGGTGGAAGGCAGCGATGGTACGGCATACAGTCTGGTGACAGATACGCTTGCCAAACAAGTATGGGTTACAGCGGAGCATGAGGGTATGTTCATCGACAATTTCTTCGACCTTATACCTGGGGTAGCCAAGGTGATAGTGTTCCACCACCGAGTGAGCGGAGAAACGACAAGCAAGCGTGCAGCAGCAGGGACTGTGAAGGTTCGCTCCATGTTTGATTTTATATCTGAAAATTAAATTAAGCATAGAAGCGCTGAGTGATGCAACATACGGTCATTTAGCGCTTTTTTATAATAATAGGAAAGCATATGATTTCGCGATCCTTTTTCTATATTTTTCGGAATGAAACGCGCCACGCCGCCAAAGGACGACGACAGCTGTTTCACCTTATGTAATCTAACAGGTATTGACACTATATCACGTTACCACTTGAAAGTGTTAATGTAATATAGTAATATGAACTGATTACAAATGAGTGAAGGTGATTGTTAATGATGGATAAACAAATCGAGATCGAGGTTCGCGCGCGCAAAGCGCTGGATCATATGAAGCCATACTCTCCCGGCAAGCCAGTGTGGGAGGTTCAGCAGGAGCAAGGATTAGAGCGGGTAATTAAGCTTGCGTCTAATGAAAACCCGCTGGGGCCGTCTCCAAAGGCACTAGAAGCTATGAAACAAGCCTTATCAGAACTTCACCGATACCCGGATGCTCAATCGCTGCGACTGAAGCAAGCCATTGCCATTCAGTATCAAATATTGCCAGAGCAGGTTATTGTAACGAATGGCGGGGATGAGCTTATTACGCTTGTATCGGAAACATTTTTGGATGATCAAGATGAGATTATCGTACCTAGTCCTACTTTTAGCGAATATGCTTTCGGGGCGCAGCTGTTGAATGCCCGTACGATCGAGGTTCCGTTGAAAGCAAATTATGAATATGATTCAGAGGCCATTCTGGCGGCAGTTTCAGATCGAACCAAACTGGTTTACTTATGTTCACCTAATAATCCTACCGGCACTTTTTTGAAGAAACAGGACTTAAAGCATATTCTTGATTCGCTTCCAAAACGAGTGCTCGTTGTGGTGGATGCGGCGTACAGCCATTTCGCTTCAGATGAATCTTATACGGATGGACTTTCGTTCTTAAAAGAAGGTTATCCGCTGCTCGTGCTGCATACTTTCTCCAAAATCTATGGACTTGCAGGCATTCGCGCAGGCTTCGGCATTGCCCCGGAGGCGATCATACAAAGCATTCTAAAGGTGAAAGAGCCGTTCAACGTCAATGCATTGGCTCAAGCAGCTGCGACTGCTGCTCTGGGGGATGTAGATCATGTTCACAAGTCACAGCAGCTCGTATGGACAGAGAAGCAGAAATTGTATCATGCGCTAGGTAAGCTCGGCTACGGTTATACGGAGAGCATGAGCAACTTCATCCTCGTGGAGCTTGGAGAGCATGCTGAGAAGATATACGAGCAGCTAATGGCAAGAGGAATCATTGTGAGGTATGGGAAGCAATGGGCCCTGCCACTGCATATTCGCGTTTCTATTGGCACGAGTGAAGAGAATGAATCGCTGCTGACTGCTCTAAGCGAGATAGGGGAACAAGGTTATGTAGGACAAAAGAGCGGAGTTCGATCTTCATAAATTAGAAGCCTGTTCGGAGGAGTGCTCCGGAACAGGCTTCTTTGGCTTGAGAACTATCCGATGAACTCCTGTACCCACGAGCCATTGTAGTAAGCGACACCGATCTTTGAGAAGCTGCCATTCAAAATATTCGCACGATGACCTGGACTATTCATCCAATCATTCATAACACGCTCGGCGGTCGGCTGTCCCTTGGCAATATTCTCACCTGCTGAGCGATAAGTAATCTGAAACTGTTTCATCATATCAAACGGTGATCCATACGTTGGAGAATTGTGATCGAAATAATTGTTGTCGGACATATCTTTAGCTTTGACCATTGCCATATTGGCAAGCTTGTCGTCCATGCTTAGACCGCCAAGACCAGCTTTGGAACGCTCGGCATTGACGATTTGCAAAACCTGCTGCTCGAATTGACCGGTAGTCGCCTTCTGGCCGCTCGGGTTTTGGGTCGTCGGATTCGGAGTGCTTGGGTTTTGGGCGCTTGGATTATTGGTTGAAGGGTTTTGCGTTGTTGGCTGATTATAGCCGGGATATTGCACAGTAGGATTTTGGATTCCAGTGCGATCACCAAACAGCCAATCCGGGAATGTGAACTGTGAGCTTCTCAAAGTTCCATCTGGCTTTCCTGGCGTTGTGGTAGCGACGGATGAGGCACGTGTGCCATATGGTGCGGTAGTGATGAGTGGCGTTTTGTCATTGGCGTACTCATGTGTAGACTGCTTATGCATCATGTTGGAGCCCGACGAACAGCCGGTAACGACTAACAATGCAGCCAAAGCAACGAACTTTTTCATGTACGGACACCTCATATGATTAGGATAGAGTGCTGGTTACGACATTAGATTTGCCCGCTGCAACAGCATCTATTCCGACCGCGCATAAAAGTTTTTGGTTTTTTTGGTTGAGGGCTTGCGTAATGCCGGAGCCTATGATATATTGTTAATACAAATAACAAATTTTAACCTTGAATTCACATATTGAAAAGGGTTGTCATTTGTATAATGATACTTTTCTCAATGTGTGATTTTTAGTTTTTCTGGAAAAAACATGTTAAAAAAATTATTGGAGGTTTTTATAATGGAACAAGGTACAGTAAAATGGTTTAACGCAGAAAAAGGTTTTGGTTTTATCGAAGTTGAAGGTGGAAATGACGTATTCGTACATTTCTCCGCAATCCAAGGCGAAGGCTTCAAATCCCTTGACGAAGGTCAACGCGTTGAGTTCAACGTAACTCAAGGCAACCGTGGACCACAAGCAGAAAACGTTGTAAAACTGTAGGTTTTACACATCAAGAGCCCTTAACATTTGTTAAGGGCTCTTTTTTTAGGCCAAAGGAGGATTGCACGATGTATTTTCGCCGAAAATCGTTAGAAGATCATCCTCAAGCTAATACCGTTATATGGACATGCGAGAACGAAGCCTGTAAGGGTTGGATCCGCGATGAGTTTGCTTTCGATCATGTGCCTGCTTGCTTCCTATGCCACTCTACTATGATAAGAAGCGAGAAAATGTTGGTTGAGCTAAACAATGCCAATAAAGATATGAAATCGCTGAAGCCTGGCAAATTGATTTCTTAAAATATAGGAAAGGAAAGGATTTCGCCATCCTTTCTCTATATTTCTCGGAATGAAACGCGCAGCGCCCTCAAAGGTCGGCGACAGCTGTTTCACCTTGGTTTGTCTATAGGAGTGAGAAAGGACGTTGAATTCGGGTTTCCGAGTTCAACGTCCTTTTTATTGTTTAGCGCAGGTTTTGAATATTCACTTCTGGATTAACGTCTGCTTCATAATCAATGCCATCTGTTTCAAAACCAAATAGCTGGAAAAATTCCCGTCTGTAGCCTTCAAGATCTGATAGCTCGTATACGTTTTCTGTAGACAACTTCGCCCAAACTTCAGCAACCTCAGCCTGAATCTCGGGTCTCATCTCCCAGTCGTCGACACGGATCAGTCCTTTTTCATCGATAAGCGTTTCGCTGCTGTTATATAATCGGTCAGAGAACAAACGGTACATTTGCTCGATACAGCCCTCATGAATGCCTTTTTCCTTCATGACTTTATACAGCGCAGAAATATAAAGCGGAACGACCGGAATAGCCGAGCTGGATTGTGTCACTAGTGCTTTGTTGACAGACACGAAAGCGCGGCCGCCAGCGTTGCCAAGCTGCTCGTTCAAGCGCTTAGCGGTAGCTTCCAAATCGTTTTTGGCAGCTCCTATCGTACCCTCGCGGTAAACAGCGTGTGTAATTTCTGGACCGATGTAGGAATAAGCAACGGTTGTCGCTCCTTCGGCTAGCGCGCCTGCTGCAGTCAGATCATCAATCCACATTTGCCAGTCCTCGCCACCCATAACGGCAATGGTTTGGCGCAGCTCGTCTTCGGTGGCTGGCTCTATTGTAGCTTGTGAAACTTCGCCGCTGTGGAAGTTTACGGTTTTGTTTGTGTATGTGCCACCTAATGGCTTAATGACGGAAGAGAAGGTTTCACCTGTTTTCGGATGCGTACGGCGCGGGGATGCAACGCTGTACACGACAAGATCGATTTGACCAAGCTCAGTACGGATCAAGTCGATCGTTTTCGCTTTGATTTCATCAGAGAAGGCATCGCCAACGATACTGTAGGATTTGCGTCCAGCAGCGGCGGCAGCTTCTTCGAAAGCAGCGGAATTGTACCAGCCTGCAGAGGCTGTGCGAGCCCCTTCAGCAGCTTTGTCAAAGTAGACACCAATCGTGTTAGCGCCTGCGGCAAAGGACGATACGATGCGGGAGGCGAGGCCATAGCCAGTGGAAGCGCCGATGACTAGTACGTTTTTGGGACCTGTAATGGTTGGTTGTGCCTTAACATAATCGATTTGGCGCTGTACCTGTTGGGCGCAGCCCTCTGGATGAGCGGTCGTACAAATAAATCCGCGCGTTTTCGGTTGAATAATCATATTAGAATATTCCTCTCCATTATGGAATTTGCAAGTAAGGGTTATGTAGTGGGACAACTCTATCTCATTTTACCGATTTTTATAGCAGAAGGGAAGTTCTCTCATGAGAACTGCTGTATTTTTTGTGAAGTTAACGTTTGTCTATACGAAACAAATAAGCGCCAAGGCAGTAAAGATGCTGCTCTGGCGCTGAATAATGGGGAGATTAACGGTTTCCTGAGAGCTGCTGCTCTGCGATCTGTACGAGTCTGCGTGTAATTAAGCCGCCTATTGAGCCCATGTCACGGGTCGTCATATTCCCGTAGTAGCCGTCTTGCGGAAGTTGAATACCAAGCTCTTGCGCAACTTCGAATTTGAGTTGTTCAAGTGCTGCACGAGCCTGCGGTACAAGAAGTTGATTGGTGCGGTTTGCCATCTTTTCTCAGCCTCCTTCTTGCATCTATTATGTGGAAGAGGATAGGGGATTATTCGTCTATTCAACCTGAAATTACCGACGAATTTTGGGGTTATTTCATGCTAAGATAGGGTACACGGAAGGAGGCCTCGTTATGTTTATGAAACCGATGCTTATGACCGAGCATGCAAAGCCTTTTGATGATGATAATTATATTTTCGAGCCAATTATTGACGGCCATCGACTGCAGCTTTCTTTCATCCAGAACAAACCTAAATTATATACGAGACACTTTAATGACGTTACCCGCCAATATCCGGAGCTACATAATGTACCATTGCGAGAACCGGCTGATGTACTATTAGACGGCGAGGTTGCCTATGTAAACCCGGATACGGGAGCTTTCGAATTCCAGACACTGCAAACCAGATATCGCATGAGGAAAGAGCCTGCGATCCGAGAAGCTAAACGGACGAATCCTGTACAGTTTTTCATATTTGACTTGTTGTATTATAACGGTGTGGATTTAAGGCCGTACCCGCTGCTGGAGCGGAAGAAGCTGCTTAACCGGATATTGGAAGATAATCATTATTTTAAAAAGATGTTTTACATGGAGAGGAATGGCTCTGCGCTCTTTGATCTCGTTACACATTGCGATGGGGAGGGAGTGGCCTGCAAACGGAAGGACAGCGTATATTCCTATGGTAAACAAGGTGGTTGGCTGCAGGTGCTGAGCGAGGATTATAAGTCATTGAAGCTGGTTGGACAATGAGAATGTTTCATACCTAATCGAATAGGTTAAATAGCAGTAACAGATGAAACTTTGATTAGAAACAAGGTGAGCTGCACATTGTTGAAATTAGCTCCTATTTGAAGCGAAAGCAAAAGGCTGCAGACGCGATTAGCGTCTGCAGCCTTCAATGGCTCATTATTAATAGGCATAACTAGCTAAGAACACGTCTGGCCGTTACATATTTCTTGGCCCAATAACTGCTTCCAAGGCTTGTGACGGTAACACCTTGGCTTGTAGAGCTGTGGATGATTTTGTTATTGCCAGCATAGATAGCGACATGGCTAATGGACTTGCCGTTCGTGTTGAAGAATACAAGATCGCCCACGCTTAAAGAGCCTTTCGCAACCTTCTCGCCTACAGATGCTTGCGCAGAAGAAGAGCGCGGCAAATTAACATCCAAGCTTTTGTACAGAAATTGGGTGAAAGAAGAGCAGTCAAAAGCGTATGTAACGCCAACTGGTGCGCCAAATTTATAAGGTGTACCGATATATTCTTTCCCAGTAGAAATAAGATCTAATGTTTCAGGTGTTGCTGCATGTGCTTTTGGTGCAAAAGATCCGAATGTGATTGCCGACATGACGATCGCGCTGCAAATGCCTGCTTTGGCAATCGATTTCAATAGGTGTGATGTTCTCATGCTGTCAGGATGTCCCTCCGCGTTTCGTTTTATGTGTTCTGACTATAACACATCTAAAAACGGCGAAAATCGCGAATGAGAGCGAACCTTTAGTTATAACAGGGATTCTGAGAGTTTATGAGAATTAAATGAAAAAAAACTCATAATTAAAAATAGACAGCAGAAATTAAGGCATGTTTACGCCTCTAGCACTGACTAGCAGGCTGTACCATTGCTCGCGTGTCATGATTTCGGACTGTTGAACCGCGTCTTTACAGGCGATAATGCGCTCTGGGTTTACCGTGCCGATTACCGGTTGAATGCGAGCAGGATGCTTCATCAGCCAAGCTAGTACGATGGCTTCAGACGTTGTACCGTTTTCCTCGGCAATTTCCTTTACCAAAGCGGCTGTTTGAATTTCTGCTTCACTGGCATTCTCCGAAGCTCTACCAGAAAATCTGCCTTGAGCAAGCGGTCCCCACGCCTGAATCTGAATGTTCTCCATTTGCATGAACTCCATTAAACCTTCAGCGAAGTTATCCTTTAGTCCGGCTTTCTGATTCACATGAATACCTTGATCGACCCAGTCATGGCGCAGCAGACTAAGCTCTAGCTGATTGACGACGATAGGATCTGGCAATGCACGCTGGAGGAATCGAATTTGACCCGGGCTCATATTGGAAACACCGAAGTTACGTACTTTCCCTGATAACTTAAGCGCAGTGAAGGCTTCTGCAATTTCATCCGGCTCCATGAGTGGATCGGGACGATGAAGCAGCAATACGTCAATGTATTCTGTACCTAGACGCTCTAGAATGCCGTCTACTGATGGCAATATATGTGACTTTGAGAAGTTGAATCTTCCTGGTAATACACCGTCAGCTAGCTGAATGCCAACCTTGGATTGAATGACCATTTGCTCGCGCAGTTTTGGCTGCTGCTTGAGTACTTGTCCGAATACGGACTCGGCTTTGCCTCTTGTATAAATATCGGCGTGGTCATACATCGTGATTCCGATCGAGAGGGCAGCGTCGATGGCTGCTTCAGCCTGACGAACGTGATCAGTTGTAATCGGGTCCGCAAGATCCCAGCTTCCGCCAAGGCCCATGCATCCTAATGCTAAACGGCTGTTCGATATTCCTCGATGCTCGAGTGGCATCAATTTCATTGTTCATCAACCTCCGGATATTGGAATTATACTTAGACGGTTACTATTATACCTTGCTATCGATTGCTATATAAGCACTGAAAAAAAGTTCACTAACTATCTTTGCGCCGCTAGTATCAATTGAACCTCTTATTAAAGTCGATTCTTAAAATATAGGAAAGGATATTATTTCGCCATCCTTTCTCTATATTTCTCGGAATGAAACACGCTGCACTGCCAAAGGATAGCGACAGCCGTTTCACCTTGTTGCAAACGCTTCATTTCAATGCTAAATTACTTATGACTATGTTTGACTAACATTAATTTGGAGGTGTCTCAATTGGCGTTCATAACCTGTAACTTTTTTTCTGAAGCACTAGGCCTCAGTACATCAATGACTGTTATTTTGCCTCAGCAAACCCATTCTCAGATTGGGCTGAACAATCGAAGCAGCCAGAAGCTGCACAAAACATTATATTTGCTGCATGGTTTATCCGACGACGATACAATCTGGACACGAAGAACTTCTATTGAACGGTATGTAGCTGAGCTGGGACTTGCTGTCGTTATGCCGAATGTCCATCAAAGCTTCTATACGGATATGGAATACGGGAACAAATATTGGACGTTCCTTACAGAGGAGCTTCCGGCTATCGCCCGTTCCTTCTTCCCTTTATCAGACGCAAGGGAGGACAATTATGTTGCAGGCTTGTCTATGGGGGGCTACGGCGCTTTCAAATGGGCGCTTCGTCATCCTGACCGTATTGCAGCTGCGGGAAGCTTATCGGGTGCGCTTGATATGGCAAAGCATATCAAAGAACCAGCTCAGTTGAATATGAAGCCTTTATTTACCCTCATTTATGGAGATAAGGATATTAAGGGGACAGATGATGATTTGCTCCATCTCGTTGCTGAGCATGAGGCATCTTCAGTCGAGAAGCCGCTTCTCTATCAGTGCTGCGGGACAGAAGATTTCCTGTATACGGACAATATCGCTTTCCGCGATGCTTGCCGGGATGCTGCGCTTCCACTGACATACGTCGAAGGACCGGGCAGTCATGAATGGGGCTATTGGGATGAGCATATTCAACATTTTTTGAAATGGCTTCCGCGCTCTGAGTAGGAAGATGGACAAGATGAAGAATCACACCGATTAGAAGCTAATTGGTGTGATTCTTTTTTATTATCTGCGTCAATCATGGAATGATTTTGTTAGTCTCACCCAAATAGTAGTTGCAAAATGTATCCGCTACCATTATGATTTGTTTAGGATTAATATTTATAACATTGTATTAATATTTATATTAATTCAATAAGTGGGGATCGAACAATTCAATATATAAAAGTGAGGATGATAGCTTTGACTAACCGGATAACAATCAATACCGATCTGACGGCAGGTACGATTAATCGCAATATTTATGGACATTTCTCAGAGCATTTGGGTCGTTGTATTTATGAAGGTATCTGGGTAGGCGAGGATTCACCTATTCCGAACACAAACGGGATCCGCAACGATGTAGTCGCGGCACTGAAGCAACTGAACATTCCGGTGCTTCGCTGGCCGGGCGGCTGTTTCGCAGATGAATACCATTGGAAAGACGGTATAGGTCCACGGGAATCGCGCAAACGGATGATTAATACGCACTGGGGCGGCGTGCTGGAAAACAATCATTTCGGAACGCATGAGTTTCTGATGCTGTGTGAAATGCTGGAGTGTGAGCCATATATTTCGGGCAATGTTGGAAGCGGCACGGTACAGGAAATGTCGGAGTGGGTAGAATACATGACATTTGACGGCATTTCTCCAATGGCAGAGCTGCGGCGGGAGAACGGTCGTGAGAAACCGTGGAATATCAAATATTTCGGCGTAGGTAATGAGAACTGGGGCTGTGGCGGCAATATGCGCCCTGAATATTATGCAGATCTTTATCGCAGGTACCAAACCTATGTACGCAATTATGGAGAGAACAGCATTCATAAGATCGCATGTGGACCGAATGTAGATGATTACAACTGGATGGAAGTACTGATGCGCGAGGCACATGGGAAAATGGATGCCATTTCGCTGCACTATTATACGCTTCCGGGCGACACTTGGGACGAAAAGGGAGCAGCAACAGGCTTCACGGAGGATGAATGGTATATTACACTCAAGAAAGCGTTGTGGATGGACGAGCTGATTAAACGCCATTCAACGATTATGGATAAATATGACCCAGCTAAGCGTGTTGGCCTAATGGTCGACGAGTGGGGAACATGGTTTGATGTTGAGCCAGGTACGAACCCAGGCTTTCTCTATCAGCAGAATACGATTCGCGATGCGCTTGTAGCGGGCATAACGCTTCATATTTTCCATGATCATTGCGATCGGGTGCAAATGGCTAATATTGCTCAGGTCATTAATGTACTGCAATCGGTCATTTTGACTGAGGGTGAGAAAATGGTGCTGACACCGACGTATCACGTTTTTGACATGTATAAGGTGCATCAGAACGCCACTTTACTGAACACATCCATTGACAGTCAGGACTATGTGCATAATAACGATAAGATCCCGAAGGTTTCCGTTTCGGCTTCAAGGGATGCGGAAGGACGCATTCACGTCAGCCTATGCAATCTAGACCAAAATGAGGCTGCAGACGTTGAGATCGACCTCCGCGGCTTGGTCGGTTCTGGTATTTCCGTTTCCGGTACGGAGTTGACTGCTTCGGTCAAGGATGCTCACAATACATTCGATCAGCCTGAAACGGTAGTTCCGACCGCTTATCAGGCATTCACGGTTAACGGTTCAACGATCAGCGCGAAGCTCTCGCCGATGTCGGTTACGGTGCTTGAACTGATTTCTGAATAAGGAAGGCTTCATAATGAGTAGAAGCAATCAGTGCAAGGGATGCCGGGATGACTACCGTGTAACGGATGCGCAAATCGATCGGATATTGGCGGCGCCGATGTTTCAATCAGAGATTAGCGTACCGGATGATGTATACGAGGAGCGCTTGCAGGCATGCAGGGCGTGCCCTAAATTTCAATATGGTACGACTTGCACCATCTGTGGCTGTTTCGTTCGGATTGCAGCCAAGTATAAAGACCGCGCCTGTCCGAACCCAGGTGACAGTCGCTGGCTGAAGCATGCTTAATCTAGAATAGAAGGATCTATCGCTGGCTGCTGGTTTTAGGATAATCGAGCCAGCGGAGAGTTGTTTTCATAATGAAAAGGTGACGGGCTGCGCTGAGCTGCCCGTCACCTTTTTTGGTTTATTCAAATGCCGCTGCTAGAATTGAGGAGCGCGATGATGATGACTACCGTATTTCTGCGGCTGCACCGCTTGGTTTGGTTGGACGGCTTGCTGCGCTACAAACCCTTGATTGGCGGAGGGGTTGGCTGCTGATTGACCTTGGACGGGGTTGTAGCTGCAATTACTTGGCGGCCCCAAAACGACGGTGTTTTTGATCGGTTCAAGTGTCGTTTTCAATGCTTCTGCATCCAGGCAATACGTATAAGCGAACACATTGGCTGGCGTTAAACGCAATAAATCCGATCCGTAGATGACATCTGGAACATTAGCATCGAAGATCGCGAGCAAATGCGTATGATCCTGTGTAGCAATCTCATAATGCCACCAGCCTTGCGGTAAATTAACGACTTGACCAGGTGTGACATGATAGCGAAGATATTGTTTCGTGAAAGGATTCAAGAGTGAGATCTCCGCTGCGCCAGAAATACAATAAACGAGCTCAGAAGCATTTTGATGGTAATGTGGCTCGATGACGTTTCCTTTGCTGAGGAAAATATCGAGCAAAGAAAGGTTTCGCAGTGTATTCAGCTGATTGACGGATAAGAGATTAATGTAGTTGTTTGCGTCCTTTTTGAAGATTGGATTGCTGTTGACATCGAAAGCGAATTGCGTACCTGGAGACGTGTAGTCGATCTGTGAACTCATTTGAATAGATTGCCCCTTTTCACTAGGCTGATGAATCTTATGAGGTAGGGTATGTGTTTGCCTAGGCAGGTGTGAATCGTTTTGCAAAAATAAAAGCCCTCCAAGATGAGCCTGCATTGGCTCTTGGAGGGCTGTATGGTTATTTGTAGCTTGGAAGCCAGCTGCCATGGGCTTCAATCAGATCATCGCAAAGCGACACGATATCATCCATGGAGAGCTCGGCAGAGGTATGTGGATCAAGCATTGCAGCGTGATAAATATGGTCACGTTTGCCGGTTATCGCAGCTTCAATGGTGAGCAGCTGCGTATTGATATTCGTCCGGTTCAATGCGGCAAGCTGCGGAGGCAAGTTGCCGACATAGGTAGGCGTCACACCGTTTCGATCCACGAGACAAGGGACCTCAACGCAAGCTTCCCTAGGCAGATTGGTAATTAAGCCGGTATTCATGACGTTGCCGCCGATTTGGAATGGATTGTTCGTTTCAATGGCTTCCAAAATGTAGGAAGCGTATTCATGGCTGCGGCAATGCTCAAGATTACTGTCATTGACAAGTGATTCACGCATCGTTTTCCAACCTTCAATTTGGTTCACACAGCGACGTGGATATTCATCAAGCGGTATGTTGAAGCGCTCGATGAGCTCTGGATAATTGCGTTTAATGAAGTATGGATGGTACTCGGCGTTATGCTCGGAGGATTCTGTAATATAATAGCCAAACTTTAGCATCAGCTCATAGCGAACCATGTCATGATGTTTTTCATTCTGTTTCTCTGCCGCACGGCGTTTGATTTCTGGATAGAGATCGACGCCGTCCTTGCTTGCTTCAAGCAGCCAAGCCATATGATTGATACCCGCGATCTTGTATTTCACACCCGTCGGGTCCAGATCGAGATGCTCGAATAAGTTCGGTAAACAAACTTGAACGCTATGACATAGACCAACTGTTTTCACACCGCCGTATGTGTTCATCACGTTGGTTAGAACGGCCATCGGATTCGTATAATTGAGGAAAAGCGCATCCGGACAAACCTCGTTAATGTCGCGTGCGAAGTCGAGCATGACCGGAATGGTACGCAGGTTTCGGAATAATCCGCCAATGCCTACTGTGTCCGCTATCGTTTGGCGAAGCCCGTACTTATTCGGTATTTCAAAATCGGTAATTGTACACGGATCATAGCCGCCTACTTGAATGGCGTTTACAACGTATTTGGCGCCGCGAAGTGCTTCCTTACGGTTTGTGTACGCTTTAATTTGGCAGGTGCTATTGCTCGTTTTTTTGATATTAAGCAGTATTTGCTCCGATTCGTTCAGACGCTGCGCATCGATATCGAATAGAGCGATCTCAAAGCCTTGCAGCGCAGGTGTTTGCATGACATCGCCTAAAATATTTTTGGCAAAGACGGTGCTTCCTGCTCCGATAAACGTAATTTTGGACATTTTATATTGCCTCCCATTCATTGAGTGCTGACTCCTATAGTATAAAGAGGACATCTGCGAATGAATATGGAAGGAAAGAAGATTTATATGGAGGAATGTCGCATCATTTAGTATGATGAATAGATAGGAATTGTTGGAGGTGCGGCATTGGATTCACATAATACGCATTCGCTTAGTTTAAATACAGCTCCCCTAAAAGATGAGATGTCCGTCCTATTTGCTGGCAAGGGGCAGCCGGTAAGTGGACATTTCATAGGACCCGCGGTTCATGATTATTTTTTGATCCATATCGTATTAGAAGGTGAAGGTGTATTCGAAACACTTGGGAAAGCGTATACATGTGTGGTAGGAGATGCATTTGTCATCTTTCCGGACATATTGGTTAAGTATGAAGGAAGCAAAATTAATCCATGGACGTATACGTGGGTTGGCTTTTCGGGGGAAGTTGTGGAATCTGCACTGCGTTCTATCGGCATTACCCCTGACAATGCGGTTATTCGTGAATGTTCACTGCCGGTTATTCAGAGGATGATTAGAAGTATTCGCAAGAGTATGGATAAAAAGAATTCGCCAGCGCTTGGAAATATGGAAGCCTCCGGCTGGCTAAGGCTGCTCCTGCATGAGCTAGGGGGCAAGCATATAGGTGGTCTAGAACAGGAATCTATCCCCGAATCCCACTCGTACCGCCAAATTGACCAGGCGATCCGTTTGATGACGCTGCAGTATGGTCAGCAGCTGTCGATTGAAGGAATAGCTCGAACACTCGGCTACCATCGTGCCCATTTGACTCGGCTGTTCAAAGAGGCGACGGGCTTGCCGCCAATGCAGTATTTGTTAAAGGTGCGTATGAAGAAAGCGGAGGAGCTGCTCAGAACTGAACTGACCGTTGCCCAAATCGCGACTTCAGTCGGGTACAATGATCCGCTGTTTTTCACGAAACAATTCCGTAAGTGGAGTGGACAATCCCCTACGAGCTTTCGCAAGTCGCTGTAGTGGCAGCCAAATATAGTAACAAAAAGTACAATGCCAGATCATATATTGTCAGACCTTATAGTGCTAGACCATATAGTGCTAGACCATATAGTGCTAAACCATTTAAGTTTGCCTACGTTGCACTTTTTGCAATAGAAACCTCGTATGAAGGCCAAGCTGAGGGACTACATTGTAGAAAATGCATTAGAATTGCTTTTATTAATGAGCATCGAGCCGCAATGACGCAGTTCTGTAGCAGAAACTACAATGTAACAAAAGAATGGTTACTTAAACGACGATTAGAGTGTACAAAGTGCAACGTAGCTCGTTGGTCGGTAGAAGAGGAAGTTTGATATGAGTAACCAACCAACCAAACTCTCAAACCACTTACCGTGTCGCTAGTCGCGCACTTCAACACACATCTGTAGCTATCCTGCACAGTCGCAGGATAGAGGCCGTATATCGACCGCCGAGAAAGGCTACCCTGCACTCTGGCAGGATAAGAGCTTTAGATGAGCAGAAATAGGTGTGTGTAAGGTCCCGAATGAGCGACGCTAATTCAAATGTGCAGGATAGTCGTCAAAAAGTGTTCCAGAGAGGTGAAGTTACTACAGATGTGCAGGATAGCCGAGGGGAATGGGATGGTGATATGGGTGATAATGGTGATACGAGTAATGTGGTGATTGGTAATGATATTGGCGATGGAGAATGAGGTATGCGATCTAGGGTATGGTGACTGGTTATGGGTATGGGAAATAGAGTAAAGCGCATGCCGTTTGGTAACTGCCGCCCACCATCAGCAAACATCGTACACACAGCTATCGTACGCAAAAAGACAGCAGCATCAGCCAGTTCTGGCCCATACTGCTGTCTTTTTGGTGTGTTTGTGCTGCTGCACTAGGGCAATGTCTTCACCGATCTGCGGATCACCAAATCGGCGGGCAGGACGATTTTTTTCCAAGGCAATACGGTTTCTCGTTCCTGAATACGCTCAACGAGCATCTGCATACCCATATATCCGAATTGATAGGCTTGCTGGGCAGCTACCGTCAGGAACGGCTCAACCTCTGAGTATGGCCCCAAATCGTCAAAGCACACGAGAGAAATATCTTCTGGGACTCGGATTCCTCGCTCACGAAGCAAGCGCAATATTTCAACGGCGAGCACGTTATTGCCAGCGACAATAGCAGTTGGCACAGGGCTTAGCTGATCGAGCCATTGTCCCATTTCGGTCAAGTCGCTCAAAGAGCCAAAACTAGTTTCAAATACGTAGCTTTCGTTATAAGTGAGATCACTTAGCTTCATCCCGTCCTGATAGCCCTGCAGCCGCAGTCTTGCACTCGATATGGACGGTGAGCCATTAACGAATGCTATGCTGCGATGACCTTCAGCAACCAGATGCTCTACGAGCCTTCTTGCTCCATCTTTGCTGTCCCCGAGCACGATATCGCATTCAATGCCCGGAACCTCGCGGTCCAGCAGCACGAATGGCACCTTATGTTTGCGGAACGACTCCAGATGGGGAAGAGACGGATCGCCTGCTGGTGCAACGAGCACGCCGTCCACGCGAGTGGTTAAGATGGTCGTGACATAATCCGCTTCCTTCTCGATGCTCTCATCACTATTCCCAAAGAGCAGACGGTAGCCGGAGCGCTTGGCTGCGTCCTCTGCTCCGCGTGCAAGCGTCGTGTAGAAGGGGTTCATAATATCGGTGATGAGCAGGAAGAGCAGCTTCGTCTGCTGAAGCACGAGGCTGCGCGCTGTTTGATTAGGCACATATCCGAGCTCATCCATCACCCGCTTAACCTTCGCTCGAGTCTTTTCACTAATCTTGCCATTGTTATTGATAACTCTGGAGACGGTCATAGCGGATACACTTGCTTTCGCCGCTACATCATAAATCGTTACCATATCCTAGTCCCCTTATGAATAAATCGTAGTTTCTATCATACAAAAAAGTCTTCATTGACAGCAAGCCTTATTGTTGTTAATTTAATGTTATCGGTAACATTATTATAGCCTATTGGAGGTTTTATTCATGACGGACACAAATGTACGTTTCCAAAGCGGGTTTCCAAAAATCGGTATACGACCTACGATCGACGGCAGAAGAAAAGGCGTTCGCGAATCGTTAGAAGAGCAAACGATGAACATGGCAATTGCGACAGCTAAGCTGTTGTCGGACAATTTGCGTTATCCAAATGGAGAGCCTGTTGAATGTGTAATCGCAGATACTTGCATTGGCGGCGTGTCCGAAGCTGCTGCCTGCGCAGATAAATTCACGAAGTCCGGCGTAGGTGTATCGATAACGGTAACGCCTTGCTGGTGTTACGGAACGGAAACGATGGATATGGATCCGTCTATACCGAAAGCAGTATGGGGCTTCAACGGAACCGAAAGGCCAGGGGCCGTGTATTTGGCTGCTGTATTGTCTGGTTATGCCCAGAAGGGACTTCCGGCTTTCGGCATTTATGGCGAGCATGTACAGGATTCTGGCGACACTTCCATTCCATTCGACGTGAAAGATAAGCTGATCGGCTTCGCGAAAGCAGGTCTTGCAGTAGCCTACATGCGCGGCAAATCGTATTTGTCCATGGGCTCAGTTTCAATGGGTATTGCAGGTTCCATTGTGAATGACGCGTTCTTCCAAGAGTATCTGGGCATGCGAACGGAGTATATCGACATGAGCGAGTTCGTTCGTCGCATGGAAGAAGGTATTTATGATGGTGCGGAATACGAGAAAGCGCTTACGTGGGTGAAGGAAAACTGTATAGAAGGACCGGATAACAATCCCGCACATCTTCAAACTACTAGAGAGCAGAAGGACGCGGATTGGGAGACTGTTGTCAAAATGACGCAAATTGCCCGTGACCTCATGGTTGGCAATCCAAGGCTGGCTGAGCTGGGATTCGGCGAGGAAGCAGCCGGACACCATGCAATTGTAGCCGGCTTTCAAGGCCAGCGGCAGTGGACAGACCATTTTCCAAACGGAGATTTCATGGAAACGGTACTCAACTCCTCCTATGATTGGAACGGCAAACGCGCCCCTTATATGGTTGCGACGGAAAATGACAGCTTAAACGGCGTCGTGATGCTATTCGGCTATTTGCTTTCGAACACGGCTCAAATATTTGCAGATGTACGTACGTACTGGAGTCCGGAATCGGTTGAACGCGTAACGGGTCATAAGCTGGAAGGTGCGGCTGCGAACGGTATCCTTCACTTAATTAATTCGGGTTCTGCGACGATGGATGGCACTGGTGAGCAGTCGAAGGATGGTCAACCGGCTTTGAAGCCATTCTGGGAAATTTCTGATGAAGAAGCGCAGAAGTGTCTCGATGCTACTTCGTGGCGCCCGGCTTCCGTTGAATATTTCCGCGGCGGCGGTTTTTCATCCGATTACTTAACACGCGGCGGCATGCCGATGACGATGTCCAGGATTAACCTAGTGAAAGGAATCGGCCCTGTTCTGCAAATCGCCGAAGGCTACTCCGTCGAGTTGCCCCAAAGCGTGCACGAAACGCTAGATAATCGTACGGACCCGACTTGGCCGACGACATGGTTTGCTCCAACACTTACAGGAGAAGGTTCCTTCCACTCCGTGTATGAGGTGATGGACAACTGGGGAGCGAACCACGGCTCTATTAGCTACGGGCATATCGGAGCTGATCTGATTACGCTTGCCTCGATGCTACGTATTCCGGTTAACATGCATAATGTTGCGGAGGATCGTATCTTCCGTCCAAGAGCGTGGGGATTATTCGGCACGGCAAATGCAGAGAGTGCTGACTACCGTGCTTGCCAAAACTTCGGACCTATATATAAATAAATGGGAGGTTTTACAATGAGCAGCACGGACATTCGCAATGAGCTTTGCAAATATGCACGTAAAACGGTAACAAACAAATTGGTAGTCGGACCTGGAGGGAATATTAGCGCCAAATTCGAAGGCAAAATGTACCTTTCACCGAGCGGCTTCGCGCTGGATGAGGTAGAGCCGCATCAATGGGTAGAGGTTGATATTGAGTCGGGTGAAATTACGGATATCGGTCTCCGCCCGTCCTCTGAGGTGTTGATGCATCTCTATGCTTATCGGGCAAATCCGGATATCGGGGCCATCGTTCACACACATCCACCTTATTGCATCGCTTTCACACTCGTAGAGCAGGAGCTGCCCATTATGTTCCCTGACCAAGCGGCTCTGGTTGGCAAGACGGTCTATGTGCCATATGTGCTGCCAACGACAGATAGACTTGCGGATGCTTATGTCGCCAAGGTGAATGAAGCAAGCTCAGTGCTGCTCGGTAACCATGGTCTTGTGACATCGGGACGTAACCTGCGCGAGGCTTATTACCGGACGGAAGTTGTTGAAGAGAGCACCAAAATTTATTTAATCGCAAAAGCGATTCGTGAGCCTAAGGTGCTTACTAAGGAAGAATTCGAAGAGATTGCTTCACTTGAGAGCGAGGCATACCGAATCGAATTGCTCCAAAAGATGAAATAATCGGCACCATTCAGCAATAGAAATAAGCCAATAGAGGGGAGGAGCTGTGCATGATCAATCATGCGACAGTGCTTGCATTCGACCTTGGCGCCAGCAGCGGCAGGGCAGTTATCGGTGAGCTGGTGTTGTCCGAAGAAGCTGGCGGGCAGAAACGGCTGCAGGTAACGGAAATTCATCGGTTTCCGAATGAGCCAATTGCGGTAAACGGTCGTTTGCACTGGGATATCCTTCGTCTGCTGCAGGAGCTGAAAACAGGGATTCGCAAAGCGTTTCAACTTGGTTATGAGCCCCGAACATTCGGGATTGATACTTGGGGCGTTGATTTCGGATTGCTTGATGCGAGCGGCGAACTGCTCGGTAATCCGTATCATTACAGAGATTCGCAAACAGATGGAATCGTAGAAGAGCTGATCGAGCTTATCGGTAGTGATCGGTTATACGAGGAGGGCGGCTTGCAATTTATGCCGTTCAATACCATTAATCAGCTGTATGCAATGAAGAAGGCAGGTTCGCCCAAGCTTGCAGCAGCTAGCACACTTCTGCTAACGCCAGACTTGCTTGCCTATTTTCTGACGGGCGTGAAGATATGCGAATTCACGATGGCAACGACAACGCAGCTCTATCAGCCTAATGAGCGGCAGTGGAATCGCGCTTTAATGAATCAGCTTGGTATTCCAAGCACATTGTTTCTGGAGCCGACGCTTCCTGGTACACGATTTGGTCAGTTAACGGAGGAAGTATGCGTGGAGCTTGGCGTTCCGCCAATTGCGGCCATTGCAGTTGGTACACATGATACGGAATCTGCTGCAGCGGCCGTTCCAGCTAAAAGCGGTACACCGTTCGCCTATCTGGTATGCGGGACATGGTCGCTGCTCGGGACCGAGCTTGCGAAACCGCTTGTAACGTCGGATGCGAAGGCGCTGGATTTCTCTAACGAAGGTGGAGTCGGGGGAACTTACCAGCTGCTCAAAAACATAATGGGTCTTTGGATTTTGCAGGAATGCAAGCGGGAGTGGGATGAGCAGGGCAGTGGGCTCTCATACGGAGAGATTGTTCGGCTTGCTGAACAAGCGGAGCCGTTCCGCAGCCTCATTCATCCGGATGATGCTTCTTTCTTTGCGCCAGCTGGCATGATACGTCGCATTCAAGCCTATTGCAACAATACAGGGCAAAAGGTACCAGAATCTACTGCTGAAATAGCACGCTGCATTATGGAGAGTCTTGCCTTGCGGTATCGTGAGGCGCTTGGACAGATGGAGACATTGACCGGACAATCGTACGCTGGCTTGCATATGGTTGGAGGCGGTATTCAGAATGAGCTGTTGTGCCGCTTGACAGCAAGCGCGATTGGCAAGCCTGTGTGGGCGGGGCCGGTTGAAGCGAGTGCAATTGGAAATATGCAGATGCAGCTAGTCGCCCTTGGCGAGTGCAGCAGCTTGGCGGATTCTCGCTCGCTCGTTGAAGCCTCGTTCCCCATTAAAACGTTTGTTCCTAATCATACGCTGGATTGGAATGAAGCGATCGAGCGTTTTGATCGCTTAAGCCGTTCAGAGTAAGGATGAACAGGCTCCATTCAGAGGCTTCCATTATAGGAAAGGGTGTATCGATTATGCTTATAGGAATATCAAAGCTGATTTCTCCAGAGCTGTTGAAGGTACTTAGCGAAATGGGGCATAGCGACGAAATTGTATTGGCAGACGGGAACTTTCCTAGCAGCAGTCATGCAAAGCGGTTAATCCGTGCTGACGGTCATGCGATTCCCGAGTTGCTTGATGCGATTCTACAGCTGTTCCCACTTGATTCATATGTTGAGCGGCCGGTGGCACTGATGCAGGTTGTACCTGGTGATCGTGTGGAAACGCCAATCTGGGACGTTTATGGACGTATTATAAAAGAGCGAACCGGTTGTACGGAGCCGTTCGAGCAGGTGGAGCGTTTCGCTTTCTATGAACGGGCTAAGCAGGCATATGCTGTTATCGCAACAGGTGAGAGTGCGCTATATGCCAACTTAATCTTGAAAAAAGGTGTCATTCAATAAAGTAAGTATCCATGATGAATAACCAATCACACAAAAAGACCTTTGGCAGCTGTTGAATGCCAAAGGTTTTTTGTGTTCCCCATCCATTACTTCGAATTCGAATCGTTATTCTTGAAAAATCCATGAAAAAGTTCGGCCGTTTTTTGCTGATCAGGCGTAATGGAGAACAAGACAAAATTGCCATTGCGAATGATTTGATAGTTTTTGGCTTGCTCGTATTGATCCTGTAAATAATCTTTGAATATGCTTTGCAGTGCTGCGGCACGTTTCTCGAAGCCAGTCTTCACGCTATCGAAATCTGCATCTGACTTCAATTGCACAACTGAAAACTCTCCTGCCTGCATCATCAGCGTCGCTTGATAGAAGCTTCCGTCTATAAGCTGCTTGTCCGAATTGATGCTGTAGGTTTCCATTATTTTGTCACCTTCTACAGCTGCTAAAGGGCCTAGTCCCGCATCTGCACTCAGCTTAGCAGCAATATCAGCGACTGTAACCTCGCCATTAGGATTGCCTTGGTTCGGTTTTGTTGTCGGCTTAGGTGTCGGTGATGCTGTAGCAATAGGCAGCGGCGATGGTATTGCCGAAGCAGCAGTCGTTGCTGTTGTCGAAGGCTTTACGAATGGACTCGCCGTAGGTTTTACTGTAACAGCTGTGGCAGCAGGTTTTTGAGTCGGTTTTACTGTTGGCGAGGCCGTTGGTATCAGTGTTGGTCTCGGCATTGCAGTTGCCGCAGCAGCAGGCTTTTTGGTAGGCTTTTTCTCAGCCTCTTGCTGCTCATCCGTGTCCTTTTCTTGCGCAGGAGCAACTGACGGCTGCGCAGTTGCATCGGCTGTTGGAACGGGATCAATAGTAGAAACGGCAGTAGACTCGGTAGGCGCTGGCGTCAAGACAATGGCAGGCTCATCTGTTGCTTCAGCATCAGCAGAATTCGTATTCCCCGTTGTTTCACTTTCTATATTCGTTGAGCTTTCGCTACTTGGCGGCGCGTTGCTTGCACGACTACAGCTAGAAGCGATTATGACAATAGCAGCAGTCAATAAGACGATGGATAGGATTTTGGTTTTAAACCTTAACATCCTGTATCTCCTTTAAACATAGTTGTTAGTTATTGACGCAAACGGGAGTCAGAAAGTTGCCAATTTAGTTGTTTTTATTTAATCGGAATGAAACGCACTGCCTTGCCAGAGGACGGCGACAGCCGTTTCAGCTTGTATTTTCTGACTTCATCACGACTATTTTCGCGCCTGAGAGGGCGTCATTCCTTTATATTGCTTGTACAGCTTTGTAAAATAGTTCGGATTATCGCAGCCCACCTTGGCTGCAATTTCGGTAATGGTATCATTGCTGCTGCGCAGCAGCCGCTCCGCTTCGTTCATGCGGCTGATGTTGACATATTCAACGAAGGTTCGCCCCGTTAGCTTCTTGAACAGCTTGCAGAAGTGATAAGACCCAAGACTTACATGCTTTGCCGCTTGCTCAATCGATATTTTTTCATTGAACTGGGTTTCAATCCGCTCAATCAACAGCTTGAAACGATCGCGATTGACGAAATAAGGCTCAACCGTCCTGCCTGCAAGCTGACGCTCGAGAAAGGTGCGTGCGAGCAGCGTAAACCAAGCATGCAGCTTCGATTTGACGACTAGCTGATAAGCGGGAGGTTTGGTCGCGAGCTCAGCAATGGCTTCTTCAAGCAAGCCGAAATAGCTGGTACAGCTATCATCCTGTTCAGCAGGATTGACCGGATAATGAAGGCGACCTTCCAAATAAGGCGCAACAAATTGAGCATGTACAGGGTCATGCACCCAATCGTTGAAGAGGGAGGCGTTCAGCACGACACAATCATAATAGATGGGTGTAGAGCCAAGCGAGTAGCCGACATGAAGACCGCCGCCTGGAATAATGAGGACATCTCCTTCATTGACGACATAGGGCCGACTGTCAATATGAAACACAGCGCTGCCTTCACGCATGACTATAATTTCGAAATGCTCATGCCAATGCAAGTAAAGAATACAATCATTGGGCTGAACATGGTCGCAACGATTCTGAAATAGCTGTATAGGATATGTTATATGCTCAAGACGGGTATTTTCCCGCAGCTCCTTTGGATAGGACAAATTCTATTCACCACCACAAGATTAGACTAGTATTGCACAAGATTGTATAGAGAATTATAGTAATTTACTAGCTATAATGAAGTTGTTAAACATACTATAAGCCAATATTGGAGTGATATACAACTATGACAAACAAATTGAGAATTGGAACACTGGTAGGCGGAGGCAATGCGGATCACATTATTCCACAAATTGTGAAGCATGGGTTCGAATCGTTTAATTTAACCTTTTGGCAAACAACAGGCAAGACCGATTTAGTTGAAATGGCGAAGCGCGTTAGAGCATTAGCGGACGAGCATGATTTTGTCGTTCCAGCTGTAAGCGTATTCGGGAATCCGTTGACGGGTGAAGGTGATAACGCCGACACGCTTGCAAGCTGGGAGCGCTTAATCGATCATGCTCATTTGTTCGGCGCTGATATTGTATCCGGATTCACGGGGCGCATCACGGATCGTCCGATTGAGGAGTCGATTCCTAGATTCAAAGAAGTGTTCGGCGAGCTGACAAGAAGAGCAGCAGACAAAGGCGTTCGCATCGCTTTCGAGAATTGTGATATGGATGGTACTTGGCAAACAGGCGACTGGAATATCGCGCATAACCCGACGGCTTGGGAGCTGATGTTCAATGCTGTACCAGAGGACAACATTGGCCTCGAATGGGAGCCGTGCCATCAGATGGTGAGCTTGATTGATCCCATCCCGCAGCTTCGCAAATGGGTGAACAAGGTGTTTCATGTACATGGCAAGGATGCCACAATCGCGTGGGATATCGTGAAGGAGCATGGCGTCCATGGGAAACAGAAGTTTGTATGGCATCGCACACCGGGCTTTGGTGATACGAATTGGACGGATATTATTTCGATTCTGAGACAAAACGGCTACAAAGGTACGATTGATATCGAAGGCTGGCATGATCCCGTTTATAAAGATGAACTGGAAATGACAGGTCAGGTGCATGCACTAAACTATCTTAAACAATGCCGCGGCGGCGATTTTGTTCCGAACCCAATCTAGATAAAGGAAAGAGAGGAAATGGATATGGCTATTAAGCATAAAGTTGTTGTGGTTGGATGCGGCGGCATGGCGAATACATGGGTGGAGTACGCGAAGGACAGGGAAGATACGCAAATTGTTGGACTTGTTGATATTAAGCTGGAATTCGCACAGGCAATGGCTGACCGTCAAGCGCTTACTTGTCCGATCTTCACTGATCTGAAAGAGGCCATCGCGGAGACAGGGGCTACGATGGTGTTCGATGTTACGATACCAGCGAGTCATTATGCAGTTGGCAAAGCTGCGCTTGAAGCGGGCTGTCACGTATTCGGAGAGAAGCCGCTTGCCGAATCAATGAGTGATTGCAACGATATTGTACAATTAGCGGGAGAGACGGGACACACGCACGCCATTATGCAGAATCGCAGATTTGATCCGCGCATCCGTGCATTCCGCCAGCTGCTTGCTGATGGAACGATCGGTAAACCAGGATTCATAGGGGCAGACTTTTTTATCGGCGCACATTTCGGAGGGTTCCGCGATGCGATGGACAGTCCGCTGCTGCTTGATATGTCCATTCATACGTTTGACCAGGCTAGATATCTGATCGGAGCAGATCCAGTATCCGTGTATTGCCACGAACTCAACCCACCCGGGTCATGGTATGCAGGCAACGCGATGGCGATTTGTATTTTTGAGATGAGTGACGGCTCTGTATTTGACTATCGTGGATCTTGGTGCGCGGAAGGTGTTATCACTTCTTGGGAAGCATCCTGGCGAGTGACTGGCGAGCATGGGACGGCGATATGGGACGGTCATGGCAATCCGTATGCCGAGATCGTAGCTAGCGGTGACCAAACAGGTAAGTTCATTCGCGAATATGAGCGGGTAGAAACACAGCTTCCAGAGATGGCGAACACAGGCCATCATGGCTGCCTTGACGAAATGTTTGCTTCACTTGAGGAGGAGCGCCAACCGGAGACGAGGAGTGCTGATAATATTTACAGCATGGCAATGGTACTCGCTGCAGTAGAAAGCGCCAAAATCGGGCAAAAGGTTAAGATTGCAGACTTTATGAAGGCAGCCACTAAATAAACAATCGAAAGAGGACGTCCCGCTGAAAGTGTCAGCGCTGGCGTCCTCTTCTTTTTTTGTTACTTATTCACGCAATTATGAATCTACTATTCGATGAATAGGGAAACGGTATCATTAAGCTCTCTGATTTGGCCTGTTAATCGGCCAGAAGAAGCCGCAACCTGCTCAAGTGCTGCAACCTGCTCTTGCTCCATTGCCGAAATGTCGCCTATATCCTGCTTAATCCGATCAGCCCTCACTTCAACTTCTTTGACGAGCATATGAATACGGCTCAAGCGTTCGCTGCCATGGTTCATTTCTTCTGCAATGGTTTCAATGTCGGTTTGTACGGTGCGATTAGCAGCATGTATGGAATGATAGCCAAGCTGTGCTTGTGTTGCTACCTGCTCACCAGTGTGAAGTTGACGTATACTTTCCTGCATACGATCTTGAATGAGACTGACGGTTACGCGCACATGATCCATCTTTTCATTGATTTGGGTGGAGATGACTGCTGTTTGCCCAGCAAGCTGGTTGACCCTGGCAGCGATGACTGCAAATCCACTCCCGTGCTCGGATGCCCTTCGCGCTTCAATTGAAGCGTTGAGGGCGAGAATGTGGGTTTCGCTGGAAATTTTCCGGATATGCTGCAGCATGACATCCATTTCTTGCGCAAGCAGGTGTAAATGCTTAGCCTCCTGATCGACCTTTTTGACGGTTTCTTTGAGAAGATTGAACTGTGTCATAAAGTACTCTAGCTGCTCGTTGCCTTCTTGGGAGACATGGACGGAATGTACTGCCAGTGTATTGATTTGGGATGACTGGGTCGTAATCCTGTGGAATAGCTGCACCAATCCATCAAACTCACGTACCGATAATTGTACATATTGGTCATGTTCGTCTAAAGCTTCTGAAACCTGCTGTGTAGCGGCAGCAATAACCTTGCCCGATTTTTTATTCTCATCCAGCCCGGCCTCCATATGCTGTGAGGAGGCGGCCGCCTGCGCATTCGTTTCACGGACGCTGTTAATAATGGTTCGCAAGGTGGCGAACATGGTGTTGAAAGAATCGCAAAGCTCCCCAATTTCATCTCGGCTGTGGCTATGTACCAATTGAACGGTTAAGTTTCCTGCTGCCAATTGCGCAACATTTGCATTTAGCTTGCGAATAGGAATGGCTATTTCATTAGAAATCAGCCATGCAACGGTTAATGAGCCTCCAATAACAGCGGCGAAAACGGTCATGAGAATAACCGAATTTTGTATAAACTGAGCGGCAATCCGCTCCTTTTCAGCTGCATTCTCGATTAGCTTAGCATGGACGAGCTGCTGCAGATCTTGCTCGACAAGGCTTGTCGTGAGAAGTATCGCTTCATAGGTTGCCTTCTGATTATCAACGCTTGCTCTCGTTTCCATTTGCTCATTCAGCTTGTCCAATTGCGTGTGAAGAGAGCTGATCGTTTTATGAAGGGATTCAAATCGCGCAAGCGTAACAGCAGAGCGTTCCTTTCGCTCTAAGCTGAGCAATTGTTCTTCCAACTGCTTGAGGATGATAGGATGCTGACTTTCGTTATAGGCTTGCCGGCCATTCACGACTCTCTCTAATTCGGGGTTGAAATGGGATTGAAGCGTTCCCGTCAGTGTATTGGCTTTCAACGTGGAAACCAGCATGAAATCATAGGTGTTTCTATCTTTGTTGAAGACGTACATCTGCGTACCGATGACCCCACCCAACATCAATAGGATGAATAGAAACGCAATGATGAGCTTGCGGCGGATAGACTGGTGTCGATACCAGTTCATAACGACCATATTAATTCCTCCTTGGTAAATAATCATTATGAATCTTACGGCATAAAAGTGTTGAAATCTTTAGTTTTTTCGGCAATTTCATATAGTTATGCGTTTTATGTCAAAACAAATACAATGTACTTTTTTAAGGCGGAAATATATAAATAAAGACTGTTTATTATAAATACGAGATAGAAAAGAATCCTCTATAATGAATGAGCGATGGCTTACTTATGGCAAGGTAAGCAAGGCTGGAGGCTTTGTTTTGTGTAAAGGCCCCCATCATGGTTGAACGAAAATAAACGAAATGGGAGGAAAGATTGTCGTGAAAATTTCAGTAATCGGTACGAAACCATCACTGCGTAAAGCGCTGGCAATTATGCTGTGTATAAGTTTTTTCGTTTCTTTCATGCCGCCGGCCAAAATGGCAGCAGCAGAATTAACACCTGAAGCTTTTACAGCAGCAGCAGTTCAGAACATCTTTTTTGAAGACTTTAATGGAGGGGATGCAGAGGGCTGGAACTCCTATGGATCTATGGATCCGCAGAATCGCGGCGTATGGGAGGTTAACTCGGCAAAGCAGTACCGAGTTAACGGTTCTCCCGGAGCTAAAACGGTTGCGTCCAGCACTTATTTTCAAAATGTGCAATATGAAGCCGATTTGAAGATCGGCGGTATTAATTCAGATGGTACTGGGCTGCTTTTCAGAGTAAATAACTTATCGAACAATGTTGCAGATGGCTATACAGGTTATTACGCTGCATTAACGGTAGATAAGAAGATGACGCTCGGAAGAGTAACGGGAACTGGCGATGAGTGGAAGGAATTGAAGGTTGTTCCTGTCAGGTGGAACCAAGGGCACATTAAAGTCGTCGCCATCGATAACCACATTCAAGTTTTCCTGAATGATATGACCGTGCCGATTATTGATTACATCGACAATGACGGCAAGCAAATAACGGAAGGCGGCCAAATCGGGCTTCGGACTTGGTGGGGAACCTCTACGGTAGACAATATCGTTGTTAGAGAGCGCTTCGAACAGACAACAGCTGCACCGGAGTTCAGCATTGCGCCAGGGCAGTACGATTCGTTGCAAACGGTTTCAATCGCTTCGGCATCGGTTGGGGCAACGATTCGTTATACGACAGATGGTAGTCAGCCAAACGGGAATTCTCCCCTTTATACTTCTCCAATTACAGTAGGTACGGTCACGAATATTCGTGCCTATGCGGAGAAAGCAGGAGAAACGGTGTCGGATACGGTGGAAGCAGCTTATGTCATCGCTAGAAGCGACGGGGAATTAAAGGATGATTTCGACAATGGGCTTACCCAGCAGTGGTCAACCTTTACCGGCACACAAACAGCGAATTGGCAAGCGGTTGGCGGCAAATACCAAGTAACGAACAGCAGGGGCGACAAGGCGCTGCTTGATGCATCGCCCGAGCATTTCATTGTAGAGGCCGATATTAATCCTTATGCAAGCTGGCAAAACAGCGGCTTCATATTCAGGGTTACCGATCCGGGCAACGGTGCGGATAAGATGAGCGGCTATTATGCAGGGATTGCTGCAGACGGAACGCTTGAAGTCGGGAAAATGAATGCGGCCGGCAATAATGGCAGCGGAAGCTGGACGGGAATTGCAAAATCATTCGCGGCCGTTTATCCAAACCAAAACAACCATTTGAAAGTGGTAGGCTACGGTTCAACCTATTACATTTATGTAAATGGCAAATTGGAGTATCAATTCGCGGATACGGAGTATCAAGCAGGCAAGATCGGGCTCAGAGCTTGGAATGATAACAATCTTGTTACTTACGATAACTTCAAATTAACGAGCTTAACGAGCAAAGCAGCAACTTTTAATGAAGGCTTTGACAGCGGGAACGCAACGGGTTGGACAACCTATGGCGGTTCTTGGAGCGTGACCGACGGGAAATATAAAGTAGGCGAAGGCTCAGGCTTCAAATCCATTGCAAATGGCACCAATTACAGCAATTTCACCTATGAAACGGATATCTCTATAAGTAAGGGCGAAAGAGATGAAAATGCAGGCGTGCTTTTCAGAGTCAGCAATCCTACGGTTGGTACGGACAACCTTAAAGGCTACTTTGCAGGCATAGGCGTGAATGGGCGCGTTCAAGTTGGGAAGTTCAACAACAACTGGACAGAGCTGGCATCAATACCTTATCCGATCAGCCAAAACACGGTCTACCGGTTAAAGGTAGTTGCTGAAGGAAGCAACATCGAGGTATATATCAATGACGAGGTTGTAGTCAGCGTAGTAGACCGTACGTATACGCAAGGCGCAATCGGCCTTAGAACGTTTCTCGTAGACGCAGCCTATGACAATATTAAAGTCACGGATACCGGCGCGGTAACGCTGCCTGTTTTCGACTGGTCAAGGGTACAAGGCGCCGTCTTCGTTCCGACTAGCGCAGTCAATCAAATTGAGCAATGGCGCAGCTACGACCATGAAATTAATGATCGCGAGCTTTCCTATGCCAAAACGTACGGCATTAACTTCGTAAGGGTATTTATGCATAATTTGCTATGGGAAAATGATCAGGCTAATTTCTTAGCTAATCTAGAAGATTTCCTGTCTCTAGCAAATAAATATGGCATAAAAGTAGAACTCGTGTTTTTTGACGACTGCTGGGGTGATTTCCCTGTTTGGGGCGATCAACCAAAACCTCGGTACGGCGCGCATAACAGCCAATGGGTCGAAGCTCCGGGCGATACCGTGAAAGCGGACTATGCGGCCAACAAGCAGAAGCTCAAAGCTTATGTGCAAGGTGTTGTTGGCGCATTCAAGGATGATGATCGAATCGCGGTGTGGAACGTCTACAACGAGCCCAGCAATGGCGAGAGCGGCTTAATGGACACCGTTACGAAACAAATTATGAATGATTCACGGATTTGGATCAAGGAAACGGGCTCCACAATCCCGGTTACCTCCACGGGAGGACAATTCTCGGGCGGACCGTTCTCTGATTTCATTACGTACCATCCCTATGAATCCGATTATCCTACCTATCCGGACAGATACGGGCCAAATC
Organism: Paenibacillus sinopodophylli; assembly: GCF_005930355.1. GTDB lineage: Bacteria > Bacillota > Bacilli > Paenibacillales > Paenibacillaceae > Pristimantibacillus > Pristimantibacillus sinopodophylli. The sequence goes on from NZ_VDBO01000002.1 coordinate 192,121, forward strand.
AAGGCGTGCTTGCCGATGAGGTCATGAATCGTCTAACGCAATCGGTTCCGGGAGTAGTCAACAATTTCGGCAAAAAAGGATTGGGCTTTGTCATGTGGTCACTCGGGATTGGCCGTGATAACACAAGATTCCCTTGGGGAAGCGATGTTAATCCGCTGACGGAAGAGCCGGCAGTGCCATTCCATGGCGTTGTATATCCAGACGGCCATCCTTGGGATGTCAATGATATTAAAGCTTTGGTAGGCGATGCCTACGATACGCTGCCGATCTTCGGCGTACAGTATTTTAAAGACAGCAACTTCGAACAGCCTGTCAAGAAATCGATCACCCCGCGTGTTGATTTCGACCTTGGCAATGAGAGAGGAACGGGATCGCCTGATTCATCCGTAGGCATTGGCGAGGATAACTTCTCGATCCGGTGGACCGGAACGATCCAGTCGGGAGCAACAGGCAATTATACGATTTTTGCAGACAGCGACAACATCGCAAGAGTGTGGATTGACGATATTCAAGTCATCAACAAGCAATCTCATGCCAGAGAAGAAGTGAGCGGGACGATCGCGCTGACAGGCGGAGAAAAACTGGCCGTGACGATCGAGTATGTCCATGCTGCCGGAGATGCCAGCATGCATGTGAATTGGGCAGGGCCTAACCTGACAAAACAAGTATTGCTGCCGGTTTATTCGGAGGTAGCGGTTGAGTCGGTGACCTTGACGCCTTCTGCAATTACGGTAAAGGTTGGGCAAAAAGAGGCGCTGCTAGCGACGCTTAAGCCGGTAAATGCTTCGAACCAGCAGCTGAGCTGGAGCTCCAGCAAGCCAGGCATTGTCCATGTTGGAACAGATGGCATTGTAAAGGGAATAGCCGAGGGTACGGCCACGATTACGGTGACTTCTGCCGATGGCGGATTTTCTGCTGCTGCAGCGGTAACGGTGCAAGCTGCAACGACCTTTACTAATCCGATCGTACCGGTATCGGGACCCGCGGGTTCCGCAGACCCGACGATCGTATTCAAGGATGGCTATTATTATTATGCAAAATCAGATAATGACACGTCACTTGTCGTTGCGAAAGCCAAACGCTTGGAGGATATCGGATCATCCCCGCGGGTAACCGTTTATACGCCGCCTGCAGGTACGATGTATTCGAAAGAAATTTGGGCACCGGAGCTGCAGTATATTAATGGCAAATGGTATATCTATTTTGCTGCGGATGACGGAAACAACAACAACCATCGCATGTATGCTTTGGAAGGAAACTCGCAGGATCCGCAAGGAACCTACACATTTAAAGGGAAAGTCGCCGATGCAACTGACAAATGGGCGATTGACGGGGCTGTTTTGCAAGCTGACAACCAATCCTTGTATTTTGTATGGTCAGGCTGGGAAGGCAATACGAACGTAAGACAGAACCTCTACATTGCACCAATGAGCAATCCATGGACGATAAATGGACCAAGAGTGTTAATCTCTACGCCCGAAAAACCATGGGAGCTGAATGGCACGCCATACATTAACGAAGGGCCGGAAATATTGAAAAAGGATGGCAAAGTGTTCATCGTATACTCCGCTAGCGGAAGCTGGTCCGATGATTACACGCTTGGCATGCTTACCAACACAGACGGTAACCTGCTTAATGCCGCATCGTGGGCAAAAAGCGGACCCGTATTCACCAAAGCGCCAATGAGTTTCGGACCGGGGCATAACACGTTTACAACCTCGCCTGATGGGAAAGAGGATTGGATCGTTTACCACGCGACCATGAAGTCGGGCGGAAGCTGGGGGAATCGGAGCGTAAGAGCACAGAAATTTACTTGGAATACGGATGGCACGCCGAATTTCGGAACGCCAGTTGCTTACAATGCACTGGTGGAACAGCCAAGCGGCACGCCATTGGTTGATCGCCATAGGTATGAAGCAGAGGATGCCGTGCTTCATGGCAGCGCAGCTGTCGTCCAATCGGAGAACAGCTCTGGCGGGAAAGTTGTAGGTCAGCTCGATGCAGCAGGCAACGACTTTGTAGAATTTAACGTCGAAGCGGCTAGTGCCGGAGAATACAGCTTGATCGTCATGGCTGAGAATGGAAGCTCAGGCGGTGCCATTGCTGAGCATGACGTATCCGTGAACGGAACGAAGGGGCAAGCCATCGCTTACAAAAACTTTGGCTGGGGCCATACGAATCCGTCCTCCGTCGATGTGACGTTGGAAGCGGGATCGAACACAATCCGGCTTTCGAAGAAAACGAATTTTGCTCAGATTGACTATATCGTGCTTGAACGTCTTGTGGCGGAACCTGCCAATAAGCTTCCAATTGAATCGCTTAGCTTGGATAAGTCCGTTCTTAATGTAGCCATTGGAACTGTAGCGACGCTTAATTCAACCATCAAGCCAATGATGATTTCGGATAAGAATGTAAGCATTACCTCTTCCAATCCGAATGTAGCGACAGCGGCTGTTGTGGGCAAGGATTCATTGACAGGACGCACGATGTTTGAGGTCACTGCGCATCAGCCTGGAACGACGCAAATCCGCGTCGTAAGCGCAGCGAATGAAAGCATTTTAGCAGAAAGCACGGTTAACGTACTGCCTGAGTCGCAGGAGCCTAATCTTTCTGCATTTACAGTGGATCATTTCGATGCTCCCGAGCTGAATAAGGATTGGTCGGTCTATCAAGAGCTTGCTTCTAACTGGAGCTTGACGAAAAACCCTGGCTTTATGACGCTTCGGACGACAGCTACGGATATTTATCAAGATAACAACTCATTAAATAACGTGTTCTTGAAAAATGTTGCGGCAGGCAGCGATTTCGAATTGGTAACGAAGCTGACGGCTCCGGTTACCAAAAACCATCAGCAAGCAGGCTTAATCGTCTGGCAGGATGCCGATCACTTTGTGAAGCTATCTCATGTATGGGCTAGCGGCCAAGTTATTGAGACTGCCTACGAGATAGACCGGAAATATCAAAAAGCATCTAATTTCGTAAGCCATCCTGGGGGCAACACATTAACGCTGAAAATTAAAAAAATAGGAAATGTGTATACGACCTATTACTGGAACGGCTACGAATGGATTCAAGCCTCTGATGCGATGACCGTTGACTTAAGTTCGATCAAAGTCGGGTTTTTCGCGAGCAATGTCGTTGCGCCTAACGATCCTATCGATGCGACTTTCGATTATATCGCGGTTAGAACGATCGAGGGAGGCGTTGAGCTGGCACCGAAATCAGCCCATTTGCAGGCTGGCGAGAAGATTCAGCTCGTGAATGAAGGCAAGAGCGGGCCCGATGTAACGTGGTCATCTTCTAATGAAAGCATTGCGACTGTAAGCGAAACAGGATTAGTTGTTGGCGTATCGCCAGGTAGAGCAGTCATTCAGGCAGCTTCTAAAAATGGGGATTTCACTTCGCGAGCTACCGTCATGGTGCTTGGGTCCATTAAGCCGGGCGAAGTGTTGTACAGTGAAGATTTCTCCAGTCTAGATCCTACCGAATGGAGCACCTACGGCGGCGTATGGTCAGAAAGTGAGGGTACCTATACGGTATCGAGAGGAGCGGGCTACAAAGCTATCCTGAATAGCAAGAGCTTCACCGATTACGTGTTGGAAACTGATGTAAAAATCGTTAGTGGAACGGAAGCCGGACTCGTATTTAGAGCTTCTAACCCGGCCGTGGGCCCTGATGCATTGGACGGTTATTATGTCGGCATTAATGCGGCGAACAAGTCTGCTGTCTTAGGCAGTTTCACAAACGGGAAGTGGAGAGAGCTCGCAACAAGAAATCTTCCGATTCAAACCAACGAATGGTATACCATTAAAATTATTGCGAGTGAAGACCATATCCAGGTTTACATCAATGACAACCCGCTGAATGTCAATCCGTATCCTAAGTTTGACGTAGCGGAATCGACCCACCTTGCAACAAGCTCCATTGGCTTTAGAACGTTTAATGCCAAAGCACAGTTTGACAATGTGAAGGTTAGCGCTTACGCGGAAACGCTCACAGGCCCAACCTATACGAATACGGAACAGCTTCCTGATATTGCTGATCCGCATGTGTTGTTCTATGAAGGCGTCTATTACCTGTACGGTACGAATACCGCCGATTATCCGAATATGCCAAATGGCATTAAGGTGTATTCGTCATCGGATCTTGCCAACTGGCAGGAGCATGGTTATGCGCTGGAAAACAAAAATTCATGGGGCAACAACCGCTTCTGGGCGCCTGAGGTCGTTGAGAAAAACGGTACATTCTATATGTACTATGCCGTTGAGGAACGTCTCGCCGTTGCCACAAGCGATTCGCCGCTCGGACCTTTTGTTCAAGAGGTACAAGCGCCTATCCATCTGAATACGCCTGAGATTGACGCGCATATCTTTACGGATGAAGACGGGAAAACCTATATGTACTTTGTTCGTTTCAATAATGATAACCATATTATGGTTGCTGAAATGAACGATGATATGAAAACAATCAAAGAAGACACGGTTCAATTTGTGTTTGCGCCGACGCAGGCTTGGGAGAAAAGCCAGAAGCAGCCGGTCGCTAGCATTAATGAAGGCCCATTTGTCATTAAACACAAGGGAACTTATTACATGACGTATTCAGGAAACCATTTCCAAAGCCCTGATTACGGAGTAGGCTATGCGACTGCTCCTACGCCTACTGGGCCGTGGACCAAGTACGAGTTCAATCCGATTATGAAAGCTAATGAGCTCGTGCCGGGAGCAGGGCATCACTCGATCGTGCAATCCCCTGACGGGAAAGAATTGTTTATGGTTTATCATGTGCATTATGGAATTGGCCAAACGGAGCCAAGAAAGCTTGCGATTGACCGCGTACAATTCGTTCCGCAGGCGAACGGTCCTGACTTAATGGAAGTATGGGGGCCAACCGTGACGCCGCAGCGCATACCTTCTAATTACAAGGACATTGACGTTGAATCTATTGTCATCAACGGCCAAGGCGGTGCTGCTGCGATTACGACAAAAGGCGGCACACTCCAGCTGAATGCATTGGTGCTTCCGATCGACGCTACGAACAAACAAGTACAATGGTTGATCGAAAGCGGGGAGCAAGCAGCATCGATTTCGCAAACGGGTCTGTTGACGGCTTTGAACGATGGGGTCGTTACGGTAAAAGCGGTCTCCGCTGGTCGTCCGTCCGTCTTCGGTACGATAGCCGTTACCATTTCCGGACAAAAGGATTCAGAAAACCCAGGCAATGGCGGAGAGCAGCCTAGCGGAGGAGCTTCTGCACCGGAGCCGGTTGCAAAGGTTGAAGGTCATGTACTGACCTTGCCTGCGATTAAGCCGAATGGAAACGGACAGCTGCTTCTGAAAGTAGCACAAGCGGATTTCGAAGCGGTACTTGCCCAAGCGGTGAATAAGTCCGTTACGATTATGCTGCAAAATACGGATTCTGCGCAAGAAGTGATTGTATCACTGACTGCGGGCCAGCTTGAAGCAGCCAAGCAGAAGGGAATTGAGAACGTAGAGATTGTGTTTGGTTCCACAACGTTTAATCTAAAGACCGGACCAATAGCTCCAGGACTGGATAAAGCTGCAGTCATTTCTCTCTCTTTCTCCGGGGTTAACAAACAAAGTTTATCTTCCGAAACGGCTGCCGTAATCGGCGATAAGCCTGTCTATGCTATCACGCTAAGCGTTAATGGAGACAAACAGTCTGATTTGGGCGACAAGCAACTTAAAGTGGCGCTTGATTATAAGCTGCTGCCGAATGAAAATCCGAATCAAGTTGTCATTTATTACATCGATGACCAAGGAAAGCTGTCTCTAATTAAGCATGCCAAATTCGATGCTGAAACAGGGAAAGTAGTATTTGAAGCTGGGCATTCAGGTAAATACGCTGCTGTATACAAGCCTGTTGCTTTCACGGATCTTTCCCAAGTCACTTGGGCGCAAGAAAGCATCCATGCATTGGCAGCTCGTGAAATTGTGAATGGAGTCGGCAACCAATTGTTTGCTCCGAGCAGTAAAGTAACAAGAGCTCAATTCATTACGATGCTGATGAACGCGTTTGCCTTCACCGATAGCAGCGCATCAAGCACGTTTAGCGACGTACCGCAAGAAACATGGTACTACCAAGCCGTGGCAGTAGCTCAAAAGCTTGGCATTGTGAATGGCAAAACGGATGGCAGCTTTGGCGTAAATGATGAAATTACGCGAGAAGAGATGGCCGCTATGGCCTATCGCGCATCGAAGCTTGCTGCCGTAGACCTTTCTTCTTTAGAAGAAACGAATCCATTTGCCGATCAAACGACGATTGCCGCATTCGCCGCAGAGAGTGTCAGCGCAATGCAGGCCGCAGGCATTATTAATGGAAAGGGCGCTAGCCGCTTTGCACCAAAGGATCATGCTTCGAGAGCAGAAGCAGCCAAGATCGTTTATGGTCTATTTAGGCTGATTCCTTAATCTAAGCTTTCGTTATTCCAAGCGCCGCCCCTCGCAGATCTATGCGGGAGGCGGCGCTTATTTGCTTATTTCAGCTTATTTTGGATCAAGGAAAAGAACCGAATAATGTATAAAATAGCTTTTGCGTGTAAATACAAGAGCTGCTTGAATTCGTAAAATGATAATTGATCATAAAAACAGAGTGTTCATAGAGGAAGGAGTGGCCTAATGAGCGGAAACGTTCTACTGAAGATGGATGATGTTAGCAAAACCTTTCCCGGTGTTAAAGCGCTTAGCGGCGTAACCTTTACCTTGCGAAAAGGAGAGGTTCATGCATTGATGGGCGAGAATGGCGCGGGAAAATCAACCTTGATAAAAGTGCTGACTGGCGTGCACGCGATGGATAAAGGTGAAGTGAAATTGAATGGAAGACAGATTACAGCAAGATCGCCGCAGGAGGCGCAAATGCTTGGAATCAGCACGGTGTATCAGGAAATTAATTTATGCCCTAATTTATCTGTGGCAGAAAATTTGTATATCGGCCGCGTGCCAAAGCGAAGAGGCTCGATCGATTGGAAACAGATGAACGAGGACAGCGAGCGCTTATTAAAACGGTTGAATTTAAATTTGGATGTGAAGCAGCCGCTGTCGGATTTCTCGGTCGCCATACAGCAAATGGTTGCGATTGCGAGGGCGGTGGACATGTCCAGCGGCGTTCTTATTCTCGATGAGCCAACCTCGAGCTTAGACAATCAAGAGGTGCAGCAATTGTTCGATGTCATGCGCAAGCTTCGCGACGAGGGGATGGGAATCGTATTTGTCACCCATTTCCTGGACCAGGTTTACGATATAACCGATCGGATCACGATTTTGCGCAATGGCGCTTTAGTCGGTGAATATGAGACGAGCAAGCTGTCAAAGAGCAGTCTCGTATCGAATATGATCGGACGTGAATGGAGAGAAGAGGACGAGCATCGCAAAAAGGAGCAGAGCTACACCTCTGAAGTAACGATGTCTACCCAAGCTTTAACGAGAGCGGGTTCTGTGAAACCAGTCAGCTTGTCCGTCAAGAAGGGAGAGGTTGTTGGGCTTGCTGGCTTGCTTGGATCGGGCCGCTCGGAGTTCGCCAATCTCATCTTTGGCATTGACCAGTCCGACAGCGGCATTCTGACGCTTGGTTCGGAGACGTTCCAGTCGATGAATCCCAAGAAGGCCATCCGTAAGGGAGTAGGCTTCTGCCCGGAGGATCGGAAAGTAGCAGGTATTGTGGGCGAGCTTACGATACGCGAAAATATAGTGCTCGCGCTTCAGGCGAAAAAGGGCATTTTCAACTATATCCCTTTAAAAAAACAGCAGGAAATTGCGCGGAAATTTATCGAGCTGCTTCGAATCAAGACGCCTAGCATGGAGCAGCGTATCGATAATTTAAGCGGCGGCAATCAACAGAAGGTTATTTTGGCACGGTGGCTCGCTACAGAACCAAGCCTGCTCATTCTCGATGAACCGACTAGAGGGATTGACGTCGGCTCCAAAGGTGAGATTCGCAAGCTGATTTTGGATTTGGCAAAGTCGGGGCTTTCGATCTTAATTATCTCTTCTGAGCTTCAAGAAATGATTGAATGCGCTGATCGGATCGTCGTGCTGCGCGACCGGATGCAGGTAGGTGAAATTAGCGGCGATTACATGACAGAAACCAATATTATGAAAATGATTGCAGAAGGAGGTGGTTCAGATGAGCAGTATTCGCAAACAGGCAGCTAGTATCATGCATACCAAAATCATTTGGCCAATTACGGCTTTAGCCGCCATCTTGTTGTTTAATTTATTTTTTGTTCCAGGTTTTTTTAATATCGAAATCAAGAACGGTCATCTCTTCGGAAGCTTGATTGATATCTTGAATCGTGCTGCACCCATTATGGTTATTGCCATCGGCATGACGCTTGTTATTGCGAAGGAAGGCATTGATATTTCGGTCGGCTCCGTCCTGGCGATAGCGGGTGCGGTTGCCATCTCTTTGCTCGGCGTCGTACCGCTTTGGATGGCCGTTGTCGCGGCTTTGATCGTCGGCGTATTATGCGGCTTATGGAATGGTTTATTAATCGCGTACTTAGGCATACAGCCGATGGTCGGGACTTTGATTCTCATGACCGTGGGACGAGGGATCGCGCAATTGATTACCGAAGGTAAGGTTCTCACGACTGACGATAAGGCTTTCGGATTTATTGGCAAAGGATTTTTCTTAGGTTTGCCATTCTCCATCTTTATCGCGGCATTCGTTTTTCTATTTGTTCTGTATTTGAAAAAGCGTACCGCGCTTGGGCTTTTCCTTGAGGCAACGGGCACAAATAAAATATCCAGCGAGTATGCGGGCGTTGAGCCCCGGAAAATTTACTTATTCGTTTATATCGTTTGCGGTCTCTGCGCTGCGATTGCAGGGCTGCTTGTCAGCTCGAATATTAGCAGCGCGGATGCGAATAATGCAGGCTTATGGATTGAGCTGGACGCGATCTTGGCGGTCGTGATTGGCGGAACCTCCATGCGGGGAGGACGATTCTTCCTTGCCGGTACGGTAATCGGGGCTTTGTTCATTCAGTCTCTCACGACAACGATCTACTCCATGGGCGTACCGCCTGAGCGCATTATGGTTGTGAAAGCGATTGTTGTTATCGTTGTAAGCTTGATGCAATCCGACCGTTTCAGACGAGTGTTCCAGCAGAAGAATAAACAGGCGGTGGCAGGATGAAGCTGAATCTTCGAATCAATCAGAACAATATTATTATTCTCTCAACATTGCTGCTTATTATTTTATTATACGGTGCCGGCTCAGTCCTCTACACCGGATTTTTCACATGGCAGGTTTTCTTCAATCTATTTATTGATAACGCTTATTTGATTATCGTTGCGACGGGGCTTGCTTTCGTTATTATTACAGGCGGAATCGATTTGTCCGTTGCTTCAGTCGTTGCATTCGTAAGCGTCGTATCCGCTGCGCTGCTGCAGGAAGGCATGAATGCATACGCGGTTATGGCCATTTGCTTGCTCATCGGTATTATGTTCGGAGCTGCGCAAGGCTACTTGATCCAACGCTTCGATCTGCATCCTTGGATTGTTACCCTTGCGGGCATGTTTCTTGCAAGAGGAGCGAGCTATTTCATAACGACGCAAAGCATCGTCATCGAGAACGCAACGTATACCGCTATTTCCAAATTCAAAATCAATCTGGTCGGGTCCAACTTCATCTCGGTGAGCGTCGTAATCGCACTCGCGGTCGTCGCTATCGCTATTTATGTCGCCAAATACACGGAATTTGGTAGGGCGGTATTTGCTATCGGAGGCAGCGAGCGCTCAGCAGTACTCATGGGCCTGCCGGTTCCTCGGATTACCGTATTGGTATACACCATTAGCGGTTTCTGTTCTGCGCTTGGCGGCATTGTATTCACCTTCTACATGTTGTCCGGCTACAATCTTCATCTAATGGGAATGGAGATGGATGCCATTGCCGCTTGCGTCATCGGGGGCATCCTGCTCACGGGTGGTTTTGGCTACTTAGTTGGTCCTTTACTCGGTGTTATCTGCTCCGGCATTATCCAAACCATCGTCATGTATCAGGGTACGCTTAGTTCGTGGTGGACCAAAATCGCAGTTGGCTTCCTATTGTTCCTATTTATTCTTCTGCAAAGGGTAATCGTTATCCGCAGGCAAAGACGGCGCATCATCAGCCATGCTGCGGGTAAACCAGCCCCAAACGGCGGGGATCGTCGAGCGCCTGCTTCCGTTTGAATGTGTAAAATACCATGAATGAAAATAACAGATAGTGCTGAATTTAGCAAAATATAACGTTATTATCTAAATACAATAAAATTGAAACGAATTATATTAATAATGTGATCAACACACAGCATATAAAGGGAGGAACAAAAAAATGTTTAAGTTTAAAAAGAGTTCTTTTGTCATGACAACGGTGTTAGCGGTGGGGCTTCTGCTATCGGCATGCAGCGGCAATGCAGCTAACAATAATGGAGGGAACGCCGCAACGAATGCAGGGACGGAGACGACGGCTCCTGCGCCAGAAGACAAAGGATCGGACAAAAAGATCGTCCTTGGCTTCTCGCAGATCGGTGCAGAGAGCGGTTGGCGGGATGCTGAAACACAATCAATCAAGGATACATTCGGCAGCGACGCACAGTTCGAGCTGAAGTTCTCCGATGCCCAGCAGAAACAAGAGAACCAAATTAAAGCGATCCGCACATTCATCTCTCAAAAAGTAGATGCGATCGCACTTGCTCCTGTCGTTGAATCCGGCTGGGAAACGGTGCTGGAAGAAGCAAAAGCAGCAAACATTCCCGTTTTCCTGCTTGACCGTACTGTAAAAGTAAGCGATGAGTCGCTGTATACATCGTTCATTGGTTCCGATTTCGTGCTTGAAGGACAAAATGCAGCAAAAACAATGATGGAGCTGCTTGGCGCTGATAAGCAAGTAAACATCGTTGAGCTTCAAGGAACGGTTGGCGCGAGCGCTGCGAACGACCGTCAAAAGGGATTCAAAGAAATTGTTGACGGCAACCCAAACTACAAGATCATTAAATCCCAATCCGGCGACTTTACCCGTGCGAAGGGCAAAGAGGTTATGGAAGCATTCTTGAAATCCGATGGCAAAAATATTCAAGCGGTTTACGCACATAACGATGACATGGCACTCGGCGCAATCCAAGCGATTGAAGAGTACGGCTTGAAGCCGGGAACGGACATTTTCGTCGTATCGGTTGATGGAATCAAACCGGCGTTTGAAGCGATCCGCGACGGAAAATTGAATGTTACGGTTGAATGTAACCCATTGCTAGGGCCTCAATTGAAACAAGCCATTCTTGATTTCAAAGAAGGAAAAACGTTGGAAAAATGGATCAAATCGGACGAGGATGTGTACTTCGGTCAAAAAGCGATCGATGCGTTGCCGAACCGTCTCTACTAAACGCGAATGCAACGAATTGCAAAGGGGCAAATGCCCCTTTGCAATTTGTTGTTTCCCATCAAAAAAAGTCGATATATACTGAGATTAAAAAGAAATAGGTGAGAATGTGCTTGCAGGCATCAAACGCTTGGAGATTGTCCAACGATTTCAAAATCGCAGTATTAGGTTCAAGCTTCTCATTTATTTTGTCATTATTATATTATTGTCGATCGTTACGCTAAGCGCAGTAGGCACCGGTGTTTACAAACGATCAATTGAAGATACGACCAATGAGCATACGATTCAGATGATGAAGCAGGTTAAAAATAATATCGTGTATTATTTCGATGAAATGGAAAATATTTTGGCTTATGTTGCGGACGACAATCAGGTGATGTCCTTTTTCAAGAAAGGGCTTGTAGCAGGCGTTGAGAGTACAGGCGCTCATGAGGCCGACATTGAAAAGGTAATTGCGATGTATGAACGCAGACATCCCGAAATCGCTGGTCTGTTAATCGTGAATAAACAGGATCAGTATGTAAGCAATAAAATGGAGAGAATTATTCGGGACCCGTTAACCTCGGAAGGCTGGTACAAGAAAGCGGTAGCTAAGCCTGATGAGCTGCTCTTAATCAGCAAGCCTATTGGAAGGAACATCAAATCGGAATACAATTACAGTGCCGATCAAGTGCTGTCTTTCGTCAAGGCGATTAAGGATCCAGATACGAATGAGGTGCTTGGCGTTATTTTGCTGGATATGGAGCTAAGTATTTTTCAAAAAACGATTGAGTCCGTGTCGTTAGGGAAAAGCGGATTCGTCTATATTACCGATTCACATGGCGGCATCGTGTATTCACCGGTTAATTTGATTGTTTACAGGATTGACAACGAGTGGTTGGAAAGCGGTTACACGAGTATGGAGAAGATAATCAACAATCGAGCCTTCCAAATTATGCAGGATCGATTCGAGCGTACGAACTGGAAAATCGTCAGTGTTTTTCCGCTCGATGAATCCAAATCGGTGGTCATCAAATGGCAGGTCTATACCGTTATCGTCGTACTGCTCACGATCATTCTAGCTATTATCGTGTCCTGGTTCTTTACGAATTCGATTATTAATCCGGTACGCAAGCTGCGGCGCATTATGCACCGAGTAGAGGAAGGCGAGCTGCATCTGCGTTTCAAAGGCGGTTCCAAGGATGAAATTGGTCAGTTGGGAGACAGCTTCAATAAAATGGTTCAGGAGATCGAGCAGCTGATTCATATGGTCTATACCGAGCAGAAAGAGAAAAGGGAAGCGGAGCTTAAAGTGCTGCAAGAACAGATTAAGCCGCATTTTCTGTATAACACGCTCGATACGATCCAATGGATGGCGCAGGACAGAGGGGCGGACGATATTGTTGAAATTATTATCGCGCTTACGAATTTGTTCCGGATAGGTCTCAGCAAAGGAAATGAAATGATTTTTCTTGAAGAAGAGATCAAGCATGTGGACAGCTATCTCATTATTCAAATGATGCGGTATGAGAGCAAGATTAGCTACGAGATTCAAGAAATACCCGAGAGCTTGAAATATAACCGCTTATTGAAGCTTATACTTCAACCGCTCGTCGAGAATGCGATTTATCACGGCATCAAAATGAAGAAAGGGAAAGGCCATATTCGCATTGAAACGGCACATATTGACAACCATCTTGTTTTGTCAGTTATCGATAACGGGCAAGGGATGAAGCCGGAGCAGCTGGAGCTTCTTGAGCAGGGCTTGAAGGATTCAAGTAATCCAGAGCATAAGAACGGGTTTGGCCTATTTAATGTTAATGAACGAATTCGTCTTACATATGGTGCATCCTACGGGATTGAGGTGGAGAGTGAATACGGCAAAGGTACAAGGATAAATGTGTACCTTCCTGTAAGCGACGATTGAGGCTGAAAGAGCTTCTTACTCACAGAAGGAGGAGAACAGCATGTGGAAATTAGTCATCGCTGATGATGAGCCAAGAATAAGAAGAGGTCTGCTGCAGGTGCTGCCATGGGAAGAGCTGGGCATTGAGGTCGTTGGCGAGGCAGAGGATGGAATCGAGGCGCTTGAGGTTGCCAAGGCAACGAAGCCGGATCTTATATTTGTCGATATTAACATGCCGTTTCTGGACGGATTGGCATTCGTCGAGCAGTTGCAGCTTGAGCATAAATGCCTGGTCGTCGTAATTACTGGTTATGATGAATTTACATATGCACAGAAAGCCGTAAAGCTGAACGTATTTGATTATGTTTTAAAACCGGTGGTCAAGTCTCAGCTCAAGGAATTGATTGACCGCGCCGTCATTGAGCTCGAGAAAAATAAAATAAAAGAAGAGTTCCATGCGTTTACGAGCAAGCAGCTGCAAAACAATTCGCTGCTGATCCGTGACCATTTTTTGCGGAGATGGATGAATGGATTGCTGGAGTCTGAAGAGGTCGTGAAAAATATTGAATATTTGCAGCTCCCGATTTATGCATCAACCCGGCTGGCCGTATTCAAGGTCGTGCAAGGCACTAACGTAGGTACGGTAAAAAAGGAATGGGGCAAGGATTTGCTCGAATTTGCTTCCAGAAACATCATAGAGGATCTGTTAGCGGATAGCGGCACACATATCGTGTTCGAGGATGAGAAGGGGTATATTGTCATTTTCTCGCCGATTGCGGATGAAAGTGAATGGATGAAGCAGTGTATGGCCATTCAGACGAAATTTGAAGAAATATTAGCGCGAATGGTCATTCACATGGATAGAGTCATGCAGGACGGCTTCTTGCACGCCGATCGTATTTATAACGAGCTTGTGAAAGGAATCAATGCGAAGGGCAGCTTGTCGCCTGTTGTGCTATTAGCGAAGAAGTTCGTTGAGCAGGCCTATGCGATGCCGAACCTTTCTTTGCAGGAAGTGGCTGACCAAGTGAGAGTAAGCCCGACCTATCTAAGCAAGCTTCTGAAGAAAGAGATTGGCGCCTCGTTCATTGATTATTTGACGGACGTGCGGATTAAGCATGCAGTGCTGCTTATGAATGATACCAGTTATAAGGTATATGAAATCGCAGAAAAGGTCGGCTATAACAGCCAGCATTACTTCAGCAATGCGTTCAAGAAAAAAACGGGCGTTTCTCCAAACTCCTACCGCAAAGGAAGCTGGACATGAAGGAAGCAAGGTACAAAATATTGTTTTTTTTCATTGCTTTCATGGCACTTTTAAGTTTATATTCCTGCAGCAATCAGACATCAACGATACCCGAAGAAGGCGTGAAGTATTTGATCGGGGTATCGCAGCCTAATCTGAACGAGCCATGGCGTGTCGTACTGAATGATGAGATTAAACGCGACGCCGGCGCTTATCCAGACCTGCGCGTTATTTTTACCGACGGAGGAAATGACAGCAAGCAGCAGGAAGAGGATTTGCACAAGCTGGTAGGATACGGCATTGACTTGCTTATTATTTCTTTGGATGATCCGATTCTGCTCACACCTACGATAACTGAAATCTATGAGAAAATTCCGGTTATCGTACTCGGTCGCGGCGTAACGGGTTATGATTATACGTTGTATATCGGGACGGATAATCGACTCATCGGGAGCAAGGCAGCGGGATACGCCAAGCAACTGCTTGAAGCAGGGGATAATCGGGTTGTCGAGATTCTAGGACTCAAAGGCTCGCCAACGGTAGATGAACGCAGCGAAGGCTTCCGTGAAGCACTGACTGACCGTAAAGATATTGTAATTGCGGAGTCGTTATATGCGGATTGGCAGCGCGATAAGTCGGAAGATTTACTTTTGGAAACGTTGGGGAAAGACACGGATATTGATCTCATCTTTGCCCATAATGATGCCATGGCATTAGGCGCTTCTATTGCTTTGAAGAAAAAAGGGATAACTGATGTAAAGATTATCGGTGTAGATGGCATCAAGGGTGACAACGGTGGATTGAATCTCGTGAAGGATGGCACGCTTACGGGTACTTTTACCAGCCCGACAGGTGGCGGAGAGGCCATTCGTTATGCGGTCGATATTTTAAATAATGAGAAGGGGATTCCTAAAAAAATTATTGTGAGAAGCCACCCGATTACGAAAGATAACATCAATGAATTTGGTGAACCGGAGTCCGTCTCTAAGGTTAAGCCGATAAGACAGGTAACCGAAGCTGCACCTATAAAAATCGGTTTCGCTCAGGTCGGCTTGGAGAGCGGCTGGCGGCTGGCGCATACCAATTCCGTTATCCACGCGGCTAAAGAAGAGGGAATCGAACTGCTTTACGAGAATGCGCTTCAGCAGCAGGATAAGCAAATCGACTCGATTCGAAAATTCATCGCATTGAAAGTAGATTTTATCGTGTTTTCCCCATTGGTGAAGACGGGCTGGGACGTTGTGCTGCAAGAAGCGAAGCAGGCCGGAATCCCTGTTATTCTCTCCGATCGTGAAGTGAAAGTAAGTGACGATTCTTTATGGACCGCCTACATCGGCTCGGATTTCGTAGAGGAGGGCAGGCGGGCGGCTCGATGGCTCACACAAGAAATGGGAGAGAGCCCCGAACAGGTGAACATTGTGGAGCTTCAAGGGACGAAGGATTCCGATCCGGCAGTGGGACGAAAGGTAGGCTTTGAAGAAATTATTAAGGATGAGCGCGGCTATCAGATCGTGCAGTCTTTGCAAGGTGATTTTACACTGGAAAATGGTAAGCAGCTCATGCTAGAAGCGCTTGATCAACACGGTGAAGACATCGATGTCGTATATTCCCATAATGACGACATGGCTCTTGGAGCCATTCAGGCCATTGAACAATATGGACTGAAGCCGGGTAAGGATATCAAAATCATTTCGATTGATGCGACTAGGGCTGCATTAAAAGCGCTAGGAACCGGTAAATTAAACTTTGTCGTGGAGTGCAATCCGCTGCTTGGGCCGCAGCTTATGAAAGCCGTAAAAGATTATATGGCGGGAAAAGAGCTTCCTATGAAGATTATTACATCGGAAGGGGTATTCACGCAGGATACAGCGAAGCGAGCGTTGGCAAGAAGGGAGTATTAATCCACAGTGTTATATTTGGAGGTGATAACTATTAATAAATCGGTCAGCTAAAACATGGATTCCATGTTTTAGCTGACCGATTATCATGATCTGTTTTTTACTAGAAATTGAAGTTATCCGGATCTGGGCCGAAGCGGTGATCGCGGTTAAGCTCGCTAATTTGTGTGACTTCCTCATCGGTCAATGTAAAGTCGAATATATCTGCATTCTCCTGTTGGCGTACAGGGTTGATCGATTTCGGAATCGTAACGACCTCGTTCTGCAAATCCCAACGAAGGACAACCTGAGCAGGAGATTTGCCATATTTGGCGCCAATCTCGGTGAGGACACTCTGATCCAGATTTCCCTGCATGAGAGGACTCCACGCCATTAACTGTATATGGTTATTTCTGGTGAAGCTATGAAGCTCATTTTGCGTGAGAAGCGGGTGATATTCGACCTGATTGACCATTGGTACGATTTCACTTGAGGAGATAACATCCTGCAGATGATGAATCTGGAAGTTGCTCACCCCGATCGAGCGAACGAAGCCGTCACGGTATAGCTTCTCAAGCGCACGCCAGGTTTCCGTATACTTGTCTTTGACAGGCCAATGAATGAGCAGCAAATCGACGACATCAATACCGAGCTTACGTCTGCTGTCTTCGAATGCAGTAAGGGTGGAATCGTAGCCTTGATGGGCATTCCAAATTTTTGTCGTGACAAAAATCTCATCTCGAGCGATGCCGCTGTTTCGGATTCCGGCACCTACACCTGTTTCGTTGTTATAGGCTGCTGCTGTATCAATGCTTCTGTAGCCGGCTTCAATAGCAGAGGCCACTGAACGTTCTGCTTCTCCGTCGTCTTTAACCTTCCATACGCCAAGGCCGAGCCAAGGCATCTTCACGCCATTGCTAAGCGTAGTTGACTCTGTATGTGCTTGTGTCATCGATTAACAACCTCCTCTAGAGTGATAATTCCAAAATCGCTTTAACATCTTGTTTATCCAGACGTTTGAATGATCCGATTGCGCCGTAGCGAACGGCTTCCTCCGCCATGCGATCTAACTTCTCGCTACCAATCTCGAAGTCTGCAAGACGCGACTCGGCACCGATTCGTGTGAAGAAATCTCTCGTTGCCTGAATGCCTTCAAGCGCCGTTTCCTTATCCGATTTCCCTTCTGGATTAACGCCCCATACGCGCGTAGCATATTGAACGAAACGATCGATCCGCTCTTCGTGAACATATTTCATCCAGTTCGGGAAGATAACGGCTAGTCCAGCACCATGCGGAATATCATAGATCGCACTTACTTCATGCTCGATGCCATGGGATGCCCAGTCATTCGCCATGCCGACGCTGATCATGCCGCCGTTCAAAGCCATTGTTCCTGACCACATCAGGTTAGCGCGTGCTGCAGCATGTTCCGGATTCTCGAGTGCAAGCTCAACGTTCTCAATGACCGTTTGCAGAATGGATTCACAGAAACGCTCTTGCAGCGGTGTGTTTTCCGTTAAGCTGAAATATTGCTCGAATACATGCGACATAATGTCAACAGCGCCGTTAACTGTGTGGTTGCGCGGAACCGTATAAGTAAGCGTAGGATCGAGAATGGAGAATTTAGGATACGTATGGGAGCTGCCGAAGGCACGCTTCAAATTCTCTTCCCAGTTCGTTACGACAGCTGATCCGTTCATCTCGGAGCCTGTTGCAGCAAGTGTTAGAATCGTTCCGATTGGTATAGCTTTCTGAACGGCTGCTTTGCCTGTGAAGAAATCCCATACATCGCCATTGTATGGCACGCCTGCAGCAATCGCTTTGGATGCATCAATAACGCTTCCGCCGCCAACTGCAAGAATGAAATCAACACCTTGCTCGCGACAAATCGCAATCCCTTTATTTACAGTGCTTAGGCGAGGGTTCGGTTCAATATTGGGAAGCTCATGCACCGTAATGCCGGCTTCTTGAAGCAGGCTGACTGTTTTATCGTACAAACCTGTTTTTTTCACACTTCCTGATCCATAAACAAGGAGAACCGTTTTACCATACTTTTCCGTTAGCTTTCCTACTTGATCGGCAGTGCCTTCGCCAAACACAATGTGAGTGGGGTTAACAAATTGGAATGAGTTCATGCCGTACCTCCTCTATCGATTTGAAAAAACGAATTAGGTAACTAGAATAGTAACTAAATATCGTTTTAGTTATGTATACGCCGTTTATTTTAGTGAAATACGGTTGGAAAGTCAAGTTTTCCTCATAATAGGCATTGAAAGGATAACTTTTTAGTTATATAATGGGTTGCAATTAGATAGAAGTAAAGGGGTACGGGCATGCAAGTTGAAGTAAGCAGTCGCAATATGAAGTTTCTAGAATGCCTTTCGTCGCTGACAAGGGTCAAGATGATTGAATTGCTCGGAGTTCAACCGATGAATATTAAAAGCCTCTCTGAGGCGCTAGACATAAAGTCTCCTATTGTAACGAGGCATATACATATGCTGGAGGAAGCAGGTATTGTTCGGAGCGAGAACGTGGCTGGCAAACGAGGTATGCAAAAAATATGCCATCTTCAGCTCACGCAGACGATGCTGCTATTCAAGAGCTCGCCGGCTAAAGACGAAGCGAAGCGTTATGAGGTTTCACTTCCGGTCGGCAACTATTCTTCCTATCAAATCAAGCCGACATGCGGACTGGCATCCGATACGCAAATGATTGGCATGTGCGATGATCCGCGATATTTTGCCGATCCCGAGCATGTTCAGGCCAAAGTACTATGGTTCGGATCGGGTTTTGTGGAGTACCGGATTCCGAATTATATGGTTAATAACGAGATGCCTGAATCATTGGAATTGTCGATGGAAATATGCTCAGACACGCCATGCAGCATCAATCATCTGCCATCGGACATCGCGTTTACGATAAACGGCGTAGGTGTAGGTGTGTGGACTTATCCTGGCGATTTCGGCAGTACGAGGGGATTGTATACACCGGAGTGGTGGCACAAAAACATTCAGCATGGCTTAATTAAGACGATTCGCGTCAATCGGCTGGGCTCGTTTATTGATGGCATTCAAGTATCGAATGTGACGATTGATCAGCTCATGCTTGCTTACGACAAACAAATTGTGTTCCGCATCTCTTGCAGCCAGGCTGCCAAAAACTGCGGCGGCGTAACCTTGTTCGGCAAAGGCTTCGGCAATTACAACCAGGATATTGAAGTCATTCTTCGCTGCCAATAAGGGATGGCTGCTAGAGGGCCTATAAGCTATGCATGAGAGTCAACCTGATAGCAGGTTGGCTTTTTTTCGTTGGGAAAATTATGCGATTCTCAAATCGGCGGCTGTAAACGCAAATGTGTTTGAAACGGGTAAGAGTACGGAAGCAGTTTGTTTCCGTTTATGTTTGAAATAAATATATTCAAACACAAACAAATATGTTATGATCCAATCAAACAAATACAAAACAACATTCGGAGGTATATCCATGGTACAAAGTTTATGGGAAAACGAGAAATCATCACAGCTTGAAGGCGGACTAGCTGAGCTTGTCTACCGTTCCAATATTATCGGCGCGGATCGCCGCGTATGTAATTACGGTGGCGGCAATACATCCACTAAAACTACGGTTAAGGATTTCCGCGGTCGTGACGTTGAAGTCATGTACGTGAAGGGCAGCGGCTCTGATCTGGCTTCTATGAAGGCAGGCAACTTTACCGGACTTCGTATGGACGATATCCGTCCGTTATTTGAGCGTTCTGAAATGCCTGACGAGGAAATGGTTGCATACCTTGTGAACTGTATGATCGATTCCAAGCATCCGCGTGCATCCATTGAAACGCTGCTGCATGCTTTCCTTCCATTCAAACACGTGGATCATACGCATCCGGATTCCATTATCAGCCTGTGCTGCGCAGACAACGGCAGAGCGCTTGCGAAAGAAATTTTCGGCGACCGCTTTGTATGGGTACCTTATGTTCGTCCTGGCTTTAACTTGTCCAAAATGATTGCAGAAGGTGTACTCGCCAATCCGAATGCCGAGCTTGTGCTTATGGAGAAGCACGGACTTGTCACTTGGGGTGAAACGAGCGAGGAATGTTATGCACAAACGATCAAAATCATTTCCGAAGCGGAAGCATTCATTGAATCCCGCTTTGACGAAGCATCGCTGTTCGGCGGTGTGAAATATGAAGTGCTTGAGTCAGATGCTCGCAGAAGCGTAGCTGCTCAAGTGATGCCGACTATTCGGGGAGCAGTAAGCGATGCGAAAAAAATGATTCTAACATTTGATGATGAAGCGGATGTACTTGCGTTCGTAAGCGGTCAGGACTCCCCGCAATTGTCTCAAGTCGGAGCAGCGTGCCCGGATCATCTCGTTCATACAAAAGTTGTTCCGCTCTTCATTGATTGGACGCCTAACGTAGATGATATTGACGGTTTGAAAGCGAAGCTGTCTGAAGGCATTGCAGCTTATAAAGAGCAATACAAAGCGTACTTCGAGCGCAACAAAAACGAAGGCGATGTTATGTTCGAAGCGGCGCCGCGTGTTATTCTTATTCCAGGTATCGGCATGATCAACACGGGTAAAAGCTGGGCAATGGCACAGGTTAGCGGAGCGCTTTACCATCGTGCAATTGCAGTTATGCGCGGCGCAACAGCGCTTGGCGATTTCGTATCACTTAGCGAGAACGAATCGTACAACGTGGAATATTGGCCGCTTGAGCTTTACAAATTATCGCTTGCTCCAGCAGAAACGGAATTCTCTCG
This sequence comes from Paenibacillus sinopodophylli, assembly GCF_005930355.1. GTDB lineage: Bacteria > Bacillota > Bacilli > Paenibacillales > Paenibacillaceae > Pristimantibacillus > Pristimantibacillus sinopodophylli. The sequence goes on from NZ_VDBO01000002.1 coordinate 213,265, forward strand.
CAAAGTTGCTTTCATCACTGGCGGTGCGGGCGGAATCGGAAGCGAAACGGCTCGTCGCCTCGTGTCCGAAGGAGCTCATGTTGTGCTGGCCGATCTTAATCTTGAAGGCGCACAGAAGGTCGCTGCTGAGATTAATGAGAAGTATGGCGATAACCGTGCGACAGCAGTTAAGATGGACGTGACTAGCGAAGAGCAAGTCATTGCAGCATATGCAGACACGGCACTTGCTTACGGCGGCGTTGATATTATTGTGAACAACGCTGGACTTGCAACATCCAGTCCGTTCGATGAGACATCGCTCAAAGAGTGGAATCTGAACATGAACGTGCTCGGAACAGGCTACTTCCTCGTAGCTCGTGAAGCTTTCAAATTAATGAAGCAGCAAAGCATTGGCGGGAATATGGTATTCATCGGATCGAAAAACTCGGTATATGCTGGTAAAAATGCATCTGCATACAGCTCGGCAAAAGCGTTGGAAGCTCATCTTGCCCGTTGTATCGCTGCTGAAGGCGGAGAATTCGGTATTCGCGTCAACACCGTTCTGCCAGATGCCATCTTGCAGGGCTCAGCGATCTGGAACGGCAGCTGGCGCAATGAGCGTGCAGCAGCTTACGGGATTGAGCCGGATCAGCTGGAAGAATATTATCGCAAACGCACGACTCTGCTCGTGAACATCTATCCGCGCGACATCGCAGAAGGCATTGCGTTCTTTGCTTCTTCCAAATCGGATAAAACAACCGGATGCATGCTGACAATCGACGGCGGCGTACCTGCAGCTTTTACACGTTAGGAGGCAGAAAACGATATGTTTCAAGCGCGAGGAGAAAAGTATTGGTATATACCGGACGGCTTTATTCCGCCTGATAGTACAGGAGCACTCACCAGCCATGAATCGGTTTGCGTGCTGAACTGTTCTTCTGAAGAAGCACTTATTCGTTTTACGATCTTTTTCGAGGATCGTGAGCCGCTTGAAGATATTTTAGTTGTCGTACAGGGCAGACGTACGAAGCATATCCGCACGAGCTCTCTAGTGAAGGAAGGGACGTCAATTCCAATTGGCGTTCCTTACGCCATCGAGGTGCAGAGCGATATAGCAATTATCGTGCAGTACAGTCGTCTTGATTCGACACAGGCAGAGAATACGTTAATGTCAACGATGGCTTTTCCAATGAAATAATTAACCTTATAATTGAAAGGGTGTTCAAGATGTCTGATCGTGCATATGCGTTTTTTGAAGAGCAGCAGAAAGCTAGAGGCATTAATATAGATGAAGTGAAAGCAAGATTGAAAGCGCTCAAAATCGAAACGCCATCTTGGGGCTACGGTGATTCCGGTACTCGCTTCAAAGTATTCCAGAAGGAAGGCGTGCCTCGCAACCCGTTCGAGAAATTCGATGACGCGGCGCAGGTTCATAAGCTGACAGGTATCGCTCCATCTGTAGCAATTCACATTCCTTGGGACAAGGTTGACGATTATGGCAAGCTGAGAAGCCATGCCGAGAGCCTCGGTCTCTCCATTGGCGCTGTGAATCCGAACCTGTTCCAAGACGAGGATTACATGCTGGGCAGCGTGACCAACTCCGATGCGGCAATCCGCCGTAAAGCAACAGATCATTTGCTGGAGTGCGTGGACATTGCGAAGGAAACAGGATCGAAAGAATTCAGCTTGTGGTTTGCTGACGGCACGAATTACCCAGGCCAAGGGCATATTCGCAAGCGTAAAGCTTGGATGCAGGAAGCGCTGGCGGAGATGTACGGTGCTTTGTCCCCGGATATGCGCTTGCTTATCGAATACAAATGCTTTGAGCCGGCCTTCTACCATACGGATCTAGCTGATTGGGGCATGGCTTATAACTTGGCACAGAAGCTCGGACCACAGGCGGAAGTTCTCGTTGATACGGGTCATCATTTGCCCGGTGCGAATATCGAACATATCGTTGCATACTTGCTTGACGAGAAGCGCCTAGGCGGCTTCCACTTTAACAGCCGCAAATACGCGGATGATGATCTTATCGTAGGTACGGTTAATCCCTATGAGTTGTTCCTCATTTTCTACCAGATTCTTAGCGCAGCAGGCGACTCCGATGCAGGCGTTCGCCAAAACGCGGAGAGCATTACCTATATGATCGACCAATCACATAATATTGAGCAAAAGATTCCTGCTATGCTGCGTTCGGTTCTGAATGTGCAGACACAGCTTGCAAAAGCGCTGCTCATCAACCATGACGAAGTAAACGAGGCTGCTGAGCGACATGATGTGCTTGGTGCCGAGGATGCTGTCCGCCGTGCTTTCGAATTTGACGTAACGCCTTTGCTGCATGCCATTCGCGAAGAACAGGGCTTACCGCATGATCCTATGAAAGCTTACCTTAGCAGCAGTTATGGCAAGGACATCTTAGTGAGAGGCAAGGGCGGTGCCAGCTGGTGACCATTCTCGCCTTTGATCTCGGTGCGAGCAGCGGAAGAGCGCTGCTCGGCCGGTTGAATAACGGCAAGATCGAGGTTGAAGAGCTGCACCGGTTTCCTAATGATCCGGTGCAGGTCGGTGATCGGCTGCAGTGGGATATTTTGCGGCTGCTTCATGAGTTGAAGCAAGGCTTGCTGAAGGTAAAGCATCTCGATATTAAGCTCGAAAGCATGGCGATCGATTCGTGGGCGGTTGATTTCGGATTGATCGGTAGCAACGGGGAACTGCTCGGCAACCCTTATCATTATCGCGACCATCACACGGACGGCGTTATGGCGGAGGTTGCGGGCGAGCTGACGGCAGATCGTATATTTGAGAAGACGGGCATTCAGTTTCTTCCGTTTAATACGATTTATCAGCTGGCTGCTTTGAAAAAAGCAGATTCGCCGCTGCTGAGGGATGCGAAGCATTTTCTGATGATACCGGATCTGCTTCGTTATTTCTTAACTGGTGAGATGTACAATGAGTTTTCTAATGCTACGACGACTCAGCTTTATAATCCGGTATCAGAAAGCTGGGATGCGGAGCTAATCAAGGAGCTTGGCATCTCACCCGATTTATTCGGAACAGTTGTTCAGCCCGGAGCGCTTGTTGGCAGCTTGCGTACTTCGCTTTGTGAAGAGCTTGGTATTGAGTCCGTACCCGTCTATGCGGCGGCGGAGCATGATACAGGCTCTGCGGTTGCGGCGGTTCCTGCGCTGGATCGCTCGTTCGCCTATTTGAGCTGCGGCACATGGTCGCTCATGGGTACAGAGGTGGAAGCTCCTGTAATTAATGAGCTTGCTCAGCAGTTGAACTTCACGAACGAAGGCGGTGCATATGGTACGTATCGCCTGCTTAAGAACATTATGGGCTTGTGGGTGCTTCAGGAATGCAGACGTGCGTGGGAGCGGGCAGGAATTTCATACACCTTTCCCGAATTAGTTAAGTTAGCCGATGATGCGGAGCCGTTTGCTGCATTCATTGATCCCGATGATCCGCTATTCCTGCACCCTGGCGATATGCCGGCTCGTATTGCCGACTATTGTTTGCGAACAGGCCAAACACCACCTGCAAGCAACGGTGCTATTGTCCGTTGTATTCTGGAGAGCTTGGCTTTGAAATACAGATATGTGCTTGAGCTTACAGAGCAATTATCCGGTCAAGCCTTTGGCGGTCTTCATATGGTAGGAGGCGGGATCCAGAACACGCTGCTATGCCAGTGGACAGCGAATGCTATCGGTAAACCGGTTTGGGCAGGCCCTATCGAGGGCAGTGCAATCGGCAATTTGATCGTCCAATGGATCGCAAGCGGGAAGCTCGCGGACATATGGGAGGCACGCAAGGTGATTCGGGATTCATTCCCGGTTGACACTTACGAGCCGGAGCAGCCGGAAGCTTGGGAGCATGTATACGGATTTTTTAAAGAAAAGACAGGAATCGCTTAACGATTGAATGAGCAAGTGAGCAAGTGAGCGAATTCAAATATAAGCAAGAAAGAGGTACGCTATGCTGGTCCATGAACGTTACGACAAAATTGTACAGCTGGTAAATGAGAGAGGCAGCATCCGTGTAACGGAGCTGAGCGAGCTATGTCAGGTGACCGAGGAAACGATTCGGCGCGATCTGGACCGCTTGGAGCAAGCCGGACGTTTGCGCCGATCCCATGGCGGTGCGGTTAGCGTAAAGGATCAGCAGCCGGAAATCCCGTATTTCGAGCGTGAAATTGCACAGGCGGAAGAAAAGAAGAGGATCGCGGAAGCGGCGGTTAAGCTGATCCAGCCAAAGGATCGCATCCTGCTCGATGCCAGCTCGACAGCTTGGTATATGGCGGCAAGCATGCCGGATATTCCGCTTACGGTGCTCACGAATTCCATTAAGGTGGCCATGGAGCTGAGCAGCAAGGAGAAGATCGAAGTGATTTCTACTGGGGGAATATTGGCTTCGCGCTCGTTATCCTACGTCGGCCCGTTAGCCGAGCGTTCTCTTGATGCGTATCATGTCGATAAGGCGTTCTTCTCGTGCAAGGGTGTTCATCTGGAACGAGGAATTAGCGAGTCTAATGAGCTGCAGGCACGCATTAAGCACAAAATGGTCGGGATGGCTGATCAGGTCATTCTGCTTGCAGATTCGAGCAAATTCGGATTACAGGCGTTCACGCATGTAGCTGATTTGAGCAATGTAGATGCGATTATAACAGATGTACGTTTATCGCAAGAGCTGCTTATGCAGCTGGAAGATAAGCAAATATCGGTTACAACCGTTTAGCATATACGGCGCGGCGCGGGCTTTACCAGAAGCGCAGCGCCGTTTCATTCAACATACATGTCTGACAACCTGATATTATAGAATGAATAGAACTCGGAAGGGGCGCGAGTATGAAGGTCTCATTGTTTATTACTTGCTTAAGCGATGCGCTATATCCAAGGGTTGGCGAAGCGATGGTACGTTTGCTGGCGAAATACGGAGTTTCCCTGCAGTTTCCAACGGTACAAACCTGCTGTGGGCAGCCTGCTTTCAACAGCGGATACTGGAAGGAAGCGCGGGAATCAGCAAAGACGATTTTGGATGCTTTTGAGGACAGTGATTTCGTCATCTCTCCGTCTGGTTCCTGTACAGGTATGATTCATCATTATCCGAAGCTGTTCGAGGATGATCCGATTATGCTGGAGCGTGCAAATAGGCTGCAAAGCAAGTCATTCGAGTTTACCCAGTTCATGGTGCAGGTGCTCGGCGTTACCGACGTCGGCGCTTCGTTCCCGCATAAGGTCACCTATCATCCTTCCTGCCACGGAAGTCGGATTCTGGGCGTTAAAGCAGAGCCGCTGGCACTTATTCAGAAGGTAAGGGGCCTTGAGCTTGTCCCGCTGCCGTTCGCAGAGGATTGCTGCGGCTTCGGTGGAACGTTCGCAGTCAAGATGGCGGATATTTCAGGAGCGATGGTGACTGAGAAGGTCGATCATGTGCTGGAGACGGAAGCGGAAGTACTAGTAGGTCTCGATATGGCATGCTTGCTCAACATTGCGGGCAATCTGCGTTACCGTAATGAGCCGGTGCGCGTGATGCATTTGGCAGAGCTGCTTTATGAAGGGGTGAAATAAGCATGGCTGGAGCAAAAACGGAAGCGACTGTTAAAGCACGGGCGGATCTTGCACTCAACGATGAGTTTCTGCGCAAGGCTGTACGATTTACGACTGAGCGGCTGCGCAACGGCAAGAAAAAAGCGACAGACGAGCATGGTAACTGGGAGGATTGGCGGGAACGCGGCAAGCAAATCCGTCTGCATACGATTGCTCATCTCGATTATTACTTGAACCTATTTGTGAACAATGCGCGGGCCAACGGGGTTCATGTGCATTTTGCCAATACGACAGAGGAGGCCGTGAAGCTCACGCTCGATATCGCTGAGCATGCAGGCGCCAAATCAGTCGTCAAATCCAAATCGATGGTGTCGGAGGAGCTGCATCTCAACCATGCACTTGAGTCAATCGGCGTAGAGGCGGTTGAAACCGATCTTGGTGAATATATTATTCAGCTGGCGGGTGAAATGCCATCGCATATCGTTATTCCGGCTATACACAAAAACCGCTACCAGATCGCCGACCTTCTCTCCAAAGAAGCGGGTTATACACTGCCGCCGGACACGACCGCTCTTGCGGGCTTCGTACGTAAGAAGCTGCGCGAGAAGTTTCTCGATGCTGAAATCGGCATGACCGGCTGCAACTTCGCGATTGCAGAGACGGGCTCGATGGTGCTGTTTGAGAATGAAGGAAACGCACGGATGGTGAGCACGGTACCGAAGACTCAAATTACACTGATGGGCATGGAACGGATCATTCCGTCGTGGTCTGATCTAGAGGTGATGGCTACGCTGCTTCCTCGCTCGGCAACGGGACAGAAGCTGACCATGTACATGTCGGGCATTACAGGCCCGCGCCGCTCGGAGGATGCGGATGGACCGGATGAAATGCATATTATTATTATCGACAATGGACGTTCCCTGCAGCTTGGCGATCCTGAGTTCCAAGAGCTGCTTAACTGCATCCGCTGCGGCGCATGCCTTAATGCTTGTCCCGTTTATCGCCATATTGGCGGTCACGCCTACGGCAGTACCTATAGCGGTCCAATCGGGGCGGTTCTTACACCTTCTCTGAACAAAAACATTGCCGAGTGGGATGATATTGCGAACGCATCAAGCTTATGTGGTGCCTGCTACGAGGCTTGCCCGGTCAAAATCCCGCTGCATGACATGCTTGTCTACTTGCGCAGGCGGAAGGTCGAGAGCGGAAACGGCAGCAAGATGGAATCGATTGGCATGCAGGGGTTTGCAACCATTATGGGTAATTCATCGCGTCTTGGCGGTGTGCTTCGACTAGGTAAGCTTGGCCAGAAGCTGGTCGTGCGCAGTGGTGTTATTAAGACGAAGCTCGGGCCGCTCAAAGGCTGGAATACGTATCGTGTTACGCCGAGCCTGCCTAAGGAATCGTTCCGGGATCGCTGGGATACACTCGATCAAGAGCTGAAGCAAGGTTTGAAGCAGATGGAGCCGACGATGCAGAATCGGATGGAAGAGCTGGTGCGAAAGCGTGAGCTTGACGAGAAACAAGGTAAGGGAGGACATGGACATGGCTGATACGCATAAGCAGTGGCTGGAGAAGCTGGAAGCGGAATCGAAGGCGAAGCAGGAGCAGTTTATGGATGGTATTGCCTCCAAGCTCAGGCATCCGAGAATGTTTGATCAGCCGAAGCATCCCTTCCGAGGAGCGCCGGATTTCTGGAATGCGTTCGAGTGGAGCGAAGAGGAGCGGATTCAAGCTTTTACAGACAATTTCCTATCCGTAGGTGGTCATGTTGCCCGCCTTGGCTCTATGGATGAAGTGAAATTGTTCATCGTTCAGAAGGCTGAAGAAATGAGCGCGAAATATGTCATTCGGCAGAATCAGCCAGAGCTGGATGCGCTTGAGCTGGAAACGGCGCTTGCCGATACAAGCGTCTGCGTATGGAATACTGATGACGCACAATATTGGCGCGCTCGTGCGGCTGAAGCTGATTTCGGCATCGTTATTGCCGATCATGCAGTCGCTTATACAGGCTCGGTAACCGTTCTATCCGCGCCGAATAAGGGGCGCTCAGTCAGCTTATTGCCTACGGTGCTCATTATTATTATTCCAATCGATCGGCTCAAGACGAGACTCGGCGAGGTGCTCGTTACTTTCGATGAAGCGGGACGCGAGAAGCTGCCTGCCGGCATTCACTTTATATCGGGGCCAAGCAGGTCCTCTGATATTGAGAACGATTTGACTATAGGCGTTCATGGACCAGGCATCGTCTATGCCTTGCTGGTTGAGTAATGCAATGGGCTGATCCTTATTGGTTCATCGAGGGGATTCGTTAGTTGTCTATGCAGGAAATATAGGAATGGAGATGGCTTTGCCATCCTTTCTCTATATGTCTCGGGATGAAACGCGCTGCGCCTTCAGAGGACGTCGATAGTCGTTATACGAAACTCAAAACGGAGGCTGTAAGCGCAAATGTGCTCTTACAGCAGCCCAATTACCATAATGAGTGTGCTGAAACGAGGGTGTTTATAGAAAAGACACCTTCAGGTGGTTCTTCTTAGGAGGTTGCAGGTTATGTCGTCATTAAATGTAGAGAAGCTGTCAAAGCGCAACCATTACGAGGAAATAACCGAGCAAATCAAACGGCTTATTATTCAAGGTAATCTGCGAATTGGCGACAAGCTGCCGTCTACGAAGGAAATTTCAGAGCAATTCGGCGTCGGCCGCTCGACAACCCGCGAGGCGCTCAGCGCTTTAAAGGCGATGGGGCTCATTGACATTCGCCAAGGCGGCGGCTGCCGGGTTATTCGAGATGCACCAGTCGATATGGAGCTTCCGGAGCTGCAGTCGCTGCGCATGAATCGGGAAACTGTGCTGGAGCTGCTGGAGGCTAGGGAGTCGCTTGAAGTATCGAATGCAGCTATTGCGGCGGTGAAGCATACAGAAGCTGATTTGAGCCAGCTTGACAAGCTTGTAGAGCAGATGAAGCTTACCGTTGGTGACGAGGAGGAAGGGGAGCGGCTTGATCTTCAATTCCATCTGACACTTGCGCAGGCAACACATAACTCGATTATGGTAAGACTATTCGAGTCGATTATGAACCATATCGAAACGGCAATCCATGATATTCGGCGGGTGGAGCTATATGCGAGTACGGCAGTTGCGGAGCGTCTTTATTCGGAGCACTTTGCGATCCTCGAAGCTATAAGAAGCAGAGATAGTGAGCTTGCGGCGGAGCGGATGAAGCAGCATTTGCAGCATATCGAGCATATTGTGCGTAAGCACTTGGGCTAGAGCGAGCAAGCAAGCAAGCAAGCAAGCAAGCAAGCAAGCAAGTACAGCCACTTGACCGTTCACTTCTAAACAAAAAGAAGCTGATTTCATTAGGCGCTTTGCCTGCCGAGCCAGCTTCTTTACATATGGAGTCGCACGACATGATTATTGCTGCGATTTCAATAAGTCTTCGATGAGGATCCCATTGATCCGCAGTCCAGTAATGTCGCAATCTCGCAGATCGGCATGCGACAGATTGCAGTTATGGAATTGTATACCACGCAAATCTGATTGTTGGAAAACGATCGGCTTATAGACGCTATCAGCATCGGAAGGGGCATCTTTGGGATCAGGCAGCATAATATTGCGGAATTCAGTACCGAATAGCTGGACATGCTCAATAAGCCCGTGGCTCATATTGGCGTTTTTAATTTCATACTCTGAAAAATTAACATTCGAAATGCTGAGCTTAGACAGGTTGGCGTCATGTATGGACATTTGGCTCATGTTGGCATTTGTTATTTTCGTTTGGGCGAGATTCACGTCATCAAAAACAGAAGCTTCCGCATTCACTTTATGAAAACTGGAGCCTGAAATATCCGTCATTTCCAATTTCAATCGTTTTTCGTTTGTATCCATCATGTACCGGCTCCTTAGGTTGCAAATAGGTAAAAGCCCGGATGTAATATTCATCATGTGGATGATGTCCGCGTCCGGGCCGACCTGCGTTGATCATTTATTTGATCGTAGCCAAATAGGTTTTAATGAAGGTTCTTGCATTTTCGGGATTTTTGCTGTCGGCCCGAATGCCGATGATCATATTCTCTTTGTAGAGCGGAACTTGGTCTACGAGTGCGCTGTTGCTAATGTCAATACCGTATACATGCTCCTCAGTATCGTCTTCGGTCTTCAGCTTCATCGCTAGTCCGTCCTTCAGAAGGGGTTTGAAGTCGCCGTTCACATCATCATCGAGATTGATGAGGACACCTTGCGTGCCGACCCATTCGAATATGCCCTTATCCAAAATATAAACATCTGGATGCTCTGTCGCTAGCACGAGCACTGCTTTCTGCAAGTAGGCATATTGTGCTTGCTGGTCAGAGGGAACGAGAGTGACGTTGGTTACGAATCTTTTCCATTCGGGAAACGCTGTCAAAAGTGCGTTCTCTATCGGCTCTTCTTTGGGAGCATCCTCTCTCAGCATGTAATTGCCCATGAATGAAACGCTTAAATCAATCGGCGGCAGATTAGCGAGCCGCTCCTGCTCTTCACGGTAGTTCATAAAGCTGATTACCCCATAAATAATGAGTGCGATTGCTGCGATGGCACCAAACGTATGGAATTTGTAGTAGCGCCAGAAATGATCCATCTTCTGAGCCTGTCCAGCCATTTTTTTGTATTTTCCATACTCCTGCTCGTTGAATGCGTCTGTCAGCTTTCGGTTCTCATGCTCTAATATGAGCCGGTATGCTTGTGTAATCTTAGCAAAAGAATCGTCCGTGCTTTCTGCATTGTCCTTCTGCTGCTGCGTCCTGGAACGGTCTTTGCGCATAAGCGTTGTATAACGCTTCTCCACTTCCTCCTTGGCCGCGAGCTCTGGTAGCCCCATCGTTTCGTAGGCTTGTTTTAACTCGTCCACTTGTGTCACCTCAATTAGTAAGTAGCTCCTATATGATTCCTATCTATTAGTATACGGAATTCCACGGGTAACGCAAATTTTGGCGAATGGAGGAGCTCGTTTTGTTATTCTTAAGAGGAGAACAATAATCAGACAGGATGGTGCACCCATGACTATTTCACTCACATTTGATTTTGGGATCGGCAGCGCGCCTGCATTCCCTCACATACAAATACTTCCATGTACGATCTATAACGAGGTTCCCGGTTACGGGTTCGAGTCAGGCGAGCAGGTGAGCTCACGGAACCGGGATGAGCAGGATCGCTTGCGCGGAGCTTTCTGCATCCCGTTCGAAGCGGTGTTCAGGGTGGATTTGCCGAATGGCTTATACACCGTGGTAGCAACAATCGGAGATGCGATTGCGCCGACCTCTACTACGTTGAAATACGGCGTAGGCCGCATGATTCTGAACAAGGCTGTTACAGCAGCCGGTGCCTATGCCGTTCACAGCTTCACTGTCAAAGTTACAGATGGCTGTCTGCGACTATCGTTCTCTGGTATCGCCCCACGCATCAATGCGCTGCAGATTCATGAAGCTCGGCAAGCGACAACGATTTTTTTGGCAGGTGATTCAACCGTGACGGATCAGGATACGTTTCCATATGCAGGCTGGGGGCAGATGCTTCCTCTCTATTTCAAAACAGATGTAGCTATTGATAATCATGCGACGTCGGGGCGCAGCTCGAGAAGCTTTATTAATGAAGGGAGGCTGGCTGCGATACTGGAGCAGATGAAGTCAGGCGATTATTTGTGGATACAGTTCGGACACAATGATGAAAAGCCGGATGCGGAGCGCGCGACAGAGCCATTCGGGAGCTATAAGGAGATGCTGGCTGTGTACATTCAGGAAGCAAGAGCACGCGGGGCTATACCGGTGCTTATCACGCCGATGCATCGTCGCAAGTTTGACGAGGAAGGGCGCATAATCGATACACATGGTGATTATTTGCTCGGTATGAAGGAGCTTGCGGGCGAGCTCAATGTGCCGCTCATTGATTTGGCAGCGAAGAGCAAATTCTTGTATGAGGAGCTCGGCGATGAGCCCTCGAAGGCGCTGTTCATGTGGGCTTATCCTGGTGAATTTATTCATTTCCCTGACGGAGCGCAGGATGATACGCATTTCCAGGAGCTAGGAGGCATTCGAATTGCCGGCTTAGTTGCCGAGGGTGTGCGCGAACTCGGCTTATGGCCGCTTCAGTTGTATTTGAAATAGAATTCGAGTAGAGCTGGTCATCAAGCTATTCATTAAAAAGAGTACGTTCGCATAGAATGTACTCTTTTTGCCCGGCTTCTATTAGGAAGACATATTCTAAAATTCGGATATGCCTGTCGTCTCATAGGGGTAATCCATCTGTTTTTTTATATTATCCAAATCTTTGTCATTCAGAAATAAGCGAAGCACATAAAGTCCAAGATCGATTGAGGTTGCAACACCGCCACCAGTAATGATATGGCCGTCCCTTACAATTCTTGTACGAATGACCGTTTGGCAATAGGGCTCTAGCAAATCGTAGGTGAATGGATGAGTTGTCGCTTTCTTGTTATGGAGAAAACCTGCTGCGCCAAGCAGCAAGGAGCCTGTACAAACGGAAATCAAATATTTGGCATTCTTCGCATCCTTAATCCAGCTGACAAAGGAGTCATCATAACGAAGTGCTCTAGTACCCATGCCCCCGGAATGAAAACGATATCGTACTCTCTAAGATCAGGTTTCACTTTGGCTGCTTTAATGGTCATGCCAAGCTCATCGGTAACCTCTTCGTGAAGTGAGCAAATATCCCAAGTGAAATTTTTGGTTTCCTCGAAGTATTTAAACCTAGTGATGACGTCATAAAAGCCGACAAAGTCCAAAAATGTGACACCGTTGAATAAAATAAATGCTATTTTTATAATGGAAGCACCTACCTTTCTTTTTGTGATTATATTCCAAATATACAAGCCGGCATAGATTACGAGTAGAAATAAATTTCCTCGGGGTCGATTCTGCTAAACAAATGAACTACAATAACAATGAACCTATTGCTGCCCGAAAAGAGGAAAAATGATGTTTGATCCAACTGTATTCGATAACCTGAAAGTAGCCTTCGAGAACCAGCTCTACGATCTAGACACACTGGATCGCAAGATTGATATTATAAACCGGATTGACCGTATGGAGATGGCGGTCATGTCGCGGGAGTTCGCGCTGCAATTCAGGCTGGCGGGGCGTAGCGCCGTATCGGCCGAGGTGCAGCTTTCTTCGTCGCTGAAGGATTTGGCAGCCGAAATATTGGAATGGAAAGGGGAGACGCCTTCGTGCTCCCTACGTTTGCGCTTCGTTATGAAGCTTCATCAAATCGACGAACAATGCGAGCAAATTGAGCAGATCATGATGCGAATCTGGGAGCCAGATGCACCGCCAACGCAAACGATCAGCTATGTGTACGGCGCACCGAATTCCATGTATACGAATGTGATTGAGCTGGCATTCAGCCGTAAAATTAATGAGGAGCAGATGGATGATATTGAAGGGCTGGTTAATCATATGCTCCAAACGTTAACGAAGCTTGAAGAGTTGTCCAAATCAGAGTGATTATATATTTCTCGGAATGAAACGCGCCGCGCCGCCAAAAGATGGCGATAGCCGTTTCTCCTTGTATTTCCCAGTAAAATAATGACTGTATCCAGAGCATGGAAGCTGTGCTATAGTACAGGAGAATAACCAACTGAAGAAGAAACTCCGGAGCAATGTCTGCATGATGGGTATGCTGCCGGGAGAGGTTCGCGAACTCCCTCTATAAAAAACTATGCAGAACGATTGTCCCGTCAGGTGACAGCGTCGTTTTTGCGTTCGGCGCGAAGCGGGATTTTAACGCTTCGCGCCGTTTCTTTGGTTTTTTAGGTAGCAATGAAGGAATTCAGGCGATCTCGAATCTTCTCAAATTAGAGAGGGAGATGCAGCATGAAAAAAGAAAAGGCGGTCGTCGTATTCAGCGGCGGCCAAGACAGTACCACTTGCTTGTTTTGGGCGATGGAGCGTTTCTCGGAAGTAGAAGCCGTTACGTTTAATTATGGGCAGAGGCATAAGCTGGAGCTGGATTGCGCGGCAGAGATTGCCAAAGAGCTGAATATTAAGCATCATATCCTCGATATGTCTTTGCTTAACCAATTGGCCCCGAATGCTCTGACTAGGGATGATATTGCGATCGAACAGAAGGAAGGGGAACTCCCAACGACTTTTGTCGACGGGCGTAATATGCTGTTTCTGACCTTTGCTGCAGTGCTTGCCAAGCAGCTTGGTGCCAAGCATATTGTGACTGGTGTATGCGAAACGGATTTCAGCGGTTACCCGGATTGCCGAGACATATTCGTGAAATCTCTTAATGTGACGCTGAACCTGTCGATGGACTATCCGTTTGTCATTGATACGCCGCTCATGTGGCTTAACAAGGCGCAGACATGGGAACTCTCGGATACACTGGGAGCCTTTGAATTCGTACGCACGCGGACATTGACCTGCTATAACGGCATCATAGCTGATGGCTGCGGTGCTTGTCCAGCATGCGAGCTTCGCAAGAAAGGGCTCGATGATTATTTGTCTATGCGCCTACAAGGAGCGAAGCGATGATGCTTCAGCAAATATATCCAGCAGTCCTTCACGACTATTGCTATGAGCTGAATAAGGATTTTCATTTCGCGGCTGCTCATTACGTCCCTGCGAAGGAAGCAGGCAAATGCCAGCAGCTTCATGGTCATACGTATTATGCGAATGTAACAGTCGCGGGAGATGAGCTTAATTCGACAGGTTTTCTGGTGAATTTTGCGGTGATCAAAAAGCTGATCCATGATCGGTTTGACCATACGTTGCTTAATGATGATAAAGAAAGCTTCAACGACACTGCAGCCGACTTTTTTCCAACGACGGAGGTTGTAGCACGTACCATACAAGAGCTCGTACAGCAACATTTGGATGGCACGGCTAACAAGCCGCAATGCGTTCAGGTTTATTTGCGGGAAACCCCAACGAGCTATTGTATTTACCGACCTAAGAGAAAGGCGGGTCAGCATGCAGAACGTTAAGCGAATTCCTGTTCTGGAGGTGTTCGGGCCGACAGTCCAAGGGGAAGGCATGGTTATCGGACGCAAAACGATGTTTGTCCGTACAGCAGGCTGTGACTACAGCTGCTCTTGGTGTGATTCGGCCTTTACTTGGGATGGGAGCGCCAAGGCTGATATTCGTATGCTGACGGCTTATGAAATCATAGAGCAATTAAAGGATGCTGGCGGTTCTACCTTCGAGCATGTAACGATATCTGGAGGAAACCCTGCGCTGCTGCCGCAGCTGGAGCAATTAATAGATGCCCTCCATCAGCAGCAGATCAGCGTAGCGCTGGAGACACAGGGAAGTCGGTGGCAGAATTGGTTCTGGTCGGTTGATGAGCTGACTTTGTCACCTAAGCCTCCGAGCTCAGGCATGACAACGGACTGGAACGTGCTTGACGGCATTGTTGAGAAGCTGGTCGCAGGTAAAACAAGTTTTTGCTTGAAGACGGTTGTGTTCGACGAGACGGATCTCGAGTACGCTACCTTTGTCCATCTGCGCTATCCGAATGTTCCGTTCTATTTGCAGGCGGGCAACGGACAGCTTCAGGAAGCGGAGCCGGCGCGCATGCTCCCCTATTTGGTGGAGCGTTACGAATGGCTGATTGATCAAGTGATGCCGAATTCGGAGCTGAAGCGGGTGCATGTGCTGCCACAGCTGCATACTTGGGTATGGGGCAACAAAAAAGGGGTTTAACAGCAAGGAAAAGAGAGGTGGAAAGAACATGGAAGGAAGAAGCAAGGAAGAGCTTAGTGGTGTAACGCTGCTCGGCAATCAAGGGACGAAGTACGAGTTTCAATATACGCCATCCATTCTAGAGGCATTCGATAACAAGCATCCAAATCGCGACTATTTCGTAAAGTTCAATTGTCCGGAATTTACGAGTCTCTGTCCCATGACGGGTCAGCCAGACTTTGCAACGATTTATATTTCGTACATTCCCGATATGAGAATGGTTGAGAGCAAGTCGCTGAAGCTCTATCTGTTCAGCTTCCGCAATCACGGTGATTTCCATGAGGATTGCATGAACATTATTATGAACGACTTAATTGCGCTGATGAATCCAAGGTATATCGAGGTGTGGGGGAAGTTCACGCCGCGTGGCGGCATCTCTATCGATCCTTACTGCAATTGGGGCCAGCCGGGCACCAAATATGAGCAGATGGCCGAGCATCGGCTTATGAACCATGACTTATACCCGGAAAAAATAGATAATCGCTAGGCAAGCTGGCAAGGAAACCCCGTCTAAGGTCTAGTAACGGGTCATGCCTAAAGTCCATACCAAACGAAATGATATCGTTTATACTTAATACAAGGTTTGAAATAAATGGGTTGAAGAAATGAGTGAACGATTCATGATACGAAATGCATTATGTATGTCGGTATTGCTGTTTACAATAGCATCTGCGTTATCCAGTCACGGTGCCGTTCCGCAGCGACTTCAAGCGGGGGATGATACTGAGCAATTGAAATATAGGCTGCTTGAACATTCGCTAGCATCTCATACAGAATCTCTTAGCGGCCCAATTAACCGCATATTTGATTGAAAGACGGGTGTCTCCTAGAGGCACCCGTTTTTCATGCCGTTATGTAATGGTATAGCTCGTTCCTTCATGTATGTTGCGATACGCAAAATGGTTCGTCGGACCGTGTCCGCTGCCAATGCCAAGCTGATTCTCGATAGCTGCTTGAATGAACGCTTTGGCCGTTCGTATCGCCTCGGACACCGCTTTCCCTTGCGCAAGCTCTGCGGTGATTGCTGCGGAGAAGGTACAGCCGGTGCCATGGGTATGGCGGGTATCGATACGATTGCTCTCCAAGTACATATAGCGCTCGCCATCAAAGAGCAAATCAACGATTCGCTCGCTTGGGGCAGCATGCCCGCCCTTGATGACTACATAGCGGGAGCCCATCTGAAAGAGGATACGAGCGGCCTCCTCTCGATCGCTAAGAGAGCGAATCGGCATTTGGGCAAGGAGTTCCGCTTCTGGTATGTTCGGCGTCGTTACGAGTGCAAGCGGGATCAGATGCTTGATGAATGTCCGAATGGCTTCCTGCTGCAGTAAAGTGGAGCCGCCTTTGGCGATCATGACCGGATCAATAATTAAGTTATGCCAGTCATACTGCTTGATCTTTGCAGCTACGATTTCAATGATTTCACTGCTGAATAGCATGCCTGTCTTGAGCGCATCGGGTGTTAAGTCCTCACCAATGGAGTCAAGCTGCCTGCTAATAGCTGATGCTTCTATCGGATATACACCTTGTACGCCAAGTGTATTCTGAGCGGTAATGGCTGTAATAACGGACATGCCGTATGCGCCCAGCTCCTGAAACGTTTTAATATCGGCTTGAATGCCTGCACCGCCTCCGCTGTCTGAGCCGGCAATCGTTAGCGCTTTATACCGTGTCATAAACTAAAACCCCCGCTAAACCATAAAGACCCGCCTATTTCCAAAGGGAAATGAGCGGGTCCAACGTTCAACAAGGCTTGCGCATATGAACGAATGCTGCTGCTCCACTTCCCTCCGCTGGAATGATCCAGATCAGGTTCCGAGGGTCCGAAGCTCGTGCTCCGTCTCAGCCATAAGGCTCCCCTAGTGAAAGAATTAGGTCGATATTTGGTTTGTTTTTTTTCTACTATAGCATACACTTAAGAGATGTAAACCTTAATTATCCGAAAAGGCGTTGAATAAATGAAAAATTTACTCGTTACCGGTTATCGTGCTCATGAGCTTAATATTTTCAGCCAAAAGCATGAGGGAATCGTATATATTAAAAAAGCACTGACGGGCAAGCTCGAGCCGCTTATAGAGGACGGACTGGAGTGGGTCATTACACCGGGACAGTACGGGGTCGATCTATGGGCTTGCGAGGTCGTCATTGCTTTGAAGGCATTATATCCGCAGTTAAAACTGTCTATTATTTCTGCTTACAGCAATCCAGAGGAGAAGTGGAAGGACGATAAAAAGGCTTTTTATCACGAGGTGCTAAAGGGAGTAGATTATTACGCCTCCGTAAGCAATCAGCCTTATAACGGCATCTGGCAATTTACGGCAAGGGACGAGCTGTTGTTCCGCAAGACAGATGGCATTTTACTCGTATACGATGAGGATGCCGGAGAAGGCAGTCCTAAGTTTTTTAAGGAAAAAGCGCTAAAGAAGCAGCAAGCGGAAGGCTATGAATATATAAGCATCAGCTCAGAAGATATACAAAGCATAGCAGACGAAAGTACGCTCTACACGGAATTTTAACAAAATGTAAATATAGTTGTTGACACTTTTGTTTTTCAGTTGATATACTATGTGACATTACATATATCCGATTGAAATTATCGGGATTAATTAACAGTGGAGGTTATGTTCATGAGAAAAACACAGGCTTACTACACCAAATTGCTGGCATCATTCCTCTTATCGTCTTCACTTCTACTTACGCAAGCGACCGCGTTCGCTGCATCACCTGCGGTAGCTGTAACAGCGACTGCTAGTACTGCTGCAGTACAAGAGGATGGAGCAGCGCAGTACAAGCAATTTTTGAACGAGAAATTCGACGTCAGCCTAAGCGGCAAAGTCACAAAAGGTCAATTCATCACAGCGGTAGCTGACATTCTAGGTTATAAGCCATCCGGCAAAGAGGTAGTATTCACTGATGTTCAGGCAGGCAGCGAGCTTTATTCAGCAGCAGCGGCTCTTTACGAGAAAGGCATTCTATCTGGACCTGCAATTCAAGGCGATCAGGTGCTTACGAGCTCTGTTGCAGTAGCGATTGCTGTACGAGCAGCAGGCTTCAAGGAACTGGCTTACACTTACCCGACAGCAAAGGTCGACAAAGCACTTGCTAAGCTAGGCGTGAAAAGCAGCGTCCTCGGTACGAAAGGCGCTCAAGAAACAGCGGCAGCAGTGGATACGGGATTAGTGACTTCTAGCCTGTATGTAGGACCGAAGAGCGCAGCCAGCGAACAATTGATTAACACGCTGCTTGGCAAAGTATTGATTACGAAAGGCCTGTACAAGAAATACTTGGGCTACACGAGTGACGGTGATATTTATGCCAAGCTTAACGATGCGTATAAAACGTCTGACATTATTAATGCACCTAAGCTGCAAAATGTTGTGAATACGGCGCTAAAGCAAGACTTAATTACAGGCTACAACATTAAGGATTCCCGTTTCGACGCTAATTTCATCGATTCCTTATCGCTGGTTTATGGACATTCGAACTTCAATCATGCGATTCAGCTAATCGGACTTCTACGCAGCGAAGGCGTGAATGCAAAGGTACAGTTCGAGCCTAAGACATCTGCTTTCATCTTCTTGGCTGAATGGGGTACACCTGGACCGAATGTTGTTCAAATCGAGAACGGCAACTACATCAATTATGACAAAGAATATGATTTGAATTTCGAATTTGCAACAGTAGCGGATAAAGTGAAGTTCCAAGATATTATTTTGAAATATGCCAAAAAAGATAAAGACGGTCAAGAGGGCCTAATTATTTCTTCATGGTGGCAGCCTTTGTACTACTCGCAAACCGAGCTAGCGGATTATGAGATCATTACAAACAACTTTATTACGGATCCAGACAGCCCGTACACCGTTAACCCGTTCTCACTGAATGAGAATTCCGCAAAGGTAGTAGCCGGCTTCAAAGCTATTGATCCTAGCGTAGTCGTAACACCTACACAATTCTGGGTAGATAAACCGTTCTTCAGATATTTGAATGGTGAAGCTTCATAGTTTACTAGATTGTGATTAACAGCAAAAAGCCCGAGCCATCCTATTGACGGCTCGGGCTTTTTGCTATTCGTTGTGAAGCTAATGTAGAGGAGTTAGGTCTGCTGCTTAGCTGAGAAGTAATACAGCCACGATGCTACAATGGCTAATGCGGCGATAAAGCCCATTCCCCAGAATATATTAGAGAAAGCCTGCTGCAGCGGGAGCTCGCTTTGGGCAGCCAGTACAATGCCGCTAATGGCTACGCTAAAGGCACCGCTTATGAATTGAGACAGCTGGAACAACCCCATGCCTGCCCCGACATGCTCACCTGGCAATATCCGTGACAGCTCATTCGAGACGCCGGAATTCAAAGCCGAGAAACCGACACTCATGATGATATAGATGACCATAACGGCATAAATGGATTGGTCTGCGAACAAAGCAAATGCTACGGCCGCTATCAGTAACGGAAGAGGCGCGATTCGCAATAGCATGCTGTTGCCGAATCGGTCGATGATTTTGCCGACGCGTCCCGATGAAAGCATGGCTATAAGTGCTCCAGGAAAGATAATAAGACCAGCTTGACCTGGTGAGAGCTTAAACATATGGATGAGCACCTGCGGCAGCAGGAAGAGCGTTGCGAAATTGTTGATATAAGAGATGATGCCCAAAGTAATGAGCCGTATATACTTTTTGTTGCGGAATAGTGATGGCTGAACAAACGGGTTCGCAGCTCGATTAATTCTAACCCAGAACAAGACGAGTGCAGCCAGTCCGGCAATTAATGCCACTATGAAGTGATTCGTAATGTACAAGAGTACACCTGTTGAACCGATACCGACAAGTGCTGCACCCAATACGTCAAAGGAGCCTTTATTCGATGCTTCTTCTGGGAGCAGTCGGTGGAATACCGGGATAAGCAGCAAGGAGATGCCGGTCACGATGAACAAATCATTCCAGCCAAGGTATTCCGTGATCGCACCGCCAATGACAGGGCCGAGTCCGAGACCAAGAGATGCAGCAGACGTTATAAGTGCCATGGACTTTCCACGTCTGGATAACGGGATGAACCTTGTAATGAGAACGATCGTTAAGCTAAGCACGGAGCCGGCACCGGATGCTTGCAGCAGCCTGGCAACTAGGAGCAGCACGTAATGGTGACTGAAGAAACCGAGTATAGACGCCCCTCCCATAGCGAGCAAACCAATCGTGAGCAGCAGCCGTATCGGCACGAAGTCGGCCAACCTGCTGAACGTAATGGACGAAATGGCGAATATAATGGAATAGCCTGTAATGATCCATGAAGCAGCGGAAGCTGACAGCATGAACTCAGCTGTAACTTGAGGCAGCGCCAAATTGAACATCATGGTGTTCATAATGACGATAATGACAGTTAAGCCGAGCAAAGGAATAACAAGACGATCTTTGAATGCGGGACGTTCTTCGTCAGCGCTGAGGGGTGGAGCAGCAATAGCAGCAGTATTTCTCATATGACCTCCAAGATGAATAATCTCTATTTTTAATTTTATTGTACGATAATTATCGTACGATGAAAATATAGCATGAGTTATGTTATAATGCAATCAATGAATATGGGACAGGAGTGAAGAAGTGTGAAAATCTTATTTCATCCGAATCTAGAGGATATCGAGCTGACTTCTGTGCTATATGCACTCAGCGATCCCATTCGTCTTAAATTGGTCATGAACATTAGAGAGAGTGGGGAGCAGACTTGCGGTCATTTTGATTTCCCTGTTGTCAAATCGACGATGACTCATCATATACGCACCCTGAGGGAAGCAGGTATATTGAACGTACGAAAACAAGGGACTCAGCATTTCCTGACACTTCGAGCTGACGATCTCAACCTGCGATTTCCCGGCCTGCTCGAAGCGATTGTACATGCAGCATCTTTGTAAGCGTATGATTTTTATTTATTTTCTCAATCATTTGCGTTAGAATGAAGCAGTACTAATGCAACGAGAGAAGGAATAACTTTGGGTACGAGAAAAGGCTTGAAGCTACGATCCGTATTAATATTCCTAGTCACCATATCTGTTCTTTTAACCGCCGTAATAGGCGGTTATTTTGCATGGGGAATGAATAGGACTTCCTTGACTAACGGCTATTTGGAGAGCAATTATCAGTATGCCAAAAAACTTACGTCCAATACGAGTGAACTGCTTCAAATTATGCACACCAATATCGAAGACATTGCCGGAATTACTGCTAAACAAACCATATCGCAAAAGGATTTGAACATCTGGTTCCAAGCGAGCGAGCACTATTTCAATGCGATTCTAATCGTGAATCATGAACGTGTAGTAACGGCTGTCAGCTCTCGCAATCAATTACCTGTTGTCGGAACGGTGTTAAACTCCTTAGCTTCTTATCAAGCCGTTCAGCAGCAGAAGCCGCTTATATCTCAGCCTTACTTAGGTCCGACATCGAAACGCTTGCTTGTAATGATTTCATCGCCGACTTTCGACTCTAACGGAGAATATACAGGTTTTGTAGCTGGGACCATCTATTTGAGCGATGATAATGCACTAAATAAATTGCTCAGTGAGCACTTTTATGGAAACGGTTCGTATGTGTATGTTGCGGACAAGAACGGCCATCTTATTTTTCATCCAGATAAGTCCAGAATTTATGAAACGGTAACCACGAACGCGGTCATTAATAAAGCCATATCGGGCAGAAGCGGCGCGCAGCAAATTATGAATTCCCAGGAAATAAATTTTTTTGCCGGGTATGCCTATGAGCCCTTGACGGGCTGGGCCATTATTGCGCAAACGCCTGCTTCCATTATCGATGAACCGCTCAAGCAGTTCATCTGGAAACTGATTTTTCGTGCGATCCCTGTATTCATTATTATTTTGCTAATTGCCTGGTATGTTTCATATTTGCTGTCGAAGCCGCTGTTTGAGCTCGCTGCTTTCTCAGAGGAAGCGATTCTTACACCCAAGCCGAATCGTCATAAGAGGCCGCGAATAAACTCTTACATTTATGAGGTCAGACAGCTCAATCAGAGCATCAATAATCATTTCAGCTTGCTGAACAAGGAAATCCGAATGGATGGATTGACGGGTCTTGCGAACAGGAAAACATTTGATTGGACAATTACGGAATGGCTTGCCGACGATATTCCGTTTGCGCTTATTTTGCTGGATATCGACCATTTCAAAAGTATTAATGATCGGTATGGGCATCTAACTGGTGATGAAGTATTACTTTACACCGCTTCGAAAATAAGACAGTATTCCCGAGGTCAGGATTTCTGTTTCCGCTATGGAGGCGAGGAGTTTGGCATTCTGGTTAAGTATGGGACGATTCCAATCGCCTTGCAGATGGCCGAACGCTTGCGGGAAGCTGTTGCGGCCGAGGCGAGCCCAACGGGCAGTCATGTATGTATATCCATTGGCATATCAAGATCGGATGGGAAAGCTGAGGATGCCAAAGAAATCATTGCTATGGCGGATAAGGCACTTTATCAATCGAAGGAAGCGGGAAGAAACCGAACGACCATATACGAGGACAACAAGAAAGGACAGTAACGCTGCTACTGTCCTCCTTTGTTGTAAGGGATAGGCTGCTTGCTCGAATGGGCTAAGATTTGGTTAGCAGCGCTCTGAAGCAATACAAGGTTCCCCATATTTCGGAATGGAGCGCATCCGTTGGAGGAATCAACTCGATGGGGTTCGCAAAGGATAGTCCGGCAGCATCTGCTGATCGCTTCAGATGCTCAAGATCGACGGTCGGGTAATCGAATGTCAACGCGACACTGCCCCCCCGCTTCACCACTCTAGCGAATTCCTTCAGGCTTAGCTCTTGATCGGCGGGACTTAGATGCTCAAGAACGGATATACAGAAAACGGTATCGAAAAACTGACTCTCGTAAGGCAGTGCAGTAATGCTGGCCTGGGAATAGATGACCTTGGACCAACCTTGGTGGTCGAGAATGGATTGGAGTGAATCTGCCCCGACATCGTTGATAATTTCCCCGGCAATGGTATCCCAGGAATTAATTCGAGCATCGTAATCGCAAGCGAACGTTTGCTTGCACTTTCCGCCTAGAAAAAATTTGAGCGGATGTGAAATGCCGCAAGCTGCATCAAGTACAATTGCCTCAGGCGCCGCAAGCGCGCTGCACCATTCGTATTCATAAGGACGGCTCCACCAGGTCTCAGGCAATGGATAAATAAATTGATCCGACTTGGGATCGTTGACGTTGAAGAAACGTGCTTCTTGCAGTCGATTCTCATTAGTAGCTGTCATCGTAGTGCTCCTCTCAGGGGCGGAAATGCTGTCATTTGCTTCTACACACGCTGCTCATCTTAGAAGTTTATGATTGGCAGACTTGATTATATGTCTTTGGGAGAGGAGCTGATTGGTTGATGACGTTATTTTCATTTGAATTTTTCCCTCGAATGGAAACAGAACGGTTTATACTGCGCAAGTCAGAGGAACGCGACATAACAGACCTCTATGAGCTTTATTCTGATCAGGAGGTTATTAAGTATACACTGCTGCAACCGTTTCTTGATCATAATGAAGCCAGGCAAGAAATGAATTGGTATCATGAGATCTTTGAGCAGCAAATCGGAATTCGCTGGCTAATTGAGGACAAGGCTACTGGCAAAATGATCGGAACATGCGGCTTCCTTCATTATGTGAAGGAGTACGCGAGGTCTGAAATTGGTTATGATCTCGTACCGGCCTATTGGAGGCGCGGTATTATGAGCGAAGTTGCAGCACCGATTATCGCATTTGGTTTTGACACGCTGCAGCTGCATTGTATTGAAGCGAAGGTAGATGTAGTTAATGCAGCTTCTATCGGCTTGCTGTCTAAGCTTGGTTTTAAGCAGGACAGGGAGTTAATTGAATATGAGTTTGAGGCTGGGCAGTTCATTGAGCTTCTGCATTTCGCGATGCTTCGCAGAGACTATAGGCGCTTGTGGCTTCCATAATAACTCTTTCGCAACGGATGGTTACAAGGTATACTGGAAGGTAAGAGTAAGGGCATGCTGAATCAGCATGGCTGCTTGAACGCTCGGAACAAATCGATTAGGAGGCAATAACAATGTCTGTAAGTAAAGCAAAAAAAGCAAGGCAGAAGCTGGCCCAGCAGGGGCGCATGACACCGGATATGCTGCGTGGAAGCTGGCAAGGTATTAACCCCATGGGTAAACGCACTCCGACACTACAAGAGAAGCAAGAAAAGCTGAATAGGAAGCATCGAAGGAATCACGCGAGTTACAGCGATGGTTCCTTTTGTATTTATAAGGGTAGATTGCGGGACGGATTGGCTGATGTGATGTAAGCACATATGTATGCTTATGGAGTGAATTTGGCTTTGGAGCGAGGTTTGGCGCGCACGTGGAAGCAGGAGCTGAGGGTCATTCAATCATGCGTCGACAAGGCGATTGAGCACGAAAATAGGGAAATGGTGGGCATAGCGAAATTCGCTTGCATGAAATCCACAGCAATAGCTATAATAAGAACAAATGTTCTTATTATGGAGGGGTTACAATGGCCGCATTTGAGGAAGAAAGCCGCGGCAAAGTTAGAACGGCAGCAAGTCCGCCTATACAAACCGAGGAGGAGCTTGAACGAGTGAAGCGTTTCGTACTGCTTGGAATCGTGATACGTATTTTGGATCATGATATACGAGTGATCGGTACGTCTGCCATTAAGCTTCCGCGCTTCTATGAGTCGATGATGCGAGGCATACAGGATAGGGTGCTGCTTGATCTTGCTGTGATCAAAAGAGAATTTCGTCAAACAGGCATTAAGGTGTACGAAGAGAGGCGGCAGGCAGACGGTTTGCATGCACAATATGTGTGCAGAGGCTACCATCATCAGTTTTTTATGCTGTGGGGCTTTGTCAAAGCGGAATCTGAACGATTATTAAAACAGTATTTGTCCAGTTAATTCACTAATTGTTCATTGTTTTGTCATAATACCGAAAAAAAATTTCTGCTTTCTGAAGTTTAAGGTTGAGAACTTCGGACGATCTTATGTAATATAAGAGGTAGACATTATGAACGCAAAGGGGAGCACATAGCAATGCATAAGTGGGTTATGTTTACTTTATTTACAGCGGCTTCATTACTGGGCTTATATTTGCTCACATTCGCCCTGCCCGCTAAACCGGTTGACGAGTCTGCTTCATTGCCAGAGGGCATGAGCTTGCTCAAGGTTGTAGCATCCAATGATTTCGTATTCGATCAAGAAGAGTACAAAGTTAAGGTTGGAGACAAAGTTAGACTAAAGCTATCCAATAAAAGCGGTATTCACGGTATGCATATTGATGAGCTTAAAGTGGCATTGGACAATGATCATCCGGAGACGGATTTGGAGTTCACTGAGCCGGGCACTTATCGCATCTACTGCTCGATTCCATGCGGCCAAGGACATACGACGATGGAAGCTACGCTTGTCGTCGAAGCGGCTTAATGAGTAAACGACTAGAGTGAAAATGAGAAAGGAGCCGAAAGGCTCCTTTTTGTCGATCTGAGGTTACTTTGCTGAACGCGGTTGTTGCTCGGATTCTCGACGGCCTCTTGTAATGAGAACGTCTGCGATAAAGCCAAGCAGTGCCCAAGTAATTACGGTAAGTACATACATGAGAATGACGCTTACCTCATGAATGTCCACAAACAAATCCACGACCCAAGCAGGAATGCTGAACATAAAGAAAACGAAGTTGTGAGGGTCGTAGCCAGTGTAATTAAACAAGCAAATGGCAAGACCGATCAAAGTAGTAACAATCGTAACCGGATAGCGCATAACGTACCGATCTCCTTCGTGTTAAAGATTGCCGTAATGCGACTGCATAGGTTATTATGTGACAAACGGATGCAATTTATACAATGAAACCATAGGAGGAACAACAAATGCTAACACATATTGTTTTCTTTAAATTAAAGGACGGCAGCGAAGAAAGCGTAGCTCGTACCGCACAAGTGCTAAGAGATATGGAAGGCAAGATCGAGGTGCTGAAGTCCATCGAGGTAGGCATTGATGTACTACATTCGGAGCGCTCGTACGATATTGCCCTTATTACGAAATTTGAATCGTTGGAAGCGTTGGAGGTCTATCAGGTTCATCCTGTTCACAAAAAAGTAATTGAGCATATGACGCAGGTTCGTGAAGCTTCCGTCAGCGTTGATTTTGAAAGCTAAGGGGCAGGTTAACGACAAATGAGCGATATGAGAGATGTATATGAGATTATGACCTATTTGCTGGTCATTATCTTTAGCAGCGTTATTATGGTGGCATGGCTGAAACGTAAATCCAAAAAAAAGAAGCAAGGCTGAAAGCGGGCGACTGATTGATGTATTATGTGAATCGGGAACAAATTGCTGTGCGGTTGGATTCAATAGTTGAGGTTGCAGCTGCGCTGGACATGCTTGCTGCGAATTGGCAGGGAACGCTCCTTGAAGGCTTGGCTCAGGAGAGGGCACTGCATTTGGCTGTTGAGACGGTAACCGATGTAGGGAGCTTTCTGATTGACGGCTTTATATTGCGTGATGCGAGCAGCTACGAAGACATCATAGAAATTTCAGGAGAAGCGGGTGCTTTCCCGGCAGATATGCAGAGCACATTGATTGAGCTCGTCAAGCTGCGCAAGCCGCTGGTTCAAGAATATTATGTGTGGGAGAGAGCGGAGCTTCATCCGCTTTCGCGGACATTGTCAACTATATTACCGATATATAAGCAAGCGGTGGAGGAATATTTGGAGCGTGAATTGTAACAACGGTTTAAGCTGTTTTGGAGGCAAGCAGGCTGCAGCCGCAAGTTGAGGCTGCAGCCTTTTTTTGAAAGATAGGAAAGTATATCCTTAGGCTATATCTTCTCTATATTTCTTGGAATGAAACGCGCCGCGCCGCACAAGGACGACGATAATCGTTTCACCTTGACCGATTTACGAAAAAGTTAAAATACGTTACAATGACGCTATCAAGCTTGCGGGGGAGGTGAAGGGTTGAAGCGGATGAAAACAGCAAGTGCAGCTGGGGGAAGAGCGGCGTCACAAGGCGACCATTCGACACGTGAACGCATATTGATGCTGCTGAAGACGGAAGGCAGAATGTATGCTGGCGATTTGTCCAGTGAGCTTTCGTTAACAGAAATGGCAATTAGACGTCATATGTATGCGCTGGAGAGTGAAGGGAGCGTTCATATCGTCTCCATTCGCCAAGCGATGGGTAGACCGCTACACGCGTATGAGCTGACGGCTGAGGCGGATGAGCTTTTTCCGAAAAATTATCACCTGCTTGCGCTGGACTTGCTTGACGAGCTGGCGGATGACCCGGACACCGCTGCGCTTATTGATCGGATGTTCGAAGGACGCAAGAAAAAGCTTCAGCTGCGTTACGAAACAAGAATGGCTGGCAAGAGCTTAGCGGACAAGGTCAGCGAGCTCGCGGCCATTCAGAATGCTGGCGGATATATGGCTGAAGTGGAGCCGCAAAGTGACGGTAGCTATATGCTGTATGAATATAATTGTCCAATCGCGCAGGTTGCAGGCAAATATGTTCAAGCATGTACGTGTGAGCTGTCCTTGTTCGAAGCGCTTCTTGATGCCCCAGTGGCACGGACGGAATGTTTGGCCAAAGGCGGAGGCAAGTGCAGCTATCATATTGGCTAGATATAAACGATAGGTCAGTTACGGGCCGCCCCTGTTAATCGGAGACGATTGGCAGGGGCGGCTTTTTGCATTCGCAGCTCCAGCTTAGGTTTATTAGTGCTCAGATGATTTTTCAATCATGTGTGTCAGGACAAGCCCATGCTGCTTATACTGTCATTACGCAAGTGGGCATTCGTCTAGAAGCAAGTTACGCAGGCAGGTTATTGATGGTGGAGGAGGGATACGGTCATGATCATGACATGGAGTGCAGCGATTGCCGCAGGGGCGTTTGTTTTTCTAGTAGCAGGCATACTTCTGGCCTTGCGAACGGCTTTGCACAGGCTGGGTCAGGTACAGATTGAAGCTGAAGCGATGCGGCTGGATTTGCATAAGCTGAGTACGGAGCTCAGCAGGCTTATCCAGCCTGCTGAGGAAACGATTCGATCCGCGAATCGACAGCTTCTGGCAGCCAGCAAGCTTTTTGAATCGGCAGGGCATATTGGCGGAGCTATTGCGAACACCACATCGGCAGCTGAACGAATTACATCACTATTATCAGAATCGGTGGAGCAGCATGCGAATCATCATAAGACAAAACGCCAGGTCGGTGAAGCGCTTGAATGGGCAGAGCTAGGAATGACAGCGTGGCAGCTGTGGCAAACTAACCGAAAGAAAGAAATGACTCAAGGGAATGCGCATGATCCTGTATCCGAATCGGAATCCTAATTCAAGATGCAGCAGACGAAGTGCGTGCTATATATGAGAGGAGCGAAAACAATGTCAACACGTAAACAAACAAAAGGATTTTTATTGGGTGCATTAGCTGGAGGTGTGGTGGGCTCAATTACAGCTTTGCTATTGGCACCGAAGCCAGGCAAGGAGCTGCGTCAGGATATTTCGGACGGTGCGCAGAAGGTAAGCGAGACAACGGTTAAGGTAGCTGGGCAAGTGGGAGATACGACTGGGCGCATTGCTAAGCAAATCGGCGGGCAAGCGATCCAAATTGCGGGTAGAACGAAGCAGGCGGCAAGCGGCGTTGTAAGCAGTGTGAGAAGCCGGAATAAAGGAACCGAAGAAACCGAAGCTAATGCAGAAACCGAAGAAATTATAGCAAGCGGAAGCGAAGAAGCGGCAAGCGCAATAGAAACGGTTGAAGCAGGAGAAACCGAAGCTGCAGTATCCAAGGAGCTTCAATCTATCAATTAACGATAAGCTGCATCGGTTAGGCTGATGGCGGATGTTCGCATTAAAAGTCAGAATAATCAGAAAATAAGGCAAACAGCGTGGAGCATTGGCTCCTGCAGTTTGCCTTATTTGATAGCGATTTTGGCCTAGCCAAGCATGTTGCTGTGTATCCGTCCAGGTACCTCGTTCAGTAAGCTGGCCAGCGGCTCCAGATTGTAGCCCTTCATGGCTGAGGTCGATGCGGTAATGGCTTCCCCTGGCCCGACAACAGATATATCATCATTCAATTGCCCGATGAAGGCATCATCATGAATGATTGCTCCTTCACCAATAATGGCACGATGGATGGTCACGTTGCGTCCGATTCGAGCGCCAGGCATAATGATGCTTTCGTAAATTTCGCTGTTCGCTCCGATGGAAACGCCGTTGCAAATAACGGACCGCGTTACATCCGATTCAATGGCGCAGGCCGGATGCAGCAGTGAGTCGGTAATCGTAGCTTCTGGACTCAGATAAGGCTTCTCAAGGCTCCCCGTTGTAAAGCGCTGCGACTGCTGCTTGTTAAGCTTGAACTCGCCATCGAGCAAATCCATATTGGCTTCCCACAGGCTGTCTATCGTGCCAACATCACGCCAGTAGCCTTCATATGGGTAGGCTAACATGCTTGCTTTGGAAGCAAGTATTGCAGGGATAACATCCTTGCCGAAATCATGGCTGGAATTCGGATTTGCAGCATCCTCAAGCATGTATGCTCTCAGATCTGCCCAGCGGAATAAATAGATACCCATCGAAGCTAGATTGCTGGTTGGCTTAGCTGGCTTCTCATGGAACGAATGAACCTTGAAGTTGTCGTCCGTATGAATAATTCCGAAACGGCTTGCTTCTCGCCAAGGGACCTGCTTGACTGCTATGGTTACCGCCGCGCTGCGGTTTTTATGAAACTCCAGCATTGGCTTATAGTCCATTTCGTAAATATGGTCACCTGAGAGAATAAGTACATGCTCGGGGCTGTACTGGTCGATATAATCGATATTTTGGTATATGGCATCGGCTGTCCCTGCGTAACCGTCAGCTCGTTTACGCGAAGAAGGCAATACCGTAACGCCGCTCGCGGCCGATGACTCTTGAAGCCCGTGGTGGTCGTTCAATACATATTTATGGACACTATCGGCACAATACTGCGTCAGTACGCCTATCGTCCCAATATTTGAATTAGCACAGTTAATCAGTGGAAAATCAATCATGCGAAAGCGATCACCGAAAGGGATAATCGGCTTTGCGGCTTGGCTTGTCAGTGGTGACAAGCGTCGTCCTTCGCCACCGGCTAACAGCATGGCAATACATTCATTATGGCTTTTCAATTTAATTTCCCCCTGTCCGATAAGTTTTGTTGGTATAGGCTGCGTTCATTATAATGAAACATTAACCTTGCTGGGTCCGTTTGAAACCTTTACTCCGAAAAAAATAGCAGCAGCTTGTAAATTCGAAGGTATAGGTCAGGGAGAAGCAGTCAAGAGGGGGAAAAGGACCTCTACCTTGCCCAAATGACAAGATAGAGGTCCAGGAGGTACTATATGATTCGATAGATGATTCTGAAGTCAAGGGGCGGCAGATCAATTCGAAGCTGCTCGTCAACTGTAATAATCTCATCTCCGGTCAGGGCATCATGCCAGTCGTCCACATCCATAGGATGCGACAGCGTGACGGACTCATCGGTGTTATTCATCCAAATCGTGAAATGCTGCTTCTCATTCAAGCGCTCGAAAATGAGAGTACCACTCTCGTTGTCTGCGTGAAGGAAGCGGAAGCGGCCGTCGCGCAGCGCGGCATGCTCTTTGCGCAGGGCGATCAGAAGCTGGTAGAAGTCAAACAGCTCGCGATCCTGCCGCTCAGTATCCCATTCCATGCATTTGCGGCAATCCGGATCATCGTCGCCGTCTAGTCCGATCTCGTCGCCATAATAGATGCAGGGAATGCCCATAGAAGCCATCATGAAAACAACAGCCAGCTTCAAGCGAGCTTTGTTGCCGCCTAGTCTAGTCGCAATGCGCGGAATGTCATGGCTTGAGAGCAGATTGAACATGGCTTCGTTCGTCTGTTGCGGATAACGCATAAGCAGACGGTTGATCTGGTCTGCGAAACCAGAGGCTGCATAGTCGGCAGATGCGAAAAAAGCGGTCACTTCATTCGTGAATGGATAATTCATGGACGAATCGAACTCATCGCCATGCAGCCAATTGAGCGCATTACCCCAAACTTCACCGATAATAAATGCGTCAGGCTTCTCCGTTTTTACTGCTGTACGGAAATCACGCCAGAAGGCGTGGTCGACTTCGTTGGCTACGTCAAGCCGCCAGCCGTCAATATCGGCCTCTCTGATCCAATGAATAGACACATCCAGCAGATATTGCTTAACCTCAGGATTAGCAGTGTTGAGCTTTGGCATATTGCCGAAGAAGCCGAAGGTTGCGTAGTTCGCGGCACCGTCCTTGACTTCTACAGGGAAGCCGTTCAAGTGAAACCAGTCTTTATACTTCGAATTGTCGCCATGCTGCAGCACGTCCTGAAACGGCGGGAATTGCTCGCTGGTATGGTTGAATACAGCGTCCAGCACGACACGGATACCGAGGTCATGGCAGGCTTTCACGAGTTTTTTGAGAAGCGCTGCATCCCCGAACTGTGGATCAATATGCATATAATCGACCGTGTCGTATTTGTGGTTGGACGGCGCTAAGAATAATGGCGTCAAATAAATGGCGTTCACGCCCAAATCAGTCAAATGGCTTAAGTGATCGAGAATGCCTTGCAAATCACCGCCAAAATGATCTTCTCCCCCTGGCTTTTCTCCCCAAGGTCGGATCCCTTCCGGATCATTACTCGTGTCGCCATTGGCGAAGCGATCAGGCATAATCTGATAGAAAATAGCGGACTTCGCCCACTCCGGTGCATCAAACAAATCGATGGCGTGAATAAAGGGAACCTCGAAGTAGCCTCCTGCTGGCGTAGGCTGGTCTTCATAAATACCTGTCTCGATCAGCCAAAGGGTTTCGTCTCCGGATCGGACACGGAATCCGTATGAAAAACGATGGAATTGTGGTTTAATGACGGCCTCCCAATAATCGAACAAAGGATCGGCGGCAATCTTTTCCATTGGAATATCCATGGAATGGCTATCCCAGTCGTATTTGTCACCAGTTACAGCGAAGGCTTCTTCCACGTCATTCCTTTTGGTGCGGAGCCTGAGATGAAAGGTATTGCAATCGTAGGCATAAGCCCATTTTAGATCTGGTGAGTGATGCAGACATTCTTTGAACATTGGCTCCCGCTCCTTTTGTATGTGATTTTTCATGGATACATGAATCAAATATTAGCCGCGCAGCAAAGATTCCGCACCATCGATGTACACTTCCGTACCTGATATATGGCTCGCATCATCAGATGCCAGAAACAAAGCAAGCTTCGCGACTTGAGCGGCGCTGCCTGGTCCATCCTCAAGCGGCTGATTGCCCTCGGGATATTCCACGGGAATCGTTATTTCGTCAAGCTCTGGCGTTCTTTCGGTGTTTTCTTCGATGTTCGTATCGATAGCGCCTGGGCATATGACGTTCACGCGGATTTGGTATTGGGCAAGCTCCAATGCGGCCATTTTGGCAAAAGCGACCTGACCCGCCTTCGTGCTGCTGTAAGCGCTGAAGCCGATGTTGGAGAAAACACGGTTGCCATTAATCGAGCTTGTAATAATGACGCTGCCGCCATTGTCTTTCATCAATGGAATAGCGTGTTTCACGGTGAGAAAAGTACCGCTTAAATTAACTTGCAGCGTCGTATTCCAATCGTCCAACGCCATTTGTTCAATCGGGGCAAGCACGCCGTTAATACCGGCATTGGCATAGACAATATCCACACGGCCGAAACGTTCCTTCACTTGGCGGTAGGCATTTGCCAGCTGAATTTCACTGGAAATATCCGTCTCGATGGAAAGACAGGTGACTTCGTCTTTCTGAATGATGCGGCAAACTTCCTCCATCGAAGCTTCCTTTACATCCAGGAGCACCAAATCAGCCCCTTCCCTTGCGAATCGCAAAGCGGCCGCTCGTCCAATGCCGGAGCCGGCACCTGTAATGAGTGCTATTTTCCCATTCAAGCGTCCCGCTCGGCTATGTCGTTTCGTCATCAGATCGTCCTCCTTTTGCTAATCGGCTCCTTGGGGAGAGCTTGGTTTCTACTTGTATGTACCCGATACGGTGCCAACGAAACAGCAGGCAGTCTTGAAGCGCATAAAGGCCAAAGGGCTGTTTAGCGCAATCC
Source organism: Paenibacillus sinopodophylli (assembly GCF_005930355.1). GTDB lineage: Bacteria > Bacillota > Bacilli > Paenibacillales > Paenibacillaceae > Pristimantibacillus > Pristimantibacillus sinopodophylli. The sequence goes on from NZ_VDBO01000002.1 coordinate 246,644, forward strand.
GCACGGGATGAATGTCTAATAAACAAATGATTAGATAGGGTTCAATTGCGGTTCATTGCCTTCTTCGTTGTCTTTTTTCATCTCATGCTGGACAAGCTTCACTTACTTGAGCGGAAAAGTGTGGAACGTGCCGATCACTTCAGATTTTATTGGCTAACTGAAATTTAGGCGGGTCTTTTACTTGTACCTAGTGTGGACATCATGCTATCCAAAGGTACGTTTTTGTGCCTGTTTTCATATGTTATTAAGTCTGGATTCATTAACATTCATTCAGGAAAGCGGTGTGTTTGTGCAGCAACCGATTGCGATACTAGATTCAGGCGTTGGCGGCCTCACCGTTGCTAAGGAAGTCATGCGCCAACTGCCGCGAGAGAAAATCGTATACTTCGGGGATACGGCCAGAACGCCTTACGGCCCGCGCTCTTCGGAGGAAATTGTTCGATTCACCAGGGAAATCGTCGATTATCTTATACAGTTTAATCCCAAAATGATTGTTATAGCATGCAATACCGCTACAGCCGCGGGGCTTGAGGATATTCGTTCACGCGTTGCGGTTCCCGTAGTCGGGGTCATTAATCCGGGAGCGAGAGCTGCCATTCGGTTAACGGTTACAGGCTTTGTCGGCGTAATCGGCACAGAAGGAACCATAAAGAGCAAAGCTTATGATCAGGCGCTAAGAGCGCTGTCTCCTGAAGTGAAAGTGATTAGCGAAGCATGTCCGCGCTTTGTCCCGCTCGTTGAGAAGGGCAATTTCCGTTCCCGAGAAACGTACGAAACGGTGCTGAGCTCGATTGGGCATCTGCAAGGCTATCCACTCGATACACTTATACTTGGCTGCACGCATTATCCGTTCTTGACGGAGACGATCTCCGAGGTAATGGGGCAGGATGTGAAGCTCATCAGCTCGGCAGAAGAGACGGCACGCGAGATTAGCTTGATTCTTCAAACAGAGGGCAACCTCTCGCATGGAGAGACCATTTCGGTTCATCAGTTTTTTTGCAGTGGAGATACGCGAATATTCCAATCCATTACGAATCAATGGCTGGGCAAGCAGATTCAGCTGTCTCCAGTCGTGTGGCAAATTCCCACAATCGTGTGAAGGCTGAAATCGCACCAAAGAAGCTGCACCCAATGGGTTTGGCTTCTTTTGGCCGTTTCGCTACATAGGACATGCGCAGGCGCGCATAGCATGAAGGAAGCATACTTAGGCAGCAGGAGGCGATTGAGATATGTACGCCGTACAAAGCTATGGGTATTCGGATTTACTCGATGGAGTGAGACAGCTCTCGGGCAGATATCCGTTTCTATCAGCGCATGTGATTGGGGAGAGCGTCATGGGCAAGCCTTTGCTTGCGCTTCGCTGCGGAACGGGTTCGCGCCGCGTTCATATGAATGGTTCCTTCCATGCAAATGAGTGGATTACATCCGCGCTGCTGATGCGTTTTGTAGCGGATTTGTCCGCGGCTTATTGTACCGGCGAGGAGATCGGCGGGCAGCAGGCAGCAGATCTCTGCAGGGAAGTGACGCTATGGGTAGTGCCGATGGTCAATCCTGATGGCGTCGAGCTCTCGCAGCAAGGCTTGCATGAGACGCATCCCTATTATCGGCAGCTCGTGGATTGGAATGGCGGATCGGCGCAGTTCAGCGGCTGGAAAGCTAATATCCGCGGCGTGGATTTGAATGATCAGTTTCCTGCGTTCTGGGAAGAGGAGTGTAAGCGCAGAGGAATGGAGGGACCTGCACCACGCGATTATCCAGGGCCTTACCCGCTTAGCGAGCCTGAGGCGGCTGCTATGGCTAGGTTCACAGACACAATCGACTTCCATCGTGTGATGGCACTGCATACGCAGGGACGCGAGATTTATTGGAATTATCGTGACTTTGAGCCTGCTGAGTCAGAGCAACTAGCGAGTAAGCTGGCGAGGGTAAGCGGATACGAGGCCGTTAAGCTTACAGGCAGCGATGCAGGCTATAAGGATTGGTATATCCAGCGCTACCGCAGGCCGGGATTTACCGTTGAAGCTGGTTACGGCGAGAACCCGCTTCCGATGAGCAAATTTGACTCTATTTATGTAGAACTTCAGCCGCTGCTGCTAGAGATGCTTCGTCTTTAGCGGCCTTTGGCCTTTCATGTTTGGATAGAGCATACGAAGGGGTCATATGTTATAATAAGTGAAAAAGCTCAGCAAAGGTGGAGTGTCTGATGCGTAAATTGTTGTCGCTGCGCCACTGGCAGCAGACGTTTGTCCGTATTTTTCAATTGCTGCGGTCTAAAAACGTCTCAATGCTGGACAAGCTGATCTTCACTATTCCTGTTTTCCTCTACTGGGTACTTCCAGACGTGTTGCCGCTGCCGTTTCTGCCAGTGGATGATATTGCCGTTACGATGGTGCTCGCACAATGGTTTGCCCGTAGAATGGAGACGAAGTATAATATAAAATAATAAAGATTGCCGCGAGGCTAATGATAAGAGGAGCTGGAATAATCATGAATTGCAGAATTTCAAAAAATGCCGCAAAAGTACTACAGCTAGAGCTGGACAAGCCCGAAAACGAAGGCAAGCTGCTTCGCATTTACGTGACTCATTCACACGGCGATCACGCTCATTACGGCATGGGAATTGACGAGCCGACTGACAAGGATATTGTTGTATCAACAGACAAAGGTATCGACGTCATTCTGGAGAAAGACAATGCTTTCTTGGACGGCGTACGCATCGATTATTTCTATGTGCCTGAAGAAGGCTTTGCCGTCACGAATCCAACCAAGGGCAACCACGGCGATCACTAGGTTTCCTTCGTATCCGGTTGAAATGGTCAGTTATTATGGCAAATGACATTCGAGTTTGCGACAAATGCAAACACACCCAGTTGAAATCAATTGTACCTAAGCTGCAGAAGCTGGCGCCGGACGCAGAGATCCGCGTCGGCTGTAAATCCTATTGCGGGCCTTGTGCCCGCTACGCATTTATTTTTATTAATGGCAGATACATTAAGGCAGTAAACGAGGATGAGGCCATCGAGAAGGTCCGACCTTATATCAAGAAATAGACGAGCCGACAACAGGACCTTACGAGCATTTTTTCGTAAGGTCCTGTTGTCTATCCGCTGAACCGGAAGGAGCACGAGGGTGGACATAACGACTCCGCAGCTGTTATATCATGGTACAACAAGCGATACCGTTCAATCTTTTGGGCGTAAGCTGCTCAATTCGCCATACTGGCGTCCAGGCAAGGATTTCGGAGAAGGCTTCTACACAACGATCTCGATCGCGCAAGCGCGCAAATGGTCGCATAAGGCGGCTAAGGAATCTTGGAGTGGCAGTAAGCCGTGCGTGCTTGTTATCGAGTTCGCATCTGTGCCGGAACGGGTGGAGCCGCTGCTGTTTTTGTCGGACTCGCCAGCATGGGCGTCCTTTATCTATGCTCATCGGAGAGCAACCGTCAAGGGTGAGGATCCTTGCGGCATTCATCCGGACATCATAATAGGCCCGATGGCGGACAATGATACTGGAAAAATCGTACATAAAGCAGTACAATTAGAGAAAGATGAGCAATGGTTTTATGAGCAGATTACAGTATCGCGCAAAGGCAGAAAGCTGGATTCGCTTAGGCTCGGGAATCAAGTTGTTTTTTGCTCCGAGCGTTGGGAGTCGCATGTTAAGCTTGTCGGCTGGCATATCTATACGGGAAGCAGGTGGGTGTATCATGAAAGCGAGAGCACAGGTCAGGCTGAGTTTGTATGAGCGAGGCATAGTCGAGGCGCTATCCGCCAATTACGGTTATACTGCTGCGGACGCGAGAGCGCTGGTGGTAGAGTATATCGAGGTCGTACGCAAGCTGGGCGGCTATGATCATTGCGGCTATTATGCCGAGCTAGTTGACCGTGCCCGTCGATTGGGGCATTCGCCAGCGCAGTGGCTGGAGCATATTCAAGGTATAGAGAAGGGCGAGCTTAGGGATCGCGGCATTGCATCCGAAGAACGTCAATATTTGCAGACGAAGTAATAGGATGCAACACTGTTCTTGATTGCCGCCTTATCGGCTGGCAAGAATAATAAATAAACCGAAGGACAGCGTTCAATTCGCTGCCCTTTTCTTTTTACATGGCTATATTCGTTTGTGTATTCATTCATTTAGAGCTTGTGGATTGGGACTCATCAGGTTTATCTAATTGCAAGATAACGATCAAAGTGATCCGTAACGCTAACGTGAAAGCGTAAGACGCTGTTCGTCGTGCTGTTTGTTTCATCTGCGTGTGCATAGGAATAGAAGGAGGAAATGGGAATGCGTAAGCCAGCTGTGTATTACTTGTTCGGATTATGTGCAGCGTTTGCTTGCTTGGTCGCTTCGGAGCTTATCTGGCTGCCAGCTCCGCTGAAGCTTGCGAGCGGCATGCAATGGATTGAAATGATTGATTGGCTGTTCTACCTCGTGGCGATTATCCCGCTATGCTGGGCTGTGGGAGCATTGCTCGGTATATGGCAGCAACGCAAGCGGAAGGGTCTCTTTATTGCTCTGCAAAGCCTTAGGCTTGTAATTGCTGCACTAGGGGTTATAGGTGCATGCCTCATTTGGATTGATCCGGCGAATCTTCTAACGCTGCTGCTCGTTATAGGCGCGGCGGTGCCGCTTGTGTATGCGGATCTGCTGGTAGGCGAGGGAGTAGAGAATGTGCGAGCGGCTAAGCTGCTTCGTGCTGATGGAGGACAAACGGCTCGCTCCAAGCAATCATTTTTGCCGATCTGGCTGCCGAAGCGAGGGACAACGGTACTCATCTTGTCGATTGTTATTCTCCTCGTTCTGCTTTGTCCGACAGGCTATAACGTTACCTATCCCGGAATGACGCTGAATATGAATCGCTACGCGCATGTGGAGGGCGGACAGCAAGGGGGGACGGTTAACGGCGTTCTCGTATTTGATCGGCCTGCCGTACCTGTGGACTGGCTTTATGCGAGCTTGCTGCCTTCTTACAGCTTCGAGAAGAAACCGGAGAATGAACCTCCGCTTACGGAAACCTACACGCAAGTCGTCATGATGAAGACGGATGCGAACAGCGTTGCTGCTGCGGTCGCGATGAAGATGGCCGGTATTGGCAAAGGCGTGACAGCGGACGGCGTTCGCGTTGTAGCGATCGTGAAAGACAGCCCCGCCGATGGCCTCCTGAGGGCAGGAGATATTATTGATCATTTGGATGGACAAGCTGTACGCTCAATAAGCGATATGACCAGCTATATGCAGAAATCGGTAGAGCCGGGAGCCACGGTATCGGTTGCGTTTAGAAGGGCTGGGGAAGCCAAAGTGGAGCAAGTTTCTACGGAGGCCGCTCCTGATCAGGCTGAGAGAGCAGTATTCGGCATTTCCGTACAGACCGAGCTGTTACTTGATATTCCGCGAACGATGGATTACAAACGCTATATGGCTCACATAGGCGGTCCATCGCATGGAGCGATGCTGACGCTTGCCATTATCGATCAGCTGACGCCCGGCGGTGTTACATTCGGCAATCAAGTTGCTGGTACGGGGACGATAGAGGCAGATGGAACCATTGGTCTTATCGGGGGGATTAAGCAGAAGGCATTTGCCATTAGCCGTACGGATGCAGATGTGTTTTTTGTACCAGCTGCACTTGCGGATGAGGCTCGCAGCGGAGCTCCAGAGTTGAATATCGTTCCGGTAGAGAAGATTGATGATGTGCTGGATTGGCTTAGTCAGCGTAAGAAATAGTATTAAACCACAAAGAAGCTCTCCAGCCTGCAGGCTGGAGAGCTTCTTTGTGGTTTGCCACGCATGCGATTAACTAGGCGGTGAAAGTCCACTGTGTGGGTTTGAACTTACCCGAGTACATTTGTTCGGAATGGAAGCCGACCTAGCTTCATTAATCAGCGAGCAGCTGTTTCGATATCGTTCGCAGCGTGCGCTTCGGTAGCGGACTGTTCTTTGAACAGGTCGATGAGGTCGTTCATGATGATCTGATCGGACATGGCAAGCTCGGTACGAGCATTCTCTGCTGCATGCATGCATGCGTTCATATCGGTTTTCGTTTGATTGGGGATGCTCCAGCAAGTTCCATTCTCAACGATGCTGTCAGAGGATGGGAGATAATAGACGTTGCCATCCGTAAACGATCCGTTGCGCTGAACGACAAGCTTGCCTGCTAGCAGCAGCTCGGTAAGCAGCGGCGTGCCGATTAAATATTGATTGGCGGTCGATATGCCGAGAAGATGCATAATCGTTGGCGTTACATCAAGCTGTCCGCCAGCATAGGTATAAGTTCCGGCATGTTCGTTGCCCGGTAGATGAATGAGCAAGGGAACCTGTTTGAGTGCCATCTGGCGTTCTAGTTCATTAAGCGGCTTGCCGAGGAAGGTTTCGAGCAGAGACCAATCTTTAATAGAGTTGTCATGATCGCCATACATCGCCAATATCGTATTATCCCAAAGCCCTTCGTCTTTCAACCGAGCGATAAGCTCGCCGAGCGCAGCATCGACATAATGAATCGACTGCAGATAGTCACCCATGATTGTGCCATCCAGCTCACCTAAGCTAAGCTTTTGTTCAGCTTTGGGCATCGTGAATGGATAATGGCTGGACAACGTGATAAGAAAGGAATAGAACGGCTGTTTTTGCTCAGAAATAACATCCAAGGATTGTCTAAAGAAAGACTTGTCGCCAAGCGCCCAGCCGATTTTCTCATCCAGTGTGAAATGTTTCAAGCTGTAAAAGTTGTCGTAGCGCATGTTGTGATACATCGTGTTGCGATTCCAAAAACCGCCCTCATAAGCATGGAAGACGGAGGTGCTATAGCCTTCATCCTTCAAGGTGGAAGGCATGCAGTCGAATTCATTCGGCGCATATTGGATAAACACAGAGCCATTCGGGACGGGCTGCATCGAGCAGTTGGCCGTGAAATCAGCATCCGAGGTTCGGCCCTGCGCCGTCTGGTGATAGAACTGGCTGAAGTAGGCGCTCTGCTTGATCAGCTCATTCAGATGCGGCGTTATTTCTTGACCGCCAATCGATTGGTTGATCATGAAATTTTGGAACGCCTCAAGCTGGACCATAATGACGTTGCTGCCCGCATATGCTCCATATAGCTTGTCCTGCTCAAGCGCCACGCGTATAGCAGTGCGACCCTCGATCCAGTTCTTCGTTTCCGAGGCTTGCTCGGCAGTGACGGTCTCCGCATCAAACCAGTTGCGCTTCACGTAGCGATAAGCATCGTAACCGTGAAAGCCGAGTGCCCCAGTTACGTTATAGATGGATAGATTCCACCAATTGCCTTCGAATATTCCTTGTCCCCAAGTTCGTTTTGCCTCATTAATATTCGTGAATACGAGTGAGGTTCCGATTCCGAAAATAACAGCGCTAAGCACGACACGAATAACTGCCTTTTGCCAAACGGGAGTAATTCGCCGGTACTCATTCGCATAGCGAAGATCGCTTCTGCCGCGTACTAGCGTATAGAAAGCAAACGGTACGATAATGACCCAGTCCAAAAAGAGTAGAAAGTCTTTGGCGTGAAGCAAGGTGCCTATACTCTCTCCAAGCGAGTCAACCTGGCTGAATTGCAGCAGCACGGGAATGGAGATCAAATCTTGGAAGTAGCGATAGTAAATAATATCGGCGTAAAGGACAAAGGAAGCAATCATATTAAGGACGATAAGAGAAAGAATCCTTCCCCTTGCGGGAAGCCAAATCGTCCAGAAGCTGAACAGAATAATGGCGCCAAGCTCGATGATGGCATCAGTGCTGGTCATTTCCATATTTTTTACATTTAGTATAACTGAGAACAAATATACTTTAGCCATCATCGCAGCGATAAACAACAGCAGGTCAATGGCTTTGAGACGCTGCAGCCAGACTAGAGTGGTGCTCATCGTACGGCGCAATGGCTTTTGATTATTCCAATACATAACGCTAATAGCCTCCCTTTATTGCTGCGAACGATTGCCGCGCGGGGGGAGCGGTCCGAAAAACTGCAAGTAATTACACTCGATGCGACCATTGAAGAGCTTACGCTTCTTATCGGCGGGACGACCGAAATAATGCTCGATAGAAGTGGAAGGGCTGATCGAGAAATACGACCATGTCGGGTAATGAAGCGCAGTTAAGCCGAATTGGCGCATAGCCGCTTCTGCTTGCACATCATCGCCAAGGCGCTCACCATAAGGTGGATTCGTAATGATGACGCCGTAGTCGCCCTCTAGCTTTACTTTCGCAACGGGCTGGACGGTCAGCTTGATTTCTTTGCCGAAGCCGGCTTTCTTAATTGCTGCCTCTGCAATTTCTATAGCCCCAGGGTCGATATCGGAGCCTGCAATTTGCAAAGGAATATTATCCTTAACGAGACCGAATGCTTCGTCGCGAGCTTCATCCCACAGCTCATTCGGAATAAGCGGCCAGCCTTCGCTGTTGAAGCTGCGGCGGAGTCCAGGTGCAATATTCCAGCCGATCATGGCTGCTTCAATTAAGATGGTGCCCGAGCCGCAGAACGGATCATACAACGGGCGTTCTGGATTCCAGCGGCTAAGCTGAACAAGTGCAGCGGCGAGCGTTTCCCTAATCGGAGCTTCAGTCGCGACTTTGCGGTAACCGCGTTTGTGCAAGCCATCGCCCGTTGTGTCGAGCGTAAGCATCGCGCGATCGTTCATCAGCGTAACCTCGATGACATAACGTCCGCCATTCTCAGGAAACCATTCCGTGCCATATTGAGCTGTCATCTTGTCGACAACGGCCTTCTTGACGATGCCTTGACAGGCGGGAACGCTTGTCAGCTGTGACTTCTGCGAGCGTCCATTGACGGGGAATTCTCCATCATTCGGAATCCATGTGGGCCAGTCGAGCGCCTTTGTTCCTTCGAACAGCTCATCGAAGGTAGTGGCAGGGAATTCTCCCATTTTGATCAAAATACGTCCTGCGGTTCGAAGCCAAAGATTGGTTCGGCAAATATCGAGCGGTCCGCCCGTGAAATTCACGCGTCCGTTCTCGACTTGGAGGTCGGTATAACCTAAATCTTTCAGCTCACGTGCGACAACCGCCTCTAACCCCATCGGTGCGGTTGCGATTAGCTGTAACTTTTCCATTGTACACTCTCATTTCATTCATACTTTGCGATATTGGATGCTGCTTCATAAGCCTATGCTTGTATCCCCGTGAACAAAAACATACAATCAAGTATAGGGCAAACCAGCTAGTTTTTACAAATTGTAAAATTGGAGAGAAAAGAATGATGTTACAGGACGAGCAATATGTGGATTCACTTTATGGAGCAGATGCAGACCTTGAGCGTGTGAAGGCAGGCATAGCCGCGAACGGCATGCCGGACATTTCGGTTGCTGACGGCTACGGCAGATTGCTAACGATGCTAGTTAAGCTATCGGGCGCGAAGGCTGCAGTTGAAATTGGGGCACTGGGCGGCTATAGCGGCATCTGTCTTGCTCGCGGTCTCCAAGAAGGTGGCAAGCTGACCTCGCTTGAGCTGCTGCCGAATTACGCAGAGCTTGCTAAAGTGCATATGCAGGCAGCTGGACTTGGTGACAAGGTGGAATATATGGTCGGCGATGCCAAGCAAAGCTTAGCTGAATTGCAAGCCGCGGGCCGGAAATTTGATTTCTTTTTTATCGATGCAGATAAAGAGGGATACCCTGTCTACCTTGAGCATGCGATTGCACTGGCTAACCCAGGTGCGGTAATTGTGGGTGACAACATTCTGCTGCGCGGCCGGACAACGAATCCGGCGAAAGCAGGCCCGTCTGTGCAGGCGGTGCGCTTCTTTAATGAAACAATTGCATCAGATGTACGCCTGCATAGTACGGTGCTGCCGGGATATGATGGACTCGCGATCGCAATTGTAAAGTAGACCTTACTCAAACCATGAGCTGGTTCGGCATTAGCCGAGCCAGCTCATGGTTTTTTTTATAGAGGCCGTTTACGCAGCAATGTCCGCCATACCCAAGCAGCGTTGATCATTAGCATAACTGCGGAGAGGATGAACAAGCCTTTGATGCCGATCCATCCTGATAAAGCACCGCCTGTGATCGGGCCAATCATGTTGCCTAAGCTCATTGTGCTGGTGTTGAAGCTGTAAGAACGGCTCTCCATACCGTCTGGTGTGTATTTTCGAATAAGGGAGTTTACGGCTGGAATAAGCCCCCCAAGGAAAATGCCTAATATAAACCGAGCGACGAGCAGCTGCCATACGGTACCTGCGAGTGCCTGCGGAATGAAAGCAAGCGAGGCACCGACCAGCGCAACTCCGAGCACCCGTTCAGCACCGATACGGTCGCTTAGCCTTCCAAGGAGCGGTGAGGCGACCAAGTTGGAAATGCCCGTGACCGAGCCGACGAACCCAGCAAAAAAAGCAAGATTGGCGGTTGTACCGTGCAGCTCCTGCACATACAGCGGAATAAGCGTCATCGGACTCATCATCGCGAATTGCATGAGGAAGGTGACGGCGAATAACGCAGTGAGCTGCGGGATGCCACTAAGCTTGCGGAAGCCTTCAATAACGGAGGCTTGCACACGTGCTGCTGCTTTCATACGGTCAAACGGTTCTTTCACGACGAACATGGCAAGCAGTGATGCAGTGAATAGTAAGGCTCCGGTCAAATAGAAGATCGGGCGGAAGCCGATCGAATCGGCTAGCAAGCCGCCAATGAAGGGACCGAGAATCGTTCCAGCGATAGCACCGGATTGAATTGTACCCATCGCAAAGCCCATTCGATGCTTAGGTGTCGTTGCCGAGATCAGCGCGATTGAAGCTGGAGCGAAGCCAGAGATCGTACCATTCAACATGCGAAGCAGCAGCAAATGCCAAGGACTAGAAGCAAACCCCATAAGCACCATCACGATTGACATGCCAAAGCCTGAGCGAAGCAGCATCATTTTGCGGCCGTAGCGGTCCGCCATTTTGCCCCATATCGGCTGAAAAATAAATGATGTAACGAAGTTTCCGGCGAAAATAATGCCAGCCCACACACCGATTTCATGTTTATCTGTTAAGCCCAAATCAAATTGCAAATAGAGGGACAAGAACGGAATGATCATCGTCATTCCAGCCATAACGAGAAATTGTCCGAACCACAGCACAATCAAATTCTTTTTCCATTGTTCCATTTGCGAATTATAACATAATTGCCATGACCATTTCCTCGTATGGCAAGCTGTCTTGACGAAAGCGCTTGCGGTTTTTGTGAAACTTATTTTAAATAAATTACTGTAGAAATCGTATGTTCTGTTAAAAATTTACGTTCATTTTAAAGGGAAATGTAGTAGAATAAAGTTGGGTTTCGACACAGAATACCAACGTTTTTTGTCGGTAAACACAAGGTCGTGGTACTCAAGTCCAATTTGAATGATCTCATTTTATCGAATAGGAAAATATAACTATATTAAGCTGTTGAAAATAGGCCGAAAGTCATTGACAGTAAATCTATTAATTGTTTTAATTAAAGCAAGTATAGAAGGTGTTATCGGACGTTTCTACATATATTGCAAATTTATTGATAGATGGTGATGAGTGATGTCAGGTTCCCGCAAGCGAATAGGAGATTTGCTCGTGGATTCCGGCGTAATTTCCGATGAACAGCTCCAGCAGGCGTTAGTGCAGCAACGGGAATTGAAGATGAGACTCGGCGACGTGCTCATTTCCAAAGGCTACATCACGCAGCAGCAGTTTATTGAAGCGCTGGAGTTCCAATTGGGAATTCCCCATGTGCAAATTTATCGCCAGAAAATAGATCCTAAGATTATTCAGCTTATTTCTCAAAAACTAGCAGATCAGCACCGTGTCATGCCGCTTCGCATGGAAGGCAACAAGCTGATTCTCGCAATGGCAGATCCGCTCGATTATTTTGCAATTGATGAAATAAGAATTGCAACCGGCCTACGAGTCGAACCGGTCATTGCCTCCAAGGATGAGCTGCTGCGTGCGATCAGCCGTTACTATGGGCTGCAGGATACAATTGAGCAGATTAGCCAAAATCTGCAATTAAAGGATATCGATGAGGATCATGCGATCCAAGATGAAGATTCACCGGTCGTGAAAACCGTTAACCAAATCATTGTACAAGCTGTTCAGCTTGGCGCGAGCGACATCCACATGGACCCGCAGGACGGCAGCTTCCGTATTCGCTATCGGGTGGATGGTGTGATGCGGACAGAACGGTCGCTTCCGCCTAATATGCACGGGATTATAGTAGCCCGTATCAAAATTATGGCGAATTTGAACGTTGCGGAGCGGCGGCTTCCGCAGGATGGTCGTGTGGAGCTCGATATCGATTTCCGCAAGGTTGATGTCCGTGTATCCACCTTGCCGACGATTCATGGCGAGAAGGTTGTTATCCGTGTGCTCGATCTAGGCAACTCATTAGCGGATATATCGAAGCTGGCCTTATCTGAGCGGAACGAAGCTGTTTTCCGCAAAAGTATTGAAATGGCCTATGGGGTTGTTCTGATAACAGGGCCTACAGGCAGCGGTAAATCGACGACGCTATATTCGGCACTAGCTCATCTGAACAAGGATGATGTTAACATCATCACCGTAGAGGATCCGGTTGAGTACCAGCTCGAAGGCGTCAATCAGGTACAGGTTAATCCGCTAACCGGCCTTACTTTCGCAAGAGGGCTGCGAGCGATACTGCGGCAGGATCCCAATATTGTCATGCTGGGTGAAATTCGTGATTCGGAGACTGCGGAAATTTCAGTCAGAGCTGCGATGACCGGACATCTTGTGCTTAGCACACTGCATACGAACAACGCGGTCAACTCGATTACGCGGCTGATCGATATGGGTGTTGAACCATTTCTGATTTCATCTGCTGTCAACTGTATCGTTGCACAGCGTCTCGTTAGGCGGATTTGCGTACATTGTAAGCAGTCCTATACGCCAATCGATAAGGAACTGGAATTAATTGCTGCGCAAGGCATTCATGTCGAGCAGCTATATAGAGGCACCGGCTGCGGAGAATGCGGACGTACGGGCTATAAGGGAAGACTGGCGATTCACGAAGTGCTCCTTATTGATAATGAGATGCGCGCTTTAATTATTTCGAAACGGTCAGACAATGAGTATTACGAGCATGCCATAAAGCAAGGGATGATCCCGATTATGGAAGATGGACTTAGCAAGGCAGTGGAAGGTCTGACAACGGTGACTGAGGTGTTCCGAGTTCTCGGACACGGCGAATAAATAGTCAACGTTCGGCGAGGAGGTGACGATTCATGCAAGCGGAGGAATTGCTTTATCTCGCTCATTCGAGGCAAGCATCCGATATACATATTACAGTCAACTCACCAGTGATATTCCGGATTCATGGAGAGCTCGTGCCGATGAATGATGAGCTTCTGAAGCCTAAGGATACACTGGAGCTGGCGAAACAATTCATGACCGACGAGCGATACGAATCGCTGCAGGAGAATGGAGATGTTGACTTCTCATACGGAGTGGCAGGACTAGCCAGATTCCGGATCAATGCGTATAAGCAGCGTGGAAGCATAGGCCTCGCAATTCGAATTGTCCCAGGACGAATTCCTTCTATGGAGGAGCTTAGACTTCCGCGCATGGCAGCGGAGTTCGCAAGGAAACCACAAGGGCTGCTGCTTGTGACCGGACCAACGGGAAGCGGCAAATCAACGACATTGGCATCGATCATTGATCATTTGAACCAAACGGCTAACGCTCATATTATTACGCTGGAGGATCCGATTGAGTTTATCTATGATCATAAGAAATCGATGGTGAACCAAAGAGAGATAGGACTAGACACACCGACCTTCTCTCAAGGCTTGCGTGCTGCGCTTCGGCAAGACCCTGATATCGTTCTTGTTGGCGAGATGAGGGACCTGGAGACAATCAGTACGGCAATCAGTGCAGCAGAGACAGGGCATCTGGTATTTGCTACTTTACATACAGCTGATGCTCCGCAGACGATTGACCGAATTATTGATGTATTCCCGCCAGCGATGCAGGCGCAAATCCGAATCCAGCTCGCTGCTGTCCTGCTTGGCGTTATTTCGCAGCGGCTGCTGCCTAAGCCGGACGGCAAAGGTCGAATCGGCGCATTCGAGGTTCTTGTCAATACGCCTGCAGTATCCAACCTGATTCGATCAGAGAAGATTTATCAGATTCGATCGGTTATGCAGACGGGCAAGGCGCAAGGTATGCAGACGATGGAATTCGCACTGCGCGAGCTTGTACAGCAAGGATTCATTCGGATGGAAGATGCGCGTGACGCTTTATTCGGATTCGGCGAGCTATAAGAATGACAATAGAGTGCTAATGGGGTTGGTATAATGCCGAAATATCGGTACAAAGCGGTTACTTCCAGCGGCAAGAAATCTTTCGGTACCCAAGAGGCCAACACGATCCAGCGGGCAAGAGAAGCGCTCGTTGAAAAGGGTCTGTGGGTAACGGAGATTATGGATGCGAACGAAACGACATTGTACAAGGAAATTTCGCTTGGCGGCCCGCGCGTCAAAATGGACCATTTTACCGTTTTCTGTAGACAATTGGCTACGATGTACCGTGCTGGGGTTAGCTTGGTCGAATCCGTGCAGATTCTAAGTGACCAGACGCCAAGCAAAACATTGTCCAAGCTGCTCGTTATTATTGCCGAGGAAATGCGCGGCGGCAAGCAGTTCTCTGAATCGGCAGCGGAGTACCCGACGGTGTTTACTTCTGTCTTCGTCAGCATGGTGAAGGCAGGGGAAGTTGCAGGAAACTTGGATACGATGCTGGAGCGGCTTGCCATCTTCTTCGAGAAGGAACGCAATACGAGGGAGAAAGTAAAGTCAGCTATGGTCTATCCTGCAGTCATGCTCGTCATGATGGTGCTGGTCGTTATCTTTATGATGCTGTTCGTCATTCCGCAATATGTAGTCAGCTTCGAAGGGATGGGCATTGAGCTTCCGCTGCCGACTAGAATCGTAATGGCGGTCAGTGAGTTTATGCAGAGCTTCTGGTATATCGTTATTGCAGCGATGTTCGTACCGAGCTTGCTCTGGAAGCTCATTCGCCGCACGGCGACAGGCAGGCAGCAGCTCGATTACTTCCTGCTGAAGATTCCGGTATTCGGCACGCTATGGCATAAGCAAGCGATTGCTCGTTTTGCCCGTACGTTCAGCTCCTTAATTGCAGCAGCGATTCCGATTATGCAAGGCTTGTCCATCGTGTCGAATGTTGTTGGGAACGAGGCTATCGGGAAAGTTATTTCGGATATTCGTGAGAAGGTGCTTACCGGGGAAGCGATGTCCGAGCCGCTCAAGCAGTCGAAGCTGTTCCCGCCGATGGTCGTGCAGATGATCGCAATCGGCGAACGAACAGGTGCAACAGAGGACATGCTCGATAAGGTAGCGGATTTCTACGAAGCGGATGTCGATCAGATGGCTGACCGCTTGAAGGCGCTGCTGGAACCGCTTATGATCGTGCTGCTAACGGGCGTTGTCGGCGTAATCGTCATGGCTGTTATGATGCCTACGTTCAAAATGATGCAAAGCTATTTGTAGCCTTAGACAGGTGCAAGATGGCACATCGGTCTGAGCATAGGTGTACCCCATGCTCAGAGCAGCTTCACATGCAAGTGTAACGTAAGCAATACCCGTTAACGAGGGCGAGTATTCTGCTCTATTAATGGTTGTTTTATTGGATCGATCAGCTTTATCAAATTTCTCAAAATTGAGAGGAGAATGTTTTATGTTGATGGCATTGAAACGGAATCAAAAGGGTCTAACACTTATCGAGTTGCTTGCTGTTCTGGTTATCGTGGGGATTATTGCGGCAATTGCTATTCCGGCTATTGGAGGGACAATTAGCAAATCAAAAACGAAGGCAGATACGGCGAGCGAACATATGATTCAAGAAGCTGCGGTGCGTTATTTTATTGATCAGGATCCAGAGCTGGCTACAGGAACTACTGTTTCTCAGACTACTCTTGTTTCAGGTGGGTATCTTAATGCAGAAATTACATTTAATGATAAATTAGCAAGAACATTTACTGGAACTAAAACAAATGGCGGTGGTTGGACTGTTGCTGTAACCAAAGCAGGAGCAACAGCAACACCAACAGCTACTTAGTTTAATTTAGAAAGGCAACCCATCAGGGTTGCCTTTCTATAAATTTCCCAGCAAGGAAGAGAGAAAATGACTACACCAGCTATAATCGCTTTTGCGCTACTAGGATTGGTTGTAAGCGGCTTTCTTAGTGCCATAGCTATACAATGGGACTCGCGATTCCAGTCCACAGACCCGCCAATATACACAATAAATAAGCAAGCCAAACCGCATTTCTTCGGCCTTATCCCGATAATAAGAAAAATAATGTCAGGCATTAACCAAAGGAAGATTCAGCCTTCGCTCACATGGCGATATGCAGCAGGGGAATTCGTGACAGCTGTTTTGTTTGCACATGCTGCTTATACAATAGGCTGGAAGCCTGAGCTTCTAGCAATATTATTTTTTATTTGCATTCTCGTTATCATCGTCCAAACCGATCTTACAGATATGATTATTCCAAATAAAGTGGTGGCGGTCGGTGTAATCGGAGCCATCATCATCCGATTATTCGTTCATCCGCTTCCGTTGTTGAATTATGGATTGGCTGCATTTGCTGGCAGCGGAGCTTTGCTGCTCATTGGCATTGTAGGCAGTTGGATATTGAAGAAAGAGACGATGGGTGGAGGGGATATTAAGCTTTATGTGTTCATTGGCTTAATACTTGGCGTAAAACTAACCTTGCTCAGTCTATTTCTCGCCAGTTTATTTGGATTAATCGGAGGAATTGCTTTAATTGCAACAGGGGCGCAATCCAAGGGCAAAACAATACCGTTCGGCCCCTATATCGCAGCAGGAGCAATTGCGGCGTATTACTGGGGGAACGGCATAATTGATTGGTATTTATCCTTGATTGCCTATTAAGGGTTTCTCTGTGTCGTATATACGACTGTCGTTGTTGTTTTGGTTTGATTGTTCGGCAACAGCATCGTCAGCGTAATTTCTATGCTGCGGCCATCCTTCACATCAAAGAGGATATTCTCAATTTTATCTGAGAAGGTGTATTTTGAGGTTGGTGATGCAGCATCATGGCCATTCGCATCTCTTGGTGTATAGGTCACGGTTAACGACTTGCCAGCGCTGTTGTAACTATAATCGACAGCCTCATCATTGTCAGCGCTCAGAAGGCGAAGGCTGCTGGTTTTGCTGGGATATGTTGCGGGAGTATAGCCGTCACGAACCGTCTTAACGACTTGCGTCACAATATCCCGAGATTGTTGCATCGTTTTCTCTCTGCCAGATACCTGCTGGAGACTCGTATTGGAATAGCTTAGCAGATAGATGAGAAAGCCAAGAATAATGGCTGTCAGCACGAGTACGCCGGTCACCTCGACGAGTGTTAAGCCTTTTTCATTTTTCAGCCATTTCGGCATGCTATTCACCCGCTATCTCTTATTTGAATTCTACATAGGCTTCTAGTTGAAACTGCTTTTGGGTGGACAAATCAATGCAGGTTACCGTTATTTTCCTGAATATGCTATCAAGATCAGACACGACACTGCTCGTGAGCGGGACAGCTCCTAATGTAGTTGCACTCGATTGAATCCGAAGCTCATACCGCCGATTACTAGAGTTGGGATAATAGATCGTTGCAGATGAGCGGTCGCGAAGCTGTTGAAGGGATATCGCTTGTCCATAAACGGTCGTGCTCGTGGTGGTGGACTTTAGCTTGTTCTTTATTTCTTCCATCACGTTTCTGGCCGCAATGACGGCATCGTCGGTTTTTTCGTTTGATTTGGTATCGATTGAGGATTGCTGCAAAATGTATGTTATGCCTAGAACGGCAATGCCGAGCAAGACGATCGAGCCCATGACTTCGATCAAAGTTAATCCTTTCTGATTGCGCATCGTGCAGCTCCTTCATCTTCAAGTAGTCGGATTGATTTACTCATAGAATAATATGTTTAAGGAGGAAAAGGCAATGACAAAATGTTTAAAGTCTGAAAAGGGCGGCACGCTTATGCTTGTTTTTGGATTTATCGTCATGCTTTCCATCGTAGTCGCTCCGCTTGCTATGAGTACGAATATTGGTCTGCTTCAAGCCAAGACAAATGCGAATTCGGAGCAATCATTCACGGAGGCGCATTCGGGAATGACCGTTTTCGCTAGAATGTACGAGGATATGAAGAAGATAGACAGCACAGCGAATACGACTCCGAACATAGAACGCTTGGTTCAAACCGTCAATGCGATGGGTGCGCTCAAGGTTGATGCCCAGCTGGTGCTCGACAGCTCAAGCAAACCGATTGCTGTAACATTCGAATCCAAGCATGGCGTGGGAAATCAAGTGAGAGCGAGCAAGCTGAAATATAAGCTGGAGCCGGTTTATGTACCGACTGCACCACCGACCGTTATCATCCCGTCGCCAACACCAGCGCCGACAGCAGGTCCAACGCCTGTCCCGACTGTTCCAGCACCAGCGGTAGGCAACAAGGTTCTTCTCAAAAACAGCACAACAGCACAAAACAACAAGCTGTTCGCAGCATGTTACATCATGCCGGCAACAGGACAAGCCTTGCCGCTGTCGCATATTAACAATTCCTACACGGACGAGCAGTTTCAAGGCTGGTTCAATGGAACAGCGGATTACTACTTGAATCAATCTTCTGCAGCCATTACAAGCGCCTTCCAGAATGTGTTCTCGGACAGCCGCTATAATGACGTTGCGGCACTGAATAGTACGGTGACCACAGCAGAGATGGCCAAGTATCAATCTGGACCAGCCATCATCAACGCTGGAAACGTTAATATTAGCGGTTCAGCAAGTACCGTTATTACGAATGAAATGATTGTAGATAAAGATAGCAACGGCAACGCGGTTGTTGCGAATGGCAACTTGTATTTCAAGGATATTGTTAATGCTCCGATCTTGTTTAACGGCGATGTGCGCGTTGGAGGTAATATGGTCGTCAGAGAGGTGAAAGCTGACAAAAAGATTATTTTCAACAAAAATCTTCTAGTCAAAGGCAATGTGGTTTTGGGTGATGGAGGTACAGTCGATACGATCTTCGTTGAAGGCGACCTGATCATTGGCGGAAGCTTAACGGTTAAGAACTCACTCAAAAATATTATCGTCAATGGCGATATTATCGTTGCTGGCGACGTGAATATTGATAGTACTGTCCTTAGCTGGGCTGTCAAAGGCGGTATGGTAGTGAAGGGGAATCTGACTGCTACCAACGGCATTACTAGCTTTGACGTGAAGAAGAGCGTAACGGTGCAAGGCAATATGAAAATTACGAACCCGGTTTCTGAAAGCAGGGACGGAGTGACGGGTAAATTTGCAATCGGCGGCTCTTTGAAGGTTAACGGTGTATTGGAGATAAGGAATACCGTGTATGGCTTTACGATCGGTGAGAACGTCATTGTTAATAATCATTTTACTTTCTTCAATGTGCTCAACAAGAACGTAATTATTAATGGTTCTATCTATGTCAAAGGGAATTTTTCTATGAATAATACGGTTTATGATTTCAATGTAGGTGGGAACGTTGTCGTAGTTGGTAATTTCACAGTCGCAAGTACACTTGAGAAAACGTTCGCTATTGGCGGTTCGTTGGTTACCAAAGGAAGCATCGCTTTCCAAAATACGATTCAAAGCAGTGTGACCATCAAAATTGGAGAAAACCTCATTAGCAAAACCGATCTCAAGTTTAATGATTGGACATTGAATGGCGCGCTAGATATTGGAAATATGCTGCTCGTATTCAAAAATGCTACGCTTCACAATATGGGAAGCGACTGGAACAAAAACAAGATGAAGGGCTTTTACGTAGGCGGAACGACCACATTCAATTCGAATTATGCGCAAAGTTGGTACGTCAATAATCTGGATTCTGGCGCAACACAAGAAAGCATCTGCATCAAATAGAGAGCATGAAGGTATGCTGCCGCGAGGGGGATGGACATGAACCAATCCATACTAAGAAAGCTAACAAATGGACATCAAACCTTGGGCATTGAAATTACAGATACCCAGATCAAGGTTTGCGAGGTTCAGCAGAAAGGGAAAACAGACACCCGCATATTGAATTATGCTTCGGCGCCGCTAGAGGAAGGTATTGTGGATGACGGGAAGATTGTTGACAAAGAAAAGCTTCAGGCTGCGCTGAAATCAGTGCTGGACTCCAAGCGATTCAATACGAAATATGCCCATTTTGCAATTCCAAGCCAAATCGTGATGGTTAGAAGTCTAAAGCTCCCAGATATCGTAAATACAGAGCTGAAGAAGCTGGTGCAGTTCGAGATGAAAAACAATCTAAGCATGGCGTTCGATGATCCTTCTTATGATTTCATCAAATTGCCGAAGCCATTGGCGGAGCCATCCACCCCCGCACCAGAGAATGCGAATTTATGCGAGGTACTTGTTGTGGCTGCTCCGACAAGTATATTGCAGGATTACGTAGATATTTTCGAGCATTTGAAGCTGAAACCATGCAGTATTGAGATTAAGCCATTCTCGCTGCTTAGGTTGGTCGAATGGAGAGAGATACGAGCTGACGGCATGCATGTTCTCGTTAATGTTAATGAATTAAGTGCTGATATTACGATTATTGAGGATGGCAGCTTCAAGCTAACGCGTAATGTGGAGGTATCCTTCAAAACGGTGACCAATGCGTCGCCTGTGGAAGAAAATAACACGTGGCTCAGCAGCTACTCAACGCCTGAGCAATCCTTTATGAACGCAGCACAGGACTTAATTGCGGAGCTGGAGCGGCTGATGAATTTCTACTATTATAATCTGAATAAAGGCGAGCGGACATTCAGCCAGATCTGGCTGACCGGAGACGTTCCCCAGTTAGAGAAGCTTACTGCTTTGTTAGACGAAGGATTAACACCGCCTGTATCCCGCTTAGAATGGGACAGCTTAGCCGTTTCGGACGATAAGGCAGCTTGGAGCGTGCCTGCTTACGCAGTACCGCTTGGCCTTGCACTGAGGGGGAAGGAAGCATGAAGTCTATTAACTTGCTGCCTGCGAAGCAGAAGACAAGCTCTCGCAACCCGCAGCTTATGCCGCTGCTGCTCTTGATTGTCATTTTGCTGCTAGGCGCTCAGCTCTATTACGTCCTTTCCTGGAAATCGGAGGGAAGCGGCGTTGAACAAGAGCGGCTTCGTTTAGAACAGGAGATTGACCAAATTCGCAAGAGCGGCGACTTGAAGGTGAAGGTAGACGGGTACAGGCAAGCGGAGCAAATTCTTGCTGGACTTGAACAGTCTCGAATCGAATGGAAGCCCTACTTGAAAGCAATCGTTGGCCATTTGCCATCGACATCAAAAATCGTGACAATCAGTGTAGCGGATGAACCTAAAGTAAGTATGGAGCTTGATTTCAAGACAGCATCTGATGTGATCATCTACATGCAGAAGCTGGAAGCAGAAGAAGTATTGAAGGATGTTGTTCTAACCTCTTACTTCAAAAAAGTAGATGGTCAAACTTCATCGGAAGTCGTTGCATCTGGCACAACTGGCGAAACGACCATTAAGACGGTTCGAAAAGAAGTATATAAGCTGATGCTTGATATTGTACTTGCAGATGCGAAAGGAGCTCAAAGCGATGGAACTCAAAATGAAGCCCCTTAAGCACTCTTTCTCACAAACGGAATTGTACTACTTGATCGCAATCGCGTTGTTTGTTGTGATAAATATAGCCGGACTGTTCGTTTATGTACTGCCTGAACGAGATCGGCTGAAGCTTGCGAAACAAGACATCGTGCAATTCAGCAGTATGCTGCAGAGCGTCCAAAACGAATATGCGGACGAAAAAATTCCGGATGACCTCATTAATAAGCTTACGACTCGTGTGCCAACTGAGCGAGTAGACTCAGCGAACCTCATTTTTTTCCACGAGCTGGCTGATGTTTCGCAAGCACCGCTAGCCTTCGTGAAGCAATCAAGCGGAATGGGTGAAGAGCAGAATACTTCAGATAGCAGCGTTAGTGCAAACGGAACGATGACGACTAACTTTGAGGTTACGGTTGTAGGGCATCTGCCTAGCCTGCTTCAGTTTATTGATAATCTGCACAACTATTCTCGTCTATATAACTTGCAAAAGTGGAGCATGACTGAGCTATCCAAAGAAACGATTAATCAAGAATATCCAGATTTATATTCACACTCCTATATCAAGAAGGATACCGCTGTACTGTCTATGAACATGACTATTCAATCTTATGTGTTCCCGCAGTTTGCAGACGCCTTTAAACAGGAATCCAAAGTGGAGGAGCTTCCTGATAAAGCGGTATAAATGGCATGACAATTGTAGATTAAAGATGGCTTTGTTAGCGGCATCGGCTGCGCTAATACAAAGAGCCATCTTTTTTCGTATAACCTCCGTGCGGGGAAAGATTGATTGTCATACTATTGTCATAGGAACCATGATGACGGCGGTTGTTAGGTTTGCTGAAAAAGGGCATAATGGAAGCATAGGAAAATACATAGAAATGGGGAACGGGAATGTCTTATAACGACCGTTTCATACGGGCTTGCCAGAGTGAACATGTTGATCAATTACCTGTATGGTACATGCGTCAAGCAGGAAGATACGATCCAGACTATCGCAAAATTAAGGAAAAATATTCTTTGCTAGAAATATGCAAACAGCCTGAGCTGGCGGCTGAAGTTACGATGATGCCTGTTCGCAAGCTTGGTGTTGATGCTGCTATTCTATACTCTGATATTATGAACCCTGTAGCATCGATCGGAATTGACTTTGATATCGTTGCTAACATTGGCCCAGTCATCGCGAATCCGATTCGCTCAGCAGCCGACGTTGAACGACTCACGCCGATTGATGTCGAAGGCGATCTAGGACATGTTATTGAGACGATTCGTATACTGGACAAGGAGCTGGATGTTCCGCTCATTACGTTCGCGGGAGCGCCTTTTACAATTGCCAGCTATTTAATAGAAGGAAGACCGTCCAAAAACTATTTGCGCACCAAACAAATGATGTACAGCGAGCCTGAGCTTTGGCATGAGCTGATGCGCAAGCTTGGCGATATGGTTATTACTTATTTGCGCGCGCATATTGCAGCAGGCGGAAAAGCATTTCAATTATTCGACAGCTGGGTTGGTGCATTGACGCCAGCTGATTTCCGGAAGTTCGTATTACCAACGATTGAGCGGATTTTTGCAGAGCTGTCTGATTTGCCGCAGCCGAAAATATACTTCCCTGGCGTAAGCTCAGGAGAGCTGCTGCCTGAATTGCATAACGTTAAAGCTAATGTAATTGGGCTCGATTGGCGTGTTTCCATTGCCGAAGGCAGACGCAGACTCGATAACGGCTTCGCTGTACAGGGGAACTTGGACCCGACGATTCTAACTGCCCCGATTCATGTCATCGAAACCTATGCGAAAGAAATTATAGACAGCGGGATAGATGAGCCTGGATTTATATTCAATCTCGGCCATGGATTATTCCCTGAGGCATCGCTTGAGAAGCTTGCAGAGCTGACTGCTTTCGTTCATGCGTATTCGAAAAAAGCGATTGCGGCGCGCAGTCAAAAGGAGGCAAGTCATGTCTAAGAATGAAGGCAAACGGATAGGCGTTATGGTCATGTCTTACGGTACACCTGAATCTATGGATGACGTAGAGGCGTACTATACACATATTCGTAGAGGGAATGCGCCAACGCCAGAGCTGCTGGCCGAGCTGAAGGGCAGATACGAGGCTATTGTAGGCGGCGTATTCCCGCTGAGAGAGAATACGAATGGGCAGGTAGCTGGTCTGCAGGATAAGCTGGAGCAGCTGTCTCCAGGCACATTCTCTTGCTATCAAGGTCTGAAGCATGCGAAGCCTTATATTGAAGATGGCGTTGAACAGATGGCCAAAGACGGTATCGAGGAAGCAGTGGGCATTGTACTAGCTCCACATTTCTCCACAATGAGTGTAGGAAGCTACATTAAACGCGCGGAGGAGAAGGCGAAGGAGCTTGGTATTGCGATGACCTTCGTCAAGCAATATCACCTGCATCCTAAGCTGCTTCAAGCGCTGACAGAACGTGTAACGGATGGTTTAGGCCGCTTGGCGGCAGCAACAAACGGTGAGGAGAATGTGAAGGTATTGTTCAGCGCACATAGCCTCCCTGTCAAAATTCGTGAGGTTGGCGATCCCTATGAGGAGCAGCTGCTTGAAACTTCTGCTGCAGTTGCGAAAGCGGCGAATGTGAAGGATTGGCAGTTCACATGGCAAAGCGCCGGCCGTACACGCGAACCATGGCTTGGTCCAGACATCCTGGAAACCTTGCCTGTGCTTGCAGAGGAAGGTGTTAAAGCGGTACTTGTCGCTCCGGTAGGTTTTGTATCTGATCACCTTGAAGTATTGTATGATTTGGATATAGAAGCGCAGGCTGCTGCGAAGCAGCTGGATATGGCACTAGATCGAATTGCGATGCTGAATCGCGATCCACTATATATGGAAACGTTGGCGGAGTCGGTCGTCGAGGCGATGGCTGGACTTGGGAAGGAATGAATGAGATGCGGAGAATCGGAAACCCTGATCGAATTGTCATTATTGGCGGAGGGATCAGCGGGCTGAGCTCCGCTTTTTATTTGCAGCGGGAAGCGGAGCGGCAAGGCAGGGAGCTTGCGATTACAATCGTAGATAGTGCTCCTGCCCTTGGCGGGAAAATAAATACACTGCAACGTGACGGTTTCGTCATTGAGAAAGGACCGGATTCTTTTCTGGCGCGCAAGCTTGCCATTATCGATCTAGCAACGGAGCTTGGCCTAGAGAACGAGCTTACGACGACAAATCCGGGAGCGAAAAAAACATATATTTTACACCAGCGGAAGCTGCATGCAATGCCTGCCGGGCTTGTTCTTGGTGTACCTACTGAAATTGGACCATTCGTGAAAACCGGCTTGCTTTCATGGGGCGGGAAGCTGCGTGCATTATTGGACCTCGTACTGCCGGCACGCAAGGAGGAAACTGATGAATCGCTTGGCGGGTTTCTGGAGCGGCGCGTTGGAAGTCAAGTAATGCGGCGTATCGCCGAGCCGCTGCTTGCGGGCATATATGCAGGGGATCTGAAGAAGCTGAGCCTTCAAGCTACGTTTCCGCAATTCGCAGCATCCGAGCGCAAGCATGGCAGCTTGATTCGCGGCATGCAGGAAAATCGCAAAGCTGCAGCTGCTGCAAGTACTTTGCCTGCTGTAGCAAAAGGCAATACCTTCCTTACCTTCAAAGGCGGATTGTCAACGCTTGT
Organism: Paenibacillus sinopodophylli; assembly: GCF_005930355.1. GTDB lineage: Bacteria > Bacillota > Bacilli > Paenibacillales > Paenibacillaceae > Pristimantibacillus > Pristimantibacillus sinopodophylli. Next base: position 271,899 of record NZ_VDBO01000002.1, read on the forward strand.
TGGAGCACTCGACTTGGCGCTAAGCCAGGTAGAGCGGCGTCTCGGAACGAAGGTGACAGCCGTTACGCGAAATGACGAAGCTGCGGAGAATGAGCACGGCGAAAATCCAGGATCTGGAGATCATGCAAAGTATGAAATTTTGCTGGACAGCGGTGAGAAGCTGCAAGCGGATCGGATCGTCATGACAGCGCCAGCCTATAACGCTGCTGAGCTGCTTGAGCCGTTAACCGATTGCAGCGAGCTGAAGACGGTCAACTACGTTTCTGTAGCCAATGTCGTTATGGCGTTCGAGAAGTCAACGTTCGGTCTTGATTTCGATGGCTCGGGGTTTGTCGTGCCTCGCTCGGAGGGACTGCGAATTACAGCCTGCACATGGACATCGAACAAGTGGCTGCACACGAGTCCTCAAGATAAAGTGCTGCTGCGTTGTTATGTTGGCCGATCGGGCGACGAGGATTGCGTCAAGCTGCCTGATGCTGAGCTGATCAAGGCGGTTCGCCGTGATATTGAAGAGACAATGGGGATCAAGGCGGAGCCGACTTTTGTAGAGATTACAAGATTGCCGAAGTCAATGCCGCAATATCCGGTCGGGCATGTTGATCACATGAAGAGACTTAGAGAGCGCTTCGAGCGCGAACTTCCAGGTTTATGGATAACGGGTGCGGCCTTTGACGGCGTTGGACTTCCGGATTGTATTAGACAAGGCAAGGAAGCGGCGCAAGCCATTCTAAATTCGTAGAGCTATATTTGTTTCCCTCCTGAAGCGTGTTCATTGCTATAATGAAAGAGACTAGCTAATCATGATTCCCAAATCGATGATAGAGGAGCCATCTTTCATGCAAATATCACGTTCTGAATCACATCAACTAGGCAAGCTGAAACGTCAAAAACGGCTCCGAAGAGTTATTATTTTGAATGTTACACTATTTGGCATCATCATTGTCGTGCTCGTCGCGTGGCTGGCGGCAGAAAATTCCGATAAATGGAAAGCTGTGCTTGGTTTCTCAGATAGCAGTACTCATAATCAAACGCAAGTCGATTCGCCTGGAAACAAGCAGATTGAGGAAGAAGGTAAACTGCCTGACGGTAACACCGATTCGCCGGTAGCTGGTAGCAACAATGAGGACGGTTCGGGACTGATGTCTGAAGGTGGCGATGATGAGCAAGCAGGTGGACAAGGTGATATTGCGGCCGCCGAAGAGCGGGTTAGCCTGTCTTTCGTAGGTGATTTGCTCGTAGCTGATTATGTTAGTGGAATTACAGAGAAGGAAGGTTACCCGTTTCTCTATCAGCCTTCTCTGCTTTATTTGAGCGAGCCTGATATAATGGCTGGCAATTTAGAATTTCCAGTTACGACGCGCGGGGTGCCAGTAGAAGGAACGCCTTATGTATTCAAAGGCTCGCCAGAGGTGCTGCCTGCCATGCGCGATGCAGGCTTCGATATTATGAGCCTTGCCAATAATCACGCACTCGATCAAGGTGTAGACGGTTTGCTTGATACAATGAAGCATTTGGACGCAGCAGGCATAGCTCATGTTGGTGCCGGGAATAACGATAAGGAAGCATTTGCCCCTGTCATTAAAGAGGCTCACGGCATTAAGGTTGCGTATGTAGGCTTGAGCCGCGTTGTGCCTTTCACAACTTGGAAAGCGGACAAATACGTGGCAGGCGTAGCGGAAAGCTATGATACGCGCCGTGCGCTGGAGGCGATAACCAAGGCGAAGAGTGAAGCGGATATCGTCGTTGTGATGGTTCACTGGGGCAAGGAGCGGGTGACAGAGCTGGAGAAGCACCAGACCGACCTTGGCAAGCAGTATATTGATGCAGGCGCAGACCTTGTTATTGGAAGCCATCCGCATGTGCTGCAGGGCTTTGAGAAGTATAAAGACAAATGGATTGCATACAGTTTAGGAAACTTTATCTTCAGCTCTTATCCTAAGGAAACGGCCGGCGAGACCGGTGTTCTTGACGCGCAGTGTACGAAAGATGGCGAATGTGAGTTGACGTTCCATCCGATGTTCACCGTGCAGGCACAGCCGACTCCGCTGGAAGGTGAGCAGGCTAAGAATGTGCTTGACCGTCTGACATCCATTTCCGTAGGCGTGACGCTTAATGAGGATGGGAAGCTGACGACTGAATAATGTTAGGGCTAGAGAGGATGATTGCAGCATGCTCAATCCGTGCGTAGCGCACAGAGGCTGGTCTAGCCGCGCGCCAGAGAATACGATGGCTGCCATCCGGCTGGCACTTGCCGATCCTGATGTATCGTGGATCGAAATTGATGTTCATTTGTCTAAAGATCATGTGCCGGTAGTCATTCACGATTACACGCTTCGTCGGACGACGAATGGAAAAGGGGATGTGAAGAGCCTGACAGCTGAGCAGATAACGGCGCTTGATGCTGGCAATTGGTTCTCGCAAAAATATCAGGGTGAGCCTGTGCCAACGCTGGCACAGGTGCTCCAGGAAGCAGTCGGCCGCTGCAAGCTCAATATTGAGCTGAAGACGGACGGCATAAGGTATCCTCATATTGAGGAAAAGGTGCTCGCTTGCATTGAAGCACATCATGCGTTGAATGAGGTCGTCATCACTTCCTTCCATGAAGGCACGCTTTACCGTATGAAGCGTCTGTCAAGTCATATACGAACAGGTCTTATTATCGATGGCTGGCGAAATACGCTGCCTAAGGAGCTTAAGGAGCTTGGAGCGGATTTTTTGTCCATTAGCTATACGAAGCTGAATAAGGAACGAGTGGCGATGATGAAGCAGGCAGGTATTCAGGTAATGGCATGGACGATTAATGAGAAGCGTGCAATGAGGAAGATTGCTGCCCTCGACCCCGAGCTAATGATTTGTACCAATTATCCGGAACGCTGGCATGAGCTCCGCGTATAGAAATCGGGTATACCTATCCGTCCGATTGACAGCGGTGAGCAGCATCCGCTAGCGGACGGTGTATGATATGTGAAAAGCAGGAGGTTGCCTGTTGCATGGTTGGGTGGATTGATGAATGGTGGCTTAGGCTGCTTGCTGGGCTGATTACAAGTGGTTTTGCCGCCGCAGCGGCTTACCACGTAAAGTCGCTGTCTCTGTCGGGAGCCTTGTCGGCAGTTGTGATGGGGACCGGTTTCGTCACGCTTGGTGAGCCGGTTTGGTTTGGGTTATTAATTGCCTTTTTTATTTCTTCAAGTGCATGGTCTCGGTATAAACGAAAAAACCGCGCCAAAGAGCTGGCGGAAGCAAAATATGCGAAGACCGGCCGCCGCGATGCAGGCCAAGTATGGGCGAATGGCGGAGCAGGCTTGCTTCTATGTGCGGCTAATGCGATATGGCCAGATCAGGGGTGGCTGTTCGCCTACATCGGCGTAATGGCCGCTGTGAATGCCGATACGTGGGCCACCGAGATCGGTGCACTAAGCAAGACGGCGCCGCGATCGGTAACGAGCGGCAAGCCGGTCACAGCCGGCACGAGCGGCGGAGTCACGCCGCTCGGCAGCGCAGCAGCGCTCGCAGGCGCCGTCTTCATCGGCGCCGTTGCCGCGCTGCTGCTGGCGGCCCCGCAGCCTGCAGAGGCCGCTGCGGGTACGCCTGGCGGCGCTGCCGCAGCGGCGGTATACATCGCCGCCGCGGCAGCCGCCGGCCTGGCCGGTGCCTTCGCCGACTCGCTGCTCGGCGCAACCGGCCAGGCCATGTTTCGCTGCCAGGTATGCGGCAGCGAAACCGAGCGCGCCGCGCATTGCGGCAGCGCGGCGGTGAAAGTGCGCGGCTTCGCCTGGCTGAACAACGACAGAGTGAACCTTCTGTCGTCGTTATTCGCAGGCGCGCTAGCATGGCTGATCGGTCATGCGCTGCTATGACCGAGTATAGTAAGCGGCTCAGGGGAATGACCTCCCTGAGCCGTTTTCGTTATTCGCTCGATTCTGGAGCACGTTCGATCCTTCAACAAAATGGTGCAATATGGTATAACCATATGCTATAACGATAATACGGGCTCTTAGTTAAAGTGCAATAACAGTATATAAGGAGGCAGCAAATGCCGCAAAAGTCGTACATTTACGAACTAGATCAAGTCACGTTTCAATTAGATGAAAAACATGATTTTGATTGGATAACAAAGCTAGGCACCGTTTTTCAAGTGTTTGACCAGCAGGACTCAGGCAATATCAGCTTTGGCATCGAGAAATCAGGCAGAAAATATTTCGTGAAATACGCAGGAGCAAGACTGGCGGCCTTCAGTGGTAATACGAACGACGCCATCTCTCGTCTGCGCGCCGCAATCCCGTTATACGAGCAGTTGAAGCATCCTTCGTTAATCGAGCTAGTCGATCATATCGAGCTTGAATCAGGTTATGCAGCTATCTTCCAATGGTTTGAAGGAGAATCGCTTCATCCGCATTGGTCATTCCCTCCTCCTGCCAAATACGTGAATCCCGCTTCACCGTATTTCCGCTTCAAGCAGCTGCCGGCAGCACGGAGACTGCTTGCGCTGGATCGGATATTCGCGTTCCATTCTTTTATTGAGCAGGAAGGTGTTGTGGCGGTTGATTTTTATGACGGTAGTCTTCTATACGACTTCGGCAGGAATGAGATGAAAATTTGTGATATTGATGTTTATCAGCGAAAGCCATTCATTAATACAATGGGTAGATTATGGGGGTCTTCGCGCTTTATGTCGCCGGAGGAGTTTATAATGGGTGCGCCGATTGATGAAATTTCTAATGTATATACGATGGGGGCAGCAGCATTTGCGCTGCTAGGCGCTGAGCTAGATCGATCCTATGCGAAATGGGACGCTGGCGAGGGGCTCTATAACGTTGCCATAAAAGCAGTAAGTCCTGATAGGGAAAGCAGATTTGCTTCGGTCAGCGCATTTAAATCAGCTTGGGATGCAGCTCTATAAATAGGCAGACCAAGCCATTATATAGGGAGGTATACTATGCAGGAGGAGCTTCCTGAACAGATTTTGTAATCACGTTCAGGAAGCTCCAAGCACTATCGTGGAAAGGGTAATTCGACGCGAGCTTCACGCGATTACCCTTTAACCAACGAGTCAGCGCCATTATCTCAAAATATAGCCGCCATCAGGAAACAACGTGCTTCCAGTCGTGTAGGAATTAGTCATTAGATATAGGACAGTGTGAGCGGCTTCGCTCGCTTGCCCGATGCGGCCAAGCAAATTCATAGATGAATATTGCTCATAGGACTGGTCACGAACCGCTTGCTCAGCGCCTTCCCAGTTAAAGGACGTACGTATCGTACCTGGTGAGATGACGTTAACACGAATAGGAGAGAGCTCAACAGCTAATGCTTTGCCTAGACTTTCGATAGCACCGTTGCAAGCGGCATAAGAAGCACCATCCGCGAGCGGCCTTTGGCCAAACGCACCAGACATGAGGACGACTGATCCGCCTACATTTAACAAGGGTGCCGCATATTTAACGGCATTGTATTGCGGCCAGAATTTTGCGTTAAAGCAGCTGTGTGCGACCTCAGAGCTTGATTGCAGCGATCCTCGGACATACGAAGCTCCGGGGGTAAACAAATGATCGAGCGCTCCGATATTTTCGAAAAACGTTTGCTGCTGCCGTTCATCGGTATTATCGAGCGGATGATATTCAACTGATCCATAGTCTTCCAATACAAGCTTGGCTTGATCCAGCTTGGACTGCGAGCGTCCTGCAATGATCAGGTACGCACCTTGATCAGCGGCTAGTTTGGCGGTAGCTAATCCAATTCCGGAGCTTCCTCCGATGATGACGATCCGTTTATCTTTCAGCGTTAAGTTTGTCATTGTATAATCTCCTTTTGTTGTCTAGTCCAATATAGATATGATTTTTTTATTATTATTCATGAAAGAGTGCTCCTTGCCAAGTAAGCACTTTTTTCGTACTGGTACGAAATTTCGTACCATTACACAATAAAGAAATGGAAGTGACTACATGAATCGCAACATAAGCGAGCCGAGATTAAAAGGTGTGTTAACAACGCTTGATCGAATTGGCGGAAAGTGGAAGCCGCTCATTTTATTTATTTTATTAGTAGACGGAACGAAGCGTTTTGGCGAATTGAAGCGCTTGATAAAGGAGGTATCGCAGGGAACGCTTGCTAAACAGCTGCGCGAGCTGGAAGAGGATGGGCTTATCGACCGAGTGAGCTATGACGAAGTTCCACCTAAGGTGGAGTACAGCATCTCCGAGCGAGGCAGGACGCTGACGGCCGTTCTGGACAGCATGTGCAGCTGGGGCAGGGAGCATGAAGCATTTATGCAATCCAATGAAATAAGCGATCGCTAATCAATGAAACCAGGATGATGCGGAACACAAAGAAGGAGCATGCGCAAGCAGCTCCTTTCTATTTTGCCTAACTTAATTGATACTTTATCGAAACGTCAAATCAAAATCGTCTTGTGTGCCATTAAACACATTTAAATCGACATAGGCATCAATGCCGTCTACATGTCCACGGTTGCCATATTGCCATAATAGCCAGTCTCGTTTTTCCTTCAAGGAGGGGCTTTTTACGATGTCGCGAATCCAAATGTCATAATCCTCAAATCCGCTTGAAGTATATGTATTATAAGTATCATAGGTTACGTACAAAATAGGCTTCTTGTGGTAGACTGCTTCAAGCTTGTCACTCATTGATTTTAGTTCTTTTTCAATTACAAGGGGATCATGATTCAGCGCGATTTCAAGATCAATTACAGGAGGCATGCTATTCTTGTCGACGGGTACGACGCTAATGAATCGCTCGGCTTGCTCTGCACCTGTGCTTCTTGACGAGAAGAAATGATAAGCGCCTACCAGCAGCCCGTTTGCTTTGGCTTGTTCCCAATTTCGTGCAAAGGTATCATCGGTATAATCATGGCCTTCCGTCGCTTTCATATAGGCGAATTGAAATTTCTTTTTACCGGCTACCGTTGCCCAGTCGATATTGCCTTGATAATGGGAAACGTCAAGCCCTTTAACCTCGTACTTCATGGCAAATAGACTGTTGTGCCAAATGATCCCTTTATACTCTAGTATGCAGAGGATTAGTAAAGCACCTAATAAAATAGAAATTGTTTTTTTAACTCTCATAGGTCCTCCTTAGGATCGAACATGCGTATCCAGATATGAGAATCGGAATAATAGTAAAATAATGTATTCCGCTCACAATCGAATAGACGTTCTTAGTAGATTCAAGGTTGCAGAACATGTCAAAAGAAAAAGAAGGAATTATACTGACGAAGCTTCATTCGATACAACGACAAATAAGACCGCCAACGAATCTTGGCGGTCTTACGCAATTTCTGTTATTTCGTTAACTGCTCCATTTGTCCAATCAGCTCTTCGAATACGCTCATCGCCTGCTCAATTGGCTCTGGAGTTGACATGTCTACGCCAGCTTTTTTGAGAATATTGATGGAGAAATCGCTGCCCCCGCTTTTCAAGAAACCGAGATAACGCTCAACCGCAGGTGCGCCTTCCTCCAGAATCTGTTTGGAGAAGCTTGTTGCAGCGGAGAAGCCCGTTGCGTATTTGTACACGTAGAAGCTGTTATAGAAATGGGGAATGCGCGCCCATTCCAGCTCGATATCTTTATCTACAACCATGCCGGGACCATAATATTGCACGTTTAGGTCATAGTAGATCTGGTTAAGATCCTGCGGTGTCAACGACTCGCCCTGCTCGGAGCGCTCGTGGATGATTTTTTCGAATTCGGCAAACATCGTCTGACGGAATACGGTTGTACGGAACTGATCGGCATAGTAAGTAAGCAGATACATCTTTTCCTTCGCATCCGTTGACTTGCCCAAGAGATAATCCATGAGAAGCGCTTCATTCAGCGTCGAAGCAACCTCAGCTAAGAAGATCGTATACTGCGCATCACGGTAATTCTGATTCGTATCTGAATAATGGGAATGCAGCGCATGACCCATTTCATGTGTTAGCGTGAACATGCTGTTCAAGTTGTCCTTGTGGTTGAGCAACACATAAGGATGCGTGCCGAAAGCACCCCAGCTGTATGCACCGCTGCGTTTGCCCTCGTTCTCATAGACGTCGATCCAGCCATTGTCGAAACCATCCTGCAACACCTTCAAGTAGTCCTCGCCAAGCGGCTTCAAGCTCTCGCTAACCGTCTTCTTCGCATCCTCGTAAGTGATGTCCAGCTTGAACTCATCAACGAGAGGGGCAAACAAATCGTACATATGCAGCTCATCCAGTCCAAGCAGCTTTTTCCGAAGCTCCATATAGCGATGCATGAGCGGCAGATGCTTATGAATAGTGTCGATTAGATTCGTATATACACTTTGAGGAATATTGTCGCCATATAGAGACATATCCAGTACAGATTCGTATTTGCGAGCTTTGGCATAAAAGATATTTTTGGTTACGTTAGCAGTCAACGTTGTAGCGAGTGTGTTTTTGAGCTTGCCATACGTATCATAGACCGCTTTGAATGCTTCTTTACGAACGTTCTGATCCTTGCTTTCAAGAAATTGTATGTAGCGGCCGTGCGTAAGCTCGATTTCTTCGCCTTCTTCGTTCTTAACCTTCGGAAACTTCAGATCGGCGTTGTTCAGCATGCTGAAGACCGTTCCTGGAGCGGAGCTGATATTGCCTACCTGTGCAAGCAGCGCTTCTTCGTTTTTCGAGAGGATGTGTGCCTTCTGGCGACGCATCTCTTCAAGTGTATGGCGGAATTTGGCTACCGATTCATCAGCAATAATGGCTTCAAGCTTCTCGTCGGACAGACTGAGAACTTCAGGTGTAATGAAGGAGAGTGCTTCGCCTGATTCTACGCTTATTTTTTTGGATTTATCGGACAAGGACTGGAACGCTGCCTCAGCTGTATCCTCGTGATGCTTCATGTTCGCATAAACATAAAGTCGTTCTACAAGCATGGACAGCTCGTCTTCGAGCTCGAAGCATGCTTTAAGCTGAGCGGAGTCGGACAGCTTGCCTTGAAATTCAGGAATTTTTTTAATTAATGCCTTCGCTTCCGCATATTCCTTATCCCATGCCGCTTGGCTTTCATAGATATCTTCAAGCTTCCAGCGGGTCTCAGGTGCGGATTCAGATCGTTTAGGTACGTGATTCATCGAATTCCTCCTAGGTATGGTTAAGGTTGGTATGGTGTGCTCGTGCACGGCAGTGGCATGCTCAGAAGCAGCAGCGCCTGGCACGAGGCTTAAAGCCAGCAGCAGGGGAAGCCATTTCATCCAGTTATCACCTCAGGACACAGTTTGTTTTTACTATGTCCTTGCGTGATGCCGAATATGCAGCAGCCTGCTTTCTAGGCTGAACCCATCGTAAAAAAGGCATAAACAATTAGAAAAAACGCAAACGCAATAAAAGCGATGGAAACGAGTGCGAGTCCCCGGCGCAAGCCAGGGGGCAAGGAATCGCGCTTCATGATCACGATTGCTCCTAAAGAGAAAGCAGCGATAATAAAAATAATTGAAGCGGTAGCATCCATTTGCGGGCAAATCCTCCTGACACTAGGCTGCCCGAATAAGGCAGCATATTAATTGTACCTATGCGCGGCTTTATGCCGATATGTACGCCGGCGTGTCCGCATTACCTACTGTTTTCAGAATGGACTAGGCTGCTTAGACTTCCTTCAATGCAGCCATAATGGCTTCAAGCTCTTCTTCGCGGCCTACAAAATCAGTGGCGCGGAAACGATTCTGTGCCCAATGCATCATCTCTGGCCGGCTGATAAAGGTGTGCGTATCTTCGCCCCACTGGTCAGAAATTTCACGGACGATAAGCGTTTTTCCTTGTACTTCAACCGTCAACATATTGTATTTGTCGGTTTTGAAAATTTCGTGTTTCTTGAACATGAACAATTCACCCTTTGAATAGTTAATTATGGTATTCTTATCATCATAGCCATTATGGCGACGGTAATCAATAAGGTGCCGTAACAAGTGAACTGGATGAGCCGAGTTTTAGATGAGTTTAGTTGAGCTGAGGAGAGTGCAAGAATGAGTAAACAAGGTTATGAACAGGTTGGCGTTGCCATGACGTGTCGAAGCTACGAGGAGTACGTACGTATGTTTGATTTGCTGCCGGAGGATTTGGTCCGGGGCGAGGTGCTTGATGTTGCCGCTGGTGGTTCTTCCTTTACAGCGGAAGCTAATGCGCGAGGTTATTCCGCGAATGCGGTTGATCCCCGTTATGATGCGGGTATTGAACAATGGATTGCGGAGGCTGAGCAGGAAATCGGTACATCTACAGACAAGTTAGCTAAGCTTCAAGAGCGATTCGACTGGAGTTATTACGGAACAGTTGAGCAGCACAGGACAGGCAGGGAGTCGTCCATTGAGCGATTCAAAGCTAGCGTGCTAAATGAGGAACACCGGCATCTGTATAAGGCAGGCAGGCTGCCGAAGCTGCCATACGCTGATGATCGATTTTCATTAATCTTGTGCAGCCATTTTATGTTCTTGTATGCAAGTCAATTCGGACCTGAATTTCATATAGAAGCGATCAAGGAATTGATGCGAATAAGCAAGCCGGGCGGGCAAATTCGGATTTATCCGCTTATTACGCTCCAATGGGAGCCGTATCCTGAGCTAGATGAGCTGGTGGAGACGATTGAGAAGAATGGAGGAAGAACTGAATTATGCCCTTCATATCTTCCTTTTATCCCCGGATCGAGTCAATATTTGAAAATTTTACTTTAATTGCTTTTTGATTTCGGTACGGCTATAATCATTTTACTCGCCGCTCTCGAAGCGGCGGATCTATCTAGGAGGTTGTTTAATTGAAAGGAACAGTTAAATGGTTTAACGCAGAGAAAGGCTACGGCTTTATCCAAACAGAGGGCGGAGAAGACGTATTTGTACACTTCTCAGCGATACAAAGCGATGGTTTCAAGTCTTTGGATGAAGGGCAAGCGGTCGAATTCGACATTACTGAGGGCAACCGCGGTGCGCAAGCGGCCAACGTCACTAAACTATAGGATTAATGTGCGAATACACGATGGAAGGGGCTCTCTGGATAACAGAGAGCTTTTTCTTATTTTTTAGGAAATGATGCAAAGCTCAAAACGATAGTTGTATGCACGTATGCGTTCTTATGGAGCTAGATCGGCATACAAGTGAGCCCAAGCAGTAGCCGCAAGTACTATTCGTTCTTGAATAGGCTGTCTTATCGGCTATTTGCTCGCGCTTTCATTGACCAAGACCTGTTTTCGGTGATAAACTGTTGCTTGGAAACTTTGTCAGGGGAGCGAGCATAATGAAATTTAAATTGTTCAAGGACCGTAAAGGGAAGGCCGATCAGGCTAAAAATAACAAGTTCGTAAAGCTCGGACGTGAAATTTACGTACAAGCTCGCAGAGGCGGGCCGAACCCGGATTCTAACTTCGGGCTGAAAACCGCAATCGCGAATGCTAGAGCGGAGCAAATGCCGAATGACAATATCGAGCGTGCAATTAAGAAAGCCGCTGGCGCGGGAGACGGCGTCGAATACGATGATATTATGTATGAAGGCTATGGCCCTGGCGGTGTTGCCATTATGGTGAAATGCTTGACGGACAATCGCAACCGTACAGCGGCTGATGTTCGTTCGGCATTCAACAAGCGCGGCGGGAATATGGGAGAGAGCGGCTGCGTGGGCTATATGTTCGACCATAAGGGTCTGCTTGTCGTTGACCGCGAGGCTCATGATACGGACGAGGATTCCATGTTGATGGTTGCACTTGATGCGGGAGCGGAGGATGTTGTCGTGAATGAGGACAGCTTTGAGATATTGACGCATCCACATGAGTTCGAGCAGGTTAAAAACGCGCTGGAGAAAGATGGTTTTACTTTCGTTAATGCTGGCGTGCGCTGGCTTCCACAAAATATGATCAAGGTTGAAGGCGAGAATGCGGACAAGCTTCAGAAAATGATGGACGCATTCGAGGACAACGACGACGTACAGGATGTATATACGAATTTTGAGCTTGCGGAATAACGGTAAGGTTTAATATGAGAAGAGCTGCACGAAGCGTCATATTGATGGCGCTTCGTGCAGCTCTTTATTGTTCAGAGCGGCTGAAATAATAGCGAGCAAGGAAACCAGCTGCTGCTATGATTGCAAAGCAGGCGCCCATTTGGAAAAATACTTGGCGGCCAAAATGCTCATAAACAAAACCACCGAACATACCGCTTATTACGCCAGCAAGCCCTGTCCAGATAACGGCGTAGACGGCTTGTCCCGATGCGCGGTACTCGTCTGGAATAAGCCGAGACAGGTAGCGGAGTGCAGTTGAGAAATAGATGCCGAATGAGATGCTGTGCATAGCCTGAGTAGCTATGACCCAGCGGGGGTCCTGAATATCGCTGAGCAGCCATAATCGTACGGCATACATAATAGATGCAATCATGAGAAGAGGAAGCTCTTTGAACTTATGACCGTATTTGCCAAGAAGAAACAAAATAGGAATTTCACTTAAAGCGGATACGAGCCAAGCGAGTCCAACTAAGGAGTCACTGGCTCCCATATGCCGCATCGTTACAGCTAGAAAGCCTTCATACATGCGATGAGGGATTGAGATGGTCAGTATAATTAAAAAGAAGAGCAGTACATCACGCTGGCGAAGCAGCTTGAAAAAGCCAGAAAAGTCGATTTTTCGTGCGCTACCTTGGTAATCCCTTATTCTGGTCGTTAAAGCAAGCGTAATCGCAATGGTGCAAAGTGCAAGTGGAAGTGTCCAAGTAGAGCCGATTTCTTTCAATATTAGACCGAAAGTATAAGCGGTAACAGCAAATCCAAGTGACCCGAATATTCGAACAAGCGCGTAAGGGGTTCCCGTATAGGAACTGGATAAGAGCAGCAGGCTGTCGCTTAACGGATTAATGGGTGTCTGAAAGAAATAAAAGCCCATCATGACGAGGCAAACAAGCGCAAAGTTTTCAACAGGGAATAGAAGCGAAATCATAACAAGCTGTCCGAAGAGCAGCAGCATAAGCAGCTTTTTAATCGTCCTGAACTTGTCACTTGCCATTCCGAGAATGATGTTGGCGAATATGGATATGAACGGACCTGTCGAGTAGATAATTCCGATTTGCTGCTCGGAGAAGCCCCTGTCCAGAAAGTACAGCGGAATAAAGGATACAACCATAGCAGCCGTTGAGTATGCAGAAAAACTATAAAGCCGCAATGCGGATGTCTCTTTTCGAGCGTTAGAGGAGCGTCCTGTCTTAGCGAATTCAGTTGTGTCCATCTTATGAAGCTCACTCCGTCCCTGACTTAAACATATGGATATCAGTATAGCATGGAATAGGAATCGTACCAATGTGATTTGAAGCTGGATTATTATGTGCTGAAATGATACATTTAGTGGTGGAGGTTCACAATGAATGCTTTTCGTTTTGACTGGAATGAACGGCTTCGGATCCGTATTCCTGTGTTGGATATGGAATGGGAGCGGTATAAAGCAGCTGAACAGCTCGTTATCGTTGAACAATGGGAGCTTATTCGCGGTACGATACCCGAGCGGGTGATTGAGTTCGAACAGCTTATTAATCGTAAGCAGCTGGAGCTCTTTGAAGAAGAAAGCTTCGAGAAGTCTTGTATACTAAACTATGAAATAGCCGATTATGCGAGTAGGATTAATGATCTTCACATTTGGTACCGCATCGATCAGCAGTTGGAGTCACGCCGACATTCTTAACGTGATTTGGAGAAGGGGTGCATCATGAGATTGACGACTTTATCTGGCAATCGGGTGCCCCAGAGCCCCCTGAAACTGATGCATCGTGTCTATAAGTATGTGCTTCCCGAGGTGGAGAAGGAGCTTGCGAAGCTTCGTGAGCTTGCGCAGCGGATCCCAGATCAAGAGCTGCGTGCACAGGCGCTGAGCAGTATGGACAGCAAGAAGTTTCATTGTCAAGGCGGTGGTGTATACGCAGCGGCAAATTTGGAGCATAGGCATGTGCTGATACCGCTAATTGTTGCTCTGCAGACCATTAGTGATTATTTGGATAATCTTTGCGATCGGAGCACCTCGCTTAATCCTGATGATTTCCGACTGCTGCATCAGTCCATGCTCGATGCTGTTAATCCGGAAGCTCCGCTTCAGGATTATTACGCATTTCGCAGCGAGAATAACGATGCAGGCTACCTGCATCATCTGGTTCTGTTGTGTCAAACGCAGATAAGAAAGCTTCCTTCGTATAGGAGTGTCCAGAAGCATGTAAGCGAGCTGGTTTCTTTATACGGCGATTTGCAGGTGTACAAGCATATCCACAATGATTTGCGCGAGGAGCATTTGCTTGCGTGGTGGGAGCTCCATCGTGAACAATATCCTGATTTGCAGTGGAATGAGTTTGCTGCGGCAGCAGGCTCTACACTAGGTATGTTTATGCTGTTTCTCGCGGCAAGCGAGGAGCGCTTGTCTGAACAGGATGCAGCAGTTATACGGAATATTTATTTCCCCCATGTTTGCGGGCTTCATATTTTGCTCGATTATTTGATCGATCAGGAAGAGGATCTTGCAGGCGGTGATCTTAATTTTTGTCATTATTACGATAACGAAAGTCTGCTTGTTGAGCGCATCGGCACGATTGTGAACCGCGCGCGTGAAGATGTGAAGCAGTTGCCTGCTTCCCGTTTTCATCGTTTGATTATAGAAGGGCTACTCGCCTTATATTTGTCAGACCCGAAGGTTCGCCACCAGGCGGATGTCAAGGATGTATCGAAGAAGCTAATGAAGAACAGCCCGCTAACGCGATTGTTTTTCTTTATTAACAGCATCTGGATTCGGAAGCAACAGGCTTAACTATAAATAAACAACTTGGAGGAATGGACCATGTCTGCAGTCAAATCAATCGCAGTACTGACAAGCGGAGGAGATTCGCAAGGAATGAACGCAGCCGTACGTGCTGTTGTAAGGAGTGCTTTGTTCTATGGGTTAGATGTATACGGTGTTCAACGCGGCTACCAGGGACTAATTAACGATGATTTGCGCCAAATGGATTTGCGCAGCGTCGGAGATATTATTCAGCGCGGAGGAACGATTCTACAAACCGCACGATGTAAGGAATTTATGACGGCTGAAGGCCAGCAGCGTGGAGCTGAAGTGCTGCGTGCAAGAGGAATCGACGGGTTGGTTGTAATCGGCGGAGACGGCTCTTATCAAGGCGCCAACAAGCTCAGCAAGCTGGGTATTAAGACGATGGGCATACCTGGAACGATCGACAACGATATTCCGTTTACCGATATTACGATTGGCTTCGATACTGCTGTCAGCATCGTCGTTGACGCAATCAACAAAATACGTGATACGATGTCATCGCATGAACGTTCATCCATCGTTGAGGTTATGGGTCGCCATTGCGGCGATATCGCACTGCATGCCGGACTTGCAAGCGGAGCAGAGACCATCCTAGTACCGGAGGTTCCGTTCGAGCTAACTGAGGTTGCAGAACGTATGAAAAACAACTTCGCTAAGGGCAAGCGTCACAGTATCATTGTCGTTGCAGAAGGCGCAGGTAAAGGCGAGGAAGTTGCGCATCAAATTACGGCGAATAGCGGTATTGAACCGCGTGTGACGGTTCTTGGTCACATTCAGCGTGGCGGAACGCCGACAGCTATTGACCGGATTCTAGCAAGTAAGCTTGGTGATTTTGCAGTTCGGCAGCTTATGGCTGGCGATTCAGGCAAAGCCTGCGGCATTATTAAAGGTGAGCTGGTAACGACGGATATTGATTTGGTCGTTAAGACTAAGAAACCTTTCGATATGGGCATGTATGAGCTCGCACTGCGTCTTTCCCAATAAGCAATCAGACTAGCAAAAATGCCTTCGGCGTCCTTTAGACGCTGAAGTAGCTTTGACGGTGAAATATAAGCCCTTTATAAGCTAACAAACTTATAAGTTCTTATATTTTGGAAAAAGTCCACCGCGCCTTAACGGCTCAGTGGACTTTTTGTTGTATTTGGAAGGGCACTCTTAGTTATAATCTACATTTGGTGAATATTTATTTCCCGCGTTCCAGAGCAGGTATTCGTTAATGCCAGTATCCTTTAAGGCTTTAATTTGAGCTTCAACCTCGGCCTTTCCATATTTCATATAATGGCCGCTGCCAAGCCAGCTTGCTGTGAAATCCTGAATCCAAGGGCGAATAATAGGCTTGAGATCCTTTGTCGGATCTAGTTTTTTGTGGGTATCAACCATAGCTCCTTTAATCGTCTCATACGGACTGAGATCGGGATCCTTCTGTTTGAACCAGCCGGTACTGTAATGGCTTGGATAAATCATTGGCGATATGACATGTACGTCGTTGGAAATTTTTACGAAGTCTTGGCCGATTCCCTCAGCTGCAGGAACTGATGCAGCATATCCGAATATATCAACTGAAACCCTCACGCCAAGCGGCTCAAGCTGCTCGCGCGCGTATTTCACGAACCCGGCGACAGCATCAACCCGGCTTTGCTCCGTTTTATTAAAGGTCAGCGAGGCAGCTTTGTTCTCAAAGCCCTCAGGGAAGCGCACGTAGTCAAATTGTATCTCCTTGAAACCGAGCTTAGCTGCTTCCTTCGCGACTGCAATATTGTAATCCCATACTTCCTTGCGATAAGGATTAACAAAGCTTTCACCGCGGCCATTTTTCCATATGGTCCCGTCCTGATGCAGGAATGAGAGCTCCGGCTGTTTGCGGGCAAGCACTGTATCTTTAAAGACAACGATTCGGGCAATTGGATAAATGTTATGCTTTTTGAGCGTCTGCATTAATACTCCGATGTCTCGGATATATTTCTTGGATGCGCCTACTTCTTGTAGCTCAGGTGTCGCTGTGGGATAGGTTATGTACCCATTGTCATCTTTAATGTCGATAACCATGCTGTTCAGTTCTGTGTCGTCTAGCAGCTTGAGCAAGGTTTCCATACGAGCTCCGCCAGCACTATGGGCTGTCACATAGATGCCTTTGATAGGCGGTGTTTCCGGCTGAGGGTCTTTTTTGACGGCTGCCTCGCCTGGAGATCCCGGTGGGGAAGTGTCCGTTTCTGTAACGTTTGGTTGAATGATGGTTTGACCAGCTGCGGAATTTAAGTAGGCAATTGCAAGCTGCTTAGCTGCGGCGTTATGCTCTCCATTCCCACTGAGCAAGCTGTACAGCAGCAGCAAGGTTGAAATGATGATGTCCATTTTGCTCTCTCCCCGTTCGCTATTCTGTACAAATTATAAAGCAGATAATGGGTCTGGGTCATTAACTTTTTGAACACTTATGAAATATTATGCCGCTTTTATGGGCTTGAGCTCTGTTTTTTTGCTTATATATTCACTTGAAACGCAACAAAAAGCCAGTCGAGATGGTCTCGACTGGCGCATACGTATTCCGTGTGTCCCGCATTGTCATTGTAACAAAGCTTCTCTCTGCTGATTGCAAATACTGTGCTGCACAATTTCCATTGCGTCTGCAGGCTCAAGGTGTGCGAGTCCGTCACGCAGCACAATGCTGATGTCCAATTCGCGTTGCGTTAGAAAAGGACTAAGCTCTGGGGCAAGCTTCTCTACAATTTGAGACAATTTGACCGTTTCCATATCCACCTGAGCATCACCCTTTCATATCGAATGTTTAGGGCAAATCATATGGCAAGAAACCAAAGCTACGGGATACAAACATTATATCAGTATCAATTTCAAAAACATAGGGATAGAGTGGAAAATCCATTCTTGCGTATAGGATTCAATCTTTTGGCTATAGGATTCAATCCTTTGGCCTTGAAAAGTCGCCGATGACTCCCACCGTTTCTACAATGTTGATGAAAGCGCGCGGGTCGATCGTTGTAATCGTCTTGCTGAGCTCGGCTAATTCATATTTGGTTCGGACTGTCATCAGCATATCGCGATCACCGGATGAATAGGCACCGCGGGTTTTGATTACTGTAATGCCCCTCGGATGCGAAAGCAGCTTCGCAAGCAGCTCGTCGGTCTTCGTCGTTATGATAAAGGCAGTCAATTTAATATGCCTTACATGGACTAGATCTACTACTTTGCCAGCTGAGAAAATCGACAAGAGCGAATAAAGCGCCAAATCCCAGTTTTTAGTGAAGAGAACCAATATCGCAATCACCAGACCATTTAGGATGAAAATAATCATGCCCACAGGCAAATCCCGCTTGCGAGTCACGATGGAGGCAATGATATCGAAGCCGCCTGAGGAGCCGCCATATCGCATGGCCAGCCCGCTGCCGAATCCGATAATGATACCGCCGAACACAGCACCGAGCACAATGTCATCAGCAATTTTCACGACAGGCACAAGCTGCAAGAACAATGTTGAAGCTGCTACCGTGTACACGCTCCACAATATAAATCTGCGGCCAACCGCAAACCAACCCCAAATCAGAACAGGTACATTCAGGATAAAATATAGCCAACCGATATTTCCGCCAGTGATATAGCCAATCATCATGGAAATGCCAGATACGCCGCCGCTGAGCAACTGGTGGGGAATGAGAAATAGGTTGAAGCCCAGCGCGATTAGGAAAGCGCCGGCAGTCATGATCGGTATTGTGATAAGATAACGCAGGGAATGCGGATTCAATACAATCGCTCCAATGCAACTGACATCGTATTTTTGAACATATTACCATCAATAGTATGGCTTTCTTTGGTTTGCTGGTATTCAGGATTAAATGTGTGCTATAATGATTTGGATATTCTTAAGTAGGCTGCAGATAAAAGGAGTTTGAGAAAAGTTTGAAAACATTTGCTGAATTTGGCTTGGAACCGAAAGTGTTGCAAGCAATTACCGAACTTGGATTCGAGGAATCAACCCCGATTCAAGACAAAGCGATCCCTATTGCTATGGCTGGGCAAGATCTTATTGGCCAAGCACAAACGGGTACAGGAAAGACAGCGGCATTCGGAATTCCGCTCATTAACAAAATTCCGACAAGCGAGGAACGCATTGTCGCATTAATAATGACGCCAACCCGTGAACTCGCTATTCAAGTGGCAGACGAGATCGGGAAGTTGACTCGATACAAAGGCCTTCGCTCGTTGCCGATTTATGGTGGTCAAGAAATTGGTCGTCAAATCCGTGCATTGAAGAAAAAGCCACAAATCATTATTGGTACACCTGGACGTTTGCTTGACCATATTAACCGCAAGACGATTCGTCTTGAAGATGTACAAACGGTTATTTTGGATGAAGCGGATGAAATGCTCGACATGGGCTTCATGGAGGATATTCAATCCATCCTGAAGCAAGTGCCAGATGAGCGTCACACGATGCTGTTCTCTGCAACAATGCCGACAAACATTCAGAAGCTTGCACAGCAATTTCTGAAAAACCCAGAGCATGTGTCTGTAATTCCTAAACAAATTACAGCTCCACTTATCGAGCAATCGTACATCGAAGTGCATGAGCGCCAGAAGTTCGAAGCACTTAGCCGTTTGCTTGATATGGAATCCCCTGAGCTTGCAATCATTTTCGGCCGTACGAAACGCCGGGTTGATGAGCTAAGCGAAGCACTTCAGAAACGCGGTTACACGGCTGACGGTCTTCACGGCGATTTGTCGCAGAACCAACGCGACAGCGTAATGCGTAAATTCCGTGACGGCAGCATTGATGTTCTGGTAGCAACTGACGTTGCTGCACGTGGACTCGACGTTTCCGGCGTAACACATGTTATCAACTTTGACCTTCCGCAAGATCCAGAGAGCTATGTTCACCGGATCGGCCGTACTGGTCGCGCAGGCAAAGAGGGTACAGCTTGGTCATTCGTTACACCTCGTGAAACGGATCACCTTCACTTCATCGAGAAAGTTACACGTCAGAAGATGAACCGCAAGCCGCTTCCAAGTATTGCTGAAGCGATTGAAGGTAAGCAACGCGTAACAGCTGAGCGTCTTCTTGAAGTCGTACAAAGCGATGAGTTCTCCGAGTACAAAGCGATTTCGATTCAATTGCTTGAGCAATATGATTCCGTTCATTTGCTTTCGGCAGCAATCAAATTGTTGACTGGCGAGAAGAAAAATGTAGAGATCGAATTGACACCGGAAGATCCGCTTCGTGCTAAAAAACGCAAGCCGGATATTCGTTCTAACGGTCGTCCATTCAACCGCAGCGGTTCTTCATCGTATGGCGGCAATCGCAGCAGTTCTGGCGGCAGCGGCGGCGGCGGTGGATACCGTGGACGCGATGACAGACGCAGTAGCGGCAGCAGCAGTAGCACAGGTGGCAGCTCGCGCGGCGGCTATGAATCACGCGGCGGCAGCAGCGGCGGTTACGCTGGCAAACGTCCAAGCGAAGGACGCCCAGAGAATCGTCGTCCGAAAAGCTCCTCTGACGGCTTTGCAAACAACTAATACAACCGATACCTTTGTTGTTTGAAAAAACCGAGGTTGTCCGTGATCCCTAACGGGCATCCGGTCGACCTCGGCTTTTTTTATTGTAATAGGACAAGCCGTGGCCTTCGCTGCTCATAAGGCGACCACCGTATCGGCTTCATAACAGGATAAAGCAAGCATGCTTATTCTGAACGGTAAGGTTTTGCTATGTTGACGTTAGCCTAGGGAGCCTGGTAACAGGCGGTTTTGTTCCCTGCGTATGGTAGTCTGTGGGAGTAATTTTACTTTTCTGGAGGCAGATCCGATGGAACCAAGAGGGCTGATGGGTGGATTTTACCGAATATCCGAATGGATTATGAGGTTATCGGTTATTAATGTGTTGTGGCTAATCTGTTCGTTGCCATTTGTTTTTGTAGCAGTGGTTGGATTGTTTATGTCACCGGGAGTCGAAGAACTGAAGTCGAGTCTTATTTTAATGGCAATTCTCGCACCTTTTACTTTATTCCCAGCTACAGCGGCCATGTTTACGGTTGCACGCAAATGGGTGATGGGCGAGTCGGACGTCGCACTGTTCAAAACGTTTTTCCGAGGCTACAAGGAAAACTATAAGCAAAGTATGCTCGGCGGTATTATTTATACGGTGTTGCTGGCAATTATGATTGTTGACTTTATCGTTTACCGCGAACAATTAAACTTGCTGTCATACATTTTTATAGCGTTTCTTGTTTTACTCATCGTATCCTTATTTAATTTCTTCTCGATGCTTGTCCATTATCACATGAAAACGTTTCAATTGCTGAAAAACGCTGTGCTCATTACAATCGGCAAGCCGTTCCGTTCTTTATCTACAGCGGTCATGAGCGGTGCCGTCATGTATTTCAGTACGAGATTCACGTTTCTCATACCTTTTTTTATGGGCAGCATTATTGCTTATCTGGCATTCTGGAACTTCCATTTGATTTATCAGAAGCTGCAGGATCAAGCAGAGAAAGCGAGGCTTGCAGAGGAAGAGGAAGCAGAGAAGGCTGCGGAGCTGGATCGTATTGATTTGGTGAAAGACGATTCGAACGAAACCAGTAAATAACAGCGCAAGGAAGTTTACTTTTTAGTTCGTAAAGTCTATAATAGCAATACCTCCTGCGATGCTCGTTACGGCTTTACGCTGTTTTGAACCAATGGCTGTTTCACGGGAGACCCATATCGAAACGTAGCTGACATGCCCCCGAAAGGGGATCTCAAAAGCGGTTCTGCGGTCACCCACCTGCGTAAGCGGGTTCAGAAACATGTGAGTCGGACGGCATAGGCGGGTTCCATCTTCAAATTAAGAGCATTTGCTGGTGAATTCCAGTGATAGCTCTTTTTTCATTGGACAAATCATGGTATCATATAGAGTAATGTACATAGATGCCGGAGGGGGAGATCGTTGTTGTTGAAGCGGACCTTGATCGGGTTGCTGCGCAGTCATGAACAGACTGGAGACAGAGCCAAGGATCCAATGCTCAAATCTCATTTCTACAAGCTTTCGAAGGACAAGGCTTGGGATGAAGTGATTTCGACTCTTAAGAAAATGCAAGGCTATAAGGTGCTGCACGAAGTGCAATCGGTTGGGGAAATTGTGCTTGAGAAGCGTACGGCATTCGGAAGAACGATGGACATTACTGTTTCCGTCATTAGCGTAAATCCACTGCAATCGGCTGTCGACATTTATTCAGCATCCCGTGGTTCATTAGGGGATCTTGGTTCTAATTACAGAGTCATTCTGGATTTGTACCGCAATCTCGACAAGAAGCTTGCAGCCTTCAAAGTGAATAGTTAATTAATAAACAAAGCGAGGAAGGGTAGCCTTCACTCGCTTTGTTTGCAATCATGATATAGTAACCTTTGGAAGAGAATTATACAAGCGCTTTAACCGCTTCAATTGCTTGCTCGTAGTTAGGGTGCTCCGTCATTTCTGGCAAATATTCAACATATTGAATCGTATCGTTGGCGTCGATAACGAAGATGGAGCGTTGGTCAAGACCCAGCTCTTTGATGTATACGCCGTAAGAGTCGCCGAAGCTGTGTGATTTGTAATCGGAGAGCAATACGACTTTATCGATTCCTGCCGCGCCGCACCAGCGTGCTTGAGCGAATGGAAGGTCTACGCTCACTGTCAATACGACTACGTTGTCGCCAAGCGAACCTGCAGCTTCGTTGAAGCGGCGAGTTTGCGCGTCGCATACGCCTGTATCGATGGAAGGTACTACGCTAATAAGTTTAATTTTGCCGGAGTAGTCACTAAGGGAAACATTCTCGACAAGCGATTTGTTAAGATTGAAGTCAGGGGCTTTATCTCCTACTTTAAGTTCTGGTCCTACTAATGTGATCGGATTGCCCTTGAAAGTAGCAGCTCCATTACGTTCTTGTGTCATTCGAATACTTCCTCCTCTAAAATAATGGTCAATACTGATTAATTATAATCGTTATGAAACGACCTTGTCCAATTGTTGGATAGAAAAGGGATGATCTGATGATTTTTTTGCGATATGAAAGTTTTCGCTCGTATTTGAAGCTTTATCCTGTAACAGCTGTATTGATTGCTCTGAATATAATCTATTATGTTGTGGTTGCTTTAAATGGAAATCCGAATGATGCCTATCATGCTTACAACTATGGGGCGTTTGCAACCAATGTCGTGTATGATCCGTACGGTTTAGAGGAGCCCTGGCGTTATGTGACCTCCATGTTCATGCATTCGGGCATTGAGCATCTGCTTTACAATATGTTTGCTTTGCTTGTATTCGCGCCGCCGCTTGAGTATTTGCTTAAGCATACAAGATATTTGTTTTTTTACTTGTTATGCGGTATCGGAGGGAATGCAATGAGCGCGCTTGTTCATGTGCTGGAGAATGATATGGATGGGCATGTTGGTGTAGGTGCCTCAGGTGCTATCTATGGCGTCTACGGCGCATTTCTGTATATATCATTGTTCCGCAAGTCACAGCTTGACGAGGGCTCTCGTAAAACGGTTTATACAATATTGATATTTGGTGTCATCTACTCCTTCTTGGTCCCGAGCATTGATTTGTGGGCACATGTTGGTGGTGCACTGGCAGGCTTTCTGCTTTATAATGTGTTTGATCATGTAAAAATGCGAAAAAATCAGCGACATTCATGAAAACTACGTATGCACGGGAGAGAATCTAACCGGTATGGAACTTCGTCAGCTTCATTATTTCGTAAGAGTAGCAAAAAAAGAGCATGTGACGCAGGCGGCAGAAGAGCTGCATGTCGCTCAGTCGGCCGTTAGCCGTCAAATCCATCAGCTCGAAGAAGAGCTTGGAGTCAAATTATTCGTTCAAAAAGGAAGAAATTTGCAGCTTACGCCGGTCGGACAGCTTTTTCTAAAGCGTGCCGAAGTCATATTGGCTGATTTGGAGCGCGCAGTTATTGAAATACATGAATTTCTTGATCCTGAGAAAGGGGAGATCCGCCTTGGGTTTCCGCACAGTCTAGGCATCTCCTTGATCCCGCAAGTTGTTGCAGCCTTTCGCAAGCTTCATCCTAATGTGAAGTTTAGATTCAAACAAGGAATGTACCCGTCATTGATCCGAGATATGGTGAAAGGTGAAATTGACTTGGCCTTTATTTCACCGTTCCCTAATGAACATGAATTTGTATGCGGAGAGGTTCTGCTGACAGAGGAGCTTTATGCGATACTGCCGCCAGGACATCGTTTGTCGAACGAGGAATGTATTGAACTCAAAGAGCTGGAGCATGAGACATTTGTTTTGTTCAGCGAAGGCTACTCTCTGCGGCCAATCGTTTGGGATGCTTGTCAGGAGGCGGGCTTCACTCCGAAAATCGGCTTCGAGGGAGAAGAGACAGATACGATTCGAGGATTGGTAGCGGCAGGCATGGGAGTTAGTCTCCTGCCTGAGATGGCGCTGCATTACACAGGTCCGCTGCAGGCGACGAAGGTTCGTGTAACAGGTCCGCAAGTAACCCGTACAATTGGGCTCATACGGCGTTCTAATGAAAAGCTGCCGTTAGTTGCCAAAGTTTTTCACGGATTTTTACTTCGTTATTTCCATGATAGAAATGAAAAAACAATGTAGGATAAGAAAAAGGAGCCTCTCCGCTGGTCATTTGACCAGCGGAGAGGCTCCTTTCAATTGTGACGAAACATTTATTCCTGACGACTGCCGCCAACAAAAATTAAGATGTAACGGACAAGCTCCAAAAGCGAAAGCAGCGCTGCTGCTACATAAGTTAATGCGGCTGCGTTCAGCACCTTGGCTACTCCACGTTCCTCGTCGTTCGTGATGAAGCCCTCTGCGACCATAATATCTCTGGCTCGGTTGCTAGCATTAAACTCGACAGGAAGTGTAATGACTTGGAAGGCAACGGCTACTGAGAAGAAGATGATACCTAGTCCGATTAAGTTAAGCGCCGACATAAGAATACCGGCGATGAATAGGAAAGGGGCGACGCCAGAAGCGAAGTTCACGATTGGGAAGATACGGTGTCTGATGACGAGCATCGAATAATGTTCGGCGTGTTGGATCGCATGACCTACTTCATGGCAGGCGACAGAGATTGCTGATATGGAGTTTTCGTAGTAAACAGGCTCCGAGAGACGGACAACGCGGTGAATCGGATCGTAATGATCGGTAAGTACACCGCGCACAGGTTCGATCGGTACATCATGGAGCCCATTCGAATCGAGCATTCGTCTTGCTGCTTGGTAGCCAGTCAATCCGCTATGTGCGGGGACGGTGGTCCATTTCTTAAAGGTTCCTTTAACTCGGAATTGGGCCCAGATCGTTAAGATAAAGGCTAGTACGATGAGAATGTAAATATAAGTCATAGTGCCATTCCTCCATTTTAATGATGAGATGGGCTGCTACATAAGGGAGCTTTTATTGATAATAAGCATAAGTGCTTCGATGCAAGCGGCAGTCTGCGGCATGAGACGTGTGTAAAGGTGGTTAGCTTGGCGTGGCTTAAGCTTTTTTAATACCGGCTCCAATTCCTTCACTTCACGCTCCAATTGGCTTATATGGTGCTGCAAATCCGTTAGCTTGCGTGATACTTGCTCTTCAGGTGTAATTTTGCTCCAGCTCTCGATTGCGACCTTGATCTCATCTAATGTATATTTGTCCTTTTTCATCTGTTCAATACGTTCTAGGCGAACTAAGGTTTCGTCAGAATAGAGTCGATAGTTCTTGGCTGAACGCTCCGCAGGCTCGATTAGCCCGATTGAAGTGTAATAATCAATGGTTCGTGGACTAATTTGGGCCAGCTTCGATAGTTCCCCGATGCGATACATGTCAATTCCTCCATTCGTTAAAAATATATGAAAACAATTATCTTCTATTATAGTAAGTTTCGCTAACGCCAACTTCTGACATAGGAGTATTCGTCTATATCTCTAATGATAATAGTAAAGTAACCATACAGTCAAACGTGTTACATGAGTATCTCATTTCCATTAAACATTTGCTGCTGACCGTCTGCCGGCAGTGTTTGTTTTGTTCTTACATATATAACGATTTATCGTGAAAGATGAATCAGTTGCCCTGAATGACGAGGATACAGATGTTAGATCAATATAGGAAGATGTGCCTAGATACTGTCAAAATGCGAAGAATAAGCCGGTCTGATAGGCTATTTTTAGACCGATTTGTTCTAAAACCTAACGTTCGTGTTAGATTTTATGCCGAACGTTTGATTTTTTTTATAAATTTAGCAAAAACGTATTGTCAAATTGAGTAGTACTGACTATAATGACATTAAGTCTTTCCTCTCATGTAAGGAAACATAACACTTAGGGAGTGGTCGTAATGATTAAGAAAACGATGTTAGCTTTAGGGATCTTCACTTTATTATTTCCGGTTATGGCGTTTGCAGAGGATCCTTCCGCAGCAACGTTGAACATGGGGCTGAACTCGCTTTGGGTTATGCTTGCATTCATTCTTGTTCTACTTATGCAAGGTGGTTTTATTCTTCTAGAGACAGGTTCTACCCGCATGAAGAACGCTGGTCACGTTGCCGGCAAAACAATCTTCACCACTGGTCTTGCAGCACTTATTTATTGGGCATTCGGTTATGGCATGGCTTTCGGCGGAGACAGTGGCGTTAATGCATTGTTCGGCTGGGGCGACTTTTTCTTCAATCCATCCATATCGGCTGCAGAAGGCGACAGCTTTCCAAGCACAGTATTCTTCTTGTTCCAATTAGCATTTGCTGCGGTATCACTGTCCATTGCATGGGGCGGTTTCGCAGAGAGAGCAAAGCTTTCATCTTATATCGTATTTACCGTATTTTTCATCGCAATCATCTATCCGGTTGTAGCTCACTGGATCTGGGGCGGCGGCTGGCTCGCTGAAGACGGAGCACAAGATTTCGCGGGTTCTACAGTCGTTCACTTAACAGGTGCACTTGCAGCATTTGCTGCGACGGTATTACTCAAACCACGTATCGGCAAATTCAACAAAGACGGTTCTGCGAATGAAATTTTGGGACACAACCAAGTGTTCACAGCACTTTCCGTATTACTACTATGGGTTGGTTGGTTCGGATTCAACGCAGGCAGCACAGTAGCTATCGGCGACGGATTCTTCGGATATGTAGCATTCAACACGATGCTTGGAGCAGGCGCAGGCGGCGTGGCGGCACTTCTTATTTCATGGGCTGTTACTGGTAAAGCGGATATCACTACAATGCTTAACGGTACGCTTGCAGGTCTCGTAGCCATTACGGCATCTTGCGCATTCGTAGATCCTTGGGCGGCTGTTGTTATTGGTCTTGTAGCTGGTGTGCTTGTATTCTACAGCGTGAAGTTTTTCGAGAAAATTAAAGTTGACGATCCAATCTACGCATTGTCCGTTCACGGCGCGGCTGGTATCTGGGGTACACTTGCTAACGGTATCTTCGCTACACAATTACTTGCAGATAAAGTTGGAGTAGGTACTGGTGGTCTGATTGACACAGGAAGCTGGAAGCAACTGTGGGTTCAATTCGAATCTGTTGTAGTCGTTGGAGCATTCGTATTAGCAGCATCATTCTTGGTACTTGGCGTGATGAAGCTTATCATGGGCTTCCGCGTTACAGAAGAGCAAGAGATTATTGGTCTTGACCTTAGTGAGCATGGCGCTTATGGTTATCCTGAGCAAATGAAAAAAGCAGGTCAAAACATTCAAGGATAATATTGACCATGATGGACTGACCGGAGGGAGAGGGCGTCGCATGAATGATCCGGTGCGATTGCAGTTACTGAAACAGATTAGTTCCGTCGATCATGTTGAGGGGCTGCGAAACCTGCGGGATCAGATACACGAGCATATGGAAGCTCTTCTCCCCACGCGTCCAGTCGAACAATTTAATGAACAATTAAATGAGGTACACGATGCGGTCATTGAACGCTCGGTTATTCTCGCAGAAGCGGAAATGGCACGGATGGGGAAGGGTTCTCCCCCCGTGCCTTACGCATATCTACTGTTCGGCAGCGGTGGTCGGAAAGAGCAAACTTTGTCAAGTGATCAAGACAGCGGTGTTGTCTATGTTGATCCAGTAGCTGATTCAGCAGATGTGAAAATCTATTTTAAAGAGTTATGTGAAATTATCGTTCAGAATCTGCAGCATACCGGATACCCTCCTTGTGAAGGGAATGTCTTAAGCAGTAATTCGGAGTGGTGCTTGCCGCTTTCGGAATGGGCAGCCAAACTAGATCAATGGTTTGAAGAGCCTGCTTGGGAGGCTGTGCGGTATTTATTGATCATCGCTGATGGTCGCTGCGTCTATGGCGAGAAGAAACTTCTTGATGAGCTGAAAGATTCGTTTTTCACGGATATGCTGAACCATCCTATTATTTTGCAGCGCATGCTTGATAATACGCTGCGGCACAAGATGCTGCTTGGTTTTTTTGGGCAGCTATTGAAGGAGCAGTACGGTGAAGATGCGGGGAGCATCGATATTAAGTATGGCGCGTACATTCCTATGGTCAACTCGATTAGATTGTTATCTATTCAAGAAGGTATTCGTGAAACTTCTACGCTTGAGAGAATGAATATGCTGGTCAAAGCTGGTAAGTTGTCAGAAGCGGATGCAGCCATATATGGTGGGGCTTTTCGACTCTTCTTGCGCCTTCGCCTCATGACAACAGAACAGAATTCGGATGACCTGTACGCCAATAATGGCAAGCTGTCCAGCCGTAAACTGACGAAGGAAATGACTGATGAGCTAAAGAGCAGTCTGCGTCTAGGCAAGAAACTGCAAAGAGCAGTTCTCAAGCAAACCATGGGCAGGCTTACGTAAGGCGGTGGAGAAATGAAAGATCAAAAAGGCGTCGGTCGTATGTGGAACCTATACAAAATGGGAGGATTTACGCCTGCCATCGCTTCTATGTTAGGCTCGCAGAACGCTCAGCAAATGGCATTTATTCGCAATGTCAATAAAGAACAGCGCAAACAATCCATGTTCGACATGCCGCTTAGAGAACTTGAGGTCGTTGTGTTCGATCTGGAAACAACGGGTTTCTATCCCAATAACGGAGATGAGATTATTTCATTCGGGGCCGTATTGCTGCGCGGTGGCGAAATTGCGGAGAGCGAGACGTTCTACAGCCTTGTTAACCCGAAGCGGAAAATTCCGAAAGCCATTATCGAGTTGACGGGGATTACGAATGAGATGGTTCAGGATGCGCCTGACTTGATGCAGGTGCTCCACGATTTCATGGAATTTGTAGGCAGGAGATTGTTGATTGCACATGCTTCTGGACATGACAAGCAGTTTCTGAATGCGGCGTTATGGAGAACCTCCAAAGTGAATTTGAACCATAGGGTGCTGGATACGATGATGGTTGCCAAGTGGCTTGAGCCGAACCTGAGCGGATACAGTCTAGACGACTTGTTAGATAGCTGCTGTATCCCCATCACGGATCGGCATCATGCGCTTCAGGATTCCATTATGACGGCAAAGCTATGGCAAAATTACTTGGCTCGTATTCTAGAGAGAAATATTACGACGCTTGGCGATCTGTATGCTTATTTAAGTAAGCACTAGCTCAAGCGGAACGAAATGACCAGCTGTACGGTAATAGGGCCTTACCTCGGGCTCTGTAATGTTGCGAAGTGACACAATCCAATAGGAAAGCTCGGATGCGGGCAGGAAGCCTTCAGAGTCGCTAGAAGACGGAATCGCTTCTGTGCGCGGATGGGAATGGAATAAGCCGACAAGTGATTGTCGGTTTTTTTGCATGGTGTAATAAGCGGCCGCCCATTCCGATGGATCGAAGGAGAAGGCGTGTGTCGGGTCGATGTGCGTATTGGTAATCGGGATGATCGTGTCGATTAAGCGTTGGTCGCCAGTTGAATCTTCAGTAAAACTGCTGGCTAATATTCCACAGGCTTCGATCGGCTTAGCCTCCATACAGATGCTTATTAGTTTCTTGTAGGCGAAGTGGGTAATGCAGCCTTTCATTTGTGCTGTCTCCATTGCATGGCCTCCCTCATCAACTGTATATGGTTCTAGTATAGCGAATTAAGCTGTCATGAGCGAATAGGACAAGCGCCAGCGTATGAACTTTATTGAAGTAACCGATAATAAAACAGAAGAGAAGTAGTGATTTCATGTTAAAAATGACTATTTTATGGCTAATTGGCTTCTCGTCTTGAGGTTCCATATTGCACATGATACGATGAATCCAAAGCTTTTGTTGAAATCGGGAGAGAAGGAAGGTACATCATGAAACGCGTTATCACTTTATTTACCATTGCATTCCTATTTGCAGGATTAGCTGTATTTCAATATAAAACGGATGGTAAGGAATCTGTCACATTAGCGGCTCCATCTGCTGATTTCAAACCTAAGGCGGGATTTGCAGCCACGGCGTTCAAGCTGCCTGACTTGGATGAGAAGTCTTATGAGATTGGAGGGCCGCAAGGCAAGCTTACATTCGTGAACTTCTGGGCTTCCTGGTGTGGACCTTGTGAGCTGGAAGCTCCGGATCTTCAGCGGCTACATGAAGAGTACGGCAACACGATGCAGCTATACGGTGTAAATGCGACGAAGTATGATAAAGAGCGGGCAGCAAGGGATTTTGTCGTTGAACATGAGTTCACATTCCCGATCTTGATGGATCGCGCCGGTGATGTGACGAAGCAATACAAGGTAGACACGTTTCCTACAACTTTTTTGATTGATGCTGAAGGAGTAATAAGGGAGCGCATAAATGGCGTCATTACATATGAAGAATGGCAGCGACTGATTGAAAAGTGGATGTAGCATTATTTGTATGAAATGTAGGTGTTGTCATACCTATAGTAATGGAAAAGGCAGTCCCGAATTGCATTCGGGACTGCCTTTTTTGATTTAATGATTAACCAGCCCGATCCGAAAAAGCGGATCAACATGTGCATTATCGACTTTGACCATGCCCAGAAGCGCGTAACGGATGCTGTCAACGAGTGCTTCCCAGCTTGCTTCAATTACGTTGTTGGACACGCCAACAGTACTCCAGGTGTTATCAAGCCCAGTCGACTCAATTAGGACGCGAACTTTAGCTGCTGTAGCGTCCTTCTCGTCAATTACACGTACTTTGTAATCGGAGAGGTGAATACTCTCGATCTTTGGATAGAATTGCACCAGCGCCTTGCGCAGGGCGTTATCCAGTGCATTAACTGGACCGTTACCCTCAGCTACCGTGTACACCTGCTGGCCGCCGACGTTGATTTTGACAATCGCTTCAGAAATCATCTGGCCATTCGTTTTCTCAACCAGCATTTTGAAGGACTCAACCTTGAATACCTCTTTCACATCGCCGTCGAAAGCTTCGCGCAGCAGAAGCTCAAGGGAGGCGTCTGCACCTTCGAATTGATAGCCTTGATGTTCAAGATCCTTGATTTGATCCATGATCAGCTTCGTTTTCTCGTTGTTTGCCGTTACGTCCAGACCAAGCTCTTTGGCTTTGGATATAATGTTGCTCTGACCAGCAAGCTCAGACACGAGAATACGTTGTTTGTTCCCAACAAGCTCAGGCTGAATGTGCTCGTAGGTTTTGGAATCCTTCATAATCGCCGAAACATGGATGCCGCCCTTGTGAGCGAATGCAGCGTTGCCTACGAAGGCTTGACCGACTGGCATATGAACATTAGCGATTTCGCTCACATAGCGGGCCGTACCCGTAAGTGTACGAAGCTTGTCCTCTGGAAGTACGTCATACTTCATCTTGATCTGCAAATTCGGAATAATCGAACATAGGTTGGCATTGCCGCACCGTTCGCCGTAGCCGTTAATCGTGCCTTGAATCTGACGCGCCCCAGCTTGAACTGCAGCAAGAGAGTTAGCGACAGCGAGCTCGCAGTCGTTATGCGTGTGAATACCGATTGGTGTAACAAGTTCTTGCTTGACCTTAGTTACGATCTCGTGAATCTCGCTCGGAAGCGTGCCGCCATTCGTATCGCACAGAACGAGCCAGTTCGCTCCGGCCTCTTGTGCTTTCTTGAGCACAGCAATTGCATACTCAGGGTTATTCTTGTAGCCATCGAAGAAATGCTCAGAATCGAACAACGCTTCCATTCCGTTCTGTTTCAGGAAAGCGATCGAATCATAGATCATGGCTAAGTTTTCTTCCAAAGTGGTCTGCAGCGCGGTATGTACATGGAAATCCCATGATTTCCCAACGAGTGTCGCTGCAGGTACGCCGGATTCCGCAATGCGAACGAGGCTCGCATCATGCTCCGCCAAGCTGTTTTTGCGACGGGTGCTGCCGAATGCAGTCACTTTGGCGTTAAGATTGAATGCTTTGATACGTTGAAAAAATTCAATATCCTTGCTGTTGCTGCCTGGATTGCCGCCTTCAATATAATGAACGCCGAGGGCGTCTAGCTTCTGGGCGATTTTTAATTTGTCATCCGCTGACAGGCTGATTCCTTCTCCTTGTGTACCGTCACGCAGCGTCGTATCAAATATGGAAATGTTTGTTGTCATTAATGGGACGCCTCCTTCATTAATTGCCTACTCGAATTATAATTTATTATTATAACACTTGTCATTGGGAAAGTAGAGGGGGTATGATTAAATTTTGTCTGAGAAGTAGAGGCACCGTTGACTTGACCCTATTGGAAATGTATGCTTTGGGGGAGTTAGCTTTTGTTAGCTATGGTTTCCGACAGGTGGTGAACGGTCAGCGCATGGCGAATGTAAGTGAGCATTATCCGGCCAAAGGCCGCGTTATTATACATTTAGATATGAACGCTTTTTATTGCTCGGTGCATGAAGCTGAGGAGCCGAACAAATATGCGGGCAAACCTACAGCGGTGTCCGGAAGCGTAGAACAGCGCAAGGGAATACTTGTGACATGCTCTTACACGGCAAGAAGCAAAGGCATTAAAACAGGAATGACAGTAAGACAGGCACTTCAGCTCTGTCCGGAGCTTATATTAATAAAGCCTGATTTTACACTATACAGGAAGTACTCTCACGGATTTATGGCTATAGCCAGACAATTTACGCCTCTCGTGGAAGCGGTATCGATTGATGAATGCTATATGGATATTACAGGTTCCAAAGTGTTCGGCTCACCGCTTGAGATTGCGGAGCTGCTTCAGCGGCGAATTATGTCGGAGTGGTCGCTGCCTTGCTCGATCGGTCTCGCGCCTAATAAATTGCTTGCGAAGATGGCTTCTGACATGAAGAAGCCGAACGGACTCACTGTCCTGCGGATCCGCGACGTGAGACATGTCTTGTGGGACAAATCATGCGATACCCTGTTTGGTATCGGGAAGAAAACAGCCGACAAGCTCATGAAGCTGAACATCAGAACAATAGGCCAGCTGGCAGCAAGCGACGAGCTTATGCTGAATAAGCATTTCGGCGTCATGGGGTCATGGATGAAATCAGCTGCGCATGGAATGGATCACTCGGAGGTCAATCCGAATCGTGAGCGAAACAAATCAATCGGCCATACAACGACGCTGCCGAGCGACCTAACCGCTCGTGAGGATGTGTACCGTGTGTTGCTTAATTTGGCCGACCAGACCGGTCGCAGGCTGCGGAGACAGAAGATGGTTGCGACAACCGTACAAATTACGATTCGCAAGCCGGACATGACGACGATTACCCGCTCTCATACACTCGCTGCACCTACTCAGACATCCGATGATTTCTACCTTGAGGCTTGCAGGCTGATTGACAGGCATTGGCGGGTTGGAGAGCCGATTCGGCTGCTAGGCATAACGCTTCAGAACCTGTCGCTGCTTGAAGAAACGGCGTTGCAGTTGGATTTGTTCAGCTATGAGCAGCAGCCGCGCAAAGAGGCCTTAACGAAGGCAATGGATTCCCTTCGCGACAAGTATGGAGAGAATGCGGTCCTAACGGCGGGAATGCTGGGTGATGATCCTTCAACCTTAATTAGGAATAAACGAATTCGCGGTACATCCTTGCAAAAGGATGATGGTTTGTTATATATTGATGATTGAAGCTTGACTGATCAGAGACGAGATTATTCCGTATATATTTATTTGGGAGGGAATTTCCATGGGTAAGTTTACTTGGGTTGAGAAAGATACGTGCATCGCTTGTGGAGCTTGCGGAGCTACTGCACCTGACATTTATGATTATGATGACGAAGGTCTTGCAGAGGTTATTTATAAAGCGGACGGAAACAAAGGTAATGTTGAAATCCCAGAAGATTTGTTTGACGATTTGCAGGATGCAGCAGACGGCTGTCCTACCGATTCGATCAAAATCGCCGATGTTCCTTTTAATTACTAATCGTTTTGAAAATGAAAATATCCCCATTCGCTTATTTGTTAAGCGAATGGGGATATTTTGTTTCCAGCAGCCTTATATATAAAGACTGGGATACAAACAAAAGCCTGTTCTGCCGATATAGTGGATATATCACATGTTGGGAGGATGGGGGATGGACTCTCCAGAAGACCTATTTTATTTGAAGCAATTTGTAAAGCAGCACCCCGATAACCAGATGGGATGGTATTTGCTTGGCAAGCAGTACCTGCTTGAAGGCAAGGAAGGAAAGGCGAATTATTGTTTCCTGCAGGCTGGTGAGGTATATGACGCATTCGAGCATGAAAGTCATCCGCTATCTGAGAGCCAACTGCAGCTCGTTAAGGAATGGGGGCTGCGCGAGAGGAAAAAAAGACTCCTTCGGAAGACTGGCATGTTAGCGGCATTATTGCTGCTGATTGCTGTGCTTGCCCCAGCGAATGGAGCCATATTTGAGCCGCAAGCTCCGCAGCCAACTGCAGTTGTTGACATCAACAGACCGCCAGTAGGCGCTGTGCTAATCCCTCATAAAGAACGAAACCCGATTGGAAGCGCTTGGAACAGCTTGATTGCGGCAGGCAATGAAGCTCCACAGGTTACTCTCGCTGCCCGTCTGGAGGAAGATACAGGCTATCGGAAATGGACAGGCCGAACAAGGCTGCTTATGTCAGTAGAGAGAGAAGAGAGCAATGGCATGCTGGATGTGTCGATGCTGGACCAATTGACTTGTGATTGTGAGCCGGCAGAATCTACTGCTGCCGAACAGCAATATCGCGAGTGGCAGGAGCGGCAGGAAACGCACTGGACGCTTGCAAGCGCGGTATTTCATTATGAACGCAAATATAAGAAGTGGCCGCAGCAGCTCGACGATCTCATCCAGCCCTATCCGAACAATGTAATCGCCGGTGAGCGTGAAGGCATGAAGGCTATGTTTCCTGAAGTGCTCAAAAAGCTCAAAGCTATGAAGTCTGACACACCAAGCGGTACTTTGCCTGCGTCGTCAGAACCTGGCACTGAAAGGGCACCGTCTGAATCCGAGAAGCCTAATACGCAGTCAATCGTCGGAAGCAATGGTATATTGGACAAAGAGTGGAGCTCGCCGCTCTCGATTGTTGTAGATAAATCTACGCACCGGCTTGCTATTGTTCAAGGGGATATTATTGTTCGCAGCTATCAGGTAGGACTTGGCGGTGAGGAAACACCGGAAGGAAGCTTCTACATAAGTGAGAAGGTTAAAAACCCAAACGGAAGTGATGATGGTATATTTGGGAGTCGAGGCATGACGCTGTCGGGGTCATTATACGCCATTCATGGTACCGATGAGCCTGAGAGCATTGGCAAGGATGAATCGCTTGGCTGCGTCCGAATGGGCAAGGACGATGTGGAGGAATTGTTCGACATGGTGCCACTTGGTACGATTGTCCAAATAAAAAACGGGACGCTTCCAACTAAGGTGCAGCAGCCAGCAGAACGTTTTGAGCTGGAGCCGCGCCAGAATGAAACCAATCCCGCGAAAGTGTATAAATGGTTAAATTAAAGTTTACGAAGTGAACACGAGGAGCAGCGCCACCGCAATAATAACGACACCTACGATAGAGCCGATCCAAACGAGCGCTTTCTTGTTTACCTCATCCTTCGGCTTTGCTTTTATTGTAGCGGGTTTTCTTTTGGGTGAACTCATCGACAATCAACCTCTCTATTTCGAAATAATAATGACTATGATCTCATTGTAATCGTTTTCTAGACAAGCCGCAATATAATGGATGCTTGCACTTCATGTGCAGGCTCTTTTCTTTTTGCCGTAAAAACGATAAACTGTCATGTAGAACATACAACTGAGATCGGAGTGGGTAGGTTGCTTTATTCTTCAATTTTAAAGCCGATTTTTTTTAAAATGGATCCTGAGAAGGCCCATCACCTCGTTATTGATGGTTTGGCAATGGGCGGAACTGTACCAGGCTTGAACGGAATTATGCATGCGATGTACGGCGTAGCAGAGTCGCCTGAGCTTGCGACAGATCTATTCGGTCTTCATTTCCCGCACCTGGTAGGGCTTGCCGCAGGACTGGACAAAAACGGTAAAGCCGTTGACGGTTTCTCAAGCGTGGGCTTCGGCTTTGCTGAGGTAGGTACGGTAACACCTAAAGGACAAGCAGGCAACGAGCAGCCCAGATTGTTCCGTCTCCCGTCTGACGAGGCACTTATCAACCGGATGGGATTTAATAATGAAGGAACGGCTGCGATGGCCCTTAAGCTGGCCAAACGCAAAATAAGCCGAATTCCTATTGCGGTCAACATAGGCAAAAACAAAATGACGCCTAATGAATTGGCTCATGAAGATTATCAGACTTGTATTCGGGATTTGTATACATATGGCGATTTCTTTGTGGTGAATATCAGCTCGCCTAATACACCTGATCTTAGGGATCTACAGCACGGAGAAGAGCTTAGAAACTTACTTAGCGCTGTAAAAAAGGAAATAAACACGCAGGCGGCGAAAATAGGAGGAAAAGCGAAACCCGTTCTCGTCAAAATCGCGCCTGATATGACAAGCGAGCAGCTTGAACTGACTGTTGCCACTATTATGGAGAGCGGTGTGTCAGGAATTATTGCGACGAATACGACCTTATCCCGCACAGGTCTGCAGCATGAACATGCTAGGGAAGCGGGCGGACTTAGCGGTAAGCCGCTGCGTGAGCGCTCAACCGAGGTCATCCGCGCAGTATATCGTCAGACTGGCGGACAATTGCCGATAATAGGCTCCGGCGGCATTTTCACAGCACAAGATGCATACGATAAAATCCGCGCAGGAGCTTCGCTCGTTGAGATTTATACAGCGCTTATTTACAAAGGACCAGGCGTGCTCCGTGAACTGACGAGCGGATTGAAAGAATGTTTACGCAAGGATGGATACAGAAATATCGCCGAAGCGGTCGGCGCAGATCACGTTTAGGAACAGGAGGCGGCCGGATGGACGGTAGAGACTGGAATCTTTTTTTACAGCCTTATGAACAAACGGTTGAAGAACTTAAAGTAAAGTTTAAGACAATGCGGGTTGAATTGAAGATTAGGGAAGCATATGCGCCTATAGAATTTGTCACCGGCCGGGTTAAGCGAATATCAAGCATCTTGGAAAAGGCGAAGCGGCTAGATGTGGCTTCGGACCAGTTGGATACAGGCATTGAGGATATTGCGGGCATTCGGATCATGTGCCAGTTCGTAGATGACATTCACCGGGTTGCAAGCCTGATTCGCACGCGAAAGGATCTAACGCTTGTATACGAGAAGGATTATATTACGAACTTTAAGGACAGCGGCTATCGCAGCTACCATATGATCGTGGAGTACCCCGTACAAACAGCCCTCGGATACAAGATCGTGCTGGCAGAAATTCAAATTCGCACGCTGGCTATGAACTTCTGGGCAACGATCGAGCATTCCTTGAATTATAAATTTAAAGAGAGCTTGCCGGAGGATGTGCGGGATCGTCTCAAGAAAGCAGCCGAAGCCGCTTCGCAGCTAGATACAGAAATGACTAGTATTCGCAAAGAAATATTGGATGCGCAGACGGAGTTTGAGGAGCAGTCAAATGTTGTGTCGAAAGTACTGAATGGCATCCAAGACTTGTACTTCTATCATCGGGTTCGTGAGGCTGCTCAGTTCCAGATGAAGTTTAATGAGAAGTTTGAGAAAGAGGATTATCATGGGCTGAACCAGCTGTCCTCTGATATTCAAGCGGCAATCGGCAAGGCGAAGAAGGGTAACCAGAACTAGTTGAACGACAAAAGGGCTGCTTGGCAGGGTAATGAAAACCTGCCAAGCAGCCCCTTTGTATGATATAGGGAGCTGGCAAAACTACTCGCTGGATTTCTTAGGCTTGTACAGCCCATCAATCGTTTCGCGAATCTCATCGAGTGTTTTGCCTTGCTTGCTTAAAGCGATAACTTCTTCCATCTCTTTCTTGCAAATGCCGCAGCTGGTGCTATGGTTCGTCCAAGTGACACTGCCTTCATCGGCAGGATGCTCAGCGACGTAACAACGCAGGAGAGAATCATGAGGATTGTCTACCTCAACACCTTCAGCACAGCCGCAGTAGCAGGAAATACCGCTCATAATATGAGCATGATCCTTCACTTCTTTGTAAAGCTCTTTCGTATGAGGTGTATAATCAGACAGAAAAGCAGGTAGCTCATTATAGGACGCGGTCGTTTGCCATGTTTCCGAGCCGTGCTGATGCTCAGTGCCTGCTTTATCATCATCTGCAAGGCCGCATGCAGTGAGCAGGGTTATGAATGCGAAGGCGAGCAATAGAGCATATAAGATGCCGCGAACACGGGAGTTTTTCTGCTCTTCCGCGATTTGTTCATCCGATAAGCGCTGGCGCTTCATCAATTGGCTTCAGCTCCTGAATATTTGTTGAAGAAAGCTTTGAAATCGTCTAAGCTGTAGCCGGTTGTCCCTTCCTCCGCCAGTCCGCCCTCAAGCTTGTCGATTTGGACGCCGTCTTTGAAGTATGCTAAAGTCGGAGTGTATTCAACAGCGTACTTGTTGAAATAAGAAGGGAATTCTCTTAAATTGAACTGGGGCAAATCAATGCCGAGCTCATCGACAAGCGGCATCAGCTGCGGCGTTGTTTTCTGGCAGTGCGGGCAATCGGAAGCGAACAGATACACGAAGAAATCTTCTTTGTCAGCAACCTTCTTGTCCAATACGGCCGGCAATATGATATTCTGGTAGTTAGGATCATTGAGCTGCTTGCGTGTTGCAGGGTTGAGCTCCGAGACTGGCTTGTCATACAGGGCGTTCACTTTACCGCTGTTATTCAGGATGAAGATAAAACCGAATAATAATACGACGATACCGATATACACATAGATCATTTTGACTTTTTGTTTCTTTTTCATAAATGTGGCTACCTCCAAGACGAATTAATAGTGGACTAGCTCAAGAAGAAAGCCTATCCTTACTTTTATATATTATATAACAAAGTTGCATCAGTATGTAAGGGCAATGACAACGAAGAGAATTGGCAGGGGGAACTTAGCATGATCGGCAATTTGCCGCGTAATTTCACGGATAAAATGGAAAAAATACTCGGAGAAGAATTTGACAAGTTTATGTCATCTTACGACGCGCCAAGGGTATATGGATTGCGAATCAATCGGCTAAAGCTGGATGTCGAGCAGTGGAAAGAGCTGGCACCGATGAGTGCGGGGACGCGTCCAATCCCTTGGACTCCTGATGGCTTGTATTATGCGGAAGGTGCACGTCCAGGCAAGCATCCGCATTATCATGCGGGGCTCTATTATATTCAAGAGCCAAGTGCGATGGCGCCTGTTGAATTGCTGGACGTGCAGCCAGGGCAGCGCGTGCTTGATTTATGTGCGGCTCCAGGCGGGAAGTCGACGCAGATTGCTGCAAAGCTGCAAGGGAAGGGCGTATTGGTAGCCAATGACAACGCTCGTGAAAGAACGAAGGTATTGGCCAAAAATATCGAGCTTGCTGGTGTGCGGAACGCGGTTGTCTTGAATGAAGAGCCTGAAGCGATTGCGGGCCCATTCTCACAATGGTTCGACCGTATTCTTATCGATGCGCCTTGCTCGGGAGAAGGCATGTTCCGTAAGGATGAGACCATGATTACCGAATGGGAGAAGCATTCCATAGCACGCTGCTCAGTGATGCAGCACGATATTCTGAGGACTGCGGCGGCTATGCTCGTACCAGGAGGCAGGATGGTCTATTCGACATGCACCTTCTCGCCGGAAGAAAACGAGCAGCAGATTGCCCGATTCCTGAGTGAGCATCCTGATTTTTATGTTATTGCTGCTCCTTTTCATGATGGTTGGGCAGCCGGAAGGGCAGATCTGGCGGGTGAAAACACGATGCTGGGCGATGAACGTCTGCAAAGCATCAATGGTACCGTAAGGCTATGGCCGCATCGTCTTGACGGTGAAGGCCATTATGCAGCTGTGCTTGGCCGCAGCGGCGGGGAGCGAGAGATTTCTGGGAGTAGCGTTGAAGTACTCGCTGCAGCAACGCAACCGCATATGCAAGCTGGACAAACGGCCGGCAGGCTGAAGCGTAACGCTTCAAGCAGCGCAGGCAAGCAACGCGAGAAGATACCTGATGCAAGGGAAGAGCGCCGAGCCGCAAAACGACAAACAAGGCAGGATTGGTTGAGTGCAGGTGTAGAGCGAAATGTCAAGAAACGTATAGCTGCGCAAGGCCGTGATGGGGCTGCAGCACATGCGCAGCAGGAAGCAAGTCCTGAGCAGCTCTGGTACCAATTCGCTGAGCAATTTGCAGTAAACGCTTTGAGCTGGCCGGGTGTGGTTGTTGCTTTCGGCTCACGCGTCTATATACAGCCAGCTGATTTGCCTTCACTGGACGGACTTCGTGTCGTAAGAGCTGGCTGGTACGTCGGCGAAGCAGTCAAAAACCGCTTTGAGCCGTCGCACCCGCTTGCAATGGGACTTGCGCAGGAAGAAGCTGTGCGCTCTATGAATTGGAGAAGTGACGATGAGCAGACGCTGCGCTTTCTGAAGGGGGAGACGCTGTTCGCCGCGGAATCGGAAATCAAGCTTCAGCCTGGCGCATCAACCAACGGATATGTATTGATTTGTACGGATGGATTCCCGATCGGATGGGGCAAATATGCAAGTGGTATGATCAAGAACGAGCTGCCAGCAGGATGGAGATGGATGTAGCATGGGGAAAAGGATAAGGGTGGACAAGCTGCTCGCTCATATGGGACTGGGCACGCGCAGTGAAATAAAAAGAGCAGTAAAGTTTGGGTTAGTTCAGGTGGATGGTCGTTTGATCAAAGACAGCGGACTCATTGTTGATCCTGACAGCAATGAAGTTAAGTATGATGGTACACCGGTTGTATACCGGGATATCGTATATTTCATGCTGAATAAGCCTCAGGGTGTCATCTCTGCGACAGAGGATAGCCGTGAACGTACAGTTATTGACCTGCTGGAGCCGAATGATCGATTGCGTGATCCGTTTCCCGTCGGCAGGCTGGACAAGGATACGGTCGGTTTGCTGCTGCTGACGAATGACGGACAGCTCGCACATGAGCTGCTGTCACCGCGAAAGCATGTTGCCAAAACTTATGAAGCACTTGTACAGGGCGAGGTTGGCGATGATGACATCCTAGCCTTTAAGGGTGGTGTGACCTTGGATGACGGCTATGCGACGATGCCTGCCGAGCTTGTCATTGAACGGCGAGAGCAGCGTGACGATGGTGTGTATTCGAGCATATCGCTTACGATCATGGAAGGGAAATTCCATCAAGTCAAGCGCATGTTTGAAGCGGTTGGCAAGCAAGTTGTTTTTTTGAAAAGGGTTTCGATGGGCGCGCTTGTGCTTGATGAATCGCTGCTTGAGGGCTCCTATCGGGAATTGACCGATGCGGAAGTGGAATTGCTTCGCTCCCATAAGCGAACGGTGGAGTAATCCAGCTCCTGAAGCAGTTTGAATAGAAATAGATAGAGAGAACAAAATAAGAGACAGAAGTAGGAGTGAGAGAATGAGCTTGCAGTATGACTTAATTGCTTTGGATGTAGACGGAACACTGCTTACAGACGATCATGTGCTAACAGAGGAAATTCGAAATTCCGTTCAGGAGGCTGCGGATAGAGGTGCGCAGATTGTTCTGTGTACAGGCAGAGGGCCTTCAGGAGCATTGCCGATTCTGAAAGAGTTAGGACTCAGCGGTACGGTAATTACGCATAATGGAGCGGCCACAATCAATGCGGATGATCATTCAATTGTTCACCAATTTGATATGATTCCTGAGCATTTGCTCCGTTATGTTAGTTATTGCAGAGATAACGGCATACATTTTGATTTGAATACAGCTTTCGGAATGATGGTGGAGAGTATAACCCCGGATGCAGAGGTTATGTATGGGCATTATCAGGCTAAGCCAGCCATTCAAGACTTTCGCTTAGGATTGCCAAGCGGACTTGTGAAATTTACAGCGTTTGGTTCGAAGGAAAAGATGGATGAGGTGCAGGCTGAATGGGCTGGCTGGTCTTCGGAGCTGCATTTCATTCGCAGCGGTGATTTCTTCATCGATATCCATCATGCAGAGGCTAGTAAAGGCAAAGCATTGCAGCAGCTTGCTGACATTAGAGGGATTGATCGCAGCCGTATTCTAGCCATTGGCAATTATTATAATGATATTACGATGCTTGAATTTGCAGGAATGGGTATAGCGATGGGCAATTCACCTGATGAAGTGAAAAGCGCAGCAGATGCAGTTACTTTTCCAAACAGTGAGGACGGCGTCGCCAAGGCGCTTCGTGAATATGCATGGCTTTAACATAAAAAACGGCCTGAGGCTTAAGCCTCGGGCCGTTTTTTATTATCGCTTAGATGAGTGTGACTAATAAAGGACGGATTTGGATATGATTACCAGAAGAATGAACAATACCAAAATTACGCCTAATGACGTAAAGCCTCCATGTACACCGGACATGCTTATTCCCCCTAAATGATTGGATTTCCGACTCCGAGTTGTAAGCTGTAAGGCCGATCTCTCGTCGTTCGGTATACCGTATTATATGTGTAATGACCTAGAGCGATTGGACATTTGTCTCGGGTGCCCGATATTTGGGCTTTCGTCTCGGCAATTGGTAGAACAGCTCGGAACATGTATCTCGGAGATGTTTGGGGCTGATGGCAATTAGTCTTTGGATAAAAAGATGGCTAACCCTTCAACAATGGAAAAGGCCGATCCCGGCAAGCTATTAGCTTGCTGAGATCGGCCTTTCTCTGTTATTAGCGGCTGCGTCCGCCGCCGCGCGGCTTATTGCCGGTGTTCCCACCACGTGTGCTGCTGCTGCGACCTCCAGATGGAGCGCCGCTGCGTCCGCCAGCTGGAGCATTCCCGCGGCTTCCACCGCGTCCGCCGCCTTTGCCGCGTGGAGCACCGCCGCGTTCGCTGCGTTCAACGGTTGCTTTCATATCCTTCCGTGTTGCTTCCCACGGACTATCTACCTTTGTTGCTGCACGGCCTGCTGCATGCTCAGCACCGCGAGGAGCGCCGAAGCCGCCGCTGCGTGCCCCTCCGCGAGGCGAGCTTGCGCGATTCTCTGACCGCGGGCTGCTGCTGCGGCTTACTGAGCGTTCACCGCCACGGTTGCCTGCACGTTCAGCGCCTTCATTCTCGAAACGCTCGCCGCGACGAGCAGCCCAGCCTGATGTTTCGCCAGCAGGTGCTGAAGCTTCGCCGCGAACCTCTGCGGTTCTACCTGTGCGTTTACCTGAAGCTGCTGCAGGACGGAACGTCTCGCGCTGGCCTCTGCGTCCGCCTGGCTTGGCACCTCGATCAGATGCTCCCGAACGGTCACGTCCACGACGTCCGCCTTCTGCCTGCTTGGTGCCCGCTCCGCGAGTGCTGCCTTTGCCAGCAGCGCTGCTGCGGCTTCTGTCAGGACGCTCGCCGCTCTGTGCACGTACGGATGTTTCATTGCCTTCACCGTCAATGGCACGGCGAGTAAGCTTGGCATTAATGCTCTGCTCGATAAGCAGAAGATGATTCTTGTCATATGGCGTTGCAAGCGTAATGGCTGCGCCGTCTTGTCCCGCGCGGCCTGTTCGACCGATACGGTGAATGTACAGCTCACCGTCCTGAGGGACGTCGTAGTTGTATACGTGGGTAACGCCTTCAACATCAAGTCCGCGTGCCGCAACGTCAGTCGCTACTAGAACCTGCAAGCGCGCGTCACGGAACCGTTTCATGACCTGCTCACGCTTGGCCTGTGTCAGGTCGCCGTGCAGCTCATCCGATTCAATGCCGAGCTCTTGAAGCTCTTTGTTCAGCTTCTTGGCGCGAACCTTCGTTCGGCAGAAGATAACGGCAAGATAGGGCTGATGGCGCTCAAGCAAATGAACAAGAGCCTGCTGCTTGCTTCGGTCAGTTGTCTCATAGACGATCTGGGTAATACTGTCCAGCGTTACATTCGTACTGCGTACGCGAATGTCAACGGGAGTCCTCATGTAGTCGGCTGCCAACTTGCGAATTGCGTCAGGCATCGTTGCCGAGAATAGCATGGTTTGGCGTGCTTTCGGCG
This sequence comes from Paenibacillus sinopodophylli, assembly GCF_005930355.1. Lineage (GTDB taxonomy): Bacteria > Bacillota > Bacilli > Paenibacillales > Paenibacillaceae > Pristimantibacillus > Pristimantibacillus sinopodophylli. Next base: position 316,034 of record NZ_VDBO01000002.1, read on the forward strand.
TTTGGGTAATAATACTCTCTACATCCGGCAAGAAGCCCATATGAAGCATCTGATCAGCTTCATCGAGAACGAGCATTTGCAGCTTGCCGAGGCTTACCGTTTCGCGCTTCATATGGTCGATTAGACGACCTGGCGTAGCCACAACGATATGCGGGGAGCGTTGAAGCTTACGGATTTGAGCGTCAACATCCTGTCCGCCATAAGCAGCCAGTACGCTTACGCCTACAGCAGGTGCGAGTTTTTTGAGCTCGCTCGTTATTTGAATGGCAAGCTCCCTTGTCGGTGTAAGAATGAGGGCTTGCACCTGTTCTTTTTCTATATTAATCCGTTGCAGAATAGGCAACGCAAACGCGATCGTTTTGCCGGTGCCTGTTTGTGCTTGCGCGATGACGTCCTGTCCATTGAGCAGGAGCGGGATCGCTTGCTTTTGAACCGGGGTCGGCTCGGTAATTCCGTCTTGTTGAAGCAGTTCGCTCAGCTTGGGAATGATACCCAAAGCGTTAAATGCGTTAGACATTAATACATTTCCTCTTTTCGTAAATCATCATTTGATGTTAAGTATAACAGTTGTCTATATAATGTGCATCTTTACTTTGCATATGCTATGCTGGAAGACAACATTAAGAGCAGCAGAGGGATGATAGATAATGAATGGAACAGAGCGTTCCCAGATCAAGGCTGGACTAGAAGTAGATATCGTGTTGAAGCAGGATCAGAGGTCAGGCAAGCTGACACAAGGGATCGTGAAAGATATATTGACCAATTCACCTAAGCATCCTCATGGAATCAAAGTTAGACTGTCGGGTGGGCAAGTTGGCCGAGTCAAAAATATTAGAGCATAGATCGAGTTGAATAGAAGGATATTTTAAAATGTAGAGATGTTTTGCGGGAAGGTGAAGGGTGATGGCGTTCGGCATTAAGCGAAAAGAGATGCAAGCGTGGAAGGCAGCAGTTGCGCGCGGGGAGATTGCTTTCCTGACGCATTACTGGCTGGATCCCCGCTTCCCGGACATGCGAACGGTGACCAAGGTGGGCTGCTCTGATATGGAGAAGCTCGCACGCTGGTGCCTCGATAATGGTCTCAATCCACGCTATATTCATGCCCGCTCAGAGTATCCACATTTTGATTTATTAGGATCTAAGCAGCGCGAGGTGCTGCGAGCGGCAAACATGCTGGATCAGCTAGAGCGTTTTGGCATGGTATGAATAAGTCAGTAGGATGAAGATGTAGCTGCTCATTGAGCGGCTTTTTTTTGTATAAAATAACGGCTGTAAAAAGAGGTGGCTCGCAAAACCGATCTTTAGTAGAATAAGAGAATTGTTTGGAAAAGTTTTCATTTTTTATGATGGGTGAGAATAATATGGCTTCAGAGAAAGAACAGCTTCTGCAGCAATTCAAGGAATGGACAGCGTTCGTTACCGATTTGGCGAGATATGACAAGCGCCTCTGGAATCAGAGTGTAGGTGTGGGAAAATGGTCGGTGCGCCAGGTGGTTGCACATATTAAACGTTGGGATGATTATTTCTATGAAGAAGCGATAGCGAGGCTGGGAGCGAGTTTACCGCTTACGGTTAAACATCTAGACTATGATAAGTTCAATGAACAGGCTAAAGTGTATGGCAAGGCTGCCACGGTTCTAGAGCTTTCAGAGCAGGCAGTGCAAAGCCGTGAACGAATTATTCAGGCAATTGAGGCTTTAACTGATGATCAATACGAAGCGACGTATACAGATGCTGATGGGCATCCATTCGAAGTTTCTCAATATATGAAGGATTTTATTTGGCATGATTGGCATCATGTGAATCCAATTCGCAATCTGCTTCACGCAAGGATAGAAGAAATGAGTTTGAACGGCTGGCCGGCTCTTCAAACTGTCCTCTATGACGGCTGGCTGCTCCGTTTCAATAAAGGCTATACGAAGCGCTCCAACTCGGTGCAGTCGCTCTTTGGACATACGCTGGAGATGAGTGAGAAGATTCAAGCTTGCGAGGATCGCTATGAGAAGGAGGGACTGAGGACAACGTTCAAAATAACGCCTTTCAGTCAGCCTGCTTCTCTGGATGATGAACTGGCTGCACGAGGTTATGCACTAGTCGATCCAACTATTGTGCGGACGGTTCATTTGTCAGATGTAAGGTCGCCGTCTCATGAGGAAATTGAGCTTGAGCATGTACCTTCAGAGAGATGGCTGGATACCCTTGCTGAATTTAGCGGCTTAACAGCTGAGCAAAGGAGTATCACACGTCAGATGCTGGAGCAATCTCCGCTGCAGGCTTGTTTTGCGCTGCTGTATCATAACCGTATTCCGGTTGCTTGTGGATTTGCTGTTGTGGAGGACAATTGGGTCGGTGTCTACGATATTGTAACAGACCCAGGCAGCCGCAGCAGAGGATATGGGGAGCAATTGATGCTGTATTTGCTGCAATGGGGCAAAAAGAACGGGGCCGAAGAAGGCTATTTGCAAGTCGTGAAAAACAATGAGCCAGCGAATCGCCTTTACGATAAAATCGGATTCGTGCCGCAATATGAATATTGGTATCGTGTTCAATAGCGCCTGAGAGGTGCTAAATCACATGTAATTTAATACTCACCAATAAGCTTTTTACATGATCATATGTCAATAAGATAACCATGAACGATAGTCGAATCATACACATGAAGAGCAGGCGCTGCGTTGCCTGCTCTTTTTGTTGAGCTAATCACTTGTTATTCGCAAGCAGATGTTTTATATTGACATAACAGTAGGTCAAAAACAAAAAAAGGAGAACGGACGGGATGACTCCACGCACGAAGGAACAAAACGAAGAGATTCGACTGCGGCGTCTGGCGCAAATCCGTAAAGCTGCTGCCGATGTGTTTTTGAATAAAGGGCCTTTACTTGAAATTCGCGATGTGGCCGCGCAGGCAGGACTCGGCTATGGCACGGTATACCATTATTACAGCAACAAGGGCGATTTGCTCCACGATCTGCTATGGGACGCTTTGGTGAGAGCCGGGGAATGGCTGGAGGCCCCGCATGCTTCGGTTTTTGGGGAGGCTCCTGCGGGAGGAGAATTGAGCTGGGCTACGGACACGGGGAACACGATTGCCGCGGATTCTCGAAGCGAAAGCCGTCAAACGGCTGCTGCCGCAGAACGTGGCTCCGTCGCGGCCGTAGGCGTTCGGCTGCTGCAACTTTGGGCGGATGACCACGGCCTGTACTTGCTGCATAAGCTGGCCGGTGAGGGCTTTGTCTCACTGCCTGAAGCGCGGTCGACCCCGCTCTCGGCCGCCTTTCAGCGGGAGGTGCTCGCCCCGTTTGCTGCGCTGCTGGAAACCGGGCGTGCGGCGGATGGGGCTGCCGATGTGGGCGGAAACGCGGCGGAGCCGATGTATCGGATACAGCGCGCGGAAATGCTGCTAGCCGCATTGGTTGGCTGCGCATCGGTTTCGCTGCGCCGTGGAAAGCTGCACGAGGAGGCTAGTGACATCATCCGGTTTTTAAAATTATAGAATAAATAAGGAGCGAATAAACAAAAGATGATCATTTTAAAATCACCTAGGGAAATCGAAGAGATGAAGCCGGCGAGCCAAATCGTTGCGGACTGCTACCGGGAGGTGGCCAAACTGATTGAGCCCGGAATCACGACTCTGGAAATTAATGATTTTGTTGCTAGACACATCACGAAGCTGGGCGGCAAGCAATTTACGAAAGGGTACAATGGTTTCCCCGCTGAAACCTGCATTTCGGTCAACGATGTGGTGGCCCACGGTATTCCTTCAAACCAGAAGCTTATGGACGGCGACTTGCTGAAGCTCGACATCGTCGTGGAATACGGCGGATGGTTCGGCGATGCATGCTGGTGCTATGCGGTGGGTAATATCCGGCCGGAGGCGCAAAAATTAATGAGGGTGGCAAAGGAATGCTTGGATCTGGGGATCGCTCGGGCACTCCCTGGAGGCCGGCTCGGCGACATAACGTCAGCAATTCAACAGCATGCGGAAGCGAATGGGTTTTCAGTCGTACGCGATCTGCTGGCCCACGGAATCGGGCGGAGCCTGCACGAGGAGCCGAGCTATGAGCATATCGGCGTAGCCGGCAAAGGCATTCGGTTAAAGGAAGGTATGGTGTTTACGATTGAACCAATGATCAATGAAGGTACTTTTCGCATTATGACCGACGACGATCTATGGACGGCGAGAACGGCCGACGGCAAGTTGTCTGCGCAATATGAGCATACGGTCGCGATCACGCAGGGCGGACCGCTGATTTTAACTGCACAGTAAGAATAGATCGAACGGACAGGGATTCGCAACTTTAGGAACGGAGTCTACAACCCGACCTGCTTGTCCATACTGGTGATCGTTGCCATCCTATTCGCCATCCTCAATTTCGGCGCAGCGATAATATGCTGCTGCCTGCACAAGCAGAAGCATGACATGGTATCTTGACACCGAACCGCCCAATCTTTATAATCTAAACTAACCATTTTTATGCATATGGAGCATTGAAGAGGAACAGTAATTTCGTTGGCAAGGCCTAGAGAGCCGGTGCTATTGGGTGAGAGCCGGACCTGCTGCGGAATGAAGCTCGCCTTGGAGCTGTGCTTATAATCCATCGACAGTTCGTGCGATTGGGAAGAGCGCCGTTTGGCCCGCGTTAAGGGCGACAAGTGAGCGATAGGCAAAGCATGCCTGCCGCTAACTAGGGTGGTACCACGGGAGAACAACCTCTCGTCCCTAGCGATTATCGCTAGGGGCGGGAGGTTTTATGTTTTTATGCAGCTATTCGAATACAGCACATCATTCTAGGAGGAAATCAACAAATGAGTCAAGAACAGCAATTTCACGGCTACAATCCGCTAGTCGTCGAGCCGAAGTGGCAGCAATTCTGGGATGAGAACAAAACCTTCCAAACGACGGAGGATGCCAGCAAGCCTAAGTTCTATGCGCTGGACATGTTTCCATACCCGTCCGGAGCTGGCTTGCACGTTGGCCATCCAGAGGGCTACACCGCAACCGATATCGTATCCCGCTATAAGCGGATGAAAGGTTATAACGTTCTTCATCCTATGGGATGGGACGCGTTCGGTCTGCCTGCGGAGCAGCACGCTCTTGATACGGGGCAGCATCCGCGTGATATTACGTTTAAGAACATCGATAATTTCCGCAGACAAATCAAATCACTCGGCTTCTCGTACGATTGGGACCGTGAGATCAGCACGACGGACCCTGATTATTATAAATGGACGCAATGGATATTCATCCAATTGTACAATCGCGGCCTAGCTTACGTTGCAGAGGTTTCCGTTAACTGGTGCGAGGCGCTCGGAACGGTGCTGGCGAACGAGGAAGTTATTAACGGTCTAAGTGAGCGCGGTAATCACCCTGTCGTCCGCAAGCCGATGCGCCAATGGATATTGCGAATTACGGAATATGCAGATCGTCTATTGGATGATTTGGAAGAGCTGGACTGGTCAGAGAGCATTAAGGACATGCAGCGCAACTGGATCGGCAAATCAAAGGGAGCAGAGGTTACCTTTGCCATTGACGGACATGATTCCGCGCTGGTTGTGTTCACTACACGGCCGGATACATTGTTCGGTGCAACCTATTGCGTATTGGCACCAGAGCATGAGCTGGTAGCAGCGATTGTTACAGCGGATCAGAAAGCTGCGGTTGAAGCCTATCAGGAGGCTGCAGCGCGTAAGAGCGATTTGGAGCGTACCGATCTGGCAAAAGACAAATCCGGCGTATTCACCGGCGCTTATGCTGTCAATCCTGTAAACGGTGCGAAAACACCGATTTGGATTGCTGATTACGTGCTTGCTGGCTACGGTACGGGCGCAATTATGGCTGTTCCAGGCCATGACTCGCGTGACTGGGAATTTGCGAAGCAGTTCGATCTGCCGATTGTAGAAGTTGTGCAGGGCGGTGATATTGCGAAGGAAGCATACTCAGGTGACGGCGCACACATCAACTCTGATTTCCTAGATGGCTTGAAGAATGAAGAAGCTATTGCGAAGATGATTGAGCATTTGGATGCAACAGGCAAAGGTAAAGGGAAAATCACTTACCGCCTCCGTGATTGGTTGTTCAGCCGCCAACGCTATTGGGGAGAGCCAATTCCGATCATTCATTTAGAGGACGGCACGATGAAAACTGTGCCAGAGGATCAATTGCCGCTGCTCTTGCCTGATGTAGACGCGATTACACCATCGGGTACTGGCGAATCCCCGCTTGCAGTCGTAACGGATTGGGTCAACACCATCGATCCGGAAACCGGCATGAAGGCTCGCCGTGAGACGAATACGATGCCGCAATGGGCAGGCAGCTGCTGGTATTACCTGCGCTTTATCGATCCGAAAAACAATGAGCAGATTTGTTCGCCGGAGAAGCAAAAAGAATGGCTGCCTGTAGATTTGTACATCGGCGGAGCCGAGCATGCAGTGCTTCATCTTCTTTACGCTCGTTTCTGGCATAAAGTGCTTTATGATATTGGGGTTGTCGATACGAAGGAGCCGTTCCACAAGCTCGTCAATCAAGGAATGATTCTTGGCAACAACAACGAGAAAATGTCCAAGTCGCGTGGAAACGTGATTAACCCGGATGATATCGTCAATGAGTTCGGTGCAGATACTTTGCGTATGTACGAGATGTTCATGGGGCCGCTTGAAGCTACGAAGCCTTGGAACACCAATGGTGTGGAAGGTACCTACCGTTTCCTAAGCCGCGTATGGCGTTTGTTCGTAAATGAGGATGGCAGCCTGAATGCCAAAATCGGAGATGAAGAAACAAGCGACGCGTTCAAGCGCACTTGGCACCGTTCGATCAAAAAAATTACAGAGGACTACGAAGGACTTCGCTTCAATACTGTAATCAGCCAGCTGATGATTTTTGTGAACGAAGCATACAAAACAGATGCATTGCCAAAAACGGCAATGGAGCAGTTCGTGCAATTGCTCTCCCCAATCGCTCCGCATATCGCTGAAGAGCTATGGGAGAAGCTTGGACGGACGGATTCGCTTACGTATGCATCATTCCCAGCTTTCGAAGCGGCATGGACGGTTGATCAAGAGGTCGAAATTGTCGTACAGGTTAATGGGAAAATTGCAGACCGAGTGTCTATTGCAGCCGATATGGACGTTGCGGAGATGGAAAGCCTGGCCAAGGAGCTTGAGAAAGTACAAGAGCTGATCGTCGGTAAAACCATTCGCAAAGTGATTGCGGTTAAAGGTAAGCTTGTTAATATCGTAGCAAATTAGTATAAACTAATTGATACAAATTGAAGAGGTGAACGGTTATAGCTGAAGAACAGCTATTGTCCGTTCACCTCTTCGCCTATAAAGGCGGTTGAAACCTTAAGTAAATCCTCCTGGTACTTCGCATGTGTCGTTCGGATTAATTGATTGAATACACCGTCAGTTTCCCTTCGAAGCATGTTTAATGCCTTTGCAGTGATGCCGCCTGGAACAGCTACCCGTGCCTGCACTTCAGCGGGGGTCATTCCGCCGTCCGTCAACAGCAGCCCAGTGCCGAGCAGCATGGCGCTGGCCACGCGAAGTGCCTCATCCCGTCCGATGCCGGTTTCTTCAACAGCTGCCTCGACAAATTGCTCAAGCAAGAAGGAAATAAAGGCTGGCCCGCAGCTCGAAAGATCCGAGACGACCCTAGTGTAGCTTTCATCAATGCGAAGCGGTTCACTAATATGTGACAGAAGCTCCTCCAGCTGCTCTTTATCCTTATCATCCATAGTTTGGCCGTAGATGCAGAGCGATGCACCGCTCCAAACGTGGTTCGTGATGCTTGGAATCACTTTTGCGATCTTGCAGTCAAGCTCGCCCTCCAGATGAGAGATGAGCACGGGGCTTGTGATCGAAACGACAATTTGGTTCGGCCGGATGATGAGTTTAATATCGTCTACCGCTTTCTTGAATTCATGCGGTTTAATGCACAAAAAGATAATATCGCTGCCGCGAGCCGCTTCAGCATTTTTTTGTTCGGCTCTCATGCCGGAATAACGGTCGGCTAAGGCTCGCGCTTTCGCAAAGGTGCGGTTGCTTACGGCAATTTGTGAAGGGGAAAGCGCGCCCGATGCAATCAACGCTTCAATAAGTAAGCTTCCCATCGAGCCCGTCCCGATAAATCCGACATTCATGCTGAACCCTCCTATAGGCTTAGCGCGCGTTTGGTCAGCCGAGCAAGTGCGAAGTGGCGGCCTAACGTGTGCAAATCCTGATTTGTTGCCATAATATGGATGATTTTTTTCAACTGCTCTCTTACCTTATTCCAGAGGACTTGTTTCATATGTCATTCATTTCGAAGTTAAAAAACGATAGGAGGCGTGGCGAGTGAAAACGAATGTGCCGCTGTTAACGAATAAACGGCTGATGCTCGTTGCTGTATTGATTATGTTGGCTGTTATTCTCTTATGCTTCTCGATTATGGAGCCTAAGCATAAAGAAGATGGAGAATGGCTGCCACTAAATGAGGCTGTAGCAGATTCGTTATCTGAAATGGAGAGCATTGCAGATCAAACGATTAAACCTGGTCAGCAAGCTAGTGCTGCTCCTGCACTGCCAGATCAGCAAACTAAGTCCGTAAGCCTTACTGATGGAACAGTAGAAGCAGTAGAAGCAGATACTCATACAGATTCGGATACGGAGAACATGGCTCATCCCTCCGTCAGTTCGGAGCCTGGAAAGCTGGACATTAACCTAGCAACAGCAGCGGAATTGGATGACCTGAAGGGGATCGGACCAGCCAAAGCGCAGGCCATTGTCGCAGATAGAGAACAAAATGGTAAATTCAGTTCCGTACATGATTTGCTGCGCGTAAAAGGAATTGGTGAGAAACTTTTGCAGGCTGTCGAAGATAGCATTGTAGCCCGTCCATAAATGTGAGAGAATGGAAGGGAGCGGGTCATTTTAAAGTGTGCTTGCTATTATTCTTCATCTATTATTTGACTAGAAGGAGTCGAGAACATGTCAGAACAACGCAAGCTTTCTCTTGATACGCTATCCGTTCACGGAGGCCAGCAAATCGATCCGACTACGTTGTCGCGCGCGGTGCCTATTTACCAAACGACATCATACGGATTCAAAGATACGGATCATGCAGCGAACCTATTCTCCCTGCAGGAATTCGGCAATATTTATTCCAGAATTATGAACCCGACCTCGGATGTTTTCGAGAAACGCGTAGCAGAGCTTGAAGGTGCGCCTGCGGCACTAGCCGTTGCTTCTGGTCAATCGGCTATTACATACGCGATTCTTAACATAGCTGGGGCAGGAGATGAAATCGTTTCCGCGACCAGCCTGTACGGCGGTACTTATAACTTATTCTCGATAACGCTTGCAAAGCTTGGCATCACGGTTCGTTTCGTTGATCCTTCCGATCCGGAAAACTTCCGCGGTGCAATCAATGAGCGTACGAAAGCGGTTTATGCTGAAACAATCGGCAATCCGAAGGGCGATGTAATCGATCTCGAAGCTGTTGCAGCAATCGCACATGAGAATGGCATACCTTTTATCGTAGACAACACCTTCCCAAGTCCATATCTGAGCAGACCGATTGAGCATGGGGCAGACATCGTCGTTCATTCAGCAACTAAGTTTATTGGCGGACATGGCACCTCAATCGGAGGTATCATCGTGGACGGTGGTAAGTTCGATTGGAAAGCTAGCGGCAAGTTCCCAGGCTTGACTGAGCCAGACCCAAGCTATAATGGCGTTGTGTATACAGATGCGGTAGGTCCAATTGCTTATATTATCAAAGCTCGTGTGCAGCTTTTGCGCGATATGGGAGCGGCTATCTCGCCGTTCAACTCATTCCTTCTGCTGCAAGGACTTGAGACGCTTCATCTTCGTATGGAACGCCATAGCTCGAATGCACAGCAAGTAGCTGAGTACCTGGAGAGCCATGAAGCGGTTGAATGGGTTAACTACCCGGGACTTGAAAGCCACCCTACCTATGCACTTGCACAGAAATATTTGCCTAAGGGCAAAGGCGCGATTTTGACTTTCGGTATTAAAGGCGGCGTTGAAGCCGGCAAGAAGGTCATTAACTCTGTAGAGCTGTTCTCTCACCTTGCAAATGTGGGCGATTCGAAGTCGCTCATTATTCACCCTGCAAGCACAACGCATCTGCAATTGTCTGCGGAGCAGCAATCGAATGCTGGTGTTTCTCCAGGCATGATCCGGTTGTCTATTGGTACAGAAGGCATCGAGGATATTTTGGCTGACCTTGGCCAAGCCATAGCAGCAAGTCAACAAATCTAAACCAATTGAGCGATGCAGCCAGAGCATCATATGCAGCATGAGAAAGGAAGTAACTAGGATGACTACCGAAACACAGGACGCCTCCCGCAAAGACTGGGATACGTATTTCATGGATATCGCCTATATGGTCTCAACGCGCTCGCGTTGTCCGCGCAGACATGTCGGAGCTGTTCTTGTGCAGGGGAAGAAATTGCTTGGTACAGCGTACAACGGAGCTCCGATGGGTGTGCAGGACTGTCTTGAGGCGGGCTGCATGATTGCGGAGGAGGTTGAGATGAAGCTGGTGGACGGCAAGGAACAGCTCTTTAAAAAGCAGCGTTGTATCCGCACGATTCATGCGGAGCAGAATCTGCTGCTGTTCACTGACCGAACCGACCGCGAAGGCTCAACGGTTTACGTGACCGATCAGCCTTGCTGGACTTGCGCTAACATGCTTGCGAACAGCGGCGTTATCGAAATCGTTTATCACCGAAGCTATCCGAAGGATAGCGAGAAGGTGATTCGTCTGATGAAGCAGAAGGGCATTATATTCCGGTGTTTGGAACAGTTCGAGCCACCTGCTCAAGCGCATATGGTCGTAACCTCTTAGCAGCATCATCATATTGGAATGGGGGAGGAACCTCCGATCGCATCTTTGGATGCGTCGGAGGTTCCTCTTTTTTGCAATGATAGGAAAGGATATCATTTCGCCTTCCTTTCTCTATATTTCTCGGAATGAAACGCGCCAGTAAAGGATGGAGACAGCCGTTTCACCTTGGTTCGATTAGGATTTAGGATAGAGAGGGGGACTCTGCAATGAACCGCCGTCCGTTGCTTTGGTTTGCAATTTGTTATGTGGCTGGAAGCGCCGCGGCTGCAGGTTTGGACAGCCGCGGCGTGCTTCTGGCGGCCGGCGCCGCTGCCCTGCTGGCGCTAGCTGCCGTGCTGTGCAGGCTGGCGAGCTGGCAGCTCGCGGCAGCCTGCGCGCTTGCAGTGGGCCTTGCTGCGGGTCACCGCTTGTGGGCAGATGCCCGCAATGTGACCGAACTGCCGGCCCTGCTTGCCGCCGCCGAGGCGGATGGTCCGCGAGCCGCTTATGCGGCGGAAGCGGAAGGGGTCATTGTGTCGGCGGTGGAGGTCGACGGCGACCGCGTTATATTCCGCGTTGCGGCGAGCCGCATTCGCGTAGGTGGAGACGGCGCAGCGCTTGCGGTGCGCGAGCGATTGATCGTGCATGTCAGGCTGGCGGAGCAGCCTGAGCAATTGGCCGCCGCGGCATGGCAGCGCGGCGACCTGGTGCACTTGGCCGGCGAGCTGACGCGCCCAGCCGTCGCCACCAATCGCGGCGGCTTCGACTACCGCCGCTACCTCAGCAGCCAGAGAATCCACTGGCTGCTCAAAGTGCAGGGCACCGCCGCCGTCGAAGCGGCGCCGGGCCCCACATGGACCGCGGCCGCTATGCTCGGCCGCGTCGACAGCGCTCGCGACTATCTCGGCGAGCGGATGGATGCGCAGTACCCGTCCTCACAGTCCGGCTACATGAAAGGTCTCGTCCTCGGTATACGCGAGGATCTCGACCCTGAGCAATTCCAGCAATTCTCGCGGCTAGGCTTGACGCATATATTGGCCATCTCCGGACTCCATGTCGCGGTTTTTTTGTACGCAATGGGTGGTCTGCTTCGTTTCGCCCGCGTAAGCCGTGAGCGAATTTTGCTGGTGCTTATGCTTGCCGTGCCGATGTACGTTCTGCTTGCGGGTGCATCGCCGTCTGTGGTCCGCGCAGGGCTGATGTCGGTACTCGGCTTGCTGGCAGCACGCATGGGCAAGCTCAAGGACGGTATGCATCTGCTCGCAGCGGCTGCTGTACTTATGCTTGTATACGACCCCTTCTTTATCGAAAATGTAAGCTTTCAGCTTTCATTTATTGTCACCATCGGCTTAATTATCGGTGTCCAGCCTGTACGCCAAGCACTTCCGCAGTGGCGCAGAGGTAAGTCGCTGCTCGACCTCTTTGCCGTTACGGTAGTTGCCCAGATTGTTTCGTTCCCCGTTTCGATTTATTACTTCAATCAGTTTCATCTGCTGTCTGTGGTTGCCAACTTTATACTTGTTCCCTTTATTAGCTTTATTGTAATGCCACTCGGTGCAGCAGCGCTTTTGCTTGCAATTCCGTGGGAGCAAGGAGGGCTGCTGCTTGCTTATGCGTCTCATTATGCGAATGATTGGACCTTTGCATTCGTTGACAGGCTTGCCCGAATAGATGCTCTCCGTACGATTTGGGCTACGCCGCCGCTGTGGTGGGTGGCGACATGGCTTTTCCTACTCGGAATCACTTTTCGGCTAATTGGGCGAGGTTCAGAGCTGCGAAGGGCAGGTGAGGCTGCTGACAATACAGCAGACCAAGAAATGACAATGCCATTGGCGGTAGATACAACCTATCAATTAGTTCTACATACGGGCAGAAGATCAAGCATGCGCTTATATGGATTGCTTCTTCTGATGTCGCTATTGCTGTTCTATGCCTATAAACCGCAATGGTTCAATTCGCGGGGTGAAGTCAGCTTTATCGATGTTGGGCAAGGAGACGCGATTCATATTAGAACGCCAAGCGGAAAGCATATGCTGATTGACGGAGGAGGAACGCTCTCGTTTCGCAAGCCGGGTGAGGAGTGGCGTGAACGGAGCGATCCGTTCGAGGTTGGCCGCAAGGTGCTGGTCCCTCTGCTTATGAAGAGAGGGGTACAAGAAATAGATCTGCTTGTCATTTCGCATTTGGACAGCGACCATATCCGCGGGTTAAAGGCTGTTCTGGAGTCGATTCCGGTGCGGAGCATATGGTGGAACGGCACGATCAAGGAAGCTGATGATGCGCGAGAGCTGCTGAAGCTTGGCATATCCCTAAATATCCCGATGTACCGGGTTCAAGCAGGAATCCAGCATCAATTGGACGCTGCCACCAAATTGAAAGTACTATGGCCCCCTGCTCTCGGAAATACGAATGAGTCGATAAAGCATCAAGAGGAGCAGAATGAAAGCAGTGTGGTCATGACTGTTAAGCTCTATCAGTCCATCTTTGTATTCTCGGGAGATATTAATTCGGTAACGGAGCGTGGAATCATTCGGAATGAGCAAAGCAGCGGGTCGCTGGAAGAGAAGCAAGCACCAGCAGCTATCCTAAAAGTAGCGCATCATGGCAGCCGATTTTCTACCAGTGAGGAATGGCTATCTTACTGGAGACCGATTGGAGCAGTCGCTTCAGTAGGCGCATCGAACACGTATGGTCATCCCAATCCTGAAGTGCTGGCCAAGCTCGCCAAATGGAGGACAAAGGTTTGGCGTACAGATGTAGACGGAGAGGTTGGCTTTCATGTATCGGAAACCGGATTATTTGTGTCCGACTAACATAATCAGCTTTGGTAACATTCGTGAGGTTGCACAAACGACTCATTCAGGTATACATTAATGAATATTGTTTTTCTCTTTCATAGGAATGGAATGTTTGAGGATCGATAGGGTGCTAGATTCCGCATGGCAGTATTCCAAGCCTATCTATATACGGAGTACTAGAAATTTGGTATCCTTTAATGTGGAGTTTAAGTGGATGTTTCAGAATGGGGGAGCATTCGTTAAGGCTGAACTGCAATACTCATAAATTGATACTAATAGATTCCATTCGAGGATATAAATGATAATGGAAAATGTTACTTAAAAAAATAAAGTCATTTTTCTAACTAATCTGCAACTTTTACCGCAACCCGTTCGTCAGAATGGTTGCAAGAGAGGGGGATCCTTCGTGGTGGAGCCAGAGCTCATAAGAGCCGCTCAGTCGGGAGATCGCGACGCATTAATTACTCTATTGCGAGAGATTGAAACGCATGTTTATCGGACAGCCTATTATATATTAAATAATGAACAGGATGCGCTTGATGCCGCTCAAGAAGCGCTCATACGCATTTATACCAAAATAGGCTCGTACGAGGAAAAAGCACAATTTAAGACATGGATTCAGCGTATTGTAACCAACATTTGCATTGATAAGTTTCGGAGAAATAAACCGACCGTCTCTATAGATGAGCACGACATGGTATTCCACGAAAAACAGAACGTGGAGGACGAGGTGATGTCTGCTTATGCTGTCAAAGACATTCAAGCTGCGATTGATAAGCTTCCTGAGCATCATCGCGCAGTAGTCGTCCTTCGATACTTGCAGGATTTCTCTTACAATGAAATTGCAGATTCGCTTGATTTGCCGCTCAATACGGTGAAATCTTATTTGTTCAGAGCTAGGCAGCAGCTGCAGACGTTACTCCATGATTATCAGAAAGGTGGTGTCCGGGGATGAATTGTCAAGAGGTGATGGAACTAATGCAAAGACAGCTAGACGACGATCTCAGCGAAAGTGAGATTGAAGTCTTGATGAGCCATACGAGACAGTGTCCGGACTGTGCAGCTATGTTTGAGCGGCTGCAACTTCTATCCGCCGAGCTTACCAGTTTGCCGAAAGTAACGCCGAGCTACAGTTTGGTTGATGCGATTATGCCGCAGTTAGAGCGGTTGGAATTGTTTGGCCATAAAGAGGAGGAGCAGCCTGTTGTCATACAGACTGAGCCTACTCCACGCCGTGCTAAGCGCGAGTGCAGATGGCCGTCCATACGCGTTGTGAGCGGCGTTGTTGCAGCAGGGATAGTGGCAGGGTTGTTTCTGGTGACGTATAAGCCGGATATTTCACCTGATTTTGCTTCAATGAAAATTTCGATGAGCTCGTCCGATGACTCGGCTGCCAACTCGGCGCAGGAAGAGCCCAAGGCCTTTTCACTCAAGACATCCAAGGACGATGAGAGCAGTACACCGGCAGAAGTTACTACAGAAGCACTTGGTCTGGGTGACCAGAGGATGATGACTGAGTCAGAATCTCTTGACCAGAGCGAAGAAACAGATCAGAATGGGCAGCCATCTTCCGGCAGCAGCGGATTGGATCAGGAAAGCTCCAACTTAGACAATAAGGGACTTGCAGCGGGCGGTGCATCAGGGTCATCCGATGGATTCGCAGGGGAAGCTGCTGAAGGCGGGATTGTTGTAACAACGATATCCCCAGTTATTTCTCCAGATGGGAAATTTGCTGGCCATGCAGTAGGTTTCAAGCTTGAAATTATAGCGCAGGCTGACCAGAGCATTGTATTCACGGCACCTCGCAAAAATGGGGAGCTTATCAATTTGGTTTGGTCGGAGGACAGCGGTCTATTGACCTATGAGGTGCATGTCGAGAATGGTGCTACCGAGAAGTACGAGATTGACCTTGCGACGCTTACGGAGAAGAAAGCAGCGTATTAATTAGGATTGCTGCAAATGATTTGTTGTTTTTTATAAGGAGTACGCACACATTCTTCCGCTTATGCGTATAGTATGAGCAGAGTGAGTGTCTGCGACGAAGCCATAACGTCGTATGACCATCCGCAGGGCGGTACCATGGACCTGCCTGCGAATGTTTATATAGATGTTCGGCAAAGGGATGAAGCCTATAGACGGCTCATCCCTTTGTTGGCGTTTACAAGTACATATGGGCCGTGAGGTGAGGGCATGGATGCGAAGGAAGCATTAAAGGAAATAAAGGGAGGTCGGTTTCGGCCGATTTATGTGCTGTATGGCAAGGATCGTTATCGTCTGCAGCAATTTATCAACGTACTAACAGAAGCTATGTTTACCGCAGATGAACGCGAACTGGGCATGGTGAAGTTCGATACCGCGGAAACGTCGATTGAAGAGGCTGTTCTAGAAGCGGAAACCTCGCCCTTCTTTGTGGAGCGTAAGCTTATATTAATTCGTGACGCAACCCTGCTGTGTGCCGGAGGCAAGGAAGGCGGCAAGCTGGAGCACAAGCCCGAGAAGCTGATTCAGTACATGGAATATCCGTCAGAGACGTCGGTTATCGTTTTTTCTGTGAATGCAGAGAAGCTGGACGAGCGCCGCAAGCTCGTGAAAACGTTGAAGGAACGTAATAGCTTGATCCCATTTCCTGAGCTGGATGCAGCCCAATTGAAGCAGTGGATGATGAAACGGGCTGCTGACCAGGGCAGAACGCTTTCGTCAGACGCTGCAGACCTGCTTCTCTCGCGTGCTGGCGCTAATATGCAGCAGCTGTCGCAAGAGGTGGATAAGCTTTGTTTGCATGCAGGCTCAGGAGGTACAATCGACGTGGAGACAGCAGCACTTATGACTGCTGCAACGGTAGAAGAGGATGTTTTTGCGCTTATAGACGCGATAGCTGAGCTGCGGATAGATAAGGCGATTCGGCTATACAGAGAGCTGCTTGTAAGGCGCGAAGAGCCAATCAAGATTGCAGCATTAATCGCGAGGCAGCTTAGAATCATGCTTCAAATCAAGGAGTTGGAGCAGCACCAGTATTCTCCACAGCAAATGGCAGGTCAATTGGGACTCCATCCGTATGCGGTCAAGCTGGCAGCAGAGAAGAGTCGCAAATTTCAAGTGCCAAGACTAGGCAGGCTGCTTGCTTCGCTTGCGGAGCTGGATTATCAGATGAAGACGGGTGCAATCGACAAAACGCTCGGTTTAGAATTATATTTGCTTTCACTTAGCATGGAAAAAGGCGCTTAGCGTTTTTCCGTGCTTTTTATGGTTCAACTTGTATGGTTAAAGCACACATGCGCTTACAGCACACAAATAAAGGTTACTTGGCTGGTGTAAGAGCATATTTGCGCTAACAGCACCCGTTCGAACGCACTCCTACAATAATCTGATCCCAAAAGCGCACATGAATGCTTGTACCTACCGTTTTAAGCTTCGCATAATATCCTAATCAAATAAAAAAGCCTCACTGCCCGGTAAAGAGCAGTGAGGCTTTCATGTTCCAAACGACGATGAACCATCGTCGTTTAGTCCGATGTCGTGCTTACGCTTGAGCCGAAAGGGCATTAAGTCGTTTAGCAAGACGAGATTTTTTGCGGGAAGCCGCATTTTTATGAATCAGGCCTTTAGTTGCTGCTTTGTCCAACTTTTTCGTTGCAGCGATAAGAGCTGCTTTAGCAGCATCTACATCAGTGCCAGCGATAGCTTGGTCAGCAGATTTAACGGCCGAACGAAGTGCGGATTTTTGTGATGCATTCAAAGCACGACGCTTTTCACTTGTTTTAACGCGTTTAATCGCGGATTTAATATTTGGCATGGAATTCACCTCCTAAACTATTTACAAAGGTTTATAGACATAATAAACCTAGACAACACAACTTAAAATATATTATCATGCCAATGCTCAAAAAGCAATAGCGCCACCAGCTTCCTTGAAACAAGCCTCGGCTGCAACCTGGTACGTTTGCTGCGTATGAAAATAAGCCAATTGCAAACAATATTCGTTAGAACATGCGCTTGAAGGGAGAATGAGCAGTGGAGAAGGAGCTTGACCTGCAGAAATACAATGTGAGAACGGATTTGGCGCTCGAAGCGAAAGAGATGGCAGAGGCACCGAACGGGGGGCCGATACCTGGTATTCAATCCGAGACGACAGAGGATGATGGCATCACGATAACGCAGCTTCATGTGCAGAACGAGCAGGGCTCAGCGGCAATCGGCAAGATGCAGGGTCACTACGTTACGCTGGAGGTGCCGGGTCTGCGCAGCGGCGATACAGGGCTTCAGGATCGTGTTGCTACGCAGTTCGCGAAGCATTTCGAAGCTTTTCTCGAGAGGCTGTCCATTAGCAAAAACGCACGCGTGCTGATCGTAGGCTTGGGAAACTGGAATGTGACGCCTGATGCGCTTGGACCAATAGTGGTGGAGAACGTGATGGTCACTCGGCACTATTTTGAGCTAATGCCTGATCAAGTTGCACCTGGCTATCGTCCTGTAAGTGCGGTTGCGCCTGGCGTGCTCGGCATTACGGGAATTGAGTCCAGTGAAATTGTTCATGGCATAGTGGAGAAAACAAAGCCTGATCTAATCATCGCTATCGATGCGCTCGCTTCCAAGGCAGTAGAGCGAGTTAATACGACGATACAAATCGCCGATACGGGTATTCATCCGGGATCAGGCATAGGCAACAAGCGAAAAGGCTTGACGAAAGAAATATTAGGGGTGCCCGTCATTGCGATCGGGGTGCCCACTGTCGTATATGCTTCGACCATCGTCAATAACACGCTCGAGATGATGAGCAGCCATTTCAACAAACAGAATGCGAACTCCGACCACATTCTTGGGTTAGTTAACCAAATGGAGGAGAACGAGCGGCTGCAGCTTGTGAGAGAAGTGCTGAGCCCGCTTGGTCATGATCTCCTGGTCACGCCCAAAGAAATTGATGAGTTCATTGAAGATATAGCGAATATTATTGCCAGCGGATTGAATGCTTCCTTACATGAGGCTGTCGATTCAAGCAACGTAGCTGCGTATACACATTAAAAGTTATTGATACGGGTTATTCCAATTGGCTGAGCAGCCAGTGGGATAACCTTTTTTTGTAGATGAGCGCAACTCTATGAGCTCTATGACTTTAAAATCTTTTCTATGTTTTGCCGTTCTATGAACAAGGTGCGGCTCATAGATTAATAGTAACGAAAGCCATTGTTGCTAAGAAGCGGAGGTCATACAGCTTATGAAACGAAAAATCATGCTGCTGGATATAGGCAGAGAAAGTAAACGTGTGAGACAACTGCTCGTTACGGGACGTACGTTCGCGGTACTCTCTTTTTGCTCGATGGTGTTTTTTGTTCTACTTGGCGTTGCGGGGATAGCACATCAGCAAACGACCACCTCACCTGTTAATTCAATGAAAGGATTCGCTGCGGCTGTATCCAGTGGGTTCTTTGGGGATATGCTAGAAATGGAAATGCCTGCTTTCCAAAGCAGTCACGAAACAGAATCGTTCACTACGAAGCAGATAAGCGCCTTGCTTATGCGTGCATTGACGGATATCAATCCTGCGGATCCGATGAGCTTGCTTGCTGGTGAGCTGCCTGGTCTTAGCGCAAATGATGCTTTTCTCATACGCAGAGGTGTAGGGACGGATACAGCTATAGGGCCGGAAGATAATGCTCCGATTAGCCATGACCCATCAGACCCGCTTCACGAGGAAGGCCAGGCTGATGAGCCGACTGAGGGTAATGACCAAGGAGAGGGGCAAGAGCCTGATAAGCAGCCAGCAGCCACGGACAAGCCTGTTACACCTGCGGACGATGAAGGCGGCAAAGGAACGACTGGTAAAGCGAAGATAGCGTTTATCTATCACTCTCACAATCGGGAGTCTTGGTATCCAGAACTGACTGATCAAACCAAGGACCCAAACTCTGCGACCAAAAACATTACGTTAGTTGGCAAAAGGCTTGCAGAAAAGCTGGAGGCGAACGGGGTAGGCGCTCAGCATTCTGACACGGATTATCCGACAGCGATTCAAAACTATAGATGGGAATTGTCATACAAATATTCGATGAAAACGGTCAAGGAAGCCATTGCCAGCAGTAAGGATTTGAAGTTCTTCTTTGATCTTCATCGTGACTCTCAAAAAAGAAAATACACGACTATTGATATTAATGGCAAAAGCTACGCGCAGGTATATTTCATCATTGGACATAAAAATCCAAATTGGCAGAAGAATGAAGCATTTGCAACCCGCATTCATGAAGCGCTCGACAAAAAGTACCCAGGCATATCGCGCGGCATATGGGGGAAAACGGCAGCCTCCGGCAATGCGGAATACAATCAGTCATTAGCAGAGGATAATGTTCTGATTGAAGTTGGCGGAGTAGATAATACGCTTGAGGAATCCTATCGAACCGCAGATGCGCTGGCAGAAGTCATTGCGAATATTTATTGGGCAGACGAGAAGGCATCGGCAGTAAGCAAGGGCAAGGCAAGCTAAAGCCTGCAGAATATGGATCGAAAGAGAGGAGTAGGAAGCCCATGAGAAGGAATTCGTTGAAGTGGACGCTGCTTGGCGGCTCCCTGGCAATTGTTATATTGTACGGCATCGATGTGTCTTCTAAAGGGATTGAGCGCATATATGGCCCAATTGAAGAATCAGGTAATTATACGGAGATCGTTCAACAACAGGAGCGGGAGAAACCGGTCGAAACGTTTGAAATGGTGCAGCAAACAAAAATTGCCGAGCTGGAGAAGGAGCTTGAGCAGCTTAAACGGATGGCCGAAATGGGAAGTGAAGAATACACCTCTGAATTCGAGGACAGCCAATTGCCAGACAGCGGCGTGCGTCTGTCTGGGGTGCCTGTCGTGGATGATCGACCAGCGGTGAACCGCATTGCGGATTCGACGTCGGGGCTGCTACAAAATATGTCAAGCGAAGGGATTCGTTTCGTCGTATCGATCTTCGACGGGCTGACGAAATGATAATGAACATTGCTGGTATTCCCCTTAACTGATATAATAGGAGGAATGATTAGCATTATTGGAAATTGTGGGGGTTAGGCATGACTGACGTACGTGACCGACAAAAGAGGATTAGGAATTTTTCTATTATCGCACATATAGACCACGGTAAATCGACGCTTGCTGACCGGATCTTGGAATTTACCGGCGCATTGTCATCACGCGAGATGCAAGAGCAAGTGCTTGACCAAATGGATTTGGAGCGGGAACGCGGCATTACCATTAAGCTGCAGGCTGTACGCCTTGCTTATACGGCAGACGACGGCATCGAGTATATTCTTAACTTGATTGATACGCCTGGACATGTCGACTTTACATACGAGGTTTCTCGGAGTCTTGCAGCATGTGAAGGGGCATTGCTTGTTGTAGACGCGGCACAAGGGATCGAAGCCCAGACGCTTGCCAACGTATACTTGGCTTTGGATAACAATCTGGAGATTGTTCCGGTTATTAACAAGATCGATTTGCCTAGCGCTGAGCCAGAACGCGTTAAGCAGGAAATCGAGGACGTCATCGGCCTTGATGCAAGCGATGCCGTGCTAGCTTCGGCGAAAGCGGGCATTGGTATCAAAGAAATATTGGAGCAGGTTGTGGCGAAGATGCCTTCGCCAGTGGGTGATCCGGATCAGCCGCTAAAAGCTCTTATTTTCGACTCTCACTATGACCCGTATAAGGGCGTTATCGTCTATGTTAGGGTTATGGACGGAAGTATCAAGGCGGGTTCCAAAATTCGCTTTATGGCAACTGGCGCTGAATTCGAGGTTATCGAGGTAGGTGCTTTCATGCCGCGCATGTCGATCGTGAAAGAACTTGCGGTCGGCGATGTAGGATTTATCGTTGCAGGAATCAAGAATGTGAAGGACACGCGGGTTGGTGATACCGTTACCGAAGCGAAGCGTCCTGCACCGGAGCGTTTGCCGGGCTACCGTCAGATTAACCCGATGGTATTCTGCGGACTGTATCCGATTGAAACACAAGATTATAACGATTTGCGTGATGCGCTTGAGAAGCTGGAGCTGAACGACGCCTCGCTTAGATACGAGCCGGAATCCTCGACAGCGCTAGGCTTCGGCTATCGCTGCGGATTCCTTGGCCTTCTTCACATGGAAATTATTCAAGAACGGATCGAACGTGAATTTAATATTCCGCTCATTACGACAGCGCCAAGCGTTATCTACAAGATTACGCTGACCAACGGTGAAACGATGGAGATTGATAACCCATCAAATTATCCGGAAGCTGGAAAGCTTGATTACGTGGAAGAGCCGTTTGTCAAAGCGGGCATTATCGTGCCTAATGAATATGTGGGAGCAATCATGGAGCTTTGTCAGAACAAGCGCGGTGAATTCGTAAACATGGAGTATTTGGATACGAATCGCGTCACGCTCACATACAACGTCCCATTATCCGAGATTGTATATGATTTCTTCGATCAATTGAAATCAAGCACGAAGGGCTATGCTTCATTCGACTACGAGATTAGCGGTTACCGCAGATCCAATCTTGTCAAAATGGACATTATGCTTAACAATGAGCAGGTTGATGCTTTATCCGTTATCGTTCACCGTGATCGTGCATATCAACGCGGCAAGGTCATTTGCGAGAAGCTGAAAGAGCTTATACCGCGTCAAATGTTCGAGGTTCCGATTCAGGCCTCTATCGGCAATAAAGTTATTTCGCGTGAAACGGTTAAAGCTATGCGTAAAAACGTTCTTGCCAAATGTTACGGCGGCGATATTAGCCGTAAACGGAAGCTTCTTGAGAAGCAGAAGGAAGGCAAGAAGCGGATGAAGCAAGTAGGTAGTGTAGAAGTGCCGCAGGAAGCGTTCATGGCGGTGCTCAAAATCGGCGAGGATTAAGACGTACGAGGATGAGGGAGGGCGCAGCTCTCCCTTTTTTCTATTCCATTCCTTACAGTTTCATTATTTCAATGCGAAGCGCGAGCGATATCCACTACAAGAGTAGTCGCAGCATGAACGGTTCGCGCTCGAAGGAGAAAAAAAGATGACGATTATGCAAGCACCTCGTGCTTTATATATACACATTCCTTTCTGCACGAATAAATGCCATTACTGTGATTTCACATCCTATGTGTTGAAGGGGCAGCCCGTTGATCAGTACCTTGATGCATTGGAGATGGAGATGGAGCGCACGGTAGCAGAGTGGCCGCCCGAAGAAATCGATACGGTGTTTGTTGGAGGAGGGACGCCTACCGTACTTACACCTCCCCAAATGGAGCGTTTTCTGAAATCGGTGCATAAACACTTTCCGCTGGCTCCGAATGCAGAATTCACCATGGAAGCCAACCCGGGTACTACGGATATCGACAAGCTTGCGGCTATGAAGGAAGGTGGAGTGAACCGCATCAGCTTCGGCGTGCAATCTTTCGATAACGGGTTGCTTGAGCGCATTGGACGGATCCACAACGTGGATGATGTCTACCGCAGCATAGAAAATGCGCGCAAAGTCGGTTTCACTAATCTGTCGATCGATTTGATGTTCGGCTTGCCTGGCCAGACGGTCGAACTGCTGAGAGACAGTGTGAACCGTGCAATGGAGCTGGAGCTTCCCCACTATTCCATCTACAGCCTTAAGGTAGAAGAAAATACATTGTTCCATAAGCTGTATGAACGCAATGAGCTTCCATTGCCTCCTGAAGAGGAGGAGTTCAACATGTTTATTTTGTTAATGGATTTGCTCAATAGCAACGGCTATGCCCATTATGAGATCAGCAATTTCGCTAAGCCGGGCTACGAGAGTCGCCATAACTCTACCTATTGGCGCAATGAGCCTTATTACGGCCTTGGAGCAGGTGCTCACGGTTATGCGAATCGGATTCGTCACGTAAACATCAAAGGAATTACGCCATACATCGACGCGGCTTCAACGAAGCTGCCACGCCTTGAGCAATTCGAGGTGCCGGAAGCAGAAGCGATGGAGGATTTGATGATGGTTGGCTTGCGTTTGCTGGAGGGGGTGCCTGCTTCGCGCTTCTCCAAGCAATTTAATGGACAAACGCTGGAGGATAAATTTGGCGTTGTTATTCATAAGCTGATGAATGATGGGCTACTGGAAGCAGAGAAATCAGAGGATGATGTCATCTACCGATTGACTGATAAAGGCGTTCTGCTCGGCAATGAAGTCTTTGGAGCGTTTATTGGTTTTACGGGATAAAAACCTCTTGAGAAAAAATGCGTTGTATTGTATATTTATTCATATTGATTTTGAACTTGCACCGGGTGGAGGCGAAGGCACAAATGCAGGCAGTACAGGTTGTATGCAGAAAAGCGACTACGGAAGATATTGAAACCTTGTTTCAGCTTATTAAAGGTTATGCCGAGAAAGGCATTATGCTGCCTCGCACTCGGGAAGCGCTCGAATATATGATAGATACATTCGTTGTAGCGGAAATTGGAGAAGAGGTCGTGGGCTGCGGCTCCTTAACGAGACTTGGCAAGGATCTCGTAGAGATTCGTTCGCTGGGCATGTCGGAGGGGTATAAGGGTGTCGGCATTGGCAGCAAGCTTGTTGATGCGCTGATTGAGCAGGCGAAGGAACAGCAAATCCCCAAAATTATGGCGTTGACCTACGCCGTTTCTTTTTTTGAGAAAAATGGATTTACGGTTGTCGAGAAGGAAATCTTCCCGGAGAAGGTGTGGAAAGATTGCGTGAATTGCCCTAAGCAGCTTGCGTGCGATGAGATTGCCGTATTGAAAATGATAGGCTAAATAGTAATATGATGCGTTTTGGTATATAGTCAATATAGATGTTTATTGTGATACAGAGGAGAAATAACGATGAGTGAAAAGAAAGATCAGATTGCAACAGTAGAAGAAAAGCTACAGCATGTGACTACGGTGCTGCTAAAGAAATGGGCAGGCTTCAGTGGTTTTTACGGTTTTAAGGCAATGGGATTCGACGAGGTATTTGCGTTGTTAAACACTAACGGCTGGAAAGTGATTATAGATGACTCAGCGGCCCCGAACCGCATCGTAGAGCTGTACCAAGGCGACACACGCGTACGGAAAGAGAAGTTTGCAGTAGACGAAGCAGGCAGAGTTCATAAGGTTTAACCAAATTGGGCTTACAAAAATGCCAAACCGACTTGACAATCGACAAGCTGGTTTGGTATTTTTGTAGTAATGATTAGCACTCGATACTATTGAGTGCTAACGATGGGAAGCCGAAATAACGGAAATGACAATTATGTAGGGGGAATTCGGATGCTGACGGATCGACAACGGATGATATTGCACGCCATTGTAGATGATTATATTCGCTCGGCGGAACCAGTTGGCTCGCGCAGTATTTCGAAGCGGGGGGATGTTGGATTCAGTCCAGCTACGATTCGCAATGAAATGGCGGATCTGGAGGAGCTTGGTTTTCTTGAGCAGCCGCACACGTCAGCAGGGCGTGTTCCATCGACTAAGGGCTACCGTTATTATGTGGACCATTTAGTAAAGCTTAGCGAAGTGGATGAGAACGATATTGGCGTGGTTCGCTCGTTCGTAACGGACAAAATGAACCAAATGGAGCAGGTCATTCAGCAAACTGCAATGATTTTGTCGAATTTGACCAATTATACGTCTATTCTGCTCGGACCGGAGATGTTCAGTACATCGCTCAAGCACTTTGGGCTTGTGCCGCTGGATCAAACCTCAGCAGTAGCGATTATTGTAACGAATACGGGGCATGTTGAGAACCGAACGATTTCGATTCCAGAAGGTCTGAAGATGGATGATATGGAGAAGGTCGTGAACATTCTTAACACGAAGCTGGTAGGCGTTCCGCTTATCCGTCTTAGGTCGAAGCTTTACACCGAAGTTGGGCAAGAGCTTGAGCGGCATGTTGATCATTATGAGCAGCTGCTGCAGGTGCTGGATCATGCGCTCCAAAACGAGGATGAGCATCGGATCTTCCTTGGCGGGACAACGAATATGTTATCCCAGCCGGAATTCAAGGATGTAGACAAAGTAAAAACCATTTTGGATTTGCTTGATGAGACACCAGCCATTATGAAAATGTTTACCGGTCTTCCATCAGGTATACAAGTACGTATCGGGACAGAAAATGACCATAAGGCAATTAGTGATTGCAGCTTAATTACAGCAACCTATGCTATTGATGGTCAATCGCTGGGAACGATCGGCATTCTAGGACCTACGCGAATGGAATACGGCAAAGTCATTAGCTTGTTGGATATTATTTCCAAAGACATGGCGGTGCTTCTTGGCCGCTGGTATAAATAGATTTTATGCCGATGCTTATGATGCCAAGTTTACTTCGTAACTTTTAAGGAGGTGATTGCATGAGTACGAAAGAGCAACATAATGAAGCGGCAGAAGCTGCTGAAGAAACGATATCTGCTGAGCAATCAGAGCAGGTAATCGAGGAAGCGGAGGTCGAGATTCTCGAAGGAGACTCGCGCTATTCCGAGCTCGTAAAGCAGGCTGAAGAAAACCAGCAGCGTTTCTTGCGCGCGCAAGCGGACTTTGATAATTTCCGCCGCCGGACTTTGAAGGAAAAAGAAGAACTCGGACAGTACGCATCGATGAAATTAATCGGTCAGCTGCTGCCGGTTGTAGATAATTTTCAACGCGCAGTTGCTGCTGCTTCCGTCAATGGTGATTTCGAGTCACTGGCGAAGGGCGTGGATATGATATTCCGCCAATTGGAGCAGACGCTGGAGCAGGAAGGCTTGAAAGCGATGAATGTTGTCGGTGAACCTTTCAACCCAGAGTTCCACCAAGCTATTATGCAGGTCGAATCTGACGAGCATGAAGAAGGCATCGTTGTTGAAGAAGTGCAGAAGGGCTATATTCTGAAAGATAAAGTGCTTCGTCCTGCAATGGTTAAAGTAAGCAGCTAAGCGGGTATAAAGATTAACGATTATTATATGATTTATCAAAATACAATTGGATGTAGGAGGAACTATAGCTATGAGTAAAGTAATCGGTATTGACCTTGGTACAACAAACTCTTGCGTAGCAGTAATGGAAGGCGGCGAGGCAGTCGTTATTCCTAACCCGGAGGGCAACCGTACAACCCCTTCCGTAGTAGGTTTCAAAAAAGATGGCGAGCGCGTTGTCGGTGAAACGGCAAAACGTCAAGCAATTACGAACCCTGACCGTACAATTAGCTCGATTAAACGCCATATCGGTACGAACCACAAAGAAAAGATCGATGATAAAGATTTCACGCCGCAAGAAATTTCTGCAATTATTTTGCAAAAATTGAAAGCTGATGCGGAAGCATACTTAGGTCAAACGGTAACACAAGCGGTAATTACCGTTCCAGCTTACTTCAATGACAGCCAGCGCCAAGCAACAAAAGATGCAGGTAAAATTGCGGGTCTTGAAGTATTGCGTATCGTCAATGAGCCAACGGCTGCTGCACTTGCATACGGCCTTGAGAAAACAGAAGATCAAACGATCCTGGTCTATGACCTTGGCGGCGGTACATTCGACGTATCGATCCTTGAATTGGGCGACGGCTTTTTCGAAGTTAAAGCTACAAGCGGTGACAACAAACTAGGCGGCGACGATTTCGACCAAGTGGTTATCGATCACCTTGTTGCTGAATTCAAGAAAGATCAAGGCATTGACCTCTCCAAAGATAAAGCGGCTGTGCAACGTTTGAAGGATGCTGCGGAGAAAGCGAAGAAAGAGCTTTCCGGCGTATTGACTTCTGCAATTTCACTTCCGTTCATTACAATGGTTGACGGCGTTCCTCAGCATTTGGAGCTTAGCCTAACTCGTGCGAAGTTCGAGGAGCTTGCAGCTACTCTTGTAGAGCGTACGCTTGGACCTACTCGTCAAGCGCTTAGCGATGCTGGCATGTCAGCTAGCGACATCGATAAAGTTGTACTTGTCGGCGGTTCGACTCGTATTCCAGCCGTGCAAGAAGCGGTTAAAAAATTGATCGGCAAAGATCCGCACAAAGGCGTTAACCCGGATGAGGTTGTTGCACTTGGCGCAGCTGTTCAAGCCGGCGTTCTAACAGGCGATGTGAAGGACGTTGTTCTTCTTGACGTAACGCCATTGTCCCTTGGTATCGAAACTGCAGGCGGCGTATTCACCAAAATGATCGACCGCAACACAACGATTCCTACAAGCAAATCCCAAGTATATTCCACATATGCGGATAACCAGCCGGGCGTGGAAATTCATGTTCTGCAAGGTGAGCGCTCGATGGCAGCCGGCAACAAGACGCTTGGCCGCTTCACATTGAATGATATTCCTCTTGCACCGCGCGGTGTACCGCAAATCGAAGTTACCTTCGATATCGATGCGAACGGTATCGTTAACGTTTCGGCGCTTGATAAAGGAACAGGCAAGAGCCAAAAAATTACGATCACTTCTTCAAGCGGTCTGAGCGAAGATGAAATCAATCAAATGATGAAAGACGCTGAGCTGAATGCGGAAGAAGACCGTAAGCGCCGTGACCTAGTAGAAGCGAAAAACAACGCTGACCAATTGATCTACTCCGTTGATAAAACGATTAAAGATCTTGGCGACAAAGTAGATGCTGGTGAAATCGACAAAGCTAATGCTGCGAAAGAGACGCTTACAGCAGCGCTTGCAACTGACGATCTTGAGCAAATCAACAAAGCAGCTGAAGAGTTGACTGAAATCGTACAACAGCTTTCTGTTAAGCTATATGAGCAGGCTGCACAAGCAGGCGAAGGCGCTGAGCCGGAAGCTGGTTCTGCAAAAGGAAAAGATAATGTAGTGGATGCTGATTATGAAGTGGTTGACGACAATAAATAAAGTGTAGCGAGCGAGAGGTCAAAGACAGGCGCTACCTGGCTTTGACCTCCTTTCGCGCGTTTTTGCAACGTATAGGAAAGTATATGATTTTACTCATACTTTCTCTATACGTCTATGCGAAACGTGCGCACAGCCGCCAGAGGATGGCTTTAGCCGTTTACGCTTGTATGGAATCATAGAATATAGATAGCGGAGGTGAGAACAGGTGGCAAGCAAACGCGATTATTATGAGGTGCTAGGCCTAGGGAAGGACTCTTCGGCAGAAGAGATTAAGAAGTCTTACCGCAAGCTTGCACGGGAGTTTCATCCCGATGTGAACAAGGCAGCGGATGCGGAGACGAAGTTCAAGGAAGTGAAGGAAGCTTACGACGTCCTCAGTGACGACGGCAAACGCGCGCAGTATGACCGGTTCGGCCATGTTGATCCGAATCAAGGCATGGGCGGCGGAGGCGGTGATTTCGGCGGAGGCGGCTTTGGCGATATTTTCGACATGTTTTTCGGCGGAGGCGGCGGACGTCGTGATCCGAACGCACCACAGCGCGGTAATGATCTTCAATATACGATGACGGTCGAATTCAAGGAAGCTGTATTCGGCAAGGAAACTGAAATTACGATTCCGCGTACCGAAACCTGTGATACTTGTCACGGAGATGGCGCAAAGCCAGGTACGAAGCCTGAGGCTTGTTCGGTATGTAAGGGCAGCGGTCAGCAGGAAGTGGTACAGAACACGCCATTTGGCCGAATGGTCAACCGTCGTGCATGTACGAACTGCAGCGGCACGGGCCGTGTTATTAAGGATAAATGCTCGACTTGCCACGGTGCGGGTAAAGTGAAGCGTCAACGTAAAATCAACATTCGCATTCCTGCGGGCGTAGATGACGGTGCGCAAATTCGGATGTCAGGTGAAGGCGAAGGCGGTCTGCGAGGCGGTCCAGCTGGAGACCTGTATATTGTCATTCGCGTGAAGCCGCATGAGTTCTTCGAGCGTGAGGGCGACGATATTTATTGCGAGGTTCCACTTACTTTCGTTCAAGCGGCGCTAGGCGATGAAATTGAAATTCCTACGCTGACGGAGAAAGTGAAGCTCAAGGTACCAGCAGGCACACAAACAGGAACTTATTTCAGGCTAAAAGGTAAAGGTGTTCCGAAATTACGCGGCTATGGACAAGGCGATCAGCATGTGAAGGTTACGATTGTAACCCCTACTAACTTAACAGACGATCAGAAGGAACTTCTGCGTCAATTCGGCGGACTTAGTGGCGATGCGGTATCGAATGACCAAGAGCATCATGAATCGATATTCGAGAAGATGAAAAAGGCGTTCCGTGGTGAATAACCCGGCACGTCTTTTTTCTTTAATATATAGGAATGAAACGAGCAGCGCCGCGATGAGACACCTTCAGCTGTTTCTACTTATCGTTCTGTATAATTCGAGGTGGACAAACATATTCTATTCGGGTAGGAAAACCATACTTATAAAAACCGGAGGGAATCAACGATGACAGAACAAAACAGCTTGGAGAAAGAAAATTTCGGGAATTTACCGGTTGGACAAAATGAAGATGTAGAGTTTTCCGAGGAGCTTGCGGACGAAGCTGACCGCAAAGCCGCTCAGCGTGCCGCCGAAGCGGACGCGCGTAATGAGCAGGCATAATGAAATGAGTGAAATCGAAATTCAAGCGACCTTCGAAGGTGAAGGGGCTGCGCTGGAGGCTCGGAGAAAACTCCAAGCTCTGCGTGTGATAGAGGTTAGCGATACCTTTGGTAGCGGGCTTCTGACCGCGACTGTGGATGAGTCAGTTGCTGATCGTGCATTGCATCTGATTAGCCAGATTGGCGGAAGTACGCTCGTAAGAGTTGAGTAGAGGATAGAATGAAGAAAGAGACTGCAGGAAAACGCCTGCAGTCTCTTTCTTCATTTCTTGCAGCTTATAGATCAACAGCTTCCTGCAGATTATGCTCTCTATGCCGAAGTGACCTAACCAATGAGTCGCGAAGCTCACCGAATTTGGGATGCTTCCGTACAAAGGTAAACGGTTCTGATCGCTTGTTGAGCGGGTTTGGAATATCAAGCTCAATCCGGCCGGGGCCTCCCTGCATCGTAATAATTCGCGTACCCAGCAGCAGGGCTTCATCGACGTCATGTGTGATGAATATAATGGTTTTCCCGGAGGATACCCAAATTTTACGGATAAGGTATTGCAGCGATTCGCGTGTGATGGCATCTAGCGAAGCGAATGGCTCATCCATTAGAATAATCCTTGGATCTGTTGCCAGTGCTCTTGCAATGGCCGTCCGCTGCTTCATACCGCCTGACAATTGGAAGGGAAGCAAGGAGGAATAAGTTGTCAAACCTACCTGCTTAACGATTGCAGAGGCAGTCTCTTTGCGCTCAAGGCGTGAGCGATCCAGCATTTTTAATCCGAATTCTACATTGCCCTGAACCGAGAGCCATGGAAACAAATTAGAGTGCTGGAATACGACACCGACCTCATGATGAGGCTTATCATGCGTTCTCTCGAATATGTTGACCTCACCGCGTGTAGGCTGCTCATAGCCGGCTGCTACTTTAAGCAAAGACGTTTTTCCGCAGCCTGAAGGACCGAGAATACATAGGAATTCCCCCTCTTGAATAGAAAGGTTAATTTCGCCAAGTACCTCTGATACAGCAGCGCGGTTAGCGTAGGCGAGATGGATGCCGCGCAGTGAAATAGCCGTTTTGGAGCTATTTATAGCCTCTGACATACGGTAGCCTCCTTTTTCCTCAATTTCAAGAGTTATTCGTGCTTGAGCGAGTCGTTCCATATTCCTTGCTGATAGACGCTTGCAATCGGAGCGCTAGGAATCGTTTTCTGATCTACTAGAAACTGTCCGGTCTGCTGCAGCACGTTGGCGAAGCCGCTGTCACTGCTGTCTGATCCCAAGTATTTGGTATCCTGCTGTTCCTTGGAGGTTAACCACACGAGCTCGTGAAGCTGGGTAAGCGTATCTGCCTCTGGCTGGCTTAGCAGCGGAGCAACGGCTTTAGCTGCTTCCTCGGGCTTAGTGCGATACAGTTCGACCGCTTCATCTAGAACGGTTACGTAATCTTGGACGAATTGTGGATATTGCTCGGCGAATTTGCGTCCGACGATACCAACGTCAGCTGTGATGATGCCTTGCTCCGACAACGTTTTAGCGGATATTAATATTTTACCGTCTTCTGCGACTAGCTTCGCCAGTGATGGCTGCCATACGAATGCACCATCAATATCTTTGCGCTGCCACGCGGCAACGATGTCTGGCGGCTGAAGATCGAGTATGCTGACAGAAGCCGGATCAACGCCTTCTTGTTTAAGAGCTGACAGTAGGCTGAAGTGAGTAGTAGAACCAAAGGGGACAGCGATTTTTTTGCCAACAAGGTCCTTGACGCTGTTAATGTTGGAGGAATTGCGAACGGCTAGTGCTTCGTTGTCACCGATAATATCATGAAGGAAGTAGACCGAGTAAGGAAGCTCATTCGCTAGACCAATGGCTACTGGTACCGAACCAGCAAGGCCTAGATCGATCCCGCCCGCTGCGAAGGCAGTGTTGACGTCACGTCCCGAATCGAACGGTACCCAGGTTACTTTGACATCCGGGAACTTTTTCTCTGCTAGGCCGAGCGCTTTGACGAGAAGCTCAGCATTCGGGATAATCTGAAAACCAATCCTAACCTCCTTGGGCTGGGGGTTAGCAGCGGGAGCAGCTGTTGCGACAGGCTCAGCTGTAGCTTCAGTGGCTGCTTTTTCGGTTTCTTTGTTAGCTGGAGTATTCGTCGCTTGCTCGGCAGAATTGGATTTGTCTGTTCCGCACGCTGCTAACAAGATCATTAGGGAAAGGGCTAATACGACCATGAAAATACCGGATAATTTCGTTTTTTTGTTCATTTGTCAACACTCCTATTCTAGGTTTCAATCTTTTCCGCTCCAAGGGACAAGCTTTCTCTCCAGCCAGCGTAGTGACGAATCAATGAGTAGTGCAATTAGCCCCATAATAATAATGCCTGCGAATATAATATCGCTCCGCAGAAACTTGCTTGCATCTAGTACCATCCAGCCTATTCCAGACATTGCAGCAATCATTTCGGCTGCAACGAGCGTTGTATAGCTGACACCGACAGCGGTCCTGATGCCAGTAAATATTTCGGGGAGGGCAGATGGCAGCAAAATATAAACAAAGAGCTTGCGTCTGTTCGAGCCCAGTGACTTGGCAGCATGAATACGGTCAATGGATATTCGTTTGACTCCCGCTACCACAGCTATGTATAGAGGGGCAAATGCAGCTAGAAACAGCAATGCGATCTTGGAAGAATCGCCAATGCCGAGCCATAGCACGAGCATGGTGTAATAGGCGAGTGGGGGCAGCGGACGGTAGAACTCGATAAAGGGATCGATTAACGAACGAACCGTGCGAGATGCGCCGCTCACAAGACCAAGCGGTATTGCTGTAACAAGTGCTAACACAAATGCACTGCCGAGACGGAATAGACTGTCTCCGATATGATGAGCAAGGGAGCTTCCTTTATAGCCTTCTTGCCAAATTTGAATGAAAGCCAGCCATACCTTCCATGGCGATGGAACGAACAGTGGATTCACCCATTGCAGGCTCGTAACGAGCCACCAAACGATAAGCACAGCAAGGACAGCAATTGCTGACAAGCTCAAAGGGTATGCTTTGCTTGCTGTCCATTTGACAGTTGTGGGACGGCTAACGGATCTCGCCTGGCTGGTACTGATAAGCAATCATCTCCCCGGTTGGTCCCGAGCCATATGAATGTGCAGTAGCCTGTCGCAGCTTCGGGAATAATAGCTCTGCGACCCGATAGGCCTCTTCTAGGTGAGGATAACCGGACAGAATAAAGGTCTCGATGCCAAGTGATTCATATTCCTTCATTCGCTCGGCAATCGTATCTGCGTCACCAACGAGCGCCGTTCCTGCGCCGCCTCGTGCCAGCCCGATTCCAGCCCATAGATTGGGTGATATTTCGAGGCGGGATCGATCCCCTTTGTGAAGGTCTGCCATCCGTTTCTGCCCATGTGAATCCATGCGTGCGTATACCTGCTGTGCTTTGGCAACGGTGGCATCATCCAATCGGCTGATCAGCCGATTGGCAGCTTCCCAAGCCTCTTCATTGGATTCCCTTACGATAATATGGAGTCGTATGCCGAACTTGACTGTTCTGCCCTGAGCCTGCGCTTGCTTGCGAACGAGGTCCAGCTTCTGCTTGACCTGCTCCGGCGGCTCCCCCCAGGTTAGGTAGTGGTCAGCATGCTTAGTCGCTACGTCAATAGCGGCTGGTGATGAGCCGCCGAAAAAAACAGGCGGGTGTGGCTTTTGTACAGCTGGAAAGAAATGCTCGGCATTGGTGACCTTCAGATGCTTACCGTCAAAGCTAAGCGCCTCATCTTGTTGTAAAATGGTGCGCCAGATGGACATGAATTCATCTGTTAATTCATATCGCTCATCATGATTCAGGAATAAGCCATCCGCATCAAGCTCCGCGGGATCGCCGCCAGCCACGACATTGACAAGCAATCTGCCTCCAGAGCTTCGGTCGAAAGTAGCGGCCATTCTCGCAGCAAGGGTGGGCGACATAAGTCCGGGTCTTACTGCGACTAGAAATTTCAATCTCTTCGTTACCGGAATGAGTGAAGCCGCTGTGATCCAGGGGTCTTCGCAGGCTCTTCCCGTCGGAAGCAATACGCCATCAAAGCCTAGGTCATCTGCCGCCATAGCAACTTGTCGATAATACACGGGCGTCGTTGTTCTTGCTCCGAGGTCGGTTCCAATGTAACGTCCGTCCCCGTAGGTAGGAATAAACCAAAACAATTCCAAGTCGCTCATCCTCTTTCTGTTTGTTTCGTTATTAATCACATCGGATAAGTTGGTATAATGCTAATAAAAAAAGCATAATGCCTCTTTTTGCAAAGTAGTCATTATGCGTCGCCAGCGGTCTGGTGGACAATGGATGAATAATTATTCACTATGTAGACATGATAGCAGGATTTACCATTCAACGTCAATCGTTTTATTTCAACTGTGGCATTGATTATTTAAGCAGGAGAGCGAGCATTTTGTCTGGTGTTAACGTAGTAATCTCATGTATGCCTGGAATATTGTGAAGAATGAGGCCTTCCATCATAGAAACGTAAATAAGCGCTAATTCCATACTGTCACCTGACTTGATTACACCCGCAGCCTGTCCCTCCGCAATCATCGCTGCCATAGGCCGTAAATTGTCAATAAACCGTGAACTAACGGCCTGAGTGAGCTCGGCGGAAACGGCTTCTGAGGTTCTCGCATATTGAAGGATAACTGTGATCGCCCAGCCGCTTTGGTAAGTGAGCCAGTTCTCTGTGTACCAGAACAGCTTCTCATAGGGGCTCGATTCCAAATGGAGTGCATGCTCTACGAATTGTCTGTATTCACGCTGTCCGCTCTCAACCAATGCTTGGAAGATATCATCTTTGGAGCTGAAATATTTGTAGACATTCCCCACGCTAATACCAGCGGTTACGGCGATGTCGGATATTTTTGTTGCCGGCAAGCCTCTCCTCGCTATGACATGCATGGCTGCCTCCAAGATTTGTCGCTGCCTCTCGTCGCGCAGCTTTTGGTCTTTTTCAGCATTTCTAGGTGTCATGTGCGGTGCAAACCCTCCTCGGAATGAAATGTTCAATGACATTGATTTGCTTTATCTACTTCTCCAATAAGTCTCCATGATTGTAGCACAATTAAATTATTAGGTCGCTATCGTCAATTTTTTGTGTAAAAGCACTACTCTGGTGTACAATAGATGTTAGATTTTTATAGCGAAGCAATTGTCTGGGCCACTGTGTCCGCGGCGGTAGTTTACGATTATTACTGGAGGATATTACATATGAAATGGCATGAAATTACGATCTCGACCACTGAGGAAGCACAAGAAATGATATCCAACTTTTTGCATGAGCATG
The DNA here is from genome assembly GCF_005930355.1 of Paenibacillus sinopodophylli. Taxonomy (GTDB): domain Bacteria; phylum Bacillota; class Bacilli; order Paenibacillales; family Paenibacillaceae; genus Pristimantibacillus; species Pristimantibacillus sinopodophylli. The sequence goes on from NZ_VDBO01000002.1 coordinate 351,405, forward strand.
GGGCAGGAGGCGTATCGATTGAAGAATCGGGTACGCTGAACAAACAGCGCGATACCTCATTTGGACAATGGTATCAGCTCCCGCTAAATGATATTCCAGAAGGTCAAGCGATTATTAAAGGCTATTTTGGAGAAGACACAGATACAGATGCGCTTATCGCAGCTATAAAACCGCGTGTTGAAGAGCTTCGCGAGTTTGATATCGACCCTGGAACAGTTGAGTATTCGGCAGTTTTGGTAGATGATGATGACTGGGCTACGGCTTGGAAGCAATACTTCAAGCCATTACGTATTTCGAATACATTAACGATTAAGCCAACATGGGAAGAGTATGAGGCTGGCCCGAATGAGCGCATCATTGAGATCGATCCTGGGATGGCATTCGGAACAGGTACGCACCCAACGACATCTCTCTGCTTGCAGACGCTGGAATCCGTTATCCGCGGCGGAGAAGAAATGATCGATGTTGGAACAGGTTCAGGTATTCTTGCCATTGGAGCGTGCCTCTTAGGAGCAAAAAGCGTGCTGGCGCTTGACCTTGATCCTGTTGCCGTATCAAGTGCAAAAGAGAACGTTTCGTTAAACGGGTTGTCGGAGAGAGTGGAAGTTAGACTGAGTGATTTGCTAGGTGTAATTAAAAGTGATCAGGAAGAGGCTTCGGCTGAAGCTATGCAGGTGTCTACTGCTGTGACAGTTCCTGTCGATCTAGTGGTCGCTAATATACTAGCAGAAGTTATTCTGATGTTCGTTGATGATGTATATGAAGCGCTTAAACCAAATGGTATTTATATCGCATCCGGTGTTTACAAGAATAAAGAAACAGTCGTAGAAGAAGGACTCATTCAGTCTGGATTCGAAATTGTCGAGAAGCGCCGCGATGAGGAATGGATTGCGTTTGTGGCGAGAAAGCCGCAGGTGACTTAATGGATTTGCAGAGCTTTATTCGGTTTCCACTTGACGAGTTGCCATTTGTCGTTTTGGCTGTAATTATTGCTTTTACGGTGCATGAATTCGCTCACGCATATAGCGCGTATAAATTTGGCGACGATACGGCATACAATGCAGGCAGAGTTACGCTTAACCCGCGAGTTCATTTAGACGTACTAGGCACGCTGCTCATCCTTATTGCAGGGTTTGGGTGGGCGAAGCCGGTACCGGTCAATCCGAGCAAGTTCAGCAATCCCCGTTTAATGAGCATTATCGTGACGGCGGTTGGTCCGCTCAGCAACTTGCTTGTAGGGATCATAGCTGTATTTGTAATAATTGGGATTGGTGCTTCAGGTATTCTAGATAACAGCTCCATCGGAGTAGTGAGTGCAGTCAGTCTTGCGTTTAATTATATTATATCTATTAATTTTCTGTTGTTCGTGTTTAATCTAATACCGCTCCCGCCACTTGATGGTTATCGCATAGTTGCTGATGTGGTACCTTTGAAGGTGCGACTAAAGATGGATGAGTACGCGCATTGGGGCACATACATTTTTCTGCTGATCGTGTTTATTCCGCCGCTGCGCAGAGTAACAATCGATCCGATTTTGTCATTGTCTGGCGATATGATCAGTAATACAGTATCAATTGCGAAACAAATTTTCAGTTAATTGAATGACTTGTTCGTTCGAAAACAGGTTAGTGGGAACCCTTTCACATAGATTTAAAGCGGGCAATCATGGTATTATGAAGGATGGAATTTGTTTAAGGGTGGTTGGAAAACAATAATGCAACGATATTTTGTAGCGGCAGAGCAGTTTGGCGACACCGAAATACGCTTGGTTGGCGAGGATGCGCATCATGCCGTACGGGTCATGCGATCGAGGCCAGGCGATAAGTTTATCGTTAGCGACGGGCAGTCGCGCACAGCGTTAGTAGAAGTCATTGAAGCGGCTCCGACGCTGATTATAGCAGAGATCGTGGAGATGCTGAGCGCGGATAGCGAGCCGAAATGGGCAGTAACCATCGCGCAAAGCTTACCCAAGGGCGATAAAATGGAGCTGGTCATTCAGAAAGGTACTGAAATTGGCGCGTTTGCTTTCGTTCCATTTCAATCCGAGCGGATGATCGTGCAGTACGATGCCAAAAAGGAAGCCAAGCGTATGGATCGTTGGGGCAAAATCGCGAAGGAAGCAGCAGAGCAGGCTCATCGCAGCCGCATTCCTGCAATCGAGCCGCTCCACAGCTGGCGCGAGCTTATGAAGTCGATAGCCAATTATGATTTGGCGCTGTTCTGCTATGAGCGCGAGGGTCATCAGGCTCACGGCAGAGGCATTCGTGCAGCAGTTGGCGCGTGGTTCGCCGGCAGGACTGAAGATAGCCATCCAAGGGTGCTGCTTATTGTCGGCTCTGAAGGTGGATTTACCGATCGCGAAGCTATAGAAGCCGAAGCAGCGGGAGCTGTTCTAGTGGGCTTAGGAAGAAGAATATTACGAACGGAAACAGCGGGTATCGTAGGATTAACCTGCTTATTATATGAATCCGGAGAAATGGGAGGGGCGTAACAACAATGCCAACAGTCGCATTTTATACGCTGGGCTGCAAAGTTAACTTCTATGACACAGAAGCGATATGGCAGCTATTCAAAAACGAAGGTTACGAGCAGGTTGATTTCGAGTCTACTGCCGATGTTTATTTGGTCAATACATGTACGGTAACGAATACGGGCGACAAAAAAAGTCGTCAAATCATCAGGCGTGCAGTCCGTCGCAATCCAGACGCTGTCATTGCGGTAACGGGCTGTTACGCACAAACCTCACCAGCCGAGATTATGGCAATCGAGGGTGTGGATCTCGTTATTGGTACGCAGGATCGTGAGAAGATCATGAGCTTTGTCGATCAAATTCAAGACGACCGCAAACCGGTTAACGCCGTGCGCAACATTATGAAAACACGTGACTTCGAAGAACTGGATGTGCCGGATTTCTCGGAGCGTACACGTGCGTTTCTGAAGATCCAAGAGGGCTGTAACAATTTTTGTACATTTTGTATCATTCCTTGGTCACGGGGGCTATCGCGCAGCCGCGCTTCAGAGAGCGTGCTGACGCAAGCAAGGCAGCTTGTTGCTTCCGGCTACAAGGAAGTCGTGTTGACCGGTATTCATACCGGAGGCTACGGCGATGATATGGAGAACTACAATTTGACCAGCTTGCTCTGGGATTTGGACAAGATCGAAGGGCTTGAGCGGATTCGGATCAGTTCGATTGAAGCGAGCCAAATCGACGATGCGATGATTGATGTGCTCAATCGCTCCAGCAAAATGTGCCGCCATCTGCATATTCCGCTCCAAGCAGGCGAAGACTCCGTATTGAAGCGGATGCGTCGGAAGTATACAACGGCTGAATTTGCCGCAAAAATCAAACGTCTGCATGAAGCGATGCCAGGCGTTGCGATTACTACGGATGTCATCGTTGGATTCCCTGGTGAGACGGAGGAAATGTTCGAAGACGGCCTGCGGTTTATGGAAGAAATGAAATTTGCCGAAATGCATGTTTTCCCTTACTCGAAGCGCACAGGAACACCTGCGGCTCGTATGGACGAACAGGTAGATGAGGAAGTTAAGAATGAACGTGTTCATAAGCTGATCGACTTGTCTGAGCAAATGCAGCTAGCCTATGCCAAGCAGTACGTTGGCCAAGTGCTTGATGTTATTCCAGAGCGCGACTATAAAGGTGCTCCGGGCACAGGACTTGTGATGGGCTACACAGATAATTATATTCAAGTCGTATTTAACGGTACGGAAGCACTGATTGGCAAGCTTTGCCGTGTCAAAATAAACGAAGCTGGTGTCAATGAATGCCGTGCAACTCTTGTTAGAGTGATGGATGATATGCCAAGTGAATCAATCGATGCTGAGCTGCATAGCTTTGTGTTGGAACGACCAGAAGCATTAAGAGCATAACAGCAAGCTTGAATAAATGCGGGGATTCCTTTGTTCAACGATTCCTACCTTAGGAAGCGATGGAGGAATCCTTTGCTGCATATAGTACTTATTTCACGCTGCAAGGGGGAAACGGAGATGAAGGAAATTTCAGCAGGCGGAGTCGTCTATCGCCGAAACGAAGAAGGAAAGCTGCAAATCCAGCTCATTCAGGACCGATATGGCAAGGTCTCACTGCCCAAAGGAAAGATGGAGGCAGGGGAAACCATAGAACAAACCGCGTTGCGAGAAATCGTTGAAGAAACGGGTCTTGAAGGTGTGATCATCGCTCCGATTGACCAAATTAAATACCAATATGATCATGATACCCACGGTAAAGTGGATAAAGAGGTACATTATTATTTGGTTGAGGCCGTCGGAGGCTCGCTCCAAGCGCAAGTCGAGGAAATTAGAGGCGTGGATTGGTTTGATCCGAAAGAAGCCTGGAAGCGGCAAAAGCAATCCGGCTACGACAACAACCACCGTATCGTTGCCGGAGCCTTTCAATTGTTGGGATTGCAAACGGATTAGGACATAATCGTTCGGGGACCTGATTTCCGAAAAACGCTCAGATAACAAAAAGGAAGTGCAATCAACGAGCTCAAAATGTTGAATATCGTCTGAGTATGCGCAATTTGTCCGGCATTGGATGATGAAATCCATGCAGAGATGGTGGCCAGCTCAAAGGTAAACGGCATAAATAGCAGCGCACCGCCTGCATTAAGCACGACATGCGACCAGGCTACATATTGACCTGCCTTGGAGCCGCCGATGGAGGCGAGCAAGGCTGTGGCACAAGTACCAACATTTGCGCCGAGCACTACCGCAATGCCGAGCTCAACCGGCATTGCTCCTAGCGTGACAAAGCCCATAATAATACCGATAACAGCCGCGCTGCTATGAACGGCTGCGGTTAGCAGGGCTCCAGCGGCAAGCCCCCACCATAGGCTGTCGTCTGCCCTGTCAAGAAACCAAGCAAACATGGGGCTTTCTTGTACGGCAGGACCTACTCCTTGCATCATTCCCATTCCAGTTAACAGAAGACCGAAGCCGCATAAGACGACAGATGAGAACCTAAGCGAGCTAAGCCAGCTTGCGCTTCGAATAGCCGGAATAAGCTTGATTTCGCCGAGCAGCGCCGTAGCCAGCCATATTCCTATGGATACAACAAGCAATGGCTGCGCCAGCTTGTTTAGGTTCAGGCCGATAAGCTCCGTCGTTATGCAAGTACCGATATTAGTGCCAAGTATAATGCCGAGCGTACGGGGAAATGTCAGCAGGCCTGCATTGACCATGCCGATTGCGATGACCGTTACGGCTGTGCTGCTTTGCATAAATGCGGTAGTCGCGGTGCCGATAGCAAGTCCATGGAGTGGTGTAGCTGTTGAGCGCTCTAGCACGCGGGTTAGATAAGGGCCAGCCAAACGGTGGAGCGCAAGCTCCATCAGCTTCATGCCGCACATAAAGACGGAGAAGCCGAGGAGCATAGGAATGAGAATGGTTTGAACCATTGGAGATCTCCTTAGGGTCGATTTTGATCAAATATAGAAATATACATATGCGGATTGAGAGACAAGCATGACAAGCAAGTCCAGTAGAGGGGAAGAGAGATATACATGAGCAATCCAAAAATATTTTTGCAAAAGGCTAGAAAAAAAAGATTGGAGCAAGGTCATCCTTGGGTGTACGCTACGGAAATTGACAGGCTTGAGGGCGAAGCGCAGCCGGGGGATCTGGTCGACGTTGTGAATCATCAAGGACGTTATCTTGCGACAGGTTATTGGAATCCCAAATCCCAGATTACGGTTAGGATCGTTGCCTATGATTCGAACACGAGGATGGATACCGACTTCTTCCGTACTCGTCTGCTACAGTGCGCAGAGCATCGCAGTCGCTTCGTTCAGGATGAGGATTGCCGGCTTGTGTACGGAGAGGCGGATTTCCTGCCAGGTCTTGTGGTAGACCGTTTCAATAACGTACTGGTGCTTCAGTTGCTGACGCTCGGCATGGAGGTTAGGAAAGAAGCGTTGATCGAAGCACTTGTAGATGTATTCCAGCCAAAAGGCATCTATGAGCGCAGCGATGTAAGCGTACGATTGCTCGAAGGATTGGAAGAGCGGACAGGTGTGTTGTTCGGAGAATGTCCCTCTATTCTGGAAATTGAGGAAAACGGCTTGAAGCTGGAGGTTGATATCGTAGAGGGCCAGAAAACAGGATATTTCTTCGATCAACGGGAGAACAGAGCAGCAATTGCACCTCTCATGAAGGGCTGGGGCGGCCGCAGCGGCATACGACTGGTTGACCAGCAGGATGGAGAAGAAGTGAAGACGGTTCCCGTTAATGCGAATGGCAAAGTCGTTACATTCCCCTATTGGGATGGGGCGTCGGTGCTCGAATGCTTCGCCCATACAGGAAGCTTCACCCTTCATGCCTGCAAGTATGGTGCCAAAAAAGTAACGTGCTTGGACGTATCCGAGCATGCTATCGAAACAGCCAAACGAAATGTGGAGCGCAATGGCTATACGGAGCGAGTTGAGTTCGTTGTTGCCGATGCATTCGCCTATTTGCGTGAACAGGTTAAAGGCAATGAAGACCGAAAGCAGCGCGGGTTAGGCGGCGTCGATACGTCGAAAAAGCTGGATAGCGCTGCAGGACGCACTTGGGATGTTGTCATTCTTGATCCGCCAGCGTTCGCCAAAACAAAAAGTGCAGTGCCAGGGGCGTGCCGCGGGTATAAGGATATAAACCTGCAAGGGCTTAAACTCGTTAACGAAGGCGGATATCTGGTTACAGCAAGCTGCTCGTACCATATGCGTCCTGAATTGTTTCTGGAGACGATACAAGAAGCGGCCGTGGATGCAGGTAAGCTATTGCGACTGGTTGAGTGGCGCGCTGCAGGCAAGGATCATCCGCAGCTGCTAGGTGTAAATGAAGGCCATTACTTGAAATTCGCAATATTTGAGGTAAGAAGCAAATAATAGCGTGTGATCGAATAGACGAATAGACGGGAGAGCTGCACATGACGCTTCGCTTTGTCATCGGGCGATCGGGAGCCGGTAAAACTTCGTATTGCTTGAACGAGATAAGAGAGCAGCTGCGGAGTGAACCGGACGGGCCGCCGCTCGTCATGCTCGTACCTGAGCAAGCAACATTCCAGACGGAATATGCCTTGCTGCAAAACGGCGATTTGAATGGCACGATCAGAGCACAGGCGCTAAGCTTTAGGCGCCTGGCGTTCAGGGTCATGCAAGAAACAGGAGGGACGGCGCTCGTTCCGATTAACGATACGGGGAAGCATATGCTGCTCTATAAGATCGTGCATCGGTTAGGCGGGCAGCTGGAGTTGTTTCAAAGCGGTGCTGAGCAGCCGGGGTTCATAGACAGACTTGCAGAGCTGCTAACGGAATGGAAACGATATGGGGTTGATTCGGAGCTGCTGCAGGACAAGCAGAACGCTGCGAAATCAGGTTCCGAGCATTCTTCCCTACTAAAGAGGAAGCTTCACGATTTGCAACTGATATATAATCATATGGAACAGGAACTCGCGGGCATGTACATTGACGCCGAGGATTATTTGCGTTTTTTGAAAAATGGATTCGCGAATGCTTCTGCCATGCAGGGTGTGCAAATTTGGGTGGATGGTTTCTATGGCTTCACGCCTACAGAGTACGAGGCGCTGGGCGCATTGATGGCATCGTCTGCACAGGTGACCGTGACGCTCACGCTGCATAGGCCTTATGAATCTGGAGAATTGCCTCATGAGCTGGAGCTTTTTCACCCTACTGCTGAAACGTATAATACGCTGATGGCATTGGCGGCGCAATATGAGGTCGAAGTCGAGAAGCCGATTCGCCTGGGCGAGAATCCCCCTATTCGCTTCAAAGACAGTCCAATGCTCGCTCATCTGGAGAAGCATTACAGTGAGCGGATTCCGATGCTGCTGGCGGACCCAACTGTGCAGGGTAGTGAGGATGCCCGCTGTGGCATTTCATTACATGCAGCTGCGAATCGCCGTGCAGAGGTTGAAGCTGTCGCGCGTGATATTGTACGCAGGGCGAGAGGTGAAGAGCTTCGGTGGCGTGATATCGCCGTGATGGTGCGTAATCCTGAGGATTATACCGATTATATCGGTCTTGTATTTGCCGATTACGGCATTCCTTATTTCGTCGATCAGAAGGAGAAGGCACTGCATCATCCCTTGGTAGAGTTTATTCGATCTGCACTAGAGACGGTGTTATTCGGCTGGCGTTATGATGCCGTATTCCGCTGCATCAAAACCGAAATGTTGTTCCCGCTTGATGGCAGCTTGCCTCGCGAGTGGTTTGATCTGCTGGAGAATTATGCGTTGGCAGCTGGAATTGACGGGTGGAAATGGCTGGACAACAAGCGTTGGTATCCATTAGTTCCGGTTTCACTTGATGATGACGCGGCTATGGAGACGGTCATTAGTGAGAAAGCACAACGGGAGTTCGATATTGTGCTGGCTGCGAAAGAAGCAATAGTTCCGTCTCTGCAGAGGTTTGGAGACAAACTCCAAGAAGCGCCCAACGTGCAGAAAATGTGCGAAGCGTTATATCTGCTGCTCGATCAGTCAGGGGCTGCGGATCGACTGGAGCAATGGGCCATGCAAGATACGCAAATGGGCAACACGCAGCGAGCTCGAAGTCACAGGCAATTATGGGATGGAGTTGTACAATTGCTTGATCAATTGGTAGAACTTGCAGGGCAGCAATCGGTGTCGCCGGAGTTGTTCGCAGGGATGGTCGAAGCAGGTCTCGATAGCTTGAAGCTGGCTGCTGTTCCACCTGCACTGGATCAGGTGCTGATTGGCAGCATGGACAGGACGAGATCCGGTCACATCCAGCTATGCTACGTGCTCGGAGCAAACGACGGCATTATGCCCATGCGGGTGAAGGAGGACGGCATCCTAACAGAGGCAGAGCGTGAGCGTCTTGCTGAGGATGGGCTGGCTATGGCACCGGGGGTCCGCCGGCGATTACTGGATGAACGGTTCATGATCTATAATGCATTAACGACACCAAGCAAGCATTTGTGGCTAAGCTGGGCGCAGGCGGATGAGGAAGGGAAAAGCCTTCTCCCCTCAGAGATCGTGCGTCATGTCAGACAGCTATTTCCAGGTATTTCGATTCAAAGCATTGCTGCTGAGCCATCACCAAGCTTATCCGTTGCAGAACAAAGGAAATTCATTTCTCAGCCGCAGCGAACGTTGTCATATTTGATAGGTGCAATTCGAAGGTGGCAGCAAGGAGCTGATATAACATCGTTCTGGTGGGATCTGTATAATTGGTATGCGATTCGTCCGGAATGGCAGCAAAAGCTTCAAATGCTCACTGGTTCTCTTACCTTTGAGAACCAAGTGCAACTATTGTCGAAGGAAACGGCAAGAGAGCTATATGGCGCACGTCTGCAGGTCAGTGTATCAAGGATGGAGCGGTTCGTATCCTGTCCATTTCAGCATTTTGCGATTCACGGCTTGAAGCTGAGGGAGAGGAAGCTCTACCGGCTGGATGCGCCAGATGTCGGGCAGCTGTTCCATGCTGCTTTAAGCAAGCTTGCAACCAATCTTGGCGGAGGCTGGGGCAAAGCGTCGGAAGAAGAGTTGAAGTCAGTCGTCTCTCAAACCGTGGATGAACTAGCACCGAAGCTGCAGTCGCAAATTTTGCTCAGCAGCAGCCGTTTTAAATATATTGCGCGCAAACTGAAGGAAATCGTAGGACAAGCTGCGCTCATGCTTGGCGAGCATGCGCGAAGAGCACAATTCCAGCCTGTCGGCACAGAGGTGGACTTCGGACCGGAAGGGACGCTTCCCTCACTGCGCATTCCGCTAGAGAATGGCGGAGAAATGGAAATCATCGGAAGGATCGACCGAGTTGATGCTGCTGAATCGTCAGAGGGTCTTCTTCTCCGCGTACTCGATTACAAATCCAGCTCAACCAGCCTCAGACTTGAGGATGTGGCATTCGGGTTGTCTTTGCAGATGCTGACTTATCTGGATGTGCTGGTTACCCATGCCGCTTCTTGGCTCGGACAGCCTGCAACTCCAGCTGGTGTCCTATACTTCCATGTTCACAATCCAATGCTTGCGCTCTCGAATCATATGAGTCCCGCAGAAGCCGGGGAGCGTCTGCTCAAGCGATTCAAGATGCGTGGCCTTGTGACCGCTGACCCCGAGACGGTGAAGCTGATGGATGATGAATTAGACACGGGTTACTCAGAGCTCCTTCCGGTTGCCTTGAAGCGGGATGGCAGCTTCTATAGCAGCTCCTCTGTCGTCACGAACGAGCAATGGGATGTACTGAGACATTCTGTTCGGAAGACGATCAGCAGAATCGGAAGCGAGATTCAAGCCGGTGAGGTTTCTATTGAGCCTTATCGAATGGGGGCCAAAACACCTTGCCAATATTGCGATTTCAAAGCGGTATGCCAATTCGATTCGCAGTTTGACGGGAATGATTACAGAAAGCTGGGCAAGCCTTCGAAGGAAGACATATGGAGGCAGTTGGAAGGGGAGAAATAGATAATGCATACGGCTAAGGATTCTCCTAAACCTGCGGGCAGTACTTGGACAGATGATCAGTGGGATGCGGTCGTGACCAGCGGATCGAACATTCTAGTAGCTGCCGCGGCAGGCTCTGGCAAGACTGCGGTGCTCGTAGAGCGGATCATTCGTAAAATATCAGCGTTTACTGATGTCGATCGGCTGCTCGTAGCAACCTTTACGAAAGCAGCAGCTGCTGAGATGAAAGATCGGATTAGAATTGCGTTGGAGCAGGAACTCGAGCGTCAGCCGGACTCTGAGCATTTAAGGCGCCAGTTGGCACTGATGAATCGCGCCTCTATTACGACGCTGCATTCCTTCTGCATGGATGTAATACGCCGCTATTATCCGTTGATTGGTCTAGATCCAGGCTTTCGCATCGCTAATGAAACGGAAAGCGAGCTTATGCGTCTAGATGTGCTCGATCAGCTATTTGAAGAGAAATACGAGGGAGCTGGGGATGACGGAGCTTTCCTGCGACTAGCGGATCGCTTCGGCGGAGAACGAGGTGACGAGCCGCTGTATCGTCTTGTCCAGCAGCTGTTTGATTTCGCGCAAAGCCACCCATGGCCCGAGCATTGGCTGCGGGAGACGGCTGAAGCATTCGATGTGGAAAATGTGGATGACTTGCAGAGCAGCGCGTGGGTAGCCAGCTTGCAGAGCGATATCCAGTTGGCGCTGGAAGGTGCTGCTACGCTTCTGCACCAAGCGCTTGCGCTGACGCGTCAGCCAGCCGGTCCAGCGCCGTACGCCGCGACCTTCGATGAGGATTTGCAGCTTGTCGCCAGTTTGATTGATACCGTCCATCATACGAGCTGGGCAGCCTGGGCGATGCCCTTTCAGCAGGTTCAGTTCGGGAAGCTCAAGGCGATGCGAGGCGATGAGTATGACAAGTCGCTGCAGGAACAGGCTAAGGAGCTCCGTGATCAAGCGAAGAAGCTGATCACTACTCTTGCGGAAGAGCTGTTTGGCCGAACGCCGGAGCAGTTTGTCGAGGAATTAAAGGAGCTTGCTCCGATGATGCAGACGCTATCGGAACTCGTCATCGCATTCGGACTGCAATACGAAGCGGCCAAGCGGAAGAAAGGCATGCTTGATTTCGGTGATCTTGAGCATTATTGCTTGCGTATTCTAAGGGACCCGTTATCGACGCCGGAGGGCATGCTGCCATCGATTGCAGCAATCGAGTTCCAACAGCAATTCGATGAGATCCTGTTGGATGAATATCAGGATACGAATATGGTTCAGGAAGCCATTGTATCCCTTATTGAGCGTCCGGGAACAGGCAACCGATTCATGGTCGGTGATGTGAAGCAGAGCATTTACGGCTTCCGGCTGGCTGAGCCGAAGCTGTTCTTGCAAAAATATAAATCTTACGTTTCACTTGGTACAGGTGCAGCGAACAAAGCCGAGGATGCTTCATCAGGCTTGCGGATAGACCTAGCAAGAAACTTCCGCAGCCGTTCGGAGGTTGTCGATGGCGTCAATGCCGTATTCCGGGCAATTATGCGCGAGAATGTAGCGGAAATGGACTACGATGCAAGGGCAGAGCTTGTATGTGGAGCGAGCTATCCGTTGCCGTCAGACGAGAACCAGTTCAAAGTCGAATTTGCCGTATTGAACAAAGCGGACAATGAAGAAGAGTCTGCTTACAGCGATAACTTGGAGCAAACGGACGAAGCTGACGAGAGTGATCAGACTGAGAATGCCGCTCCAAGCGAATCGATAGCTGAGCTGAAGACAGCTCAGCTTGAGGCGCGATGGATTGGACAGCAGCTCAAATCACTCGTGGAGCAAAGCTTTCAAGTTTATGACGGAAAACGACGTGAGAGCCGGCCAATGCAGTGGAGAGATGTTGTCATTCTGCTACGTGCCACACAAGCTTGGTCTCCGATTATTATTGAGGAGCTTCAAGAAATCGGTATTCCAGCCTATGCGGAGCTGAGCAGCGGTTACTTCGAAGCTACCGAGGTAGAGACGATGCTGTCTCTGCTTCGCGTCATCGATAATCCCTATCAGGATATCCCGCTCGCTGCTGCTCTGCGATCTCCCTTATTCGCACTTGATGCAGAGGAGCTTGCCCGTATTCGTATTCTTTCTGCAAAATCAACCTATTACGATGCTGTTCTCCATGCTGCAGGAGATATGAAGATGCATGAGGATACGCGAAGAAAACTTTCATCTTTTCTTGACAGCTTGGACCGCTGGCGAGGTGAAGCTAGGCAAGGATCGCTTGCTGATTTGCTGTGGGAAATTTACCGAGAGACAGGGTATTACGATTTCGTAGGCGGCTTGCCGGGCGGGACGCAGCGACAAGCGAACCTGCGCGCGCTGCATGACCGTGCACGTCAGTATGAAGCCACCTCATTCCGCGGGTTGTTTCGGTTTCTACGCTTTATCGAGCGCATGCGCGACAGCGGCGGTGATCTAGGAACTGCCCGCTCACTTGGCGAGCAAGAGGATGTCGTACGTATTATGTCCATCCATAAGAGCAAAGGACTGGAGTTTCCGGTTGTTTTTGTAGCTGGCCTAGGGAAGCAATTCAATCAACAGGACGTCCGCAGCGCCTTTCTTAAGCACAAGGAGCTTGGCTTCGGGCCACGCTTCGTTGACCCTGCGCTTCGAATCAGTTATCCGACGCTGCCTTATTTGGCTATTCGCCGAGCGATGCGAAAGGAAATGCTTGCCGAGGAAATGCGAATTCTATACGTTGCCTTGACTCGTCCGAAGGAGAAAATGTATCTTGTTGCGACCGTCGCAGATGCCGAGGCGAAGCTTAAACGTTGGCTTGCTTCGGTGGATGATCATGGTTATATGCCTGATTTCAGAGTAGCATCCGCTCGCTCCTTTATCGATTGGTTAGGTCCGCTGGCCGCAAGGCAGCTTGAGGATAGGGAACAGGAGGCTGTGAATGCCCTTCCGTGGCATTCTGGCTTCATTTCGGCATCAGCATTAGGATCAGAGGCTGCGGCGGCTGAGGAAGCGTCAGACGAGCTTACACTCGCGAAAGAGGAGCGTCTTCAAGCGGTAACGTCACTCTCACTGCTTGAAGACGTGGAAACAGACAAGGAGCTGCGGTCTAGGCTGGAGTGGTATTACCCTCATCAAGAGGCAGCGATGCTTGCAGCGAAAACTTCAGTCACCGAAATGAAACGGCTCAATGTTGAACCGCTTGAGGATGCAGTTCCGCTCACTGACCCATTCGTTGCAGGACAGGAACCCCCTCTCCAGAGCCATGCTGCAGCAAGCACGGAATTCGCTAATACCTTTCGGTTAAGACGGCCGTCGTTTATGGAGGAGAAGTCGCTTACGGCGGCTGAGAAGGGCTCAGTCAATCATTTGTTGATGCAGCATGTCTCTTTGTCCGTATCTGCTGATGAAGCGATGCTGAAGGTTACGCTTGACAGCTTAATTGAACGGCGGATCATGACGTCCAAGCAATCTGAGGCGATCGACTTAACCGCCGTTGCTGCGTTTTTCGATAGCGAGCTTGGGCAGCGACTGACTAAGGCGAGTTGGGTGAGAAGAGAGGTGCCGTTCAGCTGCATGTTTCCCGCAAGCCGCGTATATCCCAAAACGGATGAACGTCTAGCGGGGGAGTCGATCTTAATTCAAGGTGTCATTGATTGCTTGTTCGAGGACGAGCGTGGCATTGTATTGCTTGATTATAAGACGGATCGTATTATGAATAAGCAGTGGACTGAAGCATCAGAGCGGCATCGATTTCAGTTGGAGCTGTATGCAGAAGCAATCGAAGCTGTTCTTGGGAGAAAAGTGGATGAATGCTTTGTCTTTTTCTTCGATGGCGGTCAATCGGTACAGCTGAAGAACATGAACAAAGGTTAAGGAGGAAGTGAAGTGGAACAACAGAAAACGGGCAAACGCTCACTGGCATTGCCCATAACGCTTGTTATACTCGTCTTTAGTTTAATCGGGAATGTTTTTCTGTACTCGCAATTTCTACAGCACAAACAGGAGAACAATCATGCAATCGGTCAACGGATATTTAAAGCGGCCGTATCGTCTCAGCAATATGCCTCGGAAATGATTCCTTTGCTGGATGGACTTCTTCAAAGCAAATCCGTGGAAGAGAGACTTGCTTTGGCGTTCAGCGCTGGCAAATTGTCAGCGAAGGGAAGCGGGTTGGCGGAGCTTACAGCAGAAGCGGCGGGGATTGCAGGTGCAGGAGAAGAATGGAACACCGAGATCCCAGCAAGCTATGTTTCGAATGTGGAGAAGGGTCTGCTGGACATAGGTCAGTATGAAGGGGCTTTGAATGCAAGTGATGCAGCCTATCTTACGGAGCTCAAAGGCTCCTTTGAAGCGCTGAGCGGCATTATTGGCCAATTCAATGCAGCCGTCGGCGAGACGAGAATTGCGATTATTCGATTGGCCAGCGGCCTTGATTGGATGGAGCTCGTTTCGCAGGCTCAGAAAGTGATGACAGAGCAGGCAGCAAAGCCGGCAGCTTAGAAGGAATTCGGATTATCATACGTGCGAAGTGTAGCCAATTGCCTACCTGTGAATATGATGAACGAACAGGAGGCTGACATAATGGAACATACTTTAGTTGATTTTGATCAAATGAAGCAATGGTGCGAGGAGCATAAGCATCGTTACGTTCTGGCTCATACGCATGATGGCTGGTGCGCTGATGGAATGCTAGAATACATGGATGATGAGGTTCTATGCATTGCAGTGCCTTGCGGCTCCAACGAATGGGATAACCGTGCATTTCTGCCTTATCCGCCGCTTGGATATCCGATTTATCCTTATCCGTATTACCCGCGCAGACGTTTCATTCGTCAAATTTTTCCGCTTGGTGCGCTGCTCGGTTTGTCATTATTGCCGTTTTATTGATTATGATATCGATTAGGGCGGGAGGAATACTGGTTTCTTCCGCTTCGATTCATTAAGATTGGACGAGCATTCGAAATTTAGGTATGATAAGAGAAGGATAGTGAACAGGGGGTGAATCATATGGACTGTCTTTTTTGCAAAATAATCGAAGGTACCATTCCGTCGAAGAAAGTTTTCGAGAATGACAGAATTGTCGCTTTCCACGACATACAGCCAGCTGCTCCCGTACATATTCTGATCATTCCGAAAAAACATATCGCTACGATGAATGATGTGACCGATGCAGACGCAGAGGTCGTTGCAGAACTGTTTGCCGTAGCTCGCCAGATCGCCAAAGAGCAAGGGATCGCGGAGTCTGGCTATCGCCTAGTCAACAATGTAAATGCCGATGGAGGACAGGTTGTTTACCACTTGCATATCCATCTATTAGGGGGAACAAAACTTTCTCCGCTATTGGCAAATATCTAAAGTTGACACTGCCTTTTGGTATGACATATAATGAAATTTGATAAACCGTGTTATAGCTCTGGACGGTCTGTTTCGGAGGGAGGGAAAACTGGTGTCTGAAACTAAAGTTCGCAAAAACGAAACTATTGATGCTGCGCTTCGCCGCTTTAAACGTTCCATCGCTAAAGATGGTGTTCTAGCTGAGGTGAAAAAACGCAAGCATTATGAAAAGCCAAGTGTAAAGCGCAAGAAGAAGTCTGAGGCTGCGCGCAAGAGAAAGTTTTAGGAGGATCCTTCCATAATGAACCTGAGCGAAAGATTGACCGACGATATGAAGCAAGCCATGAAGAATCAGGACAAGTTTAAGCTTTCCGTAATTCGTATGATGCGCGCGTCAGTGAAAAACTTGGAAATCGATCTCAAGCGTCCTTTGGACGATAACGAAGTGCTTGATATATTGAGTCGTGAAATCAAACAACGTAAAGATTCCCTCCAAGAATTTAAAAAAGCCAGCCGTGATGATTTAGTAGCGGGTCTTGTGGTCGAAATTGAAATTATTAGTCAATACCTTCCCGAACAGCTGACTGAAGAAGAGATTCAAGAGATAGTAACGCAGACCATCCATGAACTCGGTGCTTCTTCCAAAGCCGATATGGGAAAAGTTATGAGTGCCCTTTTGCCTAAAACAAAAGGACGCGCTGACGGTAAACTAGTAAATCAGCTCGTACAGCAACATCTCAACTAACTGAAACATACGGACTCACAAAACACCCCTCACAAGGGGGTGTTTTTTTGTATGAAGAAAGCGATAATGGAAGTATTAACGTTCCATGATTATGAAACCATTTGGTTGTTTGCACGTAGTAGGGAGCACAATACTTGAAAAGGGAGGAACCTTCTTGTACACATACCGAAGGCGAAGAGGCTTATCCGCCACTCCTGCTGCTCTATTGGCAGCTATACTATTGGCTACGCTTGCAGCATTATTCTTCACACCTGCGAAGATTGTGCAGGCTGCTGATGAAGCAGGTCCAGCCGTGTATGTCATTCCCGTCAAGCAATCCGTAGAGTCGGGACTTCAATCGTTCCTAGAGCGGGCATACAAAGAAGCGGAAGAGGCAAAAGCTGAGCATGTTATTCTTGTTGTAAATACGCTTGGAGGAAAAGTTGTCAACGCAGAGGAGATTGGCCATTTTATACGGGGTAATCCAATTCCAACAACGGCATTCGTTGAAGGCAAGGCTGTTTCCGCTGGTACTTATATTGCCCTCAATGCGGATAATATCGTGATGCAACCAGGGAGCACGATTGGTGCAGCAGCCGTCGTGGACGGCTCGGGCGAGTTGATCGATAATCCTAAAACAGTGTCCTTCTGGATCTCAGAGATGAGCGAATCTGCAAGCTTGCAGGGACGAGATAAAAACATTGCAGCTGCGATGGTTGATCCGAATGTCGTGTTAAATCTTCAGGACAAGATCGGCAGAAACAAAGAACAAGGCGAAATCCTTACCCTCTCTGCATCGGAGGCTGAGAAGTTAGGTTACTCGGAGCATACAGCGGCAAACGTTACTGAGGTAGCGGATTGGCTGGGGCTCGGCAGCCGCACGCAAATCGAGGTCGTTCCTTCTTTGGCGGAGAATGCGGCTAGATGGCTCATTAATCCCGTTGTCATGACGGTACTGCTCATCCTTGGAATTGCAGGTATCGTCATCGAGATGCTTGTGCCAGGCTTCGGTGCTCCAGGCATCGTCGGCATATTATCGTTTAGCTTATATTTCTTCGGTCACTACGTAGCCGGTTTTGCTGGAATGGAATCGGTTGTATTGTTTGTTATAGGGATTGCGCTGCTCATCATAGAAGTATTCGTTCCAAGCTTCGGAATACTCGGCATTCTTGGAAGCGCCGCGTTAGTAGCCGGTGTTGTCACGGCCGCATCTGATCCGATGACAGCGTTTATCTCCATCGTGATTGCCCTTGTCGGAGCGATTATTGTTATTGTTATATTCGTAAGGATGAACAAATCAAGAGGCATATGGAACAAATTCATTCTGCGCGATAAGCTCACTTCTGAGGAAGGCTATATCTCAGCGGATCTGAAAGAGTCATTGCTTGGTCTTGAAGGGGTGACTATTACACCGCTAAGGCCTGCTGGTACCGTGCTGGTTGGTGATAAACGCATCGATGTTGTTACTTCAGGTGAGTTTGTTGATTCGAACCGAGCCGTAACGGTTATCAAAGCAGAGGGAACTTGGGTTGTGGTTAAAGAAGTAGCTAAATAAATAAAACATCTGGAGGTTAGAATCTATGGATCCAATCGTATCATTCTTGATCTTAGCTGTCGTAGTCATTATTGTATTGTCTGTATTCCTCAGCTTCTTCCCAATCATGCTGTGGATTTCGGCATTGGCGTCGGGCGTGAGAGTCGGAATTATTACGCTCGTTGCGATGCGTTTGCGTCGGGTTGTCCCGAGCAGAATCGTAAATCCGTTGATCAAAGCAACAAAAGCGGGATTAGGCCTTAACATTAATCAGCTAGAAAGCCATTTCTTGGCAGGCGGTAATGTTGACCGCGTCGTGAATGCGTTGATTGCTGCTCAGCGTGCCAATATTCCGCTTATTTTCGAGAGAGCAGCAGCTATTGATCTCGCTGGGCGTGATGTATTGCAGGCTGTACAAATGAGCGTTAACCCACGTGTAATCGAAACACCAACTGTAGCTGCTGTCGCTAAGGACGGTATCGAGGTTAAGGTTAAGGCACGTGTTACTGTTCGCGCTAACATTGACAGACTTGTCGGGGGCGCGGGTGAAGAAACGATCATTGCGCGTGTCGGCGAGGGGATTGTTACGACAGTCGGTTCGGCTAATTCTCATAAGGACGTTCTTGAGAATCCGGATATGATCTCTCGTACAGTGCTGGGCAAAGGCCTTGATGCTGGAACGGCTTTCGAAATTCTATCCATTGATATTGCGGATGTAGATGTAGGTAAAAACATTGGCGCACATCTGCAAACAGAGCAGGCTGAGGCTGATAAAAAGATTGCACAAGCCAAAGCGGAAGAGCGCCGTGCAATGGCAGTTGCTCAAGAGCAGGAAATGAAAGCTAAAGTTGTTGAGATGGAAGCGCGTGTCGTAGAATCAGAATCGCAGGTTCCGCTTGCAATGGCTGAAGCGCTTAGAAGCGGTAAAATCGGCGTAATGGATTATTTGAACCTGAAAAACGTAGAGGCGGATACCCAGATGCGCAGCTCGATTGGCAAGCAGGAAGGTCCTGCTGATCCGAAAGACGGCCGTTAATCATAACGTTTAACAGATGTCATCCATGAGCTTGTAAGTGTCGCGGAGGTGAAGGCGTCATGAAATTAATTGAGTTTTTGATGAATAACATATTTATCGTTGTCATTATTTTTGGGGCTTTGGCTTCGGTGTTCGGCAAATCGGGCAAGAAGAAAAAACCCGGCCGTATGCCGGACTTTGGAGGCGGCGGTGTACAACGGCCGTCTAATCAGCAAGAACGCGGCAGCCATGAGGAAGAGCAACAGGTTCCAAGTGCTTCTTCTGGACAGACCGTTTATCGTTCCCAGTCGCAGAGCAGGCGCGAAGAAAATGATCAGCCTGCATTTGCAGCACGTGAGCAAGAGTTAACCGCTGAGACGTCTCAAATCGCGTCTGTACAGAGGGTGCTGCAGCGTGCTGCGAATAACAAAGAGAAAGCTTCTGCGTCAGCAGAACGCAAATATGCAGGGCAGAGTGCTATATCAGCGCCTAGTCGTTCGGAAGATTTGAAGCGAGCGGTCATATGGGCTGAGATATTAGGCCCTCCTCGTTCCAAGCGCCCTTTTCGAAAATAACAAATGAACCGCCGAAGCGTTATGCTTCGGCGGTTTTTTTTGGATACAGCCATAATTACAGCAATAACCGCATAGTTTGGTACAGTACACGAAAAACGCTACTCCTCTGTGCAACAAACAATAACGAAGAAGGTTTGTTCTACAAACCTTTAAGGTATCGCTTACGAAGTAGGTTTGTTCCACAAACCTTTAAGGAGGCTAAGATTCGTACATGCGCCGTATAAAAAGGAAATTTCGCAAAGTGACAGCAGAGCTGCTTGATATGCCGCATGATGTCGTTTTTGATTTGCCTCGTCTCACCATGATCGGAGACTGTCAGCTATACATTGAGAACCATCGTGGCGTTGTTCATTTCTCCAGTGAACGTCTTCGTCTGGCTTTAAGCAAAGGAGAGCTTGAAGTGACGGGAAGCTCTTTAGTTATTCGCACGATATGGACAGAGGAAGTGTTCATTGAAGGTCAAATTACGAATATTCAGCTTATACCATAACATAAATGTTCAATTTATTATTTTAATTACAGCATAACGTGATGGAGGGGAATGCATTGAGCAGACAGGGAGCGGATTGGCTAAAGGGCATGGTTACCGTTCATATCAGAAAAGGACAACCGGAGGAGCTCGTCAACCGAGCGCTAGCAGGAGGGCTGCAGTTGTCTACTATACGTTGGACAAGCAGCGGCTTGCTTGAGTTCGAGCTGTCGGTAAGCGATTATTTCGCTCTTCGTCCGTTTTTGAAGGAGACAGGCTGCAGGGCGCATGTGACTAAGCGCAAAGGACTGCCGTTCTTACTTGTAAAGGCAGAACGCAGGAAGCTGTTTGCTGGCGGCATCGTCTTGTTCTTCGCCATCATATTCATGTTGTCATCCTTAGTGTGGAGCATTGATGTAAAAGGCAACGTAAAGCTCTCAGAGGACCAGATCAGGCTCGCAGCGAAAGAGGAAGGTTTGTATCCGCTGCAATGGTCATTCCGTCTTACAGATGCGGACGTGCTGTCTAAGCAGCTTGTGCGCAAGCTCCCGGGTTCCACATGGGTTGGCGTAGAAAAGAAGGGGACGAAGGTCATTATCCAAGTGGTGGAGTCGACTCTGCCCCAGGAAACAGCTCTTCATACGCCAAGACACTTGGTTGCTTCTGCCGATGCCGTGGTCACTGAAATTATTGCTGAAGCTGGCCGCCCGGTTGTAAGGAAAAATACGCGTGTGAAAAAGGATCAAATATTGATTTCCGGTACGATTGGCGGCGATGAAAACTCGCGTACAGTTGTGGCTAAAGGAAACGTCCGCGGCCTTGTCTGGTATGAGTTTGAGATTGCTTCGCCGCTTGTACAACAGATAAAGGTCTACACCGGTGAGAAGAAGACGAAATGGTTCGCCGTATTCGGCTCAAGGGCGCTGCAGCTAAGCGGTTACGGTAAAAATGAATATAGCACCTCAGAGGCCATTCACAGCGAGCAAAAAATAGCATGGCGCAATTGGACGCTGCCGATTGGCAGAATGAAAGTGAGCGTTATGGAGACTCGGCTGGAGAAGAGAGCGCTGACGGAGGCGGAAGCAAAGAGTGCAGGCATATTGCAGGCGAAAGCCGACGTTCTCATCAAAGCGGGCGGAGATGCGGTCATTCGAGATGAAATTGTTTTGCATGAAAAGGCGGACAATGGTAAAGTTTATATGAAAGTTCTTTTTGAGGTCGAGCAATCTATCGTTAAAGAAATGCTATTAGTCCAGATGCAGGGAGAATGAGGATTGTTGCAAATAGAAACGAAAGTAGTCAAAATACCGCTCGGTAACGCAGCGGAGGGACTTGCCGTCTTTGGACCACAGGATAATTATTTGCGCCTTGTAGAAGCGCAGGTCGAATCTTCGATTTCATCACGCGAGGCCGAAATTGTTATTTCTGGTCCCATAGAAGAGGTTGATTCGCTGGATCAGCTGTTCAACGTTCTATTGCAGCTTGTAAGAGGCGGATATCAGCCTTCTGAGCGTGACGTTTCCTATGCTTTGGAGCTCGCAAGAACGATGCAGGCGGAAGAACTGCTTGATTTATTTAAGAAAGAAATTACGACAACCTTTCGCGGAAAGCCGATTCGCGTCAAAACGATAGGTCAACGCCACTATGTGAAGACGATTCGTAAGAAGGATATTGTATTCGGAATAGGTCCGGCAGGGACAGGCAAAACGTATTTGGCTGTTGTGCTCGCAGTTGCAGCTTTGAAAGAAGGATCGGTTAAGAGAATAGTACTAACGAGACCGGCTGTTGAAGCGGGGGAAAATCTGGGCTTTCTGCCAGGGGATTTGCAGGAGAAGGTAGATCCTTATCTCAGACCGCTTTATGATGCACTGCATGATGTGCTGGGCCCGGATCAGACGGTTAAAGCGCTAGAACGCGGCATGATCGAAATCGCACCGCTGGCTTATATGCGCGGCAGAACGCTTGACGATGCATTTATTATTTTGGATGAGGCACAGAATACGACTCCCGAGCAAATGAAGATGTTTCTGACGAGACTTGGTTTCGGATCCAAGATGGTCATAACAGGCGACGTTACGCAGATCGATTTGCCAAGAGGCAAAAACTCAGGTTTAATCGAAGCGCAGCGTATTCTGAAAAATATAGAGGAAATCGGGATTATCCTTTTCTCAGAGCAAGACGTTGTGCGTCATTCTTTGGTTCAGAAAATTATCGTTGCCTACAACTGGGATGCTGAAAACAAAGCCTAGAAAGGGATGTCTGCTGCATGAACCAGAACCAAAATCAGACCGGAAAACAGGGGGACTTGCGTCCGACCAAAATGGCGGGCTGGAAGCAGAGTGCAGCCGTTCGCTGGTTGCTGATGTTGATGTTTGTGCTGCTCTTCTACTTTAGCTTGTCTTCGCATCTCGTGCCAGAAACGTATGATATTCAGGAGGGCGCAGTAAGTGAGAAGGATATTAAAGCGCCCTTCCAAATAAAGGACGAGAAGGCGACGCGGCAAGCCGAAGAGGATGCTGCCGAGAAGGTCGATGTTATTTATTCGATTGTACCGCTTAGAAACGAAGTGCTGATCGATCAAATTTTTGTCCGTATTGAGCAATTGAATTTAGACGATCAAGTTACACTGCAGAATAAGATCGACATTTATCGTAATGAGATACCAGGACGCTATTCAGAATATATTGATTCCTTCGTTAAACTGAACAAAGGTAGAGGCACTTATAACGATACGCTGCTTGAAGAAATGTCGCTCGTTGCGAAGGAACAGCAGTATACGATACCAGAAGAAACGTTTTACAAGATGCCGAACCTCAAAGCCGAAACGCTAACCGAGATGCGTAATGTAGCTCGGGATATTGTACGTAAGCTTACGGGAGAGCAGCTAAGGGAAGCCGAAACGGCTCGAACACAGGTAGCTGAGCTTGTGAATGCCAGCTCGCTGTCGAGCAGGACGAGCAGGGAAATTGTACAGGAGCTTGCTAGATTTGTCGTTATGCCGAACAAATTTCTAGACAAGGCTGCGACGGACGAGGCGAAGGTTCAGGCGAAGCAGAATACGCCTCCAGTCGTTATTAAAGAAGGCGAGCTTATCGTGAAGCGCGGTCAGACGATTACGCCCGATTTGTATAAGCTGCTAGTTGATTCTTCGCTGCTTCAAGATAAGAAGAACTACTGGCCGCAGCTAGGCTTATTGATGATGTCATTGATGTTTATCGTCGTCTTGTATGCTTTCTTGCATCAGTCGGGAAGCATAAACGGGATCAAGCCTAAATACAACAACGCATCCTTGTTGATGCTCTGGCTTATATTCCTAATCAATATTGTCACCATTCAGATTATTTCCCTGACGCAAACCGATGCTGCGCCTTATGCGGGCTATCTGGCTCCGGCGGCGCTTGGTACGATGCTAATTACACTGCTGCTCGATATGCATCTTGCTATGATAAGTTCCATCATCTTTGCAGTGATGGGCAGTATCATATTAAATACAGGACAGCAACAACTATTCGACTTTAAATTCGGCTTTGTTATCATCGTCGTATCGTTTGCTGCGATATTTTCCATCCATCGAGCAAGCCAGCGATCTACCATTCTCAAAGCAGGCATCATGGTCAGCTTGTTCGGCTCCCTTTCCGTGCTTACTATTCTGCTTCTCTCCGAGCAGCTTGATCGGGGGCCATTCATCTACTCTGTCGCCTTCGCATTCGCGAGCGGATTAATTACAGCCGTTCTTGTTATCGGCTTGATGCCTTTCTTCGAAATCACGTTCGGCATATTGTCTGCGCTCAAGCTTGTCGAGCTGTCTAACCCGAACCACCCGCTGCTGCGCAAGCTATTGACAGAGACGCCAGGCACTTATCATCATAGTGTGATGGTAGGCAACTTGTCTGAGGCGGCAGCTGAAGCGATCGGTGCAGACGGTTTGCTGTGCCGCGTAGGCTCGTTCTATCATGATATTGGGAAGACGAAGCGGCCGAACTATTTTATCGAGAATCAGTCGAATATTGAAAATCCGCATGACACGATTGATCCGAAGCTGAGCAAGTCAATTATCGTTGCCCATGCAAGAGATGGAGTTGATATGCTGAAAGGTCACAACATTCCTAAACCGATTCGCGATATCGCTGAACAGCATCACGGAACGACTTCTTTGAAGTTCTTCTACTACAAGGCGATAAAGCAGGCTGAGGAGCAAGGATTGGAACCTGCTCTTACGGAGGACGAGTTCCGTTATCCGGGTCCTAAAGCGCAGTCGAAGGAAGCTGCGGTCGTTGGAATTGCGGACTGTGTGGAAGCAGCTGTGCGAAGCTTGCGCAACCCTACGGTGGAGCATGTTGAAGCTATGATTAACAAGATTATTAAAAGTAGATTGGATGACAATCAATATAATGAATGTGATTTGACGCTGAAAGAGCTTGATAAAATAGCACAATCGCTCAAAGAAAGCGTAGTTGGCATATTTCATTCACGGATTGAATATCCGGAAGACGTAAAAACGAAGGAGCGCGTAGAATGAGCTTGCAGCTGGATTGGAGCAATGAGCAGGAGAAACAGGAAATCCCAGAAGCTTGGATCGTGAAATTAGAGCAATTGCTAGTGCTCGCAGGCGAAGCGGAGGGCATTGACAGCGGAGAGGTTTCATTAACGTTTACGAATGATGAGGAGATTCACCAGCTTAACCGCGATTATCGCGGAATTGACCGACCGACTGATGTGTTGTCCTTCGCTATGCAAGAAGACGGTGTTGATGAACTTGACATTATCTTTGAAGTAGACAATGAAGAGGACGATGATCCGATATCAGGTATGCTGGGTGATATTATTATCAGTGTGGATACAGCAGTTGTGCAAAGCGAGGAGTACGGACATTCCTTGGAGCGAGAAATCGGATTTCTCTTCGTACACGGCTTCCTGCATCTCATTGGTTATGATCATCAGGATGACGAGACCGAAGCGGAGATGACAGCGAAGCAGGAAGCGATCTTGCAAAAAGCAGGTCTGACTCGTTAATGCGGAAATTCGCGGCAAGCGTGGCAGTTGCTGTTTCTGGAATTGGCTTTGCGCTTCGTACGCAAAGCCATATGCGTTTTCATGCATTTGCAGCACTGATCGTTTGCGGATTAAGTTTTATCGTTTCGCTTCAACCATTGGAATGGGCAATTATTCTATTGGCAATCACGATCGTAATGAGTGCGGAAATGATTAATACAGCGGTGGAACAAGCGGTTAATCTGGCAAGCCCAAGCATACATCCGGTTGCGAAAGCAGCTAAGGATGTCGCTGCCGGGGCTGTATTGTTTGCCGCAGCGGTTTCAGCCATTATCGGGCTGCTCATTCTTGGGCCGCCTTTATGGCGTTTATTGACGGGATAAGATCCGGATAAGTGGAACGGAGTGGATCAGGATGGTTTACGAAGGTTTATCGGAATCATACACAGCATTGCTGGCAGCTGCCAGAGAAGCTATGGCACGCGCTTATGTGCCCTATTCCAACTTTCAGGTTGGCGCAGCACTGCTTGACGATGAAGGTCAAATTCATCATGGCTGCAATATCGAAAACGCTGCATATAGTCCAACCAATTGTGCAGAGCGCACGGCGATGTTTCGGGCTGTTGCGGACGGGAAGCGGCCAGGTCAGTTTCAGGCGATTGCTGTGATTGGCAATACGGATAGCCCGATTGCACCATGCGGTGTTTGTAGGCAGGTATTGGTTGAGTTTTGTGCACCAGAAATGCCTGTCATTATGGGCAATCTGAAGGGTGATTGGACGATTTCAACAGTAGCAGGCATATTGCCGGGTGCCTTTACACCGGCTTCATTAGATAACAGGGAGCGTTAAACAAACTTATGAATCAAAAAACAACTAATGATCGTGACAGCAAAAAATTCCGATCGGGCTTCGTAGCTATTATAGGACGGCCGAACGTAGGCAAATCGACGCTTATGAACCATCTGATTGGTCAGAAGATTGCAATTATGTCGGACAAGCCGCAAACGACGCGCAACAAAATCCATGGCGTATACACAACTAACGACACACAAATTGTATTTCTCGATACGCCGGGTATCCATAAGCCTGAATCCAAGCTGGGTAATTATATGATGCAGACAGCTGAGAGTGCGCTTAGAGAGGTTGAGGCAGCCTTATTCCTAATCGACGCATCAGAGGGGCTTGGCGGCGGTGACCGATTCATTATCGAGCAGCTAAAAAAAGTGAAGACGCCTGTATTCCTCGTCATGAACAAAATAGACAAGATAGAGCCTGAGCAGCTTTTGCCGATGATTACACAATATAACGCTCTGCATGAATTTGCCGAAATCATTCCGATCTCTGCGCTGAAGGGCAATAATGTAGAAACCTTGCTCGAGCAGTTATCGCGTTATTTGCCGGAAGGCCCGCAATATTATCCTGCAGATCAAATTACGGATCATCCTGAGCAATTCGTGTGCTCCGAGCTAATCCGCGAGAAAATTTTGCATATGACAAGGGAAGAAATCCCTCATTCCATTGCGGTGACCATTGAAGACATGCGCGTCAAAGAGAATGGCGTTGTCTATATCGGTGCTGTCATTTTTGTCGAGCGAGATTCCCAGAAGGGTATTATTATCGGCAAAAAAGGAGATCTGCTGAAAGAAGTCGGAAAGCAGGCTCGGAAAGACATTGAAGCGCTGCTCGGCTCACGGATCTATCTCGAGCTTTGGGTAAAGGTGAAAAAAGATTGGCGCAATCAGGAGCGCGTTCTGAAGGACCTTGGCTACAGACACGATTAGTCAGATATGACGTAATTTGTTAAGGATAGACTGCCCGCGATTATCACATCCTATTAACGTCTGAAGCAGCATTTCAGGGGACGGAAAGGGATGAATACGTATGCGGAATTTTTCGTGGAAGTATTTTACGTTAACCGGGGATGTCGAATCTTTCATGCTATATAAAGAAGTAAATCAAGTTGGAGCAGAAGGCGGCTCTGATACTCTGACCAGTGAGCATGATGAGTTCGCCGGGCTTGAAACGGAGGACAACTCGGTCTAGAGTATCAATGGCATAATAGTATGGATTGTATAACGAATAGAGGGATCGCTGAGAAAGCTGGCCTGTGGATGGTTCAGGCTAATAAGCGCATTTCTAACCGCGAAACGTAAGAAAAGCAGCCATGGGACTGCTTGCCTTACGTTTCTGCTTTCAGGGGAGAGTCTGCATTATGCTGCATCGTGTTGAGGGGATCGTTATTCGAAGTATGGATTACGGTGAAGGCAACAAAATTGTGACACTGCTCACGAAATCCAATGGAAAAGCAGGCGTGCTGATACGAGGTGCCAAGAAGGTAAAGAGCAAACATGCTTCGCTCGCACAGCCGTTTACATATGGAGAGTTCGTTTATTTCCGCAGCAGCGGCCTTGGCACGCTTAATCATGGTGAGATTATAGAATCTCACCATGTTTTGCGTGAAAAGCTGGATCTGGCAGCGTATTCCTCGTATGTAGCGGAGCTGACCGATCGCTCATTGCAGGACGATGAAGCGACGGGCTTCCATTTCGAACAGTTGAAAGCTTGCTTGTCCGCGCTTAAAGAGGGGAAAGATGCGCAAATTGTAACGCATCTTTATGAGATGCGAATACTGGATTTATCCGGTTACGCGCCTGAATTAGATGAATGCGTAAGCTGTGGAAATGTTGTAGGTCCTTTTTCATTATCTCCTTATGCAGGCGGGGTACTGTGTTCAAGATGCAAGGGAAAAGACCCGCACGCTGTACTGCTTGGAGAAGGCGCATACAAGCTGCTACGTTTGTTCCGCAGAATGGATATGAGAAGGCTTGGCTCCATTCAGGTTAAGGACGAAACCAAGGCTGAGCTCAAACTGTCTATGCGTAAGCTGATGGATACACATCTTGGATTGCAACTGAAGTCGAGGAACTTCTTAGATCAGCTGGACAAGCTAATGTAATGCTATATTCGGTACAACTGGGCATTGATGGAATTTCATCCGTCTCAAGGCTTAGAAAGCAATCCTCCTATTGCATGATTACATAATTTTGGGCCATGCATTATGATAGGTTTGGTTATTTTGAAATATAGGAAAGGATATGATTTTGCCATCCTTTCTCTATATTTCTAGGAATGAAACGCGCTGCGTAGCCAGAGGACGGCGACAGTCGTTTCACCTTGAATCGTAATGTAATGGAGGGAATGAACTGATGTCTATAGGGCAAAACAAACTCGGTTTTGTAGTTGCTGGACTGTTGCTCGGCATACTTGTCGCGTCAATTGATAATACGATTGTATCGACAGCCATGGCCACGATCGTGTCCGATCTAGGCGGTTTGGACAAATATGTTTGGGTGACTTCTGCTTATCTAGTTACGGAAATGGCAGGTATGCCGATTTTCGGCAAGCTGTCAGATATGTATGGCAGGAAACGTTTTTTTGTATTAGGCATTTCATTGTTTCTAATTGGGTCTGTTTTGTGCGGAACGGCTGAATCCATTACTCAGCTTACGATCTATCGTGCCATTCAGGGCATAGGCGGCGGTGCAATGATGCCAATTGCCTTCGCGATCGTATTTGACATCTTCCCAGCAGAGAAGCGTGGAAAGATGGGGGGGTTGTTCGGTGCTGTGTTCGGCACATCCAGCCTATTCGGGCCGCTTGCAGGCGCTTATTTGACTGAATACATCAACTGGCGCTGGATTTTCTACATCAATGTGCCTATTGGCTTGGCTGCATTAGCGCTTATCGTGGTTTATTACAAAGAGTCGCTCACTCATTCCAAGCAAAAAATCGACTGGTGGGGAGCTGCTACTCTTGTTGGTGCCATCATTTGCCTTATGTTTGCGCTTGAGCTCGGAGGAGAGAAATTTGCTTGGAGCTCAGGGCAAATTATAGGTCTGTTTGCTGGTTTTGCTGTGCTGCTGGGCATTTTTCTTTTCGTGGAAACGAAAGCTTCAGAGCCGATTATTTCCTTCCAAATGTTTAGGCAGCGCTTATTCGCATCAAGCACAGGCGCAGGACTTTTCTACGGAGCAGCGTTTATTACTGCAGCGCTCTATATTCCAATGTTCGTACAGGGTGTATTCGGAGGTACAGCAGTAAGTGCAGGCCTCACGCTTTTGCCCATGACTCTCGGCTCTGTGTTTGCTGCGCAGTTAGGCGGTATTCTGGTGAATAAGCTGCCTTACCGAAATGTCATGACATTATCTGCCGTTATTTTTATAATTGGCATATTTCTGTTATCGACGATTACGCCTGAAACGACGCGTTTCCTGTTATCGCTATATATGTTTCTCACAGGCTTTGGCATCGGTTTCTCTTTCTCAGTACTCGGCATGTCTTCAATTCATGGCTTCGACATGCGTCAAAGAGGAAGTGCAACCTCAACGATGTCATTTGTTCGTTCGCTCGGCATGACAGTCGGTATTACGATCTTTGGCATCATCCAGCGAAACCACTTCTCGAATGGGATGACCGACGCTTTTGCAGGAGGGGAAGGATCAGGTCAACTAACAGAAAATGCTCGCGAGCTTCTATCACCTGAGAAACGTGCAGAAATTCCTCCTGCTGTGATGGACAAAATTGTAGCTGCGTTATCTGAATCCGTATCGGCCACTTTTATGTGCTCACTAGTTCCAGCGGTGCTGGCTCTTGTCTGCGTTCTGTTTATGGGCAATGCCGGAATGAAGGATATATTAAACAAGCAGTCTGTCAGCCCTATTGCAAAGAAAGGCGCATAACCCATTAGCCGTATAGCGGAATTGCTGTGTTCGTTTGACATTTGCCAAAAAGAAGCATAAAATGATGCCATATGAATATTGGGCAACGATGGAGAGAGTAATCGTTAAATGTCGATTAGCATAGCGAGCCAGGGGGAGTGAAAGCCTGGATAGACATTTCGATGAAAAGGCACTCCGGAGCCGTATCGAACAAAGAGGGTTTGCCTGTAAGGGGTAAACCAAGTAGGGTGGAACCGCGGGATTACAACTCTCGTCCCTACGTCTGGCAGCAGACGTAGAGACGGGAGTTTTTTGCGTTTCAACGCTGATGCCAGGAGTCACAGCTCCGCTTTTACAGGTGGAAAACAGAGGATGAAGGAGAGGGTCAGTTATGAATTTTCAGAAAATGATATTAACGCTGCAGCAGTTCTGGGCGAATCAAAACTGTATACTGGTACAGCCTTATGATGTGGAAAAAGGTGCGGGTACGATGAACCCGATGACGTTCCTGCGCTCGATCGGTCCTGAGCCGTGGAATGTAGCTTATGTAGAGCCTTCACGTCGTCCAGCAGACGGCCGTTATGGTGAGAATCCGAACCGTCTGTACCAGCATCACCAATTCCAAGTCATTTTGAAGCCATCCCCAGACAATATTCAAGAGCTATATTTGGATAGCTTGAAGCAGCTAGGTATCGACGCGAATGATCATGATATTCGTTTTGTTGAGGACAACTGGGAATCACCAACGCTTGGCGCTTGGGGATTAGGCTGGGAAGTATGGCTGGACGGCATGGAAATTACACAATTTACTTATTTCCAGCAGGTTGGCGGCATTGACGCAAATCCAGTAGCGGTTGAGATTACGTACGGCATGGAGCGTCTTGCGTCATATATCCAAGAGAAAGAAAATGTATTTGATCTGGAATGGGTTGAGGGCGTGACCTACGGTGACGTATTCAAACAACCGGAATATGAGCATTCCAAATATACGTTTGAAACTTCGGATACAGCCATGTTGTTTTCCTTGTTCAATATGTACGAGGAAGAAGCGAAAAAAACGATGGAACATCATCTCGTGTTTCCGGCCTATGACTATGTGTTGAAGTGTTCGCACACGTTCAATTTGCTTGATGCACGAGGCGCGATCAGTGTGACGGAGAGAACAGGTTATATAACAAGAGTCAGAAATCTAGCGCGTGCCGTCGCCTCAACTTATTATGAGGAAAGAGAACGTCTGGGATTCCCTTTGCTGAAGAAAGGAGTGGAGCAGCATGACTAGAGATTTGTTGCTGGAGATTGGACTTGAAGAGGTTCCTGCACGCTTTGTACGCGGTGCTGTTAATCAACTTAAAGATAAAACGGTGAAATGGCTGGCGGATGCCCGCATTGCTCATGGTACCGTGAATGTATATGCGACACCTCGACGTCTAGCTGTGCTTATTTCGGATGTAGCCGAAAAGCAAACGGATATGAACGAGGAAGCTAAAGGTCCATCGCGCAAAATCGCTCAGGATGAGCAAGGCAATTGGAGTAAGGCTGCACTTGGCTTTGCTCGCAGTCAATGCGTAGAGCCAGATCAGCTTTACTTCCAAGAGCTGGCAGGCGTGGAGTATGTATACGCAACGAAAAGCAGTATTGGCACACAAACAGCAGCTGTTCTGCCAGAGGGGTTGCTCTCGTTAATTACATCAATGTCCTTCCCGAAAAACATGCGTTGGGGCAGCTATGATTTCAAGTTTGTTCGGCCAATAAGGTGGATCGTCGCTCTATTCGGTCAAGACGTTATTCCATTCGAGATTACTGGCGTACAGACTGGGAAAATAACGCGCGGTCATCGCTTCTTAGGCGAAGAAACGACGGTACAAGAGCCGGCTCAGTATGTAGAGCGTTTGCGCGAGCAGCATGTTATTGCTGACGTAAGTGAGCGCGAGGCGCTGATCGTGGCACAAATCGATCAGCTTGCCAAAGAAAAAGGCTGGGAAATTGCTATTAAGGAAGATCTTCTTGAAGAAGTTTTGTTCCTAGTCGAGTATCCAAACGTACTGTTCGGCGGCTTCGATCCGACATTTTTGAATATCCCGCAAGAGGTACTGATTACGTCTATGCGCGAACATCAGCGTTACTTCCCAGTATTTAATGGGACTGGCGAGCTTCAGCCGTTTTTCGTAACTGTTCGAAACGGTGATTTGAAATCGATTGAGCTTGTAGCAAAGGGCAATGAGAAAGTGCTTCGAGCAAGACTATCCGATGCGAAGTTTTTCTATGAGGAAGATCATAAGCTGACGATTGAGCATGCACTCTCGAAGCTTGAGAATATCGTTTACCATGAGGAAATCGGCTCAGTCGCCGATAAAGTGAGACGTATTCGTGCCACATCGGATTTATTGAGCCAACATTTGCTGCTTGATGAGCAGACGTCACAGGATATTAGCCGCTCGGCTGATATTTGCAAGTTTGACCTTGTATCGCAAATGGTCTATGAGTTCCCAGAGCTTCAAGGCATTATGGGCGAAGATTATGCACGCAAAGCAGGAGAGCAGCCATCCGTGGCGAAAGCCATTAATGAACACTATCAGCCGCGTTTTGCTGGCGATCTTGCCCCTTCTGAATTGATAGGAGCGATTGTAAGCTTAGCAGATAAAATCGATACGATTGTAGGATGCTTCTCAATCGGAATCATTCCTACTGGTTCTCAAGATCCATACGCGCTTCGCAGACAAGCGGCGGGTATTGTACAAATTATTTTATCGCATGGGTTGAAGCTGCAGCTTAATGACCTTTATGATGCTTCAATATCGGTTCATGAAAGCCGCGGTTTGAAACGTTCTGCCGATGATATTCGTAAAGATCTATCAGACTTCTTTGCACTGCGCGTCAAAAACGTGCTCTCTGAACAAGGAGTTCGCTATGATGTCGTTGATGCTGTAATGGCTTCGGGCTTTGTCGATTTAAAGTCCACGATTGAGCGGGCCGGTGTTATTCAGCAGCTTGCTGCTAGTGACGATCGCAGTGAATTTAAACTAGTAGTGGAACAATTTAACCGGGTTAGCAATCTCGGTTCCAAAGCGAGCTCTACCAGCGTTAATACTGCTTTGTTTAGTGAAGCGGTGGAGACGGAATTGTATGAGAAGTGGCTGCAGCAGCGTCCGGTATTTAAGGAAGCGATTGAGACTGGTGATGTTTCCAAAGCAGTTCACACATTATCATCCTTGAAGCCTTACATTCATACCTACTTCGAGAATGTTATGGTCATGGCGCCAGATGAGGCTATACGAGATAACCGCTTATCCACACTTGCTGGAATAGCAGAGGATCTTGCTGTAGTCGCAGACTTCTCCAAGCTAGTTTGGTAATTGATGCCGTTAGGAGAGTGATGGGTTATGTCACGTTTAAATCCGGAAGTAATCGTCTATGTCGTATCTGATGCAGCTGGTGACACGGGTGAACTTGTCGTTCGCGCGGCAATTGCGCAATTCCACCCGCTTCATACAGAAATACGAAGAGCTCCGTTTATTACGGAGGAATCGGGCTTGAAGCGAATTATCCAGCAAGCCAAGGAAGTCGATGCAATCGTGATCTTTACGCTCGTTATTCCGCATCTACGAGACATCATGAGAAAACTTGCCGATGAGCATCGTGTGAAAGCGATCGATCTGCTCGGATCCTTTATCGAAACGCTTGAATTAAAAACAGGCCGAAAATCTCGTGAAGAGCCAGGACTTAATCATGTGCTTGATGCGGATTACTTCCGGAAGGTAGAAGCGGTCGAGTTCGCAGTTAAGTATGACGATGCGAGAGACACATCTGGCGTACTGAAGGCAGATATTGTACTAGTAGGCGTGTCGCGAACATCGAAAACTCCATTATCGATGTATCTTGCTCATCAGAAATACAAGGTTGCCAACGTTCCGCTTGTACCGGAGCTCAAGCCGCCTGATGAGCTATTCAAAATCGCTAAGCGTAAAGTTATTGGTCTAACGATTGGGGTTCCTTACTTGAATACGATTAGGAAGGAACGACTGAAAGCGCTCGGACTTCCTAATACTGCATCCTACGCAACGCCTGACCGTATTGAAAAAGAGCTGCTATATGCCGATAATATTATGAAGCAGCTTGGTTGCGTTGTAATTGACGTGTCGCATCGGGCTGTCGAAGAAACGGCAAGCTTGATTATGGAATATGTACGCGTGCCGTAACAGCTTGCGGAAGGATTTTTTGCAGTTATGCCGTATATAATAGTATAGGAAAAGAATACGAGTTGAGCGGTGATTACCTATTCGAATGGATAAGCCTACCATTGTGGTCGACGCGGACGCATGCCCGGTTAAAGCAGAAATAGGTGAGACGGCTAGAGCCTTCTCCGTACCTGTGCTTATGGTTGCTTCACATGACCATCGGCTAGAGCCGCAGCAGGGTGTAGACATTGTACAGGTCGATCGTAGTAATCAATCCGTTGATCTGTACATCGTAAACCATATCGCACGCGGGGATATTGTCGTAACGCAGGATTTTGGCTTGGCATGTGTCGCAATCGGCAAAGGAGCAATCGTATTGTCTCCGCGAGGAGAAGAATATACGAACGATAACATTGATTATTTGATGGAGCGAAGGCATGAGCTTGCCAAACGACGTAGAACCGGTGGCAAAACAAGAGGGCCTAAAGCGATGAATAATGATGATCGTGATCGATTTCAACAAAAGTTGACAAAAGTTTTGCGAAATGAGCAGGAGAACCATGACGTATAGCGAATATTATTTACGTGTTACTTAGGATGAAGGTGATGAACGATGACATACGGTAATAAAATACCGGAGGAAGTCATTGATGCGGTTCGCAAGCATTATGACATCGTAGAGACGGTCGGGAAATATGTTCATCTCACGAAGCACGGCAAATATATGAAGGGGTTATGTCCGTTCCATTCGGAGAAGACACCCTCGTTTACAGTTACGCCAGAGCTCCAGATTTACCATTGCTATGGCTGCGGGAAAGGCGGTAATGTCATTCGCTTTTTCGAGGAAATGGAGGGCTACTCCTTTCCCGAAGCTGTGCGCGTGCTAGCAGTCGATGCAGGGATGCCCATCACGTGGGGAACATCCGAAGGAAGCAAAGCCTCGCCGCAAGATGCAGACCGAGCCAAAATTATAGAAGCACATGAGCTTACGATTAAGCTTTATCATCATGTGCTCAATAATACGAAGCAAGGACAAGCTGCAAAGCAGTATTTGCGAGAGCGAGAACTGAGCGATAAGTTGATCGATCATTTTATGCTCGGTTATGCTCCTGAGGAATGGGACTTGCTTGCGCGGTTTTTAACGAATCGAGGCTTCGACCTAGCACTAATGGAAAAAGGTGGATTGCTCTCGGCGAAAGCTGACGGGAGTGGATATGTGGATCGGTTTCGTAATCGCATCATGTTTCCGATTTGGGATCGAGACGGCAAAGCTACCGCGTTTGCGGGTCGCATTATAGGCGAAGGACAGCCGAAATATTTGAATACCTCGGAGACGATGCTGTTTACGAAGAGCAGAACACTTTATAACCTGCACAATGCACGTCCGGCTATTCGCAAGAGCAAGCAGGTCGTGTTGTTTGAAGGTTACATGGATGTCATTAAGTCATGGAGCGCTGGTGTCAAGAACGGAATAGCAACAATGGGAACGGCTTTGACCGATGAGCATTGTGCCATACTGAAGCGTCAAGCTGAAGAGGTCATCGTCTGTTATGACGGTGATGATGCGGGACAAGCAGCAGCAAACAAATCAATTCCGATGCTGGAGAGCGCAGGCCTGAAAGTGTCGGTGGCGATGCTTCCGAAAGGCAAGGATCCCGATGATTATATAAGTGAATACGGTCCGGAAGCATTCCTTAGGGATACGATGGACATGCCGGTTTCGGTAACAAAATTTAAGCTTATATATTCAAGGAAAAACCATATACTGCTAAAAGAAGAAGGTAGAAAGAACTATCTGCTTGAAGCAGTACAAATTGTTGCAGAGCTAGATTCATCAACGGAACGCGAGGTCTACTTAAAGGAAATATCCCGTGAGTTCGATATCTCTCTTGACGCCTTGAAGCAGGACTGTCATCAAATCAGACTAGAGCTGCAAAAAAAGAAACCGCAAGGGGATAATAACGACAATTCGTGGAATAATGGTAGGAATGAAAAGCCCCGAAAGTCTGGACCGCCTACTCTTATGCCTGCTTATACACATGCAGAACGAAGGTTGCTGCATGTCATGATGCGGGATCGTGAGGTAGCAGAGGCGGTTCATGAACGGTTAGGCGATGCGTTTAATGTGGAGGATCATGCAGCTCTTGCTGCTTATTTATACGCTTATTTTGCTCAAGGCTACGATCCGGATGCCAGCCGTTTTATCGCTACGCTGCATGATGACCGTTTGGAACGTGCAGCTGCATCGATACTAATGATGGATGGCGATTTTCCGTTTGATGATACGACGATGAATGCTTATATTCAAGACATCTTAAAGGTTCCGCAATACCTTGATATTGATCGTAAGAAAGAAGAAATGGTGCGTGCTGAGCGTACCGGAGATTTTCTGGCAGCAGCACAAATAGCAAGTGAGATTATAACCCTAGAGAGACAGCTTAAAGGACGACAGGAAGATCGTTTCTAGGGGGGAGGGAGTCGGAATATGGCGAATGATCAACATACTGAACTAGATACCGAACAAAAACTGGATCACGTGAAGGATCAGTTGATTGAACAAGGCAAGAAGAGGTCATCTTTGACGTACAAAGAAATTATGGATAAGTTGGCTCCGTTCGATCAGGATCCGGAACAAATTGATGAGTTTTTCGAACAGCTCGATGATTTTGGAATTGAGGTACTGAACGAAAATGATGAGGAAAATCCACTCGCTGCCCAAGGGGAAGAGCAAGAGCGCGAGCAGGACGACTTCAATTTCGATGATGATCTAGCATTGCCGCCGGGCATTAAAATCAATGACCCTGTAAGAATGTACCTGAAGGAAATCGGCCGCGTTCCGCTTCTATCTGCGGATGACGAGGTTGAGCTTGCACAGCGCATTGAGAATGGTGACGAAGAAGCGAAACGTAGACTTGCGGAAGCGAATTTGCGGCTTGTCGTTAGTATTGCGAAACGGTATGTAGGTCGCGGTATGCTGTTCCTTGACTTGATTCAAGAAGGAAACATGGGTTTGATTAAAGCTGTTGAGAAGTTCGACCATCAGAAAGGGTTCAAATTCAGTACGTACGCAACGTGGTGGATTCGGCAAGCGATTACCCGCGCAATAGCTGACCAAGCCCGTACGATTCGTATACCCGTTCATATGGTGGAAACAATTAATAAGCTAATCCGGGTTTCACGTCAATTATTGCAAGAGCTAGGACGCGAACCAACACCAGAAGAAATAGCTGCAGAGATGGAGCTAAGTACTGAAAAAGTTCGTGAAATTATGAAGATTGCTCAAGAGCCTGTATCGCTTGAAACACCGATCGGGGAAGAGGATGACTCTCATCTTGGCGACTTTATCGAGGATCAAGAAGCTCTTGCACCTGCTGATGCTGCAGCCTATGAGCTTCTGAAGGAGCAACTGGAAGATGTACTTGATACGCTGACCGAACGTGAAGAAAACGTGTTAAGACTTCGTTTCGGACTTGATGATGGCCGTACAAGAACGCTTGAAGAAGTAGGCAAAGTATTTGGTGTTACGCGTGAGCGTATTCGTCAGATCGAAGCGAAAGCACTTCGCAAGCTTCGCCATCCGAGCCGCAGCAAGCGGTTGAAGGATTTTCTTGAATAAAAACTTTATGATTGGAATATGGACCTTTCTGCGCGTGCAGCGAGGTCTTTTTTCTAAAGTTCGGGCATCATACATAATTTTCTACTAAACAGCCAAATCGGAATCGAAAGGACAGCGAGATGGTATGAATCAGGATCGCAGGCAAATTATCGTGAAAGAAATTGATCACTGGAGGCGAAGCAAGCTGCTTCCGGATCAATATTGTGACTTTCTGCTGAATTTATATGCTGATCAAGATACGATCCAATCCAGCAAAGAACAGCATAATACAGTAGGCAAAGCAATTGCCGCCGTGCAAAAAGCGACAGGCATGCAGTGGTTTCTTACATTTGGAACTTTTACCTTAATTTCCTTTGTTGTGCTTTATTTTAACGAATTTCATCCACTATTGCAAATGGGTGTCATCGCTCTTGGAACTGTCGTTTTTCTGCGTATTGGACAACGATTGCGAAGTCGCAATGAGACTGCAGGATTAGCGATTACAGGTACAGGTATGCTCCTCCTGCTTGGTGGAGGATTATATATGCTAAACATCCATGGACTTGAGCATTGGGGTTGGAAGACGGGGCTGTTAGCATTTAGCTCGGTCTTCTGGATTATCTATGGAATTGCGGCACGAATACCTGCCTTGCATCTGAGTGGCTGGCTTGCCACTGTACTTGTTTATGCTTGGCTGCTGTCTGAGTTTACTTCGAACTCGAAATGGTATGAGATTCAGCTCTATTGGCTGCCTATTGCCTGCTTGTTTGGCTGGGGAAGCTGGTTTGTTCACCGCTGGTCGAAACCGGTGTCTGCTGTGCTGTTCGTAACATGCTCACTCGTTTGGTTCATGCCCGAGCTGTATGCGGTTATGTTCGCAGATGATACGGCATGGCTGCAACTGCAGCTTATCATTAAAATTGCGATTGCCGGTGGTTTATTATTTCTAATGCGAAAACGATGGATGGTGTGGGTTGCATAATGTTAAAACTATCAAAACGTCTGCAGAAAATTGCTGACTATGTAACAATTGGAAATCGAGTAGCTGATATCGGATCTGATCATGCGATGCTTCCGGTTTATTTGCTTCAAAGCAATGTTGCTCCGTCAGCGATTGCCGGTGAGTTAAACCGCGGGCCATATGAGGCGGCAAAGAAGCAGGGAGCAGATGCAGGTCTAACCGCCCGCTTAACGGTTCGTCAGGGAGATGGGCTCAGCGTTCTGCAGCCAGGTGAGGCTGAGACGGTTACGATTGCGGGCATGGGCGGAAGCTTGATGAGCGATATACTTGAAGCGGGCTATTCCACAGGAAAGCTCGAGGGAGTTACTGAGCTTGTGCTTCAGCCTAATGTAGGTGAGGAAGTAGTACGCAGGTGGCTGCTGAAGCATCATTGGTTTCTTAAGGCTGAAAGTATCGTTGAAGAAGACGGAAAGATTTATGAAATTTTGCATGCTGTTCGCATACAAGATGCCGAGCTTCTGAATAGCAAGCTCTATCATGCCCGAATACTTAATCTTGGGCTAGATGATGATGCTTGGTTTGGCGTACAACTGCAAATGGGACCTTATTTGCTTAGGGAGCCTAAGCCGGTATTAGTTAAGAAGTGGCATCATGAATTAAACAAGCTGGATAGGATTTGCGCGCATCTGGCGACGTCTGAGCTTCAAGAATCTGCCTTAAAGCGCGAACAATTTTTGGCGGAAATGAACGTGATTAAGGAGGTGCTGCAATGTTTGCAAACGGACAAACCGTTATCCAGTTGATGGAGCAGCTTGCGCCCAAGCATTACGCGGTAGAGAATGACAAAATCGGCTTGCAGCTAGGCACGTTGAATAAATCGATTTCGAAAGTTTTGATCGCATTGGACGTTACGGATGCTGTCGTCGATGAAGCAATTGAAGCGGGAGCTGAGCTGATCATTGCTCATCATGCGATTATTTACCGTCCACTCGCGAAGCTTGACACCTCAACAGCAGCAGGCAGGTTATATGAGAAGCTAATCAAAAATGATATTGCTGTCTATATTTCACATACGAATCTGGATGTGGCAGACGGCGGTATCAATGATTGGCTTGCTGACCTAATCGGTATAAAACCGGATGGGCGGCAAGCCTTAGAAGAGGTTCATACGGATAAATTGTATAAGCTTGTTGTATTCGTTCCTGAGAGCCATCATGAGCAGGTGCTGGATGCGATTTGGCGGGCAGGTGCAGGCAAGATCGGCAATTACAGCAACTGCAGCTTTAATATGAAGGGAACGGGCACCTTTGTACCTGGAGCGGGCACGGAGCCTTATATCGGCTCCGCAGGCAAGCTGGAGCATGCTGCCGAAATTCGGATTGAAACAATCGTCCCGTATAGCGTTCATCGCAAGACGGTGCAGGCGATGCTGAAAGCCCATCCTTATGAAGAGGTAGCTTATGATTTATATCCAGTTGATTTGAAGGGTCGGTCTTATGGACTGGGTCGTACGGGCAAGCTGGAGCAGCCTATTACGCTCGGCGAGCTTGCTGAGCAGGCCAAAACTATTTTCGAAGTGCCTGCTGTCCGCGTTGTGGGCAATCTGGACCGTGTCATCCGGAAAGCAGCTGTATTAGGCGGATCTGGTGCAAGGTACGTTCGTCATGCCATCTTTGCTGGAGCAGATGTTCTGGTAACAGGGGATATTGATTACCATACAGCCCATGATGCGCTTGCAGCCGGCATCTCGATTATTGACCCGGGTCATAATATTGAGAAGGTAATGAAGCAGAAGGTAGCCGATTGGCTGAATGAGCAGCTTGCCGGAAGCAAATCCGAGACGATTGCTGTTGCATCATCCTTGCATACGGAGCCGTTTACGTTTGTCTAAGTAAGATTGGTATTGTAAGTGCTACCCAGTATAATAGCAGCTGTTATCGATTGAGGGTTGAGCTTTTGTGCAATTGCTTGTATACTTAACGATGCCACGGAAAGTTTGACAGACAATCGCTGGCGGCCTTGTTGCCGCGAGAGGAAAGTCCGGGCTCCGCAGGGCAGGATGCTGGATAACGTCCAGTCAGCGCGAGCTGAAGGATAGTGCCACAGAAATGGACCGCCGATGGCCGGCTTATGCCGGTACAGGTAAGGGTGGAACCGTGGTGTAAGAGACCACGAGGAGCATAGGTGACTACGTTCCTGGTAAACCCCATCTGGAGCAAGACCGAGAGGA
Source organism: Paenibacillus sinopodophylli (assembly GCF_005930355.1). Classification (GTDB taxonomy): domain Bacteria; phylum Bacillota; class Bacilli; order Paenibacillales; family Paenibacillaceae; genus Pristimantibacillus; species Pristimantibacillus sinopodophylli. The sequence goes on from NZ_VDBO01000002.1 coordinate 392,165, forward strand.
CGCCGCAGCCCCTAAGCTGCAGCCTTAGCCTGAGGCGCGTCCGGGTTGGTTGCTGGAGCCGTGCAGCAATGTACGGCCTAGATAGATGATTGTCGCTTCATCGTGGGAGGGTCGTTCCCGTTTGGACCACTAGAAGTACAGAACCCGGCTTACGGCAAACTTTCCGCACGATACTACACAAACAAAGAGCACCCATCGCATACGATGGGTGCTTTATTGTTACCATATAGGAATGGATATGATTTCGCCATCCCTTCTCTATATTTCACGGAATGAAACGCGCTGTGCCACCAGAGGACGGCGACAGCCGTTTCACCTCACTTCTTATAGCTGGACGCGATTTTGTCCAACCGTCTTTTTACTTGCTCAGGATAAGTTTGCAAGGTGCCTCCGAACTTTGATGCTGCTTGCAGCGCTTTGTCGATATCAATTTCTCCGTATCCGAAATAATCATCCTTGCCTTCAGCACCTAAGTCGATTGCTGATTTCCTCATCAGCTCCATAACCTCTACATTCGTTAGCTCGGGATTAACTGAACGTATAAGGCCTGCTAAAGCAGCAACGTGTGGACTTGCCATGGATGTGCCTGACAAGGCGGCATATTGGCTGCCAGGATAGGTGCTTGCGATACTGTCCCCAGGTGCTGCTACATCAATGTAATTGCCATAGTTGGAGAAGGAAGCTTTCTCCTTGTTGCTGTCGGTGGCCGCTACAGCGAACACCTCAGGATAAGCAGCAGGGTAGCCTGGACGATCTGTATTGTCATTACCGCTTGCCGCGATCATGACAACATCATGTTCATAAGCATATTTGATGGCATCATGCAGGAAGTCTGCTTGAGCGTAGTTGCCTAAACTCATGTTAATCACCTTCGCACCATGATCAACAGCCCAAATGATGCCTTGTGCAACGGAATAGGTGGAGCCAGCCCCGCTGCTGTCTAGAACTTTGACAGGCATGATTTTGTTATACCAGGAAAGTCCAGCGACACCTTCATTGTTGTTTACAGTGGCACCAATGATGCCAGATACGTGAGTGCCGTGACCAACGTCATCATCCGGTTCGGCTGCTTCATCCACAATGTTGATCCCTGTCGTTATTTTACCCTTCAAATCGGGATGGTTGCTTTGAACACCGGTATCAAGTACCGCGATTACAACTTCTTTATTGCCTTTAGAAATACTCCAGCCTTTCTCTGTCTCAATGGACGGCAAATTCCATTGATACTCCGAATAAAGCGCATCGTTCGGAACGATGGTAGTGCTGTCATTCGTCATATACAAGTAGTGAGGCTCCGTATACTCCGTATTCCAAGTTTGCTTGAAATATTGCACAAGCTGGTCAGTCTCGATGTTTCTGGAGCGAAAAATAAACGTATCTCCAACCTGTTTCATGGATATGGCGTTGATCTCTCTTTTGACGCGATCAAGCTCTGCAGGCGTTAATGGGTTAGTGAAATGTACAACTACGTCACGGATGTGATAATGGCTGGCATTCCCATTATCTTCTCCGCTGCGAACCGTTATATCATTTGTTGAATTCGGGGTTACAGATTCGATTTTGTAATTTCCTTCTGCAGGATACGGAATCAATCTGAGGTTGCGCATTTGATGCTGTTCAACAGATTTCAGAATATCCTGTTTGATAACGCCAACGACGCCGATGCCCGCATGTTTTGCATCAGGTACGCCAAGCACCATATAACGGCTGCCATCCTTTGCCGTGAACGAGTCGGATTCATACTTAGCTCCTTTACCGACTTGAGCTTTCGCATCCTTCACATAGCCTTCAACCTGATTATTGTCTGTTTGAGGCAAAGAACCGCGATCGACACTTCGTTTACCTGAAATCCAGCTGATGTAGCTCATATGCATATGTTCATGCATCATGTGGTTAATTTGCTTGCTGGCTGTTTCCTTTGAGCCCATAGCGGCGTTCATTAATTTTTGAAAATCTTTTGAACATTCTGCTGCGCAAAGCATGGCTGTGGCTTTCATATCCGATTGCACGGCAGCCATTTTGAGCGTATGCTCACGCTTAGCGGAGAAGCTTGACGATTGTGGTTCTTTTTTGACTTCCTTAGGTGCAAATAAAGGAGTTGTGGGTATAAGCAGAGCTGCCAAGGCTAAAATGGTTAAAGCACCGACCCATTTTCTACGCATGTCTAAAACCTCCATTGATCGTTCTGAAATTAGAGCTGATTCTAATTTATAGGTTCGGGTTCTAGGGCTGAAAATATGCGAATGAAACCGTTAATCGCCAGTACCACTTCAATGTAATTTGTGGTACGATGATATTGATTGTAGTTTTTACGCGTGTTTGGATTATGAAAGGGGAACTACCTATATGCCAACTGCTAACGTCAAAGCGCTAACGGAATCAACTCGAACGAAGCTTAAGGATGCGGTCAATCAACTGGAGCCGTTTCTGAATAACAATGCTTTGCTCCAATTAACGGGAGAAGATAATGGAGAAGAAGCTCAATCGTTCTACAAAGGCCTTTTATCCGATTTGAGACATTTATTGGTATTCTCTGAAGTCTCGGTTGAAAAGCTGGGAGTATTGCTCAGACGTCCCAATTTCGATACAGAGTATGCAGAACGCGTGCTGTATGAGGTTTACCACCAGTGCGTAAGCGCGTTTTTCTATCCGAAGAACGAATGCTACTCCGAGGATGGCCGTTATGCGTATACCGGCCAGGATGCGATTCGCTTCCGCTATAAGCCTACACGCGAGTCCCGTGGCATCGTACTTAGCGTTTCCAAAGTATTCGAAGAGCTGCGCGATGAATTGTCTTATTACGAAAATGATTATATGACGCAGCGCCGTATGCAAGGACAAAAATAAGGCAGAATGAATCACCTCCATTCAGGGAAACTTGATAGTGGAGGTGATTTTTTATGCCGAAAGGCGTGTCATGTAGTGTAGCGAATTGCAACTTCTGGAAAGAAGGCAACAACTGCGGGGCGAGTGCGATCAATATCGAGATCGATCAACATGCGGGCGCCCATTTCAACGAGGAATTTGCTGGTGACGAGCTTGGCTTATTTCATCAAGATGAAGCTGAGCAATCCAAATCCACATGCTGCTTGACTTTCAAACCTAAGGAGTGTTGATCGATGAGAAATTATGAAGACGATTATAAAAAATTGTTGGATGATCGAGATCGGTCAACACGATCAAGCCAGTCTGTTGTGGGGACAGATCGCTTGCTTGATGTAAATGAAGAAATGGCTGCTGATTTCGCAGTTGGCAATCCAGTTGTGCACACGGAGCGGAGAGAAGATCGGCATGTAGAAAGAGCTGAGCGGACAAGTGAGAGGTCAGACGGATATGCTCTTGGCTGGGTGGCGCTTGTTTTCGCGATAGCGTCATGGTTCATTTGGCCGGTACTCATTGGAGCATCAGCTACCGTACTGGGCTTCATTGCGTATCGTCAGGGGGCTCGAGGACTTGGCGGTTGGTCTATGGCGATCGGACTTATAGCATTAGCATTGAATTTAATCCTTGTTCCAATGTATTATGCGATAACCTAATTAAGCATGGCAAAAGAAGCTCTCACCCGATCATAAGGGAGAGAGCTTCTTTTTATTTGAGCGCCTGCTCCCGGTGCTTCTGCACTTCTACATTAAGCGCAAGCATTTGCCGATCGAGCAAATGAATCATATCTGCAGAGCCTTTTAGCTGGTCTTGAATATGTGGCGGAATTTGTTCATTGAATTTATAATAGATTTTATGTTCCAGACTTGCCCAGAAATCCATCGCTATCGTACGAATCTGAATTTCTACTAGCACATTCTCCGTACGGTCAGTGAGGAAAACAGGGATTTCAATGAGCAGATGGATGCTTTGATAGCCATTTGGCTTAGGGTTGATTACATAATCCTTCAACTCGACGACACGAACATCGCTTTGCTTGCTGATCATGTCCACGATTTGATAAATATCAGTCGAGAAGGAGCAAATAACCCGCACGCCGGCAATATCTCGAATATGCTCCTTAGCGTCCTCAAGCGTGATCGGCAGGCCTTTGCGCTGGAGCTTCTGCATAACGCTCTCCGGCGCTTTAATACGCGTTTTCATATGCTCGATAGGGTTGTAGTCATGAATAAATTGAAATTCTTCGTTCAAAATATTAAGCTTAGTCTCAACGGCATCAAGCGCAAATTTATACGTAAGAAAAAAATGAGCCCATTGTTTTAATTGATTGGTTTTCATTTGCAAGTTCACTCCTGCTATTACTAGTATGTATCGTTATAGGTTGGGACGGAACGTTTCTGGTATGTTTAGAATCGTTGTATTATAATAATGGGCGATATTATAACCTAAGTCAAATTTTTGGAAAGTGTCATAGCTAAGGAATAGGAGAATCAACGATGATTATAAACATTCAGAACGTATCATGGGATCGGGCAGACAGACGGATATTGCATGATATCAATTGGCAGGTAAAAAGCGGGGAGCATTGGTGTTTGCTTGGTCTGAACGGCTCAGGCAAGACCACGCTATTGAATATGATAAACGGTTACATTTGGCCAACTGAAGGGAAAATGTCAGTGCTGGGTCAAGCATTTGGCGAGTTTGACCTGCGTGAGCTAAGGAAGATGATCGGTTGGGTAAGCACGTCCCTGCAGCAGAAGCTTTATGGGAGTGAAACAGCTACCCGAATCGTACTGAGCGGAAAATTCGCTACTATCGGTCTTTATGATCAAATAGATGAGGAGGACCAGAACAAAGCGGAAGCATTAATGCAATCACTAGGATGTACAGCTTTGATGAATCGAATCTACGATACACTCTCTCAAGGGGAGCGTCAGCGCGTGCTGATTGCAAGAGCGTTGATGGCCTCGCCGAAGCTACTCATTCTGGACGAGCCGTGTACGGGACTCGACGTATTTGCAAGAGAGCAGCTGCTGCACATGATTGCAGCTGTAGCGAAAGAGAAAGATGCACCTACAATTGTTTATGTGACCCATCATGTCGAGGAGATCTTACCTTGCTTTACCAAGACGCTTCTGATTAAGGAAGGTCAAGTATTTGCTGCTGCTGAAACTTCTAACGTACTGACTTCAGGGTTAATGAGTGAGTTTTTCTCCGTACCTGTCGATATCGAACAGCGTGAAGGCAGAAACTGGTTAACCGTGAAGGGGGATTTATGGAACTAGAGATGCAGGAAGCGGAGCAGTTGCAGCCGCAGCTGTATGCAGAACCAGAGCCGGAGCTAAGCAGATGGAGGAAGTGGTTGGCTTGGTTAAAGGCAAGATTCGCTGCACGCAATGAGCGTAACGGTTATAGGTCACGAGTTGCTGCAGGAAGCATCGCCTTATTCGCCGCTTTAGCTATGCTGACGGCTGTTCTGGGCATGCCAACGGGTTTCGGGACAGTGATAGATATTTTAGCTTTTGTATCCTTAAATATCGTTGTGATGACACTCGCTGTTGAGCTGTTGTCATTTATTTATGCGTTGATGTATATACCGCTGCCCCGCAAGCTGTTGGCGGCGTGGACCTACGCGGCTGTTGAAGCATATCTAATCTTGTATTTCGCTGAGCTTGGCATTCTTATGTCGATTGTTATTTCACTGATACTCACGCTAATAGCAACAGTGTTTGGTTTATTGCTGGCAAGCATGATAAGTATGAGAATATCCCTTGTCAAAAAAGCAACGATTGGACTTGTGATAGCTGCATGCATAGGTGTGCTGTCTGTTTGTGTGGATTGGCCAGGGCCTGCGATAATTCCGCAGCGGGAGCTTGCAGTAGTAAGCCATGTAGCGGGCATGAATATCGCAAATCCGTCTGAGCCAGGTGCCTTCGCCTTTCAAGCATTCACCTATGGAAGCGGAGCTGACAAGCATAGGGACATTTTCTCTGAGGCAGTGGATCTGCGAGCCAGAGCTGTTGATGCATCCACCTATATTACCAAATGGTCGAAGCTCAAAACATGGTTTTGGGGATTTGATCAGCATGAGCTGCCTTTGAATGGACGGGTATGGATGCCCGAAGGCAATGGTCCGTTTCCACTAACACTAATTGTTCACGGCAATCATTTGATGGAGGATTTCTCTGATGGCGGCTATGATTATTTAGGAGAGTTGCTTGCCAGCAAAGGCATCATCGCGATATCAGTGGACGAGAATTTCATGAACTATTCCGTATGGTCAGGTATTCCGAATAATGATATGAAGGTAAGAGCGTGGGTGCTGCTTAAGCATTTGCAACAAATTAAACAGTTCAACGACGAGACTGGAAATTTCTTCACTGGCAAAGTTGATCTGGAGCATATAGCTCTCATTGGCCATTCACGAGGCGGTCAGGCTGTGGCGATGGCGGCCGATGCTGATCGATGGTTCAGTGAGGATGAAACGCTTGACAGCTTGAGCGAGATTGCCATTGAGTCTGTTGTAGCCATTGCTCCGACAGATAAGCAGGTCGATGACAAATCGGCGAGATTGTCAGGAGTAAATTATATGACTCTGCAAGGCGCTAGAGATGCGGACGTTAACAATTTCTACGGAGATCGTCAATATATCCGAACTTCATTGGATGCGGGTTCTAATACGTTCAAAGCAGCCTTATACATTGCAGATGCGAATCATAGTCAGTTTAATTCGGAATGGGGACGAATGGATGAGCGTCCGCCAGGGGGCTTGTTTTTGAATCGCAGAAATCTGCTGCAGGCTGATGAGCAGCGCTTGATTTCGAAGGTATACGTGTCAGCGTTCCTTCAAGCTACACTTCTCAGGAACGACAGCTATTTGCCATTATTTGCGGATTATAGGTTAGGGCTTGCGTGGCTGCCAGAGACGTCATACACGAATCGGTTCGAAGCCTCCGATTTCACAGTCATTACAAGGTATGAGGATGGGACGAATAAAACGATTCTCAAAAACGGTGGCAAAGCATCTGCTGCAGGAATGACGGATTGGGGAATAACGGCAGCAGAAGACAGAGACGGAAATAACAAAGGAACGAGAGGCATGGAGCTGGAATGGGAGGTAGCAGGGGCGGAATATGAGCTTGAGCTCCCACCGGATACGAGCATGCAAGCAGGAGATAAGGCCAGTGATAATCTCGTTTTCTCTATGGCGATTTTGGAACGTGATCTTCTATCCAATGCCGATAAGGAAGGTAAAGAAGCAAATGCTGTTACGAATGCTCTGCCGCCGCTTCCAGCCATTGAAATTGAGCTGACGACTGCTGAGGGCGAAAGTGCCGAGGTGGAGCTGTCAACGGTTATGCCGGTTACACCGCCGTCCTATACTTCGTTTATGACGTTGTCATGGCTGGAAGATCGAATGAAGAAAGCGAAATTCAAACAGTCTACAGAGCCTGTCTTCCAAACCTTCACCGTTCCGCTCGAACATTTCCAGATAGGAGATTCGTCGTTTGAATCGAAAGAAATTAGAACGATAACGTTCCGTTTTGCAGACGGCCCAGGTAAAGTTATGCTTGATGATATTGGGTTTGCACCATCGCCATAATCATGATAGCTTGAAACCAAGGTGAAACGGCTCTCGCCGTCCTCTGGCGGCGCAGCGCGTTTCAGTCCGAGAAATATAAGCATTAGTATAAGCGAGAAACTTATAAACTCTTATATTTCAAGCAAAAATGCCTTCGGCGTCCTTTGGACGCTGAAGTAGCTTTGACGGTGAAATACAAGCGGAATTATAAGAGTGAAACTTATAAATTCTTATATTTGAACAAAAGCGGGATGCCTGGCAGTAGGCATCCCGCTTTACTCGTTATTAAACAGTGTCGTCCTTGCTAAAAACAAAGCTTCGTGCTGCATATAGGAATGGTGTTGAGCAGAGTGAAACGATAAATTTAATAATATAGGTCGACAAGAAGATCGAAAGCCAGAGCTTGCTGCCGTAACCGGGAGCGCCTGCAAAGGCAATCGTGCAAAAAATAAACGTATCCACAAGCTGACTAACAGCGGTGCTGCCATTGTTGCGTATCCATAGCTGATTGGGAGCAGGACATACACGCTTTAGGAACGAATATATGCGTACGTCAAGAAATTGACTGACGAAATATGCGCATAAGCTGGCAAGTGCAATCCGCGGCATTAGACCAAACAAGGTTTCAAGCGCACCTTGTACTTCCAGAGGAAATGGTTCGTTCAACGGATTAAAGAGGAGTGCCATCTGCATAATAACGGTCGTAGCAATTAGCGTGAAGAATCCGAACCAAACGGCTTTCTTAGCTGCTTTCTCGCCGTACTTCTCATTTAATAAGTCAGAAGCCAAATAAATCGTACCGTACATCGTATTTCCCAGCGTTATCGCGATGATCATGCCGAAAGCATGGATATCAATGGTTTTGACTACTTGAATGTTTGCAAGCACAGTAGCCATGCCGATCCAAGCGTAGATACCAATCCGTCCGAAAAAACGATAGGAAAGAAGAAATAGTGAAAAATGCACGAGCATAAAAATCGCGCCAAACCACAAGTTAAACATGTTGCTAGTTACCTCCTAGTTTTGATAACGCGGGAGTTTTCGAACCGCGGATTGCGTCAAACATGAGTCTGCTGACTGAATTTCTGCCTTTGTCATTATAAACGGAACGATCGGCCTCGGCAATAGCTTACGGCGCATTTCATTGAACAGCAGAAGATGGTAAAATGGATGTTACCGTTTTGATGGTAATGATGCTGATTGGGCAGACTTACTAATCCGTAAAGGAGTGATTTCATGACTCATTCTAATGAGCAGCTAAAGATAGAGCAGCAACGAGTAGAACTTGTAACGAATGTAATCCGCAGCCGAATTGAGGAATTTCAAAATCAGGTTGGCGGTATGAAGGAAGATATTGTAGACATTCGTCGTAATTTCTGGGACGATGTAACGCTGAACTTCGAGGACGCGGCCGAATCAGCAGAGTCGCATGCCAGCATGAAGCAGCAAGCAGAGGTGCTCTCGGAGCGGGAACGAAGCCATCGTCATATTGAAGAGCAATTAAAAACGCTGCTTAAGCTTGAGCATTCCCCGTATTTCGGCAGGGTAGACTTGGCTGAAGAAGGGGAACAAACAGCAGATCCTATTTATCTTGGAGTAGGCTCACTGCTCGATGAAAGTGGCAATGAATATCTTATCTATGATTGGCGTGCGCCTGTTTCAAGCTTGTATTATGATTACGGACCAGGCCCTGTTGAATACGCAACACCAAACGGTAGTATTAAAGGCGAAATGACACTTAAGCGGCAATATATTATACGAGACGGTGAAATCCACAGCATGTTCGATACGGGAGTAACAATTGGTGACGAGCTGCTGCAGGAGGTGCTGGGCAAACAGTCCGATGCACAAATGAAAAGCATCGTGGCTACGATTCAGCGTGAGCAGAATCGTATTATTCGCAACGAACGCGCCAGACTTCTCATCGTACAGGGCGCAGCTGGTAGCGGCAAAACGTCTGCTGCTCTTCAACGTGTCGCTTACTTGCTCTATCGTTATCGCGGCATCCTTCAAGCGGATCAAATTGTACTCTTCTCTCCAAACCCAATGTTCAACAGCTATGTTGCAACGGTGCTGCCCGAGCTTGGCGAGCAAAATATGCAGCAGACGACTTATCAGCAATATTTGGAGCATCGGCTAGGCAAAACGTTTGCACTCGAGGATCCTTTCTCACAAATGGAGTATACGCTTGCCCATATAGATGAACCAGGCTATGATGCGAGAATTGACAGCATTACTTATAAGTCGAGCGTTTCCTTTATGAATGTGATCGATAAATATGCAGCTGAGCTTGGCCATTCGGGATTAGCATTCAAAGCGATTACCTTCAAGGGACGCATATTGATCAGTGAGTCTGCCATTGACGAACAGTTTTATAAATGGGATCGTTCTATGTCTATTGGCAATCGAATGCGATTAACCGCAGAGTGGATGCTGAAAGAGCTGACAAGACTGAGCCGGGAAGAACGGAATCAGGATTGGGTTCATGAGGCCATTGAACTGCTGGATCAAGAAGCGTATGCCAAGGCTTATGATGAATTACAGCGAAAAAATCGGTTTGCCGGTCAATCTTTCGATGATTTCGATGCTGAACGGGATTATTTGGCAGCAATGATCGTACAGGAGAAATTCAAAAAGCTTCGCAAGCGTGTGAAACGTTTGTTATTCCTGGATGTGCCGATGATTTATAAACGTTTATTCCAATCGGATACGTTTCTAACTAGGCAAACGTTTGATCATGGACATGAACTCCCTGATACATGGACGGAAATTTGCACACAAACGCTGTCTAAGCTTAACGAGGGTCATATCTTCTACGAGGATGCAACGCCGTATTTATATTTGAAGGAAAAGCTGGAAGGTTTTCAAACAAACGCGCAGGTGAAACATTTGTTTATTGATGAGGCGCAGGATTACTCGCCGTTTCAATATCATTATCTCAAACGTATTTTTCCGAATTGTAAGATGACTGTCCTTGGTGATCTTAATCAATCGATATTCGCGCATGCCGTTACTGGCAATGGATTCGAGCCGTTAGCAGATTTGTTCAGTGAAGAGGAGACGGAAAAAATCATACTGGCAAGAAGCTACCGCTCTACTCGGCCGATTGTTGCTTTCACGAGTAAAATGATTGAAGGAGGCGAGCTTATTGAGCCATTCAATCGCGATGGCGATGAGCCTACAATTACTAAGGTCGAGCTTGAATCACAGCTTACTGCGGAGATCAGCTCCCGTGTGAACAAGCTGGTAGAAACGGGTTACTCATCTATTGCCGTCATTTGCAAAACAGCTGAGGAGAGCAAACGTCTGCATGAGGACTTGCAAGCGTATTTGCCAAATGCACGCTTAGTTGAAAAAGAAACGGTGACGTTCGAAAAGGGAATTATCGTCATTCCAGCATATTTGGCAAAAGGTGTCGAATTCGATGCGGTTATTATCAGCAATGCTAATCGCGAGCATTACGGACGCGAGAGCGAGAGAAAACTGTTCTACACAGCATGTACGAGAGCGATGCATGAGCTGCATCTGGTATATACCTGTGAGCTTACATCTTTCATTTCCTAATCTCTGACCATATCTCATGAACTTCAACTTCAAGCTCCGAAGCGATCAGCTCTGCTGTGAGTCTTTGGGGCTTCATAATTTTTCCATTGCGTAGTTTTGATATCGTTTGAATGGAGATGCCTGTTACGGATGATAAATGACCTACGGTTACATCTCGCTTTGCCATCCAAATTCTAAGTTTTAAAGAAGCGTCGATCTGGTCGTCTATCGGCTTCATATCCCAAATGACAAACGCATATTCCTGCGCATCCCCGAATCCATCTATGATCGGTGCGAACGTAACAGACAATTCGAGCTCGATACCGCTATGCTTGCTTGTCCTGAGTGTAAGACTTCTCTCTTCCTTCGATTGATAGGCTTCTTGGATGCTGTTTGTGATCTTCACATGCTCAGAATCAGCGAGAAATTGCATCACCGTTTCATCCTGCATTGTACTATCTGCCTGGAATAGGAGTGGAGCTAGGCGATCGCGCAAAAATCGGATATGCTGATGTCGGTCGACGATTCCGCTAATTAGAAATTTATTTCGTTCTGCTTGTTTTTCGATCCATTTGTACGGTGTCAAATCTTCAAACATGGCAAGCGATTTGGTGCAGCAATCTCCCTCAATGAACGGCAGCGGCTGTTGATCGATACGGACGGATATTTGCCGCTTCAGCTTTGTCTGCAGTATGACCTCGCTTTTTACAACATGAACGGTCGTATCAATATTATATTTCTGCAAGAAGGATCTGCCTCTTTTGGACTGAAGCTCTTGTAGCGAATAGCCTGATAACCGAAGGAATTCCTGATTGGCATCCTCTATAGAGACGCCATTCTCATCCTGGTTAAGGATGAGCATAGGCTGATGTAAAGATTGAAAGACCTGGCTATAAATCGACAAAAACGAACACTCCTCTAAATTTTCATTCCGCGCATGTTTAACAATTAAAGTATAAAATAGCTTATCATTACAAACAAGTCCGGACATTTGACGGTTTCGTGCATGTTTCAAAATTATCATTTCAGTTTAATTAATTAAACTTGATAGCTTAACGGATACGTATATGGTGCATATGGGTTTTAGTTTGGGCTAAATCACCCGTAATAAACGTACAGCAGGCTTTATTCTAATTCATTTTCCCGATAATATGATAGCATAGACAGTCATTAGGCTCAAAAATGACTAAATATGGCGTACACACAGGGAGAGACTGAATGATGAACGATTGCAGCATAGAAAACTGTATGAAGCCGATTAAAGCCAAAGATTTATGTGCGATGCACCATCAGCGTCTATTAAGGCACGGGGATCCTAATACGGTCAGACCTCGTCGAGTGAAGCAAGTCTCGAATTGCGAATGGATAAACTGTACAAAAGCATCAATTACGAAGGGTTACTGTGCGAAGCATTATTACATCCAACGCGTAATGGCAACGAATCAGAGCAATGTTACGTAATCTGACATGGTTTAAATTAAACTGTCGAAATCTATGAAAACGACTGTGTTTTTTTCATCAAACCATGTATAATGTGGATAAAGTATTGCAAGCTCTGCTGATTCTGACTCGTCATTGATCATCCAACAGGGGGTGAAACCAAGAATGGTTCAAACGGCACCTAACGGGCTTTCGCATCAGGACTTATATTTGTTTAATCAAGGCAGTTCCTACCACAGTTACCGTTTTATGGGTGCTCACCTCGTCCGAATGGACGGTAAAGATGGCGTTCGATTCACAGTTTGGGCTCCGCAGGCACAAGAAGTGCGAGTCATCGGCGATTTCAATCAATGGATTGGTATTTCACACACCATGGCAAGAATTGATGCAACAGGCATTTTTTCTTTATTTATTGCTGGCATTGGTGAAGGTCAAGTATACAAATACGAGATCGTGACTTCTGAAGGCAGTGTGATTAGGAAAGCTGATCCGTACGCTTTTTCTGCAGAGCGCCGGCCTGGAACTGCATCGGTCATCACCCAGTTAGGCGGATATAAGTGGAAGGATTCCGCTTGGAAAAAAAAGAATCAAAAGCTACCGGCCTACACGAATCCGCTGCTCATTTATGAGGCGCACGCTGGGTCATGGAAAATTAAAGGAAAAGAAGATTTTTTTACGTATGACGAGCTGGCAGAAGATCTCATTCCTTACGTGGCTGATATGGGTTATACGCATATTGAGCTGATGCCGCTAGCCGAACATCCTTTGGACCAGTCATGGGGCTATCAGATTACAGGCTTCTATGCTGTAACGAGCCGTTATGGCACACCAAAGCAACTCATGCGTTTCGTTGACAAATGTCATCAGTCAGGCTTAGGTGTCATACTGGATTGGGTACCTGGACATTTCTGCAAAGACGACCACGGATTACGCCTTTTTGACGGTACGCCCATCTTCGAAGGTGCAGATGCCAAACGTGCTGAGAAGCCGCTCTGGGGCACGCTTGCTTTCGATTTCGGCAAGGATGAAGTCGTCAGTTTTCTCATTTCCAATGCGATTTACTGGATGGATATGTACCATATTGACGGTTTGCGGGTAGATGCAGTTGCCAGCATGATTAATCTGCATATGGACAAACCGCCCGAAATGTTTACTTACAACTATCTAGGCGGTTCAGATAATCTGGATGCTCTCCGCTTCATCAAGAAGCTCAATGAAACCGTGTTTCATTATTACCCCGATACGCTAATGCTTGCAGAGGATTCTTCCTCGTGGCCCGCTGTTACGGCACCGACCTACAAGGGGGGCCTTGGATTCAATTTTAAATGGAATATGGGCTGGATGAACGACATGCTGCGCTATATGGCGCTTGATCCGTCCGAACGCTCAAGCCACCACCATCTCATCACTTTTTCGCTCCTTTATGCTTTTTCAGAAAACTACGTACTACCGCTCTCGCATGACGAAGTTGTGCACGGAAAACGCTCGTTATTAAACAAAATGCCCGGAAGTTACGAAGAAAAATTCGCCCAATTGAGGCTTTTTTATGGTTTTTGGATGACTCATCCTGGCAAGAAGCTGTTATTTATGGGCAGCGAATGGGGCCAGTATGACGAGTGGAAAGACGGCGATATGCTCGATTGGATGCTGCTGGAATACGATATGCATAAAAGCATGCACCTTTACGTAAAATCGCTAAATCACCTATACGTCGATCAGCCCTCGCTCTGGGAGCGTGATAGTAAGCACGACTGCTTTGAATGGATCGATGTTCATAATGCAGAGCAATCCGTCATCTCCTTTATCCGCCGCGGCAACTCTGATTTCACAGTTATTATTGCCAACTTCTCTAAAAATGATTATGGGGAGTATCGTATTGGTGTTCCAGAGCAAGGCACTTATCGCTCTTTAATAAATAGCAATGATCATTTGTTTGGCGGTACAGAATTAATTTCGAATCGAAGCTACATCAGCGAGAAAGTTTCTTGGCACGGCCAAGAACAAAGCATTACGCTTCATTTACCCCCCTTGGCATTCCTGTTCATCACCTTAGATTCGGGGAACACACATTGAGAGGGAGTTGGTGTCCATGGGCCGTAAAGAAATGATCGCTATGCTGCTCGCAGGCGGTGAAGGTAAAAGGTTAGGTGTACTTACGAAGGATTTGGCGAAGCCAGCTGTCTATTTCGGCGGAAAATACAGAATTATTGATTTCACGCTGAGCAACTGCGCACATTCAGGTATTGATACAGTAGGCGTGCTGACCCAATATCAACCGCTTGAGCTCAATCGATATTTAGGAATCGGAAGCCCTTGGGGCTTGGATCGCCGGGACGGCGGCATGACGATATTGCCTCCGTTTATGAAGCAAAAAGGCGGCGTGTGGTACAAGGGTACAGCGAACGCGATCTATCAGAATATGTCTTTCATAGAACCGTATAATCCGGAGTATGTGCTGATCATTTCAGGTGATCACATTTATAAGATGGACTATGAGCTTATGCTTCAGCATCATAAGCGTTCGGGTGCTGACGTTACGATTGCAGGGATTGAAGTGGATTGGAAGGAAGCCAGTCGATTTGGCGTGATGCATATCGATGATGAAGATCGGATAACGGCATTTGAGGAAAAACCAAAAAATCCAACAAGCAATATTGCTTCGATGGGTGTATATATATTCACGTGGTCGGAGCTTCAAAAATATTTGATATATGATGAATCAAGCCGCACTTCGAGCCATGATTTCGGTAAAGATCTCATTCCTGCCATGATGAGAGATGGGAAGAAACTGCATTCGTATCCGTTCAAAGGCTATTGGAAGGATGTCGGTACAATCGAGAGTTTATGGGAAGCGAACATGGATCTCCTTGCCGATGAGCCGCCTCTTGAACTTGCAGATAATGAATGGCGAATTTACTCCGTAAATCCGAATCAACCTGCCCAGCATATTGGTGCACAAGCAGAGGTTTCTGCTTCGTTAATTACGGAAGGATGCTTAATTGAAGGTGTTGTTGAGCGATCCGTATTATTCTATGGTGTCAAGGCTGGGAAGGACACGTTTATTTCGGAATCTGTCATTATGCCTAATGTGAGGATTGGCGAAGGCGCACGCATCTATCGGGCTATTATTGGTGAAGGTGCGGTCATACAGGCCGGCGTAACGATTGGAAGTCCTGATGATAATGCAATTACAGTTATTGCTGTGGATCAATATGTGACAAACGATCATTTGCTGCAGGAGGTGGAGCATTCATGAAGCATAAAGTTATGGGCGTCATTAATTTAATCCATGAGACGGATGAGTTGGAACGTCTAACGCAAGGCCGCTGCCTTGCAACCGTGCCTTTCGGTGCTAGGTACCGCCTAATTGATTTTGTCTTGTCCAGTATGGTCAATTCCGGCATATCGAAGGTAGCTGTGTTCGCACATACCAAGTATCGCTCGCTCATGGATCATCTCGGATCGGGCAAACATTGGGATTTGCAGCATCGCCAAAGCGGGTTGTTCGTTCTTCCTCCAGCAACAGATGATATTCAAGAAATTAGCCGCGGCGATCTTTATCATTTCTATCAACAGCGTGACTATTTCAACCGTGCCTCGTTAGATTACGTGGTCATTACTCGCAGCCATATGGTCTGCAATATCGATTTCGAGAAGGTGATCCAATTCCATCTCGAACGCGAAGCTGACATAACGGTCGTATGTAAGCAACAGCAGGACCTGCTCTCCGGAAAAGCTCGCAAAGTGAAACTAAATGAGGATGGTCGAATTACCGCAATTCAAGATCATTATGGCCGCATGTCTAGCGATATCAGCTCTATGGAGATGTATGTTATGCGCAAGGATCTGCTGATGGAGCTGGTTGAGACATCGCTCGCTCAGGGACAGGATCATCTTGTACGTCATGCTATTTTCTCAAGATTGGACCAATTGAATGTTTATGGTTATATGTATGAAGGTTACTTAGGCGTTGTGAATACGCTAGGCAGCTACTACCGTAATAGTATGAATTTGCTGGATGCGGATGTGTGGAAAGAGCTCTTCTATCAGCCAGGTCCTATCTTCACGAAGGTTAAGGATGAGCCGCCTGCCAGGTACTTGGGAAGCTCGAATGTGACGAATTCGCTTATCGCTAACGGCTGCCGGATTGAAGGCACTGTCACGAACAGCATTTTGTTCCGCGGCGTGCATGTACAGAAGGGAGCTGTCGTAAGCAACAGCATCGTGATGCAGAATGGCATTATTGGTGAAAACAGCTTCTTACAGCACAGTATTTTAGACAAGGACGTTCAGGTAGAAGCAGAGCGGGATATAAGAGGAGCGGCAAGTTCGCCGTTTCTAGCTGGGAAACGAAAAATAATATAAGTGAAGTTTATTGCCGCGAATCATGCGATACACCGAGACAGGAACTGATCCGTTTCCGATTGGGTTGATGCAATGCTGATGCGGCGTCCATAAGAAAGGAGAATCCTATGAACATATTGTTCGCAACCTCAGAGGCGGTGCCCCTTGCTAAGACAGGCGGACTTGCTGACGTTGCAGGGGCGCTCCCTAAGGCGCTGAATAAGCGGGGCGTTGATACCAGAGTCGTTATGCCGAAATATGATGAAATACCTGCCGCGCTCATTGGGCAGTTTGAGCAAGTTGCTCATTTCCGAGTTTCGTTCAGCTGGCGCAATCAATATTGCGGCTTGCTGAGAGCTGAATTTGACGGCGTCACTTATTATTTAATCGATAATGAGCATTATTTCAAGCGCAAAGGTCTTTATGGCTACGGGGATGATGCAGAACGATTCGTTTTTTTCTGCTTTGCCGTTATGGAGGCAGTGCGCTACATGGATTTTCATCCGGATATTGTGCATTGCCATGACTGGCAGACCGGATTAATCCCGTTTCTTCTCAAAACAAGATATTACTACGATCCTGCATGGGCGTATACCAAATCGGTGTTTACGATTCACAACTTGAAGTATCAAGGGTTGTTCGGCATTGATTTGCTCATGGACTTGCTCGGCGTTGGGCATGACATGTTCCAAGCTGACAGCTTGGAGTTTAACGGTGCTGGAAGCTGCATGAAGGGCGGACTCGTCTATGCAGACAAGCTGACGACGGTAAGCCAAACCTATGCCGAAGAAATCCAAACCGAATATTTTGGCGAGAAGAT
Organism: Paenibacillus sinopodophylli; assembly: GCF_005930355.1. Taxonomy (GTDB): domain Bacteria; phylum Bacillota; class Bacilli; order Paenibacillales; family Paenibacillaceae; genus Pristimantibacillus; species Pristimantibacillus sinopodophylli. The sequence continues at coordinate 409,774 of NZ_VDBO01000002.1, forward strand.
GGATGCCCTTCTGAGATACCGATCACAGGATTTGATTGGCATTGTGAACGGCATTGACGATGAACTGTTCGATCCGATGAATGACAGTACGCTAGAGGTTCCGTATCGAAACTCATTGAGCCGGAAGCGGAAAAACAAGGTAGAGCTCCAGCGTGAGCTTGGATTGCCGTTGTCGGAAGAGATTCCACTAGTCGGAATTGTATCAAGGTTAGTGGAGCAGAAGGGATTTGATCTCATCGCAGCAACGCTTGAAGAGCTGCTGCAGGATGACGTACAATTTGTTCTGCTTGGTGCAGGAGATGCGAAGTACGAGCAATTTTTCAATGATATTGCTTATCGCTATCCTAATAAATTTAAGGTGTGGATTGGTTATGATGATAGACTTGCCCGCAGAATTTATGCAGGCTCGGACATCTTCGCGATGCCTTCTCAATTCGAACCATGTGGATTAAGTCAGCTTCTAGCGCTGCGCTATCGTTCCGTACCGGTTGTTCGCGAGACAGGCGGACTAAAGGACACGGTACAAGCCTACAACGAATATACTGGCGAAGGAAACGGCTTCAGCTTTGCCCATTACAATGCGCATGATTATATGCACACCGTGCGCAGAGCGCTTGCTCTTTATCGTGATGAGGAAGTCTGGAAGCAGATCGTGAGCAATGGCAGTAATGAAGATTACAGCTGGAATCGCTCCGCCAAAGCCTATATATCAGTCTATTCACAACTCTTAGCGCACCGAAAGGAGAAAGAATCATGGCCCGTCATCTAGTTATCGGCAACGGAAAGATGCTCCTTAATTTGGATCAACACTGTTATATCAGAGATATTTATTATCCATTCGTCGGACAGTTAAACCACGTAGGCGGTCAATATTGCCGCTTAGGTGTATGGGTTGAGGGTGCTTTTAGCTGGTTGGATGAGCCTGAGTGGAAGTTTGATTTGGATTATATTGACGACTCCTTGGTAACAAATATTACCGCAAAGCATGATGGCTTAGGCATTGAGCTTCATATGAACGATGGTATTCACCAGCGGGAATGTATCTATATCAAACGGGTTGTTGTGCGCAACAAAACGGATGTTGCGAAAGAAGTTCGGTTGTTCTTCCATCAGGATTTGATGATTGATGGTTCAGAGGTTGGCGATACGGCGGTCTATTACCCGGAAAACCATACTCTGTATCACTACAAGCGGAATAACTATTTCATGTTTAACGGCTTCTCGGATGAGGGAGGCATGACGCAATACTCAACGGGGATCAAACGATTCCAGTCGGCTGAAGGGACATGGCGCGACGCAGAGGATGGTGTTCTGATGGGCAATTCCATCGCACAAGGCTCTGTTGATAGTACAATCAGCTTCCGCACCGTCGTTCCGCCGCAAAATGAAAAATCGGTTTATTATTGGATGTCCATTGGCCAGAATCTCGAAGAGGTGAAGGAACTGAACCAATATGTTCAGGATAATCATCCGGAGAAGCTGCTCAGTCGAATGGTCGTTTACTGGAAGCACTGGCTTCGCAGAGCTGAGACCGATCTTGGGGATTTGCCGCATGACGTTGTCAAAATGTTCAAGCAGAGCCTATTGCTTGTTCGTACACAGGTGGATGAGCGCGGAGCGATATTAGCCGCGAATGACACAGATATTTTGCAATATAATCGTGATCATTACAGCTACATGTGGCCGCGTGACGGCGCATTGATTGCTGATGCGATGTCAATGGCAGGGTATCAAAGCGTTATTGCACCGTTCTTCCATTTCTGTGCGCAAGCTTTATCACCTGATGGCTACTTGTATCATAAATACAATCCAGACGGAACGGTGGGCTCCAGTTGGCATCCATATATCGTTCAGGGAAGCCGACGGCTCCCGATTCAAGAGGATGAAACAGCGCTTGTCCTATTCGCTTTGTGGAAGGATTATTCGCGGAACCAAGTGATTGAGCTTCCTCAATCATTGTATAGCAATCTGATCCGCAAGGCAGCTACATTCCTCAGCTCGTATATTGAACCTTCGCTCTCGCTTCCGAAGCCGAGCTACGATTTGTGGGAGGAGCGCTACGGCATATGGACGTACACGGTGGCGTCGGTGTATGGCGGCCTGATGGCTGCATCCTTCTTCACGGATTTGTTCGGTGATTATGAGCGAAGCGATCATTATAAGAGCACAGCAGAGATGATCAAACAAGGTATGATTACTCATCTGTGGGATGAGGAGTCCGGTCGCTTCGCTCGAGGCTTAATCCAGAAGGATAATCGTTGGGTGAAGGATATGACGCTGGAGAGCAGCTTGTTCGGCGTGCTGGAGTTTGGCGTACTTCCTGTAGACGACTATCGGGTAGTTCAGACAATGCTTGCGATTAAGGAAGGACTGCAGGTCAAGACGCATATCGGCGGAATTGCTAGATATACGAATGATTATTACTTCCAGCAATCAGGGGAAATCGATAAGGTACCGGGAAATCCATGGATCATTTGTACGCTATGGGTTGCGAACTTTGAGATTGATTCCGCGAAGACGCTTGAGGAGCTTGAAGGACCTCGTCAAACGCTGCAATGGGTATCGGATCATGCCTTGCAAAGCGGTATGCTCCCTGAGCAACTGAATCCGTATGATGGATCGCCATTATCTGTCGCGCCGCTTACGTGGTCGCATGCGACGGTTGTGCACAGCGTGAGCAAGTATGCTGAGAAATACAAACAGCTGCGATTGGCTAAAGAATCGAATAATGGTTTCTAGAACGGATATGAATGAATAACAGGTTAACAGCCCGTATGCTGCTAAGCAGCATACGGGCTGTTTTTTTGCCATGTTGTTGCATGGCAAATACGATACACTAATGTGAGTATGGGCAGAAGATTCACTACGTGAAGATAGGTTTCTATCACTTGTAATGGATTGAATAATGACAACAAGAGCGGTATTGTTATAGTTAAATAAAGCAGAATAGCAGTTCGATAAAGGCTATTGAAATAGGAGGAACGGAATTGAGTACAAAATTTGTGATCGGCGTAGATATCGGAACGACGAGTACGAAGTCTGTATTGTTTACAGCGAACGGGGCTATCGTATCCAGCCATGGTATAGAATATCCGCTGCATTCGCCATCGCCGGCGATTGCAGAGCAGAACCCGGAGGAAATCTTTAACGCGGTAATCGCAACGATCAGACATGTTATGCGAAGCAGCAACGTCCAGCCTGATCAAATTTTATGCGTTTCATTCAGTTCGGCTATGCACAGCGTGATTGCTGTCGATCAAGAAGGGCTGCCGATAACGAATTGTATAACCTGGGCGGATAATCGCAGCATGGAATGGGCGAATAAGATCAAGAACGAATGGAATGGCCATCAAATCTATTTGCGTACGGGTACTCCAATCCATCCTATGTCCCCGCTATCAAAGCTCACATGGCTTCGACATGATCATAAGGAGCTGTTTGACCGTGCGTTTAAGTTTATTTCTATAAAAGAGTACGTGTTCTTCAAGCTGTTCGGCAGGTATGTCATCGATTATTCGATCGCTTCTGCAACGGGGCTGTTTAATCTGGTCAACCTACAATGGGATGAAGAGGCAATAAGAGTGGCTGGAGTGACGCCGGACCGATTGTCTGAGCTTGTGCCAACGACGTATAAGCTTGAAGGATTGTCTGAGATGTATGCGCAGCAAATGGGCTTGCCTGTCTCGACCCCATTTGTCGTAGGTGCAAGCGATGGCGTTCTCTCGAATCTTGGCGTTAATGCGATCGAGCCAGGTGTTGTTGCGGTAACGATTGGAACGAGCGGGGCAATTCGAGCTGTGACGGACAAGCCTGTGACCGATCCTAAGGGCAGAATTTTCTGTTATGCATTGACGGATCAGTTATGGGTAATCGGCGGACCTGTCAATAACGGCGGTATGATCTTCCGATGGGTGCGAGATCAGATCGGCAGCGAAGAAGTCAGTATTGCAAAGCAACAGGGAATCGATCCTTACGAGCTGCTGACGGATATGGCGGCAAAAGTGAATGCGGGATCGGACGGCTTGATATTCCATCCTTACTTATCGGGAGAGCGTGCTCCTCTCTGGGATGCGAATGCACGAGGCTCCTATTTCGGGCTGGGCCTGCACCATAAGAAGGAGCATCTCATTCGCGCAGCTTTGGAAGGCGTTATTTTTAATTTGTACAGTGTGCTGATGGCGCTTGAGGAGCTGACCGGTAAACCTAAGAAAATACAAGCAACAGGCGGATTTGCAAGATCAGAGGTATGGCGTCAGATGATGGCTGATATATTCGATCAAGAACTTCATGTACCTGAGAGTATCGAGAGCTCCTGTCTAGGAGCTGTTATTCTTGGCTTGTACAGTATAGGAGAGATCGATTCGCTCTCTGTTGTGGAGCAAATGGTCGGCGGATCACATTTCCATCTGCCGAATAAAAAAAATGCCGAGGTATACGCGGAGCTAATGCCTATGTATATACGGATTTCAAAGCTTCTGACAGAGGAATATGCAAGCATTGCTGCTTTCCAGCAAAAATATGTTTAACAAAAAAACAGCCGAGCAGCTCGGCTGTTTTTTTGTTAGAGAACGGTGCGAATTTAGTTACCAGGCGCTGCTCAGTTCCCGTCAGCCAGTAATTTTTGGATGAGCATCGTTAACGCCATCGAAGTGGGTGCTTCCTTATGACGAATAATAGAAAATTGCCGCTCATACCGAGCATGCTGAATAGTCAATTCGCTTAGTTCTCCCGATACTAATTCTTTCCGTACGATCCATCTAGAGAGCAGAGCAATGCCTAGGCCCGCGAGTACCGATTCCTTTACGCTCTGACTGCTATTGAAAACATAAGCACGTTTTTGAGAGAGCTGTGTACTGACGAAAAATTGATCGCTGAAGGCACGTGTGCCTGAGCCGTTTTCCCTTAGTACCCAAATTTGATTATGCAGTTGATCAGCATCAATAATTCGAGAGGAAGCTAGCGGATGTGCAGCAGGAGCAACGACAATCATCTCATCTGTCATGAACGGAGTTACGCTTAGATCCGAGGCATGTGCCTCGCCTTCAATTAGACCGACATCGAGCTTGTTAGCGCGCACGGCTTGAACGATCTCTCCCGTATTCCCAATTGTCGTCTGCATGGCTACGAGCGGATACTGCGCTGCAAATGCCGCGATCCGTTTGGGGAGCACATATTCGCCAATTGTGAAGCTGGCTCCGATTTGGAGAGAGCCAGTCACTTCATCTTGAAGGAGCTGGATATCCTGCCTTGCATCTGCATACAAAGATAACATTTGCCTCGCTTTCTGATACAAGAGATCCCCCGCTTCTGTCAAACGCACATGCTTAGGAGAACGATGCAGAAGCCTCACTCCAAACTCGTTCTCCAAATTCTGGATATGCTGGCTGACACCGGGCTGTGAGAGGTTTAACAGTTCTGCGGCTCTCGAAAAGTGACGCTGCTCTGCAACCGTAACGAATACACGTAATGCATCAACAATCATAATCATTCCTCATTTTTCCCTCTAATTTTTATCTTAATATCGTAATCATATCGTCTTTTCAATAAGATAACCATTCTAATCATAAGTTTTTATAATGATAGAGATAGAGAATGCGTATTTCACAATAAGCTGACTGGGCCGTATAGTGAATGCAAACAGATCGGCGGAGCTGATCATCATCCAGAGGTGAACGAGATGAATACCAAAAGTGCCACCACCTATCCCACCTATAGCGGTTTTAGTTTGTCAGCAGGAGTAGGCTTGACGTTTCTCATTGCAATTGCTGCAAAATATGTTGTGCTTCTTCCACTCTTCAACATAATGGGGCAGATGGTCGTTGCTATTCTAATAGGGATGGTTTTGCGATCATGGGCTATAGTACCGGCAGTGGCGAATAGCGGAATCGTTTTCTCCAGCAAAAGACTACTGCGGGTTGGCATTATATTGCTAGGCATGCGTTTGAACCTGCTCGATGTCATTCATGCCGGTCCGAAGGTGATAGTGATTGCGGCTGTTCATGTCGTATTTACGATATTCGTCGTATATGGACTGAGCAAGTGGCTGGGAATCGGCAGCAGGTTAGGGCTCTTGACAGCATGCGGTACGGCGATCTGCGGGGCAGCTGCTGTTGTAGCTCTCGCGCCGCAACTGAAAGCAAACCAAAACGAAACGGCGATCAGTGCAGCTACGGTAGCTATTCTGGGCACTCTGTTTACGATCGCATATACAGCTTTGTATCCGGTACTTGGTTTAAGCGCAGCAGGCTATGGATTATTCGCGGGATCAACGCTGCATGAGATTGCCCATGCGGTTGCTGCTGCGGCACCAGGCGGACAGGCAGCTGTTGATATGTCTGTCATGATTAAGATGACACGCGTAGCGATGCTTATCCCTGTCGCGCTTGTAATTGGGTTCTGGAACAGTCGCAAGTCGGGTACAAACGAGAGAATGAAGCTGAAGAGCTTCCCGATTCCATGGTTCATTGTTGGGTTTCTTGCAATGAGCGCAATTCATACACTAGACATTATTCCTGCTGCGATTACGGAGCAAATGATTGCTGCGGCATATTTGCTGCTTGCAATGGCTATGGCTGGTCTTGGCCTCGGTGTCGATATCGTATGGTTCAAAAAATTAGGAAAAAAACCATTTGTCGCTGGACTTATTGGATCAATCATGCTCGCAGGACTTGGGTTTATTCTTATTCATCTGTTTCATATTGCTAATTAGCTGTATGTATGGATGGAATCTGAATGTAATGGAAATCAAATATGCCAGCGCATGGAGAGAGTGCTTGCGCTGGCATTAATATGGACTTGTAACCTAAGTGGATTACCAATTATGCGAGCAGCGAATAGATAGGTACACTGGTGACAAGCATGAAAGTGGATTTGGAACCGAACTTAGCATCCCAAGGGAGGAACTGGTCTTGGACGCGGGTATTGACGAATATGTTTGATTCGCGATTCACCTCGCAACTGCATACCGTTGCCGATCTGGATACTTGCGGAGGACCCGGCTGCAATGACTTGTATATGTCCTACCGTTATGTTTGGCGAGCAGTTCACGCGAATAACCGAGAGGAATTGTTCGGCAGACTCTTCAGATTCACTGAAACTAGGCAGCGGTCGATAAAACAATGGGTAGGATTCGAAAAATACATCGCCAGATGTCGTATGATCTTGTTGTCGCTGCAGAGCAAGTGCTCGTATACGGCCATTTGTCTCAGCACGGTCACCGAACTGGATTGTACCGGCTTGGGCAACGCTTATAAGACAGATTGTGCCGACGCTTGCGGTTCGTATGGGGTACGTATGATCTGCTTGGATATTCATGCGCGTGCAGCGCCTCCTAGAATTCGCCCATTGATCCGCCTGCGTCCTCTGGCAGAGGTAAAGGAGCCATAGGGCCAACAATGACGGATTCGGGAGGCGTATCGAACATGGAATATAAGGCAACGTTATCGGTATCCCCGACCTGCAGCATTGATGCGCTGGATACGCCTAGAATTTCAATTTGACCAACGCTTAATTGATGATTAACAACGGTGAATTGAAGCATTATGCCATTCCTCCAGATGATGCCATACCGGTTTGCAGCTGGCGCATATAGGAAAGGAGTGCTGCATCCGCATCGCGTTTCGTTTTGGCAAGCACGTCTGCAGAAGCAGCAGTATCGTCCTCTGCCGTTTGTTCGGACTTGTTGCTATTTTCCCTCTTCTGCATATAGAAATGAATGCGTGAAGGCACCTGCTTGCGAATATCTTCTATAATTATTTTCCGATGATAAGGATCAAGTGGAATACAAAGTTCTTGCTCATAGGCTAGCAGCGCTTGTGGAGCTTCCACGTTCAAATAGCGAGTCATCTCATCAAAAATGTCATTATACATCGCACTTGGAGAAGGTATGGATGGGCCGGCTGAAGGGAAAACCTCTGGTTTTTTCACCGACAGCTGATCAATACTGCCGGGAAAAGAGTCATCTCCCGTCCCGGGAGCAGTCATGCCGATATTCAAGGTACCGTCCAGCTTCTCCACTTTTAACTGGTCAAAGTGGTATTCAATGCTCTCGATATTGTAAGTAGGGCGCCTTTCGAGCTGTTTGATCTGATCACACAACGCCTGCACCTGGGCATGAAGCGTATCGAGCTGCTCTTGCTGCTCCCCCAGCTTGTTTTGAACCTCAAGCGACCACATTTGCCATGGTGACAATGGGTTTGGCTGCTGCATGGTTCTGCTCCTCCTTCTTGTGTCAGATTCGCGGCTGCTTCTACGACGGATTGGGCAGCGGCACGAAGGAAAGCGGGTTATCCTCGCCTAGCTGTGGAGCGGGTGACGTAAACCCGCCGGTATTATAGAGCTGCGATAACGAGCGGATGGAGCCTGCGCTTCCTACCTGCAAGACGGAGCTGTTCGATACACTGTCAACGCGAAGCTGATGAATCGTAATTTGTTGATGAATCGTTAGACTCATATCGCGTTCACTTCATTGTTCGTATTGTCTTGTACGTCGGGGTCAATCGAATTGGTAGCGCTGACCGCATTATTGGAATTCGTGAGACTACCGGTTAAGAACGAGCCTGATCCCGCATAAGTTTTGGAACTGCTGCTAGGAGACACCTCCAATGAATCGCCGAACTGAACGATGGAGCCGGAGCCTATGCTTACGATTTTGACAAAGCCGACAACAGCTGGCATGAGCATCCTCCTTTTTACATGAAATCATGCTGCATAGATGATCGTGCTATATTCTATGCGGCATCCGCCTAGAGGTTCCCTTCTTATAGGTATCCTGAACGATCATAGGCGCATATACTGGCAGAAGTGCTGGAAGGCGGGTGTTTGCTGGTGGCATCCAAATGGGATGATATGGAGCGATGGATGGAGAGGCAGCAGCTACCAAAGGGATTCGAGCTGCTTCGGGAACCGAATTGGGTTGAGCAATATGTGCGCAAAATGATGACAAAAGCGCTGCCAGAGGCAGCTGGTGCTATAATTGGAGGAGGATCAGCTACCTTTTCCGAGACTCGCCATTTTGTTCATGTCCAAATAAATTTACCAGCCGGCTTCGATAAGGAGCAGCTTCGCTTGTTCGTGCGAGAAGATCGACTGAAGCTGGAGGGGCTGCCCGGCGGCAAAATCGAGACGATTAAGCTGCCAAAGCTGGTAAAGCCGCGTGTTTGCAGGACACAGCTTCAGGAGCAGGTGCTGAAGGTGAAACTTCAAAAACGTCCAACTAACCGCAGCTATCATGAAGCGATTGTTCGCTGGTGATCGGGCAGGTTCGTCTTGAAGGGCATGCGTCGTACGATGTATGCTCTTTTTGTCACGAAATCGACAGGGATAACAGTTGGCTAAAGGGACCTCTATCCCTTATAATGTCTAATGAACATGTACATATTAGCAAAAAAGGGAGTGTGCTCGGTGTCATTAGTCGATGTAAGCAGTGTTTCTGCTTCGTTATTCATACTCGGAATCGTTTTTTTAATGCTTATTTTCGGATTGCTAAGCTTTGGAATTTTGCGCATGTTTCAGCAAAAGTTTCGGACTGGCTGGTTTAGCTTCGCAGGAGCTATTGTGAGTTTCATTGTCTTTATGTTTATACTAAACAAATGGTATCTATAGCTGAGCTATAGCTTATCGCTACCGGAGGTTAAAGCTTGACCTGGACATTGATATGGTTTGTCGTAAATATTTTTTTTGTTGTTTCCGTAGTGACATACATGTTTATCCATCGCTCCTACACGGAGGCGAGGCGCCAATCAAACGATGCTGCACTGGTTAGAAGGCTCAATGCAATGCGAATGCTGGTAGGCATTCTGAGTATTGTGCTGTTCGTAGCGATGTCAGCAAGCTTCATGGTTAATATGAGATTGAACGGTTAAGCAAAGGCTCTCATTGACGAGAGCTTTTTTTTTCGTCATTATGGAGGTATACCATTTTTAGTCCGGAGGTTCGACATATGCATACGATGGAAGACATTATACGACGCATGTCTAGTCAAGGATTGAGAATAACGGATCAAAGAAAAACGCTGGCGAAGCTATTTTCGGAGACGCAGGGCTACTTGGCGCCTAAAGAGGTCTATGAATATATGGGCAAATCCTATACTGGACTCAGCTTTGATACCGTTTACCGAAACTTGCGCGTGATGGAAGAGCTAGGTGTTCTGGAGCAAGTTATCTTCGAGGATGGCGGCAAATTCAAGCTGCACTGCAGAGAGAATGATCATCATCACCATATGATTTGTTTGCAATGCGGCAAAACGTATCCAATCACGTTCTGTCCGATGGAGCAAACGAATGTACCTGATGATTTCCAGGTCGTGAAGCATAAATTTGAAGTGTTCGGATACTGCAAAGCATGCGTGCAGGAAGAGTCCGCAGCAAGCGGAGTCTGATGACGGATAAACGAGTAATGCGCAGAGTGACGCAGGCTCCGATTCATTTCTATCGCAAAGTGATCTCGCCGCTAATGCCGCCGTCATGCCGATTCTATCCGACATGCTCGATGTATGCGCTTGAGGCTATTGAGAAGCATGGCGCAGCTAAGGGCTCATGGCTTGCAGCGAAGAGAATTGCACGCTGCCACCCGTTTCATGCAGGGGGGTACGACCCGGTTCCCGCTGTACTCGGTTCCAAGTCAGATGCTCCTTGACAGATAGGGAGCACATTCGGTATATTTTGAATATTAAAGGGCTACACTGTCATTCATATTTCCCTATATGTCCGAGGAACGGATAAGTATAGTAGCACAACCTTAACAGAGAGCCGGGACAGATGCTGGAAGCCGGTAAGGAACGCTATTGGAACATGGTCCGGGAGGATTCGATTTCAAGCCGCAGTAGCAGCATACGCTGGGCGAGAGATCGACGCGAAGCTGGCGTTAACGGCGTTAGCCGCCTGTGAGGCGGCACACGAAGCTTTCTACAAGCGGCTGCTCTTATAGCCATTTGCAGATTGAAATTTGGGTGGTACCGCGTGAGTTACAACTCTCGTCCCATGATGGACGGGAGTTTTTTGCGTTTTTTTATTGTTACAATTCGAGCGAGGGGGCAGTTCTATGACGAACAAAAAAACGTTTTACCTAACGACGCCGATTTATTATCCGAGCGATAAGCTCCATATCGGACATGCTTATACGACGGTTGCTGGCGATGCGATGGCTCGCTACAAGCGACTTCGCGGCTATGATGTATGGTACTTGACTGGAACAGATGAGCATGGACAGAAGATTGAGCGCAAAGCTAAGGAAAAAGATCAGACCCCGCAGCAATTTGTCGATGACATTGTGGTTGGGATTAAGGATCTTTGGGCAAAGCTTGAAATATCCAACGATGATTTCATCCGCACGACTGAGGATCGCCATAAAGTGATCGTAGAGAAAATATTTGCTCAGCTGTTAGAGCAAGGTGACATTTATAAAGGCGCGTATGAAGGCTGGTACTGTACGCCATGCGAATCATTTTTCCTAGAGCGACAGCTGGAGAACGGCAATTGTCCGGACTGCGGCCGCCCTGTTGAACTGGTGAAGGAAGAGAGCTACTTCTTCCGTATGAGTCATTATGCAGACCGTTTGCTGCAATATTACGAGGATAATCCTGACTTCATCCAGCCAGAATCTCGTAAAAACGAAATGATCAACAATTTCATCAAGCCTGGGCTTGAGGATTTGGCCGTATCACGGACGACGTTTGATTGGGGCGTTAAGGTTCCAGGCGATGCAAAGCATGTCATTTACGTGTGGATCGATGCCTTGTCCAACTATATAACAGCACTCGGGTACGGCGATGAAGGAAAGGACCAGAAGTATCGTGATTTCTGGCCAGCTGATGTTCACCTTGTAGGGAAAGAAATTGTACGTTTCCATACGATTTATTGGCCGATTATGCTCATGGCGCTAGGGCTGCCGCTTCCTAAGAAAGTATTTGCGCATGGCTGGCTTCTAATGAAGGACGGTAAGATGTCAAAGTCTAAGGGCAATGTTGTCGATCCGGTTATGCTGATTGACCGTTATGGGCTTGATGCACTTCGTTATTATTTGCTTCGTGAAGTGCCGTTCGGAGCAGATGGTACGTTCACACCTGAAAACTTCGTTGAGCGGATCAACTTTGACTTGGCGAATGACCTGGGCAATCTGCTCAACCGAACAGTCGCGATGATCGACAAATATTTCGATGGCGTTGTTCCAGCGTTCGCAGGCAACGTAACGGCATACGACGAATCAGTGCAGAAGCTTGCAAACGAAACGATAGGTCACGTTGAGGATGCGCTTGAGAACATGGAGTTCTCTGTTGCACTTGCGTCGCTTTGGCAGCTTGTTAGCCGGACGAACAAGTATATCGATGAAACGCAGCCATGGACGCTCGCGAAGGATGAATCCAAAAAAGGCGAGCTGGCATCCGTTATGCATCATTTGGCTGAATCGCTTCGTATCGTATCCATCCTGCTGCAGCCTTTCTTAACGCATTCCCCGCGGGAAATGTGGAAGCAGCTAGGTATAGAGCAGGGCGATTTGACTACATGGGAAAGCACGAAGCAATTCGGCGCTTTGCCTGGCGGTACTAAGGTAAGCAAAGGCACCCCATTGTTCCCGCGGCTTGACACAGCCGAGGAATCTGCTTTCATTGCAGCGGAAATGGGCGGAGGTGTACAGCAGCAAGCTGATAATCAAGCAGCTGCTGTGAATGCGGAATCTGAGGCAGCAAAGGTATCAGCTCCCGCCGACAGCAAAGACGAAATCGCTATTGATGACTTTGCGAAGGTCGAGCTCCGCGTTGCACAGGTAATTGCAGCAGAACCTGTTCATAAAGCTGATAAGCTGCTCAAGCTCCAGCTTGACCTTGGATATGAGCAGAGACAGGTTGTATCAGGCATTGCAAAGTTTTATACGCCAGAGCAGATGGTTGGCCTCAAGGTCATCTGCGTGACGAATTTGAAGCCGGTTAAGCTGCGCGGAGAATGGTCGCAAGGTATGATTCTTGCCGCTTCACATGGAGACCAGCTGACACTCGCGACGGTGCCGGACGGCATGCCTAATGGTGCAATTGTGAAATAGCAACATCAGCAAACCAATATATGAAGCATAGAAGGTGTTCTGGATGTCGAAAGACAGACTGAACACCTTTTTTTGCACGGAATGAATGGGTTAGATACCACGCGTCAAGAAGTTACGGCTTGCATTGTCTGTATAGGAACACGAACATTGTTATTCTTCCAAACGGGGTTGACAGCCCAGCAAATAGCATCGTATAATACAAAACGTAATAATAACGATTACGAAAAAGAAATTGTGGAATGGAGAGAATACAAAATGAGAAATGTGACAATAACGATGCGCAAGGCAGCGTTAAGCCTGCTTCTAGCTGCTATGCTGCTATTCGCAGCAGCTTGCGGTAACAATACGGATAACGCAACTCCGCCCGCGGATGCGACGAATGCAGCAAACGCGTCAAATGAAGCAAATAGTAATAAAGCAGCAGAAGAGTCGGAAAAGCAGATCAGCGTAGTTACTAGCTTCTATCCACTATATTATCTAGCTTCTGAAATTGGAGGCAGTCATGTGGCTGCTATTAATCTGGTAGCAACAGGCATAGAACCGCATGACTGGACGCCAAAAAGCCGTGATCTAGATACAGCGTCTAAGGCTCAGCTTTTCCTGTATCATGGAGCTGGTCTTGAGGGATGGGTTGATGGATTTCTAAAGGGCTTGTCGAAAGACAGCACAGTTGTCACGAAGGAAATCAGCAATGGCATTGCATTAATTGAAGGCTCAGAAGAAGAGCATGCAGATGAGCACGAGCATGAGGATGAACATGGCCAAGAAGAGGAGCATGATCACGGCGGATTGGACCCTCATACGTGGGTAAGTCCAAAATCGGCATTAAAGCTTGCTGAGAATGTGAAAAACAGCTTAATCGAGGTTGACAGTGCAAACCAAGCAGACTATGAGCAAAACTATACGGAGCTTGTTGCTAAGCTGGAAGCGATCGATGCGGATTACACAGCTAAGCTAGCACAAACCACAAATAAGAATATCGTAACTTCTCATCAAGCTTTCGGATACTTGGCACGTGATTATGGACTTAAGCAATTATCGATTATGGGATTAAGCCCAGATGCGGAGCCGCGCGCTCAGGATATGCTGGAGATCGCGAAGTTCATCAAAGCAAACGGCGTGAAATATATCTTTTTCGAGGAGCTCGTATCTGACCAGTTGGCCAAAACGCTAGCAGATGAGGCAGATGTGGATACGATGGTGTTAAATCCGCTTGAGGGCTTAACGCCAGATCAAGAAAAGAGCGGTGAAACATACGTAACGCTAATGGAACGAAACTTGCAAAATCTTGTGCAAGCATTACAATAGAACAAAAGGCAAACCTACGGAGCTGACTCAGCTCCGTATTGCTGTGAGGAGAGAAATAATGGCGCAATCATCGAATCGCATCACCAATACAGGCGCTAGCTGCCACCAAGAGGTCATTTCACTGGAGGATGTTTCTTTTTCGTTTCAACAGCAGGCTGTCATTTCGGATCTTAGCTTTGCGGTGAAGGAACGCGATTTTATTGGCTTAATCGGAACGAATGGCGCCGGAAAAACGACGCTGCTGCGCATGATCGTCGGCTTGCTGAAGCCTACTAGCGGTACAATTCGGCTGTTCGGCGAAAAGGTAGAGCGTTTCAAGCAATGGGAGCGCATCGGCTACGTACCGCAGAAAAACGCACTGAATCCGTTGTTTCCGGCAACGGTTCGTGAAGTCGTGCTCTCAGGACTATATGGTCGAAGCAAGCTGTTCAAGCGAATGAACAAAGACGATTTCAACAAATGCGAAGATGCTCTGCACGCAATGGGTATAGAGGATTTGCAGGACAAGCGGATCGGACAGCTGTCTGGCGGACAACAGCAGCGAGTGTTTCTGGCTAGAGCTCTCATTAACAATCCGTCACTGCTTATTCTCGATGAGCCGACTGTTGGGATTGATACGGAGACGCAGGAAAGCTTCTTCCACATGATCAAGCATATGCATCAGCATCACAATATTACATTCCTTATGGTTTCTCATGATTTGGATATGATTCGCTCTTATTTGGGACAAGAGCCGGCAGCCTCTAACGGGAAGCTCAAGTTTCATATTAAGCATTCGCATGAAACTGAGGACTGTGTGGAGAATGATTTGGCACATAGCTTGAAGGGCCTTAGAGAGCAAATGGAAAGCAGGAAAGAGGTTGTTTTGATTGGAGATCGTAACTAGCGAGTTTTTTCAGCGGGCCCTTATTGGCGGGCTGCTCATTGGCGTAACCGCGCCGCTGATGGGCTTATTTCTTGTGCTTCGCAGACTTTCGATGATCGGAGATACGTTATCGCATGTCTCGATCGCGGGGGTTGCGCTTGGATTTTTAATCGGGGTGTATCCGATAGCGGTTGGCTTAGTTTTTGCCATTGCGGCATCCTTTGCCATAGAAAAGCTTCGCAAAGCATATAAATCTTATGCAGAGTTGTCCATTGCCATTATTATGAGCGGCGGGGTTGCACTGGCTTCATTGCTGTTCACGATGGGAAAAGGCTTCAATAACAATGTGAACAGCTATTTATTCGGCAGCATCTATACACTGAACAGCACGGATCTTTATGTAATTGGTGGCGTTACGGTTGTCGTACTCATTGCCATTTGGATGCAGGTTAAGGAGTTGTTCTTGATTACGTTCGACGAGGATGCAGCAGCTGTCAGCGGCTTGCCTGTCAAATTCTACAATATTATGATTAGCGTGCTTACTGCGCTTGTTATTAGCGTTTCGATCAAAATCGTCGGAGCACTGCTCGTATCTGCGCTGCTTACGATACCAGCAGCTTGCAGCTTGATTATTGCGAAGAGCTTTCGTCAAAGTGTAATTACAGTCGTTATTATTGGGGAGCTGGCGGTTGTAGCGGGATTACTGATCGCTGGAATATGGAACTTAGCGCCAGGTGGAACCATTGTACTGCTGTTGATTGCCGTACTGCTACTTCTGCTTTTACTAAAGCGTGGAGTGCGTGCTGGTAGCTGATAGCTGATAGGGGGAGAAGGGTTTGTCGGATATTAACATTTGGCTGGCTTTAGCTGCTGGCTTTGCATCGTTTATTTCACCTTGCTGCTTGCCTCTCTATCCCTCATACCTCTCATACATAACCGGGATATCGGTAGCGGATTTGAAGGAGAATTCGAATGCGAAACAAAAACGCATGCGAACGATGTCGCATACGCTGTTTTTTATTTTAGGCTTTTGCACCGTTTATTATGCTCTAGGTTATGGTACGAATGTGTTCGCAGAGTTTTTCAGCGAATACAGGCAGCTTATTCGGCAATTATCTGCCATATTAATTATATTGATGGGGCTGTTTCTCCTTGGTCTCTTCCAGCCTCAATTGCTATTGAAAGAAAGACGGATGAATCTTATCCCTAAGAAAGCCAACTATGTCAGCTCTTTTATCTTTGGCATTGGCTTCTCTGCTGGTTGGACACCTTGTATGGGGCCTGCTTTGACGGCCATATTAGGGCTTGCTGCAACAGAGCCGGGTACATGGTTCAAGCTTACAACGGCCTATGCACTTGGTTTCGCCATTCCTTTTTTCGTCCTTGCTTTTTTCCTCGGTACAGCAAGATGGATATTGAAATATTCCGCTATCGTGATGAAAATCGGCGGTGCCGTTATGATCTTAATGGGTCTGCTACTCTTCACGGATCAAATGACGAAAATTACGATTTGGCTCAATATGATTACGCCTGAATGGCTGGCTTTTTAAACATACAGCAGCGTTTTAAGTGAAATATTCGATTTTGGCTTCAGGAAAATGTTCAAAGATGCGCTCCGATAAATACATGCGGAGCGCATTTGCTTGTTCATCGGGGTATACGTACTTACCTTGTCCCCAGCGTCCCCATTTATATTTGCGTTTTTCGATATCCATTTCGAGCTTTGTTCGTGGATAACGTTTCTCGATCACAGTTTTGGCGGTTTTGGTGAAGCGGTGTTGAATTAATTCAAAGGTGAGGTCTTTGGTGACGTCGGCAGGAAGTTGATCGGCAAGAGCTGATATAAGCTCCCCATAGCCTTCCTCCCAGCCGTCATGCCATATTATAGGGGCAATAATGAACCCCATTGGATAACCTGCTCTAGCTACCTTTGCGGCGGCCTCTATGCGTTGATCAAAGCTTGAGGTTGCCGGTTCGAAATTTTTGATGACATACTTGGCATTCACGCTAAAGCGAATTCTCGTATGTCCATTATGATTAGCATCCAGAAGCGAATCGACATGATGGAATTTGGTCACGAATCGAAGCCGGCCATGCTCTTGTCCTCCCATGAATTCCACAAGCTCTCTTAGGCTGCCCGTTATAGGCTCTAGACCTACTGGATCGGATGTACAAGCAGCTTCGAAACGAGTCACTTCAGGTATTCGTTCATCAATGTACCCTTGGGCTGCGTTCAAGATATCATCCATGTTAACATACACCCTGATATAAGGTTTTGCACCTAGAGTCGTTTGCAAATAGCAGTAGTGGCAGTGCGCCATGCAGCCTGTTGCAATAGGAATCGCATATTCGGCAGATGGCTTAGACGTATCGAATTTTAGCGTTTTGCGAATGCCGACAACGAGAGTGCGTTTTGCAATTTTGTATTGCTCAAGCTCGGTATCGCCAGGCAAATTGGTAATGCGATTGTGGGAGGTCGTCATACGGTAAGGGATGCCTTCCTTTTTAACCCATTCGAATATACGCTGACCCTTCGGATAATCCAGCGCAGAAGGCTCAAAATAAACGAGCTCGGGTACGAAGGACAGGGTGGAGCGATCCGTTCTGGGACGTTCAATAACGACTGTGCTCATCAGCTATTCCTCCATAAGATGATCGAATTATCAATCATCTTATTGTGCGACGGATGATCGCAGTTGAATCTGGTAAGTTTCAGCGTGAAATGCGATTTGAACACTTTCCGTCGGTTTCTGCGGGTTGCAGTGCAACCAATCAACAGTGTATGATATGAAGAATAACGCCTGATAGGTGAAGAAGTATGGTTAGGGGGTTCTTCAGTGCCGACACCGAGCATGGAAGACTACTTGGAAAGAATTTACAAGCTTATTGATGAAAAAGGCTACGCGCGTGTTTCTGACATTGCGGAGGGTTTAGAGGTGCATCCTTCCTCTGTAACCAAAATGATTCAGAAGCTCGACAAGGATAACTATCTGATCTATGAGAAATATCGGGGTCTTGTGCTGACGAATAAAGGAAAGAAAATGGGCAAGAGGCTGGTAGACCGTCATCAACTGCTTGAATCATTTCTTACTACAATTGGCGTACAGGACGAGAACATTTATCAGGATGTTGAAGGCATTGAGCATCATTTGAGTTGGGACTCGATTACCTGTATTGAAACGTTAGTTGAATATTTCCGCAGAGATTCTCAGAGAATGGACGAGCTTCGTGCCGTTCGTGCGGAGATGGACAGCGAATAATGGATATGAGCTTCGCGCTTTGCGCTTGTCCAAATACATATTCAAGGGAGTCGAATTTCAATGTTTAGTAGAATTGGTCAAATTATGCTGTATGTCAATAACCAAGATGAGTCAAGAGATTTTTGGACAAAGCAATTAGGATTCAGCGTCATTTCGGAATACGACAACGGTGAAGGCATGAGATGGATTGAAATCGCACCTTCTGAGCATTCAGAAACAAGCATCGTTCTTCAGAATAAGGAATTTGTTGAAAAGATGGCTTCAGGTATCAATCTAGGAACACCTTCACTGATGCTTTTTTCAGACAAATTCGACGAATTGTATGCAGATTTAGCAAATAAACAAATCAAAGTTGGAGAAATCGTCACGATTCCGTCTGGCAGAGTGTTCAATTTCCCTGATAATGAGCATAATTATTTTGCTGTCTTGGAAAAGAAGTAATATACGATGAAACAGAAAAGGTCTGGAGCAAATTTGCTCCAGACCTTTTCTGTTTCATTAGTGATATTTCGGCAAATCATCATCATCTTTGCCGCCTTCTATGACGCGAAAGGGCACCGTTTTGGATGAGCGGGGCTTCTTCGCTTTTGTCTTGGCTGCAGTTGCCCGGCTTTGTGTAACTTGCGTTCGTCCATGCTGAGCACTGTTATTTCTCAAAAAAGAAGGCGGATATTTATAAAGCCAGAAAATCCCGCCAAGTATGACAATAGGAATAATAAACGTCAAAGGATTTGAAACGACAGTGTTAGCGAGTCCAATGACAAGCAAGGCTAGAAAAGTGATGGACCACACATTCCATTTGCCGGATGCTCTGCTCATATCAATAACCGCCTTTCCATACGTGGTTTCACTTTGTTTGTTTGTCTAACTCGAGCATGCGATTGAAGGAAGCGATAGAGACGGCAACCTGCTCATCACGCGGTTCTTTCGTCGTTAACAGCTGAAGCCAAAGTCCAGGGAAGCCCAGGTAGCGCAATACGGGTATTTCGCGCAAAGCGTTAGTCCAGCGAAGTACCTCATAAGATAGGCCGAGTACCAAAGGCAGAAGCAGAATACGAATATAAATGCGTTCCCAGATGGAGTCCCAAGTAAAGAATGGCAGCGAGTAAATGACGACGCCGACAATGACAGTGAACACGATAAAGCTCGATCCACAGCGATAATGAAGCCTGCTGTACTTTTGTACATTGCGTATCGTTAACTCTTCGCCAGCTTCATAAGCGCTGATTACTTTATGCTCAGCTCCGTGATATTGAAACAATCGTTTGATTAACGGCGTCATCGAGATGAAATACAAATAAGCAAGCAGTAAAATGATTTTGATGAGTCCTTCTAACAGGTTATGACCGATTTTGTTCTCAAATACCCCTGAAAAGAGCAATTCCTCAATAGCTGCTGGAGCAGCAGTGAAGATAAGCTTTCCGAATATGAAGGACAGGACGCCTGCTACGGCAACGCCGACGATCATACTGAGACTCCAGCCTTGCTTCTTCTCTTCCTTAGCTACAGGTGCTTCTTTAGAGAATTGATCTTTAGTTTCCTCACCGGCTTCGTCTTCTGCATAGGCTTCCATAGAGAAGTTCAGATGCTGCGAACCTTTGGCACTGGATTCCAGTAAGCCTACGACGCCTCTTACGAGCGGAATTTTCTTAAGAGCTTGAATCCAGCTCTTCGAAGTGCGCGGTACCTCGTAAAAAACGATTTCATCATTCTTGCGCCGGACAGCTGTTACGTTAACGTGTTTGCCTGCGAACATCACGCCTTCAATAACCGCTTGTCCACCATAAATGCTTCGGGAATCTTGCGGCAAGTGCTTGTCACCATCCTTGAGTAGATTATCGTCTGCACGTTTGCGACGAATGTAGCTATAACTTTGTAAGTCTATTGTACTTGATCTAATAGCCAAATGCCAACGTCAGCAAATGGGAAGCGAAGGTTATAGATACAGTGGTTTGCGGTTATGAAACGGCCTTATTCCATATACTACTTCTTAGCATGCTCGAGATTAGAATGGAGGCTATCAAAATGGCGGGAAACAGGCGAACGAATGGATATGACGAGCAGCAGCATCATACGAACCCGTGGCTCTACCCGATTCAAATTGGTTTTTTTGCAGGCTTGATTTGGGGAATTGCGCGTTGGATGTTTTACGAAATGAAATTCACAAAAGTATTGCCGGGTTTTGCTGCAGACCCTTTTTTCAAAGAATCGTTTCTCAAAACAAGCTGGGGCGAAGTCGTTGGCGTCGGTTTTTTCGTCCTATTTTCGATTTTGGCTGCACTGCTTTACAAAGTAGCCTTAGGTAAGCTCAGGGGGGCATGGCCGGGTGTTGCTTACGGTGCCCTATGGTGGTTGATCCTGATGGTTGTTGTCGGCCCGATGCTTGGCATAACGAGTGGAATTCGGCAAGAGGGCTGGAATACACTTTTTACCGAGCTTTGCGTGTTTCTGCTGTGGGGCTTATTTATCGGCTATTCCATAGCCTTTGAATTCACAGATGAGGCGTCTAGAGAGCCGATTAAAGCCCAGTGATGAGTTCTACTTCTCAAGCGGCAGACATTTGTGGTAAAATGGCAAGTGATCTTTGAACCTATGATGGATTCGGTTGCTTGGGAGGTGCATTCATGCACAATATCGTTATTTTGAACGGACCGAACTTAAACATGCTCGGTATTCGAGAGCCTGACGTATACGGTTCAGAAACGCTGGCAGACATTGAATCGCTCTTGAAGGAAAAAGCGGAGAGACTTGGTGTTTCCGTAGCCTTTTTCCAAACGAATCATGAGGGCGAAATGATTGATCGTATTCATAGTGCTTTCGGCAAAGCGGACGGTATTGTGATCAATCCTGGAGCTTGGACGCATTACAGCTATGCACTCCGCGACGCCCTCAGCTCAGTTGGAATTCCAATCATTGAGGTACATATGTCGAATATTCACAAACGAGAATCTTTCCGCCATGTATCTGTTGTTGCCGCAATCGCAGTCGGTCAAATCGCCGGCTTCGGGTCACACAGCTATGAGCTTGGGCTGACTGCGCTTGTTCGCCACTTGAATCAATCGCAAGCAGCAAAGAAAGGGTGATACGGTTATGCCAAACGAGAGAGTAAAGCGACTTAGGCAGTTGATGGAAGAGCATCGCTTTGAAGCGATACTAATTGGAAGCGAATATAACCGTCGCTATATTAGCGGATTCACAGGCTCATCAGGCATGGTGCTTATAACGCCAAATAAGAGCTACCTGCTTACTGATTTCCGGTACCGCTCGCAAGCCCCTCAGCAAGCAGAAGGCTTTCAGATTGTTGAGCACGGTGCGAGTCCACTTGTCGATGTACGTGACATTCTGTCAGAAGAGAAGCTCTCGAAGCTCGCATTCGAGCAGGATCATGTTGTATACAGTGAATTCACAGCATGGACGAAGCTGCTTAGCGGTATAACACTCGAGCCATCTTCCGGGATTGTCGAACAGCTTCGCCAAATCAAGGATGAAGCCGAGCTGCAAGTTATGCAGGAGGCCGCTGATCTTGCTGACAGCACCTTCAATCATATCCTGAAGCTTATTAGACCAGGCGTACGTGAGACGGATATCGCGCTTGAAATGGAAGTGTATATGCGCAGTCATGGCGCTACATCCTCCTCTTTCGATACCATTGTGGCATCGGGTGAGCGTTCGGCTTTGCCACATGGGGTAGCCAGCGATCGGATTATCGGCAATAATGAGTTTGTGAAGCTTGACTTCGGCGCTTACTACAACGGCTATTGCTCCGATCTGACTCGGACGGTTGTCGTTGGCACGCCTACGGACAAGCATCTAGAGATTTACAATATCGTCTTAGAGGCGCAATTGCATGCTCTAGCGAATATTAAGCCCGGCATGTCGGGTCGCGAAGCAGATGCCCTTACCCGTGATATCATTACGAAATACGGATATGGCGATTTGTTCGGACACGGTACGGGACATGGACTTGGCATGGAGATTCATGAAGCGCCAAGACTGTCTAAGCTTAGTGAAACGATTTTAACCCCCGGCATGACGGTTACGGTTGAACCCGGCATATACGTACCAGGCTTCGGCGGCGTGCGCATTGAGGATGATATCGTTATTACGGAAACCGGTATTAAAATATTAACCTCATCCCCGAAGGACTTGATCACTCTGGGGTAAGGACTATTCATTCAGGAGGGAATCAGTAATGATTTCAGTAAACGATTTTAAAACAGGCTTGACTGTGCAAGTAGACACCGATATTTATACCGTACTAGACTTTCAACATGTTAAGCCAGGCAAAGGCGCGGCATTCGTTCGCTCCAAGCTCAAAAACCTTCGCAACGGTAACGTTGTTGAGAAAACCTTCCGTGCAGGCGAGAGCATTGGCCGTGCGATTATCGAGAATCGTGAGGTTCAATACTTGTACAATTCCGGTTCGGAATACACATTCATGGATAATGAAACGTTCGACCAGTTCAACCTGGATAAGAAGCAGCTTGAATGGGAGCTTAACTTCTTGAAGGAGAACATGAACGTGAACATCTCCAGCTACCAAGGTGAAATTCTTGGTATTCAAATGCAAAACAGCGTTGATCTGAAAGTAATTGAAACAGAGCCGGGCGTAAAAGGTAACACAGCACAAGGCGCAACAAAGATGGCAAAGGTTGAAACTGGTCTTAATGTTCAAGTTCCTTTGTTCATTAACGAAGGTGATGTTCTGCTTGTCGATACTCGCGAGGGTAAATACATCTCACGCGCTTAGATTGCAGTAGCCCAGACCGTCCGAATTTATTCGGGCGGTTTTTTTTGTAGTTAGATATACCCATTGTTAAGCTCATTGTGATATAATAATGACTTGTATGTACATGTCAGGTTTGGGAGTGAATCAGCTTTGTCGTTGATCGTGATGAAGTTTGGCGGCAGCTCCGTGGGATCGCCGGAGCGGATGCAGCGTGTAGCGAAACGTATAATTGAAAGGCAGCAGGAAGGCAACGATATCGTTGTTGTCGTGTCTGCCATGGGAGATACGACTGACGATCTAATCGATCAGTCGAAGCAGCTGAATACAAGCCCGCCGGCGCGGGAGATGGATATGCTGCTAACGGTTGGTGAACAAATTTCGATCGCATTATTGTCGATGACGGTTCATCAGCTTGGAGCGAAAGCCGTATCCTTTACAGGTTGGCAAGCCGGAATTCGTACGGAAGCGGTACATGGCAAGGCGAAGATGACTGACATCCAGCCAGACCGTGTGTTCAAAGCATTAGAGCAGGGTAATGTGGCCATTATTGCCGGATTCCAAGGGATGACGGAAGATGGAGAAATTACGACGCTTGGACGCGGCGGTTCTGACACGACTGCAGTTGCCATGGCAGCTGCGATGAAAGCGGATGTTTGCGAGATTTATACCGACGTTGATGGTATCTATTCCACTGACCCTCGTGTCGTCAAGAACGCGCGTAAGCTCAGCGAAATTTCGTATGACGAAATGCTGGAGCTCGCAAACTTGGGTGCGGCTGTCTTGCACCCCCGAGCGGTAGAATATGCTAAGCATAACAATGTTAAGCTGGTCGTTCGATCAAGTTTCACCTATAACGAAGGTACGAGTGTGAAGGAGGAAGCGGTCATGGAGCAAGGCGTGGTCGTTCGCGGCATCGCGTTTGACAAAAATGTAGCAAGAATTAGCATTATGGGTGTTGAGGATGTGCCAGGTGTGCTTGCCAATGTGTTCGGTGCACTGGCAAGCAATGCCATCGACGTTGACATTATTGTGCAGAGCGGCGTGCAGGACGGCAAGGCTGACTTCTCGTTCACGCTGTCTGGCGACGATAAAGACAAAGCAATTGCAGTCATCGAAGGCATTCGCAGCACAGTTCCTTTCCGTGAAACGACTTCAGAATCGGATTTGGTTAAAATTTCGATCGTTGGAGCAGGCATGGTTAGTAATCCTGGCGTAGCTGCCAAAATGTTCGCAACGATCTCTGCCCTTGGTGTGAGCATCAAGATGGTAAGCACCTCAGAAATCAAATGTTCTTGCGTGATTGCGGCTGAACCGCTTAACGATGTGGTTCGTGCGCTTCATACGGCATATGGTCTCGATACGGCGGAGCAAGCTTTCGTAGGCGGACCACAAGATCGCCGCTAATCTCGATGATATACTCTAAAAAGGCATGCACCTGAACGATAGGTGCATGCCTTTTTGCTGCCGATTAACTGTTTCTCGTTAATTGATCGCCATGGAGCCTCGGAACATCATGGAAGATATCGATGGCCGAGCATGCCTCAATATCTTTCTTCAACCCCAGCTTCAGCAGCTTCTTCCCGGTCATACCATTCATGATTGTTTCACTAATTACTCCTGAACGGTTCCGATATAAAGCCAGCATTGCAGTGCCGAAATCATCCATCTCAACCGGCAACTGACTTATGGCATGCAGTCTATCAAGCACAAGGCCGGCACATAAGCCGTCCTCTATCGCGAATTCATCATGGCTGCCAGCACATAAGATGACGACATCTCTACGGAGGTCGATAGCAGCACGGGCACAGGCCTCTGCATTCAATAACGAAGCAGTCAGCACATGATCAGCACGCATAGACTTGTGAATGGCTCTCGTCCCATTCGTCGTGGTGAGCACGATTCTTCTGCCGCAAACGGCCTTCTCTGTATATTCCTCCGGTGAATTTCCTAAATCAAAGCCAGCGATTTTTCGACAGAAGCGTTCGCCGCCAAGCAAATCTCCCGACCGCTGCAGCGCTCGCGCCTCCATAACCGTTTCTGCAGGTATGACGCATGAGGCGCCTGCCGCGAGTGCGGTCACGATCGTACTCGTAGCGCGCAATACATCGACGATAATTGCTGTTTTATGATGGAATCTTGCTGAGCTGGCTTCGTTCACACTCGAAATGACTTGCACTTGCATAGTTGTTGTACCGCCCTTCTTGTGCGCAATAGTCTATCTTATGCGCATGTGCTTAGGCAGGTGTCCGGTATGAAAGACAGACAAGTCTGCATATGAATAAGGAACAATCAATTGAGGGAAGGAGGTCACACCCAAATGCTTAACAAAATAGTATTGACGATGGCTTCACTGCGACTCACTTCAGGTACGATTGAAATTTGCGCAGCACTTCTCATGCTAAGGCTGAATCAAATTGACAAAGCGCTTGTCGTAAACTCATCGCTCGCGTTAGTAGGTCCAATCATCCTAATTACGACAACGACAGTTGGGCTCGTCGGGATGTCTGATAAGCTTTCGCCTTCTAAGTTTTTGTGGGTAGGAGCAGGCGTTATCTGTCTCATGATTGGTATTTTGAAAAAATAATAGATTACAAATCTAGCAAAGTTACATGGATCAGACATATTTTCGCATGGAGAGCATACAAATAGGAACTACGAAGGACAAACACCCGGGAGTGATAAGCATATGCTAGCACGCGTAGTGCATCTGTTGCCTTTGGAGCTGAAGACGCTGCTGGAGCGCCTTCCTGATCACATGCAGGAGCAGCTGGAGGAAATTCGGATTCGTGAGGGAAGGCCGCTTGAAATAGGCTTCCGCGGGCAATCTCGCTTTATGATGGTTGACGGTTCGCTCAGGCAGGCTGCTGATGGGGCATACAAGCCTTCTGCAGACACATGCCGTAAGCTGCTGGAGCGTATTACCAATTATTCGCTATATGCCATGGAGGAGGAGCTGAAGAGAGGTTTTATTACCGTTTCTGGCGGGCATCGGATTGGACTGGCAGGCAGAACCATATTGGACGGCGGAATGGTGCGCGGCATACGTGATATTGGCGCCTTCAATATAAGGGTTGCGCGTGAAGTCATTGGAGCAAGCGCACTTCTTCTTCCTAAGTTGATCGATCGTAATAGAAAAACGCTGCACTCCACCTTAATTCTGGCTCCGCCTCAGCAAGGGAAAACAACGCTGGTTAGAGATATTGCCAGATCGGTAAGCTACGGCTTATGGCCAACCTTAGAGGCAAGCAGCTGGCAGGGAAGAAAGGTTGGCATCGTAGATGAGCGATCTGAAATCGCCGCCTGTGTACGTGGAATCCCGACGTTTGACGTTGGTCCTCGAACCGATGTGATGGACGCATGTCCCAAGGCGGAAGGCATGATGATGCTTGTGCGGTCGATGTCGCCGGAGGTATTGATCATTGATGAAATCGGCAGGCCAGAGGATGGCGAGGCTATTCGAGAAGCCAGCCATGCAGGAATCAGCGTTGTAGCGACAGCTCATGCGTATGATTTGCAAGATGCGAGAGGCAGGCCCGTGCTGCTGAAACTGCTAGAAGAAGGAGCCTTTACGTATGTAGTGGAGCTGAAGCGGACGGAGCAGGGGGTTATGCATCGCGTGGTTCCTGCAGAAGCGGCACTAGAGAGCGCTGCTGCTCGCGAAGTTGCCGCCATGCCTCGGTTGCTCCCGCATGCCGTACAAGCCTGGATGGGAAGAAGGCGAGCTGATGACCCATGATCAAGCTGCTTGGTGCGGTGCTGGTCTTGTTCGCAGGTACGATGATTGGCTTTCAGCAGGCAGCTAGATTTGCGGAGAGGCCGCGACAGCTCAGGCAGCTTGCCCACGCGCTGCAGCGACTTGAAACGGAGATTGGTTACGGACATACTCCGCTTCCCGAAGCGCTGGAGAGAACGGCATCAGCAACGCCTGAGCCGCTCGCATCTATATTCCGTAAAGCAGCGAGCGGAGTTTGGGAAACGGAAAGCTTCAGCTTCCGAGACAGCTGGGAGCAGGCGATCAGGCTTCAATGGGAAATGACAGCCATGAAGAAGAATGAGCAGGCTGTTCTAATTCGGCTCGGCTCTACGTTAGGCATTAGCGATAAGGAAGATCAATTGAAGCATATACATCTTGCTTTGTTGCAGCTGAAGTCAGAGGAAGATGCAGCGAGAGACGACCAAGGACGGTACGAGAAGATGTGGAAGAGCCTCGGACTGCTGATCGCTGTGCTGGTCGTCATTTTGATGGTGTAGTGGGGTGCCGCATAGATGGACATGGATGTGAGCGCCATTTTCCAAATTGCCGGAATCGGAATTGTGATCGCCATGATCCACTCCGTTCTGAAGCAAATGGGAAAGGAAGATATGGCGCACTGGGTTACTGTTATTGGCTTTGTTGTCGTGCTGTTCATGGTCGTTCGGCTCCTAAATGAACTATTTCAAGAAATCAAAACGATATTTCTGTTCCAGTAGACGTCTTTATTCAGGCGTTCATGCAAGCAGGTGAGCGAAGTGGAAATGATTCAAATCGTTGGTCTTGGTCTGATGGCAACGGTGCTCATACTTGTCGTTCGGGAGCAGAAGCCGATGTTCGCTTTTTTGCTCGCAGCTTTTACAGGTTTATTCATCTTCCTGTATCTGATCGGCAAAATCGAAATGGTCATCTCCGTGCTGGAGGATCTGGCTAATCGATCAGGTATCCCTTCCATTTACTTGAAGACGGTATTGAAAATAATCGGAATTGCGTATATCGCAGAATTCGGTGCTCAAATCGTAAGGGATGCGGGCCAAGAAAGCATTGCTTCCAAAATTGAATTCGCTGGTAAAATATTCATCCTTGTCATGGCTGTTCCTATTATAAGCGTAATCGTTGAGACGGTTATCGGGCTTCTGCCGGATGGGAGCTGAAGCTCATGATGAATACTGCCCCTGTAAGAGAGAGAGCCAAACTGCTGCTTTTCATTATGATAGCTGCTATGATGTTATCCTTTGTCCCTTCGGTCGCTTACGCATTAGGCGGAGAGAACGCAGCGCCTGTGCAGGGCGCTCAAGCCGGGGCAGACGAGCTTGCGAAGGAGCTGGCAAATGAGCAGCTTGGTGGGCTTGAGACAGAGGCTGTCGAGTCTTATTGGAACAAGCTGTCAAGCGAATATGGGGGGTATTTTCCCGATCAGCATATTCCCAGCTTCATGGAAATGATCCTGCCAGGCGGCGACGGCTTGAAATTGACGGACATGCTTCAGGGGCTTCTCAAGTACTTCTGGCATGAGGTGCTCTACAACGGAAAGCTGTTGGTTACGATCGTGATGCTGACGGTGTTCAGCATGGTGCTTGAAACACTGCAGAATGCATTCGAACGTAATGCTGTCAGCAAGGTTGCTTATTCTATTACTTATATGGTGCTGATCATTATTGCGGTCAACAGCTTCCATGTGGCGATGGGATATGCGAAAGGTGCGATTGAAAGCATGATTCAATTCATGCTGGCGATGGTTCCGCTGCTGCTGACGCTGCTGGCCTCCATGGGGAACGTTGTCTCGGTATCGGTTCTGCATCCACTTATTATCTTTATGATTCATGCGGTTGGAACGCTGATTTATACACTAGTGTTTCCGCTGCTGTTCTTCTCGGCTGTGCTGCATATTACAAGCGCTCTCTCCGAGAAGTTCAAGGTCACGCAGCTGGCCAATCTGCTAAGAAACATCGGTGTGGGTATTTTGGGATTGCTGCTCACTGCGTTTCTAGGTGTTATCTCCGTACAAGGCGTGACAGGTGCAGTAACGGATGGGGTTACGCTGAGAACGGCCAAATTCGTTACCGGCAACTTCGTTCCTGTCGTGGGGAGGATGTTCTCAGATGCTGCGGATACCGTCATATCGGCTTCTATGCTTGCTAAAAACGCAATCGGAATCGCTGGCGTCATGATTCTGCTATTCATCAGCGCGTTCCCTGCAATCAAAATTTTGACATTGGCGCTAATCTACAATCTGGCTGCGGCGGTTATGCAGCCGCTCGGAGACTCGCCAATCGTGACCTGCTTGGAAACGATAGGCAAGACGATGATTTATGTTTTTGCGGCTCTTGCTGCTGTCAGTCTTATGTTTTTTCTTGCGGTTACGATTATTTTGACTGCAGGCAATGCATCGTTGATGGTTAGGTAAGGAAGGGGACGAGAAAACGTGGTTGCTTGGCTGAGCGACTGGTTGAGAGACATCATCGCAATCATCCTGCTGGCCGTATTCGTTGAACTGCTGCTCCCGAATAGAGCGATGCAGCGCTATGCTCGGCTAGTAGTAGGCTTGTTTATTCTACTTACCATTCTATCTCCTATTCTCAAGCTGATTCAGAGTGATATAGGAGCAAAGCTGGATGAAAGCATGGCGAAGTGGAGTCGATCGGCATTAGAAGGAGATATGCAGATGACCGGCCTTAACCAAATCAAACAGGATGCTGAGGCGATGAGTGCCAAGAGAAGCCTTGAGGCAGCCAAATTGACGGAGCGCACGCTGGAGGCGTCTATTCTGAGTGAACTATCTGAACGTACCGATGCACCGATTGCGGGTGTAGATGCAACATTGAAATGGGTGAACGCAGCAGGTCAGCTAGCGCCTCTGCTCAGTCAAGTGACGGTTACGCTTAAAGCTTCAGAGGAGTCCAATTCTATTGCTTTGGAAGGTGCAACTGTGGAGAAGGTGCAGCCGGTCATAGTTGATGTTCAGGTCCAGCCTATTGTCCCAAGGGACGGGCTTTCAATTGAAGCGCCGAATAAAGAAAAGCGAAATCAAGAGGAGCAGCTTGGCGGGAGCTGGTCTCCGGTAGATCCTGCCGTAACTGCTGAGCTCAGCAGCCTGATTGCAAAGGGCTGGGGTCTTGCTGAAAAACAGATTACGATTAGACAGCCTGCCATTCAGCCTAGATAAAGGAAAAAGGCTAGGAACGGAGAGGAGGTAAGGCGCGGTGGCCAAATGGCTGGAGAGCATAGAATCAGCGGTTGGCGGCGGTCCTGGCGGTCCGAAGCGAATTCGGACGCTGCGAATATTGCTGATCGTTGGGGGGATTGGCGCGGCGCTAATGATTGTGAACTCATTTCTGACGTATAAGGAAGTGACTCCGTCTGCTCAGGATCCGAATCCACCGCCGCAATCCGAGGCGGTCTGGAACAATACGGATTCATCAGCGGGATCGATGTTTACGGTTATCGAGCATCCACTGGAAATCAGATTAAAGGAAATTTTGGAAAAAATAGTTGGAGTTGGAACGGTCGATGTTCTAGTGACGGTGGATTCCACGGAGGAAATTGAGATCGAACGGAATACGCAAGAATCTCAGCAGGTAACGAATGAAAACGATCCAAACGGAGGCAAGAGGCATATTACCTCGATTACCAAAGACGGTCAGGTCGTCTTGTATGAGGTATCCGGTGATCAGAAGCCTATCGTGACCAAAACGATTAACCCGCGTATTCGCGGTATTCTCATTGTGGCAAAAGGTGCAGAGAACGCTACAGTCAGGCGGCTTATTGTGAATGCAGTAGAGAAAGGTGTCAGCGTCCCGGTTAATCGGATTTCTGTTGTGCCAAGCAAGCAATAAAAAATTGAATCGTATGGGAGGGTGTTCTCATGAACACGAAAAGACAAACAGTATGGCTCGTATCAATGCTCAGCTTAATGGTGGTATTATCTGCATATTATTTATTCACACAAGATGTAGAAACGCCGGATGTACTAACTGACGGATCACAAACAGAACAAGCAGCAAGCAACGCAACAGAAGCAGCGGCGAGCGGAGACGGACTGGTCGTGAATGAAGTAGAGCAGCCTGCTGGCGAGAACGTACTGAGCGAGGCTGACAAGGAAACCTTGAGCCAAATAGACGCGCAGGGCCTAGCAGCAGGCGGTCTTTTCAGCGAGTTGCTTACCAAGCGTGAGCTTATCAATGCGCAGGAAGAAGATCGGATCT
Organism: Paenibacillus sinopodophylli; assembly: GCF_005930355.1. Classification (GTDB taxonomy): domain Bacteria; phylum Bacillota; class Bacilli; order Paenibacillales; family Paenibacillaceae; genus Pristimantibacillus; species Pristimantibacillus sinopodophylli. Next base: position 440,927 of record NZ_VDBO01000002.1, read on the forward strand.
ACGGTGCGATCAATAAGACGGCTGAGAAACCAGAAGAAGCATCTGCTGCACTAGCTCAGCTTGAACAACTTGAGGAAAAAACATCCAAGCTCACAAGTATAGAAGCAGAATTAATGAAGCAGTACGAGGTCGCTGTCGTTGACGAGCAGAGCGACAAATTCAACGTTGTCGTCTCAAGCGATAAGCTGGAGAAGAAGCAGGCTGCTGAGATTATTAAACTGGTCATGAGCACGATGGAAGTCGGCGCGGATCAGGTTTCGGTAAGATATATCCCGTAAACAGCGTTAGGCTGTGAAATGAAAAAGACTTTGGCTTATCAGCTCGCGGGCTGGCTGCGCCAAAGTCTTTTTTTGGCGTATAGAGAAAGGATATGAGTGTGTTGATCCTTTCTCTATACGTTTCGTTGAAACGATGCGTCTATAGAAAAGACGCCGTCCGGTGTTTCTTCTTGGATGAGAAAACAGTTTCGAACAAAAAATGATTCGTGTTCAGGCTTGTTTATGATATAATGTTAAACGTTATGTGAAAGAATTGGTTATATTGCGTGTACACCGATATTGGTTACATGCTATGAAAGCATTCTAGTTATCGCAAATTTAAGGAGTGAAAATATTCATGTTCAAATTGAGCGAGATCAAAGAGTTGATCAAATTGGTTGATCAAACTTCCGTTCATGAGCTGGAAATTGAAAACGAAGGGACTCGCCTGCTCATCCGTAAGCCAGGGAAAACGGAAGTGGTGAATGTGCAAGCGGCTCCAATTACGCATACATACGCGCCTGCGCCTGTACAAACACAGCAAGCGGCACCCGCAGCACAGCCTCAATTAGCGCAAGATGCTGCTCCAGCCCGTCCATCAACGGATCATCTGCACCAAATCGTATCGCCAATGGTAGGTACCTTCTACAGTTCTCCTACCCCTGAAGCAGCGGCTTTTGTTAAAGCCGGCGACCGTGTCAGCGACAAAACGGTAGTCTGCATCTTGGAAGCGATGAAGCTTATGAATGAGCTAGAGGCAGAAGTTCGCGGTGAAATCGTTGAGGTTTTAGTATCAAACGGTCAACTTGTAGAATACGGCCAGCCATTGTTCCTCGTTAAGGCTGAATAGTATAAATCGTTATCGTCCGAACAGGGATACTGTTGTTTGAAAGGGGTTCCTACGTGAAATTTCATAAAATATTAATTGCTAACCGCGGCGAGATAGCGGTTCGTATTATACGTGCCTGCCGCGAGCTTGGCATCAGCACGGTTGCTGTTTATTCGGAAGCAGATCGTGATTCACTGCATGTTCGTCTTGCAGATGAAGCTTATTGCATCGGGCCTACTGCGTCGAAGGACAGCTATTTGAATATGACGAATATTATGAGTGTAGCTACGATAACGGAATGTGATGCTATCCATCCCGGTTATGGCTTCCTTGCTGAGAATGCTAACTTCGCTGAAATCTGCGAGTCATGCAACATTACATTCATCGGACCATCTGCGGATGCCATTAACCGTATGGGCGACAAGGCGATAGCCAAGCTGACCATGAAGACTGCCGACGTGCCGATTATTCCCGGTTCTGACGGTTTGATTGAGAACATGGAAGAAGCGATAACGATAGCTCGCGAAATTGGATATCCGGTTATTATTAAAGCGACTGCAGGCGGAGGCGGGAAAGGCATTCGTATTGCCGATGACGAATCGATGCTGATCGCACAGATCACGACTGCACAGCAAGAGGCTCAGAAGGCTTTCGGCAACGCAGGTGTTTATCTGGAGAAGTACTTGACCGGCATGAAGCATGTTGAAATTCAAATTATGGCTGACAAGCATGGTAATGCTGTCCATTTGTTTGAACGTGATTGCTCTGTACAGCGCAGACGTCAGAAGCTTGTAGAAGAAGCGCCATGCTCCGTGTTGTCTCCAGAACTTAGAGAACGGATGGGACAAGCAGCAGTGCGCGCAGCGCTCGCCGTTCAGTACTCTGGAGCGGGCACATTAGAGTTTTTGCTCGGCCCTGACGGCAATTTCTATTTCATGGAAATGAATACTCGCATACAAGTCGAGCATCCCGTAACCGAGATGATTACGAATGTTGATTTGATTAAAGAAATGGTATCCGTAGCGGAAGGCAATCCACTTTCTTTTGCTCAAAGCGATTTGAAGATTAATGGCTGGTCCATCGAATGTCGTGTGAATGCGGAGGATTCCGAGAAAAATTTCATGCCATCTGCTGGATTGATTCCATTCTATCTCCCGCCGGGCGGTGCAGGTGTCCGCGTGGACAGTGCTGTATACCCAGGCTACACGATATCGCCGCATTATGATTCCATGATTGCGAAGCTGATCGTATGGGGAGCAACCCGCGAAGAAGCGATAGCGAGAATGAAGCGTGCATTGTCCGAGTTTGCTATTGAAGGCATTCGGACGACAATTCCATTCCATTTGAAGCTGCTTAATCACCCGAAATTCGTGAGCGGAAACTTCGACATTAAGTTCCTGGAAGAGCATGATATTAACGCTACAGAATAAGTAAGCGACAAAAGTGTGAACAAGTAGTATAGTTTGTCATATTTCTTGCCGAATGTTATAGTATATTAAACAAGATGCGGTTTATTGCTTGGCACTGCGCCGAGTACGCGCAACTTTAAGGAGGTGTACAACCAACATGAGTACGATCGCTGCGGAGTACGAGAAAACGGACATTGGCACGATTCAAATTGCACCTGAAGTCATCGAAGTTATCGCTGGATTAGCTACGATTGAAGTGGATGGGGTCGCTGGAATGAGCGGCGGTTTTGCGGGAGGCATTGTTGAATTGCTTGGACGCAAAAACTTGTCAAAAGGTGTGAAGGTTGAAGTTGGCCAACGTGAGGCTGCGGTAGACGTATCTATTATTGTTGAATACGGCAATCGCATTCCAGAAATCGCTTCGGAAATTCAACGGAATGTGAAGCGCTCAATCGAGATGATGACGGGACTCCACGTCGTTGAAGTGAACGTACATATTCACGATGTACATTTCAAGACACCTGATAAACCGGATGAAGAAGAAATCCTACACAGAGTTAAATAAAATAAAGCTGGATTAATTAAATCCCGTACAACCCCCTCGTGAATGGGCATGCCGCTCGGCGCAAGGGGGTTTTCATTCGGCTGGGCAGAAGGAGGCGCTACGCTTGATTAAGGTCGTGGACAAGCTGCTATTGTTTCTATATAGCATTGCAATTGGCTGTATTTCTGTTTTGTTGGTTTGCATTGGATTTGGCTGGATCTCTTTAAGTTTATTGAGTGATTGGATAGATGAGCTGTACCGTCTCGATTCATTAAAGATTACTTTAATCGTAACGGGCATCATTCTATTCATACTAAGCTTGCGATTTTTTATCGTGTCCTTGCATCGCGGGTCGGCGTCTGCTCCTTCTATCGATCAAAGAACCGACTTTGGCGACATTCGTATTTCACTTGAAACGATCGAGAATCTAGCGCTTAAAGCAGCATCACGCCAGCGCGGCGTAAAGGATTTACGTGCTCGCATTCGCGCAACAGATGCCGGTCTTGATATTGTTATTCGTGCTGTAGTAGATGGTGAGAGCTCCATACCCGTATTGACAGAGGAAATTCAACGCACAGTGAAAGAGCATGTCGAGGATATTGCTGGTATTCCCGTAATGAATGTAGCGGTATATGTGGCAAATATTATTCAAACAGGCACCTTCAAAAGTCGCGTAGAATAGAGGTGAGCTTGCTGATGTGGAGGGAATTCTGGGCCATCTATGGAAAACGAGCAGCTGGTGCTGCTGTTGGTTTGTTTTTCGGATTGCTTTATTTGTTTGTCGGTTTTTGGGACATGCTTTTTGTAGGGCTTCTTGTCTCAATTGGTTATTGGATCGGCGTTCAGAAGGAAACAAGCAGCGGACCTGTCATTCCATGGCAGCGGCTTTGGTATTCATTGTTAGAAAGATTTAGGCCGTTTAGATGATCCTGTGGTCTCCTCCGTACTCCGGATTTCGGAAAGCCGCTTATTTCGGGGCAGGGAGGAGATCATAGGTTTTTTTTGACGCATAGGAAAGTATAAGAGTTCGCTCATCCTTTCTCTATACGTTTCGCTGAAACGATGGCGTCTACAGCAAGGACACCGTCAGGCGTTTCTTCTTAAATCGGAATGAAGCGCGCCTTGCCGTCAAAGGGCGGTGATGGCTGTTTCATCTTGAGCAATTACATGTACAAGAATAATAACATTTCGGCATAAAATTGCCGCGGAGGTAACATGAAACGTAGATTAGCACGAGAAATAGCAGTTTCTAGCTTGTACCAGATGGAGATGAATGAGGTTTCGGCATCAGATGCAGTAGACATGCTGATGGAGGAGCTTCGCCACGAAAATGAAATTGAAGCAGATCCGGCTGAAGCTAGCAGTACGGATGAGTTCTCCCGTGAACTTGTTGCAGGTGTAATGGAGCACAGGCAAGCCATTGATGGTATGCTTCAACAGTATTTGACAGGATGGCAGATTGACCGTTTGTCACGGGTTGACCGCCAGGTATTGCGTTTGGCTTGTTATGAGATGATTTTCCGTGATGATGTACCACCGAAAGCTACGATTAATGAAGCGATTGAGCTCGCTAAACATTTCGGCACAGAGGAATCAGGAAAGTTTGTTAATGGTGTGCTTGGTAAGCTGCTTCTAGAAATTGAAGAGCTGAAATCTTAATATTAGTAAAAAAAACAATTCATTGATAATAAAGGAGACTGGAGCTATGCGCGCACAAATCATTGAAGGAAAGAAAATTTCCGACCTAATCCGAGAGGAAATGATTGCGGAATCCGCAGCCTTGAAAGAGAAAGGTATCATTCCAGGACTTGCGGTCGTTCTCGTAGGCGAAGACCCAGCCTCTAAGGTTTATGTTGGCTCTAAGGAGAAAGCTTGTCAGCAGCTTGGTTTCTATTCAGAGGTGCACCGCCTGCCTGCAGAAACAAGTGAGGCGGACTTGTTGGCTGTCATTGATCGTTTGAATAACCAAGCATCCATAAATGGAATTCTCGTACAGCTGCCGCTGCCTAAGCACATTAACGAGAAAGCCGTTATTGATGCTATTCGTGTTGAAAAGGACGTTGACGGCTTTCATCCTGAGAGTGTAGGCAACTTGGTCATTGGTGACGACAGTCTGCTTCCGTGCACCCCCGCAGGTGTTATCGAGCTTATTAAGCGCAGCGGCGTGGATATTGCAGGAAAACACGCTGTCGTAATCGGCAGAAGCAATATCGTTGGTAAACCAGTAGCGATGCTGCTGCTTCGTGAAAATGCTACCGTTACGATATGCCATTCCCGTACAGCCAATATGGAGGAAATAGCCAAGCAAGCCGACATTCTTGTCGTAGCTATTGGTAAAGCAAAAGCAATTGGACATAAGTTCGTCAAGCCGGGCGCCATTGTAATTGACGTTGGCATAAACCGTCTGCCTGACGGCAAGCTTGCAGGTGATGTTGATTTCGAGGATTGCTTAGATTCTGCAGGTTTTATTACGCCAGTTCCTGGCGGAGTAGGTCCGATGACAATAACCTTGCTTATGAAGAATACGATTACGGCAGCAAAAAGGGCAAACGGAATCAAGGAGTGATTGCGGGCATGGCAGATCAGCCTCGGATATTTTCCATTAAAGAGCTTAATCGTTATATTAAGATGAAAATGGAGTCGGATCTGCTGCTTGGCGATGTTTGGCTTCGCGGTGAAATTTCTAATTTCACGCATCATTCCAGCGGACATATGTACTTCACGCTAAAAGATAAGGATAGCCGAGTGAAATCGATCATGTTTGCCTCTCAAAACCAACGTCTTCCTTTTATTCCGAAAGAAGGTACGAAGGTCATTGCCAGAGGCAATATTTCGGTTTATGAACGTGATGGCAATTATCAATTTTATGTGAACGCCATGCAGCCAGACGGTATTGGAAGCTTATATTTAGCCTTTGAGCAGCTCAAAAGCAAACTAAATGAAGAAGGGCTTTTTGCGCAATCCCGCAAACGGCCGATTCCTCAATTTCCGCGTGCCATTGGGGTTATTACATCACCTACAGGTGCGGCGGTTAGAGACATTATTATTACATTACGCAGGCGATATCCATTAATCCCAATCTATATTTATCCAGTGCTCGTACAAGGTGCTCAAGCAGCACCTGCCATTGTAAAAGCGATAGAGGCGATGAATCGTTTTGGCGAAGCTGACGTATTAATTGTAGGTCGAGGGGGCGGCTCGCTTGAAGAGCTGTGGGCGTTCAATGAGGAAGCTGTTGCTAGAAGCATTGCAGCTTCAGTAATACCTATCATTAGCGCAGTCGGGCATGAGACCGATTTCACCATAACGGATTTCGCCGCCGACCTTCGTGCAGCAACGCCGACGGCAGCGGCAGAACTGGCTGTTCCGAACATCATTGAGCTGCAGCAGCAGTTAAAGCGACATCAGCAGCGGTTGGTTCAGGGAATACGTTACCGTGTACAAGATGAGAAGGAGAAGCTGCAGCGCATTCGGCGCTCTCCTTTTTTTATGCATCCACGCAAATATTTGCTTGAGCAAGCAGAACGGTTGGATCGTTTGACAGAGCAGCTTGAGCAGCGAACGAAACGTATCGCTGAACGCGGCCATACACGGCTTGCCAGGCTGCAGACAACTCTTGCTGCGCATCATCCTGGTGAGCGTGCAGCATATGCTGCAAAGCGTTTGCAAGCTTCGCATAAGCAGCTTGAGCAGGCTATGAGCAATGTCGTTAAGGAGAATAAACAAAGGCTTTATAGCAATTTAAAGCAGTTGGATGCTCTGAGTCCACTGAAAGTGATGTCCAGAGGCTACGGCCTCGTATATGATCAGCAGGAAGCTCGATTAATCAAATCCATACACGATGTTAATCTGGGTGAGATTGTGAGAGTGAAGCTGGCAGACGGCCAGCTGGATTGTCTCGTAGATGCAAGGAGAGGGGATGGCATGAATGGCGGCACGGACTGAAAGTGAACTTTCATTCGAGCAGGCAATGGAGCGTTTAGATTCTATTGTTTCTAAGCTGGAGAATGGGGATGTGCCTCTTGAGACGGCGATCGAGCTGTTTCAAGAAGGAATGAAGCTCTCTCAGCTATGCGGAGGCAAGCTGGAGCAGGTCGAACGCAAGATCGAGCTGTTGATAGAGACAGAGCATGGTTTTCAGAAAAAACCGTTTACGGAAGTGAACGAGGACAAAGGGGAATAAGCTTGAACGAGAAGGTCGCAATAAAAGCGTATTTATCGCAATGTGCGGAGCTTATTGAAGCTTCGCTTAGGAAATCGCTGCCTGGCGAGTGGGATGTTCCTGCGAGATTAAGGGAAGCGATGCTTTATTCTTTGGAAGCAGGGGGCAAGCGTCTAAGACCTGCACTTGTTCTCACGGCAGCTGAAGCCGTATCAGGCGAGGCGAACTCGTCGACCACAGCGCTGCCTGTTGCCTGCGCGGTTGAATTTATTCATACGTATTCACTCGTTCATGATGATCTACCTGCGATGGATAATGACGATTATCGCAGAGGCAAGCTGACGAACCATAAAGTGTTCGGTGAAGCGATGGCTATTCTAGCAGGCGATGCGCTCCTTACTCACGCTTTCCATCTTATTCCCCAAGCTGCCCGCGAAGGCGGAGTCAGCGCGGAAACCGCGCTTGCAATCGTTGAGGATTTAGCCAAGCTAGCCGGCGCGCCAGGTATGGTCGGCGGTCAGGTCGCGGATATGCTGGGTGAACAAGGCATTACATCCATCGGCGAGCTTGAATATATTCATCTTCACAAAACAAGTGATTTAATCGCTTTTTCCGTGACGGCAGGGGGCAGGATCGGTGGAGCAACTCAAAAGCAGCTTGACCTTTTGGCACTCTACGGACGCAATATAGGCTTAGCTTTCCAGATTCAAGACGATATTCTTGATTTGATTGGCGACGAGCAGAAGCTTGGCAAAAAAACGAACAGCGATGTGGCACAAAATAAAGTGACATATCCGTTCCTTATCGGAATAGAAGAAAGTAAAGCTCAGGTTGAACGGTTAACCCAAGAAGCAAAGTCAGCTATACTCGAAGCGGAACTCAGCTCACCTGACAGACTGCTTGAAATTGCGGATTATCTCGTTGGACGCGATCATTGAGAATGCCATACTTTTTCCATTTCGGTTGGGAAAAAAATCGCAGTGTGCTATAATAGGTAAAATGTAGATGTCCATGGGATGGCTATGATTAGCTGTCCGCGAAAGCGAGGAAAGTAACGTGCTGCTTGACCAGATTAACGGACCTCAAGATTTGAAAGCTTTGACTACCGCTCAACTAGAGCAACTGGCCGCTGAAATCCGTCAGTTCCTGATTGAGAAGCTTTCCGTTACGGGTGGTCATCTTGCTCCGAACTTGGGAGTCGTAGAACTGACCCTAGCCATGCATTATTTGTTTAATAGTCCTGAAGATAAATTTATTTATGATGTCGGCCATCAATCATACGTTCACAAAATTTTAACTGGCCGCATGGATCGATTTGATACATTAAGAAAATATAAAGGCTTGTGCGGATTCGTCAAACGTGCCGAAAGTGAACATGACGTATGGGAAGCCGGCCATAGCAGCACTTCTTTGTCTGCAGCAATGGGTATGGCGCTTGCGCGTGATTTGAAGGGCGAAACGAACCGTGTTGTAGCCGTCATCGGCGATGGCGCGCTTACAGGCGGAATGGCTTTAGAGGCGCTTAACCATATCGGTCATGAGAAGAAAGACCTGATCGTTATTTTGAACGATAATGAAATGTCTATTGCACCCAATGTAGGGGCATTGCATCATTATTTGGGCAAGATTCGGACAGATCGACATTATCATAAAGCCAAAGACGAGTTGCAGCAGCTGCTAAACAAAATTCCAGCAATAGGTGGTAAGCTTGCCAAGACGGCTGAGAGATTCAAGGACAGCCTGAAATATTTGCTGGTAAGTGGTATTTTGTTTGAGCAGTTTGGGTTTACGTATCTTGGACCCGTTGATGGGCATGATCTTGAACAATTACTTGATATTATGAAGCAAGCCGATTCCATGCCTGGGCCGGTGCTTGTTCATGTATTGACGGTGAAAGGGAAAGGCTACTCTCCAGCAGAAGCCGATTCTTTCAAGTGGCATGGCATAACGCCATACAAGATCGAATCAGGCCAGGTTGTCAAAGCAGTTGGGCCGCCAGTATATACGGACGTATTCGGTCAAATGCTCATTGAGCTGGCTGAGAAGGACGAGAGGATCGTCGCCGTTACACCAGCGATGCCCGGCGGATCGGGATTACTGCCGTTTGCAGCCAAATTCCCGAAACGGATGATTGATGTTGGTATTGCGGAGCAGCATGCTGCGACCATGTGCGCTGCACTAGCTCTTGAAGGGATGAAACCGGTATACGCCGTTTATTCCACCTTCTTACAGCGTGCATACGACCAAGTCGTGCACGATATTTGTAGGCAGAATCTTAACGTTATCTTTGCAATAGACCGTGCCGGATTTGTCGGACCTGACGGTGAGACGCATCATGGCGTTTACGATATTTCGTATTTGCGGCATATTCCTAATTTGGTCATTATGATGCCTAAGGATGAGAATGAGCTTAGACAGATGCTGAAAACTGCTGTTGATTATGATGACGGACCAATCGCTGTGCGTTATCCAAGAATTGCTGGCCTTGGCGTGGAGATGGACCCGAATCCTCAGGCATTGCCAATTGGAAAGTGGGAGACGGTTCGTGAAGGCGATTCGAGCGTAATATTAGCCATCGGCCCAATGCTTCAAGTAGCTGAGGAAGCTGCTGAGCTATTGAAGCGTGATGGTATCAATGTTCAAATTGTGAATGCTCGATTCATCAAGCCTTTGGATGAGCAAATGCTACTCGGCTTGGCGGCTGAAAGCAGACATATGATCGTGCTGGAAGAGAATGCGGAGCTTGGCGGTTTCGGCAGCTCGGTTCTTGAATTCTTTTCGCTAAAAGGCATATACGGGTTGTCCATTCGGATTATCGGTATACCTGATGTGTTTGTCGAGCATGGTTCAATCATTGAGCAAAGAAAAGAAATCGGATTAACGGCAGAACGAGTCGCTAATGATGTAAGAGCTATGCAGCCACGGCGTATGAAGCGAGTTACTGGTAAGCAGTAGCTTCGAGGGAGACAGATGACAATAACAGCAAAAGAACGTATAGATGTGCTCTTGGTTGAACGAGGCTTCTATGAGAGCAGAGAAAAAGCAAAAGCTGCATTGATGGCTGGACTTGTACTAGTCAATGATGAGCCTGTCGACAAGAGTGGCATGAAAGTCCCTCGTGCAGCAGATATCAAAGTAAAAGGTGCGCTGCATCCTTATGTGAGCCGCGGCGGCCTTAAGCTTGAGAAAGCGATTAAGGCTTTCGACATTGACCTTCAAGATCGTGTCATGCTTGATATCGGTGCTTCTACAGGAGGGTTCACGGATTGTGCGCTGCAAAATGGTGCATCCTACGTGTATGCGATTGATGTAGGCTACAATCAATTGGACTATTCACTAAGGCAGGATGAACGCGTAAATGTCATGGAGCGTACTAATTTCAGATATACACAGCCAGCCGATTTAATCGGTCCGCAGCCAACATTTGCAACGATCGATGTATCGTTTATATCCTTGAAGCATATTTTACCAGCATTATCTACTTTATTATCGATTGGCTCAGGCATTGTTGCGCTCATTAAGCCGCAATTCGAAGCTGGCCGCGAGAAAGTAGGCAAGTCAGGAGTTGTTCGTGATTCAGGCGTACACAGAGATGTATTACGTACGGTGCTAACGACTGCCTCAGAGCTCGGTTATTCATTGCAGGATATAACATTCTCACCTATTACTGGCGGAGAGGGCAATATCGAATTTCTTGCCTACTGGAAATGGACGAATGAGCCTCATGCTGAGTTTTCGAATGATGAAGCACTAGCTGCGCTAGTCAAGCAAGCAAATGAAACTTTCACTGCGAGCAAATAAGTGAAATGAAATAGAATCGGAAAGGTGTCGAGCAGCACTTCAGCTGTCGGCATCTTTTTTACTTTACAGCAGAGGACTATTTTTGCTAAACTGTAGAAAAGCAAACAAACGTTCGGTGCAAGAAGAATACAGGAATATTCCCCCATCATGACGAACGAATAAAGGAGACAAGCCTTTAGCGAACGGAGGATGCGAGTGGAACCGTATGGCGATTGGATGATTATGCTGGCAGCAGGATGCTTGTTTATTTTCTGGCTATTCCGAATGTTTCACCGCTGGCTCCATGAGCCCGCGAGCGTTAATCGGTTGAAGTTGGGTAAGGGCGGTGTACTTGCTGCAGATGATGAGAATATTATATTGCTCGAGCAAGCCGGCTATGAGGTAAGTTCAGGGAAACATTTGATTCCGATCCCCATCAAAGTGAATAACGTTCCACTTGGAAAGGGAAGTCGGATATATATTGATTACATCGCAGTGAAAGATAATTGCAGCTATGTCGTGAAGACTGCTCGCGAGAGGATGCCAATTGATTGGAGTCCAAGCGGAGTTAGAGATCGCTTGCTCGTCTATGCACTCCTTCTACCCGAATGTGAAGGTGTATTGTTCGTCGATGCTAAAGAAAAACTCATTCGGAAAGTTACGTTTCACATCGCAGAATAATAATGGACGGAGGTTTTTTTATGAAAGGGATTCGCCAATTTCGAATTAAAGAAATTGTAACGAAGCGTACAATCGAGACGCAGGAGGAGCTTGTGGAAGCCCTTCGCGAATCGGGTATGCAGGTCACACAAGCTACGGTGTCTCGGGATATGAAAGAGCTGATGCTGATCAAGGTTCCGGCGGGTGAAGGCAAGTACAAGTATTCAATTCCACAAGAGCTTCAGAAGCAGAATCCGATACATAAGCTAAAACGTGCTTTACTTGACCATTTCGTACATATTGACTTTACAGATAATCTTGTCGTGATGAAATGCTTGCCTGGTACAGCCAATACAATTTGTGCGTTGGTTGATAACATGGAATGGTCTGAAGTAATGGGTACGATTTGCGGTGACGATACGATATTGATGATTTGTCGGACGAAGGCGCAGAGCGGGGAAGTTGTTGAACGAATACTGGAGCTATTGAACTGAGGAGGAAATAACCATGCTGCGTGAGTTGTCTATTCGGAATTTAGCGGTAATCGAAGAAGTAAACGTTACTTTTCATCATGGCTTTCATGTGTTGACAGGAGAAACAGGAGCAGGTAAATCAATCTTAATTGATGCGCTTAGCTTACTGGTCGGCGGTAGAGGCTCCGCAGACATGGTGCGTTACGGTTGTGATAAGGCAGAGATGGAAGCGATGTTTGATCTTTCAAGCAATCATCCCGTATGGGATGTGCTTCACAGACTTGGTGTACATGCTGCTCATGAAGAGATGCTTGTCATTAGGCGCGAACTGTCAGCACATGGGAAGAGCAGCAGTCGGGTGAACGGCCAGCTTGTTACGATGACGATGCTGAGAGAAATTGGAGAATATCTCGTTAATATACATGGTCAGCATGAGCATCAGTCGCTGTTGCGCTCGGAGCAGCATTTGGAGTGGCTGGACTTATTCGCAGGAGATCTATTAATTGAACGTAAACAAAATTATCGGATTATATTCAGTGCATTGCAACAAGCAAGGGCATCACTTCGCGAACTGGAGAACTCAACGAGACATAATGTGCAAATGCTGGATTTGTACCGTTTTCAAATCGAAGAAATTACGGCAGCGAAGCTAAAGCCTGCGGAAGATGAATTACTTACGGAGCAAAGACGCAAGTTAATGTATGCGGGGAAAAGAATGGATGCTGTCTCCGATGCTTACGATTTGCTGTACGGCGGCAAAGGATTGGATATGGTCAGCAAAGCGGTTGCCAAGCTGATTGATATTCAAACGTATGATCCAGCGAAATTGAATCCACTTCTTGAACAGCTGCAGTCTGCGTTCTATCAAGCTGAGGATGCTGCATTCCAGCTTCGCGATTACAGAGATGGTATTGAATCAGATCCGAACTTGCTGTCACAGGTAGAAGACCGCTTGGATTTGATCAATGGATTAAAGCGGAAATACGGGGAAACGATACCTGATATTCTGGCTTATCTTGAACGTACCATTATTGATCGTGACAAAATCGAAAATCGTGACCAGTTGCTTGAGGCGCTTAAGCTGGAAGAAACCAAGCTCTATGATCAAGCTTTGGTACTTGCTCAGGAGCTATCGCAGCTTCGTGAGCACGCTGCTGCGAAGCTGTCTGAGGCTATCGAGAATGAACTGGGACAGCTTCAGATGCCGTCTGCCAAGTTCTGTGTACAAATCGATACAACCGTTACTGGCACTGGTGAGACAAAGCAGATTCGTCTGCATGCGAACGGAATGGACGAGGCTATCTTTATGCTCTCCACGAATCCGGGGGAACCGCTTAAGCAGCTTAGCAAGATTGCCTCAGGCGGAGAAATGTCAAGGATCATGCTGGCGCTGAAGAGCATATTCGCTGAGATCGATCAGGTGCCGGTATTAATATTTGATGAGGTAGATACGGGCGTAAGCGGACGCGCTGCCCAGGCCATTGCAGAGAAGATGTCGCAGCTTGCTCTCAAGTGTCAAGTGTTCTCCATTACGCATTTGCCTCAAGTCGCATGCATGGCTGACCACCATTATGAAATTCGCAAACAGGTTATCGGAGCACGTACATCAACTTCCGTTATGGAGCTGCTGGAGAAAGTGCGTATTGATGAGCTTGCACGCATGCTTGGCGGTGTAGAGGTTACGGAAAAAACAAGGCATCATGCACAAGAAATGCTTGATTTGGCGGTTAGACAGAAGGGGGCGTAATGGAAGCCAATTAGGGAATGTTTTTGCGGACATAAAACATGCGGGTGAGGGTAACTTAAAGGTACGCCATTGGCGACTTAACCTATTTCGTCATGCGATGGAATTACAGGGAGCGTGAAATCATTGAACTCCAGTCAAAGGAAGCGATGGTTTGGCCTAGTTCTCGTTTTCTTCATTTGCGTGATCGGAAGCTCCACTCCGTTTCAACATTTTGCCGCAATCCCGAATGAACTTCGTTTATTCTCCGGGCAACTGAAACGATTACAATACGGAGTGCCCGTTCATGCAGAAGTAACGGTCGACCCACAGATGCTTCAGATTAACGGATCTATCAGTCATTCTTTATCCGTAAATTTGAATGAACCACTGTCCCTTCAATCGAGTCAAAGCGGTCAAACCAAAATGAAAGTGAAATTATTTGGTAAAATTCCATTCAAGACAGTTAAAGTTAATGTCGTACCAGATTTGAGAGTGATTCCTGGGGGCCAAACCATCGGCGTTAAAGTTAAATCCTCCGGCATACTGGTCGTTGGTCATCATCAAGTGTCAGGTGAAGGTGGCATGAAGCAGTCACCGGGAGAAGCTGCAGGACTTCGTCTAGGCGATTTGATTGTAAAGATTAACGGAACAAGCATCAATCAAGTGCAACGAGTGGCAGTGCTAAGCGAGAGGGCTGGAAGCGAGAAGAAACCGCTTGAGGTAACGTACAAACGCGATGGTGAAATGAAGAATACGTTATTAAACCCTGTATATGATGCTGAGGACAAAGCATGGCGATTAGGCCTATATATCCGTGATTCTGCTGCTGGAGTGGGCACACTAACTTTCTACGCCCCTGATCAGGGAGTTTATGGAGCGCTCGGTCATGTCATTACAGATATGGATACTCAAACTCCGATTGATGTGGGCGAAGGACAGATTTTACAGTCCAGCGTTACGTCTATTAACAAAAGCCAAAATGGAGAGCCGGGAGAAAAAAGAGCGCATTTCGTGAAGGAAAGTAAAATATTGGGGAATGTTGAACGGAATACCCCCTTTGGCATTTTCGGAAAAATGAATGAAGTGCCTACGCATAGCTACAGTGAGAAAGCCATTCCTGTCTCATTTGCTGAGGATGTCAAGGAAGGACCGGCACAAATTTTGACTGTTGTAAATGGACAGAAGGTTGAACGCTTTGATATTGAAATTGCTCATGTATCGAAGCAATCTGGGCCTGCAACAAAAGGTATGGTGATTAAGATTACAGATAAACGGCTGTTGAGTAAAACAGGTGGCATTGTTCAAGGTATGTCTGGGAGTCCAATTATTCAAGATGGCAAGCTAGTGGGTGCGGTTACCCATGTGTTCGTGAACGATCCTTCTTCGGGATACGGCTGCTTTATTGAATGGATGCTTCAGGATGCAGGCGTGCTTTTGAAATCAGCAAATGGCTATATTGGCGAAGCGGCATAAGCTTTATATCTTTTAGAGAGACGTCTGTTTTAGCTGAACTTGGAGCTAAGGCAGACGTTTTTTTGTTCCACCGACTACAGTTCAAAAGCGCGTCACTTCGGAGAGAAACGATGGATTTTGTCGAACCATAACGAAACAAATCGTTACATGTAACAAAATTTTCATTATATCGAAATGCCGCAAAAAAATAAAGAAAAATAATTTTCGACAGAAGGAATTCAACTCCACATGTCGAAAACTTTAAGCAGACAACTAGTGAGCGTAATCATCAATATCATTTAGAGGAGGACCACAACTTGCATAAGATCGAAGTATTATTAGCAGACGACAACAGAGAATTTACTAACTTGTTATCGGAATACATATCCGAACAAAGTGATATGAGTGTGAGTGGAGTCGCGTACAACGGGGAAGAGGTTCTAAGACATTTGGAGGAAACAAGAAATATTCCCGATGTACTTATCCTTGATATTATTATGCCTCACTTAGACGGACTAGGCGTGCTTGAACGCTTGAAAGAAATGAATTTATCACCAATGCCAAAGATCATTATGCTGACTGCTTTCGGCCAAGAAAACATTACTCAGAAGGCGGTACAGCTAGGCGCTTCCTATTATATTCTAAAGCCATTTGATATGGATATATTGGCGAATCGGATTCGTCAACTTGTTGGTAACCCGACATACTCCTCAACAGGAAGCTTCACGACAAGCTCTTCCTCGTTGAAATCGAATGTGGTTCCAATTGCAAAAGGAAAAAACCTCGATGCTAACATTACAAGCATTATTCATGAAATCGGAGTCCCGGCTCATATTAAAGGATATCAGTACTTGCGCGAAGCGATAACGATGGTGTACAACAATATCGAAATTCTTGGCGCAATCACGAAAACGCTGTATCCCGCCATTGCTGAGAAATTCAAAACAACACCTTCCCGCGTTGAGCGAGCGATCCGTCATGCGATTGAAGTCGCTTGGACACGCGGCAACATCGACAGCATCAGCCACTTATTCGGTTACACGATCAATATTAGCAAGTCGAAGCCGACAAATTCGGAGTTTATTGCGATGGTGGCTGATAAGCTGCGGATTGAGCATAAGGTGAGCTAAGTGTAAGAGGAGGCATCGGTAAGGGGTTTATTTTACGAATTCGTGTTATAAATATATCCATAAATGAAGCCGAGGCAGCTATTGTCTCGGTTTTTCGTTTGGAAAATAAAAAAAAGGCCCTCACGAGATGCCTCAGTTATACACAACTCTTCGGTTTATATAAACGTTTCTGCCATATTTCTTGATTAGTCCGTGTGATTCTGCTTTGATAAAGCTATGGATTTCTTTCAAACGCTGTGTTTGAGGCTGGATGGTTTCCTTTACTTTTCCGTCTACCGTTACGTCGAATACGATTTTCATAGCAGCACCTCTTCTTTTTGATATAGTCCAATTGTAAGGCGTTAGTATTTGGACATCATAAAATGAAATGTTCACTATTGTAATTTTATTTAACGATCGTCATCGCAGTGTAAACGTACAGAATGGAGGAAGAAAGATGAGAGCTGTATATGCGGGAAGCTTCGATCCGATTACGCTAGGGCATGTATCCGTTATCGAGCGCGCATTTCAACTGTTCAAAGAGGTGCATATTATTGTTGCGAACAATCGCTCCAAAAAACATCATTTTAACATTGATCAGCGGACGGAGCTTGTTGCGTTATCCATTCCACAGGATGCAAAGCTGAAGATTATACCTTTCGAAGGAATTGTTGCTGATTATATTAACGAGCATGATATCAATGTTGTCATACGGGGCATTCGCAATGCTACAGATTTAGAGTACGAGCTTCAACTGGAGCAATATATACGCAATACGACAATGGCAGATACGATCTATTTGTCACCGTATACGCATTACATGCAAACAAGCAGCTCGCTTGTTCGCATGTTTCTGATGTCGGATAAGACGGAGCTCGCGGCCTCCTACATGGTGCCCAAAGCGTATATGCGGATGCTTGAATACGATGAAATAGCGCAATAAGCATAGGCCGCTATAACAAAAAACCGCCATAGAAAAGGGACTAGATCCCGATCATAGCGGTTGAACGTTTCCTGCTAAAGCGAATATAGCTAATTTTGCGGTTTTGGCGGGCGAGGACGTTTTTCCTTGAAACGAGGAGCAACGTAATTGCGCTTGCGGTCTCGGAAAAAGGTCCAGCCTGCGATGAAGCCTGCACCGGCAATGAACATAATAAAGCCAAGAAGAAATTTCAGCCATTCAAAATCTGGCGTGACGGTGGAATCGCCGAATTGGGAGAAGTAAAGAAACAAAGCATCTTTCATTTTCAAAAAACCAAAGCAAGCAAGCAGACCGGGAATAACCAGCAAAAGAATCGCAATAAAACGGGCGGTAACTAATTTCATAAAGTGAGGATCTCCTTGTCGGTCAAAATATACAGTTAGCAATATCATACCTTTTTCGAAGCAGTGTGTCTATTTCGTAAAGCAACGATGCTAGAGGCTGTAAAAACAGGTACAATAGGAATGAATGACATGATACAATGCGAATGGACATGCCTCTAAAGAATAGGCAGAGGTATATCCTCATAAGTGTCATGTAATGATGGAGGGATTGATTAGATGGCGATTCAGGTAGATGTGGCTGTGCTCGGGGGCGGACCTGGTGGATATACGGCAGCGATTCGAGCTGCGCAATTAGGAAAATCGGTAGCAATTATAGAAATGGATAAGCTTGGCGGTACGTGTTTACATAAAGGCTGTATTCCTAGCAAATCACTGCTGCGAAGTGCAGAGGTGTATTCGACCTTGCTAGAAGCAAGTGCATATGGGATTCAAGTAGCGGACGGGGCAGTATCGCTGGCTTTCGACCAGGTGCAGTCACGCAAGACGCAAACGGTGGATCAACTATACCGCGGTGTGCAGAGCTTAATGAAAAAAAATGGGATTCAAATCATACAAGGCAAAGGAAGAGTGATCGGCCCTTCTATATTCTCACCACGAAGCGGTTCGCTAGCTGTTGAGCTGCCAGATGGAGAGATGGAGTCGGTCGTATCCACTAATCTCATTATCGCAACAGGATCAAGGCCACGTGTGTTGCCTGGCTTAGTGCCTGACGGAAAGTACATAATGAGCAGTGATGAAGCGCTTCTGATGGACAAGCTGCCTGGCTCTATTATTATTGTTGGCGGCGGCGTTATCGGCGTGGAATGGGCTTCGATGCTTCAAGATTTCGGCGTACAAGTGACGCTTGTTGAAGCGGGTTCACGCTTGCTGCCAGGCGAGGATACTGAGGTATCAGCAGAGCTCACAAAATTGCTGGGCAAGCGCGGCGTACGTATTTTGACAGGTGTTCAAATTCAAACGGAGCAATTCAAGGCTGATAATGACGAGGTTTCTATTGTAGCAGCAACCCCGGACGGCGATGTTCTGCTCACTGCAGAGAAGCTGCTGGTATCTGTCGGACGCCAAGCGAATATTGAAGGCATCGGTCTTGAGAATACAGACATTCGCACAGTAAACGGCGTGATCGAAGTGAATAGCTACGGTCAGACGAGTGAACCGCATATTTATGCCATTGGCGATGTGATAGGCGGCGTACAGCTTGCACATGCTGCTGCGCACGAGGGAATTGCCGCAGCTGAGCATATCGGCGGTATGAAGCCGGATGCGGCAGAAGCCTATCTCATTCCTCGATGCATTTACTCGCGCCCTGAGATAGCCTCGTACGGTTTAACGGAGGACGGCGCTCGTTCAAAGGGCCATGATATCCAGACTGGGAAAATCCCGTTTCAGGCCATTGCCAAGGCGCTTGTACTCGGAGAGAAGGACGGCTTCGTTAAAGTAATAGCCGATCGGAAAACAAACGACATCCTCGGTGTACATATGATCGGAGCTCATGCGACGGAACTCATTTCCGAAGCTGCTCTTGCCAGCGTACTTAATGCAACGCCTTGGGAAGTCGGTCAAATGATTCACCCGCATCCGACACTTGCTGAGGCGCTTGGAGAAGCGATGCTTGCTGTTGATGGTAAAGCGATTTCGTTCTAATCAAGACTGTTTTCTTTTTGAATCAAATCGAGTTATAATATATATGATCAAGTCTTAGTACCAGGTTATAATAGTGCTTAAACAAAGGAGGAACACCTTATGACCCAATCTGCTTCTACTGGGCAAAATGTTCGTCATTCGGAATTAGGACTTAGCGATGAACAGGCTATTGATATGTATGCTACGATGGTGACTGCTCGCAAGTTCGATGAGCGTATGCTGCTGCTGCAGCGTGCCGGCAAAATTAATTTTCACGTTTCGGGTGTTGGCCAGGAGGTAGCTCAAGTAGCCGCAGCTTTTGCGCTAGACCGGGAAACTGATTATTACTTGCCATATTATCGTGACTATGGCTTCGTGTTGGCTGTCGGAATGACGCTGCGCGATTTATTGTTATCTGTGTTTGCGAAGGCGGAGGACCCTAATAGCGGCGGGCGCCAAATGCCGGGCCATTTCGGCTCGAAGAAGCTGCGAATTGTTACGGGCTCAAGTCCAGTAACGACACAAGTTCCGCATGCTGTAGGCATAGCGCTGGCTGCAAAAATGAAGAAAAAAGAGCTCGTTACCTTCGTCACATTCGGTGAAGGCTCCAGCAATCAGGGAGATTTCCATGAAGGCTGCAACTTTGCCGGCGTTCATAAGCTTCCTGTTATATTCATGTGTGAGAACAACCAATATGCCATCTCAGTACCGATTCATAAGCAATTGTCCGGTAAGGTTGCTGACCGTGCGCTCGGCTACGGATTCCCAGGGCTTCAAGTCGACGGCAACGATGCTCTAGAGGTTTTCCGTGTCGTGAAAGAAGCGCGTGAGAGAGCCATTGCGGGTGAAGGTCCGACGCTGATAGAAGCACTGATGTACCGCATTTCACCGCATTCAACCTCGGATAATGACCTTGCTTATCGAACCAAGGAAGAGGTTGACCTGAATCGTGCGAAGGACGGCATTCCAAAATATAAGCAATATTTGATTGATAGCGGTATTTGGAACGAGGAGCAGGAGGCGGAACTTCAAGCTCAGATTCGCAAGCTGCTCGATGAGGCTACGGCGTATGGCGACAACGCGCCATTCCCGACGCCTGAATCTACATTGCTGCATGTGTATGCAGATGATGCTGAGCAAGGAGGCAAGCAATAATGCCAGTAATAGAGTATATTGACGCTATCCGGCAAGCAATGAAGGAAGAAATGGAACGCGATGAGGATGTGTTCGTGCTCGGAGAGGACGTAGGTCTCAAAGGCGGCGTATTTACGACGACGAAGGGATTGCAGGAGCAGTTCGGCGAGCAGCGTGTTCTTGATACACCTCTAGCGGAATCAGCCATTGCTGGCGTTGCGATTGGTGCTGCTATGTACGGGATGAAGCCGATTGCAGAGATGCAGTATTCTGATTTCATGTTCCCTGCCACAAACCAAATTATTAGCGAAGCGGCCAAAATCCGATATCGTTCCAATAATGATTGGACTTGTCCAATTGTTATACGGGCACCAATCGGCGGCGGCATCTTCGGCGGCTTGTATCATTCACAATGTCCGGAATCAGTATTCTTCGGAACGCCGGGAATTAAGATCGTCGCACCTTATCGGGCTTACGATGCAAAAGGCTTGCTGAAAGCGGCGGTACGCGATCCCGATCCTGTTATTTTCTTTGAAAATAAAAAATGCTATAAACTGATTTTGGGTGACGTTCCTGATGAGGAGTATATCGTCCCAATTGGGAAAGCGAACGTTCTTCGCGAAGGCGACGACATCACCGTAATTAGCTACAGCATGCCACTACACTTTATAGAACAAGCAGCGGCTGAGCTTGCTAACGAGGGCATAAGTGCCCATATTCTAGATTTGCGGACGCTCCAGCCATTAGATAAAGAGGGAATTCTCGAAGCGGTTCGGAAAACGGGCAAAGTACTTATTATCCATGAGGATAACAAAACAGGCGGAGTCGGTGCCGAAGTATCTGCGATTATTGCAGAGGAATTACTGTATGAGCTGGATGCACCAATAATGCGGCTTTGCGGACCAGATGTTCCGGCTATGCCGATAAACCCACCCGGCGAGAAGTTTTTTCTGCTTAACAAAGAAAAGGTCAAAGAAGCGATGCGACAGCTAGCTCTTTATTAAAAAAAGTGAGAAGTTGAGCTGTTTCAATCCAAAGCTTGATTGTCACCGCGAAACGTGTGCTGCGCCGCCGAAGGACGGCGGAAGCCGTTGACGCACGGGCCAGTAGGGAGATGTGAATGATGAAAACTATGACGGAAATCGTCGTGCCACAATTAGCGGAATCGCTCGTTTCGGCTACCATTGATAAATGGCTGAAGCAGCCTGGGGATTGGGTAGATATTTACGAGCCTGTCTGTGAGATTATAACAGATAAAGTAAGTGCAGAACTGCCATCCACTGTAGCAGGGAAGTTTGTGCGAATATTGGTCGGGAACGGTGAGACTGTTCCAGTAGGTACACCTATCTGCATCATTGAAACAGAAGGATCTGCAGAAGGTGCTGGGAGTGCCGCAACACATGGAGAGACGGCGCCACCTGAGAAAACAGCCGATTCGTCCGCAAGCTCAAACCAGGTGGAAGATGCGCCAATGCGCAATCGCTTCTCGCCTGCGGTGCAACAGCTGGCAGCAGAGCATGCTATCCGCTTGACTGATGTACAAGGAACAGGTCTAGGCGGTCGAATTACACGTAAGGATGTTCTCGCCTATGTAGCTTCAGGTGCTGGGAAAGCTAATCAAGCCGTAAGTGGCCATCCAGGGGCAGTTGCTCCTCGGACTGTTGATGCAGCTGCGCAGGTGCGTTCTTCCGGCATGCAT
Source organism: Paenibacillus sinopodophylli (assembly GCF_005930355.1). GTDB lineage: Bacteria > Bacillota > Bacilli > Paenibacillales > Paenibacillaceae > Pristimantibacillus > Pristimantibacillus sinopodophylli. Next base: position 463,110 of record NZ_VDBO01000002.1, read on the forward strand.
TTGACAGAGACGCCTAGGTTTCCCAAAATCGAAGTTGAAAGCTCGTCCAATTCGGGACGGGGCGACAGCTTTATCGATGTTACGCCGATTAGAAACACGATTGCACGCAATATGAGACAAAGCGTTACCGAAATTCCACATGCATGGACGATGATTGAAGTGGATGTCACCAACCTTGTGCTGTTGAGAAATAAACTCAAGGATGACTTTATGAAACGCGAAGGCATAAATCTCACTTATTTAGCCTTTCTCATGAAGGCTGTCGTCAATGCCATTAAAGACGTGCCCATTATGAACTCGATGTGGGCTGTCGATAAAATTATTGTCAAACGCGATATTAACATTGCGCTTGCCGTTGGTACGGAGGATTCGGTACACACGCCAGTCATCAAAAACGCCGATCACAAAAATGTGGCGGGCTTGGCTAAAGAAATCGAGGAGCTTGCTCGTAAGACGAGAGAAGGCAAACTGACCTTGTCCGATATGCAGGGTGGTACGTTCACGATCAACAATACGGGTTCATTCGGCTCGATATTGTCTTATCCGATCATTAACTATCCACAGGCTGCTATTCTTACGTTCGAATCCATTGTGAAGCGGCCAGTCGTTATCAATGATATGATCGCTGTACGTTCTATGGCAAATTTATGCCTATCGCTAGATCACCGTATTCTTGATGGTGTCATATGCGGACGTTTCTTGCAGCGCGTAAAGGATAACCTGGAGAGCTTCAATCTAGAAAGCAAATTGTATTAGAAAAGGGGAACACCATCATGGCTGAAGCGGTTAACGCAAACGGCTTAAGACGGCTGGATGCCCAATATATAGGTATGCTCGATTACGCACAGGCGTGGGAGCTGCAGAAAGCATACGTAAAGCAAATAGATCAGGGGGAGCGCGATCAGTCGTTGCTCCTTCTTCAGCATCCACCTACGTATACGATGGGCTCTGACAAGCATCCAGAGCATCTGCTCCTTGATGAGGAGCAGCTCAAGGAACGTGGAATTACTTTGTTTCAGATTGACCGCGGAGGCGATATTACGTACCATGGGCCAGGCCAGCTAGTCGGTTATCCTCTTCTTTATTTGGATGCAGAGGGCCTGAATCTACATGGTTATTTACGGAGCCTAGAGCAAGTCATTATAAATTGGCTTAAGGAGTACGGTATAGAAGCGGGAAGAAAGTCGGAATATACAGGGGTATGGGTTGGCCATTCCAAAATTGCTGCAATCGGTGTGAAATTCAATCGAGCACGGCATCAGCGGGGCTTTATAACGAGTCATGGCTTTGCGCTTAATATAAAGTCAGGTATTGCTGAAGAAGGCTTTAGTGGTATTGTTCCTTGCGGAATACAGCAATTCGGAGTAACCTCCTTCAATGATCTAACAGGCTTAGAGATGTCGGTTGAGGAAGCTGCCAAGCAGCTGCTTCCCCATTTCATCGAAGAATTTAAGTGTGAACCTATTCTAGTAGAGGAATAAAGAGCCAAGTCCGGCAACTAAGGTGGATAAAAGAAGCGCGGTTACGACTAGGATGGCAACGATTCGAACGATGCGTTGTCTGCGCATGTGAAAACCCCTTTCTTTATAAGCTTCATTGGTCGAATGAGCTTGTCATATACTCTATTGTATACGAAAGTTATGGACGGAGGAAACGTTAATGATTGCAAAAGATCGATTAGTGAAAGAATTTATGGAATTGGTTCAGGTAGATAGTGAAACGAAGCACGAGCAAGAAATAAGCCGCGTGCTCAAACAAAAGTTTGAAGCGCTTGGCTTGCGGGTGAGCGAGGATGACGCTGCGGACAAAACGGGTCACGGTGCTGGCAATATGTTTGTGATCTGGGAAGCGGAAGGAGCTGCTTCAAAAGCGCCAACGATTCTATTCACCTGCCATATGGATACCGTTACACCGGGTACTGGCATAAAGCCACAGCTTGATGAGGATGGCTACATACGCAGCGATGGCACAACGATACTAGGAGCAGATGACAAAGCGGGAATCGCCGCAATATTCGAAGCGGTACGAGTCGTTCAGGAGCAGGCGCTTCCACATGGACGCATTCAATTCGTGATTACAGTTGGCGAGGAATCCGGATTGCTTGGTGCCCGTGCGATGGATGCATCGAAGCTGGAGGCGAAGTTCGGCTATGCGCTTGATTCAAACGGTGCGATTGGCGATATCGCGGTTGGGGCGCCAACACAAGCAAGAGTGACGATCAAAATGTATGGTCGCTCGGCACATGCCGGCGTGAACCCAGAGGATGGCATTAGTGCGATTCAAGTCGCTTCAAAGGCGATTGCTAGAATGCCGCTTGGCCGCATAGATGATGAAACGACAGCCAACATTGGCCGATTCGAAGGCGGCGGCGCTACGAATATCGTCTGTGATTTCGTGAAGCTTGACGCTGAAGCGCGAAGCCTCGTTCAGCACAAGCTGGACAATCAGATTGAAGCAATGCGCAAGGCAGTTGAAAGTGCAGCGGAAGAGTTCGGAGCTCGAGGTGAGCTTGCGAGTGAAATTATTTATCCGGCGTATCAACATGATGATGAGGATGCTGTCGTTCAACTAGCCAAAAAAGCGATTATTGCTATCGGCTGCACACCGCGTACCTTTCATTCTGGTGGAGGCAGCGATGCTAATATATTTAACGGCTTAGGAATTCCAACTGTTAATCTGGCCGTGGGCTATGAGCATATCCATACGACCAAGGAGCAAATCAAGGTCGAGGATCTAGTGAAAACGACGGAGCTTGTTGTTGAAATTATTAAGCAAGCATCCGAAGCACGATAAATCATTCCAGCTGCGAAAAAAGCAAAGAATGTCATTCATAGCAAATATACAGTCGCATGATAATGACGAGCATGACAGAAGCCCTTCAACCCTGCAGCTCAGCATAGGCTGATACATGCGGATGGAGGGTTTTTGTCTACCCTATTCAACCCGGAATTAATTTGTTTTCTCCAATGGCATTCTCCGTACGCTAATCACGTTTGTATATTCGGACATTGGTGTCCGTGACAGTGTAGATGCCGATAGCTTACGCAGTTGATGCCGAATTTCCCAACCTTTGCCTACTAAACGTAAATGATTCAATGCAATGTATTGTTTCATATTAATCGCCCCTGACCATTTGATATAATGATAGTTATGCAGCGACAGGACAAGTTATGCACAGTAACCAACCATAGTTAAGGGAGAGATTACACTTGGAAGAGCAACAACCGAATTTGCTTTGGCGTGAAGAAACGATTAGTACCGAGCCTATATTTGAAGGTAAAATGATAACGCTGCAGGTGGATACGGTTACACTGGCTGACGGCAGAACGGCAACAAGAGAAATCGTCAAGCATCCTGGTGCAGCAGCGGTTATGGCACTATTGGATGGAAAGCTGCTAGTCGTAGAGCAATTCCGCAAGCCTCTTGAAAAGTTTCAGGTTGAAATACCAGCAGGTAAGCTTGACTTGGGTGAAGATCCGATAACTGCAGCAGCACGCGAGTTAGAGGAGGAGACAGGCTACCGTTCTGATGATTTAAAGCTGCTCAGCGCATTCTATACCTCCCCTGGCTTTGCCGATGAGAAATTATATATTTATTTCACCGATAAGGTGGAACAGGGTGTGCAAAATCCCGATGAGGATGAGGATCTAAAGGTTGAGGCCATCACGCTTGAGCAAGCCGAGGCTTATATTCAAGAGGGCCGAATTAGTGATGCTAAGACGATATTAGCTGTTTATGCATGGAAGCTGTATATTCTAACGGGTCGGCTATAGCCGACCCTCTTTAAATATAGGGAAGGATATGATATCGCCATCCTATCTCTATATTTCTCGGAATGAAAAGCTCTGCACCGCCAGAGGACGGCGACAGCCGTTTCACCTTGAAATATAAGAATTTATAAGTTTGTTAGCTTATATTTCACCGTAAAAGCGCCTTCAGCGTCTAAAGGACGCCGCAGGCGTTTTTGCTTGTCTATCTATATACCCGTCATACCTCGCATTAACACTTCATAGACTACAATGAGTAAGACAACCCCGTCGTTTAAGCCGAACAAGATAAATATGTGGTAATATATACAGCGGTTTGTGGGAGGTTAACCATACAGGAGCGGCTTCTGCAAACGTGAAGGGATCGGTGACCTTGTTAAAAAATCAACTTTCCTTATATGTATTTGTATCTGTATTGTTTGTCGTAGGCGTCATATTCGGAGCATTGATGGTTAATGCACTGACGCTTGAGCAGCAGCAAGAGCTCGCCTCGGATGTTGACCAGTACATTAAGCTGATGAATGGCGGAATTGGGATTAATGCTGCCGACTCATTCTGGGAACGGTTTTTTTTCCATGGCAAATGGCTGCTGTTGCTGTGGCTTCTAGGTATTACGGTGGTCGGCATTCCAGGTGTGCTTGCTCTTAATTTTCTCAAAGGAGCATTAGTTGGATTCTCAGTAGGGACGTTAATTAATCAATTTGCTTGGAAAGGTGTACTGCTCTCACTCGTTTCAGTCGCTCCACAGAATCTAATTGCAGTTCCCGCTATGATCATCACCAGTGCCGCAGCTCTATCATTTTCTCTATTTGTGATCAAAAATAGATTGCTAAAGCAGAAAGGAGAGCTGGCTCCCGAGCTCGGGTCTTTCACTTCGACAGCCATACTGATGCTGTTCTTGTTCGCAGGGGCTTCACTATTCGAGGCCTATATTTCTCCTGAGTTAATCAGTTGGGTATCACCGCTTCTCTCGCCTGATAACGCCACAATCTGACACCAAAATGTTTGACTTTATTGCATGTTAGCACCTATAATGAGAGGTAACGTTTCCTGAAATAGGCGCAGACATGTGGTAGGGGGGAAATCATGGAAGCCCGGATTGATAAGATTAAACAACAGTTGCAGTCGCAGGGCTACAAGTTAACCCCGCAGCGCGAAGCAACGGTGCGTGTTTTGCTAGAGAACGAAGACGACCATCTGAGCGCTGAAGATGTATTTATGCTAGTTAAGGATAAAGCACCGGAAATCGGGCTTGCAACGGTTTATCGGACGTTGGAATTGCTAAGCGAAATGCATGTTGTCGAAAAATTGAATTTCGGCGATGGGGTAGCGCGTTACGATTTGCGTACCGACAGCAACAAGCATCATCACCATCACCTAATATGCGTGCAATGTGGAACAATGGATGAGATTAAGGAAGATTGGCTGTTGCCATTAGAAGAACGGCTGGAATTGGAATACGGTTTTTTTGTCATCGACCATCGGCTTGATTTCCAAGGCGTGTGTCATCGCTGCAAAGCGAAGAATGATAGTGCAACAAACCCAAATGAAAAATCAACTTAAACGGCTTGGCTGCCCAGCATAACTGGACGGCAAAGCCGTTTTGGCGTTTAAAATATAGGAAAGTAAATGATTATGCCAACTTTCTCTATATTTCTACGTGAAACGTTAGCTTTGCCTCCAAAGGACGACTTCAGCCGTTTACGCTTGGTTGGACTCGAACAGATGTTCAAGCTGCATAAGACCAGAGCCTTGTGCCAGCGTGCTGAAGCCGCGTAGCTTAATCGAACGGCACTTTAATTTCTTCTTGACGAGTTGAGGACGGGTTCCTGATCTGCATGCTAGAAGCAAGGCAGCGCCACCAGCTACATGAGGCGAGGCCATACTTGTGCCGGAGAGCTTCTTGTATGAGCCATTCAGCCAAGTCGATAAGATGTTCTCGCCAGGTGCGGTTATGCTAATCCCTTTGCCTCTGCTGCTGAAAGAGGCGATCTTGTTCGCTTTTGTTGATGCGGCAACGGCAATTGTCTCAGTGAAGGAGGCAGGCTCATCGATTTGGCCAGCTGAATTCCCACTGTTTCCTGCTGATGCGACGATGACAATTCCTCGTTTAACCGCCTTTTTTATCGCTTGATGGAGTGTCGCGCTGCTATCCGATCCCAGAACGCCAAAGCTCATATTAATGACATTCATATGATTGTCAATACACCAGTATATGCCCTCAATGATATCGGATACATATCCTTCTCCATCCCCGTTTAATGCTTTAACCGCATACAAATTCACCTCCGGTGCTGTACCGATTACATTCCCGTTCTTGCCAATTGCGGCGATTATCCCTGCTACATGCGTGCCATGGCCGTTATCGTCGGCGAAAGAACCGCCATCGATCGTATTGACGCCGCCTGATATACGTAAATCTGGATGATTCGCAATTCCAGTATCAAGCACAGCTACATTTATCGACTTGCCCCTTGTCATTTTCCATGCTTCAGGAGCTTGAATACGGCGAATATTCCATGTAACTAAGGCTGGCGTTGTTGCTGGTGTCAATAAAGGAAGTGATGGAGAACGGAATGCTCTTTTCTGCTTTGGTATTCCGTGTGCCCGAATTTTCATATCTTTCTCGACCAGCTTAATTAACGGATTGTTTAACAAGGATTGTACCGAAGCAGCTTTGTTGAAGTGGCATCCAATAATTCGGCTATGAGGAACCGTCTTGAATGGGTTAATGCCCATTTCTCTAAGATGCTTAAGGCAGCGTTTATAGGATTTCGTAGATCGAACCGTAATTAGTTTGCGGAAGGTATTGCTCGAAGCATGACAGGGTGCACAGCTTTTAAATATGTTCTTCGATTTAGACAATGACGTTACCCTCCTAAATTGAGAAATCACATTTTTTTAGTTTATGGAAGGAAGACGACTTAGGTATGGGTGCTTGCCAAGAGCACACATATTTTTTGAAATATAACAAAACATAGAAGCAACGCAGCGGTGCTGCAAACATAATGCCGATACCCATAAAGAAATGGACGATCATTCAGAGGCTCATTGTCATACAACATAGAAAGCACAGATTTAAGCAGCTTGATGAGCGTGAGCGAGGAGGAGTTAGGTATGATTGTGGGGGTTCCGAAGGAAATAAAGCAGAGCGAATACCGGGTAGCATTAACGCCGGCAGGTGTAACGATGCTGGCTGCAGCAGGGCATAAGGTGATTGTTCAGACGGGAGCGGGAAGCGGGAGCGGGTTTGAGGACACGGACTATGTTCGCGAGGGAGCTGAGATTGTCTCAGAGGCAGCAGAGGTTTGGTCGCGGGCAGAAATGATTATGAAGGTGAAGGAGCCGCTGGCTGAGGAATTTGGTTATTTTCGAGAAGGACTGCTGCTATTCACATACTTGCATCTAGCTGCGGCGCCGGAATTGACAAGAGCGCTGGTGAATAAAGGCGTAACAGGTATTGCCTATGAGACGATACAGCTAGGGAATGGCAGTCTTCCCCTCTTGACGCCGATGAGTGAGGTCGCAGGCAGGATGTCTGTGCAAGTAGGCGCTCAGTTTTTAGAAGCGTTCAATGGAGGAAGAGGCGTGCTATTAGGTGGCGTACCCGGTGTCCCACCAGCTGAGGTAGTCATTATAGGCGGAGGGATTGTGGGTACGAATGCTGCCAAAATTGCACTTGGTATGGGTGCGAATGTCGTTATTCTGGAGAGAAGCGCTGATCGAATGCGATATTTGGATGATATATTCGGAGGGCGTGTACGTACGTTGATGTCAAGTCCGTATCAAATTGCCGATGCGGTGGCCAAGGCAGATTTGTTAATTGGCGCGGTACTTATTCCAGGAGCGCGCGCTCCGCATCTGGTCACAGAGCAAATGGTGCAGGGGATGAAAAAAGGAGCCGTTATCGTTGACGTTGCGGTGGACCAGGGCGGCTCTATCGCAACGGTTGATCGGCCAACGACCCATAAGGACCCGATCTATATTAAGCACGGCGTTGTGCATTATGCCGTTGCCAATATTCCAGGCGCTGTACCTCGGACCTCTACGTTCGCACTAACGAACGTTACGATAACCTATGCGCTTGAATTGGCAAACGATGGCATGGAAGCGGTCCGGCGCAGCATACCTTTGCAGAAGGGTGTGAACACGCATGCGGGTAATGTGACGTATGAGCCAGTTGCTTCTGCTGCTGGGTTGCCTTATGTTCCGCTTGAGAAATGGCTGGACAGCGTACCGTACGATCGATTGAGCGATTAATGACATATTTATGACAGCCTCCTCATATGGTGATACGGACGAGCAAACGTATTGCACATAAAGGAGGCTGGTTTGTATGGTTTTTTCGATTCGAAGATGGACGAGCCGCATCTTTTTTATTATTATATTTACTTTGCTGCTATGTTTGGTAACCGGAAGCTATCGCTGGCTCGCTGATGCGATCTCTCCGGTACATCCCTATCGTGAGCCTAAGGGCGCGTCATTAAAAGTTTTTGTCACCGATCCAGGCTCTCCTGATAGTAAAGATGTGGCTGATCGCCTGCGGTGGTTTTATTGGTATGGCGAATAAATCATCGTCCACGCTAAATGGATTAGATTTGGTAACAAGCAGGATTAATAGAGTCGAATGTTGAATGTTTTTGTAGAAAAGCATGTTCAGCCATGTGTCTGATTTGAAAGGAAGTCCAATGAAAGCTCATTTAATTCGATACATTCAAGAACTGTGTTCAGAACGTAGGTTAGCAGGCAATACGCTGGCTTCCTATGAACGTGATTTGAATCAATTCATTCATTTTTTGCAGGAGCAGGGTCTGCTCGACATTAGTGATGTGCAGAGGCATCATATCTCAACGTATATGCTTCATTTGAAGGAGCAAGGAAGAAAAGCGGCTACGCTGTCGAGACATATCGTTTCGGTGCGCGCCTTTTTTCATTTCTTGGTCGTTCAAGGCTACCTAGTTGCGAATCCCTCCATTTACTTAGAGGCGCCTAAGCAAGAGAAGAAGGCACCTAGCATCTTGAGTGTCGATCTGACGGGCACACTGCTTGAGACTCCAAATAGCGAAAGTGCAGCAGGTAAACGTGATAAAGCGATGCTGGAGCTCATTTATGCGACAGGTATTCGAGTATCTGAGTTGGTGGCGTTGAATGTTGAGCATATTCATTTGCAATTCGCTTATATTCAATGTATCGGTAGGGGACAGAAGGAACGGATTGTTCCCTTCGGGCGCCTAGCTGGCGAAGCGCTGTCAGCCTATATGCAAGCGGGCAGGAATGAGCTGTTGACGAATAGGGAGTCGGAATCGGCTTTATTTTTGAACCATTTGGGGACGCGTTTGACAAGACAGGGTTTTTGGAAGACGATTAAGAAGCACGCGAAGGAAGCGGGAATCGTTCAGGATATAACGCCGCATACCCTCAGGCACTCTGTTGCAGCACATTTGCTGGACAATGGGGCTGATGTAAGAGCCGTTCAGGAGCTGCTAGGGCATGCCGATATCTCAACGACGCTGAAATATGCACAAGTTTCGAAGCTGCGGATGAAAGAAACGTATAATCAGTCACATCCGCGTGCATAGAGCATCCCAAGACAAAGATTCATCACAGAGGAGGAAATCATACTTATGAAATTTGATCGTATTGCGGTTGTTGTTTTGGATAGCGTAGGAATAGGGGAACTTCCGGATGCTGAAGCATTCGGCGACCTCGGATCGCATACGCTTGGACATATTGCGGAACATGTGCCGACATTGGAGCTTCCTCATTTAAGACAATGGGGACTTGATCGTATTGCACCGATTCATACATGGAAGCCCGCAACTGAAGCGCCTGCAGCAGCCTACTTTGGCAAGATGGCGGAGATTTCTGTAGGTAAAGACACGATGACGGGACATTGGGAGCTAATGGGACTGGAGCTTACGGTACCTTTTCAGACGTTCCCGGAGGGCTTTCCTCCCGAGCTGCTTGGTCCATTCGAGGAACGCACAGGCCGCAAGGTTATTGGCAATAAGCCTGCCAGCGGAACCGAGATATTGGATGAGCTTGGTGCTGAGCAAATGGAAACAGGGGCTTGGATCGTCTATACGTCAGCGGACAGCGTGTTTCAAATTGCTGCGCATGAGGACGTCATTCCGCTCGAAGAGCTCTATCGTGCCTGCGAGATTGCAAGAGAACTGACGATGGATGAACGGTTTACGGTAGGCCGGGTCATTGCAAGGCCTTATCTGGGGGAGCCAGGAGCGTTCAAACGGACACCGAACCGTCATGATTATGCGGTTAAGCCTCCTCAGCCAACGGTGCTTAATGCGCTGAAGGACGCGGGCTATGATTCAATTGCCATTGGCAAAATCAACGATATTTTTGATGGAGAAGGTATTACCGCCTCCTCGCCAACTAAGAGCAATGCTGACGGCATAGCCAAAACAATCGAGCAGCTGCAGCAGCCATTTAAAGGCATGCTCTTTACTAACCTTGTCGACTTCGACTCGCTGTATGGACATCGACGCGATCCGGTTGGCTATGCAGGCGCTTTGGAGGAGTTCGATCGATCGGTTCCTGAATTGATGGCACAGCTCAGCGAGCGTGACCTGCTGATCGTCACAGCTGACCACGGGAATGATCCTGTTCATCCTGGAACAGATCACACGCGTGAATACGTTCCGATCCTATTGTACAGCCCAGCGTTTAAGGAACCGAGAGAGCTTCCCGTACGTTCAACCTTCTCGGATTTAGGTGCAACGATTGCTGACAATTTCGGCGTAAAAGCACCGCCGAATGGTACAAGCTTCCTAGCGGCATTGCAAGTGAAATAGACGGGTTAACGAAACGTACATTCGGGAAAACAGACAAATGCTATTATTTTAGGAGGAATTAAATATGACAACTATTACAGCAGCAGGACTTACGGCCGCGCATATCAAGGAAGCGGCATCCTATATTGAAAGCAAAACAGAGCAGCGTCCAGAAATCGGACTCATAATGGGTTCAGGACTAGGCGTGCTGGGCGATCATTTGGAGAATGCCGTTACGATTCAATATCATGATATTCCGCACTTTCCAATCTCGACTGTTGAAGGGCATGCTGGCGAGCTCTTAATCGGAACACTCTCAGGAAAAACCGTTATTCTCATGCGTGGCCGATTCCATATGTATGAGGGATATGGGCCGGAGCTAACCGCATTCCCTGTTCGCGTCATGAAGGCGCTAGGCGTCAAATCGCTGCTTGTCACTAATGCAGCAGGCGGAATTAATACTGATTATGAAGCAGGCAACTTGATGCTCATCTCAGATCATATTAATTTCACAGGCAAAAATCCGCTTATCGGTCCAAATGACAATGAGCTCGGAGTCAGGTTTCCGGATATGTCGGAAGCATACAGCAAGCGCCTAAGAACGATTGCCCGCGATATTGCAGTTAAGCAAGGCTTCACGCTTCGGGAAGGCGTATATGCAGGTCTGCTAGGTCCAACTTACGAGACACCGGCAGAGATTCGAATGCTGAGAGTTCTTGGCGCCGATGCTGTCGGAATGTCGACTGTTGCAGAAGTTATTGCCGCGCGGCATTCGGGAATAGAAGTCGTCGGAATTTCGTGTATTAGCAATATGGCAGCAGGTATTTTGGATCAGCCCTTGTCTCATGCAGAAGTAATGGAAACCACTGAACGAGTCAAGTCCCAATTTTTGGGTCTGGTTAACGCATTGATTGCTGTCATGTAAGGTATTTTGTAACACAATTGTAACATTCCCGTCGACTCATTATGACAGTGTTTTTTTTGTGATTCGTCGTATAATGTCCATGATCAAAGAAAGATGGAGTGGACTATGAATATGGACAAGCAATTACTCACACAGATGGAGCAGTTGCGCAAAAAGATGATCGAAGCGGCTCTGTTGAATGAAAGCCTTCAGCATTTGGACGTGCTTATGCTTAGCCAGTCACTTGATGAGATCATCGTCCAGGTGCAGAAGAGGGAACGGCGTGCTTTATAAGCTTATTAATATGGGATTTGGAATGGAGAGGGAGATATGCGGTCGGTAGATATAATACATAAGAAAAGAGACGGTGGCGAGCTGACCGCTTCGGAGTTAACTTTTCTGATTGATGGATATACCCGCGGTGATATTCCTGACTATCAGCTATCGGCGTGGGCGATGGCTGTATTTTTCCGTGGAATGACAGCGAAGGAAACGGCAGCATTAACGCTAGCGATGGCTAATTCAGGCGATCAAGTCGATCTAGGCCCGATAAGCGGCATTAAAGTCGACAAGCATAGTACAGGCGGAGTAGGAGACAAAACAACCTTAATTCTCGGGCCATTGGTTGCATCGGTGGGCATTCCAGTTGCGAAAATGTCGGGTAGAGGCTTAGGCCATACCGGCGGAACGATAGATAAGCTCGAATCGATTGAGGGCTTCCGTACGGAGCTGTCTCGTGAGAAATTCATTTCTCAGGTCAATGATATTGGACTGTCCGTAATCGGTCAGAGCGGTAATCTTGCTCCAGCAGACAAGAAGCTTTACGCTCTGAGGGATGTCACAGCTACAGTGGAGTCGATTCCACTCATTGCAAGCTCTGTTATGAGCAAGAAGATTGCAGCCGGGGCAGATGCCATTGTACTAGACGTTAAAACGGGAAGCGGAGCGTTTATGAAGACGCTTGAGGATTCTGAGAAGCTGGCGAGTGCAATGGTTGCGATTGGAACAGAAGTAGGCCGGAACACGGCAGCCGTTATCAGCGATATGGATCAACCGCTCGGTTTTGCGATCGGCAATGCGCTCGAGGTTCACGAATCCATTGAAACGCTCAAAGGCAATGGTCCTGAGGATCTTACGGAGCTTTGCCTGACACTCGGCGCTCATATGGTCGTGCTTGGCGGGAAGTCAGACGATGTAGAATCAGCGAAGGAGCTGCTGCGGGAGCAAATCAAGAACGGGGCTGCACTGGAGAAGTTCAAAGCATTCATTGCTGCACAAGGCGGTGACATGGCGATAGCTGATGATCCTTCCAGACTGCCGCAAGCACTTATTCTAATTGAAGTGACAGCTGATCAAACTGGCTTCGTGCAAGCGATTGAGGCTGAACAGTTGGGGCTTGCTGCTATGCTTCTAGGAGCAGGTAGAGCAACCAAAGAGGCGGAAATTGATTACGCAGTCGGTGTTGTGTTGCGTAAGAAAGTTGGCGATTCCATAAATGCCGGAGATACGCTTGCTGTGCTCCATGTCAGGGAAGCGAATGAGTCAGCTAAGGAAGTGGCTGTCAAAGTAAGAGAAGCCTATACGATTACAGAATCGAAGCCTGAGCCACGAGCGCTATTGTTATCCGTAATAACAGCGCAGGGTGTGCAACGGTATAACGAATAGAATGGATCATGAATCCGTCCTCCAATTAGGGGGACGGATTTTTTTTGAACGTAGGAGTGCGTTCGCCTTTGTTCCCAGATTTCACCCCCTGAGGAGGATGAATACAGGAAATCTGGGAACAACAGCGATCGGAAGCCCGCTCTTTATGGCAGCGGTAATTCAGCTTCACCTAAGTCGTTCAAATCATTCTATCGATTTGGAATAATTTCCAGCTGAGAAGTCAACACTGAAGAGAGAAAGCTAAGCGACGTGTGTCGCAATTGTCATATGCTGCGAAGCTATGCGCATGGCATAAAACTTTTCAGGAGGAGATCCAGTTGAAAAAACGTTCTATGAAGCTATGTCTACTTATTCTTGTATTCGCCCTTGCTATGCCGGCCGCCGTATTTGCTGCCGTAGAGCCTACGCCTGCACCGGGGCCAGCGCCTAGCAGCCAAACGCCTAACGCGAATTTGGCACCTTCCGCGCGGTCTGCCATATTGATGGATGCAGACAGCGGCACGGTCATTTACGAGAAGAACAGCCATGCCAAGCTTCCGCCGGCAAGCATCACGAAGGTTATGACTATGCTGCTCATTATGGAGGCACTTGATGATGGCAAGATAAAGCTGACGGACAAGGTCCAAACCAGCGAATATGCCGCTTCAATGGGGGGTTCACAAATCTTCCTTGAGCCAGGCGAAGAAATGACGGTTGACGACATGATCAAAGGAATAGCGCTTGCTTCGGGCAATGATGCATCTGTGGCGATGGCTGAGAAGCTTGCTGGCACAGAGCAGCAATTTGTTACGATGATGAATGAGCGGGCTCAGCAGCTTGGCATGAATGATACCCAGTTTTCGAATCCGAACGGTCTGCCAGTCGCCAATCATTACTCATCGGCACATGACATTGCAGTGATGTCGCGAGAGCTGCTGAAGCACTCCGAAGTGACCAAATATACGGGGCTCTATCAGGACTATTTGCGCAAATCGTCCGAGAAGCCTTTCTGGCTGGTAAATACGAATAAGCTTGTTCGTTTCTACAGCGGAGCTGATGGTTTGAAAACAGGTTTCACTAGTGAAGCGAAATACTGCCTGTCGGCAACAGCCAAGCGCGATAATATGCGCGTAATCGCTGTCGTTATGGGCGAGCCGGATACGAAAACCCGCAATGCGGAAGTATCGCAGATGTTCGATTATACGTTCGCTCAGTATATGAATCACTCACTTATCCAAGAAGGCGAATCGATGGGGACGCTGCATATTGAGAAGGGTACAGCACCGGAGCTTCCACTCGTAGCGAAGCATACATACAGCGTACTTCTGAAAAAAGGCAGTCAAACGAAGGATATTCGTTACGAACTGAAGATCGACGGACCTCTTAAAGCACCGATACAAATTGGTCAGCCAATTGGCAAGCTCGTCGTGTATCAAGGTGATCAGGTACTCAAACAATTTGATGTAGATGCACCGTTGTCGGTGGAACGTGCAGGATGGTGGAAATTGCTTAAACGATCCTTCACTGGTTTGTTTGCCTAAATAAAAGAAGTCGTTATTTCACTCGTTTTTTGTCATCTCTTAGCGGTATGCTTCTAGTTTTGTCGGCATGCAGGAAAAGCGTGCCAAATTGGAGAATTGCTAGTTCTATCTCGGCATGTGCAGCACGGCGGATTCTGATTCCCTCAGATCAATCGCTGTTGTGCGGTGGAATGTAAGGAAGGTCAGCTATTCACGGCTGCTTCTTTCTTATGTTGGAAAAAACCTAGAGGAGTTGAACAGCATAATGAGTCTGCAAGCTGAATTAGAGCAATACCGCAATGTGCTGATCGTAAGGCTTCGCGGCGAACTGGATCACCATACGGCCGATGGCGTGCGCTATAAGATGGAGGAAGCCATTCTCCGTGGAAGCAGCGAGCATGTCATTCTTAGCTTGAAGGAGCTGCAGTTCATGGACAGTTCCGGTCTTGGCGTAATTCTAGGAAGGTACAAGCAGGTGAAGAGCAAAGGCGGGAAAATGGTCGTATGCGATGTGAATCCGAACGTTCATCGGTTATTCGAGTTGTCGGGTTTGTTCAAAATTTTGACGATTCACGATAATGAGCGAAATGCAATTTCTAGTTTGGAGGTGGTGTCATGAACGGATCCAATGAAATGACGCTTTCCTTCAGCGCCCGGTCGGAGAATGAAGCATTCGCGCGTATTACTGTCGCTGCGTTCGTGTCTCAGCTCGATCCGACGCTAGAGGAACTGAACGACTTGAAGACAGCGGTTTCCGAGGCGGTTACGAATGCGATTATTCATGGCTACGAGAATGATCCAACCTGCGAGGTTCGAATTGAAGCTAGAATCGAAGGGGATTCTGTTTCGATTACGATTTCGGACAACGGCCGAGGCATCGAGGACGTGGAGCTCGCCCGCCAGCCTTTGTATACATCGAAGCCGGAGCTGGAGCGCTCTGGCATGGGTTTCACCATTATGGAAAATTTCATGGACCGTTTTGAAGTCACGAGTCAAATTGACGGCGGAACGCGAGTAGCGATGCTGAAACGAATTGAATCGAAAAAAGCGCTCTACAATTAGCGTATAGGGGTTGAACCTCATGGATGTCAATCTAAAACAGACGGCCCAGCCATACCTGGATGACGCGGAAGTAAAGCGGCTTATTGCGTTAAGTCAAAGCGGGGATACGCTTGCAAGGGATACACTTGTACAATGCAATATCCGGCTCGTATGGTCAGTTGTGCAGCGGTTCATTAATCGTGGTTATGAGCCCGAGGATTTGTTCCAGATTGGCTGCATCGGCTTGCTGAAGTCGGTAGATAAATTCGACTTGTCCTATGATGTGAAGTTTTCCACTTATGCGGTGCCCATGATTATTGGAGAAATTCAACGTTTTCTGCGGGATGACGGCACGTTGAAAGTCAGCAGATCGTTGAAGGAAACCGCTAACAAGGTGCGGAAAATGAAGGATGAGCTCTCGAAAACGCTAGGCCGTTTGCCGACAATCAGCGAGGTTGCTGAGCGGCTGGGTATTACGCCGGAGGAAGTTGTTTTTGCCCAAGAAGCGAATAAACCGCCAACCTCCATTCACGAAACGGTATTCGAGAATGATGGAGATCCGATCACCCTGATGGATCAAATCGCTGATGAATCTCAAGACCGATGGTTTGATAAATTGGCGCTGGTTGAGGCTATAGAGGGTTTGAGCGAACGTGAGCGGCTGATTGTATACTTGCGCTATTACCGTGACAAAACGCAGTCCGAGGTTGCAAGCAGGCTGGGAATTTCCCAAGTTCAGGTTTCGCGGCTGGAGAAAAAAATATTACAATCGATCCGAGACCAAATCGCCTTATAGGCGGTTTGGTTTTTCTATTTTTTACCTCATTTTGCATGAGTATCCGAATCGTCCTTATCTCATACTAAAAGGGAAATCCACCAAAGTTTAAGCAGAAGGGAAGATGACAGATGGCAACATCGAACCATTCGGTCCTCTATCTGCGTCTGAAAAAACGAATTTACACGAAACCGAATCAGCAGGTTACATTGGGTCAGGCGGCAAGGCTGCTCGCTAAGGATGATGCACTTGAAGACAGCTTGAAGAGGCTTGTTCTGTACCAGCACAAAAAGGAAGATGGAAATCGGGTTGTGATCGACCTGCTCCAAATCGTGAAAGCGATTCGCGAGCGCGAGCCCGGTCTTACCGTAGAGGCTTACGGAGATCCGCAGGTGCTGGTGATGGTTGCGGAGAAGCTGGTAAAGCCCCGAATAGCTGTGCTTCTATTTGCTTGGCTGCTGCTATTCTTCGGAGCAGGTCTTGCTATTATGAACTTCCATACTGACGTCAGTATGAAGGAGGTTCATATTCGCATCGTCGAGCTGATAACTGGGAAACGAACGGAGCATCCTCTCTGGTTCCAAATTCCATACTCGCTTGGCATAGGACTTGGGATGGTGTTGTTTTTCAATCATCTATTTCGAAAAAGATTTAATGAAGAGCCCAACCCGCTAGAGGTTGAGCTGTACATGTACCAGGAAAACGTAAACGCTTATGTCATTGCGGATGAGATGCGAAAGAAATCCGACTACGACCAGAGAAACGGCAGCTCCCATGATTAGCATCGGTGCGAATATCTTTGTTGCACTACTGGGCTTGGCAGGCGGACTTGCAGTGGGCAGCGGCTTGGTTGCGTTATTGATTGTACTGGATTTGATTCCGAGGCTCGCGCAGGTTGCGCATGCCTATCGCATGTCGGCTTGGTTTGAATCAGCTGTTATATGCGGATCCTTGTACTGGACGTTTGCTGATTTTATGGATTGGAAGCTAGCTGTGCCAAGTGGCTTTTCTCTAAGCGGGGCTGGTCTCATTGACGGAATGTTTGTAGGAATGCTGGCTGCAGCTTTGACTGAGGTCATGAATGTGCTGCCTATTCTGGCTAAAAGAATGAATTTATCAGCTTATATGGTAACGCTGGTCATGGCGATGGTGCTTGGAAAAACGTTAGGCTCATTGTTTGATTGGCTAGTATTCCAATGGTGAATTTGATGAACGAGGTGAAAGCGTATGAGCGATAACGAACAGATGGAAGGACAGGGGAAAGACGTACATTCAGATCTGCCTATGAATGGAATGCACGAAGATCAGCAGCGAGAAGAGTCACGCGGAGCTTCAGATTCAAGCCCAGTAAGCTACGTCCAGACAATCAAGCGCGGCAAGCAGGAGGGCTCGGTTGCCGATTCGAAAGGCAAGGAGGATATTGTCCCGATACCATCAGATTTGGACGAGGTTTTGTCGCGCCTTGAGCATGAAATCGGCTACAAGACAAGCTTCGACGTCGTTGTCAGGGAAATGACATTCGGTGAACGGCGTACTGCGATGCTATGTATGAACGGCTTAGTTAAGGATACGCTTCTGACTGAGGTGCTCATGCGCCTTACGTTTCTGCAGCCGGAAGATTTGTCTGCGCATGCGTTTCACTCGTTTCTAGATCTCTATGTTCCGGCTGCTCAGGTTACGAAAGAAGATAATTGGAACAGCATGCTGACTGGTGTACTCTCCGGCGGAACTGCTTTGTTTATTGATGGTGAAACAAGTGTGGTCATGATTGACGCGAAGGCGTTTCCTTCCCGTGGACCAGAAGAGCCTTCGCTTGAGAAGGTTGTGCGCGGCAGCAGAGACGGCTTCGTAGAAACGTTGATGGTCAACGTATCTCTAGTGAGAAGACGGCTGCGTGATCCCCAGCTTCGTTATGAAATTGTTCGGGTAGGCGAGCGTACGCAAACGGATGTATGTATCGCTTATATTGATGATATCGTGGATAAAGAATTGCTGAAATCCATCAAGGATAAAATAGCAATGGTGAAAATCGACGGGCTGCCGCTTGCGGACAAGCAGCTTGAAGAGTCAACAGTGAAGCGCGGGTGGAATCCATTCCCACTCGTACGATATTCGGAGCGGCCTGATACCGTTGCCGCTCACCTGCTGGAGGGATATGTTGCTGTATTTGTGGACACCTCGCCAAGTGTGATGACCCTGCCGACAACCTATGCTGACCTAATGCAGCATGCGGAAGAGAATCGGCAAACGCCATTTATCGGTACTTATTTGCGCTGGGTCCGGTTTTTAGGCATATTTGCCTCCTTGTTCTTGCTGCCGCTATGGCTCCTATTCGTGATGCATCCAGAATTAAAGCCGCCTGCGCTTGAGTTTTTGGGCCCGAATAAAACAGCGAAGCTTCCGCTGGTTGTACAATTTCTGCTCGCAGAGATCGGCGTCGATTTGCTGAGGATGGCATCCGTACATACACCAACGTCGCTTGCGACCGCGATGTCATTAGTCGCAGCTATTCTCATCGGCGATATTGCCGTGCAAACGGGAATATTCGTAAATGAGGTTATTCTGTACATGGCGGTGGCTGCTATTGGTATGTTTGCAACACCGAGCTATGAGCTTGGACTTGCTAACCGCATCGTTAGGCTGGCGCTCATCATATCGGTATCCGCATTCAGTGTGCCAGGCTTCGTCATTGCGACGACTGCGATCCTGATTATGCTGACGATGGAGCGTTCCTTCAATCGTCCGTATATGTGGCCGTTTATTCCGTTTGATCTGAGAGCACTCTGGAGTATCATCGTACGTCAGCCTGTATTGTACAATCGCACGCGTCCCAATAACTTGAGACCACAGCAACGCGATAAAATGCCGAAGACGGACTGAATTCACAAAATGCAAATGAAATGTGGATTTATCCATTTCGCATGGTGGGTAGATTGCGTTATACTTGTGCTATTGATGCAAATTCTATCCGTTCTATCTGCCAGCAGATAGAAGAAAGCTGAGGGGAAATTATGTACCTGCATGGAACAAGTAAAATTAACACTAAAGGACATTTGGAAATTGGCGGCTGTGATGTAGCTGATTTGGCTGCACAGTTCGGTACGCCACTTTATATTGTGGACGAGGCACTGGTACGTCAACGTGCGAGCGAGTATGTTGAAGCATTCAAAGCTTCAGGTCTTCGCTTCCAAGTCGCATACGCGAGCAAAGCATTCAGCGTAATGGCAATGTGTGCGATTGCAGAGCAAGAAGGGCTATCGCTTGATGTTGTATCTGACGGCGAGCTTTATACGGCAATGCAAGCGGGCTTCCCGGCTGAACGTATTCATTTCCACGGAAACAACAAAACGCCTGAGGAAATCAACATGGCGCTTGACGCAGGAATTGGCTGTTTCGTCGTTGACAACTTCATGGAGCTGCAGCTGTTGAACGCACTTGCTGGAGATAAAGGCAAGAAAGTCAACATCCTGCTTCGCATTACACCAGGAGTAGAAGCCCATACGCATGATTACATTTCCACGGGTCAACAGGACTCCAAGTTCGGCTTCGACCTCGGTAATGGCGCTGCTAAACAAGCCATTCAAGAAGCGCTTGCTCTGCCAAACTTGGTTATTCTAGGCGTTCATTCCCATATCGGGTCTCAAATCTTTGAGGTTGAAGGTTTCCGTATGGCTGTGGACAAGGTGGCTGATTTCGCAGTAGCTATCCGCAATGAGCTTGATCTAACATTCAAAGTAATTAACCTTGGCGGCGGCTTCGGGATTCGTTATGTAGAGGGCGATACTCCGCTTCCGATCAGCGAATACGTTGCTGCGATTACAGGTGCGATTATTACTAATTTCACAAACGCAGAGTTCCCACTTCCAGAAATTTGGGTTGAGCCAGGCCGCAGCATGGTTGGCGATGCAGGCACAACATTATACACAGTAGGAACAAGCAAAAATATTCCGGGCGTACGCAAATATATCGCAGTTGACGGTGGTATGACGGACAACCCTCGCCCAGCACTTTACCAATCCAAATATGAAGCCGTGCTTGCGAATCGTGCAAACGATGCTGCTCAAGAAACGGTATCCATTGCGGGCAAATGCTGCGAAAGCGGAGATATGCTGATCTGGGATTTGGAATTGCCTAAAGCCGAAAATGGCGACTTGCTTGCTGTTTTCTGTACAGGTGCTTATAATTATGCAATGGCGAGCAACTACAACCGTATTCGTCGTCCTGCTGTCGTGTTCGTCAAAGACGGCCAGGCTGACCTTGCTGTTAAACGTGAATCGCTTGAAAATATCGTATGTAATGACGTCATTCCGGCAAGACTTCAAAAATCATCGCTTGCGAAATAAGGGCGAAATTGGTAACGTAGTCTTATCTGGATAAAAGAAAGGTAGATGCAGCAATGGCAAAACAAGCAAAAATCACACTAGCAAACGGCGGAGAGGTTCTTATCGATCTATTCGATCAAGACGCGCCGAACACAGTAGCAAACTTCGAGAAGCTTGCTAATGACGGTTTCTACAACGGCCTTACATTCCACCGTGTTATTCCGGGCTTCGTTGCTCAAGGCGGCTGTCCGAATGGGACAGGTACAGGCGGTCCTGGCTACCAAATCGATTGCGAAATTAACCCGAACAAGCACGAGCGCGGTTCGCTTGCTATGGCTCACGCAGGCCGTAACACAGGCGGCAGCCAGTTCTATATCGGTTATGCACCGCAGCCGCATTTGGATGGCGGACATACGGTTTTCGGTAAAGTTTCTAAAGGTATGGAGTTCGTTGACGCGTTCAAAGGCGGAGACAAAATGGAAAAGGTTGAAGTTGAAAGCATTTAATGATAAGATATCAACTATAAATATGTAAGTGCAGCATCCTTCGGGGTAGGTGAGATTCCTAACCGGCGGTGATCGGGATGGTACAGTGTGATCGGATAACCGAAACGCTGTGCCTCTCGTCAGTCCGTGACCCGGTCTTATGAACTTGTATCTCGGATTATTCCGAGTAGAAGTGATTTAGAACGGTGGACCTGGTGAAACTCCGGGACCGACAGTACAGTCTGGATGGGAGAAGGAGATGCTTCGACAGCTATAACGATCCTCTTATTTGTGTGTATTTTATTTCACATAAAGTGAGGGTGTGTTTCTTTAGCGTAATTTACGAACCGTATTCGCAGTCTGAGCGAATAGGATGAGTCGGATCTTAAAGCCGACAACGCCTATCGGTTTTGTCGTAGTTCTCTTATTTTTCTTTCATCACCCCTTTCGGATGGTTTGCCGATAGGGGTGTTTTTGTTGCTTAACCTATTAAATGATGATTATTATATGGGATTAGCGCTCGAGATGGCTTCCAAAGCTTCAGGTCAAACCGGCATAAACCCAGTCGTTGGCTGCGTAGTTGTGAAGGATGGACGCATTATCGGAATTGGGACGCATCTCAAGCGTGGAACCGGCCATGCTGAGGTACACGCGCTTCAAATGGCGGGTGCTGAAGCAGAAGGCTCTACCGTATATGTCACACTTGAGCCGTGCAGCCATTTCGGCAAGACGCCTCCATGCTGCGAGCGTATTATTGCTGCTAAAGCAGCGAGAGTAGTCGTTGCAAGCGGGGATCCGAACCCTGAAGTTTCAGGCAGAGGAATTGCAAGACTTCGCGAGGAAGGCATTGAAGTTTCAGTCGGCGTGCTAGAGCAGCGATCACAGCAATTAAACGAAAAATTTAATAAGTATATTACTTCGCGCTTGCCGTTCGTAACACTCAAAACAGCAAGCACCCTTGATGGCAAGATTGCATCGAGCACAGGCGATAGCCGCTGGGTGACTGGGGCGATTGCACGTGAGCAAGTTCATACCCTGCGCCATCAGCATGAAGCCATCATGGTTGGCATTGGCACTGTGCTGGCTGATGATCCTTTGCTAAATACAAGGGCTTCCGTACCCGCACTCGATCCGATTCGCATTATCGTCGATTCTGCTCTACGATTGCCCCTGAGCGCCCGCGTAGTAGTAGACCGCAATGCGCGAACGATCGTGCTTACCTCTGGTCAAGCAAGCGAGGAGCGCAAGCAGGCATTAGAATCAGCAGGCATCGAGGTAGTGGTCTGCGGTTCTGGCAGTAAGGTAGATCTTACTGAGGGAATGATGAAACTAGGCGAGCTTGAGATTGGATCGATTCTGCTTGAGGGCGGCGGTCAGTTGAACGGAGCGATGCTAGAAGCAGGTCTTATTGATAAAATCATCCTTTATTATGCTGCCAAAATCATCGGAGGACTGAATGCGCCAGGCACGTTCACTTTCGCCGGCTATGAGAAAATGGCAGATGCAGTTCAACTGGAGCGGGTCACAGTTGAGATGGCAGGAGAAGACATTTGTGTCTCCGGTTATCCTGTGTATTAGCCGCCAAAGCGAAATAAGTTTGCATTCGCAAACCTTAGCAGATGCTTACGAAGTAGGTTTGCCTTAGCAAACCTTTAGGGAGGAAGCCCATGTTTACCGGATTAGTGGAAGAAGTGGGGAAAATGAAAGGAATTGCAAAGCAGGGCGAAGCGATGCGCCTCGTTATGAGTGCAGCTCGAGTCTTGGATGGTGTTATGATCGGTGACAGCATATCCGTTAATGGTGTGTGTTTAACGGTGACTGCCTTTGACAGCTCATCCTTCTCGGCTGATGTTATGCCTGAGACGTATCGGAAGTCGAATCTTCATGAGCTGCGGGCAGGTGAACGCGTTAATCTGGAGCGCGCGATGCAGGCAGGAGGCAGATTCGGCGGACATATTGTTCAAGGTCATGTCGACAGCACCGGCAAAATCGTGAATCGCAAGTCTGACGCTAACGCCGTTGTATTCAAGATTCAAGTGGACGATGCCGACACGCTTCGCTATGTCATTCCTAAAGGCTCTATTACGATTGATGGTATCAGTCTTACAGTGGTGGATACCACAGCTCAGTCTTTTACCGTATCGATCATTCCGCATACGCTTGGCGAGACAGCGCTGCAGCATAAGCATGCTGGAGACACTATCAATATAGAATGCGATGTTATAGGAAAATATGTGGATCATCTGCTGCATTTCAATAAGCCCGACAAGGTGAAGGCCGAATCGAAATTGAGCACATCTTTTCTTATGGAAAATGGTTTTTTGTAAATTGAAAATAAGCTAACGGGAGAAATTCCATTTAAAGCAAGCTAGGTTGTCACAAAGGAGGGAATCCCATATGGAGCATATAGAAAATAATCCATTTGATAAAATCGAAGATGCGCTAGAAGATCTGAAATTGGGCAAGCCGATTATTGTCGTGGATGACGAGGATCGGGAGAACGAAGGCGATCTTATCGCACTTGCGGATCGCACGACGCCTGAAGTGATTAATTTCATGATTACGGAGGCAAGAGGTCTCGTATGTGTTCCGATTACACAGGAGCGTGCGGAACAGCTTGATTTGCCGCCGATGGTTACGCATAATACCGACTATCACGGCACTGCGTTCACCGTATCAGTCGACTACATAGGTACAACAACCGGCATCTCGGCCTATGAACGTTCGCAGACGGTCAAAGCATTAATCGATCCTTCCACGAAGGCGTCGGACTTCCGCAGACCGGGTCATATATTCCCGCTTATTGCGAAGTCTGGCGGTGTTCTTAGACGAGCTGGCCATACGGAAGCGGCGATCGATCTTGCCATTATGTGCGGATCAGAACCTGCTGGTGCGATTTGTGAAATCATTAATGAGGACGGTACGATGGCTAGGCTGCCGGATTTGCTTGTTTTCAAAGAAAAGCATAATTTGAAGCTGATTACGATTCAAGAGCTTATCCAGTACCGGAATGCCAAGGAAAAGCTAGTTGAGCGTGCAGTTGATGTGAAGCTGCCGACTGATTTCGGTACATTCCGCGCAATTGCGTACACCAATTTCGTGGACAACAAAGAGCATATTGCGCTTGTCAAAGGCGAGATCAATGCGGAGACGCCACTTCTCGTTCGGGTTCATTCCGAATGCTTGACTGGTGATGTATTCCATTCCCATCGTTGTGATTGCGGACCGCAGCTTGAAGCCGCGCTGAAACAAATCGAAGAGGCGGGCAGCGGCGTGTTGCTTTACATGCGCCAAGAAGGAAGAGGCATTGGCCTCATCAACAAATTAAAGGCTTATGAGCTGCAAGAGCAGGGCCTTGATACGGTAGATGCCAATTTAAAGCTTGGCTTTCCAGCTGATTTGCGAGATTATGGTATAGGCGCGCAAATTCTGAAGGACTTAGGGGTCCGTCAGATGCGTCTGATGACCAATAACCCGCGTAAAATCAAAGGTCTTGAGGGCTATGGCCTTGAGGTTGTGGAGCGAGTTGCGATCCAGATGGAAACGAATGAAGACAATAAAAGCTACCTGCGTACAAAGAAAACGAAGCTGGGACATTTGCTCAGTTTTGAAGATATTGACTACATCATCTAAAATAACGAGAGGAAGTTGACAAAATGACACGAATTTATGAGGGACATTTAGTATCAGAAGGTTTAAAATATGGAGTAGTAGTAGGACGTTTCAATGAATTTATTTCTAGCAAGCTGCTTGGAGGCGCTCTTGATGCTTTCAAACGCCACGGTGCACAAGATTCAGACGTTGAGGTAGCATGGGTTCCAGGCGCGTTCGAGATTCCGTTAATTGCTCAGAAAATGGCAGAAAGCGGAAAGTATGATGCGGTTATTACTTTGGGCGCAGTCATTCGTGGTTCAACTCCACACTTCGACTTCGTCTGCAACGAGGCAGCAAAGGGAGTTGCGGCTATCGCTTTGAAAACAGGCGTTCCAACAATCTTTGGCGTGCTTACGGTTGATTCGATCGAGCAAGCCATTGAGCGTGCTGGTACGAAGGCGGGCAACAAAGGCTACGAGGCAGCTGCCAGTGCAATCGAAATGGCGAATTTGACTAAGCAATTGCAAGGCTAAGCAGCGAAGTTAAGGCTAGGCGGGAGGAAATGTAAGTGTCAGTGCTTTATAAGCTGGATTCATTCGAGGGGCCGCTTGATCTATTGCTACATTTGATCGACAAAGCTGAGATCGATATCCATGAAGTGTCTATCAGTGAAATTACGATTCAATATATGGATTACTTGCATGCGATGAAAGAGCTGGAGCTGGAGGTAACGAGTGAGTTTCTAGTGATGGCGGCTACCCTCTTGGCGATAAAGAGCAAGCAGCTTCTCCCGAAGCCTCCCATATTTGAAGATGATTATGAGGACTGGCCCGATGATGGGCTGGATCCGCGAGACGAGCTCATTCAGAAACTCGTAGAATACCGAAAGTTCAAACAAATAGCTGAGCAGCTGCGCGAGAAGGAAGTGGAGCGCAGTCTCGTCTATTCACGTGAGCCGGAGGATATGTCGCCTTTCATGAAGGAGGAGAAAGT
Organism: Paenibacillus sinopodophylli; assembly: GCF_005930355.1. Classification (GTDB taxonomy): domain Bacteria; phylum Bacillota; class Bacilli; order Paenibacillales; family Paenibacillaceae; genus Pristimantibacillus; species Pristimantibacillus sinopodophylli. Next base: position 488,946 of record NZ_VDBO01000002.1, read on the forward strand.
GAATCCGGTTGAGGGGGTTTACTTATCTGACTTGATCTCAGCCTTTCAGAAGGCGCTGCGCAGAGCTGCAAGACGCAACGTCGTCTCGACGATTCAACGTGACGAGATTTCTGTGAAGGATCGTATACGAGATATCGTTGATGTGTTGAAGCAGTTCGAAACGGTTCGTTTTTCTAAGCTCATTCGTGAGAATATGGATCGTCACGAGATCGTGGTTACGTTTCTCGCGATATTGGAGCTTATGAAAATGAAGCATATCCGTTGTTTTCAGCACCAGCTCTTTGACGACATCGTTATTCATTGGAGAGGAGAGTCGTCACAAAGTGGATTATCAGAAGTTGAAGACGATTATTGAGGGACTGCTGTTTATGGCAGGGGACGAAGGTTTGACGAAGCGGCAATTGGGCGACATTATGGAGTTTGACGCAGAGCTTGCAGCAGATCTCGTCTATGATTTACAGAGGGATCTAGAACGCGAGGGACGCGGTATCCAGATAGCGGAAGTTGCGGCTTCCTTTCGGCTGACGACACATTTGGAGCACGCGCCATATTTTGAGCGAATGGCTTATACGCCAACCCGTTCACAGCTCTCACAAGCTGCTCTTGAGACGCTCTCTATCGTCGCTTACCGTCAGCCTATTACTAGAATATCGATTGAGGAAATTCGCGGGGTTAAGAGTGATCGAGCGATACAATCACTCGTCTCGAAAGATTTAATTGAAGAAGTAGGCCGTGCCGAGCAGATTGGACGTCCGATATTATATGGTACGACGAAATCATTTTTAGATTATTTCGGATTGCCCTCGATTAAGGAGCTTCCAGAGCCAGGAAATGTCGATCTTGATGATGCACTGGAGGAACAAACGCAGCTGCTATTCGAGCGGTTGGACGGGAAGCAAATGACAATTGAAGAAATTAAAGAATGAGATTTGGCCGCCGGGTCATACTATATTCAACCCATATTAGGGAAACGGAGGAAGCATCATGATGCTCAGTTACCCTTACGGTTGGATGACGGCGGCCAGTCTCTTTTTTTTGCTCATTTCAATATTGATTCTGAGCTCTCAAGTAGTCATTAAAGGACATTTGCGGCGAATTGGGCATAACGATGATGCAGAAGTGAACATTAAAGCACTTTTTGGAATAATCCGTTATACCTTGAAAGTACCGATTATTCAATTTACAGGTACTTCAGTCCAACTAAAGGAAGAGGTTTCTAAGACGAGTGCAGGGATCAATACGTGGAAAGAATTCAATGAGGATATCGACCCGGAGAAAGTTGTATCTTCCATCGAAAAGTTTAAGCATCTGCTGCAAATGACGCGTAATTTGACGGGCTGGGTTAGAAAAACGTTGACGAAGGTACGTCTACTCGAGTGGAATTGGAATACCTCAGTCGGTACAGGCGATGCGATGTGGACAGCGATGTCTACAGGGCTTGTCTGGTCGGTCAAGACTTCAATTATAGGCGTTTTATCGCAGATGGTGAAGCTGAAAACAGAGCCGAAAATGAATGTTCAGCCTATTTATCAACGATCTGCTTTCACAACCGAATGGTCATGCATAGCTCAAATCCGCTTCGGTTATGCTATTCTTGCCGGACTTCAGCTCTTCGTTCGGATGAGGAAAATGAAAGGAGGCGTCAAAGCATGGCAGAACATCCTATTCAAGGCTTAATGCAAACAGCAATGGAAAATATTAAAGAGATGGTTGACGTCAATACGATTGTTGGAGACCCTGTTCAAACGCCAGACGGAAGCATCATCATGCCGATATCCAAGGTGGGCTTCGGATTTGTAGCAGGCGGAAGTGACATTCGCTTAGATGATGCCGATCATAAAAATCAATCCGATGCGCAGCATGCTTCAGTAGCGATGCCATTCGGCGGCGGTAGCGGTGGCGGCGTATCGATTACGCCAATTGCTTTTCTCGTGGTAGGTACACATGGTGTGAAAATTGTACCGCTTGATAATCAGACGCATCTGCTTGAACGAGTCATTGATTCGGCTCCGCATGTTTTTGACAAGCTGCAATCTATGATGAAACAGCCGTCAAGCACGGCTGCATATGTTGATCCGTCTCCTACGGTAATAAGCGGACATGTAGACGCGAATGATCACCTCTTATGACATAACTGCCCGAGAGGGCAGTTTTTCATTTTTTGTTAGGTATTTTTCGTCTAGAGCGAGATGTACAAGCATATATTGAAAAGGACATAGGCTTTATTTACTTTCGCGCGAGAGGGGCAAGGAACGCTATGTATTTTAGAATAATGCGGAAAATCGTTGCACTTGGGTGTATGACTGCTCTACTCGCCTTGACAAGCTTACATGAGGCAGCTCACGCGAGTCCAAGCACGCTCTACACAAATGCCAAAGGATCGGCATTGATAGATGTAGAAAGTGGTCGCCTGTTATACAGCAGTAATGGCGATACATCGATGCGCATAGCAAGCTTAACCAAAATCATGACCGCTATCGTAGCGATCGATAATGGCAAGCTGACCGATATGGTGAAAACAAGTAAACGTGCTGTGGGCAAAGAAGGCTCCTCCATTTATCTTCAGCTTGGCGAGGAAATGAGTCTGCTTCATATGCTTTACGGACTTATGCTTCGTTCGGGCAATGACGCGGCGACTGCTATCGCAGAGCATGTTGGCGGTTCTGAGGAAGGGTTCGTACATCTCATGAATGAAAAAGCTATTTTCCTCGGACTAACGCATACGCAGTTCAAAAATCCACACGGCTTAGATGAAGAAGGGCACTATTCGTCTGCTAATGATTTGGCCAAGCTTACTGCTTATGCCTTGAAAAATGATGTGTTTGCGGAGATTGTAAGCACGCGAGTTAAGAAGGTGCCTAATCCGCATGAGAAATGGGAATACAGCTATATCAATAAGAATAAGATGCTGAACATGTACGAAGGGGCTGACGGGGTCAAAACTGGCTATACCAAAAAGTCGCTTCGATGTCTTGTCAGCTCGGCAACGCGGAATGGCCAGCAGATAGCAGCTGTAACTATTAATGATGGGGATGATTGGTCAGACCACCGAAAGATGCTCGATTGGGGCTTCAAGCATTATCCGCTTCAAGAAATTGCATCGAAAGGACAGCCGATTGCAGGCTATCCCTACACCGTCGGACAATCCTTCATCTACCCCGTTGCTGAGCAAGAAGCGGATGAAATTCAATCAAGACTAGTGCTCCATCCTGCTGATTCCATTCGATCCACCTTTGGAGAACGAGGCGTGCTTGAATGGTATATAGGCAAACATCTCATCGGTTTTATACCTATCTATGATGCGGCTAGCCCTAAGCTTGAACAATCGACTAAATCGTCAAAAGCAGCACAAACGCTAGCTGATTTCCGTAGAGCATCGAAAGCGGATCGTCTTGATCCGATGATAAATTCTGTATTGAAAGTACTGGATGCATTATTCGAGCATGGCGCTTAGCATGGCGGGGGAGACGCCGGTTGATAGCGTTATGCATAGGCATAGCTTGGGGAGGCGGCCAGCATGGTAAACTGGATATGGTTGTTTTTTATTGTCGCGAGTGTCGTTGTTGCTGCAATTACTGGGAAGATGGATGCGGTGACGCAGGCAGCCTTTGAGGGAGCCAAATCAGGCGTCACTGTAAGCTTTGGACTAATTAGTATTATGGTGTTCTGGCTTGGCATGATGCGAATTGCTGAGGATGCAGGCTTGCTGCAAACATTGGCCCGTTTGCTTGGTCCTATTGTTAGAAAGCTGTTTCCAGATGTTCCTCGCAACCATCCGGCTATCGGCTACATTATGAGTAATTTGAGCGCGAATCTGTTCGGTCTAGGCAATGCAGCAACCCCAATGGGGATTAAGGCCATGCAAGAGCTGCAGAAACTGAACCCCGATCCTACTACGGCAACACCTGCCATGTGTACCCTGCTTGCACTAAATACATCAAGTATAACCATTATTCCGACTACGCTTATTGCGATTAGAATGAATTACGGTTCGGCAAATCCAGCAGAAATTATCGGTACGACGCTTGCTGCAACTTTCGTGGCTACGTCCGCCGCTATACTCGCAGACCGCTGGTACAGAAGAAAGTCCCCACCTCCGGCAGTACCGCCTTCATTGAAAACAAATATGAAAGCAAGTCCTCATGCAGCTGGAGGTGAACCTATTGTATAACCTGTTCTCCAGTCTGTCTGCATGGATGATTCCAGCCATTATCGTTTTTATTCCGCTTTATGCAGCGCTTAGACGAAAGGTACCCGTGTACGAGACTTTTGTAGAAGGCGCAAAGGACGGCTTCGGAACGGCCATTAACATTATTCCTCATCTTGTCGGGATGATGGTTGCTATCAGCATGTTTCGTTCTTCTGGCGCACTGGAGCTTATGCTTTCGGCCGTCAGACCTTTATTCGACTGGCTGGGCATTCCAAGCGAGGTACTGCCTCTTGGCATTCTGCGTCCATTAACCGGAGCGGGATCGCTTGCGTTCACGACCGATCTGATCCAAACCTTCGGGCCGGATTCGATGATTGGCAGAATCGCATCTACCATTCAAGGAAGCACGGATACGACGTTGTATGTACTTACGGTTTATTTCGGAGCCGTTGGCATTCGCAAGTCCCGATATGCGTTGAAAGTCGGTTTGTTTTCGGATTTAGTCGGTTTTTTTGCAGCTATTTTAATTTGCTTATACATATTCGGCTAGTGAAGCTTGTACTTTCTTCCTCATATCGTTATGATGGAGATTGAGGTGAAAGCATTGGAACGTTTACAGAAAATATTAGCCGCTGCGGGAATCGCTTCCCGTCGCAAATGTGAAGAAATGATTTTGGCAGGGATGGTTGAGCTTAACGGTGAGAAGGTAACGACGCTTGGTGTGAAGGCTGATCCGGCTGTCGACACGATATCCGTTAACGGTAAGGCGATTCGAAGTGAGAAGAAGCTCTATCTCATGATGAATAAATCCAAGGGTGTTATTACAAGCGCCAAGGACCCCCAAGGCCGTAAAGTAGTATCCGATTTCTTGCCAGGCATCAAAGAGAGAGTATATCCAGTCGGGCGATTGGATTATGATACGGAAGGGCTGCTTCTTCTGACAAATGATGGAGAGTTCGCCAACTTGCTTACACATCCAAGTCATCATGTGCCCAAAACTTATCGTGCAACCGTTAAAGGCGTGCCACATGGAACCGCGCTTGAGCAGCTCCAGAAGGGTATTAAGCTGGAGGACGGGATGACAGCTCCGGCAGAAGTGGAATACCATGATGTGGATACCGATGGAAACGAAGCAACGATTACGATCACGATATTTGAAGGACGTAACCGTCAGGTTCGTAGGATGTTCGAGGCAATTGGCCATAAGGTTATAAGGCTGAAGCGAATCCGTTTCGGAGAGCTTGGGCTTGAAAATCTAGCTCGCGGAAAGTATCGTCATTTGACGCCAGTGGAAGTTAAGGAATTGCTTGATATTGCGAACAGCAAGACACATAAAGTTCATAAAAAGTAATCGACGGCGGCAGTAATTGCCGTCGAATTTTCGTTATAATGGTAATATTGTGACTGCATTTAGAGAAGCTGGTGGTGAATTCAATTATGGGAAAATCGCGCAAGACGGTACAAATCGTCATTCTGCTTGCCGTCTTGATCATAGGTGGGTATGCAATTGGATCTACATTATTTGCTGCCGATAACAAAGGCCCTTTGAAGGAAGGAGACAAGCCTCCTGCTTTCGAGCTTCTCGATTTAGAAGGCAATGCGAGGCAATTGTCCGATTATGAAGGCAAAGCCGTTGTGGTGAACTTTTGGGGCACGTTTTGTCCACCCTGCGTGAAGGAAATGCCTGAGTTTGAAAGGCAGTATGCGAAGTGGAAGGATCAAGGCTTAGTTATTTTGGCTATTAATTTAAGTGAGGATACGTTGACCGTGAACAATTTTGTTCGCCGCTTCGATTTGAATTATCCGATCTTACGCGACGTCAATCGCAAGACGGAGCGAAGCTACGGATTAAAGTCATATCCTACTACTTTTTTCATTAACCCGGACGGTACATTAATGGAAATTAAAGTAGGCGGAATGACCGAGGTTGAGATTGATGAGCGGATTGAGAGATTGCTTAAGCTTTAGGAGGTTTTATTGTGTTAGTGGTTGAGAACACAAAGTGTGAGTGCGGGCATCAGAATGCAATTGGAACTGTGCTCTGCGAGAACTGCGGGAAACCGCTGGAGCACAATGAAGTGTCCGATTTGCCTTTGGAAATGCGTTACGACGGGGTGGCTCGCCGTTCGCAGAAGAGCAATCCGAATTATATTGATCGAATATGGAATTTCTTCTCTTCTGTCAAAATCGCCATTTACTTGATCGTCCTTACTTTTTTGACAGCTATGCTCGGTACGATCTACCCGCAGGAAAATACCTTTATCAATAACTTTGATCCATCTGTCTATTACGAGCAAACGTACGGTTTGCCTGGCAAGCTATATTATTTGCTCGGCCTGTCGCATACGTATGAAACCTGGTGGTTCATCGGTCTGCTGGTTATGATTGGGACATCGCTTGTCATTTGCAGTCTTGACCGTGTATTGCCCCTTTACCGGGCTCTTAGCAAGCAGCAAATCCGCAAGCATCTGCAGTTCATCCATCGCCAGAAGACGGTGTACAAGCAGACGATTGCCTTGGATGAAGAGAAGTGGGTACAAGAATTCGGTACACAGTTGAAGCGAAAAGGCTATCGTATTCACCGGGATGGCTCAGCTCTGTTAGCAGAGAAAAACAGGTTTAGCCGCTGGGGACCGTATATTAACCATATTGGATTAATATTGTTCCTGCTTGCGATTCTGGCAAGAAGTATTCCGAGCTGGCAAATGGATAGCTACATAACGATTCCAGACGGCGATACGATCCAAATCGCGGATACGAATTATTTTGTGAAAAACGAGAAGTTTACGGTGGAATTCTATACGGATGATGAACTGCCGGAGCAACTCAAGGGTACTGCCCGCGCGAAGCTGTTTGAAACAAAAGCAGTGCTTTACGAATGTGTGAGCAACTGTTCGGATCAAACGAGGAAGCCTGAGCTCGTAGAAGTAAAGCGGCATAATATCATTGTCAATGAACCGCTCACGTATAAAGGTTTAAAGCTGTATCAGTTCGACTTTGATACAACTCCGCGATTAAATGCTGTGCACCCTATACTGGTAGATAAAAAAACGGGGGAGAAATACGGCCCGTTCGATCTGCCTATGAAGGATTCTGCATTGCAGCATAAGCTTGGTCCATATACGCTTGATTTGTATGCGAATTACATGGAATTTGCAATTGGCGATAACGGTGAGCCTACAACGCTTTCCCGAGATCCAATTGCACCGGCATTCGTCTTTACGGTGAAAGGCCCAGGTCTGGAGCCGGAAGGTGAGCCTTATATGTATTTCCCGATGCAGAAGGACAAGGTTAAGTTCTCGCAGGATGTGATTAACCATGCTGTAGCGGACAAGATCGAGATCAGAGTAGACGGTATGGAAAATGTTGATTTCTCTGAAGCATCTACCTACTTGAATGTAAGGATGGATCGAGCATTGCCTTATGTTTGGGTAGGCGCGGCATTCTCAATGATCGGTCTGCTGATGGGTTCTTATTGGCAGCATCGCCGGATTTGGCTTCGCATTGATGAGGGAGAGCTTTCATTAGGTGCACATACGAATAAAAACTGGTACGGTATGCGCTCAGAGGTTGCGGGAGCGCTTCAAAAAATAGGGATAACCGTAGATCCGAAGTCGCTTGATAACGGAGGGAATAACGCGTGAGTTTAGTTGATTTTAGCAGCGACGCTTTTATTGTCGCATTTTTTCTTTATTGTTTTGCTTTTATGTTCTACGTTATTGCCATTGCAGGTAAGAAGTGGAGCAATCGTGAGCCTTTGCTGCATGAGAAGCGCTGGGGACGTATTGCGTTTATCACCTCAAGTCTGGGACTTGCTTCGCATCTGACGTTTTTCTTCACACGTTGGGCAGGAAGCGGTCAAATTCCGACGAGTAATATGTATGAGTTTATGACTTTTCTTGGCATGGCTATTATGATTGCATTCACAATTGTATTTGCCATCTATAGAAAGCCTTTGCTAGGCATGTTTACACTGCCGCTAACGGTTATCATTGTGGCGTATGCCTCGGTGTTTCCGCAAGAGGTACAGCCATTAATTCCAGCGCTTAACAACTACTGGCTCAAGGTGCATGTGACGACAGCTGCGCTTGGCGAAGCGTTCTTCGCAGTCGGATTCGCTGCTGGGTTAATGTATTTGCTGCGAGTTGTGGATTTCAAAGGTAAGACGAAGGAAGCAAAGCGTTCGCAGTTCTGGGTAGAATTCTCGTTGTATTCTATTTTGCTAATCGTGGGCTTCATCATTGCGGTATTTGCTTTCCGCGGCGCAGGCTACGAGGCACAGTTCACACAGGAGAAGTCCAGCATAGACGGGAAAGGAATCGAATCGACCATTACTGAAACAGTCGATTATACGCTTCCTCCAATCGTTAAGCCTTACAATAGTAATGTAGTTAAATATGATTCGTTTTTAGGAATGAACCAGCCGATCTTTGAAGCACCTTATTGGATGAACGGCGTAAATTCAGGACGTAAGCTGAATACCGTAGTTTGGTCCGTTATTGCAGGCAGCTTGCTATATGGCTTACTCCGACTTGTGTTCCGCAAACCACTGGGTGCCGTTATCCATCCGATGATGGATGGTGTTGATCCGGAAGACTTGGATGAGATCAGCTATCGTTCTATCGCAATTGGCTTCCCAATCTTCACGCTAGGTGCATTGATATTCGCTATGATCTGGGCAAATATCGCCTGGGGACGTTTCTGGGGTTGGGATCCTAAGGAAGTATGGGCTCTCATTACATGGCTTTATTACAGTGCTTACTTGCATTTCCGACTTTCGCGCGGCTGGCAGGGCAAGCCGTCAGCTTGGCTTGCTGTCATTGGCTTCGTAGTTGTATTGTTTACGTTAGTAGGGGTCAACCTTATTATCGCAGGCTTGCATTCGTATTCCGGCGTTTAGTATTTAGTTTGAGAGGAGTTTTGCCTTATGTCTGATTATTCAAGCCGTATATTGGTCGTGGACGACGAGGAAAGGATTCGCCGTCTGCTCAAGATGTATCTAGAGAAAGAAGGCTACACAATCGACGAGGCCGAAGATGGGGAAACAGCACTTAGACTCGCTTCGAATACGGATTATGCGCTCATTCTGTTAGATGTGATGCTGCCAGGTATCGATGGCGTAGAAGTTTGCTCACGCCTTCGTCAAGTGAAAGCAACTCCAGTCATTATGCTAACGGCAAAGGGCGAGGAGATGAATCGCGTTCAAGGATTCGAGGTTGGTGCAGATGATTACGTGGTGAAGCCATTCAGCCCGCGTGAGGTTATCTACCGGGTGAAAGCGATATTAAGACGATCTTCTGCAACAGCTTTTCTAACAAAAGAAATTAATTCAAGCAACAATATTGTGTTTCCTCATCTCATAATTGAGCATGATGCGCACCGTGTCACAGCAGGTGGGCAGGAAGTAAGCCTGACACCTAAAGAGTATGAGCTGCTGCATTACTTGGCCGTATCTCCCGATAAAGTGTTCTCGCGTGAAGAACTGCTCAAGGATGTTTGGAACTATGAGTTTTTTGGTGATCTGCGTACGGTAGATACTCATGTGAAGCGTCTAAGAGAAAAGCTGAACAAGGTCTCACCAGATGCGGCAGCCATGATCACGACCGTATGGGGCGTTGGCTATAAACTAGAGGTACCGAAATAAATGAACGTGTGGCAGCGTTCAGCTGGTAAGCTATGGCGAAGCGTAGTCGGGAAGCTCTGGGCAACGATTATGCTTCTTGTTGTTGTCGTATTGTTGATCGTTGGCGTGTTCCTGCTTCAATATGTGGACATTTGGGTCGACACCAACGCACATCAGGTCAAGGTACTGTTTGTACTGACTGCTATAATCGGGTTTTTGTTGTCTACCTTTTTCGCTTTCTTCTTATCTAAAAAAATTCAACAGCCTTTATTGCAGTTGAAGGGTGCGGCAGATTCCATCTCGCAAGGAAACTATTCGACAAGAGTGAACATTCGCTCTAGCGATGAGATTGGGGAGCTTGCACAAACCTTTAATCATATGACCGAGCAGCTTGATAAGCTCATTCACGATTTGAATCATGAAAAAAACCATTTGGCGAGTATATTACGAAGTATGGGTGATTCTGTTATCACTTTCGATGCAGATGGGAAAATCATACTAACGAATCCGAGCGGTCATTTGCTTATTAATCAGTGGTCAGGCGTAGAGAAAGCTTGGCAAGAGGATTTGTTTGAAAGCTCATCGACATTCTCTGAGGTTCCGATGCCATTGCGCGAGCTGTTTCAGAGCGTCATGGAAGAGGGGCGTGACGCGACGGATAAAGTACATGTGCTTAGCAGCGTATGGTCCGTCGTGATGGCGCCGCTTCAATCGAAAGGTGTCATACGCGGAGCCGTTGCTGTTATAAGGAATGTCACTGAAGAGCATAAGCTGGAGAAGCTGAGACGCGATTTCGTGGCGAATATCTCCCATGAGATTAGAACGCCGCTTTCCATGCTGCAAGGATACAGCGAAGCACTGCTTGATGATATTGTCGTCTCAGAGGAAGATCGGAAAGAGCTTGTTCAAGTTATTTATGATGAATCGTTGAGAATGGGCAGACTTGTGAATGACTTCCTAGATATCGCGCGCATGGAAGCTGGACATGTCGATATGAACTTTCAAGAGGTTGATCTCAGACATGTACTGAAGCGGGTACATCGGAAGTTCCAGGTGTATGCGAAGGAGCGCGAAGTGAAGCTTCACGCAGAGATGCCGCGAGAGCCCTTGCTTGTTAAGGAGGCGGATGAGGATCGGCTGGAGCAGGTGTTGACCAATCTGCTTGATAATGCGCTCCGGCATACGCCGTCTGGCAAGTCAATTACGATTGCAGGACAGCTGGAGCAGGTGAACGGCAGCGAGTATGTTCAGTTGACAGTCAGAGACGAGGGACAAGGGATTCCGTCCGAAGATGTGCCCTATATATTCGAACGCTTCTATAAGGCTGACAAGGCGCGTAAACGGGGAGCTTCTAGCGGGACTGGGCTTGGTCTTGCTATCGTCAAAAACTTGATTGACTTGCATCATGGGCGAATAGTCGTAGACAGCAGTGCTGGAAAAGGTACTGCATTCACATTATTGCTTCCTGTCGAAGCTCATCAGTCATTGTCATAGCGTCCCAATTGGGACGCTATTTTTGTAGAATACAGCAGATAATTCTTGTTGCTCGTGAAACAAAAACAGCCAATCAGATGATCTGATTGGCTGTTTTTTGTAATAATATAGGAACGTATATCGTTAGGCTATACGTTATCTATATTTCTACGCGAAACTTTAGCTTAGCCGCCTTTGGCGGCTTCAGCCGTTTACGCATATTTATTAGAAAAGAGTAATTTCTTTTGCAGTGTTCAATTCAGGCATGTTCGTAAGCTGCTCAAGAACTTCTTTAGGCGTTGCTTTATCAACTCGAAGCACCATGATCGCGGAACCGCCCTCAAGCTGACGACCTACTTGCATGGTTGCAATGTTAACATCATTACTACCAAGCAAAGTACCAACGCGGCCGATAATACCAGGCTTATCGTTATGCGAGATCAAGATAAGATTGCCCTCTGGCGTAACGTCAACAGGGAACTTATCAATTTGTACGATACGCGGTCCATATCCAGTCAGCAGTGTACCAGAAACGACACGTTCTTCCTTCTTCGTACGAAGGGATACCGTTACAAGGTTCGTGAAATCTTTCGAAGTATGCGACTTCTGAACCACGATATTAACATCGCGAACTTTGGCAAGGTGCAAGGAGTTAACGACGTTGACTTGCTCTGAGCCGAGGTGGTGAGCGAGAACACCACGAACGATATAACGTGTAAGCGGCTGAGTATCGACCTCAGCAAGCTCACCGGCATAGCCGACTACGATCTCCGTTACTGCGCCTTCTGTCGCTTGTGCAATAAAGTTTCCAAGCTTCTCGCCAAGCGTGAAGTATGGCTGTAGAATACTTTGCAGGTTAGCCGGAATTGGAGGCATATTAACCGCATTGATAAACGGCTCACTGCGGAGTATGTGAAGTACCTGCTCAGAAACGTCAATAGCAACGTTTTCTTGTGCTTCTACGGTAGAAGCGCCAAGATGCGGTGTAACGATAATTTTCGGATGTGTCAGGAATGGATGATCATCAGCAGGAGGCTCAACTTCGAATACGTCGAATGCTGCACCGGCAACAATACCTGCATCCACTGCGTCAACAAGTGCAATCTCGTCAATAATTCCGCCGCGAGCACAGTTGATAATGCGCATGCCAGGCTTCATTACTTCGAATTGCGCTTTGCCGATCATATGGCGCGTTTCTGGAGTGAGTGGTGTATGTACAGTCATGAAATCAGCATTGCGCACGATATCATCTACGCTAGCAAGCTTCACGCCGATCTTCTCAGCTCTCTCTTCCGTCATAAACGGATCATACCCCATAATGTCCATGCCAAAAGCTTTCGCGCGTTTTGCAACTTCGCTACCGATACGTCCCATACCAAGCACGCCGAGCGTTTTGCCGCGAAGCTCAACGCCAAGGAAGGATTTGCGATCCCATGTACCGTTAACAGTTTTCATATAAGCTTGAGGGATATGACGGGCAACCGCCATCATCATCGCAAACGTATGCTCACAAGTTGTAATCGTATTGCCATCTGGCGCATTGATTACAATAATGCCTCGTTGTGTAGCTGCGTCAAGATCGATATTATCGACACCAACGCCTGCACGGCCAACAACTTTGAGCTGCTTGCCTGCTTCCATGATTTTTGGTGTTACTCTTGTTTGGCTGCGGACGAGCAACGCATCGTATTCGCCAATAATGGCAACCAATTCGTCCTCGCTGAGTCCAGGTTTTTTGTCGACTGCGACATCTGACGCATCAACAAGCTGCTGAATGCCCAAATCGCTAATTGGATCGGAAACTAACACTTTAAACATGTGAAGTATGCCTCCTAAATGGGTGTGAAGCTCCAAGGCTTCGCTTAATATGAACAGAAAAACCCTCAGCCCGGCACCGTTGTGCAGCAGCGGGTCGAGAGTTTGATCATCGATCTTTGACTTTTCTATTTTAATGCAATGGGGTGGACAAAAGCAATCCTCAAACTTGCTGAAATGTGAAAATTTCGTTATGATTCTAGCATCATAAGCAACAAAATACGACAGGGGAGGTCTTTATTCATGACGAATTGGCAGGATGTGACACCGCAATTCATGCTGGATTTGTTGGAAAGCGGAAGTATAGAAGCGAGTCAGCTTATCGATGTAAGAGAAGAGTTTGAATGGGACTATTACCATCTGGAGACTTCTGTCCTCATTCCAATGAATACGATACCGATGCGTTTAAATGAAATAACAGATAGTAAGCCGCTTTACATCATATGTGCTCATGGAGTTCGGAGCTTGTCTGTATGCCGATATTTAGAAGAACAAGGCTATAGCGAACTCCACAACGTAAACGGCGGAATGGCAGCTATAGCCTTGTTAAAAGGATTTCAATATGATTGATTCATACTAGTAAAGCAGGATTAATTGGTGTCCGAGGTAAAGAACGGAAGCTGTGGCATCAATTCCTCCTGATAGAAACGCAGTCTGCTTTCTGAGAAGTCTCCTGTGCGAACAGCCTCGGTATTAATGAGTAGGTCTACTACAGCGGATACGGTGTGAACCTTCATTTTTGCAGGCTGTCCGGAATAAATAAATTCGTCAACGCGGCTCGTCAAATCCTGTGGGTAATAGTTCGTAAGCTTCTTGCGCGTCATGAGTTGATCGGCCATCAGTTTGTTTTTTACAGTTAAAGTGAGGTCTTTCCACTGTGTTAGCTGCAGCAGGGATGGTGACTTGTAATCGCCAGGGATATCAAGATTTACAGTTGCTGCCCATTTCAACATAGCAGAATAATAAGCCTGCTGTGCACTAAGCGCGAATTGAGAAGCTGACAAGTAGTTTTTCTCTTGTTCAACATTTTGTCTCAGCTCGTTGCTGCTTAACGTTTTGGCGCTTGTGGCAGCCTTGGTTGCAGCATCTTTGAACAGCTTCAGGCTGCGGATGTAACTGACCTGAGCTTGTCCGAGCAGTGGAGATTTCTGCATATCGACTGAGCTTGCATCCTTGGCTTTCTCTTCTGCCAAGCTGGACAGATCCTTGAACATCGAGGTTGCTTCAGTCGGTTTTCCTTGAGATAGCTTATTCATGGCAGCGAACCATTCATTCTGAAATTCACGGTATGGCAAAAATACAGTATGATAGAATGAGACCAAATCCTGCTGCTGGTAAGGGCTTACAGTTGCAGAAGCGCTTTTTGCACCTTGTTCATCTTGCTTGTACTTTTCTTCTGTCTTGTCGCTGCCGATCTGAATGCCGTAGAAAAAGGCGCCTACCGTGCAAGCGAGCATGAATACGAAGCCAACACTGAATAACATTGCCGTAGTCGTTAATTTTTTTTCCATCTCTCTCTATCTCCTTCTATGTAAGAAAATAATGCTGTCTAATTTGTCCTATCAGTATAGGTGAAAAGATGGTAAAAGAAAATAAGAACGTTCTGGACAGGCGGGAAGCTATGAAAAAGTTTGATATTCGCAACATTCGTGTACGCAAAGTGTCCGTTGACGATCTGGATGACCGTATGCTCCTTATTAATTTATATGCAACACAAGGCTTCACTTTTATTATCGGTTTGATATGGGTTTTATTTCAGCATCAAAATTTAATTACCTTATTTACACCTCCTAAGGAGCTTGCTTTTGTGTATTGGGGAGTGGGTCTTGCTGCAGCCGTTATTATCGTTGATTTGCTCATTTCAAGGTTTGTACCGGAGGAAGCGGCCGATGACGGGGGGGTAAACGAGCGGATCTTTGGCAACAGACCGATCTGGCATATTGCTGTTATTTCGCTCGTCGTTGCGATATGCGAAGAACTTTTGTTCCGAGGGGCCATACAACATGCCATTGGTCCCTATTGGACAAGCATTATTTTTGCTACTATTCATGTAAGGTATTTGAAGCATTGGATTCCTACCGGACTCGTTTTCTCAATCAGCTATGGCTTAGGATGGATTTATGTGCAATCCGGTTCGATTCTTGCTCCGATTATCGCTCATTTCTTAATTGATTTTATAATGGGGTTGATCATACGTTTCAGGAGGGAGTCATGAGCAGGAAAGAAAAGTTTGGAAGCTCAAGGGGAGATAAGCAGCAAGAAAGGGCGGCAAGGCCGCCTAGCATCGGAACGGATTCCAATAAAGGTGATGCTCTGCCGCCTAGGCGAAAAAAACATCATTCGAGTAATTATAAATTGACGAAATGGTATTATAATCTGCTCTTTGTTTTATTCGTCAGCTTGGTTGCTGGTTTGTTCTGGTATGGCACGAAGTTTACGGACTAATGGCAATGCTGGATGGATCAATAAAACCATAGCCCTTCGTTTCTAAGTTTGTAAGCAGCTTATCGAGTGCTTCGGCCGTCCACTTCAGCTCGTGCATGAGAATGTTAGCTCCTGGATGGAGCTGTTCCATCACATTGTTGATGACTACTTCGGGTTTATCCTTAGCAGATTTATCCCAATCGAGTGAGCCATTAGACCACGTCATGTAGAGCATGCCGTGGTTTTTTGCTATTTTTTTAACATCGTCCCCGCCAGAACCGTATGGGGGTCTGAAGAAGGTAGGTTTTTTACCGATTAATGCCTCAACAGCAGTTTGAACATCATTGATTTGTTTATCGACAATATCAGCTGCTTCGTTCTTGAGATTAATATGGTCCCAAGAATGATTGCCAATTGTTTGCCCTCGTTTATCGATTAACTTCAACAAATCAGGGTTTTGTTTGACACGGTAGCCGTTGACAAAAAATATAGCTTTGGCATCATGTTTATCCAGTGTATCGAGGAGGCTTGTCAACACTACTGAATCTTTGGGGCCATCATCGAAGGTGAGCAAAACTACTTTATCTGTTGCATTTGTTGAGATCGGCACCAACCGGTAAGCAGCATTCATTTCATATCGTGCTTCTGGCTGTTTGCCTTCCTCGGTTGTAGTCAATGTTGGAGTGGGAATCGGCTCCGTATTGGCTGGGCTAGAGAGCTGAGCATCCGTTGCCGAAGGGATGACTGCAGCTGGCGTCACCATCTCTGTACTCGATACTTCATTGGAAACAGTGACAGACTTGTCAGTGTGATTAGCTGAGCAGGATGTGAGCAGCGTGCCTATAAGAACCAAATAGATAATCAAATGGCGGTTTTTCATAACATACATTCCTCCAAAGCGATGTTGTATTTATGCTGAATCGACCCCATTGTATCATATTTGCCCAAATGCAGGATTAGGATGATTTCCTTATTTTATTAAGAATGAGCGTGATGCCAAGCGGTCAGACTATTCGATGAGGACGAAAGCCTAAGAAGGAAGAGGTGCTCGCGAATATGAAGTTAAGTGGTTTTTTAGTTGGCGGTTTAATTGGCGCGGCAGCGACCGTGTATGTATCACGAAAGCAGCCAGGAGCGGTGGCATGGGCAGGTCATGCGCTGTCAGATCTTTGCTCTACAGCCGCCCGTAAGTCGATGTCCAAGATCATGAGCAAATCGATAAGGGAAGAGGCTTCTGCTTTCTCCCCAAAGCACTCAGACGATACCGCCGTAAAATCAGAAGCCGCTTGGGAACAGATTGAAGCGATCGTAAACAGTGATCCATCCTTGAAAAAGGAAGCCGAGAAGATCAAAGCGGAATCGTCAGCACTTGCTCATTAATACTGTAGTAAATAAGAGGAATCGGATGCGTACAGAGCAGAGATGCGAGGCGTTAATCCGATTCTTTTTTCGTTCAATATTAGTGCATTCGGCGAAAAGAAGTGATAAAGTAGATACATAGCACGATTTGGTCAAATTTGATCACATCTTACTTGAAAAAACATACGCTGTTACAACAGATGCTGCAGAGGAGGATCCTGTCATGAAAATCGAACGACTGAGCCAGGATAAGATACGGATTTTCCTGACGTTCGACGACCTGCTGGAACGGGGGATCCAGAAGGACGACATGTGGCGCGAAATTCCAAAAGTACACGAACTATTCAGTGAAATGATGGATCAAGCATATAGTGAACTTGGATTCGATGCCAGCGGCCCATTAGCGGTCGAAGTGTTTGCCCTCCCCGCACAAGGTATGGTAGTTATTGTCACCCGTGGCAAGATGAATAGTCATGCAGGCGATCGGGTAACCGAAGATGACGACACGGAAGACGAAATATACGAAATGGAAGTAACGCTTGAACAAAGCGATATCGTGATGTATGCGTTCCGCGAGTTTGAGGATGTCATCTCTGTGTGCAAGCAATTACAAAGCTCAGCGCTTACGGATGATGGACGGCTTTATTCTTATAATGGGAAGTACATTCTAGCCTTGGAGCCGGCATTGATTGATGTGTCTAGGCACAATGCAGTCATTGCTTTGCTTGCTGAATATGGAGAAGCAACTTCAGTGACCTATGCCATGCTTGAGGAATACGGAAAAGTGATTATGCCCGAGAAAGCGGTAGGGGAAATATGTAATCATTTTAAATTTTAAACATATGTCCACGGAAAGAGCATCTGCAGGCTGATTCTTGTCTGCATGGTGCTCTTCTTGTTTATCCTTGGCCTAACGATGGAATATCGTACAGGAAAGGCGCTCATATTAGATGTAGACAAAGGCGGTGAATGGAATGAGTAATGTAGAAGCAAATGATGTATTGCATTCTACTCAAATCGTAATTGAACAAGCGCTGCGCAGGCTTGGCTATGATCAGGATATGATTGACCTCTTAAAAGAGCCGCTTAGGCTTCTTACCGTACGGATTCCAGTTAGAATGGACGATGGAACAACGAAAGTATTCACCGGATACCGCTCTCAGCACAATGATGCTGTAGGCCCGACAAAAGGAGGCGTTCGTTTTCACCCTAACGTCTCTGAGAATGAAGTAAAAGCGTTATCGATATGGATGAGCTTGAAATGCGGCATTGCGGATCTGCCATACGGCGGCGGCAAAGGCGGCGTCATATGCGATCCGAGAACGATGTCCTTCAGAGAAATAGAGCGTTTGAGCAGGGGCTATGTTCGTGCGGTTAGCCAAATTGTCGGACCGAGCAAGGATATTCCAGCACCTGACGTCATGACCAACTCACAAATCATGGCTTGGATGATGGATGAATACAGCCGAATTCGTGAATTTGATTCACCAGGCTTCATTACAGGTAAACCATTGGTGCTGGGCGGATCGAAGGGGCGGGAAACGGCCACTGCACGCGGAGTCGTGATTATGATTCAAGAGGCTCTGCGATTGAAGCAAATTGAAATGAAAGACGCTCGCATCGTCATACAAGGGTTCGGAAATGCTGGAAGCTATCTTGCCAAATTCATGCATGAGGCTGGTGCACGCGTGATAGGTATTTCCGATGTGAACGGGGCGTTGTATAATGAAGAAGGGCTGGACATTGAATATTTGCTTGACCGCAGGGATTCCTTCGGCAATGTAACGAATCTATTCAGCCAAACGATTACGAATGAAGCGCTTCTCGAGCTCGACTGCGACGTTCTTGTGCCTGCTGCTATCGAGAATCAAATTACAGATCGCAATGCACCGCTTATTCGTGCCTCGATTGTTGTTGAGGCTGCAAACGGGCCGACGACACTCGAAGCAACTAAAATTTTATCTGACAGAGGCATTCTCCTCATACCAGATGTTCTCGCAAGCAGCGGGGGGGTTATCGTATCCTACTTCGAATGGGTGCAGAACAACCAAGGCTATTATTGGGATGAGCAAGAGGTTGACGATAAGCTGACGCTTATGATGGTACGAGGGTTCAACCAAGTGTATGAAATACACCGCACCCGCAAGGTTGATATGCGTCTCGCAGCTTATATGGCGGGGGTTCGCAAATTAGCCGAAGCCGTCCGCTTTCGCGGCTGGGTGTAAGAAAGTAGGGACTAAATGCTGTTTCTCTCTGTATTGACAGCAGCGGTAGCACCAGGCGTATCGCTGCTTACTTATTTATACTTAAGGGACCGCTATGAAGCCGAGCCTATTCATATGGTGGCAAGGATGTTCGTACTGGGCATACTTGTCGTCGTACCGATTATGGTTATTCAGCGCGGGCTCCAGCTATGGCTTGGAGATAATCCTGTAGTGTTCGCGTTTGGAGAATCTGCAGGTGTAGAGGAATTCGTAAAGTGGTTTGTCCTTTATCATGTCATATACAACCATACAGAATTCGATGAGCCTTATGATGGCATTGTTTATGCGTCTTCCATTTCACTTGGATTTGCGACGCTTGAGAATGTGCTCTATGCTATTTATTCGCCTGCTACCTTCGGCACCTTGCTCGTTCGGGCACTTCTGCCTGTTTCCGGCCACGCTTTGTTCGGGGTGATGATGGGGTATTATTTGGGCAAGGCGAAGTTCGCTCCAGCGAATAAAAGAAACTATTTCCTTGTGATTTCCTTACTACTCCCCGTTCTGCTTCATGGCACGTATGATTGGATTATGATTACCGTGCGAACGAATTGGATGTGGTTTATTATTCCATTCATGATCGTGTTGTGGGTTTGGGGCCTTCGTAAAATGAATCATGCCACTTCTCGCTCTCCGTTTCGGTTTTTGGTTCGTGAGGATGAGATTAAACTGTAGCTGTTCCGTCTATACTGACATTATGCAGCAATGCCTAGGTGAACGGCATTCGAATAATGGCTGAGGAGGAGCATATGGAAGCGGTAAGAATAAAGGTAACGATCCGTTGCAATGTATGCGGAGAGAAATTCGTCCTTCGTGGAAGAAGAGATAAGGACATGATTGATACTGGTTTTAAACAATGCATCTGCAGTAACGCTAATGATCTAGAGATTGAGGAGCATGGCATGTACTGAAGGGAATAAATAGCTGTAATTACAATTATATAGAAGGATGCATAAAGCTCCCTTGGGCAAACCAAACTAAAACCAGGTTTTGCACAAGAAAGGAGCTTTTGTATTATGTACCAGCGACTTAGCTCAATCTTATTTCCCTTTATGTCCTTGTTGTTCATAGGCGCCATCTATTGGGGCTATCAAGAGCATCAGGAGAAAAACACGATATTGATCAAAGCGGAAAATCAATATCAGCGGGCTTTCCATGATTTAACCTACCATGTGGAGCAGCTTCATCAGCAGCTCGGCACGACACTTGCAGTGAATTCGACCTCACAAAGTTTTCATCGCAAAGGGCTCGTTAACGTATGGCGTTTAACAAGCCAAGCACAGAACGAAGTCAATCAGCTCCCGCTTTCGATGCTTCCATTTAATGAAGCAGAGGATTTCTTATCGCGCATCTCCAACTTTGCATACAAAACAGCGGTTCGTGATTTGAGTAAGCAGCCTCTCACACCAGATGAGTTCAAAACGATGAAAACATTGTATGCGAACTCTGAGCAAATCTCGAAGGATCTGCTTGGCATGCAGAAGGAAGTGCTAGCCAACAATTTACGCTGGATGGATGTCGAAATTGCAATCGCGTCTGAGAATCAAAACAATGACAATATTATTGTAGATGGCTTCAAGTCGGTTGACAAAAAGGTTAGTCAATATCCAGAAATCAACTGGGGACCTTCTGTAAGCAGCATGTACCAGAAGCGTACGATCAAAATGCTTGGCGGAAATTTGGTTACAGTAGAGCAGATCAAGAAACTTGCTGCGAAATTTACGGATGCACCGAATGCCGACATTCGCGTCGTAGAAAACGCAAAGGGAACGGAATATGCCTCTTATTCAGCCACCGTTAATGAAGGCACGAACAAAAAGCTGCAAATGGACTTTACGCAAAAAGGCGGCCAACTAATCTGGTTTATGAACGCCAGAGATATTGGTGCGAAAAAAGTAGGCTTAGACAAGGCCAAACAATCGGCAGATGCATTCTTGGACAAACACGGGTTTTCAGGCATGAAGGCAATCAGCTATGACACGCATAGCAACATGGGAGCATTCACCTACGTTAGTGTACAGAGCGGTGTGCTTATTTACCCGGACAAGCTTACCGTTAAAGTAGCACTCGATAATGGGCAGACGGTAGGGCTGCAAGCCAATGACTATGTGTATGAGCATCACAAACGAAAGCTGCCAAGTCCGATTATATCGAAAGCAGACGCTAGAAAAGCGTTAAACCCTGAAATGAAAGTTAAATCCGAGCTATTGGCGTTAATCAATAATGATCTGGGCGAAGAGGTTCTATGCTATGAATATACAGGCAGAATCAATGATTCTCTCTATCGCATCTATGTCAATTCCGAAACTGGACTAGAGGAGTCTATAGAAGAAATGTCTCCAAATGATGCCAAGGCAGCTTCTGACAAATAACGATATGGCTCCCTACAATTCGCCGTGTTATAATGGCTTGTATAATAGGGGGGAGCCAATTTGTTACCTAAATTGAATCAAATGCTTCATTTTCAGATTGCTTCTTCAGATGAAGAGGAAGCGTCTATTGAATACAAATCGCGAATTGCCGATGAGCAAGAGGATGGATTCCTCATTGAAATTCCGATAAGCGAGAAAACAGGTCGTTACAAGAGGCTTTTTCTTGGTGATGAGCTTTCTGTTTTTTTCGTAACAGAGGATGGGATTAAAAACTATTTCGATTCTCATGTTCTGGGATTTGTTGAGGACGGAGTGAAGCTGATCAAAATCCGCAAGCCGGAATTGGATCGAATCACAAAAGTGCAGCGCCGAAGCTTTTTACGCGTACCAGCTGAACTAGAGATTGCTGTTAAGACGCAGAGCAATTTACGTTTTGTTTGTGAGACGGATGATGTGGGCGGCGGTGGAATCTCATTTATATGTGACGGAAAGTGGCAGCTCGCCTCTGAACAGGTATTAGAGTGCTGGATTCTTGTTCCTTTCAAAAACGGCAGTCTCGAGCATGCTTTCTTCAAAGGTGAAGTTGTTCGTGTAGTTGAGCTTGAGTCCGGAAGAAAACAAGCGATGATCAAGTATGTGAGCATTAATGATTCAGAGAGACAGAAGGTTATCCGTTTTTGTTTCGAGAAGCAGCTGGAATTCAGGAATCGATGAATAATAGATGAAACATATGGAAAACTAGCCTACTATAGGAGGCTGGTTTCCATATGAATAAAAAAAAGTTATTCCGCAATATAGGTCGAAGTGAATGGGTAGATCTGACAGATGAGGTATGTGCAATATTGCGGAAAATCATTATAATTTTCGTTATTTTATTGATTATTTCGCAGGCTGCATTGCAAAACCAAGCTGTTCGGCATTGGCTAACGGGCGTAGATCAGCGGGAAGGAACCCGTATGAACTAACGCTCCGCTTTTGCATCTGCGGTTATAGTGTGGTATAATTTTTACGTTCGCAGGCAAAGCCTGCTTTTTTCTTGAGAGGTTTGCGTCGCATTCTCACATGCATTCGGCCAGCCGTCTCTACTAAAAGGGGGTTGACCTGAAGTGGTGCATCACGAAGGCGACAGCGACCGTATGAACATTGCGATTGACGGGCCGGCAGGCGCGGGCAAAAGCACGGTTGCGCGGAAAGTCGCTGAACAGCTTGGATATGTATATATCGATACAGGCTCCATGTATCGCGCTGTTACGCTCAGTGCACAACGGGCTGGAGTATCGGTGGAGCAGACTGTCAAGCTTGCCGAATTGGTAAGATCTTTGGATATTGCACTTGAGCCAGGCGAACAAGGGCAGTCCGTCTTTGTGAACGGTGATGATGTAACCGCATTGATTCGCTCACGTGAGGTGACGCTTCAAGTGTCCCACATTGCAGCGAATGAGACTGTGCGTGAGGTTCTCGGTCTCATGCAGCGAAAGCTTGCAGAGCGCAAGGGAGTCGTTATGGATGGCAGAGATATCGGTACTCATGTACTGCCGCAAGCGGAACTGAAAATTTTCCTAACTGCATCCGTTAAGGAACGGGCACTTCGCCGTTACCGTGAAATAGTGGACACTCAAAGCATCACGCTCTCACAATTGGAATCCGAGATCGCCGAGCGAGACCGCTTGGACGAGCAACGCGACATTTCACCGCTTATATGTGCGGATGACGCGATTGTACTCGACAGCACCGCCATGACAATTGATGAAGTCATTCAAGCAATTGTGAAATTAAGCCGAACCAAAATGGCGGAGGCGAAGTAAACTATGTTATACCTTTTTTTTAGATTTCTCCTGCGTGTGTTGTACACCGTATTATTTCGATTGGAAGCAAGAGGCAGGGACAATATTCCAGCCGATGGACCAGTCATACTCGCCTCGAATCATCTCAGCAACTTTGACCCGCCGACGGTAGGCGTTAAAGTAAAGCGAAAGGTGCATTTTATGGCGAAGGAGGAATTATTTAAAATTCCTGTCTTTGGACCAGGTATCCGCGCAGTTGGCGCATTCCCAGTGAAAAGGGGCGGCGTGAGCAAGGATGCAATCAAATCTTCAATCGCGATGGTGAAAGAAGGCAATGTGCTCGGTATCTTCCCTGAGGGCTCCCGTAATAACCAAGGGGGTGCAGCGAAGAAGGGTGCAGCGATGATTGCCGTTAGAAGCGGCGCGGTTGTTGTGCCTGTTGCGATTATCGGAAAGTATAAGCTATTCAGCAAAATTATTGTTTGTTATGGCAAGCCTGTTGATCTTACAGCACTTATTGAACAAAATTCACCTGATATGCTTGAGCAAGTAACAGATGCCATCATGGCTCGTATTCGCGAGCTAGCTGCAAACAATCGTTAATGTATGTTTTAAATGCTGCTTTCGCTCTAGGCGCTTGCGGATTTAAATAAAGTTGGGGTATGAACTGAGGAGGTTATTTCAATGTCAGAAGAAACTAATGTGCAAGAATCCGTGGCGGAAGAAGTAAGCCAAGACGCTTTGGATAATTTCGTGTCTTTGAAAAAAGGCGATTCCGTTAAAGGTACAATCGTCAAAATCGAAGATAACCAAGCTTATGTAAGCCTTGGATATAAATATGACGGTGTTATTCCGATTCGTGAGCTTTCTGCTGTGCAGATCGAAAGCGCAACGGACGCTGTTCAAATCGGTCAAGAGGTTGAGCTTAAAGTTGTCAGCATTGATGACGAGAAGGAAAAGCTTGTCCTTTCGAAACGTCAAGTTGACGGCGAGAAAGCATGGGAAGTTCTTGAGCAACGCTTTGAGAGCGGCGAAGTGTTTGAAGTTGCCGTTGCTGACGTTGTTAAAGGCGGACTTGTAGCTGACGTAGGCGTGCGCGGATTCATCCCTGCATCTATGGTTGAGCGTCATTTCGTTGAAGATTTCTCCGATTACAAAGGCCGCACGCTTCGCGTGAAGGTTAAAGAAATCGACCGCGAGAACAACAAAGTGATTCTTTCACAGAAAGAAGTACTTGATGGTGAGTTCGAGCAAAGCAAGAAGCAAGTCATTGCAGCGCTTGAAGTTGGTCAAGAGCTTGATGGTACGGTTCAACGTCTTACACCATTCGGCGCTTTCGTTGATATCGGTGGCATCGATGGCCTTGTACACGTATCCGAGCTTTCATGGCAGCATGTAGCACATCCTAAGGATGTTGTTTCTGAAGGCCAAGCGGTTCGCGTTAAAGTACTTAAAGTAGATCCAGCTGCAGGCAAAATCAGCCTTAGCTTGAAAGCTGCACAACCAGGTCCTTGGGATTCTGCTGGCAGTCAATTCGCAATTGGCGATATCGTAACAGGTACAGTTCGTCGCCTTGTACCATTCGGCGCTTTCGTTGAGATCGCTCCAGGCGTAGAAGGACTTGTTCATATTTCCCAAATTGCACATCGTCACATCGCTACTCCTAACGAAGTTCTTCAAGAAGGTCAAGAAGTTCAAGCGAAAGTTCTTGATTTCAACCCTTCAGAGAAACGCGTTAGCCTCAGCATTAAAGAAACAGAAGAAGCCCCTGAGCAAGCGGCACCTAGTGCTAGACCTGACCGCGCTCCACGTTCGCCAAAAATCGAGAAAATCGACAATCCGAACGTTAGCTTGAGCAACGAAAGCATGAGCTACTCGCTTGCAGAGCGTTTTGGCGACAAGCTTAAAAACCTTAAATAATAATACTTTTATACAAAAGGAGCTATTCCCGCGACATGTCGCAGGAATAGCTCCTTTTTTTTGGTGCATAATAGGGGTTACAAGAGGTGATTGCGTGTGAATGCTGGTTATATGATGTTATGGATCTTAATGATTACAATGGTTTTAATGGCAACAGGTTGGAAGGAGCAAATTGTTCCGGACGTTAGCTGGAGAAAGGTTGTGCTATTCGGTGCGGCTATGGCCTTGTCGTTTATTTCCTCACAATGGTTCTCACCTTTTAAAGGCATTATTCAGCTTGACATACATGTAAGCATCTTTCTGATGCTCACATTCGCCGCCTTGTCACTTTATGAGGGGAAAAGCAGAGGCAGTTACATCGGCTATTTATTATTGTGTATTTTGATGGTTTCTGTGATCTGGGGAATTGTTCGTAGAATGTACAGCTATGATCCAGTGTTTTATTGGATCGATCCAAGCTGGGATGCACCACTGCTCGCTGGCTTATTTTGCGGAGCCTTCGTCTCACAGGCTAAGCAGCAATTTGCAATGATTGCTTGGGGTGCCGTACTTGGTGAAACCATATACGCTGCTATGCTGCATTGGTCTTCTACGACTTATATTGGTCAATTGAATTGGTGGGACAGCTTTTGGCTTGCACTTGCAGCAGCGAGGGTGTTCAGTTTGCTGCTTAAAGGGATAAGACTTGGCGGTTTGAAGCTGAACGATATGTTAGGTCAGATTAGAGGGGGACGCTCGTCATAATGCAGCATTATCTGGTTCAGAATAAGTTTTTAGTCGGTGTTTTGTTAGGCATTGCGTTCGGCATTATTTCAAGGCTTCTTATGCTCAGGACGGATTATAGACAATATCCGACATACCCGCACGGGCGGATTATACATATTTCGCTAGGCGTTATCGCGGCAGCATTAGGTGCGGTTGGCGTGCCGGCTTTGTTCAACAAGGATTATACCGCGATTACTTTTCTATCGCTTGCGGCTCAGCAATTCAGAGATGTTCGTAAAATGGAACGGGAAACGTTGACCAAAATTGACAGTATGGAGCTTGTTGGACGAGGTTCTACTTATATCGAAGGGATTGCCATGGTCTTTGAAGGACGCAACTATTTGGTCATCATGACAGCATTACTTACAAGCTTGTTCGCAATTATGTTGAATGTATGGGTTGGAATTGTTGCAGGCTTGTTATCACTTTTACTCGTGGAAAAGCTGAAGTCAGGCAAAGCGATGTCGCATATTGCATCTGTTCAAACGGCAGAGGTGATTATGGATGGTCCTGATTTGTTTGTTGGGGATATCTACATAATGAATGTCGGCTTGAAGTCGAACCAAGAAATCATTGC
The DNA here is from genome assembly GCF_005930355.1 of Paenibacillus sinopodophylli. Classification (GTDB taxonomy): domain Bacteria; phylum Bacillota; class Bacilli; order Paenibacillales; family Paenibacillaceae; genus Pristimantibacillus; species Pristimantibacillus sinopodophylli. The sequence goes on from NZ_VDBO01000002.1 coordinate 515,469, forward strand.
GGAAAGAGGAATGGGGTTTATTCTGACACCTTTCAATTCGAACGGAAAAGTAACGATCAGCAATCTGGGGCAGCGCCAAGCGATTCTGTATGATATGGCGACTATATTAGGTGTTTATCGAGACGATGGCGAGCCTGCACTTATTCCGATGGCGAAGCTGGATATGAAGGATGGACGCTTAGCTGTGTTTATTTTGCCACAGGAAATGAATGCGGAGAAAGGAAAGAAAGTTATAATGCGAGTTCCCATATTAGAATCGGCAGTTCGGATGCCTACAGAAGCCTCTGTAAACAAGAAGGAGGCTGGCGGGAATGGCTAAGATTGTTGCAATCGTCGCATTGAAATTCGAGGCTGTGTCAGGCGGAGCTCCTATTTTTATTGAAGAAAATGTGAGCAAGCTGGAGGAAACTGCATTCCTTCTAGAGAAGATATTGGATGCAAGCGCACATGATTTGAAGAATGGTACAATCATATTGGTCAACCACAAGTAATATGAAAAGTTAGCCAAGAACGCACTTTTTTGCTATGATGGTTAACGTGAGTATTTTTGAAGGAGTGGAAAACAAACTATGGCAAGACCCGTTATCGCTATCGTCGGCCGTCCGAATGTGGGTAAATCCACCATTTTTAATCGGGTAATCGGAGACCGTCTAGCAATTGTTGAGGATAAACCGGGAGTCACGCGTGACAGGCTTTACGGCACCGGAGAGTGGAATGGAAAACCGTTCAGTATTATTGATACAGGCGGTATTGAAATTGATGGCGAAGATGAGATCATGAAATCTGTGCGGATGCAGGCAGAGCTTGCCATTGAGGAAGCAGATGTGATTATCTTTATGGCCGACGCTAAGTCAGGCTTAACGCACGCAGATGATGAAGTCGCACAAATGCTTTTCCGTTCAGGGAAGCCTGTCGTGTTGGCAGTCAATAAAGTGGACAATCAAGGCCGAATGGATGAGGTATATGAGTTCTATGGTCTTGGCTTCGGAGAACCTATCGCGATCTCAGGGTCTCACGGACTTGGCATTGGCGATTTGCTTGATGCTGCAGTTGCTTTGCTGCCGGATCTTACAGATGATGGTTATGACGAGGATGTTATTCGCGTAGCGCTTATCGGTCGTCCGAATGTCGGCAAGTCTTCTCTTGTTAATGCGCTGCTTGGTGAGGATCGAGTCATCGTAAGTAATATTGCGGGCACGACTCGTGATGCTATCGATACCCCGTTTGAACGTGATGGACAGCGTTATGTTCTCATTGACACAGCGGGTATGCGTAAACGCGGCAAGGTGTATGAGTCAACAGAGAAATACAGCGTTATGCGTGCAATGAAGGCGATCGAACGCGCAGATGTTGTTCTTGTGCTCATTAATGGCGAAGAAGGCATCATTGAGCAGGACAAGCATATTGCAGGTTACGCTCATGAAGCAGGTAAAGCTTCGATATTTGTCGTTAACAAATGGGATGTCGTTGAGAAGGACGAGAAGACGATGCAATCATTCTCGCAAAGTATCCGCGATCATTTCTTGTTTATGTCTTATGCGCCGATCGTTTACCTGTCTGCCTTGACGAAACAGCGCTTACAGAAGCTGCTTCCAGTCGTTAACCATGTTTCAGAGCAGCATTCCATGCGTATTCAAACGCATCTTCTTAACGATGTTATCTCAGATGCTGTGGCTATTAACCCGCCGCCTTCAGACAAAGGCAAGCGTCTGCGTATTAACTATGTCACGCAAGTTGCGATTAAGCCTCCGACGATCGTTGTATTCGTCAATGATCCGGATATTATGCATTTCTCATATGAACGTTATTTGGAAAACAAGATTCGTGCAGCATTTAACTTTGAAGGGACGCCAATACGAATATTCTCACGTCGTAAGTCCGAAGAAGATTAGGGGAGAAGTAGCTTGTTATATGGAGTAATCGCGGTTGCTTTAAGCTATTTGTTAGGTTCGGTTTCATTCAGTATCGTCATTGCGAAATGGGTCAAAGGCATTGATATCCGTCAGCATGGCAGTGGAAACGCAGGAGCAACAAACACATTGCGAGTGCTCGGCAAAGGACCGGGCTTGCTCGTGTTTGCGCTTGATATCGCGAAAGGCGTTGCGGCTGTGTGGATCGGTCATGCGCTTGGCGACAATGACTGGATTCCTGTGCTTTGCGGATTGGCAGCTATTATTGGCCATAACTGGCCGATCTGGTTCCGATTCAAAGGCGGGAAAGGCATCGCCACCACGGTAGGTGTAATTGCGACACTGGCTTTCGTGCCTGCTCTAATTGCAGGTGTTATTGCCATTGCTGCCATTGCTTTAACCCGTTATGTTTCTTTGGGCTCGCTTTTATTTGCGGCATTAACGCCATTATTTATATCCTTATTTCATTTTTCAGTACCGCTGCTGTGCGTAAGTCTTCTGCTCTGTATCTTTGCGATCGTACGCCATCGTACGAACATTGTGAAGCTGGTGAAAGGAACGGAAAACAAGCTAGGTGCTAAGAAAGGATAGTGAGTGTACATGTCCAATCAGAACGAAGCTACAAAGAAATTCGCAGCTGTACTTGTTGCTGGAAGCTGGGGAACTGCTTTGGCGTCTGTGCTCGCGAGCAACGGCTATCAGGTTAAGCTGTGGACGAGGAACGCTGAGCAGGCAGCAGATGTTAATCACAATCATATGAACAGCAAATTTCTACCTGGGGTCAAGCTCCCTGAGCGTATCCATGCGACTACAGATATGGAGCATGCTCTTCAGGGTGCTGAGCTGGCTTTGTTCGTTGCACCATCTGGTGCGATGCGTGAGGTCGCAAAGCAGGCCGCTTCCTATTTGTCAGCAGAAACACTTGTTGTACATGCCACCAAGGGCTTTGAACCGGACACGCTGAAGAGGATGACTACTGTTCTGTCTGAGGAGCTAGGCCGCTCACATGAACAGCTTGTTGTGCTTTCAGGGCCCAGCCATGCGGAGGAGGTCATTCTGAAGCAGCCTACGACTGTAGTCGTTGCATCAACGGATCTGGCTTGCGCGGAGCGGGCTCAGGATGCGCTTATGAATACGGATTTCCGTGTTTATACGAATCCGGATGTGGTTGGCGTTGAGGTTGCTGGTGCAATCAAGAACATCATTGCTTTGGGTGCGGGATTAACCGACGGCCTTCAATTCGGCGATAATGCGAAAGCCGCACTGTTAACACGCGGGTTAGCGGAAATAGGTAGACTAGGTACAGCTATGGGAGCAAATCCACTTACGTTTGCTGGTCTAGCAGGCGTTGGAGATCTTGTCGTAACCTGTACGAGCAAGCATAGCCGTAATTGGCGTGCAGGCTATATGCTTGCAGATGGAACGCCGCTTGATGAAGTGCTTAGCCGTATGGGCATGGTGGTGGAAGGCGTCAAGACGACGCGTGCCGCTCATAAGCTCGCGAAGCAATACGAAGTGGAGATGCCGATTACCTTTCAGCTGTATGAGGTGCTATTCGCGAATAAATCGCCGCGTTCAGCTGTTGAGCATCTAATGGGCAGACTGCGTACGCATGAAATCGAGGAACTGGGCTAAGGACCAGCGCCTACACCAAACCTATCCCCCTCTCATATGATGCATGGAGCAAGACACTTGCGCATCCTGGAGGTGTAAGGTATGGCGAAGGATTTCTCCAAAGATATTCTCAGTTCAATCAACAAAAAAACCGGCAAGACGATTTCCGAGAACTCGGTCAAAAAGCTAGCCAGCGGCGTGACAGCCGAGACGATGCAGGATGAAGCAGAGCTTCGCAAGCTGATCAAGCAGGTGTCGGAGATGGCGAAGGTTAAGGTTGCCGATTCGACAGTCAATGATATCGTAAAAGCTGTAAAGGCTAGCGGCATGAGCTCCAGCAACATGGAAACGTTAATGAAAATGATGATGAAAAAATAAAGTGCAGCGGCAAAAGCGACAGGCGGTCCGAATCTCGCGTTCGGTGCAGCGTCCTGTCAGCTTTTGTCCTTTTTTTTGAAATATAGGAATGAAACGCGCTACGCTGCCAAAGGATGTCGATAGCCGTTTCACCTTGAAATAAAGGAAAGGGTATGGTTTCACCATTCTTTCTCTATATTTCTCGGAATGAAACGCGCTACGCCGCCAAAGGATGTCGATAGCCGTTTCACCTTGCACAATGTTATAATGGGTTGAAATTCATTATGATATAGATTAGGAGACTGGAAATACTATGGATGCTATGACAAAAATGTGGGTTTCGCTATTCGGCATTGGAATGATGGCGATCGCGGCCCTTTTAATTACGTTTGCTCGCATGAAAACGAAGGGCGTAGTGAAATTTGTCCTATCGCTCATTGCTTTTATTATTCTGATCATTGGCTTTATTTGCGGACTCATATCCATCATCTAAGAATGTTACATAAGGGCTAATAGATTGCTGACGGAAAGGGAGACTTTCACATACAATGATTGAATTAAAGGGTAGAACCAGAATGGCTGTCGTTGAAGCGGAAGCAGGACTCTCGCTGCTTGATCTAGCTATGAAGCATAATGTCGATTGGAGCTTCTCATGCGCAAGAGGAACATGCGCACGCTGCCGCTGCCTGGTTACGGAAGGTGCTGACCAGCTAGAAGGTATAACGGATGAGGAATGGGATCGACTTGAGCCGGAGGAGTTCGACGAAGGCTACCGATTAGGCTGTCAGGCAATTGTGAAAACGGCAGATGCGAACATTGCTGCTGCGAATAAACCGTATTTCTGATGCTTACGCAGTGGAGGGAAGTGCCGGCGATGACAGTAACCGAACATACTCATCTTGCGCTGGCTGCCATAAAGCAAGCAATTGAACCAACACTCGCTGAGTGGGTAATTGGTGGCAGTACAAGTCTCATGCTGCGCGGTCTGCCTCTTACAGCGCCACCACGAGATCTGGATATCTATTGTGATCTTGAGGACGTGGAGACCATTCACACCGCTCTAATGCCTTATGCTTTGGATACGCCAGCTCTTAGCGTAACGGAGATGTACCGTTCAGTGTTAAGTCATTACTCGGTTCATGGCGTTCAAGTGGAGCTCGTCGGTGGATTTAGAGTGGAGTCGAGTGCTGGTGTTTATAAAACAAAGGTACGGGAAATGCTTCTACTTTTCACGGAATGGGTTCAATTAAAGGACACGATGCTGAAATTGCCAGTCGTGCCACTAGCCCATGAGTTGTGGTTTAATTTCATGCGTGGACGAGAGGATCGCGTTGAACTGATCGCGAAGGCCTACGCCTCATCTCCCGCAAAGCATGAAGCAGCTTTTCGTGCTATTGAAGAGAGCAATTCATTCACAAAAGTGGCGAAAGAAACGCTTCGAGAATTGCTCGCTAAGTGAGAGGTCGGTGATTCGTAATGGATAGCGAGGTAACCTTTTGGCCGGAAGGCAAAACAGTGAAGGTAAAGCGCGGTACAACGCTGTTAGACGCCGCTAGACGTGCGAATATACCGATTCGCACACGCTGCGGGGGGAAAGCTGCCTGTTTCATGTGCAAGGTCTCCGTACGCCCTGATAGCGAGCTTATGCCTATTGCTGACATTGAAAGGCGCAAGCTATCCGGCCTAGATGACGATCAATTCCGGCTCTCTTGTCAAGCGAGAGTCGCAGGCAAGGTAGTTGTAGATATACCGCTTGATCCACTGCGTGCAGCGGTAGCACGCCAGCTAGCCAGACAAGCGGAGGAAAGCGATGATTTGTGGTGAGTGCTTACGAAGTAGGTTTGTTCCAAAACAAACCTTTGAGGAGGTAAAAAATGAATATTAGAAACACCTTGAAAGCGCTTATAGGCACACGTCTGTGGGCAGGGCTCGTCGTTTCGATTGTTGCGATGCTTGCTTTAACAGGATGTATGTATCCTAAGGACCAATTAAAGCAGAATCAAGTTGCTCCTAAAGAGGCAGTTCGCAATGTTCAGGCTGCTATTGATCAGTTCAAACAAGAAACGGGCATGCTGCCGATTAAGAACAGCACAGCCGATACGCCAAAGTATGAGAAGTTTCTTATCGATTTCAGCAAGCTCGGACGGACAGGCTATCTTACCGATATTCCTTCGGCTGCGTTTGAGAATGGCGGAACCTTCAGCTTCCTTGTTATCGACGAGGAAACGGAGCCGCGTGTGAAGCTGCTGGACATCGTCGCATCCCAGAATATAAACGATATTCAAGCTTGGGTAACCGCTTATATTCAGTCGAACAGCGTGCTGCCAAAGGGTGAGCAGACTTATCCTGGGTTTTATCAAATCAATTATAAAGAAATGAACAAGACTGCCCCAACGATCCGAAGTGTATTCTCAGGTCAAACGCTCCAAGCACTGGTTGATGAGAATGGTGTGGTATATACCGATTATGGCATTGATGTCATGCAGTTTATTCAAAAAAGCGGGGAATCCGATTATGCTTCAGATTATGATCTGCGCGAGCTGCTTGTTGACGCTTCGGACTTCGTTCCGGTTAAATCACCCGTCTATCATTTGGTCAATAACGAGCCGCAGGCGGCAAAACAGTAGAACAAGTCTTGTTTAATGAGCCATACATAAGAATCCTAACCTTGACGGAAGTCAGTGTTAGGATTTTTTTGTCTTACAGCGTCATAGATCTTTTCATTTTCTCATATAACTCAGTCTTGGAAGGGAAGCCCGCAGACGAACAAAAAAGTTTTCGTAGTAGGAATCGTCATAATCGGAAACCCCGCACATATGATGATACTAGTCCAAAAGCATGTACGAGTTGCGTCGCTGGCCTGCCCTATTGACCGGTGGATGGCGGCGAACCGGAAAAATCAATTGGGAGGGGATATTCAGTGGAGAAAGTGGACATTTTCAAGGACATAGCCGAAAGAACCGGCGGGGATATTTACCTCGGGGTTGTAGGGGCGGTCCGGACGGGCAAATCAACGTTTATTAAACGGTTTATGGAGACTGTTGTACTTCCGAACATCGCCAATGAATCAGACCGTGTGAGAGCCGTGGACGAACTTCCTCAAAGCGCCGCAGGCAAAACGATAATGACAACAGAGCCTAAATTTGTTCCGAATCAAGCGGTTCAACTCAGGGTTACCGATGGACTTGAGGTAAACGTGAGATTGGTCGATTGTGTTGGATATGCGGTTGAAGGCGCGAAGGGCTATGAGGATGAGAACGGACCACGCATGATTACGACTCCTTGGTTCGATGAGCCGATTCCATTCCAGGAAGCAGCAGAAATCGGCACACGCAAAGTCATACAAGAACATTCAACACTCGGTGTTGTTGTCACGACAGATGGTTCAATTGCAGAAATACCGCGCAGCTCCTACGTTGTTGCAGAAGAACGCGTCATCAATGAGCTGAAGGAGGTCGGTAAGCCATTCGTTCTCGTCATAAACTCGACCCGTCCTAAGGGTGAAGAAGCGCTGCAGCTTCGCAATGAGCTTCAAGCCAAATACGATATTCCAGTCATGACGCTAAGCGTAGCCACAATGGGCGAAGAAGAGGTCATCTCTGTTCTAAGAGAAGTGCTCTACGAATTCCCTGTTCATGAAGTAAACGTGAACCTGCCTAGCTGGGTCATGGTGCTGAATGACAATCACTGGCTCCGCAGCAACTATGAGAGCTCTGTGCGTGATACAGTGAAGGACATCCGCAGGCTGCGCGATGTTGATCGCGTTGTTTCTCAATTCATGGAATATGACTTCATTGCAAGAGCCGGGCTAAGCGGCATGAATATGGGGCAGGGCGTCGCGGAAATCGATTTATATGCTCCGGATGAGCTGTATGACCGGATTCTGATGGAGGTCGTCGGTGTTGAAATACGCGGAAAAGATCATTTGCTTCAACTGATGCAGGAATTCTCTCATGCCAAACGAGAGTATGACCGCTTCGCGGAAGCGCTCGAAATGGTCAAAACAACAGGTTATGGCATCGCCGCGCCGACGCTTGCGGAAATGGCACTCGATGAACCGGAACTCATACGCCAAGGCTCCCGTTTCGGGGTAAGGCTGAAGGCTACAGCACCATCCATTCATATGATTCGTGTCGATGTAGAGTCGGAGTTTGCGCCGATTATCGGCACGGAGAAGCAAAGCGAAGAGCTGGTCAGATACTTAATGCAGGATTTCGAGAATGATCCTATTAAAATTTGGGAGTCTGACATTTTCGGACGCTCCTTGCATTCCATCGTGCGGGAAGGCATTCAAGGCAAAATTGCAATGATGCCGGACAATGCACGGTATAAGCTGCAGGAGACGCTGGGAAGAATAATAAACGAGGGCTCCGGCGGATTAATTGCGATTATTCTCTAAGTAGAACGGGTGTGAATACGAATGAGCCGCTGCCGATCTGGGAGCGGTTTTATTTGTTTTGCAGGAATTCAGATTCGGCACTTGAAATTGGCAAACGGCTGTATTACTATAGGTTTGTTCGGTCAAAAGGTATAATTTTGAAGTTTTCCGTTAATAAGAGGGATAAGATGAGCGTGAATACGCATGCATGCCATGGAATAGTGAGAGCACTTTGGAGGAGGTGAAACAATGAATAAAACAGATTTGATTACGAAGGTAGCTGAGTTGACTGATCTTTCGAAGAAAGATGCAACGAAAGCAGTTGATGCTGTATTTGATGCCATTTCCGATGCACTGCAAAGCGGAGATAAGGTTCAACTGGTTGGATTTGGTAACTTCGAGGTTCGTGAGCGTCAAGCGCGCAAAGGCCGCAACCCGCAAACCGGAGACCCGATCGAAATTGCAGCAAGCAAGACGCCTGCTTTCAAACCAGGGAAATCACTTAAGGACCTCGTATCCAATTAAGCATACTTAGATCATTATACGTACAGAAGATGCCTGAGCGGGAAACCGTTCGGGCATTTTTTGTAACCAGCCATACGGCAATGGATTGCGCAAACGTCTCCCATACTCTATAATTCACATGGATAGCTCGGAAATTCGGATGCGGAGGGATAACGATGGAGCCTACACATGGCGAGTACATAGTTATAAAAGCAAAGGATCAAGGCGTGCAAGTCATCGGTTTGACACGCGGATTGGACACGAAATTTCATCATACCGAAAAGCTGGACAAGAACGAAATTTTGATCTGCCAATTCACCGACCATACGTCGGCCATTAAAATTCGCGGCAAAGCAGTCGTTATGACGAAATATGGCACGATGGAAACCGATCAGTAACGCAACCAAGGTGAAACGGCTGTCGCAGTTATTTGGCGGCGCTGCAAGTTTCATTCCGAGAAATATAGAGAAGAGATGGTCAAATCATATACTTTCTCATATTTCAAGCAAGGCAGGCGATGCCTGCTTTTTTTTTGCTTGTAAGCGATCCGAATATTCAACACACACCGCTCGTACAATGGGATAAGAGACTTGTCACAGTGATAGACCGAACGTTACGGTTTCGAACTGCGAGCAAGCAAAGGGAGGTGCCCATTGAATATCGGGAGACCATTACTGTCGGCCTGTGCAGCGGCGCTGGCTGTTACTTTATTGTTTACTTGGCTTCCACATGGTGCATGGCAGCAGGAGAATGCTCGCGGCGAAGTTGCCGTCTTTCGGGCAATTACTGCGGCTAGACTTACTAATAGCAATTTAGTGGATGTATTAGTCGCGATCCAGCTTAATGAGCGATTAGACAAAGCGGATTGGAGCAACGGGATTTTATCGCTCGAAATGCGCGTAGATTCAAGTGCTGGCAGGCCTGCAGATTGGTTCGCAGATGTAGAGAAGCTGGTAAGGGTCTCGTTCCTTCAGCTTGAGAATGTCAAACGGGTGTTGATTAGAATGATTGAGAAGCAGCCAGATGGTACAACGGCCTTGCTTGCAGCTGTTGATGTGAGGAAAACCGATGAGTGGCTAATTAACGAGATGCAGCATCTTTCTGAGGCTGACCCCATTCATAATGAGTTGTGGAGAAAGCGGTTACGGGTAAGCTTTACATCTGCTTGGGAGAAGCGGCTCGGTCCAGTTGCTGGTTTTACGGTTAAGCCTTCCTTCATTTCGCAGCAGGATTGAGGTTCGATGTTGCCAATTGTTGATCACAAACCTTAATCGTATGCTCTTTAGAAAAAGTTGTGCTATAATAGTTTAGATTATTGAGCGGCGATTTGCGCTTCTATGTTCGGAGGCTTCCCCAATGAAAACATATCGTGTACCGGAAATAGCTAGAAAGTATGTAGAGTATGACATGATTCAAGAGCATGCTGTCCTTCCTGAATTAGCGAATGCGAGGTTGCGCTTGCTATATGCATGCCTCAGCCAGCAGCAGTCATTGCAGACGCATAGTGAGCTCTACACACTCGTCGTATCTCTAGTGCAGTTAGGAATGGATACGCATGATTTGATCGACACAAGGCAAGATCAGCGCTCAGAGACGGAAATGCGGGCAAGGCAGCTAAAGGTGCTGGCGGGGGACTACTTTAGCGCAAGTTTCTACCAGTTGCTTGCGCAAGCTGGGCAAATCCAGATGATTGCTAGTATTAGCAGCGCAGTTAGTGAAGTCAATCGGTTGAAAGTAAACCTCTATGTTCGTATGAGACAGCATAAGCTGACGGCGGACGAGTACTTGAACTTGTCTGTGTCCATAAAAAGTACCCTATTCCACGTTTTCTCGGAGATGCTGGAAGGGACTCTTTCGCGTGTCTGGCCAGAAATTCTGAATGGACTTAGCTTATGTGAGACATTGGCCGAGGAATTGGCAAACATCGGAACTGCCGAGCAGCGGTACGACCAAGGATGGCCTTATTGGCATTACATGCAAGCTGCTACAGATGAAGAGCGTCATCAGATATCCAAGCATGCGAATGAGCATGCATTTATTCAAAGTTTGGCGGAAAAATATAAGGTACGCAGCCAGCTGTCGTCCAAGCTTCAGCAATCAGCTGATCAGGTATTATCTGCTGTTCGTTTGCTTGAATCGGACGAGTTAATTGGCGAGTTGACAGACATTGTCAACAGCCTGCTGCCTGAGAAAACCGATTATACGCCCGCACTCAACGAGACGAGGTGACCTGCTCGAATGGATACGAACTCCAAGAGCCATGTGCATGGCGTATTTGAACGCATTGCACCTAAATATGATTTGATGAACGATCTCATCAGCTTCCGCAGGCATAAGGCTTGGCGCAAGCTGACGATGAAGAAAATGAATGTACAAGCTGGCCAAACTGCGCTTGATTTATGCTGCGGCACTTGTGATTGGACAATTGCGCTGGCAGATGCAAGCAAAACCGGCAAGATTGTTGGTTTGGATTTCAGCCAAAACATGTTGGACGTTGGTGCTCTGAAGGTCGAGAAGCTGGGCATGAATAAACAAATCACGCTAGTACAGGGCAATGCGATGAGCCTGCCATTCGAGGATCATTCCTTTGATTTCGTTACGATCGGCTTCGGACTTCGCAACGTTCCTGACTATTTGCAGGTGCTGAAGGAAATGCACCGTGTCGTCAAGCCTGGCGGTAAAGTCGTATGTTTGGAAGTATCCAAGCCTACTTGGCAGCCATTTAAAGCGATGTACAATCTATACTTCGAGCGTTTGCTGCCGATTATAGGCAAGGTCGTGGCCAAGAGCTTCCAAGAATATAAGTGGCTGCCGGAATCGCTTAAGCTGTTTCCCGGTCGACAAGAGCTTGCGGAGCTGTTTGAAGAAGCTGGATTATCACAGGTTAAGGCATATCCTCTGACAGGCGGAGTAGCTGCGCTGCATATGGGGACAAAGGAGAAGAAATAGCAATGATTCGCAAATTACGCATTATTCTAGAAATGATTAAGTTTGAACATACCATATTTGCATTGCCGTTTGCTTTCATGGGCGCGATATTAGGTACCGTCATGATGGAGCAGCGATTGCCTTCATGGTCAGAAATTGGCTGGATCACGCTTGCGATGTTCGGTGCTCGAAGCGCCGCGATGAGCTTGAATCGTTTGATTGACAAAGCGATCGATTTGCGGAATCCGCGAACGGAGAAAAGAGCCATTCCTGCAGGCTTGCTTAAATCTGCAGAGGTATTATTGTTTATCGTCGTTTCATTCGTTCTGTTGTTTATCGCAACAGCTAATTTGGCGCCGATTGCACTGAAACTAATGCCGATCGCGGTCGCGCTGCTTGTGCTCTACTCGTACACGAAACGTTTCACTTGGCTTTGTCATCTTATTCTTGGATTTACGATTGGTCTTTCACCGCTTGGAGGCTGGGTAGCCGTAACGGGTCAATTCGATCCAGCTGCATGGATACTTTATGTAACCGTTGCTTTATGGATTGCCGGTTTCGATATCATCTATGCCACGCAGGATTTCGAATATGACCGCGGTGCCGGTCTACATTCTATTCCAGCTCGTTTTGGCATTTCTGGTGCATTATGGATCGCACGCGTCTTGCATGTCATTACAGCAATAGGCTTCATCACTTTGTTCTGGATGACTGATTTAGGCTGGATGTATCTGCTTGGCACACTCATTTCGATATCGCTGCTGTTCTATCAGCACTATCTGGTTCGTCCAAACGATTTATCCCGCGTCCAGACTGCATTCTTCGGAATGAACGGTACGCTCAGTGTCGTATTGTTCCTATTTGTAATCGTTGATTTACTGGTTCTGCACCATTGGTAGAAGAAATGGCTCCTGCTGCCAAATCGGATTGGACGAAACGATGGGTCGTAGGGATTACCGGTGCAAGCGGATCAATATACGGCATTAGGCTTATTCAAGTGCTGCTTCAATTGGATTTCGAAGTTCATCTCGTAGTGACAGAAGCCGGCTGGAGAGTGCTGAAGGAAGAGCTAGGCATGGAAACCACTCGCAGGACAGCAGCGGTTGAACAGCTCTTCGGTGAAGCTGTCACGTGGCGCAGGCTCGTGTATCACCCCAATGCTGATATTGGCGCAAGCATTGCCAGTGGATCTTTCCGTGTGCAAGGAATGGTTATTGTGCCGTGCTCGATGGGGACGCTCGCGTCCATATCGCACGGCATTTCCGATAATTTGATGACCCGGGCGGCCGATGTGATGCTGAAAGAAAACCGGAAGCTGCTTATCGTGCCAAGAGAAACACCGTTGCATGCGATTCATTTGGAAAACATGCTGACACTTTCGCGATTAGGCGTAAGAATCATTCCGGCGATGCCGGCTTTTTATTACAAACCGCAAAATATGGATGAAATGATTGATTTTTTAGTAGGAAAAATACTTGACAATATGACAATCGATCATGATTTATACAGAAGATGGGGAGATGAACAGAATGGGCATGAATCGCCCGATCACCATCGGCAGAATTGATTATGCTAATGCTTGGCCGCTATTTCATCAGCTTGAAGAGCGGTTTGAGTGGAATAGTTATGAGGTCATTAAGCGTGTCCCTTCAGGATTGAATCGACTGCTGCAAGCGGGTGAATTAGACATTTCTGCCATTTCATCCTTCTCATACGGACAGAATGCTAAAGATTATGTGCTGCTGCCCGATTTATCGGTTGGTTCTATAGGGAAAGTGAATTCGATCCTTCTTTTCCTGAAGGAGCCGATTGAACGCAAGCGGCCTGAACGCATTTCATTGACGGCTACGTCTGCAACTTCAGTCAATCTTTTGAAAATCTTAATGACTTTGCGCTTTGAATGTGAGCCTGAATATGTGACGGCTGAGCCTGATCTTGAGAAGATGCTTGAAGCTTCGGATGGAGCACTTATCATTGGCGATCAAGCTATACACGCATCATGGAAGGATCATGGACTTCATGTGATCGATCTAGGACAGCTATGGAATGAATGGACGGGACTTGGTATGACGTATGCTGTTGTAGCAGCGCGCAAAGAAGTTGTTCAAGAACAGCCAGATGCCGTTCATGCTGTATGTAAAGCTTTAATAGAGAGTAAACAGTACAATAAAACAAATCTTGATCCGTTGATCGTACAAGCCTGTAAACAGCTTGGAGGAGATACGGCATACTGGACAACATATTTTCAGTCGATTCAGTATGATTTCGGAAGCAAGCTGCAAGAGGGACTCAAATTATACTTCGAATATTCCAAGAAGCTCGGCCTGCTATCGCATGATGTGGAGCTGACTTTTTTTGAAGACCAATCTGCCCAAAAGGTGAAAGAATGAAACTACTAGATTTGTACGCAAAGATGAAAGGCGACCTCAATCAAATCGAACAAGAGCTTGAGCGCAGCGTGACGGACGACCATGTCCTGCTCGGTGAGGCTTCGCTGCATCTGCTCAAAGCGGGCGGGAAGCGAATCCGGCCGATATTCGTGCTGCTTGCGGGCAAGTTCGGCGATTATCGATTGGATGTCATGAAGAGGATTGCGGTTCCGCTTGAGCTGATCCACATGGCTTCGCTTGTTCATGATGATGTAATAGATGATGCGCAAACGCGCCGCGGGCAATTAACCGTGAAATCCAAATGGGATAATAGGATCGCGATGTACACGGGCGATTTCATCCATGGGAAAGCATTAACGATTGCAGCGCAGCTGCCCAACCCGCAAATTCATCTCATCCTATCACGCGCGCTTGTTCAAATGTGCATTGGCGAGATGGAGCAAATCCGCGATTTCTTTAATACTGAGCAGTCGGTTCGCAATTATTTGCTTCGCATTAGAAGAAAAACCGCATTGCTAATCGCCATTAGCTGCCAGCTTGGAGCTGTCGCTGCGAATGCGGACCGTCATACCTCTAACAGCTTGTATCGCTATGGGTATAATGTGGGAATGGCATTCCAGATTCGTGATGATCTGCTTGACCTTTATGGAACGGAGAAGCAAATCGGCAAGCCCCCAGGCTCCGATATGCGTCAAGGCAACATTACTTTACCCGTGCTGCTTGCACTGAAAGACCCTGCAATTCGTGATTCTCTGCTTCAAGAAATCGCGTCCATACGTGAGCTTGGCGGCAAGCGGGATGCAGGCCGTGCCATTGATATGATTCGTAAAAGCGTTGGCGGGGAGCAAGCGGATCAATTAGCGAACCGTTATGTAAAAAAAGCTCTTCAAGCATTAGAGGGATTACCTAACCTGACAGCGAAGAAGAACTTGATCGATATTGCACATTTTGTCGGCAAACGAAATTATTAATTCTGTTCAGTCGAAAGGATTGGTTGTAGATGGAAAGAACTTTCCTGATGGTTAAACCAGATGGCGTACAGCGCGGCTTGATCGGCGAAATCGTTGCGAGGTTTGAAAAAAAGGGACTGCAGCTATCGGCAGCCAAATTTATGTTATTAAACCAAGAGCTTGCGGAGAAGCATTATGAAGAGCATAAGGGCAAGTCGTTCTATGAGCCGCTGCTTGCTTTCATCACATCGGGTCCCGTCTTTGCAATGGTCTGGCAGGGGGATAATGTCATCGCATTAACCCGTGCGCTCATTGGCAAAACAGATGCGATTGACGCGTCTCCAGGAACCATTCGTTCCGACTTTGCGGTACATACGAATTTCAATCTAATCCACGGCTCTGATTCGGTGGAGAACGCTGAGAAAGAAATCGCTATTTATTTCTCACCATCAGAGCTTGTTCAGTATGAGCATACAATTCAACGGTGGATTTAACGATCCCAACCAAAGTAATGGAGGAACCTATGCTTGATGATCAAGATTTCGCACAATTTATCGTACGTATAAAGCAAAAGACCGCCATTGACTTATCCCAGTACAAGGAAGCCCAAATGAAACGCAGGCTGACGACTCTGAGGCAGAAGCATGGATTTCAGACGTTCGATGAGTATTACAAAGCAATTGAACAAAACAAAAGCATGTTAAATGAGTTTTTGGATCGGATGACGATCAATGTCTCAGAGTTTTGGAGAAACCCATCTAGGTGGGAGGTTCTGCAGAAACGTTTTTTTCCCGAGATGCTCGGTACGTCTAATCGATTGAAAATTTGGAGCGCAGCTTGCTCTACGGGCGAGGAGCCCTATACGCTTGCCATGATTCTATCTGAGCTTGGAGCACTGAATCGATCCACGCTGCTGGCAACGGATCTTGATTCAGGCGTGCTGCAGAAGGCGATGGAAGGCAGCTACTTGGAACGCTCACTGCGCGATGTACCGGCGGCTTCTCGTCAGAAATATTTCAAGCAAGCGGATGGTGCCTATCTGGTTTCGGACACCCTCAAACAATTCATTCAATTCAAACAGCAAAACCTGTTGCATGACACGTTCGACAACTCGTTTGATTTAATCGTGTGTCGTAACGTTATGATCTATTTCACAGAGGATGCGAAGCATGTGCTGTATCAGAAGTTTGCGAATGCGCTGAAGTCTGGCGGCTTGTTGTTTGTCGGCAGCACCGAGCAAATTTTCTCACCGGCTCAGTATGGTTTCGAGACCGCTGATACGTTCTTTTACCGCAAGGTTTAACGGTGATGTATACGGTTTTCCAACTTCTCCTATACTAAGCAGTAGGCAGAAGACTTGGAGGATGAATCAACCGATGGACAAACGCAAGGTAATTGCCGCTTATAGGCGTGGTTTTATTTCGATTCAGGAATGCGCGCAAATTATCGGAGTAGACAGCGGACAAATGACAAGACTCATGAATGATCCGCTGCTTACGCGTGATGGAACAGTGCTTTTAGAGAAGAAATCAGTGAACAGCTAATAGGCTATTCCGGGTAGAGACCGAAGAAATGTCAGTCGTTTATGACACTTTCCTCGGTCTCTTTCTATAGGTAAAAGGCGGTGCTGCTTGCTCCTCAATTCTTGTCAAACGGGTAACGCTGTACTATAATGAGCAAAGATGTTTAGTGCAGTAAAGCATAGCAGGCGCATATAGGCTTGCTTTGAAGGAGGAGCTTTAGTTGAGTTTACGGTATTTGACAGCGGGGGAGACGCATGGTCCCCAACTAACAGCGATTATTGAGGGATTGCCGAGCAATCTAACGATTGATTTCGAGGAGCTGAACTTCCAGTTGCACCGTCGCCAGAAGGGCCATGGTCGTGGACGCAGAATGCAAATCGAGAAGGATATAGCTAACATTGTCGGCGGCGTTCGCCACGGAAGAACGACAGGTGCTCCGGTAGCGCTTATTGTTGCGAATAATGATTGGAAGCATTGGACTTCCGTTATGAATATTGAACCTATTGAAGGCAGTGACGAAGAGAAGCGCCGCGTTCATCGCCCGCGTCCAGGCCATGCGGATTTGAACGGTGGTTTGAAATATGATCTGAAGGATCTTCGCAATGTACTTGAGCGTTCAAGTGCAAGAGAGACGGCGGCACGTGTGGCCGTTGGCGCAGTTGCTCGCCAGTTTCTTGCAGAATTCGGAATCAAGGTTGCTGGGCAGGTCATTCGCATCGGCGAAATTGAAGCACCAGCAAATCAGCTTCCTGTTGATGAGCTCATTCGTCTGACAGAGGAGTCATCCGTCCGTGTGGTGGATAAAGAAACCGAACAGAAGATGACAGATTACATCGATCAGATCAAAGCGGAAGGCGATTCTATCGGTGGAATCGTAGAATGTATTATTGAAGGCGTACCAATCGGACTTGGCAGCCATGTGCAGTGGGATCGTAAGCTTGACGGCCGAATTGCACAAGCAGTCGTATCCATCAATGCATTCAAAGGCTGCGAAATCGGCATCGGCTTTGAAGCGGCGAAGCTTCGCGGCTCACAAGTACATGATGAGATTATGTACGAAGCAGAGCGCGGTTATCACCGTGCAACGAACCGACTCGGCGGCTTCGAGGGCGGTATGACCAATGGCGAGCAGATCGTTGTTCGCGGCGTAATGAAGCCTATCCCGACGTTGTACAAGCCGCTTCGCAGCGTGGACATTGACACGAAAGAGCCTTTCACCGCTCAGGTTGAGCGTTCGGACAGCTGTGCGGTGCCAGCTGCCAGTGTTGTAATGGAGCATGTTGTCGCTTGGGAAGTAGCGAAAGCGTTCCTAGAAAAGTTCGGCGGAGATTCGATCGAGGAAATTCGTGCTAACCTGAACAACTACCTAGAGCAGTTGGGACGGTACTAATATGCGGGAGTTAACAGTCGAGCTGGGCGAACGCTCTTATCCTATATATATCGGAGAGGGTCTCCTGAAGGAGGCCTCCACTTATTTCGTTAAGCATGGGATCAGCAAGAAATCTCCTTTGCTTATTATTACGGACAGTTACGTTGCAGCATTCCATCTGCAAGCGTTCGAAGCAGAGCTGAGAGAAGCAGGCTTCCAAACGGGAAGCGTCGTTGTTCCGTCTGGTGAAAGCTCGAAATCGCTTTCTATGCTGGAATCACTTGTGGCGAAAGCACTTGAGACAGGACTTGATCGCAAGTCAACGATTGTTGCGCTCGGTGGTGGTGTTGTAGGGGATCTAGCTGGTTTCGTAGCGGCATCCTACATGCGCGGCATTAAATTCGTTCAGGTCCCGACAACGATTCTGGCCCATGATAGCAGTGTGGGCGGCAAAGTCGCAGTCAATCATCCGTTTGCCAAAAATATAATCGGTGCATTTCATCAGCCTGAACTCGTATTGTATGATCTGAATACGCTTCAAACGCTGCCTCCGCGAGAGGTCAGCGCCGGCTTGTCAGAGGTTATTAAGCATGGACTCATCTGGGATGCGGAATTCGTGTCATGGTGCGAGGAGAACACAGAGAAGCTGTTGTCCCTTGATCCGGAAGCGCTTGGCTATGCCCTGTACAAAGGCTGCAGCGTGAAAGCAGCTGTCGTCTCGAAGGATGAGCGAGAAAACGATTTGCGTGCAATTCTGAACTTGGGTCATACAATTGGTCATGCACTGGAAGCAGTGGCTGGCTATGGAGAGCTTCTGCACGGCGAAGCTATCTCAATTGGCATGGTTGGCTCTGCACGGCTTGGGCTCCGTTATGGCGCACCTGAAGAAGTGTACACGGATACGAAACGCATTCTGGCAAAGGCGGGACTCCCCGTACGATTGCCGGAGCACTTCGACGTCGACAAGGTTATGGATGCGATGATGCATGATAAGAAGTTTTCTGAAGGCACAATGATATTTGTCGTTCCGACAGCGATTGGCAAAGTAGACATCAAGTCGGACGTATCTGTTCAGTGGGTACGGGAAATCGTAGAGCAACTAAAGCAGGAGGTGCAGCCGAAATGAGCGTAAGAGGAATTCGTGGAGCTATTACCGTTGGGGCGAATGAAGAGCAGCCTATTCTTAATGCTACAATCGAGATGCTTAATCGCATCGTCACTGATAATGAAATCGTGCCAGATGATATTTGCAGCGTATTCGTGACCGTTACGAATGATTTGGACGAGGCGTTTCCTGCAAAGGCGATCCGTCAAATGAAGGGCTGGGAGCTAGTTCCGCTCATGTGCGCCCTTGAGGTTCCGGTTAAAGGAAGCTTGGAGCGTTGTATCAGACTGATGGTTCTGATTAATACAGACAAAAAACAAGCGGAGATTCGCCACGTTTATTTGAATGGGGCAGAGGCGCTTCGCCCGGACTTATCCAAATCCTAATTTTTCATTATTGCTCTTATATGAATGATAACCCTTTGTTGACGCAAAGCTGTTCGTTGATGTATATTTAGTTACGTAAGTGAGAGTAGCAGAGTTTTTTCTGAGTTGAGATGAGTCGAGACTAGTTTAGAGTAGCAGAGTGAGGCACGCAGTGTTAGGGAATTGTCGGAAGAGCTGAACAATGGCTTGCGCGTAGGCGTATGGCGTTGTAAAAGTGCTGTTTCTGCCTATCCTTCGATGTGTTTCTTCCGCTTACACACTTCCGTCATCATCTAACCCAACGCTCCTGCTCTGGCAGGAGCTTTTTTTGTATTTTTTGATAGATTTTTCTACGCATAGGAAAGGATATGAGTTTGCTCATACTTTCTCTATACGTCTACGCGAAACGTGAGCATAGCCGCCAGAGGACGGCTTCAGCCGTTTACGCTTGATCGCAAAGGGAGGATGTTTCTGAATGTCAAATGAGCTGCAACAGGTTACCCGTCTCGCAAGCCAATACAATTTAATTCCAATCGTTCGTTACATGATGGCAGACACCGAAACACCGATCCGTTTGTTCCAGCATTTCGCGAAGGAGGATCACGCCTTTCTTCTAGAGAGTGTGGAAGGTGGTGCGAAGTGGGCTAGAAATTCATTCATCGGTACTGATCCGTTTATGATGCTCTACGGCAAGAACGGCGAGATGGTGCTGGAGCGCGGCGGCGAGAAACATGTTCTTGGCGATAAGCCGATTGAGCTGCTTAAGGCTCATTTGCGCTCCTTCCGGAGCCCATCATTGCCAGAACTTCCTCCATTCACGGGAGGAGCAATCGGATTCTTTGGCTATGATCTGCTGCAATATTATGAGAAGCTTCCAGCTCATCGGATTGATGATCTGAATATGAATGATATGCAGTTCATGTTCTGCGATCAAGTGATCGTATTCGACCACTTCAAACAAAGGCTGCAAATTGTCGGCAACGTGCATGTAGCTGATGGTGCCACCGATGCTGAGATTGCGATTAGCTATCATGCGGCAATTGCCAAGATTGAAGCAACGATTGAGCGACTTCAGCAGCCTGTAACGATTCCTGTAACGACAGGAAGCTCGATTGAAGTGGATTATGAGCTTGGCGATATTCAGTCCAATGTAACGAAAGAGCAGTTCATGTCGAATATCGAGCAGGCGAAGCAATATATCCGCGCTGGTGATATTTTTCAAGTGGTACTGTCGCAGCGCTTCAATATTGACACGGACATCGATCCTTTGCATGTGTACCGGGTGCTTCGTACAATGAACCCATCCCCTTATATGTATTATTTGAAAATGGGCGAAGAGGTTATTGTAGGTACGTCGCCTGAGGCGCTTGTTAAGGTAAACGGGGATAGAGTTGAGACTAGACCAATCGCAGGAACCAGACCTCGCGGCAAAACGCCTGAGGAGGATAAAGCGCTTGAGCTTGAGCTGCTGGCGGATGAGAAGGAACGCGCTGAGCATCTGATGCTGGTGGATCTCGGCCGCAATGACATTGGCAGAGTATCTGAATTCGGCACCGTAAAATGTGATTCCTTCATGGAGATCGAGCGCTATTCGCATGTTATGCATATTGTATCGAACGTATCTGGCAAGCTGCATAAGGACAAGGACTTCTTCGATGCATTTGTTTCTTGTTTGCCTGCGGGCACGGTATCAGGGGCTCCAAAGCTGAGAGCGATGGAAATTATTGCGGAGCTCGAGAATGAGGCACGCGGTGCATATGCAGGCGCTATAGGTTATTTGGGCTTCGGCGGTTCTATGGACACTTGCATTACAATCCGTACGATTATTTTCAAGCATGGCAAAGCATATGTTCAAGCCGGAGCAGGCATCGTATGGGATTCGGTTCCCGAGAGCGAATACATGGAAACTGTTAATAAGGCGAAAGGCATGCTGAAGGCCATTCGTACAGCTGAGGCGATTTTCGCACAGCCTAAGGGCCAGCAGGGCGGCTATAACGCCATCAATTCGGATTATTACGTCAAGGCCGGAGAGGGGCTTGGTCAATAATGCAGGCAACCGAAGCCATCACGATGCAGCAGGCTCTTAATCAGTTGATTAGCGGAACGAGCCTTACGCGTGAGCAAGCAAGCAGCGTCATGAGTATTATTATGAGTGGTGAGGCGACAGCTGTGCAAATTGCTGGCGTCGTGACCGCGATGCGCATGAAAGGTGAAACGAAGGATGAGATTACCGGATTCGCACAAGCCATGCGCGCGCATTCCAGTCATCTGCATACGGAGCAGGAGGGTCTGCTTGATACTTGTGGTACTGGCGGCTCAGGCATCCATAAGTTTAATATATCGACGGCATCATCTATTATAGCAGCAGCTGCAGGCATACGAGTAGCCAAGCATGGCAACCGTGCGATGTCGGGCAAGACAGGAAGCGCGGATGTATTGGAAGCACTTGGCGTTCAGATTACGATCACGCCGGAGCAGGCAGCACAATGTCTCGAAGATATCGGCATCTGCTTCATGTTCGCTCAGCTGTATCATCCATCGCTGCGTCATGCATCTGTTCCTCGCAAGGAGCTAGGCATTCGGACGATCTTCAACATGCTGGGCCCTCTTACGAATCCAGCAGGAGCAGACAGACAGCTTCTAGGCCTCTACGATCGTGCACGTACGTCAACAGTTGCTGAGGTGCTTGGTGAGCTCGGCTTGAAGCGGGCGATGGTTGTGAGCAGCCATGACGGGTTGGATGAAATCAGCATATCCGCACCGACGCAAATTTCGGAGCTGCTGGATGGCAAGGTCAGAACATTCGATATTACCCCAGAAGAGCTGGGGCTGAAGAGATGGCCGATTTCCGACGTAATGGGCGGTGAGCCGGAAGTGAATGCCGCGCTTATTCGCGCCATATTCGCAGGCGAGCAGCAAGGTGCTTATCGGGATATTGTACTTGCGAACGCTGGTGCATGCATCTACGTTGGCGGCTTGGCGGGCTCCCTCCAAGACGGGGTTGCCGCTGCGGCAAAGGTTATAGATTCAGGAGAGGCGCAGCGCAAGCTTGCTAGCCTTATTCAAACGACAGGAGAGTTGGCACATGTTTCTGGATAAAATTGTAGCAACAAAGCGCGCAGAGGTGGAGGAGCTTGCTTCACGCTTTAATCTTTCAGAGGTCGAGAAGCAAATCACAGCGCTTGAGAACTGCCGCGGATTCGAGCACGCCGTATCGGCTGCAGGCCGCAACCGGAGCATGGGTCTGATTGCTGAAGTGAAGAAGGCATCTCCTTCGAAAGGACTCATTCGCGCCGATTTCGACCCGGCAACGCTTGCTGCGGCTTATGAGACTGCTGGGGCGGATTGCATATCTGTCCTTACTGATCGCGACTATTTCCAAGGCTCGAATGCGTTCCTCCAAGCTGTCAAAGAAAAGGTCAAGGTACCGCTTCTACGCAAAGACTTTACCATCGATTATCGGCAAATTTATGAAGCGCGCCTCATTGGTGCTGACGCTATTCTTCTGATTGCTGCTATTATGACACCGGCACAGCTAGGCGAGTTCCACGATTTGGCCAAATCGATTGGCCTCGATGTGTTGGTTGAGGTTCACAATCAAGAAGAGCTTGAAGGCGTGCTGGAGCTTGGCAAAGCGAGTTTGATTGGAGTTAACAATCGCGACTTGAAATCATTCGTAACGGATTTGAAAACGACGGAGTCATTGATCGGATATATGCCGGAGCATATTACTATCATTAGCGAGAGCGGAATAGCTGGCAAGTCGGATATGGATTATTTGCAATCGATCGGCGCGCACGGCGTTCTAATCGGCGAGTATTTCATGCGGCATGAGAACGTCGCTCAATCGGTTTTAGATCTGATGGGCGCGGTGAACCCTCGATGAGCAGGAGCCCGCGTATCAAAATATGCGGATTAATGGACACGCGAACGATCCAAGCGATGGACGGTCTGCCCATTCATGAGATTGGGTTCGTGTTCGCCCCAAGCAAGCGACAAGTTGCAGGTGCAGAAGCAGCGTTGCTTGTTGCAGAAGCAAAGCTTCTAAATGGAGCAGATGGCGTTAGACCATTAACAGTTGGCGTATTTGTAAATGAGGCTTTCGATAGTCTTCGAGCAATTCTTGCAGAAACGCAGCTTGATGTGGCTCAGTTGCACGGCAGCGAACCGCCTGAATACTGTAAGGCTGTTCGAGATAAGCTGAATGTACAAGTGTGGAAAGTGTTCTCTATGAAGAAGGAACAAGAAGACAATACACCTGTTGCAGCGATAGTGAGGCTATCTCCCTATCGAGCAGATATTGATGTTGTCTTAATCGACGCTCCTGGGGGCGGAACAGGGCAAACCTTTGATTGGGATGCGATAAATGAGTATCAGCAAGCAGCCGAAGAGCTAGGCATACCGCTCTACGTAGCAGGCGGACTTCATGAAGGCAATGTGCAGGAGCTTCTGAGCAGCTATGCGCCAACTGGCATTGATGTATCCAGTGGAGTAGAAACGGATGGACGCAAGGATATCGAAAAAATCCGATTATTTGTAAGAAGGGTGAGAGAGGCATGACACAAGTACCAGATCAGAACGGCCGCTTCGGGAAGTTTGGCGGGAGATATGTACCGGAGACGTTGATGAACGCATTGCTTGAGCTAGAGGAAGCGTATCTCCATTATTCGAAAGATCAGGCTTTTAAGGACGAAATTCATTATTTGCTGCACAAGTACTCGGGCCGCCCGACATCGCTTTATTATGCAGAGCGTCTCTCTGCGCATCTTGGCGGCGCAAAAATTTACTTAAAGCGTGAAGATCTTAATCATACAGGTGCACATAAGATCAATAATACAATCGGCCAAGGTGTCTTGGCGAAACGTATGGGCAAGTCGAAAATTATTGCAGAAACCGGTGCAGGCCAGCACGGTGTAGCTTCGGCAACGATTGCTGCACTGCTTGGGCTAGAATGTAAAGTGTTCATGGGCGAGGAAGATATGAAGCGTCAACAGCTCAACGTATTCCGTATGCAGCTGCTAGGATCTGAGGTTGTACCTGTTCTGTCTGGAACTAGAACACTTAAAGACGCTTGTAACGAAACGCTTCGCTACTGGGTAAGCCATGTTGATGATACTTACTATATATTGGGCTCTGTTACAGGTCCGCATCCCTACCCGATGATGGTTCGAGATTTCCAACGGATTATTGGTGATGAAGCACGCAAGCAAATCATCACAGAAGAGGGCAGGCTGCCAGATTACGTAGTTGCGGCAGTTGGCGGCGGCAGCAATGCTATGGGTATTTTCTATCCATTTGTTAATGACGATAGTGTGAAGCTGCTCGGCGTTGAAGCGGCTGGCCGCGGCGTCGATACAACCCAGCATGCAGCTACGATGACCAAAGGTCGTCACGGCATATTCCAAGGTTCCATGAGCTACGTCCTGCAGGATGAGCATGGTCAGGTACAGCCGGCACATTCGATATCCGCGGGACTAGATTATCCTGGTATCGGCCCGGAGCACGCTTATTTGAAGGACTCCGGTCGTGCGGAATATGTTCCTGTTACCGATGCGGAGGCTCTTGAAGCGCTCCAACTTCTGTCACGCACGGAAGGAATTATACCAGCTCTTGAATCTGCACATGCCATCGCTCAGACGATTAAGCTTGCTCCAACTCTAGATAAGGATAAAGTGATTGTAGTCAGCTTATCAGGTCGTGGAGACAAGGATGTAGAAGCGATTATGGGCTATTTGGGGGTAGAAAAACATGAATCTCATTGATACGGCGTTTGCCCGGTTGAAAGTAGAGGGAAAGACGGCATTAATTCCATTTCTAACGATGGGCGATCCTGATCTCGCGACCTCGGTCGCGATTATCAAGACGCTTGAAGAGTCAGGCGCCGATATGATTGAACTTGGCGTTCCTTATTCTGATCCGCTGGCAGACGGTCCTGTCATACAACGGGCATCCGAGCGAGCGTTGCTTAACAATCGTATTACGCTGCGCGATTGCATTGAAGTAGCTGAGCAGGCGCGCGAGGCTGGTGTTAAGATTCCGTTTATTCTCTTTACTTACTATAATCCAATCTTCCAATTCGGCTTAGAAGCGTTCTTCGAGCTTGTGAAAAGTAAAGGCATCAGCGGACTGATTATTCCTGATTTGCCGATCGAAGAGGATGGAGAGGTTCGTCAGCTAGCTGAAGCAGCTGATGTGCATCTTATCCCGCTCGTTGCACCAACCTCGAACGATCGTGTTACTCGGATCTCGCGTAAAGCAAGAGGCTTTGTGTATTGCGTATCTTCGCTTGGCGTTACGGGAGTCAGAGCAGATTTCCACAAAGGCATCGATGATTTTCTTAGCTTGGTTCGTGAAGCGACCGATTTGCCAATCGCAGTCGGCTTCGGGATTTCAAGCCGTGAGCAGGTGGCTCGGTTTGAAAAGCAATGTGACGGCGTAATCGTCGGCAGTGCGATCGTCCGCCAGATTGAAGAGGCTATTCCATTGCTGAACGATGCTAGCAGACGAGAAGCTGGGCTTAAGCAGATAGGCGATTTTGTTGCCTCGTTGAAAGGGTAACGAGCAGCTTTCTGTCGGAAGCAGCAGGGTATACAATTCTTAAATAGTAGGTAATAAAGTGCCTTCTTGTCGGATGACAAGAGGGCTTTTTGCTGCTTCTTATGAAGGAAGTGATGCTGCAACAATCAACGAGCTATTGTCGTCTTTGGCATAGCACCTTCATAATGAAATGTTCAAAGTATCAAAAACATATATTTCCTAGTTGATTGTGTGCGATAATGAACAAGCTTGTTTAGCGAATGCTTGCAAATATAGTATAAACGAGGCATAAGTCACATCTTTGTGTAAAAAAACTTTAAAACGGTACACAGATATGAGACAATGGACAACGAGTATGACTATTAGTCAATGATAAAGAGGTGAACGGCTCATGCAGCCCAAAAGTAATATCGTCCACCTTCCCGTCTATCAACCCGGTAAGCCGGTTGAAGATGTTAAGAGGGAGCTAGGGTTAACAGAAGTAATTAAGCTTGCATCAAACGAAAATCCGTTTGGGTGTTCCGAGCAAGCGAAAACAGCAGTCATCGAGGAACTAGGGAATTTCAATATATATCCAGATGGTGCTAGTGTGGAATTAACGGCGGCACTGGCGAAAGAGCTTCAAGTGCACACGAACCAAATTATTTTCGGCACAGGCTCCAGTGAAATTATACTTATGATTAATAGAGCGTTTATGTCTCCTGGAGACGAAACGATTATGGCGGATGAAACATTCCCACAATATAAACACAATGCAGAAATCGAGAATTCGCGTATTGTAGAGGTTCCACTCAAAGAGGGCAAGCATGATCTGCCTGCAATGGTAGCTCAAATTAATGACCGTACCAAAATCATTTGGATATGCAACCCGAACAATCCGACCGGAACGATCGTGACATTGCAGGAATTATCTGCATTTATGCAGCAGGTACCAGCGAATGTGTTGGTCGTACTTGACGAAGCATATGGCGAATACATTGAGGATGCAGCGTTCCCAGATGGTGTTCAACTTCTCAAAGAGCATCGCAATCTGATTGTACTGCGTACTTTTTCCAAAATTTACGGATTAGCAGCGCTGCGTATCGGCTATGGTGTTGGACATCCAGATGTAATACGGTTTATTAATCAGGTTCGTGAACCGTTCAATACGTCCCGTGCTGCACAAGCGGCAGCGAAAGCAGCGATTGCAGACAAAACGTTTATTGCCTATTGCCGTGATCAGAATAAACAGGGACTAACCTATTTGGCGGAGCAATTCGATCGTCTTGGCTTGTCATATTTCCCAGCTTACGGCAACTTCATTATGGTAGATGTGAAGAGACCATCCCCCGAAGTATTCGACGGCTTGCTTCGCAGAGGCATTATTTCACGGCCGCGCTGGGCTTATTATCCGAACCATATCCGTATTACGGTAGGCACGCGTGAGCAGAATGAGAAATTTGTTGCTGCATTAGAACAGGTTTTAGAAGAATCGGCGGTGCAAGGATAAAGCTATGACTACAGTTGCGATTTTTGGAGTAGGGCTGATCGGAGGTTCGATCGCTCTTTGCTTTAAGGGGAAACCTGGAATTACCGTGATCGGCCATTCGAATCGGCCTTCTCAAGTGGAGAAATATTTGCAGAGAGGTGTCGTCGATATTGCGACGACTTCGATGCAGGAAGCCGCGGAGCAGGCAGATTTTATATTCGTATGCGTACCGGTTGGGAATATCGAAGAATACATGGAGAAGCTCTCCGCTTTCAAGCTTAAACCTGGCTGTATTATTACGGACGCAGGCAGCACCAAAGCTTCGGTTGCAGCATGTGCGAAATCGCTTGATTTCGGACAAGCTTTCTTTATCGGCGGCCATCCGATGGCAGGCTCTGAACGGACGGGAGTCGAGGCAGCCTCTTCTCATCTTTATGAGAATGCTTACTACGTGCTTACACCAGATGAGGAGACGCCGGAGGAGGTTGTCGATCGGCTTGTTGAGCTGCTTACGCATACGAAAGCGAATGTTGTTCGAGTGAATGCGAAGGAGCATGATGAGATCGCAGGGGCAATCAGTCATTTGCCGCATATTATTGCTGTATCGTTAGTGAACCAAATTCGCGGCTACAATGAGCAGAATGAACTATATGAATCACTCGCTGCTGGCGGGTTCCGTGATATTACGAGAATCGCCTCAGGCGATCCGATTCTTTGGCGTGATATTCTCATCAATAATCGTCAGGTCATATTAAAGCTGCTTCAGGACTGGAGCAATGAAACGAATAAGTTTGTTCAGATGCTCGAGCATGCAGATGGGGATGCTATTGCAGGTGCGTTCGAAACGGCGGGACACTTCCGCAGCAAAATGCCGGAGCGCCGCAAAGGGATGATTCATTCTGCATTTGATTGTTATGTAGACATTCCCGATCATCCCGGAATTATTGGTAAAATCACGAGTGAGTTAGGTAACAGTCTCATCAATCTAAGCAATATTCATATTATTGAAAGCAGGGAAGATGTACCAGGCATCCTGAGGCTGTCATTCCGAAGCCAAGAGTATTTGGATCAGGCTGTAATCCTGCTTACTGCAAAAGGCTATGACGTTCACCTTTAATCGGGTGAGCGTTTTTTTGTGCAAACATAGAAAGTGTATCCTTAGGTTATACATTCTCAATGGTACTCGGAATGAAACGTGCGGCGCTGCCAATGAAAGGCTAGAGCCGTTTCACCTTGATACAAGCGCTTCCAAAATAAATAAAAGAAAAATGAAAGCGCTTATTGACAAACTGGAAGCGTATACATATAATAAAGGTACAGTATGGTTTCTCTCCACTCCTATCCAAAAACTGTAGCTTTCATAATGAAGGCTGACCACTCTTCGGAGTGGTTTTTTTTTTTAGAAATACAATACCTCGTTTTTTCCGTAGCCTGATTTTGTATAGTTAATTTCTTGTATTTCTCCCCATCTAAAGTGAATTTCAGTAATTTTATTTGGAATGATCTTTTCAATAATTAGTTCTGTCATAATTCTTTTGTCATTTGAATCAAGACCAAGCTCAAATGCAATCGCGAGCTCGCTAAGAAGCTCATCAAAATTACCATACTTATTGTTCGTTTTTGGGATAGGCATATTTTCTAATTTTTTATTTATTTCGATTTGTTTCTTCTCATATCTTTTCATAAGGTCGCTAAAATGTTGTTCACTCAATTTTTGATGCATGTAGAAATCATCAAATACATTTTGAATTGCAATTTCTAAGTTTCTAGATTCAGTCTGTAGGTGTTGAATAACACTAAGCGTGTTGTCCGTTTCATCAATTATTTTACTAGATATTTGTTCTTTACTGTAACGACCGTTGCTTATATCAACTATTCTTTTTAAAATTGCATCATTAAGTGATGGGAGATCTATAACAGGACTCTTACAATTACCATTAGAATTTTTAGAGCTGCAAACATATCTTCTTGTTTTTTTGCTGCTAGTTTGCCTAGAATGCATTTTGCTTCCACACATTGGACAGCGTAGGATAGACGACAAGAGTTGTCTATTTTTACCTCTCCACATGTTATCTTTACCGAATAGAGTTCGCTGTATATACATGAAATCTTCTGTGGAAACCAGTGATGGGAAATTCATAAGTGGATATAAAACACCTTTCCATTTTTGCATGGCTGTATAGGAGATGTTATTTAACATATAACGAACTCTTCTAGGGGTCCATTTAACTCCAGTGTGAGTCAGAATAGATTCTGAATTAAGCCAGTTTGAAATGATATAAGTTCCTTTTCCTTCTTTAGCTAAATGGAAAGCTTGTTTAACAGCTTCTGCTTTAAAACCATCTTCAATGAATACTCCATCTTTCTTTATAATTCCAAAAGGGGCAGGACCGCCATTCCAGCGTCCTTTTTTTGCATTTATTTCCTTACTATCATTAGTAATATCGCTTAGATTATCGCTGAAATACTCATTTAGATTTACAAGGATGTTTGCAACCATTCTACCTGTTGGGGAACTAAAGTCCAGTAGCTCAGCAGTAGAACATATGTCCACCTTTAATTTTGAAAGTGATTCGTGAATAAGAATAAAGTCTTTTTTTCTTCGTGTTATTCGAGAAAGATTGAAGGCAACAAATTTTCTAACGCGTTTATGGCTATTAATATACTCAAATGCATTCATTAATCCTGGTCGTTTAAGATAACTTATTCTAAATCCTGAATAATCAATATCCTTAAAAACACCTACTAGTTTCCAATTATTCATATCACAAAAGCTTTGAATTTTCGCCATTTGTGTTTGCTCTGAAATATCCTCTTTATCCTCACGCTCATCACTTTGTCTTATATATCCAACTGCTTCAATAATTTCATCATTGTTTTCGTTTTGATCTAATTTTCTTTTAACAACCAACTTCCAATTCCTCCTTGTCCTTTTATCTAAATTTCTTTCTTAATTCAACTACTTTTCCTAAAACAGTTACTTCTTTAATATTCACAACAATTGGCTTGATTTTTTTATTCGATGGAACTAACACACAGATATTGTCTTTAAAGAACACTCGAAATAGTTTTGCAGAAGCACCATTAATTGAAATTAAAGTAATGTCATTGTAGTTAATCTCTTTGACAGCTGAACATATAGCTAAATCACCGTTGTTTATTGAGTCTTCTAACATTGTTTCCGAGTCTACTATTATTGCAAAGGCTTCTCCTTCAGAGTTGTAAGCTTTGTCTGCGAATTCAGTTCCTAAGACTCGATTTGTTCTTATATTATTTGAAATATTTTCATATACAGGTATCTCTATAAACTGGTTTTTCTCGATTTGTGAAGGTGAGGCAGTGTCTAGATTATTTAATTGAATAAATTTCAGTTTTATTTCTGCAGGAGCTTTTTCCAAAAAAGAGGCAGTGAGAAGTTGCTCAACATCTCCATTTGTAACTTTTGCTAACGCTCTTGTAAGGTCATCAGTAGCTGGCCTATCTGTTTTACCATTTTGTAGCTGGCTAATGTAACCTTTGCTGATGTTGAATCCGTACTTATTTAATTCAACTGAAATATCATGAAGTGTAAGACCAGATTTCGATATGTAGCTTTTGAGTAATTGATAATACGACATATATTTCACTCCTCTATCTTGACCATATTCTAATAAACGTTTCACTAAAAAGTCAATATATATATTTTTAACTATTGACTGAAACACCGGCATAATTTACTATGAACTAGCTGGGTAAATAAGGAAGAAGACCGCAGACATACATAGAATGCACAAAAGAGCAGCCAGTTTGGATGCCCCTTATATTAATTTATTTAATTTACATCTAGAGGAGAAGGTGAAGTGTTTGGAAATTAATGATTTAGTGAGGTTGATAACAATAATGACAAATAGAGAGATCGACAGTCTAATTAATATTTTGAGATTGGATCCACAAATGGACATGCTCGTAGAGTTTTTAGAAAGAATTCAAAGGAATTAGTCTTTAATAATAAATTGAACAGTTTTAAGAACATGTTCAATTTGATCTTTATTCATTTTTTCCAATAGTGTATACAGTTGAAGTTTCTTCTCTTCTGTCATATTGATATTTTCTAACCTTTTCATATCAAGACCATTTCTAATATCTGAATGTCCAGTTAAATAATCTGTTGTTACATTAAAAATCTCTGCAAGTTGTTTGAGATTATCAATGCTGGGCTGACGTTTACCTGCTTCATAGTTTGCATATGTTGGTCGAGCAACACCTATTTTTTTAGCAACAATATCTTGAGTCCATTCATTTCTTAACCTTTCATATTCTATCCGCTTACCTACTATTTCTTTAATAGTAATCACCTCAATACAATTATAACGTTTCTAAATGAAACATATACAGATTCATTTCAATAAGAAACAAAATGTTTGACAAGTTTCATATCGAAACATATAATAATTACATTGTTAGTTTCGTTATGAAACATACCAGGGGTGGTGATGTAATGAAAATGGTAAATCGTAACTGGCTAACTGAACTTAGAGGAAATGAATCGCAAGAAGTCGTTGCTGATCGTGCAGGTGTAAGTAGGAGTAATTATACAAACATTGAGAATGGCCTGCGCTCTCCAAGTGTAGACACTGCAAAAAAAATAGCTGGAGCATTAAACTTTGAATGGACTCGTTTTTTTAACTAAATATGTTTCGTATTGAAACATTTAAGACATAAGATTTAAACTAAATGAAGTACCAAAAAAGATGATCGATTAACAGTTGACCATCATCTCGAGGAGAAAAATAAAATTGTAGCCTAGACTCCTACAATTTTACACTTTTCCCCGTATTCACCGCAATGGGTTTTTATAAAATTCCACTGATGTTTGATTTATTCTTTCACGTTAATAGGATATTGAAGTAAAGAGGTGAGCTTAATTGAGAACTCTTGAAAACTATGAAGACGAATTTTTGAAACTTGTTGCAAAGGCGCTTAAAAATTATGCCCTTATTAAACAAAAAGAGATTATTGATACTAAAAACTCGTAATGAACAAAACTGTGCTTATTAATAATTAGTTGTTCTAGGTACTCCTGAATAGAAAGCAGATAATCTGCAAGAAATCATTGATTTTATTGACAGTTACTAACTCTTAGGAGGAATTACAATTGCAAATTAAACGTATGGTTACTGACTTTGGTAACTCGATTGGCCAACACATGATAGATGGCCATTATTTTGAGATGCCTTCTTCCATTAAAGAAATCTCAGTGAAAGACTTTGACGGCATGTTCGCACATAACATTCCAGAAGATTCACTGGATGAGCACCTCGTTATTAAACTTCTCGTGGACAGTAGAGAGCGTTATTTTATGGTCGGTAAACGTGCACAAGCTGAACTGCTAGGCAATGACCATATCTATACGCTTCATGATAAAACACAGTCCATGATCGTTTTGATCACTTGGCTTGCAAGCATAGCGGTATATCACGTTTTAAAACGTCCAGAGATTGATCAAGACACGGTGTACATTGATTATTTTGGCACATTATTACCGATCTGGCTCGTGAAAAAGGCTAATAGCTTTAAGGACAAATTAGAGACAATGTCTCATCGGTTCCTAGCGGATGTAACCTACGAGCTGCTCACACCTGGTTTCAATCGAACATTGACAATTAACGTAAATTACGCTGAATGCCGCATCGAAGGTGAAAATGCTAGACACGCCTTAAAGCAAGATTTAGAGGGGAATTTTAAAGAAGACGCTAAGCGATATAATGACGCATACACGGTTATTGACGATATAGGCGGTCAAAGTCAAGATTTGGTCAAGCTGCAGCACGGTTTAAGTGGTGCACAAAAAGCAGCCGATTTTGTATCATCCACGGACCAGAGCTATTTAGCCGTTTTAGAAAAATTAAGGACGGATAAGCTGATGGATTATTTTAAGGATGTTCGTTCACTTGAATCCTTTATTATTCAGCATATTGAAACAAGACGTTTTCTTTACAAAGATCCTGTATCACATAAGGATCAAGACTTATCCATTTTCATAGAACCCGTTTTACATGACTTTGCAGCTGTAGCCATGCTGAAGTCCTTACAAAGTTTTAGCTTTAATCAAGGGGATCTGGTCTACTATGTTCACATTGGTGGGGTAAACCAAG
This sequence comes from Paenibacillus sinopodophylli, assembly GCF_005930355.1. Taxonomy (GTDB): domain Bacteria; phylum Bacillota; class Bacilli; order Paenibacillales; family Paenibacillaceae; genus Pristimantibacillus; species Pristimantibacillus sinopodophylli. The sequence goes on from NZ_VDBO01000002.1 coordinate 549,001, forward strand.
CATTACGATTTTACATGGTGACGTTCCTTACTAAAAAGCTAGGTGAAGAAGTTGCTAATAAGTATCATATTTTCCCAGAGGATTCGCGGAAATTAAATATTTATGCTTCTGAAATCGTAGCGAAGAACTACTTAAAACGTAGGCTCGAAGTTGGCGTTGGGATTGCTGAATGACACGCCGCGCACAATTCAACATCAGCGCATTGCGGTTTTCGGATGAAGTTCATGCTTTTCTGGAGAAATTGTCCTCTGAACGAAAGCTCTCAGAATGGCTTGCTGAGCAAGTAACCACGGCGATTAGGCGTAATGGTATGCCAATGGGTTGTGTCTCCTGCAGCAATGTTAGCTATGAATTAAAAGAGATCAAGCAGCTCCTTCTAAGTGGCTGCTTGATCGCACATTCAAAAGTTGTGGAAGTGGAACAGCGTAAACCTGTCGTCACACAAATCAGTAGTGATTCCATTAATCAGCTTATTGATGAAAACGATCTAGCATACGGTTTTTAAAGGTAGTCATTAGATGGCATTCTGCAGCAGAGCTGCCTATATGGAGGGATGCACGGTGGGGGATATCAACCAAATCATCGAGCAGAAGCGTGAACTAATGCAGGTTATGGCTGATCAACATGGTCATAATTTCATTCATCCGGAAGTCGTCAAAATAAGCCAAGAGTTGGATTTGCTCATTAATCAAGCCATGAAATTGAAGAGTTAATCGAGAGGAGAGAGGTTGATGGAAAAGCAATTTCCGTATCAAAACGATTTAGAGCAGCTTAGGGACGGCGAGAAACTCGTATTGTACATCGGTGAAAAGGCCTTTATCGTACAACTCGGAACAGATGAAGAGCTGGAGAAGATTAACCAAGGCGTTTTTATACTTACATAGCCGAAATGCCCAACGGGGCATCGCGAGGGTGATAGCTGCCCCTCGCCTGATGATGGCAGACTCCCTAGACGATAGAAAGTTACATGATCGGAGGCGTTATGTGATGGGCCTTAAAAAGCTGAAGACTAACTCGGACTATGATTTTGTCGAGGTCATTACCTATGACAAATCTAAGCGGATGTTATACCATCCTGACTTTCACATTAAGCAAGGTATTAGATTCACGAGTGAAGAGCTGGAGTATTTAAGTATGTTTTACGGCTTTGATCAATGTCGAACGTTAGCATTTGGTCTAGGGAAAACGGAATCAGTCATTACAGCCAAATACCATTATTTAAAGCGTAAAGGGCTATTAGATTTCTATCGTAATCGCTATATAAAAAAATACGAGGCATACAATGCCGGTGAGGAGCTGAGTAAGCTTTGATAAAGAAATTTGAAGATTGGCAAGGTGATCTCCATCATTTTTTGAAGATTGGAGATGAGGTTGATGAAGCATTCCAAGAATATTTTTTAAATGTACTGCCTCCAGCTTCGTGGACAGCGTCTCTTATCCAAATAGGTGAACCCTATAGCCATGTTGGAGGGAGAGCAACCTATGCGACGATAGCGAAGTGTGAGGGGAAATGGCTCTTTAAAGGGCATTGTCATAGGGGTCAACATACCGCTGCTGAATACCAAGTCAAATCAACTCATGGAGGTTTTCCAAGATGAAGGTGGATGAAAAGCTCAAACAGTACTTTTCAGAGAAAGCGTTAAAGGTCGAAGCCTATGTTTTTAAAGGGAATGTAACCATGGCGTCAACGGATATTATTGAGGTCATTGTGGAAGAGCTTGAACAGGCCGAGCAAGAAGAGGTACTTGGCAAGCTCCTTCAGCTGAATGGGTCAACGGAAGACATACATCAGTACTTAAAGTCCGTAGCGCTATCCTTTTTCATAGACCTAGCATAGAAAACGGATCGTTTAACGAATATAAGGGATCGAGGTTAGCAGATGGCTGCTCTATCAAAAGACCAGGCACATAAAATGATTGATGACTTCTCTAATGTGTTCCGAACGAAGAGAGATACAGAGGCTTACGTAGTGGGCCTCATCTCATATTCGGCAAACTTTGGCAAAACACCTTCGGAAACACTGAAAACGATACGTAATATTCTACAGGCATATGACGATCGGCATGCTAAGAAGGAAAAATAAAGACTGACACGGCGGCCCATACTTAAAAACGCAAGGTGGAATATCAATGGCAAAATACTTAATCGGTTGGAGAATGATTATTGAGCTCGGTTATGACAGGGATGATATATGGATGGAATGTTCTCAAGAATGGGAGAACGTCTTATCTGATGCACGAGCTGAATTTGATAAGACCTATTTAGTAGGACCACTCGAATATAAGCCTCCGAAATGCATTAATATTCACGCCATTTACTCAGAAGGCATACCTGAGCATATCCATTGTTGGGATAGCAAAGAATCTGTCGGTCAGTAAATGTGAAATTTGCCGAAACGCCTGTAAGTACCAGGCGTCGTGAGGACATTGGTGACCTTACCTGAAGATGGCAGCCTACGTAAGAGGAGGGAATAAACTTGATTTGTATGCTATGCGATCATCCATGCCATCCCATGAACGAGGAAAAGTATCATTGCATGGTATGTAATCAAGTGTATGAACAAACTTCTTTATTTGTTGACGAACTGCTGGACGTTCCGGTTATGCGAAAGGAGAGAATGACAATGCGCAGAAAAATCTCAGTGACCGAGCAAAATATATCATCCATCCCTGTATCCTGGCTTACCGTACGCTATGGGCAATTAAAAAAGCAATTACGTACGACGCTTACGCCTGAATTAGTACAAGAGAGTACGCTAATTGCCACGTACATGGCTGTGCATGGCAAGGGGCTCGATGAATATTATGAAACGATGGAACAGATGGAACTCGGTATTCATCAAACGAAGAAACAAGAGTATGTCCCATTAGTTGAAGAGCTGCTAGAGCAATATTTTCTGAATGTGAAGCGAAAACGTCGATTAGAACTGGATATAGAGACTATGCATAAGCAGTATGCCATCCCAGCCGTTACTGCTTCGTATAGCGGTATGAGTGGCGGTGGTGGATCCAATAGTCCGATAGAGTCGGAGTATATACGGAAAGAACAGCGGATAACCGTTAAACAGCTTGAGATATTAGAGCTTGAAGTAGAAATCGAAAATATGGATCGTGCGCTAGCACGGTTGAGCCAGGAGCAGAACGATCTCATACAGAAGCGTTATCTGGTAAGAGATCAGCCTTTCGATTATAAGGTGATCGACGAAATGCATTATAACCGCCAAAAATACTATCAACTTAAACATAGTGCCCTATCTAAAATCGCTACCGTACTCAATCTCATTTGAGTGTTCTAGAAAGGAGCAAAGTTATGCTGAACGAGAAGCCATCTGCCCTTCACTCTACACACACTCATGCACCGATCAAGTTCAGCTATCGCTTTCTTCAATCGCTTTTTGGTATTGAGAAATCTTTCGATTCAGGTGAAACCTTTCACGTTCGTAGCGGACGCAGCAGGCTGATGAACCATCTTACAAAAGCAGATTTACAGCTCGCTATGACGCTGCAGGTCGGGATTCAAACAGATGGCATATCCACCTATATTAACCGGCATATTATCTATGTGAAGCTGACAGAGATTTTTGAAACACCTGTTAATAAAGATCAATTCTATGCTGCCTATCAAAAATTCATTCTGCATAAACTCATTGTGGAGACGAAAGAAAAACATATTGGTACACGATCTATTTCTTTGCCCTCTTATTTGGAGCCTGATGGCCAATTAGGGCGCTTTGTTATATTGCCTTCCTTAGTGACAGGCAAAGTCTTTGCTACGCTTCCGATAGCCAATCAGAAGCTCTATTTGTATGCCTGCGGTCAGCAGGGGGATGAAAGACGTAAAGTGCTGCAGCTCAACTTTTCAAAATTAGGTGAGCTCATTCATCGTGAGGATAATAGTCATATCCGCAAGGTACTGGAGCAGCTTGGCTCGACTACCGTTCAGGATGGCCAAGCGTTGTTTTCCATTGCGCGTGTAGAACGCAATCTATTTGGTGAGCCTAAAGCCGTTTTTCAGGTTAATGCGGCGTTATCACCGCGGCACCTAAAAGGCTTGCATTATCGCTCTATTTTCCCTGCTAAAAAAAGCTATCGCCGCTTAATGGCTCAGTTAAAGGGCTATCTATTAGCGATGGGATGTGATTCCTTTCTTGAAGGAGATGGATTACTGCAGCTGGCAGCGATGCTTAAAGACAAAAGCGAGAGTGTGAAAAAGTATGTGATGGCACGTATTAAAGAATCGTTTAATACAGAGGGTGAAAATCCGGAGAGAGCGCTGAATCGTATTCGTCTTGAATTACAAGACAAAGGAGCTGCTGCCTTGCTAGCGATAGCGAAAGACACAGGTGTTCTGCGTTTTGTAAAAGACTATAACCGGTATGATTTCATTCAAAAGCTGCAAGGGTTTGTAAAGCCTGGCTTTCGTAAGTTATGCCGCCGTGCGCTCATTACGCTTAACCAAACCTACACCCTACCAGGCGCGTTCACTACGCTTGATTATAAAAAGTCTACCGTGGTTGTCGATGAGCTCGAGAAGGTAATCGACATTGAATGGTTCCGAAGAATAGCGTTAACCAAACGTCTCGATCCCACTGCTTTTAGAGATATGATTACCGATGCAAGCTACAAATGGCAGCAGGGCCAAGCGATAGAGGCTATTATGAAGTGGATCGCATGGGAAATGGACAAGCTACCGTATTGGGAGCCTATACCAGATCCACCTCAAGATTTTTGTTTAGCAGGCTTCCTTAAAACCGTATAAGCTTAACCTTTTGCTGAAAAACAACAAGCAAAGGGCTCTTTTTCGTTCCTCTCTAACCCTCGTTTTAACCCTATTTTCTTTGTCTATCGCCTATTATTCCGAGATTTACCCTTCTTTTTCTGAACTCATTTCATTTCGATTCTATTTTCTACAAGCGTAAGAGATACCAGGACTCTTTGTGCAGTAATTCGAATAAAAACAGACGAAAAAATGAGGTGGTGTGCCGTGGCATAGGGCATGTCAGGATTTGTGAAAAGTCGCTGGCTTTTTATCTGCTTTTTCGGCTTTTATCACTTTATTTTGAAAGGTTGTCGGCAAACGTTCGGTAAATAACGAGGAAGGTTGTTTTTATTCGGCAAAAAGCGTTAAACGGCACAGGGTTATGGCGATGAATAGATTCGTAATCGTTTAATAACTTAGTCGTTAGAATCTATAAACGTAATCAACATCGTTAAATACTTCTTTTCTCTGTTGTGTATTCAATAAATTGTTAACAAAGGCGATTAAACAGAAAATATATATATAGGACTTCATAGAGAACGAATGTAAACTCATGAACCTAAGAGGAAAGGATTATATCTGAGTTTCAATGAATGGGAGTAGACTAGATTCGAGCTTGCCATTTATATTGCGATATAAGCAATTTGCTATGCCTATACAAAAAAATCAAAAAATATTACGAATTACGAGAACATTTATGAAAGACTATTAATATCAAAAATATTAAGGATTCGCTATTTTGTTGATTCTACAAAAAATAACATTTTTCGACAAAATCTATCACTGATAATATTTTTCTCGTAAGTTATATTAGACAGATGATGTCTATAGGAGGCGATTTTTGATTGTTCTGTTTTACTTTTAATTTATAAAAATAGAATAAGGAGTGTATCAGAAAATGTCAGTTAATAGAAAGAAGAAAGTGGTTTTGTATCTAATAGCTATTAGTGTGTCATCAATAATTTGTGCATCAATTGTTCAAGGGAATGAGAGCGCTTTAGAAAATAAAAAAGCAACTGTAACCTCCACTGTCTATAGTACAGAAAAAAAAATATTGAACAATCAATCTAATATTAAAGTTAAAAATGATATGGAAATGCTTTGGAATGAGGCACTGGAAAAACATAAAATAAATCAAAGTGAATGGTTAGATTTCGACTTAGGAGATTTAAAAGAACTTGAGAAAGATCCACCAGAACATCTTATCGAGGACAATACGAGTAAAGAAGAATTATCTGATGCTAATTTAGCAGGCATTGGGCAAGTAATTGATGAAACGCTTCAACATTATAGGGAGAGAGGCGACAGCTTACCGTTAATATTAATACATAAAAAGTTGAAAGTCATAAAGCTAGTATTCCAACGAGACTTTGGAAATGGTGATTTTATAGTTATTACACTTGATCAAAACACTTCCCAAAAGAATTTGAATTTTATGGATACAGAGAAAAACCAAAAGAGTGTTTGGTCAAAAATCAACGTAGATGTAAAGCAATCTAAATAATATAAATGCTTAAGGGAGCTAACAATGAAGAGAATGCTACTGATAGTATTAATTTGTTTCACGCTAATTATTGGAGTAAGCCAAGAAGTAAATGCTAATTTTTCCCCGAATGTTGTAAGACATACCATTTTAGATACGACAAATTGCGAAGCGACTCAACCAGGTGTGAATTTTGAGAATTCATTATTTATTGCTAATTTCTCTGATTATAATGTTCAAGAGCTAAGTTTAAAGTCAGATAGTTTCGTTTATAGAAATGGTTATTTTATGGAGGAGAAGAGTTACTCTGCAAATGGCCCATATCTTATAGATCAAGGATATATTGCAGGAGATATATCTACAGAAAGCTATTGGAATATATTTGTTAGGTTTCATCTAATTAATGAAACTGACGTTGTAAATGAATATGGTAACGCTGAGGTATATGGGACATGTGAGTCGTTTAGTGATATTACTCCACCTACCAAACCAAGTAACTTCCAAACATATTATAGAAGTAGCGATCGTATTCATCTTTCTTGGGATCCCTCAACAGATGAATCAAGTGGAGTGAAATATGTACTTAAAATAAATGGTGTAATCTATGAACAAAATAATTATCCATATACTTATACTCATAATGTTGAATTTTCTGGATTAAGTGCAGACACTAGTTATTTATTTGAACTCTATGCAGAAGATGAATCGGGAAATAAGTCAGAAGTACTTACTTTAGAATCTAGTACTGATATGACGCCTCCAACAAAACCGGGTGATATTTCTGTAACTAATACTACCAATAACAGTATCGAAATTCTATGGGGAGCGTCTACGGATAATATTGGAGTCACTGGATACATCATTTTAATACCTGGAGTACCATTAATACAAGTCGCAGGATCGGAGACAACCTACCATTTAACTGGAATTAATCATAATAATACTTTGAATATTCAAATCCATGCTTTTGATGCAGCAGGTAATAATTCTTTGTTTACAAGCTTTGAGTATACTGGGGATACCGAGCCACCTGATGTCCCACAAAAGCTAAGAGCTAATAGCCAAACTAGTAGTAGCATTAATTTTTCATGGAATGCATCCACAGATAACGTTGGAGTTACGGGTTACAATATTTATGTGGGAGAAGTTAAACACGCATCTGTTAGTGGAGATTTAAACAGCTATAATATGATGGGACTTTCTTCAAATATATTTTATGAAATAAGGGTAGCGGCATTAGATGCAAAAGGGAACGAATCATTAAAAAGTAACTTTATATACTTTCATAAAGGAAATAAAAATTATGTTTATGAGGATAATAAATTAAATTATATATCTTTTTCTGGATCATCACATATCTTGCGATATGTGTATGACAATAACGGAAACTTGAAATCAGTAGAGAAGGAGTAATATTACTAGTTAACAAAATAGTATCTTCTCAAAGTTAGTTTGTAATTTACTATGTAATTTTATTTAATGACATCTAGCAGGAGGGTTATTTTGAAAAAGCTCATTATCTTATTGGTATTTAGTTTGTTTATGTCAACTTTTGAAGGTTTTCAACCAATCGCAATCGCGGCTGAAAAGGAAGTAGTAGCTGATCTAGCATCGAATGTTGATATACAAGCTACGCAAGAACTAGAGACAATGAATACAGGAATATTTACAGATGATATTTATAAAACCATTGAGAATGATTATTCCCCCGTTATGAAACAAATTGCAACTTACTATTATCCAGATCTTCATAAGCTTCTAACTCAAGCACAAACCATAGAAGTTCTAGGATGGACAAATCAAGATCTGTTGGAACGTATTGGGCGTTTATCCGCTGTAGAGTACGAGAAACTGAAAGAATACACGCCATCAGCTGTTGTAAATTACGAACAAGAAAATAACACAATTGAAGTTATGAACATGTTGAATGCCGAGACATCGGTATCAGAATCTGTTTATGACAAAGAAGAACTAGGTAGTGGAGGTGAAGTGCAAGAGAATTCGGTGGAATCCTCATTAAACGTTGGTGCAAGTGCATTAGCGGCAGATTCTTATCGCTTCTCAGAGAAAAATGCGCCTAATCCTTATACGCTGAGTACAGATGGCATGATTGATCCCATCCTGAAAACGAGCAGCCAACAGGATGTGGATCTCTATTTACCAGGACGTAACGGATTAGATTTCTCCATTGTAAGGAGCTATAACTCTCTCAATGCGAAATTGCTGATGCCTTTCTATGATGGGGCTCTTGGATATAATCAGCAAGCAAGCGACTATTCTGGTCCCCTGCAGGGATCTGATGGTATGGGCAACTGGACGGAGATTACAGAGTTCAATATAGCCAAAAATCCGAATTATATCGCTACAGGATGGGAATTAAATATCCCTACGCTTGAGATTGGTACGACAATGCAATTATATAGAGAACTTAGTGTTGTAAACGAAGCTCCAAGAACATACAAGACTGTTCATAATCGCAACTATAAAGAACTTACTCCTGCTGAATCGGTGAACAGTAGACAATTTACGTTTACACTGGATGATGGTAGTTCTTATCAATTTAGAGGAAATAGCATAACGGCATATAACCACCCATATACGAACGTTACCTATTCACAACAAGGGTCTAATTATATTCTGACCATCGATCAAGATATTACGTATGTATTTAATTTAGACGGGGTTATTCAATCTAAAAGAAATAAGTACGGGGATCAAATTTCTTATCAAGATAATCGTACGAATGTGATCATTACAGATTCTATCGGTCGAGTAATTACGATTTCAAGGTCGACCAGTGGGCATAGCTATATAACTGGATTTACAGTTAAGGATGCAGCTAATAATTTGCTTAACAGCATGAGTTACGATGTCAGCTATATGAGTACGAACAAAGAAACGACACCAATTTGGCTTAAGAGCTTTATGGCGTTTAGCAACAGAGTCGATCATTATGAATATCAAAATACTAGGCTCTTTTATTACCAGTTGAATAAAGTCAAGGATATGCTGACGAATAAATTTGTTAAAGAATACACGTACAAAGATTTAAGTGTTTCGACGGCAGCGCCATTCAATTATGAGGATGATTACTATTTCTTACGAGATAGTAATTTTAGACCCAAACTAGATGTTAATCCCGACTCAGATCAAACCATTGCAACAGACGGCGCAGAAGCTTCGACCGTTATGATGAGAGACTTAGAGACATACGCGGAAATTCAATACTTATTATTGAAGGAAGTAAAAGTAGATACAGGAGTATCAATTAACTATCAATATCGTTCTTATAATAATTTGTGGAGAATGGAAGATAGTCTGAAAAAACGTGAATTCATGCGCGGAACAACGAATCTATATATTGATAATGATTCGTTAATGTATATTGGGTACCATCAGGTGGCAAGTGTTCACTACTTGTATTACGATACACTTGGTCAATCAAAACTATATACCAAGGATATAAGTGGATATTTACCTAGTGCGATGAATGAGGTCTGGACGCGTCCGAAAGAAGCCGTCGCTAATGAAGAAGGAGGCCACTCTTACCGTTTATTATATAGCAGTTCTTATCGAAATGGAGACCGCATTAAAACAGAACAACTCTCCTTAATGGACGGTTTTTATACACAGTTGGATATGTACTACCGTCCAAATGGAAGAGGAAATACATTAAAGATATTGGAGGAAAATAGGAGAAGTTTTAATAATAACTTTACAGATATGACGGAAGGAGATATGAAATACCTGACCGCGCAGTATGAGGTGACGTCGTACTATTATGAGCCCAATAAGCCGAAGCCTGCGATGGTATTTACTTCAGATAAGGTATTAGGTAATAGCGATCCAAAACCGGCAGCCGTGAAGAGTTTCATAGATGGATTAACCACAACAATTCCTGCCAATCTAGCGAATTACGTAACTCTTCAAAAAATGACGTATGACAGCTATGGATATCCTATTGAGGAAATCGACCCACTTGGAAATAAGGTTATCTCCACGTATACTGGCCCGAGGCATCAAATTAGTACTAAGAAAATAGTGGAATCTAATGGATTTGTTCAATCAGAATCGACATTTGTGTACAATGCTGATGATGTATTAACACAAACGATTAATAAAAGTAACTTTCGTGATCCAATAGATAGCTCAACAAAGTCGGATAGCATAATTACGAATTATTCTGTGTTTAACCAGTATAAACAACCAACCAAATCTGTGACCACGACGAGTGGGCAACAGTACGCTATGCAACCGACGAATACAACTTCGCAATGGTTGTATGATGCCCAAGGGTTGCAAATTACTGAAGAAAGTACACAAGTGAAATTAACTGAAAATGCCGTAGCACAATCGTTAACCATTAAATATGAATATGATCAATGGAAACGATTAAGTAAACAAACCTATCCAGATACTAGTTATGTGACTTACGGTTACGATAGTAAGAACCGTTTGACATCGGAGACGTATACGCCAGCAGCTAGCCATGCCGCTACTAGTCGTACCACGACGTACGTATATGAAGATAACATCCGAAAGGTAACACAAACGCTGCCGGATGGAGAACAGATGATTACGTATTACACTCCTTATGGAGAAACAGAGAAACAATCGCGTAAAGTAGGTTCAATCGAGCGGGTATTGGTAAGGAATGAACTCGATACCCGAGGGGTACTAATCAAGGCTAAGCTACCATTTGATGATGCAGCACAAAAAATCCAGTACAGCTACAGTATATTTGGAACGCCAAAGGAAGTTACTTATCCGCTAGGGCAAAAGACGATTACCGCCATATCTAATGCCGTGTACAAAACGGATGGCTCGGCTACGTACTTACAAACAACAACTAAAGTGGATTCACCTGACGGGAAAGAGACATGGAGTTATCAAGACCGAATGGGAAGAACGTTGAAAGTTGTAGAGAAAAGTGGTTCTAAAGTGAGAACCACTCAATATGAATACACGACTTTAGGACTAGTGTCCAAAATGATAGTTAGTGGTACGGACGGTGTTAGCCAAACCACACTCTATAAATATGATGGACAAGGTAATTTAATCTACCTTAAAGATAATAAGGGAATCATTAATAGCTATGTGTACAATCATTTAGGACAAGTCATCTCATCTTCAATTAATGGAGAGGTACAAAAGCAAACTAACTATAATGAAGCTGGTTGGTTATTATCTAAAACAGATGCGGCACAAAAGAAAGAGACGTATCAGTATACAAACACGGGTATGCTAAGTGTTTATAAGGATAATAATGCACAAAGCCATCAATATGCCTACACGCCATATGATGAACTACAACGTGTTTCTATTAAAAATACTGCGGGTACTGAGATATTTTGGAAAGAATCGACGTATAACCCAACGAGCCGTTTAATCACATCTGTGAGTAATAGTGATAACGAAAACATAGGCTATCAGTATGATGAATGGAAGCGACTAAAGACACAAACGGTTGCCAATAAATCGTATGCAATGGGATATGACAACAAAGATCGTTTACAAACCATTACGTATCCCGATCAAAAGAAAGTAACGTACACATATGATCCACTAAATCGTCTCGCGGCGGTTCATTATCCTGGTATGGATACTGTAAGTTACGACTATACGACGAGCATTAATCAGAACAAAACCAATGTAACCTACCCAAATGGGATTGTTCAGGAACGTATTGTTAATGCGTTTGGCGAAATCACTTCTTATGAGCAACGCTCTAGTCGACAAGAGTTAAATTGGCTTGAAACATTAGGCTATGATAGCTTTAGTAATATCAACACCATTAATCGAAATGGCAGTATTGAAACCTTTAAGTATGATGGATTAAATCGGATTGAAGAGGAAGTAACGTCACAAGGGTCTAAAAAGTATTCGTATGATGCCAAAGGGAATAGACAAACGGTAGAAGGTGATTTTGCCTTTTCAGGAGTGAATCTAGAAGAGTACACATATAATGCGGATAACACACTAAAAACGTATTCTTCATCTGATGGTGTAGAGGCCGAATATAAGTACTATGGAGATGGCTTGCGTGCCAGTAAAGAAGTGAATCAAGCCTATACCCGATATGTGTATGTGAATGGGCGTATTATCGAAGAGCTTGATAGTAGTGGAACTACAAAAGCTCGTAATATCTGGGGGAATGAACTTCTTTATCGGCAAGATGTTACCACGAATAAAGCTGGATATTACTCCTATAACAGTCATGGAGATGTAGTGAAAATTACAGATGCATCTGGAGCTACGTTGAATGCGTATGAATATGATATATGGGGTAACCTTTCATCTCAGACTGAAGAGAAAATATCTAATCCTTTTAAATACACAGGTGAAGTATATGACGAGGAAAGTGGGTTGTATTATCTTCGGGCAAGATACTATGATCCGAGTATCGGAAGGTTTATAACTAAGGATACGTATGAAGGGGAGATTACGAATCCGCTAAGCTTGAATCTGTATACGTATGTGCATAATAATCCGTTGATTTACATTGATCCAAGTGGGCATAAGGTTGAGGTATATGTCGGAGCACATAAAGTAATGAAAACGACTTTTAATCATACAAGTATAATCATATTTGTAGATGAAGAAAGTGAGTATTGGGATACTACACTGTTTAAGGGGAATTTCGATGAGGAAAGTGGAATGCAATATATGACCATTGGAGCAGGTTCAGTAGATGGCAAATTAGTTGCTGATACAAATAGAAAGCAAGATTTAAAACTAGACATTAAAACAGAAATGATATTTTTGGAGGAGACAGATGATGATACAATAACGGAGTTTTTAGAACTCTTGTCTACTTTCCAAGGGAATACAGCAAAAGATCCAATCGATTATGATCTGTTTCCTAGAAAGAAAGGCGATGGTTACAATTCAAATTCCTTTGTGTCGGGTTTCTTACAAGCGGCAGGATATGATCCCTCAGATTTTCGACCAAAGAAGAACCTCCCAGGATACAAAAAACCGGTTCGGAAGTGGTATTATCTATATGATTAATCTTTATGATTAAATAAATTTCTATACAGACTGATTTACATGTAAATATTGGTAATTTTCAAAAAGTTGAGAAGGAGAGTGGTTCTAATAAAAAAAATAATATTAACTATTGTTGTTATTGTATTGGTAATCGTGATTTTCGAAGCCATGAGGGTGTTATTAAATCCATTAACACAACCGGAAGAAAAAATAAGAGAAAGAATGTTATCCCAGTTTCCAACGGGCACGCAAATGGAAGGAGTTTTACATTTTGTAAGTAATGAGAAAGGTTGGTCGGATTTGAAGATAGATAATACAAACGGTTATTACAAAAATGTGGTTCTTGGGGAGGTTGTAGGTCAAAAACATATATCTATATATATTGGAACATATCGTAATATTAAGAGTTTCTATTTTAAAACAGATGTCCAAATGTTTATTGGTTTTAATGAAAAATCCGAATTAATTGATATTCGAGTTAGGAAAATGTCGGATTCCCTATAAACAGGATAATAAATTGGTAGGGGCCGTCTTGAAAGTTGGCATCTCTACAAGCAAATAGTACAAAAAATAAACTCGTTAGGTGGCCTTGGTTCTGAATTCTAATGGACTAAGGCCGTTCTCAAATAAAGAGATGAATAAATGATTATGTGCTCGCTCTAATTATAAGTTGGTTATGGAGCAGTGAAATTAGTACATTGAACTTAAATCTGTTAGCAAAAATATCTGAGTTTTAAATTTATATACAATCTCTTTGTAAAAAATCATACTTTTTGCATACGAAATGCAAACAAAGAGGCGTAAATAAAGAGCTATACTAAAAGAGTAGAAAGAGGCGAAACGAAAAAGCCGTCAGACCTGTGCTGGCGGCTTTTACTTGTAGATGGAGGTGACAGTAGGTTGCACGTTTTGATTTTAGGATTAGAGGTAAAAGACATACCGCCACCGGCGTACCGGCTGCATGTATGTAAGGATCAACATGAAGTGGAACGATTGCTCTTGAATATGGCGGTATCTCTGATTGTCATGCCTGAAGCTCTTGCACCTGGTATGATCGAGCGATTAAACGTATTTGCATCGGAGACTCAGATTGCTGTCGTGGTATCTGAACACAAGCAAGAGAGCGCCAGAGGATGGACGTCAAAAGGCGTAGCATGGGTGTGGCCACAGAAAAACTGGGAGCAGCACTTAAAGCTCACGTTTGATACGCCAGAGCCTGAACCATCGTACTCAGGCGCAGAGTACCATGCTGAGCACACGTATGATCAACCCACCCTGCTCATTGCGGTGGCAGGAGCGTTTGATGGGGCAGGGAGTACGCATCTGTCCTTTGCCATTGCTAATTATTTAGCCAAGCAAGGGAGCGGCAAGGTGGCGCTGTGGGAGGCCGGACGAAATCCTTGTTTCGAGTATCTCGCCTTTAATCGTACCGGCGAAATGAATACCAAGCCAAGGTTTGAAATGGATAAGGTGACTTGCTTTAAAGGCTCTGCGGATATTGATTGGGTGGAGTCCTATGCGGAACAGTTTCGCTATTTGATTGTGGATGTGGGAAACCTCAACACAAGTGAGCATGCGCATCATTTTTTTAGAGCCAATATTCCGGTCCTGGTCGGATCTGGGAGCAGCTGGCGACAACGAGAACTGGCCCAGCTTTGCCGAAAACATATTCATAAGCCACAAGAAAAGTGGCGCATTGTTCTTCCTATGGCTTCAGAAGATGCAAGAGATGAACTGGCAGAGGCATTGGCCGGTCGTCAAGTCATCGCTTTGCCGGTGTGTGATCCTTATCATTTATCGGATGAAGCTGAGGAGGTAATCCAGCGAATGTTACAAATCTCGGTGCGAAAACCAGCTCGATTATTTGGACGTTTATTGAAACGTTAGGAGGCGAAGGCGTGAGTTATTATTTACGGTATCAGCCCATCGTAGATACAGCAGAACAGACCGTCATTGGCTATGAATCTTTTGTGAGTGGATCCAGAGGAGAGTCACCAGCAGAACTATTTCGTCGTTATGCGAATCAACTTGCCCGTTTCGATACGGAGCTCATGCAGCTGGCCATACGTGAAGCCTTGTCTTTGCTAGAGACCGAGCAGCTGCTATTTTTGAACGTACACCCGAAAACATTACTAGCTGGCTTACAGTTACCGGATAAGGATAAGAATCGATTGGTACTTGAGATTATGGAGAGTACCATTTACAGTGCGCGTATTAAAAGGCAGCTGCAGCAGCTGGCCATGCAAGGATTCACCTTTGCTTATGATGATTTTGGCAAGCGAAATGCAAATCTGGACCGATTAATCTCGACTTCCTTTCGGCCCTCTTGGATGAAATTAGATAAGGCTTTTATTTCCGCGCATGCTTCGCCTCATATCCCACTGATTATCCGCTACACCTTAGAACTCTGCGAACTGCTAGGTATGCAGCTTATTGTCGAAGGCGTAGAGACCAAGGAGCAGCTGGAGCTGCTGCAGTCCTGTGGCGTACGTTATGCGCAAGGATACTATTTAGGCTTACCACAACGCACAATCAACGGCAGGCAGACAAGTGTGGAGCTGCCCCTACAACATGTGAAATAAGCGATTTGCTCGTAAACAGGGTGAGTCGTTTTTTTTATGCGAAAAAACAGAGAGAGGGGGTGAATACATTGAACAAAGCAGGACATGTCGCATTAGGTGTGGCTGCCGGATCCGTACTGCTTTCCTTTTGGCCAAGCGGAGCTATCACCTCATCTGTCGTCTACATCTTAGCGGTAGCGGTGGGGAGCTTGGCACCAGACCTGGACCATAAGACGAGTACAGCCAGCAACCTCATCCAGCTCTCCACCAAAAATCGACGCTTCGCACAGTCACTTGGGTCGCTACTCCTTCTCCTTGCAGCTGCGCTATGGGGGCTGCCTAGACTTGGAATCGAAGTAGATGAAGGATGGGTGAGGAGTGCGCCGCTATGGGCCGCTGCAGGCGCGATGAGCTTTTTACTAGCTAAGCTACGCAGTTTGGTCTTGCTAGGCGTAGGAGCCTTATTACTGGCGGCATACGCAATCTATGATTGGCACTGGTTCACAGCGCTTGCAGGAGGGGCACTGCTTTTATTGCCTATGGTGAAGCATCGGGGGATTATTCATACGCCAGAGTTTGCACTAGCATTAAGTGTTGGCGCGTATGCGTATGCGCAGCAAAGTGAGCTATGGATGGTGCAAGCCATCAGCATGGGTCTGATCGTAGGCTGGTGGGCTCATTTGGTTGGTGACCTGTTTGGCCGTGAGGGGATCAGCTCGTTATTTAGCAAAAGAGTCCACCTTGCGTTTCGCCTCTTTGATAATGGCGGCATAGGGGAGCGGATGCTAGCCAAGCTGTGCTGGGGCGTGAGCATATTATGCTGGATTCTACTCGTTGTACCGGTATCTTGGAAAATAGATCGATTATCAGCCTTATTCCTATAAAACTCCTATAAAAAAACGGGGAATGAGGGTTATTTTCGAGGGGAATCACAACAAGTCCTATAAAAATCCTACAAACGAAGGGTGTTTTTAACCATGAAAATGAAAAAATGGCTCGTTTCGCTAGTGGCTATGCTGATGATCTGGATGTTACCTGTAATGGCTTATGCGGCAGATGATAATCCCATCACCAAAATTAAGAAGTATTTCAAGTTTGATTGGAAAATTCTTGATGGACTAGGTTTCATGTTTTATCTCATTATGATTCCCATCTCGTTTATGATCATTTTCCTACTCATCTACAGCCTTTATGACATTATCCGTTTTGGTATACGAGTCAAACGCGCAAAAGCCAGCTTGAATGATAAAAAGTTTTGGATTGAAGCCGGTGTTGTGTTTCTCATTATCTTCTTTTTCTTCTCTGGCCTATTCCTTGACTTCTTGGAGCAAGTATATACCTGGACGAGCAATCAAGATATCACGTCTACCACACCATAATGGAGCATTTAACCGCTGAAACGTCTAAAGGCTACTTAGAGAAGATGAAAAAAATGTATGCCATAGATGTTAGCCAGTTGGGGGTGCTGGAATGGGTGCTCGTAATCGCGGGCACCTTTGCCACACTCTTATCAACCGCTGCCTTCGTGTATTGGGTGTACAAGATCATTTTATTTTTATGGCAAGTAAAGCTTGGTAAGACCGATTTGAAAAACTCGCATTTTTGGAAGCGAATGAGTGTAGCACTAGCCATTATTATGCTTTTTATGACTTCGGGGCTCTTTGCGATCATCGAGGGGATTTTTAATGTATTGCGGAAATCGGGGTGGACAATGTGACACAGGACTTATCCTACGCCTATTTAGCTGCTTCAGTAGAAGCGCCAAAAGAGGATGACAGCAAGTGGTTTATTCCGGATTGGGTTAACGATCTGGGCGGACAATTACGCGATATTACCCAGACGTTCGGGGATCTCATGAGCGGCAAACTCATTAAAGATGCTGTGGATGGTGTTGTGATCGGGTGGACAGATGAATTTCTGGCACCCCTCTATGGCACCTTTGCAAAGAGTTATTTATTTACGCCGCATATTGCGGAAATTAAAGCCGTGTTTATTGGTTGGTCGATTGTTTCCCTCATAAGCCTGATGGCGCTGCTCGTAGGCATTGGCATGCTATCCATTCAAATCATCAAGGGTAAAAAGGAGATGGGGCAACTACTCAAGGTCTTCTTTTTTAGTTTCATCGCTGCTGGTCTTAGCTTAACGGTGATGAACTTTATTAATGTCGGGTTGAACTGGCTGACCCAATCATCACTTGCCGGCATTATTGGGACGTCCGACATTACCTATCAAAATCTAACCGGCGAAGAGATTTTAAAGTCATTGGTGATTGGAATCGATAGTGTTTCGAATCCAGCCTACGCAGGCATGTCCCTTGGACAACTCATGGCCGAGACGGAAGGCGGCATATTTGTCCTCATTTTTGATGTCATGGGCATTATTGTCCCTTCCTTTTTCCTATCCATGATTAAGAGCATGATTGTCATTGTCATGGCGATATTTGCAGGGCTTTGGATTGCGTACACGGCCTATTCAGGGAAATTGGAAACCCTCGTCGGATTCCTCAACATCTATACACGCACGTTATTTGCAGGCTACATCATGGGCGTGTATTGGGCGGTTTTTGTTAAAGCGCAAACGGACTACGGAGCAGATATGGGCTTTATGGCCGAGCTTGGGATACACCCTGCAATTGCAGCACCGATTACCGCTTGTGGGTTGTTTGTTCTCTTATTCTTTATCTGGCTGCGTCCGGCATGGCGAGCAGCTAAGATGCCTGTGCATCTCAATGGTGGTCAAGCCATTGAAGCGCTAGGCACCCTTGGGAGTCGCTCCTCGATGGCACTCAATGCGATGGGGAAACGCTTTGGTAATGAAGCCTTGCAACGGAAAGGGTTGAGTTGGTCACAATCGACGAACCGTGTGGCTGAAGTCGGCAGGCGTATGCAAGAGCGAAACGTCCAAAAGGCTTTAATGAAGTCCCTCATCTCTGGCGGGGGAACAGAAGCGCTGCAAGGTGTGAAGTATGAAGCGCCTGCTGTGTGGGAAACGAGAACAGGTCATGTGGTCATGCGAGAATCGGGCCAAGTTGTGACGCATCAAGGATTGCAAATGCTTGACCTTCCGGCCCATGAGCTCGAACATCAGCTGAAGCCAGAAGGCTTTGAAGCTGGAGCTGTTATGATGATCGATCAAGAAAATCGAGCGGACATGGTGAAAATGGTGGATCGATTGACCGAATCGTATGGGGAGAGTGTAACCTATAACGCGAGAACGGGCGAGCTGCTCGTAGCGAAAAACGTTAAACCGGTGCTGCAGGAGCTGCAGGAATCAAACATAAAATCAAAGGTCAGTCATGGCTACACCAAGAATGGCGTTTTTGTGGATGCTGAAAAGCAAGATATTCGGCGGTTTACACGGTCGCAGGAGAGCCAGGAGACGTTGAATGCCCTGCAGGAACAATTACCGGTCTACACCAAAACGAATCTAAGCGGTAATGATGCCATTGCTGCGTACAATCAGCTCAGTACAAAAGAGAAACAATATCCGTGGGTGAAGCAATTAAAGCTCGTGGATGGGCAGTTATGGATTCCGGAGATGGATATGCCAGAGATTGTACCGCTGCTGCAAAACATGCGTAACGAAAGCGTCTCTTATGTGCGCTTTGATTTGCCAAGAGGATCAAACTATTTAGCGGATCTAGACCGGCATATGAAGTCGCAAAGGGACGAGGAGCTGCTTGCAGGTATGGAAGCAAACGTGAAGGACAATTACATCATGGTCCGTGAAACGCAAGCGAAACGTTTAGAGGAAGTCCATAAACACTATCGGGAAACAAAAGTACCGTTCTGGCGAACCATGTCAGGCAAGATCATGGTTATTATGGATGGCATGCCGGTGGATCATGGGCACCAGCCATTAAACGGAATGGATATGGGCAGCTTTGAGCAGCTGCAGACGGATATGCTCAGTAAGCACGAAGGCAGAAATAAAAAGAAAGGAGGAAAAACAGATGACAGAGGAGCGAAGTCAGCAGGAGAAGGAAAATGAGTTATTAAGCGCTTATTTCATGGGGGATATACGTGAAGATATTCAGTATTTAGGTCTCACCTTTACCGATATTGCTTGGATCATAGGGAATACGCTCTTTGGGGGCGGATTCCTTTTTTTATTGCCCTTGCCATTTTGGATCAAGATACCTGGACTCTTTCTCATCTTTATGTTCTCCATTCTTGGCCGATTGTTTTCATGGTCGTATCGCCGCCGCCGCCGTTTTCGGTACATGCGGCAGAAAGCGACAGGTTTAGGCGAAGAAGCCGAGCAACTGCTCGGTGCGGAGAGTGACGGATGGTTTTATCGCAGTGGAAAGAGGCTGCATTTGGTCATTTCCATACAGGCACATCCTTGGCATACCGCCATTTTCAATCAAAAGAAACAACGTATTAATGGCTATGAGCAGTTTTTGCGGGCATGTGCGAGTGAAGGGTTTGAAGCCTCACTATCTGCTGAGCAAGTCGCAGATTATCAGCATGAACTATGGGCGGCGAAAGCGGATAAGCCCGCAGGCTCCGAAGGGATGGCGGAGCTCAAGCATAACCGGATTACGATGTGGCGAAACATGGCCGAGAGCGGAGAGGCCAAACGTAGCGTATACGTGCTGCGATTATCCGTCATGGAATATCAGATTGACTCGCGGGAGCGTGATGATGAGTCAGACGACATGCTCAAAGAAGAACGCCAGCGCTATCGCATGGTGACGGAACTGCGGGAAAAGCTGCAACGTGTGCTTGATCCTCTAACGGCTTCTGGACACGAAGTTACGATCCTCTCCGGATTTAGTGTTCCTGAGCTCATTGGGCGCTGGTGGGATCCGATCAGCTGGGATCGCTGGATGGCCGCGCAGGGTGATTGGGAGCAAGAAACGGATAATCCGATTCTCGATTCGCTAGAAAAGCGAAAAACCACGACAGAAGAAAAAACGGTAGCTCTAGCGGATGAAACCACGGAAGAAACAGCAGAGGGAGAAGAAACGGTAGCGTTGCCGCGCAGACGTATGTTAGCGGCTATAATAGCCTTTCTCATTGCCTCTGGTCGGAAGGTTGGTTTAGGGCTAGGCTGGGTAGCCCGTACGTGTTATCGCCTCCTGCAGCGCCTTAAACGGAGGAAGCAGCGCGTGGATGTCACGGATGAAAGCCAGCAGCTGACGAATGTCAGCCAAGCGAATGAAACGCTTGACGAGGAGCTGCCTCCGAAACCTACGCTAATGGGGATTTTATTTTTCACCTCGCCTACGTCAACGGGGAAATCATTTCTAACGGCTAATATGGCGGTTGCGCATAGCGGTGAGCAAGTGACGATATCGGTCGTGGATTTATCTCCGGATCGTGGGACGCATACGTATCTCAATCCACTGCGGATTACGAGCAATGAGCCTTGCTGGGAAGCCTGGACGTCACGCAACGCGCCTGGTCTTACGTTATGGATGCCAAGTGCCGAAGAGCGTCCGGATGTAGAGGAAACGATTCGCATGCTGCGCAAGCTGGCGAGTAAGGGTCCTGTCTTGGTGGATTTACCCTATGCCCATCCTGCGCGTGTGCAGCTTCTGGCAATGGGTCATGCCGTTGCCATCGTGGATGCGGATTATCATCACTGGTTGCAGTGGGAACAAGCTGCAGCAAGCTGGGAGGGCAGTGTTTGGCTTAACCAATGCGAGGATGCGATGACCGGTCATATGGCTTCCGTGATCCATGAAAAGTGGGGCTTACGTGCAGCGCTAACCTTTCCGTATTTTCCAGAGGCGAGCCGGTGGTTATTTCAGGGCCGACCTTTTGTATTAGATCCGAAAGTCGTTTCCCATTTTATTCAGGCAGAGGAGGAATCCGCACATGATAGCAGCAACAAAGCAGCTAGTTAAGAACTGGAAGAAGGACAAATCCGAAACCGTAGTCAATGTCCTAAACGGGAAAGACGATAAGAGCGGCCACTTTGTTCGCGTTTTAATGATTAAAGGCTATCCACCTGTGCTGCTCACCGGATACCTGGATAAGCTGGACGAGCTGGTACAAAAAGAAGGCGCAACCTTGCGAAAAACCATTCGGTATGCAGCCAGTGATGTGACGTGGAATATGTCCTTGAAGAACAAACTGAACCGATTGACGGTTTCCATAGCCAAGCAGCAGGAAGATGATCCAGCGCGTAAAGCAGAGGTACAGGCCAAAGAAACGATTTTATCGCTGCGAGATGCGAAGCAGCAGGACAATCGAAAGTTACTAGATGTGTTTACCTATCTAACGATTACTGCACCGAAACGCCATCAGCTGCATGCGGTGGAAGTGAAGCTGAAATTATGGTTTGACGAACTCGATGGCAAGCTCGATAACCTGGAATACGAACAGCTCGAGGCGCTGCGGCAGACCAGTCCTGTTTTTGATCCCTATACGTCAAATAGTGAATTTTTTAATAAAAAGCATTATGGCCATGTCACGACAGACACGGCAGCTGCGCGAACGTATCCGATGACGCGAGGCGGATCCAGCGATGGACAAGGTCCCTATTTTGGGCGGCGGACAGAAGATGGTTCGTTTACGTTTATCAATATTTGCGATCCCAATGATCCACGAGCTCAAAATATAACGGTGTTCGGAAAGACCGGACAAGGTAAATCTTATTTCTTAAAAGCTTTGGTCGTTTCGCTGCTAGAAGAAGGGATCCATGTTTTTGTTTTCGATCTAGATGGCGAGTGGCGCGATCTCTGTGAGTATGTAGATGGCGTGTATATCGATCATACATCCGATCAAGGTCGTTATTATGAGCCGTTGACTATCATGCCTGCGCTTCCTGAACTCGATGCAGACTGTGTGAACTTTAATCGTGGACGAAGAGGTAAAGCCATCGATAATGGCGTTCGTACGTTCTCGCTGCTTGCGGATGGTTTGAAAAAGGCGGAGCTTTTTGAGGCAGGTGAAGCGATTAAACGAGTATTTGAGCATGCCGGTATTGTAAAAGAAAAGCCAGAAACATGGGATGCTCCCTATACGGGGGAACGTCCTACCATCCATCTGGCTTTTAAGGAGATTGCCGAGGAAGCAAAGCGCGGAAATAAGGATGCTGAAAGCTTATATGATGCCATAAAAATCTATTTTATTGGCATTTACGATGGCATTTTTCAAATCGAAGAGTCGATTACCTTCCAAAAAACGAAGCTTACGGTCATTAAAGTCGGCAATGGGCAAACCGATAGCGACGATAAGGATGAACTGGCTAAACAATCACAGCTTAAAATGTCGATGGCGATTGACGTTGTCAACTCCAATATTCAGTGGCTGAAGTTTGAAGGCGCTCATTTCTCAGCGGTACTGGTGGATGAAGGGCAAAGGCAAACCAAGAATCCGGAGATGAGACGAGAAATCTTCTCGTGGTATACCGCGATTCGAAAATGGAACGGCATGATGATTCTAGGCTCTAATACACCTGCCATTATGCTCGATACGGCAGAAGGTGAGGGCATGTGGGAAAACACGAGCGTTCGTATTTACTTCTATATGGAGCAATCGGCCATTCGTAAGCTTGCCGAGCATTCCAATGTACCGATGGAGATTCAAGAAATCATTTCGCAGAATGAAGATACGAACAAATACATCTTAGAGTATCACAAAAAATACGATGAGCTGGTCATGGTCGTACCGCCAGAAGAGAGCGCTCTGTATAAAACGCGCGGTCTCAAGCAAGCAGGGTAGGTGGTGCTATGCAAGGATCCATCGTCAAAACGGTAGAGACCGTCAAAAAGGCACGAGCTGCGTACAAGTTCATTGTTCTGCTAGGGTCACCGGCTTATGTGGTCCTCATTATCATTGCCGTACTGATCGCATTCGTTGTATTGCTCACCATGCTCCCCTTTCTCTTATTTGCCGAGGAGGGGAGTTTGAATCATACCGGCGCAGTTAGCAGCTCATGGGGTCCGGTGCAGCTGGATGCAGACGGCAGTAACTATCAATGGCCTGTCCCATCGATTACGAGAATTACATCCTATTTTGGAATCCGCAATATTGGTGATGGCGCAGAGGCGCATGGTGGCATTGATATTGCAGACGGTGCAACGAATACCGAGCTGCAGCCGATCTATGCGATTGCTGCAGGAACCGTAACGATTGCCGGTACACTGAGCACGTACGGACAAGCGATTTACATCGATCATGGCGGGGGGCTCGTGAGCATTTATGGTCACTTGGATACACGGATGGACGTAAAGCCAGGCAGCATTGTCAACAAAGGGCAACGAATCGGGCGGATTGGCGCAGGTAAAGTGGGGCGATCCACAGGACCCCATTTGCACTTTGAGGTGCGCGTAAATAATAAGCGAGTGAATCCGCTTGATTATGTGCAGCCGATCATCCAAGTATCGAACGAAATCTCCTATCGGCCGCTCAATCTTCTGCTCGCTAATCGCTATCTCGTGAGCAAAAAATCAGCGCTTGCTGATCGGTCCATTTTGGCTGCAATCGATCAGGCAGGGAAGGCGCAAAACGTTGATCCCATGCTCTTACTTGCGATTACCGGCCAAGAACAATCCTTTGTACCGATCACTAAAAAACATGCGGATCTGATCGTAAAAAACCCATGGAATGTGTTTGGCTGCTGGTGCAGTGGTAAAGGAGCAACGCTGAGCACAGAGCAATCGGCTTTGATCGCTGCTAAAACCATTGTGAAGCTCTCGCAAGACCGACCGATTAATCGGAATGCGATTGAATGGCTAAGCGCAAAGGATAATCCGAGAGGCTATTATGCTGAGCACAATGGCTGGTGGATCGGGGTATCCAAATTTTATCAAGTGCTGCTCAATTTAAAGGAGTGATTGATCATATATACCATCGTGCTGATCATTGGCCTAGTCCTGTGGTTTCTACACCGACAAGGCACTAATTTTGTCATCCCAAAATGGCTCTGGACGGTGCTCGGCCTATTTTTAATTTTTATGATTGTGAAAAATCTAAATGATGTTTTTGATTTTGCGAGTCATGAAGCTTCAGAGTGGTGGCCGCTGGTAAAAGAGAATGCCTACAAATCGGGTGAGCAGCTGCGCTCATTTATCAAAACGATGATGAAAGGAGAAGGGTAACGAGATGGAGGGTGGTGGGAAAGGGAAGTCTGGCGAAAAAGAAAGCTTTGCGCAGTATCTGACGCGGATATGCGGCATTACCGTTGCGGTATGTATTGGACTACAATTTTTAGATGTACCGGATGTGATATCGCAATTTGCCCTGCAGCTGATCCGCTATGTGGCCTTGTTGTTTGGTGTGTTTGTCTTGCTGCCTGCAGCGCTGCAGTACGTGTGGCGGAATCGTCTAAAGTGGATGAATCGATTCCGTGAATGGCGGCAACAAGAGCGACCAATCATGATGGCAGTGAGCGCTTCGAAAGAGCAGCTAGAAGCCCAAGCTGTAGGGGTTTATCCCGTTTCCACAACGCCTGTAGTGAGCGCTCCTTCTGGCCCTGTCATCAAGGGACAACTAAGCGCTCCTTATAGTCTGTTGCCTGTCAATCCAAAGCCGCACTCCACGTCCAATCTACAAGTGGAAGGAGCCGGTCAGTTGATCTCCGATGCGCTGCAGCTGGCTGGTATTCCGCTTGAAGGTGAAATTGATATTCTATCGGTGGAGAGTGGACCAACGCTTCAAACGATTTCCTTTCAACTGCCTCCGAAAGTACAGCTCTCTAAGCTGATCAGTAAGAAAGATGATATTGCCAATCATATTGGTCATCATAGGGGGTTTGACGTGACCTCGGCTCCTAAATTCCGAAGCGCGGCTGCTTTTGTGGTTCCACAAGCAGACCGCGCTTTTGTATACATGCGAGATATGGCGGAGGAACTGCAGGCATTCGCAGACACAGCGGCTTTGCCTGTCATTTTTGGTTCTGATATTCTCGGTAAACCGATGATATTTGATTTAGCTCGTACGCCACATTTGCTCGTAGCCGGTGCAACGGGCTCAGGGAAATCTGTTTTTATTAATACCATGATCAATTCGCTTATTCTGACGCGATCACCGAAACAAGTTAAATTTCTGCTGATCGATCCGAAACAGGTGGAGTTTACCATCTATCGAGGGTTGCCACATTTACTTGGAGCACCAGTGTCCGATATGCGCAAAGCCATGCTTGCTTTAAACAAGGTCATTGTCGAGATGGAGCAGCGCTATGAGAAATTTGCGCAATCAGACGTACGTAACATAAAAGCATACAATGTGAAGAACAAGCATGACATGCTGCCTTACATCGTCGTCATTATTGATGAGTATGCGGATCTGATGTTAGTGTCCGGTGATGAGGTGGAGGACGGGGTACAACGCATTACGCAAATGGCTCGTGCAGCTGGTATCCATTTGGTTTTAGGAACGCAGCGACCTAGTGTGAATGTGGTGACAGGTGTCATTAAAGCCAACCTGCCCTCGCGAGTGGCCTTCCAGCTGCAAAGCGCGGTGGATTACCGAACGGTCTTGGATCGAGGAGCTCCACCGTTATTAGGTTTTGGGGATGGCATATGTATGCTGCAGGGAGCTTCCCTTCAGCGCTTTCAATCCGCTGCAACAAGCGCTGATGATATCGAAGCGACAGATCTGATTGGAGCGTTGAAAGATTATTGGTCCACAGACACGAGCAAAGAGCATGATTGGCCATCGCAAGCGGAGGAAGACAAGCCAAGTGCAGCTTCAGAGGATCAGGATCCACCATGGGAAAAAGAAGATCAGAAAGAGGACTCTTCTGACACCGAACATGAAGAAACCGAGGAGCATGATCATCCTTCGGATAGCTCCTTAAGCGAGTACGATCAGGTGCTTGCTGTTGTGCTGGCGCATGGCGGATTTTCTATGGAGGTTGTTCAGCGGAAACTGAAAATTAGTTACGCAGCAGCAACCAAGCACGTTGAGCGGATGCTCAGTAGCGGAATTATTGGTCCAATCGATCCGGTTAGAAAGATGAGACCGTTAATTTTGGATGATCAAGCGCAGCATGAGCTTGAGCAAGCGGAGACGCTCCAAAAAATGAAACGATATATTTGTGAATACCGTTCTGCGAAAAGCTCAGAATTGCGCGAAGTCTTTTCTATCCGGAAAGAAAAAGTGCTGGAGTACATGCAGCAACTTGTAGACGAAGGATTTTTAAATCCACCAGAAAATTCAAGAGCCGGTTATACATTAGCCTGGTCAGAAGAGCAGATGCAGGCGTTTCTTGAAAATAACTAAACAGCTTGCTCATTGGTTCCCGCTATTGGTTCCCACTTGTTTTACGGGTATGAGAAAAGCCGAGAGTACCGATTCTGTATAGGTTTTTAGCTTTTTCTACATGGGAACCAATGACGGGAACCAATAGCGGGAACCAATGAGCGGAACCAATCGAAAAACGTAAGTAAAGGAAAGGCGGACATGAAATGAATGCTTCGAAATTACCAAAGAGTAGAGAGATAGACATGGCAGTGATGCATTCGGCTGAAGCTTGCAAGGCTAAATCAGATAAGCTTGTCCTTAGTGAAATCAATCGAAATATTATTGATGAAGTGCTTGAGATTTATGAGCTCAAAGCGGTTTTTAAGGAACAAGGGGTAACGATGCCCAATAAGATTTTGATGTACGGTCCTCCAGGTTCGGGTAAAACCATAACGGGCTATCATATCGCTTATAAGCTGGGGATACCGCTTATTCTGGTTCGTCTGGATACGATCATTGGAAGCTACTTAGGAGAGACGGCAGGCAATCTCCGAAAAATATTTGAGTACGCCATGCGGACGCCTTGTGTGTTCTTTCTGGACGAGTTTGATGCAATTGCACGAAATCGTGCGGGGAGTAGGGATATACAAGAAATGTCACGGGTAGTGAATACCCTGTTACAATGCCTGGATGAGTTTCAAGCTGAAAGTATACTATTGGCCGCTACCAATTTGGATCGTGAACTCGATACGGCAGTTTGGCGCAGGTTCGATACCAAGATGAAGTACGAAGCGCCAACCGACGCCGAGCGAAGGATTTATACACAAAAGTTATTTAATCAATATGAAAAAAATCAGCTGATTGATGATATTGCAGGTGTGTTTGCAGCTTGCAGCTTTGCTGAGATAGAGCAGGTCTATATGAAGGCAAAGCGCAAGTCGATTTTGAGAGGAACAGCGATCACGCTGCAGCATATTGAAGAAGCAAAAGAGGAGTACATGGGTGATCGGCAGTAAAGATCATTTGCTATGAGTACCGCTTGGTTTTGTGGTATCGTTTAATTAGGAATCATTTCATAAGGGAGGCGATTTCGTTTGGAGAAGAAGCCGAGTGAGTCGTTACAAGACCGCTTAGCGGGTGCTAATCAAAAGGTTGACGCGCAACTGCCGGATATATGGCAGCAGGCCGAAAAAAACTTGAAGAGTCTGGAAGAGGATTACTACAACAATCAAATAAATAAGGGGATAAGAGACTAAGGTGCATGTAACCTATAGTCTCTTTTTATTTGTCCATAAAATATATACGAGTCTAAGAAATGAGAGGGAAATTGTGCTTCCCAGCTTTTTATTAAGATTTTTAAGAATATGTTGACAAATGAATTTAGTCCAAATAAGAAGCCGAAGTAAAGATAGCATGAGTATACCAAATAGAAACAAATAATATTGTGATAAATTATTACACATACATAACTCTTAATGTTCGTTTTTTTATACAAACCTAAGTTTAACGACATTTTTCGACATAAAAACATAAAATACGACTTTATTTGCTATATATTTTTGTTTTTCGTGTCATTATAATTTACATATGATATGGAGGGTCATGAAATTAGATGTGAAGTATAGTTCTTAGGAGGAGTATAGTGGGAAAGAAAAGGATTCTTTATGGTCTATTATTAGTTGTGTTGTTTTTAAATTCTTCATTTGTTTATGGAAGCGTTGAGAAAGAGATTTACATAAGTCAAACAAATCAATTCGCTTCTAAAAACCAGTCAATAAATGAAACTGAAAAATTAATTTTGGATAATTATGAACCGAAATTAGCTTGCAAACAAGATTTAAGTGTGGATAGTGAGAGTTTGACAAGTATTAGAAATTTGCATGGATCTCTAATTGATGGAAATACAACGCAAAGCGATCAAAATAAAGATGAAACACAAACAAATGAAATCCTAAGTGAGCGAACAGAACATAGTAAAACTTTCCAAGTATCAGAAAATATCCATAAATTAGTTTCAACAGTGGAATCTCAGCATTATATAAATGACGGAAAATGGCAAGACATTAATACTTCGTTTAAATTGGATGAACAATCACAAATAGTCATGGACGAGAATAGGTTTTGTGTGACTATTAATAACGATTCACATTCCATCAATCTAGCAATGGCAGACTCCACAATAGATTATATCCCTGTGAGTGCTAATGAAGCTAAGGTAATTGTGGATTTGAACCAAGTAAGTTTTATTGATCTTTGGAAGGACACTGATTTGGTATATACCGTGCATAATGATGTTTTAGAGATGAAGATTAATTTGAAGTCGTCCAATACCCCGAGTCAGTTGAAATTGAAACTGGGTATGCATAATTTACGAGCAAAGGTTGATCAGTTCGACAATATTCTATTAATTAATCAAAATGAACAAACTCTCATGGCTTTACCCAAAATGAATAAACAAGAAACCTTAGAGGGCAGTCAAATTGAAAATGAATTTTCCTATTACTTAACGACTGAAGATACTGAATCATATCTTGTATTTAATGTGAACCAAAGTGAACAGCAAGTATATCCTTTGTCCATTGGTTCAGTTATCACAGAAGTAGAGGGGTATTCAAGTAATAAATTATTTCATGACCTTCCAAATGTAAGTACGGATAAAATTCAAAGTATTACTTTCCAGAATGAGTCGTCTAATGGAGATTGGGATTGGAATCCATTTGATCGTCCTATGAACGTTTATTTTATGCGTGAAGAGGTCAGAGATTTTGGTTGTAATTATGGACGCGGATGTAGTCCTCATCTCGAACCAGGTTCTGATGGCAGATCTGTAGCTTGGCTAGGGTCTACAACAAGTTATGATGGCTTTTTTAATAGCATTACTTTTTATCAACCTGAAATTCTTCAACTTGTAGGAACGATCGATATTTATGGTGCTATGTTTTATCATGAGAGTGACCTAGATGAACCTACGGATCATATTACAACAATTGAAATGGTTTATGAGGAAATACCACCTGTTCCTCAAAATAATATTCAATATTTCTACGATGCTAATAACCGGTTGAACTATATTCTCATGGATAATGGAAAAAGAATTAACTATTTTTATGATCAAAATGGGAATCTAGAAGGTAAAACAATTATTAACAACCCGTAGAAATCGAATTGTTAAAATTGAATTAATGGGAGCGGACTATTTGAGAACTTATAAATCGACACGAATAATATCAATTATACTCATTATTACTTTTTTTATAGGATTCATTACGCCTTATGAACGTCAAAACGTTAGTGCAGAGTCAGAAGTGACAGCGGAAATGGATACACAAAGGATTATGACTCGTTTTTCTGTAACAGAAGCATTTATACAGCAGTATATCGATGCTGGTTATACGTTAAACGAAATTAATGCTGCATTATATAAAGCTGAGTTGGATGGAACTACGTTTGAGCAAGCACTTTACTTTTTGGTTTCCGAGCCTATAAATGATTCGTTATCTGTCATAGAAAGTGTATACAATAATCTTGTATCTGAGCCCTTTAAAGATTTGATTATTGTAGAGAATAATGAATTATCAGTAACTGATGCTGTATATGAACCTAATGTAAGTGATTCGGTGTATCAGTCAGTGTCAGTTACAGAGAATGTTTATTATGAACAAATGCTTACACAAAGAAATGGGATAGAAGTACCTCCACTCCTGGAGAATGCACCTAATTATGATAAAACGAAAATGAATGAAGCACCGTATTCTGTAGGCATAAATAATGAATACATTTCAAATCTATCTGGAAGTTTATCGGCTCAGATTACGGATATGACCCTTCCAGGAAGGAATGGTTTAGGATTTTCACTAACCCGACAATATGATTCAAGTGCCTCTCAATTCTATGATATGAAATATGGCTATAATACTAACATTGGGGTTTATGAGTATTATGTTCAATACAAAGCGGTAAAGAAAAAAATATTGTGGAAGTATGAGGTTAAATATAAAGAAAATAGATGGATACAAGAAGATCATGGGGCAAATGGAAGTATAGATTATCATACGATGATTTTGGATTCCGCCGAAAAAGTGCGCGGAACATACCCGAGTGAGTCAACTGCTCAAGCTGGTGTAGATAGACCTTTTAGTTTTCAGATTCCAGAAGATACAATTGTGCAATTGGGTTCAAGAGTAATGGATACTACCACAAATTTCCCTTCATATATTATGTATAGTGGAAATGGATACAATGGTGCATTATATAAAACTGGAATTGCCGATGTTTATTCTGGCGAGTATATTCCTTCTCAATCAAGGAATGAGGATAGCACCTGTTCATACTCTATCGCAGGTGTATATAATAATGCAGGAATATGGACAAAAACAGTTAGTACAGCAGCATGCCCTTCATCTAAGCTTTATAGCGATGATGGATTTACAGGGACTTTAACGAAACTACCCAATTCTCAAGTTATTAAAGCATGTCCAACTAACGGAACTGTAGGATATCCGTGTACAAAACAATGGAAAGCTAACTATTCAGGGACAGTAACCAAACCAGCAAAGGATTCACGTAAGTATATCCAAAACTATAGAGGTGACGTAACGATGCCTGCATATTCTAGTTCTACTAACTATGGTCCTTGGCAATACTACGTGGGTGGCAGATGGAGAAATGTATTTGAAGTAAGTGGGTCGCCGTGGACAGTTCCATTAACTTATGATGGAATAGGAACGGAGGAGACATTAGTTACGCAATTATTTGCGGAATATGGAAATGCTGTTTTAATGAAAAACTCAATTAATGCATCACCAAATCAATTTATTGGAAAAAAAGACGGAGAAAATTTTTATATATCTAGTAATCCACAAGCTCAAGTACTGTCATTTCAGACCGGTACAACAGGAGTGACATACTATAATACTACTGAAACCCCTTTAAATGAAAAGTTGTACCCTATTGGAAAAGGGTGGTCATGGAAACTACCTTATGTTCAATTAGAGAATGGGAAACAAACCATTTTTACAGGTGAGGGTGGGAGCTACGAAGTAGAAGGAAATACATTAAAGGGTTATGATTGGGTGGGAGTGAGTTTCACCACTAATACTACTGTCAGCGTCAATGGAATAAACTCAAAATACTTATTGACTTCAGTAGATGAAAGAAAAAAGCAATACTTCGATCAAGATGGACGTATTATTCAAATAGCAGATGCCCATGGAAACACGATTCAATTTTTTTATAAGCACAATGATACGTATGGACGTAAGCTTCTTAGTCAAGTGAAGGATGTTATTGGTAATTCAATAGATATATCCTACACTAGTTCTGAAGTAACTATAAGTAAGGGTACTGAAACTGTCATTTACAAAAAAAGTAAAGAAGAAAATATTGAGCTTTTGAATGCTGTTACAGATGCTGAAGGTAGAAAAACCACTTATTCTTATACCTTATCAGATGCAAAATTCAACCTGATGACCGCATATCCAGAACGTGCTAAATCGAACCCCTATGCGCTGCTTACAAAAGTTCAGCATCCGACTGGGTTGAAAACTGAATACACGTATGAACCAATGCCAATAAAACGATATATTGGAGCAGAGTCTACAAATGAAGCTTATCGAATTACTTCGCGCGTAGATGAAGAGCCTTATGAAAATGGAACAAGTAAATTTTATAATCGACATACAATGTTATATAACGATTCGGATGTGGGACAAGCTTATGGCCAGGATTATGCATTCTCTACTACAATGAATAATGGTCTGACCAATGTAACATCTCACTATAAAAAAGATTATGTCGACGACCAAACTCCAACGCAGGTTTATCTCAATCAACAAACCGTGACAGCAGAAGGCATGGAAAAAAAAGTAACTTATGAATATTCTAAATTTGTTGGAACACGTCAATATCCTGTTAATGTTCCCACGAGTACTACTTCAAGCGACAATAAAACTACTGATATTCTTACTTCAAACAAGCAATTTGATGATTTTGGAAATGTAATTACATCTACAAATTTGAAAGGTCAAACGTCAGATTACACCTACGATCCTGTGAAAAGATGGTTAATGACAGAGCTTGCTCCAGTTGAGACCGGTACTTTTCTATTGACCACATTTGAACGTAATCTTAAAGGAGATATTACAAAAATCACAGTGAGAAAGAATGATGCTATTGGTGAAATATTGCAACAAGTTAGTTACAATGGTTTTGATGTATTTGGTAACATTACTTCAATGTCAATTGCCAATGGTGCAAAAAGTTTGATAAAGACTACAGAATATAGCGATACATACCTGTCGGCTTATCCAACAAAACAGAGCGTAACTGTCAAGGATGTATTGGGTGTAACTAGTACGGTATCGACATCTTCAGAATATAAGAAATCTACAGGAGAGCTAACAGCATTCATTGATGGGAAGAATTATCGTACAGAATATCAATTCGATAAACTAGGTAGAACCAAACAAGTTAAATATCCTAGTAATGAAACAGTGAATGTGGTTTATGATGATATTTTAAACAGAATAACGTTGACAGATGAAGTCGGAAATCAGATACAAACGCGTTTTAATGGATTAGGTATGAAGGAAGAGGAAGGAGGCTTTGATCAATCTGGTTATATAAGAAGAAATAAATTGATCTATGATGAATTTGGTCGAATGGTTGAAACTCAAGATGCTATTGGCAATCGATCACAAGTTCAATATGACAATTGGAGTCGTCCGGTTAAAAAAATTGCAGAGGATGCTTCTGTCAACCATATGATGTATAACGATATACAACGCAAAGTAATTAGCACCGATGCGTTACAGTATAGTCAAATCCAATCGTATGACAATTACGGTCAACTAAAAACTCTTGAAGAGCAGTCTAACCCAAGCAGTCCGATTAATAAAATTGAAGAATATTCCTACCACCCCTTCAACGGTCAAATTACACGAAAAACGGATGCTAATAATGAGACGACTTTGATGAGTTATGATTTATTGGGGCAGTTAAACACTGTGACCAATGCTAAGCAAGAAACGACAAGGTATGAATACGACAAAGTTGGCAATTTGATCAAGCTTACGTATGCAGATGGTAATGAACAGTCGAAGGAATATGATGAGTTAGGAAGGCTTATAAAAACAATTGATCCCCAATTAAATCAGGTACTTTTGTATTATGATGCAAATGGTAACAAGACAAAGCAAGTGGATAAATCGGGTAAAGTATTTCATTATACGTATAATAGCCGAAATATGTTGTTATCAAAACAAAGTCCAAGCGAAACGATATCTTTTACGTATAAGAGAAATGGTACTCGTGCTACGATGAGTGATGGAACAGGTATGACACAATATATGTACAAGCCCCATACAGGAGAACTTGAAGAAGTAATTTATCCGGATGGAAAGAGCATTAGCTATGGGTACAACGGAAATGGTCAAAGAGATAAAATGATAACGCCATTTGAAGATACAGTCAATTATAATTTTACAAATAGAAGCCAACTAGAGAATGTGTCATGGAATGGTGTGTTGCAAGCTAGCTATACTTATAATACCAATGGACAGATGCTCACCCAACAACAACCAGGCGGAGCAGAAACACTATACAGTTATACTGACGGAAATTTGTCCAGCATATACAATTTAAAACAAAATGATACTAGTGCATACAGTCAGTATGGATATTATTACGATTTGAATAGGAATATTGTAAGGACAATAGAGAACTATAATGGCGTTACAAATTCTGATAACGTGTATACGTATGATTCATTGAATCGGATTAACGCTTCAACATTATTCAATGAAACCTACACTTATGATCAACGTGGGAATCGACTAACTCTTTCTTCTCAAAACATTGCAGGTTTATCCAAAAATGATGCGTATGAATATGATGATTGGGACCGGCTTAAGAAAGTAAAAGGTAACAATAGTACGAGCGTAAATTACCGTTACAATGGAGATAATTTACTTGTTGAGCGCCAAGAAGGTAGCGTAATTACTCGGTATTATTATGATGGTCAGGATATTATCGCTGAAGGAATTGTTCAATCTAATGGAAATGTAACAGAGAAAGTAAGTTATCTTCGTGGGAATGGTCTAGTTATGCAAGAAAATGCAAACGACCAAAAAGGCTACTACCAGCATAATGGCCATGGCGATGTAGTAGGAATTCGAACTGAGTCGGGAGACGTATTAAATAAGTATAAATATGATAGTTGGGGGAATACAATTTCATCAACAGAAACGATTCCAAATTCTTTTAGGTATTCAGGTGAATTTTGGGATGAAACCACGGATCTGCAGTATCTTCGTGCTCGTTGGTATGATCCAAGCGTTGGAAGGTTTATGAATGAGGATACGTATGAGGGGGAATTGACAAATCCTTCAACTTTAAATCTGTATACCTATGTCATAAATAACCCATTATTGTATTCCGATCCATCTGGTAATAAACATGTAATCCATGGTGGTGGAAGTAGTGGTGGTGGTGGTGTTTCATGGACATTTGCACCAGCAGTGGCTAAGACATATGCTGATGCATTAAAAGTAGGTTTTAAAGTTGCAGCAACAATATCAGCAGCAACAGGAGTAGTAGGTAAGAAGAAAAAAAGGGATGATCAAATCGTATTGTATCACGCAACGTCTAGTAATTATGAGGACGACATACTTGATGGTGTTGATGTGACATATGGAAGAACGAATACTGACTTTGGACAAGGATTTTATGTAACAACTATAGCGGGACAAGCTGAAGATTTTGCAATAAATAAATATGGTGATGAAGGTATAGTAATGGCGTTTATAGTTGATAAAGATATTTTTGATGATTACAACGGTAAGAAACTTACTAATGTTTCGGAATTAGGAAATTTTATAAATGATTGTAGATCGGGTGGTTGTAGTCATAATTATGATTACGTATCTGGGATGTATTTAGCTAATCCTATTACTGAATCAAAAGAGAAGGTAAACGGGAAATTAGTTACTCGTAGAACTGTAACAACGAAGCAAAACTATAGGTTTACTGGTCAACAAACAAGTATTCATAATCAGGATTTAGCGAATGAGATTGTAAAGGGATTTGTTGGCACAAGATATTATTAAAGTAAGATAAGGAGTGATTGTCATGAAAGGGAATTTTAAATTTAAGACAAATTTAGAATTGGAAATCTTTAGCCTGATGATAGCACAGCTTATGGTAGATCAGTTTCAAATTTCTGATGATGAGGCTATAGGACGGATAAGTCAGTTTTGGGAAGGTAAGGATTTGTTAGGTAGCATAGATGTGATTTATCATGAAGATTGCGAATACTGGGCGAATCAAATTTATTATGATAACGAACCGTGGTGGAGGGTAGAGGATAAAACTCAATTAAGAGTTCGAAAATATCCTAAAGAAAAGAAATAAAAATAAATATTATTACTACCACATGCGAGTGTAACAACTCCATGTGGTTTTTCTTTTCAGGGGATATGGACATTAGACACAAGCAAAGATACGACAAGCAAAAAACAGGCCGGTAACCGACCTGTTTTTGTTATTGGTGAGGAAACGTTTTGAAGATTTCCACAAGCAGCTTTTTCGTCATTTGAATGTGCCGAACGTCTTTTGCCTGAAAAATTGTAAGGACTTCTTTAATTGCCGCATCCTTTTCACTAGATGCAGGCTGATGAAAGGGAATATCAAATTCAAAGAATACTTTAGGTTCCAGTTCCAACGCGGTAGCGATTTTGGCTAAATTCTCTAGAGAAATATTACGTTCTCCTCGTTCTACGCCGCCAATATAAGAATAATGAAAGCCGCACAACTCGGCAAGCTGGTTTTGTGAAAGTCCCTTAGCTTTCCGGCAATCGCGGATGTTGGAACCTACCAAACTACAAATATCTGCCACAGACAACACCTCTACTTGAGTGTAGACAATGGCAGATCAATGGGTAATGAATAAAAAAGTATTATATTTAATAATACTAAAAAGTATCTTTTAAAGGGCTGTTGGGTAAAGGAAGTGAACGCCAAGCTAGCGAACGCGAGACGTAAAAGCCATGTTACCGTGCAAAAGTCTGACGCATGGGACGCGGAATGCGTGGCAAAAGTATTGCGGGATGAGTTGCAAAGCCTACCCGATGCCAAACCCATTGACCTATATTGGGCCATTAGCCAGCTTGTGACCCAACGCAAATGGCAAGCCAAAAGCTTATCTGACATGGGAAAACGGCTGCACCAGCAACTTGGCTACCACTATCCCAGCTACAAGAAGTTTTTCTCGGAGGTGGATGGCAAAACAGCATTGGCTTTTTGGCATAAATACCCTTCTCCAGCCCGATTAGCAGGTGTGAACGTGGAGGAGCTAGCCCAATACCTACGGCAGTTCAGTTAAGTCATTATGCCCTGTCCACGAAGAAAGCGGAGCAAGTATTGTCCTTAATTGCCGCTGATGGCGATACGACCCGCGACTTTCAGGAGAAACGTGATTTTATTGTACGCGGATTAGTACGCAATATCCGATTTATCCATCGGGAGCTACATCGAATTGAGGTGCAAATTGGGGAGCTAATGAAGCAGCTTGGGTTTCAACTGGAAACGATGACAGGCATAGACCTTGTAACGGCAGCAGAATTGGTGGCAGAGATCGGGGATATTTATCGTTTTGCTACAGCTGACAAATTGGCTATGTTTGCCGGAATTGCGCCGATACTGAGAGGCTCGGGCAATAAGGTGGGCTATTACAAAAACAAACAGGGCAATCGGGAGCTTCACGGGATAATAAAAGCCTTAGCCATAAGGCAAATAGCGGTAACGCGCGGCAAAAAAGAGCCGCGTAACCCCTACTTCCACGCCTATTACGAGCAAAAAAATGGCGGCAGGAAAAACCAAGCAGCAAGCGATTGTCTGTATTATGCGTAAATTGGTTAACGTCATCTACTACTTGATGAAAACCAAAGCAGCCTACCAAATACCAGCAAAAAGGGGAGCATGAAATGCAGGACTTATTTGACGTACATATTCAAAGCCGTATTGAAACCATAGGAAAGGCGCTGGAAAACCATCCCAATTACAGTAAGTTAGCCAAATCAAGTAGTGTGTATTATAGCAAGTTGTGGCGCGAAATGCCAAAGGAATTAAAAGAGTAGTTGTTTTTGCTAGATGAAACGGTAAACGAGCAGCGCGAACACTTGGCAAAAGCAGCCTATGTACAGGGTTTCAAGGATGGGTACAAGCTAAATCGAGTGTTGGCAGACGATGAAAGCTATACTGCCTAGCAGCAATGGGGCTATAATGGAATGGTGGTAGCTGGTAAAAATGGTTGCTGCTAATTGTTCTAGTAGTAGTGGTTTATTAACTAGGATACGTATGAAGGACAGATCAAGAATCCATTAAGTCAAAATCTTTATACGTATGTTCATAATAATCCCTTAACTAATATTGATCCTACTGGACATTGGTGTGAATCTGCAAATGGTAAATACTCATATGCTGGGTTTTGTGATTTTGCTGGTGGAAGTGCATCTAACAATCAATCAGGTTCAATATTTACTCCTGACACGGATCATATCGGACAAAGAGAGAAATATAAAGGAAAGTTTGTTGGAGAGTACTGCCAAAAAACTTCAGAATCAATTACAACTGATGACGTATACCTAATGTGATTAGCTGGAGACAATGATTTGTACTTAAGTGCAAGTAGAGAGACGCAACTTATACTAAGGGAAAGAGTCCTGAAAAGCTATATGCAGGAGCAAATAAATGCAGGCTTTCCTGATTTTTTTGCGGGTGTTGAAACTGGATTGCTATTATTAACTTTAAGAGGTCCTAACTTAAATGTCGGTAAACAGTTTGGTTTAAAACTTGATTTGCAGTTGTTTGCTAAAGCTGACATTAAAATGATTGAACAAATAGCAAAGAAATGGAAAATGTCAGCGTGGATTGTCAACAATAAATTAGACAACTTTTTTAAGGGCTTCGTGTCGATATTGAACAGGTGTCATATAGTCTAAAGTCCCGTGGATGCGATGGTTGTTGAACCAGTTGACGTAATCGTATAATTCCGACTCCAGATGACGGAGACTCTGAAAGGTCATTTGGTTCACAAACTCTGTTTTCATAATCTTGTAGGTGGCTTCAGCCACAGCGTTGTCGTAGGGACATCCTTTCATACTAAGCGATCGACCAATTTCAAACGTTTCCAGCAGCTCGTCCATCTTGTGATTTTTGAACTCGCTACCACGGTCGGTATGAAACCATTGAATCTCGCGTAGATCACCCTTAACGGTCGCGAAGGCACGGGTAATTAGAGCAGCGTCCTTGTTCGGACCTGCACTTTGGCCAATGATTTCTCGATTAAACAAATCTACCAGCACACAAATGTAATGCCATCGGTTCTGGACCTTCACATACGTCAAATCACTGACGACGAAGCGTTTAGCTTCCGTTTGATCAAACTCCCTCTTTAGAACATTTGCTGTTTTCGCTTCGTTACAGGACGAGTTAAGGGGCTTATACTGCGCCACCGTGTAAGTGGAAACGAGCCCTTGTTCTTTCATGATGCGACCAATGCGGCGTCTGGAGACGGTGGACCCGCGATCATGGAGCTTTACTTTGATTTTACGTGTGCCGTAGGCTTTTCGGTTCTTGAGAAAGATATCCACAATCGCTTCAGTAACATCATTATCAGCGACCCTTTCTTGGGTATCGTAATAAAAGGTACTTCTTGCGATTTGCAGGACGTCGCACATTGCTGATACCGAGTATTTATCACGGTTGTTCTCGATGATAGCTACTTTCGTCCCATGATCAGCGCGGCTTGCTTTAAAATATCCACTTCCATTTTCAGACGCTGGTTCGCTTTTCGCAAAGCAACCAGTTCCTCCTCTTCTGGCGAGCGATTATCCTTCTCCTTGAAGGAACCTGTTGTCTGAGCTTAATTGATCCAGCGGTCTAAAGCAGAGCCTGTGAGGTCATATTCCTCCACAATCGCTGCTCTGGTTTTTCCATTTTCATAGAGTTGTACCATTTGCTTTTTGAATTCGCTTGTAAACGTGCGTCGTTGATTTTTTGGCATTGTAGAGATCCGCTCCTTAGCATGATAGCTTTATTCTACAAGCCCTTATTTTAACTGTCCAAGTTAGTGTAGCCGATCCAGCGAATGAAAGAAGGGAGTTCGGTGATTTAATCGAGCATCTAAAACAAGAGGTTGGAAAACGTGGGGATGATAACTTCACATGGGAAGAACTTCAGGAAATAGCTAAAGATTTTCTTGATAAATAAGGAGGATGTAACAATATGAGCTTTACCTCAGTGGCTTGTTCGTTACTAATAAGGGGTGATGATCTAAATAAAGAAAGTATTTCTAATGGACTAAACTTAAATCCTACAAACTATATTTTAAAAGGACAACAAATTAAGAAAACAAAATTCAAAGCACCTAAAGATATTTGGACGTATGAGGTGAAACTTGTAAACGAAGAACTTCCAAACACAGTTCTATATAATCTTATTTCAAAACTGAAACATTCTAAAAACTATATTATTAATACATCTTTTGAAGATATTTGTATTCGTTTATATTTACAATCTGATCTAGCTCAAATATATTTTGATATTGAACCAAATGTATTAAAAGAATTAGCTGAATTAAAGATACGGTTTGAAGTTTCAATATTGTCTTGGGGGGGGGGGAGAAGATAAATAGAATAAAGTATTGTATTAAACCACATGGAAGTAAACTCCATGTGGTTTCTTTTGTTTGAAAATATTTACTCAAGAGCTATTGACATAATCGACATGTCAATAATGCTTATAAATTAAGACTTATTGATATGTCATTGTTGAAGAGTAATATTTATGATCGACTTAGAATACATCAAATCTTAACAAAGGAACATATAATAAATTAGAACAGAAGCTGGGGATTAATCCATCAACGATTATGGACTGACTGAGTAAGCGAGTAATCATGAGAAAACTAAATCGTAGTGAGGAATTTCAATAAATAGTGACAGCCTAGGACGATTTTATATCGTCCTAGGCTGTTGCTTTTTCATTCTCTAGGATCAGTTTAAAGCTAGGCAATCTCCTTGCTAAAAAAGTAATCAATCAATTTATAATGTGATCGCTAAACCTTAGGGGATCGGTTAATAAAATGTGGATAACCTCGAAAAACAATCATACTTTTTGCTTACGATTTGCGAACGAATGGGACGAAAAACCTTGCTATGCTTGTAACTAGAGAGAAGAGGCTACACCAGCAGAAACGAGGAGGGCGGCGGTTGATATTGGACTCATCAAAAGCAGAAAGTAGCGCTCATTGATCGCATGAATGACAGGATAGCTGCTAATCAAACAGCGATCATAAAGCAACATGATTTTCAGTAAGTGATTGGAGCTGACTAAAGTGAATGAGATCGCTATGAGTGATGTAGCAAAGCGACTACAAATGGCGGACAGCAGCTTGCGTCGATGGTTCCCGCTGATGGAACAAGCAGGTTACGTTTTTGAGAGGAAAGAGAACAATCGTAGGCAGCTCACTGAACAGGATATCGTGGCACTCTTGGAGATGAAGCGATTAAGTCAGGTCATGACGCTGCCAGAAGCTTGTCAGCGTGTGGTCCAGCTTATACCTCTAGGAAACAAGGGGAATCGTGGGCAGGAAGAACAAGAGTTTGAGCGATTACTCAGCCAATTATCAGATGCGATCTATTGGCAAGGGACAGAGGGTCCTATTGCGCAGCTGCGTTCGCAGTGGGAAAAAGTAAAATCTTCCTAACGGAGAGGAGAACGAAATGAAGTTAAGTTTAAAAAAAGTGAATCGGCTGCTGCTTTATCTATTGGGAATGACAGCTGCGCTCGTATTGCTTTATTTCTTAGATACGAGATGGACCGTTATGGTAGACACAAAAACGGTGGTCGTCGCTGCGAAGCAATTGCTTCCGCACGAGCCGATTACCGAGGATGATTTGATGATTGTTCGTATCAAAGAGGATTACGTAATATCGGGCGCGATACCGGCGGAGGATGCTCACTTTTTAGTCGGCCAAGAAGCGCTGCAGCTCATCGAGGCAGGCGATCAAATGACCGATAATCGTGTAGACAAGACCTCGTTGCTAAGTGTACCTGGAGCAACGGTCGTGGAATTACCGGATGATTGGATTTTGTCCGTACCAGGCAGCTTGCGTAGACTTGACCGCATTACCATTTTTGCGGTGCCTTCGAATGAAGAGAAGGTCAATACAGAAACGGGTGCATCTGAACCGCTATTATCCCAAGCGGAGAAAGTGGCGGAAGACATTGTGGTGGCCTACTACAAGGATGCTGGCTCAAATGAGGTCAAGAATGCTGAAGAAAACGTCAATCCCAATGTACGGGTAGATGCAACCGTTCGAGGCCGTAAGCTGGAGCTCCAATTAACACCGGATCAATTGAAACAGTTATCCGAGAAGGCGGCGAGCGGTTATCAATTTATAGTGGGGTATGGCTCATGAACATTGGATTCATAGGGAATGATCAAGAACTCAGTCAGCAATTACGGCAAATTCCGCAAGTGGACGCTGTATTTTCGTTGCAAGAAACGGCACAAATGGATCTGATCAAGGAAACCTTTAAATCAACGGATCTTGTACTCCTATCAGACCGCTTGGTACAGCCGCACGAGCTTGAAGGCATAGCAGAGATCCTACAAGATAAAAAGCTACTTTATTTGATGAGCAATAAAGCTGATGCTGCAGTCACAGAGGAAACAGCTCTGGTATGCAAGCGACTCCGGATTGAAGTCAATCGTCCGAAGCGAACGGTCAACCAAATCGTTGACTATATCCAGCAGCGCTACATGGGTGTCACGCAAGCGGCAAAAACAGGCGGTCAA
The DNA here is from genome assembly GCF_005930355.1 of Paenibacillus sinopodophylli. Lineage (GTDB taxonomy): Bacteria > Bacillota > Bacilli > Paenibacillales > Paenibacillaceae > Pristimantibacillus > Pristimantibacillus sinopodophylli. Next base: position 591,793 of record NZ_VDBO01000002.1, read on the forward strand.
GTGATTGCTCTTGTTGGATCGCAGTCACAGTCCGGCGTGACGGCTAGTACGTTCTCTCTAGCGGAGGCCATTGGTAAACGGATGGATCGGAAAGTGGCGGTTATTGGTCTAAATGCCTTCTCGCCTGGTGACTCTTTTCTGACGTATGCAGGGAGCTACTTAAATGATCTGTATACCCAAATTAAAGACGGTGGTATTTTGACACCGATTGAGCTCGTGGCTCATATGAACCAAGCGAAACATTTTTCTTATCTGGCAGGCAATGCGGATCCGACGAAACGCTATCGGTATACGTCCGAATCCGTAGCGCATGTGATTGCTTGTGCAAGAGAAGCGTTTGATGTGGTGCTTCTGGATGCAGGATCAAATCCGGATAATAATCTTTGCCTGCAGGCGCTGCTTCATGCGGACTTACGCATTCTTGTAACGACTCAGCAGCCAGCGGCACTCTTGAACTGGCAACGATCTAAACCCATCCTACAGATGGTTACACAGGATCATATGTCTTTTATGTTACTAATCAATAAATGGTCGAAACAGTGGGGAGACACCAAGGAGATTGGACGAAGCTTAGAACTCCCGATGATCGGGTGGCTACCGGACTTAAAAGATGATGGCCTATTATGTGAAATGGAACGCAGGTTACTCACGACAGTGGAGCATCCCAAATACATGGATCAGCTGCAGCGTATGGCTGATTTATTACAATCACGGTTTGGTTGGCCAGTGCGTAACGAAGCCACGAAACTTCCGTGGTTTAAAAGGAGAGCTGCGCAATGAGTCAGTGGCGTGAACACGATTTCCATGTATCTGAAATGGACGCAGCCGTAACCGTAGATGCTCAGCAACCGAGCCGACATACGCATAGCAAGCAGGCGATGAGCGATGATTTCAAATCATTGTGTAAGCAAGTGCAAAAATGGTTTCGCGATAAAAATGAAAAGCGCTCAGATAAAGAGATCAAGAAATGGCAGATGCTGCAGCATGAGGCTGTAGTCGGGATATCTGAATCCGTACAGCTATTTAAGGGTGAAATCGAAGAGTATATCCGGATTAACCAGCTGCAGCACATGAAGTATCCGAGTTATTATCACTCGCTTGTTGAAGCCATCTTTCAGCAAACCTTTGGTTTAGGTCCCGTATCCGTTTGGAAAACCCATCCGAAGTATCCCATATCCCAATCGGCCCGAATTATGGGACGTAAGATTTTTTTCGATATTCCTGGTGAACCAGCTCTTCAGCCCTTTAGCTATGAGTCGGAGGAAGAAGTTATCGAGAATATCATTGAAAAAATTCGGATGAAGGATGAGTATTCGCACATTAACAAATTTAATCCCAAACTTGAACTCGATCTGGAGGATGGGACAAGGGTTACGATCATCATTCCGCCGCGCGTTCGTCGTCCAACTATTATTTTTCGGAATTATACGATGCGAGCTCCGGTATTAGAAGACTTTGTTACATCCGGCAGCATGCCTGCAGAAGCGCTGCCGCTAATCAGGGGATTTGCGCAATCTCTCCTTAATCTCATTGTTTCGGGTGAGGTTCGGTCCGGTAAAAGTACGCTAATCAAGGCGATTTATGCGGAAAGACGTAGAGAGGGTAAGGTAGCTGTTACCATTGAGCGCGGACATTCGGAATTAAAGTTAAGTGAGATTCATGAAGATGATCAGCTTGTCGAGTTTGTCGTAAAAAAGGAAGAAGAATACGACGAGGTGTTTGACCTGGTTCTTCGCTCCGATTATGCCTTTGCTATTGTTGGCGAAACTCGAAGTATTGAGACGGAAATTTTCCTTATCGCCTGTGAAAAGGGTAAAGGCGGATCCATGACGAGTTATCATACGGAGAAAATTGCGAATATTGCAGGCCAATTGGCACGTAATGTGCTTCAGCGGTTCCCGAACCGCCAATATACCGAGGAACTCATTCGTGTTGCGGAGAACCTGCATTTGGCATTGGTGATGAAAGAGCGAGCAGATGGATCTAAAATGCTGATGAGAGTCTCCGAGATTCGATTAGATCCGTATACGTTTGCAGTGAGCTGCCACGATATCATGCGCTGGGAACCTGAGCAAAGCAGTTGGACGTATTGTGATGATCTCTCGTCGGAGATTATACAGAAAATGAAAGAAACCGCACCGGACTATGCAAAGTCAGCCTTCTCGACGTTGACAAGGTTAGCCAGTCAAAAACCAATGATCGGTTCGAATGTAGAATATGCATTAAGCAGCCATGAGGAGGCTGATGCATGATTGCGCAGTTAGACATATCCGTTGAAACGCTGGTAAAAGCAGTCCTCATGTTAGCTTACGCAGGCTGCACCTTCGGTTTGGTGGGTGGCGTACAATCCGTATTGTTTCGATCATGGAGCGTACCTACTTACTTGGATGCGCTGCATGTGAAACACAAAGACGATGAACAGCAAAATTTTGGTCACCTTGAATTGTTGCTGCGATCAACCAGCAAGACCTTCCACCGAAACACCATTAGCCAGTTCTTTACGCTAAGTATCGTGTTGTTTGTCATTGTTTATGTGGTGTTACTGCTAGGTTTTAATGGGGGAGATTTTTTAAGCTGGTGGAATAATCGTGCATTTGGATTAGCTGGCTTGACCGCACTTCTGCCGTACGGGTTACGCCGAGTAAAGCTTTACAACATACGGCGGGAGAACAGTTATGCCTTGATTGAAGCTTCAGAGCTCTTGCTCATTAAATACCGGAGCCCTAACAATCAAGGGGATTTATATTACGCGCTTTATGAAACAACGGACGAGCTGCAAGGGACGATGAAACGAGCTTTTAGCAGCTTGGTGACGATCCTGCAGCTGCAGGGTAGAATGGCGATCCGTGAAGGCGTTGAATTGTTTACCTATCAAATCGGAAACAGCTGGGCAAAACAACTTGGCGTGTTGTTTACAAAAGCAGCGAAAGAAAATCGGGATATAAGCCGAGCACTTGAAAAGGTGCATACGGATATGCAGGAGTCTAAGCGAATCGTAGAAGCGGAAAAGTCGGAATATATGGACTCCATCATTATGGGGTACTTCCCCGTAGTGCTCGTTCCTGCTTCGATTTTTGGTATTAACCAAATGTTTGAAGGAGCCATTTTTAGAATTTTGTTTGATGATCCAAAGACGCTGCAGGCTCTCATGTTATGCATTATTTTTGTGATTGTGGGCTTGGTGACGTCTCTCATGTTATCCAAACCTAAAATAGAGGTGTAGCCGGTGCTGATCCATATTGGAAAAATAAGCGCATATGTCGTGATGCTTGTTTCTGTGTTGTTCCTTATACGAGAAGTACTGTATGTCAGGAGAAGAAGCCCACCACCGCTGCTGAAGCAGATTGCTTCATTTGCAGTCGGTCAACGTGGGAGAATGACAGATTTCTATCGCGATGAGAAGCTCGATGCTGCATTCACCTTCGCTGGTTTTTTAAAGAGTGGTTCTGCTTGGCAGTACAAGTTTTATCGTGATTCGTTTTTTATAGCAGTCGTCATACTCTTACATTTGTATTTTCTGCTCTATCAGTATTATCCGCTCAAGGCCATGCTCATGACAGGGATCTTGTATATGTTGACGCTCACCGGTATATCGTTTGCACCAGGACGCCTTTTCTTGACCATGGCCGGTAAGGAGAGACAGAAGCTCAAAGGCGACGAAATCATTGATTTGTATATGTTGCTCTCCAACGATTATCAAGCCGAGGATAATGAGCATTATCAGAGTGTATTTGCCAAGTTAACCGAGTTTAGAGTGTTTACGAAGGCGCTTCGTCCTGATCTAGATCGGCTGCTACTCGATTTACCTGTCATTGGCGCAAAAGCATTTAAAGATTTTGGACAGCGAGTGGGAACGAAAGAGGCAAAAACACTAGCTGACTTACTTGAAAAAATCAATGAATCGAATCCAGAAATGGCAGTGGATCTACTTGAAAAGAATTACGATACTTTTCTAGATTTTCGTAGGCAACGCCGAAAACAGCGTTTAAAGCTGAACGGTTATATCGGGTATACAGTGGTTTTTATGGCTATTATATCGGTTATTTATTTCGTCAACATGGCCACGAATGCATACAAAAACATTTTGTTAGGTGCACTGACTTAAAAAAAGCCCTGAAGGGCCAGAGGAGATTATTCGAATGGAAAAAGCACTTGCAACAGTTATCTTAGTAGCCGCAACTCTTGTCTTGATTGGATTAACTATATTCTCGGATGATGGTACATTTGGCGATGCAAAGACACAAAAGGATCGCGCACATGCGATTAATAACAGCGTGACTATTCCAACACAGCTGCCATAAAAAGGAGGGTGGCCAGCATGTCTCTAAGGACATGCTGGCGTTTTTTATGAAAACAGTCATTGCGTTTGTCATCTTGTCGCCATTCTTCTTATATTTTATGTTTCAGCCTGGTATTGAGCGAACTGTGCAGTATAAAGACCAGGTACTGCAAAAAAAGGCATATGAAGCTGCACACTTAGCGTCACTGGAGGGTAGGCTAACACCTGAGATCAAAACCAAAATTATTGATCAATTAGCGGCGGTATATTTTGATCGCGATAAGATTCAGTTAACGGGTACAACTGCTACAGTTGCTCGTGGTGAGCAAATTGAGATTACGCTGCGGTATCCGCAAGGCACAACTCAGATTTTTAATTTGTTTGGACGTGACGAGGCAAGAGATTACTATTATCCGATTGCCATTATGAGTGAGCATATCGAGGAACGGTCATGAAATGGGTAATCATGATCCTGTTGTTGTCGCCAATCTTCTTTATTTATAGCGCTTGGAATCAGGATGAACATTTACAGACGAAATTAAAAGCAAACCTAAAGGATGGCATGGATCTGGCCACGCATGATGCTTCCCTTCAGATTGTTGAAGAAGAGTTGGAGATGGGGAATATTCGCTTTGATCCCGTGGAGGCAGAACGAGTACTCAGACAATCGATGCAGACGTCCTTTAAACTAGACGGACTGCTGCAGCCGCTACCAGGAGGAATATGGCGGGATCCATTTGAGCTCGTGTGGTTTGAACGTGTAGAAACGGGAGTCTTCCCGCAGGTCTATCATAGTGGTCCACCTTATTATTACTCTGATACTCTCAAAGGTCCTGCTATCATTGCCATTGTGAAAGTGAAGCATCCACGCTATTACGGCGTTTCTGATGATATCACTTATGTTGTAGGCAGCAGTCACGAATACGTGAAATAAATGAATCGATCACGAAGGAGCTGGCGTTATGCGAATTAAATCAAACGAAACGTTTGATGGTGGCGGTAGGTGTATGCTGGTTGAATTGTTGGTGGAAGGTGGAGGATCTCTTCAATCCATTACCCTAACAGATGAATATATCGTAGGTCGGAAAATACCTTTTCAAACTGAAGATGGTCAGAAGGAGTATGACCATCATGAAATTGTGCTATGGGAAGTATCAGATAAGCAATCACTGCATTATATTCCAGATGAAATAAAAGCAGAGGTATTGCAGGCTTATCAAGATTACCGTAAAAAATATCACTGTGACATCGATCTCACTAGGGTTTAAAGGTTCTATAGGGGCTCATGTTCGTAAGCTTTTTGCAAGCACGAAACATTAACTGATGTGCTCAGGAATAGGAGGCTTACCATGCCAATTGGAATTGAAGTGCATAATGGTATATATTTAGTTGCCGGTGGAATATGTGCAGCATGCAAGAAGGACTTCAAACACTTATATAAATTAACCAGGTTTGCAGAATCGGATCCGCGCTGCTCCGGATGTATGGAAAAGCTCAAAAAGTAATCATGATGTATGTCTGACTTTAAACTTGAAAAAAGAAAAGATATACTTGTGTCAACAAATGCAATGGTCTCTCAACTTAACTGAGAAGTGTAGCAGGTAGTTGATCCTAAAAAAAGGCGGACATATTTTCATGGAACATAAACAAAGCGTTGAAGGTCAGGAGATTAAAGTAAGGAATCCTAATTGGGGTGGAGCTCGTAAAGGGGCTGGAAGACAGGACGGGCCGAAGAAGCAAAAGCGGAAGCGTGTTCTGTCCCTTTACTTAACGGATGTAGAGTGGGCAGCACTTGAAAAAGTAGCAGCTGTGGAGCAGAAGAAGTTATCTACGCTTATTAACGAACACTTTGAGACACATGCAAGGGAACTTATTGCGAAGCATGACATTGGGCTATCCTTACAGAGCGAAAACACAAACAAAAATGGCGAGTAGACCTTAACGGTTTGCTCGTCATTTTTATTTTCAAAAAAACCTCCATGTTTACAACTTGAATTAATGCTTCTATTATTCAAGTTAAGAAAACAAATGGAGGTTTTTTATATGAATGAGATGAATCTAGCTGTTTTGGTGACAATCATCCTTTTTAATATGGTCTGTTTAGGTTTTATGTTATGGCCTGCAAGAAGAAATCGATTGAAAAGGCGTCAAACGCCAGTATTCATGGTTTATAAAGCTGAATAGTCAGCGTCCAATTGAATGAGAAGGGTGGTATATATCGGTGAACGAGAATGTAAAAGCGTGGCTTAACAATCATATACCCGACCACGAAATACATCAGATATTAAAGATAAGGAATAGGCGGTGTATTTGATGGATCAAACGTTTTTAGTTGTAGTTACTTGGGTATACGGTGGTTTAAATGAAATATGGGTAACAGAAGAAGATTTTGAGAAGCTGGAACTCAGTTCATCTGTTGAAAGTATTCGGCGAAAAGAAACATAAAAGACATACGCCTATATGTAAGTACAGACTGGTCATAGAAATATCATGAAATAAGTATCGATACGTAGAAAGCCTTGCATACAGCGATCCAAAAACCGTGACAATACGATCAATAGGGTGGTGAAAGAAAATTGAATAGACGGCGTAAGTGGAGACGACAACAGGCTCTGAATATGGCAGTTGGTGAAAACCGCCGCCACTGGATCAAGACCCTCAACTCGGATAGTGAGTATTGGCGTGATGAAATTACCGTAGACAACTTTGCTGGAGGTGGTGGGGCCAGTACCGGCTACGAGATGGCGACAGGTCGATCTGTAGAAGTAGCGATTAATCATGAACCTGCAGCTGTAGCCATGCATACGGTTAATCACCCGCTGACTCGGCATTACTGTGAGGATGTTTGGGAGGTAGACCCTCGAACAGTGTATCCGGACAAGCGCATCGGATTGTTGTGGCTTTCTCCTGACTGCACTCATCATTCCAAAGCCCGCGGAGGCAAGCCACGCGAAAAGAAAATACGAGGACTTGCATGGATAGCTTTAAGATGGGCGGCAATTAGGAAACCACGGGTTATTATGCTGGAGAATGTGGAGGAGTTTCGGACTTGGGGGCCGCTGGATAAAGAGGGGCAGCCGATTAAATCACAATCAGGTAGAACCTTTCGAACATTTGTAAATGCGCTTCGTCGGCAGGGGTATGAGGTAGAATGGCGCGAACTTAGAGCCTGTGACTACGGAGCACCTACAATTCGTAAACGGTTTTTCTTGATCGCTCGTAGTGATGGTCGCCAGATTGTCTGGCCAGAGCCAACGCACGGTGCTCCGGATGCTACGGAGGTCATGGCTGGAAAGCGTCTGCCGTGGAGAACAGCCGCAGAATGCATCGACTGGTCAATCCCTGTTTCAAGCATCTTTGGTCGTAAGAAAGAACTTGCTGATAATACGAAGCGCCGTATTGCAAGGGGTGTTATGAAATTTGTCGTTAACAATCCGGAACCGTTTATTATTCGGTTCACGCAATCTGGATTCGGTGGAGATGGTATGCAATACCGCATCGATCAGCCATTGACGACGATCATGACGAAGGCAGAACATGCACTCGTTGTGCCAACGTTAGTCAAACATGACGGCGGTAATGACAATGGACCAGGTAACTTGATTACCGATCCTCTGTCAACGATTACAACGACAGATCACAATGCGCTAGTAACAGCATTCTTGACTCAGTACCACACGGAGACGACAGGTAATGGTATTCGCGGCCAATCACTGGGACAACCATTACTGACGCAGGACACAAGCAATAGATATGGTCTAGTAGCAGCTAACCTGGTCAAATTTAGAGGTCAGAATACCGGTCAATGTATAGATACACCTTTACACACGATAACTGCAGGCGGTAATCATCATGGACTCGTTTATGCATTTTTGACTGCCTACTATGGCAGCAGCGTGGGACAGGATCTCCATAACCCACTTGGCACCGTAACGACTCATGAGCGATTCGGACTTGTTTTAGTAAAGGTGGATGGTGTACTTTACGAAATCGTAGATATTGGAATGAGGATGTTGGAGCCTCACGAACTCTACACGGCACAAGGTTTTCCGAAAAACTACATCATTAATGGTTATAACGTTAATGGTAGACCAGTGACTAAAGCTGCCCAAGTTGCAAGATGCGGAAATTCAGTACCGCCGCAATTCACTAATGTACTTGTTCGAGCGAATCTTCCAGAGCACTGCATCGGATCGAGGAATAGACTTACTTTTGAACGATATACCGAGCAGATCGGACAACTTCAATTATCGATGTAATTAATATAGGGGGCATAAAGAGATAGTTCGAGTAGATAGTAAGTAAGAAATCTAAGGAGGTTCCACAGTGAAGGAGAGATCTACTTAATGAATGACATTCTCTACAGCAAAATCTATTACGTGTTAAAAGAGGCTATGCCACAAGTCAACGAATCTTCTAATGGAGAAAAACAGGCGGTTATTGAGAAATTGGTTGAACAGGGAAAAGCGGTAGGTCAGCCAGAGAGCGGCGGTAGTGGCAAGAGTTTCTTCGGCCAAAGATTAATGTTAGAGTTCTTTTCTCAGTACGATCAGGACAGCACCTACGAGAAGTTCGAAGTTCAAATCAAGATCTAACTCGAAAATGTATTAAATTACATCAGGGGGCCGATCCGAATATGAAAATGTGTAATGAATGTATGGAGCCATGCGAACAATGGGCCGATGATGAAGCGGAGTTGTGCGAACACTACGCTAACGAACGAGCGTGAATAATGAAATACATGATGTAGAAAAGAAAAATCCTCCTTAACGGAGGAAGATTCCTGCAATAACAGCAATAATTGCAAGCGCAACTTTCGGCTGCATTTTAAATTTAATCTCCATGCAGACAACACCTCCTTAGCGGGGAAGAACTTTACCGCTGAAGAAAACGGCAGTCCTCGCTGGGCGATTAGCATCGGTCCCGAAGGGTTGTAGTGAGTCTGTAAAAGTTATTGCTACGCTAAATTTAATTTACTCTATTCGTCCAATTATTGTCAATATAAAAACCGTCTGAATACTCAAATACATGGGAGGAATTTCATAATGTCTAAATACAAAAAAACAGTGAAAGTGACCGACCCAAATCACAATCTTTTCGGTCAGGAGCTTGCGGGCGCTCGAGTTTACTTTGACATCCATCATACGGGTAATAGCCCCGACTTATATCTCATTGTTACGCCGAATGGCGAGCAACGCATTCTGTCTACGCAAATCGATGAAAAGCATTATGACGACCAAGGCCGAGAGGAAGGCTTAAAGCGACTAGGCGCTAAGGTTGGTGATGTAGTTATGATAACAAGGAGTGGCAGTGGAAGCAGCAACGCGGGATTCAGCACCAATGTACCTCATACTATCACGGCAATTTGCAAATACGGCGATGACGTGACTTTCGACAACGGCGAAGCGCGAATGTTCCGTCCGGACGTAGTGCAGGTTTGAATATTAAAGAACATGAGGAGGAAAGGGAATGTTTAAAATTCAATGTGAATGCGGAGCATCTAACGATATCGAGGCAGCGGAACACCTTGATATTGGTGATGTGGAAATAACGGTTGACCGTAATGGTAAACTCAAAATATTTTGTAATGAATGTAGCAATCAAGTTAAGTCCGTTTAATCACGAACATTCGCTGAATATTCAAGAACATAGGAGGGATTAGATTGCTAGAGAAGATGAACAAGGAATGGTTCGAGCAGTTGGATAAATGGGTCTCCATGCTCCAAGAAGGCGAAAACGAATCAGTCATTGAAGAGATGCATGATCTGATTTGCGGTTATGAGCAATCTTGAATATCGAAGAACATGGGATGAGACGCGATGGCGCCAAGAGTTACGACTTCATATTGCTACGACAGGGCAGGACACTGGCAAAATAAATGTTATCAATCAGCGGCAAGAGGAGAGTACGAAAGAGAATAGGAGGATGGTTGGTTTATGGGTTTTAAAATTACGAAGGATAACGTTCATACTGCTGCAGACGAGATAGCCTGGAACAAGACCGGCATGATATTTAAATGTACTTGCGAAGATCCGTTCCGTTATGCGGAAGGGACTCACGCGTTCCAGGTGCTGGACGATGACGGTAACATTTGCTTCGAAGGTGTATCCGATGATGATTCCTGTTTCTGCCCGTTAGATTGGTCTGAGCCACTTTGTGGATCTACAGAGATCCGGTACCAGGACGAGGAAACGAAAGAGTATAAAACCTTATAGAAAATGGCGGTCGGAGTCTCTACTGAAGTGTATGAGGGGAGTTGAGATTGGAATATCGCCTAATCAAAAACCACACTTCTCTAGAGAAGTGTGGTTTTTTTAAAAAAAGTATCTAGCCATTCCTCAAATCAGATCCTACCCACTCACTTATACGCAATTCACTAAATGTTTCATTAATGATTTGTTGTATACTGCATTCTAAACGCTATTATTTTTATGAGTTGTCTAAACGAAACTCATTGTAGTCAATATCATCCCAACCTTGTGTAGTAAGGAAGGCTTCTTCGTCAAAGCCAATCGCAGCCAGAGCTTCAGTGACAGTCATTGAGCGGTTTGTTAAAACTTCGCCAACTAGAACATCTTCATAATAAATCTTCATGATAATCATCATCCTCTCGCCTCATTTGGTCGTTCAGATTATTGGTTTTCTATTAGTATAAAGTATTATTTTTACGAATGTTTTCTTTTGGGATTAATTTTCTTTGTTCTTTACCTGTTGCAATACTCTTTTTCATAACGTAGATATAAGCCGATGTATATGTCATTTTTTTTATCTTGAATAAAAAGCTCAAATCCGAATATAATAGGAACATGTGTTCTTGTTTGGAGGAATTAATATGACTAAGACAAGCAAACGATCCATTATGCTTATCGACATGCAATCCTTCTATGCATCCGTTGAGAAAGCAAACTTCCCTGAATATAAAAACAAACCTCTTGTAGTGGCAGGCGATCCAGAGAGAAGATCGGGTATTATTTTGGCAGCATGTCCACTTGCGAAAAAGTTTGGTGTAACAACTGCTGAAGCATTGTGGCAAGCTCTAAAAAAATGTCCCGACTTGGTAATTATTCGACCACACATGGAGCAATACATCAAAGTTTCCATGCAGATTACAAGCATTTTGGAGACGTACAGTGACCTTGTAGAATCGTACAGTATTGATGAATTGTTTATTGATTGTTCAGGTTCACTGCACTTGTTTGGAAACTCAATAACTGAGATGGCTAAACTTATTCAAACAAGAATCATGTCTGAAACAGGAGTATATGCAAGAGCTGGAATTGGTGAAAACAAGGTGATTGCAAAGCTGTGCTGCGACATGATCGCCAAGAAAAATGCTAACGGTATATTTTATCTCAAAAAAGATGAGTTAGATCAACATATCTGGAATAATCCAATACGTGATATGTGGGGCATTGGTTCACGCATGGAGAAGCATCTTTTAAAATTGGGAATCAGAACAATTGGCGATCTAGCCAATACCCCAATTAAGAGATTGAGTAAGTGGGGGGTAAATGGCCAGGTCATTTGGAGAGTTGCTAACGGTATTGATGACTCGCCAGTAACTCCAAGCACACATAGCCAACAAAAGGTAATTGGCAACGGTATGACGCTTCCTAAAGACTACAGGGAGGCATGGGAAGTTGAAGTGGTGTTGCTTGATTTGTGTTCTCAGATTTGCAGGAGAACTAGAGAAAAAGGCTTAATGGGCTCTGTAGTTTCAATGGGTCTCTCGGGCGCGGATTGGGATAATCCAACTGGATTCAGCAGGCAAATGAAGCTTAGTGATCCTACAAACGTCACAGTAGATGTATTCTCTGCCATTAAAAAATTGTTTTATGCTCATTGGGATAGAATGCCTGTACGAAGATTAAGTGTTGCCATTTCTAATCTAACCAGTGCTGACACTTATCAACTTACAATGTTTGATGACTTCGAGAAGAAAAGAGCAGTGGATAAGGTCATGGACGACATTAAGGATCGATTTGGAGAGGTATCCATACTTAGAGCTAGCTCATTAACCAGCGCTGGTCAAGCAAAGGACAGGAATTCAAAAATCGGAGGGCATTATAAATGAAAAAAAAACTAACTGGAAATGGTCTTTGGGAATCATCTCGTATGATGCTGCCTGAAAATAAGGTTGCCATTAATAAGCTGTTTGTTGAAAAGCAAAAGCGGCAGCGTACGGAATTGGATGAGCAGGAATGCACAATTATCTCGCAGCTCTTTGATGCTTCGCTTAACAACCGACAGGAGATTAAGCTGCAGATGTTTCATCCGACTGAGGAGTTGGAGGTTATCGGAATTATTGATCGGGTTGATCAGCTCAACGGGCGTTTCATGGTCGATGGCGAATGGTTTGTGATTCGCGATATTGAAGGTGTGAGTATTGAGCATTGACCGTCAAAAACTTATCGTACATCTTGAAGGCAAGGCTGAAGAGCTGCGTTTGAAAATTGAGTGCTTTGATGAATCAGAAGGGATTGACAGTGGCATGGTGCTCATGTGGCTTGCTAAAAAGATCGTACTCACGCATCTGCTGAGCGATTTGCATAAAGGACATTTTGATAAAGGATAGTAGATTTAACTTCAATTTAGCTTATCCTTTATTGACTTGGGGTAGCAATCTGTCGCGGTTTACTGATGGAGGAGCAGGACGAAATACAGACTCGTACTGGAGCAGCCCACTAGCATCAATAGATCATGTCGGACCACCCGCACTTCTCTCAAGGGGAAGTGCGGTTTTTTCTTTTGAAGTATGTAACTATCCCATGAATCAAATCCTAACCACTCACTCATGATGTTCATCATCTAATTTACTTTTTTTATTGATTTTTGCTACCGTTCCTATAGAGAGGTTTTATTTTAGGACGAGTTCTTTGCTTTTGATCCCGTTTTTTAGATCCTTAAGAATAGCTAGCTTTCCTAATAGCATCAGGAGTTTCTTTGTGTATATTTATCGTTCCAATAGTCGGATAAGCTGCGTGTATCATCTTTTCTATGTTCTGGCCAAATGGTCGATATGGAAAGTTCAAATCCCGACTTGGCTAATAGAGATAGAATATTAACGTTGAATGGGAATGACCTCAATAAAAACAACTACTCTATTGCAAGGCTGATTTTCGTGATAAAGTCATCTTCGTTATTGGCTGCCATTGAATCGACTAGATACTCTTCAAATGCATTTCCGGAAACACGAAAACCGCGATTATTAATTTGATTTAGTATGAACGGATAGACTTCCGGTATGCTATCATAGCTACCTTTGTGATATAGAATTGCATAAAGACCTGCTGATTTTAATACTGAATTTGGGTTTTCTATACGGGTAAATAAACGATCAACCTTGCTAAATCTACCCTCCATAATATCCTCCTTGGCAATTACAGAGCCAATATACGCAATACCTTTTAAACCCGTTTGCTCCAAAAATACTTCGTATTCGTATGTCCATTCCTCATTTGAAGTGATACCTGGGTTCGATTCACTGTAAATTAACGGTTCCTCAGACAACTCTTCGATCAAAACTTCCCCAAAGGCAGCTTTATCAATTTCTTCCGATGTGTACTTTATCTTAGAAAGTAACCAATGAATTTCCTGCAGTTTTTTGATTTCCTCTTCTACTTTTAAAAGTTGGTCTTCTGCAAGTTTTGATAGCTTCTCAGTTGATGGTGAGCTGAAATAGTTCTTCAGTTCTTTAATAGGGAAGTTTAACGCTCGAAGGGACTGAATTGCCCAAAATGTATCAAGCTGCTGCATCGTGTAAAATCTGTAGCCATTATCACTTATTCCAGCCGGCTGGAACAGCTCGATTTTATCATAGTAAAGCAAAGTGTCTTTTTTGATTCCAAACTGCTTGGCAAATTCACCGGTATAAAACGTTTTTAGATGTTCTCTGTTCAAAAGTAAAAACTCCCCCTTTACTGTGGAGTAACTCCATGCCTTATGCTAACACTAGTCCAGACAGTTGTCATTTGGTTTATGAAACACCTACATGTTTAGGGCTTTCTCAGTATCGCAAAGTATAGATCACTAAAAGGAGACAAGGATATGGATCAAAAAAAGTACACCTATCAGTTAAAGCAGGTTCGTCATCAAATCATGGATTGGGTCGAGCGTGACAAGGAGAGAATCGTCGACTTTTTCTCTAGTCTCGTCCAGTGCGAGACTCCGAGCCCTCCGGGTGATACACGAGAAGCAATGGAGTTGGTCAAGAGCTACCTCAACAACGAAGGGCTTTCATACAAAGAAGTCAACGCTGAAGAAACCATGCCGAATATTATTTCTTCGGTGCAGATGCCAAGTGAGGGTCGGCATCTGATGTTCAATGGGCATCTGGATGTGCTGCCTGCTGGTGATGAGCCGGGGTGGAATGACGATCCATGGAGCGGAAAGATCGCAGACGGACGGGTGTGGGGGCGCGGTACATCTGATATGAAGGCAGGTGTAACAGCGATGCTCTTTGCATATAACTACCTTTTTCAATTACGAGATCAACTGAAAGGCAAGTTGTCGCTAACCGTCGTCTCAGATGAAGAGACCGGATATGGACGGGGCACCGGTTATATGTTCGAGCAGATTGAGAGCGAAATGGAAGCAGACTGTGTCCTTACCGCAGAGCCATCCGGAACAGATGCAATCTCGTACGCATCGAAAGGCTACATGCAATTCACTGTACGGGTAGCGACGCGAGGTGCCATATCGGGGTATCCGAATGAAAGTAAAAGCTCAATTCGTATCTCCTCCGATATCATCCGTGACCTTGATGAATTAGAAGACATCAAGATAGAGGTTCCAACTTCGATTATGGGTATAATCTCCGATCCGCTTCGGCACGAGCGATATGATGAGCTGAGAGGAGACGGTGCGGCTGACATTTTGCCGTTAATCACGGTGAACGTCGGAATGATCAAAGGCGGCAGTTCGCCAAGTGTGATTTCTCCCGATTGTACATTCTCGGTATCAGTTGTTCTTCCTGTCGGTACCGATGCGTACGTGGTATTCTCGAAAGCCAGAGAAATCGTCGCTCGCTATCCCGAGGCGAGCATCGAATTGGAGGGCGTCGATTCGGCGGATGTTTCCAACCCAGAAAGTGAGATGGCTAATATCTTGCAAGAAACCGTAAAAGGCTTGGGGTGGAACAAGCCTGAGATGGTTCCCGATGTTGCAATTTCTGATTGTCGTTACTGGCGATACCGTGGAACACCGGCCTACTGGTATGGTCCAGACGGGAGCGATTGCAGTGCAGCTAACGAGTCAGTATCAATTGAAGAATTGCTCCATATCGTTCGCACTCACGCTCTTGCTGCCGCTCAGTACCTCATTAAAGAGCTAGATGATACAGAAGAATATAAACGAGAAGAATCGGAAGTATCTGAAATAAAAATGAAGTACGCCGCACACAAACCGGTGATTAAATCTGTACCACCTTTGCGCGTCGCCCGTATTACAGCAAAAGCAAAGAGTTTCAATCACATTGATACGATCCTAGGACCGCTCTTCGATCAACTCTACCTTAGTCTTACTGAGGCAGGAGTAAGTGTCGGGGCCGTGCCGCTAGCTACTTATGAGGAAGATGAGGAGGGTAACGGTTACGAGTTGATTGTGGCCGCAGCATACCCTGTTGGACCGGAGGTAGTCTCTGGAGACGGATTCGAGGTTGTCGAACTGCCCGGTTTTGAATCTGCTGTTACGACGGTCCATCGCGGCTCGGAAACCACCGACTCCACCTGGAATAAACTCCGTCGTTGGATCAGTAGACAAGGCTATCGGCCGCAGGAGGTATACCGTGAGTTCTACATCGTGGCTCAACCGAATCCGCGTGAACTCTGGGCTACCGAATTACAGCAACTCATCACACGCAAATAAACAGCACGTAGAGAGGATCCGCCAGTCTGATTGCCAGAACTAATGCGACACACCAGACGATCTAAAAAAAGGCCTCTACTTTATGCTACTATACAATCAAACATTGTAAGGTTCGAGGTATCCACGAGATTTTAGTACGAATGACTATGGTGGGAGAAAAGTGGTGGGTTCTCGCTATTATATGTATGGCTATAGGTGAAATCAATTGTCATACTCGGTCTTCCGAGCCATACAAAAAGTAGAAGGAGAATAAAAATGAAAAACATATTTGCAGCGGGACAAAATGATATTGATATTGTAACTCGTATGGCGTATACGTTTTGGGGTTATATTTTAAAGGATGAAACAGAGGAATTCAAGCGTTTTATTACTGAATACAGCGTTCGAGTTGATAAAGTGAGCTACGGATATTCTTATGGCTATAATGATCCTGAACCTGTAGCATTTTTGTTGGTAGCTGAACCGTATGATAAGGAATACTCTGATATTTGGTATGACGAGTGTATCAAGCGATTTTCTAATCGTGAGCAAATAATTGCACAGGAGTACCAGGAATATTTTGCGGAAAATGCAAAGGCCCTCACCAAGCATATGCAGCCAGGTGATCTTAAAATCAGCTTTTTAATTAGCAGTCAGCGAGGATGCGGTAGTATTTTGTTAAACCATTTGGAAGAAATCTGTCGTCGTGAGGGAGGAAAAGCACTATATCTTTGGACTGATACAACATGTAACCACTCTTACTACGATAAAAAGGGATTTGAGAAGGTTGAGCAATGTGTGCACGATTTGTCAGACGGCGAAGTGCTGACAACCATGATATACCGTAAAATCATTCATGGTGTATAGGACGTGTTGTTTATCTAGAAAACGTGAGAAACTGTTATCAAAATAGTTTTGTCTCGCATTTTTTTTAATCAAAGTCTTGTCGTTTATTTAAGTAGTTCAATGTTGGTGTAAGGCTAGATCTTGTTCAGCGACATAAAATTGACCTGTTTCAGTTCCATATAGAATAAGCTTTTTAAGCATAAAACAGGTTACTTTTATATCTTTTATTTACGACATAAAAATAACCTGTTTTTATTTATTGTATATAAAACTTACCTGTTTATAGAAAAGGTGTACAAAGAAAATAAAATAGTAGACCGACGTTGTTGGTTCTACGTAGTTTTCAAATTCTAGATTTTGAAGCCTATCATAAATAAGTTTTAGATTAATAACGCATGTTCCGCATCGAGTGTAAATATCCAAAGAAAATAAAAAATTAGACTGGCAAGTCAACTGCAACTTTGCTGGTCGAATTGAGTCGTGTCTAACCAATCACGCTGAATCAGCGCTTCCGAAAGATCAACTAGGAGATCGAGCCGCAGATTCGCCGTGCAGCTGGTCTCCGACGTGACAGTCTACAACTTTATTTTCTGAGTTTATCAAGACTTAAATTTAGGAAAGTTAGTTTAGCATGTTGCTCTAAGTGGTAAAAGCCTATTTATTGAACTAACCGTTCGCTGTTAGTTTAGTGATTCTATATTTTTGAGAAAAATATCTCTCCCACGATATTCATTACATTCTCTCAACCACTCTACAGCGGGGAGATTAGTTGGGTGGGTGAAACTGTTGTATAATTTAATTAAAGCCAACTTGAATCATTGAAGGGGATAATTATGAAATATAGTATAAGCGAAATCGAAGAAATAACGGGATTAACAGCCTCTACTCTTCGTTATTATGAGCAAGAGGGGATTCTGCCAAATGTGAATCGAAATTCTCGTGGGAGAAGAGAATATACAGACGAAGTTTTGAATTGGCTCGAATTAGTTGTTGCATTGAAAGATACTGGCATGTCTATCGAGGAGATCAAAGACTATACAACGCTTATTCGTCAGGGAGATGAGACACTAAATGCAAGGAGGAATTTTCTGTCCGAGCACAAAGTGAAAGTGGAGAAAAGAGTAGCGCAAACGCAATTTCATCTCGAAAAAATCATTCGCAAAATCGCGATTTATGATATCTTGATGCATAAGAAGATGACAAGTAAAGAAACTTTAATTTAGCCCCCTATTGACTTAAAGTTTACTTTAAGTAGTAAACTTCGAAATAGATAACTTGAAGGAGTGATTATTTTGTCTCAAAAAGATAAAGTTTGGTTTATTACTGGATGCTCAACTGGATTTGGCCGTCATATTGCGGAATATGCGATTGATGCAGGATATAAAGTTGTCGTGACTGCCCGCAATGTGGAGCAGATTCATGATATCACAGCTAAATCTGAAGAAAACACACTGGCTCTGTCATTAGATGTGACCAATCAAGATCAAATCAACAGTGCTGTCACCAAAACGATTGAGAAGTTTGGCCGTATTGATGTGCTCGTGAATAATGCTGGTATAGGTTATTTCGGTTCGGTTGAGGAAAGTGTAGAAGAAGAAACTCGCAAAATGTTCGAAATTAATTTTTGGGGACTCATGCATGTGACTAACGCCGTGTTGCCGCAAATGAGAAGCCAGAAATCTGGCCATATCATTAATTTCTCTTCAATCGGCGGCTTAACTTCATTCCCGACACTTGGTTATTACCACGCAACAAAATATGCCGTTGAGGGTATTTCCGAAAGTCTCGCGCAAGAAGTAGCCCCTTTCAACATTCATGTGACACTGATCGAGCCAAGTGGATTCCGTACGGACTGGGGCGGTCGTTCTTCGGTTAAAACTGACACAACTATTCCTGAATTGAAGGATTCGTTTGTTGGCCAAATGCTGAATTCTGTCCAGCATGGGGCAGGGCAAGAAGCTGGCGACCCTGCCAAGGCAGCACAAGCGGTTATAAAAGTCGTTGAAGCAGAAAAGCCTCCGCTTCGCCTGCTCCTTGGAGAAGGAGCATATAAAGCAGCCACATATAAATTCACAAACTTACTTGCAAGTATCGAAGAATGGAAAGAAACAACGATTAACGCCGATTTCAAAGAATAAAGCACTTATTAAATTAAAGGGTTGTCTGACTTTCATAGTCGGACAACCCTATTATTCAATAAAGAGTAAGTTGGACCATGTACATAGGTGGTAAACTGTAAGATAAAATTAATTTTCTCATGCAACTAATCTCCCCCTTAGTTTAATAAAAAGAACGCTCCAGCGCCTTCGCTTGGTCACGTCCTCCTCATTATTTTTCATTTCCAATCACCTTTTAAAGAACGTACGCGGGTAGAATGTAGTGCTTAAACAGGGGACTTATCTTAACCTAAGCACTAAGAAAATACTTTATTTTCTTCTGACAAAAGGTAATTATGCAATATTAATTAGTCCGAATAGTAACATTCTTGAAGGAATAATTATATAGGGAAAACAGGTCATCTCTTGTCGCAGATCCACAGAAAGCAAATACAGGTCATCATTTTGTCGCTGGACAGATCTGATCTTGGTCATCTTCACTAACGTGAAAATAACAATAGTTCCTAGAAGATACCTTCTAGGAACTGTTTGTGATATAATCTAATCAGAAACATGCATTGAGGAGTTGTCATAAGTGTCTAAAAAGAGTTCTCAGAAGGTTGCGACGATCTATCAAGAGGAAGAAGACCAATTAGCGGTTTGGAAAGAGCGCTTCATGGAGAAGGAAATTCACGGTGATCGTTCTATAAATATCGAACAAAAAATTGATAAGCAGTTGCAGCGATTTATTGATTTCTTCAAAAGCCTATACGGTCATGATCGAATTAGTATGGTGACCAAAAGGGATGTTAAAGCATGGCTCGATCATCTGTATAAGGACGGTAAAGGAATTGGGGTACCGATGGCTGCAGCAACGGTGAATAACCATCGAGCACATCTTTCACTATTCATGACCTGGCTAAATCAACAAAGGCCTCATTTGTTGCCAGAGGATCCTACGAAGGGAAGAGGCATTCGTGATATACAGCTGCCAACACCAGATGTAAAGGCGCTGACTGAGCCGCAATTAAGATCATTGATTAATTTATTAGATCGCTTGGAAAGGTTTTATACCGTAAAGGGGCGCGCCTGGAGGGATCAGGAGGCTCCTCTACGAAAAAATGCCAGACCAAAGCGTGACCGAGCGATCGTTTATTTATTTCTCAGTAGTGGAATAAGGCGCGAAATGCTTGTTAACCTCAATCTAGAACAGATTGAACCTAATGATCCGGATCAGCTCCGTGCTGCGCGTGTGTTTAAGATTAATCGAATAAAGGGGAAAGGCAGGACAGAATCAAGGAAGGTCATAAGTGATAAAGATACTCGCGAAGCATTGGCCGATTATCTAGACTTTGAGCGGACGCTAGATGCCGGTGAAGAAGAAAATACACTTTTTTTAAGAGCAGGGACAGCAAGTTCTGGTCCTGGTCGGTTAAGCGTCCGACAGATAAATAAAATGATACATCGCATTGGTGAGTGGCATGATGCGGAGCAGCAAGATCCAGACCGGAAAATTAATCCACTTGCGCCACATGATTTTCGTCACACGTATGCAGTTTATCTAGCGATCAAGACCAGCGGTAATAAATTAGTTTTGCAACGTGAGCTTGGCCACTCGAATGATCGCTATCTGCAGACGTATACCAATTTTCCGGATGAGGTGTTGGAGGATTATCAACAAGGAAAATAGAAACTAGAATGTAAACGATAGAAAATATTACAAAACATGTATTGGTAGAGAAGCATTAAACAAATAGTAGTGACGTGTACGACTATACAACATAATGAAATCGAGAGGGTGCATCGAATTGGATATGAACAATGTGAAATAAACAGATAAAGAACAGTCAGGGAAGCCGACTCAACATGGCATGACCCTGGGAGATGTTTGGTTTTCTTCCAAACAACACGGAGTAAACTTCACTCAGCTGCTAGAAAAGTTTAATTGCTATAAGAATCCAGAGTATACTGCAGCTTGCTATGTTGTATCTCATCCAGAGATTTTTTATAGAATTGACTGGAATAAATCGAGCGGACCAATTGGTTGGTATTGGGGAGAGTGGATCGGAGAAGATGATAACGACGAAAATGGATATTGGGTGGAACCGACTATAGTCGGACAACTATCCAGTTCATACCGTGGTTTAGTTCAATCCGCTGTAGAATTATATACCGGCAGCAAACATTACTTTGATTTAGCGGGCTGGTTAGGTAACGCTAATGATGAAGTGTACAGGTTGTTTGTGCAGTCTTTAGAAATCCGCAGGGATCGATTCGTAATCGATGTATCTGAATAGAGGCGTTCGTAGTGAAAGGACTGATGATTATGCCCAAGAGTTGCCTGCCATGTAACGCGTATTTTGATGGGGAAATCTGTGAACGTTGCTTCGATCCAGTAGCAGACTACGTGGAAGTAATTGAGGTTTACAAGGGTAAAGAAATCAAAAAATACTCCTATGATACTGGATTTCGTGTTGATTTTGGTGCCAAGCGGTCTAAGATGGTTACCTCGATTCAGGAAGCTAGGGAATTGATTGATTATCGTTAACAGTTCTACGATAAAAATAATGAATAAATTTGTTTATAAAGCCAAACTAGAATAGAGGCTGATAGCGATTGTATAAGGAGAAGTCTTATGGCTGATTTAATAGATTTGACCGGCGATACGTATGGCCGGCTTAAAGTAATTAAAGAAGTGGAACGTAAAGGCTACACCCGCCGCTGGTTATGCCAGTGCAGTTGTAATAGCGATCCGATCATTGTCACGATGCCTAATCTGAGAAATAACCATACGAGGTCCTGTGGGTGTTTGCACTCTGAATTGACCAGTCAAGCTAACATGGTGGACTTGGTCGGTCGTTCCTTTGGGAAATTGAAGGTTTTAAGGAGAGATCCGAAAAAGAGAAAGAGCCAAAAAGTATTTTGGATATGTGAATGCAAATGTGGTAACAGTTGTTCAGTTGAGGGCGTTAAGCTTGTAGATGAAACAACTAAATCATGTGGTTGTAGACGCGCAGAGGTAGGCGAGGAGTTGAAGGAGCATAACAAAAAAAATCTTTATGAAGAAGACATTTTTGTTCCATTGCTCAAAAGTAAACTGCGTTCAGATAGTACCACAGGCGTTAAAGGTGTGTACTATCATCGAGACAAGAAAGGAAATTTGAAATATAGAGCATCAATTAGGATAAAGAATAAAACGTATTATTTAGGGTCGCATGACACCATGGAAAAAGCCATAGCAGCCCGCCTGGCTGGAGAAGAGAAATACCACGCTCCGTACATTGAAGCATTAAAGGAACGTAATAATGAGTAATAACGCTTTTATATATCCTAACGTATTAGCTCGCAACCCTGAATAATGAAAATCATAGGGAGGTTTTTGAAGTGATTGAATGGATAGAATACGAATCAAGCTTGCCGGAAAGTCATGTATTGCACCTTGTCTCTGGCGGTCTATGGATCAGCTTTGGGATGCACCAGCTTGATACAACTGAACGCATATATAAATGGTTTGGTAATGATGGAGAGCCGATTACAGATGTGACGCATTTTGCGATAATAAATTATCCAGTGAAATAAATACTGACTGAACTCAGATTCGTATAAAAGCTAGGCTAAGATTTAATATCTTCAAAGAATCAGGTGAGGAAATGAGCGATCAGCAAGATCAGCACTACCTTAACGTCTTAGAAAAGGAGAATGAACACCTTAAAGACCTTATGTTTAAACATCTCCAAGAGATAGCGGATTTGAGGAATGAAGTCCGATATTTAAAACAAGAAATGGATAGTAGACAAGTTGGTGAACAAGAGAAACGTCTCGTCCTATTGGCAAATAGCATTATTGAGAAACTTGATCCTCGAGGTGAGGTCTAGATCTATTGATAGTACCTATACATAGTCTGAAATAAAATCATACTTTTTGCATACGAATTGCTAACTTTTTTAGATGATAAAATTGATATCTTTATAGAGTAAAGATTTGTTGGTGATGCTAATTCATATAAGAGTAATCAAAAGGGAGGAAGTGAAGCTGCAATAAGTGAAGGATAGAAACAGATTCGGTAGTAAGAATTTAAACAAAATTGAAATAGGAGTGAATTCAATGAAAAAAATGAAGCTGACCATATTAACAATGTTAGTGGCCGTATTATTTACAGCCCAATCGGTAGCAGCAGCTGCGTTTACGGATACAAAGACACATTGGGCCAAATCGGATATTGATACGGCGGTGAGCCAAGGCTGGATTAATGGGTACACCGCAACGAGCTTTAAGCCAAATGATAATATTACTCGCGCTGAGTTTACCAAATCGCTTGTTGCTGCGATGAAGTATAAACTCGAGGATCTTGATACGCCTTTTACAGACGACACAGGCTGGTTTCGCGCATCGATCTCAACGGGGCTCAAACAATCTATTATTAAAGTGGCCGATTATAAAGATTCGCAATTCGAGCCGAATAGAAAAATAACTCGTGAAGAAATTGCTCGTATGACTGTAAGAGCGCTTGGCAAAGATGCTGAAGGCGTAAAATCGGGATACCTTGCAATAGCTAAACAAAATGGAATTATGAAAGGCTATCCGGATGGAACGATGGGCGGCGACAAAAATGCTACGCGAGCTGAAGCAGTTGTTATGATTGCGAATACTTTGAAAGCTAAGAATCCTCAAGTTAAGCCGGTGGCTTACCCAAAAACGGATAAAGAGTTGGATACTTTAATTCACTCATTACCGAGTTTCAAAGGTAACACAACAATTAGTCGTGGTGCAGTAGGTGTTAACTTAAAAGGAACTGATAATTTTGATGACAACAATGTATGGCTAGAATATGATGCTAGTAAAAAAACAACTTATTTAAACATTTTTGATGCAAACAGCGATGTAAAAGCGTTGGTAAAGGACATTTTGAAATCATATTATCCAAAATCATACGATAAAGCATATGCTGCTTATGTCAAAGTAGATGGTTTAAAAGCAAAAGATAAAGATAGTGACTTTGAAACAACACTTGATGGTAGAAGTTTAGTGATCTATAAAGCAAGTGACAATATTGGTGTAGTTATTTGGATAGGAGGTTAAAAGAAATGAGTAGAATATTTATTAAGCAGCTGCGCGCGCAGTTGCTTTTTTTATTGCTTTTTGTCGTAGTTATTACATCAATTCCACTCTACCCTCAGTCAGTAGGAGCTGCAAGTTGTGCAAGTCCACCGACTTTCGGTACAAAGGCTGAAACGATGATAACAGCCTACAAAATACCGAAAATGAGTTCAAACTGCAAGGTACTTAATGAGAAGTATTTATTAAATCAATCAAATATAGGTGAGTCTATTGTAGTGTATGGGAACCCATCTGATGTATCTGGAAATGAAACGGATAAAAAAACGGGACAGTTTCGTTATCTTGGTTGGGATGCAAGTGGTAGCGTGTATCGAAACTGGAAGTTTCCTCCGGACTCTAGTGTAACCGGTAGCGTTGCTAAAAACTGGATTAAAAAGCCTTGGCAAGAAGCCGAAGGTAGAAGGCGTGATATTCAAGAATCAACAAAACTCTCACGCGATCCTGCAGCACCTTCATGGCTAGCTCGAATGGTAGATCCATATAACAAACCATCTTCTTCAACGAACTTTATAACCAGCTATAACGCACTTAAAGGAGCAAGCTGGACGGCAGACACCTTGCTAGACTATGCTATTATTCAACAAAAGCCAACGGACTTTACACCAGGCGTAGTGCAAATGTGGAGCCAATGGACCGATGGTTCTTGGTGGTATGAGATGTTTCTTATTAGACCAATGATTACGCCAGACCCAAATATCGTCATTGAAACCATTGATCTCGAAGTGACCAAGGTCGTACACCCTGATGCTGTTTATGTTGGCCAAGCGGCAACGATCAATGTGACGGTCAAAAATAAAGGAAACAAAAATAGTGGCTCCTTCCTAGTGGGCCTATTTGGCATTTCACCGGAGCCAACAAAGCCGATTACCAACCTTGCTCCTGGTGCAGAGTCCACAGTCACCTTCAGCACGAGCTTTGCGACGAGTGGATTAAAGAAACTGTCGGCAAAGGCCGATTATAGTGGCCAGATTACTGAGACGGATAAGACGAATAACGTCAAAGCCTTTCAAATCATGGTAAACAAAGCAAATGAGCCTACTGCACCAATAGCGATTATTAGTCATAAAGATGGCGATCATCGCACAGAGCCTGAACTATCCATTAAACCGAACGTGGATCCAAAACTGGATGACATTCTTTCTTATTCGCCTGGTAAGGAAGCAATTACCGTTAGGGAATGGAAGTATAAAACTCCTGCAGGAACAACGCTGCAGAAGAAGCCGGTTACAAAGGATTTTGCTCTAGAAGGAAAATATCTGGTTGAGCTGCGCGTAACCAATAGCGCTAATAAGGTGTCTGAGTGGGCACAATTAACGATTAACGTCGGAGATAAGGCAACACCAACTCCAAGTGCTGAACCTACGCCAACACCAAGACCTGAGCTGAAAGCTGCTATCCGGTTTGAGCCTGATTCTATCATTGCCGGTGAAAAATCGTCATTAAAGAACAGTTCAAATGGATTCGATAGCATGGAATGGAAGTTTTCATCAAACTTAGATCCATTATTGCCAGATAAAACACAATATGATTACCACGATCTAACGTTTACAGCACCAGGTACTTATCGAGCGACGATCACAGTAAGAGATAGCAGTGGATGGGCGACAGCGGATGCAACGTTAAACGTCATTGATCCCAAGCCGGTTGCTATTGTTGCTGGAGCATCCAAGGTTATCGAAGGTAGGCCGTTTCCTGTACCCTATCACCTGAATAACTCTTATACACCGCTCTCAAGTCGTGGTGTTTCGATTGATCATAGTCGATCCGAGATGAAGTACAGTCAGGTAGGTAAGGCTGGTTATGTAATGGGATTTCCTACTGTAAATAATTTAGCATTAGGTGAGTACTTGCTGGAAGGAAGAGTGTATGACACAACCAGTAGAGTGAGTGATTGGGCGGAGCTGCTGATGGAAGTTGTACCCGACATGCCTCCTACAGTGGAAGTAATCGCACCTGAAGAAGCCTATCGTAGTAGTGGATTTATGCTGTACCTTGAAGCCGAGAGTCCGGATGCGGACCTGATCGTACATTTGCTGCTAGAGGAGCGATATGACGATAACGGAGATGGAATTTTTGAGGACGAGCCGTGGACGAAGCTGTATGACGGTGCTTATAAGACAACTCACGCGCTGAGTTATACGAAAGTGGGTAAAAGACAATATCGCGCTACCGTTACAGAGGACTACGGGAAATCGGGTGTTTCAGCACTGGCCACAACCGATATTCTTAACTACGCACCCTCGGTTAATTTCAACGCATTTGGTATAACGCAGCAACCAGGGCAAGGTGAAGATAGTTCGCCACCGATAACGAACTACAGTTCAGATTCTATTTACCGCTCTTGGATAGCCAAGCGGCCATATACTGGTGGAGACATGAGCAAGATAGCGTGGAAGACGGATAGCTCAGCCATTAGCACAAAAATAGGTGAAATGGTTAGTTTTAATTTGAGTTATCCAAACGCGGGTATGGGACTTAATTCGCGGAATAAGTATTCCCTTGCAACCGATCTTGTTATCAAGCCGATGTGGGAAGTTCAGAAATTTGTTAACGGATCTTATGATATATCCACAAGCCTAACTGCAGAGCTTATATTTAACAACAATCGCGTATACACATCTTTTATGAGCAGCGGTCTTGATATGGACCCGATTGATGAGGCTTGCAATTGTAGGTGGCAAAAATACTATTTTACAGAAAAAGATGCGGTTACGGGTGAAGCATTAAGCCCTCAATTTTCTTTTCCCTTTGCAAATTACTTGACCATGCTAAAGGAAGATGAAAACTTCTATAATTTCAACATTATTAATCAGTCCTCTGTAAGAATTATTAGAGCAATGAATCATGGACAGACGATAGAGACCCATACGTTCAATATTAGCGGTATTGAGAGCGGTGCTGGCATTACGGCTAGAACCTTAGAGCTAACACCTGATTTCAAGGCAGCGATCCTTGCTGTAGAACATTCGAAATCGAGTGGAGTCAGAACAGACTATTACAAATACAATTTTGAGTCGCGTTCTGTGGTTTGGATTGCAACAGGATCAGAATACGGCAATTGGGGGGGACAATCTTCTTACCCTAAGACGGTATTCACTCCCAATGGCACGATATTTATATCGGGGAATATCATTACAAAAATATTGCCAAACGGAACTCGAATAGATTCGGCTCCAGTGCAAGGTTTTAATAATTCCGTATTTAAATTTTCTGGAGTAACCCAAAGTGAGGATGGACAGTATCTCTATTACAACAGCTATTATAGAGCGAATGGCTCACCTTATAAGATGATGTTTACAACCTATAATGCTAACGATTTGAGTATAGTAAGCCAATATAAATTTACGGAAGATTATCACCCATATAGTCCAGTCGTTAGAGCAGATGGCAACATTCTGATAACCAATTTCTATGACTATTATCTCTTTTCAAAAACAGGTGCATTACTTTTGAATGCTCCTACAAACGGCTATGGTGCTATTCATCAGCCTGGACTTTTATCAAATGGCGATTTTTTCGGTTTTCAATGGATACGAAACTTAAATAAGGATTTATACGGCTTGTTTAATGTTTCAAAAGGTATGACCATGATATCTGAGAATTATACAGACAAGCCGGTTGATTTCAGTAACAACAACGATTTCTTTAAGGTAACTCCCGTTCTACCCAATGGATCAGTTTTTCTCTTTGGCCCTCGTTCCAATAGTATTACGCCTATGGTGTCAGCGTCAGGAAATACAAGTCCTCAAGATATTGATGCGAATACCGTTGGGATATTTAATGATGATTGGGGCGGATTGCTCTATGATTCAGGAAGCGTAATGAAGAATTATGCACTCGAATTTAATGTTAGCGTGAACGATATCAAAAACGATAAAGTTATAGGTGCAGGCTTCCAGATTCAAAATGAGAAGAATATGTATGCGGTGGAGTGGAGTAAAGACACGATTACCTTATATAAGGTAGTGAATGGTGTGAAAACGAGCCTACAAGCAGCAGCTTTACCACGTTCAGCATTTACGACCTATCCGTTTAAGGTCGAAGCTGCTAACGGAACCTTGAAGGTATTCATTAATCATGCAAAAGTCTTAGAGGCCGTGGATAGCACTTATTTAAAAGGTGCTGCAGGAATCATGTCACTTGGACAATCTTCTGCTTCATTCTCTAGTGTGAAGAAGAATAACTACGGAGATATGTATACAGAGGAGAAGTACGAGGCAGTGCTCGTTAACGATACCATTGTTTATGACAAGATTTTTACGGATATCGAAGATGATCCGAAGTCAGTGGAAGAGTGGAGCTATGCGCATAACTCTAATATTTTCGAAAATCCAGAGGGGCTCAGTATGCACAATGGGAAGACATACGGGGCAACGATAAATTCGTTAGAAAAGCCAGGTGTATATGAGATTACGCATCGGGCAAATGACAACCCTGGATTACCAGCCTATAGTAAATGGTCAGAACCCACAACTAAATTGCTCTATGTTCATCGTAGACCGATTGCGCTGCCAGATGTGAGGTTCACAGGTCTTGTTTACGCTGAAGGGGAAGCACTCGATTACGAGACGTTCGACACCTCGTTCGATCCGGACATTCCGCAGCGCCTGCTCGATAAAGTGTTCCGGACGCGCTGGGCAGACGAAACGGTATGGACAACGGGTAAACGTAATTTTTATAGCCGTCCTGGTGTCGAGCTCATTATTCAAGAGCAGGTAAAGGATCTCCACGGTGCTTGGTCATATTGGGCCGAGCAATCGATCTACAAACCAGCTCTACCGGTAACAAATCAAACAAAGCCCGTCATGACGATCACATATCCAGGCGGAACAACGGCAGCAGCTCCTACTGTGCTTGCTAAAGAGCCAACGATTACATGGACGTATGCCGATCAGGAGAACGATCCGCAAGAACAATATCGTTTATCCCTCAACTATGTTGATAATAACGATATTGCGCTTTACATTGACTATGCCGGTGCAGAAAAGAGCTTTAAGCTTATGGAGGGCATGATCCATCCAGGCAGAGTGGTTAAGGTACAAGGTCAGGTTTATTCAAAAGGAGCCTGGTCAAACCTAAGTAATATTCGTTATTTCGTGTTGGATCTACCGCCAGAGACGCATTTACTGTCTTATAACGGAGCTGATGCAGCAAACCCGATCTATACCAACGTCAACCGGCCGCAGCTGCGCGTGTTCACAGTTGATCCGGAGAACCATCCGATTACCGCTATAGATTATGAGGTCTATCGCGTATCGGATGGTGTTAAAGTGGTCGATACAGAAACGGCTGTATCTGCTGCTAGCTACACGCCGCCGGTTCTTGCTGATGGTTTATATTACTGGAGAGCCAGAGCGAACGATGGCTTCATGTGGGGCCCGTACTCATCCAATGGTTATTTCTTTATTGATACCGTTAAGCCAGCAGATGTGAATGAACAGCTAGAGGTGGAGCCTACAGCGGTCACCGTGAAGTTTAATGTTTTCAGCGATCCAATGCCATCCTCTGGCCATGCATCACGGACGTTTTATTTGCAGAAGGTAAACAGCAATGGCAGTGTGACAAACATCGATTTGAATCAAGATGGCACAGCCGAGTACAGTATACCGATTCCCCTGCAGGCCAAGTCGTATCGCGTGGCCGGTCTTGTAGCTGGCCAAGAATACCGGTTAACGGTATTAGATTATGACATAGCTGGAAATGAAGGCTATTACGCTTATATTCACTTTAGTACAAACCGAGCTCCAACAGCAGATTTTAGCTGGTCGCCACAGCCGGTCTATGAGGGAGATACGGTTACGATTGTATCTAACGTCAACGATGAGGATGGAGATCCGCTATCTGTGGCTTATGAGCTCACCAGCCCATCCGGAGTAAAGCGAAGCTTTAGTTATACGCTCGTGCGTAGTGTTTCGACTTATCCGAAAACAGGCCCAGTACTGCAGCTCCTCGAGGTCGGTAACTGGCATGTGAAGCAGACCGTGTCAGATGGCATTGCGGATCCCATTGTCGTGAGTAAAACAATCGCTGTGCTGCCACTTGGGATAACGGGCCAAGTCTTGCATACAGCGGATTGGGAAGCAAATCGCGTTCGATGGAATAGTGTTAAGCCAAAAGAGATTCGTAGTCCATCAACGTTTTGGGCTGGTGAACGTTTTGAATTGAGAGTAAGAACAACCGATACCGGCATTAGCACGACCAAAGCAACGAAGGTCGAAGTAGCAGCTGCACGTATCGGCAGCACGAGCCTCAGTTCCACTGATCAAAAAGGATGGGATGGTTTTATTGGTGCAAAGCAAGCGCAGGTAAAACTAGAATCACTCAAGGATGGGGATTATATCTTTACGTTTAAAGCCACCTATTCAAATGGAGTAGTGAAAGAAACACAAGTCACCATACAGATAAAAGACAGCTGGACGTCATTTTTTGAGTTTCATAAGGGTTGGTAAAGTAACAAGTGGGGTGGACGTTCTTTCGTCTACTCCACTTGTTTTCTTTTTTCTATAAAAAAACTAGATGGTGGAATGCAGGCCGATTCAATTATCCACTAATTCTAAATTACTGTGATATGTGAACTTAAATTTTATTAATCGCTTCTTAACTCTGCATATATAGTACATCCTTTATGATGTGTCACAAAATGTAATACAATGGGTACTTCAACCAAACTGAAATGCTTTTTTTGTGTTTATTATTAATGGCTCAACCTCAAAATCAGTACTTGACGAGGTGAGCTAATACCTCCATGTTTCCATCAGAATATTCGCCTAAAAGATAATACCCTGATGCGTTTCGCACATACTGATACAGCGAAAAATTGAAATATGTATAGAATCACTAGTGTTCAATTAATAGTTTAGTACCGTAATGACACTAGCGGAGTGCTTAATATTGATGGTTCTGAATCAA
Organism: Paenibacillus sinopodophylli; assembly: GCF_005930355.1. Classification (GTDB taxonomy): domain Bacteria; phylum Bacillota; class Bacilli; order Paenibacillales; family Paenibacillaceae; genus Pristimantibacillus; species Pristimantibacillus sinopodophylli. The sequence continues at coordinate 622,885 of NZ_VDBO01000002.1, forward strand.
TAAATGAGATGTGGCAGTACGGCTCAAGACATTGAGTCCATTTTTGTCGAATGATTCTATAATTGAAACTTTTTAAGGTCAGGCGCGTATCAATGGTAAATATTAGCTTTTTTACTGAAGTATATGAAATTACAGAAGAAGCAATAAACCTAATAATCAAGGAGTGGCTCGATTGAACATCAAAACATATACAGAATCCAACCGTGAAGCTTGGAATGAAGTGAATCCCATTCATCAGAAACATAACCCGATCCAATTAAGTGTGGCTTTTCAAGCAAAAGGCTACTCCACGCTTGATGAACACATCACTCGTACATTTCTCCGACTAGGGTTGCAAGGACGTAACGTGGCGCAGCTCTGCTGCAACAACGGTAGGGAAGTATTGTCTCTGGTCAACCTAGGTGCACAAAGCGGCACTGGGTTTGACATTTCTGATCACGCAATTGAGGAAGCCAAGGGGCTTGCCACAACTTCAGGCTTGCCCTGCACGTTCGTCCGTATGGATGTTTACGACATTGATAGTGTACATAGTAATCAATATGATCTGATATACATATCTATCGGAGCTCTGACGTGGCTTCCTGATTTGAACAAATTTTTTAAGATTGCCTCTACCTTGCTTAAAAAAGGCGGTTTGCTCGTTATTTATGAAATGCATCCAATGTTGAACATGCTGGCTATGGAAGATGAGCCTGAATTTGAAGATCCCATGAAAATCGCATTTTCTTATTTTAAAAGCGAGCCGTGGATTAACAATACCGGTATTGATTATGTTGGAAACACGACCTACGAATCTGCAACCAATTACAGCTTCAGTCATACACTGGCTTCCATTTTCAATGCAGTCATTAAAAGTGGCATCCATATCACTGAATATGAGGAACATAACCATGATATTTCTTGTATTTTTAGCCATTTGGAAAAAGAAGCGAAGCTTCCCATGAGCTACACTATGATTGGGAAAAAAGCATAGTCACCTTTATTGAACATGTAAATACATGTGGAGTGCTCAATATTGATGATTCGAAATTATAATGGGATGTGGCATTTTCGCTTAAGAAATGTTGGGTGATAGGTGCGTTGATAAAGGAAATCCATATGGAGGCAGACAGAAAGAGTATTCTGCTGTACCAGTGAGCGATATACGGAGATACGTATCGCACATACTGGTACAGCGGAAAGTTGAGTCGCTTGATTATTTAATGAAGTCGATTGCGATTACATTCGACTAAAATGCCTGCTTTGTAGTGTTCACGGTTCCTCATAAAATAATGGCGTCGTTGATTGGCTTTAATACGATTATGACGGCCTTCGACTGTGGCGTTTGTCCAGCGGCAGTGATGGTAATTAATAATCTCTTCTTGCCAATTTCGCATCGTTTTCAGTGTGCTTCTTACTTCGTCATGGTCGAGTTGTTCTCCCTGCTTACACCAACGTTCGAATCCAAGCTTAGCCACTTCAACACTGGATGAGTAGTCATACCATTCGGTAAAAGCTTCTTTCCATTCCCATACACGTTGCAGGAGAAGAGAATAACTCAGTAACTCATCCAAGCACTTCTTGCTTTCAGGAGCAAGTGATTCTGCTTTCGGGTTTAAGAGTCGATGATTGGCTTTTAAGCGTGCTTTTGCTCTGGGGGCGAGCGTGTGTTGTGCCGATTTACGAACTTCTTGCAAGGCTTCTATGACATAACCATGGACATGAAAATGATCCGCAATTCGAATATTATTTTATGGATTCTGATGTCAGAAGAAAATAAAGTTCTAGACTGAAAATTATCAAGATTAATAATCAAGAAAATCAAATAAAATAAAGAGCTCCACATATTATGTATGACTAATATGTGGAGCTCTTTATTTTAAAATATCGCAACAAAAAAAGTTGGCGACAGCGACGGCGATCTGATTCCTTGATGCATTCAACTAACGGTTCCCGTTAGTTGAACGATCAATTGCTTCAAACGGTTCTCTACTAGATTTATTAGTCTTCAGCTAATATACAAGGTTGCTGAGAATGTATCGCTTCTGATCCAGCATCAATGGCCTTTTGATAATACCATATTTTATAGTCAATTTTTTCCATGTGCTTATTGAGCTCAGTAATTTTATCTATAACCGCTTTTTTATGTTTTTCAAACACTTCAAGTCGTTGTTGTAATGTGGTATCTCCTTCCATACTCCAATCAACAAACTGTTTGATTTTTTTTACAGGCATTCCGCTGTTTTTCAGACAAGTGATTACGGCTAACCATTCAAAATCACTTTCTTTGAAATCCCTGTTCCCTGATTTATTCCGATCGACAAAGGGTAACAGTCCCTCCTTATCGTAATACCGTAACGTGTATGCTGATACCCTCATTTTACTGGCTACTTCACCGATTGTGTATCCCATAGAATAATCCTCCTCTACAACGAAGATAATTATATTATACAACTTAGAGTAAACTCTAAGTCAAAGTGTTATTCGCGGAACACCGTTCCCCGTTGACTTAGAGTCTACTCTAAGGGTTAGTATTGCGGAATATATAATTGAAAGGAGTTTTTATTTTGAAATCAGAAATGGAAAAGCTTCTTGCTGGTGAACCCTTTTTTTTCCTTGACCCCGAAGTTGCTGCTAGGAAAGAAAATGCAACCCGCATTTGTAAAAAATTTAATGAGATAGATACATCAAATCTTGAAGAGCAAAAAAAAGTCATCAAGAATTTGTTCGGTACTTGTAAGAACAATGTCTATATGCAACCACCATTTAATTGTGATGTCGGGAAGAACATCCATGTTGGAGAGGACTTCCTTTCTAACTACAACGTTACGATTCTTGATGTTGGAGAAGTTGTTATTGGAGATTACTGCATGATCGGTCCAAATAGTACAATCTCTACAGTTAACCACCCGATGACCGCTAAAGGCAGAAGAGAAAAACTGTCGATAATAAAACCTGTGAAAATAGGAAATGACGTGTGGATTGGAGCAAACTGCGTTATCCTTCCAGGAGTTACAATTGGGAACAATGTAGTTATTGCTGCCGGAGCAGTTGTTACAAAGGACGTTCCCGATAACTGCGTTGTCGGAGGAATTCCCGCCAAATGCATAAAGAATTTAGACTCATAAAACTTTTTGTTGACTTAGATATTACTCTAACGTTCATAGTTCTCTTTGTAGCTAAATTTCAAATCAAGGAGAGAACGAGATGAACAAAAATAAGGTATGGTTGATTACTGGATGCTCAACTGGTTTTGGAAGGGAGCTTGCGGAAGCAACCATCAAAGCCGGTTACAACGTAGTTGTTTCAGCTAGAAATATCAATTCCATCTTTGATCTTGTCGGGGATGCCCCAAATGCTCTAGCTGTGGAACTGGATGTAACAAAGAACGATCAAATCGAAAAAGCCGTCACTGCTGCAGTTGAAAGATTCGGGCGGATTGATGTCCTCGTAAATAACGCGGGTATTGGATATTTCGGTTCTGTTGAAGAATCCATCGAGAAAGAAACTCGCAACATGTTTGAAATCAACTTTTGGGGACTCATGCATATGACGAATGCTGTTTTGCCATATATGCGAAGTCAACGCTCCGGGCATATTATCAATATTTCCTCGATTGGTGGTTTAGCTTCATTCCCTGGAGTGGGTTATTACAACGCATCGAAATACGCTGTTGAAGGTGTTTCCGAAGGCCTTGCACAGGAGGTAGAGTCCTTCAATATCTGTGTGACCTTGATCGAACCAAGTGGGTTCCGCACGGATTGGTCGGGCCGCTCTGCAGCGAGAACAAAATCTTCTATCGAGGAATATCAACCACTTATTTCCGGCTTCGTAGATGGTGTAAATCATGGAAAAGAACCAGGAGATCCTAAGAAGGCAGCGAATGCAATCATCGATGTTATAGAATCTAGCAATCCTCCGCAACGTTTGTTGCTCGGCTCTGATGCATATCATATTGCTGTAAATAAATTTACGGGATTACTGAAACAAATTGAAGATTCGAAATCAGTCTCTGTAGGAGCTGACTTCTAAGTAGCCAAAAGAAGCCTAGAAGCCTGAAACATAACTCAGGCTTCTTTTTACTGTACAAGTTTAATATGCTCAGGTATACATAGTAATCATTGTTGTTCTGAACTATCCTGCCAGTTAGTTCAACGAGGGTTCACATACCGCTAAGGAAACGAAATAATAACAAAAAGAACAGCTCATATTCAGCTGTTCTTTTTGTTATTAATCTCTTCTAAATATTAGCCCTCCAAAATTGTGTCACATCATAAGTAGAGCCTGTTATTATTGACTTTTCAAATGTCATTGGTGTCATTCAATAAAACAGGTCGGGGTAATAATGGTGTTTTCTGCATTAATATTTGCACCTCATCTGCACTTAGCGACAAGTCGTTTACAGCCGGTAAATACAAATCAACGTTGCAAAATGTAATAGAGTTTTTTTTATTACTACGCACAGTTTTAATCGACTCCATATTAATTCCATAATGGTTTATCGTTAATAACATTAACCAAAATCTTAAAATATCGTAATCATCTAAAGGGCGCATGTCTCTTATAAGGTATGGCATTCCATTAAAAACGTATCCCGTTATTACGGCAGCAGTGATATAAGCTCTAATATCAGACAAATCTCCACTTTCTAAGATTGTAATTGAGTGTTCGATGGCATTTATCACTTTTTCAGGCAAAGGTCCAGACAAAACATAACCCATATATGTATCTCTTAAATACCCTTTTGTTACTTTTTTTACTGTTTTAAGATAAGCTTCAGGTGAATTAGCAAGAATAGTGAAATTACGCTTATTCGCAGCACACCGTTTGTATCCATATCGTTTAATGGTTGAAACTAATGCGAATTCATCAGTGGCGTTTTTTACCACGATAGCAGAATGGAAATCTGAGATGGACTCAAAATTATTCAAAGAACGAATACCGTATTGGTAAACAGACTTTTCAATTTTGCCAAAAGAGTTGTACGTGTACTGCATAGCCCATTGTCGTTCCAAAGCTTTTTCATCTTTATTGTCATATCCACGTTGTGAGGAAACATTGTTAAATTTCTGGCCACTTAGATGGGTATGACCAAAGATACGCCAACTATTGTCACCTTTAAGCTTAGTTGTAGAACTCCACCAACAATCACTATCTTCTCTCGTGAAATTAACCATAGGGAAATGGGTCACTATCAATACCTTTTCTTCTTTTTTTAATACATCATTAGCGAAAGATACCCACTCATCGTGCAAATCTATAATATTTTGAGGATTGAAATCCTTCACCATGCCTGCATCAGGAAGACCCATAAACTGCTGCAGCTCCACTTGTCGTTTCCCCCGACGAAAACTCGTCCAACCAGTATCTCCAATAATGCAAATATCGTTTAAATAGTATTTACGACCAGTAACAAGAAATCTGAAGTATTGATTATCTTTTGTTTTATCAGAAAACAGATTGATAATATCCTGATGACTCATTGTGCCATTGTTCCAATAATCGTGATTTCCAAGAACTAAAAAACCCACTATTTGATTTTTCTCTAGCTCTTTCACAAAAGAAAGAGTCTTTTTATAGTTATTGAAAAAATCTCCTGCCAAGCATAATATGCTATCAGAGTAATGCTTCTTTACAAATGCAATAAAGTCGTCTTTCATTTGCAAAGCTGCCTTCGCCTTGAAATTTCTTCTCGTAAAATCAAAATGCAAATCAGATATGAATATAATCGGATTTCCGATTAATTCGATAGAGACATTGTTCTTTGAGATTATAAGGTCGTTCATTCGAATTATCACTCCTAATATTCGTCTGGTATATCATACTAAGTTTTAAAATAACGCATTTTAGGATCATCTAGGTTAATGACTGTATAGCCAGCCTTTCAAATTGAAAAGAAGTATAGTAAGATTCTACTATATTTTCTGTATAGTAGGTAAAATTTCACAAGTTTGTGAATGAGCTGTACAACATAAACCGACAAAGGGGAACCACAGATGGCAAGGCGTAGAAGGAAAAAGGAAGAGTTAGATCCATTGCAAGCATTCGTACTATTACTCATGCTAGTGTCCGGATGGGGAGTTTATTCGTATACGACTTCAATCGTAGCTGCTGGAGTTACGGCAGGCGCTATTATGGCGGGTTATGCATTTGTGATTGCTTCAATTAATCGCAAACAAACAGAACGCTTAAAGAGATCCGGCATAGCGGAAATCGATAAGATGGAAGGGCGGCAATTTGAGAAGTATCTAGGTCATGTCTTTAGAGCTCATGGTTATGTGGTGGAAGTAACGCAAGCTGCCGGTGACTACGGAGCTGATCTCGTCATCTCAAAAGCAGGAAAGAAGATTGTCGTACAGGCAAAACGATATAGTAAGAATGTGGGTTTAAAGGCTGTGCAAGAGGTACATACAGCACTAAACCATTACGGAGCTTCTGAGGCGTGGGTTGTCACCAACAGTGATTACACAGGGCAGGCGTATACATTGGCGAAGTCGAATGGAGTTCGTTTAATCATGAGGCAGCAGCTCATTGAACTCATTTTAACGATGAACCCTGAGCTGCAGGTTTCATTAACTGATCAGCTTCAGCAGCCACCTATTTCAGCTGAACAGGAAGTTGCGGCAAGTATAGAGCCCGCGGAACCTGATGATCTCGATTGTCCGCAATGTGGTTATTTGCTAGTAAAGCGAAATGGTAAACGTGGTGAGTTTTATGGATGTTCCAACTTTCCAAAATGTCGCCATACTATGGATATAGCATAAGAAGTAAAGCCTGCAGCTGATCTGCAGGCTTTACCTTTGATACGTATTGCGCTGCTTTTTAATTTTCATGGTCTTCTATGAAATCTCTTGCCTTGTCTAGTGCCTCTACAATTTGGCTGGATTCATGTTCGATCCAATCTGCTGCCATATCGGGATCCATGTTACCATGTAGCACATTTCCGATAACACGGTCTAATTCAGTTGATGCTTTGTCTAGCTCATTGACTAATGATTCCTGTTCGGTATCTTTCATAGTCAATACGGATGTTCCGCATGCAATACAGGAATAGTCTAAGAGGTCATCTATGGGTATTTTATTTTCATGGTTACAACCGATACAAGTTACCAGGAGTGTTTTCTCTTGAAGCATGCTTCATATCCCCTCTAAATCAGTTGAGTCGTGCTCGGCTATATGCTTCCATCCGCTACCCATGCTCCAAATCACTTCAATATTTAGGTTAGAAACTCGATTCACGATGCCAATTTTATCTGGTGCAGGCTTACCCTTTATGCGTACTAGATCGCCTTCTCTCATATTTCACCGCCACCAAATCCAATCAGTTTAGGTTGCCGTAGGATGCCAGCGTCACTAAATTCTAAAGCAGCTACCTTGCATTGAAAAGGTACGCTTAGCCATTTAATATCAGATTTCTTCATACCAGCAGAAACAACCGGAAATGGACATTCTCCAGGATGCAGCTGCATGAATTGCTGTAGTATTTGTTTAGAAGCCAAATCGATTCCGGAAACGTGTCCGACATAACGATCCTCATAACGGAGTACCAAGCTCGAAACATGTCCAGACTTGAGCTTAATCCCCACAGCCTCTGCAACAATCCGTAATTCTTTACGTTTTTTGTACCAGTATTTATGCTTCTTGCCTTCTACATAGGGGCTATCTAACCTTTTGGAGATAATTCCTTCCCACTCACGGTTGTTTACCCATTCCCATAATGCATGGCCATCGTATACCAGGTCCGAGACGAATACTCGTGGTTGCTTTTCTGGAAATTTAGCAGCTAGCCGATCATACCGCTCCTTGAATGGTAAGGCGCGTATATCTATAGCATTGTCGTAGAGCAAATCGAAAGCGACAAATATGAGATTGTCATCATATTTTTTCCGATTTACGCCCACTAGAACCCGCTGGAAGTTTGGCCTGCTGCCATCAAAGTATGCGATCTCGCCATCCAGTACACATGCGCCGATTCTCAGTGGCGTTAGGAGCTCAACAATCTCTGGAAAACGATCATTGCGAGGCTCAACACGTTTTGAGAATAGCTCGACGCCACCCTTGCCGTCCAGTCTTACTGGCGTACGGACACCATCCCATTTAATTTGATAGCCCCAATTCGGCCCAAAGGGGATATCTGGCGAAGTGACAGGAGCCATTGGCACATTAGGAAGGACCATAAAATCTGTCATGATACATGATCCTTTTTCTTGCTGGTGCTCTTTCGTTTCCTTATAGGCGGTGAGGTTTCTGGCAAAGGCTTCGTTGCATCCAAGCTCGCTTGTAAAGCTGCCATAAGATCCACAACGTTTGAACGTCCGGCTGCAGCTGGCGTCTTCATGATATCCACGCTCTCACCCGCGATCTTTTGTTCAATTAATGCTGTCAACGCTAACCGGTACTCATCCGTATATTTGTTTGGTTCAAATTTCTCACTTAATTGCTCTACAAGTGCCTTGGCCATACCTAGTTCCTTTTCATTCACAACGGTTTCAGTTGGTAGGTTTGGAACCTGTGAAAGAGATCGAATTTCATCCGGAAAAAACATCGTTTCCATACAGATACAGTTATCTACCGCGCGAATGGCCGCTAGGCTGCTCTTACTGCGTATGGATATCTTGGCTATGCCAATCTTACCTGTTTGCTTAATCGCCTCAAGGAGCAGGCTGTAGGCTCCAGCACCAGCCAAATCAGGGGAGAGGTAATATGTTTTTTGAAAATAAAGGGGATCGATATCGTGAAGATCAACAAAATCTAATATCTTAATGGTTTTCGCGGCTTCGTCTTTAATCCCTTCGAGTTCTTCCTCTTTCATGATGACAAATCTGTCCTTCTCATACTCGAAACCTTTAACGATTTCATCTAGCTCAATTTCTTTGTCGCAGTGCCTGCAGGTCTTGGCGTATGAGATCGGCATACCACAGTCTTTATGTAAGCTCCGAAAATGTATGTCTTTATCTTCTGTTGCGGTATACATCTTTACCGGTACATGAACGAGCCCAAAACTTATCGCACCTTTCCAAACTGTATGCATATCGATCACATCCATTATTTTTCATTTAGATTGCTCTAGACTTCTAAAAATATGCAACGAATCGGCCATACTTTTTGCTAACGAATTGCTGACTAAACCATGAAATATTGGTGTTATGCTCAATAGGTAATACCTGTGAGAACAGATCAGCCATTCTGGTGATCTGTTCTTTTTTGTTTTTTGGCTTGTTTGAGAAGGGAGGTACTAGACGGTTTCATGTGGTTGGTATACGCAGTCCGTTTTAAAAACAAAAAATAGGAGTGATTACTATGAAATTTATCGAATTATGTGCTGGACTTGGTGGAATGGGATACGGACTTATGCAAGCTGGCATGACATGTGTTGGATATGCGGAATGTGACACGAAATGCGAAACATGCCAAACGTATACGCAGCATGCCGCTCATCCTAAAAAAAGTATTATACCGTTTGCCTGACCTGTGGAGCTCCAAAAAAACAACCCACTCACGAAAGTTTTAAGATCTTACATGATCCAGAAGAAAGGATGTGGAGCGCTTATGATGTCAGATCCGTCACAGATGACGATATTCGACTTCTTGGAAGAGAACGAGGACCAATACAAGGACTCGTTGCCGGATTTCCTTGCCAGGCTTTCTCGATCGCTGGAAAGCGTGAAGGATTTAACGACACTATTAGAGGAACAGTATTCTTTGAGATCATCAGGTTCGCATCTATTCTCAAACCTGAATTTATACTCCTTGAGAACGTCACAGGACTCCTCAATCACGACAAAGGGAGGACGTTCGAGACCATCATCAGAACGTTGGATGAATTGGGGTACGTGGGGGAATGGTGTGTGCTTAACAGCTCGGCCTATGTGCCACAAAACAGAGAACGTGTCTTCATTGTCGCAAGTCTTAGAGAATCAGGTGGACGAAAAGTATTTCCTTTCGGAGAAGAAAACCATAAGTCTGCTAGAGCAGAGAAAAGAGTAACATCTAAGGTTCAGATTGCAGGTAATGTAAATCCAAGTGGTAGAGGCATGAACGGGCAAGTGGTTGCTGCAAGCGGCTTAGCGCCAACCCTTACAACAAATAAGGGTGAAGGAAATAAGATATTAGTTAATGTGTCACAGAAGACAGGTGTTAATGAGATAGGAGAGGCTGCTTGTTTAGACGCGAATTATTTTAAAGGATTAGGGGCTAATCAAGCACGTACGGGGGTCATGGAACCAATGGCCGTATTAACGCCTGATCGTGTTGAAAAAAGGCAGAATGGAAGGCGGTTTAAAGAACAAGGAGAGCCATCCTTTACACTAACAGCGCAAGACAAGCATGGTATTTATGATGGGTATCGTATTCGCAAACTGACACCTCTTGAATGCTTCCGTCTACAGTCTTTTCCGGATGAGTGGTTTTATACGCTTAAAGAAAATGGGATTAGTGATTCCCAATTATATAAAATGGCAGGCAATGCCGTAACGAGTAGAGTTGCCTATGAAGTTGCAAAAAGACTGGTGGTTTCACTTAAAAGGTAATCACATTTTATGCATACTTTTTGCTGATGAATTGCTTACTAACTATGAAGCTATGCCTGTTAATCTTAATAAGGTAAACCGATCATCCAGAATTGGAACCTAGCAAAAAAGATTAACAGGACATGGAGGGCTTTATATGAGTAGGAATAAATTGAAATTATTTTTTGAAGAAAAGGAACTGGAGGCACGAACTTTTTCAATCCTTCATAATGATAATGTCCATATGATTGAAAGTGACTTCTTAATCGATGTCATTTTGAATCATACTTCAGTGGAGGAACAGAGAAAGATTTTAGAAGCGATTGTCGTTATCGATTTTAAGAACGGAGATATTAATCATTTTCTCGAACACTTGGCCAAAGGATACGTAGTGAATCATTTCTAACGCATAAGGTTCGTTGTTGCAGCGCCATCTTTACATCTGCCTTGCATCTATTTAACAAAAGGTTTCAGTAATCAACTATTTACATTTTTACTATAATTAGCTATGATGATATCAAATCCGGAATGCACCGGTAGAGAAGAGTTGTGGGTGAAAACCTGCAACTCTTTTTTTGTGAAAAAAAAGAGAACGGTTGTTCCTGTTCGTGTTGTAGACTATGTATGAGAAGTCTAAACATCAGGAGGAATAAGATGATATATAATCAGAGCTGCATTGAAGGAGCAAAGGAACATTTAGAGGATAATTCGGTTGATCTGCTAATAGCTGATCCACCCTATAACTTGAGATTTGGTGGTACTACACAAACAAAATCGAAGCAACCTCGATTTGATATAATAGCCAATGATAATCTCTCTGCAGAAGAATATAAGCGATTTTCAATGCAATGGATCTTTCAGGCATACCGAGTGTTAAAGCCTGGTCGCCATATCTATGTTTGTATTGATTGGCGTATGTATGCGGATATGGTCATGTGGCTTCGAAATGCGGGGTTTATTGTTAAGAATTGTATTGTGTGGGACAAGGAACATATGGGCATGGGCTGGCAGTATCGATTCCGACATGAATTTATCATTTTTGCAGTAAAAGCAGATAAACGTGTTCGACGAATATCTACTCGGAAACAAACGGATATTTGGCGTATACCACGGATTCATGGGAACAAAACGATTCACCCAACTGAGAAACCTGTCGCACTATTAAAGGAGATGATTGTGAACAGTACCGAAACAGGCGAATTAATGGTTGATTTTTTTGCAGGAAGTGGTGTTGCTGAAGAGGCAGCCATTCTTACAAATCGGTCTTGGAAAGCTTTTGAGATAGACTTTAGGTGGTTTGAAATCTGTAAGAATCGAATTCAGAATGTTATGCAGCTTCGGAGTTAACTAATAAAAAATCGTTAATTACCTGTATTCCTGTACAGCTGTATGTACAGGTTTATAAAAATACCAGAAGCTTTAGCTGTTGCTTTCCAGAGCCAGAGAATTTGGGGAATTGATACAATCCTTACCTTAGACTGACGGTGCTTCATTAACTATACCAGCTAATAGCTTGTCAAGATTACCAGTAAAGTCATTCTAAATCATGTGTTATAGTTACAAATGAGTATGCCAAATAACCCTCCAATGATCTCTAACTCTTTGATCCGTGCATTACGAGAACGGATAAGTCCGCACTGAACAGCTAAAACCAGCGCATAACGAAGCTGTCTGGAACCACATTTGTTGATTCGATTGCGCGTTGCCGTAAAATTGCCTGAAGCAAAGACACTGGGGTCGATACCAGCAAAGGCTACTAATTTTTTCGGATGATTAAATCGGTAAATTTCCCCAATTACTGATAAAATTGTTGCTGCAATTGTAAGGACAATACCGGGAATAGATTGAATTAAATCATACTCATGGATTTCTTCTACCAGGGCATCTATGTTTCGTTCTAACTCAGCAAGATGTGCCTGGTACTGAAGAATCAAGGTTATAAGAACTTTTAAATTGATTAAGTGGCTGGCTACATGGTTTGCTCGAAAGGATTTTGTTTTGCCGCATGAAGTAGCCGCTTTACTCGTTCGTCAATCCAAGCCTCTGAACGACCTCGTTTTGATGAAAGCATTTCTTTGATGTTAACATGAAGTGTTTCTTTGTCCGTTTTCAAAACCGAATATGAGGTTGGGAACTCACTTAAAAACCGTAATGAAATGCCTGAATACATAGCTCCAAAGACACCTCTGTAAGCAGGGAAAACCTGATCTAAGAAAGCTTGGAATTGCGGTTTAGTCTGTACACACATCTTTGAAAGAGACTCATATTGCCTTGTAAGAAAGCGCAGATTGAGAAGTTGCACGCCTCTTTTCTTAAAAGGTTCAAACTCTTCCTTGTCGTACAACTCACCCAATAGGTAAGCGTCAGCAGCATCCGTCTTTACTTTACTAAGCTGCGACTTTCTAAGCCGATTGGAGATGAGCGGATTAATAACAATGTAAATGTAGTGATGTTCCTCTAAGACTGAACAACGGGGTTTTGGTAATGTCCGGTTGCTTCTAGAATAAGCAAAGGACGTTGTTTGGATACAGACTCAACGTCATTTAAAACGTGATGTAGGTTTGTTAGGCCCTCACGAGTGTGCTCGAAGTGGAATGTCCCTCTGAAAGGCTTTCCGCGCTTTAAAAAGGCTTGTCCATGGGTTTCTTCCTTAGAAATATCTAGACCGACAACTGGATTCATCTCATCTCTCCCTGTAAGTTGTGATTCACCGGCATCCCCTAAGGTTCTTCTTTTCGCTCCATAGCTTCGCTTGTTATACAGGATCTCGTGTCCCAACCAGCCTTAATCATGGTCATGACAAGTAGGGGGGAACATTATAGCTCACGGGATCAAGTCCCACTGGCAGTTACGATCGACCAGGTTACCTTAATCCTCTATGCAAATGAAAAAAGGATCAACCAGAAAGAACTGGTTGATCTCATAATACGAACTGGTAGTATAGTTTTAATCGATTCGAGAATATTTTAGGCACGTCGAATTTACGAAGTTCGTGGAAAAAGACGTTAGTTGAAACCTCTGTGAAAAGTGACGATGAAGACCAGTGTCCAATACAGTAAGCTTAATTAAGCTATCATGCGCTCTGCGTATTCACTTTTCCAGCATAACGAGGGTTCAATATAATAAGTCGAGTCAAGTTTGTTAGGATTGTTTTGTCTCATCAGATACAACGTCATCGGATATGAATATTTTCTTTTTTACGAAATCGACAATGCCTGCTAATGCCATTAAATCATAGCCTTTGGAGATAATTATCTGACCTACCTGTAAAAACTTTAGTTCATAATTATTACTTAATAATCGTAGTGTTTTACTGGAAAAGGTATTTCCATCCAATATAGGCATCGCATAATGTATGGCAAAGGTAAAGTAAAATGTTTTACAAAAATTAACTAGAACGTCCCATCCCTTAGGTTTAGGTATTAATAGATTTTTCATATCCATTGTAATGTAGTACGATACAGCATAAATAAGATCTGGTAGCACTAGAATAATTAAAATCGTAATAATGAGTACAGTGAATGTAAGCTTACTTTTATCTTTTTTAATTGATTCATGCAAAATAATTGAAAATTTAATCATGAAGTTTAAAACTATAATATGTGTAACAAGAATGATTAGTAATGTTCTAAAGATTTCTAATGATAAAATTTCTGCTGCAACACTCTTAGGTGCTTGTACGCTAACCCAAGTGGATAAAGTAAATAGAATAAAGTATAAAGACATTGATAAACTTATCAGAAGAACAACGGCTTCCCATAGAAGAAGAACGATTTTAGGTAGCGAATGCGTATACTTTTTTTTAATCTGTATCTCTAATGATTTTGCTAATTGTAACATAAACCAAGAAAAGCCAATTAAGATTGCACTCAAGAGCACAAAGATATTCAGATTAGCGAAGAAATGAAAGTCTAGAAAGACTCCAACCAATGGAATTAAATATATGACATTAAAAAAGTGATAAGGCTGCTTATTAACAATGGAGTGAAATACCCATACGATCAGTATGAGAATAATAATTGTTAAAAATTGAATCTTGGTTTGCATCAAAAGTAGTAAGCCGAATAAGCCAACCATGCTCACAATTAACCACGATCGAGGTCTTTCATATTTTTCAAATACTCTTTTTTTCCAACTTTTCTTCAATTTTTTCGCCCTTTCGGATACAATTCTGTCATTTAAATATATCGGATTTGGTATTTGTTTCGTTTAGATAATGATGCTTGCTTACTTTCTAAAAATCATACTAATGATAGGTAAAAAACTGTTTTCCTTATAGCACAGCTGCAAATGTATATAGGCTGTACCAAGAGGGTCGGCTTTTGTGTAACTGTTCAATGGCAAGCAAAATAATGAAAAAGGTGCGGTTGCTCAAGTGTTATTTCGTTAATTTTTCTTCCTTGGCAGTCGCTGTTTCAATTTTTAGAATCTAATAAATTCTTTTCTGGGACACCTGAAGGAAACCGCCGATGTTAATATGACCGGCACAAGATCATGCACATCCCGCAAAGGCATAGACAGGTTTTATTTTCATCTGAAATCGATAAGGCTGCTTTCCTTCAGCTTCCTTACGCCATTCATAAAATCCGTTGTTGGGGATCAAGGGTTTTGCAGTAGTTTATGATTTTTGGGGTCTCCTATATATTCATGATTATAAACTTCTGATCGGTGAATACATTCACTATTCGTTCTCTATTGTTTATTCATTACCTATCTTTGGTGATTTGGAGAAGTTTCAAGAGTATGTCAGTTCAAATAATTTAATGCGTAGTGTCCAAATTATACATGTACTTATAGCTAAGATAATAGAATTTATAGTAATAGGTTTTATTATAGGTAAAGTCGTTGTTCTAATTCAGGAAAAATTAATACTTCGTAATTAAGTAAAGGGTACTTCAAATTTGATTTACTTCAAAGTGAATAGACTTTAGATATATCCAGTAAATAAATCAAAACGATCGATTGGTGGATGAGTGGTTAAGTAAGGATAAATAAATTTTCTACTGGAAATGACTTTTTATAGTGAGAATGTACTGAGAAAATATTCTGTATATAAAGGGGGGCGATCCCACTCGCCTCCATCTCCACCAAGGAAAACCCGACCTCGTGAGGTCGGGTTTTTGTGTTTTTTATTTTTGCTAAGACAAATTTTGTTGAGCTAACGGGCAGGTTAGTTTAATAAAAAATGACGTTAGAGGATAAAAGATTCTCACACACGAATAACTTTATATTGGCTTATTCTTTTGGGGGATAGATTGAAAACAAATGTATCTATGCATGCATTGCTGCTCAATACTCAGCCATCAGAAGCTTATACTGATGAAGAATATATCGACTTTATTGAATGGGAAAATTGCTTATTGGTAAAATCGTTCGCTCTGGATCTTCCAAAGAAATTTGGCGATACACACTATTTGGATCAGACTGACTGTGAGGCTTCAATTAACCATATACATGTAGAAAGTCTTTCAATGGGATTGGACTTAATATATGCCTGGGAAAAATCACTTCGCAAGAACCATTCTGAGAGAGCATTTATAATTCTATTGAGCTGCGATCCTGATGGTGAAAATGTAACAGCTCGGTTTTATCAGATTAGGCATGATGAGCCAGAATGGATAAATAGTTCAGATATCGAGGGATACAACAACGAGGCGTTACTGATTCAAACAATCATACCGAATAGCAAATCTGATTAAAATTGATTACCAGACTAATGGAGTTTACGAATAAGTATTAGGCAAAATCCATAGCAGCTTTTGTTAAGCTAACTGGCAGGATAATTTAAACATTTCTCGAATAAACCAATTATCTCAAGTCACGAATAAGGAGCTAATTAATTGACTAATAGATTTTTCGCATACTCTGGCTACGATGAAAATAATATACGAGCGGCATGGTCAAATGCCATTATTACATTCGATACTAATGCTTTATTAAATACTTATAAAATGACCATTGATGCCCGGAGGCAGTTTTTAGGTGTACTTCAGTCTTTTAACTCACGTCTTTGGATGCCACATCAAGTAGGTAAAGAATTTTATTCAAATCGTCGTTTGATAATTGAAACAGAATTAAAATCACTTCAAAACACAAAACAGAATTTCAATAAAAACTTAGAGTCGTTGGTAGCTGGAGTTGAAAAATCAGCTATAAGATTTCGCACTCAACTGACTTCTGATTTAAAAAGGGAAGTTAATGCGTTAAAAGAGAAAATCTCAATTATGATTGACCAGAGTCCAGATAAAATGGAGAGAAAGGAATATTTCGATGGTCAAGTTCTAAAGGCGGATGATCAAATATCAAAAGAAATATTTGAAATATTTGGAAACGAAATAGGACAAGGTTTTAAACCTGAAGAAATTATGGAGATTTACAAAGAAGGAGAGATTCGCTACTCGCTTAACATTCCACCGGGCTTTGAAGACGGTGCTACTAAAACCGATTATAAGAAATACGGAGATTTGGTTTTATGGAAGGAACTAATCAATAAGGCAAAAAGTGATTCCAAACCTATTATTTTTGTAACAGAAGATGTAAAACCGGATTGGTGGGAAAGGTTCAATGAATATAAGAGACCTCATCCTGAATTATTAAATGAGTTCTTTTTACTTTCAGGTCAGATGATTCTTATTTACACTTACAATGAGTTTATTGAACAAGCTACAGCACAACATAAAAATGTTCCGGAAACTTCCAAAGCATTAGAAGAAATATCTGCAATAAGCGCAGATGAACGGAAAGAAATGGTGAGAGTTATGACAGGAGATCTCTTTTTAGTAAAAGACAATTATGATGCTAAGCCGTCAATTCTACTTATTGTTGAAGAGTTGGAGGGGGGATATTATTTCGGCTATCCAGTAACACATCTTCGTAATATCAAAAACATAGGTTTTCCAACTATAAGCTTAGGAGGGAAGCTTTGTGCTGTACTTGTAGACACAAGAATGTTAGTGAGTGAAAAGGTTATATTATCGTATGTTGACACTATCAAGCTAAATAAGGTAGAAGAAATTAAGGTGTTTGCCGATAATTTATAACAATCTGCCCGCCTCTTGCCTAACCGCTTCGTTGTTACGCAAACGGGAAACTATAGCTTCATAATCACCAGGATGAGGCAGCTGGAATAAATCAGCAGCCTCGTGGAGCTAACGGGCAAATTACATCAAAGATAGAATGTGATAAAAGTGATTGCTAGATACTAAAGGAACAATTTAATGGGGTGATAAGTATTGATCTTTAAAAAGCATGAACCTGAGTTTTCGCCAATAGATTTTTTTATTACTCGATTCTTTATTGGAGATAAATGTTTATTTGAGCAGGAAACAAAAGTTTCATTGCCTACTTTGATAACAGGTGATGCGATTGACATTTTTGATGAAAGTTATCTAATTGAAAGCAGGGAATTTGCTTTTAATGAAGGTGCTTTTATTACAGTTTATCGCATAAAAAAAGTTAACTGAGTAAATGGTTCTTTAAGTTAACGGAGAACGGTAGCTCAACAGGACATTAAGGCAGCCGGCTTCCGATCGGCTGCCTTTTTCATTGAAGTAGTGGGCAGGATAATGCTAAAAGGGTCTATAATGTGTAACATGCTTACTGAGGGGTGAAGATATGGCTGGTCTAAGAGAGTTAATTACTTTTCTTAACAAATTAGAGGATAATAATATATTTTATAAACTAAATAAAGTCCGAAATGAAGCTATCATGGTTGAGGTAGCTATTCCTGGTCAACGGTGGGAGATAGAATTTTTGGAAGATGGTACAGTAGAGGTCGAAAAATTTATCAACGATGGAGACTTTTATGATGCTAAAGAGTTGGAGTTTCTGTTTAAAAGTTTCAGTGATTAATTCAGAAAATCATTCAACTAACGGGGAACGTTAGTTCAATAAAAACACGGAAGCAGCCGATCACAATGATCGGCTGCTTTATTACGCTAACTGGCAGGATAGTTTAATCTGTTTCGCGAATATCTCCTTATAAAAATCGTAGTCCTGCTATGTGAAATTATGTAGGCCCAAATTAGGAGATCAACATGAAGAAGTCGGTAATAATTTTTTTATTAGCTATGATTCCGAATATAGCGGCCATATTTTTATTAATCGAAAATTTCCCTTATACAGGTCTTGGAAGAATTGTGAGCATTCCAATAACATTGTTTTTTAATATTACTATTTTGATAATTTCTCTATTTATCACTCGAATAATAAAATCAAGATTATATAAATGCATGATTTGGATTACAGTTGTATCAATAAACGTGTTGGTGGCAATCGTATTACATCCACAAGAATTCTTACCTAGCGTTTTAATGCAACTTCGAGAACTGTTATTTTCCAATACTGATTAACTCATTATTTTCATCCTTGCGGTCATTCGTTCTCTCGTTATGTCTGAGGTAGTTAGAAGAAATAATGCAGGTGGAGACGCTGATTGAAATTTAGTAATATTTTAAACTGAATGGGAACTATAGCTTAATAATAACCAGAACGAGGCTGCCGGAATAAATCGGCAGCCTAGTTGAGCTAACTGGCAGGATAACGTAAGGAAAGGTGGAATTTATTAATCAAGAAAATAGTCCTACAAAAGGAGCGCAATCAATGAAACTTTTCACGAAGGAAGTAAAGAAAATCGTAATTGATGAGTGCTTATTTCATTGCATAATTGACCAAACGTCTTCAAATGAGTCAATAAGTTTTAAAGTATATCCTTCAAAAACTAAAACATCATATTTTTTAATATTGTTTTCTTGGAAAGTTAATTGGTCCACAAACTTATGTGAACCGAGTGTTTGTGCTACTTTAATTAAATATGCAATAAAAAATGGTTGGGATTATACAAAAGAAAAAATAGTAATGAAAATTGAGCAAGGTGATTTTCTTGTCAAGGAATTAAGATTGGAGTCATAGTTGATTAAGCTTACGGGAAACTATAGCTTCATAATCACCAGGACGAGGCTGCCGACATAAACCGACAGCCGCGTTGAGCTAACTTGCAGGTTCGTTAAATTATTTCTCGAATACCTTAGTTATTCGGATATTAATATTATCTCTAATTATTTACTCTGGGGTGTCTTTTATGGGAATGGATTTTACTGCATATATGTCACATAGCCTTAAAGAAACTGAAATAATAGAGTTATGCAGTGAATTAAATGAAAACAGTACTCGATTTCCACTCATTCGTGAGTTTATTGATACACTTTTACCATTTAATCCAGAAGATAATGTAAGGAAGTGGCGTACAAGTGTTGATAGATCAGACGGGACAATCAGCTTGGCAGGTCCTTGTGGAATCTCACTTACTTTATCAGAGAAAGTATGTTATTTTCATCATTATTTTAGATGGAAAGGATTTTTAGTAGATAATGAGATACAACAGTTACTGAGAAATGTTAGCTATGGATTTATGAAGACCTTTAAATCTTCATTTGTTGTTTATGTTCCAGATAATGCTGCAAAAGAGTCTGCAATTATGGATTTCATCTGGGAAGATGAAAATAAGGACATTAATTATATGAGAGAATGGCTATTAGAGAATTGCGGGTTACCTAAGGATAATATCAACGATATTTATAAAGAGTATGAAGATTACTGGGATTCAGAAGGATATTATATAGATTATTTCAGTGAAAATGATGAGCCTAACAAAAATTCAGACTTGAATTCATAAAATTACAATTACAAAATGGAAACTATCGTTCAACTAACGGGTAACTAGAGCTCAATAAAGACAGGAAAGGTAGCCATTCTGTAACTGTTGCTACAATTAGATACATAAGAGGAACTGGCTACATTCAAAACTGAGAGGATGAGGTTGCAAAATGACTGATGATATTTATAAAGATTGGCCAACCGATGAACACGCCAGATGGATTAAAATGGGACATTTCTTTGGTAGGACACTAATGGATAACGTTAAAGGATACGCAAAAGAAAAAATTAATTCTAATTGCACTTTAGAGGAAAGAATTGCTGCTGAAAAGGCAATTAGTGATACCTTGTATGGGTTCATGTTGCTACTAGATGGTGTTGTTGATAGCAGCATCGATAAGGACCATGGAGTTGAATTTGCGCTAATAGCAAGAGTTTTTGACCAGAATACAAGAGAATATCTTGAAGAAATCGAATTGGCTCCAGAAGGAGATGGTTTGTGCATGGGAATTCATATGTGGGAAGATGGGGAATTTGAATAATACACAATGAGCAGGCGTTGAGGTGACCTGCTCATTTTATTAAGCTCCCTCGGTAAAATGTAGTTTTCTCACGAATACTCGCTTATTCGCAGGATCTCTCCAATAGATAAATCGCTATTCGGATAGAAGAGGGGGTGTACCGTCAAATTCGGCAACGGAAGCGCATGCGGGAACAGAAGGTGCGAGTTTTCGCTCCTTTTTTACTGTTCTGTTGCACGCTTCTCCACGTACTTCCGGAGGCTTTCACTCCCATTTCTCGACGGGTCGATGCCCTTTCATTCCTTCGTTACGCCTATCCGGTTGGTGGAGGCCGGTTATCCTAACGGTACGGGTCTATGCCCTTTTGCTCCATGCAATCCGGTACTCCGTGCAGTCTTGAGATCCTGCGAATAAGCCAATTTTCGTTCTAACTGAGAAGCGGTTAAGCAGTTTGTTTCATAGAATGAGCTCGATCCGGTTCGTAAGCTTCACCGCTATGTGCCATAGCAACAAGGAGGCGAGCCAACTTGCCGCAAAGCTTCATCACGGAGCGCATTGGCTTCATGCTTTTCATCTTAACATTCACTTCGTGCTGTCGTTTAAACGATACATCGTTCATGATGAGGGCCATGGTTGCCATGTACAGAGCATGCCGAAGCCTTGGTCGGCCACGTTTGCTGATGGACATCTGGCCCTTCCATTTGCCTGAACTCGCTTCAGCCAGGTTAAGGCCGGCATGCCGTAGCAACGCGTTACCATGTGCATAGCCGCTGAGGTCCCCAGCTTCACCGAGAATGCCGGCGACTGACAGGATGCTCATACCCTTAATGGCTAGCAGCGGTTCGGCTAGCGGAATCCGGACCAGTGCAACTGCGACTTCACCCTCGATTACCTGCAGCTGCTCCGTAGCCAGATCGTATTCGGCGAGCAGCTGTTGCAGATGAAGTTTGTAGGCTCTCTCGGCATGCTTGGCGCCGACTGAGCGTGCTGCTAGAGCCAGCAGTTCTCCAGCTCTTCGTTCACCGCTGTGCCGTTTCATGACCGTTTTCCAGCCGTCGATTACCTGGCGAACGGTGAGTTTTTGAAGATCGGCGGGCGTAGGAAAGAGACGCAGTGTAGCAAGCGATCCGGAGCCAATGAGGTGCTTGTATACCTGCCGCAGCTCAGGGAACACAATGTCGACCCAGCGGTGGATCCTGGTTCTTGACGCTGACAAGACGATGGACAATGGTCTCCCGGTTCGCCATGAGAACGCGCAGTTCCATGAACACTTCACTGGTTTCTTTGATGAAGGTGTAGTAGCCATTTTTCACCATATTGGCGATTACAAAGGCATCTTTGATGTCGCTTTTAGATGGTGTATTGTCGCGGTTTTCCTTGTTCTTTTTGACGAGATGAGGATTCACCAACACAACCTCGAGTTTGCGGTCTTTGAGCCAAGCAGCAAGGCCGAGCCAGTAGTGGCCGGTTGGTTCCATGCCGATGATGGTGTCGTCGTTGGAGAAGTGAAGCGGAGTGCCTAGCAGAATGATACGGAAATTGACGGCGCGTGCAACGTGGGTTTGCTGGACGATGTCGATGCCGACGACAAGGTGCTGAGTTGAAATACGTTCGAGCAGTTGATTTTGTTTGGTTTGAGTTTTAATCTTCAAGATAGAGCGACCTCCTTAAGATGGCTAAATGGCTATGACCCGTGACTACCCCATCTTACTGGAGGCGCTCGTTTTAATGTAAAGCGCAAAATTAACGCTCTACAGGAATCCTAACGGGCAGGATAACGCCAAAGACAAATGTTATAATAAATTTATGAAACTGAACCCGAGGTGTGATTATAATGGAAGATAATAAGTATCCAGAGAATTATTTTGAACACTACATTGTTAGTTTTTCTAGCACTGGTCAAACACTAGATAAAACTGGATTCGAGAATTTAGCGAGATTGTACATAGATATTGAAGGCTCTGACACGTTTTCAGAATTGATAAAAGAAATTCAGTTAATTAAGGAAAATGATGATTGGTCTTACTTTGAAGAGAAAGCTAGAGATTTTGAAATAAAAGACTTATCTAATGATAAACTAAAGGAAATGGCTGAAGTAGCAATAAAAGTATCTATTGATATGACCTAATTGGAATTTAGTGTAACGGGAACGATAGCTCCATGACGACAGGTTACCGAGCATACAGGCAGCCTGCTCAATTATCTGGCAGTTTAAATGAATAAAGAAGGAGAAGGCATAAAATAGTCGAAATGACTATTCAATATTCATAAAAAGGAGAGAATTATCGTGGAGATAACGCCAGTAGAACTGATAGGAGAAAGGGTTAAGATACTTCCTATGGAAGTTGATCACGTACAGGAATTATTTGATGCGGGAAACTATCCAGATATCTGGGCGTATTTGCCAATGAAAATAAATTCAATTGAAGATATGAAATGTCTTGTGGATGGAGCGCTTCAAGCAAAAGTACAAGGAACTGAATTTCCTTTCGTTATCTATGATAATGATTCAGGAAAAGTTGTGGGAAGCACTCGTTTTCTTGATATATCCATACCTAATCGGAGTTTGGAAATTGGTTGGACATGGCTGTCTCCGACAGTTTGGCGAACAAGTATAAATACTGAGTGTAAGTATCTTCTTTTGAAGCATTGCTTTGAAACACTAGGGACAATTCGTGTACAAATAAAAACAGATGGTCGTAATCTTAGGTCTCAACAGGCAATTGAAAGATTAGGTGCTGTTAAGGAAGGAGTGCTTCGTCGGCATCGCATCATGTATGATGGATATGTGCGAGACTCTGTGTATTACAGTGTAATCGATGAAGAATGGCGTTTCGTGAAGGACAGATTAGAGAGTATGCTACGACAATAGCGTATGTTCTTGATTATCAGAAGATAGATGACCTCAGAACGAGGTCTTGTTATTTAGCTAACGGGAAACGTTAGTTCAGCGAACTATGTAGCGATCTAATATTTTCAGCACGTAAGGGTATTATATTCTTTAAGAAAAAGGTTTTTTTATTGAGAATGCACTGAGAAAATATTCTGTATATAAAGGGGGGTGATCCCCCTCGCCTCCATCTCCACCAAGGAAAACCCGACCTCATGAGGTCGGGTTTTTGCATTTTTATTTTTGTTAAGACAAATTTTGTTGAGCTAACGGGCAGGATAGCTTAATTACTTAGCGAATAATTTGTATGAACAAAGCGGAGGGACTGAAGGCACTGAATGAATTAAAGAGGATATACTTGTAGCTGCTGTGGTGAGTATCACGATGAACTTCCAACCAGTTATGGAACTACTCCTCCAGCCTATTACGAATTTACACTACCCGATGAGCGAGAAAAAAGGTTTGAACTAAATGAAGACTTATGTGTTATGGACAATGAACATTACTTCATTCGAGGTTGTGTTGAATCTCCGATAATCGGGACAAATGAAGAATTCATTTGGGGCGTTTGGGTTTCGTTAAGCAAGGAAAATTATTTGATAGTAAAAGAGAGCTGGAATCAATCCGAATTATTAGAACCAATGCTTGGATGGTTTTCTACTGTGCTACCTTGTTATCCTGATACTTTAAACTTAAAGGCAAAGATCCACCACAGGGCAGATGGACTTAGACCATATATTGAACTGGAACCGACAGACCACCCACTGGCGGTTGAACAAAGAGATGGAATTACAATTGAACGTGTTCAACATATTGCTGATGAGCTATGCGTAAATAACAAGAGCGATGATTCATTACGATAACTGGGAACGATAGTTCAACCACAACATGACGGCAGCCGTTCACACGATCGGCTGTCGTTGTTCATTGAAGTAACGGGCAATTATCTTTAGTGAGGGCAAATGGTACAATAAGTGAAGAAGGACATAATAATTTTAAGCTAATTAGGTTGGTTAGCAACCAACGGTGAATGATTTAATATGAAACGAAGGCAGCGTAAAAAACAGCATTTAAAGCATTTAGCGGATATTGTTTACGAAGTAAGTGTATCTTCAATATGGAGGGCTAGACTCTTCCAGACTCATTTAGGTAAGAAAATCATCATTGATATAACATCAGTAGATGGACTCAATGATTATTTCGTAAAACAACTTAGAAGGAAGAACTTAAAATATTTTGTTTCAGTTGTATCTCACTCTGAAACCAGAGGATGGGAAGATTTAGATTCAAGTCTAATTTATTTTAAGTTTGAAGCAGTTGAGTTTCTGGATTTAGCTTCTTATTCAGCGAACAACCCACTTGTTTACTGAGACGATAGATTAAGCTAACTGGGAACGTTAGTTCAATGTAAGAGCTACAGCCCAGGACTTTGCTCGTCCTGGGCCGTCGCTTTTTTAATACAAATGGTTGCTCGTGGTACGATTTTTTGAAAAGTCGCTTAACCCTTTATGATCTTCTATAAGGAAGAAGGTTCTGAATGAACGATGACTTGGCTTTAATAATGTACATTCATAAGTTATAATGACCAAAGATGAAAAGACTAGGAGACGATATAAATGCCACTCTCATGTGGTATCGTCGGTCTTCCTAAAGTTAGTGAAAATCAAATTATTGATGCCTTCTACGTGCTAAAAAACAACTTAAATGTTGACGGTTGTAGACTGGTAGAACGCCGGATCCACAGTAACAATCCAGTCAGAACTTATAAATAGAAGTACGCTTGTAGCATATTATCTAAAGTTGATAATGCCCACTAACCAATTTGGCTAGTGGGCATTTGCTTAATCAATAATACAGTTAAGCTGGGCATTTTACACTATTGCCGCCCTTAACGAGGATTAAGTGTTCGGACTGTATATTTTAGGAACCAGCTAAGAGTTTAATTATGATAGGAGTTTTAAACCGATCGCTGCGCCCAATACCATAGCTATGAAAAGAACACAGCGCCAATCCTTTGATTCTCCAAAGAAAAACATGCCAATAAGCGCACCTCCAACAGTACCAATACCGCTCCAGATACCATAAGCAGTTCCCATTGGTAAACTTCTCATTCTATTGTACATATACTCCGACGGAGCAATCTATTCGGAGACTCTCGTACCAATTTCAAAAATCGAGTTGTATTTTCCTGCCTGCTCTCAAAATATCGCGCCATCGCCGCATACTCTTCGCTTCTGATTTTCCCTAAAGCATTGTCCTCATAAAACTTCCTTTTAATGGTTTGCCGTTCCCTTTCCCTACTGTTCAATCTGACGACTTCTTTCATGCCATCTCACCGCTGGTTTTGCTGCTGCCGCCGCGAGTGAAGGACAAGCCATGGCCTCTCCTCCCTCGAATCGTGCAGTTTAAAGTTTTCTTTACATTTCATCTATGAGATAGTTTGCTTTGATATCATATAATGATGAACATTGACGTAATTTGTCCTACAACAGACGGATTGGATCGGCAAGGGCTTATTAAGGGTTATAGAGAGGGCTTATTTACGCCGTATGACGCGATCAAAATAGCAGTATTCATGACTCTTCATTCGGATTGACTGACAAGTCGGAGGTGACGGTTAAAGATGTAAATCATTTGAATAGTTACAGTTTACTAGAATTCATTGTGCTCGTTTAATGGTTACTATTGTTTATAAATGGAGGATGTTAGAGATGAGAGATACGAGATTCAAGACACAAGCATGGCGATCCAGTTCAATCAGCCAAGTAGCTAGATGGAAGTTGTTTGTTCGTATGTTATTAATTGTAACGTTGATCGCTTCAATGCTTCCGTCGGCAGCATTGACCGTATCGGCGAGTACGGAGGTAACGTATTTAGACGAGAACGGCGTAGAACAAACGCAAGCTGTAACGATCATCGACAGCAGCAATTGGGGCGATGATTCTACACTTACAACCGGCTGGTATTTGTTTCGTGGTTCATGGACTATGCCTAGCTCGATCACTGTATTGGACGATGTATATATTATCCTTGAGGATAACAGCCATGTAACGGTGTCACAGACTAGCAGCGATAGCGCAGGAATTAACGTTTCTACTGGAAACAATTTGACGATTTTTGCACAATCTACTGGATCAAGCATGGGCAAGCTGAATGCTCACGGTGGTAATTATTTCGCAGGTATCGGCGGTGCTGGCGGGACGGTTACGATTAATGGCGGCGTTATAACTGCCACTGGTAGTGATTTTGGCGCAGGGATCGGCGGCGGCTATCTCAGTGCTGGCGGGACGGTTACGATTAATGGCGGCGTTATAACTGCCACTGGTGGTGATTATGGCGCAGGTATCGGCGGCGGCGAAAGCGGTGCTGGCGGGACGGTTACGATTAATGGCGGCGCTATAACTGCCACTGGTGGTTTTTTGGGCGCAGGTATCGGCGGCGGCTATGGCGGTGCTGGCGGGATGGTTACGATTAATGGTGGCGACATAACTGCCACTGGTGGTGGTTATGAAGACGGCGCAGGTATCGGCGGCGCAGGTATCGGCGGCGGCTATCTCGGTGCTGGTGGGACGGTCATTGTCAGTGGATTTTACGAATATTGGACGAATAATACAAATAGTGCGCCTAGTGCAATAACGGGGCTCAGCAGTTTTGACGGTGATACTAGCACTTTCGTAGAATTTGCATACGTCAAATTTCGTTCAGTCAAAGTTATTAACAGCGCAGAGATCACGGTCACTGCACCTGTAACCGGAGCTACGCC
>NZ_VDBO01000002.1:650299-656194 GCF_005930355.1 Paenibacillus sinopodophylli
AAGCACGACAGCAGATGTTGGCACCGCGAACTTCACGGCGGGTACCGTAGCATGGAGTCCGGCAGCGACTACGTTCGGCGGGAATACGTCCTACACGGCTACGGTAACACTGACGGCAAATAGTGGATATGCATTCGCATCTACACTAACGACGACAACCATCAATGGCAACACCGCTATCGTGACGAGCAACACTCGCGATACGGTTACCCTGTCTTATGCATTTGCAGCAACGGCAACGGAAATGAACAGTGCAGCAGTTACGGTCACAGCACCTGTAACCGGAGTTACGCCAAGCACGACAGCAGATGTTGGCACCGCGAACTTCACGGCGGGTACCGTAGCATGGAGTCCGGCAGCGACTACGTTCGCGGGGAATACATCCTACACGGCAACCGTAACTTTGTCGGCAAGTAGCGATTATGTATTCGCATCTACACTAACGACGGCAACGATCAATGGCAACGATGCTACAGTAACGAATAACACAGGAACGACAGTTACCCTGTCGTATGCTTTTGCAGCGACGGCAACGGAAATTAGCAGTGCAGCAGTTACGGTCACTGCACCTGTAACGGGAGCTACGCCAAGCACGACAGTAGATGTTGGCACCGCGAACTTCACGGCGGGTACCGTAGCATGGAGTCCGGCAGCGACTACGTTTGCGGAGAATACGGCCTACACGGCCACCGTAACTTTGAGTGCGAATAATGGCTATGTATTCGCATCTACACTAACGACGGCAACGATCAATGGCTACACGACTACAGTGACGAGCAACACGGGCACGACAGTTACCCTGTCGTATGCATTTGCAGCGACGGCAACGGAGATTAATAGCGCAGCGATTACGATCACAGCACCTGTGACAGGAGCTGCGCCAAGCACGACAGCAAATGTCGGCACAGCGGACTTTACGGCTGGAACCGTAGCATGGAGCCCAGTGGCGACGACTACGTTCGCAGGGAATACGTCCTACACGGCAACGGTAACGCTGACGGCAAGTAGCGATTATGTATTCGCATCTACACTAACGACGGCAACGATCAATGGCAACGATGCTACAGTAACGAATAACACAGGAACGACAGTTACCTTGTCGTATGCATTTGCAGCGACAGCAACGGAGATTAACAGCGCAGCGATTACGGTCACAGCACCTGTGACAGGAGCTACGCCGAGTACGACAGCAGATGTAAGCACAGCGAATTTTACGGCTGGAACGGTATCATGGAATCCTGTGGCGACAAAGTTCGCAGGAAATACGTCCTACATGGCAACGGTAACGCTGACGGCAAGTAGCGATTATGTATTCGCAGCTACGCTAACGATAGCAACGATCAATGGCAACACGGCTACCGTAACGAATAACACAGGCACGACAGTTACCCTGTCGTATGCATTTGCAGCGACGGCAACTCCTGGCGGTGGAGGCACATGGGTACCGCCTTTAACCCCTGAGGACTCATCATCGCAGCCTGAACCGACGACGGTAGATGTATTTGACAGCAACATTTTGAATAACGCTAGCCTAGTCGAAAAACTCGATGCCCTAGTCGCAGCAGCGGAGCAAGCTAATACGATGACGGATTTTGCGGATACTCATGGGCACTGGGCGAAACCGACGATTGATACCTTCTTGAAATTGCAGTTGATTCAAGGCTATGAGGACGGCACATTTAGACCTAATGCAACAATTACACGCGCAGAATTCACTACGATGCTGAGTCGCGCCTTCAACATCCAAGCTGTTATCAGCAGTAATGTGGCGTTCAAAGACCTCAACAAGCACTGGGCGAAAGATACGATCATAAGTCTTGCCGCGTTAGGGGTAATCGCAGGTTATGAGGATGGTACGTTCAGGCCCGAGCAGACGATTACACGTGAAGAAATGGTTATCATGTTGTCTCGTATCGTTAACCTGAATAACGTGGCGAAAGATAAGTCCAAAGGCTATTTCACCGATCTGAATCAGTCCTACGTAGCAAGCGAAATTAGAATGACAGCGCAAGCGGGCATCGTCAACGGCAAAGAAAATGAGC
This sequence comes from Paenibacillus sinopodophylli, assembly GCF_005930355.1. Lineage (GTDB taxonomy): Bacteria > Bacillota > Bacilli > Paenibacillales > Paenibacillaceae > Pristimantibacillus > Pristimantibacillus sinopodophylli. The sequence goes on from NZ_VDBO01000002.1 coordinate 652,342, forward strand.
GCTTCGATCCTAAAGGCATGGCCACCCGCGCCGAAGCGCTTCAGATCATTTTGAACGCGCTGAGTCTTGATCCCAAGGTGAAGTCGTTGTTGGATTCACTAAGTTAATAGATTTCAGCATATGGACATCCTCCATTCAAACCCGAGTCGAAGCGCATGCTGGAGATCACCAACGACCGGATCGTATTCGAAAAGTATAATGACTAGAAAAATAGCGGCGTAAGGGAGCTCTCCCTTCGCTGCTGTTTTTTCTTGGATTTGCTCTATTGGTTGCAACGCACTTCCGGCAACCAATACTTAGTAGCTCAACTTTCGCAGAGCGAAAATCGGCTTAAATGTATGATACGACTGAATAAATCGCTCACTGAATACGGAATATTGAAAAATAGAAAAACACCGCTTTGTTTGGTAAAACAATAGGCCAAGAATTAATTTAAATACTAGCGCCCCCTTTAGATGAGATGAGCTAGCTAAAGGAATTCCCATTCCCCTAATCAGAACTAAAAGGTGGAGACCTCTTGAGGAGTGGGCTTTTGCGCCTGTGGTTAGGATTACTAAAATGAAGATTCGAATCTCATTTCTAATGAACCCAAACTCTTGGGATTTTTTGGTAATAACAATAACTTCATGTCACTGAAAATAACAAAAAAATAACGAAAATTCCGGTTGAATCTGAAAGAAACTGAAACAAAAGGGCAAGTCAAGAAGTTAAATAACCAGTTTTTAAAAGGATAATGAAAGAGGATGAAAGAAATTGAAAGTGGATGAGGTATGGGCGGCATGATGTAAATAGGAAGAAAAGGTAAGGGAGACTTTAGTTTATGATCTAGGAGCAGATTGCCTGAGTGGCAGCTGCTCTTTGTCATAAGTAAGATCGCTTATATAAACGACTGAAATTATCAGCTTTCATTCAGGTTTAACATGGATGCTCTGGGTGCTATGAATAACTACATAAATTTCACAAAAAAAAGTGTTAGATTCGGCAAATAGAGTTGAAGAAAAAGTCGCTTCATTAAGTTAACGGGCAGTTGAGCGTGGTCGAACATTAAAGGATTTTGTAACCCAATTGGCCTCATTTTAGAGTAAAATAGATTGTGAAAAGTGAGGGATTTAATGAAAGTATCACACATTGAGATAAAGAAGAGGCAAAGGGAAGGATATCCAGGGATAATCATTTATGCAGATATTATAATCGATGGCACTTCTCTATTCGAGAATATCGCTCATGATTTTGATTTCGTTTCTTGTCTTGGTTGGGGATCAGAAGAATTCCAAGAACTCCAAATCAATCGTTTATTACTAAAGACTCCTTCCGATTTTACAGATAATCAAAACTCAATCTACATCTGTCCGGCATGTGCTGATTTGGGCTGCGGAGCAATAACAGTAAATATTGAAATTAAAGAAGATACAGTTACATGGTCGAATCTAGGCAATCAAGATAATCACTCTGATAAGCTTACATATTTTGATAAGGTAGGGAATTTTATTTTTATCAGGAGAAATTATGAAGAGGTAATCAGTGCTTCAAGAGGTATCGGGTCATATAAATGGCCCTGGGACAAGTAAGCAAGATTACGCTAACGGGGAACATTAGTTCAGTGAGCTTTTGAAAGTACTATATTCTATCAAGTAAGCTGTTTTTAGTGTTTCGGAAGTAGGCTGTTTCTATTGAGAATGTACGGAGAAAATATTCTGTATATAAAGGGGGGCGATCCCCGTCGACTCCCTGGCAAAAATTAATGTCAGGACAGGTTATTGAAAGTTAATTTATTATTTTGCAAAAGCCTTAAATACAAACTAAAAGCCGGATTTTAGGATCCGGTTTTTTGGTTTGCAACAATACGATTTTTAGACAAGCTTCCGGCTCGTCTTCTTACCATCACAGCTAAATACTATTTTTTTATCTTCTACGAATGTCTCCAGATACACGTTTTCCCCAAAAAGTTGAACGGTATGGGGAAGCGTACATTCCATATATTATAGATGGAGCTCCATGCCCTCGTATTCATGAATGAGATGCAGTTCACCTAAAAACGATTAAAGTCGCCATCTTTAACCATTAGACTAGGAAAACCTCCGTTAACCTTAGAGTAGACAAGTTGATCACGAATATTCTTTCACGACTTATCGGTTATTTTCCACTCCAGTCCTTTTTTCTCGAAAATGTACATATCTAAATCGTTTACTAAGTCCTTGGTCAAGTAATTGCGTAGGAAGGAGATGTCAGAGTCGAGCTCGGGAACCTCAAACATCTTTTCTCTTCCCTTACCAGGAACACGTCCGAAGCGTCACTGCTCCTCCACAGTCGGGTTATCGAAGCTTCGCTCGATATCCCCAAATATCTTTAAGACCAAATATAGGGATTTAGGCTATGACGAGAAGGTTGAACGACGGAAGAGTTAAGTTTAGCAAATTCAATCGTTTCTTCACTAGTCAGATCTAACTCACGTATAATGCGTTGATGCCAATAGGAGGCCCAGCCTTCGTTCATAATCTTAGTCTCTATTTGTGGCCAGAAATAAAGCATTTCATCGAGTAGCTTAGATAGGATATCACGCTGCCAAACTTGAAGTGTTGGTGAATACTCCTCTATAAACGAGATTACGTCTTTTTCGGATATGGGAGGGAAAGGTTTAGCATCTGCAGCTTGAGATAGCGCAGCAGCCTCAGCAGCAGCAGCAGCTGTCTTGTCTGGATCTAAATTCCATAAATCATCATACTGATATGAAGGGATGTTCCATTCTGATCGCTGACTGTCCTTTTGCACCATTTCAATATTTCGTTTCTTATCTAACTGGTACGGTTTTATTAGTGTTGGATTGACATGCTCTTGTATAGCTAGAATCGCATCAATAAATTTCTAAACAGCTTCTGTGCCATGGACCATTTCATATTGATGAATACGATCTGCAGTTGCGGACATACTTTCGACCATATTTCGATTCGTTTCTCCAAAGCGTGCATTATTCTTAAAGAAATCACATTGAGCTAGAACGAGAGCAACAATGAGTTTATTCTGTATCAAAGAATTACCATCTAGAAGAAAGGCGTAACAGGGATTAGAATTAATGAAGAGTTCATTAATTCTTGTTTAAATAAAAATCATACTGTAATTTCATTATATTGATCTTTCCCCAAAACTCTAATGACTAAACCGCGTGGGCATTCCATAAGAACCAAATGTTTTAATTATTTCTGCTGGTCAGATCTCATAACGCATTTGGTGAAAATCCAAGCCAAACCCTTGCGCGTTTTCAGTTATTTCATCGATAGCTCGCTCTAGTAAACGGATATCATCCGAACTCATCTGATTACCCTCCAGTTTTCATATTAATGATGTTTTGTCTTAATAAAACCTCAATGCAAATTAGATTTTACAAGTCAACATTAATATCACGACTTAGTAAAGAAGCCTTTGAATTGGTTCGCAAACATCACCTTAAATATATGCTTTTCACCACATGAGGATTAAACTCAACTTTATAATCACTAAATTAATATTTACGAATCAACTTACTTACTGGCGCTTTTTCTTACTCTTGCCATATTATTTGGTTTAACGTATGTGGATGTTTTAGTTGGTGAAATAAATGCTGTGTAGTAGCTCGAGATAATAATCAGTCAAATAGTAGTTTTTGTCTACTTCTGAGGCGATAAAAACTAGGAATATTATTGGGCCAGCTTAAATTAAAAGGTTGTTTAAAGAGTGACCTTGCCTTAATTATGTGGACAGTAAGAAAACCTCATTATAACTTTTTATTCTAGATATTAAACTGTAAATGTCAACATAAACATGTACACTTTTGCTTGTTTAAGGATGTACAAAATCACTTGTCCTCTTGGACAAAATG
>NZ_VDBO01000030.1 GCF_005930355.1 Paenibacillus sinopodophylli
GAGTTGCTCGGATCCGTGGAACATCGAGATGGATATTACGCATTCTTTAATCTCTTCAACCGGCTTATCTACATCAACCGTTATTTCAAGCTTCTTTTTAACATCGGCCATTTAAAACTTCCCCTTATACTAAAATAGCCCCCGAAGATTATCGAGGGCTTTAAATGTTGATTTAATTATTTAATCTCGGACTTCTGCTTCTCCAGTGAAACCAATTGTTCATTCAGAGCAGCTATTTTTTCGTTAATCGCACTTTTCTTTTCAGGTGAAAAATCAGGATTCATTTCAAGGAAGGACTGATAGAACTTAATGTCTGATTTAGTTGCTTCAATCGACATTTCCAATGATTCTGTTTTAGTCAAGACATCCCCTCCCGCTTTTTTGGTGTTCAAAATTACATTCTTTCCTTGGAAACCTACTTCAAGGCCGACAGCCTCACTAATTGAACGTACCGGTGCATAACTTTTTCCATCAACAATAATAGCATTATCAATTTGTGTGCCGTCGAGAGTCACAGTCCATTCGCTTTGAATCTTCTTGCCTACAAGTGCAGATATCTCTGTTGCATATGCGCTTGTGCCAACACTCAAAACAACACCAACCACAATTCCTGTTATCACATAATACACTTTTTTCAAAATAACCATCCTCTCCAGTATGTGGAATTATCCTCCATTCTACTAGATGGTATGATAATGGGTAAACCCTCCGCTGGCTGAAAAAATAACAGATCCCGTAACAACGCCCGAAGAATTTACTACCGCAAGACGAGTGCCTTCTGGTATTCCGTGATTATGTGAGGGTTGGGTGTGACTCGATGTAGATGCTCCTAGGCCAACTTTGTCATTCAGGGCTTGTTGTAACGTTTGGGAATTAGCGGTGCTAAATAGTTTGTTCCAACTGTCAATACGTGTCACCCCGAATACATTACGAATAACCACATCTACCCACGCGATTATGTCTAAATTCCCATTAGAAGCGCCAATATAAAGATCACTATTCTCAGAATAAATGGCGCCTTGCCTGATATTTGATCCGATGAATTCAAGTCCTGGAGTACTTGATAAATTAGATGAAATACCAACGTAGTTGCTTCCGCTGTAATAAGCTCTCAGCAAATCACCATCAGAGTTTAGTTCGATCCTCGGATATACGCCTGCTGCTTTCGTTTGGATCTTCGCTCCAGTCAACGTACCGCCTGTTATTGTACCGTAAGCGTTAATATTTCCCGAAAACGAACCGCTTGTCGCGTGTACCTCTCCAGCTATTGTTGCCATGTTTGCAACAAGTTCTCCTGTCATATTAACTCGAAATGGCGAACTGCCGAAGGCTTGATGACCGAGGTGTATGCCGCTTTGATTTGCCTTGAAGACGTTGTTACCTATCCCTATTTCAATTTCAACGAAATTTCCAAGCTTACCTATTACCTTCGGAGCTAAAATTCCCTCGGCGGTTATGGCTGCTTCGGCCGTAAAGCCTCCATCTCGCGTAATATACATTCCTTTAGAAGATAGCACGACTTGATCATTCGGAATTAACTTACTCCGAAGTACAATCCCTCGCTCGTCGTAAATGATCTCAGATTTACTATTGTTGATGTCATTTACTGCCTGAGCGGCGAAGCTTTCAAATGCTGCCGTCCTTACTTTCCCACCGCTCACCAAGTTATCGACGACCTGCTTCGACTTGTCCAAGTCTGCGATAATGTCCATGTAATCCCTTAGAAAGTAGTTGGCAAGCTTTACATCTGGATGCTTGTTATTTTCATAAGGGTATTCCACCACTTCCATTGCGCGAGCAGTAATTCCGTTGATCTGCATGCCAGCATCAAACATAGCTACTGTGTCGCCTAAGTAAATCTCAGGTTCCTCGTCATCGATCTTGTGCAAGTCTGCTGCGCTGATCGTAACGTCGATAGCAGGTACTTCATTCTCTCTTAATGCCTTTCGTGTAGCTTTCAGCAGCTCCAGAGGATCTTCTATATCTTGATTGATGATCTCGTTATCAAAATAAGTGTTTGTCGTATTCGACCAGTAAGCAGCGTAAGGGGAGATGAGGTAGTTCACTTTAATCTCGCCACTCACAATGGCGCCAGGCACCGCGTTCAGTAACGCTCGCTCCTCAGTTGTCAGGTTCGATGCTGACAAACCTATGAATGTCCGACCGTCTTTCATTTGAGAAAACATTCGTGTTGCAAGCGTTCTGGAGCTGTCTTTGAAATTAACATTGATGATATTCTTTTGGAAACGATATTGTAGACCGCGGTCCATACCGATCTGCTTCTTGATATGAATGACGAAGTTGTCCGGCTCGATCTCGCAGCCGTAAATCTCAATGACTTTGTTTAGCGCCTGCAAGCAGTTCCCTCGGCCAAAGTCCTTTACATCCTGTAAATCAAATGTGTCATCTAGCGAGAAGGTGAACTTGCCGCCTGTTGCCGCTGATATGTTATTCAGAAGCGTGACGATGTTGATGCCGAATCCCTCATCCATGTACGCTGCATACGGAAACTTTATATCCGACAACTTGAATATCACATGCATGCAATCAAACTGCACAAGCCGCTTCTCTCCGTCCCGCTTCCGCGATCGATCATTGATGACATAATACTGGCCGCGCTCATCCTGAACGTGACCTTTAATCTGTATTTTGTCGTAATCCTCGCTATTCATCGGCAGCGTGAAGGATATTTCATAATCGCTATTTAAACGGCGTGTACGCTGTACATCAATGGCATCTGGCAATACACCAACTGCCACTAAGTTTTTATCGTATACCTTAAGTATGTCGTTACCTCCTTCCGCCAGAATAGGCTCCGCACATACGGAGCCTATTACAGTATTTTCGGAGCAATGATCGCCTCAGAATCACAACGCCACTACTCAGCAATTGGAGCTCCTGTAGTGTCGTAGCCAAGTACTGTCAGCATATCTTCAACGGCAGGCTTTGAGGATGCTGGAACCTTGTTAAACGTCAGAGCGCCTTTAATGATCAGTGTGCAGTATACTGGAATCATATCTTCACCTCCTCTCACAAAACATAGAATTAGGTTGATTAGCGCAGACCTGATCATGCTAAGCCCCTGCAAGCGCCGATTCCACATCTTGAAGAATGGATGTCGGAACATCACTTAACTTAATAGCACCACGACGAATGAGTTTTACATATACCTCTATCATTAAGATTCACCGCCCATAGACAAGATAAGTCCGTGTAGTTCAACTAATGCAAGCATGTTGGATAAATTCTCTTCTTCCAGCTCTGCAATTCGTTCTTCTGCTGTTGGTGATTTAGGAGGCTGTAGCAGCCATTCAGCATCAAGCTCTTGCTGTGTTCGCGGTACGATTTCTCCATCCCACATAAACCGATACTGCCCGCGCTCATTGGTTAATGACCCTGAAAACGATTCATGAAAGTGCCGCGATGCATTCTCGGCGTACAGGTGGTCTGTCGCCAGTGGCTGCTCGAAGGCAGAAGAAAAGCCGTGGATGATGATCCCGGCTTCATTGGTCCTGATATAGTGTTCATATCCGTTCATCGTTTCCCTCCTATAATTCGGCATCTGCTGTAAAATCGAATTGATACATTGCGCTAACTGCTATGGTTGTACCGAAGATACCTATAGCACCAAGTCCTTTAGTTGACACGTCTACAGATATACCTGTAGCAGACGCTAAAGCTCCATCAGATACTTTACGAAATTGGTTAACAACTCCATTTTGAGAAAGTACTAGAGTTGGGATTGTCCGCATCGTTACTGGGAATATAATCCCTCCAGCTAGCACGGTTGCTGCTGCAGCGCTATAGCAAAAAGATCCACCAGTGGAAGAAGATGAATCGAAGGATTTAAAATAATACCTTTGACAGAGCGCTAACTCTTCGGCAAAAGAACGCGGTTGGAACGGTAGTGCTGTATCTCCTGCATTAACTTGTACTTGGGCAATATCGATATCACCTGATCCGACAAATGTTTCTTGTGAGGACGCTGCATAATTAGCTTGAGTAGCTGCATCCCAAGCATAGGCGATAACCAAAATCAGAGAATCGTCGTTATTCGTACCAAATTCCTTTCCAACCAGCGTATTGGTATCAACTGCAACAGTGAATTTCTGCCAGCTTGATGTAAGTGTGAAATTATTCCCCGCGATTGTTTCTACTGCTGAAGGTGTGCCGCCACTTCCATAGTTCTTAACTAGGCTAACTCCAATTTTCTTTCCAGCAATAGTGCTTCTTGCATAAAAGGAGAACGTTAATTTCTTGCCAGCACCACACAACAACTTTATTCCATTTTCTATTAGGTGATTTAATTGATAGCGATAAGGCCCTGTTCCTGCTCCGTTAGTGTTTACACGATAAAAATAGTTAGCGTTAGGTATGTCCCCTGGTGTCAACGTCTGACGCGAATGGATGATATTTGTTGGTCGCACTCCCGTTAGGTTATTAATAGCGATTTTAAAACGATCCGTGGTATAAGTTCCGGTAGCTGGATTTGTAAAACTCGTGCCACGCTGCCACACATCTATATTGCCGTTGATAAGTGCGTTTTGAAGTACGCCTGTCCTCGCTCCTGCCACATCGTTTAAATCTTTATTGAGTTGTTCGATTGATTTAACAGGCGGAATATACCAGATTGCTTTACCTGTAATCGCCTTAATCATATTAGCCAACTTGCTCCACAAACGAGTAGGCGTATCCGCACCTGTAGCTGCAGTTACTGTATCGTCAATCGTCCGATTACCGATCACCGTGTCTGTTGCTGATCCAGCCGTACCCGCAGCAGTAGCTACACCATCTAACTTGGATTTGTCTGCCCCTGACATTAAGCCGCTGTTACCACTCGCGACGGCATTAGGGATAATGTCAGTCCCACCAGTAATATGACTGCTTGCATGCGCGCCTGGTGTCGCTGTTCCTGTAGCGATAATCGTCACCGTGTCCGTTGTTGGATTCGTGGTTACCGTAATTCCGGTACCGCCTGCGATGGTGAGCGTATCGGTCTTCGAGTCGGCATCCACATCACTCTGCCCCGCAACTGCGACCTTAGAAAATGAATTCTGATTAACCTCAGCTCCAGCGGCAATGCCCGCGAGCTTATCCTTTTCAGACTGAGTCGTGTGAATGGCACTGTTGCTGGTGTGTGTATTTAAATTATTTTGCACGACTGTAGCTTTGGCCTGAGCGCCTGCTGGTGTCTCTGCGCCTATTTGCACCACCGTGACCTCGTGCGGGTTGCTTTTACTGGCTACGTGCAAATCATGCTTGTCTAGCTCTGTTTTAATATCCGAAAAGTTATCGTTGTGCCGCTGTAGGTTAGCTAAGTCGAGAAATTTAGAAATTATTCTTGGAATGAACGCCATGCCTGCCCCTCCTTAATATAAATATTGATGTCTGAATATGAATTCAATGGATATGTTCGGATTAATGCCAGTGAGCGTGAAATTCGTGATACCCGGTTTAAGCACAAAAAAAACGCCATTCGATTGTGAGAAGGCGTTTAGAGTATTTAGCTTTACTGTTTTTTTTCGCAAGCTACAATCCACTGACAAAACTGCATTAGCCATAACGCCACCAAACGTGAATGTTTGCTGTCCGTCAGATAGAGATAGGTTCGTACACGTTCCTGTGAATCTAACAAGCGGAAACGCCTCTGTCGTTCCTTGGTTGTCAATCTGGAAAGATTGACCGCTTGAAGTCACAAGAACGGAATAAGCGCTATATTCATAGCCTTGTCCATACTCCAAGCCTTGCCCGTATTCTTTAAGTGCAGTATCTCTCAACGATTCAGGGAAAGGATTGTACATTTTCATCGGTATGGATAAATTTCCGTCGAATATGATTTTTTCAATATTCATCGTACCAGCATATCTGGCGATATAGCGCCGATCCGGTAGATCACTATAGGTCAGAATAATATCTCCGTTACGAGCGTTAAATATTTGAGCGATGCGCGCCAGCTTTGCGTGATAATCTGTTGTTGGATTATCGGCCATCAATACACAATCATGCTCAATGACCCTCGGACCATACTCCACACCAAAATCAATTTCGCCATCCATACCCGCTATGGTTTGGTTGTACTCCCTAGTCTCCGGAAGTACAGGTATATCCCTCCTCTTGAGTCCCAGCCCAAGAGAGGAGAATGTGTCAATGCCGCCTTTGTGCTCAATGGTGACCTCAATCATCTTTGCTTACTCCCTCCTGACGATTGGAATCTACGAACAAGGCCATCCCTCTCTGACCAAAATGTTTTAGCTGTTGAAGAATCGTCTATATTAACGTCTCCAGTAGAAACGGTATAGTAATTATGGTTGACGATAGACTCGTTAGATCCCGAAGCCATCGGCATGCTGAAGCTTGGCATTTTAAACGACAGATTCGGAATGGCGAAGTTGAGCAGCTTGAAGAGGTTGCCTTGCTGCCGATCGTTCAAAATTAATTCTTCGGCATGCGCAATAACCGGTACCGCTTGGCCGCGTATGCCTTTTACCTTCCCGCCTTCCGAAAAGTGCTGCAGCTTGCCCGTATCTTGCTTGATGTTGTATTGATCGCGGATTTCATTATTACGAGCAGCAAGACTCGCCATCTTCGTTTTATCCCCGCTTGCTTTGGCTGCATCCCACAAGTCTTTATTGCTGTTGTACTCTTGTAGGTCACGTTCTTCTTGCGTCATAGATAATCCGCTTATCTTGCTCATTTTAGATTGATAAGCAAGGATGAAGGCGTCGAGTTGCGACAGGATCTCCGCGTTCTTCTCCGACTCCTTCAGCAGTTGGATTTGCTTGAGTGCATCCGCTTGTTTCACGGCCTCATTTGAAAAATCATTAAAAGCGTCAATGAGAGCATCGTAGTGTGTTTCGAGCTCTTTAATTTGATTTTCATATTCAGCTGTTTTAAGTTGTTTCTCATCCTCCAGTTTTTTCTTATCAGCTTCCAGACTGCGAATAGCAAGATCACGGCCGCGATCCAGTTCCATCTTCGCAATCTCTTTCAGTAATTCTTCGCGTTCTTTAATACCTTCCGGACCAACAGCAGATTGCAATAAAACTAACCTAGCTCGCTTCTCAGCTAACTGGGTTTCGTAATCATCATCGGCATTTTGCTCGCGCATTGATGCGATCAGATCATCGATCGCTTTTATCTTCGCGTCCTGAGCAGAAACGAAAGCGTCCTTCTCCTCATTTATTCGCTTGATGGTGTCGTTTTTGGCTTTCTCAAGCGCTGTCTGCTGGACGGTAACGAGTTTCGTTGTATCGGCAGTCGCTTTATCAATAAGCTGCTTCTTGAGGGCATAGACCTGCTCCTCTGCCCGTTTACGCTCCTCTGTTCCCTTGAGGTAACGGGATTGCACACGTAGCCATGCTTTGAGTTCATCTTCCAGCGACATACGACCCATAGCTTTTTCATGAGAGATATAGGACTCTGACAATGCCATCGTCTCGCGTATGGCCGCTTTTTTAGCAGCGTATACTTGTTCATCCAAGCTCATACGGATTTCGGAGCCTACTTTGTATTTACCTTGCAAACGTTGCAGCCATTCGAGTTCCTCTTTAGCAGATACCTCTCGGATTCCCTTTTGATGTGAAATCCAATTAGCAGAAGCATTATAGGTGTCCTGTTCCAGCTTCTTTGCTTCTTCAATTAATTGCTTTTTGAGCGCATATACCTTCTCGTCGGCGGCCATACGTTGTTCAGTTCCCTTAACGTACTGTGACTGTACCCGTTCCCAAGATGCTAATTCCTCTTTAGTCGAGAGTCGCCCCATTGCCTTCTGATGCTCAATCCACTTCTGCGATGCTGCGAAAGCCTTCGCTAATGGATCTTCTTCTTTCTTGCTGCTTTTACTGTCCTTTGCCTTGTCCGATTGTACGCCATAGCTCGGATCGGCACTGAGTTTACTGAACTTCTCGCGAATGGCTACAATCTTAGCAAGTTGTTGTACACTTTCAGGCACGTATAACGAATGAACACCCATTCCTTTTGTCATTTGATCCATAACGGACTGCGCTTCCGCTAAGCTCCCGATTGAATCCAATTCGACGCCATAATACTCCAGTCGCTTTTCTAACTCTGTATACATGGAGGAAGTGATACCCGCTTGCGTGAACCGGGATGTCTCCAATAATTCGATTTGTGATTGACGAAGCGACGCTACGGCGCTTTCTTCAAAAGACCAACCGTCTGCCGTCTTATAAATACTAGCAGCTAGTTGAGGATACTGATTGATCAACGTCTCTGCAGCTTCGGCGTTAAGTGACTGTCCTTTGGCTAGATCGGCGGACAATTGATTTAAATCTGCAATGCTGCCACTTACGTTAACGATTTCCTTTTGCAAATCTTCTAACGCATCGCCAACATCGACAATGGCGTCATCGTTTGCTTCGGTTTCATTCGCAGATTCGGCCATAGCCAGTCTAAAATCATCCGTTGAATCAGTAGTGGAACCTAGCTTGCCATCTAACATATCCAAAGATTGCTGACTGTTTTTAATTCGCTCATCCAGCACGCCAATTTGTTCGCTAACATCAACAATTTTTGTTGAAAATTCTACCGTATTATCATCAGGGTCGATGTTTAATGCAGGCATATTAGTGATTTCTGCCTTAATGCTCCGCCAAATTTCTCCGTAGATCCCAAACGACTTTGATCCATTATTTACTTGCTCATTCAAGAAGTCGAGATCAGCTTTTAAACGTTCCCGTTCTTCCTGTGCGGTTTTCAAGTTTTCGGCTTCTATAATTCGTAGTGCTTCTTTATATACAACCGAAAATGATTTAATTTTTTCGATATTCAAATCAATTGCCTTGCCGTTTTCGTCCCACTTCGAAATCATCTCCGGCATTACCTTACTCATTCGCTCGATAACGGTAGCCAATTCAACTTTAGCGGTTTTTATCTCCTGGTCCGAGCGTGTATTACCATCGACAATTTCTTTAAGCTCTCTGTATCTTTCGCCTAATGCATACGCATCGCGTTCCGCTTGCTTCGTGCTATCTACCGCCTTATTTTGAGCTCCTGCATAGCCGCTCCAAGCTAATGTAGCAACACCTATTGCTATCGAAATACCTGTCAAAATAGCTCCTATCGGCGTTGCGATAAACCCTCTTTGAGCTACCGTTGCTGCATCTGTTGCTACTTTCATCCCAAACATCGACTTTGCAGCGGCCGCTAGACCTCCGACCATAGCTATGATTGATTGTCCCGTTAGGAGTCTCATGCCCGTATTTAGTGTCATTATCCCAGCTCCAAGCAATAAAGCCGAGGTCAAGCTGTTTCGAATAGGGTCAGGAATGGAGTTAAAACCATCTACTAGCAGCTTGGTAGTGTCCGTTATACCTTTCAGTGCCGACAACAGGCCGCTGTCGCCAATGGAAATAATGAGCTCGTCCCATGTCGCTTTAAGCTGCTGTGATTTCTTTGCTAACGTCTCCATCGCAAGCGCATTTTCTCGTTGCGCTGAGCCGAAAGAATTTTCCGCAGTCTCTGCAATTTCCATAACCTTTCCGTAGTTATTCATAAGCGCAATAAACTTAGATGCCTGGTCTCCACGGGCAATCGCTTGTGTAATCTCATGACGCTGCGCATCTGCTAAACCGTCCCATTTAGTAGCGACACGACCTAGAATTTCGCTGAATGGCATCATTTCGCCGTTTGCTTTCTTGATTAGACCCACATATTTTTCAAGTTTATCGATCGCAATATCGCGGCTAGAAAATGAAATGAATGATTTGATTGCGTTACCTGCATTCGCACCGCTGAAGCCTGCCTGATTGAGTACGGTGAGGTATCCAATCAGTTCATTAATGGGCACTTTGGCGTTTTTAGCAGCAGCTCCAACTCGGTTCATACCTTCTAGTATCTTTTTCGAGGTTGTCGGGTAGTTGTTCGACACTTCGTTGATGCGATCCAGTAGCCTTGCCGAGTCCTCTGCAGCTAAACCATAGTTGAGTACAGCCCCGGTCATGAGCTCCTGTGCTTGAGCTGCGCTCGTAAATGATTGCTCAACATTCTTTGCCATGAGGGCGGTGGTGGCGAGTGCTTTCGATTCCCGCTCATTAAATCCGCTTTGTGCGATGAGTGTATACACGCCAGCTGCCTCATTGAGTGCATATCCGTATTCCTTTGCTGATTCAACCATCGAGTCTTTAACAAACGCCACATCAGCTGTATCACCCATAACCCGCTGCACATTGACGAGCTCGTACTCAAATTGCTTCAACACGCTAATAGCTTCTGTAGCTCCTCGTATGATGTTGGAGTACATAGCTTGAGAAAAGACGTATTGCGACGAACGATTGAACACGCTGTTGTTGTTAAGACGTCTAAGTTGTTCAGCTTGTTGTACTTCTTGCCTTGCAATCTCTCTACGCACGCGTTGTTCGTACTGCAACGTTCGCTCTCGATCTCTGGACACTCGCTGAACACCTTGTTGTTCCTCGATTCCGATCTGCCGTCGCATCCGGTGTTCGGCTTGCAGGACACGTTCCCGCGTTGCATCATCGGTTCCCGTGGCTTTGGCCGCGCTGGCTCCTGTTGATGTAACCCGGTTCTGCAAAGCCTGCAT
>NZ_VDBO01000031.1 GCF_005930355.1 Paenibacillus sinopodophylli
CACGTTTATCGTTAGCGGTTGGCTTGCGATTAACACGTCCCAGTAAAAAGGCTTTTTGATATTGCCTTAATGACTGAGTATTTGCTCCCCCCTCATAATCGGGGGCGTTATATTGAATACCATCATCTTCCCAAAAACAAATATCACAGATGTCATAGTTGCCTGGTGGCTCATAGTCTAGAGTTTTATAACCACAGCAAGGACATGTGTACTTCATATTTCTTGCCCCCATTAAACCTAATTTACTAAGTTCAGAAACTTAAAGTATTCGCAATATGATTAAACTATCATGCCCGTTAGGGTTCCTGTAGAGCGTTAATTTGCGCTTTGCATTAAAACGAGCGACTCCGGTACGATGGGGTAGTCACGAGTCATAGCCCTTTAGCCATCTTATGGAGGTCGCTCTATCTTGAATTTTAAAGCTCAAACCAAACAAAATCAACTGCTCGAACGCATTTCAACCCAGCACCTTTTCGTCGGTATCGATATCGCCCAACAGTCCCATGTTGCTCGCGCTGTCAACTTTCGTGGAATAACGATCGGCACTCCGCTTCACTTCTCCAACAACGATGCCGGCTTTTGGCAACTTCTGCAGTGGATGAAAGATATACAGAAAAACATCAACTAAACGACACCATTATCGGTATGGAACCTACAGGCCACTACTGGCTCAGCCTCGCTGCCTGGCTCAAAGACCGGAGCCTCGAGGTCGTATTAGTCAACCCTCATCTCGTCAAAAAGAACAGGGAAAACCGCGACAATACTCCCTCCAAAAGCGATATTAAGGATGCCTTGGTTATCGCCGACATAGTGAAAAACGGCTACTACACCATTATTAAAGAAACCAATGAAGTGTTCATGGAACTGCCTGTGCTCATGGCGAACCGAGAGACAATCGTCCATCGCCTCGTCAGCGTCAAAAACCAGATCCACCACTGGGTCGACATTATGTTTCCAAAAATGAGGCAGGTATACAAGCACCTTATTGGCTCCGGCTCGCTCGCTACACTGCGTCTCTTTCCAATACCTACTAATCTTGAAAAACTCTCCGTATGTCAAGTAATCGCCGGCTGGAAAACAGTCATGAAACGACACAGCGGTGAACGAAGAGCTGGTGAACTGCTGGCACTGGCAGCTCACTCGGTCGGCGCAAAGCATGCTGAGAAAGCCTACAAACTTCATATACAACAGCTCCTCGCCGAATACGATCTAGCTAAGGAGCAACTGCAGGTCATCGAGGATGAAGTCGCGGCTTTACTGGTCTGGATTCCGCTAGCCGAACCGCTACTAGCCATTAAGGGTATGAGTATCCTGTCAGTCGCCGGCATTCTCGGTGAAGCTGGGGACCTCAGTGGCTATGCATATGGTAACGCGTTGCTACTGCATGCCGGCCTTAACCTTGCTGAGGCAAGTTCAGGCAAATGGAAGGGCCAGATGTCCATCAGCAAACGTGGTCGACCTAGACTTCGACATGCCCTGTTCATGGCAACCATGACCCTCATTATGAACGATGATACGTTTAAACGACAGCACGAAGTGAATGTAAAGACGAAAAGCATGAAGCCCATGCGCTCCGTGATGAAGCTTTGCGGCAAGCTGGCTCGCATTCTGGTTGCCATAGCTCGCAGCGGTGAAGCTTACGAACCGAATCGAGCTCTGCCTATGAAACAGGTTGCTTAATCGCTTCACGTTCCGCACAAAAACTGGCTTATTCGTAGGATTTCAAGATTGCACGGAGTACCGGATTGCATTAAACAAAAGGGCATAGACCCGTACCGTTAGGAATACCGGCCTCCACCCTCTGGATAGGCGTAACGAAGGAATGAAAGGGCATAGACCCGTCGAGAAATGGGAGTGAAAGCCTCCGGAGGTGTGTGGAGCATATCAATAATAAAGGAGCGAAAACTCGCCCCTTCTGTTCCCGTATGCTCGCCGGATGCCCATTTAGACGGCTCTCGCCCCATTCTGTCCGGCTTACGATTTATCTTCTGGTGAAATCCTGCGAATAAGCGAGCATTCGTGAGAAAACTGCATCATACCGAGGGAGTTGAATGTTTGTTAATGTGATCAGTAAATTTAAATGCGTGTTGTAAACAACTTAGATGGTCTAGCTTAACACCAATCATATCATTGAATACTTCGTAAATTAGCTTTGCTAATTCTACTTCATTTGTGCATGCTATACACATTTGTATAATCAGGGTCTGTCAATAATTTTGTGTAAACTCTGTTACAGCTTCTCCCCCAAGGGAGAAATTATCTGAGATACTGACCGATACGATCCGGGAAGAAAACGGATAGCTGGAGGAGCATTTGTCCCCAATTTTGCACACGACCTGTCCACTTACGGGTCACATCCATGGTGGCCAGATAGAGCATTTTCAATAAGGAATCATCCGTTGGAAAGATGCTTTTTCCCTTCATCACCTTACGAAGCTGACGGTGGTAGCTCTCGATAATATTGGTTGTATAGATAATCTTGCGGATTTCAGCTGGATATTTGAAGAAAGTAGCAAGCTCGTCCCAGTTTTGGCGCCAAGAGCGCACAATGAGTGGATATTTGCTGCCCCATGCCTCCTCGAAACGATCTAGCTCTAGCAGAGCCATCTCTTCATTAACCGCTTTATAGATAGGCTTGAGGTCAGCTGTCACTTTTTTTAAATCCTTGTAAGAGACAAACCATGTGGAGTTGCGAATCTGATGAATGATGCATTTCTGGATTTCGGGGCTGCGGATAACAAGCAGAGATCGCTTGCGTAAAGCCGGTTAAGTTGTCTACACAGGTGATGAGAATATCTTGAACGCCGCGGTTTTTCAGATCATTTAAAACGTTAAGCCAGAACTTGGACGACTCATTCTCGCCAATCCACATGCCAAGCACATCTTTGCAGCCTTCGAGGTCAATACCAATGACTATGTAGGCAGCCTTGTTCACAATGGCACCATCCTGCTTGACTTTAAAGTGAATGGCATCCAGAAACACAACCGCATACACGGACTGCAGCGGCCGATTTTGCCATTCTTTAATAAGCGGAATAATCTTATTGGTTACGTTGGAAATGAAGGTTGGCGAGAGGTCAATCCCGTACAGATTCTGCAAATGATCTTGAATGTCTCGGGTGCTTACGCCTTTGGCATAGAGAGCCGTAATTTGATCCTCAATGCCTGTCACGTTCGATTGATGCTTCTTCACGACAAGCGGCTCAAACTCGCCTTCACGGTCACGAGGGATGCTGATTTCCTGTTCGCCATACTCACTCGTAATCCTTTTCTTGCTCTTGCCATTGCGACTGTTGCTGGTCTGTTTCTGCTGCATTTCATGCTTTTGATAGCCTAAATGAGCATCCATCTCGCCTTCGAGCATCTCTTGTAGCGTTTCGGCAAACAAATCTTTTAGCGCATTTTGAGCATCCTGAGCGGATACCAATTTGTTCTCCTTAATGAATGCCCGAAGTTGTTCCTTTGTCCATAATCCCATGTGTACTCCCCAACCTTTCTATTACTTCTATTTTAATAGATTTGGGAGTTTACACAAAGTATTTTACAGACTCGATTTCATCCCTGAGAGATTAAAACTTACAACTTAGATATTTTATTCTTGCGTTTTGTTTAATGATTCTTCTAATCCTTCAATTTCCTTAATCATTAATTGTAAATCCTTTGACTCCATCCTCATCTGTTCTAATAGATATTTAACGTATATGTTAGCTAACGAGTCTTTTATAATTATTCGTCTATATTCACCACTACTCTTATCAAAAAATCGATTCAGCTTTTCTGCTTCTTTTCTCGTAAAACTTTCATTTTCACTTATCCTTGCCTTTATTGTATGAATTGCTTCTTTAAAATTCATTTCATCCTCCCGTAAACGATTGAATATCAAAAAAACAACTGCAATACTAATTACCATCAAACCGACTATCAATAATTTTGATAATTTCATTTGTTGTTTACCTCAATTTGATTTTAATTAACTGTCCTTCTATCCAAGTAGTCAATTTATTGATTATTTCTTCTATCAGAGCCTTATCCTTGAAATACTTCTTTAAGAGACTCTCCGTTTGTGTCTTAAAATGTGGTTCTATGTACTTTCGCAGTTCAGCAGTTTGATGGTTATAAATACTCGCTTATTTGGACGAATCCACTTATGATCTGAATCCAATTCTCCATTGGAATTTCAAAACGATTAAAACTTTCGAAAGGTTCATACCCATTTTTATCGCGGGTCTTAAAAAGACAAATATATCATCTTCAATATAAACAGACTCAGCGTTTCTATAACCCTTTGTTAAAACACCTGGGAATAGTTCATAATAATTTTTTTTCTTCATTTGATTTAATCTTACTAAATGACCCAATCTAGGACTCCTTCCGTATATTTTATATGTTTAGCCGATAGCCAAAAGGAGTACAGCTATCGAATTAATTCATCCAAACCGAGCCGATCTATCAGAATGTCTCCATCTTGGAGTTTGAGCACAGCGCGTTCAGATTTATAGTCCCAGCCACTGCTAATGGCGTAATGAATTAACTTAGCACAAACCATTGGTTGGCAAAGATTCGTTGCCCAATTGATTTTCCAAGAGAATAAAATCAAGAAATATGATGTTTTCGTATTGGACGGATAAATCTTTAAACAAATGTGCTCGTTTTCAGACCTTTGGTCTATTACACAAAGAAATGGATAATCTTCCACTACAATTTTCTTAAATTCCTTTGTAAAGAGCTTCAATAGTATTAACTCTCCTCATTAAACCAATTCAGTTGGACTAGGCTGACTGGTCGGCTGCCGTTATCTCGTTTTAGAACTATCCTCTCCCATTATTTCAACGATAACAGCTTGTTTTCTGAATGTTTGAAACTTAATACCGGACCTTTCCCCCTCGGTTTCCAACCTTGTATGATTGCCTCTGATATAATAAAAGCTATTTCAGCAGACACCACGATTTTATTATTGAGTGATTCAACATTCGGAAACTCCACCCAAAATTCGTTGATATCTGACTCTATATCGACTCTGAGCAATTGCCCTTTTACTTCATCATGCTGAACGGTTAACTTAATAACACCTCTTGCTGATGGAGTGATTACCCATCTGAATGACTCTTGCCCGACAACAATCTTTCTTGACCCTTTTTTGCTAATTGTCATTGCTCCAACTCCAAATTTTAGTCCACTCAATTTAACACATATTGGAACTTAACTACCGGTTAGCTTAACGAGGCTGGGGAGTTATGCCGGCAGCTTTATTCTGGTGATTTGTTAAGCTATAGTCGCCGAGGGAGCTCAATCATTTATTTCATTTTCCTAGTTTACTGTTCATTCAATGCTCGGAGCTGCTGTTTCGTCCATAATCCCATGTGTACTCCCCAACCTTTCGTATATTTCCATTTTTATGGGTTTTGGAATTTACACAATCTATTTTACAGACTCGGGACAAATGCTCCTCCAGCTATCCGTCTTCTTCCCAGATCGTATCGGTCAGTATCTCAGATAATTTCTCCCCTGGGGGAGAAGCTGTAACAGAGTTTACACAAATTTATTGACAGACCCACTTTGCCTGCTAACTTCATAATACGAATCTATTTTACAGACTCGATTTTAAATTTACAGCATCTACAAAACCAATGCGATACGCTTTTCTTATAACTAAAAATTTTTGAGCACATATTTCTTCAAGCTCATATAGAGAGTGTTGAGCAGATTTAGGTATAATTTTATTAAGTTCTTTAACAATATCATTAAATCTTTCATCTAATTCCTCATTCTCCACTTCACATTCCTTCACAACTTCCCAACTTCTCTGTTCCAACTTGTAATTAATCCACTCCATCAACACTTAATTCTGTCTCCTCTCGCGCTAGTATTTGTAAATTAGTTTAAGCTATGTTTGTGCCTTACTTATCAATTAAATTAATAGTTAATTCAAATGCTTTCAAAAATAATATACGAATTATAAATCTAGAGATAATTTCACCTACGAATTTAAGTTTATAATTAATTCAATTTAATCTCATAAAGTACCACTTGTAAATGGAAATTCACGACCGTGAATTTTTCGAAACTTTCGACATATTTCGACACAAATCCCCTTGACATATTGATTTCATTTTATATATTTTCTATTTACGCTGTTATCTTAATTTTATTTAACAATTACTATATCAGGATTTATATCTATTATGAATCGTTCATATTTTTCGTACTTATAGAAAGCAATTACACATTTTTTAGTTCTTTTCATGAGTTCAATTTCGAAGAGAACTTCTTTTGTCATTCTATTTAATACTTTGATACTTCCGATATTAACCAGTATATTTCTATCTGCACTCAAAAACTTATATCCACTAGCATTTAGAACAACTGACCAATATTTTAAAGTACCCATCATATAATATTCTTCATTATGTGTATGAACAATTACTCGCTTTTTTTCTGAATCACTTTCAATATAAAAAATTTTTTTACACGCAATATTAAATAAACCCGATTTTCCATCTGCATCTCTAGTCACAGTTAACATATATATCTTCAACTTTACCCTTAGTAAGGCCGTTTGGTTTCCTACATCGGGTACTCCTTTTTATAATTTTTAATTAGTGATCGTTCTGCTACTCAGTAAACTCTGACTTTCCTCCGAATAGATGGACACAAATAAAACCTCTATAATAAATCATGGAGGGGGTCATATGGGACAACGGAAGAAATTTGACAAGGCATTTAAGGAGCAGGTAGTCCTGCGTATATTGACTGAAGAAACAACAGCCTCCGAAACAGCAAAGGAACTAGGCGTGCATTATACAACGGTTAAAGACTGGGTAAAGTTG
>NZ_VDBO01000032.1 GCF_005930355.1 Paenibacillus sinopodophylli
AAAAAAGGTAAAGAAGGCAGCATGACCCCTTTCGATTTTTTACGTGTCGTTGTGGAGGAGGGGGACTTGATGTATACGAAGCAGTACCAGGAATATGTAGATGCTATGCACGGAAAACGTCAGTTGTATTGGAGTCGTGGACTTAAAGATCGTTACCAGATCGATGACAAAACGGACGAGCAACTAGCTACGGAGAAAGAAGAACCTGCTGATCGGCTAGGCGGTATTGACTGGCAGGATTGGCGATCACTTTTGCATCCGAAGGACAGACGTGTAGAACTGCTAGAACTTATAGAGAAATTTGGATACGAAGCTGCCTTATTAAAAATGGGCATAAAAAAAGAATCCGCTGCGGTAACAGCGAACTCCCAATCAGATGAAGCCTAAACATAACTGTGCTTAATAGGCTGTAAGCACTCATAACCTATAAATATTATATCAAAACTAGCAGGGGAATATAACCCCTGCTTTTTTAGTGTAATTTTGTATGATACGCTAAAAAGAAAAAAAAGGAAGTGACGAATTATGGGGAATGATCAAATGCCAAGACACCGTAAGCCTGAAGGAACAAGAGCAAAAGACCAAGTTAAACCTATTTTTCTAAACGTGCCCAATGAGGTCTATGAATTGCTTAGCAAACTAGGAGATCCACATAAGGTAGCATTCGACATTTTGATGAAGAATCTGCCAAAATAATACTTGCTAAAAACTAGTTTTTTTTTTATGATTACAACAGAACAAGAAATCGTTTAAGCGAAAACCTGTTCGCATAAAAATATTGTCAAAGGAGGAACAAAAAAATGATAGTAACAGTAACAGGAACAATTACCAGCATAGACCTCAGAGTTAAAGAGGGAAAAGAGAGTACTGAGTTATTGCTGGCTCAGGATAAACAAAAAGAACAAATTACTATTCGCTTGAACGGCGACCTCCAAGAATATTTTAAACAGTGGACACCACAAACATTTACGGGACGTTTGATGGCATGGGGTCAACGTAATGGTGTCGGCAGCATGATCATGATTTCGGATGAAGACGCGGCAGCCATCGTACTTGCTGGAACACAGACTGCTCCAACTTCATCAGTAAACAAAAAAGAACAGGCAGCCACTGCATAATGCAGATTTTACAGTACGTTGCGTTGGCAGTAGCTTTGCTGGCCGCGATCGGGATTATCGTAAAGTCTCGCATCGATCGTAATGTTTAGCTGGCTTGGGGTAATATCCTGGCAAGTATGGTTAGTGATAGGATTATTCATTGTCGCGAAAGTAGTCATTTGGTTCCTGAAGCTATGGAGGAAATTATGATAAAGCGCATATTTGCTAGTTTGCTTATCATGGCATTGCTTGCATCAAATATAAATTATGTTTCAGCTGCCACTGTTCCAGGAATGGATATCCGGTATGTGCGAGACTGGCAAAACGGTTATGATGCTGCTGCAACGAATCGTTGGATTGAAATCTACGTCTTTAGTGATACCGGGGAAAATGTAGCGATAAATAAGCAGGCTACTGGTAGTGCGTCATTCACGCTTGCTGGTAACCGAGCAATTGACGCTAGTTTAACGACTTATGCTAGCATGGCTAAGCAAGCTGATCCGCAGTATATAACGATAGATCTTGCTCAGACGTACAAAGTTATGTCTATAAAGATAAATCGTACTCCTGTTAATACAATTGCTCATCAGACTAAAACTGAGGTATCTGTTGATGGTTTGAACTGGGTCACAATCGATGATAGTTCTGTTTCGGGTGAAGTTGCTCAGCCAGCAGCAGGATTCATTTATGAGTTATCAACTTACGTTCCTGATCCAACGCCTGAACCGACTCTTGAACCAACCGATCCTCCTGTTCCTGTTGATCCTGAGTTGATCGATGTAGTAAACGATATTAAACAAATTGGGATTTACATATTGGCAACTATTGCTTTCACGTCTGGCATGTTTCCGATAGTTATATTCTTCGTTGGAAAGAAGGCGAAATAATGCAAGTTCAGCCTTTAAGCTGGGTTAATTTTCTTATTTTACTTTTTGCTGTACCAGCCCTCATACTCGGATTTTTATTTCTCCAGGCTAAATATAAAGCCAGGAAGAAATCTTAAATGGATCTAGCTAAGTTAGTTTCTGTTATGTGGTTTATCGGCTTTGGACTCTCTGGAACATTTGTAATCATCGGTTACGTAATCGGTTTGGGTGAGTCCTTATTTGATAATGTGAGGAGGTGAGAAAAGATGAAAAACGTAATCGCTTGGGGTAAAAACAAGTATTTTATGACGTTTATGGCTATGATGGCAATCATGATGATTTCTGCTGTTTCTGCAATGGCTGCTCCTGGAGATCCTGTTGCTGATACTGCAATCGTTGACGCTTTGAGCAATTCCTTCACATCGTTGAAGCTGACAGCTATTGCAGCTTTGACAGTAATTGCTCAAATCGCTATCGTATTGTTCTCGGCTATCTACGCTTGGAAATACGGCAAAAAAGTTTTCAAAATCGTCGCAAACTAATACATATCCGACCGTGATGAGTGGAGTGCCCGAGAGGGGAGGCTCCGCGAAGTGCGGCGGATTAGGATTATAAAGAAGGGTATCCGCAAATATGCTGATACTCTTTTTTTTATAGGGGGATCCAAGTGACAACGACATTAAATTTTAATATACGCAAAACTATAATTGTCTTTTTAATATTAGTTGTAGCTTGGATTGGTGTGCAGCCGAAAAAGGCAGACGCTTTTGTACAGTTCGCCGCGATCGGTGCCGTTGAAGTCGGAGCATTAGCATTTTGGGGCGGAGCAGTCCTGGTTGCATCCGTTGGAGTTGCGGTTGGACTTGATCCAGCAGTCGGAGATGATATACAGAACTTTGGTAAGGCTGCATGGACAGGTGCCAATCAAGCTATTAAAGATAGTATCAGTTGGTCTGTAAGTAAAATGTCTCTTAATAGTGCTAGTACCTATTCGGTTGAATTCACACCAGAAGTTAAAGCTTATCTAATGAGTACTTGGACTGGGTATTTTTCTCCTGCTAATCGTGACCAATATGAAAAGATGGCTATTAATCAAGTTGTAGGTGTCGGTCCCGTATTGTCTTATGCATCTACAAGTACGATCTATCGCAACATGTACACAGAAGATGGTGGTAAAGTTTTTGGAGAATATGTGGGTACTCATCAATATACAGGTACTGCTTTTGATAGTTATAAATATTTGAAATCTATTATTTATCTACCTGGCAAAACGGGTACTACTCCTAACTGGGCTTTGTTTTTTTCACAGGCAAATGGATTTGGTAGTTACGTTGATATACAAGTTTATTATCCGTATGCTAGCCCGATTGAAGTATATAATCAATTGATTAATACGGGGTTGTTGATACGTAATGCGACTATGACTAATTTAGCTGTTAATCCTGTTTTTAGTACTCCACTTGCTCCTGACGTTATATCTCCTGCTTTGCCAGTTAACATACCTGATGTATTTACCATGCCAGCTACTCAGGGTGTTTTAAATCCTGCTCAAGACATGGTAACTATCGCTAATCCTACAATCGGTTATCCAGGAGCAGTAATTCCAGCTAATCCGTGGGACGTTGCAATTGGCTATCCTGCTATTCCTGGTAACATTGCTGATCTTTCACCTACTAAAACAATTGCTACACCTGCAGATATTCCTGTTCCTGGTGTTAGTGTCCCGACTGTTCCATCGATCCCTAGTTGGGATACACCTACCGGCACTGCTCAAATCGATTGGTCACCATTGCTTCTTGCTGGCATCGATCTTACAACTAAGTTTCCGTTCTCTATTCCATGGGATCTAAAACGGCAGCTTGATGTATTCAATGTTGCGCCGCAAGCTCCAGTACTCAAATTCAATAAAACATTTACCATGGGTGGCGCTACCTTCCCGATCGAGTTCGAATTTGATATGGCTCAGTTTAATTTGTTAGCTACTATTGCTCGTTATTTTTTAGTTATCGTTTTTGATATAGCTATTATTTTAGGGATAAGGAAGCTTATGCCTCAGTAGGAGGGTCGATATGTTTAATTGGGTAGTGTCATTTATAAATACGGTTATACGATCTGTAGGTGCAGCATTAGTATGGGTCATTGCGTTGTTTCCTACTTCTCCGTTTGGTTCGCCTTCATCTCCGCCATCTAGTGTGAATCTTGGTTGGATTACCTGGCTTATTGATTTTCCTACTATGATTGTTCATCTTGTTTCTTTGCTTGGAATCATAATACTCTATTACATTGTTCGGATTGCAGCTCGCTGGCTAAAGGTGGTTAAAGACTAATGATAACAATGTATAGCGGCACGATCGGGAGCGGAAAGTCTTATCATGCGCTTGAACGGATTATCGATTATTTAGAAAAAGGCAAATTTGTTATAGCTAACTTCCCATTGAATTTCACTCCTGGACAGATCAAGCGTGGATGGGCTAAACGTTTTATGTATGTAGACGATATTTACTTTATGTCCGTACATGGCATTCGGCTGCTCATGAATGTTTCGGCTGCCGAAGGTTGGTTAGAGTCAGAAGAAGAAGATCATTGCTTACTTGTAATCGATGAAGCTACTAATTTTTTCCCAAAGGAAGATAATAGCAAACCTGAACAACGTCTCTGGAGAACCTTCTTCACGCAGTCTCGCAAATTTGGCTATGACATTATTATGATTCTCCAAGACGAGCATTCGATTAACAAGACGATCGGCAAGTGCATTGAATTTGATGTAAAGCATCGTAAGGCAAATAATATTTTCCCGTTCACGATTCTTAACTTCTTCAAGATCACTCTGTTTATTTATATTACGTATTGGAAGCAGCAGCGCACTAAGTTGAAATCTACTTCTAGTGTATTCTTGAAGCGATTATCGAAAATGTACCAGCACAAAAAACTCTTTGCTAATCTGGACGACGAGCTCGATAAATTTATTAAAATGATGCCTAAAGCTGATATACCTTCAGCGACTTTCGGTAACATGATCACCCAGGAAGAGCAGCTGGAGGAGGTAGAGGAACATCGAGAAGAAAGTGCTTAAACTATCTGTTTCAGAAGATGTATATGCATATTTCGAAAATCACTCTAAGAAATCGAACATCAGTAAATCTGAATTAGTCAATAACCTTCTGGAGCATTACGTACGTAATGTTCCGTTGAATCAATCAATCGATGCGCTGCTCAAAGACATGTTAAAATAATCCTTTATTTCTGGTTACTTAAAGGTTATACTAAAGGTAACTTAAAAAAGGTTGTGATTGATATGACTATACCGCAATGTCCAAAATGTCTGGGTGAAGAATCTCCTCACAGCGTGGAAAATATAAAATACGATATTTTTAAATGTCACGAGTGTCATACTGTTTTTGAATTTGACCAGGCTAAAGTAATTGGTCGCCCCCCGATCGGAGTCACCAAAAAGCAATCTCTTACGTTGCAAGAGGAAACTTGGGAATGGATTGAGGAATCTGTTAAAAATGGTCATGCTGGAAATCGATCAGAATTTTTGCGCGATATAATTGAATTTGCTAGAACGGGGAGGTGAACATGATGTCATATGGTACCTGGCTTACTACACCACAGGGTGTATTTGTCGTAATTGCTGTATTTGCTGTGGCAGCTGCTACTCGTTATTTTTATCGTACCAGGCGAAATGCTAAAAAATAGATTTGCTATCATAGTTTGATAGAGCGTCTAGCCTTTTACCGTTTTTGACCTGGCTTCTAACCTTGTGCAGCTGCCTGTCACCTTACTGGCTGCTTAGTACTATTCTTGAATTCGCTTGTCACGCTCCCCCATATCACAGCATTAACGAAAGCAGCAATGTTCCCAGCCTGCTTCTAGTTATCCGCCATGTTTTGACCTATTGTTGCGCCTAGCGCGTGATGGAGCGGCAAATGTGGGTTTCCTTTGCGGCGTAATCACTTGATTTGAGAGGAGGGCGGCACGCCCCTTGGTAAATATTACGAAATCACCGCCACCCCTAAATAGTCTAAATCGAAGAAATACGAAGAAATCTTTAGAAAACACTGGATTATCTCAACAAAATGAAATACGACTTTTGCGTTACCAAATGCAATCTGTTGCTAAACATATTTTGCCTGGTAATCGTGTTGGTATATGTCTTCGCTATCAGATGGAAAAGTACGGAATCGTCGATGTATATAAGCACAGACAGACACAGCGTGCGTTTTATGGCGGTCTGATGATTTGCGGTAGTGTTTGGGTATGCCCTGTATGTGCGGCTAAGATAAGCGAACGTAGACGGTCTGAACTACGACAGGCGTTTGATGCTCATATAGCTTCTGGTGGGCACTGTACGATGCTTACTCTGACTTTTAGCCATAGCAGAACGGACAAGTTATCTGATTTATTAGAGAAGCTTTCAGCCGCAACGCTTAAATTTCGAACTGGTAAACGTTCAGATAAACTTCGTGCAGAGATAGGAGAAATAGGCAGCATACGCTGTTTTGAAGTAACTTACGGCGTTAATGGCTGGCATCCTCATATTCATTTGTTGTTGATGCATAAAATTGAAATTGATCCGTGGGAACGATCATATCTGGAAGAGAAATATTACGATTTATGGGAAGCTGCTTGTGCTAAATCGGATTTGGAAACGTCAGCTGCTCACGGATTAAGATTGGATGATGCTCATGAAGCTGATACTTACATAGGCAAATGGGGCGATATTATGCCACGTACATGGGGTGTAGATCGCGAGATGACAAAGGCAAACAGCAAAAAAGGTAAAGAAGGCAGCATGACCCCTTTCGATTTTTTACGTGTCGTTGTGGAGGAGGGGGACTTGATGTATAC
>NZ_VDBO01000033.1 GCF_005930355.1 Paenibacillus sinopodophylli
CAACTTTACCCAGTCTTTAACCGTTGTATAATGCACGCCTAGTTCCTTTGCTGTTTCGGAGGCTGTTGTTTCTTCAGCCAATATACGCAGGACTACCTGCTCCTTAAATGCCTTGTCAAATTTCTTCCGTTGTCCCATATGAACCCCTCCATGATTTATTATAGAGGTTTTCTTTGTGTCCATCTATTCGGAGCAAGGTCATAAATTAGGCGGTAATAAAGATGCGGCAGGAACAATTAGACTGTTCACAGAAAAGGATACATGTGGTAGTTGCAATAATATCATTCAGCAATTTCAAAAAGACTATCCTAATATTAAAGTTGAAGTACTGCATAATGGTGATACACCTATCTTACCTTAAACTTCAAAATAGTAAATTTCGGAGGTTGTATACATGGTTTATAGCTGTGATGAATATTCAGAATATATATATGAGACGTATAATGAATATGTAAATGATGAAAAAGTGAGTAGAAAGGAGGCAGTTGCACGAACATTTAATGAGTATGATATGTTAATGAAAAAAAGCGAGTCAGATAAATTGATCATAAGTGTAATAATTGCTGAAATTTTAGCTTCACATTCTAAAGCGTCCAATACATTCAAGACTTATATGGTAGAAACGATATCAAATATAAATAATATGTTAATTAAACAGGAACATGAACTTACACAGGAGCAATATAATGACTTCTTCTCGCGTAAGAAGCAAGTACTTATACAATTAGAAGCAATGCCGTCAGACTACTATCCGAGGGTATGTTGGTGCTACGAAGAATTAACAGACGAAGTTAATACGTATTTTGGTGAAATCAACTTTAAGGATAGAGATGAAAAAGAGGTTGTTGATGAAGTAGTCAAACGTTTTGAGCGTGATTGCAAAAATACAATAAGTGAAAAAATTGTGGTGTATACAACATTAGCTGAAAATTTATTGCGACATAATTTGACGCAACAAATAAAAGGCACGAGTTTTATAGATGAATTAAAGGGGTTTACATTAGACAGCATTCAAGATGAACAGCTATCTGATGTTGAGAAAGAAAAGTTGGCACAGCGCATACAAGTGGTTTTGAATTCCGTAACGTGAGTCATAAACCTGAACTTTTTTTGAATGACTTCCAGTTTTTTTTGGATGGGGCTACCCAGCCCGAATGAAGCCATCATCCAACCAATAACACACTTAACCCATGTAATACTCGTATAAAGTTTTCTCCATTTTGGTTCTATGCACATCAACGCTTGAGTTTTATACCCTAAATAACGCTATTCGGTTACATTAAACAGGTCGATTATGGTCAGATACTACCATGATTGACCTGTTTTTTGTAACAAAAGGATGGAACGGTGTGGGACTTGTCGATGATTCGAATAGACTTGAATGCCATCGAAGCCGCCAAGCCGAAGCTGAGCCAGGGCATGCAGAAATGCTCGCAGCTTAATGGCAGCTTGTCTTCGACGGTGTATCAAGTCGATTCCTTCATTGGAGCCAGAAGAAGCATCCGGTCGAGGCTGGATCGAACGGCACAGCGGATGCGGGAGCTGGATCAGAAACTGAGGGAACTGAATACCTTCGTCCATGGTGCGCAGGAGCAGCATAGCGGTCTAGAACAAACGTTGGCGCAGCAGGCACAGGCCCTTCGCAGAGAGATAGAAGCAAGATATGCAAGCATGGCACGAGCGGCGAGTGATGCTGAAAAAGGAAAAGAGCAACTCGTTTTGCTGGCCTTGACACTACGTTTGGCATTCGAGTGGTTGGAGACGTTTATCGAGCGATTTCAACCAGCGAGTGGTCCACTGCAGCAAACAGGGACGGGCGCCGATGAGCAGCCACGTTTCGAGTACCCTAATTACGATAATAGGATTATAGATGAAGATGTCTTAAATCGAAATGATCCTGAGGTTTACAAGCGTTTGATGGCAGGGAGGTTTGGTCGTCTAAGTGAGGAAGAGCAACGCGATTGGATTATACAAGCGGAGCAGAGCAAAAAAGAGGGAGAAAGATCTAATAAAGAGGCCTACATGGGTCGTAGCTTCGAAACGGGATTCGCCTACGCAATGGAAAGCAGTCTACTAGGGCTTGTGGATATCGTAAGCCAAACGGCGAGCCATCCGATCCAAACAGTCAAAGCACTCTATAAAGACATGGAAGATGGTATCGTAAATGTGGTCAAGGATCCGATTGGTGCAGCTAAGGACGGCTTCTCACAAGCGATGTGGACGTTTAACGATTTCATTGAAGGAGGGCCGAGTAAAAAAGGTTATTATATAGGTGTGCTGTTTGCAGGATTGGTGTTTTCAAGAGTAGTACCAAAAATCCCTGGACTACCGGGTAAAGGAAATAAGGATAAACCAGAGAGTGCTACCGGCCAAGGAAATGGTGGTACTCCTACGAATCCGAAGCCTGACCAATCGGTAGAAAAGCCGTTTGACAAACCTTCTGAGAAAGGTAGAGAGATTGAGGGGGATGGGTGAAGGTGGCAAGATAATCTCAAGTGTTAATGACTTATCAGATGTTGCAAAATCTAAAATCACACTAGTCAGAGAGCTACATTGAATCAACAGGAAAGAACATACTCGCATTTAACCAAAATGGATTTAAAAGGAGCACAGAGAGACTTAGATAGCGACCCTGTTCCAAAACCAGGTGGAGGCTATTATGATCATGCTCAAGAAGTTTCTGATGCATATCGTGGTTTAGTTGATTTAAAAAGAAGTTGGGAAGGGATGCTTAAAAATCCTAATTTAGATGCTGAACTTCGACAACTTTACACATCTAAGTTTAATGAGGTAAACGCTACAATGGAAAAAATTGAGATTATGTTTAATTCACATGGCGGAGTGTTTCCACCTAAATAATGATTGGAGTAATGTATATGATTAATAGAAAAAAGACATTAAAAGAGTATTTGACTAATGAAGAATATGAAAGTTTAGTACAAAATGCAACACAATTTTCTGATATGTCACTACCTGTATGGCACTTGGGAATTACAGGAAAGTGTCTGTGCGATTTATCGAATTTTGATTTGATTCGTTGTATCAGACAGGATGTTTTTACAGATTTAGCGACGTTTGAAATTATTGAAAGGATTGATGAACAGAATACACCTTTCTATGCTGATATTGATTCAATAGAATTAATGGAGAAGTTATCATCTGTTAGTTCGGAAATACTCTCTGCATATAAGAGTAAATTAGACAGAATGATTGAAAGCGTTGAAAAGAACGGCTTAATAGATTTAGCGGATATTTGGATGTTCGATGAACAGAAGGAAACGTGTCAAGGCTATATCAATATAATAAAAAATAAAATTCAATGATTTTGGTGTATGTTTCCTTTTTTGGTAGTGGGGCTACCCAGTGCCGAATGAATCAATCATTCAACCAATAACACATATAACCCATGTAATAAACGTATAACGATTTAGCCATTTCGTTTGTACGTACAGCAATGCTTGAAAGGTATAACTTAAGTAACGCTAAAGCGTTACATAGAACAGGTCGATTATGGTCAGATACCACCATGATTGACCTGTTTTTTGTTACCTTTGTTATCTTCGGTTTTTTCAAAATTACTCGCACCTGTAATATATCATATAACGATAGTGTTACTGAGATAGAAAAAATCGCATCTTTCGAGATAGGTAGTACGACTACTTTAGAAAAGCGTTATGCAAAGAATAGGACTTTGTCCGCAACACAATTGACACTTGCAACGATGATTACGGTGCAGTAAAAGCTTTGATGATGAATTGTATTATTTCTCTCTCATAATAACGCCTTCCATGATTGTTTATACAGATTTTCTTGGTCTCCTCTATTTAGGAAAAGGTCAAAATATATTTCTGGATAGTTAACTTACTTCAAACATGTCAGTACACTCTGTGAATGATAAGTATATTTAATCTATTTCATGCGTGTATACCTTATTTTGAAAACATAGGAAGTAGAAAGGCTAATGTAATCCTATATCCTCCAGTTAAACTTAATTTTAAAGGAAATGATTAGTCGAATAGTCCCGACATTTGTCGTTATTATGTGTATGAAATAGGGATAATGTGCTAAAATTGTCGTAGTCAATGTTTGGAAGGAATTACATATAGACAGTAGAGGTGACATTTGGAAGAATGTCAATTCGTTAGCGATTCCAATTAAGAAACGGAAAACCAAACATATTATGAGGGAGAAGATGAAACGATGTATAAGAAGATTATTGGAGCAATGGTAGCGGTCAGCATGGTGATCGGTGGAACATCAGTGATGGCATCCCCGGGGAAAGATCTTCGTATCTTACCTATCATTGTTAATGGTCACAAGGTTCAATTTCCAGATACGGAGCCCTATATCGACACGAATGGAAGAACGATGGTTCCCGTTCGATTTGTGTCGGAGAAATTAGGTGGGGATGTGACATGGGACGTCGCTACAAAAACCGTAGGAATCAAGTACAAAGGTAAGAACATCACGCTTCCAGTTGGTTCGAAGACTGTAAGTATCGATTCAACTATGATTGAGTTGGATACAGCTGCAGAAATGTTCGAAGGTCGTACAATGGTCCCTCTTCGTTTTGTGAGTGAGGCTATGGAATCGAAAGTAAGTTTCGATCAAGCGGCTCATTCAGTACTTGTAAGTGATACTGCGTTCATTGCTAAGGTAGCGGCAGGTACAGTGAAGGTAACGCCTTGGGGACGTCAACTGAGTGGCGAAGCTTCTACTGAGTGGAACAAACTGTCTGATCTACCTAGTTACTTCTATAACATTAAACCTATAAAGGGTGCCAGGACTAATAAGAATTTCATGTCTCAAAATAATGAGTACACTGAAAAGAAATACATGGATATGTGGTCGGAAGAAATTCGTCAATACTACGCTACCCAATTAAATATTGACTATAGAACCATTAGTGAAACTACTTTCACGAATTCTATTATTTCTCATATGGTAGATAGAGGTAGTTATTACACCGCTATGGATAAAGAGGTTATCTCTGGTTACGTGAAGTGGGTTAAGAAGAATAAAGTAATCGCGAAAGGTTATGCTGATCCTGAAATCTCTATGGTTAGAAGTGAAAACGGCAGGACAATTGTCAAAACTTATTTTAAGTTCATGATTATCAACGCTACTGACTCTGCCCAAACTTTCATTGATAACTATGATGTTTCTCCGTCTTCCGACTCTTTCAAACTGAAATTAGGAGTATGGTATGGTGGCTATAGTGATGTAGGTGTAGACTCCAACTTTGGTAACATGCAGTATGCTAATACCAAAATGACTTCTGGTGAGAACATGTTTGTTAAAGGCAGATACAAGTACTCGATTCTGACTACAACTAATTAGGAGTTGAAATATCAATTGAAGAAGCTATTTCCTTATATTCTTCTTATAGTCATTCTAGCAACCACTCTTAATTCCTCTGTTGGAATAGATAATGTACAAGCTGCTGTAACGGGGGCAGATTTAGACGCACAAAGACAAGGTGTACGTTTTGTATCCGCATACGACATCGATAGCACAAATATAGGTGTAGAATACGGAGTTAAAGAGGGCGACCTCATTTACATTACCATAAATCAGAAGGCGCAGACTAAGATAAAGTATCAAACGGCTGGATGGCTAGTTAGAAAGAATGCAGTTTGCTCAGATCAGCCTAAACCAACGAAGGCTTCTAGGGAGACTGCTACATGTTCTCCTGCTGCTGATGGTAAAGCAGTAGAGTTACCTAAAAGTGCTTTTGAAGAATTTACCTCTGAATAATTTTCAGTTCCTGGTAAATCTATGTATGTAAAGAACGTAGTTAAGATGGAAAGCGAGATATTCAAGAGATTTTTAAAGAAGGAGCTTTCATTTGTAGCTATAGAGAATGGAGACATTTGACCTTGTCTTAATTAAGTAGACAGTAATCGTATAACTATAAGGAAGAAATCGGACCTATATCGGCAGTTCGACCACGAATGGATGGGATAAAAACCCGGGTCAGAAGCTGCCGGAACTGCTCTATCAAGAGCAAGCACAGCGCTGGCATTACAGCTTTGGCCTGCCTTCATCGGCGGTTGCGGTAGAGAAGGGAAAGAGCCCGACAACAGCGAATATCCAAGCTTTTCGTAAGAGCACGACCCATGTGCTGCTCATGACAGCGGATATTAAAGCGGTCGGAGATACCTTTGTTTTGAACTATGAATCACCGAATGCGAATGGACA
>NZ_VDBO01000034.1 GCF_005930355.1 Paenibacillus sinopodophylli
ATTTGATCCGAACGCGAGAATCACCCGTGAACAAATGGCGGCACTGCTTGTTCGCGCCTATGAGTACAAGAACAGCGCAATTGCAGCGACTGGTCAAGAAACAGCCGCTCTCAAGGATGGCTCAAGCATTTCTCCATGGGCAGTAGAAGGAGTGAATAAAGCCATCGCTGCAGGACTTCTGCAAGGAAAAGGAAACGGAATCATAGATCCTGCTTCCAACGCCAACCGCGCCGAAACCGCGCAAGCCATCTTGAACTTGATTAAGAAGATGGAGTAGAACGAGGATTAAGAGGCTATATTAATCTGCTAATGCGAGTTAAACTGTCCCCTTAGTCAAGGACACTTTGAAAAAAGAGTATTAAGTCACATATAAGAGATGATTCCTGTCTTCAATTAGGTGACTGAAAAACTTGCGTTTTTAATTTATTAAGATTTGTTTTAATCAGAAAGGCGATATTTCGTTCTACTTGGAACGGAATATCGCCTTTTTCTTTATTCTTTTACTTTGAATCTTTCATGAGTGTAATAATTCGCTTGAGATTAACAGTAAATATGGCCATGACACCTTGCATTTGCATGCCAACAAGACTCGAGGACGATGCAGCATCATACTCGTCTCTATGTTCACTGTTTTTTGTTTCAATATTATGGAATTGAGGTGCCGTATCTAGACGAGAGATATGCAAATGGGGGTGTG
Source organism: Paenibacillus sinopodophylli (assembly GCF_005930355.1). Taxonomy (GTDB): domain Bacteria; phylum Bacillota; class Bacilli; order Paenibacillales; family Paenibacillaceae; genus Pristimantibacillus; species Pristimantibacillus sinopodophylli. Next base: position 698 of record NZ_VDBO01000034.1, read on the forward strand.
ATATTTGAATAAGTATTTAAAATATAAAAGAATAAAAACCCGATCTATGTTCGAGTTTTTGTTTTCCACTATGCTTGCTACTACGTAATTCTTGTTCGGATAAACTAAACAAACTTCCGGCTCGTCTTCTTCCCATCATAGCTGAACACGATCTTTTTATCCTCAACGAACGTTTCCAGATGCACGTGTTTCCCCCCATAATTGAACGACTTGGGGAAGCGTACGCTCCACGTATTTCAAATCGAGCTCCATGCCCTCGTATTCATGAATGAGATAAAGCTCGCCTACTCGATTAAAGTCGCCGTCTTTCACCATTAGACTAGGAAAGCCGCCGTTGACCTTAGAATAGACGAGCTGATCGTGAATATTCTCCCATAATTTATCTGTAATTTTCCATTCGGGCCCCTTTTTCTCGAAAATGTACAGATCCAGATCGTTCACTAAGTCCTTGGTCAAGTAGTTGCGTAGGAAAGAGATGTCAGAGTCGAGCTCGCGAACCTCGAACATCTTTTCTCTGCCCTTGCCGGGAACACGGCCGAAGCGGCGCTGCTCCTCCGCAGTTGGATTATCGAAGCGGCGCTCGATATCCTCGAATATTTTGAGTACCAAACAGTAGGGATTCAATGAATGCCGTGATGGTTGTACGACGGAGGAGTTCAGCTTGGCGAATTCAATCGTTTCCTCGCTGGTTTGGCAAGCTCTGAAAAAGTGTCCTAATTTAGTTATTGTAAGACCACATATGCAGCAATATATTCAGGTTTCAATGCAGATTACAAGCATTTTGGAGTCTTATAGTGACGTTGTTGAACCGTACAGTATAGATGAATTGTTTATTGATTGTTCAGGTTCATTGCACTTGTTTGGAAACTCAATAATTGAGATGACTAAACTTATTCAAACAAGAATCATGTCTGAAACAGGAATATATGAAAGAGCTGGAATTGGTGAAAACAAGGTGATTGCAAAACTGTGCTGTGACATGATCTCCAAGAAAAATGCTAACGGTATATTTTATCTCAAGAAAGACGAATTAGGTCAACATATCTGGAATCATCCAATACGTGATATGTGGGGCATTGGTTCAAGAATGGAGAAGCATCTTTTAAGATTGGGAATCAGAACAATTGGTGACCTAGCAAAAACCCCAATTAAGAGACTGAGTAAGTGGGGAGTGAATGGCCAGGTCATTTGGAGAGTCGATAACGGTATTGATGACTCGCCGGTGACTCCAAGGACACATAGCCAGCAGAAGGTAATCGGCAACGGAATGACGCTTCCTAAAGTCTACAGGGAGGCATGGGAAATTGAAGTGGTGTTGCTCGATTTGTGTTCGCAGATTTGCAGGAGAACTAGAGAAAAGGGCTTAATGGGCTCTGTAGTTTCAATGGGTCTCTCGGGCGCGGATTGGGATAATCCAACTGGATTCAGCAGGCAAATGAAGCTTGGTGATCCTACGAACGTCACAGTAGATGTATTCTCTGCCATTAAAAAATGGTTTTATACTCATTGGGATAGAATGCCTGTACGAAGATTAAGTGTAGCGATTTCTAATCTAATCATTGCTGATACATATCAACTTTCAATGTTTGATGACGCCGAGAAGAAAAGAGCAGTTGATAAGGTCATGGACGACATTAAGGATCGATTTGGAGAGGTATCCATACTTAGAGCTAGCTCATTAACTAGCGCTGGTCAAGCAAAGGACAGGAATTCAAAATTGATGAATCAAAAGGGATCGACAGCGGCATGGTGCTTATGTGGCTTGCCAAAAAGATAGTGCTCACGCATCTGCTGAGTGATTTGCATAATGGACATTTTGATAAAGGATAGTACTTTTAACTTTTATATAGCTTACTTTTTTTTGATAATGGAACAGATAAGCAGAAAAGGTAGCCGGTTATAATACCGGCTACCTTTAGTCATTATATACGAAAAGAACCACATGGAGTATCTATCCATGTGGTTTTACGTAATGTTAAAGACAGATGTAACAAACGATATTTTTGAATATATTAATATCAAAATTCAGGGGCGATATGCTATTTAGTTGAGTATAGAGTTAATTGATTTAATCGTCTACAAATAGGGTCACAGTTCAAAGCGAAGGCATGGGAGCGTTTTTCTATTGAATTAACGAGCAGAACAATTCCAATATGTAGTAAAATAAGCTTATTGCAGGTAAATAGCATAATATGGGGTACCCAAGGGATCTTCATGAGTAAACGTTCACAAAGGAGGCAAACAATAAAAGATTCTATAACGTTGGAAGAAACGAGTTTGGGCGTTGTAATAAAACTCATTTGGTGAATGCCGAAAGGCAATTATTTTAAAGGAGGGCTATCCCATTCAAACCTTTGACTCCAGTAGAAAAAACGTTGCCTCAAGTAAATCCGTTATCGACAATCATCACGATTCTCCTCGGCATACTGCTTATCCTGCAGCGATGGGGCATCCCTCCATCCTTCAGCTTCAACGTATGATTGGTAATAAAGGCACTCAGAAATATCTGCAACCATCCCCAAACAAACAAGTCATTCAGCGTGTTAAAATTGATTTACCAGAAACAGAAACAGGAAGAAAAAAAGATGAAATTGAGCATGACAAAATGCTGAAAGATGAAAATTACTTAGAGTGGTTAATCCGTGAATATACATACGATGGACTATTTGATGCTCTTCAATATGCATTCGAGGATGTGAAAACCTACGAAGAAGCTGTTGATTTCGTGGAAATTGCAAGAAGAATCCCTCCTTTGGTAAAAAAATTGAGCGAACAAATGAAAAATAGCAATGAAATGTCAGAAGCAGCAAAAAGCAGAAAAGAAGAGCTAATCGCTGAATTCCGTACACACAAAAAGAAAAAACATTTATTTAATCTAGATAAGAGGAAAAAAGATGAAAAAAAATCGGACCGCGAAGAGAAAAAAAGAAAAACAGATCTTGATTATGAACAAAAAAATGCACAAAAATATAATATATTTGAAAAGAAAGATAATAGATATATATCGCCAAGCGCGAGATTACCCGACCTTAATGAGTATAAACAAAATTTAAAAAACCAAGGCGCGTACGGAGAAGAATTAGCCATTGATTATTTTAAGAAAATATTCTCAGAAGCGACCATTCAGCCTTTGAAAAATAGAAAAGGTAATGGTATTGATATCGCAATACATTTGAAAGGTTTAAGTGTTCGTAAATTTTGTAAACAAACAAAATTGCATAAATTGATAAACGAGAAAGAGCTTATTGTTAATGTAGAAGTAAAAACGGAAAGCGCCCAGCTGTCAGGAGATGAAGGGGATGCGAGTTTCCTTCCAAGTACGGTACTTCAAATTAATAATGCCGAATGGAAGGATGTTTATCTAGAAACCAAAAATTTCTCCAAACAACTAGGAGAATCTTTAAATAAGAATACTAAGGTTGTTAACCTCTTGGCTCGAGTTTTTCTGCGAGAAATTGACGGGGCCAGAATGTGGCTAACGGTCATTGAACCCGGTATGGTGGAAGACTTTGACGAACCGGGAACTCTCATCAAAGGCGAAGATGAAATGGAGAAAACATATAATTCAGTTCAAATGGGTGCAGAAGGAGAAATGCTTGTCAAGGTAGAATTAGAGCATCTAGGTTATCGTACAGTGGCTCTGCAAAGTTATCCAACCTCCTCTGGGATTGACCTTGTAGCCTACAAGGATGAAGAACTTCTGTTTATTGAAATCAAGACCCATCTAGGTACGAAATTGGGTCAAGACGGTTTGTCTCCTTCTGAGCGGAAACCGCTTAATTTCGTATCCAAGCATATTGGGTATTATGCGGAACTGGATAGCAAGGACTTAAGCTTCACTCCAACAAAAATGATGGCCATTTGCAACTCCAAATACATTGTAGAATGGCTTGGACTTGACCCGGAGGTTGCCACCAAGAACGATATCAAAAAGGAAATACTCAGATGGTATCAAGAGGGATACATCAAATTTAAGCTGTACCATGTCAATATGGAGTCAGCTAGTATTGATGAAGAGCAGTGGGGTACAGACCAATACTGGAGAAATCCGAATGCGGTGAAGAAAAAGAAAAAGTAGCTTTGATCCAACAACGTGCTGCTATTCAAATACATAACAAAGGCGCTTGTTGGTAGTATACCTAAGCGTTTATCTTTCTTAAATTGGTTCGCCAAGAGTCATCAGAAACACAAAGTTTCTTTCGTGTCATCGGACAACAACATCAATCTGTCCAGCGACATAAAATTGACCTGTTTCAATCCCATATAGAATAAGCTTTTAATCATGAACCAGGTTACTTTTATGTCGTAAAAATACGACATAAAAGTAACCTGGTTTTATTTTTTGTATATAAAACTGACCTGTGTATAGAAAAGTTATTTCTGCAATATTAATTAGTAAAAGTAGTAACATGCTTGAAGGAATTGTTGATCTGAATTAGCTGTACAAGGTGGGCTGATTTGACGCGGCTCAGGGTTTGAGAAACATCAGGTATTGAAAAATAAATTTTAGACTGACCTCAATATTCTCACCGGCGGCGCCCCGAAGTGTCCAGGGAAAATAAAGTTCTAGACTGAAAGACTTGATCTAACGGGGTTTATGAGGATTGAAAATCGTCAGACTCCGAAAAATAAGTATTAGACTGATTATAAAAATGAAACAGCGGTGGACCAAGACTTGAAAAATAGAGTTTTAGACTGCCGCTGTTGTACAGATAAAAAAGAGTGTAAATGCTACTCTAAACATGTACAAAAGTGCTTGAATAAAAATGTACAACTTTGACGAGATGAAACATACTGTTC
>NZ_VDBO01000035.1 GCF_005930355.1 Paenibacillus sinopodophylli
TATTATATAGGTGTGCTGTTTGCAGGATTGGTGTTTTCAAGAGTAGTACCAAAAATCCCTGGACTACCGGGTAAAGGGAATAAGGATAAACCAGAGAGTGCTACCGGCCAAGGAAATGGTGGTACTCCTACGAATCCGAAGCCTAATCAATCGGCAGAAAAGCCGTCTGACAAGCCTTCGGAGAAGGGTAAAGAGACTGAGGGGACGGATAAAGTTCCACCTATTAAACCTATCGAACCACGGGGCGAACCAATAAAATTTATCCCTGGTTTCAAACAGGAAGAGATTGCATTAAAAACATATGAGAAATTAAGGGCATCAGGATTAGATATGCAGGAGATAGAAAAGTTCGCTCGAAATACCGGTTTAAGTTTAGAAAAAGCGATACAATTAAAGAAACATATGATATTGACTGAGCACATCAACTTAGTAGACACAATAAATGGGAAGTATTATTATAAAGGTTATTTTGATCCCGTAATTGACGTTGCTTATGGATGGGAGCAGGCATTAGTAAGAGAGTTGAATGAAGCGGAAAAAGCGTGGTTCAGGAAACTAGCTGACCATGAGCTAGCAGAAAGTAAACTGATGAAAGATGGATTACCTTATCGCGATATAAATGAATTCAATGGTGGTACGAAGAACGAAAGTACAAAGGGTGCTCACGAGTTGGCACCATCACAGCCTGGAGGTTTCCCAGGTTTCAAACCGAAAATTTGAGGTGATAGAAATGAATGTTAACTTTGAAAAGGCAAAGAAAAGGGTGCGAAATATTAATTGGGAAATAAGGGATTATGATAAACCTTCCCACGCTGTTTTAGTAACTGAGTTTATTAGAAGGGGTAATATTTTTTTAGATTCTAATTCCATAGGTGATAACAGGCGTGCAATTTTTAATGCAGTTGAAATTGTTCAGTTTGATGTACCAAGTCATATAAAGGAGAATTACATTGAACAAGACAATTTTAATATTGACTGGGTTGTTGAATACCTTTGTACTTACTATATTGACTGGGCATATGCAGTTGACCAAGAATTACCTATTGCATTGATGTTTCATGATTTATATGATCCAATAATTAAACTTTTTGAGAGGGGCGGAAGAATCGGCTACCACCATAATGAATTAATATGCGGTACACGTGGATGGCCGCGAAACTCTGGGGCAATTACTAAAGAACTACTGTCACAAGACATAAGTGATGAGGCCCTTAATGCTCTTGATGCGAACAGTTAGGTTCTAAAAATACGAATAATTTAGTTATTTTCCTAAGTTACCATTAGTTCAGTTTATAAAATAATTAGTTAATTATACGCCACAATGCGAGCTAGCGTCGTGTTGTAGTTCTATTTTTATCCGCTGCTATATGCTAAAAAAATAATCATACAAGTGGCGACCTATTTCAAAAATGCCTCACCCAGTAGCGAATGAACCCATCATTATAACAGTAACACTTCTAACCCATGTAATACCCGTATAAAGATTTAAACATTTTGTTCGTACAGTAATGCTCGAAAAGTATAACCTAATTAACGCTTAGGAGCTACATAGAACAGGTCGATTATGGTCAGATACTACCATGATTGATCTGTTTTTTGTTTCTTTGTTTATTTGGCTCCTCAATATGTGAGTATTTCTTAGCAGGGTAGACACAGAAAAAGTCATTTTCAGTTGTTAGTATAATGCCCTAAATCATCGTGAAAATTTGTGTAGGTTGAATTTATAACAGCTTTTTTAGCCTCAGCGTTAGTCGTATGTCTTTAATTCATGATTGTTTATACAGATTTTCTTGGTCTCCTCTATTTAGGAAAAGGTCAAAATGTATTTCTGAATAGTTAACTTGCCTCATACTTGTCAATAGACTTTGTGAATGATAGGTATATTTCATCTATTTCATGCGTGTATACCTTATTTTGAAAACATAGGAAGTAGAAAGGCTATTGTAAGCCTATATCCTTCAGATTAATTCAATCTTAAAGGAAATGATTAGTCGAATAGTCCCGACATTTGTCGTTATTATGTGTATGAAATAGGAATAATGTGCTAAAATTGTCGTAGTCATGGTTTGGAAGGAATTACATATAGACAGTAGAGATGACATTTGAAAGCATACCAATTCGCTAGCGATACCAATTAAGCAACGAAAAACCAAACATATTATAAGGGAGAAGATGAAACGATGTATAAGAAGATTATTGGAGCAATGGTAGCGGTCAGCATGGTGATCGGTGGTACATCAGTGATGGCATCCCCTGGTAAAGATCTTCGTATCTTACCTATCATTGTTAATGGTCACAAGGTTCAATTTCCAGATACGGAGCCCTATATCGACACGAATGGAAGAACGATGGTTCCCGTTCGATTTGTGTCGGAGAAATTAGGTGGGGATGTGACATGGGACGTCGCTACAAAAACCGTAGGAATTAAGTACAAAGGAAAGAACATCACGCTTCCAGTAGGTTCAAAGACTGTAAGTATCGATTCAACGATGATTGAGTTGGATACAACTGCAGAAATGTACGAAGGTCGTACAATGGTTCCTCTTCGTTTTGTGAGTGAGGCTATGGAATCGAAAGTAAGCTTCGATCAAGGTGCTCATTCTGTACTTGTAAGCGATACTATATTTCTCTCTAAAGTAAAAGAAGGTTCTATCAAATTAGATCCTTGGGGACGACAGTTGAGTGGTGCGATTTCTTCGGAGTGGAATAAATTATCGGACTTGCCTGCTTCTTTCTATAATATTAAGAAAGTCGACAGCTACATTTCTAATAAAGAGTACTTCGAGGTTAAAGATGGATTCTCAGAAAAGAAGTATATTGATGAATGGGCAGAGCATGCTCGTCAGTATTATGGTACTATGCTTAATGTTAATTACAAAACACTCAATGCAGATGTTTTTGCTAAGTCTTTAGTTTCCAATATGGAAAATCGAGGGGATTATTTCAGAGCAGAAGCGACTAGAGGATTTAAAGAATTTGCTGCATGGGCAAAAACAAACAAGTTAGTAACAAAAGGCTATGCTGATCCAGAAGGTTCTATGACAAGATACGAAAATGGTAGATCTATTCTAAGAACTTATTTCAAGTTTATGATAGTATCTGCAACAGACACGTCTCAGACTTTTATGGATAACTATAACGTATCTGCGAACTCGGATTCTTATAAATTAAAATTAGGAGTTTGGTACGGAGGATACAGTGATGTAGCTCTAGACTCTAACGCAGCAAATATGCAATGGACCCGACTTAGCTTATCTTCTTCTGAAAATATGTTTACAAAGGGAAGATATAGTTATTCGGTTCTTAAGTAATAATTAGTATTCACAAGGAGTGTAGGCATGAAAAGATCAATTAGCTATATTATGCTTATTGTCATATTAGTTACCACATTATTATCTTCTGTAGGACGAATAACCGTCTCAGCTGTAGAAATAGGCGCGGATGTTGATGGGCAAAAACAAGGTATTCACTTTGTTACACCTAAAGAGGCTGCCGATGTAAAAATAGGGGGTAAATATGATGTAGTAGAAGGAGATCTGATATTCATCTCCATAAATCAAAAAGCCCAATCTGGCATTAAGTATCAGACTGCTGGTTGGATAGTCAGGAAGACTCGCGTTTGTTCTGATAGAGACAATCAGACCGATGCTAGCAAGCTGACTGCTACTTGTTCACCTGCTGCAGATGGTAAAATTTTAGAATTACCTAAAGATGCTTTTAAAGAATTTAAACCTGAAGAGTATCCGGTTGCTGGACAACCTATGCATGTAAAGAATGTAGTCACTATGAAAGCAGATAAGTTTGAAGAGATTCTTAAAAAAGAATCTACCTTCTTGGGTACTCAAAATGGGGATACACTTTACTTTAATACAATTATGCAAGTTAATCGTTATGACATTCTACAGTTCCCCGTACATAAGACTTTACAAGGTATACGATCAGCAGAGTTTTGGGCAAATAAATCAGGATTCCGACAATACTATGATATGCCTGTTGAATTTGTAGGGGGCACCGAGAACGCAATCATAAAGAAAAGATTAGCGAGTAATATGACTACGCAGTTAGAAGATGATGTTACTGATGACAATGGCGGTAAGGGTTACAAGCTCGGCAAACCTATTAAACAAGTAGTGATACCGGATAAGCTGGTATCCTCCAAAACGAACAAAGAATACAAGTTAGCGTGCTCCTTTGTACGAACTACAGGAAAACCCTTACCATCAGGGTGTGATGATACTGGAGGATCTCCTTATTTTGTAAGGGCTGATAATGTTCTAACTAGACAGCCTACAATGGATATGGGCGGTATAGAAATCTTTGAACTCTACAAGGAAACAGATGTCCCTTCAGATTGTAACTGCAGCCAAGCCATATTCATCCCTGAACAGAGCACAATAGGTGGCAAGGTGGAAACGTCCAAGA
>NZ_VDBO01000036.1 GCF_005930355.1 Paenibacillus sinopodophylli
TTTTCGCTTATCCCGAAGGATTTGCGAGGCAGTTATTACTCGTTGTTCAGTTTTCAAAGAGCAAGCTTTTCTTTCGTTTGTAATGCTTGTTTTGCTTGTCGTCCGCGTGTTTCTCTCGGCCGGAATTAGAATATATCATGTATTGCACTAACATTGCAAGTGTTTTTCGAAAATAATTTGTTATATACATTATTATTGCATAGTAAGAAGCAATTTAGCATGATTAACGTCCTGATTTATCAGGTAAACTGTCGTATATTGGACTATTCTGCACGTTTGTATCTCATCAACTTCGCCGACACAGACTGACCTTACATCGCTATCTGCACGTATGCAGTTAATCCTTTATAAAATACTCACAGCAAACACCATTTTTATTGCTTTCACTACAAGTTTCCCAGCATTCCAGCTGCAACAAAAAAACAGTTGACCTTCACGCAACGTGAAGGTGTACGATAATCTTGTCAGGAGGTGAACACATGGAATATACCATTCAGAAGCTAGGGTTGCTCGCAGGCATCAGCACCAGAACGCTACGCTATTACGACGAAATTGGAATGTTAAAGCCTTCACGAATCAATTCATCGGGCTATCGTATTTATGGGAATGCAGAGGTGGACCGACTTCAGCAGATTCTTTTTTACAAGGAACTTGGCGTTGGATTGGAGGGAATTAAAGCGATTGTAACATCGCCTGCTTTCGACGGGGCGAGCGCACTTCAGGAGCATCGGAAGCGGCTAATAGAGAAAAGGGAACAGTTAGACCTGCTCATCGCGAATGTGGACAAAACTTTGGCACAGAATGAAGGGAGAATAACGATGACGAATAAAGAAAAATTCGATGGCTTTAAACAACAACTAATCGATACCAACGAGCAGAAATATGGAGAAGAAATAAGACAAAAATACGGAAATACGCAAATCGAACGATCAAACCAGATGGTTAAGAACATGACGGAAGAGCAGCACACCAAAGTTGAACAATTGAATGCAGAAGTTTTGAGCTTGCTAGAGACGACTTATCCCACTGGAGACCCTGCAGGAGAGCTGGCGCAAAAAATGGCTGACCTGCACCGGCAGTGGATTACCTTTTATTGGGGCAGCTACAGTAAAGAAGCACATGCAGGAGTTGCTCAAATGTATGTAAACGATGAGCGGTTCACCGCCTATTATGAGAAGCATCAACCTGGCGGAGCAGCCTTCTTGAGGGATGCCATTCTCATTTACACAGGCATGGAACAATCCTAAAAATATCGGAACACCTTGCTGGAAAATAGTTTATTCCATAAATAAGGACGATTAAAGCGGGCGCCGGCACCCCTTCAAATCGTCCATCTCTTATTCTATTCTAACAATTAAACCCTCGTGGAGCCTATTGTTCCATTCCTCATCCGTAGCAAACCACGGCTTCAGCCCCCATGCAGCATCAAGTCCACCCTCATATATACAATAAGCTAAAATAATACACGCCATAACAGAATCCGCTGCATGCTCGTTCAGTTTACCTTTTTTTTCTCCACTTAACTGTCGTGGAATTACAGCCGGATCCAGTTTTATGTTAAAGCGGTCATCCACTTTACTTTTAAAAGCAGCCTCGATCTGCCCTATTGTTAGCTCATCCGCCCTGCCGATACCCAACTTCAACCATCCATGGCTCGGATACACCTCATATAAGCGGGCAGCATCCTCTCTATAACTGTCAAAAGGATAAATAACGGCTGAAGGAAGTAAGTTAAACAGCAGCTTGCGACCGCCATACAGCATCCCATTCATGCTAATTGGCGTTTCAGCAATTGGGCTTTTCCCTCCTGCTGCGATATCCGTTATTCTGCAATCCCGCTCATTGTTTTTACCGCTATGCACTTTACCGAATTTATGCTTAAATAACACGCGAGATTCCGAATATGCCGCAGCAATAAATTGTTTCCACGATGAGTGGTACTGCTCATTCAGGTGCTCTCTTGGAATAGCAAACGGAAAATCAAGCCCCCATGGGTAAGGATTGCTCCTGATCATACAAAATAAATCCAGCCTGTCCTCGCACTCAATCACTTTCTCAATCGTCAGTGTCTCATCTTTCAAGATACCGATTGTCACAAAAATTTTACCGTTCGGATTTTTAGCCCCGCTAAAATCACAGCCATATACGAGCATGCCAACCTCCTATTTTCAAAATCTGCTCTGTTTATTAATAGGCAAGCGCAGCGAAAATTCACTGCCTTCTCCCTTTTTGCTTTTTAATGTGAGATCGCCGCCTAGCAGCTTGGCCAGCTGATAGCTAATAGACAAGCCCAAGCCCGTTCCTTCGTATTTTCTGTTAATCGTACTGTCCTCCTGCAAAAAAGCGTCAAACACAAGTTGTTGATACTCCTCATCTATGCCTATCCCAGTATCTTTAACAAGAAACATGATCATATCCGGCTCAGCAGCCGTCGTAACCTCCAAGCTGACGCTGCCGTATTCCGTAAATTTAACTGCATTAGATAATAAGTTACGCAAAATTTGATTCAATCGCAATCCATCAGAAACAATCAATGCAGGTACCTTTTCGTTAATCACGACTTGCATAACCAAATTTTTCTGATTGGCAAGCGGTGCAATCTGATGGTACATCAGTTGCGTTATATCCTCCACGGATATTTCACCCCAGTCCATGTCCATTTTCCCTGCTTCCACTTTTGATAAATCCAAAATATCATTAATGATACGCAGCAGCTCTTGGCTCGAACTATTAATAATTTGTGCATATTGATGATTCTCGCTATGCTCGCCAGTCTCCTCGTGATCACGAATGAGCTCTGAGAGCAGGATAATGCTATTCAACGGCGTTCTGAGCTCATGGGACATATTTGACAGAAAATCAGATTTATATTTGGATGATCTTACAATTTCACGCGCTTTAGACTCAAGCTCCCGATGTGTGTCAATCAGCTCCTGCTTCTGCGTAACGAGAGTCGAGTTTTTAAATCGCAGCTCTTCAGACAACAACTGTTCCTTATAAAAATCGTAAATAATAAAAATAAAAAATGCGCCCATTATAATAGACAAAGGAAGAGTATAGGGCATAATTTGCTTCAAATACGTCTCGCGAGAAACCGCGCCAAAAATAGCAATACCCGACACCTGCAAAATATTGATTGTCAGCAATGAGATCGTCGCTTTCAAGCGATAACTCCAATGCTGCTTGCGCTTATACAACAGGACCAGCCCCACAGAAGCTGCTGCCAGAATGGTAATGTTAATCGAGCCAGTTACTGCATTTGGCGATATGCCGTTGACCCCGTATCTCGCAGCAGCAATGCCAAGGCCAATGACCAGCACCTGCCAAGGATTTCGAAACATTAAGGTAGCAAAAATAATCGGAACCACCCGTAAATCAAATACAGGTCCCTCCGTAAGCTGAACCCCCAGTTTCATCGCTAGCCAACCAGAAAAAATGAATATAACAATTAGTAAGACATTTTTGAAAACTCCGGACACATTTTGAAATACATTTTTATATAAAAGGTTAAAAAGGTAGGCACATGTGATAAGAATGCTTATGTAGGTAAAAAAGGCGATGTAATAACTCATGAATTTGCCTCCTTTTTGATGTTCTTATTGTACATGATCCCACTTCACTTGACAAAAAACAGAGCAATATAACGATTCGGCTATGCCTTCAAACAATCTAGGTGATAGACAGCGTTAGCCGGCACCTGCAAATAAGCGCCTTAGACCCTTCACAGTTCTTATTTACTCTTAACTCTCATAGGATGAACTATTAAATAAGACAAGGAGGCAAAAAAATGAAATTCAGCTTTTCAAAAAAATCCGTATCCATTATGGTCATTGTAGTGCTGCTCTGTTCATTCAGTACAACTGTATTTGCAGCCTACGAAACTGAATCCAACAATTCGAAAGCTTCAGCTAACGCAACGACAATCAGTGCTAGCAACGGGGGTTTTATTGATTCAACTGACGTAGATTATTGGGTAATTACTAGCGACACGTATGGTTCAAGGACGCTTCAAGCAAGCGGCAATGTCGTCATTACCGTGGAAGATCAATATGGGGTGATCGGGACAAAACCTCTCAACTCTACCACCTTATCCTGGTCTCAAACTAACTCAGGCCCCATCTACATAAAAGTAAGCCCGCCCATTCAGTCAGGAAACGGGTATTACGGCTTTACTCTTTACTAACATAAGTAAGATGGACATTGAGTGGAAATAAAGCCTAATGAAACGGGAATCCGCTTAAATTCTACGAAGTAAACACAAAAAAAGCCCTTAATGGGCTTTTTTTGCTTAACTATGATGCGCGTAGAGGGACTTGAACCCCCACGGTCGCCCGCTAGATCCTAAGTCTAGTGCGTCTGCCAATTCCGCC
>NZ_VDBO01000037.1 GCF_005930355.1 Paenibacillus sinopodophylli
TTGATGACATAAAACCCCATGTAGACGAGCACTTAAAGCCTAATCAGGATAAGCCGTTGGATACTGAGGGGACGGGTGATGTTCAAACTGGAGGAAGGGAACTTTCAGTTGATGAATATTTAAAGCGGCTTGATACAGCAGATGCAATGTATGAATCCTTTAGAAAATCGAATGTAGATGTTCAGAGTATTGCTAAAAATACTGGTATGCCCGAGAATAGAGTTCAAAGAATAAAAGACCATTTGTTTTTTAAAGAGCATATTAAAGAGCATGGTGTTGGGCTTTTTGAAGCAGATTATGAAATTGCACAAGCATGGGATAGACTTCAAAAAGGGACATTTAAACAACAAGATATTGACTTATTGAATCATGAACTTTTTGAATCAAAATTTGAAGGTATTTTTAAAACAGACTATAGGACTGCACACGATAGAACAGTTGATTCTGGTCGTCCGTGGTATCCACCTGAGGAGGAGTGAATTTGGCTTCGTATGTATTGCTACTAAAAGAACACGAAGATGACGACACGGTTGTTTACAGATTTGGTCCAAATGAAGATGTAATGGGTAAAATTGAATTGAATAAGACAACTAAGAAGTTTTCTGAGTTAGAGTCGCTACCTGACCCTAACATTCCAAACAAATTTTATTTTGATAGAGCGGCTCAAAGACTCGTGGTTTGCTTGGTTAGAGAGGGGGGCATATTCCCAGAGAGAACTGCATTTGAATCATGATTTCAAGCCAGGGACTTTTTAGTTTGGGGCTACCCAGTGCCGAATGAATCTATCATTCAACCAATAACACATATAACCCATGTAATACCCGTATAAATATTTCGTTATTTTGTTTGTACGTACAGCAATGCTTGAAAGGTATAACTTAAGTAACGCTAAAGCTTTACATAGAACAGGTCGATTATGGTCAGATACCACCATGATTGACCTGTTTTTGTTACCTTTGTTATTTTCGGTTTTTTCAAAATTACTGGCACCTGTAAAATACTATATAACGATAGTGATACTGAAATGGAAAAAAATATCATCTTTCGAGATAGGTAGTATGACTACTATAGAAAAGCGTTATGCAAAGAATAGGACTTTGTCCGCAACACAATTGACACTTGCGACGATGATTACGGTGCAGCAAAAGCTTTGATGATGAATCGTATTATTTCTCTCTCATGATAACGCCTTCCAGGATTGTTTATACAAATATTCTTGTTCTCCTCTATTAAGGAAAAGATCGAAATATATTTCTGGATAGTTAACTTACCTCATACATGTCAATAGACTTTGTGAATGATAGGTATATTTCATCTATTTCATGCGTGTATCCCTTATTTTGAAAACATAGGAAGTAGAAAGGATATTGTAATCCTATATCCTTCAGTTTAATTCAATCTTAAAGGAAATGATTAGTCGAATAGTCCCGACATTTGTCGTTATTATGTGTATGGAATAGGAATAATGTGCTAAAATTGTCGTAGTCATGATTTGGAAGGAATTACATATAGACAGTAGAGATGACATTTGGAAGCATGCCAATTCGCTAGCGATACCAATTAAGCAACGAAAAACCAAACATATCATAAGGGAGAAGATGAAACGATGTATAAGAAGATTATTGGAGCAATGGTAGCGGTCAGTATGGTGGTCGGTGGAACATCAGTGATGGCATCCCCGGGGAAAGATCTTCGTATCTTACCTATCATTGTTAATGGTCACAAGGTTCAATTTCCAGATACGGAGCCTTATATCGACACGAATGGAAGAACGATGGTTCCCGTTCGATTTGTGTCGGAGAAATTAGGGGGGGATGTGACATGGGACGTCGCTACAAAAACCGTAGGAATCAAGTACAAGGGTCAGAATATTACTCTTCCAGTAGGTTCAAAAACGGTAAGTATTGATTCGACAATGATTGAGTTGGATACAGCTGCAGAAATGTATGAAGGTCGTACAATGGTTCCCCTTCGTTTTGTGAGTGAGGCTATGGAATCGAAAGTAAGCTTCGATCAAGGAGCTCATTCTGTACTTGTAAGTGATGATGCATTCCTTTCTAAAGTTAAATCTGGTTCAATAAAGCTAGATGATTGGGGTCGTCAATTAAACGGAGAGGTTTCTACTGAATGGAACAAGCTGTCTGATCTTCCTAGCTCTTTTTACAACATCAAAAAAATGGATAGTTATATTTCTAACAAGGAATACTTTGCTATGGGTGGAGAATCTCGAAACAAGAAATACATTGATCAGTGGTCAGAACATGTTCGTCAGTATTATGCCACTATGCTTAATGTGAACTATAAAACTATCAATACCGCTATTTTTGCTAAATCATTAGTATCTAACATGGTAGATCGTGGTGATTACTACAGAGCTGAAGCTACTCGAGGATTTGAGGAGTTTGCTGAATGGGCTAAAAAGAACAAGCTAGTTACAAAAGGTTATGCTGACCCTGAGAATTCTATGATCAGGTATGAAAACGGTTGGACAGTCATGAGAACTTATTTCAAATTCATGGTAGTATCCGCTGAAGACTCTTCACAAACATTCATGGATAATTATGACGTGTCTAGCTCTTCTGATTCATATAAGCTGAAATTAGGTGTTTGGTATGGTGGATATAGTGATGTTGCTCTCTCTTCAAATTTAGGTAATAGACAATGGACAAATACTAGACTATCGTCTACAGAAAGCATGTTTAAAAAAGGCAGATACAGCTACTCCATTCTGAAGTAGTAACTAAGACTCACAAGGAGTGTAAGAATGAAAAGACTGCTCTGTTACATTGTACTACTTGCTGTAGTATCGACTACATTGTTTAGTTCAATAGGACCTATCACTGTGTCTTCTAAAGAGGAAGGTGCAGATCTAGATGCACAAAAGCAAGGTGTGCATTTTGTAACAGCAGAAGAAGCTGCTGATAAAAATATTGGTGGGGCATACGGTGTAAAAGAGGGAGACCTTCTTTACATTACGATCAACCAAAAAGCTCAGAGCAATATAAAGTATCAAACAGCCGGATGGATGATTAGGAAGGATGCCGTTTGTTCAGATAGACTTAAACCAACAAAGGAATCTAGGTTAAGTGCTACCTGTTCTCCAACTGCTGACGGTAAAGTGGTAGAGCTACCTAAGGATGCATTCTTTGAATTCGATCCTGAAAACTATCCAGTAGCTGGACAACCGATGCACGTAAAGAACGTAGTTAAGATGGAAAGCGAGGTATTCAATGAATTTTTAAAGAAAGAGCTTTCATTTGTAGATACAGAGAATGGAGACATTATTTACTTTAGTACTATTCTACAAGTTAACCGTCGAAGTGCTTTACAATTCCCAGTACATAAGACTTTACAAGGTATACGATCAGCAGAGTCTTGGGCTAACAGGTCAGGATTTCGACAGTACTATGATATGCCGGTAGAATTTGTAGCAGCCCCTCAAAACGCTACCATAAAGAAAAGGTTAGCTAGTAACATGGCTGTTGAGTTGGAAAAAGATGTGTTAGATAATAACAATAAAAATGGTTACATAGCAGGTAAACCTATCAAGCAAGTAGTAATACCTGACAAGATAAAATCCTCTATTACTGGTAAAGATTACAAGTTAGTGTGTTCATTTGTAAGAGTTGTAGGAAAACCGTTACCCTCAGGGTGTGGTGATACTGGAGGTGCGCCCTACTATGTAAGGTCGGATAGTACCCTAACCAGACAACCTACAATGGATAAGTATGGTATAGAAGTCTTTGAACTCTATAAGGAAACAGAAGACCCTTCAGATTGTAACTGCAGCCAAGCCATATTCATCCCTGGACAGAGCACAATAGGTGGCAAGGTGGAAACGTCCAAGATCGGTAAGAAGGTTCCTGTACAGATTAAGATGAAAGAGA
>NZ_VDBO01000038.1 GCF_005930355.1 Paenibacillus sinopodophylli
ATCGGGACGCATCCGAATTGGAGAGGCACGATTAATAGGCTGCGCTTCGATTTGGCCAACGGTCCCCACATCTCTACCGTAGCGGTGGACACGATCAACGTACAATCGGTATCGACTGGCGGAGCTAAGCTCATCGTGGCTGGCGGAGGCGGAGGCGATACCATCGGGAATTCGGAAGCATATGGCGGGCATGCCAAAACCTCCGACAGCATCGGACAGGGAGAGAACGGAGACGCAGGACGTCACTCCGCTAGCAATCCGAACGACGAGAGCGGAGGCGGAGGCGGCTATTACGGCGGACAGGTTCGGCACGGGGACGATAGCAGATGGTCCTATGGCGGAACCAACTACGTCGATATCAGCTTATCGACTCCGGTGGTTCTGCAAGGTAATCTATCTATGCCGAAACCAGCGGGAGGCACACAAGTCGGTCAAGCGGGAGACGGTTATGTGAGGATTCAGTCGCCAGGGCAGCCCGCGGTCGGGACGCCTACGATCATCGCGGACGTCATGACGGATCCCGGCGTAGCGGTACCGCCGGATAGCGCGTACGAGCTCATTCCCATAACGACCGATCCAGATGCGACCGTTGTCGTGGGGTCAAGGCCGTATACGCCAGGCAAATTTATTCTGCTGGATCATGGATTCACGGTCTACTTTCCTAACCGAGGGAACTTTTACGGCAATGGTGGACAAGGACTGCTGAACGTGAGCTCGGATCGTGGCAAAGGGTTCACGGATAACATGAGCACGACAGCGTGGACGAAGGAAAAAGCGGTGCGGTTTGCGTTCAACGTCATCCTAGACGATGTCCTCTACACGGCGAACGAATGGATTGATCTGCCGGTAGAGCAAGAAACCTTCGCCTTTTATGTGCCGCTGGCCAACAAAGAGCGAATAAGCGCCATGGTGGAGTATCGCAGCATTGCCATTAATGGGGAAGAAGATAACGATGCCACGACGAACAAAGTCAGGTATGGGAACTATGGCGCCAGGCATAGCGCGAACAAGAAATACAATATCGACGTGGTGGGCCGAATCGGGAATATGACGATCGAGGACACGGGGGATTTCCGGTATTCCAATCTCTTTAAAATGCCGCTGTCTCCAGTGCAATGGCTCATTCCAAACGTCGTGAAGAAAGTGAATCCGAACCGACAGAACCGGATTGTAGGGGAGAAGACGGACATCCGCGGGGAAGCCCTCACAAGCGCGAGAGGGTATCTGGATACCTATGGACTGCTGCCACACTTGCGGCAAGATCCGGTGTTATTCCCGTTGTCGCCGGAGAAGAACAACATCCAGTCGCTGATCAAGCAGCCGATTCGGATAGGCTACAAAACGCTCACGGATATTCAGACCATCGGGAACTACTACGACAGCTTGCAAATCATCCCTTACTACTACGCGATGGATTTGCAAACGGGAGCGGTGAAGGAAGTCGACATCTATATGGATGTGAAAGGACAGTATAAGGTGATCAATAAGTTCGGTGCAGCAGTGCCGGGCTGGGACCCTGCTACGATCTATCCCCATGTCGAATCGCTGGATTGGACAACCGAAGCTGGTCGGCGGAATGTAAGCGCAGCGGAATTAGAGGTCACCGATCAGGTTGCGACGTATAAGCAAAACTTAGGGCTCGATCCGAATATTGGCCCTGGTGGGACGCCATATGGAGCGAACTACCCGTACGGCACGGCCCAAATCCTGTATCCATCGGGCAGGAATCGGACCTATATTGGCAGTTCGACGACAAATGGATGGGATAAGAACCCGGGTCAGAAGCTGCCGGAACTGCTCTATCAAGAGCAAGCACAGCGCTGGCATTACAGCTTTGGTCTGCCTTCATCGGCGGTTGCAGTAGAGAAGGGAAAGAGCCCGACAACAGCGAATATCCAAGCTTTTCGTAAGAGCACGACCCATGTACTGCTCATGACAGCGGATATTAAAGCGGTCGGAGATACCTTTGTTTTGAACTATGAATCACCGAATGCGAATGGACAGATTGCTTTCCCCGGATTTCCGGTGAGGTCATTAAAGGATATTCCCCACGCGGTGATTAACGTGTATTCCATTACAAAATCATCTGGAGACGATCTGAAAGTGTCGGGTACGCATTAGACGGAAGGAAGGGGAGAGGGTGAAAGGTGTCTCTCCGCTTCTCTTCTTTAAGAACAGCGAAAGCAGGGCTGCTCATGAGAGCAGGATGCTCTAAGAGATGGGATGGTGCAGGACTTGTCGATGATTCGAATAGATTTGAATGCCATCGAAGCCGCCAAGCCGAAGCTGAGCCAGGGCATGCAGAAATGCGCGCAGCTTCATGGCAGCTTGTCTTCGACGGTGTATCAAGTCGATTCCTCCATTGGAGCCAGAAGAAGCATCCGGTCGAGGCTGGATCGAACGGCACAGCGGATGCGGGAGCTGGATCAGAAACTGA
>NZ_VDBO01000039.1 GCF_005930355.1 Paenibacillus sinopodophylli
TGTAAATGCTACTCTAAACATGTACAAAAGTGCTTGAATAAAAATGTACAACTTTGACGAGATGAAACATACTGTTCTCAAGGGAGAGATGAGTATGTACATCACGTTGAAGGTTCAATCCAATATAGAGATTCATAGTTTGCTAGACTTACCTAAACTTAAATCATTGATGGAGAATCTCAATATGAAAATGAATATAAGCCAGTTAGCAAGAGAACTAGAGGTGGATCGTCGAACCATTCAGAAATATATAGACGGATTTACAAGGAGAAGATCACGAGATAAAGGGTCAAAGATCGATGAATATTATGAAATCATCGCTGCACTTTTATCCACAGACAGCAAGCAAGTTTTCTACTACAAGCGTGTGCTATGGCAATACTTAACAGACAATCATGGCCTGTTATGCTCTGCATCTGCTTTTCGTGCCTATATCGCTCGTAAGCCTGAGTTTGAGGCGTACTTTACGAATGGGCAACGTACACCGTCACCACAGGGTACCGTTCGTTTTGAGACAGATCCAGGAGAGCAAGCGCAATTAGACTGGAAAGAAAGTATCCCTTTTGAATTAAAGGATGGAGCGAAAGTCGAGGTGAATGTTGCTGTGTTGTTGCTTTCGTACTCACGCTTTCGAATGTATCACATGAGCATAACGAAGTCTCAGAGTGTGCTGCTCTCCTTCCTAACCGCAGCTTTCGAGGCCATAGGCGGAGTGCCACATGAGATCTTAACCGACAACATGAAGACCGTCATGGACGAAGCAAGGACGGAGCATAGGGCTGGCAAAGTGAATACGAAATTCGCTGGATTTGCAGCAGACTTTGGGTTTCACGTTAAACCTTGTATCGCGGGGCGTCCTCGTACGAAGGGAAAGGTAGAAGCTCAAATGAAAATTTTAGATGAAATTCATGCTTATCAAGGGAAGTTTAGCTTACCTGAGCTCCAAGCCTACATTCAAAAGCTGTGCGATCGTGTCAATCAATCGTTCCATCAAGGCACGGGGAAAGTGCCGATTCTGGCTCTCGAAAAGGAAAAGAACTCCTTACACCCGTTACCAGCGGAGCGTGTAAGAAGTTCCTATCGCATACATCATAAGCTTGTTAAGATCAATGCGTCGAACATGATCTCCTACCAATCCAGGCAATACTCAGTACCAGCTGGGTATCAAGGAAAAACAGTAGGCATACAAGTCTATGACCATCATCTGTATGTGTATTATAACACGAAACTTCTCGTACGCCATCCCATTGGTACAGCTCTGTTAAACTACACCGAAGAGCACTACAGGGAGAATTTAAGCTTGTCCATGCCACGTTATCCAGATATTAATGATTTAGCTAAGAAGAATCTGCGCACGATTGGAGGTGCATACGAATGAGTGTAACCTCCTACCAGCAAGCGGTAAGGAACCTAGAGTACCTAGGCCTTAAACAAATGGTGAGTCATTTAAATGAAGTGGTCGACTTTAGCATCCATAACAAACTGTCCTTCATGGACACGTTTGTGAAGCTCACTAATTATGAGATCGATGTGCGTGAGCATAATATGATTCATGCCATGGTTAAGGTTGGAGCCTTCCCGCATCAGAAGGAGCTGGCAGACTTTGCGTTCAGCTTTCAGCCTTCTGTGAATCGAGAGCAGATGCTAGACTTTGCTAGCTTACGCTTCATAGAGGGCAATGAAAATATTGTATTCTTAGGCCCTAGTGGTGTAGGAAAAACACATTTAGCTACATCGATTGGCATCGCTGCAGCAAAGAAACGAACAAGCACGTACTTCATCAAGTGTCACGATCTCATTCAAAACCTCAAGCGTGCCATGCTTGAGAACCGGCTTGAAGCAAGGTTAAAGCACTACACGAAGTACAAGCTGCTGATTATTGACGAGATTGGTTATCTTCCCATTGAGCCAGAGGATGCCAAACTATTCTTCCAGCTCATTGATATGCGTTATGAGAAGCGTAGCACCATCTTCACGACTAATGTTAATTTCCGAGCATGGGATGAAGTATTTCGAGAGCCAAAGCTCGCTAATGCCATCTTAGATCGTATTTTACACCATGCAACTGTCGTCACGATTGTAGGCGAATCATACCGATTGAAGGATCATTTTGTCCAAGAGGACAAGTGATTTTGTACATCCTTAAACAAGCAAAAGTGTACATGTTTATGTTGACATTTACA
>NZ_VDBO01000003.1 GCF_005930355.1 Paenibacillus sinopodophylli
GTATTAGGCACGCCGCCAGCGTTCGTCCTGAGCCAGGATCAAACTCTCCAAATTGGTGTTTGAAATGCTCATTACTTAACTAGCTATTGTAAAACATTATCGGATCGACGTGATCCATTTGTTCAGTTTTCAAAGAACTTGTTTGTCACATTTTGTCGTGACAAGAAACTATATTATCATCTTCATTCAACGTTGTCAACAGCTTGTTTCATATTTTATTATGAATCGTTTATGCTGTTTCCCTGCGCCTCAGAAGCGACAAGAAATAATATATCACTTGCGAAAACAAAATACAAGTTGTAATATTTTACATTTTGCGATTTCTTTCACTACAATCGCTCAGCTTCCAATTGACAACCATTCTCAATAAACTTAACATGATGAAGAAGCTCTGCTGCATCATCGTTCCACATCTATTAATAAGGGAGTGTGTCACATCATATCTATTCCTATCTATGCCGTTCTGCCGCTCTCTTCACTCAACAACGAAAGATTAAAGTTGTTACTGTTTATTATTTTGCTCGTTGCACTCTTGATTAGTACAGCCTTATATATGGTACGCAAATCATCACACTTTCCCACACTCCATTCAGGCAGTAATATGCTATTTAATCATATGAATGAAGGCATTGTTATTTTCGATATTGCAGGCAAGCTTGTTTCTTCTAATAATGCTGCCAATAAATACGGCTTCTCTAAGAACAGCATTAACAAGTTACATGCCAAACCTCTCTTCTATCAAGTAGATGGCATTACAAAGCTGTTGCCTCATGAAGAACCGCTGCAGCTTTTAATAGCAGGAGCACAGGAAACAACACAAGAGCTATGGCTAGTACCCGAAGAAGGGAAAGCTGGCAGCATCGTTCGAATCATCAGCAAGCCTCTTTATTCGAACAAACGTATATTGAAAGGCTTCATGCTTGTCGTACATGATATTACACAGAGCAAATGGGCGGAGAAGAGACTTGAGGTTAGCGAGCAGCGATTCAAATCTCTATTCGATCACAATCCAGACATCGTACTCTGGTTTACATTAGACGGCAAGCTGCTGAGTGTGAATCCTGCGCTAGAAAAGCTAGTAGGCTTTTCACCTCAGGAGCTCAAAAACCAAACCTTCGACGACCTTTTCACAGCTGCGGGCTATGAGCCTTTAAGTGAAATCTTGCTAAAGCTTGAGTCTGGCGAGCCTTTGAATAATGAAGCCACTTTGACTCACAAATTAGGCTGGGCTGTTTACTTGCAAACGACTGTCATCCCCATTACTGTCGACAACCAGCTAGTTGGTGTCTATGTCATTGCCCAAGACATTACAGCGAAGAAACAATCCCTGAAAACGATTCAGCAGATTGCCTATTTTGATACTTTAACGGGTTTGCCCAATCGACATCATTTTTTCGAGAAGCTGCGAACTGCTATTGAACAGCATGACCAGCAAAAAAGCCGCTCATTTGCATTGTTGTTTGTTGATCTCGATCGTTTCAAACTCATTAATGACACCCTCGGCCATCATGCCGGCGATTATTTGTTAACCCAGACAGCTAAGCGCATGCAGGCTTGTATCGCCAGTAGTGATTTCATTTCCCGCCTTAGTGGTGATGAGTTTATTATTCTATTAGCCGACTCCGATGCGAGTTCTGCCCTTCAGCATGCGGATCAAATCAGATACTCGATTGCGCGACCTGTCACCTATGACAATCATCTCATGCATACGTCTGCAAGTATCGGCATTAGTCTTTACCCGGAACATACTACACAACTGGAGACGCTTGTGCAATATGCAGATATGGCTATGTACCGCGCTAAAGAATATGGAAAAAATGCAACCTTCTTCTTTGATTCCGAAATGAATGATGCCATCATACGCAGGACGACGCTCGAGAAGGAGCTGCGATCGGCACTCACAAACAATGAATTTATTCTACACTATCAGCCGCAAATTGACGCCCAGGCAGGTTCCATTACAGGTTTAGAAGCGCTGGTCAGATGGATTCACCCAGAGAGGGGAATCGTATCGCCTCTTGAATTCATCCCGTTAGCTGAGGAAACAGGCATCATTATGGCGCTGGGTGAATGGGTTTTGCGTGAGGCTTGCTTCCAAAATAGAAGCTGGATCGATGCAGGCTTGCCTGCCGTAACCGTCGCCGTTAATATTTCAATGAAGCAATTCCAAGACGAAGAGCTATTCGAGACGATTCAAATGATTTTGGAAGAGAGCAGGCTTCCCCCTTCTTTGCTTGAGCTTGAAATTACGGAAAGCATTGGTCTTCAAGGAACAGAACAGGTCATTAAAAAGCTGACAAAGCTAAAAACACTTGGCGTCCGTATCGCAATTGATGATTTCGGAACGGGGTACAGCTCACTCCACTATTTGCAGAAACTGCCGCTGGACACATTAAAGATCGACAAGTCATTCATTAAAGCCATATCGAATGAAAGAGCAGGAAGCTCAATTGTACACTCCATCATCGAGCTTGCGCATAGTTTGCAGCTGGATGTGCTCGCCGAAGGGGTCGAAATGGACTCTCAGCACCAGAAGCTTGTCTCATTCGGCTGCAATCGACTGCAGGGCTTTCTGTTCTCGCCTCCTGTGACAGCGGAAAAAGCCAAAGAACTGCTCGCAGCTTCATAAGCCACAAGTGTAAACAGCTGAGGCATTACTTTGGCGACGCAGCGCGTTTCATTCCGAGAAATTCAGAGAAAGCATAGCCTAAGGATATGCTTTCCTATATTTTAAATAAAACGGGTCTGCCCAAGAGAATCATCTCTTGAACAGACCCGTTTAACCTAACAGAAGCAGTCTTAATTACGCAATTGTCTCGCCTAACAATCGAAGCAGCTCTGCCTCTTCTTCAATTACGGTAATACCGAGCTCCCTCGCCTTCACAAGCTTACTGCCAGCACTCTCTCCAGCTACGACGAAATCTGTTTTTTTGGACACACTTCCAGATATCTTGGCACCGCATGCTTCAAGCAGCTTTGCAGCCTCATCTCTAGACATTGTCGGCAGCGTGCCTGTAAGTACAACGGTTTTCCCACTGAATACACTATCGTTTCTCGCTGCGAGCTGCTGCTCTGCTTCCGCTTTAACGCCAAGCTCGCGCATTCTCGTTATACTCGCCATAATAATCGGGTCCTGGAAGAAACGAACAATGCTTTCTGCCACAATACTTCCTACGTCAGGAAGCGTAATTAATTCATCCGCTTCAGCCTGCATAATAGCATCTAATTGCCCGTAATGCTCAGCCAGCATTTTGGTCGTCGCTTTCCCTGTATTCGGAATACCTAATGCGAACAGAAATGATGCCAGC
This sequence comes from Paenibacillus sinopodophylli, assembly GCF_005930355.1. GTDB lineage: Bacteria > Bacillota > Bacilli > Paenibacillales > Paenibacillaceae > Pristimantibacillus > Pristimantibacillus sinopodophylli. The sequence goes on from NZ_VDBO01000003.1 coordinate 3,309, forward strand.
TCTCTATCCTTCGATTTCTCGAAGGCTGCCAGCAGCTTTAATGCCTTTTTCTCGCCAAAACGTTCAAGCTTAATCAGATCATCATAGGTTAATGCATACAAGTCCGCCGGATCGCGCACCTCACAATCCTTATACAGCTGGTCTGCTGTCATAACGCTGAACGTATCGATATCCATCGCATCCCGCGAAGCGAAATGGGTGATACGGCCAATAATTTGCGGCTGGCAGCCGAGCTTATTATTGCAGAACAAGTGAGCACCGCGCTGCTCCAACTCCGTTCCACAAGATGGACATACTACCGGGAATACGATTTCCTGACCAGATTCCTCATCTGCTTTCCCTAGAATTTCAGGAATGACATCATTGGAGCGCCTAATCGTAACAAGCGTACCCAAAGCAAACTTGAGGTTTTTGCGTTCAATATCACCGATATTGTTAAGCGTACAATTCTGTACGGTGACACCTGCAAGCTCTACCGCTTCAACACGCGCGACCGGTGTAATTTTCCCAGTACGGCCTACTTCCCATGATACTGCTTCCAGCACCGTTGCGGCCTCTTCCGCCTCGAACTTGAAGGCAACCGCCCAGCGTGGAAACTTATCGGTATAGCCCAGTGCTTCTCGCGTACGCAAGTCTACGACCTTGATGACAGCACCGTCGATTAGAAAGTCCAGCTTATCTCGCTGCTCTGTTACACGAAGCAGCTCCTCCTGCACTTCTTCAATAGTGTTCAGATACGTCACATAAGGATTCACTTTAAAGCGGTTATCGTAGAGAAATTGCTGCATGTCGCGATGATTCGTGAACGAAACGCCGTCAGCAAAACCAATATTATAGAAGAAAGCATTCAGCTTCCGCTCGGCCGTTACTTTAGGATTAAGATTACGAAGCGCTCCAGCGGCCGCATTCCGTGCATTCTTAAGCGGCTCTGCCGCTGTCTCATTATATTTCGCAAGCACAGATAGCTGCATAATGCCTTCACCCTGCACCTCAACGATGCCGTCGTTAAACGGAATTGTTAGCGGAACAGAACGAATGGTACGCACCTGTTCCAGAATGCCTTCTCCTACCGTCCCATTCCCGCGTGTTGCCGCCTGTACCAGCTGCCCATCCTCATAAGTAAGGTTAAGGGTTAATCCATCAAACTTGAGCTCTACCACATAGCTCGGCTGCGGAAGCGGCTCTTCATCCGGATGTTTGGCGTTATAATCAGCCACCGCTTTGAGCAATCGTGTATTCCATGTAAGCAGATCTTCAACGTTTTGTGCCTTATCTAAGCTCCATAATCGAGCGCGGTGCTTATAGGGATCGAAGCCTTTCAACAGTTCAGCGCCTACCCGCTGTGTCGGCGACTCGGGAAGAATGACGCCAAACTCTGTTTCTAGCGCCACTAGTTCATCGTATAGCTTATCGTAATCCGCATCGTTAATCGTCGGTTGATCCATCGTATAGTACCGATAATTATGATCCGTAATAACCGCAACAAGCTGTTGCATCCTCTCTAATTGAGCGCTCACGGCAAGCTCCTCCTTCTAATCGTTCAGAATAACAGACCCGCTATACTTTCGTTATTGGCGCAAAGCCCGCTAACAAGCGCTTAATGCCGATCGGGGCCGGAAAAGCAATATTGAGCTCCATGTCCTTGCCTGTTCCTTTGACGGAGACGATAACACCAATCCCCCACTTGCCATGCGACACTCTCTCACCCGAGGCAAAATCACCAGATGCCGCAGCACCCGCTGCTCCGCCGCCTTGCTGTGCTGTGCGCGCCGCATCTTGAAGCGGTGTGCTCACCCGCACTCCGCCTCTGCCACCAGCAGCAGGAGCAGTGCTACGGGCCGGGGACGAAGCTCCCGCTCCACTACCAGGTGCTCTTCCTTGAATACCTCGGCTTCCCGGCGCGGCTGATCCTGTACCTCCTGTCACACTAACTCCGCTTCTTGAGCCGCCGACTGAACGTGAATAACCGCCGCTGCCACTGGATGCACCCTCTCGAACACTTTCCGGAATTTCTTGTAGAAACCTCGAAGGCAGATTCGAGTTCGTACGCCCGAACAATGTACGCATCCGCGCACAAGTCAGATACAGTCTTTTCTCAGCACGTGTAATCCCTACATAAGCAAGCCGGCGCTCCTCCTCCAGTTCTTCATTGTCAGCAAGTGCACGGCTGTGTGGAAACACACTCTCCTCCATCCCAATAATGAAGACAACCGGAAATTCCAACCCTTTGGCGCTATGCATCGTCATGAGTGTTACGGCGTCCTTATTCTTCTCCGCTTCCTCCTCATCCTTGTTCAAGGAATCAATATCAGCAATGAGAGCAAGATCCGTCAGGAAAGCGACGAGGGTACGATCTTCGTTCCGTTTCTCAAAGTCCATCGTGACAGACAGAAACTCGTCGATGTTCTCAAGCCTCGCCTTTGATTCGAGCGTGTTCTCCTGATGAAGCTCGAGCCGGTACTGAGACAGCTCAAGCACCTTCTCTGTCAGCTCAGTCACGGACAAATATTCAACCATCCGCGTCAGGTTATCAATGATTTCATAAAACTCTCGCAGCAGTGTCCGTGTCCGTCCATTGACCTCGACCTCTCCTAGATTGTTCAGCACACGATAAATCGAAGTACCTCTGCGCGCAGCCTCATCGGCAAGCTTGCCCACCGTTGTATCTCCAATACCCCGCTTCGGCACATTAATGATCCGTACCAAGCTGATATCATCATCCGGGTTCGATACGAGCTTCAAATAACCAAGGATGTCCTTGATCTCTTTACGATCATAGAACTTAATGCCGCCTACGATCTGATAAGGAATATCTGATTTGATCAAAATTTCCTCTATAACCCGCGACTGCGCATTCGTGCGATACAGAATCGCATGATCGGCAAACTTTTGCCCCTTGTTCGCACTCTTCCGAATTTCTCCTGTTACGAAATACCCCTCGTCATGCTCAGTATCCGCCTGATAGAGAGAAATAAGATCACCCGCGCCTTGATCTGTCCACAGCTTCTTAGGCTTGCGGCCCGTGTTCAGCTTAATAACCGCATTCGCCGCATCAAGAATATTGGCAGTAGACCGGTAATTCTGCTCCAGCATAATTGTGCGCGCTTCGGGATAATCGCCTTCAAAATTCAATATGTTTGTAATATCGGCACCCCGCCAGCGATAAATCGATTGGTCGCTGTCACCTACGACGCAAATATTATGATGCTTATCAGCAAGCATTCGCGTCAGCATATATTGCGCTCTATTCGTATCTTGATACTCATCTACGTGAATATAACGAAACTTATTCTGGTAGAACTCCAGCACCTCGGGTACATCTTTGAACAGTTGAATCGTCATCATAATAAGATCGTCGAAATCGAGCGAATTGTTGCTGCGCAGCTTTTTCTGATACTTCGTAAACACCTGTGCTACAATGCCGTCGAAGTAATCGCCGACCTTCTGCTCGAATTGCTCAGGCGAGATCAGTTCGTTCTTCGCTCCACTAATCGCCGCTTGTACTGCTTTAGGCTCAAACTTTTTGGTATCGATATTCATATCCTTCATACAGCCGCGAATTACCGATAGCTGATCGGAAGAATCAAGTATGGAGAAGCTTGAAGTGAAGCCGATCCGATCAATGTCTCTGCGTAAAATACGAACGCACATCGAGTGGAACGTCGATACCCATATATCCCGTCCCGACGGCCCAATAAGTGCGCTGACCCGATCCTGCATTTCACGTGATGCTTTATTCGTAAAGGTGATAGCGAGAATACTCCAAGGCGCTACACGCTTCTTCTCAATGAGGTAAGCTATACGATGAGTCAGAACGCGCGTCTTGCCGCTGCCCGCTCCAGCCATAATCAACAGCGGTCCGTCAGTCGCTTGAACAGCTTCTCGCTGCGGTGGATTGAGCTTCTGTACCGCTTGCTCGATGCTCATGAAATTAAACATAATCCGACTCCTTTGTTCCCATTTGTTCGCCTCTTCTCAGTGTAGACAACGCCCTCCACTGTGTCAATTTACTTATCCCCAAATCCTGTTCTATCTCTGCCTTTATAAAGGATAATTAATCGATTGCTAAGATATCCCTGCTCGCGAAGGCACATATACAGACAAATAGTGCCGCACAGCATAAGAAGCGAGTCTCCCTATGACGTACAGCACTATTCGGTACCCTGTAAAATATTTAATAATTATGATTTATTTCATTTCAAGACTGCTGCTAGCAACCTCTTGTACGGCTGTCACTGTAGCCAACGCCGAAGCTAAATTGCTGTATATCACATTTCCAACGACAACAGTATGCGCAACCTCGGCTGCCTGCCTTGCTTTGTCCTCGTTATCAATCCCGCCGCCATAGAAAATCCGCGCTTGAACCGCAGCCGTACGCGCACGCTTGACCAGCTGCATGTCGCCAAATCTACCACTATACTCCAAATAAATAACAGGCAATCTCATAAGTCGATCCGCCATACGAATATGGGCAATAAGATCCGTTTCTGAGAGGTCTGTCTTTGCTTCTGTCAGCTTAGCGGCAGTTGCATCCTCATTTAATATAATATAGCCTTGAGCAGCCGTTTCCTCCCAAGGAACAAACGTCCCGTACTCCTTCAACCCCTCCGTCTGCCAGCCCGTTATCCACTCCGCCTTGCCCGTATTGAGAACCATTGGAATAAAGTATCCATCAAATCCAGGAACCGCGCCGTCCAAAGTCGATACCTCTAGTGCACAATCGACTTCATATCTCCGAATTCGCGACATCAGATCAACGATATTCTCGAAAGTAACACCACTTGATCCGCCAACAATGACCGCATCTGTTCCCGAGGTACAAATCGCATCGAGCGCTTCATCCGATATTTCCCGTTCAGGGTCGAGCTTAAACACATGCCTCCAGCTCGCAAACCAACTACCATTCACGAATGACCACGCCCCGCTTTATAATTGCTATCGTTATTTCACCAACTGACCCCGTGTAACGCCAAGCTGATTAATCGCCTTGAGGCTGCGCCATACCTGCGTTCCGCTAATACGTCCATCCAGTGCGTCGCGGTAAAGCCCCAGCACTTCAAGCACCTTCTCCGGTGTTTCTTCCAGAAACTCAACACGGAAATTCGATACGCCCATGCTTACGAAATTACGGATATATTCGGCGCCAGATTGCTCAATCGCGTTGTATACCGTATTGCGGCAGCCTTCATCCACACGTACGGGATGCGCCATTCCGATTCGGTCCTGCAAGGAAGCACGCTGCTCCTCACATGGACGACCACAGTTCGTAAAGTCAGTGCCTTCGCTCATAAAGGTGCAATAGACACAGTGCTCGGTATGAAACATAGGCAAATGCTGATGAATAACCATCTCCAGCATCGACGTATCTGAGCTCTCCAGCAAGTCAACCATCTGCTGAATGTTCAGGTCATACGAAGGCGTAATCAGATCAAGGCCTACCTCAGTGAACAGGCTCACCGCTTTGTGATTGGCCACATTCAGCGAGAAGTCTCCGATCAGTTTCGGGAACGGCTTATCGGGATTTGCAGCGCGTGCACGAAGGTAGTAGTAAAGCGCTCCTGTGTTGCGCACAAGTACAGCATCCGGCTGCAGTTTCAAAATATTCGCATGATAGCCGTTCTCTCCCGGCATATGAATACGCGGCGTCGCAAGTGCAATAGGCTTGCCCGCTTCCCGCGCAGCGGCGATAGCCGCAGGGAATTGCTTAATAAATTCGAAATCGGCATAGACGATAGAGACATCGGTTTTGACTGCTGCCTGCACCTGCTCAAGCGTCCGGCACAACGCGATCAAGTTGGCGTCCTTCCCGCTTTTCGGAGCCAATACATCTTTCTTAGGCACATCCGCTCGTGCATCAACCGCATGTTTAATGTACACCGGCGGCTTCGGACGCTCACCAGACAGCAAGTCCACCGCTTCACGGCGCAGCCGGTTCAGCTCACGGATCGGTACGATCAAGTCACCCTGCAGCTCAACCTCGAGCTTCTCCAGTTGATAGACCGTGCCACCTAAACGACCTAATTGATCCTCCAGCAAAGCAGCGTCCATTGGACGCTTCTGCGCTTGCTCAAGCTCAAGCTCGGTAACGACCTCAATGGTCGTTCCTTTCTGCACATCCGTCCACCATGTACGCATCGGCTGGCCTAAAGCACCCGTTACCCGTATATGAAGCGGAAATACGCGATACGGCTTTTCGGTTTCGAAAGAGGCTCTAAGACGCTTATCCAGCGCCGGATCATTTGTTTTCCAAACACGATCACCTACGTGTACCTTGCGCAGATCCACATCGTTCCGGCCTGCAACCAGCTCGATCATCGTGCCTTCCTGCGCTTCGCCTTCAATCTTCACGCCTTGGCGGCGAATATCGTATACGCGTCCGCCCTCTTCCTTCTTCGTCGGGTCGCCAGCATCAAATACAATGCCGTCGCCGCGCTTCAGTGGTGCGTCGATCCGCAGCGTAACGGCATCGCGCATAATGCGCTCCACCTGTCCGAGGTATACACCGCGGCTTTTCGGGAACGTGCCCTCCACTAACATCTTGTTGTTCGTCCCCGACAGGAAACCATGCGTGAAGCCGCGCGAGAAGCTTTGCTGCAGTTCACGCACATCCTCTACCGACGGCTTCGATAAGTCGCCGTCGAAATATTTGTCGATCGCGCGCCGATACTTGCTCACGACATTCGCGACATACTCCGGACTTTTGAGACGTCCTTCGATTTTGAATGACTTCACGCCCGCTTGGATGAGCTCTGGCACAATATCGATTGCCGCCAAATCCTTCGGCGACAGCAAATATGCGATGTCTCCCATAGGCTGAATCTCGCCATCGACCATAAGATCATACGGCAGCCGGCAAGCTTGTGCGCATTCACCGCGATTCGCAGAGCGTCCTCCCCACATCTCGGATGTCAGACACTGCCCCGAATACGATACGCATAACGCGCCATGCACGAATACTTCCATTGGCAGCTTCGCTTGCTCGCCAATCGTTCGAATCTGCTTGAGGTTGTTTTCGCGCCCTAGCACGACCCGTTCAAGCCCAAAAGGCTTCGTAAACTCGACAGCCTCGGGCGAGGTTATCGTCATTTGCGTCGATCCATGAATGGGGAAGTCCGGAGACAGCTCACGAATCAGTTTCACTAAACCTAAGTCCTGCACGATAACGGCATCTACGCCTGCATCAATACACATCTCAATCAACTTCTGAGCATCTCGCAGCTCGTCTTCAAATACAAGTATATTAAACGTCAAGAAGCCCTTTACTCCATACGTATGAAGAAAAGCCATAATTTCCGGCAACTCTTCGCTGCGGAAATTGTTCGCGCGAGCACGGGCATTAAACTTCTCTACTCCAAAAAATATCGCATCCGCGCCATTAGCAACCGCCGCTCTCATGCAATCCCAATCTCCGGCTGGCGCCAGCAGTTCTATGTCCGATCTAACGATTGTATCTGTCATGTAATTGATCCATTCCTCTCATCCTTGAAACCTGCTTATACTATTTTAACAAACCGCGGACATCTATACCACTACACAATACTGGCATACGTGCACATTCCAGTTCTGTACTCCTCCTTTCTTTCCACACATAGAAAAAGACCGACTCCCTATGCTGGAATCGGTCTCTCCTCTTCGTTCATTAATTGAATCGAATAGATTGAATTGTATCGTTAATGATCTTGGTATTACTGCTCGTTGCATGAACGTCGTATAGCGAGAATATAAAGACCACAGATCCACCGCTTGTATCAAACGCGATTAAGGTTTGAGTGTTGGGAAGATCATCTTCCGGCTTAGACGTATACAGGACAATCTTCCGAGCGGTTTTTCCATTAATCGTTATAGTAGAGGAATCTTTAATGGTATAGCCTTCAGCTACTTGGTCTGGTTCTGATACGAATTCCCGCATGGAAGCAGTCAAATCAGCAGCACTAGCCTCAGATTCAAAAATAGCCATTTCGCCCGATCCATACGTATAAACAACTTCGTCTTTATTGAAATTGTTTTGCAATCCTTGCCAATAAGAAGGCACTTCAATTGAATATCCATTTGTTGTGCTTCGTTTCGTCACTCTAATGCTTCGATCCATCAGATCAAACTCATCTTCAACCTGTCCAAAGCTTTTCTCTACAAAAGCCGTATCCACATCTAGTGAGGCTAACGCTTGTTTAAATACAGCATTACTCTTCGTCGCGCTCGAGGACGGGTAGCCATAATCGATCGAATAGCGATAGCTGCCCGAAATGAACATGACCTCGTGATAAGTAAACCAAGTATTACCGCCATATGTGTATTCATAGCTCAAAATAATGGCTTGACCATCTTTAATCTTCTGTGTAGTCGTAGCGAAATTGCGCAGGTTCTCGCTGATAATATCCTCACGAATTCTCGCTTCACGTCTTGTCGCCCAATTCTCAAGCGTATCTCCTGCCACAATCGACGAGAAGGAATAAGCAAGTACATCTGTTCCGTTAACGTAAGTAGGTGTTGATTCAACCGAATCACTGTACCAATCTGCCGGCAGCTTAACCGTTAAGCCATAATCCTTATCATTAAAGGTAATGTAGCCATCCTTTACCTTTGTAATATTTTTGATCGTTTTGTCCGTTTCGCTATAAGAAGGCGTAAAGCTGTTAAGCAAAGCCTGATAGCTGTTCAACACCGACTTATCCGTTCCTTTAAGTCCAGCAATAACGATGTAATAGTGATCTCCGTTTTGAATGCCACGGTATTCGTAATACATTTTTGTGTCTTTTGTATACGTAATTTGCTTCTCGAAAGTATGACCATTCACGGTAATCGTACGCTTATCCACCGTAATCTCATCCTCGTCGTAATACGCATACAGAACATCACGTTGTTCTTCGCTTGTCAGCTTGTCATCTCCGACATTCTCAATAATGACGTTTACCTGTGCAGCTACCTTTGATGTATCTGCTGTATCTGCCCATTTCACAAAATCACCGTTATCGCTTTGGATGACCTGTACAAGACCAGCAGGATAGTTCAATGTCCATCCGTAGTAGCTATCACCCACTTTTGTTTTCCCATAATCTGAATCAATGGATGTGCCTCCTTGCCCGGATGTTTGGGCGCGCACTCCGATAATGACGGTTTCTTTCGTGGCGCTATCTACGCTGATTTTCGCGCCGAATGCTTCAACAATTACGCGAAGCGGAACCATTGTTGAGCCCTTTACAACGATAGGGGCAACCGCAACTGTTTTTGCTGCTCCATTTATTTTAACCGTTTTACTGCCGAAGGTTAGAATGACCTTGCGATCATTGTACGTCAAAGTCAGAACATTGCCGTTTTCTAATTTGAGTCCTGCACCAAATGCATTCGTAATGACCTTCAACGGAACCATTGTTGTGCCAGCACTCACGTAAGGTGCTTCCACAGTTGATGCCTTGCCATCGATTTTGACCGTTTTGCTGCCTGCCTTTAATCTCACTTCAACCTGACTGCTTTCATCTGCAGCGAACGCTGCTGCTGGCAGCAACGATAATACTAGCAATGCTGGCAGGATGAGCATGATCATTCTTTTCATTACATTCCATTTCATTCGTGTATGGCTCCTCATATTTAAAATAATTGCGAATACGTATGATTATCCCTCGACCAAGGTCAGCTTGCGTGTAATAAGGTCGCCATCGCTTTGGAGCATGACTTCAACCTGCTGGCCAGGCAAATAGCCTTTCAACAGCTCATTGAGCTCCACAATTGCCGACACTTGCTTACCTGCGACTTTATAGAGTAAATCGCCGCTTTTAATACCTAACTTTTGCGCAGAAGCTGATGTGACGTTTTTCACGGTTAAGGGGTCTGATGTCGGGATTCCGATGAGCGCAGACCAGCTTTCTTCCAGTTCAAGACCAAGCGACGCCCGTTTGACATGACCATATTTGAAAAAGTGATTCGTTACGTATTGAACAGTATCCGCTGGAATTGAAAAACCTAAATTATCAACGCCAACTTCTACAAATTTCAGTGAGTTTATGCCGATGACCTCACCTTTCATATTCACAAGCGGACCGCCACTGTTCCCTGGGTTAATCGCTGCATCCGTTTGAAGTAAATTGTAAGCGGAGGATACACTCCGGTTCATACCGCTCAGAATTCCGCTTGTAGCCGTATTGCGAAGCGAGAACGATACTGGTGTACCAATGGCTACAACCGTATCTCCAACCTGAACCTTCAAGGGAGTTGGTGCCATCTTCGCGATCGGAAGCTTTGTTGCTTTGATCTTGACTAATGCAAGATCGCTTGCCTCATCATGATGTGTACGAACGGCATCATATTTCTTCCCGTCCGCCGTCACTACGACCAGATTGCTCATGTCTTCAACAACATGTGCATTCGTTACAATCCAACCGTCTGCACGTATAATGACACCTGTACCATGTGCCAACGCGTAACGCGGATCTGCTGAACCAACATCGTTTGGTTTACCAATAATAGCTACAACTGCCGGCGATACTTTTTTGATAACTGCTGGAATATCATTCGGTGTATAGCTGTAAGTATTTGTCTTCGAATCGAAGGTTCCTGTCCCCCCGAGCACATTGGTAAGCGAACTTGCCTTTACATACACCTCACCATTTATTTTTGTTGCATTCATGGCGTATGTTGCCACGCTGTTCGTCCCTGCGGCCCAAGTCGTGCCTGCGACGAGCAGTGCTCCTAATGCGATTAAACTGCATATGCGGAGCATTCGGTTCTTCATGATCCCACTCTCCCTATCCATCTCTCTAAATCTATCAATCTTTTTTAAACGACTAGACCTTATTCCAAATATAGTAATCAGCAATAAATATATAATATAATCCCATTAATAACAATGAAAATAGGCATACTTTATACACCTAAATTTCAGCGATTATTTTCTGACTTGCACCTGCACTATGCTGGTTTTGCTTTGTTATTATGCGATTGTGGCAAATGTCATTCTGGTTATGTGTTCTGATTATAGAAGTGGTATACTATGTGGGACTACTAAATCAATCCATTCAATGGATTCGGGAGGTAAATGAATACATGAAATTAGGCGTATTTAGCGTTCTATTTGCTCAAAAACCATTCGAGGAAGCACTCGACTATATCGCATCCAAGGGACTCGACGCCATCGAAATCGGAACGGGTGGATATCCTGGCGATGCGCATTGTGATCTTGACGGATTGCTAGCTGACGAAGGAAAACTGAAAGCGTTTAAGCATGCAGTAGAATCACGCGGATTGATGATTAGCGCGCTGAGCTGTCACGCGAACCCCTTGCATCCTCAGAAGGCCATTTCGACCGAGCATGATGAGGTTATCCGCAAAACAATCGAGCTCGCAAACCGACTTGAAGTTGCTGTTGTTAACACTTTCTCCGGCTGTCCAGGCGACCACGAGGATGCTAAATATCCGAACTGGCCGGTAGCCCCTTGGCCAAATGATTTTCAAGATATTCTCAAATGGCAATGGGAAGCAAAAGTTATACCATATTGGTCTGAAATCGCTAAGCTCGCAACTGCGGGTGGTGTGAAAATCGGTCTTGAGCTACACGGCGGCTTCTCTGTACATAGCCCAGCTACACTGCTCCGCCTTCGTGAGGCTGCCGGCAACGCAATTGGCGCCAACCTCGATCCGAGCCACATGTGGTGGCAAGGTATTGATCCCGTACAAGCTGTACATATCCTTGGACGTGCAGGAGCCATTCACCATTTCCATGCGAAGGATACAACAATCGACCCAATAAACGTCAATCATCATGGCGTAACTGATATGCAGTCATATGCGCTTATGTTGGATCGCGCTTGGCAATTCCGTACGGTTGGTTATGGTCATGATCTTAAAGTTTGGTCTGATATTCTTAGCGCACTTCGTCTTGTCGGTTATGATTATGTGGTCAGCATTGAGCATGAGGATGGACTTATGTCCGTTGATGAAGGCTTCACAAAAGCTGTGCAGAATCTGCAACAAATTCTGATCCGCGAGCCGCTGGGCGAGATGTGGTGGGTATAAGTTTAAAAGAAATATAGAAAAAGGTCTGCCAGACTTGTCCGGCAGACCTTTTTCTATACGAAATGACTACGCCAACCATACTTTAGTGATCATAATAAAATCGATCAACAAGAACAATCCAAGCGATACAGCTGTAAAACCGATCGCGAAAATGTTTTTCTTCGGACGAGTCGTCAACAACCGAACGAAACCGATTGCAATCAATACCGTAAAGGCAAGCATAAACCAATCGAACGTACCTATTTTACTTGCGGCTTTAGCTGCTTCTTCTGCCAAAAACATAAAGGGACCTCCTTTTTTTCGCACGTAACCTATTTTATTATATGTTAGCTTTTTGTGGCTTCCGACGCAAGCCTGAATTAGGATTCGTAACAAGTTTGTCACGTTTTTTTTGAAATATAACCATTTATAAGTTTGTTAGCTTATAAAAGACTTATATTTCACCGTCAAAGCTACTTCAGCGTCTAAAGGACGCCAAAGACATTTTTGCTTGAAATATAAGAATGTATAAGTTTCACCCTTATACTCCGCTTATATTTCTCGGACTGAAACGCGCTGCGCCGCCAAAGGACTTCGACAGCCATTTCACCTTGCTGTATTTATACAATGTCCTATTATTTGAATATCTATAACGGTAAAACAACAAAATCCAATCTGCTTTTCATGCAGGTAAACACACTAAGCTGCATCTATCCATTAAATTATTTTTGCTTATATTGTACATTCCTTCATGTTATAATGATTCAAAATTCGCCTGTATATAAAGACATTTTGTTTTCAAACCCTTATGGTTTATAACGAAAAACAACCTATACCAATAAACAGAAAACGAGGAGATTTAACATGCAGCCATCTAGTCAGCAGTGGGAAAGGCTTTATGAAGCCGCAATCGCTTTTAAGGCAGCAGAACCATGGAGCATATTGGAAAACGACGACCTCTTTGCAGTCAAAGACCCAAACTCTGAATTAACAGGCTACTGCTGTGTCATGGGTGCAGGCGGTGAGGTTTATGGGATGGCCTTATATTTGGGCAGAAGCGGTCTAGATACTTTGCTCGCTATGTTTAATGATGAAATAGACGAGGACCCTCTTTTTGTTCAACATTGTCTTATGCTCTCCTTCGATGACCGTGAAGATCTACATCCGAAAGAAAAAGACATCATTAAAAAACTTGGCTTGAAATTTCGTGGCCGCGGAGCATGGCCGAGCTTCAAGCTGCATGAACCTGGCTATTATCCATGGCTGCTGGAGCAAGCCCATGACGTATCCTTTTTAACAGAAGCATTAGAGCAAGCCATACAGGTTGCAGCCACTGTCCGTGAAGATCCACACTTCCTCCATTCGCAGAATGATCTGCTCCTGCACCGTGTAGGGAAACCTCAATCAGACGGTGTATTAGCTTGGCAAAATGAGTGGCAGCTGCCTGCTGAAGAGAACGAGAAACAAGTCGGTCAATCGCCATACGTGCCGAATGAGCTACTGCTTGCTAAGTTAAAAAAAACAATCAAATCATCTAATAGCGTGTGGGAGATCGATCTGTTTTTCGTGCCTGCACCTGTAATGGAGCAAGAAAGACCTTATTTCCCCATGGCCTTAGCTGTAATGGATCAAGACTCGCAACAAATTATTGCCATGCACATGTTTGAGCAAACGGAGGCTCCTATTGTCGTTCCGCAAAAGTTTATAGAACTGCTGCAGATGGTCAAGCAGTTGCCGGACAAGCTTGTGGCTCCTAAAGCTGCTGCCTTTCAACATTTATCACCTGTTATAGACTTTTTCTCTATGAGCTGCTTTATTCAAAATGGTCCTTTGATGCTTGACGATTTCAAACAATCTTTATTCGAACGTTTCGGAAGAAATTAAGCGTATCAAGGTAAATCTACATAAAGTACACAAGAAAGCAGGCTGAGCGAACAGCCTGCTTTCTCATTTGTGCTTATTCTGCGGCAGCAGCAACCTTCTGCTTCTCCTCATGCAACGCAACCGTTCTTGCACGGTCCCGCTCGAGGATCGGCTTTAAATATTTGCCTGTATACGATTGTTCCACTTTGATGACTTGCTCAGGCGTTCCTGTTGCTACGATCATGCCTCCGCCGTTACCGCCCTCCGGACCTAGATCAATGAGGTAATCTGCAGTCTTAATGACATCCAAATTATGCTCGATGACGAGTACGGATTCACCAGAATCGACCAAACGATGCAGCACATGCAACAGTCTGTCGATATCATGTACATGCAAGCCTGTTGTCGGCTCATCTAGAATGTATAGCGTTTTACCGGTCGAGCGACGATAAAGCTCAGCGGCCAGCTTGACGCGCTGTGCTTCGCCTCCGGACAACGTCGTTCCAGGCTGTCCAAGCTTCATGTAGCCTAAGCCAACGTCCAGCAAAGTCTGTACTTTACGCAATATACGCGGAATATTCTCGAAGAACGTGCACGCATCCTCGATTGTCATCTCCAATATTTCTGCGACGTTTTTACCTTTATATTTCACTTCTAACGTCTCGCGATTGTAGCGTTTACCTTTGCAAATCTCACAAGGAACATACACATCGGGAAGGAAATGCATCTCGATTTTGATAATACCATCCCCACGGCAAGCCTCGCAGCGTCCGCCCTTAACGTTAAAGCTGAAGCGTCCCTTTTTGTAGCCGCGAACCTTTGATTCTGAAGTACTTGCGTACAAATCGCGGATATCATCGAATACACCTGTATAAGTAGCTGGGTTTGACCTTGGCGTCCTGCCAATCGGTGATTGATCGATGTCGATGACCTTCTCCAGGTGTTCAATGCCTCGCATCTCCTTGTATTGGCCTGGACGTGTCTTCGCCTTATTAAGATCACGAGCAAGTGTTTTATACAAAATCTCGTTAACGAAAGTTGATTTCCCTGAGCCGGACACTCCGGTCACAGCAGTAAACACACCCATTGGAATTTTCACATTGACGTTTCGAAGGTTATTCTCCTTCGCTCCACGAACCTCAAGCCACTTGTCATTCGTCTTTCTGCGCTCTGAAGGTACCTCAATGAACTTTCGTCCGCTCAAATATTGACCCGTTAAGGAATGTTCATTTGCCATAACCTCTTCAGGTGTTCCCTCAGCAATGATCATTCCGCCATGAATACCTGCGCCTGGTCCGATATCAATAATATAATCAGCAGCGAGCATCGTATCTTCATCATGCTCAACAACGATCAGTGTATTGCCCAGATTGCGCATATGCTCAAGTGTCTCGATCAAACGATCATTGTCCCGTTGGTGTAAGCCGATGCTCGGCTCGTCCAATATATATAGAACACCCATTAAGCTTGAACCGATCTGTGTCGCCAGTCGAATCCGCTGCGCTTCTCCGCCTGACAAAGTTCCCGCTGCACGGCTCAGCGACAAATACTCTAAGCCTACATTAACAAGGAAGCCTAGACGGCTATTGATTTCTTTTAGAATGAGGTTTGCAATTGCAAGCTCCTTCTGCGATAGCTCCAATGAAGTGAAATAGCGCTGCGCATCTCCGATTGAGAACGAAGTAACTTGAGAAATATGATGATTGTGAATCGTAACAGCCAAGCTCTCCTTGCGCAGCCGTTGACCCTTGCAGCCAGCACATGGCTTGGCGCTCATATAATTCTCGATATGCTCTCGCATCATATCAGAGGCCGTGTCTCTGTAGCGCCGTTCCAAGTTATGCACGATGCCCTCGAATGGGACATAAGCTTCCTTCCGATGGCCAAAATCATTCTCGTACAGGAAACGGACGCGTTCTCCTCCCGTTCCGTAAAGAAGCTTCTTCATTTGCTCAGGCTCAAGCTCCGATACCGGCACATCCTGACGGATACCATAATGGACGCAAACGGCGCTCAGAAATTGCGGATAGTAATTCGATGTACTGCCTGCCCATGCAAGAAAAGCAGCATTCTCGATTGATTTGCTCATATCAGGCACAAGCAGCTCCGGGTCGACGATCATTTTGACCCCTAAACCATCGCATTCCGTGCATGCGCCATAAGGACTGTTGAATGAAAACATTCGAGGTTCCAGCTCTTCAATACTAAATCCGCATTCTGGGCATGCCAGATTAGAGCTGAAGAGCAGCTCTTCTTGATCAATAATATCAACCAGTACGCGGCCTTCGGATAGCTTGAGCGCTGTTTCCAGCGAATCAGCTAGTCGTGTCTGAACATCAGACTTTACTACGATTCGGTCTACCACAACTTCAATGCTGTGCTTTTTATTTTTCTCCAGTTCAATCTTTTCACTAAGCTCGCGAAGCTCGCCGTTCACGCGTACCCGCACAAACCCTTGCTTCTGTATATCAGCAAGTAGCTTACTATGCTCGCCCTTGCGTCCTGATATAATTGGAGCCAAAATTTGAAGCTTCGTTTTCTCTGGATACTCCATAATGCGATCGACCATTTGCTCCACCGTTTGCGCTGTAATTTCAATCCCATGATCCGGACAATGTGGTTTCCCGACACGCGCAAACAACAACCGTAAATAATCATAGATCTCCGTTACAGTACCAACTGTAGAGCGCGGGTTGCGGCTTGTTGTTTTCTGGTCAATGGAGATGGCTGGTGACAAGCCATCGATAGAATCGACATCAGGCTTCTCCATCTGGCCAAGGAATTGACGAGCGTAAGCAGATAGAGATTCTACGTACCGGCGCTGTCCTTCCGCATAAATTGTGTCGAAAGCGAGTGATGATTTGCCCGACCCGCTTAGTCCTGTCAGTACGACAAATTTATCACGCGGTATGGTAACATCAATATTTTTTAAATTGTGGGCACGTGCGCCCTTAATTACTATCTTATCACTAGCCAATCGTTTCTCCCCCTACTTAGCCCATCTCGGCGCGCAGCTCAAGCAGCGCATCCCGCAGCTCTGCCGCTCGTTCGAATTGCAAATTTTTCGCTGCATCCTTCATTTCCTTTTCCAGCCTGTCAAGAAGCGCCAGACGTTCCTTCTTATTCATCTTGCCCGCTCCAGCTCCGGTTAAGTAATCGGCCTTCTGCTCCGCCACCTTCGTCGCTTCAATAACGTCATGCACCTTCTTGCGTATCGTCGTCGGCGTAACGCCATGCTTCTCATTGTAAGCAAGCTGTATAGTACGACGGCGCTCAGTTTCTTTGAGCGCGCGATCCATAGAGTCCGTTATTTTATCGCCGTACATGATTACGCGGCCTTCACTATTCCGTGCTGCGCGTCCAATCGTCTGAATAAGCGCGCGATCCGAGCGAAGGAAGCCTTCCTTATCCGCATCTAGAATCGTAACCAGTGAAACCTCTGGCAAATCTAAACCCTCACGAAGCAGGTTAATCCCAATTAGGACATGAAACACACCAAGCCGAAGATCCCGCAGAATAGCAAGCCGCTCCAACGTCTTAATATCGGAATGGAGATATCTAACCTTTATGCCTATCTCCTTCATATAATCAGTTAAGTCCTCGGACATCTTCTTCGTTAGCGTTGTAACAAGAACACGTTCATCCTTCGCAATCCGATCACGGATCTCATTCAGGAGATCATCAATTTGTCCTTTTGTTGGACGAACCTCGATGATCGGATCAATAAGACCAGTAGGGCGAATGATTTGCTCAATCATTTTATCTGTATGTTCAATTTCATATGGTCCTGGGGTCGCAGAAACATAAACCAGCTGCTTCGCCTTTGCTTCAAACTCTTCAAAGCGAAGAGGTCGGTTGTCCATTGCTGACGGCAGCCTGAAACCATGATTGACCAGCATCTCTTTGCGGGCACGGTCACCATTGTACATCGCCCGAATTTGTGGCAGCGATACATGCGACTCATCAATAACAATAACCATGTCATCCGGGAAGTAATCCAACAATGTATAAGGCGTAGCACCACGCTCCCTAAAGGTCAGCGGGCCCGAGTAATTCTCGATGCCCGAGCAGAAGCCCATTTCTGCCATCATTTCAAGATCGTAGCGTGTACGCTGCTCCAATCTTTGTGCTTCAAGCAGCTTGCCTCCTTCACGCAGCTCAGCAAGACGCTCCTCAAGCTCCCTCTCGATATTAACGAGCGCAACCTTCATCGTCTCCTCCTGCGTAACGAAGTGAGAGGCGGGGAAAATGGCAATATGATCGCGTTCGCCGATAATTTCACCCGTAAGCACATCAATTTCTGAGATTCGCTCAATCTCATCCCCGAACAATTCTACGCGAATAGCCCGCTCATTATTGGCAACCGGAAAGATCTCAACAATATCGCCGCGGACACGGAACGTCCCCCTTGTAAAACTAATATCATTGCGCTGATACTGGATGTCTACCAGCTTGTGCAGAATGGTATCGCGTGACTTTTCCATTCCCACTCGGAGCGAGAATACTAAGCCTCCATATTCATTAGGCGAGCCGAGACCATAAATACAAGACACGCTTGCAACAATAATGACGTCCCGACGCTCGAATAAAGCCGACGTCGCGGAGTGCCGCAGCTTATCAATCTCATCATTTATGCTAGAATCCTTCTCAATGAACGTATCCGATGAGGGGATATAAGCTTCAGGCTGATAATAATCGTAATAACTCACGAAATACTCTACTGCATTGTCAGGGAAGAAGCTCTTAAACTCGCTGCATAACTGGGCTGCAAGTGTCTTATTATGTGCAATGACCAGCGTAGGCCGGTTTAGCTTCTCCACCATATTCGCAATGGTGTATGTCTTGCCTGTTCCCGTAGCGCCGAGCAGCGTTTGATGCCTCTTACCGGCGTTAATACCCTCTAGCAGCTGCTCAATCGCTTTGGGCTGGTCACCCTGCGGCGTATATTCCGACTTTAGTTCAAACAGCTTCGTTCCTTTTACAAGCTCGCTCATGCCACGAATCCACCTCATCATTCCCAAGTGCTATTGTTATATCAGTATGGACAATTATATGAATTTCATTTCATTTAAGTTTACAAAATAAGAATGTTTGTTCCCGTTTATTATACCTTTATCTTTTAAACGACGCAATGCACTGGGTTCAAAAAAAATACGCACAGCTCGGTCTGAAATTGACCTTCACTGTCGTATTGTCTCTAAGGAACGGCACTCCCCTTTAGGAGAACCGTTCTTTTCCTATTCTTATGTCCAGCCACTGATTATACCAGCCACTAAGCTGTTCCATTACAGGCAAGCCTAGTTCTGTCTCAAGCGTTTGTACCATTTGCCCATAATGTGCCGTAATCTTATCGTAATAACCCAGCTCATCATAGAGCTTCATAACAATCAAAGCTTCCGCTTCATTATATGGATCGACGATATGGATTCTTTCGAATAACTGCAATGCTTCTGGATGCTGCTCCGCATGTTGGAAATAATACTTAGCAAGATATCTTGCATGACTCAGCCAAATCTGGCGAAGCCGTTCCCTCTCATGCTCCGCCCATACATAACCGTGGTCCTGCAAGTAATCGCCTTCATAATCCCCCAGCAGTTGAAGCAGCTTGTCCTTTCGCAGCTCTAACGGCACCGTTAACTTGTCCAGCTCCTGCTCCCATTTCTCCGTATCCAGCACAACTTGTCCCATATCGAGAATATAGCCTTCCTGAATACTGGAGTTCTGTATAACGAGATCCATGCCCATCTTCTGCAGACACTGCCGAATTTGATAAATCGACGTATAGAGCTGGGTCATTGCCCGTTTCAAATCCATCTCAGGAAAGAACACCTCAAGCAACGTAGACTTATGAACAAGCTGCTTCCGATGGTGTAGCAAATAAAGAAACAGCTCCTGTGCTTTGGCGGTTCGCCATTTCGGTATCTCAGGTGAATTTCCAAGTGATTGAAAGCGAAGCGTTTTGAAGCAATAAATCTTCTGAGACCGATCCACTGCCACAAACGGTTTGATCTGCCCCGATCGGCGCCTTATTAGGCGTTCAACTGTCTTCTGAATGCGAGATTTCTGCAGTGGTTTGAGGACATAATCGACGGCATTCAGCTCGAATGCCCTGATCGCATATTCATCATGCGCCGTCACAAATACAATGTCTGCGTCAGGACAGACTTCTTGGATCATTTCTGCTGCTTGAAGACCTGATATTTCCGGCATATGAATATCGAGGAATACAACTTCCGGCTGCAGTACCGCTGCCTGCTCTACAGCCAGCAATGGATTCTGAAAGCTGTCGATTGCTGTCAGCTCCATCGCATCGCTTAGCATACGTTCCAACTGAACCAGAGCTAGCCTTTCATCATCTATTAAAAGCACTTTCAATCGCTTCACTCCTATTGTTAATCTAAACCCTTCCTAGTTAGTACTGCATCTAATCATTGCTTTCTTTTAGTATATCGGCATATGCCTGATGTTCATTTATGCTTCTTCAAATATATAACCTATCCGATAGGACGAAATTGTTCAGAAATTGTACAGATATAGTCTGTATAGTGAATCATGATGCAGATAAAGTCGTGACTTGACGAAACGTGACGGTATAAGGCGTTATCTGTTCCCTTTTTCTGTGGCCACATTACTTCTCAGGATTCGAGCAGCTTGCTAAATTAGTCAGCATGGGTGAATCGTGCCAAATGTATTCTATCAGGCATTAATTGCCATGGAGATTAGTGAACCAGCTTCTATAATTCTGACATTTCACAAGTACCTGTCGATTACTTCCTAGACTTTTAACTTCTACGCAAGCAGGCTGACTTTATTAAGGAGGCTGATATCGGCTACTTCTCGTTTACCTGGAATAATGCGTCATTCTGCCACATGCAAAAGTATTAACAGACCGAAAGGAAGGAAGAAAGAAACCATGCTATTTCAGAACATGCGGAAAGGTCGTACTCTCCCCCTTGTCATTCTGTTCGCCTTGCTGTTGCAAACAGCGCTGCTTCCCTTAGCAACTCCAGTGCAGGCGAGCACGCCAATTGACGGACTTACGATCATAAAAACCGCGGATAAGACAAATGTAAACGTGAATGATGAATTCAGTTACTTCATTAACGTAGCGCTTGCCAGCACTGTAGCCTTAGCAAAGGATTTGAGGATCGAGGACGTTGTTCCCGCTCCCTTTATCATTCAAGGCGTAACAGGCGCTGGAGCAACCGGAAACACCGTAAGCATTAACCGTCAAATGAGTCCCGGAGATTCGCTGGAAATTGAAATTAAGGTCAAGGTAGGCAACACGTACACCAACTCCCTTGTCACCAAGACTAACACTGCGACCGCTACGGAAATTTCAAACGGAAACGTGAGCTCAAGCAACGTTAATGTCAGCATCGCTGCGGATGCTACGCCAGCTCCTACCGCTCCGCCAACAGCAACACCAACTCCGACACAGTCTACCTATGACAAGTGGGCAGCCTTCAAAACTCAGGAATCCGGGTTTACAGGCACTGTCCTCAATGTAGGCGGAGACATCAGCTATAAAGTCGGTATTAAATCGGTACAGAAGAGTAACACGCTTCCCGCCGGCGCACTTAAAAACATTACCTTGGTAGATACTTACCCGGCAAATGCAACCGTGACGCTTGCAGATATTCAACATTCAGCAGGTCCTAACGTTACTCCTGTAATCAATACGACTAATCGTACCATTACCTGGTCCAATTTCGATTTGGCATCTGGGCAATCATTTGAGGCTCTTGTCACACTCAAATTCTCAGATTCACTCGGTTGGCTTGGACCCATTAATCAAACAAACCAAGTAGACATTACTCAATACACCATAGAAGGACCACCCGAAACTGAGGTGACCCTTGAGCATGCAGAGGTTATTACCAAGTTCGGTCGACCAGTATCAGGTGGAGGCGCGATCAATAAAAACCGTACTTTCGACTATCGTTGGCACGGACAAGAACAAACCTATACCATTGGCGGTATTACGAATACGGCAACTGGCGTGAACTCGGAGCTGCGGAATCTGGTTCTTACAGACACGCTTCCAACTGAGCTTACGTACACGCAGCTGAAAATGCCTAACCGTCAGTGGACATCCTTTACTTATGTACTGAAAAATGGCGGCTCAAACACATTTACTCCAAACAGCAATGGCAATGCCATAGAGAAAGCAGCAACAGGCAGTAACCTATCCATTGGTCCTGCAGGCAATATCATAGTGCCAGTCGGCGATTCATTAGTGAGTGTTTCTTGGACATTTGCATCGTTGCCGATTAACCAAACGATCGGCGGCATTGAAATCAAAGGTTCGGTCTTGGACACAGCTACAGGTCCTAGATCAAGCGAAAATGCAGCCTGCGGTACGGTTACTCCAAATGCAGACCCTAATGTTGAGCAAGGAGATACCATTAAGAACTGTGCTGTCATAACTTATGACGCTTTGACTGAGACATCACCAGGTGCCTGGGGATATGCTCCCAAAACACCCGGAAAAGCAGTAGCGAATTTCCTGATTAACGAGCCTAAGCCTTGGCTTAACGCTTGGAAGGATAGTCAGCCGAACAATGCGTTCTACGGTCCTTTAAGCACTGTTCCATTTACGATCCACATTCGAAATAAAGTAGATGCAACTGGACCTTGGGTAAACCCAGTCATTTACGACCTACTGCCTCAGGACTTCAATTATTATACGAATCCGAAGCAGCTTGATTTGCAGACGGCGCTCGCTGAATCATTTACGATTACCGGTTTGCCATCTGGCGCTGTAGCTCCAGAACTAGAAATTCTGCCCGACTTGAACGGCAAAACACTTGTGAAATGGTCATGGCCTTCAGGCATCTCTCTTGATCCGGGTACTCAGCTAAACATTACTTACAATGGTCAAATCCGCGCAGGTGCTCTAGCGACAGGCGGAGCTGTTATCTACGTCAACAATCTGTATGCAGCTCCGGCTGACCCGACTACGCAATTCTGGCATGATCAAAACAGCAATCCTTTTGACCCTTCCGATTTCCCAGGCTGGGCTGCTGACAACGCAGGACGCTCAGAAACAGCACTTGGATTTGAAATACCCCCTACTGGTCCTGATGTGCGCTACTATGTCAATGCCAGTGCGCCAGTAGTTGTCAGTTCAGCTGCTGTCGTCAAATCAACAAAGTGGAACAAAGGGGATCTCGCTCCCGTATTCGATGCAGCTAATTCAGGCGGATATAGCGGCCCACCTTCTATTTCATTCACTCCATTTGATAGAGTTGAAGGAGATTCTGAATACACAGAATTCCCAAGATTCAGTTCTACTTATGAGGGTGGCTCTGCCGATTACAAGCTTGTTATTCAGAATAGCGGGAATACCCGATTATCCAAGATTGACGCAATCGATATCCTGCCATTTATCGGCGATCAATCTGTACTAGGAAACACAGCTCGTGGTTCCGAATGGCGTCCAAATCTTGCTTCAACCCCTATTTCAGGAACTGGTAAAACATTTACTTATGTCCCTGAGGGTGGCGGCCCAAGCAAAACGATCACTTATGACTTGAACGTCTATTACAGTCTTTCAGCTGACAAAGGCACTATCGTCAACTTTTCAAATGCGGTAGGCAGCAAAAACGGCTGGATTAATCAAGCAAGCTTCACAAGTGATGACCTAACAGATATTCAATCGCTATACTTTGAGTTCAAAAACATCAAAGGCAGTGATGGCAGCAATGATCTGGCTCCTGGCGACTATATCGTTCTTGGCTGGGACATGAATGCACCAGTAGGAACAGAAACAGGTAAAGTTGCTTGGAACTCCTTCGCGATTCAAGCAACCAGCGCAGCCAGTGGCAGAACGATGCTACCAGCAGAGCCAAACAAAGTAGGTTTCTTAGTTCACCCTACTAATCAACATGTGCCTCTTGGCGAGATCGGAAACTTTGTCTGGTTTGATAGTAACCGCAACGGCATTCAGGATGAGGAGTATCCTGGCGACAGCGGACAAGGCGCAGGCATTAACGGTATTCAAGTTAATCTTTATAAAGACGGAGGAACGACTCCGTATAAAGAAACCATTACCGGCTATCATCAAAACGGAAGCCCAGGCTACTATTTGTTCCAAGGTCTTCCTACCGGTCAATATGAAGTAGAGTTTGTTCTTCCGGAGAGATATTCTCCGACAACGGCTAACACGCCAGGAGCAGATCCTACACATGTAGATAATACGGATTCCAACAAGGTCACTAAGCTTGCCACTATCGGCACGTACACGCCATATCGTACGGACAGTATCACTATTGATGTTCTGACAGCAGATAAGATCAAGAACTTTACAATTGATCTAGGTCTTGTTGAGGGTGGTTCGGGAGTTCCTTCGTTCCCTTCAGCTGAATTTGTCAAATCGATTACAAACGTAGCTAAAGGATCTTCAACTGATGCGCCAAGCATTAGCCACGTTGTTGTAGGCAATGAGGTCCAATACGAAATCGAATTTACGAACACTTCAACAGTAACCCTGCACAACATCAAAATATCGGATACGCTTGATCGCAATCAAGCAGGATTTGCTTTCAATAGTCTGACGTATGACGGCTCTGCCATTCCAATTAACGGCAATAGCCATTCACGTTCTGATATTATTTCAAGCATTAGCAATTCAGGAACCGAGCCTTATATCGTTATTAAGAAGTTAGCTCCGAATAAGAAGATTGTACTTACAGGCACTTATTCTGTTACCTCTGATGATTTCGATTTGAGCGAGCTCGATAATAAGGCTACCGTTTATTACAATGAGTCCGAAGATCCTCTGGAGGATACAGCAAGTATTCCTACAGCAGGGGTCGAAGTTGTCAAAACAAGCAGCAGAACCTCCGCATCGAGCGCTGATGCTGGTGATTGGATCGATTATCTCGTAACCGTCTCGAACACAGGCAGCAGCACCTTGACGAATATCGTCATAACCGATACGAAGGTTACAGGAATTCCAAACATTCCATCTCTAGAAGCTGGAAAGTCGATTGAAATTACCTATCCGTATCAATTAACAAGCACGGACGTCAGCGGTGCTACTATCGTTAATACAGTCAATGCAGATCCCGCGGAGACTCCTCCGGTTTCGGATACGCACATCATCACAGTTACAACTGATCCGCGAGGCTCTATTGGCGACTATGTTTGGTTTGACCTTAACGAAAATGGCATTCAAGACGCAAGTGAAAATGGCCTTAACGGCATTACTGTAAAATTGCTTGATGATAACAAAAATGTAATTGCTACAACACTTACTCGCGACAAAGATGGAAAAGCAGGACATTATTCGTTTAAAGGCTTGCCTTTTGCTACCTATTATGTTCAGTTTATTGTACCTGGTGATTATGATGTCACTGCACCGAATAAAGGTACATCCAGCACTGATTCCAATGCCATTGATGCATCGGGTGTAACGGACGCTATTGTGCTTACAGCACTTGCTCCTGATGACCTTACCATTGATCTTGGATTATATCCTCGCGGCGAAATCGGCAATTATGTATGGCTAGATCGCAATCGGGACGGTGTTCAAAACGAGCAAGAAAAGGATGGCATTAACGGCATTGTCGTGAAGCTGTTCAAGGATAACGTAAATGGTACAGAAATTGCTACAACGACAACAGCGAATGATAGCAGCGGCAAGCCTGGCTACTACCTATTCGACCATCTGCTGTCTGGCAACTATTTCGTGCAATTCGTGATTCCTAATGATTACAACAAGACTGTCGAAGGCTCTGTTCCAGGTTCAGGTACAGATTCTAACGTAACAGACAACAACGGCATTACACAGCAAATTGTTATCGGAGAAGCAACTCGCTGGGTTGATCACACGATTGACTTGGGGTTAGTTGGCAAAGGCAGCATCGGTAACTATGTATGGGTGGACCGTAATGACAACGGCAAGCAGGACGAAGAAGAAAAAGACGGTGTCAACGGCATTAAAGTAAACCTATACGATAACAATAAAATCCTTCTCGAAGAAACGGTGACTGGAAACGACTCTAGCGGCAACCCTGGTTATTATTTATTCGAGCATCTGGTCGGCGGAGATTACTATGTCGAATTTGAAGTGCCAAGCATCTTCGGTCTTGCAAAAGCGGCTGCTGCAGGCACTACAACGGCAACAGACTCCAACCCAACTGTCAACGGAATGACACAGGTCATCCAGATTGGAGCGACGGCTCCTGCTGGCTGGAGCGACATGACGATTGATTTAGGTCTTGTCGGCAAAGGCAGCATAGGTGATTATGTATGGCATGACCGCAATCGTGACGGTATTCAGAACGAAAAGGATTCAGACGGTATCAATGGCGTTGTAGTCAAGCTTTACAAAGGCTCCGCTACCGGAACTCCGGTCGCACAAACGACTACCGCCAACGATTCAAGCGGCAAGCCTGGCTACTATAAGTTTACTGAGCTGCTTGAAGGCGACTATTATGTCCAATTCGTTCTGCCAGTAGATTATGAAAAAACAGCAGCAGAACGCGGTGGCAACAATGGTACGGATTCTAATAGTACGAACAACACCCACACCACTGCAAAAATCGAAATCGGTGAAGCAGCTGGTTGGATTGATCCAACGATCGATTTGGGTCTAATTGCTAAAGGTGAAATTGGCAATTATGTATGGCTTGATCGCAATCGTGACGGCGTACAAAACGAAAACGACGCACAAGGCATTAACGGCATCACTGTTAAGCTCTACAAGGATACGGTAACTGGTACACCATATGAAGAGACAACAACGTATACTGGACCAGACGGCAAACCGGGTTATTATTTGTTTGATAACCTGCGCGAAGGCGACTATTTCGTACAGTTCATCTATCCTACAGATTATGAGAAAACAGTTCCAGGTGCTGGTACTGACTCAGCACTAGATTCGAACCCTACCGATACTAGCGGAGTTACTTCAGTCATTACAATTGGTCATACTGAGGGATGGGTTAACCATACGATTGATCTTGGCTTAATCGCCAAAGGCAAAATCGGTAACTATGTTTGGTACGACATCAATTCAAACGGTAAGCAAGATGATGATGCTGAACACGGATTTAATTATGTAGTTGTTAAGCTGTATGACAAGGATAAGGGCTTCCTTGAACAAACAAAAACAGCTAACGACTCCAACGGAAACCCTGGTTATTATTTGTTTGATCAATTGTTAAATGGACAATATTACGTAGAGTTTACCATTCCTGCTGGCTTTGTTGTGACGCAAGCTGAGGCAACTGGTGTATCTGCTGAACTAGACTCCAACAAATTGACACATGGTTTAACAGAGGCGATTTACATCGGGGATAGCGCGCCATTTGGCTGGGAGAACTTAAGCATTGATTTAGGCTTATACAACGCTCCTGTTCCACCGGTGCTGCCTTCGGTAATCCCGCCTGTACAGCCACCTGTACAACCTCCGGTTCTACCTCCTGTTAATCCAGATCCAGAGGTTCCGGTAGTACCTGTCAATCCGCCGGTAGAACATGAAGCAACTGAACAGGACAAACCCATTAAGGGCCATGTCGACATTCCAGTAGACAGCAAGCCTAGCATAGGTGAAAAACCGTCGCATGGTACAGTCACGATTGACGACAAAGGCAACTGGGTTTACACACCTAATCCTGGATACACAGGTAAAGACAAGTTCTCTATTATTGTGAAGGACAAAGACGGCAACGAAGAGGAAATTTTCTTCGAGATCGATGTAGAGGTGCCACAAGGCGGTATAGATAATGGCAATACTATTACACCACCTGTGAGTAATCTTCCAAAAACAGGAGAACAAAGCTACCTGCTTATGCAAATACTAGGATTAAGCTTGCTGCTTCTAGGCGTAGCACTTCAGTTCAGACGTAAGAAATCATAATACAAAAAAAGACTGTATACGGCGATTCTGCCGCGTACAGTCTTTTTTTTGCTCTTAATGTTCCACTTTGTCCACTGAAGCACCACCGCGTCGATTAGAAGCATGATAACTTCTAAGCAGCTCCAGCAACGAGGCAGGGCCTGTTGAAGCGTAGTAGTTAGCCTGTTCATCTGGGGCAAGGATAACGCCAAGCTGATGATGCTCGCCTGCAAATCTCGCCCGTTGCGCGAACTTAATTTCACCCTCCAAATTCAGCACCTCCAGCTTACAAAAAGCGGAATTCAGTACTAGGGCCTCATAGAGATCCTCTTTGGTTTTTACACGTACACCATTCACCTTATGCAAGATTTCACCAACACCAAGCCCCATCGCTGAGGCTGGTGTCCCAGGCACGATTCCCAATATACGCAAGCCACGCGAATCATGGACATAGAGCGGCGACTGTGCGGCCTCCTTAGCACGGCTGCGCCATATAATCGCTTCATGCAAGAGGAGTGAGGCGATTGCAGCAAGCGGCAGGAGAATGGGCTGCCACCATGCGAGAGCAGCCACGCCCGCCAGACAGATGCTGTACAAAAGCAAACCTTTAGCTGCATGCTTCGCTTTCTCGCGCGGCAATAATGACCTTGTCATCTCCGTAAAACCGATAATCATAGGTAATGCCACAAATGACCAGCCTTGCGACCAATCCACTCCGAACAGTGGTTGCCAAGGCAATTCTGCCATTGAAGCGCCATTGCCAGTAGACGGAACCAGCATAAGAAGGGGGATTGGCCAAAATCCTTGCAGCATGTAGCCGCCCACAAGCTTCCCTCGCTTCCCCTCTATAAATAGCGGGGTAGCTAACCGATGCCCTTGCCAGCGGACCAGCAAAGCTTCCGCAAGGTGCAGCATCGCTACCAAGACGAGCAATCCTATTGCATCTATGCTTGCAAGCGAGACTGCTGCGAAGCCAAGCCAATCCGTTCTCTCACCCAGTGCCGTCCATCCGACTAGCCATTGGAGAAGGGTAATGACCCCTGCACTGTAAGCGAAGCATAGGTACCGAATGCGGATAAGCATCAGAATGGCCGCTACTGCCCACAGCCATATTACCGCCGTTCCAGTTAATGCCACACCGATAAAAGCTCCAACGACAGATACTGCAAGACCGATAAGCAAGCCAGCGATTAGCGCTTTCAAAACCAAGCTGGGCCAATGATGCAGCTTAACCGCGAACATTTGCCTCTCCATTCTTATCTGCCTCGTATATTGTAAGATGATAAATAAAACCGCAATATAATAAAATGGCTGTGCAATCAATTGGACAGCCGCTTTCCCGAGCATTTCCAGCAACTCGATCGCCGTTTCCAAAGCTAACACTCCTTCACTCGTTCCACATTTCCTAATCGGTTTAAAAAAATAAAAGGCCGACTCCGTTAAACAGAGTCAACCTCTTATTCATTCGACGCTTGTGGTTTATTTCCTGCTTACGGCTTTAATTGCTGCATGGAGCTGGGTATCGTTCTTCTCATCCTGAATCCATTTAATAACCGCATTCTCAAGCGTATCTCCGGTTAGCTTATCGACCTGTCCCGTAGCCGGCAAGCCATGTTCCGCTTGGAATTTGTTAACGGCCTCTACTGTCTCGGAACCGTAATAGCCATCTTCACGCTTAGGCTCATAACCGAGTCCATGCAGCATAATTTGAACACTGCGGACCTGTTCGCCTAGCATATCTTTTTTCAGTGTCTCTTCGAGGGCAAGCCTCGCAACCTTGTACAAGTCTGGTGGCTCTACAGCAATGTCCGGCTTAATTCCATTTTCATGAATCCAATTGCCTTTAGGCGTCAACCACTTCGCAATCGTCATCTTCAACAAACTGCCGTCTCCTAGTGCTTTATTATAGCTCACTTGAACCGTTCCTT
Organism: Paenibacillus sinopodophylli; assembly: GCF_005930355.1. Taxonomy (GTDB): domain Bacteria; phylum Bacillota; class Bacilli; order Paenibacillales; family Paenibacillaceae; genus Pristimantibacillus; species Pristimantibacillus sinopodophylli. The sequence goes on from NZ_VDBO01000003.1 coordinate 32,934, forward strand.
TACCAAAAGAGGTTTCGCCAACAAGCTTCGCGCCAGCGCTTTCCTGCAAGGCACCTGCTAAAATTTCCGAAGCACTTGCGCTTCCAGTGTTCATTAGCACCGCGATGGGATAGGATTTGCTTTGGCCCTCAGAGAGGGTCTTCTCTCGCTTGCCTTCCCGATCCTCTACTTGAACGACTGTCGTGCCTTTAGCCAGGAAGGATTGGGCAATATCGACGACTACCGGAAGCACTCCGCCCGGATTGTTGCGTACATCCAGCACAAGTCCCTTCATGCCTTGCTCCTCCAGCTTGGCCAGCTCCTGCTTAAAGCGCTCTGCCGTATGCAAGGAGAACTGTCTAATCTCAATAACACCTGTCCCATCTTGATGCAGCTTGCCATATACCGTCTCCACATCAATATCATCACGGATAAGCACGAGCTGGATGGGATCGGAGAAGCCTGCCCGCTGTACTTGAATTTTCGCTTTCGTCCCTTTAGGGCCGCGGATTTTGGCAACTGCATCCTGTAGGTTCAAGCCATCAAGCTTATCACCGTTTATAGATAACAGCACATCCTTGGCAAGTAATCCAGAACGTTCAGCCGGGGATCCTTTTATGGGAGATACGACAACAATCTTTCCATTTTCCAGCGTCACTTCCGCACCGATGCCTGTAAAAGAGCCCTCGATAGACTCTGAGAAATGCTGTGCGACATCCTTCTCCATATAAACGGAATACGGATCGTCGAGCGAGGACATCATTCCACTGACCGCTCCGTCGAGCAGCTCATGTCGGTCAACCTTTTGATAATATTTGGTCTCAATTAACTCCAGCACCGCATTCAGCTTCGTTAGCTCGTCCTCTTTCAGTGCGAACCGGTCACCATCGTCAGCTGCTGACGCTGTGAGCGCAGGTGCTGAATGCTGGTCTGGATTAATTAATTGATCCGCGATCGTCAGCGTCACGAGTACCGATGCAATCATCGTCAGCATAACGAACGCAAATACTGTACGTCCTTTGAAATGCACCTGTCTACACCACCTTCTCATCTTCCACGGTCTTAGCTTTAAGACCCCCCTAGTATATGACAATTGACTTCCAATTATTTGTCTTATCCAGAAAAGATGATCATTTCATCAGGTATGGGTCAAAATTTCCAAAGGCAGCCACACGGGCTGCCTCTGAAAGTTGCTTATAGATGAAGCCTATTTTAAATAGCTGCTTGGGTTTACTGGTGTTTGATTTACTCGTACCTCGAAATGCAAATGCGGACCGGTTGAGTTGCCCGTACTGCCAACTTCCGCGATCTTTTGGCCTTTTTGAACTTTCTCGCCTTTTTCAACCTTAATGCCACCATTGCGTATATGGCCATATAGCGTCCACAAGCCATTTCCGTGGTCAATGATGACACAGTTCCCATAACTGCTCCAGCTTTGGGCAACCAATACAACGCCATCCTCAGCCGCATAAATATCTGTACCCTGAGGTGCTGCGAAATCGATTCCTGTGTGCGTATGCTTTTTGCCCGTAATCGGATGAACTCGGGTGCCAAAGTTAGAGCTTACCCGGTAGTTGTCTCTAATTGGCATTCCTAGTTTACCGCCAGAGTATGGATTAGAAATACTATTTTTCTCTGCGTTCAGCTTGGATACCTTTGCAGCAAGCGCCATCAGCAAATCTTCCTGCTCCTTGCTTATGCCTTCTAGCTCTTCAAGCGTGCTGTCTATTTGTTGAAGCTTGCTATCTAACTGATGAAGCTTGCCGTCCAGCTGTTGAATGTTGCTATTATAGCTCGCAATCATCAATTGCTTTTCTTCTTCCTTCTTGGCAAGATGAGCTTCATACTGCTCCAGCTTCTCATAAATTTTGGTCATTTCGCCAAACTGCTTCTCCACCTCAACTTTTTTGAGGGCGACAAGTTCTTTCTCTTGCCTTTGTTCCGCCAAAATGTCGCGATCCTGCGACAAAATAGATTGAAGAGCATCAAATCTGTCAATAAAATCAGTAAAGCTCGTCGCACTCAACAATACATCCATGTACGAAACAAATCCGTTTGTATACATAAGACGCATACGTGACTGCAGAAGCTCATCCCGGGTCGTTACCCGTTCTTCAGCCTGATCAAGCTCTAATCCGGTCTGAAGCAGTTCTTCTTCCTTCTCATCACGCTGTGCCAACGCATTTGTTTTATTAATAACAACATTATCAATTTCAGCCATAATGTTATTAATTGATGCTAGAGCCTCTGCCTTCTTGTTCTCAATGTCACCCTTCTCGCTCTCAGCTACTTCTGCCTGCTGGTGTGCATTAGCCGCTTGCTGCTTCACGTTTGCCGCTTCTCGCTCCGCTTTGGCCGCGCGCTGCTCAGCAGCTCTCATCTCCGCTTTCGCAGCTGCGATTTGTTTCTTGATATCGGTAAGAGAAGCCGCTTCTCCTCCAGTTGGTTGCCATACAAGTACTACGAGCATCATCATAGCCACAACGAACAGCCATTTTCTCTTCATCACGTTCGTATCCACCTACACTTTCAAATACTTGCGTATCGAAATCGTACTGCCCCAAACACCAAGAAGCGTTCCAAGTACAATGAGCAGCGTCGCTGTCAGCAGACCTGACTCCTCTACCGTAACCAGCTTAATCATCATCAAAGACAATTCCATTTGCGAAAATTTCACAAGCTGTGAATATCCAAGCAATACAGCTGCCGTCGTAACAACGGAGCTAATAATGCCAATCAAGGCACCTTCAATGAAGAACGGCCACCGAATAAATGAATTGGTCGCACCTACCAACTTCATGATGCCGATTTCTCTTCTTCTTGCGATAATCGTCATCTTAATCGTATTCGAGATTAGGAACATCGCTGTGACCGACAATCCGATTACAACCACTATGCCTATGTAACGAACAGCATTGGTAATTTTGAATAACGTTTCTACTGTGCCTTGCCCGTACTTGACCTTAGCAATGGGGATAAGCTCGTCTGCTTTATTGATCGCTTCGATCTGCTCTGCTGCAGCCTCGATCGATTGCGGATCATAAACCTCTACCGTAAACGAATCAGGCAGCGGATTTTTTTCCTTCTCATAACCATCCAGCAAGTCCTTGTTGTCCTCGCCCAAGTTTTTTCTCAGCAGCTCAAGACCCTCCGCTTTCGAAACAAATGTTACTTTTCTCACCTCGGTAAGATTACCGATCTTGTTCTGGAGCTCCGTTATTTTTTCTTGCTCCACATTAAGCTGAAGAAACACACGAATTTGAACCTGACTCTCGATTTGAGCAGCCATATGATTAACATTCAAGGCTAGCAGTAAAAATACACCGAGTATGAAAAGCGATATAAATATCGAGCTCATCGATGCGAAAGACATCCAGCCATTTCGGATGATGTTTTTGGCGCCCTCACGGAAATGCCGGGTTACGGTTCTAAGCTTCATAGCCGTACTCCCCTCTAGCCTCATCACGTACGATATCACCATTCTCGATTGCAATAACGCGCTTGCGCATAGAATTTACGATGTCTTTATTATGAGTAGCCATTACGATCGTCGCCCCGCGGAAGTTAATCTCCTCAAGCAAATTCATAATACCCAGCGACGTCTCTGGATCTAAGTTTCCTGTAGGCTCGTCCGCAACAATGACAGACGGATTATTAACGATCGCCCTTGCGATCGAGACGCGCTGCTGCTCTCCGCCGGATAGCTGCGCCGGTAAGCTAGCATGCTTATGTTTCAGTCCAACGAGGTCTAGCACCTCCATCGTCCTTTTCTTAATCACTCTAGTCGGCGCTTCTATAACCTCCATCGCAAAAGCGACGTTTTCGAATACCGTTAATTTGGGTAATAATCTGAAATCTTGAAAAATAACGCCTATGTTGCGCCTCACAAATGGAATTTTGCGCGGCTTTAGTTTTCCTATATTAAATCCATTGACTGAAATTTGACCCTTCGTCGGAACTTCCTCACGATAAATTAACTTCATAAACGTAGATTTCCCTGCGCCTGATGGTCCTACTAAATAAACAAATTCGTTGCGATCTATACGAACAGAGACGCCTCTTAACGCATGCGTTCCGTCGGTGTACGTTTTCCATATGTCTTGCATCTCAATCACATTATCACATCCTGTTTATAGTCAGTACTACTATTTCGACAGTTTGTGCTGAATTCCTTCATGAGAAGCTCGCTTTCCTCATTTTTCACAAATCTCATAAAAAATCGTTTGTCGAATCAACCGTTGAATTCGCTATAGACAAAATTACAGCGTATGGAGCATATACATGAAGTACTGCCTTGTTTTCCACATGCAGAAAGGAGTGATTCATATCATAAAACGGATTCATATTGGCATCATCATCGCTGCTTCCCTGTTGCTTCTCGCAGCTGTAAGCTCAGGCTTTGTCTGGAATTACGCACTGCAAAAAACAGTTCCCGAGCAGGTTGATGCCGGCGGTATTGCCATTGGCGGCTTACCGCTGCAAGAAGCGCTGCATGTGCTGGATCAATATGAGCAAGCGCTGCTGCAGAGGACAATTTCGATTCAAGCTTCTACAGCGGCAGCAAGCGACAGCAAGAGCTGGACCGTCTCCGAGCTCGGCTACAAAGCAGCATTCACCGGTGCACGGGAAGCTTTAGCTAAGCTCACTGAAGGCGATATATGGGAGCGTGCCGTCTATCGGTATCAATTTCAAAAAACATATGTGCTCCTTCAAAGCTGGAATCCTGATGTGTTCGATGCAGCCGTACGCAAGCAATGGAGCTGGATCGAAAAGAATGAAACCAAAAATGCCACGCGAACAATTACGGGTGACGACCAGATTGTTTATGAGCCTCATGTAGATGCTTATCGACTGGATACAGCTGAACTAACCGCTCGCGTTGATGAATGGGTTATCGTTCCTAAGGAAAAAATCGGAGCTCCGGTCGAGAAGGCTTATGAAGCCTCCCTACCGATTTCGACCGTTCACCCCGAACTTACGCTGGAGAAACTGAAGGATGAAGGAATCGAACGTAAAATCATGTCTTTCTCCACAGATTTCAAGACGAGTGCGGAGGGACGTGCCTATAACGTTACCGTTACGGCCGAAGCTCTTAACGACTGGGAGCTTGCACCCGGAGAAGTGTTTGACTACAACAAGCTGATAAAACGCGCTGAGGAACTGTACGAATATCGAGAAGCGCCTGTTATTCTAAACGGAAAGCTAGTTCCCGGCATCGGTGGTGGAATATGCCAAGTATCGAGTACATTGTACAATGCAGCGCTGCGAGCCGGTCTCGAAATTGTTGAGCGTCGCAACCACTCCTTGCCTGTCGCTTATTTGCCGATCGGCCAAGATGCAACCTATGCGGGCGATGCGATTAACTTCCGTTTCAAGAATACGACTGGCAAACATTTGATCATTCGAACGCAAGTAGAGGATCGCAGACTTACCGTCAAGCTATTCGGAACGATGAACGCTGAGGAGAACTATGATATCGAATCCGTCACGCTCCAGACGATCGCCCCTTCCATTCAGGAAAGAAACAATGCTCAATTATCGCCTGGCCAGAAAGTCATCCTAGAAAAAGGAAAGCAAGGCTACATTGTCGAAACCTATCGCACGCTTACGAAAAATGGCAAGCTCATTTCTCGTGATCGTATATCTCGTGATACTTATAAAGCACAACCCACACTGATCGAAGTTGGACCACGCAAGGAAATTGGCGGACCAGCTGTAACACCAACTCCTGCTCCGAGCACAAAGGAGCCTATATTGGAGGACGGCATTTAATGCTCAGTCTTATTGAATAAGTTAAGGAGCAGCTACACCTGGTAAAGTCGATAAGAACAGCAAAAAAGCAGTTCGGCTGATTGCCTGTTAAGGCCTCGCCGAACTGCTTTTCACAATCAACACCACGAATGGCGTTATGTTTTATCTGCTGCGTTCTAAATATTCAGTTACCCACGCTGCAGTCTGCTCTAGTACAACCTCAGCACGTCCGATTGCATCCTGCACCTGCGTTTTGGCTGTGCCGCCGTAAACATTACGTGCATTGACAACTTGCTCAGGTTGAAGCACTGCATAAATGCGGTCATCGAACAGCGTCGAGAACTGCTTGAATTCATCCAACGTTAGATCAAGCAAATATTTGTTTTGCTCTATGCAGTACAATACCGTTTTGCCGATCACTTCATGCGCTTGGCGGAAAGGCAATCCTTTGCCTACGAGGAAATCTGCAATATCAGTCGCATTCGAGAAATCCTGATTCACGGCTTGACGCATACGTTCCTTGTTCACCTTCATTGTAGCAATCATAGGAGCGAACAGTTGAAGTGCGCCTTGGAGCGTCTTCACGGTGTCGAACATACCTTCCTTGTCTTCCTGCATGTCCTTGTTGTAGGCAAGCGGCAAGGATTTGAGCACAGTCAGCAAGCCGACAAGATCACCGTAAACACGACCTGTTTTGCCGCGCACGAGCTCAGGAACGTCCGGATTTTTCTTCTGCGGCATAATGCTGCTGCCCGTACAGAAAGCATCATCAAGCTCGACGAAATGGAACTCGGTGCTTGACCATAGAATGAGCTCTTCGCTGAGACGAGATAGATGCATCATAATGATCGACGCGTCAGCAAGAAACTCAACGATAAAGTCACGGTCACTTACTGCATCAAGGCTGTTCTCATAGACGCGGTCGAATTTCAACTGACTCGCCACAAAGTGACGATCAATTGGGAATGTCGTTCCCGCAAGTGCTCCCGCGCCTAGCGGCAATACGTTAATACGTTTGTAGCTGTCCTGCAAACGCTCGATGTCACGCCCGAACATGGAAACGTAAGCCATCAAATGATGCGCGAACAGAATCGGCTGTGCACGCTGCAAATGCGTGTATCCAGGAACAATTGTATCGATATTCGCTTTCGCTTGCTCAATAAGCGCCAATTGCAGCTTGTAGAGCATATCGACGAACTCGACAACGCGTTTGCGAAGCCATAAATGCATATCTGTTGCCACTTGGTCATTCCGACTGCGTCCCGTGTGCAGCTTACCGCCAACGGAGCCTACATCATCTATGAGCGTTTTCTCGATATTCATATGAATATCTTCATCACCAATAGAGAATTCGATATCGTTACGTTTGATTCGCTGCAAGACACGGTGCAAGCCGTCTTTAATCTTCTCTACGTCGTCAGCCGGCAATATACCTTGCTTGCCCAGCATCGTCACATGTGCAATGCTGCCTTGGATATCCTCCTCGGCAAGCTCTTTGTCGAACATAATAGAAGCTGTATATTCCTCTACCAATTGATCCGTTTTCTTCGTAAAACGACCGCCCCATAATTTACTCACTGGTTCGTTACACTCCCTTGTAAAGCTTATTTATTGCTGACTGCCGAGGAAACCTTCAAGCGCAAAGCGTTCAAACGAATAAAGCCTGTTGCATCGCCTTGATCGTAAGCTTGAGAAGGATCTGCTTCCATCGTTGCAATGTCAGGGTTGTACAAGCTAACCGGACTTTGCACGCCTGCTCCGATAACGTTCCCTTTGTAAAGTTTCAGACGAACAACGCCGCTTACATTCTTTTGCGATTCTGTTACAAGTGCTTGCAGCGCAACCCGCTCAGGAGCAAACCAGAAGCCATTGTATACAAGCTGGCTGTATTTCGCGATCAAGGAGTCACGTAGATGCATAACCTCACGATCCATCGTTAACGATTCCATTTTGCGATGAGCAGTGAATAGGATCGTTCCGCCTGGTGTCTCATAAACGCCGCGGCTCTTCATGCCGACAAAACGGTTTTCTACCATGTCTACGCGTCCAATACCGTGCTTGCCGCCAAGCTCATTAAGGGTATCCATTACCTCAAGCGGACTAAGCTCCTTGCCGTTGATTGCCGTACAATCTCCCTCTGCGAAAGTAAGTTCAACATATTCAGCTTGATCAGGAGCGTTCTCTGGCGATACGCTCAGCACATACATGCTCTCGTTCTCTTCAGAGCTAGGATCGAACCAAGGATCTTCAAGCATACCGCTCTCAAAGCTGATGTGCAGCAGGTTGCGGTCTGTCGAATAAGGCTTAGCCGCTGATGCTGTTACTGGAATATTATGCTTCTCAGCGTACGCGATCATTTCTGCGCGTCCTGGGAACTCCTCACGGAACGCTTCAAGGCGCCATGGCGCGATTACACCGATTTCTGGTGCCAAAGCAGCAGCCGTCAGCTCGAAACGCACCTGATCATTTCCTTTGCCTGTTGCGCCGTGTGCAATATAAGCAGCGCCTTCTGCACGTGCAATATCAACCATCCGCTTAGCGATAAGTGGTCGAGCAATCGAAGTACCTAGCAAATATTGACCTTCATAAAGCGTTCCCGCTTGGAACATCGGATAGATGAAATCCTTTGCGAATTCTTCGCGAAGGTCATCGATGTACACTTTGGATGCGCCAGTTGCTAGTGCTTTAGCCTCCAAGCCGTCAAGCTCATCCTTTTGCCCGATATCTGCTGTGAATGCGATAATCTCAGCGTCGTATGTTTCTTTCAACCATTTGAGGATAACTGATGTATCCAATCCGCCGGAATAGGCGAGTACGATTTTTTCTTTTGCCATTGTAATATATACTTCCTTTCGAATGAATTCATATCGTTAAGTGGTACGCTAGGACATAATAGCTGCCATAATCGCTTTCTGAGCATGGAGACGGTTTTCCGCTTGGTCAAAAATAATAGAGCTGTCGCCATCGATTACGCCTTCGCTCACTTCTTCGCCGCGATGAGCTGGCAAGCAGTGCATAAAGAGATAATCTTTCTTGGCATATTTAATCAAAGCCTCATTCACCTGATAAGCGGCAAAAGCAACTTCCCGCTCCTTCTGCTCCGCTTCCTGCCCCATGCTCGCCCATACATCCGTGTACACGATATCGGCATCGGCAATCGCTTCTTTCGGGTCGCGGCAGATGTGGATTTGGGAGCCTGTTTCCGCTGCATGATCCTTCGTCTGTTGAATAATATCTGCATCCGGCTCATAGCCCTCAGGTGTCGCAACGGACATATGAAGACCAAGCTTGGCAGCACCCATGAGTAGAGAGTGAGTCATATTGTTACCGTCGCCAATATAAGCAATTTTGAGTCCTTCCAGACGGCCTTTCTGCTCAAGAATCGTCTGATAATCGGCAAGCGCCTGACATGGATGCGATAGATCCGTCAACCCGTTAATGACAGGAATCGTTGCTCCACGAGCCAATTCAACAACCTTACGGTGCGCGAAGGTACGAATCATAATACCATCTAGATAACGCGACAGCGTCTGTGCCGTATCCCAGATCGTCTCGCCGCGGCCGATTTGCAGATCATTCCCGCTGAGGAAAAGTCCTTGCCCGCCAAGCTGGTACATCCCCACTTCGAATGATACGCGTGTGCGAGTGGATGACTTCTCAAAAATCATGCCAAGTGTTTTTCCTTTCAGCACATGATGCGTTTCGCCTGCTTTTTGCTTTTGCTTCAAATCAATGGCTAGATCGATCAAGTAACGAATTTCTTCCGGCTTGAAATCGACCAGCATTAGGAAATCGCGCCCCTTCAAGCTTTGCGCAATATCTTCATTTACAGTTCCTTGCATGGTGTAGCCCTCCTTCTGGTTAAAACAATATGCTTTGTGAATCTCATTAGGCAACAGGACGTTTCTCTTCCAATAGCTCCACTAATATCGCAACAGCCATGTCAATTTCTTCATCCGTAACCAACAAATTAGGCAATAAACGAATAACGTCCGGACCGGCTGATATGGCAATCAATCCGCGTTCCTGTGCCTTGTTCAAAAGATCAGCAATCGGTTCTGCACACGCGATGCCGACGAGCAGACCGAGACCTCGCACTTCATGCACAAAAGCATTGCCCGCGAGCTTCTGTCTAAGCTGATCCATCAAGTATTCACCTTTTTGCGCCGCACGCTCAGACAGGCCTTCGCCTACTATCGTCTCCACAGTTGCTTTCACCACCGCTGTCGCAATCGGCGTGCCGCCAAACGTCGATCCATGACTGCCTGCTGTGAACCCTTCGCGCAGCTTTTCCTTCGCTGCCATTGCGCCAACTGGGAATCCGCTTCCGAGACCTTTTGCCATTGTGAAAATATCCGGCTCAATGCCATAATGCTCGTAAGCGAACAGCTTGCCTGTACGTCCCATTCCCGTTTGAATCTCATCAACGATAAGCAGGATGCCTTGTTTCTCACACAACGCAACCAGCGCTTTGAGATATTCAGGGTCAACAGCATTGATCCCGCCCTCTGCCTGTACCATTTCCAGCATAACGGCTGCTGTACGATCAGACACAGCAGCCTCAAGTGCTGCGAGATCGTTTAGTGGAATCGTTACAAAACCTTCTGGGAGCGGTGCAAAACCTTCCTTTACCTTCGCTTGGCCTGTTGCCGTAAGCGTAGCAAGCGTACGTCCATGGAAGGACTGCTCAAACGTAATAATTTCAAAACGTCCGTTATTCAGCACCTTCTGATTGTATCGGCGTGCCAGCTTGATTGCAGCTTCATTCGCTTCTGCACCCGAATTACAGAAAAAAACAGCATCCGCACAGCTATTGTCTGTAATAAGTTTGCCCGCTTCCGCTTGGTTCGGAATATGGAATAGATTCGATACATGCCATAGCTCATCCAACTGCTTAATCAAAGCTTCCTTGATTTGTTTTGGGGCATGCCCCAAGTTCGTAACGGCAATACCGCTCATGAAATCAAGATACTTGGTTCCTTTGTCATCCCATAGCCAGCTTCCTTCGCCCTTAACCAATGCCATCGGATATCTGGCGTAGGTAGGAAACAGAGATTGATCAGCCGCAGCTGCCGTTTTTATATCGCTCATTAACGTTACACCCGCCCTTCATTCGTCTGTACGATCCGAGTACCTACTCCGCCTTCACGGACAGCTCTCGTCAGTACGCCCGGCTCCTCGCCGCTTACAATCACAACCTCGCGGACCCGCCCTTGTATACACTGTATCGCTGCGCGCACCTTTGGAATCATACCGCCATAAATTTCACCACTGGCAATCATTTCTTCAATCTCGGCAACGGAAGCAACCGGAAGCACCTGCTTTTGTCCATCTACCGTTTTGAGAATGCCTGGCACATCCGTTACTACAATCATGCGCTCGACGCCTAAATGGGATGCCACAGCACCTGCAGCCGTATCGGCATTGATATTGTAGCGTTGCCCCTGATCATCAATCCCGATTGGAGCAATAACCGGAATGTAGCCCATCTCCATTACACCTTCAATGATAGCTGCATTCACATCGGTAACATCGCCTACAAAACCTATCTCTTCCGCATTCGCTACTGGTTCAGCCTGTATCAGCTTACCGTCGACACCAGAGAGCCCCAGTGCCCGTGCGCCGTTTAGTTGGATCTTACGAACAATTTCTTTGTTGATACGCCCTGCTAGAACCATCTCGACAACGTCGAGCACGGCGTCGTTTGTTACCCGCAGGCCATTCACGAAACCGGTCTCGATTCCGAGCTTGCCAAGTGTCTCCGAAATCGCTGGACCGCCGCCATGTACGATTACCGGAAGAATGTCAGCCTCTTGCAGCTTGCGCAGCTCATCGAAAAAGCTGTTTGGAAGTGCTGCAAGCGTGCTGCCCCCACATTTCATTACAAAACGTTGCTCCGCCACTGAATCAAAACCTCCAAGACTTTTTTGGATTACGTCCGATACGCCGCGTTAATGCGGACGTAATCATAAGTCAGATCACAGCCCCATGCCGTTGCCTGACCTTCTCCGTTATGTAAGTCAACGCGAATAACGACAGTATCACCTTTTAAATATTCCAAAGCAATCTCCTCATCAAAAACGACTGGACGGGATTGCTCTAATGTTACAATATTACCCAAACGAATATCGACTGTTTCCGGGTTAACCGGTTGGCCTGCACGGCCTACAGCAGCAATGATCCGTCCCCAGTTCGCATCAGCTCCGAAAACAGCAGATTTCACAAGCGATGAACCAATAACCGTCTTCGCAATGGCTTGAGCAGAATCATCGCTGATCGCTCCATTTACCTGTACCTCGACAAGCTTAGTAGCACCTTCACCGTCACGGGCGATCGCCTTCGCAAGCACCTCGCATACGTAGCGAATAGCCGCAGCAAACGCTGCCCAGCCTTCATGAGCTTCCGTCAGCTCATTGTTCCCTGCAAGTCCGCTCGCCATAGCGACCAGCATATCATTCGTACTCGTATCGCCGTCAACCGTAATCATATTGAAAGTCAGGTCTGTCGATTGGCGCAGCAATTGCTGCAGCGCCTCGCTGCCAATCGCCGCATCTGTCGTAACGAAACCAAGCATCGTCGCCATATTCGGATGAATCATGCCAGAACCTTTTGCCGCTCCCGCCACGTAAACGCGTTTCCCATCCAATTCAAGCTCCACACACACCATCTTCTGTACTAAATCTGTCGTGAGAATTGCTTGACAGAAATCATCTGCGCCTGCGCGCGTACCTGCAAGTTTAGCGGGTAATCCGTCTATGCCCGTTCGTACTTTGTCCATCTTGAGCAGTTCTCCAATGACGCCTGTTGATGCTACAGCCACTTGCTCGGCGGGTACTCCAGCAGACTCCGCAAACCTAGCACGCATCTCGTAGGCATCCGCGTCTCCCTGCTTGCCTGTGCAAGCATTCGCATTGCCGCTGTTGACTAGCACCGCACGCAGCACGCCGCCTGCTGCGATACTATCGCGAGTTACTTGCAGCGGTGCAGCTTGAAATACATTTGTCGTATACACGCCTGCAGCAGCAGCTGGCACTTCGCATACAATAGCACCTAGATCATGACGCGTCGTTTTTTTGAGGCCGCAATGCAGTCCACCTGCCGTAAAGCCTTGAGGAGTTGTAATCGAGCCGTCCGTGACGACTGAGAACAAAGCTTTCGAATTTTCCTGTCCCATCGTAAAATCGTTTCTCCTTCACCTGTATGAATTCGGATATAAGCCAAGCGTAAACGGCTGAAGCCATCCTCTGTCGGCTAAGCTAACGTTTCGCGTAGAAATATAGATAAAGTTAGTAAAATGTTATGCTTTCCTATATATTGAAAAACGGTATGATACTTTATTAAGGATATACTGGTACAAATTGCAGACCGAGCGTTTCGTCCCATCCCATCATTAGGTTCAAGTTCTGAATGGCTTGGCCTGCCGCACCTTTTACCAAATTATCAATAACAGACACAATCGTTACGCGCCCCGTACGCTCATCGACTGCGAATCCGATATCACAGTAATTGGAGCCCCATACTTCCTTCGTAGTCGGCCATTGACCTTCTGGACGAATACGTACAAATTTGCGATTGGTGTAATACGAACGGTAAAGCTCAATGAAATCAGCCGTGCTGTGTCCCTCTTGTACAGTCGCATACATCGTAGACATAATACCACGGGTCATCGGTACAAGATGTGTCGTAAAGGTGGTGACAACCGGCTTGTTAGCCGCATCTGAGAGCACCATTTCGATTTCTGGAATATGTTGATGCTGATTTAATTTGTAAGCCTTCAGGTTTTCATTTAACTCCGAGTAGTGCGTACCTAGAGAAGCGCCGCGACCTGCCCCTGAGACACCTGATTTGGCATCAATAATAATCGTGGAAGGATCAATCCAGCCAGCTTTCACTGCAGGAATAAGACCAAGAAGCGTAGCTGTTGGATAACATCCCGGGTTAGAGATAAATGGCGAATCCAATACTTGATCTCCATAAATTTCTGCCAAGCCGAATACTGCTTGCTTCAAGTAAGCTTCATCTGCCGCGGGCTTTTTATACCATTGTTCATAAAGCGCTGGAGATTTCAAACGGAAATCACCAGACAAATCTATAATCTTGAGGCCTGCTTCCAAAAGCGACGGCACCAGCTTTGATGCCACTCCAGCAGGCGTAGCCAGAAACACAACGTCTGCTTTCGCTTTGATAGCAGCAGGGTCTACATCATCCAGCAGTTCCTCACGGATACCCGTCAAATGCGGATAACCCTCCGCTATAGGCGTACCTGCGCTGGAAGACGAAATGACCGACGTCACCTCTGCCAGAGGATGGGATGCGAGCAGACGAATGAGCTCTACACCGCCGTAGCCTGTTGATCCGATAATTGCTATTTTCACCTTTGAGCTCATATTATTCTCTCCCCGAAACGAAATGCCGCAGGCTTACCCATGACGCCACCTGGGCTGTATCTATTACTCTTTCCTTGTACGGAAAGGTTGTCATCTTCTTCAGCTTATAATTGTACAACATTCGGCAGTTGATGGAAATATGCAGGTTGTTCCGTATTATTATACATTCGAATTCATATTAATACAACGAGCAAATGTGTACATTTTAACCCATTCTCAGTTAACATAGATGAAAACTTTTATGCAAATACAAGAACACCTGTTCTTATTTTTATGTTATCATACAACTAGCAGAAATGATATACTATTGGCAACGAGAGAAAGAAGAACGGAGCTCCATTCAGCTAAACAGCTATTCATTTGCATGGGAGGCGATTTCATTATGACAGAACAAATTTTACAACAAATCCTTCACGAGCTAGGTTCATTAAGGGATGGACAGCAAGGCATCCAGAACACCATAGGAGGAATGCAAAGCTCAATAAGCGGCTTAGAGCAAAGCTTTGGTAAATTAGAGCATACCGTCGGTGGCTTGGGGCAAAGTTTTAGTAAGTTAGAGCATACTGTGGGCGGCTTAGAGCAAAGCTTTGGTAAATTAGAGCACACTGTGGGTGGCTTAGAGCAAAGCTTTGGTAAATTAGAGCACACTGTGGGTGGCTTGGAGCAAAGCTTTGGTAAGTTAGAGCACACTGTTGGTGGTTTGGAGAGTACCGTCGGCAGCATGCAGCAGACGCTCACGGAATTAAAGGACGAGCAGCAAACGACAAACCAGCGCCTGCATCGAATTGAAGGGCTCGTCGTTGATATTCCACTCATTCGTCAGGCAACATTAGAAACGCTCGATATTTCCAAACGACTTGATGCTGGTCAAGCAAGCTTTGAGCGCAAAGTAACGTCCGAGTTGAATACGCATGGCTTTGGCATTGACATTCTAAATCGTGAGCAGCTAAATCTCAAAACGGATATCGAGAAGCTTAAACGAAAATAAGCTTTAAACCTAAATCGCCAACAAGGATACAAGCTGCAACGCCATTTCACGGCAGCTTTTGCTTGTATCTCTTCCCGTCTTTCCCTCACCCTTAATACAGCCCGCTATATCTAAACTAAGCTTCAAGCTTAAATCCTTGCCCCAGCACCTCAGCCGTGTTGCTAATAATGACAAAAGCGCCAGGGTCAATCGTCCGTACCAACTGCTTCAACTTAGGAACCTCATTCTGCCCAACCACTACCATAAGAACAGTACGACCTGCCCCTGTATATCCACCGTGACCATCAAGACGAGTTAAACCACGATCCAAGTCATTCAATATCGCGGAGCTCACCTCTTCTGAATAATCGCTAATAATGAATGCTACTTTGGATAGCTGCAATCCACTTTGAACGAAATCAATCGTCTTGCTTGTTACGAATAAACCGATCAACGCGTATAAAGCAACCTCGGGTGATATGATGATGCCTGTCGCCACAATCACACAACCGTCAAAGCAAACGATAGCTAAGCTTAGCGGCAATCCCGTATACCGATGCAGAATTTGCGCTGCCAAGTCCAAACCACCTGTGGAAGCACCTCCACGAAACACCAAACCTAGCCCAAGGCCAACTCCAATACCGCCATAGATAGCTGCAAGAAGAGGATTGTCCGTAGGCGATTCGAACCCAGCCGTCAGCAAAATAAATAGCGGCAATATGATGGAGCCCAGCGCCGTTTTCGCGGCAAACTTCTTACCTAGCAGCCACAGGCCTGCGATGAACAGCGGAATGTTGATGGCCCACTGTGTAATTGCAGGCGTAATGTTCGCTACCCTCTGCACCAGAATAGACACGCCTGATACACCGCCAGAGGCAATACCATTCGGTACCATGAACATATTGAAGCTTATCGCTACAACAACCGACCCGATAAGTAGCTGTGCTATGTTCCATGTTGATTGGGCACGCGGACTCAAGCTCGGTCCGCTCTTCCTTCTTTTCATTGCATTAGCGTTCATTCCACATACCTCCTTCCAAGCTGATTTATCGCAAAAAGAAGAGCTCCACACGCTGACCGTGTCGGAACTCTTCCCCTATTACTATGGTTTAAGCATGTCAAATCTGATGACGCAAATACCCATCAATAAACGCATCAATATCGCCATCCATGACTGCTCCAACATTGCCTGTCTCAACCGAAGTCCGATGATCCTTAACCATACTGTAAGGATGAAATACATATGACCGGATTTGGCTGCCCCAGGCAATCTCAGATTGCTCGCCTCGTATATCGGCAAGATGCTTCAACTGTTCTTCAATCTTTCGATCATACAGCTTGGAGCGAAGCATTTTCATCGCACGTTCCCTGTTCTGAATCTGGGAGCGCTCTTGCTGACAAGCAACTACAATACCCGAAGGAATATGCGTAATACGAATGGCCGACTCCGTCTTATTAACGTGCTGACCGCCTGCTCCGCTCGCGCGGTACGTATCTACCTTCAAATCCTCTGAGCGTATCTCGATCTCGATACTGTCATCAATCTCCGGCACGACATCACAGGACGCGAACGATGTATGCCGACGGCCCGCAGAATCGAATGGAGAAATACGAACAAGTCGATGTACACCTTTCTCAGCCTTCAAATACCCATAAGCATTGAAGCCTTTGACGAGAATGGTAACACTTTTGATTCCAGCTTCATCACCAGGCAAATAATCAAGCAGTTCTACCTTGAAGCCACTCTTCTCCGCCCAGCGCGTGTACATCCGGTACAGCATCAAGCCCCAGTCCTGCGACTCGGTTCCACCTGCGCCAGGATGCAGCTCCAGAATGGCATTGAGTTTGTCATAGGGCTGGTTAAGGAGCAATTGCAGTTCAAAGTCACTGACCTTGCGCATAAGCTTCTCAACGCCGCTCACAACATCGGAGGCTAGCGAATCATCGCTTTCCTCCTCCGCCAGCTCCAGCATCATCTGCAGGTCTTCCTGCTCGCTATTCAGCCCATCATAATGGTCAACGACGGACTTCACAGCATTCAGTTCCGCTATGACGCTCTGTGCTTTTTCATTATCATCCCAAAAATCAGGAAATGTCATCTTCTCCTCGAAGTTGGCAATGATCTCTTGCTTAAGATCTAAGTCAAAGAGACCCCCTAAGCTCTTGGAGACGCTTAGCCATTTCACGCAGGTCTTGTTTCACCGTTATGTCTATCATAGCGTCCGCTTCACCTCAAAATAATTGTTCGTTCTCTACATTATTCCGTGTCTTCCAATGCCGTGCCTTACTTACCGTGGCAAAGCTTATACTTCTTGCCGCTGCCGCAAGGACAAACATCATTGCGTCCAACGCGCTCCTCGCGCTTAGCCGGACGCTTCTCAATCGCTTCTCCGCCGCCACTTGTCGTCGTCGTTTGACCTTGAGCAACCTCTTGACGCTCTAGGTTGTTCTCTACACGCGCCTTCATGATATATCTAGCAACTTCCTCATGAATGCTTTCGATCATTTCCTTGAACATCTCGAAGCCTTCGAACTGATACTCACGAAGAGGATCGGTACCGCCATATGCACGTAGATGGATACCTTGACGAAGCTGATCCATCGCATCAATATGATCCATCCATTTGCTATCAACTGCGCGCAGTACGACAACCTTCTCGAATTCACGCATCGTTTCCGCGCCAAGCTCTTCCTCGCGCTCATCGTAAGAAGCTACGACCTCGGCTAAAATATAGTCGACGATCTCTTCTTTCTCTTTGCCCCAGATCTCTTCCTTAGTCAAAGATCCTTCGTTCAAGAAGGTCGCATGCGCGTAATCCACGATTGCTTGAAGATCCCACTCTTCCGGAATGTCCTCTGCACAATGTGCTTCTACAATACGCTCAATAACAGGCTTAAGCATATCCATTACTTCTTGACGAATATTTTCCGAACTTAGAATGTCACGGCGCTGTTTATAAATAACCTCACGTTGTTGGTTCATCACATCATCATACTGAAGGACTACCTTACGAATGTCGAAGTTGTTGCCCTCAACGCGCTTCTGTGCAGATTCAATCGCTCTTGAGATCATACGGCTTTCAATCGGCTGATCCTCATCAAGACCGAGCTTGTCCATCATGCCCATAATATTCTCAGAACCGAAGCGGCGCATCAGCTCGTCCTCAAGCGACAAGTAAAACTGTGACGAGCCCGGGTCGCCTTGACGGCCGGCACGACCACGCAGCTGATTATCAATCCGACGGCTCTCATGACGCTCTGTGCCGATAATGTGCAGACCGCCAAGATCAGCAACAGCATCACCTAGCAAAATATCCGTACCACGACCAGCCATATTTGTTGCAATCGTAACGGAACCCGCCTGTCCTGCACGTGAAATAATTTCTGCTTCCTCAGCATGGAACTTCGCATTAAGCACCTTATGCGTTACGCCGCGGCGTTTGAGCATATCAGATAGCTTCTCCGAATTCTCAATGGAAATCGTACCGACAAGCACCGGTTGGTTCTTGCTGTGGCGCTCTACGATTTCTTCCACAACCGCTTTAAACTTGCCGTTCTCAGACTTGTAGACTACGTCTGCAATATCCTTACGGATCATAGAACGGTTCGTAGGTACCTGTATAACATCAAGGCCATATATCCGTTTAAACTCTTCTTCCTCCGTTTTTGCCGTACCAGTCATACCAGCAAGTTTACGGTACATACGGAAATAGTTCTGGAATGTAATTGTCGCAAGCGTCATGCTCTCATTCTGAACCTTCAGTTGCTCTTTCGCTTCGATCGCCTGGTGCAAGCCATCGCTGTAACGACGTCCGGACATCAGACGGCCGGTGAACTCATCGACAATGACAACCTCTTCTTCTTCCACAACATAATCCACATCGCGCTTCATAATAAAGTTTGCTTTGAGCGCTTGCTGAACATGATGGTTAAGCGTCACGTTCGCATGGTCGAACAAATTCTCGATCTGGAAAGCTTTCTCCGTTTTCTCAACGCCTGATTCTGTCAGCATGACACTGCGCAGCTTAATATCAATCGTGAAATCCTCTTCAGGCTTCAAACGACTAATAAAACGATCGGCTGCAAAATAAAGCTCTGTCGACTTCGCTGCTTGTCCGGAAATAATAAGCGGAGTCCGCGCCTCATCGACCAAGATGGAATCCACTTCATCGATGATAGCAAAATATAGCGGGCGCTGAACCATTTGTTCCTTGTAGAGCACCATATTATCACGTAAATAATCGAAGCCGAATTCATTATTCGTTCCATACGTAATGTCACAAGCGTAAGCCGCTTGCTTCTCATCATGCGACAAGCCATGAAGGTTACAGCCAACCGTCATACCTAGGAAGCCATACAGCTCGCTCATAAGCTCACTGTCCCGCTGTGCCAGATAGTTATTGACGGTAATAACATGTACACCTTTGCCCAGCAAAGCATTCAAATAAACCGGAAGCGTCGCAACGAGCGTCTTACCTTCACCCGTTCTCATCTCCGCGATCTTGCCCTCATGCAATACCATACCGCCTAACAGTTGCACATCAAAGTGGCGCATACCTAGCGTTCGCTTGGAAGCCTCTCTAACTGTCGCGAATGCTTCAGGCATAATTTTTTCCAACGCTTCGCCTTTTTCAATTCTTGCTTTGAATTCCTCAGTCTTTGCGCGCAACGCTTCATCGGACAATGCCGTATACTTCGACTCTATCGCATTTATTTCATCAACCGTCCGCTGGAGCCGTTTTACCTCGCGCTCGTTATGGTCACCAAATATCTTCTTCACTAATCCGAGCATGGAATTCCCCTTTCGTAATTACGCCTCTTTGCATTAAATTGTATCAGTTTGTAGACACCGCCGCAACGAGGATACTTGTAAAAGAAAAAGCCTTCCTCCTTATCGGAGAAAAGGCCCTTCAATGTTAAGTATAATGACGCTTATCCTTGCTCAATTAATCCATATTTCCCGTCGCTTCGTTTGTATACAACGCTGACTTCCTTGTTGTCTACATTCGAGAATACGAAGAAGCTATGTCCTACCATATTCATTTGTAATATCGCTTCTTCCACGTCCATTGGCTTGAGTGCGAAACGTTTGGTTCGTACTAATTCCAAATCGTCTTCTTCCTCTAACACGCCCACTGCGGAGCCTTCCTCCTTGAACAGTGCACGTACACCGCTGCCTTGACGGAATTTGCGATTTACTTTTGTTTTATGTTTGCGAATTTGTCGTTCGAGTTTGTCCGCAACCAAGTCAATCGATGCGTACATATCCTCGCTTTTCTCTTCGGCTCTGAGCATAACGCCGGTGAGCGGAATGGTCACCTCAACTGCATGTTTGCCTTTGGTGACGGATAATGTCACGTTAATATCGGAGTTGATTGGTGCTTCGAAATATTTATCCAATCGGCTGAGTTTTTTTTCGACGTATTCTCTCAATGCGTCTGTCACTTGAAAGTGTTGACCTCGAATGTTGTAGTTCATGGGGAACTCCTCCTTTACATGTGCTTATTATATCATATGTAAGCGCTGAGATCAAAATAGTTTTTGTTTTATTTCGAATTTTCAGATAAATAAATTAGTAGATGTAATAGAATATTCACAACTGAGGGTGCTCATGCAAGTACATATGTATATCTGTATATGCAAAATACAATAAAAAAAAGCCCCGGTTTTCCGGAGCTGATGTTAATCGCATATGTGATGATCCATAATATGAGTTGGCTGGATCAGCCGAATGATTACAGTTTAACTACGTTTGCTGCTTGTGGTCCGCGAGCGCCCTCTACAATATCGAATTCCACGGATTGGCCTTCTTCAAGTGTTTTGAAACCTTCCGTTTGGATTGCGGAGAAATGGACAAACACGTCGCCGCCTTGCTCAGTCTCGATAAATCCATAACCCTTTTCAGCATTAAACCATTTAACTTTACCTTGCATGTGCAAACATTCCCTTCATCTTCAAATGCTGTGAATCATCTCATTGCATAACCCACAATTTGACTATAACATCGACTTCACGGAATTGTCAAACAATTTGTTGTAAGCGGATTCATACCTGCTGTTTTAGTAATTGCACATGACCAACTCGTGAAACCGCAGGATTACATTCGATCGATACCCATTCCTTCAGCGTCAACTATTCTTGCTCCTCCTGTCGACGAAAGCAATCATTGCAGCTCTGGCTATTCACCCTATTCTTTTACCTTTAGCTCGTTTTACTTGCACTACTTTCAATTAAAATTTCACACAAACGAAAATCGGTTAAAGTATCAATATCGATAGATCTTTCACTCGGCATAACATAGGCTACTGTCTCTTTCGTCAAAAACGTTTCTGTCTGCTTCAATTGTTCGATACTAGAAACGTACACAGCGCCATTCAGAGCATAAACTTTAGGTAACTCCTGCCTCGGTAATGCTATCGTTTCGCCCATTACTGGTTTCATTTTATTCTCTTGATTCACTTCAAACATCCAATAAGGACTTTTCTCTTGCTCGGTTACCGATACGACCGCTGTAGTAGCAGAAGCAACTAACAACTCTATGCATTTATCAATATCATTATAATTCCTGAGAGGTGACGTAGGCTGTAGAAGAACAACATAATCATAACCAGGGATTTGATCGATTGCGTGCAGAACTGGTGAGATGCCTGACGAATCATCTTGTGCCAAGCTTGCTGGACGACTAAAAGGGACATCTCCCCCGTATGCGATGGCTGCTTTTATAATAGCTTCGTCATCAGTAGAGACAACGGCTCTATCTATATATACCGATTTATTAGCCTCTTCGATCGTCCATGCTATAAGCGGCTTTCCACCCAGGTTGCGAATATTTTTACCAGGAACCCCTTTCGAGCCTCCTCTAGCAGGTATGATGGCCAAAACCTTTTTATCATTTATCATATTAGAAAATCCCTTCTAAATATTCGCTATTCGCTCGTTCAAAGTCATCCATTCTGCCGATATCCATCCAATATTCTCGAATCGGAAATGCTGAAGTTGGTGCATTAATCTGCAGCAGCTTGTCGAACAATGAAGGCATATCATAGAAGGTTTCCTCAGGAATATACTGCAGCACCTCAGGAGATATTACATAGATTCCACCGCTAATAAAAAAATGTTGAACGGGTTTTTCTTCTATGCTTTGAAGTCTATAATTATCTACCTTAACAACGCCATAAGGTACTTGAAACTCATATTCTCTGACACACATTGTAGCCTTCGCCCTTGTATCCAAATGAAAATCAAGTAACTGCTGAAAATTTACTTTCGTTAATAAATCGCCATTCATAACAAGTATAGGTTTATCCGGTATGAACGGCAGCAAGCTTAACGCTCCTGCAGTACCTAACCGTTTATTTTCCTGCAGATATATAATTTCAACGCCCCACTTTAACCCATTCCCGAAATACTCCATAATCATCTCTGCTTTATAGTTAACGGATATTATAAAGCGATAAAAACCGTTTGAGATGAAGTTCTCTAATATCACTTCAAGAATAGGCTTGCTTCCAACCTTTAATAATGGCTTAGGACAGTCCCTTGTTAATTCACCAAGTCTTGTCCCTAATCCGCCTGCCATTAATACGACCCAATTGTCGCTGCGTTCATGTCTAATGATCTCACCTAGCAGTTCTAGGCGTACGATCTTCCCATCCGGGTCAGTAATCGGTATTTGCTTTAAGTTATAATTTTTCATCTTGGCAAAAACAATATCTTTACTGTCCGCCTCAAGTGAGGTAATCGGATCCGTTTTCATAATTAAATTTACTTCACTTTTTAAATCAATTCCCTTTAGTATCCCCCTGCGGATATCACCATCCGTAATCGTTCCAATCAGTCGTTGATTGGTATCAACAACAAGTGCAATTTGCGCAGTACCTTTATCAATAATATGTAGAGCCTCTAATATGGAGGCTTGTGGTGAAATTAATAGTTTATCAATCTGCTTCATTCCCAGTCCCCCTCGTTACCCCAGCTTGTACTCTATATATCGGTAAGCGCTCGTTATAAAATAAGAAAAACCGCAAGAATATAGCTCTTTGCGGTCTGGTAAATCATTCTATCGTTCGATATATAAGCTCTATTAAAATTGATTTCAGTCAATTAGATCATCTGCTTGATAAGCTCTACTCGCCTGTTTGCCAAGTAAACTCCAGTAAGCAGATGGAGGCAAACCACTGCCTGGCCGTTTTAGAGTAAGGTTCGCCTCTGTCATTATTTCCCCAACGCCAATCGGCAGTGCCGCAACTATACTTTTCCGGGCTGGACTTGCATTGCGCAACTCCGAAGCTGCCGGAATTTTATTAGATATTCCCATTGCCAGCTCTACATTTCGAATTTGACTAACTAGTCCGCTCAGCTCTTCCGGCTCCATAGAGGCCAAATGGTCAGGACCTTCCAACCGTTTATCTAGCGTGAAGTGCTTCTCTATAACAGTAGCTCCTAATGCAACAGCGGATACCGATACTTCTGCACCAATGGTGTGATCAGAATATCCTGTAAGTAAGCCAAATGCTTGGCGTAAGGTAATCATTTTGTTCAAGTGAACATCACCATACGAAGTAGGATAATCGGTTGTGCAATGCAGAAGGGTTACATTCTTGCGTAGCAATGCCTGTCCTTCCTCTGAACAATAAGCCTCCCTGAAACCAGATAACGAAGGGATGTTCTCATTACCCAAATAGGCAAAAGCTAAAGCACCTAGCGCTTCTTCGATCTCCCCGAGTATGGATATTCCAGTTGATAATATAACGTTGGCTCCACTTTTGCCGGCATGATATAACAGGGGGAGATTTGTAATATCTCCTGACGATATTTTTAATGTTTGCAAGCCTAATTGCTCTGTCAGCAGCTTGAGACTCGATAGATCGAACGGTGTTGACAAAAATTCAATCCCAGCTATCTGACACTCACTCATAAGCTCTACGTGGTCTTCCGCAGACAACTCCAGCCTGCGTATCATCTCCAGTTGCGATTCTTCTGCATCCGTCGTTTTTTTCTGATAGTCCGCTTTAGCCGCATGTCGGCTGACCAGTTTATCTGCCTGAAAGGTTTGAAACTTCACTGCATCTGCACCAGCTGCTGCTGCTGCATGAACGAGTTTCTTAGCCATTTGAAGCGAACCGTTATGATTAACGCCAGCCTCAGCAATAATATATACACTCATGCAATGACCTCCATTTAACTTCTTGCGCAGCTTCCATCTTACCCTTCAATCTCATAAAACTTTTTGTTAATGATTCCGTCTAGATCAGCATTCTTCAAAACGTGTTTAACTTTGCTCGCAGTCATTCCATCTCCATATAAGGACAAGGACTCTTCAACATGTGATTTTATAAACACCGGATCAAGCGCTTCGGATATAGACTTCATAATCTCTTCACTTTGTTCTGAGGTTTCAATTATGGTTGATCCCTTCAGTCTACCCTTCTGCCTGTTCCCAATATCGATTGTCGGCTTTTTAAACATAGGAACCTCAATTATGCCGCTAGAAGAGTTCCCAATTACAACATCAACATATTGCAAGGCACTCAAATACCTGAGCTTTCCAAGCGACTGAAAACTTACGGTACGCCCAGGGTTTTTATGCGTGTAATCATCTATCATATGGCCAATGATTCTACCATTTGTGTCCGCATTCGGTTTAGTGAAAATGATATTGGCATGTTTAAAATGATCTAAAGCCGCTAACAAGGCTGTAGTCAACTCCTCAGAGCTCGCCTGCTTGAGCGTAAGAGGATGATAGGTTACTAAAAAGTTTACGGCTCCCAATTTAAAATCAATTGAAGCTTCAAATTCTTCTCTGGATAGCAAATTTAATTGCCGAATATTATCCAGCCCTATAGCGCCCACGTTAAATACGCGGTCTGGTTGCTCGCCTAGTTGAATGACCCTATTGCGATACTTTTCTGTTGAAACAAAGTGCAGATGCGACATTTTGGTAATTGCGTGTCTAATGGCTTCATCCACAACCCCCTCCGTGCTTTCTCCTCCATGAAGATGAGCAATAGGGATATTCGCTATCATTGCGGCTTGTGCAGCCACCATTGTTTCAAAGCGGTCACCAAGCAACACAACGATATCAGGATTCAAACGGTGGAATACGTCAGCAAAACCAATCAGACCCAAGCCCATTGACTTGGTAACCCCGACACGCGTATCGCTAGACAGTAACATCTCGACCTTTTCATCGATATAAAAGCCGTCGTCCAATATCTCCTTGTAGGTGTTGCCGAACTCAGGAGCTAGATGCATGCCTGTTACGGCTAGCTGCAGCTTCAGCTCCGGATCTGCCTGTATCTCTTTCAATAGGGGATAAAATAAGCCGTACTCAGCGCGAGATCCTGTAACCACGCATATTTTCCTCACTTTGTTTTCTCCCTCACTCCATTAATTTCACACCGCTTGGAATATTAATGACTCGCATTTCCAAGTCTTCAGTAACACTCAAATCCATCCGGGGGCAATTCTGATACATGTGCAAACGATGCATGGGGGTCCATATTGGCCGAGTCATCATGCCAGCTTCGTTCGTGGCATCTAGAATTTGGTTTCTTAAATGCTCATCAGACTGATCGAGTACAATAGCGTTAAGCCAGTAATTACTCGAAACATGATTCTGTTCTTCGAACCACTGAACGCCATCTACTTCCAGCCACGATTCTTTATACCGCTGTGCAAGTTTCCTTTTTCTTGCTAAAAAATCCGGCAGCTGTTCCAATTGTGCACAGCCTAATGCAGCATTCAAATTAGGCATCCGCATATTAAAAGCTGTCTCGTCGTGCTGAAAGGCCCAACGATGCGGAATTTTGGCAGTTGTCGTCAGATGCTTTACTCTTTTGGCTATCTCTTCATCCGCTGTGAGAACAGCACCGCCGCCACCCGTTGTAATAATTTTATTGCCATTGAAGCTTAACGCCGCCAATTTGCCATAGGTTCCTGTATGGCGGCCTTTATAGTAGGAGCCAAGTGATTCTGCCGCGTCTTCGACCATTACCAGCCGATACCTTTCACATACCTCTACTAGCGCATCTAATTCAACCGGGTGTCCAAACGTATGCATGGGAACCACAACAGAGATTCTACGCCCTGTTTGCCGGTTATAAGCAAATCCATCCGGTTTAATGTGTACAATCTCTTGCAAATACTGGTCCAATTTAACTGGATCTACACCCATCGTTTCATTTGCTACGTCAATGAGATGAGGAACAGCACTGCAATAGGAGACTGCATTTGCGGTTGCAACAAAGGTTAAGGATGGAATAAGCACCTCATCATTAGCCTGAACACCTGCCAGCAGCAAGCTGATATGCAGAGCCGAGGTACCATTCATGACAGCAATAGCATAAGGTGAGCCTGTATATTCTGCGAGATCACGCTCGAATTGGTCAACGTATTGTCCTACGGAGGATACCCATCCTGTATCTAGACATGCCTTTACATACTCCCATTCACTTCCCTGGAATGTCGGCTCATGCAGCGCCGTGAAGTTTTTGGGATTAGAAAGTACTTGCTGAATAGTCTCCAGTATTACCGTTGGTAAATGTTCTTTACTCATTGCAAGGCCTCCTAAGTTGTATCTATATATTATATTGATCGGCCTTGTATTTCGACAAATTGTTCTGATTCGTAAACCATTGTACCGTTTGTTCAATTCCTTGCCTAAAGCCTTGAAGCCCTCCGAATTCAGGCGTCCAACCTAGAAGCCGTTCAGCCTTCGAATTGTCAGCCCATAACCGTTCTACTTCACTTTTCTCAGGCCTAAATCGAGCTTCGTCACTTACAATCTCAATATTCTTATCCATGACCTCGCTGATGAGTTTAGCCGTATCGCCGATGGAAATTTCATAATTGCTGCCGATATTAATTTCCTCGCCGATACCGTTATTAGACTCTAGCATCGCAATAAAGCCATTAACCGTGTCCTGAACATAATTGAAATCCCTAGTGGGATGAATGGTTCCGAGTTTAATTTGTTTATAGCCCGATGCAATCTGAGTAATGATAGTCGGAATAACGGCTCTCGCAGACTGGCGGGGCCCGTACGTATTAAATGGTCTTATAATGCCCACAGGTGTTTGAAAAGAGCGATAGAAAGATAAAGCTAGCTGATCTGCAGCAATCTTTGTTGCACTATATGGCGATTGTCCCTGCAGCGGGTGTTCCTCTGTAATCGGAACGAATCTTGCCGTCCCATAAACCTCGCTTGTGGAAGTGTGAATGATTTTGGAAATATTTAATTCACGACCTGCCTGCAATACATTTAGAGTCCCCTTAATATTCGTATCGATATAGGTATCTGGAGAATGATAGGAATAGGGAATGGCAATAAGAGCCGCCAAATGCAGTACTGCGTCGCAGCCTTTCATCGCCTCCTTCACACCATAAGGATCACGGATATCGCCTGCAAATACTTCGAATTTCCCGCGAACATCTTCTGCACACTGATCCAACCATCCCCAAGTATTAAATGAATTGTACATGGTGAAGGCACGAACCTCATACCCGCTGCGAATCAATGCTTCTGTCAAATGTGATCCAATAAAACCATCTGCCCCTGTTACCAAAACCTTACGATAGCTGCTCATAATGTGCTCCTTCTCTTAAATTGATCAGCTCAATTGCGGCTTCCATTCTTTGCTTAGTCTCAATCACAATAGCCATTAGCTCCGCACTTCGGTCGATCATCGTTTTTATAAGAGGCTCCATACTATTGCGATAAAAGATAACTTGATCCCGCAGCGTTGTAGCCGCATTCAACTTCGACAACTCACCTTCAAATTGCTTTAGTTCTCCTCTACACGCCCTCATGTACAACCCTTTAAATGGATTGCTGGTAGAAACGATTTCCCACTGCCTGTCTATTTCGGTAATCGTGGACAAACATTTCTTTGCATTCGTTCTACTTAGCCCTGTAAGGAGCCCAATTTGGGTAACTATTTTTCTACATTGACTCTCGCATACCTTCAATTGCTCGGGTAATTGAGCGATACGTTCGTAAATTTCCGTGGTTTGCTTTTTACTATAGCTTTGTAGACCTATCAATTCTTTACTAAAGAAATTCTCTTGTATAACACTATTATCCAACCGCTGTAAAACTTCTTCCATAGGCTCCCAAATTGTGTGCCTGATTTTTGCACCTAAGTGTGTCGTATTAACAAACCGGATGCCAGCGTATTGCGATAGGAGATCCTCTAAATCGTACAGCATGGCTTTCATTCCGTTACTCGTCCGATTCATGGCTCCTTGTACATTTTCTACTGTAAATGTGGCTTCCTTAATTCTCGTTTCATTTTGTTCTTCAGATAAATGCTTTGCACCACTGGCATATACTTGCGTACCTGAATACGATAAATCCTGCCCTGCAAATACAATTTCCTTACAGCCCATATAAATAGCCGCTTGAACGGCAGTCCCTGTCACGGAATGTGTCGTTTTGAATACCACGCTTTCCGCTCCGCGATTGCCCATAAAATGCTCAATTGTCGAATCACTCTTAAGATGCACATGAAGCAAACCGCCCTCTCTATGTTCGATGATTCGATAATCAATCATCGCTGCAAACAACAGCGGAATATGATTGACGTCAAGAGGCTCGAAAGCTTTATAATTCCCCTCAGACCCATCTATCGAAACAATTAAATGCGGTTCTATTCCATGATGAAGCAAGGCTTGGATCGCTGTACCTGCAGCAATAATGAAAGCATGCTCCTTCATTTTTCGCAAGTATTCCATATCTACTTCCAGAGACGGACCTGCTCCAACGATAACAGCAGTCACTCCATCCAGCTTATTCGCAAGCTCTGCAATGGACGGAGTAGTAAGAAGTGATTTTACATTATACATGCTATTTCTAGTCCATTCGAGTCCAAATCTTTTGAAATTATAAATACCATTATTATGGTCCATAATCGCCTTTTCCGCATAACTGTAAATCACTTTAAGCTCTTCAGCTTT
Organism: Paenibacillus sinopodophylli; assembly: GCF_005930355.1. GTDB lineage: Bacteria > Bacillota > Bacilli > Paenibacillales > Paenibacillaceae > Pristimantibacillus > Pristimantibacillus sinopodophylli. Next base: position 61,974 of record NZ_VDBO01000003.1, read on the forward strand.
GATCTTACGATATACGAGAAGCACAACAATGTTAGGTCTTTCACTGCTGAATTGGTTAAAGCTTTTCAGCATATCATCCACAGCATCTTTCGAAGTACCAACAGCAAATCCGATTATATTCAAGCTCTCAAAGAGGCTATTTATGTCTATTACGCTCATTGCTGCGAGCAGCACCTGTACGTCTGGCTCATAAAGAAATAGACTGTGCTCGGAGTAGACTTGTGCATACTCTTTAGCATGATATCCATAACCGAAACCGTACATCAGCACCTTTGACTTCACTCGCGCGGTACTCGCCATTTTACTTATCCAGGTTTTTGCCTCGTTCACCGGATTAAACTGACTGTATACCTGCATTGGCTTGCCATTAGTTGCGGATATGCTCAGTGTAGGCATTCCATTTCTAGCGTATGCAATATGGTAATGACGATGATCAATCAACTGTATATGAAGCTGCGAATATACCTTGGGGTAGCTGCTCTTTAGATATTGCATATTGGCAGCAAAACGTTGTTCCCGCTTACTCTTTACATCTCCAAACTCAGCAGCAAGCTGCTTAAATGTGGGTATTAATTCAAATCGTATACATTCACTGGCACCTATGTAATCATCTTGGTCCATGCTTAGGTTCATTGCTCCAAAATTAGCCTTAATGCTTGCAAGAGCACGAACAATGGAATCATGCATAGGATGGTAGCTTGCTTCTTCATCCAGATCTACGTGAATATCATTCAGTGTTTTATAGAGATCATCCATTCCCTCGACCATGTCGCCAAACTGTCGCCACGATTGCTCCGTCATAGGGGCATGAAGCAGGTCCTCAACTACCAAGCAAGCCTCAATAAGTTTAGGTAAAAAAAGTCTAATATCCTCTATCATTTCGTCTATCGGATATGGAGTGTTAGTCATCCGGCGAGCCTCCTGTCATTCTACCCTATATATATCGGTTTGGTAGAAAGATATAATAATAAAAACCGTCAGGAAATAATATCCCTAACGGCTCCATAAAGCTTTACTTGTATACTTGCTGACTGCTATTTATACTCTCTTCTACCCTGCGTTTAGCCTCTTTCACAACTTCAAACAACTGTGGAGAGTAACTAATTAGTTTTTGAATTAGCGGCTGCATAATCTCTTGAATCAGCTTCGATTTTATAACCACATTTTGTTCAGTCGCCAACTCTGGCAGGTCACGCTCGAATCGGTTCAAATCATTTTTGAATATCATAAAATAGAAAGCCTTAAATGGGCTGCTGTGAATAATTGCTTTCCATTCCGTATCAATTAAGTTAAACATCTCATAGCATTTCTTCTGGTTTGTCCTGCTTAGCCCGGATAGCTTCCCTATTGTATCATCAATACGTTTTAAACGTTTCTCATTCAGTAGCATTTCATTTGGCAGCTGTGCAATATGTGTACGTATTTTATTTACACGATTTTCTTCATAGCCCGTCGCCTGTTGCAGCTCTTTAATGAAAATCGTATCCTCAAGACTCTTTCCTTGAAGTCGTAACAGAACTTCCTCCATCGTGTTCCATTCTGTATGCTTGATCTTAGCGCCCATTTGGGTAGTATTAATAAAACGAGCATCTGAAGCAAACTTCAAAGTCATGTTTTCAATATCCAATAAGGTTAAACTCATGGCATGACTGGTTTGATTCTGCGTTCCTTGCACATTCTCTACGGTTACACCCATAGCTTTAATCGCGTTAATGACTATTTCATTTCTCTGCTTCGACATATGCCTAGCACCCGGAGAATAGGTATTTTCATTCGGATAAGATAAGTCCTGACCTGTGAATACTATTTCATTACAGCCCAAATATACGGCTGCTTGTATGGCTGTCCCAGTCACTGAATGGTTCGAATTAAAAATAGGATCTGGTTCTTTTAGTCCCATGAAATGTATCGTAGGCGAGTCATTGATAAAATGAACATGGCACAGGTTTTCATTTTTTTCATCAAGAATACGATACTTGAGCATGGGTGTAAAAAGTAATGGAATATGCTGTATATCCAAACCCTTAAACGCATTGTAATTCGCTTCGGATCCATCCATCGATACAATGAGATGCGGCTCAATCCCAAAATGAAGTAGCGATTGAATCGTTGAACCTGCCGCAATAATGATTGCATGGTTCTTGAGCTTCCGCAGACACTCGATGTCTGCTTCTAATGAAGGTCCTGCCCCTGCAATAACGGCTGTCATTCCCTCAAACTTATTCTTTAGATGTAGAATGGAGGGAGTTGTCAACGTTTTCCCTAAGTTGTACATACTGTTTGTAGCCCACTCCATACCATATTTCTCATACATACGAACAGTGCTGTCATAATTTAATATCGCTGTTTGGGCATCCTTAGAAAACTCTGTTACATCCACATTTGTTATACGATCATAGATAGGAATTGAAATGATTTCCGGGTCACCCTTCATAAACTTTAGAAACCGGAAAAACAGTTTATCCCTATCTGATTTGCTTGGTCCTACTACAAAATCCGTTATGTTAAGTTGATCGAATAATTCCTTCAGATCAATGATACTCATAGCAGCCAATAATAATTGTTCATCAGGCTCATAAATAGAAAGCTTCTGTGTCGGATATAATTTCGCATAGCTTCGCGCATGATACCCTAATCCTAAACCAAACATAATGATTTCTGATTTATGTTCCACTTTTTCTGCAAGTGATTTCGCCCATCGTTCAGTCGCAAAGGCCGGATCGTATTGACTATACAAATAAATTGGTGTTTCTCCATCTGTAACCATGCATAGATTAGGCAAACCATTACGGGCATATGCCTGTTGGTAATGGTTTTTTTCTATTACAACTTTACTCAATTGCATATGCAGCTTTGGGTACTTTTGCTGTAAAAAAGTCATGTTGGCTGCATACCGTTGAGCACTTATTTCCTTAGTATCTCCAAGTTCAATCGCAAGCTGTTGAATAAGTGGCGTTAACTCATACCTTATATAGTCGCTTGCCGTAATAAAATCTTCACCATCCATACTGGCATTCATCGCTTGAAATTTTTCAGGTAATGAATTTATCACAACATTTATGGAAGCCTTCAGCACATCAAAGTGCTCTAGTTCTTCGATCTCTGTATCAATCGAAGTTAGTGCTTTAAACAGATCATCTAAGCCTTCTACTAGTTCTCCGAATTGCTGCCATGTCTGATCCGTCATCGTTTCATATAACACTTCAATGACTGCTTCAGATGCATGAATAAGCTGCGGCAAAAAAAGCTTAATCTGTTCAATCGTTTCCTCTACATACTGTCGACTTTCCATTTTGTCTCCTCCTAGCTTCTAATTAGTATATCGGATTTTACGCGCCTCAAAATAATATGAACCGCTAGATTAAATCTCTAGCGGTTCATATACCCTATTTCCTTTTGTAACTAGAAACAATTAATTTTTTCGATCAATAAAGTAGCTCTCCGATGACGAACTTGAATCGTAGCTATTTTTTTGTATGCGTGTCTTATTAACCTTAATAATCATCGCTGCTGCTTCTTCTTTTAATTCATTCATCCGAGCAACCATAACCTCATCATAACCGACGATTATCCGCAGCATACGCTTCTCTTCTTCCTCTAATTCGGGTCGAAGCTGTAGGATTGGGATGACCTCATCTCTCAACTGAATGAGATCCATCCATTCATCTACGCTCGTATCCTCCAAGCGTCTCGCTAGCTCCAAAGTCGTTTCGTACAATTCAATTAATGTACCACTCACTTTAAACCGTCCCCGATTGAACAGTTCCTGGTGCACTTTTTATCGCCTGCTTCCACGCATCACGAAGCTCCATCAGATGTCCAAGCACTTCGTTGGCCATCTTCGCATCTTTTTTGAAATTCGATTGAATGAGCAAGTTTAACATATACTCATAGATACGAACCAAGTCTTTTGATATCTCATATTCATGGTCGAGCGAAGCAATCAGTTCATTGATAATCGCCTGCGATTTCATCAAGTAAGTATTTGCCATTTCTAAGTTGCGTTTTTCGATTCCTTCTATGGCCGTTTTAGTAAATCTTATTGCTCCTTCATACAGCATAATAATAAGTTGACCTGGTGCCGCTGTTTGAACAGAAGACTGTTGATATACTTTGTATGGCGAATTAAGCAAAACTTTTCACTCCTTTAACTACGAATAAAAGCTACCCAAGGATGAGGATTGGCTATTGTATTTATTGATAGCTGACTCCATAGCGCTAAATTGCTTATAATATTGCTCCTCCATCCGATCGAGACGGGTAAGAAGACTACTTTCTCTCGTTTTCATGTTTCTAATTTGTGTACTTAATGTCGAGTTATCCTTAAAGCTTGCATTAATATCTGTGCTCACAAGCGAAGTACCGGCCTTTTTGGAAAGGGTGTTCAAAGCTGTCATAGATGATTTAGACATTTTACTAAAAACGCCTGTATTCCCCATAAATAAAGCTGTTACCTCACTCGGGCTGGATTCTAGCGCGGTCCTCAGCTTGGTTTCATCTAGTACGAGTTTACCTTTCTCGGTATATCCGCCTGTAGTAATTCCAATTGAAAGCTTCTTGCCGTTTCCATCCACAATTCCGCCAACAAGCGATGTCACGGTAGTTCTCAAATCAGATACAAGCTGGGAAAGCGTACTATCATTACGAAGTGTACCACTCCTTGCTTTGGCTTCCCATTGCTCAATTTCTTTATCCGACATTTCTTTCTTTTCTTCACTCGTTAATGGAGCAAAGCTGCGGTTTCTCGCCTCGGAAAGCTCTGTGTTAATTGAATTTATCAAATTGTTATATTCTGTGACAAACGACTTAATGGTTTCAATCGTTTTATTCGTGTCCTGCGTAGTTGCAATTGCTGTTGAACTGTTTGCAGCAGTCTTCGCTTTAACCGTAAAATCGATGCCGCCAACCACAAAACGATTGTTAGCTTGATTGTATTCAATTCCGTTGATTTGAACCTTGGCATTTTTACCATCGGTAAACGTTTCAGTTGCATTCGTTGCACTAAAGCCACTAACCGCTAACCCATTCACCGTTGCCCCATTAGTGTCTAGTTCCGTAGCACCCGTCTTGGACGATGTTATAGAGAATGAGCCTGAATTAGCATCATACAAGGCCGTAGCTTTAACAGAACCACTAACCGCATTAATTTGCTTTGCAAGCGTACTAAGCGTATCAGATCCATTTGCAGTAATGATAACATTATTGATCTCAATGACAGCAACATTATCGCCAGTAATGTCGAAGCCTAATTCGCTTAACGTTTTATCCGCTCCACCGTTCGTTGTCCCACCGCTGAATTTAAACACAGTATTCGCAGCTTTTGCCACTTCGTCTACGCGAACATCTAGAGATCCTAGAGCCGTTGGAGAAGTAGAATTAACCGTTAGTGCAGCAGTATCGCCGCTAACCTCTGATGTTTTTGCACTCATTGCATTCGACAAATTGAAAGCACTTAGCTTATTATTCCGGAAATCAACAATCTTTGTGCTTATCGAACGATAGTCCTCTTGCTGCCACTCGACCTTTGTCCGATTCTTAATCATAGTATCATACGAGCTTCTCTTAGCCTTCATCAATTCTTTAACCATTGCATCAATATCTAATCCAGAAGCAAATCCTGAAAGTCGCATCTGTCATTACCTCCCTTATTAAACCCTCTCGTCAATGAGGATGCCTGTCAATTCCATAAGCAGCGCAGCCGCGTCGAGTAATTTCTCTTCAGGAATTTCACGAATGACATCCCCGCTTTCCTTATCCTTCACCTTGTAAACAATGTGATTCGTGGCTTCATGTACAGATCGCTCAATGGTCGTATCCGGTCCTTGAACAGCTTCTATTATACGTTTCACGCTTCTTTTCACATGCGAATCATCGCCATTCGAAAACGCATTTTGTTGTTCATTTACGATTACTCGATCATTATTTTGCACTGCTTGAACGACTGCAGCTTCCTTCTCCGGTGTGCTACTTATTTTCTTATCTGTCAAATAGCCCGTCGTGGTGTGTGCGGATGAAATATTCATCATCAATGTTCCCACCTTGTTTTCATTTATCTTCTTATTATAATATCGGCCTTATCTCACGTCTTTGTTAGCATAATTAATAGAAATATACGTATAAAATCATTGTTTTTTATGAAAATATATAAAAAAAGCCCTTAGAATATCTAAGGGCTCTTTTATTACTAAAAGAATTATTGCAGCAAGGACAATACGCCTTGTGGCTGCGAGTTTGCTTGAGCAAGCATCGATTGAGAAGCTTGTAGAAGAATGTTATTCTTCGTAAGGTTAACCATCTCTTTCGCCATATCTGTATCACGGATACGGGATTCAGCTGCTGTAAGGTTCTCTACAGTCGTACCCAAGTTGTTCGAAGTGTACTCTAGACGGTTTTGTACAGCACCCAGCTTAGCGCGCTCTGTGGAAACCGCTTCAATCGCTGATTCAACAGCTGAAAGTGTGCTATCTTTGTCAAGAGCATTAAATGCAGATGTCGTGATTGAACCGATAGAAATCGATTGCGACGCATCATCGGATTGGATAAATGCACCAGAAGTAATGTTTTTACCATTGAATTTCGTGTCGTTCATGATGTTGCCGATTTGCGAGCCGAGCTCATTAAGCTCAACATTGATGTTCGAAATGTCGCCAGCTGTGTATGTACCGCTGTTCAACTTCTGAACGTTCAATTCTTTCATACGGCTAAGCATCGAACTTACTTCGTTCATTGCGCCCTCAGCTGTTTGTACAAACGATACTCCGTCTTGTACGTTCTTTTGAGCTTGCTCAAGACCACGGATTTGACCGCGCATTTTCTCGGAAACAGCAAGACCAGCAGCATCGTCAGCTGCACGGTTGATACGAAGACCGGAAGATAGTTTCTCCATGGATTTGCCAGCAGCGGCGTTGTTAAGACCCATGTTGCGGTGAGTGTTCAAAGCTGTAATGTTGTGATTAATACGCATTGTAATTTCCTCCCTGAAATGGTTATTTAGTCCCACATCCATGTGGTAAGCTTTATTCAGTTGCTCTAATAAGCTCTATACTTATTATCGGTGTTATTCAATAAATGTTTATAGCTGAATTTAATCTTTTTTCATTTCTTTAAGCTTGTTGATGCGCTCACTTGCATTAATGCGCGATTTCTCCACGTTTTGATACATGCTCTCTACTGAAATATGGATATAAAAAAAGAGACCTTAGAATATCTAAGATCTCTTTTATTACTAAAAGAATTATTGCAGCAAGGACAATACGCCTTGTGGCTGCGAGTTTGCTTGAGCAAGCATCGATTGAGAAGCTTGTAGAAGAATGTTATTCTTCGTAAGGTTAACCATCTCTTTCGCCATATCTGTATCACGAATACGGGATTCAGCTGCTGTAAGGTTCTCTACAGTTGTACCCAAGTTGTTCGAAGTGTACTCTAGACGGTTTTGTACAGCACCCAGTTTAGCGCGCTCTGTGGAAACCGCTTCAATCGCTGTTTCAACAGCTGAAAGGTCGCTAGTGCTGGAAAGGCCACTGAAACTACCTGTTGAAATCGAACCGATAGAAATCGATTGCGATGCATCATCAGATTGGATAAATGCGCCAGAAGTAATGTTCTTACCATTGAATTTCGTGTCGTTCATGATGTTGCCGATTTGCGAACCAAGCTCATTAAGCTCAACATTGATGTTCGAAATGTCGCCAGCTGTGTAAGTTCCGCTGTTCAACTTCTGAACGTTCAATTCTTTCATACGGCTAAGCATCGAGCTTACTTCGTTCATTGCGCCCTCAGCTGTTTGTACAAACGATACTCCGTCTTGTACGTTCTTTTGAGCTTGCTCAAGACCACGGATTTGACCGCGCATTTTCTCGGAAACAGCAAGACCAGCAGCATCGTCAGCTGCACGGTTGATACGAAGACCGGAAGATAGTTTCTCCATGGATTTGCCAGCAGCGGCGTTGTTAAGACCCATGTTGCGGTGAGTGTTCAAAGCTGTAATGTTGTGATTAATACGCATTGTAATTTCCTCCCTGAAATGGTTATTTAGTCCCACATCCATGTGGTAAGCTTTATTCAGTTGCTCTAATAAGCTCTATACTTATTATCGGTGCTATTCAGTAATTGTTTATAGCTTGATTAATCTTTTTTCATTTTTTTGAACTGATTAATAAGTTCACTTGCAGTAATGCTTGATTTCTCTGCGTTTTGATTCATACTCTCTACTGAAACATAAAGCTCCTTACGCAATATACCCACTTCTCCCGGTGCTTTTATCCCAATCTTCACCGTATCTCCGGTTAGCTCTAATATGCTTATTTCAATATCATCGCCTATGAGTACTGCTTCGCCTTTCTTTCTCGTCAATACAAGCATTTCATTCGCCCCCTGCCGATACACGCTTTGAAAACAACGGTTGATGAATAGAATAGCCGCCATTCGGCAATATATACTGCATGCCTGTAAGATCGGTTGTATTTATAATAATAGGTGCAGCCAAATTTATCGTTGCAGCATCCAATTCGCCCTGCACATTGACTATGTTATAGACTTGAATCTGTTCCTTGCTATGTAGATTCATCGTTTCTTTCAATTGATCTGGCAAGTCAAATTCATATTCTTGAAAAAAATCAAAAGGAGAAGCGATAATGAAAGCGAGTGAACCATCCTCTACAGACTGTAGATACTGAAAGGGACTTTCCTCTATAACAACAATCGTAAAACATCGATATTTTTTGAAGCCTGGCATTCCTCCCGAAAAGGTAATCACCTTTTCTTCTTCATACTCCAATAAACCAAATCTGCTTGTTTCGAGTTCCATGGTGTTCACACTCCAATTATGTATTTACTAATAGAAGAAGCTACAGCATCGTTACCGATTCCATAGCTTCATGATATACCCTATCGTTGTTTCAACTATTCGAGCCGCTTATATTAACGTAAAAAATCAATTAAAGATTTGCTGATGACCTTAGCGCCTACAGAAAGCGAAGCCTCATAAATCGTTTGGCTCGTTCTAGAATCAATAAGCACCTGCTCCAAATCAGCGTCCTCTACCTTCGATTGCATATCCGTCAAACTGAGCTTAAAGTCTGCCAATCTAGCTTGCATCAGTTCAACACGATTTGCCTTGGCTCCGATTTGTGCACGACCATTTAGCATCCTATCATAGCTGCTTTCAATATTCGGAATTTCAGAGGAAATACCTGTGTAATTTCCGTTATTTAATTGAGTTGTAATGCGATCAATAACTGCAAATACATTATCCGTTGCATTAGCGGCACCGAATACATCATTACCCGTAAGGCTAATTCCTATTTTCACGTTCGTACCGACTGAATAATTAACAGATGTATTATCCGTCACGACCGCTTTCGCGTCAAAAAGCGGATTAGTCGTATCATATGGTATTCTATCGAACATTTCTCCATTAAAAATGTACTTCCCGTTCATTTTGCTGTTGGCAATATCAATCATTTGATTTTTCAGCTCTGCAACTTCGCTTTTTATAGCGTCCAGCGCTTCTTGCGGATTAGTACCGTTAGAAGCTTGGGTTGACAATTCCTTCAACCGCTGCATGATATCACCAGCCTGATTGATGATTGTATCTGTGAAATCAAGCCACGATGCCGCCTGATCTGTATTTTTCTCAAATTGCTCGTTACTTGCAAGCTCCGACCGATAACGCAAGGAATACGTAATGCCTACCGGATCATCTGATGCTTTATTCAGCTTAAGTCCTGATGATGCTTGCTGCTGAATAGAAGACATCGACTTTAAGTTATTATTGATATTACGGGAAAGCTGCGAGTGCATCATTCCTTGCGTAATCCTAAGCGCCATGATGAAGCCTCCTATATAAAAATATACAATCGAGTACTTTAACTTTATATGATCTCATGGAATTAACGTCCTACAGTACCTGTACCATTAATTAGTTTATCCAGCATTTCGTCAAACGTCGTCATGAAGCGTGCTGCTGCAGAATAAGCATATTGATATTTGATCATATCTGACATTTCTTCATCTAAAGAAACGCCGCTGATCGACATTCTACTGTTATCTACTTGGGCTAGTTGTGCCTCAGCGTTGGAATTGTCGCGAGTAGCCGCTTGACTTTTAACGCCTAATGCGCCAACAACAGCGCTATAGAAGTCACCAACTGTAGCAATCTTCACCGTTCCGCCTGATGCCGTCTCATCGAATGAAAACTTCAAATCCGATAATTGACCCATTAGCAACGCTAAGCTATTATTGCCCTTCACGACTGTCGTTACACCATTCTCCACAGTTGTCCTCATCGATGAGGCAATTTTATTGGAATCCGTTGCAATGCTGGCATTAAGCTGGATGCTTGCAGCCGTAATCGTAGTCGAACCATTTTTTATCGTAAAAATATCTTCGCCTGTTGAAGGTGGATTCGTGAGGGTATATCCTAGCTTATGGAGACCATTAATACCCTTTACAACCATTACTTGATTTGTTGCTGTCGGAGTCGTTGTTCCCGGAAGAACAGAGCCAGCCGGTATTGTTACTTCGACGTCGCCATTTGCAATGGTATTCGCTAATGTGTCCAACTGTTGCAAAAGATCCCGAACATCATTCAAAGAAGTATACATACCATGAATTTTACCGCCTGTTAGCGTACCGCCAGCGAAAGCTGTTGCAAGCGTCGCAGGAGTCATTGCCGTGGATGCCCCTCCCTCTACGAGAGGTGCTCCGCCCATTGTAATCGAATAGCCGTCGGCTGTTTCCGTAACGTTAATATTGACAAGGCTGGAAAGCTTGTCAGTAAGGTAGTCACGCTGATCCCGTAAGTCATTTGCATTATCACCGAGAGACTCGATTTTCTTTATTTGTGCATTAAGGGAAGCGATGGAGTTCGTCATCGTGTTCGCTTCCGCAGCTGTTGCTTCTATATTCGAATTCAAATCATCTTGCAAGTCAGTTAGTTTTCCGCTCAAGCCGTTGAACGTATCCGTCAATGCCTGTGTGCGTTCTACCAGAATCTCCCTAGCAGTCACGTTCTCTGGATCTTTACTCAGATCTGACCATGCATCCCAGAAACCAGAGAGCACTGTGCGAATACTCGTTTCTGACGGCTCATTAATAAAGGACTCAAGCTTACTTAACGTGTCCGCTTGTATGGAGGTACTGCCTGCTATATCCGATTGCTCACGATATTGAGCGTCCAAAAAGGCATCCCGAATACGTGTTATCGATGTATACTCCACGCCCGTTCCCAATTGCCCTGGGGCATTTGATTTGGATATGCCATAAGCTTCAATTGGTCTCGTTGCCACCATGGTAACCTTCTGTCTCGTATACCCTTCGGTGTTAGCATTCGATATGTTATGACTTAATGTACTCAAAGCCACCTGTTGTGTAATCAAACTCCGCTTAGACGTTTCCAGGGAGTGGAATGTTGAAGTCATCGACTTGCCTCCTTCTTACGCTCTGCTGTCAAAAATTTTGTTGCTTCGATTGCCTGCTTGCTGATTCATGGGATGACGATAAACGAGATCCTCATTCGGATCATCAACCATGAGACCGATTGAAAAATCTAAATAGTCAAGAGACTGCTGGATGAGTTGCTGATTCAAATCATTCGCATGCTTTAATTGTGTCAGTAAGCTTGTAAGCTTCCCGTGCATGTGAATGAGCTCCTCTTTCTCATTCGGATTAGTAACAGCCTTTATGAGTTCAGACAGCACGCCGCTCCGGATTCGAAAACCAATCTCTTTAATATAGCGTACCGTTAAGAGAACTCTTTGCTGCTCCAGCTTCTCTGCATTAGCAGCCAGCAATTTTTCCTTCTGGGTAAGCACATTCAGAGTAAGAACATCATTCTTCATTATCAAAGCTTTCTTCTTCAGCTCAATGTCAAGAAGCTGCTCATAAAGCCTATATTGCTGCTGAAGAGTATCAACAATCTGGGAAACAGACATGCTTCTTCACCCGTTCTATTCTGATTGTTTGTTTCCGAGATAAGGAAGCAGCTTCTCTGCGATCTTGCCCGCTTCCACATGATAAGTGCCCGATGCAACTGAATTCTTCAGTTCTTCAATATGCTTCGTTCTGTCCGTCCCGTTTGTCTTGCTGGATGTTAGAAGCTCCTTGGCTGCAGCAGAAATTTGGACCTCGTCCTTCTGCTTCGCCTTATCAGCGGAACCTACACGTGCGTCCTTTTGCTTCTGGTAAGGGTTAACTCCACCAATCCGATTCGTTTCATTTATTTTCATCTTATCCACCTCATTTATCTACAGGAACTAAAAAAGCCGATTACCTTTACAAGTATTATCGGCTTCAGTCAAGTGAAATTTTATAGGCAAGAAAATATTAGCATGATTTCGTTTATTTATCTTTATACCTGTCTAATCCTTTATACACTCCGTTTGGATTAAATGCGCTTTTCAAATCTTCTTTTCTTGCTATATCCTGAAACATCTGCTTTTTGTCCTTCTCAATTCGATGGCGGCAGTTATCGCAAAGATTATGCTCTCTAATAAGATTCCCACAAGATTCACAAGGGTAGGACATATTCGGTGCATTCATAATGGAGATGCGGCCCTCGCGTATAAATTTCGTGATTTGCTTAACGGATACGCCCGTTGCATCTGCTACTTCGGTTATGATGGAACCTTTGAACTCACGTAAATAGTTTGCGCAAAGTTCGTATTCTTTATCAATATCTCGCATGCAAACCGGGCACACGTCTCTAAAGTTTTTGGCAAAAAGCTTTCCGCAGCGAGGACAGTTATCCAAGTTCATCGCTCTGAGCCCTCCTTTTATGGTTAAACGAATCAGTTATTACCATTATTCTAAACGAAAGCGCCAACATTTTCACTATGAATCTATTGCTATCATTGGAGTCATCATATAGTTAAGAGCGTGCCCATGTCAAAATATACATTTCAATCGGCCATGCAGCGGAATCTATTAAGGCCTGCGAGCAAGCCTCCGCCGTGCTTCCTGTCGTATAAATATCGTCTATCAACAGAATACGAGAGACCGTTTGACCCTTATTTCTCTCGTTCGTGGAATTGGAAATTCTCGTATACACACGCTGAAGCTGATCCGCTCTGACGTTAAAAAGAGACTGTGTGTCGCGCTGCCGTTCAGCGCGGCTTTTAAAGCTTTGCTTCTCGGTATGTCGGGTTCGAATGAGCAGTTGCATGAGCGGCAGGTTATAATCATTTGCTATACGACTTGCAAGCTGCTCTGCCTGATTAAAGCCCCGCTCGTTCTCTCGCTCCATACTAACGGGAACATAGGTGACAGCATCCCAACAATCTGTGAATCTTGTTTCAGACTTCGTATTCGGTTTTTGGCTTCTACTGGTTCGCAGTATGATTTCAGTCGTCATCGCTTCAAACACTGGCAGAAGCATCGCCGCAAGCAGCGGAGCAAGCTGCTCATTGCCGCGGTATTTATACAGGGCGAGCATCTCTCTCATCGCGGAATTATAATGAACCGCGCTGCGGTTGAATTGAAATGCGCCGTGCGGACTGCGAATGCAGTCCTCGCACGGGATTCCTCGCCCACAGCGAGTGCAGGCGATGCGGGTCAGCCACGGTATGGCGGAGAGGCAATCTCCGCAGAGAGACTCCCGAAGCTGGCGCAGCAGCTTCGTTTGCACTGCGCTGCCCACGCTGCGAGCTGCGGATTGCGGTTTGCCGCATAGGAAGCATGCGGCAGACGTTGGCGCGAGCAGTTGCGCGCCTGCAGCAAAGGCGGAATGCAGCCGCCTGAGCCAAGCTAGCGGCGAGACGGTCATCGGTGCGAGCCTCCTTTACCGCTGGGGAGCAGATAGCCTTGCTTGCGGGCTATCCGGTTCATCGTTCGAATGTGGCTGACGGCTTGCTGCTGCGGGCGATTGCGCTCCCGGCTGCAGAAATAGACATGGCCAAAAGGATCATCCGCCGATCTTCCCGCCCTGCCCGCCATCTGCACCAAAGAAGCTTCATCGAACAGACGACCGTCCGCATCGAGAATGTAGACGTCGCTTTTGGGAATGGTGACCCCTCTCTCCAGTATCGTTGTTGTAACGAGCACACGAATATCCCTTGCCCGGAAGCGCAGTACTTTGTCAGCACGCTCTGCGTCCTGTGAAGAGGTAGCTGCTACTGCCAAACAAGGTAGAGCAGCCCGCAGCAACGCGGCCATTGCCTCTGTTTGCGCAATCTGCTGTACGAACACAAATAACTGTGCTCCACGCGCGAGCGAGGTTCGCAAGGCGGAGAGCAGCTTCGGCGGCAGCTTCCGCTGTTGCAGCATTTGCTTCACTGCAGGCGTTTGAAGCAGCTTGGGTACCGGAAGTGGATGGCGATGATAGCGCACAGGAACTCTTGCATGCGGAAGCTTGCCGCGCTTCGCTGCCCGCTGTAGTTCACTTGGCGGCGTTGCGGACAAGAGCAGCCTTGCTGCGCCTGGTGCACAGCTTTTGTCCGCTGCATAATGCAATAGGGGATCGCCGGCGAACGGAAATGCATCGAGCTCGTCCACTACAACCAGATCAAACCCCTGATAGAAGCGGAGCAGTTGATGCGTAGTTGCCAGCGTAATGTCACCACTCTCCCAGCGCTGCTCGCTTCCTCCGTATAAGGTCACCACAGCCGCGCTCGGAAAAGCTTTGCGTATTCGGGGATCCAGTTCAATCACGACATCACGGCGTGGCGTAGCGATGAGCGCCTTCCCGCCTCGCAGCAGCACAGCCTCCACTAAAGGAAATATCATCTCCGTCTTGCCGGCCCCCGTTACAGCCCACAGCAGAAACTCTCTCGGACTCGAAGGTTCTCCTCGAGGTAAATGCGGGCCGTTCGTGTAGGCCTCCTCCACAAACGTCAACGCCTTTACTGCTGCCGCCGTCTGCGCAGGGCTCAGCTGCCATTTCCTCAGCCGCTGCTCAATTGGCGGCAGCTTGCCCATCATCGCATCGCAAGGCTCTGCTCCGCTCAATCCCGAACGCTGCCCTGTCACCAGCAGCTCACATTCCCGGCTCCGCCCCATCCCAAGGCACGCCGTGCAATAGGCGCAGATCCTCCCGCACGAGGCACATGCCGTGCGGTGCTGGGACGCCTCCCCGCTCCCGCAGCGCAGACATCTACGCTCGCGCCTGCGGCGTCCCAGCGCCCCCGATTGCCCGCCATTTTCGGCGGCAATCGATCCGCTCAGGCGCACCAGTCCGAGCAGCGCGGCAAGCTGGAGCATGGCGCTCCAGTCTGCCGCGGCGCCGGGACTGCCCGCGCCAGACAACAGAGCGTGCGCCTCGCTGCGAAGCAGCGCACGTCCCTGCACCATAGCCGCGGCGCGCTTAGCACCCGCAGCGATCCGCTCCAGCTCTGCTCTCTTCACTCGCATTTGTCTCTCCGCTTCGTCACGGACTGCTCCCTCCATTCGCATTCCCCTCATCGCTTCTCTGCTCGTCGCTCCTTCCATTCGCGTTCCCCTCATCGCTTCTCCACTCTCCGCTCCTTCCATTCGCATCCCACTCATCGCTTCTCTACCCTCCGCTCCTTCCATTCGCATTCCCCTCATCGCTTCTCTGCTCGTCGCTCCTTCCATTCGCATTCCACTCATCGCTTCTCTACCCTCCGCTCCTTCCATTCGCGTTCCACTCATCGCTTCTCTACTCTCCACTCCTTCCATTTGCATTCCCCTCCCCGCCTCGCTCCCCTCTGCTACCTCCATTCGCATTCCACTCATCGCTTCTCCACTCTCCGCTCCTTCCATTCGCATCCCACTCATCGCTTCTCTACTCTCCGCTCCCTCCATCCACGTTCTCCTCCCCGCCTCGCTCCCCTCTGCTACCCTCTCCCAACGCTCTACTAAACTCATCAATCGCTCCGCTCCCAGCTTTATCTGCCGCTTTGACCTACCGCCAAACTGCAGCCACCGCCTACGGCCTGCATCTGCTTTTTCTTGCTCCACTTGGCGCTTTACCTGCTCCACACAGGCTATTAGCAGCTCTGCAGCCTCTCGGTCATCTACGCTGCTCCCCCCATTGTTCCGGAATACAGCTGCAAACTTATTTAAATGATCAAGCTTGTCCACCCGTTCCACTGCTAGCTTATTCCGCTCAGCAATAACGGTCTTCAATCTTTTGCTACTATACGCGGTTTCCCAACATTCCACAGCCAAACAAGCATCACCGAGCGGCATCCCCTCCTGCAGCAGCCATCCCGCTTCTGCGACATCCGAATTTAGACGCCCCGAACCGCCATAGAGGCCATCCATCCAAAAATGTTTATCAACTTCAGCATGAATAGTCATCCTCGCCTGCCAGCTTCCGCATACCTTAATTACATAGATCTGTACTCTCATCCCTGTTCTCCCCTTCATCATCTATCCCATATTCAGCGTCTACTCCTACTCATGCACCCACATGCAGCAAACGAAAAAAAGCACACCCGATAACGCGCAGCGCGTCATCAGGTGTGCTTCACCCAAAATATTCATTTGTCAAAATTATATCCTAAAATGGCATTTTCGACAAATCCGACGGATTCTGTAAATCAATCAGCACAGCGTGATCCGATTGCGATACGACGCCTTCGGCTTGCAGCAACCACAACAACTGCGTACCGTCAGCAGCCTTCATTTGAGAACGCTTACTGTCCACATTTTGAATAGCTGTACTTATTCCACTACTATGCACCTTGACTGCTCTTCCATCTCTGGATAATCGCTCAACAATGGCCAGCGTTTCATCGGTCGCCCCTTGATCGACAATTGTAAGCCGAACATCCTTACCCATTCTCCGCGAGAAAGAAAACAACGACCGCATATACCATTCCATATTTTTTTGCTGAACGTCCGCCACAAGCACATAATGCTTGCTAGTCTGCTGCCTGCCTCGCCAAATGCGATAAGCCAGATGCACCGACAATGCAGCCAGAGCATAACAGCCAATAACCATAAATAAAAGTTCCAACATGGCGGCCACCTCCTTATGCTGTCACTATATGCTCGGAAGAGCCCACTGGTTCCGCCAGACGGGACAAGATTACAAAATGTGTATATAGCCTGAGCAACTTTATTATTACTGTGATTAATAGTCAAAATGCGACAAAGAAACACCCTTGAGCAATTTACAATATATGCTATCATTTTAATACGAAGCCTTGCATATATAACATATGCGTGAACATGAAAGGAAGCGGTGATATACGAACGCTAAGTTCGAACAGCCAGGGAAGCGATGAAGTATAGTCTGTATGTGGACACTTGGATTATATGGAGCGAATAGTGTAACCGGCCCTCTTAGAACACCAACCTATCTAAGAGGAGAGTGAAACATGCGTTTTTTTAGAAAGCAAGTCGCTTTAAGTTTAGCCTTCTTATTGATTTTTTCGATCGCGTTCGGCTCTATAGCCCTGGCGGAAGGAGGGAACGGCGACAATTCTTATGAGGACGATCCGCCTTCTGAGAACAGCTGCGAAGGGTACTCTTCCAATAGGGAATATATTATCGCTACCCATTCCAACATCGTTGACAACGGCGACGGTACGGCAACAGCTACCTTTACGACGACTGAGGATTGCGTAAGAGTAAGCTTCTCCTCCTATGCAGGCCCTGCAGATTGGAAACCCGCTCCTGGTGAAACGACAATCCCCTATCAGAAGCAAGTCCACTTCGATGGATATTCGATCATTTATCCAAAAGCCGGCAGCCACAGCATTACGGTACGCCTTCCTAGCTGCCAACCGTATCAACTCGACATATACAGCGGCGATTTAATTACCAAGCTAGGGGTAGGCGCGCATGGTGACAAGATTAAAGCCTGGAAGCTAAAGCTTACAAGCACATGTACAGGCAGCATCGTGGTTAACAAGCATATCAACCATTCAGAAGGTGCTCCACATGCCGGTATTACCTTTGAGCTTTGGCATAATGATGTATTGTTCCGCACTGGAGCAACAGGCGAAGGCGGCATACTGAAGTTCGAAGATTTGCCAATCGGATCTTACGTCCTGAAGGAAATAACGTTAACAGGTTTTACAACGGATTTATCTTCGAGTGAGCTAATCGAGGTAACCGCAGCTTCGAGCGTATTGCAGATCGTTATCAATACACCTAAGCTGAAATTAGCTACCGCGTGCTCGGCTGATCCAGAAGCGACAAGAAGCTGGATCGTAACCAATGAAAGTAATATTGAGGTTCCTTTCTACTGGGAGGTTCCTGGCTCATCTCAGACTGGCGAAGGGAATATTCCAGGTAATACTTCCGTAACCGTCTCAACTTACGCAGTTGCATCGAACCCTGAACTCCGAACTACAGCAAACCCAAACACACTCACGGTCATTTGGGGCAATGAGAAAGAGCTTTCTCTCGTGAACAGCGGCGAGACTTGTACAACACCTACACCTACACCATCAAATTCACCTACACCTACGCCTACTACATCGACAACACCTACACCTACACCTGAGACTACGCCTACAATTACACCTACTACACCAACAACACCTAGGCCTGAGACTACGCCTTCCTCTGCGCCTACAAATACACCTAGCGCAACACCTTCTGCGACACCAGAGGTTACACCAACGGTATCGCCTACACCTAAGGAGACCGAAGTTGTCATCATAGACGATGAGCAGCCTCCAGTTGGTGGCGGAGATGTAGATCCAGAGGTAGATTCGGCCACCGACACCGTGATCGATGTGCTGGATGAGCAAGTACCGCTTGACACTTTGCCTAAAACCGGCGCTTCGAGTCCCGTTCCTTACTACCTGATCGGCGCATTCGCACTTACGGCAGGAATCATCTCCATCCGCAAGCAGAAGCAAAGTAAGTAGCTTATAGAATCATGAGGCTTAGATAGAGCCTCTGCCGGAAACAAGCTAAATAAACAGAGAAACCCCCGTAATCGATCGATTACGGGGGTTTCTCTGTATGTATTCTTCTAGCAAGTATCTTTACAAAGTAACCCAACCATATTTTATTGATTGGATAACTGCTTGCGTACGGTCATCTACTTCCATCTTCTGCAAAATGCTGCTCACATGATTTTTAACCGTTTTCTCGCTAATAAATAAAAACTCGCCAATTAGCTTGTTGCTTTTGCCTTCTGCCATCAACCTTAAAACCTCAGCTTCACGACGTGTTAACGGGCTCTCATCGCCTGCAACGAATTTAACGCCCGGCTCTTGGGCTGCTGCTGCCCCTGACACAATTCCCATCTCGTCCAAGTACGTCATGCGGCGAAGCTGATTAATAAGCTTGCCTGTTACTTTAGGATGGATGTAAGCATGGCCTTGTACCACAGAGCGAATCGCATTAATGAGCGATTCCGCTTCCATATCTTTCAGCAAGTAGCCAGTTGCCCCTTTGCGAAGCGTTTCAAACACATAACTCTCATCATCGTGGATGGATAGAATGATAACCTTTACATCAGGGAACAAGCTCTTCAGCCGTTCAGTCGTAACGACACCGTTCTCGATTGGCATATTGATATCCATTAGCACAATTTCTGGAATCGTATGATTGCAAAACTCCATGACTTGAATGCCGTCTCCGCATTCGCCAATGACTTCAAGATCATCTTCCATATTCAGAATCCGTTTAAGTCCTTCACGAAATAGCTGGTGGTCATCTGCAAGTAAAATTTTGATTGTATTCACATTGCCAGCAGGTTTCTGGATCATCATCATCTTACTCCTTTCTAGATTCGGCAGTAGTAGGTATATCTATTACAATCTTCGTCCCGCTACCAGGATTTGAGTCTATATCCATCCTTCCTTCAATCAGCTCAATCCTCTCCCTCATTCCTACCAATCCAAAATGTGCGTTTCGAGTAGCGTCTTGCTCAATTAAGTCGCTGTGAAATCCTACGCCGTTGTCTTGAATAAGGAGTGAAATATGCTGCGGCTGATAGTTAATCTCGAGCTTAACATGTGTTGCGCTAGCGTGCTTCAACGCATTGGTGAAAGCTTCTTGAACCAAACGGTATATAGCCGCTTCCATTGCAGAGGGCATTCGAGCCTCTTTGCCAATTAACTCGAATACGGTATGTATTTTTGTTTTCTCTTCGAAATCCTGCGTGAACTTCCGCAATGTAGGTACAAGTCCCAGATCATCCAGAGCCATCGGACGCAAATTGAAAATGATTTTGCGAATTTCCTCTAGTCCAGAACGTACCTGCCCTTTCAAATCTACTAATTCTTCCTGTACCATCACAAATTCCTGCTTGATAAGCATACGTTCTGCAATTTCTGTTCGAAGAACGATATTCGCAAGCGATTGCGCAGGTCCATCATGAATCTCCCTAGCAATTCGTTTGCGCTCTTCCTCTTGTGCTAGAATAATCTTCAAGCCTAGCAGCTGCCTTGTCTTGGCAGATTCAATGATTCGGGTCACCTGATTCAAGTCGCCTGCTAAATATTCAAGCACGACATTAATTTGCGAAGCTATCGTTTCTGCCCGCTCAATGGAATTTTCCACATTACGCACTCGCTTCTGCAAATCATCCCGTCTTGCCTTTAGGTAAGACTCCTTCTCACGATATACCATCAAATCAAGCTGGATTTGGGTCGCCTTCTCATAGGCTGATTTAATATCATCTTCCTTATAGCGCACGAAATCCCGACTAACCTCTGTCAGCCTTATACGCGCACGGCGATAGTCCTGCTCGAGCTGGTCAACCTTTTCGATCGTTTTAACCGTTTCTTGAAGAACGATTTCAAGCTCCTGCTCCAGCGATTCCAATTCCGTGCGCGCTGATTCACATATTTCATAAATTTGATATTTGCTGTCTTCCATGACCTCAATTGCATTCTTAATCACTCGATTTATATCGCCTGTAAGGTGGTCCACTGTAGATCGGCAACCTTTCTGTATTAAAGGTTAATCTACTCTATCATACCACAGATGGGATATCTTTCGTCCATCGTTAATCGATGGTAATCTTTTTGCTTTTCCCGTCGTAGCCCACCTTTAGACCTAGTTTTTCAGAAAATAGGCGTACTGGTATCAAGGTTCGATTATTCCTGACGATCGGCGTTACCTCGGAGGTTTGCAATGCACCATTTAGAATGAGATCCTTTTTACCTAGTGTCATTTCCATCAATTTATTGCCGCGAAGTACCGTTACTTGACCCGTCTGCCCATTGAACAGCAGCTTAGATCCCATCGCATCTGATACAAAACGCACAGGCACGTACGTTACCCCGTTCAAAACGAGCGGCGCCGAATCCAGCTTCAGCGATTTCCCGTTAACCGCTGCAGTCGTATTACCTACAGTCATTTCGACCTTAGTATTCGTATCTACCGTTACTGTAGGTGGATATTGAAGCTTAATATTATCTAGTCCAATTGCACCTGATGGCGACCGCTCATCCTGACCTTCCGCAATGGTTACAACATAAATGCGCTTTAGCTTAACAGGGAATTTCATTCCTGCTGCCGATAGATTGACCTTAACATTTTTCCATCCCGTGAAGTCCAGCTGTTTGGCCAGGTCGAGGAGATGGGCCTTGCCGTCCGCATCAATGAACTCCGCGCGCACCCAGTTCAAACTGTTGTCACCGTAAAGATCTACCGTCATAGAGGTAGGAGATCCTTCTATCGTACGCCCATTTGTATTAAACACTGCATATGATGCTTTCGTTCCCGTACCGTTTGTGAAGTCATATTCCACCCGTAAAGCTTTGGCGGAGGTTTGTGCTACAAAATCAGAAACAAGCTTTACGCTGCCTGTGGTTGTATCAGCAGGTGTCACCTGTGAGGTAATCGGGTACGCTGTCTTCTCGAAATCCTCGAAGGAGCTGACCGCTTCGCCCTGCGTAAACGGAATCATTGCCGGATACCCGTCGTAGCGGGCAATTGCGTAACCTGTGGATACGCCAGCGGTCACCGATTGCACCGTTAAATTATCGCCGGACACACTTGCTGTAAAGCCGATAAACTCCCACTTCACAGAGTCAGCGCTCAGCTTATGTGTACTCCCGTTTTTCAGTTTAACGGTCAAAGGAGCCGTTATAACCGCTCCTTTTGCCAATACGCCAGCTGACGTATCAATGGACAAGGAGGTGATTTGATCCTGTCCTACCACTTCAATATCCTGCTTCGTCGTAATGGCACCCGACTTCACGCTAATTGTCGTCTTGCCCGCTTTAGCAGCCGTAAATTCATTGCCTTTAAACGTACCGATTGCCTTCTCAGTGCTCCACACAGCGGACGAGTTGTCTACATCAAATGGATTGTAATACGTATCATACCCTTTGAGCGAATAAGACGACTTTTGACCTATAAGCATTGTGCTTGCTCCACTAACATTTATGCCTTTCAATGTACCTTTAGGCGCAGAAGTAAAGACTCCAATTCCATTGGCGACGCTTCTTTGAGTCGTGCCATATTGCGTTGCATGTGATAGCTGGAGAGCGTAATTGCCAAGCGGCCGCTCAATCATCGTGGTTGAGCCACCGCCATCAAGATTGACGCCTTTAAAAACACCCAACTGCAGCATTACCTGCTGAAGCTCTTTCAGGTTGAGTCCTGTGTTTCCATTATATCGTTCACTTGTAATCAGGTAGACCTTTGTTCCATCCTTCGAATAGCCGACACCTGACCTAGACGTATAAGATGAGCCGCTGACTCCTGTAATATCGCGGGAGAACGGCGCTGACGCTCCAGCATTGACTAACAATGTATGACCACCGGCCATCATCTCGAAGGACGCAGGATCCACCCTAGCTCCTGTAGTCTGGGATACAAGTGAATAATCGGCTCTTATCTGCTCGCCAATATGCAAATGCTCCTTCACATAAGTCGCTGCTGCTCCATGTGTGCGGAGAATGTAGCCATCCGCTGGTGCTTTGCCCGCAATAGCCTTGTCAATCGAGATCTCCTCGATGATTCCATTGCGCACTAAAACCTCTGTTGGCGTGGAGCCTGAGTTTTTCGGACGCTCTGTACCGCCCCAAGCGCTAGTATAAATATACATCTTATTCACATGACTGTAATTTGAGCCCATTGTCTCTGGCACATATGCCGACTGGTTCAAACCCTCCAGCAAGAAGGTGGAGCCATCCGCAGCCGTTACTAAGCCTTCGAAGGAATAATTGTCGATCATCGGCTTCCGCTCCTTCGACACCGAGAATGCGTACATGCCATTTAGCTTTGAAGGGCTGGACATAAACATGCCACTAGAAACTTGGCCGCCCATCGGCGCCCCTTCATTCCCCATTACAAATACATCCGCATTAATGGCCGCTACCGCTCCGTTTTCCTTCGCCATATTCAGAATCGAGTTAACTTGCCCGATACTATTATTTTTTCCACTTATCGCATTTAAGGATACGTAAGGATTAGATAGGTCGATTTCAATTACATGCACGCTGGTCTGCACCTTCGAGCTGCCCCGCGTTGTATGGAAAACATAGTCTAAGCGTTTAGCCCCTGCAGTAACATACGATTGCTGTGACAGCTTAAGCACAGGATCACTGGCTGCAGCATCTGCTACCGGTGCACCAATTGCCTTCTGCCAGCTGCTTGGTAGAATAGATGCAATCGGCTGAACGAGCAGCGCTCCACCCAACATGACGATAATAATCCGTTTTCCTAAGCCTTCTGACTGCCGTTCATCGTTTTTTTGAGCCTTAACCATTAGATTTGCAACTCTCCCATCCATTAATCTAATAGTTATAGACTACAAGAGTGATAGAAAAGTTACGTCTGATAAAAGACTACTATCGTTTTATTCCAACTGATAGATATGTCCTATGCTCCAGCCATACCAAGTTGAAACGGCTGAAGTCCTCCTCTGGCGGCATAAACTAACGTTTCGCATTGAAATATAGAAAGGTTATGGAGATATGCTATACTTCCCTATATTTGAAAAAAGCTCCACTCATCTTCGCGATGAGTGGAGCTTTCTCTATTATTATGGTGTCAAGAAGCTCACTTTTTGCAGCAGTCGCAAAATCATAACGGCTCCCTCAGCACGGGTAGCATTCGTTAGCGGACTCAGTGTCGTTGCTGTTTTGCCGCCGATAATTCCAGCATAAATCGACTTCGCGACATCTTCCTTCGCCCAAGCGCCTACTTTAGCACGGTCGGTAAAACTCTGTAAATATGAATTGCTCGATTGTGGAAGTTGAACAGTAAGTCCAGCAACCTTCGCTGCCCTCATCATCATAACGGCCATTTCCTGACGCGTAATTGGACTGTTAGGCTTAAAGGTACCATCTGTGTTGCCTGCTACGATTCCTGCTGCTGAGGCAGCACCAATATATGCCCCCATAGCGGTATTCGTATTGACGTCCTTGAACTTAGCTGCTGCTGTACGGTCACTGCTAAGTCCTAATCCTTTGGCGATATAGGTTGCGAACTCTCCGCGAGTAATGCTTTTGTTTGGTTCAAACTTCGTTGCCGTAATCCCCTCTACGATGTATTTCCGGGACAACGTGTGGATAGATGCCGCTGCCCAGTGATTGGACAGGTCACTGAAGCTCGCGGTGTTCGTCACTAGCGCATAAGCACTGTTTCCCTTCCGTTTGAACGTAGCTTTTGTCTTGCCGCTGGTCGTCTCGATCACAGTAGGAACGTAGGATATACCTCCTGTCGTTGGATCGAACCATACGACCGAGGAGTTGCCTGTGCCGACATTCAAGCTCGTCTGAATCGTACGCGACACGTAACCGTTGAAGTCATTGAGCGGCTTCTGTACAGAACCGCTGACAGCTACAACGTCGAAATGATATGGACCCGCAAGCAAGCTTGCGTTAGAGCTGTTTATTTTGGAACTTATGTTACTCGTCAGCGTTGATAAGCCTTGGTCAATTCGAATGAGCAATTGGCCGTTTGCGCTATTGTTGCTCAGCAAAGAATTAATCTTAGTGAAATCTGCTGCATTCAACTGCAGTTCATAAGTCGCATCGCCTAATTGTACCGCGAAAACTGAGTTTGCATTCAAGCGATAGGCTGTGTCCAATGCACTGATTGGCACCGCTACAATCGCTGCACTTTCAGATGCAGGTACTTTAAAGGCTACCCGTGGCGTAGCAAGGCCTGCTGAACGAGCTGTCTGGTAAGCAGTTAGTATCTTCTCTCCATTTACCGTATAACGGTTAGCTTGTACGCCTGCCGGAGAGACGTCTGTTACCGAGGTAGCTGCTGTCGTTTTTATTCCAATACCGCCACCCTCAGATGCTTCATAATCTCCAGATAAACTATCGAGTATCGTCGTTTGGTTTGCTGCACTTATATTCGTAAAACTATTTATTGTCGATCCATTAATAGTACGAAGACCTGTTGTAGCAGAATAATAAGTAACATTAACCGATTCACCTACAGCGATAGGAGCAGCAAGCGTCAAAATCACAGAGGATCCACTGATATCCACTCTTGATACATTTTTTACCGAATCATTAGCTCTAACGAGAAACTGTACGGTTGTGGGAATATAGCTGCTGCTCAAAGATTCTGAGAAATTAATCGTTACCGTCGATCCTTTTGCAATGACACCATAAATGTTCCCGTTTTGACTGCCGCCTGAAGAACCGTTTGACGTGGCATTGTTAAAGGATGCTGCTGCGTTTCCATTCAAATCTGTAATTAATGATATAGAAGCTAAGTAGGACACAGAAACGGATTGGCCTGCATTTACTGCTGATGCTAGTGTTAATAATACTGAATCTCCAGATATGCGTACTTGAATGACAGAACGAGCACTATTATCAACGATTACACTGTATTGACTTACTAATGGAACACTCTGCGAATTTAGCGTTTTATTATACTTCAAGGTAACAGTAGCTCCGCTGAAGCTCACCGTCTGTAATGTTGGCAAACCTGTATCGGGCACGCTGTACAAGCTATAATTTGGAATTGCAGCCAAGTAGTTGCCGCTTACGTCTCTGATGGGAAATGATCCTGGTGTATAAGTAACATTAACGGTTTGATAATTCTGAATCGTACCGTTAATAGTCAGTAATATATTACTGCCTTTGCTTGAAATTGATGTCGCATTGTATTTCACTCCGCCAACACTCACAGCAAACTGGAGATACGCATAGCTGTTTACGGTCATCAAATCTTTATCAAAGGTTAAAGTAACCGCGGTACCAGAGGCATTGCCTCCCACCAATATAGGCAGCGTGATATCCTTTGCACCAGAAACATCCTGATTAGCAAGACTTCCTGCTTCATTGCCTGATGTATCCTGAATAAGACCAATGGCTGCTTTCGTATAAGAAAGCTTAACCACTTGTCCTGCCACAATCGGACTAGACAAGCTAAGGTAAACAGCTTCTCCTCTTATTTGCACTCCAATTACGGCACGCGGCGCACCATTCACCGTTACATAAAAGCTGCCCGTTGATGGAATTGCGTTCACATTCAGATCTTCATTATAGGTCATCGTAATCGTGGATGCGGTCCACTCGATCTTACTGATGACTGGCGCCACCGTATCTGAGCCAAATGTACGGAACGTCCATTGATGCTCATTTAGTATGCCAGCAAAGCTATTTCCAGCCAAATCTGTCACTGCGCTAGCATCGATCGTTATATAATATTGTGAATTTAGATTTAATGCTTGAGTTGGTGATATGACTAATACGTTAGTTTGGCTTCCGTCTACGTAATAAGAAGCTGTGATAGGAGACAACAAACTATTCCCAATTGGATTGAACGTAATCGAGCCGCTATCGCCTTTCTTGATCGCTTCGCTGAACGTTGCGGTGAAGGTCTGGCTAAGCCCCACTGATACTGCGTTGTTAAGCGGGCTTAAGAGCGTTAATGTAGGTCTAACCGTATCTTGAGAAACAGTAAAGGACCATGCATTCGCTGATGTAAGTCCGGCGTAATAATTGCCTGCCGCATCCCTAACAGCGCGGTTACCAATCGTTACATAATACTTCGTGTTATTGACGAAAGCCTTCTCCGCTTCGCTGCTGATGGCTTTGTTCACGTCAACCGTCAACTGATAAGTTCCACCGCCTGTCACACGCTCAGATGTAATCGGAATAGAGCGGAACAACGCACCTGTCGTCGATTCTCTAATTTCAATAGTTCCGCTGCTTGGAAACACCGGCTCATTGAATGTAATTTGGAGCAATGAGGCAAGGCTTGTTATAGAGCTGCCCGTCGTTGGTGTAAAGACCGTAGCCACTGGCGGTATCGTTTCATTGCCGGGATCAGTACTGAAATTCCATATCGATGCTCCGGATATTCCGTGATACCACTGGTCGCCGTTTGGATCTGGCTGTGTAAAGGCGCCTGCATCAATTAATACATAGTATGCCGTATTAGCCTCCAAACTAGTGCTAGGCGTAATTTTGACGGTGTTGTTGGTCACAACGACCCTTGGAGACAGCGCGTTAAAACGCTCAAATGTCGTATTGTTGCTAATTCTGCGAATCTCAATGAACTTGTTGTTGCGTGCTTGCACATTTTTGTCGAAGGTTATGGTAAGTGTCGTATTGGTTGGCACTGATGTAGCATTATCTGCCGGTACGAACGGCGCTGCCACGTTCACAGGCGCTGCAGCAGTCGTTAGGCTCCAAGATGTCCCAAGATACAAATTCCCTGCTGCATCTTGAAAGGCCGTGTTCGGAACGACAACTGAATAGGTAGTATTCGGTTGAAGTGCCGCAGGAGGCTGTATGATAATTTGATTCGTTCCGCTGCCTCTGACTGCATTAGAAGTAACAGCAATCGCTCTGTTGTCCTCCAAGGAGCTTATGAGCACGTTTCCGCTGGCTACATAAACCGGCTCATCAAATGTAATGACGATCGGTGTAGTAATAGCTGCTGCATTTCCTGTAGGAGATAGACCTGTATGGGATGGTCTTGTAGTATCAACGGATGCAACGGTACGGAAATTCCAACTGCTCGCGTTAATAATACCAGCAAATCCAGTCCCGTTGGATTGATTGACGAACGCCCCTGCCTCTACCAGCACATAGTAATTCGTATTTAATGCAAATAACTGGGACGGATCAATAGTTACAATGCGCTGTGATGAATCAATGGTAATACGATTTGATGATAGTGGAATGCTTTCCACCAAATTACTTGTTGCATAGTCATAAATAGAAATAGAAGTTGAGCCTGAGCCCTTGCTAACATTCTCATCAAAGGTCATCTTTAAATCAGCAGTAATGGGGACGTTAATCAGATCGTCTGCCGGACTCAAGCTTAATGCGACCGGACCTGCAGATGCAGCAGACGCCTGCTGTGGTTCTGATGCCCAGCCTGCAAGACTTAATTGAAGCATCAGCATAAGGGCGATAAATGATGACAGCTTGCTGGTTCGATTCATTCCAATTCACTCCTCAAAAAATTACACTCGTACCTTATTTGTCGGTTTCATCACATGAAAAATTTAGGTTATCCTACTTTTTGTTCGGTAACAAAATAAAAAAGCTGATTGCAATGTAGACTAGCTACGTTGCAATCAGCTTTTAGCACCCATAAGGCGATGTTATATTATATAAAGCTTATACGCCGCTTTGTACACCGGCTTCTGCTTTTAGCTGCTCTGCTTTGTCCACGCGCTCCCAAGGGAGATCGATATCCGTACGGCCAAAATGACCATAAGCAGCAGTTTGTCTATAGATTGGACGACGTAGGTCAAGCATTTTGATAATGCCTGCTGGACGAAGATCGAAATTGCTAGTGATCAGCTCAACGAGCTTATCTTCACCGATCTTACCAGTACCGTAAGTGTCCACATTAATGGAAACCGGCTGAGCTACACCAATTGCATATGCCAATTGGATTTCGCATTTATCTGCAAGTCCTGCAGCAACGATGTTCTTAGCTACATAACGAGCAGCGTACGCCGCTGAGCGGTCAACTTTTGTAGGATCCTTACCAGAGAATGCACCGCCGCCATGACGCGCGTAACCGCCATAGGTATCAACGATAATTTTACGGCCGGTTAGACCCGCATCACCTTGTGGACCACCAATTACGAAGCGACCAGTAGGATTGATAAAGTATTTTGTTTCCTCATCAAGCCATTCAACTGGAACAACTGGTTTGATTACATGCTCAAGAATATCTTTTTGGATTTGCTCAAGCGTAATTTCTTCCGCATGCTGTGTCGAAACAACAATTGTATCCACACGAACAGGCTTACCGTCTGCATATTCAATCGTAACTTGTGTTTTGCCATCTGGACGCAAGTAAGCAAGCGTCTCGTTCTTACGAACTTCTGACAAACGACGAGCAATACGATGTGAAAGAGCAATTGGAAGCGGCATAAGCTCAGGCGTTTCGTTTGTTGCAAAACCAAACATAAGACCTTGGTCGCCTGCACCGATATCTTCATTCTCTTGCTTCATATCTTTGCCGTCACGAGTTTCAAGCGCTGCGTTGACGCCTTGAGCAATATCAGCAGACTGCTCATTGAGCGATGTCAATACCGCGCAAGTGCTGGAGTCGAAGCCGAATTTGGCACGCGTGTAACCAATTTCTTTAATTGTGCGGCGTGCAATAGCTGAAATATCAACATAATCAGCACGGCTGCTAATTTCACCAATAACGAGAACAAGTCCTGTTGCTACTGAAACCTCACAAGCAACACGAGCATATGGATCTGCTTCAAGGAATGCATCCAAGACAGCATCGGATATCTGATCACAAATCTTATCCGGGTGGCCTTCAGTAACGGATTCCGATGTGAACAAGTGGCGTCCTTTAACCGACATACGTATCAACCTCCTACAACCTTAGTATGAAATAAGTGCGGACATTCTACATAAAAAATGAACCTTTTCCGTTAGGAAAAGGTTGTTTGACAACTCTTCTAAAACAGTATGATACCGAAAATGTCGCTTTGTGTCAATGGACGCCGCCATATTCACCTGTTATTGGTACCCGTTTAGAACAGATTCTGCCTGCGCGATTAGTCTTTTTGTAATCTCACCACCGACTGATCCTGCCTGCCGTGTAGATAAGCTTGACCAGTGCACAATGTTACCGCTGCCGGCACCTGTCTCGGCTCCCAATTCTCCTGCAAATTCAGAATCTACTCCTGCGCCTGTGAAGCCTCCTGAGGTTAATCCAAATTCTGCAGCAATCTCATACTTCAATTGGTTTAATGCAGCTTTGCTTGTCGGAACGACTACCTTATTCGAACGACTCATGTGAAACACCTCCAGATGAATGTAGAGCACATCACTATTGTGCGTTCTGGTCATTCATTTGAAGCGTATATTCTATTGTCAACTCGGGTAAAATGTAGATCATTCATCCATATTATTGCAACGTGTAGCTGCCCTTAACCAACACAGTCAATCCATTCTTTTGGTTCGGGTCTGGCAATATTCCCCGACCCTCCCGAGGGAACAAGAGCAAATGATTCGTAGGGACGGCCTTGCCCTTCGTTAAATCGGTCCCACCGGTTAAATCTGCAATCCCACTCGCATCTGAGCTATATGCAATGGCTTTGCCAACGCGTACGATTACCTCCGTACCTTGTCCAGCCATCAATGTTTTTCCAGCTGGCACTGTTACGACTTCTAGCTCAGCTGCAGCTACCGGCGTTGAACCTCCTGTTGACCCACTGCCGCCATTCGCCAGCAATGCATCTACATAGCTTTTTGTAACGACAGGGTCCTCTGCTGAGCCAGGGGTCAGCGCATTTGATTCGGCCTCAAGAGGCGAAGCAAAATTCACGCCGACCCATATTCCGGCTCCTACCAATACTGCTGCTACAATTCCTCGTGTTACGTTTTTTTTCACTAGTAACTCTCCTCTCTCTTTCATGCATCTCCTAATAGGATACTAGATTGAACAAGGAGAGACCAGTTTTTTTCGTTTGTTAGTGATTTCCGTCAAGCCAGTTAATTGTGGAAGACATTTGAACTTGTTTTGTGAACAGCTTTTTCTTACTTCCATTGAATGTTTCATAAACATTCAGTGAATAACTGCTCCAATAACGATTTGTGGTCATAGGTTTGTTTATTGCATTATAGTTTTCTCCTACTTTCCACTGAATACTTCCTTCAGATTTCCCTTCCATATCTAACACTTGTGACCATATTACATCATTGGTAGGCTCATATTCTAGCTCAAACAACAATTTGGATTGGCTGAATCCGTTATAGCTATAGTCTCTTGTAACCACACCGCCAACATTCAGAGCTAGTAAATCCTCATAAGCAAAAACATTAAAATAATTCAAATCTAATTGATAAGGGCCAACCTGTAGATCCACATAGCTGTTTGTATCTAGCTTCTCCTCTGGCAATCCGAATAAAACGGCCCTAATATATCCTTTCGGCGTGCCATTAGATACTTTGATTAACCCATTCTCGTCAAAAGCTTCGCCTAGCAACAATTGAAGACCTTCGCTGCTGACATTAGCCGGAAGCTCCGTATAAACAATATATTGGTCTTTATTCGCTGGGCTAATCGCATTAGATGATTTTACTATTTTTGCATCATAGTAATTCCCGCTTACTGTTTTGAAGTACCCCGCGAATAACGGCAATAGATTGCTACGCGTTTGATTATTGGACACGTCCATATAAACGGCGTAGATATCACTCGTATTGCCTTTATAAGTGCGTACATCTGTTACTTTTACAGTCATTTGTGAGCCGTTCGATATCTGCGTGTATGCATTGCCTGATACAACAGAGTAAATAGGTGTAATGACAGACTTAGTTACTTCTGCGACAAGCAGTTTTTCTTCTTTAACGGTTTGATTCAATTTGAGCAGAAACTTCTTCCATTGATACTCGTAAGGAAGTTTTCCAATATAGGTGACTGTCGTTGATGCTCCTGGCGCAAGTCCGATATCACCCGTATTTTTGATTGCCTGGCTTTCAATGGTGATGTTATCATCTACAACCATTGTGCCAGCGAGTGACGGCAAAGGTAAATATACTTTTTCTTTATTCGTAATAACCAATTTCGCTATTACGTTATCATCATTGTTCCAAGGGAAACGTTGAACCGATTGAAGCTCTACTTCATATTGTCCATTGTCGTCTGTAAACGTTTGTTTAGTAGAAGATGTTGTTGTTGTGCTTATCTTGACAGGCACTTCAAATGCCGCAACAGGCAATTCAACCTGCCCGGATTCAGCTGCACCAATTTTTTGTGTAATAATCAGTTGCCAGCCTGTAGTTGGAACTGTGTTTGGAATTAATCCTGTTAGAGAGATCGTATTGAGAACCGTTGGCTCTAATAATTTATTCTGGTCTGTCGTATTTTTGAGCTTAAGTTGAAATAAACCTTTTGAGGTTTTCATGTAATAAGCGTATTCCGGCAAGGTAACGCCTAGTTTACTTGTGTTACGTGCGATATATGAAATGTTGATATTATAAATGTCGTTTACTTTGGTTACACTAACTTTGTCAACACGTGTATTAACTGCTGTATTGTTTATTTTAATGCTTTTGAATCCACCTGCTTTGACTACGTTAGAGTAATTGGTGGGGAATGTGAATTGCCCTATCGTTTTCTCATATCCAGCTACCGAGAAATCAAACTTGATAAAATTCAGAAGCAATTTATCCAATGTCACACTCGCAGCTACTTCACTGTAATACGTTAATGTTGTGGAAGACTTAGGACTTACCTTCTTTTTACTTTCTTTATCCAATAGCGTTAAGGTATAGCTTGTTCCACTTTTTGTTTTCAATCGAGCCCAATAATCAACCAAATTTATAGTCGTGCTGTCCCCATTATAAATCGTGAACGTAAAGCTGGCCGTACCTCCTTTGGAGCTCGGCATTAAATTGGCATCTGTCAGCTCTACATAGGAAGTACCGGACAAATAAACTCTCTTATTGACTGCCGTCACAGCAGCTGCACCTGATATAGGTATTGCAGTTAGTAAAACAGTTAAAGCGACCAATAGTGATATAAAGACAGATAATCTTTTGAAGTTCGTACGCATGTTTGTTTGATCACTCCGCATTTTAGAATTTAATATATTAGACGCATAAGCAACCGCTTTAGTTTCACGAGATTGAAATTTCTTTTAACGGCTGCTGCGTATAATAATTACTATAGCTTGTTAATGTGAACTGCGTGTGAACGATATAAACATCTGAGAATAAAAAAGAAAGCTGAGAGTTAGACTCTCAGCTTTCTAATTTGGTGTTAGTCGTTGTTCTTAGTTAGTTACAACGATGATAACGCCAGCTTCAGCAATACCGCCGTAAGTTGTACCACTTGCTTGAACGACTACTTGGTATTGACCTGTAGCAGGACCGTAGTTAGTACCGTCTGCAGCTACACGAAGATCTGTAAACGATCCAGTAGAAACTGAATCCAGAGCTTTTTTCGCCAAGAAGATTTGTGTGTCAGCAGTTACTACATAAGTAGTGCCACCAGCAACGATTGTTTTAGTGTCATTGTTTACAGTCAACGTAGCTGATACTGCAGTTGGAGCAACAGCTGTAACTTCTTCGTAAACGGAGTTGTTAGAGTTTGCTTTGTCAGACAAAGTAACTAGGCTGTATTTCGCCAAAGCGTTAAGTTGATCGTAAGCAAATCCAAGAGTTGCGTCATTGCTTACTGCAAAAGTTTTGTTTTCACCATTAACGTTTAGTGTTACTGAGTAAGTTGAAGATGTAGCACTTGTTGATGATTTTGCAGTGCTGATGTACAAACCGTGTACTGCAGCAAGATCAGTTGCAACGCCATCAGTTGTAACTACAACATACTTCGCTACGCCAGCTTCTGCTTTAACAGCTACTTTCGAACCTTTAACCGCATCAGCAGCAGTTGCAACTGTGATAGTAGATTTAGTGCTGTCAGTTGCATTAACTGAAGCTTTCAGGTAGATCGTGTTGCTATTAAGAACGTAGTTTGTAGTAGTGTTAGCAGTAGGTGCAGTAGTAAGCTTAGTAGCTGTTACTGCAGTTACCGCTTCGTCTGCAGTTAATGAAACAGCACCAGTTGTTGCTGGAAGGTCAATAACACCATCTGCATCAAACTTAAGTTCTACCAAAGTGTTTTTCAAAGCTACAGTTGTATGAACATCTTTTGTATATACTGTTGCAGCTTTCGAATCTTTCAAGGAGTAGTAAACTACTTTTGTGTAACCATACAACACTTGACCATCTTTGATGATGTCAACGTTAGTTTGAACATCTTGGATAAGAGCGTATTGGCTGTTGTCTACAGCATTAGCAGTTGCATAGTATGCAACTTTGCCATCTTTGTTCAGGTAGTACGTGTACTCAGTACCAATGTTTGCTGCAGCAAGACCCAAACCAGCGTCAACTGCTACGTAAGATTTTCCACCTACATTGTAAGTAGTATCAGTACCGTTTTTACCTACAGACTCAAGTTTACCAGAAACAGTGCTGCGAACTGCAGCTACAGTAACTGCTTCGCCTGCATCATTTACAATCACGTTAAGAACATCAAGTGATTTCAAATCAGCAAGAGTTGCCGCTTTACCATCTAGAGTAATTGTTGAGCTGCTAACTACTTTGAAAGTAGAACCATTCTTAGTAGTTACACGGCTGTAGTCTTTGTATGCTACAACTTCGTCAAGAACTTTGTTTGAATCCCAAACGTTAACCAATAGAGCTTGAACGTTACCAGCGCCATTCAAGAGAATAGTGATATCTCTGTCATTAGCTAGTGCGTAGTTTGTTGCTTGCTTGTCTGTGTTTTCGTAAGTAACGATTCCAGCAGCGGAAGTTTTAACTGAACCATCGTTGTAATAAACAGCGCTAGATACAGTTGAAACATCAGATGTAGCAGAGATGATGTTGCCAGCTGCTTGTGCATCTGTGATAGCAAGAATTTGGTTGCTACCGTTTTTCTTAAGCACGCTTACTGAGTGGCCAAGAAGGCTGCCCAGGCTTTTGCCGCCAGTTACAAAGAAATTAGCTGCAGTAGCTTCGTTAGCATTGTTAAGGCTAACTTCTTTGTTGCTGTTCAATGCAATACCAGTAAGGATTTTGTCTTCAGTAGTTCCAAGTTTGTTGATCAATGGAACAACGTTTGCGTTTGTTGCAATTTTCTTACCTTTTGTATCAACATCAAGTTGATTGCCATCTGCATCGTAACCAACAAGTGTAGCGCCCAAAGTGTTCGATGCCAATTCAGCAACTACACCACGGTTAGCTTTAGTACCTGTTGCAATTTCAACGCCGTTAAACAATTCAAGGTTATCGGCTTGAAGAATTACGTTATAAGGCCATGAACCTGAAAGGTATTTGTCTTGGTAACCAAGAGCACGAACCAAGATTGCTACTACCTCTTCGAAAGCTACGCTGTCGGAAGGACGGTAGTTGCCGTTAAAGCCTTGGATAAAGCCTTTAGCAGCTGCTACGTTGATGTATCCAGTGTACCAAACGTTAGTTTTAACATCTTTGAACGTTGGTTTAACATTGTTCATCAATGTTGCTGCGCTTTCGTTACCAGTAGCGATAACAACGATTTTCGCAAGTTCTGCACGAGTAATCGCGTTCTCTGGTTTGAAAGTACCATCTTCATAACCTGCAAGAATACCTAGTGCAGATAGTTCTTCAACTGCGGATTGTACTGGTTTACCCACTACGTCAGTTGGTGTTGCTGCAAAAGCTGGAACGGATAATGGAAGCACTAGAGCTGAAGCTAGTGCAAATGCTGCTATTTTTTTCTTCATAACCTTTATTTCTCCTCCTCTAGATACGTGCGGTTGTTGAGAGTTTTGTTTAAATAGTGAATTGCTCTTTTCCCTCATAGCCAGTTCACCCCCTTTCCAGAGTTGAGCATAGATTTGATATAAATGATGTCTACGATCACGATAAACCCATTTGTAAGATCATGTCGTAGAAACTTGTAAAAAATACGAGAAAATTGCTAGAGTCGCGCCACCACTATAACATTATACAATGGGCGGGCCGTACCGTAAAGAGGAAGTTGTGAATTCATTCCAATTTCTTTCCAACAACAGTAGGTCTAGCGCATTAATTCGGGTCATTGTTACAACGTCATGTATTTAAACGCACGTTGCAGCGAAAAGTTGCGATGTTCCGAAAAAAAGTTGAAATTTTATTTTGGTTGAACAGTTACTCATAAGCGGAGCTTACTCGTGTTTGTTGATTACTTCGTAAGTATAGCTTGTTTTCATAGAGATCGTCGATGTTAAACATTTTCCATGGATAATGTTTCTCGAACTTGTGGAGAATTGTTATTTGCACAATCGTTGCCTCTGTCATCATGCTCACTAATCTCAAATAAAACGAGGCAGTACCCCATGAATGAGGAGCTGCCTCGTTCTGCTTTAGAATTTTTAGCTCTATGTCATTAAATTAATCAATTACCCAATGCTTGGAAGTTTCTTCAAATCCGCTAATATACGAGCAACGATAATCGCTGCATCAGAACGTAGAAGATTGGATCTCGGTTCGAACACAGAACCAGCCTTTGGATTACTTGCATCGACTGGTGAGCCTAGAATATACTTCTTCTTCGCAATAGCAAGTACAGAGCTTTTTGCGTAGGTATTCACATTCCCTGCATCTTTAAATGTTTTTTCTAAATCCTTATCAATCTTTGAAGAGTCTGTCGCCAGCTTCATATCGAGCGCTCTGGCAATGATAACAGATGCTTCTTCCCTTGTTAAGTTAGAGCTTGGTTGGAATGTTCTCGGGCCTGTTCCGCGGATAAGGCCTTCCCTTGCAGCAGTCTCTACATATCGGTAATCCCACAACGCATCTGGATTAATAATAGCCGGTACGTCATCAAAGTGCGGCTTGCTCAGCTCATAGTTGAGCGGAATATCGAGCGCTTTAACCATCATCCTTGCGAACTCACCGCGCGAGATATAAATGTTTGAGCCGAAGTCATCGAATCCAGCAGCATTCATTATTCCTTTTGCATAAATAGCCTCAAGGAAGTTTCTAGCGTAAGGATGTGATGTCATATCTGTATAAGAATAAACCATTTTACCCACAACATAATAGCCGAATTTATTGAATGGCACAGTTATTGTGTTTTTCTTAACGTCTACCGTACCACCAATATTTTCCCAATACTTTGCTTTCACATCATAACGATATACCGTAATAATTGTACCAACACTATCTTTCATATTCGGGTCGAAAGCTAATGTTAGTGTTCCTGTTTTGGATGTAACAAGCTCTCTATCATCCGGTCGCTCGTCATAAGTAGGTATTTTCGTTCCGCCAGTCCCCTTAGCATTCGGGAATTGGTAAGGATCTACTCCTCTTGTTAACGGATCGTAAGTTGTTGTAGCTGGATCATCGGCTAGACCTGCGTCAATCCAATATACTGGGCTTGCTTTCGTGAACCGCGTTGGATAAGACAGTCTGAATCTTGTACCGAAGCTCTCCAAAATAATGTTGAAGTTTGGCGGCAATGCTTCTAGCTCACGTCGATCAACGACACCGTCCTCTGCATTTGCTATGGCAAACAAAAGATTATGACCAGTAAACACTTGGTTCTTTAATGCTGCTGGTACGTTGAAATCAGTACGTATGAGCGTTGTACCTTTCTCAAATTTCAAATTGACCGCTCCATCAAAAACTTTATGGTTGCTGGCCATTGGATCTAGGTATTGAGCGCCTGGAATATTCGTCGGTGCATATGTGATTTCAATGCTGCTTTGTACTTTATCGTTCGCACTTGTAATAATGAAATCAATTTTGTTTTTCCCGACCTTTAGCTTGTCTACAAATACTCGATAGGTGTTTTTATACAACAGTTCGACAGTTGCAGGGTTGTTGTCGGAATCGAAATCAATTTTTTCCGCTAGCTGTTTGTTGATCGTAATCGATTCTGCACCTGGTGCGTCAATGATAACCTCAACATAGTTTTGGTTTATAATGCTCTTGTTCGGTAAGATCGGGCGCAGAATCGTGTATGGCAGCGAAGTTGGATCCACTTCCAAACGATAGGATGCTTTCGGACCTGTCTCACCATTGTTGAATACCGTAAACGTATATACGCTGGAGCTTCCGTCTGCATTCAATGCTTGTCCTGTCAAAATGAATGAGAACGTTTTGGTTACGATATCATATCGGACAGACAAATTGGCAACATCATTATTAGCGGTATTATTAACCGTGCCAATAATCGTTGTCCCTCTTGTAATGAGAAGCTGTTTGCTTAGATTCCAATAAATTGGATTGGAGAATGCTGTGCTCTCTACTTTGAGAATATAGCTTGTAGAATCGGTCAAATCAGCTGATGAATCCATTTGTTGAATTTTCGTTTGAATATTGCTCACTATAGCTGCATCTGTTGCACCTGCAGCAACAAAATCGATAAAATCAAAAGTACCAAAAATATTCATATTAGCTTCATTAGTCGTATAAACGCCGCCACGATTCACAAAGCTTGGATCATTCGGGAATGGTTCTGTATACTTGCTTCCATACGGGTAAATAGTTGTTCCTTCTACTGGAATGACCGGTAGATTTGTAGGAATCATATACAGCTTGATTGTTTTTTCGTATGAATTTTTGCTGCCTTGGAAAACAAATTTAATTTCATTTTCCCCGCTGAACAATGCATTAAAAGCTTTTTCCTTCTCGTCCACATCGGTTGTCACAGAAGTGTCGTCCAAAATTCTAAAGCTTGTGGCCGTGCCATTGGACTGCAGCCTAATTGGCGTATTATTTACATAGAAAAAGATCGTCTGAGCCGTGTTTGTGCCGCTGTCGAAATCATAACGAATTTCAGACGTGTTATTAATATTGTTAATCACACCTTTGAAACTGCTCAGTGCCGTTGTAATGGCATCGTTTATCCGCTCTGATTTCAATTTATTCGTATCATCATAAACAGTCATATTATCAAATACGCTTGTGTAGCTTACATAAGGTCCGAACAGCATTGTGAACTTAACCTGTTTGGTAGCCCCGCCCGTCCCGCCAACCTGCAGCGTAACCGTTTGTGTTCCTTCGAAAGGCAACTTTTTGAAAATCAAAATTTCACGCTTGTAAATTTTCCCGTTAATGTTAACAAACTTATTAGCCAGCGTGTCAGTCACATTCTCTACATTGTTTACATCCGTGTAGGTGTAGCCTGTTGCTGGCGCGTTTGAGACGTTCTTAATTTCTGTTACAGCAACAGATTCAGCTGTGTCGGATAAGCTTGCATTGCCAACAAGAACTTCCATTGCGAATGGCACGCTATAGAGATTAGCGCCTTCTAGCGGAGTTCCTGTCAAAGCTTCACCATTACCCGTACGATATCCGCTCAGGTAATTAATATTTTCGATGAATTTTTTCGAAGCATCCTGCAAAGAAAAGCTCATAAGGCCTGTACCCTCATCGACAGGTGTCTGACCGAGTGCAACCTTCTTAGCGTTCTGTGCAGTCAACACAATGTTGTAATTTTTGTCCACTACAAGTGGGTTCGCTCCCCCTGCATGATTGGCACCGATATTCGCTGTAAACTCATAAATGAAGAAAGCTTCCTGACCTGTATACGTGCCTACCGGAGTAGCGATTTGTCCACCCGGTTGTACAAGAGTTCCACCATTCCCCGTTATCGTATACTTCATTGGAATGCTTCCTGTACCAGAATTAGGATTCGGATGCGGATCAAGTATGCCATCTTGCGGTGCATCATCGGCCAAATAGTTAGGTACAATAATTTTACCCGTAACTGTAGTCGAGCTCGCATTGGTAACCAGCAAATTAGGGCTGTATTCAAGAGGCTGAGACGAGTTAATCGTACTTCCCGCACCCGTTATGCCATTTAAGTTCACGTCATAGAACGTTACCTCGCCATTATAGAAAGCAACCTCACGAGTCGTTTCAACCGTTTGATTCGCGTTTTTCACTTTGATCGTAACGAGATTTTTACCTTTTTGAAGCGTTATGGGTGACGCCGCAAACTGATAGCTGTTAGAGCTGTTTACGGAATAGGTTTTGCTGCTCCCGTTAACATCTACTGTTACCTGCTGAGCATTCGGCGCAAAGCCCGTAATACTGATATCCGCCGACTGGCGTCCCGCTGATGCAGTAGAATGGACAACCGTCGTTCCCGCTTCTTCAATATTGAATTTGTTTCCATCTAGTTGGGCAACTAAGTCATAAAATACCGGACCATTATGATATTCGATATAGATGGAGTTTGTAACTTCCCCGCCGCCTTGAATACCACGGAATGTGATACGGTTCAAGCCTGGAAACAGCTCGACGTTATAGACCTGTATATTGAAACCATTAATATAGATATTGCTTGTAATGTTCTTACGCTCTGATCCAATCTGATCGTCAGATGGATCTTCATTGCCTTTGTTATTGATAATTTGATGTACACTATACGATACTGATGAAGGGTCTACTCCTGTAATTGAACCTGTTAGAGTCAAACTTGGATCAGTCGTCACCCTCGCCTGCATGGATAAATCCTTCTCCGTTGGGAAGCTAAAACTACCTGTCGCGGCATTCGCCACAGGAGATGAACCGAACGGCGGCAACAATGTAATCAATAACGCCAGTGTTAATGCTAATGACAATAATCTTTTCAAAACAGTGTTCCTCCTTTATGTATATAACGAGCATGGGTATTAGGAAAGTAGTTGGTCAGACGACTGAGCGGCTTAATTATGAATGAACCTTCCTCCCTTTTCCTCTTTAGCCAGTTATCATACGCTTTGCAGTTAGACGCGCTGACCGCAGAAAAGTTCTGTACTGTTGTTATCGGCTTGCAGTCCCTATTTTTTTAGCCATATGAGCATTTAGGAGCAAAAAAAGAGCCCCGTTTCCCATTTGGGACTCGGAGCTCATTGTTATTTGGAACGTGATTCAGCATCAAGCTTCAGCCTGAGCCTCATCCGGGTTAGAAAATTAATTAACGGTCTGCGTGTTTTGTCCACAATCCCAGTCACTTCGGCACCGATCTGCAGGAAGAACATGAGCATGCAAATAACGGCAAAGGTAATCCAGTTCGCTGCACTTGACTGAACGACAGCCGACTGCACGATCGCAAGCGCTCCGAAGATTGCTGCAACTCCCCAAATGATAAGTACTGTGCGGCGGTGACTGAAACCTAGATCACGAAGTCGGTGATGCAGATGGCCTCTATCCGGCGCGAATATCGGCTTCTTGTTCACCCATCGGCGAACAATTGCGAAGAAGGTATCCGAGAGGGGCACCCCGATAATAAGCAGCGGTGTTACGAACGACACAATCGTTACTTGCTTGAAGCCAAGCATGGACAATGTCGCGAGACTAAAGCCGAGAAACAATGAGCCTGAATCGCCCATGAAAATCTTAGCTGGATGGAAGTTGAACACGAGAAATCCTGCAATCCCGCCAAGAAGAAGCGTACTGAGCAGAATAACAGGTTGGAAACCCATCAGCGAGGCCATCACAACGATTGTTGCAATCGCGATGCCCGATACGCCTGCGGCAAGCCCGTCCAAGCCATCAATTAAGTTGATCGCATTCGTAACGCCAACGATCCAAAAGATAGTAAGCGGAATGCTGATCCAGCCCGCGATAGGCTGCATCGTTTCACCAAACGGAATGTTCAGCAAATCGATCTTCACATCGAAGACGAATACAACGACACACGCTGCTGCAATCTGACCGAGCAGCTTTACCTTTGCTGACAGCTCGAAGCGGTCATCAAAGGCTCCCAAAATAATAATCATCGTACCGCCAACAAGCAGCGCATTAATCATGTTAGAATCCTGTGGTCTAAGAAGACCGTCTGGTATGAATGGCGACAAGATAAAAAATGCGCCAACAAATGCGATATAAATAGCTAGACCGCCAAGACGCGGCATGATGCGCGTATGTACTTTGCGGTGGTTTGGTTTGTCTATCGCGCCTACTTTGAATGCGAACTTCTTAACAAGCGGCGTCATTGCAATGGCTAGAACTAAAGCGATAATGAACCCAATTGAATACAGCAAGCCAACCGGCATGTGTGCAACTCCCCTTTTCTTTCTACCGAAGTGAATTATACTCCGATTGGAAAAGAAACTCCAACCCCGTTTTCAACCAATTTAGCCGATTTTAACGAGAATTTCATGGTGTAATCCGAGGTTTTGTTACGTTTTCTTTGTCGCGAAGCACTTTCACTACGAATTTCGGCAAAACAAGCATTCTTTTGTATCGTTTTGGCTCTTGAGCCAAGCGGTAGAACCACTCCATACGAAGCTTCTGAAAGATCATCGGAGCTCGCTTTAGCTTGCCTGAAACGACGTCAAAGCTGCCGCCGACGCCCATAATTAGCGGCACGCCGAGCTTTTGCTTGTATTTCACGATCCATGGTTCCTGCGTATCCGCTCCGCGTGCAACAAATAATAAGTCAGGCGCTGCATTGCGAATTTCCTCAACCACTTCTTCGTCCTGCTCCGGTCCAAAAAAACCGTTCCGATAACCAACAATTTTCACCTGTGGATATTGAAGCTGCAGCTTCTCGGCCGCCGCCTCAATAACCTCTTGCGAAGTACCAAGTAGATAAGCCTTCCACCTTCGCTTCTCCCCTTGCTCAAACAAGCGATGCATGAGGTCAAAGCCCGTTACTCGCTCAGCAACTGGGTTGCCAACGTACTTGGCCGCCCATACGACTCCTGCTCCATCGGGCACGATTAGGTCGGCCCGCCGAATCATGGCACTGTAAGACGCATTCTCTACTGCTGACATAATCATGATTGGATTTGCGGTAATGACATGCGTTACCCGTCTTCCCTCAATCGCTTCTGTTAAATAGTAAACTGTTTCGTCCATGCTCGCCTTAGAGAATGGTATGCCGTAAATGGGCACAGTGGGTAGTTGTTTCGACAAGAGGAACTCACCTCGATAAAGTATGACGCAATAAGTGAATAATTTGTTGCGCCGGTTTTTGCGATTGTTGTTTTAATAAGTCGATTGCTGGCTTATGTCTCGCTTGCCAGCCCGATTTATCGCTCAAAAGCACGCTTGCCTCTTGCGCGAATGTCTCCGGATCAAGCTGTTCCGTGGAGCCGATTGCCCTCAGTCCTAATCGATTAAGAAACTGATCGATCTTTGGGTCGTAAGACAGGCCAAGCATCGGCACCATTTGGCCGGCAGCATAGATGAGCGCATGGAGGCGCATGCCGAGCAAA
Organism: Paenibacillus sinopodophylli; assembly: GCF_005930355.1. GTDB lineage: Bacteria > Bacillota > Bacilli > Paenibacillales > Paenibacillaceae > Pristimantibacillus > Pristimantibacillus sinopodophylli. The sequence continues at coordinate 104,950 of NZ_VDBO01000003.1, forward strand.
GCGTCGCACTTGCTGACCTCCAGCAGCATTTGCTGGGGGTCGCCCTCTGGCGCGGCGAGCTCGGCGGTGGAACCGTTGCCGAGCCGGCCGCGCAGCCGTTCCATCACCTGCTCCGACGCTTGCGTGTCGGAGGGGGTGTGGAACGGCAGGAAGCGCAGCCGGACGGGCATGCGCTTCGACAGCGCGACTAGCGCTTCGGCGACGCGGGCCAGATCGGCGCCGTCGCTGCGCCAATGGCGCAGCGATACGCCGACCAGCGGCGGCTCTGAAACTGCTTGTCCCCCCGCGGATGTCTGTGAACCGCTGGGGAGTGGCAGTCCCATAACAGGATCAGGTACGATATCAATCTTATCCGCTTGCACCCCTATTCGTTCAAGCAGTGCAGCAGATTCGGCATCACGCACCGATACATAAGCGCTTCGTCTCATGACGTTACGAATGAGAGGATCCATCCAGCGACGGTTAACAGGACCGATGCCTTGCGAATAAGCAAAGGTAGGTTTGCCGAGCAGCTGCGCCAGCTTCATCACTCCCGTGTAATACGGAATGGTTTTCGTTCCGGTCGCATCCTGCAGCAAGCTGCCTCCACCGCTAATCAAACCGTCGCTGCTCTTCAATGCGTTCCACAGATCAGACGGATGCATGCGGCGAACACTCTCCACACTGTACATGCTGCTTGTCCAGGCTGGGTCGGCAGACAATACAATTGGCTCAATCTTAATGCCTTGTGCTGTGCCCTGTTCTTCTAAAGCTAGCAATATCGAACGAAGTACTGCTTCATCACCGCTGTTGTGAAAGCCGTAATAGCCCGAAATGACTAAGCGACGAACTTGCGAATGATTGCCGGTGCCCATTTACGAATTGCTCCTTCCACTAGCTGCCATGCCACAATCAAAATACAGCCTATTATCATTCCTGTACCCAAGCCAAGCAGTACGCGAATCGCTGAAATATAGAGCGGTGTATGAAGGTGAGCAAATGTGTCGACCATTGAAAGCTGTCCAATCGATCCAATAATAATAAGAAGCCATGCAGCACGATAGCGAAGCGATAGGAAAAGACCTAGCAGCAGCAGCGGATGCGCTAGCAAAAACTCTTTAAACCGCGGTCTAACGCCGAAGTTGGACTCTAGGAAATGTCTAATAACCAGCTCCAGCGAGGTTACTTGTCCGCCATTCCCTGTCCGAGACAAATAATAATAACCGATAATGCCAATTACACCCGCAAGAATAATCCAAGTAAGCGTAATCGGCTTTGAGAGAAGCTGCTTCAATTTGCCTACAGACAGTTGACCATTGTATAGAAGCACATAAACGGCAACCAGTGCAATGGGAGCCAGATGCAGCAAGCTTACACCGCGGAATTGCTCCAGCACCAAATTATAAGTAATGTTATTCAATAAGCCGAATACAATAGGAACGGCTGTCAGCGATATGAGTGTCGCTGCAATGAACCAATTGAGTGCTAATCCAAAACGCCGACCGATAGACAAGGCCGGGAATATCCATTTCATCCGGTTGACATTGTCATATACAGCCCCAGGCTGCTGAGGTGTGTTGCCTTGTTTGCTCCGGCCAATCGACCAATCCTTGCCTCCAAGCACTCGGCGTTCGCCGACCGTCCGAGAATAGATCCGGTTCATTACCCACACGAGAGCAAGCGTCGGTGCAGCAATAGCTGCTCCTAAAGCTAGACCCTGCTCCATAATGGAGCTGTTCAGCTTATACAAACCTGCGCTGCCGAACAATCCAATAATAAATACCGGAATGTACACGCCAGGAATGAAAGCACCGATTAACAATGCAATTAACGCAATTGCACCTGCAGCAACAATGGCTCTAACCGGTTTATTCCAAGATGGCTGCTCATAATCGAATGCTTTTGGCGTGCCTGACGCAAAGCCAGCCTCTGTGAGCCTCTCGATAATACCATTCTTTTCACTGAGCGCTTCAGCAAGCCTGTCCAAGGATTGGACGATTTTGGCTTTGTCCGTATTTGATTGAGCAGTTCCGTTCAAGAAGAACATACGAATGTTGCGATCCTTCGCCGCTAAGAGGAAACGATCAGCAATCGCCTCTGGGGACATGGTCATTCCGTCATTCTCAGACAAGGAGTAGAGTCTGACTACATTATAATTTGTAATATATGCTAATTTATTTATGCCTTCTTGAGGTTTTTTCAAATTTTCAATAGTCGCAAGGCCGAGATCATATTTATTCAGCAGTTCTCCGAACTGATACAAACTGTTATCCATCGCTTGATCCGAAGCACCCTTCACCTTATCCCCATCGAATAAAATGCGATTAACCCCGTATGATTTCAAATTCGCAAGCACTGCATCCGTTGCAGCTTGATCGTAAGGCTTCACACGATCGGAGAACCGCGGAAGTATACCTAGGCCTGCATTATGAATCTCCTGTAAGGACATTGGATCGAAATCCATCGTTTTCATAATCGCTTCTGCAATTGGAATCTCGACAACGATTCCGTTGCGTCCACCATATGACCAATCACTATAAACAGCCTCAGAACGATCAAGCGCCTCACGTACGATTGGACCGATCATTTCTTCTTCTTTAGGACCGTTAAACAAAATATAAGTAAAGTTCTGACCAGCTTGCTCGAACTTGCTCTGCAGCAGTGCAGCATCTCGCGAGCTGTAGAAAGTCAGCCTACCGGATAGCTGAAGCTCCTTGAGTGAGCTCTCATATACAGCCATCGTTGTAATGCCCGCCTCTTTCAGCATCGCAAGCTTCTCTTGCAAGAAAGCCTGTGGCCTTGCCTGACGCTCGGCTACCTCAATAATATCGCGGTAATCAAACACATACTCCACTTGCTTAGACGACTTTTCCATTTCCATTCGAACAGCGCCGAGCGGCATTGCTGCCGCCACCCCTAATAGTGCAATAATCCAAAGTACAAATCTTGCGCGCCGATTCCATTGCTGCCAACGTAAAAACACGTCATTCCTCCGTCCTAAACAGGTTGTTTTTCGTTCTATTCGCTACGGTCTACCCGTTCCATTACAGAGGCTTTCAACGTTTCCAGCGCAGCAGCAGCGGATTCTTTCGACTCGCCTTTCACTGCAAAATAAACCTTGATTTTGGGCTCAGTTCCCGAAGGACGCAAGCAGAACCAAGAGCCGTCCTCACGCAAATATTTCAATACATTCTCAGGGCGTAGGCCATCATGGCCTTTTGCATAATCCAGCACTTGCTCTACTTTAACTCCACCGATTTCTACTGGCGGATTAAGGCGCCAATCATCCATAATCGCTCCGATTTTTTGAACACCGTCAAATCCCTTGAGTGTACGAGACTCCAAGCCTTCCAAATAGAAGCCGAACTCTGCATACAGCTCAAGTAAAACATCGTACAATGTTTTCCCTTGGCTGCTATAATATGCCGCTGCTTCAGCAATCAATAACGAAGCAACGATCGCATCCTTATCTCGTGCGTAAGTACCAGTCAAATAACCATAGCTTTCTTCATAGCCGAACAAAAAGGAGTGCTCACCCGTTTGTTCATAGTTTGTCATTTTTTCCCCAATATATTTGAAGCCCGTAAGTGTGTTTTCTACTGAAACGCCGAATGAACGGGCAACGTCAGCACCAAGCTCACTGGTTACGATTGTTTTGATAACAACGCCATTATGTGGAAGTTGGCCGCGTTCCTTGAGTTGACCGAGCACGTAATGCACCATCAGTGCGCCAGACTGGTTTCCGGTAAGGACTACATATTCGCCCACATTATTTTTTACAACCGCGCCCATCCGGTCTGCATCGGGATCTGTGCCGATAATAATATCAGCATTCACCTGTTGAGCAAGCTTAATCGCAAGCGTGAATGCTTCCCGCTCTTCTGGATTAGGCGATTTGACCGTACTGAAATAGCCATCTGGCTGCTCCTGCTCCGGTACGATATGAACGTTCTTAAAGCCGACCTTCTTCAGTACCTCACGCACTGGCATGTTACCTGTTCCATGCAGTGGGGTAAATACGACGCTGAACTTCTCGCCGATCTCGCCTTTTATCAGATCGCCATTCAAGCTCTGTGCAACAACTGTATCAATGAACTGTTGATCAGCCTCGTCGCCTAGCCAGCGCAGCAGCCCCTTGGCTTCCGCTTCCTCGCGAGAGAGTCTGTTCACTTCGTCAAAACCTGCAATACGGCCAATCGCGGCAATCACTTGCTCCGCCTCTTCAGGAATTAGCTGGCAACCGTCTGCGCCGTAAGCTTTGTATCCGTTGTATTCAGGAGGGTTATGACTTGCCGTTATGACTATGCCGCTAGAAGCCTTGAGTGAGCGAACAGCGAAGGAAAGCTGCGGTGTAGGACGCAGTGCTGTGAACAAATAAGTTGTAATGCCATTGCCTGCAAGCACTAGCGCAGCGTCTAGCGCGAACTCAGGTGAGTAATTGCGAGAATCATGTGCAATGACTACCGATGGAGCCTGTTCCCCCGCTTTAGCTTCGGCAAGCAGCCAGTTCGCAAGTCCTTGTGTTGCTTTCCCAACCGTATAAGCGTTTAAACGGTTCGTTCCTGCGCCCATCACCCCGCGCAGACCTCCTGTACCAAACTCAAGGTCGCGATAGAAGCGATCAGTCAATTCCTTCTCGTCGCCTGCAATGCCGCGAAGCTCTCCCTTTGTTGCATCATCGATAAGCGGATCATTAAGCCAAGCCTCATATTTTTCAATTACGTTAGCGTTCGTTGATTCAGTCATAGGTTTCAGCCTCTTTCATCCAAAAATTTTATTTTTTATGAAGGATTAGATAACGCAAACATAAGCTCGCCTTCGGCAACGATTTGATCGCCCACTCTGGCGGTGCCTTGTCCTTTTCCAATCGAGCCCTTCAGGCGCGTAATCTGTACTTCCAGCGTCAGCGTATCCCCTGGTTTCACTTGGCCGCGGAACCTGAAGCCATCAATCCCCGCAAAAAAGCCGAGCTTGCCTTTGTTCGCTTCAATCATCAGCATCGCAACCGTACCTACCTGCGCGAGCGCTTCGACGATTAGTACGCCAGGCATAACTGGATATCCCGGAAAATGTCCTACGAAATAGGGTTCGTTCATCGTCACGTTTTTAAGTCCGACAGCCCGTACACCCGGCTCCACCTCTAGAATCCGATCAATCAGTAGAAATGGAGGGCGGTGAGGAATAATTTCTTGAATTTGGTTAATGTCCAACATGGTAAAAAAAGCCCCTTTCGTTGTTAGGTAGTATAAAAAGCGTCGAAATGTACGACACTATACATATCCATCATAAAACTGCAGTTTATGAAGGTTAAGATAAGAGGCTTGGCTGCTTGGACCCGAAGTGTCCTCCGCCAAGCCTCTTTGTTCACGTATAGGAAAGTTTACGAATTTGCATATACTTTCTCTATACGTCTACGCGAAACGCGAATATAGCCGCCAGAGGACGGCTTAGCCGTTTACGCTTGGTCAATAAGGCATAAATAAGATCGCACTTCTGCATTCCTTATTCATGATTAATGCGAGCTATTACTGTTTAAATCGCCCGCTTATGCTATGTAGGTGCCTCAGAAGTTTACGAATGTCCAGCGGGCGTTTCTGTCAGCGGCTTATTCAATGATTTGAACATGGCGATATAGACAATAGATGTTACGAATGAGAATGCAATAACCGCCCATAAATAGGAATGCGCATGAGGCGCTTCAAAGAAAATGAGCATAATAGCCGCATAGAACAGCACCGTTGTGAGCTTCCCCATCCAATTGGCTGGAACGGTCTTCTTCCCCCGAAAGTGAAAAAACATTCCTCCAGCTATCATGCCCAAGTCGCGCAAAAACATCGCTGCTGCCGCCGCCAAGGAAATATGGCCGGAGATGAGCAACGATACGATAACGGTGATGAGCATAAGTTTATCGGCAAGTGGATCAAGCATCATGCCAAGCGTGGTAACTTGGCCATTTCTACGCGCAATATAACCGTCTAGAATGTCGGTAACGCCCGCAGCAACCATAATCAGAAAGGCAGGAATCATGTGGCCCTTTATGAACACCGCTATGTAGACGGGGATCAATATAAAACGTAATGATGTTAAGAGATTCGGCAGATTCAAATTTCCACGCTCCTCTACCTGTTACTGGCCGTCCATCATGGTTCCCAACTATTATACAACTACCTCCCACAAAAATAAAACCTTCCCTGCAATACAAGCGCTCGGCTTCCTTTAATACGGTTTAATCTTCCGCAAGTTTACAAAATTAAAATAACAGTTTTTCCCTTTGTTATTCATTTTCCCCCTCAGGTTTCCGTTATTAATAGAATAACATTTACTTTAACCAAGAAAGGACAGGGATGTAGTGAATTTAAGTTTACGCTTTAACATGTCGTTCAAAGAAACTCGCAGGTGGCTTTCAGTCATGCTTGCATTTGCCATGATTATGACCTCAGCAGTAGGTGTGGCGCATGCAGCTGATGATACGGTAACTAGCATCGAATTTTCTTATGATTCGGACGATTACGACAACAGCACATCGTCACTAAAAACATTCGTAGAAGATGACAAAGTTAATTTAACCGTATTTGCTAACGTTTCTGGCCTATCCAACAAGAAGGCAGTTACTTCGGATGTCACATGGAAATCTTCAAACACTTCACTCGTAAAAGTAGAGAATGGCGTATTAACCGGCGTTGGCAAGGGAACCGCGACGATAAGCGCTACTTATAAAGGCTTTACCATTTCGATTAAAGCAACTTCTGATTATGTGTATGATTCCATTACGCTTATACAGAACGATGGAAAAAATGCACCTGCATCGAAGGACATTGAAATCGGTCAGGCGCTGGCATTTACTTTGAATGGAACAAAAGGATCTACAACTCGTGACGTTACGGACGACGCAGCGTGGTCAACCTCGAACTCCATGGTTGCAACTGTAGATGATGGTGTTATTACTTTACTGGGTGTCGGTACAACGACTATCACAGCTAAGCTTAAGGGAAAATCAGCTAGCACTACACTCAATGTCACTTCACCGTACAAGTCGATCACGTTAGATCAAGTCCTCTCCAGCAATCTATTGCAGATTGACATTGGCAGTGATGATGTGAAACTAACAGCCTCCGTTGCGCCTAAAACAGGCGGAGCAGTTGAACCGGTAACAGATACAGCCAAATGGGTCAGCGCGAACGAGAAGATCATAACAGTCAAAAAAGGTGTCGTAACAGCCGTAAGCGCAGGCAAAACGACAATTAATGTCTCTTACAAAGGCGTGTCGACAACGGTCGATGTTGTCGTACGTACAGCTTATCAATCGATCAAGCTGTCGCCGGAGAAAGAATACCACATGCTGCTTCAAGCCCCAGATCTTCATATCCAAGCTGAGGTTCTGAACAACTCGAATGACAAAGAGAATGTAACAACAACAGCGGAATGGACGTCGTCGAACGTTATAGTCGCTACTGTAGATAAAGGAAAAGTAACGCCAAAGGCAGTAGGCACAACCAAAATTACAGCAAACTATAAAGGCGTTAGCCGCAGCATCGATATTACGGTCTATCCTAGCATTTATGCACTAAGTGTTGAGAGTGAAACGATTGACGGCTACAAAGACATCAGTGGGGAACTTCCAGTAGTAACGGCAACGACCTTTGATGGAACGAAAGTAGACGTCTCCAAAATCGTAGAATGGTCTTCCGCAAATGAGAAGGTCGCAACGATTGCAGATGGGAAATGGACAGCTAAAGCACTCGGTGATTCTGTGCTGACCGCTTCCTTGCAAGGCTATAAAACAGAAGTAAAGCTTACTGTTCATGTGAAGCCACTGAAGCTAGTTGCTGACGTGAAGGATCTAAGTATTATTTTAGGAAAAGAAACATCGCTCCCTACCGTTAAAGTTATTAACGAGGACGGTGAAGAAGAGGATATCTCTAGCAGAGTCAAATGGAAAACGACCTCAGAGGATATTGTTTTAAAAGAAACAACGATGAAGGGCTTGGATGTTGCTACCCTTACATTAACCGCCACATACCTAACCAAAAGCGTATCTGTGAAGGTGAAGGTCGAAGAAGAAATCGTTAAGCTGGTCGTCGATCCCGTAACGATTGACCTTTATCCAGGCAAGAGCAAATCGGTGAAAGTGACCGGCTATTACAAAAGTGGCAAACAAGTTTCACTAGGCTCTAAGATGAACTGGGAAGTCGGCAACGCAGCAATTGCAACCGTTAGCAGCACCTCTGTTAAAGGCGTTTCAGTTGGAACAACCAAAATTTCAGGCTCTTACCAAGGAAAAAGTGTTGTTGTTCCCGTTGTTGTAGTTGCTAAGCTGAAGTCACTGCTTCTATCGAGCAAATCCGTACAGCTTAGCGTAGGCGGAACCTATGCTGCCAAGCTGCAGGCTAATTTCACAACCGGCAGCCCAGCCAACGTTACAGACAGTGCGGTTTGGGTTTCCTCCAAAGCAAGTGTCGCTACTGTAGTAGGCGGTAAAATCGTCGCCGTCGGCAAAGGCACAGCGTCCATTAAAGCTACTTATGCAGGCAAGAGCGTCACCATACGTGTAACCGTTAAATAGAAAATAAGGTCCACTCCCAGTCATGACTTAGCGACTAGGGAATGGACCTTATTTCTTTAGCAGCCGCAATAACAAAAAAGCCATCCCAGAAAGTGATAACGGGATGACCTTTATTATTAGGTATCAGCAAATACGAGATCATAGAGATGCTGCCATGTTGCCCAACTAAACACATCTGTCTCTTCTTGCTTGCCTATTACGACATAACCAATATAGAGACCTGCCACAAGCATTATAACCATGATAATGGGAACGATGCTTTTGCGTAAAATCCACAGCAGCACGCTTAGCCATTTGGACCTTTGTTTTTTATTTGAGCCTTTATCCGCCTTCGCCCGCGTCTCACGCTTCTTCCTGCCGGATCTGCCCTCTTCCGCTGTACTCTTGAACCCACTGTCCTCGCGGTTCATTCGTTCATCGGCCATACTCATCAACATCATCCTATCCTTATGCGCGAAGCCCGTTCGTCAGGCTCATCATCGTATCGCTTGACGATAACGCTCTAGCTGCCAATTGATACGCGCGCTGCACATTAATTAGCTCCGTCATCTCATCCGTCAGCTCGACATTGGATTGCTCCAAATAGCCTTGACGGAGGACGATGCTATTCACCGAATCCGGTACGATTTCCTGTACGACATCGCCAGCGTCAATGCCGTTTGCGACAACAAACAGATTATCAGAGACCGCAGTCAATGCCGCCGGGCGGGATGCTTGAAGCAGCTTAATGCTGCCAAGCGAAATCGTACGATCAGAGGATACCCCTAGAACCGTCCCATCCGGATTAACGCGAAGACTATAGCCCTGTGGTACGATAATATTGCCTTCTACCACGTTTCCAGTCAATGGATCTGTCACATTAGCCACAACCGGGTATCCGTCTTCCGTTGCCAGAATCGTATCACCGTTTCCGTTGACCGTCAACTGAAACGCCCCGTTACGCGTATAGGCACGGTTACCAGCTTCGTCAACTTGCACCTCGAACAGCGCATTGCCTTCGATGGCGAGATCCGTGTCCTTGTTCGTACCTTGCATCGGACCTTGGGATAAATTCGGCTGAACCATCGTCATGCGAGAACCCCAGCCTTGCGTGAAGTCCATCGGCGTTTTACGTCCTGGCTGACTGAAAGCTTCAGGTTGCGTTCTCATGTTCGTCAGCAAATCCTCAAAGGTCGCTTCCTTCCGTTTGTACCCAACCGTATTCACATTCGCAATATTATCAGCTAGAAGATCCAGCTTCTGCTGGAGTCCGTTCATCGATACCATCGCGTTAATCATTGAACTGTTCATGTTTCGTGCACCTCCGCTGCTTCAACCTGTTGTTATACGCGACCTACGTCATTGACTGCCTTGCTCAAGCTTTGATCATAGAATTGAATGACTTTTTGGTTTGCTTCATAGGCGCGAAGCGCTGACATCAAATCAACCGCAGCTTGCGCAGCATCAACATTCGAGCGCTCTACGTAGCCCTGTCTAACTTCAACGCGCTCTCCTTGCGCGATAGCCACAGCTTGGCCGTCTTCTTCCGCCAGGCGGAAGCTTCCGTTTCCGTCACGAACAAGCGTATTCGGATTATCTACACGGCTTATGAGCAGTTGAACGCCAATATCCTGACCGTCTGTATCAACAAAACGCTGATCGTTCGTCAATATCAATCGTTCCAATCCAACACCGGCAGGCATTTGGATAGGCTGTCCGTTCGTACCAAGCACACTTGAGCCGTCACTCCCCATTAGGAAGCCTTCCTCAGTCAAGGTGAATTTACCTCCGCGCGTGTAGCGAGTTTCACCGTTCTGATCCTGCAAAGTAAAGAACGCCTGCGGCTGATACGTCACCTCTCCATCCGCTCCCACGCTTTTGCCTGATGCATCGAATGACATACCGTCTACTTCAATGTTGGAAATAAGCGCAAAGTCAGACGAGTTGTTCGTTTGCGTGAGATCACCTTGCAAATGAATAGACAAGCTTTCTTCTGCAAAAACGCCGTTCGTCAATTTACCGATTTGCTTGTAATTCTCTTGTCCCGCTCCCGTTAATGACAGCATCACTTCTGGAAACGAACGAGTTACCGCATTCGTCTGTTTATATCCAGGCGTATTTATATTCGAAATATTATTCGTTACCGTATCATGTCTGCGCTGCTGGGAAATCATACCCGACGCAGCCGTATACAAGCCTCTTAACATCGCTGTTACCTCCCCGAATGCTTCCAAACGAACCTACTATATATGTTATCGGTTGGAAGCAACGCTGCCTGAATAGCTTGTCATGCGACCTATGACCCATTTACGCCTCGGCTGCGCCCCCCAAAGGCTCCCTACCCGCGCAAATGTATGTGGCCAGGCCGCTTGTTATCTTCGCTTCTTCCCGAGCTTGTCCAAATTATCAAGCAGAATGCCCGTTCCCTTCACAACGCAGTGCATCGGATCCTCTGCGATCAACACCGGCACCTTCAATTCCTCCGCAAGAAGCGCATCCAAACCACCTAGCAGAGCGCCACCGCCCGTTAGAATAACACCACGGTCAATAATGTCAGCTGACAACTCCGGCGGTGTCCGCTCCAGCACAGCTTTAGCTGCCGAAACGATAGACATAACGGAATCCCACAACGCTTCGCGAACTTCACCTGAACGGATCGTAAGCGTGAGCGGCAGACCAGATACCATGTCACGGCCACGAATGTCAATTTCCTCCTGCTTACCGCCTTCGATTACTGTACCAATCTTGATCTTAATGTCCTCACTTGTTCTCTCGCCAATAAGCAGCTTGTACTTATTTTTAATAAACTTCATGATCGCATCGTTGAACTTGTCCCCTGCAACCTTAATAGAGGAGGAGGTTACGACGTCGCCCATCGATAGAACAGCTACGTCCGTCGTTCCTCCGCCAATATCAACAACCATATTGCCGCTAGGCTGGAAAATATCCATTCCTGCCCCGATAGCAGCAGCTTTCGGCTCATCCTCAAGAAATACTTCTTTTGCGCCGCTGCGTTCAGCAGCTTCACGAATAGCCTTTTGCTCGACTGACGTGATATTCGTCGGCGCGCAAATAAGAATACGGGGACGGCTAAACCATTTCCGTCCCTCAACACGATCAATAAATGCCTTTAACATAATTTCTGTAATCTCAAAATCGGCAATAACTCCATCCCTAAGCGGACGAATTGCGATAATATTGCCTGGTGTCCGGCCAACCATACGATGCGCTTCCTCACCAACAGCGAGCACATTCTTCGTATCGCTTTCAATCGCTACTACTGAAGGCTCATCCAGCACAACGCCTCTACCTTTCACATGAATAGAAACATTGGCTGTACCTAGATCAATCCCAATATCCTTGCTCAACATAAGGCTTAAGTCCCCCAACGAATAATAATTACATAACGTACGTTTAGTTCCCTTGACACAGAAACCGCTAACGTTTATTATTCGCCAAAAAAGACAAATTTCCTCTATAATTCGAGAAAAAACTTCATAACTTTCCAGCAGCGAGCACTTCCCGCTTCTTCGTGCTAGTTTTCTTATACTTAATCTTGGTCGCTTCTCCCCCTCTCAAATGCCGAATCGATTTGTGGTACTCGAGAATGTGCTTTACCTGATCGGCTAAATCGGGGTTTATTTCAGGAAGCCGCTCAGTCAAGTCCTTGTGCACCGTGCTTTTGGATACACCGAACTCTTTCGCGATCGTCCGCACCGTGTGCTTCGTTTCCACGATACAGCGGCCTATTTTAATGGTTCGCTCCTTAATGTAATCGTGCACGTTCCCGCCTCCCTACTCGAGATAGTTTGGTACATTATATGAGTAGGCCCAGTATATATTCGTTGTGGTCAAGCCTGACAGGCCGGAATGTGAAAAAATTTTCATAAAAACGTAAAACAGGCAGGGAATTGTTCCCCGCCTGTACGTCTAAAGTCCTATTTCGTTCGCTTCTTACTCCGCAATCAATGAACTCGGATTAATCGGCTTCCCATTATTTCTTGTTTCATAATGGAGGTGAATACCAAGATCCCGTTCGAGGTCATTCCGGCCCGCTTTAGCAATGACCGTGCCCTGCGTTACATCGTCGCCTTCTTGAACGGCAATATCAGTAACGCTCTGGTACACGGTAACCAAACCACCTTCATGCGTAATCTCAATGACATTCCCATTTGTCGGCTCCGTCTTCACATAAGTGACTTTGCCGGAAAGAGATGCATGTACATCGAAGGTTTTCCCGCTTGGGTCAACGAAGTCAACACCCAAATGCGGAGAGAACGTGTCCCCGATTTGAACGAGCGCTGCCTCGCGCTCCTCATCAGACGCCTTCTCATCGTAGAACGGCAGCTCCACGTTCAGCGCTTTGATGTCAGCTACTGGCCACTGGAACGACTCATTGCCTGCAATAACCGGGGCTGCTTCTTCGCCTTTACCTTGCGTTTCAGTCGTACCTTCTTGCGAAACTTCAGTAGGATCGGCTTTACCTGTTGTAGGACTCGTTGTATCCGTTCCCTGATAGATCCACATTAAGGTTACAATAATTGCTGCCGCGGCCATGAAGATTGCTGGAGATACCCATCGCTTTGCAAAAAGGTTCTTCCATCCACTGCTAGATTTGGCGGCAGACGCTCCTCCCAGATTCGTTTTGGGAGTTTCTTCTGGTCTTTGCTTCGGTTTACCTTGATTTTGATCATTCATTTTCTATCACCTCACTAGCCATTGTTGCCAGATCTGCTAGGTTTATACGTGAGGTATTATGAAATATTGAAAGATTCCTTTAGAGCCGGCTAGCAAGCACAGCTGCCCATTTGGAAGCCTGCTCTACTTGAACGCTAGAATAGTAATGTGCTAGGATCTCATCGTCGCTTGCGCCTGACTTCGCCATGCCATTCGCTCCCCATTGACTCATACCAACGCCATGACCGTATCCATAGGTTGTAATAGATATCGCACCTTTTTTCATTCTCCACGTGAATTGAGAAGAGGCTAGGCCGAGTTTCTCTCTTACTTCCCGCCCTGTGAAGGTCATGCCTCCTATCCTAATCTTACTAATTCGCTTGCCTTCCGATTTCTCTATAATTCGTATAGTTGATTTGACTGAGGACTTACCCTGCATCCCCAGCCTGCTATAGAAATCTTCCAGTTTAAATGTAATGGTTTCTTCGTATTTGGGAGATATCGCTTCATCCCACGGACTTGCCACACTTCGAAGATAAGGTATTTCCTGACTCCAATAGTCTTCTGAATTTTCAGTATATCCATTGCTGGTTGAGAAGAAGGCCGCTTCTATCGGATCGCCTTTGTAGGTAATGATCTTTCCCCTTGTTTGTGCGATAACTGCGTCCAGCTTCTTCATGTTCGCTTTCTGATCCGCTGCAGGCCACTTCTTCGCCAGCTCGGCAAGAGGAATATACACCTGATGCTGGACGGTATCTGTCACATCAGCACCATCTATCGGCACTCCGCTGTCATCATCGTGAACGATTCTTCTCATCATATACGTCCGCGCAGCAATCGCCTGCGCCTTTAGCGCCTCAAGCTCAAAGTTGATCGGCATCTCAGCAGCTACAACACCTCGCACATACGTTTCTAGAGGCACGCTCTCTATGCGCTTTTCTTTTGCCAAATAGATGCGAATGATCAGCCTGTCCATTGCTTCAAGCTCTTCCGAGTGCCGGTCACTGCTTTCTGCTGCACTAGGTTTCAGCGGTACTACTTCATCGGAATCCGTCTGATGCCCTGTGACCTCATCTGGCTTAGAAGCAGCCTGAACCGTTTCCGTACCAACCTGTGCGGTCGAAGCAGCGACATCCTGCGTGGCATGAGCCGCTCTCAGCTCAAGCAAAGAAAGCTTCACTAAGAGCGCGGAAGCACCTAACATAGCGCCAATCGCAAATAAAGCCGCCCACCGACTTGTTCGTAAACGACCGATTAACGTAACAATTGAAATTCTACCTATCCTCCGCTTCATAAGCTCTCCTTCCACTTTGGCAGGCAAGAGAGAATAGGAATAGAAAGCTTCTAGTCCGCTCTCTCTTAAACCAATCCTGATGGTTCATTCTATGAGCGTAAATGATAGGGTAGAACCGTTAACGTCTAATCATGGCGAAGCGCGTCAACAGGCCGCAGTCCCGCCGCCTTATTAGCTGGCAAATAACCAAATACGACACCAACCAGCGCTGAGAATGCGAACGCCAGCCATACGGTATCTATCGGAACTTCCGTCTCCGTCTGCATCACTACTCCAATGATGACAGAAGCAATATAGCCAAGCCCAATGCCGAGCGCACCGCCAAGGCCGCTTATGCATACGGCCTCCACTAGAAACTGGAACAGGATATCCCGTTTCTTCGCTCCAAGAGACTTTCGAATTCCAATCTCTCTCGTTCGCTCCGTTACCGATACGAGCATAATATTCATGATGCCAATACCGCCGACGATCAACGATATAATCGCTACATAAATCAGCTGTCTGTTCATCGTCTCATTTACCGAATTAAGTGTCTTCATCGCTTCCTCTTGATTAAGCACACGGTATGCATTCTCGTTGCCCCGGAATTTCTCATAGAGAACAGCTTCAATTGCAGTAACCGTCCTAGCCATTAACTCTGTATCCGTAACAGTTAGATTAATCGTAGAAACACCTTTAGTTTGAAATATTTTTTGAGCCGTCGTAACGGGAATCAATATTTTCTCATCGTTTGAGCCTGTAAGCGAGCTGCCTTGGGATTCAAGCAAACCGACAATGGTAAACTGGTAGCCGTTTATCGTAATTTTTTTACCGACTGCGGCAGACGGGTCCTCTCCCTCATCTTCAAAGAGATCAGTTGCAGTATCTACTCCAATCAGCGCTACCTTTGTATTGTTCTTGATATCAGGAGAAGCAATATACCTCCCATCCTGCACAGGGAAATCCTTCACCTCTTCATAAGCTGCAGTAATCCCCTCTACCGTTACAGATACTTCCGTCTTCCCATACTTCGCATAACCGGTCGCACTTGTAACAGGAGCAACACCGGCTATGTTTGACACGTCACCAAGCTCATTCGCTTCATCGACAGACAGCGTCGTAACCGTACCGCGGCCTAGAATCGTAACGGAGAGTGAGTTCGGGCTGCCTAGAGACGATACCTGCTCCGCCACTTCATTAGAGGATGCCTTCCCCATCGCCACAAGCGCGATAACCGTTGCAACGCCAATCAAGATCCCAAGCATAGACAGAATGGTTCTAAGCTTGTTGGACAATACGCTCTTGACTGCCATCTTGAGGCCCTGTGTAAGTTTCATCGCCGTCCCTCCTCTCCCGGACATGCTCAGTCAGCACCCCGTCCCTAATAATAACTGTACGGCTAGCCCGTTTCGCGACTTCCATGTCATGGGTAATCAATACGATCGTCTGGCCCGTTCGGTTCAGCTCCTCCATCATACTGAGCACTTCCATACCCGTCTTCGAATCCAACGCCCCTGTAGGTTCATCTGCCAGCAGCATAGGCGGATTCGTCGCTAATGCCCGTGCGATGGCAACCCGTTGCTGTTGTCCGCCGGAAAGCTCGTTCTGACGATGGTGCATCCGCTGCCCAAGTCCTACTCGCTCCAGCGCATCCATCGCTCGCATTCTCCGCTCCTTGCCTGGTAAGCCTCTGTAAATAAGAGGAAGCTCGCAATTCTCCAGCGCCGTCAGCTTGGGAAGCAGGTGATAGCCTTGAAAGATAAAGCCAATCTTTTTGTTGCGCATTTCCGCCAGTTTATTGTCGCTTTGCCCGGTTACTTCCATCCCCTCCAGCTTGTAGCTGCCTTCGGAAGGCAGATCGAGACAGCCAATAATGTTCATGAGTGTTGATTTGCCTGATCCAGAAGGACCTACGATAGCTAGAAAATCACCATGTGCAACCTTAAGCGATACCTCATGCAGCACGGTCGTCTTCTCACGAGCCATCATATAAAACTTCGTAACATTAGACATTTCAATTAAAGGGGCATTCGTATGCATGCTCATCGTGTTCCACCGCCGGTCGCAGCCCGCGTACCGCCGCCTCCGCCTGTACCGCCCATTCCCATTCCGCCTCCACCGCTAGGGAAACCCATACCTCCGCCTGGGAAGCCGCCTTGCTGTGTGAAGGATTCCGTTTCTGAACCCATCCCTGCTGTACCCTGTGCGATAGGAACAAGTACGTTGTCACCTTCTGCCAATCCTGATACGATTTCAACAAAATTCTCATCGCTGAGGCCAGTTGTCACTTCAACCATCTGGCCTTCAAGACCACCCATCATCCTTCCTCCGCCTGTTCGACCGCCCGCTGCCATGCCTCCGCCTGCGGTTGCACCAGCTTCTCCGCTTGCAGCCGCGCCTGTCCCTTGGCCACCTTGCTGTCCACCCGCTGCCATACCCGTACCTCGGCCGCCTTGCAGACCGCCTGCAACCGCACCTGTCCCTTGACCGCTTTGCTGACCGCCCTCTGCCATACCCGTACCTTGGCCGCCTTGCTGACCGCCTGCAACCGCACCTGTCCCTTGACCGCTTTGCTGTCCACCCGCTGCCATACCCGTACCTTGGCCGCCTTGCCAGCGTCCTTCAGACGTTCCGCCCTCTTGGCCTGCTGGCGCAGAACCCTGCTGACCGCTGGTTCCCGCTGACGCTTCACCGTTTTCGCTAGGAATACGGACAAATGATCTTGTCCCCATCTCTACGACCGCATTAACCGGGACAAGTACGACATTTTCCTTAGAAGCAATCGTGATGGCAGCTTCACCAGACATGCCTGCCTTTACTCCCGTGATATCATTAATCAAAATATTCACTTCAAAAGCGGAAGAACCATTGCTCGAGGTACCTTCCTTCGCAATTTCAGAAACGGTCGCTTCAATTGTTCGATCCGTGATGGCGCTCAATGACAAATTGACGGCTTGTCCCACCTCAACCATTGCAATATCAAGCTCGTCAACAGACGTGACAAATTCAAGCTCCGTATAATCCACGATCGCAGCCACTGTTGTATTCGCATTAACCTCATCACCGACCTCGATATCCATTTCTGTAATCTCACCGTCAATAGAAGCGGCAACGACCTTTTCTTCTTTCGCTTGCTCTTCATATATATCTTGCAATTGATCGTTGTAGTCGGCGATCTCTACGTTCGCAGCCTCCATCTCCTTCTGGAGAGACTTCTTTGTTTCCTCCTCCTTCTCCGTTCCCGTTGCTTCCTTGTAGCTCTCCTGATAGCCCTCAATGGAAGTCTTGAGCTTCGTTATGCTCTTTTCAATTGAACTTATTTTATCTTCATTATCTTCAGCCGCTTCAAACGTAACGAGCACTTGACCGGCTTTAATTTTATCCCCAACCTTGACGTTTACTGTTGCGATTGTACCGCTTTTTCCTGCTGTTACCGTTTCACGCGAATTCGCGGCAACGGAACCTGTACCGCTGATTTGCTTCAAGATCGAACCTTTTGTGGCGGCTACCGTTTGCGATGTTGGCGTTGCTCCCACTGCTGCCTCGTCTTTTGCAAAATAAAAATAATAGGCCCCTGCACCTGCAGCCGCCAAAATGATGATGATGCTAATTCCTATCGTCCATTTCTTCATTCGCTTACATCCACCCTCCATTAGTCTAAGTAAGTTAGAATATAGCACTCTAACATGAACGGAAGATGAACAAGCCGGCACTTCAAGCGTAAACAATTGAAGCCGTCCTCTGGCGGCTAAGCTAATGTTTCGCGCAGAAATTGACATAAATTTGAAAATATATATTTTCCTATATTTCAAAAAAACAAGGCTCCCCCTCCCAAACGGGAGAAGAAGCCCTGCCGAAATGATAGTTATTAAGCCAGCACAGGAAGCTCTGCTAACAGTGGAAGCGACGAAATCGCGCCTTCCCTAGTCGTTGTCAGCGCAGCAGCAGCATTGGCAAATGCCACGATTCGCTCAGCTTGACTTGCATCTATGTGCTCCAGGTAGCCTTTGTTTCTTTGGAGCTGATACAGCAGGGCACCTACAAAAGCATCTCCCGCTCCCGTTGTATCGATCACCGCTACCTTCTGGCCTGGAATAGATACCTCGTATTCACGCGTATACCATACCGCTCCTTCCGATCCTTTGGTGTAGACCACCGCCAGCACATCGCCTACAAACAAAGAGGAGATTGCCTCCTGCTCGTCCGTAATGCCGGTAATAAAAGCAAGCTCATCCGAGCTGATTTTGACCAAATGACTTCGAGGAATAAACGAAAGAATGGTCTGCCTGCATTGCTCATGGTCTGCCCATAGCGGCAATCTAACATTCGGATCGAAGCTAATAAGCCCGCCAGCCGCTTTCATAGCCGTAATGGCTTTGATGTGTGCATATTTGACTGGTGCCTCGATGAGATCCACGGAACAATAATGCAAAATATCTCCTTCGTGAAACCAAGCCTCGTCGATTTCGTCCTCTGTAAGCAGCATATCCGCACTAGGATTCCGATAAAATGAAAAATCCCGATCTCCGTCTGCCTTTAAGCTGACGAATGCGAGCGCCGTATTCGCTTCGCCAGTCCGCAGTACGAAGCGCGTATCGACATTGACGGCAGCGAGCGTCTCCACTAAAAAGTCGCCGAAGGCATCCGATCCCAGCTTGCCTATAAATGCACTGCTCCCGCCTAGCTTCGCCACTGCGCAGGCTACGTTAGCTGGAGCGCCGCCAGCTTCCTTCCTAAACGAGACCACATCCTTCAATTCCGTCCCCCTAGTATCCGGAATGAAATCGATCAACGCTTCACCAATCGTATACAGCTTTGACAATGCAAACCCTCCTATTTCATCATGTCCCATTTCTTAAACGATACAATCGTACATACCCCATCGCTATACGTTTGAATGCCAAGCGAACGGGTACTTGGGTAAATTCTGCTGGTCATAACCTTCTCGCCGCCTTGAATAAATACCTCAACAGAGGATTTATCCACAAAAATATTCAACGCGAGCAATCCATCCTTCATCGCTATCCTAGTTCTACGCTCACCGCCAAGGCCGATACCAGACTTATCACGGTTAAATCGGAATTTCTCCTCTGCCTGCCGATAGGATAGCACCGTCTCTTCCTCGCCGTACACCCTTAGCTTCAAGCCAAACTCCTCTGCTTGATCCGCCTTGAAAACGACCTCGAGCTCATAGCAATCCCCACTGACATCCATATCTTTAATACCTGATAAAACAATATCGCTTGTCTCATAACCATTCTTTCGGTAGGCCTTCGTTTCCTCCAGCGGCTTGAATACTAACGACTCTCCTTGTAAAACAACTTCGCGAGGCAGTGTCATGGCACCAGCCCAATAGTGACCAAGCTGCGTCGGAATCTCAGTTTCCCACGTCTCCATCCATGCCATAATAATGCGTCTACCTCTCTCGTCGGTCGTCGTCTGCGGAGCATAATAATCAAAACCATAGTCGACAGGCTCATAACGATCGTAGCTAAAGGTGCTTTGCAGAATATCCAAGCGTCCTATCATATATGTAGTGGAGTGTACATTATGATAGTCATCTCCTTGTGCAGGCATACGCTGCGGCGACATTACAAGCACATCATGACCGTCCAGCTCAAATAAATCCGGGCATTCCCAGTTATCGCCAAGCTTTCCGTCACTACGGGCGATTTCACCGATGAAATTCCAATCCACTAAATCAAAGGAACGATATAATAAAATCAATCCACTGCCATGCCCATCATTAGAGCCTAGCACCACATAATATGCGCCGTCACGTTCGAACACCTTGGGATCACGGAAATCCTTTTGGCTTACGCCTGCGGGGATTTGCTCCGTACGGATGACCGGATTGGCAGCCAGTTTCTCGAAATGGATACCATCCTCGGATACTGCTATATTTTGATTTTGGCGGTAATCATTATCCGTCCCTGTTACGATATGGCCGGTATACATCAAATATAGCCTGCCATCGCGCTCGAAAGCGCTGCCCGAGAAGCAGCCATCGCGATCATAGGTCTGATCTGGTGCTAGAGCAACCGGCAGATGCTTCCACGTCATAAGATCCGGACTCACCGCGTGTCCCCAGTGCATTGGGCCCCATACGGGTTGGTACGGATAATACTGATAGAACATATGATATTCCCCATTGTAATAGATAAATCCGTTTGGATCATTCATCCAGCCAAACTCGCTTATGAGATGATAATTAAGCCGATATTCATCCTTTAATAAATACTTACGCTGAGCAACAAATGCATCCGCATTTTCTCTTGTATATAAGATAAATCAATCATCCCTTTCTACTTATTTAATGGAGCCTTGCATAACTACTGGAAAAACAACTAGGCAATGCGTCTGCATACGCTTACATCACATCCGATATTCATATGAATGGGGACCCATTTGCAGTTTAGAAAACCAATGGAGCCGGTATATTTTGAAGACAAGAATCACAAGAACCTGGCATGATACAATCATGACTACAACCATTAAAAAGAACAAACATCCATAGCATATAGTCC
Organism: Paenibacillus sinopodophylli; assembly: GCF_005930355.1. GTDB lineage: Bacteria > Bacillota > Bacilli > Paenibacillales > Paenibacillaceae > Pristimantibacillus > Pristimantibacillus sinopodophylli. The sequence continues at coordinate 125,948 of NZ_VDBO01000003.1, forward strand.
CATTAAGTATAGCTAAATTCGCAGCATAATCAATCTATAGCTAGATAATTATGCTCGGATCAAGCTGAGGATAGATAGCATGGATCGGCAAGGCGAAACGGCAGTAGCCGTCCTCAGGCTGCGTGTGTTTCATTCCGAGAAATATAGTGAAAGGATGGCGAAATCATATCCTTTCCTATATTTCAAAAAAAGAAGCTGTTTCAAATAAGCTCATTACAGCTTGTTTGAAACAGCTTCTTCATTGTGTTTGCCTTGACCCTAAGCCCAGGTCGGTTGAATCTTAAGAACAGCTACTTCCTTCTCACGCATGTAAGAAACAGCAGCTTCTCCTTCAGACGATGCTGCAACTGTACTAGCAGCTGCTGCAGCCAATTCCTTAGCTGGTTTAGATGATCGGGTAACGACTGACTCCTGATGGCTTGTCGCCACATCCAAAGCATTCTCAGCAACTGTCTCGATACGGTAAATATCCGCTCCTAGCGCGGCAAGCTTGCCCGTAATATCGACATAACCACGATCAACGTGATGCAGTCCGGTAAGTTCCGTCTCGCCTTCTGCACGTAATGCTGCGCAAATCAGCGCGGCTCCTGCGCGCAAATCAGTTGCGCATACTTTAGCACCTGTAAGCGGCAGCCCACCGCTAACGATAGCTGTGCGTCCATCGACTTTTATTTGAGCGTTCATTTTCTGGAACTCATCAACGTGCATGAATCGGTTCTCGAATACCGTTTCCGTCACTACGCTTGTGCCTTCTGAAACGAGCAGCAGCGCCATCATCTGCGACTGCATATCGGTTGGAAAACCAGGATGCGGCAGCGTCTTAACATCGACTGACTTCAGTACAGGTCCCGCTTGTACGCGAATACCGTTGTCGCTTTCGGTAATCTCCACGCCCATTTCTTGAAGCTTAGAAATAACCGGAGTCAGATGGTCTGCAATAGCGCCTTCCACGAATACGTCGCCGCCCGTAATAGCAGCAGCAATCATATATGTACCCGCTTCAACACGGTCAGGAATAACATGATGAACAGCGCCATACATGTGATCCACGCCTTCGATACGAATAACGCCTGTACCTGCACCGCGAACCTTACCGCCCATTGCATTAATATAATTAGCCAAATCTACAATTTCCGGTTCCTTGGCTGCATTCTCAAGAATGGTTGTGCCATCAGCCAATGCTGCCGCCATCATAATATTTTCCGTTGCTCCGACACTCGCTACGTCCAAATAAATTTTGGCACCCTTCAGACGCGTTTTTACGCTGGCTTCAATAAACCCATGGCCTAACGTTATTTCTGCACCCATCGCTTCAAAGCCCTTCAAATGCTGATCGATCGGACGTGTACCGATTGCACAGCCTCCAGGCAGTGAAATTCTCACCTTGCCAATACGGCCAAGAAGCGGCCCCATGACGAGGAAGGATGCACGCATTTTACGAATGAGCTCATAAGGAGCTTCAAATGACGTAATGGCTTGCGCGGTAATGCGCATCGTTTCATTGTTATAGGATAATTGTGCGCCTAAAGAGGCTAACACCTTCTGAATCGTCATAACGTCGTCGAGGAGGGGTACGTCATGGATGACGCTGTCTCCTTCTGTCGCTAATAATGAGGCCGCTAAAATGGGGAGTACTGCATTTTTTGCTCCGCTAACACGGACCGTTCCCTTCAAACGCTGGCCTCCGCGGACGATAATTTTGGTCATCTTATGGTTCCCTCCGCGAACTGCAATTTCTATTACCTATTCGTGTATTTTCTGGAATAACTCAATTTACCCAAACTTCATCTTATCACTCAACTACATGAATCGACAAGCGTTAATTTAAGGACATTTTTTGTACATGATTCCCTCGGCAATTTATGACCTTTTTCCACATAAACGGCTTTCATTTGAGCTGAACATAAGTTTCTCATACAAGGTGAAACGACTGTCTCCATTCTTTGGCGGCGCGCTTCATTCCGAGAAATATAGAGAAAGGATGGCGAAAGTATATACTTTCCTATATTTAAAATTAGACCCTAATGGATATCTATTCGTATGCCTGCAGCTTTTTGAGTCCGTCATGTATTACCCATTCTTGACATGTTTCGCATTTGTTATTCGACAAAGCTTTTGAGCAGCACCGTATAACCCCAATATTCCAATATAAACTTAGCCAATAAATGCCCCATAATAATGGCAACAAACACTTGAAACATGCGGGCTTTCGGACTGCGAGGAAACTTGAAAAAGGTTTCCCACTTAATCTCCTGCACGACAAACCAAACGAGTATTATACTCAGAATAACGATAATAATCGAAAACAATCCGGTCATACCGTTGTAGGTCTGTACGTTTTCATAAAGCTCATTATTCACGCTCATGCTGCCTCCCCGGCTTTCCCCTGTATTCTCAAGGGCTGAGCTTACAAGCATAAATAGATTACTTATCTACCTGATGCTTGCTGCCTATCTTTCAAACGAAAAGGAAAGCCAAATTGTTTTATGCAAATATTAGGAAATCACCCGATACAGGAGCACGGTAAAGTCTGCGCGGCTCGCATTCTGTTTCGGTTGGAAGGTTCCCGCATTCACGCCCTCAAGCTGCCCTGTCGCCTTCATAGCGAGCAGCATGGGAGCCGACCAATGGGTTCGAGATACGTCATTAAACGGGTCTCCAATTGGCATACGCGGCTTAACGCCTGCCGCATATCCGATAATAAGCGCCATCTCCGCTCTCGTGATCGGCTGATCGGGCTTAAAGGAGCCTCCAGGGAAACCTCTTATCCAGCCTTGGCTGACAGCGCTCGTTATTGCTGCATAAGCCCAATGGTCAGTGGATACATCCGTGAACCGCTTCGAGTTCAGCTTGCCTCCAGAGATCGGCTTATACGTCTTCACGACCATTGCAACAGCTTCTGCCCTTGTAATGGCTCGTTTCGGCTCGAAACGATTGTTGCCCGTGCCGTTTATGATGCCTTGTTTGCTGAGTGCTGCAATTTCATTCTGTGCCCAGTGACCTTTAATATCCTTGAAGCCAGCGACCAGTTCCTCCGCATTCACCTTCAATCGATAATACTGTCTGTCGAAGGGTGCATCCGCCATCAGCTTCACATAATAAATACCTGGTTGCAGCAGCTGATCACTCGTCTGGAGCTTGCCGCTGCCTGATGTGCTTGCGGTCGCTAATTGCTTCATACGTTTGTCGAACAGCTGAAGCTTCATATTTATATCAGTGGGCACACCCGTTATCGTCAGACCAATGACGCTGGGGGACGTGAGGCGGTACTGAAACCAATCGACGTCAGAGGCGCTTCCTATAACACCAACATATTCCGTACCTGGATTAATCATAAACGCTTCATATGATTTATCATTCGGTTCGTTCGGATCGTCGTATTTGGGCGTGTAGTCCACTTGGAGCGTATAGGTGCCAAGTGTCGGACTCGCCTCGGAAGAGATCGCATTGTGAACACGAATATAATATTTGCCAGGTGTCACGGTTATGACTGGAGACTGCTCTGTCTCCCCTTCGGATTCGTCGTCGTATACCATCAGCTGCTGCCCAGCCTTCTGCAGGGCAAGCCCCGGGTCAATCCGCGCCGTATTTGTGCTGAGCGCAAGCTTCAGCTTACCGCTTTGCGTGAAGGTTATCGCGAACCAATCACGATCGCCAAGCTGATGAAAATTGCCCGTAATCGATTGGGACCTCGGCTGAAGGGTCGACGCCTCATACGACTTATCGTTTTTCTCGTAATCGTCTGACTTCATCGTCAAGGTAGAGGTGAGCAAGTATGGCAAATTCTCATTGCTGCTTTGGTTGATCAGCTCGAGATGAATAAGATGCTGCCCTTTCTTCACATCCAGATCAATGGACCGATTCGCCAGCTTCGTATCGCTGGAGCTCTGCTTCACCCCATTGAAGAAATGAGTAAGCCTTACTGGCGGAACGATATTGCCGCTAGCCACCAGCCCCTCGTACTGAATCGTCAGCTTGCCATCATAAGGTGTATCTATCCGAAACCAATCGTGGTCTGCTGTCCCTTCCAGCAGGCCTGAGATTTGTGTGCCAAGAGGGAAGCGCGCCGCCGTTTTCTGGCTGTCGTTCGGTTCGAAACCGTCGCTCTTGAGCGCAGTGCGGACAGCTTGATCAATCTGCAGTAAGCCATAACCGAAAGAGCTGTCTGCTCCTGCTGTACCGATATTTTTGGCAGTTTGGCGCAGCAGCTCCCGAATCTGATACGGCTTTAACGTTTTGTATCGCGCCCATATGAGCGCCGCTGCGGCAGCGGCTTGCGGGGCCGCCATCGACGTCCCCTCCTCTTTCTTATACAAACCACCCATCGCTGTCGTATATACATTCCAAGGGGCAACGATATCCAGCTCCGTTCCCCGATTGGATCTGGCATCAACGACATTATTGGTTTTAATGCCGCCAACAGCGAGCACAGTCGGGTAAGCAGCAGGATATTTCACCGCCGCTTTCGTACCCAGCGTGACACCGTCATTGCCTGCTGCTGCAACAAGCAGTACGTTTTTGCTCTCCGCATACTGCACAATATCTAGCATATAAGGGGAATAACGATGCAGTCCGACAGACAACACGACGATCTTCGCGCCGCTGCGGACCGCATACAGTATAGCATCGCCCAGCTCTTGCTCCGTCCCATCGCCACGGTGATCGAGTGCCTTGATCGGCATAATGCGAGCCTTCCAGAGAATGCCTGCAACACCAATACCGTTATTGCCTTCAGCTGCGATAACGCCTGCAACACTTGTTCCGTGTCCATTGTCATCTTCAGGCGGCTTGCCCGGTTCAACTAAGTTGGCACCTGGAACGAGATTATCTTTCAAATCAGGATGGTTAAGGTCAATACCAGTATCCACAATCGCAATCGTCAGCTCTTGCTGCTCGCGAACGGTTTCCCATGCTTTCTTCGCTCTGATCTGATTCAGATACAGCTGCTTAGGCAGCTCAGGATCGTTCGCGGGCAGTACCGCTGCTGGTGCTGCTGCAACTCGCGCAGAAGATTCCGCTGCGGCATCCTGCGACTGCTCCGCTGCGGGCGAAGGCGTGCCGGCCTCTGTCTCATCAGCCGGCAAAGCTAGAATGTGCACCGATTCATTCGGGTGCACATACTCTACGCCCGGCAGGCTCTGCAGCCGGCCGAGCCACTCTTGTACGTCCGCGTCCTTATCCGCCGGACGTACGAGCATGACCGCCGCCTCATTCTGGCGGCGGAGCACCTGCGTCCCGCGCAGCTCGTGAGTGAGCGCGGGGCTGCTCCATTTGAGCAGCCAGCTTTGCGGCTGCTCTGCAGCGGCGCCTGCGGCGTCGACTGCGGCGCTGGAAGCGGCGGCGAGCGCCGCAGGCGCCGCTCCGGGAGCGAACCCTGCGGGGGCTATGCCCCCGAGGGTGACGCTCCCGAGCAGCAGTGCGAGCAGCGCCTGGCGGAGCAGCTTGGGCGCGGCGAGCTTACGCTTTGCGCCTGATGCATGCTTGCGCAGGCGCTTCAGTTGAGCCTTTCCGAAGGGCACTTTGCCTGCCTTTAGTCCCGCTGAATCAACAGTATTAAGCTTTGCGCCCTGTTTTGTTCCTATTCGTTTAATCATCATATTCTGCCTTCGCATATGGGATCTGTAATGTTTGTCCCTGCTTTCAATTAAAAATGCCACTCTTAACCATTCTCTTTCTGACAGCCAATTCCCTTGTTGCCTGCAGACAAAAGGACAAAAGACCTACACGGTTCACTTATCCTCACAATAAATAGTCGGTAATAATCCTTATCTATTATTTCCCGGTAAATACATACTAGAATGATGCACAATTGCGGATGTCTCACACGTCTCAAAGACTACTAAACCAACCCTTCCGCCCTGCTGCTCAATACCCACTTCATTTGGTTATGAAACAGGTGAATTTGCTTTCAATAGCTTCGGTTCAGCCCCTTGCTCATGCCTAGATCATGCACCTTTAACTCATAGACGGATAAAGAACGATAGAACTAAGAAGGGATTGCTCTGCAGGTCCGTGTACATAACCGCTTGGAGCAATCCCTTATGTTTATCGATTACGCAGCAGCAAGCTTCTTAGCTTACCTGTACCGTTAACCAAGCATCATTAAATCACTTTGCAACGAGAATACAACGTCGATCCATTCCATAATAGGCCCAGGGAATAGGCCGAGCGCAATTGTCGCTGCTGCACATACCCAGATGACAATACCGGTTTCCACAGGCACCCGAATTCGTTCTTCATCACTCCCGCTTCGCATGAACATCTGCCGTACGAAGCCAAAGTAGAAGTAATAAGAGATGACGCTGCTTGCAACTATAATGACAACCAGCCAATAAGCCTTTGCATTCGCTGCCCCAAGAAGAATAAACAGCTTGCCGAAAAACCCACCCGTAACAGGCAAGCCTGCGAGCGATAAAACAAAAACAACCATCGCCGCAGCGGTCCATGGAGCGCGGTAATACATCCCGGCGAAGCTTCTGAGCTCATCATTCCCTGAGGCGCGGCTTACCGCCGACACAACCGCAAACGCACCTATCGTCATGAATAGATAGGCAATGAAATAATAGACGAATTCAGAGAAGTTGCTGCTATGAACGACCGACAGCGAGAGACCGATAGGCACAAGCATATAACCAGTATTCACCACACCGGAAAGGGCAAGCAGCCGCTTTGCATTTTTTTGCCTAAGTGCAGCCATCGCCCCCGCCAGCATCGCAGCAGCAGCCAGCACGAGCAGTGCAAGCCAAATATCATCAGCTACAATCGCATGCTCATCTCTCAAGGTCAATAACGTACTATATATAATTCTAAACAAAGCAGCGAACGCTGCTCCCTTGGCAATAACCGCAAGAAAAGTGGATATAGGTGTAGGTGCTCCTTGATAAACATCCGGTGCCCAAGCATGAAACGGTGCGGCCGCGACTTTAATGCCAAAGCCGGCAATGATAAAGAAGAAGCCCACATACGCAAGCGCTTTGAAGTCAGTAAGGGCGGCTGGCAACGCCTCCGCAATGCCCCCCAAATCAACTGTGCCTGTAATCCCGTACAAATAAGACATACCGAACAGCAGCATAGCGGAGGAAATGCCTCCCGTTACCACATACTTAAACGCAGCTTCGGCAGACAAGGAGGATTTCCGCTTTAGTCCTACCAAGATGTAGCTCGTTAAACTAAGCAGCTCCAATCCGATATACAGCGTCACCAAGTTTCCTGATGATGCCATCATCATTGCTCCGATAAGCGCTGGTAGCAGTAAATAGAAATATTCGGCTCTAGCCGTGATCGCTTCATCATCCCGAACGGAACCTAGTGCAAGCAGCGTTACTAGAGCCGTCCCAGCAAGAAACATTATTTTGAGCAGGCTTCCGAAATCATCAACCCGGTAGCTGTTACCAAGCAGCTGAATCGCTTCACCGGATACGCCCCCTTGATTCATATCTACCATTCGCAGCACCACAAGAAGCAGTGAGCCTGCAATACCTGCTAGCGTAAGCCAGCCGATCGTAAGACGCGTTATGCGCCTCGGCATTAGCAAATCAAGCAAAATGAGCAAAACAAAAACTGCGGCAAGCAGAAACTCCGGGGCAAGGTAGAGCATATCTGTCCACGTCAGCGGCACAAATGGAACCTCTTTCAGCATAGTCTAACCCCCCGCCCTTGTTGCAAGTAATTGATCGAGCAGACCGTCTATGCCAAGCTGCGTCGTATCCGTCAGCACGGATGGGAAGCAGCCCAGAAGCACAATGAACGCGAGCAGTACGATCATCGGAATCGCTTCGATTAGCCTCGCATCCTTGAGTGCCGTGTAGTCTTCCCGTTGCAGCCCGAAGGTGATCTTCAGCACGGCGCGCAGCATGTAGACCGCTGTCAGAATAATTCCGACAGCCGCTGCCACACTCAGCCAGCGCTGTGATTCGAACAGCCCCAGCAAGGAGAGAAACTCTCCGATGAAGCCAGATAACCCCGGTAAGCCAAGCGAAGCGAGGCCTGCCGTCAGCAATACTCCGCTGACAAATGGCATCGAGCGGGCTAAGCCTCCCAGCTCGCGCAGATCAGTTGTTCCCGTACGCTCATAGATGCTGCCTACAACTAAGAACAGCAGCGCAGACACAAGTCCATGCGACACAAGCTGAAACACCGCGCCCTGCAAGCCAATCTCATTCATCGCAGCCAATCCTAGCAGAACGATCCCCATATGACTAATCGAGGAGTAAGCAAGCACAAGCTTGAACTCCTGTTGACGCAGGGCCAGCAGTGCGCCGTATAACAGATTGATAACGCCAAGCGCAGCGAGTGGAATCGCGAATGCGCGTGCCTGCTCTGGAAAGAGCAGCAGACCGAACCTGAGCAGACCGTATGCGCCCATCTTGAGCAGCAAGCCGGAATGAACCATGACAATAGCAGTAGGAGCTTCCGTATGCACTTTCAGCATCCACGTATGGAAAGGAAAGATCGGCAGCTTGATGCCGAATGCAACGAGCAACAGAATGAATAACGTCCATTGCATCGTATGAGTCATTAAGAACGGATTAACGGTACCCATTTGCTCTGGTGCAAGGTTCACCCAAGCCCCTGAATCCGCAAGATTGTGAAAGATGTTTGAATAACTTCCGCTGTATAAGAAGCTTACCTGATCACCGATTTGATCCATGCGGAAACCGGCGGTATTCACGAGAATGACAAACGCGATCAACATAATAGCTGAGCCGATGCCATTATAAATCAGAAACTGATTAGCAGCCCGCTCACGATTGAAATAGCCCCAAATACCAATTAAGAAGTACATCGCAATAAGCGTGATTTCAAAAAGAATAAAAAACAAAAAGAGGTCTCGGGCCAAAAAAACACCAAGTATTCCTATCTCAAGCAGCAGAAACCATATAAAGAAGGCTTTCCACCTTTTTTTGACTTGAATAACGGCGAGCGACGCCATTGCGGCTACAATCGTTGTCAGCAGGAGCAGCGGCAGCGATAATCCATCAACGCCAAGCTCATATTGAAGCGTGAACTTGAATTCGGAAGGAACTGCTGCCTGCGTCTCCTTATTCAGTGGAATGTCTGCCCAGCTCTGCTGTTCATCAAAGACAGATCCGTCCTGCTGCTTGTCGTACTCAGAATAAAGCCAGAACGATAGAACAAGCGGAATTAGCGTTGCGACTACGACCGTCTTCTTCATCCAATTGCTCCGATTATGGGGCAGCGCGAGAAGTACAACTATTCCTAGCAATGGTGAGAATAATATAAACGATAAGATAGGAATATCATTCAGGATGCTCATGGTAGGAACCTCCTTCCTACTATCGCAGCCACAAGCACCACAAGCCCGATAGCAGCAGCTAAGCTGTAGGTTTGCGCTTGACCATTCTGCAACCGTGCTGCTGCTCGGCCTGCCGTGCTAACTGCAGCCCCTGCTATACGAACGATACCGCCTATTACATAAGTATCGAATGCAAGCAGTACGTTGCCAAGCAGCTTCAAAGGCTTTATGATGACGGCTGAGTAAAGCTCGTCGTTATAATAGCCTCGTTCTAACAATCTCACCAGCCATGGCAACCTCTCATGCCAAGCAGCGAAGCTGATGCTTCTCTTGCCATAAGCCAGCCAGCCTATATAAATACCTAGAAGACCTACCGCAACAGAGTAGGCAATTACTGCTCCGCTGGCGTGTGCTTCTTCCGATCCGTCCGTAAGCCATGTTCCTAACCAGCCGTTCCATGGCGTCTCGACGAAGCCTGAGACAGCAGCGAGCACCGCAAGCACGATCAGCGGAAGCGTCATTACAGCTCGTGATTCCTGTGCATCCATTGATGCCGCACTTGGTTTCCCCATAAATACAAGGAAGAACAGCCGGGACATATAAAGAGCCGTTAAGAAAGCAGCAGCCAGACCTGCGCCAAACAGCAGCGGATTCGTTTCCCAAGCTGCGGACAAGATCAAATCCTTCGACCAGAAGCCAGAGAACGGCGGAATACCGATAAGAGCCAACGCGCCTATGGCAAAGGTCCATGTGGTCACGCTCATCTTCGAGCGCAGGCCGCCCATTTCGTTAATGTTCTGTGTATGTACGGCGTGAATGATACTCCCCGCACCTAGAAACAGAAGGGCTTTGAAGAACGCATGCGTGAATAAATGAAAGATCCCGCCCGTCAAGGAGCCAAGGCCGAGTGCCATCATCATATAACCAAGCTGGCTTACAGTCGAATACGCCAATATTCGCTTAATATCGTTCTGAGCCAGCGCAATCGTCGCCGCAAATATAGCAGTGAATCCACCGACATAGGCGATCGTTTCCATCGCTGCGGCTGAATCCTGAAAAATATCAAATGTACGGGCAATGAGAAATACGCCCGCGGCAACCATGGTCGCGGCATGAATCAGCGCGCTGATTGGCGTTGGTCCCTCCATAGCGTCCGGCAGCCAGACATGCAGTGGGAATTGGCCAGATTTTCCGATGGCACCCACGAATAGCAGCAAAGCGATTAGCGTTGTAATTCCGTTTGTGATCGCTCCAGATTGTCCATCGAATACACTTTGAATCGTCGTGAAATCAAGCGCATGCTCCGGCATGTACCAGAACAGCAGCAATATCGCAAGCAACAAGCCAACGTCGCCTACTCGCGTAACGATAAAAGCTTTCTTAGCAGCTGCGCGTGCCTTAGGTAGCGTAAACCAAAAACCGATGAGCAGAAATGAGCATACGCCGACAAGCTCCCAAAAAATATAAAACGACAATAGATTATCCGATAATACAAGACCTAACATTGAGAAGGTAAATAACGAAACATAACCGTAGAACACGGTAATCCGTTCGTCATCCTTCATGTAACCCGCCGAATACAGCTGAACTAAGAGGCTGACAAGCGTTACGACCGCCAGCATCAACGTAGTCAGATTCGTAATCTCAAATCCAATCCGAAGCGAATAATCCCCTATGGCCAGCCACTCAATAGAATAATTGTAGTCCACTTGGTTCGCACCGAGCCGGTCTACTACAATGAATAAGGAGAACAAAAAGGCTGCAAACGAACCTACAATACCTATTAATACGCCCACGCGCCGGTAGCTTCGGCCGAGCGCCGTCAAAATAAGGAAGGCTGCCAGCGGAAACAACGGGATAAGCCATGCCGTTTGTGTTAATTTATCCATACGCTGCGCTACCTCCTCATTTTGTCAAATTCATCGACATTAACCGTTCCGCGCATTCGGAACAAAGCTATTAATATCGCTACGCCTATGGCTGCCTCCGCTGCTGCAACTGTGATGGTGAATAGAGAGAAAATTTGACCCGTCAAGGAAGGGACAACGCCATATTTTGAGAAGGCGACCAAATTCAAGTTTACTGCATTCAGCATGAGTTCCAGACAGAGGAGTACGACAACTGCGTTCCGCTTCACTAAGGCACCGTACAGTCCGATACAGAATAACATGGCTGCTACCGTTAAGTAGGAGGCTAACATAGGTCAATCCGCCTCCTTTTTGGCAATCACGATAGCACCTATAAACGCGACTGTTAGCAGCACAGACAGCAGCTCAAAGGGGATCACATATCCCGTATATAAAAGCTCGCCAATCGCCATCGTATTGTCCTCTCCGGGCTGAAACGGTTGTTGTTGTTCAGGAAAGGTCGTTGTACGGATGGCATAGAATAGAATGCCGAATAGGCTAATCGCAGCAATGGCTGCCAACGTTTGGTGCAGAGGCTTCGAAGGCTCTTGCTCCACCGCATGATGCTTCGTCATCATAATGCCGAAAATCATCAGTATCGACACAGCACCCGCATAGATTAGCACCTGAACGAAAGCTACAAATTCAGCTTCAAGCAATACGAACATGCCCGCCAATCCAATGAATACCGCCGCCATAGAAATAACCATATGAACGACCTTTTCCAAGCTAAGCATGAGAACAGCTCCGCAGATCATAATCGCCGAGAGGGTAAAAAAGGCGACGAATTCGCCTGTTATCGCAATATTAAACAACTATTTCGCGCCCCCTTTGGCCGGCGCACCTATATTATTGTTATCCTGCCGGGTAAGCGTGTTATTGTCCGTAAGCCACTGCGCATCCTTGAACAAGTCATCCCGGCTGAACGTTGCCAGCTCAAAGTGGTTGGACATGACAATCGCTTCGGTCGGACACACCTCCGTACAAAGATCGCATAGAATGCAAATCTCGAAATTAATATCGAACGTATCGATAACTTTGCCCTTTTTATCGGGGTCCGGATTCGGTTTGCCAGTCAGCGTAATGCAATCCGTCGGACAAATACGCGCACATTGATTGCATACGATGCAGAGATCCGGTATAAAATGCTGGATGCCGCGGAAGCGATCCGGCATAACGATTGGTACGTCAGGATAGGAAGTGGTCACTTTTGGAGCCGTCATCGATTTGAGTGTTACACCCAGTCCTTGCAGCATTCCTTTCATTTCCTTCTCCCCTTTGCTAATTCTTAATAAACAGCTCCAAATAAACAGCCGTCAGAAATACGTTAAGCAGCGATACAGGCAGCAGCACCTTCCAACCAAGAGCCATCAGCTGGTCTACACGAATTCTCGGTAGTGTGGCGCGAATCCAAAACAGAAAAAAGACAATAAACGCAAATTTCAACAAAAACCAGACGATTCCTGGCACAAAGTCAAGGAACGGAGCCGGCGCATGCCAGCCGCCTAGAAATAAAACAGTCGTTAACGCAGCAATCGCATAAACGTATACATATTCCGACAGCATAAAAAACGCAAAGCGAAAGCCGCTGTATTCGACATGATAACCTGCCACAAGCTCTGACTCAGCCTCAGGCAAATCGAAAGGCGTACGATTCAGCTCCGACACAGCCGCAATAATAAAGACTACGAAGCCGATTATTTGCGGCAGGAAATTCCATTCCCAGAACCAGCCGCCTCCCTGCGCAGCGACTATATCACGTAAATTCAAGCTGCCGCTTAGCAATATCACGCCAACAACCGATATTACAAGCGGTACTTCATAGCTTATCATCTGCGCGGCCGAACGCATACCCCCGAGGAGTGCGTACTTATTATTAGATGCCCAGCCGCCAACTACGATAGCGAGCGTCGAGATACCCGATAAAGCAACATAGTAGAGCAGACCGACATTCAAGTCCGCGAAATAAAGATTTTGCGTATAAGGCAGCACCGCAAGCACGGAAAAGGCAGGTACGTAAGCCAGCGCCGGTGCAAGAATGAACAGAACACGATCAGCCTTGCGCGGAATCGTGTCCTCCTTAATAAGCAGCTTGAATATATCTGCAACTGTCTGCAGCATACCGAACGGACCGACCCGATTAGGACCGATACGCAGCTGCATCCAGCCAATTACCTTTCGCTCGAAATAGATAGCATAGGTTACGAACCCAAGCACGATGAATAGGAATACAACCGCCCAGAGGAACAGCACAAGCACATTTCCCCAGGTTAGCGGCTGATTAAGCCAAGACTGCATCAGCAATCGACCTCCCCGACGACAATATCAATACCGCCCAATATCGTAATGAGATTCGTCATTGTTTCTCCGACCAGCAGCTTAGGCAATATTTGCAAATTGACGAAGGAAGGCCTTCGGAATTTGAGCCTGTAAGGCTCTGCTTTGCCTTTGGATACGATGTGGCATCCAATCTCTCCGCGCGGTGATTCAATTCTTACATAGACCTCACCGGCAGGAGGACGAAGCACACGAGGCACCTTGCCCATCGTGTCTCCCCCTTGCGGAAATTGTGCCAGCGCTTGCCTTAGAATACGCAGGCTTTGACGTATCTCCTCCAAACGAATACGGTAACGATCGTAGCAATCACCTGTTGAGCCGAGTGGTACGTCGAATTCGAATTGTGAGTAAAGACTGTAAGGCTCCGCCTTGCGAATATCGAAGTTAACGCCCGTACATCGCAAATTAGCACCTGTCAGCCCATAATTGATCGCAGTTGTGGCATCATATGCCCCGATTCCTTTGATTCGGGCAAGAAAGATCTCATTGCCGCTTACGAGCTTATCGTATTCGAGCAGCTTACTCTCCATATAAGGGATAAACGCATGTACTTTATCAATCCAGCCTGGAGGCGCATCCCACTTCACCCCGCCAACTCGCATATAGTTATACGTTAGCCTTGCGCCGCACAGCTCATTAAACAGATCAATGATGATCTCCCTATCGCGAAATGCATACAGAAACGGACTCATTGCCCCGATATCAAGCAGGTAAGTTCCCCACCAGACCAGATGGCTCGCTACCCGCTGAAGCTCCATGACAACTAGTCTAAGATATTCCGCACGCTGCGGCACCTCAAGCCCCATCATCGTCTCCACCGCATGCACAAGCACATAGTTGTTTGTCATAGCCGAGACATAATCCATACGATCCGTATACGGAATAATTTGCGTGAAATTCAAGTTCTCTGCAATTTTCTCTGTTCCCCGATGCAAGTAGCCCATAACGGGTGTCGCCTCGGTAATGACTTCGCCGTCAAGCTTAACGATGATTCGGAATACGCCATGCGTGCTCGGATGCTGCGGACCTACATTTAAGAGCAATTCTTCTGTTCGGATCAAGGCTGCTACACCTCCGGATCTATCGGTTCGTAATCCTTGCGAAGCGGATGCCCAACCCAGTCATCAGGCATCATGATCCGCCGCATGTCTGGGTGACCTGGGAAATCAACGCCTAACAAATCATAAATTTCGCGCTCATTCCAATTAGCGGTCGCCCACACCGGCGTCGCCGAGAACACAGAGGCTGCGTCTCGGTCGGTCCTTAGCTTCATCGCAGCCTCTCGTTTGCTATCCAGCGAGAGCAAATGATAAACAACCTCCATATGCGTCTCATAATCCACACCAGAAACGTTTCGCAAGTAATTAAACTTGAGCTCCTCATGCTCTTTTAACAGCTTCGCCACTTCGCGCCAATACCTATTGTTAATAATAAGAATCGGCATGTCGCCATTTAATTCATTCAAATAAAAGTCCTCAACCGCCGACTCTGCAATCTCTTGTTTGATGAGCGCAGCCAACTTATCCAGCTCGGGCTGCTTTGGTGACGGTGCTTTAGGAAGCTCTGGCACCGTTTCCGCTGCGCTTGCTTCCGCCTTCTCCTTCGCTGCAGTTCTTGCTGCACGCGCTTCGGCTGCTGCTTTCAGCTTCGCCTCCCGCTCTGCATCAACTGGCGTATCATTAACGAGCGGCTTCTCCGCTTCCCTGCCTTGCTCCTCGCTCATCGGCCCGTCACCGGCTTCCCAGTCTTGGCCTCGTAGCGAATCTTCTCCTGAAGCTTGTTGATACCGTAAATGAGCGCAGCAGGGTTAGGCGGGCAACCTGGAATATAAACATCTACAGGTACGATTTGATCGACACCTTTTATAACTGAATACGATTTAATATACGGGCCGCCCGCCGTTGCACAAGAGCCCATAGCGATAACCCACTTTGGTTCAGGCATTTGGTCGTACAATCTTCTCAGCAAGGGTCCCATCTTCTTCGTCACCGTACCTGCTACAATCATGACATCCGACTGCCTTGGCGAGGTGCGGAACATAACGCCGAACCGATCCAGATCGTAATGCGATGCGCCAGTTCCCATCATTTCAATCGCACAGCAAGCAAGTCCGAAGGTAAGCGGCCATAATGAATTGCTTCTGGCCCAAGCCTTCAATTGCTCCAGTGTCCCCATAAATACATTGCGTTCCAGCTCTTTGCGTTCCTCTATTGAAATTGATTCTAGATTGAATTCCATTTCATCACCCTCTTCTTCCAGGCATATAGAAGACCAATAAGAAGCATTCCCGCAAATATGATCATTTCGACTAACACAAATAAGCCGAGCTTATGATATGCGACGGCCCACGGATATAAGAAAACGGTTTCCACATCAAAGATAACAAACATTAAAGCGAATAGGTAATAGCGAATGTTGAATTGAACCTGACCCTCACCTATAGGCACATTGCCGCTTTCATAGGTGGCTTGTTTGCGATCATTCGGCTTATTCGGTCTTAGCAGTCTTCCAACAGTCAATGCAACGACTGGGAGCAGAATGCCAAGCACGATAAAAATAGCCACGACGACATAGTTATTGGCGTAGTTCTCCACACAATCGCCTCCGTCAATTCGTTAGGTACGGACCGTTGCCGCTTGGTCAATTTTCCTCACAATTATAACAAATGCTTCCACTGCCGTCTATGATGGAGTTACGTCCTTACAGGCTCCTTGTCCAGCATTTCTGGCTGCTCCTCGGCCTGTTTCGACTGCTCAGCACCTGCTGTTTGCTGCGGAATAATTGGCGGGAAGCTCCCCTCGCTGCCATCTTTCTTTTTTCTAATAACCGCTATGACAAGCAGCATAAACGGGAGTACAAAGCCGTGAAAGAGACTATAAATCGTCCATACCCCCATTGCAAAATCCCTGGAATGCGCAACATTGCGATAAGCAATTAAAGAGAGAGGCACGATAATGAATGCATAAGGCAAGATCAACGTACGATAGGTCGACAAATTCAACATTTGCGCCGTAAGGACAGCAAGTACATATACACATAGAGCGAGCTTCATAAATACGGTTCCGATCCATACCATAGCAACCAGTATTTCAACGCGCACCAGTATTTCCTCAATGTTTATGTTTTTAGCCATATCATATACAGCGAACGGACTCCGGCTCGTTTCGTCTACACCCATTACACCAACCAAAAATACGGTAAAGAGCACACTTAGAAAAGCTATCAGCACTGCCGATACTTTCAAAGATTTTCTGAGCTTCTGCAGGTCCTGCTGCCGCACTAACGGTAGAATGGCCGTTATGAAAACAAACTCCCCAATCGGGAAGCCTAATACGGGATATACACCTTTAAGCGGTCTTAAGATGCCGTCATACAATATAGGCTCGAAGTGACGCAGATCAAATTGATTGAACAACGAGAAAATGATAACCATGATGACAACCATTCCCCAGCCAAACAATATTTCGCCTGTTCGTGCAATGGTCTCAATGCCCAAAAACACGCCATAAATAACAACGAGCATAAACGTACTATCTATGAACCACTCTGGCGTCAGCGGCAATACGGACAGACTCATAAAATCCGAGATATTGCGGAGCACCAGTGCGCTTAGCAAGAGAAAAAACAGAATATAAAACAGGGTGAGCACTTTGCCCCCCCATTTCCCCACAATCTTCTCAGCATATTGTGCAAGAGATAGGTTTGGAAAGCGTTCAGCCAGTGCCAAATACACAATGAGTATAAAGTAATTAAACGGCCCTGCGATGACCATTGAAATCCACCCGTCTTGCTTGGCAATTGCAGTAACAGCAGACGGCAATATTAATGCAGCACTGCCAAGTGCAAACAGTAGCAACAGCTTGGCAATTTGCCCCGATGTAATTTCCGCATTGTTTATTCCAGCAAATTTACTCATACCCGTTATGTTCCTTCCTCAATCCATGCTAAAATCGGCTTGTAGATGGGCGCCAATAAATTTGAAATCCAATCTGTCGGATTCGGAACCGGCAGACGCAGCAACACAGCCATGCTAAACCATAATCCAATGACCAGAATAAACAAAGACCAGCCTCTCTCGCGAGAACGCTCCTTTTCACCATTGTTTTTCCAAATAATGAAGCCTATCACTGCGGCAAGCAATACAAGAATGACAGGTGCCAGCATACTGATCACTCATTTCACAATAGATTCTCCACGAATACCTGATCCAAGTATGATGGTATTGCATATGACCTCGCTTTTGATAGACGGGAATTCAGCTTCCCACTCTCCACCCAGCCGCTTCCAGCTGTTTGGCTGCTGCAAATAGATTTCCTTCCCCCATCCAAGCGCGTCAATCCCCAGCTTCTTCTGCAGCCTATTTATCGTTTCTTCCATTTCGTCCTTTACCGCAAGGCTTGTCATTTCACCGATCTCGTTTAACACCTTCTCTTCTCCTACATTGACATCGGGACACATAATTTCCTGAATGCTTCCGGTCAGCCTCACAGTTACCTTTACCACAGGAAGCCCGTTTGCATCATGTTTCACCTTGTACGCGATGCTTGCATTCTGAATCTCAACGATCAACTCTCCTTCGGAATTCGGGCAAGCCAGCTTAATCACCGTACTCTTCACTTTATTATGCAGCCATGACAAACCTCTCGATTCCTTAGGCTTTAAGTAATCCACCAGCCGTCCATCGCGAAAAACAGCCATCGTTGACAATACGGGGATAGCAGCAGCGGGAATGCTATTCACATTCTCATTCGAATGGCCAATCGCTTTATTCCCTTCAATTCGTATAGACGGGAGCACTGCCTGCTGCTTCCCTTCCCCGCTCAGCCTCGTCAGCTCTTTGACCTTCACACCGAAATTAGTTCCGTATGCGGTTTGATTCACTTTGATCATTTCGTGAATCTGATTAATCGGAATCGATTCCATCTGTGTTGTTAGCTGCAGCAACTGCTCCGCTTTCATTCCCCGCGTGACGATAACCGATATATCCGTACGTATATCCGGATTCCGTTCGATTAGGTCAACTAATGGAAAAATACCCTTTCTTGCCATCGCTTCTCCGATGACGAGCATTTGCGTATGAGAGAAAAATAGTCTTCTAGACGTTTTCGCCGACATCTTTCGTATTGCTTCAAATAGCGTATCGCCAGTTTCTGTGAAGGTAGTTACCGCCGTTCCTCCTATCCCCCCCTTACTTTCTGCAGCTACATTTTGGGGGAGAACTACTTGCACCGTGAGCTGAAGCTTTTGCTTACCGGAAGGATCATCATCAACACCGAGAGCGAGCACGACACCAAGCTTGTCCAAATAGCGCAGGTCCCAGCAGCCGCTAAGTGTAAGGAACAGACACGCTGACAAAAGCAGAAGGCTTCGCCGCAGACACATCTGCGTATTGCTTTGGGGCTTGTAAGCGTGCTTGCGACTCATTGCTCAGGCTCCTTCCTCGGCTCTAGTTCCATGTCCTGTCTCACTTTATTCTGATTGCCCAGCTTTTGCGGACGTTCACGCATCAACCATAATGGCGCACGAACAAGCGTATCCTTCATATCTTTAAGGAAAAATGGCGCGAATGGCTTAATATAGGGCATCCCAAACGATCTGATATTGCTAAGATGCAAAATGAGCAGCAGCACCACGAGCCCAATTCCATAGAATCCTAACGTTGAAGCAGCAAGCAATAAAAAAAACCGCAGCAGCCTCGCAGCAATACCTAGACTATAGGTTGGCGATACGAAGCTGGCAATCGCGGTGAACGAAACGACGATAACGACAGCTGGCGAGACAATCCCCGCCTCTACTACCGATTGTCCGATGACCAAACCACCTACGATAGAGATCGTATTACCTGCGGCGCTTGGCATTCGCACGACCGCTTCCCGCAATATTTCAAATACGAATTCCATGATGAAGGCTTCCAAATAAGCAGGGAAAGGAACGCCTTCACGCTGCGCAGCCAGCTTTAGGAGAAGCTGTGTCGGAATCATTTCCTGATGATAGCCCACGATAGCCACATATACAGAAGGCATCAACAACGCAATTAAAAAGGATACAAACCTAAGCATTCTTAAAAAGGTCGTAATATCAAACCGTTGGTAATAATCCTCAGATGCTTGAAAAAACATGTTCAAGATCGCAGGAACGACAAGAACAAACGGCGTTCCATCAACCAGAATGGCAATTCGGCCCTCAAGTAGATTGCCTGCAACCGCATCTGGACGCTCATTGCTTAATATCGTAGGGAAAGGCGACCACTTCTGGTCGGCAATCAATTCTTCAATATAGCCAGACTCCAGTATCCCGTCTATTCGAATTGATTCCAGACGCTCACGCAAATCCATGAGTATTTTCTCGTCGGCCAGCCCTTTCACATACATGATACAAACCGGTGTTTGCGAAATTTCTCCGATCGTCCATTGCTCCATCCACAACTTAGGACTTCGAATTTTGCGGCGGATCATCGATGTGTTCGTCCGAATGGATTCGGTGAATCCCTCCCTTGGGCCACGGATAGCCATCTCGGTCTTCGGTTCCTCGATGCCTCTTCTTGCTCCCCCAATGACATTGGCGGCAATGGCTTGGTCAGAGCCCTCAAGAAATAATATGGCATAGCCCATAAACAGTTTCTGGAACAGCAGCTTCCAATCGGAAATATCCGTTACAATGCCAGTTGATAGAACGTCCGCTTTCAATACAGCCAGCAACTCTTGTGAGTCAAGAGCAGCATCCAGCGGAAACCGTTCTCTATGGAGAGGCTGTATAATGAATTCATTTAAGCGCTCATCATCAACCATACCCTGTACATAGACGATAAGCCCCTCGGTATGATTGTGATCAGCAATCGTTAGTAAGCGGAATATAATGTCCGCACTTTCTCCCAGCTCTTGTTTGACCATTTCCATATTAGCCGTAACGGACAGCGAGAGGGGCTTGTCTGCGTATGGATCAAGCTGTTCCTTCTCGTGCTTCTCTACACGAGGCGATTTTTTTTCCTTTTTCTTCTTCGTCCTAGCATTGCCCTGTGAATCAGATCGATACATTCGCCCCTCTCCCTTCTGATCATCATAGCTCGCTGTCTTAGGATAACTATTCCATGGGATAATTATGTACAAGAAATTTAATTGCTTACTATTGCAGCTTTAATGCCTTTAACGCCAAAAAGCTGCATGCATCCGTTTCTAGACGGTTGCATACAGCTTTTCATTCATAGAAGACTATCGAATTCGGGATTCTGTCAGTTTAAATTGACCTACCAACTGTTGCAGAAGCTTCGTAATGGACTCCACACTTTGAGAGGTTTGGCGCACATTCGTCATCTCGCCAATCAACTCCTGCACCTTGCTCTCAACATCCGAAGATACCTTACGATTTTCTCTGCTGACGAGTGCAATTTTCTCCATCAGCGAAACGACCTCATCCACAACCTGCGTCTTCCGTAAATCTTCGGCATGGGCATTCGCTAGCGTACTCGCGGCGGCTGCTACGAGCTGATTGCCTTCCTCGACCACTCTCGTTCCCTCATCCATGGAGGCGTAAGCATCTTTCGCTTCATCGTAGATATGACGAGTAATCTCGTGGACCTCTTCGGTCGATTTCTTGGTCAAATCCGCAAGCTTGCGGATTTCAGATGCAACGACAGCAAAACCTCTGCCTTGTTCACCGACTCTAGCAGCCTCAATGGATGCATTAAGCGCAAGCAAGTTCGTTTGTGCCGATATTTCCTCAATCACATGCAGTACACCTTGAATATCTTTTACCGTATCCATAAATTTGTGAATCGTTTGATTCGACTCGCCCACCTTGGCGGATATATGATGCATTTTTTCACCTATACGGTCGACCTCAGACTTAGCGACTGCTATCTGCTCAGCGGCTTGCTCCTCAAGCTGCTTCAATGTCGTCCGCATATCGCCTGCGGCATCCTTCGCCATATCGATATCCTTCAGTTGCAGCCTGATACTGCCGATCATATCAGTCACTTTACCACTTACACGCTCAGTTGAAGCAGAAGTTACAGCTGCCGATTCATTAAGCACATGCTGACTGGACAATACATCAGATGAAGCTAACCTTACCTGAAGCATGATGCCTTCTAAGGAATCAATCATATTATTAATCCATTTCGCAAGCTCTTTGGACTCATCATTATCAAACTCATCAAGCGCTAGTCTTTGCGTTAGATCGCCTTTGCCTTCAGCATTCATTCGAATAAAGCTGTTGATTCGCCGCATATGGGATACGACTCGATCAGATTCTTTCTTCTGGAACGCGCCGCTGACTATTAATCCAAATAAAAGATTAAACATGCCGGCTGCAACAGCCGTCACCCATACAGGCGCACTTGCTGCGATGAATACAATTAACAGCGCTGTCAAAATGCTTAAACTTGCTGCCGATATAAGCTGCTGCTTCCGTTGCCTCCAACCGACGCTTCGAATCCGATACACCTCTTCCAAGTCACCTTCACACATCATCCCCCATTTGTCTGGGCAATGCGGCAATTGGAAGGTTACTCCTTTGCCAATTACAGATATGTGCCTGTAGTCGGAATAGCCCGGAAATTGGGCAAATAAATTACTTCCATTAGCAATCGTATTCGCTACGCCGGGGTGCAGCTGTCCTGTAGCTGGATCGGTGAACATAATTTCAAGCTCTGTATGCTCTTTAATCGAGACCGTACCCCAATCGGTCGTTACGCCGTCCTTGAGATTTTCTCCATGCGTAAACGTCCGGTCCTCAAAGCGGCTGCGTGATAATGCCGTACCTGGTTCAATTTGTGTGTTCAAACCAGCCTTCGCCATAAACAAATAGTTATCTCCGGAATCAGGATAGACATGACCCGACTCCCGTTGAATCAAATCGCCTAATACATCGTTCGGTATGCGTCCGCATAGCGTGCCCACAAAACTTCCATTCATCGAAATAGGTACCATGAACATTAAAGTCATACTGTCGTGAAAGGAGGAGGATCGCGGCCCCAATTTCAAAGTAATAGCGTCACTGAATGGTCCGAACAAGCATCTGCGCGGGCTGCTCGATTCTCTCATATACGCAAGGCCCTTATACAAAATGCTCACCACTTGATAAGTCTTTCCGATATGAGCGGCATAAGTCGAATGAACGACCGCCTGCTTATCATCTAAGAAAAATAACTCTGTGACATCGATTGCTCTTGCATATGTTCGTTCAAATAGTTTTTCTATTTGTGACTGCACTGTAGAAGTAGAAGAAAGGTCAGGCTGACTGAATACCGCTGTCATTTGCTCGCTTAATCGATCTAAATGCGTCCAATAATCTGCCGCCCATGTTGTAAGAAGCTCTTTACGAGTCTCGGCAATGCCTTCAAAGCTATGTTCGACATCCGTCTTCAGCTTTTTGTTCAATTGCCACGATACCCAGAGTGGAAATCCTACCTTCATACCTAACCAGTCAAACATATGACTCTCCCCCTGCTAACTCTATCATTTCTAATGTTAATTATATTAACATATATTACTGGGGATTTCATACAAAATATTAGAGTTTTTGTCGAAATATCTATTTTACATGGATATCTAACATCAAATAAGCCTCAAAACACGAATATTAGACATAACCTAACGTGAGAACTATACATGTAGATGAAAGAATACCTAGCATTTCCTACTATAGCGTTCTAGAGAATTAGTTGAAACAAAAAAAGGGCTGCACAGGGGGGATCATTTAATCCCATGTACAGCCACTTTTAAGGTTTTACTCTAAGCATAAGAACTTACTTATGCTTAATGTTCAGACGGTTCATCGCACGCTGCAAAGCAAGCTCTGCGCGGCGGAAATCGACATGATCTTGTTGTTTAGCGGCTAGACGCTGCTGGGCACGCTGCTTAGCGGCTTCTGCACGCTCAATGTTAATATCGGTCGCAAGCTCGGCGCTCTCAGCAAGAATAACGATCTTATCCTTGCGTACTTCGATAAAGCCTCCATTAACCGCTACGATATCAACTTTATTATTATCACGTTTGATGGTAACAGGCGCGATACGAAGTGGCGTTACAAGCGGAATATGGTTCGGCAATATGCCGAGCTCACCTTCAACACCTGTTACGCTTACCATATTCGCTGTCTCTGCATACACTTTACGCTCTGGTGTTACAATCTCTACCAAAAAAGAACTCATGTGGATTCCTCCCGCCTTTCGCTATTGAAGCGTTTTGGCTTTCTCCACGGCTTCTTCAATCACACCAACATATCGGAAAGCTTCTTCCGGAAGGTCGTCATGTTTGCCCTCGAGAATTTCTTTAAAGCTGCGAACGGATTCTTTAACAGGTACGTATTTACCTTTCGTGCCTGTGAATGGTTCAGCAACGTGGAACGGTTGAGATAGGAAAAGCTGAATTTTACGTGCACGAGACACGGTCAATTTATCTTCTTCGCTAAGCTCGTCCATACCAAGGATTGCGATAATATCTTGAAGCTCTTTGTAGCGTTGAAGAATTTTCTTAACGCCTTGAGCTACATTGTAGTGCTCTTCGCCCAGAACAGATGGGCTAAGGATACGCGATGAAGATGCTAGTGGATCAACCGCAGGGAAGATACCCATCTCAGAGATTTTACGCTCCAAGTTAGTTGTCGCATCCAAGTGGGCAAACGTCGTTGCAGGAGCCGGATCCGTATAGTCATCGGCAGGTACGTAGATCGCTTGGATCGACGTAACAGAACCTTTTTTCGTAGACGTGATACGCTCTTGCAATTGACCCATTTCAGTTGCCAGCGTTGGCTGGTAACCTACCGCGGAAGGCATACGGCCTAGAAGGGCCGAAACCTCGGAGCCTGCTTGCGTGAAACGGAAGATGTTGTCGACGAACAATAGTACGTCTTTTCCTTCTTCGTCACGGAAATACTCAGCCATTGTCAAACCAGTCAAAGCAACACGTTGACGCGCGCCTGGCGGCTCATTCATTTGACCGAATACCATCGCTGTTTTGCTTAGTACGCCGGAATCCTTCATCTCGTGGTAAAGGTCATTACCTTCACGAGTACGCTCACCTACACCTGCGAATACGGAGATACCGCCGTGCTCTTGCGCGATGTTATTGATAAGCTCTTGAATCGTTACCGTTTTACCTACGCCGGCGCCGCCGAAGAGGCCGATTTTACCGCCTTTTGCGTATGGTGCGAGTAGATCGATAACTTTGATGCCTGTTTCAAGAATTTCCGCTTGCGTG
The DNA here is from genome assembly GCF_005930355.1 of Paenibacillus sinopodophylli. Classification (GTDB taxonomy): domain Bacteria; phylum Bacillota; class Bacilli; order Paenibacillales; family Paenibacillaceae; genus Pristimantibacillus; species Pristimantibacillus sinopodophylli. The sequence continues at coordinate 150,646 of NZ_VDBO01000003.1, forward strand.
GACAATTCGTCGAACGCAGGTGCTGCACGGTGAATCGGCAGATTGATGCTCGAAGTCACGTCGCCAGCTTCATCGATTGGTTGGCCAAGTACGTTAAATACACGGCCAAGTGTTGGCGCGCCAACAGGAATCGTAATAGCTGCGCCAGTATCTACAGCGATCATACCGCGTACAAGACCGTCTGTCGTACTCATAGCTACGGCACGTACCTTATTGTCTCCGAGGTGAACGGCAACTTCAAGCGTCAAGTTAATATCAATGCCGCCTGCTTCGCCCTTTTGCTCGATTTTGACAGCGTTCAGAATCTCCGGCAAATTGCCGCGTTCGAACTCTAAGTCTACGACCGGACCCATGACGGATACAACATGTCCTTTTTTCATGGTTTTCCCTCCTGGTTCCTTCTTGTTGCTGCACGCAGGTCAGCTTTATAGCAAGTGCCTGCACCTTGCAGAACATATATTAAGATTGGGCGTTTGCCCCTGCAACGATTTCAGAAATTTCCTGCGTAATCGCAGCTTGACGCGCTCTATTGTAAGTGAGCGTCAGTTGGTTAATGATTTTCGATGCATTTTTCGTTGCGCTTCCCATGGCAGTCATACGTGCGCCGAACTCACTCGCTTTGCCGTCTAGAACTGCGCTATAAATGAGCGTTTCCGCATATTTAGGCAGCAGCACCTCAAGCACGCCTTCTGGTGATGGCTCGTATTCATACGACGTTACAGCTGTAGTCCCGCCTACTTCTTCAAGCGGCAGCAAACGTAACGCTGTTGGAACTTGTGTTATCGCATTAACGAATTCGTTGTAATACAAGTAAAGCTCGTCATAAGCGCCTTCCGAGAAATTTTTAACTGCGGAATAAGCGACTGACTTAATATCAGCGAACGTAGGAGCATCCGGCAAGCCGATAACTTCCTCGACGATTGGCATGTTGCGACGGCGGAAATAATCACGGCCTTTCCGTCCAATCACGAACAATGCATATTCATCAGTAGATTTATGGTTTTCACGAATCGTTTGCGTTACTTTACGAAGAATATTCGCATTGTAGCCGCCTGCAAGACCACGATCGGAAGTGATAACGAGATAACCCGTTCTCTTAACCGGACGATTCTCCAGCATCGGATGTTTAACATCCCTCGTGCCAGCAGCGATGCTTGCTACAACTTCCTTTAGCTTCTCAGCATAAGGACGTGCTGCTTGCGCAGCCTCCTGTGCTCTTCTAAGCCTAGAAGCGGCAACCATCTCCATCGCTTTGGTGATCTGCTTCGTGTTTTGTTTACTCTTGATTTCGCGCTTAATATCGCGCATACCTTTTGCCATTTGGTTTCACCCGCCTTTGTTGCTTTGGACCTGCTCCAAAGCCTGGTGTTGGTGGAGTAAGAGCAGCCTAAGCCCGGACAAATGCGAACGGGCCTCGGCTATATATTTTTTATGCCGTTACGGCAAAGCTTTTCTTGAATTTATTGAGCGCGTCAACAAGAGCTCTCTCGTTGTCAGCAACGATGTCCTTCGTGTCACGGATGGATTGGCCGATTTCAGGGCTGTTCGAATCCAAATACGCGTGGAACTCTTTCTCGAAGCGAAGGATATCACCAACTGGAATTTCATCCAAGTGACCTTTAACAGCAGAGAAGATTGAAATAACTTGCTTTTCAACCGGCATCGGCTTATTAACGTCTTGTTTGAGAATTTCCATTGTGCGGGCACCCCGGTTAAGACGAGCCAGCGTTGATTTATCAAGGTCAGAGCCGAATTGCGAGAACGCTTGGAGTTCACGGTATGCCGCAAGGTCAAGACGGAGTGTACCAGCAACCTTCTTCATCGCTTTGATTTGTGCGGAACCGCCGACACGGGATACAGAGATACCAACGTTAACCGCTGGACGTTGACCCGAGTAGAACAGATCTGCTTCAAGGAAAATTTGACCATCTGTAATCGAGATTACGTTCGTAGGAATGTAAGCTGATACGTCGGATGCTTGTGTCTCAATGAATGGCAATGCCGTCATTGAACCGCCGCCTCTTGCATCGCTAAGCTTAGCTGCACGCTCAAGCAAACGGGAGTGCAAGTAGAAAACGTCACCAGGGTATGCTTCACGACCCGGTGGACGACGAAGCAAGAGTGAAAGCTCACGGTACGCTGCTGCTTGTTTCGATAGATCATCATAAATAACGAGAACATGCTCGCCTTTGTACATGAAGTACTCACCCATTGTGCAGCCCGCGTAAGGAGCTAGGAACAACAATGGAGCAGGCTCAGAAGCACCAGCTGTTACTACGATTGTGTACTCAAGCGCGCCGTGACGGCGAAGCGTTTCAACAACGTTAGCAACAGTGGATTGTTTTTGGCCTACAGCAACGTAAATACATTTTACGCCGTTGCCTTTTTGGTTGATGATTGCATCGATTGCAATCGCTGTTTTACCTGTTTGACGGTCACCGATAATAAGCTCACGTTGTCCGCGGCCTACTGGTACCATCGCGTCAATCGCTTTGATTCCTGTTTGCATAGGCTCATGAACCGATTTACGGTCGATAACGCCTGGTGCAGCGGATTCAATTGCGCGGAATTGAGTAGTGTTGATTGGTCCTTTGCCGTCAAGCGGTTGACCAAGCGGGTTTACGACGCGGCCAAGAAGCTCATCGCCGACAGGTACTTCCATAATGCGTCCTGTACGTTTCACTTGATCGCCTTCGCGGATATCCGTGTATGGTCCTAGGATAACGACACCGACATTGCTTTCTTCCAAGTTCAAAGCCATACCGACAACACCGTTGGAGAATTCGAGCAATTCGCCTTGCATCGCATTTTCCAAACCGTGTACGCGGGCGATACCGTCACCGACATTGATTACGGTGCCGACATCCACGACTTGAATTTCGGATTTATATTGTTCGATCTGTTGTTTAATCAGCGTGCTGATTTCATCAGGTCTGATACTCAATTCGTTCACCCCTATCTACCGTGCATTAGATTTTAAACGATTTTTGTAAACGTTCCAGCTTGCCCGACAAGCTGCCGTCATAAAGGCGGTCGCCGATGCGTACTTGTACGCCTCCGAGCAAGGAAGGCTCAACGATTTGCTGTGCAATAATCGTCTTGCCAGTTATTTGTCCAAACTGCGCCGCTACACCAGCAAGCTCTTCATCAGAAAGCGCTTGTGCCGAATAAACAGTCGCATGGGCTTGTCCAAGCGAGTCTCCTGCTACCTTGGTGTATGCTGCGTATACCTCAGCAATAGCATCCTGACGGCGGCGAGAGATTAAGATTTGCACCGTGTTAAGAACGAGTGCAGATAGACGATCACCGAATGCTGCTTTCAGCACGGCAATCTTCTTTTCTGGATCAATGCTAGGAAGAGAAAGAAATTTTTGAATGTCTGCGTCTTGCTCAAGTGCTTGCACAATCAGTTTAAGCTGCTCCTCAACCTCGGAAACGACATTCTGACTCTGAGCAACCTCGAACAATGCTTTTGCGTAGCGCTTCGCTACGACCGCATCGCGGCTCATTTATTTCCAACTTCTTTCAAGTATTGACCTACCAATTGCTCTTGCGATTTCTCATCCACTTGCTTCTCAATAATTTTCGAAGCGATTTTCACGGAAATGCCGCCAACTTCTGTACGAAGCGCTGCAATTGCTTTGTTTTTCTCGCTTTCGATATCTTTGAGAGCATCGTCTTTCAGACGGGATGCTTCTGATTTCGCTGTTTGAACGATCTCTTCCGCTTGCTTCGAGCTCGTCGTTCTCGATTGCTCGATAATTTCATAAGCTTCCTTACGAGCTTGCTGGAGTGCAGCCTTCTGCTCTTCCATTTGCTGCTCGGCCGCTTTCCGGCTGCTCTCAGCTGTATTCATCTGTTCAAGCACTAGCTGTCTGCGTTTCTCCATTACTTCGAATAATGGACCAAATGCATACTTGCTTAGAAGCCAATACAAAATACCAAACGCAACCATCGCGATTACTGTCGATTCCCAATGCCAGCCCATAGATGCCGCTCCTTTCTCACCACAATATTGTCATAATCATAACGAAGGCGAAGAGGGCTAAGGCCTTCCCCGCCAATTGTCAGTTATTAGGCTTGGAAGAAAGCCAAGAAACCGATAACTACGCCGATGATAGGCACAACTTCTACGATACCTACACCGATAAACATTGTTGTTTGCAATTTACCTTGAAGTTCTGGCTGACGAGCGATACCTTCAACTGTTTTACTAACGATCATACCGTTACCTACGCCCGCGCCAACTGCGCCCAAACCTACTGCCAAAGCTGCTGCTAATAATTCCATTTTTAAAATCCTCCTCAAAAATTGTTGTTTTTTGTTTGTATAGCTAACCTCAGTATTTATAAATCATCCGAGGCATAAAGCGGATATTAATGCTCTTCATCGTGTATAGCTGATTGTGAGATATACACCATTGTAAGAATTGTGAACAAGAAAGCTTGGATACCACCGACGAAAAGACTGAAGCCTTGCCATGCGGCAAGGAACGGCGTACCGTACCAACCAAGCATCAGGATCGTTGCAATAAGCACCTCACCCGCGAAGATGTTGGCGAACAACCGAAGCGCTAGTGTAACCGGCTTCGAAATGGTCTCAATGATGTTGACTGGCAAGAAGACCGGAAAAGGATGGAAATAATGCTTCAAGTAGTGCTTTCGATTCAGTCTCAGACCAAGGAAATGGACGATAACGAATACGATAAGCGCTAAACCAGCAGTTACTGAAATGTCAGCTGTTGGTGATTTCCACCAAGCAAGCTCAACATGTCCGCCTTTCTCGTCCAACAGTTCCTGTGTTACACCAAGATTCTCATAAACATGGTGAGTTTCAGTCACGATACCGAAAGGCAAGCCTAACAGGTTGGATACGAAAATGAACATAATGAGCGTCATCCCTAGAGAAACAAAGGGCTTGACTCGGTTCGCCGGCATTGTGCTTGAAATAAAGTTTTGTACGAAATCCACAACCCATTCCAAGAAGTTCTGCATCTTCGAAGGGTTGTCCACCGAAAGATTGCGAACAGCCAGCTTCGCGATCAAGAACGTCACAATGACGGAAACCAAAATAGCTACTGTGGTCGAGATATCAATATTAAACGGCCCCAGTGGCATCACCGGAAATTCATGCATCTAAAATTTTCACCCCTTTCCGCTAAGATTGTCGTTTATTGTGGATATAAGCTGATACCAATAGTACAAACGGCATGACCATACAGCCAGCTAAAGCGGCCGGCATGTTCAGATCCTCCGGAAAACGATAGGCGATCATGGCAACCAAGAGCACTGTTGCAATACGGTTTCCAAGACCAAGACCTCTCTTGCGCGGCCCAACCCCTGCTGCTCCTAGGGTGACCATTTCGACTCTGCGCCTCAGTAAAAACGCATTCATAGAACTTGCTGCCAACCCCACAAGAAGGCCGAGAGACACCGTACGCCATTCCGGAAGGAAAGCCCATACAATTAGGCATACCGCCATTGCATAAACAAGCGTACGTAATGCTGTCTTCATTATTTTATCCATCGGCTTCCTCCATAACCTTCTTAACAAGCAGAATGGCTGAGAGTAGTCCGACAGCCAGACCGACCAGTATGCCACCGAGCATCCAACTCTTCTCATCACCGAAACGGGTGCCGAGAGCTGAGCCGAGCCAATAGCCTAAAAAGATACATACAGCGACTTGCACTCCGAGCGCGCCCACTAGTCCAGCAGCGAACAGCGGATTGTCCCTTCTGTCCTTTTTATTCATGGTTCATACCCCTGTCAATCCTCATTTATTTTATCCAAGCCGCAACACGTTTGTCAATTGAATTAACTACGAATTTTCGGTGAAGCGATCGTCCAAAACCCTTGATACATAAGGTATTGCGACCCCCAAAAACCGTACAGTACTACTGTATGCTGTACATTCGCCGTTCAGGTTACTGCCTAAGTCCAATCTATGAACGTTGTGTGAACGAATCTGGACGCTCCTTCAGCCTTCCAAAATGATGCAAAATCGCATCTACAATCCGCTCCGAAGCATGCCCATCGCCGTATGGATTCGCCGATTGGCTCATCCGCGCATATAGCTGAGAATCGGTCAACAGTGCCTTAGCACGGCTGTAAACAAGCTCTTCATCCGTTCCAACGAGTTCAAGCGTTCCAGCTTCAATACCTTCCGGACGCTCTGTCGTATCTCGAAGTACTAACGTCGGTACGCCAAAGGAAGGAGCCTCCTCCTGCAAGCCGCCCGAATCCGTCATAATCATATGCGCATGCGGGTAAAAATTATGGAATTCAAAAACATCAAGCGGTTCAATCAAACGAATACGCGGGTGGTCGCCGAGAATTTCATTCGCTGGCTCACGCACAGCAGGGTTCGGGTGCACTGCATATACAACAACAACATCCTCATGCTCATCGGCAATCCGCTTAACCGCACGGAATATGTTACGATGCGGCTCGCCCAGCGCTTCCCGGCGGTGAGCCGTCATAAGGATCATCCTTTTCCCTTTTGCCCAATCGATGACTGGATGCGAGAAGGACTCGTCTACTGTGTATTGAAATACGTCTGTAGCCGTGTTTCCGGTCACATAAATAGCAGCATCCGACTTGTTTTCCTTGCGCAAATTGTTCGCCGACCATTCAGTCGGGGCAAAGTGCACGTCAGAGAGCACGCCAGCAAGCTGCCGGTTCATTTCCTCCGGGTATGGAGATAGTTTATTCCAAGTGCGAAGCCCTGCTTCGACATGACCAACCTGGATTTGCTTGAGAAACGAGGCATAGCTCGCTAGGAACGTCGTCTGCGTGTCGCCATGGACAAGCACGATATCCGGTTTTGCTTGCGCGAGCACAGGGTCCAGTCCTTCCAGCACACGGACAGTCGTCTCCGTAAGCGTCTGGCGATCCTTCATGACATTCAAATCATAGTTTGGATGAATCTCGAAAAAATCAAGAACCTGATCCAGCATTTGGCGATGCTGGGCGGTTACGCATACGATTGATTCGATTTCATCCTCGCGCTTCTGCAGTTCAAGTACAAGCGGGGCCATCTTGACGGCTTCGGGACGCGTTCCGAATATAGTCATTACCTTCAGTTTAGACAAAATCTTTCACTCCTATTATCAATTCATGCCGCAATGAACTAATTAGTTCCGAACATGCGGTCACCGGCATCTCCCAAACCAGGAACAATATAACCTTTTTCATTAAGATGATCATCCAAAGCAGCGATATAGATATCAACATCCGGATGCGCTTCTTGTACGGCCTTCACGCCTTCAGGCGCTGCAATCAAACACATAAGCTTGATTTGGTCACATTTATGGTTTTTCAAAGATTGAATAGCTGCTATAGCTGAGCCGCCAGTTGCAAGCATGGGATCAATGACAATAAGCAGGCGATTAGGCGCGTCGGTTGGCAGATTAATATAGTACTCCTTAGGCTGCAGCGTCACGTGATCGCGGGCTAAACCAATATGTCCTACCTTTGCGGATGGAATAAGCTTCAAGATTCCGTCCACCATGCCAAGTCCCGCACGCAGAATGGGAACAAGCCCCAGCATTCTTCCTGAAACGACCTTAGCTTCCGTCTCTGCGACAGGCGTCTGCACCTTAATCGTATCGAGCGGAATATCTCTCGTAATTTCGTATGACATTAATGTGGCAACTTCATCAACCAATTCCCGAAAATCTTTGGTATTCGTTTCTTTATTCCGAATAAAAGTCAGCTTATGCTGAATTAAAGGATGGTCGCAAATGATTAATTTGCTCATGGAACGGTATTCCTCCCGTACATTGTTGTTATTGTTCTAGTCTAATCCTGACACAATCCCGTATATTATAGCATTGTAAACAAGCCGTTGCATCTTGTGTTTTGCAAACAGGCACCTCTGCATCGGAATGGCGCCAGCATTTCATAATAAGCTATAAGTATGTCGTTAGCTGCTGCTGCAGCCACCGCCGCATGACGACCCGCAGGAGCCGCCGCCACTGTCCCCTCCGCTATCCCCGCCAGAGCCGCCGCTGTCACCGCCATCCGAATGATCCCTGCCGTTATCTGACGAGCCGCTGCAGCCATATGTTGAATCTCCGCTGCCATTCGCTTTGCGCTGCTCCTCACTTTGAGCTTGGTCCATCTGCCGTGTGAAATCATTGGGGTTCGTAATGGAATGGTAGATCAGCATACCAGATAGCAATCCTGTCGCCCCTAGAACCGGATCGTATCCGTAGCTTCTTCCATTATTGCCAATCTCGTTGCGACCGCTGCCTGCTTCTACTAACTGCGACTTAGCGCGATCAATCAAATAATCGATCGTTTCGCTCAAATCAGCAAACCGCGAGGAAGCCTTTGTGTTGAACCACTGCGAACGCAGCGTTTCCTTACTGAATTCTTTTATCTCATCGAGCTTATGCACAGACATACTTGTTCGATAGAATGCTCCCCACAGCCTGCCGCTTGCGGGCGCCTGCGCAAATAGCTCACCATATAGCCAATCGAACAGCGCACGCTCACCCGGCTGCGGCGCAGCTCCCGGCGCATGCGGGGCGTGATGGATCATCTCGCCGCAGAAGCTTATGCAGAACTCTTCATACTCCCGTGTAAACATAAGCATCTCATGCCACACGGTATCCACTTGCTTGCTGTACATCGGAATGCTTCGCATGATTCCGCACATGAAGAAGTAACGTTTCATCTCAAACCAAGTCCATGCCCATTCTTTATCTGACATTCTCGGAAATTCCTTTAATACACGATCCTTAACGCGGCTCTCAAAAAACAAGCTAAGCGAAGCCTCCAAACGCTCTGCCGCTCCTCTAGCGGGATGACCATATGGAACCCCTAAAGCTAAAGGCACTTCAGCGCTTGGCCATGGAACGAATACATTCGTTCTGCCGATCGAGGTTCTTCCTCCTCGGGATGATTGGCTGCGCCTCATCGACATATTTGCTCTTACAAATGCTCTAATTACAATAAAAAGGATTGCTACAAGGAATAAGATCAGGACAATTTTAGCCATTTCAGCCTCCTATGCATGTTGTCGTACCCATATATTAACACAGTTGTTTGCTCACAGGCTTACACCTTCTGTATGAAAGGATTTTATACTAAACCAGAGCTCAAGTTATTTGATTATTTTGTGATTACTTTCAACTATTCACAGACATATCCCCAACCCGTCCACATTTGTCCACAATCTGTTGATACGACTGTGTATAACTATCAAAAAAGCTAATCCCCCCTGTGGACAAAATTTAATGACCCTTTCCTAGTAAACGTCCTAACTGCTGCACATTAACGCCAAAAAGGCCAGAGACAGCTCAATCTGCTGCTCTCTGACCTATAATTATTACCGTATTTTACGCGGCTAATACACGTGTAGAACCCTCTCATCCTACACGGATGCATAGTGACAAGCGGCAAAATGACCTTTACGCACTTCAAGCAGTGCTGGCTCGTCTACCTTACATTTCTCGGTAGCGATCGGGCAGCGCGTATGGAACTGACAGCCAGTTGGCGGATTAATAGGACTCGGCAAATCGCCGGTCAATACAATTCGCTCACGGTTTTCCTCAACCTCCGGATCAGGAATTGGGATAGCCGACAACAGAGCCCGCGTATAGGGATGCGCAGGGCTTGCATAAAGTTCGCTGCTCTCTGCAAGCTCAACGATTTTCCCCAAATACATAACCGCGACGCGGTCGCTGATATGCTTAACCATCGACAGATCATGTGCGATGAACAAATAGGTGAGACCCATTTTGCGCTGCAAATCCTGCATCAGGTTCACAACCTGTGCTTGAATGGATACGTCAAGCGCGGAGATCGGCTCATCCGCAATAATGAACCGCGGATCCACTGCTAGTGCGCGAGCAATCCCGATACGCTGCCGCTGACCGCCGGAGAACTCATGCGGATAACGAGTAGCATGGTCAGGGTTCAGACCCACCACATCAAGCAGGTGCTCCACGCGATGCTTGCGCTCTTTCTTGCTTGAGACAAGCTTGTGGATATCTAATGCCTCACCGATAATATCCATAACCGTCATACGCGGATTGAGGGATGCGTACGGGTCTTGGAAGATCATCTGCATGTCACGTCTCAATGCTTTGAGACCAGCACCCTTGAGCTTATAAATATCTTGTCCATCAAAGGTTACGCCGCCGCTAGTTGGCTCATACAGCCGCATAATCGTACGGCCTGCCGTAGATTTCCCACAGCCGGACTCGCCTACGACACCGACCGTTTCCCCTTTTTGAATGGAGAAGGTAATCTCATTGACGGCACGAAGTGTCGCCCCCCCGCCCAAGTTGAAAAACTTGCGCAGGTTGTTAATTTCGATTAATGGCGCGCTCATACAGACACCTCCCGATTTGCATAAGGGTGTGCGAGCCAGCATGCTGAAGCATGCGATTCATTCCCGTCTACCGGGAGCAGCTCAGGATCATTATCGACGCATACTCGCATCGCATCGTCACAACGGGCGCAGAAGCTGCAGCCCACAGGGGGTTTGATCAAATCCGGCGGCATTCCGTATATCGGAACAAGCGGCTCTTCCTTCTTCTGATCAAGACGCGGCAGCGAGCGAAGAAGCCCTTTGGTATACGGATGCTTAGGGTTTTTGAATATTTCCCATTTCGTACCCGTTTCCACCACTTTACCCGCATACATGACAATTACGCGGTCACACATGTCGGCTACAACACCTAAATCATGAGTAATAAGAATAATAGAAGTGCCAAGCTTCTGCTGCAAGTCCTTCATAACACGCATAATTTGCGCTTGAATCGTCACGTCGAGTGCAGTAGTTGGCTCATCAGCGATGAGCAGCGACGGGTTGCACGCAAGCGCAATTGCAATCATCGCCCGCTGGCGCATACCGCCAGAGAACTGATGCGGATATTGATCCACCCGCGACGACGCGTTAGGAATGCCGACCAAATTCAACATTTCGACCGCACGTTCGGTTGCTTTCGAACCACTAATGCCTTGATGCTTAATCAGGCCCTCTGTAATCTGACGGCCAATAGTCAGCGTTGGATTTAGCGAGGTCATCGGATCTTGGAAGATCATGCCCATCTCTTTACCGCGAATGTCCTCCATCTGATGATCCGTCAATTTCAGAATCTCTTTGTCTTTGAACATAATCGATCCGCTGGTCTCAGCCGGAGGAGATGGAATCAGCCGCATAAGCGACTGTGCGGTAACACTTTTGCCACAGCCAGATTCCCCTACAATTGCTACTGCCTCGCCTTTATTTACATGAAAGTTAACGCCGCGAACCGCCTTCACGATCCCGCCGCGAACTTTGAAATGAACACGTAAATCTTTAACTTCAAGTAATTTCTCCATCCTTGTCACCTCCTACTTTTTCATTTTCGGATCAAGCGCATCTCTTAGGCCGTCACCAAAAATATTAAAGCAAAGCATTGTAATACTGATGACCGCAGCAGGGAAGATCATTCTCCACGGATACAGCGTCCACGCTTTGAGCGCATCGTTGATCATCGTACCGAGTGATGCTGCCGGAGACTGGACACCAAGACCAAGAAAACTTAAAAAAGCTTCCGCGAAGATCGCACTCGGTACAGTCAAGGTCAACGTTACGATAATTGGCCCCATTGCATTCGGAATCAGATGACGGAATAGAATCCGAGCCGTGCTTGCCCCCAGTGCTTGGGCAGCCATAACATATTCTTGATTTTTGAGCTGCATGATCTGGCCTCGAACAATCCATGCCATACTCACCCAGCCTGTGATACTGAGTGCAACGACTATGGTGAGCATGCTCGGCTTGAAAATAACGATAAGCAGAATAATAATAAGCATGCTTGGAATCGAGTAAATAATTTCACAGAAACGGTTTAAGATCTCATCTACGCGCCCGCCGAAATAACCCATGATTCCGCCAATAATAACGCCTAGAACCAAGTCTGCAAGCGCCGCATAAATACCTACCTGCAAGGAAATGCCCGCGCCCATCCAAGTACGCGTGAAGAGATCGCGGCCAAGATCATCCGTACCGAACCAATACGTCGCATTCGGTCCAAGATTTTTCTCTTTCAAGTGATTGGTGCGATAGTCCTGCTCCGATATCATCGGTCCAAAAATCGCCATCAGCGCGACGATAACCAAAATAATAAGGCTGATCATCGCGATTTTATTCGAGCATAACCGCAGCCATGCATCCTTCCAAGCGGAAATACTCTCACGAACGACAACTTCCGTATGCTTCTCGTCTTTATTCAGCTTCGTGAATTGATCTGGTGTAAAGGCGTTGTCCTTCATCACTTGCCCCCTCCTCTTGAAAGCTTAATACGAGGATCGACAAAACCGTAGGCAATGTCAGTCAGAAACCGCGCCGCCATTAGGATAATGCCATAAAATAAAGTAAGCCCCATTATGAGCGTATAGTCACGGTTAGTAATACTTTGAACGAAATATCTGCCGATTCCACCGATTCCGAATATTTGTTCAACGACGACAGATCCGGTAATAATATTCGCAGTCATTGGTCCGATATACGTAACCACGGGCAGAATAGCGTTGCGAAGCGCATGACGTACCAAGATGACGCGTCCGCTTAACCCTTTGGCGCGGGCGGTCTTAATATAATCAGCAGATAATACTTCCAGCATCGTCGAACGTGTCAGACGCGCTATGAATGCCGCAGGCAGGAACGAGAGTGCAAGCACAGGCATAATGAAGTCGGTCGGGTCATTGAGACCGGATACGCTAAGCCATTGCAGCTTGCTTCCGAACACATATTGCAAGATAGACGCAGCAAGAAAGTTTGGAATAGATACCCCAAGCACCGCAATGATAATCGTTACGCTATCAAGCCACTTCCGATGGTTAAGCGCAGCGACAATGCCAAGAATTAGGCCTACCGCCAGAGATACGAAGACGGCAAATAGTCCAATTTGAGCCGAATAAATAAAGGTTTCCTTAATGATTCGTGTTACAGACATATACTGCTGCTTCATGGACATACCCAAATCGCCATGCAGCAGATTGTTCAAGTACATCAAATATTGCTTCCAGATAGGCTGATCAAGTCCGTACACAGCAAAGAGATGCTCTCTAATCTTTTCCGGTATCGCTTTTTCCCTCATAAAGGGATCGCCGGGAATGATTTTCATAAGAAAAAAAGTAGCTGTGGCAAGAACAAACAACGATAGAAGCATTGACACAAACTTCTTGAAAACATATTTTATCATCGCAATGGACACCTCCTTACAAAATATAAACAAGAGGAACTACTAAGTACTAGCGTCTAAATCAGTCAATAAGAAAGGGATATATGCGGAATGTCCGCATATATCCCCACCTTCATTTACTGGAAGGATGACTATTTGGCTTCGTAATAACCTCTTGTGTAGTCGATGTCACCTTTGTAATCCAAGAAAATATTTTTGAAGCCTGGTTTTAGCATGTACGTGTTACTGTAGTAGTAAATCGGCATGATCGGCATTTGATCCATAAGGATTTTTTCTGCTTCAGTCATTGCCGCAATACGCTCAGCTTGGTCGCCGCTTGCGTATGCTTTTTTAATCAGAGCATCATACTCAGGCGATGAAAAACCTGTATTGTTCTGACCGCCGCCCGTAACGAACATATCCATGTAAGTCATCGGATCGTTATAGTCAGCTCCCCAGCCCGCACGAGAAATTTGATAGTTCATCGCCGTACGGTTTTTGAGCAATACGGAGAATTCCTCGTTTTTGGCACCAACTTCGATACCAAGGTTTTGACGCCACATTTCTACGATTGCTTCAGCAATTTTCTTATGACCATCACTTGTGTTGAACGTCAATGTCACTTCTGGGAATTTGGCAAGTTTAAGCTCAGCAAGACCCTCAGCAAGCAATTTCTTCGCTTCCTCAACATCTTCTGTGAAGAAATCGTCTTTCACTTCATTACGGTAATCATCCTTCATCCCGATGATGCCTGGTGGTACAAAACCGAAGGAAGGAACTTCTCCAGCCATCGTCACACTCTCAACAATAGCTTGACGATCAATCGCCATAGCAAGCGCCTTACGCACTTTTACGTTGTTGAAAGGAACTTCTTCTGTGTTGAACATGTAGTAGTATGAGCTTGCAATACCTTTGGTAACGAACTCATCCTTCTTCGATTCTTTCAGAACAGGAATCTGCTCAGAAGGAATCTCACCTGTTGGCTTGCCTGTGTAGTCAAGCTTGTTCGTCTCATAGTTAGCAAGTTCAGTTGCAGAGTCCTCGATCATTGTGAAATCAACGCCTGCAAATTTCACTTGGTCTTTGTCATAATAGCTGTCACTCTTAACAAGCTTAATGGATGTGTTGTGCTGCCATTCGCTCATTTTGAAAGGGCCGTTACCGATGATTGTAACAGCATCTGCAGCCCAAGCCTCGTTGTCCTTAACGGATTGGTGAACCGGGTTGTATACGTAGAAAGACGTCAGGCTCAAGAAATATGGAGTTGGCGCCACCAATTTCACTTCAAGTGTTTGAGCGTCAAGTGCTTTGATGCCAACAGCATCCGCATTTGTCGTTTTGCCTTCGTTATAATCTTGTGCGCCAGCGATGTAATAGAATTGGTAAGCGTAAGTTGAGCCAGTTGCAGGATCAAGCGCACGTTTCCAAGAGAATTCAAAATCATTAGCAGTGACAGGGTCACCGTTGCTCCATTTCGCGTCTTGGCGAATAGTGAATGTGTAAGTTAGACCATCTTCCGATTGTACCCATTTCTCAGCAGTAGCTGGTATGGATTCACCGTTCTCGTTTTTACGAGTCAATCCTTCATAAATACCTGTTGCTAGTGTACCTGATACGTTGTCTTCCATTAGTGCAGGGTCAAGCGATGAAGGCTCGGAGTGTATATTCATTCTGAATACCTTTGCGTCAGTTGCTTCGCCTGCAGCTCCATTGTTGCTAGATTCGTTGTTTGCAGCGCCGTTGTTTCCTGTCTCGTTCTTCGGCGTACAGCCTACTGCGATAATAGCAAGAATGAGTAAAGCAGCGATAAATGAAAAAGCAGACTTTCTAGTTCTCATTGTTACCCTCCCGTTTTTTCTCTACTGTGTTCAGTAGTGAGTAGTATCATCCACTTGGCCTGTCATATATACAAACATTTGATTTCTCTGTGTCATGCTCTCCTGCTTCAAATGCGCATATCTAATCTTAGGTAGTGTTATACACTCTTCTTATCCAAACATAGAGATTTTTATTTTTTAATAATTTTTACTATACATCCGGGTTAATTATTTATCAACAATATGTAAGCTGTAAATTTATGTATTAAATGTCTTTAAAGATAATTACTTTAGCACTTTGACGCGTTTATTCAATTAAATATTTTGTTGCTTTAATGCTGTACAGCGTTTATTCAATTAATTATTCTGTTACTTTAACGCTTGAACGTGTTTGCAAGGAATATATACCATAATTAGATCATTTTTTAAGAATTTATGTCGAACACTAATATTCATTTTATTCCCATTTTAATTCATGCTCATAGCCATGACCCAACGAAATTCACGATATAAATATCAAAATTATTTAAATATATAGTTGTATATTATCGAAAATAAATATATTTTTCAGCATGTGGTTTATTATCTGAATTTTCAGTTTTACTAAAAATCGGTTGTTATCGATTTATTGTTTGCATGAATCGACTCCTTATTGGCTTATTATTTTATATCACAAATTGATTTATGCATTCAGAAACGCAAAAAAAGACCTATTCGTGTATAAACACCGAATAGGTCTTCTGAAACAAGCGGCAGCCAAAAAATTAATAAGTGATACCTGGATAAAGTGGATATTGAGCTGTAAGATCACGAACCAATCCGCGAGCTTTGGCAAGAACCTCTTGATCTTCAGGGCTGTTAAGCACGAGTGCAATAACTTCTGCAATGACTTTCATTGCACTTTCTTCCATTCCGCGTGCCGTCGCTGCCGGCGTACCGATGCGAATGCCTGAAGTAACGAATGGACTTGTTGGGTCAAACGGAATTGCATTTTTGTTAACGGTAATGCCTACTTCGTCAAGTACATGCTCAGCAACCTTACCTGTAATGTTCAGGCTGCGTGTGTCAAGCAGCATCAAGTGGTTATCCGTACCTCCGGATACGATGTTGAAGCCTTTTGCAACAAGCTCTTCGGAAAGAACCTTTGCGTTTTTGACAACTTGTGTAGCATATTGCTTGAATTCTGGTTTAAGTGCTTCGCCGAATGCTACCGCTTTGGCTGCAATAATATGCATCAACGGACCGCCTTGTGAACCAGGGAAAACAGCTTTATCAATTGCCGCTGCCCAAGGCTGACGACAAAGAATCATACCGCCGCGTGGTCCGCGAAGTGTTTTGTGTGTAGTTGTCGTTACAAAATGTGCGTGAGGTACTGGGCTCGGGTGAAGACCCGCAGCAACCAAACCAGCAATATGTGCCATATCCACCATGAACAATGCGCCTACATCATTAGCGATTTTGCCAAGCTTCTCGAAATCGATTGTACGCGGATACGCGCTCGCACCAGCTACGATTAAGCGAGGACGGTGTTTGAAAGCCAGCTTGCGAACTTCTTCATAATCAATTGTGAAGGAATCCTCTTGTACGCCGTAAGCAACGAAATTATAAAGCAAGCCAGATGCGTTAACCGGGCTGCCGTGCGTCAAATGTCCGCCATGTGCCAAATTCATACCAAGTACAGTATCCCCAGGCTGCAAAGCAGCAAGATAAACCGCCATGTTCGCTTGTGCGCCGGAATGCGGCTGAACGTTCGCGTGCTCGGCACCAAACAGTTCTTTGGCACGGTTGCGGGCAATATCCTCAACGATATCTACATGCTCACAGCCGCCATAGAAACGTTTGCTTGGGTAACCTTCTGCATATTTGTTCGTAAGCACGCTTCCCATAGCTTCTAGTACCGCTTCGCTTACAATGTTCTCAGATGCGATAAGCTCAATGTTATCACGTTGGCGTGTAAGCTCAAGGCCTAATGCTTTCAATACTTCTGGATCTTGTTTGCGCAAATTTTCCATTTGAATTTTCCTCCTCAGATTAGAAAGCTTTTTATATCCAGCGTAAACGGCTGACGCCTTACTCAAACGGCAAAGCTAGCGTTTCGCCTAGAAATATAGAGAATGTATAGCCTATGGATATACTTTCCTATATTTGATAATTAGTTATACATAAGGTTAACGCTTGGCGCATGTCTGCTACTCACATGCACCAGCAGATTGTTCAGCTGTTAATTCAGCCTGCGGCTCATAAACAGCGCGTGCGCCTCCGATTAGCTTCGGCCGCGTAATCGCCATCGTTACATGGGCTTCCCCAATGCTCCGAATAGATGGGCGTACTGGAACGGCTACCCGCTTCAGATGCATACCGATAAACGTATCGCCAATGTCAATACCCGCATGAGCCTGAATCGTCTCTACAAGGCATGGATCATTCAACTGCCCATAAGCATAGGCTGCCATTGATCCACCGGCTTTCGGTACAGGTACCGCACCGACAATTTCCAGGCCATAACGTTCAGCAGCAGCACGGTCAATAACAAGCGCACGATTAAGATGCTCACAGCATTGATATACAGGAATGAAGCCAAGCTCTGCACTCACTGCTGCAACACCTGCAAAAATTTGTGCAGCCGTCTCCACCGTTCCTGCCGTACCGATCCGCTTACCCAACACTTCACTTGTACTTACACCAATTACGACTAGCTGACTCATACCTAAATTCCCTGCACTAGCCAGCTCGCGTAAGATCGTCTCTACCTGCTGCGCTATGGCATCAAGCTGTACATGGTTATTCGTGCTCATGGCGATGCCCCCTAGCTTAGGACTGGCTGCTGAATTGCTTTTCGATATCCATCACTTTGTTTACTCTGCCTACATGACGCTCACCGTCGGAGAACGGCGTATCCAGCCAAATCCGAATAATCTCTAGCGCCGTACCTGGACCAATAACCCGTTCTCCAAGCGCCAACACATTCGTATCATTATGTTCTCTTGTCGCTTTCGCGGAGAACATGTCACTCACCAGCGCACAGCGGATTCCATTTACTTTGTTCGCTGCGATGGACATGCCAATTCCTGTCCCACAAATCAAGATACCGCGTTCTGCTTTACCGCTCGTCACTAGGTCGCATACGGGCAATGCATAGTCCGGGTAATCCACCGATTGGTCACAGCTGCAACCGACATCTTCAATTTCATGGCCCAGTGATTGAAGAAAGGGAACGACCTCGTCCTTCAATCGATAGCCGGCGTGATCGGCACCAATAGCAATTTTCAACGTAAAAGACCTCCTTCGGAATAAAACATTACAGTGCTAGTATACCTATTTTTGCAGAAAAAGACGAAAAAAGAGCAAGACATGCTAATTAGCATGCTGCTCTTTGCCCAGGCGACCGGCCGTATATTCCGATGCTCCACCGTGGTTACCCACTTCCGTCGCCAGTTACATCGAAAACCGTATATTGTCTCTTCATAATAGCCGAAGCCGTTCAAAAAATCAATCTAAAATCCGTCACTATTCGCGTAATTATCGTTTCGATAGCTTGTCCAGAAGCTTGACGAGCGCATCCTCGATCTCATTGGCACTGCTATTATAAATCGATAGCGAGCCGCCAAAAGGATCCACGATGTCGAAACTTGGTATTTTACGTTCAAGCGCAAGCAGCCGGCTTCGCTCCTGTGACGTAAGCTGCTGACCCAAAGCTTGCTTCATATGCATCTCCGAGTACAGACGCTCCAGCTCCTCGATGTCAGCAAGCACGCGGGAATCGTGATTCGCATATTCCTTCAGCGTGTAAGTCTTGTCAATCGCCTCTGGGTACCATTGCAGCAAGCCCCGCTTATGGTTAGCCGTCATGGTCAGAATGAGATCTGCCCAACCGACGGCCTCGCCAGTCAGCGCAAGCGAAGTGCTCTTATGATCGATATCCCGCTGCTTCAGCGTCTCCACCGCATGTGCCGATACAGGCAGACCATCAATCGTCGATATGCCCGCTGAACGGACGGCAACCGTAATGCCTCTCAGAGCAGCCATTCGGCGCAGCATTGCCTCCGCCATCGGTGAGCGGCACGTATTGCCGGTACAAACAAACAATATACGTTTCACACTGCCAACTCCTTTTTTTCACTCTATTTCAAGCTGCCTTGCGATCAGAAAATAAATAGGATGCCGAATATAAACAAAATGCCCCCGCCTATTGCCTCGCCATACTCGCCAAGATTGCCGCTAACCTTGCGCCCAAGCATCAAGCCTAACACAGCCATCAGGCCCCCTAGCAAGCCAATCAGCAGAACGGTCGTCCACATATTGGCCGCGAACATGCCGAGCGTGATACCGACAGAGAACGAGTCGATGCTAACGCTTAACGAGAGCACAAGCAGTCCCCATAACGATTTGTGATCGAAGGATTGCACCGCCTCGCCCCTAAGCGAACTGTATATCATATGCCCGCCGAGCAACACCAGCAAGACGCCTGCCGCAGTCGTCGCAACAGAGCCAAGCAGAACACCAACATACTGCCCCGTATAAATGCCTGCAAGCGGCATGATGACATGGAACAATGCAATTACGGTGCCAAGCTTCAAAATATCCCGCAGCCGTATCCCTTTCAGTCCGATCCCAAGCCCCAGCGAAAAAGCATCTAGACCAAGCGCTAACGCAATAATGAGCAGTGTCAAAAACTGACCAGCTTGCAACTGTGCCTCAACCAAAGCCTATCTCCCCCATGTCCGCCTGTTTTCTATACCAAACATATGCGGGCATGGGGACAAACATACTATTCTTAGCATAACCTCTTCAAATTCAGGCCTATACGCGAACTACACGATTTCCTGCTGCCTTAGCCAAACGGTTCATAAGAGCAGCACCAATGCCTTGCTCACTGCTGCTCTCTGACCAAATGCGCTGCGCGCCGCTTTCATCGAAAGTACGGAGCGCTGCATAAAGACGGTGGGCAGCATCGTTCAGCTCGACTTCACTGCCTAATGAAAGAACACGATCGGCGTTATACTGTGCCAGCCGTTCTTCAAAAGCTAGAACACCTGTCCTCTCGCCATTCCTCGCCGCTCTATCGACTTGTTCTTGAATATAAGCCGCCACATTAGCCGGCTCTCCTTGTACGAGCACAAGCTCACCCTGCGGTGCATAATGCGTATATTTCATGCCGGGTGAACGCGGGGCTGAATCAAGCTCCTGGTCCGAGGCACTGTCAATGCTAGCATCCGGTGCCGCTGCTTGCAGCGCTTCTCGGGTAATTCCCCCTGGGCGGAGGATTCGGATAAGCTGCTCGCCAACCAGCTCAATAACTGTTGACTCCAAGCCGACACCTGTCGCCCCGTCATCAACAAGGCCGTCGATACGTCCAGCCAAGTCCTCCATTACATGCGAAGCAAGCGTCGGGCTCGGCCTTCCAGATCGATTCGCGCTAGGCGCGGCAACCGGACAACCTGCTTGCTCAAGCAGCGCAAGAGCCGCTCTATGATTCGGCATGCGAACGCCAATCGTAGACAGCCCCGCCGTAACGAGCGGCGACAGTACATTCGTCCGTACGGGCAGCACGATCGTCAGCGGTCCTGGCCAGAAGCTGTCCATCAGCACGGAAGCAAGCTCTGGGTACGGAAGCACAAGAGCATCCAGCTGTATGCGGTCCGCGATATGTACGATTAAGGGATTGTCAGATGGCCGTCCCTTCGCGCTGAATATGCGTTCCACGGCAGCCGAGTTCCTTGCATCTGCACCGAGACCATAGACCGTTTCTGTTGGAAAAGCGATTAAACCGCCATGCTTTAGACAGGAAGCAGCAGCTGAAAGCTCCGCTCCAAGCTGTTCATCCGGGAGCCGTTCTACGCTCCAAACATTCGTTGTTATCATTTCATTCTTCAATCCTTGCTCTTCAATGAAATAGTTCAATCTACCGTTATTATAGCACATGCATCTCGCAACAAGCGTAAACGGCTTAAGCCGTCCTCACGCGGCTAAGCTAACGTTTCGCGAAGAAATATAGAGAAAGCTTGCGAAATCATATACTTCCCTATATTTCAAGCACAAACGGCAGCTTCGTCCTTAACTAGCAAGACGCTGCTGCCGTTCCTTTAGGCGAACAATGATTTAATCCATGAAATCAGCGACTGAATGATTTCCCACAAGAAAAACTTTGCTTCAGGCGCCTCTCCAGCGGAAGGAGTTTCTTCTGCTAAAGGGAGTGAAGCTGCCTTCACCGCGTTACCCGCCTTTGGAGCATCGTTAGCATCCAAATGGTCTTCAGCTGCTGCAGCTGAGGCTTCTCCGGTAGCCGCGTCGATGAAGCAAAGCGGCGGGAATAACACGCACCACCAGTTTTGACCGCCGCCCTCGCCTAGTGTTATACGCAGCGCTTCGTAATCACCTGCTGGGTAAATGTCATTGCCGTACATTTTGGTCGGGAACGGAACGATACCAAGCTCTGCAGAAACGCCATATGTGAAGCCGCGGCTTTCCAATACCTTTGCCGTGATGCGTTCAATCTCTGGCATATTGGCAAGAATGGTCTGGCGAGCCTCCTCAATCGTCTGAGGACCTGTTGCCCAGCTGTTCATTGCCTGTACGATTTCATCCCGAACCAGCCGTTTCACAATTTGGTCGGCGGGACTATCGGAATTAGCTAATATACGAAGACGGATAGCTTCCTGCGGAATTTGGCCGCCTGCGACTGCTGCGTCCATTTGCTGAGCTTCCCAGCTCATAATTAATAGAATAATAGCAAATACGATAAAACCATAGGATTTCCGATATGAATATTTAGAGGCTCCCACCGATTTGGAAGCTGCTGATTTCTCAACATTGGAATAAGTATGATTAGAAAAATGGCTGGACATACACACAAGCTCCTCTCGTCGCACCCGTCAGTGCGTCTGCTTGCGTTCCGGAACGTATCTATCCGTCAGTATGTCCCCCACTTGGAATATATAAACCTAGCATTCTGTATTTTGTTTATTTAGTAGACTAAGCCTGTACGATATAAGTGCAACTAAAACACTAAGATGGCTAGAGTGCGAATGGTACTTGCGAAGCTTAGCGTATGAATTATCATTCGCACTGCACAGCTGAACAGTCCACATAGTTGTAAAATTTAAATCTTACGCTATTCTATAAAGGTTGAAAGATGAAAGTGAGGATACCGACATGGATTTCATGAAGGCCTATGAAGAATACCGAACGCTGCTCCATTCCCTTGCTTACCGCATGCTCGGCTCATTCAGCGAAGCGGAGGATCTGGTGCAGGATGTTTTTGCCGATTACAGTCAGCTAAACACCCAAGATATAACCAATGAAAAAGCTTATCTCGTACGGATGGTCACGAACCGCGCCATTAATCTCAATCAATCCGCCCGCAAAAGACGCGAGGTTTACGTTGGAGAGTGGCTGCCCGAGCCGGATATCGACCATGATCTGCTCGATCCCGCAAAGCTGTTCGACCAGCATGAGTCCATCTCCTATGCCCTCCTGGTTATGCTTGAGCAGCTAACCGCAGTAGAGCGGGCCGCATTTATACTAAGAGAATCGCTCGCCTATGAATACGACGAAATCGCTGCTTGCCTGCAGAAGACAGAAGCCAATTGCCGAAAGATCGTCAGCCGGGCCAAAGAAAAGCTGCAGAAAGACCGCGAGCAGCTTCCCGCCAATACAGCCGAGGCCCAGCCGCTGGTTACTGCGTTCATCGAAGCCGCTGCCTCCGGCGACTTCAACAAGCTGGTTGCGCTTCTCACCGAGGAAGCTGCACTTATCTCCGATGGCGGCGGCAAAGTACGGGCTGCGATTTTTACAATCATCAGCAGAGAGCGCGTCATTGCTTTTTTGAAAGGCGTCATCCCCAAAGCCTTCTTAGGCGACGGACACCAATTCACAGTCGTCAATGGGCAAGCTGGCGTCATTATCAAGCTGGACGGCATGCCCCGCAGTGTGATCAGCTTTCAGCTTGATACTGCTGGCAAGCATATCGAACGAATATTTGTGCAGCTTAATCCCGATAAGTTGAAACATGTGCGAATAGCGTAATTTCGTTCTTTCGAAATAAATAGTTGTCCTCTTGTCACAAACGAGCATACTGTTTTGTCTTAGATACTGAAGACACGCAGGATGGCTGAATAGCCAATAAATCGGAGTATAGAGGAGAATGATTACCATGACAGAAAGAATCGTTATCGCCACAGAGCTTCCCGCTGCATACCAAGCTATGTTCGGACTTGAGAAATATTTGGGAACAACAAGCATCAGCAAATCGCTGAAAGAGTTAATCAAAATTCGCGCTTCACAAATAAACGGCTGCGCTTTTTGTATCAACATGCATACGAAAGACGCAAGAGAGCTAGGCGAGACGGAGCAGCGTATTTACGCGCTGAGCGCTTGGCGCGATACACGCTATTTCACAGAGGCAGAACGGGCGGTGC
Source organism: Paenibacillus sinopodophylli (assembly GCF_005930355.1). Lineage (GTDB taxonomy): Bacteria > Bacillota > Bacilli > Paenibacillales > Paenibacillaceae > Pristimantibacillus > Pristimantibacillus sinopodophylli. The sequence goes on from NZ_VDBO01000003.1 coordinate 174,064, forward strand.
TTGCCTTGACTGAAGCCGTCACCCTCATCACGAAAGAACATGTTCCGGATGCCATTTACGAAGATGTCGCCCGCTATTTCGACAGCAAGCAGGTAGGTGAAATCATTATGGCCATCGTAACGATTAATGCTTGGAACCGCATTGCAATCAGCACGAATATGATGCCGGAATAAACGAGCAGCTCAGCTGGTTATCGGCTTGCGGGAGAAGCCTGCATGCCACAAGATGAACCATCTGTCGCCGTCCTTTGGCGGCGCAGCGCGTTTCAGTCCAAGAAATATAGAGAGAGGACAATCCAATCATTTCCTTTCCTATATGCAAGCAAAAACGCCTTCGGCGTCCTTTAGACGCTGAAGTAGCTTTGACGGTGAAATATAAGCCCTTTATAAGCGAACAAACTTATAAATGCTTATATTCTAAAAAAAGGATGTCCTGACAGCCTAATGGCTGCATGGACATCCTTTTGCTATAGAGCTAGCGCGGCTGTGACTGCGTCGCAATCACATGGCGTTCAATACCCGCATAATCGCTAATAATGCGAATATCGTCCCACTCCGCGAGTGCACGCAGCATATCCGCTACAATGCGAGGCTGACCCATGCCGAGCTCGAAGGCGACGATACGCGGCAGCTGTACAAGCTGCGGGAGCTGCTCGATCATGCGGCGGTACGGCGTCAGTCCGTCCGCTCCACCCTCCAGCGCGAGATGCGGCTCATAGTCGCGCACCTCGCGCTGCAGCCCTTCCATGTCCGCCGACGGTATGTACGGCGGATTAGAGACGAGCACGTCGATGCGAAGCTCGGCGTACTGGGGTTCGCTCTGCTCATGCCCAGGTATGAAGGGCATGAGCAGGTCGCCCTGCACGAGCGTCAGCCGATCCGCAGCTTCATGGCGGACGGCGTTCGTGCGGGCGACTGCTAGCGCATCCGGCGATAGATCGGACGCGCACACGCGCCACGCGTGACGCTGCGAAGCAAGCGTCACGGCGATGGCGCCGCTGCCGGTGCCGACGTCGAGGACCGTCGGCATGAGCACTGCCTCGCCGCCCGGATCAACGGGCCAGAGCCGTTCGGCGGCGTCCAGCACCGCCTCCACGAGCAGTTCTGTCTCCGGCCGCGGAATAAGTACGGCCGGCGTGACCGTAAACGGCCGGCCATAGAACCACTGCTCGCCGATCATATATTGAACGGGCTCGCCTGCTGCCTTCCGGCGGATCAGCGTTTCCCATTCCACCAGCCGCTCCTGCGGAAACGGCTCACTCCCATCACGCAGCAGCGCTGCGCGGTCAGTGCCAAGCAGATGCATAAGCAGCAGCTCTGCATTATTGCGCGGCTCTTCAACCTGCTCTGCCTGCAGAATCATGCTTGCTTGCACCATGGCCTGCCTTATCGTCAGCGCTCCATTAAACCACGGCTCCTCCGATTGCATCCCCATCTCTCGCACCAATTCCCTTCACAATCATATCCCTTGCTGCACACCAGCCAGCACCTACAGGCACCAAATGAATCGTCTTGAACCAAGGTGAAACGGCTATGGCCATCCTATGGCGACGCGCGTTTCAATCGGAGAAATATAGAAAGTACGAGCAAACTCATATGCTTTCCTATATTTCAAACAAAACGCCGAACCTCCGGTTGCTTAGCGTAAGCAACCATCAGTCCAGCGCCATAAGGTTTAAGCCATTTCACGTTCCATAATATCGGCTTGCTCCGCAATCGTAAGCGAGGAAATAACCTCTGTCAAATCACCGTTCATAACCGAATCAAGCTTATGCAGCGTCAATCCAATACGGTGGTCCGTCACGCGGCTTTGCGGGAAATTGTACGTACGAATACGCTCACTGCGATCGCCCGTTCCAACCTTGCTTTTGCGTTCGCCTGCATATTTCGCTTCTTCTTCTTGACGACGAACGTCGGAGATACGTGCACGAAGAACGGCAAGCGCCTTCGCCTTGTTCTCATTCTGCGACTTGCCGTCCTGACAGGTCGCCATAATGCCCGTTGGAACATGCAATACGCGTACCGCGGATTTCGTCGTATTAACTGATTGACCGCCTGCCCCACTAGAACAGAACGTATCGACGCGAATATCCTTGTCAAAAATTTCGATCTCTACATCTTCAACTTCCGGCATAACAGCTACCGTTGAAGTAGAGGTATGAATACGGCCGCCTGATTCCGTGACTGGAATACGCTGTACGCGATGAGCGCCGCTCTCAAACTTCATTTTGCTGTATGCGCCTTTGCCTGTAATCATGAAGATAACCTCTTTGAACCCGCCAACGTCATTCTCACTGAAATCCATCAGCTCTACGCGCCAGCCTTGTGCGTCCGCAAATTTTGTGTACATCCGGTACAGCTCATAAGCGAACAAAGCAGCTTCGTCTCCACCCGCAGCGCCGCGAATTTCGACAATTACGTTCTTGTCGTCATTCGGGTCCTTAGGCAGCAAAACAATGCGGATTTTCTCATCTAGCTCAGCTTGACGCGTGCTTAGCTCGTCGATTTCCATCTTCACCATTTCGCGCATTTCGTCATCGAGCTTCTCTGCCTGCATCAGCTTGGCATCATCGAGCTGCTCGGTCACTAGTTTATATTCCGTAAAGGCATCATACGCCTCTTGTAAATCCGACTGCTCCTTGGAAAGCTCTCTGAGGCGCTTGGGATCACTGGATATATCTGGATCACACAATAGCTCACTAAGCTTCTCATACCGGTCTGCGAGTGCTTGTAAACGGTCAAACACGATCATTCACCTCTGTTTATTCCATTAGGATAATGTTTATTATACCATACCGCGCGAATTGTATCGACTGCTGGTTTTGATTGACAGCTTGCTTCTGCGCCCGAATTTTCAAACCTCTATACCTACATATGCCTGCCGAGCAGCCATGGTTACCTTAGCCGCAACAAAGCCCCGCAAGCGTTCAGCGCTTGCAGGGCTATCGAATGGCCGATCCAGTTATACGTTGAAACGGAAGTGAATAACATCGCCGTCGCGCACGACATATTCCTTGCCCTCAAGGCGAACTTGACCCTTCTCGCGAGCCGCTCCCATCGAGCCTGCAGCAGCCAAATCCGTGAAGGAAACAACCTCGGCGCGAATAAAGCCGCGTTCAAAGTCTGTATGAATGACGCCCGCAGCTTGAGGAGCCTTAGTCCCGCTGCGAATTGTCCATGCGCGAACCTCTTGCACGCCCGCCGTGAAATACGTATACAAGCCAAGCAGCTTGTACGCGGAGCTGATCAGACGGTTAAGACCTGACTCCGACATACCGAGCTCCTCAAGGAACATATCTTTATCCTCGCCCTCAAGCTCAGCGATTTCTGCTTCAACCTTCGCGCTGATTGGAACAACGTCCGCGCCTTCAGCAGCAGCGAATTCACGCACCTTCTGCACGTATTCATTGCCATCCGAATTGGAAACCTCTTCTTCGCTCACGTTAGCGGCATACAATACCGTCTTCATCGTCAGCAAATGGAGATCACGAATAAGCAGTTTCTCATCATCGCTTAACTCAACGCTGCGCGCAGGCATATCGTTGTACAGAGCTTCCTTGACACGTTCAAGCACTTCAATCTCTTGGGCAACCTTCTTGTCTCCGCCCTTGAGGTTTTTGCGTGAGCGATCAATCTTCTTATCAACGGAATCGATATCTGCCAGTATAAGCTCTAAATTAATCGTCTGAATATCACTAATCGGATCTACTTTGCCCGATACATGCGTAATGTTATCGTCTTGGAAGCAACGAACAACGTGAACAATTGCATCCACTTCTCGGATATGCGCTAGAAACTTGTTGCCAAGTCCTTCGCCTTTGCTCGCGCCTGCTACCAACCCTGCAATATCAACAAACTCGAATGCAGTAGGTACGATGCTTTTTGGTACGACAAGCTCAACCAGCTTATCTAGACGCTCGTCCGGTACTTCAACGACGCCGACGTTCGGATCTATTGTACAAAACGGATAGTTGGCAGATTCTGCACCAGCTTGTGTAATTGCGTTAAATAATGTCGATTTTCCCACATTTGGAAGACCTACGATTCCAGCTTTCAATGCCATGCGATAAGACACCCCTATTTTCCCGAAAGTAAACAACTCCAGCTATTATACCCTAGTGCCCCCTACATTGAAAGTCTAAACCGCTGGAATGATTCGTGCTTCGGCGGCAATACTACGTAAGCGGCAGGCACGCAAGTCACATCTAAGCGACTGAATGACGTGGGAGGTGATTACATGGAAAACAAGAAGCATAAAGGGAATTATACCGGTACAACGAATATGAAAGCGAAGAATCAAGACATGGCCTTCGTCAATGATACAATAGAGGATACCAAATCCACCTCCAATTTCACGGCGGACAAAAAGAAAACCGATTAGCCCCTTCTCAAGCATGAAGAAGAAACGCCCGACGGCGTCCTTGCTATAGACGCCATCGTTGCAGCGAAACGTATAGGCCCGAAACCAGCGACACTGCGATCGCCTGGTTTCGGGCCTTTCATTTCATTTATGCCGCTACATTCTAATCGGAGCTTCCTTCAGCTCAGCTCGAGACTGCAAATAACGGAAGAATGCAACGGAAGCTTCTCCTCGCGTCACCTGCTTCTTAGGTAAGAACTTGCCATCGGCAAGACTCATGATTTGGAGACCCACGACGATTGCCGCTTGTCCTTTATTCTCGATTTGCGCAGAATCTTTGAACGATGACATAAAAATGTGATCGTAATTCGCAAGCGCATTATAGCCCAGCGCACGCACGATGAGCTCAGCCATCTCATCGCGCGAAACCTTGCCGCTAGGGTTGAAAGAGCCGTCTCCGAGATCGATCAAATTCTGCTCCAGCGCTGACTCCACATATAAGAAATAACTAGAATCCGCAGCTACATCGTTGAAGGACGCTTTGGCGGTCAAACGCTCACCTGCAGCTATAATTGGCGAGTTCCCGCTGCTTCTTGCAAGCACCAGCATTTTGATCAATTCGCCACGCGTGACCGCTTCATTCGGACGTACTTCGCCGTTTTTCACATCAAGCGCCTTGTAAGCAACCATCAGCTCTAATTGACGCTGCGCCCAGTGGCCTTCGATATCCTTGGCCTTAGGCTTCTCGAGCTGCGTAACCTCGCCCGTCTCCCTGTTACGCCAACTGCCCGTCTCTGCATCTAGAAATACCGCCTCGTCAATCAAACGTGGGATAAGCTGAAACACGAGCTCTGCTTCAGTATTCGTCTTAACCTTATCACTTTTCACATCTCCAGAGGCAACCATCAGCTTGTATTTCTCAATCGGAAGCGGCTGACCGTTATAATAGAATTGCTGAACAAGGCGATACGTCAACTGAATCCGATAGTAGTCAAGCCAAGCAGCAACTGCTTCTCCCTTCCCAAGTACAGCTGGGGCTTGGACTGGGTATTCAAAACCCGATAGATAAGCATCATAGCTCGTTACTTCTCCCGTACTCGAGTCCACCGTCACACTAATGCTGTCATAATCGACTGTAGCACCATGAATTTGGTGGACAAAGCTGAAATAATACCTTCGGTTCTCGCCCGCTTGCAAGCTTTCATATTGTTTAGGGTCCGGCTTGATGAAATAGAGCTCATCCGCTAACCATGGCAAACGCTTCTTCACCGTCTCGATCGCGAGAGCAGAAGCTTGCTCCAGCGTTACTTTCGGCGTACCGGATTGCCCATCGTTTGAATAGTAATAGTTATTGAAGCTTCGGATAGCGCCTGTACGTGCATCAACAGTGGCTGATGCAGATCCCGTTTCTTTACCGTCCTTCTTGATCATCCAATACAATTGCCAGAACGTCTCAGTCTTCCCAGTGCCCTCATCGTTCTGCTCGCTGTAATTAGAACCATTCAGTTCTGCTTCAGCAGGTAGCTTGAAAGCCGATTTCACCACTTCAACCGCTTGCTTCTCTGTAAAGTTGCCCGCCTTAGGCTCCTCGCCAAGCGGCTTTTCCGAAAGTGGTGTTGTGGATACCGTTCCCGCCGGGTAAGCATTCATGTTTTCGTCATCTTTCAAGCCGCCTGTAGAAGCATCGATTGCGAATGGAACAAGCCCATAACTGAGCTTTGGCACTCTTTTCCCTTGTACGTTGTAGGGAACGATATACGTAAGCTTAGGTGCAGCAGCCGCGCGTAGTTTTTCATTCGCCTGCTCTGCTGTAAGCACAGCTTCGATCTTGGGAAACTCAATCGTCTCATCCCACCGCAGCAAATAACTGCGCACATGCCCCTCACTGTCTACCTCGAGATCTATGTAGTTGTCTATGTAAGGAATTCCATTCTCGATTCGATCATAGCGGAGCGTGTGCAGCACTTCTCCAGTAAGCGGAGGAAGCAACTGCAAGCCATAATCAGGATTATATTGAATACGGTCCTTATAGTTCGCCCCAATCGACTGAATGAACCCAAGCGCTACCTGCTGCGCACTGCTGCGCTCAACTTTGAGCGGGTAAGTCGGTTTGGATGAGGTATTGTCGTTGTATGATCTGAATTCCAGTAGTTGTCCGTTCTCCGCATGAATGCGGACATAAACGCTTCCCAATTGCTTGCCATTTACCTTTTTAACAAAGTCGAGTCCCCAAGAATTGCGCTTCTCAATGCTGATTAGCTCCTTGGACAAATTCGCCCCCTGAAGCACATAATCTTTAGGAATACTGACATACTGCCTGGCAAGCGCTTCGGCCTTTTCCTTCGATATGGCTGCATCAACCGGAGCCGTATTTGCTTCATCCATCGTAACTCCTCCTGACGCAGGCGCCGCTTCCGCAAGCGCACTCTTTTCTGCTTGCGATTGCCTGCTCTCGGCGAATGCCGAAGCAGGCAATATGCTCATGAGCATCGCCGCCGACAGCATAACTGCAAGCTTCTTGCGATTATTTTTTCTCACTGCTTCACCCTCCAATGCATTTCCAATTTAATCATAAATTAGACGCAAGCTGCATGCAGGAAGTTGCAAAAATATGTTAAAAAAAGACTGCCGCGGTTTCATAACCGACAGCAGCCTTCTCCAATTTAAATGATATAAGCAGCTATGCTGCTTTCCTGCGTCTGATCACATTTTTGATCCGCTGCAAGAGGTAGACGGCAAGCCAGCTCGATAGAATAATAAACAATGGCATAACCGTGAAGTTATATCTGTATTCAGGCACAAACAGCAGCCTGATCAAAGACATAATAATAATGACTACCGCCAGCATCACCGCAGGATGCCTCCAGCGCCATAGTAGAAGCAGCAGCGGAATAAGACTGCTGTATACAATTAGCTGGTGAAAATTATGACCTTTCGGATACACGGTGAACCCTGGTTCATGACCAGACCCGAAGAACATCCTATTGTACGTATATTCAAGCTTACCTACTGTGTACCATTTCACATATTTCCAGGTTTGTTCCGTGAACCCTGCTTTAATCCTCGCCCAAGCAACTTCATCCTGAGACAGACCTGTCGGATCGACGATTTTGTCTGTGTAGTCCTTATTCGGATAGGTTCCTGCTTTGAACGGATTCGATTGTGAAGCCGTAAGCACGAACTCATGCAAGGTTACTGCATTTCGAATCCACCAAGGAAGCATCATTGCTGTTAAACAAAGACCTGTAATAACACCAAGCAAAACCACTTTTTTTGCAGTTTTCCATTTCGAGGTTGTCGCTTCCATTAGCCCAGAACGGCGTCTGAAACATTGCTGGAGTAGAAATGCGCCGTAAAGCGGTACGAATAGCGGAAGGAATTCTGCTCGCACAAGCACCGTTAAGCCGAGCAGTACGCCAGCAATTGCTGCGTCGCGCTTTCGTTCTGTACGGAAAGCGTAGAGCTGCATAGCTAGGTAGGCCATTAAGAAAAATAAAGCAAGCGTCTCTGTTAGTACAGCGCCAGTCGCCCAAATAAAGGGATGATAGATCGCTCCTATAATAATAGACAGCATCGCAACCCATTTATTACGCGTAGCCAGCATAGCAATAATGTAAATCAGAGCTAATGTAGCTACACTCAGCAGCAGCTGAAACCATCTAATTAATGAATAAGGTTCAACATTGATTGCGTCGGCAAGCAGATAAGTTCCAGTCATGAACAACGGGTAACCCGGCGTTACCCTTGCATTTGGAACCTCTTCTTTGTAAGCGTATATTCCCTTATCGAGCAGTCGATGTACCATTTCATCATAATACTTCGTATCGTGTGATACTGTATGCTTGACCGACGTAAGAAAATCAGCCCTTAGCCAGCTTGCAAGCAGAAATATAAGTACAATTGCAATCGTCCAAGCTTTGTTTTTCCTAACCCAATCTACCAAATCCTTAAATCCTCCTCTTTGTTCCATTCTGCTTATTTCCAAGCAAGGACAATAACCCCCACTAAAATAATGGCAACGCCGATCCAGCGCTGCAACGGTACTGTTTCATGAAATATGAATACAGCTGCAATCAAAGCAATAACATAAGCCATGCTTTGCAGCGGATAGGCTAAGCTAAGCGGTAATTTCTTGAGCACGTACAGCCACATGACGGTAGCGATGCCGTATAAGACAAGCCCTGACCAAATATGAGGGGACCATAACAGGGATACCCATGAATCCCCTTTGGCCGTGTCAAGCTTGTTCATCCCTGTTTTCCATAATAACTGACCCGAGACAAGCAGCAAAATATTCAGAAATAATATGATATATGCCATTAGGAATCCGACCTTTTGCGCTCATGCAATTCATGATGCAGTATTCCGAGCTCCTGGGTAAGTCGAATGACCTTCTCCGACAGCTTCGATACAATAACGGTAAGGTGCAGAATAAGAGCGATACAGAACAGTATGCCGACCAAGAAGAGCAGCGCCGGGGCATATTTAATACCGACCGCATGGGCCAATGAGTCAATGATCTGTACTCGGACAGACAAAATAAGCATAACGACCCCGAACAACAGCCAGAGCATCGAATACTGCTCTCGCAGAAGTCGACGGTTAATTAACATAATGAGTACAAACAAAAAAATAACGCTTGTGATAATCCACAAGGCTTGCATGGTGTATCCTCCTTCAAGCTTTCATGACCTTGTATTCATGCTGCATGCAGCTTTGTAAAAACGCTACGACTGTACCTCGGCAGGTTTGGTTGCCTTTAAGCTGCGTATAAAAAGCGACAACGTTACCTTAACCATATAATACACCGAACGAACCGCATTTATAGATGAAGTACCTCCGGTACGTGCATCCATGATGACTGCCACTTCACTTGTACGCAGACCACTGCGGTGAATCAGTACGATAGAATCCACCTCAGGATAATCCGTTGCGTAATCGCTTTGAAATACAGCAATCGCTCGTTTGTTTGCAGCTCTGAAGCCTGATGTTACATCAAGCACGCGCTTGCGCGTCATTGCGCTGACAATGGTAGACAATATTTTGATTCCTGCTCTCCGCGAAGCCGAAGAAAGGAAGCCCGTTTGCTCGATAAACCGAGATCCGATTGCAAGATCTGCTTTCCCACTGAGTACTGGATCCAAAATAAGGTGCAGCTGTTCCGCTTTATGCTGTCCGTCTCCATCTACCTGAACAGCGACATCATAGCCATAACGATAAGCATAACGATAACCGGTTTGCATCGCGCCGCCTATACCCAGATTCGTTGGTAGTGTAATGACAGACGCTCCATTTTGTTCCGCTACCTCACGGGTGCGATCCTTCGAGCCGTCATTGATGACCAGTATATGAGCAGACGGGCAATGTGTCTTCACATCTTTAATCACATGGCTTATACTGTGCTCTTCATTGTAAGCCGGGACGATGATCAAAATTTTTGAAGACGTCAACCCTTGCCGCAGAGACTCTCCCGTAACCATGGTGTCCTTTTTCGTCTTGACTGCGTTCACTCCATCACCACTCCATAAATCATAATTTGGGTACGCCAATTGCGCACAGTTAGTTCAATTCTACTAACAACTCTATTAGAAAGCAACCAAAGCGATTGTGAATTTGTGTAAAATATGTGTATTCCAGACGGTTTTGCAACACAAAAGTTTCTAAAAATAGTAATTTATATTAATAGAAAAGAAAGTGAAACGAAAAAAATATCGCCTGGTTAGCAGTCGCAGACTGACACCAGACGATATTAAGACGTTATTTAACCGGAAAATGTTACTTACAGCTGACCAGAAATTTTTGCTTTCAATGCGTCTTTGCTTTGAACGCCGACCATTTTGTCAACAGGTTGACCATCTTTGAAAAGAATCAAAGTAGGGATACTCATTACGCCGAACTGGGAAGCAAGCTCAGGCTGGTCATCTACATTGATTTTTGCGATTACAGCTTGACCTTCAAGCTCAGTCGCAAGCTCCTCAACGATTGGAAGCTGCATTTTGCAAGGTCCGCACCAAGGTGCCCAGAAGTCTACAAGGGAAACGCCGTTTTGAATGCTCTCGTTAAAGTTTTCTTTCGTCAATGCTACTGCCATTTCAATCATCCTCTCTAAACAATCTGTATGATAAAGGGAATACCCGTCTCACCGCTTGTTGAAACGCGTCTGCTATTCGCAAGCGTGAATTTGTTTCAACACATCCTGAATCGTTATCGCGCTGAAATGACTTTCCAGCTGCTTCTCCGCCGTACAAAATATGCCGAACATGACTTGATTCATGTTCGATCCGACGACGCAATCCATCTCTGGATTGCCCGAGCACCAGCTCGGGATAAGCGAGCCCTGTGCCATAACTCGATAAATATCAGCGAGTGTTACTACACTCGGATCAATGGTCAGTCTGTAGCCGCCGCCTGATCCTTCACGTGTATCCACATATCCGCTGCGTCGCAAACCACCCATTACCTTCCTGACGCGCGCAGAATGCGTGCCAACGTTGTCGGCAATCATATCGCTGCTAGCCATTCTATCCGGTAAATAAGCCAAGTAAACGAGACTGTGTACGGCAATCGTAAATTCGCTGTTCACTGTTTAAGGGCCTCCCTGCTTTGTACTGTAATTTTATCAGTTACAGTTCAATTTGTCAATAGACAGGCAGCCAAATTGCTTCCTTAGCATGCGGAGGGAACGTTTCACATATCCTGCTCAATATTTGGATCAGATTCAGAACATTTTTTTAATTCTCAGTCATGATTATCCGCTCTCACTGAATAAATATGAATTGTGCTTCTTCGTTCGGATCGCCATCCTAAGCCGAGCAGGCATATGCTTCCTATACCGGTTTTACTAGGTAAAACTTTAAGGAGGTGACACAACATGGCATTATTTTGGAATCGATGGATTCCCGTTCGTACAGAAGGCGGTTCTAGAGCCGAGCTTATCGATCGGTTGGCGGCTCACTTTAAAGCGAATGGATTGAAATCCAAAATTACCATTGAAGGCAATTCCTTGAGACGGATTCATGTGCTTAAAAAGGACGCTGAGCTTGCGAAGGATCTAGTCGAAGCGTTTGACAAGGAGCATTAAATCAAGCATGAAGCCCGTCAGCGGCATTCCAAACGAATGCCGCTGATGGGCAAGGGCTGCCGCTAGGACGAGCGTCCAATAACGGAGGAGCTTCTAACAAAGCGGTAGCCCTTGCGAACGCCGTTAAGCACCCATTCAGGAACCGGAATCGGTTTTTTCGATAAGAACGGCATATAAATTTTATTGTACGCTTTTTTCAAATCATCCCACATGGAACAAGGCTCTACTTTCAAAAAATCGGAAATATCGAGTACGATACCGCGCCCGTCCTGCATCATGACGTTTTTGCCATGAACATCATGAGGATGCAGGCCTCTCTGCCTCGCATAATCAAGTGCTTCGTCAATATCGTCGATGACCGATTTGGGAATAATGACCCCGTCAATAATACACTGATATAGCGTCTTGCCTTTTAGACGTTTTAATACCAAATAATAATGCCCTTTATACTCATCTGCGTGATAACACTCGGAATAAGCGGGATGGCTGCCTATCCTTGCGTACACCTCGCATTCACTCTCCCAGCCTTCACGCCCTGGTGCATATACCTTCACCGCAATATCCGAATGATCCTGGTGCGTAAATACACCAGCATAGTTACCAGCCCCAAGCAGCTTCCAGCCCTGCGGTGTCTCATCCACACGAATAGGGTCAGCGGGATCAACGCTGCCAAGCTCCAGATTAGACAATAAGGTCTGCTCCACAAGTCGGATAAATCCATCCAATTGTTTCTCATCCATGACGTAAATTCCTTCTTTCTTCTCCCGCGAACACTGTTTCCTTCATTGTAAGACCCGCAGACGCAAAAATAAAGACCGTAACCGAAAGCTTTATAGCCTTCAGTCACAGTCTCTTCCGTTTACGAAGCTCAGTGGCCTCCGCTTACTACCTTCAAACCAATAACACCAGATATAATCATCGATAAAAACAGTATTTTGCGCCAATCTCTCGATTCTCCGAAAACAAACATCCCTAATATGACGCTGCCGATTGAACCGATACCCGTCCAAATTCCGTAGGCGGTGCTGATTGGAATCGTCTGCAGCGCTTTGGATAAGAAGAAAAAGCTGACGAAGCCTGCTGCAATCGCGCCTGCCGTGCCCTTCCAGCGCCGGAAACCGTCGGACAGCTTCATAAACGTAACGCCGCCAACCTCGCCTAATCCCGATATAATTAAGAAGATCCAAGCCATGTTAAGAACCCACCTTTTCTTGCTCTAAGCTGATTTCATTTTCCCGCGCAGTCTTTGCTGACTTATCTGTGGATACAAGCTTTAATCCAACAATCCCGCCCACCAGCAAGGCAATAAAGAACAAACGCCAGAAATCAGCCGGCTCATCCAGAATCAATATACCAGCTATAACCGTACCGACCGTCCCAATTCCGGTGAACATCGCGTACGCCACGCCAATCTCAATCGTCCGCATGGCCCGTGCAAACAGCATGAAGCTGGCCGCCAGCACCACAATCGTAATGATGCTTGGAACGAGCTGCGTAAAGCCCTCCGAATACTTAAGTCCGAATGTCCAGCCTACCTCAAGAACCCCGGCTAATAATAGAAATACCCACTGCATGTTTGCTCAATCCTCTCTCGCTGTCATCGTCCATAGCTGCCACAATGATTGCCACACTTGTTTTTTCCTTTTCTCGAACAGCTCTTCCGCATAGAGCTGGTTCTCAACCAGCATACCGTCCACACATACATAGAAAGCGGCAATGAGCCGTTCCTCCTCTGCAGGTGCAAATAATCCCTCGGCCGCTCCTTTATGCAGCACCTTCGCGATCCCCACGGTCAGCTCATTCTCGTACTTCAAAAAATCCTGCCTCAGTTGATCGCGCAAATGCCTGGGCGGGACGAGTATCGTACGCTTCAAGAAAGCCTGGCCTGTCGGCATCTGATTAAGATCTGTGAAAAAATCAAATAATCGGTATACCTGCTGCTTAATCGGATCCTGCACCATATCTTCTAGAAGCACCATATACTGCTTCCGTTCTTCCGCAATAACTTCCTGAATGAGTTGGAGGAACAGCTGCTCCTTCGACTTATAGTGCGCATATATGGATGGGGTTTTAATACCCACTGCTTTGGCAATTTCTGAGAGAGCAGCTCCCTCATACCCGGACTCTGTGAACATCGTTAACGCCGCCTGCTTGATCTTCTCAGCCGTTGTCGGCTCAGCACTCATAGACTATTCCTCCAATGCACCGCACATTTCTCCTAACGAACGTTAGTTAGTTTCAATGAATTGTAAGACGATTTACACCAAATGTCAACCCCGCTGCTGCCACAAAAAAAAGCCGTACAGGCTCCTGCTTGCTCGGAGTCTCTATACAGCTTTGCGTTCACGATTGTTTTTTGACGTATAGGAAAGGATATGATTTCGCTCATACTTTCTCTATACGTTTCGCTGAAATGATGGCGTGTACAATAAGGACGCCTTCAGGCGTTTTTGCTTGGTTCAGTTATATCTATCCCACAGCATCCAGCAAACATTGACAAGCATGCCCAGTCCCAGACCTACCAGCATAACCAGTACGTTTAAAATGAGATAATAGACGAGCAGCAATCCGAAATCCGTATTTTGCTGTGACAGCGGAAGGATCTGACTGAGCACATAGGCAAGCAGAACACTAAACGGAATCCAGAACAAAAAAATAAATATCGGGAAATACCAATGACGATTACGAAACCACTTTACGATCGGCATTGCAAAAACAAGCACCATACCCGCGCAGATCAAATAGCTATTCTCCACGATTCCACTGTTGAAATACGCTGCATACATCCATACATTCCCCGCCGCGGCGTATAGAAAACTTAGCAGCAGCACCGTACGCATGGAACGCTTGAACAACATCTGCTCTTTCACTGCCTCTTCCATTACTCGCCCACAATCTGCTCTAGCGCTTGGATAAAGGCATCCATTTCTTCATCCGTCCCGATGCTCACGCGCAAATATTCATCAATCCGCGGCTGATTGAAATAGCGGACCAGCACACCTTTATCTCGCAGCTGCTGGAAGATCACTTTCGCCTCCAACGTACGATGCGAAATAAATACAAAATTCGCTTTGGAATCGGTTACCTTAAAGTTCATCGCAAGCAGTTGCGCTGTCACACGCTCACGGGTGGCAATTACACTCGCTGTCGTTTCCTTGAAGTAGGCGTCATCCTCGAGTGCAGCAACGGCTCCTGCCAGTGCAAGGCGGTCCATCGTATAGGAGTTGAAAGAGTTTTTTATACGATTCAAGCCTTCAATAAGCTCCTCGCTGCCGAAGGCAAAGCCCACACGCAAGCCTGCCAAAGAACGTGATTTCGACAGTGTCTGCACGACAAGCAAATTCGAGTAATCGCTAATCAACTCGACAGCCGACTGTCCTCCGAAATCAATGTAGGCTTCATCAATGATGACAACTTGCTCCGAATGCGCTTCTAGCAGCTTGCGGATCTGCTCAAGTGGAAGAAGCTCCGCCGTAGGCGCATTAGGGTTCGGTATAATAATCCCTCCGTTATCTGCACGGAAGTCCTGGGTTCGAATGTGAAACTGCTCGTCCAGCGGAACAAGCTCCGCAGTCAAGCCATAAAGCTTAGCATATACCTTATAGAAGCTATACGTAATATCCGGAAACAATAGCTTCTTGGCGGGATCAAAGAAAGCCGCGAAAGCAAACGCCAAAATCTCGTCCGATCCATTTCCTGCAAACACTTGTCCGGCAGGCAATCCGTAATAAGACGCCGCCGCATTCACAAGATCTTCACAGGTGGGATCTGGGTACAGACGCAGATCTGCATTCGCAGCATGCTGGATTGCCTCGATCACCTTAGGAGAAGGCGGGTATGGATTCTCGTTCGTATTCAGTTTAATATACGTTTTGTCCTTGGGCTGCTCGCCGGGCACATACGGCACAAGCGAAGCGGTTAGCGGACTCCAAAATTTACTCATTGTTGCTCTTCCTTTCGTACGGTTCATTGATAATTACTGCTTCTATAGTAACATTAATGCGGTCAGCAGAGGCAGACGGGAAAACGAGACAAGCAGCCTAGACGCCCTACTCCCCTTGGGTGGCAATGATCATTTCTTGCGAACAATAAGCTTAAGCATCAGCAAACCAAGCAGTGCTCCGAACGTGTTCAAAATAATATCATCGACATCGAAGCTGCCTACTCGCGTAATCATTTGAGACAGCTCTACAATCGTAATTAATAGGATAGAGGCTGCAGTAAGAACGAAGATGCGGCCATATTTTTTATGGAGAAGCGGAAGAAAAATACCAATCGGAATAAACAACACAATATTGCCGAACAAGTTCTTGAACCACGTATCGAAATGAAAACGATCATAATAAATGATATATTTTTTAATCGTATAGAAAGGAACGAGATTATAGCTGTAGCCTTCGCCAAAATAACGATTTCGATAAAATAACAGCCAACACATCACGAGTGCATAGCCCAAAGCGAGCACGGTAATGAATAGATTTAAAAGAAAGCTTTTGAAATAGGCATTTGGATATAATCGCATCGCTACAATCTCCAAGGCACGACATAGCTATTGAATTCGTCAGGCCCTGTTATCGCCAGTCCGTTAAGCTGATAGCCAGAAGCACAGCCTCCGTCAACGCCGATTTTCCCTGGTCCGAACCAAATGTTAGGATTGCCGTGAATATCGATTGCTTTGGTATGCCCGAAGACGACGGTCTTGCTTACGTTGGTCGGCCTGCTCAGAAATGGCTGCTTAATATAGAGAAAATCTCTAGTTGGCTGATCTTTCCAATTCAAATAATTCGGGTTAATCCCGGCATGCACATAAATGAAATGCTCATCCTCATGGTAATACGGCAACTGGTCGAGAAAGGTCATATGGTGCATATAGCGTTCATGTACAGCGGCCTTCGCCTGTTCAATAACATCACCAATTGCCCCCTGCTTGACTCCGGCATAGCTCTCGGCGGTCTGCCTTCCGCCATGTCCCGTAAATTTGATCAACGCCTGCTCGCTGCGCTCAAGCATAACATCTACCAGTCGCTCATCATGGTTTCCTTGAATTGCGATTGCGCCATCCTTCTGTACAAGGCCTATAACCTGCTCCACGACTTCGCGGCTTCGGGGGCCGCGATCAACAAAATCGCCAAGCAGCATCAACTGATCCTCACCCGGACAGTAATTCATACGGTCGAGCAAATCATTAAACGGCGTATAGGAGCCATGAATATCACTTATGACAAGGGTTCGCTTCATATGCGTCTCCCCGAGATCACGAGATCTCTCTCTATGCCGTCAAGTACTGCAACCCGCGGGAGATGCCCCCACGGTTCAAAACCGAACTTGCGGAGCAGCGCCAAGCTTGGCTCATTGTGTCCGAACACGAAGCCGAGCAGTGTACTTAGCCCCAAACGAGGACAGTCGTCAATCGCTTTCTGGATAAGCACAGACCCCAGACCCAGCTTTCGGTAAGGCTCCGCTATATAAATGCTGATCTCCGCAGTAGCAAGGTAGGCGGGCCTGCCATAAAACGATTGAAAACTAAACCACGCAGCAATCTCCCCATCCAAGCGTAGAACCCATAACGGACGGAAATCAGGAGAATGGTCATTGAACCATGCCCGTTTGCTTGCTACAGTAGCAGGCTCCAAGTCCGCTGTAACCATTCTGCTTGCAATCGTTGCATTATAAATAGCAACGATGTGCTCCAGATCGCTTAACTCTGCATCCATAATTTCATACTGTAGCTGTCTGGTCATGCTCGCCACCTCTTACCCTTCTATGTTAGTCGCATATAGACATCAATTGTCATGCTGTAAGCTTTGACAAATTATATCACATCACGAATTATGAGCTATATATTTATTGTATTCCTCCGGCGTGTTCAAATTAATAAAAGGGGAGATGAACTCCGTCTCCCTTGGATCAACCTGAACAGACTTAAGCTTGCCTAGCAGCCCCATTAAGCGAAAATCGCCCGCTGCAAGCGACAGCGATATCGCCGAAGCTGTTCTTGCATGATATAGCGCATGAAAGGGCTGACCTGATACATGAATGACGTCTGCTTCATGCTCCAGCTTCTGCAGCAGTTCGGCAAGAAGCTCCTCTGAGAGCAGCGGCATATCGCAAGCCATCACAAAAACATATCCTTCTCCAATGGCCGATAAACCGGCATGAAGACCAGACAAAGGGCCACAACCCGGATACCTATCACTGACATAGCTCACTGCATCCGCCAGTTCACCCAAACTTTCACGGTACACCCCTTCACGCTCCGTATGTCCAATGGACACTGTCACATGCTCCGTTAAACCTGCCATCTGCTTCGCTAACCGGTATATAAGCGACTTGCCGCCAATGTCCAGCAGCGCTTTGTCTGTTCCCATTCTCGAGCTTTGCCCCCCGGCAAGCAACAGCCCTTGAATATGCGGCTTCTTCATTTGTTCGTCTCCTTTCCTATATTTTAAATCGACAAAGCCCGCCGAGTACTTATGCTCGGCGGGCTTTGTTCAATAGTTGGCCTTAGGCTTTGGACGGATCGAACGAGCTCTTCAGTGAAACGATTCGGTTGAATGCCAGCTTCTCTGCTGTCGTATCTTTCGGATCTACGTTAAAGTACCCGTGACGGAAAAACTGAAACTTGTCGCCGCCAGCAGCATCCTTCATGTTCGGCTCAACGAAGCCTTGCAGCACCTCGAGCGAATTCGGATTGATGCATTCGAGGAAAGGCTTGCCTTCCTCTTCAGCCTCGCTCGTAATCAACGGCTCGAACAAACGGAAATCCGCTGCTACCGCTTGCGATGCTTCTACCCAATGGATCGTGCCTTTAACCTTGCGTTCATTAAAGCCGGAGCCGCTCTTCGTCTTAGGGTCATACGTGCAACGAAGCTCTGTTACATTGCCCGCCTCATCTTTAATAACCTCTTGGCATGTAATAAAGTACGCATGCTTGAGCCGCACCTCATTGCCAGGAAAGAGACGGAAATATTTGTTCGGCGGGTTCTCCATGAAATCATCTTGCTCAATATAGATCTCTCGCGAGAATGGAATTTGGCGCGTGCCCATTTCCTCATTCTCTGCATTATTCTCCGCATCCAACAGTTCGGACTCGCCCTCTGGATAATTCGTAATGACAACCTTCAACGGGCGAAGCACAGCCATCGTGCGAAGAGCTTTCAATTTCAAGTCTTCTCTTATGAAATGCTCCAGATTGCGTTCGTCAACGAGACTATTGCTCTTCGATACGCCAATCTCAAGGCAGAAAGCGCGAAGCGCTTCTGGTGTATAGCCTTTACGACGCAAACCGCTGATCGTTGGCATGCGGGGATCGTCCCACCCGTCTACTACCGCTTCATCAACAAGCTGCTTCAGCTTGCGCTTGCTCATGACGGTATTCGTCACGTTGAGACGGGCGAACTCATATTGGCGCGGCACAGCTGCCATCTCGCATTCAGCAACTGTCCAATCATATAATGGACGGTGGTCTTCGAACTCCAGCGTACAAATCGAATGCGTAATGCCTTCAATAGCATCGCTAAGCGGATGCGCATAATCGTACATAGGATAGATGCACCACGCATCGCCTGTGCGATGGTGATGCGTATGCGCAATTCGGTAAAGTACAGGATCGCGAAGCGTAATATTCGGCGAAGCCATATCGATTCTAGCGCGCAGCACCCTCGCGCCGTCCTTGAACTCACCAGCACGCATCCGTGCGAACAAATCCAAATTTTCTTCTACGGAGCGGCTGCGGTACGGACTTTCCTTGCCCGGCTCAGTCAATGTACCGCGGTACTCACGCGTTTGCTCCGCCGTCAAGTCACAGACATAGGCTTTGCCCTTCTTGATCAGCAAGACAGCACGGTTGTAAAGCTCTTCGAAATAGTCCGATGCGAATCGCAGATCATCCCATTCGAAGCCAAGCCAGCGGACATCCTCCTGAATGGATTCTACGTACTCGGTATCCTCTTTGAGAGGATTCGTATCGTCAAACCGAAGATTGGTTCTACCCTTGAATTCATCCGCAAGCTCAAAGTTCAGGCAGATTGATTTGGCATGTCCAATATGCAAATAGCCGTTCGGCTCAGGCGGAAAACGAGTAACGATTTCCTGTACATGGCCGCTCTTCAAATCTTCGACTACAATGTTTTTTATGAAATTCGAGGATGATGACTTATTCTCTACAGCATTCTCCATCTGCGACCAACCTTTCCCACGAAAAATATTTATCCTCCTATAATACACAAATTTCCGCAAAATTATAATACTCTCCTTAGATAGCGCGAGTTGATAGAGGCACCTAGCCCCTGCCGTTTCCAAAATATATCCGCATGGGTACATGCCGAGTCTGCATAGGCTTCATAAAAGCGAATACCGCAAGGTGAAACGGCTGTCTCCCTTCTTGGGTGGTACAGCGCGTTTCATTCCGAGAAATATAGAGAAAGTTGGAGAATGGAAGGTGAACAGGCAGTGACTGCAACTTCCTTTGTTATTTTCCCGGACGGCGGCTGGAGTAATCTCCCCGCCCCCTTTCAAAAACTGTTCGACGAGCTTAGCTTAAAGCACGCCGTTTATTTTGTTGCGGCTGAACCAATCTCTTCCCACGCTCCCGCAGCTATTCAAGCTCTGTCATTAGACCAGATAGAAGCGTTTGGCTGGGCAGAAGCCGCCGCCGTCGTCCTTCATCCCTGCTGGATACAAGCTGCGATGGCGATCGCCCCCAAGTACCTCATCGCCATGCCGGACTCCCCCCAACAAGGAGAGCCCGCACTATGGTCCAAATGCCGTAAATGGCTGTGCGCCCACTCCGACCTGATTATTGCCGATGCAGAGCCCTATTACTTAGAGCAGGCTTTCTGTACAGAGCATATATTCCTTCTGGATGGTCGCGACGAGGTAACCGACCTGCTTGCGCGGCAAGCCTTCAGTTGGACGCTCAGCGGCTTCTCTCCGAAGCCGCTCGTTCGCTTGCAGCAGCGATGTCTTGCAGAATGGCACAATAAGCGGCTGACTTCCGACTCGGAAAAGCTTGGTAAGGATAAGCTTCCCACCTTGTTTTTCCACTCGGTCTATCAATACCTCATCTATGATCTCGAACGAGCGAAGGAATCTGCACTTGCTGCATTCGAGCTAGCTGTACTGGAAGGCAAATCGGATGCGCTGTCTATGTACTACCGATTCGTTTCCGCTATCGAGCTGAAGCAAGGACTTACGAGAGCTGCTGTACAGACATACAGTTACACGGCAGTGACCGATGAGGATCGGCGTACGGTCGATTTTCTCGATGAATGGCTAAAGGAAGGTAAGGATGGACTCGCAGGCGCGCTGCTCTACCGACTGAATGATGATTATAAGCAATCGTTAGCAAGGCTGGAGCTGCTCGAGTCTGATCCTATGGCACAGCAGCTAACGATTGAATGCTATATCCAAACGGGCAAGCTCAAAAAAGCAAAGGACAGCATCAAGACAGATCAGTTGAAGCAAGGTGATGAACAACAGCAGTATTTGCTGCTGCGCGGAACCTCAGCGCTGCTTGCCGGACAGCGGCATGAAGCTATTCATTCTTTTTTGGAGGCGGCGGAACACCGGATAGAAGCACTCGGCAATATCGCGGAAATTGCTGCGTTGGACGCAGCCGTACTGGAACTGTTCATGGGACCTGCAGGCGATAGCAGTCCGGATTAAACGGAAGCGGAGGAGGATGCACTTATGAAGGATGGTCGTATTTGGCGGCGCAAACATACGGGAAACAAGCTGACGGCAATCATGCAGGTCAGGAATGAACAAGGCCGTTACTTGGAAGCGGTGCTGGCTGAGCTGTCGCAATTTGTTGATGACATCGTTATTGTTGATGATGCCAGTACTGACGACACGCACGAGCTGTGCCGCTCGTTCGATAAAGTCGTTAAACTCATCCGGCTTGATACATCCCTCTTCCGCACCGAGTGGCAGCTGAGACAACGGCTTTGGGAGGAGGCCATCACCCTAGAGCCGGATTGGATTCTATCGGTGGATGCTGACGAAATCTATGAGCAGCGTGCCGCTTTAGCCATTCGAGAGCTCATTGACCAAGACCGATACGACTGGGTAGGCTACCGGATGTACGATTTCTGGGGCTCGCTGACCCATTACCGCGAGGATGAATGGTGGACTCTTCACAAGCGGCATACGATGACATTGATCCGGTACTTGCCTGGGTATCATTATTATTATCCGCAGTGGGAGCATCATGTTCCCAGATTGCCCATTACTGCCGCCGCACTGCCTGGAATATGTACGGAATTCCGGATCAAGCATCTGGGCTGGGCCGGCAGCGAGGAGGATCGGCGGGCCAAATACGAGCGATACAAGCAGCTCGATCCATTCGGCAAGTGGGGCAGCCTCGCGCATTACGAATCGATCCTTGACCCTAAGCCTCGGCTCATACGCTGGAACGAGGAGGCGAGCCAATCATGAACGTGCCAACGCGGGATACCGTAACCATACTGACTCATAGCTATTTGGACGGATATACACAAAATCTCTCTCGCCCCTTCGGCGGAGGCCTAGAACGATATGTGCATGCACTTTGCCGCGTTATTATTCGAATGGGACTTCAACCAGTCGTCTATCAGCTCTCATATTTCGGCGCTTTCGACACCACCTACAATGGCGTTCGCGTGCGAGGATGGACGTATGAGCTAGATAACATAGCCGTCGCATTTGAGACAATGGCCGAATCTGCCGAAGGACTCCTCCTATACGGCAGCTGCATCTGGCATCCGATCCGCTACCGTCCGGGCAGCATCGGCATATGCCACGGAATCAGCTGGGATCGTCATGACATGCCTCGCGACACCAAGCAAGAGGTAGCTGGCATTATTAATGAAGCCGTCGGCCAGCTTGAGCTTATCGTTTCGGTAGACTCGCAATTTCTAACCTATTGCCGATCGGTCTGCTACTTCCCTGATCCAGCTCGCATTGCACTCCTTCCGAACGCCGTGGATACTGAGTGGTTCACGCCGATTGCGGGAGCGAATGCGGGAGCAGGCAGCGTACCGCTTCGCGTTTTGTTTCCGCGCAGATTGAGTTTTGAGCGCGGGATCGTACCGATGATGCTGCTGGCTACAACTATCCTCCGCGAATATCCCGATGTGATCGTCGAGTTTGCTGGCGAACTAGTGGAGAAAACACCGATCGCAATTGCCTTTCGCCTATGGCTGGACTCCCATCCGCATCAGAACCGAATTGAGCAGCGCGTCTACTCCTTCGAAGAAGTGCGCACCGCTTATCAGAATGCGGACATCGTCGTTATTCCTACTATTTTCTCGGAAGGTACATCACTCGCCTGCTTGGAAGCAATGAGCTGCGGAGTTCCTGTCGTGTCCAGCAACGTTGGCGGCTTAAACGATATCATCGTCGATGGCTTGAACGGCCTGCTCGTCCCTCCTCAGTCTGCAGCGCTGACAGCTGCTGTTCGCACATTACTGGACAATGAAGCGCTTCGAAGCTCAATGGGACATCTTGCGCGCCTTACAGCGCTCGCGTTCGATCAGCGCAAATGGGATTCGCAGTGGATGTCCATTATCGAAGCGCAGCGGAAGAAGCTGCTGCGCTCCTAACGTCGTTGTATACAGAGACCTGGCAGGGAGCCTATACAAGTTCGCACTCACCTGGGGTGATACCTAAAGACGTTCAAGAAAATAACGCAGACACCGCTCTCAGCTTCAGCTCCGCTTCAACCTGAAGCGCCGGCAGCGCCATGTCCTCCGGCGCTGACAGCGCGGCGCGAGCACGCGCCGCGAATGCTGCCGCCAGCCCTGCTGCGGCGGCGCGTGCAACCCATGGCACAGCCGCCGCATCAGTCGCCGCTGCGCCAAAGCTGCTTGCCGCAGCGCGCCAGTCGGCTGCTGCAGCTGCAAGCACGCCCGCGGCCAGCCGCGCGGGCGCAGAGCTGCCGCTCGCGAGCGCTATGCGCTGCGCTGCGCGGCAAGCCTGCGGTGCGCGAATAATCGCGCACCACTGCAGCGGCGGCAGAGCCGCAGCGCTGACGCTCGCAGCGCGCATAGCGCTCCATGCTCGCCAAGCGCCTACGCGCAGGAGAGCCTGCTCCGGCGGGGCTAGGTCAGTATGCGCCGTCGCTTCACGAAGCTCCAGCGCACTCAAATAAACGGCGCGCCGCCCGTCTCCCTCCGGCAGACGCTCCCACAGAGTACGCCCTTCCAGAAGCCGGCCACGCTGTACGCTAAGCAAGCCGCGCCAATACAGACTGTCGGGATCACCCTCTCCAACACAAACTGCATCGATAAGCTTTCGCATAACGGAACCCCTATCCGTATTCCCGCAGCTGTCTCCTGCTTGCATAAGTCCCTCATCCTCATTTCTACAGCCGTCGCCGGTTTGCATAAGTCCCGCATCCGCAATTCGCTCCAGAAGCAACCCGCCTGTCCACTGCAGCACCTGCTGCTCCCCTTCATGAACAAATGCATTTAACGCCTTCATAAAACGACCGCGAAGCCGCCCGTCAACTGCACTCAGCAGCAGCAGTCGCTCCCAAGCAGGCATAAAAGCAGGGTACGAGGAGATGGAGCGTTCATAATAGGCTGCTGCGTTTTCCCATTCGCCTATCCGTTCACTTGTGATGCCAGCCGCATACAGCGTGCGATAGCCGCCCGCGCCAGGTGCAGAAGAGTAATGGGCAGGTGTTATCCCGAGCCGCAATGCTCGATCCAACACCTCAAGCGCATCTTGATTTCTATCCTGCACGAGCAAGGCGGAAGCCCATGCATCATACAAATCCGGAAAATCTACAAAGCCAAGCTCCTCGATCCCCCTTCTTGCCCACTCCTCCGCCTCGCTCACCTTGCCCAACGCTTGTAGTGAATAGCTCAGCTTCAATAGAAGATCGGATGCGTATCCCTGCTCTAGCTTCAGAGACGATGCCAGCGGCGCCAGCCAAGCAGCCGCCCCGCTCCAATTGCCGTAAGTAAAACACTCTGTCCCCATTGCATACTGCAGCATGGGATCGTCCGGACTGCGCTCCAACGCAAGCTTAAGAATCCTTCCGTTCCGCTCCCGCTTCCCCTTTGCTATAACGACTTCCGCGCGGTAGCCCTCATGCCAAATCGTAAGCGGAGCGTAACCTAGCCGCTGCGCCCCAAGCTTCGCAACACTCGTTGCTGCTTCTTCATGCAGCGCACCAGAGAATCGAATACGGGGATCGTTGCGAAACAAACGGCAAACCGCATCTGTCATATAAGACTCAGCCCGCTCCGTTTGCATCCGCTGCCCGGCAGCAGAATCGATCCAACTGCAAAGCCTGACGTAATAACCCGACAGTCCGTCATTCGCGAGTAAGCCTTCCCATACAGTCAGCGAACATTGTGCCAGACGCTCATCAGCATCAAGTACCAATATCCATGGCAGCGCGGCCAGCTCAAGCCCTTGATTGCGTGCTGCTGCAAAATCATCCATCCATGCCGCGTGGACAACCTTTGCCCCGTAATGCTCAGCGATTGCGACAGTGCGATCGCTAGAGCCTGTGTCCACAATTATGATTTCGGATACATACGCCTCAGCCGAATCAAGGCATGCTGGCAGAAACCGTTCCTCGTCCCGAACAATCATACATAACGAAATCGGCAGCTTCCCGCTTGCTGGTTTGCCTAGCTCCAAATTTACGCATCCCTTGCCTTCGCCACTCATCCTCATTACCCCCAGCCTTCCCCGCGCGGGATAAGCAATCGAATGGCAGCGAAGACTTTGGCAGACGAAGCTCCTCTGAGTAATGGAGCTAGAGTACTCTGCCTATGCGGCAACGCGTCACCCGATTTCAGCTTGAGCTGGAGCTGCTCCAAATGCCGGTCAGCATGGCTGCACATTTCAATGAATAAAGCAGTAGCTTCTGCCTTTTCATCCTCTGCCGTATGACCTATGAACGACCTAGACGCCTGCTTGCCGTCATTATCTGCAAGAATAGCATCTGCTTCGGTGCGCTCAAGCCAGGTCACCAGGCCCTGCTCATCTACTCTGTTGAATAGAGCGGCATGCCACCTTACCCAAGCCTTCGCCGCTTCGCAGCAACCACAAGCGAGCATAATGTCCGCTACCTTAATAACCGCATCCTCGCTGCGGCACACCAGCTTAGCCTCAAGAATAGATGCAAGCCGCGCTTCTTCACCAACGACACGCAAATAGATACACAGCCTGTATAAAGGTGGCATAAGTGTCGAATGAAACCGCAGTGCGGCGATATAAGCCTCAATGACGCCCGGCGTATCCAGCAGCCCTTCTCTAAATCGCCCAAGCATATAGGAAGTCCGATAGGTGCCAATACCGTCCTCCGTGTGATAGTGCTGCGGTGCAGCACCAATCTGCAGCGCTTTTTCCGCAGCGCGTGCAGCCTCTCTCAACTGACCACATTGAGCAAGCGAAAGCCCCTCGTAATGGAACAAATCCGGATAATCCGAAAAATGTTCAGCACCTATGCGCGCAATTTCCGCCGCCTCCACCCATTCACTTAAAGCTAACAGGCTTCTCACCTCATATTTCACGACCAAGTGCGCATAGCTGAGCTGCTCGAACCCTGGCTGTCGACGCGCATGGCGAAAGGCTTCCAGCGCCTTGCCCGGCATGCCCGCCCGCAAATACTCGACACCGATGTTATACCGGTGGAAGCCATTGTTCGGCTCTTGCTGTACCGCTCGCTCAAGCAATTCCATATTACGCCTCAGCTTGTTTTTCTGAATAACAACATCTTGCCGATAGCCGTAATGGATAATTTTCACTTCGGTTAGTTGAAATACCGCCTGCGGCCATTTCCGAAGAATAGAAGCCGCAATCTGTTCGTGGATACTTCCCTCGAATCGGATCTCAGGATCACGGCGAAACATACGCAGCACGGGATGAACCGTACCTCCGCGCTCATCGTCACCTGCTCCAACCACATTCCATATTTGCAGGAATAGTCCCTCAACTAAGAGCGATGCCTCAGCTCGCAGTTGCCTTCCGCTATGGGCGTCAAGCTCCTCATCTGCGTCAAGAAACAAGATCCACTCTCCCTGCGCAACCTCGAGTCCTGCATTTCTTGCTTTGGCAAAATCATGCTCCCACTCCGCGAGCACAACACGCGCTCCGTACTGCTCGGCAATGGCAACCGTCCGATCCGTTGATCCCGTATCCACAACGACGATTTCGTCGACGATGCCTTGCACACTTTGAAGGCAGCTCGGGAGGTGGTGCTCTTCATCCTTCACGATCATGCATAAGGAAATCAGCTTCTGCTGCTCGACCATTCGCCCTCCTCCTTTGCATGCCATTCCATTTCGTTCTCCATCCAAGCGCAGCTATTCGCTGCTGGGCTGCATGCAGCTTATCTGCATCAGACTCTGCCCAGCTCCCATCCCATGAGCGGCTGCCTTGCGGACCCGCAAGGCTTAGCGCTTCCATAGCAAGCTGAAGGCTAGCCGCTGCCGCACCAAGCCGCATTCGACGAACGGTGTCCGATGCTGCCCACTCTTCCTGCTCCTGCTGCTCTGACACTGTGATTCCCTGCTCGAACATACCAAGCGCCTCACTAAACAGCCCTTTAGAATAGAGAAGCTCCCCAAGCCTGAACCAGTGTCCGACCTCCAGCTCACCCGTCGAAGAATAGCGACACAGCATCCTGTCCGCCGCTGCATCCTTGTAACCCTCATCATAAAGCGCATGCTCGAAAAGAAGTGCCAGCCTTTCATCATCTTGAACAAGTCGCTCGGCTAATTGAAGCATTGCCAACGAGACCGCATGACCAAGCAGCCTGCTCAGCCATGTTATCCCGTTCTCAACCCATTTCACTCGCTGCTCCTTAGGAACAGGAGATGCAAACACTGCCTTCTCTAAGCTTTTTAGATTAATCGATGCTTCTGAGCCAAGCAGTCGCATGAATCGGTCTTCATCCTCTACGGCTAGCGGACACCCGTTATTCCAGTTGCATAATAACGTAACGATTGCCGCATTCTGAACAAGCTGCCTTACGCCCTCTTTTATGGGTAGAGCCAGTGACTCCAGCATGCCAAGCAGCCGTTCTCCCGCTTCAGCAATCTTACCCTCACCAATTAGCGCTCTGGCATAGAAAATCATGTCCTCTACCTGAGAAGCTTCATCGCTTGCTGCGGGCCATACTTTTTGCCATAAAGGCAGAGCCGATTCGTATGCACCAATACGAGTCAATGATCGGGCCACCATATACTCGTTTGCTTGCTGCGTTCCCGATATGGATAATAGATATTCGCATATTTCCACATCACTTCTACCTGCAAGTTGCAAGCAAGCTGCCAGACCGTCATACCCCGGCTCAGATCGCGGATCGTCACGCAGCACTTGCTCGAACATAGTCTGCGCTTGGTCGAACAACCCGAGCGCAAGCTCTATTTCCGCAAGAGCGAGGCGAGGAAGTACGCCTCCTGCACCAGCTTCCGAGATGTACTTGCTTTGACCGCTCAGCGAATCAACTGCAATAGCATCTTCATAGGCTTTCTTAGCCTCCAGCAGCATGCCGCCAGTTCGCAACGCATCGCCATACCATAGAAATAGGTCCGCATAATCTGCATATCTACTCGTTTCCTCCGCCAATAGCGCTTCAGCTTGCCCTGTGCGCTGAAGAGACAATAACACTTTGGCGTAATCACGAACCAAAGTCGGGCGATATGGCGCCTGAACTTCAGCCTCTGCAAGCGAATGTCCAAAGGCTTCACTGGACTCAGCAAGCCTGCCCAACTGGCATAACGCAACGCCATAGTTGTAAAGGCAAAAAGGATCATTGGGACGCTCGGACAACTGCCTCGCAATGATCCTTTCATTTCTAATCGCCTTTTCCTTGCGCGCAATAACGGCTGGCTGGTAGCCATCATGCCGAATAACGATTTCGCTCTGCGCTAGCGGCCCATCCACATCCAGCCATCGCCCTGCACCACCGACAGCAAAACGAACTAATTGCTCGTGTATTTCACCCACGTAAGCAAAACCACGGTCAGCGCGAAATATGCGAAGCGCCTCATTGGAGAGCATGCTTCCCGCTTCATCTTCTTCCAATAGGTGCTCCATTTTCAGACGCAGTGCCGCTTCCCGCGTTCGCTTCAGCTCTTCCCTTAGCTGCTTGCCAGTATGGATTGAGCCTTCCAGCCATTCGTCCGCGTCTAGTACCAACACCCACAACGTTCTGGCATGCTGAAGAGCTTCATTTCGAGCCTTTGCGAAATCATCTTCCCATACAACGTCGATCACGCGAGCACCCATTCGCTGCGCGATCTCCTTTGTCTCGTCCGACGATCCTGTATCCGCCACAATCACTTCATCCGCGAATGCTTTTACGCTTTGCAAACAGCGCTCCAGCACGTCAGCCTCGTTACGTACAATTAAATGTACCCCGAGCAGCATGCGTTACCCTCCCACATCTATAAGCATTTTATGATGACAACGATCTTACGTCCCTTGTCCATTGAAGTACGCATCAATTGTAGTCGGCAATCCGGTAGCACTGGAACGATAAGCGAGCCTTGTATATTTCAAAAACCGCTGTGGCACCAAGACGTCAACAGACCCTACCGCTACGCCAGTCACCGTATCCACGTCTGCATACCAGTTCGTGCCGTTCGCACTAATCTCAACGCGAGCATCAGCAGCATTGGTACCCGGCCCCTTGTTATACACGAAAAATGAATATGTGCCGAAGACACTTGTCGTTACGCTAGGCAACGCCGTATAAGCATCGGCTGTTACGATATTTAAACTGCTCGTTTCCTGAAAACTCTTTTGCGATATTGACGTTACACTGTTAAGCGTACCCGCCGTTATCGTTGCTCCAAGCACACTGTTGATTGTTCCTGCCGTTATCGTTGCTCCTAGCACGCTGTTGATTGTTCCTGCCGTTATCGTTGCTCCGAGCACGCTGTTGATTGTTCCTGCCGTTATCGTTGCTCCGAGCACGCTGTTAACTACGTCTAATGTTCCTGCGGTGATTGTCGCTCCTAGTACACTGTTGATCGTCCCTGCTGTGATCGTCGTTCCGAGCACACTTGTAATCGTCCCCGCCGTTATCGTTGCTCCAAGCACGCTGTTGATTGTTCCTGCCGTGATCGTTGCTCCAAGTACACTGTTGATTGTTCCTGCGGTGATTGTCGCTCCTAGTACACTGTTGATCGTCCCTGCTGTTATAGTCGTTCCGAGCACACTTGTTATCGTCCCCGCCGTTATCGTTGCTCCAAGTACGCTATTAATCGTTCCTGCTGTGATCGTTGCTCCAAGTACGCTGTTGATCGTTCCTGCCGTTATCGTTGCTCCAAGCACGCTGTTAACTACGTCTAATGTTCCTGCGGTGATTGTCGCTCCTAGTACACTGTTGATCGTTCCTGCTGTAATCGTTGCTCCGAGCACGCTATTGATTGTTCCTGCCGTTATCGTTGCTCCAAGCACGCTATTGATCGTTCCTGCTGTGATCGTTGCTCCAAGTACGCTGTTGATCGTTCCTGCTGTTATAGTCGTTCCGAGCACACTTGTAATCGTTCCCGCTGTTATCGTTGCTCCAAGTACACTATTGATCGTTCCTGCCGTTATCGTTGCTCCAAGTACGCTGTTAACTACGTCTAATGTTCCTGCGGTGATTGTCGCTCCTAGTACACTGTTGATCGTCCCTGCTGTTATAGTCGTTCCGAGCACACTTGTAATCGTTCCCGCTGTTATCGTTGCTCCAAGCACACTGTTAATCGTTCCTGCCGTTATCGTTGCTCCAAGCACACTGTTAATCGTTCCTGCTGTAATCGTTGCTCCAAGCACGCTCGTGATTGTTCCTGCCGTAATCGTAACGCCCATCAGATTGCTGATCGTTCCGTCTAACATAATATTCACAATGTGGCCTGCGGTGTCCGTCGCCAAAGCCTGCGCGGTGTTCGTACTGTCTTTACCGAATATTAGCGTACGCAAATTATCCGGATTAGGGTTAAATGATGAGAAGTTTGGCACTTTTTCTTCACCTTTTTCTTGTTAGAGTAGGAGCGGTCACGAGGGAGAGCCTTTCACTATGCAAGCTGCGCTTGAAAATAAACCTGCAGCCTTGTTGGCTGTCCCTTCAGCTTAGATTTCATCGTAAGTCTGGTGTAGCGCATAAATTTCGAAGGTACTACGACTTCTGTCATCCCCTTCTCGACTACCCCCTCCATATCAACTGCATAATCAGAGCCGTTGGGACCGACTTCAAGTCTAAGTACAGCCGGATTTTCACCATGGTTCACAATGGCGTACGAATACATCGTTTTATTGGAGGTATCCTGCATAGGAAGCGGTTTGAATTGATCACTCGTATGCAAATCCTTATACACGACTTCACAAAAACCGCTGCGCGTGCACTTTTCTTTGCGTTTACGGCGGCGGCATCTTCTTCTGCACTTCGACTTCCGCGGCTTTGCCGATATAACGGGGTTCTTTTTCCTACCAGTCCTTTCACATCGATTCGCCGGTTTTGGCATCTGCTCTTCTTCCCCTCGTGTCCATGCTTCGATAATCTATGTCGACTCTACGAGTTTCGAAACGGCGATTGTTCCTCTACCCGAGCACCCAAATCAGAAATTCTCCGTATTCCCCCATACAAAGCTGAGGACAGCGCCATATAATGCTAGAAATACAAGCATCCTAACAGAAAATGAGGGGATCTCTTTTGACAAACAACTCCGTATTCAACACCGAAAACAAACCGCTCTATACACTTATTAATAATCCTTACAGTTCATCTGCCTCTATCGCTCCGCCGGAAGCAGATGCGTCAAGTAACGGCAGACTGTTTATGGTCACCACTGCAAACGCCGCAATTGCAGGCGGATCGAACCAGCTCGTTCAAATTACAAACCCGAACCTAAGCGGACGCTCTCTATACATCTCAAGAGTTTCTGGCGGAATAACCGCTGCAGCTACGCTCATTTTGTATTCTTCAGGTACGGTTACTGGCGGTACAACGCCAACCCCGTTTAACTGCCAATTCGGAAATGCTACAGCCAGTATTGCAACAGCTAGAACCTCTGCCGGTACGGTCGGTGGTACACCAACACTCTTCATGTCTCTACCAATGAGTACAGGCATGTTCAGCTTGGATTTCACAGGCGGAATCATTGTTCCTCAGGGCCGCTCAATCACGCTGTCTCTAGGCCCTGGCGCAATAACCGCTGCCACCAATATCTCGTGGTGGGAGGTCTAATATGCCGAATCATAATGCTATGGACAACCCCGGAAACGAGCTTTACGGCCTAGCTGTGAATGGATATGATGAGCCTGGTTCAGCCGCTCCACCTCAGACTGGTGCCGCACGGGCTGCACGTCATTTCGCTTCTGAAGCCTCGACCAGCGCCAATCTAGGAATATTAGGCGGTACCGTGAACATCACGATAAGACTAAGTAATCCACTCGGAAGCGGAAAGCTGGTTTACATCGCTAGCATCGGAGGCACGATCGACGTTTCACTCAGCTTGCTCTCCAGCTTTACTGGCCTCGTTACAATACTAAGCGGCGGGACGCTTACCAGCCCGACTGCAGCGGCATCTTCAAATCTTTACTTGACGAGTGCTGTCACGAGCACTGGAGTTGTAACCTCTTCGACAAGCGCGCCTACAGGGGGAACAACCTTCATGATCTATCCCACTTTTCCCTCACCCTTTCGATTTACCTATACCGGAGGAATCCAACTGCCTCCCGGACAATCGCTTATCGTTAATGTTAGAGGGTCCTTGACCTTGCTTGGATTGCTTGGAACGAGAGTCAACCTAACTTGGTGGGAGACGTAGCATACTGTCATGCTAAAATATCTGTAAACACACAATCAAACATTGATCTTCACCTTTCATTCTCCACTCACCCACCAATATCCGCTTGATTATTTTTTATATAAAAACAACATATAAAAACATAAAACGAAATTGTTTAAAAACCTATAAAACAGAGGAATACACGATTTTCATAAATTTTCATTTATATATTTACACATGAAACGAATGCGATATTGATTCGAAAATTGCTAATAACAATTGCTAATCGAGATTACCAGCATTGGAGCTATTTCTGCTTGTACACAACCTCTCGTTCGGAGGGAGTCAAGAGCTGAAAAGGATGATAAGGAAATAGAAGATAAAATATATACAAGATGAGGATACTGCCGGAAGCTGGAGAGAAGGAGAAGGAGAAGGAGAAGGAGAAGGAGAAGGAGAAGGAGCGGGAGCACGGAAACAGAACGTACTGCTCATTGATGTTCATCCAAATAGAACCCTTTATATACGCGTATTGAAATTAAAAGGATACAACGTATGCGGCATTCATAAGTGTTCCTTTCCACACCACTGAGACGACAAAAAAGGCGATGTCCGAAGACGATCACCTTTCTCACACAAATAGATACCTACTAGCTGGCCCGCTTTCAACCTATCCTATGACATCGCAGCTATTACGGAGCGGCGCATATTAATAGAAACGCTCTGTTCCTTCAAGCTGCTCGACATAAATCGTCAGATTTTTGCTTAACCTGCCTTAAAAATCCATAATATGGGCTTTTTTTCGCCGGGAAGCCGCATCTATTTCATTTTGAACTGAGGGAGCATTAAAGAAGAGCCTCGATTTCGCCCTTCATTGCAAGCGGTTCATCGGTCGATTCGAACCGTTTAATGACGTTTCCTTCGCGATCTATTAGAAATTTAGTGAAATTCCATTTGATCGAGTTGCCCTCCAAGTAATGAGGCAGCTTCTCCGAAAGAAAAGCATTCAGCATTTTACCGCTCGGTTCATTCGTATCGAAGCCATCGAATGGAGCTTGCTCTGTCAAATAGTTGAATAATGGATGTGCGGTTTCATCCCGAACATCCGTCTTATCGAAGAGCGGAAATGAAACACCATAGTTTATTTGACAGAAGCTTTGTACATCAGAGTTGGTACCTGGTTCCTGCTCACCGAATTGGTTACTTGGAAAACCAAGAATTTCCAGGCCCTGATCTTTATATTCTACGTACAGCTTTTGCAAATCCGTATATTGTGGTGTAAAACCGCATTTGCTTGCTGTATTGACGACAATCAGCACCTTACCTTTGTATTGCTCCATACTTTGTTGCTCACCTTTAATTGTTTCTACATTATACGAATAAATACTCATAGCCGCTGCCTCCTGTGTGTTAACTAAGTTTTAATAAATTATATTGAACACAATTAAATATATTTACAGATTACCATCTTGGAACGAACAATGTCAAATCGCTATTCCATTAGAAAAGGACCGCTCAGCCAACTGGTGATGCTCCGTTGACATGCCGTCCTTAGCTCTAACCTATTTTATGATTGCGATGATTTTTTTCTTCCACCTAGCCACTCCGTGAACAAGGCGTAATCCTGTTCCACTTGGTCTGCATAAGAGACCGCCCAATTTGCAATTGAAGTACAGAATACATCCTCATCGTTACCCATCGCTTTCACGATTTCAACTTCGCTATGATAAGCCAATATGCCCTGCGCCACATCGCTATCCGCTCTCGCATGCATTTTGGCAGTCAATTTCCCCATCGTATCCGTAACTGACAGCATATCTCCAACCGTTTCAAGCGATTCAAGCTTGAGTCTTTTTTTGTACGGCGAACGCTCCCGCACATAGAATTGACGCTCTCCAATCGACAACCAGCCGAGATACGGATCAGCTTCGTGATGCATCGCTTTCTGTGTCATCGTTACGCGTTTGCCTTGATGCTCGAACGATGACCAGAAGGACTCGCTATATGGCATGAAGTACGCCGGCACAGGTACTCGTACCTCCTTGACCTCCAGCACAACGTCATCCTCTCCTTGTGCTCCATCGCCCGCTTCGATTAACACATAATACCGGTCAAGTCCGATAGAAGCGGTGCCAGAACCATGCTTGACTGCAATATCCTTCACCTTGAAATGATTCAATCTTTCCGCGTCATTGGCAGCGACAGTTGCCAGATAGTCTGGCCACGCTTCCAAAAGTGAATCCCTCTCCACCTCAGTTGGCGAAACGATCTCATCTGTTGTCGCGAACTGGCGATGCTCCTGTACGAGGGCCGTAACTTTCTCAAGGAAATGCTGGTCCTTGCGCTTTTGCAGCTTTTTGAGTAGCTTCTTGACAGGACCCTCTGCTCGTTCCAAATCAACAGCGTAGGTCCCTGGGTCGTCCTTACCCTTTGCAAAGCGTCGCATTTGCTTGGAATAGGCTTGCAGGTAAGCTTCTACCCCGCTTATTTGATTGTTATAGGATTGACCTTTCAGCCTGCCAACAAGCGCGATACTGACCGACATCCGCATCAAGTCGTACAAATAAGAACCTAAATAACCTTCATCAAAGTCATTCACGTCATAGACGAGCGCACCGCGCTCATTGCGGAATGCTCCAAAGTTCTCGAAATGCAAATCGCCTTGTATCCAAGTCGGCCGGCTAAGCGGCGTATGGTAGGGAAACCATTCCCGCGAGACGTCGAAATAAAACAAATACGCGCTGCCTCTAAAAAACGAGAAGGCCGTTTCCGACATTTTCGTATATTTTTCCTCACGTTTATCGCGTGTAAGCTTCATAAGCTTCTGGTCAAATTCCTGAAAGATCGCGGATAATGTCCGTCTTCTTAATTTGTTCTGCGTTAACTTTACTCGTTCCGCTAGCTTCGGATCCATTCCATTCTCCCCCTCTTCCATTACGATTCTACTTTTTGCAGCCTAATGTAGTCACTCAGCATGGCAAGGCGCCAAGGTACGATCATACCGAAAGCCAGCAAGTAGAAAATAGCACCTGTTTGCGGGATCGACATGTATTGCTCGACAACACGGTGCAAAGACAGTCTTATGACGAACAAGGTTAACATAATAAAGATGAAAGCCTTCGAGCGTCTGACATAGATTTCAGATTCCACACGTTCAAGTCGCGTAGTAACAATTAACGGAAAGGCGAATATAAGCAGCCCCGTCAGGAATGCGGACAGTCCCCATAACCAAGGGATATGAGTAACTGAGAATGCGAACATGATGAACCCCGTTGCCATGCCAAGCGGCGGTATTGCGATTTTACGCAGCGATGTGGGCTGTTTTCCTGCACGGATACGAAGTATGATAAGTGTGAGGCCAGCGAAAGCCGATATGATAATCGAGCCGATTTGGATCAAGTTCGTTGACAGCACAACACTGCAGCCTCCCTGTTTGATTGGAAATTTGTCCTATTATTTCTTCATCGTACTGCAAAAACATAGCAACTGCAAATAGGGATGGCCTATCATATGATCGATAATCGTTTCTCAGAAACCGTTTATCGCATGGACACGTCTCATTCAAAATAATAGAAAATAAATGAAAAGGAGCGTCTTTAATTGGATACCCCTACACAAACAGAGGTTTCGTATTCCCTTACGATAAAAGAAGAACTTTTTATTACACCTGAAACCTCTAACGAATTGCCACAAGAGCTTCAGAAAGTATGGCATAAGCTTGCTTTCTGGATGCGGACAACGGCCGTTTTCACCTTGCTGTTCGGACTCTTCCAGACGTTTATCGGCATTATTAATTTCGGCTGGGGTACGCTTGCCGGCATTCTAGAGCTTGTCATGACGATTGTCCTGCTCATTATGGCCAGTCAAGCTAAGAAGCTTCAAGCGAACCCACGTGATGAGCTGACAGCAGCAAAGCTAGCAAATCGACTTCTTCTTTACTTCCGGCTCCAAAGCGCTTTCGTTATCGTTTTTTCATTCGTAATTATTATGTTAGTCATAACCATCCTGCAATTCATTACCGATTGGGACTGGCTTATCCATCTCGTGAAAGAGGGTAAGAAAGCGGACAAGCTGCTGATTAAAGTACAAGGCTGGTATGAAACCATTGTCGTTTGGATATCTAAGATCAATGATTAATACCCGATAGCTGCCTTGGAATTAACAAATGCGATTCAGCAGTACATCGCAGGCAGAAGTTTTAAGCAAATAGCCGCTAACCCTTCCGAGCTGTGGAGGTTTAGCGGCCGTTTTGTTTTGATAGCCTAAAAGCGATAAAAACCAGGAGCGCGTTAAGCGTCCCCTGGCTTTTTATTCTTTTCCAAGCTTACGTGAAACTTGCTCTGCGGCATGCTGCACCGCATCAATTGATAGCTGCCTCAGCACATCATCAAAGCGGTATTTCGGACCAGCAATGGAAAGGCTGGCTACGAGTGCGCCACGCGAATCGAATACAGGCGCACCTACGGCGAACACGTCGGGATCAATCTCCCCTTGAGTCAATGCGTAGCCCTGCTCGCGTATGCTGCTCAGCTCGCTTAGCAGCAAGTCCTTGGATAAGTCAGGCGACCATTTGTCCAGCACATTGTGAACGATCTTCTCACTTTCATAAGCGAGAATGGCCTTGCCGGATGCGCCCAAATATAAGGGCAATATTCTTCCGTTCTCTGCGGAATATTGAATAAGCGCCTTGCTCCTAATGGTCTGAATACTAATGGCATTCGTCCCCGAACGGATAAACAATAGTGACGTTTCATTGGTCTCCTTCGTTAGTTCCTCCATGACGGGCAAGGCCAGCGGAACCAGCTCGCGGTGTACCTGCTCGCTGAGACTGCGTGCCAGGTCAAGTATTCGCATCCCTAGACCGATCTGTCCTTTTCCTCTACGCTCTACAATGCCATTCTGCTCAAGGGTCTGAAGGAACCGATAGGTTGAGCTTTCCGGTATAGATACCTTCTGCGCAATATCACTCACTGTTAATGTGCCGTCCGCTTCTGCCAGTGCAAACAGAATATCCAAAGCACGGCTTAATGTCTGTGTTCCATTCATGGATCGCATCTCTACATTTGTACTCATAGTCACCCCTATATATGTAGCTATCGGCATGAAATACCTAGTCTGTCATTGCCTCTGCTAGCTGTCAATCGTTCCCTACTTCTGTCCAAGCTCCCCTGCTTTCAACAGTGTGTAGACCGCCTGTACATCACCGCTCAAACTGCGGTCGCGATCCAAAAAGGGAATAACCGATCTGATTCTATTATACGCATGCCGGGTGCCTTCTCCCAGCTTTATGTTTTTACGCAGATCGATAGCCTGAGCTGCGTGCATCGCCTCTATCGCCAAAATATAAGTCAGTCTATCTATGATTTCCGCTGTTTTATGAACGGCAAGCGGCGCATTCGTCGAATGATCCTCCATATCGCCAGCCAAGGAATAATAATCCGCAGATACAGGGTTCGAGAGCTGCCTGATTTCTGTATCGAGCGCGGTGAATGTTTTCTGAATCGTGCTGAAAGCTAGAATATGCTCCTCAGGTGCCAAAAACCGCGGAAGCCCGGTAAAACTCGGCGTGCAAAGCTTAATTGATCGATAACAAGAAATTTTGGAGACATGACTGAGTGCAATCCCCAGCATCTCGAAACCTAGCACCCAAGCAAGCGGCTCAAAGCTGGCAGTGGCTAATATTCGCCCTTCCTCCTCCAGCACGCAGGGATTATCCTCCGAGCTATTCAAATGAAGCTGCAATGAACTTCTAGCATAATTAAGCGCTTCAAGCGCGGCGCCATGAACTGGCGAGGCACTGCGGAAGCTCAGCGGGTCCTGCAGCGCAACCGCCCTATTATCCCAAAGACTGCTGCGGCTCAAAAATATCCGCATTCTAGAGCTGCTTCTGCCTTGCCCCTCGTAAGGGCGGCTGCGGTGAACGCTCTCATCCAGCGGAGAGAGCTGCCCCTGGAGCGCTTCAAGTGACAATGCGCAGACCAGATCAGCAAGCTCCAGCAACTGCTCGCACTCATGGATAACCAACGCTCCGCTGCCGGCCGCAAACGCATTAGAGGAAACAATCGCCAGCCCATCTTTCGCGCCAAGCTTTACAGGCTCTAGGCCCGCGTGAATGAGCGCCGCTTTCGCGGATATTCGCTCTCCCTTATACATAACGTCGCCCTCTCCGATGAACGCGAGGCCAAGATGAGACAGCAGCGTAATATCGCCTGCACCGACAGAGCCTCTGGTTGGGAGCAACGGATGAATACCCGCATTTAGAAATTCGGCATATTGCCTAATTAATGAAGGAGAAGCTCCCGTTGTGCCCACGAGCAGCGTATTCAGTCTGGCAAGCATAGCCGCTCTTACATCACGCACGTCAGCGTAAGGCGTAACTCCCGCAGAATGGGCGTAGAGCAGGCTGCGATTATAGCTCTCATAAGCCTGTTCCTCAACGAT
This sequence comes from Paenibacillus sinopodophylli, assembly GCF_005930355.1. Lineage (GTDB taxonomy): Bacteria > Bacillota > Bacilli > Paenibacillales > Paenibacillaceae > Pristimantibacillus > Pristimantibacillus sinopodophylli. Next base: position 212,671 of record NZ_VDBO01000003.1, read on the forward strand.
ACGGTCCTTATTCAAGCCTACACCACGGTTGAATCCGTATATAGGCGTATCGCTCGCGGTTTGCTTGAGCATAAACTGCCGCGAGCGTATAACCTGTTGCCAAGCGTCTTCCGCAATTTCGACGCGGACAAGTCCAGCGGCTGCCGCATGCACATCCTCAATCGTCAAAGTGCTCCCATCTAATACTAGTGCGCGTGTCCTCGTTTCGCTTGTCATCGGCTTAGTCCTGAATGCCATCCAGCGCGTAGACGGCCAGCTGTATGCCGAGCGCCTTCTCCACTTCCGGATAGACACTCTTATCCTTCACACTTGAGCTGAGTGGAATCTGGCTCTTATGAATGGAGAACACAGCTAGCTTACTTCCCACCTCTACATGACCTACGCTGACAGGCAAACCCGTCTCATAGGACAGCGTTGTAATCACATCCGGATAGGTTGTAAGCCGGCTGCCGCTGCTGTCATCTACCGCCATATATTCATTCATAACATGAAGCGTGAGAATGCCGCTCGCTGTTTCCACATCGATTGTACCGATATCGAAGGCTCCAGAGTAATAGACCTCGCGACGAGTCACGACGCCTTCACCGAGTATACTCCCATTCGTTTGGGTTACAATCGTATCGATGACAGCTCTCCCGCCTTGCGGCTGCGCGGCGATAATGGCCTTGCCAAGTGCGATGGCAATGGAGATGCCTCCTAGCGCTGCATGCTGCTTAATATAGGAGGCTGGCAAAGGATGACGTGCCGAGGCGATAAAGCCGCCTGCCTGATCGGCAGCCGTGCGCAAAATATTCGATGTGCGGGCAGGTGAGCCCTTGACGACCAGTTCAATATACGAGCCGTTATCACGCTTGCCACCGACGACGACTTGTATCGTTTCGTAATCGTGCAAGGCCGCGAGTCCCATCGATCCCATTTTCCCAGTTGGATGCGCACGGATGTCGCCTGTTGCATCTACGACGGCCAGATCAAGCAGAGCGGCAGGAAGCCAACCATTTATTGTACTGGACATTCCATTTTGCGGGGTCATAACGCCTGAAATTTTGCCTTCGTAATTCTCCTGCAGCAGCTTAACTGCTTTAATATAATCGGTACCGAGCATCTGCCAATCCGTACCCGCCGGGGCTCCAATAGCGGTAGCCGTAATGACGATGGCATCGTCCGGCAGCTCATCCACGGAAACTAGCCGCGGCTGACCAATCGCAACGGCTGCACCGCCGATTTGCAGTCCATGATCGACCCAACCTCCTCCACCGCTCGCAAATACTGAGCCTCCTCTTACCGCTGCCCATACATCCTCTTCAGTTAAAATACGCATATCGTTTCCTCCTACTCCTTAGTCGTAATCATTTCGTTTGGATTCGCCTGATGCCTTTGCGCTCCACCTCATCAATCGATTCCTCATAGCCAGCATCTGCATAGCGCAGTACGCCGAGACCTGTGTCATTGTTCAGCGTCGTCTCTAGACGAATATCGCTCTCGGACGTCCCGTCCGCCACCAACGTAACGCCTGCGCTTGTCATGTAGCCGGAATATCCGCCGCCGCCCGAATGAATCGTGACGAGATCCGCCATTGAAGAACAGTTCAGCATCGCGTTCAAGAGCGGCCAGTCCGAAATCGCATCGCTGCCGTCCTTCATTTTCTCGGTCATGATGTTCGGGTGAGTCATTGAGGCCGCATCCAGATGATCACGCGAGAAGGCCACCGGACCACTTAAAGTTCCATTCCTAACCATCTGGTTCACAGCCAACGCCAGTCTCGTACGTTCGCCATGGCCGAACCAGCCGATTCGTGCAGGCAGACCTTCTACCGGAACATGCTCACGCGCGAGCCGAATCCAGTTGACAATAATCTCGTTATCCGCAAATGCTTCGAGGATATATTCATCAATCGCTTGAATGTCGCTGACATTGCCGCTTAAAGCAACCCAACGGAAAGGGCCGATTGCCCTTGCAAATAAAGGACGTAGGAACGCTTCTGTGAAAATATCAATATCAAACGCCTGCTCTACCCCAAACAACTGGGCTTGCGAGCGAATATTGTTGCCGTTATCGAATACGATAGAACCCTTCTCCTTAAACGCTAGCATTGCACGTACCTCGCGGGCGATCGAAGCCCCGGCGGCTTGCTGCAAGCGAACGGAATCCGTTTCCCTAAGCTGCTTAAGCTCAGCGACACCGTATTCGGAAGGAACATAGCCATATAGCAAATCATGGGCTGACGTTTGATCCGTTACAATATCGGGTATGATGCCACGTTTCACAATTTCCGGATAAATATCAGCTGCATTGCCAATGAGCCCGACAGATATTGCTGATTGGCTGCGAATCGCTTCAGCAATCCACTCGAGCGCTTCATCCAAATGCTCCGTCCTTCGCTGCAGGTAGCCCGATTGAATTCTACGTGCCACTTTCTCCTCGGATACCTCGATACAAAGGATCGCTGCCCCAGCCAGCGTTCCAGCAAGTGGCTGCGCCCCACCCATTCCGCCAAGACCAGCAGTCAGAATAAACTTCCCTTGTAACCGCCCATCGAAATATTTCCTAGCAATACTCTGAAAAATTTCATACGTCCCTTGAATGACACCCTGTGAGCCGATATATTGCCAAGCTGCAGCCGTTAGACCACCCCATATAAGCAAGCCCTTCTCCTGCAGCTTATAGAAATTTTCGCTCGTCGCCCATCGGCCAACCAAATTGCAGTTGGCCATGACAATAAGCGGCGCGAAGCGATGGGTCTTAAAGATGCCGATCGGCTTGCCAGATTGAATGACAAGCGTTTCGTCTTCTTCCAGCTCTTTGAGCGTGCTAACAATCGCATGATAAGAAGGCCAATCACGTGCCGCTTTTGCAAGCGCCGCATATACGATTAAATCCTTCTGGTTCTCACCATTCTCAAGGACGTTCTCCAGCATCCGAAGCAGCGCTTCCTGTCGCCAGCCCTTGCAGCGAAGCTCCGTCCCCCTGGCCGCAGTTATCCGTTCCATATCCGTCATCCTCTCCACCTTGAATATCCCATCGTTGATCAAATAGAAGTACCGATTGAATAATCGCTTCAACCCCGGAGGCAACCTGCTCGTATGCAGTCCATTCCTCCGGGCAGTGACTGCGCCCGCCGACGCTCGGCACGAAGATCATCCCGATCGGTGCAATCCGTGCCAGCTGATTCGCGTCATGTCCCGCTCCGCTTGGAAGATCTAGCGTAGGCGCAATCGCGCTGCATGCCTCCCGTATCACATTCTGAACTGTGTCGCTAACCCGAATGGGCTCCGACCTCGACAAAGGCTCCAAGCGGATGCCGATCCCTCTGCGCGCTGCTATGTGAGCCGCTCTCTTCTTCAGTTCCGTCGCCGCCTGCTCCACAATCGCTGTACTCAAGGAACGAATCTCCAGCTCGAATGTAACCCGGCCTGGAATGACGTTCGCTGCATTCGGCTCAACAAACAGCTTGCCTACCGTCCCCACAATCGGCTCGCCGTAAGACTTGCTTGCTATCTCTTCGAGCGCAAGCACCAGCTCAGAAGCCCCCGTCAGCGCGTCGGCACGCAGCCCCATTGGCGTCGTCCCCGCATGATTTGGAGCACCCTCCACCGTAACTGCAAATCGGTCGATGCCGACGATGCCCGTAACCACACCAAGCAGATTCCCCGTCTGCTCAAGCACCGGCCCCTGCTCGATATGAAGCTCCAGGTATAGGGCGATATCTCCCGCTCGTCTCGCCTGCTCACTGATCTCTACTGCCGCCCCCCCAGCCTGATCGATTGCATCCCGAAGAATAAGCCCGCTCTGATCCTTGCGAAGCAGCATCTCCGAGGTCAAATTGTCGACCATTGCGCGGCTGCCAATTGTGGAGATTCCAAATTCACTCGGCTCCTCCGCTGTGAAGTCCACAATTTCAAGCGGATGCCGTAGAACGATTCCCTCCTCCTTGAGCACCCGAGCGAGCTCAAGTCCCGCAATAACGCCAATAATACCGTCAAACCGGCCGCCGCCCGTAACGGTATCGGTATGGGAACCCACCATAATTGCCTTTAACCCCGCTTCGCTGCCCGGCAAAGCACCAATGAGATTGGACCCTGCATCTTGGCTCACGTTTAACCCTAGCTCTTGCATCTGGTTTTTCAACCATAGCCGCCCTTGCTCGTACCAAGGCGTGAAAGGCCTTCTGGTCCAGCCTGGCTTACTAGTATCTATATAAGCGGCAAGCGCCTCAATCTGCTGCCGAATACGTTCCGTACTTATGGATAATCGTGCCATGCTCATGAGCTGACAACCTCCCTTTTATAGGCAGAGCCTGCAATGAACTGGCCGCTGCCTGGCTGTGCCACGATCTGATTACCGTCATACACGCTTTTCCCTCTAACAATCGTATGCTTAATTTTCCCCTGTACCTCATGCCCATGGAATGGCGAAAGCTTAGAATGAGAGCGCAGCTTCGTCTGGTCAATCGTCCAGCTTTGCAGCGGATCAATAACAGTAAAATCCGCATCATAGCCAGGTGAGATTTTCCCTTTGCGCGGTATGCCGAACACTTCCGCAGGATACTGGGACATCCATTTGGCAAATACCTCCGGCGGAACCCCTTCCTGCATTACCGCATGGTCAAACATAAGAGGGATCATTATTTCCACGCCGGGCACGCCGGCAGCCGCCAAGAAAATATTATGCTCCCCTGCTTCCTTGCGATCCGCTCCCCATGGCGCGTGATCGGAAGTAATGATATCAATGCTTCCTTGCCGCTGCAGCTCCCACAGTTTAGCCGCGTCTGCAGCCAGTCGGAGCGGCGGATTGTTTTTGGCAACCGGACCGAATTTCTCCAGCGCAGAAACATTCATAAGCAAGTAGGGATAGCAGGTTTCCGACGTAACATCTACCTGTCCTTCTTTGTACCACTGAATCAATTGAATCGTCCTCGGGTGGCTAACATGTACAATATGTACCTTAACTCCTGTCCAATAAGCGAACTCCAGCACCTTCAGTACGGCGCTAGTTTCCGTTACCGGCGGCCTCGTCTCCATATGTGCTCTCGGATACAACCGACCCGCACTTATATATTGCTTGGTTAGGCTTTTAATCAGTTCGTTATTCTCAGCGTGAAAAGCAACCCTTAATCCCGTGTCCCGTATAAGCTCCATCGCCTTTATAATTTCGTGGTCCGGAATTTCCGGGAAGCGAAACGGATCCGTCTCGAAGGTCGACAACTTGAAAGCCATCGCCCCCGCCTCAGCCAGCGGTATAATTTGCTCCGTGCCTTCTGTCTTGGCAATCGTAGCCCAAAGACCAATATCGACAATCGCTTCTCGTTTAAGCCGATCAACCTTTCTCTTAAACAACTCGGCAGAGCTGATCGGAGCAGGCAGATCATAAGGCATATCCAGCAGGGTGGTTATGCCTCCTGCTGCAGCTGATGATGATGTCGTTACAAAACCCTCAAGCGGATTACTGAAGCAATGCACATGAGCATCGATCATACCTGGAAACACGAAGCACTCCTCGAAATCAAGCGTGCGCGCCCCCCGCAGCGTACGCGACTCAGTAATTCGATGAATCGCCTCGTCTTTGATTCCAACTTCCCCATAAACAACTTTATCTTCCAATACGAGATTGCCCCGCACAATCAAATCATAGAACATGCCTTAGCCTCTTTCCTTGTGGAGTAGATGGAACGGATCTGCAGCAATTACGAGTCCTGCGCCTTCGGTTACCCGGAGGCGCTTTCGGCTTCGATTGCGGGCTTGCGATTCCCTGTGAAACTCGATAGAAATACACCGGCCAATATAACAACTCCACCAATCAGCTGGGTTCCCTCAATGGGATCTCCTAGCACCAAGAAGCCGGCCAAAAGGGCGATAAACGGTGGTACGTTATTGAAGAGTGAAGCAGTCCCTGCTCCTACGACTGCCACCCCGCGGGTCCACCACCAGCCTGCGCATACGTTTATGAGGCTGGCTGCCGCAAGCAGCAGCCACATCATCGCCTCTCCGCTAAGCTCAAGCTTGCCAAGCACACCCTCACCTAAGGCAAAGGGGAGCATAAGCCCCATTCCTGCGAAAGTGGAGTACAGATTCATCGACAATGTTGACAATCGGCGTGATAGCCTCGGAATAAACAGCAGACTGATCGAGAAGCCCAGCATGGCAATGAGCAAATAGAAATCGCCTATAGAGACGCCGCGCGCCGACTGGCCCGATACAACAATGATAAGAACGCCGCCGAAGCCCAGAAGCGCACCGCCTATTTTACGACCCTGCAGCTTTACCCGAAAAAACACAGCCTCCAGCAGCAGCGTAACGAGCGGTGCCACCGCATAAATCAGCGATCCATTGGCCGCGGAGGAATACTGCAGCCCCAGAAAATAGAACGGCTGCTGAATGAGCGTGAAAAAAAAGGAGGACGCGAGCAGCAAGAGCCACTCGGTCCTCGTCGGACGCTGAATGGGCTGGGCTCTGCTTATTGCCAGCAGCAGCACGCCCGTCAGCACTATACGAAGAAAGGAAAGGAAAACGGGTGAGAAGCCTTTAAGCAGGTATGCACTAAGCACATAGCTGATCCCCCATAAGACTGTAACAGCAACTAACCCGATATAAGCCGATCTTTGCGCTGATGGATTCAACGACATAATAGCCACTTCCCTTGCAATGGGCTCATCAGCTTTCTTGTCTCCCGTCCTTCAAGAACCATTGCAGATTAATATGCGCCATTATCTATCTCTCCTTTTCGTTTAAACGCGAACCGAAGAATACCTGTTGGCAGGACGCTGCAAATTCAAATGCTCACGCAATGTGCGTCCTGTATATTCCGTGCGGAACAATCCGCGGCGCTGCAGCTCCGGAATGACCAGCTCGACAAAATCATCCAGGCTGCCTGGCAAATACGGGAATGCAATATTGAAGCCATCGGCGGCTCCATTCACGAACCATTCTTCCAGATGGTCAGCAATCTGTACCGGCGTACCAGCGAAGCCCCGTTTGTTCGTAACGCGCTGATACAACTGACGAAGCGTCAACGGCTCCTGCGCAAGCAGTTCCCGAATGCGTTCGAGTCCGCTCTTGCTTTGGTTGAAGCCATCAAGCTCCGGAATAAACGGCAGTGGCTCGTCGAGCGGGTAGCCCGAAATGTCGTGACCCAAATAATGCGATAGCAGGTCAAGCCCCAGCTTCTGCGGCGTCAGCTCCTCAATCAGAGCTAGACGCTCCTGCGCCTCGGACTCTGTGCGGCCGATAATCGGCATGATGCCCGGCAATATTTTGAGCTCATCCGGATTCCGGTTGTACTTGGCCATTCTGCCTTTGATGTCCTGATACAGGCGCTGCCCGTCCTCTAGCAGACCTCCCGGAGCGAACGTCGATCCTGGTGCAAAAACGACCTCCGCTTTCTCCGCTGCAAGCTCCTTGCCGGCCTCTGAGGCTCCCGCTTGAATTAATACGGGGTAGCCCTGAGGCGGACGAGACACGTTAAGCGGACCTCTTATATTGAAATCCTTACCCTTATGCTCCGCATTGTGCAGCTTGTTTTTATCAGCAAAATAACCACTCTTCTTGTCAAACAGCAGCGCATCATCCTCCCAGCTGTCCCATAGGCTTTGCGTGGCATCAACGAATTCGCCTGCCCGCTCGTACCGAAGCGCGTGTTGAAGATGCTTCTCTTTGCCGAAATTGCGCGCTTCCTCGTCCGTCTGAGAGGTAACGATGTTCCAAGCGGACCTCCCGCTGCTGAGATGATCAAGCGTAGCAAGCTTGCGAGCGATATGATAAGGCTCGTTGTACGTGGTGGAGATCGTAGCTGCAAGACCGATATGCTCCGTGACAACAGATAGCGCCGATAGGAGCGAGAATGGCTCCGGCCTTATGCTGTTGGAGTGGCTGATGCCGGATTCGAAGCGATCCCATACGTACAGCTCATCTGCATAGAAGAACATATCGAACTTGCCGCGCTCAGCGGTTTGAATAATTCGTTTGTAATAGTTGAAATCCATGACGCCCTCCGCGTCCGCTTCCGGGTGCCGCCAGCTTGATATATGCTCGCCGGCTGGAAAGTACATCATAGCGCCAAGCGCCATCTGTTTTTTAGGGGTACCCATAGGTGTATCACCACTCCTTCTTCTCGTTACTTAGCAAGCAATCCGTTCGCAGTCAGCCATTCCTTCGCTACGTCGAGGGCTGGGCGCTGCTTCAGCTCCACTTCGCCATTCAGCGTCTGCATCTGGTCATCCGTTATTTTACCTGCCAGTTTATTCAGCACCTTCTCAAGCTCCGGATGTTCCTTTATTACCTCATCACGCACAATTGGAACTGCATAATAAGGAAGGAATACATGTTTATCGTCCTCGAGCACGACAATTGGCTTTACCGTAATTTGACTGTCTGTCGTATAGAGAATCATAGAATCAATCAGCTTCTGGTCAATTGCCTGATACGCAAGTCCGGGGTTTTGAATCGTTTTGATTTCCTTGAATTTCGGATTGTATTTCTCAAGAATCGGCGGCCATGCATCGGGACGGTTTATAAATTCCTCACTCGCGCCAAATATAAGCTCTCCAGATTTCTCCGCCAGCTGGCTGGTCGTCTTAATGCCATATTTCTCTGCTTGGTCCTTATGCAGGCCGAAGGCATATGTATTGTTGAAACCAATCGGGTCCAGCACCGTCAATTGATTTTTTTCCTTTAACTCCTTTTTTACCTTGTCGTAGGCTTTCTGTGGATCAAACTCCGCTTCCGCCTTCAAAATATTAATAAGTGCCGTACCTGTATACTCCGCATAGAGATCCACATTACCCTCCTGTATGGCACTCCAGAGCAGCGAGTTGTCAAGCGTCTCTACGTTTGCTTTGAGCTTCGTATCATTCTCAATAAGCAGCTTGAAAGCATTGGCCAAAATATCCGATTCGGCAAAGCCTTTAGTCGCGATGTTGATCGTATCTGATTTGCCTGATCCTGAGGTGGAGCATCCGCTCATCACAGTTATTAATAATGCCGCAGTCCCCAATACGATCCTATTACGAATGGAACGGTTACCTCTAATGCCTTTTTTGTAATTGCTTGTTTTCATTTCTTTTTCCCCTTTCACAATCTGTTTTATATTTTCGATTGCTGCCGCAACCCTTTTGGCGTCAAGCGGCGATTCAGATACAGCAGCAGCAGGTTTACGACAATCACAAGCAGCGATACAGGTATAGCACCAGCCAGAATAACGTTTGTATTAATCATTGATATGCCCCGCGTAATGATATCGCCGAGCCCCCCTGCGGCTATATAAGTCGCAATCGTAGCCAAGCTGATCGTTTGGACGGCGACAACCCGGACGCCCGCCATAATGAAGCTGCGAGCGATCGGCAACTGAACCATCCGCAATATTTGCCAGCGCGTCATGCCCATGCCCGTTCCGGCCTCAATTAAAGCGGGATTTACGCCCGAAACGCCGACATACGTATTCTGCAATATCGGAAGCAGCGCATAGAGCGTCAGCGCAATAATGGCCGGCTTCGTACCGATGCCTACCAGTGGAATCATAAAGCCGAACAAAGCGAGGCTCGGAATCGTTTGAATGACGGATACGACCGTAATAATCCCATTCGCCAGCCGTTTATGTGTCGTGAGGTAGATCCCAATCGGTATGGCAATCAAGCAAGCGATAACGACCGATATTAAGGACAATTCCACATGCTCTACCGTTTTCCGCAAAATATGCTCCCAGTCCGCCCTAATGGTGTTCCAGAATTGGTTCATGCCAGCACCTCCTCCCTGTTAAACTGCTTACTGATGGCTTCTAGCAGGCTACCCTGCGTGACTGCCCCGATAAGCTTATGCGAAGCATCCACAACCGGAACGATGTGGTTTTTCTTCAGCAGTTCAAACAGCTGCGCAATCGGTGCATCTCCCCTCACGAACGGAGCGTCCGTACGCATGATTTCGCTAACAGTCCGTTCGCCGTCCCCAAGCTGCTCTCCTTGCAGTTGATCCCGTCCGATAATGCCCAAATACTTATTCTGCTCGCACGTTACAGGCAAGGTATCCAGTTCATGCGTCTTCGCATATTGCAGAGCGTCAGCTGGTTTGGAGTACCCGTATACCGAAAAGTGATGAGCAAGCGCGCTGGAAACCGTATGCTGCGGTACCAGCGTCTTAAAGCGCTCCTGACCAATAAACTCCTTCACGAAATCATTCGCAGGGTGATTCAGCAGTTCCTCCGGTGTGCCTGCCTGTACGACCTTGCCATCCTTTAGCAGAACGATTTGATCCGCGATCTTCAACGCCTCATCGATATCATGCGTTACGAATACGATCGTCTTCTTCACATGCTCATTCAGCTTGATCAGCTCCTTCTGAAGCTGAATCCTGCTAATGGGGTCCAGCGCGCTGAACGGCTCATCCATGAGCACAATGGATGGATTCGCAGCAAGTGCCCTCGCTACGCCAATCCGCTGCTGCTGTCCGCCGCTTAGTTCATGCGGATATCGCTTACGGTACGCTTCAGGCTCCAACCCGATAAGCGACAGCAACTCTTCTGTGCGCTCCTTGAGCTGCCGTTTCGGCTCTCCCTTCAGCCGAGGAACAACGGTAATATTCTCTTCGATGGTCATATGTGGGAACAACCCAATCTGTTGGATGACATAACCAATATTTCTTCTAAGCAGCACGGGATCGAGCTCTCCGATGTCACTGCCCTCGAGTAGGATCTGACCCGCCTCCGGCTCGATGAGACGATTGATCATTTTCAGAATAGTCGTTTTACCGCAGCCAGAGGGACCTATAATCGTTACAATTTGCTCCTTAGGCACTGTCAAATTGAAGTTGTTCAGCACGAACCCCGCACCATAATCTTTGCTAACCTGCTTAAATTCAACGGCAGTCTCGCTCATCCTCATCCATCCCTTCTAAAAAGAAAAGGCCTCACTTTCCACTTTGGGAAAGTGAGACCTCCTCGCGCAAGGTAGATCTCTAATTATTATTAACATACGATAACCAACAACTGTATTACAATAATATTATGGAGACAGATTGTTGTCAATCATTATTTATACTAATCCTATCGGAATTAACAGTTTATAAATGCGTATAAAAAAAGACCTCCTGTCAACAGGTCAGTCGGGACATGCTTATGCGATTTATGACCCTTATTTCTTCAATTCGCTCGCGTTAAAAAAGTCTAGTGCAGAACGATACCAGCTTGACTCTGCTTCCTTCACCTCATCTACAAAAACAGCGTCTACACGCTCATTGTAGAACGAATGCAGCTTCGCTATTTTCGGAATTTCCGGTATTGGACTCGGATAGCTCCACAGTATATTTTCATAAGTTTCACCGTTAATCTGCGCAGATAAATACGAGGCATTCCCTTTGTAAGGGCAACTGGTCTGCAAGCTTGATTCCGTGAAATATTCCTGCCGAATGTCCTCTATTGGCAAGTAATAACGAGTTGGTAGCCCTGTTTCAAACACAATGACCGGACGTTTGCTATCCGCTACCGTAACGCCATTCAATACGACCTGGATGTGACGAGAACTTGCTATCGCATCAACACGTTTATAAGGATCACGGGGATGAACGAATATTTCCTCTTCCTCCTCGAGCCACTTATCCACCTTATTCCAGTAGAAAGCAACATGTCCGCGAAGCGCTTCGCTCTCCGGTATTGGGTTCGCATAACCCCACACCGCATTTTCGATAAAGCGTTCGCCCACTTGAATGCTCCAATAAGAGGCATCCCCTTTCAGAGGGCAATGGGATTGCTGCTCCGATGGGACTAACAAGTCTTTCCGAACATCCTCCAACGGGAAATAATAAACGGGTAGATGCCCCCGCTCATGCAGTGTAATAACGGACTTGCTATCTGCGATCGTCACGTTACCGACCTGCACACGGACCCATCGCGGGTTAAGCTCGGCCTTTATATTTTGCTTAGATGTATTATCCGTCTGGCAGCCTTCCTGCTCGGTTTGATGAATACTCATGTTCATTCCCCCTATTAATTATCAATATTAGATAATTCATTACCATATACGTATATTAACACCCGACTTTCAAATACACAACTATTATTCTTATAAAACCAATCGGGATTTAAGTGTATAATGTTATTCTTGTTTTTTCGCCCGCAGTGAAACAGCTGTTGCCGTCCTAGGCGACCCGTTTCATTCCAAGAAATATAGAGAACGGATGGCGAAATCATATCCTTCCTATATTTAAAAAAAGCCCATTATTGCTCGGAATGGAGCATTAACGGGACTCTGCTATTATCTAATGACAAGCGGTTCATGAAGAATGGCCGATGAGTCAATTAATCATGCTTGTCGGCAATCCGATAGCCTGCACCTCTTACGGTAACAATATATTTTGGAGAAACAGCGCTATCCTTGAGCTTCTTGCGCAGACTTTTGATATGGGCATCGACCAGATTGCTTCCTCCGTAGAAATGCAGTCCCCATACCGTATCAAGAAGTGATTCACGCGACAGCACAGAGCCGTCGGAAGATATAAAATGCAGCAGCAAATCGTATTCTGTCTTCGTGAGTTCTACGCGCTGCCCGTCGCGATCAACCGTCATCTTCTTCATATCGATTGTAATATCTTTAAAGCTTCGAATTTCTTCATCTGCAGCTTTGGCAGCGGGACGACTCGACAGCATACGGTTGATTTGCTTCACCGCTTGCTCGGGCTTCGCTGGCCACACAAGCAGCTCCGCAGCTCCAAGCGCGAATGTGTCCCGGCTGTCATAAGAGTTTTGGTCGAGCAGAATCAAGACGGGGACTGCATGCATATCAGCAGATTCCAGCAGCTCTGCTCCTGCTTGGAGCGTATGTCCTGTCACAGCATTCACGAGCGGAATGGCGTCGAAGACGAGCAGCTCCGGCTGCAAACTTTGCAGCATGCTCTTTTTGAAATCATGCAAAGAGAAAACATCGAAACATTCAGACGACAATGCCACAAGCAGGCTTTTCACCCTCTCGGGCAACGGGCTGACAATCATAACTCGCTGAGTAATGGAGCAAACGATCCCATTCTGAAGCAGCTCTTCTTCTGTGTAACTCGCCGCTTGATCACCGCTCGCAGAAACGTTGCTTATAATGGTTGTTTCGTCGCGCATGACTCGCATACCCCCTCTAATACAACCTGAATATGCATGATTCTATATTTCGTTTCCGCCGCCGCCTTCTGCAGCCATTCACTCGGAAGCTCAGCCACTACCTCATCTACTCGTCCGCAAACCGTACAAACCATATGCTGATGCTCATCCGTCCGTGCGTCGTAGCGGCTAACGGCCTCACCCAGCCTGAGTTCGCGAATAAGACCGACCTCGGTCAAGTACCTCAAAGAATTGTATACCGTACCATAAGCAAAGTTAAAGCCTTTGCCCTTTAGTCGATCAATCACATCGGCAGCTGTCGGATGATCTGGAGCCTGCTGAACGACATCTAATATCTCCTTGCGCTGTATCGTTAAGTTAATTTTGTTCATATCCGCATCATTCCTTTAGCCTTAATGACTTTAGACTAAGTATAAAATTATTATACAAAACGGTCAACCACGCGGTCATTCAGATGTGTAGGCTATGTATTTAATGAAACGCGCCGCCAAAAACTGCAATAGCCGTTTCATCTTGTCGAAATAAATAATCTGAATATTTACAAAATTCTAATAATGAGTTATACTAAGCCTATCTTAAACGAGAGGGGATAGCCCATTGAAGTAAGTTAGCGAAGCATGTCTCATAAACTCGGAAAGGAGTACCCATTAGGATGAAGGACATGCGGGACCCATAGCGAATGTCAATCGAACGACAGTTGGACAACCGATACTTAAGATGATTGGAATTTGAAACAAATCGAAAGGATGTTGATCGAGGTCATTACAATTAAGATCGAAGTCGATAAGGTTTGTAACAAATTCGAAAGGACAAAGCAGAAACAAGGCAAGCCGCGGATTGGAGCGTTTGAATAAATTGAATAGTTGTCTACCCAGTACGTGAAGGGCTTCTGGTTATCATAGATAAGCAGAAGCCCTTCTTATGTGTGTCTATAGGATTGGACTTAGCAAGCGTGAGATCGATTCCTTAAATCGATTCATAAGCGGTCGACCCGCATACAATTCAAGAGTAAGCTCGGAACTGACCTTCATGTCATCCTCGAATATCCGTTGCAGCTTGGCTGCTGTCTCCGTATCATAAATAAAGGCATTCATCTCGAAATTCAGCTTAAAGCTGCGAATATCCAGATTGGCTGTTCCAACGGATCCAACCTTGCCGTCAATGACCAGCGTTTTGGCATGTAGGAACCCTTTTTCGTACATATAGCATTTGACCCCATTAACAAGAAGCTCGCCTAAGTAGGAATGCGTTGCCCAATAGACGAAGAAATGGTCAGGCATGCTCGGCAGCATAATACGAACGTCGACGCCTGACAAAGAAGCGATCTTGAGTGCAGTCATCAGGCTCTCATCCGGTACGAAATAAGGAGTCTGCAAGCAAATGGTCTTTTTGGCTGCATAGATCATTTTGATATACGCGTCCTTTATTTGCTGATACTCCGTATCCGGGCCGCTCGCCACAAGCTGCATCCCAATCGTACCCTGCTTATCGACCATAATCGGGAAATAGAGCTCGTTCAACTCAATCTTGCCCGAGGCGGCCAAATTCCAGTCCATGAGAAACTGTGCCTGCATTTGCAACACCGCGTTGCCCTGTACCCTCAGATGCGTATCTCTCCATTCCCCGAAATGCTTGTTCAGCCCCAAGTATTCATCGCCAATATTAAATCCGCCGATGTAGCCAATCTGTCCGTCAATGATCACCAGTTTGCGATGGTTGCGGTAATTGATTTTCAGATTCAAGTAAGGAATACGCGACGGGAAAAAGGCCGCTTCCTGACCGCCTGCCGCAAGCAGCTCTTGGAAATAACGCCTCGGCAATCCGGTGCTTCCAATATGGTCATACAGAAACTTGACCACCACTCCCTCAGCAGCTTTCGCCGCCAGCGCCTTCACCAGCCGTCTGCCCAGCTCGTCGTCACGCACGATATAGTACACAAGATGAATATGATGCTGTGCAGCTTCAATATCCTTAAGCAGAGCATCAAACTTCTGATTGCCCTCGGTAAAAATATCGACTGTGTTGTTGCTCGTATACAGCGCATAGCTTGTTTTCAAATTCATGTAGATCATATCCTGATAACTCTGCGTCGCTGAATCGGTATAAGCGAGTTCACCATCGCGAAGCTGCCGCATTTGACGTTCAATCGTATGCTCAATAATGCGCTGGCTGTCGCCTAGCAGCTTATATAGCTTCCTTTTGCGCACCTTTTGCCCCAGGATCAAATACAAAATAAAGCCGAAGACCGGTATGAAGAATAGAATCATAAGCCATGCCCACGTCGTGCTTGCATTGCGACGCTCAAGAAAGATGACCGTGATCGCGAGGAAAATATTAAGCAGCATAATAATTCCATATAAATTCTGCATGATAACCGATTGAATAATAAACACCTCAGTCTGATGTAAAAGCTACTGCGATCATACTCCATGCAGGATGTATGTTCAAGCTTCATTATATGCTACAATTTAAGCAGAGCTTCTCATTGCTTCATTAGTACCCCCTTCCGAATAATAAGTAACACAAGATAAGAGGACTTACCATCAGGGAACGAGAAAACCCGATGATTTCATATGACACGCAGCTTTGAATCTGGAGGAACAACGATGGATATACGCAAATTTAGATTGGACGAGAAAGCGTTAGGCACCTTTAGCGAGGAACGAGATGAATACGAACGGGATTACGCGCGGCTTATTCAGTCCCCCGCTTTCCGCCGCTTGCAAGGAAAATCGCAAGTATTCGGGGCAGGAACGGGTGATTATTATCGGACTAGGTTAACGCATTCGCTCGAGGTTTCCCAGATTGCGCGCGAGGTAGCCCGCAGGCTGAACAAGCAATATGAATTTCTATCACGCAAGGAGCATCCCGGACTTATTCTGGATCCGGCAGTCGTTGAGATTGCGGCACTCGCTCATGATCTCGGACATCCGCCGTTTGGACATAAAGGTGAGGAAGTGCTCAACCACCTGCTTATGGAAGAATACGGTATACCCTACGAGGGCAATGCGCAAAACTTTCGCATCCTCATGTTTCTGGAGAAACGGGCTGGAAGCGGAAGCGGTCTTGACCTGACTGCTGCCGTTCTGCTTGCTGTTAATAAATACCCATACAGTCTGGGAGAGCCTGGTAGGCTCAAAGGTTTATACAATACAGAATGGGGAGAAATCGAGCAGCTTCGCCGTGCTTGGAAAATCCCAATCGGGTGCTCCACGCTGGAAGCGCAGCTGATGGATCTCTGCGACGATATTGCCTATTCGACGCATGATATCGAGGATGGCATTCGTGCCGGCAAAATTCAAATGAACCGCAGCTTTTTTGAAGACAGCAGATTGATCGACCATGTCGTGCAGGAAATAGTCGAGGACAAAGGCAACACAGGCATTGGCTGGGGTGAGGTTGACATACCTGCTATGGTCAAGCGCGTGCTCGTCTCCTATTTCGAGCAATGGCAGGAGCTGTACGCCGGCTGTGAGCGCGAGCCATCACGCACGCGCCGTGAGATGAAGGCAAGATGGGTAAGCCTGTTCGCTGCCAAGGTAGGTATCATTGACGACACTTCGCTCGGCTGGAAGAAAGTCACCTTCGTCAACAATGGGCAGCAGGATATTGAATTGCTGCGTACGATGGAAATTCTGAAGAAGCTCGCATGGGTGACACTTATTAAGGATTTCCGTGTACAGCGCCTGCAAATGCGAAGCGAAATTATGATCCGCAGGCTGTGGGACAGCTTCAAGGTTCCTGAATACGGAAGGCTCATCATCCCGCCCGACTGGATCGAGAATTACGAGCTGCACAAAAACAAGTGGAGCTGGCCGCGGTTTGTCGCGGACTACATCTCAGGCATGACCGACGCCTATGCTGAGAAGGTATATGCGGAGCTCTATGCAAGCAAATCAGGATCAATCTACGAAATGGATTAACATGCAAAAGCGCGACGAGTCCGGGAATAACGCTCCCTTATCGCCGCGCTTTTTTGATAGGCTGAACTGTCTGTACTTAGCCTATAGAAGCGCTAACCGCATTTGCTGACAACTCGGTAATATAATCGAAGAACCGGACAGGATCAACGTCGTATACAAGGCTGACTGGACGTCCACCCTCAAGCTCTACCGTACGGCCTTGGCTGGCTCCCTCCTTAATGACTGCACTGTTCACTGTTTTGATCGCTACAAGCTCTGGGTTGCCGACAACCGCTGTCGTAAGCACATCCCACAAATAATACGTCGAATTGGTTTCCATATACACAAGCGGCGGGCAGGCAGCGTAACATTGTCCTACGAAATCAAGCCCTTCATGTTTCCGAAGTGACGCCCAACGATTGCGAACCTCCATCGTCAGCGGAACCTTATTCGTACTCTCTAGCGCTACAAGTAGAATAGGGATACGGCTCGCCCATACACGGTGTACAGCCTCTGGGTCCCAGAAGGCGTTCCATTCAGCCGTGCCGTCATGCTCAGGCTCTTGTACATTTCCCTTCTCGTTAAACGTTCCGCCCATCCAGACGAGCTTTTCGATTTTCTCCTCAATGTCTGGTGCCTCATCCAAAGCCCGCGCAAGATCGGTGAGTGGTCCCGTAAACAACAAGGTCACCTTCTCGTCCGATTGGCGAAGCTGTTCAATGATATGCTGATGCGCGGGCTTATCGGCAACGCTGGTACGCATTGTACCCGATTCGTTCAGAATCGGAAGCGCATCTACAAAAAACGTATGCATCCGCCATTCAGCAGGAAATGGATTAACCCCGCGCGAGTTGGATCTCGCTACTTGCAGGGACTGTGTTTTTGCTGGATCGCCAAAACGGTCGATTATTTTGCGGCTGGCCTTCATTCCCGGCTCCAAATAGCCATCAGCAGGAATAACAGATACGCCGATTAGATCAATATCCTTCATTTGCAGCAGCAGAAACAGGGAGACCAGATCGTCTACACCCGCGTCATGATTGAAATAAAGCTTTTTTCCCATAGGTATTCATCCTCCTAAGTATAAAACGATATATCGTTTGTCAATCCTATATAGCGAGGAGGTGAATTGTCAATGGCTAAGGATGTATTGTGCGAAGTGAACTCATGCAAGTTCTGGGCAGCAGGTAATCACTGCGGCGCCTCTTCTATTTATGTAGTCAGCAACCGCGGCAAGCAAGCGAGCAACTCCGAAGAAACAGATTGCAAAACGTTTGAAGCAAAGATTTAACGCATCACCTTATCTATGAACCAGCGCAAGCCCTCTGAGCCGAATCACCACAAATGCCTCGGCATGTTTCAGATGAGGCTTGCGCTATTTGTTTCTTATTGCGTGACAGGAACAGCGTCATAATACTCCTCCAGCGTCTCCCCGCTATTGGCAAGTTCCGCTGCTAAATCTACACCTACGAATCGCAAGTGCCATGGTTCATATTGATAACCCGTAATTTTCTCCTTGCCCTCTGGGTAACGAACAATGAAGCCATATTCGTCAGCGTGCTCAGCAAGCCACTTTGCTTCCTTCGTGTCCGCGAAACAATCGGCAGCCGCACATTTGCCATCACTGCCCGAAATGTCGATAGCAAGTCCCGTCTCATGCTCGCTTGTCCCTGGGAAAGCGCTGTATGTTCTCGCCTTGACCAATCCATCACGCTTGACATATCGATCAAACAGCTTTTGCTGCGTACTATGCGAGCGATAAGCAGATACTCCTGCGAGCATGACCTTGTCATCCTCGGCAGCAGAGAACAGCTTCTCGAGCGCCGTTGCCGCTTCTTGCCGCAGCTTGCGCTTTTCCACCTTCTCGGAGAATATGAATCGAACATCCGGATAAACGAGATCTGACGGGTTATATTCCTCTGGAAGCTTGCGCTGCTTGTTCACTAGCACAGCGATATCAGCCGGCTGCGCGATGACAACCAGACCATCCTCCGTCTGCTCTTCTCCTTCAGCGTTGTTCCCTTCATGACTCGGCTGGTCGCTTGGCAACTCTTCACTGCCCGATTTGGATTCATCCGTAGGAGCTGGGCTCTCCGCTTCGGCTGGAGCCTCGCTTTCGGCATTTTCTCCAGTCTCAGCATCGCTATCGCCCGACAGCTCGCCGCCGTCTTGGGTTGTAGTTCCATCAGCAGCAGCCTGCTTAGGCGGAATCGTAGTCGACTCTTCTTTATTGAATAAAGAGTAACCAATTACCATTGCTGCGCATACCATAACGAACAGCAACAGCCTTCTTCTTCTTTTTTTCATCATTTGCCTCCAAAAAATATTTTTACATATATTTCATGTTTTTATTCATCTACTCCTTGTTTGTCCACTCTCATTGTATTAATAGACTACTAAAACTGTTGCAATGTTTCAATCTGCTAGCATGAAAATACTGCATCCAAAAAAATAAACAAAAAAGGTTCATTATTTCTTATCTTGCTAATATTTTGCTTGGGCATAGAGGAGCCTTTTGCCTTTTGACATTAGGGTGTCATAAGGAGCATAATGGATAAGAATTTACCGAACGCATATATATTATTATAAGCGGGCTGGCTGCCTCTGAGAGACGGCCTGTTTTTGCTGTGAAAGGTAGGCGGTTATATGACATTCCTTACTCCCAAGCGTTTATTAAGCACGCGTCCCATTCTTTTCTTTTCCTTGATTATGCTGCTCAAAAGTTATTTGGCATGGATGGTTATTTTCGATAATGGACCCTCATGGACAACGATTCTAAAAGAAATCCCATTTGTGCTCGTGGTGTACTGCCTCATAGAATGGTTCGCATCCAAACGCAAGCTCGTCTATTATTTGATTGCCAATCTATTAATGACCCTTATTCTATTTGCCGTCATTATGTATTACAAGTATTACGGAGTCATTGTTACCTATTTGGCGCTGGAGCAGGTTAATCAGGTTACGGCTGTCAAAAACAGCGTATTTTCGTTGATGGATCCTTACTATCTGCTTATTTTTATTGATATCATTGTTATGGGCATCATGTTGTTTCGCTCCAAAGGTAAAGGTGGGGGTAATGGGAATAACAAAGGTCCGCGCAAGGAGAATAAACGGCTTATTGTCGCTCTGTTCAGCATCTCGATTGCGCTTTGCCTATTCAATATCCTGCCAAACCGCGCAAGCATGAACGAGATTGTCAAAGCCGAGCAAATGGGTATTCTCAACTATGAGGCCTATATGATTTTCTCTAATAAAGATATTGATTTCGTTGATCCGAACCATATCACGCAAGAAAAGATTGATACAGTCAAAAAAGTAGAACAGCCCGCCGCTCCGCAGCTTTGGAAAACAGCGACAGGCAAAAACGTCATCATACTCCAAATGGAGTCGTTCCAAAACTTCCTCGTCAATCTCAAGATCGATGGACAGGAAATTACGCCTAACATTAATAAGCTCGTAAACGAAAACTATTATTTCAAGCATTTCTACCAGCAGGTCGGTCAAGGCAATACATCCGATGCTGAATTCGTCGTGAATACTTCCTTCTATATTCCGCCACGCGGCGCGGCTACGATGATTTATGCCGACAAAGAGCTTCCAAGCTTGCCGAAAATGCTGAAAGAAAACGGCTATGATACAGCCACCTTCCATACGAATGTCGTGGAGTTCTGGAATCGCGGCGAGCTCTACAAAGCACTCGGTTTCGACCGTTATTACGATGCTAAGTTTTTCGGTACGGAGGATACGGTATTCTTCGGTGCCTCTGATGAGCAGCTGTACAAGAAAACAGCAGAAGAGCTTGATCGTATGAGTCAGAATGGCAAACCATTCTACTCGCATGTCATCTCGATGACGGCGCATCATCCGTTTACAATTCCTGCTGACAAATACAAAATGACGCTGCCTGAACGTTACGAGAATACGTTCGTCGGCGATTATATCCGTGCTCAGAACTATGCCGACTATGCGCTTGGCGAGTTTATCGCAGATCTGAAGGCACGCGGTATTTGGGATGACAGCCTCGTATTGCTTTATGGCGATCATCTCGGTCTTCCTGTCTACTCGCTCGACAAGGATGACAAAGAGCTTATGGCAGAAATTTACGGTCACGAATACGGCTACACCGATATGATCAACATTCCGCTTGTAGTGGCTTCTACAGGAGTTACAGAAGGAAAAGTGTTCGATCAGCTAGGCGGCCAAGTCGATATCCTGCCAACTATCGCGAACATGCTGGGCATTTCGCTGGATAACCACATTCATTTCGGCCAAGATCTGCTTAACCAATCGTACAATGTGCTTCCTCAGCGTTATTATCTCCCATCCGGCTCATTCTTAAGCAGCAAAGAGCTGTTCATGTCGGGCAGTGGGTTCGAGGATGGCAAACACTATTCCTTAGCCGGCAACGGGGACACGGAGCAAGAAGCTACAGAGGATGAATACCAGCGCGCGCTGGAGCTGCTCAATCTATCGGATAGCTACGTCAGCCAGTTGCCAAGCTGGAAGACTAAATAAAAATACGAAAAGACTCACCTTGAAGCGCAGCACGCGGCTTCAAGGTGAGTCTTTTGCTATATTTTCGCAATACATTATAAATAGGCGGTTGGATAGTCTAGCTGTTCTTAACAGCCTCGAGCACTTCATTCACATGCCCTTCTACACGTACACTTCGCCATTCGTTAACTAGCTTGCCGTGCTCGTCCAGCAGGAAGGTCGAGCGTTCGATGCCCATAAACTCCTCACCGTTCCAGCTCCGCAGCTTCCATACGCCAAACAGCTCCGAAACGGTATGTTCTGTATCCGATAGCAATAGGAATGGCAGATCATGCTTATCCACAAACTGCTCATGAGATGCCAAATCATCAGGACTGATGCCGATTACCTCCGCATTGTTCGAACCAAATTGTCCGTTGAAATCACGGAAATCACAGGACTCTGTCGTGCAGCCCGGCGTCATATCGCGTGGATAAAAATAAATAACGAGCTTCTTTCCTGCGTAATCAGCAAGCTCTACATCCTTGCCATTCGATGCTTGCAACTTGAAATTCGGAACCTGGTCTCCAACCTTCAATAATTCACCCATAGCTGCGCACTCTCCTCAATCTATATTTTCAATCGTCACGCCATGCTCACCTTCACTCAGATACAAATCTCCTACTCCATGTACCGTTACACGCACAGGGAAGCATTCTGCGGACTTAGCCGTGAAATGCCAGCGTCTGCCCGTTTCCACCACCATCAGCAAGCCGTTGTCGTCCCCCACAGGGTTAAAGCTTTCATTGCGTGTCTTGTACGTAAGTAAACCAAGCTCAGCTAGACGCTCAACAGCTGCTGGAACTTGTGCTGTCGGCACACCGATCTCACTAATGCAAAGGATATCCCGCTTCGGATCGAAAGGGTGGCTCACTGCATTATTCATCGTGTGCCGTGCAATCAGCTCCAGAATATTACCCGCGGGATCTTCGAAATAAACCGAATGCGAGTTCCAAGCCTCACTATACGAAATATCCTGTCCCGCTTCTGTGCCAAGCTGCGTCAAAGCTTCAATCCATCGTTTTGCTTCAGGCAGCTTATTCTCTGGAATCGTAAAGGCAAAATGATAATAATGCTCCACGGCCGGCAGCTGTTCCAATTCCCTGAAGGTCAGTTCACTCCAGCCAGCTTGAACGGTGAAGCCCTCTGCCCCGGAACGAATCACGGGAAGACCCAGTACATCCTTATAAAAAGGCAGTAGCGCACTCACGCTCGCTGTATGCAGCAATAACTTCTCTATGATCATTCTACACCTCATTATGCTCGTAATACAAAATACTTTCCGTTGCAAAGGCTCGTGCCTCTGCAGCATCCTCATAGAGACCATAAGCCAGCATAAGCTTCGTCAAAGCTGCTTCCACAGAAAGCTTCTCGATCACGATCGCACCCGCTTCAATGAGTCTAAGTGAGGAAGAGTAAAGTGAATCCGAGCGGTCTTTAATCGGACATATGTACACATCAATACCTTGAGCGCGGCATGCTTTGATAAAACGCGGAAGCGAATATGGGCCTTCTTCCATCGCACATGCTGTTCCCGAATGATGAAGATCATGGAGCACCGCTTTCGGTTGATTGCTGCTGAAGTCGTAATAATCATAATTAAGACCTGGATAAGGCTTGATATAGACAATACTCGTCTCCAGTCGAAGCGATCCCTCATCCCAAATCCAAGTCGATTTAGACGATGACCGGAGCGACTCCGGCTTCGGATTGCGCTCATGCGGATACCACTCGAAGCGGCTGTCCACGATGGTGCCATAAGGTATGCCGTATGGGCTTCCGAACTGATCCGTAAAGGATGCACATTGCGTGATTCGTGTTCCGAGGTACACAAGCGCTTTCCCTGTATCATTCTCATATAACGCGAATACGCCTGGTAACTGCTCCTGTGCGGCGAACGCAATGGCGTTCGCGAAATTACGCCGACCATTGCTCCGTTCATCCGCTAGTGGATAATTACTTGCGGTAAGGATGAGCGGTATCGAAATACCCGCAAATAAATAACCCATCATCGCAGCGCTATAAGCCAGCGTATCTGAACCATGCGTAATTATAAGACCGCTATACAAGGTTAAATCCAAACGACGAATCGCTGCAGCGAGCGTGATCCAATCGTTTGTCGTCATATTCTCGCTTAAAATATTCAACGGCTGAATCGCATGCAGCTGAACATCATTGCGCTGATGCTCGCCATTGTTGTAATCGTCGATGAGCGAATACGAGCCTGCTCCATCAACATCAATGCCGGAGCCTTGTTTTTTACTGCCAATGGTGCCGCCAGTAAATACAACTAACAATTGTTTCAATGTTGTTCCTCCTTGCTGACCTGCCTCTGTTACCTAGCCCCATGTCATGATGGATTTGGATTGCCTTTATCGTATATGCGCTCATGCATTCCGGTCAAGACGGACCGCCATTCTTTAGATTTTATAGGTTTCCCCGTCATCCGTCCTTCATACGATCTTTCCTATACGTCAAAAAAGCCGCAAGGTATGTGCAGCCATAAGCGCCTGCCTAACCCGCAGCTCCTAACTCATTAATCACTCAGTTGCTTCCTTTGCTCCATCCAAAAGGCATCAAACTGATCCAACAGCCCATCGGTTGATAGGCTCTCCTGCAAATATTTGCGTCCTAGGACCGTACCCATATTCAAGTATTCGCTATACCCAGCATAATGACTCGGCCGCTTTACGCCTTGGAAGTGTAACGGATCATTAGCCATTAACGTATATGGAGCATATGGTCCTATGGAAAATTTCTCTTCAGACAGCGGCTTATTATAGATGGAGATAACACCCGCTGCATCAGCAAAGCTTCGATTGTTATCAAGCGTGGATAAATACGAAATAAATGTCCACGCTTCTTCTGGATGCTCCGACTGCTTCGCAATGCCCCAGCCTGCCGCCCCGACAATGTAGTGGGAGACACCTTCCGGACCAGCCGGCAGGGGCGCTGTCGCCCACTGGCTATCCTTCAGCTTGTCTTTTATCAACGGAATAACATCTGAATCCTGTATGAGCATACCCGCTTTGCCTGACACAAATGCCTCTACCTGCTCGTTAAAACCCCAATCAATGGAGGAGGGATGAGAGGTCTCTACGTATATCTTACGGTAGAGCTCAAGCGCTTCACGGGCGTGCTCCCCTTTGAATATCGTCGTTCCATCGACGTTAAACATCGATTCAGCCACGCTTACATTGCTCCCGTTATAGTCCTGTATAATCGAGGTCAGAGTGCTCGCAGCCCCTCTTCCCCCGCGAAAAGCATATCCGTACTGACCAATCTCTGGCCTCGTGAGTTGTTTTCCGACAAAAAACAACCCCGCCCACGTTTCCGGAACCTGAAGCGCCTTTGCGTCGAACAAATCCTTGCGGTAGTAAAGCTGCACTTGATAAAGGCCATATGGAATATAGTAGGTTATATTCCCAATGTCCCTTGCCATTAGCCGAGCATTATCGCTTAACAGCGTAAAATCGTTCCACTCTTCAACGTAATTGTCCAAGTTAACGAGAAAATCTCTTGATGCATAATCATGTGCTGTAATATCGCGAACCTCAACGATATCCACCTCCTCGCGTTTGTCCAGCATTGATAGAATTGTATCATCCGCTGTTTCGTAAGGCGGAAATAGGAGTTGAATTCCGATAGTAGGATGTTCCTTCTCGAACTGCTCGATCAATCGCTGAAGCTCTAACGTCCGCTTAGGGCTCATCAAACTTTGGGCAACCTTTAAGATCACTTTGTCAGCAACAGGCTGTACAGAAACTTGAGGCTGATTGCTGGCATGCGTGCAGCCGCTTATCATAGACATCATTAACATTAATGAGAGCGGGTACAGTGCTCTGCTCAACAAATAGAGCTTCATCATATCCCCCCGATTCAAGTAATGGTTGTTAACCGTTACTTTATATATCGGCTTCAAGCTTCCCAAACAATACAGTTCCAGCCTAGTTTTTTTTGCGGATTATGCGGCTACACCCCGTACCGGCTTGCGAATAAGTCCCCTTCCCCCCAGCAGCAGCAGCGTAGTCATTAACGTCAAACCGTACATCCATTTCACGAGAGGCGCTTGCGAATCTGTTCCTGCGAGAAATCCATGAGCCATCGCGAGTACAAAAATAGGATAAGCCAGCAAATGAATGGTCAGCCAAACCCCCTTCGACAGCTTCGTCCGGAAATCAGAAGTAAGCAACAGCAGCAGCATGCCGTAGAGAGACAGCGTGCCTATCCCATAAATAACCGGATGCTCATGTGCCGTAAAAGGAATGAGCAGCTCCAACCAAGTAAATGGAGTATACGTATCTATGATAAGCACCGCTGCATGCAGCAAGGCGAGCAGCGCGCCGCTATTCGTCAAACGCATATGATATTTATACACCGCCTGCTTTCTTTTACCCTTAACGAACGGATAGCTATATAGAATGCCCAACGCCATTCCTCCGAACAAGAGCAAATACGCCGCAATTCCGAATATGCGGGTGAGCTGCCATGTAGGCAGATTAATCAGCCAGTCCGTCATGTTTCTCTCCTCCTTCCCACATGGTCTTCCAAGGTGATTGGGTGCTGATGGAATGACCGATCTGATGTATAGATATAACTTCTATAAGTTGGAGCGTGTCTCGTTAGAAGCTGCATTCCTCTCTCGAATCCGGCGATGCAGAAAACCTTCGACCACACCTCACAAGCTGTAACGTCCGAGCCTGTTATCGTGCACTGGACAACATCGCTTGTACTTGGCTTCATCCTCCGAGGATCGATAATGTGATGGAAGCACTCGCCTGCTGCTGTAGGCCAGCTTCGACCAAGCGTGCTTGAGGTAGCTGCTCCGCCATTAAAGAGTCTAATTGCCGCATCGCTGTCTAAGGTATTCCACGGGTTCTGAATCCGCAGCTCTGACGGTTGCTCTTCTCCTATGTCATCCCATACGACGGCATCTCCGCCCGCATTGATCAGCCCTCTCGTAATACCTTTCTTACGGCGCAGCCAGCCCGAGAGCTTGCGAACGCTCCAGCTCTTTGCAATCCCGCCTAGATCCAGCTGTACACCACTTCTAAGTTTGACCGCTTTCATGCGTGAATCTAATTCATAAACAGCTTGTTCATTCCACGGGAGCAGCTGAGCATCTTGGTTTTCCTGAAACTGTGACACATGATCAAAGGAGCGATCGTAGCCTGCTGCTTGAAGCGCTGCGAGGACGTTAATAGTGAACAGTCCTTCTGAATGCAAACGATAGGTCTCGGCCTCTGTCAGCAATTGATACATTACATCCGATACGAGCATCCAACTGCCTGAGGATCGGTTTAGCTGACTTACTTCACTATTAGATAGGAAGCGGCTAAGCCGCAGCTCCATATCTCGGAACCAGTCCTGCACAAGTGCAGTATATTCAGCGCCTTTCTGCTCGCTGAGCCCATGGATAAGCTGCGCCTCTACATCTGTGTTCATAGCGCGGAACTTTACCGTAACAAGGCTGCTCATACTAGGACCTCCCTGTCTGTGACTTCAAGCCGCCGCTCGTCGAACCAGACTCTGCGCTTTGTCCACCTGTTGATCCATAGCTGCTCTCTTGTCGATCCGTGTTTCGGTTCGAACGTCCATTCGACCTTTGCTCTGCCCAGCTATCCACGACATCATCCTCACTTTCAAGCTGCTGATCAATGGATTGAACCGAGCTCCCGCTTGCCTTTGATGCAGCAGCCTGCTGGAACGCCTGACTATTCTGTACAGAACCGAATATGAGAAACATAGAAAATGCACCGCATGCTGCCAACTGCCATTTCAACGCTTTGGACTGCTTCATAAACCCTTTCACCTTCCCTCTCTGGGATTTGCTTCTTAATTAAGCAGAGTATATCGCGCTACTCTGAAGCTCAGGTTAAACAAACATAAAAATACGATTAGACTTGCCGCTTCGGCGAGTCTAATCGTATTTGTCGATCATTATGGCAATGAAGAAGCATCATTCATGCGGTCAATGAGGATTATTTTTGCAGATTGCAAATAATAATAATAATCATTGTCAATGCTGTTAGAGAGTAGTTAGTCGTGTTCATCTCATCCGAGCAACAACACCTTCGGCGTCCTTTAAGACGCTGAAGCAGCTTTTGACGGTGAAATATAAGCCCTTTATAAGCGAACAAACTTATAAATTCTTATATTTTAAGAAGAATCGCCTGACGGCCTCCTTACTATAGACGCCATCGTTTCTGCGAAACGTATAGAGAAAGGATGAGTAAAATCATATCCTTTCCTATACGTCAAAAAAGCTGACTGTACCCATTCTCGCTGATGGTTGAACGCTGCGACCTTTCCTTTACCATAAAACAGAGGTGAGTATTACACATGATGAATCAGAGCTCAGATGTCACTAAAAAGCATCGTCAGTATAAACAAACAGGAGCCCGCACAACGGAAAGACGCTTGGCGGGCAAACACTATTTCGGCCGCGGCGGTATTAAGTTTGCACTATTGAAGCTCCTGAGCGGACAGCCTATGCACGGCTACCAAATCATGAAGACATTAGAGGAGCAATCCGGCGGGCTATACCAGCCAAGCGCAGGCTCCATCTATCCCACGCTTCAATTGCTTGAAGCAAGCAGCTTTATTGCCATTTGTACGGAGGACAACGGTAAAAAGGTGTACCGCATAACAGAGCAGGGGCGCTCAGCCTTACTGCTGCTTACGGATAAATCAAGAGGCAAGGAAACTCAAGCGGCTCACCTCACACCTGACGAGCAGTCGTTCCGACATGCGAAGATATGTCGAAAGCTAGCCCTTTCAACCGAATCTTATGATTTATTCTGCTTAGTAACAAGGGCAGAACAGGAAGCCTTTGCGAGTAAGGAACGAACGGAGCTGTTGCAGAGACTGCTAAGTGAGCAGCATCACCAGCTCAGCGCTTTTCTAGCTAACGGAGAGACCCTCACTCGGCATTAATCCGGCAAAGTATGATGGCAAAAAAAAAGATTACGCGCAGTCTCTTTGCCAGAGATCCACGGGTAATCTTTGTTATCCTTTAATGCGCAGAGTCATGAGAGACATGCTGCTTATTGAGCCCGACACTGACTTGATTGTCAGAGTGGTTATGATTATGTCCACGCCCCATAAACGGCCACCAGTTGGCCGCACCGAACGTCCGAACCATAACGGGAATAAATAAAGGAAGCATCAGCAGCGCATACATAAACAATCCGCAAAGCACGATTGTTGCGATTTGCAAGAGCGACATAACGCCCGAAGGGAGCATCGCCGCAAACGTACCGCCAAGAATAACGGCTGCAGACATGATGACCGTCCCCATGTTCTTCATCGCTTCAAGAATAGCTTGCTGAGGCGATAGATGGCGATATTCTTTAAAACGATCCATTAAGAAAATACTATAGTCTATGCCAAGCGCAACCAGCATAACGAAGCCGAAGAACGGCACCGCCCAGCTAATGCCTGACTGTCCGAGTATTCTTACGAATATAACCTCTGCGATTGCAAGCGATGAATAGAAGGTCACCAGCAAGGACGCGACCATATAGAGCGGCATCACGATGGAGCGGAACAAGATGATTAAGATAATCGAAATACCGATCAACATAAGAATGACTGTGCGTGAATAGTCTGCGTTCGATATGTTTCTCAAGTCATTGTTCATGCTGGTAACGCCGCCGATTGCCACCTCAGCGCTGCTGTATTCCGTACCTTGAAGACCTCTTGTAACAGATGCCTCAAGCCCATCGATTTCGTTCATCGTTTCCTGCGCGTAAGGGTTACCGCTAAATACTACATCGAATTTCGCCGTTTGACGGTCCTCTGACATGTACACGTTAAGCGCCGCCCCAAACTCCTCAGTCGCGATAGCATCCGCTGGAATATACCAGCCAGACATTTGCTTATTCGGCGCTTCAGAAAGTCCATTCAAGTAACCGCTGGCAGAGGCCAGCCCATCCGTAACCTGAGTTAAACCGTCAACACTCTGATCAAGTCCGCTCGTAAGCTCGCCAAGCTGATCGTTTAACGATGCAAAGCCCGTCTGGAGCTCCTTCTGTCCGTCAGAGAGAGCGTCGAAGCCCTGCGTAACACCAGGAAGCTTCGACACAATTTGTCCTTGGCCTGCCGCAGCCTGTGAAATACCTTTCTCAAGCTCAGCCATACCAGCGGCCAGCTTGCCTAGTCCGGATGCAAGCGACGATTGACCTTCCGTTGCCTGTAGAAGCCCAGCATTCGCTTGCGTCATGCCTCCGGATACACCGGATAGCTGAGCGCTGAGCTCAGTCAGTTGACCGCTGATACCTGCTGCTCCCAATTGAAGCTGACCCAGCGTACTAAGCGCCTCTTGGAACTGTTCGTCATTCTGAAGCTCCGGGTAGCTACCTTGCACCCCTGTCAAGCTTTTCTCGACCCCAGACAATCCGTTAGCAAGCTTCGCTTGCTCCGAAGCAATGGTCGAAAATGCATCTGTCAGCTTGCCAAGCCCGCCGCCTAACTGTTCGTAGCTGGCAAGCAATTGACTGCTTGCGCCAGCCAACTGCTTTGCACTTGATTCGGCTTGCTTCAATCCCTCACTCAGCTCGCTTGCACCAGCCGAACCGTCCACCAAGCCTTGCTGAATCTGCTTGAGACCAGCGCCCAACTGCACGATTCCGGCCTTCAGCTCATTAGTACCATCAACAAGCTTCCCTGCGCCGTCAACTGCTTCATTAAGCTTTGGCGCATTTTCACTTAGAGCACTGCTTGCCTCAGTTAGTCCATCTCCAATCTTACCCAGGCCGTCTCCACTTTGGCCTAGACCATCCTCAAGCGTTGTAACCTGATCAGATACGAGGAATTGCTCCATGACATCGCCAGTCGGCCTCGTCGCACTGCGAACCGCCTTTACGCCTGCCGTATTGGCGAGTTCACGGCTAACCTGCTCCAGTGCAGCAAGCCCCTCGGGCGTATCGAGTGGTTTATCCGTCTTCACAATAACAGTCGTCGGCAAAGAATCACCAGGTCCGAAGCTATCCGAAATAATGTTGAATGCTTTAACCGAATCGTATTTGTCCCCAATCTCGTCAAGCGAGTTAAAGGAGATTGTACCTTTATAAGCCGTAAGAAAAGGAACGATGATAACAGCCAATATGAGGAGCGCCCATACAGGTCGTTTCAAAGAAAATTTGCCGACGGTTCCCCATAGCTTGCTCGGTTTGTGCTCCAGAGAGCCCTTGGCGGGCCAGAACAGTTTGGTACCGAGAACAGCCATGAAAAACGGTACGATCGTAAACAGAGCAAGAAGCAGCACCGCTACCCCGACTGCTACCGCTACCGCTGAGCGGTATAGCATGAAGGTAGAGAATCCGATAGCAGAGAAACCGACCAGCACCGCAAGTCCAGAGAATAGAACGGTTCTGCCTGCTGTGCGATAGGTTTGAATAATCGCTTGCGTCTTGTCGCCATCGCTATGTGTCAGCTCTTCCTTGAAGCGACTGATAAGCAAGATACAATAATCCGTACCGATGCCGAACAAGACAGCAACAAGAAAGATCTGCGTGAAGTTCGAGAGCGGAAAGTCGAAAGAATCGACTAAGAATGCCACCACCGATTGTGTAGTCAAATAAGTAAAGCCAACCGCTACAAGCGGTACGATTGGCGCAATAGCCGAACGGAATACAACAAACAGGATAATGAGGATAAACCCCAGCGTGATGAACTCTGTTTTCTTGAGTCCTTCCTGTGAGCTTTGTACAACATCCTCAGAGATCAGCCAATTTCCAGTGTAATAGTGTTCGACCTCTACATCCGCTATGGCTTCGTACAGACCATCTCTCAGCTCCGAGAGCTGACGGTCTCCCGCTTCGACGTTAACCAGCGCCAGAACGGTACTGCCATCCTCGGATACCATTTGCTCCTCCAACTCTTTGGTGTCGAAGTGGGTCGTTACAGACAGTACCCCAATAGCTTCCGACTTGCTTTTCAGCTCGTCTATACCAGCCTTTACTTCAGCCAGATCCGCCTCAGACATACCGCCGTCACGATGGAATACAAGGACGGTAGCCATTCCGCTGCTCGCACCTGTACCATCAGTCCCGCCGATTGCTGCCTCCAATTCATTTGCAAGGGTGGAAGAATAGCCTTCCGGTACGTTCACCTGCCCTTTCGTACGAACAAGCTCCTCCATATTCGGCGCTGTGATCATTAAGCCCGCTGCTACCGCCACCCATAGCGCCAGTACAAGCCATCTAAATTTCAGTATGGTTCTCATCTCTGTTCTCCCTTCAATATGAATATAACTATGATTGCATCATGCCCTTCGCCAGCTTCTCGAAGGTTTCAATAAAACCAATCGCTTCCTGCTCGCTGAACGGTTCAATATATTTGGCAAGCAATACATCAATCTTATCGTTCATATGGTCGCATATTTGCCGGCCTTCCTCAGTAAGCGCTAAATAAATGACACGGCGATCCTTCTCATCCGGCAGCCTCTGAATAAGGTTTTTATCAAATAGCCGTGTAACAATCGCGGTGATCGAGCTCTTGCCTACACAGAAAATATCCGCCAGCTCAGAAGAGGTGCTTCTATTATGTAATTGTAAGTACCTCAGTGTAGATAATTGGTCAACTGTAAGATCCTCTGGCATAAGCTCGCGGAACATCGCATTCAACCGGCGGTTGACGAGGAAATGCGCTGCCTCGTAACGATCAATAATGTCTTTCAGCATCGCTTGTTCCAAGATGATAACCTCCCTTTCCATGATGCCAATAGAAATAACATCAAAATAATTCTACTATCAAATAGTTCGATAGTAGAACTATATCAGAAGGGGCAGAGCATTTCAATCCTTCAGCTCTGTACATTTTAAGACCAAAGACAATTACCCTAGATAATGTGCGCACCACAACATTATTCAAAATAAACGTTCACACGAACAGCTTCATAAGTTTTACATACAGCGGATTCACCATATACCCAGTCGGGCTTATCGAATATCTTGTCCCTGAATCCAATCGAAGGATTCGGTCCATTTCTATATCGGTCAGCTCAAAATCGAATATATCTCTATTTTCCTGGATCCTTCGCGTATTCGAAGACTTAGGGATTACAATAATATTCCGTTGCAGGTGCCAGCGCAAAATGATTTGCCCTACCGATCTTTTGTGATGATGGGCGATTGCAGTAAGCTCCGGATGCTCCAAGAGTTTCTTGTTTCCTTGTCCTAGCGGCCCCCAAGCCTCATGCAAAATATGATGTTGAACCAAATAATCATGCAATGCATGCTGCGGAAATTCCGGATGGGTTTCAATTTGATTGATCATCGGTGGAATCGCACCATGCTTCATGAGATTTTCCAAATGCAGAATTTCAAAGTTCGCAACACCGATTACTTTGATTTTCCCCTCTATGTATAGCTCCTCCATCGCTTTCCATGCTTCTATATAATGAGGACCTGCAAAGTGAATCAAATACATGTCGAGATACGTGACGTTTAGCTTCCTACAGGTTTGTTCAAACGCTATTTTCGTCTCGAGATAACCGAGATCCGTCGTCCATACTTTAGACGTTATGAAAAACTGTTCCCGAGGAATTCCACTTTTGTAAATCTCCCGCCCCAGCGCTTCTTCGTTCCCATAAATTTTTGCTGTGTCGAAATGACGATAGCCAGCTCGAATTGCTTCGCTGATCGCTCTTTCAAATGGTTCTCCTTTAGCCATTTTATACACACCAAATCCCAATTGTGGAATGGGTACACCGTTCACCGCCTTAATCGTTTTGTTCAATTTCTTTCTCTCCCTCCGAAAAGCTATTCGCATTGCGAAAGCGCGTTCTCGATTACATATGTTAAATTTTTTAACAGTTTGAGCTTACTTTTGGCGTCCAGACGGTAGTAATTAATAGCACCTTCTTTACGAACGCTTATGATTTCAGCTTCCTTCAATATTTTTAGATGATGGGATACAGCAGGACGAGACAGGTGGGTCTTCTCTTTAATCTCCCCTACGCGCATGCCAGGATGTTGCTCCGTCAAAGTTCCTATAAACGAATAAATTTGCTTTAATACGAGTTTGAGATACATGGATGTAAGTTTATTCGCTTCTCACAGCGTCGAATAAATGGAATATTATTCATATAAAAAGGAGGATCCTGAGTGGTTTTGTCGAATTATAGGAGAAAATATAAGTGTTCAGGAGGCAGCAGGTGGGTAACACATGGTTTAAACAGTCACAGACACAACTAACGATGGTTTGCGCAATTGCTTTTCTCGCACTTCTTGCACTAGTGTCCGAGCTCCTTTCATTTCCATTCTCATACGGAATTTCCTTTACCTGCACAAGCTTGTTTGTCCTACTGATGTTACGCTTGTTTGGATTATGGCCTAGCCTCTTAACTGCGGGTCTCATCTTATCTATCAGCATATTTCTGTTTGACCAGCCCCTTTACCACTCCATTCTATTCCTTGAAGTTTTATTAGTCGGCTTGCTCTTGCGAAGGTACAAGCAGCATTTGTTCAGCTTAGATTCCTTATTCTGGATTCTGGTTGGCATTCCGCTCATCTTCTTCTTATATGCTAAGGATTCCCTGCTAAACGCAACGGATCTGCTGCTTATTACGGTCATGATCGCGATGAATGGTCTATTTAATTCCCTCTTCGCGGAAATTATTGATCACTATTTCCCATTGCGCCGCTGGGCCGGATTATCACAAGAAGGAAAAGAACCCCGTTCCTTCCGCAAAGTGCTGTTTCATTTCTCATTCGGCATCGTATTCGTTTCTTTTCTGCTTAATATCTTCTTGAACAGTTTAAGCTCTTTCAAAGAAGTTACTTTATATGCCCAGGGAATATCCTCCATTGAAGCGCAGCGCCTTATGGAAGCATGGGATACGTGGCTCGCATCCGAGCCGTTTCTCATGCTTACCGAAGCGGAGAAGACGGAAGAGCAGATTCTTTTCTTCCAACGACTAATGGCTGAAAACCCTGAAGGCTTTCGATTGTACGTCACCAATAAGGATGATTTCATCCTAGCATCCAATCAGCTTGAGTCTAAGGGAGAGCAGTATGATTGGCGCAACAGCCGCAAAGTGACTGCAATTAACAGTCATCTGTCCTTGACCATCCCGAGCGAGCCCAGGCATATTATGAAGCTCCGCACCTGGCATGAAGGACTGTTCGTCTATACCGAAGATATACGTTTCACTGACTGGAATATCTTTCTTGAGGCACCAATTAAAAACTACCAGAGATATCTTTTCTCCAAATACTTTACACATTTCTTCTATTTGATCGGACTCTCCGGCTTCACCGCCGCCTTGGCCTTCATCATTAACCGTTCGCTGTCGCAGAAACTACTGCACCTTACCGAGGCGACAACGAACCTGCCGCTCAAGCTGCATCAAATGAAAAATGTAGACTGGCCGAGCAGCAGCATCGTAGAAATTCATTCCTTGATTGCGAACTTTAAGGATACGTCCACAAACTTGATTCACATGTTTCAAGAGTCGCAGCAAAGTAATGTACAGCTTGAGACGCAGGCCTTCATGCTCCTGCAATCCGAGGAACGACTGAATCAGCTCGCTTATTACGATATGTTGACCGGCTTGCCCAACAGACATAAATTCACCATATACTTGCAGGACTTGATTGCTCTTTATGACACCAGCAAGCAGCCTATCGCTGTTATGTACGCGGATGTGAACCGCTTCAAGCAAATAAACGACACGCTTGGACATGCCGTCGGCGACGAACTGCTGCGAATGGCCGCGGAGCGTTTTAAGTCTGCCATGCTTAATGACTGTACCGTATTCCGACTTGGCGGCGATGAATTTGTTTTTGTAGGACATTATGAGAACGAAGAAATGGCTGCCGCCAATGCACAAGCTGTCGTCGATTCCTTCCATAACCCCTTCTCAATTGAAGGCACCTTGCTCTTCCTGACTGTAAGTGTAGGAGTCAGCTTGTATCCGCAGGATGGCGAGCATATGGATACGATCATACGCAATGCAGACATCGCTATGTACAACGCCAAAGAACAGGGCGACGGCTGCTACCGTTTCTATCAGCCTACACTTGTTTCTGCCATGACGGAAAAAATGCAGATTGAGAACGGACTTTACAACGCGCTGCAGCAGAATCAATTATCCTTGTATTACCAGCCTAAAGTTATTGCTGCTACAGGTGAGCTCAGCGGCATCGAGGCGCTTATTCGCTGGCATCACCCGGAGCTTGGCATGGTTCCGCCGGATAAATTTATTCCGCTTGCAGAAGAATCAGGATTTATACTTGATATTGACAGCTGGGTATTCCGAGAAGCCTGCCGTCAGAATAAAGCCTGGCAGGACGAAGGCTTGCAACGAGTGTGTGTCTCCGTAAACATCTCAGCGAGACATTTCTATCAAGGAAATTTAAGCGAAATGATTACCCAAGTGTTGAGCGACACGGGGCTTGAGCCTCAATACGTAAGTCTGGAGATTACCGAGGGCGTATTTATGCAAAATATAGAGCAAGTCATCGAGACTATTCTTTACCTTAGAAGTTTGGGCATCCAAATTTCCATCGATGACTTCGGTACGGGCTTCTCTTCCTTGAACCAGCTGCAGCGGCTGCCTATATCGGATGTAAAGCTGGATCGCTCCTTTATACAAGGCATTACGAATGACGAAAAAAAGTCCTCGATTGTTAAAGCAATTATAGAACTCGTTCACAGCATGAACATGCGCGTCATTGCAGAAGGTGTAGAGACGGTAGAGGAATCTAAGTTCTGTACCGATTTGCACTGTGACGAGCTGCAGGGCTACTTATTCAGCAGGCCGATTCCTCCCAAGGAATTTGAGCAGATGTTGAGAAAGACCGTTTAAATCATAAAGGAGCTGTCTCTAGGTCAGTGACCTTAAGAGACAGCTCCTTTGAACATGCTGCTACCATTCATGTTGTGTTACTATTTGTTCGATTATGCTTCTGAAGCAGCCGCTTCTGCTGGTTGCTTATCATTAGCAGCTCTATCCGGACGCTCGCCGCCGCGAGGGCCTTTACCACCAGAACCGCCTTTGCCGCCTTCCGGCGCTTTCAGCTCGCCATTTAGTTGCTTCGTAACGCGTTCAACCACTTCGGCAAGCTTCGCATCATACTCCGCTTGCGTAATCGTTCCAGCCGCAAGCTCAGCTGCTAGCTTCTCCTTCTTATCCTTTACCTGCAAATCGATGAGTGTCTGTAAAGCTACACCCTTCTCCGCCGCTAAAGACGCCAGCGTTTTGCCTGCTTCCAGCTCTGTCTTCAGCACATCCTCCGTCACGCCAAGCGCCGCTGCCAGCTCATCGAGATTCCGCTCGAAACCTCCGCCTTTGCCGCGCTGCGGCAGCACGCCATTCACATGCTGAGTTGCACGTTCAACCGCTTTATCGAACTTGTCATTATACTGCTCCTGCGTGATCGTACCAGCCGCAAGCTCAGCTGTCAGCTTCGCCTGCTCATCCTTTACCTGCAGATCGATGAGCGTTTGTACAGCTACACCTTTCTCCGTTGCCAAGGCAGCCAGCGTTTTACCTGCTTCTATCTCCGATTTAAGTACATCCTCTGTCACGCCAAGCGCCGCTGCCAGCTCAGTTAAATTCACGCTCAAGCCATGTCCTTGCTTGCCAAAGAAGAATCCCTTGGAATCAAGTAGTTTCTCTGCTGCAGCCGAAGCATCCAACTTCACAGGCTGCTTGTCCGTATTGGTCGTTGTGCCGTCCGATTGCTTAGCCGGCGCTGCCGCTTCTGCCGCCTCCAGCCACTCGACTAACTTCGTTTTGAGCTCAGCTCTTGTTTTTCCTTGCGCCACTGCAACCTCTGATAATGTTGCGGATTCCAGTTTCGTTTGAAGCGTCTGCTCATCCAGCGCTAAGTATTCTAGCAATTGTGTCTGTATTTGATCAAAGCCGCGTCCGAATCCGCCTCGTTTGCCTGCGTGATCCTTGCCCGCTTTGCTGTTATCTGTCTGCGCACCCTGCTCCAGCTGTTTGTCTGTGCTGCTTGCTGCATTTACATATTGGCTTGCCCAAAGTCCGCCGCCTCCAAGCGTTAGTGTAAGCGCGATTGCGCCTGCTGTTATTGCTTTTGCTTTTGCCTTCATCATTGTTTCTTCCACCTCTCTACTTCGATTTGTTGTTGCAAGTCTATCATAGCCTTTAATACTTAAAGCTCCTTTAAGCCCCGCTGAATGTTACCTGAATGTGTATACGACGAGTCTGCCTATAGGCACAACACTTTTCTAACAGTAAGCCCCGCATTTATCTAATCTTTCATTGTTAATATAGTTACAATTGCTTCGATAGGCTTAGTTAAAAAATGGGCAAATATTCCTCTTCATTTTTCGACATTTTTCGACGATAACTTATCTTATCTTATCATTATGAGGTGTGGTCCGTATGAAACGTATCAAAGACAGAAGTTTAGTCGTAACCAGCTCCATTGTTCTTGCACTGCTGCTAGTTATGGTTATTGGCATCACCGAATACCTTTCCTACAACACGCAAAAAAAAGCTTATCTCTCTGAAATCGAACGGATGGGAGAAACGCTAAGCTACCAGGTCGAAGCTGGTCATGATCTGTTAACCTTCGGCTACAACGAGATAACCGCTGGAGGAGAAACGAGCAACGAGATGTTCGAGAGGTTCAAGCTGCAGCTGGACGTTATGATTAAAAATGACATTGTCTCCAATGCATACGTGTATATGCCTGATATTATTGAACGGGACGGCAAGCAATTTCTCAAGATGATGCAAAGCAATGAAGCGCTCAATGCGGAAGGCCTCGGACCAGGAGACGATTATCCGATGACACCCGGCTTTGCTGCCGACGTACAAACTGTGCTTGAAAAAGGGAGCGTCGTCACGGAGCCAGTCGTTGATGACTACGGCCAATGGGTTTCCTATTTAACACAGGTTAAAGATCCTAGCGGCAAGGTGCTCGGGATTTTTGGAATTGATATCGATTACACACAAATTAACAAGGCGATGCAAGAGATGCTATGGCAGAGCATTGGAATTGCTGCTTTGCTATCAGCTATTGCTGTCCTAATCATTGTATATTTGATTCGCTTAGTACTGAAGCCGCTCAAACGGCTTGCCGAGGTATCCTCCTTGGCTGCCAAAGGCGACTTGACACTTGCGGTTCCCGTTAAAGGCGGGAATGAGATTGCACAAGTATCGTTCGCCTTCAACGAAATGATTGCAAGCCTTCGTCAGCTCACAAGCGATATCCGCATCACCTCCGACGAGGTTGCTGGATCGGCATTTAACATGCAGCAAAGCGCCGAGCAAACCTCACGTGCAACGGAAGAGGTCACAGAGGCCATTCAAGAGGTAGCCTCTGGCTCAGACACGCAGCTGCAGAGCTTCCAAGAATGCCAGCGCGCCATGACAGAGATGACTATCGGTATTCAGCGCATCGCAGAGTCTTCTTCATCCGTATCCGAGCTCGCAGCAGATACGACTGCGCTCGCAACGGAAGGCGAGGCCGTCATCGAAGAGACGCTGCTGCAGATGCAGACTGTCGAAGCCAACGTCGTTGCCACTGTATCTACGCTGCATGAATTAAAGGATCAAAGCGACAAAATCGGCGGCATTCTCGCTTTAATTGGTGAGGTTGCGAACCAAACGAACCTGCTTGCGCTTAACGCTTCTATTGAAGCAGCGCGTGCCGGCGAGCATGGCAAAGGCTTCGCTGTCGTTGCCCACGAGATTCGCAAGCTGGCGGAGCGCTCTAAGGATTCATCGGAGCAGATTGGCACCATCTTGCACAGCATCGGCAGCCAAACGGCCGCTGCTGTTGCAGCCATGGAACAATCGGTGGAAGCCGCGCGTGCCGGGTCGAAGGTGTCCAGCCATGCCGGCGAATCATTCCGCTCCATTGTATCGTCTATACGCGATGTATCCAGTCAGGTTCAAGAGGTTTCCGCTGCTTCGGAACAAATGTCCGCAGGCAGCGAGCAAATCGCTGCCTCTCTCGATGAGTTGGAAGTTATAACGGCTAGTACTGCCGGCAACTCACAGCGCGTTGCCGCCGCTTCGGAAGAACAGCTCGCCTCCATGCAGGAGGTTGCCAGCTCCTCCGAGCAGCTCCGCAACCTAGCCGCAAGCTTGAATGAAGCGATCGGCAAATTTAAAAACTAAGCGTAAACGACTTTAGCCGTCATCTGGCGGCTAAAGTTAACGTTTCGCTTAGAAGGATAGAGAAAGCTTTCAAAATGATATTCTTTTCTGTATTTGAAAAAACGGCTAAGCGGAATCTATCCGCTTAGCCGTTTTTATACACCTCTATCCTTACGCTGGCAAAGCCCCTCCGAGCTGCAACTGGTACATCGCAAAATATTTGCCGCGCTGCTCCATCAGCTCATCATGATTGCCACGTTCCACGATGACGCCGCGATCAAGTACAAGAATTTGATCGGCATTGCGTATCGTAGACAGTCGATGTGCGATGACAAATGTCGTTCTGCCCTTCTTGAGTACATCAAGCGCCGCTTGAATAATCGCTTCCGTCTCCGTATCGATACTAGCCGTTGCCTCGTCGAGAATGAGAATCGCTGGATCGTAAGCAAGCGCCCTTGCGAATGATATGAGCTGCCGTTGACCGGCCGAGAGCGTACTTCCCTTCTCGATTACCGGTGCATCTATGCCGCCCTGAAGCTGGCTGAACATGTCGTACGCTCCTACGTCACGAAGCGACTGCTCGATTCGTTCCCGACTGATCGCCGGATTATCCAGGCTAATGTTGGATGCGATCGTTCCCGTGAACAGGAATGGATCTTGTAGAACAATGCCCATATGCTGGCGAAGCAGCTGCTTCGGCATATTACGAACATCCTGACCATCTACAATAATCTTGCCTTCATTCGTATCATAGAAGCGGAACAGCAAATTGAGTATCGAGCTTTTGCCTGAACCCGTGTGACCGACAAGCGCTACCGTCTCACCCTGCCGAGCATGGAAGGAAATGTGCTTCAACACGTATTCATCCTGCTTGTAAGCGAAGGATACATCCTCGAACTTCACATCGCCCTTGTACCGCTCCATTTTGCCTGAGACTACCTCAATTCCTTCCTCATCCATCAGCTTAAATACCCGTTCTGCCGATACGCGTGCTGTCTCGAGATTCGACAGCTGGTTGACGATACCGACAATTGGCGCGAACATCCGGTTCATATAATCCACGAATGCATAAAGCACGCCTACCGAGACTGCACCTCTGAGTGAATCTCCCCAGAACATCCAAAGGACGATAATAAACAAAATGTTCCGTACAACATTCACGAGGTTGTGAGACGTTATCGAATTCAAACTAAGCAGTTTGTTCTGATACCTGTAATAATGCTCGTTCATTTCCTCGAATTCCTTCGTCGTTTCCTTCTGACGTCGGAATGCTTGGATGATCGTCATCCCTTGTATCGATTCGTTGATCATTCCATTAATCTCGCTCAGCTTCGTTCTAATAATACGATTATAGCGTGCAGCGAATTTGCGATAGACGATAATCCAAACAATCAGAATCGGCACAAGCGGAAGCGCCACCAGCGCCAGCTTCACATCAAGTAGAAACAATGCTCCATAAATAGCTGCCATATAAATCGTACCTGTGAAGAAGTTGGCAAGCACCGATACATAAAGCTCTCGAATCGCTTCTGTATCATTCGTTACGCGGGAGACAACTTGACCGGCAGACAGATTGTCATAATAACTGACCGGCAGACGCTGCGTATGTGCGAAGATATCGGAGCGCATCTTGCGTACGATGCGATTCGCTGATGTTTGAAGCATAAGTCGCTGTCCGTAAGTGAAGACAGCAACCAGCAGCAAAAACCCAAAATACATGAGCGCCAGCTTCATTAATGAAGGAAACTCTGGCTGATAGAATGCGTACAGCTCATCTTTCGTCAGCTTCGCTACGGGATAGGTGACACTCTCACCCGTTTCCTTGTTCGTGACAGTCAGCGTGCTGCCATCGACCACCCGTTTGCCGCCTTCGGATGCAAGCGCATCGTTGAGCCAATAGAAGCTTCTACCAACCTGGAGGACGCGAACCTCTTTGCCCTTCTGCTCATAAGCGTCTGCCGCGAAGTGGTCCTCCCGCTTATACCAATTATCTTTATAAAGAACGGCGAAGTCCTGCTCGCCCTTAACCTCATGCCATTTTTTCTCGATGCCGAGAATGTTTTGGTCAATCATTCGCTTCGCGATCAAAGGGCCTGCCAGCTCAGCGCATACGGCAAGTATGAGCAGCAGCAGCGCAAGCATAATCGGCTTTTTATAAAGCATGGCGTATTGAAACAATCGTTTTCCTGTATGACCCATTGCTCTTCACGCCTCCCATTTATTACGTTTCAATAATAGCCTCTAGCTGCTGGCGATCGTACTGCTCGCGGTACCAGCCGCCGCTCTCAAGCAGCTGCTCATGCGTGCCTTCCTGTACGATTCGTCCATCATCTAAGACGATAATCCAATCGGCATGCTGCACAGCAGATAAACGATGCGTCGTAATAAGCGTCGTCTTACCCGCTCTTTCCGTGCGGATACCCTCGATAATCTCAGCCTCGGTCTTGCCGTCTACAGCAGACAAGGCATCATCCATCAGCAGTATCTCCGGATCGGCGATGAGCGCGCGAGCAATGCTGACGCGCTGCTTCTGCCCGCCGGACAGCGCTACGCCACGCTCGCCCACCATCGTCGCCAGCCCGTCAGGAAGGAACTTAATGTCCTTCGCGAATGAAGCCCGCTCCAGCGCTCGCTGAAGATCGGCTTCGGTACCTTCCCTTAGACCGAAGAAAATATTTTCTCGGATCGACTTGGAGAATAGGATTGGCTGCTGGGGCACATAGCCGATCCAGCCTAGCAAATCTTCGATTCTCAAACAGTCCAGGCTCGTGCCGGATATACTGATCTCACCCCGTCCAAGCGGGTATTCACGAAGCAGCTGCTTCAGAAGCGTCGTCTTGCCGCTCCCTGTCCGTCCTACAATTCCTAGCGTCTGACCTTGTCTTAGCGTAAAGGATACGTTCGTTAGATTATCAACCGCAGAGGATGGATAACGGAACGTAACATCGCGGAACTGCAAGGAGGACGGCTCCTCGACAGGCACAATCTTGCCAGCGTCTGCAACATCCGGCTTGTAACCGAGCGTCTCGCTGACGCGATCCAGAGAAGCATTGCCTCGCTGCATAATATTAATCAGCTCGCCAATTGCGAACATTGGCCAGATCAGCATCCCTAGAAAGACGTTGAAGGAGACCAATTCACCGAGCGTAATTTCATTATGGAATACGAGATAGCCTCCATAGCAGAGACCGATCAAATAACTCGTTCCAACGAGTATTTTCATTGTGGGCTCGAACAACGCGTCAATACGCGCGACCGCTATATTTTTTTGGAGCACATCATTCGTTTTGGCGCCGAAACGCGCCTCGCTCGCTTCTTCCTGCACGAAGGCTCGGATGACGCGAACACCAGAGACAGATTCAAGCACTTGATCGTTCAAATCACCGAATGCATCCTGTGCATCCATGAACCGCTCGTGAATTTTTTTGCCATAATGCTTCATAGCCAGTGCCATAAGCGGCAAAGGCAGCAATGCGGCAAGTGTAAGCTTCACGCTTATCAGTCCTGCCATAACAATAAGAATCGTAATCATAAACAGCGTCGAGTCAACCAATGTCAGAATGCCGAAGCCGGCTGTTGTCGCCACCGCTCCCAAATCATTCGTTGAACGCGCCATAA
This sequence comes from Paenibacillus sinopodophylli, assembly GCF_005930355.1. Taxonomy (GTDB): domain Bacteria; phylum Bacillota; class Bacilli; order Paenibacillales; family Paenibacillaceae; genus Pristimantibacillus; species Pristimantibacillus sinopodophylli. Next base: position 255,895 of record NZ_VDBO01000003.1, read on the forward strand.
GGTCGCCCGTTCGATTACGCTCATAGAAAGTTGGAGTCATCCGCAGGAAATGTCCCATTAAACGTGACCTGAGCAGCTTCTCCAGCACGAACGCCCCGCCAAACAGCTTATAATGCCATATGTACGTAATGACATATCCAACCACCGTCAGTGCAATCCAGCCGTATAGTATGCGGTTGAAATCTGGCTGCCCCAGTAAATCCTGTTGAATGCCATCGATCGTGTAGCCAAGCAGCCAAGGGGGAATGACATCAATAAATCCCGTTATAATCAAAAGCGTAATCGCGACAGAATATCGCTTCCAATTCAACTTGAAAAACCAGCTTAATTTTTTGAGTACACTAAACATATTTCTCTACCACACCTTCCGCTATCCATCCCTTGCTTCGTTACCCTTTAATTGAAACCCGCAGCATCCTTCAACCCATAGCAGTTACCTGTATTGCAGCATATCTTCTCCTATATTTGAAAAAAAAAGAAGCATATCGCCGTAACGACACGCTTCTTCCTCCTTCAGTCAGTCCTGACCTTAAGGCATAGAAAAGGCGCATGATTACGTTGACGTAACCATGCGCCTTTGATGATGGGGGTACCCTCTATCAAAGAAAAACGACGCGCGGATGGATTACGTTATTCATGTTCAAACGATGATTCGTTGCAGCAGTTAGATTCATGTGAATGTTTGTATTCATGTAACGTAACCCTCCTCTCGATAAAATCTAATTGTCACTTTATCATTCAGACATATAGCTGTCAACCCCTGTAACCGTATTCTTTGGCTATAATCAAACGTTACCAAGCTCGGAAGACTTGCCATTACCCTCCGAACATTCAGTCCTTCATTCATACCACCCGTCACAAATTGTTACCGTTTTCTGTGATTGTGATCACAGAGCATTCGCTTTACCCGCGGCTATACTTTGTTTATACCTGAAGGCACAGTGAGGGCTTGTGAATCTAGATCATTCCTTGCTGGAGAGCCGCTAACCATTGGAGGGGTTTCGATGTTAAGCACGCAATCGATTCAAATCATTAAATCCACCGTACCTGTTCTTGAGGTTCATGGCGTCACGATTACGAAACGGTTCTATGAGCTGCTGTTCACCAACCACCCTGAGCTGCTGAATATTTTCAATCACGCCAATCAAAAACAAGGAAAACAACAAACCGCTCTAGCGAATACCGTTTACGCTGCGGCCGTGCACATAGACAATCTAGCAGCGATCATTCCCGTTGTGAAGCAAATTGGGCATAAGCATCGGAGTCTGGGCATTCTGCCCGAACACTATCCGATTGTTGGCAAATTTCTATTGCAAGCTATCAAAGATGTCCTTGGAGATACTGCAACAGATGACATTTTGTCCGCTTGGGCTGAAGCATACGGCATTATAGCCGATGCCTTCATCAGCATTGAGAAAGAAATGTATGAGGAAACGCATGCACAGACCGGCGGCTGGGAAGGGTTCCGTCCGTTCAAGATCGAACGCATCGTTAAGGAAAGCGAGGTCATCTCCTCCTTTTATTTGGTTCCCGAAGATGGCGGTGCCATCGCGAGCTTCCTGCCGGGACAGTATGTGAGCGTTAGAATTAAAAAGGAAGGCAACGAGCATACACAAATTCGCCAATACAGCCTGTCAGATGCTTCAGGCAAACCTTATTACCGCATTTCTGTGAAGAGAGAGGATGCTTATGGGGAACGGCCTGCAGGCGAAGTATCGACGTATTTGCATCAATGCGCGCAAGAAAGCAAGGTCATCATGCTGTCCGCCCCTGCTGGCGATTTCACTTTGAACACCGCTGATGAGCGCCCAGTTGTGCTGCTAAGCGGCGGCGTTGGCATAACTCCGATGATCAGCATGCTGAACACACTCACCGAGCAGTATAAATCACGTCAGGTTACGTTCATCCATGCGGCGCAGCACGGCGCATTCCATGCGATGAGAGACGCGGTGAAGGAGCTTGCAGAGCAAAATCCTCAGCTTGCTGTATATTACTGCTATGAGAAGCCTTCAGATGAAGATCGACAGCTTCAGCTTTTCGACAAGGAAGGGCATATTGATCTAGTTTGGCTGAAATCCATCATTCCGAATGCGAACGCCCACTATTATTTCTGCGGTCCAACACCTTTCATGGCTGCTATTAACCAATCGCTTCTGCAATGGGGTATCCCGCAGGCCGATATTCATTATGAGTTTTTCGGTCCATCTGCGAGCCTTGAGCCGGCAGCAGCCCGCTAATCAGCTTGCATCATTTCATCTGGGCACGCAGCAGTCGATTGACCGTCTCACGCCTAAGGCCGATAAGCTGACCAATCTCATCCTGCGTAAGCACATCCGTAATCGGTGCAGCGCCTATATACATCGCGAACCATTGCTGAAGCTTCGCCAGCTTGTCGACGGGAGCGACTTGCGTTAATTGGTCTATTCGCTGCTGCATCATACGAAGCTTGCCTTGGAGAAGCAGTGCGATTTCGCGGCTCTTCTCCGGGCTGCGCTCAAGCTCGTTGTACCATTGCTGGGGCGATACAAGCTCGACCTCGCAGGTTACGAGTGCTATCGCCGTCCCGTGATAAGGCATAGGACTAATTAATGAATGATGAGGAATCATTTCGTCCGGTACAATGATATTCACTAAAAAGGGATTGCCATCCTCATGGACGCGCACAATCTTCAGCAATCCGCTCTTCAAATGATACAGCGACCCGCTTTCTCCTTGATGAAACAGCGTTTGTCCTTTATGCAGCAGCATGCCGTTCCTCCTTATAACTAAGCCCAGCCGTTAGTCGGTTGGGCTTTTTATGATTCACCTACAATTTCTAACCCTATCGCAATTCTAATAATGACACATTTAGGGAATTGACTGTACAAGTTCTTGCGGAGTAGAATATAACATGCTAAGTAAGTTTATCGGTTTATCCAACTATGAAAGAAGGCGAGCTCGCAGCATGCATGTACGTACCTATGCGATTTGCTTATATATCATCTTCATTTACTGGATTTCGTCTCATATCCCACATATGCAATCGTTATTTTTCCCTACGCTAGGCGCCTTCAGCCTGCTCTTCATTTCACGGCCGTTCGAGAAAGCAGAGGTTCGCAAGATCGCCTTCGGCGCCGTTATTTCCTCCATTGTCGGATCGGTATCTGTGTATATTCACCCCGGCGTTATATCGCTGCTCCTGACACTTGTTATCGTTATTTCCTTCATCAATACGTTCAAATGGAATGCGCCGCCTATTCTTGCCGTGTCGCTCATCCCCTTTTTCACGCAGCCACCACTGCTCTGGGTCATTCCTATATCCGTCTGCGTTGCTCTGATCGGCTTGATGCTTACACTTTCGGCTGCGGCGTACATCGAGAAACGGTTCGGCACGCTGTCCTTGTTACCAAAGCGCGCCAAGCGTAAACGGCTGAAGCCGACCTCTAGCGGCTAAGCTAACGTTTCGCGTAGAAATATAGAGAAAGTTGGGGAAGTCATATACTTTCCTATATTTGAGTAAGTCGAATCGGACTCCGTACTGTAATCAGCTCCGCCACTCCTCCGGCAGCAGCCGCTTATATTGCGGCTGCGAATACCGATCATCGACGAGCACCAGCGTTCCACGATCGGTTTCTGAGCGAATTAAACGGCCGCCCGCTTGCAGCACCTTGTTCATACCAGGAAATACGTAGGCGTAATCATAGCCGCTCTTGCCCTGCCCGTTGAAATAATCCTTCAGCATATTCCGCTCCACGCCTAGCTGCGGCAGGCCGACTCCAACGACGATGACGCCAACCAGCCGTTCACCGGCTAGATCAATTCCCTCAGAGAACACGCCGCCCATTACGGCAAAGCCAATTAACGACTTCCCGCTGCCAGACTGGAATGAAGCGAGAAATTGATCCCGCTCCTCCTCTGCCATGTCCTGCTTCTGCAATAGAACCTCCGTATCAGACGAAGCGCCAGCTGGTATCGACCATGCCCTAAGCTCCATGTAAGTCTCATACACCGCATTCATATAGGCATAGGAAGGAAAGAACACGAAGTAATTGCCGGGACGCTCATGCATCAGCTCCATGATAAGCTTCGCGATCGGCAGCTTCGATTCATCACGATCATGATAGCGCGTCGAGAGCGGCTTCACGATAACATCAAGCTGCTCCCTCGAAAAGGGAGACGGCACCGCAAGCGTATAATCATCCTCCCCTGCACCCAGCATGTCCATATAATAAGAAACAGGTGAGAGCGTTGCCGAGAAATAAATATGCGAGCGATATCCTTTGCCCATATGCTGAAGCAGCTGAGAAGGGTCCAAGCAGAACAGCTTCAACCGCACATCGCTTTTCGTCAGCTCCGTATACACAACATAGCGCTCATCGAACAGCTTCGCTGTACGTATAAAGCTCTGGGCTGTGAAATAGGCATCCAGCAGCACGCCGCCAGTCCCCATGCCCGCTGCAAGCGCCTGCTCAGCAGCCGAAGCGAAGGCATTGACTAGCCCTACCAGTTCCTCCGGCAGCTGGTGCTCGACTAGATGCGGTGCGCCGTCGCTTTTTTTGCGCAGCGCAATAAAGTAATCGTTAATGGCCTTCGCCGTGCGGTAGCCCTCGCTATGTTCACCCTTCAGCTCACGCTGCAAGGCGAGAAACGGTGCCTTCGACAGCTCCGCTGAGAACATCTCTCGCGCACGATCCACTAAATTATGTGCTTCATCAACTAGCAATGCCGTTCGTTTCTTCATCTCCGCATATTGGCGCTTGAATGAAATCCGCGGGTCAAATATGTAATTATAATCGCAAATGACAGCATCCGCTGCGTAAGCCAAATCAAGTGAGTATTCAAACGGACATACGCGATGCTTATGAGCATAGGCCTCAATGACCGATCTAGTCATCACCGTCTCTTGCTCCAGAATATCCAGAACCGCACCATTAATGCGATCATAATAGCCGTCTGCATAGGAGCAGTGCTCCTTCTCGCAGCGAACCTCTTCTTGGAAGCAAATTTTGTCTTTGGCCGTTATCGTGACAGCATGCACATGCAGCCCTTTCTCCTTCATGAACAGCAGAGCATCCTCAGCGGCAGCTCTTGTTGTCGTCCTCGCCGTCAAGTAATAGAACCGCTGCAGCATGCCTTCGCCGATTGCCTTAATAGCTGGAAAGGTCGTGGATATCGTCTTCCCGATGCCGGTAGGCGCTTTCGCGAACAATCGGACCCTCTCCTGAATCGACTTATAGACTGCTCCCGCAAGCTTGCGCTGTCCAGCCCGATACGCATCAAATGGAAACGCAAGTTCGCCGATGCTCGCATTCCTAACCTGTTCATGCCTGCGCTGCTGCCGCGCGTAAGGCGCATACCGGGCAGCAACCTCATGGACATATTGCTCCAGCTCTGCGAAGCTCGCTTCTCTTGCGAAGCGGCGCTCCTCTTCCGTATCCGTCTGGACGTAGGTCAACTGCACGCGCATAGACGCCTGCTCATGCTCCTTCGCATACATATATGCATAGAAAAGCGCCTGCGCCCAGTGCACGGGATACCCGTCATCCGTTATACGGTCAAGGTCGCCGCCTGTAGATTTAATTTCATCGACGGTGAGCAGCGGCTCCGTAAAGAGCAGTCCGTCACAACGTCCGTCCACGACAAACAGCAGATCATCCACTTCGATGTCCGCCTTAACATAAACTTCTTTCGCGTCCTGCTCCCCGTAAGCTCGCTGCACTCTTTGATGAGCCTTGGTACCCTCATGCATCGCATCGATCGCATTCAACCTAACATCGATGCTTCCGCTCAGAAACACATATTCCACCAAATGCCTTACTGAAATCGCAACCGTTCCATTTATTAGCATAATGCCTTCTCAACCGCCCCATAAAGAACATTCGTTCTTCAATTGTACCACATGCATGCTGCCAAATAGCCAACCTATACAAAGAAGCACCCCCTTGTCCATTTCTAAAATGGAGCAGAAGATGCTTCTTTTAACGCATAAGCAGGCATGCACGCAGAATGCTCCTTGGACTAAGGAATGGCGTAGTTAACGCTCGTCCGCCTCTTCTTCTGGATGATTTCCTACGCCGTTCAACAAATCTGTGCCGTGAAACTCCTCGCCTGGCGAAGCAGGGTCAACCGGGCTATCTTTCGCAATCATATCCGCATCGGGAACTGCGGCAAGCTCCTCCGAAATTTCCTCGGCTGTATCCACCTCAGAATAGCTGTTCATATCCAGTGTGTCTGGAATATGCGATTCATGCACATGAGTATCCCCTTGTGGATACTGGTTAGCAAGCCTTTCATCCGCAGCGGGTACGGCATCCGCATTCGCCTCCTCCGTGAACAAACCAAAAGCCGGATCAATATCCCTTTCGGTAGCCAAGCTACCTACATGTCCTTTATTACGTTCGTTAGCGTTATCCATTTGATGACCTCCTCAAACGTTTCTACCCTATAATACCCACTATACTCATGCTTCTAACCAAAAACTCAAACAGTCTTTGTCGAAAAAAAAGGATGCAGCTGTAAATTCGTCGAACCCTATGCATACTGCACCTTAGAAATGGAGGCTTATATGTCAAGGCCACATCTTCAAAGCTTACTTATTACATTCAATTGGAACCGATTAATTCTTAATATTTTGTGGGCTATATCCTTTGTTGTATTCGCTTCGCAATGGTTAATTTTTAAAGTAATCACAACAAAGCTGCCTTTTTTAATGTCTATGAATGATTTGGAGCAAGAAATGCTCATACCTAATTCAATCTCTCTCATCGTTATGGTTGGACTTGAGCTCTGGCATCGGACTTATCCCAAGTGGACAGAAGGTGCCATCCTAACCGCATCGATAACGCTTTCGTTTGTTTATTTGTATTTCATAAGCGATTATTTTGCTGCTGCCCCTGTCATTCTGCTGTTTCCTATTTTCATTTCCACCATCTATTTCAAAAAGAAAGATCTGCTGATTTGCCTAGTCATATGTGTTGGCGGGTTAATCGGATGCTACTTCATGTACGAGGATCATTCGCCGTATACGATGATCAACTTCATTATAATAACCTGTACCATTCTGATTGCCGCTCTTACTGGGTTTGCCGTTATTGAGCGGGGCAGTGAGCTGGTTACCCAGCTCGATAGTGTACAGCAATCCGAGCAGGAGCTTCGCGTGCAGACGATACTTATGGAGCGTATGGCCAAGATTGATCCTTTAACAGGCTTGCATAACCATAAATCGTTTCATGAATATATCGAAAAGCTGCTTGAGGATCAGAGGCTCCACGCATTCCCCATCCAGCTTGCCATTCTCGATATTGACAATTTCAAGCAGGTTAATGATACGTATGGGCACTGGGCAGGCGACATTGCACTCAAACAAGCTGCAGGCTGTATGGCCGATTATATTGGCAAGAGTAGCTTTGCAGCCCGGTACGGCGGTGAAGAGTTCGTCATCTTGCTGCGAGAGAATAACATCCAAGCTGCTTGGCAAATCATAGAGAAGCTGCGAATCGCGATTGCTCGCAGCCCCATTGCTGAGATGAACCGCCGGCATATATCCGTAAGCATCGGACTGCATCAAATCGAAGCAGGTGAAACGAAGGAATATGCCTTCCAACAGGCAGATCAAGCGCTCTACGTTTCTAAGAGAGAGGGCAAAAACCGGACGACAATCCAGTAAACAGAAGACAAGCTGTCAATCTGCTCATACCTTACGAATAACAGCCTGCAATCACGATTGTCGCGTTATCCTGGTACGGCCGTTGCTGGTTCATGACATGGGTAATGATAGACGCCGCCGCTTCAGGGGGAGACAGCGTCAGTGCTTCCCCCAGAAGCTCCTCGGACAAATCTTCATTCAGCCCATCACTGCTCAGAATAACAAAGTCACCTGCTGTTAAGTGAAGAGGTACTAGATTCGCATCGATTTCCGTAACGAGTGGTATGCCTAGGTAGCTCGTCAGCAAATGACGTTCTGGATGCGCTGCCGCTTCCTCCTCTGTCAGCTCGCCGGCTTCCACTCGTTCCTGCAGTCGATTGCCATAAATATGATCCTTCGTTAGGGCCGTTAAGCGGCCGCCTCGATACAAATATATACGGCTGTCACCCGACGATATCCAGAATAAGCGTCCTTCCTGAATAACAACAGCAACCAGTGTGGTGCCCACGCTCCATTCCAGCTCATGCGTTAACGCCAGCTCATAAACTGCCTGGTTAGCAGCATGCAAGGCTCTTCGAAGCGCATGCGGCGCCAACTCTTCAGCCGCTCTCTTCCCATATTGCTCAAGCATCACTTGCGCTGCCAGCTGTCCTGCTTCCTTGCCCATTTCATAGCCGCCCATCCCATCCGCCAACACAGCCAGCACACCTTGTCGCTTAATGATTGCCTCATCCTCCAAATCTGAGATGCGATAGTCATCTTGCTGCTCCTCACGTTCGCCAATATACTGCGCATAACCAAGACGAATCTGAATGATGTCCTGGTCAGAGCTTCCTCTTTGCTGAGTGACACGCCTAAGAATCGTAAGTTCCGCTGCCAGCAGCAGGCCGATCGCTATCCATATCCACCATATTCCATTCATCGCATTCCCGCCTCGCCCTCGAACTTGGCCCGTACACAAGCTTCCCTTCATTTATATTCATATTGGGCTGAGCAGTCATTTATGTTCACTAATAGGCACAGTGAAGAGCCCCGTACAGCTAGCTGTACGGGGCTCTTCTTATAACTGTTTATTTCTTCACAATATCCTGCACGGCTTTGTCGAACTTCTCAAGCAATTGATCGCTTGTAATTTGTTTGCCGAGGTACTCCTGCATAGCCGCTCCCCATTGCTGCGTAATGCCGTCAGGGAAACGATCCCAGTTCCATCCCTTTACTTGCTCTGGATTCGCGCTTGCGAACGCTCCGAAGTCGCCGCCGATCTTGCCTACTGCTTCTGAATTCGATGGAATGGACGACAGCGCTGGAACGAATTTAAAGTCGGTGGAGATGAATTTTTTACCTGTCTCCGAAGTGACCATCCAGTTCAAGAAGGCTTTCGCCTCTTCAACCTGTGCCGATTTGTTATTGACGATCCAGTTGTTCGGCACACCTGTGAATACATTCGGTTTGCCTTGAAGCGGTACAGCCATCATGCCAAGATTAAGTGCAGGGTCGATCTCATCAACCATACCTTGAATCCAGTTTCCGTGCTGAATCATCGCATATTTGCCAGCCGCGAACTCCGCTACCTGCGTGTTGTAATCCGTTGTCAAAGCGTTGTCTTGACCGTTCGCGAACATGATGTCAACAAGGCGAATCCATTCTTTCATAATGGGATCATCCTTCAGCTTCACAGTGCCTGCCTTAACGTCTTCAATGAAAGCAGCCGGATCCGGTTGATTCGCGAAAGCGATATTCAGCGTATGAATGCCCATCGACCACCATTCGGAAGTCAGTGCGAACGGCGTAATACCTGCGTCCTTCAGCTTTTTGGCAACAGCGTCGAGCTCATCAAGCGTTTGCGGAAGCTCGGTAATACCTGCTTTGGCGAACAAGTCCTTGTTATACGTGAAGCCGTAAGCTTCAAGGTTCATTGGCATGCCGAGCAGCTTACCGTCACGTGTAATTTGTGCTTTGGATGCTTCAACTAGATCCTTCGCCCACGCTTCACCAGAGAGGTCTGTCGCACGGTCCGCATAAGGATCGAAGCCTGCCCACCCGCTGGAGTTGAAAATTTCCGGTTCTTCGCCTGCAGCCAGCTCCGCTTTCAGCAATGCGCTGTAATCTTCGCCGCCGCCATGCGTCTCGATTTCTACCTTAACGCCGGTTTCCTTCTCATACTCGGCAGCCAGCTTCCCAAGGGCCTCTGCAATCTCTACTTTAAACTGGAACACTTTAATGGTGACATCCTTCTTCGGTGCCTCGGTTGGATCCGGCTCTGCAGCTGTATTATTTGTTTTCGCTGGTGCGTTTGTTGCTTTCTCGCCGTTTGTGTTGTTGCCGCAGCCGCTTAACAGAACGATAACCATGATAGCCGCGAGCATTAGAAAAGAAACTTTTTTCATCTTATGACCTCCCGCAAATTTTATATATCTTCTTTTTTTGTAACGCTTACATCGTCATTATAATGGTGCAACAAGCTAGCATAACACCGAATATATTGTACATATAGGTGTAAAATGTTGATAACTTCCATTTATTCTAGTGAAGCAATCAGCCTTTCACCGATCCAGCCGTAATACCCTCAATAATATGCTTCTGTAAAAACAAGAAAAATATAATAATCGGAATCGTACTCAGTGTGAGGGCTGCCATAGCCAAATCCCATTTGCGCAAATACTGTCCGAAAAACTTCTGCACGGCGAGTGGAATCGTGGTCAGATTGTCATTGATTACAAGTACGGGAAGCAGGTAGTCATTCCAGATCCACAGCACATTCAGAATGATGACTGTGACTGTAATAGGTTTGAGCAGCGGGAATACGATTCGCCAGAATACGCCGTACGGCGAGCAGCCATCCATCACCGCAGCCTCTTCCACCTCGAGCGGTACCGATTTGATAAAACCGTGATACAAAAACATCGATAATGAAATACCGAAGCCCATGTAACAAATAACGATACCATACAGATGACCGCGAAGCTCGAACAAGGAAGTAATGCGCATAAGCGGCAGCATCACCGACTGGAACGGAATGATCATCGCAGCAATCAGTACGGTAAGCAGCAGCTTGTTGAAGGTCGTCGGCCTTCTTACCAAGCGGTATGCCATCATCGAGCTGACGATTACGAGCAGCAGTACACTAATCGAAGTGATGAGAAATGAGTTCAAGAACACCGTCGGAAAATCAATCGCTACCCATGCCCGCTTGAAGTTGTCCAGTCCCAGCTTCTCCGGCAGGGAAGCAGCGTTCAGGAGAATGTATTTGAGTTCCTTGAATGAATTGACGATCAGAAAGTAAAACGGTGTCAGAAAGATAAGAGCCACAGCAACACCGATAAGCTCCAGCAGCAGAATGAGCGGTGTATAACGCTGTCTGTTCTCCATTATGCTTCAACCTCCTTCTTCTTCGTAATCCATACCTGCGTGACCGTAATCAGCGCAACGCCGAAAAAGAAGATCATCGCTTTGGCCGTACCGAGGCCATAACGGTTGTTCACCAATCCCTCGCGGTAGACGTTGAGCGCGATCGATTCGGTCGCATTGCCTGGTCCGCCAGCTGTTAGCGATAAGTTAAGGTCGAACATTTTGAACGAGTTGGAGGTCGTTAGGAACAAGCAGATTGTAATCGCCGGCATGATAAGCGGTACCGTTACGGAGCGCAGCAGCTGCCAAGCACCGGCGCCATCGATCTTGGCTGCTTCGATCAAATCCTTGGGCACACTGATCATTGCTGCGATGTAGATAATCATCATGTAGCCGGCTGTCTGCCAGACAAAGACAATAACGATGCCCCAGAATGCCGTGTTTGGTGTGCCAAGCCATTGGAGGTTGAAGAAGCCGATGTTCGTAGCCTCGCCAATCGCCCGGAAGCCCCGCACGAATATAAAGTACCAAATGTAGCCGAGCAGCAGGCCGCCGATCACGTTGGGCAAGAAAAACACGGTGCGCAGAAAATTGCGGCTCTTGAGATTGCGTGTCAGCAGCAGCGACAGTAGAAAAGCCATGACGTTGGTGACAACGACAGCCGCAACTGTGAATTTGGTCGTGAACCAGAATGCATGCCAGAACCGCTCGTCGTCGGTAAATATTTTAATTATATTTTTCATCCCCGTCCACTTGGCATTGCCAAGATCCATCCCGTTCCATTCGGTGAAGGTGTAATAGAACCCCATGACGAACGGCGCAAGCACAATCAGTATAAAGGCGATAAGCCCCGGACCGACAAAGACCGTTTGCTGAACCCATTCGGTCCATTTGATTTTTTTGGACATCATCCTCGTCCCCTCTCTCTTTCCCTCTGACGGAAGCTATCTGTTCATATTCACAGTATAAAACCGAGAGACGGAACCCGAACACTGAGGATGATGATAACGTTGGTGGACTATATTGACCATCGGCAGGCAGATCGGTTACTGTGTATGCATAGAACAGAAAGCGGGAGATGGCGGTCATGAATAAGGGGAAACCGTTCAATACGATTCGAAAAAAGCTAATGCTGCTGCTGCTTGCGGCCACGATTCTCCCCATTGCCACCTCAATGGTCATTTCTTACAACGCAACGACCAAATCAATTACCGAGGAAGCGATCGCCAAAAATAACCGTCTGCTCTCGCTTGGCAAAACGAACATCATGAACTACATGAACAACATCAACCAAAAGTCGCTTGCCGTCTATAATGCGATGAACGTGCCGCGCTCGTTGTATTATATTTTGGAGCACAGCATGGAGGATGAAGTGTTCCCGAACGATCTGACAGACATTATCCGCAATCGCAATTTGCTGAAGGACCACCTCTACAACATGTACCAAAGCGTCAGCGAATTTCATAAAGTCAGGCTGTATGTCGTGAACCAGAATGCCACTTATTTGCTCTGGAATGACGATATCAAGGTCGGGCAGCATGCAGAAGCTGTTCTCCAGACAACTAAAAAAACATACATCGAGCCCTCGCATCAGAGCCATAACTACGGACTCGTCGATTTAAAATCTACTGCTACCGAAGAAATGGTGTTCACGCTGCACCGCCCCATATTTCTAGCGCCTAGCGAGGTGCTGCTAGCGGAGCTGTCCATCGACGTAAGGCTTCATGTACTCGAAGACCTGAACCGCCAGCTGTATGACGGCGGCCAAGAAAATTTTTATATTACGGACGCGAACGGCCAAATTGTGTTATCCTCGGATAAAAGTGAGATTGGCACGGAGGCCAAGCAAAGCTGGCTCAGCACCGTTCTGCAATCAGGCCAGGACAGCGGCCACTTCGACTGGAAAGCGGAGTCATTCGATGGCATGGTTTTCTATGACCGGATCAAAACGCCGTACATGGATTGGTATTTGATCAAACAAACACCCTATAAGCATCTCTATAGTGCGGCAGACCGAATTGCACGTATCAATACTGCCGTCGGCATCGCTTTTCTGGCTGTCGTCGTGTTTGCAACCTTGTTCATCTCCATCCGATTTACGAAGCCGCTGCTGCGCCTAATCGGGTACGTGAACAAGATCGAAACTGGCAATCTGAACGTGTCGATTGACATTCACAGCAATGATGAGATCGGCTTGCTGGCACGGCGTTTCCGCTCTATGATGCAGACGATCAACAATCTGATCCTAACCGAATATCGGCTTGAGATCGCCAACAAGACCAATGAATTGAAAGCGCTGCAAGCGCAGGTCAATCCGCATTTCCTGTACAATGCACTGCAATCCATCGGCACTGTATCCTTGCAGCACGGAGACAAGAAAGCCTATTCCTTAATCACGTCCCTTGGCAAAATGATGCGCTATCAAATGAATACGATGAATGCCGTCGTAGAGCTTAGCCGAGAGCTCGATTATGTGCAAGCTTATCTCGATTTGCAGAAGCAGCGCTTTGATACCGCCCTTCATATTCAGCTCCATATTGACGAGCAAACAAAAGATATTCTGATTCCCAAAATGATTCTGCAGCCGCTTCTTGAAAACTTTTTCAAGCACGGATTTGTGCAAACGTTTGAGCATCCGTCCGAGCTGGTTATTACCAGCCTATTAGACGCTGATCGGCAATTATTGTCCATCGAAGTGAAGGACAATGGCTGTGGATTGTCGGAGGAGCGGCTGCAGGAGGTATTGAATCAATTGCATAAGGTGCCTCGACTTGGAGCTCTCCATCCGGAGAACGAAGATGAAAGCGGCATCGGACTGCATAATGTGCTTTCGCGGCTGCGGCTGCATTTCGACGACAACGCTGCAATGGAGCTGCACCGCGTACAGCCTCACGGCTTTTCCGTTACGATTCATATTCCGCTGGCGAAGGAGAATGAGGAATGAAGGCATTAATTATTGACGATGAGAAGCATGTGAGGGAAGCCATTCGCATGCTCGTGCCTTGGACGCAGCTTGGCATCCATACGCTGCTGGAGGCACAGGATGGCATAGTGGCTACGGAGCTGATCCGCTCCGAGCGTCCAGAAATCATATTTACCGATATGATGATGCCGAACATGGACGGTACGGAGCTCTTGCAATGGACTGCCGCGCACGCGCCTGCCAGCAAAATCATCGTCATCAGCGGCCACGATGATTTCAGCTTCGTACGCCATGCGGTCAAATACGGTGGAGTCGATTACATTCTCAAGCCGATTGATGCCGAACAGCTCGTGAGCGCGCTGACCAAAGCGGTAAACTGCTGGATGGAAGAAGAGCAGGAACGTGTACGCAAACGCAGCATGAGCATCGAGCTGAACCAGCTAAAGCCGATGTATCTAGAGCAATATTTCTCCACAATCATTAATGAGCCAGGTGCCCATCCAAGCTTTGCTGATACACTCAGACAGGAGCTTGGTATCGTGGAGCCGATTGCGAGTGTCCGAATCGCCGTCCTCCGGCTGGAGCTAACCCCGCCTGCTGTACGCGACAAATTCACTGACGGCCTTGATCTGCTGCTGTTCTCGCTGACGAATATTTGCAATGAATTTCTAAAGGGGCAGCAGCAAGGCTTTGCGCTTCGTCACTGGGGCCATGAGCAGGAGATTGTGCTGCTGTTCTGGGGCGAGAGCAGCCATGCTCCGGCACTGATCCAAGAAATCAACGATGCCATTTATACTGCACTCAAGGCTCGGTTTCACTTTGGCCTTGGCGAATCATTCGCTTTCCCTGCAGCCGGCGCCAGCGCCTATCAGCAAGCGAAACTCGCGCTGCTTCAACGGAATTTGCTCGCGAACGACACTTACTGCCACTTGTACAACGTCGCTCCAAGCACGAGCAAGAATACCTCGCTGCTGTTCAGCGAGCATGAAGAGCAAATTCGATTTGGCGTGCTCAGTGGCAGCAAAGAGCAGATTCGTCGCGCCCTGAAGCCCTGGTTCGATACGCTGGAGCAAGAGAGCTACCTCTCTCTTGAGCAGCTTATTGTATGGCGACAGCAGTATATGCTCGCCATGTCGATTTGGGAGTCCAAGCATGCCCGCAGCCGCAAGCGCAGCCCGGCATCGGGAGCTTTGGAGCAGACCATGCTGCCCGTCGATGCGAATGGTTTTTTTGATTTTGAACAATGGAAGAACGCCGTATTAACGGAAGCTTATGACATCTCAGCGCAGCTTGCGGAGCAAGACAAGGAGCGCAGCGTCATTGAGGAAATTGCCAGCTATATTGAGCAGCACCCGCATGAGGAAATTACACTTCAGGACATATCCGAACGTTTTTATTTGAGCAGGGAGTACATTTCTCGCAAATTCAAGCAAGAGACGAATGGAAACCTCTCCGACTTCATAGCAGAGGTACGCATTAAACGTGCCAAGGAGCTTCTTGCCAACGGACAGTTGAAAATTTCGCAGGTTGCTGAGCTAGTCGGCTTCCAGGACGAGAAATATTTCAGCCGTGTCTTCAAGAAAAGAACGAACTGCTCGCCTAACGATTACCGGAAGCATCATTTCGGGACGGATGACTGAATCTCAGCAGAAAAAAGCCGAGCTCTGCATAAATGGCGTTAACCGTTCATGCGAAGCTCGGCTTCAATCTGTGAAAGAGGGAACTACATAATTGGCGTACCCTTTTTCAACGTCTTCATGTCGCTATTGGAGTTATTGAGCGCGGGCAGCATCTTCTCGCCGCTGACCATTGGTTCATGGCAGATCAAACAGGTAGGTACGTGATCAAAAGCAAAGTTATCGCGCATCCAGCTGTTGCACCCTTCCGTCTCGCATGTCCATACCTTCGTGTTTTCTTCCGGAATCTCTTCAAGCGGTTTTTTACGATTGTACATGGTCAGCCCCCTTCGCAATAAAAAGGAAAAACTGCCTCAAACCTTAGAAGTAAGGGGCAGTTATCGTTTATAAACAGCAGTGTATTGTGAATATGTGTTACAAACTTGCAAGTGATCTTATTATACCATATTTCGTCCAATAAAGGCAAATATGAGCTCGCGTTTGTGCGCCTTTTTTTTAAATATAGGAAAGTCATTTATTTCGCCAACATTGTCTATCTGTCTACGCGAAACGTTAGCTTATGCCTCCAGAGGACGGTTTCAGCCGTTTACGCTTGTAAAGGGATTGTAATAGGCGAATAACTGCTCCACCGGCTTAAAAAACAGATGCCCATCCTCCCATGGCTGAAAGTGCAGATCCATTCGTGAATCGCTCCAAGTCGTTGGAGTACCCTTCGTACTGAGCTTGCGAGGTGAACTGGGCTCTTCTACGACAACCGGAAACTCTTGGTACCCAAACAGCAGATTCTCGTGCATCGCTATGATCTCGTATTTGGGCCCATGAAAGGCCTGCTCTTCCTGCAGCTGATAATGAAAATAAATGTAGCTCGCCGCCATCTCTGGCTTCAAATGCGCCACCCTGCCTACCCTTCGCTCAACCTCTTCCTTGCGCAGCCAATGCTCTATACTGACAGGCTCATTGAAATGAAACACATCAATCATCGTGATCCACTTCCGTGCTTCCGGCTGGCCCGGCCAATCCGCTAAATATGGCTCCAAGGACGGCAGCAGGCTCTCAGGCTTCAACTGTTGATCCAAACATTCACAATATAAAAATAAATTACGCTCCCACCGAAAGCAGCCGATGGTCATGATCTCCCTCTGCTCCAACAGTGCATGAAACGACTGCTCCTGCTTCGCAGCTTCCATAGCTTCTACTTCCATGCCTTCTGTCATATACGCCCTAGCAATGAGTCTGATCATATGTACCTCGCTTTTCGTAATTTCTTTTTCAGCCATCATATCGAATTCCCAAGCCTGCATTCAATGGTTAGCTAATAAAAATTTCGTGTACATGCCTGAATTGTCCAATGTTGGTTATTCTAATGGGAGCAGCTTATCAATTAGCTGTATACGAGGAGGAATAAATGATGGATAGCACCAAAGCATTTGTCGATAAAATAAAAGCCAATCAGCATAAAGCTGAGCTAAACAAGCGGCGCAATGGCAATGGAAATCCAGCGGAACGACTCTCAAATAAGCAGCATTCGACGAATAAATAAACGAAACAGATCATGCTGCCTGCTAATTTCATACTGAAAGAGGATATCCCTCTTATTAGTCTAATGAGATACACTGGCAATATCAAAAAAACCAGTCCTCTCCCCTTATCATATGGAGAGTAGACTGGTTTTCTTCTTGTTTGACCTAGTACACGGCAATCTTATCCGATCTAAACCGAATATTCATGCGGGAAATACTCGATGCGCGAGTCCGTAACAATCGTAAGGCTGCCTTTGTCCGCATCATATTCGACCGGACCATCCTTTACGTAATACCACGTTTTCAACGTCGGTTGATCCGCATATTCCTGGAATATAAATACGTTCAATTCATTCTTATTTGCGAGTAGATCTTCGAGCACAGGGCCCTGCGGCAAGTTAACGGTGAATCGCCAGCCCCGCTCCAACGCCTCAACCGTATAAGGTACGTCCAGCTTATTGGAATCGAAAAACATCCGCCCGCCTACCGCGTGCTTCACCTGAAACGTTTGCTTCATCACGAAACTCCTCCCCAAAGTGTAAGCATACAAACCGCTTACGGCAAATCAATCAGCATAAAAAACGCTGGCGTTACCGCGGCAAAAGCAAGCTCATCCGCCGCATCGATCTGTGCGGTGTCGCCGATTTCCAGCTTCACTCCGTTTACTTCAAGTACGCCTTCAATTAAGTAAATAAATTGTTTGCGCCCTGTTTCGACAGGATACGCAAGCTCTTCACCTTGCTCCAGCTTGCTTAAATAAATCGTCATGTCTTGACCAATCGAAGCCGTATTCTCCAGCTCATGACTCGATACGACAGGCAGCAGCGCATTGTGCAGCTTATCAACATCGAAGCTGCTAGCTTCGTAAGAAGGTGCAAGACCGCGCTCCTTCGGCATAAACCAAAGCTGCAGCAATCGAAGCTCCGTTTCCTCCGAAGCATTAAATTCCGTATGAATAACGCCCGTACCTGCAGACATCCGCTGCACTTCTCCGAAAGAGGATACGACCGAGTTTCCCATATTATCTTCATGTCTAATCAGACCATTCAATACGATGGATACAATCTCCATATCGCTATGAGGATGTGCCCCGAAGCCTCTTCCTGGAGCCAAATAATCGTCATTGCACACACGCATTACGCTAAAGCCGGTTCGAGCCGGATCATTATAGGCTCCGAATGAGTAGCTGGGGTGGCTGCGAAGCCAGCCGAGATCTGCCGAATGCCGTTCTGCAGCGGGGAATACGTCGATCATCGTCTCTCCTCCATATAACATCTTATTTACTTACTTATTTATAGCAGGTTTCAGTCAGCCAAGCAACTGCTAATCCCTTACAGGATTCAACAGCGGCTCGAAGCCGTCAATATGGCATGCTACAACGTCTCCATCACGGATAACGACGGCACCTGGAGTACCCGTCATAATGATATCTCCGGGCAGCAGCGTCATCACTTGCGAGTGGTACGCCACACAAAACCAAGGTCGAAATTTCATATGAAATGTTAAGTTGGTATGAATGCTCTCTCCATTCAGCACGGTAGCCACCTGAATTGAAAGTGGGTCTGGAAACTCATCCTTTGTAACAAGCTGCGGTCCGAAGCTAAAGAAGGTATCGAAGCTTTTGGCTCTCGTCAAATACCGCTGATTACGAGCATGGATATCCGCTGCTGTCACATCGATCGTTGTCGTATAACCGGCGATGACGTCGTACACTTCCGCTTCGGTGATGTTTTTGCATGCTTTGCCGATAATGATGCCAAGCTCCGCTTCCGCTGTAATCTTCCCTGCATGAGCGGGCAGGCGGATCGGATCAAGCGGCCCAATAAGCGACGTATCTGGCTTCATGAAGCTGACGGGCTCTTCACTCGGATCGACTGCGGCAAGCTCCTCCGCATCCTTCACATAATTAAGACCGATTCCCCAAATTTTGCGAGGATAACGATACAGCGGAGCATATACTGCTTCCTCATGAGGTATCGCTTTAAGCTGTACAAGCTTGTCTTTTCCGCCAGCCCGATACCACTCCGTAAGAGACTCCAGCTCGCCTAATCGAATGAGTTCGAACAGCTCGACACTCCAATTCGCGGCTTCAGCCGCATTGATCGTTTCTATAAGAACGAGACCTTGCACACTAGCGACTGCGGCAAGCTCTTTTCCATTTGTTCGAATCGTTGCTACTTTCATGACCGAGTGCCCCCTCTCCTCAGCATACTTCTTTCACAATCTCAGCCACGTAATTGGCCACCCATTCCAGCAGTCTCAAATCTTGGCCGCGACCCGCCACAAATGAAATACCAACCGGACAGCCGAGCTCTCCGATTATCGGCACCGTAATTTGTGGCAATCCAGCGAGGCCCGCCATACAGCTCATTTCGAATGTTCGCAATCGGCGCTGCTCGACCTCTTCTCCTCCCAAATTCAAAAGCGGCGCAATCGCCGGAACCGTTGGCAGAACGAGGACAGCGTCAGTTCCGAGCAGCTCATCCATACGCTTGCTCGCTGCTTCACGCAGCATAAAAGCTGCTTCGCTGTCCTTCGCTTCCAGCGTACTTGCCCACGCGAACCGCTCGGCGATTCCCGGGCCGAATGTTGGCCGCTCCTGCTCAATCCAGCTCTGATGCTCACGCCATATTTCTAATCCTTGTATGGTTCGGAATGCGTCCCTCCACTTGTGCAATCCGTTCGGTGCTGCAATGACGTCGTCATGCTCTTCCGCCAAGTTGTAAAGCGCCAGGAAATAAGAGGAGGCTGCGTCATAGGTATGCTTATCCGTTAGCTGCCATACATCGCTCGCGAACCGTATTCGGCGGAAACCTGTGTTGCTTGCGATCCCCATTTGTTTGCCAAGCAGCACATGACCTACCTCTAGCAGTGTCTGAGCGTCGCGGGCCATCCATCCTGCTGTATCAAAGCTGGGTGCGAGCGGAATCAAGCCCGCTGTATCTACAGCCCCATGCGTTGGACGAATGCCATATATGCCGCAGTAAGCAGACGGTACCCGAATCGAGCCGCCTGTGTCCGTGCCTATGGCAAAATCCACTAAACCCGCCGATACCGCTGCTGCCGATCCACTTGAGGAGCCGCCCGGAATGCGCCCTGGCGCCTTCACGTTAACTGGCGTACCGTAATGGGCATTCTCTCCGTTGATGCTATACATCATTTCGTCGGTAATGGTCGTTCCCGCGAGCCGCGCTCCGCTGCGAAGGAGCATCTCCACAACCGCAGCATGCTGCACTGCTGGCTCATGCGTCCGCAGCCAATCCGGATTGCCAGCGCCAGCCGTATAGCCAGCGATGTCGAACACATCCTTTACTGCGAACGTTTTGCCGCTCAGTCTGCCTTCAGCCGCAGGCTCTGCCACTACTTGCTCATCCGCGTATACGTTATAGCTCTGCTTCATTCCAAACTCCGCCTCCCTATCTTCGAAATGCTACCAACCGATTGCAGCACCATCGCAGCGCGGATCGGAGCCGCCTTGCAGGAAGCCTTGCTCATCGCGCTTAATGGCATGGGCATGACCCATAATGCCGTCGAACTCCTTAACTTTCCGTACCGTATGTCCAGCTTTTGCGAGTGAATCGAGCACTTCCTGTGATACACGCCCCTCTATCTTGAGCTCCTGCGTCGGTTCGCCCCAAGTACGGCCCCACACCCATCTAGGCTCATTGATCGCCTGCTGCGGATCCATGCCATAATCGATCATTCGCGTAATGATCGCCGTTTGCGTCTGCGGCTGGCCTTCCCCACCCTGTGTACCATAGAGTATGGCGGGTTTGCCGCCCTGACAGGCCATTGCTGGCATAAGCGTGTGGAACGTTCTTTTGGCCGGCTGCAGGCTGTTCACATGATTCGGGTCCAGTGAGAAAAAAGAACCGCGATTTTGCAGCAAAACTCCCGTACTCCCCGCAACTACGCCAGATCCGAATTCAAAATACAAGCTTTGGATGAAGGATACGGAATTGCCTTCCTCGTCCACTACAGCTGCATAAGCCGTATCACTGCCGAGCACCTCTGATTTCTCCGTGGATGCACGGTTCAACTCGATAGATGCAGCAAGCGTAGCCGCATATTTCTTGTCAAGCAGTCGCTCCAGCGGCACATTCGTAAACGCAGGATCAGACAAATACTTATTTCGATCACGGAAGCTAAGCTTTAGCGCCTCTACGCACAGCTGGTAGTAGTCATGTGAGCCATGCTGAATCTCAGCAAGCTTGAATTTCTCTAATATATGAAGCGCCATAATCGCCGAAAATCCTTGCGAGTTAGGCGGCATTTGATGAATCGTATAGCCGCGGTAGGAGCCCTCGATCGGCGTAACCCAATGACCATGGTGATCGGCAAAATCATCCGCTGCCAGAATCCCGCCATGCTTGCCCAAAAAATCGGTTATTTCCTTAGCCGTCTCGCCTTTATAGAACTCATCGCGCCCACGCTCAGCCAAACGGCGAAGCGTCTTTGCAAGTGCAGGCTGCTTGAAGCGCTCGCCTATCTTCATGGGCTGGCCGCTCGGCAAATATATATCCGCCGTTTCAAGCGTCCTCGCCAGCACCGCTTCATTATGCACCGTATTGTGATATTGATCCGGTGACATGGGAAAGCCATTCTCAGCATAGTCGATGGCCGGCGCCAGCACCTCAGCCCAAGTCAATCGCCCGTACTCGCTATGAACCGCATCCCAGCCGTCAACCATACCGGGTACAGTTACAATGCTGCCGATTCCTCTATTCGGAATTGCATCAAGTCCAGCATATGCATCCATGTTTGCTTTATAGCCAGATCGGCCGCTTGCATTATACCCTCTTACTTTACCCTCACTATGGTGATAGCCCAGCCAGAATGAGTCTCCACCGAGACTCGTCATATGCGGATAGACGACTGCAAGGCATGCACTTACAGCTACAGCAGCGTCATATGCATTACCGCCCTGCTCCAATATGCGTGCACCAGCGGCAGTAGCCAAATAATGTGGACTGACAACCATCGTTTTTGTGCCGATTACGGATTGATTCACGCCGACCACTCCCGAAAAATGATTTTGATAAGTTTATAAGTCATTAATCATTCATTCTTATGACAGATAATATGACATAACATAATTATAAAATACCACCTATGCTGTTGATAGGCAACAAAAATGAAACTAAATTTCTATTTTTATGTTGATAACGAATGTATTTCTGTATATATTTAAACATATAGTAATCAAAAATAGATATTACAAGACACATTGATTATACACTGATTTGTGATAGGAGCTGATAAACACGTGCAAACAAGATCATTTGATGAACCAAACACGATAGAAATGGATGATATTGATCGGAGGATCATTGCCGAACTCAATGTAAATGGAAGAATTTCTTACACGGATCTGGCCAAAGAAATTGGTTTATCGCGAGTTGCCGTTCAATCCCGCATTAATGCACTAATGGATGGAGGCGTCATAGAACGGTTCACTGCTGTTATTAATCCGGAGCGGATCGGCATTAATGTATCTGCTTTTTTCAATGTAGAGGTTGAGCCCAAGCACCTGCATGCCGTTGCCGATCAACTGTCGACGGAGCCGTTCGTAACAAGCCTGTATCATATGACGGGGCCAAGCAAGCTGCATATGCACGGACTGTTCCGCAACAATCAAGAGATGGAGCATTTTCTCAAGGATAAGCTTTATACACTGCCGGGCATTATGAGCGTCGACTGTCAGGTTCTGATTAACCGGTATAAGAGCCGTATGGGAATGAGGCTGTAAACATGGCTGACAAACTGCTGAACAACCGCTACATGCAGCTTTCGTGGGCCATGATGAAGACAGGCATTCTCGGCTATGGCGGCGGCCCCTCCGTTATTCCACTCATTCGTTACGAAGCTGTAACCCACTACAAATGGATAGATGACGAGGAGTTCGGTGAAATCCTGGCGCTTGCAAATGCACTCCCAGGGCCAATAGCAACAAAAATCGCTGCTTATCTAGGCTACCGTGAGAAGGGTACGCTTGGGGCCATTCTATCTGTGCTTGCACATATTATACCTTCCAGCATCGCCATGATTCTGCTGCTTACGACCGTACAATACCTTAGCAGCGCCGCATTCATACAAGGCATGATCGGAGCGGTAACGCCCGTTATTGCGGTCATGCTCGGGATGATGGCTTACGAGTTCGGTGAACGGGCGGTGAAGGGACTAGGAAAATATGCAGGCTTTGGCTTTTTTGCAATAGCTTTCGGACTGCTTCAGGGCATCCATATCCATCCCGCTATCGTTATCTTATTGTTTCTTGGCTATGGTGCTTTCCACTTGCGTATCGTTGCGGCATTGCAGCGTAGGAAGCAGCAGAAAAAGGAGGGTATATAACCCGTGGAATGGATTAATTTAATCATCGGCTTCTTCATTGCCAATGTGCTTGGCTATGGTGGTGGACCCGCCTCAATACCGCTCATGTACCGCGAGATCGTTACGAACCACGCCTGGTCCACGCCGATGGAGTTTTCAAACATACTGGCTCTCGGCAACGCCCTTCCAGGCCCGATTGCAACCAAAATAGCCGCATTCATCGGCTACGACGTCGGCGGCTGGTTCGGTCTTATTCTCGCTTTGGCAGCAACCATTATCCCATCGGCTGTCGCGTTGATTGTTTTGCTTAAAGTGCTCCAGAAGCATCGCCAATCTCCTATAGTCAAAGGATTGACCCTGCTCGTGCAGCCTGTAATTGCTATCATGATGCTTCTGCTCACTTGGCAAATGGCGCAAAGCTCTGTGGAATCGATTGGCATCATCCAGTCGCTCATTATAGCGGCCGTTGCCTTCTGGGCGATGCAATTCCGCAAAGTTCATCCCGCAATCGTCATCGTTATCGCATTTGCTTACGGCGGGCTTGTTATTCCGCATTTGAACGTACTTTAACACTAACTAAAAAGGACAGTCTCCCTCCGGTGCCTAGCGGATTATCGGGAGATCTGTCCTTTTTTTGTTGAGCTACGTAGTAGCTAGCTTATACAGATAACTGAGCACAACCCCTATAACAAAGACAACATAAATGTTTTTCTTTTTGCCCGGATCATCTGATCTTTTAGCATCCATAAAAAAAACAATTCCGACCATAAAGACTTTTAAAATCAGAGTTACGAAAGGAACGATAAGACCGAGTCCGAAGGCCGTCACATAAAATAAAATTTTAAAGTTCATAATAAACCCCTCTACTTATAAGTTCCTATCGACAGCATTGGAGGCTCCCTTTATACCGATTGCCAAGTTATCACTCAGTGAAAGAGAATAGTTAGCTTAATGCTTCTTTGTTACTATAATTATTCCAGTAGACCAATCCAGCTTGGTCAATTGTAAGTCCTCCCGACTATCCAAGCTCCTTATCAAAGTATCAACTTTCGCTGGGTGACCTTCCGACCAAGATGGAATCGGTATTAAATCATCAATGATATACAGCCCTCCCGGCTTTAGCAAAGCTAGTGCTTCTTCAAGCGCGTGAAATTTCCCCGGCCAAGTATCTGCGAAAATAAAATCAAAGCTTCCCGCCTCCAGCTCTTGGATGAGATCTGCCCCGTCCATTACGAACAATCGAAGCCTCTCATCCCCTCCCAGATGTTTCTGCGCAATACCCTGAACGCTTTCATCACTCTCTACCGATAATAACACCGACTCCTTGCACATGCCGTCCAGTATCCAACTCGTTGAGACACCAGCTCCCGTACCCAGCTCTAATAACCTGCCCTTTGGACATGACGCCGCCAGCGTTCGAAGCAACGAACCCGTTTCCGTATCACACGACATATTGAAGCCTAATGCATCCGCCTCTCGGTTTATAGCTTCAATCGCAGCAGGCTCTCTACTATTTTTATTATGCAACATATAACATCCCCCTGTTCGGCTAGTCAGACTTCTTATTTAGAAATCCCCCTTCATCATTCAATTTACAAAAAAAGGAAAGGTATAACTTCTACATAAAAAGCAGATTCTCCTTTAATTGATTCATATAAATGAAAAAAAGCCTCCCTTCTGCTTATTGGCAGTTGGAAGGCCCTCTTATACTCTATTTGCTAATACGATTAAACCCGCCCGCGAATCTCGTCCATAAACGCCTTCGACTGCGCCATTTCATGCTCCTTCGCTTCCTCCATAATGATATGGACATGCGGCTTGTATTGATTAAGAAGCTTCAAATACAGCTCGTAGTTCATCTCGCCAAGTCCGGCCGTAACCGTGCCTAGCTCACCATTCGCAAGCAAAATGCGATCCTTCGCATGTGCCGCAATAATTCGGTCTCCGAGCAGGTCGAACGCTTCTGTAATGACCTCGTCCTGCCTGGCGAAATTAGCAGCATTCAGAAGGTTCCCTGGATCAATCACAACGCCAATGTTAGAGGAAGGAACCTCCTCCAGCATTCGCGCCAGCTCAGGTGCTGTTCCGACCAAATGCCCGTCGGCTGCCTCCAGCCCAACAAAGACGCCCCATTTCTCGGCTTCCTCTGCAAGCTCCTCGAGCGTTGCTTTCATAACAGCCCAATCGCGATCCGTATAGTCCCCGCCCTCATTCTTGCCCGTTTCCGCCGCAACCATCGGAGCTCCAAAAAACCTAGCGTAGCGCAGAAGCTCCTTGTACTTGTTCACATTCGCGCGTCTAATCGACTCGTCACGCTCGAATAAATGAACATAACAGCCAAGCACCGAGATCGACACGCCATTCTTATCGAACTGCTCGCCAATCGCATTCGCAAGACCCGGGCTGATGTTGCCCGGCTTGCTGAAATCGACATCGCTGATCGCCTTCCACAGCGCTAGCTGTACATGGGTAAAACCACTCTCCGCTACCTTGGCGGCTAGCTCCTTATGAGGCAGGCTTCCGAATAAATGGGCAAGAACACCAACTGACATCTGATCGACTCCTTTTATTAGACACTGCCTTTCAAAGCAACTTCCAACTCTGCATTAGGCGCATACACCTTTTTGGCCAAATACGACTGCGCAATCATAAAAATACCGCCCGTTACCCAGTACAATGAGATTGCAGCAGGTGCTGACAAAGCGAAAACACCCATTAGGATCGGAGATAAGTAGCCCATGAATGCCAGCTGCTTCTGCTGAGCAGCGTTCGCATTCGGCTGCGTAGTCTGAGACACCTTGAACTGTACGAAATACACGAGTGCCGCAATGATCGGAAGCACAATATCCGGCGAGCCTAGCTTGAACCAAAGGAATGAATGATCCGCCAGCTCCGGCGTCAGCTTAATCGCTGAGTACAGCCCCATCAGGATCGGCATTTGGATCAGCATTGGCAAACAACCAATCGCCAGCGGATTCACCTTGTGCTTCTGGTAGAGCTGCATCGTTTCCTGCTGCAGCTTCTGCTTGGACTCCGCATCCGATTTGCCTTTGTACTTGTCTTGAACCAGCTTGAGCTCTGGTTGAAGCACAGCCATCTTCGTTTTCATCTGGCTCTGAGCGCGGTATTGGCGCATCATAAGCGGCAGCAGCACTAGACGGATAATCAAGGTAATGCCAATAATCGCGAAGCCATAGTTGCCATGGAACATATCAGCCAAGTACTGAAGCACCGCGGATAGCGGATAGATCACATAGTGGTTGAACAGTCCCGGCGTATCTCCGTCAATCGTACCGCTTGCCGTGCTGCAGCCGCTCACCAAGAGCAAGCCTGCCAGCATCATACAGACAATTATGAGCCGGCCATATTTTAATGAAGGGAATACATTGTTCGTTTGCATAGAAATCCTCCTCGTTTGTTTGAAAGTAGCGAAACAAACGAGGCGGAGCAATCTGATATGTCATCATCAGGCGATTCCTTGCGCTTCACCTTCCTGGCCAGCCAGTGATGCAGCGGTACAGTGCGAATCAGCACCTGCGGCATCGAGAGGTACAATATACTTACAACTTGATCCCGCTCCCAGTATTCATGTTCATCAGATTGCAAATGTGAAGCATAAGCGAAAGCCAAGGAACACAACAGGCTGAGGGATATCAGATATGGCATAATATCATGCAATTCAAACTCGAACAATGTATTCACCTCCTTTCATTTTTAAGTTAGAAATAGATTTGTTGCTGTCTGGTTATTATAACAGTAATTATCATCGGATTACGACTGTTGCCATCACAATTATGTTACGAATTGGTGCTTCTTTGTTATTTACAAACGACTAACCTGCACCATATAATCTCTAAGTTGCCAATGTCCGCACTCCGGTGCTTCGTTTCACCATAGATTCCCAATCAACTTAGAAGAAAGAGGACAACATGAATCAAAAAAGATTAAAAATCATCTATTTATCGCTTATTGCATTCACAGTTCTACTGGTCGCTATCGGTTCGTTCTTCCCTACTGGGAAAACCGGCTCTTATGCCGTGAACGCAGAAAGTGCCGCAACACCCGCCTCCAGTCAGAAGAAAAAACTCATTATGGGCACATCAGCCGACTATCCGCCTTACGAGAGCGTAGATGCCAAGGGCAACGGCCAAATCGTCGGCATGGATATCGATGTAGCCAAGTATATCACCAGCCAGCTCGGATATGAACTGGAAATCGCCAACATGGATTTCAATGGGTTAATTGCCGCTCTGCAAACCGGACGCGTCGATTTTGTCATGTCTGCCATGTCTGCTACGGATGAGCGAAGACAAAGTGTTGAATTCTCTGATATGTACTACGCCGCACGCAATACGATTGTTTCCAAAAAATTAGAACCGCTTGAAACGGAAGCCTCACTCGTTGGCAAGCGGGTCGGGACGCAGCTCGGCTCTACTCAGGATCTCTACGCGGCAACGATCGACGGGGTCATTTTAAAGAAGCTCAATAAAATTCCCGATCTTATTCAGGAATTGAGTTCCGGCCGTATCGACGCCGCTATCGTTGAAGATGCCGTCGCCGTTGAGATGACCAACTCCAATCCCAATCTCGTTATGAATTTCCTGCCTGCTGAGTCTGCGGACAACGGGTATGCGATTGCTTTTCCGAAACAATCGCCAATTGTCGCAGAGTTTAACCGTATTCTCTCCGAAATGAAGGAGAGCGGAAAGCTGGATAACATTACAAATAAATGGTTTGCTGAGGAAGAGACAAGTTCAGGGGCCTTGCTTGGCCTGAACATTGATTTCAGTACACTCAAGGACTATATTCCTTATATTCTTAAAGGGGTTTACGTCACCCTGCTCTTCACGCTAGTGTCTGCCTTGTTCGGATTGGTGTGGGGAACGATTCTATCGCTATTCAAAATATCCGGTATTAAGCCGCTGGAGTGGTTCGCAACCGCCTATACATCCGTATTCCGCGGAACGCCACTGCTCGTCCAGTTGACTATTATTTATTATGCGACCCCGCAGCTATTTAATTACGATATTCCTGCGCTGATGGCAGCCGGACTCGCTTTCGGACTGAATTCAGCTGCCTATTTGTCCGAAACCATTCGTGGCGGCATTATGGCTGTAGATAAAGGTCAGCGGGAAGCCGCTATCGCACTAGGCGTTCCTTACCGAAAAATGATGATTCGCATTATTTTCCCACAGGCGCTTCGTACCATTCTTCCCGCTCTTGTGAACGAATGCGTAGCATTGCTGAAAGAATCATCGCTCGTATCTGTCATCGGCGTGTCCGATTTAATGAGGCGTGCAGACGTCGTTCGCGCAGACACCTTCCGCTCCATTGAAGTGCTGCTATTTATCGCTGCCATCTATTATGTTCTCGTTCTTATTCTAACCACATTTGCCCGTAAGCTTGAAAGGAGGCTGCGCCGCAGTGATTAACATAACCGACTTAACGAAAGCCTTCGGCAAGAACCAAGTGTTGAAAGGCATCACAACAACGGTTCAAAAAGGGGAGGTCGTAGCACTGATCGGCCCGTCCGGTTCAGGCAAATCCACTTTTCTGCGCTGTATCAACATGCTGGAAACACCTACCTCAGGCCAAATAGATATTGAGGGTACAGCCATTACCGATCCCAGAACCGATATCGCTCGCGTGCGTCAGCGCATTGGCATGGTATTTCAGCACTTTCATCTGTTCCCGCATATGACGGTTATTGATAATATTACGTTCGCTCCTATAGAGGTGAAGGGGCTGTCCGCCGAAGAAGCCCGCGCCAAAGCGATGCAGCTGCTCGCGCGTGTCGGGCTATCCGACAAAGCGGACAGCTACCCCTCACGCCTGTCTGGCGGGCAGAAGCAGCGCGTCGCCATCGCAAGAAGCCTTGCAATGGAGCCTGATATTATGCTATTCGATGAACCAACCTCAGCACTTGATCCTGAGATGGTGAAAGAGGTTCTTACAGTTATCCGCAGCCTTGCCGACAGCGGCATGACGATGTTGATTGTCACGCATGAGATGAAATTCGCCCGTGAGGCAGCGGATACGATCTATTTCCTAGACGACGGCAAGCTTGTTGAGCGTACTACGCCAGAGCTATTCTTCACGAAGCCGCAAAGTGAACGGGCTGCAAGATTTCTGGAACAGGTGCTTTAAGGGAAGACGCTCATGTCTCTTGGATACCTGGACAATACTGTGATAAACGACGGGAAGCTGAACGATGAATCAACTAGATTCATTCTAAGGATAGTATGGTATAATCTTCAAAAAAGAAGGAGGCTGCTATCATGTCCTTGCGACCATCTACTGAAGAATATAACGCATATTACGAGACATACATCGGACTCGTAGGCGAAGAAAACGTCATTGACCTGCTCGCAGCCCAGCTTGCAAGCACGACAGAGCTTCTGTCCGATATACCCGAGAAGCAGGCGGATTACCGCTATGCAGAAGGAAAATGGACGCTGAAGCAAGTAATCGGCCACATTTCGGATACCGAGCGCGTCATGTCCTACCGTCTGCTGCGTGCCGCTCGCGGTGATAGAACGGCACTCGCTGGCTTCGACCAGGATACATTCGTAGATGCCGCTTCATTCCAGAGCTGGAGCCTCTCTCAAGTCATCGAGGACTACATCGCTGTTCGCAAGTCCACGCTCACTTTACTGCGAGGCTTGTCTGACGAAGCTTGGGGGCGCCTTGGTGTAGCTAACGGCGGCGATGTGTCCGCAAGAGCGCTCGCCTACATTATTGCTGGACATGAGCTGCATCACCTGAATATCGTACGTGAGAAATATTTGCAAACCTAAAGTAAAGCAATCAACCTAAAGAACTCCTATATGTAAACCTTTTATTATGATAAAATGGTTAACATATAGGAGTTCTTATTGTAAGGAGCGATGCTTGAATGACGATTCGACTACGAGGACATCATCTGCTCTGTCTGCTTGGCTATAGAGGCATGGGATACTCGGACGATTTCTGCACCAACATGACTTTCATTTATGAAACGTTGCGCACTAAACCTCAGACTGAGGTTGAAATTATAATAGGACCTGATGATGTCTGCAAAGCCTATCCGCCTGACAAAGCTTATCATTGCGAAGGATCCGTATACGGCTTGGACGAAGCTGTGCTCGTGAAGCTTGGTCTTGAAGAGGGTATTCGAGAAAGCTGGCACTCCTTATGCAGCCGTGTGGCAGAATCTATGATACCGGCGGATATTCAGATTCTCTGCACGACCTGTCCTTGGGAAAAGTACGGCGTATGCGCCGAGGGCGTGGGTCTTCTAGCGAGCGGACAACCATTGCCCAAAGTGGGAGTTAATACCTAATGTCCGTACAGCTCATTCAGGGTTCCTTCTAGCAATCCGTGAAGGGAAAACACGATTCTTGTCGAATATGACCATATGCGAATAATGAATATATTACCCACCCTTAAACGTTTCTCCATCCTGTTATTGTTTCTATGTATTCTTCTTGGCTTACGATGGTTCTGGACAACCGTATTCCCCACTGCCGTTGCGCCGAACCCAGTCAATGGCGTACTCGATTTACGAGGATGGGACTTGCAGCAATCACCGCCCATAAGCTTAGACGGGGAGTGGGAATTTTACCCCAGCCAATTATTAAATAATAGCGATCAATCTGCAATAAATGATCGAGCGTCTACATATGTACAGGTCCCCGGCAACTGGGAAAGCTCTTTTCCCGAAACAAACAATAATGCTCTCGGGTACGGAACCTACCGGCTGCGCATGTTAATCGACCCGCTGAAGGAGCCCGTCACATTCTCATTCAAAAAAATTCAATCATCATCGAGAGTGGAAATTAACGGCGTCAGTGAAGGAACGATAGGCATACCGGCAGCAAGCCCTAGCGACTACGTTCCAAGGAGTATTTCTTTTACGAGCACGTACACGGAGCTCGGTGTACAAGAGCTCGTCGTGTCCATTCAAGTAGCCAATTATGACAACCCTTATAGTGGTGGGATATTGAACCCTGTCCGTTTTGGCTCTCAAGCAGCTATTGAATTCGAACGATGGTACTCGATTGGTTTTCAGCTTATTACCTTTGTCATCTTACTTCTCCACGGCTTGTACGCCTTCGTTCTGTATTTCCTGAACAGAAGGGAGAGAACGCCGCTTCTATTCTGCCTGCTGTCATTGGCAGCGGCCTTATCCATTATCTCAGATAATGATAACGTGCTCGTGCTATGGCTGCCAATTGATTACGCTTGGTCTATCAAAATCAGATTGCTATCGTACCTGTGGCTCGCCTATTTGATTGTTTTCTTTTTCAGAAAATTCACCGCAATGCTGCAAGGAAGCAAAGCTTTTTCCGTATATTCAGGAATACTTTTATCTTATTCTATTTTCATGTGCTTGGCGCCGATCTCGCTCGTCAATGCAACTTATTATTTTAAAGTTTTTAGCGTTCTGTACCTATTCCCTTTCGCGTGGCTCATTTATTTGATAGTTAAGCTCTTCTTCACGAAAAAAACGGACGAGGATGCCTTTTTCTTGCAGCTATCAGGTGCTGCCGTCATTTCCAGCACCATCTGGGGTGCTGTAAGTTTTGACTTTACCAATATGAATCTGTACTACCCGGTTGACATCATCGCTGCCATTATCGGATTTTCGATGTACTCGCTTAAAAAATATTTCCGAAAAACGCAAGAAATCAGCCAATTAAATAGACAGCTGCGTGAGGCAGACCTGCTGAAAGACCAATTTCTAGCCAACACGTCGCATGAGCTTAGAACGCCGCTGCACGGCATTATGAATATTGCAGAAACGGTACTACTTCATGAGAAAGACAGACTCCATTCGAAAAGCATAAGCGATATGGAGCTTCTCGTTACGATTAGCAAGCGAATGTCGCATTTACTTGCCGATCTTCTCGACATCACCAAATTGAGAGAACATCGCATCGTACTGCAGAAGGAACCTTTACACGTGCAAGCGATTGTTCCTGGCGTCGCGGGCATGCTACGTTCTATGTACGAAAACAAGCCGATTGCATTCATACTGCATATTGATCCGTCTTTCCCTGCTGTATTGGCCGATGAAAAAAGATTGGTTCAAGTATTGTACAACTTAATGCATAATGCGATTAAATTCACAGAAAAGGGAACGGTATCCGTTACCGCAGCAACGAATGGCGGGAATGCGATCATCCATATCTCCGATACTGGCGTCGGCATGGACGAAGAGACAGTAGCCCGCGTCTTCCAGCCCTATGAGCAGGGATCTCATGGTATCAACGAAGGCAGCGGAATCGGGCTTGGACTCAGCATCTGCAAACAATTAATCGAGCTTCATGACGGTTCGTTCACGGTTCAATCAGAGCCTGGCAAAGGTTCCGTGTTTAGCTTTAACCTACCGCTGGCCGAAGCGTCGTTGCCGAAGCCTCTCTCTGAAGGCGAGACTGCCATAGAGCTTGTCGCAGCCTCATGGGGAAATAGCCAGGTTCCGAGCAACTTCGCAGAGACATACATGGCATCCATTCCGAAACCAGCTAATGACGAACGAATTCAAATTCTTGCGGTCGATGACGATGCTGTCAATTTGAAAGTGCTTGTGTCGATTCTATCGACTGAATCTTATGCGATTACTACAGCAAGCTCTGGCGATGAGGCGCTTAGCATGCTGGACATGCAGCAATGGGATGCTTTGGTGATCGATGTGATGATGCCGCACATGTCCGGCTACGAGCTCACTCGAAAGATAAGGGAACGATATTCCTTGTCTGATCTTCCCATTCTCTTATTGACGGCTCGAACGCAGCAGGAGGATATCTATACGGGTCTATTATCCGGCGCCAACGATTACGTAACGAAACCTGTCGACGCGCTGGAATTGAAATACCGAATGAGAACCTTAACGAATCTGAAGCAATCGATTCATGAGAGCATGCGGATGGAGGCTGCTTATTTGCAGGCACAGATCCAGCCTCATTTTCTGTTTAATACTTTAAATTCCATATTAGCCTTGAGCATGATCGACACGAGCAAAATGCAAGAGCTGGTCGAGGCTTTCACGGACTATCTGCACATCAGCTTCCATTACTTGAATACGCAGCCTGTTGTTGATTTATCTCACGAAATAGACTTGGTGAAAGCCTATCTGTTTATTGAGAAGTCACGATTCGAGAATCGCTTATCAGTAGAGTGGGACGTTGATCAAGGTTGTCTGCTCAGCCTACCCCCGCTAACGATTCAACCGCTTGTGGAAAATGCGGTCAAACACGGGCTGACCCGTATGCAGGGGGTTAACGTAACGATAAGTGTTATTCGTCAAGGCGATTACGTGCATATTGAAGTGAAGGACGATGGAGTTGGAATGGACAACGAGACGGTTGCTAGGCTGCTTTACCAGCCTAGTGCAGCCAAGAGCGGAATCGGCCTATACAATACAAACCGTAGATTAATTAAGAAATATGGACAAGGCTTGATCATTCATAGCAAACCTGGAGAGGGTACTAGCGTTTCCTTCCAAATTCCGATTCAACACTAAAAGTATGCATGGAATGTGAAAAGCGGCAAGGCCGGGCATAGAGCCGACCTTGCCGCTTTCGTATATTCTCTTAATGAACCTCTAGCTTCTCCATCCCGTTCATATACGGCCTTAGCGCCTCAGGTATCTGAATTGCCCCATCCTCGCACTGATGATGCTCAAGCAGCGGAATGAGAATGCGCGGACTTGCAACTGCCGTATTGTTTAACGTATGACAGAACTTCAGCGAACCATCCGCTGTGCGGTAACGGATATTCGAGCGGCGTGCCTGAAAGTCACGGAGATTCGACGACGAATGGGTCTCCCCATAGCTCGCTCTGCTTGGCATCCATGTCTCAATATCGTACTGCTTATATGTTTTTTGCGACATATCGCCCGTACATACTGCCATTACCCGATAAGGCAGCTCAAGAAGCTGAAGCAGCTCCTCCGCATTTGCTGTTATTTCTTGAAGCAAAGCCTCCGACAGCTCATGGTTCGCCTCACAGAGAACAACCTGCTCAACTTTGGCGAACTGGTGTACACGGTATAGACCATGGACGTCTCTGCCCGCCGAGCCAACCTCGCTGCGGAAACACGTCGATGCTGCTGCGAGCTTAATGGGAGCTTGTGCATCGACGATTTCATTCGCATAATACGTAATCATCGGGACCTCCGAGGTGCCGACGAGCCACTTGTCGTCATTCGCGATCCGATAGGTCTGATCTTCCCCAAGCGGGAAAAAGCCCGTGCTGTTCATTGCCTCCGTACGAACCATCAATGGTACTTCAAGCATCGTAAATCCCTTCTTCACCAGCAAATCCAGCGCCAGCTGCTGAACGGCCCGGTGAAGGACAACCCCCGCTCCCTTGAGGTAATAATTGCGGCTGCCCGCTGCCTTGACTCCGCGCTTAACGTCGATAAGATCATGCAGCTCGCCGAGCTCCATATGATCCTTGGGTTTGAAGTCGAAGCTTCGCGGTTCGCCAAATGTTCTTACCTCTACATTATCAACATCCGACCTGCCAATAGGCGTATCAGGCGATACAACGTTAGGAACTAGTGCGAGCAAGCCTGCGAGTTTGTGATCAACAATCGCAAGCTCTACGTCCGCCGCTCCCAGCTTCACATTCGTCTCCGCTACTTGCAGCTTCGCCTGCGCCGCCTCGCCCTCAGCCCCTTGTCTAATCAGCCTGCCAATCTGAGTCGAGAGCTTATTCCGCGCTGCTCTAAGCGCTTCTGTCTCCTGAAGAAGCATACGCTTCTTCTCATCCAGCTGCAGCAGCTCCTCCAGCGACAATCTGATTCCCTTCTGATCTGCTGCCGTCTGTACCTGCTCCGCATTTTGCCTAATCCATTTCAAATCCAACATGCCACCGCGCTCCTTTTGAGTAGAAATACAAAAAACGCCCTCATCCCATATGGGACGAGGAGCGTTTTTACTCGCGGTGCCACCCAAATTGACCAAACAGACAGGCTGTTCAATCCTCTTTGATCCGCGATAACGGGCGGGCCCGGTAAACTTAGGGGGAAGTATCTGCCTCCCCTTGACGAGAACGCCTCCGAGTTGGAATCTCTTCACTGGCGTGATCCGATTATGAATTTCTAGTACTATAGCATAAGTATCGTCAGAAAAACAAGTCCTTCCTCTAACGAAAGTGCTGATGATCTTTTTGAAGAAGCAAATGTACGACTTAGGGTTGAAATGTCAACGACAGGTTTAAACTAAGTGTATATACATGATTTGCTGAACTTAACATGCCGACCTCAAAGGAGACTGTTATGCTAAAGAGAATAAAAAAGTTCATATATTCGGACCGTCAGAAACAAAGCACCCCTACACTTGTCGCCCTTGGCATATCCTTAACGTTCCTTGCTGGATGCGGGCAATCCGGAACAAGAGCTATAGATGTGTATTCCAGCTCTCCGAGCGCTGCGACAGCACCTGCTCATGATGCCAAGGAGACAGCTATGACAACCGATTCAACAGCTCAAGAGGATAATCCCTTTGCACCTGCAGGAATAACCGATCCAGCTGCCTTCATCCAAATGTTTAAGGCCATGCAAGCGGCCGTTGCCGCTGGTGATAAAGCAGCCGTCGCAAAGCTCATCCTTCTGCCCCTGCATGTCAATGGCACAAACCCATTTGTGATCAACACAAAGGAACAATTCATAACCAGCTATGATGTCATTATGACAGAGCCCGTAAAAAACGCGCTCGCAGTACAAAAGGTTGAAGAACTGTTCGTTCGAGACCAAGGTGTCATGGTTGGAAACGGCGAGCTCTGGTTTGGGGCAACCCAGGGAGAGCCCCAGACGTATGGCTTAATTGCCGTTAATCCCATGTAAGCAGTGCACACACGGTAAGCTACACGAACTCCGCTTATCCGGCTCCGCATTTTACCAGGGCTCGAGCACCCAACCTATGAGCTGGCAAGCGCATTCCGAAACGCCAAAATATATTTCGCTTGATCCAGCGGATTGACGCCTCTGCGGACACGCTCCGCACGAACATCAGGCGGACACTCGCGATAGCCGCCGAAGAACGTCGAGAGGGCGCCTCTCCCCTTCGTAAGCGAGCCGAATCTTGCCGGGAAATCAAGCGAGGTTGCTACAGGAAGCATCCCTTCCAGCTCCATTCGCTCCTGTCTAACGACAGGTGTGCCGAACTCCCCGCGCATTTGAATCAATTCATTCATAAGCTTGCCGCCCGTCTCCTCCGGCACAGATATTCGGAAGGAGAGCAGCGGTTCCAGCAGCTTCACTCCCGTATGCGCCAAGCCGTCCATGATGCCCATCGGCGTCGCCAATGCAAAATCAAGCGGATGGGTATGCCAGACATGATGTTCCCCCTCAATGAGCGTCACCTTCAGATCCGTTACCTCCCAGCCAAAAAGGCCCTGCTGCAGCGCTTCCGGCACACTTCGTGCCACCTCGTTCTGATAACGCTCCAGCAGCCGCTCTGACCGAACGGCCGAGCTATAGGTCAACCCGCTCCCGCGCTCGCCTGGTTCGATACGGAATCGCATAATAGCCCAGCATGGCTTAGGCATCGTGTAGGCAATAAAACCCTCGCCCGCTTCCGCTGGCGTTTCTTTGTAAATGACAGATGGCTGGCCGAAATCAACCTTCAGGCCGTACCGGTCGTTCATAACATGCGTCAGCACTTCAATCTGAATCGGCCCCATCACCTTGAGATGCAGCTCGCGCTGCTCTTGGAGCCATTGCAAATCGAGCAAAGGGTCCTCGTCCGCAAGCTCCTGCAGCGCTGCAACAACAGATGGATAGTCAGCCTCACTGCTCCACTTCACTTGAACGGTGAGCAGCGGTACTGCCATTCTCGTCTCCGACGGCACATAATCCGCGCAGCCAATAATGTCACCGATGCGCGCCTGATTCCAACCACAGACAGCTGCAATATCACCAGCGGAAAGCACACCGACATCTTCTGCTTTCTGACCATCAATTTTGCGGATTTGCGTAATCTTCTCCTCAATTTGCTGCGTCACATTAGGAATAGAATCACGATTGCGAATCATACCGCTATACAGGCGAACATAAGCAATTTTGCCCATCGCCGAATCGCGCTCAATTCGGAATACGACGCCAGATAACGGGCCGTCTGCAATTGCAAGCGGCGCAGGAAGCAGCGTCACCATCGCTTGCATAAGAGGCTCGATGCCAATCCCTCTATTAGACGCGCCGAACAGCACCGGAAACAGCTCTCCGCTCTGCGCAAGCACTGGCAGCCTTTTCCTTAGCTCTTCGCGCGGCAGCGAGCCGCTGTCCAAGTAATGAAACAGCAACGATTCATCGCGTTCAGCTACCGTCTCTTCCAGCAGCTGCAAATAGCTCTGTGCCTCTACGACATCGCTATCCGCCATATCGAGTACGCTCATCGCACCGCCAAAGCTGTCCTCTATGCCCAGCGGAGCTTGCACGGGAACAGCCTGGGCCGATAACAGCCGTCGAACCTGCTTCAGCACAGCCTGCGGATCAGCTCCAATTCGATCCATCTTATTCACATAAATCAAAGTCGGAATATTACGCTCTCTAAGAGCATGC
Source organism: Paenibacillus sinopodophylli (assembly GCF_005930355.1). GTDB lineage: Bacteria > Bacillota > Bacilli > Paenibacillales > Paenibacillaceae > Pristimantibacillus > Pristimantibacillus sinopodophylli. The sequence continues at coordinate 293,825 of NZ_VDBO01000003.1, forward strand.
CAAATAACCTCAGTTTGAGCTTGTACGCCCTCTACCGCCGACAGAATAAGCACAGCCCCGTCCATTACGCGCAAGGACCTCTCCACCTCGGATAGGAAATCAACATGTCCTGGAGTATCCACTACATTTATCGTCACACCCTGCCAGGTAAACCGTGTTGCCGCCGCGCGAACGGATATGCCTCTAGAGCGTTCAACCTCCAGAAAATCAGTCTGTGCCGTTCCTGCATCTACACTGCCAAGCGACCGAATACGCCCGCTATGGAACAATATTTGCTCTGTCGTTGTTGTTTTGCCTGCATCGACATGAGCGAAGATTCCAATATTTCGTATATGTTGTGACGCGTTAGTCTCCATCTCGCATTTCTCCCTCAGGCTGCTTCTTCCTTTATCGTAACGCTGAAAGCGCATTACAGCAAGCCTATACAGCCGCTTTGCCAAACGCAAAAAAACGGCTTTACTGGCAATAGCCAGTAGAAGCCGTTTCGTACGAACCTATGCTAAAAAAACTATACATGCGCCGCCGGAGCCGCTTCCTTACGCTCGCGCTTAACAAGCGCATGCTTCTCCCAAGCTCTGCTGCGCCAGCGGAAAAACATAATGAACGCACGCAGCCATTCATCAGCAGCAATTGCCAGCCAAATGCCGGCCAAGCCTAAATCAAGCTGGAAAATAAAGAAGTAACCGAGCGGCAAGCTCATCCCCACCATCGAGAACATGCCGACCCAGAGCGGATACTTAGCATCTCCCGCCGCACGAAGCGAATTGACAAGCACGATATTAATCGTTCTTCCCGTCTCGAGCACAATGCTGAGGAGCAGTACACTTACGCCAAGCCTGACAATCTCCTCATCGTCCGTAAACATCCGCATGAGCGGCTCACGACATGCGATAACGAGCAAGACCGCGAATAAAGTGACGCCGCTTGCCCAGCGTACGCTTTTCCACACCCGCTGATACGCAGTTGACGCTTCACCTGCCCCGACTAGACGACCGACAATGATAGAAGTTCCCATACCAATGGCGAAGGCGAACAAATACGTAAACATCGATATGTTATTCGCATAATTTTTGGCTGCCAGAGAAGCCGCACCAAGATAGGTTGCGTAATATAGAAAAACGATTTGGCATGTTTGATACATGACCTGCTCAAGTGCAGATGGAATGCCGATTTTCAGTATTTTCGAAATATACTCCTTGGTTAACGTGTAGTAATAATGCAGCTCCACTCTAACCGGCAGGATACGGTACAGCATCCAGAAGAACACTACAAGCGCCAACCCGCGACTAATAACCGAGGACACCGCTGCGCCTTGCACACCCATCTCCGGAAAGCCAAAGTTGCCGAATATAAGCAAATAGTTGCCGATAATATGAATAATATTCATGCCTAGCGATACGTACATCGCTTCCTTGGTAAAGCCGTGTACGCGAATAATCGCCGCAACTGAGTTAATAATCGCCTGCAGGAATATCATTCCGCCAACGATGGACAAATAGCTTTTGGCATGAACCAGAATTTCGCCTTGCAAATTCAAAGTTTGCAGCAAATGTCCGCCGAACACAACGAACGTCATGCTGATGATCAGCCCAACTAACAAATTAAGTGTAACGGCAAGCGCTGATATTTTGGCCGCTTCTATAAATCTTCGCGAGCCGATGTATTGTGCAACGACTATAGACGCTCCGTTGCCGATAACCTCCAACAAAAGAATAGCAATGTGCAAATATTGATTCGCAGCACCGACTCCCGATACCGCGTTATCCGAAATTGCGCTGAGCATTAGTGTATCCGCAATTCCCATGAGCATAAACAAAAAGATTTCCAAAAATATAGGCCATGTGAGAAAAAATAAACGAATATCCTTCTCACCCTTTTGCCCTTGTCTACTGCCGTTTTCTGCCTCGGTCATGATGTCACCTTCTTCTATTAGGAAAAGTAAAGCACAGGTATCGTAGCATATCACAAGGGCTATTGCACGTTAGAAATATGATTTTACTTGAATAAAATGTTGGTAGTCTGTATGTAAACGCATACGAGCTTCATTTGCCTGATTCTATCAAGCGTAAACGGCTGAAGCCGTCCTCTTGCGACTAAGCTAACGTTTCGCGTAGAAATATAGAGAAAGCTTGCGAAATGGTATGCTTTCCTATATTTCAAAAAAAAGACTGCCCGATAGCCGTCGAAACCGCTTCGAAACAGTCTTCCTCTTTATAGTATAAAATGATGGATATCATTATTGCTCTTCAGACTCTTCCTCGGCTGCGTCTTCCTCCGCCGCCTCTTCCTCTGCTTCTTCTGCAGCTTCTTCCTCTACTGCAGCAGCCGCTTCTTCCGCTTCCTCTTCCAATTCAGCTTCAACAGCTTCTACTGCCTCTTCCGCTGGAGCCTCTTCCGAAATGAGTTCTGCGGTTTCTTCCACGCCTTCTTGAACTACTTCTTCCTCTTGGCTCATGTTATCACCTCCTGCCTCTTATTACCTTAATAATAGCGTTTTCATAGAACTAAACAAGAGGTGTAAAATGTCGTTTCATAAGAAGTATTTCCGCTTTTTGTAGCGTTCGATTGCGTTCGCGAATATCCGACACATATCCCCCCGCCACAGGTCTAGGACTACGTTCGGACCTACGGCGGTTTTGCATGAACCTTATACTAGATAAGATGGATAACGACTAACACAGATAGCTTCGTGCAGTGCTCCAGCCTTATACCAACCATTCCTTCAGGAGGCCATACCGATGTATGAACTACTCATCTATGCCCAGCTCAGCACGTTAATGCTGCTCATTGTTTGTTCAGGGATAGCCGCCATACAAGCATCCAAACTCATATACAGTAAATCAGAGAAGCAGCTTAACCATAAAACCCGTCATCTCACTTTTTGGTCCGTAAGCTTAAGCCTGCTTGCTGCTGTATATATACTACTTGCCACTGCAGTCCATCCAACAATTGGACTTGCGCAGCTGCTCGTTCGCACGTCGCTCACAGCCATACCTGTAAGTCTGATCTGGCTCACTTCCGCTCCGAGGCTTCGTAAGCTTGTTAGACGGACAAACGCTTGTACGCCTCTTATGCCGGATGTCGCACGCAGGCGTCAAGCTACCGATCCCGCATTCATCTTTCCTTATCAATTGACTGCGTTATGTTCGGCCTCTTTACTCTATCTCGCTGCTGTGCCAGCTATCCCATTCCAATGGACAGCTGTCACGATTCCTGCAACCCTACTGCTGTTTTTGTCGTGCTTGCTGTGGCTTCTGCAATCCCACCGCAGCCAGCTCGCAGCAGAAGCCGCGCCTGTCTATCATCCGTGGCGGTTTAGACTTGCGCAAACCGCCTTACTGCTCAGCTTGTTAGTCATTAGTAAACTACTTCTATAATTACAGTATCTCGGCAGGATCTTGACACCGCGGACAGCAGATACTGGACTTTAGTCTAGTCTGTATTTTTACCTATAGCAGGAGGACAGCTATTTTTGATCTATGCTATGCTGAATGCAGCTAAAGTGAAACGAGCGCTGCCCTTTGGCGGCGCGTTACATTCTTATATTTTCATAAAACGTAGATTGGGGTGCTTCAAAACAATGAATCTCAGAACCATTAGCGGGTTCGTCCTCCTGCTGCTAGGCGCATGCCTATTTCTAAATCAAGGCCAAACCTTCGGGCCAGGCAAAATATTCGCCTATTTCTGGCCTTCACTATTCGTTATTCCGCTCGGACTGTTCTTTCACTGGATGTACTTCTCCATGCTTAGGAGGAAAGGAGTTGGCCTCCTTGTTCCCGGCGGTATTCTGTTTGCCACAGGAACGATCTGTCAAATCGCCATGCTGTTCAACAATTGGAGCTACATGTGGCCGGGCTTTATTCTAGCGGTTGCAGTCGGCTTATTCGAGTTATACTGGTTCGGCAATCGGAATAAGTGGCTGCTCATTCCCATTAACATTCTAACCGTCCTATCGATTCTCTTCTTCGCGGTATTCTCGATTGGCTCCTTCTACAATAAGTTTGTGCTCAGTCAGCCGATTATCGCAATCGCCTTTATTCTCATTGGCGCAATCATTCTTCTGATGAAACGCAAAGACGCTTAACAGGTTCCTCCTGCAATGTGGTATAATCACAAACACCGCAAAGAAGTGGTTTGCTACGCAAACCTTTAGGAGGAACAAAATGCTTTCTTTTGAACAAAAGCTCGCTGTTATTGAAGCTTTCCCCGAGTTGGAACGGAAAGACGTCTCGCTGGGACGCACCAATTTCCACTACGAGGAGAGCGCTCACGAGAAAAAATCGGTCGTGCACCATCTGCACCCGAATGGAAACGGCTATGTATTCGCTGGACTGGTGCCAGGAGCAAAGACGGATGACAAGGGACTCGTCAATATTCGTGACTTCACGGCAGATGAACTCCGCTCGCTTATCGAGCAGTCCATCAGCTCCCTATCTATTGCACCTCCCGTAAAACCGGAATCAAAAAAGAAGAAAAAGAAAAATCCGCCGCTGGAACAGCGCTGGATTGGACCGGACGATGCTGTGCTTACCCTCCTCTTTGAAGAGGATCTATGGTATTTGTACGCGGATCTAAACCTCGAGTCCGCATTTGAAACTTATGAGGAAGCTGAGCAGTACTTGGAAGAGGAACAATTTACGCGTGCTTAGCCTTTTTAAAAGTCGTATTGAACGGAGAAACAGCAACCTGTTTCTCCGTTTTTTATTGTCCTACAATTATGTCCCGACATTATTTTTATAGGATGCATAAAACAAGACAGGAATATTGTTGATCCGTGTCTAATTGTAGTAAGTGCACCTTAGACTTTGGGGGGATAATCTGTTGTCCATTAAAGCCAAACTATCATTCTCGATATCTATTATTGTCGCTGTCATTCTGGCACTCAGCTTATCCATAAATTATTTCTCTTCCAAGGCTGAGGTACAATCAAGTCTTGAACAGCAGGTAAACAATATTGCGAAGCAAATCAGCCTCACCATTACGTCTTCAGAGAGCGCCAGACAATCTATGGAGGATGGAATCGGCAAAATGCTTCGACTTGCTTCCATTGCGGCGAAAGCCCAGCTCGACCCTGATATTGACAACGTAACGAACGAAGAGCTAGTTGTGCTGAGCCAGAAGATAGGTGTCGATCATATTACACTTTGGAAAAAATTCGATAACGACATCCTTGCCCTGAAATCATCTGATCCTAATGAGATCAATATGAGCTCCAAAACATGGGATTATTGGTACAGGGCATTCAATCAGCTATTTAACAATTATAATGTAACGATTCCCGAGGGGCAGAAGCTTGAGAACTATTGGTCTGGTCCGTTCAATTTCTCAACCTCTGATCCCAAAAAAATTCGAAAATGGGGCAGTTACTACGACGGTACGACCAACTACATGATTAATCCGTATGTGAATGCACAAGTCCTGCTTGATTTCGATTTTAAAATTGGGACGAATGCTGTCGTGAACAAAATTATCGCTAATCAACAAGATATATTAGAAATAACCGGATTCGATCCTCAGTTTTTCGGCAAGAGACCGATTATTAAAATGAAGAAGGGCATTCCCGTTTACAATTTGGATGTACGCGACATTCCATTTGGACAATACACATACAAAGACCAAGATAATGATTCCATTCATATCCAAGCTGCACTGGACAGCGGGCAGGCTATAACGGCCAAAAGCGATATACTTGGTAAACAAGTAATGAAAACCTTCATACCTATCATCATAGACAAAACCTATGTCATAAGTATCAGCTTCGACCAAAATGCCATTCTAAAACCGCTGAATGATCGGCTTTACTTGCAAATGATTATCTCGTTAGGCTTGATATTGCTGTCCATGGTTGCGAGCTATTTCATTGCAGACTTTATGATTCGCGGCCTGAATCAAATTCTGAACAAAGTCAATGCCATCGCAGCGGGAGATTTCGGTCAAGTCATTACCATTCGCAGTAACGACGAATTAGGCTTGCTTGCTTCACGTATTGATACAATGGGTCACAACCTGCACAGCTATACCACGCAGCTTCAGGACACAGCTGAAGAGCTTCGCAGCACGAAGCAGTATCTGGAGTCCTTCGTGAACCATACGTCTGATGCCATTCACGTAACGGATTTAGTGGGCAATATTATACAGGTGAACAAAGCTTTCGAGACCATGTACGGCTGGCGTGAGGAGGAGGCTCTGGGCAAGCCCCTAGATAATGTACCGCCCGAATATTTAAGCTCTCAGCATGAGCTTGAAGCTACCGTACTGCGCGGAGGCTCCGTATCTGACTTTGAAACGATGCGCTATGCCAAATCCGAACAGCTTATCGATCTAAGTCTGACGATTTCGCCTATTCGCAATGAGCTTGGCGCCATCATTGCGATTGCGACAATTTCCCGTAATATCACGTCGCGCAAACAATCAGAGGAAATCATCAGACGGTCTGAGAAGCTCTCTGTAGTCGGCCAGATCGCAGCTGGCGTTGCCCATGAGGTTCGCAACCCGCTGACGACGCTGAGGGGCTTTGTGCAGCTTCAGCAGAAGACCGGATACCTCTCACAGGCCAACTTGGAAGTTATGCTCGGCGAACTTGACCAAATCAATATGATCGTCAGCGAATTTCTCGTATTCGCCAAGCCTCAGGCTGCCCACTATCAGCCTGTAAATGTGCTCCATCTCGTCAGTGACATTATGATGCTGCTCGATTCAGAAGCCAAAATGAGCAACGTCCAGCTTGATTTGCTCGCCGACCCTAAGCTGCCAGAGGTCATTGGTGAAGCGAATCAGCTCAAGCAGGTTTTCGTCAATATTATGAAGAACGGCATCGAATCCATGCCTAAAGGCGGTATGCTGTCTCTGAGGCTTGAATGCAACGAGCATGGCTTCGTTATCTTGCAGTTTATTGATCAAGGCTGCGGAATTGCCGAGGAGGATCTCGTGCGTTTAGGAGAGCCCTTCTTCACGAAGAAAGCGAGCGGTAACGGCCTTGGCCTGATGGTTAGCCAACAAATTATTGCGGCGCACAACGGCTCTATCGTCTTCCGCAGCGAGTTTGGCAAAGGTACCTGTGTCGAGCTTAAGCTGCCTATGCGTGCTAATTCTGCATGACCCTACCGCCGAAACAAAGCAGGCCGACATCCCACCTAGGGTTGTCGGCCTGCTTTGTTATGCTTACGTATTCCGTTCCATTGCTTCTTATTGTGCGTAATCGCCTGTGTAGTTGATTAGTGATGTGTCATGCACACCTTCAATATCACTGATTGCTTTCATGAATGCCGTATTGTCGTCACGCATCTTGATTTCAACGGTCAGCTCCGTGAAATCCTTGCGAACGGTTTTGGATTTCAGCTTGGAGTCCAGCTTGCGGAGGTGTACCCGCAGCTCTGTAGACGCAGCCTCGGAATGACGAATGATTAGGAGATAAGCTTGCTCCTTTATTTTACGCTTGGACAACCATGCCAGCGTCAATCCAATAATAATCGATCCGCCTAGCGCGAGCGGGTACATTTTGGCGCCGCTAGCGATACCCGCAGCGATTGCCCAGAACATATATACGATGTCCAATGGGTCTTTCACAGCGGTTCTGAAACGCACGATACTGAGTGCCCCTACCATCCCCAGTGACAATACGATGTTCGTGCTAATGGTCATAATAATTAGCGCGGTAATCATCGTCATTAGCACGAAGGACACATTATAGTTATAGCTGTATACCACTCCGCGAAACGTTTTGCGATATATCCAATAAATGAACAGACCAATAATGAATGCTGATGCTAAGCCGAGCAACATATCTACATATGAAATACTCCGGAATGCTTCGAGATGAAGCATGCTTTTTTTAATTACGTCCTGAAAATTAACCGTCTCGTTCATTATTGCACCCCTGCTAGTCTATTGTTTGAAATGCTTCATGGCCGTCTCGCGGCAGATGACGTACTTGGAAATCGCAGATCGCGCATGCCGCTCAGGCTGAACAACTTTACGTATATTATCCGGAAGAAAATCATCAAATTTTATTTCCATGATGGTTTGAGCCGGCAACAGCGTTTCTTCCTGAACCAATTGCGGGTCGAACAAATCAAAGGAATTGACGCCAGCAGTCAATCGTTTGTCGAACGTGATGCGGACATTGCCTGGCTCATACACATACGCCTCGCGGAAATAATCCACAATAACTATCGGGCGGAATGCACGGTGCGCGAGCGCCGAATAAAACTCGATCAGCAGAGGCTCTTTTCTAACGGAAAGCAGCTCGTAGTCTTTCTTTATAATAGCATCGTACTCCGCTCGGCTAATAGAAGCTGCTTCCTTGCACACAAACTCCCCGTACTTGCTCTTGCGCTCCACCGTAATCTTCGCATCACTGCCATTGTAGATCCGTATCCGATATTTCTCACGTTTAAATATGCCGTTGTTCTTATCATACAAAGAATGATCATGAGGCCCGTCGAAGTAAAGACTACGAATCCCATAGCCATCCACTGACAATGAATTTTTATCCATAATAAGCATCGTAGATACTTTATAACGAAGTGAAATATAGTCATGCGTATGCATATAATATTTCATTTCATTTCGCAGCTTTTTACCTTGAAATAACATACTACTCCACCTCAAACTGTCGAATACCGTTATACTCGTTGCCTTCTTCATCCGTGTAGGAGTCGAATGAGGTTTGCTCATGTCCCGCACTGTCTCTTACCGCTACACGCCAATAATAAAAACCATCAGCTGGTCTCTTGAACGATACGCTATTCACCTGAATGTTCTCTTGCGTCGCAACAACTTGCGTAAACGCAGGATCACGGGCGACCGTTACATCGTAGAGGAGATCATCTCCCTGTAGGTCAAACGAAATACCCCAAGAAAAATTGATGTTCTCCGCTTCCACATCGACATCATCCATATAGAATGGCTTAGGCTTCTCCAAATCTTCAAGGAATCGTTTTACTCCTCTTTCCGGAGTATTAACAATTTGCTCCATTTCTTGATCGAAACTAGTATTGAGGCCTGGCAAGTAATTCATATCCGGTGACCTGAATAGAAAAGGCTTAACTAAATCTTTGTATTCATTGAGCTGCTTCTCCACCGTGTCTTTATTAATCCATTTTGCTAACTCTTCTACTTTTTCCTTCAACTGATTAACATGCTCTTCATTACGGAAATAACGGTTATGCAAGGTGCTTCCCCAGAAATTACTAAGGCCTGCTTGATAGGATCGAATGTAATTACCTTCCCTCTGAAGCTCCCAACCTCCGTCATAATCCCAAGGGAGCAAGTACCACTTCTTCGAATTCAACGGAGAGTACAGATAGAAGTTATTAGCATCCGTATCCATATTATCCATCAAAATATTAATAGCCGTCCAAGTGAGGAAGTTTTCCAAATCAAAATGCTCTTCTATGACTTCATCAATTGGCTTATTCATGTTGTTCAAGTCATCCAGCATTTCAATTAATTTATCATGCTCCTCGCGGCCTTTAATCTCAAGAATGGTTTCAAATGCGGCCTTATCATAATCCGGATCTGATTGCGATTTAATGAGATTTGCATAGCGTTGGAATTCAAAAAACGTAACTTTGTACAGTTGGCCATATGGATCCAACCAATGTGACTTCAAAAACATTTCATTAGGCTGTTCAATATGGCTGTAGAGACCATAGTCTTCATAGCCGGTATTTTTACCTTCAGACAAATCCTTCACATACAAATGAACAAACTGCGTTCTTAAACTCGTAATATGAGGGATTTGCTCCAATAGATCAAAGCTTAGCTTATTGCGTAATCTCGAAAGATCCGTGGAGTGCTTGTTTAAATTCAGTGTCCTTTGGTTTTGCCATAAACCTGCTTCATCAAACAGCTTGATTTTATACGATTTTTGAGCAGCATAGCGGGCAGTGTTGCCTCGAAGACTGATTTTGGCATTAGCCATATCTGCTCCATAGCCGAACATCCCTGTAACTGGCCCCTTGCCGTCCTCATTGCCTTCTTGCATAATCACTTCCAGGTTTTCCTCGCTATAACGATCCGTTATCCGGTTTAGCCCATACCAGTTAACGGGATCCTTCTCACCAGCTTTATCCGGCATAATCGTTACATACAATGCTTTAATTGACCCATCCTCATCGCGTTCATAGATCCGCTTATCCTCCGCAATACCATCGCTTTGCAACGATTCGGTAGTTGTGGTCTCCGTATTGGAGGATTGATCGCCTGCAGGAGAAGGGGAAGCCTCTGTAGAACAAGCGGATAATACAACCGCCATCACGACAATAGAAGTAAGCACGACGCCTGATTTCGAGAGCGAGAGTCGTGATTCCTGACGTTGGCTCTTCGTCGTAAGCGGCTGAGAACAGAACGTATAGTAATCAATATTGCGAAGCACATGCAGCAGCCTGCCTATGGCGAACGCCAGCGCTACAAAGGCTGCAATAAACATACCGAATCCGTTCAGGTCTAAATTCATCATCCAGTACGTTAACCCGGCATTCGCAGCAATAAATAGCCCACTAATCATAAGAACACCTTTTCTATCATCAAAGTACATCAGCACGTGAACGAGCACGAACATAATAATAAAGAGGAAATAGCCTAATGTTAAAATTAAAAAGAGATCAAGCTGCGCCATCGTAAATCCAATTTTCGGTAAAAACTTCATGCCCAGCGCGATGGATAGTATTGTGAAGAGAAGCTGTACCTCCATCAGGAAGCTGACCTCACGCAGCAGCGTTTTTTGCATCGTCTGTTTGGCCTTGTTCATATCCTGGAAGGTTCCGCCATCCAACACATTCAGGTAATACACACGAAACTTTTCATAGAAAGAAGTTTCTACAGAAACGACGAACACAACCATTGAAGGCACAACAGATAGGAAGGCGTAGAACACAGGCAAATCATAGCTAGGCATAACTAAGAATCGATTGGCAATCTCCTCACCAGACGGCCCAAACCAATATACGAAGCTATGAATATACACACCGCCATAAACGAAGCAGCCTGTAAAGAATAACGAAGGGTACTTTTTGAAATAGGTCAAGAATGTGAAATATTCTCGGCTTTTAGCACGCGGGAACATTTGTTCAAAGTGGAACGAGGATAGTACGGCAATGATAAAGAAGCCGATATCAATAGATAGCAATGCCGTTGTCGTCGCTTGGAGATCCGAGTAAGTAAACAGCAGAAATCCGCTAAGCAGCGCTGCAACAACACCGATTGCGAAGCTTCGAACGATGCGCATATAGTCCTTCAGAGCAGAAAGATAGATGCCTTGAATCCATATAATGATAAGCTCCATAAAAAATAAATAAGCAGACAGCTTGTAGCTTGCGTCAGCAGATACCTCGCGCAGGAACAGCCACGCAACCAGTGCACATACTGGCAAACAAACGATTAATGCTCCGTAATAAGAGGATAACAGCTGTTCATATTTTTTCTGATAGATCATATCCGCTATGAACCGCGTTATGACCATAGATATGCCGCTTGTCATAATAATGGAGAATATGAAGCAATAGGTCACTGTCGAAATATACAGCTCCCACTCCAAATAGCTGCCATTATAGACGGACATCATTCTTTGAAGCGCGATAATTAGGAACATACATAAGACCATCGGTCCAATTGTTGTCAAAGAAGAGTATGCATAAGCTTTGACGTTATTTACTAATCCTTGCTCCTGAAACAATTTCCTCAGTTCGAAGCCGATTCCAGCCACTCGCGAGAGCCTCCCAACGATTGATAAAGATTACGATAACTTGATATGAAATCCTGATGCTTATAAAAACGCTGCACGCGTTCGAAGGCATTGCGTCCCATCTGTTCACGCAGCTTCTGATCTTGGCAAAGCTTAATGACGCTATTAGCGAGTTGTTCATAATGCATGACTGGCGCGACCAGGCCTGCCGGTCCTATACCATCATCCAATCCGTTGATAAGCTCTTTGCAACTTCCAACATTCGTTGCTACAAACGGCTTAGCGCAGGCCATTCCTTCCAATATAGCAAGGGGTTGTCCTTCACTGATGCTCGTAAGCATGAGAACATCCATTTGACCGATATAATCCTTGATTTGAACCTCACCTGTGAAGATAAGATCCTTAATTTCCATCGACTCTACCATCTGCATGCATTCTTGGAAGTATTGCTCGTCCTCTTCCGTAGGACCCATGATGTACATTTCAGCATTCGGCACTTCATGCTTGATCAATGCGAAGCTTTGAATCATTGTCTTAATATCTTTAATTGGTACAACTCGTACGATCGCCCCAATACGAAGCTTCCCATCCTGCGGCGCTGTTACTAAATTTGTATAGTTATCAATATTTACACCGTTAGGGATAATGCTGATTTTGGATGCCTCGCACCCAACCTCGATTTCAATCTCCTTATTCCGACTGAACAGCGTAATGACTTGATCAGCTGCTTCATACGTGCAGGTAGACAAGTTATAGAAATATTCAATCCATAGATCCTTAAAGTAGCCCTTTACCCAATCCGCTTTGATGATCTCTTCTTCCCGTTCACGTGAGTAAATACCGTGCTCTGTTAACAACAATGGCTTTTTGTGCAGATGCTTGGCCAATGCTCCGACCACACCAGCGTATCCTGTAGATACACTATGATAAACATCCGCTTGTGGAATATCATGCCTAATCGTTAGAAATAACGGCAAAATCATCGAACGAACCGTCCAGAACATTTCGGTAAATGGGACCAAATTATATTTATTCCGCCCGAGCTGCTCCAAAATGTCGAAATAGTCCTTACTGGACAAGAAGTCTGCAGCTCTCCGGAATTTACTTGTGCGAAGCAGATCAAAAATATTTCCCCAATTAATGGTCCCTTCTCCGCTTAGAAGGGCCATCATGTCCTTTTGCTGATCGTTTGTCAGTTTGAAGCGGCGTCCCCACTCGCCCTCCTCGAACAAATACGCGTCCAGAAACATTTCCTTTACTTCAACGACGTTGTTAGGCAGCTTGTATTTAAATTGCCCTTTTTGCTTGGTCTGTGCACCGATTGCATAAATAACGAACTCATGCTCAGGCATTTGCGTGATAATACTATTGATCCAACTGGATACCCCGCCTGTAATATAAGGGTAGGAACCTTCAGCAATTAAGCATATTCTCATGTGTTTACCCACCTAATTCGATCGTGAATTTGGAATTATAGACTTCTACGAGAAACGTATTTGCATCTATTTTTTGGACTGAACAATTAACCTGTTTTCCAATCTTCTTATCCGAGCGCAAAACATAATAGAGATTGGAACGATAATTCGAGATTTCACCTTCGATACGATTATCGGTCTCAGTTACTGTCAATTGCGATGTCAAGGCTACTCCCATATCAAGCGCAGCTTCTGTTGAGGTCATTGGGCGCACCCATGGATAGGTCTTTTTCAGCCTTTTGAGCTTGTCCGTAAAGCCTTCATACAGCTTCTCCCACGTTTGGTTTTTGCTGCGTGCGCTGCTTAATACATCATCCGGATGAACGAAATGGGAGTAAACGCCTAATCCCGTCATCGCATTTGCTTCCGCCCAGTGCTCGAAGCTATCCTCCATGTAACCGGACGTTACACGCGGCATCTCAATAATGCCGTCCTTTGCTATTTCATACTCCTGTACGTAGGCCATGCCACTAGCATCCTCGCCGTACAAGGAAGAAATAACGGTTAAATTCGGCCAACCTTTTTTTAATGCCTTGCGCCCTTCTTCATCAAGCACATTAGAGGGAGGCACATAGGAGAGCAGCGAATATTTCGGAAAGGCATCGCTCGTGAAGCTGAGTACTTCCTTAATCGATTCCGCCATAACATCGGCATTCTTCCAGGCGTTATAGCCAAAGCTATCCGACACCGCTTTATTAACAACAAGTGATTGATGGTTATAGCCATGAATGCCAATTTCGCCGCCGCTTTTAATGACTTCACGTCCATATGATATTAATCCAAAACGATCTTCATCAATAGGATTCTCGAATGGTGGCAATACCTCGTCATGATAGGATTGAATAATGACAGCTGTATATTTCACCGCATATTTCTTAGCCGCCTTCAACATATCTGGCCACCATATTTGCTGATAGAAGCTAGGCGTATCCCGTTTGTATTCTCTGTAGATGGCAGGTACCACTCCCTTTGAAATCGGAGCAGGAAAATCATCTATAAAAAATATTTTCGAGTTAAATATAGGGTAAATGAACTGGGGCTCGAGCAAGCTCAATGCACCTGCAAAAAAGCCGCGGTTGATTTTTTCCTGAAACATGGAACCGTTAAATACCATAAAAGTGCCTTTTCCATACGCTCTTTTCCATAACAATGGTGTTCCATCTGTCGTCGTTGCCAGTACCTGTGACTTATGATCAAGCTCGACGCTCATCGTGGAATTAGACATGAATTCTTCATCTACACGGAGCTCTTTCTCACCGATCAATACATTAGACATGAGGGCAATACCCTGTAATTCATGAAGTTCCCCGAATGCAGCAATTCCCATTTTCCGGTATATCACTTGGAACTCCGGGTCTATGTTTAAGGAGCTCATAAATAAGATATGGCCGCCTTTATTTACATACTGATCAATTTGATTTATATCTCCCAATTGCTCAAGGCTATTATAAGCAACGATCAGCACGCCGCAATCCGAAAAACGAGGTGCTTGCTCATCGATGTTTATCTCCGTTGTATGTTTCTGCATGTATTGAAGCGTACGAGATGCGTTATTCTTGAGCCGCATACTGTAGTCATCAGAGCCTTTGTACACGACACAATAGTTCGTACCCGAAATTTCCTTCGGGGGGTTCTCCTTAACGTTAGCAAGCAGCGCTTCACGCTGCTCCAGTAAGTCTTTGTTATGCTTGAATTGCAATACGTACTGGGAACGCGCGATTTGTATAAGCACGCCTAGTGATAATATGACTAACAATATAATGTAAATATTTTTGGAGAAATTGAGCTCCTTTTTCATTTCATGCCCCTTCCGACCAGAACCTTACCATGGTGAGGGCCTTGTTCGAGAGCCTCAACGGTGACTTTTTTAATGTGTCTATTGTGTTTTGCAGCTTATCCGCTGATTTCGTCATAAAGTACAGCTGAATTAGACATAAGTAAGCATCCTCGCTAAGCGGATATCGTGCAATGTATGCATGACAGGTTTCCTCGCTCGCCAGATACTCCCCCAGCTCCATCTCCGTATTCAGCTTTTCTGCAAACGCCGATTCCGCATCCTCAGAATGCGTGATCAGGTGATTTAATACCGCTACATAGGTGTACTTATACTTTAGTGATGTCCGCTCATCCAAAAATCCGCTGCGCATAAAACCTTTCAATACCTCAGCATATGCGCGCAGCAGATGCTCGTCTGTTTTGTTATGCTCATACTGAACAGATAGCTCCTGAATCGATAGGGAGAGCTTTCTCTTCGCTTCCATAATCGCACTGACCGCGTAATGCGAGGTTTCCGTGTCCTCATTGCTAACGGCGGTTTGCAATACCTCCAAATAGTTCATGGAGTCCTGCTTGAGCACATCAATCATGACCCTGCGTCTTGCAGAATGCTCACTGACAATAAGCGCGTCTTCGATCGATATAATATTCAATTCTTTTTCAACTTCGAGCTTCTTATGAATACCTATGGTGCTTACCGACATTTCTTCCTGCTGCTTGACAATGTACTCGTCCAGCTTCTCGCCGGCATGAACAAACCAGCTTCTTGGCCAGAACACAGGTAGCAGCCATCCGATGACGGGAATCAGTGCCACTATTAAGAATCGCAGCGAAAATTCGCGCAGCGATTTGCGATAAAGGATGAATAAAAGGAGTGCCGACAACAATACATAAAGACCGTATAGTAATCCAATCATATTAGAGCTCCCCTTCGACAACTCTCATGCTGATCTCTTTTTGAGCGAAGCGAGACAGCACGAAGTTGGCATCCTCTTCCGCAGAGTTGGAGAGAATAACGACTACTTGCCCATCATTTACGGTGCCAATGTAATCTGTTTCCCGCAGCATGCTTGCAACCTTCTCCGAGTATTGTTTCAAGGATAACTGGCCGAGCTCACCTTCTAGCAGCAAATACGGCGTATTATGCATACTCTTAGCCTGTTTTTTGCTTGATAGAATTTCCTCGAACGCTTCTTTGCGCAGTACCGATGTTCCTTCAATAAACCTGCGGCTTTCCGTCGCATCGTAATAAGCTAGTGCACGCGACAGTGCAGAGGATACCAAATCGGAAGTGACCTTAAATAGATTTTGATAGTATAGGGAGAACTTATCGATAGACATACCTTCGATTGCTATAAATGCTGCAATTGTGTTCTCGTGATAAACCGGGACACTCATTAAAGGCGCCTGATCATTCAGCTCCTTGTTTACGAACACTTTTCCGTCTGCCAGCATTTTCTGAATATAGGCATGATCTTCAACCCGCAATGATTTGCTAACGGCCGCACCTGAAACATTGGTATGCGCAACAAGACGCATGAATGAACGATTGGGACTTAGCGTATAAATGGAAACCGTTTGGACATCCATAATCGATTTGACCACATTAACCGTCGACATGAACACTTTCTCCAGCTCCAGGCTCTCCAGCTCTTTCGTAATCGAGTGGATTTTGCCAAAGCTGTCTCCGCTGTTCAATATCCGTTGCTGCAACTCATCTTTTACTTCACGAACCTCCGTGTATACCCCGTTCAAAAATTCGTATCGTTTCTCAAGCTCATCTATCTTTTGCTCTTTGGCTTGAATCATTCTATTGCGACGCTCTACCGAATAGCCGACAACAAGACCGATAAACAAGTAGATTGCGATCTGAAAGAAAAAGTCCGTATCATACATAAGGGATACAATCTCATGTCCATCATTTAGTTTCTTGAACAGGAATAAGCCAATTGACAGAACAACTGCCAGTATGGATTGTCTATTGCCATAAATAATACCGATGATCGTGATGTAAAATAATTCAACATCAATAAGACCATAAGCGCTGCTTTGTTGGCTAAGTACGATCCATGCTGTTAAAGCAAAAGCAAGCACATTCTCGGCATAGGGTTGTACGCTCTTCATCCATGTTCTCAAAGAAGAAGGCTGAGCAGTTGCTGTTGTTGCAGTTGCCGCACTTTCTCGGCTTGCTTGGTTCGATTGGAACCAAGCATACGTACGACTGAGCCCCTCGTCCGTATCATACATAGGCGACCAATCCAGCTCGGCTTTAATTTTTTCATTGCTTAACGTTGAACGAGTGATATCACCAGCCCTATTAGGTGTATGCTTGATCTCCTTCACGTCCTGAAGTTCCTTCAAGACATCAACCAACGAGTTAATGCTGCGTTCCGAATTTGTCGATAGGTTATACACGCCCAAAACGCTTGAGTAAGAAGCCCGATAAATGGCATCTGCAACGTCCTCGACGTAGATGAAATCTCTCGTTTGCTCTCCATCTCCATGTATGTATAAAGTCTGACCCGATATCACCCGATCCATGAAGATCGATATCACTCCGCCTTCTCCTACGCTTCCTTGACGCGGACCATATACATTGGAGAACCTAAAGCATACGGTGTCAAGTTCATAGAGCTGGCTCCACTTCAAACAGTAGGACTCACCGACCCATTTGCTAATACCATAAGGGGAAATAGGATCGCACTTGTCCGTTTCAACTAGCGGCAGCTTGTCATTCATGCCATAAACGGCAGCTGAGGAAGCAAATAGAAACTTCTTAACATTGTATTTCTTGGAGAAGGTAAGCATGTTGACCAGACCAAGTACGTTTGACTCTGTGTCGAGTCTCGGATTGCTGACCGATTCCGCAACGCTGACTTGAGCAGCCAAATGAACAACGGCATCGAACCGATTCGAGCGGAATATCTCCTCACACTTTGGGTCCTCAACTGACAATTGGTAGCCCTTGTGTTTAAAGTTTATATTCTCTTTCCGTCCTGTTGACATATTATCTATAATGAAGACTTCATATCCTTCTTTATGAAATCTATCTGCCACATGGGAACCAATAAAACCATAGCCTCCTGAAATAAGAACTTTCACAATTCCACCCCGTCTTTATAATATGAACAGCATGCAGCATAACCGCTTTATTGTTCAGCCTGCTTAATCCTTTAAAGACACTGGAATGATTAGCTGCAGCTTTGCTGGAAGCCCCGTGCGGCTTGAAGAATAGTCCTAGCAGAACAAAAGAAAGTCTTGTTATTTTGCCTATTAATTGTATGTAAATGTCGAATGCTCACCTATGATAACACAGGTGATTCATTTAGACTACGGAATATATATAATAATGCAGAATTTTGAGAGCCCATGCTATTCTTAGAAATATTTTCTTCTTTTTTCCATCATATACAGACAAAAAAGCCCTAAATTCGACACTGTTCGAGAAGTCGCTCTTTTAGCGAGCTTCTCAATACGATCGAATATATAGGGCTTTTTTCGTAAGGTAGAACTTATTAAACTTCGACTATCCTTTGTTTATCGTAAATGGTTTCATTATTCCGTTATTCGGAAGCATTGTTTTGGTAGAATCAGCCAGGAGTGCGCCGATAGCTACGGTATCCCCCACCTTTAGACCTAGTACTTCGAGAGCAATTGCAAACTCGACCACTTCAGTAGTGGATACATATTTTTTGCTCGTTTTTAACGAATCGATCTTTTTCCATGACCAATCGCTTCCCGAACCTGAATACGCATATAAGGTACCGTTCTCCAGCAGAAATTCCGCTCCGCTCTCCGTCAGCTTCGTGGATTTGTAGCCCGTTTTTGAACTATTGTCCGTATCGAAATATACTTGAACCTTGCTGGACAAATCACTACCCTGCAATAGAACATTCAGATTCGAATCCGATTGAACAGCTTTCAATGATTTAGGATTTGCTTCGCCAGTCATAAACTCCGGCACAGCGTTCCAATCGGTCGTTTCCCCATTAATAACGATCGCTGTCTTAGCCGGCTCAGGCGTAGGCGTTGAAATTACAGTTGGTACAGGTGTTGGCACAGGTGTCGGACTTGGTGTCGCGACGACTGTTGGTACCGGAGTAAGAGTTGGCGTTGGACTCGGTGTCGGGCTCGGTGCCTGCGTCGGTGCTGGCGTAGGCGAAGACCCATTCAGCCCTTTCCCTGTCCATAAACTAATCGATGCCAATTCCTTATCCGATGGCAGCTTATCAGACTTAGAATCATTCCACACGTATCCAGCTGAAATCGTGGCTGCCTGTGTCATTCCAATATCCGCCAAAGCAATCGATACTTCAATAACCGTATTGGTTTTCACAAATTTCTTCAGCTTCGCATAATCCTTCACCATACTCCAAGACCAGCTCGTACCGTCCGAACCGCTGTACTTATATAGCACACCGTTCTCTATTAGATATTCCGCTCCGCTTGCTGTCCAGTAAGGAACTTGGAACCCTGTCGCTTTATTATTATCCGTATTAATGAAGAATTGACCCTTCTGCTCTAACAAACTGCCGTATACGAACAGTTGAAGCTCCGTATTCGACATTACCGCTTTGAAGTTCTGTGCATTGGACAAGCCTTCATTGAGCACCGGAATCGAGTTCCAATCTGTCAAATCGCCGTCAATCGTAATGGCTGGAATCTGATCCTTGTCAGGGACCGTAACAACCGGAGCGCTATCCGGTACAGACGGAACTTCTATAACAGGGTCTGTTGGTACTGGAAGCATGAACTCGCTGGCTCCAATATCAACACTCGCACCTTGCAGGCGCACAGTATTATGGAAATCAGACAATCCATTAAGATTGGACTCCGTCAATCCTTTATTAATTGCAGGAGAATTGCTGTTCAATAGTGCGTCACCATTCTTATCCGTTAGAGAAGGATCGGAGAAGATCGAGTGTTCATCATGGCCGGTCGCTTTCTTATAAGCATCCCATGTGGAATAAGAAGCGCCTTGCCATCTCCATGTCACCGCGTCCGACAAGCCTCCGGGGCGATACATGAGATTATAATCAATGATATTGCCAGAACCGCTTGTGTTCGACTTGTAAATAAAAGCTTTCTGTGGCGTGCTGTAAATAAGATTGTTTATAATTTTATTGTTTTTATTATTCCACTGAAGCGTAATTTCACCATATCCTTGATTCAACGTATCGTTCTCGATGAGCGTGTTATTAGAGATAATATTATCCGATGCTCCGCCATTTGATGAGCTAGATCCGCCCATAATAATTCCCGCACCATAGTTATGATGCACATAATTATTCCGAACAATGATTTTATTCGTCAGCTTCCCCTGGTTCTCGCTTGCCAGCTCGATGCCAAAGTCATTATTGAATACGAGATTCCGCTCAATAACCACTCCCGTACCGCCGTCAACGTAGATGCCGCCTGCAGCATGCACACCTTTATAAGCGGGGTTTGTTGAAGAGTCAATATTGTATACGACATTGTCAGACACGGTTCCGTTTCGTGCTTGGTCGGTACAAAGCCCCGAGCATGCTCCATAAAAACCAGCTATATCGATTCCGATATTATTATTATCGTGAATGGTATTGTTGTCGACGGAGAAACCATTAATGTTTCCGCTTAACGTTACAGATTCACTGTAGCCCGTAATAAGATGATGAACCTCGTTGCCGCTTATTTTAATATTGCTCATCTCCACGCTTGAGCTTCCGTAGAAATGAATGCCGTGTGCGTTGCCGCTGGACGACTTATTAGCGATATCGTGAACATTGTTATTTAATATATAAATGTTCTGACTGCCCTCACGTGCCCTGATACCTGCTGGAGTGATCGAACTGCTCGTTGTCGTTAAATTCCGCAGCTCAAACCCATCAATTATGATGTAGCTGGCATTCACGATATGAATCAGCGCATTTTTCCCGCTTGCTGGTGTCATCCCCGATGCATCGATAATAGGCTTCTCACCAGGATGGGCCTGAAAGGTGATGAATCCTCCCTCTTTCGAGCCCTTAGCCGTAATCGTTACAAATTCCTTATATATGCCGCCGCGAACGTAAACCGTGTCACCTGCCAATACGGTATTCGCTGCTTTCTGAATCGTTTTCCATGGTGCTTCCTTCGTTCCCAAGCTGCTATCGCTGCCTGTTGTTGCAACGTAATAAATATTCCCTCCGGAAGCTGCCTCGACACGCGACCCAGATACCAACGGAAAGGACTCTACCACTACCATAATGATTAGAAATACCAGAAAAAACAACTTCACATACTTCAGGCCGGCAATGCGTTGTGTGTCTAGCTTCATAGTAGAATCAGCATCCTCTCTAGCCAATATTTCATTACGTATCCAGCAAACCCATTCCTTAGCCGTTCTCAGGTTCTTATATAGATTATACCAAACGAATATGGCATTCTCATGAGTTAAATAGCCTGACAAAAAGACACATTTTATAAGAATGTTGATACCATAGTCATATTTTTCGACAAAAGCTTACAATTAATCACTTTATTCGCTTCAATTCTGATGTGTAAATCATTTTTTGTAGAATTATGTATGCAGACTTATTCTCCATGCTATATCCCTGTACCTTTAAAGTATAAAAATTATTTTCAAGCAACGACAAAAAAATACTAGAATAGACGCATTCGGTCACATATCCGCAAATTTTATATTTTTTTGAAGTAAAGCAAGCGCATATGGTAAAATGTGTCCGTAGCCTTTTTGCAAGCAATGGGAACACTTAAGCTATAACGCATGATCATTCCGCTATATTGGAGCCGCATATGTTAATGACTATGGATACCCCTATTTCTCAGTATATTATTTTTGTCGTTATTTCCGGCGTTCTTAACGTGCTGCTTGCCATATATGCTTACTACAACAAGAATAAGTTCACAGGCATGAAAACATTTATGTGGTCAACGATTCTATCCGCGGTATACACATTTGCTTTCGCCTTCGAACTTGCAAGCCAATCGCTTAACGAGATAAGGTTCTGGCTGAATATTGAATATCTCGGCATGCCATTCATTTCACCCTTAAGCTTGCTGCTCATTATGCATTATGTCGGCATCGATAAATTCAATTCATTTAAGAAATCATGGATCTTCTTTATTATCCCGTTTATTACCTTGATCATGGTCACCACGAATGATTACCATCATTTGTTCTACAAAGCGTTGTATCTTCACCCTAATACGGATACGCCAATGGTCGATGTCGTACCTGGCCTATGGTATTACGTACATGGAAGCTATACCTCGGGCTCGATGTTTGCCAGCTTGTTCATCTTGTACCGTTATTGGCGGAAGACGAAGTCAATCTACCGTAAGCAAATGATTACGTTAGCCATTGGTATAGCACTCCCTATGCTCGGGGCACTGTCCTACGTGCTAGGCATTACGCCACTCGGAATGGATCCTGTTCCAATCTTAATGTGCATCACGTCTACCTTATATGTTACTTCCATATTCTCAACTTCACTGCTTACTGTTGCCCCTATTGCGCGTGAGCATATCTTTGAGAGCATGCGGGACGGGGTGTTGGTGCTTAATTTGGAAAACCAAATTATGGACTTTAACGGAGCCGCCGCCAAAATCATTCCCGCCTTAACTCCTGAAACGATCGGCCAGCGGCTTGATCATATCTGGAAGCGCGGTGCGGATACAGGAGCCTTTTCTACAGGTGCGGATGACACTCTTGATCATGAGGAAGAATTGAAATGGGTACGTGGAGGGGAAACTTTCTACTATAGAATAAGATCCTCAAAACTACTCAAGCCGAATGGCCAATTGGCTGGTAGAACCATCGTTATGATTGATGTGACGGAGCATACGCTGCTGCATCACAAACTTCGCCATCTAGCGGAGATTGATGGTCTTACTTCTATATATAACCGCACCTTCTTCATGGAGAAAAGCAGGGAGATGCTGGCTGCTACCCATCAGAACCAAACTCCACTTTGTTTTATATTGCTTGATATCGATCATTTCAAACAGATTAATGACCGTTATGGGCATAGCGTCGGTGATTTCGCACTGAAACATGTCGTTATGATCTGTCAGCAGTTTCTGCCAGACCGCTGTTTGTTTGGTCGGTACGGTGGCGAAGAGTTTGCCATCAGCTTGCCTAATACAACGCTCGCGCAAGCCGGTCAAGCTGCAGAGTTGCTGCGATCAGCTATTGCTGGCAACCCTCTCTACAGTGCTGCCAAATCCATTACCATTACCGCAAGCTTCGGCGTCACGCAAGCTCGTACCGCCGATATACCGCTTGAAGCTTTGCTGAGCGAAGCAGATATTGCGCTATATCGTTCAAAAAATAGCGGTAGAAATGCTGTTCATTTGTCCAATAACGGAACCATTCATGCCTTTCAAGAAAACTAACCATACCAGCAGGGAAGAGACAGGTGAGAGTAACTTATGCTTAAAGCAGCTAACCTGCGCGACAAATTACGTTTTCGACCTAGCCCGCCGCAGGTTATGACCTTTGGCTTTATCCTGCTTATACTCGTTGGAGCACAGCTCTTGTCGCGACCGATCTCCTACACGAATGACACCTCTATCTCTTACCTGGATGCGTTGTTCATGTCAGCGAGTGCGACCTGCGTTACAGGCCTTACCGTACTTAACACGGGCACACATTTCTCCACATTCGGACAGGTTGTCATTATCCTCTTAGCTCAGATTGGCGGACTGGGCTTTATGACGATGGCAACCTTATTTGCTCTCCTGTTTCGCAAACGGATATCGTTCCGTGAGCGGCTCGTGCTCCAGGAGTCCATGAACTATGGCTCAACCGAGGGTATCGTACGCATGATACGTAAAGTACTGTTATATGCCCTTGTTATCGAGCTGTCCGGTGCCATACTGCTGAGCGCCTATTTCATGCTGGAGATGCCGGTTGGTCGTGCCATTTACTTCGGTATATTTCACAGCATTTCATTTTTCAACAACGCAGGATTCGACTTGTTCTCCCAGTTCCCAGAACGTGCCAGCAGCCTCATTCATTACGTAGAGGATCCGTTCGTCAACATCGTATCGATGCTGCTGATCTTTTTCGGGGGAATCGGATTCATTGTCATTTCCGAGCTTGTGACGTATCCCAAGAACAGAAAGTTCAGCCTTCACAGTAAGGTCGTTTTGTCCGTTACCGGCATGCTTACTGCCATTGGGGCGATTGTCATATTTGCACTCGAATTTTCGAACCCGCATACACTGCAGCCCTTGTCGGCTGCCGGCAAATTTCTCGGTGCTATGTTCCAATCGGTTACAGCGCGCTCAGCAGGGCTTAGTACGGTAGATCCCAGCATGCTTCGGGAGGTTACTCAATTCTTCCTTATTCTGCTCATGTTCATCGGGGCAGGACCTGGCTCGACAGGCGGCGGGATTCGTGTCACGACCTTTGCCATTCTCATTGGCGCGATTATAGCGATGATGCGCGGCAAAGATGATGTCGTGCTGTTCCGCTACCGTATCGCCAAGCAGCAAATCCATCAAGCGATCATGTTCACTATGATTGCTTTCTCGATCATTTGTGGAGCGACGATGCTGCTGTCCATCACGGAAACGGGTTCATTCCTGGCTATTTTGTTTGAGGCTACCTCCGCTTACTGTACGGTCGGCATGTCAGCAGGATTAACCAACCATCTGAGCGATATCGGCAAAATCATCATCATTTTACTCATGTTTGTCGGACGCCTCGGTCCTGTTACACTAGCATTCGCGCTCAATACACGTTCCAAAAAAGAACTCTATCGCTTTCCCGAAGGGAAGATTACGATCGGATAGCTCAGGTTTGCATCTACATTCCTGCCAGTGATACGATTAAGATCAGCCACTCATTCGTATGATTAAAGGAGCTTCCATACCTATGCCACTACATATAGATCGCCATACAGATCAATCAAACACGGCCGAACAAAAAGCTGCCCGTCGCGTGCTCATTGTCACCGCTGTCGATGCTGAACGGGAAGCTGTGCTCCGCGGATTGGATGGCTTGCAGGGCGTCGATGTTATCGCTGCCGGAGTTGGTTCAGCGGCGGCAGCAGCGGGAACAGCAGCAGCACTCGCCTCTGCACCATCGACGTATCACTTCGTCATAAGCGCTGGTATAGGCGGCGGCTTCGTAGATAGAGCAGCCATTGCCTCGCTTGTCATTGCCAATCTCATTATTGCTGCCGATCTAGGTGCAGAATCGCCTGACGGCTTCCTAAGTCTAGACGAGCTGGGCTTCGGATCTGCACGAATCACTCCGAATTCAGATTGGAACAACCAACTATTTGATGCCATACATCATACAGGACTAACGGTATGCCAAGGCGCGATTCTGACCGTTACGACAGCAACTGGGACAGCTGAAACGGCAACCGCCCTTAAAGGGCGAATCAGCGGCGCGGCGGCTGAAGGCATGGAAGGACATGGCGTAGCCGTCGCAGCGGCTAGCCTCGGCATTCCAGTCACCGAAATTCGCGCTATATCCAATGCCGTTGGACCACGCGACCGCGCAGCTTGGCGAATTGGAGATGCCTTGTCTTCGCTGGAAGCAGCAATCAAAGCCATACGGGAGGTACTATCATGAATATTGCATTCTCACCTTGTCCGAACGATACCTTTGTCTTCCATGCATGGGCGCACGGATTAATTCAAGACGCACCTGAACTGGATGTTACTTACGCCGATATAGACATTACGAACAACTGGGCAGCCAAATCCAAAGGCCCTGAGGTTATGAAAATCTCTTATGCAGCTTTGCCATGGGTGCTCTCTGAATATAAACTGCTGCCTTGCGGCGGCGCACTCGGACGCGGCTGCGGCCCCCTTGTCTTAACGAACAGCTTGGAGGGAGACAAGGCCAGTCCCGCTTCACTAGCAGGCAAACGAATTGCTGTACCTAGTGAACGCTCTACAGCTTACCTTCTCTTCCGCTTATGGGCGGCTGAGCACATACCCGGCGGAGCCGGTGAGATTGTCGTTATGCCCTTTCACGAAATCATGCCTGCTGTCCGCGACGGCAGCATCGACGCAGGGCTCGTTATCCATGAAGCGCGCTTCACCTATCCAAGCTATGGACTAAGTATGCTCGTTGATCTAGGAAGCTGGTGGGAATCGAATACGGGCCTGCCAATCCCGCTCGGTGCCATTATTGCCAAGCGTTCAATGGATACAGATGCGATTACAGACTGGATTCGTTCATCGGTTCGATACGCATGGGCCCACCCGGAGGAATCGAAGAACTACATCATGATGCATGCGCAAGAGCTCTCACCTGATGTCGCACAAGCGCATATCGATTTGTACGTCAATGAGTTTACGGCTGATCTGGGCGACGATGGGTATGCAGCTATTACCGCACTGCTCGGACGAGCTGCAGAAGAAGGGCTTGTGCCGGCTTTCGATTTATCGCTGCTAAGATAACGAGGTAGTGAAAATAGAGACGTTCGGTGAACCCACATGCCGAGCAGCTTCGCACTTAAAAAAGAGAAACGGCTGAACAGGCGAGTAGCCTGACAGCCGTTTCTCTTTTGCATGTATTACGTCAACAACCTTCATAAACCTCACCTACACATTGTGCTCATTACGAGCTATTCGACTACCTTAAGCGAGCCAAACGAATCTTCATTCGTACTGGCGGTTTCGTCTGTTTCTACATAGTGCTTCAATGCATACAGCTTATTGTCCCAATAGCGCTCATAATAAGAGAGCCAACGCTTCAGCTCCTGCAGAGGCTCCGGATTAAGGCGATAACGTGTTTCCCGTCCTACCTTCCTGCCTGTTACAAGCTCGGCTTCAGCCAATACACGCAGATGCTTCGAAACCGCTGTTCGGCTCATCGTGAATGTCCGCTGATGGCTGTCAAATGAAAGAAACTAGTCTACCTACTGTACTAACTGATCCAAATCCGGCTGCAATTTGTTCCGTAAAACATACAGCATGATGGCACCAACAAGGAACGCGACGGTGTCCGCAATGACGAGCGACCAGACCACCCCATGAAAGCCGTTCAACTGATTAGCAATATATAAGACAGGAATCAAAGTAGCTCCTTGAATGACGGACATAATAAACGCGGCGGTTCCTTGCGCTGTTGCTTGAAAAATCCCCGTAAACAGCGAGGTCATTCCTGTAATAAACAACGATAAGAAAGTCACATGCAAAATGTAGCTGCCCATTTCAATTAATTGCGGGTCGTTCGTAAATAAACCAATTAAGTGGTCGGAAATCAGATAGACGATAATACCAAACACGACCGCTAACGCCCCAATCGCTTTAATCGTGAATCCAATGGTTTGCTTCATGCGTAATTTATTCGCTGTGAAAGAGAAGGCAATTAACGGCACGACTCCCTCGCATAAGCCCATCAGAATAAACTCAGGAAATTGCATTAACCGAGATGAAATTCCAAACCCTGCTACGGCCTGATCCCCATATTCGACAAGAAAGTGGTTAAGGATGAGCGACATGGCACCCAAGAAGATACTCATCACAAAGACAGGAACTCCGATTTTGAATACATTGCTCATAATGACCCTGGTTGCCTTGAACCATTTTGCGGATACGGTTAGGAATTGGCTCTTATATCTAATATGGAAGGCGTAGTACGCACTCGCAACCAAGTTAGAAATAACCGTAGCAGAAGCAACACCGATTACATCCCAATGGAAAACAAAGATGACTAGCGCATCGAGAACTATATTTACAACCACACTAAGAATCATACCAATCATCGACGTAATTGCTGCACCTTCCGAGCGTACGATATTCTCTAATGTAAAAAATAATATGACGAATGGAGAACCAATGAGCATAATCATCACATAGTCCTTGGTGAATCCAATAGATTCAGGCGTTGCCCCCAGGCCATGAACGATTAGATCAATCAACGGGAGTCCAACGGCTATCACGATAAGACCGAGAACTAAACTACTGTAAAAAGCGAATGAAGACACATGCTTTAGGTCATCATATTTCTTCTCTCCCAGCAATCGAGAGATGAATGTGCCGCTGCCCATACCGATCAAGTTGCCTAGCGCCATAATCACCGCGAATAACGGCAAGGTTAGTGCGAGTGCAGTTAACATGGCGGTATTGCCCAGTGTGCCAATGAAGAAAGCGTTCAAGATGGAATAAATGACAGTCATCGACGTGCCTAACATCATTGGTATTGCGAAGTGAGCAACCGCTTTTGCGACCGGTGCTTTTTCAAAGTAATGGAGGTTTTGTGCATCCATGTGGATCACTACTTTCGTTGTTTATTTTGTCCTTTAATCTAACACCGTTAGTTTGTGCCTTACAGTGTTAGATGATATCATGAGCCTATGAACCTGTAAAGCATAAACTTACACTGTTAGATAAAGGGCGGATATCGATGAAAAAAAAGCAGCCTCAAATTTCGGAGGATAAAATTCTGGAAGCCTCATGGCAGCTCCTTGGCGAGGAGGGTATCGAGAAATTCAGTATGAGACGATTGGCCGATCGGCTGGGGATTCAGGCACCCTCTTTGTATTGGTACTTCAAGAGCAAGCAAAATCTCTATCAGCGTCTTGCCAACCAGGTATCGAAAGTGATTTTGGAGGAGTTTCATTCAGAGGGGAACTGGGAGGAGCAACTGACAGAGCTTGCGGTAACGATGAGGAGTGTGCTCTCTCGGTACCCCTGCTCTACACAGCTCATGATGATGACATTGCCTCACGAACCGGACATCATTCGATTCACCAACCGTTTGCTGCTCTGTATGGAATCGACACCACTTGAACAAGAGCGGAAATTGCAAGCCGTTCTTACGCTTGTGAACTTTGTCTTCTACTTCGTTCTCGACCATTATCAGCATCAGCGCATTTTGTCTACTATCTCTGAGGACCAGGCTGAACATCAACAAGAGGAGCTCCACCATCTGCTTAACTCCATGAGCGAAACAGATGCAGGACTGTTCCGAGGGATGTACAAGAAAGGACTGTTCGAGTTAATGGGGACAGATAGAGCGTTTGAGTTCGGATTGAAGCTGATTCTGCTCGGGGTTGAGCAGGTGATCAAAGAGCAGGAGGGTAGTATATAAATGGTTATTTGATTTATAATCAGTTGCTTGTCTTTTACAATTCACTAAAGGATAAGTCTGGTCATCGGTTTATGCAGTATGGTTAGATGTGAACAAAAAACAACACGTAGTGTAGAGCACGCTACGTGTTGTACCATTGTTATATGGCGTTTACCTTCAGTAGAATTCTTCCCCGTCCATGTCTTGCTTCGCTTTTCTCCAGTGCTTTAACCGCTTGGCTTAACGGGAATATAGAATCAATCTCTGCTTTAATCGTACCTTCGGCAATTAATTCCGTTAAGATCTGCATGTCCTCGCGGGTAGGGAATTTAGTATTGAATTTAGCTGTAACGCCATGCTTATGAGCGTTCTCTTGGGAAGGTGCCTGAGTCAATGAGACGAGGATTCCGCCTTTCTTCAGAACGGACCAGGATCGAGTCTCCGTTTCACCACCGACGGAATCGACGACCAAATCCACTGCTTTTGCAACCTCTTCAAATTTTGTCGTTGTATAATCGATAACTTGATCCGCACCCAACGACTTAACGAAGTCCACGTTAGCGGTTGAAGCCGTGGCAATCACGGTTGCTCCTTTCCACTTGGCCAACTGGACGGCAAACTGTCCAACGCCGCCTGCTGCCGCATGAAGGAGAACGGTTTGCCCAGACTGCAGTTCACCTTCAGTGAACAATGCTTTCCAAGCGGTTTCCGCTCCTGCTCTAATCGTTGCCGCATCTTCAAAGGTGAGACCTACAGGCATCATCATTAAATCTTTGGCTTTTGCAGTTCCATATTCAGCGTAAGCTCCTCTGATACTACCGAAAATGCGATCACCAGGCTTGAACTCCGTTACACCTTGCCCAACCTCTTCAACAACTCCTGAAGCGTAAAAACCCGGGATGTAGGGCATTGTTACAGGAAAAACATTTTGAAGCCACCCGTTTCGAATTTTATAGTCAAGCGGAATGACCGTAGTATACGCGATGCGAACAAGCACTTCATCCGTTTCCGGTTGAGGGCAATTAACGGATTCTACCTTTAAAACATTTGGACCACCATATTCATTAACCAGAATGGCTTGCATCGTCTTTATCGACATTTTTATCTCTCCCTTATCTTTTATCATTTTTTTAATTGAATCGTTAGCTTTCTAAAGAAGCTGCTATTTTTTGTGCCAGAGCTATAAACTGTTTTTTTTCTTCATCATTGAGAGCTTTCGTTGTCATCTCTTCCAGCTTGCTCCAAGCCTGAGTCACTCTGGGTTCAACTTCACGTCCCGTTTGAGTGAGCGATACGATGGTTACGCGCTTATCTTCCTGGGAGCGGCTGCAAGTGACCAGCCCCGCATCTTCCAAACGACGAACGGATTTAGCTATAGTCGAGTGATCCAGGCGTAGCGATCTTGAAAGACTATTCTGTGACTGACTGTCCCGGTGCCATAGCTGCATTAGCACGAGTTCCTGCCCTGGGTATAGGCCTGCTTCTCGAAGCAACTGTCCTGCATGTCTATGATGTGAACGAGCCATGCTGAATACCGAGAAGCTTACGGGGAAATCCGTTACTGCACCGATTTCATTATCGATGGCTTCGTTATTGCTGTTTTTCTTCAATCGCTTTAGCCCTTCTTTCGATTATGTGGTCGTCAACATACTTGATAAAATTCAAGATACCATTTAAATATGTTGCCGTCAACATAAATTAATGCAATGAACCATGGAGCAGCTTGCGATCCGGCAACTGCTCTATTTTTCATTAGTCTGAGGAATAGTTCATGTTATAGAAGGAATTCACACACCTCTCACGAATAAGGAAATATATTCTAAATATAACTGGATGAATGAATTATATAGAGAAGAGGTGCAAGTAATGAGTGAATTTACGTACGGCAATATTGTTCGAACAGTTGATAAAACAAAGCTTGTCGAGCACTTACCTAAAGATACCCCCACTCTTAAACTGAGTGAGGATTGGTTTGCATTCTTTACACCAGAAGACGGAGAGTTTGTGTCTCCGAAGCTACTTAAGACGTTATCCTCACATTGTCCGATCTTATATTTTTCCAACTTGGAGGATCATGGCTGGAGTTTTGAAATCTTATATGAGGGAGAGGTCTTGTCGAGCCTTCAAGTGATGTATGAATTTATGGACGATGACGATGAAAAAAATGAATTGCTGGATGAATATGAGAAGGCTTATGACTTCGTTTTGGATGAATACATCCAACAAAATCCTAGTGCCGAGGCCTTTAGGGTTTTCGAACTTACAAATGAACAAATAAAATCCATTGAAGAGCTATTGGCTGGTAATCTCACGTTCGATGATGAGGATTTTGTTGCAGTTGAGACGTTTAAGGAGCTGCTTGGTATCCAAGAGATGAGTTGGATCCGATATGATCGTACAGATGGTCGAGAAGAAATAGATTACATTTAGCCCTGCAAATTAGCAGAAGATGCTAAGTTTTATTTTATGAAAGTGAAATTCACGATTTAGTCTTCCCGACTTTGCTCCGGCAATGGATAATATTCTACTCTTGGAATAATTACTTTTCGCATCGGCCTAAAAAGGAGTATGAGATGAAGTATTTTATGACCGATATTCATGGAGATTATGATGGATGTCGGAGATAGATTTCTACCGAATTCCTAAGAAAGTGCTTTTAAGCGCTACGTGTAACAAGCCAGTCGTGCATGGACATACACCAGTTGAACGAATTTATTTTGATGGCGCTCGACTTAATGGAGATATGGGTTCAAATACTTATGTCATTATTGAGGAACGGGGAGTCGGTCTTGTTAATCTAACAACAATGGAATATTACGTATATAAACAGACCAGTAAAATAATCGAACAGCGAAAGATTGGCCTTATCCATGCGATATGACATTTCGACTACAATACTACACCTACACAAAAAGGCGATTACAAAGGCGCTTCCCGCCACTCTGTAATCGCCTTTTCTATTGTGTTACCCGGTATTACTCCAAATTGGCATGATTGCCATACATGGCAATGCCGCTCAATTCATGCTGTTCCATGAGCTTCAATATGACTGAATCACAGACAAGCAGCAGCATCTGCTCAAATAATGAGCCCATCGGCTGAACCGTAGAGGCCTCATGATCTGCTTGCTCCTTCGGTGCGCCTGGCAGCTTGACGACAAAATCCGCCAACAAGCCAATCGTCGACCCTGGCAGCAACGTCAGTGCCCCTACCCTAGCTCCAAGACCACGAGCCTTCTCCGCCATCGGAACCAGCGATCTCGTCTCGCCGGAACCTGAACCGATAAGCA
The DNA here is from genome assembly GCF_005930355.1 of Paenibacillus sinopodophylli. Classification (GTDB taxonomy): domain Bacteria; phylum Bacillota; class Bacilli; order Paenibacillales; family Paenibacillaceae; genus Pristimantibacillus; species Pristimantibacillus sinopodophylli. The sequence goes on from NZ_VDBO01000003.1 coordinate 326,074, forward strand.
GCAGATCCTCTTTGCCCAAGCTGCGGGTTACCGTCTCGCCGACGACATATACATCGAGACCCATATGCATGAGGCGCATCGCGAACGCGCGCATCATCAGCCCTGAGCGGCCTGCTCCGGCAACAAATACCCTGCCTGCGGAGCTTACCGCTTCGGCCAAATGCCCGAGTTCATCCTCATCAAGCTGATTTGCAGCTTGCTGCAGCTCATTCAGAATCACAGTTACACTAGCAAGGCTGGACCTCATCCGCTTACCCTTGTTTGATCAATTGCTGCATCTCGGAAGCAACTGCACGCATATCTGCTTGGCCGGTAATGCCGCCGCCTACGATAACAAGATCCGGGCCTGCTGCGATAACCTCTGGCAGCGTGCTCAGCTTGATCCCACCAGCAACGGCTACTTTGGCATTTTTTACAACCGATTTCAACGTACGAAGATCCTCGAAGGAATTCTGGCCTTCAGCCTGAAGATCATAGCCCGTATGAACGCATATATAATCGACGCCAAGCGCATCCACTTGTGCAGCACGCTCTGCTAGATTTTTCACAGCAATCATATCCACTAGAATTTGTTTGCCTTGCTTCTTAGCCTCTTCCACTGCGCCTGTGATGCTCGCATCCTCAGCTACGCCAAGAATCGTAACGATATCCGCTCCGGCTTCGGAAGCCTTCATAACCTCGTAGCCGCCTGCATCCATAATTTTCAGATCGGCAAGCACAGTCATATTCGGGAATGCCTCTTTTAATGCTTTTACCGCGTGCAGTCCTTCGTTAATGACGATCGGTGTACCAATCTCCACAACATCCACGTACGACTCCACTTGCTTCACAACCTCGATCGCACCCTGTATATCAACCAAATCCAACGCTAATTGTAATTTCATCTATTTATCGCTCCTCATCATTTTTTCTACCTGACAGCCTCTATAATAGACCCTCATAGTCAGAAAAAACAGTACGCACTTTTATGGAACGTAGTACCCATTCGGGTACTATGAGGAGTTGTTCACGCCTCCTCCATCGACTTGGCAAGTCTTTCTTGGTGCTGCTCACCCCACTGCGACATGACGTTCAGCAGCGCTTTCACCGACATGCCGTACTCGGTTAACGAGTACTCTACCTTCGGCGGTACCTGCACGAACACTTTGCGGTCAATGATTGCATCCTCTTCGAGCTCACGCAGCTGCTCCGTAAGCATCTTCTGTGTAATCGCCGGCATCTCCCGCTTCAGCTCCCCGAACCGATGTGTGCCTTCTGTCAGATGACATAGAATGACCGGTTTCCATTTCCCCCCGATAACTTTCAAGGTGAGCTCTACCGTTTCTTTAAAATGCTGATCTCCCAACACGAACGACTCCTTCCCTGTAGAAATGATACAATCCAGCTGCTAAGTTGCTATTTGGTTTACGTATGAAGTAGCATAATAATGACACCTAACGTACGTTATCCCTTGCCAAGCGTAAACGGCTAAAGCCGTTCTCTGGCGGCTATGCCTACGTTTCGCGTAGACGTATAGAGAAAGTATGAGTAAAATCACATGTTTTCCTATACGTTAAAAGAATAACATATCGATGTCGTATTACACGAATCATCTAACCTAAGCTCATAGAGGAGAGATCAACATGGAATTAAAAAATAAATCCGCTATTATTACTGGTGCTGGAAAAGGCATAGGCAAAGCAATTGCAATCGCATTAGCAGCCGAAGGCGTTAACCTCGGCCTTGTCGCTCGTACAAGCTCTGACCTCGAATCGCTACAAGCGTTGCTTACCCGCACCTACGGTGTAAAAGTTTATCTTGCACCCGCTAATATAGCCGTCAAAGCAGAGGTTGATCAAGCCGTTGCCGCTCTTAAAGAAGATCTAGGCTCCATCGATATTCTAATTAACAATGCCGGAATCGGAACGTTCGGCACGCTGCTGGATATGGATCATGAGCAATGGGAACGTATTATTCAAACGAACGTGCTTGGCACCTACTACGTGACGCGTGCCGCTCTCCCAACGATGCTTGCGCAAAGCAGCGGAAGCATCATTAATATCGCTTCTACAGCAGGCGAGCGCGGCTTCGCAACCGGTTCTGCCTATTGTGCCTCCAAATTCGCTGTACTTGGCATGACAGAGGCGCTTATGCAGGAGGTTCGCAAGTCGAACATTCGTGTTACCGCTCTTACGCCTAGCACAGTCAACACGGAGCTGGCTACGAACGCTGGTCTCAAGATTGGTGACGAGGACCGCATGATGCAAGCCGAGGATATGGCTGAGCTTGTACTCGCGGCGCTCAAGCTGCCTGACCGCGTCTTTATTAAATCAGCTGGCATCTGGACCACGAATCCGCAATAAGCACAGCTATGAAAAAGCCCCGCGCCTACTAAAGGTATCGGGGTTTTCCGTCTATTCATCCCTTCATCTTCAGGAAGCAGCATTGCTGCTTCCACTAATTCGAGGAGGTCTCTATACCATGCCTATTCAAGACATTCCTTTCTCCATCTTAGACTTGGCGCCAATCGTTGCGGGCGGCACACCGGCACAATCCTTCCGACATACACTGGACTTAGCCCAGCATGCCGAGCAATGGGGCTACAAACGCTATTGGGTAGCCGAGCATCACAATATGCCGGGTATCGCAAGCTCAGCAACCTCCGTCGTTATCGGATATATTGCTGCAGGCACGCAATCGATCCGCGTCGGTTCAGGCGGCATCATGCTGCCGAACCACGCACCGCTCATGATCGCTGAACAATTCGGCACACTCGAATCGATGTACCCTGGCCGAATTGATCTCGGCCTCGGAAGAGCGCCGGGCTCTGATCAGGTTGCCGCCCGTGCGCTGCGGCGCGGGCTTGGCTCAGGCGGGGAGGATTTCCCGGAGCAACTGAACGAGCTTCGCTATTACTTCAACCCGACCGAGGAAGGCCGCGGCGTCATGCCTAGAGCGATTCCAGGCGAAGGGCTGGACGTGCCGATATGGCTGCTTGGCTCCAGCGGCTTCAGCGCTCAGCTTGCTGGACATCATGGACTCCCGTTCGCATTCGCCAGCCATTTCGCACCGGACTTCCTTCTTCCTGCGCTCAAGCTGTATCACGATAATTTCCGTCCCTCAAACGTACTCGATAAGCCATATGCGATGGCTGGACTTAACGTGATTGTCGCTGATTCCGATGAAGCTGCTGCTTACCTCGCCACCTCACAAGAGCAGGCTTTCCTCAACCTCATTCGTGGACGAATGGGGCAGTTGAATCCGCCTGTCGATACGATGGACGGGCTTTGGACGGAGCAGGAGAAAATGATGGTACGCAAGCAGCTAAGCTTCACAATTGCTGGTTCGAAGGCAACGGTCAAAGCCAAGCTGAACACGATTATCGACCAGACAAGCGTTGACGAGTTGATTGTCGTCAGCCAAATTCACGATCATGCCGCTCGTCTCCGCTCCTTCGAATTGCTCGCTGAGCTGATCAACGAGGACCGCGCCTAATTCGGTTATTATAGCTATTCTTGAATGTGTGAAGCAGAAGCTGCAGCCTTATCGCTGCGTCTTCTGCTTTTTTGGTACTCCGTGGGTAGATATGAGCGTATTCACTCATACTAAGATAAGCCTTTTTAGGAGTGGATACCCATCAAGCAACTAATCGCTATATACACCGAGGATCTGCGCGGCATTGTGCGCAACAGCGCTGCTGCCATCATCATTATCGGACTCGCGTTTCTGCCGTCTTTGTATGCTTGGTTCAATATTAAAGCTTCTTGGGACCCGTACGGCCAGACAAGCTCGCTCGCTATCGCAGTTGTCAACAACGATGAAGGCGCTGAGCTGCGCGGCACGACGATTAAGATCGGGGACGAGATCATAACATCCCTCAAGGAGAATAGAAAAATCGGCTGGGTTTTTGTAGAAAACAAACAGGCGATAGATGGTGTGAAGCATGGGGATTATTACGCCAGCATCACGATCCCTGCCGACTTCTCCGCCAGAATGGCTACGGTACTGTCCGACAATTTGCAGCAGGCAGAGCTCGATTATGCCGTCAATGAGAAAATAAATGCGGTTGCGCCCAAAATCGCCCAAAAGGGAGCCAGCGGCATTATTGAAGAGGTTCGTGCCAGCTTTGTTAAAACAGCGAATGAAACGATATTCCGCGTCTTCAACCAGATTGGCGTCGAGCTAGAAGCTAATCAGCCCGCTATTGAGCAGGTGAGAAGCACCGTTTTCAAGCTGGAAGCGCTCATTCCACAAATAAATAAAGCAGTTGCACTGGCATCCAGCGATATAGAGAAGTCCAAAAAAATCGTATACAACATCCAGGCTGAGATGACTAAGGCTGCCCAGCTTGCCAAAGATGGCGAAGCCTTCACGAAGCAGCTGGGATCGTTTTTTGATCAAAGCTCGGCAGCACTCGATAACGCCGGCCCGCTTGTTAAACAGGATTTGCAACTGCTTCTGGAGGCAGCCGAGGCGACGGCTCAGCTCACGACTCTTCTACAAGACGAAACGCTAGATCCCGCCATTGTCCAATCGACGCTCGCGCTGGCTGAGAGACGACTCTCCAGCGCCGTTCGCGTCACGGATGGGATGGTCAAGCTGCTGGAGAGCTTGAATGATCTAACCAACAATAAGCTCTTGGCTGATGCAATTGGGAGGCTGAAGCCAGTAAGCGGCCAGTTCCAACAGCAGCTGGAGCTAGTGCAGCATATCCTTGCCGCCGCTGAGAAAGGTGAACAACCAGCACAGACATTGATTGATCACCTGAATACCCTGTCGAATAACGCGGCGGAGGCTCTCAACGATGTGCTCAGCCGCTATGATAGCGAGCTGCTGCCGCGCATCAAACAAGCGGCAGAGCAAGCAACGAAAGCTGCATCGACTGCTCAGTCCATACTCACCGAAGCGAGCAATGCCATACCCGGAGCCATCAGCATCGTGAACGATGCGGCGAAGGGACTTTCGATCGGCGGCCGCGAGCTCGCAAAAATACAAGCAAGCCTGCCCGAGACCGAGCAGCGGATCAAAGCTTTCGCTCAGCGCATCCGCGAGCTTGAGAAAGAGGGCAATCTCGATGAGCTGGTTGACCTGCTCAAAAACGACGCGGAGCGCGAAAGTGCTTTTTTCGCTGAGCCTGTTGTATTGAAGGAAAACCGATTGTATCCGATTCCGAATTATGGATCAGCTATGTCGCCATTTTTCACAACGCTGTCCTTATGGGTAGGCGCATTGCTGCTCGTTTCACTGCTCTCTGTCGACGTTCATTCAAAAGGAAATGACTACCTAAGCTATCAAATCTATTTGGGACGTTATCTGACGTTTCTGACTATCGCCATCGTACAATCGCTGCTCGTTACGCTTGGTGATATATGGCTGCTGAAAGCGTATGTAGCTGACCCGATATGGTTCGTACTATTCGGCATTTTGCTCAGCACCTTGTTCATGCTTATTGTGTATACGCTCGTATCTGTCTTTGGCAATGTAGGCAAAGCGATGGCTATCGTGCTGCTCGTCCTCCAGCTTGCAGGCTCAGGCGGCACATTCCCGATTCAAGTCACACCGCCGTTTTTCCAAGCGATTCATCCGTTCCTGCCGTTCACCTATGCCATCAGTATGATGAGAGAAGCTGTGGGCGGCATTCTATGGGATATTGTGGTTCGGGATCTAATTGCACTCGCGGTCTTTGCTGCTGCAGCACTGCTGCTAGGTCTAGCTCTGAAAAAATGGCTCAATCGCTACATCTTCAAAATGATGGAAAAAGCGAAGCAAAGCAAAATCATTCATTAGATCTTTATTTGACTCGCTGACCCTTTCCATGAATAATATGAATAGGATACAGGCATAAAATGGCTAGGAGGTTAAGATATGTCCAGTGTTTCGCGCATCATGGAGTTTAACAAGCAATTCGTTGAAGAAAAACAGTATGAGGCTTATCTGACTGACAAATTTCCAGATAAGAAGGTAGCTGTCTTAACATGCATGGATACGCGGCTCGTAGAGCTTCTGCCCAAAGCATTAAATTTCAAAAACGGCGATGCTAAGTTTATTAAAAATGCGGGCGCTATTCTAACACAGCCATTCGGCAGTGCTATGCGCAGCATTCTTGTCGCTGTCTATGAACTCGGCGCACGCGAAGTATTGGTTATCGGCCATCACGGCTGCGGCATGACCAATCTCGATGCACAAGGTATGGTAAGCAAGTTTATCGAGCATGGCATCGACCCGCTCGCTCTAGAAACATTAGAGAACTCTGGCATTCGCATGGAAAAGTTCCTACGGGGCTTCGAGAACCCACAGGATGGCGTCATAAGCAGCGTCAAGCTTATTCGCAAGCATCCGTTGTTTCCGAAAGACATACCTGTCCATGGGCTTATCATCGATCCCGAGACAGGCGCACTAGAGGTGCTTGTTGAGGATTACCGCGGCGAATAACTGTAGCCCATATATCATATAAAAAACGTACAAGCCCCGTTTTTTCGCGGAGCTTGTACGTTTTTTATAATTTCGAGATTCTTATTTAATTGCGATATAAATATCAATCTCAGCGCTCTCAGGATGGAAGGTCCGCGTATCATAGAGCTCGAAATCACCCGTATAAGTACGCTCCAGTGAAGCATTCTCGAAGTAAGCCCAAATTTCTCCCCATGCCTTCGCTACGACATCATAGACCGGGCCCTTCCTCGTCTTGAATACGATATACTTCGCTTCGGGAACCATAGCTTGCTCCAAAACTATGGGCTCCGTAGCTTGTTCCAACACCAGAGGCTCTTGAAACCGCTCCTCCGTTTGTCCACCCGCATACTCATGCCCGATTAAAGTCGTATAAGCACCGCTTGCATCACTTTCGTAATCCGTGTAAAGCGCGTAGATCAAATGACTGTTCTGTACCTGTACTTTCTCGGCAATGCCGCTGCTGAAATAGGATTGCCATAACCCGGCAAGCTTACCGCTTGGACCTGTTTCTGCTTCATTAGTGGTACGAACTGCTGCTCCTATCAGAGAAAATGCTGGTTTGACTATGAAAGACTCATTCATCTGTTATTCCCCATTTCGTTATTCTTGCCTTAGTATAACGAGGGAAACTGGACAGCAGTCTGTCTTAGTTCTCATAGCTTGCAATAATTTGATAAGCACGACGAACGATCTCCTCTGCGACATACGAAGGCTGCTCTACCTTCACTTGATTGCCGTAGCTTAGCACCATGCCATACAACCACTCATCTACCGTCAAATTTCCCGCAACACGCAATGTACCGTCACCTTGCAAAGTTACCATATCCGGGTGAAAGGAATCGCGTACGCGGTAGCCCACTTCAGACCGGAACAGCAGTGTCACCTCTGCGAGTGTTTGGCCAGGCCATTCCGAATCCCATGTATAGCTGTCTAAGGCTGGAGCCTCGCGACGCTCGAACCGCTGCTCAAGCCGCTTAAGCTTCTGTACACGGGACAGGCGAAATACACGGAATTGTTCACGCAGCATGCAATAAGCATGTAAATACCACACGTTCCCCTTCAGAATCAACGCGTATGGCTCAACCGCCCTTTCTGATTCCGAGCCGTTCATGTTCATATAGCTGAACTGTGCGAGGCTCTTTTCTTCTATTGCTTGCCTGAATACATTAACCTTTTCACGCGCTGCGGGCCCTTGTCCCCACGGATTAAGATCGAAGACGAGGCTATTTGAGCCATGGCCGTCCTGAGACTTGTCCGACTTATGCAGCAGCGCCTCAACTTTATTCTGCAAGCCGACATAGAACTTATCGTCCATGGCGGTTCCAAGCCCCTTCACAACAGCGATAATAGACGAGATTTCGGAGAGTGACAGATACTGACGCGAAATAGTGTACTGCTCCATGATTTCAAAGCCGCCCGCCGTGCCTTGATGGGCAAATATCGGAATTCCCGCTTGGCTAAGCGTATCCATGTCCCGATAAATCGTTTTTGTAGATACCTCAAAACGCTCTGCAAGCTCCTTGGCGCTAATGCGTCCACGATTCAGCAGCAACACAGTCATCGCTAATAAACGATCGATTTTCAGAACCAGTTCCTTCTTTCCCGCTGCAGGTTTTTACATAAATCTGATCTCGGCAATCAGCCCGCTCTCTACAAAGCCGATATTCTTGTACACTTTATTAGCCTTTTTTGCATCTGCGTACAGCATCGGTTCACGGTTTTCGTCTTCTAGAACCGAGCAAAGCCCAGCTACCACCGCACTGGCATAGCCGTTCTTCCGCAGAACCGGAGGGGTATAAACGAGATTAATTCGTCCATGCCGGGGCGACCTATGGGCAATATTGGCCATCGCGACCGGAAGCTCGTCAACAGCCCAGAAGTATAAATCACCCCTCATGACCATACCCTCAGCAGCAGGGAGCTGGCTTGCAGGAATAACGGACGCTCCATAAACGTCCTCCGTGAAGCCTGCCATAAATTCAGCAACAAGCTCCACATGCTGAGGCGTTGCCCGAATCAGCTGTCCCTTCACCTTAACAGGCTTAATGACCTTGGGGCAAGAATAGGTTTGCTTCTTCATGTACGCATGGTGCTCAAGCGCATTTATTTCTGAATATAGATTAGCGAACTGCTCAGCAGTAGATGGGGAGCCGCATATGCCTGGCAAATCCGTCCCTTGATGGTGCGCGATGAGCTCCTTCATGAGCTGCAGTCTATACTCATCCGTGACATCCTCCGAAAGCCAAAGCCATGCATTATGACCCGGCGAGCCCGCAAATAGCATTCGACCATCAGGCGTTTTGAGCTTAGTAGCCCCTTCAATCGCTGTTATGAAATGAATTAATTGGTATTGCAGCTCATCCCGCAGGAATGGAAACTGATTTAGCACAACATCATCTGCTTGTAATTTCTCCAGCATAAGCTCCCTCCTCCTGCTCACGGTTGAAGCCTTTTGTCGCTATGTGAGCAGTCTCATTGTATTCGTCTACAACCTTTACCCATAATGAGAGCAGCCGTAACAAATTCGGGATTCATCCACATAGCGGCCTTAGCCAAAATCCTCATTCGTCAAATCTGTATTCGCGCCAATCGCCGCTTTGCTCCCTTCTCCTGCTGCTACGATTAGCTGTGCAGGCACAATAATAGAACAATCGCCGGCTGCATACACGCCTTTGACACTCGTTCTGCCATAGTCGTCTGTTATGAAGCCGCCCGAAGGCCTCATCGCACAGCCTAGCGTTTCCCCGAACGAAGCAGCCTGATTCCATGACGGTGTGACGAAGCCGCCCATACGCTTGACCTCCTCGTCATTCTCGAACACGATTCGCTCCAGCTTCCCGTTCTTACCTTGAAGTGCTTTAATGCGCTGCGGTGCCACTTGAATACCCCGTTGCCCAAGCATAGCCGCCTGCTGCATAGTCAAATTGTTCGCCCCGTTCATGCATACGAGCACGTCCTTGCTCCAGTTATAGACGATTTTGGCCAAATGAAACAGGTTAGAGCCTTCTGATATAACTATCAGCGGCTGATCGCGCAGTTCCCATCCGTCGCAATAGGGGCAGCTAAAAATACTTGTACCATAACATGGCTCGAGGCCCGCTATGCGTGGCAGCGTTTCCTTCAGCCCCGCAGCCAATATTACTGTACGCGCTTCATATAAAACGCCGTTGCTCGTCATCACCTGAAATCCGTTACCGGCGGCCTGAGGCCTAATTTCAATGACCTTATCCGGTTTAATCGTCACTGTCGGATAGTTCACAATATCTGCATGCGCCAGCTTGCGCAGATCACGCGGCTCAATACCGTCGCGCGTAATAAACCCGTGAGATTGACGGGTAACCGCATTTCTGGGCTTATTGTTGTCGAATACAATAACATGTCTTCGCGATCTGCCCAGCACTAGCGCAGCGTTCAAGCCCGCAGGTCCTCCGCCAATAATGGCACAATCCAGCCTCAAATGATCCGCTCCCCCTTCTCGTCAATCCATGTACGGATTTAACCAAAGTTCGCTTATCCTTATTCATAGAGACAGAGGTGCATGCCTATGATTTATAACATTGTGAAAAATACCTGAAATCTTGTCGAAATAGAGGTAATTTATACCATTTTAATAGTACATTTTGGCAAGTCATGCTAAGATAAAAGAACTACACTAGAAGCTCGGATCACGCATGATTACACTAGTTCATTACACAAGCTATCCACCTTAGGAGGGGTAATACTTGGCCAACAGTCCATTACAGAAGAAGCCGACTTCTTCCCGCGAATCTATCAAATCAACACCAGGCCAACCCTCTGTCACTTCAGATCGCGCACCTAGTTCCCCTGCTGCTCCTTCCAACGTGCTGCAACTGCAGCGTGCGGCAGGAAATCGCGCTGCACAAGCCAGCGTCAAGCAGCTTCAGAACGACGGAGCTGCAGCTGCAGGCGGCTCCCAAGCGGTCGCAAGCTGGCTGAAAGCAGAGGCTGCAAAGGATAAAAAAACAGAGCTATTCAGTTTCTATGAGTCATTAAGCCCGATGCAGCAGAAGATGGTTACGCATCTCTGTTCAGGCGGGACAGGCTCTTCCTCATTAGCCAAAGCGAAGAAGCATATTACGGGCTTCACTGGGCGCAGCGTTGACTGGGACAAGTTCTCGACGATCATCCGTACGGTCAAAGGAAAAAATGCGAAAAACTACAATGAGGACACCGATCGGGACTATGTAACCTACGCGACAACAGCAGCAGCAGCCTCAGTAGGCGCATCGAGCTCGACTGCAGCAGGTGTGAGCACATCTCAGGATTTGATTACAGGCGCAGCCAACGAAGGCGCTCTTGGAGCCGTTAAAGATATCGGGCCAGCAGCCGCTATGCTTAGCGGAGTGACCGCAGGCATGCAGATTTACAATGCAACGCAGAACCATGACGAATCATTAAGCACGCATGACAAAGCACAAAACATCGGAGCAGAAGGCTTTGCCGGTACTGCCGATCTTGCACGTTTCAGCGCACAAAGTGTCGTGAATACACAAACATACATGGGCGCTGCTGTCAGCACCGCAGCTACTGCAGCAGCTGGTGCTGCCGGCGTAGTCGGTGGAGCAGCCTATCTTGCTGGTGGCGTTGCCGGCGTCTATACGCATGGCAAACGGGAGAAAAACCTCAAGAACTTGGAGAAAGAAGCAGAAGGCAAAGATGCCGAGCTTAACCTAGCAGCCAACATTGGCGGCAGCACACAAGCCATTAACAAAAAGAAAAGCGCAGCTACCGCGCTGAAAGGCGCAGCCATGATCGTCGGCGGTGGTCTGCTGCTCGCAAGCGCGGCTACACCTGTCGGCTGGCTGTTGCTTGGCGTTGCTGGAGCCATCGGCGGTATTGCAGCCATCTATAAATTTTATAAAAAACGTACGCGCAAAGAAGAAATCGTTGATCGCTTCCTTGGTGTCGACAAGAAAGTGGCTGAGCTCCAAGCTGCCGATCCGAAAGCGAAGCCAGATAAATCAGCACTCCGCAATGGACTGCTGCAGCAGAACGGCTTCAACTCCGTCGGCCAATGCTATAGCCAGATTATTACCGATCTTGCACATACAATCTACAAAAAAGGCGTACTCGATTCCGATCCGCAGTACGTCACCTTGCTTAATAACATTGGCCTCAAGCCAGACGGCAAGAAAAAAACGCCAAAGGTCGACCTTATCGCGAAGAAGCTTCACACTTAGACCGCTTAGGGGGTACGTATGACAATCGATTCAAAGGGGCCAAACCGACTGCTTCAATTGCTCGAGGCCGATTACAGCGCCGAAGGCTTCCAAACCGGATGGACAGAGCCATCAGTCGAAGATCCGTTTCGTTCACTTATCGTCTTGTTTGACGGTGTTGGGGAGGACTCGCGGGACATACAGCTAGAGCTTTGTTTCCTTACCGATATGGAAGATGCAGAGGCTGCAGGTATTTGTATTCTGCAAGCATTCGTTACCATTACCGAAGACGTGTCATCCGAGTTTTATGAGCAGCTGCTGCTTCTCATAGTCAAGCTGAATACTGTATTGCCTTTGGGCGCATTTGGATTATTCGCCGACACTGGCGTCGTGTACTTCAAGCACAACTCACTCCTCCTGCTCAGCAACGAGGATTCATCCAATGTCAAAGCGATTGACACACAGAACGGACTGATTCTTCATCTCCACCAGCTGTACATGGAAGCGTTGCTTCGCGTATCAGCCGGACATGAATCCGCTGAGCAGACGCTTGAGAACCTGCTGCTATAGCCTGCAAGAACAATCTGCCTCCAGCGCGTCAAGCTGGAGGCTTTTTTGTTCGTTACTTTAGCTATTACCTTCCTACCGCCTGCGTTTGTGGATGGACGTAAAAAGACACGACCGATGACCAGCTCCACTGCCCATAATAAGACGGGGCAATGTCTATCTTCCTAATCCATATTGCAGCATGACGACCATGCTCATCTGCCAGTACCACGTTCGCTGTCGTTTGATCCGCATTCACCCATGCAAGACTATCATTCAGAGTAGATGGGTTATACTCCCCGTGTTTTTTCGACGGCTTCGTCAGCTGCTTTTGCTTGCCGCTTGCCAGCTCAATGTTGACAAGATGCGGGTAGACCGGATTTGCAGGCGCCAACTCGCCATCCTTCCTTTCCTTCGCTCTTGAGACGACGATATGCGCTGAATTCTGCCACGCGAAATCCCCATCTACAAAACGTCTAGGCGTGTAGGCAGCCGTTCTCTCGGACGAAACAGCAACCACCTTTAGCTGCTTATTGCTAGTCGCCTCACGTCCTACTCCAGCTATGTAGGCAAGCTGATCACCTCTCGGCGACCACTCGAACCACTGCTCATGATTAACCATCTCATCCAGTGTACGGAATACAACACCGTCTGCCGAGACAGCACAAAGCGTGTTGCTGTCAGCTGATAACGATGCGGTCGGTTTAGCCAAAAAGGCGATCCATCTCCGATCTGCCGACCACTTGAACATGCTCGTACCAACGGCAAAAAAATCATCCGAAGGCTTTGGCAGCACATGCACCGTCACATAGTCGGCAGGTTTGCCTAATGCCTCCAGCGGTATTTCGTAAAGGGTTATTGGCGTCCACCCATCAGGCAGCAGCTCAGATTGAGAAGAGGCAAAAAAGCCTTTTCCGCTTGGCAGCCACGAAAAATTACCGATGCCCGCAGCCGTCCCAAGTACGACATTCGGTTGTTTCGCATTGATATAGTTCAGTTGCCCGTCGATAAGATACGCCAGCTTCTCATCATGAGGAGACCACTGGAAACGAGCACCTCCTGCCGAATGAACAAGTGTGCTAACAGCACTGCCAAGCTCCCGCACCCATAACTCCGGTTCATCTGCTCCCTTTGTATAGGCGATCCATTTCCCATCAAACGACCAGCTTGGATTCTGAACAGCTGGCCCTTTATCCAGCAGCTTCTCTTCAGCTCCTGTTTTTACCCATAAGCTTCCTTCCCGAACAAACGCCGCCTTAGGCAGACTACGATCTTGAGCTGCTTCGCTATATTCAGCTCCTCCTGCAATCCAAATAAAAGACAGCAACAAAGCCATAATAACCACTCTAAACATACGCATCTGTTGTATTCCTCCTCGTGTTCAGCACATTATGATTACCGTTCCCTGCGCCAGAAGAAACATACTTTATTTTCATGCATGATTTAGATTGCTGCCGTTTGGAATTGGATTTCGGTTTGATTCCAGATAGATAGCGTTTTTGATACCTTTTTGATACCGATTTGTAACTGTTCTGTTACGAATTTTCTAAGCAACCCTTTTATAATGACTAATACAACGATCTAACTTCCAGAGGGGCTGAAAATCATTTTTACCATCCGCATTTCCTTCCTAACGCAACTGTCTCGCACGCTTCGCCTAATTCGCTCTGCCTTACGTCTCCCCAGCCTGATTAGTGAAGGAGGCGCCCGCTATGCCTAAGCCTATTGGCAACAGCAGCAGGTATATGCCTGGACTGGACGGTCTGCGCGCTGTCGCTGTCCTAGCTGTGATTGCCTATCATTTGAATCTTAAGGCTGTGCCTGGCGGCCTGCTTGGCGTGAGTATGTTTTTTGTCCTCTCTGGTTACCTGATTACGGATATTTTACTTAAACAGCTTGGTCAAAATAAAACTATCGATCTCAAAACCTTTTTTATTCGCCGAGCAAGACGGCTTCTTCCCGCAATGTTTCTCATGATCGCCATTGTTTCCTTATGGTTATTCATAAGTGATTCCAGCAGACTCTTTGCTTTAAGAGGAGATATCGGCTCTGCTTTGCTCTATATAAGCAATTGGTGGCTTATTTTTCACGAGGTCTCTTATTTCGAAAGCTTTGGTCCTGCTTCACCATTCGGCCATTTATGGTCGCTTGCCGTCGAGGAGCAATTTTATCTCATATGGCCGCTTCTGCTTATCGCAGCCATCCGTTTCATTCCGAGGCGAGGGAAGCTTGCATTATGGATACTCATTGCTGCAGCTGTATCTGCGGGCGCTATGGCAGTGCTCTATCAGCCGGGCATGGACCCAAGCCGCGTCTATTACGGTACGGATACAAGAGCTTTCGCTCTTCTTATCGGCGCGGCACTCGCAGCAATCTGGCCAAGCTGGCGGCTATCCGCGTCCATACCGACGCGCAGTCGCATCCTGCTGGACAGTGTGGGTACGTCCGGCTTAATCATCATTATGGTTATGATCGCTGTAACTGGCGAGTACGATTCCTCCCTCTACCGCGGCGGTATGGTTCTGCTTGCGCTTGCAACAGTAGCGGTGGTTGCCGCAATGGCACATCCCGCAAGTAAGCTTGCCGGCTTGGTTGGCAATAAGGTACTCGCTTGGATCGGGGTTCGTTCCTACGGTATTTATTTATATCATTATCCGATTATCGTGCTGACAACACCGACTGCCGAAGCAGGGGAGCTGCATCTGGCAAGAGCGTGCATACAAATCGTGCTTACCTTCATTCTTGCGGAGCTGTCTTGGCGCTTTGTAGAGGAACCGATTCGGCACGGCGTACTTAGCAAGCTGTCTCGTTTGATCCAGGAGCAATTCCAGCGTCCTCAGGCAAGGAAGTCAACGAGCTACTTCGCCGGCATTGTCTTGATCGTATCCTGCGTATCTTGTGCAGGCACTGTCGATCTCCCATCAGCAGCCGTCCAAGGCAATAGCGGATCAGAAACAAGCAAACCGGCTGCATCCAACGAAACAAAACCAGTGCCTGCTAAGCCTGCTTCGCCCGACATATCGGGCCAACCGGATCATAACGAAGAAACGCTGCATACGAGCCCAACTGCGACGGGCGGAAAGCCTGTAACAGCTGTTATTAAACCAACGAGTCCTGCGGCTACGTCAAAACCTGCACCTGAAACCAAGCCGCCTGCTGTTCATTCGACTGAAATGACAGCCATCGGAGACTCTATCCTGCTGGATGCAGGACCCTACCTTGAGAAGCTGCTGCCCGGCATCGC
Organism: Paenibacillus sinopodophylli; assembly: GCF_005930355.1. Classification (GTDB taxonomy): domain Bacteria; phylum Bacillota; class Bacilli; order Paenibacillales; family Paenibacillaceae; genus Pristimantibacillus; species Pristimantibacillus sinopodophylli. The sequence continues at coordinate 341,476 of NZ_VDBO01000003.1, forward strand.
TATAGACGGCAAGGTGGGCCGACAGTTCTCACAGGCTGCTGCTATTCTAGAGAAGCTGAAAAGCAGCGACGAACTCGCGGACATCGTCATTATTGAGCTGGGAACAAACGGCTCTTTCACGACCAAGCAAATGGCTGCGCTGCTGGAGACGATTGGACCAGATCGCAAAATCTTCATGATCAACACACGCGTACCACGCAAATGGCAGGATACTGTAAACAAAATGCTTGCGGAAACGGCTAAGACAAACGAAAATGTGACGATCGTGGATTGGTATTCAGCAAGCAAGGGGAAAAAGGATTTCTTCTCCGCGGACGGTGTCCATTTGAAGAAACATGGTGCTTCTTTCTATGCCGATATGATAGCCAGAGCACTCCAACGATAAAAATAGAATAAGAAATACCAAGGTGAAACGGCTATCGCCCTCCTTTGGCGGTGCAGCGCATTTTAGTCAGAGAAATATAAGCCCTTTATAAGTCGAAAGACTTATAAATGCTTAAATTTCAAGCAAAAACGCATCGGCATCCTTAAGACGCTGAAGTAGCTTTGACGGTGAAATGTAAGTCCTTTATAGGCTGACAAACTTATAAATTTATATATTTTAAAAATAGCGTGCAGCGGAGAAAACGACTCTCCCTGCACGCTATTCGGATTAAAAAACTGTGGTCACACCTTCAACTGCCTAAACAAATCCTCACTAACCTCGTCCATGTTGCTTTCAGCCTTCTGGCATGCATAATCCGGCTGCTGCTAAGCAGACGATTGGACTCGCAGCTCGAATAACCGAGCCGTTCTTTCTTCCATCAGATGAATTTCAAGCACACCTTCTGCTGCATGCCACACCCATTCCGTACCGTGCGACTCAGCAGGATAAGCGCAGCGGGTATCCAGCTGTTGTCCTTTCCATCTTGGCAAAGGAAGCTTCACCGTGCCTGAGCTTCCTTTGATTCGCCATACGGCCAAATAAATGCGATCCTCGTGCCGCAGTCCATAGCTGACCCATTCATCCTGCTGTGTCGGCAGACCAAGCGGCCAGAGAGGCAGTGCTGCTGGAATGTCACTGCGGATCGTTTTGTAATAATCGAGTGCCTCCTTAACGAGCTCCCGCCTGCGCGGACTAAGCTCTGCCAGATGGCCGCTCTGATGGACACGCAGCAGCAGCGCATTAACCATATTGAATATGACTTCCTCGTCATCGCCCTCACGCAGCGGATAGGACCAGATCGCCGATTGCTCCGGTGTGAGCACCGCAGGAGAGCTTGCTGCGATTGCCGCATACTTCACATAATCCTCCTGGTCGCTAGTCGATTGAATACTATGACGGCTTAGCATCGCATAATCCATCCGCATGCCGCCGCTGGAGCAATTCTCAATGACCAGATTCGGATAGGCGGCGAATGTCTTGTCGAGCCAGCCCAGATAAGCCCGGTTATGCTGCAGCAGCCCGTCTCCATAGCTGTCTGCATCGCTTTCCGTCCCAATACCCGCATTAATATTGTAGTCCATCTTAATATAGCCAACGCCGTAGTCTTCGACGAGTCTGCGGATGACCTCATCCGCATGGGCAATAACCTTAGGATTGCGATAATCGAGCTGATAACGGCTGCGATCCTTGACGCGTTTTCCGTGACGCATGAAGAACCAGCTGTCGTCCGTCTCTGCAAGCTTAGGGCTGTTAATGCCCATTACCTCAAGTTCCAGCCATAAGCCAGGAATCAGGCCTTTACTGCGGATATAATCCAGTACATATTTGATGCCTTCAGGGAACCGCTCTTCTGAAGGGAGCCATTCTCCCACGCCATCCCACCAATCGCCAGGTGCATACCAGCCCGCATCAATACAGAAGTATTCGCAGCCTACCTCGGCTGCAGCATCAATGAGCGGCAGAAGCTTCGCTGTCGTTGGTGCACCCCATAAGCAGTTCATATAATCATTAAATATGATGCGCAGAAGCTCGTTATCCTCATTGGGTCTGCGAATAAGACGGCGATAAGTCGTCAACTGATCAACAGACTCTTCAAATCCGCCTTCTACCGCGCCGATTGCAAGCGGTACGGACACGAACTCTTCCCCCGGAGCAAGCTTAAGCCACCAATGATTGTCATGCTCGGTTGGGCCGCTAATGAGCACGGTCAGCAAATCCGACTGCTCGATGATTTCCCAATGCCATGAGCCATTATGCTCAATCTGCCAGAATAAGCTTGTACCTGCCTCTTCATTCTGAAGCACGGCCATCGGGATATGCTCCGCAGCTGACCAAGAGCCAGTATTACTGCAGGAAACACGCTTCGAGCCACGGTCCATCAAATGCGACATGCCAAGCTCAGGCAGCTTGTATGAACGCCATTGCAGCTCACTTTGCCAGCCGTTGTGAGCTAAGTGCAGCCTCATTTTATCATCGCGGTCTTGCAGCCCTTCTTTATCTATTCCCGTCAACGCAAAGGAAGAGACATACTCGATCTCCGCATCCGCCGCGCCTTCGTTTGTAAGCACTGTATAGCAGCGTACAGTCTGTACCCCGTCATAGAACTGAAAGTGCTGGACCGCTCTTACGCCCGTCAGCCCATCCCGCACACTAAGCTCAAACTTCCGGCCTGCATCATTACGCGTATCCACATGCTCGTCATACACCATTCGGAGACCTGGATAAGAGGCACGATGTGTACGGCCATGATATTCAGCACGGTCCTCGCCCGTTAATTGCAGCTCCAGTAGTCGGAAGCCCGGCTTCTGCTTCTCATTAATGCAATCCTTATCAAACGGCTTGCTTCCGAAATGAAGAAAAAGCACATCTCCGCTGTCTGTAATTTCAAAATGCAGGTATAACCCATTTTCCACGATTTCGATCTGCTTGCTCATCTGCATTCACGTCCTTAGCTGTTAGATTGCATCCCCATAAAACAACTTAACCCAGCACTGTGAAAGCGCTGAGTTAAGGTACTGCTTATTCGCGAGGCTTATTCTGCAGAGCCAAATTGTATCCAAGCCTTTTGAATTTCGTCAATAGCTTGATCCTTTGTTTTGCTGCCGCCGATATAGCCTTGCATCAACTCACCAAACTTTTGGTGGAACGTATCTAGCGAGTAGTTAACCGACAAATCGCCAGATTTTTCTGTTTTTAGAATCTCTTCCATTTGCTTAGGCATATCCAGTTCAGGAAGCGGAGCGTCCTTAATTGGAGGAATAACCTTCGCTACAGTTGAGAACCAGCTTTTGCCGTAATCAGAAGTGTACAGCCAGTTAAAGAATGCAATCGTTTCATTAACCACTTTGGAATCTTTGTTGATTCGAAGCGCTTGGTCAGCGCCAGTTACAAGCAAGGTTTGCTCCGCTTTTTCACTTACAGGGTAGCCTACGATACCAAGCTCAAAGTCAGGTGTAATTTTTTTGATCGCTTCTTCATCCCATGCGCCTTTACCCGTCATGAATGCTGCTTTACCAGTAGCGAAGTCACTTACTTCTGCGTTGCTGTCGCGCTCAAGCGGCTTGTTCGTGCCATGCTTAACCGTCGTATCGATAAAGCTGAAGAAGTTGTCTTTCAATACAGGGTAATCGTTGAATGTCGTTTCTCCTGCAATAAACTTGCTTACCAATTCTTTCGGCGTAATGCCTGCATCCTCAGCAGCTGCATTCACGAAGTTTTGGAAAATATGTTTCCATACCCACCACTCTTTATAAGCGTTGGCGAACGGTGTAATGCCTTTTGCTTCAAGCTTTGCAATCGCGTCTTCCATTTGGGAAGTTGTTTTCGGTACTTCTGTAATACCTGCATCTGCAAGCAATTTTTTGTTGTAAACCATGTTCATTAGGTTCCCTTTCACAGGAAAACCAAGTACTTTGCCGTCTTTGGAGCTCATGTTGATTTTGACGGAATCAGTCATAGCTGCCGCAAGCGGCTCGTTCGTCAGGTCAGCACTGTATTCAGCGAAAGTATCAATGTCACCGCCAGCTGTTGTCTGGAACACATCCGGCGTGCTGCCTGCAGCGATTTTCGATTTCAACACGGTGTTGTAATCGGCTTGCATAATTTCAAGATTAATCGTTACGTTCGGCTTTACTTTTTTGTATTCTGCGATGTATGCGTTGAATGCGTCTGTGTATTCTGGAGAGGCGGTGAACATGTTGATCGTGACTGGCTTATCCGAGGCTTCGGTGTTTCCGCCGGTATTCGTACCCTCGTTGTTGCTTGTTGTATTGTTTTTGTCGCTGCCGCAAGCAGCCAGTATTCCGATAATCAGCACGAGGCTGACGGATAGTGCCAGAAATCTTTTGAACATTGAAATGCCCCCATTTCTTTCATTGGTTGTGGTCTACGATGCCTATTCTAAAGAAAAAGAAATCGGATAAGAATGCACATAAGTGAATAGTTAAGGGTAAAAAAGTGTCATTCTGCAAGCGGTTCACTTTTTAGCCTGTTCCGCTGGATGCCCTATATTCGCTCGGCGACAACGAATAATAATTTCGGAACGCCTTGCTGAAATAGTTCTTATCTTTGTAGCCCAGCATTTCGGAAATATCTTGGATCTTCAAACCCGGATCATCCAGCAGTTCCTTCGCCTTTTCCATTCGCACCTTCTGCACATACTCATGAATGCCGAATCCGAATTGCTGTTTGAACAGCTTCATCAAATATTCTCTGCTCAAAAAATACTTCTCCGCGAACATCGAGATTTTGATCTCTTCAAAGTAATGATTGTCGATATAGGCTTTAATATCCCCTACTTCAAATGGTTGATTCGTCATAAGCGATTTCCTAATTTGACCGCTGAAATAATCGAGTATGTCGTAGAACAACTGCTCGAATTGGTCCATGCTTGCGAAATCGCTCACAATCCCTAAGTCGCGCAGCGCTTGAATGCCGCCAAGCGGCAGCTCGGATTGCTTAACACCCAGCTCAAGCGCCATATCATTCAGCAGAATAATGAATTCATGCAATGCACGATCCGCTTCCCCTATATTGAATCGATCGGATAACCGCCATTTCTTCATGTAATCGTTCAGAATCGTTCTAGCATTATGTACGTTGCCGCTCTCCAATGCACCGCGAATGACCAGAATTCGACTCGTCAGCGATTGTGTTTCCTTGGGAGTCGAAGCAAGGTCAGAGGCAGCCGTTACAACAGCCCCGTTCAGCTTGAGCACATCAATACCATTAATCGCTGCCTTAGCAGCTTCATATGAGGAAGCCAGCTGCAGCACATCAGTCGTGGAAGGCCCAATGCCGATCGCTACAACAATGCCGAAGAGTTCCTTCAAGGTTGAAATCACCTTGTTCAATTGATGTATAGACCGGTACGCAATGTCCTCCGGATAGCCGCCCTTCATCGTGAGAATAGCAATAAGCTCACGCTCCTGCTTAGGGCTGGCGAAGCTGAAAGCTCCGAAGTGATCACCCGCGATTTCGTTTATGACATTCGCTACTGCAAAGTGCAGCAGGTCTGTATCGTGATGGAATCGCTGCTTCCGAATTTGCTCTAGATTGAGCACACGGACAACGACTGCTGTGAACCGGTTGCCGGGATCATCTGCACCAATCAGCGGCAGGAAAGCTTCGTTCGTTTGGCTTTTGAAGCTGCGCTCGATAATGGAGATGTACACCTTCTCTTTCAGCCGCGGTAGCGACATATTGAGCGTAATATTGCGATTAATGAAATCACTATCCTTTTTCCGCTTCGCATCCAGCACATCGATTGCCTTACGCAGGGAAAGATTGAGATCTTGACGGTTGACCGGTTTCAGCAAATAATCAACGACCTTGGAGCGTATCGCCTGACGCGTATATTCGAAATCGTTGTAGCCGCTGATCACAATCGTCAGCAAATCGGGATAATCTCGCTCAATGATTTGCAGCAACTCTGTTCCGTTCAGCTCCGGCATCTTCATATCTACCATCGCAAGGTCAATTTTATGCTCAGCGAGCATACGGAGTCCTACTTTCCCGTCTGTTGCCTCCAGTACTTCTACAACTCCTAAGCCCTTCCAATCACCCAATATACGAATCGCTTCGCGCAGCGGCTCTTCATCATCAATAATCAGTACTCTATACATGGCTTACGCCTCCTCTCGGTAATAACATGGTCAGCTCTGTGCCTGACTTATCCGTCTGGATAAGCAGCTTGGCCTCATCGCCATAGAGCAGCTTCAGCCTGGTGTTCAAATTCACGAGTCCAATACTCTCATTCTCATCCTCACGGTCCTTCCACTCCTGAAGAAACGATTGCTGTACCTGCTCAAGCCGCTCGGGAGAGAATCCTGGTCCATCATCCCGAACAGCAATAACGGCATGCGATTCCGTAACCGCAGCGCGAATTTCAATCGTAATCGTGCTGGACACCTTCTCCAGCGCATGCTTGATTGCATTCTCGACAAGCGTCTGGATGGATAGCTTAGGCAGCTCAAGCTCCAGCAGCGACTCCTCCCAATCAAATTCCGCTTGCAACCTGCTGCCGAAACGCGCCTTCTGCAAGGAAAGATAATTCTCAATATGCTTCAGCTCATCCCTTGCCCGTACGATATCTTTGCCACTAATGCAATAACGCAGAGTAAGTGCCAGCGCATCGACCATATCCGCAATATCATAGCGTTCATTTTTTAACGCTTTGGTCGAGATCGCTTGCAGCGCATTATACAGGAAGTGTGGATTAATCTCAGCTTCGAGCGCCTTTAGTATAGCGTTTTTCTCCACAAGCTTCATTTTGTACCGTTCATTGATGAGGTCGTTCGTGCGTCTTACCATCTGATTGAAATGCCGTGACAAATAAGCAATCTCATCACGTCCCTTCACCTCAGCCTCGGCGTCGAAATCCCCCGTACTGAAGCGATTCATTTGGTAGGATAGCTTCTGAAGCGGCTTTGTGATCGCGTTGGAGAAATAAATGACGACGATGATTGACAGCAGCAGGAACAGCATACCGATAACGAAGCCTATATTACGTGTCGTTCTGGCTGCTTCGTATATTTGTGAATACGGGACCGGCTTTACAAGCTTCCATCCCTCCTGCTCTCCGATGTTATAGACGACCAAATACTTCTGATTCGCCTCCGACCAGGTTAGCTGACCGTTCGGAATCGCTGTCAGCTTGTCCGTCAAGGAGGCCTCTTTCGCTCTCTTGTAGAAGGCTTCATCATCGGTAAAAAATGGCTCATTGTCTGGGCTGAGGAACAATAGATGCTGTCCTGCATCGAAGGGAATATCCTTCAGAATCTGCTCGCTTACTGAATCATCGAAGTAGAAAGAGAGTACAGCCTGCGGCTGCCTGGATACGATGGATCGCAGTACCCTGTGATAGGCCATGAAGCTATTCTCATGCTTAACCTCATAGCCTGTTTCTGCATCTGATTGTGCAATGGATTGATAAGATCGGTTGAACGGACTCGCCATCGCCTTCTGATACCAAGATGTTTCTGTAATGTTAGGATTGACTCCTGTTCGAACCGCAATATTATAATTTTCCTGTGAAATCGAATAAAATTTATTTTCTTTCACAACGTATAGATAGATGGCTTGTAGATCACTTCTTGAATAATATAGCTGGCGCAAATAGTTTTCCAAATACATCTTGGAAGCATAATCCTCCGATTCATGCATGATCGCATACGTAATTTCATCGAATCTGATCTGAGGAAGCGACAGCTGCTCCATTCCTTTCAAGTAATCCTCCATATTCTGATTAACGAGCAGCAGATTGTTAGAGGTGCTGGCAATGCTGTTCGTAACCGATTCCTTCTGGAACATCTGATATGAAATAAAAGTCAATGATGACACGACGAGAATAATAATAGTCGTAAATAGCAAAATAAGCTTATTCACCAACCGTCTATTCACACGCTCAGCCATTTCCCGTACTGCTCGAAAAGCCTTTTTCAAAATAGAAATCACAACCTTTCTGCTCCATATTCCGTTCACCTTTTTACCCCTAAATGATTTCTTAAATCCATTTTTGAGAGGCGGATGGCTGTTTTATAATACACAATATAGCGAATCCCGATTTTTTGAAATATAAAATTTAAATAACCCCTTAAAGAGAGTAGGTGCGATGATGTTCAAGGCATTAGGGAGAAAATGGAGCGAGAAGCTTGAATTCGGCATCTTTACGCTGCCTGTACTCATTTGTATCGCGGTCGCGTTTTACATTCCGTTCGCGATGACCATTCGATATTCATTGACAAAGTGGAACGGCATATCCAAGCATCCAAAGTTTGTTGGTCTCGACAATTTCAAGCAAATCTTCACAGGTGACACCAACTTTGCGAACTCGGCTTGGTTCACGATTAAATACGCCGTGTTGTACATCGTTATTGTGAACATTCTGGCCATCCTGTTAGCTGTTGTACTGGATATGAAGCTCAAATCGACCTCATGGCTGCGGGCTGCTTTCTTTATTCCCTATATTCTAAGCCTTGTTATCGTCGGCTTTATCTGGAAATTCATTTTCATGCAGGGCTTCGAGTCATTGGGACAAAGCACAGGCTGGGGCATATTCGATCTCAGCTGGCTCGGTGATCCCAAGCTTGCCTTCGTTTCCATATTGCTCGTATCGATCTGGCAATCCATCGGGTTCTATCTGGTTATCTACATTGCTGGCTTGCAATCGGTGCCGGACGATCTGAAGGAAGCCGCGACCGTTGATGGAGCAGGACCGGTTAGACGCTTCTTCAGCATTACGCTGCCGCTGCTTGCACCTTCCATTACGATCTCGGTATTTATGGCGCTGACCAACTCCATTAAAGTATTTGATGTCATCCTCTCGCTTACGGGCGGCGGACCAGGCGGAACGACTTACAGTATCGCATATGACATCTACAGAGATACGTTCCAGAACAATCTCTACGGCTACGGTACGGCAAAAGCGCTCATCTTATTCGTCGCTGTCCTATTCGTAACGATCATTCAGCTCACGATCTTCAAACGCAGGGAGGTTGAAGCTTGATGAAAACAAACAGCAGTGGAAGAGTCGGACGCATCATACTGGAGATCATCATGGTGCTCCTCTCACTCGTCTTTCTATATCCCTTGTTCTTGGCCATCAATAACTCGTTCAAGAGCTTCGGCGAGGTGATGACCGATGTTGTCGCTCTTCCTAAACAGCTTGTATTTGAAAACTATTCGTATGTATGGTCATTCATCAACTATCCGAAGCTGTTCCTTAACAACTTTGTCATTACGACCGTCGGACTTGCAGGCATCATCCTCGTCTCTTCCATTGCCGCCTACAAGCTGGCTAGAACGAAGACACGTTGGAGCGGACTGCTCTATATCGTCTGCATTATGCCAATGCTCATTCCGTTTCAATCGATCATGCTTACCGTGCTTCAGCTTGCCAAAAGTCTGAATCTGTCCGAGAGCACATGGGGACTGGGCATCCTATACTGGGGCTTCGGTGCACCGCTTGCCGTCTTCATCTACCACGGCTTCGTGAAAGGCATACCGAAGGAAATTGACGAGAGTGCGACCATTGACGGCGCATCCGGCTTCAAGCTTTTCTTTCTTGTCATCTTCCCGCTGCTCAAATCAGTTACCACAACCATCGTCATTATTGATGTGATGTGGATCTGGAACGACTTCCTGCTGCCGCTGCTTATGGTGAACGGTTCGCCGGATACGAAGACGCTGACACTGGCCGCGTATACTTTTGTAGGTCAATATACTTCGGATTGGCAATATGCGATGACCGCTATGGTCATGGCTGTGCTGCCTTCGATTATCGTGTTCATCTTCTTGCAGAAGTACATCGTCAAGGGTGTAGTTGCCGGAGCGGTGAAAGGCTAGTCAACAGTAATGAACGCAAGCGTAACGGCTTAAGCCGCCCTCTGGCGGCTAAGCTAACGTTTCGCGTAGAAATATAGAGAAAGCTAGCGAAATGATATACTTTTCTATATTTGAAAGAAAGGCAGCGCCCCTGCTCATTAGGGGCGCTGCCTTTCTCCGTTCGTACTTCCTTATTCGGTTTTGAACTGGGCGGATGCCGATGCCAAGTCCTGTGTCAATCTGTCGATTGTCGTTACCATCTCTGCGAGCTGTTGCACCATAGCCGCTTGCTCCTGCACAGTCGCAGTCACCTCTTCAACGGAGGCTGAGACCTCTTCGCCAGAGGCTGACAAGTTCTGAGCAGCATCGAGCACGTCGTTCTTATCGTTCTCGATTTCATGCAGCTCTTCTACCATTGCCCTTACTTGCTCGATAATATTCTGTACATGCCCAGATACAAGGTCGAAGGATTGTTTCGTTTGTCCTACGCTGTCATTATGCTGAACGGTAATGCCTTCAATAATGTGTACACTTTGGTTGTTCTTCTCAACGTGGCTAATCGTCTGTCCCACGATGGCGTTTATGTCCTGTGATTGAATAGAGGTCTGTTCAGCCAGCTTCCTAATTTCACTAGCTACAACGGCAAAGCCTCTGCCATGCTCACCAGCTCTTGCCGCTTCAATGGATGCGTTCAAGGCAAGCAGCTTCGTCTGATTGGCGATTTCGGCTATCGCGTCAGTCATCCGCCCAATGCCAGAAGAGCTTTCAGCCAGCTGGCGCGTAATTTCCGATATTTTACGGACTTCCTCTTCATTTCTCACATTAATGGCAACCAAAGTTTCAATAACCTCATGGTTAGCTTCAAAAATATCGGTTATCGCATCGGCCTTTTCTTTGATCCTATGCGATTTACTTGTAGCACTGGCGATCTTGTCGCCAACGTCCATAAATTTATTCACGATAGATTCCGTATCATTCGCCTGCGATTCCATCGCCTTTGCAATCTCAGACGTCGTCGTCGATGTTTCCATAATGGAGACTGATGTCCTGCTTGAAGTCTGATCCAGCTCTCTCGTGCTGTTATGAAGCACCGCGATTGAGCCATTCATGCTTGAGATCAAGTCCTTATTGCGCTCAGCCATCGTGTTGAAGCTGTCCGCGAGCTCCTTGAACTCTCCACTGTATCGGCCAGACGCAGTGACCGTAAGATCACCAGATGACAGCTTCTTGAACAGCCCTGTCAGCTGTACAATTGGCTTCGTAACTAATCTGGAGATGATCACCCCGACCGCGATGGACAATAATAAGGCAATGAGCATAACCGTCATCATTTTCTTCAACATCGACTGCAGCGGCTTATTCACATCCGAATACGGATCTTCTACAATGATGGTCCAGTCCGATAAAGGTATCTTTGAATAGTACGATACCTTATCCGCAAGCTTTACTTCTCCCTGATTCAGCTTTCCATCGCCGCTCGGCTTTAATATTTCGTTATATTCTGCTGTTTCCAACGGCTTGCCAATGAGCGCCTCGTCTGCTGAATGATAGACGACCGTTCCCACCCGGTCCAAAATGATAACTTTTCCTTGATCATTTATTTGGATGCTCGCTAATTTATCAACAAAGAAGGAACTGACGGCTGTTGCGATAAACACGCCTTGTACACTCCCACTTGAATCAAGTACGGGCATCGAGAATACATTGACCTGATTGCCGCTTACTTTGGACACCAGCGCTTCGCTGACTACTGTCTTTCCTTGCAGACTATCTTGGAAGTACTGGCGGTCCGACCTTGATTTTGTTAGCGTGTCTGGGTTATTTGATGCAATGACAATTCCTTGCTTGTCGATCAGCATAAGCGATTCAATGCCCGGCATTCCCTTAATGCTGGCCTCAAGCATCTTATTCGCTTTCACATGCGGCCCATTAGAAGCTGAGAAAAACGTCTGATCTTCCAAGGTTCCTGTATTCCGCAGCGCTAATAATTCAGTAATAGAATTATTGACAGATAGGAGGTATACAGACTGCTGCTCAAGCTGGACCGAGGATAACAAGCCCTCTCCGATTCTGTCCGAGGTTGCCTTAATCTCATCCTTGCTCTTGTCCAGCGTAATGCTGGCAGCAATCCGGTAAGAAATGATGCTGGTAGCAGCTAGCACAACACACACGAGCAAACAAATCATAGCTGGAAGCTTAAAGCGGAATGATAGATTCGTAAAGTAGTCCTTTTTTGTAAAAACGGGCATCTTACAATCTCCTTTGGACAGCTAGTTTGGCGTTTATATGGTAGGTTACTCTCTGATCCTAACAGAGGATTATTAGATTAATGAGAGAAATGCTTTAGATTATTGTTAGCATTCCGCAACAGCTCCTCATCACTCATTTTCACCCTATTAATTTCCCTCTGCAGCCCCAATCTTTAAAGGATTTTAATAGCACCATAGAGAAGTACTAGGGAGGAAACCCTCTGTGAGGGAGCTTGATTGAAAGAGGTAAAAGCATCCTGCGAACAAAACTCCATCGAAGGCGGTGTTCATCATTTCTAACCTGAACGTAGAAACATGGAATTCCATTTATTCGCAAGGCAGAAGTTTATTGCAATATCCTGATGAAGAAGTCGTATCTTTTTTTAACCGTAACAAAGGCAAATTCCAAAAGGGCATCGACATAGCTTGCGGAGCAGGGCGACATACTTTTCTTATGGCCTCTCATGGTATTGAAGCAGTGGGCGTTGACAGTTCCACGTCCTCGATCGAATACGCAAAAGCAACAGCTGCGGATAAACAAATAACGAACGTATCCTTTGAGTGTAAGTTAGCCCAAGAGCTAAGTTTCCCAGATCAAACATTCGACGTCGTCGTCGTGTGGGGACTTATTCATTATCTTGATTTGGAAGCTCAACAAAGCACATTAAAAGAAGCTTATCGTATTCTGAAAGACGGCGGCCAGCTTCTATGCACGCTTCGCTCGGAACAAGATACACGTGCAAAAGAAGGAATCGAGACGGAGCCGAATCGGTATTCCGTTGAGTATTTCGATGCCGGTTCCTCCGATCCTAAAAAAACACTCATGTATTTCTGGGACGAAGCAGCCGTTCGCGCAAAACTAAGTGACTTTCAATCCATCGAGCTTGGTCATCGCGTAATCGAACCAATCGGTAAATTAGGCAACAAAACCGCACATTGGCTTATTTCTGCGACGAAATAACGATATGATATCTGATCGTTTCGTTATCAGCGTAGGTGCGGGTCATCACCAATTGCCGTTTATTAGGCGTATGGCTGAGTTGAATATTCCAATTGTAGCTTTCGACCTGAACCCGGAAGCCCCCGGTAAAGCTTACTGCCAGCATTTCAAGGCAATAAGTACATGGGATTATTCCGAAGCGCAAAAGTGGTTAACTCAGCTAGACTTGGCATACATCGGAGTTGGGTGTTTCTCTTACGGTAAAGCGCTGGTTACACAGCAGAGAATCGCCCATTTTTTCAACCTTGTGGGTGCATTACCTGAGAAAACGTTCTTGATGAATGACAATAAAACAACATTACGGCAAGAATTAAAGGCTGCTGGTGTTAGCCATCTCATGGAATGGCGTGCAAGTGAATTGCTTCAATGCTGGCAAGGCATTATTCAAGAAGATTCAAATTATATGGTCAAACCTACAATGGGCGGATCCAGCCGTGATATCCAAATGTTTAACGGAGAGGCTTTAATACAACGCTTAGATTCGAATGAAATTGACCCGTCCGCCGTCGTTCAATCATTTGTCCCAGGACCAGAATATCGAATCATAGCTATAATAGAAGATGATGATGTTGTGTTCATAAGCGTGATGCAAAAAGAAAATCACCCTGATACTTTTTGTACCGGCAGGCTGATTCCGGATCATTCGAAGGAAGCTTGGGGAAAACGTATTGTTGAATCATTAGTCTCTCGCTTCGATCTGAAGAGAACCGTATTGAAACTAGATATCATTGATCAGGATGAAAGATTTGAAATCATCGAAATGGATTTCGGTATTCCCGGCGATTATTTCGAATCTCACTTCTCGCTGTTCTCTTATGATTTCGACTACATAGATCGATACATTGAATTGATCTGCAACAAAAAAGTTCAACGGCAGCCTCACGAGCAAAAGATCAGTAATCATTCGATGTGTTTTGACTATTTATATTGGATGGACGAGCAACCATCCGTAATAAATAACCGTTTAATCACTCAGAAGCTAGTCTCCATGCTAGGAGAGACGGCTCTCGTCATTCCGAACAAGCTTGATGGCCAGGTTGCGTTAAAGCCGAACAGTAATATGGATAACGTGTCTGCCGTATTGCATCACAGACCTGAGTTATCTCATTCTGTGATATGCAGCTACCTGCGATCCGCCTTACAATAACCAAAAAGACAACTGCCCCTTTTGGCAGTTGTCTTTTTGGTTATGAAATCATGATTCGAAACTCATTCAGCAAACAAAACATCAAGTTCCCGATATAAACGTTCTTTTTTTTCTTGCAGGATACCATGAGACACAAGGGCGATTTCCAATGTTTCCTGATTAGAACGATAGCAGCCCATACAATATAGTCCATAGCGTCCTAATATTCGCTCAACATCATCGCCATACCGATCGAACAAATCTGCTATCGTCATTTTATTTAGTTCATTCTCCGTACTCAACTGAGATAATCGATTAATCATTGGATTCTTACGATAATATGGCGCTTGAAGCAATCTCCAGAAATCAGCATGATAGATCTCTGAATCCCGATAGAAGTTACACCAGTAGCCAATAAAGGCTTCATCCCACGATTCATCCTTCTGAACGATCGCTCCTAAAATTTCATTCGGCATACTAATCGTGATTCCAGTTTTTCTTGATCCCACTTCTTCAATCGATAATTGTCCATCTGCGATACGGAAAACGACATCAAATGATAAGTCAGGTACCTTCCCAGTCGATGTAATTAAAACCTCAACATCCTCTGAAAAAATAATCTCTGGTACCTCATTTAACTTCAATAAGTATGAAATAACTTCCTGCCGAGTAACCTTGATAGCGGACGGAAATGAATTCAAAAAGCTCGCTTGGTCAAAGTGTTCTTTTAACCAAAGGCTTTTGGTAACAGGATCATACAATTCTTTGCGATTATAACCAATGCGTTCAATTTTATCCGTACTCGGTATCCATTTTTCTCCAGCTAACAAGTCAACCACACGGACCGGTTTATTTTCGAAAAAGCTAAGCACATCATCCAAGCTGTTTTTGAGCGTTTTTTTCACATATGGCTCGTGTTCGGGGTGCCACAATTCAAAATGACTTGCAAAGGGAATTAAATACTTGGTCTGGTACAGAGATACCGCTTGTTCTAACATCGCTAGAAGACCGCTGCGGCTTTTCTGCATAATCGTTGTTTTCTCGTCTTCACTTAAATGTCCCCATGTTAAAGGGAAGCCTGATGCGCCTGGTGAGAATGCTGAAGCAATGGCATCTACAGGACCAACCAATTTAGCAATGTGTGGATTTAATCCTGCATCGTTCAAATTCAAGAACCGGAAGCCTTTTATTTCAATAAGTACAAACGCATCATTCCAGAGACTTATCGGCTCGTAACAAGTAATAAAAACGTCATTCGCGATTTGAATTCTCTCCCCAAAGGGCATCGCATGAACGTTACGGAAGCCAAGCTCCGCTAAACGGTGATTCAAACGCTGATTCGGAAAATCGGGTATGTATACAGGGGTTTCTTTATTGAAATGAGCAAGGGTCGGCTCATGAAAGTGATCGGAATGCTCATGCGAAATCCATATCGCATCTGGTCGCAAATCCGAGCCATTTGTTAACGGAGTAGGGTAATGCGTCCACGCCCCTAGAAAGCAAGGACCGTCAAGCCACGGGTCCGTCAATAATCGAAAGTTGTCCGCCTCGAACTCTAAGCATGCATGAGAATGGAGCTTAATGGACAAATCCTTCGGCATTTGTTTGGTCGACTTTTTGATGACTGGCTCCACTTTGTCACTCTCTAACAGAGCAAAGATCATCCCATCTTCAATGATCGTATCTATGGATTTCATATTCTGATTTAGATTGGTTAAACATTTCCCTGACTTCTCATCGAATTTCCACATATGCAGCGGACATTCAAATACGCCATCCGTATGACAAATCGTACCTCCCATATGTGGGCAAGTGGATGAGAGAAGTTGAATCGAATCGTTTTCCCGAACTAAAAAGAACGGTTTTCCATCGATTTCAATGGTAGAAGGCCAAGTATTAAACTGCGCAACATCTCCGATTAACACTTTTTTCATAAGTTCGATTCTTACCTCCAACAAAAATTAAATTAGCTCCGTTCCGATAACAGCGCTTGATGAATAGGTTACAACAATACAAGATATATGATTATCCAAACTTGCCTGAAATAATGAATCACTGCCGATTATAATAGAATCGACATTTCCGTTTAGTTTCTGTAGGTTTCACAAGAAAATAACCCGTACCGGTGAACGATCACCTCGGTACGGGCTGTTTGACTTCGCGGCTCTTTACATAGCCAGCAATACGAATATAAGCGCGATAAGTGCTGGAAGACCTTGTACGACAAGAATGGATTTCTTAGCAGTCAAACCACCGTATATGGCTGCAACAACGACACAGGCCACGAAGAACAGCTGGATTTGCTGACCAAAGTCGGCATTAGGATGGAATAGACCCCAAAGCAAACCTGCCGCCAAAAAGCCGTTATACAGTCCTTGATTCGCAGCAAGTGATTTGGTGCTCTCCGCGAATTCCTTCGTCGTTCCGAAGGTTTTGCGTGCGCGAGGCGTATTCCACAAAAACATCTCAAGCAGAAGAATATAAATATGTTCAATTGCAACGATAGCAACGAATATGATACTTGCTATAACCATGAATTTCCCTACTTTCTTTAATTAGGCCTGATAATTGTGAACGTCTCACCAAGCTTCGCATAATCGTTCCCCGCCAGCCTGCTTACCGGCTTCAGAGCATCCGCTCCGATACGGCCGTTTTCGTACAAAGCATCTTCGACATGGAACCTAACGACTCTTCCGATCAATAAATCACAGGCAGGCGATTGCTCATCTCCACCTAGCGGCAGTGCCTGCTCCAACACGCATTCCATGCGAATCCTTGCCTCTGCAACACCAGGCACGGGAATGATCTCGCTTGCCGCAACAGTAAGTCCTGCAATCGCAACCTCACTCTCCTCCGGCGGCAAGTTCGCCGCTGTCTCATTCATCGCTTCCACGTAGCCCTCGTCGGCAATATGTACAACGAACGAGCCTGTGTGAACGGCATTACGGGCGGTGTCCTTCTGGACACCACCCGGTTTGCGCTGTACGGATACCGCTACCATCGGCGGGTTTGCGGTCACGATATTGAAGAAGCTGAAGGGCGCCGCATTCAGTACACCCTCGCTTGATAGCGTCGTAACAAAAGCGATCGGACGCGGTATGATGCTGCCAATAAGCAGCTTATAATTGTCCTGCACGCTTTGACTCGTTGGATCAATGGATTTCACGGACAGCCCTCTCTTCAATCTTCAGATTAGCCTTACTCGCTCTTGAATGTATGCTGGTACCAAGCAGTTGAAGCTGCCACTTCTGAAGCTGTCAGCTGGTGTCCGAATGATTCCCAGTGCAGCGTGACGGAAGCGCCTGCCCCTTGCAGCAATTGATGGAGCTCTTTCGTTTCTTCTGGCGGGCATATCGGGTCATTCGACCCTGCGCCGATAAAGCAAGGCACGCCAGTCAGGTCAGGCAGCGCAACCTCTCGAATCGGTACCATTGGATGATGCAGAATGGCTCCGCGCAGTGCGCCTTTGTAATGAAACAGAAGACTTCCCGCAATGTTGGCGCCGTTGGAATAGCCTACTGCAACGAGGTTGCTGCGGTCGAATCCATATTCCTCAGCAGCGCTGCCCAGAAAGTCATTCAACTCCTGCGTCCGGAATACGAGGTCCTCTAGATCGAACACGCCCTCCGCCAATCTGCGGAAATATCGCGGCATGCCATTCTCCAGTACGTTGCCTCTTACGCTAAGGACAGACGATTCGGGAGACAATCGATCCGCGAGCGGGAGTAAATCCCGCTCCGTTCCACCTGTACCGTGCAGCAGCAGCAGTACTGGTGCGTTTGGATCTGATCCTTGCTTGAATATATGCTTCATCATTTGTCCGCCTCCAATACTCTGATGTCAAACGGTGTTAATAGTTGCTCGATGTCATGACGGCGTCCCTCGTACCAAGCTGGAAGCATTAGTTTCTCACCTAGATGCTCCGCATCCTCATCACGGGCAAAGCCTGGAGGATCAGTCGCGATCTCGAACAATATGCCGCCCGTTTCGCGGAAGTAAATGGCATTGAAGTATTGGCGGTCAATAATTGGGGTAGGTAGGAAGCCGCTGCCCTCTACTTGGTTTCTCCATTGCGCATGCTCGATATCATCTTTAGCTCTCCATGCAATGTGATGAACCGTTCCTGAACCACCGTGACCAAGCGGCATGCTCTCAATATTAACGTCGATAATGTTGCCTAGATCACCCGACGCTTTGAAGCGTGCATATCCGCCTTCTTCTCCGATTTTCTCGAGTCCCATAACATTTACAAGAGTATTCGCTGTTGCCGCGGACGCTGTGCTGTACAGAATCGCCCCGCCGAATCCTTTGATCGCTTTCTCAGCAGGCACGCCGCCGAATGACCACTGGCTATTAGTCCCCTGCTCACGGGCAACGATCTCCAGCAGCAAACCATCTGGGTCCTCAAGCTGCAAGTACTGCTCGCCAAACCGCGCTGTTTCCGTGAAATCCACATTCAGTTTCACAAACCGCTCTTTCCAGAAATCGAACGCATCCGTAGGAACAACATACGTCGTATAACCGACCTGACCACCGCCTACTTTTCCTTTACGAGAGTTTTCCCAAGGGAAAAACGTAATGATTGTGCCTGGGCTGCCTGCTTCATTGCCGAAGTACAGATGATAAACTTCTGGTGCATCAAAGTTAATCGTTTTTTTAATTAAACGCAGCCCCAGCACCCCTGCGTAAAAGTCTGCTGTTACCTGAGGATTTCTTACAAAAGCCGTTACGTGATGAATACCTGTCGTTTGAATTGTCATTTGAGCCACTCTCCTATTTTATATGAATGTCGAAAGTATTGTAACTAACTATTTATTAGATTAACGAATAAGTGCGTCGATTGAATATTCGCCTGCTCCGGTTAATGCAACACCTATAGCAATGGCTAAAAGTACAAGATTATATTCATACCCGTTAGCTGTTGCCCACAGGCCGTTCTGTCCGTGCACCTTCACGATAGCAACGAGCATCGTCATGACGATCAGCACTGCGGCAAGCGGTGTAAGGAGTCCCGCTGCGAACAGCAGCCCGGAAACAAGCTCCATCAGACCTGCAACGACTGCCATCGCTACTCCCGGCTTCACGCCGATCGACTCTAACCAACCGCCTGTTCCTTTCGGTCCGTAACCTCCGAACCAACCAAACAGCTTCTGCGCTCCATGACCTACGAACAATAACCCGACAACTAGACGAACAATCAATAATCCCAATGCAATACTCATTTGAAATACCTCCATGTTTTTATTATTAATTAAAGAATCTTTAATTTAAGATTTTTGGCAAAAATAAATGAATGATGACTGCGGCACCTATTCGGTGCTAAAAGTCTTTCCTCAGAAGCGCAGCTGCTATGTCTGAGCTGGAACAACCACGCTACTTATAATGCTCCTGTGCGTATCTTCCTAACTTCTTGAGCAGCATGCTCGTGAGCTGCTTTTCTTCCGTTGACAGCCCTGCGACGGCCTGCTCGATCTTAGCTTGATGAGTAGGAAACACCTGCTCAATGAACTGTTTGCCTTGATCGGTCAGCTCTGCAAAGATGAGACGCCTATCTTCCGTTGATGCTCTGCGGCGAACCAATTCCTTCTTCTCCAGCTTATCAACCACGTACGTAATGTTGCCGCTGCTCATTAACACTTTCTCACCAATTTGCTGTAAGGGCTGCGGTCCTCTATGGTACAACAACTCCAGCACGCCGAATTCCGTTCGATTCAAACCGTTGCCTCGTATGTCTCGGTCCGCATGCGCATTTACCCATTGAGTCGCTCTCGATAGTGCAATGAATAGATCGAGTGATTCATTCGGTTTCGAATTGTCGCTTGCCATGATTCTCACTCCCTTCGTTTGCTTCATGTCTTTAAGTTAAATATCTTGAATTAAAGATAATATATTTTGAAGCTGCTGTCAACACCCTTTTTTAAAAATATAGGAAAGGATATGATCTCGCCATCCTTCCCTACATTTCTCGGAATGAAACGCGCCGCGCCGCCAAAGGACAGTGACAGCCGTTTCACCTTTATTCTTTTACAAATACTAAGAATACACATCATACGCATACGGAAACATGGAGACAATAGCAGATGCTCCCCCAAAATAGGAAGAGCAAGAGCATACCAGCACGAAGCTTAGTACGCCCTTGCTCAGCTTATTCCCACCAAACGGAGGAGGGATACGATGCGCCATGAATGACAACCGTCTCGCCTATACGGGGAGTTGATATCGTTACGCGGTGTGCCTTGGCTGCCTTTACTGCTCGTTCGATAGGGTCCGACCAGCTGTGCAGCGCCAATGTGAATGCACCCCAATGAATCGGTATGAGCACTTCGCCCCGTACGTCCAGATGGGCCTGCACCGTTTCTTCCGGCATCATATGAATGGCCGCCCACCGCTCATCATATTGTCCACATTCCATTAAGGTAAGATCGAAAGGTCCGTATTTATCCCCGATTTCCTTGAAATGAGGACCGTAGCCGCTGTCTCCGCTAAAAAAGAGGTTGGCCGTCTCGCCTTTAATGACCCACGAGCACCATAAGGTAGCATCTCGGTCTGAGAGGCTTCTTCCGGAAAAATGCCGCGCCGGCGTACAAGCCAGCCTGATCCCTTTATAATCGAACTCATCCCACCAGTCATGCTCCTCAATGATGGACGGGCTTACGCCCCATCTAATAAGATGCGGCGCTACGCCAAGCGGCACAATGAATCGCTTTACCTTATCCTTGAGTTTCACGATTGAGCCATAATCCAAATGATCGTAATGATCGTGAGAGATGATTACCGCATCGATAACCGGCAGCTGATCGATTTCAAACGGCAGCTTACTGCTGAATCTTTTTGCCCCGATGAAAGGGAATGGAGAAGGTGCCTCACCGAACATCGGATCAAGCAGCAACGTTTTTCCGTCCAACTGCAGCATCGCAGCCGAGTGTCCGAACCATGTAAGCTTAGGCTCTGAGCCATTCCCGGCCGAATGAAGATCGTTCATGCGCAGCGTCGCTATAGGCTTGTCCGGCCTTGCTTGCGGGTTACCCTTCACGAATGCAACGAGCATATTAAACTTCTCTCCAATTGAAGTTTCCATAGACGTTGGGATTGCATTAACAAATTTTTTGCCGCCATACTGTTTCGAGCCGCTGAGCGCCTTCCGCCGCTTCTTGGACGGGCCCACCCCGAATGCCGGATAATAATTCAGAACCAATAAAACAGCCGCTATCACTAACACGATAATTCCAAGCGCTATAAGCATCCCATTCAACCTCTTCCATCCTATCTTTATAAACGTAGAAAAACCGCTATTGAAGTATACGTTACTACTTCAACAACGGTTTTATCAAGTTTTGGTCTAGTGTTGACTATGCTCTTCTAGAACCGCGCATAATAGCGGATAAGATCAGTACAACTACAATCGCTCCAATTAAAGCCGGGATGATGGCGAAACCGCCAATCGCTGGTCCAAAACTGCCAAGTACCAGTGATCCTAACCATGCACCGACTAGACCTGCCACGATGTTACCAATTATGCCGCCCGGCACATCACGACCTACAATTAAGCCACCTAACCATCCGATTACCCCGCCAACAATCAATGTCCATAATAGACCCATATTTATCTTCCCCTCTCTCATCTTGCGATATAGCTAAGATTAACCTCATACACAGGCTTTGAAACATAGCTTCGGGAATCAAAATATGGAAACGGGAATCTGCTTATCTTACTTCAACAATAAACATTTATCGGTGCAAACCGCTAGTCTGGAAACGTTACTTCGAAGGCAGAGCCTTCATTCAATTTACTTGCTACCTCTATCCTGCCATTATGGAGTTCGACAATCTTCTGGACAATTGACAGGCCAAGTCCGCTTCCGTCTGCTGTTCTTGTGCGCTGCTTATCTCCTTTGTAGAAACGCTCGAATATGCGAAGCTGGTCTTCCTTAGCTATACCAATGCCGTTGTCCGCAATGACAATGTTCACTTCATTTACTGTGCGGCGAAGTTTAATCTTTATGTTGCCTCGGGCAGGCGTGAACTTAATGGCATTGTGAATCAGATTAACAAAAACTTGGCTAAGCATTTCTTCGCTTGCTGTAACCGTCGTCTCCTCTAGATCCAGCTCGAGCTCCAGCTCCTTCTCCAGCCACTGCGGCTCACAAGCGAGCACAATATTTTCCAGCTGCGTGTCGAGACGGTATGGGTGCAGATCAAGCTGCTGCTGCTCGGCTTCTAGGGTGGTCAGCTTGAGCAGATTATCGCTGATTCTCGAGAGACGTGTCGTTTCCTTCTCAATAATGGATAAGTAATGTCTCTGCTCCTCCAGACTAAGACCTTCGCGTTGAAGCGTACTGGCAAAGCCGCGAATGGACGTTAAGGGAGATTGTATTTCATGAGAGACATTCGATATAAATTGTTGGCGCATTTGCTCAACCTTCTTCAGCTCATAAGCCATATCATTGATGGACTGCATGAAATCACCCACTTGGCCGTGATACTTCTTGCCGCTGCCGAGCATGATATTGAAATCACCTTTAGCCATCAGCTTGAGCGCATCAATCATCTCTTTCCATACCGCTCTTTGCTTAGGCACGGTCAGCACATTCACTATGCCAATGAGAAAAATAAGAATAAGGATGCCCAGTCCCCAATTCACAAGCTGCAGCACATATTCAGGCAGGTCCAGCGGGTGATGCGAATAGAACCATTTGGTCAGCCAATACGCAAGCGAGAAGGCCCCGCCGCTCGACAGGAACAGCACCGAGATTGAACCTGCCAGACGCAGCGCGATGTTGAATGTAGAAAGTCCCCGCTTCACTTCAGTCATTTCAGCGCCTCCAATCGATAGCCGAGACCACGAATCGTAGTAATTTTCACTGAAACGTTCCATGCCATAAACCGCTCGCGCAGCCGATTTATATGCACGTCGAGCGTACGCTCATTGCCGTCAAAGTCATAACCCCAGATCGCCTCGATTAATTGATTGCGCGTCAATGTTCGACCCAAATGCCCGACCAGCATGAACAGCACCTCGAATTCCTTCAGCGGGAGCGTAGTAAACTCTGCACCTATCTTCACCTCGTACGTTTGGCGATCCAGCATGAGCTCTGCTACCGACACTTGCTGTGAAACAGCAATTCGATAGCGCTTCAGCAGCGCCTTAACCCGAACCACAAGCTCCGCCGGATCGAACGGCTTCACCAAATAGTCGTCCGTTCCCAGATTAAAGCCCTTTACCTTATCGCCCATCTCTCCTTTAGCCGTAAGCATAAGCAACGGGATATCATGCTGCTTCCGCAGCTCTCGGCACAGCTCCCAGCCGTCCATATTCGGCATCATAATGTCCAGAATGACCATATCTGCAGTTGCTTGCTCCATATGAGCAAGCGCTGCTTGCCCGTCTGGAGCCTCTTGTACAAGCAGACCCTCCTTCTGGAGAATGACATGAATGAGCTCGCGAATATGTGGATCATCGTCAACTACGAGTATATGCCCCATCTTTATCCCTCATCTCTCGCCCTAGGAAGCCGTTCTGTTCATACGCAGCTGACCGTTTGCGAATTCCCGGTACATGGCATGGCTCGCATAAAGCTGCTCATGGGTTCCCACGCCGGTAATGACGCCTTTCTCTAGGAACACGATTGAATCTGCGTCAACTACCGTCGACAATCGGTGGGCAATGACAACTGTTGTCCTTCCGATCATCAGGTTTTTGAGCGCGTCCTGTACGACCTCCTCTGATTTGCTGTCCAGATTGGAGGTCGCCTCATCCAGCATGAGGATGCGCGGATCACGAAGCAGTGCTCTCGCTATAGCAATCCGCTGCCGCTGACCGCCCGATAGCTTGATGCCTCGTTCTCCCACCTCTGTATCATAGCTGCCTGGCAGCGCTTCGATAAAACCGTCTGCATAGGCCATTCGCGCAGCCTGCTCGATCTCCTCCTGCGTAACCTCACGAGCAAGACCGTAGCATAAATTATCTTTAATGGTACCCGCTATTATTGGACTTTCTTGTGAAACATAACCGATCTGGCTGCGCCATGAACGCAGCGAGGCGTCTCGAATGTCCGTCCCGCCTAATAGAATTGCGCCCGAGGTCGGATCGTAGAATCGCTCCAGCAGGGAGAACAGCGTTGTTTTTCCGCTGCCGCTTGGGCCCACAAGCGCCGTTACCTTGCCTGCTTCGATCGTCAGGCTCACATCACACAGAATCGGCTCCTCGGGCTTATAGGCAAAGGATACATGCTCAACCTGCAGCGTTTGGTTCATTTCTGTTACGATTTTGCCGTTGTCCTGATCTTCCTCTTCTGACTCTATAATACCAATAATGCTCTCCGTCGCACCCATTGCCTTCTGGAATTGCGTGAAGAATTGCGAAATCTGCGTGATTGGCAGCATAATTTGGAACAAATACATAATGAATGCAACTAGCTCTCCGGCAGTCATGGCACCAGAGGATACCTGAACACCGCCAAATCCGATCAAGCATACGAGCAGCAGCAAAATAATAAAGGAGACCATTGGCGAGATTAACGCCTGCATGCGGGCTTCCTTCAAGCCAAAGCCGAATAAGTTTTGAATACCTGTACGCCCTTGCTCATATTCCGCAGGCTCAGAGCCCGATGCCTTCACCAACCGAATTTCCGATACGACACGATTCACAACCGAAGTAAACTTTGCATTCTCGGCTTGAGTTGCCTTCGAGATCGCGTACATTTTACGACCGATCGGCACCATAATAAGGGCAGCCACTGGGAACACGGTCAGCATAATAAGCGTCATTTGCCAGTTCATATAGAATAAAATCGCAAGCGCGCCGACGATGGACAATATGCCGGTGAAGAAACCGGTCACATGCTCAGTGATGAGCCCCTTCAGCAAAGCCGTATCGTTCGTCAGACGGCTGATTGTATCACCTGAGGCTTTGTTGTCATAATACTGGACAGGCAGGCGGAGCAGCTTGCTCCACAGCCGCTCGCGGATGGAGGATACGATCTTGTTGCCGCTGTAATGAAGCAAATATACAGATACGCCGCCTGATACGACCTGTGCAATGAAAGCAACCGCCATACCGACAATCTGTATCGTGCTCAACGAGCCAAGCGAGAAGCCGTTAACCATGTTTTTCGTAAATAAGGGGATCGTCAATCCGACAAGCGTCGTAATAACGCTTAGTATTACCGCTATGGATAACATCATTTTCGGAGGGTTCGTCTCCGTAATCAATCTGATAAAGCGTCTAACATTGCTTTTTTTATGGTGCATCTTGATCTCTCCTCTATCTCTCTTCTCTTACTATGCTGTTTACTTTACCTTCCCTGTTTAAACGCAATGTAAACAAAGCAGCGAGTTGGATGAATACCTTTTAATACCGTTTTGTGAGAAAAGGGTTGCAACTGGCATTGGCACAACGGCAAACCAGCAAAACAGATCAGAGCGTGAAAGAAGCTGTCCCCTTCAAAAAGGTACAGCTTCTTTTTTATGGAAAATGAAAGTAAAATAAATGGATAAGGCTCGGTTTTCTGGGCTTATTCAACGAGAAAGATGAGGGCATTCTATGAATAACAAGCAAGTAGTTATTGGTATCGATGGCGGTGGGACTCATACCCGTGTAATGGTTAGTGATCGTCAGGGGCATATATTAGCCTATCTGGAGCGAGGTTCGGCATCTATATACAAGGACAAGCAGGCAGCGCAGAACGTACAAGGAGCCATTGCTGAGGCGCTGCTTAAGGCAGAGCGAACTACAGCTGACGTATCAGCGCTGGTTGCCGGAATTGCCGGTTATGATGCACCTTCTGATCTCGAATGGATAACGCCATTAACCGAACTGGAAGGTCTCACCTGCCCGAAATTCCATGTGAATGATGCCGTTTCCGCTCATTCGGGTGCGCTGATGGGCAGACCGGGTATTGTCATCATTGCCGGAACGGGATCCATCATAGTAGGCGTGACGGAAGACGGACAATTCATCCGCAATTATGATTTCCATCATTACGCCGCAACTGCCGCTCGATCGATCGCATACGATGCCGTATATGAAGTACTTGCCGGCAGCTATAATGAAACAGACCGCGAGTTTATGGGGTCAATGTTGGCGCATTGGGGCGTTCTAACTTTAGACGAGCTAGCCGACACTGCCAAAAAAGGCTTCAACACCGACCGTCGTGAACGAGATAAGCAGTTCGGCGACTTTGCTCCTGCAATTACGAAAGCAGCAGAACAAGGAAGCTCTGTTGCAGTCCGTGTATGCGAGCGTGCGATTGGTCAAATCAAAGTCGGGATTGAGCTCATTGGCGCCTCCTTCGCAGACGAAGAAGTTGCTGTCACCTTCATAGGCAGCGTGGCAAACAGCACTTATTACTTGCGCACACTGACAGACAAGCTTGCACAAGGGAATAATAAACGCTATCTCATCGTACGGCCGCAATTCCCGCCTGTTATCGGCTCTGTACTGCTCGCGCTGAAACATGCGAATATCGCTGTAGATGAGCACATCATTCATCATCTGCACAGCTATGAGCAAAGCAGTCATTAAACGTATCTACAGACTTGACGATTGTATTCACTCCGCTATGCTATCTTGCAAAAGCGCAGGATAGCATGCGGCTCCTACTTCATCTGCCGATTCTTAGAAAGCTCCCGCAAGCTATCCTTGTAGGTTTCTCCCCACTGCTTCATTTGCAAAATGATCGGTTTCAGCGTTTCCCCAAATTCCGTAAGTGAATACTCCACCTTAGGTGGTACCTGATGATAAACCTCACGATGAACAATCCCATCATTCTCAAGCTCTCGAAGCTGCAAGGTAAGCATGCGCTGCGTAATTGTGGGGCATATTTTGCGAAACTCATTAAATCGCTTCGTTCCATCGATCAGATGATAAAGAATGACGCCTTTCCACTTGCCCCCAATCACGTCCAGCGTAAATTCAACGGGGCAGCCCTCGCCAGACGGACAATCGCCATACCCGCTTATCCGGTCTCTCATTTTATATCTCCCTCTCTTTAACAGTATACAATTTGATACTACATCACATAAATGTGCGTACTTACGCATTTGTAGGTTAACACTTATACTAAATCAAAAGCTAGTCAAAAAGAGAGGAACGATCATCATGACCACAATGAAAGCCATTGGATTACACCGCTATTTGCCAATCGAGAATGTCGAAAGCCTCATCGATCTGACCATAGAAAAGCCTGTTCCTGCGGGACGGGACCTGCTTGTGAAGGTTCAGGCCATTTCTGTTAATCCCGTAGATGTAAAAGTCCGTGCGCCAAAGGAAAAAACGGAAGCTGCACCGCGCGTACTCGGCTGGGATGTCGCTGGCATCGTCGAAGCTGTCGGACCAGATGTATCCCTCTTTAAACCGGGTGACGAGGTTTATTACGCGGGCAGCATTACACGCGCAGGAGGAAACAGCGAATTTCATCTCGTCGATGAACGCATTACCGGCTATAAACCGAAAACGCTTGATTATGCACAAGCTGCGGCTTTGCCGCTTACGGCTATTACAGCTTGGGAAGGTCTATTTGATCGTCTCGGCATCTCACATGACCGCAACCTTAATGAAGGCAAGTCCATCCTAATTATAGGTGCTGCCGGCGGAGTCGGTTCCATCGCCACCCAGCTCGCAACCGAAGCAGGCTTGACCGTAATCGGAACCGCTTCGAGGACAGAATCCGCAGAATGGGTGCGGGCATACGGCGCCCATCATACCATTAATCACCATGCGGCTTTCCTACCTCAGCTGCAAACGCTCGGCTTAGCTTCGGTCGACTACATTTTCTGCCTTAATCAAACGGAGCAACATTGGTCTAGTATGGCCGAAGCTATCGCACCTCAAGGCAAAATTTGCTCCATTGTAGAGATGAGCTCGCCCATCGACCTCACTCTGCTCAAAAACAAAAGCGTAACCTTCGTCTGGGAGCTCATGTTCACGAGAGCCATGTACGAAACGGCAGATATGGAAGAGCAGCATCGACTGCTAAATGAGGTTGCTAAGCGAATCGATAGCGGCACTCTTCGTTCAACCATTGCTAAGCGGCTGTCCCCTATTCATGCGGCTAACCTGCGAGAAGCCCACCAAATCATAGAAACGGGCAGTATGATTGGTAAAATTGTTTTGGAGCATTTTGAGTAATCACAAACGTTACCTGCCACTCAACAAGTGCAGCAGATGAAATGAAAACATTCACCTCATTAACTTCGAATAATGAGGTTGACTTTAACGTTACGTACACCTTTATACTCGGGAAAACATCATTCCAATACGTAAAGGAGAAGTTGCGAATGTCGAATCATGAGACGCTATACGCCAAACAAGCAGTACGCTACCATGAATTAATTGCAAAGCAGCCTAGTTTGAAAATAATTATAGAGGAAATAAGGTCAGTCAGAGGACTCGATGTGGTCGATTTGGGTGCCGGTTCGGGCAGGCTCACTGCTGTACTTGCAGATCAAGCGAGGTCCATTGTTGCGCTTGACGCAGAAGCAGCTATGCTGGAGATCACCGCACAGCGGCTGACACAAGCGGGGTATACGAACTGGAGAACGGGCGTGGCCGATCATCGAAGCTTGCCCTTAGAGGATCAAAGCGCAGATGTAGTCGTATCCGGTTGGAGTATTTGTTACTTGGGCAGCGATGAGCTGCCGGATTGGGAACATAACATTCAACAGGTCATGAATGAAATGAAACGAATACTGCGCCCTGGAGGAACCATCATTATTTTCGAAACGATGGGGACGGGGTTCGAGACACCCAATCCCCCTATCTTCTTGAAGAAGTACTACGCTGCTCTGGAGAATGAGTACGGCTTCAAGCACCGCTGGGTGCGGACTGATTACGATTTCGACAGTGTGGATCAAGCCGAGCAGCTTACGCGCTTCTTCTTCAGTGACGAGCTGGCTGACCGCGTCGCTGATCAGAGGCTTATTCGTCTGCCAGAATGTGCGGGGATCTGGTGGCTGCAGCTATAATCGCTCACCTGCTAGACGTTAGTTCTGCTTCTGGATACATAAGGTCGTCATGCAGCGCTTGCCTGCAACGATGACGGTTTTGAGCGGCTCGTACAGCTGTCCGCTCAGCCTCTCTACAAGCGCAACAATTCGCTCTTCATTTACGAGGAAACGTCTGCTTCCATCAGGAAGCAGAAATTGCCCGTCTCCAAGCGGCGGCATAGCTTCCTCCATCCCAATCGTGGAGGCTAAACGTGCGAACAGCCTGCCGCCAGGGGCGAGCACCCGCCAAAGCTCATCCGTCATCTGCTCGAAATGCTCCTCGTTGTGTGCGAAATGCAGCACCGCACTGCTTATGATGAAGTCGAAGCTTTCGCTTCGGAAGCTAAGCTGCTCAGCAGTCTCCACGCGCGCCTGCTCATCCCGCCAATTCGGCGAGCACTTGGCACCTAGTCTCCGAACTTCTGCAATCGCCGCTTCCGAGCGGTCAAAGGCAACGACCGAATAGCCGCTTTGAAGCAAATAAACGAGATTGCGCCCCGAGCCGCAGCCCGCATCCAATATGCGCATATCCTTCGTCATCCGCCCCTTCAGCAGCTGATCAAACAAATAAATATCGATATCTCCGAATAATGCTTTCAGATCTGTTTCCATACCAACATTCCCTCGCTTTCCTAGCTGTCATCACGCTTTATAGAGGTAGATTGGGGTACGATACATATCCTTGCATACCATAACCTGCTCCGGCTCCCAATCCGGCAGCGCGAACAAAATGCTGACCACGTAAGCTCCAGGCTTTAGCTGCTCACGAAACAGCGGACTCAAACGTCGCATCGCCCCCGGGTACAAATAACATACAACTCTATCCACATCCCGGTAACAATATGTGTATAAATCACACTTCGTAAACGATACATTCATCCGATTCTCAAGCTTTGCCGCGCAAAAAGATATCCACAAGGGGATAACTGAATTTTCGAGCCCTATAATACGCCACCCCCGGAAGCTTCTGCCAAGCTGCAGCGCAAGTGATCCCCAGCCCGAACCCGCCTCGATCATGACACCATCTGACAACGGACCTTGCATGGGCAGACGCTTCATCAACCGAAGAACCTCGCGCCGCACGACAGAGGAGGACGGCATCGGTGAAATGCCGTTTCGCCAGCTTACAAAAACGATGGACATCAAAGCGAGCAGCATTACAGCAGCCGTCGTAAGCAACACGATCTGATACACTAAGCTTTCCATCCTATTCACCTGAACTCTGTGCTCCGCCTGTCTGAGCGAGCAGCGTACCGCTACTCAATCTTCTTCCTGCGCAGCATACGAATTGTTATGATTTATTTCCTCTACGCACTTTCAACTGCTTGCCTTTGACCGTGGTGTTCCTCATCACTTCAAGTACGAGCGAGCCCTTGCCGTTCAGAATCTCCACATCAGTCACATTGTCCAGAATCGTGATAATCCCGATATCGTCAGCGGACACGCCTTCGATCTTGGCAATTGTTCCGACGAAATCGACCGCACGCAGCTTCTTTTTCTTGCCGCCGTTGAAATTAAGCTTCATAATCTGCTTATTTAGCTGCTCGCGCTTGTCCTTCTTCAGCACAGGGCCAATATGCAGCTTCTGCTCGAAGGCTTCTCTGCGAAGATCAACGGCAGTCTCGGACGGCGCCTTTGCCCTCTCGATGGCGAATCCGATATAGCTCTCGATTTCTGCAAGACGTCTTGCGTCCTTAGAAGCCGCGAAGGTAATCGCTTTGCCTGTTTTTCCAGCACGCCCAGTACGGCCTGTACGATGGACATAGCTCTCCTTCTCAAGCGGAATATCGAAGTTGATGACATGTGTAATATTCGAAATGTCGATACCCCGTGCAGCCACATCGGTTGCAATCAAATAGCGGAATTGGCCTCTACGGAACGCATTCATAACCTCGAAGCGCTCATCCTGCTCCATACCGCCATGAATGCGGTCGCATGGATAGTCAAGATCCGCCATCTGCCGGAATACTTGATCGACGTTCTCCTGCGTGCGGCAAAATATGATGCAGCTCTCGGGATTCTCAACGATCATTACATCCTGCAGCAACGCGAATTTATCTGCTTCCTTCACCTCTATAACAGCATGCTCAATCGTTGCAGTCGTCAGCCCAGCCGCTTTGATCTCAACCTGTACAGGCTCATGCATGTATTTATGCGAGAGCTTGGCAATATCCGCAGGGAACGTTGCAGAGAAAAGCATCGTCACTCGGCTCGTCGGCAGCTGCTCAATAATCGCTTGCACCTGCTCAAGAAAGCCCATGTTCAGCATTTCATCGGCTTCGTCGATGACTAAGTACTGAATGCGCTCGATTGGGAGCGTACCGCGTTCGATGTGGTCATGTACACGTCCAGGCGTTCCGACAACCATATGTGTTCTTTGCTTGAGCTCCGCTTTCTGAATATGGAATGGCGCTTTGCCATATACAGCCATTGATTTGATGCGCTTGAAGCGCCCAATATTCGTAATATCCTCATTCACCTGAAGCGCCAGTTCTCTCGTAGGTGTCAGGACAAGCACCTGCGGCTTGTTTTCGTTCCAATCCACAAGTTCGCATAACGGAATGCCATACGCAGCTGTTTTACCACTGCCTGTCTGGGATTTAACGACCAGATCCTGCTGTTTCAATGCTACCGGTACCACTTCTCGCTGTACCTCGGTAGGCGTCTCATAGCCCAAGCTTTCAAGAGCCCTTACAATTTCTTCACTCAGAGCATAATCAGCAAACTTCATTTCACTCATCTATATACCTCTTCTGCATATTATTATGGTTTTCGTACATTTAAGCATAGCATACTAGCTGTCTATTTGATCCAAAAACCTTTCCTTTCGCATTTGAACTAGTGATTAAGGTGCGGCGGACAGGACTCCAGACTCATGCACCTGTAAGCCCTTCGTCTTATTATTGTGCCAATATTGGAAATAAAACACAAAACAATAGTAAACTAAGGCGAATGCCTATCAGCTTTTATGCCATTTGGTAACTACTTTAAGGGAGCGTGTCCGATGAGTGAACAGCAGGAATATCGGTTTCAGGTTAATCTTAGCGGAATGATCAATATATTATCTAATCACTTATATAGCAGTCCAAAAGTCTTTTTGCGCGAGCTTCTGCAGAACGCTACGGACGCCATTACAGCGAGAAGCAGCCTCGATCCTGCCTACAAAGGTCAGGTATCGGTTGAAATCGCCGGCAGCGGCAATAACCTCACCATGACCGTCGAGGATACAGGCATCGGTCTAACTGAAGCGGATATTCACCAATTTCTAGCGATGATAGGCCACTCCTCGAAGGTTGGCAAAGACTTTCTAGCAGCTGAAACTTCTTTCATTGGCCGGTTCGGTATCGGTCTCTTATCTTGCTTCATGGTGAGTGATGAGATTGTGGTACTCACCCAGTCCGCTGCAGACGGTCCGTCCATGGAATGGCGGGGCAAGCCGGATGGCACCTATACGATTCGCAAGCTGGATACGAAGCTATCCATCGGGACGAAAGTCTATTTGCGCTGCAAAGCGGATTGTACCGACTATTTCGATCCCGCTGCGGTAGAGGAATTGCTCTTCTATTACGGGGCGCTGCTGCCGTACCCGGTCACTCTTCTAGCTGGCGGACAGCAGAAGCCCATCAACGCCGTACAGCCGGTCTGGTTCGCCGAGCCCGAGCTTGCTCGCGGCAGGCGCCAAGAGGTTCTTGCGTTCGGAGCACGGCTGCTCTCCGAGCCGTTCGAGGATTTCATCCCGCTGCGCACAGCAAACGGTCGCACCGGCGGCATCGCCTATATTCTGCCGCATAGCGTCAGCTTGAACACAAGGCGCTCGCATAAGGTGTATTTGAAGCAAATGCTGGTGTCGGACAAAGCGGAGAACATATTGCCGGAGTGGGCATTTTTCGTCAAATGTCTCATCTGGACGGATGAGCTTCAGCCCACCGCTTCTAGGGAGCATTTCTATGAGGATGACCGACTGCAATCGGTGCGCGACGAGCTGGGCGATGCAATTAGGGACGAGCTTGTCCGCATCGGGAGCCATGAGCCGGAACGACTTCAGCGTATCATCGCCCTTCATGCTCTGCCTATGAAGGCGCTGGCGGCGGAGGATGCGTCCTTCCTGAATACGATCTATAAATGGCTTACGTTCGAGAGCACCTATGGAGAGCGCACGCTTGGCGAGCTGATAAACGAAAAGAGAAAAATATACTACACTGCTACGGTTGATGAGTATCGCCAGATTACCCATGTGGCTGCTGCACAATCGCTGCTCGTGCTAAACGGCGGATATATATACAACTATCAGCTTCTTGAAGGTATTTCCTATCTGAATCCCGAGCTTGAGCTGGAACGGCTTACACCTGAGGACGTATCGCTGTCCTTCATCGACCTGACGCTGGAGGAGAAGACAAGCTACTACGAAGCGATTCGTCTCGCCGATGTCACGCTGCAGCGATTCCGCTGCCAAATCCAGCTGAAACGGTTCAAACCAACCGAGCTGCCTGCGCTTTATACGCTGTCGAGGGAGTCTTCCGCGCTGCGGTCGCTTGAGAAAGCACAGGAATCAAGTCCCGATCTGCTGTCCTCTGTGCTCAGCAATCTAGGTGCAAGCATGGGGGAGTCGGCTTATTCTACCTTATATTTCAATCTGGACAATCCGCTAATCGAGCGGTTATTCACCACTGGCAGTAAAGAAATGCTGCCGGCGGCTGTGGAGATGCTGTATACTAACGCACTAATGATGGGGCACTATCCGATGAGCCGTCAAGAGCTTGCTGTTCTTAACCAAGGCATCGTCCGCTTCATTGAATGGGGCTTGACCGCGAACGCGGGGAACGGAGGAGCTAAATGATGAACAATGACTTCGAGACACTCATGGACGAAGCCTATGATCTGCCCGATGGCCTTGCAAAGCTTGAGATTCTAGAAGCGGCAGCCCGCTATGCCGATTCTGAAGGCAATATTGAACAAGGTTATGAGGCGAGAGCCGAGATTGTTCAAACGGCCATTTTTCACGGGTATCCGCTCAAGGCGCTCATTGCGTTCTCCTGGCAGCTTGGGCAATACGATCGCAGCCCTGAATCGTTCGAAAGCTTTAATCTCATGTGGTCCTACAAGTGGATTGTCGGACAAATCTCTCACTTCCCAGAAATTCCACTCCATAAGATTGAGGAACTCGTCGAGGATCTGGGCAAGCGCTACAAAGAGCATGGATACAACGAGCGCACTTATTTCTATTATCGCTTTCGTACTGCTATGGATTTGGGTCAAATGGACAAGGCTCAAAACTATATCGAGCTCTTCCAGAAAGCCGATCGGGATCATATGAGCGACTGTGATGCTTGCGAGCAGAATCAGATCGTACAGTTCCATTCCCTGCTCGGGGAGCATGAGAAGGCGCTTGAAGCGGCGAAGCCCATTCTATCCGGCGATATGAGCTGCGCAGAGGTACCGCATATTACACTTGCCTACCTGCTGCTTCCTATGCTGGAGCTGCAATCTGAGCAGGAGGCACGGAAAACCCATATTAGGGGCTATCGGCTAATTAAGGGCAAACGCGACTTTGTTGAGACAATAGGCAGGCATATGGCCTTTCTAGCTCTAACAGACGTCAAGAAAGGCATCGACTTATTCGAGCATCATCTAGCGATGGCGCAAGATCACGAGGATCCTTTCCATCGAATGATTTTCTATCTCTATAGTGCCAAGCTGCTGAAGCAGCTTGCAGCAAGCGGCTCGAAATATCGGCCGCGACTGCCGGTATCCTTCCTCGGAACGGAAGAGGACACTAGTCTGGACTCCCTAGCTGACCACTTTGCCCAGCTTGCGCTGTCATCTGCTCAGCAATACGACACGCGCAATGGTAATTCTTATTACATGGAAACGGCAGAAGCTGTGCTGCGTCCATAACGGAAAGGCTTCTCCTCCTTGTCTATCACAGACCAGAGGGAGAAGCCTTTTTTTGGCCCGAGCATGCTTGCTTATACTGTGCCCATGGCCATATCCAGATGGCTCAAACACTTATTTTTCCCTGTGTGGCATCATGAATATGCAGTCTTTTCACAGCATAACAAGGTGAAACGGCTGTCGCCGTCCTTTGGCGGTGCAGCGCGTTTCAGTCCGAGAAATATAAGCCCTTTATAAGTCGAAAAACTTATACATTCTTATATTTTCAAAATACTTAAAACTTTTTTCGAAATAAAGTGATCCAACTTTTCATTCCCATCGTGAGCCTTAGTAAGAAAGCAAAACAACAACTCACGAGGAGAGTGAATGAACCATGAAAATGAAAAAATGGCTTGCCCCTGTACTTAGCTTATCACTGCTTCTACCCGCCCTTGCTGGAACACAGAGTGTACGTGCACAATCAATGAAACCAACCGTTGAAACACCAGCGGTCGAATTACGAGCTGGACTCGATTACTTATTGTCCGAGCATTTCACATTAGCGGTCGTGTCTATGACCAAAGCTTATGACGGCGCAACGGATGCGGCAGCAGCACAAGCCGCACTTGACCAGAATGCTAAAGATATGGTGCCTGCCATCGCTTCCATTTATGGTGACGCTGGTGCCAAAGAATTCGACCGCATCTTCGCAGCTCATAACGGCTATACAGACAAATATGTAAAAGCAGTAAAAACAAAAGATACGATGAGCCAATCAGCAGCACGCAGCGAGCTCGAAGCGTTCGCTAAGGAATTCGGAAGCTTCCTAGGCGCTGCTACGGAAGGCAACCTGCCCGCTTCCGCTGCACAAGACGCCGTTCGTACACATGAGGAGCAAGTGCTGGAAGTGTTCGATTCTTATGCAGCTGGCAATTACAAAGCAGCATATACCGAGTTCCGTGAGGGCCTAGGCTTTATGTTCGGTGTCAGCGATGTCTTATCGGATGCCATCACGACCCAATTCCCGGCCAAATTCAACAATACCAGCTCTGACACGCCTGCCGGAGATTTACGCTCCGCGTTGAACCATCTGGCGGCTGAGCACTATGCTTTAGCCGTTCTGAGCATGCAGAAGGGCTTCGACAAATCGCCCGCCTATGCTGCGCTCCTAGAAGCACAAGACGGCAACACCAATGATTTCACAGCTGCCATTACATCTATCTATGGTGCTGATGGCGGTGCAGCATTCAAGAAAGTATGGACCGGTGATCATATCTTCGCACAAGACGAAATCATCAAAGCTGTACTAGCCGGCGATTCAGCAGCAATTAGCAAAGCAAGAGCAAAGCTCGATACCTTCTCCTCAGAGTTCGGTAAATTCCTCGGAACAGCAACAGGCGAGAACCTGCCTACCGCAGGCGCGACTGCAGCTGTGGCCGAGCATGAGAAGCTTGTCCTTGAAGCATTTGATATCTACCAATCAGCAAGCAAGACAGGTCTATATGACAGCTTCCGCAAAGGCTACAGCTTCATGTTCGGTGTAGGAAAAGCGCTTGGCGGCGCCATCGTGACGCAGAAGCCAGAGCTGTTCCAAGTTGCTCCACCCGTTACACAGCCTGAGAATCCGAATGCTGTCACAAGCATCTGGTTCCAAATTGGCAACAAAAACGCTCAAATAAACGGCAAAAACGCGATGATGGACGTTGCACCTTATGTTAAGCAAGGTACTACATTCGTCTCTCTTAGAACGTTGACGAGCACGCTCGGCGCGGATGTAAAGTATGTGCCGTCGAACAAAACCGTGGAACTTAAACTGGGTACAGACAAGGTTGTGTTCTGGTTAGGCAAAAACATCATCCAAGTCAACGGTGAAAACGTTAAGCTCGATGCCGTCGTTCACATCAAAGAAGGCCGCACACAAGTACCGCTTCGCTTTATCGCAGAATGGCTTGGTTGGAATGTGAATTTCAACAAAAGCAACCAATCTGCTACATTAACGAAAGCCATGTAATACATTACAATTGCAGACTAGAGACAAAAGAAGCTCCTGACCGCCATAGTCAGGAGCTTCTTCTCGTTTGATTAACCTTATTACTCAAAGGCTCCGATATTGATCGTTTTACCGCTTACCCGTGCTTTTCCATCAAAGTCGTACGTATTCCATAAATTGCGATCACTATATCCCCGATCTATCGCAGGTGAGCCTGATTTGAGATGAAGATCAAAGCTTTTTGTTTGAACAAACCTAGGATCCACAAATAATGAATGAGCATCCTGACCCGTACCGGATTGATAAGCAGCCAATCCCGAATATGATTTATTTTTCCATACCCATTGCGCCTTTGCACCAGTCCCTGGACTGAAATATAGATTATAGTCAACGACATTGCCTGTGTTTTTCTTGTATTCGTTCGCTATCATCTTATTCCCAGAGCCAGCAGCTATGATGTTGTTTCGTATGAGGTTGTTGCTTGTATCGTACTGGATTAATAGCTGTCCACTGCCTGAGCCGGAGGTATCATTGTTGTATAAGGTGTTATTAACAATGCTGCTGCCTGTCGTAGAGCCGCGCTGCTTATCATAGCCTCCAAGTGCGATTCCGGTTAACCGGTTGCTATGAATGACGTTGCTGCGAACGGTAATGCCGCTTGTCGCTTTGCCCTTATGCTCGGAGGCCAGCTCGACTCCAATGTCGTTGTTGTAGCTTAGATTACGTTCTACGACAACGTTCTTTCCGCCATCGATATAAATACCCCCTGCCGCATTGCTGTCATTGGGCAGCTTTTTTCCATAAGATGGGTTGTTGTTAGATGAAATATTGTATACCGTATTTCCTTGTATGAGCCCGTTTCGCGCTTGATCGAATGCCGATTTCGGAGCGACCCCTTCAAAACCGATAATATCAATTCCTATATTGTCGTTATCATAGATGCGATTATTTGATATGGTGAATTGCTCGATATTGCCGTTAAGTACGAGCGACTCACTGGACCCGAGCACCAGATTATGCAGTTTATTGCCATCGATTATTATATGATGAAGGGATTGCGGCGCCTTGGTTCCGTATACGGCAATACCATGTGCATCACGGCCCCGTAAGCTCTTGCCTGTAGGAGCAGCCGTATTCTGAATGCTATGAATATTATTATTCGTGAGCTGAATATAGCTTCCCGCGCCTTGAACGAGAATACCAACGGGAGCCGTATCGTTTGCACGCGACTTATAATTCCGTATTTCCAAGCCATTTATATGAATATAGCTTGCATCGTTAACGGTAATGAGACCCTCTCTGCCCTCTACCGTAAGCCCTGTCCCGTCCAATATGACCTTCTCGGAGCCATAATTGGAATACGTTATTGCTCCCTTGGCAGCGGAACCGGAGCGAGTGACGACAAGCTTTTGTTTATATACGCCGCTGCGCACATACACCGTGCTGCCCGCCTCTGCAAGATCCGCAGCATGCTGCAGTGTTTTCCAAGGTGAATCTAACGTCCCTGCATTCGCATCGCTGCCTGTGGGAGCGATAAAATAGGCAGTCTCCTCGGTCGAATTGGCGAACTCTTGTTTCTCCCCTATGAATAGCCCCGATAACGTGATGCCCAGCAATAAAAGGCTGATTAATTTGGTGTGTAGCATCGCTGTTCCCCTTTCATTGCCACATGATGGACGGTGTTGTACCTACCCTATCATACTAGCAATTGTCCGAATACGATAGAAACCAGCCTGCTCGATTTCCTGAGTAAGCTCGTTTTGCGTTGTTTCCGAATACTCTGGGTAAAAATATTCTGATGGATATATTCGCCTCTGCGAACCAGTACTATAAAAAGTGAGTACTATCTGACTAATGATTGGGTCATTATAATACAAGACATACCAACTAGAAAGGCATGTGAGTCCAATGCTACGACTAAACCTAACACGCGTCGGCTTCCTAATGGGCGTGTCCCTGCTCCTTGCTGCCATCATCTACTTCTTCGCTGCCAACTGGAGCGGCCTTGATCGTGCCGATAAAATTCTCGCCTCTGCTGGAATAATGGTGTTATTCTACGGGGCATCCGCTTTTTTTGCCAAATTAAAAATCATGCTCGGGCACCATTCCTTCCTTTCAGCAATCTTACTGGTCGGTGGATGTGTTTCGTTCGGTGCCGCAGTAGCGCTGCTCAATCAAGTCTACAATTCGCATGCAGACACCTATGAGCTTTTTTTTGTATGGTCGGTTCCTGCACTGCTGCTCTCTTTTATTACGCGCTTTAACCCTTTCTATGTGCTGTCCTATATACTTGTACATGTAACACTGTGGCAATACTTTTTCCCGAATGCGATGTACATTGCACGTACAGATAATGAGCTTTGGCTAATTGGCTGCTTGTTTGCGCTCATCAATCTCATCCTATTCCTGCTCACGCAGGGCAAGCTGCTGCATTCCGCACCGATTCGATTCGTCAGCTTCATCGTCTTCCATATTGCCCTACTCGTTCTATCCAACTCTACACAATTCGAGCAGTTTGGACCTTGGATGAACATCGTTTGCTTAGCTGCGATTGCCGCAGGGTTCTACTACTTCATCCGTGTTCGACTGGATAAGCTCATGCTGACACTGAATGCGCTCGCAGCATCCGCTTTTGCCGTATTCAAATTTCTGGAGCTGCTGAGCGAGCATGCTTCAACTGCATTCTTTGTGTACGGTCTGCTCTTCGTCGCCTTGCTGCTTGGCGCAAACTTCTTTTTCTTCCGGTTCCTCAATCGACTTGGCTTAGGTGAAGCAAGCGAGGAAGAGCAGCCTGCAGATCATGCTGGAGAAGAACGTCATAGCGCAGTCGTCGGCCATATCGTATCCACGATTGTGACCGTAATCGGCGTACTGATCGGGAGCATCTCATTGGTTGGCTTAGTACTCGTCTCCTCGAGCCAAGTAGAGCCACAACATGTCTTGCTCGTAATTTCATTCCTGTTCGTATTGCCGATGCTTCTGCTCCCACGTCTTAATCCAGCTATCCGTTATACGGTTCTTACGATGGGGTACGCTGCCGGTATGATTGCCATTGGTTGGATGGATACTGCACCACTCACTTTACTATTCCTAGTCGTAACGATAGCTGGCTGGTTCAAGCTGCACGGACGGGCACAACATCTCTTTCTCTACTCGCTCATCAACCTGAACATCGCCATTCTGCTGTTCCAGCTGTTCGAATATACGCAGCATGCTTCATCCTTTATCGTGCTCATCATGGCTGTCCTGAACGCCGTCTTCTTTGCCAGTCATTATCTGCTCGGTGATAGCGCCATGAAACAGCATTTGCGTGAGTGCGGGCTGTTGTTTACTCTGCTGCTTCTGTTCTGGCTAACCTTCATGGAGGATATTTTCCCAGGCTCCTATGAGCTGTTTAACCTGCTGAACTTCCTTGTTGTTACCGTATTAGCCTTCTTGTTCGTACGCAAAGGTCAATCGCTCGAAGCAGCAGCCAGCCTTGTGTTCTGGTTCATCTTTATCGGGTTCAAATATTATGATCTATTCTGGACGCTGCTCCACAAATCAATAACCTTAGCGTTGCTTGGCATGATCGTAATTGCAGCTACGTATTTATTCGCGTACCGGACACGTGCCAGTGTGCCAGAGAATACGGATGCATACAACCGAATGCTGCACAAGCACCCGATATGGCTAATTATCGTGATTGTGCTCCAGCTCGGTTATATCGGCTATCATGCCGCTTCAAGCGAAATTCTCCTCTCAGGAGGAACCCCTGTAAAGCTTGCGATCGAGCCACTTGATCCAAGATCACTCTTGCAGGGCGATTACGTTAGACTTAACTACACCATATCGTCACCGCCATCTCAGGCAGTTAAGGAATTAGAAGCCCATGACGGATCGAAACGGGTCAAAGCAGTGCTCATGGAGGACGCTGACGGTGTTTACCAATTCAGCCGTTTATACAAGCAGGGTGAGTCGTTAAATCCCAAGGAAATCATCATAAATGGTATCTACAATGGCTGGGATGGCATTTATTACGGCATCGAAACCTACTTCGTTCCGGAGGGCACCGGTACCGAAACCGAGCGCAACGCCAAGTTCGCATATGTAAGGGTCGGTAAGAGCGGCGACTCCCTTCTTGAGCGATTAAGCAAAGATTAAGCGCCATGCTCAGCTCAAAAAAACAGGACGCATGCAGCTTGCTTAGCTGTATACGTCCTATTTCTTCTTATGCATTCGTCATTCGATCATTCGATCATTCGTCAATTCGTCAGCTTGCTAAGCTCAGGGAATTCTTCAAGGTAGCCGTTTCGTTCCAGCTCGTTAATCGCCCTGCGAATGCTCTGCTCGTCCTCGCCCGATTGGTCTGAGAGCGCGAGCAGCTCCGTCAATGTAATTTCTTTATGCTTCTTGCAGTAGGTAAGCAGACCTTTAGCCGCCCAAGACAGACGGTCATCTTGGAACTCTCCGATCATTTTACGGAACAATTTATGTGGTATTAACTGCTCATCTACTAAGGACTGCATCGCTTTAATCGCTAATTTTGTCGTCATACGTCCCTTTTTGGCAACCTCATCTAAGGTGAGCGATGCTGTATCCGCGGTGCTTGAGCTTAATACGATATAAATCATTTGCGAATAAATATCCAAGCTCGGATTGTAAAAGATTTCAGTAGAAATAGTGAAGTTGCGGACGTTTCCATGTGTGATGTCTGTGGCCATATTCTTTCTCTCCCTTCCGATTGGTCTATACCATAATAAAGGTTCGGATAACCGGTTTCAAATCAGGCTTAATTAGAAAAGTTTAATGGTGCTGAGCAGATGGCGAAGCGGTTCTATATTCAGCGAATATTCAGCACTCACGGCGCATCGCTTATAAGCCTTCCGTTAGCCTATTCGCCCCCTATAGCGTGGTTTCTTGATCTTGGTGCGGGTGATACCGGTATTTCTCCAGATCGATTCGTCCCTCTTCGCTTACTACAATACCCTCATTCGCAAGATACAGCATTTGCATATACCTCGACTCCTCATCGGTCAAGGCAATTTCTCCTTTTGCATTAACAACTCTATGCCAGGGAAGCTTATGAATACGGCTTAACGAATGAAGAATTCGGACGACCTGCCTTGCGCCTCTCCGGCTTCCGGCTTGCTCCGCAACTTGCCCGTAGGTCATGACGCATCCTTCCGGTATCGCCTGAATAATTGCAATTACATTCTGAGTGAAAGGCTTCATAATCATCATTCCCCTTATCCATTTCTTGTGGCAATTGGGCAGCCGCCGCCCTCATGATTCCTTATTAAATGAGCAAAATTTGTGCACTTCTGACAAGGGTTTAGTTGGTTTTTGGAGCCTAAAGCGGCAAAGCATTATTTATTTTGCAAAAAGTAATAAATTTCTTTTTAACTTTTGGCGAAAACGATGTAGAATAGAAGCAAAGGGTTCAATCCGATTACGTCATTATCGCTAACGCTTCCTTTTCTGATTGCCAGGATAAGACTGTTACTTACACACAGACATATTTATGTGAAACTATGTGAAAAGTGTAACAAACTTCATGGACGCATGACTGCACCTAGCGAATGACACAATTGAGACCACAACTTACTTTCAAATTTACGCAAAGGAGGACATTCTATTATGTCACAACCAACTGCTGGACAAGAGGTCGCAGCAAGCCTCGTGGAAGAAAAGCAAACTTTGGATGTACTTGATCAGTTATTGAAGCCGGAGGTTCAACAGTCTCTGACTGTGCTCGTGGACAACCTTCCGAAATTAGCTGAAATGGTTACACTGATGACTAAAGCTTATGACTTCGCGCAAGGCATTGCAACAGACAAAGTGTTGATCAACGATTTCGCTCAAGGTATCGGTGAATTCGTCAAACCGGTTCAAGAAAAAGCAAAAGGTATCGCTACTGCTGCTATGGAAGCAGGCGAGCGTTCGCAAGAGGCAGCGGCAACTGGATCATCCGTCGGCCTATTCGCTATGTTGAAAATGCTGAAAGATCCAGAAGTTCAAAAAACGCTTCGCTTTGCTCAAGCATTCCTTAGCGTATTGTCGGAACGGAAAAACGAAAAAGCTTAATACACTGATTACGTACAGAACGAACGGAGGATGAACATGTCGAAGCAAATTCTTATTCTTGGCGGCGGTTACGGCGGTCTATTGACTGCTCTTACTGCTCGCAAGCACCTAAGCGCAGCAGAAGCAAGCATCACAATCGTTAACCGTTTTCCTACTCACCAAATCATCACTGAGCTGCACAGACTTGCCGGCGATACTATTGCTGAGCAAGCTGTTGCGCTTCCGCTGAGCAAGCTTCTAGGCGACAAACAAGTCAACATCGTGGTTGACACTGTAAAAGAAATCAAACCTAACGAGAAACAAGTTGTTCTCTCAAGCGGCCAAGTACAAAAGTACGATACGCTAGTGGTTGCCCTAGGCAGCGAAACGAACTACTTCGGAATTCCTGGACTTGAAGAGAACAGCCTTGTTCTCAAATCCGTTGCTGATGCTAACCGCATCCGCAAGCATGTGGAAGACCGTCTTGATGCTTACAAAAAATCAGGCAACAAAGCTGACGCAACAATCGTTGTTGGCGGCGGCGGCTTGACTGGCGTTGAGCTTGTCGGCGAATTCGCAGACAGACTTCCTGAAGTATGCCGCAGCAAAGGTATCGATTTCAATGATATCTCCCTTTATTGCGTAGAAGCTGGCCCTGCCGTATTGCCAATCTTCCCTAAAGTATTGATCGATCGTGCAGTTACAAGCTTAGAGAAACGCGGCGTGAACTTCGTTACTAGCGTAGCAATTACCGAAGCAACGAAAAGCTCTGTATCTTTGAAAGACGGACGTACAATCGAATCCAGCACAATCATCTGGACTGGCGGCGTTAAAGGCAACCCTGTTGTCGGCAGCAGCGGCCTTGCAGAGGATCGCGGCCGTTCGACAGTTACGCCAACGCTTCAATCGACTTCGCATGCTGATGTTTTCCTTGCAGGCGACTGTGCGGTTGTATTCCCTGAAGGCGGCGACCGTCCTTACCCTCCAACAGCTCAGCTTGCTTGGCAAATGGGCGAAACGGTAGGCTACAACCTAGCGGTTCAAATCAAAGGCGGCGTTATGGACAAGTTCGTACCGGTATTCTCCGGCACACTTGGAAGCCTTGGCCGCAAAGAC
This sequence comes from Paenibacillus sinopodophylli, assembly GCF_005930355.1. Lineage (GTDB taxonomy): Bacteria > Bacillota > Bacilli > Paenibacillales > Paenibacillaceae > Pristimantibacillus > Pristimantibacillus sinopodophylli. The sequence goes on from NZ_VDBO01000003.1 coordinate 385,606, forward strand.
GGCGTGGGTACAATCGGCGGAAACGCAACGCAGCTGAAAGGCTTGCCTGCATCCCTGATGAAAGAAGCGAGCAACATCCGTTACCTTTCACACATTCACGGCCTCTTCGCATTGGCTCACTAATATATGCAAAAGAAGGAGAGCATCCGCTCTCCTTCTTTTTTTTGGCGTATAGGAAAGCATGTGAATTTGCTCATACTCTCTCTATACGTTTCGCTGGAACGATGGCGTCTATAGCAAGTACGCCGTCAGGCTTTTCTTCTTATGCCATTCATTATGCCTGCTGGCTTAGTTATAATTACACTCGCAACTGCTCGAATACTTTAAATGAAATTACGCGTGTAAGTGCTTGTTTATCGTCAGCATCTCTAAGTAATGTGAAGTAACACTAAGTATCCTTTAATATTACCTTGTGATATACAAGATCATCATAAATGCTACTTTTCCAATATTTCTTAGAAACACTTAGTATTACTCAGCATTACTTTACATGTTTGTGAGTATATATACCTCGTCTTAAAGCGCCTAGCCTCTAGCTCCAAGCCTCAATATCATCATCATCGAACTCTTCTTCAGCAGCCGGCTCTTGTACCTTAGGAGGTGCAATAATCTCTTCAGCAGCTGCTGCCAGTTGTCCAAGTCCTGAGGCCAATTGCGTACGCAGATCGGCATCCTGCTGCAATAATGGCTCTCCGCTGTGCAGCATGCTTCGCTCCATCGGAACAAACGCCTGCAAGTTGCGAACGCCATGGCTCGCAATCTCCCTTTCGACCAAATAACGAAGCGAATCCATCAGATTCGATTGCGTATTCAGCCACTGCATAACCAGCGGGTCCTCTGTCTTTTTGGTTTTCAAGCTTATATTATCACCGGGCTGTTTCGTTTTTTTCATCTTATTCACCTACCAGAATCCGTTATGATATACCGATACTTGCCTCAACCTCATTATACGGGTTGAACGGCCTTGTTCTTGAGTGCCTCATAAATTTTCCCGCGTACGAAAGCATCAAGACCCATGGCGTTAAGCTGTACGGCATATTCAGCTGGAATATACAACAACTGCATTTCCCGTTCCTCACATAGCTCCTTCAGCTGTCCGTAAAGCACCGAACGCATAAGAATGCTGCCTCCGCCGTAGACGCAAATCAAATCAATCTCATTACGCGCCTTGGTCAACTGCTTCTTCACATGCTGCACAATTTGCCGAACCTGACTCTCAAGCGGACGCTTGAGCGTCTTGAGTGCACGCGCATGGTATTTGTGCCCTGCATTTTTGATCACATCACTGAAAAATTGACGCGGGCTGTCAGGCAAATGAATGAGACGGTTAAACTCCTGCAGCGCTTCTTCAATAGCATAACCTGCACCATGATGGCTACCATGCACGAATTGACGCAGAAACTTATTGCCCTCTGTAATCGGATACTCTGTCGAGCCATCGCCGATATCCACATGAAGGATACGCTTGTCCTTGAAGTAGCTGCCGTTGAATTTCTTCTCAATTCCGTAAGACTCAAGGAAATCGCCGAAGATTTCGCCCTCTCTCCAGCTGCCTTCCGCATCCTTCTGCAACGTGAATATAACCGGCGTTGCTTCCGGAACAACCTTGGCAAACGGGAATACGATTTTGACAGCTACACGCTGCATGCCCAGATGCACCGTCACATGATGCGTCCCCGTGGTGAACCGCTTCTCGAACTTGGTTGAAGTTTCATCCGTATGCTGAGTTACTGGCAAAGCTGTTGCCATATCTACTTCCACATCGATTTGTTCAGGAATCTTCTTCTTTTCTTCGTATGCCTTCTGTACGGCCATTGCTGCAATCTGTGCGAGTGTATTGATAACTGGCAAATCCATGTCGCTTTTCAAATCGATTCCGATTTGCAGGTTATCTAGAATTTCTCCACTCTCGAGTGCGAATTTCCCAACATAGTACATACCTGGTCTGGATGCAGGCGAATCGATCGTAACGACCAGCTGATCCTGCAAATTTTTGATAAAGCTCTCCGGTGTTTGCTCCTCGCTCCAAGGCAGCTCGTCCACCGTACAATTCACATTGGGCTGCTGAACCAATTTACCGTCGATGATCAAATCATGCTCACTGTTTCCATTGTCATTGCCTACAAAAAAATGATAGTTCATAATAGCGTTCCTCCTAAAAAAGATTGTTGGAAAACCTATTTAGCTTCCAAAGTTTAATGATCCGTGTATCGCATTGCTAAGTATTACTTTGCCATACTAAGTGTTAGTTTACATCAAGCTAGAGTCCTATCCCTCATTAATCTTTTCTCATCTGAATTTGTCGATCGCTGTTTATTGAGCTCATTAGACGTGTAATGCTGTCGCTTCCTCTGCTTTTCGCCAATAAACGTATGGACAAAAATAAGCAGCACGCCCCGCACAATTCCATACGACATGCTTCTTTAATTGGAATCATTGTAACAGGTCGCTACTAGGATGAGTCTATTTTTCAGTCTAGCTACTCTTGCTACATACGTGCTTACAGCGGCCATGCTCTGTTGTGAATACGTTCATGAACAAACAAAAAGACTAGCAAAGCAGCTCAACTGAGAGCCGCTTACCAGTCTTTTTAGAACTTTACTTATATAGCACACTCAAAGGGGTTGGCATACCGTCGATGCTTTTCGTATTTTTCTGCTTACGGTAATCCTTAAGCCCTTGCTCGCCTTGTTGAACCGCCCAGCGCTGAAGCGTTTCACGCTCGCCTGTGTAAGACATAAAGGGAATCGAAAACCCACAGGAGGTTTGTACCTTATGCACTTCAATATCCATAATCTGCCTAGCTCCAGGCAATGGAGTAAACAACGGATAAAGCGTATCCCACTCCGGCGAATCCGGCAGCACCACCTTCCCTGTGCCGTAAAGTCTAAGGATGTTAGGCGCTCCGTCAAATGCACAGAACATGACTGTAATTCTTCCGTTTTCCTCAAGATGTGCGCTCGTTTCATTGCCGCTGCCTGTCAGATCCAAGTAGGCAACACGATTCTCAGACAGAATCCGCAAGGAATCATGCCCCTTAGGTGAAAGATTAACATGTCCATCCGCAGATAATGGTGCCGATCCAATAAAATAGATATGCTGCTGGCGAATAAACGCCTCATGCTGAGGTAACATGGAATCAAATTGTTTACCCAATTCCCCTCACCCTTTCTTGTATCATCCGAATGAATAATTACGAACCTTTAATTTCAAGAAGCTCATACTTAATGACACCCATTGGAGCATTGACGCTAATAATGCTGCCGACAGACTTGCCAAGCAGTTCTTTCCCGAGCGGGCTTTCGTATGAAATTTTATTATCCGCTACGTCCGCTTCCTCCGTACCAACGATTTTGTACGCAATTTGTTCGGAGAACTCTATGTCGTTAAGAATAACGGTTAATCCAATATTCACCTTGGAGAGATCTTGCGTATCGGCTTCAACAACACGCGCTTTCTTGAGCATATTCGTTAATATAATAATTCTTGTTTCCATAAAGGATTGGTCATTCTTGGCTGAATGGTACTCACTGTTTTCCTTCAAGTCGCCATAGCTGATCGCCAGTTTAATCCGCGCAGCCAGCTCCTTGCGTTTCACGTATTTCAGATCATCAAGCTCGGCTTGCAGTTGCTCTAAGCCCTCTTTGGTTAGAATTACTTCTTCGTTCGACATTTCAACAGCTCCCATTTGCATTCTTCCTCTAATCTTACTCTATATTGCAATAATAAGCGAAAAGTTAACTGTCCGTTATGTTTCACTTCGATATATCAATAAAACCTTCTCCGAACACATCCCGCACATCATGAATCGTAATAAAGGCGTTTTTGTCAGCAGCCTTCACAATTTTCTTCAACGTGCTCAGCTCTTGCTTGCTGATGACGATGTATAAAATTTCCTGCGGTGTTTTCGTATAATAGCCTCGTCCGTAGATCACCGTAACCCCGCGATCCATCACCACATTAACCTGTTCTGCAATTTTGTCCTGCTCCTTCGAGATGATCGTAACGGCTTTCTTCGGATTAACGCCCTCAATAATAAAGTCCATCACCTTCGTGCCGATATAGAGCATAACAATCGTCAGCATGAGTGCCTCTGCCCCAATGATGAAATACGAGGAGAAGGCCACGATTAGATCAAAAAACAGCAGCGCATAGCTAATGTTCCAGTCCAAATATTTGTTAGCAATACGAGCTAGAATCGTCGTTCCAGCCGTTGTACCTCCGACCCGAATGACCATACCTATCCCAATTCCGCCGAGTAGACCTCCGAATACAGCATTAATAACTATTTCATCAGATGCGATGCTCCAACTCTCGGTCAGATGCAGGAAGAGTGAGTTGAACAATACAGCAGCAATCGTGTAGATTACCGTTCTTGGGTCTAAGAAGCGATAACCAATAATAAGTAGGAAAGAGTTGAATATTAAACTCATCAAGCCCGGTGACCAGCTGAACATATAATATAAAATAATCGTTATCCCCGTAACCCCGCCCTCGCCAAGTTCATTCGGAATAACGAACAAATTGATCGCTAACGCAAAAATAAACGCCCCCGCCATAATCATCAGCAAATCTAAAGCCTTTTTCTTCATGTATGATACACCCTTCTCAGCCAAAATAATCCCGTGCGGCAAATTCATCTTATCAGATTATGAATGGGAGCAGAAGGCTGTCACGTTAACGCAAAAAAGAGCATTCCCCATTCAAGGAATACTCTTAAGAAACTTCCGTTCATTACCCAAGCTGAAGCTCCTTGGTTTTCTTAATTTGCTTGCTTCTGAGCTGGCCGCAAGCCGCATCAATATCAGTACCGTGCTCCAGGCGGACGCTCACGCTGACGCCTTGTTTCTTCAAGGTATCATAGAATGCGCGAATCGTATCCCGATCCGTTCTCTGGTACTGACTATGCTCATCCACCGGATTGTAAGGGATCAGATTGACGTTAGCTAAGCTGCGACGATTCCCGATCAGTTCTGCGAGCTCGAGCGCATGCTCCTTCTGATCGTTCACATCCTTGAGCAATATATACTCCAGCGTAATTCTACGATTCGTCTTTTCCAAATAATAATCGATGGATTCCATCAGCTTCTCAATCGGAATCGCTTTGTTAATCTTCATAATCCGTGTCCGCAGCTCGTTGTTCGGCGCATGCAGCGATACAGCGAGATTCACTTGAAGATCGGAGTCTGCGAACTCCACGATTTTGCCTGCAAGACCGCTCGTTGATACCGTGATATGTCTCGCGGCAATGGCGAGCCCCTTCTGGCTCTTAATAACACCGATGAAATCGGTCATGTTCTTGAAATTGTCGAAAGGCTCGCCGATACCCATAACGACTACATGGCTCACCTGCTCATCCTGCTGCATGCGATCCAGATGAAACTGCGCCTGCATAATCTGCTCGACAATCTCGGCGCTCGATAAATCCCGGCTCTTGGCAAGCAAGCCGCTCGCACAGAAGCTGCAGCCGATATTGCAGCCTACTTGAGTCGTCACGCATACCGATAGACCGAATTTATGCCGCATTAATACCGTCTCAATTAAGTTGCCATCCTGCAGCTTGAACAAAAACTTATTCGTTCCATCAGCAGACTCCTGCCGCGTGTGCTCCGTCAGCGTTCGGATAACAAAGTGCTCGGAGAGCAGCGACACGCATTCCGCCTTCACATCAATCATATCTGCGAATGCTGTAACCCGCTTCCGGTACAGCCACTCCCACACCTGCGATGCCCGAAACTTCGTAAAGCCATGCTCCTTGAAAAAGTCCGTCAGCTGCTCGAAAGTTAATCCATATATAGATGGTTTATTCATATCTGTTCCTCTTTTCAACACTGTACGATCCAGTCTAATCTGCCCTAACTACCGAAGCTTGCATACTGCTTATTATTGTCCCAAAATTAGCTCTGGAAAACAAGGGGTTCTCAGCCGTTTAACGAATATATGCCCATACTCACCGCTGTTTGCGATTGATTGCCGCGTCCAGCTCATTGCCAATGATTTGTCGCCTTTGTTCGTCCAGCTTGGCAGCGGCTGCACGATTGCCTTCTTGATGCAGATGCTCCAGCAATTGATCATAATATTTCAGAGTATAAGGCTCCAGCCCAATTAGTCTGCGCAGCAGCTGCTCTTTCATAGATGGGGCCGATTGCTCCGCTATATAATCCAAGTGATCGATAAAGCTTGTGCGAACCTGTTGCCGCTTCTCATCGGCCCAGCTATAATGCTCCATCTCCAAGTAGTCTCCGCGATAGAGTGCCAACAGCTCCATAGCGTGATAAGCCTGAGCATCTCCAGACAGGATATGCTCCAATCGAGACAAATCGCTCACTATTCCTGCTGCAGTCAACCAATAACGTTCATCACCGAATGCTACAGCATCCGAGAAACCTGCTTTTTTGAGACTGGTCCGCAAATTATAGAGGGTCGTATGGAACAAAGTTTGTGCACGCTCCAATTCCGTTTCCGGCCAAAGGTCATGCAAGATGTAATAGCGATTGACCGGTGCTCCTGCGAAGCTCCATAAGTAGGCAAACAGCTCTTTCGTTTTTTTCGTACGCCATGTCACGAGCTTTCCATCCGCTTCATAAAGCTCTAAGCTTCCCATGACCTTGAGATGAAGAGCTTTGCGCTCATTGGACAGTGAAGCTGCTTCCTCTTCCTTCGCCCGATCAACAGCGGCAGAAGCGCTGCTTCTACGTATCAGCTTCTGCTGCATCTCGATATAGCGGTTTAACGTTTTGGCGAGCTTATCCTTAATGACCGGCTTTAGCAAATAACCGATAGCGTTTGATTCGAATGCTTCAATGGCATATTCATGGTGAGCCGTTACAAAAATAACCTCACTCTCCGGAGACTGGGCAAGGAGCAGCTCTGCCGCCTCCAGCCCATTAATACCCGGCATCTGAATATCCAGAAAAATAAGATCCGGCTTCAACTCTGCGGCTTGTGCGATCGCATCCGCTACCTGACTGAACTTGCCCGCTACGTATACTCCTCCAATCTCCGCAAGAAGAATGTCTAATACCTCGAGTGCGATTTCTTCATCGTCAACCATCATTGCTTTTAGCATGAAATTCCTCCGGTATATGAAGCTTGACTTGTGTCCCATGTCCAGGCGAACTGTGCAGGCTCAGCTTGCCGCCATATAGCACCTGAAGACGCCTGTTAACGTTAGCGATTCCTACCCCGCCCGCTTCGCTATTGTCGAGCTTGCGCAAGGTAGACTCATCCATGCCCGCTCCGTCGTCCTCTACAGTAATCGCTATTCCATTCCCGATGCGGCCAATCGTAATGTGAATACTGCTTCCCTCCGGCTTCTGGCCTATGCCGTGTCGAACCGCATTCTCAACGATTGGCTGCAAGGTGAGTGGAGGCAGCATGACATGAATACCATCCTCAATATGGTAATAAACCTTCAGCCTATCGCCGAAACGCAGTTGTTCAATAGCTAGGTAGGCTTCGACGAGCTCTAGTTCTTTTTTAAGATCAATGAACTCGCTTTGAAACACAAATGTAAACTTTGCACGCAGATAGGTGGACAGATGGTAAATCATTTCCCTCAGCTTGTCTACGTTCTTATAGCTAAGACCCACTAAAGCATTCAAGCTATTGTATAGAAAGTGAGGCGTAATCTGCGCTTGCAGAAAGTCCATTTCCCTGCGCACCGCTTGTTCGGATGAATTCTTCATCGCAAGCAGTGATTTCATCCGTGCCTTCAGCTCCAGCAGCTCGAACGGCTTCTGAACAATATCATTGGCTCCCGCAGCGAAGGAGGCTATCACATCGCCGGTTTGCCCTGAGGCGGTCAGCATAAGAACTGGAAGCTCAGCGAGTCCCTGCAGCTTCCGTATTTCCCTGCAAACGTCCAAACCGGATACGCCTGGCATCATAATGTCCAGCAATACAAGATCCGGCTTGACCGAGCCCTGAAGCGCTGCCAGTGCTTCTTCCCCGCTATGAACCGCCGTATAGGCATACGGTATCGATTCCACAGCGTCCATTAATATTCTCAAATTTGAAGGTTCGTCATCGACGATCAGGATATGAAACGATGTATCCAGCTCGCTTGCTGCCGCACTTAATATAGGAGCGTAATTGCGAATAAGCTCGGCCTGCTCGGCCTCCAATAAGTGCTCTTCCTCTGCAATCGCTGCTGGAATCGTGAACGTAAACCGCGAACCTTCGCCTACCTCCGACTCCACCTCTAAGATACCTCCTTGAAGCTCTACCAACTGCTTCGAGATACTAAGCCCAAGGCCAATACCGCTTCGCACGCCAATTCCCTCATGCTCATACTGGACAAAGGACTGGAAGAGCTCCTCCATTGCTTGCGGCGGAATGCCCCTGCCTGTATCTGTGACGGATATAGCAAGCATATCTGCCCTCTTCTCTGCTGAGATCGTAACCGTACCTTTAATGGTATATTTCAAACCGTTCTCCAGCAGGTTATGAAGAATCTGTCTCAGCCTGTTCTCGTCAGCAAAGACGAGTGGCAGCACACTTGGCAAGCCATTCACAATCTTCACGTCACGGTTGAGGGAAGAGATCGATAGCGTCTCCATTACGAACTGGACCGACATATGTAGGCTGACTGCCGTTTTGTTTATCGATAAATGCCCGTGCCTAATCTGATTCATATCCAAAATATCATGTACCAATCCAGAAAGCCTGCGACCTAATAAATGCAGCAGCATAATGTTCTCGCGATGCTCCAGACGGAGCGGCTTATCCTCATTATCAAGCAGTGTCTGCGACAAATTAATGATGCCGTGCAAGGGTGTTCTCAGCTCATGGGAGGTTTTTGCCAAAAATTCATCCTTCTGCTTATCATGGATAATCAACTGCTCCGCAAGTCTCTCGCTTCTCTTGAAAGCCTCCTGCATCCGGTTCGAGATAAGAAAGGCTTGGGAAAATACGAGCAGCAAAGGAGTAACGACTAAATAATATGGATTATCGAGCGCCATCTCGTAGCGCAGCTGCGCATAGATCCAGCTAACAATTAGAAAGAAAATACCGAGTAGAATAGCAAAGCTGCCAGGTGCGCCTCTGCTTCGGCTACGGAATATTGCATAAAAAACCGTAACAAACGTAACTACCTGCAAAATAATGGCAATAAAAAAGATGCTGCGCAAGTACATGTTTGGTATGATCATAAACACGAGGAAATAGATCATCGAGCAGCGGCGCAGCCATCGGAACACGATGTTGTCCGGCTCGCCCAAGTAGCTGTAGGCATACAAGACGAAAAAAATAAAAGAAAGATACGAAAATAGAAATAGCAGCTTTTGGAGCCATAAAAAAGATAAGCCAGGAATGAGCAGCATGGCCAAAATTTCATTATCAATACTGAAAAACAGACCCGTTGCCAAACAGAAAAAGCTGAAATACATCAGATGAGCTTCTTTGCGCCACTGCCTGAACATCCCCGCGTAATACAAACCGAACACAAGCAGCATCGTCACGACAATCATATCTGCCAGCCTCGAGTGGTCACGGCGATTCAGAATATCATCATCTAATCCGAACTCAGGAGCTTGAACCAATCCGCCCTCCAAATATTTAAAGCTGGCAACCTGTATCAGAATGTCTATGGTTTCGCCGCCCGAATGTGCGGCTCCTACAAACGGGACATTGCTAGAAACAAAAGCATCTGGTGAAAGAGATGTTTTTCCCGTGCCTCCAAGATCGGTATTATTCATAAATATATGGCTCGACATTCGCATTTTTTTGCCACGGAAGCTGTAGATATCAGCCTTGCTAACATATATCTTCAAATGATAGGTTCCCGCACCGAATCCTCTTTCATTCGGGAAACCCTCTATTTCTTTCCATCCTCCGGGAACCTGCGCAGGCACAGCCTTCGCATCTCGGGTCATTATGGGCAAATCGTCCGGCGTCAGCAGTTTCCCCTCATAGAAATCCCACTCGCCCCGCAGTGGAATGAATCCTTCCTCCGCGAAATTCCAAGCTCTAGCATCCAACACGCCGTCCTTCGCTTGCGGATAACTCACGGAGGGGTGTATCCACTGTATGATGAACGTGACCGTCACCACAAAAAACAACCCGATTATACCAAGCCACACAGCCAGCTGTTTGTTCATTGCATTAGTCCTCTGCCTCTATCATTTTGCTATTATGAATATACCATATTCAAACTCTGGCGGATGCTCAAAACTGCGCAAATACATGTGCAAAGTAGCAGAACAATCTTTCAATTACATAAGCGGGGAATCAAGCAAGCTTATTATAAGCTTGAATCATGCAAGAATGTATATTTCTACAACTTTGTTTGTGCATAATCGCGCTTATCTCTTTAAACTAATGCTGCAAACGCCGATGTATATAAAGTACGACATATTTCGACATAGTCATTGTTCACTTGGAGGATTTCTCAAATGATTGATCACCTTTCTAAAAAGCGCCTGAAAGATTTGCTAAAAACCTGCGGTCACCACGCACATTCCCATTTGTATTACCTTGGCGATAAAGAGTGGCTATGGGACTCTAAATACGAAGCGCTTCTGCTCTATCGCTCCGTCGGCAATCGCCGGATCGTACTGGGGGACCCGCTTGGAAAGCCAGGCTCCGTAGAGCGTCTCATTAAGCAATTTATTGAAGCATGCGCGAAGGACAAAATGGTACCCGTATTTTATCAAACGACATCTAAGTATTTGCCCCTATATAAAAGTCTTGGCTTGGTTCACTCCAAAATAGGCGAAGAGGCCCAGGTCGACCTGCCCAGCTTCAGCTTACAAGGAAAGAAGTGGCTTAAAATGCGGACTCGCATCAGTAAGCTACAGCGCAGCGGCTTCACCTTCGAAGTATTGCAGCCTCCCTATTCGAAAGAGATGCTGAGCCGCTTGAAGCATATTTCGGACGAGTGGCTCAGGAGCCGTAAGGAAAAGGGCTTTTCTGTGAGCTCATTTTCCATGGCTTATATTAGCCAATCCCCTATTGCCATACTAGTGGGACCAGACGGCAGCTGCGAGGCATTTGCCTCTATTGCAGGCGGTAATCATGCCGGGAAAGCCAAGGATGACAGCATATCCAAACGCATAACGGTCGACCTCATGCGCTATACGAATGCATGTCCGCATGGGGCAATGGATGTGCTGTTTGTTTCCTTGTTCCAATGGGCTGAGGAGCATGGATACGAGAGCTGCAGCTTAGGCATGGCGCCGCTTGCCAATGTAGACCATACTCTTGCAGCAAGGCTGCTGTACAAATACGGAAGCCGCATGTATAACTTCAAGGGGCTTTACGAGTATAAGAATAAATTCGCACCAGTATGGAAGGATGTTCATTTCGTTTATCCGCCCGGCACGCTGCCTCTTAATATAGCGCTGCTAACGTTCATCATCCATATGCCGAAGCCCGTATCACATTCCCGCAAGCGCCTCGCTATGACCAGGCTGCCGGCGGAAAGCGAATCCTCGCTCAAGAAACAAGCCTAACACTCTATACAGCAAAAATCTGAAACGGCCTCCATTTGGGATGCCGTCTTTTTTGTATTATACTTTCGTATATAACCAAATGAACTGGAGTTGTTCAAATGACGATGAAAACAGTGATTATTAATCGATTTATTACTTACGCGCAAGTTGGAACCCAGTCCGATGAGAGCAGTGACGCTTGCCCCTCAACACCGGGACAGCTCGTACTTGCCCGTCTGCTCGTTGACGAGCTTGCAAGCATCGGTATGCAGGATATTACGATGGATGCGAACGGCTATGTCATGGCCACCCTCCCATCCAATACCGACAAACAGCTGCAAACGATCGGCTTTCTAGCTCATATGGATACAGCAACGGACTTTACCGGTAAGGACGTCAAGCCTCAGGTTATCGACCATTACGACGGGAATGACATTGTCCTGAATAAAGCGCTGAACATTGTCCTGTCACCAAAGGATTTTCCTGAGCTGACAGGCTATAAAGGGCATACGCTCATTACAACAGATGGCACTACGCTGCTTGGTGCCGACGATAAAGCCGGTATTGCGGAGATTATGACAGCGATGGCTTATCTTCTTGAGCATCCCGAGGTGAAGCATGGCAAAATTCGCGTCGCCTTCACACCAGATGAGGAAATCGGCAGAGGCCCACATCGCTTTGACGTGGCAGCCTTTGACGCTTCTTATGCTTATACAATGGATGGCGGCCCGCTAGGCGAGCTGCAATACGAGAGCTTCAATGCAGCCGGGGCTCATATTGTCATCAAAGGCAAAAACGTTCACCCCGGCACGGCTAAAGGCAAAATGATACATTCCGCCAAAATCGCTATGGAGCTGCAAGCCAAGCTGCCTGCCGATGAGTCGCCAGAGTACACCGAGGGCTATGAAGGCTTCTTCCATCTTGTCTCAATAGAGGGTGACGTCGAAGAGTCGCAGCTCCGTTATTTGATTCGCGACCATGGCCGCAAGCGGTTTGACGAACGTAAAGCCCAGATAACACGCATCGTGGAAGAGCTGCAGGCCAAATACGGTAACGACCGCCTTACGCTGGAAATTAAGGATCAATACTTCAATATGCGAGAAAAGATCGAGCCGGTCATGGAGGTTGTAGAGATTGCTAAGCAAGCGCTTGAGAATCTCGGCATCGAACCGGTTATTGAGCCGATACGCGGGGGCACAGATGGCTCTCAGCTATCCTACATGGGACTGCCTACGCCGAACATTTTCACAGGCGGAGAGAACTATCACGGCAGATTCGAATACGTATCGGCTGACAATATGGTGAAAGCTGTCCATACAATCATTGAAATTGCAAAGCTTTATGAGGAAAAAGCATAACTTAACCCCTTCGCTTCTCAACAATTAACAGTCATGCAGAAATAGCTTGATAACACGCATAGAAAACGAAATAATAGGTAGCAGGCCTATACAGGCTTGTTGCCTATTATTTGATTCTATACACGCTTTAGCGAGCACAGCAGAGAGGTTGACAAGAACATCATGGAGCTAACAGAACGTTTAACTAAGAAACAAGCGGCCAAAGAGCCGTTCCCCGTCTCGATTCTCTCCCTGACCGTCGGTGCATTCGCCATTGGCATGACCGAATTTGTCATTATGGGACTCCTTCCGAACGTGGCACAGGACTTGGGCGTGAGCATATCATCCGCAGGTCAACTAATCACCATGTATGCACTGGGAGTTGCTGTCGGTGCACCTATACTGACGATCCTCACCCACCGCATCCCGCAAAAAAAACTATTGCTGCTTCTAATGGTACTATTCATTATCGGCAATGCTATTTCGGTTATCGCCCCCAGCTACGCCGTACTAATGGGAGCACGGATGCTGACCGCCCTGACTCACGGCACTTTCTTCGGCGTTGGCGCCGTTATTGCATCCAATCTGGTACGTCCGGACAAGCGAGCCGGAGCCGTATCCATTATGATGGCAGGACTTACTATAGCCAATATTATCGGTGTACCGCTCGGCACCTTTATCGGGCAGCATATGGGATGGCGAGCCTCATTCGGAGCGATTGCCATCATGGGCGTACTCGCACTAATCGGCATTTTACTTTTCATTCCGAAGCTGAAGCCTGAACAGCCAGTGAGCATTGTTAAGCAAATTAGCGCTCTTGCAAGCCCTAAGCTAATGTTGTTCCTGCTCATAGGAGCACTTGGCAACGCAGGCCTATTCGCCGTATTCACTTATATTGCCCCGCTGCTCGTTCAGGTATCGGGCTTCGCTGAGCATAGCGTTACCTGGATTTTAGTCTTATTCGGTATCGGTGTGACGATTGGCAATATCGTTGGTGGAAAACTGGCCGACTGGAAGCTGCTGCCCGCCATTCTTGGTCTATATTTGGCGATCTGCATCATTCTGGCCATCCTCACCTTTACCATCTACAGTCCTGTAGCGGCTGTCATCACGATCTTCTTCTGGGGAGCAGCGTCATTTGCCGTCATGCCTGGCCTGCAGGTTCGCATTATGAGCCTGGCGCAAGCAGCGCCGGCACTTGCCTCTACTTCAAGCCACTCAGCTGGCAATCTAGGCAATGCAGCTGGTGCGTTTATCGGCGGATTAGTTATTACCCACCTGTCCATAACGGCGCTGCCCTGGGTTGGTGCTCTGCTAGTCGGTGCTGCTCTTATTCTAGGAATGGCATGTTTCATCTCGGAACGCAGAGCGTGACAGCCATTGATACGGAAACCGGACTGACACAGCTATTTGTGTTTAGGCCGGTTTTTTTCATTCGTCTGCCGTGCCCGCATATTTTTTTCATAGTGTTGTAACGAAATGCGGCTATTGCAGTCTTATGTAGGTGAGGAAGTGAGAGCATGAACGATTTCGAGAACATCTATAATCAGTATTTCCGAGATATTTATTTGTTTGTGCTTTCTTTAAGCCGAAACGAAGCGATAGCGGAAGAGATCACACAAGATACATTTTTCAAAGCATTGAAGAGCATCGACAGCTTTAAAGGTCATTGCAAGATAAACGTATGGCTCTGTCAGATCGCCAAAAACACTTATTTCTCCTATGTGGAAAAACAAAAACGGTTTGAGCTCGGACAAGTACCTGAACCTGTAAACCTCATCAATATTGAAGAAGCTATGCTGGATAAGGATAACGTTCTTCGCATTCACAGAACGCTGCGTCGTCTGAATGAGCCTTATAAAGAGGTTTTCACGCTGCGTGTGTTCGGGGAGCTGTCTTTCGGCCAAATTGGCGATTTGTTCGAGAAAACCGAGAGCTGGGCTAGAGTCACCTTTTACAGGGCCAAAACAAAGATGCAGCAAGCACTAAAGGAGGAATAGCCATATGCTGAAATGTGAGGTCATTAAGGATTTGCTGCCTTTGTATATCGATAAGGTGTGCAGCCGCGAGAGCGCTACACTTATCGAAGAGCATCTCGCTGGTTGCAGCAGTTGCCGATTGGAATGGGAGAACTTGCAAAGCGCGATTCCACTCCCGCTGCAGACAGTTGATAACAATCGCAGGGATGGTCTTGTCTTGAAAGCCATCTCCAGCTACTGGGGCCGCACCAAGCTGAAAGCTTTCATGAAGGGGGCTATGCTGTCATCCCTAACGATTGGTCTTCTAGTACTCGCTTATTTCGGCTTAACACAGTGGCATATTATGAAGGTTCCTGCTGATCTTGTCGTCATTGAGGATGTAGGGAAAATGAAAGACGGCAGAATCGCCTTTCATCTGCGGCTAACGGACGACTACGATTTGAATCAAATCAGCTACGATATGGATGAAGAAGGCAACTTCTATATGACCCCGTACCGTCCTATTATCAAGAAGAAAAGGGTAGCTCCCGTCGGACTGTTCAACATGTATCAAGCATTAGATTCCTTCCTGAATGAAGTGTATAAGAGCAGATTCGGAGCCGATACCCATATAAAAGCTTTATATATTGTGACGCGCGACGAACATATCTTGGTCTGGCAGGAAGGGATGTCGCTGCCGCCGGCAAGCCTTGCGGCTGAGGAAGAATTGAAAAGGTAAAGCAGAAGAGGCTATCCCATAGCGTTACGGGACAGCCTCTTGCATGTGCGGTAGATTATGCCTTTTTCACAAACTCCGACTTCAGCTTCATTGCTCCAAAGCCGTCGATTTTGCAATCGATATCATGATCTCCATCTACTAAGCGTATGTTTCTTACCTTCGTGCCTATTTTCAATACAGATGAGCTGCCTTTTACTTTAAGGTCCTTGATTACCGTAACGGTGTCGCCATCTGTTAGAATATTTCCGTTCGCGTCCTTCACGATCTTGTTATCATCGCCAGCCGCAGCCTCGGATTCCAGTGTCCACTCATGGCTGCATTCTGGACAAATGAGCATATTTCCGTCCTCGTACGTGTATTCTGATTGGCATTTCGGGCAATTTGGCAATTCCGTCATTGTATAATTTCTCCATTCATAATTAGTCCTTATACTATACGATGGTTGCCCGAATAAATCAAAACGCCCCGCCATACTCATAGTGAATCGTATACGGAATAACAAGAAGTTTAGCGGCTGTTCCATGTCTCCATAAGCAGCTCGCCAGTCATCATAGCACCAGCCAGCGATCCCATAGCTGCAGCAGCTATAGCCTGATGCATCTCCGTAGCCGCATCTCCCGCACTGTAAACGCCAGCGATATTCGTCTTGCCGAAAGCGTCCACGACCACAGCTCCCGATTCCTTCATCTCGCAGCCTAACGTTTGCGGCAATTCAGATCCGGCAGCGAGCTTAGGGGCAAAAAATATGCCTTTGCATGGGATAATAGAACCATCCATTAGAACAACTCGTTCCACCAATCCTTCACTCGATTCAATTCTCTCGATTGGCGAGTCATACGTTGGAACATTGTGCCGAGCAAGCTCCTCTCGCTCTTCGTCCGTCCACTCATCAGGACCATTCGTGCAAATCGTGTAGCTGTCTGTCCAACCGGCCAGCATTTTCGCTAAATGCAGCCCTCTGGCACCCTTCACAATCAAGACGAGCGGCTGATCCCTCAGCTCCCAGCCATCGCAGAATGGACAGACAAACGCACTTTTTCCATAAACATCCGCCAGTCCGTTAATGTCCACCGGAAGATCCTTCATCCCCGCTGCAAACAGCAGCTTCCTGCTTCGGTAGCTTATTCCCTGCGCAGTTGTCACTTGAAACTGACCGTCGCTTCCTGTAACGGATACGGCTGAATCTTCGACAAATTGGACACCGGGATACGCGCTAATCTGCTCCTTCGCAATACGGCGGAACTCACTAGGACTAATGCCGTCACGGGACAGAAACCCATGGGTTTCACGAGTCACGCGGTTGCGTGGACGTCCTTCGTCAATGACAACCACATTTCGTCTTGCTCTTCCAAGTACAAGCGCCGCATTCAAGCCTGCGGGACCTCCGCCTATAATAATAACATCCATAATCTTCTCCAATATAATCACCCTTCCAGATCCATAATGTCTATAATTAGTGCGCAAAAACGACGATCATTTCATGTTTTCTGTAGGCTAGAAGCAGTTACTTACAGCCTATCCTCTTACAATGTTTAGAGACGTCAACGCTATATTTCAGCTATTACAGACTCTTAATGTCTATTATAGACAACCTGAGCCTACTATTCAAGTACAAAAAAAACCGCCAAGCCCAAATGGACTTGACGGATCAGCAGTTGATTAATTAATAAAGTGCGTATGTTGTAGGAAACGCTTGAGCATAACAGCCGCTTGTGCACGTGTAGCATTAGCAGCGGGAACGAACGTCTCCGCAGTCATGCCCGTAATAATATCAGCTTCCACAGCCTGTGCAACAGCTGCTTGCGCCCAGCTGCTAATGGAGGCTTGATCTTTGAATGCAGTGAGCGATCCAGTAGCTTGACCCGCATCCGCAGCTTTAACACCTGCCGCAGTAATCGCTCGTGCAATCATAACTGCCATTTGCTCACGAGTAATCGTATCATTTGGCTTAAAGCTGTTGTCGCTAAAACCATCAACCAGCTTTGCCTTTGCTGCAGCAGCGACAGCTCCTGCGAACCAATCGCTAGACTTTACATCTGCGAAGCTCGCAGATGCTGCATCTGCTGGAAGACCGAGGGAACGAACGAGCAATGCCGCAAACTCTGCTCTTGTGATTTGACTATTAGGGGCAAAGTTGCTTTCCGTTACGCCATTCACAACTAACTTGGACGCGAGCAGCTCAATATCTGCTTTAGCCCAGTGCGTGCTTACATCATTAAAAGTTTTAGCCGAGGAAAGCACGGTATAGATGCTGTTCCCGTTTCGCTTGAAAGTAACCTTCGTAGATCCGTCCGCTTGTTTCTCGAACAAAGCTGGTACGAAAGAAAATGCACCTGTCAGCGGATCATACAGAACAACTGTCGCTTGTTTATCATTCACAGCTGTCGATAATACAATGCTTCTGTCGACATAGACGGAACCAAACTGATTCAGCTCAATGGACTTACCGTTGCCTATTGCCGATACAGTGAAATCAATCGCAATGCCCAATTGGGATGCAGATATGCCTTGTGCATTCAGTTTAATCTTTGCATCCAAATCTGTTGTTGCTGGAGCAATTGTAATTTGAATGCTTATTCCTTCACTCGAAGCGCCTAGAGCTTGAGCGATTGCGGCAAAATCAATGATGTTCAGCGGCAATGAGTACTCGCCGTCATTGGTTTGCAACGAAATAATTGAATTCGGAGCAGCAACTGCAGCCGCTGCTAATTCAGCTGACGAGAGATTAAACTGCACTTTCTCTCCAGCAGCGTTATTGTACGCGATATAAACAATCGGTGCAGCCCCGCCGTTATCCTGCTTCGCTGCTTTCGCTAATGCTTCAGCAAGAGCCGCCGCATTCTGCTTAACTACCGTTGTTGCGCGGCCATCAGCATCCTTGGAAGGAGTAGCTTCATTCTTGCTTGTATCCACCGATACAGGCACTGCACTAGACTTTGGAGGCGTGATAGGCTTGCCCGACACCGTTGCAGGTGTCTCTATCGTCCCGATAGGCGCGCTGCCCCCGTTGTCTCCACCATTATCTCCGCCACCCGTGCTTGCTGCTTTCACAGTAAAGTCGAGCGTGGCTACTTGCTCAGCTTGTCCTGCGACAACCTTGTAGGTGCCTGCAATCTCTCTGCTCGCCAAAGTAAAGGAGCTAGAGAACGTGCCCCCGCTTACTGGAACGATTGTATAGAACACCACGCTGCTTCCTGGGCGCAGCACTTTAATAATAACCTCATCCAAAGTGGATGTACCGCTAATAACAACATTGCCGCTTTGCTCAACGGGCTCTATTGCGTTGATCGTAACCGCAGCAGTGCTTGCGAAAGCTGTGACGGGTACAAGCATGAAACAAAGCATAATGACCAGCATCATATTAAGCTGTCGTAATTTCACTTTTATATTCCTCACCTTCATATTCATTCAATAGCTTATTAAGACGGATTATTATTATTGTTGTTCTCACTTAAAAGAAGAGCTTGATCAAATTCGCTTTGTGTCTTCACGCTAGCTAGATTCAAGCCTACATCAGTCGGATCGTCGCTGTATTTGCTCACGATATAAGCTTTGACGGTGTAGTTAGGGTTTGTCGCTGCATCGCTCACATTGAAGTTAGCCGAATAGGTGCCTGTTCCTACTTTCAGATCAGCTGCAACGATGCTTACTGGTGTTGTTCCATTAAACAGCTGGAATACAACGGATTGATTGCCGCTTTGATTCGTATTGCTATTAGAATCGCGTGCGAGTAGATAATCATTGCCACTTTGATTGTTGTTATTGCGTGCAAGCACATTAATCTTAGCGGTAATGCCATTAACTGGAGTTACGGCTGGTGCCGTCATGTAAAATAGCTCAGTGGATTTCATGGCATAACCCTCAACACGTTTACTGCTGTATCCATTCGCTTTAATATTGATGTAGTATTCGCGACCGTCTAGAAAGACACCTTTCTGAATGGTAAGCTTTCCATTTGTCAGGGTATATTCAGAGCTTGTAAGTTCCCTAGTAATATCTTGATAATTATCATATACTTCGATGCTTGTTACTTGATCACGCCAGCTTGTATTATCTTCGAATAGGAACTCACTTACTGCATTGCTCAGTATAGAGCCTCTAAAATCGGGCGTATTGTCTGTAATACGTGTATTAACCTCAATATTCTTTCGATAACCATACTCATCTCCTACAATGCCGTCCTCTACCTTCAACTGAATCGAACCCACTGTAATCGCATTATGGAAAATAATCTTTATCTCATTATTTTGCAGTGACACAATATCGTTAGGTCCAAGTTTTTCAAAGGTATTGCCTTGGTCCAACGAAATTTGAATTTTTTCTTTGAGATGTGATCCCGTTCCATCTACTGTTAAATCCACCAAACTATTACTGTAGCTTTCAAACCCTAAACTCAACAAGCGACCATTATAGGATAGATAGTTGTTATATGAGTACATATTCGAAAGTTGATTTTTATTAGTCCATCTGGTTTCGAATCCATTATCGCTGAGCTTGTTTCCATTCATATCGGTAATTACATCTAATCCATAGAAATAAAAATAGCTGTAGTCGCCCGGTGGCAACGTCACGAAATGAAGGTTGATGGTGTTACCAGATATGGTAACTTGGACATCATTTGCAAGGCCATTGTAATACCCGGTTGCATTATTATACATTTGTACGTTCTGTTTAAAGGTTGCAATAGCAGCTTCATCCATTTGAATATCCTCATCAAAATACAGGGCCAAATCATGAAGTTCATTAGAGAAAAAATATCTCTCCAACTTAGGTGGCGTTGTATCTGCTGGATTAGGATCATTTACGCCCGTGTTTGCCTTAATATAAGCAGTTGCTCTTGTATCATTCTGCACATTGCCTTCGGCATCCCTGAGAGCCCTGCCAGAAATGATAATTTGGTTGGATTCTCCTTTAATCGCTTCCACCAAATGAATATGCAGCTTACCAGAAACAACCGTTGCTGTATCCTGTTCCGTTAACTGGATTGAGTTTTTTTGAGGATTACGTGAAATTTCAATATATTCTTTTAGAAAGCCTTCATCTTCAGTATTATCGAAAACCTCTTCGTTGAAAGTGATAACAATATCATGATTATCGGAACTAACTTCTGCGCTCTGTATAACTGGCGGGCTTACTTGAAGATTCATCTCTTCGTTCAGGTTGCCCACTTCATCCTTTATGGTTCCAGCAGCAATCTTAATGACTGTATTAGCACTAGTAATAATTTTCATATTTTGATTGTAGGACAAATATAATTCCTGATCTTCTATATAAGCTTCACTATCTTGCTTCTGGAAAGGTGTAAAATTCACGCCATCACTCGACAGACTGATATTATTTTTCAGAAAATCTGCAACCTGTTCAGGGGTGGAATTGTCCGGTGCATGAATTGAAAAATACTCATTAAATTTTAAATATACATATTTTCCGTTTGAGGAAACCGCACCAACAAAGACTGGAGGAGCCGTATCTGGTACTGTTAGCGGTACAAAGTTAACCTCTCCTCCAACTGGCGTTGCATAGCCTGTAACGGGTGCTGCACTTAGAACCGCCGCCGCTGTCAGCGTAACAGCCATCCACTGCGATACCTTTCTTTTCAACTGCGTCTTGCCTTTTTTGTTTCTTGTATTCATCTGAACTTTTCACTCCTGTTTCGATAAATTTACCTACTAAAGTCCAGTATACAAGGTCCCAATGACGGGAAAATGACAAACCTCGACATAAAAAAAGAACCCCATATCCAAGAGGTTCCTCCCTTTTGCTGCAATCACCTACGCATTTAGTCCTGATAGCAGCCGAGTGTATAAGTCCGAAGCCTCAAGAGAAGGCTTTATGCCAATTTCTCGGTGCAGTACGTCCGCGAAACGGGAATAGTTGCTCACTAGCGCTTCTTTATTATC
The DNA here is from genome assembly GCF_005930355.1 of Paenibacillus sinopodophylli. Taxonomy (GTDB): domain Bacteria; phylum Bacillota; class Bacilli; order Paenibacillales; family Paenibacillaceae; genus Pristimantibacillus; species Pristimantibacillus sinopodophylli. Next base: position 406,972 of record NZ_VDBO01000003.1, read on the forward strand.
CTGTAGTGCCCAAGCCTTCATGAGCAGCATAAACGATTCTTCATCAATTTCATTATGTGCCATCAGTTTCAGCAACAATCGAATCGCCGTATTCGTCTCTCCTCTGTGGAGCAGCGCCATGCACAACCGATGCACGAAGGCGCTGTACATCAAGGTTAATCGCTCTACTTCATTCCATGCCCATGGAAAGGAGCGCTCTCCGAACAAATGCCCCGTGTACTTCTGCTCCAGCTCAATCGCCAGCTGAATATTAGATTCATCTACGATGGAGAGCTGCTTGCAGCCTACTTCAAAACTGAGGAAATCCACATGCACCTGATTAAGACTGAATGCGTAGTGATTGCTCTCCGAATGGAGATTTTCCTTCAATTCGTAAGCTTCCAGCACTTTGCGAAGCTGATACACCGTTGTATTCAAATATGTTTCAGCGTTTTTTTGCGCCATCCCGCCAAACAAATCCTCAACGATTTTGGAACGAGACACCAACCTGCCTTTATGGACAAGCAAATACCCGAGGAGCTCCGCACTTTTACTCGACTTCCACTTCACTCGTGTGTTATTCGCACTTTGTATATCAATGCCACCCAAGCAGATTAACGTAATATGCTCCGAAGCAGGCTTTCGTATCGACTGCAGCAACTGTTCAGAACGCTTCTCTTCGAACGCCTTTTGAACGGTTCTATGCAGTCTGTCCTGCATAACAGGCTTCACGATGTAGTCAAACGCCTCCACGTCGAAGGCAAACAGCGCATATTCCTTATGAGAAGTTAGAAACACAATCTTCGTATGTAGTCCTTTTTCCCGAATACGTTCAGCAAACTCGACTCCGGTCTCTCTCGGCATGCTAATATCAAGGAAAACCAAGTCTACTTCAAATTGAATGAGATACGAGAAGGCTGACTCTGTTTCTTGGAATATGCCAACGATCTCTACATCCGGCATTTTGGCAAGCATCTTTTTCATAATCAAGTGCATGGCCTTCTCGTCATCAATGAGCAAGACTTTCATAATATTCCCCTTTCATAATCGTGAGCGATTGATCAAGACGTGTAGGAGGAGTCGGTATTGTGAAGTAAAAGATACTCCCCTGTGCAGGCGTACTCTCAAACCAAATGGTACCGCCGTTCAACTGCACAAACTCCTTGCATAAGGTTAATCCCAGCCCCACACCGCGCTCCCCGGCCGTTCCTGTCAAAGAATTCGGATACACATCCTGCAGCAAGGTGTCGGCTTGATCACAGGATATGCCCTGTCCCGTATCATGAACGGATACCGTTATTTCTCTGTCGCTGCTAACAGCGTTTATTCGAATGCTTCCATCGAAATCTGTAAACTTAATGGCGTTGGACAGTAGATTACGAATAATGAGATCGAGCATTTCTTTGTCTGCATACACAAATAGTCCCGGCTGTATGTCCGAAATAATCTGAATCCGCTTCGCCTCGCTTCGAATGCGCATCAGCCGCATATTGCTTTGAATGGCTTGCAGCAGATCTCTTTCGACCGGGCGAAATTTCATGCCTTCTCTTTGACTCCGAAACCAATCCAGCAGGCTTTCCACGAGATCGAAAGTATTCTGAATTTGCTGACCCATCTCACTCACAATCTCATTCTGGCTTTCTCCGCGATCCTGTATTTCCTCCTCCATCAGCTCGATGAGGTTAATGAGTACGGCAAGCGGATCACGGATATCATGAGCGACAACATTAAACATCTTATCCTTGAAGGTGTTGAGCTCGCTCAGTTTTCTAGCGTTCTCATGCAGTTGCTGCTCAGCACGCACCATATCCGTTATATCACTCAGCAGAACCATCTTGCCGAAGGGCTTCTTCCGTTTGTTGTTCACATAGGACATATGAATATTAAAAAATAACTCGCCATTCTGGCTGGATAGCTTCATCTTGCTTGCATGGAAAGGATGCTGTACTACCTTTTCCAGCAGCATCGGGTATTCGAAGAAAACAGCTGCGACATGCTCGCCAATCTTTTTATTATTCAAGCTTCTAAAGGCGGCCGCAGCAGGTTGGTTATAGCTCACGATACTATTTTCCATATCAAGTACAATAACAGCATCCTGTATCGATTCAAATATTTTTTGCATAGCGAACGGCGCTAATCGCAGTATATTAAACTGATAGATTCCCCACATATAGAAAAATCCCGATATGACGAACCCGAACGGCGAGATGTCGACCGGCATGTAGATAATGTTGCTTACATATATAAGGGCAAATCCGAAAGGACCCCAAGAGCCAATGAACATGATGGCAACTTGTTTTCTAACCCGTCCTGTCCTTCTCACAAACATTTGAATGAGCATGCCCATACCGATTACAAAAACGCTATACGAGTAAAAAACATGAAACCAGTATAACGGTCCTTTTTCTAATTGGAGCTGAGCAAATCCCTCTGAATAGTCAATCGTCATGCTTTTATAAAATAAATGGTGAAATTCGTTGGTGTTATGGGAGATTAACGTAATCATAGGTACGACCGTAAGCGCAGCTATAAACCATTTGCGTACTAATGCCTGTCGACCTGTATATTGCAGGACCATAATAAACCAGAAGAGTGTTCCAAAGGGAATTCCAAGGTATTCCACTCTCAGCCAGAAGCGCATATGCTCCAGGGAGGTGCTGACAATCTCGAGAGCGTAGCCAAACGTGTAAATCAGACCCGTCAGCATGCCTAGTCCATAGCTGATGGAGATAGATAGATTTCTTCTTTTCCAACACAAATAACAGATCACCAGCGCGCAGCAGGATGCTGCCATCAACAATGCTGATAAATACATATTGTAACTCACAAGGCTAGCCCCCACGCTGGATATATCGTTCTTCTACATTTACCTATTAGTGCTAGTATATCATCTTTCAATGACGTAAAAGTGACAAACTTCGACAAGATCAGGATGCGCAATGGGACAGCATCTATCCGTTTTGGACAACATTCATTATGGCGTGATGAATCCATTTCCGCACAAAAAAAATGGTTGGGGAGCATGCACGCTGCATGCTTCCCAACCATTCGGTTTATTTCGTTATTACGCTTTGTTTGAAGAACCAAACTCGCGGATTTTGCCTTGAACCGTTGCTTTGATTGCATCGCGGCCTGGGGACAAGAATTTACGCGGATCGTAAACTTCTGAATCCGAAGTCAAGATTTCACGAGCAACTTTTGTGAACGCGATTTGGTTTTCTGTGTTTACGTTGATTTTTGCAGTTCCCAGCGAGATCGATTTCTTAATATCTGCAGTTGGGATTCCTGTACCGCCGTGCAATACCAATGGAAGCTTGATTGTTTGACAGATCTCTTCCATTTCTTTGAAGCCTAGGTTTGGTTCGCCTTTGTAAGGACCATGTACAGAACCTAGTGCAGGAGCAAGGCAATCGATGCCTGTAAGCTCAACCAATTGCTTACATTCTTGCGGATCAGCGTAGATAACGCCCTCAGCGATAACATCGTCTTCTTGTCCGCCGACTGTACCAAGCTCAGCTTCAACAGAAACGCCGCGCTCATGCGCGTAAGCAACAACCTGTTGTGTTGTTTTTACGTTCTCGTCGAATGGCGAGTGCGAAGCATCTATCATAACGGAAGTGAAACCAGCATCAATCGCTTCTTTACATTTCTCGAAGCTTGAACCGTGGTCCAAGTGGATCGCAACTGGAACAGTGATCTTCATTTCTTCGATTAGGGATTTTACAATTGCAGTTACAACTGTGAAACCGCCCATGTAACGAGCTGCGCCTTCAGAAACGCCAAGAATAACAGGTGATTGCTCAGCTTGAGCAGCGCCTAGAATCGCTTGTGTCCACTCCAGGTTATTGATGTTGAATTGACCTACTGCGTAACCTTCTTTAAGACCTTTGTTCAGCATTTCTTTCATTGATTCCAAAGCCATGTGATAAATCCTCCTTCAAAATAATTGCAATTTTAATACTCGACCTTTCAATCATACCCAATTCATCCGCAGTTTAAAAATACGTCCGCAAACTGCAGTGATACTGGCACGAACGGAATCGGCTTTCCCACGTTCACGTTCTACTTATCAGTCTACATGTTATCACAAATTCCGCTATAAGACTACCTCAATGAAGGGTTATCGCACGTTTCAAGCGATTCTAGACACCTAACGAAAAACGATAAATAAGGAGAAGCCAATGGCCTCTCCTTATCGAACGATGCGTTCAACGTTTTATTTAAGCCTATTTTCCTTGCGAAGGAACAAAGTCGCTTAATTTCTCAAGCACTAATGATAAATCCTGAACATCGTTTCCAGTACTAACCGTAAAAGTAACATCTACCGTGTGTGGTATGCCAGAGCTGTCTCGATAACTGATAATACGATACTTTCCTGCAGGCGCGTATAACTGAACTGTCGATCCACTTAAGCTAGCATGTGCAATTGTAGCACGATTAGAATCATAAATCATAATTGTCCCATCCGCTATAGCGATCGTGTTGCTCGTTAGCTTGGCGCGCACGTTTAGCTCAGGCAGTTTTAACGTATTAGGTGTTATTGTCGTACCTTGAATTGTGATGTAACTATTCAGCGGTGCAATATACGTCGTACCATATATCATCAAATCATTAATTTGATATCTTCCGTTTGCTGCATCCACATTTGCTGGACCGTTACTCCAGCTAACATAAGTATTTAATTCATTAGGAGAATCCAAAGAACGAAGATTCATATTGCCATCATTAATCTGCTTGCCTTTGGCATCCGTAATGATGATCGATGGTAATTCAACACGCCCATCCTGTATGATCAGCCAGCGATTCGTATTGTTCTGAACACTTAATTCATAAGGGGTCGTACCATGCTCGTTTACTTTGTACGGATCAGCACCAGCTCGAAGCAACGATTGAATGATGCTGTAGTTCTGGGCAGAAACCGCTCTATAGAGAGAATTGTCCAGGCCAGGGTCTGCTCCATGCTTCAGCAGCGTACTGACAACAGCAGGAGATGGGTTCAACATTTTAGAAGTGCCGTTCTCTGAACCGATTGAAATTACACCTGCGGCCGTCTCAAGCAATGTACCTACTCGATCTCGTTTATTCGGATCCAAACCCGCCGATAGCAGTATATCAAGCAATTCGGCATTTTGATGCGTAATGACTGTAATTCCTAAAAATATATCGTTCCCGTTCATTACGAATCCGCCAGCTACTAAGGCGCGGGCAGCCTCCGTTTTGTTGTTAATAACAGCATAATTTAGAGGTGTATGATCGAGATATTCCTCCAATAGCTTACCATTAGGATCCGCACCTCGCTTAATCAAACTTGTTACGGCAGCGGCATCTCCCTTTATAGCCGCTGCAAACAAGCTTCGCTGTAAAGCCTTTCTAGCGGCATCGGTTAATCCAAAAATCAGCTGATTTGCCTTTGCATCGTAAGTCGCGTCTTTGCCTATTACGATACTAACAAACCTTGCCGGCACATAAATTCGCCCGTCCCTGACTACGGGAGCCTGAGTCAAGCGAAGCTCACGGCTTCCAACGTAAATGCGAGTCTGATCTACATCTGCTTTGTAAGTAACATCCGCGTGCTTCACCGTAATTCGCTTCTTATCGAATGCTGCGTTTATTTTCAAGGCGTCAAATATCCCTTTTGCATGCAGCATCGTGCTCCCATTCACAACAATGGGTTTAACCGCAAGCTTGATCTCAACACCGTCAACAACAACCTTCATTGATGGCTTTGCTGCGTCCACTACGGGTGTGCCAACCACTATGTACGAAAAAGAAAACAATATAATGACCAGCCATAGCATACTCTTCGTTGCTCTCATTTAGCATAGCTCCTTTTTTATCAACTTTTCTCATTGTATCATGTTGGAAATTTATTACTATTTATTTTTAGTTGCCAAGTATAATACAAGATTGCAAGGATACTGCTTCCTTCTGTCGAATACCTAGATCTGGAAGGATAATCAACGATGCTCATAACTTCTACAGGAGGCGAATATCAATATGGCTTTCACGATTAATAATCTAAAGGACAACACCAATGTTGTCATTAAGGAACAGCTCGGTGGGTTTACCGTAATCGAGTATAAAGAGGATTTGAGCAATACGACGATGTTAGAGGCACAAGCCAACTTTTTTATGAGCAAAAGCAATATGCGCAACAAGCAGCTCATGATTGAGATCAAAAATAGCGAGGTTATGCTAAGCGCTGGAGCCATGCAATATATGATTGGCAATATTGAGATGACTTCCGGCATTAAAGGCGTTGGCGGCTTAATGAGGAACCTAGTGTCCAGCGCGGTAACGGGTACGAGTGCTGTCAAACCTCTTTATAAGGGTACCGGCACCATTCTACTGGAAACGACTTATAAGTACTTGTGGCTGATTGATGTCGACAACGACCACATTGTCATAGACGACGGTATGTTCCTCGCTTGCGAGACGACTCTCGAGATCGGAGTGTCTGCAAGAAAGAACCTCTCTTCAGCCGCGCTAGGTGGAGAAGGCCTGTTTAATCTTAGCGCCAAGGGCAAAGGCATTCTAGCGCTCGAAGCACCGATTCCATCGGAAGAAGCTGTCGTCATCGAATTGCAGAATGATGTGCTGAAGGTCGATGGGAACTTCGCGCTCATGTGGTCGAACTCCTTGGATTTCACCGTTGAAAAGTCTGGTAAGACACGGCTCGGTTCTGCCGCTTCTGGGGAGGGACTCGTCAACGTTTACCGGGGAACAGGCATGGTATGGCTCGCACCGCTTATGCAGTACGGTAATGGATTAATACCAAAGAATACTCCTTAAATTAATGAATATGAAAGAAGGGGTTGCCTTAAAAGATGATTTCTGATCTTTTGAGGCAGCCCCGCTGTATTTCATTTCGTTATGAAACTACTGCATGATTATTAAGATACAGCTATTCTTTGATTGCCAGCATGTTCAGCAGAACCGTTACGGCCTCCGCTCTCGTGTAGTTCATTAATAATATTGTTCATACAGCTGTTGAATAGTTGCCGATGGCTGCAGGTTAAGCTCTTTGAGCAGTGATTGCGAATAATATTCATAACAATCATGCACGGACTGCCGATCTCCCATTGACCCATATATGTTCAAGAGCAATATAATGGACTCTTCCTCAAATTCATTGCGCAGCATTAATCTCCTCGCAATATGTGCCGCTTCTCTGTAACGCTTCTGATCTAGGAGCCAGCTTGCGAGACGTTTGGCATAGGAATCGTATACAATCGACAAGCGCTCTCGTTCTAAAGCTGCCCACTCATAGGATTTATCCTCAAACAGCTCACCTGCAAAACGTTTCTCCAATTCGATTGCTGCCGCTTCATTTGCTGTATGAATTTCAGATAATTCCATCACGGCCTGCTCGAATTGCATAAAATCTACGTCTGCTTGGTCCAAGTTAACACGATACTGTTCTTGGGAGGATATAATCATCTCCTTAAAGCCGTGCAGTGCTAACACCTTCCTAAGCTGATAGACCGCCGTATTTAGATAGATTTCAGCATTTTTAAGAGGCATCCCCGGGAAAATATCCTCCAAGATTCGGGTTTTGGTTACGCTTTTACCATAACAAACGAGCAAATAAGCGAATAGTTCCATGCTTTTCTTCGAAATCCATTTCAACGTACCCGCTTGCTCACTGCTGACATTAAAACAGCCAAGACCACGGACTGTCAGTCTATTAGAAGTAGAGCCGCTGTCTGTACCCAAAGAAACGCCGCGTCTGCTGCCCGCACGTGCAATCGTCTGAGCCAGACGCATTCTTGAAATGGGCTTAACCATATAATCTAATGGATATACATCATAAGCTTCGAATGCAAAGTCTGAATGGGAGGTTATAAACACAATCTCTAGATCTAAGCAAAATGAACGCAAGCTGCGAGCCAGCTCTAATCCATTGTCTGCTGCAATCTTAATATCTAGAAATGCGAGGTCTACATCGTCCCTTTCCCTTATGAATGCCAAAGCCTCTGACGCCGTCTGGAAGGCACCAACCAGCTCCACATTTTCTATATTTGATAGCAGTCGTTTCAGAGCGAGCAGCATGGCAGGCTCATCGTCAACGATGAGAACTTTCATGATTTCCCCCCGCCTCTCATAGTGAACTGAAATACGCTTCCTTGTCCCGCTTTGCTCTCCACCCAAATAGATTGTCGAGTTTATGATGATAATCCCCTGTTTCGAAATGTTATGTTGATTTAGATGCTTGCTGCTCTCCCTAACAGTATACGACACCATCAGATACAATATATGATTTCTGAGCCTGCAATAGCAAAAAAAATGACCAAATTTGTCAATAAAAATAATATTTTAGCTTGTTAGACTATCACTAGGCAAGTATATGGTTATCTCTAGCCTGCCTTAAATCAAATAAAAATGAGCAGGTGCCTAGGCACCTGCTCATTCCTATACGTATTCTATTAATAAAGAACATTCCAAAGTCGTAATAGAACGACTGCCGCCTCAGCTCTAGTGGTCAAACCTGTCGGCGCGAAATGATTATTTTCCCGTCCTTTTATAAGGCCGTTTTCATAAGCATTTGCAACATAATCTCGTGCCCAAGCTGGAATGGAGGCATCATCTGCAAAAGAAGCGCTTTTCGCATTCTCGGCCTCCCATTTCATTGCTCTGGACACCATTGCAGCCATCTCTGATCGATTGACCGTTTTCTGCGGCTGTAATGTTCCATCCGAGTAACCCTCAATAATTCCCGCAGCTACTGCTGTCTGCATCTCCAGCTGTGCCCACTCTGGAATGCTGTCCTTGTCACTGAATGGCATGGCAATAGCTTCGCTGCTTATTGGAATCTGAAGAGTACGAAGCAGCATAACCGCGAACTCCGTCCTTGTCACGTAGCCATTCGGCACAAAAGTGAAGGCATTTGTTCCCTTGACGATTCCAAAGCCTACCGCTTCGCAAATAGTCGCTTTTGCCCAGTGATTCGTAGTATCCGTGAATGTACAAGACGATGTGCTCACATCATCAGCAATGCGATTAACTGTGAGCTTATATGTCTTAACCGTTCCATCCTCTGCCTGAACTGTTATCGTGAATACATTAGCTCCCATTGCCAAAGGAAGGGTCTTGGTCTCTCCGATGCGTTCCCCTAACAGCTTAACAACGGCATTGGAATGAGGAGGTGATAATTTCAATTCAATCTGCTCTGCGTCTGTCTGTACAGTATAATCCGTTTTCTCAGGTGTAAATGCAGGCAATAACTCTAATTGCGTGCCCAATGTATATAGGTCTAATTTGGATAGGTTGGCATTGCTCGAAAGCGTTACTGTTGACGGTATTGACGGTGTCGGTGTTGATGTTGGCGGTGTTGACGGGACTGCCGCTGCACCCACTGTAACCGTAGAAGCTTGATCGACTACCTCCACGCCATTAAGGTAAACCGTTATGCTATAGTTTTTAGCAGACTGGGTTCCATTGTTCGGAAGAGTAATAATGGCTGTCGCACTTGTGCTGCTGCTGACCGCTGCAATTGCAGCTTCAACTCCATTCACATATACCTGTAGTGTCTGTCCCGTTAGATTGACCCCAGTTACAGTAGCCGTTATATCGCCTCCGGTACTCGGCAAGCTAATTGGGCTCGCTGCAATACTTGAAACTTTAGGAATAACTACGATAAAGGCAGCCTTCGCTTCATCCAGCGTTGTGCCATACTTATTAGCTACCTCGTCCCCAGAAACATGAACCTCGTATTCGCCATTCCTGAGCGTATCGTTAAACGTCAACGTAAATGCGAATGAAGACTCGTCATAGACTTTCGTATAGTCGGAGAATGTATGGCCATCCTTCGTTATGCTGATTAAATCCAGCGCATTGGCAGAAGTGAGCTCCGCTCCTCCAGCAACCCAATATACGGACTCGCTGACTGTAACGGAGACACTAGCAGGCGGTACAACGAATAGCTGATTATGTGTAAAGTTACCGAATGTAACTACTGACTTCGTCGTATCGAAAAGTGTGCTGAATGTATTGGATGCTGTATTCGCATTGCCTGCCGCATCCGTTGCAGCTCCTGCTTCAACGAATACCGTAACATTCTGACCACTTGTCGTCGGACTAATGGTCGCTGTGTAGGTCGATTCGCTTACAGAAATTAAGTTGGATGCAGTTCCGTTCACGACCCCAAGATCATCCACAGTAAATCCATTAACACCCTCGTTGAAGGTGATTGTTACCGGGAATGAGGCGTTCACCGCACTGCCTGCTGAGCTGGATATGGCTGCTGTCGGTGCAGTGTTATCCAGTAGAAAGGCGCCTGAAACAGCAGCAACCGCATTACCTACGTTGTCCATTGCTCGAATATGCAAGTACCAGTTGCCGTTGCCGGTTGTCTGGCTTATCGTATCCTCGTCATTGAAAGGCATCCATCCACTGGATGGAGCCACAGTGCTTTGGCTCCATACATATGCCAAGGAATCAGCATTGACGCCGCTTTGTGTATCATTAAGCAGTACCTTACTTGACGCTGTTTTCGCCGCTGTTAATTGTCCATTCGTACCAAACGCTACTTCCGGGGACGTTGCATCAATTTCAAGCGTGATCGTGTAGGTTTGACTTGCCTTAAGATAGGGCTCGACGCGAATAGGAATAACCGTATTCGTGGTTGCTCCCGCTATGTTAATGGTCTTCGAGCTGCCGCTGGCCAGCAGCTCATTGTTTACATATAAATCTGCTTCTGATGTACTTGCAAGCGTTGGTGTTACATCTACGCTGGACAGTGATTGTCCATCATAGTAATACGTGTAGGAGGTGTCGGAGGCTTGGAAGGTCTCTGAGAAATCACCTTCTTGCAAAGCTAGACCGCTTAAATTGGCATTACCTGGCGCGACCTCTGGATGATAATTGTCTCCTCCCCACCCGACGACCGTACCATCCGATTTCAGTGCTAGTGAAAAGGAAAACCCCGCAGCGATTGAGACAACCCCACTTAGTCCATTAGGGACAGTGGTTTTACCAGAAGTATTCGATCCCCATGCCACGACCGTACCGTCTGATTTTAGCGCGAGTGAATGATTAGCTCCTGCAGCTATTGATACCACGCCGCTTAGTCCAGCAGGAGCAGAAATCTCACCATCAGTGTTTCTTCCCCACCCCACAACGGTGCCATCTGATTTCAGCGCGAGCGAATGATATTCTCCCCCAGCAATGGACACCACGTCAGTAAGCCCAACCGGTACGGTACTTTGACCACGAAGATTACTCCCCCATGCCACAACGGTGCCATCCGATTTTATCGCGAGTGAATGATTAGCTCCTGCAGCTATTGATACCACGTTAGTAAGTCCAGCCGGTACAGAACTTTGACCCAAATTGTTTTGACCCCATGCCACAACGGTGCCATCCGATTTCAGCGCAAGTGAATGAACTGATCCTCCAGCAATCGACACCACGTTAGTAAGTCCACTCGGTACGGAACTTTGACCATAAACGTCATTCCCCCAACCGATGACGGTGCCATCCGATTTCAGTGCGAATGACTGGTGAGACGCAGCGGCAATCGACACCACGTCAGTAAGTCCCCCAGGAACGATTGTCTGACCAAAAACGTTATTTCCCCATGCCACAACGGTGCCATCCGATTTCAGTGCAAGTGCATGGTGAAACCCAGCGGCAATGCTGTTGCCTTTAATAGGCAATGCAGCACTCGTCGGTATGGTCGTTTGACCATAATTGTTGGCCCCCCAGGCAACAACAGTACCGTCTGTTTTCAAGGCGAGCGTATGGTTCCAGCCTACAGCGATTGAAGCCACATTAGTCAATCCCGCGGGTACGTCACTCTGACCATTAGCGTTGCCTCCCCAAGCGACAACGGTACCATCCGTCTTCAACGCAAATGAAGTGTTCCCTCCTGCTGCGATTGATGACACGCCGCCGCCCATAAGTTCGGCTGGTATTGTTGATTGACCATTAACATTGGTGCTGCCCCATGACTCTACCGTTCCATCCGCTCTCAGTGCAAGTATATGATTGATGCCCGCAGTAATGGCTACCACGTTATTTAATCCATGAGGGGCGTTCATTAGTAAACTGCCTCCCCATACGACAACAGTGCCATTCGATTTCAATGCGACTGAGAACTCTCTACCGGCAGCAATTGCAGTTACACCTGTCAGTGCTTCAGCAGGTACAGTCGACTGACTAACGTCATTTACCCCCCATGCAACGACAGCACCATCTGACTTTAGCGCCAGTGAGCTGCTTCTCCCTGCTGCAATGGCTATGACTCCGCCCTCTGCCAAATCATCTGGTATTGTCGTTGCACCTCCTTCGTTATTCCCCCATGCAACTACAGTGCCATCCGATTTCAGTGCAAGCGAATGCTCGATTCCAGCAGCAATTGAGATGACATCAGTCAAATGGTCCGGAATACTCACTTGACCTGAATTATTACGACCCCAGCCCACTACGGTGCCATTGGGTTTTAAGAGAAGCGAATGGTTGGCTCCAGCAGCAATTTGTGTTCCCTCCACACTTCGAATTCCCACTTGCGATGCATAAGCGATTTGCGATCCGTAGGGAACCATTAAGCTAAACAGCAGTACAAAAGCCAATAAAAGGTGAACAGATTTGCGTGAATGTATGAATAACAATGTATACGTCTCTCCCTCGTGTGAAAAATGGAGGAAATTCACCATAAGAGGTTAACTTCCTTTTTTCACTGTAACACAGCGCTCTGAAAGACTAATGAAAGAATCATGCATCAAAAAAACACGGTAGAGCCGCTTACTCAGACTCTACCGTGTTTTTATTGGGTAATCCTATTAAAGCTTTAGACCAAGCTCGAGCGTAACGTTTAACAGACGAAGGATCATGGCAACAGCTTGTTCCCTTGTCGCATCCTCGTTCGGGTTAAACTTATTGTTGCCTACACCGCCCACAATTCCTGCGTTAGCGACTGTGTGAATGGCTTCCTGTGCCCAGCTGCCATTAATATCTGAGAATACATTTCCATCCCCAGCTTTTCCTGCATTCAGCACTTTTGCAATTATGGCTGCCATCTCGGCCCGAGAGATGGTTTGATCCGGCTTAAATGTACCATTGGCATAGCCAGAGATAATCCCATTCGATTGCAGTGCTTGAATAGCATTCTCTGCCCAATGTCCTTTGGTATCTGAGAAGCTTGCGCTATCTGCAGAAGTCAAACCAAGCGCATTAACAAACATGACAGCAAATTCTGCGCGTGTTGTGCTTTTTTTAGGATTAAACGAGCCATCCTCGAATCCAGAAACGATACCCATTCTAGATGCAAGATCAATGGTTGCTGCGCTCCAAGAAGAAGCCGATACATCAGTAAAGGTTTTGGATGGTTCGCTCTCCGCTTTCGCCACAATACCTTTAACTACGTCAACGTTTACCTTATTGTTCAGCGACGCTTTATCCTGTGCGCTATCAGGAGTCGGTGTTGGAGTAACAACTGGCGTTGTTACTGGCGTTGTTACTGGCGTTGTTACTGGTGTTGCTACTGGCGTTGCTACTGGTGTTGCTACTGGTGTTGCTACTGGCGTTGTTACTGGCGTTGTTACTGGTGTTGTTACTGGCGTTGCTACTGGTGTTTCTACTGGTGTTGCTACTGGCGTTGCTACTGGTGTTGCTACTGGTGTTTCTACTGGTGTTGCTACTGGCGTTGGCGTAGGAGTAACTACTGGTGGTTCCGTTGTTCCTGGATCTGGGTTCTCCGCCTCGACATCTTTGACAAAGTTCAAATAGAAATCATCGATTGTTCCCCATGCGCCGCCATCGGCTTTGACATTAGCTCCAATCGTCAGCGTTCCATCGGTAACGAGAATATTCTGAATCTCTGGCGTATTCCACTGCACCCACCCGTTTACACCGGTTGGCACTTTCAGTTCCTCGCCGTCCGTTATAGCAAATAGGTTCATATCGGGGTTAGCAGTATCTCCACCTTGAATGTTCATTGAGAGATTGTAATACCCCGGTTTAAGACCCGTAATGGTCTGCTCTACTCTGAAATTCACTCCAGCTGCGGAGTAGTAGTGCAAGGAATAGCTTCCTGTCTTGGCATCTGAAACCTTATTCTGGTAGCTCGTATGTGCTGCGCTTCCCGCTCCATAAGTAATTTTCCACATGCTTCTGTTACTATTCTCAAAGCTGGCATTAATAACAAAGTTTTCTTTCTTAATTTCAAGAGAAGCTGTAATGGTCTGGCCGCCTTCGACGGTCCCTTCAATGACATAGCTGCCCGCACCCTTAGCAATAGCCTGTGCCAGCGCGTCTTGATCCCATACAACCGATACCGTCCCAGTACTGCCATCATTGTAGGTAACGCTAGTTGTAGTAGGCAAAACAATCGTTTCGCCCGCGATTGCAGACACCGTAACATTTTTGATTTCATCAATAGCAAGTGGAGCAACGGCTCCTGTATCTACATATTTGAACACATTCAGCGAAGCAAGCGGATGCCCGTTGAAATCAAACAGAGCCTGGTTGTCAACAGCGCTGCCGCCATACCATTCTCCAGCATCTTTAGGGTCATACTCCTTCGCATAGCTGGAAGCCCAGCCTGAACCGTATTGTTCCCAAATCGCTTTATTCTGCTCTAAATTCTCTTTCGGGCCTACTGGAATCCACGCCGGCTCCCAATAAAACACACCGATCCCCGCTTCACCGATATTCGAAACAGCTTCAATTACATTTCTAACCGAAGTCGCTTGGCCTTGAACGCTAATTGGATAGTCTAACGTTTGACCGGAGCTTCTTGGTGCAGTATTCTCATGACCATCACCGTCTTCAGCAGTATAGGCATAAGAGGTTTCAGCCACCATTACTTTTTTGCCGAAGTTGTTAGCCACATTTGTAAGTACAGATGTCAGATTGCTTAATGTTCCATGCCAGAAAGGATAGTATGAACTCGCAAACACATCATAGTCTACTCCATTCGTCTGCAAGGTTTGCGCATAGGTCGCATATCTGCCGGACGCTTCTGGATTTGTGAAATGCAGAGCGATCAGAATTTCATTGTCGATCTCACGGATCGCACGGCTTCCCGCGTTAAACAATTCACTCATTCTTGTCCAGTTCGATTCACCGACGAATTGTCCATTGGTTTCATTACCTACCTGAACCATACCAACATCGATGCCTTCATCAATCAGAGCTTGCAGGCTATCTTTGGTAAAGTTGTATACTTCGGTCTTCTTATCCTCAAAGCTCAAATTCGCCCATGCTTTAGGCGTATGCTGTTTAGCTGGATCGGCCCAGAAATCAGAATAATGGTAGTCAACCAGCAGCTTCATACCATTAGCTGTTGCTCTTTTACCGATTGCGATAGCGGTTTCCAGATCATTATTGCCTCCGCCATAGCCCTTTCCTGCTGTATCATAAGGATCATTCCATATACGTACCCGAATGTAATTCACTCCAGCTTCATTCACCGTTGTGAATATATCCTGTCCTTCTCCATCCTCATTGTAGAATTGAACTCCGCTATTTTCTAAAGAGATAATACTCGAAATATCCATACCTTTAATAAAGTCCGGCTGAAGCCCTTCAACCTTCTTCACAAAAATATCCGCATCTACTGGTGGAACGACTACCGAACCCACCTTTGTCAGCTTGAAGCTATCCAAGTACCCCCATGCCGATGGAGCACCACTTATCGTTGCTCCGATGTTAAAGCCCGATACGGCCTGCTCCAATTCAAACGATAGGCTAACTGCACCCCAAGCATTATAGCCGGTTGTAGCAACCGGTACTGATTTGTCATTGCCTGCAAACAACGTAACATTCCCCGCTGCACTTCCAGCACCGCCCATGGACTTAGCCGTTAGCTCATAGCTGCCTGCAGGGAGGGATGTGAACGTCTGTTGCAGCGTAATAGACTGGTTCCCCACTGCGGTAGCTTTGATCCAATATTTGAATGCATGCGTTCCTTCATCTGGTGTTAGCCATGGATCATCAGCATATGCAAAATGCAGCATATCTACTTGAGCGGCGTTTGCCGTTGTCGCGCTCCAAGTTTGATCGCTCAAAAAATTCGTTTCGAAACCGCCATTTACTAGACTCGTACTGGCCGAAGCAGTCCCGACGCTGAATGAAAATGAACTTAGCGTCAACAACGCTGCTAAAAATAAAGACATAACCTTTTTATTAATTTTCATGTTCTAATCACCTTTCTTCTCTAAACTTTCGATGCAAATGATTGCCGTAGCTTTCATATAACGCTTACATCTCAATATACCAACAGTTACTTTAATACGTAACGTATACAAATCTAATATTTTGTATGTTTACGCAAGCATTTTTACGTTTATAGGCTAGCTTTGCGTACATTCTCTCACAATCCGCAGAAAATCTCGTTTTTTTGATCGATGAAGCATCAAAATCCTGAACGCTTTGCATGACAAAAAGAGCGATCTGCTCAACCGCACGAATCTCTCCCAAGTCCCTCTAATCGCAACATCTTCTTCTTACCGCCTCTCCTGCTCCCCAAACACTTCTTTCACAATCTGAAGTGCCGAAGCCGCGCGCGGCCATCCGCTATAGAAGGCTAGATGCGTAATAACTTCCACAAGCTCAGCTTCCTCTACCCCGTTCTCCACAGCCAGTCGCAGATGGTAGGAAAGCTGTTCGGTCATGCCTCCTGCCACAATCGCAGCAACCGTAATCATACTGCGGTCCCGGAGCGATAATGGCTCCCTTCTCCAGAGATCCCCGAATAATACGTCTTCTGAATAGCTGACGAATGCCGGAGCAATGTCTCCGAACGACTCCCGTGCACTGGACATGATTTTTCGGTGCGCCATATCACACCTCCCCGATCGGTCGTTGCACCATTTGAGCTAAACCGTTGCCGAACGACCAATCCTCAAACTCCGTATCGACCAGTACAATGAACACATCTTCTTTCCTCATAAGAAGCGTCTTTGATAATTGTTCAGCCAAAGCCTCGTAAAAGCTTGTTTTCTGTCTTGTCGTTCTACCTGACTTGAGCGTTATTTGAATAAATAGCAGTGCGTCACTTCGTTCAATGTTCAAATAATGTTTGCTGTAAAAGTACTGTCCTGCTTTATGAGCATGGAACACCTGAAACAGATCGTCTTCCGGCACATTGAAATGCTGCACTAATGCGCTCATAATGGAACGGCTAATGGCTTCCAGCTGTCGGTCTTCATATACATGCTCCAAGTAGCTAACTCTAACAAATGGCATCGGTCACGCTCCTTCATTAAGATAGCTTTATTGTACTCAACCATTCATCATTTATATAATTGAATAATATGATATTCTTGATTCATTATATCGATCGAGGTGACCTGAATGGACTTAAGAGAATTGATGGCTTTCCAAACGATCCTGCAAGAGGGAACCTTCTCACGAGCAGCCGAGAAATTAAATTACGCGCAGTCGACCATAACGAATCAAATCCAACGATTAGAGAAACAAATCGGCGTACAGCTATTTAAACGGGGATGGGATGCAGAGCTAACGAGCGCCGGACGAGTGTTTGCAGCCGAGATCGACAAGCTTATTCGTCATTGGAATGATGTAACTGAAATCACGAAGGCGCTGCAGCAAGATGAGATTGGCAGCCTGCGTATCGGAGGGATAGAACCCATGATGGAACATGCTCTTCCGAACGCCTTGCGAGCCTTTCAAAAACGCAAGCCAAGAATGGTCTGCCAGATTACCATGGGAAACACGGACTACTTATCACACGCCATTCTCCAAGACGAGCTCGATTTTGCCATTTGTGGTGAGCCTTCTGACGCATCTGCTTTTTATTTCGAGCCTCTTTATGCAGAAAAAATCGTTTTTGTCGTAGATCGACATCATCCGTTATGTGAAAAGAACGATATTTCCTTCCGAAATATTCTTGACTATCCCATCATTGTCGGAGGGCATACTTGCCTGTATTATGTACATGTGGCAAAGCAGCTATCCCGTTATGAAGCAGTTCCTCCACGTCTAAACACAGTAAGCCAAATCTCTGCCATTCCCCATTTCACCAAACAAACGCTCGCCGTTGGCATCGTGCTGGAATCGACCGCTCTGATCCCCGAAATCATGAGAATTGATGTCGAACTACAACAACCTTTCATTCCTGTGGGACTCCTTCAGGCTCGCGGCATGCAGTATCCCGCTGCATCCGCTAAGAGGCTTCTTATGGAGTTTATGAGAGAAGAGATTTTGTCCCGATATAAAGCCCAGTAAATACAGAAAAGAACATTCCCAAGGGGAATGTTCTTTGGATCAGCAGTGAACAGCACCGCTTCATGCTTATTAATATTATTGAGCCGGAGCCATATTGTTGTAAATGTTAGTTGCCGTTACTTTACCCGAGCTTACGTCCTCTGTCGTAAATCCGGACACGAAGTTGCCGACTTTGAATTCTTTTTGCAGCAGCTCTTCAGAAGGCGCAGCAGCAGTTGGTCCACCGATACCAAGCTCCGTATCTGGCGTTACCGTTACCCACAAATCGCCAACCTTGAAGCTGTTGCCGTCTGCACTCACTTCAGAGATCACACCATCAATATTAACTGCCGCTTTACCTTTAGCAGGCGGGTTTGCAGCCTCGTCATTCTGTGGTGCAATGTTGTTGTAGATCGCATCCGCAGTCACTTCTCCGGTGCTGACATCCCCCGAAGTGAAGCCTGATACGATATTGCCAACTTTGAATTCTTTCTGTAACAACTCTTCAGAAGGCTCCGCAGCTGTCGGGCCATCGATGCCGAGTTTCGTATCTGCTGTTACTTTCACCCACAAATCACCAACCTTGAAGCTTTTGCCGTCTGCACTCACTTCAGAGATCACCCCATCAATATTAACTGCCACTTTACCCGAAGTCGGAGCCTGAACGATACCCGCCGTAGGCTGTGGTGTACCAGTCGGGGCATTCTGATTCATTGTAAGGATACTGAATGATAATACCGCACATGCTGCAATACCTACTGTCCAACCAGTTAACTTCTTTTTATTTGCTTTTTCCATTTTAAACCGCTCCTTATGATTTATATTAGTTGTTTGTGTTGTTTTTTCTATATCTGACATCATCTTCTGATAGGTTGCTTCTTTGAAATCATCACTTGTTTTCACACGGGACATTGCGGATTTATAAACAGATTTCTTCATCCTCAAGGCCTCCCATCTTCTCTTTTAAAAGTAATCGTCCTCTGGCCAGCCATGTTCCTACCGTTGCGGGCTTGGACTGCAGAATAGCTGCAATTTCCTGGATCGAATATCCCTCGTAATAGTGCAGATGTATCGGAATTCGATATTTCTTGTCCAATGCCAATACGGCCTGTAGAACATCACTTTCTTCCTTTGGAAGGTAGCTCAAATCTTCGGGAACAGGGTTCCTGCTTTTGAACCATCCGGTTTTCAGCATGTTTTTACTTTTGTTGATTGTTGTCCGAATTAACCATGCTTTTTCATGTTCACCGTTCTCAAATACAGGGCGCTTCTGCAAATAGGTGAGAAATACTTCCTGTGCTACCTCTTCTGCATCAGCTATATTTTTCAAATACGCGAAGGCAATTTTGATCATGCTTTGTGAGTATAGATCCAAGGCCTGCCGCACAGATTCATTGAGCTCTAATGAATTGTACACCTCAGCACCCCCTTTCACTATGAATACAACTGAGAACCCTCATATTTTTCATTGCTCCTCATATTTTTTTAGCTTATGGCTAATTTTAATGAAATAAACGTTCGGCACTAAGAATAGAGCTCGGCCATTGTCCTGATGTGACCATATAGCTCCTGCACAGCTATAGACGTAAAAAAGCGACAAATTACTGCAATTGTAACCGTACGGATTTTCAATAATGGCATATTGTACGATAAGTGAAAACATAAAAAAGGATCACCCCAGAAATGGAGTGATCCTTTATGAACGATTAACCTCAAGCTTTTATTGAATGCCCAGTGCCTTTAGCACAATGACTACTGCTTCTGCTCGGGTCGCCTTATCGTTAGGGGCAAACAAATTACCATTGCGTCCTGTTATGATACCTCTCTCACGTGCAGCCTCTATGGCATCCCTAGACCAGACAGGAATCGCGTCTGCATCGGCAAAACTGCTATCTAGTTTCGCATCTGTACGTGCAAGCTCAAATGCTCTGCTCACGATAACTGCAATTTCAGCGCGCGTAATTTCCGCATTCGGACGGAAACTTCCATCATTGTATCCGGAAATCACCTTTGCTTCAACGGCTTGCGCAATGGCCTTCTGAGCCCATGAGCCAATAGCATCCTTATCGTCAAACGAGAGGCCTTGGCCTTCGTTCTGCCAGTTAAGTGCCTTTGCTAGAATAACGATAAATTCCGCACGGGTAATCGTTTTATTCGGTTTAAAGTCACCTTCTGGGTATCCTGAGATCAGAGCCTGTTCTACAGCTTGCTTGATTGCAGTCTCTGCCCAGTGTCCGGCAATATCTGTGAACTGAACCACTGGCTTAGGATCAGACTTGTTCACTGCGAACACGGCAAACTTTGTGAAATGATCTACTTGTACCGATATGATTCCGTTACTCACGACACCGCCGATTTCTACCCAGCGTTTAGCTGTCTCATCATAATAGAACACGGATACCGTTTGACTTTCGTCTTGCAGGATCTTCTGATCAAATGCAAATCGAAGTGTAATCGGCTTTGAGAAGTTTTCTGTAAAGTTTTTTAGCAGCTCAAAAATAGGGCTCGCAAGCTTTTGACCGTTCTCGACCAAGTTTGCGCTATTCAATAGCTTCTCTACTTTAATTTGAATCGCCTGATCCGATGTTTCCTTCGGAACAACGACCCAAACCTCCTCATTCAGCTTGACTTCACCAGCTTCATTCGCCCGAATAACCGTTTCAACCTTTGTAGTCGGTGTTACTGGCGTTGATACAGGTACCGATGGAGAAGTAGAACCTCCGCCTATTGGCACAACTGCCGAGGAAGAGTCTGACGACAGTGAATCGCCTATGCCATTGCTCGCAACTACCGTAAACGTATACGTTGTTCCGTTGACAAGACCAGCTACGCTGATCGGACTGGAAATACCAGTCGCTGTCTTAGCCGCTGTAGCCCCGTTCCATGCCGTCACCGTGTACAAGCTGATTTGGCTTCCGTTGCTTGATGGAGCAGTGAATTGTACGCGCACTTCACCGTTGCCTGCTGTCGCCTGTACGTTTAATGGCTTATCCGGTACAGTGGCTGGCGTCTCTTCACCCGGCTCCGGATTTCCCGGCGTTTCCGTTGCTGTCGGTGTTACCTCTTCCGAAGATGCGGATGTCGGTGAATCACCGATTGCATTGGTTGCAACTACCGTAAAGGTGTAGGCTGTTCCATTCTCCAGTCCCGTTACCGTTATTGGGCTCGACGTTCCTGTCGCCGTCTTAACCGCTGCGCCGCCAGTCCATGCCGTAATGGTGTATAAGCTGATATTACTTCCGTTGCTTGATGGAGCAGTGAATTGTACGCTCACTTCACCGTTGCCCGCTGTCGCCTGTACGTTTAATGGCTTGTCCGGTACAGCAGCTGGCGTCTCTTCGCCCGGGTCTGGATTTTCTGGTGTTTCCGTTGCTGTCGGTGTTACCTCTTCCGAAGATGCGGATGTCAATGAATCACCAATTGCATTGGTTGCGACTACCGTAAAGGTGTATGCCGTTCCATTCTCTAGTCCCGTTATCGTAATGGGGCTGGACGTTCCTGTCGCGGTCTTGACCGCTGCGCCTCCAGTCCATGCTGTAACCGTATAGCCGCTAATTGTTCTTCCGTTGGATGCTGGCTCAGTGAAGCGAACCTCCGATTGACCATCTCCAGCAGTCGCCGCTACACCTGTTACCTTGCTCGGCACTGTAGCTGGTGTTACCGCTTCTGTTGCATCGGATGCAAGCGAATCTCCGATTGTATTCGTCGCAATCACCGTAAAGGTGTACGCTGTTCCATTCTCTAGTCCCGTTACCGTTATGGGGCTGGTCGTTCCTGGCACACTTTTAACCGCTGTGCCTCCTGTCCATGCCGTAACCGTATAGTCGCTTATCGGTCTTCCGTTTGACGCAGGCTCGGTGAAACGAATCTCCGATTGACCGTTACCACCTGTCGCTGTTACACCTGTTACTTTGCTCGGCACTGTAGCTGGTGTTACCGCTTCTGTTGCATCGGATGCAAGCGAATCTCCGATTGCATTCGTCGCAATCACCGTAAAGGTGTAAGTTGTTCCATTCTCTAGTCCCGTTACCGTAATGGGGCTGGATGTTCCTGTCGCTGTCTTGGCCGCTGCGCCTCCAGTCCATGCCGTAACCGTGTAGCCGCTTATCGGTCTTCCGTTTGACGCAGGCTCGGTAAAACGAACCTCCGCTTGACCGTCTAAAGCCGTTGCTTCTATGCCTGTTACCTTGCCTGGCACAGTGGCTGGCGTTACTTCTTCAGATGGACTTGATGCCGGTGAATCACCAGTTGCATTGGTTGCAACTACCGTAAACGTATAGGCTGTTCCATTCTCAAGTCCTATTACCGTAATTGGGCTCGACGTTCCAGTTGCGGTCTTAACTACTTCGCCGCCAGTCCATGCGGAAACGGTATAGGCTGTATTTATACTGCCATCAGGAGCATCTGGTTTCTCGAAGCTGATTACGGCCTCTCCGTTGCCTGGTACTGCGCTAACATGAACAGGGGTAAGCGGATGAAGCGCAATCACCTCTATGAGATGGCTCGCAATGGCTGATGATTGCTTTGCTGTCGCATTTTGTGCCACAGTAGCTGTTACCGTTGCAGTGCCTAGCTTATGCGCCTTCAATGCTCCAGTTACTGGATCAATAGAAATGATGCTGTCATCTGAGCTGCTGAATACAACACTGTCGTTGCCTGCGCTCAATTCTACAGCTAATGTCGCTTCCTCCCCGAAGCTGTACGTCTCCTTCACATTCGTGAAGCTTACCGTTCTCTTCAGCCAATCTGCGGTAAGAGAAGTGGATAAACTTCCCGCATTGCCCGCATCAAGCTTCGAGGCTTCTGAGGTAAGAGCAACGAATTTGGCTCTGTATACTTCACCCGATGCTGCCGTAATCGTGAGCTGAGACGGATTTTCGGATTGATTAACAACAGCCGTCGGATTGGCGCCCGCTCCCTTAAACCATTCAACCGTGTAATCCGTACCATACACAAGCGGATAACCGCCTTTATTCACTACCGAACCCAAGTTGTTAACAGCAAGGGTAACCGGAGTTCCGTAATAAAAGCGAGCGTCTCCTTCCGCATCTGCCTGAACTGAAATGGTCGGAGACGAATTCAGTTCACGGGATACCGTTGCAGCACTGTTCGGATAACTGGTTGTCGACGTCGTTGTTATTACATTTCCATAGTAGGTTTTCCCTGTCGTTTTTAACGTAATATCGACTGGTATTGTGCCGGCAGGCAGGAACAGATATACTGTTCCACTGCTCAATATGGACGTATTCAATGTTTGGTCTCCGTAATGGACAGCTACAGCAGTACCAATGGCTGGAGCGGTGGCAGTGTCAACTTTGATTGCCGTTGCATACACCGTTTGACCGTCCTTGTTCAACGCCTGCCTGCCATTAAGAAGTTGAATGTTGTTCGTAAACAGATTGCCGCCATTAATAATTACGGTCGTCTTCTGCACATTGTCCGCCCTGTTGGTGGTAGAAGCGTAACCTGTTCCTATTACATCGTAGGCATAGCTTGATGTATTAGAAGGCACCTTGGCATTTATCGTACCGCCATTAATCGTGACGCGTGTCGTCTTACCAGGGTAGGTCGAGGACACGTCGCCTCCGCCTATCGCTGCCGCTGTACCGTTGTAAGACTCCGCCGTAATAACGCCGCCATTAATGACGATATTTCCGCCTGCGCCTCCCTTTCCTCCACCAATTGCAGCGGCAGAGCTGCCGCTCGCTCTGAAGTTTGCTGTTATTGTACCGCTATTAATCGTAATGCTGCCTGCGGTTTCCGAGATGTTGCCGCCTATCGCAGCTGCGCTGCTATAGCTGCTGGCTGTCAACGAATGACTGTCGTTGCCGTCAATCGAATCGATAATCAGCTCGGTTCCCTCTGGCACGCTGATAGGCGCCTTTTGGGTAGCTCCATTATAAGACGATACGACATTCGTACCACTTAGCGCCAAATATACCTTTGTACCGCTGCCTTCGATTGAAATCGTCGGAATAGACCCATAAGCAGAGGTCGTCTTAGTAATGGATGCATTCTCCAGCGTTACATGCTGCTCTACGCCGCCCTTAATTGCCACTACGTAGGTAGTTGAAGAACCTGTAATAATATAGCCGTTTGCATTGTAGACAGCATTTGCACCGCTTGATGTTTTCCCTGTGACAGTGCCATCGCCGATTGTAATACTACCCTTGGAAATGTCGAGCGTCGTCTTCAGCTCATCTGCGGAAGCATTCGGGATTACCGCTGTGAACAAATTCGTAACAATGGCAGCCACAAGCCCCAGCCGCAGCCAATTTCCTTTTTTCATTGCGCAAGCTCCTCTCTTGTTGATTAAATTGTGTCTTCCTTTATTCGATCAAGCTAGCGTTAATAGAAATGCGGATGTTGCTCGTAATCGTATCAAGGCTTAATAGTCCCGTTTCGCTGTCATAGGTATAATTCGCGTATTTCACTTGAATGTCGCCATCTTGAATCGTATAGCCTTCTTTTGCATGCACATACAATTGCGCACTGCCTCCGGCTACGACATCTACCGCACCTGTCTCCCACACAACGGAGTCTGTATCAATTGGCGTT
The DNA here is from genome assembly GCF_005930355.1 of Paenibacillus sinopodophylli. GTDB lineage: Bacteria > Bacillota > Bacilli > Paenibacillales > Paenibacillaceae > Pristimantibacillus > Pristimantibacillus sinopodophylli. The sequence goes on from NZ_VDBO01000003.1 coordinate 431,680, forward strand.
ACTGTCCATTGTGCTGTTTGAACCCACACAAGGTAACGATAATCTGATGCCAATGTATACACGTCGCCAGTGTAGGACGCTTTGTAGCGAATGCTATACAGGCTTGGCTCTAGATTCTCAATGACATTGCCCGTTACCGAATAAATTTGCTGATCGTTCCCGATTGTCGGAATCCATTTGATGTATTCTTGTGACTCATCCACACCAAATATTTTCCCGTTATTCGTTCCCGTCTTTGCTGCAATCGTCGTAAAGCCAGACGGCTTAACGGGCTTCACAACGGTAAAGTTTTTGAAGTAGCTCACGCCCTCGTAAGAAACGCCTTTTGCTTTTCCTCCATCGTAAGCAATGCGGATCGAATGCTCGCCTGGTAGAAGAGCGCTGAAGGTAAAGCTGATAACGCCTGCTTTTTCTCCTGTGCCCGTTACTCTTGAATAAAAGTTTTTCGATCCGTCCTGATAGAACCGTACTACAGCACCCTCAATCGGCGTGTTTTGGCCGTCATCAGAAGTCAGCTTCAACGTATACGTAATTGCACCGGCTGTTGGATCCGGCTGTTTCGTGAACTCCGCTTCGGAAGTAACGCTTAGTTTGGCAGGCACGCTTGGAACCAATATGCCGCCTTCCTTAGGACCAAGAGATGTCTTGCCCGCAGAGAATGATGAGGAACCAATTACCTTGCCACCAGACACTGCTACGAATTTAGCTTTGTATGAATCACCCTTTAGAGGAGTAACCGTCAATTGGGATTCGTCTTCCAAATCTCCAGCGATTGGCGTTGATCCCTTATACCACTGAACAACAAAATCAGTGCCAGCTTGCAGCGCATAGCCGCCGGCATTTCCAACTTCATTGTAGTTGGAAACCGTAAGCACGCTTGTTTTGCCTTCGTTTAATTCCTTATCCTCAGAATTACCGTTCTCAATGGATAGAACAGGCGCATTCTTGATCGTGCGTGAAGCAATACCAGCTATAAACGGGCTGCTCGCAATTCCTTCTCCCGCATTTACGGTTCCGTAGTAGGTCTCCCCTGTATCCCCGCGCGTAATGGCTACGTCATGGGAGCCTGCCGACAAGAACAGATAGACATACCCGCCGTTTACTGTATTCGTCTGAACACTATTGCCTTCGTATTGCAATTCGACCGTTGTGCCGTTTGCTGGAGCGTCCTCTAGCTTAACACCCGCTGCATACAGCTGCTGACCCGCGTCATTGACCGGCTGCCGTTTGTACAGAAGCGCCGTAATATTGCTGCTGTCATTACGACTTACGATGCTGCCTCCATCAATGACAACTGAAGTTGATGCCTGAACCGCTGATGCATAACCGGAGCCGACTTTACCATAGCCGATAGAGTCATATACCGCTGCATTTGGAATTTTTGTCGAAACTGTACCGCCATTAATGGTTACTTCAGTCACTTTACCGTTATAGCCGGTAGTCGAATACCCGCCTCCGATGGCAGCGGCATAACCACCGTACGATTCTGCTGAAATGGAACCACCATTAATTACGATTGTTCCTCCCGCTCCGCCTTGGCCGCCTCCAATTGCTGCTCCGTAGTTGCCGCTGCGGACAAACTTAGCCGTAATCGTACCTTCATCAATGGAAATCGCACCAGATGCAGCTGCTTCATTGCCTCCAATTGCCGCTGCATAACCTCCGTACCCGTTAGCCGTCAATGAATGGCTGTTGCTTCCATCCACTGTACCAATCGTTAGATTTGTCCCTTCAGCTACGCCAAGCGCAGCTTTTTTCGGATTGCCGGACGTAAGTACGCTTGTACCGCTAAGCGTCAAGCTCACCGTTGTTCCTGCATTTTCAATCGATATAGGGGATACGCCACTATAGCCCGTGCTTACTTTAATGTTTTTAATCTCAATCTCATTTGTTCCACCGCTGATTGTAACCGTATTAGCGGTTTCAGAGCTGGAGCTGCTTGTAATAATATAGCCGCTCGCGTTGTATCCCGCCGCCGCTCCTGCAATCGTCTTGCCAGTAACCGTTCCATCGCCGATCTTGATGCTACCCTTAGATAGATCAAGCGTTGTCTTCGACGCTTGCGCCGACGTGTAAGACGCCGGAGTAGTTAGGGATAGAAGCAGCGCAATGACACCAGCAAGTGCTGCCAGCTTAAAGCCCCCGCTCTTTAAAGATGAGCGCAGTTTGGTTTGTTGATACATAATCATCATCCTCCTATTAGATACTCACACATTCCTATGTATATAGTCGGATTTACAAAAATACTAAACCGTCACCCGACGCCACACCATGCTAATTCACTTATTCCGTAGTCTATCAATCCATACGGCAGCGACTTCCATGGAAAAGGATACAATATGCTCCTAACATTATCACCCCTGGTAAAGTACGTCCAATAAGCATTTGGATCCGATCAATAGAACCGTTCTATCAATTTTAACTCTTTGTTAATTTCTAGAACGGCCTCGAATAGGGAGGAGTCACCTTCCTTAAGCATAATAAGATTGGTCACCAGCGACAATTCAGATAATGAAGGAATTGTAACGGGTATGAGCAGGCCGTCCTTTACTTCCCGTCTAATGCACAACATTGGTAGAAAGCTAATACCTTGACGCTCAAGCACAAGCTTTTTCGCCGTTTCCATATTGTCAATATGATAATCAATGATTGGCGGCTGGCTTAACGTTTCGAATAAACGATGAATTTTGGTCCAATTGAGTGAACCGCATTCATAGAAAACAAGCGGCTCTGTTTCTAGCGCCTCGATAGATAAAGGTGGCTCCTTCAAAAAGGAGTGTCCCTGATAGACGCATAGTTTAATAGGATCCTCAATAAATTTTACAGATTCCAGAGCAGGATGCGAAACGCTCCGTACAAAACCAAGATCAATCTCCTTATTTAGTACCTTCTCTATAATAGAATCACTGTTGTCCGTAATAATGCGAATCTGAAAATTAGGGAAACGCTCCTTTAGCTTAGGCATAACATGGGGCACTACATAATGGGAGATCGTCTCCGTACAACCAAGGCGCAGCGTCTTTACCTCCGTTGTCTTGCCGGACATAAGCTGCTCCGCTCTTTTGAAGGACTTGAGCGTCTGCTGCGCATGGGGCAGAAACATCTCCCCTTTCTGAGTCAATGAGAAGCGTTTCCCTTCCCTGACAAGCAGCTCCACACCAAGTTCCTTCTCCAGCGTCCGAATACGAGATGATATAGATGGCTGCGTCAAAAACAGCGCATCCGCCGCCTTGCGAAAGCTATTAAAGTGCACCACATATACAAAAGCTTCGATATTTTCAAGATTCATTTATCTCGACACCTCCTCAAACCGTATAGGTAGTCTACCGGCAAAATCAAATGAGACTTAAAGCCTGCTTTTCGTTCATCCATATAATTATATCATACTATTATACTATGTTTTGTCAGAATTAGTACTATGAATTTCCTATTTTTACGAAAGAAAGGACGGTTCCTCATCAAATGTTGAGGAGACCGTCCCTTTTTTCCACACAGATAAAGGTATGATACAGCATGTAGTCATTAATTGTACATTTTCACTTGACGTACTCTTCCAGCAACAGCCAGCACCAGCAATATAATGGTTGCTAGTAAGTAATAGAAATATATTCCTCGGTCAAGTGCCTGTTGTGTTGTACCCATAAAATCGGCAACATCCCACTTGTTTAGCGGGCCCATATACCACAGTAACATAAAGACCACTTGAAATAGCTTGCTGCTCCCCGACCATACGCCTAGAACTAAAGCTAATGTAGGTATAAACAATCCGCCAATGGCCATAGCCATTAAGCTTTCCCACTCGCCTGCCACAAGAAAATGAATCATAGCTCCGCTACCTGTCAAATAAGCAACCATAATTCCAGCCAGCCATAATACAATGAACTGATTACGAACGGGATTCATAGCTGTAAAAATCAATTGCTGGGTGCGGTGCTGCGCTTCATTTGTCCCCATTGCCGACCAGATGAGAATGGGCCAAGCCCAGGTAAAGGGTACAATAAATTCGACTACGAATTCCATTGGTAATAATAAGCCTAGTACGATCATTACCAACGCTATTAAGTACCACCACAAACGCAATCCTTTAAGCATAAGACGCAGTTCCAAGACTAGCGTTTTGAAATAGTACGATCGGGATCGAGATTGCGTATTCGAATAAGGAGTTAGCTTTATTTCTCTATCGTTCCTATGTACAGGCTTACTGTCAGGCTTTGCAATTTCAGCTGCACGGGCACGGCGCATACTTTTTTTGCTTATTATAGACGACCTTGTTAGATCAAACCGATGAAAGAAGAATGAGGCTATTACTGCAATAATAATCGGTAGTGCTAACCAAACATAACGTTCTACAAACATCTGTATCGTCCAATGTACACCATTCCAGTCGTAGGTTATTAACTCACCTTTCAAGGGAGCTATTCCTCCGACATGACCGTCAGCGTTACTAGAAATTGTTTCATTCGCGTCGCTCGACATCTTCATAAGCAGCGGTGAAATGCCGAATATATCCTGGTTCGAATGCTCCGCCTGAGTTGACCGAATAAGCGCTAAGAGCCATATTGCAAAATAAACCAAGTTGCCCAATCCCTTACGTAACAAGGGAACGGATTCAAAAAGGATAGCTACCGAAGCCACCAAAGCCATTGTCGGCAATGTGGAATACAGAAATGGAAGCAATAATGCCGCCATATTAATGGTATAATCTTCCCCTCTAATGAATTGCATAGCAAGCGCAGATACCATTAATACAGCTACAATAGACATTAAAAAAACAAAATTACTCCACATTTTTCCCATCGTGTACATCCACTTTGTAATCGGAGTCGTTGCAATGATCTGCCCAACTCCAGTCTGCACATCTCGTTCAATTGCATTTTTCACTAGGAAAAACGCTGGAAGACTTAATAGCATGGAAGCTAAGATAGCAATTCCACTACCTACCCATGCGGAGTTATATAGGCCGCGTATCGATTGAAGGGATAAGGTTACATAATTCTCATCACTTGAAGGCAGGTACTTATATACGAAAAAAATCGACACGAGTACAGTGATTAAGAAGCTGTACCTTCGAACTCTTTCCAAATAATCAGCTTTTATCATATGGAATAGCATACGAATCGAGGTCATGCAATTGCCTCCTGCTTGTTTGCCGCAATGTAATACATATAGGCATCTTCCAAAGTCGGCGTTACTGAGCGGCTATCGACTGAAGGCTGAGTGTCTGCAATAACCCTCACACGCACCCCTTCACTGCTTTGAATGGTGCTGCTGACCAGCAATTGTTTGCGTACTTCCATCCATGTATGACTTGGAATTAACCACTCCCATACTTTACCTTCCGTCGCAGCTAATAACTCGCTTGGAGCTGCCTGTATTACGCTGCGTCCTTGATTGACTATGGCGATATCTGTTGCAGTCGCTTCAATGTCCGATACGATATGAGTGGATAATATAACAATGCGATCTCCAGATAGTTCGGATAGAAGATTACGGAAACGAATGCGCTCTTCAGGATCAAGCCCCACCGTTGGCTCGTCAACAATTAACAGCTTGGGATCATTGAGCAGTGCCTGCGCAATACCCACTCGCTGTCTCATCCCGCCTGAAAATCCGTTCAGCGGTTTCTTGCGAACCTCGTGGAGATTAACCAAATGCAGCAGCTCGTCAATTCTTTTTCTTGCCACTTTGTAGTCTAACCCTCTAATAGCCGCTAAATATTCTAAAAACTCAACCGGGTTTAAATGAGGATATAAACCAAAGTCTTGTGGCAAATAACCTAAGACCGCTCGTACCGCATTAGGATCTTTTGTTATATCTGTGCCGTTCCAGCTCACCCTTCCCCCTGTCGGCTGAGTAATAGTAGATAAAATTCTCATCAGTGTTGATTTTCCGGCACCATTCGGCCCTAACAAGCCGAGAATACCTGGTTTAATGAATAGGGATAAGTCCCGAAGCCCGTAAAAATCACCTTTATACTTTTTGCTTACACGTTCAATAAGTAGCTCCATCATTTCCTCCATTAAATGTATAATTCTAACGCCTCAGCATAGTATAAATAGCCTTGCCCAAAAAAACACTCCATTTAACTAACATTATCTTCGATAGAGTGGCTATCATTTCCAGTGTTCTTCTCTGTGACCTACTTTAACTGAAAATCATCCTCACCAAATCAGTCTGAGGTTCTTTGTTTACTAGACCTTAGTCATGCAGGTAACATAAAAAACCTTAACCCTTCAACTTCTAAGGATTAAGGCTTACATTTGTCATTATCTTTATACGTTCTCTTCTATTATACGGAGTGCCTTGTTCTGCTCATTAAATTTGGCATTATGCGAGGAGACATACGCCGTCGTAGAAGCCTTAGGGTCCATATACAGCTTTGCGCCATTAACAGCGAGCGCCGCATCCGTGAACGCTCCGGCAATTAAATGAAGCTTTTTGGAGTAGCCAGCCGTATCGCCCGCGACAAAAATCCCTGGGAAATTCGTCGCCATTCTGTCATCTACGGGGATGTTCCATTTGCCCATCTCTAAGCCCCAATCAGCAATTGGGCCAAACTCCCCGAGCATACCATGATTGATAATAACGGCATCCACTTCCAACCAAAGCACTTCCTCTGTTAAACGTCCTTCTGCATCCACCGGTGCAATTGTGACAGCTTCAATAGCGATAATCCGTAATGGCAGCTCCTGTACCTGCCATTGTAATGAGCATCCATTCATATGGCATGTTAAGTCGCTGCTCCAGCTGAATACCGCTGCAACATAATCTTGTTATCGACTTGAATGCATATAACCGATCGTTATTTGTGTTCATATCCCTAACTCACCTGGGTTCCGATTATTTTTCTGGCCTTCATCCCAACCATTTTTATCGATAATAGCATACGCCCAGATGCTCAGAACAAACCAAATACCCCTATGAAGATTCACCTGCTTCATAGGGGTATTTATACATACGAATTTCGTTTCCTTCTACACTATTCGTATTGAATGTACTACTCCTCAGTAAAGACTACATTAGCCATTGACTTCCTGCAGTAAACAGACATATTTATTTTACAACCTTCACGGTATAGATCTTGGTTTCTGCAGCCTTCTGTCCTTGATCCCACGGCTGAGAATAGGTGAAGGTCAATAGATAAGTACCTGGGTTCATAGCTTTGAACCTGAACACTTTCTCATGCCCCATACCTACTAAGGGCTCGTTGTCTGCTTTTGGTATTTTAATGTATTCGGATGCTAAATGCAGCCCTTGCTCGTCCGTTACGTAGCTCCAAGAATATCCGGTTGATGTGTTCTCATACAGCAAAATTTCGAATGATTCTCCCGCTTCAATGCTAATTTTATTCATATTTACATCTCCAGTAACTGTATTGGTAATTATCGATGCAATGGATGATCCTTTAGCAAGAGTACTTCCTTCTATAAGGGCATTTAACTACGTAAACGTATACCAAAGTAAATAGGTTGCAGATAAGCTTATCATTTCCAATTGAGAGTGAACTTATGAGAATGTAGAGCTGTCACTAGAGCTTTAGCTAATGAAAAAGGCACTCGCATGGAGTGCCTTCCTTTGTTATCGCGTTTCAAACATACAAGCTTTAATCCCGGGCTCTAAGCAAAACAGCCACAGCCTCGGCTCTCGTTGTATGATCTTGTGGCGCAAAGCGGTTATCGCCCTTCCCGTTCACAATTCCCGCTTCTTTCACATAAGCCACGCTGCCCCTAGCCCACAAGGCAATATCCCGCTCGTCGGCGAAGCCGATTACAGCATTCGCATCGCTCGATTTACCCAGCGCTTTGGCAATCATGACCGCCATCTCTTCGCGCGTAATCGCTGCATTCGGACGGAAGCTGCCATCCTCATAGCCAGAAATAATCCCCTCTTGTACCGCTAACGAAACAGCTTTGCGCGCCCATGTGCCAATCTTGCTTGAATCAGCAAAAGTTAGCTCTGCTTCATTTCCTTGAAGCTTGAACGCATTCGCCAGCATGACGACAAACTCTGCTCGTGTAATGGAATGATTGGGCTTAAACGTACCGTTTGGATAACCAGTCACGATTCCTTCACTCACGGCCTGTTTAATGTTAGCCTCCGCCCAGTGACCAGATATATCGCTTATGTTAACTGCCGTTGGAACCTCTGGCGAATCACTGACAGCAAACACCGCAAATTTTGTGAAATGGTCTACCTCCACGACGATTTGTGTACCGTTTACTACGCCTCCTACTTTCACCCATACCTTCTTCAGTTCGTCATAATAGAATACCACTGGCTTCTGGTTTCCAGTCAGGCTCGCAGGATCGAATGCAAAAGTTAACGTAACCGGCAGATTGAAGTTGTCCGAGAAATTTTTTAGAATTTCAAAAATCGGACTCACTAAAACCTCTTTAGCGCTAACTAAATGTTGAGTGTCCAGCAGCTTTTCTATTTGAATATGAATAGCTTGGGACGAAGCATCCTCAGGGATGAAAACCTTAACTTCATTCTGCAGGCTTACTTCACCCGACTTGTCTTTCGGAATCGTTAACTGACCGTTATTCGATGTAACCGGCGTGGAGACTGGCTCGGCGGCACCGCCGCCGCTTCCTCCAGTGCCACCACCACCTGGTAATTCTGCCTGTGCATTACGAGTTATAGTAACCCAATACGTCTTGCTTGTGCCATTCTCTGCCGTAACAATAATAGGGACAAGATTAGCACCTACGTTTAGACCAATTGAACTGCTCGGTTGACCATTTGATGTTGGAACACCCTTAATGGTCATAGTTGCCTTCGTGTCATCCAAGCTAGCTGTAAGAGTAAGGTTATCTATGGCATAATCCACGCGGGAAGTATACTCGGTCGTCCCTGCTGCAAAAGTGGGAGTCAGAGTACCGTTTGATAGCGTTATACTCTTCAAATCCGCATTTCCGCTAACCGCCAGCGCACGGTTCACAAGAAGGCGATACGGAATGACTGTCAATCCGTCCTGCGCCATTACATGAATTTCAATAACGTTTGTCCCCACAGCCAAATGAGTAGCGCTGTAAGTATACACGCTGCCCGTTACCGATATCTCATCCGCTCCCGTAACCGCTAGCATTTGTTTTGTATTTGCTTTGGTTACAGAGAAGCCGAGACTCTCCGCTGCGTTAGGCACATCTATGCTGTACTCCAGTATGGACGGTACAAATGTTAACGACACTTGATCCACTGTTATATTAGATAGCAACGCGTCATCGCTAACCTTATACACTTCAATCGTGTATGTCTTCGAAGTGAGGCCATCCTGCGAGGTTACGACCACCGTTATAATATTCAACCCTGCATGTAAAGGAATGACCGAACTAGACTGCCCGCTAATTACTCGCTCTCCCGCTCCACTATTGGCGGCGACAGTCACAATTGCAGTCGTATTGGCAGCTGTCGGTGTGACCGTTACACTCGCCACATGGCTAGCTACGCTTAATGAATAATTTATTGTAGCCGCATTAAACTGGAGCAAACCGCCGCTTAGGCTTAGATTGCTCAATTCCATCAAGCCCGTCAGAATGTCTTGTTGGAATGTCACGTCTGCATAATTGAAGGCCTCTATTGTGAGTGTATGGCTACCTGTAGAGAGCACGCCAGCGTTAAATGTAATCTTGCCAGAAGCAACGGTATAAGCCCCTGCCGACAAAGTAGTCGTGCCATTCTTAATTGCCGTAATTGCTCCACGCCATGCCGGGTCATCCGGGAATGAAACTTCAATCATGCTCGCTGCATCATTATTTGTCGTATTAGCTGTTATTGTTGGCGGCTTCATGCCCACCCGTTGAGTGACCGTCGCATTCGCATACCTTTCTGCAAATACACTAATGGCATGATCGCCAAGCGTGAGCACCCCTGCTTTAAACGTAATTTTTCCCGCATCTATACTGTATTTGGACAACGGCAACGTCGTCGTACCATCCTTTACCGCCGTAATGGCGTCCCGCCACGCTTCATCGTCTGGGAACGTAATTTCTAGTGGGTTTGCCGCACTATTATCCGTTGTGTCAGCTGTTAGCGCCGGAGAAGGAATGAGCGTAACTTGCTGATCCACAATAATGTCCGAGTAATTGGTTGCTGTAATCGTTAAGGTGTGATTACCTTCCGCAAGGACACCCTCTGGAAAAATAATCTTCCCAGGAATAATGGTATAGTCGGTTATTGCCGTCGTTCCGTCTTTGATTTCTGTTATTGCGTCACGCCATACCGCATCATCCGGGAATGAGAGCTCAATAGGGTGCCCGACATCGTTTTGCAACGTATCTGCGGTAACGGTCGGCTTTTTCAAAAACACAGTTAAGTCTACCTTTGCCTCTTTATAGTGCGGTGGCGCCGATATCGTAATGGAATGACTGCCCAGACCGAGCGTTCCCGTGTTAAAGGTGATTTTCCCTGCACTAATCGTGTACGTCTCAGGAGCCAGCGTAACCGTTCCATCCTTTACCGCCGTAATGGCGCTCCGCCATGCCGCTGAATCTGGGAAGGTAACCACAACGGGGCTTACCGTATTGTAATTTGTCAAATCTGCCGTTAGGGCAGGCGTATTCAGCTGAAATTTATAAACATCTGGTCTAAAGCTACTAATACCATTATTGCTGAAGCTTGGTGATGAAGTCGCTAAATAAGGCACCTCATTATCAACGTATAGGGAGGTATAGGTTGCTCCCATCTCCGTTATTCCTGAGTTGCCTACGCTAACCCACTGGCTTCCCACTAGCTTCTTAACAACCGTCTTGCCCTTTGCAATATAAGTTACATAAAATGTTCCCTCGAAGGCATAGAAGCTATAGTCGGACTCATTGCTTATTGACCCGTAACCATCTACTATGGACCAGTCGCCGCTTGCCTCGAGCTTCTTGACTGCAACCTTAGTTCCAGTTACCCCGCTTACAATATCATGATAAGCCACATAGGGAATATCGTCCTTTACGAGCAGCTTCGTCATCTCTGGGTTGTCATTAGAGAATTTCCCTAGATCAGACCAACTATTGCTTGCCTGATCGAACTTCTTAGCCCAACCAGAAGGTGCAAACGTCCAACCGAGCCCCCTCACAAAAAACGGAAATTCGTTACGGTAGGCCACGTATGGAATACCTTTGGAGATCACGAGGGAAATGTGCGATACCGGGTCCTGCGAGAATCCGCTAACGCCCAACAAATCCCAATCGTTCCCATTGTAAGACTTTACTGTTAATCGATTGCCGTTTGCCTTATCCGAATAAGCGATGTAAGGCTTATTATTATAGACCGCTAAGGAGAACAAACCCTTTCCGTCTAAAGGAATTTGCACATTACTTCCAACGTCTAAAGACGACCAATTACTTCCATCATACTTTTTGATATACAGCTTGGAGTCACTAAAATCATAATAAGTTAAGTACAAACTTCCGCCGGAGGAAATCATAGTAAATGCCGAAGTATACCCCGCTGATAAGCCTCCACTATCTACTGAAACCCAGTTATTACCATTGTATTTTTTAACAAAGAGTTTATAACTATAGGCACTATCAATATAAGCCATATAAGGAGTGCCATCCAGCACGGCCATCCCTAAGCCTCCCATGGACATTCCCGTTGATAAGCCTCGGTTGCCTACTAATTCCCAGCTACCGAGATCATTCTCCATTACGTCAATTACTATTGGTCTATCGAAAACGGTTCCCTGACCGCTCACAAGCGCTCCAGCTTCAATAAGCAACTGGTTATCCGTCCCCATTAGCGGGTCTTTAAACGTAATATGAAGATTACTCGTCTCTATCAGAAAAAAACCAGGGGTGGCAGAGGTTACATTGCTGACGGTATCCTCTGGACCAAGCTCATGAAAATCTGTTTCATCCGTTCTTTTAACTCTAATTTTGCTCTTGAGGTCGGCTATTGTGCCTACCTGCGTTTCTTTGACGGCAAACAAAACGGTAACCGTTTTGTTATCCTCGCTAGTAGACGTAGACAAATCGGCATCAAGCTCCGCTTCAGGGTCAATAAGAATGTAACACGAGCCATATAATTGATATATCGCACCAAACTCAGCGCTTAAGCAACTGACACCCTCTGTAGAAGAACCGTCGGACAACGTGTAGCTTCTCGAGGCTATTTTTTTACTATTATTGATGTAGTTATCCCCGTAACCCACAACCCCCGTACCGGTAAAATAACACATACCTCCTTCCATACCGCATGGGACCCATGTTGGCGCTGCCTCGGCGCGCGGTATAGATGGGGATGACAGTGAAATGACAGAGAGTAAAGTAGAAAACATTAAAATCATAGAAAGCTTTACTAATAAAAATTTCTTCATTCTTGCAGTAAATATCATTGCAGTTACCCCTTTCAGCATAAAACATAGTTATGATTAAGGGTAACAAATTGAAATAAAAGAATAATAAAAAAAATTAACGGCAAATAGCCCAAACCCACGCAGCACAAAGGCTGCGGGATTTGGTAACGCGCAGGATTTATTTGCAGCTTAAGCTAATTCTCTTACCTCTGTGCACGCTGCCATAAGAAAAAGGTGCCCTTATGGCACCTTCTGACGCAAAATGATTATAGCTTAAACTTATCTACAACCGCTTGCAGTTCTACTGCCATACGGGTCAAATGCGACGAGGATGAAGATATATCTTCCATTGAAGCCAGTTGCTCTTCCGTTGCAGCCGATACCGTCTGTGCGCCAGCCGCAGTCGATTGTGAAACCTGAGAGATGTCCCCAATCGCCTTCACGACTTGCGTCGTCCCTGTAGAAATCTGCTCAGCCGTCACTGTTACCTCGCGAACCTGATTATCCACCTCGTCAACAGAACGCTCAATCTCAGCGAATAGCCTCCCCGCCTGCTGAACGACATTCATGCCTACGCTCACTTCTTTCGTCGTTACGCGCATCGAATTCTCCACTTCACTGATTTCTTCACGAATGGCGACGATCAGAGCAGCGACTTTCTCTGTCGACTGTGATGATTGCTCAGCTAACTTCCTCACTTCTCCCGCAACGACAGCAAATCCGCGACCTTGTTCCCCTGCCCTAGCTGCCTCAATTGCTGCATTTAACGCTAGTAGGTTGGTTTGCTGAGATATAGACGAAATCGCTTCAATAATTTGTCCAATCTCCGTCGATGTATGCACCAAATGACTAATGACGTCAGACAATCCATCGACTGAATGGTTTATCGAGCCCATTTGCTTCACAGCGCTTTGAACAGCTTGTCCGCCTTCCGTTGATTTCACCGAAACCTGCTCCGTCATCATTGCAGCCGTATGCGCATTTTTGACAATTTGCTGTATTTTACCCGAAACGTCATTGATTGTTCGCGCACTCTCGTCAACTAGATTTACTTGATTATTAGCACCATCCGCCATCTGCTCAATTGCACCCGCGATATGCTCCGTTGCCGATGCGGTTTGTCCCGCGCTTGCTGACAGCTGTTCTGACGAAGCTGCTAACTGATTAGCTGAATGACCCACTTCGGATAAAACCGTTCGAAGGGAATCGACCATTAGATTAAAGCTGGCACCAAGCTCACCAAACTCGTTTTTCGCCTTAACGTCCACGCGCTGGCTCAAGTCTCCCTGACTAATAATTTGGGATGTTTCTGTTAAAGCCTTCAAAGGCTTTGTGATCGAACGAATGATGAAGAACATTAGACATGACCCAATAAGTATGAACAACACAATTACAATCAGCGTATTGTTTAGAATCGGAGCCGCAGTACGTGTAACTTCACTTGGAGAGCGATCACCTGCAATTTTCCAACCCGTTAAAACATTCGTAATGTAGATCAAACGCCGAGAATCACCATCTGGAGATGTCTGTTCAATTTTACCTGACTCGTCACTAAACATATTTGGTGGTTGATTAGCTTCATCAGCTGTTGGTTCCTCGGCTGCGTTCACATTGGTGGCCTCTGTACCCGCCGCGCTATCCATTCCTTCTTGTACTTCCCCAACTCCCCATGGAGGAGGAATAATGGCGAAGCTCGCGGAGCTGACAATAATAATAAAACCATTCTCACCGATTTTCACATCACTGACGGTTTGCTTCAGCTCTTCCAAACTAAGCACGACGGCGACTACCGACTGCCCGTTACTCTCAGCCTTCGCTATAGCAACAACCGTATTTCCCGTTTCCGTAGAAGTATACGGCTCCGTAATGACGACCTCGTCCTTGCTCTGAATCGCTTGCGTGTAGAAGGTACTTTCCTTCGGATTGTAATCCGAGGCAAGCTTCAGACTGCTAGGCGCATATACATATTCTCCGCTGCTTTGAACAAGGGTGACAGCTTCAACCTCTGGGTGGTTCTGTGCATACATATTCAACTGCTCACTAGTCGGTTCAATCGCTAGCTGCTGCGACAACGTATTTACATCACCAATCTTGGCTTGTATGTATTGATCGACCATCTTACTAACAAGAGAAATATCGGTTGCAGCCATGCTCTGCAGCTGATCGTCCACTTTATTTTTTGCAGTTATGTAAGAAAAACTTCCAATTGCTAAGCTAGGTACCAACAGGATAAGCATAAATGAGATAACTAATTTGTTTCTGACTGAGCCGAACTTAAACTTAGAATAAAATAACTTTTTAACGGATTTCATCTAGATGTCTCCTTCATCTGAAAATCGATTACCGCCATTATAGTATATTTTAAATTTTTACATATGAACCTTAACTTAAGCTCCGCTGAAGAAACGCTGAAAGTGTCTTTATACGTGAAGCATTGAAGAGAATAGAGGAGACCAGAGCCATTGCTGTTGCTGCAATTTTTTGTTGGAATTAACTAAAACTCAAAGCAGCTCTATTTTGTTTGGAAATGGTTTAGTGACACTTGTTAGAATTGGTACTGTTTAAATACGCATATATTTTTACAATTTTTTCGCAACAACCGAGAGGACAATTTTAAAAAGGATTATAGCGATATGTGAAGAATAGTAATTAAAACCAAATTAAAGGAGTTGATTTAATTAAATGGAGCTTTATGCTGTGAGATTTGGGGAATCTTCGTTTCAGCTAAAGTATATATACCGTGATACGAATCATTCGGAGGCAATCGTTAAGATTGCGTGGTCGTATTATATTGCCAAGCATAATCATAAAACTATTTTCATTGATACGGGATTCCGTGATGAGCATGCAGCCATTCAATGGGGTATTACGTTTACAGGCGTTGAAAATGAGCTCGGTAGCATCATTGATGACCTAAGTCTCGTTGATACGGTTATCATCACTCATAGTCACTTTGATCACATTGAAAATCTTGACTTGTTCAACACACCTGAAATCATTATCTCCAAAATTGACTATGAACACGCATTAAATCAATGCTCGCAAGCAGTTAAAGAAAAGCTGCTTCAATGCCATGTGGTAACCGTTGAAGATGAATATGTTATCGACGATCTCTTCAGATTCAAAGTTATCGGCGGTCATAGTAATGGTTCATCTGTTCTTTATTTTGAAGCGAATGATAACAACTACATCATAACGGGCGATGAATGCTATTGTTGCGATAATATGATAAGTAATCGTCCCATTGGTGTTTATTCGAATACAGAACATAACGAAAGGTTTTTGAACGATGCTCACCACAGCGGTTTAATCCCGCTTCCATTCCATGATTTGAACCTATTCGAACAATATCCAGCGGTTTCTGAACATATCGTTAGAATACTTTAATTCGCTATCTATAGCGGCAAGCTTAAAGGCCATCCTTTGTGGGATGGCCTGGATTTTTTAACTGCTTGAGGTAGTCTCATCCACATCCAACTCCACTATATTTAAACCTGATTCACAGGACTCACTTTTTATAGATCGCTGATTTACTTAAATGCTGCTTCAACCCCTTTGTTCTATGCTTGCCCGCTTACGCTCAGTACCAACTATTCCGCTTCCAAAGCGCTCATAAGCCCTGAAGCCGTTGTCTTAGCGTTCAGAATTGGCTGCTCACCCAAGCACCTCACTTCTTCTCAAGAAAATTCGTCACCCGAATTACGCGAAGCGTGCTAGAGCAGGAGCTGCAGCCACACAGAGGTAATTAATAAAACTCCCTTCCATACATGACGTTGATCCTTAGACCGTCCTCATAAAAGACATAAGCAAATTTGATATTGTCCACTTGAAACTGTGACGTTTCCAAAGGTTTGGACGCAAACTCAATATCACGTGCTTCATTTCAAATCATAAACGAAATCACAATACTTTAAAGTTGACTCTCGATGAGATGCAATGATAACAGTCTGATTATTTAATCCAGACACGGCTCTCATCACTTCCTCTTCAAGGCATTCGTCTAATGCAGATGTTCCCTCGTCCAACACCAAGATATCCGGAGAATCGTACACCGCCCTCGCTAGGCCCACGCGTTGGCACTGTCCCCCAGAAAGAAAGATTCCGTTTTCACCAAGATTGGTGTTTTCGCCATGACTTAACCCTGCAATCATATCTGCTAATTGAGCTACCGATATAGCATGCTTCATTTTTTCTTTATTATAGTCCCGATAGAAAATAATATTTTCCTTCAAGGTTGCATTCAACAAAAATACTTTTTGCGGAAGATATCCGAAACGAAGCTTTACCTCGCTAAGTTGCTCCGTCGTTCCATCTCCATGCTCCACTTCGAGTCTTCCGTCGCTTGGCACAAGAAGACCTGTCAACAGATTTAACAGTGTACTTTTGCCTATTCCGGAGGGCCCCCTTAAACCGATGATAGCACCACAAGGAATCTCAATACTTATTTTCTTCAAAACTTCATTTCCATTCTCATAGGAAAAAGACAGATTACTACATACTATTTTGCTGCCCTCATTAAATCTGCCTGTAGAACGTGTATCTTTGTCTTGATCATTTGCGGCATGCGACTTGCTTTGTTTGTCTTCCTTTAGTATCCCTTGGATCTTCTCGTAGAAACCTCCGTCCATTCGATCCAAAACGGAGGAGTTGGCATACAAAGAAGATAAATAACCATTTATTCTGGTCACTCCTGGCATAACTCTAATTAGAATCAAGGCTAGGATGGCCATTTTCGACATGACGTCCTCAGAGGAGCCATTCGTTACATAAACAGCAAGAAACGCCATCAACATACAAGCCACCGTAATCAATTCAATCAGATGTCTAGGCAACGTGGAATAGACAGTCTGCTTTACTTCTAAGGTTACATTCTCCTTGATATACCCTTCATAGAGATGCTCCACTGCTTCTTTTGCGTGATACAATTTTACTTCCTTGATACCATTTATGGCCTCTCTTGTAACTGCACTCATTCGGTCAAAACTGTGATTGGAACGTTTTGCGGTATCTCGCACTTTAGTATAAATAAACCGATGGAACAAGGTCATGATAAGAGCATACACCAGAATCAAAGCCGCCGAAATATTGATATTTAGGACGCACATGTAAGCCAAAAGCATGAGAATGACTACAGCTTCTGCAATAAATTCGAGCATATTCTGTATACTCAGGAAGATGGAGCCTGTATATTTGTTAATATTATTAATAAGAGCCGACGAATCTTCATCAGTGAAAGATTGATAATCTTGATCCAGGTACGTGCGCAACAATGACTTGCTTGTATCCTTATAATGGTTAACGATATATTTGCGCTTTATAATTCCTAACCCATATACAAACACGTTTTTTACTAGAAAACATATAAAAACAATTCCCGCAAAAAAAGCAACTTTGCTTATACTCTCATGATCCCCTTCTAGAATGGCAGAAACAAAGGGGAAAATAAGTGAAATGCTTGCGGTCTCTAACACTGCACCTATCACATAAAAAAAGACAAGCACGCAAAATTGAACCTGTCGCTTTCGACCAAACAGGTTCCATAATGTAAGTAAATTTACTCCGAGTGATTTATTCAAGGCAAGTCGCCGCTTTCTTCATATAGTCCATTAAAACTACTTTACGCTAATTTCAATCTTCACTCGTTGCTCGTTCTATTTCTTGCTATCATGGCCGTAGTTTGCATTAAGGTCTTCTTAAATGCAGCAATCATATTATCCACTTCTTTGTGATAATACGCTTGATCACATTCACAATAAGGCAAAATACTTAAATAAAGCTGCTTGATATCTTCAATCCGTTTCATAGTTTCCGTGAAACTACGCTTCGTACTAGAATGGCCGCTGCTTCTCCTGCAATATACATGCAGCTCCTCGTTTAGATAAGCACACTTGCTTCTGCTCGCGATTGGAAGCAGCAGCTGCGGATTCTGATCCACATTGGATGCTGGAATCTGACGATTCGGATAACAGGAAAACAAGGCTTCCGTTCGCACCATAAATCGGCCCGCAAGTTCCAAGATACGCTCATGGAACAAATCATCAAATATATCGGACAAAAACGGCTGGTTTTCTTTTTCTCTATACATAATCGGATTCTCTGTCTCATCTTTGATCAGGCCATTGCTTCGCACCATATTAATATCAAGATGAGTTAGAAGACACTCCACCTTCTTTTCAATACTGTCCTCCGTCCAGTAGTCATCCGCATCGCACCAGGTTAAAAATACGCCGTGGACACTCGGAAGTGCCAGATTTACAGCAGCCACCTGTCCTGCATGGTTTTGGGATAGAACTATCACCGATATACCTTTTGCTTCCATTATAACTGCCCGCTCTGTAAGGACCGAGAGTGAATCATCGGTAGATCCGTCATCTACCAGTATAAGTTCTAACGGCGCATAGGTCTGGTTTTCTACAGAATCTAAGAAGGTATTTAAATAAGGCATGGCATTATAGATTGGCGTTATTATGGATACTAACGGTTTCATTCCTTTGACATCCTTTTCCTCAAAATAGCTGCATAATTTTTCATTTCTTCCTCACGTTTCAAACGTCCTGTATTAGTCATATGAAGGCGCCGTCTTAACGTTACTTGATTGATTTCCCGAACCACGGCTCCTGTTTCCTTCAAATTCATCATCCAGTCTACCGTTTCTCCACTTGAAAGATTTTCATCGAAGTAGCCGTTCCAATCAAAAACCGTTTTTTTAATAAGCGCACAGCCCGGCAATACACCGCCATAACCGTTTTCTCTTGCCTTCAGTTTCATCCTTTGTTCACTCGATAACTCCTGCGATACAAAATCTTTTGCCTTTCCATATACAACCTCACAGTTCGAATCATCTTCCATGGCAGTAAAAAGATTTTCCAATGCATCCTGCGACAAAACATCATCTGCATCCAGAAACAGTATATAATCCCCACAAGCCATCTTGAGTCCGACATTCCTTGCCTTTGCTGCACCACCATGTTTCACCGAGATCACACGATCACCCAATCTTTGGGCTGTGGTAAAGGAATGATCTTCTGATTGATCATCTACAATAATAATTTCCTTCTCACCATTCCAGGTCTGGCTCGATATCGATTCCACTGCTTCTTCTAAATAACATCCCGCATTGTATACAGGCATAATAATAGATAGCTTCATTATATTAATCCTCTTCTTTTAGCTTAGGCCATCCCATATCTGCTTCCACATCATGTACGGGGTCTGCCAACAGAAGATCTTGAACCTCCGCGAATTCATTCAGTTCAAGGCTGTAATCTCCATTAACTACGACAAAATGACCCAATGATTCCTGGCTGTAAGGTTGATTATCTGAAATAAAAATTTCCTTTTCCGTAAGCGCAGCAATAAACCGCTCTACACGCTGATCAATATCCACCACACAGCCTTCATTATTTTTGATTGTATCGACAATCTGTTTCGGTTCCTGACCTTGCATCAACGCATCTAAAACCATCGATCCAAGAGCACTTGCTCCATAATACATTCCAGTAACAAAATTGATTACAATGGCCTGCCCGTCAGCCATATCATAAAACATCTTCTCTTCGTTTAATTTATACATGTTAAAGTCCCTCCATAAAGTTCTGCAATACGGTTACATTCTTTTTAAGGTCTTTACTTAAACGGAACTCATAAACGGGTAAATCCTTCAATCTGTCCATCATTCTCTTAACCATTTCTGTATCTCTTCGTCCGCCAATCTGACTTACACTGGAATGAACCAATTTCACCAATACTGAACCTCGGTCCGTCGGCACAATTATTGGCTCGCTTCCCTCTGTAACAGTTGGACACAATATAGCTTTAATCGGTAATTCTTCTTGAAAAGGATAGGCGGATGCATCAAAGAACTTCTTCCCGTTGCGCTTTTCCTCTGTCTTGATAACAGGCATGCTCGGTTTCAAAATCTGATACATGTCCGAATTCAATCCAACCATTGTATATAGTGGCAGTGCATTTCGTTCTCCCACTTCACGCATCATAACATAATCATCTGCCACAAAATCTAATCCCTCAAGCAAGCAACTCACCGATAAAGTTGACTTTCCAGCACCGCCCCGCGCACTTATCAATACTCCCTTTTGATGAAATCCTACTGCAGCGGAATGCAGAATCAATAAATTCTCCTGCTCTGCCCAAAAATAAAAACATCTTATAAGTGGATGTCCCAACATGCAATCATCATAATCAGTGCCTGCTTGTCTGCAGAAATAATAGGTCTTTCTGATGTAGTCGGCACCCTCCATCTCCGTACTTCTAGTAACCTTGATGCATCCCGTTGTATCCTTTCCCTGATATACGTCGGTTATTGCTCCTTCTGGCAGCGGCTTATCGCGAAACGAATCGGGAATATACCTATTAACATCATCTGTATAGCACCAGATCACTGCATCCGACACTACGTGCTGCTCTTTTGCAAGTACTCTTCCCAAAAGAGATGATCGTATTAATGAAACCTCTATGTCATCCCAATATCGAATTTCAAGAACCTTACCTGCTAATCCGATTTGCAAGTTCTTATAGAGAATCCCGTTTTTCTTCAAAATTCGTTTGTTAACATTTTCAAAGAAATTGGATATTGTAGCTTTTTCATTATCCATCCATTATTCTCTCTTTTCTCGCATAGTATTTGTTTCAATTAACGAAGTTTTAACCGTGAAAGATATTTCCGATACAATTTCACGGGTCTATTCAAATGGTAAAGGTCCGCAACATATCTTGCAAAACACATACCCGATTCTAATTTTTTTAATTCGTGAGAATAATACCTGTACTCCTTTCTGATGGGTTTGTATTTTATTCTTAAACGTATGACCCGCAGCGTGATTGAGCTATTTTCGTCCGCACGTCGTTCTTTCATATAGGGCACAATGGTCTCATAAAAATCCATTGCGTCTTTCAGCCATTTGGCATATCCACTATCCACTGCAAATAAGTTCGATACATCCTCTAACGAAATGTCCTCTGGAAAACAGGCTGCAAATAATTTCATCATCAAGTGAACCCGATAGCTACAATGCAGTTCATTCGCGCGCTTTGCTACTGCTGTCCAATCCGTGCCAGGCATCATTTTCAACACCATTTTTGCATCAAATAACCATTTCATCCGACGTTCTGGCATCTCATCAACAAATATGCATCTGGATTGCGAATCTAGTATATGAACAAACATGTCTACCGGTGACAATACTCTGAATTGACAGCTATTAACCTCAATCTGTTCAACTCTCTCCCAAATATCACTGCCCTTTTCGAGATTGTTTTTAAAAATAACATGATGAATATCAAACTCTGTCTTTCCCAACTTATATGTAATGGAATGCTTTGCTTCTACTATATACTCCGCACCCATATCTTGAAAAATCGACACCGCTTTTTCATATTGCTTGCCCTCAAGCGCAAAGTCTATATCAGCCATCATTCTAGATACTCCCGAGGCAAAATGCAGACGCATTGCGGCTCCCTTTAAAAGCAACGGGTATATATTGTTTTCATTCAACTTTTGTATGCTCATAAAAAGTTTCTGCAGCATCAGTGCATTCTCCACCTGATAATAGCGATAGATACCTTTTAATTGCGGGATGACATGCTCCGGAAATCCTATCCAATCGACATTATACCCAAAATGAGCTAACATCAGCAGATAGTTATGATTACCCGTATCCATATTCAGACCTTGAAGCTGGTCCTCTATTTCTTCTATATTGACGTGTTCCTTAAATAGGAGTGACAGTAATCTTTGCTCGCTCGGAACAAGTAGCCGTTTCTGCAACTCTTTTTCAATCTCACTATTCATATCTATTCTTTTCATCCATTCCTCTTTTGTGGCTTTAATACACTAATGATTATAACATTATAAATCTTTATTGTTTCCGCCAAAAGATAATGCCCAATCGCTACGTATAGGCCTCCTCCACCCAAGATGAATGACAATAATAATGCGACAGTCAAGAAATCTATTAACGTTCGCTTCATTTTTCCACTTTTATTCATTCCATTTATTACTTTTGGAATTATAACAGATTGTTATGAAAGAATAATGAAAGAAATGAATTTTTGGTTTTGTTCCTATGTACAGCCTCCTAAAACTAGAATGCTCTTTGGTCATCAGACCTTTTGTCGAAATAAATCCTATAGTCTTATTAGGCATTGTTTATAAAGTAAAGACTCATTGGGCAAGTCATTCATAGTCAGGCTGCTGATAATGGGTTAATCGGGCAATCCATTGACGTTTATTAGGCAACGTTGCTTAAATTGTATAATTGCTGGGCTGAAGTAAATACGGAAACCTCCCTACTTGGTGATTCCGCATAATTGAATCCATATAGACGAAAACCACCAATTACCAGAAATGGCGTTGGTGGTTTTCTCAGTTCCGTCTACAATGGACGTTCTCCTTTATGTCGCCTTGGTGGAACATGCGGGAAACGTGAAAAAAGATGGTCGGGCTATTCGATATATATTTCCCATACACCGAACGCCACCCGCACGGCTCACGACCGCCGCGCCTTTAGGAGGCACGTCCTAGCCCTACCGGGGTAGCGGTGTCCAATTAGTCACCACGAAGACGGTGACCGCGCGTCTCATTCCACCCTCCGGTCAAGCGGAGAGCAGGCTCAACCTTGAAATGCTCTAAGAACTAGGTAGCATCCTGCTGTTCCAGCCATCTCAGAATTACTTGGTTTGTTTCTTCTGGCTTTTCTTGTTGAATCCAATGACCGCAATCCAGATTGACCACTTCCACATTGGGTACGAATTTTGACAAGCTTTCAGACCTCTGAACCACATCCCGGTCGCCGAAGATCATGAGAGTAGGCTGTTGGATAATTGGGTTCACATCCGCCAATAAGCGCCAGTTGCGGTCAAGGTTCCTGTACCAATTTATGCTGCCCGTGAACCCTGATGTTTCAAAGGCAGAGACGAAAACAGCCAGTTCGCTGTCGCTCATCAAGGGCTCACCCAGTGGTGTTTCTGCGTTGGCTAGATTAATCATCATCATTCCCGGCTCGGGCGCTCGAAGTGGCTCGTTCTTCCGGTACATGTTGCGAAGGAACTGGAATGTATGGTCTTCTAATACAGCGTCTGCAACACCTGGCTGTCGATTGAAGTGGACGAAATAGAAGTCGCTGCCAAATATTTCTTCCATGAACTCGATCCAGGGTTTTTCTCCGCGCTCTTGGTAAGGCAAGCTCAGATTTATCACTTTGTTTACACGATTTGGATGCAATAAGGTCAGTCCCCAAACGACCATTGCACCCCAATCATGACCGATAAAGGTGGCATCTTCGTATCCGTAGTAATCGAGTAGTGCGATAAGATCACCCGACAAATGTTCAATGTCATAGTCTGTCACTTCAGTCGGACGGGATGAGTTGCCGTAACCCCGCTGGTTTGGGACGATGACGTGGTAGCCCGCTGCGGCAAGGGCGGCCATCTGATGGCGCCAAGAAAAGGCATGCTCTGGCCAGCCGTGACAGAGGACAATGGGTTTTCCGGCATTTTGTCGGCCTGCTTCAAAAACTTCAAGTTTCACACCGTTGACTGAAATAAGGGTAGGCTTTGGAAAATCGGTTGGAATAAACATGTAATTACCTCCTTCTTGTAATACATGTAGTATAATGGACAATAGGTGACACCTTATTGTCACCATTCTGAAATCATTTAGAAAAAAGAGGGCAATTATGGACAAAGTGGAGAGACTCATTTCGATTATCATGATATTGCTGAAAAAAAAGATTGTTTCTACAACGGAATTCTCACAACTATTCAATGTTTCCAAAAGAACGATCCTTCGCGATATGGAAACATTGAGCTTATCGAACATCCCAATTTACTCTGTCAATGGGGCCAAAGGCGGCTACGGCATAATGGATGAATACAAGATTGATAAACGCCTTTTAAGCAGCTCCGATTTACAGAATATATTAACTGCGCTTGGCGGATTGGAACAAATTCTCCGTACGGAAGAAGTTGAAAGAACGATAAAAAAAATAGAGGCAATGGTTAGTCCATTGTCTCTGAATCGTTCCATTCAACTGTCGTTTTATAATTGGGAAGGTCGGTCCGAGATTCTTGAAACCCTAAAGACATGTCAAGAATCCATTTTAAAGAAAAGGCAGGTTTCGTTTGATTATACAGATAAAGACGGGGCTGTAACGAATAGAATGGTCGAGCCCTATGAGCTGCATTTTAGCGAATCGAGTTGGTACTTGAGAGGATTCTGTTTACATCGTCAGGGATATCGAACATTCAAGTTATCTCGAATCGATCATATTACTATGGATGAACGCGCGTGTCTTCCTAGAGACGATTGGTCAGAGCAGGAACACGAAGCAAGTTATCTACCACAATTCGTCACGATTAAGGCATGGATATCGCCTAGCATAAAATATCAAATCATCGAAAGGTATGGTCGAAAAAGTATTGAAGATCATCGTTCTGGATCTTTATTAGCAACCATGTATGTCCCGCAAACTCATATGGGATTTCAGTTTTTAGCAGGCTTCGGCACTCAGCTAAAAGTTGTAGAGCCCCAAACTTATGTTGAAGACTTTCGGAGTTATTTATATCAAATGATGGAGAACTATTCCTACTAATGGACTCGTCCCGGCATATTGGACCGATTCCACTGGAGTTGGGTCTTTATGTGCTGCTTTATAGATTTAGTATTGAAGCTTCAAACTTCAACTCAACTTTTCGCCGTCATTTATGGTGGTGTTCACCTTATCATGTATAGAGCGAAATGAAGGGCACCCGCTTGGATGCCCTTTATTATAGAGTTTTTGATCAAGTATAATTTGTGCATCCTTGATTCCTTTTTACAACCGTGGCTTAAGATCGCAAAGACAATTTTTTTGTTCTGAATTACCATATCTATCTTTATAGACTTCAATCTCATATGCTGGTTGGCTCCTTCACAACTAATTTTATTTAAATAATTAGTTATACCGATTACGATATAACTTATAAATACAAATTATCGATCCAAACCATAAACTTGTTTAAATCACAAAATACTTTTCTAGTTACTACTTAGGTACCACTATATTAAACTTTTGGAAATTAAAGTAGAAAAGAAAACAAATAAGAGAACGGAAAAGAGGTTACATCGTGAAGCTAACGCCAGAGCAAATCTTAGGAATCAGTAAAGGAGACGCAGAAATTGCGGCCTTTATCACGATGCTAACTCAAACCATTGAGCATCAAGCCGAGCGAATCGAGCAACTTGAAGACAGAGTGAAAGATTTGGAAAGACAACTGGGTCAAAACTCAAAAAACAGCAGTAAACCACCTTCCAGTGACGGCATGCGTAAACCTGTTAATCAACGTAAGCCAAGTGGAAA
The DNA here is from genome assembly GCF_005930355.1 of Paenibacillus sinopodophylli. Classification (GTDB taxonomy): domain Bacteria; phylum Bacillota; class Bacilli; order Paenibacillales; family Paenibacillaceae; genus Pristimantibacillus; species Pristimantibacillus sinopodophylli. The sequence continues at coordinate 457,324 of NZ_VDBO01000003.1, forward strand.
GAAGTGCGCACCTAAAGGTCACGAAGGTCATACGTTACGCTTCTCAAGCCTGCCGGATAAAACCGTTGAATATACCATTTCAACATGTTTACTGTGTGCTAGTTCGCTCGAAGATGAACCGGGACTTGAATGGGAGAAGCGTCAGGTGTTCGATCTACCCAAGCCACGAATTGTCGTGACTGAGCATCGTGTTCAGAAGAAATGCTGTCCAAACTGTCATACCTTGCAACAGGCGTCATTCCCAGCTGAGATTAAAGCGCCTACTCAGTATGGAGCAAGCGTCGCCTCATGGGCTACCTACTTAAATATGTATCAGATAATTCCGTTGGAGCGAATCTCTCAATTCTTCCATGATCTTACCGGTTATCGACCGAGTGAAGCTACTTTACTTACTTCCATTAAGAAAATGTCCGAAGTACTAGAACCTCTCGAAGATGTCATTCGAAATCAGTTATTACATAGCCCTATCGTACATGCCGATGAAACAGGCTTGCGAGTAGATGGGAAAGGTCACTGGCTACACGTCATGTCCAATTCAGATTGGACATTGCTCGGCGTACATGAAAGCCGTGGAAGCAAAGCGATCAAGGAACTGGACTTCTTACCTCGCTTCACAAACACACTGGTGCATGATTGCTACGCCACGTACTTCAAAGAAGTCTACTGTTTTATCCATGCTTTATGTAACGCCCATTTGTTACGCGAATGCATAGGGATTGAAACCTATGATAAACAGCCTTGAGCCACTCAAATGAAAGAGTTTCTTCAAGAGAGCTGGGAAGTCGTGAAGCAAGCTCGCACAGCAGGAATACCTCTCGAAGAAGAGTTACTCCAAACTATGGAAATGCGCTATGATGACATTCTTATTGAAGGTCAGCAAGAATGGGATACTGGAGAACATACAGAACGCATACGTTCAGCAGGAAGAAAGAAAAAGAGTAAAGCTGCAAACCTAGGACAGCGATTTAAGCTTCATAAAGAAGCCATTCTTCGTTTTATTCGAGATGAGAACGTTCCCTTTGACAACAATCAAGCCGAGCATGATATTCGCATGGCAAAAATTAAAATTAAAGTATCAGGCTCCTTTCGAACGTTTACAAATGCAGAGCAATTTGCACGTATCCGCAGTGTTATCTCTACGTTCCGCAAACAAAACCTTCCGATTCTCTCTTCACTCGCTTCTGCTTTCAGGGGTCAATTCAGCTTCTAAGGGTACCTAAGTAGTAACCTTGTATCTATGTACCATAAAATGAAAACCCATATCTATATAGATATGGGTTTGATTAATAATTAGCTATTTAATTTACAACCATTAAAATTTAGTCCATTTATTATCAATGGCTATGCAATGCCCTCTTAAATGCTGTAAGGCCGCTGAAACAGCTACAACATCAGACAAAAGCTGTCCGTTCCCGTCTTTGACTGCTGAAGCGTAGCCCCGGTTACCCGTCCCCCCTACTCCCAGTTGTCCGCTAACATTCCGGCCCCAAGACATAACCGTTCCGTCACTCATTAAGGCCAACATATGATAAGTCCCCGCAGAAATGGACTGAACGGTCAGCGAGGACTGGGGTCCATCTGCCGCGTTAACGGTTGAATAAGGAGTTGTCCACGAAGACGCAATGAATATAATGAATAGACTATAACTAAGCTTGTTCCCTGCTCTTCCTCCAGATTAGTAATCTTCCACCCAACAAAACTTGTAGCCAAAGCCGCGAACCGTTTGAATATATTTCGGTTCTGAAGGATTGACCTCGATTTTTTTACGTAAATAGCGAATATGAACGCTTACCGTGTTCTCCTCGCTTGTTCCTTCCAGCCCCCAAATTCTGTCGTATAGCAAGCTTGCGCTAAACACTTGATTGGGGTGATCGGCCAAAAATAAGAGAAGCTGCCGTTCCTTAGCCGATAGTCCTACCGTCTTTCCGCTAACCGTTACTTCACAGCTATCCAGATCGATGCTCAATTCCTGATTACGCAATCTATTTTTATAATTTGACTGCTTCCAATAAGCGTAGCTGCGCAACTGTGTCCGAATACGTGCGATCACGACATCGACATCGAATGGCTTCACGATATAATCGTTCGCCCCACCCTCCAAGCCGGCTACGATATCGCCGCCTTCCTTCCTGCAAGTAATTAGAATGACGGGGATATCCGAGCGGTTGCGAATTTCAGCGCACAGGCTCATCCCGTCTCCGTCCGGAAGGTTAATATCCAGCAGCGCCAGATTAGGCAATTCATTGCCCAGTAAAGCTTGTGCTTCTCTCACGCTTCCAGCTGTCGTCACGTGAAATCCGCTGCTCTCCACGCACAACCGCAGCAGCTCCCGAATATCCCGTTCATCCTCAACGATCATGATGTGCCCGTCAGACATTATAAGCACCTACCTTTCACTCCGATATCGACTACATCCGACTTTTATTGTGGTATTCCCTCTGAAAATGACGCAGCACAATTTACATCCTAGCAACACCAGATTAAGAGTAAATTAAGAAAATGAAAAATGGAGACTCCCGCCCTTACGCGGTCTCCTCCGACTCCATCTCCCTTACATATGCATAACGCAACGGAAAACGGATATAAAACGTGCTTCCTTGAGTAGATGAACGTTCAAGTCCGACCTCGCCGCCATGAGCGTTCATAATTTCTCGACATATCGGCAGTCCCAGCCCCGTTCCCGTAATCGCTCCTGTCTTAGCGCCCTTCCCCCGGTAATAGCGCTCGAAAATAGACTCCCGCTCCCCCTCATCTATCCCGTACCCACTGTCGATTATCCGAATGGTAATGGCTGAAGGCTGAGCCCCGAGTTCCTCCATTGCCGCCTCGACGCGAATCGTACCTCCCGGAGCTGTAAACTTCCGCGCATTCGACAGCAAGTTAGCAAACACTTGCTCCACGCGCATCGGATCGGCGTAAATGGCCGTAAATCGATCTGGCCAATAAGGCTCCGGCATCGGAACCCAGGAGAAGGTAAAGCCCTGCTCCAGCATGTCCATCTGCACCTTCGAACACAGCCTTGCGAATAAAGCCCCAAACGGAACAAGCTCGAATTCGAACTGAATATGTTTATTTTCAAGCCGGACGATTTCCAGCATATCGTCGATCATCCGCTCCATCACCAGCGATTTATCATGAATGACCTGAAGATAGCGGGTTTCTCCCGCCGGAATCGTACCATTCAGCATTAACTGGACATAACCTTTAATTGCTGTAATCGGCGTGTTGAGCTCATGACTCACTTCGGAATACATATTGCTGCGAATCTGATCGATGTGGGATAGCTTTTCATTGGTTATAATAAGCTCGCCATTTACCTTCGCCAGCTCCTTGTTCGTTGAACGTAACTGTACCATACGCATAAGCCGCATTCCCATGATGATCCCGAAACAGATGACTACCCCGCCGAAGCCAAGAAAGGTCCAACTGATCTGGGCAAGCGCGTGATGCGACGTCAACAAGGTCCGCGTCGTAGGAAAGAGTCCGAATTGCCCGCTCATCGCCCGACCAAGTACAAGCCCTCCAACAAATAAGGCATTTCCGATGGCAAATACCATGATTTCCGAATTTCTTCGCCGTTTAAGAGCAAGAAAAAGGACAACTATTAATGTGAGTAACAGACATGTCGAAACATAATCGTAAAAAAGTCGATAAAATAGCAGCTGCGCATGTTCACCGAACAACAGCCAACCCGCAACCGCAACAAAGGCATAGACTAACACCACGTAACCAAGATTACGAATCCACTTGCTGCCTTTACCACCAACAATCGCATACGTGATCAAAATCCCGCTGGCATATCCGATATACCAATTAAAGTGAATGAGCGATCCCCAGACCCATAGAGCTTCTGGTCGGAAAGCGAACTGCCAGCCTCCCCACATGACGGTTAAATCTATAGCAAGACTCACGAAAAAAACGGCAAAATAAATAAAAAGCGTTTGGCTGCGATTAAAAAAATACAATAGTAAAGATACTGCGCTTAGCAGTAATAGCACAATTGCCCCAGCCCACATCGGCGCTTCCGTTCGCAGCAGCTTAAGCGCTAAAGACGATGAGGTTCCGGACCATACCTCGAAACCTTCCAAATTTTGATAAGGGGCAATGCGAGCCACCAGTACCTGATCTTCATTACCCGTTATATTCTCATACGAAATGATTCTCCAAGAAATAAATCCCGATGGTAGAAGCTTCTCTGACTTGAAGACAGGCTGGCCGTCCAGAAATAAGGCAATCTCAAAATCCTTAACTAAATAGGAATAGACCAGAAGCTGCCCCGGTGAAATCCCTTTTTTCGAAAGATCAGCTTTTAGCCAAAGCTCGTTGCCTGGATGAACGCCATTCCGATCCGAGTCCATCTGGGAGAATGGATGCCATTCGGAAGGCAACTGTCCCTTAGTCATATTTCCGAAATAGTAGGCTTCCCAAGCGATCCTCGATGCCTGATTTTGATCCTCATGCGAGCTTGCCTGCACCGGGTTAGCTTGAAGAATGAGGCCAGCGGTAAGCAGCACAAGGATAAACCGTATGATGAGTAATCTATTCGAATGGCTCACAATATTGATCATGTCTCCTTTGGCACATCGTAGGCTTGTTGTCCTCAGTTTAACCTGTCTCTTCATTCAAATCCACATAGCTGGAGGTTCATTATGATCATATTGATACAGCTGAAGAATGGATTTTGCAATTGAATGGTCATCAGAGCTTGAAGATCAGCGTTTATCGCTATCGCAACAGTTAGAAAAGCGTTGCTGCGCATGTTTGTGGAATAAATTACCCTTTAGCAAGGACGCACCGCGAAGCATTGGCCGCCAAGTTGAGAAGATCAAGCTTCACTTCGAGCCAGCGCAAGTGGTTCTTCAAGCATCTCGAGTCAAGCGGCTTCGACGACGAGCTGTTCGTCGAGCGGCTCAGCGAACTGAAAGCCCAGCACGACCAGCTTGAGCGACGCAAGACCGAGGCCGAAGGGCAACTGGTGGACAGCATGTCCGACCCTGTCCCGCTCCAGCTTGACCCGACCATCGAAAAGCATTTTTTGAACTGCAGGCAACATCGCTGTCGATTGCCAAGGCAGTCCAGGTTATTCATCTGGCAGCGGGGAATCCGGGTTATCGGTTCTACAAAACAAGGCTGCTTTGAATTTGACTTCAAAACAGCCTTGGTCTAGATTCTTTACTTGCCTTTTTGTTCCAGCATTTTTAAGAGCACCGTTACCGCCTCTGCTCTTGTCGTTTTATCTCCAGGAGCGAATTGGTTCGCACCTTTGCCTTCAATAATACCCAGATTTTTTATAGTGGCCACAGCGATTTTCGCCCAGTCCGGAATGTCTATATCATCTGCAAAGCCAGGTGTCTCAGTTGTTCCGCCAGTCAGACCCAAGGCCTTTGCAACCATCTTAGCCATTTCTGCACGAGTGATTTCCGCATTCGGGCGGAAGGAGCCGTCCTCATAACCACTAATAATACCCGTGTACACGGCCTGCGCGATAGATTTCTGCGCCCAGGAGCCAATCATCGCCTTGTCGGTGAACGTCAGGGCTGCTCCATCTCCTTGCGGTTTGAGCGCATTCATCAGCATGACCGCAAATTCCGCGCGTGTCACGGTGCGGCCTGGCTTGAACGTGTTGTCCGGATAGCCCTTAATGATGCCCGCGCTTACCGCTTGCTTAATACTGGCTTCCGCCCAATGTGCGGCAATATCGCTGAAGCTCACTTTCGTTAATCCGTCCGTTGTCGGAGGGGCAGTATTGGCTACCGCAAATACAGCGTATTTAGTAAAGTGATTAACCTCTACGGTAATGTTGTTGCCGCTCACAGTGCCGCCAACCTTCACCCATTCCTTCTTTACTTCTTCATAATAGAAGACGACCGCCTTCTCATTGCCCTTCAAGCTATTTAGATCAAATTTGAAAGAGAGCGTGACAGGTTTGTCGAAGTTCTCCACAAAGCTTTTCAGAATTTCGAATATCGGGCTAAGCAGAATATCCTTATTTGTAATCAACGTCTGTACATCCGAGACTTTATCGATCGTTAATTTCAACTCTTTGCCTGTAGCGTTAGCAGGAATGACGATCTTGATCTCATCGCCTTGGCTAACCTCTCCCGCTTTGCCTGCTGGAAGCGTTAAATGACCATCTATAGAGGTGACCTTGGTGTCACTCGTTGGCGGAGTTGGAGTGTATGAGCCACCATCACCGTTCGTTGCGACCATCATGCTTTCGCTGACATTCGAAATGTTTCCCAACATATCAACAGCTTTAGCCGTATAAATATACTGCTTCGAAGCAGAAAGTCCGGTATCGACATACGTACTTTCAGCCGTTTCCACAATGAGCGTCCCATCACGGTAAATCATATATTTGGCCACACCCGAATCATCGTTCGCAGCAAGATGAAGCGTAATCGAGTTTTTCGTTTTTGCGCCGGATGTGATTGTTACCTGGTTCGGTGCGGTCGTGTCCGCCAGCACTCCGTATGTGGAGAAATGGCTGACTGTCGTCTCAATGCCGTTGTCCGTTACTTGGGAAGGATTATATTCCCACTTGCCAGTAGACACGTTGTAATAATAAACAGCGAGCTTACTCCTATCTGAACTATCGTCATACCCGAGTGTAATCTGTACAGGTTGAGTAATGGTCATGCCTTCAAATTGGAATTCGATAACTTGTCCTGCTCTAGCGAGTTTAACCTCCCCGGAGGGCGTGGCGTTCGAATTTTGTACCGTCAATATTGTCCCTTCGGGAATTACCAGTCCGTCAGGTAGCTTAATTTCGAGCCCGCCCGGGTACGTAAGCGTACGAACCGAAGGGTCTAATTGCATCGGCTCTCCTATGATACCTTCTCGGGCAATTGTGACCACGTATGTCGTGTTTGAGCCGTCTTGCGCCGTCACGGTAATCCGAATAGGGTTATGTCCGACGAACAAGCTTGATGCACTGTAGCCATATACATTTCCCGTTACCGAATTGTAATTCGCCCCTGTAACCGTTAGAGATTGGTTAGGATCGCCTTTACTCAGAAAAAGGTTAAGAGTAGAAACCGAATTCTCAACTCGTACAGCATAATTCGTCTGCGATGGTGAAAAATGGAGCATTCCATAATCCAGTGACAAGCCGGACAATAATGTGTTCGCTGACAGCCATTGTGCATACAAGGTAACATTCTGAGTGCCTATAAAAAAACTCACCCCACTGGCATAGCTAATGCCGCTTCCGTCCGCCGCTGTATTCCAACCTGCAAAAGTATATTCCGTCTTCACCAGATTCCCGTTGTTGCCGGATACCGATACCGAAACGCCCTGCTCATACGAGCCGCTGTCGGTCGGTACGCTTCCTCCCGTACTGCCGTTGCCGCTATATGTCACCGTAAATGTAGGGTTCATTATCCATTTTGCATATAGCGTCACATCGGACGAGCCCATACTGAATGAAGCGCCTGAAGCATAATCTGTTCCGATTCCATCCGCCTGCGTATTCCAACCTGCAAACGTATAGTGAGTCTTCACCAGATTTCCGCTGTTCCCAGATACCGACACCGTATTGCCCTGCTCATACGAGCCACTGTCCGTCGGTACGCTTCCTCCCGTACTGCCGTTGCCGTTATATGTCACTTTGAATGTAGGGGTCAATATCCATTTTGCATATAACGTCACATCGGACAAGCCCATGCTGAATGACGCGCCTGAAGCATAATCTGTTCCGGTTCCATCCGCCTGCGTATTCCAACCTGCAAACGTATAGTGAGTCTTGAGTAAAGTTGCCGTATTGCTATAAACGTTGACTGTTTCGCCTTGCGAATACGACTTGCTGTCAGTCGGCACACTCCCGCCTGTGTTTCCGTTACCGTCATAAGCCACAAACTTTTGTATTTCCTGCAAATAGGGATATCCGTTATTGCGCGATGGACTTATCCCCCAAATGCTTGTGAAGTTCCAGTTTGAATCTGCATAAGTGCTTTGCGTCTTCATCTCCGTGGTCGATCGGCCAACGCCTTGGCCTGTATCCGATTGACCTGTTGTACCCGAGTCGTAGAAGCTGTAGCTGATCGTTCCACTACTATTGTTGCCAATCAAACCGCCTACTTTGGTCCCGCTTCCCGTTACACTTCCTGCTGCATAGCTGTAGCTGATTGTTCCGCTGTTGGTGCCAATCAAACCACCTACATTGGTGCCGGTTCCTGTTACGTTTCCTGCTGCATAGCCGTAGCTAATCTCTCCGAAATTGGCTCCAACCAAACCGCCTACATTGGTACTGCTTCCTGTTACATTTGCTTTTGCGAAGCTGTTACTAACCGTTCCATAGTAATTGTAGCCAATCAAACCGCCTACACTGGCGCTTGTTCCTGTTACACTTCCTGTTACATAGCTGTTGCTTATCTCACCGCCATCGATACGGCCTACCAAGCCGCCTACATATTGTTTGCCTGTAACATTTACATTTTCCAGAATCATATTGGAAACACTTGCATCATAGTCTATATAACCAAACAACCCTGAAAAATTATCATTAGGTCTATTAATCGTCAAGCCTGTGATCTTGTGTCCATTGCCGTCCATATGCCCCTGAAATCGGCCGCTAGAACCCCCGATCGGCAACCATTCTTGGCCATAGCTGCTCAAATCAATATCCGCCGTCAGCTTGAAATGCAGATCCAAACCCAAATAATTCCTGACCGTATCCAGCTCCTCACCGGTTGTAATCTGATAAGGATCACTTGCAGTACCCGTTCCAACGTTTAAAGTCTTCCTCCATTTCGCGTACAGCGTCACATCGGACGTGATTACGCCTTCAGCGTCTGCTTTATAATCCACTCCATGTCCATCCGCCTGCGTGTTCCAGCCTGCGAAAGTGTAGCCTGTCTTCACCAGATTTCCGTTGTTGCCAGAAATCGACACCTTAATGCCCTTATATGAGCCGCTGTTAGCGGGCACCTCTCCTCCAGTGCTGCCGTTGCCGTTATACACCACGGTATACCTAGGGTGTACGGTAAACGTCGTGGTCGCTTCGCTTGCGGCATGAGCGTCGTCCCCTTGAAAGGCAGCGGTAATGGCGTGTATACCGATCGCCAGAGCGGATGTCTTAAAGCTGGCGCTGGACGAGGCGCTTAGGAGTTCTCCCCATCCCACCGTAATCGTCATGTCATCTTGACCCCAGAAGGTGAAAGTTTGAGCAGCAGCATCCATCGTAATGTTCGATAAATAACGCGCTCCTGCCTTTTCCAGTTGGTTAACAATATTGCCGGAAGCGTCGTAAGTAACAATGTTCATCGCAATGCGATTATCCCCAAAGCTGTAAGCCCGGTAGGTGTATGCCCCCCATTGAATAACGGGACAAGCAGAGCCACAGTTCGTTGTCGTAATCACTGGTTCAGCCGTAGTTAATCCAACTGTCATAAGGTCCTGATTACCATCCCTGAAGGTGACTGTCCCGCTGGGGGTCATTCCACCGATTACCGGATCGAGTGCAGTGATGTTAAAGGTCACATCCTCCCCATAAGTTGAATCCATGGAATTTGCTAAAATCTTCAATGTGGCCGTACCCTGAGCTTTAGCGACCCCCGAATAAACGTTGATGAATACTGCCAAAGCGAGGAAGACCGTGAATATCTTTTTCTGTTTTACCATTCCCAAAATATGATGCACTCCTATCTCTCCTTTGTTATATCAAATAGAAAATAACAATTAATATAATTCCAATATTTAAATAGATCTGATGCTTTCGTCCTCCACAATCATAATTTGCTCGTCAGACATAATAGGGACACTATGCGAATAGTATCAGCTTCAGTTTAAGAGTAGATTAAGAGATGCAAAAAAGAGACTCCGTAAAGCTCGCAATCTCTTCCGATAGATCTCTAATCTGTACCTCCCGGCATGAAATATAGCGGATTTTTCTGCGGAACGGCACAAACGATTCGGACATCTGATATCCTTGGTCGTGGAACCCAGTTTACTATGTATCTACCATGTGCATAACAAATTGTATACTTCAACTCGGGGTTTACTGAATCTAAATTGTATTTTGCCCGAGCTGGGCTCTTACAAAAATACTTATTCATTCAGATCATCCCTCTTAAAGCGATTACACCATTTTTAGTATACTGGAAAATGGTGTAATCGGTCGATTTTTCTCAAAAGCAAAGACCCTACAGTCGAAGGCTATAGGAGCTCAAACTCTTCATATCTCATTTTCGTTTTACACTCCCGCATATCCTCAACACCCGGATTTTTCGCCGTTACTTGTGATAAGGTTCCCCCCGATTTATCTTCACAGCTCGATAAATTTGCTCCACCAGCACCAGCCGCATTAACTGGTGCGGCAGCGTCATGCGCCCAAAGCTAAGCTTCTGTTGGGCACGCTTCAATACAGCGGGAGCAAGACCATTGCTCCCGCCAATAACAAAAGCCACGTGGCTCCGCCCATACGTGGCTAATTTATCGAGCTGGCCCGCGAGATCCTCGCTTGACCAGAGCTCGCCTTCAAGCGCGAGCGCAACTACGTGCGCCTCAGGCTTCAGCTGCGCTAGAAGCCTCTCGCCCTCTCGCTCGCGCACAATTGCTTCCTCCGCCGGACTCATCGTCTCCGGCGCTTTCTCATCGGGCACTTCCGTGAGCGTAAGCTTCACGTACGGCCCGAGACGCTTGGCATATTCCGCTATGCCAAGCACCAAGTACTTTTCCTTCAGCTTGCCGACGGCAGCTATTTGTATATGCAAACCCGACACTTCCCTTTATGCTTTTATTCCTTATTACCTAAACCACCAGAAACGTAGCTGGTTCATCACAAAAATCACATTTCCGCGGTGGATCCCAATCTGCGAATTGTGTCTCCTTCAAATCAACAACATCCGGTGCATCCTCATATTCATCTACAAATCGGTCCAAGGCCGTCTCCATATGCTCTTTACACACACAATACATCGTCTGCACGCTTCCTATCCTAGTTGAATGTATTTTGCCTAACGGTTTCTTCTTAACTAACCGTCATCTAATTCCTGTTCCACGATCCCTGCTACCGTCTTACCAGTCTGTCCAAAAATATCTATACCCAGCATATCAGAAAACGCCCTCCCTTTGAAGTCGACAATTTCCGCAAACGTTATGCATTCACCAACATTAGCCTCTAATGCTTTGCCCCATCTCAGCTTATTCCGTTTGTATCGCTCACCTTCCAACCTCATCTACCACCACACAAGAAAACCGCGGCACCCAAACGGTTTCCCATTCGAGCACTACGGCTATTCAAAAACTTATTATTCCTCGTCTTCCTTCTCGCCCAACTTGAACTTCGCGACCTTCAGCTTACCATCACGATAATAGCTGATTTCGATCTCGTCGCCAATCTTTTTGCTGCCGTACAAATATTTACGCAGGCCCATCGTGCTGCTAACCGCTTGACCATCGAGCTTCACGATAACGTCGTTGAAGAGCAAGCCCGCTTCCTGTGCAGGGCCAACAGCCTCAAGCACGATTACGCCGTCATAGATATCATCAGGCAGGTTAAGCTTAGGCACTGTACCTTCAATAACATCATCTGATTCCTCTTCCGGTGCCTCGGCATCTGGCAACAAGTCCTCTTCGCCTGCGTCACCGTAAGCGTCCTCGAATCCCTGCTGCTCCCAGTACTGCTCCAGATCCATCGTATACACGCCTAGATAAGGACGCGGCACATGGCCCAGCTTGATCAAGCTCTCCACGATTGGCATAGCCAGATTAATCGGAATCGCGAATCCAATGCCCTCAACGCCAAGATCAGCAATCTTCATACTATTGATGCCGACTACGCGCCCATTAAGATCAATTAGCGGTCCGCCGCTATTGCCCTGATTAATGGAAGCGTCAATCTGGATAACCTCTTGCTCCCAGTCGTACACGCCATCCTGATTAAGCGATACCGGCACGATCTGTTTCGTCTTGCTCACGCTTCCCGTTGTTACGGACTCCCCTAGCCCCAGCGGATTGCCGATTGCAATAATGTATTCAGCAGGGCGCAGTGCCGATGAATCGCCAATCTCAGCGACAACATCAATGCCCTTCGCATCAATCTCAAGCACGGCCAGATCGGTGATCTGGTCTTTCCCAACGATACTCGCCTCGCGCGTCTCTCCATCCATCAGCACGACCTTCACGGCCTGCGCCTGATCAATCACATGATAATTCGTTATGATGATCGCTTTGCCATCCTTCTTGCTGATAATGACACCAGAACCAACGCCCGCCTGGCGCAGTGTTCCTTTACCCTCGGAGCCTTCTGGAAGCGGCTTCCCATTGCCAATACCAAGCGCATACATTTGCTGGTTAATGACGCTGACGACGGCTGGTCTCACTTTCGCCGACGCCTGTATTGGACGCTCCAGCGGATCAACGGCCTGCACACTGCCAGCTGTTGCTACTGCGCCCCCGCCATTGCCGATCCCGCCTCCGTCCCCGAATACGGCACCGAACAGCAGGGTTGCGGCGACCGCACTCGTAATCGAGGATACGAATGCAATGCGGACGTTAGACCACTTTCGCTCCTTGCTTTTATATGGAAAAGCAAAGTCTCCTTTCTTGCTTTCGCGAGATGCACGCTTGGAAACTTTGGTCGAATAAAAATCATCGTCGAATAAGCTCATTGCTATCGCTCCTCTCGATGTTTTAGACATCAAGACTATTTTTTATAATATAGGAATGTTTTCGGAAGATTTGACTAAAATAATAATAGATTCGAACGATGCTCAGAACTTATTTTCCATCCCGCTTCCCACCATCATAAAACCAAGGAGAGATGCTGCAATGAAAACCAAAACGCCCGCCGCATGGGAACAAGTACAGCTCGCTGCCAAGCTCGCCGACTTAAAGGATGACCACTACCGGACCGTTCTCACATTAAGCGCCATGCTAGAATTATTCATAGACAAAGGCATACTTACAAGAGAAGAGCTAAGCGCCAAAGCCGATTCGCTTGATGCACAGCTGGAGTCGCTTATTTCCGCTTCACTTCATCCCATGGGGTAGGCTTGTCGTGGTACGTTGCCCGCAGAGGATGCTCTTCCTTCTTATAAAATATTCCGTTATCCTCCAAGATAGAATTCACGGTTAGCATCGCTAAATCCATCATGTTATGATCAAGGCTCAAATGAGCCAAATAGACGCGTTTCGTCCGATCCGTCATAAGCTCCAGCAGCGCTTCGCCTGCCGCCACATTAGATAAGTGACCGACGTCGCTCAAGATACGGCGTTTCGTATTCCATGGATACCGCCCCATTCGCAGCATTTCGGTATCATGATTGGCCTCCAGCACCAATACATCTGAATCGATGATATGCCGCTTGACCTTCTCACTCACATAACCGAGGTCTGTTGCTAGGCTGAGCTTCTCCCCATTCTCCACAAAGCAGTAGCCGACAGGCTCAGCCGCATCATGAGAGATCGGATAAGATTGAATCGCCATTGACCCGAAGGTCACTTCTTCGCCCGTTTCCATAAACACACGTTTCTCCGGGGCAATGTTGCCTACATGCCTCTCCATCGCGGCCCATGTAGCTTCATTCGCATAGATGGGCAGTTCATACTTTCGTGCGAACGCCCCAAGTCCCTTAATATGATCAGAGTGCTCATGCGTGACGAACAGCGCATCGAGCTGATGCCCCGTCACTCCCCGCTCTCGCATAAGCTCATCCAGCTTCTTCGCACTCATTCCTGCATCAACAATGACGGTCTTCTCATTCCCTTGTACAATTGTCGCATTGCCGGTCGAGCCGCTTCCCAGTACTGTAAATCGAAGTCCCATAATGCTCTTTCCTGTCCCTTCTCCCGCTCCCGTTAACGAAAACCGTTCGCTTCCCCTTGTTCTTCATCCGTTGCAACCTCACCGCTTATCGCGTGCACATAGAACAGATGGCCGTCCTCCAGCATCACACGCCAGGAAGGCGCCGACACCTGCTTCTCCGAATCGAAGATTTGGCCTTTGTAGCCGAGTTGAATATCTGTAATAATTGCGCCATCAGGCAAATAGGTTTCGATTAGGCTTGCTACAATTTTCGCTGCGGGAAGCACTGGCTTCGCTTCACCTGCACCGAGCAGCTCTACCCGATCCTGTAAGAAGGAAATGATTTTTTGATCGCTGATGTACAGTGTAAGCTTTACATCGAACATCGGCCGTCCTTCGACAACACGATATAAGACGAACTGATCTACGCTGCTGTTCAGCAAGTCGAATGCATATTGGTCAAGCTCAGGAATACGGCTGCCCAGTGTCTTCAACAGTTCTTTTTTGGAATAAATAATTGTACTGTCTACCGGCTTGTCCAGAATAATCGGCTCCGCATTCTTACGGCTGTCAGAGTGCAGGTTATAAGTTAAATCCCCTAGCTCCGGTGTTTCAAGCGGCAGATTGGCTTCGAGCGAAATACGCTTCTGCTGCATGATAAGCACCTTGTCCTTCGGCAGCTCCGCTGTGTTTACATTCAGATTCAGCTGCTCTCTAATATCGAGCCAGAGCTGATAGCCCAGCAATACGTTGAGCAGCAGAAACGAAATAATAAGCACACTTTTCGCTCTTCCCCAATCCACCCGCTTTCACCCCCGGCCCTATCTATATACCCTTACTTCCCTTTCCCGAAAAACAACGGGTTCGCTCCTCCAGCAGCCAAAGCTGCCGCAGCGGCGCCACTCACAGCCATTTCGGAGTTATCCTCTACGGCAGTATCGTCTTCTGTATCCTGAATAGACGATTCCACTTCCTGTTTAGGCGGCTCATAGCCATTCGGATAAGCTTCCGTCAGCGTTTCCTCTGTCCCATCGGCTAACCGTACTGCCCATACTGGAATGAAACGAATTCGTTCCTCATCAATCGGCAGCGCCTGCAGCGCAGGGAACAACGTAGTCACCTCACTGCGACGACCATAATCCTTGAGAATAGACTGAAGATCGTCTCCTCCGGGCAGCCATCTAACTGTACGTGATTCCGAATCTGCTGTTAGTGTAATTAATGATCGTGCATATTCCGTAACTACGCCCTGCTGCAGCGTAAGCTTCATATAACCATAACGGAATGGAGGTGTTGAGATTACGGGATATTGTTCGATGTATTGCTTGAACCGAATATCCTTGCCTTCTCCACCAGGATTCGCATTTACGAACCGATGAACCCCATCCCAGCCGCCGTGCTCATTCACGAAATCTACCGAGGCGTACACATTGTCGCTTAGCAGGTTTTCTGTAATCTGCGGGGCGCTTGGATCGGTATAGCTAATCCATTTGCCATTCTGCTCTACCTGCAGACCTCGTTTGCCGTCCGTATAAATTTGTGAGCCTTCCCGATCCTCCAGTGCCCTTGTCGTGCTTGGATCAAAGAACAAGCTTCGCTGCATCAAGTCCGGCGAATACGTGTCATATGGAAACAACATTTCCGTTGATTGAATCGGAACAACCGGAACATAAAGCCCGTCTGCTGTCATCGTATAATTAGGCTGATATTGCCCGAAGCCCACATAGTCCTGTACATCACGTACAGTCAAGTCTGCACGCACGGATTCATAGACCATTTCGCCGTCCGCACTGAAGAAGAACGTTCTAATCTCCTCCGTACCCGTCGTCTTGAAGATCCAGATCCGGTCTATCGTCTCATTCAGAAACAATAGATCGCCCTCCAGCTTCAGCAGCTTCTGCAGCAGCTCCACCGGAATTCCGTTATCGAACCGAAGCTCAATCCCGATATCATTCTTGCGGATCTCTTCCCAGTTGAGCACATCGGAAGGACTGCGCTGGAAGCCCTTGAACTCCCTGCCCTGAATGCGCTGATTCAGAATCATGTCATAGAACTGCATGCCTGGATACATAACGGTATGCTTGTTCCCACCCATATGGATGACAAGCGTCTCTGGAAAAATAACACTTTCCACGCTTGCCGTCTTACCCATCGGTTCAGCATTGACATAATCCTGATCGCTTCGGACTGTAACACCTAAACCCGGCATGCTGTAAGCGAGCAAGTAGCTTTGGAGCAAGCTCAGCACGACGAGTACAATAAGCGTTGTCGTCTTTATTCTCTCCTTCATGCCGGCTCACCCCCTTCTTGCAGCAGCGGCAGCGTGAAGGTGACGGTTGTACCCTCGCCCAGCTCAGAGTGCAGTGAAATGGTTCCACTATGCGCCTTCACAATTTCCCGGGCAATGGACAGCCCAAGACCTGTTCCGCCCATATTGCGGGATCGCGCCTTATCTACTCGGTAGAAGCGGTCGAATATCCGGTTCAAATCCTTCTTGGGGATGCCAATTCCCGTATCCTTAACGCTAATGGCAAGCAATGCCGAATCGGCCGGCTTCTTCGCCGTTAGTTCAATCGTTCCACCGTCCAGCGTGTATTTAATGGCGTTCGAGAACAAGTTGTCGAGCACCTGATCGATCTGGTCGCGATCAAGCCACGCCGAATCAAGTCCGTTATCAACGCGAACCGCTGCCTTAATCGACTTCTGTCTAAGCTGGAAGGAGAACCGGTCAGCTACCTCGTCCAGCATATCATGCACATTAGTCTGCCTGCGCCGCAGAGGTGCCTGATTCGAATCGAGACGCGACAGATGCAGCAGATCCGTTACCAGCCTAATCATGCGCTCCGTCTCATTGCGGATAACACCGACGAAGCGTTCCGACAGCTCTCGCTCTTCAAGCGCGCCGTCATTAAGAGCTTCTGCGTAGCTCTTAATCGTCGTAAGCGGCGTTCGCAGCTCATGTGATACATTGGCTACGAACTGGCGGCGCGATTGCTCAAGCTTCTCTTGCTCGGTTACGTCCTGCAGTACGGCGATCGTACCCGTAATCCCTTTGTCACGACGATGAATCGGTGTAAAGGTTGCCCGCAGATGTCCTTCCTCACTGTCGTCCATATCCTGCTCGTCCGCATGGTGTGCAATAAGCAAAGTTTGGCCCCGGCCTTGCTGAAGCTCATCCAGCCGCTGCTCCGACAATTCAAAAACCTCTGACAGTGCAAGTCCTTCGAAGGTGCGCACATCCAGCAGTTCGAGCGCCCGCCTGTTCCATACGATTACCTTGCCATACTCATCGGCTGCGACCACGCCATCGCTCATATTCGATAGAATGGAAGTCAGCTTCTCATTCTCCTCTTCATTCACCGACAAAGCTTCCTTCAGTCTGATCGTCATGTCATTGAACGCGACGCTCAAGCTGCCGATCTCATCATCGCCCAGTACCGGAACCTGAAGATCGAACTTCCCTTGCGCGATCGCTTCCGCTTGCCGCGTCAGTCCTTGGATCGGACTCGTAATGGTGTGCGCAAGCAGAATGCCGAGAACGCCCGTCAGCCCGAGGGCAATGAGTGTTCCCGAGAAAAAGATCTGATTGACTCGATTCACCGTCTCATACAGCTCATTCATCGAAGCGACGACATACACAACACCAACCACTTTGTTGTCATTAATCGTCACCGGCTGCGCGATCATCTTCTTGCGCGTATTATCTTCATCTATAATTTCTTGCTCATTATCTGTAATGTTCTGAAGCGCCCGGCTTACAGCGAGCGATTTGTTCTTCTGTCCAATATAAGATTGGTTGCTCTGAACCGACGTAGCGACCATCTTGCCGTTGGAATCGAGTACTTGAACCTCTGCGCCGCTAATACTGAATAGATTGCGAACCACGAAGCTAAGATCCTCCGTTGTGCTCTCCGCAGAGTCGCTTTCCGTATCCGGCTTCGCTGCAAGACTTGGTGCTGCGAATTTCGAGAGGATATCCGCTTGCTCTTTGAGGTTTTTAGTGAAGCTGTCGATAAGCGAATTTTTGACGGTGCTGATGAAATATACGCCAATCAACTGCATCGCTACAAGAATCAGCAGCAAATAAATAATAACCAGCTTGACTTGGATCGTTCGGAAGAAGCTCTTGCCCTTCATCCTACGCGAAGCCTCCGGACTTAGCATTACGCATCATATATCCTAGTCCGCGCCGGGTCATAATATATTCCGGACGACTAGGGTCATCCTCAATCTTCTCACGTAATCTTCTAATCGTTACATCTACCGTACGCACATCTCCGAAATATTCAAAGCCCCATACGGCCTGCAGCAAATGCTCGCGTGTCATGACTTTGCCGCTGTTGCGTGCCATATAGTAAACTAGCTCGTACTCGCGATGAGTAAGATCAAGCGGCTCTCCGTCCTTATAGACAACGTACATATCCGTATCAATAAACAGATTGAACAGCTTGAAGCCCTGCTGCTCCTGCTCTGCAGGTCCTTCTATCGCATTCGTATGCTCTCCATTTGCTCCTGCAGGCTTTTGTTGCCTGCGCAAATGCGCTTTCACACGGGCAAGCAGCTCACGCGTACTGAACGGTTTCGTGACATAATCGTCAGCGCCCAGCTCAAGCCCAAGCACCTTATCGATTTCTGTATCCTTGGCAGTCAGCATAATAATCGGCATCTGCAGCTTGGTACGAACCTCGCGGCATACGTCCATGCCATCTTTGACTGGCAGCATCAAATCAAGCAGAATCAGATCAGGAAGCTCCTCGAATGCAAGTCTCACTGCTTCTCCGCCGTCAAAGGCACAGATTACCTGATGCCCTTCCTTTTCCAAATTAAACTTTATAATATCGGCTATCGGCTGTTCGTCATCGACCACTAATATTTTTCCGTGCATCGCTACACCGCCCGTCGCTTGTCCTTAGTAAAACATCTATAACTTCTATTCTAGCACACGTTATCCATTCCTTCACAATGAAACTTCCCTCATGTTAGCAAGGTTTTTCCTTTCCATGTTCATGCAACGCACCCTAACGAACAAGAAACGATAAGGTCTATAGAAAGGAGGCCATCATTTATGCGACTTTTCTACCAAATCTACACTCCATCTAGCTATTGCAGTCCCCACCATTTGAACAGCGGCCCATAAGTAGCCTGAAGCAGCAGCACTCAGCTTGGAAGTTCAATAAGGCGAACATTACGTTACTACGGCTGCCCTGCTCTGCTTTGTACTAATCTACTCTGTTCAACTCAAACCTTCCTCTCGCTCAAAATACTGCCGTATCTATCCTGCACTTTTGCAGTAACTTCCACCTCTATACACACCTTTTACTGCCTATCCTGCACGTTCGCATTAGCCTCATTCATTCAGGACCTTAACCACTCCTATTTCTACTCTTCTAATGCATCTATCCTGCCAGAGTGCAGGATAGCCTTCCTCGACGGTCGATATACGGTCTCTATCCTGCGGACGTGCAGGATAGATATAGATATGTGTTGAAGTGCACTACTAGCGACACGGTAAGCGGTTGAGGTGTTGGTTGGTTGGTTGGTTGGTTGGTTGGTTGGTTGGTTGGTTGGAGCTGCTTCCTCTGACTCCCTCCAGCCTACCACCCTAGCTACGTTGCACTTTATACACTCTATTCGTCGTTTAAGTAACCACGCTCTTGCTACGTTGCAGTTTCTGCAACATAAAGGTGGTTTCACAGCCTATATCTCACTAACAGGAGTGATACTGTTGCACTTTCTGCAGCGTAGCCTGACGAATTGCCTTTTTTACGCGGTTCTATTGCACAAAGTGCAATGTACGCCGCAGTGCTCAGGTTGGTTGGTTCCGTTCCTGCAACGAAGTGTAATCGTATGGACAAACCGTTAACCCTTTATCATATTCTCAAACAAACAACTGATCTACACAAGCAGAAACGCCTGACGGCCTACCTTCTATAGATGCCATCGTTTCTGCGAAACGTATAGAAAGGATAGAGAAATCATATCCTTCAAAAAAAAATCACCCCCGCAACATGCGGAAGTGATTATCTTTGTTTATATTTGGGTATAAATTATAAGTACTTTAATGGATTCTGCAGAACGCCGTCCTTATGAACTTCGAAATGCAAATGAACGCCAGTAGAATTTCCGGTGCTGCCCATAATACCAATCAGGTCGCCTTGTTCGACAACAGCGCCTACCTTTGTTTTATACGAGCTTAAATGCCCGTAAACGGTAGTATAACCGTTTTTGTGATCAATAATAATCGTATTCCCCAGGCCAGGCTTCGTACCAACGAATTCAACGATGCCATTATCAGACGCAAGAATGTTCTTATTACCGGTCAAATCGATTCCGTTATGCATACGGCCCCAACGGGTGCCGAACTTACTTGTTAATCGGGATCCAGTCACTGGCATCGCGAAACGGCCTGTTCCTTCACCAAGTATAACTTTCGTGCCGCGCTCGACAATTTTAGGCGTAGCTTCCTTGATGACTTCCTTCGTCAGAAGCTCTTCCGATACGACATAACCGTTCTGCTTCGTAATGAGGTATGTCATTCGCTTCGAGCCTGCCGAACCTTCTGATATCGTCTTGGACTCGCCAACACGCATGTCCGCATTTTTTTTAATCTCAACTGGCGGCTCGATCGTCTCGACCTCCACCAAGTTCTCAACCGTCTTAACCGTTAGTTCCGGCTGAAGTACTGTTAAATCCAGCACGTCGCCGATTGTAATCTTATCATCCTTAATCCATGCATTGTTCTTATAAATAACCTCTGGCGAAATATCAAATTTCTGTGCGATACAGCCGACGCAATCCCCTGCTTGTACCGTGTACTTAGTTGGTTGAATGCTGCCCTGCACGAGCATCTTATAGATCGCTTCTGCTTCCATGATCTGCTCTGGGTCGGTATCGATGCTTTCTGTCATAACGGCCTCAATGAACTCGACCTCTGTAACCACGCGTCCAGGTACCTTGGCTGCCGGCTTCGCGTCCGCGGCTGATTCCGCATTCTCGTTAGCATCGAAGGATAAAGATTTAACTTCCTTCTCGTTCTTCTTAGCAGCGGCGAGCTCCGGCGCGAACTTACTCTGTACGCGCAGCAGAACATCATCTGCCGTCTGCTGATCCTTCACGATTCCAATGACTTTGCCATCTACCTTCACTTCGACACCAACCGCATGAGCGGCGAACAAGCCTTCAAGCTTGTCCAACGTCACTTCCGTTTCAGGTGTTCCTTTGAACGCTTGATCCGCTTCGTATGTAATCGTTCCTGTGTCGAGCACCATGTTAATGCCAGGGTTCGCTTGCTGTACCTCTTCCGTCTCCAGCAAGACGAGTTGTTCTACTTCCTGTGGATCACTAACGGTTCCAACTGCTGTACCATTCATATATACGTTATAAAATTCGACTGTGTTTGCTTGGACATATTGGATTCCGCTAAATCCTGCCACTGTGAGGAGAACGAGAGCTCCCCCTGCCAATTGAACCGGTTTCTTACGCCATATAGGCATTTTGGCCTTATCGCTTGCAGGTTGTTGCTGTTTCTTGCCATTCAAGTGTTGCGATCGGTCATGCCGAAAGTACTGAATCGTCTGATTCCATACCTTCTGAATCCGACCCTTGTCCCTGAAAACGGTCATGATTGTCTCCTTTTCGCGCTTATGCAACTTTTTTTCGTGTATCCGACAATTAAAAAAAGACGAATTATCCTGTCGGATCACTCGCCTAATACTTTAACATATGGCTAACAATGGGAGCAACCTTTACAAGACGTTCGTAATATTAATATTTCTTCAGAATGTCCATCATTTGGTTATATTCTGTCTTATCGAGATGCTGTGCCATGATCTGTTGAATAGCTGTAAGTTCCTGCTCTGTTAGTCCATTTTCGACAAATTGTGATATAGTTTGCATCGATTCCTGCGGCAATTTGCTCATCAATAGGCCAAACAGCTTATCTTTATCCGAATCGCTCATTTGATCCTTTACATCGGTAAGCTCCTCCGTTGTCATTGCCGTTTCGGTGCCATCGACGCCTGCTGTGCCTTCTTCCACGATCGTACCTTCATCAGGTGCAGAACCAGCGCCTGCCTGCGAGCCCTGCCCAATTCCGATATCCGTCAGCGGCGGATCAGACGCTTGGCTGAATGCATCTACTGCTGATGGCGCACTGTCGTCATCTTCCTCCTGAACATCCGTTTGCTTTGCTGGTTCATTATTCGGCGTTTGTACTGGAGCTTCTTCTTGTTGGGCCAAATCCGCTGTAACCAGCGGGTCAGCGCCCCAGAGCTTGCCCCAAACGCCCGACATCGCCATTGGCGGCACTTCAAGCGGTAGATTGAACTGCTTTAATATTGTTTCCACATAGCTGGTTACAATATATCCTGTCGTCCATATACATAGAAAGCTGAGAATCAGACCTGAAGCAACCAGCTTCGCCAGCCAACCAATCCGTTTCACCATTTGCGACATTCCCTTCATTGCGCAGTCTCGACAACATTTCGACAAGACTTGCTTTTCCATAATCTGTTATCTACCATTATGGTCAACAATAGGGGCAGACATTCTCCACTGTGCCAAATTGCGCAAAAAAAAGGATGGCCCGCGAAGGCCATCCCTATCATTCAGCATACTATTCGTAAATCGGACGAACCGGATTCGTTTGCTCACGGTTGCGGCCTACAGAGAAGATCGCAATCGGAATACCTGTAAGCTCTGATACACGGTTCAAGTAGTTGCGCGTGTTAACTGGCAGATCCTCGAGCGTCTTCGCATTCGAGATATCCTCGGACCAACCTGGGTGCTCCTCATAGATCGCTTCGCACTCAGAAACCATTTTGAGGCTTGCTGGATACGTTTCAATAACTTCACCGCGCAGCTTGTAGCCTGTGCAGATTTTTACAGTATCAAGACCTGTAAGCACGTCGAGCGAGTTCAAGGACAGACCTGTAATGCCGCTTACGCGACGCGCATGACGAACGACAACCGTATCGAACCAGCCCACGCGGCGAGGACGACCCGTAACTGTACCGTATTCGTGACCTTTGTCGCGAATCAATTGGCCAATCTCGTTATCCTGCTCCGTTGGGAAAGGACCATCGCCTACACGAGTTGTGTAAGCTTTGGCTACCCCGATAACCTGCTGGATCTTGGATGGACCAACGCCTGAACCGATACAAACACCGCCAGCTGATGGGTTGGAGGACGTAACGTACGGGTAAGTACCTTGGTCGATATCGAGCATAACGCCTTGAGCGCCTTCGAACAGCACCTTCTGGCCTGCATCGATAGCATCGTTAAGAATGACAGAAGTGTCCGTTACATATTTACGCAAAGTTTCTGCGAATCCGAGATAATCGCGAACGATCGAATCCGCATCCAGAGGCGTACCGTTGTACACTTGCTCGATCAATTGGTTTTTCTCGATGATAATGCTGCGAACTCTTGCTTCGAACTCCTCAGCATCCATCAAATCAGCGATACGGATACCGTTGCGGGCTGCTTTGTCCATGTAGCAAGGGCCGATCCCTTTGCGTGTTGTACCGATCTTGTTGTCGCCTTTGCGATCTTCCTCAAGACCGTCAAGCACAAGGTGATAAGGCATAATAACATGCGCGCGATCGCTGATTTTCAAGTTATCTGTCGAGAAGCCGTTCTCATGAATATAGTTAATTTCGTCGATCAATGCTTCCGGGTTGATTACCATCCCGTTGCCGATGACGCAAGTTTTATTATGATTGAAAATGCCCGATGGAATCATCGTCAATTTATACTTTTTGTTATCAATAAGGATCGTGTGTCCGGCATTGTTTCCTCCTTGGTAACGAGCGACGACGTCGGCTCCCTCTGCCAAGTAATCAGTGATTTTGCCTTTACCTTCGTCTCCCCACTGTGTACCAACAACAACAACCGTAGACATAATTATACCCCCGTCCGGTGTTTATGAGCACCGAAAATTACCGTTCAATTGCTGCTTCACGAAATTCCTTCAGTTAGAAAGATCATCATTGCTTCGTGATATCAGTCAAAAGACAGCATTAATAGTGTAGCAGTCCATCTGCTAGAAGTCAAACGAAAAACGAACAATTGCATAGTTGTCCATGCAATTGTTCGGATATTAAGAAGCTTGCATCGGATCCTGATGCGCCCTGTCTATGCTGACGAACTTATTGTACTTTTTGAGGAACACCAGCTCAACCGTACCAACCGGTCCATTACGCTGTTTGGCAATAATAATCTCGATAATATCCTTTTTCTCCGACTCTTTGTCGTAGTAATCGTCCCGGTAAAGGAACGATACAATATCGGCATCTTGCTCGATCGATCCGGATTCCCGCAGATCGGACATCATTGGGCGTTTGTCCTGGCGCTGCTCAACACCCCGACTGAGCTGCGAGAGCGCAATGACCGGAACCTCAAGCTCACGCGCGATTTGCTTTAGCGTCCGCGAGATCTCAGATACCTCTTGCTGCCTATTCTCGCCAGCCTTGCCCCGACCCGAGATGAGCTGAAGGTAGTCGATCATGATCATGCCAAGTCCTTTTTCCTTCTTTAGACGGCGGCATTTGGCACGAATCTCCGCTACGTTAATCCCCGGCGTATCATCAATAAAGATTTGCGCTTCAGACAAGGAGCCGATTGCCATCGTCAGCTTCTCCCAATCATCGCCTTCCAGATGGCCCGTACGCATGCGCTGTGCATCCACATTCGCTTCGGCACAAATCATACGTTGAACGAGCTGAGCCGCTGACATCTCCAGACTGAAGATGGCTACCGTCTCACGGGCGCGAACGCCTACATTCTGTGCAACGTTAAGTGCGAATGCGGTTTTACCTACGGAAGGACGGGCAGCAACGATAATCAAATCGCTGCGCTGAAAGCCGGCTGTCATCCGATCTAAATCGGTGAAGCCGGACGGAATACCTGTTGTTCCGCCTTTATCCTGATAAAGCTGCTCAACCTTCTCGAATACTTCCATCAATACGTCTCTGATGGAGATGAACCCGCTGCCGGAGCGGCGGTTCGAGATTTCAAGAATCTTTTTCTCAGCATCGCCAAGGAGGACACCAACATCCTCCGAGTTGGCATAGCCGTCGGATACGATATTCGTTGCTGTGCGGATTAAGCGCCGCAGCATCGATTTCTCCTCAACGATCTGTGCATAGTAATCAACGTTGGCTGCCGTCGGTACAGAATTGGCCAGCTTCGCTAAGTAGCTGACACCGCCGATTTCCTCCAGCAGATGCTGATCCTGCAAATGCGCAGTCAGGGTCACGAGATCGACCGGCTGGTTATTCTCAGCAATCTCAACCATCGCTTCGTAGATTTGTCTATGAGGGCCGCTGTAGAAGTCTTCGCTGCGCACCCGCTCCATCGCTGTAATGAGCGCTTCCGACTGCAGCAATATGGCTCCGATAACAGCTTGTTCAGCCTCTAGGTTTTGCGGTGGAACTCGGTCAAACATCAGCTCAGTACTCATTTGGGAACCTCCTACAAGGTTTGTGTAACAAACCTACTTCGTAAGCATCATCTTCAGGTTTGTGTAACAAACCTACTTCGTATACATAAGCGAGGGCCTGCGTAGCAAAGCTGCTTCACAAGCCCATGTCGCCTTCTATTCTTCGCTTGCCTGTACGCTAAGCTTCGCTTTCACCTCAGGGTGGAGCTTAACCACTACCTGTGTAACACCGAGCGTTCGGATCGGATCTTCTAGCTCGATTTTGCGTTTGTCGATTTTTATGCCCTGTGCCGCCAGCGCCTCGCCGATTTGTTTACTCGTAATGGCACCGAACAATCTTCCGCCCTCGCCTGCTTTGGTTTTAATGACAACCGTCATTTCCTCCATCTTCTTGCCAAGCGCCTGCGCGTCTTCCTTTTCCTTTTCCTTACGCTTCTGCTCAGAAGCATTCTGAACCTCAAGCGTCTTCAGGTTGCCGTCTGATGCCAGCTTAGCCAGCCCTTGCGGCAATAGAAAATTACGTACATACCCTTCGGAAAGCTCCTTTACTTGCCCTTTCTTTCCTTGTCCTTTAACATCCTGCAAAAAGATCACTTTCATTCAAATAACCCCTCTTCCGTTTCAATTTCGTCTAATACTTGTTTCAAACGCTCAGCCACTTCTACTACTGAGCCTTCAAGCTGAGCGGCCGCATTCGTCAAATGGCCGCCTCCGCCCATTCTCTCCATGACAACCTGCACATTCATATGTCCAAGCGAGCGGGCACTTATGCCGATGAGGCCATCTGCCCGCTCGCCAATGACGAAAGATGCCAGAATGTCGGTCATATTCAATAGCGTATCGGCCGACTGAGCGATGAGCAGCTGCGAATATTTGCGGCCAGATTCCGTTACGGCAATCGCTACATGCTCGTATAGCACCTCAGCATGTTTAATAATTTCCGCCTTGCGAACATATTCTTCCAGGTCTTCCTTCAGCATCCGCTGAATCATCATCGAATCCGCACCATTGCGGCGCAGGAAGGATGCGGCTTCAAAGGTTCTTGCTCCCGTTCGAAGCGAGAAACTCTTCGTGTCTACCGTAATACCGGCAAGAAGCGCCGTTGACTCCCTGACATCGAGTACGACTCGGTCATGAATATACTGAAGGAGCTCAGTAACAAGCTCGCAAGTGGATGACGCATACGGCTCCATGTAAATTAAAATCGCATTCGCGATAAATTCTTCACTGCGGCGATGATGATCGATGACAACAATTCGGTCTGTCTGCGTCAGCAGCTTAGGCTCCTTCACCATCGATACCTTGTGGGTATCGACAACGACTGCAAGCGTCTGCGGCGTAATAAGCGCGGATGCTTGCTCTGGTGAGACGAATCGCTTGGACAGCTTCTCGTCCTCCCGAATTAATTCCATCATCTTCTGAATGGCCGGATTGACACCTTCTAATACAATGTATGCCTCCTTGCCAAACAGCTGTGCAGCCTTCATGACGCCAATTGCCGCACCGATTGCATCCATATCTGGCATCTTATGCCCCATAATAACGACATTATGGCTCTCGCGGATGAGATCGCGCAGCGCATGAGCAACGACCCGAGCACGGACGCGCGTCCGTTTCTCCACCGCATTCGACTTGCCGCCATAGAAAGATTGGCGGCTTCCGACTTTAACGGCCGCTTGATCACCACCGCGGCCAAGTGCAATATCAAGGCTCGTGTGTGCCCATTGTCCAAGCTCGATAATATGCTCGGCACCTGCTGCGAAGCCGATACTGAGCGTGACCGGAATTTTGTGATCACCCGTAATCTCTCGCACCTCATCAAGTACAACGAAGCGCGATTGCTCAAGCTGCTTTAGTGTCCGCTGATCAGTAACAAGCAGGAATCGGTCCGATGTGAGTCGCTTCAAATAAATTTGATATTTCTGCGCCCATTCGGTAATTTCCGTTGTCACCTTTGCAAGCATAGAGCTGCGCTGATGATCATCAAGTCCCTGCGTTACTTCCTCTAGGTTATCGATCATAACGACGCCAAGCACAAGCTTCTCGTCATCATATTTGCGACCGAGCTGCCAGAGCTCTGTAATATTCTTGACGTACAGAATACGTTCCTTAGGTTTGAAGATCAACTGGTAAACCTGCGAGCCCACCGCCGCTTCAATCGTGCCTTCTCGCTCTTTCACTTGCTGCAAGGACGGGAATATCTCGGCAAGCGGAACACCTATAACCGAGTCCAAGCCCGTCATATCCGTGATATAGGGGTTATGCCATTCCACGATGCGATCTTCGTTATATAGAATAATTCCGAAGGGAAGCTCGCTGACAACATCATGGCCTGCTTTCTTCACCCGGTAAGACAACGTACCTAAATAGGATTTAAGATCCTTGCGGAATGCCCGCTCCGCCATTACGGTATAAAGCAAAACTCCGCCAGTAAGCAGCAGCCCGACTAAACCAAGCTGCCACTGAAACCAGGCAAGCGCCACCGACATGAGCACCATGAGAACAAACGCCCATATCTGGTGCATGCCATGCCAACGTGTAACCAAAAACTTCGGCATTTCCTATCCGCTCCTGTGCTATGGTTTCGTAAAAGACTTGCGGATTGGGAAAGCGGTATCCAGCACGCCAATTAAGCTAAGCGGCGGGAATAGGAGCACCGGTATGGCAATAAGCACCGGCACCGCTTTGTTCCATCCTCGCTGATGAGCAAGGAAGAAGAAAAATCCGACAGCCTGAAACGCAAAAACAAAACTAAGCAAAGGAACCAGGTTAAGTAAAGCGACCGAGAAAAAAGAATCGTTCGTTGTGGATGCGAATAGCTCCATTACATAAGTAATTAAGTACAACACGACTAGCAAACGCGGCAAACGCCATTCCCTTGCACGTGTGAATCTTGGAACCTCAGGACCTCCGCTCCATTTCACCGCTCTGCGACCAATAAACTGCGCGATGACGGTAATCGTGAAGGCAATCATAATAAAAGTAATGGGAATGGAATTAATCATCGTATGGATCACTAGTTCAGTAATATCCGAATTCCATTCTACAGGCAGATATTTCTGTGCAATGAGATCCTCAATAGTTGTACGCATGAAGGAGCTTAGCTCTTTAATTAGCGATAAATTAAAGAACATCTGAAATACGAGCAGTTGCAGCATTAATTGTGCCAGAATGATAACGCCAACTGTGCGAACCACCTTCGACGCTGGTGCTTGCTTGATATACAAGTGGCCCATCACAATAGACGGAATTAGAAAAAACAATCCGATTATAAGTGTAGCAGGACCGCCGATAATAAGTGCAAGCACCCATACCGGAAGCAGATGCAGCGCGAACGCTTTGGGCGACAAGGTCGTATAAAGCACGACATAAGGCACCATAAGCAGCAGCATCGCAAAGACATTCAAGAGCGGTACTAGAAGGGTTAATAATAAAAGGAGTGCTGCACAGCTCCACAGCACTGGTTTCAAGCCGGTTCTCAAACCGTTCACCTCTTGCTTATATAATCTGGTTTCTTACGAAACTTTTACAACTCATTATAGCATAAAAGCAAAACATATCACGTACATTCCAGCCCGCGCCATTGTTTCCTGTAACGAGGTGAAACGGCTGTCACCGTCCTATGGCTGCTTTACGCGTTTCATTCATAGAAATATAGAGAATATATGGCCTAAGGATATACATTCCTATAGCTAAACAAAAAGACGGAATCGTTACTCCATCCCGTCTTCGCTCTTATTAGACTGCCCTGTCCCGTTTGAACTTAGTACCTGCTGCTCTGCCGTACGACTGCCATTCGCTATTGATCCTGCAGCACATTATGCTGCTCCATAATCATTTTCTGACAGTAGTCGATAATTTCACTTCTGCGAACAATACCGATAAAGCGGTTCATGTCATCGACTACAGGCACAAAGTTTTGCAGCTTCGCAAGCGAGATCAGATCGTCCATATTCGCATCAATACGAACGGTCTTGTTATTCATGCGAAGCGGCACATCAGCTAGCTTCACCTTGTTGGTCTGCTCCAGTTTCAAATCTGCATGATCCTTGATGTACCATAGCAGATCGCCTTCTGTCACCGTGCCTGCATAGCCGCCGTCATCGTTAATGATAGGTACCGCTGTATAACGGTGATATTCCATCCGCTCAAGCGTCTGTCTAAGTGTCGCATCCTGAGTCAGACATACCACCTCTTGTTTCGGCAATAAAAAGAAAGCAATATTCATGTGTTTAAGCAACTCCGTTCCGTTTGCTGTTTCCCTGTATTCCTATTCTACTTGGCTGAAGGCAGCAGGGCGGATCGGAGCAGGCAGCCCCTTTACTGCTCCGCCGAGCTTTCGCTAGTTTCGAGTGTGCCTGTCTCTTTCACCTTATTCACTGTGTACTTATCCGGCAATATCAAGCTGGATGCAGGCGTATCTGCATTCAACCAGCTCTTAATCATCGTCTGTACCTTCGCCAAATCTTCATCATCCGCAAAATAATACCAAGCCCCTCCGCTCTTCAGGCGATGGCCATTACCGAGCAGCGAGTGACTGTATATATTGCGATCTTTCGCCTGCAGCATGCTCTGACCTAGATCGATCAGCTGCTGCGGACGCATATCCGTGCTGAAATTATCACCCATAATATCCATTAGTTCAGGAATCTTGGACCACTGATTCATTTGCTTCGCCTTATCCATAAGAAGGTTTAGAAATATCTGATGCCGCTCTGTACGGTTGATATCTCCGCCAGCATCCTCGCGATACCTGACATAGTTAAGTGTATCTTGACCATTATAGCTGTCTTGACCAGCTTTGATGACAAACTTCTCATGATCAGCGTCATCATTGACCATATCCTCTTCAATAGGTAGCGCTATGCCGCCCAATGTGTCAATAACATTGCGGAAGCCTTCGAAATTAATAGAGGCGTAATAGTTAATCGGCGCATCTAGAAACTTTTCTACAGTATCCATAGCCATTCCTGCTCCGCCGAACGCATAAGCATGTGTAATTTTATCCTCTTTGTTCTTACCCACAATCTCTACATAGGTATCTCGCGGAATCGACACCATCAACATATCTCCATCATTCGGTCGAACGACGGTATAGATCATCGTATCGGAGCGTCCGATCTCTTTGCCTCTCTGATCAACGCCAAGCAGAAGCAATGCGAATGGATCTTGTTCCTTATCTATTGTACTAACCGGTATAGGCTCGCGTCCATCTATTGGTTTATAGGTTTGCTCCAGTTGCTTCTCTACATGACCTTCAAGAAACCAATCAAATCCCAGCATTGCCAATGCCCCGCGATTGAAAAATACAGTAACAGCAACAATAACCACCGCGGCTGACGCTGCATACATCCATTTACGTTTATTCATAATATGATGACTTCTCCTATCTAATCTATTCTTTTTATAAATACCATTCTCAGTTTAGACGATATAAGACTGCAACAGGTTACAAAACTTTTACAATGGAATAATGCCAAATCTGGATATTTATTTATTTAACAAGGAGGTCTATCTACCATTAGTGACGAATACAATCATGAAAGAAAATGTAAATATAGAAAGGGTGAATATTGTGGATCAACCCCCATCCTTAAAACCGGACAGCTCTTCGACCGGCCTTGACCCTAAAGTAGCAGGTCTGCTTTGCTACCTCGGAGGCTTTGTCACCGGCATTATATTTCTAGTGCTTGAGAAAAACAGCCGCTTCGTCAAGCTGCATGCTGTGCAATCGATCGTCGTATCAGTCGCACTAATCGTCCTTAATGTGCTATTCGGCTTTATTCCGATAATCGGTTGGATTCTTGGCTTACTGCTTGTTCCGGTAGGTTTGGTTCTGTGGATCGGACTTATGCTGCTGACGCTGCAAGGCAAGCTGAATAAGCTTCCTGTCATCGGTGATTGGTCAGAGCAACAAGCCAATAAATTTTAATGTATTGCCTTAAAAATGGACGGCCTTCCTGCTGTTCATTTTTTTGTTCTTTCTATAAGTTCATAAGAACTGTTCACTAAACTATTATTATTACCTCGTAATTCAATGAAAACGTCCAATATTGATCTATCCAACGCTCCAAATGCGTTTAATTCGACTTGTACTGCGCATTTTAGCCGATTTAGCGGTTTGAAGAATTGCCAGAAAGTTCGTACTATTAATGAACAACAAAAATTCGAATAAAGAAGGATCGTGAATATTTCTTATGGGTATAGGACTTAATCTATTTTTATTTGCTTTACTAATTGTTCTCACTGCTTTTTTCGTTGCTACTGAATTTGCCATTATTAAGCTTCGAACCAGCCGAGTCGATCAATTAGTCGTTGAGGGTAAGAAAAACGCACTTGCTGTTCAACGTGTAGTTAGTAATTTAGATGGATACCTATCGGCCTGCCAGCTTGGTATTACGATTACAGCGCTCGGCCTTGGTTGGCTTGGAGAGCCGACTGTTGAGCGATTGCTCCTCCCTGTTTTTGAGCAATGGAACCTTAACAGTGATTTTAGCCACATCTTATCGTTCTTGATTGCCTTTATCGGCGTAACCTTCATTCATGTCGTAATCGGTGAGCTTGCTCCCAAAAGCATTGCGATACAGAAACCTGAGCTTGTCAGCTTCGCGGTTGTTAAGCCAATTATTATGTTCTACAAGGTGATGTACCCATTTATTTATCTCTTAAACGGATCAGCTAATGCATTAGTTCGTTTGTTTGGATTGAAGCCTGCCAAAGAGCATGAGAATGCTCACAGCGAAGAAGAAATTCAAATTATTTTAAGCGATAGCCTAGAAAGCGGTAAGATTAACAATACGGAATATGGCTATGTTAACCGTATCTTTGCTTTTGACGAAATTTTGGCCAAAGAAATTATGGTACCACGTACCGATATGGCTGTTTTGTATAAGAACAACACGCTTCAACAAAATATGGACATTATCCGCCAAGAGCAATATACTCGTTTCCCTGTAGCTGGCGACAGTAAAGATAATATTGTCGGTATGATTAATACCAAGCAGCTGTTTCTACAATATCAAGAAAATAAAGAAATAGATTTGCAAACCTTGATCCAACCGGTTATGTCTGTCGCGGAGGTGCTGCCAGTCAAAACGCTTCTGACTCGGATGCAGCAAGAACGTGTACATTTCGCCATTGTGGTCGATGAATACGGCGGCACATCCGGTCTAGTTACGATTGAAGACATCCTAGAGGAAATTGTAGGAGACATTAGAGATGAATTCGATGCAGACGAGCGTAAAGACATTGAGATGATATCCGAAACCTCCTACCTCCTTGACGGAAAAGTATCGCTAACCGAGCTTGGCGATTTGATTGGTACGGAGCTGACTCATGATGAAGTCGATACCGTTGGCGGCTGGTTATATAGTGAAATGGAAGAGCCTAAGCCTGGCAAGCAATTCGACTTCCATAACTTAACCTTCACGGTACGGGAAGTGAGCAAGCATCGAGTTAACAAAGTAGAATTAACGATTACCCCGCTTCATTCTTTGCTAAAGCCTGAGGTAGGATAATAATGAACAAGGCAGATGTCGCTGGACATCTGCCTTGTTTTTCTATATATGCGTATACACACCTTTTCCTAGGGCAAGTTAATAAGAAAATGCACAGGAAAGGAAATCGATATGCATATTGATATGATGATTAATATCATTTGCGGCTTGATTATTCCTTGGCTCGCAGCCATTCCCCTTATCCGTAAAAAAACGAAACTGCTGCTGTTGATCTTTCCCATTGGAGCCGTCGTCTCAATGGTCATTAACTCACTCGGCTTCCAGATGAATTTCTGGGACTTTACACCGTTCATTCCAAATGATGAATCCGTCTCAGCTATGCCGCTCGATCTAGGTCTCTACCCCGTACTAGGCAGCTACATGATCTGGGCCATCACACTACGCAAAAGTTGGACCGCAGCTATTTTGTTACTGTTTATCCTCTTTACGACATTGCTCGAATACATCGCATTACTTTGCGGTAAAGTCAGCTACGGGAACGGATGGAATATCGGCCATACATTCTTATCGTATTTGCTTGCTTTTGGGCTCGTCTATTTGTACTTCAAGCTGCTTGCGCGATTTCGTATGCTATAGAGTCTGCTCTTCGCTCTTCTCATCTTGGTAAAGCGAGGAGCGGCTTGTGAACCAGCCATACGTATGAATGACGATAACCTTCAGCACAGCATAGCCTGGAACCGCGAGCACGATGCCTGCAAGCCCAAACAAATTGCCCGCCGTCAGAATAACGAAAATAATAGTGATTGGATGAATCTGCAAGCTTTTACCCATAATTTGCGGCGAAATAAATTTACCTTCAATGAATTGAACAATTGTCCAGATAACGATCATTTTGAGCAGCATAACAGGTGATGTAACTAACGCTACGACCAAAGCCGGCGTTATCGCAATCGCTGGCCCCAGATAGGGGATTACACTCGTACAAGCCGCAACTAGCGCAAGCACAAGCGAATATTCAAGTCCGATAACCAAATACCCGATGTAGAGAAGCATCCCTATGCAGAAGCTAACAATAATTTGTCCACGGATGTAGCTGCTGATCTGACCATTCATCTCCGCCATAATACGTTTGGACTGCGGCTGAGCCTTGTTCGGCAGAAAACGTACAATTGCTTGTGGCAAATGTTTGCCATCCTTAAGCAAGTAGAACAAGATGAACGGCAGCGTCAGAACCGCTAGAATGACTTCTTTGAGCGCTCCCACAAACGAGCCCACACTTGATAAGGTTCCATTGAGCAGCGCGGTGGCTTGCTCGGTGAAATTGCTCGACAACTCCGAGGGATTCAGATTGAACCAATCCTGTATTTGCAGAAACCCTGGACTATCCATGAATTGCTCGAAATTGCTGCGCAGCTGGTCCCCGTATTTCGGGAAGTTATTTACGAAGCTTACCGCTTGTGCATTAATAAACGGGATGACAGCGACCAGTAATATCGTAATAAGCCCTGCGCCGAGTAGGAACAGCAAAATAATCGAATAAACCCTTTTAACCTTTTTTCGTTCCAAGTAATCCACGATCGGATTCAGCAAATAATAGGCAATACCCGCCAATATGACGGGCAGGAGCAGCGTTTTGAGAAGCACGGTAACTGGCGTAAAAATATAAGATATTTTGGTCAGCACCATAATATTAAGTCCAACTAACAACAATACGAGCAGAAACAACACAAATTTATTATTGAGAATAAACCGTTTAAACCGCTCTGTCCCCGTTTTTGTATTTTCCATAGTGAAGTCCCTTTCCTTCCCATTTAGGCAATCATTTTGATTTATTGTAGCATTTCTATAAACCTAAACGCGAATGAAAGGGCTAAGCATTATACTCATTCAGAATACGACTGTTTTTTTTGAGGAAAAATAAGCTTTAACATCGGTGGCGTTGCCAACGTCGTAATCATAATAACCATCACAATGGAAGTGAAATAGAGCTGCGGCAGCATGCCGGATTGTAGACCGGAGGCTGCAATGATAAGCGCCACCTCTCCTCTCGATACCATGCCTGCGCCAATTGCAAGCGACGAACGATTATGGAAGCCCGTGAGCCTTGCACCAAGCCCTCCTCCAGCCAGCTTCGTCAGTATGGCGACCACAGATAACACCACGATAAACAAGAGCTGTCTCCCTACGCCCTCAAACGTAATATTCAAACCGATGCTAACGAAAAATATGGGAACAAACAGCGTATACGCAATTGGCTCCACTTTCCTCTCCACTTCATGTTTGAAAGTAGTCTGTGAGATCGCAATGCCGGCTGCGAATGCGCCAATGATACCGGCAACACCCATTTTTTCTGCGAAATAGGCATATGCAAAACAGGCGATTAAAGCCCCGCTCATCAGCGCCTCCGTTACTCTAAACCTTGCAACTAGTTTCATGAAGTGCGGAACAACCCAGATAGACGCTGCGATTACAACGACAAAGAACAGTACTTTTTTGCCTAATAACGCCGGTATCGACACGCTTTCCGTAGTACCCAGCAAGCTGAGCATCACTGCAAGTAGAATGACGACGACAACATCATCTACGACGGCTGCTCCAAGAATCGTGCTCCCTTCCCTGGAGTTCAATTGATTCATCTCTTTCAATGCTTGAACAGATATGCTGACGGAGGTTGCACATAACAGCAGCGCTAAGAACAACGATTCGGTATCTGATAATCCCAGCGCAGATGAAGCGGCATATCCACCGATAAAGGGTAATATAATACCACCGAGCGCCACCGCAACGGCTGATTTCCAGTTCTGGCGAAGCTGATCCAGATCAGTTTCTAATCCCGCAATAAACATGAGCAGCAGCACACCAATTTCAGCAAAATGCGTAATGAAATCATTCGGCTGTATCCAGCCAAGCAGCGCTGGCCCCAGCATAATCCCTACGATCAACTTGCCGAGCACCGCTGGCTGCCCCAGCTTAACGGACAAGTGGCCGGCCGCCTTCGTCGCTGCGATCATAAGCACGAGATCTAAAATAAATGCCACAGGCTCACCTTCTTTATGTTTATCGTTTAGCATACAACAAAAAAAGGCCCCTATGCATACGAGGCCCTTAGAATAAACAAAAAGAGCCCTTGGTGACAGGCTCCTCCGTTTGTCGTGCATATTCACTTATCGACCTATTCAGTCGTGTAAGGAAGCAATGCGATTTGACGTGAACGTTTAATTGCGATTGTAAGCAAGCGTTGGTATTTCGCGCTTGTTCCAGTCACACGACGTGGCAAGATTTTGCCGCGCTCGCTGATAAACTTTTTCAGCAAATCTACATCTTTATAGTCAATTTTAGAGATTTTGTTCACAGTGAAGAAACATACTTTACGACGTTTGTTGCGTCCGCCTTTACGTCCGCTGAACTTACGTTCTGGACGCTCGTCGCCGCCGTTATCTCTTTGCTTGAAAGCCATGATAGGTATCCTCCTTATCGTTGAAAATTTTACAATTACGCAGCAGCTTCATCTTGCAATAAAGTGTGCATAACCGTTCCATCGATATCCGAAGTAGAAGCTACTCCGATATCAGAATGGCAAATCATCCTCTGATATATCAATCGGGCGTCCGTCATCCTGGAAAGGATCACGGCTGTCGTTACGTGAGTTATTGCCAGATGGCCGGTTGCCGCCGCTTTGGGAAGCGTTGCCGCCGTAAGATCCGCCGCCGCTGCTTGTACCGCCGCTGTAGCTGCTTCCGCCTTCTTCGCGCGAGCCGCCGTCTTTGTTGGATTCCAAGAACCGTACGTTATCAGCGATAACTTCCGTTACGTAGACGCGTTTGCCTTCGTTGTTCTCGTAATTCCGCACTTGAATGCGTCCTTCAACCGCTGTTAAGCGGCCTTTACGCAAGTAGTTGGCGCAAGTCTCGGCCAGTTGACGCCATGTTACAACCGGAATGAAATCCGCTTCACGCTCGCCTTGACCACCGCTCGTAAACGGACGATCTACTGCTAACGTAAACTGTGTAACTGCAACACCTGCAGGCGTATAGCGAAGCTCTGGGTCTCTCGTCAATCTACCAATTAGTATAACACGATTCAACATCGTTTCTGACCTCCCAATCGAACAATCCAGCGTGGATTAAGCGACGTCTCTGACGATCAACGAACGGATAACTTCATCCGTAATCTTCATGATGCGGTCAAGTTCATTCACAACTTCAGTCGTTGCGTTGAAATGTACCAAGACAAAATAACCATCACGAAGCTTGTTGATTTCATACGCAAGACGACGTTTTCCGCTCACATCTTGCTTTGTGACTTCTCCGCCGTTGGAGATAATGCCATGGAATTTGTCAACGATTGCCTGCAAGGCTTCTTGCTCAACGTCAGGACGAACGATGTACATTACTTCATATTTGCGCATATTGTTTCACCTCCTCTTGGACTAGCGGCCCCATAAATGGAGCAAGGAACGAGCTTCTGCTCGCATCTCTATATTATATCAAATCCAATCGCCTATGACAAGTGTAAATGACAGATGAAGCCGGCCAAACGTTTACACCCGATATCTTCTACTTATGTAATCGAGCCCAGTTGCAAATACTATTTCAGGCGGATAGATGAGAAGCAATGATCTTACCGTTTATTGATTACCTTATTGGAGGTTGATGATAATGGGTGAAGGAACGATGTTCTCGCCGGGAGACAAAGCACCAAATGATGGAACATATATCGAGGAAGGCGTAAATGCCTTTCACATGGGCATTCAGAATCCGAAGAAGGTAACCTTGAACAAGGGACAACATTTCCCCGACACCAGCAATCATGAACGCAAGTGGAAGCGTATGGGACATTAATTAAACGTTGCTGTTAACAAACAGAACAGAAGCCTGCTCACACGAGCTAGCTTCTATTCTGTTTCCACATGCCAAGCTTTGCGCGGTCGATCTGGCAGGTAGCCATGCTGCTCACGATACGCCTTACGCTCCGCCGTAAAATCCCACCATTGCTTTTCGCTCTCAGGATGACTTGCATGATACACAGCCAGCCTCATCACATCCTCCACGCAGGGGTCCATCCAAACGCCATGCAGACGTTCCAGACGATCTACAAGCTGAGCGCCGCTCTCTCCGCTTTCCTTTATCATCTCTATAGAGCTAAAACCAAGCTCCGTTAAGTTTTTCGCGAGGCTCGGCCCGATCGATGGTATTCCTTGAAAGATAGCAAGGCCACGTATATGCTCCGCTCGATCCATTGATATCTGCAAAGTCGCACTCAGCTCAGCAGCAGAATATTTTTTCAAATCCATTAGCTTAATCTTCGCTTTTCTTAACAGCTTGCGTTCGTCTTCGGATAAAGGCAGCTTAGGTGTGCTCATCTGAACCCCGCCTTCCTGATATAGATATAAAAAAAACGATTCGGCAAGCGAATCGTTTGTCTGTTTGTTTATGGCGGAGAAGGTGGGATTCGAACCCACGCACGGTTTGACCCGCCTAGCTGATTTCGAGTCAGCCCCCTTGGGCCTCTTGGGTACCTCTCCGCATGTAAATATTATCATATCACACAGCTTGTCATCATGCAAGATATTTATTTCCATAATGAAAGCATACTCTAGAAGGAATCTAGTCCAACTTCACCCGATCCATTAGAGCGAAGCACTTTTTTCATGTTTTTTTCGAATTTCGCTCTCGGGATGAGCACACTATGTTTGCAGCCCACACATTTGATGCGTATGTCCATGCCCATCCGTATGATTTCCATTTCATTAGAGCCGCATGGATGCTGTTTTTTCATCTGAACAACGTCGCCCAGCTCGAATTGTTTACGCTCCATCTTTCACGCCTCCCTTTTCATTTCGGTGATAGGTTACCATTCTAGGGTATGGTATTTCGATTCCGTTCGCGTCCAGTGCTTTCTTAATCACCATGTTGAGCTTACGCGCTATAACCGGATGGGTGTTTGGCCGACATTCTGCAATGACGCGTATCGTTACTCCTGTTGGAGCAATAGTCTGAATACCAAGCACCTCTGGCGCATTAATCAGATTCTCATCTTGCATCGCAATCATCGTATGGCGGATTACCTCAAGTGCGCGATCAACCTCTTCCTCAAAAGCAATCGAGATATCGATGACTGCAATGCTGTTATTAATCGAGAAGTTGGTAACCTCATTAATCATGCCATTGGGGACAATATGCACTTCTCCCGTCCAGCTTTGAATTCTGGTTGTGCGCAGACCGATAACTTCCACCGTTCCTTTGAATTGTCCGGTCTGAATCACGTCACCAACAGCGAATTGATCCTCCAGTACAATGAAGAACCCGGTTATAATATCTTTCACTAAACTTTGTGCACCGAATCCGATCGCTAATCCGAGGACGCCTGCCCCAGCGAGCAATGGCCCAAGGTTAATGCCAAACTCAGATAATACGAGCATGATTGTAATAAAATAGACGACATAGGAGGCCACATTTTTCATGAGCTTACCTACGGTTGTCATTCGTCTAGTATGGCTAGCCGCCCTCTTGCTCTCACGCTCCAATATGACACGATCAATGGTTTTATGTATAGCCCATACGACTAATCGCCCAATAACAAGGAACATGATGACCCTCAGCGCTGAGCTTCCGAAGGCTTCCCACCAACTATTGTCTGTTAACCATGTGACAGTCCTATCATAGCCTTCATTGATTGACATCTCTGCTCCTTCCCTGAAACCTTCAATTCGGTTTACATTTCGATTTGCTCATAACCATTCTCGACTGGCTTAAATATACCTCTAACCTCTACGTTTTCTTGAACGATGACGTCCTTCACCATGACCAAGTCCGCTTCGGGAAAATGAATGGATAAAGCACAGCCAGCTGTTATTTCCTTTGGCGTTGGACAAATGTCAATTTCAATTTCAGCATATTCAAGCAGCATCTCCGCACGCAACGCTTGCTGCGTCGAGTCGAACGCAATTAACACGTGCAAGACCTCCATTTTATTCGAATATGAAACAAGTAAACATAATAAATATCAAATCTATCTGACGTATAAAATGGTTGTCCTATCCATATACTAGTAACATATCGGTATTATCGGAGGGATTCTATGAAACTTTCATTTATTAAAGAAGCGCCATTGAAGGTACCCTACACGACTGCGAATGTTATAGGCATGCTCGTTAACCGTCTGACCGCTATGCTGGAGGAGCTTGCAGATAAACGCCCCATAGTCGTCGTATGCATCGGAACAGACCGATCTACCGGCGATTCATTGGGACCGCTTATCGGCACCCATTTGTCCAAGTATCGTAGTCCTCATTTCTCGTTATTCGGTACATTAGAGAATCCCGTACATGCCATGAATTTAGATGAGACGCTTATAGAGATTAACAAACGCTATCACAAACCATTTGTAATTGGCATTGACGCTTGTCTTGGCCAAGTATCCAGCGTTGGGAGCATTCAAGTCGGTATCGGTCCTGTTCGTCCAGGAGCTGGTGTCAACAAAGATCTTCCTCCGGTAGGCGACATTCATATTACCGGTATCGTAAATGTTGGCGGCTTTATGGAGTATTTTGTTCTACAAAACACACGCTTGCATCTTGTTATGAAAATGTCGGATATTATCTCGCTTAGTCTATTTACCGCTATTGCCAACCACGCCCATTTAACTACCGGTGCTCTTGAGCAAACGGCTGCTTCGGATACGAATTAACTGAAGCTTATTTCGCCTCTATAATGGCTTTCCGCTCCTCCGGAGTCAACGGATAGGTTGATTCGCCCTTCTCAACTGGTTTAGCATACACATAAGTATTATCTCTGCTATGAATACCTGAGAAGATAGCACCA
This sequence comes from Paenibacillus sinopodophylli, assembly GCF_005930355.1. GTDB lineage: Bacteria > Bacillota > Bacilli > Paenibacillales > Paenibacillaceae > Pristimantibacillus > Pristimantibacillus sinopodophylli. The sequence goes on from NZ_VDBO01000003.1 coordinate 497,791, forward strand.
TCCTTCTCATCATTAACAATCGCAATCGAAAAACTAAGATCACTGCCTTGCTCGGCAAAGGCATTGTATCGAACGATACCTATTTTGTTTTTTTGAAGCGGCAATGCTGATTGAATACCCACTAGCTGTGCTTTTAGTTGTTTATTAGCCTGCTGCTGCTCAGCAAGACCTTCCTTCAGTTGAATAATGATTTCCTCCATGTTTGTAACTCCTGTATTCCCCATGACCGCTGTATATTGCTTTCTCAGCTTTTTCAGCCGCCCGCCGACGACTGCAACCCATATGATTAATATGATGACCAATAAAGCGATAACTACCGTAACAGCATTCATCGGATTTGATGTCCAGTCTTCCATTGTTGTTAATCCGCCCCCAATTCATTGCTATGCTCCGTACTGCTGTGCGATTTCCTTTATGGCCGCTGATAATGCATCAACTTCCTCATTTGTTGTAAATACACCTACGCTGGCGCGAATGGCTCCCGTCTCCGTTGTCCCCGCACTTGCATGTGCGAGCGGTGAACAGTGAAAGCCGGCTCGCACGGCAATGCGATAATGCTGGTCTAATATAAATGACAGTTCCGATGGATCAACTCCACTCAAGTTAAAAGCAACAATTCCAGTGCGCTCTTGGCCAAGTTCGGGTCCTAGCAGCTTCACACCATTAATGAGCTTTAGTCCCTCCATCAGCCGTTGTGTCAATAACCATTCCTTAGTATGGATTTTCTGAACAGTCTCATTCAACACATACTGAACACCAGCTTTAAGCCCTGCTAAGCCCGGTGTATTTTGCGTGCCCGCCTCGTAACGATCAGGTCTTACCATAGGCTGTTCAAGCGCCTCAGATTGACTCCCCGTCCCACCATGCAACAAAGGCACTAACTCAAGCTCAGGATCGATGTACAAGCCTCCTGTGCCTTGTGGACCCAACAGGCCTTTGTGACCTGGAAAAGCCAACATGTCGATTCCCATTGCCTTCACATCTACAGGAATAATGCCAGCACTTTGAGCTGCATCGACAAGCAGTTTAATGCCATGTTTTTGAGTCAGTTCACCAATTTGTGCAACTGGCATAATAGTACCAAGAAGATTTGAACTATGATTAACAACAATAAGCGTAGTTTGTGGACGTATGGCATTGGCAACATCATCTATATTCAAATACCCTCGTTCATCTGACTGCAAGTAAGTGACTTCAACACCACTGGTCTGCTCCAAATAATATAACGGTCTCCTTACCGAATTGTGTTCAACCGAGGTAGCAATGACATGATCGCCTGGCTTCACCCAGCCTTTTATCGCCATATTCAGCGCCATCGTCGTATTGGAAGTAAAAGCAATATCATTTGGGTTTTTTATGTTAAAAAGCTTAGCAAGCTGCTTTCGCGTCTCGAACAAAATTCGACTTGCGCGTACTGCCATCGCATGGCTTCCTCTGCCTGGATTAGCTGCATCATTTAGCATCGCCTGTACAATGGCTTCCGTTACCGCTGGCGGTTTGGGCCAAGAGGTTGCTGCATGGTCCAAATAGATGAGCGATTGTTCAGTGTCTATCATCATTTCACACCTTTCCTAGCTGTCTCTCCACAACAATGGCATACCTTAGTTTAATCTTTCAAAAGCAAGATTACAACTTAGGTATGCCATTGTTTGAATAGCGTCTATGCCATATATTGAAGCAATTCGAGTAGTCTTTCCAAGTCTTGTTTACTATAATATTGCAGTTCAATTTTCCCTTTATCTTTCTGCTGTTTGATCTTTACCGTTGTCTTAAATCGTTCTCTAAGAGACTCTTCAAGATGGTCGATATACGGATCACGTTTCCGCTGTGTTGCCTTTGCTGCAGTATCATCTGGCTGCTTTGCATCTAGATTTTGAATCGCTTCTTCCAGCTCACGGACGCTCCATTCCTGCGACACAGTAAGATCAGCCAATTCCTTTTGCTTCTTATCATCCTTAATTCCGACCAAAGCTCTTGCATGCCCCATGGAAATTGTTCCACGTGAAACATTGTCTTTGATTTCGGTAGGTAATGAAAGCAGACGCACAAAGTTTGCAATATGCGAGCGCGACTTTCCAACTTTCATGGAAAGCTCCTCTTGCGTAAGTTTAAATTTATCAATAAGTGCTTGGTAGGCAATCGCCACCTCTATTGCATTCAAATCCTCACGTTGAAGATTTTCAATTAAAGCAATCTCCATAACTTGTTGATCCGTGAAGCTTCTTACAACAGCTGGTATCGTAGCATTGCCACAATATTGCGATGCACGGAAACGTCTTTCACCCGCTATAATCTCATAGCCTTTGAGGACAGTCCGTACAATAATAGGTTGAATAATGCCATGCTGCTTGATCGACTCTGCCAACTCTTTAATAGAATCCTCGTCAAACGTCTTTCTTGGTTGATAGGGATTTGGTCTTAACTGGTTCAATGATATTTCAATAACTTTATCGTCGTCATTCACAGAAAGCGATGGGATAAGCGCATCTAGCCCTCTACCTAGCCGCTTGCTCATACATAATCACTTCCTTTGCGAGTTCAGTGTAAACTTCCGCACCTTTAGAACGTGGATCGTATGTGATAATAGCTTGTCCATGTGATGGCGCCTCACTTAAACGAACATTGCGAGGAATTATGGTTTGATACACTTTTTGTTGGAAGTACTTTTTAACTTCTTCGATAACCTGAATGCCCAAATTCGTTCTTGCATCAAGCATCGTTAGAAGAACACCTTCGATTTGAAGCGATGTATTAAGATGCTTCTGAACCAAACGAACCGTATTAAGAAGCTGACTTAATCCTTCTAATGCATAATATTCACATTGAATCGGAATAAGTACAGAATCTGCTGCAGTCAAAGAATTGATTGTTAGAATACCTAATGATGGAGGACAATCAATAAGAACATAATCGAATTCATCTTTAACCATATGCAGTGATTTCTTCAGACGAAGCTCACGTGAAATGGTTGGAACCAACTCAATTTCTGCTCCTGCCAGTTGAATCGTTGCAGGTATAATCTTTAGTCCTGGAACGCTAGTCTCAAACATCGCATCCTTCGGATGAACATCATTAATAAGCACATCATAAATGCAGTTTGTTACGTCACCCTTGTTAATGCCTAATCCACTCGTTGTATTCCCTTGTGGATCGATGTCGACTAACAACACTTTTTTTCCGAGTGAAGCTAGGCAAGCAGCTAAATTGACAGACGTTGTCGTTTTTCCGACACCGCCTTTTTGATTGGCTATAGCTATAATTTTGGACAAAACCGGCTCACCTCTATGTGTATAGCTTTTATGTGCTAAGTCTTGAAGTCATTTAATGATTCGAACCATATCATTCATTGTTGAAGTATATCCCTGATTGTAGTATAAAACATACTGTTCATAATTCGCATTTAATCCCTTATTGCAATTCAAGCAATTTAGCTACAAATGGCTTCGCCGCCCTCATAGAGGGCGGCACAAAAAAAGCGTAATTATGAGCATAATAATTACTTCTATCGCTTAGGAATCTGAATGACAATCTCATAATGATCGTCATGATCCTTTTCATTCGTCTTAATTTGTAAACCTGAACCGGATACCATTTCAATGGATTGTCTGATTGTATTTAAAGCTAATCGAACATCCTTCGTAAATGAAACACGTTTTGCCTTTTTCAACTTCGTTGATTCCTTCAAAAAGGCAATTCTAACCTCAGTTTGTTTGACATTTAAATCCTTATTCATAATTTCATCTAAAACTTTCAACTGCAGCTCTTCACTATCCAACGACAGCAAAGCACGTGCATGCCGCTCTGTAATTTTCCGCTCCATTAAAGCCATCTTAATCGTATCATTCAACATTAGCAACCGCAATTTATTTGCAATCGTAGACTGGCTCTTGCCTAGACGTTGTGCCAAGCTTTCCTGCGTTAATTGATGTAACTCAATTAGTTTCTGATAAGCAATCGCCTCTTCAATAGCAGACAAACCTTCTCTCTGAAGGTTTTCGATTAGCGCAATAGATGCAGTCTGTGAATCATTAAATTCGCGAACAATACCAGGAATCGTATCATAGCCAAGTTTGGTAACTGCGCGCCAGCGGCGCTCCCCAGCTATAATTTCATATCTTCCATTCCGCATACGTACAACAATAGGTTGAATGACACCATGCGTTCTAATAGTTTGGCATAATTCTTCAATTCGGTCGTCATCAAAAATGCTCCGAGGCTGGAACGGGCTCGGATCAATCTCTTGAATCGGTATTTGCCGAACTTCTTCTTGCGGTATGCGCTGCTCGGACAGGCCGAACAATCGAGAAAATTGTTCTTTCATATCGATAATTACCACCCGATCATGAGATAAACCTCGTATTATTTCATATCAAATGAATCCATCTTCTCCCTCATATGGTTGGGATTAATGCATTTCATTTCAAATGCAGCTCTTATAACCTTTTTGCAAAAGCAGGCTGCTATTTTATTCATGAGTAACCACGAGGTTTTTGCATTAAATACGCTTCAGCAGTAAGATTGGTTCATTTCCATTAAGATGATTTTTATTGCCTGAACCTATCTCTGGTAATAATCATCAACTGCACGGCGAACATCCATGGCAACTTTCATTCGGCAATAACAGTAGAGGCTATTTAAATATAAACAGATGTATTTCAATTATACACATCGCTTATATTTCCCGTAATGCGAATTACTGACCGTTCTATAAACATGGCTCTTTTATTCGCGATGTAACGGTATTATCCAGTCTCTTCATCTACATTATAAATTCGACTATGATCGCTTGTTCTCCTGCTTGACACATGCTTGTGGTTGAATAAATCTTGTATGAATCCATTGCTCTATACGACAGAGACAATAAATGTTTCACGTGGAACAATGAATGCTACCTACACAAGTGGTTGCTTAATTGGAGTTCCCGCTTTTCTTGGGTACTTGCGCGGAGTAACATCAAGCTTCTGAATTAATACAATATGACGCTCTGATTGTTCATTTGGAAGTACGAGTTGATGTTGGGATTTAATCTTCCCTTTTAGCTCTTTCAAGCTAAACGTCGCCTCGCGAACCTCTTCATCTGATTGAGAGCCTTTCATAGCTGCGAATATACCACCTTTTTTAACAAACGGTAGACAGAATTCATTGAGTACGTTCAAACGTGCGACTGCCCTCGCAGTTACCAAGTCGTAGCTGTCACGATGTACTTGCTGCTGCGCAATATCCTCAGCACGGCCATGCAAGCATATGACATTATCGAGTCCAAGCTGCTCCGTCAAATGAGTGAGAAATTGGATTCTCTTATTTAATGAATCAACAATCATTACTTGAAGATGCGGGAAGCAAATTTTCAGCGGTATACTGGGAAAACCTGCGCCAGATCCGATGTCAGCGAGCTTGCGAACGCTATCCATATTCGTATAGAAGGATAGTGATACCGAATCATAGAAATGCTTCTCATACACAGCATCTCGTTCTGTAATGCCTGTCAGATTCATTTTTTCGTTCCACTCAACAAGTAGTCGATAATATAGCTCGAATTGGTCAAGTTGAACAGTGGAAAGCGGAATACCGCTCTCCTCCATTTTTTTTGTGAACCATTGCAATGTATCATCCATCTTATGAACCTCTCGCTGCAGTTACGCGGTTATAGTGCTCTAGATATACAAGTAGAATAGAAATGTCAGCTGGTGTTACTCCCGCAATACGCGAAGCTTGACCAATTGATAAGGGACGAATAAGCGAAAGCTTTTGCTTTGCTTCCGAAGCTAAGCTCCTCACATCGTTGTAAACAATGTCATCTGGAATTCGCTTTTTCTCCATTTTGTTCATACGTTGTACCTGTATAAGCTGCTTTTCAATATAACCTGCGTACTTGATTTGAATCTCGACTTGTTCCTTCATATCTTCTTTCATTTCTGGTACAGATGGTACGACCGATTCAAGCATCGCATACGTTACCTCCGGACGTCTTAGCAAGGAAAGCGCGTCTGTACCGTGCTCCAGTGGAGCAGTTCCTGCAGCTACAAGCATTTCATGCACTTGATCCGGTTTCACCTTTGTTCCACGAAGTCGCTCAATATCGAGTTCAACCATTTCTTTTTTGTGCAAAAATTTATTGTAGCGTTCTTCCGAAATAAGGCCAATTTCGAAGCCTGTTGGCGTTAGCCGAAGATCCGCATTGTCGTGACGAAGCAACAACCGGTACTCTGCACGCGAGGTCAGTAACCGATAAGGATCATTTGTACCTTTTGTAACCAGGTCATCAATCATAACGCCAATATAGCCTTCTTCTCTTCCAATAATGATCGGCTCTTTCCCTTGAACTTTGCGGGCAGCGTTAATGCCTGCCATAACGCCCTGTCCTGCAGCCTCTTCATATCCAGATGTGCCATTAATTTGACCTGCAGTAAACAAGCTATCGATAACTTTCGTTTCCAAGGATGGCCACAGTTGCGTAGGAACTACAGCATCATACTCAATCGCATAGCCATTACGCATCATCTCAACTTTTTCCAAACCTGGTATTGAACGTAAAATGCCTAGCTGCACATCCTCTGGCATGCTTGTTGATAATCCCTGCACGTAATACTCCGAAGTATTTTTACCTTCAGGCTCCAGGAAGATCTGATGTTTAGGTTTGTCCGCGAAGCGAACAATTTTATCCTCAATAGATGGACAGTAGCGCGGCCCAGTACCCTCAATAGCACCAGAAAACATAGGTGCACGGTGCAAATTATCATTGATGATTTTATGTGTCGCTTCTGATGTATACGTTAGCCAGCACGGCAACTGCTCATTCGTAGATGATTCTGTTTCGTGAGAGAAAAACTTAGGTTTATCATCGCCGGGTTGAATTTCTGTTTTGGAGAAATCAATTGTGTCTTTGTGAACGCGCGGCGGCGTACCTGTTTTGAAACGAACGAGCTCAAGACCATGCTCCTTCAAGCTTGCAGAAAGTCTTACCGATGGCTGCTGATTGTTTGGACCACTTTCATACATCAGCTCACCCATAATAATTTTACCGCGCAAATAGGTTCCGGTTGTTACGACCGTCGTACGAGCACGATACTCTGCGCCTGTTTTAGTGACTATGCCTAAACATTTGCCATCCTCAACGATAAGTTCTTCTGCCATCCCTTGGCGAAGTGTCAAATGTGGTGTTTCTTCAATCGTCTTCTTCATCAAATGCTGGTAATCAAACTTATCAGCTTGTGCGCGCAATGCATGAACTGCAGGCCCTTTACCTGTATTAAGCATTCTCATTTGAATAAACGTTTTATCGATATTTCGTCCCATCTCGCCGCCCAGAGCATCAATTTCACGAACAACATGCCCTTTGGCTGGGCCACCAATTGATGGATTACAAGGCATAAAAGCAACCATATCCAAATTTATCGTAAGCAGTAGCGTTTCGCAGCCCATACGTGCAGCAGCCAGTGCCGCTTCGCAGCCTGCATGCCCTGCTCCAATGACAATAACGTCATATTCTCCAGCTATATATCTCATTTTTATCCTCCTTAAGGTTTTCGTAGAAAACCCTCTTCATAAGCACAAGCTCTGGTTTTTATAGAAAACCAGCCACAAAAAAATCCGTTTGATGCAGTCTCCCTCTATTTCCCTAAACAGAACTGCGAGAATATTTGATCAATCAATGAGTCTCCGGCTTCATCGCCAAGAATTTCACCAAGTGACTCCCACGCCGAACGCGCATCAATCTGAATGAGATCGATAGGTATACCTGCTTCAGAAGCTTCTATTGCTTCGACTAACGATTGTTTAGCCCGTTTCAACAAAGCAATATGTCGGACATTGCTTACATACGTCAAATCACCTGATTCAAGCTGACCCTCAAAAAACATATCGCTTATCGTCTTTTCCAAACGGTCGAGACCATCTTCCTCAAGAACTGACATTTTCACAATAGAATCAGCAGCAATCGACTCCTCCACCACCTCAATTTCTAATTGACGCGGCAAGTCAGTCTTATTTAGGATCGCAATGACGGGTCGCCCCTTCATTTGCAGCAAAAGCTCACGATCATCAGTTTGCAGCGGCTCATTATAGTTAAGCACCAACAAGATGAGATCCGCCTCTTCTAGCGCATTTCGCGAGCGTTCTACTCCGATTCGTTCAACCACATCATTCGTCTCTCGAATGCCGGCTGTATCAAGTAAACGCAGCGGTATACCATTCAAAGCGACGAACTGCTCAATGACATCACGCGTAGTCCCAGGAATGTCCGTGACAATCGCTTTGTTCTCCTGAGTGAGAACATTCATCAGCGACGACTTGCCGACATTAGGACGCCCGACAATGGCCGTTACAATGCCTTCACGTAATATTTTGCCTTCATTCGCCGTTTTTAACAAACGATCTATTTCATCAATAGCAGAATCGCATTGGTCACGAATAAAGGCATTCGTCATTTCCTCTACGTCATGCTCCGGATAATCAATGTTCACTTCAATATGGGCAAGCAGTTCAATAACGGTCTGCCGCAAAGCTTTAATTCGCCTGGACAATACACCCTCTGCTTGTTTACGAGCTACAGAAAACGCGCGATCCGACTTGGAACGTATGAGATCAATAACCGCTTCGGCTTGCATAAGATCGATACGACCGTTCAGGAACGCCCGCTTCGTAAATTCCCCTGGCTCTGCTGTGCGGTAACCATCCAACTGCAATACAACATCAAGCACCTTCTTAACAGCAATAACGCCGCCATGCGCGTTAATCTCGACAACATCCTCAGCGGTAAAAGAACGTGGACCTCGCATTAACGTAACGAGTACCTCCTCCACCTCTTCGCCTGTTGCCGAATCAACGATATGTCCATAATGCAGCGTATGGGTATCTGCATCCTTTAAATTCATTTTGGATCGAAAAACAGAAGCGATTCCGGCAATTGCCTCAGGACCGCTTACTCTTATTATCGCGATGCCGCCTTCTCCGACTGCTGTCGAAATAGCTGCTATCGTATCGTGTACCATTGCTGTCAGCACCTCTCAAATGGAAAAACAGCAATGACCATTATGAGCCATTGCTGTGGATAGCGTATTGATTCTTATACATTTATAGGGATAGCCTACTGTCTTAACGCGATGACAACTCGCCTATTCGGCTCATCACCTTTACTGAACGTTTTTACCTTAGGGTGGTTCTGCAACTGCGAATGTATTACCTTGCGCTCATGCGGAGACATTGGCTCCAGGACAACTTCTTTCCTGGTCCGAATGACTCGTCCAGCTAAACGGTCGGACAAATCCGCTAACGTCTTGCGGCGGCGCTCACGAAAATCCTCTGCATCAAGAACGATACGCAGATGACTGTCTGAATAACGATTAGCCACAATGTTAACCAAGTACTGTAGTGCATCCAACGTTTGTCCGCGACGTCCAATCAGCATACCAAGGTCACCGCTGCCAGTTACGGACAGATGGGTTCCCTCTCTTGTTTGCTTTCGATCGATGTTCACTTGCAGCCCCATCGTACCAGCTACTTCACGGAGGAATTGCTCCGCTTCCAGCATGGGATCGGGAATAAGCTCAAGTTCAACTTTCGCTTCTTTTGCCCCGAACAGTCCAAAGAATCCTTTGGTTGGCTGTTCAAGTACAACTTGCTTAACGCGGTCTTCAGTGACTTGCAATTGTGTTAAACCGTTACGTACAGCATCCTCTACCGTTTTCCCTGATGCAATGATTTTCTTCATTTCGCAGGGACCTCCTTACCCTTATCAGCATTACGAACATATAGGAAGTAGTTTTGAATGATCGTGTAAATGTTACTGTAAACCCAGTATAGCGGTAGTGCTGTTGGGAAACTCAATGCCATTACAAAAATAAGTACTGGGAATATCGCTAACATCATTCCCATACCGGGCATCGTTTGTGTTTGTTGTTTTTGCATCATCTTCGATTGAACAAAAGTCGTAGCAGCAGCTAGAACAGGAAGGAAATACCAAGGTCCCGCTTCACCTAATGGAAGACCTAGGAACGTGTCTTCAGCAATCGCGCTGCTCTTGTAAATTGAATTGTAAAGCGCAATGAATACAGGCATTTGTACGATAAGCGGCAAACAACCTGCCATCGGATTAACCTTATTCGTCTGGAACAGCTTCATGGTTTCCTCTTGCTGTTTCTGCGGGTTGTCCTTATGCTTCTTCTTAATTTCAGCCATCTGAGGCTGTAGAGCTTGCATCGCCTTCGAGCTGCGATATTGTTTTAGCGTTAATGGTAAAATTAATGTTCGCACTATAATGGTCAAGAGCAATATAGCTAAACCGTAATGCCCATTAAACCAGCCCGCAAACGTATCAAGCGTAAGTGCGAAATAGTAAACAACATATCTGTCCCAGAAGTTACCACCCAGTAAATCTTCAGTCACCATCTTCTCACCCTGTGGAGGTGTACAGCCTGCTAACAGTCCCATTAGCAGTACAAGTCCAATTACAAGAAACCATTTCTTCTTTGAGTCAATACGGAACAACATTAAAACTCCTCTCTGAGAGCCATCACATCAAGCGTAAACGACTGGTGCCCTACTTCGGCTGCCTAGCTTTCGTTTCGCAATGAATATAAGCATTATATATGTAACAAACATAAACGGCTATGCCATCTATTGGCGGCAATGCTGCGTTTAGCGTTGAAATATAAGCATTGGTATAAGACTGAAACTTATACGTCCTTATATTTAAACAGAATCACATTAATGATATATTTTCATTCTAGACTATACCATAATTTATGGTACAAAGAAACATGGAGCAAGTCCCTCTCATCGGCTTATTTGCGCCAACAAAGACCTCTTATTTTTGGAACACAAATGGAGCGCCCAGAATAGCTTTAATCTGCCCGCTTCACCTTCGTATTTGCTGTGCTTTTCAACAAGCCGGCTTTCTTCAAAACATGAAGCACGCTCTTCTCCATTTCCTTCATCTTCATTAACGTTGCCGGCTTTCTGACAATGAGAATGAAGTCAGTCCTGGGAACAACACGATTCGCTTGATGACGAACAATTTCTTTGATCATCCGGCGCATTCGGTTACGAACAACCGCATTGCCGATTTTTTTACTCGCGGACACGCCAAGACGAAACGGATCGGCCGATGGCTGCTTAGACCAATAGACTACAAACTGCCCATTCGCAAATGATTTGCCGCCTCGGTAAATCCGGCTGAAGTCTTCACGGTTGCGAAGACGCAATTTTCTATGCACGACTGATGGCCACCGTTCCTTCATTGATGTTCTAAATATCATAAGCAAGTGAGCAGCATAAGCAGCCTGCTCCCCCCGCTCCTCATCCTCACAAGCAAAAAAAAAAGACCACCGGACGTGGTCTTCTGCTTATGCGCTCAGTACTTTTCTTCCTCTTTGACGACGCGCTGCCAAAACTTTACGTCCGTTCTTTGTGCTCATCCGTTTGCGGAATCCATGCACTTTCGCGCGTTTGCTTACATTAGGTCTAAATGTAGGTCTCATCGTTCTGCACCTCCTATACTGCGTGTTTCCAATCAAGCGTAAACGGCTCTCGCCGTCTAAATGGACGGAGCAGCATCGTTTCGCAGTGAAATATAAGAATGGATATAAGTCGTAGACTCATACCTCTTATATTAAAAAACGCTTTTTTTATTAAACCATGTTGACCGCCAAAAGTCAATGACCCGTGCCAATCGGAAATGGTGGATAAAAAGAAACGATCCTTCCGCTGTGGATAACGTATGAAATCCATCTCCTTATCAAAAACTAATAACATGTGCACAATCCACAGCTGCCCACAACGAACTTTGTCGAAATCTTAACAAGATATAAACAATATGTAGTGGTGTAGATAACTTTTATGCACAAGCAGTTGAGAATGTGGATAAAATATGCGATTTCGTTGAAATATAAGGGATCTTTTGCTATGATAATTATGTTTTCATTGTGGATTAGATCGTTATTGCCTCAGTTTTATCAACAGCCTGTGGATAACATTGTGAACAAACTCATCCCCTATTTATAACTCATTCACTTGGTAATCTGTACAATGTGGATGGTTTCGTTATAATACCCTTAATTTCGACATTTTTTCTTGCAACTGCGCCACTTGTGGCGATTTGGATAAGGAGTGACAGTCTGTGGACAGCCATACCTATGATTTATGGCAGCAAGTGTTGTCGATCATCCAGACTAAATTAAGCAAACCGAGCTTTGACACCTGGTTCAAAGCAACGAAGGCTTCTTTTGTTGATGATTCCATGCTTGAAGTAACAGCGCCGACAACATTTGCGGCCGAATGGCTGGAAGGCCGTTATACGAAGCTAATTAGAACAACTCTCTTTGAGTTTTTGGGCAGGCAGGTCGACGTTCGCTTTTCTATAGAAGAACCAAAGGGCGCCGAGCCGGCCTATATGTTCCCGCAGAAAACCGTACATTCGCCTGTTATGAGTGAAGAAGCAACACCTACTCATATGCTTAACCCGAAGTATACATTTGATACATTTGTAATCGGGGCGAATAACCGATTTGCTCACGCTGCGTCGCTAGCTGTAGCCGAAGCACCAGCCAAAGCCTATAATCCTTTGTTTTTATACGGGGGGGTAGGACTGGGCAAAACCCACTTAATGCACGCCATCGGCCATTACATCATGGATCATAATCCGAATACGAAGGTGCTTTATATTTCGTCCGAGAAATTTACGAACGAATTTATCAATGCCATTCGTGATAATCGCGGCGAGAGCTTTCGTACAAAATATCGCAATATCGACGTCCTTTTGATTGATGACATTCAGTTTCTCGCCGGAAAAGAGCAGACACAGGAAGAGTTTTTCCACACGTTTAATGCGCTTCACGAGGAACGAAAGCAGATCGTCATCTCTAGCGATAGGCCTCCCAAAGAAATTCCGACGCTGGAGGATCGTCTGCGTTCTCGGTTTGAATGGGGACTCATTACCGACATACAGCCTCCGGATCTGGAGACACGGATTGCCATTCTTCGAAAGAAGGCAAGAGCAGAAAACCTAGATATACCAAACGAAGCGATGATCTATATTGCTAATCAAATCGATACGAACATTCGTGAATTAGAAGGCGCCTTAATCAGGGTAGTCGCTTATTCATCCCTTATAAATGCTGATATTACGTCCCATTTGGCGGCAGAAGCACTCAAGGATATTATTCCCTCCAGCAGGCCAAGGATGATTACGATGCATGACATACAGACCAAGGTTGGCGAGTTCTATGGACTTCGTCTAGAGGAGTTCAAAGCGAGGAAGCGGACAAAAGCAGTTGCCTATCCGCGGCAGATTGCAATGTATTTGTCGAGGGAGCTCACCGATTTCTCACTCCCTAAGATAGGCGAGGCTTTCGGAGGGCGTGACCATACGACAGTCATTCATGCGCATGAGAAAATTACACAGCAGCTAAAGATTGATCAGGATCTATACAAAATCATTCAGAATCTGACCGAAAAAATCAAAAATCATATGTGAACAACTAAGCAAGCCTATGCACACGCTATGCACATGTGGATAGGCTTGCTTTATCGGTCTTCCACGGGGTTATCCACATATTCAGTGCCCCTACTACTACGACTATTAAAAATCTTTAAAATAACATCATCAAATAAGCGTAAACGGCTATTGCAACCCTTTTGCAGAAAATCCGTTTTCGTATAAGTTCATACCTGAATCCATTTATAAAAACGCTAGGAGTGAAACCATGAAATTAACCATTTCAAAAAATGAACTAAACGATGCGATACAACAAGTAGCCAAAGCTGCCTCTTCACGCCCTGCGATACCGATTCTTGGCGGTATCAAAATCGAAGTCACTCATTTAGGCGTAACACTTACTGCAAGCGATACTGATATTTCCATACAAAGCTTTATCCCTGTGGAAAAAGATCAATTCGTTATTGCACATGTGGATAAACCCGGAAGCGTTGTGCTTCCAGCCAAGTTTTTTGTGGAAATCGTAAAAAAGCTTCCTTCCGAACAAGTGATGATCGAAGTTAGCTCAACGTATCAGACAATCATCCGCTCCGGCTCGACAGAAATTCAAATGGTGGGTCTTGACCCAGAAGAATTCCCTGTACTTCCTTCCATCGAGCAGAACGAAGTGTTGCAAATGCCTGGCGATCTATTAAAAGCGATGATTCGTCAAACCGTGCTAGCTGCTTCGGCAAGCGAACAAACGCCTATTTTGACAGGTGTACTATGGAATCTTCTAGAAGGCGAACTTAAATTTATTGCTACTGACCGTCACAGACTTGCAAGCCGTACAGCGCAAGTAGAAACGGACGATCAGTTCAAATTCAGCAATGTCGTTATATCCGCCAAAACATTAATTGAGCTCTCGAAGCTCGTACCCGAGCAGAACGCGCTCGTTGATATTGTCGTAGCAGATAACCAAGTGTTATTTAAGCTGGGGAATGTTTTGTTCTATACACGCATCTTGGACGGCATCTATCCAGATACTTCTAAGATTATTCCGCAAACGTTCAAAACAGAACTTGTACTTGATACAAAAAATGTAATGGACGCTATTGACCGTGCATATCTGATGTCTCGCGAGGAAAAAACGAATATCGTTCGTTTAATGACGCTGGAAGACGGCACGATTGAAATTTCATCGAGCTCAACGGAGCTTGGCAGAGTGACAGAGCAGCTTGAAGCGAAGGAATTCAATGGCGATCCGCTTAGAATTGCTTTTAACTCGAAGTACATGCTGGATGTGCTCAAGGTAATCGACAGCGAGCAGCTCTTTTTTGGCTTTACGGGAGCTATGAGCCCCATCATTATCAGACCTATGGATCATGCGTACAGCATGTACGTCATCTTGCCTTATCGGACCACAGGCTAAAGGCTCGTTTAAGCATAGACATGAAAGAGGGAAACCAAGTGAAAGAAATTGCGATTAAGACAGAATATATAACGCTGGGACAATTCTTGAAGCTGTCCGACTGCATCTCAACAGGCGGTCATGCTAAGTTCTTTCTGCAGGAGAACACGGTTGTCATTAACGGAGAAGCAGATAACCGCAGAGGCAGAAAGTTATATGTTGGGGATAAAGTAGAGGTTGAAGGCTGCGGGGCTTTTGTAGTAGGCAAAGTGTAACGCACCAAGGGACCTGGAGGTCGAAACGTGTTTCTAACAAGCATTCAGCTTCAAAATTATCGTAACTATAGCGAGCTTGATCTGCAAACACCGAATAAGGTGAATGTATTTCTAGGCCCCAACGCCCAAGGGAAAACGAATTTGCTCGAAGCGATATTTGTACTTGCACTTACGAAATCACATCGCACATCGAAGGATAAAGAGTTGATTGGATGGCAAGCGGATTCTGCGCGCATTTCAGGCGAGGTCGACAGAAAATATGGATCTATAAAGCTGGATCTGCTCTATTCGCCGCAAGGAAAGAAAGCCAAAATCAATGGCCTTGAACAACGTAAGCTAAGCGATTTTATCGGATCTGTTAATGTCGTGATGTTCGCGCCAGAGGATCTTGAGATTGTAAAAGGAACGCCGGGTGTGCGCAGACGGTTTCTCGATATGGAAATCGGTCAGGTGCAGCCCGGCTATTTGTATACGCTCCAGCAGTATGGCAAAGTGCTGCAGCAACGCAATAATTTTTTGAAAGCAGCTTACCCTGGAGGGGCAAATCAAACGATGCTGGATGTGTGGAATATGCAGCTGGCAGAGCATGGTGTTAAAATCATGAAAAAAAGGAAACACTTCATACATAAATTACAAACGTTTGCAGAACAGATCCATGCAGGTATAACAAACGGGGCCGAGCAGCTCACAATTGAGTATCGCCCTTCTTTTGATGCGGATGCTCAGCAAGATGAAACTGTTTTATTTGATCAATTTATGATAAAGTTAACACAGGTGAAAGATCAGGAGATTCGCAGAGGGGTTACGCTAGTGGGACCGCATCGCGATGATCTGGCGTTTTTTATAAACGGCAAAGAAGCGCAAGTCTTCGGCTCTCAAGGGCAGCAGCGAACAACGGCCTTATCTTTAAAATTGGCAGAGATAGAGCTCATTAACGAGGAAATCGGTGAATATCCGATTCTATTACTTGACGATGTGCTGTCGGAGCTTGATCAGAATCGTCAAACACAGCTTATTGAGACATTTCAAAGCAAAGTACAAACCTTTATTACAACGACCGGCCTTGAAAGCGTGAATGTGAGCAGGCTTCAAGATGCCGGCATCTACCATGTGCAGAACGGCCGAGTGACGCGTTAGGTGCGAATAGGAGAGGTGAGGAAGAGGTCATGTACATCCATTTGGGCGGCGAGAAAATAATTCGGGCTGCGGAACTGGTGGCCATTTTTGATATTTCTATCGAGCAATCCTCCAAACTCTCCAAGCAATTTGTTGCGGGAGCACGCAAGCGCAAGGATGTTGAAACGATAGGCGAGGAAGAGCCGAAATCGATCGTTGTAACGAAGCAGAAAATATATTATTCGCCTATTTCATCCTCTACGCTTAAGAAAAGGGCTCATCATTTTGCAGCGAACGGCTAGAGCGAAGGCGATTAGGAACAGCAGTTGAGAGGAGCAGTGAAGTTGCATGTCTTTGGAGCAGCATACGTATGACGAGAGTCAGATACAGGTCTTGGAAGGATTAGAGGCGGTACGCAAACGTCCGGGGATGTATATTGGCTCCACCAGTGGCAAAGGTCTTCACCATCTCGTATGGGAGGTTGTCGATAACAGTATTGACGAGGCTTTGGCCGGTTTTTGCTCAAGAATCGAAGTAATCATTCACGAGAATAACAGCATAACTGTTATCGATAATGGACGCGGCATTCCTGTGGGGGAGAATACGAAACTGAAGAAATCGACTCTTGAGGTCGTAATGACAGTTTTGCATGCTGGAGGTAAATTCGGCGGTGAGGGCTATAAAGTATCTGGCGGCTTGCATGGCGTCGGTATATCTGTCGTAAACGCGCTTTCCGAGCTCGTCATTGTTCAAGTTAAACGTGAAGGACATATCTATCAGCAAGAATACCGTAAAGGCGCTCCGCAATATGATATCAAAATTATCGGAGATACGACGGAAACGGGCACACAGACTACGTTTACGCCGGACAGCGAGATTTTTACGGAAACAACCGTTTTTGATTATGAAACGCTGCAATCGCGGATCCGCGAATTGGCGTTTTTGAATAAAGGCATTGAAATTGTATTGTCCGATGAGCGTACAGGCGTATCGAATACGTTTATGTACGAGGGCGGACTTATCGAGTTCGTAAAATATTTGAACCGTACTCGTGAGCCGCTCCATGAGCAGCCGATTTATGTGGAAGGGTCGAAGGATCATATCCATGTAGAGGTCGCTTTGCAATACAACGACAGCTATACGGAAAATATTCATTCCTTTGCCAACAACATCAATACGCATGAAGGCGGTACACATGAGTCCGGCTTTAAGAGCGCTCTGACGCGTATCATCAATGACTATGCACGCAAATCCAACCTGATTAAGGATAATGATTCGAACTTCTCCGGAGACGATGTGCGCGAAGGCTTGACGGCTATCATTTCCGTTAAGATTCCTGAGCCACAATTCGAGGGTCAGACGAAAACCAAGCTGGGCAATAGTGAGGTTCGCGGAATTGTAGAGTCGTTTTTTGCTGAGAAGCTTCAGGAGTTTCTCGAAGAGAATCCGTCCGTATCACGCAAAATTATTGAAAAAGGGCTGCAGGCCGCACGTGCCCGCGAGGCAGCGCGCAAAGCTCGTGAGCTCACTCGTCGGAAAAGCGCCCTTGAAGTTGGATCGCTTCCTGGCAAGCTTGCCGATTGTTCTTCCAAGGATGCATCGATAAGTGAACTGTACATCGTAGAAGGTGACTCTGCAGGCGGATCTGCAAAGCAAGGACGCGACCGTCACTTCCAAGCCATATTGCCGCTCCGCGGTAAAATCTTGAACGTAGAGAAAGCGCGTCTTGATCGTATTCTCGGCAATGCAGAGATTCGGGCTATCATTACAGCGCTCGGAACCGGTATTAGCGATGACTTTGATCTTGCCAAAGCAAGGTATCACAAAATCATAATCATGACTGATGCCGACGTCGATGGCGCTCACATTCGTACGCTTATGCTGACGTTCTTCTATCGATATATGCGTCAAATTATAGATGCGGGTTATATTTATATCGCTCAGCCGCCGCTCTTCAAGGTTGAACGCAATAAGGTTATCCGCTATGCACAGACCGAGAAGGAACGTGATCGGATTATTGCAGAGTTCGGCGAAGGCGTTAAAGTAAATGTCCAGCGTTATAAAGGACTAGGCGAGATGAATGCTACACAGCTATGGGAGACAACGATGGATCCAGAGAGCCGCACGATGCTGCAGGTGACGATTGAGGATGCGATCGAAGCCGATGTCGTATTTGATACGCTCATGGGCGATAATGTTGAACCGCGCCGCGATTTTATTCAAAAATATGCGAGATACGTAACAAATCTCGATTTCTAAAATAGGAAGGTTTCAGCCGTTTACGCTTGGCAAGCGTAGAGGTAAGAAGCAGACGCCCATTACGGACGCCTGCTTCTTTTTTTGAAGCGTCCGTAGGCGACCGCGTAGCGGTACACTTTGTGAAAGACGCTTTGGTCGGGCAGCTTTCGGAATATAAAAGGGTCAGGCAGCGTATTTACTTCCAGTATCCACGGATGGAGCTTAGCGTCAATGGCAATATCGACACCGATTTCCTTCAAATGGGGATAGGCTGCCTCCAGATTACCTGCGATGGCGATACTGAGCTTTCTTAATCGGTTTTTGAAAGCAGCAAGCTCTGTTAAGGTGGCATGGCCGCTCATAAGCCTTTCAATAGCCATTGGAGTTCCACCGCTATGATAATTGGTTACAATTTTTCCAGGATGGGCAAGGCGTCCAATAATACCTGTTGCCTCCCATTCATTACGTAGATCTTTTTGGACCATCACTCGAATGTCAAAGCGACGCTTCTGATGGCGAAGCAGGTGGATGCCCTTCTGTACGATGTGGCGTCTGCCTTTCTTTTGGCGTACAAGTCTTTGGTATAGCTGCTCGAAGGTTGGGAAGTACATAATCTTTGTGTTCAACTGGTAACGGTACCCGAGACCTGGAGTCGTTGATCTCTCAATGCGGGTGACGCCGTTTCCAAAGGTTCCATTAATCGGCTTGAAATAGATCATTCCGTATTCGTTCAGCATTGACTGGAGCGTTGCTCGGTCAAACAGCCTTGTGGCGGGCATGTATTGGCGCAAATAATCGGATTTGAGCATAATTTTTGTTTTTGCCCATTTGCTCTTAACACGTTGAATGCTCAACGATTTTTCTCCTCTCTCGCTGTTTCTGATCTTCGCTTGGAATTCCAATGATGAAGGAGACAGACTTGGAATTGAGTGGTATAATGAAAGTTGGGTCTGTTTATTTTATGGCAGCTTTTTATTTATGGAGAGCGGTAATTCACCTATTTTTAAACAATAATGATGAGAGATTTACCGGAATCCCAAAAGCATGAGCGAAATAGGTTTATAAGCTCGCTTTTTGAGAAAGAAATATAAGGTTATGTTGGTTTAAGAGTAGCTATAGATGGTGTCAGGGAGGTAAATCATGGCGGAAGAACAACGTATATCTATAAAGGACCGGGATATTGGTACAGAGATGCGTGATTCTTTTATGGATTACGCAATGAGTATCATCGTAAGCCGGGCTCTTCCCGATGTTCGGGATGGACTGAAGCCTGTGCATCGACGAATTTTGTATGCGATGTCTGAGCTTGGCATGTCACCGGACAAGCCCCATAAGAAATCGGCGAGAATCGTCGGAGAAGTAATCGGTAAGTACCATCCACACGGTGATTCGGCCGTGTATGAATCAATGGTTCGGATGGCGCAGGATTTCTCCATGCGTTACATGCTTGTTGATGGACACGGTAACTTTGGTTCGATTGACGGCGACTTTGCAGCAGCCATGCGTTATACAGAAGCTCGTCTTTCCAAAATCGCGATGGAATTGCTGCGTGATATCAACAAGGAAACAATTGACTTCGCACCCAACTACGATGGTGAAGAATCGGAGCCTGTCGTATTGCCTGCCCGGTATCCGAACCTTCTTGTTAACGGAGTAACAGGAATCGCGGTCGGTATGGCAACGAATATTCCACCTCATAACTTGAACGAGGTTATTGACGGTGTTCAGGCTCTCATTGTGAATCCTGATATTACGCCTGTTGAATTAATGGAATATATCAAAGGTCCGGACTTCCCGACAGCAGCTTTTGTAATGGGCCGACAAGGCATTCGTCAAGCTTATTTGACAGGCCGTGGCTCCGTGACCATGCGTGCTCGGGCTACAATCGAAGAGAATAACGGCAAAGCGCGCATTATTGTGCATGAGCTGCCATATCAAGTCATCAAAGCAAGGCTGGTCGAAAAGATCGCTGAGCTGGTTCGGGAGAAGAAAATCGAAGGTATTACTGATCTTCGAGATGAATCTGACCGTAATGGTATGCGAGTTGTTATTGAGCTTCGCCGAGATGTAAATCCAAGCATTGTACTGAACAATTTATACAAGCATACGCAGTTGCAATCCAACTTCGGGATTAATATGCTGGCGCTAGTGAATGGCGAGCCTAAGACGCTCAATATTCGCGATATGCTTTACCATTATTTGCAGCATCAGATTGTGGTTATACGTCGCCGTACCGAGTTTGACCTCAAGAAGGCAGAAGCTCGGGCACACATTTTGGAAGGCTTACGAATCGCACTTGACCATCTGGATGAAGTAATCGCGTTAATTCGTGCATCTCAGACAGCAGATCAAGCACGTGAAGGATTAATCACTAGATTCTCACTCAGTCATGAGCAGGCACAAGCGATTCTAGATATGCGCTTGCAGCGTCTGACCGGACTTGAAAGAGACAAAATAGAAGCAGAATACGCGGAGCTCATGCGGAAAATTACTGAACTCAAAGCTATTCTAGCGGATGAGCAGCTAGTGCTCGATATCATCAGTACAGAGCTCGCGGAATTGAAGGATCGTTTCGGTGATGAACGACGTACTGAGCTCATGGCAAGTGATGAGGAAATTCTGGATGAGGATTTGATTCCTCGCGAGGACGTTATCATTTCCATTACGCATACTGGCTATATCAAGCGTCTGCCAGTTGGTACGTATCGGAGCCAGAAGCGGGGCGGTAAAGGTGTAGTCGGAATGGGAACGAAGGATGATGACTTTGTCGAGCATTTATTCGTCTCCAATACGCATCATTATCTCTTGTTCTTTACGAATAAGGGGAAGGTGTATAAGCTGAAGGCTTACGAGATACCTGATCTTAACCGTACTGCGCGTGGAACGCCAATTATCAACCTTATTCAAATTGAACAAGGTGAGACGATAAATGCAGTTATCCCTGTACAAGAGTTCGATTCCGAGCACTTCTTGTTCTTTGCAACAAGGCAAGGCGTCGTGAAGAAGACTCCGCTTGATGATTATGTCAACATCCGGAAGGTTGGACTTATCGCGATCTCACTTCGCGAGGATGATGATCTAATCGGCGTGAAGCTGACTGACGGTAACCAAGAAATTATTATGGGTACAGCTCAGGGGATGTCGATTCGTTATTCGGAGCAGGATGTTCGGTCTATGGGACGTTCGGCAACCGGCGTGAAGGGAATCCAGCTTGACGAGGAAGATACCGTTATCGACATGGATGTTATCGTACCGGATAAGGATATCTTAATCGTTACCTCCAAAGGCTACGGCAAGCGTACACCGGTACTCGATTATCGCATTCAGAATCGTGGCGGCAAAGGTATCAAAACGCTTAACGTTACGGATAAGAATGGTCCGATCGTTTCGCTTAAAGTCGTTGAGAACGATGAAGATCTTATGATCATGACTGCATCTGGAACGATGATTCGTACCAGCATGGAAGGCATCTCAACGATGGGACGTAATACGCAAGGCGTCAAGCTCATCAACACACGTGAGGACGATACGGTGGCGACGGTTACTCGTGTTGCGCGCAGTGAAGAGAATGAAGCACTAGACGAGAATGAAGAAGAGATTGGCGAAACGCCAAACGAATAAATGGAGAAACATAGCTGATTCCGATACTTTGCGGATCAGCTTATGTTTTTAGTTTCTTAAATATATGTAGCGAAAATATTCATTTACTGGGGAGAGGACTCTCGTGGCGGCGGTAACGTTATTACATCTTAAATTAGGCGACAAAATTATTGAAGATGTCCTCACTCCGCTTGGCAGTGTTTTATTTCAAAAGGGGAAAGTTGTAACACCTAAAGAAATGGAAATATTGCAAGCATTCCTCATTACAAGTGTAGAGATTGAGTCAAACCAAGCTTCAAGCAAAACACGTGAGGACGCAGATGAGGATGCTGCCCAAGAAGTGAGTCCAATGATTGCGGCATCTCCCCTTCATGAAGAATATGACAAGATGGTCATTGTTTTGCGACAAGTATTCAATTCTTTTGTTGCTGGACAAGTTTTGCCAGTGATGGATATTCGCAAGCAATTGGAGAAGCTATTGGAGCAAATTAAAAATTATAATTTGCTGACTTTTGTACCGCGTCAATTTTTGGAGAAGGATTATTTACTTCATAATGCGGTAATGTGCGCTCTAACTTCTTATCAAATTGCACAATGGACAGGCTTTCCTCAGAAGGATTGGATGCAAATTGCATTTGCAGGACTATTTCATGACATTGGGAACGTAAAAATCGACAAATCGATTCTTCTGAACCCAAATTCCTTATCTGTGGAAGAGAAGGAAGAAATGATGCGTCATACGGTACTTGGCTATCAACTGCTCAAAAATGTGCCAGCTCTAACCGAAGGGGTTAAAATGGCATCATTGCAGCATCATGAGAAAGTTGATGGAACGGGGTATCCACTCGGTATTGACGCGACTAAAATAAATCCATATGCCAAGATTGTAGCTATTGCAGATATCTTTCACGCAATGACTTTAAATAAAGCGTATAGAAAAGCCGCATCTCCGTATCTTGTGCTGGAGCAGATTCAAAGTGATGCGTTCGGTAAGCTGGATCCTACTTATGTGCGTGTTTTTGTAGAGAAGGCTACGCAGTTCCACAATGGAACGGTCGTAAGGTTGAGTGATGAACGAGTTGGCGAAATTGTATTCTCGGATCAACACTATCCGACTAGACCTTGGGTTTCCATTGAAGGTGTCATTGTAAATTTAATTGTCGAGAGACAACTGCATATCAAAGAAGTACTGAGGTAATTTTTTAATGAAAAGCAGTAAGTACGGAATGGCTGCCTGAAGTAATTGTTCAGAAGCATATTCATGTACGTGCTGTTTTTTTTTGAATAGATTAGTACGTCTTGAGAAGATGAATTAATCATTTTTTGTGTATAAACCGCTATATAGTAAGGGTTTATCGGGAATGCAATGGGACTAAATGCTGCTACATAGAAAAAAAACGAAAAAAATGAAAAAAACACTTGCAATGGGATAGGCGCCTATGATATATTATCTAGGTCGCCAACGAGAGACACGGTCGACACGAAAGAAAAGCTTGCTCTTTGAAAACTGAACAACGAGTAATAACTGCCTCGCAAATCCTTCGGGATAAGCGAAAAAGCGATAAAAAAGTAATGAGCATTTCAAACACCAATTTGGAGAGTTTGATCCTGGCTCAGGACGAACGCTGGCGGCGTGCCTAATAC
>NZ_VDBO01000040.1 GCF_005930355.1 Paenibacillus sinopodophylli
GAAATCGTTACTTCCGTTGCGCCGCTTGCCACAGTTGCCGTGTCAAGTGCCGTGCCGCCTGTTGCTGCCGCGTAGACGTTCACGACATCGCCTTCTGCTAGACCCGTTACTTTCACTGTATCTGCTGTACCTGTTGCATTATTCGTTGCGATTACTGTCGCTGCTGCTGGTGCTGCAGTGATTTCAGCATCGTACGCTTTAACTGTTCGTGTGCTCTCCAGCTTGCCATCGTTTACTACACTCACATAAACGCTGCTTGCTGTTGCGCCAAGCTGTGTAATCGTAACCGTTGCTGTTGTTGCACCTGTACCGACTGTTGCTGTTCCGATTGCTGTTCCGCCTGTTGCTGCTTTGTAGACATTGACGATGTCGCCTTCTACTAGACCTGTTACCACCACGGTATCATCTACGCCTGCTTTGTTGTTCGTTGCAGTGATCGTTGTTGCTAGTGGTGCTGTCGATACCGGCTCGGTTGCATATTTCGCAGCCGTACGCGTGCTCTCCAGCTGGCCTTCTGTTTTCACGCTGACAAATACACTTCCTGCAGCAACGCCGAGCTGTTCGATCGTTATCGTTGCCGTTGTTGCACCTGTACCGACTGTTGCTGTGCCGATTGCTGTGCCGCCTGTTGCTGCCGCGTAGACGTTCACGATGTCGCCTTCTGCAAGACCTGTTACCACTACAGTATCATCTACGCCTGCTTTGTTGTTCGTTGCAGTGATCGTTGCTGCTAGTGGCGCAGTAGCTACTGTCTCAGTTGCATATTTTGCAGCCGTACGTGCACTTTCCAGCTTGTTCGCTTTCGTTACCGATACGTACGCTGTTCCGCCTGTTGCGGTAAGCAGATCGTTTTTCGAAATCGTTACTTCCGTTGCGCCGCTTGCCACAGTTGCCGTGTCCAGTGCCGTGCCGCCTGTTGCTGCCGCGTAGACGTTCACGACATCGCCTTCTGCTAGACCCGTTACTTTCACTGTATCTGCTGTGCCTGTTGCATTGTTCGTTGCGGTTACTGTCGCTGCTACTGGTGCTGCAGTGATTTCAGCATCGTACGCTTTAACTGTTCTTGTGCTCTCCAGCTGACCATCTTTTTTCACGCTGACATAAACGCTGCTTGCTGTTGCGCCAAGCTGTGTAATCGTTACCGTTGCTGTTGTTGCACCAGTACCGACTGTTTCTGTTCCAATTGCTGTTCCGCCTGTTGCTGCTTTGTAGACATTGACGATGTCGCCTTCTTCAAGACCTGTTACCACCACGGTATCATCTACGCCTGCTTTGTTGTTCGTTGCAGTAATCGTTGCTGCAAGTGGTGCTGTAGCTACCGTCTCGGTTGCATATTTCGCAGCCGTACGTGCACTTTCCAGCTTGTTCGCTTTCGTTACCGATACGTACGCTGTTCCGCCTGTTGCGGTAAGCAGATCGTTTTTCGAAATCGTTACTTCCGTTGCACCGCTTGCCACAGTTGCCGTGTCAAGTGCCGTGCCGCCTGTTGCTGCCGCGTAGACGTTCACGATGTCGCCTTCTGCTAGACCCGTTACTTTTACCGTATCTGCTGTGCCTGTTGCATTATTCGTTGCTGTGATTGTTGTGCCTACTGGTGCTGCAGTGATCTCAGCATCATACGCTTTAACTGTTCGTGTGCTCTCCAGCTTGCCATCGTTTACTACACTCACATAAACGCTGCTTGCTGTTGCGCCAAGCTGTGTAATCGTAACCGTTGCTGTTGTTGCACCTGTACCGACTGTTGCTGTTCCGATTGCTGTTCCGCCTGTTGCTGCTTTGTAGACATTGACGAT
>NZ_VDBO01000041.1 GCF_005930355.1 Paenibacillus sinopodophylli
TCAGTCATTAAGGCAATATCAAAAAGCCTTTTTACTGGGACGTGTTAATCGCAAGCCAACCGCTAACGATAAACGTGACGAGAAGTGGAAACCACTTCCTGAGAAGTAACATTCGTTTCACTGACGGGCAATGAGAGCTAATTAAGCATATTTTAGAAACTCATTTATTATCGAATCAATGTTTTCTTTTTGTTTATTCGCCTCAGCGCTAATGATAAAAAAAGATGGTTGCGACGCTGGCGATCACAGTTAGCGATGCGACTCCGCATAATAATAAGTGGAAACCGAAAAATAAGTATTAGAGCAGATGAATTTGTTGTGAAAATATTAATTAATCAAAATTAGTCAATCTTGCAACACTCTTGCAACATCTCGTCATATGGAAATCTTTTGCTAAATAACAGAACTTTGCTTTACCCAATTCATTTTGTTGGTCGTCAATGTATGAAATGAATCGAATAGGAGGTATCGAATTTGGATGAAAAAAAATATTAATTTTGGGTATATTATTTTGCTGTTTTTTATATGCACTATTTTAAGCAGTTGTGGGAGAGACAATATGAACTCAAATAAACCGTCGATTAACTTCTCCGAACTTATTGAAAATGAAAATATTGCTGATATTATTTTAACAATTTACTATGTAAACCCGTTCATCCTTACTCGTCAACCTTGGAGTGTTGGTAATTTAATTAATTCACAAAGTGTTAAAAAAATTGTCATTAGCGGTAGTGACTTGGAAGAACACTTTGATTTATTTAATCAGATAAACAATGATGTTTTGATACCAGTTAAGAAGGAATCACCAAATTTGGATGTCCGATTGTATTATGTGCTTGATAGCAAGAAAAATGGAAAATTATTTGATGTTGCTATGTGGGGCGGTGGAAGAGAGGGCAACACCATATTTTTCAATGGGTATGAAGTTATAGGTCATGGCATTTTTTACGATGTCGTAATGTCTTTTTTACCTGAAGATGCAGTCAAAGAATTTGAAAAGTGGAAAAATGAAGGGCAAGCAGGAGAGGACAGGCCATAGTGATTTAAAATGTGAAGCAATAGAATGATTAAACCTTTATAATAAACATATTTCCCCTCGACCAATATTTAGAATGAGTAGATTGAATGATAATCGGTAAATAATGAATAAATGTATATAAATTATTATATGTCGCTATTGCTCCCCCCTCAGTGGCGAAGAGAGAGCGAATTCCTACATTGTCAAACGGGTATAGCTTAGCCGTGATGTGAATGCTAAAACAAGCCTTATTCTTAGCTAAGCCCTAGTTAATTAGGTCCTGAGATGTTTGAAAAATATTTTCGGACTACATGCGAGTATTACTCCATGTGGTTTTCTTTTTGTTCACATAAAGCAAAATGAAGGCCAACTATATTATGAACTGCACCCGAATTGTTAGATACGATCTAATATTGGAGTACATTTTATAGCCCATATGTTGTAAATGGAGTGCTAGGAAATATCTTTAACTGCAATAATAACGACTTAGACAGGGGATAATTTTCATGTGAGAAGAAGATACGACATCAGTAATAATCAATGGAATCGATAATTCTTTTAAGAAAAAAACCTACAGGTT
>NZ_VDBO01000042.1 GCF_005930355.1 Paenibacillus sinopodophylli
GCCTTGGCAGATGGTCCTGCCGGATTCCGACGGGGTTTCACGTGTCCCGCCGTACTCAGGATCCGTCTCGGAGAGTGCTTGGTTTCAGTTACAGGGCTTTTACCTGCTCTGGCGGGCCTTTCCAGACCTCTTCGCTTACCAAACACCTTTGTAACTCCATGTGAGACGTCCTACAACCCCAAGAAGCAAGCTCCTTGGTTTGGGCTAATCCGCGTTCGCTCGCCGCTACTGACGGAATCACTATTGTTTTCTCTTCCTCAGGGTACTTAGATGTTTCAGTTCCCCTGGTATGCCTCTACCCAACCTATGTATTCAGTTGAGAGTAACTGTCCATTACGACAGCTGGGTTTCCCCATTCGGAAATCCTCGGATCAATGCCTGCTTACGGCTCCCCGGGGCGGTATCGTTGTTCGCCACGTCCTTCTTCGGCTCCTGGTGCCTAGGCATCCTCCGTGCGCTCTTACTAGCTTAACCATATGCTCAGGTGATTCGGCTTGCGCTCCCTTCCAGCTTGATTTCTTTGAACAATAACCCCGTTAGAGGTAGAAATAAAGGCTGCAAAAGTCACTGCAATCTCGAACACCTTTCGCTTACAAATCAAAGCAACTTAAAGGATGTTTCAGCAATTCTTTTTCTTTCGTTATCCAGTTTTCAAGGTGCAATTGTCTTGTCGTTTGCACGACAGGACTCATAGATTATCACATTATTCGACTACAATCAACAAGAAAATGTTGGTAATTTATAATGATTCGTAATCCGCTTGGCGACGTCCTACTCTCCCAAGACCCTGCGGTCTAAGTACCATCGGCGCTGGAGGGCTTAACGGTCGTGTTCGGTATGGGAACGTGTGGTTCCCCTCCGCCATCGCCACCAAACGAATGACTAGACATATTGAAAGAGAGCATCCAACGATGGCATCGATTAAGAATGAAGTAATTATACTCATTTCCTATTCTTTGCAATGTGTTTACTCTTTCAAAACTGACAACGAGTAAGCGATAAACTGCCACGTTTATCCGAACCTCATCGGGTTCGGGTATTTCCTTAGAAAGGAGGTGATCCAGCCGCACCTTCCGATACGGCTACCTTGTTACGACTTCACCCCAATCATCTACCCCACCTTCGACGGCTAGCTCCCTTGCGGGTTACCCCACCGGCTTCGGGTGTTGTAAACTCTCGTGGTGTGACGGGCGGTGTGTACAAGACCCGGGAACGTATTCACCGCGGCATGCTGATCCGCGATTACTAGCAATTCCGACTTCATGCAGGCGAGTTGCAGCCTGCAATCCGAACTGAGACCGACTTTGATAGGATTGGCTCCACCTCGCGGTTTCGCTTCCCGTTGTATCGGCCATTGTAGTACGTGTGTAGCCCAGGTCATAAGGGGCATGATGATTTGACGTCATCCCCACCTTCCTCCGGTTTGTCACCGGCAGTCATCTTAGAGTGCCCACCATGATGTGATGGCAACTAAGATCAAGGGTTGCGCTCGTTGCGGGACTTAACCCAACATCTCACGACACGAGCTGACGACA
>NZ_VDBO01000043.1 GCF_005930355.1 Paenibacillus sinopodophylli
AACTTCACAGGCACGCGTAAGCCGAAGCCATTTAAGTTCATTCACCGTTTTGAACTTATCAACGATCGCACCGGACTGCCTGTACAAGTACAGCTCACCGTGTACAAGTGCATCGGCGGCGGTACGCTCAATGTGGGTGCTACTCGCAAAACACCTACAACAAGCACGATTGCACTTGAGGTGCTAGAAGCGGATATCACTCCAGATAATCCAGAAGGTATCGCGGCTGAAATCATTTTCTCGGAATAATCAAATGAGTCCCCTGCTTTTACGGCGGGGGATATCTTGTTTCAGGAGGCGTAATCATGAATGAAGTAACAATGGATCAAACCTTGAATGTGGGGTCTGAAATTACACTAGCCGAGGGAATAGTCAAACACATCAAAATCGGCACAATCGGTCTCATTCGGCAAGTCAGGCAGAACATGAAAGGTATTAGCTATCGATTCTCGCAATCCATCGGCCGAGAGAAGTGGGAGTCCAGCGAAGGAACGACAGAAATTGATTGGCCGAGTGTAGAAGCTGCTTATCGAAAAACGTTTGATCTCGTTCTTGTTGAAGGATTATCAGACGAAGAGTATGAGCAAGTCAATGATGAGGGTATTAAGGAGCTTGAAAATCTCATGGAGCGATTTCTTTAAGGAATCGTTCCCTCCAGATCCAGACGCGGACGATGATCCGGATGAGGACGGAGCAGATCAGAATGAAACGGACTGGATGCGATTATGGGCATTGTGTATAAGCAATGGCATATCGGACGGCGAGTGGATTCATATGACCATTCCGAAAATACGAGCGTTAATGAAAGAAAAGGATCGGAAGCAGGAGTTCGAGGTTATTTTGCATGGCGGCAAAATTGAAGGGAAGCCGAAGAAAGCGAAGTACCTCTCGGATTTAGGGATCTTTAATAAATAAGCTAAGGGCTGAGTTCCTTAGCTCGAATGAGCACGCTATTGCTTAGTGTGCTCATTCGAGCTAAACGGAATAAGAAAGGATGGTGAGGGAATGGAAGCGTTGAGCAAGGACGTTGTAGGCGCTAGGCTGAATTTGGACATAACCAGAATGACACCTGCTTTTAAAGTGATTGACGGCGGAGCGCGGAAGAACGCGGAGTCTTTCAAAGTATTGAATACCGAGCTGTCGCAAACAGAAAAGAGTTACGTGTCACTAGCAAAGGCTGCTGATAAGGTAGCGATGAGCGCGGATGAGCGCCGTAAGAAGATATTGGCGGAATCGAACGCACTCGTTGCGCAGCGAAAGGCACAAACCGAATTGCTGCAAGCCAAGACGACAGCTCTCAATAAAACGAACCAAGTGGTTGAAGAGAAACTAAAGGCACAGCAGGCTATTGTGAAAAGGCGCAATGATGCGATTGAGCAACAGGAGCAGCAACACCAAAAACGCATGCAGGCTTTGCAGAACCGGGTTACATCAACAGGAGCCAGCGCGGCCAAAGCCACGGGAACCGATGATGCAACGCG
>NZ_VDBO01000044.1 GCF_005930355.1 Paenibacillus sinopodophylli
CGCGGGGATATTGACAAGAAGTTTTCCCCTACGCCGCCTACTTACTTCCTGCGGATCGCGCTGCAGGCTAACCGGCAGCGTATCCTAAACGGGTTACAACGCATCATGACTGAGTTTCCGTATCACAATTACTTTCAAGTGAGGTGAGGAATTGAGCCAAAAGCTAATCGACGCAGTTGCAAACATCTTGATACAGGACGATGAATTCATGGAGTTGCTCGAGTTAACGCCATCCTCACCCGTCGAGAGTATTGTGAAACGGATTGTCAAAGGTATTGAGCCTGAGAGTGTCTTATCGGGTGAGAGCGTACCAATGCTACTGATTTACATCATGCCTGGACGTTATGGCAGAAATCACCTTGTCTATGAGGGAAAGTTTTGCTTAGACATATTTGCACCAAGCAGCGCGGATGCACGGCTGATAGCTGAGCGAGCATTTCGATTGTTTCATGATGAGAATCTTAGACAAGCATCTCTAAACACATTTCGGTGCACGCTTGCTTATGATACTGACTTTTCAACTGGCATTACAGGTGTGAAAGGATATAAAGCCATTTATGACGTTGATTATATACGCATGAATTGAGGTGATGGCATGACGGCAAGAACGGATGACAGTAGAGACAAACTCTCCGAGTGGGAGCAGTTAATTGAAGAAAAGATTAAATTAGGTACAAAGCTTGGCCTTATGGGAAAAGGCGCAAAGCTGAAAGAGAACTTTAAGCAAACAAAAGAATATCAGCGTATCAACGAGATCGATGTACGCCTACGGGAACTTGTAAAATAATCTTACAGGTTCCTTTTTCTTTTTCAGAAGGAGGATATTAATCATGGCTGAACCGTTAGTTTTTGATGGAGTAGGAAGAGTTTGGACGAGGGGTATGGACGGATCGCTGAAATGGATTGATGAAAAAGTGAACAGTGTTATGTTCGCACCGCAATTCGCTTGGAATAAAGTGTTTGGCGGAGAATCAGGACTACCATTTCACCTTACAGCACAGGATTTGCAGGACACATTGTCCATTGAGGTTCCACGTTACTCTCCATTAATCGCGGAGTTGTCACAAGGTGCGGACACAGTAGAGGGCGAAGTGAAGTTTGACGAAAATGAAGAGGCCATCCTTACATCAGCTGGTTATACAGTCAAAGCGCCATCGAAGTTCAGCGGGACCTTTATCGCTGATAGTGACGATGTGTACCTGAAATCGCCAGAAGGTAAGTTGACGCAGCTGACTAGGGTTGCTTCCGCACCAACAGCTGAGCAGTACGCCATTACCACTGGCGGAGTCATCACATCGGACACATCGAACAACAATAAAAATATCGTTGTCATCTATAAATGGAGTAAGGCACAAGGCACAAAGAGCAACTTCACAGGCACGCGTAAGCCGAAGCCATTTAAGTTCATTCACCGTTTTGAACTTATCAACGATCGCACCGGACT
>NZ_VDBO01000045.1 GCF_005930355.1 Paenibacillus sinopodophylli
TCATCTGGTCTGCCTGGAATGGAACAGGAAGCGCAACGATCGATGAGTCGGGTCTATTGACTGCTGTGAGCGACGGCAACGTAACGGTGAAGGCGACGGCAGCCGATGGTTCGGGCATCGTAGGAACGAAATCGATTACGATTAGCGGCCAGACAACAAGCAATCCAGAGCCAACGAATCCTCCTAGCCAACCAGGACCATCGACACCGGCGCCAACAGATGTCATTAAGAATGGAGACAAAGCGATTGTGGAGTTCGGCAGCGGCATCATATCGAAGTCCATTCCTGTACAGGATATCGGCGGGCTATCCCTGCAGGTGAAAGCCGCGAATGCGGTTCTAACGGTTCAAGCGGATGCGCTGAAGCAATGGTTGACTGCGGCGGGGAATCCGTTCGGGGCAAGTATTGAAGTAACCGTTGCGCCAGTGACTGCTGGAGATATCGCGAATGCTCCAGCCCAAGGTGGTCAAGCACGTATAGAAGTTGCAAGCGTGATCTACGACATCACCGTTAAGCTGAAGTACAACAACCAAGTCATCGCCATCAGCAATGTAGATGGCAGAGTTGAACTTTCCTTGCCTTATAGCAATGGGGCTGATGAAGACCTGCTAGGCATTTATTATTACAATGAAGCAAGCAAAGAGTGGGAATATGTAGGAGGCAGCGTAGATACTACCAAGAATACAGTGACAGTTACGCTTGAGCATTTGAGCAAGTATGCGGTGCTGGAATACTCGAAGCCATTCACGGATGTTCCGGCGACCCACTGGGTTTCTCGGACGTTGGAGGTGTTAGCGGCGAAGCATATCATTAAAGGTACAAGCGATACACTCTTCACACCAAATGGACATACAACTCGTGCTGAATTCACATCTTTGCTGGTGCGAGCTTTAGGACTAACCAAGGCTGCAAGCGCAGCTCCGTTTGACGATGTTCAAGAGGGCCAATGGTATGCGAAGGAAGTTGCAATGGCTTATGAAGCGGGGCTTGTCCTCGGAGTATCGGAGACCACATTTGATCCGAACGCGAGAATCACCCGTGAACAAATGGCGGCACTGCTTGTTCGCGCCTATGAGTACAAGAACAGCG
>NZ_VDBO01000046.1 GCF_005930355.1 Paenibacillus sinopodophylli
ATTAAACCGCCTCAAAACGCTGTAATGGCGGGATGTAACCGTTGGAGGAATGTGTTCTCCGTCGATTGTAAAACAGCTCAATATACTCGAATACAGCCTTTTTAGCTTCAGCTCTAGTCTTAAATTTATGATCATTAAGCCATTCCATTTTAAGCTTCCCCCAAAAGGATTCCATTGGAGCGTTATCGTAGCAATTACCTTTGCGACTCATGCTGCATACGAAATCGTGTTTCTCCAGGAGACGTTGGTATTTCTTGCTGGCATATTGAACACCACGATCTGAATGGACGATCAAGCCTTTTACTGCACCTACGCGGCCTATGGCTTGTTTTAATGCAGAAGATACGAGTTCAGTCTTCATCTGGCTGTCCATTGCCCACCCTACGATAGCGCGGCCATGCAGATCCATAACTCCCACGAGATAGAGCCAACCTTCGTCAGTTGGAATATACGTAATAGCAGTCAGCCATTTCTCACGTGGTTTTGTTGTTTCAAAATTTTGATTTAGAAGGTTATCGGCGACAGGCAGATTGTGTTTAGCATTCGTTGTCGCTTTGTATTTCTTAGCCACTTTAGACCGTATTCCATTTGCGTGCATGAGGCGGGCTACACGGCCTCGGCTAGCTTTCTGGTCAGGCGGTAGATTCTTTGTGATTTGCGGTGATCCGTAGATCTTACGGCTTGCATGATGAATATTTCGGATCGTATCTAGCAGCTTCCGATTTTCTACACTTCGTTTGCTTTCGGGTCGCTTCACATAAGCATAATAGCCGCTTCGAGAGACATGGAGAGCCTGGCACATCTTTGCAATCCGAAATTCGAAGCGGTGTTCAAAGATGAACTTGAACGTGTTTACTTCAGATTTTTCGCAAAGTAGGCTGCCGTCTTTTTTAGAATGTCGTTTTCTTCCTTGAGATCAACGAGTTGCTTACGTAACTTACGTATTTCCTCATCTTCTGCTTTAAGATTTCCACTGCCAGGAAATGATTGTTCCCCATCTTGTTTATACAACTTTACCCAGTCTTTAACCGTTGTATAATGCACGCCTAGTTCCTTTGCTGTTTCGGAGGCTGTTGTTTCTTCAG
>NZ_VDBO01000047.1 GCF_005930355.1 Paenibacillus sinopodophylli
CCGAAGCTGTGAACCGAAGCCCCAGTAAACGGCGGCCGTAACTATAACGGTCCTAAGGTAGCGAAATTCCTTGTCAGGTAAATTCTGACCCGCACGAATGGCGTAACGACTTGGGCGCTGTCTCAACGAGAGATCCGGTGAAATTTTAATACCTGTGAAGATGCAGGTTACCCGCGACAAGACGGAAAGACCCCATGGAGCTTTACTGTAACTTGATATTGAACTTTGGTACGATCTGTACAGGATAGGTGGGAGCCTGAGAGCCATGAGCGCCAGCTTGTGAGGAGGCAACGTTGGGATACCACCCTGATCGTATCGGAGTTCTAACCTAGAACCGTGAAACCGGTTCGGGGACCGTGTCAGGTGGACAGTTTGACTGGGGCGGTCGCCTCCTAAAATGTAACGGAGGCGCCCAAAGGTTCCCTCAGAATGGTTGGAAATCATTCGAAGAGTGCAAAGGCATAAGGGAGCTTGACTGCGAGACCAACAAGTCGAGCAGGGACGAAAGTCGGGCTTAGTGATCCGGTGGTACCGAATGGAAGGGCCATCGCTCAACGGATAAAAGCTACCCTGGGGATAACAGGCTTATCTCCCCCAAGAGTCCACATCGACGGGGAGGTTTGGCACCTCGATGTCGGCTCATCGCATCCTGGGGCTGAAGTAGGTCCCAAGGGTTGGGCTGTTCGCCCATTAAAGCGGTACGCGAGCTGGGTTCAGAACGTCGTGAGACAGTTCGGTCCCTATCTGTCGCGGGCGCAGGAAATTTGAGAGGAGCTGTCCTTAGTACGAGAGGACCGGGATGGACGTACCGCTGGTGTACCAGTTGTTCCGCCAGGAGCACCGCTGGGTAGCCAAGTACGGACGGGATAAGCGCTGAAAGCATCTAAGCGTGAAGCCCCCCTCAAGATGAGATTTCCCAGTATGTAAGACCCCTTGAAGACGACGAGGTTGATAGGTTCGGGGTGGAAGCACAGCAATGTGTGTAGCTGACGAATACTAATCGGTCGAGGGCTTATCCTAAACACGTTTACCG
>NZ_VDBO01000048.1 GCF_005930355.1 Paenibacillus sinopodophylli
TTGATGTAGATAAGCCGGTTGAAGAGATTAAAGAATGCGTAATATCCATCTCGATGTTCCACGGATCCGAGCAACTCAGCATTTTAAAGGAAATCGAATTATGGCTTGGTAAAACGATCGAAGGTGCAGAATCAAAACAACTGAAAAACGAACAACAAACTCAAGGACCTGAATAATCAGGTCCTTTTTATATACAAACAGATAGATAGTTGAGGGGATGAAAGCGAATGTATAAGCAGTGGTTGGCAGTTGATATAACAGAAGGTAGAGTCATCGCAACTGGTATTGGAGCGGTGATTGCTCCTTGGGTAACAATGATATATGGGGACGGTAGATTAATTCCGATTATTTTAATGTTGGTTGTCATCGGCTTGGATTGGATTACCGGAATAGAAGCAGCTCGCAAAGACAAAACATACTCGTCACAATATGGCATCCGAGAAGGTCTACCGCGCACGCTATTTCTTGTCGCTATGCCTGCAATAGCTAATCTCTTGGACACGATGATGGGTATGCCTGGTTTGTTTTTTTACGGAATTACATTAGGCATCATTTATCATACATGGCAGTCTTTAACGGCTAATGCCTACCGCGCTGGATGGGGGAAATGGATTCCAAAAGCTGTTATGTCTCACATTGAATCCGAACTTAAAGCTAAAGTAGATCGCGCCAGTAAACGTGGCGCAGAGGGAGATGAGAAGAATGGTTAATTACACAAAGGACCATATCACAAAGGGTACGGCGAACGATCGCCGTCCTGAGCTGCCAATGAATGCAACAACTATCACAATTCACAACACAGGCAATCCGTCCAGCTCTGCTAAAAATGAAAGAGCATGGCTCACAAACCCGACTAATAGCCGTACAGCATCTTATCACATCGTTGTGGACGAGCACGAAGCAATCGAGTGCTTACCACTTAATGAGAACGCCTGGCATGCAGGAGACGGCAGCGGAGCATCTAGCGGAAACAGAACTTCTATCGGAATTGAAATCTGCGAGAGCGGAGATTATGCAAAAGGA
>NZ_VDBO01000004.1:0-3873 GCF_005930355.1 Paenibacillus sinopodophylli
GCCCACTACCGTGTAATCTGTTCCCGCTGTCAGTGTTGCTGCACCATTTGTAAGGGTGCTAAGCGTATTTCCGTTCAACGTCAGCATTACAGCTACATCCGCTTGCGCAGCTGTTTCTTTATCGAAGCTTGCTGCACTTGGCGAAATCGCCGATGGCGTTACACTTACTCCTGTAATTTGCGACAGTTTATTGGCACCTGCAATTACAACTTCATTGTTAACATTCACTACTGCTAAGGCTGAAGCCTCTGCAGGTACAATAGACGTGTCATGCCATGTGGTTCCTTGATCTGCTGAAAAAAAGAGCACTCCGTTGCCGTTGTTATCCGACCCGATCATATAAATATTAGAGCCTTTTGCCGCCAACGTTGTTGATCCATAAAAGGGGTACGC
Organism: Paenibacillus sinopodophylli; assembly: GCF_005930355.1. Classification (GTDB taxonomy): domain Bacteria; phylum Bacillota; class Bacilli; order Paenibacillales; family Paenibacillaceae; genus Pristimantibacillus; species Pristimantibacillus sinopodophylli. The sequence goes on from NZ_VDBO01000004.1 coordinate 394, forward strand.
TGATGTAAAGGAAGGCGCAGACCAACTTCCCAAATTCGTGGATGTACGAGAAAACAGAAGATAATTATTTGCATCATAGCCGTTTACAATATATTTGCTGCCATCATAAATAATATTGTTAATCGTATCGCTCGACTCTGGGTAATCGTCAGAATGATCCACCCAGGTTACGCCATCTGTTGAAGTCAGAATGGCCGCACCATTCGAACCGCTATATCCTATTGCAATAAACTGATTATTTACATACGTAACGGAATTCATATATTGAATGTAATTCACAGGCAATGCCGCCGCACTCCAGGTGGTGCCATTTGTCGACGTTTCAATAATAGCCTGAGAGCTAGTAGCGTTACCCACTGCAACGAATCTACCATTACCAAAGGTAACATCAGTCAGGGTTTCATTGCCAAGAACACTGTCATGAAGGCTCCATGAAGTGCCATTGCTGGAAGCAGCGATTTTAGTCGTATTGTGGAGTGGACCGGCAACCGCAACATATATGCCATTTCCGTAAGCCGCTGCAGTAAAAGAATCGGAAGAACCAGAAAATGTCTGTTTTGTCCAATTGCTTAAATCATTAGAAGCCCAAAGGGATCCTTCTACTCCTAATTTTCCAACGGCTATATATTTGGAGCCATCATATATGACATCATTAAAATTGCCGCCCCATTTATAGCTCCAGTTCGAGCCTGTATCAGAGATACTCATGCCTTCATTGCCGAACACAAAATATTTACCGTTAATGAATTCGGCATTGCTTGTTGTAATTTCTCTTTCAAATGGCTGCTTTGCCCATGAGACTGTATCTGTAGAGGTATAAACTACACCATATTTCCCGCTTTCATATCCGAATAAATAATAATGCGTTCCATCATAAAGTGCGTTTCTCATTTGTATGCCTTGATAAGAATCCAGCTTCGAAGGATGGCCGATCTGGGTGAAAGTGGTTAAATTAGTAGAGGTCCAAATATACCCGCTAATGTCTATAAATAAATAACGGTCGTTCATCCATTTGAGAACATTGGCTCCGTTCGCTCCAAATCCTTCCAGATTAATCGGTTGGATATTCGTCCATGTCGATCCATTCGTAGTAGAGTAAATCTTCCCTTCATAACTCCCGAAAGCAAGACGAGTCCCGTTGTTCCCCACGGTTACCTGCGTGATAGGTTTATCTGCTGGAAGACCGGTAGGAATAACAGAAGTCCAGTTAATTCCGTCGGTGGAAGTAACATATTTGCCTACTGCTAATGCATAAAAGGCTCCCGTTCCATTAAAAGTTAAATATTCGACGGCTGAAAGGTTAAAAGTACCGCCTGCATTACGCTGCGTCCAGTTGTCGCCATCAGGGGAAGTTAAAATTACTCCCTCTAAACCAACAGCAACAAATAATCCATTGCCGTAGGCTACACCCAAGAAACTAAAAGCACTGGGATCGCTTACACCTATATAGTTGCTATCCGATCTCCCCTTCACTTTCACCCAGTGATTAGCATCCACAGATTTAACAACAGCCCCATCATCACCTACGGCTATATATACATTATTCCCGTAAGCAGCATCCTTGATTGCCTTTGTGGGCAAATCCTCCCAGCTTTTCGTTGTAAAACTGTCCGGTGTAGGAGCTGCATAAATAGAAGGTATACTAACTTGAAACATGATGATAAACGCGAGCATAAACATTCCAATTCGTGGCCAAACCGATGCATGATAGCTTTTTGTCATAGCTGAATGCCTCCAGATTTTATTGAGTTGCTGTCAAAGTCTTCAAGCGCTTACAAAAAACCGTCCCCTAATATAGTAGGCCCATACCTACCGCCGCTCTCACCCTCCTCTATACTTCATTTATACTCTCTCTAATGACACCATCTAGTCGCTTTCAGTCCATAGTGGAATCAGGGAATTTTTAGCTAAAATTTACATTCGACAAAATCCAACATAATCCTTCCATAACAAACAGGCTTGATTATAAATTATTCATAGAAAAGTGTCGAACCTCTAATCGACCGTAAACCGCTTCCAGCAAGGCTTTATTTCAGCAAATAGCTTATACCTTTTGTTGCTTCTTTTTGCTCAAATATAACCAAATACTAAAGACAATTACCTCACACTATCTTTATGATATCACCTGTCTTATCTCCTGTTATAAATCCACATTCCTCATAGAATCTATGAGTTTCTTACATAACCGGTCCTCATTCACTTTAGAATAAAAACACCCCTCAAGCCGTTTGTTAAAAGGCTTGAGGGGCAGCTCGATTATAGATTTACGTCTAATATTAATCACATTGTATTCTACTAGTCTTTCAGCTCAAGCATTCTTATAATAATTGTCACCGCTTGCGCTCTACTAGCAAAGGATGTCGCATTAAATTGATTGGCACCTGTTCCTTGCATAAGTTCAAGTTTTTCTAACGCTGCTATCGCACCTTTTGCCCATGCCTGAATGTTAGTGTCATCTGAAAAGCTGGTTACAGCATTTGCTTCAATGTCTAGCTCAAGTATTTTAGCAATCATCGATGCCATCTCTGCACGAGTTATAATCGCGTCTGGTCTTAATGAACCGTCTTCATAGCCATTAATAATACCCGCTTGTACCGCTTGAGCTATAGCTTGCTTTGCCCATGTCGGTATCTTCTCAGCATCTGTGAACACTAAATCTGCTCCGGCATCAGATGAATTCCGTGCATTCATCAGCATGACCAAAAACTCTGCGCGGGTTACTGCACGATTCGGATTAAAGGTTCCATCCGGGTAACCGCTGACAATACCAGCTTGAACTGCTTTAATAATGGCCTCACGCGCCCAGTGGTTAGCGATGTCGCTGAAGGTTATTCCTACAGGAATCGCGGTCCATTTCGCATAAAGTGTTATGTTCTTCGTTACTTTGTTTGAACTGAACTCCCAACGCGAGCCATTGGTTGCTTCCGTATACCATCCATCAAAGCTGTAACCGCTTTTTGCCGGAGCTATCGGCTCGGCAATTGCTGCTCCCGCTATAATCTGATTAGATCCAATGATGCTTCCACCTTGCGAATCAAAACTGACGGTATAATAGATTGTCTGATTTCCGGTAGAAGGCGACGGAATAGCATCCCACTTCGCGTATAAAGTAGTATCAATCGTTACGGTACTAGTTAGGAAGTTCCACGCTGTTACGTAACTTGCATCGGTATACCAGCCAGCGAACGTATACCCGCTTCGTGTCGGCGCAGTTGGAGCAGCTATCGTTGTGCCTTCTAACACTTCAACGAGGCTGGCTACCGCACTGCCTCCCTGCGAGTTGAATGTTACCGTGTACTCTGGTATCGCATCCCACTTCGCATGTAAAGTGGTATCTGACGTTACGGTACTAGTTAGGAAGTTCCACGCTGTTGCGTAGCCTGCGTCCGTGTACCATCCTGCAAATGTGAACCTTTCGCGGGTTGGAGAAGCTGGTTCAGCTATCGTTGTGCCTTCTAACACTTCAACAAGGCTAGTTAC
>NZ_VDBO01000004.1:3973-4408 GCF_005930355.1 Paenibacillus sinopodophylli
CGCGCTGCCTCCATGTGTATGGAACGTTACTGTGTACTCTGGTATGGCATTCCACTTCGCATGTAAAGTGGTGTCTGATGTTACCGTACTGGTCAGGAAGTTCCACGCTGTTGCGTAGCCTGCGTCCGTGTACCATCCTGCAAATGTGAACCTTTCGCGGGTCGGAGAAGCTGGTTCAGCTATCGTTGTGCCTTCTAACACTTCAACAAGGCTAGTTACCGCGCTGCCTCCATGTGTATGGAACGTTACTGTGTACTCTGGTATGGCATTCCACTTCGCATGTAAAGTGGTGTCTGCCGTTATGGTACTGGTTGAGAAATTCCAAGCTGTTGCATAGTCTGCATCCGTATACCAACCTGCAAATGTGAACTTGGCACGGGTAGGAGAAGCTGGTTCAGCTATCGTTGTGGCTTGCAATACTTCAACGATGCTGGT
>NZ_VDBO01000004.1:4508-41822 GCF_005930355.1 Paenibacillus sinopodophylli
TACCGCACTACCGCCTTGCGAATTAAAGGTTACTGTATACTTCGGTATCGCATTCCACTTCGCATATAAAGTGGTATCTGCCGTTACGGTACTGGTTGAGAAATTCCATGCTGTTGCATAACTTGCGTCTCTATACCAACCGGCGAACGTGTAGCCGCTTCGCGTCGGGGCTGTTGGAGCAGCTATCGTTAATCCAGTCTCTACATTAGCAATACTGGTTACCGCACTACCGCCTTGCGAATTAAAGGTTACTGTATACTTCGGTATCGCATTCCACTTCGCATATAAAGTGGTATTTGCGGTTACGGTACTGGTTGAGAAGTTCCACGCTGTTGCGTAGCCTGCGTCCCCATACCAGCCGGCGAACGTATAGCCACTTCGCGTCGGGGCTGTTGGAGCAGCTATCGTTGAACCTTCTACCACATCTATGAGGCTAGCTACAGCGCTCCCTCCTTGCGAATTAAAGGCAACTGTATATTTGAGTATCACATTCCACTTCGCATATAAAGTGGTATCTGCCGTTACGGTACTGGTCGAGAAGTTCCACGCTGTTGCGTAGCCTGCATCCCTATACCAGCCGGCGAACGTATAGCCGCTTCGCGTCGGAGCTGTTGGAGCAGCTATCGTTAATCCATCCTCTACATCAGCAATGCTGGCTACCGCGCTGCCGCCCTGCGAATTAAAAGTAACCGTATATTTCTCTTTCACTTGAAACGGAGCAGAACGCGCATAGCCTGCATTATTCGTTCCGTCATCAACACGAACAAACAAATACTGAGGACCCGCTGCACTTGGCACACTAACAGCTGCTCCGCTCACGAATGATGTCCAGCTTGCCTGCTCGCCCGTCCATGCAGGCTGTACGTCGGATGTTGACCATCTGTATCTCTGCGTTACTGGATGTCCTGAAGGTATGGGGGCGCCTATGATAACGAATGTATGCAAGCTTTCTCCAAACATCGAGCCATTAGGAGAAAAAGTAACTCCAGCGGATAATATATTTTGGAACGGTTGGCCACTCGTTATCGAATAATTTAATAGCGTTGAAGGTTCATATCCAAAAAGAGCAGTAATTGAGTTACTTCCGAATGCATTACTTTTAATTACTGTCGAATTCCCTTCAACAATTACACTTGTTAGCTGATTGTTTTGAAATGCAGAATTCCCAATAGTGACCATTCCGGATGGAATTTTAATATTTTTCAATAAATTGTTTGCGAATGTATCATCCCCAATGCTCGTTACATTGCTTGGAATCGTAATCGTTGTCAATTTATTGTTCCTGAATGCAGAGTGATCAATCGTGGTTAAACTTAACGGAAGAATCACACTTGTTAGTTGATTTGACTCAAAAGCGTTCTGACCAATACTGGTTACACCACTCGGAATCGTCAGGTTCGTTAGTTTATTATTGTAAAAGGCTGAATTACCAATGCTCGTTACAGTCGATGAGATGCTCACGCTCGTTAACTGATTTGACTCAAAAGCGTTCTGACCAATACTGGTTACACCACTCGGAATCGTCAAATTCGTTAATTGATTGTTTCCGAATGCTGAATTGCCAATGTTCGTAACGCTAGATGGTAGGACGATATTCGTTAGCAAGTTATTCTCAAACGCATTGCTTAATATTATACTTACGTTATTCGGAAGGCTAACGCTCGTCAATTGATTATTCTTAAAGCTGTAACTGCCAATTGAGCTCAAGCTGTTAGGTAATGTTAAAGAGGATAATAGGTTATCCTCGAATGCAGCCATACCCAAGCTGTTCAAACTTTCTGATATGTAGACACTACTTATGTTATTTCTTGCAAACGCATAGCTTCCTATAGTAGTTACACTATCTGGAATAATCAACGTGGTCAGATTGTTATCAGTAAATGTATTATTACCAATTTCGACAAGCGTGTTAGGCATGGTTACAGAAGTTAGTCCACGTTCTCTGAATGCGTCCACATCGATTCTAGTCACCGTATTCCCATCTAGAGAGCTAGGGATAACAATGACCTTACTCGATCCATTATAACTATTGATTGCCGCCTTTCCTCCGGAAAGTGCGGTGTACGTATAATCTCCGCTCACAGCCGCGACTGCTTCTTGGACAATGGCACCAGACCATAAACCTGTAAAAAGCGTAAGGCAGATAAACCATTTCCATATATTTGACTTTATTCTCTTCCCTGTCATGCAACACTCTCCCTTTCATTATCAGAAACTAAAATACACCTCATAGAGGTTCACTTCTACTATAAATCGTTTCTGTAAATAAGAAACCTACCCAAACAGGTAGGTTTTCGAAGTGCCTTGCAGTATCTCCTCAATTATACCTAACAGCCAATCTTGCTCGCCCGGTATATTCTCGCGCAGCCTTGCGGCAGCAACAGGCAACATCCATGCCTCTACCTCAGCTAATGAAATCCCCGATAGCGCGGTATATTTTTCGATGTAAGCCCGGTGCATCTCATACTGCACCGTTTTAATTCCTTCGCCTGCTATTTCAGATACAAAGGGCGAGCGCAGCATTAAGCTCGTTCTTGCAACATCACAGGAAGGCTGTCCATTAGTGGCAGTATTCCAGTCGATTACTACGGACGAAGTATCTGTCAGCATAATGTTGTCGGGGTGAAAATCGCCATGGCACAGCTGCCCGCCTTCCGGCAAAGCGTCGAGGTATGTGCAAACTCGCTCCATATTCCCCAGTAGAATCGTGGCGGATTCGCTTATCGCCTGCACCAGCACATCCTTCTGCCGTAGAAGACCTGCACCGCTGCAGCGATGAACTTCAATATGCAATTGGGCCATTTCTTCTGAGAATCCTACCGCCTTCTGCGGAGATGCTTGCATTAAGCTAAGCATAGAGGTCCCTGCTATTCTTTCATATAGTAGCCCAAGCATTCCATCAACCTCAATCATTTCAATCGGCCTGGGAGACGGTGCACCAGCATCATTAACCGCTTTTGCTAAACACCATTCATGCTTAATCCATTCCTTCTGAACCCAATCATAATAGCGTTTTAGAACCTGATCCTGTCCCCATGCATACACCTCGGCCGTCATTCCTTTGCCTATGAGTTCTCGCTTAACCATATTCGTTAATCCCCCTATAGATTGATTAATTGTCCTAACAGCCCTTAATAACGCAGGCGCTCTCCTATGTGCCATCAACTGCTGGGCTTGAATATGCTGAGAGCAGGAAGCACGACAAACCTGCTTTGAAGGAGGAGTCTACATGAACCTTATGAATCAAAATTATGAGCAGCTTATCTTCCTCCAAGACCGTTCTATCGGATTTAAAGCTATTATCGCCATTGACAGTACGAAGCTTGGACCTGCCCTCGGAGGCTGCCGCATGTGGCATTATGCGAGCGACGAGGCTGCAGTCCTGGATGCGCTTAGGCTTGCACAAGGCATGACTTATAAATCTGCCGTATCCGGCATTCCCTACGGAGGCGGCAAAGCAGTCATTCTCTCTCACCCCAATCAGGGACCTCGGCAGATGCTATTTCGGGCTTTAGGCCACAAAATCGATGAGCTGCAAGGCACTTATATTACAGGCATGGATCTAGGAACGACCGTTTCTGATATGGACTGGGTTAGCTTTGAAACCACCTTCGTTACGGATGTATCCGGCTCGCTCGGCGCAGTGAATGAGCTCACAGCCAAGATGACCGCTTATGGCGTATTTCTAGGCATACAAGCTTCTCTCAAGCGCGCGTATGGCAGCGAATCCATTCAACACAAAATTATCGCCGTCCAAGGACTCGGAAAAGTAGGCTTCCAGCTTTGCCGTTTTTTGAAACATGCCGGGGCTCATTTGGTTGTATCAGATATTAATCACGCTCGGCTGCGTAAAGCTGTTGAGGAATTTGGAGCAGATCCACGTAAATCTGGTGACATCCTCTCTACACCCTGCGATGTGTTCTCTCCATGCGCACTCGGCGGCATTCTGAATGACGTTACTATTCCTAAGCTGAACTGTACAATTGTTGCAGGCGCAGCCAACAACCAGCTCTTGGAAAGCCGACATGGCAAGCTCCTGCATGAGATGGATATTTTATATGCACCCGATTATGTGATTAATGCTGGAGGTATCATCGTAACCTCGGTTGAGCTTGAAGGCGGCAATGCCGCTGCAGCGCAACGACATGTTGAACGAATTGGCGATACCTTAACACATGTGTTCAACACATCAGACGCACAAGGCATATCTACAGCGGCAGCCGCGGATTGGATTGCTGAGCAGCTGCTTGGACTTTAATATTCGAAGCCATGCTAATCATCCTGTCATTGCGGCAGCCGCAAGCAGACCAGTGCTTCCATAGGCTGTCGCCGATGATTCCTACCATCTCTCGGCTTCCAGTCATTTTGTTTACATAATAATCCAAATAAAACAAAGGCTCAACCCCTAATGGAGTTGAGCCCCTGTTTTATTTGGATCAAATGAGCTTCTACTATTCGTCAATCATTACGCTTGAAGCGACTGTCTGACGATTTCCTCAAGCGAAGTGAGTGAGCCAATAAGCGCCTTCAAGTCATTGGAAGTTTGTGACGTTTCTCCATCCGCTACGCTCTGATTGATAGCAGCTACCATGATAGCAACGCCCTCAGGTAAGCCTGCCTGGAGAAGAAGTGCTTTCTGCTCGTCGAATGAGATTGGATTGTATACGACTGCCTTGCCCGATACCTTCGCAATAGCTGCTGCAAGCTCCTCGAAGCTCCAAGTTGTGTTCGCTGCTAAATTGTAAACTTGATTCTCATGTCCTTCTTCCGTTAATACAACCGCGCCTGCAAGCGCTAGATCATAGCGGTATGCCGAATGTACTCGTCCTGCTCCCGCATTCGCAACTAGTGCGCCATACTGAACTGCAGCACCTACGCTTTGCGGACTAACAAAAACATCCGTATATAGTGGGTTTCTTAGGAATGTAAACGGGATGCCTGTCGTGCGGATAATACCTTCTGTAAGGATATGAGTCGTTGCCAAAGATAGCTTAGAGGTCTCACCGAATGCATATCCGTAATAAGCTATTTGTCCAACCTGTGCATCCTTTGCTGCCTTGGCAACATTCGCATGCTGAAGAATACGAAGCGTTTCGTCATGAGCGTCCGGGCTGGGTACGAATAATAGCTTCGACGCACCAGCAAAAGCCTTCTCTAATGATTCACGATCATTATAATCGCCATAGCGCACCTCTACTCCCAGCTCTGCAAGGGAAGAAGCTTTCTCTACATTTCTTACAACAGCTATAATTTGGCCTGCAGGAACCGCGCGATCAAGCAAATGCTTGATTACGAGACCTCCGAGTTGTCCAGTAGCACCTGTGATAACAATAGACATGATTATATCATCCCTTCCTATATCGTTTAAAATACCAAGCTGAACACAAAAACGATGTACGGCTTGGCAATTGTTTGTTAGACTCTAAATATATTTGATACTACTAATAATAACAAGTACGCTTATTTTTCATATATAGTACTAAAAATCATACTATTGGAGGAATACTCACACATGGCGAAGTATGGAGAAGATTTCATGAAATGCCCTATGTTCACGGCGCAAAGCCTTATCGGAGGAAAATGGAAGGTTTTTCTTTTATGGGCGATGCATGACGGTCCCAAACGATTCAGCGAAATGCAGAGACTTCTGCCGGAGGTAACCCAATCGATGTTGACGAACACACTTCGCGATCTGGAGAAGGACGGATTGGTTCATCGTGAGGTTTACCGCCAAGTACCCCCTAAGGTTGAATATTCGCTCACTCCAATCGGTGACAAACTAATGCCGATTCTGAAGCTGCTGCTAGGCTGGGGTACGGAATACATGGAGCATATGGGAACGCTTGACCTCGACAATAGTGGTCTTGATCCTGCCCGCTGGGCTGCTATCAATAAAGGAATGCTTGAAATGAGCTAGCTTGCGCCGTGCAGGTTCCTTCTATTCTCCTCCTATCTATAAACAGAAAGAAAAGGCGGCCATGACCCCTGTAAATGCCGATACATCGAAAACAAGCCAATCATAATATACATGAACAGGTTTTTTTTGGAGTAGGAAGGACGCTGAGGCATCTATGGGCTGCTGTATCGGACAGGTCATTATTATAAAAAATGAAGGAACCATACTTTTTGGCAATGCCAAAGTATTGGAGACGAGCATAGAAGAGCAAGCTGAGGAAACGGCATCCGGGACTGACCAATCCGCAACAAGCGAGGAAAATATGGATACGGCTATTGTAACCGGGAAGCGGTCGAGAAAAAAGAAGACGCGCGGGCGCGGGAAGACGGCAGCAGCAGGCTTTATTCGCCATCAGAGGAGAAAGCCTTAGCACCAATAACATCCCGCAAGGTGAAACGGCCACTGCCGTCCTTTGGCGACGCGGCGCGTTTCATTCCAAGAAATATAGAGAAAGTATAACCTATTGATATACTTTCCTATACTTGAACAATTGATCGGGCTAAGCCAAATATTCCGAGATAATGATCTCTGTATCGAATGGTGAAATGCCGCCCTCTATCGCAAAAATGGTATCCGCCGCTTCTGCATGCTCAACGATTTCACCTCTTGCCTCGGCGTGAAGCAAGAACAGCTCGTGCAATTGAGGTTTGGCTAAATCGATAATGGCCTTCGCCATCTGTACCAATCCGATTTGATTGCTTTCAACATTGTTATAGTATTGCGGATGCTTCTTCAAGGCTAGATCAGCCCAAATGACCTTTCGCTCCTGCAAATCAATGACCATCGGAATTGCGATTCTCGTATCGGCTGTCACATCGATTTTGTTCATAACGGTCGAAGGCTCGTAGATTTCTCCGGTATTTGGATGCTGCCTGACCATCCAGCCCACATAGCATTCAGGTAAATTACAGTATGGCTGTTCCGTAAATGAATGTAGAGAGACAACCACATACCTTACTCCGCAGCAAATAACCGACGGCAGATCGATATCGATAAACTCGCTTGCACCATGCGGAGCTGAAGTAATGTCACCACTATGAACCGCATTGAACAGCTCCGAGTTCAGGTTCGTATAAGAGATATTCTCCACGTACTCCCACTTCTCATCGTACAAAACAGCTGATAGATCGATATCAACCCTGCCTGAATCCAGGCCATCTATTAAACCTTCCTTCCACCACGCGAAGAAACGAAGCGTATCTCCATCTGGCAAGTCTAGCCGGCTGCCTCTTACGAGCGTGCGGAGTGACTTGCTCGCTGATCTCTGTGAGAACGGCACCAAGTAATGTTTTAGCTGCTCTTCCAAATATACATTCCCAAGCGGCGGCAACTTTGAGAACCGTGCGATTAATGCATCCTTGCAGCATGCTTGAACAGCTTCACATACGCTCGGCGCAAGATCGGGAAGGTTATTCTCGACAGCGGCCAGCTTCGCAACATTGCCTTTTGGGAAAAACGTTCTGAGCTCACGCTTAGCTCTCCGATGTTTGAAATGGGACATCACCTGCAAGAGGACAGGTGTAGATACGGAAGAAGCAACATCTTGGAACAAACGAATAATGTCATTCGGATCTCCCGAAAGCCTGAGCAAATGATCAAGTTTCCTCGCAAACTCCCCCGGCCGGCTCTTCAACAGATTCGCTGCATACAAAGTATCCTTTTTCAGCAGAGCCGTTTCCAATCGTCCCGAAAAGGTTTGAAAGGGGCGATTGTTTCGCAGTATATCGAATGCTTCCTTACACTTGCCGAAGCGGGCTCTATATTCCGCTGGATGCAGAATTTCACCCAAACGAATCCATCTCTGCTTATAACGCAGCATATCTTCTGTCATACCGCTTCCGCATTGCTCCAGTAAACCAAGCAGCATACGTCTCTCTGCACGTTTAAACTTACGAAATCGCGTATGAACTGCGAGACTGACATCTCCTTCAGACCAAGCCACAGCTAAGCGAAGAACATCCGTTGCTGTTTTTATATATTTTCCAATTAGAGCGACATCTGCTCTTCCGTACTTCAGCAATGTAGCCGCAACGAAGCCCACATTTTCTTTCAATGGTATCTCATCCGGCAGTATTTCACTAAGTCTCAAGCTGTTTGCAATGACCCACTCTATAGCTACTCGATCTGCTGCAGAAATAGATACGTTAGCCTGCATAAGCTGCCTTATAGACTGCTCCCATTCCTTTTCGCTGCCCCTATCGATCACTTTCAAATCGACCTGATCGAGTAAAGGAAATCGCTCTATTGCTTCGTAAGCCGGCAATGCAAGCGTGATGTAATGTATGATTGCATTTATGTATAGCTCTGCTTCGCTCGCGAGCATAACCTGCCTAGGAAAGTTAGGATACATCGGCTTGTATACGACGTTCGCTCCGATCATCGCTTTCAAATTCGTGACAAGCTCATTATAAAAGGCTAGAAACTGATCGATGGACAGCGTTCGAAGAGTATCCATCAGTTTCGTTGAGAAGGTAAAGCCAAGATATTCTATATTTTTCATGGCTGTCGCCAAATAGATGTCAGGAAGAATATGGTCCCCGTGCTCTACAACTAGCTTATTATTCCTTCGCAAATAAATCGTATTCATCATAACAGTGCTCCAGACCGACTTCGCACTTATGGTCTGAATGCCTCCCTTCAGTTGCTTGTTAGATCAGGAAATTCGCATCTCTAATCAGTTTGGTGTCAGTTAGAAGGAAGAGATGCGATAGCCTGATTGTTCCATGCATAAGGAAAGCGGCGACCCTAATTCAATAACCTTTGATTTCATCGTAGAAGGAAGGCTCGCCATGGCCTTGTAGCATGTATGCGTGAAGCCTGCCAATTGGCTTGCTTACAAGAGCTATCATCCCATAACCATTTGCGTGCGAACATGGCGAAAGTATTACGACCTATTTAATTTCACCGAAATTTTGAAACTTCATCCATTATGCAGCTGGCACTCTGCTGATCTAGTCTATTACAAACAAAAAAGGAGCTCACTTGGCATCAGCACCAAACGAGCTCCTTCTATGAAACATAACTAACAGAATATTTGTTCACAGTCATCATCATTAGGGGAGTCACACAGTCATCGTGACACAGGTAATCAGTAGTTCTTTTTCCTGCCCAGCTTAGTATGGAATTACCGCGTATTATAAAGTTAGCTGTTAACTTTCTGTGCTTCCTTCGTGTAGCGGTTAGTCGGAATTGGCAATCCTAGGTTGCCGCGAAGCGTATCCGCTTCGTACTCCGTACGATAAATACCACGCTCCTGAAGAATTGGAACGACCAGTTCAACAAAGTCATTCAGACCACTTGGAAGGGAAGAATGAATAATGAATCCATCTGCTGCGCCCTCTTCATGCCATTGTTGAATAAGATCAGCTACTTTCTCCGGCGTACCGATGAATTGACCGCGCGGTGTAGTCGATTGCAAGGCAACCTGCCGAAGTGTCAAATTCTGCTCCTTGGCAGTTTGTTTGATTTTATCCGTTCCGCTGCGGAAGCTATTATGTCCGAGATCACCAAGCTCAGGAAAAGGCTCGTCGAGCGGATATTGGGAGAAATCATGATGCTCGAAGAAACGTCCCAAATAGTTCAGCGCATTTTCAATCGTAACAAGCCCCGCAAGCTCTTGATACTTCGCCTCAGCTTCTTCTTCCGTACGGCCGATAATCGGTCCAATGCCTGGGAGAATCACAATATCATCCACCGAACGTCCTTCTGCAACCGCCCGGTCCTTCACATCCTTATAGAACGCCTTTGCATCCTCGATGTTTTCATGACCAGTGAATACAGCATCCGCCGCTTTCCCCGCCAGCTTCTTGCCGCTCTCGGAGGACCCAGCTTGGAAAATAACCGGATGTCCTTGCTTGGAGCGAGCGATATTAAGCGGACCTTGCACAGCGAAATACTCGCCTTTATGGTTAAGCGTATGAAGCTTAGTAGGATCAAAGAAAACGCCCGATTCTTTATCTCTTACGAAAGCATCGTCCTCCCATGAATCCCATAACCCGCGCGTGACCTCCAAATATTCCTCGGCGATCTTATAGCGCTCATCATGCGTTGGGTGATCCGTTTTGCTGAAGTTGCTTGCTGAGCCTTCAAGCGGTGAAGTAACGACGTTCCAGCCGCCGCGGCCGCCGCTGATATGATCGAGCGAACCAAATTGCCGTGCGACCGTAAACGGCTCGCTGTAAGAGCTCGACAATGTACCGACTAAACCGATTTTGGACGTAACAGCAGCTAAAGCCGACAAGATCGTAAGCGGCTCGAAGCGGTTAAGGAAATGTGGAATCGATTTTTCGTTAATATAAAGACCATCTGCAATGAACACAAGATCGAACTTGCCCGCTTCGGCCGTTTGAGCTTGCTGGGTGTAAAACTTGAAGTTAACACTCGCATCAGCCGGAACCTCCGGATGCCTCCATGCAGATACGTTGCCACCTACACCATGAATCAATGCGCCGAACTTAATTTGTTTGCGATTCGCCATTATAAACTACCTCCCAGTTAAGTTAGCTTCATCTATCTAATCTGCTCTTGCGAGCACACACTATTGTGCCTGCAGCAACGACGTTTCCTTTAGCGTAAGGCGATAGCTCTTCACAAGCGTCTCACCATTCATGAGATCCTTATCGGTTGCACGATCAAAGCCAAGCCGCTCATAAAGCCTAACGGCGGAGTCCATCATATCCGAGGTATGGAGATGCAGCGTTTCGGCGCCCCATTCAAGCGCAAGCTTAGCACTTTCACGAATGAGTGCCGTTGCAACACCATAGCCTCGCGCATTCTGTGACACGGCGAGCAGCCGAATAATCGGAGATTGGATATTCAAATCTGGCAAGCCATAAGCAGCATCGGAAGAATCAAATAGGAATACGCTGCCGACCACCTCGCCGTTCAGCACAGCAACAAGCCGCGCCTTCGTGGCTGCGCCGTCAATAGCTGACAGAATGCTTTCTTTATAACGGCCCCATGCTTCCTCGTCCAGCACCTTCTCGTATTGCCCATATGCATCTAACAGCACTTCCCGAGTTGCATCGCGGTCTGTAAGCTCTGCATCCCTTATCACCACTGTATTTTCCGACATGCTCATCCACCAGCTTCCCACCAAAATAATAGTTAATCAAATAGAGCGGCTTGTGTTAACCGTCTCTGACTCTGCCTGCTTAATGCGGCGAATTTGACCCAAATGACCCTGCACGTGAGCAACGAATGCCGGTACGATAGCCGAGATCGCGACAGGCTCGCCTTTGAAATTAATGCCCGTTTTGCTCCATTCCTCGCTCGTAAGGCGATTAAACAACAAACTGTTATAGTTGACAAACCCGCGAGCCGCAATAAGAATATCCTTCGCGTCCCCCTCGTTTGCTTTCTGTCCAGCTACCCATGCATCCTGATTAAATAGAGGCAATCTCACTTCGGATCCCGACAATATTTCACGAATACGGAAGGATACAACTATGCTGTGATCGACAAGATGGGCAAGAACCTCAGTTACGCTCCAGGATTCAGGCGCAGCCTTCCATTTGAGCTGTTGCTCGGTTAATCCTTCTATTTCTTGCTCGATTTGATCATATGCCTGTACATACGCTTGAACATCGACAGTTGACTGGCTCATGTAAGCTCCTCCTTATGAATGGGGCCGAATGGCACCTCGTTATAGGTTGCTGAACCGGCTAAGCTCGAATACTCGCAGATCATAGCCCGTTTGCTTATTTTCTAATTTATTTGCTAATATCTCACCGACAACGCTGGCAAATTTAAAGCCGTGACCGGAAAACCCACCGGCAAGCAGTACATTCGTATGCTCCGGATGAGTATCGATAATGAAATCCTCATCAGGTGTAAATTCGTATTTGCATACAGAACCTTTCAGAAGCTTGCCTGCTGCATCAGGCACAAATGCCTCAAGCGCTCGGCGCAAGTCAGCTTCATCCTCCGAATAGCTGCCGAACGGCGCGATCGGTTCGCCAGGAAGCCATTCTACGCCTGTATCATGTCGACCAATCTTAATCCCTGCGCCGTCTATACTGGGGAAGCCGTAGTACCCGCCTAACGCTCCGCCCCAAGTGAAGCCGGGAAAATGGCCTGCGTCGAAAGCAGGGGAGCTGGTCTCAAACCATCCGACGACCTTGCGAACTGCACGGATCGGGAGTTTGACATGATTGGCAAGGGTGCTAAACCATGCACCGGCCGTAATAACAATTTGGGGAGCAGAGTATACAGCATCCTTCGTATACACGGTGACTCCGGCTGCATCAGCTTTAATATCAGTAACGAAAGTATCGACAAGCAGCCCCGCTCCAGCGGATAACGCCTGCTGTTTATGTGCGGCTATACATTTCTCGCTGTATAAGTAGCCAGCATTAGGCTCATACATTCCTAGGAATGTATCGGCCAGCTGTACGCCAGGAAATCGCCGATTAATCTCAGCCGCTTGCAGCAATTCAACCTGCACGCCGTTCCGAATAGCATCATCAAGCCTGTTCTCGTAGTTGTAAAAGCTTTTCTCCGCCATGTTCAGTACGCCTGACCGTTCCAGCAGCTTCTCGCCAGTGGCATTCTCCAGAGCAATCCACTTCTCGTCAGCCCGCAGCGCCATCTTCACATACGTGTCGCCGCCGTGGTAAGCATGCCGGATCAACCGGGACTCACCGTGGTGGCTTCCATTCTGATGCGGAGGATTGAAGGCATCAATGAGCAGTGTTCTCGCTCCACGCGCAGCCAGCTCATAGCCTGTGCTCATGCCCATGGAGCCCGCTCCCACTACAATGACGTCATATGATTTCGAGATGCTCTCGTCCTCCCGGCAAGCGCTCATCAGCCAGCTTGCGCAAAGCGTCTGAGGCAAGTGATGCAAAGAATGACGCGGCGATCGGCAATGCCTTCTCATCCAGATCAAAGGCTGGATGATGCCACTCTTGTGGACCGTCCGTACCCAAAAACACGAAAAGTCCAGCGGTTTCCTTCAAGTAAAAGGCGAAATCCTCGCCCGCGGGGGAAGGCTTAGGCTTCACCACAACAAGTCCCGCTGCTTCCGCTGTTACGGCGGCCTGATCCGCCCATATCTCGTCATTGACGACTGCCGGCGGTCCTTCTAGCCATTTCACATTCGCCTTCGTCGCGAAAGCAGATGCTACTCCATTCACTACCTGCTCGAAGCGCTCCCGCACGCTCAAGCGTACCTTCTCATCGAACGTACGCAGCGTACCGTCGAATACCGCTTTATCCGAAATAATGTTCCAAGCCGTTCCCGCATGCAGCCTTGTTACGCTGATGACCGCACTATCCAATGCGCTTACGCTTCGGCTTACGATAGATTGCAGTGCCGTAATGATATGAGCTGCCGTTACAATTGGGTCAATGCCAGCCTCTGGAACAGCAGCATGTGTACCCACACCCTCAACTTCAACGACGAAACCGTCTGCTGCAGCCATAAGCGGACCCTCTTTGATACCGATCGTACCGACGGGCAGATCAGGCTTGTTGTGCATGCCGAATACCGCTTCGACGCCTTCAAGCGCTCCGCTTGCGATAATCTGCCCCGCTCCCTTTGCCTTCTCCTCTGCCGGCTGGAACAAAAACCGTACCGTACCGCGCAGCTCCTGCTCACGCTCCTTGAGCAGAAACGCCGTTCCGAGGATCGAGGCCGTATGGAAATCATGTCCGCAGGCATGCATTTTACCAGAGACCTTGGATGCGAAAGATAGTCCCGTTTCCTCCTGAATCGGCAGCGCGTCAATATCGGCGCGTACAGCAACCACTGGGCCGCCGTTTAGACCTCCTACCTCCGCGATCACACCCGTCTTCAGCCCATAGTCCACAATCCGTATGCCTGCTTCAGTCAACCAGCCCTGAATGGCAGCCGTCGTCTGGAATTCCTCATGGGAGAGCTCCGGGTTTTCGTGAAGCTGCCTGCGGATCGCTACTAATTGCTGCTCGATTGCTTCTGCCGAGAAATCACTCATACCAATTCACCTTCGAATGCTTCCTTCAACAGCTCGAATGAACGAATTCTTTTGGCGAAATCGGGGATTATGGTCGTAAACACAAATTCGTCCACGCCGTATTGCTCTTGGATTTCAAGCAGACGCTTACGAACAGTCTCTTTGGTTCCTCGCGTAATATCCGCTTCCCGTTCTTCCGCTGTGAAGGTCTCGCCTGCTTGGCGAGCAAATTCCTTCGCCTGCTCTATAGTACCTACATTAACCGTTTTACCGCTCGCCAGCGTAACCCGAACGTTCTTGAAATGGCCTGCCAGTTCATTCGCTTCCTCATCCGAATCCGAAGCAATGACCGACAAAGCGAGAATCGTCTTCGGCTCCTTGCCGAGTGAACGGTTAAAGTTATTGCGATACGTCTCAATTGCATTGCGAGCCGTTTCTGGATCATTGTTGATAAATAACGCGAACGCATACGGATAACCTTTCTCCGCCGCAAGCTCCGCACTCGATACGCTCGTTCCAAGCAAATAAATGTCAGCAGGCTGAACGGGAATTGGACTTGCTTCCAAGCCCGCAAGCGGATGCTCCTCGCCAGTCTTCGCATGGAGCAAATGCTCCAGCTCCGTTAGCTTATCCGCCAAGGTCTCTGCTTCCGCGATACCCTTCTGCAAAGCTTTAGTCGACCGCGGCAAGCCGCCCGGCGCACGTCCAATGCCAAGCTCTACCCGTCCAGGCGCAAGTGATGCCAGTACGTTGAAGTTTTCCGCTACTTTATACGGACTGTAATGCTGCAGCATGACTCCGCCCGAGCCTATTCGGATCGTTTTCGTATGAGCAAGCAAATAAGCAATAAGCACCTCAGGCGAAGAACCCGCCATGCCTGGGGAATCATGATGCTCGGATACCCAGAATCGCTCGAAACCAAGCGTTTCTGCGAGTTTTGCAAGCTTGACGGTGTTTCCCAAAGCCTCAGCAGCCGTCTGACCAGGAAATACAATACTTTGATCCAGAATGCCGAATTTAAGTGACATATGAATTCGCTCCTCTATGAGTTAGATAGAATAAACACCCTCTGGCGTAATACGCTTCAAAAATTGCTTCGTTCGTTCTTCCTTCGGATAGTTGAATATTTCATTAGGCTTGCCTTCTTCCACGATTACCCCGCCGTCCATGAACACGACATGGTTCGCAACGTCTTGAGCAAAGCCCATCTCATGCGTGACGATAATCATCGTGATGCCTTCCTTCGCAATTTTACGAATAACGGCCAGCACCTCGCCGACAAGCTCGGGATCGAGTGCAGATGTGGGCTCATCGAACAAAATAACCTCTGGATTCAGTGCAAGCGCACGGGCAATCCCAACACGCTGCTGCTGTCCGCCTGACAGTTCGCTCGGATAAGCATTCAGCTTATTCCCAAGACCAACCTTCTCTAGAAGCTCCACGCTTTTTTTACGAGCATCTTCCTTAGGCAGCTTCTTGACAATAACAAGTCCTTCCATTACGTTCTCGAGAGCCGTCTTATGCTTGAATAGATTGTATTGCTGGAACACCATCGCACTCTTCTGACGGAGCGTATGAATGTCTTTCTTATCCGGACGTTTGCAATTGACAGTAAAATCATCAATCGTAATCTGGCCTTCATTCGGTTTCTCCAAGTAGTTGAGGCAGCGCAGCAGCGTTGTTTTCCCCGATCCGCTTGGTCCAAGTATGGCAACAACTTCGCCTTTTTCAACGGTAAGATCTATGCCTTTAAGCACCTCGTTGCGTCCAAAGCTCTTCTTGATCTGCGTCAGCTTAATCATGAGACACCGCCTCTGTTGTAAAGGTTAAAGCGCTTCTCTGCCAATGCGGTCAGGCGCTCGATAATGAAGGTCAAACCCCAGAAAATAATAGCTGCCGCCAAATACGCTTCGAAAAACTTCCAGTTCGTCGTAGCGACAATCTGCGCTTTCGCGTTGATTTCGACGACCGATACGGTGAAGGCAAGCGTCGATCCATGCAGCATTCCAATAATCATGTTCGACAGGTTGGGCAAACTCGCTGAGAAGGCTTGCGGCAAAATAATTCTACGCATAGCTTGCGAGGTCGTCATGCCGATCGAGTAAGCCGCTTCGATCTGCCCGCGGTTCACCGCCAGCAAGCCTGATCGTACTACCTCCGACATATACGCACCTGCGGTGATGGAGAATGAAATATAAGCGAACCCGATCATTGGAATGGAGATCGATCGAAACGATAATCCCAGTGCCTCGGAGATGCCGTCCACAATAATCGGAAGCCCGAAATAGATGAGCAGCAAATGCGTAAGCATCGGTGTTCCACGGATAAAGGTAACATAAGAGGCTGCTATAGGATACAGAACAGGTACCTTATATAGTCGAATAACGGCTACAGCAGTACCAATAATAAGTCCACACAAAACCGAAACGACTGTTATCGCAAGAGCCGTAGGAACAGCGGGCAATAGCTGCAGAAACGCAGTCCATATGAATGAAAAATCAAGCTTCATTTTCGGTTCCTCCTCTGCCAAAGCCCAGTTTTGCTGCAATCCTGAACGGTTTCTCTTTTCCTTTACGCAAGCGCGGTTCTTTATCCTCAGACGATAGGCGGCGTTCATGCCTCAGCAGCTTATTCTCGATCAAGTGGAACAACTTCTCAAGTCCGAAGCTAATTACGAAATAGATGATTGCTAGCGAAATGTAAGTCTCCACGAAATGCCTCGACATAACGGCGAGCGTCTGTGACTTCCCTGTTAGTTCCATAATACCTAGTGAGAAGGCAAGCGATGTATCCTTCAGGTTCGCGATGACCAGATTGGAGAATACCGGAATCGCTATCGCCATTGCCTGCGGAAGCACTATTCGCGTGAAAGCTTGGAACCCCGTCATACCAACTGAGTAAGCCGCCTCCACTTGACCTCTGTCAACCGCTCCTACAGCAGCACGAATCATTTCCGATAAGTAAGCTCCACTGTGCAGGGCATACGTAAGAATAACGAAATATAATGCCGGCAACTTCGCAACATCAACATTTACAAGCTTCAAAACTTCAGGCAACCCGTAATAAAACAAAAAAAGCTGAATCAATATCGGCGTTCCCCTGAAGAAGGAGAGATACACCTGCGAAATTCGTCTTAGAATCGGAATCTTATAAAGCTGGGGAAGGGCGACGATAAACCCGACGCCCAGCCCGATTACGATGGAACTCACTACGATAAGAAGAGTGACTTTCAATGTAGGAAGCAGCTTTACTAGATACTCGAACACATAACTGATATCAAATGGTTCTCCCATCCAGCACTCTCACCTTTCTTACGCAAGCTTATTTTTCTTCGGATGTAAAGTCTTCGCCAAGCCATTCTGAGCTAAGCTTACCAAGCGTACCGTCTGCCTTAAGCTCTTTAATCGCTACGTCAACTGCATCTGCCAGTTTCTGCTGGTCTGGATCATCTTTGCGGAACATGAACAGAATGTCTGCTTCACTAAGCGCTGGTCCTACTGCCTTCAGCTCCTGCTTCGTATCGATAAGAGATAGCGTGAAGTCCGCTGCAAGGAACGCATCAACACGGCCTGAGGTTACTTGAGAGACAGTATCGTTGGCTCCGCCATTTTGGTACACGATTTCAATCGCATTGTTGTTTTCTTTGTTGTAGTTCTCCAGAATTGTCGATTGTGCACTCGTTGCTGTCGTCAATACTTTTTTGCCTTTCAGGTCATCAAGCGATTGAACCGAATCATTGCCTTTCGCTACGATGATTTTGTTTCTCCAGTGTGCATAAGGCTCTGTATTAAACAGGTACTTCTCTTCACGCTCTGGATTCTTCTCCATTTCATGAGCAACCAAATCAATTTTTTTCGTTTCTAGGCTAAGCAGCAGGTTCGTGAATTCAAGCGTTTGAATATCGAATTCATACGCCGGAAGACGTTTGTCAATTTCTCTTACCAGCTCTACGTCAAAACCAGTCAGCTTTCCGCTTTCGTCAATGAAGGCTACCTGTGGGAACTGTGTACCCGTGCCTACGACGATTTTAGTTACTTCCTGCGCAGCATTTCCAGCTGCTGCTTCTGTATTTGCTCCTGCATTTTCTTTATTGCTGCCGCAGCCTGCAAGAGTTAGTGCCAGTATAATTGCGGTTGATAGAAAGAATGCTTTTTTCATTTTTTGTTTCCCCCAATAAGATAATTTTATTAAATCCTTATAATTCCTACCTGTTAAGTAAGGATTAACGTTGAATTCACTTTACCACCTGAATCCTACTTTCGTCAATCCTATTCCTTATAGAGATTCTCTATAAGTGAATTAACATGTCTGATTGGCCGATCAGGCAAATAAAAATCCGCTGCTTCAGAAGGAGCAGCGGATGAATAACCTTAATCAAACTAATTCAATCGGCTTTACTGACAATCTAACTTTAGCATGCTTGCTGCCTCTCGGATAATAGAGCTTTTCTATAAAGACATTCAATCTGCCAATAAGCTAAGCTTAGATCCTGCAGACAGCTCCTTGCCTATTTCGGTAATCGCATCTACGAATGCAAGATGTTCTCCATGATGAGAGATCAGATTGGTCTGCAAGGAAATACCTTCCGTTTCGGGCACGCGTATTTGATACAGCTTGCCGTCATGTATTTCCTGCTGGGCACATAAATCAGGCAGGAAGCCGATACCCGCCTTCTGAATAACCAGCTTTTTGGCCATTTCGGAATTGTCTGTCTGAATTTGAATATTGGGCGGCAAATCCAGGTGCTCGAATATACGGTGAATGCGCAGCCAATCCAAGGAGCCGCACTCAAAGAATACGAGCGGCTGTTCGGCTATTGCTTCGATCGTCAGCGTCTCCAGCGACAAGAACGGATGACCGTCATACGCGTACAGACGGATTGGATCCTCATAGAATTTGGTCGATTGCAGGCTTGGATGATTGACGTTGCGGACAAATCCGATATCAACCTCCTTGCCGAGCACTTTATTCATAATTCCATCTGTCGTACCGGTCACGATCTTATAATGCGTATTCGGAAAGCGCTGCTTCAATCGGGGTAATAGATCGGGAATGATGTAGTTAGAAACGGACACAGTACAGCCAATTCGGAATTCGTTCGGAAGCGACTTCTTCTGATTAATGTGCAGCTTACCCTTCTGGTATATAAGCAGCAGCTGCTGCGCGTAAGGAAGAAACCGTTTGCCATCCTCCGTTATTTGGATCTGTTTTCCCTGCCGATCAAACAGCTTGCAGTCAAGCTCTTGTTCAAGCGACTTGATCCGAGCGGTTACAGACGGCTGTGACAAATACAACGCATCAGCAGCTTTATTAAAGCTTCCACAATGAATGACGTAGACGAATGCCTCTATATTTTCAATGTTAATATCGTGCACCTCCACTTCTCTTTAAACCGACTAAACCAATAAGAATATATTAATTTAAAATAACAAATAATAGAGGCTGCTGTCAAATTGCAAAAATAGCTGGAGCATGAACAATATTCATGCTCCAGCTATAATGGGGTGACGATTGTGTTCGTGTTTACCTTCAATTGTTGTTGAGCGTTCCCGTTACCGCGGGAATTGGCCCCGGCCAATCTCAGGCGTATTTCCATCTCTCCTGAACCTTTGTACTAGTTTGCGCAGGTAAGGGAGTACCCAATAATCAAGGCCGAATTTGCCTGCGTTAGCTCCTGCCGCGAATACGATTACACCGATGAGAATGAGCCATGGATTAGTCGATACCGTTCCCGAGAACATGAACATAAAGTTCATTAGGAGCCCGAAGAATGCTGCGGTAGCTGTGAGGGCACCGACGATGAGTCCCAGTCCTACCAAACATTCACCAATGGGAATCATCACGTTGAAGATTTTGGCATTCGGCAATGCAAAATGCTCAAGAAACGCGGTAAATGTCGGATAAATGAGTTCGTTCGTGCTTTTATCTACTACAGGATTTGTAATGGCTCCTTTCAAGAAGCCGCTGGCGTCGAATCCTCCCAGCTTATGCCAGCCGGCGCTCAGCCACTGCCAGCCTAGATAGACACGCAACACCAGCATTAAACCTGCAGCATACTTGTTTTCACTTAGCCATTTGATAACCATAACGATCAGCTCCTTTTAATTGTCTAGACCGAAATCGTTTCAATCAGATCTTTCAGCTTACCTGCCGAGCGATGCAGCAGCACTTTCTCTTCCTCAGTAATCGGAATATCCAGCACTTGCCTTACGCCCTGCCGATCTACTACACAAGGGACGCCCATGTAAACATTAGATAGGCCGTGGTAGTTCTCCACCAGCGTAGATACGTTGAGCACTGCCGACTCATTGCGCAGAATAGCTGTCACAATGCGATCTAGAGCAAGTGCAATGGCGTAGTACGTGGCACCTTTTGCTTCAATGATTTCATAAGCCGCATCTCTTGTATGGGTAAATATATCCGTCTTCTCTTCCTCGCTCAGTGCGATGGAAGAGCCGGCTACGTTCGCCAGGCTCCACACCGGAAGCTCGGAATCTCCATGCTCCCCGATAATATGCGCATGGACACTGCGGGGATCAAGTTCCAGTTTCTCGCCGATTAGATAGCGGAACCGTGCGCTGTCGAGCAGCGTACCAGATCCAATAACACGGTTGGTCGGCCAGCCCGACTTCTGCCAGCAGAAGTAGCTCATAATATCAACCGGGTTCGTTGCGATAAGCAGAATACCATCATCGTTGTATTTCAATACTTCAGAAACGATACTTTCATAAATGGCAACATTGCGTTTCAGCAGGTTTAGCCGCGGCTCGCCAGGCTTCTGTGCCGCTCCCGCTGTAATAATGACGATATCCGCATCCTTGCAATCCTCATAAGTGCCTGCCCATACTTTCGTATGACCTAGGAACGGCATCCCGTGATTCATATCAAGCGCATCTCCGACCGCCTTGCCTGCATTCGCATCGATCAGCACCAGCTCATCCATCCGACTGCGCAGCAACAGCGTATATGCTGTCGTTGATCCAACTGCGCCTACTCCAATAACGACTACTTTTGTTTTTTTCATAGTTATTCCACCTCTTCAAATGGTTTATTAACGAAATAATACATGACACCCATGAGAACCGAGCCGCCGACCAAATTGCCGAGCGTGACTGGCACCAAATTATGAATCATGCCTCCTAGCGATATCGTTCCAGGGTGATGAAGAACGAGCGCTATGGCGAAGGTACAAAGATTAGCAATACTGTGCTCGTATCCCGAGATAAAGAAGCAGAAGACGAACAGCATCATGGCGAACAGTTTAGGACCGTCTCCGCGAAGAGACATCGGTACAAAAAACGCTAAGCATACAAGCCAGTTACAGAGCACTCCACGGAAGAACAATTCCAGTACCGGAGCGTGAAGCTTCTTCTCCACGACGCTGAGCAGAAACCCATTAACCGATGCATCCTTGAACAATCCAGTCGACCAGATAAGAAGTGCGAACGCGACTGCTCCCAAGAAATTACCTGCATAGCTGGTGCACCATAGCTTCAGTACACTTGACCATCGCATCTTGCCTCGAAGTGCCGTAAACGTGTAGTAAAACGTATTGCCTGTGAATAAATCTCCTCCGCCATATGAAATGAGGATAATCGCTGCGCCGAATGTAATGGCTGCCATCGGATAGGTTAACGGACTGTTCGCAACGTAGAAGAAGCTGCCTGTCTTGAACGCTACGATAACTCCGAACCCGATGAACATACTGGCCAGCATGGCTCGCAATATATATCTCAGCTTGCTCTGAAGATAGATGTTCTGCTTCTTCAAAGCGAGCTGTTCAACCCTTCTTAAAGGTATGTGTTCCATCGTTAAGCCCTCCTGTTAAGCCGTTGTTAGCTGAGTAAGTTTGACTCGCTTTCTATACCTTTATTTTAGGGGATTCCTCTCCGTTTGTATGTCGGGGAACTCCCTGAACTATTGCTCAGGGTTTAACCGCTGACGCTATGCTCGCGGTAGGGAGATTCCCCAGCCGTCCATCCAAAAGCCTCATCCCACATGAATACAGAAAAAAAACGCCGCCTATCCTGCAACTGTACAGGATAGGCGGCGCTCTCAATCCGACTAATGCGATTATCTATTATTCCACGATCATTTTAATTTCTTCATACTGCTCGTCAAATGAAATTCGGAGTGACTTATTCTCCAAATACCATAGGTTGTCTTGTTCCATATAATACGTAATGCCGTCTACAACGGTTTGAAGTCCGATCTGTATGGGCTCATCCTTCGTCACGCCTAGCGACAACCCCGGATGAACACTGCCGCATCCACCTAGTCTGACGTAAATGCGAATCGCCTCACCGTCGACAAGTCCCATCGCTTGTTTATAGAAGCCGCCAGCAGCATCCTCTACGTGTAATTTCATCGCGGTCATCTCCTTCCACTGCTTACTCTATTCCATCATTACGAATAAGCAGAGCGGTGTCAACCTTTTGCTTAGGATGCCTGTTCTATCATGCTGCTTCATGCAAAAGAATAACCTTTTCGAATGACAGTGACTAATGCTCTTTGCTATTCTTAGCGGCAGCGGTACCGTGAAGGAATACGCGAACCGCCTTCCGATAAATCGCAAGCGTCGATTCGTGGATCGGGGTACGTTTCGATATTTCACCGATTCCGATGAAGAGCCCCTCCAATATAAAGCCTAACGTGCGTGCATCATCCGGGCTTAGCTCACCAGAGTCCATCGCTTGCTGCAAAATTCGCTCATTGAATTGCAGATGGTCGGCGTAATAACGTTTAACTTCCTGTTGAACATCGCTTCGTCCCCACTCGCTGGATATGAATTCATCCGTCGCTTTTGTAAGTGGATGATTCAAGTCGTTTGCGACGAGATGCTCAGCATAACCGTTAAGCTTCTCTTCGAATGTATGATAATTTTGCTCCTGCGCCAGCCACTGACTCTCCCACTCGCTTCCCCATTCTTCCATTAGATAGATAAATATGCCTTCCTTGCTCTGGAAGTGGTAATAGATATTCCCTTTACTGCTTCCTGTAGCGGTCACGATATCCTCTATGGAGGTAGCTTTATAACCTTTTTGCGAGAACAAAGCTCTTGCAGCCTCGGCTACCCTTTTTTTAGTCTGCTCACTTTGCAGCTGCTTCTTGTTCATTCGGCATCTCCTCCTTCCATTAGCTATTTATAGGCAGCACACGCTCCCTTAACCCTTGCCTTTTATAATAAATAACAATTGTAATCAGCACAATGCATTCGGACAGCGGAACAGACAGCCACACACCGTTCACCCCTAGAAATCTTGGAAGAAAAATGATGAAAATCAGCATCAGAATCATTTCCCTTGCTGCCGTTATCCATACGGCCATCCTCACATTACCGACAGATTGGAAGTAAGTCATCATGACAAAATTGATGCCCATAAACAAGTACGCCATTACGAATATACGCATACCATTCTCCGCGTGGTGGATCACGCTCTCGCTGAAATTTCCGAAAAGACCAATGATCGGCATCGCTGCCAGTTGCATGATGATAAGCAGCAGCGCACCCGCTCCGAGTGCTGTCATTATTGCAATACGAAGCGTACGACGCTTCCGCTCCTCTTGTCGCCCGCCATGATAATAGCTGATGAGCGGTTGGATCGCCGAGCCCATCCCGAGAAAGGTCAACAATACTGTACTGTGCACGTAATTCAATAGTGCGAATGCAGAAACGCCGTCAGTGCCGACAATGGATTCCAGCGTCCGATTATGCGATATCGTAAACACAGACAGACCAACCTCAGAGAGGAAGCTTGGAAAGCCAATGACGATAATGGCAACTACTAGTTTTTTGTTCCATTTGAAGCGAATGAACTTCAAATGATTCGATTTCTTGAAGAAATGCGACAGCAGCACGAGCAGGCCAAGAGAGGCCGCTATAATCGTTCCGAACGCGACGCCTGCTACACCTAAGTCAAGAACATACAGAACAATAAAATTGATAATGACATTGGACGCAGCGAATGTCATTTGCGCCATCATCGACAGATTCGGATTCCCGTCATTACGAACAAAAACGCTTAATGCATTTTCAATCGTGAATACAAATCCAAACAGCAGCATGACGTTTAAGTAGGTTGATGCGTAAGGATACGTATCGGCATTTGCACCTAGCGCATAAACTAACGTCTCACGAAATATAAAGGCTGTAATACCAATCGCAAGTGTTGCGATAAATATTATGGAGAGTGAATAAGAAAAGGCCGTTCTTGCTTGCTGGGCATTTTTAGCGCCCATATTTTGTGAATACAAGGTTGCGCCTCCAAGGCCAACCCAGAGAGACATGGCAACAAACAGTGTATAGACAGGGCTTGCAATGCCAATACCGGCAAGTGCTGTAGAGCCCAGCTTATTTCCAACCATGATACCGTCAATCGTAATATTAAGCGCTACTAATAGCATGCCAAGCATAGAAGGAATCAAATACTTTAGAAAAGACCGACCGACGGACTGGTAATCCAAGGGATTACGTGTTTGCTGATTATTCATAGGTGTTCTCCTGCTCTGATTAAGATAATTATACTGAACGTTCGTTCTGTATAATAACATAGCTTTAGCTAGGATTCAACTTTCAATAATCCAGTTAGCGCTTCATCCGTATTTAATAGCCAAAAAAGAACTGCAAGCATATCCATATGCCTACAGCTCTATTGGATATCGGATAGAGAATCATGCTCTTGATTAATCCTTTAATCCCTGTTGCCCGCCCCCACCTCAGGATGTACTTCCTCCGGCAGCGTCTTGGAAGCGCTGGGAACCTGGCGCGGCTTCAGCTTGATGTCATCAGATGAACAAATGACGATGCTGATTTGCCCTCCCTGCGCGTAGGCTCTTATAAGAACAGGATGATCGTATTTGTTCTGGAATACAAAGTCTGGACCATCCCAGCTAACGGTTGCGTCACGCCCAGACGGCACATATTTGACATTCCGACTATGGGAATATCGCTCGACTATTGTTAGGCCGGCCCGATCTGCCGCATTAAAAAGCGTAGAAGAAATTTGACAGATGCCTCCGCCGATATCCTCCGACATCTCACCTCTAACGATGACAGGAGCACGCAAATAGCCGCTCTCTTTCGTCCGCTGGCCTACGACTTTATTGAAGGAGAAACGTTCATTGGGGAAAACGACGTAGTTATTGATGGCTTGTGCCGCTAAATGAACATTATGAGTACGGTTTTTGTTATTCGGATTGTAATAGGTAGCGTAATAGCCTATTTTTTTGACTTTTATTGAAGAAAGCAGCTCACTATCGACTCGCGGATAAGCAACCATCATCGGTGCTTCTAACTGTGAGAATCCGCCTTCGAAGATAAACCGGTAAAACTGTATTTTCATGGCGGAGCGATCCAGCTTGCTGCCTGCTTGCTCAGGCTTGATTCGTCCCGCTCCGTCAAGAGTCGCATTCCTTGCAGGCTGTTGCACCTTTCTATCAATAGCAGCTATCCCACTATCCAGCTTGATGTTATCGATGAGCGGAATGCCGGCAGACGAATCGCTGTACTCCACCCTTCTCATCTCGGATACAGCTTGGCCCTGTTGCTCAATGACAAGCGATTCGGCATAGCCTCCCTGCTGAAGCAACATCATGATCGCTATTACCCAGTGCAGCCCCATTGTTGATAATCTCCCCCCGAACGGCAGTAATCGTGGTAGTATGATTCATTTCGTAAACCTGCATACATGTGGATGAAGTTTCGCTCATGCTAAGCAGCTTAGCTGTTACATAATCAAGTAGCATATTGTCAAAAATAATAAAAATGAAGATAGGTCGGAGGCTGTTTATGAACAGAGTGCTCACTCGAATAATCGTATGTATACTTATCGCAATCATCTTGCTGCCACTGTCAGAACGGGGTTATGCGCATGGGAACAGCCATATGCTAATCCATAAACCTAAATCCTCAGATCAATCCCCAAATATAAGCAGCATCATTATGACGGTGGGATCATCACGTCAAGCCGCTTTCGTCAGCGAACTTCGCATAGAGCGCAGCGAGCTCGATCAGACAATCCGTAAAGCCAAACAGAAGCAGGCTGAACAAGCGGACATTTACCCAGATATTTATATTACCCATCTGACTGCAGAAAGAGATGAATATCGGCTTGAGCGCAGCGGTCAGCTATGGAATGAATCACAATCGGTACGTTTAGAGCTGAGCGCAAGGCTTGCCAAGCAGCTAACTGAACTTGCAGATGGGCTGAGGAAGCAGCATTACGGGAAACTGCTGACATGGCAGCAGGCTACTGGATTAATGCCTAACAAATCCATTTTCTCTGTTACAGAGCTCCAGTCTGGCTTAACATTCCGCGTACAGCGACGTGCAGGCAGCGACCATGCAGACGTACAACCTTTGACCAAAGACGATTCACGAATCATGAAACACATTTACAATGGGAGATGGAGCTGGAAAAGAAAAGCGGTGCTCGTCCGCACAGACGGTGAATGGGTTGCTGCTTCAATGAACGGCATGCCTCACGGCGGTGACGGCATTCCGGAAAACGGCTTCTCCGGCCATTTCTGCATTCATTTTCTCGGCAGCTCTACTCATAAATCGGAGTATCCCGATCCCGCCCATCAGATGATGGTTCATAAAGCAGCAGGCCAGCTAGAACCTTATTTCGATGCTGCTGAGCCGCTTGTGCTTGCAAAAAGCTTCATAGAAGCTATGTATCATCAGGATGAAGAAATCATACGGCTGCTTACTGAAAAATTGCCGAAGGAGCAGCAGTCCGCTTTTATCCAAGGTATGTACGAACTTGTGTCTATTAGGGAGCAGCTTCCCGCCAAAGGAAAAGCAGAGCCTGCACCGAACAGGGGGAGTTTGGGAGATGCTCTGCTTACTGAACTACATGTACCTATCACCATCCATCCCATTAACGGGCAACGCCGCAATAGCAGCTATACTTTTCGTTTCAATCGAGCTTCCGTGCAATCGCCTTGGCGTATTCATCATATCGAATAATATCTCTACACAAGCCTAAACGGTTAAAGCCATCCTTCGGCAGCGCCGCGCGTTTCATACCGAGAAATAGAGAGAATGCATAACCAAAGCATATTTCTGCCCATACATCGAAAAAATCCCCTTAAGACGAAGCTGCCGATGAATTCGGCAGCCCCACGCCTTAAGGAGATCGTTGGTTGAATGCTGTTACTCGAGCAAGCTCATGACGGAATAGATAACTTTCGCAGCTTGCGCTCTAGTTGAATGTCCTTTAGGCGCAAACGTATGGTTCGACATACCGTTTATGATACCAGCCGCCTGCATTTGCTCTACCGCTTGAACTGCGTAATCCGCAATTTGAGCTTGATCCGAGAATGCAGCAGCACTACCCGCTTCCAGCTGTAAGCCGGCAAGCTGGCCTGCGCGATAAGCCATCACTGCCATATCCTGACGTGAAATCAGCTCATTCACGCCAAAGGTGCCGTCCTGCTTGCCTTTGACGATACCAAGCCTCTCCGCTGCTGCAATAGAGCTCGTATACCAAGCATCAGGCAATACGTCTTGGAAGCTGCTGACCGCTTCGCTGTCTTCGAGATCAAGCGACATCATTAGCATTTTGATAAAGGCCGCTCGGGTCACTTCATTATTCGGACGGAAGGTTCCATCGCCGAAGCCATCAAGAATGCCGCGTACAGATAGCGCTTCGACGGAGTCAACGGCCCATGCCGCTTTATTCAAGTCCGTGAATGCTGTAGCTGCAGCATAGGCACTGGCGTAGTAGCTGAAATGATTGGTCTTGAACGTGACAAGACCTGTTTGGCTGTCATACTTTCCATTGCGAACCACTTCCAGCTTACCGTCATCCGAAATGTAATACACGACAACTTTGCCTGGTTTCTCGCCTGGTTGAAGCGTGTATGGAACCGAAATTTCTACAGCTTTCTTGCCGCCTTCAAAAGCACTTATCTTCCTTCCTCCCACAAATAGGTTGAAATCATATACGTCTGCCTGACCGAGCTTATTACGCACAGCATCAGAGAGCTCAGTTGTATCCACTTTCGCGATGGTAAGCTGCAGCGCTTCCGTGCTCGTTCCCGCCGCTCCTTCAAGCGCTTTATCCGAGAAGGTCACTTTCACTGCTCCAGTATCAATCGTCAAGTGTACGTTCTTCGTTGTATGGAGGCCTGCAATCCCTGCACCCGGCAGCGTTACCTCTACCTGGTCAGAATCAGTAGAGCCGTTCACCTTAATAATGACCTTGTTGTTAATCGCTCCTTCTACTGCCTTCTGCAGCTCTGCCGTATCTACTGTTGCCACTGCTTTCCCGCTTGCTGTTACCGCTTCAACCGTTACTTGGTTGCTCGCAGTTGCAGGTGTCAAGGTAGGCACTGTGCCGGAGGATGATCCAGACGCAACAGGAGTTGGCGTTGGTGTAGGCGTAACCGTTGTTTCGGCTGTCAGCGTCAATTGCTTCTCGCCTTTAACGCCCGAACCGTCAGTCGCAGTGGCGATTACTTTGACCGTACCGGCTGCCGCGGCTTGCAGCAAGCCGTTAGCTCCAATTACAGCTAGCTCTGTTGCACTGCCATCCACATTCGTAACTGACCATGCAACTGCTGTACTCGCTCCTGGTCCTGCTTGAACCTGTGCATGCATCTGGAGCGTGCCGCCAACAGATAATGAATCGGCATCTCCTTCCGACGTTACGGTGATTGCCGTAACGAGTGATTGAATGTAAGCGATGCTAGGCGCCGCTGGTGTTGCCATGCCATGTCCCAAATAGAAGCTTGGATGCGGCGGCTGGTTGTAGGCTACATTCTGCCAAGCAATGCCAAGTCGGTAAATCGGGTCATGCATCAATGTCCGAATTCTGTAATCCGTTTCATCCACGGTGGAGTAGATTCTAAACTCACTGCTATCCTCGGAGCGCCACATAATCTCCTCGCGCCAATCCCCATAAAGATCAGCCTGCAAGCTTGGATTGGCTTTGGTTGAGTTGTTGGATGCCGCCCCAGTCGCCGTCAATAAATTGACCGTAACTTCATTCTCATAATCCCATTTATCAATTCGGTTATAATCCTGCAGCTCGCGCAGCAGATCTCCATCCCACCATACGCCGAAGTTGGTCGATGTTGGAATGTTGGACGTAATTTTCTCGCCCTTCGCGCTATACAATCCTGTTACAGGGATATGCTCCGCGCTGACGATATTCGCGCTCCACATCTCTTCCCCGGGGTATCTCGGATCGAGATCCGCAGACATCCCTCGTCCAGTATCCACACCGGTATGAACGCCCCATATGACTTCGCCAGTGCGAGCGTCTTTGAGATTCATTCCGTAGGGAGCATCCGTATGCTCTTGTACCGCGAATATTTCTAGACCTGGACGCTCTGGATCCAAATCACCGAAATGCATCGCATCTCCGTGACCAAGTCCCGTGTAATATAGTGGCGTACCATCGTCGTCAATACCCATCGAGCCGAAATGAATTTCATCCTTCCCGTCGCCGTCTGAATCACCAATCGATAAATTGTGATTGCCTTGTGCTGTAAACTTTTCGTAGCCCTCTTGATTCGAATCGAATACCCAGCGCTTCGTCAGTTGACCATCGCGGTAATCGTAAGCAGCAAGGACAGTCCTTGTATAATACCCTCTGCTGAATATCATGCTCGGCCGCTCGCCATCCAAATAAGCGATGCCCGCAAGGAATCGATCTACACGGTTGCCGTATGCATCGCCCCAAGCGGCAACGTCGCCGCGCGGCGGATCATATTCCGTCGTAGCGAGTGCTTTGCCCGTCAATCCCTCGAACACGGTCAAATATTCGTTGCCAAGCAAGACGTAACCCGTACTGTTGCGGTGATCCTTGCTTGGATCGCCGATCGCCTTGCCTGTTCCGTCAATCGTACCGTCTGCAGTCTTGAACGTTACTTCTGCCCGTCCGTCGCCGTCCATGTCATAGACCATAAATTGCGTATAATGCGCTCCGGCACGGATATTCGGTCCAAGATTGATGCGCCATAATCTTGTGCCATCCAGCTTATAAGCGTCCATGTACACGATGCCTGTATAGCCGGCTTGCGAATTGTCCTTGCTATTGGATGGTGACCAAAGCATCACGATTTCGTATTCACCATCGCCATCCAAATCACCTACGCTGGCATCGCCCGCCGAATACGTATAAGGCTGACCGTCCTTCGTATAATCATCGGCCGGTTTTTGCAGCGGAATGGATTTGTATTGCTTCTGCCAAGCAACGAAGCTTCCTGTCACAGCCTGCTCTACACCATTCAGAACCGATGTAATATGGTAGGCAGATGCATCTGTACCTGCTTCATCCAGATAGTTCGTGCTTGTCGTAATGATCTCCGTATTCAGCTTAACGCCGTCGCGGTATACGTTGAAGCCAATCGTTTCCGGGTCAAGACCCAGCATACGCCAGCCGATATAATTGCCATTCTCCGTCTTGATCGCTACTGGAGATCGATCCAAATATTCCATCTCGCGAACCAAGGTTGTAATCGCCTCGGTGCCCAATGCTTCAGACAGCTCAGAAATGCCGCCTTCATTCACCGAAGCCACTTTGTAATAATAAGGAATGGTAGTTAGTACCGTACTGTCCACATAAGCTGCCGTGCGTGACTTCCCAATCAGCTCATAAGTTCCCGCAGCTTCTTCAGAGCGGTAGATATTGTACATTCTTGCCTGTGGAACAGCCGTCCACGTCAAGCTGATCTCGCTTTTTTGGATGGATGCCAACGTAAGCCCAGTAGGAACCGCCGCCTTTTCCACATCCGCATCAATCATCGACACATTAAGCTCGTTTGAGGTTACGGATTCGAAGCCCGTATTGTCAACGGCTGTAACCGTATAGACATAATCAAGCCCCACATCCGCTGTCGTATCTGTATATGTGGTTTGGGTCGTATTCCCCAAATGCTCCGTTCCGCTGGCAACGGTTGCCTTCCTGTACACCTTATAGATTACTGCGTCCGCAACGCCTGACCATGAAAGCTCCGCTTTGATCGGATCACTAGTCAGATTAAGCTCGTCTAGCTGCAACTGTGTCGGCGCAAGCAAGAGCGGCGTTATTTCTACACCGTTCAAATGTGCGGTCTGCCCGCTGAACACCATATTGAGCTGGCCGTCCTTCACCGCAATCATATTAAATACCCGCTCGGCAATGTTTTCTCTACCCGAGGTTACGGTACCGACACTTTTGCCTTCAATGCTGATATCTGTTCGAGTAGAACCGATCCAGTCGCCGGTATACGTTTTGACCGAATAGTAGCCATTCGGCAAATCCACCTTGAATTCATAGCTATTGCCGAAATATGCAACGAAATCACGTCTTAACGCATCCGTCGCTGCGCCGCGGTCGCGATCGATCATGCCGGTGCTGTCCGTTATGCCGTAGCCACGCTCCGCGTTATAAATCGTATTGCGAGTAACCTCGCTGTAACCCTCGGCTACCACGCCTCCAATTGTTCCAAAATCATATTTGTATGCGGCAGCCTTCGTCTGGATGAATACCGCATCCGATGGAGCGGATTCCCCTTTGCCGTTAACCGCCGTTACATATACATGATAGCTGCTGCCCTCTATCAAACCTCCCATATTCAAGATTGGAATCGTAGAGGTGCCTATCATCGTATATGCGCTGTCTTGTTCGGTTGAGAGCTTGCGATAAACCTTATAAATATCTGCGGTTGCGGTTTTATCCCATTTGAGCAGAGCGCCCGCATTGCTTATGCTTCCAGCGAGCAGACCTGACGGTTTCAGCGGCACCTCAGCTGGCAGTGCACTATCCTTAACCGATTGTGCCAGCGGCAGGTCTAGCTCCTTAATGCCGCCAGATAGCAAGCGAGCCAGCTGAATGGCACCATATTCTTGGAAATGTGTATCGTCTGTCGAGCCGTTCGGGAACGCGCCGTATATGCCAGCAGGCGTATGCAGAAACACAGACAATGTTGCTGGAGCGCCTATCTCATCATAATAGGCAATGCTCAGCGTACTCAAATCGACCAAATCCACATCGAGCTCAGTCGCAACTTCCTTCATCGCCTGCACGTATTCGGGGAAGCTGACGTTGAATTTGCTCGTATCCGCGTTGAAGCTTCGTCTCCCCATCGGTGTGACCAGTATTGGCGTAGCGCCACGCTGCCTCGCACCGTTAATGTATGTTTTCAAATAGTTTTTGTAGTCGGCCGGTGCCGCATAACGATCGGGAACACTAATCGTTGCGTCATTATGACCGAATTGCACAAGGAAATAATCGCCTGGCTTGATCGCTCTCAGTACTTCATCCAATCGGCCTTCGGAAATAAAGTTTTTGGTGCTCCGTCCGCCGATCGCATGATTTTTGAAAATCACATTGTCAGAGAAAAAGCTAGGAATCATCTGTCCCCAGCCTGCTTGCGGAAGCCAGTAGGGATCATAGGTTTGAACAGTCGAGTCACCCGCGAGATAGACGGTAGGCAGCTCGCCTGCAGTACGTGCCGCCTTCTTCGTAATAACGAGCGCATTCACTTTCGGTGCAGTGCCGCCAAACTCCAGGTTCAGCTGTCCATCTACCAAAGCGATATCAAAGCTCATTTCAAGAAACTGTCCGGCCGGCCTTACTGCACCTGCATCCAGTCGCTTAACCTTCTCTATATTCTCCGCTTTAATTAAAACATCCGTAACATCATTCAAATCTCCGGCTATTAGCGAAACAGTATAGTCTGCATTCGGCAGATCTACTATGAATGAGGTGTCCTGCACAATGGCAAAATCAGTACGAAGCGCATCCGCGCTGCCACGATCAGTGAAGCTCACCTTCGCCGGATCTGCGAATCCGTATTTCCGTTCAGCCGTATAAGCGACTGCAGTAGAAATGGCTGTATATTGCTCGGCTACTGCTTCCTTGCCGAAATCAAAACGAATGACATCTCCCTCCGGCAAGTCCACCGGTGGCACATATACACTGCTTGCAGCATGTGCAGAAAGCTCGGATGAGCCTTGCGCATTGCGTGCTTTGATTTTGTAATAATATACTGCAGTTGTATTCGCTGTTGTATCTGAGTAGGCTACTCCCGTCGTATCGGCTATTCTCGCATAGGAGCCATTGTCGGCATCTGACCGATATATCTCATAATCTACAGCTCCAGCGGCTGCACTCCAAGCCAAGTCAACGGCTGTTGCGGTTGTTTCCGTTACCGCGAGACCTGTAGGCACTGCAGGAGGCTGGAGCGCCGGAATAGTCGCAGCCTCGCTAGCTGTACTCAGCGCAGACTGCTGGCCGAACGCATTGCCAGCCGATACGTAATACGTGTAGCTGCTGCCAACAGCAACGCTAGTATCCGTATAACTTATACCGACTACCTGCTCGGCAATCGCCACTTCAGGCTGGCCGTCTGTCGCTCTGTAAACATAGTAATAATCAGCATCTTCCACCGCTGTCCATTCCATAGATACCCCAGCAGCGCTAATCCCAGTCAGCACTAGCCCAGCTGGCGCAGTCGGCAAAATCTGCTCGATAATGATGGCGTTCATGGCGCTAAATGAATTATTGCCTGTCACTTGAATGTTCATTTGACCATCGAAGATGGCTGCGTCATAAACCTTGCTATCAACAGCCACCCTTGTACTGAATGCTTCCTTCTCTACATTTTCGATAGACACCTTTGTTTTATACGTGGATGTCCCTGCGAGCAAATCTCCTGAAAACATCGTTACCTTATAATTTCCGTTCGGCACGTCCACCTTAAATTCATAAGGGACGTTATTTCCTCCCAGAATAAAATCATTGATGCGATCGTCCGTCGATTCAGAACCCCGATATCTTGAGCCTTGGCTCGTATTTAATCCATAGCCTTGCTCAGCTGTATAAAGATTTGA
Source organism: Paenibacillus sinopodophylli (assembly GCF_005930355.1). Lineage (GTDB taxonomy): Bacteria > Bacillota > Bacilli > Paenibacillales > Paenibacillaceae > Pristimantibacillus > Pristimantibacillus sinopodophylli. The sequence continues at coordinate 38,227 of NZ_VDBO01000004.1, forward strand.
TGCGCTAACCCCAATGAATCCCTCTGCAACAGGACCTCCCGTGTTGCCTGCCGGTGCCGGCGCGGTCCCTAGATCAAACTTCCATACCAATGGCTCTGCTGCAGCCAAAGCCTTTGCTTGTTGTATAGGCAATCCTGCCCATACCGTGGAGACAACCATTAATAAGGCAAGTGCTAACGCGATGCTTCTTTTCATTTGGCTACTCATACAACGTCTGTTCCCCTTTCAAAAGTAGGTTGAATTAGGCGGTAAATATTCCAAATGACTGCGGGCATATTGCGAGGATTGCGAATAGAAATATCTACCTCCTAATAGTAACCTTATAAAGAATGCGCTTACATTATAAAAAACCATGTGTTTTGTTTAATTTACCGTGTTATTTGGTCCATATTTACTGTCCAGCTATTGGAATCTATTCTTTTGCTGAAAAAGATGGCATGGACTATATAGGTGAAATCATAAAAAACTGCTGCAAATAAGGATTGCGTGTAAACGTTCTGTAGCCTCGCTCAGCGTGATAGGAAAGATTGGTTATAACCAGTCTTTCCCAACAGTAGTATGATAAAATACCTATCTATTAACAGGTATACATGGATATAAGAAGAAACGCCTGACGGCGTCCTTTCAATAAATGCCTTCGTTTCAGTGAAACGTATTGAGAAAGGATGAGAAAACACCTCTACTTTCCTATACGTCAAGGTGAAACGTCTATTGACGTCCTTTGGCGGCGCGGCGCACTTCATACCGAGAAATATAACGAATGTATAGCCTCAAGATATAAGTTCCTATATGTAAAAAACGAGATATCCCTCCTCCCGCATGCGAAAACGTAGGCTCGTTAGGCGTACGTAGGGAGGATTAAGACTCTAACGGACATCATGGGTGCTTAAACGATAAATGAAAGCCTTTCTTACTTATAACGGTCATGACTGCCTCTTAGAAACAGATTAGCCGGTTGAAAATAGGTGAAATTCGTTCTAAGCGTCCCTGTTGTCCGTTAACCATCACACTCTTGGTTTATTAGCATCTAAGCTGCGCTCATGTCCGTTATTACCAGCGGCGGGTATCGTGGAGGGGGTTCTCTAACGAACTCTATCAACCGCTTTCAATTGTTTGTCTCTTTCTGACGAGCATCAAACGAGACTGAGCCTTGGACTGGTTCATTCTATTTGAAAAGGAGAATCCCTACGATGTACGAACTTTCGCGAGATTTATTTTACAAGGCAAAATCTCTTCTTGAAAATGGCCATTCTCATCCCGAAATCGTATCGATCATAGAAAATAATAATCCAGGATGGATATTCACCGACCAATTAAACTCACCCAAGTCTGCCTTAGTTTGGAGTAAAGGGATGGAAGGTTTCTACCTTATCGGCGACCATCACAATGAAGCTTTCACAGGCCAGCTTCATGAATTTATTACAATCCACATTTAACCAAGAATGAAAGGGCTCGGCATACATTATTTCGAAGTTTCCGGCCATCACAGCAAATGGGATTTGAAATCGTTATTTGCTGCTAAAGATCTTCACTATTGGGAAGATTGGTCTACAAAAATCCTACATTTACGAGAAAAACGGTACAAATGTAAGGATCGTTGCTATGGTCGTACGGAGTGAATTTAGAGGTACAGGAATAGGAACACGCTTGTTTTCAGAATCTGAGAATTGGGCATTCTGCCAAGGGGCAGCATCCATGTCACTCAATAGTGGGAATCGACCGGAACGAGAAGCCGCTCACCTTTTTTACTCACGAGCTGGGTTTGCTCCAAAAAGTACTGGCTTTATTAAAATGATCAATGAAAAGGCGGACTCCTAGTTTTGAACAGACTCTTGATGAATCTGTTTTGATACAGCAGTGTCATAGAAGTAATAAACCATAAGTAAGAAATGGCGATACAAGGATCACCCTTGTACCGCCATTTCTTCACTTTTACACATTTTTTTCATCAGTCAAGCTATCCTTCAAGTGAGCATACTTACTTTTGAGACAGACCCATTCAAAAAGGTTATCCTTCAACCCGTTGAATCAACTGATTGAAGAATAACCCTCCCTTTTAAATTGTTCTTTAATTTTTATGTTACTTGTTCGTTTGGTCCAAAATTTTCAGAAGAACAGTTACAGCCTCTGCTCTTGTCGTTCCGGCATTAGGATCGAATTGATTATTTCCTTTTCCATTAATAATGCCAAGCTCTTTGACAGCTGAGACGGCGCTTCTCGCCCAAACTGGAATAGCTTCTTCGTCCGTGAAGCCCATTGTGGAACTCGAATTTAACGACAGACCTAATGCATTAGCAACAATCATCGCCATTTCCGCGCGAGTAATGGCTTCATTCGGACGGAAGGTCCCATCTACATAACCTTTTATAAATCCAGCTTGCACGGCTTGCGCTACTGCATTCTTCGCCCATTCCCCAATTTCTGCCCCATCGGTGAATACCGACGATGCTGCTGCACCTGATCCTTGAGGTTTCAACGTATTTATCAGCATCACAGTGAATTCCGCCCGTGTTACGGTTCGATTGGGTTTAAACGTTCCATCTGGATAACCAGTAACCATTCCGCTTCCTACTGCTTGCTTGATTGCAGTCTCCGCCCAATGTCCGGTAATGTCACTAGGTTCTTGCCCATCCACTGCCGATTGGCCTGTGGCGAATACCGCAAACTTCGTAAAGTGATTAATCTTCACCGTAATATAATTGCCGTTTATTATTCCGCCAGCCACCTCTACCCAGCCTTTTTTCAATTCATCATAATAGAAGACAACCGCCGATTGGCCTTCCTTCAAAAGGGCAGGATTAAACGCAATGGAAAGCGAGACGGGATTATTAAAGTTCTCCTTGAAGTTTTTAAGAATCTCATAGACCGCGGTAATCAGTACCTCATTATTATTGAGATGGTTTTGTGTGTCCGTCAATTTGTCGATCGTAATTCTCAGCTCTTTATCTGTAGCATTAGCTGGAATTGAAATGATGACTTCCTTGCCTAAACTAACCTCTCCCGCCTTACCAGCCGGAACCGTCAGCTTTCCATCCGTCGAGCTTGCTTGTGGGTCGCTTGGAGGTGTGGAACCGCCGCCAGATGGTGGTACAGCATTAACGGAAACTGTGTACGTAACCTTCGTCATACCATCCTGCGCGATTACAATGACCTTGGTACCAGAAGTTAAACTGCTTGATATAGTTACTCCGTCGGTATCATAGATTTCAAAGGTCGCTCCCGCTGCTTGGATGATCGCCGCCTTTAAAACAGCTATCGTTGTGCCGTAAGGAATATTCGAGATGCTCTCGTTCGCCGTTCCGCCTACACTTACGGTCCCTATTGTAGATGATATCGTAGCATCGTGGCTTAAAGCTGCGCTATTCGTTACAGTTACTACCCAGTTCTGCTGAGTGCCATCTGCCGCTGTTATCGAATAAGTAACCGGTAAAGTGAAATCGTTTCGGGTTGTCCCGCTTACTTGGGCTGTGGAGCCGACCTGCGCTGAGGCTCCTGCAGATATGGTGAACGTAGCAACCAACGCTCTTGCATCCGTACCGTAAGGAACAGTAAGCGCTATGTTTGTCCCGCTAATCGTACCTGTTACTGCTGGCGTC
>NZ_VDBO01000004.1:41922-449116 GCF_005930355.1 Paenibacillus sinopodophylli
AATTCCGCAAAGCTGAATGCCGTGATGTCCTTCTCGCTGCTCGGAGTCACCTTGACCGTAACGGTGTACTGTTTCGTTGTGCCATCCTGTGCAGTGACGATATAGGTCACAGGAGCAGTGAAGTCATTTTCCGTCGTACCACTCACTTGTGCTTTGGAGCCGACTTGCGCTGAGGCTCCTGCAGAAATGGTGAACGTAGCAACCAACGCTCTTGCATCCGTACCGTAAAGAACAGTAAGCGCTATGTTTGTCCCGCTAATCATACCTGTTACTACTGGCGTCAATTCCGCAAAGCTGAATGCCGTGATGTCCTTCTCGCTGCTCGGAGTCACCTTGACCGTAACGGTGTACTGTTTCGTCGTTCCATCCTGTGCAGTGACGAGATAGGTCACAGGAGAAGTGAAGTCATTTTCCGTCGTCCCGCTCAATTGTACTATGGAGCCTACCCTCACCGAGGCTCCTGCAGATAATACAAAAGTAGCTTTCAATCCATTTAGATTGGTGCCATTTTCCACTTCAATCGCTACCGTTTGCGTAGTTGTATTGATCGTTGCTGGTTTGCTTTGCGCAGCGAAGCTGAATGCAACGATATCGTTAGCACTGCTCGGCGGCGCAACAGTCACGGTAACCACCCAGTTCTGCCTGGTACCATTCTCCGCCTGTACTACATAAGTGACCGGGTTCGTGAAATTGATTGCTGTTATTCCGCTTCTTTGAGATGACCCGTTTGCCCTTGCAGAGGATGCTGGGGTTAATGTGAATGTAGCAATCAGATTAGTCACATCCGTTCCATACTTTACCTCTATGTCGACCGTACGAGCTGCCGAGTTGATTGTTGCCGGCTTGGCCTGCGAAGAAAAACTATATGCTGTAATGTCTTTTTCGCTACTTAGTTCAATAGAGACATAGACAGTCCATTCTTGGGAGCTGCCATCTGCTGCAGTTACTACATACTGAACAGGGTTCCTAAAGTCGTTGGCAGTCGTCCCGCTTACTTGAGTAATTGAACCAACTTTTGCTGATGCATCAGGTGATAGAGAGAATGTGGCCTTCAAATTAGACAAGCTGCTATAAGGGGTCCTGTACTCGACTTCAATCTCTACGGTGAAATCTGTCGTATTAATTGTAGCTGCTTTGGTTTGTGTAACGACGCTTAATGAGAATGCCGTAATATCTTTTTCACTGCTTTTTGTCACGGTTACTGTCCAGTTTTGACTGCTTCCATCCCCTGCTTTTACTATATAGGTAACTGGAGTTGTGAAATCATTAGCACTCGATCCACTTACTTGGTCAACAATGCCGACTTTGGCGGTGGCTTCTGGGGATAACGTAAATGTAGCCTTCAAGTTGGTTACATCAGTGGCGCCCCCCACTTGAATCTCAACAGTGTGAGCGGCCTTATTAAGGGTTGCAGCTCCAGTCTGCTCTGCTAAACTAAATGCCGTAATATCCTTCGCACTGCTTGCTATGACGGATACGATATATGTAACTTTCGTTACCCCATCCGCTGCGGTTACAATGACTTTCTTCCCTGAGGTTAGGCTCGTTGCAACGGTTTCTCCGTCTTCATCGTAGATTTCAAACGTTGCATTCGTCGCTGGCGTGATTTCTTCTTTAAGTACAGCTAAAGTTGTTCCATAAGGAATGTCGGTTATCGTTTCATTTGTTGTTCCGTCGGTACTCACGATTCCGATACCGGAAGTCAAAGTGGCATCTGAGCTTTGGGCTTCCCACTGCGCATACAAGGTTGTATAGGGCATGATTTCAAAAGAACCACTATAGCTCTTTCCATTTCCATTTGCTTGTGTGTTCCATCCAATAAAGGTGTAACCCGTCTTTACTAAATGTAATGTCCCCGTATATACACTAGCCGTTTCTCCAGGTAGATATAAATTGGAATCAATCGGAACGTTCCCGCCAGTGTTTCCGTTTCCGTCATATTTTAATTGAAACAAGAAATCTCGCAAATAAGGATATCCGTCGTTACGCGATGGATCTATCGCCCAAAGGCTAGTAAAATCCCAACCACCGACAGGTCCCTTCATATTTTCATCTAGGTAAATACTGCCTATATTATTCCCTTCACCATTGCTGGTCAAAGGACTTATAGGAGCAACATCACCGCTCACATGACCACTTGCGTAGCTATTGCTATATGATCCGCTACTATTACTATAAGCATAGCCAATCAAGCCACCGACAAAACTATATCCGCTCACTTTCCCCCTAGTAAAGCTGTCACTTATTACTCCACTAACTTCAAGATTGCTGACCAAGCCACCTACATGCTGTCCTCCGTTCACCTCACCTGTGGAATAACTTTTGCTGATCGTTCCATAATTGTAGCCCGTTAATCCACCTGAAGAAAAACTACCATTAACCTTGCCTGTCGCGAAACTGTTCCTTATTTCAGTATTTGTAGAATTGCTGCCAACTAAGCCGCCTATACTCTGACCGTCTATCATTTCCCCTGTGGCGTAGCTGTAGCTGATCGTTCCATCATTATTACCTACTAATCCGCCAACTGCATAATCTCCTATCACATTCCCTGTGGCGTAGCTATAATTGATAGCTCCGCTATTCGTGCCCGCTAGACCGCCTGAAGAGAAGCCCGATCCGGTAACGCTAACATTAGCGTAACTATTATCGATTATGGCATTTTCATTAGAAATCGTAACGCCGTTATCGCCAATCAAGCCACCTACTCCATCTTTTCCGGATACATTTCCAGTAGCATAACTGTGTGAAACCTTCCCTTTATTTGCCCCAACCAAACCACCTACATAATTATTTCCAGTAACATTCATATTCTCCAGCTTCACATTTGTAATAACACTTTCCGTGCTTGTCAATCCGAATAACCCCAAGTTATTTCCACTAGTACTTATTTTAAGCCCATTAATTACAAATCCGTTTCCATTAAAATTCCCTCTAAATGGCGTATTGCGATTATTTCCAATAGGAGTCCAGTTATCTTTGTAGTCGCTGGTACTCAAGTCAATATTTTTAGTCTGCTTGAAATAAAGATTTGCATTTAAATAAGCTCCCCGAATCTGATTAAGTTGACCAGCTGTTCCGATGAGATAAGGGTTACTCGCTGTTCCGCTTCCTAAAAACTCATTTGCCGCAAACGCTCTACTGCTACCGAAAATCCCCCAAGGTGCGACAACGCCCAATCCTAATACTATCGTCAATAGGATAGACAAGGCTTTTTTTCCTGATCTACGCATTACTTATTCTCCTCTCGATCTATCTGATGGAATAAACGATCCATAGACAAGCCTACTAAAGCCCAATAAAAGAATAATAAAAGATTTTATTAGGAAACGACGAAAACCGCATAGCAACAAGGCTCCGCGGTTTGGGTCAAAGACGAAATTATTTCGTTTGGTGCACCTTGCCCATAAAATTACATGATTAGATATACTTGTAATGAACAGAAAGATGAAGTGGTCGTCATCTTTTTATTAAGATGATAGGTAGGAAAGTTGAATTTATACAAGAATAATTAAGATAAGAATATTGGATAGGTGGATTGCAATTGAAAAATCATGATTTAGATAACGAACTCTGGTTCAACTTTAAAGAACATTGCAGCGGCAAGCATTTCATTGTTGGAAACCCTCATACTTTTCATGGAAGAATTTCAGCCTATTGCCCACAAAAAGATGTATTCTTCAATGTTTCACTTAGGGAAATAGATGAAATGCCACTGACTACAAAATATTGGATTAAAGGGTTTTTAGTAGGAAACGAACCAGCTTGCCCTGTCGATGACGAAGGAGATGTTTTTCCACGAACACATGAAGAGTTCATTCATTGGGATAAAAACATTAAATTATTCCATAAAACAGGTTATTGGTATTCTGGCGATAGGAATTGCGGAGTTTGTGGATTAAAGTTATTAAACTCTTGGACTGAATTTGACTGTGAAACCTGTTTTGAAAAGAAATAGTGCAGAACTAAGTGAGAACATTAGTTGAATAAAAATGGATGAGCTGGAACTATTGACCGACATTAACTGAACAGGAGCGAGCAGGATGGTACTAAGCATCTCTAATGACCTAAATAAAGATGACAAAAATTATGTAGTGAGTAAAATGATTGAATTCAACCTCATACATTTCCCTGATGAACTAAAAGGAAGGTATGAAGAAATAAATCTTTCCTTGAAAGATGATAACGGTCAAATATATGGCGGACTCACTGGGGAAATATGTTGGAACTGGATGGAGATACAGTCCTGTTTGTTGATAAAGAACTTAGAGGATTAGGCTACGGGAACAGCTTCTTTCGGCAGCAGAAAAAATGGCTAAAGAAAAAAATTGCGAGTTTATTAAACTTGATACGTTGAGCTTCCAAGCATTAGATTTTTATAAAAAACAAGGTTTCGATGTGTTTGGAACGATTCATAATGCTGGACGACATACGCATTATTATTTGAAAAAGGACATTTGAAACTCAGATTACAAATGGGACTCGTTAATTCCATCAAACAGCGGCAGTCTAACTTTATTTTCTCGTCCAAACTGCCGCTTATTTATCCTCACAGCATATTAACTTTGCATATACGCCCTAATCCTTCAAACCCTTTCCATCCATAATTTGCGGTATATATTTTTCAATTCTAGATACTCTCGTTTTGGATTGTTTGGGTGCAGTGAAATAAAGAATGTAGGCATTTTGTCGTCCAGGCGTCAATGCTTCGAAAGCTATTTTCAAAGCTGGAGTTTCATCGAACATATTTTGAAGTTCATCTGGGATGGTGAACTCTGTATTCTTTTTAAAGCTAACTTCCAGACCGGCTCTTTCTACTTCAATCGCTTCATAGATGTAGGCTTTCAAAATCGATTCCATTTCAACTATTTCTCGCACATTGGTGAACCGGATCTGGCGCGCTGCCTGTACATTCTCCGTTTGTTGAATGAGAATACCGTGGGGATCTTTTAGCAAAGCACCTTTGTGAAATAGAAACGCACAATATTCTTTAAACCCATGTATAAGAACGACGTTTTTATTCTCAAACATATAACAAGGATGCATCCATTTAAAGTCCTCGGTCAGTTCACAGTCCAGAGCGATTCCTCTCAATTCCCTGTATTCTTCCTGCCACTTTTGGGATTTGCTTAAATATTCATCAACCTTTGGATTCGTTCGACTAGTTGTCATGATTGGGCACTCCTCTTCCATATCATAATCTTCATTAATTGAATACCAATCCATAATGCATCTGCAATAGGACTCTATTTATCCTAAATGTGAGGAATAACCTTATTATGTTCAATCGGTGAAGATAAAACAATTAAAGTTGTCGAGTCCCCCTATTGGCCCAATTCATTAATTACGGTTTGGATGGATTGTAACGATTCACTAGCAACTTTCACGAGGAAATTGTACTGGCCGCTTACAGGTTGCAGCTCAAGGACATCAGGCGAATGGCTGCAATGTTCAACAAAATGATCGCAGCCTTTTGTATGAAACAATAAGTAGGGGTAATACCAGCGTAGCTGACACCACCCGCAAACACATGGTTAAAATTATTGAGATATAAGACCCCCGTTGGGGTTATTCGTGTTGCGTAATTTGGTAATAAACAGGCCAACTTCAAAAGTATACAACTTTATTATCCCTATACAAATTACAGGAAATATCAGTTCATAGACTCTGTCGAAATCGTCTGACACCCGTTGAATATCGCAAACTTTTGTAAACAACTGTTCAAGGCTGTTCGCAATTGCGTTGTTTGCTTCACACCGTTCTCGTACCAGATGTTTTTAAGAACGAGCGTTCCAGTTTTTCGCTCCACGATTATCTCAGCTCGCCCAATGAAGCTTTCTCCATATAATAGAGGCAGCACATAATAGCCGAATTTTCGTTTGATTGCAGGCGTGTAAATCTCCCAGGTGTAATCGAAGCCAAACAATTCGTTGATAAGTTTTCTGTCCCATATGAAATTATCTAGAGGGGCAATAAGCTCGCAACGCCATTTCGACTCCTGATTTTGCAGAACGGCTTCAATAAGCAGTAAATCCTCCGCGAGGCAGTACAGTATATCCTTCATTTGTTCCACGGCAACAGCAACAATGCGAGCTTCGTGTACTAGCTGGCGAAAAACCTCGGTGCGCTGTGCTGCTTTCAACCCCCATATATTCAGCCATGCATCTGACGCACGATTCCATAAGAGACCAACAGAGCCGATTCGACGCAGTACCCGCCACTTATGATGCTCAAGCTCATCCTCCAGCGGCTCTGATGCATTCAGCAGATTTGGCTGTATGTACTTCTTGGCTATATCGTAATATTTACGCATTCCTTTTTTATGATGGATAATCAACTCACCCGTCGAATACATCTGTTCCAGCACCGATCTAGATGAATTGTTTCCACCGCTCCAGTGGATGGCCGATTGCCAAGAGAAATCTCCATCCAATTTTAAATCATCCGAACTTATCGCACCGTGATTTTGGATATGAGCCCGTACTTGCGCTGTCAACGCTTCCATTTCGGGATAGCGTTCGGCATGTTGCCTTGCGGCTTGCCTGTATCGCTCAAAATACGGCCAGTCCTCGACAGAGATAATGGCCAGGTTCTTGTCAGGATAATCGACAAGGCTTCTATCGTCATACAGCAACTCGGCGAGCATTCCCTTGGTAAATCCCTTGATTCGCGACTGTAGCACCAATTCGGCGTTTTTTCCGCAAACATCGATGGGGTCGTATTGAATGCAGCTGACCTGCCGAGCAAAGTCCAATACGCCCTGCTTCCCACTAAATTTATGTTTGCCTAAAAGTCCATGCTTCAACAACAGAAATTGCCTTGCCTGGCGGTTTGTTAATTGAATCATGTTTGTTCGCACCTACCTCTAGTTTAGTTTTTTTATTATATTACTGTGGAGGCTGGAGGGGAAAAGAAAAAGAAGGCGTGGAGGAACATTTATTTCACGTACTCGCTGAGGGTGTTTCTTGTACTTTTTATTAGCTGGCTTGAGTCCAATGCAATACCGAACTCAAACCAACCAATCAGCCGTATAATAAAAACTCTAACTTTATGGAGTCACTACCTAGAAAGGCAACTTTTCGTTATTGCATTTATTTTGTTGGATCCATCACAGGCGGTACTGGTAAGCCTGCTTGACGTAATAGCAGCATCATTTGGCCGCGGTGATGTGTTTGGTGGTCAATTAAGAAACGTAATACTGCGCCTTTTGTTGCAAGACTTGCAATGCCTGTTTCTGTTAGCAAGTCCTCATCGGATAGCTTGGCTACCTCTTCCTTGACTGCCTCCGCTGCTTTTTCGTAAGTTGCTACAATTTCTCTTGCTGTCGCTGGAGTTGGTTCATCTTGACCAATCATTGGTACAGTTAAACCTGCTAAATGACTAAAATAACCTGTTGTTTCTACTAAATGCCAGCCTAACCAACCTAGTGTACTATGCCCTTCAACAATACTTTGTCCTAATTTGTCATCTGTTACGGCTTGCAAGACTTGCAATGTCCCTTTCACAGCCACTGCCCATTCCTTTAAAAAATCATCCACTTGTCGATACATCCAAACTCCTCCTCTATCATTCACGTCTCTTTTATCATACAAAATATTTGCTCAAAATAACAGGAAAAAACAAACATATGTTCTCATTAAAAAATGCGCACAAAAAACATCTGTATCCGCTAAACTTAACTGCCCGTCCCCATTAATAAAATAAGTACCGAATTTTTTTTGTATACGGAACTTCGAGCTATTTGAGACTCTTATTGTATAAAATATACAGTTTGGATATACCTATTCCAAGTACTAAGTTCCGATACTCACCGTTATAGGAACTTTCAATTGGAGAAGATAACATGAAACGGAATTGGGAATTGGACGAATTAATCGAACATTTTACGATCCTACCAAACGAGATGAGGTTGATCGAGAACAAGACTATTGAAATCTGGCGATAGCTTAATGCCTGATAATGCTGAATTGCATCTAAAAAATTTGGTGTAAATTTCCTAAATTTTCAGGTGAGGCGGGGGACGCTTCACTTAAATATTATCCCTAATAGCTTAATGAGGCTGCCGTTTCATACCGGCAGCCTCATCATCTTTTTTTGTAAAGCTATGGTTCTGAATCCTTCTTCATAAAAAAAGGTTACTCTATGAAGGCAGCTTACTGTTCGCATATGCGGCGGCTCCGATCGTACCAGCTTTTCCACCTAATTTCGCTTGTACTATTTTACAGGCATCGTAAGAAAGTTTTAAAGCATGATTTCCAACTGTATCACGTACTGAATTTAGCAAGCGATCACCCGCTGCCGACATTCCACCGCCAACTATAATGATTTCTGGATTCAATAGGTTGATTACATTTGAAAGACCAAACCCAAGAAGCCTCCCTGTTTCGTGCATAACCTCAATGGCAAGTGAATCTCCCAGATCATATGCCTCTGAAATCATAAGACCAGTGATAGCCGTCCAATCATCTTCTACCCATTGCGATATCATACTTGATCGACCTTTCTCAAGCTTGTCTGTTAACGTTTTGACCATACCAATAGCAGAAACGTATCTCCCCAGACAGCCTGAGCTTCCACAACGACAAGGCCGACCTTCCCGGTACATATTCATATGCCCGATTTCTCCCGCGCTAGATGTTGCTCCATAGACCGCTTTTCCATCATTTACAATACCTGATCCTAAACCGGTACCTAACGTGATTAACACCAAGTTTTTGTAGCCAGCACCTGCACCAAACAGCCATTCACCATACATATTGACCCGCACATCATTATCGATAAAAACAGGAACATCAAAATATCTTTTCATTTGATTCACCACATGAATGTTTTCCCAATCTGGAAAGTTTGGTGAAAATATAGATAGACCTTCATCTGGATTCAGTAAACCAGGGATTCCCATACCTATACACTTAATAGAAGTTTGATGGATTCCTTCGATCAACAACATTTCATGAACAATTTCTTGAATTCTGTATAATACGTGGGCAGGTCCTTTTGCTGCTTCTGTGGTGTCACTTCTTTCGTGAATGGTTTTAAACTCCGTGTTAAAAATCGCGGACTTAATGTTTGTCCCACCAAGATCAATTCCAATAACATATTTACTCATGGCCTAGCTCCACTCTAACTTATTATCAAAGCACCTAACCTCATCCATTCCATGCCCGCGACATGATAAATTAATAACTCATCATTTTGTTTTTCACATCATAAGGGTTCAAACTCATAACCATAACTCCCCCCCAATGCCCAAGTAAAAAAAAACCGTTAAAGACTGTAACGCAACAGCTACTCGGCAGCCTTGATTGCATAAAATTCATCTTTAACACTTTGCATTTGAGAAATATGACGTTTCGCATGCTGGCATAGGAAATATATATATTGATAAACATCAATCTTTCCAAGATCATTAACGGTCATAGTCGTTTTATATAAGATGCCTTCACCGTTTGGTATTTCTTTAAGTATTTCTTTGCATTCGTTTATCTGCTCTTCCAATATTCTACTCACTTCAGGAATTGTCTTATCTCCTGTTGGTTCCATATGCTCTGGTCGTATCCATATAAATGATTTATGTTTCTCAATTTGGTCAAGTTCCGCTAAATTGTTTTCATATGCAGAAACCTCTTGATTTAGGTCTACCTTTATGGCAAGGTTTTTGGCCTTGTTCTTACCCTTACGAATCAAAATTAATAAGAAATGATTGGTTATAGTGACATGTTCTAATATTTGTTCAATGCTCCAACCTACTTTAGGTCTAAAGCTTAGCATTTCTGGTTTTAGATCAAACCATAAATAATAATCACTCAAGGTACGTGAAAGTTCCCACTCTATGAACTGTATGGTTTTCTTTACTGTCATTGGCTCCCCACCTTCAATTGAGATTATCGCCAAAAAGTTGAACAGCCCGCCTTATCCTCAATATTGAATTCGATTATTCTCTCAAGTAATGAGAAATCAATCGGACTAACCCACTTCATACGTATTAACTCCTTGGTATGATCATAGCCGGCCTGCTTAATTTCATCAGCAAACTGAATAATCCCTGCCTTTTCAGGGGCAACCGCCAAATGCTGTTTCGATACGCTAAAACCAATAATAAATGTGTCGTGATCGGTAAACATAGGCTGGTTCCACGCGATTTTCGGCATTAAATTTGGATATTTCTTCGCTACCCATTCCAAAACTTCTTCCGTTCTTTCCCGATGCTGCGGGTTATCAATACGAGATATAAACTCTGCGAATGCTTCCATTTTGTTTCCTCCTGGTGTAATTGATGTTATTTATAGGCTATCCATTTTATCCAATGATAAGCGTGTCAATTGATTGCTCATTATTTAACTATTTTAACCAGAAGTGACCTTTACCATCAAGAGATCTTTCATTTCAATTCGTTCCTTCCAGCCTCATACAGATGCTTCTCTCAACAAACTCAAGAGATTTCTATCATTACACATTATACCAATACATCGGATGCTCAGCGATCGGTTCAAAACCAAGCTTGCTGGCAAGAGACAGCGATGCTTGATTATCTGAATGACAGCTCCAATTTGGGATTAGGTTTTTGCTACGACAGTCATTAATAAACAAAGCCGCAACTTTAGTCGCAAGCCCTTTCCGTGTATATTCCTCAACTGTAATGATATCAATCTCAGCGAATCCTCCGCCAACGTAAGGGGATGAACAAACGCTTATGATTTGATTATCTTTTGTAATAAAATGTCCTATGCCTCGAACATTAAAATGCTCATTCGAATCCCATACCAGCTTATAGTAAGTATAGAAATCCTCTCGATACTGATTTGAAATATGCTCGTTTAGAGCTTCATAATGCAGTCCATCATCAATCTTAAGGGATATGTCTATACTCATCTCAGTAAACTTTTGATCATTTAGTCGGAAGTACGTACGTTTTATTTTATTTGCATGTATGAGTTGATATTTCTGCAAGGCCCTTTCCCATTCCTCTGTGAACATCGCTAACGCGTAAAAGCCAATGTGGTTTTCTTTATCATTTAGAAAATTTGCTATCGCATCATTAAAGGTATGATAAGAAGCGTTACCCACTACGCAGTAAAATCCACCGCAGCTAGTAATTAAGGCAGCGCTAGGATCTAAAATACGATTTACAAATATCTTTCCTTTTTGTGTCTGTTCAATAACAGAAAGGGCAAAGACTGCTTTGTTTTTTATTTTGGAAAGCATCGGTAATACTATAGTAAATTCGTTGCTACACAACTCGAGCATAATCCACCTCCATCTCGTTCCTTTTATATGAGGTCGTCTTTACTTTTTGTCTTTTTAAAGGTTCTGATCGTGATGACAACAGCTACTAAAACAATAATCCCGCCAAATGTGAGTCCTCTTACGTGTTCAGGTAGGTCTGGTAACTTCACATATGCAAGTAAATATTTCATTAAGAGTTGTGATAACAATAAAATAATAAACGTCTTCAGGTAAGAAATGAATGATTTATTTTTAATCCATATAGGTAAAGCATATAACACACTCAATAGCACAATTATCCATACATCCATTCATTTATTCCCCCTCTCGATTAAAGCTTTTTATCGTTGCTTCGAATATAGTATTCTTCTACTCACTTTAGAGGTTCTAGAGTCACCGACTTGCGAAAATCATAAACCATTCTGTTTTTATTGTATAATACACTCAAATGTATAAATTTCTCAATATTTACCTCTACTTGAAAATTCGAAATGATTCATGATGACAGCTGAAGATATCCTATCGTGAGCCTATGAAAGGAAACACAAGATACAATTCGTTGAACTGGACGAGAGTCATTCGTAAAAAATTGCAGCTATTTATTGGGTCCTGACCATGTCGGTAAAAAAGTCGGCACTGCTGCTGTCCAATTCCTTGAAGCAAAGGCTCGGGAGCTAGGCTTCCATGTACTCATTGCAACCATTTGCACAGAAAATGAGCGAAGCATCAGCCTGTTCGAGCGTCTCGGCGATGAGAAAGCGGCCCAATTCAAAGAGATTGGACAGAAGTTCGGAAGATGGCTGAATATTGCGAGTTATCAGAAGATCATTTGATGTAGAATGACTACATATTATGAATGGCACGAAAGAGAGGCAGCAAAATGGAACATCAGCTGGTGCAAAAAGAGGCGTTCACCATCATCGGAAAATCGATCTTAACATCCACTAGAGAAGGACAAAATTCAAAGCAAATCCCTAAGTTTTGGCAGGATAGTCATGCGGATGGTACTGTCAGAAAACTTACTGCCTTGGGAGAAACCGAAGAACTACTAGGACTGTGCTATGATGCGCAGCAGAATGGCGAGTACTTTAAGTACGCGATTGCAGTAGAATCTAATGCGCCAGCCTCGGACTACGGGTTCGAACGGATACAAATTCCCTCAGCAACGTGGGCTGTGTTTACTTCTATCGGCCCGATGCCTGGCGCAATCCAAGAGGTTTGGGGACGTATTTACCGGGAATGGTTCCCAACTTCGGGATTTAAGCAGGCTGAGGGGTTCAATTTCGAGCTTTACTTGCCGGGAGATACAACTTCCGAGGATTATCGCTGTAAGGCATGGATTCCGATTGTACGAAAATAACGAAAAACTTGTTTTCTGAATTGCAGATAACCGTCAGCGCTTCGCCCAGTTGAAATATGCATAAAGCCCCTCGCTATGCGGTTATCCAAACACTAAAAAATGGGATGCAATTAGCAATCATTCCTAGTACAATAAGAATTGGAAGCGCTTCCGAATTGTGTCTCGTCCAAATCTATCTTATTTTATAGGAGGATTTCATGATGAAACGTAATATTCGCTTTCTGTTTACGTACGTACTCATTCTCAGTCTCAGCTTGAGCTTTCAGGTTTTCCCTGCACATGCAGCACCCGTTACGCTTGACAACGGCAATCAATTTCTGGATACGAGCGGAAATGCGATTCAAGCCCATGGCGGTGGCGTTCTCAAATCAGGCAGCTACTATTATTGGTTTGGCGAGAACCGTGACGGTACAAACTACGTTTCCGTGTATCGATCAACCGATCTGAAAAATTGGGAATTCCGCGCGCATGTGTTAAGCAAAACTTCGGCACCAGAACTTGCTACAGCTAACATCGAGCGCCCCAAAGTAATCTATAACGCCTCAACTGGGAAATACGTCATGTGGATGCACAAGGAAAACGGCGTCGATTACGGCGAAGCGAGGGTGGCCGTCGCTTCCTCTTCCAACATTGAAGGCCCCTATACCTATCATGGAAGCTTCCGTCCATTAGACTACGATTCCCGTGATATGACCGTCTATAATGACGGAGGCACCGCTTATCTCATATCTGCAACCCGCGTAAATGCTGATTTGAATATATACCGTCTAACCTCTGATTTCCTTGGCGTAGATTCGCTCATCTCAACACTATGGGTCGGTCAATACCGCGAAGCCCCCGCTTTATTCAAACGCGGCAGCACCTACTTCCTTCTAACTTCCGGTGCGACTGGCTGGGCTCCCAACCAGGCCAAATATGCAACAGCCACCAGTATTAGCGGCACTTGGAGCGGATTAAGCAATGTCGGCAATGGCAATACCTATCAATCCCAATCCACTTATGTGCTGCCAGTTGAAGGCTCATCGAGTACCTCATTTCTATATATGGGCGATCGCTGGGCAGGCGCATGGGGTGGTGCTGTCAATACGTCTGAATATGTATGGCTGCCAATCGAATTCCCCTCTGCGACATCGATGACTTTGAACTGGTACGACCAGCTCACGATAGATGCAGCTACAGGCTCGATTGCAGGAACAGTCAGTCCTCCTGTCAATACGACCTCATGGTATAAGTTAACCAACCGAAATAGCGGCAAGCTGCTCGGAACAACCAGCGGCGTCACAACCGATGGCGCGGTCATCGAGCAATATACTGATGGCGGATGGACCAGCCAGCATTGGCAGTTTATCGATGCAGGTGGACGCTATTACAAAATTAAAAACCGAAACAGCGGCAAAATTTTGGATATAACGAGCAGCTCTACGGCAGACGGGGCTACCGTCATCCAATATACCGACAACGGAGGGCTTAATCAGCAATTCCGTATCATTAGCGCGGGCAGCGGTTATTTCCAAATCATGAACGTCAAGAGCCGCAAGGTCATCACCATTACGGACAGCTCGATATTGAATGGTGCGGATGCCGTGCAGCAGACAAGAGATGGAGATACGGACCAGCAATTCTCTTTCACGACCACGAGTTAATCTTACAACCTAGTCATCCTTGCAAAAATCAGCAGCCCCGGTAAGCTTTCCTGCCGGGGCTGCTTCCTTTTCACACCCTTTCTAATACCTGAGGT
The DNA here is from genome assembly GCF_005930355.1 of Paenibacillus sinopodophylli. GTDB lineage: Bacteria > Bacillota > Bacilli > Paenibacillales > Paenibacillaceae > Pristimantibacillus > Pristimantibacillus sinopodophylli. The sequence goes on from NZ_VDBO01000004.1 coordinate 56,244, forward strand.
TTGTTTCGTACTTAACGTTCATACGTTGTCAGCATTACTGACTTGTACATGCAAATGGTAAACATGCTATAATTATGTGTGCGTTTATCCAACCATACGATTGATAGAATAGAGACGTTGGAGAGGGGGATGACGATTGTTCGCTAAGCGATTAAAGCAGCTGCGTAAGGCGAGGAAATTGACAATGCAAGAAGTAGCTGATTACTTAGGTGTTGCCAAAAGTACATATGCTGGCTACGAATCCGGTTACCGGCAGCCAACCATTGAATCCATCCAGACGATCTCGCGAAAGCTTCGCACCTCCGCCGATTATCTGCTGGGGCTGACCGATTATCCGGAACCGCCTGCTGAGCTTAACCATAACGCTAAGGAATATTTAAACTATGAACAGCTTCACTGGGACGGGGTTCCTTTGGAGAGGGACGATCTAGAGCTCATTCGCAGCTTGCTCGAACGCGTTCTCCGTGACCGTACCCTGCCTAAGGACGAAACAAACTAACCTCCCATCAGCTGGAGCAGCTTCGCTTCGAAATCGCCTTGAAGCTGCAGCATGAGGCTGCTGTAAGTCTGCTCCCATTCCTCAGTCACACTCTGCTCCACTTTATCTCCTTCCGCGTCCGCAATTAGAGTTTGGAGCTTCGCATTACACGCTGCCTCCGTATTCGAAAGCCCATCCATCCACTTCTGATTCAACTCCTGAAAAGCATAGGGGTCTGACAAATCAAGCTGCGCAACGCTTGCTTCGGCCCCAGCCAGCACCGCGTTCATATCCTGTGTACATTTCGCTTGAAGCTGTCTCATTTGCTCCTCATATTTCTCCACAGCATTAACCGGCGGCTCCGTTTCAATTGCTGTTTCTTCGTCCGGCTTCGGCGAGACTCCCGTATTAGGCTTTGCATCCGTCCCTTTATTCGGCTTTGACGTAGTTACAGGCTTTGTAGTCTGAACTGGGCGCGGCGTTGCAGCTGGCTTGACTGCTGGTTTAACTGCCACTGCCTGTTCGCTCGCAGCTTCAGGTGTTTCTATTACCTCTTCATTACGATCCGGATTAGTCGCTGCCTGCTCGGAAGGCTTAACTGTCGGCGCTGTCTCCACAGTCTTCACCTCTGAAGATGGCGTAACAACCTGCGTTACTTCAGTTGGTATGACAGTCCCATCAAGCGCTGCGATGATAACGGGAGGAGCGCCTTTCGCATTCACAACAAATGACTGATCCGTCGATTTATCCCAATACAGCCCGCCCCATGCAAGGATAAGTATGACGGCAAGTGAGCCCAAAATTATATTAATGGTATCCGGCTTCTGAAAGCGCGGACGTCTTTTTTTACGCGAATGCCCTTGTCCCATTTCAGCTTTTACCACCTTCCTATTTGAATGGAAAGAAGCCAGTCCTCCACCCTAGCAAAAGGTAGAGAACTGGCCGTCTTCTAAGAACGCATAATTTCCGTAATAATAGTCGTGAGCAGCTTGTTGACCTTGCTCTTCGTCTCATTGATCGCTTTGTTCTTCAACGCGTTGGTTGCTTTCACTTTATTAATTGCATTCAGAGCGTCATTCCTAGCCTGAACAACCTCTACAATTAACTGTGCTTTCTGCTCATCATCCTTGGTCGCCTTCAGCTGCTTCTTGATACCGTCCAGCTTGTCATCCAGAGCTTCAGCTATTTTCTTGAACTCCTCCTTAGGATCAATCTCGACGTCTTCGTTCACGAGCGTGATCTCCTGCTCGAAAATAACTTTGGACGAGCCTCCGATCAGCATCGCTTGAATGACAGCCTTCCCTTCAGCCACCTTCTTAGGTATAGTTACCTTGCCCTTGGAATCTACTGCAACATCCTTGCTGCCAGATACTTTCTTCCAGCGCAGGAGCGATGAAGGAAGCTCAGTGCCGAGCAGCTTCAGCGTATAAACATGCTGCGTACCGCTTGCTGTAACTTTCACAGCAGAGATCACCTCAGAGCGGATATAGGCAACGGTCAAAGCATTAAGCGCACTGTCATCATACTTCAGCTTTAACTGGAACTTCAGAACAGTCATACTCACATCAGCCGGCTTGATGCCTAAATTCGCAAATACCTCACTAAGTGCATAATCGTCCTTCGCAATTAGAATTTTATTCATCGCTTCCGTAATTACCGCATTAATCTTTTGTTTGTTGCCAAGCAACTGGGCGAGATCCTTAGGTTTCATATCTGCAATAATATCGCGTACGGTACCTTCAACACCAGGCCGCTCGTCTCCATCACCGAACAGAAGCAGAAGGAAATCATCCATCGTCAGATTGTCGACTCCGCCGGCTGCCGCAATCGTCCCCAGCGTCGCCCGGAACTCTGGATTTGTTCTTATCGCCTCGAGCTGCTTCGCATCTGGGTCATATTGAATGGAGCCTACCGCTTGAATGATGCGGAATAAGCTCTCCTTCAGCTCTGCTTTATCGACAGTGTCCGGCAGCTTCGCCGCGATTTTATTCCACACAGGGTCGATCAAGGATTGATCCTTCGCAAAGGTCAGTTTAGCAAGCTCATCTCGCAGATTCCGCACATCCTGCACATCCTTCGGATCACCGGCAAGCAGCGCAGCATGAAGCTTATTCATCCGTGCAAGGAACTGCTCAGCAGGGAAATGATCCCCCTCGCCTATAGCTGCCGTAAGCGTAATTTCCTTCTCGAAAATAGTTTTTGCCGCACCTCCGTACGGATTAATGAACGTGGCACGAACGAGCACCTTACCGCTGTCTGCATCCCGCTTCAGTGTAATGGTACCATTCGCGGCTACAGTAACGTCCTCACTGCCAGACACCTTGCTCCATCTTAGTGCGAGCGCTGGAACTTCAACGCCGAATGCTTTCAGGCTGAGCTTCTGCTCGCGTCCGTTCTCACTGACTTCAGCAGTATCTGTCGTCTCTGAGCGAAGCAGCGCAATCGTTAGGGCAGCGACGGCCGGCTCGTCTTTCTTCAACTGCTGTTGGAAGTTCACCCACGTTTGGCTGACCTCCTTCGCCGTAACACCCAGGCTGCTAAGAACGGAGCTGAACTTATAGCTGTCCTTATCATTTAGGAGCAGCCCTGCCTTCTGTAGAACGACAGCTGAGATCGCCTGCTTGTCGCTAAAGAGCTGAAGCAGACCTGAGGAGGATAAACCGTTCAAATGTCCACGAATGGCTCCTTCCAATCCACCAGCAGATTCATCTGCTCCGAAGAAGAAGACCAGCAGATCATCGATGACGAAGCTAGCTTCACCACCTGCTGTGCCAAGCTCCTTCAGAGTAGCGCGGAAGCTTGCATTGCTGCGAATTTCCTCCAAGCTTGCGGCCTGCCCGTCATAAGGAATAGCAAGCACTGCTTTGAATATATCGAATAACCCTTCCTTCAGCTTCGCTTTGTCAGCTGTTTCTGGAAGCTTAGCCGAAAGCTTATTCCAGATGGGATCGATTAACGCTTGATCCTTGGCAAACGTAAGCTGACCCAGCTCATTCCGCAGTTGAATAATCGCTTGAATATCGGCTGGATCTCCCGCAGCAAGCGCTGCCTGCAGCTTCGCCATGCGCGCTAAGAATGCTTCAGCTGGGAACTCCGTTTCCTGCGAAACCGCGGCCTTTAGTGTTATTTCCTGCTCATATACAACCTTCGCTGCACCGCCATACGGATTGATAAGCTTCGCTTGGATAACAGCTGTTCCGCTTGCCGCATCACTAGGGATCGTCACAACACCGGACGGCTTCACGGTCACGTTCGCATCACCGGAAGCTTTGGACCACTGCAGCACTGCAGGATAGATTGATACGCCGAATACTTTCAGACTATAGGCATGTGTTCGGCCTTCGTCCGTAATGTTCACATCCGCCTTTGCTGCCGAGCGGATGTAGGCTACCGTCATCGCACTGATTGCCGGCTCATCCTTCTTCAGCTTTAACTGGAATTGCAGCACTGTTGAACGAACATCCTGCGGGGTAATGCCTAGATTTTTCATAATCGCGCTGAATTTATAAGACTCCGTATCGCCGAGCAGCTCTTCTGTTGCTTGAAGCAGGACAGTTGTTATGCCCTGCTTATTGCCGAGCAGTAGGAGCAGCTCCACAGGCGTTTTTCTAGCAAGCAAGCTTCCGATGGTCCCTTCAACACCTTTGCGGCTTGTACCGTCCCCAAACAGGAATACGAGGAAATCATCGAGCCTAATGTTCTCATCTCCGCCCGCTGCTGCAATCGTCTTTATCGTAGCGCGGAATTCAGGGTTCGTACGAATCGCTTCCAAATCTGAGGCCTCCGGGTCATAGCGGAAGGAGCCGACCGCCTTAATGATCCGGAACAAGCTTGCTTTCAGCTCCGCCTGATCGACCGACTCCGGCAGCTTCCCGCTTATTTTGTTCCATATGGGATCGATTAGCGCCAGACCTTCCACTTCATCAAGAGCAGCAATCTCATCACGGAAATTTCTTACCTCTTGCAAATCTATTGGGTCGCCTGCCGCAAGCGCGGCATGCAAGCTGTTCATCCGATCCAGAAATACACTAGACGGTAATTCCGTCACAGCAGCGTACGCAGTTTGACTGAGCCCTAGCTTCGTCGCCAGCCCCTTCTGGCTTAACGGGAAACCGCCCAGCGATGCAGTAAACATCGAAATCGCAAGCGCAGACAGAGTTACCTTCCTTCTAAACGTCATCTCATTCACCTCTGGTCATTAATTGGGTCTAAAATTGCAAAACAGGCATCTGTTCCTTTACACCTTGATTCAAGCTGGGACGGCCTACCGAATAATAAACAAACTCCGTTCCGAGCAAATCCTGCTCATCAAACACGTTCCGACCATCAATGAGAATCGGTCTGTTCAGCACCTTCTGAAGTCTGCCAAGATCTACACGCGAGAACTCCTCCCACTCGGTCAGCAAGCACAGTGCATCTGCCCCTTGGGCTGCCTCCAAAGCACTTAGGCACCAGTCCACGCCATTAATCTCATAGAGTGAACGGAAATTTTCCGTTGCAATGGGATCGTAGGCTTTAACCTTCACACCATTATCGACCAAGTGCTGAATAATCTCGGCGGCGGGTGAATCGCGAACATCGTCTGTATTCGGCTTGAACGAAAGACCCCAAACTGCGATTGTCTTGCCGTGAAGCTCGTGACGAAAGATCGTTTCCAGCTTGCGAATAACGTTGAAGCGCTGATCCTGATTCACTTCCACAACGGAGCGCAGCAGCTTGAACTCGTAATCAACATGTCCCGCAATTTGAATCAATGCACTCGTATCCTTAGGGAAGCATGAGCCTCCATAGCCGATGCCCGCCTTCAGGAAGGAGGGGCCAATCCGACTGTCGTAACCCATTCCCGTTGCTACCTTAGTTACATCCGCGCCTACCTTCTCGCAAATGTTTGCAATCTCGTTGATGAATGATATTTTCGTAGCTAGGAAAGCATTCGATGCGTATTTGATCATCTCGGCGCTGCGAATATCTGTCACAACGATTTGCTCCGTAAGCGGTATATGAAGAAGTGTCATGACATCCGCTGCAGACTTCGAGCTTGCTCCAATAATAATGCGATCTGGGTTCAGCGTATCCTGAATCGCTGAGCCCTCGCGCAGAAACTCCGGCAGCGAAATGCTATCGAAACGCTCCCTTGTATGGGTACTTATGAGGCTTGCGAGCCGCTCATTCGTTCCGACTGGCACCGTGCTTTTGACCGCTATAATCTTATAGCCGTTCATCGCCTCAGCGATCTCGATTGCCGCTTGGTTAATATAAGAGAGATTAGCTTCGCCACTGGGCAAAGGTGGTGTTCCAACCGCCAAAATGATAATTTCCGATTGGCGGACTGCCTCCTGCAGGTCGGTCGTAAAGCTCAGCATGCCCGCTTCACGGTTCGCCGCTGCCAGTTCTTTTAGACCAGGCTCATAGATGGGGATGCCTCCCGCATTCAAAATATCGATTTTGCGAGAATCCTTATCTACGCAAATCACGCGATTTCCTAGCTCCGCATAACAAATGCCTGATACGAGTCCAACATAGCCCGTTCCGATAACCGTGATGTTCATGCCCATCGCTCCTTCATTGATTAGTTTTTTTGTACCGTGCATAATTGCAAAATTTCATTCCATTCAAAGGCTAGCCGTACGATATCTTCCTCAATAAGCTCAGAACCCGTCTGTACCTCGATAATGTCCATCTCTGTTTCCGCCCGCAGGCTATGCAGGCTTTCTCTTGATATCGTTAGAACGTCGCCCTCCCCTACTAGGAAGCTTTGACCATTAAGAACCATCACGCCTTGTCCGGCGACGATTGTCCATACTTCATCCCTAAGCTGGTGATACTGGTAGCTTAGATTGCTTCCCTGTGCAACGCAGATCCGTTTCGTTAATACTTCCTTGCCATTCGGGTATTTCAAGTAGTCCAGCACGCGATAGCGTCCCCAGCGCCGTTCCTCGTACATCGGCCGTTGATCGGAATGCTTCATGACTTCCTTGATCATCGGGCTGGATGCTTTGTCCGAAACTAAGATGCCGTCTGGACTCGCTGCTACGATCACATTCGATACATTAAGCAGCGTAATTGGAATATCGAGCTCATTGATGACATGTGTATTAGCAGAGCCTCCCGTAATAATGCCTTTGCCGATAAGCGGCGTCTCGATTTCCTCAGTCAGCGTGTTCCAAGTACCGAGATCCTTCCACTCACCCTCGAACGGCAGCGCCACGATATGGTTCGATTTCTCAACGATCTCATAGTCGAAGCTGTTCTTCGGAAGCTTGGTGTACTGCTTCAGCATTTCGTCGTATTGGATTGGAAGCTCATTCGCAATAAGAATATTGATGAGGAAATCCAGCTTGAATGCAAAAACCCCGCAGTTCCAAAGTGCAGCCTGTTCAATCATGGCTGTCGCTTCTTCTTCGCGGGGCTTTTCTTTGAAACTATGAACATCGACAAAGGCTCCCTCTGCAGCAGAGGCAGGATCTGGTACGATATAGCCGTATTTCTCAGATGGATAGGTTGGCTTGACACCCATTAGCGCTAGATCAGCACCCGATTCATTCAGAACCAGCTCCAGCTCCTTCGTCTTATGGAAGAAGGCTTCCTCTACATAAGGGTCCACTGGCATGATAACAACCGTCTCATTGAGGCTCACACCCTGTACCGAATACAAGTACGTCGCTGCCAAAGCGATAGCCGGGAAAGTATCTCTTCGCTCCGGCTCCACGATAATATCGACCTCGCTCCCAAGCTGGCTGTAGATCATGTCGACCTGAGGCCTGCTCGTTGCAATATAGGAATGGTCGCGCAGCCCGGCGCTCGTTAGCTGACCCCAAACACGCTGAACCATCGATTCCCGCTCGCCATCCACGTTTTTCAGCACCTTCAGAAATTGCTTGGACCTCGATTCATTCGACAACGGCCACAGCCGTTTGCCTGAGCCTCCTGATAGAAGAACAATTTTCATTATAATTCCTCCCAATCGGTTTTTAGAGTGCATAATCGGCAAGTATGGATTTGGACATCAGCCTTGCTTGCTTACTTCTTCATCATCAGCTGCGCCGACTTCACGCTGCTCGTCCAAGTGTTGTAATAGTTGGAGTTTTTCCCATATGAATTATCGAGCAGCGTGTTCGGCTTGTCCATCAGACAGGATAGGATATGACCATGCAGTCTAGAGGTTTGTACAACGCGGTAGCCGCTGAAGCGTCTGACTGCCTTGTCTACCAAGTAATCGGAGTACTTGCCCCAGATCGCCTGCATCGGCAGCGGAACGCCACTCTTCGTCATCATCTGCCCGATCATCTTGATCGACTTTCGCTCTACACGGTTGTAAAGCGATGCCCAGTCCAGATAATCGCCTCTTCCAGCCGATTCAAAACTCTCCTGCTCGCTTGTTTTCTCAATGTCAGTCCGAAAGAAGCACAGCAGCTCCTTAGCGGGGTTGCTTTTGGTCAATATCGGCCATAGCTGATGCGCCATATCGGGTGATAAATACACGCTGCATTTATCGAACTTCTGAGCCGCTATGCCATGCGACAACGTATCTCTAACAAACAGATGCACATCCTTATGTGCATTGAATATAGCCGCTGTCCGGTTATACTCCGCATCCTTCTCGAAAAAGATCGTCTGCGGGAGCAGCACAATGCGGTGATTCGGGTAATCCTTGACGATTTGCTCGCGCAGCTTCTGATGCACCGGGTACAGATCGCCGAAGTTCCCTCCTCCTTGCAGCACAATGATCTGATTCATCGGAATGCTCAGCTTATCGGGAAAATCTAGAACGCTGTAACGCGCTGTGACGCGGATTTGGTTGTCCTTGAAGAACGCCTCCGCGCCTTTCATGATCAGCAAATCGCCGCCGTTATTGTATACGGGATAATCGATGTAATAAATACTCGAGCCAGGCGGGATCACCTTCAGGATTTGAAGCAGCTGTTTCTTCAATCCCTCCATCGGGTGTACGTTCGATTCTACTAACATATCAGCGCGCTCCTTTACGTTGTTTTTTGTCTTTCAGACGATCTATAAGAAAACGGAAATCATTTCGATCAAACAACATACCCCGCAGTCCCACTTGGAAAATAATCCGCATCGACGCCATCGTCACCACTAAGCGGATAACAGCTCCAATTAATAAGGCTAACGCGATTCCGTTAAGCCCGTACATCGGCGTGAATAGGAAGAATAAACCGATTGTTACTGCAAGTGCGATAAGCTGGCGCATAAGCACAAGACCTGGACGACCCATCGCATTGAACGAGGATGCAAGAATCCAAGAACCCCCTCCGAGAATACATTCGAAGGAAAGCAAATAAAAAGCTCCGCTCGCTTCCAGAAAAGGCGCCCCGAACAGAATGCCCATCAAGTACCTGCCAATGAACATGCTCGGAATGACGACGATCGTCATGAGCAGCATCGATAGACGGAACGCCCGTCCAACCGTTGCGATAATCGCCGCGTTTTCCATGCCGGTTACCTTAGGAAATACGACATTCGTAATGGCCATCTGCACAACATTGAACACGCGGGACAGCGCATATACGACCGTGTACAGCCCAAGCTCTCTTGCAGTCAGCATCGAGAGAATAATAATTTTGTCAAACTGCGAATACAGCGTACCGAGCAGCTCAACTCCGAACACCTTGCTTCCATAGCCGAATAACGCCTTAGCCGCTAATCGATTACCAAGTCCCCTCAGCCATTCGATACGCAGCGCATCCCTGATGCTGAATAAGGACCAAGACACGACGAGCACGCTGGTCACCAGAAAGACAAGCGAGGCGTTCCGAAGGCTTAGGTCTCCCATTGCCCATAGCGCCAATAAGCCTGCAAGATTAAACAGCGGGACGCATAAGCGCAATCCGTTATATACATTGAATCTGCTCGTGCTCTGGGCCAGTGCAGAGATTAAGTTAATGGCAAGCAATATGGGCAGCATAAGCACCGCATACCATCTTGCAATTGCAATAATATCAGTAGGATAATTCCCGAGCCATGTCGGCATCCATATCCATGCGATTACACCGACAATGACGCTGACCGGAATCTGGAACAGAAACCCTGCTCTAACGAAATCGCCTGCGCTGCCTTTATTTTGTTTCATGTTATAGATGAGTGAAGTGGGCAACCCGAACCCTACAAGCCCTGCAAGCAGCGTCGGCCAAAATAATATTGCTGAAAACTCGCCTTTCCCAACTACGCCGAACATGCGCGCTGTCACAATCGAGGTCAGCGTACTAATGACCATGACCAGCAGATTCGTTGCGCTTGTCCGCATAATCGTCTGAACGAGTCCGTTGCCCCTCCATGCCTTCGTAATGGCGAGCTGTGCCATAGCTAGTCGTCAACCCCTGCCGTTATAACGCAGGATGCCGACTAGCGACCCGTTGCGGTAACATATTTTCACAACTTGGCGAATGAACCTTTTGAAATGAAAGATAGACAGCAGTGAGGCGAAAGTCGCCTGAACCATTCGGATTACATGCTTCACAATCATCGTGAAGCTTCGATCCTGCCGCTTAACCGCGTCACTAACACCCTGCCAGAAGATTCGCTTCAGGAACCACTTTTTCGTCGTACGCTCCTTGGCTATCTTGTGCTGGACGGATGCAAACGGCGTATAAAACACGGTATACCGCTTGCGAATTCGTGCGATCAGCTCACTTTCCTCGCTCGACAGCAGATTCGTTCCGACCCGACCAAGATCCTCACGGAAAGGATCGAACAGCTGGAACACGCTGGTGCGGAATGCAACATTCGCTCCATAGGGAATGGCAGGAGCCGGCATCTCCTTCACCTTGTCCGCATAATCGAGTATCGTGAACACCGATCGATGCTCCTCCGGAATCCAGTCCGGCTCGGCAACTTCCCAGATCGGATCAATTCTACCGCCGACACAGCCAATATCCAGACTACTCTCGAACACATCCACGATATGCCGGGCCCAATCAGGAGAAGCCAGCGCATCATCATCCAGAAATAGAATATACTCGCCCTTCGCTTCCTTAATCGCCCGATTGCGTGCAACTGACAATCCCAGCTTGTTCTCAAGCACATAGCGAATTCGATCCCCATGGAGCCGTGCAAACGAGCCGACCACATCAGCCGTATGATCCGTTGAGCAGTTGTCGATGACGATAATCTCAATCTGTTCTGGGTCATAGTTCTGTGCAAGCACGCTCTCAATCGCTTCGCCCGTATCCTTCGCCCGGTTATGGGTACAGATGGCCACGGTAACCTTCATCCTTCATCCCCATCCTTGGTAAACTTTTTTTATTTTTTGTGCGATTATGCTCCAATCCAGCTCTCTCAGCACCTCTTCATAGGGCGGCGATTTTTGTTCCTTCTTCACATTAAGCGCCGTTTTCATAGCATTCTCCAAGCCGTTGTAATCAGTGGGATTGTAGCGAACAACCATGTCCTCCTTGAAGTACTCATCAATAAAATCATTATCCGGCATAACGATCAGTTTCCTGAATGACAGCCCGAGAATCGCTGAACCCGAGGTCGTAATCTCCTTATACGGCATAACCATGACGTCAACCGCACTAATGAGATCCGCTACCTCTTCATTCGGAATGAAGCGCAGATCCAACCTTATATTTTCTTTATCCTGAACACTATTGAGATAGGATTCCATCTGTTTATCTGCCTTGCCTGCAATAATGAGATAAGAATCACGCAACTTCATAGCGTTAAAGGCTTCAATTAAATCCTCCACGCCTTTGTAAGCCTTAATCGCGCCAAGGAACAAATAAATATCCGCATCCTCGCTTATGCCGTAAGCTTCGCGGCAATTGACACCCTTGGACTTATACACCCCAAGGTAATGGCCGTGCTTTACTACGAAGAGCTTTCCTGATGGCACCCCGAACTCCTTCATCACCTTGCGCTTAATCGACTCAGAGGCAACCAGCAGCTTGCTGCAAAACTTGCAGATCAGCGTCCGCATGAATCGTTCAAGCGCTGGATGTGCCACCTGATGCGGATATAAGTTGTGAATCGTCCACACCAGCTGCACCCTTCGAACCTTCAAATAAAGCATGGTCATAATGAAGATGAACGACTTCACCAGAAACAACAGCAGGCTGCGGTTCTGATATGCATGATGCATCCAGTGGATATGTACAACATCCCCCGCTTTGGCCTGACCAACCCGAAGCATCAGCTTGCCATGCTTCAGATCCTTTACTTCCATGCCTTCTTGGCTTAGCGAATTCGTCAATAAATCATTGTAGAAATTTAGCTCGCTCGACTTCGGCCACATCCATACTTTCATCGCCCTACGCTCCCTAGCCTAGCCCGTTTCATTATCCCGTCTTCCAATCCCCTACTTCGTGCGGTTACTCAGTTATATCTGCGAATCCATTCCTTCGTAATCTGCAGCTCCCTGATCACCTTGGCTGGCATTCCGCCTGCCAGTACATTAGAAGGAATATCCCGCGTTACAATACTTCCCGCCGCAATAACCGAATTCGCACCGATCGTTACACCAGGCAAAATAACAGCCCCGCGTCCAACCCATACGTTATCGGAGATGACGATGCTTTTGCCCCGCGACTGATCCTCCATGTCTACGGGGTGAAAGTTCGTATCAATAATATTGACCATTGGACCGATAATCGTGTTGCTGCCGATTAGAATCGACTGTGTGCAGCCAATATCGAGCCCGTAATTGAAAAACACGTTATCGCCTACAATCAGCTCTGCGTTCCGCTCAACCGTAACCGAGGATGGAAACGGCTTCGCATGGAAGGATACGTTGCGTCCGACGATTAGCCTTCCTTTATTCTTCAATGTAAGCTTGCCTGAAATCCGTCCAAGCCTGCCAACTGAGCTTGTCTTCAAGGGCAGCACAGCAGCACCCTTCAGAACGGCGAGCAGCTTGCCGATGCTAATCTGACTGGATGAGATATTCATCGGAACCTCCTGCTGCTTCCGGCTTCATGTTAGGCGTCAGCAGCTTGCGATACGTGAATTCAACCCTACGAGCAATCATGCTCATATTGAAATCCTTCATGACGCTCTCATAACCTCGAGTCGACATCGCTTCGTGATCGCTCTCTCCGTCATACACAAGCTGGATAGTCTGATAAAGCTCATCAATATCACCATCCTTAACGATAAAGCCGCCTTTCGTTTCATGAATAATTTCCGGCGCGCCGCCGGAATCTGCGACTATGACTGGCGTCTGAGCGAGCATCGATTCGATGATGACTCTGCCGAACGGCTCATTAAGCGAGAAGTTGATCGTCAAGTCACATTCCTTCATCACATCAAGAGGTTTGTTGCTGTAGCCGTAGAACACAACATGATGCTCAAGGCCATATGACAGCACCCTTTCAATCATTTCATTGTAGTAGCCGTCTGAGCCGTCAACTGAGGTATCACCGACGATCAGCAGCTTCCAATTCATCCTGCCGCTGTCCGCCAGCTTCTTCACCGCTTCGATCATGAGATCGTATCGTTTCCACTCCACAATTCGTCCGAACGTACCGATAACGAGCGTGTCATCCTCCATGAACGTCCGGGTTTTTCTCGCAAGCGCAAGCTCTGGATCTACGCCGTTATAAATAATCGTCTTATTGCTGCCATGAATCGCGTTCGCAACGAAATGCGAGATGCAGATGACCTGGTCGAAAAACCGCGGCAGCACCTGATTGAACATGCGCAAATGCGTATGATCGCGGTGATGCCAGATCAGCTTGCTTTTCGCCAGCAACTTGAGCGGAGCCGCATACCACGGGGCCCTCCAGCCATTGGCATGCACGATGTCGATCCTATTTCTCCGAACAAAGGACTTGATCTTCATGACTGTCTCGATATAACCTAAGCCGAATTTCTGTTTGATGCTGCCAAGCTGCAGCGGGAAATGCGTATAGTCGGCTCTTATCTCGTTTAAATAAGTGGCATCTCGCGGACTTAATAGAAAGATCCGATATTGGGTGCTGTCCAAATAATTGATGAGATGAATGAGGCTTTGCTCAGCTCCGCCCTTCTTATCTGCATGTGTCACAAACAGCACATTGACTCTCTGGTTACTCATCACAGCACCTGCTTCACTAGATCGTTAGCGTTCAAGGATTGCATATAGTCTTTCAGCACTTCTTTATGGTTGTAATGCATGCGCAGAAACGCTTGGGATGAATCGAGCAGCGCCTTGGCGGTTTGCGGTTGATCGAAGAGCTGCTTGATTTTGCCGTAAAATTGCTCTGGACGGTCCGCGATCATAATATGCTCATTGTCTACAAGCCCTGTCCCCTCATAACCAATCGAAGTGGATATAACCGGAAGGCCATTCTGAATGGCCTCAATCGTCTTGAGCTTAACGCCCGCTCCATTCTGCATCGGGTTAACGAACAAATATCCGTTTCGGTAAATATCCGTCAAACTTTTCGGCGTATCATGTACGATCACGTTCGTCATATCGTAAGCATCCAGCCAGCTCAGACTCTGCTTCCGACTGTTGCCAGCGATAATGAATTTGTATTCCGGCTCCTTCAGCATGAGCGGGTGGATATGTTCGAGATACCACTGAATGGCTTCCCTGTTGTTCGGCATGAACAATGACCCGATAAAGACAACATGCTTACTGCGGAAATCGCTTGCCTCGAAGCTTCCATTCGTTACCGGCGGCGGCAGAAACAAGCTTCTGGCTCTCGGATTCTGTTTCCGGAAGCTCTCAAACTCCTTGCTGGATATGAATAGATACTTATCCACCTTCTCCAGCATTTTCTTCTGCAGCTTGGCAAATTTACTGCTCTCCATGTGATAGTACATTTTGTGGACGATGTTTTTCGTGCTCCTCGCCAGCGCCTTGAAATAGACAGCTTCATCGTTATGCACCCTTAGAATCGCCGTATCCTGCCTGATCTTCGGGTTATCCAGAATCGGATAAACGTAGTCGCCTTCCAGCAGCACATAATCGTAACCGCCGGACAGCTCCACGTTTCTCAGCTCGCTTCGCGACTTTACCTGCATCGGAATGCTGTGGAGCATATCCGCAAGCTTGCTTCGGCGGTCGCAGAGCGTAATTTCCTCTACATACGCGTACACCGCCTTCATTTCTTCCTTCGTCGGCATTTGTTTGCCGCATACGAGCAGATGCAGCTTCCAGCCAAGCTCTGAGAGCACCTTAATGCGCCCCCATGTATCGACTCTTCCGCCATGGTCGGCGGGATAAGGGAAATCACTGCACACGACTAGCATTTTCATTTAGTTACCCCCGGCCTATTAGTAGAATGCAATTCGTTCTTGCCAAGGAACAAGCTGATGAATGCAAACAGCAGCCATACCTCGTATTTGATTTCTAATGAAACGAGCAGCATCGAGAACAAGATAAAGATAAGCGCTAGAAACAGAATGGAGCTGGATTTCGCTTTAATAATGAGATTTTTGGCCAGTAGATAGAAGAATAGGACCGAAAACAGCCCGCCAAACATGACCCATTGGAAAAAGCCTGATTTGACGCCTAAGTTTTTATCCGAGCCCGAATATTGCAACAGCTCCCCCGCATTGATCTGGCTGATGCCAAATGTACTGTAATAGAAATGGGACATCATGCTGATAGAATCATTCACATACTTATCGAAATACATGAGATAGGCTCCTGTTCCAACCCCCAGCGGGTTGTGGAAAACCGTAATCAGCGCGATAATAATCGTTCCCATTCGCGTGTAGGAGGATGTGTAGTTTTCGATGTCATTACTGAATGAGCTGAGCAAACCGGCCGAGAAGTTCGTAATGAACATGTACATGGCCAGCACGACGCTGATCAGCAGAATGAAATTTTTCTTTTTGCGGAAATCAAGAAACTTAACCATGGTGACGACGAGCGTCAGCAGAATAATGATCATGAAGCCCTTCGAACCGGTGATGAACATGTAGAACAGAAAAAAACTAGTCGCATATAGGATGGAGAGTGTTCTTGCAAACGGGCTCAAATATTTGGTCAAATACACCATGATCGACGCATATACAACCACGATGGAGCCGGTGGTGCTGCTCTCCGAGGTCAGCATTCTTACTCGCCAGTAGGGATGACTCCCCGAGTGTAGATAGGTAAAGGCATTCGGCATTGTCATAAGCTCTAGAATCATGATCATGACCAGCAGCGTTACGACTGCGAGAAAACAGCCATACAGCATTTTGAAGCTCACGATTTGGGAAAATACAAGCTGCATATGCCTAATGTAGAGCAGAATTAATACAAAATAGATGAGCACCTTGATCCCTTTGCCGAGCAGCGACTCAGAACCATAGCTGTAGCTGCCTTGCAGAAACTGAACGAGCAAATAGAAGACCGTGATGATACTCAAATACAAAATAAAACCGAACACGTACTTTTGCAGCATCGAGCCATGCACCACACGCTTGTGCTTCGCAAGCAGCCCGATTTCACAAAAAACAAAAAGCGGCAGCAGCAATATAATAGGCGACCTGCCGATCTCTCCGATCATATTCACTAAAGGGAAATCCTGATAGACGGTCAGCACCAGCAAAGCGATGAGATACAGCGCCAGAAAAAACTGTACGATCTCTGCTCGTTTATCTGATCTCCCCTTCACAATTGGTTGACTCTGCAAGCTTTGGCTCATCTTCTCTCCATCCCCGTAGATCTAGACATATTTGTTGACAGCAGCCGTATACGAGCCGCTTCGTTTCTGCAGTGCATCCTCATACAAGCGCTCAATTCGACTGTTCATTTGATTCGAATGAAACTTTTCCTTGAAAATACCAAGACCCGCTTGTCCCATTACAGCAAGCGTCTGCTTGTCGAGTCCATTAATGATCGCAGCCAGCTCCGACTTATTATTGAAGTCAAACACATAGCCATTCACGCCATGCTTAATGATTTCTGGCAGCGCACCCCGATTGCTCGCTATGACCGGCTTCTTATTCCTGAGCGCCTCGATAGCGACAATGCCGAAGCCTTCCCAGCGCGAAGGAATAATGACCGCATCGCAAGCGTTCATATAACGATCGATTTGCGAATTGTCGATCCAGCCGAGCTTGACCGTATTGTCTGGGAACTCATAGCTGACTTCCTCAAGCACCGTATCGCCGACCAAATATAAATTTACATTTGTGAATCGATACTCGTTGAACACATCAAGCAGCAGATCGAATCCTTTTTGACGGTCGAATCGCCCGACATAGAGCAGGTTGATACGGTCTGGATTGGTCTCGAAAGGCGCAGTGTCCGTCATTGGTGCCGTGTCCGAAACACCGTTGTACACGATGCCGGACTTCCCAGCAGGCAGCCCGTAATGCAGCGCCCTGTCATATTCATGCTTCGAAATATGAATGATATAATCGGTGCGAAGCGCAAGCATCTTCTCAATGAAAGCAAATATCCGCTTCTTCCATGGCTTAATGTCCATAAGAAAGGCCCAGCCATGCGCATTATAAATAACGATCGGCCGACGGCTTTTGAAAAAAAACAACGTCCGCAGGAAAACACCCGCGAACGTTCCGTGAACATGGACGATATCCGGTTTGAACTCTTTTACCGTTCGATGAATCGCTCTTACCGCTTGGATGAAATAGGCCGGCTTGCGCTTATACGGATACAGCTGCAGCCGATCATGGCTGATGCGCAGCGTATCCGGACTTGAGTTCTGCTCGGAGGCCATGAGATAAATGTCATGGCGGTCCGATTGGTAGCTCAGCACCTCATTCAGGTGGGTCTCAATCCCGCCTTTAGTAAATTCCGAAATATGCAGCACTCTCGCCATCGTGATTCACTCCTAATAAGCGTCCTGAGAGCCTACGACCGCTCTCACTGTTCTGAACATGATTTTAATGTCGAACCAAATACATTTTTTCTCAATGTAAGCCAGATCGAGCTCAACCATTTGCTTGAAGCATAGATTATTCCGTCCGCTAACCTGCCAAAGACCTGTGCAGCCCGGCGTAACGGACAAGCGCTGCTTATCATACTCCGTATACTCAGCAACCTCCCGTGTAAGCGGCGGTCTGGGTCCTACCAAGGACATCTCGCCCCGCAGCACATTAAGCAGCTGTGGCAGCTCGTCGATGCTCGTCTTGCGAATCAACTTGCCAATCTTCGTGATACGCGGATCGTCCTTCATCTTGAACATCGCACCGCTGATCTCATTCTTATCGAGCAGCTCCTTGAGCTTATCCTCAGCCCCGGTCAGCATCGAGCGGAATTTATACATGCGGAACGGTTTCTCATCCTTGCCGATTCTCGTTTGATAGAAGAAGACGGACCCCTTAGGATCCTCCCATTTGATAAGGATAGCGATGACGATAAATAACGGACTAAGCAGCAACAAGCCGCAGAAGGAGCCTACAATATCAATCGTTCGCTTCATAATCGCATACACCGTTACCGCTTCGTTGTCAGCTTGCCTAGGGACGGCATTCGCGTAATAATCCGAAACGCCAACTACCGCTTCATCCTGATAGTTCGGAGGTGTCATACCCGCTCACTCCTTCCAGACAGTAGTTGTTTGCTTAGTTCCCGTTCCATCAGATCCTCAAGCTCAGACATCAATCTAAACTTAAGCTCATTGTTTCTGAGGGCGAAATCAATATTTGTCATAATAAAGCCAAGCTGCTCGCCGACATCATAGCGAATACCTTGGAAGTCAAAGGCATAAACACCTTGGTTCACATTCAGGCTTTGAATAGCATCGGTCAGTTGGATTTCTCCGCCTGCACCCTTTTCATGCCGTCCCAAATATTCGAATATTTCCGGTGTCAGCACATAACGACCCATAATGGCCAGATTAGATGGAGCTTGCCCCTGCGGCGGTTTCTCTACGAAACGATTAACCTCGTACAGATTGTCCAGCCGTTGACCTGGATCTACAATTCCGTAGCGATGCGTCTGATCTACTCCTACACTTTGAACACCGATGACGGAGCGTCCCGTTTTCTCGTATTGCTCGATCAACTGCCTTGTGCAAGGCACGTCGGCCTCGACGATATCATCGCCAAGCAGGACGGCAAACGGCTCATCGCCGATAAAGTTGCGTGCGCACCAGACAGCGTGCCCGAGCCCTTTCGCCTCTTTCTGCCTTATGTAATGAAGATTCACATTTGATGATTTTCTGACTTTTTCCAAAATATCGTACTTTCCTTTTTCCGCCAATATATGTTCAAGCTCAAAGGCGATATCAAAATGATCCTCGATTGCCCGTTTTCCTTTGCCGGTCACGACGATAATATCTTCAACGCCTGATTCAATGGCTTCTTCCACAATGTACTGAATAGTTGGCTTATCGACGATGGGCAGCATTTCCTTAGGCATTGCTTTCGTTGCCGGCAAAAAACGCGTACCTAGTCCAGCAGCGGGGATAATGGCTTTTCTCACTTTTTTCATTTGATTTCACCCTATCCTATTGTATTTTTGACATACGGGGGCATTAAACCCCTCCTCACATCACACCCTTGACGATTAACGTCTAAGGTCGGCTGACCCACAGCATGACCGAGTGCCTCCGGTGATAGAGGTGCAGGAGACATTACCTATCTATTCTTGCTGACCTTGCTGGATTAACCTGCACTAAGCGTCGGTTTTTTCCCCGTAGTAGTAGGAATAGATATCGGAATGATTTCGATTGATCTTATTCAAGACGACCCCGATGAGCTTCGCCTTTACATGCTCGATTGATGCCTTCGCTTTGAGCACAACTTCCTTCTTCACTTTCCCTGAATCGATAACGAGCACGACCCCGTCACTTTGTGTAGCAACGATCTGCGCATCTGTAACGGACATAATAGGCGGTGTATCGATAATAACCACATCGAACCTCTCTCTCGCCGTCTTCAGAAGGGATGCCATTTGATCAGAGGAGAGCAGCTCCGAAGGATTGGGGGGCGTCGGCCCCGCCTGAATGATCGATAGATTGTCTGTATTCGTGAACTGGATAATATCCTCAAGCGCCAGTTGATTGAATAAAGCTGTCGTCAGCCCGCTTCGGTTGGATTTGCCGAAGATGTGATGCTGCGACGGCTTGCGCAAGTCCGCATCAATCAGCAGCACCTTTTTGTTAGCCTGGGCATAGGCGACTGCCATATTGGCGCAGGTGGTGCTTTTACCCTCGCTCGGCTTGGAGGAGGTCACCATAATAATCTGCAGCTTATAATTAATTGTTGAGAACTCGATGTTCGTCCTCAGCATGCGATAACCTTCGGATATGGGCGACTTCGGATTCAATTCGGTAATAAGGTTCCACTTAGGAATCAAGCGAGACATTCTGTTCCCTCCCTGCAAGCTTCTTTAGCGGCGCGTTGCTCACCTTATCCATGGCATCCCGTTCCTCAAACTTAGGAATAGAGGTTAGAACCGGTACTTCAAGCAGCAGCTCGATATCCTCTTCGGTTTTCACCGTGTCATCCAAGTAGTCCAATAGAAACGCAATCCCTACACCGAGCATAAGGGCCAGCATGAATGTCACTGCGATGTTCATCTTGGCGTTTGGCGCTACCGGCCCGTGATACTCCTTAGGGTCTGCTTGGTCGAGGACAGAGACGTTATCAACCTTCATGAGCTCGGGCACTGACTTCTGAAAAACAATGGCTACTGCATTAGCAATTTGGGCTGCTTGCTCGTAAGAGTCATCTCTTACCGATATGGACATGACCTGCGTCTCGTTAACGGAGCTCACGCTTACTTTGCCGATGAGCTCTCTGTATGTCACGCCAAGCGCCGGATACTCCTTCACAACCTTCTTCATCATGCGCGGTGTTCTCAAAATTTCTTTATAGGTTTTGATTAATC
Organism: Paenibacillus sinopodophylli; assembly: GCF_005930355.1. Classification (GTDB taxonomy): domain Bacteria; phylum Bacillota; class Bacilli; order Paenibacillales; family Paenibacillaceae; genus Pristimantibacillus; species Pristimantibacillus sinopodophylli. The sequence continues at coordinate 76,463 of NZ_VDBO01000004.1, forward strand.
CGATCGTAGAGTTAATTGAACCGACGTCTATGCTCGGAATGAGTGAGCTGCTGTCCTTATAATCGTTAACGATCAATTTAGCGGATGCCTCATATTGCGGCGTAATAAAGTAGCTGGAGTATAGGCCGATGGCCAGACAGCTCACGGTAATCATTAGAATGATCATCAACAGCCTTCTTCTGACGATGAGCCAATACTGTTTCAATTCCAAAATGGTTCCTCCATTACTAATAAAGTCAGTCCTGCTATTCCAGTTGTTTCTGCTATTCGCAAATTTAAAGTTACTCCAAATGAATATTAAAATTTATTAATTATTCAAAACGCGAACTTTTGGGCATCACTTATTAGTAGGAGCCGCCCTTTACGAAAACCCCTGCAAATAAGGACGATCTTATTGCTTGGCTGTGTTTATAAATTCATCAACGGTTCCGCCGTTCATGACATACTCCATCATATCGGATGAGCATGCATGCAAGCCTAGATTGCCAAGCAGCTGTGACAACAGCTCAGCCAGATCAATCGGCTCGTTGCGAAGCCTGCAGCCGACCGCCACAAGCAGCTCCGGCAAAGTTCTCGTTCCCATTTGTCCATCCTGCTGCAGTAGAGAAGGATCCTCGGATAATATTTTCAAAAATTGCTTCAGCCTTACCCGCTTCTGCTCCTGATTTGAAACATTCATCTCTGAAACCTCCATTCATCAGCTCGCTCATACCCTTTGAATCCTGAAACTCTTTTCTTGCTTGCCCCTCGTTGCACTCTAGTATGACACAGATGAAAATAATTCTTGAGGGAATAAAGACATGGTCGCATTTAGACATTCCTGCTCATATTGGTCCTGCTTTCTCTAAGTACGGACGCCTAGTTGATGTGAATAGTTGGATATAAAAGTCTTTATTTAGGTTATCGAATTTAATAATTCTGATAATTGAAAGCGTTTTATTAACTTTATGAGAGATTCCCACTCAAGACTCAGTTGATCAGCAGCACCATTCACCTTAATCCCAAGTAGAATATAGGATTTTCGCATTTTTCCGACTCCCTGAACAACTCAAAACGATCAAAAAAACGGTTATTTCCACGAATAAAAAAGGGACTATTGACCAGCATCCTACTAAAGCAGGACAAAATCTTATGTCGACATGATCTGCAACCGTCTTTTTGGGGTATATTTTCTAACATGAGAACGTTATATTTACAGCAAAAAAACAAAAATAACAAAATTCTAATTTAAAAAAGGGCTATTTTTCGGCTAAAAACGGACATTCAAAGGTAAATGAGGAAAAATGATAGAGGATTGAAATCGTTTCCGCTGCGGTCGATCAGGATATTCAACCATGAATCGGGATAAATATAAAGCTGCGCAAGCACTGAAATCGAACCAACCTTTGCCTCTTAGCTATCACTAATAGACTACTTTACCTCCTTCGCCTAAGGGCCTACTTGCGGCTGATTCTGACAAAAAAAGCATGAAGACGAGCTCCTGGCACTTCATTATGGGCAGCAAAAAGCCCGTGAGCAGCTCGCTTGCACTCACGCTGCAAGCTGCCCACAGACCGTTTCATTTCCCTTTACTTACTCCATCACATACGCTAACAGCAAGGCTGCCGTATTCACCACCGCATCAGCGTGTGTACGCTCCATGCCATGAGAAGCGTGAACACCAGGACCGATTAAAGCTGCTCGGATATTGCTGCCGCCCCGCAGTGCTGCCGATGCATCAGAGCCATAATACGGATAAATATCAACCGCATATGCAATGCTTTCCCGCTTTGCAAGCTCAATGAGCCGGCTAGTCATTTCATAATCATATGGCCCGCTTGAATCCTTCGCGCAAATCGAAACATCCATCTCCGTCGTCGTCAGATCATCGCCTATAGCACCCATATCCACCGCGATCATCTCCGTAATATCGCTCGGAATATAGGCGCTGCCATGCCCTACCTCCTCGAAGGTCGAGAAAATCAGCTTTAGCGTATAGGCTGGCGTCTTCCCTTCGCGCTTCAGCCACTCCATAAGACCAAGCAGAGCAGCTACACTTGCCTTATCGTCGAGATGGCGCGATTTGACCAAACCATTCGCAAATATACGGGTACGAGGCTCCCACGATACGAAATCGCCGGCGGAAATACCTAGCTTCTCTGTCTCTTCCTTCGTTTTCACCAGCTCATCGATTCGAATTTCCATATTCGCTTCTTCGCGCTTCCACTCGCCCGCATCCTTGAATACATGAACAGATGCTTTGGTAGACAGCACGGTGCCTTCGTATTTGCGCCCATCACGTGTATGTATGACGCAATACTCCCCTTCCACCGTGTGCATCGCATACCCGCCGATCGGCGTAATACGCAGCATTCCGTTGGGTTTAATCGAACGCACCATTGCGCCAAGCGTATCTAGATGCGCAGTCAAACCAATAACTTTGGACGTCGTTTCGCCGGAGATGGTAATGATGCCATTTCCTTTCGGCGTGTATTCGAGGCTGTAACCAAGTCGCTTGGCTTCAGCCTCTATGTACTTCATAATATCCATGCAATAACCGCTTGGACTTGGCATATTCAGCAGCGTCTCTAGCTGAGCAAGCATATAGGTCCGATCTAGCTGCGGTGCATAAGTTGATGTCATCGCCATTGTTCTCCTTTATATTCGGGTTATCCGCTGATCGCAGCTCCGCACAGCCGATGCTCGTATCGTATCGATTAGTCTAGCCTTCCACTACATCTGCCCTTAATTCGCTAGCAACCTCAAGCATTTTGGGAATTACCGCTTCATTTGTACCGGATACGTATATATCACCTTGGAAATATCTGAAAGGGATCGATACATCCCCATAACTCCACATGAAAAACTCTCCCTCAATCGTCATACTGGTTTCACCTTTCACCGTAAATACAGATGAATAAGTAAATTCAGGCTTGGTGATAAAATAGCTCTTGGTTTCTTCCAATGAAATGGTTTGCTCCGATTGATCCATTTCTTGGAATTCTCTTGTAATCCGATAGCGTTGCGCCATTATGATTCCTCCTAAATTTTATCTCGTTCCTATGCGTCCCATATTTTCATTGCTCATCTCAACATGCTCCCTATTATCATAACTTCGATCTTACAAATAGCCAAATCCTATAGCATATAATGGGCATCAGCCTAGGCTCGCTCATAGGAAAGAGAGATAGCTGGTATGCTATCCCTGCTGGTGCCTTCGGCCATTTCATGACTAATTGACCATGACAGGCTCCTATTCCTTCCGTTGCTCCAATCCTACTCTTTGCCCTCGAACATTAGTCTTATCGGGCAATACGTTTGAAATGAGGCTTAAAACAAGCTTCCCCTCTTCAAACTGAAGAGTACCGGTGAAGGCAAATGGCGTTTCCGTAAATCTTATCGTAATCAGAAGCGTATCCTGCTGTTCCCAAGTGAAGCTGGCAAAGACTCTTTTGTCCCCATCTAGAATGAGCCTTGTGCTTCCCTCGTTCCAGCTGCTTCTGCCAAGGATAAGGGTAAAGTTCTCCTCAGCCTTGACCACGACAACGGCCGCATGATGATCTTCGAAGCTCACGGCAATGCTCTTCCATTGATGCTTATTCTCTTCCAGCGTGTATGTCTCTCCGGAGATATTGGCTTCCAGAGACGATTCCTGCTGCAACTGCGGTGGTTGCAGGGTCAGGCTCTGCAGCTTCGCCGCAAGCCCAGCTTGCACATCATGATCTAGTGAGAGAGGAGACGACTCCATGGCAGGCAGCAGATGCTCCCAAACCATATCGAGTACACCTTGCAGCTCGTTGGTGCCGCCTGTCATGACGAGCACCGCATCCTGCTCCGGCATCACCACACAGTATTGGCCGAACGCGCCATCTCCACGGTACACACCATGACGGCAGCGCCAGAACTGGTAGCCGTAGCCTTGAGCCCAATCACTGGCTCCGCCGTCTCCATTGGCTATTTGCTTGGAGGTTGCTTCTGCTACCCATTCCTCCTGCAAAATACGCTGGCCGTTCCACTCGCCTTTCTGCAAATACAGCTGTCCGAACTTCGCAATATCCTCAGTTGTAATACTTAACCCCCAGCCGCCCACATGTATGCCGCGCGGACAGGATTCCCAAGTAGCCCCATCAATGCCAAGCGGCTCAAGCAGACGCGGCTGCAAATAGGACAGCAAAGATTGCCCGGTCACCTTCTGGAGTATCGCTGACAGCATATACGTAGCTCCGCTGTTATATACAAAATGTGTACCTGGCTCATGCTCGACGGGGGCTTGGAGAAACGCCTGAACCCAATTCCCGTCTTCGCTCTCTACCATCCCGTTTGTTGTATCTTGATCATGCCCGGTTCCCATCATTAGCAAATGGCGAATACGCATGGCAGACAAATTTGGCTCTAACTCATTCGGCACCTCACTTGGGAAGAACGAGACGACCGCATCGTCCAATGAAAGCTTCCCTTCTGCAGCAGCGAAACCGATCGCGGATGAAGTGAAGCTTTTGCTAAGCGAGAACAGCATATGCGGAACTTCTGATGCATAAGGCTTCCACCAGCCCTCGGATACTACCACGCCATGCCTAAGCAGCATCATGCTATGCAGCTCCAATTGCCGTTCTTGAATCCCATTTAAAAATGCGATAATTGCTTCTGAACGAATTCCTTGTGCTTCAGGCTGACTGCGAGGTAATCGTTGGTTCGTCTTTTCCATTGCTTCATTCCCCCTTTGTACGACTAAGATACTTCATATGTAAATAAATGACAAGATATTATGTTAGCGCTATCATATTTGCTTAAAAAACTAGATCATGTTAGCCCCTTCTAGTCGTTTCTCCATTATTCTTCTTTAATCAATGTTTGGAAGGAAGCTAGGCTTAGCTTATTCAGCTTCTGATGAAATGCTGCTGTTTCCAAATAATCGTGATCATCATAATGTACGGTGTCTTGGTCGTCTATTCTGAACTTGCCTTGAAAAAGCCCGGAGATGACAAAAGCTTCATCCGTTATAATTGGCCCTTCATACTGATTCATGAACAGAACGAACCGATCATTTCCCTTCACCGCTTTCAATGCTTCAAATCCAAAAAGGTTGATGACTTTGCCGTTATAGCCCGCATCCCCTTTGATTACCTCTTTTACTTCTACTTCTGTTAATGTGAACGTTCCGCCCGCATATTCTGGTATTTGTTCGAAAGCACCCTTCAGCCTTACTTCTGCAATGAACGCTTAATCATCCTTTAATGCATCAAACGATGAATAAACAACTGCCAAATCCATTGAAGGCTCCGTCTGTTCCGCTTCGCTAATCGCGCATCCGCTCAAAACGGTAATGAGTAATATACAAATAACAATACTCCGACATAAGCTGCTCATCTGAATACCTCCTCCGAATAATGGGCTCAGTCATCTATAGACGATTTCCAGCGATCATATGTTACATGAAGCGCCTTAGACCTACAATTTCATTATCTTGCTTATTCATTATCCAATCCGTACATACGTTACTTTCACGGTTATACTATTAGGGGAGGTGAGGTAAAATGAATGAGCTCGGGCTTCTGGAGAAATGGCATGCCGTTCTTTACAACGACGAGTCCTACAATGGAAGGTTTTTTTATGCGGTCAAAACAACGGGTATCTATTGCAGGCCTTCCTGCAAATCCAGACCGCCCAACATAGAGAACATCACTTACTTCGATTCCGCCGAACAAGCAGTGTCAGCAGGCTTCCGTCCTTGCAAGCGCTGCAAGCCTAGTGGTGTGAAGCTTCCCGTCGAAGAATGGATCGCAGCTGCAGCTGAATATATTGATCGCAACTATATGCATCCTTTAACTTTGGCGCTGCTTGCTGAGATTGTTCATGGCAGCCCCTATCATCTTCACCGAACCTTCAGAAGAGTCAAGCAGCTCACCCCTGTAGCTTATATTCAACAGGTTCGAATAGAGGCAGCCAAGCGGCTGCTGGTTTACTCGGAGCATAGTGTTTCGGAGATTGGCATACGCATCGGATTGCCTAATACGCCATATTTCATCACCCTTTTCAAAAAGAAAACCGGACATACACCAGCAAGCTATCGCAAGAAAAATACTAGTACGAATGGAGGCCTAACAGAATAATGAACCAACCTGCTTCACAACAGCTCTATTGGTCGCTACTCCAGTATGACGATATGGATATTCACCTTGCAGCCACTTCAAAAGGGCTTTGTTTCGTCGGTTCACCAGGCCAATCATTAGCGGAGCTTGAAAAAGCTATGCACAAACGATTTCCTATCGGTGAATGGGTTCATAACGACGACATGCTCGAACCGTACAAGAAAGAGCTTATTGCTTACTGGCAAGGTACGCGTATAAGCTTCACCATACCGTTGGACTATGCGGGAACAGCCTTTCAGCTCGCGATATGGGATACGCTCTGCCATATTCCTTACGGCCAAACGTTATCCTATTCGGACATTGCTCAAGCGATTGCACGTCCCACCGCCTCAAGAGCAGTCGGAGCAGCAATTGGTGCCAATCCCCTTCTCATCGCTATTCCGTGTCACCGGGTAATTGGGAAGCGCGGGGCCTTGACCGGCTACAGAGGCGGCATTCCCATGAAAATGAGGCTGTTGGACTTGGAAGGGCGAGCGGACTAATACTGCATCATGCGTAACCTACACTCGTTTCTTCCGTTTCATACTGCGTATGCTGTTTTTCGTTTCTGGATCTATGCGGTATGATTCGGTTATTTTGGATAAAGCCTTATTATAGGTGAAATCGTCAAGCTTATTGTCCTCCAAGTAAGCTTGTGTTTGTTCCGGCAGCTTAATATAACAAATAGAAACCGCCCACGCTACCGCCATTTGGACGTAATAGCTGCTGCGGTCAGTCTGATCAAGCAGCTCAAATAGGTGATGAATATAAACTTCTTCTATGAAATAAGTAAGCAGCATGACAACGCCGAAGCGTATTTCGTACGTTTTGGTCGAAGCGAGATACGGCTGAATAAAGTCCCATACCGCAGCCTTATTGTTTTTGGTCATTTTGAGTCCGATACAGAAGCTGTCGCATACCGACCAATTATCTATTTTGGGAACAAAATCGGCAATTCGTCGTAAAAGCTCATTGGGCTCCGCTTTAATTAAGCCGATGACCATCCCCTCCAGCATGATTTCCTCAAAATAATCGCTCTCGGCATGATGGAGGTAATCTCTCCAATCACCTTTCGCAATCGGTTTAGCTAGATTACGTAGCTCAGGAAGACGAACTCCAAGTATATTCGTTACGTTCGGTATTAATGCAGAAGTAAACTTCCGATAATCTTCTTCCGCGAGCGCATGCAGCTGTTCCTTTATGTGATAGGCCATCATTTCACTCCTCTTCGTTATTCAAAGGATAATCTCCACAAATAAATAGATGCCACCGACCCATGCGGCGAATATCGATGGCAATAAGCATTGAATTGCTCGCAGCTTTGAATCGTTTCGGCCTGCTGCTCTGCTAGGTTGGCCGGCGTTATCGCACCAAGCCGTTCCTGCATCCGCTCCCAGATCGTATGCGCAGCCTTCGCCGAAATTAGCTGACCGACAATAGCATGGATAAGCACGGTGAACAGATCGGGCATGATGACGCGCTCGACCTTGCCTAGACGCTGAATCGCTTCGCCCAGCACAGGGTCTGCATGAGACAAGAAATCGGTTTCTGCTTGTCCAAAATCAGAATACTTCGTTGTGATCGTAGGCATATCGCATGCCAAATCCATGACCTCAGGAATGGATATCACGAATCGTATGCCCCTTATAAAATGATCCTCTGAGTCTAACATGCTCGTAAGGCAGCAGCGGGTTCGCGATACGTCGAAGCATGAGCTCAGCGGCCCGCTCTCCTGCTTCCCTTACAAGCAGAAGAGGTCTTGTCATACCGGGAAAATAGGTATGTTCCTCATTTTCCATCCCGACAAGCGAGAAATGCTCTGGAATATTAAATTCGAGAAAGGCTGCGGCGATATAAACCCATTCAGCCACGCCTGGAATTGCACCAATGACAGCCGTATATTGGCCAGAGTTTAGCCGTTCACGCAGCAAAGACATCCATACAGTACGATCTGCTGTTGTCATGGTAAGATGCTTGTCCGAATTGGCCAAGCCAATCAAGCCCAGCCGCTCCGCCGCCGCTTCGAAAGCCTGCCATCTTAAGCGAAAGCCACGCTGCGGCTCGATTTCACCAACGTACAGAATTTGACGATGACCTGAGCGGTACAGTTCCTCCATCGTCCGATGAATCGCGTATTCTACATCCCAAATTACGCTGTCTACCTCAGCCAGAACGGAAGGGAAATTTAAGAGCACCTTGGGCATATTCAGCTTTAAGAGTGTCGCTTCCATCCACGCCGGTATGGCTGCAGTCAGAAACAGGCCATCCGCAAAAGACAAACCGTTCTGTTCCAGCCACTCAGACAGTTCCAATTCATTCGTCAGGGTGGCTGGCACCAGCAGGGGATATAAGGAGTGTCCGAGCTCATTCAACCGAAGCTGTACACCTTCAAGCTGCATGCGATGAAAGAGTGACTCCCCGATCAGCAGCATGGCAAATCGCCGCGGATTCGTGTTCGCCCATGATATGCGCTCCGCGAACATGCCCGATTCCTGCTCCTTCGTCCGGTAGCCATGCTTGCGTGCACAATCCGCTACTGCTTTACGCGTCGCTTCGGACATGCCCGGCAAACCTCGCAGCGCTTTCGAAACGGTATGAATCGTTAAGCCAAGCTCCTCTGCAATCGTATGCAGGGTGACGGTTTTTTTTCGCGGCATAGAAGCGCCTCCTCGAGAGTTATGCTGCGTTAATTGTAACAAAAATGAAACTATAAAATACGATCATTTTCTCCTAGACTGAAAGCAACGGATACAGCCTGAACCGCACAATGCATCTTCAGATCAAATATGAGAGGGGAAATACTACATGTTGAACAAAGAAGTCACGATGCAGCGAATCGTTCCCATACACACTTCAGCCGATGTTATTGTCGTAGGAGGAGGTCCCGCCGGTACAGCAGCCGCTATTAGCGCTGCGCGCTGCGGAAGCAAAACGATTCTGCTTGAGCATTCCGGTCAATTAGGAGGCATGGGTACGCTTGGTAATGTAAGTATCTTCATGGGCGTAGGCAATGTAACGGGGATTTATCGCGAAATGATCGCGGAATTCTTGCCAGCAGCACTTCCGAGCTCCCATCATGAGTCGATTTGGCCGCAATATTCGCCTTTTGAGCTGCGCCATTATTTGAATCGGAAGCTGGAGAATGAAGGCATTGACGTCTATTATCACACCAGCTTCATATCGCCAATTATGTCAGGCAAGAAGTTGACTGGCGTCATCGCCAATACACGCGAAGGGCTCCGCGCTTTCGAAGGCCGTGTCATCATTGACTGTACAGGTGATGCTAGAGTTGCCGCTGAGGCAGGTGTGCCCATACACTCGGGGCGCAGTGAAGATGGCTTAACGCAGCCGATGACATTGATGTTCATGATGCAGGATACTGGTAAGCCTGTAACTCCTTATCTACCTGAGGACTGCTATAACTATGAATCCGTCGAGGAATTGCCGCAAGGCCGTCTTCTGCATTGGAGCCATATGGGCGATGGCACGCTGCTGGTGAACATGACTAGAGTTAGAGGCAATGGTGCCAGAATCGAGGATATTAACTATGCAGAGAAGGAATCGCTGAGGCAGGTGTTCTCCGTAGCTAATTACTTGCAGCGTACCGAACATCCGAATCATATATTGTCCCATGTGCCCGGTCAGGTTGGTGTACGAGAGACCAACCAGATCGAGGGCCGCTATACACTGACAGAGGATGATTTGACGAGTGGTCGCCGCTTCGAGGATGTAGTCGCACAGACCAACTATGAAATCGATATTCATAATCCAACCGGTGGAGCGAACACGGATGAACGGAAGCTGGAGGGTTACGACATCCCCTATCGCTGCATGCTTCCTGAGCATGTGGAAGGCTTAATTGTCGCTGGCCGCAGCATATCCGCATCCCATGTCGCTATGTCCTCCATGCGCGTTCAAGCGACCTGCTATGCGCTCGGTCAAGCAGCGGGCATTGCTGCCACTATTGCCATCAGCGATAATGTACCAGTTGCTGACATCTCAATTCCGCAGCTTCATGAGAAGCTTGCTGTACAAGGTGTTGTTTTTATTTAGTGGTTAGCTTGTGCTAGCCTTAATACAAATTAGAGCCCCGAGGCATCTCTTTGAAATAGAGGATGGCTGTGGGGCTATATCTATTAATTAAGTCGCGCTATTGTTGTACCCTATCCACTTCACAAGCATAAAGCATTTTGCTCGTTTGATAGTTGATGATCCAATATCCGCTTATGATTTGTAGTCAATTGTGAGAAAGCCTTCTTGCCAATGATTGCGATCCACCTCATAGCTAATAATATAAAATCCATCCAAATAGTCCCGAAATCCTATTTTCTTCTTATACATCTCAATGACCTGTTCTGCCTTCTCCCGTGTTGAATAAATGCCAATCAATTTCGGTTCCTCGTTTAAGTCGACTTCATAGGTGTGATGTACCAAATATACAAAGTCCATATCGCTCTCCTCACTTTCATACATATCACAGTTACTTTCCTATTAACCTTTTGGAAGTGTGAAAATTATATTCAGAGGATCTCTTCCATCGAAAAGCGCTTGATACAGATTTAAAACTTTTATTGAATGTAAATCTATAGATTCATCATGAATGAGCATACCCAACTCTTCAAATATTGTCCCTTCTCTCTCATCAATGATATTTTGTTTAATTAACCTTAATGCACTGCCCTTATGACTAAAAGGCCAATCGACATGCGCTCCTTCATAATCAAATACAAAATCTATGGAGCTTACCCTTTGGTATTTACTAATAAAAGGATGTAGAATAACTAAAAATTGCGTGAAAATATAAGAACGCTCCCTTATCTTTTGTGCGTCATCCACCTCCGCTTGAAGTTCAGTTAATTCAGAAGGCAGTTCCCCCCATGAATGAAAGTTTATGAAGGTTAACAATGAAACGGCGTATGATTTATCCTGAAACATGGCGATCCGAACAAACACATCCCTACTACTTAAGCCTGAAGCAATCATTCCCCTTAAACATATCGCCGCATTTTTTATCGTGGTAGCGTGTCGTTCCACTAGAAGAATGTAATCATGAAAAAGCTCGTTTAACATATTGTTCTCTGCATTACCGTAAGTCGCTTCCACAATAGTCTCAATTATCAATGCCTTGCTACACTCTTCGTTTGTTTTTGGTAACACTTCTTCCAACAGATGATCGATAAATTCTACGTCATAAATATCCAATAAGGATGAATAATCCTTCAAACCACGTAAAAAGGCCATAAAGGTTTCAAACTCCGGCGAGCCTTCATTACTTTGAGTTAAGTATTTAAATATGGAGTTGATTCCTTTTGATTTATCTTCCATAACGATCTCCTTTTAGCTAATATACTTTAAATAGAAGGCCATGCACACTTCGCATGACCTCCTCAGATCTAAATAAATTTGTAACTCAATGCCAAATTGCTACATTCCATTGTATACCATTACTTGTTTGCTTATAGAGTACACGTACTGTATTACTAGCTCCACCGGTTGTACCTACGTAAACAGAATTCCATCCAGCATAATTACCAGAAGAAGCACGATTTTCAAGAGCATGATCTCCCCTTGCTTGTAAACTTGCAAGTGCAGCCGTATTTCCATTCTTTGCATCGACAATGTCATTCAATATTTGATTAGCTATTTTCTTTTCATCTTTAGTCAAGTCGCGTGACTTTGAACTTGCTCCGTCTTTCGCTTTAACAATATCATTCAAAGCAGACCTCGGATTTCCACCACCTTTTTTAATACCCAATAATTGATTTGGAGAAGGATTTATATCGCAGTTATGTACCCAAATCCCAAGATTAGATACAAAGTACGAATTAAAATCCTCAACCTCAAAATTGTAAACAGTTGCTTCTCGTGGCTCTTTTTCAATCTTGTCTATTGCCAGTTTAGTACCGTCACTTGAAACAAGCAAGTCGCCAACTTTCAGTTCTTTAACAAACGTCCATCCCTTACCATCCAACCAAAACGGATGCTCACCCGTAACCTCGATGATTTCATTCCCGATGTGGACATAGTAGATTTCATCAGCCTGCTTCTGGAACAGCCCCACGACTTCCTTGTATGCTACTTCTCCGGTTTCGTCAGATTTAGCGAGAACCTTATTGCTTCATAAATTCAGTACGGTTAAGCGTTACTCGTCAGGAGGATAAGCATAGCAATTCGAGTGAAGTTACGCCAATTGTTAGAGCAGAAAGGAATATCTCAACGGGAACTGGCAAGATTAACAGGGTTACGAGCAAGCACAATCAACCATCTTTGTTCTGACAATGTTGACAGGGTTTACTTAGAGACATTGGAACTCGTTTGTAAAACACTCAACGTCAGAATTGAAGAACTGATAGAAATTGATTGAGCAAGCATACCGCCCACGGCGACATTAGAATCTCTCCATTCATGTAAAGAGTTATATGCCATCTCACCAATCCCCTCTCCCCCGAAATCGCAGACCGCCAACGGCGTGTCTGCTGTTTCTTTTTCAAGTGATTCTTAGCTTGATTCTTCTTTATTGAGTATTGTTAATGATTATTATTAGTGAGACTCTCTGACGGTTGGCAACAGACTTTATGTCTGCCTTTCAGACTCTCAGTCTTGCATAACCGACTCTGCGTCAAATCCGTGGACACTTTGTCTACAGCCCCAGTTTTCTTGTCATCAACAGACTGTATGGCGGTTGTCAGGACAGAGAGTCTGATGAGAGAACAGACTCGTCATTATTGTCCGTTCTCATCGGGCGGAAATCGCTTGCCAAACTCGATTCTCAGGAATTGAGCATAGCTGTCCAGTATTTCCTTTTCGGCAAACTTCTCAAATGGCAGTCGTCGTACATTGAGTTTTTGAAGTTGAGCGATAAATGCCTTGTACTCCTCACTCTTGATGACTTCCTGAACCCACAAAGTCAGTTCCCTTTCATTAACCTGCTTTCGAACACTGCCAATAAACTCATGCGTTTTCTCGCTTATCAGCAATAACGGATGGCAGTGAAGATAGTTCGGCAAGTAGTAGGTATTGTTCTTCCCCTGACTGACAAGAATCAGCTTCTTATCAGCCAACTCCTTGATGTGGCGTTCTATCGTCTTGGAACTACTCCCGACATTTCGGGCAATCATCTCATGGGTCGGGTAACACTGAGCCTTGTCGCTCATATAAGCGATAAGGTCAACCAGTATCAACTTCTCGTACTGGCTTAAGCCGTAACAACGATGGATTTTATGTGGTACTTTGGTAAATCCCTTGTGAAGAGACGTGAACTCGCTTTCTTGACTTACCTTGTCCATTTACTCGTTAGCCGCTTGGCGGTTTTGAATCAAAACGAAATCATTAGTCCTTGTTGTCATATAAATCCCTGCCTTCTGCGTATTTGATTACACTGCCACACGGCGGCTATGAAGTCAGGAAGGCGGCTAGCCTTAAACGCATCCTTACCTGTATATGTCAACTACTCGTCAGCAGATTTCTTTCTTACGATGTAACAATCGCTGTAAAGGCCAGTTCAGTTGCGATCAGAATCAAAATACTTCAAGTTTGCCACCCCTACTATTAATTGTCGTGCTATCCATATAAGAAGATGCGACTTCTGACCTTCTCACCCTTTCTATCGGGATAGGGTATTCTACAGTTGCGAGACATATTGAAAAAACGTGAGAAAACGAAGATAACAAAAAACAGGTCAATCATGGTGGTATCTGACCATAATCAACCTGTTTTACGTAACGGAATAGTGATATTTAGGTTATAAAATTAAAGTAATTGATGTGCGTACAACCGAAATGGAGAAATCTTCATACGGGTACTACATTGATTATATGTGTTATTGGTTGAATGATAGGTTCATTCGACACTGGGTAGCCTCCACCAATAATAATTTAACTAATAGTTGTATTTCCACATGCAAAAGGTTACTTTGAAACATCTGCTAGATAAACATTAACCTTTCCCATCTAGCCATTTGTTTGTATAGTACTTATTGGAGTTTATGCGAAGTTCATTGCGATAGTCTACTATGCTCCCTTTATTAATAGACCTATAAGAATTTATGTCCGAAGTTCCATCATCTTCCCACTTGCAATATGGGCAAATATCATAACCTGCTCCTTCAAACGCACCATAAAGTTCTGTTAAAGTTTTAAACCCACAACAAGGACAAGAATATAACTCTTCTACCTCACCAATGACTTCTACTTGATATCCAGAAATAGCATGAACTATTTCTGCTAAATAACCATTACTAACACCTTGAAAATCAACTTCTACCTCATTTTGTTCCTTATTAATGATTGACGTTTCTTCTTCCAAATACTCGGATAAATCTATCTCTTTTCCTATTATGTTACGTACTGATTCAATTATTTTAAACGCATTTTCTCTAGTTATATTATTCATCTTATTAGCCCCTGTTCTTTTAATGTCTGAATCACCATATCACCAGGACGACCATCCCATTTATAAAAAGATTTAATTCTACCTCCTTTCTCTGTTCCAACAAATATAGATTGAGTGGATGGCTCATATCTATATACATATCCATTCGTAGTCGTCTGTACAATACTATCAGAATTTCTAGTGCCAAATTCATAAGCCATATCAGAGTATTCTTTAGATGATTTTGCTCCAAACTCCGTACTACCATGTTTGTCAAAATGTGCTTTTAATTTTCCCTTATTCCATAAATCAGCATTCTTCGCTGTTGGTTGCCACACGGAATTACCCGCACCCTTAACAGCACAATTATGCACCCAAACACCAAGATTGGACACAAAATAAGAATGGAAATCCACAACCTCAAAATTATAAACCGTTGCATCACGTGGCTCTTCTTCAATCTTATCTATTGCCAGTTTAGTACCGTCACTTGAAACAAGCAAATCGCCAACTTTCAGGTCTTTGACGAACGTCCATCCTTTGCTATCGAGCCAAAACGGATGTTCAGCAGTAGCTTCTATAACTTCATCACCGACGTGAACCTTATAGATTTCGTCAGCTTGTTTTTGGAACAGCCCACGACCTCTTTATATGCCACTTCTCCGGTTTCGTCAGACTTAGCGAGAACCTTCTCCCCTACCTCGATTTCCTCGATAGGTTTCTCCCCTTCGTCTGTCATAACCTTAGTACCCGCTGTAAAGCAATTACAAGATATTTTTCCAATTTCTTCATCAGTTTGTTTAACTTAGGAGCAAATTTCAATACTGTTGCTAATGCCCCGCCTGGGCCTGGTACTGCAACAGATTGCAAAATGTCTCCCAGTTTCACACCAAATTTCTTAACTTCAGCATCTGTTGGATTTTTTGTGAAGATGTACTTAATATTATTGAGCACACACTTATATGGCTCAAACGTGGACTTCGCTACTCTAGATGCGAGTTGCCCTATCGTTATTTTATCATTAATATTCCCTACTGATTTCGCAATTTCAACAGCCAGTTCATCGAATTGACCATAAACAACAAAAACAACCGTCCCTATAACCAAGGAAGGCTGCTTTGTCTGATAAAAATATCCTCATACCCATTCTAACAACTCAATAAAATGAATCTCTAACTGCTTTTATCTTCGCAGGATAATCCGTTATCACGCCCGATACCTTCGCTTGAAACAATGAAATGCCATCCGTTTCACGATTAATCGTATACGGATAAACCCGCAGTCCCTGCCGGATCGCTTCCTCAATGTCCTCGGCTCCCAACCACTCATAGTGAGGATGCAAGGAATATACCTCTACCCCCGATGATGCGGCCATTAGCGAATGGCTTTGGAAGTTTGCCGAATACAATAGGCCGATTCGTAGTTCAGGTGTCCGCTTCTTGAGCTTAACCAATGTTTTATGCTCGAAAGAAGAGACAACTACTTGCTCAAGCCGGTCGTATTGAACCACAAGCTCCATTAAACGCTTCTCCAGAAGCTCGCTGTATGGGCATTTCACTTCAATATTAAGAAACGTCTCCGGCTTCAGAACGGAGAATACTTCTTCTAATAGTGGAAGCTTCTCTGCTTGAAATTTAGAATGAAACCAGCTGCCCGCATCCAGCTTTCTCAATTCTGGAACGGTCAGATCTTCAATCCTGCCTGTTCCGTTAGTCGTTCGATCTACAGTCGGATCATGGCACACGATGATTTCACCATCGGCTGACAGGTGAATATCAAGTTCCATCCCTTCGGCACCTTGCTCCTCGGCTAATTGAAAGGCGGCCATTGTGTTTTCCGGCGCTTCTCCAGATGCGCCTCGATGCGCGATAATGATTGTTTTTTGATTCATGCCTGACCTATTCCTTGCATACGCGGCGGATAATGAGTCATAATGCCATCGACGCCGAGCTCAATTAGCTTCTGAACACCTGCCTCTTCATCCGTTTCACCTACGGACCAAGCGATAATTTCAATCCCTTCCCTATGGCAAGCTTGAACCATATCTTCGGTAATCGCACTTGAATAAGGATGGATTTGCTTGGCATGAAGCTGCTTTAGATATTCCGCTGGCTTGTATAGCTGATCAACTGTCGTTACAGCTGCAAACGACACATCCGGATATTGCTGGCTTAGCTCATAAATATAATGATGGCTGAAGCTTGAAATGCTGCATTGACGCTCCAATCCGTGCTCCATAATCAATTCAGCAATCGCTTCTCCCATGCCTGGATATAAGGCAGCCGTTCCCTTCATCTCCACGATAATGGAGCAACCTGTTTCCTTTGCCAATGCCAGAAGCTCTTCCAGCTTCGGAATCGACTGAAAGCCTATTGCTTCTGCCTTTTCCGACTGTCTTGGCTGTGATACAAACAACTGAACAACAGCAGCCGTCTCAGGATTCATATACGAATGGGAAGCATTATATTGACTTAGGTCTTCATATGTGAAGTCCCTTATCTTCCCTGTTCCGTTTGTTGTACGGTCGATATGCTCGTCATGACAGAGGACAATGACATTATCCCTCGTGAAATGGGCATCCACCTCAATTCCGTCTGCACCTGCTTCTAGTGCTTTTCGATAAGCCAGCATCGTGTTTTCAGGATAGATTCCGCTATAGCCCATCGCTGCAATATTTTTAGTTCGAAACATTGTGAGCCTCCCTATCTCTTATTTGCCCATGCTCGTATTATAATCTTTCAGTGATTTGCCAACCTGAGCCGAGAATTTATCTACCGCTTGTTGTGGTGTCTGAACACCAGCAATGACAGCATCCATATTTTCCTCGAAGCTGAGACGAGCCTCTGGCATTACCCCAAATACAGCACCCTGCGTGTAGAAATTGTTCGGATAAGCAGATTCCTGCTCTAGTGCAACTTGAATAGCCGGGTTGCTTTCCAGATACGTTTTCACTTCCGCCAGCTCATACGATTTTTTGTTAATCGCGATATCTCCTGTTTTCAACGTCCATTTCGCCTGTACCTCAGGTGAAGCCATGTACTGCATGAAGTCCCATGAAGCTTTTTTCTTAGCCTCATCTTTATGATCGATTAACCAGAATGATGCACCGGCTAGTAAAGAACCGCCTTTTTCGGTTTTCTCAAGCATTGGGAAGTAGCCTACGCCAAGCTCGAAAGCACCGTTAATCGCTTGTTTCGCGTAATTGTAATAACCAGAAACAAACGGAAGCATTGCAATCTTGCCTGCAGTAAAGGATTGGTAGCCTGAAGATAAGTTTTTGCCAAAATCAACGACGCTTTCTTTGTCTGTGAATGCTTTCCAGTTCGTGAACACGTTCAGCAATGCCTCATTGGCGTCTGCATCAAGTCCTGTTGCTCTACCAGAACGACCATTATCGCTGTCTACATAGAACTTGCCTTGTCCAGCAATCAACTGCTCCATAAACCAGCCATACACCGCAATCGTCGCGCCATAGCGAGTAACCTTGTCGCCGTCCTTAATCATTAGCTTATCTGCATATTCTGCAAACTCCTTGTATGTGCGAGGAGGCGCATTCGGATCAAGACCAGCCTCTTCAAATGCCGTTTTGTTGTAGAACAATAGCGCTTGTCCATAGTTGAACGGCATAGACCATAATTTGTTATCAATCGTATAGTAGGACCTAGCCATATCATTTAGTTGATTCAAGTCGAAGTTTGATTCCTTAGCGAAGTCCTCAACCGGCAATGCGTAGCCGCTGTCGATCATATAGCGTGTTCCCGCTTCATACATATGCAGCACATCGGGACCGGAGCCGCTTGCCATAGACGATTTGAACTTCGTCAGTGTTTCATCATAAGTGCCTTGAAACTGACTTGTCACATGAACCTTATCTTGAGAATTGTTATAGTCAGCAACAATCTCTTCGAGTGACTTGTAAATTTCGCCAGTAAACGAGTTCCAGAAAACTATTTCAGTCGGTTTTCCATCGCTCACCGGTTCAGCCGTGTCTGTACCTGCATTTGTTTCTGTATTTGAGCCTGTATTGGACTGGTTCGCTACATTCGCGCTATTACCTGAGCAAGCAGCAATCATAAGCAACAAACCTACCGTTATTAATAATGCAATTCCTTTTTTCATCTCATTTATGCTCCTGTCTCATGTAGGGGATTATTAATAAGAACGAATCGTTGTCCATTTCCTCATTACCTTCTAAATTTGCGCTTTATTCATAAGTACCGCGCTCAACAATTCAGGATTGTGCGTGATAATGCCTTGGACACCATAATCCAATAGCTGCTCATTGTACGCTCTTGTATCTGTTCGTCCCATCGACCACACGAATAGCTTAATGCCATTTGCTCTGCAGGACTTAACCGTTACGACGGTATCCTCAGCGCTAATAAAACAATTCTGCAAGGCCGCTGCTCCAAGCTCCTTCGCATATTTGCCAGCCTCGAACAGTTGTCCCACAAACATAATGGAATACAAAATGCTAGGCTCCTTAACACTTAGCTCGTGAATATAAGCATGGTTGAATGAGGAGATATAACAACGCTTTTCTAATCCATGCTGCTTAATAAGTTCACAAACTAGCTCGCCGATTCCGGCATTTGCGCCTTCATGGCTTTTTATTTCGATAATCAATGAAGCTTCGCCCGGTTGCAGCAACGCGAGTACATCCACCAGCCTAGGTATCGGTTGAAACGTTATGGTCGTCAGCGTTTTCGCATCCACAGTTGGCGTGAAGGATAAATGCTCGAAGCCTTTGGAGCGATAGCCCGTCGATTGAAACTCACTGCCGCCCATGAAACGTGAAGCTGCATTAAAGCAGCTTAGCTGCTCGTAGGTGTAATCGCTGATCGCGCCTACGCCGTCAGTCATTCGATCGATGTGATGATCATGGCTTAACACCACTACGCCATCTTTGGTTAGCTGAACGTCTACTTCCAATGTGTCTGCACCTGCTTTGAGCGCTTGTACGATAGCCAGCATCGTATTCTCAGGGTATGCGGCGCTGAAACCCATCGTTGCAATATTTTTAATGGCTGTCATCTTGTCCATCTCCTCTCTCGTCATTCCTTTCATCTATAGAATAAAGCGGAAATCCTACTATTCATCACGCTGCCCTCAGGCATCACCACCCTTCCTCAGCTAAGTAACTTTGATCGTTACCCTTTGACTGCACCTGATGAAAGACCGGATATAAGCTGCTTTTGACCTAAGTAAACCGTAATGACCGTCGGTAGAAACGTTATCGACACTGCTGCCATAATCGGGCCGTAGGTTGTGGAAAACGTGTCACTCATCATCGATATCCCAATTTGAACCGTTCGTTTACTAATATCATTCGTCACGAGCAGCGGCCATAAATAGTCATTCCATGAGAAGATAAAGCCAATAATGGCACAAGAGCTAATCATCGGACGATTGATAGGAACAACGATCTGGCACATAAATCTAAAGTCGGAGCAGCCGTCCATCTGAGCAGCCTCTCTCAGCTCAGAAGGCTGGCGCATAAAGCTTTGCCTCAAATTGAATATGGTGAAGGCTGAGGCTGCCGAAGGAATTATTAATGCCGTGTACGTATCCATCAGATTCAATTGGCTGATGATCGTGAAGTTCGAAAGTACAATGGATTGTGCCGGGATCATCATTGTAGACAGTACCAGGTAAAACAAGATGCTTTTTCCTTTGAAGTGGAAGAAAGTAAAGGCGAATGCTGCTAATACCCCAACAACGAGCTGCAGCAGCGTAATCATTACCGATACAAACACCGAATTTGAGAAAAAACCAAGCAGCGGCACCATCGAGAACGCATCCGTATAATTCGCCAGATGAATCGGATTCGCGAATAATTGAATGCCTTCCTCGTACATTTGTGTCGGTGACATGAGACTGATTAAAAAGGCATAAATGATCGGGAAGGCTACAATGAGACTGACAGCGATATGAATCAAAATCCATATGGATGAACGAAGTTGTTTTCTCATATCAATACGTTACCTTCTTCTCAAAATAAAATTGAACGCGAGTAATCACCACAATAACGAGGAATAGGAAAACAGATTGCGCGTAAGCAAGTCCGTATTGGCTTTTCCTCAAACCATCCATATAAATGCTGTAGCTCAAAATAGTCGTACTATTATAAGGCCCGCCAGCCGTTAAAACATGGATTTGCGCAAACGCCTGGAAGGAGACGATCGCATTGATGATAATGAGAAAAAACAAAGTCGGAGATATGCTTGGCAATGTCACAATGAGCTGTTTCTTCCAATAACCCGCTCCATCGACGTTCGCTGCCTCATACAGGCTGTTGTCTACTCCTTTAATCGCTGCCAGAATAATAATGTAGTTCAGCGAGGCATTCTGCCATACGGTAATCACGATGACTGCTGTCATCGCCCAGCCTGAGGAATTAAGCCAATTCGTATCGGTCCCGAGCACTTGATTCAATAGCCCGTTCATCGGGTGCAGAATGAAGTTGAATACAATGGCAACAGCGGCGGAGGAAACAGCCATCGGCAGTGTATATAACGTTTTGAAAATCGAGCTGCCTCTAACATCCGATTGAGCAAGCAGGGCAAGCAATAACCCGACAATAAGTGAAACGATCATAACTGCCGCAGAAAACTTTAACGTGACCAGAAGCATGGAATAGAATGCCGAAGACGTGAAGATAGAATAATAGTTCTCAAGTCCAATCCATTTCACAAGCTGGCCGGCCGGTGAAGTTAAGCTGAAGCTCAGCAATATGGTCTTGATGAAAGGATAATAAACAAATAGCAACAGCAGCCCTAAGGTGGGAGCAAGATATAGATACGGTTTTAAATACCCGCTATAACGTCCTATTTTTTGTGTGAGCATGGATCATTTACCTCTCATTTCTGGAATGGTCTGTTATTGCCAAAACCTTGCATCTCCGATTGATACATAGTCGGCACCGCTGCCGAGCATCTCCCGAATCTCTTCCTCACTGCGAATTAATCCGCCTACGATGAGAGGCTGCTTGATTCTAGCCTTCACCTCTTTAATCACACGAGGCATTAATCCTGGCATAATCTCCACTTCATCCGGATGCGACTGTCCCACCATCTTAATGGCTGAATCAACGGCAGCCGTATCAATTGCGAATATACGCTGAATGGAGCGGATACCTGCTTTTCTAGCAGCAGCAATCGCGTTTGTTTTCGTTGATATAATGCCATCAATCATGAAGGTATCCGCCAAGTATTGAATCGCTGAATTGTCCCTGCCAATGCCATTAACCATTTCAATATGGACGTACACCTTTTTCCCTGCTTGATGCAGATCACGAACGATTCCAGAGAGCTTGAGGATGTCGCCAGTCATCAGATTCACGCGTTGCACACGGCTTTTCAATACCGCACCGATTTGTTCTGATTTCGTGATCGATGCGATAATGGGTAGTTGATTAATCGTAGATGTTGCCATGTTTACTCCTCCTCAATCTTGATGCTTACCACTGTAAACCTCTTTTGTTCGCGAGATGTCACGCCTATGTTAAAACTCTGCAAGCGTCGCAAAGGACATAACAAAAAACCCAAACGCGGACTCCTGCCAATTGACAGAAATTCGTGTTTGGGTTTTCTCGTGGTCTCTACCCTAAATATGCTGTTAAGACGACTATAACAGTAAATTGTTTTCGCAATGTTAGGGTAGTATGAAGTATATGTGAAGCTGAATTACTTGGAAACCGAATCAAACCATTCGTTTACTTCCGTCGTAATTTGGTCGCCGCCATTTGCTTTCCAGTTCGAAACAAAAGTGTCGAATGCGTCGATCGGCAATTTGCCATAAATGATTTTGTTGAAGGTTTCCAGCTCCGATTGACGAAGCAGACTCCACTTCGTAATCATGGTAGGCGTCGCCGCTCCTGTAAAATAGTTCTGCTTGCGAATATCGATTTGTGACATCACGACTTTCGCAGAATACCAGTTCTCCGGCTTGCGGAATTCAGCTGTCTGTTTCTCATAAGGCGTTACAGCCGCTTCACCGTCTGCAAGCTTAACGAGCGTTTTCATATAAAGATCAGGAATACGTGCTGGACCTGTAATAAACGCAAACTCATTATTATAGTCTTTAATTTTGTCCTTGTTGTTCGTTGGCTGTCCGTCTACCTCATCCCAGTCATAGCCTTTCGCGAAGCCATATTCGTAAGCTCCACCAGCCACGGGGTTAGCCAAGTTGTCCAGCAAGTAATTGTAGTAGATGAAGAATGCTTCTGGGTGCTCTGCATCCTTGTTAATCATAAAGCTGCTGTTCACGCCAGAGTTCTGCCATTTCGTTCCGATTGCGCCGTCAGGACCTGCAGGAATCGGATAGGCTTTGTACTTCGAGCCTGCTACGTTTTTAAGCAAATCCGGTGCCGGCCAGTCTGGTACCCAGTTCGCACCAGGCAGAACGCCCGCTTTCCCGTTTGTCCAAATCTCAGCTGTCTTGCCCTCATCCCATAGAGCGGCATCCGGGTGAATATAACCTTTATCCATCCATTCCTTCAGCTTGGCAAGTGCTTGCTTCGCGCCTGGATTAACAGAGCCATACTCCAGGTTGCCGTCTGCATCCTTGTTCCATTGCTCTTCCACTGCACCATATGCACCGAAGAGCCAGTCGAGCGAGCCCATCCATGTATTTGTGTTATTTTTCAAAGAGATTGCAAGCGGATAGACATCCTTAGCAGCTAGTCCATCTGGATTCTCGTTTTTGAATTTGTCTAGAATGTTATCGAGGTCCGCAATCGTCTTAGGTGCTTCAAGATTTAGCTTCTCCATCCAATCCTCACGCAGCCACAATAGCGTGTCATCGTTGTCGGTATATTCTAGAATCGGCACATTCCATTTCTTGCCGTCCTTCGTGAAAGGATACCAAAGCTCAGGATGCTGCGCAGCGTGGTCTTTCCACGTTTGATTCGCATACTTGTCGAACAGCTCGTCAATCGGCAGGAATTGTCCGGAGTCGATAAGCTGGTTCGTTAAGATCGAGTCTGTCGGTACGAATACGAAATCCGGCAGCTTCTCACCCGAAGCGATTGCCAATTGAAGCTTCTGCTTGTATTGATCATTGCCTGCCGGATACCAAGTATCCTTATGCTTCATGCCGAACTGCTCCAGCATCCAGCGGTCGTGGACATTGTTTTCCTTGCTGTCACCGTTCGTATATTTGCGCGGCATGATGACCGTACTGATATCAATCGGCGGATCATATTTGCCTTTGGCGAACGCTGCATCAGATTCCGACGAAGTTCCTGTATTCGAGCCGGTATTTGACGTTCCTTTATTCTCATCCTTGCCGGCATTCCCGCTGCATGCGCTGACGACAAACGCCATCGCTACGAGCAGTACTAATGCTTTTCTAAGTTTGTTCATGTTTCAGTCCCCTTTGAAGTAAGATGATCACATAAGCTACTTTACCAATCAGCAGGGGATATCATCTATATGACTTTGTTAGTTTCCATAGGACTCTGTCATGTTGTTAAGAACCAATCCGATAATCCTGCGGCGTCACGCCGAACTGACGTTTGAACACCTTGATAAAGTAAGCCGGCTCCAAATATCCGATTTCTGCGCTGATCTCATAAACCTTCTTATCTGTCGTTTTCAGCAGATGGCAGGCGCGCTCCATACGAAGCCGTGACACGTAATCACTGATCCCTTCGCCGGTTTCGATCTTATAAATTTTGGACAAATGGGTCGTATGCAGGTTAACATGATCGGCAAGTGCACGCAGTGAAACGTCCAGATGCAGGTTCTTTTCGGTGAAAGATTGCACCTTCTTCACATAATGGGAACGAATGTCGTTCACCTCATTCGCTGTTCCTTCCTTCAGCTTGCCAAGCCCCGCCATCGTCCAATTACGCAGCTTGCCAATCGTAGCGAAGGCTTCCCCGCTCTGCAGCAGCTCCATATCCTCGCCTAACAATTGCTCCAGCTTATGACCGTTTCGGTGCGCATAATGCGTATAAGCAGAGGCAATCATAAAGCCTGCCTCCATGCAATGCTCCCAGGAATCCGACCATTTGAGATCAAGCTCCTCGAATACTTGCTGCAGCTTCTCTTCAAGCGTATCCCAGCGCCCGGCCTCCAGCAAATTGCTAATGGTCGGCGGACTATGGATCGTATCCAAAGCGCCTTCGGATACATTTTGCTCCAAGTCGCTGACGCGCATCACAAACTCACGTTCATCGCCAACAATTTGGCGGAAGGCGGATGCCGCTTTTCGATAAGTGTCGGCAATCTGCTCAGGAAAGCGGAACGGCTCCGTAATGACGATCGAGAGCGAGCCTTTCAAATACTGCTTAACCTTGGCCTGCAGCTGCACGGCCAGCTTCTCAAGCAGCATCTCCTTCTTCGTCTCCGGCGACTCGTCCTTGAGCTGAAGCAGAAAAGCCAAATACCCATGCTCCTCCCTGACACCCCACACCTCCGTGAACTCGCCGAATATCTCTTCCGCTATATTGATAATCGCATATTCCATCAGTTGCTGCCCGTTGTTCCGATATTGGCCAAATTCCTCTTCAAGTCGAACGAGCAGCAAGGCGCAATCTCCGAAACGGATTGGCAGATTGTAGTTTTCCAGCTTTCGGCTCCACTCATCGGCTGGCATCTTCGCTCCTCTTAGCGCATCCAGCAGAAGCTGTCCGCGCAGCAGCGGCAAATTTTCACGCAGCGCATATTCCGTACGCTCATGGGAGCTGATGCTCTCCCATTCTGCCTTCAATTGCTCGATAGCCGTCTTAACCGCCCCGAACAATTCGTCATCCGTCGGAGGCTTAAGCAAATACTCGACCGCCTTATGGCGCAGAGCCTCCTTCGCATATTCGAAATCCGAATGACCAGATAAAATAATGCATTTGATTCGTTTGTCGCTTTCCCGAATTTTCTCAATTAGCTCGATCCCGGTCATTTCCGGCATGAGAATATCCGAAATAACAATATCAATCGGCTGCGTTTCTATGATTTGCAGCGCTTCCCGCGCAGAGTACGCTTTGTGTACCTGTTCAATGCCGAGCGTATGCCACGGCTTGTGCATCGATAAATTATCTACCCAGTGTGCTTCGTCATCAACGATGATCATTTGCATGTTGTGTTTCCCCTTTTATGTGAAGTTGATGGCTTGGCTCTTCCTGAACAGGCATCTGCCAGATGATCTCCGTTCGGAAGCCTCCGAGCGGCGATTTAGTGAAATGCAAGCAGGAACCATCCCCAAACTGATGCATAATGCGCTGGTTCGTATTCCATAAGCCGCAGCCCATTTCCTCCTGCAGCGGCTCCTTCATTTTGCGGTTAAGCGCCTCCTGCTGCTCCGGTCTCATGCCGGGTCCGTCATCGTCGATATATATTTTGCAAAAGCCTTCCGACACCTCACCCCTAATTCGAATCTCTCCCGACGAATAGGTTTTGGCGACGCCATGAATGACAGCATTCTCTACTACGGGCTGGATCAGCAAACGCGGCACCTGCTGCTTCAGCATCTCATCCGGAATATCGATCGTGTAGTAAATCCGCTCATTGCGCAGCTTCTGAATGTCCAAATAATTGACGATTAGCTTAATCTCTTCCTCAACGGAACCCGTCTGTCGTTCCATCCGCGTCGTATAGCGGTAATAAGCGCTCAAGTTGTACGCCATTGACACAACCGCTTCCTGCTCCTTCATCTGGGCCATATTAATAATATAGCCTAGGCAATTGTAGAGAAAATGAGGATTAATCTGCGCCTGAAGCTGCTTCAGCGTAGCTTCTCTTGCCCGCAGCTTCTCCCCCAGCACCTTCTCAACCAAGTCCTGAATTTGCCGCGACATTTCGTTGAATCGATAGAAAAGAAACGCAAATTCATTGCTTGCCTTCTCTTTGATTTGAACAGAGAAATCGCCGCGCTGTACGCTCTGCAAGCCTCGAATCAGCTTAATAATGGGACGCTGTACATTGCGATAGAGCAGCACCGATGCAGATATGCCAACCGCAAACAGTAAGGCCATCGACAAATAAAATAAATTTCGGCTGAACGACATCGGGCCGAGCATCTGATCTAGCGGTACACTATCAACTAGATACCAACCAAGTTGCGGCGACTTAACCGCACTTACCAAGTAGTTTTTGTCCCCCAATCGAACAACCTCTTGCTCCGTTCCATCCAGCTGTTTGCCGTCCAGAAATCCAATCAGCTCGCTCACAAGCTCCTTGGAAGCGCTTCGATTCAGAATCGGTGCCTCGCCGTGGCGATAAAAGATCGGATCGCCTTGTCCACCTGATTTGTACGTATCCAGCATATTCTCGATATTCTCATGGCCAAAGCTTGCTTGTACGACGAGATTGCTGCCTTTGAGCACGCCTTGATGTCCGAAGGAATCGGTATAAAACCAATGGAAGGATCGCTGGCCATCTGGCACGTTCTCCCTGCCGTCTCCGTAGGTCCATTCTCCCGTCATATTGTCGTTCAAATAAGCTTCGTCGTATGTGATCGTATCCTTGCTGTTGGATATCGCTTCTTTATTCTGCTGCGAATAAACCGTATACGTGACGGGCCAAATGTTCGTAATCCCTGATTGCAGCATCATCTTCTCCTGCACAACGTATTTCGTCTGCATGCGGTCGTAAAGATCATCCCATATGTTTAAGCCGTTGAATTTCTCAACGTTTGGATCCTTGGAGAACGTAATGACGAAATCGATCGTTTGATTGATTCGTGAGTCAATCTGGCTCGATAGAAAAGAGAGCTGCTTCATATTCGAGCCTCTAAGCTCCTTGCTAATCGTATTTGTTGCGATTTCATTGGAATACGTGAATAAGATGATGATCGGAATGAACAAGACCAGAATCAATATATTCATTTTCGCAAAAAGACTGTACCTCGGCCCTATCTTCTTTCTCACATATGCTGCACTTTGGCGTAGTACCATATTCCGATCCTCCCCGCGCTGATCTGCCTAACAAAAACCTATGAATCCTAACATTGTCTTATAGTTTCGTGCAGACGCACTTTGTTACTATTTATATCAGGGTTTCAAGTGTTACACAAATATGATTTTACGGAAAGGGAGAACTATGGACTCTAATACCCTATTGCAACCAAACCCTAAAGCTGCTCGGAAATCGAAAAGGAACAGCGGCTACAAACAGCCTTGGATGCTACACCTCATGGTGCTTCCGGCCGTTTTGCTGGTCTTCATTTTTTCTTATCTACCTATGTCTGGACTTCTGATGGCCTTTCAGGATTATAAAGCTGGACTCGGCATATCCGGATCGCCTTGGGTTGGGCTGAAGCATTTCCGCTATATGCTTGAGAACGAATATTTTCTGCAAATTACGTGGAATACGTTATTTTTTGCCTGCTCCAAAATTATTATGAATTTGGTTATCCCATTTATTTTTGCCTTATTGCTTAACGAGGTGCGGAATATGGGACTTAAACGTTCCATCCAAACACTCGTTTATTTGCCTCACTTTCTTTCCTGGGTTACGCTATCCGGCATTCTGATCGACGTGCTTGCCCAGACTGGCCTTGTCAATCAATTTCTCTCGAGTGTATTCGGCATTAAGCCGATCTTCTTCCTCGGAGACGGCTTCTGGTTCCGGTTCACGATTATATTCAGCGATGTATGGAAGGAATTCGGCTTCAATACGATTATTATTCTCGCGGCGCTTGCCGGCATTAATCCAGCCTTATATGAGGCAGCCGAGGTCGATGGGGCAAATCGGATTAAGCAGACGATGCATATCACGATTCCAGCGCTTATCCCGATTCTTATCGTTGTCGCAACGCTTGCGCTTGGCAACGTGCTTAACGCCAATTTCGACCAAGTGTTCAACCTATACAGCCCGCTCATCTATCAGCAGGGTGATATTATCGACACCTTCGTCTACCGTGAAGGCTTGCTAAGCGGACAATTCAGCTTCGCAACGGCTGTCGGCTTCTTCAAGTCACTGATCAGTTTAATTCTTATCGTAATCTCATACCGTCTAGCCTATAAATTCGCCGGCTACAGGATCTTCTAGAAAGGGTGACCGCTCATGTATCACAAAACCGTATCCTACCGACTTTTCAGCATCTTTAACAATGTGCTGCTCACCGTCATCTCGATCGTCTGTTTGCTGCCGCTCTATCATTTGCTGATGGTATCGTTAAGCTCTTCCGCTCCGGCGAATGCCGGACTGGTTACGTTCTGGCCAGTAGGCTTCACTTTTGAGGCGTATGCCAAAACGTTCGAGAACGCCAACTTTCTATCCTCGCTCTGGGTATCGGTACAGCGTACTGTGCTCGGAACAGTACTTGCTATGGTTATCAATGCGGTAGCGGCTTATGCCTTATCGAAGGACACGCGTGTCTTCCGGGCAAGAAACATCTACCTCTGGTACTTCGTTGTGACGATGCTCTTCAGCGGCGGACTTATCCCAGGCTACATTCTCATTCTCAAGCTTGGTCTAATGAATACGCTAATGGCCCTTATTCTTCCAGTAACGGTATCGGTTTATAACTTGATCCTGCTGCTCAACTTCTTCCGCACTGTGCCCAAGGAGCTTGAAGAAGCAGCCTTCATTGACGGGGCCAACCATTTGCGAAGCTTTGTATCCATCTACTTGCCTATCTCCATGCCGGCGATTGCCACCATTTCCTTGTTCACGATGGTTATGCATTGGAATGCTTATTTCGATGGTTTGATCTATATCAAGGAATCGATGGATCTGCCGCTTGCCAGCTTCCTCCAGACGGTTATCGTACAGGCGGATATGACCAAGTTCGATCCATCCATCGTTGCGAACAAATCACAGCGTACGCTTAGAGCTTCGCAAATTTTTATCGGCGCCTTGCCTATCCTGCTCGTGTATCCGATCCTTCAACGCTATTTCGTCAAAGGTATCGTCATCGGAGCAGTTAAGGAATAGCAGCAGCCAATCATCAAATCGAATGAACACACTTATATCATACAGAGAGGTTGCGAACAACATGACGAAACAAGCTGAACGTAACGAGCTGCAATCAGAGCTGCAAACTAATCAACCATCCAAACAGCAACAAGGCTCAAGCGTATCTTTGCCTGATTTACTTGCACAAATGA
Source organism: Paenibacillus sinopodophylli (assembly GCF_005930355.1). Lineage (GTDB taxonomy): Bacteria > Bacillota > Bacilli > Paenibacillales > Paenibacillaceae > Pristimantibacillus > Pristimantibacillus sinopodophylli. The sequence goes on from NZ_VDBO01000004.1 coordinate 105,992, forward strand.
CGCTGGACGAGAAAATTGCCCAGCTGATTCAATTAGCCGTTCCTTTCTACGAAGGAGCAGTGGACGCTGGCCTAATTACTGGTCCTATGGAATCGCTCGGCATTACAGAGGATACGGTTCGCAATAGCGGCTCCGTTCTCGGAATGGCTGGCGCAGCGGATACGATTAACGTACAGCGCATCCATCTGCAGAACAACCGACTTGGCATTCCTTTGCTTATGATGGCCGATATCGTACACGGATTCAAAACGATTTTCCCAGTGCCGCTTGCGATTGGCTGCTCTTGGGATTTGGAGCTTGCAGAACGCAGTGCTGAGATTGCTGCTAAGGAAGCGGCTGTATCCGGCGTTCATGTTACGTACGCACCCATGGTTGACCTTGTTCGCGACCCGCGCTGGGGGAGAGTCATGGAATCGACTGGAGAAGATCCTTACCTGAACGCCGAGTTCGCGCGAGCATTCGTCCGCGGTTTCCAAGGCTCCGATCTCGCGGGTGATCATGACAGAGTAGCGGCATGTGTGAAGCATTTTGCCGCTTATGGTGCAGCTGAAGGCGGGAGAGACTACAATACGGTCGACCTGTCGGAACGCCAGCTTCGTGAGTTTTATCTGCCAGGCTACAAAGCAGCGCTCGATGAAGGCTGCGAGATGGTCATGACCTCGTTCAACACGGTCGATGGCATTGCCGCGACAGGCAACGCCAAGCTAATGCGCACGTTGCTCCGCGAGGAATGGGGCTTCGACGGCATACTCATCTCCGACTGGGGAGCGGTTAAGGAGCTGATCGCGCACGGAATCGCAGCAGATGAATCTGAAGCAGCAGCTAAGGCATTGAAGGCTGGAGTGGACATCGAGATGATGACCTCCTGTTATGCGAAGCATCTCTCTGAATTGGTTGAGCATAAAGAAGTAGAAGAAGCTTTGATTGACGAAGCCGTTATGCGTATTCTAACGCTGAAGCAGAAGCTTGGCTTGTTTGAGAACCCGTACCGCGCAGCTGATCCTGAGCGCGAGAAAGAGATCGTATTCTGCGATGAGCACCGCGAAGCGTCGCTCGACTTAGCCGTTAAATCATGCGTTCTGCTCAAAAACGAAGGTGTATTGCCCCTTCAGCGGAATCAGCGGATTGCAGTAATTGGTCCATTCGCTCGAAGCGGCGATCTGCTTGGACCATGGTCATGGACAGGCTCTCATGACGCTGTTGTTCGTTTGGCAGACAGCATCAAGAACAAGTTAAGCCCAGAAAGCGGGCTGCTAGCAGCCGAAGGCTGCGGCATCGAAACGGCAACGGATGCGGAGTGGGAAGAAGCACACGCTGCCGCAGAGGCCTCCGATGTCATTGTCCTTGCGCTTGGCGAGCATTCCGATATGAGCGGCGAAGCCGGCTGCCGAGCGAACATTCAGCTGCCAGCAGTTCAACTGGAATTGATTCGTAAGCTCCGTACACTAGATAAACCAATCGTTGTCGTCCTCTTCAATGGACGTCCGCTTGATCTGCATGGGGTGTATGAAGAAGCTGATGCCATTCTAGAAGCTTGGTTTCCAGGAAGCGAAGGCGGTAATGCTGTAGCGGAATTACTATTCGGAGATGCTAATCCATCAGGTCGCTTGACAATGTCCTTCCCTTTCAGCGTTGGACAAGTGCCTGTCTATTACAATGCATACAACACCGGACGCCCGCAAGGCGCGGCGGATGCGCAAGTCCGCTACGTCTCGCAATATCTCGATATTCCGAATGAGCCGCTGCTGCCTTTCGGCTTCGGTCTTAGCTACACGCAGTTTGAATATAGTGAAATGCGAATTTCCTCGAACCGGATGGTTATCGATCAGCCTCTTGAGGTTCATGTAACAATAACCAACAGCGGCAGCGTCGCAGGCGTAGAAACAGTCCAGCTATATGTCCGCGACTTGGCGGGCGAGGTTGTACGTCCGGTCAAGGAGTTGAAAGCTTTCCGCAAGGTGACACTTCAGCCAGGCGAGACGCAAAAAATCGTATTTACACTGTCGGAGCCTCAGCTTCGTTATTATCATTCCGACCTAAGCCATTCTAGTGATGCTGGTGAGTTCAAGGTTTTCGTCGGACCGAACAGCAAACAGACAACTGCACTCTCTTTCCATTTGGTGAAGTAGATGGGTTGAATGGAAAGCTGATTGAATGGATATGCTGATTAACCCGAGCTTCGTAATAGGGTTGCCTAAGAAGTCAGTAAAAGCTGACTGTTGGACGCCCCATTACGAAGCTCGCATGTTTGTCTAACGGACAAAATGAAGGGTTAGAAGCTAAAAATAAACCTTTCTTCGTTTTAATGGACATCCCAGCTCCTTAGACGAAGATTAGCGTATGAAAAACAAGGAAAATGTGTTGTAATCAGCCCTCATGTCCATTAACCAGAACAACTCTCGCTTTTCAGCCGCTAAACCACACTCATATCCGTTACTTCCTACGAACACAAACGGATACAGTTGTAATCGTAGGGGAACGAGGCGGCATGGTGTTCCGTACGTTCGCAAACGGTAGAATAATTTTGTTTACAAAGCAATAACCACATACTGAAGCAAGCTAAAACAAACAACCAACATGCCATTGCGGCGTGTTGGTTGTTTGCCTTTATATGTGATGAATTGTCAGTGGAATAAGTGGAATCCGTATCGTCTATTCCGCTGCTGTCTTCGCCTCGCCCTTCTTCTCATAAACTCGGTACAATACAAAACCAAACAGCATCCCGACGAATGACATAGCTGAGATCGTCAAATACAGTGTCTTCGCGCCAAACAAATCATAGATGGAGCCGCCCACATAAGAAGCTAAAATGCCCGATACCCCAAAGAACAGCAGCGCAAGCACCGTCTGGCCTGTCGCTCTCCATTCAACCGGCACGATTCGGTAAAGATATTGTATAGCGGCAGAGTAGAATACAGGGAACGTCAGCAGCTGCAATATTTGCAAATAGGCCAGCGTATTCGGATCTGTAATCCAAGCTGAGATAAAAAAGCGCAGGAAAAAAAATGCCGCCGCTATAGATATCAGCAGCATCTCCTTGCCTTTGCGAAGCCACCAGAAGCTTAGCGCGAACACTAGAATTTCGCTGCCTGCCGCCAAGAAGAAGGCTAACCCAACTAGCTCCGGCGCTCCCCCAAGCTCACGGATGTAAATGCCGAGAAATGTATCGTTCATCCGAGCCGGTACAGCGCAGACAAATATTAATGTAAGAAACAGCAGCGTCTTCTTGTTGCTTACGAATTGCTTCAGGCTGCTTAATGTAACAGGCTTGCCTGTTACCGGAACATCCGGCATCATCCAGCTGATCACAAAGCTGATCACACCAATCGTAACAAACAGTAGTGCGAGACTGTTCGCCCCGAAATAAGACATCACGTAGCCCGTGAGCAGCGAGGTTACCGCGTAGCCTAACGCGCCGTAAGTACGAATGGAACCGTAGCTGACGCCTGCCTGCTCTGAGATCGAGAAGTTCAAGCTTTCAATCAACGGGTCAATCGGCATTAATACGAAATACAGCAGCATCGCAAACACGATAAGCAGTATGAAGCTGCTAGAGCTGTAAAGCAAATACCCCATGATGCTGGAAATGACCAGCAGCAACAGCAGTATTTTACGAATCGTCTTCTTGCGGTCGCTTATAATGCCCCACAAGGGCTGAGTAATGATGGTAACAAAGCCGCCAGTACCAATAATGAATCCGATTTGCGCAGGCGTAAGGCCCTGCTCGTCCAGGTAGACGGGAAGAAACGTAATAAACATCGAAAGCAGAGCAAAATAAAGAAAATTAAAGCTCCGCAGCAGTTTTATGGCTGGCATAAAATGATGACTCCTCGCTGTTATTGAATCGGTCGTGTACGACATTCGGCTTCCAATAAGTTCGATGGCCGAATTTATATAGTATAACAGATAAACCATCCGAATCTAACCGATTATCCTCATACACACAGCAGTAAGCCTAACATTGAGCATTTTCTCAAAATATGCTACCGTAAACCTATTAAACGACTTACAGAATAAGGATAATAGGAGGCATACATTTGAAAAGCTCCATTCCCGCGCAATCAGCTCAAAAAACGGTGACTGCGACGCAGCAAACTCTTGCCCCCTCTTCAGCCCGCCCTATGCAGCTTGCAGCCTCTCCCTCCGGAACCAGCACAACTGCTCAACTCCTACAGCTTCAGCGAATAGCAGGCAATAGAGCCGCACGTCAATTCATGACTGCCCAGTCTTCATCAGCTCCCATTCAAAGGATGGAAGAGGAAGACGTAACAACGAGATCCGATCAAACAAAGTTGAAAAAGCTAAGGAAAAAGTTTGGGGAAGTGCTGGGGTTCCGTTCCACACTCTACCATTCCAACGACATAACGTTTGAAAAATTATTCGAACGTGCCACTGACCTTAATCATTTGGACAGCTTGATTGACGAAACGGTTAAGACAGCCGAGAGCAAATTAGCATCCAAAACCGCAATAACTAAAACGGATGAGCCAGAACCTCCGCCAGTTCCTGAAGTGAAAGAAGAAAAGAAGGAGCTGGTAGTCACCCCACCCCAAAAAGTAAAAAAGAAAAAAACTCAGAAGATAGATATCACCTCAAGTTTTTTCAGCAGCGCACCAAGAACCGTCCAAGAGCCGGTGGACTATCAGGGCATTGTGACGAATCAGCTCCTTAATGCTTGGATTACGTCGAAGCCCGCTGCTGCAACGATTACGGAACAAAGCATATCCGTAAGCGCTGAGACCGTATATATCTATGCCACTGTGCGGATTCCGGATCTTTCCTTACCTCAATTACCTCGAGTAAATGTATACGACATCGAGATCCATTACCATCCGGTACCTACATCTACCAACTATCTTCATGTCAAGAAGAGTGCAGGCTCCGATGCCGGAAATAGAATTGATTCAAGCTCTTGGTTACTTCCAAGAGGAACTGCGTCGCTCCGCGATGCAGTCAGTCAGTGGAACGAGGCCAATCCAAGTAGAAAATCTTCTCATAAATGGTAGACCCTCTCTCTCCAGTACTTATTGGACGCTACCGAGCCCTTCAGACTCCCTTCAGCATAGCAAAGAGGACCGACGAATCGTCGATCCTCTTTGCTATGCACGCTACCTAATCCTATTTTCGGTCGCTCGGCTTCGTCATAATCCATGCATGATCCGAATCATTGGTGAACTTCCAAGCACGGGTAGGTCCCGCCATAACATTCAAATAATACACTTCATAGCCTGGAGGCGCGGATACTGGGTGGTAGCCTTCCGGCACAAGCACCGTTTCTCCGTCTTTTACAATTAAAGTTTCATCCAGAGAACGGTCATCGGTATAGACCCGCTGCACAGCAAAGCCCTGCTCCGGCTGAACATGGTAGTAATAGGTTTCTTCGAGCAGCGATTCCTCCGGCATAGCGTCACGATCATGCTTATGAGGCGGGTAGCTTGACCAATGACCTTCCGGTGTGATGACTTCGACAACTAGCAGGCTGTCAGCAGGCTCGCTCTCCGGCAAAATATTGTAAATCTGCCGCTCCAGATTGCCGTAGCCGCGTGTTTCTTGCGCGGACGCGGACGGAGCGATGAGACGCGCTTTGAAGCTGCCTTTGCCAGGCGCACTGCATATCGCAAGCTCCACGGAAGTAGTCGCTGTCACTTCGAAGCTGTCCCCATTCGGAACGTATACAGCGTAAGGAGGCTTCTTCTCGAATACACTCATGCGCTCTCCAACATTCGCCAAGCTCAGCTCCTTCGTAGCGACATCTGCGATGCCAGAGAGGAGCACCAGACAATATTCCAGCTCGCCGGTGTCACGCTTCAATATTTGTCCCGCTTCCAGCTTAGCTACCTCGAATCCAACATATTCCCAGCCTGCCGATGCAGGTGTAACAGACAGGACAATACCATCCTGATTCGGGCTTGATGGTTTGACAATAAGTTTAGACATGGCTCTCCAACCCTTCTGCTTCCTGCTTCAATTGCACAGCCTCGCTGATCCGTACGGGACGGCCGAGCTGATGCGATAGCTTCGCTGCTAGTGCAATCGTCTCTGCTTTGACGCCATCCTCCCCAGAAACCGGAAGCGACTGACCATTCGTTAGACATTCCACAAATTGCTTGGTTTCATCAATATAAGCCTCATTATAGCGTTCAAGGAAAAAATGAAGCGGTTTGTCTCGTATAACACCTTCGGCTGAGCTAACCTCCGCCGTGTTCGGGTGGTCATTGCTTGCCGTAACGCTGCCCTTGGAGCCGAATACCTCTACGCGCTGATCATAACCGTAAGCGGCTTGACGGCTGTTGTCGATGACGCCAAGCGCCCCGTTCTCGAATCGAAGCGTCACAATGGCCGTATCGACGTCGCCATATTTGCCAAACACAGGATCGATCAGAACGCCGCCTTGTGCGTAGACCTCCGTAACCTCGCTACCTGTCAGGAAGCGCGCCATATCGAAATCATGGATCATCATATCCATAAAGATTCCACCGGATACCTGGATATACGCCTCAGGCGGCGGATTCGGGTCGCGAGAGGTAATCTTAATAATATGAGGCGTACCGACAGAGCCAATCAGCACATGCTCGCGCACGCGCTTGAAGTTATGATCGAACCTGCGATTAAAGCCAATTTGCAGCTTAATTCCCGCTTCCTCTGCAGCCTGAACCGCTTCTTCTGTCCGCTTAATATCCATACTAAGCGGCTTCTCGCAGAACACATGCTTGCCTGCCTTTGCCGCTTCTTTAATTAATGGGACATGCGTATCCGTTGAGGAGCAGATAAACACCGCATCGATCGACGGGTCATTTATAATTTCGGAGCTGTCCTTGGTTACTTTCTCAATTCCCCGTACACTTGCCCATTCTATCAGCTCAGGGCCAGCGAACAAATCGCTGACTGCCTTGATTTGCACCTGAGGCAGACGGAGCAGATTGTCGGCATGGATCTTGCCGATGCGTCCCGCTCCGATAATGCCAATCGTTATTTTGTCCGCCATCCCGTTATACCTCCCGATTTGCTTGGCCTATATCATCTCGAAGCCAGTCTCTTACCAGCGTGCTGGCAGTTCCTTACCAGCGTGCTGGCAGTTCCTTACCAGCGTGCTGGCAGTTCCTTACCAGCGTGCTGTCACCATTTTCTTACGAGTGTAGAATTCAACGCCGTCCGTGCCGTTTGCGTGAAGATCACCGTAGAACGATTTCTTCCAACCCGAGAATGGGAAAAATGCCATTGGTGCCGGTACGCCTAGATTGATTCCGAGCATGCCTGCGTCAATCGTCTCGCGGAATTGGCGGACGCTGCTGCCGTTCGTTGTGAACAAGCAGGCACCATTGGCGAAATCAGACTCGTTCGCAATCGCAATCGCATCCTCCAGCGTCGCTGCGCGAACGACTGCAAGCACAGGAGCAAATATCTCATCCTGCCAAATTTTCATGCCGCGTTCGACATTATCGAATATCGTCGGCCCAACAAAATATCCTTCTCCATCAACAGCCGTATCCTTGCGTCCGTCGCGTACGAGCAAGGCTCCTTCCTTCTCGCCTGTTTCAATATAATGAAGCGTTCTTTCCTTATGAGCACCGCGAATGACTGGGCCGAGGAATACATTTTCTGTCATACCATTACCAATCGTAATCCCATTGGCCGCTTCGGTAAGCTTACCGACAAGCGTATCGGCTACATCGCCAACCGCTACAACAACCGCACAAGCCATGCAGCGTTCGCCAGCCGATCCGAAGGCTGCGCTCACGATTTCTTTGACAGTCAGATCCAGATTAGCGTCAGGAAGAACGATAGAGTGGTTTTTCGCGCCAGCGAGCGCTTGTACACGCTTGCCGTTCGCCGTTCCCGTTTTATACACATACTCTGCAACAGGCTGCGAACCAACGAATGATACGCCTGCAATGTCCTTATGCTCAAGAATGCCATTCACAACATCACGCGCTCCATGCACGATATTAAGCACGCCAGCAGGAAGTCCCGCTTCCGCGAACAGCTCCGCAAGTCGTTCTGCAAGCAAAGGCGTGCGTTCCGACGGCTTCAACACGAAGGTATTGCCGCATGCGATGGCAAGCGGGAACATCCAGCAAGGCACCATCATCGGGAAGTTAAACGGGGTAATTCCGCCGATTACACCGATCGGATAGCGGTACATACCCGATTCAATATTGGAAGCAATATCGGGCAATTGCTTGCCCATCATCAGATTCGGAGCGCCAGCAGCAAACTCCACGCATTCAATGCCGCGCAGCACCTCTCCATAAGCTTCATTGTAGCTTTTGCCATTCTCTCTCGTGATGAGCTGAGCCAGCTCCTCCCAATGATCAACGAGCAGCTGCTGATATTTGAACAGCACGCGCGCGCGTTTCGGAACCGGTGTTTTGCTCCAGCCTTGGAAAGCAGCTTTTGCTGCGATAACCGCTTTGTCGACATCCTCTTTCGTTGATAGAGGGACATGCGCAATCGTTTCCTCCGTTGCCGGATTAACAACCGCCTCTACTGCAGAGGTTGAAGCCTCCACCCATTCTCCGCCGATCCAATTTTTTAATGTTTTTGCCATTTTGTCGCTCTCCTTTCGCCTTATGAAGCTGTAATTTCACCGCGCTCACAGCGCTGGATATAATCATTGACTTGGTCAGTTGTTGGCATTGCGTCCGAGCAGCTGTGGCTCGAAATAACGATGCAGGCAGCCGCGCTGCCATATTCCATACTTTTCTCCAGCGTCCAGCCTTGCATCACCCCGTATAGGAAACCAGCTGCGTACGAATCGCCTGCTCCGAAGGTTTTGATAACCTTCGCTGGATAGCTCTTGGCCCGATGCTCTGAGCCTTCCTTCGTATAAGCGATGGAGCCTTCCTTGCCGTGCTTGATAATCGCCAGCTTAGCCGAATAGCTGAACCACTTTGTTGCCGTCACCCGGTCATCATGCTCGGGATTGTTTTCAAACATCTCCATTTGGTCGAACTCTTCGCGCGTACCGATGAGAATATCGCATTTCTCCGCCGCTAGATTATAGTAAACAGCTGTTTCCTCAGCAGATTTCCATGTGTAAGGACGGTAATCCAGATCAAATGCGATAACAGCTCCATGTTTCTTCGCATATTCAAGCGCTTGGAATACCGCCTCCCGTGAAGGGCTTTGAGCCAAAGCCGTGCCTGAGATCAGCAGCAGCTTCGTCTGAGCGATCAATTGCTCGCTTACTTCCTCCGGTCTCAGCAGCAAATCAGCGACGTTATCACGGTACATAAGAATACTGCACTCGGACGGGCTTTTAATTTCGGTAAAAGCAAGCCCTGTTACTGCACCGGTCTTATCTACTTTGACACTCGACGTATCAATGCCTTCGCGCTGCAAGTAGCTGGAAATGAATCTGCCCATTTGATCATCAGCAATTTTTCCGATAAAAGCCGTCTTCTGTCCGAGTCTCGACATCCCGATTGCAATGTTCGCAGGCGAGCCGCCGACATATTTGGTGAAGGTCATCGTCTCTTCCATCGGACGGTTAATTTCATTCGCATTCAAATCTATACATAAGCGTCCAATCGCTGTAAAGTCGAATTTCTTGCCGCTTGGGAAATTTACATGCTGCATGCTTCTGCCTCCTTTATGTGATGTTCAAGGATTTCAAATACTTCAAAGCTTGCTCTGCATACTCATATGCGGGATGCTCAGCAGGGTCCTGCTCGCCTTCGAGCATCGCCCACCCGCTATAGCCACGACTCACGAGCTCCTTGATGATCGGCTCGAAATCGATGCAGCCATCGCCTGGAACGGTGAACACGCCGTTGCGGATGCAGCTTACGAAATCGGCTTGCTCGCCGCGCGAGCGATCCAGCACATCTGGCCGAATATCTTTGAGATGGACATACGCGATTCTGTCATAATGCTTGCGCAGAACAGCCAACGGATCAGCACCGCCGTAATAAGCGTGGCCCGTATCAAACAGCAGATAGACGAGCGATGGATCAGTCAGCTCCATCAGCTTGTCGATTTCCTCCGGACTTTCAATAACCGTACCGCCATGATGATGATAGGTCAGCTTCAGACCATATTCCTGAGCGATAGCGCCTGCCGCATTCAGTCCTTCAGCAAGGCTCTTCCAGCCTGCTTCGTCAAGACAAAGCACTTCTTTCTCATTCGGAGTCCGCCGCACATCGAAATGCAGAGAGCCTCCGCCCTCACAGGTGCTGATGACCTTACTGCCCATTCCCTGCAAATATTTGGCGTGAGCGCGGTATGCAGCAAGCTCAACATCGCGATAGCTCGGATCAGAGAACAATACGGTCTTCCACTGTGAGGTTAAGCTGATGCCGCGCTTTGACAGCTCCTGCATAAGCACCTCTGGATCAGTCGGAAACCTACAGCCCATCTCCGTGCCAGTCAGACCCAGCGCCTGAATTTCATCTACAATTTGCTCGAATGTTGTATGCTCCCCATGCTCCTTGACGTCCTCGCCTACCCAGTTGATAGGATGAATGCCCAGCTTGAAAGGAAAGTTACCCATCAGTGATTTCTCCTTTTACCCTCGTTTAGATGAGATGTACCGATTCAATCGTATCCTTCATTTCCTTGTGAGCCTGCGTGACCTTCTCGCTGACAGACACTTCAGGCACGCCCACATTCCACCATGATTCATAGCCAGCCGTATTCGTACCTGGTACGACTGGAATTTCAATTAATGTCGTTCCTTGCTCATTCTTCGCTTGGCGAATCGCTTCTCTCAGCTCTTCAGCCGTTGTTGCTTTATAAGTCGCAGCCCCCATGCTCCGTGCATGTGCCGAGAAATCGATTGGCATATAGCTGCCCGTTAACGTACCGGATTGACCAGAGCGGAATCGGAACTCATTGCCGAAGCCATCGCTGCCGTGACCTCTCTGCAAATTGTGAATGCATTGATAGCCGTGGTTATCAAGCAGAAGCACCGTAATTTTGCGTCCCTCCTGAATGCTCGTAACAAGCTCGGAATGAAGCATCAGATAGCTGCCGTCGCCGAGTATCGCATAGACATCCTTATCCGGCTCAGCAAGTGCCGCACCGAAAGCTCCGCTAACCTCATAACCCATGCAGGAAAATCCGTATTCCATATGGTAGGTTTTTGGCAGGGCCGAGCGCCATACGCGATGAAGGTCACCTGGCAGGCTTCCCGCTGCGCAAACGATAATATCAGACTCGCCTAAGCTCTCGTTAATTACGCCAAGCGCTCTCGTCTGAGCAAATCCGTCTTCGTGCTCAGCAGCGTACAAGCGATCTACTTCGGCATCCCATTGCTGCTTGAGTGCTGCAACCTCAGATTGTGCATAGTCCGTACGATAGCTGCGCTCGGTCAGCGCGAGCTGAAGTGCTTGCAAACCGACTTGCGCATCGCAAGTGAGCGATAAGCCGCTCAGCTTATGAGAGTCAAATGCACTTACGTTCAAATTGACGAATTCAACATCTTCGCTGCGGAAAGCAGATTTCGAGGCTGTCGTGAAATCCGAATACCGCGTACCAACACCAATAATGAGATCGGCCTCTGCTGCAAGGCGATTAGCCGCTAATGTACCCGTAACGCCGACAGCTCCCGCATTCAGCGGATGGTTCCATGGCAGCGAGCTTTTTCCCGCCTGCGTCTCCGCTACAGGAATGCCGAACGCCTCGGCGAACGCTGCCAGCTCCTTCATCGCATTCGAATACAGCACGCCTCCACCAGCAATAATGAGCGGCCTTTTCTTCTTCCCGATTAATCCGGCCGCACGCTCTAATGCTTCCGGTGCAGGCTGGCGGCGATCCAGGTAATGAACTTTTTTATCGAAAAAGGATTCCGGATAATCGAACGCTTCCGCCTGAACATCCTGCGGCAATGCCAACGTGACTGCTCCAGTCTCCGCTGGGTCCGTCAGCACGCGCATCGCTTGAATACCTGCTTGCATGAGCTGCTCCGGACGCACGATGCGATCCCAATATTTGCTTACAGGCTTGAAAGCGTCTACAGCCGAAATCGTATAATCTGACGCAACCTCCAGCTGCTGCAGTACAGGATCGGGATGCCTCGATGCAAAATTATCTCCCGGAAGCAGCAGCACTGGAATCCGGTTGACTGTCGCCGTGGCAGCAGCCGTTACCATGTTCAATGCGCCAGGTCCGATAGAAGACGTGCACGCATAGATTTGAAGCCGATTTTTTTGCTTCGCGAAAGCGGTTGCAGTATGAACCATGCCTTGCTCGTTTTTCCCTTGCATGAACGTCAGTTCTCCAGGGCTGCGTTCAAGCGCCTCTCCTAGACCCGTTACGTTGCCATGTCCGAAGATGCCTATAACACCCTTTACAAACTTTGATTCCACTCCGTCTACAGATACATATTGGTTGTCTAGAAAACGAAGTAATGCTTGAGCCATCGTTAACCGGATTTTATTCATATTTAGCAACCTCCATCAGTAGGTGTAGCGCTTAACTTAATGAGGTTAAGCGCTTAATTGACCTTAATATACACCAAATTGATGGGTCCGGCAATCTTTTTATTTTGCAGCCAACAACAAATAGAGGATCAGCAAGCAGGAGCCTCCTCCTCTAGCCGATCCTCTATTAAGCAGAGCATGTATACTACCGTTTGCTTGCTGTCGATTGACGAATGACAAGCTCCGGCTGAAGGACAACCCGATGGTCACTTTTCTCACCCGACTCCAGCATCTCGATCAATGCATCTACCGCAAGCTGTCCCATTTCCTTTGTTGGCTGGGCAATTGTTGTAAGTGGAGGATCTGTCAGTTCCGCCAAAATCGTGTTATCAAATCCGATAATGGATATGTCCTCTGGTACTCGCAAGCCTAACTCCTTCGCAGCTTTGAGTGCGCCAATAGCGAGCAAGTCATTACAGCAGAACAGCGCCGTAGGCGGATTAGAAGCGCGCAGCAGTTCCGCTGCTTGCACTTTGCCGTCTTGTACCAATTCATCTCCGCAAATCCGAATCATGCCGTCACCCATTTGCAGACCGGCCTCGTTCCACTTGGATACAAAACCTCTAATCCGTTCCCTGCTGCTGCTGACTTCCTCACTCTCTGCCAATATGCCTACACGGGAATGGTTCTGATCAAGCAGATGACTCGCCGCCAAGCCTCCCCCGCAATAGTCGTCAATAATGACTGTCTTAGCTCCAAGATTCGCCTCGCGGGCAATGACTACGACAGGCACCTTGCCTTTCATCAAGCTCGTAAGTGTGCTTTTGTTCGCAATTCCGGTACCGATTATCATCCCATCTACACGCTTCTGCTGCATGAGGGACAAATATCGCTCTGCCCGCTCCTTCTTATTATCTGTACTGCATATAAATAGGCTATAGCCCAGATGATGGCTCTGATCCTCAACGGCGCGTGCAATTTCAGCAAAAAAGGGATTGGATATGTCCGGCACAAGAAGACCTAGCGTAAAGGTTTTCTTTCCCGTCAATGCAGATGCAATGACACTTGGCTGATAATTTAGCCTCTCCATGACCTGCGTAATTTCTTGCCTGCGCTGCTCGCTTATTTTGCCTTTTCCGTTAATGACTTGAGATACTGCCGCAATGGATACGCCAGCCTCCCGAGCCACATCGTATATCGTCATTTTCATTCATATTCCTCATTTAACGGTCGTATAGGTTTCCCCTCATTATGAATAGCACCTGCTGAATTTGCAAGACTTTAGCACTAACGATTGGAAGAAACACCAGACGGCGTCCTTCCCATAGTCGCCATCGTTTCAGCGAAACGTATAGAGAAAGGATGAGCAAACTCATATCCTTTCCTATACGTCAAGAAAAAACGCCTTCCCATCATGTGTGGAGTCGGCGTCTCTTCGTTATTTGCGGCGAGCTTTGGCTATTCTGGAATAAATAATGATTGTTGCAACAAGCATGGCAATGAAGCCTAAGTTTTCCGCAGCGTCGGGGGTCATCCCGAATAATTTGCAAAGATTCGTAATGAAGCTCTTCACAAGCAGCGCGACCACAATAAGGAAGATCGGCCGTATAAAATTAAATTTTCTCAACTTCTGTTACACTCCTGCCATAGATGAAATGGGATCTCTCCATCTATTATCAGCGCATGTAATCGCTTAACGGGAGCTCCTAATGAAAACATACCAGTTTTGCTGCAAATAGTCCAACCCCTTATGCTCTAAACCCTTGGAAAAATGCGAGATTCATAACGACGAGCCTGCTTCAACCTACGTTTCTTGAATATTGAAACAAAAAAGCTGCCCCTCACCATCTGAGATGATGAAGGACAGCTTTCGTTAAATCATTTATTTCTTGAAAATGCCAAACGGTGCGCCTACAGGCAAGAAACTGCGTCCGAAATGAGCGTTCAGTACCGATGCGCCACTTCCGTAGAAGGATACGATTGCGATACATAGCTCCGCATATGCAGCCATTGTATGGAATACATTCGGCGCAACGCCAAATGCGTCAAAAGTAAGACCAAGGAATAAAAAATCAATGAGAATGAAAATAATAAACAATACTTTATTCGCTTCCATAGCGCCTATGGTCATGAAGAGTGTAAAGATCAGATAACCTAGAAATGCGAATCCAAGCTGCTTGCCGTCTGCATCTGCTTGCAGAATGGTTCCGAACACGCCTAGCTTGATCATCCAGCTGCATGCGACAGCGAGCCAGAAAAATGCATATGCCCCAAAAGCTGTCGTACCGAATGTATTGTTTCGTTTGGAATCTTGAATACAAGCGAACAATTGAGCGAAAGCGCCCAAGAAAATAGCCCATGGAATAACTAAGCTATAGCCGTCAGTAATTCCTAACTTCTGTGAAGAAGCGACAAGTGTTACCATAGCCAAACCGAATAAGCCAAGCGCACTCGGGTCAGCGTTAACAATCTTTACTTGCTGTGTTTGAATCGTTTGCGATGTCATAGATGCCTCCATTGGAATAAAATAATACATTGTCCTTGCCGAAGCAGCGACATAATATTATAGCAACAATGAAGACATATTTCAATATACTTGTTCTAATGCTCATAAAAGCGTGATCAAGTTAAGCAGGTTTCTTTACACCTGTTTCCGCGAGCGGAAACAAGCATATATAATGATTAGAAAGAACATATAGATGCCGCATGTGACCAAAACGTTAGTAACACTTGAAAATAACTGATCACCCATAAAGGCAAATACAAACATGATGGGGATTTTTCCAATTAAGGTAGCAAGAACAAAATTTCCAATGGGCATTTGACTAATCGCTGAGGCCGCATTGACAGCCTGAGCGGGTACAAACGGAATAAGCCTGGCCATACATACAGCCATGAACGCATTACGATCGAAGTCGTGCATGAACCGATCCATTCTACTCGATTTCGCTAGAAATGAACGTCCCCAATTTTGCAGAAGGGCTCGTACGATCCAGAATGTAAGAGCGGCAGCTATAGTTGAACTCATTACATTAATCAAGCTTCCCCAAATAGGTCCGTATTGCGCGCCCATCATCGTTGCTATAAAGCCAAATGGGAAAAACGGAATAGTTGCCGTTAGAACTGCAATGCCAATCATCCAAGGGAGACGCTTCATTCCATCTTGAGCGATCCACGATAAAATGGGCTCCTGATTAACTAGTATAGCTGCAATCACTAATGTATAGAGGAGAACAACGATTGCTATTTTCATTACTTTGGATACGTCTCATTGAGAAATGCAACAGAATGGCGAATCATCTGTTTCAACACAGCAACGTCAATGTCCGCTACTTTATTGATATAGACACAAGCTTTTCCTGAGGTGTACTTCCCGAAATGTTGCAGCAGTTCCGCTATTTCGGTATCACCCGTTGCAAAATATAAACTTATTTTTGCTTTTCTTGGCGAGAACCCAGCCAGTGGAGCATCCCCTTCATGCCCCGAATCGTAACGGTAATGATAAGAACCAAAACCAATGATGCTTGGCCCCCACATTTTAGCTGAATACCCCGTCGTTTCTGTAAAAATTTCTAACAGACGATATGCATCTTCGCGCTTCTTCGCATTCTCAATGAGATCAAGAAATTCGATTACGCTATTGTCGGTTTCTTTGGTCTTCTGCTCGTACATCTGTGGTAGCGCTCCTTTCTACTTATCCTTTTTTTGCGAAGGATAGCCCTTTCTCTTGGAGAACTTCATTAAGAATTCTAATGGCCTTGGGCCCTAGACCATGCAGCTTCAATAGGTCTGCTTCCGTCACTTCTGTCAATTGTTCCAGTCTATACAAGCCTGCATGGGATAGAGCACGTATAGCAGGTTGACTGATTTTAGGAAAATCACTTTCTGGTGCTGGATTGTTGGTATCGTTCATCATCATTCTCCTCTATAAGGTTCAATAGACTTTCTCCATCCTGCTCTTCCTGCAATTATACTACATCGACACTCAGCACGTTAATGAGAAAGAACCATCCAGATGAATGGCTGCTGCTATTAGAAAGGCTCCACGACTAACGAATAGCTCCATTCTGCAGCTTTCATTACATACTACCGCTAAGATGGTGGATGAAATCGAAAGTATTCAGCTCCTTCTATTTGTCAGCATTTATTGCCGCTCAGCTTTCCAAGCGTTGACCTCTTGCGTAATCAGCTCGCCCCCCAGACTATTCCAATTCGATACAAATTTATCGAAATCATCTCCGCTCGCTTTTCCCATAATCATTTTGGTGAATACTTCAAGCTCCAGCTTATCAAGGGAGGACTTCTTTGCGACCATCGTCGGTGTAGGCGCTCCGTAGAACTCCGAATTCAATTGATTCGGCAGATTGTCCTTCTTAATGATCTCAAACGCGTCGAATTGGCGTTTGTTGCCGAAACCTTTTACAATTTCACCATCATTAAACGCTCTAATTGCATCATAAGCTCCGAACTGCTCCGAGGTCAGCTTCGACGTATCGCCCGAAGCGAACGCCTGATTGACAGCATTCAAATTATCAGGAATATCCTTCGTCATCGGCCAAGATTGAACGAGTGGATACTTAAAGTAGCTAATCGCCGGTGTAACGCTCATATTCGTTCCGAATTTGGCGTTGTCAGACGTTTCTCCCCACATCTTCTCTTGAAACTCGTTGAGAAGCTTCACGATTGCTTCCGGATGCTCGAACCCTTTCCTCACAACGGTGTAAGATGCCACCAATGGATTCACCATTTGAACGACAGGCCGCATGCCATCTACGGATACGAGCGAATATGGCTTCAAGTTAACCAAACCCTTATTTTTGCTTACATCAACTGGCCAGTAGCCGTTCCAGTTCCCACCGTACCACATGCCAACTTTGTTACCAATAATATCCTCGCCAAGCTTACCGCCGTCTTTCACAATCCACTCTCGATCAAGCAAGCCCTTCTTGTACATGTCTTGAAGCTTGAGCAAGGCATCCTTTACACCTTTCTGAATTCCACCATAGACGATTCGACCATCATCGTCCTTTACCCACATGCCCGGATGGACATTGAACCCTGAGAACCAACCGCCAAGATCCGCTACGCCGCCTGGGGTAATGCTCGGCCCCCGGGCAAGACCAAGACCATGTGTATCCTTCCTATTGTTTCCATCTGGATCTTTATTGACGAAAGCGTCTGCGATTGCTTCAAGATCGGCAATCGTTTTCGGCTCAGGGAGCCCGACTTTCGCCAGCCAATCCGCTCTAATCCATAACACGTCATTAGCTGTTATCGTGCCTGTAAGGTTCGGAATCGCGAGCAGCTTCTTGTCGAAAGTAGCAGCACATAATCCAATGCCACCGTCTTGATTCATAAGCTTCTGCGTGAGTGGAGTCGCATAGCTGCTGAATGCTTCCGTCAAATCCGCCAATTGATCGGCTTCTGCCAATTGCTGAAGCTGGGCTGGATCAACCTGGAACATATCCGGCAGTATATCGCCTGAGCCGATAATCACGTTCAGCTTATTCGTATAATCCTCAAGCTTGGCTGCAGTCCAGTCCAGCTCTACTTTAATACCAAGCGTATCGGCAAAATGCTTGGACCACACGTTGCTGTTAATGTCATCTCCTGCATCGTAGACCCAAGTTGCGTCGGCTAGCTGAGCTGCTTTGATCTGTATCGGTGGATCATATTTCACAACCTCACCTTCCTCGGACCGGCTTTCAGTGGCAGCCGAGTTCGTTGCCTTTGAGAGGTTCTCTTGATGATCTGGGATTGAACACGCGGAAAACGTCATTACTGTGGATAGGATAACAGCAAGACCAATCATGCCGAATTTATTTTTGTTCCAAATCATTTTCTATTCCCCCCCGGCTCGTTTGAAGAAGATGCCTCTTACTTGAAAAGAATTATAGCTTCACTATATTCATAGTCTCTCGTGCACGAATGGTATTTAAACTATGTTATTTATAGTTTAGGCAGCTCACGGAAATCGTTAGGAGTAAGCCCTACTGTTTTTTTGAAAAACCGATAGAAATAGCCTTCCGACAAAAAACCGACCGCTTTGGAAATGTCTTGGATTCTCAGTTCACTATTACGAAGCAGCTGCTTCGCCTTGTCTAAGCGAGTATTGGTGATGTAGTCCTGAAGACTAACCTTTGTCATTTGTTTATACAGCCGGGAGAGATAATAGGGATGATGTCCGAACACGGAGCCTATTCTAGTCATAGACAAGTCGCCATCGAGGTGCTCGACAACATACGTTTGGATTTTTTCGACAATGTCGTTCACTTGATCTTCTCGCTTACTTGACTTTGATGCGAACAAGACATCCGCCAGTTGGTTGAAATAATCACGATATTCCTTCCAGCCGCGTCTCACATCCATACGAAACAATATATCCATATTCAGCGTCTTAACGGTCTCTTGGTATAGCCCCCATCGATTGATCGCGGATAGAAACACGCCGCCTAATGATAGAGCAATTTCCATTTTTGTCGAATCCAGCTCTGGCTTGCTACTGTCTGGAAGCCTAAGCACCTCAGCCAAAAGCGTATAGAATTCGTTCCTTTCGCCATTCTCCAAATAGTTTTGCAGCTTATGAACAAGGTAGGAGATCGAATGCTTGATTGCAGCACTGTTCTCACTTTTATTCACAGCTACTAAGGAGTGAGCTTCCAGCATGATGACCTCTTGGTAAGTGCCCAGTCCCACATTGAGCAATAGCTTTAACGCTTCGAACTGCTCCTGCGTATGACTCCAGCCAACCAAAGAACCACCTACGGCAAAAGACAACGTAATCTTAAGCAAATTTCGGCATGTTAATTGAATATCTTCAATGGAGTGCTGAACGAAGAGCAAAGAACGCCTTTCTAGTTCTGCTCGTTCTCCTGCATCGAGCGTTGGCTTAGGCTGTATAAACCATACCATTCGTGAGGACTCGTATGAGCAGGAATAATGCTGCACGAATGTGTTCAAATATTCGTCAGCGATATTCTGAATAGAATACAACAATAACGTCCTGTCCGAAGGAGCAGATATACCTCGCCAGTCGTCAACTCTCGCGATGACTAACAGCACTTTTGCCTCACTGTCCAGCTTGATCTGAAGCTGGTTAAATTGTTTTGTGCGGGTATTCAACGATGAAGGGTCTCCAAGCAGTATTTCGCACAGCAATTCTTTGCGCATAAGCGGCAGCGATGCGATAAGCTGCTGTCGCGATTCGGCGAAAAGCTGCTCGAACCTAGACGATTCCAGTTGCTGTGCAAGAACCTCCGCAACTGATCTCGCTATAACTTCATAGCCCTCCGTCTTCAGAATATAATTGCTTGCTCCCCCTCGAACAGCCTGCTGTACGAATTCAAAATCATCATATCCGGATAAAAATATGATTTTGCATCTAGGCCATCTGAGCCCAACTTCAGATTGAAGCTCAAGTCCGCTCATACTCGGCATGCGAATGTCTGACAGGATCACATCGATTTTGGTTCGTTCCAACAGCTGGATCGCTTCTTTGCCTGAATTGACGCCATACACCTCCAGCCCATCCATTTTTAAATCCGTGAAATATACGACAAGCCCGTCCACAATGACCTTTTCGTTATCGACGATCAACAATTTTGCCATATTGCCCTCCCTCTTGCTCGAGTGGAATTCGTATGTTTACACGCAATCCGCCTAGCTGCCCAATAGCAAGAATCAGTCCATACTGATTTCCATACCTTAGCTGAAGCCTGCGATGCACGTTGAATATGCCTGTTGTCTCAATCGATTTATCCCCCGGATTCATCTTCGCAATGAGTTGCTGTAAGGCTTGATCTGACAACTTCCTCCCGTTATCCTCTACGCTGATTTCAAGTACGCCATTGTCCGTTGTCATCTCAATGACCAGAACGCCTGGGCCGTCTAGTTCCTCAAGTCCATGCATATAGGCATTTTCTACGAGCGGTTGAAGAATCAATCGGGGCACTCTCGTATGCTCGCACCCTTCTGGAATTGACGCCCAATGAATCGCAATATCGGGAAACCTGACCGACTGAATGCCCGCATATGCCTGCGTTTGCATCATTTCCTTATCTAAGGCCACTTCATCTTCACCGTTGCGCGTCATATTTCGGAAGTAATTGCCCATATGCATAACCAATCTCTCCGCGTTGTGCATATCCTCCTGTTTAATCAGAGAAAGCAATACGAATAAGCTGTTATATAAGAAATGAGGATTAATTTGCGACTGCAATTGCTTCAGCTCCGAGCGCTGCGAACGTGTTTGCTGCTCGGATACTTCTTCAATAAGCGTATGAATCCTGCTTACCATCGTGTTGAATTGAAGATACACGTCTTTGAATTCGTCGTTAAAAAGGTGCTGCAGCTTCAGGCTTAAATTTCCATTTCCAACCTGATACAAGGAGTTGACCAGACGCCGCATAGGCTTATGAATAAGAAGAAATATTCCATAGGAGAACACAAATACAAAGATTAGCGAAGCAAGCACGATGAACCAATACCATGTTTGATATCGGTTCAACACCCCCATTGCTTCGACCTCCGGGACATAATGGACAAGTGTTAGCCCCAGCTTCTCGGAACGCTCGTAATAAAGCAGATACATTTCATTCTCGATTTCCATTCGTTTGTTTTCAGTGAGCGTGAGCCCTTCTTCGACTGATTGCTCAAAAACATACGAACGGATAGCTGACAGGACTGCCGAATCATTCTTATCACTCACATACCAGTCATCTCCTTTATTTAACAGAATTGATCCTGCATTCTGTTTGTTCGACATCTGCGCAAGCGATTCTCGAAGCAGTGGTATAGACAGCTCAACCTCCATCGTGAACAAAATTTCCTGTCCCGTTAAGGGATAGACCATGCCCAATATGAGACGGTTGTTCAAGTATGTAAACGGCGATCCGGATTTAGCATTGTCAATAATGGCATCGATCTCTTCCTGTGGGATCGTATCGCTGAACGAGGTCGTCCAGATCGTTCGCCCAAGTCTCGGGAAATAGATTCTTATATCCTTGATGTAAGGACTGGAGCTTTTTAGAATAGACAGCTTGTTCTCAATTCGCAGAATCGTCAACCCGCGCTCATAGTCATCCATTGATTCCGGAATAACACCTGCTTTGCTGAAATCATCGTCGCTGCTGATGTATTCTCTCTCTAATCGCAAAATCCGATTGATCTCCGTTTCGAGTGAGCTCAAATAGAAATGAACGTTGGATGCGCTGGATTGCAAAATTTCTTGCCGCACGGTGTTCATGCCTGACTGGTTCATCATGAGGCTTAACAAAGAAATAGGGATGATTACTACCAGGAAAGAAATCATAATTTTCGGCAATATAGTTAGTCGAAGTCCAAGTAGATGTAATATAATATTTCTTAGCATCTTCATACAGCCATTCCCCTGTTCCTATGCCGTTGTCTACTTTTACCATGCATTTTAACATATAAAGCGATTACATTATTCTGTTATCTGCATGAAATAGAATGTATCGCGTCTTTCACACATTATGAGATTCACCTTGATAAATTGGTTAATCAGCATCCGACGAATCTCCTCAATGAGCTGCTGATCTAATAGCCTCTATACCTAAAAAAACACTATCGACTGATAGTGTTTTCTCAGTTTAAATTTAAAAAATCATCTTTCGTTTATAACAGGCGCATAATCAGCACAGTAGGCTTTAGCTTAATGCAATACGCGCTATTGTCCACGTAAATATACCCGCGTCGATAAATTACCCGCGTAGTCTTCCATGACTACGTATACGTTCTGAGCTGTGGAAGTGAAGCTCAAGCTCGCCTTAGTCGTACGTCCACGAATAATTTTCGCTTGGTTGCCGGAGCTGTACGTGGTCGCGAACGACTTGGCTACACCATTCTCGTAGAAATACATATACCGCCAATCCCTCGTATTCGGCATCGGCAAGGTTAGTGTATTGCCGCTCCACGACCATGCCCCAGCATACGGCTGGGAGACCGTATCTATGAAGTTGCCGCTCTTCGATACCGGCAGGCTGCTTCCTTGCGTTACTGTGACGAGATAATCATCACCATTAACGGGCATTCCGGTAAAGGTTGCTGACGTAGCGCTTGATGCGACCTGTGTCTGCGCAGTTATAGGCGAGGCGGTGGTAATCCAGTTCAATGATTTGATGCTAACTGCTGTCGTCCCCGATGCAGATGAAGGATTCGTCCACGAAACGACAACTTGACCGGCAGCGCTGGATGTAACGTTAATATTCGAGACGCTCGTTTCCAGATTGAAAGTCAGAGTAGATGCAAAGCCTTCCAATCCGTCTGCACCTACCGGAACTACCTTGAGCGTCCCTGAGCGAGCTGGCAATTTCTTAATATAAAACGAATCGTCATATTTACCGCCTACGAAAATATCATTCACGTAAACATTGTACTGCTTCACTTGCGCATAATTGGTATTCAAATTCCACTTTACATACATTTCATCCGAGTTCGTATGAGCTTGATCAATAATCAGTCCTGTCGGCGCAGCTGGCTTGACCGCCGTACCGTCATAAATCCGAAGCTGACCAATGTTCATTTGATAATTGTTAATCGTACTCGAACCATTGTTGAATACAAGGCCGAAAGCGGCAATTGACTTCCCAGCATAGGCGCTCAGGTTCAGCTCCTGCGTAACCCAGCCGCTCGTCTGCGTTCCAGCGCTCGGAACCTGTACCTTGACGACGGTACTCGGATTATCGGAGAAAACGAGACCAACAGACATCGTCGATAGATCAGTTGCCGAGGTTTTCTTGTAGGTGACAGAAACCTTCGAGTTTGAATTAACGCTCAAATTGGACTTATACAGCCGAAGGAAATTCTCAGCATTCAAATTCCCGTTGACTACGAGCGAGCTTCCGCCGTTATACCCGCCTACCTGCTGGTAGTCGAATCGGCTGGTCGTCGCAATGTTATACTCAGAGCCATAATCATAATCGACGGTCAGGCGATTGCCCGTCGTATCCTGCCACCATTGCCAAGTGACCGGAATATCCTGCAGACTCATGTTTGACCATTCGTCGGCATTCGAAGCTGCACCGTTCACATAATAATTCAACCCGTGACCCGTATTGAAGTTGGTGTAAAACTGCGTTCCGTTAATGACTGAACGCTCTGCGATAACGGACGAAACGCCTGGCCAATAACGATTGTCCGCATAAACATCGCTGACCGTGTTCGTTGTTGACTTGGTCGTGTTCTTCGGATTAATATTAGGACCCGACCACCATAATTGATCACGGACTGTCGTCATCCATTGATAGTCGTTCTCCGAGCGGCGGTTGCTTGGATACGCTAAACCCATATCTTCATCCAGACCTGCATGTACGAAATCCGCACCTAATGTTGCGAGACTAGCGTTCAGCGCTCCGCTAGTCAGCTTGCTGCTTAACTGCGAACCATTAGTGGAATTGAAGCGGTTTCCTCCGGCTTCAATTCCGGCATACCCCACATTGAAAATATTGTAATTAGTACCGTACGTGCTATTGAGCGTGTTCAAATAATTAATCGAGCTCGTAATTTGAGTACCTGTCATACCATAGTCGAAGAAGAATGAATTGGAAACAGGCTGCCCCAGTGTGCGATCGTAAAGCATTGATATATTGTTTGTATTGAATGTCCTGGCATAGGTTGTCGAGCCATTGCTCGTATTCAGCGAATCATACCATTGCAAATACAAACCGGCATTTTTAAGTACTTTCATGAATGCCATATAATTCGCGATATCTGCCGTCGCAACGTTGGGAGAAGATTCTTCCTGATTAATGAAATAGCCGTCATAACCGAAATATTGCGCCATTTCAATCAACTTAGCTGCAACAGGGAAATTTCCGCTCGCATCCTTCACAAGCATTTGCTTATACGTCTGCTGCCCTCGATCATTATTGGAGAAAAAAATACCAGCTAACGATTGTACACCGTTCTTATGTGCAGCATCCGTGTATGTCGGATTCGGTATGTTCAGTATGCCGAATTCGAACCACTTCTGCGTATAATCCTGCTGTGCGGTCGCATTGTAATATTCCGGAGGTGTATAGGCAGAAGCTGTACCATGCCAATACGAATAATAATCCGCATACTGCCAGAAATTAAAATGATATTGAGCGAATTTGTTTGTGTAAGCCGCATTTTCTATGAATGCGTTTCCATAATCGCCTGCGACAGTAATCATTTTGGGATTGGAGCTTAAGCTTGGATTAGCCTGTGTAGCGGTGAATGGCGCGTTGCGCGATTGCAGCGGAACCCGTGATCTTAAGCTTGGCGCATCTGGATCTGTTGTCGAGCTCCAGTTAGCAATTTGGCCGCTTGTGTACCCATGGACATTCGGTTGATTAATTCCCGGCGCGCTAGCCCCTGTAAACGGCCAAGTATCCCCGGCGCTTACAGTACCGGCTAGAGAAAGCGTCCCGATTAAAGAGATTGCTGTTACTAAGGCAATTTTCTTCCGTCGTGCTTGCTTTATCCATCTCATTATTTACCCTCCTATATGTGATTTGACTGCTCAGCTTGAATATATCATGGGCTAATCCTACTCTCTACTAGACAAATTACACTTCAACTATCCGATTTGCATATTTTAAAACACTGATGCCTCTATTTTGATTTCAGCTTGCCTGATCCGCCGAAACAGCAAAAAAGCTGCCGCATGAAACATGCAGCAGCCTCCTTAGAAATGCAGTTCTATTCCGCTAGTTCCCAACGGTTGGCCTCGTCTAGCTATTCATTCAGAAACTCCACCAGGCTTAACAGATTGTAAACCAACGTTGCGGTTTCCGCACGCGTAGCATAGCCTTGCGGATTCACGTTTCCTTGCGTATCCCCGTTCATCATTTTCAATTCAACGAGTGCCCCTACAGAGACACGCGCATATTCGGAAATTGAAGCATGATCGCCAAATTGATCTAGAGTTGAGCTGCTCGAATTCACATCTTGCTTAAGATAAGCAAGCACGCGGGCAAGAATTACGGCTTCTTCTTCACGGGTAATCTTTTGGTCAGCTTTAAAGCTTCCGTCACTATATCCGCTAATAAATCCACGAGAAGACATGGCGCCTACAGCTCCTGCGTACCATGACTCCTTGCTTACGTCTGAAAACGTTATTGCGCTGGAATCCTCATTCAAGCCGAGGCCCTTCGCAATCATTGAAGCAAATTCTGCGCGAGTGACATGACCATTCGGCTTAAAGGTGCCATCTTCATATCCATTAATAATTTTCTTGTTGGCTAGCGTTTCAATTTTGTCTTTGGCCCACGAGCTTCCAATATCCGAGAGCATGCTCGCGTGCTCAATAATCGTATACGTAGAATTATGATCTACTTTAATAATTGCTACCGGTTTACCGTCCACCTTAGTGAAAACGGTTGGTACTGGTGTTATGGTGCCATTCTGATTGATTAGAATACCAACCGTACGAGTTGAATCCACAGATGTATTCAAATCAAACGAACGTTTGATAAACGTACCTCTGAAATCATTGAAATCGTAGGTCTTATCTGGCGTAACCACTTCAATGGAAAAGCTTACTAAGGAAGCAACTAGCTTGCCTCCCGCATTCGTAATCTGTCCAATTACAGTGTCAGTAGGGATTGTTTCTATGGTAATTCGAAGCTCAGCATCCTTAACAACCGAATCGGAAA
This sequence comes from Paenibacillus sinopodophylli, assembly GCF_005930355.1. GTDB lineage: Bacteria > Bacillota > Bacilli > Paenibacillales > Paenibacillaceae > Pristimantibacillus > Pristimantibacillus sinopodophylli. Next base: position 131,994 of record NZ_VDBO01000004.1, read on the forward strand.
GCCCTAGAGCCTTGGCTACCGCAGCTGTGTCGGCAAAAGCAGCAGGAACTTCATACGTTACGCCACCGCTTTGGAACACGACTTTTGATTGTTCGTCTTTTTGTTTCATAATCGCAAGCAATCCTGGCGTCAACGATACGACGGCACGACCATTCGTATTCGCTACGGGCACAATAACCGCTTTAGTATCCGTACCATTCATTCGTACAAGAAGCTCTGCTTGTTTCACTTTAGTCAGGCTGTAGCCTGTGCTGCTTGTAGAAATTTCTACTGGAGCCACTACAACGCCAGCACCTAGCGCTTCAATCAACGATTTTGTTGCGCTTGTCATTTCGAAAGCAGGAGTCGGCAGTGTAGTAACCGGAATGACGACTGGTTCAGCAGCCAATGGATTGATGGTCAGATTGAAAATTTTGGTTTCAACGACTTCACCTTTCATAAGTGTGGCTGTTAGCATGACATTTGCTGGACCATTTACGAAAGCTGGACGCGTCACCACACCGTTATTCGCAACATACTTCAGATCAGATGAGCTCCAGCTTATCATTACATCATTAGAAGCAAGCGGAAGCGCTAGGTTTTGAGTGACCGAAGCTTCCGTATCGCCAGTACCGTAGGTTGGATTGAGAATAGATTTTTCTATCTGAATAAGTTCCGAGTCGACCCCTATAACAGATACATGAAATACGGCTGTATCGGTAATTAAACCTCTTGTAATGGTAGCTGTCAAAATAACTGTAGTTGTAGCAGAAGGTCTATTTACAATACCAGAATTAGAAAGAATAGCTGGTTGATTAGAAGACCATGATATAGAAGTGAGATTAATGTCATCCGTCAGAGGCAATGACAAATTACCTTTAACATAACCTTCCGATTCATCCGTATCATATAAAGGCATCAAGCCCGCTTTTGTATTCGCTACGCTTTCCAAATCCGTTACCGTTCCCATCACTGTAACATCGAAAGTCTGCGTATCTGACGCTGCTCCTTTGGTAATCGTAGCAGTAAGCGTTACGTTCGCATTGCTTGCACCTACAGGTCTATTTACAATGCCTGTATTTGAAATAATAGTAGGGCTGCTAGAAGACCAAGTTACTGCGGTACCGTGAGCACCAGCAGTATCCAGCAAAAGATTTCCTGTTACGTAACTAGCTGAATCACCGGATACGTACCCCAGAGCGATGTTGCTTTTAGCGAAAGCAACAGCTTCAAATTCGGTCTCGTCCAATGGCCTAATGGTCATATTAAATATTTTGGTGTCGACAGCCTGGCCTTTCGTAAGCGTAGCTGTCAAGACGACATTAACTGAACCATCAACGAAAGCCTTGCGTGTCACCAAACCGTTATTCGCAAGGTGCATCGGATTAGAAGAGTCCCAACTTATGGTTACATTGTTAGAGGCAAGAGGAAGCTGCAGATTTTGAGTGACCGAAGCTTCAGAATCGCCGCTGGCATAGATTGGATTGAGATCGCCTTTTGCGATGTTAACAAGTTCCGAATCAATACCTATTACGGAAACGTTAAACGATACCCAATCCGTAACTGCATTTTTGGTAATCGCAGCAGTCAAAGTAACGATAGTTGTAACAGAGGGCCTATTTACAACTCCTGTATGATCAATGATAGCAGAATTGCTAGAAGACCATGAGATAGAGGTGAAATGAATAACATCCGTCAAAGGTAATGTCATATTGCCTTTGACATAGCCTTCCGATTCATCTGTATCATAAAAAGGCGTTAAGCCTGCTTTCGTATTCGCTACGCTCTCCTCATCGGTTAACACCACGGCAGGTTCGGTTCCAATTACCGTAATAACAAACGTCTGCGTGTCAATTACCGCCCCCTTGGTAATCGTCGCTGTAAGCGTGACGTTCGTGTTAGAGGCTTCCCTTGTGACTATGCCAGAATCCGTGATTACGGCTGCATTGTCGGTGGACCATGAGATAGCCGTACCGTTTATAATATCGGTACCCGGCAATGTCATATTGCTTAATACATATCCCATGCCTTCATCAGACTCGTAAAATGGAGACAAGCTTATCTTCGTTTCTTCAACGCTTTCCTCGTCCGTCGGCAAGCCTGAGTACTGCGATGTGGCAAAAAAATCGGAAGCGTTCGGACCGCTAATGGAAATTCGGCTTGTTTTTCCAATTACGCTGGAGGTAAGTCTAAACGTATTCGGAGAATTTACATGAGCAACGATATCGGTTGTTGCCAGCGCAGAAGCATCATTTAGTAGATTCACGATACCTTGCATATCAACCAGATTCTGGGCAAGAGTGAGGTCTACCGTATGTCCAGGCTCGACTGAACCATCACTGATCGTGATGGTTTTGGAATTGCCCCCCGAAAAATCAAAATTTGAGATGGCTTTACTTGTTGCTTCTGCTGCAGTGCCGCCACCTGCACTTATAGCAAAGACCATTCCGCTAAAGCTGGACATGATCATTGATAATGCCACAAAGCTAGAAAAGAACCTTAAACCTCTTTTGCGAAATAAATGCATTTCCTATTCACTCCTCCTGCGTTGTGATAAAAATGACTTGAGAAAGCTCACTCTTCTACTACACATAAGTATAACATGCTATTCGTCTATTTCTTTTGATTATTGTCGAATTGTGACACATGCTTTTCCAACGAGATGGAAACCGGAAATTTCTAATCGATTTGTAAATTGGCCGGGTCCATTTTGTAGCAGCTGTTGCAGTCACCAAAGCAAGCTTCCTGCTGCTCATACTTGGCCAGTCGGGTAAGCAGATCATCTATTTAATAATCAGAATACGAGCAAACAGCAGCTTGTTCATCAATCAAATTAAAATAAAAAAATATTTTACTTGATTTTTAGTAAAAATAAGATACAATTTGATCTGTAAGTGAAATCGCTTACATATAGAAGGTGACTGGAGATGTGGAATGATTTCAAGCAGGTTCATTTTTACTAAACTTGCAGCAATCTCATTCTATAGACTTTAGTCGATAAATATTAAGGGGGAACGTATTCATGTTAAAATTATCCAAAATGCTTAGCCTGCTTCTCATTTCATCGGTCGTGCTCGCTGCTTGCGGTGGCAAAAATGAGAATGAAGGCACAAATTCAGGCGGTAACACAGATGCGAAAGTACAATTAACAGCTTGGGCTTGGAACGTAAACGTGGGTGCGCTGAACAGCGCGATGGAATTATACAAGAAGGATCACCCGAATGTAGAGCTTAAAGTCGAGGATATCGGCCGCTTGGATGTATATGACAAATTGTCGACAGGCTTAGCTGCTGGCGGAGCAGGTCTTCCGGACATCGTATTGGTGGAGGATGACCGCATTCAAGGTTATTTGGAAGCGTTCCCAAAAGGCTTCCTCAACCTCTCTGAGAAAGGTTTTGACAGCAAAGCTGACTCCTTCCCAGCGTTCAAGAACGAGCTTGCTTCGAAGGACGGCAAATTTTTTGCCTTCCCATTTGATGCAGGCCCAACAGGAATGTTCTACCGTACCGACATATTCGAGCAAGCTGGCGTAAGTGTGGATACGATCGAAACTTGGGATGATTTCATCGCAGCTGGCAAAACGATCAAAGAAAAAACGGGAGCACAGGCTGTGCCGATCGACAAGTTCAAGGATGATGCCTTGTTCCGTATGATGCTGAACCAGCTCGGCGTTTACTACTTCGATAAAGATGGCAACATCGACTTCAATAACCCAAAAGCAGTTCAAGCAATGGACACGATCAAAGCACTTGGCGATGCTGATTTGGTGAAAGACGTTAACGGTTGGGACGGGACAGTCTCTGCAACGATTGATGGTTCTGTAGCTACGGTTCCGTTCGGTGCTTGGTACTACGGCACGATTATTGATCAAGCGAAGGATACAAGCGGCAAATGGGGAGTATTCCCGCTGCCAGCCTTCGAAAAAGGCGGCAACCGCGCAGCCAACCTTGGCGGCAGCAGCTGGATGATTCCTTCCGCTACGAAACATGCTGACGCTGCATACGCGTTCGCTGAATATTTCGCAACTACGAATGAAGTACAGGAAATCGCAATGGATAAGCACGGTCTATTCCCATCTTTGCAAACGACATATGATTCCGAGCTATTCCAAGGCGATGTTGCTTTCTTCGGCGGCCAAAAAATTTGGAAGCTGTTCAGCGAAGAGATGAAAGATATTCCAACTCCTTACTATACAAAGGATTACGCTCTGGCGCTTGATGAAGCAACGAAAGCACAAGCAGACACGTTTAACGGAAAAAATCCAGCTGATGCACTGAAAGAATCAGCGAAACGTCTTGCAGATCGCACGAAGCGTCAAGCAAATAACGGATAATGCACCTGATCTACTAGTGGCGGGAGGGAGTTTTAGGCGAAACCCTAAAGCTCCCCCTCGTTTTTTTCAAATATAAGAAATGATAAGTTTCACCCTTTTACTCCACTTATATTTCTCGGACTGAAACGCGCTACGCCGCCAAAGGACGGCGACAGCTGTTTCACCTTGCCAATAGCAATGATACTTAAAGGAGGGGCTTGCACATGAGGACGAAGGCTTACGTCCCTTATCTATTTCTGACACCGGCGCTTGGCTTGTTCGCAGTATTCATGGCTTATCCGATTATTTATTCATTCCTGCTCAGCTTTCAGACAAGTGAAGCTGGAGAGATGGTGCCGGCCGGCCTATCGAACTACCAAAGATTGTTTACGGACGAAATCTTCTTCACTGCGCTGAAAAATACTTTTCTAATTATGGTCGTTCAAGTTCCGCTCATGCTGTTTTTTGCGATCGTGCTGGCTTCAAGCTTGAACGCGGTCAAACGATTTAAAGGTGTGTTCCGCGTGTCATTCTTCATGCCCGCAGTCACATCGCTAGTGGCGTACTCGATTATTTTCTCAATCATGCTGATGGGCGACGGTATTATCAATCAGGTGCTCGCGATATTTGGCATAAAAGCTGTTCCTTGGCTTTCCCATCCTTGGTGGGCGAAGGCCGCACTCATTCTAGCCATGACATGGCGCTGGATTGGTTATAACATGGTCATTTATTTAGCAGCTATGCAAAATATCCAAGAGTCGCTGTACGAAGCAGCCAGCATTGACGGTGCAACCCGCATCAAGCAATTTTTCACCATTACGATTCCTCAGTTAAAACCGGTTATTTTGTTTACCGCTATTTTGTCTACAATCGGAACGTTGCAGCTGTTCGACGAGCCTTACACGCTCACCAAAGGCGGCCCAAGCGACGCGACGCTGACAATAGGAATGTATTTATATCAAACGGGCTTCCGCTACTTTGATTTCGGTTATGCCTCTACGCTTGCATATGTCATTGTCATTCTTATCGGCGTGCTGTCATTCATTCAATTTAAAGTAACGGGGGATGATGAATGATGAAAACGTTCAAAATCCGTTCCTTTTTCGTCTATTTCACACTTCTTATCGGTGCAGTTATCTCGTTGTTCCCGTTCTATTGGGCAGCCATTGCCGCAACCAATGAGAGCGGCAAAGTATTCGCGAAGCCACCCGTGCTTGTGCCGGGAGTCAAGCTGTTTGATAATATTGCAAATTTAAATGAAGCAATCGGCATCGGAAGAGTCATGTTCAACTCGCTGTTTGTCGTCATCATCTATACCACGCTCAGCCTTGCTATTTGCACCATGGCCGGATATGCTTTTGCCAAATTCAGATTCAAAGGAAGAGACTTGCTGTTCGGCATGTTCCTCATGTCGATGATGGTACCGTATCACGCGCTTGTCATTCCATTGTTCAAAATGATGGCGGCCTGGGGCTGGCTCGATACCTATCTGGCGCTTATTCTACCCAATCTTGCTTATCCGTTCGCGATCTTCCTAATGCGTCAGAACATGCTTGCCGTGCCTGATGCGATGATGGAGGCAGGACGAATCGACGGCGTGAGTGAATGGGGCCTTTTCACGCGGATCATCCTGCCATCTGTAAAGCCTGCGCTGGCCGCAACCGCGATATTCCTATTTATGTACCAGTGGAACAGCTTCCTCTGGCCTTTAATTGCCGTTCAGACAAAGGAAATGTACACACTGCCTATTGCGCTCTCAAGCTTATTTGGTCTCTCCCGCATCGATTATGGCCAGGTCATGGCTGGGGTTACGCTTGCAACAGGCCCGATTATTATTTTCTTCCTGCTGCTGCAGCGTCATTTCATCTCTGGTATGCTGGGTTCGGCTGTTAAAGGGTAACTAACACGAAGAAAGCCTGATCGATCATGGTTGTTGATCGTATCAGGCTTTTTTCAGTTTCACTTATTACTACTCTCATTTATAAACATAACGCCTATGAGCGTGACCTTGTCCTGATTATTTCTCCATAGAGGGAGTATCGTTCTATAATATGGTACGATTACAAAAGTCGGTACATGGTTCGGAGCTTGACCGTCGGTTTTGCGAAAGATAGTGACATCTATAAGGAAACGGAGGCAATTTCTTATGAGTTCGGCTTTTTTCCTTGAGGATCTAATCTGTACGGACAGCGGATATAAACCGTCTGACTTACATCATTGGGGAGGAGTTCGGAATATATTTGCCTTGCATTACGTGGTCAGCGGTGCAGGTTATTATGAGGTCGGTCGAAACATCTATACATTGACTCGGGGTGAGAGCTTCATCATTTTCCCGAATACGGAAGTCTATTATTATCCCGATCCCGACGATCCATGGGAATATGTATGGGTAGACTTTAAAGGGGCCGAAGCACTGCGCTTGCTCTCTATGACACAGTTTGCCGAACACACGCCGATCGTCTCGGAAAGTCCCGTCCGTTTGGAGATGTTATTTCGCCAGATTGAGACTGGTGGTATGGCGCCGTATCAAAGAGAACGGTCCAATGCCCGCTTACATCTGCTGTTGTCGTATTATATAGAGCATTTTCCCCAGGAGAAGCTGCTACGGAAGAATGATTATGTCGTTTCCACTAAGGAATATATTGAGAACAACTATTGGAAGACGGCGCTTACGGTTTCCGATATCGTTGAATACGTTAGTGTTGAGCGAAGCTACTTGTTCCGATTGTTTAAAGAAGCTACCGGTATGTCCGTTGTCAAATATGTAAAGACCGTTCGAATGAAGCGAGCCTGTGCATTGTTGCATTCGTCGAACCTGTCCATCAAGGTTATCGCTTGGTCCGTAGGATATCAAGATCAGCTCTACTTCTCCAAGGTTTTCAAGAAGGCGACCTCGTATACCCCCTCCGAGTATATGAAGAAGAATACCGTTGCCTCTGACCAGAGATAGGAAGCATGATCATCCATACCAGCACGCTTCCCGATCTCTGAATGGGGCATCAGCGGAACAGTACGCAATTCCCCGATTCCCGAAAATATTTGATCAGCTTCTCTATAGGCTCTCGTCCACATTTCAGCTGTATGCCTAGGCAATCGATACAGAGTACTTGCTTCGCGTTCCTTGTCACCAGTTTGGAATAGATGGCAATATCATCTGCCATCAATGGAACACCACATTCTTTGCACAGCCGAGAGCTCACTTTATCTCACCAGCTTCGCGCGGATGACCAAACAATCATGTGCGGGCACGACGGCACTGTATCTTTCCTTGAATACACCAAGCTCTTTGTGCTCCCAGCAATCGTATAAGGAGAGCGAAACACCCGATGCATACGGAAGACCGATATCCCAGAACAATAGTGGCAGCTCCCTCTGGCTGTCGCTCAGGTTGAAAAAACCTACGGCTACATCACCGTCTGTTAACGCCTTCACCAGCATAAACGTTTCATAGGTATGGAACCAATTGGGTTCAGGCTTAATACGGTAGGCTCCCCGGGCTTCTTGGTCCTGATTTATTGCAATGATGTCCTTGTTGAGTAGAATCTGCTTTGTAGCCTGGCTTGCACTTCGTATGTCACTGCCAATCATCAGCGGAGACCCCATCATGCTCCATAAAGAATAGTGGGTTTTGTATTCATTGTCTGTACAGCCGCCAATCTTGCTGCCTATAAATCCGTCGTTGCTGCCGCCGTACATCCCGACTACCAGCATGTCCATATCGTTATGGCAGAAAGAGCCCGTGTAACAAACCTTGTCCAGCTGGGAAATCGCCAAGCTTTTGATGGACTCCCAATTATCTTGAATATCAAGAGTAGATCGGTACATGTGAGCACCAGATTCGCGAATCCATTGATATACATTGTCTTCTCCCCAATTGCATGCAGAGAATAGAATGTCTCTCCCACAGTTTTTGAGTGCCAAGCTCATTCTTTTATACAGTATTTCTCCGGATATATTCCGTGGCTTGAAGCAATAATCGTATTTCAGGAAATCTACGCCCCATTCCGCGAAGGTCTTTGCGTCCTGGAACTCATGCTCGAAGCTCCCAGGAAATCCAGCACAGGTATGGGTTCCTGCACAGGAGTACATGCCGAACTTTAGACCTCTGTCGTGGATGTAGTCAGCCAAAGCCTTCATACCGCTCGGGAATTTGTTGGGATCAGGCACTAGTCTCCCTTGCTCATCTCTTTCCTTCAGGCTCCAGCAATCATCTATTACGATGTATTTGTACCCCGCCTCTTTATAACCTTCCGACACGAATTGATCCGCTACATCGCAGATAAGCTGTTCATTAATATCCCAAGTGAAGGTGTTCCATGAATTCCATCCCATTGCAGGCGTCAAGCCAAGTAGCTTTTCCATAGTGGTTGTATTCCTCTCTGGTGTATGATTATATACCTTATTCTAATCATGTCTACCTAGCTATGCCTATAGCTGGTTGATGCTTGTATATGGACATTTATTGCCTTGAATGATCTAGCCACGAGCGGTCAAGTCTTTGACGGGCAAGGTAAACAAAAAAAGGGCTCCACATATTAATCATGCATAATATGTAGAACCCTTTGTATAGTTTTTGGGTAGTCACCGTTCAGGTATTAGTTAGAGACGGGTGCGAAAAATCCATTCTGCACAGCTTGTTTCACCCACTCTGTGAGCGGAGTGCCAGGAGCGGCAGAACGCAGCTCATCGCTGACTTGCTCTGGTTTAGGTAATAAAAGAAAATGATTACTTAATCCAAGCCATTTGTATGAGTCGGCCAGACCTTCTGCTGTTTCTTTGCCCAGCATCGGAGATAATGCTTCATTGAATACTTCCACAGGAAGAGAGTAAAATTGTATCTTTCTATTCAATACGACGCTAAACCGTTCAGCCAGTTGATTCCCGCTCAGCGCCTCAGGTCCTACGATAGGCAATGCTTGCCCTGCCAGTTCTGGGTGTTTAAGTGCATGTACACTGTAAGTAGCCGCATCTTCCATACTGATCCATGCGATTGGAGAATCGGCTGGTACAGGATATGCCAGTGTTTGATTGTCCACAACTCCGGGGATAAGGAAGTTTTCCATATAAAATGTAGGTTGAAGGATGATAAACGGAACGCCACTTTGCTTCAAATAAGCAATCGCCTCCTTTTTAATATCATAAGCAGCAACACCTGTAACTTCATCTGTAAAGAAACCGCTGGTATTAAAAACGAGAAGCTTAACATTCGCCTCTTTGGCAGCATCTACGGTATTACGAATAAATTGTTGATTACGCTCCAAATCGTAATCAACCGGCATCACCAGAAACACCTTGTTAACGCCTTGATGAGCTGGAATGAGGCTTGCTGCATCGGATAGATCCCCAACAAAGGCGGTAATGCCTTGCTCTTGAAGCTGGGCAGCCTTGTCCGAGCTTCTTACTATCGTATGAACAGTGTGACCCTCCTCCACAAGCTTGCTGGCGACTGCCCCTCCTTGCACGCCACCTGCTCCATAAACTAATATGCTATCCTTTGTTTCCATCTCATCGTCATCCTTTCATTTACTAAAAGTTATTTTGTGATTATAGTTATAGATTACAGACTTAAATGCAATTATGTAAGTACGCACATCAATGATATATAGTATCCCTAAGGATCCTAAAGGAGGAAATATATTGGACAAACAAGACTCAAATTGCTCACAATGTCCGGTTGAATATACGGTCAATATGGTCGGAGGCAAGTATAAATTGCTCATTTTACACAAGCTTTCGATTTTTGGAGTAAGGCGGTTTAATGAATTAAGAAAAGAATTTCCCAATATTACGCAGCGTACACTCACTCGCCAACTGCGTGAGCTTGAAAGCGATGGCCTCGTTAACAGAAAAGTCTATTCTGAAATTCCACCCAAAGTAGAGTATTCTATCTCCGAGACCGGTAAGAGCCTTCATTCTATACTTCATCATATGGAGAAGTGGGGCTTGAACCATATCGAAAATAATCCTAAAAAATCCTGATAACCGCACTTTTCAGAAAAGATAGGTACGGCCTCAGATTCATAACGAACAATCTAAGGAATTGTAATGAATATAGTCTGTCCAGAAAATAAAACTTCTGGACAGACTATTAAAGTTTTGAACCATATAATTATTGCGATTTCTTTGTTTTGTAAGCTTGAACTAGCTTTTTAATTCACAAAATGCTCGGTAGAAATTACATTGGCATACATACCGTTAAGTGCGCCGACAAACGCATAATGAACTTGTTCAGCAGTAACGCCCTTACCCTCATAAGATAAGTCACGTGTCGCACATGCATCTTCAATAAGTGTAGCTTCAAAACCTAATTCCACTGCTGCTCTTACTGTTGCATCAATACACATATGTGTCATCATACCAAGAACAACGACCTTGGTAACGCCCTTTTCCTTTAATTTCCTTTCCAAATCCGTCTTTAAAAAGCTGTTAGGAAAATGTTTAATGATGATACTTTCATTCTCCAAAGGCTGAACAGTTTCATGTATTTCAGCACCCTTTGTGTCTGGAAGGAAGAATCCAATTACTGGATCAGCTGCGATATGTTGAATATGAAAAATGTTATCCTTGTTGTTCTGTCTAAACCACTTAAGGACTTTTGCAGCATTCGCAGCCGCTTTATCGGGATTGACCAATTCCATGTTTCCATTCGGGAAATAATCATTTTGAATATCGATAATAATTAACGCTGTGCTCATTCTCTCCACCTCAACTATCATATTTTGTTACACTAAAATCATAAATCATAAGTTGATTTCTATGAATAACTTGATGAAATGCTTTACTACCAAATGCTTTCATGCTGAAAGGAGTTTATGATGGAGCTTGATAACATTGATTTTCAGATCCTGTGGTTATTAACCGAGAATTCACGTATTCAGTGGAAAGACTTAGGTGAACAAATCCATATGACGGGACAGGCGGTAGGGAACCGTATTAAAAAACTTGAGGATAATGGCGTAATTAAAGCCTACTCGCTAATAGTCGATGAAATGAAAGTAGGACTTTCTTATACCGCATTTATCCTTATTTATATGAAAACATCCAATCATAATTCCTTCATACAATTTATCAATGAACAAAATGAGGTAGTTGAAGCTCACCGAATATCAGGAGAAGGCTGTTACCATTTAAAAGTGAAAATTCATTCCCAAGAAAAATTGAATCTTTTTCTAAATGAAATTCTTGAGTATGGGAACTATAGTGTAAGCTTATCCATAAATGAAATTAAACAACGTAATCCATTGATCGCCACAATATAATGAAGTACGACTCGGCATAATAGTCGGCCTCATAAGAATGAACTTCTATTTCCGATTCGAAATCTAGGGTACAAATATTGGTATTCATTCGGCTTTTATCTTTCGTTTTGGGTGCATAACCAAAGCTAGAACTTCTTATATTTTTCATTTTCTTTGCGCAATAAGAAGCTATTGACAAAAAAAATGTTAGCATATAACATACACTTATAAAGTTTAGTTCACTTAACTTAACTCATCTTATTAGCAAGGAGAATATTATGCTTTCAGATCATCAAAAGATGTATAAAGAGCTAACTGTCGTTTTAAGTGAATATTACTTGAATTATCTTTTGTACAATAAAAACGCTCAAAGGTTCAACGATTACCATTTAACAACACAGCAAGATGCGTTTTTATTTTTTATGAAAGACAATCCACGCATCACAGCAAATGAAATCGCCAAGAAATTTGCGATTTCTAAAAGTGCTGTGAGCCAAGTATTATCGAAGCTCGAAGCACAAAACTTTATCAAGCGCGAGGCCAACCCAAATAAACATCGCGAGTTTTTCATCAGATTGGCAGAGAAAGGTCTTGATTATCAGGCATTAAGCGAAGAAGCAGATAAAGAATTTATGGAGAAGCACTTCGCTGACATTGATCTAGAACAATTGGAGAATGTATTACGAACAATGAAGAAAGTGAATGTATCTATTTCACCCCCCCAACATATAGGACGGTGAATTGTTTTACAATTCATTTAGAGGGAATCAATTATGAATGGAAAAGAAAAAATATCTATTGCCCTTGCATTATCTAGTTTATTTATTGCTTATGTGGGGATGGGACTTGCCGCACCGGTTATGCCATCGATTGCGAAGGATCTAAGATTAAGTGGTGCCGTTGTTGGTTACTTGTTCGCAGCGATGGCCTTTGCACAGTTTCTGGCCTCCCCTTTTACAGGTGTATGGGTCGATTCAATCGGACGTAAAAAAATGATGGTCATCGGCCTTTTGATATTTTCATTTTCAGAGGCACTGTTTGGCTTATCAAATGAAATGTGGCTATTATTTGTGAGCCGTTTCCTTGGTGGTATAGGCGCCGCCTTCATTATGCCAGCTGTAGTTACGTATATTGCCGATAAAACTACGCTAGCAAATCGTGCAAAAGGGTTAGGCTACCAATCGGCTGCGATTAGTTTAGGATTTATAATCGGACCAGGAGTCGGCGGATTTATTGCAGAGTTTGGGATACGCGTACCGTTCTTCTTTGCTGCTGCCATATCATTGATTACTGCCATTGTTATTTTCCTTCTATTAGAAGAATCTATTCCAACAGACCAACTGCAAAAAAATCGTGAATCCGCTGTACGACCAAAGTTTATTCAAGAGTTTAAAAAATCTTTTCAGACACAGTACTTCACCCCACTACTGGTCGTGTTCGTTCTAGCATTCGGACTCGCCGTTTATGAAATGATGTTTAGCTTATTCGTCGATGAAAAGTTTGGCTTTACGATCCGTGATATTTCAATCATTATTACGATTGGTTCATTAGCTGGAGTTGTCTCTCAAATTTTATTCTTTGGAAAGCTAGTCAATGCCATTGGGGAACGAATGTTGATTAATTTAACCTTACTCTCTTCTGCTATATTTATCTTTATTACGATTTTAATAGACGGTTACTGGACGATGATTGTCATTACGAGTATTGTATTCTTCTCTGGTGATATTTTACGTCCTGCTGTGACATCCTTTTTATCAAAACTAGCAGGGGAAAACCAAGGGTATATTGCAGGTATGAACTCTGCATACACAAGCTTCGGTATCATACTAGGACCAATTATTGGCGGTATTTTATTTGATACTAACATCGATATGCCGTATGCATTTGCGGCAATTGTGCTTGCCATCGCGTTTGTCATTTCAAGCATAAAATTAAAGAAGTCTCACCATTAAATCTTGGTACTACTTAGGTCCCCTTTGGGGACTTCAAGACCTATACTATCCGGTTCCGAGACAACGACGTAATAACACTTCGCCCCACTCTGCTCCAGAGTGCGATATGAGAATCCTACATACTTTGATCTCCGTCTTTCCAGCACACAACATATCGCTCCATTAAAGGTTAGAGCAAGCAGCTACCTGATGCTTTCAGCTGCTGGAATATAATCACAAACCTCTTTCACAAGTGTATTCATGACACTGAAAACCAACATAGAAAGTAAATCATAACCCACACCACTTCTCATTTTATACTCCTTCAAATCCATCAATCGTACGCAAAGAATTCATAAATATTGAGCAGTTGCAATGAGTGATCCGTGCCGGCTCCTTCTACTCCCTATCTAGCTTCTATATCCTCCTCTTAGATACCTCTACTTTCTTTAATCGGATTCTAGGGTCCAGAATGACAAGTCTGATATCCGAAGCCAATTTGTCTATATAAGTCGGTGTGTTTAATCCTAACTCCTCACGAATAGCTTCTAATCCCTTTGTGATAGTGCACCTTCACTAGCTTGTAAAATAGCCAACACTGGATCACCCAATGCCAGCTTCATTAAGATGAATGTCACTATACTAAGCAATAGCAGCACAGCCGCAAGGGGATTAATAATATAATAATGCGGCATTGCTCCACTAATAATCTCAACAGCTTTACGAGTCAGTTCGTTTCGTGGTTAAACTACACTTTAACCCCGAATTGACCGCTTTGTGACGTCATTGAGTTAGAAGCAAATGTCATCATTCCTTCACATAAATAACTCTAAATGGTCATGGATTTCTCTTGTTTATCTTTTACTATTGAGCGGAACGGACTTGCAGAAAAAAATGATGGAGAAAGCGAGATGTGGATCATTACGCCAAAATAGGATACAAATCTACTGGATAAAAAAGCACAATCATAAGTAGAGCTTACTCTCATTCGTTGTCAATCCCATGAGCGGATGACAGAATTGCAACATCTTGTGCTCGTCTGCTAGGGTAAGTTCGTCACCCAACTCGTTTGCAATCTTAGAGCGGCGTTTGCAAGGAGCTGCGCCAGATGACAGGTAAATATCGTATACGTTTGCGGACGGCAAATTCCGAAGGTCGCCGTACTATACCTTTGTAGGTAGATGATTCGTTCCAACGTCAAATAACTCGCTATTTTTCAATCAAAACACAATATTGGAGGATTCCTTTCATGAACAGAACCAAGTCAAATCTACTTATACTATCATTCAGCGCAGTTATCGCTTTATCTGGGTGCGGGTCGTCCGATGGCTCCGCCGGCTCCCCTAGTTCAACCGTATCCCCTATGTCAGCGGGGGCTGTGTATCCGGTATCAGTTGAGAATTGTGGGCGCACGTTGACGTTCGATTCGGCGCCGGAGCGTGTGGTGAGTCTATGGCAGGCGCCGACTGAGATGATGCTCGCCCTCGGACTAGATGATCGCATCAAGGCGGTCGCGGGTAACTACGCCGCCTTCCCCGATAGCATTGCCGAAGCCGCCGGGGGACTCACCGTAATTGGTACCTCTATGAGTTGGCCTTCAAAGGAGGTTCTGTTGAGCCAAGCCCCAGACCTTGTGGTCGGCCAGTCCCTAGAGGGCTTCGCCTTCGACACCTCGCAGGGCTACGCCTCGGTGGAGCAGATTGAAGAGGGTGGCGCGAAGGTTTACGGGTCAAACATGTGCAGCTCGGCGGATGCTCTAACTATGACGCTCGAGACACCATACAGCAGCTTGCGGGACTTCGGAGCGATCTTTGGCGTCTCAGACCGGGCGGAGAAGTTCATCGCCCAAATGGCTGCGGAGAAGCAGACGGTAGTAGACGCCGTGAAGGGTAAGCCCACGCAACGAGTCGCGTTCTACAACGGGGGCGATGGACCGCTGATCGTGCTCGCTGGCGGCATCTACGATGACGCAATCGCAACGGCCGGTGGTACGAACGTGTTCCCGTCGGACTCAGTCTACGTGAGCAAAGAGGACTTCGCGGCATCCGACGCCGATGTGATCCTCGTTGGCACCTTCGAGGGTCAAGAATTTGCGACCCTCAGCGACTACATTAAGAAGAACTTCCCCGACCTTCCTGCTGTGAAGGACGGCAGGCTCGTTGAGATTCCAGTCGCCGACACCGACGCGTCCATCTCCGTGATGAGAGGTTTGACAGAAATCGCGAACGGCCTCCATCCCGACCTGAATCTCGCGGTTCCTGCGTCGTGACCTCCGTGTTAACTGTGGTGCCGCTCACGAGTCGCACTGATCACCGACGGTCCATCATCATCGTCCTGATGATCGCATGTGTCGCCGCCGTGGTACTCTCCGTATCCATCGGATCGGTCCCGATCTCTCCTGACCGGGTCCTGTCGGTGATCGCCGATCACATCCTCCCATGGAGCGTCTCCACCGCAGCAACGGATGTGGAGGCGCGCATCATCTGGGAGTTTCGGTTGCCGCGTGCTCTGCTCGGGCTCGTCGTCGGGTCTTCCCTCGGCGTGGCCGGCGCAGTTCTCCAAGCGGTGGTGCGCAATCCGCTCGCCGATCCTTTCGTGTTCGGGATTTCCTCTGGCGCGTCCGTCGCGGCTGTCGCGACTCTCACGCTGGGTTTAGGCGTCCTGACTGCCATCTCCGTCCCGGTGGCAGCCTTCGGTGGAGCCCTCGCAACGACACTGATCGTTTTTGCGCTCGCGCAGCGGCGAGGCCGCGTCACGCCAGGACGCTTAATTCTTGCAGGCGTGGCGATGTCATACCTGCTCAGTTCCGTCACCAGTTATCTCGTCTTGCGTGCGAGTGCGCCAGGACAAGGCGTAAGTCAGGTACTCTCCTGGCTCTCCGGCAGCCTCGCCGCCGCTGAATGGGTCGATCTGGGCATACCTGCTGTCGTCCTTGTTGTCGCTACCGTGGTGCTCATTCTGTTAGCCCGGATTCTCAACGCGCTCCTGATAGGCGATGAAACTGCTGCGAGTCTCGGTGTAGATGTGGGGCGTTTCCGCCTTGTGATGTTCGTGATCACGTCGCTCCTCGTTGGAGTCGCCGTCGCAGTGAGTGGGGCAATCGGTTTCGTCGGGCTCGTGGTTCCGCACGCCGTCCGGATGATCGTCGGCTCAGATCATAAGTGGGTCTTGCCTACATCTGCTCTAGCTGGTGGGCTGCTGCTCGTCGTGGTAGACATCGCAGCGCGTCTGATCATCGCTCCGTCCGAACTGCCAGTGGGGCTACTTACTGCTGCAATTGGTGCACCGTTCTTCCTCTGGATGTTAAGGCAATCCAGTAAAGGAGAAGCATGAGTACCCTGGGCGGCATGGATGCCGCCGCTCTCCACGTCGACGACGTTAAGGTCGAGATCGCTGGACGCACGATCGTCGAGGGAATCTCTCTGTCCGCCGACGGAGATGTCGTTGGACTCATCGGTCCCAATGGCAGCGGGAAATCGACCGTACTTCGCGCCGTCTACCGGATGCTTCGGCCCACCTCTGGGCGTGTGACGGCAGCGGATCGCGACGTTTGGGAATCCCGTCCGCGGGAGGCTGCCCGTGTGACGGCAGCCGTCGTCCAAGACGGACCAAGCGATCTCGAGCTGACCGTGACGGAGTGTGTCGCCACGGGGCGTATCGCACACGGCCGCCTCTTCGGGTCGGACAGACCGGAGGACGTCCTCGCGATCGAACGAGCGATGAGGAGGGCCGGCGTCAATGATCTAGCCGATCGTGACATGAGCACGCTGTCGGGCGGAGAGCGGCAGCGGGTTCAACTGGCGCGCGCCCTCGCGCAGGAGCCTCGCATCCTCGTGCTCGACGAACCGACGAACCATCTGGACATCCGTCACCAGCTCGAGCTGATGGCGCTCGTCCACGCACTGGGGGTTACGACCCTTGTAACTCTCCACGACCTTAATCTGGCTGCGGCGTACTGCGACCGCCTCGTCGTCCTTTCAGCAGGTAAAGTGGTCGCCTCGGGAACGCCCAGCGACACCCTGACCCCGGAACTGCTCCATGAGGTCTTCGGGATTCGCGCTCAGGGCATCACCAATCCACTCACCGGGCGCCTGCAGCTTGCCTATGCCCACGAAAAGGAGATGAATTTTTCTTGAATAAAAAACTAGCTATTGAACCTGCAGATCACCTACGTCCAATAAACGGAGAGAGCATGGTCGGAACAGAGAACATCGAACCCACTCAGCATGCCGCGACCCACGATCATCTGGCGGGGAGGCCCGACGATCCAGCGGCGCGAGCGGCGTGGGATCGCTCCGTAGCGGCGCATGACGCACTTGCGGCACTGCCGGGGGTGACGTTCACCGCCAACGAGGATGTCGTCATCGTCCTGCACCCTGGTTTCGACACTCTCGACGTGATCGGCCCGCACTACTTCCTAGCCTCCATGCTGGGGGCGAAGGTGCACTTGGCGACAACCGGAGCCATGGGCGAGCCAGTGACCAGCGCTGGAGGGCTGCCGCTGATTCCCACGACCACGCTGGAGAACGCCCCTGCTTCCCCAACCGTGCTGCTGGTGCCAGGCGGGGACACACCCGTCCTCCTCGCCGATGAGGCCGCTATGGCAGCGATTCGCCGCATCGCTGCCGGGGCGGACATCGTCACGAGCGTGTGTACCGGTGCAATCGCCCTCGGGGCGGCCGGACTACTTGACGGAAGGCGCGCGACCACTCACTGGTCGATGCACCATCTGCTGGCTGGATATGGAGCCGAAGCCGTCGATGAGCGTGTCGTCATCGACGGGGACCTTATGACCGCCGCCGGGGTCACAGCGGGTATGGACCTTGCCCTTCGACTGGTGGCACGGCTCCGCGGCGACGAGTATGCCCGGTTCCTCGAACTCGGAGCGGAGTACGCGCCGCAACCACCGCTCGGAGCTGGGACACCTGATGAAGCCGGACCGGAACTCACCGCCCTCGCGCGAGACTTTTACGCCACACTCGAACATGCACTTCGCGCTGAGTGACGCGCACTCGCCATTGCAACAAGGAAATGAATAATTTGCCTACTTGTCCTGTGTCAGAGATGATGCAACTAAAAGAACTGATTGCTCATTATGTATAGGATTAGTGAAAATTAGCAGAACACATTCACCTGAAATGATCTAAAATTAAAACAATCAGCATTGCCGTATTAATGGCAACGCTGATTGTTTTTTTATATTTTTCTGCTGTCGATTTGTTATCGATTGACACTACCGTTGTATTCATGTTTCCGCAATGTTCAACCATTGCGGCTATCTTCATAAGACCATAAAAAGCTCCTTTACATTAGATAGGGAAGGTAGACCTGTCCATAAATCTATTGAAAAGGATATCCTCATGTACAAGCGGATACTTGCATGTATAGCTCGCTTTGGCTATTCGGACACAATCGTTCACTTATTGCCTATCTGTCTACATGAATCATTTGCTGCTCAATCTTTCGCATTTCATACAAATAACCTTTGCGCTCCATTAATTCCACGAATGATCCCACTTCCACCAATTTGCCTTGATCTAAAACCACGATCTGATCCCAATCCTCAAGGCCGGCTAACCGATGACTGATTATGATAACGGTATCCCTTGATGCTGATGCAAGAAGACGTTGCATAATGCGATGTTCTGTAACGGAATCTAGTGATGAGGTCGGTTCGTCTAAGAGCCATAATTGCCCTCCTCGGAGCATAGATCTGGCAAGCGCTAGACGCTGTCGTTCGCCATCTGACCAATTCTCCCCCCGTTCATCCAAGAGGTCATCCAGAGATTTATTCAGCAGTTCTGCACTTTCGAGGACTGATGTTAACTGCTCATCTGTGTAGCCACTAGCATCTATTAACAAATTATCTCTGACGGTTCCACGGAAAAAATGATTGTGTTGCAGTACGACATTCGCTGCTCGCCAGATGCTTCCTTCATCGAGTTCCTCCGTAGACAGATGATTTAATCGGATTTGACCTGACATCGGAACATACAGACCGAGCAGTAGCTCAAACAATGTTGTTTTGCCCGATCCGCTTGATCCTACAATCGCGGTTTTAGAACCTGCGGGAATATGGAGATTGATGTCACCTAACACCGGACGCGTATCATCTCCGTAATGAAACGATACGCCGCTAATATCAATCGCTACTGGAAGATTGTCATCCAGCTTCCGATGCTTCTGGACGGTCGGTATACGATTCCCTGCATGCAATGTTTCTTCAAGTCGCTGAGCTGCATGCTCACTATCCTGCTTATACACAGGAAGTACAGCCATAGCCGCAGACTCATCAAATACGGTAAGGGCTGCCATGACCAACATAGCAAGGAAAACGCCGGCCAACGATCCATTATTAATAAGAAAGCTGCCAAGAAGCAGTACACTCCAGACAACTAAGAAAGAGAGCAGAACATGAAGGGTTTGACCTCTCAACAAATGGCGTGCAGCCATATATTGATCATTAACGAGTTTAGTAGAGGCTTGTTTCAGCTCCATCTCCTGCGTTCTCAATCGACCATAAACTTTAAGATCACGGAATCCATACAGCAACTCGGCAGCTTCTGTAGACAATTGTGCACGCTGAAGTCGAACGCGTCCTCTACTCCGTCGTTGCCCCAGAAGTATTAACGATGGAATTAAAAAAGTCGTTATGAGCATACCAACTATGAATAGTAAAGCTATCCAAACGGAATAGAACGAAACAAAAAGCACAGTAGCTAGAAAAACCATGATCAATACAATAGGCGGATAGGCAACACGCAAAAAATAATGCTGGAGATCTTCTACATCGCCAACAAAACGTGCGAGCAAGTCTCCACTTCTCTTTTTGTTGAACAAGCCTGGAGATAAGGGAACTAATTTGGCGAAAAAGGTTGAACGCATTCGACTTAACAAAGAGAAGGTCGCTCTATGCGAATACATTCTTTCCGAATAACGGCTTGCCGCCCTAATTAACCCTAAGATCTTCACCAAAGAAGTTAAAATAATCAAAGTATAAAGCGGAGGAGAAAACACAGTCTGAGAGATCATATAGCCGCTTGCGGCAAACAAACTGACACCTGCTATGCCAGCAACGAAGCCGCCGATAATAGCCCAAGCGATATCCTTTTTCTCATGAAGAAGCGTTTGGGTCAAGATTGATCGTTCCTTCATTGGAATCCCCCTCTCCTCTGTACATCTACCATCTCGGCATATTGGGGCAGCCGTTTCATCAGGTCATCATGACTTCCGCTGTCGACGAGTGTCCCCTTTTCCATAAACAAAATACAGTCGGCTTGTCGGATCGTATACAATCGATGAGCTACCGTGATTAAAGTAGCATCGATTGACAATTTCTCAATTGATCGCTGAAGCACACGCTCGGTATACAAGTCTAAACCAACTGTCGGTTCATCAAACATAATGACAGCAGGACGGTTCAAAAAGGCACGGGCCAGCGCAAGACGCTGCTTCTCACCGCCTGAAAGTCCCCTTCCGCCTTCACCAACTAGCGTATCGTAACCTTCCTCTAATCCATTAATCAGAGAGCTAAGTCCTGCTGCTTCTGCCGCTCCTTCAATTTCCGCTTGAGATACTTGCCTACGAGTTCCCATCATGATGTTATCACGCAAAGATCCAGCAAAAATATAAGGATGTTGAGTAATATAGCTCATTTGCTCAAACCATGACTCTTCCCACGCAGGAGACAATACCCTGTTATTAACCTGTACCTCTCCGGATAACGGACGAATTAACCCAGCAAGAATATGCATGAAGGTTGTTTTGCCTGCACCGCTTGGCCCAACAATGGCGATTTTTTCTCCCGGTCTGATATGGACGGTGTCGACAGCAAGTTCGAATTTATTGTCCCCAAAGCTGAATTGGAGTTGATTTACTTCTATAGCAGGAGGCATCTGATGCATCACACTTCTATTTGAATCCTTCTCTTCACACGTCTCCTCATGGCCACTTTCCATTAGGTCACCGAGCGCTTGTTCAACCTTGCGAGCCGCCCCCATGCTTGTACGTCCGCTGTGAAACGCGGTGCCTGTGTTTTTGAGTAGGGAATAGAACTCCGGAGCTAGCAGTAGAACGAGAAAGGCTGTATCAAAAGACATGCTTTTGAAAACAAGAAGCTGCAACGCAAGCTCCAGCGCAATAAGTCCGATACTCAGCATCACGATTAACTCAAGCATCAATGTGTTGGTAAATGCAATTCGCAAGATACCTATCGTTGCATCGCGAAACCCAAGACTGCTGCGTTCAATTTCTTGTTGTTGGCGATTCACGCGTCCGAATAACTTAAGCGTGAGCAAACCTTGCAGAGAATCAAGAAAAGTGCCGGAGAATTCCGTTAACTGTGTGTACTTTTCCTCAGATTTTTTCTGAGTCTGCAAACCGACGAGTATCATAAATATAGGGATAAACGGGGCGGAAGCCAGCATGATGAATCCTGATGCAGGATGTTGGAAGAATACAGCGATCAGCAATAAGAGCGGAATAAATGAAGCTTCCATTAATCGTGGTACATATTGGCTGAAGTAGCTGTCGATCTCATCGACAGCGTCCAGCAACACGCTTACCTTTCCGCCAGTTTGTCCGCCCAGAGCCGTCAATAAGGGGTTTTTAGTCATATTCCTTATCAACGCATCCCTTATATTAGATTTGGAGACGGCGGCAAGCATGATGCCCGTCCTGCCTATTCCATAGGAGAGTACGGTGCGGGCTATGATTACGGCAAGCATAGTACCAAGTAGAGCGGCTATAGATAACAACGAAGTTCCTTTAACAAAGACCTCATTCACGATAGTAGCTAATAAAGTGGCTTGGCTTATAATCATTATGCCTAACCCCACTGCAAAAACTCCCAATAGAAGAAGCTTCCTCCTTTGCATCGCCAATTGCTGTGACAATAAGCCGGTTCTTCTCTTCAATGCAACATCCCTCCTGTTCTCTTCTCGCGAGAGTCCATTCACTACTTCCGGCCCTTTACATAATCCGCATCAAATAAAAACAATTTAAAAACGAGAATGAGTGAAGGAATTAGTAAACATAATCCCCCTATGAAGGCAATGACCAATGCGATTCCCATCGACTCATGAGTTGCGCCGCCTTGAATGGTAATATACGGATCCAGAATGTAAGGGTAGTGACCAATGCCGTAAGCAAAAAACGCACAGAGAAACTGAAGCATGACACAAACAAAGGCTAGACCGTAACGACGAGCATGATAGAGATGCCATAGGGCGCACATATAAAATCCAACAGAAAGGGCCAGCAGCCACCACAAATCCATCATGTTCTGAAAATGACGTTCGTTGTGCTGGCTCAAATAGATAAATGCCGTCAAAGCAGCAATAATGGTAGGGGTACTCCAGAACATCGCGTACGTACGCAATAATTTCAGTGCTGGCAGATCACGTGCCCGCGACGCATAGAATGTCAAGAATGAAGCACTTATAAATAACACGGACACTATGGCTAGGGCCACGATGCTCCAGGAAAGCGGACTCGAGAACAATTCGAAATAGGCTAGCGCGACCACACCGTCCTGTTCCGTTATAAATCCGCCTTCCGAGAGGGTTAGCGCAACCGAAAGCGAGGCGGGGATAAGTAATCCAGTAGCTCCGTACAAGAACAGGTATGTCGTATTGTCCTTAGAGCCGTAATTCTCGAAAGCGTAAAATGAACCTCTTATCGCCAGCAATATAATTGCTATGCTCCCAGGTACAAGCAAAGCCGAACCGTAGTAATAAGCAGAATCCGGAAAAAAACCAACAATACCTACAAAAAAGAATACGAAAAAAACATTTGTAATTTCCCATACCGGCGATAAATAACGAGAAATTAATCGATTGATCAAATGATCTTGTTTCGTTGCCCGAGCATAAAATGCAAAAAATCCGGCTCCGAAATCAATGGATGCTACAATTAGGTAACCATACAAAAATATCCAAAGCACGGTAATGCCAATCAATTCGTAACTGATCAATTCGATCCCTCTTTCCCTATCGGCGGCAATTCTTTATCCTGCAAATACTTGTTGAATTCCAAATCCGCAGGGTTATTCCGGAATAATCGGCGAAGCACGATAACGCATAACACGCCCAGCACAATATATAACAATAGAAACAGGAAAAATAGAAATACAACACTCGGTGATGAGGTAGCTGCTTCCTCCACACGCAAGTACCCGCGTATCATCCACGGCTGTCTTCCAATCTCAGCATAGAACCAGCCCATCTCCACACTAAGGAAAGCCAAAGGAGCAGAAACGATAATAGCTCGCAGCAGCCATCGATTGATCTCCTCTCGTTTCTTGAGCAACAGAAGGGCAAAATACAGTACTGCCACTCCCATTAAGACGAATCCAATACCAGCCATTGCATCAAACATATAATGAACGATTAACGGCGGAAGCTCATCTGATGGAAACTCCTCCAATCCGGTTACCTCAGCGTCAAAGTCTCCAAAGGCAAGAAAGCTGAGTGCTTTTGGAATACGCAACGCCCCCATAACTTCTCGCTCTGCATTGAGCCAGCCCAGCAGAATTAGATCTGCTCCGCGTTCTGTTTCAAAATGCCACTCTGCTGCAGCCAGCTTCTCCGGCTGATGCTTGGCAAGAAACTTGGCTGACACATCTCCAGCTATCGCCGTCAGTACGCTAAATGTTAGTACGATAGACATCATAAGCTTTAACGATTTTTGTGCGTAATCGGATTTTCCTTTTTTCAGAATAGTAAGAGCGGCTATCCCTGCCAGCAAAGCTGCGCCTGTCAAATATGCCGATGCTAGAACGTGAAATGCTTTGGAGGGGCTAGCCGCATTTAACATTGCTTCTATTGGATTAACAGCTACAAAATGACCAGCCTCGAGAATAAATCCTCCTGGTTGATTCATGAAGCCATTTACCGTAGTAATAAATAACGCCGACATCCCGGCTCCGATAACTATCGGAATGGTTAGAAGCCAATGTATATATGGATTTCGAAATCGATCCCATGTATACATGTAAATGCCAAGAAAAATCGCTTCAAAAAAGAAGGCGAAAACCTCCATAAACAAAGGCAACGCGATCACATTGCCTGCCATTTGCATAAAGTTGGGCCAAACGAGTGAAAGCTGCAAAGCTATCGCCGTTCCGGTAACTACACCGACTGCTACAGAAATGACAAAGCCTCGTGTCCATCTCTTCGCCATAAGAATGTAATGAGCGTCTTTCTTTCGAATACCAACAAACTCTGCGATCGCAATCATTAAGGGAATACCCACGCCGACCGTTGCGAAAATGACGTGGAATGACAGCGTCAGCCCTGTCAACAACCTACTCCACAATACCGTATCCATGCCGATGGCTCCTCCTTTTTGTTCCTATACTTCTATAGGATAATAACATTAGCTATTAGTATAAATGGTCTCCGTAGGTATCGTATGACTCTATCGAGGGGGGACCTGTGACAATAACGCTAAAAAAAAATGGCCACTTTGTGAAAAAAGGCACATTGTTGTCAATCATGTGACTTTGAGCAAAAGAATCAGAAAATGGCTCAAACGAGCCATTAAACTACATGATCATTTCCTTATATAATGATTAGAATACCTATATTCAATAAGAAGGGAGAACCTTTAATGTTATACTGGTTTATTTTAGGATCATTTTTTCTAGGCGGGGGCGTTTATGTCATGATGCATGGCGCAAGAATTATAAAGCAGGACGATGCCTTGCAGGACAAGGTGAACTACACCCAAACGGTCAGGAGCCTAAAGAATGACTAACAAAAAGGTCAGTCCCTACCTGATTACGGTCATCCTTTTGCTTGCAGCAATCATTGCCTATCTCTTCTATTCGTTTCAAAACAACGGCACCAAGATACCCGTAATTAGAGAAGCACCTGATTTCACCCTGCAGCAGTTAGACGGCTCCGATTTCACACTAAGAGATAATCAAGGTAAAGTCATGCTGATGGAATTCATGTTCACCAGTTGTCCTGATATTTGTCCAGCCACGACTTACAATATGGTTCTTCTGCAAGACGAATTAAAAAAACAGGGAAGCTTTGGCGAAAGCGTGCAATTTGCAGCCATTACCTTCGATCCTAATACGGATACACCTGAAGTTTTTGCAGACTACGCAGAGAAGATGGAAATCGATCAAGCAGGCTGGAAGCTTCTGCGGGGGGACGAGACCTACATTCATGAGAAAGCAAAAGAATATGGAATTGGAATTCAGAGGCTGGATGATAATCAGTTTGTTCATACGGTAACCTCTCTCATGCTGATTGACGGCAAGCAACAAATTCGCAAGGTATACCGCATGGGCGAGGAAATGGATAATTCGCTCATTCTGAAAGATATCAACACGCTTTTGAAGGAAAAATAACTCGTTAGAATGAGAGCATTACATTATCTGGAGGATGGGAGGAGTTACGTTGCAAAAGTGGATCATGTCTGCCTTTGTGGGATTTGCCGGATTGCTGACCGTCTTTCTTCTCCTGTTCAACCTTCCTGCAAAGGAAGAAGTGGCTGAAGAAAACAACGCTGTAACTATTCCAGACATGCCAGTTGATACAGCTGCAGCCGAGACTATTTATAAAAGCAGCTGCTTGCCTTGTCATGGTGATCAGTTTCAAGGTGCAATGGGGCCAGCGCTTGACAAGGTAGGCGCTACGATGAGCAAAGAAAAAATATATAAGCAAATTGTACAAGGCGGAGGCGGTATGCCCGGCTATAAGGATCGGTTATCCGAGAAGGAAATCGTTAACTTAACCAATTGGCTAGCATCGTTTCAATAACGTTTATTTTCTATACGTTCACACTAAAAATGACTCACAAGAAAGGTACTTTCAAAAAGTGCCTCCTCCTGTGAGTCTATTTATTTGTTCAACGGTTCGTTACAATTTAACGGTTTTTTAGCTACATTGAGCCATATTCCTTCATGACTTTAAAGGGCATACTTATCCAATATCCTACTTTCGAATTTGGATGGAGGGCTGGAGCCTTGAAACAAAAGAAAAATATAATTCTCATCATCAGCCAGGAAAAGCATACCTACAATCATTTAAAAGCACATTTTCTCAAAGAAGGCTATCTTACAGATACAACCTTTAACGTAAATCATGCCATGCTTAATTTAACTCATAATCATTACGGTCTAATCATCATCGATCATTCAACGACCGGCTTGACTAATATTCAAATCTGCTCGGTCATCAGAAAAAGATTAAAAACACCCATTATGCTAATTACAGAAAATGGGAAGGAATTGCAACGTTTAGCTGCCTTTGAAGCAGGCGCTGACGACTGCGTAGAGAAGCCTGTATCCTATACCGAGATGGTCTTACGTGCCAAAGCTATTATCAGGAGGACAACCGATCAGGTCATACAATCGGCTAGCAGAACGAGTTTTCCAGCCATCAAGTTAACGCATCTCATGATTAATCCTTCTGCTCATCGTATTTTGGTTGATGGCACAGCTATCCACTTTTCCCTCAAAGAATTTGATCTACTGTATTATCTTGTGCTTAATGCCGAAATGGTCCATACACGCCCTCATCTGCTCAGTGTTGTCTGGAGAGAGTCGGATGTAAATGATTATCGAACGGTGGATACACATATCAAGCGCATTCGGGAGAAGCTATCCGCAATTTCTCCAGCTGTAGGAGGTATGATAAAAACAGTACGCGGAGTAGGTTATCTATTCAGCGAAGGCAATCAAAGTATCCTTGAGGCGAAATAAAGAGCGGAAAAAAGAACGGCACCCAAACATGATAAAAGGATACCGCTCTTTTCCTGATCATTTAAGCTCTGACATCCATTTAGAAACTAGCTGAATGTCCTCTGCAGGTATGTTGTTCTCAAACCTTGGCATTCCCTTTCGTCCATTCGTAACAATCTCCAAAATTTCATTTTCCGTTAACCTGCTTCCGATGTTTTGCAGGCTTGGCCCCCTTCTGCCTTGCAGATCAGTACCGTGACAAGACATGCATTTTTTCTTATAGATGATCTCAGCTTCACTGCTTTGGACACTTTGTCCTTCATTCCTATCATTTTGCGTTCGATCAGTTGTTGTCGTATTTCCACAAGCCGTTACTAATATTGCTCCAATAATGACACTTATTACTGAGCCATACTTGAGCCTGCTCATTATATAAATACCCCTTTCAAATTGAATATAGATTCTATCATATCCAATCGTATTAACGACGAAATGCAAGGAACGGAGGGACTGACCCCATGAAATCAAACAAAAAAATACTCATAATGGAAAGTGATGATCACACGCGAGACATTATGCAACTATATATAACATTAGAAGGCTGGAGCTTGGACATAGCCTCTGATTGGGATGAGGTTCTCATTAAAACAGGTATATCGAAATATGATCTGCTTATTATAGATGCCCCTCGTTTTCTTGAGAGTCTAGAAGGTAATGTTGTACCCGTGAAAAGCTTTCTTGCAACCCCTCTTATCTTGTTGTATCCGACCGAACAACAAGAACCTATCCTGAAAGGCTTTCGATTAGGAGCTGATGATTGTCTAGCAAAACCATTCACTCCAGTAGAGTTGATTTGCAGAATACGTGCCATTATGCGTCGGAAATCTCCTTCATCCTATTTTGATATGACTATGAAAAACTTATACCCCTATAAACAAAGTCAAATTCATGTGAATTCCGCTATTTCTCAAGTGCAAGTAGGAGACCAAGTCATACCGTTTACCAAGCGAGAGTTCAG
The DNA here is from genome assembly GCF_005930355.1 of Paenibacillus sinopodophylli. GTDB lineage: Bacteria > Bacillota > Bacilli > Paenibacillales > Paenibacillaceae > Pristimantibacillus > Pristimantibacillus sinopodophylli. The sequence goes on from NZ_VDBO01000004.1 coordinate 160,168, forward strand.
CTTGATTAGTTATATGTATAGCCATATGAACAAGTTTATAAGTCGTTCTGAGCTTCTAGAGCAAGTTTGGGGCAATAACAAAGTTAGCTATGAACGCACTGTAGATGCTTATATAAAACGTGTCCGCTATAAAATGCAGAATCGCGCGGAAGACTCATTTTCTCTAATACAGACTGTCAGGGGCTCTGGTTATTGCTTACTAGCTCCCTTCACAGCTTTGCATTAACAAATTAGAACAGCCCGGCCTTATATTTTGAATAAGACTGGGCTGTTTTCATCTACAAATGATGCAAACCACGTTCATATACGTATCTCGCTAATTGCACACGGTTTTCCAACTGAAGCTTTTGCAATATATTTTTCAAATGATTTTTGACTGTATGCTCGGAAATCGTTAAATGTGTGGCAATGTCTCTGTTCAACATTCCCTTCGCTACTAACAGTAAGATCTCTCTTTCTCTATTAGTTAGAGGCGATTCCTCTTGCCGTTGTATTTTATCTTTTGAGAATTCACTTAATATCCGTTGAGCTAGTTCCTGCGACATAGGAGCCTCATCGAAAGCAATTGCTCTTAAGTATTCCAGCCAAGCACTCGGATTCAAATTTTTAAGAAGGTAGCCCTGTGCCCCCTTCTTTAATGCCTCGAACAGATAGCTAATATTGTCAGATACGGTAACAATTACAATTTTTACATAAGGAAATTTGGACTTGATTTCTTTTGTAGCATCGAGACCTCCCATCTTCTTCATGTTAATATCCATTAATATCATATCTGGCATGAGTTGCTCCGTCCATTCAATCGCTTCTTCACCATCCTGCGCTTCGCCTACAACTTCAAAAAGGGAATCCCCTCCGAGTATATCTTTCATTCCTTCTCTAGCATGTGGATGATCATCTACGATAAGAACGCGTATTTGCTGGTAAGTCATCTATGCTGCACTCGCCTTCCTATTTATCAATTCGAGTATCGTTCTTCCTGATTCTCGTCTGATTTGCAATTCCCAATCTAGTTCTAATGCCCTTTTCTTTAGAAACTTCAATCCATAACTGCCTTCCTTAAGAAACGGTTCACAGATAAAACCTGATCCATTGTCAGAAATATGACACGTCCAGCCCCAATCTTTTGTTTTTAATCTAATCCGAATATGATTAGCTTCATGAGCATGCTTTCGAATATTATAGAGTCCTTCTCTAAGGAACTCGTACAAACCTATCTTTTCTTTGGCTGTTAAATGTAGCTCTTCTATTGGCCATTCATATTCGATTCTAACATTTGAATCGAGTTCTAACTCATCAATAAAATCGCTAATCGAACTTCTCCATGGTGAAGCTACAACTTCAGGCGGATATTTCAAATGAGATATAGACTGGCGCACATATTCATTGACTTCTAATACTGTTTTTTTAACAGATGTCAGTTTCTCATCTTGTCCGTCGGTTCGATTAAGCTGCTCCAATTGAACAGAAACCAAAAATAAGGATTGAGCAATGCCATCATGCAGCTCTTTCGCCAAATTTTCACGTTCTTGCAGCACCAATTGTACGACCCTTGATTGCTGAAGCTCTTCCTGAACATTTTCTAAAATTGCAAAAAGTCGTGTAATAAGCAGCAAGGTAACAATAAATACAATTAACGGTGATAGCCAATTTCCTGCGTCCATAGAAATGTAGGGTAGTAAATACTCATGTCTTACATACTCCCAGATCCAAATGGTTAGCGTTGGTATGATTAAAATTAACCATTTAATTTGTTTATACAGCGCTCAAATCCTCCTTTGAAAATATATTAAAAATTTTAAGCTTACGTCTATTTTCGCTTATCTCTACTTCCTTAAACATGACTCTTTAGAGCTAATTGCCAAAAATAATTCCTTACTTTGTAACAATGTCATAAGCATATAGCTACATCGAGTCATTCTCTCTTCTATCGTCGATGTTCATAATATGAAAGAGAAAGAGGTGAACGAATACAGGTGTCAGATTTTGCTCTTGAGCTTCAACAAGTATGTGCGGGCTATGGTGAGAACCCCGTCATTAATCAACTGAACTTCAAAGCGGCAAGAGGAGAGTTTATAGCCATAATCGGCTCCAACGGCGCAGGTAAATCAACCTTATTTCGAATGATCCTTGGCCTTCTTCCTCTATCGGCGGGAAAGATTATCATTCAATCGCACCAAATGGATAGCAAGAAAGATTTCGACTTTATTCGAACTAAAATAGGATTTGTTCCTCAAGGCGTTCAGGGAGGAAATTTACCTATTACGGTTCTTGAATCCGTTATGCTTGGAAACTGGGGAGCTTCATTCTCTTATTGGAGACGTCCAACTGCTGAAGATAAAGAGAAGGCTGCTAAGTGGTTAGAGTATGTCGGATTAACGAACTTAGCGAGCAAAGATTGTAGACGGTTATCCGGTGGGCAGAGACAAAGAATGAATATCGCGCGGGCATTAATCAGGGAACCAGATATTTTATTGCTTGATGAACCGATTACTCATCTGGATAAACATTCACAAGAGATCCTTTATTCCCTCCTTGCAGCGTGCAGACAGCAAATACCGCATCTGCTTATACTCATGATTACTCATCAGCTAGAAGAAGCCGCTCCATTAACCGACCGCATCTATCTGATGGAAAAAGGACAATTAATCGAGGTTGGTGAAGCACCTTGACCTTGCTCGACTATTTGCAAATTCCATTGTTCCAGCGGGCATTATTGGCATGTGCTATCGCAGGCAGCTGTTTGTCCCTTATCGGTATTGTGGTCATTCAGTTCCAACTTACGGTCGTAAGATTTGCGCTTATGCACCTTTCACTACTAGGAGGCGCTTTGGGCATACTTATCGGAACCAAGCCCATGTGGGGAGCTATGATCGCCATCGTAATTGGTTCACTTCTATTCGGCCCACTATCTTCCAAGATCAATCTGGAACCCGCCATTACAGGCGCTTTCTTAATGACAGGCTCACTTGCTGCTGCTTTAATGCTCTTTCATGTTGGCGGAGTCCCTGCTATGGAAGTCTTTGGGCTGTTTGCCGGCAGTATTCTTACGCTTACCGCATTAGATTTTTGGCTATTAGGTATTGTAAGTTTAATTATCGTTTCTTTATTTACGCTTTGTTATAGGGAAATTCAATTGGTTCTGCATGACGCAGATCAAGCTCAGTGGCTTGGTGTTCCCGTATCAACCATTCGCAACTCGCTTCTATTTCTAACTGGCATTGCCATCGGAATTTCCATGAAGCTGGTTGGCGCCCTGCTAATTGACGCCCTGCTACTATTACCAGCAATGGCTGCAACCAGGATCGCTAAAACCTATAAACAGCTTCTTGTATTCTCTGTTCTATTTGGTTTAATCTGTGCAGTTGGAGGATTCATACTCTCCTTACTGCTAAACTTGCCAACCGGTGCAACGATTACAATGTTTGGCGTGCTGCTTTTAGGCATTTGCTATTTGCTAAAAAGAAAATAAATCATGCTGGAGGAATAATAAATGAAACCGCGTAATTGGAAATCTAAATTAGCTGCTCCTTTACTTACTCTGTTAACAGGTGCTGTTATTATGTCGGGCTGCTCTACTACTGCAAGTGAGGAGAACACAGGAAATGAACACAATCACAATGGAGCAACAACGCATAGTATTGTAGCCTCAACAAGCTGGAGCGCTCTAATTGCCAGAACAGCAGGACTTGATAATATCACTATTCTTGCTCCTGTTGATATGAAGCATCCAAATGAATACGACTTCAAACCGAGTGACATTGAGAAAGTGAATAATGCTGATATGGTCGTTTACTCGGAATATGAACCCTTTATGAAAAAAATTCTTGAATCTGCTGAAGTTCCAGAAACAGATCGGTTTGCAGTCGTAACAGAAAATACCCCCGAAGCACTGAATACACAAATCAGCAATTTAGCTGAACAAATGGGAACTACCGATATAGCGAGCAAAGCTCTTGAGGAAATAGATAGCAAATTTGAAGCCGTCTTGGCCGAGACAGCCAAGCTGGACGTTGCTGCCAAACGTGTAGTCGCTCAGGCTTATATGGTGCCAGTAGCCAAGGCAATGGGCTATGAGGTTGTTGGAGAATTCGGACCGGCAGAAGTAACACCTACACAAGCAGCAGAATTGGCTGCCTTAAAGCCTGCCCTTGTCATTGACAATCTTCATTTTCCTCAAGGAGCAGAAATCGCCAAACTAGCGGATAGCAAGCTTGTTGAAATTCGAAATTATCCAGAAACAGAAACTCAAACATTAACAGAGCTTATTGGGCAAAATGCTGGAAAATTGGGACTGACGTTAGGCCAATAGTTTAGGTGACAAGAAGTACTGTCCTAATCGCGGTTCTACCACTTTAGAAACATCTCACAAAAAGATAATTCTTCGACAATCAAGAAATGGTGATGCTAGGAGTATTACTCCTGCACCACCATTTCTTTTTTTTATACATTAGGTCCAACTTGAATACGAGCTTTGAGAATGAACACGGCAGCTATTCATGTAACAAATCATAGTATTTCTTAAACCATTAGTACTCCTCAAATAAACAACGTTAACCAACGCTTAGAGCAGTTCTTTATATGTTTATAAGGCTCTACTTTCGTAGCTCCGGTTTAAAGATTTATAGGATTTAAATTGCTCCACGCTAAATAAACACATATAGCTGTTACTACGAAAAAAGCGCCAGATACCTTTCTATTTCTACGCATTTTTATCCCATATGAGCCGAAAAAGATTGCTGCTGCTAATTTAGAAAGGCTTTGGTAATAACTAATATTCGAGAAGTTTGAGCTGCTAAATACAATTGAAAGAAGCAAACTCGATATAATAAGTGATTTAAACCACAATGGTTCGCTTAAGAATTGTCTATAAATCGTTTTAATAGGCTGCATGTCAAATTGCATCCTTTCTCATTCAATATGGATTTTCTATTTCTATCGACTCATTACGATTCTGCTCAGCTATAGCAGCTTTACTAATGGAAAGAGACAGTTCATGATTACATATGAATCGTTCAAACATCATAATTCGGCATTTTCCTTCGCACATTCATTTATAAGAGAAAAAAAGAAAACCTTCCGTAAATACAGGCTTTCTGCATACTCGCGGGGTCATATAAATGACAAATCATCTTATTTCTTGTGACATAAGTACGTATAACTTATGAATATAGTAGGTATTACCCACTCACATCCATTTAGATTTTCAAAACGAAAAAAGAGTCTTACAACAAGTCTCAATTATAATAATCATTTATTTCAAAATTTTTCACGGTTATATTCAAGTCGACGCTTATTAACCTACCCACCATAAAAAATTGAAAAGCCCTTGATTCATATGCAACTTTACTGAATCAAGGGCCTTATTTTGTCTCATACATGTATTCTAAAAAGTCTCAATTATCGATTACATTTGTCTCATTTATTATTGTTACTCACACCAGCTTCCCTCAAACCACTAAATCTTATAAGCCTTCATCGCCTTACGAAGCTCCTTGAAGGTAGGACGCTTGCCGTACATGAGTACGCCTGTGCGATAGATTTTCGCTGAAATCCATACCGATGCATAAATCGTTACGAGCAGAATACCAATTGATCCTAGCACCTGCCACACTGGCGGGTCGGTCAAGCCCAATCTTAGCAGCATAACAAACGGCGCGAAGAATGGAATAAACGAAGAAACTTGCACCAGCATGCTGTCCGGACTTGAGATACTGAAGATCGAGATATAGAACCCGCCCAGCGACAGCATCGTGATTGGCAATACCGCTTGACCCAGATCCTCGGTACGGCTGACAATGGACCCAACAGCCGCAAACAAGGTTGCGAACAGGAAGTAACCCGTCAAGTAGAACAACACCGAGTAAATGAGAAGCATCGGATCGATTAGGGACAAATCGATGTTATACTTTTCAAGCATTTCGTTATTGTGAGGCAATTTCACATTAATGACGATCACAAGTACATATGCCGTGATTTGGATTAAGCCTACTAAAAACATGCCGACGATTTTACCGAACATTTGCTTGAGCGGGGACACGCTTGTAATAAGCAGCTCCATCACTCGCGAGCTTTTTTCTGCCGTAATTTCAGACGCAATCATTTGACCTGTGATCATAATAGCCATGAACAGAAGAATAACAATGAAGTACACGAGCCCCATATTAACTGCTTGCTCTTCCTTCGTTTTGCCTTCTCCCATATTGCCTGCGCCTTCTGTTGCCGAAATCTGAACCGATGCAATTTCAATCGGTGCGTTCAGCAAAGCCAATTGTTCCGTGCTTAAACCTGCATCCTTCAGAATCGTTCCCTGACGAATAACTTGCAATCCGTTTTGGATGGAGCTCGTCAGCCCAAACGCAAGGAGCTTTTCAGATTTGTATGTCATTTCTGGGAAACCGCTGTCAGTCATTTTACCAAATACCAGATAACCTTTAATGTCTTTGTCCGTAATAGCTTGCTTCAGTTGTTTCTCATTATCTGCTTCGGAGCCTTTGTCATCATATGATACCAGCTTCACGCCTGGCTTTTCTTGTGCCTCGAAAAAGGCTTTGAGCTGATCGCCTGTTGCTTGGCCTTCTGATTGCGCCGATTGAATATACCCAATGCTCGTTACCTTATCGCCACTGTTGAATTGAGAGAAAACATAAGGCAGATTGATACCAATACATATAATAAGTGCAATAATAATGGTCGTTATCGTAAAAGCTTTGCCTCTGAATTTATTTTTCAACGTAAAGCCAACAACTGTCCAAAAACTATTCATGGCTATCACCACCTACTGTTTTAATAAAAATTTCGTTTAGGGTTGGTTCCTTGATCTCAAATCTTCTAATCTCACTTTGCGCCAGCGCATGTCGCAGAATGTCTGCTCCCACCGCCTCATTCGAAATACCAATTTCATAGCCATACTCATGGCGATCCACATGCGTAACGCCGCTAAGCTGCTCAAGACCCGATACTTCTTTCTCTGTACTAAGGATGACACGCTCTTTCGGGAACTGTTTTTTAATTTCCTTCAGGTTGCCTTTCAGCACGACATTGGAACGATGCAGAATCGTAATGTTTCGACACAGCTCCTCGACATGCTCCATCCGGTGAGTAGAGAACAGAATGGTTGTACCCGAATCACGCAGCTCCTTAACGGTCGATTTCAGAAGCTCAACATTCACAGGATCGAGACCACTGAAGGCTTCATCCAATATGACAATCTTCGGCTTATGAATGACGCTGGCGATGAATCCAATCTTCTGCTGATTTCCTTTGGACAGCTCTTCAATCTTTTTGTTGTAATACTCAGGTACCTCGAAGCGGTCGAGCCATCTCTTCAGGTTCTGATCGGCATCCTTCTTCGAAATCCCGCGCAGCTGAGCCAAATAAATCAACTGATCGCTGATACGAATTTTCGGATACAAGCCTCTCTCCTCTGGTAAATAGCCTAGATTGCGAAGCTGATCGTTGCTGTATGGTTTCCCGTTATACAGAATTTCCCCTTCATCTTGGTAAATAAGGCCGAGCACCATTCGCATAGTCGTTGTCTTGCCAGCTCCATTGGCACCGAGCAAGCCATATATTTCGCCCTCGCCTACCTCAAAGCTGATCCCATTGACCGCTGTCTTATCTCCATATTGCTTCACAACATTTTCTACTATTAGTGGATTCATTGTTTTCTTCCTCCTTCGATTAGATCTTTCTCTTATGCAAACGGTTCTGCTGCAGTAATGCGCTCATAATCTCATCAAGCTCGAGCACCTGCCTGCTGACGATCTGGTACCCCTCTGCGGCGCACCACTCTTCTGCTTCTGCCGCTTGGTTCGTCGTTACTCGGAATGTTGTCGCTCCCGCATGCTCAACTCCGCATTGTCCGGGCAGCTCGGCTGCCAGCTTAGCAGTTAGATCAGCTCCGCTTACGAACAGAGTGTACCAGCTGCTGAACAGCTCATCCTTCTCATACATCCCAAGCACCTTGCCCTGCGCCATAAAAACAATGTAATCAGCAAGCCGTTTTACTTCTTCAATGATATGAGTCGTCATTAGGATCGTACGATCTCCTTGTTCCATATAACGGTGGAGCAGCTCAATCATCGTTTTCCAAGCGAGCGGATCAAGTCCAGATGAGGGCTCATCGAGAAGGAGCAGCTCCGGCCCATGTGCCAGCGCCAGCGCTAATTCGAATTTGCGCCGCATTCCTTTTGACATTTTGCCTAGCATCAAATGATCCTCTACCTCAAGAGCTTGCAGCAGCTCGCGGTAAAGATTAATATCCCATTCATCGTACCAGAACCGATGGAACTCCGCTTTGGCAGCTCCTGTCATACTGTTCTCGTGAGAAGAGGATTGATCATGAAGATACCCGATCCGTTTTTTCAGCTCCGTATCCATTCCTTGACTAACATTGCAGCCAAGAAGCTCGATCATCCCTTGATCCGCTTTATCTAGATCAAGCATTAAGCGAAAGGTCGAGCTTTTACCACAGCCATTCGGGCCTACAATCGCTGTAATGTAGCCTAACGGAATGTCCATATAGAGCGGTCCAAGCTTGAAATTCGAACGATTCAGAACAATGCCGTCCAGCCGAACTGCAGATTCATTCATCATACTTCCCCTCCTTTAATCAAAATGTTTCTTTATCGCTTCCTTGAGCATGCTCTCCAGCTCTTCTTCCGTGCACTTTACGCGTTTCGCTGCAATTACCGCCTGATCCAGCGCTTCCATAACCGCTCCGAGCCGATATCGGTCTCGCTCCTTCTCACAAACCTCAGCGACATAGGTACCGGTTCCTTGCCGAGTTCGCAAGAGACCCTCTGCTTCCAAATCGTTATACACACGTTTCACAGTAATGACACTGCATTTCACCGTCTGTGCAAGCTCACGTATAGATGGAAGCAGTGTGCCTTCCGCTAGTTGTCCGCTGACAATTAAAGCTCTAAGCTGAACTTCAATTTGATGGTAAAGCGGCTCTGCACTTTGTTCATTAATCTGTATCGGCAGCCGCATGACTCTCACCTTCTTCCATTCCCGATTATCTATGCAAGGTAGCTGCGTTTCTCTAGTCGATGCTCTATCCGATTGACACCAATGAATACGGCTGCCACGCCAGCAGCAATTGCAACGATCGGCATCCACCAACTACCGTTCTGAATAGCTTGTAGAGAAGATCCAACCATATTCCAGCCTTTAATTGTAGTAAAGCTTATGGAAACGACTAACATGATGGCAATATAGATGAGATTGGAGATAAAATACATTTTACCCGAATGCCCAATTTCCCAGTACACATAAGTGATAGCTGTCGCTAGCGAGTAACCAAACCAGAACACGGCGTATAGGATGAAGGTTCCAACTGAAACATCTGCCCCCATCATTCGTACGATTATGAACTGCATGCTGAAGTATACAAATTGAGCACAGAATAGAACGATGAACAGCTGTATAATTCGACCGAGCGCGATCTGTCTCGATGAGATCGGCAATATCCGCCACAATGCCATCTTTCTTGTATACGAATTTTCTTTCCAGAAACGCATCATAGTCTGATTGATAACAAAACCAAGAATAGGCAAGAAAGTAAGATATAAAAAGTCAGTCGCCCAGTTCATCATTTGATTGGTATCACCAGTTAGAGAGCTGTACATCATCGGAACTGTAAATAATAATAAATAACCGACAAATAATAATGTAAACAAGCTTTTCCAGCCGTCTCTCACAAGCTCATGCCTAGCTAAGTACCAAGCACCTTTCCATAATCCCACTGAAATCACTCCTTTCAACCTTCACTCTTTATACTGTATATATCAATATACACAGTATATTCACTGTGTACACTGATGTCAACCTTTCCCACAAAAAAAACCATGCATACGAAAGATTAATCTCTCGCATGCATGGCTTCTATTGCTTATTTCATTCATTGCTTATCCGAATATAGCATCAATAACCGGCTTCGTATGACCGCCTGGATACATCAAGTAGAGCAGCACATAAACCATCGTTCCCGTTATGGCTGTTACAAACCACACCATAGATGTTACTTTACCTAGCTTGCGATGCTTCGCAAATTTCTTCTTATACCCAAGTGTAAGCGTCGTAATGCCGAATACGGCTGCCACCGTAGCAAGCACGATATGGAATAATAAGAATACGAGATAATAGGGCTTCAAGCCATCCGGCCCGCCCCATGCTGTGTTGCCAACGAATACCGTCCGAGAAGCGTATACGATGAAGAAAATCGTTGCAGCGACTGCTGCATAGAACATCACCTTCTGATGCTCCTCTAGTTTACGTTTAATAGCAAGCCTCCAGCCTACTGCTACAAGAACTGCGCTAAGCACGATGAAGAAAGTACTAATTGTCGGCAAAATATTATAACTGTTCAACGTTACCCCACCTATGATTAACAAAATGATTAGTACGCCCTAAGCTGTACCGGTATTCGTATTCGGCAAATCGTCTTCTGTGTGCTCACGTTTGAACCATTGCTTAAAGATATAGACGAGGATGATCCCGTACATGATTTCCTGCACGAACTTCATCACAATACCGCCAAGCTGCTGGTCTTCAACAACATCCATCAAATTAAAAAATTGCGGTCCGCTAAAGCTTTCCAATAAGCGCGTAGGATCACCAGATACGCAATAGCCCATTGCTGTGACCCAAACGTTAGGATCGCTATAAATGGCATACATGGACGTTTTGGCGAAAATAATAAGTGCGCACGCCGGCGTAAGCAGCATACCGTTGGCGAATACATAAGCCATCCGCTTCACATCAGTGAGCTTGGCCCACTCCGGTACGGGATTTGTTATTTGCCACCACATCATAAAGGACGTAATCAGGAGAACCAAATAATAAAGACGATGCACCGTAAAGTGCGTCATCACATAGTCATGGACAATAGGGACATGATAAACCGAGAACAACAAATTAAACAACACAAGACAAATAATCGGGTGCATCATAAAGCTAAGCCGTCTCCAAAAGGGAGCCTCGAACATCTTCTTCCATAGGAAGCTAGGAATACCTAGTAAAACAAGCGGCGGAACAACTAAATAGGAAACCGACATATTAATCATATGAAACGTAAACATAAGATGACCTAGTAGGTTAAAAGGTCCGCCATGCACCAAATATAGCATTACCGCAGCCGAAACGAACATCGTTTTCTGCATGACAGTTGCTGCCGGTGCTTGCGGAGCATGCTTCTCGCGCCATGGACCGATCAAATAGAAATATAGAATGACAATCGCAGCCATTCCGAATAGAAACATCGGGGTCCACAATTCCTCGAAGCTGAAATATTGTAAGCCAAGCATCGTGGAAGCTCCTTTCCATTACGCTATCCTTTTTTTAGAAAAAAGGAGGGACCCAAGCATCGGGACCCTCCTCTCCTCCATTGGAACAATTTATTACCACCAAGCCCAATATTCAGCCATGATTACACATGTGAATACGATGAAGACGCCTGTCAGAATGCCGATAATGGCGAAAGTATGACCACGATCCTTCATATGCATCCAGAATGCCATCTGAACGAATACTTGCAAAACAGCTAAACCGATTAGAATAATGTAAGTAAAGTCTTTGTTGATTTCACCACTAATTACGGTCGCGAATGCGATAAACGTGAGCAGAACTGAGAAAATAAAGGCGACAATATGTTTCTTAGGTCCTTCGACCTTATGACGCTTGGGGCTTTCCTCTGTGGCTGTGTGATTGCTTGCCATGGAATTAAACCACCTTTCCCATCAAGTAAACGACGGTGAAAATGAACACCCATACAACATCGATAAAGTGCCAGTACATACCAGCGACATATACCTTAGGTGCAGTAATGACAGTCAAGCCTTTTCTTGAAAGCTGAATGATAATCATCGTTATCCATGCGATACCGAAAGCAACGTGAGCACCATGGAAACCAACCAGCGTATAGAATGAGGAGCTGAATGCACTTGTCGTAAAACCATGACCTTCATGTACATAATGCACGAACTCATAAATTTCGAGTCCAAGGAAAGCAGCACCTAGAACAACGGTAATAATCAACCAATTAATAAGCGCTTTTACTCTATTCGTATGCAAAGCATGAACAGCGAATACGCTCGTTAAACTGGAAGTCAGCAACAATGCAGTTGCAAGTGCAACTAACGGAAGCTGAAACAGCTCATGTGCTGGAGGACCGTCAAGCACTTGATGGCGAAGGGCAAGGAACGCTGAGAACAACGTTCCGAACAATACCGTCTCGCCGCCAAGGAAAAGCCAAAAACCTAATACTTTATTGCGTCCCTCGAGGGTCGCCTTTTCGGGCTCATGAGGCAATTGCCCCTCTACATGCGAATGCGCGCTCATGCTTTACCCCCCATATCTCTAAGAATTTCTTCTTCCTCAATGTGAAAGCCATGATCATAGAAAGCTGAGCGAAGGAACATACATCCGAACAGTATCAGCAAACCGACAATACCAAATGCGTAACCTGTTTTGAATGAACCGAACAGATTGCCCCAGTCGTGAGCGTACATAAAGCCTAAAGCAGCGATGAACAATCCAAGTCCCATAAAGAACGGAAGGATCGAAGGCGAAGGCATATGAATCGGACCGATTGGCTCTGCAGGCGTCATGCCTTTGTGACCATCCATTTTTTCTTTCCAATATGCATCATAACCGCGTACAAGCGGCGTTTGAGCAAAGTTGTATTCTGGCGGCGGGGATGGAATCGTCCATTCCAGCGTACGGCCATCTTCCCAAGGATCTGCAGGCGCGTTTTGCGGCTTGAATGCCGTAATGACAACGTTAAGCAAGAAGAAGATTGTTCCGAAGCCCATCAAGAAAGCGCCGACTGTACTGATCATGTTCATTTCATTAAACCCAAGTCCGTCCAAGTATGTCCAAATACGACGTGGCATACCGAGCAAGCCAAGGAAATGTTGAATGAAGAATGTTAAGTGGAAGCCGATAAAGAATGTCCAGAACGTCAGCTTGCCAAGTGTTTCGTTAAGCACACGACCGAACATTTTTGGCCACCAGTAGTGAAGGCCAGAGAATATTCCGAGAATCAAGCCGCCCACAATAACGTAATGGAAATGCGCTACGACAAAGTAGGAATCATGATATTGAAAGTCTGCCGGAGCTGCTGCAAGCATTACGCCTGTAACGCCGCCCATTACGAAGGTTGGGATGAAACCGACCGCGAACAAGTTCGCAGAAGTGAACTTAATAGATCCGCCCCACATCGTAAACAGCCAGTTGAAAATTTTGATACCTGTCGGTACCGCGATCAGCATCGTTGCAATGGAGAAGAGTGCGTTCGCAACCGGTCCAAGACCGACAGTGAACATGTGATGCGCCCAAACCATGAAACCTAAGAAACCGATCAGGATGGTAGCGAATACCATCGAGCTGTAACCGAACAAACGTTTACGTGAGAATGTACTTATTACCTCGGAAATAACGCCGAAGGCCGGCAGGATGAGGATATAAACCTCAGGATGCCCGAATATCCAGAAAATATGCTCCCATAGTACAGCGTTACCGCCGCCTGAAGGATCAAAGAAATTAGCATCGAACAATCTGTCGAACATCAGCGCTGCAAGACCAACTGCAAGAGCAGGGAATGCGAATAGGATAAGCGCTGAAGTAATGAATGCCGCCCAAGTGAACATCGGCATCCGCATGAAAGTCATGCCTGGTGCACGCATGTTGATAATCGTAACGAGGAAGTTAATCCCCCCGATTAGTGTACCGATACCAGCGATTTGTAGACCTAACACATAATAATCTACGCCATGATCACCGCTGTATGTGGTTCCGGCAAGTGGGGCATAAGACGTCCATCCAGCATCAGGAGCGCCGCCTGTAAACCAACTCACGTTAAGTAGAATACCGCCGAACAAGAATGTCCAGAAGCCTAATGAGTTAACGAAAGGAAAAGCTACGTCGCGCGCGCCGATCTGCAGCGGAATAACCGCATTCATAAGCGCGAACAACAGCGGCATGGCCGCTAAGAAAATCATAGTCGTACCGTGCATCGTGAGGAGCTCGTTGTATGTATCCGCGCTAACAAAGTTATTAAGCGGCTTCCATAATTGAACCCTTATCAAGATCGCTTCCAAACCGCCGACAAGGAAGAAAAAACCGCCAGCGATCATATACAATATTCCGATTTTTTTATGGTCAACCGTAGTCAGCCAGTCCATCAGACCGCTGTAACGCTTGACCGGATGCGAATGCGCATGAGCCAAAGTAGGTACCTCCTTCAATCACCGATAAATTATTGTTCGTAGTTTAGCTTCAGTTCTGATAAATATTTAGCAATACCCTCAAGTTCCTGGTCAGTTAGGTCGTAAGCTCCACTCATTTGGTTACCCGGTTTAACTTCTTCCGGATCTTTCAACCAACGGTGCAGGTTGTCGTATACTGAGCCTTCATTAGAATATTGCGGATCATCGGTGTTGACAAGAATACCTCCGACAGTCTCACGGCTTCCGATACCTGTTAGGTTAGGATATGCCGGTCCGCCAAGATCGCCAACTGCGTGGCATGACAGACATTTGCTTTCGAATGCTTTCGCAATAGCAGGATCGCTAGGCAAAGCTACTGGTTCTTTAAGTGCTGCAACCCAGCGGTCAAATGAAGACTCGTCCACTGATTTCACCTTAAAGTCCATCAATCCATGTGAAGGTCCGCAAAGCTCGGCACATTTGCCTAAGTAAACGCCTTCTTTTGGAGCCGAGAAATACATTGCATTTACGTTAGCGCCAGGATTTGTATCGATTTTACCGGCAAGCGATGGAATCCAGAACGAGTGAAGCACGTCCGCAGATTTAGCTTTAACCGAAATCGTTTTCCCTTTTGGAATAATAAGCTCCTGAGCTGTTTTGATTCCATAATCAGGGTATTCAAACTCCCACCAGTATTGATGCGAAGTTACGATAACCTGAACCGCTTCCGGATCTTTACTGTAATCTTTAGCTAAATTGAAGACGGATTGTACGGTTGGTACACCCAAAATGATAAGCATGATGATCGGAATAACCGTCCAAATGATCTCAAGCTTATGATTCCCTTCCACTTGCTTAGGGATCGTATTGTCTCCCTTACGTCTGCGAAACTTAATAATTACATAGAAAGAAATTGCGAATACGGCAACAATCACGATTAACATGATTCCAATTGCCAGCTTCATTAGTCCGAATTGCTCTTCCGCTACAGGTCCCTGAGGATTCAGCGTCGACAAATCGCTCCGCCCGCAAGCCGCTAGTACCAGTACCATCATGGCCATAAGCGGCGCAAGCCGTTTTACAAATCGCCACCGTTTCATCATTAATCAACCCCACTTTTGACTTTTTCGCAGCTGCCAGATTTTCGCGTGGCATGCGGCTGGCTGCGTGTTTCACAGATGTTATTACAACTCCTGCAACTTAAATCACTTTATTAAATATAAAGTTGAAGCCCTTATTTGTCAATGTTCCACAGAGAGTTCACAAATTGTTCTCAAAGCTGTCAAAATCGCATCAATTCAACGTTTTTTCGGCTAATTAATCGTTGTGTTATGCCTTTTTCCTATCGCATTCTCTCTATCCTACATTGTGCACCAAACCCATGGTCAATTATGTATGCTCAGACAAACGTATATTTCCTCCGTCTAAGCAGAAGCTAAAGCCATTATCGTATGATTGGGGGGCCTATCTTTATGTTGAAACGACTAGCCGCATTATTACTGTCTACTCTGTTCATCGCGGCTGCAACTGGCTGCAATTATGAACAACTTGCGCAGCATAGCGATACCGATTACGGAAGCCGTACGGCTGGTGATCCGAAAATGCTAAGCGGAAAAGCCTATGGTCCGGTGTCTGGAAACGAACATCAGCATGACAACGCCTTTTTCGAATACAGCTCAGTTATCTCTCGTAAAGTTACTGATTTGAATGGCATAGCCTCGGCGATCGTTATGCTTACTGATAAAAACGCATATGTTGGTTTAATGCTGGATTGGACAGCCGTGGGCACGCGAAATTCAGGCGGCAAAAGCGAGCAGGACAATACAGGCACCACCGAAGGTGTCTATAACCATGATACTGGCAGCCCATATGGAAACAGTCGTGTATTAGTCTCTCCGTACAATTCCTACTTCTCAGTCAATGATATCAATAATCTCTCCGATGAGCTCAAGCAGACCGTAGCTATCCGAGTACGCGAGCTTGCGCCTGCTGTTCAGGAGGTTCACATCTCCGCGAATATGGAATTCATGAATTATTTCAATGAATTTGCCAAAGAAGCATGGGGTGGACGGTCACTGATGCCTTGGATTGATACCTTTAATACGGTCGTGAAATACCATTTTGCCGGCGGCAAGGAGATGCCTCCTCCCATCACTCAGCCTGGCACTTATAGTCCTTCAGAAGCCCAAATGGATCAATAAAGGTGAAACGGCTTCGACATACTTTGGCGGCGAAGCGCGTTTCAGTCCGAGAAATATAAGCGGAGTATAAGGATTAAACTTATAGATTCTTATATTTAAAAAAATCGCTTCTATTATATATAGCAAAAAGGCTCTTCTGGCGAAGAGCCTTTTTTGTCTTTTTATTATCATGACAGCAGTTGAAATTAACGCATAGGTGCGAAGCCTTTCACCTCTGACAGAATATTTTCGATCTGGGCTAGTAATTCATCCGTAAGTATAAGATCAACGGCTTTAATGTTTTCTTCAATTTGCGATGGACGACTTGAGCCTATGATCGCTGAGCTAATGTTTGGCTGGCGAAGCACCCAAGCAAGTGCAAGCTGCGACAAGGTAGCGTCTACACTTCCAGCCAGCTGTTCCAGCTTCTGTGCCACCTGCAGCACATCCTCGCGCAAGTAGCTGTTAATGACGCCATTCGTTTGATCATTAGCAGCACGACTGCCTGCCGGTACAGCTTGTCCTGGTTTATATTTTCCAGTCAATACGCCTTGAGCGAGTGGCGAGAATACCACTTGACCTATGCCAGCCTGCTCACAAGCCTGTACAACACCCTGCTCAATATAACGCTCAAACATGTTGTATATCGGCTGATTAGAAATCAGCGGTCTAAGAGCAAGCGCTTTGCTTATGCGTGCAGCGTCTGTAATTTGCTCTGCCGACCACTCACTGATGCCTGTATAGAGTACTTTACCTTGAGCTGTCAAATCATCAAGTGCACGCAGCGTTTCCTCCACCGGTGTATCCGAATCAAAGCGGTGACATTGATAGAGATCAATATAATCTGTACCTAGTCGCTTCAGGCTTGCTTCACATTGTTCGATAATATGCTTTCTAGACAATCCACGATCGTTCGGCCCTGAGCCCATCGGAAAGAATAGCTTAGTCGCAAGCACGTAGCTGCTGCGCGTATACGCTTTCAATGCGCTGCCCATTACCTTCTCTGCTTCACCATTATTGTAGGCATTTGCGGTATCGAAAAAGTTAATGCCAAGCTCGTAAGCTTTATGAATACAAGATTGAGCGGTTTCCGTTTCTGTTGCTGTTCCATAAGTTAGCCAGCTTCCAAGTCCGATCTCACTCACTTTAAGCCCGCTATTGCCAAGTTTCCTATATTTCATCATAAACACTCCTCTTAGACTTATCTGTCATATCCGTTACTCTCAAGTAGTAGTCTATAGCAGTTTGTGTTTTAATGTAAGTAGTGAATGTTATTTCATTTTATTATCTTTAGTATATATACTATACTTGATTTTAGTAACAATAGAAAAGGAGCACAAGGATATGAGCGTACACAATTACATCCCGAAAGAGCCTATTCACATTGAGTGCAATATCGAAAAAACGCTTGACGTAATCGGAGGCAAATGGGCTTTCCTTGTACTGAGAGAGCTGTTCTGCGGAACCAAACGATTCGGAGAAATTCAGAAACTCATTCCTGCCGTAAGCCCGCGCGCATTGACAAGCACGCTTCGCCATCTTGAAGACAAAGGCGTGCTTGAACGCAAGGTATTTCCTACGGTACCCGTTACAGTAGAATATACGTTAACACCTAAAGGCGAGGATCTCCATCATATTCTGAAAGAAATGAAGCTCTGGTCAGCTAGATGGACGTAGTCTAACGCTTCAATGTGTGATCTGGCAGCGCTTTTACGCTCGCTTGGAACCGATCAATCGCTGTTTGGTACACGCGCCGATCACTCTCATTAAGGGACAACCGTTCAAGGCGGAGCAGCTCCGCCTCAAATTGCTCGACCAGCATCGCAACACGCTCCCTTGGTTTGGACTTACTGCTTTGGGGTTGTCTCTTCTCATCACCAGTCTGAAGCAGAAGCTCACCATTGCTGTCGATTTGTGCAAGAAAAACGTCCTTTTCCTGCAGATCTCTATTCTTCAGCTCATGCAGCAGCCATTGACGGTCATGTCCCAGCTGCTCCAATATCTCATCCTGTATATCTCCATCCATCATGACGGTTTGCGTTTCACTCTCGTGCGCTACCTGCCAGCCAAGAAGATCTGCTGTAATCGGCTGATATTCCTTCTTGAGCAGCACATTCACTTCACCGCTTGATTCCATTACTGCAAATTCCACATCCGCAACACGATAGACATCCTTTTTGCGCAATTGCTCCAGCATCTCATCTATCGTCAGCCGTTCCTTGTGCAAGTTCTTTTTAAGCATTTGCCCATCTTTGATCAGCACCGTTCCTTTGCCGTCAACGAAGTCTCGAATTCGTTTGCTCTTCATCGTTACAAACTCCATCGCGACCGATACGCTGACCCACACCGCTAGCGAAACCATGCCCAAATACCACAGATTATCAAGGTCAAGCGATACATATGCGGCAATGTTACCGATGGATATGCCCGTTATATATTCGAAGAGCGACAGCTGCGATATTTGACGTTTGCCGAGTGCTTTAGTCAGCACAAATAAGATGACGATGGCAGCTAAAGTACGAATAACGATCTCTAACCAGCTTGGCATGACTAGTCCCCCCTTTCAATCCTAGAGTGTCCAGAATAGCTAAAGTCATTCGTTTTCTAAACAATAGTTGCATTTCATAATTTCATATAGTATAATGTAAAGAATGTATAATATTTAACCCCAGCAAATCCCCAGTAAGATTCAATGTTTTCCTCAGATTTTGATTTCTTTGCTGTTAATCCCAAACCTGTTTCGTGATGTATTTCTGATTCACACTGGCGCGGTCATCGGAGCCGCGAGGACGGAAGAGAGGTAGGGCTTTCGTTGTTTTAGGATGCGAGTTTAAGACAACTTGGTACACATGCTGTTTGCTGTTAACAAGGGGATTCCATACGGCCTTTCTAACTAGAAGAGGTCCGGTTAAATATACGATACAATTAAGGGCTGTCTGACTGGTGCATTTATGCATCAGTCGGACAGCCCTATCCAATTTTCACCCTTATTCGTTCGGGCATGCACTTGCAGCCAAATGGCCGGAGCGGTTTATTTTGGTATCCAAGTACCGTTCATTATACTCAGAGCGATCTCCCCACAGCGGAATACGGTCTGCCACATCCAATCCCGCGGCCTGCAGCGCATCCAGCTTCTTAGGGTTATTCGTAATCAGCGCAACGGGCTTCGACCGCAGTGCCTTCAATACACGTATCGCATCTCCATAATTTCTCGCATCATCTGCGAAGCCAAGCTCGACATTGGCCTCCACCGTATCAAACCCCTGCTCTTGCAGCAGATAAGCCATCGCTTTACTAAATAAGCCAATGCCCCTGCCCTCATGGTTCGCCAAATAGAATAAAGCACCTGCTCCCTTATCCACAATCATTCTCATCGATTCATGCAGCTGGTAGCCGCAATCGCAGCGCTTGCTTCCAAAAATATCTCCGGTATGACAAATGCTGTGCATACGAATCCAAGCCTCATCTACCAGCTCGAAGTCGCCATATACAAGCACGCTTGATTGCTGCATCTCAGCTAAATTAATCGCCGACAGCTTTTTAATAATCTGCTCTACATCATCCAATCTTTCCTTGCAGAGCAGCCAGCAGTACCAATCAAATATCGCTTCGCCATCGCCCAGCTTAACAGGAAGCTGAATGGGCCCAACCAAATAAATAATACCCTTATCGCTCTCAATCACTTGGATTTTATGATCTACAATAGAGACCGCTTCTGTCTGCATATGGTTTTGCCTCCGAACGCTTATAATAGTTGCTGGAACTATTATGTTCGGTTAGCCAGTTCGCTATGCTCAGCTCAGTATGGGCTAGTAATTCCTATGTAAGTGCCCACATCAATTCGATTCGCAAACAGCTTTGCCTATTACCCTGAATAGCCTGCTGCAATCCACTTTACCATCTCATCAAGATGCTTTTCCAGCGTAATCGGATTATAATTCCCCCAAGACATATCTACGACATGCCCCCGTCCGTTCTGCACGGCAGGAAGACTGTTCCATATCGGGTGCCGCACAATCGCTCTTCCTTGCTCTGCATCTATGCCCGTGTCTGCAAGCGCTAGGAATATCCGATCCCCCGCATAGTCAGGCAGCTCTTCAAGCAAAATCTGCTTCCACTTCAATTGCTTATATTCAGCCATAAGCTTCTTTAATTTAGCGGGCTTCTCGTACCCAAGTCCTTGATAGAGCGTATGTCCAAAATGATGGTCCGCGTATACGTATAACCCTTCAGCATGATAGACAAATGCCGTCGCCGTCTCCCCCCGTTCGATGTAAGGCGCAAGCTTCGCTCTCGTGCGCTCTGCTTTCGATTCGTAGCGAGCGATCCATGCTCCAGCTTCCTTCCTTCTCCCGAGCAAATCGCCCATACTCATCAGGCGCGAATAGACATCATCCTGCCAGCTGATTTCGAAGGAGGGCGCGATCTTACTTAACTGATCCGCTTGGCTAGATTGCATGAAGCTCGGGAACAAGATCATGTCTGGCCTGAGCTCCAGCAACTGCTCTGCATCCAGCGGCTCCTCTATTCCTTGTACCCCGCTTGATACATCATGGAACACACTCAGCATCGCTCTATTCGTACCCACAGGCTTAATGCCTAGAGCAAGCAGCTCGCCTAAGTATTGGATGGAGAATATGCGCTGAGACAGCTGGCTGCTCTGCATATATTGTGTCGGCGTCATACCCGTCGTTTGCTTGAAGCGTCGGCTGAAATAATACTCATCAGGAAAGCCTACGCTAGCGGCGATCTCCCGAATGCGTCCGCCAGACGAGAGCATTAGCAGCTTCGCCTTATCCATGCGCAGTGCTGTCAAATAATCCATAGGCGTCTGACCTGTCAACGATCTGAACATCGTGCTGAACTGCCATTTGCTAATATTGGCTTCCTCTGCCAGTCTTCCCACAGCAATATTCTCATGATAGCATCTATGCATGAAGGATATGCTTTTCTCAACCGCTCGCCTTGTGTCTTGTTCTGCAGGTGAGTGGCGCTTGAGCACTTCGTATAGCGTGTACTGAAACCTTATATGCATGTGAAAAGCATCAAGCTTGCCGAGGCAAGCCTGCTCAGACAGCAACTCCTGGAGCATGCCGTCAAGTCTGGCAAAAGGTTCGAATATCATTTCTAATAAACTTGTGAATAGGCCAGCCTCATCTCTTTCCACTTCAAAGGTCATGAGATAGAGCTTAATCGAGCTACGCTCATCGCTGTTTATTTCAATAGCCGTGTTCAGAGGAATGAGCAAGCATTTCCCTTTAGAAGCGGTATAGCGCTGTCCGTTTATGAAGATAATGCCTTGTCCGTCAGATACGGCAAGCAGAGCATTGTTTCTGAGCCAGAAGCGTGAGCCAGAGCGGCTAGAAGCATGTCCATAAGCGAGACATTCAATCGTATGCAAATAAACGGAAGGTGGATGCTCTATCCTAATGCTCTGCTCCTGCTGCATGACTCATATCCCCTTTTACGATGATAACGATTATCATTTACTAAGCTATTATAGTAGATTTCCGAAAAAAAAAGAAGCCTCCAACAACCGAACATTGTTGAAAACTTCTTCTCTTTGGCTCCATATACTATTCTTTCGTCAATAAGCTGGTCATCTCGTCCAGCAGGAAGTCCAGCGTCAGTGGATCATTCAGTCCCCATCTTTTGTCGACGATATAAGCATGCCCATTCTGCACCGCCGGAATTTTGCTCCAGATCGGTCCATTAATAATTTCTTCAACGATTTGCTTTGCTTCCTCGCTGTTATCCTGTGCCATCAAGAAGATACGGTCGCCTGCATAATCAGGCAGTGCCTCAAGGGAGATCGTCTCCCACAGCGAGTCCTTCTTGCTGTTGAACAGCTCTGCCACCTTCGGCGGCTGAACGAAGCCCAGCGCATCATACATCGTTGGACCAAGCCTCTGCGGGCCATACAAATACAATTGCTTATCTAAATATACAATGAAAGCCGAGGCTGTCTCTCCCTCTTTCATGAACGGCCCCAGCTCCGCTTTTTTCGCTTCTGCCTTGGCATTATATTGCGTAATCCAGCCTTCAGCAAGCTCAGGCTTGCCCATAATTTCTGCTAGCGTGCGGAGTCTGCTAAACACATCGCCGCTATAGCTGATTGCAACCGTCGGCGCTATTTTGGTAAGGGAATCGATATCTTTGATTTCCAGGAAATCTGGCACAATGATAAGATCCGGGCTGACCGAAAGAACCTTCTCCATATTCGGAACCGTACCTTCTCCTCCAATGTCCTCAATTCCCTTTAGCTGCTCTTCGCTCAGTACAAGCTGTGCGTTCTGATAATTAGTACCGATCATCGGAATGCCAAGTGCCGTCATCTCCGAAGCATAATAATGGGCGACGATTCGTTCTGGATCGGCAGGCAGCTCCACACTTCTTCCAAGCGCATCCGTGAACGTTCGCGGCTCAGGAGCCGTTGTCTCAGCCTCCGATGTTGGCGTTGCATCCGCTTCAACCCTATTCACTTGCTTGTTTTCATTAGCCTCTCCGCAAGCCGCCAACATAACTGCCACAAGCAATAGAATACCGCACAGCAGCATTTTTTTATGGATCAACTTTGAAATCATAAAACCTCTCCTCTTTTTGATAATAATTCTCATTTAGAACTTCTTTAGTGTAGCCTAACCCATTGCTGTGCTCAATGGACTTTTTTTTAGTTTTTCATAGATAAATTTGGGCGAAACGTTATTCCGCGTAAATCATTTTTCTCGACATCCCGCCATCAACTGTCATATGCGTACCCGTCACAAAGTTATTCCGAGGATCGGTTAGAAACATACAGGCGCGCACGATATCCTCCGGCTTGCCTACTCGCTGTGCCGGATGCTGCTTATGATCGACTTCGCGAAGCTTGCTGTAGTCACCCGTTTCAATCCACCCCGGACAGACCGCATTGACTGTAATGCCGTCTGGTCCTAGCGACATCGCCATCGCATGCGTAAGCGACAATATGCCGCCTTTGGAAGCGGCATATGCTTCCGAACCTGGCTCCGACATCATCGCACGAGTAGAGGATAGGTTAACGATCGCTCCACCTCCGCTGACACGCATCAGCTTTGCAGCTTCCCGAGAACAGATGAACGTTCCGCGCAGATTCGTGTTCACGACACTGTCCCACTCTTCAATCTCCAGCTCATAAGGCGACTTCCATAAGCCAAAACCCGCATTGTTAACCAGAATGTCGAGCTTCATTAAAAGTGTCTCAACATCCTTAATGAGCTGAACGATCTCCTTAGGGTTGCTTATATCCGCTTTAATGGAGACGGAATGGTAACCGGCCTCCTCCAGCAGCAGAGCTGATCGCTCAAGTCCTTCCTCATCTCTATCCGACAAAATAACCAACGCGCCCTGCTCTGCATAAGCAAGTGCGAGCGCACGGCCTATACCTGCTCCAGCACCTGTTATTAGTACATGTTTATCCTCGTAGGTTAAGGTCATTGCATGGCCTCCTTCATTATGTCTTGCTTACGTAAGAGTCTAAAGCAAATGAAGCGAGAATGGAAATTGGACACCACTATCCAATGCTGCAACTGTCCGATCTGATGATGTTACAGAATCGTGTCGAATCGTCAGAATATTTCATCTAAATCGTGTCAATTGAGCAAATCGCTCTTGTCATCTGTTCCAGAAAGGCATATGATAAGAACAAGAAAAGGTTGTGAATTTTTTCACATTATAAAGTGAGTTGTGAATTAATTCACGTTATAAAGAAGAGATGCAGCGAAGCATCACTCTTTATACCTACAAATAGGAGGCGTTTTATATGACAATGAACATTGCAGTAATTGGTTGCACACACGCAGGTACCGCGGCAATTACACAGATGGCGAAACTATATCCAGACGCTCGCATTACCGTTTACGAACGCAATGACAACATCTCGTTTCTCTCGTGCGGAATTGCCCTCCATGTAGGTGGTGTCGTCAAAGATGCTGAGAAGTTATTCTATGCATCGCCCGATCAGCTAGCCGAGCTTGGCGTCACAACGCATATGCGCCATGACGTACTTGCAGTCGATACCGAGAAGAAAGAAATTCAGGTGCGCAATCTCATCACGGGAGCTGAATTTACAGATACCTATGATAAGCTCGTCGTAACGACCGGCTCGTGGCCGATCATTCCGCAGATGGAAGGTATTGAACTCGAGAATATTGTATTATGTAAAAACTACAACCATTCGCAGACGATTATTGAAAAAGCAAAAACCGCCAATCGGATCACTGTCATCGGGGCGGGTTATATCGGCATCGAGCTAGTTGAAGCGTTCGAGCAGCTAGGCAAACAGGTTACTCTCATCGATAATATGGAGCGTATTTTGTACAAATACTTGGATCGTGAATTCACTGATCTGACAGAGCAGGCATTAGGCGAAAAAGGAATAACGATAGCGACCGGCCAAACCGTCACCTCGTTCGAGGGTAACGAAGGCCGTGTTACGACGGTCGTTACAGACGCTGGCCGATATGAAGCAGATTTAGTCGTACTATGCATCGGATTCCGTCCCAACACCGACCTGTTGAAGGGCCAAGTTGACATGCTGCCGAACGGAGCCATCATCGTGGACGATTACATGAGAACGAGCAAACCAGACGTTTTCGCTGCCGGCGACAGCTGTGCTGTCCACTATAATCCAACAGGTCAGAATGCTTATATTCCACTAGCTACCAACGCCGTACGCATGGGAACGCTTGTGGCGAGAAACCTCATGCAGCCAACGGTTAGATATCTCGGGACACAGGGCACATCGGGTATTAAAATATACGATTACAACATTGCTTCGACCGGCATAACGGAGACGGCTGCAATTGCTGCGGGAATGAATGTGAAAAATGTCACAATCATTGATAACTACCGCCCCGAGTTTATGCCCACCTATGAGCAGGTTACGTTGAAGGTTGTATACGATGCCGATAGCGGCCGCATTGTAGGTGCACAAGTGCTGTCGAAGGTAGATCTCACACAATCGATTAATACACTGTCGGTTTGCATTCAGAATAATATGACGATGGACGAATTAAGCTTTGTTGATTTCTTCTTCCAGCCTCATTATAACAAGCCGTGGAATCTTCTCAATCAAGCCGGACTGCAGGCTGTATAAGGCTCGGTATTTAATATTTCACTTCAATAACGCGTAACGAACAAACCCACCTGATCTCAGGTGGGTTTGTTCAAATATAGGAAAGTATATTATTTCGCTAACTTTCTCTATCTTACTATCTTACTACGCGAAACGTTAGCTTAGCCAACTGAGGACGACTTAAGCCGTTTACGCTTGGCTCCTAGCCTTCATAGCTTATTTGGCCTCAACCGTGAATGGTACGATAAAGGTTTTGCCGCCACGTTGGAATTGACCCCATATTTTATAAAGACCAGGCTCAGGAAAGCTTGTAGAAAACGCGGCTGTCGGACCGCTTCCATTATCATCTGTCGGATGAACATGCAAATAACGGCTAAGGCTCTTATTTAGGATGACGACATGTCCGATCGCGCCCAAATACGGTTCTAGATCCGTTATCGGCTGCTGCGTGCTCGCATCGCTTAATTTGAAGGTTAGATCGACATCCTCGCCTGCTTGGAAGGTAGATGCTTCCAGCGATACAGTTATACCATCCAGCGTTTTGGTCAGCTGTTCGTCCTTCACTATCGGCTCTTGCGATTCATCGCTCCCTGCTACCTTCAGTCTGGATGTAACCGTCATTTGCGAAGATCCCGTGGGAATAAAGTCTGCAAACAGCTTATAGGTTCCGCTTTGAGCAAAGGCTGCAGCAACCTCGAATTTGCCTTTTCCCATATACTCAGGATGGATGTGCATGAACTCCGACATATCCTGACTGACTAATATAAGATGCATCAGCTTCTCATGGTTGACGTCGTACTTCTCTATGGGTTTACCCGCTTTGTCATACAGAAACAATTCAATCTTCGTTTCTTCCCCCGGCTTAGGCTGTTCAGGTGAATAACGCCATTCCAAACGTACGTCTGCTGCAGGAGCCTCCTCTACATCACCGTGATTGCTATGGTTTGCTGTCGCATCACGGTTTGCAGTGCCATTGTCCCCTGCAGCAGAATGTCCGCTGTGCTCATTTGCTCCGGAGGAATGCTCTGAATGCTCATCACCCTTTGCTGCGTTGCCGCAGCCCGTTGCGAGCAACGCCAGCATTATAATAACTGCAGCAGTCGTACGGCTGCGCTTGTTGATCTTCCCTGCCCATGACCTATTCAACCCATTCATCGCTATTTACCTCATCCTCTGCAGCCTAAGCGCATTCAATACGACCGAAACCGAGCTTAAAGCCATTGCAGCCCCTGCAAGCCACGGTGCAAGAAAACCCGCAGCCGCAATCGGTATTCCGATTACATTATACGCCAGCGCCCAGAATAAATTTTGTTTAATATTCATCATCGTAACACGGCTCATACGAATCGCATCAGCAATACTATTCAAATCGCCGCGCATCAGCGTAATATCCGCCGCTTCAATCGCCACATCGGTCCCGCCGCCAATTGCCATGCCGATATCAGCGACCGCCAATGCGGGAGCATCGTTCATACCATCGCCAACCATAGCCACCTTGCGGCCCTCTGCCTGAAGCTCCTGTACCGCCTTCGCTTTCTGCTCCGGCAGCACCTCGGCAACTACACGTTCAATGCCAACTTCCCGAGCAATTGCCTGCGCAGTACGCGCATTGTCGCCTGTAAGCATGATAACCTCAAGCCCCATCGCTTTCATACGGTCAACCGCATCGGCCGAGGTTTCCTTAACTGTATCCGCCACTGCGGTCAGTCCCGCATATTGACTATTCACAGCAATAAGCATGACCGTCTTTCCTTCTGATTCCAGCTTCAACTGATCAGCTGCTGCCGCACTTATGTTTACGCCATGCTTCTCCATCAAGCGCCTCGTACCGATAAGCAGCTGCTGTTCTTCCACCACAGCTTCAATGCCAAAGCCTGGAACGGCTTCGAATCGCTGAACCGCCGGCAGCTTAATTAAGCGAGCCTTAATGCCTGCGACCAGCGCCTCTGCAACCGGATGCTCAGAGCTGCTCTCTGCTGCTCCAACCCAGCCAAGCAGCTGTTCTTCATTGAAGCCTGCTGCTAGCTTAATGTCTGTTAACTCCGGTTTGCCTTTCGTTACAGTGCCTGTCTTATCAAGAACAACGGTATCAATACGATGTGTATTTTCTAAATGCTCCCCGCCCTTGAATAAAACGCCAAGCTCAGCCGCTCTACCCGATCCAGCCATAATGGATGTTGGCGTTGCAAGCCCCAACGCACATGGACAAGCGATTACAAGTACTGCGATTGCCTTCTCGAGCGCATGGCCGAGATCCCATGGTTCTATTATCAAATACCACAGCGCAAATACAATAACTGCCAGCAGAGTTACAATCGGCACGAATATGCCAGATATCCGGTCAGCTACCCGTTGTATAGGAGCTTTCGAGCCTTGTGCATCCTCGACTATTTTAATAATTTGTGCAAGCGCCGTCTCCTTGCCAACCTTTGTCGCTTGCATCCACAATGCACCATTTTTGTTAATCGTTGCACCGATCAATAGATCGCCTTGGCGCTTCTCGACAGGCATGCTCTCTCCAGTCAGCATCGATTCATCAACCGCAGATATCCCTTCCTGCACGATACCGTCGACAGGAATTTTTTCGCCTGGCTTTACTAGCAGAATGTCTCCTGCTGCAACCTCCGCTGTCGGTATATAAAACTCAGTTCCCTCACGAATAACAAGCGCGGTAGGAGCCTGCAAGCCAAGCAGCGTCTTAATCGCTTCCGATGATCTGCCTTTCGCCAACGCCTCAAGCAGCTTGCCGAGCACAATCAGCGTAATCAATACAGCGCTTGTCTCATAATAAAGCTCAACCTCGTGAACGCCATGCCCCGACGGGGTCAATGTTCGAATCGTCTCATACAGACTATAGAAGAAAGCCGCAGACGTGCCAAGCGCAACAAGCACGTCCATATTCGCAGACTTGCTGCGAAGTGCCTTGTACGCTCCCACATAGAAAGGCCAACCGATAATAAACTGTACGGGAGCCGCCAATCCAAGCTGAAACCACGCATTCATAAACAGCATCGGCACAGGCAAGAAACTTGTCAAAGCGAAGTGAGCAGCCATCGCCCACAATAGCGGCAAAGACAAGATTACCGCCAAGCTAAGCCTAAGCTGCTGCTTTCTTATCTCTTGCTTCTTATAATCAGCTGCTGTTTCGCCTGAATCTTCCGTTTGCACAATCGTCCCGAACCCTAGATCGATAATCTTCTGCTCCAGCTTAGTGTCATCCGTCAGCAGAGGGTCATAATGCACCGATGCCCGCTCCAGCGCTAGATTCACATTCGCTTCGACACCATCCATCCGATTAAGAACCTTTTCGATTCGATTAGCACAGGCCGCGCAGGTCATGCCTGTTATTTGAATTGTCGTTTGTGTTTTGTTCACACTCTGTCACCTGCCACCAACATACCCTCATGGGGTATATATTATTGTAAAAAAAGAGAGGCTTCACTCAGCCTCTGCCCGCATCGTACTCAACTACTACGTTAAACGACGTCGTAACCTTGATCCTCAATCGCCGCTTTAACCGCTTCGATCGTAACTTTGGCCTCGTCGAACTCAACGGAAACCTTCTTGCTTGCCAGATCTACTTTGCCTACCGCTCCTGCCTGACCTACTGCTTTCTCCACTGCGCTTACGCAATGTCCGCAAGTCATTCCCTCCACTTTCAATACTGCATTTGCCATGATAGTATGCCCCTCTCTTACTTCATTAGTTTGTTTACTGTAACAAGCAGCTCATCGATCACTTCACTCTCGCCTGCTTGAATGCGTTCAACAACACAGCTTTTCAAATGTCCTTCCAGCAGCAGCTTGCCTACACTGTTCAAAGCGGACTGTGCAGCAGCGATCTGATTAAGCACGTCGTCGCAATACGTATCCTTCTCGATCATTGCCTTAACCCCGCGAATTTGTCCTTCAATCCGATTCAGACGTTTCGTTAAATTGTCTTTCATCTGTGCCGAGTGATGGCTCTTGCGCGGTTCTGCCGGATCGTGGCATGCCATTCCGGCATGCTCATGGACCTCATTGCCTGCTATGCTTTCATTCATTATCTATACCTCCATGGGGTATCTGCCTCTGATTACACAATAACATACCCCATAGGGGTATGTAAATAACATTATTTTGTTTGTGTAATGATGTGCTGCCACTATGATTATAGGAGACAATATGCTACGATCCTCATAAACGCTGTAAAAATTACCAAATCGGAGGAAGTACACCTTATGGATTATTATGCACATGTCAAATGGTTCACAGACGTCATAGCTGAGAAAGAACCGATCGCCGCCGTTATCTCACCTTTTTTCATGACGCTGGCAATATTTGTGGCGGTCTTGCTTGCCGTATTAACTCAATTGCTGCCCAGGCTCTCCAAGTCAAAGCTCTCTACCCGTATCGACAGCGAGCTTGATAAGCTTAGAAAATACTCGATGCATATACTCAAATACGGAACGGCTGCAGCCCTTATTATCCAAGCAGCCTCTGGCACACGATTCGCGCTTGAATTCGATCTGACCAGCGGGTGGCAAACCATTCTCATGTGGGCTGCTATTGTTCTATTGCTTATTCCGCAGCACTATGCAACCAAGCTCGGTGCACTTGCTCTGCTAGTCTTGTTCATTGATACCGGGATTGAAGCAGGATTATTCCATATGCTTGATTACGGCTTCTATCTAGCCATCATTGGCGTCCTTCTCCTGGAGAGAACGAAGGAGTCAAGATGGGCTTTCCCGCTGCTCTACTTAGGTACCGGACTATCGCTGTGCTGGGTAGCCGTTGAGAAATGGATCTACCCTTCTATGGCGGAGGACATCATTGTCAATCATCATGTGCCTACGTTTGGCTTCGAGCCCGCTGTATTCATCGTCATGGCCGGCTTTATCGAATTTGTCGTCGGTTATTTGCTAGTCGTCGGTATCCTGAACCGGCTGTTATCCGTCGTGCTGACCCTTATCTTCATCTCTACGACGATGCTGTTTGGAATGACGGAGCTTGTCGGACATTTCATGATCCATATCGTGCTGATTCTATTTATTATCGAAGGCGCCAGCTTCTATAAGCCGCCCGTCTCCATGCACCGCACAGTAATCGACCAAATGGTATTCGTATCGCTCAACTTTATTTTCGTATTGGCAACCTTTGTGCTCATTTATTATCGTTTCGCCTAGGTAGTAGCATGAATCATACTACCAAGATCTCTTGAGCTGGCAGCAAAAAATGAAGGATTAGACTGATTATCTTTATTCCGCTCGGCTCTTCGAATGGTCATACCCTTAGACGCCATACGATAAGTTGAGATTGACCTTAGAAATTGAAACAGCGACAGCCAAGGACGAGAAATCTAGTCCTAGACTGTCGCTTTTTTATTGAAGAAAAGTTTCCGTTAATTCCATGTTAGATGGTTTCACCATACTTTTATATTTCCTTATCTGATTGAACCATGAGGAAGTACAGCATGGACACCTCGAACGCCATTAACAATCTGTGTAATTCTTAAATCAACGACTAGACTTGCTAAAGCTAGAGCTTCTTTACGTTCAAATCCAAAAATTTCTTTCATAAGGGTTAACATGCCTTCTAGAGCGATTATGGTTGCTTCATTTAAATCTTCATGAAAGCCCATTGTTATCCATGCCGTAAGCGTTTTTGCTCGCGGCATAGTTGGAAAAATATCTTCTCGCACAGAGAATGATAGATCCACCAGTTCCATTGGACACTCTAACGCTGGACTTCCTACTTCACCATCACCTTGTATGGCATGACCATCACCGACTGAAAATAATCCCCCTGAAACAGAAACTGGAAGATATAAAGTGCTTCCTGCGATCAATTCTTTACAATCTATATTTCCGCCACAAGAGCGGGGAGGGAATGTTGAATGAATCCCTGGTTCATCAGGAGGCATCCCCATTACTCCCATAAAGGGACGTAATGCTACCTTGTGTCCTTTATCGCTTGTTCCTATCATTGATGTTGCGTTTAACTTCCAATTAAGATGAAATTCCTCACCATCTGCAATACCTAAGCTTTTATTTATAGGACTGGGAAACCCACCAGCACTATTCCATCCCCATGATCCAGGATGAATTTCGTTAATTTTTATTTCAAGTACAGTACCAGGCTCAGCTCCACGAATAGCAATAGGTCCACATAGAGCATGACCACCATCGCGAGGACGTTCCCTCGGTTCGAATCTTTTACGCACACCCGGAGCTGAAAATGGCTCCAGTCCCCATCCTGCGTCAAGAGTGCTGTATCGAACAGCATCCCCAGAATCAATTGTTAATATAGGTTCAAATTCGCGTGAGAAAGAGCCGTGCAATGTAGATCTTTCAGGGTTAATTGAATAATGGACCTTTATTTACCCTCCAACAATGTAATCCCTTTCATTCACATTATACTTGAAGTATTTGGTTGATTTTCATAGAAATTATGTGTTAATTGTGAAAAATCAAATCGTTTCCTTGTTTAGTATGACAACCCGTTAGGATCCCTATAGAAAGTTAATTTTGCGTTTTGCACAAAAAAGAGTTAGAAGTTCGCATAATCATTGAAATATCCTCCCTGCTAGCGAGGCTATATAGTTGTAGTCACGTTGAATGTTATACAGCTTTTGTAACCAGTCACATACTAAGAGGACTAACCTTCTCTATCCTTGTTAAGATCACCACTAATAGGAAGGAAAATGAAGGGAAATGTCGAATTTTATAATTTTAGCATTTAATGACAAGTGGAGGTAATAACATGACCCGATCAACAGAGAATTATGAGCAAATTTATGCCCATGTAGAAACATATATTGGTCCTATCGAAGGGGTATTTCGGGAGATCATTTCGGATAACCTATCGATCGACATTATAGTGGCGGCTCCAACTTCGAAACGAAATTGCTATACATTCGTTACTTATGGAATGAGCGAATTACCAATGACCGTTCCAGAAGGGGCAGAAGAATACCGTTACGCTGAACTTATGATCTGTTTGCCTCCAACTTGGAAAATCTCAGACGAGGACTTCAAAGATGAGCGGAATTATTGGCCCGTCCGTGCTCTAAAAACATTGGCGAGATTTCCGCATGAGTACCATACTTGGCTTTACATGGGGCATACCCTTGCGAATGGCGAGCCGGTAAAGCCTTACAGCGAGGGCACGAAATTTCAAGGCATGCTGCTTTCTCTTCCAGACGTTGAAGATAAAAGGGAATTTTTCAATTTAACGATCTCTGATGAAAAAGTCATACACTTCTTCACATTAGTCCCCATATATCAGGAAGAAATGGACTATAAACTCAAAAACGGTATGGAGGCATTATTCGCAAAGCTCAATAAGATCGGTACGGATGATGTCGTTAACTTGAACCGCAAAAATACTTGCAAAAAGGTTTTCGGACTCTTCTAACCTGCTCTCAGCAAAAGCGATAGACCTGAGCCAAAACAAAAAACGGCTATGCATCACGCGATGCAAAGCCGGTTTTTTTCATATGGTTCTAGTGAATACTGCCCTTGCTGAACCCGCCGCCCATTACATCGGAGACATGCTCAATGGCAATAAACGCGTTCTCGTCAATGGATTGCACAATCGACTTTAGCTTCGCCAGCTCGAGACGAGAAACGACGCAATAGATCATCTGCGTCTCATCCTTCGAGTAGCCACCGCGTGCTTGAATCAAAGTTGTACTTCGTCCCAAACGGTCAATGATGGCCTGAGAAACCTCCTCGAACTCCGAGGATATAATTGTAACCGATTTGGACTCATCAAGACCCTCAACGACTATATCAATTAACTTAATCGCGATATAGTAAGTAAACATCGAATACATAGCTGAATCCCATTCGAATACGAAGCCTGCCACAACAAATATGACAACGTTGAATATCATAATAATTTGTCCAACCGGCATACGCAATTTTTTGGAAATAAGAATAGATACAATCTCCACACCGTCTAGCGAGCCGCCGAACCGAATAGCAAGACCGACACCTGCTCCAAGAATCAATCCGCCGAACAGCACTGCCAGCAGCTTCTCTTCCGTGAAAGCTTCAACATGATGCAGAAGCGAGGTTGTAATCGACATGACAATAATACCGTAAAGCGTAGAGATCGCGAACGTTTTGCCAATTTGCTTATAACCGAGGATGAGAAACGGTACATTCACAATAAACAAGTAAACGCCTAGGGGCAGTGGCGTCAAATGGGCAAGCATGATTGAAATACCGGCAATACCGCCATCGATTACGTTATTCGGTACGAGGAACAATTCCAAGGCTACGCCCATTAGAACCGATCCGATCGTAATGAATACAAATCGTTTAAAAATTTCTAAAGATGATAACCCCTTATGTACCTTTGCCAACAGTTCAACCTCCGTCTATTCTTGAGTCTACTTTTGACTTTAGCACAAAAATAGGATTTATTCAAAAAGGATTCGATGTTGTTTCCCCTCAATAAAAAGAACTGCCTCTGGCGGCTTTGTCACCACAGGGCAGTTCATCTTAGGTGGAGCATCGAGTTACCAAGCGTTACTCAACGTAACCGGCAAGTCCCTTGTCCATCAAATAATCCATCTCGGCATCAAGAATCGATTCCACGACGAGCTCATTCGACTTCACGTCCGGACGACTGAGCACATAATCGACAAGCTCGTCGCCGTCGATTTCTACCTCGCCGTTTTTGTCTTCCTTCGCATTGTTGATGAAAGCCTGCTCATGCTTCAATACCAGCTTAATCAACTGCTCGTCTGCCTTTGTTTCGCTTGCTATATGGTTCACAAGCTCCTGCTCATTCAATTGCTCACTCATCATCTGTCATCTCCTAATCGTAGCGCTCGTCTCATTGTACCACAATCATTTGGCCATTATGAGCACAGCAAGTTAAGCCTTTTGTAAAAACGTGTGACTATGCAGCTTATAATAGAGTCCTCGCCTTGCTAACAGCTCCTCATGACTGCCTCTCTCCATAATCTTACCATCTTGAACGTACAGAATTTGATCCGCATGCCGTATCGTACTTAACCGGTGGGCAATAACGAAGCTTGTTCTTCCGCTCAGCAGCTTCTTCATCGCTTCCTGAATTTGCAGTTCAGCCAGCGTATCCACGCTGCTCGTCGCCTCATCTAAAATAAGCAGCGCGGGATCGCCTAATACAGCACGTGCAATCGTAATCAACTGGCGTTGACCATGGCTGATATTGCCGCCTTCTGCCGTCAGCAATGTCTCATAACCTTGCGGAAGCTTCGCGATAAAACTAGCTGCGTTAGCCTGCTCGGCCGCTGCTTCCACCTCTTCGTTCGTTGCATCAAGCTTGCCATAGCGTATGTTATCACGAATCGAGCCCGTGAACAGATGAGCATCCTGAAGGACGATGCCAAGCTGACTACGCAAGCTATTTTTATCAACCTCGCGAATATCTTTGTCGTCTATTCGTATTTGTCCGCTCTTCACTTCGAAGAAACGTCCAATTAAGTTAATAATCGTGGTCTTCCCCGCTCCCGTGGGCCCGACCAAGGCAATTGTCTGTCCTGGCAGGGCCGTGAAGCTGATGTCGCTGAGTGCCGCTGTCCCATCCTTATACTCGAAGCATACATCACGGAATTCAACCTTGCCGTTAATTGCACCTAGCTCCGCCACACTTTCGGCAGCGTCATATTCCGACGGTACCTCCATCATCTCGAACACTCGCTCCGCGCCGGCGATACCGGATTGAATCAAATTGTACTGGTTAGCAACCTCATTCAATGGGCCGCTGAATTGTCTCGAATAACCTAGGAAACTTATAATAACACCGACGCTTGCTTGGTCATGTACAGCGAGCCAGCCTCCAACGCCTGCAATGATCAAATAGCTGATATGGCCGAACACATTCATGAACGGTCCCATTGTACCCGAATAGATTTGCGCCTTAATACCGACCTTCTTCAGATTCGCATTCGCGGCACTGAATTGCTCGGCCATTCGCTCCTCCTGATGAAACAGCGCGACTACCTTCTGACCGGAAACCGTCTCCTCGATAAAGCTGTTAAGTGCTCCAAGCTCCTGTTGCTGTGCCTTGAATTGTCGCTTCGTTACCTTGGCAATACGCTTCGATACAAATACAATAACCGGAATCACGATTAGTGCTACAAGCGTGAGCCAGCCATTAAGCAGCAGCATCATCGTGAATGAACCAATAAGCATAATGACGCTCGAAATCAATTGAATCAAGCTTTGATTGAGCGTGTTCGTTACGTTATCAATATCGTTAGTCGTGCGGCTCATCAGCTCGCCGTGACTTCTGCTTGCGAAGAAGGGAATAGGCAGCTTCTGCAAATGACTGAACAAATCTTGCCGCAAGCCCCATACTGTTCGCTGCGATACCTCTGCTAAGAAAAAAGCCTGCAGCCAGCCAACTAAGCTTCCAGCTGCATAGACCGCCAGCATAAGCAAGCATAGCTGGAGAAAACCGTCATACTGCTTGGCTACGATATAATCGTCTAGTGCTTTACCAAGCAAATACGGTCCGGCCAGTGTAAGCCCCGCGGCCACAATCGTCAGCATAATGACCGTAATCAGCTTAGCCCGTTGATGAAGCAAATAATGTCCGATTTTTTTGAGCGTTGACCATGTCTGATTCATTTGTTAAGCTCCTTGCTGGGATAAGGCCATTTGTTGGTAGAGTTTGCTTGTATGAAGCAGCTCTGCATGTGTGCCAATCGCCGTCATTCGACCTTCCTCAAGCACAATAATTCGATCAGCTTCTTGAACCGAGGTAATCCGTTGTCCAATAATGAAACAGGTGCTGCTCTTCATGATCGCTTGCAGCGCGTTCCGGATCAGCAAATCAGTTTGAGGATCGACAGCACTTGTGCAGTCGTCAAGAATAACAATCTTAGGTTTAAGCAGCAGCGTCCTCGCAATCGACAATCGCTGCTTTTGACCGCCCGAGAGATTGACGCCTCGCTGGCCAAGCAACGTATCATAGCCATCCGCAAGCTTCATAATGAAGGCGTGCGCCTCTGCAGCCTTTGCAGCTTCTTCAATATCCTGCTGGCTCGCTTGCGGATTGCCGAAGCTGATGTTCTCACGAATCGTACCACTGAACAAATGAGCTTGCTGCAGCACCATACCAATCTGGCCTTGCAGCTCCTGCGGAGTTAGCTCGTTAACCGGACGCGAGTCGATGCTGATTATGCCCTTTGTGGGCGTATAGAAGGCCGGAATGAGGCTGACCAACGTCGATTTTCCCGCCCCATTCACGCCAACGATTCCAATGGTTTCTCCAGGCTCGGCCGTAAAATCGATATGGTGAAGCACTGCCGTGTCTAGTTCACCCTCATAACTAAAACTCACTTGATCAAAGCGGACCCTGCCTCCCGTTATGGGCTGCGGCTGCTTTCCAGATTCCAAGGTCCCGCGCTGCTCGTCAGCGGGAAGCTCCAGTACTTCGTTAATGCGATCCGCAGATGCTTTGGCCCGAGAAATCGCCATCAGTTGGTTGCCGAGCCCTAAGGTAGAGAATAGCAATTGTGTAATATAGGTTAAAAAAGCGGCAAGGCTTCCGACGGATAGACTGCCTTTCTCGGATAACATACCTCCATACCATAACGCTGCAACGATACTAATGTTGAGGATAATGGACATAAGCGGCGAATTAAGTGCTACGATCTTAGCCGCTTTCAAGCTCGCATGCAGCAAGTTCGAATTCGTTTCACTGAAGCGCTGTTCCTCGTAATCCGAGCGAACGAATGCTTTCACCACTCGGATACCCGATAAATTTTCCTGCATCACCGTATTTACCTGATCAAGCCGCTGCTGCATCAAAGCGAATAATGGAACCGTAATTCTTGTCGTGACGAATAAGAATGCAGCGAGCAGCGGAATCATTGCAAGTAGAATGACAGACAGCCGTGGACTGATCATAAACGCCATAATCAAACTGCCGACGATAATGAACGTATCACGCGCAAATACGCGCAGCAGCAACAGCACAAGGTTCTGGATCTGGGTAATATCGCCAGTCAGGCGCGTTACAATGGAGCCTGAGCCTAGGCGATCCAGGGAACGGAGCGATAAGCTCTGTATTTTGCGGAACAACTCCTGCCGCAGATCCGCCCCGAAGCTCAAGGAAGCGATCGTCGCGAATACCGTACAGCCTACGCCTGCAAGTAAGCCAACCAGTGCTGCAATAAGCATCTTAGGCGCTGTACCCGTAATTGCTCCCAGATTCCCTGCTATGATGCCATCGTTCACAATAGCCGCCATGAACCTCGGCTGCAGCAAATCCATAACTACCTCAAGCAGCATGAAGAGCGGCGCCAACACAGCGGGCCATTTGTATTTCTTTAGAAATCTAGCAAGCTTCAACATCGCGTCACCTTACTCTCTTGTTGTTTGGGGAAACACAAATAAAGAGGGCAGCGCTTCACGCACCCTCTTGTTCGTTCCATTATAACATCCCTTGGGCCATCCAGTGTGTGAAAAAAGCCGTTCCCTTTGAGAATAATGATTTTCAATGACCGACGACTCGTTTCTATTGGAATAACTATTACAATGAAAGAGTTAAAAACGGTGCGTGAATGGTTGTGGTTATTCAGTTAGTGGGACTGCTTGAAGATTGTTCATCAGCTCCCAGCCAATGTTTCACTTGATTATCCATCTCCACTCGCAAGTCATTTATGTGCCCAGCATCTCCAACTATCATTTTCAAGTATTTCTCGGGGAACATTTTTTTCAAAGAGGACTGATATAAATCCCCATCTTCGGGCTCAATGTATTCGACTACAGCATATCCAGATGCTTTTTTTTGCAAACGAATCACAGCAGGCAGCGAATGTCCTGCTTGATTTTCTAGCCCCGAGGATTTGTTGTAGCCACCAAAATAAGAATGCATATAGACACTTAGGATGCCATTTGATTCGCTGGTACCATATACGTGATGAACCTCAAATTGCTTTTCCGTGTTGAAGTATATAGCGGAGTTTTTTTGAATAATGTGATTTGATATCGCTACATTTATCTCTTCAGAAATCGGATTTGCTGACTGATTCTGTTCGGATGCGATAGAATTCACTCTATCGCCACTCTTATCAGAAGTAATACTCTCACCCGCCTTACAAGCACTAAGTACGCAAGCAATCGAAATCATAAATATCATCATTTTAACCTTCACAGAAGTCCTCCTTATAAATCCTATTACAACATCATCACTTCGCTTACTTATATTGCCAAATGAGTTAAAAAACATTAACTATATAGACTCTATGTCTATCGTTTAAGTTGCATTTTGGGACATTTTATTCATTAAAATGTTTACAATTATCGCATTCCCTATCATAAGCTAATTCATGCCTACACCTTAGTTCACTTACTTGGAATATTATTATGCCTACCCAAATTATAGACGGCCTTATCCAAAACTTTGAACTCGATCATCTTTTTAAGTCATGAGAAATCAACCGGATTACTTCACACAAAAAAAGAACAGCTGCCTTAACATACTGTTCCTTCTACAGCATTTAATTGTCACGTTCCAGCAAATATCTGCCTGTAAACTGATCGGTAATCAACACGTTCGTATAGCCGCCTCGCAAGGCACCGTATATCCCATTTACCTTTTTGGCACCGCCAGCTACTAGAATGGACTTTTCCTTGCGCTTCAGCTCATCCAAGCTAATGCCGATCGTACGCTCATTAAGCTCCTCAGAGCATATCGCACCTGCTGCATCAATATAACGCGAGCATATATCTCCTGCTGCCCTTGAACGAATAACGTCCAAATCAGATTCCGTGAAATAATTCGCCCGTATCAGCACAGAGTCATCCGTCGGCGCTCCTACCGTTACGACTGCGATATTGGACAGCTTCCCCAGCTCCAAAATGTTACGAATATGCCGATCAGATTCAATCGTCCGTTTCACGACCTCGTGATCCACTAACGCAGGCAGCGGAATAAAGTAAGGGATCGTGTGAAACGCCTTGCCGAATAAATGAACGATCTCATACGCATACGTATTCGTTTCCGAGTGACTGACACCGCCGTTCAGTTGAACCACCTTCACATCACGAACAGGCTTATCCTTCAATTGTGTAGCCATCTGAAAGAGGGTCGTTCCCCACGTTGTCGCAATAATATCACCGTCTCGCACCGTTTCGTACAAATACGAAGCTGCTGCTTCGCCAATATACCGTTTCACAATACCGTCCTCGTATTGGGGAACAGAGACGATAACGACCTTCTTCAATCCAAACTTGGATTGCAGCCGTTCAGCAAGCATAAAGTTGTTCTCATTCGGATGAACGATTTTGATTTGGACGTAGCCTTCATCCTTTGCCTGCTGTAAAAATCGAGATATCGTAGGGCGAGACACTCCCAGCTTCTGTGCGATTTCCTCTTGGTTGTAATTCAGCTCATAGTAGAGCCTCGCCACATCTATCATCTTGCTCAGCTTCTCATCCATTCGATCATCCGCCATCCAGGCTCCACTCTTTCTATATCAGACTATCCGATCTCCTTAATTCCACACAAACTATAGCAAAACAGCATGAAAAATACAACAACTCGATCCACCCTGCCATTGAAAAATAAAACGCCCCGCCCCACTTATATGAAGTGGAACGAGGCGCTCTGCTTTATTTCGAGCTTTTAGTGTGTTTCTTCATTATTTGGTGCTCTGTTTGAACTCCAGCGCCGCCAGCAAGAGCGTTACGATCTCTGCTCTTGTAGCGTTCGATTGCGGAGCAAAACGATTGCCTCCCATGCCTTCAACAAGACCTGCGGTTTGAGCTGCTGCAATATAAGGATGCGCCCATACCGGAATACTGCTCACATCAGCAAATGTTGGCTTCGCATTGGCATCCACCTCTATGCCAAGAGCACGAACGAGTATGACTGTCATTTCCGTTCTAGTCAGTGAACTTGCCGGTCTAAGCGTATTATCCTCATACCCAGCAATCACTTTATCTTCAATAAGCTGTGCGAAGAACGAGCGTGCCCAAGCAGGAACCTGGCCTGCATCAGCGAAATTCAACTGTCCTCCTGTTGCTTCAAGCTTAAATGCACGGCCTACCATTGTGACGAATTGTGCTCTAGTTGCTTCGTCGCTCGGGCGGAACGTACCGTCTCCGAACCCATTAACGAAACCGAGCGTTACAGCCTGCTCAATCGCTTTCGCTGCCCAGTGGCTGCCTACATCGCTAAATTCTACACCTTCGTTCCCACCCGGTGTCGGTGTTGGTGTTGGTGTCGGTGTCGGCGTTACTGGCGTTGATGTTGGCGGCTTCGGTGTTGGTGTTGGTGACGGTGTCGCTACGTTCACGTCAACAATACGTCCCTCGACTCCAGCTTCAATCACGCCAAGCTTGGTGATGTGTTCAAGGAATACCTCGTAATCAACGATGTTCAGCTCATGATGGCGCCCTGCATCCTTCGCCTGCTTCATGGAACGGTAGAAATCTCCGCCGTTTGCCATGAACGAGTTGGTAGCAACGAAATAATAAGCTGCCTCATCGATTGGACTGTAAGTACCGTCCGCGTTTTTAATTTCTACTTTCGTAATACGTTGACCAGCTTGCGTCAACTGGCCATCGGCATCCAGCACCTCCGGCTGCTTCTTGCTGTCATAGTAGTAGCGAATGCCTGACACTTGCGGGAAGCGACCTTGACCTGTTTCGATTCCGCTCACGCCATTCTCCAGCGCTGCAATAATCTCTTGTCCTGTCATTCTAAGTGCCGTCAAGTTGTTGCCGAATGGCATAACCGTCAGCAGCTCGCCCATCGTAATATCGCCGTCTTGTTTGCCTTCCGCGCTCAGCTTAATCGAATCACGGATGCCTCCGCCATTCTGAATCGCTACAAAACCTTTCACATCATATTGCTGCAGCGCTGGCGTACTGGCCACGATACTCTTCACTTTAGCAACCATACCATCTGCCATCAGATTGCCTAGATTTGTTTCTTTGGCGCGCACAGATGTGCGTGCACCGTCAAGCAGCACATTGGTTTTCCCAATTATTTGTTTCTTAATATCGGCAACGCCATCGCTGTAAGGCTTAAGCATCTCGACAGCTGTTGCGTCCTCCGCATAGCCGCTTACCGTCAACAGTTGGCCGTTCCATGCTGTCAACACACCTGTTTGATCAAATTCGAGATCCAAACGTCCCAAGAAATTACCATACTCCTCTGCCTGCACAACCAAGGTAGGCTCGCCATCTGCATGGTAGACAAGTGGGGCATTGACCTTCGTATGGCTATGTCCGCCGACAATAACGTCAATACCCGTTACCGCCTCAGCCAATACTTTATCGAATTCGTTTCCTAGATGGGTCAATGCAACAATTTTATTGATGCCTTGTGCTTGAAGCATTTTGAGCGTTTCATCCGCCTTAGCGATATAATTCTCGAATACGATGTTTTCTCCAGGAGATGCAAGGAACTTCGTATCCTCGGTCGTTAAGCCAAACACCCCGATTTTCTCGCCGTCTCTATCCAAAATAATAGCATCATAAATTTTCCCATCAGCTGCTGGATCTCCAATGGCATTAGGAGCGACAAGGTCACTGAGTTCAGGCTCCTTGCTGAAATCGATGTTCGAGCTAACGAACGGGAACTGTGCCTTCTTCACGAAATCGGCAAGTACAGCAGGCCCTTTGTCGAATTCATGATTACCAAATACCATCGCGTCATAGCCGATATAGTTCATAAATTCCAAATCCGCAAGACCATTATATTTGTTGAAGTACAACGTTCCAGAGAACACGTCACCCGCATCAAGTAGAATGGAATTGTCCACTTCTGCGCGTATGCCCTTGATTGCTGTTATTCTTTTGGCAACAGAATCTAGATGCGCATGCGTGTCATTAACATGCATAAGCGTCAGCTTGAATGCGTCATTGTTATTGCCTGGAAGCGGCTCCCCAAGCAAATCAAGGATCCGTCCTTCTGTTGAAGCGTTTATTGTACCTAGACCGGTAATGTGCTCCAAGAACACCTCGTAATCAACGATGTTCAACTCATGCTGACGTCCAGCATCCTTCGCCTGCTTCATAGAACGGTAGAAATCTCCGCCGCCTGCCATAAAGGAATTCGTCGCTACGAAATAAGTACCATCAAGCTCGATCGGGCTGTAAGTACCATCTGCATTCTTAATTTCCACTTTCAGAACGCGGTGTCCCGTTTGTGTCAACTGACCATTCGCATCCAGCACCTCTGGCTGCTTCTTCGAATCATAGTAGAAGCGCATGCCTGACACTTGCGGGAATCGGCCTTGACCCGTTTCGATTCCACTCACGCCGTTCTCCAGCGCTGCAACAATCTCTTGTCCTGTCATTCTAAGCGCCGTCAAGTTGTTGCCGAATGGCATAACGGTCAGCAGCTCGCCCATCGTAATATCGCCATCTTGTTTGCCGGCCGCACTAAACTTAATCGAATCACGGATGCCTCCGCCATTCTGAATCGCTACAAAACCTTTCACATCATATTGCTGCAATGCTGGTGTGCTGGCCACGATACTTTTTACTTTCGCAACCATACCGTCTGCCATAAGATTGCCTAAATTTGTTTCCTTAGCGCGTACAGTTGCACGTGCACCGTCAAGCAGTACACTCGTTTTGCCGACAACTTCTTTTTGAATTTCGGCAACACCTGCTTGATAAGGCACAAGCATCTCTGCTGCTTCAAGATCAGAAGCAAAGGTAGTGATGTCCAGCAGCTTGCCGTTCCAGTGGGTAAGCACGCCTGCATCATTAAATTTCAGATCGAGTCTGCCCAAATATTTGTTGTAATCCTCTGCTTGAACGACCAGTGTTGGCTCCGTATCTGCATGGAATACTTTAGGAGTATCAACCTTCGTGTGACTGTGACCGCCAACGATAACGTCGATACCCAATACTTGCTCAGCTAGAATCAGATCAAAGTCATGACCTAGATGCGTTAGTGCCACGATCTTATTAATGCCTCTGTCTTGCAGCATTTTGACCGTGTCCTTCGCTTTGGCGATATAATCCTCGAAAATGATATTTTCGCCTGGCGATGCAAGAAACTTCGTATCCTCAGTCGTTAAACCGAATACGCCGATTTCCTCTCCGCCTTCTTCCAGAATAATAGCGTCGTAAATTTTACCACTCTCAGCCGGCTGTCCTACAGCTTGATTCGCTACGAAGCCGCTAAGCTCAGGCTCTTTGCTGAAATCGATGTTTGAACTAACGAATGGGAATTCAGCGTTTTCTACAAAGTCAGCCAGTACCGAAGGACCATTATCGAATTCATGGTTTCCGAATACCATTGCGTCATAACCCAGCTTATTCATAAAGGCCAAATCGGCCTGCCCCAAATACTTATTAAAGAACAGCGTACCCGAGAAGACGTCACCCGCATCAAGCAGGATCGAGTTGGCTGAAGTGCTGCGTACCTGTTTTACCGCCGTGAAACGTTTGGCAACATTAGCAAGATTGGCATGTGAATCATTGACATGCATAATCGTTAATGCCAGACCCGGTGTGAAATCCAGCTGTGCGAGCAGCGGATCATGATCGCTTACCCTTCCATG
This sequence comes from Paenibacillus sinopodophylli, assembly GCF_005930355.1. GTDB lineage: Bacteria > Bacillota > Bacilli > Paenibacillales > Paenibacillaceae > Pristimantibacillus > Pristimantibacillus sinopodophylli. Next base: position 204,165 of record NZ_VDBO01000004.1, read on the forward strand.
CTCGGCTGCAAAATCAGCGTTCACATGTACAACATCGATAACCGCATTAAGTCCTGTTTCTTGATCAACGAGAATGTGATCAAGTGTTTGTGAGTTTCCGTCGTAGATATACGAATACCGTTCTGAGACGTCCAGCTTATCAACCAAATTGGTTAGCTCCGAGCCTTTCAGCTTGTTTAACGTACCCGAGAATTGGAAATCATTAAAATCACCAAGGACAACTACACTTGCATCAACATCCTTCGCTTTCAGCTCTTTAACAAAGCTGTTTACGGTCTCAGCTTGCTTAGCGCGTTGAACCTCACTGCTGCGAACTACAGGTTGAATGCTGCCCCAAGGCTTGCCATCTCCACCTTTGGAATTCATATGGTTCGCAATCGCGACAACACGCTGTCCGTTAAACATAAACTCTGCAACAAGCGGTTTACGTGATGCATTAAAGGTTGAAGCGTCTGTGGAATCAATCCGTCCTGGGTTTTGCGTCAAACTGCCATCATTGTTTACAGCTACAGCTGACGTGAAATCCCCTTTTGTACCTGGAGCAAGTGAAACGCGATCAGCTTTGTACAAGAAGCCTACGCGGATATTGCCTCCTGGAGCGCCGCCGTCCTTGTTATTCTCAGGAGCGATATCCGTATAGGAGTAAGTAGCCCCGCCTTTTTCTTTTATCGCATCAATCAGTACTTTGAAGCTTAGGGAAGCGTCGGTTGTGCCAGTATCACTTGCACCGTCATTATCCTGAACCTCCATCAAACCAATAATATCCGGCTGCTTCATGTTCGTTACGATGATCGAAGCAATTTTCCCTGCTTTTACCGTATCCGAAGCGCTGAAATTCTCTACGTTAAACGTAGCAATCGTCAGTTTCTCGGGATCTGTTTCAATCGTTGTGACTTGCTGTGTGTTCGAGCTGCGTGTGATTGCCGGCAATGCCTCTGTAGGGAGCAGTTTGTATAGATCACCTGCGTATTGAATAACCCCCACAATGCTGCCGCTGAACACATCGCCTGTCTTGATCTCGCCACCAGCTGGCTTAGAGCCGCTAATGAACAGCTTCTGCGGATTAAGACTGCTGTCCGTGCTGTCTAACCCGTTGCCTTGCAGCACAAGGCCTCCGGCAGCCGTTCTCACAGGATTGTTAGCGAAATCTCCGTTATCAATGGCCACTGGAGTTACCGCATTCGCATAAGGACCCGTAATCACTGGGTTCTTCACCTCAACAAGCATACCCTCCAGACTTTCGAAGAAATCAATCGCATCAACCTTAGGGTTGAATACGCCGAAGCTATCTGTATCAATCATGCTTGGAATGATGCGCTCTTTACTTTTATCCGCATTTCTTCCTAACAAAGTAGCTGTTGGAAGCACGTTTCCGCTGGATACCTTGTCAATGGTTGACGCATTGATTTGGGTAACCGTGAGCGATGGACTGCTGCCATACTCCTCTACCGTTCCAGATACGGAAACCGCGTCCTTAACCGTTAAGCCATGTCCAGGCTTGTATACTTGAATGGCTTCGGACGTATTTGGATTGTTATCCCACTCCGCGTCCGGTGCCTGCATGTAGAACGAATTCGTGCTTACGGAAGTGATGATGCCTGTAACATTAGAAACTTTCACATTCGCATAAAGCGATTGGTGCGCTTCACCTTGAATCGTATGAATAGCTATACCGTTTGTATTCGCAAGCACATTATACGTGAACACTGCAACAGCACTTGTTTCACCGCTTGCCGTTACGACCGCCTTGATCACTGTATCCTCATTCACAATGATCGATCCAGTATACACCGTGCCGCTCGAAGCAGTCGGGGAAGTTCCATCTATCGTGTATCGAATCACGCCGCCAGCAGCCAATGTGCTAAGCTCAACAGCTGCGCCTTGATTGATACCGCCTGAAGGGATGCTGGCTTGTACAGCCAGCCGCTTCTCAACAATATCAAGCGGAGATCGCGGTAGAACCTCAAGCCCAACGCTGGAGTGATAGGTCATTACGCCGAATACCAGCTCAAAGCTTTTACCAGCAACGAATGCAGCATCCGCGGAATAGATGATGATTTTACCGCCGCTAACCGTATCTGTTGCTGTAACGACACCGCCTGCCGCGCTTTCAACGGTAATGTTCTCGAGCTGTACCAGCCGTCCCTCGAACTGGTTCCGGTTTTCCACCGTCTTGCCAAAGCTTGTAGAATCTACGACTACAGGTGCAGGTATTGTGCTCGATCCCGTAATTTCTACATCCTCAGCGGCAGCCTCTAGTTGAAGCAGACCCGAGAATTCTGTCAGCTTGCCGAATGCCTCAAGCACATCGCCCGGACGCGCCGGCACGGTACTCGGAACACGAACGATAATTCCATTCAGCGTATCCTGAACGAAAAGATTCACGAATGCGCCCGATTCAGCCCGATGCGTAACGATACCGCTTAGCGTAGCGTTCGTGCCTACCGCTGCTGCGCGAGCATCAGCAATAGTACCAAGGCTCGATATGCTGTATGTAAATTCGCGCAGCGGACTGTTTGTCAGCCCCTCTTTTTGGGCAAAAGTATGAACCGTAGTCGGCCCCTGTATTTCAATGACAGTCGAACCTGGCTGGTACCAAGTGAAATCCTCTGGATCAACCTGTGTATCGCCAGAGCCATATACACTGTAGTACACGCTTGCGCCTACTGTAGCGGTTGTTAATTGAATAACAGTACCCGCTTTAACCGCTCCAGCGCTCACGTCAGCTGTAACTGCCTCAGTCTCAGCTGCAGCAACGCCATAAGAGGAATTACGCGGGTCTGGTGCTGCAACGACAAAATCTGTACTGTTGTTATCCGTATCGAGTCCTCTGTCTCCTTGATTAAGAGATTTGCGAATCGCCGCTCTCGTCGAGCTTAACGCTCCGGCTGGTGCTGCCTCGATGGTCTCGGCACCGCTCGCCGTTCCATAGCCGACTGTATCTACAACCGCGGAGGAATTGTTATACAACCTAACTTTTCCGTTCGAGCCCCCCATGTCGATAGCTGTTGAGCTAAGGTCCGGCGAAATCAAATCCGTTGTCCCCGCTGTTCCTGCTTTAAGCTGAATTAAGTAATATTGGCCAGCGCCGATCTTTCCGGATAGTTCAAGTGTATTTGAAGCATCTCTTGCCGGGTAAGCCGCTGCTCCTGTTGCTGCATACGCGATATACCATCCTGTAAGCGTTATGTCAGATGATGTCGGATTGTATAATTCCACAAAATCATTTTTATAGACCGAGCCGCTGTTGCCTCCTCCGCCGAACACTTGAGAGATAACGACATTGCCATTGTCAGGTGCAGCTTGTGCTGTACCTCCTAACCCACTTAATGTGCTCCCTGCAACTAGAACAGCTGCCAGCAGCATGCACGCTTTTCTTTGTATTCGTTTCACTAGCTTGTGCATTTTTTGTTTCTCCTCTCCCATTCAGAATCCACCCATACGCATAACATTTCCTACATTAGCTTAATTAAAGTATGTCATCGCAACATAAACATGAAATTAAGTTCTAGTAAACATGAACATTTGTTCATGAACGGCAATAAAAATCCCCTTTCTTCAAAACATGCATGACATCCGTGAGCAGACTGCTTGCAATGCTGAAGATAGGGGATTATCGCTTTGGGCCCAAAGCTGCTGGAGCCGCATCATGTAAATGTAATGTAAACTAACACGAAACTTATTTCCGAGTATACAGGGGATCGATTTTCCTGTCAATTGGTAGAAAGATTCGAATTGAAATGCTAGTTTCTGGGACGAAGGCTACAAAAAAGTGCCGCATACAGGACTATTTACGTCATGTACATGGCACTTTTTACTTATTTACGATAAAGAAATCTACTATTTCTCGTCATCAAATCTCGTTCGTCGCAGTTGCTGTTCCTGTCGAAGCTTGATCACCCTTCTGCAACTGATACATTTTGAAGTAACGACCTTCCAACGCCATCAGCGCTTCATGATTGCCTCGCTCCACAATTTCCCCGCGATGCAGCACAAGAATTTGATCCGCTTCGCGAATAGTTGAGAGCCGGTGCGCGATGACGAGAGTCGTCCTGCCTTCGCTCACGACACGCAGCGCTTGCTGGATCAAGCCTTCCGTCTCACTGTCGATACTCGCGGTCGCCTCATCGAGTATGAGTATCGATGGGTCAAAAGCCAGCGCCCGCGCGAACGAAATGAGCTGCCGCTGTCCGGAGGACAACGTGCTTCCCCGCTCCACCACTTGCTCATCATAGCCATTGGGAAGCTGCTCAACAAACGGGGCAGCGCCAACATCATGAAGCACACTTTTGACCTTCTCCAGTGAAATGCTCTTATTATATAGACTGACATTAAATTTAATGTCCCCCGCGAATAGATACGGGTCCTGCAGCACAATGCCCATATGCTTGCGCAGCTCCTGCTTCGAATAACCTGATATACTGCGCCCATCAATGGAAATAACGCCTTGATTCGGCTCATAGAAGCCAAGCAGCAGGTTCATAATCGAGCTTTTGCCTGAGCCGGTATGGCCTACCAATGCAACCGTCTCTCCCTTGCGCGCTTCGAACGAAATATGCCTCAGCACATTTTCGCCCTCTTTGTAGGCGAAGGTCACGTTATCGAATTTGACGACGCCATCAGGTCTATCAACCTGCTGAACTTCTTCGACCTCTGTGCCCTCCATATCTAGAATCGCGAATACTTTCTCCGCTGATACGAAAGCCCGCTGAGCATTCATCAATTGGTCGAAGATACCGATAATCGGTTGAAATATACGCCCTAAATAATCAATAAAAGCATAAAACACGCCGTACATAATAGCTGTTTCGAGTGATTGACCGCCAAAATACCAAATCACCATCGCTGTAACGAGTGCACCGATCGTGCCTACAATGTTTCTTGAGGACAACGCAAAGACGCGGAACTGCTTCAATTGATTCGTATACCGATCCTCATTCAGAACCTCGAATTCCTCCAGCGTCACCTTCTCGCGACGAAAAACTTGAATTATCGGCATAACGACGATGGACTCATTGATCATGGCATTCATATCACTAAGCCTAGCGCGCATTATTGTGATATACCTTTTGGAATATTTCAGATGCACGACCATAATGATGGCGAATATCGGCGGAAGCAGCAAGCAGAACAATGCTAAGCGTACATCCAATATAAACAGCGCCGTGTATATACCTAACAGCTGCACAAAACTTACGACGAAGGTAGCCATGAAGCTCATGAATAAGTCACGCACTGCCTCCGTATCATTGGCGATTCTTGAGACGATTTGGCCGATTGGCGTATTGTCGAAATACCGCAGCGGAATCCGCTGAATATGCCGCATTAGATCCATCCGCATGTTCTGGATGATGCGCAGGGCAGTCGATTGCAAAATATAAGACTGCGAGAAATTGCCGACGCTCGCCAAGAGCAAGAGCCCCATATAAAGGACAAGCAGCAATAGTACCGGTATCAGTTCTCCTCCTCCGGCAGCCAAATGCTTATCAATGATCGTTTTTATAATGAAAGGACCGCCAAGCTCAGCTCCTACCGCACAGCAGAGAATAAGCAGGGCGCCGATAATTCTAAATTTATAGACGAGAGCATATGCGAATAGTCTTCTCGCCGTCGATTGCTTTGGCATGCTAGAGCCTCCTCATTCTTCCAAGCTTGCTTCCGTTTGCTGCCTGTCCCACTGTTCTTTATACCAGCCCCCGAACAGCATGAGCTCGTCATGCCTTCCCTCTTCGATAATACGTCCCTCGCTCAGGACGATAATCCAGTCTGCATGGCTGACAGCGGAGAGACGGTGAGTGGCGATCAAGTTCGTTTTCCCTTGACGCTCCTGCCTAATATGGTGAAGAATCCTGCTTTCTGTACGCGCATCTACCGCCGACAAGGAATCATCCATCATCAGAATCTCCGAGTCTACGAGCAGTGCCCTTGCAATCGCAAGCCTTTGCTTCTGCCCGCCCGAGAGCATGACCCCATTCTCTCCAACAATCGTCTCGAGCCCTTGCGGCATCTGCGCGATATCTTCGGTGAAGGAGGCCATCTCGACAGCACGAGCGATATCGTCTGCTGTTGCTAGAGGCTTGCCTAAAGCGATATTGTCACGAATCGATTTGGAGAGCAGCATATGCTCTTGAGGCACGTAAGCCACCCAGCGGCGTATTTGATCAATCTCAATCTGCTCGACAGGTACATCTCCAAGAAACAGCCGCCCCTGCTCCACTGGATACTGGCGAAGCAACTGCTTCAGCAGCGTGCTCTTGCCGCTTCCCGTCTTGCCCACAACGCCAAGCGTCTGCCCTCGCTCAAGCCGCAAAGTAATCGTCTGCAAGCTCGGCTTGTTCGCAGACGGATAAGTAAAGGTTAGCTGCTGCATAGAGATGCTTCCCGGTACGTCAACATGAATTGGCTTATCCGCATCCTTCAAATCCGGCTGCTGTGTGAGCGACGTATCTAGACGATCGGCTGAAGCGCTTCCACGCTGCAGCACATTAATAAACTCGCCGAAGGAGATCATTGGCCAAATCAGCATACCCAAATAAATATTAAACGAAATCAACTGTCCAAGCGAAATCTCATCCTGAATGACGAGATAAGAGCCGTAGCCGATACCAATGGAATAACTGATCCCGACAATCAAAGAGATGATTGGCTGGAACATAGCATTGACGATGGATACTCTTTTGTTCTTGAGCATAACCTCGCTTGTCACCTGATTGAAAGCAATCAGGTCATCGTTTTCCTGTACATAAGAGCGGATTACGCGAATACCGGAAATCGACTCGAGCGCATGATCATTCATTTTGCCAAAGGAGGCTTGCGCTTCCAGAAAGCGAGTTCTTACCTTTTTGCCAAGCTTACTAATGACTACCGCCAGCAGCGGAAGAGGAATAAGTGCCGCAAGCATCAGCTTCCAGCTGACGAGCGATACCATCATAATGACGACGACAGATGCCCCAACAAGCGTGTTGACCAGCGTCATGACGCCATAACCTGCCGTTTGACCAATTGCTAATACGTCATTGGTTGCAAGTGCCATAAGCTGTCCCGTACTGTTGCGCTGGAAGAAAGCCGGCGTCATTCGCGTCAAATTCGCGAGCAACCGTCCTCTTAGCACCTTCTCAACAAGCGCCGAGTTGCCAAAGAGCGTCGTAATCCATATGTATGTCATTACATAAAGCAATATCGCTAGACCAAGCAGCAGCAATACTGTCTGCTTAAGACCAGATGAGGTCAGTTCGCCTTCGCGAATATAATCGACGGTTCTTCCAATAAGATTGGGCGGTATCGTAGAGAGCAAGCTAACAAGCGCCATAACACTGATTGCAAGCACATAGCTTCCCCAGCGATCTTTAAAAAACCATCGGAGCCGATTAACAAAAGACATGATATCCCCCTTTTCCTTACACCAACCTCCAGTATAGCAGGATCACGCGTTCAAATTCACCTATTCATTTGCACCTTAGACATGCAATCAAGGTGAAAGAGCTGTCCTGCTAGAACACCGCTCGAATCTTGCTCGCAATCAACCTGTCGCCGCATCTATCCTGCACATTTGCAGTAACTCCGCCCTTGATGGACACTTTTTACCGCCTATCCTGCACAATTGCAGTAACTTTACTTATTCGAGACTCTAAAATACACGTTTTATGCCCTTTTTACGAAGCTATCTTGCCGGAATACAGTATAGCTTCCATTCATGGCCGGTATTTGACCTCTATCCTACGATTATGCAGGATAGCTTTGAAACGATGATGAAATACGCGATTTGCCATAAGAGGATAGGTGCTCAGGTTGGTTTGTTGGTAAAAGGAGTTGCTTTCCCTGACTTCCTCCAGCCGAACACCCTAGCTATGTTGCACTTTATACACTCTAATCGTCGTTTAAGTAACCATGCTCTTGCTACGTTGTAGTTTATGCAACAGAAAGGCGGTTTCACAGCCTATATCTCACCCATAGGAGTGATTCTGTTGCACTTTCTGCAACGTAGCCTGACGAATTGCCTTATTTGCGCGGTTCTATTGCACAAAGTGCTATGTGCGCCGCAGTGCTCAGGTTAGTTGGTTCCGTTCCTGAAACCAACTGTAATCGTACTGACAAGCCGTTACTCATTTATCAGATTTCCAAACAAGCAACTGTTCTAAGTTCCAAGAAACCCCTGAAAGCTTCCTTCCTATAAACGCCATCGTTTCGGCGAAACACATAGAGAAAGGACGACCAAATGATATGCTTTTCTACCATTCAAAAAAAGGGCTGCCGCTAGGCAAGCCCCTTCCCCTGATTTATGTTCCCTCTCAATCATCACGCTCGAAACAACAATACACGCCTTTTACAAAAAACAATTGTTCTTTATAACGAATATGTTATGATCATTTTATGACCCGCGCCGTGTTGTACCGAAATTCAAATCGTTCCCGAGGTGAAGCGCATGACTGCCGCCATTAGTGTTATCGTGCCCATATTCAATGCTGAGAAGTGGTTATGCAGCTGTTTGAACCGCATCATCAATCAACCCTTTCGTTCGATCGAGCTGCTGCTCGTAAACGATGGGTCCACCGATCAAAGCGGCGCAATCTGCGAGGAGTATGCGACGAAGGATGCCAGAATTAAAGTCATGCACAAGCCTAATCAGGGAACGAGCAGTGCAAGAAATAGCGGATTAAAAGCCGCTTCGGGTAAATACGTTTCCTTTCTGGATGCAGACGACGAAATTGACGATTTATATTTCGTTAAGCTATATGCCGCAGCGGAGCAATCAGGCAGTGAGGTTGTCATCTGCGGCTACGAGACCTCGCATTCGCTAGAAAAACGCCCTCCGAAATTCATGCTTCATACCGTAATGAGCGGCAAGGAGCTCATACTAAGCACCAACCATGTGCACTCCGGCAACGAGCTGTGTTTTGTATGGCGCTGCCTGTTTCTACGAACCGTTATTGAGAATAGGAAAATCAGATTTCAAGAGGGGTTGACCATCGGAGAGGATACCATCTTTCTACTTGAGACCTTACTTGCTGCCACTCGCGTCTTCGCCATTCCCGATCTTCTCTATCTCTATAAAACGGCCAATAATGCCAATAGCCTCACGCGTTCCTCTTACAGACCCGATCTGGAGAAATGCTTGATTTTGCAATATGAGCTTAGAAAACGGTTGTCCGATACATCTGGTTTACTGGCTATAGACGCTTACTCAACAGATATGGCTGCCTATTACATTCACGCAATCCGCTCCATGCTGATTGCGAATTTGAGAAACAGTCCATACACGGTCAAAAAAGCAGATCTTGCGAGGATCATTAATCTTAAAATGATAACCGACAGTACCAAGCAGCTAGGCTTCTCTTACCCTTGCTCCAGCTTGAAAGAGTACCTTTATTATGTCTCACTTAAATTCAAGCTGGCCGCCCTGCTCTTTCGCTGGGAATTCGGCAGGCGGTCCGGTTCAAGCCACCCTGCTCTCACTCCAGATTCATCCGAAGAAACGACAGCGGCATATAAACCGGGCAAACAGCCTGCATAACGATTAAATGGAATAAGTACTCTCCTTTCTCTGTGCATTTCTATCCCGCTCCAATATTCTGTCCAGAATCAGCTTCTCGAAATAAACGAAATCATTATCCCGCTCACGCGGCCTGTCCAGCGTAATCGCCACATCCAGTGCAATATGTCCATTCTCGATAAGAATAACGCGGTCTGCCAGCGCAACGGCTTCGCTCACATCATGCGTCACTAGCACCGTCGTAAACCCTTGCTCCGTCCATAGATCCTCAATGAGCTGCTGCATATCAATGCGGGTTAAAGCGTCCAGCGCCCCAAGCGGCTCATCCAGCAGCAGAAGCCTCGGCTCGCCGACTAGCGCTCTTGCCAGCGCAACACGCTGACGCTGCCCGCCGGAGAGGACACCAGGCCATTCCTTCGCGCGATCCTGCAATCCTACTTGGCGCAGCGCCTCCAAAGCCTTTCGCTTATCTCCCGATTTCACACCGATTAAGACATTATCAACGCAGCGCTTCCATGGCAGCAGCCTTGCATCCTGAAACAGCATTCTCGTATCCTCACGAATGCCCTTTATTTCCTCGTCATCCAAAATGACGGCTCCCTGTGTGGGCTCCTCAAGCCCCGCAATAAGGCGAAGGAGTGTGCTCTTTCCACAGCCGCTACGTCCCACAATCGCAATAAATTGACCAGGCGGAATATGAAGCTCTACACCATCAAGCACCTTCTTGGGACCAAACTGCTTCCCCGCTCCTTGTACAAGCAATCTCGCTCCTAATTGTGCAGTTTGCATGTCCGTCCACCCTCCCTATTAGCGTTTTGCGTAACTCGGATGCCACTTCAACAGCCATTGCTCCAGCAGCTTGGCTGCCGTATCCGATAGCTTTCCAAGTACCGCGTACAAAATAATAGCCAGCACGACCACATCAAGCCGCATAAATTCACGAGCGTTCATCGCCATATATCCAATACCCGAATTCGCCGAAATCGTTTCTGCCACAATTAATGTAAGCCACATAAAACCAAGCGCATAACGCACGCCAACCAGAATCGAGGATAGAGCGCCTGGCAGAATGACATCCCTGTATAACGCATAGCCTCGCAGACCATACACTTTGGCCATCTCCACCAGACCTGGATCAATTGACCTTATTCCGTGCACAGTGTTTAAGTAAATTGGGAAAAATACACCCAGCACAACCAGAAAGATTTTGGCCGTTTCACCAATACCGAACCACAATATAACTAATGGAATCAACGCTAAATGCGGTACATTCCTTACCATCTGAATCGTGCTGTCGAGCAGCCTATTCGCCGTCTGCGATACGCCATTCAGCAGACCTAGCAGAAAACCTATGCCGCCCCCGATTGCAAAACCAATAAACGCACGACTCATACTGCTGCCCATGTACTGAAACAATTGCCCGCTTTTTGTTAGCTCCACTCCCGCCTCAGCCACTTTAAGAGGAGTAGGGAGCGTTCGACTGGAAATCCAGCCGAGCTCCCCAAGCAACTGCCATATAATCAATATAAGAATCGGGACGATAGCTGGAGCTATACGACTGTTTAAGATTCGTGTGAACATAAAGATACATGCCCCTTCCGTTCAAATAACACTGCCTGATTGGGGCCGTTTATTGTAAGCGACCAACTCGCCCGACGCTTGAATATCCCCGTGATGCGCGTCTTCTTGCAGTGTCAGTGGCAGCCGTGGAAATAACAGCTCTGCCGCGCGGTACGCTTCCTCCAAATGCGGATAGCCCGATAGGATAAAGGTATCTATGCCAAGCTCACCATACTCCTTGATGCGCGTCGCAACCGTATCAGGGTCGCCAACCAAGGCCGTCCCCGCTCCGCCGCGTACAAGTCCGATACCCGCCCAAAGATTCGGTGAGATGACCAGCGAGTTTTTATCGCCGTTATGCAATTGACCCATACGCCTCTGGCCGACTGAATCGTATCTGGCTAAAATTCGCTGCGCCTCGGCTATCGTTTTCTCATCCACATGGCGGATAAGACTTTCAGCCGCTTCCCAAGCTTCCTCATTCGTTTCTCTTACAATAACATGCAGTCTAATGCCGAATTTGACCTTCTTGCCTCTCGCTTCCGCCAGTTGACGAACCTCGGCAATTTTTTTTGCGACCTCACTCGGCGGCTCTCCCCATGTCAGATAGCAATCAACATGATCAGCAGCAATCTGCTGCGCCGCTTGTGAGGAACCGCCGAAATAGATGGGCGGATACGGCTTCTGCAGAGCTGGGAACAGCACTTCGCCCGACTCCACACGAACATATTTACCATCAAAATTCACTTCTCCGCCCTGCATCATCTGCCGCCATACCGACAAGAATTCATCGGTCTGCTCATATCGCTCGCTATGATTGAGGAAAATACCATCTCCGCCGAGCTCATGCGGGTCTCCGCCAGTCACGACATTGACAATCAGCCTGCCGTTTGAGAGTCTGTCGAAGGTCGATGCCATTCTCGCAGCCGTCGATGGAGTCATGAGACCCGGCCGAATCGCAACGAGAAACTTTAGCCGCCGAGTCGCCCCAATCAGCGAGGATGCTGCAACCCAAGCATCCTCACATGCCTTGCCGGTAGGAACCAATACGCCGTGATAGCCCAGCCGATCAGCCGCCTGCGCGATTTGTTTGATATAATCATAATCGACCGCTCTTGCTCCGTCCGATGTCCCCAAATATCTCCCATCCCCATGAAGGGGAATGAACCAAAATAATTCCATAACAATACTCCTTAATCCTCTGAAGGGTATGAGGTTTATTTCACTACTGCGTCGCTTACATTAATCGCTTCCGGTATCAATTCAAGCTTCAAGAACGTATCTGCAATGCTTTGTTGTGCTTTGAGCGTCTCATCACTTACGCGGATAACGCCCCAAGCGCGGTGTGCCAGCGCTTGCTCTAGAGGTGCTGGATCAATGCCAAGCGCCGGCGAAAGCAGCTTAGCTACTTCAGGCTGGTTGTCCTTTGCCCATTTATCCGTCTCTTCAAGCTGCTCAAGAATAACATCAATGGCTTTCGTGTTCGATTTCGCGAAATCCTTAGACGCCAGATAGAACTCGTAGTTTTTCACAAGACCTTCCCCATCAGCCAGTACGCGTGCTTTGGTTGCCAATTGTGCAACGGAGTAGAACGGCTCCCAAATGACCCAGGCATCTACGTTTCCGCTCTCAAACGCTGCTCTTGCATCCGCTGGCGGCAAATAAACGACTTCAACGTCACTATAAGCAATGCCCTCACGCTCCAAGTATTTGACCAACAAATAATGAACATTGGAGCCTTTGTTCAAGGCGATTTTTTTACCCTTCAGATCTGCAGAGGACTGGATTGTCGAATTCTCTGGTACTAGAATACTTTCCGCCTTAGGGCTCTCAGGCGAGTGAGCCAGATAAGCAAGCGGCGCACCTGCTGCCTGCGCGAAGATTGGAGGCGCTTCTCCCGTATGTCCGAAGTCAATGCTGCCTACATTCAGAGCTTCAAGCAGCTGCGGACCACCAGGGAACTCCGTCCATTCCACCCCGTAGCCCGCTTCCTTAAGCTTTTCTTCAAGACCTCCGCGCTCTTTCAGAATGTTCACAGAAGCATACTTCTGATAGCCAATCCGAACTGTTTTCGCTTTATCGCCCCCGGACTCTGTTGCTCCATTACCTGCGTTGTTCGTGCTGCAGGCGGATATCACCGTCATTGCAGCTAATAGCATTACAATCGCCGCTCTTGCTAAACCTCTCTTTTGCGTACGTGCCCCTGTATTCATCTCTAATCACAGCCCCTCAGCTTTTTCTCACAATCACAATAACTCATAATTCCCATTAAGTTACTATGCTTTATGTACAACGAAATTATCATTTGCTTATGCGACTGTCAATAGAATGAGGAAAGACGATGAGGTATGAGGAGGAATGAGGAATATCTGCTGTTTATTTGGATATATCAATTGATGTTTAATGACCGATCGCTTATCATATAAATAACTTATAATTCCCATGAAATAACTATGAATTTGTCTGCCATATAGAATGGAGAGTTCGAAGAGGATGAATGATCGTTTGAATCTTCTCAGTCTACAAGAAGCGATGGACATACTCGGCATAAGCCGCGCAACGATCGACCGCTGGCGTAAGGATAAGCAGCTTCCTCATATCAAAATCGGCAAGGAAGTATGGATCGATAAGGGGCAGCTTCAGACGTGGATCAAGCAGTACGGCATCTCCGAGAAGCAGCAGCTTGTTCAGTCAGTCGCGGCGGATGATGATACCGTCATTACGATTGGCTATCAAAGCGGAGCAGCACTGCTATGGAGTCCACTCATTATTAAGCAGCTTGGTCTGTTCGAAGAAGAGCTGCAGCGATTGAATCCCTCTAAAAGGTATACTGTCAGGTACGTGAACGCACCCAATGGCATGGAGCTTGTAGAGGAACTGATTGCGGGTCGTGTTCACATCGCTTCCGTCGGCGACTACCCGATCATGGCGAGTCGTGCACTCAGCCAGATCCTTCCAAGATTCCAGCCGCAGGTCATCGCATTCGACGGGAAAACAAGCAGTGGCGGCGGCATATCGCTTGTTGTGCCCGCCGGCAGCAAGATCGACCATATCGAAGCCTTATCGTCCCTTTCTATTTCTACAGTGGGCAATTCCAGTTCCTCCTATCGATTGAAAGAATGGATGAATGCATACGGCCTTCATTCTGAGCCCATCGTTCACCGCGGCATGGGCGATTGCCTTAATGGCATTATCGAAGGCCAAGTAGGTGCGAGCATGCTGTGGGAGCCCTACTTGAGCTGGGTGCAATCCATCGGAGCAGGCGTGCCACTGCTTTCGGAGGGAATTGGTGGCGACTATTTGACTGGACTTGTTACGGATGGCAATTGGTCGAGAGGGAATGAATCGATCGTGATCGCTTATTTAAAAGCCCATTTAAGAGCGCATGAATTCATTCGCTATGAACAACAGCGAGCGGCAGAGCTCATTCACAAGGCCAGCGGTTTCCCTCTCCCTCTTGTTGCGAATGTACTCACACAGATAAGATGGGATGCCTCATTCTACAGCCGCGACCTGCAGACGCTGAGCCGCTTTAGCGAGGGTCCTACGGACTGGCTGTCTGCACACAAACGAAGCAGCGGCGGCTTGGAATTCAACAAGCTCTATTTACAAGAGGCTGTAGAATCACTAAAGCTTCCCATCCTCCCCGACTCCCCCTTGCCAGGAGAATGGTCAAGCGACAATCTGTATTAGACACAAGGATGCAACAGCTGCGCAGCTTATTCCATTATCCAGATTCTTTCCATCGCTTCTTCCCATGCCGAGACGATCTTCGTAGCGCTGCACCCTCTAGGTCCAGCATGTAAAAAAAGCTGTCCGATAGGCATAAAGCCTTTCGTGACAGCCCTTGTTGTATCGAATACTCCGGTAACACACCGGTTTGCATCCTTCACTTCCATTAAAACCCTACTCATATGCAGCTATGCAACCATTAGCTGCTGCAAGGCTGTGCGCTCTGACTCCGCATAACTGTTTGCCATTTGCGGTATATCTCCCACGGAGCTCCGCTATCCAGTAAATCCTTGCACGTATAAAGCCCTTCCTCAATCGAGTCAACCTTCTCCGCCAATTGAAGCCTGACCGCCGCATTCAGCAGCACTTGATTGGCGAACGCGATATGACCGCGTCCTTGCAGGACAGCTTCCGTTTCTTTGACCTGCTCCGCTGGCGTCCAATCGACGACCGGCACCGCCGTCTCAAGTCCGTAAGCGTCTGGATCTATAATATTAAGCTGCGATTGTCCGTCTTCCACGAAGTAGGTTCGAGTAGGCCGCTCGATGAATAGATCCTCCGAACCTTCTGTCCCCTGAACAATAAGCGCCTTCTTATAGTTTAGATTGTTCGCTAACTTGGCCATTCGTTCGAATACGGTATTATGATAAACACCGAATATTAAATACGGAGAATGTGAGTAGTCGATAAGCTTCTCCGCTGTATTCAGCACCGTCCGCATATCGAGCTCAATCCGAATGGAACGAAGCGCCTTCAGCGGAGGGCACCACTCCTCGGCAGGCACATACAGTACACCAGTCTCTTTTGCCGCTTGAACAATTTGGTCTTTCGAGAGCAGCTCGACGTTAATGCCCGACTCTCTCAACAAATCATGCAGCGTGATGCCCCATTTGGGCGGCAAAGAGGCAGATCCATGAAGCGTGATCGGAAGTCCCGCAGCAGCTAGAAGGAACGAGGTCGCGAATGTGGCATAGAATGACTTCTTCCTGCCATCATAAGGACCCGCGCAATCAAGACCCTGCTGGATTGGCGCCCGATGCGCATGCTTCCGGCAAACGTTCACGAATGCCTCAATTTCTTCGACGCTTTCCATTTTGATTCGTTCAGCAACGAAAAAGGCGCCTATTTGCGCCGGGGTCGCCTTTAATTCAAGGATGGCGTTTGCTGCCTGAAGCGATTCCTCATAACTGAGATCGCGAGCGCCCCTCTTCCCCCGGCCTACTTCCTTTAACAGGTTGATCATCATCGCAAAGCCCCCTTATTTTTGATCCTGAAGGATTTGATAGACCTTAACGATTGATGTAGCCACATCCACCATGCGTTTACGTTCGTTCATGGCTTGCTTGCGCAGCACATCGTAAGCTTCCGCTTCAGATATATTTTTGATTTTGCATAAGATCCCCTTAGCCATGTCGATCCACTTCCGCTCTTCAAGCCTGCCTTCAAGCTGCTTCCGCTCATTCATCCACTGCAGGCGTTCAAAGCATTGCTTGGAGCCGAAATGAAGTGCCCAGTGCAGCTCCTGCTCACTCATGGAAGGTGTAAGTATACCGTCTACTTGAATATCATCCTCGCAATACGCTGCCGACAAGGATGCCGATGCAGCACTGCACCACCAAAGCATTGGAACCGTTTTTTGCTTCAACAGCCTGGTCCCCCATTGTCTTACTTCATTAAGAGGGACGTGAAGAACGACCGCGTCTGCGCTGCTCATCTGCAACTCAGCCTTCTTCTCATCTCCTGCACGAAGCACCTGATAGCCATAGTTCTCGAGCAAATATTTCGGCGTTTCTTTCTTGGAAAGCTGATCTGACTGAGGGTCCGCCATAGCCCCCTCGGTTGCCGTTCGATGATCGACCACTAACAAAGAACGCATTTGGAAGCGCCCCCTCCTATTTCGACTTTTTGTGAACACAGCACAAGCCGATACCTTTGTGATTATATATAAC
Source organism: Paenibacillus sinopodophylli (assembly GCF_005930355.1). Taxonomy (GTDB): domain Bacteria; phylum Bacillota; class Bacilli; order Paenibacillales; family Paenibacillaceae; genus Pristimantibacillus; species Pristimantibacillus sinopodophylli. The sequence goes on from NZ_VDBO01000004.1 coordinate 220,896, forward strand.
ATACAAAACGCCATATTGTCACTAACCAAGTTTTTTCAGCGATATTGATGTTAACTATATTGACACGAAGCTGTAACTCATTGTATATTTACCATATCAAATTCATATCTTTCACGAGTACAACGGTGTATTCGTATTAAGCGGCAAAGAAGCCTGCTTTCGATATCTAAGGAGAAGTATGTTCTCCTAGGGGTCGAGGCAGGCTTTTACTTCGTTTTCGCATAGACAGAGATTGAGAGGAGAGAAATACAATGACTACATCGAAGAAAAAATTAGTACTCATCGGCAACGGAATGGCGGGGGTTCGAGCAATCGAGCATTTATTAAAACTTTCTCCGGAGGGCTATGACATCACGATCTTCGGTTCAGAGCCTCATCCTAACTATAATCGAATTATGCTGTCTTCCGTACTAGTGGGTGGTGCCGATTTGCAAGAAATCGTCATCAACGACTGGGAATGGTATAGAGAGAATAACATCACACTTCATACTGGCCACAAAATAACAAAAATTGATTCGGACCGCAAGAAGGTTATCTCACATCTGGGCATCGAAGCCGATTACGATACACTCATTATTGCGACAGGTTCTAACCCGTTCATGCTTCCGCTTCCAGGGGCAGACAAAGAAGGCGTCATTGGTTTCCGTGATATCAAGGATTGTGAAATCATGATGGACACTGCCAAAAAATATAAAAAAGCGGTCGTCATCGGCGGCGGACTGCTCGGTCTTGAAGCTGCCCGCGGCTTGCTCCACCTCGGTATGGAGGTCCACGTTGTCCATATTCATAACCACTTGATGGATCGCCAGCTTGATGAAGCAGCTTCAAGAATGCTGCAGCGTGATCTCGAAGCACAAGGCATGCAATTTCTATTAAATAAACATACAGCAGCCATCAAAGGAAAGCGCCGCGTAACAGGCCTTGCTTTCACTGACGGAACTGAGGTTGACGGTGATCTGGTCGTTATGGCGGTCGGCATACGTCCTAATATTGAGCTTGCAAGAGCAGCTGGTATCGAGGTTAACCGCGGGATTGTTATCAACGACTTCATGCAGACCAGCGTACCTGACATTTATGCAGTCGGTGAATGCGCTGAGCACAGAGGAATCTCTTACGGCCTCGTAGCTCCGCTGTATGAACAAGGGGCTGTAATGGTCAAGCATCTACTCGGTGTCGAAACAGCTGGCTATGCTGGATCGGTAACGTCAACGAAGCTGAAAGTATCCGGCGTAAATGTATTCTCTGCTGGACGCTTTGCAGATGCGCCAGGCACGCGTGCTCTTAAGATTCAAGACGATCTGGCTGGCACCTACAAAAAAATCGTTATCCAAGACGGCAAGCTCGTTGGCGCTGTCCTGTTCGGTGATACAGCCGATGGTGCAGAATTGTTTGCTTCTATTAAGAGTGGTGAATCCATTGCAGGACGCGAGAAGGAAATTCTGCTCGGCATTTCCTCTGATCTGCTAGGTCAAGCCTCTAGTGGCAACAGCCGGCTTGAATCCATGCCCGATGATGAAATCATCTGTGGCTGTAATGGCGTATCCAAAGGCGATATCGGCGATGCCATTCTAAATAAAGGCTGCAATACGGTAGGAGCCATCAAAGCGTGTACGAAAGCATCTGCTTCCTGTGGCGGCTGTAAGCCGATCGTAGAAGGACTTCTTCACTTATTCGCAGGCGATGCAGTCGGCGAACCGGTGAAAGAAGGAATATGCGGCTGTACGACCCATACAAGAGATGAGATCGTCGCAGAAATTACACGCATGGGCCTGAACACGACAAAGGAAGTCATGAACGTGCTTGGCTGGATCAATCCAGAGGGATGTACGAAATGCCGCCCAGCGCTTAACTATTATCTCGGCATGATTAACCCTGAAGAATACGTAGATGAGAAAGAATCACGGGTAACGAACGAGCGATTCCATGGGAATATACAAAAAGACGGTACTTATTCTGTTGTACCGCGTATATACGGCGGCGTTACATCTCCAGCCGATCTGAAGAGAATTGCCGAGGTCGCAGAGAAATATGATGTGCCGATGGTCAAATTCACAGGCGGCCAGCGTCTCGACTTGTTAGGCGTAAAAAAAGAGGATTTACCGAAAATGTGGGCCGATCTCGATATGCCATCCGGTCATGCATACGGTAAAACGCTGAGAACGGTCAAAACCTGCGTCGGCTCCACCTTCTGCCGCTTCGGCACACAGGATGCAATCGGTATGGGGATCAAGCTGGAGAAGGCTTTCGAAGGTCTGAACGCACCAGCTAAGGTAAAGCTTGCCGTATCCGGCTGCCCGCGGAATTGCGCGGAGTCAACGATTAAAGATTTCGGCGTAGTCGCGATTGACGGAGGCTGGGAGCTTCACGTAGGCGGCAACGGCGGCATAAAGGTTCGCGAAACCGATCTACTCTGTATCGTGAAAACAGAAGAAGAGGTCATGGAATGGTCCTCCTCATTCCTGCAGCTATACCGCGAAAATGCACAATGGAACGAGCGTACAGCACAGTGGATCGAACGAGTTGGTCTGGATTATGTCAAAAAAGGACTTGAGAATCCAGAGGACAGACTTGCTCTGAAAGCTCGCATCGATAAAACACTAAGCCTGACGACTGATCCTTGGAAGCAAATTGTGGAGACAGACGAACTCCGCAAAAACTTCGAGCAACTGAACAGTGCTCAGCCGGTACAGCTGTAATACGCATATTGGATGCGTACGTTATCCAAGTCAGCATGGATCAACTAAACTTTCCAGGAGGGGTACTCCCATGACTACCAAACTGCTAGTAGCTAATTTATCCGAAATCGACGTAAAAGGATCCCGCCGCATTAAGATTCAGGATATTGAAATAGCTGTTTTTCGCTTAACAGATGGCAGCGTGCTTGCCGTTGAGAACAAGTGCCCGCATAAGGGCGGTCTGCTTTCGGAAGGTATGGTGTGCGGCACAGCCGTGCACTGCCCTCTCCACGACAGGAAAATCGACCTGCGCAGCGGCAAAGTGTATGAACCAGATGACGGATGTGTAACAACCTTCGAGACTGAAATTGACAGCGAGAGCGGCTCTATCTACGTCACGATCTAACGAAGACGCAGATGACTGTTGCTCTGCAACATACACAAGATTAAACCAATGGATACTAAAACGGCATTATGAGCCGGAGGGAGCAGCCTATGAGAAACAATACAACAGGTATGGTTTATATAGTCGGAGCAGGCCCAGGCGATCCCGAGCTTATATCGGTGAAAGCTATGCGCCGCATTCAACAGGCAGATGTTATTCTCTATGATCGCCTTATCAGCAAAGAATTATTAGCCTATGCCGGTCCCCATACAGAACTTGTATATTGCGGCAAAGCTCCCGGCTCCCACGCCATGTCACAGCAATTGATTAATGAAGCACTAGTCCGCTTCGCTCAAGCAGGTAAGACGGTCGTTCGCCTCAAGGGCGGAGATCCGCTTGTATTCGGAAGAGGCGCTGAAGAGGCGCTCGAGCTTGCCTCATGGGGCATCCCATACGAGATTGTTCCCGGCATCACATCTGCCATCGGCGCAGCCGCAGCTGCCGGCATTCCGGTTACTCATCGCGAATATGCCTCTTCCTTCGCCTGTGTTACAGGCAGCCGCTGTCATGGCGACAAGTCGCCTATCCGCTGGGACTTGCTCGCCCACAGCGTGGATACGCTCGCCATCTACATGGGCGTTAGCGAGCTGCCTGCCATTCGCGAGGAACTGCTGAAGCATGGCAAGCCCTCTTCAACGCCAGTTGCCTTAATCGAGCGCGGCACGACGAAACGGCAGCGTACGTTCGTCGGTACGCTTGCGGATATTCATACACTTGCCGTAACCGTGAAACTCGCTAATCCGGCACTCATCATTATTGGCGAGGTTGTAAGTGTCCGCGAGCGGCTCATGCAGGCCGAAGAGCAAGCAGTAGCACTTATTGGATAAAACTTACACCTTTCAGCTCTAGTCAGCTGAATTCCTCATAAGCAGGCGACAGTGGCAGCAAAGGCCGCAGTCGCTTGTTCTTGTTTCACAAGCCATTTCTGAAAAGTATCTCCCCTTCCCCTTTTCCTGTATACTAGAAGCTTCAATTCGTTTATATAAAGGATGAGACTCCGCTTGGAAAATAAAAATCAGACACCGTTATATGTATATACGTATGGCTGCCGATTGGAAGAAACAGAGCTATGCCAGTTGGAAATGCGTACTTTTTTCGGCAAGCATACCGAATTAGGACTATTAATGAGCGACATCGACGTTCATCCTGATCGCAGCCCCTTCATGCGGGAGCGCATTGAGGTGCTGTACCAAGGTGAGCAGCTTGCAGATATTTTGGAACAGGTTAAGCAGATTGAGCTGGAGGATTCTACGTTCAAAGTTATATTTCTCAAGACGAGTGATCTTGCACCAGAGGATAAAATCGATTTCGACCAGATGCGCGCCGTAGAACGGGAAATTGGCGTCTATATTGAAGGGGAAGCCGATGTGCGTACACCTGATCGCACCTTCGGTATCGTTTATTGGGGAGCGCGGTACTATTTCGGCAACTACATGAAGAGCAAGGCCGTCTGGCTCACTCAAATTAAGAAACCACGCAGCTACTCCATTGCGCTCAGCACCCGCGTAGCAAGAGCCGCCGCCAACATCGCCGTCCCCCTGCCTAGTGGAACGACGGCCATTGACCCTTGCTGCGGTATCGGGACGGTGCTTGTCGAAGCGTTGTCTATGGGCATCTCAATTGTAGGGCGAGATATTAATCACTTTGTCGTAAGAGGTACGAAGGAAAACTTGGCCCATTTCGACCTTCATACGGATGTCGTATGCGGCGATATCGCAGATGTCACGGAACATTACGACGCAGCGATCTTGGATATGCCCTACAACCACTTCTCGACCACAACGATTGAAGAGCAGCATTTATTGCTTATCCACGCCCGCCGCATTGCAAGCAGAGTCGTCGTCATTACCGCCGATACGTTAGACGAGCTCATTATAGAATCGGGCTTTACGATAGCCGATCGCTGTACAACAAGGAAAGGCAGCTTTGTCCGGCAAATCATTGTTTGTGTTTAAGCAAGGATATTAGGATTGATATCCGTTAAATGCTAGCCAAGAAGCGCAGGCACTCGTCCATTCCTTCGTGTGCTCTTCATCCTCGGCTAGCCCTAATCCATGATGACCCTTCGCGTATACATGCAAATCAAATAGTACCTTGTGCTTGCTAAGTGCCGCCGCGAACAACAAGCTGTTCTCCACAGGAACGGCTGCATCGTCGGATGTGTGCCACAGAAAGGTTGGCGGTGTGTCCTCTGTTACTTGCAGTTCACTGCTTAGTTGCCTTATCTGCGCTTGATCCGGCTCAGATCCAAGCAGGTTCTTTCTTGATCCTGCGTGGGTGAATGGATCTAGCAGCGTAATAACGGGATAGCACAGCACGAGCAGATCTGGCCTGGAGGATTCCCGTTCTATTATATCCTCCGCATCCTTGTTTCCTTCATCATAGCTTGTCCCTGCATTCGAAACCAAATGACCGCCTGCCGAGAAGCCCAGCAGCCCAATCTTATTCGGATTAATGCGGAATTGCTTCGCCTTTAACCTCACTGTACGAATCGCTCTTTGCACATCAAGCAGCGCGCATGGATACTCATAAGGAGCTACCCGGTATCGCAATACAAACGCTGATACGCCGAGACTGTTCAGCCACTGTGCAATCGGTTCTCCTTCATGGTACGCTCTGGTCCCATAGCCGCCGCCAGGGCAGATGATAATAGCTGGCGCATCATCTCCTTCAACTAGATATGGCGTAATGGCCGGACAGTCTTCATCTTCGTTTCCAACCGCCAGCGGCGCACCGTGCATCCACAATAATTGCTCTGCCACCCCATTGACCTCCCTTTTGATTCCATATGAATAGTTATTCCCACCCATTATATACCTAACTTCGCAGGGCCTGCTATCCCTCTAAAGGGTAAATATAAAAGCGTTTACCACGGTTCCCCTTCGCAAAAAAAAGCCCAAGCCTTAGCAGCTTAAGCCATGAGTGGATGAGGCAAGGCAATCAGCCTTGATCATCTTCTATAAGTAGTAATACCTCCAATAAAGCCGAAAATCGCGCCTAGCAGCGAACCTGCAGCTACCTCTCGCGGGTGATGCCCGAGACTTTCCTTGAGACGCTCCCGCTTGCGCTTATGATAAATGCCCGGATGCCTGCCCTCAAGGCGTTCAACATCTTCATCCAGGTCGTTCACCTGAACCGCAATTTCACCCGCATGACGGCGAATATTCATCGCATCGTACATGACCACAATACTGAGCATAGCCGATATTGCGAATTCAGGCGTCTTCACGCCGTATTTGGTCGCCGTATATGCAGCCAGCGCGGTCACGCCGCTCGAGTGAGCACTAGGCATTCCGCCTGAGCCAATTATGCTTCGCAGATCCCATCTGCCTGTTTTCGCATGGTGCATCGGTAGTTTTAGCAGCTGCGCAGCCCCTACCGCAGCGAGTGCAGTAATAAGTCCTCTGTTCGACATAGCTCCCACCTCCATCTCATCTTCCACCATCACATTTTGTCCTATTGCAGCCAAAACATGTGGCGAGGATTCGAGATGTCACTTCATATAGATAAAGCGCTCGCCGGGAGCGAACATATGGAACTTCTTAGACGGGTAATAGCGCTGGATATAATCGACGAAATAGGCTGGATTCTCATCATTATGCGGGAACAGGCCGTAATGCATGGGGATGACGAGATCCGCTTGAATCTGTACGGCGATTTCTACCGCCTCGCGGTAATTGCAATTGCCGATAATGCCCTGGCTGCCCCTGACAAAGTCACGCCCGTTGATGGGCAGTAATGCAATATCAATGGCTTTGCTCTGCAGCCAAGTGACAAGCTCCGGAAAACCTACCGTGTCCCCTGCATGATAAAGCGATAAATCGCCCAGCATTGCCGCGTAGCCTAGAAATTTATGCTCACCCGCTTCATCCTGCTCGAATTGCTCATGCTTAGCTGCATAGGCTTCAATTCGTACATCATCGACAAGCTGCACGGTTTGCCCATGCGAAATGCCGATAAGCTGCTCGTCCCGCAATCCCCATTCCTTCAATAAAGGCAGATGCGCCTTAGGGGCGATAAACCTTGTTTTCGCGGATTTCGCAATGACCTGCAGCGTCTGCTTGTCCATATGATCCTCATGGTGATGCGAGATAACGACAAAATCTACATCCAAGCAATCGGCTGGCTGCAGCGGAGATTCGAATGCCCGTGACCACGGCGGCCCGCTAAGCTCGTACACCCAATTCGTCAAATAGGGGTCAAATACAATCGTCGTGCTGCGCCATTTGACCAAGAAACCCTCTTGTCCGAGCGCCCAAAGTGCCAATGCTTGCTCGGGCAGTTCGGTTTCAATCATTTGCTTGACCAACGTCGGACCGCTGTTATAAACCTTCACAACATTCATCATCCCTTCTCTTTTTTCCATTCTAGCAAAATTATCGCGTATCATTATGGGATTTCTTTCATTAATCTTTCATAGCGGTTTGTTATACTTCACCAAGCAGTTAAATACTTGGAAGTAAATGGGGGACTATGGTGAAACGAACGTTAGCAGGCTTATTGGTTGTTTTATTGTTATTGTCGAATTTCGGTATGCCAGGTTGGTCATCAGTGGCAAATGCTGCACCGGCAGACACTTCAGTGAGGTTTGAAGAAACTGATCTAGGATGGGATAATCAGGCTTTTACATTTCCTAATGACGGAGCAATTAGAAATGTGACGCAATTAGAGTCTGATTCATCGGATGGTCTATTTGTGATTGCTCAATTACCCCATGGAGATAAATGGGATATCTTTCAGTTCGATACAGATGGAACTTATCATGGCACATTAGTCGACCGTACTACACTCGAACAAGAACTCATAGATGCTGGCGCTAATTGGTTATCAGGAGGTTTCGACTTTAAGCCAGAAAAGATTGTATTCTCTAGCGAGTCGGGCGTCGATTATTTGTATATTATTCATAATCAGAATAATACAAATTTCCCTATGATCAAATACAATTTGAATACTAAATCCATCACAAACCCGGAAGTGGTTATGTTTACCCAGCCGGTAACCTCTATTCAGAAAGCATTTGATGGACTTTTCTATGTAGCGACTAGAATGATTAATCAATATTACACCATTGATCCGTCAGCCCCTACTATCGATACCGTCACAACCAGCTGGGGATTTGCAATTGACAGTGTGGTTAAACTGCAAAACGGAATGTTTATGGCTAAAAATTATTATTATCCGGTTATGGGATATATTTGCGATACAAGTTGTAACGAACTAGATGGGAGCGGTACTTATTTCTCAAAAATTAGCGCATCTCCTGATGGGACACAAGTTGCTGGTATAGCATCAAACAGCTCTTTTGACTCTATGTTATATGTAAATGATAATCCGGCGATAGAGTTCGATGGATACAATAATCATTTTGAAATCAACAATCAGGGTACGATATTTATGGGCATGGGTTATGAAAGTCCCATATATGTTATCGAATACAATACTTCAAAGAATAAGTATGAAGTGACTAGAACAATCGGAACGAATAGAGAAACAGCTTATGCTGACAACGAATACCATTTTGTACAGGATGAGAAAGGGCATGTATTTATTTTAGATTATGTCAACCGCACCATCGATGAATTTGATGAATCAGGCTTATATGTTCGAAGTAAACATTTTCTTGAGGAATTGGATGAGCTCATGTATTACAATGGGCTGTTGTACGCTGCAGAAGGTGATGATGGAGGTGTAATCGTCATCTCGACCGATGATCTTAGCTATAAGGATCAGCTTTGGAGTGATGTTTCATCTATTCTAGCAACGCCCGATGGAACCTTGCTCGTCGCAAGGCAGAATCAATTGGAGCAATATACAATCAATCCTATTGATAATACAAGGACATTGGTCCACACCTACCCTTTCACGGGCTATAATTTAACCATGCAGTCAGACGATAGAATCTCTATTAAGATGAGTATGACTAATAACGTTCGATTCATTAACTTGAAAACCTTTGAAACGGAAGATAACGATTGGGATAGCTGGGGCTATACCTGGTTTGATCCTTCAGGGCTCATTGCGGTAAAGACAGGCGAGTATTGGAGTATTGTTGATCCAACATCGGGCATCTTATATCAATCATCTAATCGCAATTATGGTTCCAGTATGTTTTATAAGGGAAATGGTCAAAGAATGGTTCTAAAAACGTTCTATGACACCAATTTAAGCACGACACGGACGATTCCCGTGGGGATCAGCATCATAGCACCATCACTATCAGATACACCTGCTTTCTTGACTGACGAAGATGAAATCGAGCAGATCACAGGGACTCTAGTGACGTCGAGCACCATTAACTTAGGCATAGATTTTCCAATGAACGGCATTGTGGTTAATGACCTTACCCTTAATGGAGACGAACTTGCCTTTAATGGTATTCCTCAGACGTATCTTGAATTGAGGAAATTACCGAGTACGATATACCAAGCAGTCATCGGGGATATTGGTAAGCGCAAAGCCATTCTTCAGTTTAATAATCTGGATAATGACTGGGATTCAGGAACACTCCAGCTAATATTTTCGGAAGAGACGGGCGAAATTCAAATACAGACCGATAGAAATCAAGGCAGCAACAGTACGATGTATAATTTGGTATTGTGGGAGATTGATTTCGTTGGTTCCGGTTCAACGGGTTTACACGTAACTGTAGCACCAGGTACAGTCGCAAAACTATTCCCTTACCGTACTTATTTCAATATTTCTCATGGCGCCGAGTATGAGCCCATATTCTTGAGTTCCACTACACCACCTGTAGAGCCTGTCTTGCAATCTCCTGCTTTCGGTACCGTATTTTATCCAGATTCACCGGAAGTTACCTTTGAGTGGGACAATCCGAATGTGCCGGGAAGCTACGACCAAACTAGATTGCTGCTATCCACGGACCCCACGTATAGAAATGTAGTTCGAACCGTGATATTAACGGATGAAGAGTCTTATACGATGAATACAAGCGACTTGTTCACAGGCATCCCTTACTATTGGAAAATAATCGTTGCGGATACGGCGAATACAGCGTATGCCTATTCAACAAATGGTGCCTTCAGCATTAATAACTGGTCCGTATCACTTAAGGTGGATACTACTGATGTGACGGAAAACTCGGCACAAGCTATCTACGAAATCATATCTAGCGATAGGAATCAATTTACAGAGAGCGGGATAGCGATTAGTGCTTCGATTAATCCTACCGTTTCGAATTCCGTTTATTCTACCGTCATTCACACAGAGGGAGAACAAACTATCGCATTAACAGGGCTTCTTCCAGATACGACTTATTACGCGCGCGCGTATGCGGAAACAGATCGACATACACGTTATAGTTCAAACGTAACCTTTACAACCGGAGCTGGGCCGACAAGCACGCCTACCACTCCATCACCAACACCAACAGTAACACCAACAACGCCGCCGACTACGTCATCGACAACGCCACCGACAACACCGCCTGTCATTGTTCCGGGGCCTGATCTTCCAGAAGCGGCTTGTCCGTTTACAGATCTTGAGAAACATTGGTCAAACTCGGATATTTGTGAAGCCCAAAGCTTAGATATCGTTCAGGGTGTGGACGCAACACGCTATGCACCGAACTCGGAAATAACAAGAGCTGAATTCGCCGTCATGCTGGCGCGTACCCTTCAGGTTTCTGCCGTTGAAGGTGAAGCACCGCTATCATTCCGCGACCAAGAGAGCATTCCAGCATGGGCACGCCCTATGATTCGGGCGGCACTAGCAGCAGGGATCATAGACGGTTACCCAGACGGTACATTCCGACCGCAACAGACGATCACACGGATAGAGATGGCTGCCATGCTGTCCAAGTCGATGAAGTGGGAATCAAGCGGCAATCAGGAGCTATCCTATGCTGATCTTGCAAGTATTCCAGCATGGGCAATGCCCTATGTAACAATAGTGAGCGAGCGAGAGCTAGTACAAGGCCGAGGAAATCATTTATTCGTTCCGCGCGGGAAAACAACAAGAGCCGAAGCAGGTGTTCTACTGCTGAGACTTTGGAATACCCTGCATTAAACACGAAACGGTCTACCCTATTTTACTAGGTGTAGACCGTTTTTTATTTGATAGATGAAGCACATGAAGGAGATCTCGCATATGGTTTACATGATTTACATCAAATGATCTTCATCATTCAGCAATCTATGAATTGCCCTTCCTATACCCCCGTAACTTACAAGACCATAGCCAGAAATATGCTCTGGCCGACTATGTAATTCTAAACCTTCTTCATTTCTAATCTTATTCTTATCTTTACTTTTGTCTATAAAACCATAACTCAAGTTCTTTTCTTCACTGCTTATACGTTCAAATCCTACTGTTTCAAAATATCCATCGTACCAACCTTTATGGTTTGTCACAATTGGAGGAAGAAGCAAATTATGAGTATCTAATAAATCATAAAAATGATTGTCTCTGATAACAACGGATTCCCTATATAAATAGATCAGATTCCATCCATTCAAAAATGGATTCGTGCTTACAATATTCGTTTTTATTACTTTCCCATAGTAATAAGTATCCCTCAACGGCTGAATTAGAAATACATCGCCTTCTTGTGGTTTCTTTCTACTTTTCTTTAGAACAAAAAGCTCATTAAATTCGTTCATACCTATTCACACTCCTGAATTAATCCGCTAATCATCCTTCATTTCATTCATAGCACTATATAACAATGATCCTTTCAGATCTTACCAGATAGGCTTTTCTAATCCATTTGGCCACGTTGATAAAAAAATATCTAGCACACCTTAATCTTCAAGATTAGTTATTACATTGCTCCATGTAATACGCGCAGTTCATTCTAATCACTGACTTCGTCAGATTTATTCAAGTAAGCAATCAACTCAACATTGGAATATTGCCTTAATTCCGCCCTTGCTTCAGACTCAACATATAATTCAGAATTATACGGAACATACTTCGAGTTCCTTAGCATCTCAATCCAATCATCATCTATTTTCACCATATCCTTCAACAACAATCTCTTTCCAGTCCTTACGTTCATATTCATTGAAAAAAAATAGTAACAGGGTAAGCTCCATCTTTTATGTAGGTTGATCCTATATGCTGAATACTGAGCGTTCTGCGGCCAATCCACTTAGAAATATAACCAACGTCTAGCTCACGGCCTTGTTCTTTTCCTCCATAATAGTCTAATGCTCGCTCAGCATCACTCTTAAAAATCTCATTTAACTTTTTTTCTTGCTCTACAAATACTCCCCCAAATTAAAAACCTGGTCAACTATTCTTTATATCTTCGAAAATGACAAATTGCCTTTATTATAAGAATGATTACTATAATATCCCCTTATTTTAAGTGCCATATTTTTTAGTAATACTTTCAATTTGTTTGCTTATTAGATTGTACATTATCTCAATAATTACACCAAGTTCACTTAACATGGTCATTAATTTCGCTTGCATTTCTCAGCACATTTAACCAGCTCAACACCAACCTCTTTTCTAAATACAGTAGATAGATGCCGTATCAACTTGAATTGGTTCATACGATAATTCTACTACTTTATTGTTGATAGCGACCATAGTGAACACACAAAAAAATGGTACGGAAAACGCGAAGTTTTCCGTACCATTTTCATTTTAAGAACTTATTGCGACGATGACCATTGATGCGAATAAATGTTAAACAATATTTGTGCAGCCTCTGCTCTAGTCGTTGAACCTTTAGGACTCAGGACATTATTCCCCCGCCCGTTAACGAAGCCCATCTTAACCATTGCAGCCACATCATCCGCTGCGTAGGCTGCTAATTCTTTGGCATCCGCAAACTTGCCGAGCTCTTCAACAGTACCGTTCAGCAATGTTTTGTTTGCTGCCTGTAATGCACTTATCGTCAGCATAGCCATATCCTGCCTTGTCAATTCAGCTTCAGAATTGAACTGGCCTTTGTAGCCTACGGTTATACCGAGAGCTTTGGCTATTCCGATTTCATCATAGTACTTGCTTGATTCCTCGACATCACTGAAGTTCGAATCGAATTCCGCTGTAAGCTCCATCGTTCTTACAAGCCATGCCAAGTACTCAGCTCTTGTCACTTTGTTGCTAGGACTAAAGTCAGTAGCCGATGTGCCGTCTATAAATCGCTTGGACGCCATCATCTCAACTGCTTTTTTGTACCATGAATCTTTTATGACGTCGTCGAAGCTTTTCTTGCTGTAAGCAACTGCATAGTGTCCTATCTCACTCGTTGTGAATACCATGGCTTTATCAGCTACATCGTATTTCACATTCTTTATTTGCACAGGCTTTCCATTTGCATCGATATGCCAAACAACAAGGTAATCTAAATCTTCCAGTTCATCAGCAGTAGCTGTGTAAGGTAACCTAATCTCCACCGGAGCTTGCAAGAAATTGGCTTCTCCTGCTGCTCCACCGATGTTAACTCCCCATTTAATAACAGGTCTGCTACCTATGTCTCCTTGCGTTTCAGAATCAAACAGAGACGTGTCAGCATTCCCAATCGTCAGCTCTACACTCTTAGCATCTGTTGCTGATTGATTCAGCAAGTTTGCAGGCACAACTATTGTTCCGAATTGTGTATCAACCTCTACCTTCACATCACCTTTATCCGAAATTAGTGCCGTTTTGGGAAGCTCGACGACATATGCGCTTGCCCCCTCTGTTTTCGGTAATTCCACTCTTACAGTCCGTACACCGTTGCTGTCTGCTTTCGCGTTATCCAGCGCTTTACGGATGTCTTCCTGTCTAATGGATTCTGATTTTGCTATGCCAGTCACTTTATCCACCTTTGGCGCAACAACCTTGATCGTATCTCCCTCAACCTTATGAGTCACTGGAGTCTGCACAGGTGTTGACGTCGGAGACGGGGTGTTAGGATGGCTTATGATGACCGTCAGAGAAACACTCGCATTGTGAGCTGCAGTTCCCTTATATCTTACATAATAAACTCCCTCATCAAGACCCACAATCTCTACACCTGTGATGGCTGTCCAGTCGCTCGAATCAGATCCTTGCTTCTGGTATTCCATCGTGGAATCCACGCCTGTAATCTTCCCATCCCTAGCGCCGTTCACGCTGACATCGACACCTATGACCACTGTACCGGATGGTGGATTCTGTTCCTGCTTGTTTCCGTCAGGAACGATAACGATAATCACAGGGCTTGGATTCTCGGTTTCTGTCGCCGCGTAACGTATTTCATAGCGGCCTGCTTCAAGGTAATCAATGCTGCTTCCACTTACCGCAGTATACGCGCCGCCACCTGCCTTCCGATATTCCATATCGGCAGTCACGTTATCGATCTTCCCATCGCTTCCGCCAGCTATTGTAGCCGGTGTAACGACCAGCTCATCTGCGTTTGGTGCATCCTGATCTGCCTTCGCTTCATTACGAATCTCCACGGTTACCGGCTGACTTGCATGTAGTTCGTCTGTTGCTGCGTATCGGATTTGATAGCTGCCAGGCTCCAAATTCTCAATACTCGTGCCATTGACGCGCACGTAGTTCTCATCGCCCAGCGTCCGGTATTCCATCGAATCACTTACGCCTTCTATCTTCCCGTTTGTTTGAGTATCAGAATTAGCATCTGTAATCGTCCATTCACTTGGTTCCGGCGCTGACTGATCCTGCTTCTGCCCTTCCAGAATGATAACTTCCTTATCTGGACTCGCAGTCAGAGAAGCAGTTTTCATATACCGAACCAAATATTTTCCAGCGCTCAGACCTGTAATTTCAGCGCCTGTAATTGCGGTATACTCTTCCGTGCCTTCCTTGCGGTACTCCATTTCCGATGTCACACCTATAATCTTACCGTCGTTGCCGTTTACAGATGACGGGGCAACAGCGGTCGGTGTTGTCGGTGCTTCCTGCTCCTGAATGGCATCTGACTTAAGCACTTCCCATTCCCATAAGCCAACACCAACTCCGCTTCCCGCTGATTGCTTTGTCATCGTCACCCGCAGCGCTTTCACTTTCAGCGACGAATCGAATTCAACTAGGTTGGAGGAACCCACAGGCGTGTTATTCACTAAGGTGATGCCTTCGGTAATGGTTCTCGCAGTCACCCATTCATTTGTCGTGCTATTCATTGGAATATAAGAATACTCGTATTTCGTAGGTGCTAATATACCGCCTGCATCTGACCATAGCACCAAGTTTGTGCTATTGATTGTGACGCCCTGCGGCCATTCATATTGCACCCATTCCGCAGCTCCTGCATTCCCCCACGTCCCCCAATGCGGGATATTGGCTTCTGCTTTTCTGCCGTCATTCACAGCGCCCACACTCTCCCAAGGAGAAGTATAGCTAGCGGATACGCGAGCCAAGAACGCCATATTGTTATCACGCGGACGAAGCAGCTTCAGATCTGTCAGCAGCTTATCAAGCGCCTGAACAACTTCCTCTTCTGTCGCATTCATTTTTTGAATGACAGCTGTTGCGTTCGCCTTCGCCTCATTAATTGGCGCTAGACCTTGATCGATAAAGTTTGAAGCGTTCAAAGCGTTGACATAATTATACGTGCTAATCAGTTCTGACTTGTCAACCGTTCCCGTATAGCCGTATACCTTCCACTCCAAAATACCAGTCCCGCTTGCAGTAGGCCTCATGTCTATACGGACGCCTGTAATATATGCGGGCTCGAAAGTGGTTGTATTGTACTTGTCTATTTCATTCCCAAGTCCGTTAATCGCTCTTGGCGTATACCACACCCCGTTCTCATCGCGAAGCTTGAGCTGCATGTCCTTAGGACGGAAGTTTCCTCCACCGTCTTGGAAGACGTACACATCCATCGAAGAGGCAAGGAGTGGCTGCAGCCATTCATAGGTGACCCATGACGGATCCCCTTCTCTTCCCCAGTTGTGCCATGCGCTGTTCGGAGCTGTACGAGAGGCTGAGAAATCTCTTGAATTTTTCGGCTCAATGCCGTTATTCATCGCCTCGGGATACCCGTCACCACCGGAGAAGCTGGCAGTAGGCTTCGCTGTCAACGCAGCGTTCTGAAGCGGTACGCTCACGACAAATACAGTGGCGCGAACCTCTAGCTCGCTGCCTGTCACTTTACCGCTTGCTTCAAAGGTGCCGTTCGTTTCATAGCTCGCTGGATCAATAGCATTCCATACAATCGCGCTATCTCTATACCCATCATTGAACAGAATCTTCATGACTGACGGAAGTGACGGAGCCGTTCCTTTGCGTGTCACGGTATTGATTGCCCGATAAGCATCCTCGGTATCTGCTTCAATGACAATCGTTACATCCCTGCTTGTCGACTTGCCTTCATCGGCAGCCGTAAGCGTGAATACATAGGTGCCAGCCTTGCTTACACGCGCATATGCGGTCGCCTCTACTCCAGCGACAATCGAGATATCACCTGCACCATTCGGCTTCTCCTTGACGGTCCACACGTATGTCATGTCGGGCTCAAATTCCGCACTGTGAATAGGATCCGGAATTGCCGTTCCGGACAAGACTACAATGCTTTCATTCGTTCCGTCTTGAGCGGCAGTCACTTCGCTAATCTGCGGAGGCTGTTTCTCCGGCGGAGCCGACAACTGGAAGGTAAGTTCATCAGAACCGCTGAGCTGCCCATCATTAGCGCTCAGTCTTACTGTATAGGAGCCTTCCTTTGTACCGACAGCCTGTGTAATGCTTGCCTTTGGATAGGCGAAGCTAAGCTTGCCGCCTTGCGGCGTGCTGATCACTTCCCACTGGTAAGTCAGCGTTCCGTCTGGCGCGCCGTCATCACTCACAATACCATTCAGTATAAATGGAATGAGTGCCTGTGGGTTCTGCGTCGCTGTCTCTGCAGTAACCTGCGGAGCTTCATTCTCGCCTGAGTCTAGCTTTTCAATGGTCAACTGCGCTGTCAGGTCACTGTTCATTTGGAACCGAGCAAGCCCCTTATTATTTCGTACATAGAACTGTCCAGCTTCTTCATTATTCAGCTTGATTGCATAATAACCATTTTCCAATCCCGCTCCGTCAATAGCAATTCTCGAAGCATGCTCTTTTTTATCCAGATTCTTAAGCGTAAATTGAAATAGCTTGCCGTCTTTTTGAATATTAGCGCTTTCAATTTTTTCATTTTGAGAAACGACATATATTTTTTCGTCAATTAAGTTAATCCGCTTGCCGAAACCATCCTTAGGCGTGATCTCGTAGCTGCTTCCATTGTCAGCAACTAGCGCCCCATAACCGAATAGTCCAAACACCGGATCGGTAACAATGTCCGAGCTGATGCTTAATAGAGAGCCGTAAATACCCTCATCGGCTTCACCGGAGAAATCGTTCCAGCCGTTATTCATTACACGGGAACCACCATCGAATACGTCTTTGGTACCGGTTCCACCCTTGTACATGGAATATCTCCAAGAAGTGCTGCCTACAGACTGTGCAGAAATTTGACCCATATTAATCGCATTAAAGTTCGAAATCTTCGCCGCATAGTTGCGTTGCTGCGCGATCGCAGTCTGAGCTGCGGTCCTGCCACTATCCTGATAGCGAATCCAGTCATCCATAATATAGCCCGCTAAAGAAGCTGTATATTGGAAGTTCCACCAGCCTTCTCCACCACGGAATACAGGTACAGAATAATGGTACCAGGTTGGCTGAATACCGCGCATAGCACGCGTTTTCCAGTCAGCCATTTCCATGCTTTTCTCAGCCGCTGCTGCCTGTCCATCCTGAGGGTAGTATGTGCGCAGCGCCTTAGCGGCTGCATAGGCTCCTTCTTCACCGGTATTGTCATACTCAAATTCCGAGCCGTAAGGATAAGCTGCGAATGTCATATTGCGTCCCTTATCTAGGGCGAACTTTCGCTTCAGATTCTCAAACTCTGTCTGCATGCCCTCTTCTTTCAACGCCTCGATCATATCCGGGATCTGCTGTTCGCCATAGTATCCGATTGCTCCACTGGAGATTCGGTTATAGTAAATACCATAAGCCTTTTCCAGATAATATTGCGGCGATTCGCGGTACTCGATCAGATGAGGATACGCCTTTTGAATCCGATACATGTTGAAAAATCCAGTTGCTTCCATGATTTCGGAGAACTCTCGTGTATAAGGCTTGTCCTTATCCGTATACGAGCCCGAATCTTTAAGCCAATTCGCAACAATAAAATCGTCCTGCGTATGCTTCATAAAGCGTTCCCACATAAAATCAATGAGATAATTTTCTATCGATTGAATTTCATCAGGATTTGGTGCCAAAAAGTTCTTCATCGTTATGGAGTTGATATTATCATGACCCCAGTCATCACCCCAATGGTTGATGTTGGTGTCAAGACCATCCTTAAGATACCAGTCAAAGTAGTTTCCGTAGGTAGGACTTTGCGGGTTCTTGTCCTGCGTTTTTTCCACCATAAATTCAGTATGGGTTCTCATCGTTTCATCAAGCTCAGCCAATACATTGAATTCATATTGCGTAAATTTATTAACCCACTCATCACCAACCTTCAGCTCGTATTCGACACGGACGCTGTTATTGCCCAGATCGCCAAACTCGAGTGAATAAATGTGGTGCTGTTCGCCATCTACAATCTTAGTTTCCAAAAATTGATAGGCTTTGGCGTATCCCGGATTCGAGTCAGCAAGTCCGCGACCTGTGCGAGAATTGTTGACCATATCACTTCTCTGCCTGCCTGGCTTGATATTCGGGATATGCGCTTCATCATAAGGGTCATTCTCGTGAACAGATAAAATATCGATCGACGTTACTTTAATTTTGCTGTCATCATAATGCAGAGCCAGCTTAGTCGGCATATTAATAGCAGTCTGGAAGCCAGGTACCGCTACTGCGTCAATCATGCCAGATTTGTACAAAATAGAGCGAAGGTTTTTCTCACGCTCTTCCACGGAAGTGGAAGCGTTATTAGCGCTTTGGGCACTATCCTGCGGCGAGTTGTCACCAGCGCGTACCGCCGAAAATTTAAACTGGTATGTTTTTTCCTCATTCGGTCCCAAAACTAGGCTGGATGCATCGGTAAAATAACCGCGACCCGTTTTCTGTATATCCTTGGAGTGGATATAAAGTACATTAAGCCCAGGAAACCAACCGCCGCTGTCGCCGGTCCAGTTGGCAAATGTCTGCCCCGTACGCAGCTCGCCCTCTTCCTGCATCCAGTAATCCACATATTCGATACGCGCGCCGCTTTCCGTCACCGGGGTAAACAGCATATAATTTCCTTCTCCGCTGGTCCGGATGGCATAGGAATAACCGCTGTCCGCCCCAGCAAAGTTATGTATGGTTAAACGGTTGTCATACGTATCCGATACTGATCGATATTTATTATTCCAAGGCATCGGCAATCCAATATCGCCGAATTCCATGTATTTGCCGCTTTTGTTTTTCAAGGTTATTTCCCATAACATGGAACCGTCATCCGTCTCCATGTCGAACACAGACTTCACATCAAAACCTTTCATCGCCCGATTCGTTGTGGAGTTCAGATCCTGACCAATAAAGTTTACCTCTACTTTCTTGCCCACCGTGGATACCGTTCTCTCGAAAAATTGGTTATCAGGATTGATATTGGAATAGGTTGTTGAACCGCCTGCTGCAAGCGTTTTGTTTGTATCTACTTCTACGAAACCATCCCTGCTTACAGGGAATTGTTCATTATCGCCTGTGCGGTAAGAAAAAAGCATCTCGCCCATCCATTGATGCTGAACATTGTTCTGCGGAGACGTGTTATTAGGCAAAACAAAATTGATAGGAGTGCCGTTTCGATTTACAGGGTTATTTTTGATATACAGCTCTTCAATCTGTCCTAAATCACCAATTTTTGCAGAAAGGCTGGCATTGGTGATGTCATCTGCTGCTGCAGCTACCTTCGCTCCCGTACTAAGCGGTAAAATCTGAAAAAACAATAGGAACGCGATCGCCAGTGACATAAACCTTTTTGTAATCGTTTTCATAACAACCTCCTGATTGCGTAGTTATCCTTGTCCGAACTAATTTTTCAATCCGGTAAGCGTGATGCCCTCTACAAAATACTTTTGACCAATGAGATAGAAAATGACACCTGGAGCAAAGGACAAGCATGTTGCTGCCATCGTCATCGACCAGTCGCTCTTTAGTTGACCTCTAAAGTTGGTTAGCCCTAATGCGATCGTATATTTATCACTTGAATTAATATAAATCATCTGCTGGAGCAGGTCATTCCATAATCCGATGAAGATAAACAACGCGACGACGATCATAGCGGGCCTGATCGCTGGCATAATAATGCTGAATAAGATTTGGAAATATCCGGCACCGTCAATCGTTGCTGCTTGATCGAGCTCTCTCGGTATAGACATGATGAACTGGCGGATCAAGAAGATATTGAATGCACCGCCACCGCAGAAATACGGTAGAATTAACGGCCAATAGCTGTCACTGACTCCTAAGCCTCGCGTCCAGCCGATATATAGCGGAATAAGCGTAACCATGGCAGGCAGCAGCATGGAACCGATGCAAAGTGACCATATCAAGTTTTTTCCTCGAAACCGCAGCCTTGCAAAAGCATATCCACACAACGTTGCCGTGAATGTTCCGGCTAAGCAGGAGGGAACTATAATGAGCATCGTGTTCCACAGGTATTTCCAAAATTTAAATATTTCTAGCGTTTTCTCATAATTGGAAAACAACCAGTTGCCTGGGATTAGTGCTGGCGGATATCTGTAGATCTCGGCATTCGTCATAAGAGACGTGCGAAATATCCACCAAATCGGGAAGAGCGCCAAAATAGCAAAAAACACAACGGCGACTAACGTTATCATGTTCATCGTTCTGGTTCTGCGTTTCTTACTTTTCAGTCTGCCATATGCGACTTCGCTCATTTATCTTCGCCTCCTTCATTGTAAATCCACCGGTTAGATGTCTTAAATAAAACAAGAGTAAAGCCAGCAAGAATTGCAAATATAATTAAAGTAGTAGCGCAAGCATAGCCGAGCTTGTAATTTACGAATGCTTGATCATACATCAGATAAGTCAAAAACCGGGTAGAATTCCCTGGACCGCCATTGGTTAACGCAAGCGCTGGCGTTACAACTTGAAGGTTAGCAATCAAGCTCATCAATAAGTTGTAGAAAATAATTGGTGTCATACATGGCAAAGTGATATGCAGGAATCGTTGCCAACTGTTCGCGCCATCCATCTCGGCAGCTTCATGGTATACATTCGGAACATTCTGAAGCCCTGCCAAAAAAATAACGATCAAGTTCCCCGCAAGCCAAACTGAAATCAATGACAGAGAAGGGACAACAAAGCTCGAATCGGCGATAAAGAGAATTTTATTCAACCCGATCTCAGAGAGAAGATAGTTGAAAAATCCGAAATTCCCCTCGTAAAGCCAAGACCATCCAACGTAGATTGCTACAGCTGGCAAAACATACGGGATATAAAAGACCGCTCTAAAAAAACTTCTAGCTGGAATTTTACGGTTCAGCATCATAGCAATAAAAAGGGAATAGATCATGCTTCCGATTACCGATAATACTGCAAAATAGATCGTCGTGATAATAGAATCCTTGATATAAGGATCGGTAGTAAATAGTTTGATATAATTCTCAATTCCGATGAACTCAGGGGGTTTCAACCCCGTCCAATTCGTGAGACTGATTCCGAGCACGCCGAGAAGAGGTAAATACGTTAGAAAAACTAATCCAAAAAAAGCAGGTATCAAACATATATAAGCAACTCGCGCCTCGCTTGAATGAAAACGGGAACGGCGCTTCGGCAGTTTATTAACGGTTTCCATATCTTGCCCCACTCCTTATGAATAAAGGATGACCGCCACCGTCGCAGCGCTAGCGGTCATCCCTTCTATCTTTTATTTATTGCCTGCATGAGCTGCTTTCAAAGCATCGAGATTTTTGGAGATCGCTTCTTTGGCAGTCGTCTTGCCGGTCCAGACATCGCCTAGCACCGATCCTAGCAACGTGTTAAAGTCTGTTGTGTAGTTCGTATAGAACCACGCAGCCGGCCTCGCAGCATCGGATTGTGCATAATCGACTACTGCCGATTTGTATTCCTCGTAAGGCGGGAAGTTAGGATTTTCTACCCATTTGCGAGTAAACGTTTCGTCCGTGTACCACTTATCTAGAGTCGGCATCCAAATACCCGATGAAATAAGCGCCCAGTTGTTTTCTTCAGATGTGTACCATTTCAGCCATTCCATTGCTTCTTCCGGGTGTTTGGACTGGGAGAATACAACATTGGCGCCCCCAGTATTAAGGGTGACCTTATCCTTCAAGTAAGGCAATACAGCTACGCCATATTTAAGCCCCTCTTCTTTGGCCGTATTCAAGCTTGTTCCTATGTTCCATTGACCATTCGTTGCCATAGCGACAGTACCAGCAATGATTGTGCGCTGAATACCATCATCGGTCTGTCCGACGGACAACGGAGCGACATGATCCTTTAAGTACAGATCGGCAACCCTCTGAATCGCTTCAACGCTAGCATCTTCACCGATTCTAACCTCTGTGCCATCCTCGGAATAGAAACCTCCGCCATTGCTGAGCGTCCAAGCTTCGAGCTGCCACGAAAGATTTTCGATGGAAGCTCCGTACTGAACGATGCTTTGTGAATCAAAGCCATCCTCATCCGGGTGTTTACCATTCTTGTCGATCGTCAGTTTCTTCGACGTCGCTACGAATTCATCCCATGTCCATGCTTGATCTAGAGCAGCTGGAGGGTAGGGCACATTCGCTTTATCGAACATATCTTTGTTGTAATAAAGTAGGAGAATTTCATTGGCAGCTGCATAAGCAACCGTATTTCCTTGATGCTTGTAAGCCAAGCTGTCCAGCGGCTTGCTGTCGCTTCCCTCATACATAGCGCTTACATCATTCAGCATGCCTTCGGACGACCATTGGATGACGCCGCCTTCCTGCAGCATCCCTGTATCAGGCAACTGACCTGCCGTTGCAAGCGTATTCAATTTTGTCATGTAGTTTTCCCATGGAATCGCTTGCACTTCTACTTCGATTCGATCCTGCGAAGCATTAAACTTGTCCGCTACCGCCTGTGTCGTACTTCCTTCTGCCGCGCTTCCCCACATTGAATACGTAATCTTAACCTTCTCTGTCTTAGTATCCGCAGGTGTATTCGTAGCATTCGATTCCGGTGACGCTGTGTTGCCTCCGTTACCTCCATTGTTCGCGCATCCAATGGCACTCATTGCCAATGCAGCTGCGATAAGACCTACCCCAAGTTTCTTGCCTGTTTTCATTGACCCCGCTCTCCCTTCAATGTTTGCTTCCTTTTTTAAAATATAGGAACGGATATGATCTCACCATCCATTCTCTATATTTCTCTGAATGAAACGTGCCGCACCGCCAAAGAACGGCGACAGCCACTTCACCTTGTATCTATCCATTTAACTCAATCACGAGAGAGCATACAGGCGATAAGTTAAACGTTTAGAAACGATTACAACCAGATTGTGCCATAAGCAATCACGAAACGCAATAAGATATTTCAACCTGTTCTTTTGATATCTCAACCATAGACTAATCACTTCGCTAACTATATTCGTTATGGCACCTCCCTTTGAAGGCATTTATTGCATTTGATTAATCGTTTAACTTAATGGTTGCATAGTAATAGTTAAGCCGTATTCTCTTTATGCCAATAGAAAACGCTTACTTCATTGTATCACCGATCGTTTACATTATAATACGATTATTTCAACCTCTATTTTCGAAATTCCAACCTTTATTTTTCTGTTTGAAAAGTGTCAACTATTGTGTTATTTTGATATAAAGGTCTATGATTTACTCCATGATTGAACAATTCCACACACAAAGAATGTTTTTTTGTGAAACGTTTAAATTTTATAATAATCTTATGTTATTTCACCATTGTAAAAACATGAATATCGCGCTAACGAAACCAATTGATAACCAAATTGAAAAACCACTATTACGATGTAAAGTGAAGGGGATCGTTATGTCTGATATCATCATGCATTTTGTAACTCCACCAATTCCTTATTTTATTGATAATGGGAAACGTACTTTCTTGCAGGGAGAACGGCATGTCAGCCGTTATTCCATTAGTGTGTTTGATATTATAATCGTCACCAGGGGCAAGTTGCACATAGGAGAAAATGATAATGAGTGGACGTTATGCAAAGATGAAGCCATTATTTTACGACCCGATGCGTATCACTTTGGTACGGCTCCCTGCGAAGAAGAAACAGATATAACGTGGATTCATTTCCAAACATTCGGAGCTTGGGATGAAATGAAAAGCATCAGCGATTGCTATGAGAATCAAATTGCTCTATTTGAAAAACATAAACAGCAAGCGTACCTCAACCATTGTGAAGTTAACTCGATTTTCATACCAAAGAAATTCAAGCTGTCGAGCCAATCCATGAACGATCTTACTCAGTTTCATTCTCTAGATAAGGATCCGCGTTCGCTTCGCAATTGGAGGAAACAAACAGCCTTCCAAACCTTCATGCAAAATATTAATCATGAATCTGTCAATTCAGTCAATTCAACTGCCATACAGCTCGCTGAAAAAGTAGAATTATTCATTCGTCAAAACTACACCTCAAAGATTACCAATTCCATGCTTAAAGCCGAATTTAATTACCATCCCAACTACTTGGCCAAATGCATGTTACTGGTCTATGGAGTCACCCCAATTGATTACTTGCTGCAATATCGAATCGAGCAAGCCAAAAAACTTCTCTTCCAAACCGACTGGTCCATTGCCCGAATCGCCGATGAATTAGGATTTAGCACTGCTGCCTATTTCTCCTCTGTTTTCACCAATAAACAAGGCAGCTCTCCAGCAAACTTTCGGAAGAAGAAGCATTTTGGGTTTGTGAATTGAATATACAAAAAACTCCACGCTATACTGAGCACCTAGTAATTGGTATGAAATAATAGAAAATTTCAATCCAAAATAAAGCAGCACACACCGATTTAATATTGGTGTGCGCTGCTGCACTGTTTTTTTTCTTTTGTCTATTTGATAAGTTTTTTGCTATACTTTGGCCTTCGCACTTATCGTTACTTGATCTTATATCACAGCCACTCAACAATCTCTCTAATCCTTGTAACTTCAGTTCGCATTAGCACTTCCGAAACTCTATAGTTTGTCTAAACCATCCTATTATGGTATCCAAATAAACTGCCCCGAGTTGTCCAAAACAATATCCTGAATAATTGTCTGCTTTTTCCCAGCTTCATATTCCCATACAATTAGATCTCTACCTTTTGCGAGTATTTTCTTACTTTGGATTTGGAATGCCACGTACTTTCCATCCGGTGAAAACTGAGGATATGAATGGATACCAGAATATGTCCATTCAGTTCCCGTTTCTAAACTTCTCACGACAAAAGTATTTCGATCTGAGCTGTAGAACATATACTTATTATCTGGAGAAAAACCAGGATACTTCCCTTTAAACAATTTTTCAGATTGATTTTTTTCAATTTCATACTTATATATGCTATCACTATTACTGTAGAGGAGCGTTTTCCCGTCAATTGACCAGCTATATCCTGCTAATTTGTTGATTGAATTTTTGGTATACGGCAGAGTGATTGACTTAAGTATCTGTTTCGACGTATTAATTTGTAACTCATTATTAAAAATGAAGCTGACACCCGATTGCACGGATGTCTTATTAAAATGAACTGATCCTACAGGAGCATTGGTCAACACATTAAAGCTACTAAATACATCTAGATCAACATCCATAATAACATGTTGACGGTCCATAACTGTATAGACGTCTTTACGATTATTATTTGCTGAAATGATATGCCTATATTTATCATTACCAACTATCCGTGTATTTTCAGTAAGTAGATCATAAACCAATAATCCTTTTCCATTGTTTCTTTCGAAATCAGGATTAGACAACACAATAACACCAGATAATCCTTGTATTTTTTGAGGACGCATGGAGAAAAATATAATACCGACTAAAACTAATACAGTAACTAGTAAAAACAATGTAATGATATAACCTTTCTTCGTCTCAAACACCTCATTCTCAGCAAATAATAAATTACTATCCAATAAAATATGAGTTTACCTTCTAGCATTACATGAACTTCCGATCTTTTTGTAATCAAAAATTCAGAAAATGAACTTCCAACTCAAAACCATGGAAATTATTCACTATAAAAAGGAATAACAGTGTCCCACCTGACTGAGCGGAATTGCTATATTATATGGATTTCGGACCACTTGAACATCCCATGCATAGGTTAAAACATAACAACACTAATATAATTTTTTGATATCGCATTGTTATTTTCACTGTGTTCTTCTCCTTGTTCGCAATATGTTCTTGCAATGTATAAATAAATCAGCCCCATGACATTTTGGGCCATTCTATAAATTTATACTTACAATTAGATCTATGTAATTCGTTGAGTTTCTTACCATTATTAATATCATTACTACTTTAATATATTTTCAATTTCCTCATTAATATAATCTCTAATGTTACTCCAACAAAGTAATGGAATATCATTACCTTCTACATATTGATAAATAGGTGGATTATCTCCATCAGAGATATGAAAAAAGTTGAACTCGTAACCTTGGTGCATAGAAAATACAACGGAATCCGTCTTAAGAATGTATTTTACATTGTTTTCTTTTAACAATTTTTCAGCTTCTTTTCTTAAATGACATATCTGATTTATAAATATATCTGTTCCAACAAATAATCTACCTGCACTTGCTCCCATTAATAACAAAAACTCGCGATAACATGCAGGTAGTTTTACATCTAATAATTGTTCGAGCTTCTCGATTTTTTGAAGACTACAACCCATTAACTCTTCTTTTTCTGCTAACTTCAGATCAATTAGATTTTGTACTAATTGCTTCATATAACCTCCTTTTTAAAGCTCCGCTAACGTTACTTTTTCGGTATATAATTCCAATATAATCTCAAAATCTTCTCTACTTAATCTTACTATTACTAAACAGCTTTCGCTTGAAGAACTAATCTCGCACCTTCTACTATGCAACTATTTCAAAACAATTACTTGAAAATTGAAACATGACTTTTCTATGATTCATCTTATTACCAATACCCTGCAACTTCCCTACAACCTTAGCGTTTATATATTCGAAGAAATCAATCTCAGGATGAGGTGAAATATGAAGAAATTAGACGGCCTCTAGCTTCCCCCAAGGAGGTTAGACAATCAAATGAGCAGAAGCATAAAGAAATCCCCCGCATGGACAGACCACACTTCACCAGGAACTCGCTGGAGTAAACGTCAAGCAGCCAAAGCGGTACGCCGTTACTCTGAGAATGTTCAGAATGGCAAATGGTATCGGAAAATCTATTGTTCTTGGAATATTTGCGACTATCGTTTTTTCAAAACCCGTCAACAAGCAATAAAAGAATGGCAGACATCTACATGGCTGCCCGAACAACTTCTGACTGAAGCTGAGATCATTAACACATGGGAAAAGCAATATAGAAGGAAATAAGCAAAAGCGTCGGTCAGGGAAGCCCGGCGCTTTTGTCACTCCCCCACATACTCTCATCTCTCCTCTTAATGCTGCGCCATCAACAACTGCTGATACACGCGTCCTTCCGCTAGCAACTGCTGATGCGTACCCGATTCAGCCAGCGTACCTTGGTCCATAACAAAGATCACATCCGCATTCTCGATGGTAGACAGCCTGTGTGCGATCATGATCGTCGTCAGCCCTTCACGCCGCGCTTCAAGCGCCGCGAGCAGTTGGCGTTCCGTCTCAAGATCGAGAGCGGAGGTCGCCTCGTCCAGCACTAATATTTCCGGATTGGTGACGATAGCCCGCGCTATCGCAATACGCTGACGCTGACCCCCAGACAGCTTAATGCCCCGCTCGCCGATATTCGTTGCATACCCCTCTGGAAGTCCGAGTATGAAATCATGAATCTGTGCGATCCGGCAAGCTTCCTCGATATCCACAGTAGTAACGCCGTCTCTGCCAAGCATCAAGTTCTCAGCAATCGTATCCGAGAACATATACGGATCTTGGAACACGATGGATACCTTACTCGCCCATTGATCACGAGAATAGCTATGAACATCCTTTTCGTTCAGCTTGAACTGTCCGATCGATATATCGAAGAAGCGTACCAGCAGCTGTGCAATCGTGGACTTCCCGCCGCCGCTTGTGCCAACGAAAGCAATCTTCTGACCAATCGGAAGCTCGGCCGAGAATCCACGAATGACCTCCGGCAGCTCAGCAGAATAACGGAAGCTGGTCTGCTCGAACGATAGCTGCTTGATCATGCCTTCAACACGCTCAGTTCCCAGCTCGTGCTGCTCTAGCTCTAGAACACGCTGCACCCGGTCCACATTCGCCAGTTGAGAAGACATGCCCATGAAGAACTGAAAAATATTGTAGAACGCATCCGCCATTTGCGTCGAGAATTGAAAGAGAATGACAAATGTCCCGATTGACATCTGTTCATTCATAAGCTGTATGCCGCAGTATCCGAGTACTAGAATGCCCATGCCCCACTTCATCGGATCACTGTAACGAATTTGGCGATTCACAAGCTTCCCTTCCACCATCACTTGGTCGAAATAGTCGGAAAACATTTTGTTGTACAGCTTTTCTTCCCATTTCAATCGGTGATAGGCAACGACCTCGCGGGTTGAAGACACACCCTCCTCGATTTGGATGAGCAATGCCGTCCGTTTCTCTGCCACCTGCTTCGCCTGCGCCTTCAGCTTAGGCGTGAAATAAACACCGATAAGTACGTAAACGGTGCACAGCAACACAATGATAAGTAAAAGCGTTGGACTAGCAAGCCCGATAATGATCATCAGAATGCAAAGATTCAGTATATCCTGCATGCCGCGCGGAATTTGCCACCCCATAACACTTGCAGATATGAACAAATCCTGTGTGAATGAATACACGTATTTGCCCGTACGCTCCTGCTGGAAGCGCTCGATCGGAACGCCCTCAAGTCGCTTCAGCATTCGGGTAAGCAGCGATCGGCTTACTGCGAACTCATTGCGAACCAAGCTGCGGCTCGTCATCGTGAACATGAGTGAATAGACAAGACCCGCCAGTCCGAATACGCCAATGACGATCGGCAGCAGCTCATACTTCCCTTGCGTAAACACATCATCGATTAATATTTTTTGCACGTAGACCAGCGTATAGTTGGACAGCGATTCCAGCGCGAGGTAGAGCAGTACAAGCAAATAAGTGCCCCTCAGCATAACCGAGTTCGACCAAAAGATTTTAAGATACTTCATGTGCAACTCTTCCTTCCTGCGCTTCCAATTGCCCCAATTCCAGCTCATAGAGCAGGCCTTGAGCAGCCATAAGCTCATCATAGCTGCCGGATTCGGCCACTCGGCCCCCATGAATAACAACAATGCGGTCGAAATGCTTGACGGTTGACAGTCGGTGCGCAATCGCAATCGTCGTTCGTCCCACAAGCACCTCATCAAGCGCTCGCTGCACTTCGTGTTCGCTTACATTATCCAAGGAGGAGGTCGCCTCATCGAGCAAAATTATAGCTGGCTGTTTGACGAACATGCGCGCGATCGCAATGCGCTGCTTCTGTCCGCCGGACAGCTTCATGCCGCGTTCGCCGACAAGCGTATCGTAGCCCTCTGGCAGCTGCATAATGAAATCATGCGCGTATGCAGCCTTCGCCGCCGCTATCACTTCCTCGTGACTCGCCTCTGGCTTGCCGAAGCGAATGTTCTCCTTCACGGAGGAACCGAACAAATACGTCTCTTGGAAGACATACCCAATAGACTCGCGCAGCCGCTCAAGCGTCAGTTGCCTGATCGGAACGCCGTCAAGCTTAATTACGCCAAACGTTGGATCATAGAAACGGCCGATCATTTTGAACATCGTCGTCTTGCCGTTGCCGCTCGCTCCTACGAAAGCTACCTTCTCGCCTGGCTTGATGATGAGTGAGAAGCCGTTAATGACCGAAGGCTGCTCTGGATATTCGAAGCAAACATCCTCAAATGTCAATCCACCATGCACCTCATCCAGTAGGATTGCTTCCGCCGGATCGTCGATTTCCACATCTTTATGCATGAAACGGTATAACGGAATCGTCTGATGGATGATCAGCTTCTGCTCCGTAAGCTGCGTAACGAGCAGAGTAAGCCGGAACATCGTCGTCATGTAGAGAAGGGTGAAGGCGATGAATCCGCCAAGAGTGATCCAATTATTCTGCAAGGAGTAGTAGCCGGCAATGAATAAGGCAATCGCTCCTAGATAAAAGGTAAACCGCCTGAAGCTTCCTCGTCCGAAGCTGTATGTTGCCGCCAGCAGGTAATCATGTGCCCAGCCTTTATGCTTGCCAAGCGTACGCTCATGGTACCAAGGCTGGGAGCCGAAGGCGCGGAATTCACGCAGACCGGAGATACTCTCGTACACCGCTTGGTTATAGTCAATGCGGCCTTGGCCGGACTTCCTGCCGAATATCGCTGCCTTACGCTCGAAGTAAGGGCCGAACAAATAATAGAGTCCAAAGGTTGGCAGCATGATGAGGCATAACCAGCCGCTGATGCTGAGCAGCATAACAGCTGCTACCATAATAAACAGCAGATTCTCGATGACGCTCGGCAAGACGTTACGGTATATTTTCTGAACGGATGCCACCTCGGAATTGAACATCGACAGCGTCTCTCCTGCCGGATGCCGCTCATAATGCGCGAAGCCGAGCCTGCGCAAATGCTTGAAGATCGCTGTCTGCATATCCCTGGAGGCAAGCTCTCCAATCGTTCGCTGCAGCAGATTTCGATAGTTTTTGGCGACGAGCATGAGCAGATTGATGACGGTAAGCGCAGCCAAAATCGTAATAAACAATGATGTGTCCCTGTCTGGTACGACATGGTCGATGACATATTGAATCATTTTTGGCGTTAATGTCTCGCCAATTACCGCCATTGTGCCGCATGCCGCAAGTGCAGCTATCTGCTTCTTATACGGCAGCAGAAACCGCAGCGCCCATACATAGGAACGTCCGGATTCATCCTGCTCAGCCTTCCGCTCATGTTTAGCTGCCTGCTTTCGTGACTGGTCACTTTTCTTACTCATACTCCGGTCTTCCTCCGCTTGCTTCTCTGTTTTTGGCATCGCTTGTTCCCCCTTGACTGCTTCTTAAACGATTAATTACCCATCCAAATTATCCCATTTAGCTAACAATCATAATTCCGTCCTACCTTTTTTGTCAATGTATTGCTCACTTAAAAAAGTTTTCTACCATTACGCGTATTATTCCTTATACTTGAACGCGCAGAAAGCCCGACCAGAGGAAGACCCTCCCTTAGCCGGACTCTCTATTATAACATTGACTATAGCTCTACCATCGCTTTAATGACCTTCGATTCAGGCTTCAGCCAGCCCTCGAATGCATCAACCATCTCTGCAAAAGGTACACGATGGGTAATGTAGCTCTCCACATCGATACTGCCGCTGCTTACCGCTTGTTGCACAGCTGCGAAGTCCTCCATCGTAGCGTTGCGGCTGCCGAGCAGCGTCATTTCCCGCTTATGGAATTCAGGATCATTAAAGGCTAGATCAGCTTTGACCAATCCTACGTACACCAGCTTCCCGCCATGCGCGACAAACCCAAACGCATCCTGCATGGACCGTGCATTGCCAGTAGCGTCGAATACAACAGTTGGAAACTCATCATTTGTCAGCTGTGCAAGCTGCTCCTTCGCGTTCTCCAGCGC
Source organism: Paenibacillus sinopodophylli (assembly GCF_005930355.1). Lineage (GTDB taxonomy): Bacteria > Bacillota > Bacilli > Paenibacillales > Paenibacillaceae > Pristimantibacillus > Pristimantibacillus sinopodophylli. The sequence goes on from NZ_VDBO01000004.1 coordinate 252,704, forward strand.
ATTCACTGTTTCATCCACCTTCGCCCATCGTTTGCAGAAAGCAAGCCGCTCGTCTTGAATGTCCATAGCGATCACGCGTGCTCCGCGGTGCTTCGCGAATGCCATAACGCCAAGGCCAATTGGACCTGATCCAATGACAAGCACGGTTTCGCCAGCGCGAACCTCTGCGCGCCTAACGGCGTGTGCGCCAATGCTAAGCGGCTCGAGTACGGCTGTCTGATCGAGCGTCAGCTCATTCGTAACGAGAAGATGTGTGAGTGGAACGACAATCAGCTCGCGCATGCCTCCGTCAATATGCACGCCCATTACTTTCATATCCGTGCAGCAATTCGTTTTCCCATAACGACACGCTATACATTCGCCGCAATGTATATAGGGAATGACACTCACTTGGTCACCTGGCTGAATTCGGATACCGTTCTGCTGACCATCCACCTGCTCTACGATTCCTGCGAGCTCATGCCCAAGGACGCGCGGATAAACGAAGAACGGCTGATTTCCCTTATAGGCATGAAGATCGGTACCGCAAATTCCGATTCGGCGCATTCGGACAAGCGCTGTTCCCGGAAGCAGCACCGGCGCATCCTGTTCGATCAGTTGAAGCTGGTCTACCTGTTCACATACTATCGCTTTCACAAGTTAGCTCTCCCTTTATACGAACACGCTCGTATTGTATTCTTGCAGCCCGCTGATCCAGCTTCGGTTACGTATCGGTTCAAGAATGGCGAGCACGTCAGACAACAGATCCTCGTCAATTGCTTCGTCCGTCCATTCTATATTTTTGCAAATGTTATCGGGATTAGCTGTACTTACCAGCGTCGTCGGTATACTCTCGTTCATTGTAGCGAATTGCACCGCAAGCTTCGTTATATCAGCTCCTTGTGCTGCACAGTAATCAACAGCCTGCTTGCATACAGAGCGAATTTGCTCCCCTGCGGGATGCCAGTCTGCAAGCGCACGATTGCCGAGCAGTCCCATTGACAGCGGTGAAGCGTTCACTAGCCCGACTTGCTTCTGCTCCAGCAGCGGCACAATGTCGAGCAAGGACGTATCATTCAGCGCATAGTGACAGTAGGACAGCACAGCGTCCAGCTCTGTATACGCCAGCGATTTCTCGAATACGGAGAGTGGAAGTCCTGATACACCTTTGAAGCGAATCTTGCCTGAATGCTTAAGCTTATCCAGTGCAAGGAATGCACCCTCTGCCACTTGCTCGAAAGGTACAAATTCAATATCATGCAGGAACAAAATATCAATGTAATCCGTCTGCAGCCGCTGCAAGCTTTCATCAACGCTGCGAATGATGCGCTCCTCGGAGAAATCGAATGTATCTGCGCCATAGCGCCCAGCTTTCGTCGATAGAATGAACCGTTCGCGCGAAATTTCAGATATCGCCTTGCCCAGCACCGTCTCTGCCTTCGTCAGTCCATAATAAGGCGACACATCGATTAGATTAATGCCCCTATCAACGGCCTCATGCACGGTTCGCACGCTCTCCGCTTTATTTGTCTCTCTAAAGACGGACCCCAGCGATGAAGCACCGAAGCTAAGCACCGACACCTCCAGCCCCGTCTTCCCAAGCTTCCGATATTTCACCAGCATACACCCCTATATACGTTTATAGAATGACCCCATCCTTGAAAATTGCAATTTCCTTAAAGCCGTTACGCTCATTATTCGTCTGAATCTCGCCCGAGGCCAATCGAATCAACTGCTCCCACAGCTCATCCGTAAGCATCTCCATGCTTTTGCCCTCCAGCAATTGGCCCGCATTAAAGTCAATCCAATTTTTCTTGCGTCCCGCAAGCTCACTGTTCGTCGCAATCTTGACGGTTGGTACAGGCCCTCCGAACGGCGTGCCCCTTCCAGTCGTGAACAATACGATATGAGCGCCTCCTGCAGACAACGCCGTAACGGACACAAGGTCATTGCCCGGTGCTTCCAATAAATTAAGCCCGCTGCTGCTTATACGCTCACCGTAAGCTACGACATCCTGAACGATTGCATGGCCGCCCTTCTGCGTACAGCCCAGCGACTTCTCTTCAAGCGTACTAATACCGCCTGCCTTATTGCCTGGTGAAGGGTTCTCATATATTTCCTGATCGTGCTTAATGAAATATTGCTTGAAATCATTAATCAAATGAACGATTTTGTCAAAAACCTGCTCATCCGCAGCGCGGCTCATTAGAATCGTCTCCGCTCCGAACATTTCTGGCACCTCTGTTAGAATCGCCGTGCCTCCCGCTTCAATGAGTCGGTCGGATACTGCGCCGACTAACGGGTTAGCCGTTATGCCTGACAAGCCATCGGATCCGCCGCATTTCAGGCCAAGCTTGAGCTTGGATACTGGAACCGGCTCGCGCTTGAAGCGCTCTGCATAACCGACAAGCTGCTCAACAAGCTCAAGCGCTTCCTCGATCTCATCCTCCGCCTCCTGCGACTTTATGAACTTCACCCGCTCCGAGCTATGCTCGCCGATCGCTTGTTTGAACGCATCAATCTGATTGTTCTCGCAGCCAAGCCCAATAACGAGCACGCCTGCCGCATTTGGATGATTCACCAGCGATGCGAGCAGCTTCTGTGTATGAACAAGATCATCGCCGAGCTGGGAGCAGCCGAAAGGATGGGCGAAGTGGAATACGCCTTCCACTCGCCCCTCATAAAGCGCATGGGCTTTGCGTGCTACGATTTCGCACGTTTTGTTAATGCAGCCGACCGTATTTATAATCCAAATTTCATTACGAATTCCAACATCACCGTTCTCGCGAACGAAGCCTTGGAAGGTGCGGCCTGCATCGAGCGAAGCGCCCTTCGGCTCGTCCTTGTCCTCATCCTCCGCATGCTGCTCATACGTGTAGTCCAGAAATCCCTTCAAGCCCGTCCCCATATTATGCGTATGCACCCAACTGCCCGGCTTGATAGCTTCTTTAGCTACCCCGATCGAGTAGCCGAACTTGAGTACATGCTCACCAGCGGCTACTGCTCTCGCCAGCACCTTATGACCCTTAGGCACCTCATCCTGCACTTCAAGCTCTATTCCGTTCTCAAGCGACAGCTTATCCCCTTTGGCAAAAGACTGCAGCGCTATCACGACGTGGTCCTGCTCATGCAATCGAACCCAGCTATTCATTGGCTTGTCGCTCCATTTCTGTTATTTCCGCACTAACAGCCGCAGCCAAGGCCGGCCAATCCACAGATAGGTCGCGCCCCCAGACGCTCGTTAATCCAAGCAGAACTGCAGTTGTCTGCACAAGCGTCCAACTCTGCTCCTCCGCCTCGGCCCATACGTTCGCAATACTATCCAGCAAACCAGCATCATCCCGTACGATATAAGAAGCTCCGCTCAAGGTTAACCCCGCATATCCATCTACCGTATGTTTCACTTTGTAATAACGCAGCAATCCAGCCAATCCAGCAACAAGACCGCTTGGCACGTTGTTTCCAGCTTCAGCGTAATACTGCAGCGATGGAAGCAGCCGCACCTTGAATTTGCTCAAGCTATTCATAGCGATATCGGCAAGCCTATGGCGGATAAACGGATTCAAGAATCGCTCATATACATCGCCCGCATATGCCTCCAGCTCATTCGGGTCAATCTCCGTCAGTGCTGGAATAATCTCCAGCTCCACCGTATTGCGAACCAGCGGCCCGAGCACGGCATGCTCCATTGCTTCTCGTACCTGCTCAACATCATGAAGCAGGCCAAGCGGCGTCATCAGTGTGTGCGCACCATTCAGAATGCGAACCTTGCGCAGCTGGAACGGCTTCAAATCCGCTACCCAATGAACGTTCAAGCCAGCCTTCTGCAGCGGCAGCACCGCTTCAAGCTCCTGCTCCCCTTCAATCGCCCACAAGTGATAAGGCTCAGCAGTCGTCAGCATTGAATCCGTATAGCCCCATTCGCTAAACCAAGCCTCTGCCTGAGACTGCTCTGGGTAGCCTGTCACAATTCGGTCCACAAGCGAGTTCAAGAATCGGTTGTGCTGCATCACCCATTCCTTGAACGCCTCAGGGTATCCGTAATCATCGCTATAGCGCAGAATACAGCTGCGCAGCTCATCGCCGTTGCGCTCAAGCAGCTCGCAAGGCAGGCAGATTAAGCCGCGCTCCGGATCTCCGCCGAAATGTACGAACCTGCGATAAAGCAGTGCGGTCAGCTTGCCGGGAAAGGATAGAATCGGCTGTCCTTCCACAAGCGTTTCCGGACGGTACACGAGCCCAGCTTCAGTCGTATTGGATACGACAACCTGTAGATCAGGGCTCTCAGCCAATCCAAGAAAGCTATCCCACTCCGAATAGGGGTCGAACACGCTGCCGAATACCGATATGATGTCATGACGCTGGATGCTTTGCCCGTTCTCCAAGCCTCGAATAACCAACGTATACAGCCCTTCTTGGCTGGCGAGCGCATCGATTTTGGGTTTGCCGCCGGGACGCGGCTGCGTCACAGCAACACTTCCCTCGTACAAGCCCTGTTTCTTGCACTCCTGAATCATCCAATCGAAGAAGCCGCGTAGAAAATTACCTTCGCCAATCTGCAGCACCTTTATTTTCTCTTGCTTCATCTCATCGTATATACGTGCCTGCTCGTCGTTTAACCGGCCTTGCCCTAATGTCGTCATATTCGGTAAAACTCCTTCGCATTTAGTCCGAATAGCCGCTCTCTCTCCGCTGCCGTCCAGCTCTGCGGCAATGCCTGTTCGACCACTTCAACGACCTCATCATAGCTTGCCGCCAGCAAACTGACGGGCCAGTCGCTGCCATACATCACTCGCTCGCTGCCGAACACTTCCAGCACATGCTCGATATAGGGTCTAAACTCCGCTGGCTTCCAATGCTCATGATCGGCTTCGGTTACCATGCCGGACAATTTGCAATATATATTCGAATGAGCTGCGAGCTGAGCCATCTGCGTTTTCCATGGCTCCAGCACACCGTCCTTGATTCGCGGCTTCGCGATATGGTCAATAACCGCGTGCAAGCCTGGAACAAGCTCAAGCAGTTGAACAAGCGGTTCTAGCTGATGCGATACGACCAGCAAATCGACTGGCACCATCTTCTCCGCAAAAAAAGTGAGCGCTTCCACATAAGGCGGTAATACGATCTCGCTCGCGTCTGCCATCTCCTGAATCATTAAGCGAAAGCCGACAAACTTAGGATGCTGCGCGAATCGCTCATAATGCTTCCGATAATGGGGGTCCGTTACGTCCAGCCATGCTACAACGCCTACAATGGAAGGCTCATTCTCGCTTAAAGCGAGCAAAAAATCCGTCTCCGCCAGTGTCGCCGCCGCTTGTACCACAATCGTTCCGTCCAACTGATGCTTATCTAAAAGAGGTTCCAGGTGCTGGGGCAAAAAATCCCTGTACAGCACTGGTATTTCTGGCGTAATCCATCCGTAATCCCCACGTTCTATGCTCCAATAATGCTGATGCGCATCCAATCTCATCGCTTCCGCCTCATTTCCAGCCGAATTAAGTTCCTCTTTATTATAAAAAACAAAATGGAGGTCTGAAATATGCTATTAGCGCATATTTGTACTCTTTTTTGATATTTGCTACAATCGAGCTGACAAATAAGGAAGGAGCGATGAACCGATGAATCCCTATCGCAAAAGGTTTGACGCTATGACCCCGTTTCCGTTCGAATGTGTATATCGGGATACTAAGAGCGCCCAGAACGAGTTGCCTGACCATTTCCACGAATGGTACGAGCTTGTTTATATTTATAGCGGCAAAGGCACATTCTTTGTTGATCAAACCTTCTATGACGCTGTGGCCGGCGACATCTTCCTCATTCCCGGCAATACGATCCACCGCTCGTTCCCAGACCCCGATGAACCGAAGACATCAACGGCGCTGTTCTTTAATGCTTCGCTCGTTCATAGTGCGCCACTTGGCGATTCCTTCTCCTATTTGCGCTGCTTCGATCAGGCTAAGCGTCAGAAAAGCTACCGATTATCAGCCGAATCAGCCGAGGCGAGGCAGACGATCGTCTCGCTCATCGACAGCATTCGTCACGAGGAACTCGGCAAACTGACAGGCTATCGCCAAGCTGTGCTGCTTCATCTTCAACAAATCTTATTGCTGCTCGGACGTACCTTGCCCTCGAAGGAAGATGGATCAGTGCTATCCACCACTGCACCAGGCTGGATGACAGCGATATTGACCTATATCGACGAACATCCCGGAAGTCCGCTCGGTCTATCCCAGCTAGCTAAGCGAGCAGCCGTTACGCCTGCTCATTTCTCCCGCGTATTCAAGAAGCTGACAGGCATGAACGTAACGGAATACGTCACCACCAAACGAATTATCCGCGCCAAAGAGCTTCTTATGCAAAGTGAGACCAATGTGGCGGACATTGCTGAGCAATGCGGGTTCGAGAGCCTTCCACATTTCCATCGCATGTTCAAAAAGCTGACAGGCACAACCCCCTCGCATTACAAAAAATCCGAAAATTGATAGATTTGACGGTTATCATTAGCTGATACAAGCAGTCCGACTCTCCCATATGCTATCTAGCAAGAACAAAGCGTATGGCAGGGAGGGAAAAGGATGGTTCGTTCCAGCGTCAAAACGGTCAAATACCGCGTCGGCAAAAACAATTACATTATCATTAATATTTATCAAACCTCCGAAGCAAGTGCACAGCAGGGCAACGTACTGGCAAGCAACGCGGCGACCGTACAAATTTTCAAAAAGAACAAACGTAGCTAGCCTCTGTTGCAGTGCAACCCCGATATTTCTTTTGAAAGGGGGTGAGATCATGTCATTCAAACATTCCAAACAAGGCAACTCGATCAAAAAAGACAACGGAAAAACCTTTGTCAACGTCAAGCAAGGCGCTAACGCTTCCATTAATCAAGGGGGCAACGCATTCGCAATCAACGCTTCCGACATTGGTGTAGTCCGTGTTCGCCCAGGCCAGCAATAAGCCGTTGCATTCGCCCAGCCCGCCCATGCGACATCGCTTAAGCAGTCATGTCATTCTATTCTATGCACCCAGGTAAAAAGGACTCGCAAGAAGGTCATTGACCAACTGGCGAGTCCTTTTTATTATCCATTTATGCGCCAAACAGCCTCATTAGCAGGATGCCTGCAAAGGCAAGCGAGATGCCTGTTACTTCAAGCGGAGTGAAGCGCTCCTTCACGACAAATCGTGTATAGAGCAAGACGATAAGTACATTCAGCGCCGTAACCGCAGAGACAAGCCCCGCTTTCCCAAGATCAAACGCCGTGACGATCAGCATCATCCCGACCGCATTCGTAGTGCCCACAGCAAGCCCGACCAAGTACGTTCGCTTTGCGCCCCAGAAAGGCTTATGCTGCGAAGTAGCGCCTACTTCTCGCCACGCCAAGTCTGTATTACTGGTCTCATGCGTTTGAAGAGCAAGCTCTCTTCGAAGATCGCGCAGCCACCATAGCCCGAAGCAAGCCGCACCCGTTATAAACATGAAAAACATCGTCGGGAACAGGTCTGCCTTCATAATTGTTGACCACTTACCTGAGAGATCATTAGCCGCGAACAGCAGCATCGCAAGCAGTCCCCATTGTGCACCCTGCAAATTACGAAGTGAGATGTCATTAGACAGTCGAACAAGCAGTACGCCACCGATGATTACGACAAATGCAACAACCTGCATCGTATGCAGCTTCTCTTGCCAGAACCATAATGCGGCAATCACAACGACAACGGATGGCAACGCCGTTAATATAGCCACTAAAGAGGCTTTGCCTACTGCAAAGCCTTTGAACATGCTCGCATTAGCGCCGAAAGAAAATAACCCCATCTGTATCCCGATAAGCGCCGCTAACGTCCAATCGGATGCGAACACAAGCGCACAAATTCCGTTGACAATTGCCCCCATACTGAATGTCCCGAACAGAAGCAGGTTGCGGCTCAGCGGCTTCTGGCTCGTCCAATGATACAAAATTCCCCGTAAACCAAAACAAAGGGCAGCGAATACCGAATACGTTAACCACATGGAAGCAAATCGCCCCTTTCCTGATGAACTTCAACCACTCTAGCTGCTAAGCATAACAGAACCTATCATATCAAGCGGAGAGCCATTTGTCTGTAACTAATCCTAAGCTCCAGGGGTGCGTCAGTCAGCAAGAAATAAATGTATTGGCTGAAATGAAGGCCAGCCTTATAATAGCGATAGAGGCCGCTAAGAGCCCAATATTGCCGTTGTCATTCTATAGTGGATTAGGGGATATTTAATGGAACAAGCTGCAAAAAGACCGTACATACCCGAGCTCGATCTCGTCCGAGCCTTCGGCATTTTGGCGGTAATCCTGATTCACTCCACATCAGCAGTCGTAGCCGGCTACGATCACCATGCTGCGCTTTATCCGCTCTATGTCTTTTTGAATACAGCAGCCAAATTTGCAGTTCCCATATTTATCTTCCTAAGCGGCTTCGTGCTATTCTACAACTACTATGACAAGCCCTTTACAGCCAAGACGATCGGACAGTTCTACAAAAAACGAATGTCCAAAATTTTAATTCCATTCTTATTGTTTTCGATCTTTTACTTTGCCTTTAGAAGATATGCGCAATTCGGGTTTACTGACATGAGAACATTCCTTGAATACTTCGCAACAACGAAATTTTTAAGCATGCTGTTCTCCGGCAAAACCTATACACATCTTTATTTTGTCATCATCATTATTCAGTTTTATATTCTTTCTCCGCTGCTGCTTTATGCCGTCAAACGCTTCCCTCTGCTCGGCAAACATATCGTCTGGATCGGCATGCTGGTGCAGTGGCTGTTTATTTACAAATTGGCTGATGAATGGAGCATTAATAGCCCTGGCAGCTATTGCTTTACCTATATGCTGTACTTCACAACAGGCGCATTTATCGGTATCTATTATATGAAGCTTATGCCGTGGATCAACATAGCCAGTAAACAGGCGGCCCCGGGCAGAATCGCAGCAGCGATCGCGATGTGGGTGCTTTTCATTGGTTCAAGCCTGCTTCTCTTCTACTTCCATTACGAGAATCGACTTTACCAAACAGCCGTTATTAACACGAATTTCTTAGAGATTATAGATGAAGTCCGCTGCATTACCGCAGGTCTCCTCCTGCTTCAGCTAGCTTACTGGGCTTATGCCGCGTGGAACAAAGCTGTTGTCCGTGCGCTCGTGCATATCGGAGCGACATCCTTTGGCATCTATTTGGTTCATCCTATTATTTTGTTCCTGTACCGCAAGACGAGCAACGTGGGCGATCCGCTGCTCTACCATGGCTGGGTCGCAGGCGGCTTCTTCGCGGCGCTGCTTATTCCATGGGCAATCGTAGCGCTGAGCGCTCCATTCAAATGGCATTGGCTCCTGTTTGGTCCGCTTCCAACTAGGAAGAAGAAATCCACTCCTGTGCAGCCAACACTTGAAGCCTAAATCAAAGAGCCGTCTCCGCTTGAATACAAGTGCGGACGGCTCTTTGATGCCTAACATTTAATCTACGAATAGGCATAATTTCCGAGTATTACTCTTTCAACCTTCTTTTTTAATTGCCCTGTTGTCATCACTCAGCTCATATAGCAATACACCATTTACATCATATGCATACAGGTGGTTATGGCTCGTTCCCTCCGGCTCCTCCTTAGGAATGCGGTAGGATCTGGCCGCAATGTACGTTCCGTTATTGATATCGGCTTCCTGCTCATGACCATCCCACCACATGATCTTCAGCTTTGCTATTCGAGCATCGTTCACCGGCCCCGCAGCATAATAATGCCGATATTTGCCGAAGGTCGAATAGCCCCAAAGAAATTCAAGCACAGTATGCTCGTCAAGCGGCCTCCCTCCGCCTCCCCCACGATAGCTCCAAAATAAACCCAGCGTCTTTTTTACGAATAAATGATGATAAAGGCCATGCTCCTTATCGACGATTTGCAGCAATTCGTATCCTTGACCGGTCTTAATCCTCTCTGTGATCGGTGCGAACGGCACCTCAAACATATTCAAAGCCTTACGAACAGTTTGATCAATGCGAAGTGAGCTGCTCGAGAACAATGTGACAAACAACGTGCAGCTTGCTGCCATAATCAATAGCCAGCGTATGGCATGGCCTGCTACGATTTTAAGGTTCATTTGCTGCTCCCTCCTTCTAGCGGAATCAGAAAGGAGAGCGATTGGCCGTACGCTTCTTGATGAACCGTAATCGATTTCAAATTTTCTGGTACCTGTTCAAATGTGAAATGCCCCGTTGACTTGTAATATCCCGTAGAACCACTAGAAGTTCTATAGCTCAGCACCTCGCCTGAGTCCGTCGTCACTTGAATACGATTCGGAAACAATGGCACCGAGAACAAATCTTTCGTCGACAGGTACACAGTAAGCTTCCCCTCCCCGTATATAACCCCATCCACATTTACCCGCATACCGAAATAAGTCTGCGCATCTGCATCTACCTTGTAATAGTAGCCTTTTTTCTTGGCTTCGCTAAGCTGAGTATCCCGATCAAACAAATCGAAGGTGTGCAGCAGGTTGAAAACTGCCAAACCTCCTATGACAACCAGTAATGTCCATTCTATTTTGCGTAACGCAATTCTCATACTGTCTCCTCTCCAGCTCAATTATTAGTTACTTTTAATTAGTTACTTTATTTTATTTATTTCTTGTGATAAAATAAGTCCATAAAGCAGAGCATAATCATTCATGTGTGTTTTTATAGTATGAACGCTCAGTACGTATTTTTCCAGTATTCGGAACAATATATAACGATTAGGAGCATTACAGGTAGGCCACCGATTCGCTAAGCATACTTACATTCAAATAGAGGAGGAATTCATATGTCTGCCATTCTAGACCCGCATATTTCGCTAGGCGAAGTCAAACTAAAGGTTAGTCAATTAGAGAGATCGATTCGTTTCTACGAGGAGGTTGTCGGATTAAAGGCTCTGCCGCTGGATGAGGCGAAGCGTGAAGCTTCTTTCACCGCTGACGGATTAAATGTTCTGCTTGTCATCGAGGAGGTGCCGAATGCGCTCATTCCGCCAAGAAGGTCTCATGCGGGGCTTTACCACTTCGCCATCCTGCTCCCGAACCGCCCGTCCTTGTCGCTTGCGCTCCGACATTTAATCAACACAGGCATTCATATCGGTCAAGCCGACCACCTTGTCAGCGAGGCGCTATATATAGAAGACCCTGATCATAACGGAATTGAAATTTACCGAGACCGGCCGCGCAGCGAATGGACACAAGATGACCGCGGCAACTATGTGATGGCATCCGATCCACTTGATATGGAAAGCCTGCTTGCAGAGAGCAGCGGACAAGAGTGGAGCGGCCTACCGGCTGGCACCATCATTGGGCATATCCATCTTCATGTTGGAGATTTGCGTACTTCGCGTGCGTTCTATGAAAGCAAGCTAGGCTTTGATGTCGTTGGCGACTATGCCCAAATGTCCGCTTTGTTCATCTCGGCTGGTGGTTACCATCACCATATCGGCATGAATATTTGGGCAGGTATAGGCGCTGCTTTGCCTCCAGCGAACACTGTAGGTCTATCTTATTTCACAATCGTCTTCCCAAGTGAAGAGTCCCGCGAAGCTTGGTTGACTGAGCTGCGCGCAGCAGGCGTTGCAACATCAGCTCTAGGCGAAGCTATTGTGCTGCATGACCCATCCGGTATTGCAATCCATACCATTGTTAAAGCGGTTTAATGGAGCGTGGCTCCTTGCCCGTATATCATTCTGTACATTTTGGGCGATACGTCCTCTGATGAACGAAATACCCTTATGAAATAACTCGCTTGCGCGAACCCGCAACGCGCCGCAACCTCTGTCACGGATAACGCCGTCGTCGCCAGCAGCAGCTTAGCTGTATCGATCCGGCATTCCGTGACATAGTGATTCGGCGTTTTTCCCATGACCTGCTGAAATAGCCTCAGGAAGTGGTACGGGCTGTAGCCAGCCAGTGCCGACATTCTCTCCAAGCTCCACGGCTCCGCGCATTTGTGCCGAATCTGATCGGCCGCAACCCGTATCGCATTCTGCTTCTCCAGTGCTAATGAACCCTCCAGCCGCTCCGAATGCTGCACCAGTTCCACTAGAATCTCATAGAGCAGCGCCGATAGACGCGGCTCATTGCTTGTCTCGAAGGGCTGGCACAGTGCGTACATCTCCTCTGTCAGTTCCTTGAAGCGGTCGCGGTTCGAGAACGTAAACAGCCAGCCTCCCGTTTCATCAGCTTCCCTTAGCATCGGCAGCGGAATTTGCGTCTCGAAATGGATCCAACGCACATCCCATGCATCGCCCGCGTTAGAGCCGTATTGCTGGAACGCATGTTTAGGGAACAGAAAACCGTCTCCCGTCCGCAGCTGCAGCTTCTCTCCACCACTGCCATTCGTAACATAACCGCTCCCCTCAAATATGAGATGCAAATTATAATGCTTGAGCTGGCCCTGTTCTCTCCGCTCTTCATGCTGCGGAAATTTGTTGTATCTTCCAAACAGGTCAGGGTAGCATACATAATGGGGAAAGGCTGGACTTGGTACGATATAGTGCTCGCGCATGGCTGCACACCCCCTCTTCAAGTTCGCAATATTGTATCATTAATCGCATGATATTGTCATTTACGTCTTATTCAATAGACTTTAAAATGAAAATACAGACATACGATTAGCAATATATTCGCATGACCATTACTTTCATTATTCAGGAGGAACACTATATGAAACCGATCGATGCCCTCAAAGAATTCCGCCTTGGCGCCTGCTATTATCCGGAGCACTGGCAGGAATCACTATGGGAGGATGATTTCCGCCGCATGCGCGAGCTCAACTTCTCCATCATCCGCGTAGCAGAATTTGCTTGGTCGATCTTCGAGCCGCAGGAAGGCGTCTTCTCCTTCGACTTGTTCGACCGCGCGCTTGATCTTGCTCACAAGCACGGACTTACAGTTATTATCGGAACGCCTACAGCTACGCCTCCCGCTTGGCTGACTCATAAATATCCAGAGGTGCTAAACGTCTCTCATGATGGCGTTACACTTCATCACGGCTTGCGCCGTCATTATAACTACAGCAGCACGAAATACCGCGAGCTGTCGGCGATCATCACACGCAAGATGGCTGAGCATTACAAAGATCACCCTGCCGTAATCGGCTGGCAGCTTGACAATGAGTTCAACTGCGAGATCAACGAGTTCTATGCACCTGCCGATCATGACGCTTTCCGCGCATGGCTGCAGGAGAAATACGGTACGCTGGACAAGCTTAACGAAGCGTGGGGTACTGTATTCTGGAGCCAAACCTACAGCGCTTGGGAGCAGGTTTTCCTGCCGCGACCAACGCCTGGGCAGAGACAGCCGAATCCTCACCAAGCTTTGGATGAGAAACGCTTTATATCCGACAACACGATTTCGTATGCTAAAGTGCAAAGTGATATTTTGCGAGAAGTCGCTCCCAATCACTGGGTAACGACGAACGGACTGTTCGGACATTTGGACAGCCACCGGATGAACGACGAGCTACTTGACTTTTTCAGCTACGACAGCTATCCACAATTCTCGGCACTTGCTGATAACCAAAACGAAGAGAACCCACTAGCCGACCGCGCTTGGAGCCAGAAGCTCAGTTCGGTTCGTTCGATCTCACCGAACTTTGTCATCATGGAGCAGCAATCTGGCCCTGGCGGCTGGGTCAATCGCATGAATATGGCTTCACCTAAGCCAGGACAAATGCGGCTCTGGACATATCAATCCATCGCTCACGGCGCGAACATGGTCCTCTACTTCCGCTGGCGGACGGCAACAGTCGGCAACGAAATTTACTGGCATGGTATCAACGACTACCATAACCGTCCGAATCGCCGCGTGCGCGAAGCAGGACAAATCGGCTCGGAGCTTGCGCTTGCAGGCAATCGCATTACGACGGCAGCGGAGTTCAAAGCCGATATCGCCCTCGTTCGCGATTATGACAACGAATGGGACGGCGAATACGATATTTGGCATGGCCCGTTCTCATGGCAAAGCGGAACATCGTGGTTCAAAGTACTTAACAGACGCCACATTCCAAGCGATACGCTTTATATCCGAAGCCATACAACCATTGAAGACCTCAAACGCTATAAGGTTCTCATCTATCCGCATGCTGCCATCATGCGCGATGAGACTGCCGCCATGCTGGAGCAATACACGCGTGAAGGCGGCATCATTATTTTCGGCTGCCGGACGGGCTACAAGAATGAACACGGCCACACCTACATGCGTCCATTCCCTGGCGCTGCTGCTGGACTTTGCGGTATTTCCGTCGAGGAATTCACTATGATTAATGGTATGCGCAAGGCAACTACGATGAAGTGGAACGGCGGAGACGAAGCACTAACTGCCGCAGATTCATTCAACGAAGTATTGTATGTCGAAGATGATTCCGTCGAGGTCGTTGCGACATATGCCTCCGATTTCTATGCAGGCAAACCTGCTGTAACGAAGAATGCTTTCGGAGAAGGCCAAGCTTGGTACTTCGGAGCCGTATTTAACGATGAGGCCGCAGAACAAATCATTGACCGCCTTGGACTCGCAGCGCCGACAGCCAGCTGGCTGTCGCTCCCACCCGATGTGGAGCTTGCGATTCGTGAAGGTGAAGATGGGCCATTGTACTTCTTGCTCAACTTCAGTGAACAGCCTGCTGCCATCACGCTCAAGGAATCCAAAACGGATGTGCTTACTGGAAACACGTTAAACGGTTCGGTATCGCTGGAAGGCTTCGGCGTTGTCGTTCTTAGCTAGAGCTGCTTAATTGATAGGGAAATAAAAAGCCGACCAAGCTCATGAGCTTGAAATATAGAGAAAGGATATCGCAATCCTTTCTCTATATCTCTCGGAATGAACGCGCTGTGCCGCCAGAAGGCGACGACAGCCGTTTCACCTTGGGAGGCTTTCTTATAAGACTACGGTCACACCGTTTCGGTAGCCTTCGCATAAACACGCGCCCCGCTCCATTTGAACAAAACAATTCCTCCGGCGATGACGAGAACGCCAATCAGCTTAGTCGGTGTGAATGGAACTCTCTCAAGCCCTAGCCAGCCCAAGGAATCCCAAAGCAGTGCGAAGCCAAGTTGCGAAGATAACACAAGCGAGACTCCAAGTGTTGGACCAAGCAGCCTTATGCCATTCACTAAGCTAATGACGACACCTACCCCAATCACTCCGCTGAACCAATACCAGAGCTGCATGTTGTGCAGCACAAACATTTCTTTCCCCTCGAATGCTAAGCCGAGCAGCAGTGACGCAGCAAATCCCGTACCAAGCACTAATGCCGTAGTTGCCCACGAGCCTGCGTGCTCACTCACTTTGCTATTGAATATATTCTGCAAGCCGACTAGCGATCCCGCTATAACAGACAGCAACAACCCAAATACCATGATCATTTCTCCTTATTTGCTGATCGGTTGGCTCACAAGTGCGCTTAACCGTTCCTTATCTTTGATGAATATGCCCGCTTTGCTCCGCTCAACCAAACCTTCTGCACAAAACTTCTGAATCACTCTGTTCAAATGCCGATAACTCGTTCCGATCAAATTCGCCGTATCCGTAAGGCTTCCTGTTCGGAGTTGACCTTTGAAATCCTTATCTGTCTCATCATAGGAAACAGACAGCAAATAGCTTGCTAATCGAATTTCTACCGGATACATCAGATTCATGCTCATTGCGCTTGACTTAATGAAAAACTTCTTCGTTATAATATCTAATAGGAAATGGAGCAGCGGGGTATAATCATGACTGTATGTGTTCAGTGACCGATAATGAACGCCAATCATTATCACAGGCGATACCGCCTCGACTGTATTAATCATCTCAATTCCGCGAATATACTCGATATCTCCAATGACCTCAAGCGGTGTTTTGAACGAAATAACGAGCGTCCTGCCTTCCGCAGAGGTGTTGAATATTTTGATCTTCCCCTTCACCAGCACGTACAAATATTGTGAGGCTGCTCCCTGCGTACAGATTTGCTCGCCTTGCTCGAAGCTGCAGAGCGACAAATGTGGAAGCAGCGGTTTATGAAAGATCGGCTCCAATTGATGCACCTGCAAATAATGCATAAGCTGAGCAGGCTCTTTGATTTCTTTCATTCGGCTCTCTCACCTCTATTGCGTCATTTAGAATGTCAAGATCACTACACCAGCAATCATCATCCCTATTCCTACGAGCTGCGGCATTCTAATCGTCTGTTTTGTCACGCCGAACCATCCGCTAACATCTATCCAATAAGTAAGGCATAGCTGGGCGATCAGCACAGCAGCGATTGTAAAGGTGACGCCCATATGATGAATAGCGGTCACATTGCCGTAGATGATAACAGCGGCAAACGCACCGCCTATCCAATAAAGCGGCTTTACCCGTCCGAATCCTTGCCATTTCCCATCCCGAATAACGAGCAGAATAAGCAGTGCCGTCACAAATCCTGTAAACTGAGTAAGCGCGGCCGCCTGCCATGTACCAATGTCTTGGCTGATCCGCGAGTTGGCTACCCCCTGCAGGGTAATTAAAGCTCCGCCTAATAGCGCAAACAGTATTCCTTTCATGCCCTCTCTCCTTCATTCTTCTTACATTCATTAAAAGTCAGAAGGAGTCATGAAGGATAGGACATATGTCCTTGATCTAAGTTTTTCGGCTGGAGTCCGCCGTGTGAATGGTTCTTCCTAGTCGTTTCTTTAGTTTAACTTATGCTGTATATTTAATAAAAACAATTTGGCTGGAAAGAGGAAGCAGGATGCGACGATTCAAACTGGGAAAGCTGTATATCCCCTTCACCTACAAAATGATGATCCCTTACCTTCTACTCGTTCTATTAACTGATCTGCTCATTGGCTATATTTCGTACACGATGCTTATTCAATCCCGAACGGAAATGGCAGAGACGAATATTCGAACCGCTATGAAGCAGACGCGCAACAATATTGAATACCAAATGGATGAAATTAATCGGATGTCGAGCACCTTATTCACCAGTCTTACGTTTCAGAACGCGCTTCAGAATTCAGGAGACCCGCTCGAGATTATGCTCAAAATGCGAGATGACATCATCCCGCAGATGAAAGCTCCACTGCAGCTTTACGGGAATAACATCCGACTTGCTCTCTATACGGTGAATGATAAAATGTATGAAGTTCCCGGAGACAATATGGAGAACAAGATCGAAAGAAGAGATTATTACGTTCTCCCTTTCACCAGTATCGAGAATACGGATTGGTTCCAATCCATCTTAAAGCAGAACCAGGATAATTTATGGATTCAACTTGATACGGATAAGAAGCTCGATCATATCTCCCATTTCCGAAAACTGGTCTCCTCGAGCAGCCTGGCACCCGTAATCGGTTATATCCGCGTAACCGCAAGGTTCGATGAGCTATTCGGCAACTTCGATACGTTTCCGATTGATCAAGGGATCACGCTGCGGCTGGTCGATACGACGACAGGCAATACGCTTTATACACGAGGCGAGGCAGTAACGGCAGGGAGCACAAGCAATGATCTTAGCATCACCGAGCAAATTAGCGGAACACCTTTCATTATTGAATCACTCGTTCCCCATGCCTATTTGAATAAAGATGCCAGCAGAATGCAACGAGTAATCGGGACGGTCTGTACGATCAGCTTTCTCGTCATGGCTTTTATCGGCTTTATCGTTGCAAGGCTCTCCGGCAAAAAAATGAAGCGAATCGTCACGCTCGTCCGCTCCTTCCAGGAAGGAAACTTTCATAAGCGGATCGTGTTCACCGGCAATGATGAATTCGTCCATATCGCCGATTCGTTCAACCAGATGGCGACCAGCATTCAGGAATTAATTAAAAGAGAATACGTGCAGGGCATTCAGAAGAAGCAGGCCGAGCTTGATGTGCTTCAAGCACAAATCAGTCCTCATTTCTTATATAATACCTTGTCTACCATAGGCAGTCTCGCCAATCTCGGAGAGGTTCAGAAGGTTACCCAAATGGTTCAGGGATTGTCCAAGTTCTATAGGCTTACCTTAAATGGCGGTCATGTATATATCTCCTTAGAGAAGGAGCTTGAACAAATTGAAGCCTATCTCGATATTCAACGGGTCAAGTATGCGGATACCTTCAAGGTCTATTTTGATATCGAGCCTGACATCCTGCACACGCCAATTATTAAGCTGATTCTACAGCCATTTGTCGAGAATATATTCAAGCACTCCTGGTTCGGCAAATCCATTGCTATTCGCATAACCGGGAAACGGCTGGGCGACCATATCGAGCTGAAGGTCATCGATAACGGAATCGGAATGCGACCGGATACCCTTAAGAAAATGCAAGCCAATACACTTCAGCCGGATAACCAGTCGGATAAATACGGACTCAAAAACGTGGAAGAGAGAATTAAGCTAAGGTACGGGAACGACTTCGGCATTCGCATCGGAAGCCATTACGGAGCAGGTACGACTGTGCAAATTATTCTACCGATGGTTCATCCCGAGAAGAAAGAAGATGGCGATAGCATCGCCTAATCTCAGACAACGATGAGAGGAGCAGAAGATGATGGAAATGAACATTTTACTGGTTGATGATGAATCCATTGATTTGGAATGGCTCAGACGGCGAGTTGTAAGCAACAAGACGATGCAGCATCACAATGTGAGAACCGCAGTAAGCGGCTTCGAGGCACTGGAGCTTCTGGAACAGCACAAGATTGATCTTATTCTCTCAGATATACGAATGCCTATTATGTCCGGGATGGAATTCGCCCGCAAAGCGAAGGAAATCAATCCGCAGGTTCATATTGTATTTATAAGCGGCCATCAGGACTTCAGCTATGCGAAAGAAGCCATTCAATTGAACGCATCCGGCTACCTTCTGAAACCAGTGGAAGATAGTGAGCTGCATGATATGCTTGATATGATGAGCAGCAAGATAGAGGACGAATGGAAGCAGCGATCGTCCCTGTCTGAGACACTGAGCCTTGTACATCAGGAACTGCTTTTGCGATGGTTTAAGGAGCCTACTCCCGGACAAGTAGAGGCCCATCTTCATCAGTTTCTCACTCCGATTCTTCAAAGCGGAGCGGCAGTCGCAATTATTGAGGTTGATGATTTGGCTTGGAAAATCAATCAAGTTTCCGAAGAGGAACGGCGTTCGTTGATCACAAGCATCTCTCACTTCATCCGCGAATTTGTGAATGCGAAAGGCCTTGGAACATTGATGGCAAGCTATGACGATCATTTCGTGCTGCTGACAACCATTCAGGAGGAACATATAAAGGCGATCCTTGAGCAGCTAATCGAAGCATTCAACAAACAATTTGCCTATTCGATTACGATTGGGACGGGCAACTATACATCTGAGATCAATAAACTGCATGACTCCTATCGGCAAGCTCAAGCCGCGTTGAGCATCAAGTGGGTGTTTGGCAAAAACAGGCTCATACAGGATGCTTCGGCATGGTCTCCCAAGCAGACCATGGCTTTGAATCTGGAGGAGAAGGTTGACCGCATGCTTCAAGCCATGCTCGAATACGACCTGACTACGATTGATGATTGCTTGCTGGAGCTGTTCAACGGGGATCAGCCCTTAACTCAGAAAAGCGACATTTATGATCTTATCATTCGCATTACTTCCAAGCTTCATGCTGATCTTCAACAGATGAACGAGCATTTGTATGAAATTTTGAAATGGGAATCTCATCAGCCTTTTATACTGTTTCAATTTGAAACGGTGCATGATATTTTATCGTGGCTGCGAAGACGATTCTTCGAATTGTCTGAGCTGCTGTATTTGAAGAAGCAGCGGCAGAAACGCAAGCTGATTGATGAGATTACACAGTTCGTTGAGCAGAGACTTGACCAGAAGATCACGCTGAATGAGGTGGCTTCACACTTCGACTTCACGCCTAACTACTTAGGACAGCTCTTCAAAGCCGAGACGAATACATTGTTTACCGACTTCCTCATTGATTTGCGCATGAAGCGTGTATGTGAATTGCTGAAGGACCCAACTAGAAAAGTGTATGAGATCGCTGAGCTTGCCGGATACAAAAACATTGTTTATTTCAACCGGCAGTTTAAGCTGTCCACGGGCATGTCGCCTGGCGAATACCGTAAGCAGCATAAAATTTAGAATTTGAATAAGCGACTGCCCGCGTCTGCTACGGACCGGGCAGTTTCTTTGCACTTATACAGTCAATCGTTGAATTAGTATTGGTTTTAGTTGTTCAAGCTAATTATGCGGCTCACTTCTATTTCTTATAATAAGCTTAGACAAGAGATGAGAGAGGGAGCGCACATGAAACGAAACGGATTTATAAACGATTTGATCAAATACCGCGCGATTCTGCTGATGCTGACGCCCGCTGTTTTGTTTTTCCTGCTGTTTGCTTATGTACCGATGGCAGGAATAATCATTGCGTTCAAGCATTATGATTACGCCGGCGGTATTTTTGGAAGCGCATGGAACGGGCTGGATAATTTCCGATTTTTCTTCGAATCGGGAGATGCTTGGAGAATTACGAGAAATACGGCGCTATACAATATAGCCTTTATAGTCGTAAATAACGTCCTGCAAATTTTTACAGCGATTCTATTGTTTGAGGTTGGAGGCAAATGGTTCCGTAAAATTACGCAATCCATTCTATTCCTCCCTTACTTCATTTCATGGGTCGTCGTAGGGGCAATTGCCTACAACCTATTGAACTTCGACATCGGTACCGTCAACTCCATCCTTAGAGGAATCGGCATGGAACCGATCGACATCTATAATACACCAGCTTATTGGCCATACATTCTCACAATTGTGTCGGCTTGGAAGATGCTCGGTTATGGTACGGTTATGTACCTGGCTGCCATTACAAGCATTGATACGGAGATGTATGAAGCCGCTGAGATCGATGGAGCGAATGTGTTCCAGCGTATTCTGAAAGTAACGATTCCTAACTTGTATCCAACGGTTATTATTCTGGTACTGCTCGCAGTCGGCAATATTTTCAGAGGCGACTTCGGTATGTTCTACAATATGATCGGCAACAATGGTGTTCTATTCTCAAGCACTGACGTCATCGACACGTTCGTATTCAGGTCACTGATTACTTCAAATGATATTGGTATGTCGGCCGCAGCAGGAGTTTTCCAATCCGTTCTTGGATTTACAGCCATCATGCTCGTGAACTACTCAGTTCGCAGATATGACAAAGATCGGGCCTTATTCTAATGGGAGGTAATATGATATGAGTGGAACTGAGTTTGAAACGAAACCAGTAAGATCAGCGCAACGGGATCGCCAATTGCTTTCCGTTATCGGCTACATTTCTTTATCTGTCCTGGCTGCTCTATGCATCCTGCCTTTTATTCTAATCTTATCTTCGTCACTGTCCGAAGAAAGTACGATTGTTACCAAAGGCTATCAATTTTTCCCGAGTGCATTTTCATTCGAGCCCTACAAAATTTTGTTTCAGTATCCTGAACAAATTATACGGGCATACTCGGTGACACTCGCTGTGACCGCAATCGGAACGGCTTTAGGATTATTCCTGACAGCCATGACTGCTTACTGCTTGTCCAGAAGAGATTTCAAATGGCGCAACCAATTTTCCTTCTTCTTTTTCTTTACCACATTGTTCAGCGGCGGTCTTGTACCTTGGTACCTTCTAGTCGTCAATTACTTGCACATGAAGGATACAATTCTCGCTTTGATTCTTCCGCTGCTGCTCAACGTGTTCTATATCATTGTTATGAAATCGTTTATGAGCAACATCCCAGAAGCGATTGTAGAATCGGCTAAAATCGACGGTGCAGGCGACTTTCTCATTTTCCTTCGTCTGATTCTTCCGCTCTCGAAGCCTGCTCTTGCAACGATTGGACTATTTCTTGCACTAGGGTATTGGAATGACTGGTACAACGCCTTGCTTTTTGTCTCGGATGAAAAGCTGATGCCTCTCCAATACTACCTCTACAAAATGCTTGGCAATATGGATGGTATGCGTAAAGCGATGATGGGCTCAGGCGCAGTCGTTACAAACGTACTGCCTACCGAAGGCTTGAAGATGGCGATGACCGTTGTTGCAAGCGGACCAATATTAGTCGCTTATCCGTTCATTCAGAAATATTTTGTTAAAGGCTTAACGATTGGCGCTGTAAAAGGATGATTCCAAGGAAACTTGGTTTATCGATAAATGATAAGGGGGATTTTCAAATGGTTAAAAAGAGAAGTATGATTATGCTGGCTATGATTATGGCAATTGTGATGATCATCAGTGCTTGCGGCAGCAACAATAATAATGCACCTGCTGCTACTAAGGCACCTGAGGGTGGAGAGTCCAGCACGAATACAGAGCAAGGCCAAGGCGCGTTAGATACATCTGAAGCGGTTAAACTTAAAATGGTATTTGTAGGCCCTAAACCGGTTGATTACGATTCTGTATTTGCAGCTGTTAACGAGAAATTGAAAGCAAAAATCAATGTAACGCTTGAAGGTGAATTTCTGGATTGGTCCGATTGGGCACAGAAATATCCATTGAAGCTCGCTGCTAATGAAGATTTCGACCTTATCTATACGGCTAACTGGGCAGGCTACAATGACCAAGCGCTTAAAGGCGGCTTCCTTGAACTGACAGAAGATATGCTGAAAACGTATATGCCTACCACTTGGAAAGAAATGTCCGAAGTGAACTGGGACCAAGCTAAAGTAAACGGCAAATTGTTCATGGTTCCTCAGAACCTTGGTGAATCTGTAGAGAAGCTTATCCTCTACCGTGAAGATTTGCGTAAAAAATACGATCTTCCTGCAATCGACAGCCCTGAAACGTATGCTACTTATTTGAAAACAATTGCCGCTAATGAGAAAGGAATTACTCCTTTCACACCAGAAACAGGCGACTGGAAAATGCACAACCTAGACCGTATTACGTTGAAGCAGCAATACGATTGGAACCTGTTTGATCTAGACATTCCACTCGGCTTCAAAATCACAGATGAAACTGGAAAGATCTTCAATGTTTATGAAACACCAGAATTTAAAGATTTGCTTGTTTACTACAAAGACCTTGCTGACAATGGTGCTTGGTCCAAAAACGTACTAAACAATAAAAATGATCATCAGCAAGATTTCAGAGAAGGTAAAACAGCATCCATTACTCATAACATGGGTACGCTCGGCTCACTAATGGCCTTGATGCGCCAAACGAACCAATTTGAAGTTGCACTTGCTGATATTAACCCGAACAGCAAGAAATCCCAAGCAGTAGCTACACAGAACGGTGTATCCGTACATGCTACATCGAAACATCCAGAGCGTGCTCTTATGTTCATCGATTTGATGCAAAATGATCAAGAGCTGCATGACCTTATCAATCTTGGTATTGAAGGTGTTCACTACACAGCTGTTGGCACTGAGAAATTCCAATCAACAGAAAAAAGCCCGAACTACACTGGCTTCTCCTTCTGGGGCTTCAACTCCCCTCTAAACCGTGATAACGAGTCCTTCCCTGAAGAAGCGACTGCTATGCAAAAAGGTTGGGACAGCAGCGTATATCACTACCCGCTCGAAACATTTGTTTTCGATAACAGCAAAGTAAAAACAGAAGTAGCCAATGTAAGCAACGTGATGCTTCGTTATGCGATTCCACTTGAGTATGGTGTAATCAAAGACGTAGATAAAGGCCTTGAAGACTTGAACAAACAAATTAAAGCAGCAGGTATCGAAAAGATTCAGGCTGAATTGCAAGCCCAAGTCGATGCATTCCTTGCAGCGAAAAAATAAAACAAAAAGAGAGAAGGCCGCCGCCTTCTCTCTTTCTGTATTACCTGCCTCATCCTCACCATTAAGCAAGCACACGAAGCACATCGTCAATCTTCTTACCGTGGGAGAGGATACCATAATTCATCCAACTGAGATAATCCACCTCATAAACCCGGTTATGAACAACCGCAGGCAGAGACTTCCAGACAGACGTCGCACACAGCTCTTCCTTCGCTTCCTCCGACACTTCGAAGGTCACGAATAAGTGATCAGCATCCAATTGTGCAAGCAGTTCTAAAGAAAGCTCCGCTCTTCTGGCACCGTTCGTCACTTGCTCTACGAGTGGATGCGGCGTCAATCCCAGATCTTTATATAGAATGGGACCCGTATAGCCTTTATCTGGACCTGCATACAAAATAATAGCCTCCGCACTTATCCGCAAAAACGCAACCGTCTGATGTCGAATCGTATAAAGCTTCTTGCGAGCTAAATCAGCTTTTCGTTCATAATGATCGATGACATCCACTACCTTTGTGCTCTTGCCTATTCCAAGTAAATCTGCCACCGTTCGGAGCGTCTCCTGCCAGCTCTCGCCAAGATCGGGCATTCTGTAATGCGGTACCTTCTTCTCAAAGAGATCAGAGTTCCACTTCTCAGGGAATCCGTACTCCACCATAACAAAATCCAGCTTACAAGCCAAAGGAGTTTGAATCTCAGTGGTAAGCTCTACAGCAGGAATATGATCGAGTCCCAAATAGGATTGCGTCCCCCACTTAGAATACGAAACCTGCAATGCTGGCATTACGCCGAGCGCCAAGAGAAAATCCTCTAAAAACGGGGCAAATACACGAATATCCTCACGATAATGACGACGATATTGTCCTGGTGAGAGCCCCACTGTCTGCTTGAAGCGGCGATTGAAATAAAATTCATTGCCAAATCCGATATTCTGGGCGATATCGAACATTCGATCATCTGTTGCTTGCAGCAGATGCTTAGCCTGATTGATTCGGATATCTGACAAGTACTGCAGCGGCACTTGACCTGTTATTTCTTTGAATAAACGCGTGTACTGCCAACGTCCAAGGTTGGCGGTTGCTGCCATCCGATCCACTGTCCACAAATCTCCGTAATTACGGTTCAGTTGCTCAATCGTATCTTCCACGGATTGACGGCTGTTTACAACCATAGAATCGGGAAGGTTATGTTTGAATATATGACGTAGCAGCTCTTGAAACCGGATATGCTGATCAAACAAGCTTAGCTCGTCGTTCGTTTCCGATTGATGATGACTGTAAAGCCCTTCAACCCAATCCAGCCAATTAGAGAATGGACCACATTCAACCTCCCCTACGCATGGAAACACAGGAAGGGTCTGCGATTCCGCAGCAGGTGATCTTAATTTCCCAATATGATGCACTTCAAACGTCAAAATATACCATTCAAGTCCCTGCTCGCCAGCTTCACATTCGATCGATTTTCCTGGCTCGACGATAAAGCATTTGCCGCGTTCCAGCGGATAGCCCGATTTGCCAAGGAGAAGTCTTCCCTTGCCGGATAGGATCACGATCATTTGATAGTTTTCGTTCTTCCATGCATTATGCTGCTGCATGGGGGCAAAAGTCATACAGTTCATCCAGCATAATCGATAAAACAGGCTCGGCGAGATCGCCTTCTCTGATCCTTCTACATTCATAGCTTAATCCGTCCTCTTTAAATAATGAGAATTATTATCATTTAACTATTATAACGAAAAGAGAGAGAGCACTTCAACTTAAAGTTGAAATACTCCCTCTCGGAGTTAAATATTGAGACCTATCTCATTTATTGCAGCAGATACTTCTCCAAGTCCTTCAGCTTGAGCAGATTGGCCGAAATCGCGCCAGTTTGCCAGTAGGTACGATCCACTTGATAGACATGGCCATTCTTAACGGCAGGGACATTTTTCCAGATTGGATTGTTCATCAAACTATCAATGGCTTCTTTATTTTCGGCAGATGACCACGTACCGTTCGAAGTCAGAATAATGATGTGATCTGCTCCAAGCTCCGGCAGTACCTCCATAGAAAGGCTATCAATAAACTTTTCCATATTGGCAACCAGCGGCGGCGCACTCAATCCCAGTTCCTGATACAAAATGGAACCCACAAATCTGTTCTTGATCCCTAGTAAATTTATATCATTCTCACCAATATTAAGTCTTAGAACGGCAACCGTTTCATTCCCGATCTTTGCTTGCAGCTTGGTTTTCATATCTGCAATTTTGGCATCGTAGTCTTTTAGAAATTGCTCTGCCTTCTCCGGCTCGCCGATAAGATCTGCAATTTTACGGAGGATTTCCGTAGAGCTGCCATTTTGGATATCATCCGTTAAGCGATACGTTGGAGCAACCTTAGAATATTTCTCATATACGGTTGCATCCGCAAATCCATCCGAAATGATGAGATCCGGTTCTGCTGCAAGCAGCGCTTCAATGTCACCTGTAATATCGAATTGAGGAGCACTTAGATTTAAGTAATCCTGTTTGCCCCAGGCCGGGTGATACCACTGCACGACTGGCTCCACGCCTAGTGCCACGAGATAGTCTTCAAGATAGATAGCTGCTACACGTTTCGGCTTGACTGGGATTTCTACCTCACCAAAATGATCCGTAACGATTCGTGTTTCATTCGTGTCAGGCTGTTCGCTTTTTGAGTCTGTTTCCGTACTTACTGTATCCACTTGATTCGTTGGTTCTGCTGCCGGCTGCTCCTCTTCTGCATTACCGCATCCAACGAGCGCTGTCATAGCAATTAGAAGAGTAGTCATCCCCTTCAGTATGGTTTTACGTGATCTTACGAGTCTTTCCATTTTCTGCACACTCCTATGTAATCGTTAAAGTAACGAAATATAACAGTAATGATTATCATTATCATCTCGTTCGTTACTTATTATATCACCCTGTACCGATGATACAATGTCCATTCATTGGTTATTCTTTTATCCAAACGCGTGATTATATGTCACTTCCGAACGGGTTACGCTTATAGAGTGAAACTCCGATTGATTATCAGATCCGCCTACTCCAACACCGTGAACGTTTTAAGCAGGAAATAAAGCATAGTCAAAATAGCAGCAAATGTAGAGATCGAACAGAAAAAGGATATCCACGCCTTTTTCCCGCCCGATATGATCACACTTAGCAAACCTGTTAACATAGCAAGCAAAGCACAAGTTACCCCTAAGACCGTTATAAAAATAGATAAAACCAGCCCAAAAAAGCTTAACAGATATGTCACTTTAATCATCACTCGCATCATTTACCTCCGTTATATTAAATGGACGTTCTCTATAAACCCTCGTATCCGACCAGCAAAAAAATAACGACGCTTACGACCGTAAGATGAGTAAGTGAAGCAACAAGGAGAATAGCGGCAACACGCCAATCCTTAATCGATAAACGTGGATTAAACCGCAACTTATACATGCAAAAACCAATAATATTCGTAATAAGCAGAGATTGAGCTAGCCATCTGGAAACTGTAACAAACGCGGGCGTATTGTTTACAATCGGGTTTAAGAACCAGCTAAAAGGCTCCGCTAACATAGCAACTGGAATGAGCATCCATGCCATCACATGAATGGAAAGTACAAAAATAATATTTTTAATCACCGTAAGGCACCTCCCTCGTTAAAACCTACATTATTCAAACGCCATTAGTTGGAAAAATGTTACTCTTTTTACATCTGATTAATTACACTTTATTGTTTTATACAATGTCCTCGCCTGGTCTCCACCTCTAGACGGAGCTTAAAAGCATGCTCTGGTCTCTACTCTCATACACTTGATACGGTTAAACTGACGATAACCACACAACAAAACGGATAAACGATCGCGCTATTCGAAGCGAGTTTTGCTTCACAAAACTTTAGGCGTATGCTTTCGAAGCGAGTTTTGCTTCACAAAACTTTAAGCGTATGCTTTCGAAGCGAGTTTTGCTTCACAAAACTTTAGGAGGTCAAATCATGCCTGTTTTAGAGGTGCGTCATTTGCAGAAAAGTTTTGGTGCGGTCAGTGCGGTTGCTGACATCAGCTTCACCGTCGAGGCCGGCGAGGTGTTCACGATCATCGGGCCTAACGGTGCTGGCAAGACAACGACTCTAGAAATGATTGAAGGATTGCAGGTACCAGATAGCGGGCAGATCGAGTTCGGTGAGCTCAATTGGGCTCGCCACAGCGACAAAATTAAAAAGATCATCGGTGTTCAGCCTCAATCGAGCGCATTGTTCGACCTATTGACGGTTGAAGAAAACTTGGAGTTGTTTGCAACCTTTTATCCAAAATCAAAACCTGCGTCAGAGATATTGGATATGATCAGCCTGAAGGATCAACGAAGCAAGCAGGTTCGCAAGCTCTCTGGCGGACAGAAGCAGCGGCTTGCAATTGGACTTGCGATGATTAATGATCCGATTATTATTTTTTTGGATGAACCAACCACTGGGCTTGATCCGCAGGCACGGCGCAATATTTGGGACATTATTTTAAAGCTGAAGACATTAGGTAAGACGATCATTCTCACTACCCACTACATGGAGGAAGCCGAGAAGCTGAGCGACCGTGTCTGTATCGTCGATCAAGGCAAGATCGTTACGCTCGATACTCCAGCCGCGCTTATCGACCGCCTCACGCAGGAACGCGAGGTTCGCCTCACCTTTCTCGATGGCTCAAAGGCGGCAATAGAAACGGAGAAGGTGGCTCAGCTCCATCCTGCGGTTGTACGTACGAGCCGCGAGGAAGGCTCGCTCCAGCTATGGACGACGCGGCCTGAAGAGACATTGTACGAGTTATTCGGCTTTACGAAGGATCGCGGATTCCGTCTTGAGCAAATTTCCATTCGCGAGATGAGCCTAGAGGATGTATTTATCACCTTTACAGGAAAGGAGTGGAGGGACTAGATGAACGGTACTAAACAATTTGCCCGAATGTTTTCCGCTCAGATCAAAATGATGCTGCGCGAGAAGCAGGTATGGTTCTGGAATATCTTCTTCCCTGTTATTTTAATGGTGTTGTTCATGGTTATCTTCGGAGGCGGCTCCAGCGAAAGCTTCAAGGCCAAAGTGGCGATTGTCGATTCCAAGCCGAACGTGTCCTCCGCCATGCTCCTCGAGCAGCTGCGGCAAATCCCGATGCTTGAGTTGGAACAAGAGCAGCCCATAACGCTTGAGGCAGGCCAAAAGCTTGTCGAGCAGCAAGACGTAGCTGCACTCATTATCCTTCCTGAGTCCGAAGACGCGGCGACAATCCAGCTTGTAGTCAACAAGGCGGATGAGCAAGGAGCAGCCACCCAAGCGATCACTGGTCTATTGGATCATTTCATTCAGCAAACGAACTGGACGATTGCTGGCGTGGCGCCTACGTTCAGCATGACTAGAACAGCGATTTCGTCAGGTGCAGACGATTTAAACTACGCAGATTTCCTCTTAACCGGTATGATTGGATTATCTGTGGCACAGGGCGGACTATTCGGCATGGTAGGCCTTGTTGAAATGCGTCGGAACGGCTTGATGAAACGGCTTCGCATGACGCCTGCCCGAATGGGACTATACGGTCTTGCCGGTGTATTAGTAAAGCTTCTTCTGGGTATCATACAAATCATCATTTTAACGTTAATTGGCGTATTCGGGTTTGGCGCAAATCTTCACATTAATATATTCAGCCTGATCATTGCTTTCCTTGCAGGCGGTTTAGTATTTAATGCGATGGGCTACCTGTTCTCCTCCTTCAGCAATTCGATTGAAGCCTACATGGGGATGGCAAACATTGCAAGCATGCTAATGATGTTCCTAAGCGGCGTTTTCTTCCCGCTCGAATCACTGCCCGCTTGGCTGCAGCCGGTTACGCAGATGCTTCCGCTAACTTATTTCGTTGAAGGCATGCGTGATGGCCTTATTTACAATTCGGGCATCGCGTCAAGCACTTTCTGGGCTGGCATCAGTATTATGCTGCTTTGGGGTGTCGTTTCCTTCCTAGTCGGCTCACAGGTGTACAAGGTAAAGTCCGTTTCGGACACAAAGTAAAGGAAGACAGACCAAAAACAGCAGACCCTACATGCTTATTTAGCCTAAGCATGTAGGGTCTGCTGTTTTTGCTTCATATCCGTTACAACTATACCTTGCATTCGGAATGCTTTAGCTCAGATTTCTCGATTTGAATCGTAGCATGCTCAATTTGGAATTCCACCGCAATTTGACTTATGGCTTGCTGCAGCACCTTCTGGGAATCAACGGAATCCTCCACCTTGAGGTGGCAGCTTAATGAATCCAGACCTGAGGTAATCGTCCATATATGCAGGTCATGCACATCGGTAACACCTGGAATCTGGCGAAGCATCTCCTCGACCTGTTCTGCATCCACATTGGCAGGCGTTCCTTCCATAAGTATGTGGACGGTTGATTTAATGATGCCCCATGCGCTTTTCAGAATGAGCAGCGCTACAACGACACTAATAATAGGGTCTGCAATATACCATGAGAATAGCGACATTAAAATGCCGGCAATAATCGCTCCTACAGAGCCGATCGCATCTCCGATTACATGCAGATAAGCGCTTCGCACATTCAAATTGTCCTTTACATCCGCCTTGCGCATAAGGAACCAAGCGCTGGCTAGGTTTGCTAGCAAACCTATACCCGCAATGATCATCATCGTGCCGCTGGCTACAGACGGTGGATCTCCGAATCGTTTGATCGCCTCGACAACAATAAAGGCCGCAATCACAAACAGCGTAACACCGTTCAGCAGCGCCGCCAGTATCTCAAAACGATGGAATCCGTAAGTACGGCTCGATGATCGCGGCCGTACCGCAAACCACATCGCCGCCAAGCTTAGTGCCAGTGCCGCTGTATCACTTAGCATATGCCCGGAATCCGATAATAACGCGAGCGAGTTCGTTACAAGGCCGCCTACAAATTCAAGCACCATAATACCAGCGGTAATAATTAATGCAATCAGCAATCCCGCCTTGTTATTCGGCGCATGCGAATGACCGTGATGGCCATGAGAATGTCCATGGTGGTGACCGTGGTGATGCCCACCATGTGAATGTCCAGCATGGCTGTGCTTTCTATTCTTGACTTCATGATGGTCATGCTCATCATGGGAATGACTGCAGGAGCCATTCTTGTGATCATGCGTGTGCAGATCCTTCTCATGCTTGTTAGTAGCTGTTCCTGCCTTTTTTTCTAGCTCGTCATCAGAAGACTTGCTCATATCATTCTCCCCAATCCTGTAAGCCAGACTTTATTAGTCTGCTTCTAAGCTGTACATTTCATTAGCACGATCGTCACTCGAAATAACATATGAACATATGCTCATATGTATTATATGTGTAATTGGCATTTGTTGCAACCCTTTTCGTATTCGGTTTAGCTAGCTGCCCATTAAATGCAAATAGAGACGCATCTCTGCGCCTCTACTACTTATTTGAACATGGATGGGTAAAGAATTCAATTATTGATAGATACTAGCTGCGCAGCGGCTCGACGGCCTCCACAAGTTTTTGTGCCAGCTCTTCCGTATAAGCAGCTCGCTGCTCCTCGCTCCAGTCAAACTGATTTGCCATCGCCGCAAGAACCGCTTGCTTCCACTCTTTGACGTAGCCAATCCGGAAGAACAAATCACCAGTACGGCGAATGAAGAAGTCTACCGGCTTCACTGTCATCTCCGATTCCATGGAATAGCGAAGCTGTACGGCTAAAACTAGCGGCAGATTGAAGGATGCTGCCCATTCAATTGTACTTGATGCTAGCCCGAACAGTTCGTCCACATTGGAGCCATAACGTTCAGCCAGGAACTTAGATTCTTCTTTGGAGAAGCCATGCCCCGCCCCCTCTGCAGTCTTCCTATTCACGAAAGCTGCGAAATTTTGCGAACCGCCAAGGTCACCGCCGGACATCGGAATGTTTTTTGTATTGCTTTTGGCGAACTGCTTCCCGCCTTCCTGTCCTAGCAGCTCAACAACCTTGTCAACCACCGTCTCCGCCATCTTACGATAGCCTGTCAGCTTGCCGCCTGCCATGGATATCAAGCCGGAATCCGATATGAAGATTTCATCACGGCGTGAAATTTCAGAAGGTGATTTCCC
Source organism: Paenibacillus sinopodophylli (assembly GCF_005930355.1). GTDB lineage: Bacteria > Bacillota > Bacilli > Paenibacillales > Paenibacillaceae > Pristimantibacillus > Pristimantibacillus sinopodophylli. Next base: position 284,528 of record NZ_VDBO01000004.1, read on the forward strand.
TTCCTGCTGGATTAGTGGACGAAGTCCTGCCCAGCTTGATTCTACATCAGCCTCCATAAGCTTCAGCTCCGGGAACATGAAGTTGACCGCATTAAGCAAGTAAGTGCGATCCTCCAGCGTCATCACCGGACTGACCGTGTTGCCCGTATAATTGGTATCCGTTGTTCCGAAGTACGCCTTGCCTGCACGAGGAATCGCGAATACCATCCGACCATCCGGCGTATCGAAGTAAACCGCTTGACGAAGCGGAAATCTACTCTGGTCGAACACCAAATGCACACCCTTGGTTAAGCGAAGCGTTTTACCCTTTTTGGAGCCATCCATCTCACGAATATCATCTACCCATGGACCAGTTGCATTAATGATTTTTGTCGCTTTTAGCTCATATTGTGCGCCACTTATGTTATCTTTAACCACCGCGCCTGCTACTTTTCCGTCTTTTCCATAGCTGAGTGTTTCTACTTTTGCATAATTGACAGCCAAGGCGCCTTTTTCAATCGCTTTTTTCATTACTTCAATTGTTAGGCGCGCATCATCTGTACGGTATTCCACATAATAACCGCCACCCTTTATACCATCACGCTTAAGAAGCGGTTCTTTCGATAGCGTATCGGCAGCACTTAGCATCACACGACGCTCTTTCCTCTTGACGCCTGCCAAAAAGTCGTAGACGCGCAAGCCGATCGAGGTCGAGAATTTGCCGAACGTTCCTCCCTTATAGAGAGGCAGCAGCATCCATTCCGGTGTGGTGACATGTGGACCGTTCTCATATACGATCGCCCGTTCCTTGCCCACTTCAGCCACGACGCCGATTTCAAGCTGCTTCAAATAACGCAGACCACCGTGCACAAGCTTCGTCGAACGGCTCGATGTTCCGGCAGCATAATCCTGCATCTCCACGAGTGCAACCTTCATCCCGCGTGAAGCGGCATCTAGCGCGATACCAGCACCTGTAATTCCTCCACCAATAACGAGAACATCTAGTTGCGACTGCTCCATCTGCTTCAATACTTGCGCCCGATTTCGTGCAGCGAAACTTCCCTGACCCTCATTGCTTTTCATACTTAACTCCTCCTATATCTTATGGTTCTATTGTTCTGCGATACGTCGTCAGTTACTCCTGTAAAAAGGAATGCAAGCAAAAAAACCACTCAAACCGCTTCCCTGCCCCAAAAGGGGTGCGGAAGCGGTCTTCGTGGTTTCTCCTGATCTCCAACCGTTATTAACTTGGCTTCAGTATAGCATAATTACGATGTGAACGCCATCGCAGCTTTTACAGCTCGATGCCAGCCATTGTATAATGATTCGCGCCGCTCCTCTTCCATCTCTGGAACGAATACGCGATCGACCTGACGTAGTGTCGATAACTCCTCGCGGCTGGACCAGAAGCCAACAGCAAGACCGGCCAAGTAAGCAGCACCAAGTGCCGTCGACTCATTGATAAGCGGACGCTCAACTGGAACGGAGAGCAGGTCGCTTTGGAATTGCATAAGCAAATTATTGTTCACCGCACCCCCGTCCACAGACAGTGACTTAAGCGGGAGGCCTGACTCCTCCTCCATAACGGAGAGAACATCTTTGGTCTGATAAGCCAAAGATTCGAGCACAGCTCTCACGAAATGATGTTTCGTCGTTCCGCGAGTTAAGCCGAATACAGCTCCTCTCACATCGCTGTTCCAATAAGGCGTTCCAAGCCCAACAAAAGCAGGAACGACATACACGCCATCCGTCGATTCAACCTGCTCAGCAATAAATTCGGTCTCTGTTGCTGATTCGATTAACTCAAGACCGTCACGCAGCCACTGAATCGCTGCACCAGCAACAAAGACGCTGCCTTCAAGTGCGTATTCAAGCTTGCCATCGACCTCCCAAGCAATCGTCGTTAGTAGACCCTTATCGGAGACAATCGCTTTCGTGCCTGTATTCATCAGCATAAAGCATCCTGTGCCATACGTGTTTTTGGTGCTTCCTTCTTCATAGGCGTTCTGACCAAACAACGCGGCCTGTTGGTCGCCAGCCGCGCCAGCTACTGGAATGCAGCAGCCGAACAGCTTCTCTTCCATATGACCATACACCTCTGAGGAAGAGCGTACTTCCGGCAGCATCGCCTTCGGAATGTGCAGAATACGCAGTAATTCCTCGTCCCAGCAACGCTCATGAATATTGAACATCAGCGTTCTCGCTGCATTGGACACGTCCGTAACATGAACGGCCCCGCCTGTCAGATTCCAAATGAGCCATGTGTCGATTGTGCCGAAGAGAAGCTCTCCCTTCTCAGCGCGCTCACGTGCGCCTTCCACCTGATCCAGCAGCCAGTGAACCTTCGTTCCCGAGAAATAAGCGTCAATCAGCAAGCCCGTTTTGTCATGAAAAGTTTGCCCGTATCCCTCTTGCTTCAGTCTATCGCTGATACCTGCCGTTTGGCGGGATTGCCATACAATCGCGTTATAGATCGGCTGGCCCGTAGCTTTATCCCACACAACCGTCGTTTCCCGTTGATTCGTAATGCCGATTCCTGCAACCTGGCTAGCGGATACGCCCGTTTTCTCCAGCACTCCAGCGATGACTCGCTTGGTTGATTCCCAAATATAAATAGCATCCGCCTCGACCCATCCGGCATGCGGGTATTCCAAGGGAAGCTCCTCGCGTGCCATATTGACGATGACTCCTTGGCGATCTATGAGAAGCGCCCTTGTACTTGTCGTCCCCTGATCGAGCGACAGCATGTAGGTTTCCATTCTTAGTCCTCCTTCACCTTTTCCAATCCGCTTTACTTCGAGGTCCTCCATAGCTCCTTGCGCGATGTCGTTATTGCTGAAGCACCAGCCTCCAGCGCTTGCTTGACATGCTCGTCCGTTCGAATCAAGCCTCCCGCAATAATCGGAATGCCGCTCCGCTCCTTAACCTCGGTTATAATATCGGGAATAACACCCGGCAATACTTCAATAAAATCGGGACGGTTCTTGTCCAGCACCGTGTAGCTTCGCTCCAGCGCATCCGAATCGATGAGAAACAGCCGCTGAATCGCGATCAGCCCATTCTGCTTCGTCCGGCCAATGACACTGGAGCGTGTCGAAATAATGCCTGCAGGGCGTATCGACTGACATAGAAACTCTGCCGCATACTCATCGTTTTTCAACCCGTCAATCAGATCCGCATGCAGCAGCACGTTTTTACCATGCTGGCGAGCCAGCTCAACAATGTTTTTCAATTGTCCCAGATGTCCGCCAAGCAGAACCATATATGAAAAAGGGGAGGCAAGAACTGCCTCCACATCCTTCAGCTTATGAACAGCCGGAAGTACATTTTGCCCATTCAGCAGTAATGACAACGCTTGACACCTCCGTTTTTATGAAGCCTCAGCTTCGTAAATGCCTAGCCATATATCATTACTGCATCAATTGACCGCTGCTCTCGCGCACTTGTATGCATGTCGGCAGAACAATTTTTTTGGCAATCTCACGCTTCGCAGCAAGCCGATCTGTCAAAAGCTCAACCGCTGTCTCGCCCATATGCTCCATATGCACTTTTACCGTTGTTAACGGCGGCTGTAAAAACGCAGAAATGGCTATATCGTTATAGCCTACGATTGAAATATCCTCGGGCACTTTGAGGTTTGCTTCATGCAGCGCACGGAGCGCGCCAACGGCCATCGAATCATTTTCGATAAAAAAAGCTGTCGGCAGCTTTTCTTCCGAAATCGCTTGTTTCATCAGCCTGTACCCGTCCTCCGAATATAAATTCTCGCCAGTAAAGATCAGCTGCTTATCGAACATTCCTTGTGCGGACAATTTCTCCATAAACACACACTCACGCTCGTCGCGTACCCTCTTATCGTTGACGATGTTATGCCCACCTATATAGCCAATCGATGTATGACCAAGTCCGATGAGGTAATCAAGCACCTCCGTCACTGACTTGCGCAAATCAATAACGACCGAATCGAAGCGGTTGTCGTCCGGCGATGAATCAACAAAAATAATGTTGTCCATATTGCTTGGGAATCGAACCAAGTCCTCTTTCTCGAATCGTCCGATCGCAATAATGCCGTCAAAGGCTTCGCCAGTCCACTCTTTCCCATCAGGCTGCCCATGCATAAACAGCTTAACCAAGTCCATCTGACGCTGGAAGCATTCCCGCTCAATGCCAAGCCTTATCGCCATATAGTATGGATCAAGCATTTCCTGCTGATCCGAATACCAGTTCACCAGTCCCACTCGGTAACGCTCTTTGACGGCTACGCCGTTGCGCTGCCGCAGTGTCTTATAGTTCAACTGCTGTGCTGCTTCAAATATACGCTTACGCGTCTCGTCCGCTACCGAGATGCCAGGATCATAATTAAGCACCCTTGACACCGTTGCAATTGATACCTTTGCTTTCTGTGCAATATCTTTAATCGTAGCCATACTCCCGTTCCTTCCCGCTGTACACTCTCGTTACATCCAATATGCCAGATTATGTGCGCGTTTACAATAGAACAATGGTGTTTGGCTGGCACAATGAGGCAGCGATACCTATCCTGTATGAATTGTATTCATCTATTGTTTCTCAATGCAAGATTCATGCATGTCATCTGGCCGCAAGTAAAATTATACTTTATTTTTAGTAAAAATAAATAGAAATTTATTCTTTTTTACTATGTTGCTCAACTTCGCTGCCTAAAATGGGCAGATTGGCCATGTGTATGAGATTGAATAAAAAAACACATGGAGTTGTTACACTCGCATGCGGCTACAATCCATTTTTATTTTCTTCCACTGATTAGATTCCATATTACTCCTTTTCGTTAACTCTTTTTAAAACATTCTGCTTCAAAATTGAATATCTTCTGGTTTGGCTATTGGTATGAACCTAAGCTTTGCAGCCAGTCCGCAACCCTAGATGATGTAATCCCCAACTTCTATGCTAATTTCTTATACGTTCTCTTGTACAGCTTTAAGATTTACGTCTTATTACATTATATCTCTGACGTATCAACACGTGAGTAGTAATTAAGTATATATTTTTATACAAAAAAAAAAAACCAAAAACAATTAGTAATCAACATTGTAATCTTTAACAGTTGTGATGATATTTCTCGAGCTTATTCTTCAACTTCAAAGTAAAACCTTTCATTATTTACATCTAAATAAAAATTTCCCACAAAATTCGAAGGCTTGATGTAACTATTAAAATCTTCACTAAATAACCATTGGGATTCTTGCTCTTGTTCAATATCCAAATGAAAAGACGGTTTTAAGTTATTGAGATCTTGCCAATTGTATGAATTTTCAATACTTTCCATAATTACCTTGTCTAAATAAATATACCCTTTCATCCAGTATGAGCTTGGATCAAAATTTTGATCGCCTATTACTTCAGCCTGCCAGTAAACCTTTTCTATTTTCTCTAAACGTGGGAATCTATCAATTACAGGTTGTATCTCAGTCTTATTTTGACTTTCAGAACCAGAATCTATATTGAAAGTAAAATAACCAATAACAACAGTACTTACAACAGTGATCAATAATAAAGTTGTTATTATAATTTTTTTTCTATTCATTACTTTCTCCCACCACTTCTCGAAACATTAGAAGAGCCTGATATATTACCTACTGACCAGTTACCGTCCTAGTCATTGAGCCTACAGTCAAAAATTATTACTCCACATACGAATAAAGATTCAACGCCTGCGAATTACGAAGCTCCCCCTCATACGTATCCCCAGTGATGAACCTCTCATACCTTGGATCAAATGCTTACCCCCATACGAAAAAGACTGCCAAGCAGGACAACAACCCGGCTTTGCAGTCTTCCTTCAAGCTGTTTATTCATGCTTCAAATGCTGAAGCGTCAGCAAAAAGATTTGTTCCACATGATCATCATCGAGCGAATAAAAGACCGTCTTGCCGACCTTTCTCCGCTTGACGATACGCATGTTTCGAAGCAGCCGCAGTTGATGCGAAACGGCCGATTGCCCCATTCCGAGCACCTGGGTCAGATCATGCACGCATAGCTCAGATTGCACAAGAGCATGAATCATCTTCACCCTCGTTGGATCACCAAGCGCCTTAAACAAATCAGCTAGATCGCCTGCCGTAGTTTCCGGTATCAATTTGCTTCTTACATTCTCTATGTTTGCTTCCGAGCCCGCGCAGGAATCATCGCACGCCGCAGTTACCTGATTGTCCATTCTCATCCCACCAACCCCATATGTCCTAAAGCATATTATAACATGAATTTGTTGGCGGGGTGAGCCCGTTCGGTCGACTAGCTCATACGCGTTGGCTACGCCATTCAAAGCGATAGCTTCCTGAGCCTGCTTCGATAATGATACCTGACTCTGTATCCGAGATAGCCGTTATGCCCACAGACTGATGAAGAGGCGACCCACTCTCGGTAACCTTCGCCTTCTTATGCGAGGCTGGCAGCCGAATAAGCGCAGTCGTATTGACCGGTATGGTCACGTTCAAGGAATAAGCTCCGTCCTCCGATCTGTCCCATCTTGAACGCAGTTTACCGTACTGTGTTTCCAGAACGCCCTCCGCCCAATCGAGTCCATCGCCAGGCTGCGGCGCAATTACACTCCTTTTGTATCCGGGAGTCTGCTCCAGCGTTTGAATCCCTGCCACAATTCTGTACATCCAATCGCCAATCGAACCATAAGCATAGTGGTTGAACGAATTCATATCTTTGCTCCAGAAGCTCCCATCCTCCTTGATACCATCCCAATGCTCCCAAATCGTAGTTGCTCCTTTGGTCACCGGATAAAGCCATGATGGGTAGGTTTGCTGAAGCAGCAGCTTATAGGCAGCCTCGTTCTGACCAAACGTACTAAGCACATGGTTCAAGTAAGGCGTTCCGACAAATCCAGTCGTCAGGTGGAACTCACTTTGCTCCAGCAGCTCGGCAAGCTTCGCAATCGCACGCTGCTCCGCCTTCTCATCCAGCAAGCCGAACATTAAAGCAAGCACCTGCGCCGTTTGTGTAGGAACCGCCAGCCTGCCTGCTGCTGTAACGAATTCCGAGCGGAAAGCAGCAACGATCTGCTCATAGAGCGCTTGATATTCAGCTGCTTCCTCCTTTTTATCCAGCAAGACCGCTGTTTTACAGACGATTGATACGGAATATGCATAAAAGGCCGTCGCAATAAAATCACGGTCCGTTGCCCCGACGTAATCACCGGATTTGGCATCAATGCCTAACCAATCTCCGAAGTGAAAGCCCGTATTCCACAAAAACTCGTTCTCGCCTTGACGCCGAATATAATGGACCCATGCCGTCATGCTGTCAAATTGCTCAGCGAGAATACGTTTGTCGCCATAGCATATATAAAGGAACCATGGACAAATAACAGCCGCATCTCCCCATGCTGCAGATGAACGCTCCTCCTCCTTTAAAACATGCGGAACAACGAACGGAACCCCTCCGTCCTCACTTTGGTCCGCTGCCAAATCACGCAGCCACTTCGTAAAAAACGGCGCAACGTTCATTAGATAGGCTGCTGTAGGGATAAACATCTGCGCATCACCCGTCCACCCTAGACGTTCATCCCTTTGCGGACAGTCCGTTGGAACATCGAGGAAGTTCCCTTTCAATCCCCATTTGATATTATGCTGCAGCTGATTGACGAGTGGCTCTGAGCATTCGAACTGACCAGTTTCTTCCATGTTCGAGTGGAGAACTACGCCCGTGAAATCGCTCAGCCGCAGCTCCTCCGGAAATCCAATGAGCTGAACATATCGAAACCCTTGGAACGTAAATCGCGGCTCATACTCCTCTCGTTCTCCGCCTTTCAACACGTAACGGATGCTTTGCTTCGCCATGCGTAAGTTATCCGTATAGAAGTTGCCTTCGCGGTCGAGCACCTCAGCATGCAGCAGCTCAACCTCTGTTCCTGCTATCCCCGTAACTGCGAACTGAACCCACCCAACCATATTCTGACCGAAGTCGAGCACGCGTTCTCCCTTTGGTGTCGTAATGAACGCAATCGGCTTCAAATGCTCCTGCTTCTGTACGGGCTCGTTCACCTGCGGCTTAAGTATTTCTTTGGTGTACTGCAGTACATCAACTGACTGCCAGCCATCGCCGTCTTCCCTGTATTCAGCCGTGCTCCAGCCTGCCCGCTCAAAGCGAGCGTCGTAGCGTTCGCCATTATAAATGTCTGACAGCTGTATCGGTCCGACTGCAGCCGTCCAGCCCGGATCCGTAACGATTCGCTCTTCCCTGCCGTCCATATAATGGACCCGCAGCTCCAGAAGCAGCGCCAAGCGATCACCGTACAGACCGCGCTGCCCGCTCCAGCCCAAATGTCCCTTGTACCATCCATTCCCGAGCCACGCCCCGATCGTATTGCCACCTGCTGCAAGCATCTCCGTAACGTCGTAGGTCTGCGTCTGCATGGTATGATTGTAGCTCGTCCAGCCCGGCGTGAAATAGCTGTCACCTACTCGCTGGCCGTTTAGCTCCAGCTCATATAGTCCAAGTGCTGTCGCATAAAGCCGCGCTTGCTTTATTGTACCTGACAGCTCGAAGCACTTCCTAAGCAGAGGAGATGCCTCTGCCTCTACAGGCAGCAGCCCAAGCGGCGCGGCAATCCACTCCGCTGACCATTCCTCAGGGCTCAGCAGCCCCATTTCCCAATAGCCCGGATCCGACCATGCAGATGCTTCTCCTCTATGGTTCCATACCCGAATATGATAGTAGTAGCGTTTACATGACTCTGCTAGAAAGGCATCCAGCTCAACGAGCACCGATTGATCTGACTCCACTCGCCCGGATTGCCAGCTTACTTGAGAAAATCCAGCATCCTCTGCAAGCTCAATTTCATAAGCCGATTGGCTAACACCTCGCTCATCGGATCGCAGCTTCCAGCTTAGCCGTGGTTTTACTGTACCGATTCCAATCGGATTGTGTCGATACTCGGCGCGCAGTCCTGTAACTTCAAACATAATTGAATCCTCCTCAAGCTCATTTTTGTATGTTCGCCTTCCTTGAAAGGCTGCTTTCCTCTATAATTATAAAAAACGACCATCCTGTAATAGCATGCAAAACGGACAATATGATGGGGTGTTACGGACAAATTTGAAATCCGCAGATCTAATAGGACAGGGAGTGCTCTCAGAATGAACCATCCCGTAGAAACGTATCGCGGCGAGCACTATTTCCAGAACAATCAACTGCTCTATATTAACCGGGCTGCTGAGAGCATCATGAGTCCCTACCATGACCATGACTTTCTAGAATGCGCATATATCGCAGAAGGCTCCGGCTATCACCATATCGGCGATCAAGTGCATAAAGTGCGCAAAGGGCAGGTTTTTTTCATCCCCATTGGCACTCCCCACGTATTCAGGCCGGTAATAGCGAGCAAAACAAACAACCCTTTGAGCGTATTCAATTGTGTCTTCTCTCCGATGCTTTTGCATAAGCTTGCAGCATTCGCCTCCGATTACCGCAGCGTACAGTTCATCGTTGATATGGAGGGCGGAAGATGTTCCTACTATTCCTGCATGGATTCAAATGACCAATATGAAAAGCTGTTCTTGGCCATGCATCGTGAATTCGAGCTGCCCCGAACGGGCTCAGCGGATTACTTGCACCTTTTATTGCTGCAATTACTCATCACCCTTCAACGCTGCATGGAGGAGAGTAGTCCCGCGCCGGCTCCGAAGCAGCATGCTTTCACCATGATACTGAATGACATTGATCAGCATTACAGCCAAGAGCTTACACTCGCCAAGCTTGCAGCTGCAAGCGGCTGGAGCGAGCGGCATCTACAACGGCTTTTCCAGCAGTATACGAAGCAGAGCTTCCATCGCTATCTTCAGAATGTAAGGGTCCAAAAAAGCCAAGCGCTGCTGCGCGGTTCCATGCTCAAAATCAATACGATTGCCGAGATGGTTGGCTATAAGGATATTCATTCCTTTAACTCCCTGTTCAAGAGATGCACCGGCATGCCCCCAAGCGTCTATCGCAAGGAATCGACCACAGCTGGCAGCCCAGGCAGATAGGAGGTTATATAACCGCATGTTCACGATGAAAGAAAAGCTTTATCTGCTCGAATTGCTCAAGCGACAAAACCGAAAACGGCTATTTGGTTTCGGCAAAAAAAATCCTTCACATGACCGACTCGTCGAGAAGCTCGAGCAGATGGTACGCAATGAGCAGGTTAACCGCGAACAATTATAAATATCACGTACATTCCGTACACAATCATCGTCAGTCACAGGAGGATTTATGACAGGAAAGACTCATCTTGCAATCGGAGTTGCCGTTGGCGCAGCCGCCTCCGTTTATTATCCTTTTACACTGGAACACGCCGCTCTATACATGGCCGTAGCAGGCTTCTCTGCCTTATGTGCGGATCTCGACGGCCCCAGCATGCTAAGCACTAAGCTCAGCAAACTATCCAAGCTTTTACGCGAGCTCACTCTATGGTCAGGTTTTCTGCTAGCCGGAATCGTTTGCTATTATTTTTTCACGGATCAATCCCCATCAGCCGTTTACATCGGCGTTGCCGCAGCGATGTTCCTGCTCGGCTTGATTGCAAAGCAAGGCGTCATACGGAACGTCCTTGCAACCTTAGTAGGCTGCATCGTTATGTACGCAGGCTATTATTACCAGATGAACTGGCTAATCGGCTTCGGCTTGTTTTCTGCTTGGGTGCCATGGCTCAAGCATCGCGGCATGACGCATACCATATGGGCTATACCCATTTGGGGAGCCATCGGATGGGGACTTGAGAATCAACTGAACATAGACGGTATTGCCATTACAGCCATGCTCGGTTATGCCTCCCATCTCATTGCAGACACCCTTACGCCAAGCGGTGTTAAGTGGCTGTACCCGCTCACAAAGAAATCGTTCAAAATCAGGTTATAAGCCCTCTTAACGAGTAGGCATTACAAATAGGCGCAAGCGATGCAGGCTAGACTGCCTGCTGCTTGCGCCTATTTGTTGTTTGCTGAACTAACAAAATGCAGATGGACTGGAACGATGCATCGTCGCCTGCTCATATCCATAGGCAAGCTTAATTAAAGCGGGCTCGCTAAAGGCACCGCCGATGAAGGAAATGCCCTGTGGTCCTTTGGTCGTATAACCGCCCGGCGCCGTAACCCCTTGTTCAGCATACCCACCAGGCACCGTAATGACGGGATAACCGGCCCTTGCCGCTATATCATCGCCGCCCTCGTTACCTAGAAAGAGCAGCGCATCTAACTGATACTGCTTGAGCGTTCGATCCAGCCCCTGCTTGCCAGCAAGCTCTTTATTCCGCTGCAGGCTATCCACGTATTCCGGCTCTGTTAGCGTTCCGCTCGTCTGCTCCGACCAGATCAACGTGTCTTGGCCATATTTCAGTGCTGCTTCCGTGTGCTCCTGATTATAAACAATCAGCTCTGCAAGCGAATGGATGGGAACCGAATCATCCAGCCCGGACAAATAGTCATTCAAACCAGCTTTGAACTCATACCGCATGACATCCCATTCCCAATCCAGTGCCTCACACGACAGCTCTACAGGGTCAATAATGACAGCACCAGCATCCTTCAGCACCTTTATTGCCGCTTCAATAACCTCCAATCTCGCTTCGTCCAGCTCTTTGAAGTAAAATCTAGGAATACCAATTCTAGCTTGCTTCACATATTCCGAGTCCAAAAAAATCGTATAATCGCTATGACCTTGCTCTGCACCGATTAAAGTAACCTCGTCACGCTCATCCGCGCCGACGATCGCTCCTAGCAGAATAGCTGCATCCGTTACCGTGCGCGTCATAGTGCCAGCCGTATCCTGACTGCTCGAGATCGGAATGATGCCTGACCGGCTTACTAGACCAATCGTTGGCTTTATTCCGACCAAGCTATTCTGGCTGGCCGGGCTGATAATAGAACCAGAGGTTTCGGTTCCGATCGCAGCCGCACCAAGATTTGCAGCAATTGCCGCACCCGATCCAGAGCTTGAGCCGCCTACGAACATCTCTCCAGGGCCATAAGGATTGAGCGTCAATCCGCCTCTTGAGCTGTAGCCGGCCCACATGGAACCAGACATGAAGTTTGCCCATTCCGTCATATTCGTCTTCCCGAGCAGTACGGCTCCCGCCGCTCTAAGCTTTGCAGCTACGCCTGAATCCGCTGCTGCGTACGAATGGGCTAGAGCTATTGAGCCCGCGCTCGTATGCATAAGATCCTGTGTGTCTATATTGTCCTTCAGCAGAATAGGAATGCCATGGAGTTTCCCGCGAGCACCTCTTACAGCCCGCTCCCTATCCAGCTCCTTGGCAATCCGTTCAGCATCTGGATTCAATTCCAATATGGAGCGTAGAACAGCATCATACTTTTCGATCCGTTCCATATATAACAGTACCAGCTCTTCTGAGCTGATCCAGCCTTCTTCCATCGCCTGCTGCATTTGAGTTATATTCGCTTCTATAATCCATTCCCGCTTATTTATCTTCATTGTCATTCCCCGCCTCGCTTCACACTTCACCAACCTCCTAATCTTATCCAATTGTTGCAACGCTGTCTCCGTAATAAATAAATATAATCAAACTTTCCGCTGTCCAAAAAAATCTGCTTAGATTAAATAAAATATGATTTGTTTTCATTGACCCACTGGACAAACGTTGTAGCTGGCTTTCCTGTTACATCTTCTACCGTAGACCTAACGGTAAAAACCTCAGCCGGTGGATTCTTCCCCATTTCGATGATGAAATAATTTATAAATGTATCGTCAAAACCTTGCTCCTTCCACTCTTGTCTAACTTGTTCCTCAGTCAGTTCGATAATAGCGATAGGCTTGTCGATGATTTCCGAAATTTGCTTGACCATACTTCTAATAGTTAAAGATTCGGGACCCGTCAAATGATAAATTTTATGATGATGGCCCTCCTCTGTTAAGGCTCTAACCGCAACAGCTGCGATATCACGCTCATGAATTTGGGCACTTAGACTATTTGGAAAAGCATGACGAACCTTGCCTTCTTTTTGTATGGATTCCGCCCATCCGTAAAGCGCATTTTTCATAAACTCCACTGGTTTTAGAATGGTCCACTCCATACCGCTATTCTGAATAACTTCTTCAATTGGATTGTTATAGAAATCAATCAAAGCTACAATCCTTTTCACGTTTGCTTGTTTAGCCATTTGAATGATGCTTTCGTTTTTTGCAAACTTAGCGTCAGATTGATCGCTTTGTGTAATCAGAAAAATACGGTCTACATCTTGCAGGTATGACGCTAGACCCTCGGGATAATCAAGATCTCCGAGTACGACATCCACTCCTGTGGGCAAGCTCCCTGCAGTCCTTGACAAAGCTCTCACTTCTATTCCTATTTCCAATAATTGCTCAACAATATGCCTTCCCACACTTCCAGTTGCGCCTGTAACTAACACTCTCATTACTCATATCCTCCTCGAAATAACTCTACCCCATAATTACTTAAGGATCAGACTACCTTTAGGGTTCTTATCTGATGGGAGACCCTTTCATGCGATAAGAACATTTTCAATTCAGGTTTACTCCGTTACAATAAAGTATGGTGTAACACTATAGTCAAGAAAGGATTTTTATGGAGAAGTTTCAAACACATCTATCTACAGGGCAATTTGCGAAACTTATGGGGATCAGTAAAGATACATTATTCCACTATGAGCGACTCGGGATTCTTTCCCCTGAAATGAAAGCTGATAATGGATATAGGTACTACTCCATGAATCAAAGGGATGTCCTGAAAGTCATTTCAATTCTAAAAGAATTAGATATGCCCTTAAAAGAAATAAAGGAATATCTTAATAAAAAATCTCCCCAAGCGCTGATTGTGCTGCTTGAAAAAGAAGAAGCGCTGCTTCATGCAAAAATTAAAAAACTAAATAAAATGAAAAAGATTATTTCTGAGAAAAAACGAATGACAGAAGCAGCTATTCAAATCATACCCGATCAATTGGTTTATGAGCATAATCATGAGCAATATTTGGTGTTAACCGAGGCTGATCCTTACACAAATGATGAAAGTTTTTACGATTCCATGCTTAAACACGAAAAATATTTGAATAGTCACAATATGGATACTTCTCACACCATAGGCTGGATGCGAGACACAACAAAAGTATTAGCTAATGAAGCATTCAGTTACGATTATCTTTATACTCGAGTGAGTAAACCGTCCCATTATTCTAATTACATGCGAGACAAAGGGACATATTTGGTTGCTTATCATACAAACGGATACTCTAGTGTAAGTGAGACCTATGATCGAATGCTAAAATTTGTTCATGAAGAAGGGTTAAAGCTACACGGCTATTTCTATGAGGATGTCTTGTTAGATGACCTTTCCGTTCGGGGTTACGATGAATATACGATCCAACTATCTGTTCTTATTACGAGGAAGCAAATATCAACATAAGGAGCCTGCCCATGTACATGTATTTACAGCTCATGAACCAGCTTGAGGAATTGGTCGCAGTTGCCCCTTACAAAGATGGCCGCAGGCTTCCCTCCATTCGCGCGCTTGCAAGCCAATATGCATGCAGCAAAAGCACGATAATCAAAGCGCTGGAGGAGCTTGAGAAACGGCATCTTATTTATGCCGTTCCTAAGAGCGGCTACTATGCGGTGCCAGGAGCAGACAACACGGCTGACCATGTGGACAGCGTGCTCGATTTCGCCCAGACTGCTCCAGACCCGGCCTTATTTCCCTATTTGGACTTTCAGCATTGCATCAACAAAGCCATTAACACTTACCAGAAGGACTTGTTCATATATGGTACTGCTAAGGGCATGGATTCGCTCATTGATGTCGTATGCAAGCAGTTGACGAGCTATCAGGTATTCGCTGCGGACAAAAACGTGTTCGTCGTCTCTGGCATCCAGCAAGCGCTCTCGCTGCTCGCCGCGCTGCCCTTCCCGAACGGCAAAAGCAAAATTCTGGTCGAACAGCCCGGCTACCATCTCTTCATCGCATATTTGGAGACGCGCGGCTTACCCGTTATCGGCATCGAGCGCAGCCGAGAAGGGCTTGATTTCGATAGGCTGGAGCAGCTATTCCGAGACGGAGATATAAAGTTTTTCTATACGATGCCTCGGTTCCAAAACCCGCTTGGCTCCTCCTACACGCGTAAGGAAAAGCAGCAGCTCGCCAAGCTGGCCGCCAAATACGATGTATATATCGTAGAGGACGATTATCTCGCGGATTTCGAGCAGGACAGCAAAGCTGATCCGATCTATGCCTACGACAGCTCGTCCCATGTGATCTACTTGAAAAGCTATTCCAAAATCATATTTCCAGGTCTTCGCATCGGAATCGCTATTATTCCCGATAGCCTTGCGGAACCCTTCCGTCAATACAAGGAACAAAATGACATCGACAGCTCCATGCTCTCACAGGCCGCATTAGAAATATATTTGCGCAGCGGCATGTTCGAGCGACATCGTGCCAAAATCCGAGACCGCTATGCAGCTAGAGCTGTGCTGCTGGATTCGGCTCTTGTACAAGCCGCCTCTGCAAGTCGCGGTGCCTTTACATACGATTCGTCGAAGCAGCCGATGATTCATACTCATCTTGTACTCGAATCATCGATTCCTGCAGCGTCTATCATTAGCCGTTTGCAAAAGCAATCCATTCTAATCCATTCGATTGATGACGATTACTTATCTGGTTTCCAACGAGTAAATCTATTGAAGCTTAACGTCACCAACGTAGCGGAGTCTAACATTGCAGAAGGAATAGGACGAATTGGTGCGATGATCACCCAATCCGTCCATAGATAATGCTCACCATTTCTCTGATACAACCTTCGCCTGCAGGAACAGCAGCAAATAATCACGGCCGCCTGCCTTCGAATCGGTACCAGACATGTTGAAACCGCCAAAGGGATGAACGCCAACCAATGCGCCCGTACACTTCCGGTTCAAATACAAATTGCCCACATGGAACTGTTCGCGCGCTTGCTCGAGCCGGCTGCGGTTTCGGGAGATGACCGCCCCCGTCAAGCCGTATTCCGTATTATTGGCAATCGCAAGCGCCTCATCGAAGTGTTCGGCCTTTATGAACGCCAATACGGGCCCGAATATCTCCTCTTGGGCTACGCGCGCGTGCGGATCGACATCCTTAATAATGGTCGGTTCGATAAAGTAGCCGCTGATGTCTCCGATTCTGCCGCCGAGCACAATCGTCCCCTCGCTTCGTCCAACCTCGATATATTTCAAAATACTCATATACGCACGCTCATCAATGACAGGCCCGATAGAAGTACTCCGCTCGTTTGCCTTGCCCAGCTTGAGCTGTTTCGTACGCTCCACGACTTTCTCAATGACCTCGTCATAAACAAGCTCATGCACGACAGCTCGCGAGCAAGCCGAGCACTTCTGCCCCGCATAGCCGAACGCCGAAGCCGTAATCGCAGCAGCAGCAAGCTCCAAATCTGCGCTCTCGTCAATGATAATCGTATCCTTGCCGCCCATCTCTGCTACAACTCGCTTGATCCACCTCTGATCCTGACGGACGCTTGCAGCCTTCTCGTTAATACGGAGCCCGACCTCCCGCGAGCCCGTAAAGCAAATAAACCGGGTAAGCGGATGCTCCACTAGGAAATCGCCTACCTCACTGCCCGCTCCCGGCAGAAAGTTGACGACGCCGTCAGGCAGTCCCGCCTCCTCCAGCAGCTCGACGAACTTGGCTGCAATAACAGCTGTGGCGCTCGCCGGCTTCAGCACAACCGTATTGCCTGCAACGACAGCAGCCATCGTCATACCAACCGTAATCGCAAGCGGAAAGTTCCAAGGCGGAATAATGATGCCTACTCCAAGCGGAATATAACTGAGCTCATTATCCTCCCCGCTCAGAGCAACAAGCGGCTGCCGTTCTGCCAGCCGTTCCATCTCGCGCCCGTAAAACTCCAGAAAATCAATCGCTTCTGCTGTATCCCCGTCCGCTTCAAGCCAGCTCTTGCCCGCTTCGTATACAAGCCATGCCGAGAACTCATGCTTGCGTCGCCTGAGCAGCGCCGCCGACTTATAGAGCACCCTCGCTCTAGCAGAAGGATCGATTCGTTTCCAATCCTCGAATGCATCGGCCGCCACAAGCACAGCCCGATGAGCAAGTGCTGTATCCGCCTGAGATACGATGCCTACAAGCTGCTTCACATCGGACGGATTGATCGACTTGCGCTTTTGTATCGTTTCAATACGTTCTGAGCCGATTTTCAGCATATATTCCTGTCCCAGCTCCAGCTCGACCTTGCGAAGCGCTTCTTGAAAGTCATGGATGCTTTCGGTTAAGTTGAAGTCGGTAAACGGTTCATTCTGAAATGGCTCTCGCATGGATCGTTCCCCCTAATCGATTCATTCCTTATAAAATCTGCTCTCCAAGCAGCGAACCGATCAGTTCTACCGCAAGGCGAGCGGTTTGGTTATGATGGTCGAGGCTTGGATTGACTTCCACGAATTCGGCAGAGGTCACGATCGCCGATTGGTAGAGAAGCTCCAGCGCCAGATGTGCTTCTCTGTAGCTTAGACCACCCTTCACAGGCGTTCCTGTGCCAGGCGCTTCAAGCGGATCAAGACTGTCGATGTCGAAGCTGACATGTACACCGTCCGTCTTGTGCTTGAATTGTTCGATCACCTTCACCATAACCTTAGCGATACCCAGCCGATCGATATCATGCATCGTATAGCAGGCTATGCCTAATGAACGGATATAGGCCTTCTCCCCCGCATCGAGCGATCTGGCACCGATTATCGCTATATGCTCTGGTTTTATTTTGGGAGTCATGCCTCTAAGCCCTGTTAGCAATGGCACGCCTACTCCAAGGCTAATCCCTAGCGACATGCCATGGATATTACCCGAAGGACTGGTGTCCTCCGTATTCAAGTCCGAGTGGGCGTCGAACCAGATTACGCCCAATTGATCATAATGCTCCGCTAGTCCCGCAATTGTTCCAATGGAGATGCTATGGTCGCCGCCAAGCACGAGCGGGAAAGTTCCCGCCGCCGTCAGCTCCGACACACGCTCAGCCAGCCTGCTGCTCATGTCATGCACCTCGGCCAAATGCTTCGCATTAACCGACTGCAGCGGCGGCAGCGACGCAACTGGCGCAAGCTCTCCCGCAAGGCGGAAAGCGATGTTCAGCTCAGAGAGCTTGCTCTCCAGTGCTGCGGCTTGCAAGATATGCGCCGGACCCAGCTCCGCACCAGCAATGCCCGCTCCCTTCCCGAAAGGAACCGTTAGAATAGCAACCTCTTGCATCCTCATATTCTCACTCTCCTGCTGATAAGCCGTCATCGAAAATTGCCTGAATCCTCTCGAAAGCCCAATCGATCTCAGCTGACGTTATGGTTAGTGGAGGAGCCAGTCTAATGACATATTCATGGGTCTCCTTGCAAAGCAGCCCTTCTTGCATAAGCTTCTCGCAATAGGGTCTTGCTGGAGTGCCCAGCTCAATGGCAAGAAACAAGCCGCGCCCTCTGATTTGGCTAATATGGGGATGAGCAAGCACCGCCAGCTTGCTCATGAAATAGCTCCCAAGCGAAAGAGACCGCTCAGCAAGCTTCTCTTCCTCGGTAACAGCAAGAGCAGCTATCGCAACGGCGCAGCTTAATGGGTTGCCGCCGAAGGTAGAGCCATGCGAGCCAGCGTCAAAGACGTCCATAATATCCGCATCAGTCGCAATGGCCGATACAGGCAGTACCCCTCCGCCCAGCGCCTTGCCCAAAATATAAATGTCTGGAACGACCGATTCCCAGTCACATGCGAATTTGCGCCCTGTGCGCCCGAGGCCGGTCTGAATTTCATCTGCAACGAGCAGCACTTGCTTCTCCGCACAGAGCGAGGATACGGCTGCAAGATAACCGTCTGGCGGTATCCGAATGCCTGCCTCTCCTTGAATCGGCTCTATGAGCACAGCAGCGGTATGGCTGTTCACAGCGGCCTTCAACGCCTCGATGTCCCCATAAGGCACGAGCTTAAAACCAGGTGTAAAAGGACCAAAGCCGCTCCGATAGACCTCGGTAGAAGAGAAAGAGGTAACCGTCAGTGTGCGCCCATGGAAGTTTCCTTCGAAGACGATAATCTCCGCCTGATTCTCCGGTATTTGCTTCTTGGTATAAGCCCAACGCCGCACAGCCTTAATCGCCGACTCTACCGCCTCTGCTCCCGAATTCATCAACAGGATCTTCTGCTTGCCAGTATAGGCCGCAAGCTTGGCGCAGCATTCACCGAACGTTTCGTTATGAAAGGCGCGAGACGTCAGGGTTACCTTATCCGCTTGCTCCTTCAATGCCGCTATAATCCGAGGATGGCGATGTCCCTGATTCAAAGCCGAATAAGCACTCAGCATATCCATGAACCGTTTGCCTGCCGAATTCTGTACCCATACGCCCTCTGCATAGCTAATGACGACTGGCAGGGGATGATAATTGCGGGCACCATACTGCTCTGCCAGCTCGATATGCGGCGGTTTCTTGTGCATCTCCTGCTCCTTTCCGCAAGCCTTGCAAAAAATAGCCGTTTTTGGATTTTATGCGAGATGGGGTCTACAAATAACAAAAGGAAAAGCAGGAGCGGCGGAAAGAAAGATTTTACTTGTGCGCGAATCAAATGCTTGCTTTAATATGTAGCGGGGAGGTGAATGTGAGAATGAGAAATAAAAAAGTTTTTCTTACGATGCTTATTAGTCAAATTCTGTTCGGGATGTTCACCTTCATTTGGTTTGTTACCGCACTGATGTCCTTTATGATCTTTGACAACCCGGCAGGTGAGCACATGTTCTGGCCGCTTCTGGTGTTCATTGTTTATTGGCTATACCCCATTGCTTTAATTGCGTCCATTATCATGAGCTGGCTGCTATACCGCAAGGGTAAAATGAAAGCAGCGGTAACCATTTCACTGGTCCCGCTGCTTTGGGTGCTGGCACTAGCCAGCTTATTCCTATTTACCTAGGCACTACTTGCCTGAAGCTTCCAAAAAACGCTCCCAGCCTTGTACGATATTATCCTGCGCCCATTGCAAATGCTCCTGATCTTCATACTGCCTGAACGCGCACTCTATGCAAAAGATAAGATCCAAATACAGATCATAGAGTGCTCTGCGGCGCTGCTGCTCAGGCGATAGCTCCTCGAGCCCGTAGCCTTCAAGAAAAGCGGGTGATAAATTAAAGTGGCTGAAATAATGCTCCATTAACGGATCACCCCAAAGCGCACGCTCGAAATCGATAATGCCGGATACCTCGCCGTCTTTAACAAATACATTGCCATCCCACAAATCCCAGTGCAGGAGCCTTGGCTCCGTCACTTCATCAAGCACGCCTACTCTTTGCGCGACCTCGCTTCGAATTGTGGCATAGTCGGCCGGCAAAACTACTCCTTCGCTCTCGCCATCAGCAAGCACGCCGAGAAGTAAGCTCATGAACACCTCGCTCCATGAGTCGTCTGCGCTGGATTCCGCCGCGTACAAACCGAATCTTTCACCGCGTATTTCATTTAATTCACGGTTATAAATCCCAAGCTGATAATCGATTTGAATCCGCTGGTCCTCGGTCAGGCTTTCTTTGACCTTGTTATAGGGTTCGCCCTCAAGCTTCTCCATAATGAAATATTCGCAGTTGACGAGCGACTCGCTCTTGTCATGCTTGTAAACAGCTGGTACAGGCACTTTGCCTGCCTGCTGCACAAGCCTAAGCACCTTAACCTCCGCTTTCATCAACCCTTGCTCATAGCTCATCAGCTTCGTGCCTGCTGGAGGGGCCGCCTTGACGATCACTTGCTTCCCCTCTTCAAGCGTGACGAGATAAGCGGCGTTTGCCCAGCCGTCCGTCAGCTCTGCAGCGGCTGTTATGCCTTGGTTGAAGGTGCTGCGCGCAATAGCCGCCAGCTCTTCATTAGTCAGCTTCCTCTTAATTGAGCTTTCCACTTTGATCCCCACTGCCCTTCGTCTTATTGCGAAGTCCCCTAATTCGAATCTTCCAAAGTGCTATCCTTTGAACCCTCTCTGCGGCGTTTAATCCATGACCATAGCGCAACCGGTAATGCAATTACCAAAAACCAGAATTTTTTAAGAAGCAGCGCGCCTGCTACCAGAAGTCCAGCTTTCTTAGCCGCGATCAATCCAGCACCGCCTAGAATAAGTCCTGTCAGGCCAAACTCCGATACTTTATCCGTAGCAGCGTCGAAGTCGCCATAACGGAAGCCTTCTTTGATGGAATAATTCGGTAGAATAAGGGTATTCAGCATGTTAATATCTTCATCCAGTCGCTCAGGATCGGTTACTAAAAGCGTAGACACATAACCACTGCGAGTCAAGGTTCTCACATTATAGTTAATGACAGGCGAACCCGCGCTATCCTCAGCCGCAAGTGCCCAGATGAGCGTACGATCCGCTTCATTGTAGTATGGCTCTGTATGCCAGCCCGTCACATACAAGCGATCCTCCTCTGCAAGCTCCTTATTCGACTCCTCTGTTCCTTCCTTATAGCTCTTGAGCAGTTTTTTCTTATCTATCTTGTCCTTATCCTTATCCGAGATATGTCCAACCTCTTCATATTCGAACAATACGAACCAGTTCTGGTTCTCATCGGCCGGGAATACACTTCCGAGCTCCGTACCGTACCAATGATTGCCTATGTATTCCTGAATGATCTTAGTATCCGGCTTATTTAGGAATAGCAGCGATTCGTCCAATTGAAGAGTAGAGAGTTCTCCCACATCAACGGTCGTTCCTCCTTCTACCCAATTCACCTCAGGCATAACCTCAGTTGCATAAGCCGGCGACGCCAGCAGCAGCATCACGCCAAGCAAGCCCATCATCATCTTGATCATCTTCGTCTTCATCACAATCCCCACATCTCCTGTTATATGATTATTATCTTTTTGAAAATATAGGAAAGTATATCCTTATACTTACATTCACTATATTTCTCGGAATGAAACGCGCCGTGCCGCCAGCAGATGGCGATAGCCGTTTCACCTTGAGTAAATGATAATATTCAACCAATATGTGAGTATATTAGCACATATTCGACAAAAAAGAAGGGGTTTTATGGAAAATACCTCACAAAAATAGGACATTGGTTAAAATGTCCTATTTCCGTACCGTATTATTCCGTTTTATTGAAATGCTCCAGACAGAAGTCAAGCACCATTTGCTCCTCATCCTCTTCCAGCTCGAAATCGAGATATGTATTCGTCGTATTCGTCAGAAACTCGTATCGCGCAATACGCGAGCCCGCTTCCTCCACTACAAAAATAACCCTTAGAGAAATACCCTCTTCCTGATAGAGCTCATCATCCTCGGCAACTTCCAGATCCAGTACCATCTCATATCGCTTTCCCGTCAGAATGCCATAGGGATCTTTCACCAATTCACTGCTGTATTCCGTTATTGCAAACATGCTGTGTCCGCTCCCTCTTGATTCATCTAGTTCCGTTTACAGTGTAACAAAAACAGCCTGAAACTTGAAAGGCAAGTTACAGGCTGTTGCTCACCATTGTGATTTTCCACCTCTTACAGGCTGCTAAGCGTTTCTGTAAGAACCGGAACGATTTGCGATTTGCGGGAAACTACACCCTTTAGTACAGCTTTATTGTCTGAGAGCGTTACATGGTAAGCTTTCTCTACAGCATGAGCTTGTGCTCCAAGTGCAAGCGCAACGGAATCATTGTTCAGGATATCGGTTACAACAAGCACGAACAAATCAAGACCTTTTGTCGCGATAATATCATGAAGTGCTGCTTCAAGCTCTACTTGACGGGATAGCACATCATTCGTATCCACCGCGTTCACTTGTGCGATTTCAACTTTGTAGCTGCCCATTGCGAATTCTTTGGCATCAAGAGTAATCAATTGCGCAATGGTTTTGTCGCTAAGATCAGCACCTGCTTTAAGCATGTCCAGACCATAGCTCTCTGCGTTAACACCAGCGATTTCAGCCAGTTCACGCGCTGCAGCAACGTCTTGATCTGTGCAAGTCGGTGACTTGAACAGCAAGGAATCCGAAATAATAGCAGACAGCATCAGGCCAGCAATCTCTTTACGGATCTCTACGCCGTTTTCTTTGTACAGCTTATTCAGAATCGTTGCTGTGCAGCCAACAGGCTCAGCACGGAAGTACAATGGGTGGCTTGTCTCGAAATTAGCGATACGGTGATGATCGATTACTTCAAGCACGCGTACTCTGTCAATATCATTCGCGCTTTGTTGGCGCTCATTATGGTCAACCAAAATAACGGTATCTGTCTCGTCAGCAACATTCTCAATTAAGCGAGGAGCTGCGATGCCGAAATAATCAAGTGCATACTGTGTTTCGCCGTTCACGTCGCCGAGACGGATTGCCTCAACGTCAGCACCCAGCTTGGTTTTCAGCTCAGCATAAGCAATTGCAGAAGTAATCGTGTCGGTATCCGGGTTTTTGTGCCCGAAAATTAGCGTTTTAGTCATTTGGAGTAACTCCTTAAAGGTTATTTGTCGGAAGAGCCTCGTCTAGCATGTGCGGCTCTAATCCTTTTGTACATTATACACTAGACGCATAGACGGCTACACGATAAAACGCTTATTCAACGATGAAAGCTCGTTTGACATTGCGCGAATCTGTTCCGCCGATGTGCTGACTTCATCCATCGAGACAATCTGAGCGCCGGAGTTGGTCGCAATGCCTTCGAATTGTATGGCTGCAAGGCGGGAGATTCTCTCCATCTCCTCAACCGAAGCCGCTACCTCCTCTGATTCGGCGGATACCTCCTCCGAGGCTGCTGACACTTCCTGCAGCTGTACATTAACCTGCTCCAGACCAGCAACGATGGACCCGAAGGCAGCACCCGCATCTTTTACCAGATGTAGTCCGCTCTCAACCGACCTCGTATTCAGCTCCATATCAGAAGACAGCTTCGTCGTTTGCTCCTGAATCGCGGTGATGAGCTCCCCGATCTGAGTGGCCGACAGCTGTGATTGCGTTGCAAGCTTGCGTACCTCCTCGGCAACGACAGCGAAGCCTTTGCCATTCTCACCCGCATGAGAAGCTTCAATAGCCGCGTTCAACGCCAGTAAATTCGTCTGCTTAGCAATACTCGACATGACGTGCGTTATTTCTCCGATCTCCCCCGAACGGCTGGCAAGATGCTGCGTTGACGCAAGCATCGCGGAGGCCTTTGCATGGATCGTCTCCATCTCAGCCATCGCCTCGACAATCAGTTCGTTGCCACGCTCTGTCTGCTCCATCGTCACCTGGGCTACGTCCGATACAATAGCAGCCGACTCGGTTATCCGCAGCATGCTGTGCGTCATGCCTTCAACTGCCTTCGTCATGTCCGCAGCACGAATGACCTGTGTACTCGCGCCCCCCGATGCTTCCTGAATACTGGCAGCGATCAAGCGGCTCGCTTCCGTCGTGCTCCTTGCGTGGTGCGTGACGCCTTCCGAGGTGTGAAGCAACCGATCGGAATTGTCTCGCATGCTTCGTATAACCGTTCGTGTATTCATCACGAGCTGATCGAACGTATAAGCAAGATGACCGATCTCATCCTTGCGATTCGTTCTAATCTCAACAGTCATGTCTCCTTCTCTTACTCTAGCAACCTGTGAGGTCAGCTTCAACAATGGACGTGTCAAGTAGCTGGCCAGCAGAAACACGAGCAGAATGCCGGACGCTATAATACCGCTCGTCACATAGAGGGTCGCTTTGCGATTATCGTCCATCAACGCATAGACATGCGTTGCATCGAAATCAGCCCCCACAATTCCAAGCAACTCGCCAGTTTTACTCTTCAGTGGAACATATGCCGTAATCGTTGCCCCGTATTCCGAATCGTTCGATAACTCGCCAATCTGGGGCTTACCCTCTGCGAACGTTTGAATCATCCTCGGATATTCGTTTTCCTCGAGATCTCCAAGCGCTGAGAAATCGTCCGCTGCTGCATCCTGCGGGGCCCCGTCAACCACGTAGTAATAGACAGGCTTGCCGTTCTGTTCAGATTCTGCGAGCGTATACAAATATTTCAAACCATTCATTTCGCGCAGCGAGTTTAGTTGATCCCGCAGCTTGTCATAATACTCTGTTTCTCTCGATTCTACACTTAGCTTCACATAAGCCTCCAAATCGATCAGCTTTGCCGCATTCTCTGCTACTAGCTGCGCTTGCGCGCCTAATGAGCGCTCCACGAGTCCAGTTGACGAGCGATAGATCGTAAAGCCGAGCACTGTCCCTGCAAGCAGGATCAGAAGGGAGAAAAATAAAACCATTCTCGTCAATAAACGATTCAATCTGAATACCCCTTCCCGAATAAAACAAACGTTGACACCATTTTACAAGATTCGACGTCGACTATTCTACTATTAACAAAAAAAAGGCTGCCCCCGTCATCAAAGATGAGTTCGGACAACCATTCATTCTACAATATAAAGCTTAAACTACTGCTATCGCCATATGAGCATGCTAGTGGCCGCGATTAGACCTTCAACCACGCCTCCAGCGTATTAAAGGTATCCTTAGCAGAATCGATTACCTGCTGTGCAGCTTCTTCCGAAGCAACGGATTGCTCGATTACCCCGCGGAATTCAGCCCACTTGGCTCTCGTCTCTGTGCCATATGCGTTAAAATATTCTGTTCCTTTGTTCTCCTGCTCCGCAAGGGGCAGAAACTTACGAACCTGCTTCGTAATAATCTGTCCGCCCATCGTCGAGCCTTCAATGACGTACATGTACCCGAACGCTTGCGCGACTGTAGTCAGCTCAGGCAGCCCGCTGCATTCCGGGAGCTCGTTTATTTGTTCCGCGCTTTTTCCAAGCACAAGCAAATCCCGCTCCAGCAAAGGAGCTTTCGCTCTCTCGCCCAAAGAACTCTTGAACTCGCCCCACCCTGATAATTGTGCGATTATACGCTCTGCGGGCTTAATAAAGCCATAGAACTTCTCCAAATAAAGAGTGTATTCCTCCTGGGACAACGTCTGGTTCATAATGGCCTTAGCATAAGGATTGCTCTCGATCTGATCATGGTTCGGGGCTGTTTCCTCGCGAAGCCTTGTCATAATGCTAATAGATAACCTCTCCTCTCAACTGTAAATCTCTATCCATATTTCTATTATTATAAACGCAGTCATTTCATTACTCCAAATAGGAATTTCTTATAGCTCCCTAATAAACCTGCTCCGATTCCCAGTCCCCCGTCAGCAATGCTGCATTCGGCAGCGGCAAGTGCAGGGCCTCTATAGCTTCATCCAAAAATTCAGCATCATATCTAATGTCGGCATGGTGGACAAAAAGCCCTCCCTCCAAGCGCATGTTCTCCTGCTTGAGCAGCGTAAGCGTATGGATATCCTTCTTATACAGTGCAGCATCCCATCTTACCTTCTTCATTACACGGGCGGTTAAATCCGCAGGAATCCCTTTCATCTTCGCCATGATCTTCGCCGCTTCGGCCGGCTCCTTGCGAAGAAACTGATGGACGCGAAGATGAGCCTTTAGATAAGCAACGACAATCTCTCGATTGCCGCGTGCCCAGCTTTCCTCCGCAATAACTCCCGTCAGATAGTCCTCGCCAAGCTCCTCTTGAAACAGCACTTGCCCCGTGCCATGATACTGCACCAAGCTGAGATACGGCTCAACCAGCATACTGCATTCCACATTCCTCTGAACGATGCCTGCCATCGTTACGTCCATATCCTGATGCAAGATGTGATTGGGATTTCCTCCTGCAGCGATCAGAAGCTTAGTTAGACGGTAACCTGAGCTGGATTGCGCTACCGTTCTCATCTTAAGCTTGGATATATCTGATACCTCACGTATATGTATACCTTTGCGAACGACCAAGGAAATACCACTGCCACGCCTTGATTTACCGTCAAAGGCAATCAGTATCGACTGAAAAGAAGGCAGCAGTCTTGCCAATGAGCTGCTGAGCGCAATCGGGTAGTCACCCATTGAAGCGATCTGCACATGCCCTCCGATCATTCCCTTAACAAGCTCCGGACCGTTCGCAGCATCTACCCATCTCACATCCTTGGCTCGTTCAGGATTAACTCGAAAAATTTCTTCCTCGAACCAACCTAGCTCCTTCATTATCGCGGCTGTCCATACATGAGCATAACTGCTTTGATAACCGATCGTTATGGTCCCTGAATGCTGCTCACCTGCTGCGATTTTTGATTCCATCGCAGCTGCTCGCTGCGGAATTCCCGTAGAATGATGCTTGATCCAGCTCTCTAGCTCTATCGGATCGACAAGCACCTCTTTCCCAAGTTTGGTGTAAGGGAGATGCTTCTGCTTGCGCCATCTATCAAAAGTCGATCTGCTCACACCAAGCATATCCATTGCCTCATGTATCGAAAGTAGATTTAGCCGCTTATCAAGCATCGATTTCCCGCCTCCTTAAGAACTGCTAAAAACGTTATTGTCATTCCTCTTCTTTCATGGTCGTTCATCGTCATTTCGTTGACACAAACTCCGCATGGATCTTATAGTCAATTATAGAAATTAATCCTTACTAAGTCTATAGGATTTTGAGACATTCAAATAATAGGAGGTTTATTCCATGAAGGTATCGTCCAACAAAACGGTTTATATTCTGTACGTTTTACTGCTTACTTCCGCCATTACACTCACTGGCTGCGGCGGCGTTAAAACCACTACCGCGAGCTCATCCGGCGATGGTGAGCCAGAAGTCGCAGAGCTTCGATACCAAGGCTGGACCGGTGCCGTATCCTTTCCTGAGCTTGCAGAGGACTTGGGATACTTAGCACCAATTAAGCTCAATTATATTGGCAATACCATCAGCGGACCGCAAGACATTCAATCCGTCGTTACGGGAGATACCGACTTCGGCGGGGCTTTTAATGGAGCAATCGTCAAACTGATTGCCGCCAAGGCGGAAATCACTTCCGTGCTTGCGTATTACGGCTCGGATGATAGCACATGGACCGGCTACTATACACTTGATGACAGCCCAATCAAGACGGCAAAAGATTTAATCGGCAAGAAAGTCGGCATGAACACATTAGGTGGACATCACGAAGCCGTCGTTAAAGAATATTTGTACCGTGCCGGTCTTACCCTAGATGAAATTAAACAAGTAACACTCGTCGTCGTACCACCCGTTTCAACGGAGCAATCGCTTAGAGACAAACAAATCGACATCGCTTCGCTTGGCGGCATATTACGAGATAAAGCATTGGAACGCGGCGGCATTCATCCCCTCTTCAAGGATACCGACTTGTTCGGCGTCTTCAGCGCTGGCAGCTATGTTCTATCTAACAAGTTTATAGCAAAGAATCCGAATGCAACGCGCTTATTCGTCGAAGCAACTGCCAAAGCAATCGAGTGGGCGCGAACGACGCCGAGGGAAGAGGTCATCGCCAGATACGAGTCCATTATTAACAAGCGAGGCAGAAAGGAAGATGCCTCCTCCGTCAAATATTGGCGAAGTACAGGTGTCGCCGGCAAAGGCGGCCTCATCTCCGACAAAGAATTCGATACGTGGATTAGCTGGTTCGAGGCAGAAGGCACGCTCAAGAAAGGCCAAGTCAAAGCATCTGAGCTATATACCAATGCATTCAGTCCTTACTTAAATGAAACCAAATAATTCAGCCATAGGAGGAGACTGCTCATGACTGCCAAAATCAGCATCCAGCATGTTCAGAAATCATTTCGTATCAAAAGAAATCTGGGGCACCTCGCGGAAGAATCGCAGCCTATATCAGCCTTACAAGATATTAACCTGGATGTGAAGCAGGGAGAATTCATGGTGATAGTTGGACCGAGCGGATGCGGCAAATCCACTCTGCTTGATTTGCTCGCCGGCTTGACCAAGCCTAACAGCGGGCAGATCCTGCTCGACAACAAAGTGATTACAGGGCCTAATCTAGACCGGGGAATCGTGTTTCAGCAATATGCGCTATTCCCATGGAAAACAGCGCTTGAGAACGTAGAGTTCGGACTTGAGGCGAAGGGTATCACCCGCAAGAAACGTCGCGAAATCGCCGAACAGCATATTGCTTTGGTTGGACTCGCGGGATTCGAGAACCGTTATCCACATGAGCTGTCAGGGGGAATGAAGCAGCGGGTTGCGATTGCCAGAAGCCTTGCCTATGATCCCGAGGTACTGCTTATGGATGAACCATTCGCAGCGCTAGATGCCCAAACTAGGGAAACGCTGCAGGGCGAGCTGCTTCGGATATGGGAGGCTACGAAAAAAACGATTATATTCATCACGCATGGCATAGAAGAAGCCGTTTATCTCGGACAGCGCGTAGCTGTTATGACCTCTCGTCCCGGACGGATCAAAAAAATCATCACGATTCCCTTCGAAGCACGTACCAGCGAGGAGGATTTGCGTGCCAAGCCTGAATTCGTGCAGCTCCGGCATGAAATATGGGATTTGCTTAAAGACGAGGTTAGCAGAGCGCAGGAGCAGGAAAAGGCAAAAACCTTAAACAGCTTCTCACACGGTAAATCTACTCTGAAAGAGGTGGCGAACGATGGCTAACAGCAGTACGGGCGAAACGATTGTTTTACGCACGAACAGAAGCTTAGAAGTGGCGGAGTGGTCCATGGATAAGCTTAGGAAAGTATTCAAGTTTTCAATTGTAATCCTTTCACTACTCGTCTTCTGGGAGATCGCTCCGCGTGTCGGCCTGGTCAATGTAACGTTCTTTCCTCCGCTCTCGGAGGTACTTCAAGCATGGTGGCAGCTATTTATATCCGGCGATCTCGCGGAGCATATGATTGCGAGCCTGCTGCGATCCGGCGGAGGCTTCCTGCTCGCCATTGCCATAAGTGTTCCACTTGGGCTGGCAATAGGCTGGTGGAAGCCGGTCGCGGAATATTTGAACCCGCTGCTTGAGCTTATGCGAAACACAGCGGTACTGGCGCTGCTGCCTGTATTCATCCTGCTGCTGGGGCTCGGCGAAACCTCAAAGATCGCTATCGTCTTGTATGCATGCTCATTCCCACTCTTGCTTAATACGGTCAGCGGCGTCAAAAACGTTGACCCGCTTCTAATCAAGTCTGCCCGCTCTATGGGGCTGACCTCGCTTCGTTTGTTCTATAAGGTCATCATTCCAGCTGCGCTGCCTACCATCTTTGTCGGCATCCGCCAAGCAGGTGCAAGCTCCATTCTAGTATTGGTTGCCGCAGAGATGGTAGGTGCACAGTCAGGACTTGGATACTTCATTCAATACGCACAGTTCAACTTCCAAATTCCCGGCATGTACGCTGGCATTATTACGATTTCTTTCATCGGGGTGGTGGTGAACTACTTATTGGTTGCACTGGAAAAACGTTTAACGAGATGGAAACAAACCTATAACGAATAGAAGGGTGCGATCGATATGAGTCATTCGATAAGACAGCTGCATTTGAATTTATTTATTATGAACGCAGGGCATCATGAAGCCGCTTGGCGGCGCCAGGGGACGGAGCCTCAGAACATTACAGACATTAAATATTTTGAACGGCTGGCAAAAACCGCTGAAGCAGCGAAGTTTGATTCCCTTTTTCTAGCGGACGGATTAGCAATTAATAATAATATCAAACATGGCGCTTTTATCGGACTTGAGCCTTTTACCCTGCTGTCCGCACTCGCCTCCGTGACGAATCGAATCGGACTAATCGGTACAGTATCCACTACCTACAACGAGCCGTTCCATGTCGCCCGCAAATTCGCTTCGCTTGACCATATCAGTAAAGGAAGAGCAGGCTGGAACATCGTAACCTCTGGAAGCTCCGTGGAAGCAAATAACTTTAATAAGGATACTCATTTGGAGCATAGCAAGCGCTATGAACGGGCGAATGAGTTTCTACAGGTGACAACCGGCCTGTGGGACAGCTGGGAGGATGACGCGCTCATTATTGATCGCGATTCAGGAACGTTCGCTGATCACCATAAGGTTCGCAGCATCAACCATGTTGGGGACTCCTTCAAAGTACGCGGCCCGCTTAATATTCCGAGATCACCACAAGGCTACCCCGTCCTCGTTCAGGCCGGCTCCTCCGAGGACGGCAAGGAATTCGCGGCACAATATGCGGAGGCGATCTTCACCGCGCAGCAAACACTGCAGGATGCGCAGCACTTTTATTCCGATGTGAAATCACGCTTAGGCAAATACGGCCGCAGGTCGGAGCAGCTTCTGATCCTGCCCGGTATTTGCCCCATTATCGGCGCTACCGAGTCGGAAGCGAAGGAGAAGGAACAGGAGCTGAACGAGCTTACGGTCATCGATTACGGACTAACCCAGCTGTCGCATATGCTGAATATCGATTTGTTCACATACCCGCTCGACAGCAAGCTGCCTGAGCTGCCGCGCCTAGAGGACATCAATGGCAACAAAAGCCGATTCCAATTAGTAGTAGACCTAGCAACACGCGAAGATCTGACAATCAGACAGCTTCTGCACAGGCTCGCCGGCGGACGCGGACATCGCACCTTCGCGGGAACGGCTATCCAAGTTGCCGACCAGCTGGAAGAATGGTTCGTAAGCGGAGCGAGCGACGGCTTCAATATCATGCCGCCTTACCTGCCAGCCGGGCTTGAGGAATTTGCGGACCAAGTCATTCCCGAACTGCAGCGCCGCGGCCTATTCCGCAAGGAATATGACGGCCACACCCTAAGGGAGCATTTTGGGCTAGAGCGCCCGGCTAACCCTCACTCAGCAGCCACTGAGGCGGGTGCGCCTGCTGTAGCCAACCTATAACTCCGACTTATTTCAGCAACCAGCTATTAGTAAAAGCCCCACCCTCCTATTCTTCTCATGGAAAAATAGGAACGGTGGGGCTTTATTAGAATTAGCTTCATGACATCACTTGCACCTTATACCCGGAAGCCTTTCAAAAACTGAACGGCTCTGTTAATATCGCCCTCAGGATTCGTGCCAACCTCGCGTTCAATGGTCAAATAGCCGCCGTAACTAATCTCCTGCAGCGCACTCAGATAGGCAGGCCAATCTACTGCGCCATCGCCGAGCGGAACCTCGCGGAAGGCCGGGCCAGATTCCGCCATACTTGCAATATGTTCATGGTCGAGCGATTTCTCATAGCCGTAATCGCCATACACATCGCGTGGGTCGACATGACCCAGCTTCACCCCATCCTTCGCATGCGTATGCACGATATAATCCTTCAGGATATGCACACCTTGAACGGGGTCATCGCCTGTCACCATAACCATATTGGCCGGATCAAAGTTAACGGCAACACCTTTCGTTCCGAGACCGTCAAGAAATAATTTCAAGTGAGCGGCCGTTTCCGGTCCTGTTTCAATTGCGAAATAGGCATTCATGTCGTTCGCAAAACGCGCAAGCTCGACGCATGCCGTATGCATCGTCTCATAAACGCGGCTATTCTTGTCACTTGGCACGATGCCGATATGCGTCGTAATGATGTTCGTTCCAAGCTCCATGCCGAGCTCCATAATCCGTTTGGACTTGTCGATCTTCGCTTGGTTCTGAGCAGAGTCCTGAAAGCCATGTCCGCCCAAATCACCAACCAAAGCCGAGATATCGAGGCCGAGCCCGTCAATAAATGCTTTCCATTCCTTTCGTGCCGCTGGTGTCAGAGCTGCCGGATCAAGCTCGCCTTGCACCGCATACATTTGTACACCATCTGCTCCGACCTGCTTCGCTTTCAGCAAGCCTTCCTTCACCCCAACCTGAAAGCTGTCCACAATTACGCCAATCTTATTCGTCATAACAGGAAAAGTCATTGCTCCACCGCTCCTTCTATTATAGTTCGCTCCACGCGCGCTTAACGAATTCGAAACCGAGCCTTGTTCCAAGGCGGCAGTCCTCTAAGCCTTCAAATTCAATGGAAATGAAATCATCATAGCCGCTTTCCTTCACAAGTCCAAGCACCTTATGAATGGCAATATCACCATGTCCAACGATTGCGCCGCGCAGCCAGTTGCCGCTCTTCGACTTGAACCAGCCTTCGCCAGGATAATCCGACGCAGGACGGTAGTAGAAATCCTTAACATGAACCATGGAAGCTAGACCGATATTGTTCCGTACTGCTGCATAAGGGTTCTCATCCACGCATAGGAAATTGCCTATATCAAGCGTCGTCTTAAAGTTAGGACGGTCAACTAACGATACTAGCGCCTGTACGCGGTCGCTGTCTTGCATGTAATACCCATGGTTCTCCACACTAGTCGTTATGCCAAGCGGAGCTGCATAATCTGCGATCATTTGGCAGGCTTTAGCCAGCCTTGGCAGTTCCATAAGGAAGTTTGTGATGGACAAATTGGAGGACGAGGCCACATCATGGCGCATTTTTCTCACACCCAGCGCTGCTGCGATATCGACTTCATGCTTCAAGCAGTCAATTTCTGCTGCGAACTGCTCCTCATCAAGCCCAGAGAAGTTCGCGCCAACCGCATAGTTGGACAGCTCGATGCCGCTCTCCTTCGCCTGCGCCTTAATCACTTCAATCAGCTCCGGATTTTCCGTTAGATTAAAGCCTAAAGGCACAATTTCGGCATGCTCCCCACCAATCGACGCGATAAAAGCGATAACGTCCTGAATCGTCATTTCGCCGCTCTGGAGCGCTCCGTATAAGCTGTATGTACTGATGCCGAGTTTCATAGACGAACCTCCGCCCCTTTCGCAGCCGACTCGTAAATGCCAACTAGTATTTTCATGATTTCAACGCCATCCGCAACGGGACTAATCGGCTCCTTGCCCGTAGCAACGCAGTCAATGAAGTGGTCGATTTCATTCTGGAAGGCGCTTGCGAAATCGAATCCCTTATTGTCCGTTTGCGGATAGATATTCAGAATCGTATCATTCTGTTCCGTTACAATGACCGTTTCTGGATCGATCTCGAAGCCGCCTTTCTCGCCATATAGCTTAATCACGGTTTCATTCGCCTTCGCATGCAGCGTGAAGCTGACATCAACAAGCAGCGATGCGCCATTCTCAAAACGGATAAGTGCGTTAGCCATATCCTCGACGGTGTTTTGCTCCGCATCATAGTCTGCCGCTTGATAGAAGCTTAAATGCTGGACATTGGAACGGTTGCCAAGCTTGTGATACGTATTCGCACTGACCGATACCGGCTTCGGACGACCCATCATATACCAGCAAAGATCGATGACATGAACACCAATATCAATGAGCGGTCCGCCGCCCGAGCGTTCGATATCTGAGAACCAGCCGCCTGGATTGCCGAGCCGTCTAAGCGTGGATGCCTTGGCAAAATAAATGTCGCCGAACTCTCCGCGATCAACCATCGCACGCAGCAGCTGCGCGTTCGTGTCATAGCGGCGGACGAATCCCACCTGCAGCAGCTTGCCAGATCTCTGAACCGCCTCCTGCACTTTTGTCGCTTCCTCGACAGTTTTGCAGAGCGGTTTCTCTACCAGCACATGCTTGCCGGCTTCAAGCGCAGCTATACTGATCTCCGCATGGGTATTATTCCATGTACAGATGCTTACCGCGTCAACAACCGGGTCCGCCAGCAGCTCGCGGTAATCGGTATACACCTTCTCTGCACCATATTTCTCGGCCGCCGCTTGAGCCCGTTCAGCATTCAGATCGCATACGGCATACAGTGCTGCATTCGTATTTTTCATATAAGCATCTAGATGAAGGGATGAGATAGAGCCAGTACCAATAACTGCGATTTGTATCGGTTTCATCAACTACCACTCCTTTATTATCGTACGTGATGAATGCAAAGAATTTGCGTGTCTATACTTCCGTATTATAATGGATTGAGCGTGCAACGCCATGCAAAGCTGTGCGGTTCGTTTGTACAATTGTGCTATCTGACTTCAGGAGGAAAATCTACATGGAAAAATTCGAGGAACTGCGTGAGCCGATGGACATGCCTGATCCCCATTTCCCGATCAAAGTGCACCGTACTACTTATGATCAGCAAGGTGTCGTCATATTCCCGCATCATTTCCATGAGCATCTTGAGTTTCTATATATCGTCACCGGAAGCGCTTCTATCGAATGCGGCTCCACCACCATAACTGCTTCCGCTGGTGATCTCATCGTTGTGAACAGCAATGAGCTTCATTACGGCGTAAGCTTATCGCAGAATTTGCATTACTATGCGCTCATCGCTGACATTTCACTGCTGCACAGCCAATCGGCCGATGCTGCGGAAACCAAATTCATCACGCCGATTACACAGAATCGGCTGCTGCTCCAGAACTACATTGGCGACGACAGTAAAGTATCCGCCTGTATGCTTGCGATCGTGAATGAGCTGGAGCATCGCGAGTTCGGCTATGAGCTTGCTATCAAATCAGAGCTGTACCGCCTGCTGACGCTGCTGCTTCGAGGTCACGTTGCTACCGTGCTTACACAGGACGAATATGCCGAACGTATTAAAAATATTGAGCGCTTTGCTCCAGTCTTCCAGCATATCGAACAGCATTATCAAGAGGAGCTCTCCGTAGATTTACTCGCGGCTATAGCTAACCTGAGCCGCTACCACTTCAGCCGACTGTTCAAGGAACTGAGCGGACATACCGTAACGGAATACATTACGACGACACGCTTAGGCCAAGCCGATTACTTGCTTCGCTACAGCGGTTTAACCGTATCAGAGATTGCAGCGGCAACCGGCTTCAATGATATCTATTACTTCAGCCGTACGTTCAAGAAACACAAAAAAGTTTCCCCATCCTCGCTTCGGGGAAACTAATCTTGCCATAAATAGGCGTATAAATC
This sequence comes from Paenibacillus sinopodophylli, assembly GCF_005930355.1. Taxonomy (GTDB): domain Bacteria; phylum Bacillota; class Bacilli; order Paenibacillales; family Paenibacillaceae; genus Pristimantibacillus; species Pristimantibacillus sinopodophylli. The sequence goes on from NZ_VDBO01000004.1 coordinate 320,156, forward strand.
AGGGGGGAGCCCTCCCCGGATATTAGGCTATTTGCGCCCAAAATCCGCTTTAATCTCGCCCCACTCTTCCGTATTCCATTTGATGACCTTATTCGCATACGTATTTGTCTGAATCCACCTTACCGCTTCATCCGTAAGCTCCCAGATCTTCGATGTGGACGCGTCTCGCTTCAAAGTCGAAGCGACCTTCTTGTTGCGAAGCCAGCTAAGCGCGGTACGGGAATCCGTATAGACCGTCTGCTTGCTTCCCTTTTCCTGCAAATACCTGAGCGCATGCACAATCGCGATGAATTCTCCCAGATTGTTCGTGCCGTTCTGTATCGGTCCGACATAGAACAAAATATCGCCTGTTTGCGTATCAACGCCCTTATACTCTACGGGGCCTGGATTCCCTCTCGTTCCTACGTCCACCGATATGCTGTCATAATCAATCGACGACGACGCTTCATCCAGCATAACCGTCTGCTTAACACCGCTCCCTGCCTGCGAGCGGGACTGTGCGGATGGCGCCGCGTCCTTCCCGCTCCCCCAGTGCTTCTGCCAGCCATCCTTGAAAGCCGAATCAGCCTGCCCCTTCGATTCAAATGATTTGAATTTCGAATCCTTCACGCCGCTGACCTGTGCTTGGCATTCAGCCCATGTCGTGAATACCCCCGTTTTTTTGCCAACCCATACGACATAAAACTTTCCTTTTGCCATCTTGCTTCATGCCACCTTTATTTAGGAATAGACCGAACGTTCTCCGCCATGTTCGCGGTAAACAAGCTGTATCGCTTATTTTACCAGAAACAGCGGCAACATTTCTTGTTATTGTGAATATGACCCTGCACGCGAATCAGACAACCGCTTCGCATCGGCTGCCTGATCATAATCATCCTATAGTTTGTATGGCGTTAGACGAGCACCTTATTGAATATTCCGTTGAAATACGCCTGCAGGTCCACCTTAATCGGCATAAAATAAAGGCTGCTGTTCGTTTGCTTCGTATACGCCATCGCTCGCTTCGCGAACTCGATGTTCCATTCCAGCGTTGGCTGGAAATCCTTCGGAAACACCACCTGATTTCTCGTTTCCCAATATCGCTTCGAGGTTTCCGATACGACAGGTGATACCCCCCAGAATATATCCGCGCACGAGAGCATCTCGGAATACAGCTCCATAAGCCGCAAATCGAAAAAGGGCTGTGTGAAAAAGCCTTCCACGCCGGCATCCAGCTTCCGCTGCACATATTCGTATTCCGCACGAATGCTGCTCCGATAAGGATCAATGGCTGAGTAAATTTTCAGATGAGGATGCTCCCGCTTAAGCTTGGCAACCAAATCAAGACAGGTTGTTGGATAGACCTGCTTGCTTCCGTTTTTGGGCTCGTCGCCTGTAACGATAAGCACTTCAGCAATTTGATGCTGATCCAAATATTCCACTAACGAGAATGGCTCGCCAGCATCAAAGTCCATCGCTCTAATATGAGGGATGCAGTCTCTGTAATAAGATCTCGACAGGCCAGAGGCTTCCCAGCTTCTAAGCTCGAACCGCGTCAGATCCGGGATATTAATCGTATTAATGGCCGGAAACTCTGTTTTGATGAATTGAAGCTCGGCTTTCAAGCCCTCTGAATCTCTCGGTACCAGCTCTAACGAAATTCTCACTGCATGGTCTCCTTGCTTCCAAATATAATAAAAGACTTATTAGCATGTATGTATTCGTCAAATGTATAATAATTCATAATATCGAATTTTAATTCAAATTACCAATAAAGATATTCTCAATATCCTATCATTTTTATTTATATGTGCTAGAATATGCCGCCTAAACAACCAACAATAAAAGACTGAGGGCCTATGATGCGATCCCCAGCCTTTTTATTTGCTCGATACTCCTCGTTCTACGATCAACAGCCTTACATTGTAAAGTTCGTATGGTCAACTCTGGTATATACGTGAATTGAATAAGAAGCTTCCGCATAATTTTCCGCCCATTTGCCCTTCAGCTTGCGCCAGACAGCAGGCTTCTTGCGATGAATCATCTCTCCAATACCGATTAAATCTACTTTATGCTTCTGTGAAAACGCCATATAGCGCTCTACATCCTTCGCAATGTTGGCATTTAACTCCTGCTCCCACCTCGCGATTACGGCAGGGCTAATCGTTATGTTGTCACACTGCAGACTCGTCAAATTCAAATCAGCATAGATTTCAATCTTGATATCCGTATGAAGCTGCGGGTCGACGTTTGGCTTTAGTTTTGCCCGATTTTTAATGTTCTCGAAGGTAAGTGCCTTCTGAGCTCCACATGCGAGCGACTCAGTTGAACCATCCATCTCGCCGGAAGCGCGAAGGTAGCCTTTCGTTTCCTGAGACCGCATGAACCCCACAAGACGGTTTTGTTTGAACGCAAAAAGTCCCTTCGTTTGGAGCAAATGAAGCTTGCGGTCAACCTGATCGTTTACGATCTCAATCGATGGAATACTTATATCTTTATAATGGTTAACAATCTCCTCATACACTTCGATCAACGAGGTTTGCTGCGTAAGCGCTGTGCTTTCTCCGCCTTCGGATAACCCTCTGAGTGCCTGAGACGAGATCGATACATTGGGCATCGACACCTTCAAGGATTCATAGGCTTTGCCTTCCATTACATAAAGCAGCGTTGAATTTCGAAATTGTCTTAACCGCCTAATATCCTCGATCTGCTTTTCAATTCCGCCCCTTGCCAAATCTGCGCTGAAAATAATAGCCGTCGTATGACCCCACAGCAGCGTACGATCCGATTTCGCTCTCATCAGCCGTGCAGCCTCAAATAGACTGCTTGCCTCCGAGGTCAAATAAAACGTGTTCTCCTGCATGCCTTTCGGCTGCTGGCCGCCTGTCGACAGCTTCGCAATCTCAGCAGTAACCCTTACACCACCGTTCTTCCCTTCATCTAGTGCAACAGAGTGGACGATATGAATTTCGTTCAACTCCATACTCCCTTTGCATCCTCCAAGCACAAAGCATAAGCTCGTTAACAAAGCAGCAGCCAGCATTTTCTTCACGTTCACGCAGCTCACGACTTGCTCCGGAACCGTCTGCGCTCGATTGCGCGGAATAGATTTGGTCTTAGATTGTTGTTCGGGTGGGACCTTCGCACGATCACATCCGTCAACTCGTCCAGGTGGAACGGTGCGAGCGGGCCTAAATATGGAATACCAAAGGAACGCAGCGAAGCAAGATAGGTCAGCAGCATAATAATTCCGACCATAATGCCAACATATCCGAGTAAGGAAGCGAACAGTGTCATGCCGAACTGTAAGATTCGAATCACATAGTTAATAGCTGTCGGCGGCAGTGTGAAGGTACAAATCCCCGTCAAAGCCGCTACGATGACCATGATAGGCGACACGATTCCCGCCTCGACCGCCGCCTGTCCCAATATAAGGGCTCCCACGATACTGACCGCCTGCCCAACCTGCTTAGGCATTCGTATGCCTGCCTCACGCATAATTTCAAAAGCAATCATCATCATAAAGCTCTCTACTACAGCGGGGAATGGAACCGGTTCTTTCGCCGAAGCTATGCTTTGCAGGAGCGTTGTAGGCACAAGTTCATGATGAAACGTAACCGTCGCTACGTAGAATGCTGGCAGCAGCATGCCAATCATTCCACTTAACAGACGGATTAAGCGCATGACAGACCCAATGTAGTAGTTCCATGCATAATCCTCGCTCACTTGAAAGGCTTGCAGAAATACGAATGGGAGGATCAAAGCGAACGGGGTGCCTTGAACGAGAATGGCTATCCGTCCGTCCAGAAGGGCGCCGATTACCCGATCTGGCCTCTCCGTCGATTCAATTAAGGGGAACATCGTGCCGCGGTTATCCGTTATCCACTCCTCGATATAATTGCTCTCCAAGATCGCAGCGGCCGGTATCTCCTCAATTCGCCTGTGCACCTCGCGTAGAATTTCCGGGTTTGTCAGTCCGCCGACGGACAGAACGGTTACGTTTGTTTTCGTTAGATGGCCGACTTTGCAAAACTCAGCCTTTAGGCGCGACGATGGAAAGTGATAGCGAACTAATGCGAGATTATTTTGTAAAGATTCCGTGAATCCGCTTCTTGGACCTTTAACAATGGCCTCGCTCGCTGGCTCTTCCACATTGCGCAGCTGTACGTCGATCGTATCGATGACTAAACCGCTTCCTGCATCGTCGAAAAGCAGCACCGACATGCCTGAGGCAAGCGCATCTGCCGCATCTTCGACTGTATAAACGTTTGCCTCTAATTGAAAAGCAGGAAGCAATTGTTTGTCCTGCTTATAAAGCATCAAGAGCTTATCGAGTCTCTGAGTATCCGTCATTCCTGCTAGGTAGCATACGGTTACAGATTGACCTTCATCAATAGATGAATGTACCATGATCAAATCATCCGTTGCCTGCATACTCTCAAGCAGCAGTCGCTTATTCTCAGAAGCATTGCTTGTGAGCAAGGTTTTGTGGTCATCCAACGTATTCACCCGCTTTTTTTCATTTTCTCTTTAATCAGCGCTATGCCTAGCAGCATTGAAGGAAGCAGCAGCTGGAACAGGACGAAATACCAAGCCTGACTGTCATAGAAAGAAGATAATTCAACGAGCCCCCATACCTTGAAGCGAGAGCAGACAACAAAACAAACAGCCAGTGGGACGATGAACATACGAGGCCGCTTCAGATTCAGCCAATCGGTTAAGCCTCGCAGCATGGACCAGAAATAAGCTGTTATTTTGATAAAGGAACTCATTACCCATACGACAACAAGCGCTGCGTCGAAGCGTTCGATATTGCGAAAAATTCGGATATTCTGAATGAGACTTATACTCGGATAGGTAAAGGTTGTAGTCGCTTGACCGCCAAATACCATCGTGCATGAAAGAACCGACATAAGCATAAGCAGCAGCGTTATGCCAACTGCACCAAACGCATAGGAAGCCGTGCTTTTGGTCAGGCGAACATGCTTCATAATCATCGATACGAACATTAAATCACCAAACCATGAAATGGAGAGCAGTGTCCCTTTGAGCGGCTTCAACAAGCCATCCTCAAGCACAGGAAGCAAATACTCTGGATGATATTGATTAATAAGCAGCACATATATAGCCATGAAAGTAACGACTGTCACGATCAATACAATCTCAGATACCCGCGCAAATACCTCAAGCCCATGATAAACGGCATATGCACACATCAAGACACCTGCAATTAAATACCACACTTGTGGAATAAGCGGATTCAGAGCAATGATGAAAAACTGTGAAAACTCACAGAGTACCCAAGTGGTGACATCCATTAAATAAAACAGAAGTAGAAAAGCTACAGCTCCTCCAAGCCAAGGTCCGAGCAATTGCTTAGACATCGTAATGATGTTATGACCGGGATAAAGCTGATTCAGCTTCAAAAATACATATAGATTAAAGAATCCCACTATGCCGCCTATCAGCACCAAGTACCATGAGTTTCGTTCCGCATAATGAGCCAATGTAGCAGGAGCGTATAAGCTGGAGGTTCCTATCGTAGAAATGACGATGAGAGACATCATTTGAAAGTTGTTGATTATGATACGCCGTTCCATATCGAACCTCCCTTATCGATGCATACAGTATGTGCAGCAATTGGTAAACTATGCATCGCATACTGCGCTCGCAAGGAGGGCATGATATTGACGGAGGTATAACTATGAAAGCATATACGTTCTCGTTTATCTTTTCAGCAATATGGCTGATTGCTGTTTTTCACTTCTTCTCAGACTACTATTGGTACCGTTTATTAGCTGTAGAGAAGTGGGGATTTATTACTGTGAATGTCATTACGTTATTTCCTGTGATTATAGCGCTCATTATAGCGGATCGTCTGCAAACTACCGATCAGCCTGCCGACTCCGAGCAGAACAATAAAAAATAGGAGCAGCACTAGGGCCGCTCCATGAATTTGCGCTCTAACAGTCCTTCGCCAGCATACGACTGCAGCGGTGAAATTTCAATTTGGTCTAGCTTTCCCTCCTGTACCGCTATTCCAGCAGCCTTCAGCCATTTACTATGAAGCCTTAGTACAAGCTCACGCGCAGTTTGGGGGCTATCTTCTCCAGAACGATTTTTAACTGGAGCAAATTGCTCGTCGCGCTCTGTTTTCAGTACAGTTAACCCGCTTGCCATAGGAAACAAATCGAATATAAACCGCTCAAGTTTATAGGCATTGGGCTCAGCAGGCTGAACTCGCACCCCCTTATCGTCTATGTATTCCATTCGCTTGGATGCAACATGATAAACAAGATCGCTATCAGCATGCTGCTCAATAAAATCCAACTGGAATGCATGGATTGAAATATTGCCTAGATGATATTCCAACTGCCCGTCCTTGCTTCGAGCACGCTTAACATCTTCTGAAATTTCGGTATACTCTACTACGGCCGGTTGTCCATTCTTCGTACATACGATGCCGATCTTCTCATTCGGATCATGCTTCTCAATCACCTTAGTCGCAATCGGATTAGCATGTGCAGCGGCTACGCCGAGAAAATCCGGATCGGCAACCTTAATGAGCGCATTATCTACGTTATAATAAAACAGCCATTCCACTCCTCGCTGCTTCATATCTTCAATAACCCCTGATTTCCTCATCGAAGCAAAACACTCCCCTGGACCACTTGGTGCAAGCAAAAGCTTTCCTTCCTCTGCAAACAGCAGCTTCCCGTCATGATCAAGTACAGGCATCGTTTGCTGACTGAAGAAGACAATATCAGCTGCCGTATATCCGAAATAATCTGCCGCCTGAAAAAACGTCTCCGTTGCTTTATGGTTCACGGGGCTTGTCATCACATACCATGGAATATTCCGACCAGCGCGCTTCGATAGATAGAGCAGACGCTCTGCTTGCAGTTGAAACAAAGACTTCCCAGATGGAAGACCAATATCGATGGTCCCCTTAGGTCCTGAGGACCCAAGTCTGCTGCCTTGGCCTCCCGCTACGACAACAGCACCCACTTTCCCGCTGCGCAGCAGGGCCCAGCCAAGTTCACCATAGGCTTGCTGCTGCTTCTCGTCATAATCGTTCCAATTCTCATAAGCAATCGGCGCAATACGTTCCGTTCCCAACGTTCCCACCGCTCGCGGATCTTTGTGCCTATCAATGGCCCGGAACAATGTCTCGAACTCGATTTGAGCGATTTGGGCAGCGAGCTTCTGCTGTGCTTGTACGGGTAATTGCTCCAGTCGCTCTATAACATGCTCTTGCCTGTAGGCGAGCAGCACATTCTTCACTTGTTCTAAGCTAAGCTCCATCACTACACTCCCTCCTGCTTTCCCATTCGAAAGCTTTCAATGAATTGCTGCGCCCTCTGAGGCAAATAATGATCTCTCAGCCAGAGAATGCCGACATCGGATTGAAAATCTGCATCCTCGATTGCGAGCATTTTGACGACGGTGCTCGGGAAGGATGACATAACCGATTTCGGAAATACCGTAGCACCAATCCCTCCCGCGATAAGCGACATAATAATTGCAACACTGGAGCATTCGCATATAATATTAGGCTCGAACCCATGCCGCTTGCATTCATTCACGACTTGCTCATGCATGCGCGTTGTTCGATCCGTCTTCAGCGTTAGAAACGGAAACTGCGCCAGTTCTTTCATGCATAGGGATTGCTTGCCCTCATACGAAGGCCATGAGCTAGGAATGACAGCCACGAATGGATCTGATGGCAGAGACAATACCGAATACTGCTGAGGATGCTTTTGCGACTCAAACGGCAGCCTTGCGACAATCAGATCAATCGCTCGCTTCTCAAGCTGCTCACCCAAGTAAAAGTGGTCGCCCTCCGATATTTTGAATGTGACCTGGGGATACTTCTCTCTAAACAGCTCGATTCGCTTAGGCAGCAAGGAAATGCAAGAAACGACCGATCCGATTGATAGTACGCCGTGAATACCCTCCTCCAATCCCTTCACTTCACGCAGAGACTCGTCGAATTGAAGCAGCAGCGATTCCGCCTTCTGCTTCAGCAGCGCTCCCGCATCGGTCAGCATCAGCCCTTTCCCGTTACGATCGAACAGCTTGACCCCAAGCTCCTCCTCCATTAATTTGAGCTGACGGCTCAGCGGCGGCTGCTCCATATTGAGCACCTTGGCAGCACGCGTAACCTGTCCTTCTTGTGCTATAGTTAAGAAGTATTTTAATTGACGCATGTCCATATCGATCACTCCGTTCCTCTATACCCAAAAGGTATGGACCTTCAATAAAATAGATATTTTAAATATATCTTATGAAGTGTTAGCATTCAATTATCGATCAACTAAGGGAGATGGGCCAATTGCTTCAATCATTGGAAATCGAGTTAACCAGCAACAAGAAACAGCAGCCAGCAGCAGACCAGTTAGGATTCGGAAATCATTTCACGGATCATATGTTTATTATGGATTATTCGACGGACAATGGCTGGCATAAGCCGCGCATCCAGCCTTACCAACCGATCGTGTTAGACCCCGCAGCCAAGGTTTTCCATTATGGACAAACGATATTTGAGGGCTTGAAAGCGTATAAAACGGACGATGGCCGTGTGCTGCTGTTCAGACCTCAAAAAAACATACAAAGAATGAATCGCTCCAACGAACGTCTGAGCGTACCTGAGCTGAATATCGACGATGTCATTGAAGCTTTGAAACAGCTCATTGCCGTTGATAAGGATTGGATTCCAACAGCTCCTAGCACATCACTGTACATTCGTCCCTTCATTATTGCAACACAGCCGCAGCTTGGCGTAGCGCCATCTACACATTACCAATTTATCATCATCATGTCGCCCGTTGGCGCTTATTATACGGAAGGCGTCAACCCTGTCAAAATCTACGTAGAGTCAGAGTATGTGCGTTCGGTTAAAGGCGGCGTCGGCGAAGCGAAGACTGCTGGAAATTATGCCGCAGGTCTGAAAGCACAGGAGCTTGCCAAGGAGAAAGGCTATTCCCAGGTACTCTGGCTTGATGGGGTGCATCGCAAATATATCGAGGAAGTCGGCAGTATGAACGTTTTCTTCAAGCTGAACGGCGTCGTTCATACGCCTGCACTTAACGGCAGCATTCTTGATGGAGTTACACGTAACTCCATCATTCAATTACTCCGTCACTGGAACATTGAAGTAGTTGAGCGCCCTATTACGATTGAAGAGCTATACGAGGCTGGTCAAAACGGTTCACTGGAGGAAGCCTTCGGCACAGGAACGGCAGCCGTTATCTCACCGATCGGCGAGCTGAACTGGCAAGGCGACGTACTCGTTATCAACAATGGCGAGACCGGTGAGCTATCCAAGAAGCTCTATGATACATTAACCGGCATCCAAATGGGCAAGCTGGAGGACCCGCTAGGCTGGATGGTTGAAGCGACACCCGTTAACGTTTAATGGTTATTTAGCAATTACACGAAAAATAGTCTCACAAGTAAAATACCGCTGTCTCTTAGTTAATCTTCCGCTTAGGAAGCTTGCTAAGCAGACAACGGTATTTTTTCGTCTGATTACCTATTGCAGCAATCGCGCCTGAATTGTGTTCAGATTCCATTTAGATCGATCTTGTAAGATCAGTAATTGACTACAAGTTGGAACATGATAAGGAGGAAACTGAACTTGTATAAACGCCTATTAAGTCTGGTGCTATTGTCTTGTATTCTCTTAACCTTAGTATCTCCTGGGACTTCTGCTGCTTCACTGACTTCTAACGAGCCTGCGGCAGCCCAAACAACTGCGAAGTCCGTGCCTCAAAGCTTGTTTCAAGACGTGGCACCTTCGGCTTGGTCCTACGACGCGGTCGCTTATGTCAAGCAGAATGGCCTATTCAGCGGTACAAGCAACGATCTATTCTCACCGGACGCTCCTATGAGTCGTGCCATGTATGTTACTGTACTTGGTCGAATCGCCAAAGTCGATTCAAATCAATACAAAACTTCCGCATTTAAAGATGTGCAGCCGGATGCTTGGTACGCGCCTTATGTGCAATGGGCAACCGAAAATGGCATTACAAGTGGAACCGGCAGCAGCAAATTTTCACCGGACACTGCTATTTCGAGAGAGCAGATGGCCGTGCTGACATGGAAGTATTTTGAAAGTGATCGTATTCCCTATCAAACAACTGTAAGTACATCCAAGCCGTACGATCTATCCGACATTTCTCCATGGGCGGTTGATGCGACAGTAAAGCTGTGGCAGGCCGGTTTGTTTAACGGAGATGCAAACGGCAATTTTGAGCCGAATGCAAAGGCGACTCGCGCTGAAGCGGCTGCGCTTTTTATGCGTACGGACAAAGTCGCGAAGGCAAGCAACAGCATAACCTATACGGTTGCATTTGACTCGAACGGCGGCTCGCCGATCGACAGCTTGAGTCTAAACCGAGGCGATTCGCTGAATCAGCTTCCACTCGCATTCAAGGAGGGCTCCATTTTCAATGGCTGGTATAAAGATCGTACATTTACTCAGCCGGTAATGAAACATGATACTGTCAAAAGCGACATGACTTTGTATGCTAATTATATTGCATCGCTTGATGCTGCTGTGAAATCCACACCGAATACATACGCAATGGAGCAGGCGCCAAACTTTAAGATCGCTGTGAAAGATTCGTCAGGTAAAATGACGGCAGCGGCCGTTCAAGCAGCCATGACCTTCACATCTCCATCCAATCCTGATTTTGCAGGAATAACGGTAGCTGGCTCGAACGGCAGCTTTACTGTAGCCGCAAAAAATGGTGTATTCGAAGAGGGCAGCACCTACCAAATCACTTTGAATGATGCAAGCCTTACTTTCACAGGCAAAGACTCAACAACCAAAAATTATATTTTTAGTATTGCGAAACAAGAGGTCCTGCGGCTGCCTCTAAATCCTTACCTGATTTATGTGAAATTTTCTGATATTTCTCAGATGAACCAGAATGGCGTATCTGTCGCTACCCCTTCGATCGCTGTCATGAGCGCGAACGTTAGTGGTGGAGCCGGGTCAAGCCCGTCTCCTGTTGCGAGCGGCACCTTTCGATATGACGGAAATACGCGCTTGAAAGTGGGCGATACCGTCTCCGTTTATGAAGGAACCCGTCCTGATCTGCGCACATTGCATACTTCCGATGATGGGGATATCGCCTATATAGCGATTACTGCGATCAAAGGGGATATCTATTCCTATACAGGCGCAAACCCGATGAATGTGCTGCTTAAACCGAACGTGCTGCCGGTCGACCCTGCGTCGGACACCGACGGAGACAAAACGAACCGTTCCATTACGGTCGCTCCAGCGTCGATGGATTACTCTGATGCCAAATATGCGCCGATGGGTCTTCATGCTGCTACCGTTGCTAGAGTCGGGGACTACCTCGCGCTCGTCAATATGCGGACGGGAGCCTCTTCAGGCTACGGGAAAGTGACGTCCGTCTCGAGCTTAGGGAATCAGTATGTCATTACGTATTCCGATGCGTCACAAGACGACATTACTCACGCTCTGGATTTTTATAAGCAGGAAACGATTAACGGAGCCGATCTATTGTCGCAAGCCGAGATCACTGCTCTGGAGAATCAAATCAAGCGGCAAGCGTTGGCCAGCGGATTTGTCGATAAAGCTGCAAACCAATTGTCAACTGCGGCTTTGCAGACCGACAGCTTCAAAAGGCTGAGCGCAGCCAGTGCACCAACAGCCATGCTGAATAGCAAGAAACCGGAGGTCCGTACCCTCTCCACGGTATCTGGAGAAGAGACTGCGGATGTCACCCTGCATAACCTGCAGGTTTCAGCAAACGCAGGCACGACGTTATCCCATTTCAAGGAAAAGTCTGGTATCCGTCTTAATCTGGCGGTTTCAAGCGATATTCAAGTTTCGACAGGCGGGGAAAATGATATCCTTATCCATATGAACGCTGCATTTACGGAAGAAATATCCTTGAGCGTTGGTGTGAACGGCAGCACGGTTTGGGGATATATCGATCTGGGACTTTTCGATCTCCCGTATCCTAAGGATTATCAAGCAAGTGCCAACTTGGACGCCTTCACGTTTACGAGTATTGACGCTTCTGCGCAGATCGGCACTGTAGCAGCGGATACTCCGCTTAACGCTTACGCGAATATCTGGAATAATGCCAAAAACAAAGTAGACATCAAGGCACAGCTGAAAGCGGTTCTGGAGCAGACCCCTTCCACAACGGCTGCGGTAAACGCCAGTACATTAGTGGAAAGCTATCAAGCCATGCTTGAGAACGAGACAGATTGGGTTGATCTAGTCGAAGAAGAAATCTTTGAATATGACAAACATTTGTTAATGGGTCTCCTTCATATCAACTTTAAAGGAAATTTTGTCATCAGCATGAATCCGAATATTGCCTTGGGAATCGGCTTCAGCTATGAATCCGGGAAGAGATATACAGCCAGCTTTAAGCTCAGCGAAGGATCGCCTTCTTTCGGCACGGTCGATTTGCCAGGCGACGGCACCTATGATTTCTATTTCTATGTAATGGGGACGCTGGGGTTAAAGGCTGGGATTCGTCTCGACCTGGCAGCAGGCTTGTTCCATGTCGAATTAGACAGTGTCGGGATCACCGCAGAGGGCGGCGCCTATCTCCAGCTCTACGGGTATTTCTATTACGAGGTCTCCTCTTCAGCACAGGCAAAAACGTTAGGAGCACTGGTTCTGGAGATTGGTATGTATGTGGAGGCAGAGTGGGGGGCGCAGATTTTCGGCGGGTCAATCTCCTATTCCGATCCCTTTTATAGTGAGTACTGGCCTCTTTATCGAGCCGGCACGCCAAATGGTCATTTCATCGATTTCGCCTATGAAGAACAAGAAGCGCCATCCTTTGTCGCCTTTGAGGAGAAAAGCTTCCCATCGATCGATGACGCCTTTAAACTGAAAGATTTGAATTTGATAACGGGTGAAATCATTACAGGTAAAGATCGTCCACAGCATTACACAATCACTTTTAATAACAATAAATTCACGTACAATCCGAATACATCCCGTGTAACGGTATCGCCAGCAGCTACGGACGAGATTCTAACCGGCAGGATGACCGTAACGTGGAAGGGCTCCAATACGGGGTTGAATTCCCTCCCCTTCTCACGCAATGTTAACTTGACCTGGTACAAGAGCGGATACGGCTCTATCCAATTAAATGCTAATGTTCTAGTAACTGACGAAATACAAATGTACAATTTCGGGCGGGTTGTACTGCCGGTCAACGCATCTGTTAAGAAAGAAAACAGATTAACAAAAGTGCCCAAAGTGACGGGGTTTACATTCAAGGGTTGGGCTTTGGATGCTGCAGGAACGAAGCCTTACATTATTCCTGACACTATGCCATCAGGAAATATGACGCTTTATGCGCAGTGGACACCGCACACCAATATCCCCTACTTAGTCGACTACATTACGGTTGATCCCAATACAGGGGACCGCAGCACATGGAAAATGGATACCTTTTTCGGTAAAGCAGGAGATTCCGTTTCACCAGTGCCTATAAAAATTGAAGGCTATGATACACCGAAAGCACAGACGATTACGATAGCCGGAACCGGTTCAACGAAGCTGAGCTACGAATACCTGCCTGCCACGCGCAAAATGACTTTCTATGCCGATCCGGGCGGAGCCTCAATCGTTTATTCGGCTAGAGGCTATTCGCAGGTACACGCCAGTGCAGTACCAAGTTTCACCAAACCCGGCTACACCTTTGCTGGCTGGTCAAAGGCAATTCCGAGCACAATGCCGTCAAGCGACACCACTTACACAGCGACCTGGAAGGTAAGAACAGATATACCTTACCGTGTTTCGAACAGGCTGCAAGGACTCGGTAGCACTTCGCTTTACGTTGAAGCCGATACGGGAAGCTTCCAAGGGACTACCGGCGCACTGGCGGCGCCGGCGACCCAGCAGTATCCCGGATTTACCTATGACCATAGCACAGCGTATGACAGCAGCGGCAAAGCATTGGCAGCGAGTACAGTTGCAGCCGATGGAAGCCTCACGATTGTACGCTATTACACACGCAGCAGCTATAATTTGACGTTTGATGCAAAAGGAGGCACTGGCGGTGCCACCACCCGAGTTCAGTACGGTGCTGACATAAAGGCACCTACCACAACAAGGTCAGGCTGCTCCTTCAACGGTTGGTCTCCTGCGTTGGCAAGCACTATGCCTGCCCAAGATATCTCCTATTCCGCACTATGGAATTGTTCGACCCCCGCGCCTGCGCCGACACCGGTACCAACACCAGTACCGACACCGTCGCCAACACCAACACCGGTGCTTAGCGTTGCCAAATTGGTTCTGTCCAATACGAACGGGAATGTGAGCGTGGGCAGCGTTTCGGCTCCGAGCATGCTAACCGTAGCTCAGTTGTTGAGCGGGTTAACGGTATCACCGTACGCTTCCGCCCGAGTGTTGGAAGAAGACTTGACACCAGTCACCGATCAGAACTCTGACATCACGTCAAGTATGATCGTACGTGTTACTGCTCAAAATTCGTCTACAGCGGATTATGTTATTCTATACAACGACTTAACCTTGACCACGACATCACAAAGCTATCAAATTAATCCTGTCGCAGGTACGATTACCGTACCTTTGTATACGTACTATGGCACCTTTACACGTGATGTCGTCGGACCATTGAATGGAAGCTATACAGCTTATCATCAGGACAACACAGAAATTACTCACGATAACCTGAGGAACACGGACCGACTAATCGTAACCGCGCAGGATGGTACTCAAAAGATGTATACCTTCGTCATCCAGTAAGTTTATTAACGAACATGAGATATCACAATGAACTCGCCCGCATCTGGTCACAGCATGCGGGCGAGTTCATTTACGTATAGAAAAGGATATGAGCTAATGGCTTAGAGTATTTTTTTCATCTCATAGTATTTCACTTTTCTCTCATCGCCGCAGTCACTATAGAACTGAATTAGAATATTCAATGCATTGTCGAACCTTACCTCGTAAGGCTGCTGTACACTTAACGTCCATGAATAAAGCTTACTTTCAAACAGCATGCCTTTGTACAGCTCTACCATTTGCTCCAGCATTTCTATTCTACTCTTATCAGCATGATATGTTTCACTGAGGTTATCGAAATCGAGCAAGTCCATTTTAATGTCTTCGATGTCGATCCAAATGTTTCCAAGTCTACTCTTGATCAAATGATGGATTCCCAAAGCGTCGAGCCGTTTTTTCAAGTTATATTGTGTCGTATATAAGTTTGTATAACCTTTCTCCATCTCCAAATTGGGCCACAAGTCATTAATGATTCGTTCTCTGGACACGTACTTGCCGTTCATGCAAAGCAAATAAGCAAACAACTCTTCCGTTTTTTTGGTTCGCCAATTGTCATCGATTAATTTCCCATCGATAAATACGGCAAAATCGCCAAAACACTTGATCTCCATTTTATATCCCATGATGCTATTGCTTCTGATCTTTTTTATTTTTTCCAGGGTGACATAAAGCTGTTCGAATTTCACCGGCTTAACGAGGAAATCCAACGCTTTTGTTTCCAGCGTATCTGTAACATAAGCATGATATGCAGATGTAAAAACGAAATCCATATCCGGTCTTTTTTTGAACATCATCCCGAGCAAGGTTATACCGTCGATCTCTGGCATTTCAATATCTAGAAAAGCAAGATCGGGCTGTATGCTGCTCACTTCCTCTAGGGCTGCTGCAGGATCATCATACATCGCAATGACTTCGACATCGGCGATTTTCTCCAACTTTCTCTTCAAGTTCTGCAGCGCATAATATTCGTCATCTACAATAATAACTCTCATGAATGCTCCTTAATGGGTACGACAAAACGAACCTCAGCTCCTTTACCCTTCTCGCTACCGATTTGAAGTTGCGTTCCATACTCGGCCATAAGCCGTGCATTTATATTGGCAAGCCCAATTCCCTTGCCCGGCGAGTAATCAAGCAGCTTATGTTTGTCCGCGTCTGCAATACCAACGCCGTCGTCTTCCACCGCGATCAAGCAGCCCGGCTCAAGCTCTTTAACCCTGATCGTAACTGTTCCAACCATTTTCCTCTTACGTATTCCGTGTTTAATTGCATTTTCTACTAAGGGTTGAATAACAAAACGCGGCACCTTCAACTTAATTTCTGGATCAATATCATAGTTGACTACTATTTTGTTCGGGAATCGAGCTTGCTCAATGCGGACATAAAATTGGACTGCATCCAGCTCCTCATGAATAGAAATAAATCTCTCCGAATTGCTGTAATCAAATATATTTCTGAGATAATGGGATAAATCGTTGACCAAGCTACCCGCTTTATCTTTGTTTTCAGCAATTACCCCCTCAATTACATTCAAGGTGTTGTGAACAAAATGCGGATCCATTTGTGCCCGTATGAAAGCCAGCTCGAACTGCCTGGATTGGATTTCGGAATTTTCAAATAGAATTTGATTGCGTTGCTTCTCTGCATGTAACATATTGATAATTTCTGCGAGAGATAGGGCAAACGCGATAGCGGAGGCACACGAAAGAAAAAATAAGTAATAAATCATGATGTAACTTTGAGGCAGCACTCCGAAAACCATCGAATAAAACAGGATGACCGATACAAAACACAAGAGCCAAGCCGTTACAAGCTGTGGCGAACGAATGGTTTTGTTCCATATTCCTTTGAACATAATAATAAAATACAATACAAATACGATAGAGGATGCGGCCGCACCGAATGCTCCCAGCTCTTTACTGACGAAAAAAAACAGCAATAATGTGATGGGAAAGTATGCGATAAGCAGCCTTAAACAAAAATCGATCTTGGGAGACCTAGTTCGGGTCTGAAAAATCGATCTCATAAAAATGGTGATAGCAAGCGACATGAGAATACCGATGCCTGTGGAATATTCCACAATCCAATAAGCGTACTTGAAGCCCGTGATGTTCAAAAGTCCCGTCATTGCTGCGTTCCACAACAAGGTGGTGAGCACATAAAAACAGTATTTTATAAACGTTTTGTTTTTTATGGCTAAGCCCGTAACCAAATTATAAAAAAACAATGCCGTCAAAACACCGAAGAAGATACCGCCTGCCCAGACATTGATCATGCTTGTTTTCCTAAATTGATCGTCATTTACGACCTGGGCAATAAAGTTCTGTCCGTATAACGATTGGCTTGTCATATATATGTACTGATTATGATCAAAGTGAGGGGGAATTCTGAATGCGGGATATACATAGCCGATCTCATCGGAACTGCTCTTATATGCGTACCCGAAATGCTTTATTTCATACTTGTTACTTGTCGGCATGTAAATCGTTACATCTTCAAAAAGAGGGTTATTTAGGGTAAAGTAATTGATTTCATTCGCATTATAACGGTTTATTTTTATTTTGAACCATAGACGGACTGAAGAATAGCCAACCTTGGAATAGCTGCCAGGCAGGGCTGTGAATTGATCGCCGACTTTAACATCGGACAATGTCATGTTTCCTGAACTGTCTTGAAGAATCTGTATATGGATATCATCTTTGGCTTTGTTCACATCCTGAAAGTAAATGACGAAAACAAATGCGGTGCAAAGCGATATGGCTAAAAAAATAGTCATGATTTTCATTGGAAATGTAATAAATTCAGACCTCATGAACATACTCCTCAGTAAACTCGAACGGTGTCGACTCATGGTGCTATTCTATCATGGTTCCATTCACCCTTCAATCTATCATACAGGTACGGCAGACCTTTACATGTCCTCCATTCCTAAAAAACAAGTATAATCAATCGTTCCCTCTCCTGAGACTCATATTTCTGTTAGGATAATGCTAAAGAACATAACAAGGGATGATTGAACATGCTTAACATTACAACCGTGCATTCGGTTTTTCAGAAGGAAGAACTGTTCGAGTCGATAGCCAAACAGTATGACATTGGAACCCCGCTAAAGAGTCGTTTTGTCTCGAACGGCTTGAACGATACCTACGAGGTTGTGACAAACAACGGTACATTCGTTCTGCGGATATACAAGCATTTGTGGCGTAACGAAGCTGAAATTCGCTTTGAGCTGGAGCTGCTGGATGAGCTATTCAGACTGGGTTCACCTGTCTCACGTCCACTGTCTCGGAATGACGGAGAACTGATAACCCAGCTTAACGCGCCAGAAGGCATACGTTATGCTGTGTTGTTCACCTTCGCGGAAGGCAAAGGGAAGGTTGATATGGAGACGAGCCGCTCCTACGGACGCGCTGCTGCGCAGCTCCATCATGCTATGGATCAAATCGTACCTCGACATACGCGCTTTGAGCTTGATGTTCACCATCTACTCGATGAGCCGCTTCAGACGCTGCTGCCATTCCTGCAGCATCGCCCCTCTGACGCCAAGCAGCTACAAGAGATCGCATCGAGGCTAAAGACGAAGCTCACTTCCGCCTCCATTGTAGCTAGCGACTGGGGCATCTGCCACGGCGATCTGCATGGCTGGAACGTGTTCCATACCGAAGACGGCAGCTTGACCCATTTCGATTTCGATTGCTGCGGCATAGGCTGGCGCTCCTACGACATTTCTGTATTTCTATGGAACCTTGCTCAAGAAAAACAGGAAGAAGGCTTCGAGGACGAACGCTGGGATGCCTTCCTGAAAGCTTATTTAGAGGAACGTCCATTGAACGAGCATGATCTTGCCATGATCCCAGCCTTCGTTGCGATAAGGCAAATATGGCTGATCGGACTGCACACCGGACGAAGCGCAGTATGGGGCGCATGGCAAGACGATGGATATTTTGACTGGAAGCTGAAGTTTTTATTCGCATGGGTGGAGAAGCACCAGCTTTAGCCCCGTTGGAGTAAATGACGCTATTGCTCATTTGCTCCAAGACATTCCCTGTTCTTGTCTGTTTACTTTCCAAATCAGGTATGCTATCTTATTTCTACGCATATAGAAATAATGATCGTAGAAAAAGGTGAAGCCACAATGTCTGAAGATCATGCGAATGTTCGGGAAGCCGTCAAAGTGTATAAAGCGCTTGGGGAGCCCACTCGTCTCAAAATCGCTCTGCTGCTCACAGAAGAGAGAAATCTGTGCTGCTCGGATATCGGCTCCAAGCTCGAATCTGTAGCTGGCTCGACCCTATCTCACCACCTGAAGCAGTTGACCGAATGCGGATTGCTTAATCTCCGCAAGGACGGAACGTATATCTATTACAGCGTGAACCGCGAGATGGCGCAGAAATACGCGCCGTATTTGCTGGAGTAATTTTTTTGCGCAATATTTCTATATATTTAGAAATATAAAATTATTGATGTGGAGAAAGGAGCAATATCTGTATGTCTAATGTTTGGAAAATTTACATGCTGGCTATTATCAGCTTTCTAGTTGGAACCTCTGAATTCATTATTGCCGGCATTCTAGATAAAGTAGCGACTGACGTTGGTGTTTCGGTATCTGCGGCTGGTCAATTGATTACCGTTTTCTCGCTCGCCTATGCTTTCGGCACCCCTATTCTCATGGCGGTTACCGCACGTGTGGAACGACGCAGGCTGCTTCTCTATGCGCTAGGTGTATTTGCTGTCGGCAATCTGGTCGCCGTTATACTGCCTGGCTATACGTTTCTGATCATCTCACGAATCATATTGGCGCTCAGCACGGGGGTTTTTGTTGTCACTGCACTGACCGTTGCCTCTAAACTCGCTCCTGCCAGCAAGCAAGGCAGCGCGATTGCAACGCTCGTCATGGGCTTCAGCACCGCTTTGATTATTGGTGTTCCACTCGGCAGACTAGCAGCGTCCATTTATGATTGGAAGCTCATCTTTGGCGTAATCGGTCTACTAGGACTGCTTTCGATGCTTCTCATCATAACCTCCATACCCCAATCAGACGGCGAGGCACCTGTCCCGCTGCGCAATCAGCTATCCTTGCTGAAGCAGCCTAAGATTGCTATTGCGCTAACAGTAACGTTCCTATGGATTGGCGGGTATTCCATTGTGTATACGTACATTTCCCCGTTCTTGCTTTCTGTCACCAAGCTAAGTGAGCAAGGTGTCAGCATCGGGTTATTCGCCTTCGGCATCGCGAGTCTCATTGGCTCCAAGCTCGGCGGTTTCAGCACCGACAAATGGGGTGCTCCGCGAACGCTGGTAAGCGGTATGTTCTTCCATGCAGTCGCACTTGTGCTGCTAGCGCTTGCCGGAACATCACCCGTCATCGTGTTCCCGCTGCTTATGCTGTGGGCATTCACGGCCTGGTCATCAGGTCCGACGCAGCAGTACCATCTCATGACGCTCGCTCCTGAGGCTTCCGGCATTATGCTTAGTCTGAACAGCTCCGTGCTCCAACTCGGCATGGCTGCCGGGGCTGGTATCGGAGGCGTAATCGTCGAGCAAACCTCCCTCACCTCCATCACTTGGATTGGGGCAACAGGTGTCATTCTTGCAGCTGCGACAGCAGCAACGTTCTTCAGTGTATCCCATTCTCGCTCACGCCGAAAAGCTGTAGAGCGAACAGTCGTTGCTCCAGTGAAGTAATGCATCAGCAAACAAGCAGGCCGCCTATGATGGCGGCCTGCTTGTTTGTCTTGATCTTATTCGAAGCGAATAAAGAAATAATTTTTTTTGCCGCGGCGCAGTACAACAAATTTGCTGTGCAGCTTGTCGCCAGTGCCAATAACAGCCTCGGCATCCGTCTGCTTGGCTCCATTTATTGAGATCGAGCCGCTTGTAATATCTTGCTTCGCTTGGCGGCGGGATGGAGCTGCGCCGGATTCAATTAGCAAATCCATTAACGGAAGCTCGTCCCGACCGTTTATGATTGTAGTAGGCATGTCCTGCAGCGCTTCGATCAATTCCGCTTCGCTCAGTTGATTAACATCTCCTGAGAAGAACGCCTGCGTAATCTTCTCTGCGCTGTCCAGCGCTTCTTGACCATGTACAAGGCGGGTAATCTCGCGTGCGAGCTCACGCTGCGCCACTCGTTTTTCCGGATGAGCCTCAAGCTCCTGCTCCAGAGCTTCAATTTCCGCTCGGGAGAGGAACGTGAAATATTTCAGAAACTTGATCGTATCGTTATCTTCCGTGTTAATCCAGAATTGATAAAATTGGTAGGCCGATGTTTTGGAGCGATCAAGCCAGATAGCGCCAGATTCGGACTTGCCGAACTTTTTGCCATCGCTTTTGGTAACAAGCGGCATCGTCATACCGTAAGCATCCCCGCCGCCCATTTTGCCAATCAGATCAAGACCTGCAGTAATGTTGCCCCACTGGTCGCTGCCGCCAATCTGCAAGGAGCAGTTATGCTCGTGATGAAGCTTATGGAAGTCGTAGGCTTGCAGGATCATATAGCTGAACTCGGTGAAGGAGATGCCCGATGATAACCTTGAGTCAACTGAATCCTTAGCGAGCATGTAGTTCACCGTGAAGTTTTTGCCGACATCCCGTAGGAAGGTGATCACATCCAGCGGTGCAATCCAGTCGTAGTTGCTCACGAGCTTAGCTGCATTGTCAGCAGCCTCAAAGTTAAGAAAACGCGATAGCTGACGCTTCAAGCTCTCCGTCCACTGTGCTACCGTATCAGAAGTGTTAAGTGATCTTTCCGAGGAACGTCCGCTCGGATCGCCAATCAGACCAGTGCCGCCGCCTACCAGCGCTAGTGGAATATGTCCTGCCTGCTGGAAGCGTCTCAAGCATAGAATTGGCAGCAAGCTTCCGATATGAAGGCTGTCCGCCGTCGGGTCAAAGCCGCAATAAAGTACGACGCGCTCGTTTGTCAGCTTTTTATGTAATTCCTCGCGATTCGTAAACTGCTGTACTAACCCCCTGTACTCCAGATCCGCCAAAAGATCGTCTTGATTAACTACTGCTGTTTCGTTTGTCATGCAGCTCTCTCCTCTATGGTTTCATCCAGCTAGCTTCAAGCCCAAATATGGCCGAAGGTTCGCCGTTCGCGGTTAAACACTCATCCTAAAATATCATACACCGTAAAGGCCAAAATCCCAAGCATCTAAATCTAAAGAAATCCCATCAATAACCATATAAAATAGTATAATGATAGCGTATAGCATTTCCCATTAGCAAAGAATCGCGGCTCACTACTGCAAACAGAACTATGCCGGAGGAATCATGTATGAAAACACCCCAACAAGCTAAGCAAAACCGCAGCTCTTGCCTTCTGAGGCTCATCCTAATGCTCGGCATCCCCGCCTTTCTTTTCATAGCGATTATTGCATATGCCGCAGGAAGCATAATTGGCGAACTAGGCTTGTTTGACAAAAAGACAAAAGTAACTAGAACGATTATAGTTAACAGCCATGATACATTCGGTCTATATGGATACACTAGAACTGATATAAAAGGTGTTTATACAGACGGGCAACAAAAATTAAAGGAGATCCATCTGAAATCAGATGAATCTGAGGAGCTTTTTCCATTATACACGTACCAAATCACCTACACGGGCAGTCACCGTAAGGGTACTATTGAATCAGCCAGGCGCTGGGGTACGTATTTCCATAAAAAAGAATTTGAACTATGGGAAGCCGACATTTCTCATCGTAATTCACCCTACTTCAACAACATCCTGCCGAGAAAGAAAACGCTTGGCATCAACGACACCTCGCATTATCGCTGGAATGGACTCGAGCTCGAAATCAGCAGAAGCTTTCTCCGGGATCGTTATGGGCAGAAGGATCAGCAAGGCTTTGTTCTTGAAGTAGAGGGTGTACCAAAGTATTATTTTGTATGCCAATTTTTGCAAAGCGAACCCGTTGATCCCAATATTATAACATTCGATTTAGGTACCGATCCGTTTGACAATAACATGAATCCAGATTATGTCGTCATCTATAGCGAGCATCCCGGTATGAAGCTTCTTACAGAGAATAAATGGATGGTATATGATACGGTGTACGATTAATTCCTACAAAACAAATATAACTGGCACCAATTATTCGCTATTCCTTGTATCGCTTTTCAAAAATGTACCATCTTATGATCGAAATAACCGTTCCCACTACGACAGCTATAACTAACATAGCCAGTTCATCCATAAACTCTGCTCGCTTACCGACTGTAAGAAATAAGCCAATTTGGACAAAGACATAATATAGCACTAGATACATGATCCACTTGGCCGCATAGAGCACTTGACCTTTTCCCCTTGCACGCTCCCACTTACTGCGATCAAAATGATTCACGTTCTTGTTGCTCCTCTCTTTTCCAGCTTCGTCAGATCACGCCAAAAAGCTGCAATCGTAGGATTGCTCCTGCAACTGCAGCTTCTGCATACATTACTTATTTAGCGTTATAGAATGCTTCCAACTCGCTAACGATCGCAGCCAACGATCCGTCTACGCGCGTCTGGCGCTGCTCTTTGCTGAACAACGAAGCAATTTGCTCCGGGAACTGCTGCTCGATGCCGCATAGTTCGATCGCTTCATTGAACTTAGCAGGATGAGCAGTTGCAAGCGACACCGTGATTTCATTTCCATCGGCGTACTTGTCAGCCGCTGCTACACCGCATGCCGAGTGAGGATCAAGCAAATAACCATTAGCTGACTCGTATTTCTTAATCGTGCTCAAGCACTCCTCGCCCTTAACACCGTGTGCGCCAAACTCTGACTGCACCTTGCTGAGCGCTTCGCCGGAAATAATAATTTGACCCTCAGCCTTGAACTGGTCCATAAGAGTGCGGATCTGTGCCGCGTCCTCTCCCAGTACATAGTATAAGTAACGCTCGAAGTTGCTCGCCACTTGTATATCCATCGACGGGCTGTACGTGCTGCGGAAATCTCCCGGCTTGTACACGCCTTCGAGTATAAATCGCTCCAAAATATTGTTCTCATTGGTAGCTAGAATCAGCTTGCCAACAGGCAGACCCATACGTTTCGCCAAATATCCTGCGAATATATCACCAAAGTTGCCCGTCGGCACGCTAAAGTTCACGACCTTGGCATCGGTTTGCTTCACAACTTGGAAGTAGGCATAGAAATAATACACAGTCTGAGCCAAAATCCTTACGAAGTTGATGGAATTGATTGCAGCCAGCTGGTTATTCGCTTTAAAGTCAAGATCCGCGAACAGCTCCTTGATCATACGCTGGCAATCATCGAAGTTTCCATCAACGGACAGGTTAAGTACATTATCTTCCTGTACCGTCGTCATTTGAAGCTCCTGTACCTTACTCACTTTGCCATGCGGATGAAGGATGCAAATTTTAATGCCATCCTTGCCTTTAACACCTTCAATCGCCGAAGCGCCAGTATCACCGGATGTTGCTCCGAGGATATGAATTTTTTTGTTATGCTTAGCTGCTACGTACGTATATAGCTGACCCATAAATTGCAGGGCGATATCTTTGAACGCAAAGGTCGGGCCATGAAACAGCTCCAGCAAATAAAGATCATCCTTCAGCTTGCGCACCGGCGTCACTTCCGGATCACGGAAGGTGGAATAACTTGCGTACACCATGTCCTTCAGATCCTGCTCAGGAATTTCCCCGTTCGTATAATACGAGAATATGGCGAGTACCAGCTCTTGATAGTTTAGCTCCTGCCATTCTTTTAAGGTTTCAGTCGAGATGACGGGAATATCGCTTGGAACAAGCAAGCCGCCATCATTGCCAAGGCCCATCATAAACGCATCGATAAATCCTATTCTGCCAACATTACCTCTTGTACTAATGTACTCCATTTGAATATAGCCTCCTACATGCGCACCATTATCGTTATTCAGATCATATCATCGTTTTCCATAATAATCGATTCTTTTCACCACAGTATATCACTTTTATTGCCTAAAAATAAACGAAAGGCATCCAAAAACATAGGATGCCTTTCGCTGATTTCATCATTTCACAAAGTTTGCTACAATCGAAGCGATTTCTGCGCGAGTAATCTTTTCCTTCGGCCGCAGCGAGCCGTCCTCATATCCTTTAATAAGGCCAGCCTTTGTCAATGCATCAATCGCTTCCTGCGCCCAGCTTGCTACGCTCGAACGATCACTAAATGCTGATTGGCTGGTTTCGGTTGACGGAGTTAATTGATCTCCAAGTGCCCTGTACAGAATAACAAAGGCCTCTTCTCTCGTCAGCTCTTGGTTTGGCTTGAAGCTTCCGTCCTGGAATCCAGTTACGATTCCTGCTTCGGATAAACCTTTTACATATTTGCTATACCATGCCGACGATGAAATATCTCCAAAGCTGGATTCGCCTGCTGCGGTATCTAGTTTAAGCAATCTGTACATAACCGCCATATATTCCGCTCTGCTTATCTGCTTATCGGGCTGGAAGCTGCCATCAGGGAAGCCGCCCAATATGTTCTGATCAGCTAGCTTGTGAATAGCCGGGGCTGCCCAATGTCCTTCTGTGTCCACAAAATTCGTGCTCGGCACTTCGCTTGGAGCAGCCGTCGGTGATGGACTTGGCGTTACTGGTGCCGATGTTACTACCGGAGTTGTTACTACCGGAGTAGGGGTAGGCGTCGTCTCAGTAGATGGAGTCGGCGTCGGTGTCGTCTCGGTTGATGGAGTCGGTGTCGGCGTTGGCGTTGTCTCTCCGCCCGTTTCTTCCTCTTGCTCAACAGTAACAATCGAAGTGGCTGTGAATCCACCATCAGACGTAGTCGTTGTAATAATGGCAACGCCGTGTGAGACGGCAGTCACAACACCTGTGTCACTTACAGTTGCAACCGCGTCATTCGAGCTTGACCATGACAGTTCTTGATTGGCTGCATCAAGCGGCGCGATCGCAGCAGTGAGCTGCGCCTGCTCCTCTTGCTTGAGTGTAATTTCCGTTTTGTCCAAGGAAACATCCGTAACTCGGATGCCTAGGTTCTTCGCCACGATTATCCAGCTGATTTGCGGATCCGAGCTTGATGTGCCTGCATTCGCCGAACGATGAACAGTCAAATCCAGCTTGCCGTCCGTAACTGCGACTTTACTGTAACCAAGCACATCGGTTGCTGCCGTGAAGACATACCCGCTGGTCTTAACTTCCCCGTTCACAATAATGTCAGCAATCCGTTTGCCGTTCGAATATTGAGCCCACGGGTCATATAGACCGACATAAACGTCATATTCGTCATCTGCTAGATCAAAGCGATAAGAAAGATCATTTCCTGCATTGCTCGTCAAATAGCGCAAAGAAGTGAATATCGTACCGCTGCTCGTTCCTGCAGTCATCGTATTATCCCCGACATAGCCCCAAGTTTGACCATTGTCAGGATCATATTTCTGATCGATCGTTTCTCCGTTTAATACTTTTTCCTCGCCAATAAGTGCGATCATGTCCAAATAATCAGACGTTTCTGCGCCTCCAGCATTGACGAAATAAGATTCGCTTTCTGGTACAACGTACAGCTGATGCTCTATTTTTTTGTTAGCGAGCTCCGTCAGTGTACCGCTTACTTGCACAACTCCTGGATTCTGGAAGGCTGTATCGCCTACATTCCAGGTAATCGGTGTATCCTTGCTCGTTCCGTCAGACAACGTTATGTTTACCGTAGTTGGAAGCAACGGTGCTCTGCCAATAAAGGCGCTTGAAGGAAGCGTTGTATTGACAGTTACCTTACCCATGCCATCTAACAAATCAAGTGTCCATTCATCTTCCCAACGGAGTTTAATTTCATCTTCTTTGCCGAATTCGATAGGCAGCCAAATATATCTAGAGTTAGCCAGGTCGTTCTGGTTCCAGCGGTCACCCATATAAATAAACTTGCCTGCTGCCGCATCAACTGTAATCACTTGCGTGCTCTGAGAGCCGTAAGTCGTTGAACTTCCCGGTGCTACGTCGCGCATCGTTTTCCATGGTCCCATAATGTTGTCGGCAACGGTATACTTGCCTACGTTAGGAGCCCAGCCTGTTGCGCCTGAAGTAATCATGTAATATTTGCCTTGATATTTGAACAAGGCAGGAGCCTCACGCTGGGCAAGCGGGAACACACGGACATAATCTACGCCATGAACCCCTTTGTACTGCGTGTCGCGCTCCACATTGCCGTCTTTATGCCAGCCGACAACATCGGTATATTCTGGATTAAGCTTAGAGATGTAGATCGTCAAGTTCTCCTCACTCGAGTAAACCAAGTAACCTGTGCCATCATCGTCTTTGAACAGCGTCATATCTCGAGCCATGCCCGGCTGACTAGGTTGTCCGTTATCGGTTGCGCCTGCTGGAGCTTGATCCATTCGATCGCTTCTCTGATAGACGAACGGTCCGAGTGGCGAATCGCTGAGTGCATAGCCCGCTTCTGCTTTCGCGTAGTTAGCTGTAGAAGTTGTACTTGGACCATCCGTATGCATCCACATGACGTATTTTTTAGTCAAATCGTTGTAAATGACTTTCGGACGCTCGATAATCCGATCCGTGCCGATATCGTTCAGAATGTCTGCTTTGTCCGTGCGATCTGCATACAATGCAGATATAAGCGGATCATTTACGAAATCATCCGCAGAACCGATTGCAGTCAGCGCAAGTCCATGATCCTCCCAATTGTATAAATCTTTAGACGAGTAGACCCTAACTCCTCTAGCAGGCAAATAACCAAAGGTTTTATCCTCGCCATACCAGTAATAGGTTTCCGTTTGATCGTCATACATCATGCCGGCACCATGTGCTTGAATGAGTGCGCCATTCGTATCCCGCCACACAGCACCTGGCTTAAAGGACGCATTCGGCGCGTTGATCACAAGCTCCGCTACCGCATTCTTCAAAGCCGCAATTGCTGTAATAATTTGCTCCTGAACAGCAGGCTCCGTCACGTCGGCATTGCTTCCCGCAAGCGTCTGCTTCAGCGTCTTGCTTTCCTGAATAACACGACTCAGCTCAGCGAGACTATAAGTCGTATATGCTGTGTTTGCCAATTCCGCTTCAGCAGCGGCGATTTGATTATCCAACTCAGAAAGCGGGACGGTAATGTTCTGTCTAATAATTAAGTAGCTAATGAGCGGATCGTTATAATTGCTAAGCGCCGCGGTCGCAGGCCCTTGAATGCGTACATTCAACAGACCATCTGTTACGCTAAGCTTCCTGTAAGTGACAACCTTCTCGGCACCTTCCGCCCCAATTGCCAAGTCTCCTCCTGACACGTTGTTACCTTCTACTAGAAGATTAACGCTGCGTCCGCTCCACGGATTGACGAAGCCGAAGGTGATATCGTATTCACCCGCTGGAAGCTCGAAGTTATAGGCTAGAGCTTTATCTCTAACCTGTGTCCCATTATAGTATCGCGCTGAGCCTGACTTGGTCGAGCCGTTACTTACACTCGTTCCAGTTGTTGTCGTCACTAAACCCCAAGCTTTGGACGTGACCGGATCTATCCCATATACTTGCTCGGTTACAGAGCTGTATAGACCTAGCTTATCCGCACCCTCCACAGTCGCTGGCGTTGGGTCTCCTGCGTTAACGAAATAAAGAATGTAGTCGTTATCTTTTAACTCCTGCTCTGTGAATTCCTCTGATCCGGCTCCCCCCGATTCTCCGTTGTCTGCATAGGCAGGTGCCATTAATGTGAGAAACGAAGTTAACATGGTACAGCATAATACGATAGCGAGCCACTTCTTGTTCTTATACAATCTTTTTCCTCCTTCAACAGGCTTGATCGTTCACACTGAATACGCTTACAACTATGCTGATTGAACGTCTCCACGAATCATAACCAAGATGATATTCCGATTCAACTGAACAATCTGAACGACGATGAACTATAGAGAATACGCCTTATTACAGCTTCTGAAACTCCAATATGTTCACTCAGGTACGATATATTCACAAACAAAAAATGCTGTTCACACCCAGCCAAGACCATGTTGCTTCCTGTTCACTCTGCATCATTTGCCGTTCATTGCTCATGCAGAAAAAGGAGTGCATGGGAGCTCTTAGATCTCCCTAACCAACAAAAAAAGATGATGGCCTCATGCTCGCAGCCATCATCTTCGTTTCTATAAGCTGCTATTTAAAGCTGCTTATTTCGTACCGTCATCCACCACCAAGCCAAAATGTGCTGCAAACGTAATCGCCTGTGCGGGCGAGATGATGCAGCGCCGCAAATCTTCAAGCCCTGCCCCGATGGAATGAAACTCACAGCTGCTAATATCAACACCGCCGAGTTTCGTTTGCGAGAACTGTGCTTGATCAATATTAGCTTCCTTCAAATAAAATTGCGCGATCGTCATATTCGAAAGATCCGCCTTTGCAAGCGATGTTTTCTCGAATTTAACTCCCTTCGCATTCGAGAAGCGCAGCACAGCATAATCTGCATAACATTGCTCGAACCATACATTCCGAAGCGTCGAGCCTGTAATATCCATACCGAGCAGCTTGCAATTATGGAAGGATACCCGGTGCAGAATGACCTCACTCAGGTCGATATTCGATAAATCGCAGTTCACGAATCGAACGTCTGTGAACTCTGCTTTCCTCAGGCTCGTGGCACGGAACACAACATTTTGAAATACGACCCTATCGAAGCAAGGCTTGTATGCCGATTGATTATGAATGCCGCAATCTTCTATGATGCTGTCACTTATTTCATGCTCGTCCGCCCATTCATAGTCAGGCACGTCAAGCGCCGTAAGACCTTCTGGTATCTTAGGCGCATCAAGCTTCTTCTCCTTGCCGGACATCAGAACCTTCCCCTTCCTACGGTAGCCGCTTATCTAGCCGCTAACCTAAGCTACATTATATCTAATCGAAATCCAAATATGCGGGCTCATTAAATGGCAATTGTATGACAATCACTAGACTTCTTTCATCCATAACTTTAATGACTTATTAATCTGCCCCATCTATAATGAAGGAACTGATCCATTATATGAATATCAAGCCTGAGCGAGGCACTACAGCTCGTATACTAGGTTATGATCTGATCGATAAGGAGGTGGCCGCATGAAATACGAATTGTCGCTGGAGCAGCGCGACCGCATCATGGCGCAGCTAACGGAAGCGCAACGCCATTTCTTGCACCATGAGCTTGTTCGGGGCAGGAGAACGCTGTTCGCAAGACAGCTTGCGCGAAAAAAATGCCAGTTCATTCCTGAGGATGCACAGTTCGAGGATATTGAGTCCTTCATTGATGAGTGGGACTATATTGGATTCACAGACAGCGGCGAAGTATCACCGCATACCAAATGCGAATGCGGACGCTCGCTTCGCTATCAGCATCAGGTGCTCCATTTGCCGACGAACACGATCCGCTATTTCGGCATTGAGCATTTGCAGCTGCATACGGGCATTGATGCCAAAGCAATAGCCGATATTATGAAGGGCTTCGACGTGCTCGACGGCGAAATGAACGAGGTGCTGTGTAAATTTAGGGACGGCTGGCAGCTCGGACAGCACTTATTCCTTCCGCTTCCGGAAGAAGTCGAGGTGCCCTCTGATATTCAGGCTCAAATCGCTGCCGAGCTTCCACTGTTGGAACGCCAGCTCGCACGTATCCGTAGAAGGCTGCACGAGCATGATGTCGCCAATAGAAAAAAGCGGCTGGCAGCCGCTTTGACTTATTATGACGCTCCCGTACTTGAAGGCGATAACCCCGGCGAACAAGAGCCGATGAACCAGCCTGCTGCGAGCAACGATACTCCATCTCCAGTTCTTCAAACTGAGGATGAACGATCACAGGGAACGTTTCAATTCGGAGATGAGGATGTGCAGCAAGGCGCGTTCCAATTCGGTGAAGCTGATAACGGTCAGGCTGCATTTGTGTTCGAAGAATCGACTAGCGGTCAAGGTGCTTTCGTCTTCGATGAAGACAATGATAGCCAAGGGGCATTTCTCTTTGACGAGCCGGCTGTTCCTCCAGCCCTGCCGATCCATGATGCCGATGCATTCGAAGAAGCGGGCAGAAAGCTCGGAGCTGCCATGCGGCGGGAGACCGAGACAAGCAGCTCAGATGCCAAACGCTCCAGTCCTTTCTATCTACCTCCCGCTGCGCAAAGTGTCGTCTTGGACGCTATCAAATACGGGCGAATCAGCACGCTGGCAATCTCGAACTTTCTAATGGAGCAGAAGCTCGTACCGGACACGAGGATGTCTACCGGCAAGCCGGCCATCTATATCGCCGTTGCTGCTTACTTGGACAAGCTTGCAGCAACTGGGAAATGCGAGCTTGTATCCGGCAATTCCGAGGATCGCACTTATACGAGCCTTTAAGCAGTCGATTAACCTTTTACAGCCGAGCCGACGGTAAGCGCGTTCTCTACCTGCTCACTGAACAGAATGTAGATCAGCACCGTTGGCAGGCTGGCAATCGTCATTGCCGCTCCCATAGCGCCCCAATCCGTTGTGAATTGTCCTTGGAAGAACAGCAGGCCAAGCGGCAGCGTCTTCAAGCTTTCTTTCGTAATCAGAATGACAGCCATCGTGAACTCATTCCATGAGTTGAGGAAAATAAAGATGACCATCGTCGCAAGCGCAGGTTTGATGATCGGCAGCATGATGCTGAAGAATGTCCGGTAAATACTTGCGCCGTCAATACATGCAGACTCTTCCATCTCGATTGGAATGCTGCGGAAGAAGCCATAGAATACCATTGAAGCAAAAGAGATATTGAAAGCGATATAAGGTACAATCAGTGCCCCGTACGTATTGGCCAGGTTCAAGTCCCTTACTAGAATCGCAAGCGGGATCATAATAACTTGAATCGGAATAAACATACCGACAAGAATATACGTATGAGCGATTTTGCTGAACCGCCAGCGCAGCCTTGCTGCCGCATACGAGAACATAACTGCAAGAAGGATCGCCCCCGCTACCGTCGCCACCGCAACAAGCAAGCTATTCATGAAATAAGCAGGTACATTATACTTCGACCATGCCGCTACGTAATTCTCAAACCGCAAATGCAAGGGCGGGCCAAATGGGTTCGTTACAAATATTTCATTATTGTTTTTGAGAGAATAAAAGATCATCCATACGAGCGGATATACAGACAATATGGCGTACAGCCACAAAAAGATTTGCATGCTCGGGTTGTTTTTTCTAAGCTTCATCATCCAGGTCATCTGGGCACACCTCCTCTAGTATGAAATGCGTTCTCTAGCAATCAGTCGGTTAATAATGAGCGTCGCAATGAGACATTCAATAACAAGAATTGCCGCTGCAGCGCTGCCGTAACCAAACTCTCCTACTCGGAATGCAGAACGATACATGAGATAAGTGAGCGTATAGGTGGAAGTTCCTGGTCCTCCGCTTGTCATAATGTACATATTAGCGAAGGCGTTCAGCCCTCCCGTAATCGCGAACACGAGACAAAATTTGTACGTTTCCGCCATCATAGGGATGTTGATTTTTAAAATCGCCTGCAGCTTCGTCGCACCATCGATGCGGGCTGCCTCCATATATTGTTCAGGAACGGATTTCACACCCGCAAGCAATAGGGCAAAGTGATAACCCATGTACTGCCAAGCGTTCACGAACGCAATAGCGATAATCGCCGACTTGCTGCTCGTAAGCCAATCCTGCTTGTATTCAAGCCCAAGTATTTCGAATATTTTGTTGATCAGTCCATATTCGCCGTTATAAATGGACAGCCATAGCTGACAAACGACTGTAATGGAAAGCACCACCGGAATAAAAAAGCTAATACGCAAAATTTTACGACCCTTGATCTTCGCATCCGCAACCGCAAAAGCAAGAATCGAACCGATTCCGATCTGAGTTACCGTAATGATGATCGCGAAGATAAGACCATTCTTAACGGAAGTGAAAAACAAGCTGTCTTGGAACAATCTCGTATAATTGTCGAACCAAATAAAAGTGCCTTCCGTAAGTCCATCCCACTCATACATACTGCGAAAGAACGTCTGGACGATCGGATAAAATACCATTACGGTGTATAAGAGGAGAGCAGGCAATATAAACAAAAGTATCGCTGTCTTGTTCCCCAGAAATTTGTTCATTTCATCACTTCCTCTGCAAGTCTGACGATCTATTCCATGCCGTGTTTTGCCATAAGAGAGCTAGAACTCACTCCGCTAGTTTCTATGGGAGTGAGTTCCGCCTCGTTACCCTTTGTTTTTACATGCTCCGCGCTTGCTGCTATTTCGCAGCAGGTACGGCTTTGCTTACATCACTGATGAATTGCTCCGTGGTGTATGCGCCAGTAAGCAAGCTTTGCGATGCATCTTCAATTGCTGCTTTGAACTTCGCATCAGACAGGCCCCATGCGAATGCAGTTGTGCTTGTAATTTTTGCAATATCATCAGACAGCTGTTGCATCATCGGAGGATATTCCGTTACGATCGCTTTATCTACTTTAGTAGCTACAAGCGGGTTACCGCGTTCTGTGTATTTGTACTCTGCATATTTCAGTGACAGGAATGCAGCTACCTTAGCAGTCAAATCCTTATCCTTCGTGTCCGGGTTTACTGCATAGCCGCCAGGACCCCCCCCGCCGCTGAACGCATATTTGCTTGCTTCATAATTAGCAGCGTCAACGCCTGGGATGTACATCCAGCCCGCTTTGTCGCCAAGCTGTTTCGTGGACTCTGCAATTTCCCATTGACCGTTCAAGAACATGGCTGCTTTACCTTGGTGGAACAGCGCTGCTGCTTGGTCATAGTTCAGGTTTGTTGCGCCTTTTGGAAGCATGCCCGCTTTCACAAGCTCGACAATTTTATCTGCTGCATCTTTGTAGGCAGGATCGCTTATGCTTGCTTGACCTTTATCAAGCTTCTGAATGCCTTGCGGCTCGTTGCGTGTAACGAACATGTCGAACAATGCAACCGTTGGCCATTTCTCTTTGGCGAAGATAGACAGCGGCGTAATACCTGCTGCATTAAACGCTGTAACAGCTGCCATCAACTCATCGTAAGTTGTTGGAACCTTTACATTGTTTTGTTCGAACAGCTCTTTGTTGTAATAGAGAAGTGCAAACTCATTGCCTGCATATGGGAACGCGTACGTGTGGCCGTCATCTGTTACAAGCGTGTTCATTGTACTTGGGTACATTTTGTCTCTGAAGCCGAGAGAGTCAACGTATGAATCAAGCTCTAGAATGTTGCCGGATTTTTTGAATGTTGTAATGATATCCAGGCCCGCCTGGAAAATATCAGGTAGGTTGCCTGTTGCTGCATACGTTTTTAATTTCTGACCATCATCCTGTGCTTGCACTTCAAGCTCAAGCTCAACGTTCGGCATTTCTTTCTTCAGTTCTGCTACTGCATAATCATAAGGAAGTTTTGTATCGTCATCGGCATACTGTGCATAGATGCGAAGCTTAACCGGTACTGCTTCTTCCGTCTTCGTCTCTTCCGCGGCGTTTGTCGCCGTCTCTTTGTTTCCTTCATTAGCCGCTGTGTTGTTAGCTGCTTCATTGTTGCCTGCAGAGCCGCAGGCTGCCAAAAATACCATGCAAAAACTCATCACTGTAATTGCCAGCTTCTTCATTGTTTGACCCCCTAAAGTTTGTTCTAGCCAAAACCGCTTGATTACGCTCTTTACATTTCTGAGTATAAGGAAAACATCGAAGCTTGATAATGAAGAAACTGCGTGCTTTTGGTAAAATCCGCAGATTTTCGGAAGGTGAAACGGATCGTACTGTCCTTTGGTAGCGCGAGGCGTTTCATTCCGTGAAATATAGAGAATGAATAGCCTAAAGAAATGCCCGCCTATAGTTTAAAGAAAGAGCCGCTAATGGCGGCTCTTCTCGAATTCGCTTGGGGAATAGCCATAAAACTTTTTGAAGCTTTTACTGAAATAGCCTGGGTCATTATACCCAACCTTCTCCGCAATGTCCGTTAACCGCACGTTGCTGCGGCTAATCAGCTCCTTCGCCTGCTGCATCCGATATTGCGTCAAATAATCGCTGACCGTAATACCGATCTCTTTCTTGAATACGGCCCGCAAATAGCTTGCATTAATAAACACATGCGCAGCAATCTGATCAAGCTGCAGTCCTGGATCTGCATAATGCTGCTCCATATATGCTTTGGCTGCCTTGGCAATTTGGGAGGATCTTGTATTGCGATGCTGGCTATTGTAAGTCACTGCCTTGCGGAACAGCTCTTTGAGCCAGTCAAATGTCAGTTCCGCCGATTCCAGCTTGCGAATTTCGTTATACGGGAAAAACTGATCACCGAAACAATCCTCGACGGGATGGCCGGATTCCTCGAAGTAAGATAGATTTACCGAAACGAGTCCCATGCAGATGACATATATATAGTCGATTGGCAGACGCCGCTCTCGTATCTTTTGGAAAATATCATCAAGCTTTCGTTCGATAGCTTCCCAGCTGTTTAACCTAAGCAGCACGAGCAGCTCCTCGTTCGCCTCGGTCGGATAGAACGGCTGATTGCCGCTGATTGGCAGCTGCTCGCCATAGGCAATGACTCGGTCATTACCCAGCACAAACTTGTTTTGCAGTGCTTCAAGCGCTTCAAGATAAGATGCGGCAACTCCCTTGAAGCCATCCTTGCTGCGCCCCACACCTACCGTTATCGTGAACTTCAAATATTTTTTGATCAGAAAACAGAGCTTGCGGTAGCCTTCAAGCGCAGGAATTTCCTCCGCCTGCTTTCCTTGATGGCGAGCGAGTGCTACAATTCGGCCTTCCGGCCCGTTGAAGATCAAGTAATTGCCGCTCTCCTCCATCGCCTCATTCAGCACATTCGTCACCGCATATTTCATGAGAAGTCGATCGCTGGCCTTACTCCATTTGCGATCCATATGATCGATTTCAATACATGCCGCGACATAATAGCCGGATTCTGCGTGAACGTCGAATTGCTGAAGCCGTTTGATCGTCTCTTCATCTGTAAGCGAATATTCACGGGTAATCAGTTGACTAAGGAAGCTTTCCTTCATCAGCTCTTTATTCTCCCTTAGAGTAACCTTCTCTTCCTGCGCCTTCTGATGCTGTTGTCTCAGCTTCACCAGCGTAAGCAGCAGCTCGTCCTTCGAGAATGGTTTTAATATATAATCCTCCACACCCAGCTTGAGTGCTTTGCGCGCATATTCAAATTCATTATGCCCTGTAATTAATACAATGCTAACCTCCGGATAATGCTCCCTAAGTTGCTCAGCTAGCTGCAAACCATCCATAAACGGCATCGTAATATCAACGAGCGCGATGTCCGGCTGCTCTGTGGCAACTAGCTCGAGCGCCTCTAAGCCATTCTTCGCTTCTTGGCTTATCGTAAAGCCGAGCGTCTCCCAGTCAAGCACCGCTCGCAAATAATCGCGAAATATAAGCTCATCGTCCACTATCATTACCTTCTGCATCGTTGCTTTACACCCCTATTCCGCTTGATACGGGATCTCCGCGACTACTGTTGTGCCGCAGCCGTTCTCGCTCTCTACTTGTATGCCATACATCTCGCCGAAGTACAGCTTGATTCGCTCATGCACACTACTCAGCCCATAGCCTACCTGCTGCTGCGGGTCGCTCATACTCACTTTAATCGCTTGAAGACGCTCCTCGGCAATACCCGCCCCGTCATCTTTCACCGTTATGACAACCTTCTGCTCCTCACGCCTAGCCGTTATCGTCAGATGGCCGAACGTTGGCTTATTCTTGAGCCCATGATAAATCGCGTTCTCTACGAGTGGTTGAACGGTCAGCTTGGGGATTGTACAATTCAGTACATCAGGCTCAACCTCCAGCTCAAAATCAAATACGTCAGAGTAGCGGATACGCTGAATCGATAAATAATCCATAACACTCCGCATCTCTTCCTCCAGCTTAATCTGATCTTTGCCTTGGCTGAGCGCTACTCGGTAGAAATCGGCCAGCGCTTTCGTCGTACGCTGTACGTCTCTTGCTCGTCCCATCTCTGACAGCGTATAAATAACGTCAAGCGTATTATATAAGAAGTGCGGCTTGATCTGCGCCTGCATCAGTGCCAGCTCATACTCTCGTTTCTTTCGCTGTTCTGCGCTAATGTTCACCAAGAGCTCCTTGACCCGCCCCATCATCGTATTGAACCCAGAGGCCAGTAAACCGATCTCATCGCCGGAGCTAACCTCGATCTGCTGATCGAGGTTGCCTTCCTTTACCTTCTTCATATGTCGAGACAGATGTACAATTGGCTTAGAGATAATATTCGACAGCATACGTGCAACAGCTAGCGCGATAATGAAGCAAATAAAGCCAATAAGCAGAATCAGCTTTGTAATTTTCCGCGTGTCCTCGGTCAACAAATCGTATGGCACCTGCGAAATGAGCTTCCAGCCGAAGCCCTGCATCTCGCTGCTGATCAGCAGCCTGTCGCCGTCACGCGAAGTCTCCACCGTCTCTCCCTGAGCACTGCCGCGAACCCATGCCAGCAGAGACAGCTCTGTTATTGGCTGCAGCACCTCGCTCGCGTTTTGTGAAGAAACGATGAGTCCCTCGCTATCTGCTATATAGTAAGAGCCTTCCTTAATAGAACCGATATCCTCATATACGGCTGACAGCGCACTCTCCCTAATGTTCAGAATGACGTAGCCAAGCGGTACACCCGTATTAATATTTACGATCCGTTTGCCCAGCGTTAGAATCGGCTCCGCTTCGTTATTCACCAGGAACTGCCGTTTCTGCATCGGAAACCAAATATTCGCCCCATTGGATTGATGCAGCTGGCGAAGCAGCTCGCTGCTGGCTGCAAGCTCCTGCTGGCTTTCCATGCTCGTATTGGAGCCGTAGATACGATTATCCGGATCGATGAATGCCGCGGATTCAACATCAGGGAATACGACAAGCGCAAAGCTCAGCTGATTCGTTATCTTGGTATAAAGCTGAAGCTCCGACATCTTCCCTCCAGCCCCGGCTTGATCCTCGACTAACACCTTATTCATATTTAGCGTAAGCATATTGGCAGCACTTATCGCGTTAGCCAGCTTCCCATTAATCTGGGTAATGATCAGAGATGAATTATCCGAAACATTTTTAACCGTTCTCTCTACAATGGCATTCGTATAAATATGGTTGGATGCAAAGCCGAGTATGAATAATGGAATGATGATGAGCGGGACGTAGACGAGCGTAATTTTGTTGCGAATTAATCGATTGCGAAACCATTCGAATCGTTTCAGTCTATTGTATACGTTCAAGCGATGTCCCCCTGAGTCAAGCTGCGCTTATTTTTTTACTCGTTTTACTAAATAATATACGGCGAACGTAAGCGCTTAATCAATGAAAATATTAAAAAAAGACTGCACCTCCGGTTACGATTAACCTGAGGTGCAGTCCATACTCGCTATTTGGTATTTATGCTAGTCGTTAGATTATAGATGATTTGGGCAGCCTCAGCTCTTGTTGCTGTCGCTAGAGGAGCGAGCGTCACATCATCTTTCCCTTGAATAAGCTTCATCTGTACCGCAAAGCGCAGCTCATTTGCTGCCCACTTATGGATTTGTCCGCTGTCCTTGAAGCGACCCAGCAAGTCTACATCATTCACAGCATCTGCTTGATGATTGACTTGATAAGCATTGAAAATCATAACGGCCATTTCTTCTCTCGTAATTGTTGCAAGCGGCGAGAAGCGATCCTTGCTTGAGCCTTTAATAATACCGTTCTGATACGCAGTCACCACTGCAGAATGGTACCAACTGCTCTCGCTTACGTCTGCGAACGGATTAACTGAACCCGCCTGCTCCTTCAGACCAAGCGATCTGACCAATAATGCAGCGAATTCCGCACGGGTTACTTGACGGTTCGGGGCGAACTCATCTCTTGTTGTGCCCGATACGATCTGCTTGCTAGCCAGCACCTCAATAGCTCTCTTAGCCCAGTGAGCAGCGGGAATATCCGTGAAGCTCTTCGTGAATACCATGACGCTGTACATGCTGAAATGTGAAAGCTCAGCTGTAAACGTACCTGTTGCTTGATCGTAAGTGCTCGCAATCAGCTCTGGATTACCTGCAGCATTCCAGTAATAAACACCTGCCAGCTCCGTATCCGTGCCTGCCGTTACTTTAAGCTGCAGCTTAACCGGCTTCGCGAACGCCAGATTCAGCACTTGAGTAGACTTGTCGTTACGTATAACGGACAAAGTGAAATCTGCGAACTCACCTGCGGACTGCAGTTTGCCGCCCAAAGCAGACTCTGCCTTCTGAATAGCTGCTGTTCTTGCAGCATCAACAACCGGTGTTACTTTCCAAATCAGGCTATCGATAGTAGCTATATCTGCTGATTGCGAAATTTGGACAAGTGTTTCGAGCGGAATTTCCAGCGTACTGCCATTCGAAGCTGTTAGCTTGAGCGGCTGCTTATTGTCGATAGCTTGTACCAGCTGTGACTTGGAAGCGGCAATCTGTTCGCCTGTTTTCTCAGGCTGAATGACGGTTCCGCCTCCGCCTGTACTGCCATCTGTGTTGCCATCTGTGCTGCTTCCAACTGTATAATCGGCACTGCTCAACACAATGCTTTGATCCAGCACCGATGCTCTAAGAACCACTTTGTAGCTGCCGTCCGCAAGCTTAGGCAGTGCAAGCCCGCCCTCCAACAACGCTGTAGCATCTGAACTCATATACTCCGTCTTGCTGTATAGACGTTCATTCGTTTTTGAATTGTACACATCAACAACAACCGGAATATTCAGCTTTGGATTCGCTTCCTTCAAGTAAGGCGAAGTCGGAATATGATCCTCATAAGCTGCAAGTGCTTCCGTAACGGCTACCTCGTAAGAAACGGCGGCTCCTTCATTGTCCTTGACTACAGATAGCTTGCCCTGCAACACATCTGTTTGTACGTTTGCGTTCTTGAAGTGTCTGCTATGCTGTGCGAAGGACTTGCCTATCGTAGCCGTATAAAAAACACTGTCATGTGCGCCGTCGCGGATTTCGGAATAATGCTCCACGCCGTTATCCACCAAATATTTGTGCAAGGTGTTAACCGGAACATCAAAGCGATAGACATCCAGATTGCCGGAATCGAAATAGATCGAATACCTTTTTAGAGCATCAATCGGGTAGCTCTTCGCGATCGTAATCGGATTCTGGCCCGTATTCGTAGTGTTCAAAGCTCCCATATGACTGACAACCGTAGAGAAAAGGTCTGGGTATTGCAGTCCGATGACGAACGAACCGAAACCGCCCATAGATACACCCGACGTCCCTCTGTAACGCGCATCGTCGATTGTCCGATAAGCCCCATCAATATACGGTACCAAATCCTTGGTCACCATGTCCTGCCACTTCACACCCGCTTCACCAGTGCCATTAACCCACCAGCTTGATCCGGAGGAATCTGGCATAACGACGATCATATCCTTTATGTCGCCTGCCGCAATGCCTTTATCCAAAATCTGGTCTACCTTGTCAATCTCATACGACTCGCTGTCGCTGTTGAATTGGTGAAGCAGATAGATGGACGGATAGCGCTTATTTGGTTCTGTCAGATAGCTTTTTGGCAAATATACTCTAAATTTCACATCGCGCTGCGCGCTTTCCGAATAGAAATGCTTGATGAAAAATAGCTTCTGATTGCCTGTTTCCTTGAGCAAACCGTTCTCATAGCTGTAATACTGGGCAATCTCACCCTGCTGCAGCGTTACCTTTGTATCGTCAGCCAGCGTCCCGATAATCTCTGCTTGTGCCGAGTACAAATAATGACCGTCTCTCTCAAATACATAAGGAGCGCTAATGACGGTTTCAATAGATTCATAATCAGCCATCCACTTCGCCTTCTGATTCAACAAATCCAGCTTGCCGAATCCATTCTCGAAGTAGCTGTTCGACAGCGTATTGCGATAAGCTTGAAGATCCATCTTAGCAATCGCATTAAATTGCTGCTGAGCCAAAGCGTTAACCTCATTGACTACTGCTTGTCCTGGAACATTCGATGGCAGCTCATTCGCTTTCTGAAGCGCTGCTTTCGAATAGATGCCAACCGGTCCGGCATACCAGCCGCCCCCGCCGCTTTGATTATAAAGTCGAATCGCTATCGTGTTCTTCTCGCCGCGCTTCAGCAGATTGGAAGGAATCGCATACGTCCGCGATGCAGCCCAGAAGGAAGCTGTATACACGCCATCCTTGAAGCCTGTCTCGCCAACGAGCTGGCCATTGATATAGGTTTGATCCGCATCATCCAGCTTGCCTGCAAGCAGCGTCAAATCCTTCTCTGGGAAATCTGCCGGCACATCGAATTCCTTGTAGTACCATGCTGCTCCTACATAGTTATTCAAACCGCTGTAATCGCCAAATCCATCCGTCCACCAATCCAGACCGGGTTGAACGGTCCGCCAAGCGCTTCGGTCCAATTGTGGATTAGTCCCGTCGATTGCTGCAACCGGATAATTGTCTTTAATAAACAGCCAATCCCCTAGCAGATCAATCTGAGTATCCTCCGGAAGCGTGCCAGTAGGCGTTATTTTGATTAGTGGACGCTTACCGAGTGAGAATGTCGTGCCCAGCAGGCGGGCGTCCAGCGAAACGTTGTAATTTCTGTCCGCTCCAAGCGCGGCGACTGGAATGTCAAAGCTGCCCGTAAAGCTGCTTAAACTCGAGCCAGTTACTACGTTGCCCAGCGTCGTTTGTTTTGTATATACTGTATCCCCTTTCGGATTCTCAACCTTGAGCAGAACCTGGAGATGGAAATCGAAATTGTTCGGATTCGTATATACCGAATTCGTAACGGCCGTCCGGTTCAAATTAGCCGTGAAATCCACTTTCACTTGGCTGTCGCCCAATTGGATGGCTTGCGGGCTTGCTTTGAAGCTTCCGCTAAGGAGTCCATTTGAGAAGTTGCTGCTGTGCATCATGAATGAACGGTTCAGATACGTTAAGTAATAGTCGCTGGAATGTCCTCCCGGCCTAGTCTGATAGCCGTGAGCAATGCTCGTTCCGCGGAACTGCGCATGAATATCATTCGTTGAATCGGCCGCGTAGGTGAGCGGATCATCCGTTCCTCCATCGAAGTAATATTGGTAAGCCCGAAGCTGTGCCGCTGTCCTCGCTTTAATCAGCTCCATCGGCTTTAGATCCGATACTTTGTTGCCAAGCGCGCCCATATGGCTCGCAATTGAGCTAAACAGCTCAGGATGCTTCAGGCCGAGCACGAATGCGCCGTAGCCGCCCATAGAAACACCGGATATACCTCTGTATTTAGGAGATGCAATCGTGTGGTAACGATCATCGATAACGGGAATAAGATCGTTGACCAGCATATCCTCCCAATGGTCATCGCCTTGATTGACAAACCAGCTGTCGCCGCTCGTATCCGGCATAACGACGATCATCTTCTGGATCGTCCCTTCCGCAATAAAACGATCCAGCTCTTCGTTCAGCTTATCGTTCTCGAACTGCACACTTGAACTGTCCTCTTGATGGAGCATATAGACGGTTGGATATTTCTGATTATCCTCGTAATAGCCATCAGGCAAATAAACGCGGTAAGTCATCTCTTTGCCAAGTGCTTCTGAATAGTAACGATCCACATAAAACCTCGGCTCAACTCCAGAGCTTGCCGAAGCGGTAACCGGTACGCCTGCCAAAACAATCAGCATTGCAAGCAGCATAAGCTGCACTCTCTTTATCTTCGTACTGAACATGTTATCCAATGTGTTACCTCCCTAGTTTTAAGTTCAATACTGCCCTGACTTTACTTGCCCGCCTCTCTCCTTTCTTCTTGCTAGTCACTATCATTTGCAGCCTCAGAATCAATGAAAGCGGTTCCAATGATTTACGAATAAAATTTATCACACATTTTACTAAAATTCAATGATTATTTTTACTAAAAATAATTTTGATTGCTTTATATATTAAAAAAGCGCAAGACAATGGCGGTTTGCCAGTCTTACGCTCTCCTATTTAACTTTCTCTATGTCTATTATTACAGCGGGTATTGAATCTCATTATAAAAAATAACTCTGTTTTTCCCATTGTTCTCGGAAGCATCTAACGCTTCATCCGCGAGCTTCACCATTGTCAATATATCACCAGCGTGATCTGGCCAGATGGCACCGCCGATGCTGCAGCCGATTTGGACAGAATGGCCTTCGATCTGAAACGACTCGTTGAGCGATTTAATGATCTCCTCGGCCTTGCTTTTAGCAGTGTCAGCGTTCCTGCCCTCTAGCGCAGGCATCAGCATAACAAACTCGTCGCCGCCTTGCCAGCACAGAAATGCATTGACCTCAATATGCAGGCGCAGCCTGCTTGCGACCTCTTGCAGCAGCTGCGCGTTCGCTTCCTCGCCAGTCTCGGTGAACGAATCGATTTTGCTCAAGCGATTAATTTCGCCCTTCCACGACCACATGTAACGATCCAGCTTGTCACTCATCTGATAAGCAAAGCCCGCAAGTGAATCGCCGATCTCTTCTTCCATTTCGGAAGTCGATTGCTTGTTAATAGAGAAGCCCAAATAGGCTGTAGAAATAATAATGAGCACAATAATTGATATAGCAAAATAGGTTCTTAAACTGATGGACTTGTTCTGTCTCCTTCGAGGGATTCGGATCTATTTTTCTCTTTCGAATTGTAGCAGAAATCGACGATTCCACTCTCCTTTTGCCGAAAATTATTACCTTAGGGCTATATGCTGCAAACTTGCATGATGATGAAACAAAGCCACCGCAGAACCGATACACGCACCAAAGCCGGCTGGGAACGAATTCCCAGCCGGCTTTGGTCTTTTTAAATAAACGATCCCCTACACTTGCATGACTGACGCCAAAGCGCGGCCTTGAAACCTATCCTTCACGATAGACGGCCATTCATCCCATGCACCGTATTCCGCCAGCAGCGCGAACGCCCACCTGTCTATGCCAAAGGCGACGCAGCCCGATGACCACGGCAAACCCGCGGGACCATTGACGTTGAACGGCTTGCAGAGCGAATCCCCCATATGGTTAAACGAGGCGATAGAAAATGTGCTGCCGGCTGGCGTTTCCACCAGTAATTCGTATTTCATTGATGCCATCTTCTGATGTTGGATTTTAAGCGCGTCCTCCGAGAAGTAGAACGGATCATTCGCCGTCGTCAAGCTTCCGTGCAAGTCCAGTTCAACAAACAATGACCAAATTTCCTGCATCCACCAGCCTCGTTCTTCCTCTACGAAATCCGAGTCTCCGACGAATACGACTTCCCTCATGCTGAATTCGGTTAACCGGTGGTTGCCCACTCTCCACTCCGCCTCGTGACGGAAGCAATTACCCATTGCAGTAAGGCGCACAGGCCCGTCCAGCACTTGCCCAGACAGTTCG
Organism: Paenibacillus sinopodophylli; assembly: GCF_005930355.1. Taxonomy (GTDB): domain Bacteria; phylum Bacillota; class Bacilli; order Paenibacillales; family Paenibacillaceae; genus Pristimantibacillus; species Pristimantibacillus sinopodophylli. The sequence goes on from NZ_VDBO01000004.1 coordinate 364,227, forward strand.
GCATAACAGTGAAAGCATACCGCAGGCGCCAAAGCGTGCTTGCTTTGCCTTGCTAGTGCTGCGGGGTCCACAGCCGTTTTGACCTGCCTGAGCGTGTCGTACTGATGGGAAAACTCACTCACCATGTACAAATTTTGTGGGAACGAGCGTATATAACCGCATTTCTCCAGCGTGTCGAGCCCAATCATAGAGGGGTATCGGCGAAGCGCCGCACCCCTGCGGACCGCCATCACCTCGAACAGTTGATCGAGCAGCCCGATCAGCTTTACCGCATCATCGCGCTTAACGCTTCCGTCCGTGGCGTAAGCTTGCTGCAATGTCGCCTCGCGGCCGTCATCGAAGCCCCTTTCTAGTATGTCAGATCTTACGGGCGTTTGCTTGATCGTCCTGCTCCCAAGTGTACGGATCCCTCGTTCCTCGGCAATCATCGCTTCTACCGTCGCTGCAATCTCACCGTATGACTCCAAACTGACAGGCTCAATAACAACCTCCATCATTTCGGAATTCCACTCGCAGCTGCGGATGCCCTCAATGCTGTATGCCAGCTTGGACATCAATGATTCTGCTTGGTTTGCGCTCAGCATACCCTTGCAGGAGAACCGGATTTTCTCCACTAAAAGCACCTCCCTTTTCATACATGGGACGATGATGCGTCCCTGCTATGACCTTGGTCAACAGTTCCTTCTCTAAACTTGCCCCGTCGGACAACAGAGAGGATAACTTGGCGATGCTCCTCTTGTCTCCGCTAATCGAATATTTGAGCATCAGGCCAACTGCTATCCCATGTCCTTTCTCCACCTCGGCATAAGCCGATTCGAGCGAAGCATCTCGCAGGAAATCGTGCTCCAGCATGAAGCTGAGTCTTCTGCGCATGAGCTTTTTGTGCTCCCACAAAATATGCAGCAAGCGGATATCTATCACGTCCCGCTCCTGTTCAAGCCCCTGCAAATATTCCTGAATACGGTCATACACCTTGATCCCGTACGTATTTTCCAAACATAAGTAAGAGGGTGGTTTCCATCCCGTGACATAACGATTCATCGCATCAACGGCGGACAACGAGTCGAAGACCGTATTTCTTTCATACTGAAAATAAGTTTTCGGCTTAAAGGACACAGACAGCACTCTCCGGTCAAACCAATCGCTGTCTGGGTCGGCTGCCGCATAAGCGGCCTCCATCTCTGCGAAGGAACAAGACGTCTCGACGTATTTCCCTCTCCGCATATTATCGGCAATATGCAGCGTTCCCGCAGCCTTATCGTAGCCATAAATGAACATGTCATGATTATGCACGTGATTGCCGTAAGCGTCGGATTCCCGAATATACGACTGATCGGCTAAAAAGTATACGTATTGCCCCAAATCAATGGCGTCGATCGCGAATTGGACGATGCTTTTATTCCATTTTTGCGCAACGGTATCTCGGTGTGTGAATTGGAATTGAAGCCATGGACAGTCAAACAGAAGCGGATCAAAGAAGCTGTCCTGTTTGTTGGTATAGTCGATCTTTCGTAGCGATCCGAAATAAACGAGTTGAATAAAGTTGTTGTACACCCACGGGAGCGTCTCCTCCCGATTGCCGATCATGCAGAACAAATGGGCAATGTTGGGATACGTCTTGTAATCGTGATCGTGCATGGGCAGCCGTTTCGTTGTCATGACGTCATCCTCCTTCTGTGGATTGTCCTAACGAACTCCTCTTGTCTAGACCGCTGAGGCCATCTTTCTGGCAATGCTTGCAGCAAACTGATCGATGGTGGCGAAATAATCAATGATAAGCTCGTCATCGTCGAACGCGATATCAAAGTGCTGTTCGATATGAACAAGCAGTTGAATCATCCGAAGCGAATCCACGCCCATATCGCGAATCTGAGCATAGATATCCGCATCGAATTCCAATACTGGGTTATCGGTCATTTCCGCTATCTTTTTCTTTAAATATTGAACCGTATCGCTGCTTGCGGCATGAATGGACATGGGGCACACTCCCGTCTATTAATTAATTCCTCCGTCTCGCCCTTTTTAGCTATAATAGTCGTATCTGGAATCCTCAGTTAAGTGCCGGCCTCACAATGATGTTTAAGGGGGATGATTCATGTTAGAATGGCAGATTTCCCGGTTAATCCCGCTAAGTTTCGAACGCTTCCAAACGATCTCCCGGGATGCGTGGACAAGCTCCAGCTTCCAACTGCTGTGGTCGCCGCAGCATAGCTTCGCATGCGATGTCGGTAATTCCATACAGATTCTTGCGCCTGGCCAGCCGCTTCTAATCGCTCCTCTGCAGACCGTCAGGCTCACCTCTGATGTATCGCCTGCTGTCCAAGCAGCCGCTTTCCTATTCCCGTCACTTCTTGATCTAAGCAGCTTCCCACCATCGCTGAAGGGTCATATCACTCCACTCTGCAAGCTAATAATCGAACAGCTCCAAGTCTACCAACTACCTATGGATACGAAGAATAGCGTCGCGCACGTTCATGTCAGCAGCCTGCTATTCTCTTTGCTGATGGAGAGCATTCTTCTGCCAAATAGCCAGTCTGTTCTACCCCAGACGGAGGAAATAAGAGAGTCCCAAACCCACCCGTCCAAAGCCCATAAGCGCAAAAAAAGCAGTCTGCCCATCGTCTATGCCGTCCGGTATATGCGTAAGCATATGGGCAATCCCGATCTATCGCTTCAGGAGATCGCAAGCGCGATCGGATACAATTCCAACTACTTCTGCCAGGAATTCAGTCATATTTTCGGAGTATCTCCCATCCGGCATCTGAACGAACTGCGGGTCACCAAGGCGCTTCATTACTTGGAGAATACAGACACGCCAGTCAAACAAATCTGCGAACACGTCGGCATCCGCAACCCCGGCAATTTCACCAGCATGGTCAAAAATAGGCTTGGCATGACACCTATGGAATACCGGAGACGATACCGGACGAGGTCGATGGACCTATGAGACTAATCGTACGTTTTGTTACCCTCCTAAGCTGCCTGACACGGAATTCAACTTGTGTCTGCGAGGCACTGCCTTGATCCAAGCTATCTCTTCGGACAAATAACGGTAGGGGTCGCTTCCGAACCATTCCAAAGACAGGGAAGCCCTTGGCTCCTGGCCTCGGATCAGCGAGAATACAGCTTCATAATCGACGGCACCTTCCGCCAGCGGAACCATGCCTTCCCGCGTCCCACCTGGGGCATACACGTTGTCCGGCGAGAAGACGGCAAGCTCGCGGCGGCTCCGTACGTTCTTGCAGTGGTAATGCACCGTCCATGGAGAGAGTCTCTGATACGCGCTCGCGATATCGTCGCCCGCTTCCCACAGATGCAGGAAATCCATGTTCACACCGAGCATGGGATGATTGACTTCCCTGATCAAGCGCAGCGTAGAAGCCAGATTGTCTGCCAGCGTGCCGGGATGCGTCTCAATAACAGTGCGAATGCCGTGCTGCCATGCAAGTCCAGTCATCTCTCGCAGCCTGCCGGCCGCTAGATGCCAGTCTTCCTCCCGGGATTGACTACTAGACTTGTGTCCGGCGAATATCCGGATCTTGTCGCTTTCGAACATACGCGCCAGCGCGATCAAATCTTTCCATTGCCGCCAAGCTTGTGCTTCATAAAGCTCCTCCGTCTCAGCAAGCAATGGCACATAACCGCTGATCATGACGACCTTGAGCCCTCTTCGCCGCATGCCGAGCACAGCACGAGCTGCCTGCATCGGCATGCGGCGGGCCATGGCTGCCGCATGCGCGCCCCACAGCTCAATGCCTGCGAATCCGTTAAGCGCCGCGAAATCCAGCAGCTCCGGGAACGAGACCAGCTCATGCCGAAACGAAATGGAGCATAGATGAATGTTCATAAATCAGCCCCGCCTCTCGCCTCCAAATATTCAAGAAGCTCCAGCTCTGCAAGCTGGACTCCCTCCAGCTTACGCAGCAGTCCTTCCCTTGAATCTCCTTCCGGCCGGCGCTTTCCAAGCTTCGCCAGCAGCAGATTAACGTTCATCCAGCTCCGCTTCACAGCTTCCGCTCTTCGGGAGCCCTCTGCCGCTTCCGCTGCCGTGTACGACCCAAGCTCTAGATAACTTTTCCATACAAGACCTCGCATCCGTATCATGGCGGAGAGCGTGATCATGTTCTGCTCTGCCCACGTTCTTCGCCTTTCTTCTTCCCACCCGTCACTGGCTGTGACGTCCGCGCAGAAGAGCTCGAAAGCTTTTCCTGCGTCACGCCGATAACCTTTCAGAATCGCAGCCGACTCCTTGCGCAGTGATTCTCTTCGAGAAGGACGACTATAATCAGCGTCCCACGTCAGCTTGCAATACACCAGCTGATTCCTTCGCACACTGGCTTCCGAAAGCTCCGCCGCTGTCATCTCTCCCGCGTAACCAGCTACCGGATCCACGATCTTATAACGGTTCTCCCCTTCTTCATCGCCTCGTCCATGGAGCAGAATGCTATGGTAGAAGCCGGACGACTCGAAGCCCAGCATCGTTCTCGGGAAAAATCGCAGCTTGGAGGCTCTGCATAATACGATTGCCATTCCGCCTTCATCGAGCAGCGAGCTGACTTCTTCGGCGCTCCCCGAGGTAAGGTAGAAACGGATACCATACTCGAAGTGCAAATCAATCCATTTCATGTTCCGAACGGACATTAGCATTCGGTCATAATATCCGATGTGCCAATAGCCCAGCAGAAAATAACGCGGATCGCTGCCTGAAAGGGATAGCGCGGCTACGATGCATGATGCCGTGCATTCCAGCGCAGCTAGTCCAGTCGGGCTTTCGGAACGATAAACGACAGTATCCATGTCCGTCTGACTCCTCCCCAATCGTTAATTTGAACGAGATTTCATAATCAGGACACATAGCTGACGAAGGGATGGCATTTCCCGCTGACTGGATCGGGCTGGATCACCTCTACATGCTCCACAGCGATTTGCAATTCTTCTGAAAGAAGCACCTTCTTAAGCAAATTCGCCAGCTTGTCCGCCGCTTCCCGAAGCTCCGCGTCGCTGCTTCGGCTTCCTGCAATACGAAGTCGGAATGCATAATGCGACTCCTGAACGAGCTGGAACTGCCTGACTCCAAGATCCGTCGCCAGCCACTTGTAGAACCCATCAAGATAACGCAGTACGGCGGTCTGAACTTCTCTGCCAGGAAGCTTGATGGAGGATTGTCGGAATGGCATCAGTGTGAGAATCGGCCCGCCGGAGCCTTCGTCACGTGCTACTCTCCCCATGTCCCCCGTCCTGTAGCGGAGGAAGGGCAAGCTGTTCATGACGAAGGAAGTAACAACTAGTTCCCCCGTCTCATCATCAGGAACGGGCTGCAGCGTAATCGGGTCCAGCACCTCCACGTATACGAGCGATTCGTCGATACGAAGCGAGCCGTCCACGCCTGCGAAGGCGATAAGCCAGATTTCCTCCATTCCGTAATAGTCCAGCATCGGCACGCCGAAGATGCGCTCGATCTCCCTGCGCTGTCCCGGCTGCGCATATTCACCCCAATTCTGCAAAGCGACGAGCGATTCAGGAATCGGTAAACCGTTCCTTTCCGCATGCATCGCAAGCTCGTACAGCCCCGAGCAGCGACCCTGAATCAAATGCGGCTTTTCCTGCATCATCCGGTTGCCGTACAGCGTCACCATCCTCTGATCCGCGAGCAAAGCGTTGCCCAGAAGCAGCATACGGCCGTTTGTCGGCACGCCGGCTCTCCTCCGGCTCCGCTGAATCGCGAGCCCCAGCGCCCGCTGCTCCTCCCGAGTCTTCACACAGAGGAACGGCGTGCCCGTGCTGCCCGAGGTGTGAGAAATGATCAGCGGCCCCTGAACAGGAAGCTCGAGCATCTCCCGATTGGCGTTGATCGTCGCCTTGTCCATGACGGGCAGATCCTGGAAGGTTGCGCCAGTGCCTTGAAACCGCCGATAAAACGGATATTGCTCGGCCGCCTTAGCTGCGGCTCGTTCCAGCCTCTCCAGCATCAGACTTGCGGTCATGATGCTGCCTTCTCGCGAACGAACGCGACAACGGATTCCACGGTGCTGAACACATGCGGCTGCAGGTCCTCAGCTTCTGTTTCGAAACCGAACCTCTGCTCCAGCAACGTAAGCAGCTCAAGCACATGCAGCGAATCCAAATAAAGATCATTCAGCAGCGAGTGCTCCATCTGGATATCTTCCGGCCGCCGACTCAGCAGCTGCGCCATAATATCAATGACTGTCAATTGCAGCGGAAATCTCTCTTCTTCCGTGATCATCATACCCCTCCTCTACTTTTGCTTGAATGGCTCTTCGGTCCAGCTTGCCCGTCTTCGTACGGGGCAGCACAGGGACGATCATCATGTCTCGAGGCCTTCCCGCAGCGGGAAGCCGTTCCCGGCAATGCTCGAGCAGTTCTGTCACGACTTGGACAGCATCATAGGCGGAGCACTGTTCTTCTAGGACAACAAATGCTACAGGACGTTTTCCCGTTGCCGCGTCCGGGATGCCCGCCGCGGCAGCCTCTGCTACAGCAGCATGCGAAAGCAGAATCTTCTCCAGCGTTTCTGGATGGAACAGATGGCCCGCCACATTGAAGGCGTAGTCCGATCGTCCGGTCACATATAAGCAGCCGTCCTCGTCCAGCCATCCTTCATCCTTTGTCCGCAATCCGAACGGCGTCAACGCCTCTGCCGTACGCTTCTCGTCGTTATAGTAGCCCAGCATCACGTTATCGCCCCTGACGACCACCTCTCCCGTCTCGCCCGGCGGACATGGCCGGCCGTCATGATAAATCGCGAGTTCAACACCAGGAACCGCCATCCCAGCCGAACCGGGCTTTGCCGCGAGCCAGCGTGAGGGCAAATACGTCACGCGCGGCGATGCCTCCGTCAACCCGTAGCATGGCATGATATCCGTGGCTGGCAGCCTATTCTGCATCAGAAGCAGCATATCTGGCGGCATCGCCGCACCGACGACAATCAGCTTCCGCAAGCATTGAAAATCCTCTGCCTGCCACTTGACGGACTTAGCAAGCGGCAGCATGACAGCAGGCACCGTACATAGAAACGTAGGCTGGAACTTTCGAATGGCGGAAATCAGCTGCAGCGGGTGGGCCATGCCTGGCGCGAGTGCGATGTTCATTCCCGCATGCAGCGCCAGCAGCCATTCGCCCGTTACCGTCGAGCAATAGCCCAGCGATTTCGTAATGAGCACGCTGTCGCTTTCGCCCAGGTCCAAACTCTGTTTAATGGAGCGGACGTTAGACCAAATATTGCAAAAGCTCAGCATGATGCCCTTAGGCGTACCTGTGGAGCCGGAGCTCATGAAGATGAAGGTCGTATCATGCGGCGGTACATACCGGCGCGTTCGTTCTGTCAACTTAAGCTCGCCTTCTTGCATCACGGGATTCCGGACCTCTCCCGTCTCGCCATCCATGAGCAGCGTTCCGTATTCCGCTTGCGAGACCCAGCACTCTGACAGCCGCGAATCCGAGAGCAATGATGAGCTGTAGAGGAAGAGCTCGGCCTCAAGCCCATCCAACATGGCTGGTATTTCTGAAACAGCGGAAGCAGCATGAAGCGGAACCGGTATGCCGTCCGCCAGTACGACGGCCATGATAGCTTGGAAACAAGCTGGAGAAGACGTCATCCAGATTGGCGCGATAAACCGCGTTCGAAGCTTCAGGCTTCGAATTCGCTCCGCCATAAGCAGCGCCTCTCGATATAGTTCGTCGAAGCCCATATAGCGGCGTACACCATCAATTTCGTAAAACATGCCGCGATCCGGTCTGGCGGTATCCTGCAGCCACTTCGCAAGCGAAATCGGAATTATGCTCATGCTGGCATCACCCCCTTGGACAATTCAAGCGGCAAATCCGTAGGCTCTGACCTGTCTTCGAGCTCCTCTGCTTCGGAGATCCGGCTTTGGCGGCTAAGCATCGCAAGGTAAGGCGCGCTTCCGCGCTTGAGCAGCTCGGCATGACTGCCCTTATCCGTCACTTCCCCCGCTTCCATTACATAGATCATATCTGCCTCTTCCACGGTTTGGAGCCTGTGCGTAGACATCAGCACCGTTTTCCCTTTCATCAACTCAGCCAAAGCCTGCAGCACCTGTCCCTCCGTCCCTCGATCAAGCGCCGAGGTTGGTTCGTCCAGAATTAGCACCTCCGGCCTTTGCAGGAATACTCTGGCGATGGCGACCCGCTGCCGCTGTCCACCTGACAATCCGTCGCCCCGATGACCTAATATCGTAGCCAGCCCGTCAGGCTGACTGTCGATCCAGAACCCTAAGTCCGCCTTGCAGGCAGCCTCATAGATCTCCGCATCCGTTGCATCCAGCCGTCCGATCGCGATATTATCGCGGATACTGCCCGCGAACAGAAAGCTCTCCTGGAACACCACTCCGATACGTTGATTGAGAAATTCCCTTGACCATGCGGTATGCGGCACGCCCCCCAAGCGAATTACGCCGTTCTCTACCGGCATGAATCCAAGGATCGTGCGAAACAATGTGCTTTTGCCCGAACCGCTTCGGCCGACGAACGCCGCCGTCTGCCCCTCCTTCAGCGCAAAGTCGACACCATCCAATATCGTCTGTTCTCCGCCTAGAACCGTAAGACCCTCAGCCTCGACAGCTGGCAGCCAAGGTTGCCCCTTCGAATCTGCCGTATTGCCTTCGCGAGGCATCGGCTCCTCCGGCGAGCAGAGAAATTCCTCGATTCGCTTCATGGCCACTTCTCCGCCTTGGAGCTCCCCCACGAAATGGTTCATAGCCTGCACGGGGGCAAGCGCATTGTTTAAATATTGAACCAAAGCGACGAGCATACCGATCGTCATCGTCCCGTCCAATACCCTGCCGGAGCCGAAGCCGTAGACCAATACGACGATGCCGCTTACCGCAAGCGATCCTGAATGAGCCGACAGCACTCGGTACAGCGTATCCTTTACGCTAGCTCCCACCAGATTGCGGTAGCGGGCTTCGTTTCGTTCCCGCTCCCACCGTTCCAGTCCGTGAACGCGTATCTCTCGCGATCCCTCAATGCTTTCGTACAGATAGGTGCCGATCTCCTCGTTGTGCGCCCTGACCGCCCCAGTATGGCGCATAATGAGCGAACGGAACAGCCGGGGAATCGCCAGCAGAATGGGGATAACCGCAAGCGCGGCGAGCGCAAGCTGCCAATCCAGGTAGAAAATGACCGCGAGCGCGAACAGCAGCGTGTACCACTGAGTGAGCAGTTCCTTGACCACATGGTTCAAAAAATTACCCATCGTCGCAGTGTCCATTCCCATTAGCGCCGAATATTTGCCCGCGCCATGCCGTTCAATCTCAGCCATCGGCAATCGGCGCAGATGTGCAAGGATGACCTCTCGCAGATCCAGCGTATGCCGGATACCCAAGTATCGGAACATAGCGGCTTGCACAGTACCAAGCAGCATCGAGCCGATCGCAAGTCCTCCCGAAGCGAGCAGCAGCGTAGTGAGCAGTTCCCTCTCGCCTCCCGTCAATACTCGGTCGATCAGCATTAAGAACAGGTACGGCTGTACAAGTTGACAGGTTAAGCTCAACAAGGCGCAAGCATATGCGGCCGCCGTGAGTGGCCAACGAATTCGCACATAAGGCGTCAGACGCATAAACAATCTAATGCTCTGCATAAGCACTTCTCCCCGCATAATGGCTTGCTATTGGTTTAACGAGCGGCATCCATTCCGTCAGCGGCGTATCAGACGGAGATGTTACAATTCGTAGCAGAGACTGTTCAAGAAATGGCAGCTGCCCCAAACACTCCAATCGATATCGTTTCCCCAGCTGCGTTAGGCTTTGTCCCATCGTCGCAACGACGTTCATCGGCTCCTCTTCGCTGATAGGCGATCCCGCAGCAAGCTCAACCTCTCGGACAATTGCCGGAAATATGTCCCGGTTATCGTACCTTCCCGCCGATGCCGCAGCCTGCCGGGACATACGCATCCGCAAGCCGTCGTCCATAAGCAGCGATAGGACTGCTTTCAATGCCTGATGCTCGTCTACGACAGGGTTTGGCCCATCCCATTCGCAGGGAACTAACAATCCATCCTCCCCGCCGTTCACCACATCTCTGAATCCGTTCCAGCCCACGCACACTGCCGGTACTCCCCACGCTTTCGCTTCCAGCAGGTTGTAGCCAAACGTCTCTCCGGGATCCGTCGAGAAGTTGACGAGCAGATCAGACTCCGAGAACAAAGCCTCCTTCTCTTCCCCTTCAACGGCGTTTGCGAACATGACGTGCTGTTCTAATTCAAGGGTCGCGACCAATGCTGTGATTAACGCTTCGTAGCTCTCGATTTGTGCCTTATCCCTACCGGTGTATACCCCTGCCACGGTCAAACTGGCATCCGGCAATACGCCCAGCAAAGCAGAGAACATACGCAGCAGCATCTCAATGTTTTTCACGTCTTCCAATCGTCCAATAGACAGCAGCTTGCGCCCATTCCTTCGTCCGAGTGCCTCCTCTATCTCACGCCAATCTCTTCGTTCTATAGCCAGCGGTATAACCTTCGCCAGCCGGTAACGTGGAGAGATTCGGCACAAAGCTTCCTTGCTGCTCGGCGTTGAGCATAACAGCACGTCCCGTTCGCTCAAGAACGGAGCGATGCCAAGCCATTGCCGCAGCCAATGCTCAGAGGCTACCGAATGCGCGATAAGCAAGAAGCCGAGGTCGATGCCGCCCGCTGCCCTGCCCATGAACAGATAGGGGGCAAGGACGGGAATATTAAGATATAAGGTCTTCACCTCATAGTGATTACACAGCTCCAATAGCCCGTCCGACATACGCTGCAGCGACTCCGGCCATTCTCGAACGAAACGTTCAACCGAGCCGCCAAAGAGCCGGTAAAAGGCGAGTGGAGGAATAGGGACAAGCTCGGCATGCTGAGCTATATAACGAACCCAGCTCGAGTCAATTGCCCGTTCGTTCACCATTCTCGCCGAGCCGGAGGAATAACCGATGCGTAGCTTCTTATACGGCCCGCTCATGCCCCGCCGCCTCCCATTGTTCGAATAGCCTCCACAATGCGCCCCGAATGTCGCGCTCCAGCTCAGCCAGCTTAGCGAGCTTCGCCCGCGCATCGGTCAGCTTGGCATGGTTGCCAAGCACCCCTAGTCTCACGATTACAAGCACAATATTTTCCCATTTGACAAGCAATTGATCCAGCATTTCTAGAACAGGTGCCCCATCCCCGCCTCCTGTGTCCGCGAAATAACGTGCCACTTCGCCTAGTCCCTTCCAGCGCTTCGCAATGACCCCTACTTGCCCGATGCTGGCGTACAGCTTCGCCGCCGTATAGTTCGGAGTACCGTTCTCAATGTGACGCAAATAGTCATCCACGCCCATGATCAAGGGACTTGTCTCCATATCCAAATGCATGCGGAACGCCTCTCCCGCAAGGATGGAACCTGGCTCCGAAGCTTTGTCCAGGCGAAGCGTAATGCCAGAGCTCAGGCCCTCGCAAGTAAAAGCTTCGTACAGCACCGAACGCGTAATCTCCCCTTCCCAATTGAAAAATGGGTCCACCACACGCAAGCTGCCTTCCTGACCAAGCTCCACGATGAGCATATGCGGCATATGCTTGAGACCGTAGCAAATCGCGGAATGCGGCATGTAATACAGATCAACGAGTGCAATAACAAATACCGAATCCCCCGTCTCTGACAACTCCGCCACCATTCGCGAGAACTTCTGTTCCTTCTCCCACTCTGGCTCCAGCCATCGAGTCAGGCACGTTCCATACAACTGCTCGAACCGCCGCAGATCGAGGTCGGGATCAATTTCTTCCGAATAATAAGAGAATCCGTCCTCACTCGCAATGAACGGAGCATTCCAGACGCCCATATAGATGGGACGGGGGTCCATATCCGTTCGGTTCCGCACAAGGTGCGCCAAACAATCCAATAAGCAATGAATCGGTGGACCGCTCATGCCGTATCCTCCTTTCGTTTGGCGCATATACTATCCGCCAGTCCTGCCAGCGTCCCGACAACCTCAGATCGCAGATCACCGTCGGATAGCGTCACTCCGTACCGCTGCTCCACGCGCAGGATCAGATTAATCATTACAAATGAATCAACGCCAGCAGGCTCAAGCAAGTCATTCTCACCAATTTGTAAGGCAAGCCCCGAATCCTCGATTAGCTCCGCGATGTCCTCCCGCAGGCCATTCATAATGCCCTTGCGTTCTTCTTCCTGTTCCATGCCTGCTATCACCGTTCACACTCCCCATGCTCGTATTCAGCTCCTCCTTCACATAGCAACGACCCTTTAGCTCCGATAAGCAGGCAAAGCAAGTGCCGCTTTAAGCCCTTCCGCCACCTCGGATACCGCTTCCTCATTCATGCCGATGTGCATGGGCAGGGACAGAATGCGTTCCGAACAGAATTCCGCGATCGGAAAGTCTCCCGTCTTGTAGCCAAGATGGCGGAAAGCCGGCAGAAGATGTACGGGCAGCGGATATTGCACCGCAGTCAAGATGCCTTTCTTCTGCAAATAACGTCGAGCGTTCTCCCTTGCCTCCGCAGGCAATCTCACCACATACAGATGAAACACATGGCTGTCATCGCCGCGGTGAGCAGGCAGTACGATTCCGTCGACCTCACTCAAATAGCGTTCGTATAGCCCCGCTATCCGTCTTCGATGCGACGACCACTCGTCCAGCCACTCCAGCTTAAGACTCAGCGCAAGCGCCTGCAAAGCATCCAGCCGACTATTGTAGCCTGGTATTTCATGCGTATACCGCGTCTCTCCGCCGTGATTGCGCAGCTTGCGAATAGTCGACAGCAGCGACTCATCCGAGGTGACGATAGCGCCTCCGTCGCCGAGTGCCCCTAAGTTTTTGTCTGGATAAAAGCTGAAGCAGCCCGCATCGCCCGTGCTGCCGGCAGGCATATCGCCCAGTCTCGCTCCCGCAGCCTGTGCGCTGTCCTCTACGACAGCGATCCCCCGTTCTCGCACAAGCGAGATCCATGGCGACATATCCACCATCTGACCGTATAGATGTACAGGAATAACGGCTTTCGTGCGCGGGGTCAGCTTCTCCATTAGACTCTCTGGGTCGATGAGATAGCTTCCCAAGTCGCAATCCACAAGCACTGGCGTCGCTCCCGTATGATGAATCGCTTCGGCGGTCGCGACGAACGTGTTGGCAGCTGTGACTACCTCATCGCCCGGCCCTATGCCGAGCGCCTTGAGCGCTAGGAACAGCGCATCAGTTCCGTTGCCAACGCCAGCCGCATGAGCCGTTCCTGAATATCGGGCGAATGCCCCTTCGAAGTCCGTGACCGGCTGTCCGCCGACGAAGACGCCTTTCGCAGCCAATTGTCTTGCTGCGGCAAACCATGCTTCCTTAATTTGTTCAAATTCCAACTGCGGTCCCGCGAACAATATTCCCATACCTTTCCCCCTCGTTAGACTGCTCCCTGTGACAGTGAGTTTTCCCCTGTTGTCAAGCGATGCCCTGACTCTCCCTGTGCGGCAGACGCTCTTATCTCGTCCATAACGATCATGCCTTCGATGGCCTCCTCCAACGTAACCGCCAGTTCTCCCTCACCGAACAGCTTGGCAGCGAACGAGCCATAAATATGACGTACCGCATCCATATCTCCCCGATAGCTCTTCTTGCCGGAATAAGAGGAGAGAACTGGGTTTGGTAGCCCGTTCTTCAGTTGCAGGGATGCTTCGCCCTGACCTGTGATCTGAAGGGTTCCGAACTCCCCGCCGACAATCCACTGCGGGTCGGCTGCGTGGGAGCCGAAGTGGATGCCCAGCATAAGCAGAATGCCGTTATCCAGCTCAAGATGGGCCATCACGCAATCCTCAGCGTCACCTTTTCCTAGGCGTAAACGATGGATCATCGCGCTCACGCTTGTTCGCCTGCCAAGCTTGAGATGAAGCAGCTGGTCTATCAGGTGTACGCCCCAGTCCAGCAGCGCCCCCCCGCCATAGGCGCTCTCGTCACGCCAAGAAGGTCGGAATGACTGTACGCCAAACGAGGCACCCGAGCCGAATTGATGATGGCGTCGTTCAACGAATTGAATCCGGCCCAGCACGCCGCTCTGCAGCACCTCCTCCAGAATCGCCATGCCGGGATCGAATCGTTTGTTATGAAACACCGTGACAATCCCGCCATGCTTATAGGACAGCTCCCTCAGCAGCATCGCTTCTTCCCCGTTGACAGTCACGGGCTTCTCAATGAGCACATGCTTGCCGCGGCGCAGCACCTCTGAAGCGATCGCGTAGTGGCTGTGCGGAGGCGTCGCAATCAATACCGCTTCCGCCTCTCCGTCCAGAAGCTCATCGAGCCGCTCCCAAGCCGTCAAGCCTCTGCGCTCCGCCAGCTGTCGTCTTTGCGGTATCAGGTCGAATACACCGCAGATGTGATATTCCTGCATCTTCCTCAGTAGCGGCAGATGGGTTAACTCGACGATACGACCAAATCCTGCGATCCCCAGGTTCACCTGCTTCATCGAAGGGCGGCTCCTGATTTCTGTAAGGCAACAACAAAATCCGTCAAGCTGCCAACTGTGGCGAACACGCTAGGATCAACGTCCTCTTCAGGAAAAGCCACTTCAAAATACTCTTCAATATATACGGCAAGCTGAAGAATCATAATGGAGTCCAGGTTCAAATCCTCGTTCAGTCTATCTGTTTCGTTTAGCTCATCAGGTGCTGCAACATCCAGCTCCTCCGCGATAATCTTGCGCAGCCCTTCAACAATGCGATTGCGTTCCATTATTGTTCCTCCTCCCATTTACGAAGCCATCTTCTGCTTATTTTTCCCGACGTCTTGCGCGGGATTTCATCCACTAGCCTTACTGCGCTCGGTACTTTGTAGCCGGGCAACAGCTTCGAACACTCTGCTCGAACCGCTTCCGCGCCGATCTTTCCGTCGGCCACAATCATCGCCTTGACTGTCTCTCCCCACACGGAGTGAGCAGCCCCATACACGACCACCTCCCTCACGCCATCAAGTCCGGCAATCGCACGTTCCACCTCGCTAGGCATAACCTTCTGACCCGATACATTAATCAGATCGTCCAGCCTGCTCAGCACCCGAAGTTCACCTCCAGCCGTTACGACCCCTATATCCCCCGTCCTCACAACCTTCATGCCGTTTCTTACCACGAGTTCTCCTCCGGTGCCTTCGGATGAGACCGTGCCTTCGCTATGCTCCTCCGACAGTCTCTCCTCTCTGACATGCAGATGGGCCAGCGGCCGCCCCACCTCGTCGGGGCGCTCCGGACCTGCCTTTAGTGAGATGCAGCCGATTTCAGAGCAGCCATACTGCTGCCAAACCTCACCCGACGTCGCCCTCAGCTTCTCCAGCATTCTTTCGGTTAAGGGAGCACCAGAGCTGATCGCCTTGCGGTAACGAACCTCACCTTTGCTAAGCGAATCCATGAGTCCATATAAGAAAGGAACGGCGTAGACGATACTGTCTGGGTTATCACGGATATGGCGCAATGCAGCCTTCGGATTCCGGGTATGAACGACATGCGGGATATCCTCTCTCGCCCATGCGGCCAACACGCCCGTAATAAGGCCATATGAGTGGGACACCGGCACAAGCACAAGCGGGGGTTCCCCGCCTGCGGCCGCAAGTGAGCTATTGTAGCTTAGCGCCTCCCACGCGATATCGGACCAAGACCGGCTGATTAGCTTCGGATCGCCGGTCGTACCTGAGCTGAACTGCAGCAGCGATGGCTCAAATTGAGGCTCCCTTCCTTCCGCAGCTCTAATGAGCGTTGAGCGGATTTTCTCGGGTTCTGGTACCTTGTCCTCATGTTCCGGCATTCGTAGAGAAAGCGCTTGCAGAGGCGCGTCTAGAAGCAACGCCCTGCAGCCTGCACTCGTCGCCATTGCCGCTGCTTCATCGGTCGGCGTGTCTCCGTGAAGCAGCAGCGCCGAGGCATGATGCTCACGGAAATAGACCACCGCGGCCAAGATGTCTACCGGATCGCGCAGCTTTATCGCGTAGCGATGTCCTTCGGGCGAGCGGCACGGCCCCAGTTCACTGATCACCCGCATCCGCGATACGAACTGTACTTTGCTCCAGGTATTCCCGTCTACTTTCAGCATAGGATCCATAGCGCAACAACTCCTTTTTCTTACGATTCTAGGGTTGTCCACCGCCTTATACAATATATAATTCTTCAGAATGTGCGCCATTTTTCAGGATTGGCGAAGCTCCCGAGACGCATCTGACACCTATCGACGGGACTCCCTATTATTCGACCAAATACTCGCCTATGCTTTGCTCTGCCAAGCATGGATGCCAGCCCCACCTAGACTCATTCATGTACAAAATTCGCCTTCGCAGAATGCACGGCCTCGCATCTCCACGTTCAGTGAGCGCCTACAACTTATGAAGATCAAGTAAATATCGCATCATCCTTCAAAGACATCACTGGTCTCAACTACAGCATGCATGCTTTTCGTCAATTTTTACCATAATAACGCGAACAGCAACATTAACGATTTTAGTTTCGTTATTATTTTTTGAAAAACAAAATAAACGACACCAAGGAGATTGAATAGGATGAAAAAAAATTATTTTGCTTTTATGCTCGTTATAGCGCTTGGATTGGTGCTGACTGCATGCTCGGATGCCGGCTCAAATAATAACGCAGGCGGAAACACCTCCGCAAACAAAGAACAAAGCGTCGTTACGACGAAAACAACCAAAGAAATCGTTGACGGAATGCTTGCTGCTATCGAACAGCCAGCGCTAATCGATATGAACGGCGATATGGTGAAGCAAATGTTCTATATTGACCCTGCTCTGATGGAAGAATATACGATCATGTCCCCCATGATGAATGTCAAAACCAATGAAATTGCCTTGTTCAAAGTAAAGGATGCCAAGGATATCGCAGCCATTGAAGAAGGTGCGAAAAAACGCGCCGCGGACGTGCAAAAAACGTTCGAAACCTATCTTCAGGATCAATATGAAAATGCCAAAAACTATAAGCTCGTAACGAAAGGCAACTACGTATTATTCGTTATTTCCGAGGAAGCAGATAAATTCCTTGCTGCCTTCGATACGTATTTCGAGCAAAAATAACGAGTATGGTATTCAGCAGCCTACTATTTCTCTTTCTGTTCCTGCCTGCCGTGCTGCTGCTCTATTTCGTGTCACCGTGGCGAATCAAAAACCTTGTTTTGTTCGCGACAAGCCTCGTCTTCTACGCATGGGGAGAACCCATATACATTGCAATCATGCTGCTCTCTACGATTGCGGACTACAGCTTCGGACTGCTGCTCAGCAATCCGAAGCGCAGCAGCACGCAGCGGAAAGGGATCGTTGTCGCCTCGATCATCATCAATTTAACTCTGCTGGGGTACTTCAAATACGCCGACTTCCTCATTCAGAATGTCAACAGCTTATTCGGCATGCAAATCCCTTTAACGGAGCTGGCGCTGCCAATCGGTATTTCCTTCTATACCTTCCAATCGATGTCCTACATTATTGACGTCTATAGGGGAACGGCCAAAGCGCAGCGCAATTGGCTCGACTTCGGTACATTCGTTGCTTTGTTTCCACAGCTTGTCGCGGGACCCATCGTACAGTATTCGACGATTGCCGAACAGCTTCGCCATCGTGTCGTCAACGTCGAGCTGTTCGCGGAAGGCGTACGACGCTTTATTATCGGATTAGCTAAAAAAGTGCTTTTAGCCAACAATATTGGTTTATTATGGAATACCGTTTCAAGCACGGGTACAGAATCACTTCCCGTCCTTACCGCTTGGATTGGTATTATCGCCTTTGCATTTCAGATCTATTTCGATTTCAGCGGGTATTCGGATATGGCAATCGGCCTTGGTATGATGTTCGGCTTCCGTTTCAATGAAAACTTCAACCGCCCTTATACGGCGCAAAGCATTACTGACTTTTGGAGACGCTGGCATATATCGCTTAGCACCTGGTTCAGGGACTATCTGTACATTCCATTAGGCGGGAACCGCAACGGGCCTTGGAAGCAGCTTCGCAACATTATGATCGTATGGCTGCTGACCGGTATCTGGCATGGAGCAAGCTGGAACTTCCTGCTTTGGGGCTTGTATTTCGGGGTCGTTCTCGTCTTCGAGAAATGGTTCGTATTAAAGCTTATGCAGAGAATGCCTGCTTGGATTCGGCATGTCTACGCGCTGCTTCTCATTCTAATCGGCTGGGTGTTTTTCGCATTTGAAGATTTATCAATAATGGGCGCGTATCTGGCTGCCATGTTCGGCGTGAATCATCAGCCTTTATGGAACAATGAATCGCTGTATCTGTTATATACAAATGCAATTCTGCTCGTCTTATTAGTCATTGCGTCTTTGCCAAAGCGCCAACATGAAACCGGCTTTGGCCCGGCCATCCAGCTTGGCTGGCATGCCTTGCTTTTCTTTATGTCCGTAGCTTATTTAGTCGATGCTACCTTTAATCCATTCTTATATTTCCGATTTTAACGAACAAGGAAGGAGGCCTCTGCATTGAGCAAGATGACGGATCGCATATATGTATGGGGCTTCGTCGGCCTTTTGTTCACCATGTCAGTATTGTTTTTTCTATTGCCAATTCAACCGTTCTCGAATGTAGAAAACCGCACGCTGCAGAAGGCACCTCAGCTGACCTGGGACAGCCTGTGGTCCAAAACATTTTCAGACGAGTCAGAAAGCTTCGTTACCGATCATTTTCCATTCCGCAACCAGTGGGTGTGGACGAAGTCTATGCTTGAACAGCTGCGGCTTCAACAGGAGAACAACGGTATCTACAAAGGGGCAGACGGTTATTTATTCGAGAAGCTGAGCGTACCTGTTTATGAAGATATAAAGGCGTACACCGCTGCGGTGCAGCTATATGCACAGAAGCACCCCAACACGAATATTACGTTCATGCTTGCCCCTACTTCAATCGGATTGTATCCGGAGCGGTTGCCATGGCTCGCTCAGGCTTACCCGCAGAATGAGGTGAATGGCTTTATCGGCAAGCAGGTGCAAGACAGCCTGAACTTTATAGACGGCTTTGACTTTCTCGGCAGCGCAGCGAGCGCAGATCGACCTATTTATTATAAAACAGACCACCACTGGACTACGTATGGCGCCTACCTTGCCTATTTCGCATATGCCCAGCAAATGGGCTGGACGCCGGTTGCTGAGAAGGACTTTACCATTGAAACGATTACCCACTCGTTTCTTGGCAGCTATCATACGCGCAGTCAGTTCATTGGCTTAGAACCGGATTCCATTGAAGTCTATAAGGACAAAAACGGCATCCAAACCAATATGTATATTGCCGATACGGACCAAACGGTAGGCAGCATGTACGATCCGAGCTATTTGGCGAAAAAAGATAAGTATTCGTACTTCCTAGGCGGCGTCCATGCACTTCTAACTTTACACAGCACGCTTCCCGCTGAGCGGGTTGAGCTGAATAAGATACTCGTCATCAAAGATTCTTACGCCCATAGTTTCCTCCCCTTTCTAACCCAGCATGTACAGGATATACATGTCATTGACATTCGCTACTATAATGGCAGCATTAGCGATTATATGGCGGAGAACGGCATCGAAGATGTACTCATGCTTTTCAATACGACAACGTTTATTGGCGAGCGCAATTTGCTCAAGCTGAACTATTAAAGCAGCAGCGCAAGCGGAAGAATGGTTTTGTTCGCCTAGCGATAACAGTATGCCTATGTTTCGATCAACCGATATGGCCTAGCAAGAATTTGCTCGATGAATTGCCGGAGGACACAGCTCATCGGGCAATTCATCGAAACCGAAAAAGCGCTGATCCTGCACCTCTTCTTCTTCCGTTCTCAGCCCCCGTGAATGCTGTACACACATAAGCCGAAACCACATTATGAACTTCATCCCCGCGCGGATACTAATAATAGAATCCTGAACCTACCACTTTTAAGAGATCCATCATATAACCCATGGCTTCATTTTCTTTCCTAGTAATTTGCTTGCACTGTAAACTTTCTTTAAGGTAACACGTTGTATGAGGTAAGGAGGCAGTTATGGCAAAACAAACGATGAATGATTTTCTTCGAGAGACAGGAACTCTTCTATATCGATATTTGCGCAAGCGTGGACTTTCCCACGAGGATGCTGAAGATATTGCACAGGATACCTGTTACAAATTTTTGTTGCATAAAGACGGCATACGCGCAGAGATCGTCATGAGTTGGTTATTCCGAGTAGCAGCGAATCAATTCTATGATGTCAAAAGAAAAGAGAAACGGCAGTCAGCAATCCCTGTCGACGACGTTCCTCTACTATCCTTGACTAATCTTCCAGAGAGCAACCTTATGCACGCAGAAGGTGCCAGACATGTCAGAGAGGTGCTTGAGACTCTTTCACCCTTGCATCAGGAATTGTTAATTCTGAAATATGAAATGGGCTTATCCTACAAGCAGATTTCATCCCTATTAAACAAAAATGAGAACACGCTTAAAACCCATGTGGGACGGGCTAAAGAAATGTTTATAAAAAACTTTAAGGAGGATCATTACGATGGTCAGTGATTTGAATCATTTTTCGTTCGATGAGAAAGAGACCAAAAAACTAATTAGGAAAGCAAAGGTATGGTCTACCCTGCGTACCATAGGCATTGTCATTATCATAACGCCGATCACGCTCCTATTACTGTGGTATGGGTTTCGGCAATGGTCGCATGCGGAAGCTCAAAAGACGATGAACGAAATTATCGCTTTTAATGAAATTAGTGGCCCGAACACGCATATCAGCAATCAAACCTACCAAGCCAATTGGTTCGGGGGCGAAATCGAAACCAAAACCTATAAGGTCATCGGAAATAAGCCCTACATATGGGAGCCGGTTGAACGGAAATATAACCTGCTTGGTTCTTCCTCTAGGGAATACGGCTCGTTCGGTCCGATTGCAATGGAGAAATCCGAATCATTAGCCGAATCCAGCCAATTGTATCGTTATAATGCGTACACCGGCGATAGAGAACTGTTTTTTTATCACCCGAAAATCACTTATGATCGCTATAGAGATAGCATCAGCGAGCTGGATAAGCTGAAAAAAACAAATGTCGTTGAGCTTGGATTATCCTTCGATCAGCCCTACACGCTTCAAGAAATCGAGGACAGACTCCCGCCTGGGATACATCCTGTATGGTGGTGGGTCGATGCCTACAAGGATGACCGAATCACGTATATGAGCCAAGGTCAGCAGACAGTAAACGCTGAATCTGTATTCGTATATGGCTTTCATGCTGAGCAATTCGAGCCTTTTGGCGGAGTCGATTCTTTTATTGCAAATATCGAGCAATTGCGAAAACAGAGCAAGAGCTTCAAATGGAGCGCAGAGCAAGCTTACGAATCGCTAGTAGGAGACAACGGCAAACTCGAGGAGCAGGATATCAAAATCATTGGTGCGATTGTTACCGGTACAGCCGAGCAGCTAGGCACGCTGAGGAATCAGCCTTATATTAGGGCATCTACATTCGGAGTCATTACCGAAACGATTGATTCCTTCGACGAATAAGCTATACATGAATAGGCTTCACGATCTGTTCCTTTCAATATCCAACTTCCATTTCGATAATATTAATTATTAGAGTTAGTATGCAGCATAGTGAACAAAAACAAGCTGTCGAGACTTGCTCGACAGCCTGTACACATCATAATGCCACAAAAATCAGGTAATACATTCAATCCCTATTTGCTCAATGCCGCAACGACATCTTCAATTTTTTTGCCATCGGCAATGGGACCGCTTTTCATCCACGTTTCAAAATTAACCTCATGCACCTGCCCTTTTTTAACTGCAGGGAGGCTCTTCCATAATTCGCTTTCAATCAGCTGTTTAGACTGCTCCTCCGCGCCAGTATCCACTGTAAGAAATATATGATCGGCATCAAGCTGCGGAATAAGCTCCATCGATAAGCCAACGACCTTCTCATTTTTGTCTAGGACCAGCTCCTGAACAAGCTTAGCAGGCTTTAGTTGAAGCTCATTGTACAGTACCGGTCCAGCATAGCCTGGTCCCCCATACAATCGAAGCTCTTTTGCATGCACACGTAAAATTGCAACCGTTTCATCGCCAACTGCAGCCTTTAGCTCCGCTGCCGCATCTGCCGCCTTTTGATCGTAGGAAGCAATCACTTCACTCGCTTTATCGGCTTTGCCCAGCAAATCGCCAAGTGTCCGAATCGTTGACCTCCAATCTGCCCGAGCGTCCTTGAACGCGTACATTGGCGCTACCTTAGAGAGCTGTTCATATTGTTTTTCTTCATAAACATTCGTTAATATAAGATCAGGCTCCGCTTTCACAAAAGCCTCAACGTCTCCTTGCACATCAATATCTTCTACCGTCAAACCTAGATAGTCCTGCCCGCTCCACGCACCGATCCGAGATTTGCGAATAGGTGTTAAACCTAGTGACACTAACTCGTCCTCCAAGTAAATACCAATGATATGACTTGTATCTGCTGGAATAGTAACTTCGTTACCCATTTCATCGGTTACAACTCGCTCTTGCTCGGCTGGCGTCTCCGCTCCAGAGGTAACCTCTTCTTTCTCCGTATTTACATTCTCTGAGACATTATTCACTGGGGCATTGTTAGCAGCACCGCAGCCCGAGAGAAGCATGAGCAATACAAGAGAAGCTCCTATCCATGGTGTTCCTTTAAACATTTCTTTAACCACTCCTTGAATATAATGATAATCATTATCAATATATTCTATTTTCAACGCCTTACCAAGGACAAATAGGCAAATATACTAGGACATTTGTGTCATAATGGACGCGAGTTGATGGATCGTATCGTACGCTGCTCACAAATGTTTTAGCCCAGCAACTGCAATGCCTCTGTGATTTTCAGCTTATCCATCTCGAGTCCGCTGCTCATCCATGTATAATAATCGGCCTGATGCACCTGCCCGTTTCGAACGGCTGCTAGCTTCGACCATATCTCACCGCGCATGATGCTTGCTGCCTGTTGCTCCATACCAGGGTCAATAACGATCAGCAAAAACTCCGTATCCAGCTCAGCAAGCTGTGATAGCTCAATCTCTGCCCACCAGCTTCTCCATGCCAATTTTTGTACAAGTGAAGGCGCTTGTAATCCAAGGTCGCCATATAAAATCGGACCAACAAAACCTTGTGACGGACCACCATACAACCGTAATTGTTGGGAGTTAAATCGCAATAAAGCGACCGTCCGACGTCCGACCTGTCTGCTTAATTGTTCACGGGCAAGCTCGGTTTGCCGTTCATATTCGGTCAGAATAGCTGCTGCCTGGTCTAGTTTGCCGAGTATTCTTGCTATTTCCAACAAATCCTCCCTCCGGCTTCTCCTCCAGGTAACAGCCAACACTGGAGCCATCCGATTCATCAACGTTTCTTGATACGGATCAATATAGTCGCTGCACAATATATATTCAGGCTTCACCGCTGCAAGGAGGCTAGCTTCCCTCTCCCCAAAGCCTGCTTCTAAATGTCCCAGATGAACCGAGTCCGTCAATCTCATATAGAGCGGATGAGCTGGCTCTATCATATAGGCAATTGGCAGCACACCTAGTGCCAACATCGCGTCAATAAAAGGTGGATAGAGGCAAGCTATTCGTGTTCTCTCTTGCTTTTGGTATATCGTTGGCGAGATTCCAAGTGTCTGCCTGAATATCCGACTGAAATAATAAGGCTCTCCAAAACCTGTATGCTCGGCTATATCGCCAATTTTATCCGATGACAGGATGAGTGCTTTGCGCGCTTGGTTAAGTCTGATACCTGTCCAATATTCTTGGGGTGTTTTGCCCATTGCCTTCTTAAAAGCACGCGAATAATAGGGTGCACTCATACCTGCCATCCCAGCCAGCATATCACGCGACAACGGCTCGTGATAATGCTGCTCCATATAGCGTGCTGTTACTAGTAAAGCTTCCCGCTGACTGATGTTTGGCTTACGCTCCACATCTTTGATCAGCAAATACAGCAGCTCATGAAAATCCATTTGCAGCCGGAATTTCTCAAGTTCTCCGCTATCCAGCCTGCGTCCATATAGCGTTTTAATACGTTCGATTACCTGCACAGCAGCAAGCTTGGACAGCTCTGCCAGCCACATCGTTTCTAGATCGCGAGCAGCTGCTGGCAGCTTGAAAGATAGTGCATATACGCTAGTGGTTTCTCCATTCGCCGGCATGAGCCATACGCTCGTATTCGGCATAATCATACATACGCTTCCGGCTTGTACGGATTGTCTGGCGCCGTTGTTTTCCAATAGGCCCTCACCACTTGTCCAGAACAGAAGTGTTCCATCCTCGTCATGCTGTATGCCAACCAGTTGCTCGCCTTCTATGCGATAATAATCAATCTTTTCGATTTGCGCACTGGTATGGGCTAATGCAATGGGAAGCCTCGTTATAGGATTCATGCTGATCACCTGCTTGTTAAATATGGATCAAACAACAAAATGTTTCCTTACATTAAATTTTAAATCACCGAGTGATTGACTAACTGCCATTATTCTTCAGTTGAATCGCGCCAACCGTTAGCTTTAAGTTTCGCGATATACGTTTCTATATTTATATTCTCCAACTCTACGACTAGTGGTGACAAGGAAACCCAGCATTCATCTGAAGCATAATTTATCGTTGTTTTGACCACTTCATAGCCGTTGTGATAATCCGGGTGAAAGCCTGGATCATCAATGATATCCCCTTGCATAGGACGGATCGTAGATTCAAAAGTTTTCACGAGTGACGCTTGAACAAGCGTTTCATATTGTTTGGTAACGGATGAGACAAAAATCAATAAGTGAATTTTCATAGAAGCCTCCTTCTGCCCATTCAACTGTCAAAATGATCAATGATCCGGTACCCCGCAGCATGCGCCAATTGCTTCAATTCGCCCATCATCACAGCTTCTACCGCAATCAACACATAGCTGTCACTCTCGATATCCAAGCATGCCAGCGCAATATCGTACGCTAAAAGCTTATTTTTCATTAATTCCAGCATTACGTCTGTTGGCTGTTGATCTTCGTACTCAAACTCTGACCAATCCTTATCCGCTGGGAGCAGCTGTTTTCTTGCGATTAATCTACGAATCACATAAAGAATCGTGCTGCCTTCTGACTTCCAATCCATTTCATCAGCTAGTCTTTCTTCCATTAAGGCATCTACCAGTGCAATCCAAGGCAGCTCTTCAAGCGGCCCCGTTATTCCTCGATCGTCCAACCTATCCTGCCATTTCTCGCAATATTCATCAGGAGCAAGATAGGCATCGCTAACCTCTTGCACGATATCTTCATTGCCTATAGACAGCTTTCTGCTAAGCTCAAGCAGCGCAGCGAACCTTTCTTCCTCCATGCCTTGCTCTAGATCAGTATCTGACAAAAGCATCGCATCCACTTTCTTTTTTCGAAAAAAATCGAATAAGCCCATGCTGCACATCCTCTAATTCAGATTAATAGACCTTCACTTTCTCTGCTTGCTATATCATTTGTTGATGCTATCGTCAGGGTACCTCTCAATTGTATTACAAGACGAATAAGAAAAACCACTCCAGCGGCTTGGCAGTCAGCTTACAAAAGTTGAGAAACCATAAAAAAATGAGTAAAATAGAATTATTGAAAGGGGAGTTTTGAAATGAGCGATTTGGCAAACAACATGGAAATAGGAATCAGTACGTTTTTGGAGACAACACCTCATCCGGTGACAGGAGAAGTCATCAGCCATGCCGAGCGTCTGCGCAATGCAGTTGAAGAAATCGTGCTGGCCGATCAGGTCGGCCTTGATGTATATGGAATCGGCGAACATCATCGGGCTGACTACGCTGGCACCGCGCCTGCTGTCGTACTTGCAGCCGCCGCAACAATGACGAAGCACATTCGGCTGACAAGCGCGGTAACCGTCCTTTCCTCCGACGATCCCGTTCGTGTGTATCAAGCCTTCTCCACATTAGACGGTCTCTCGAATGGACGCGCAGAAATAATGGCAGGCCGTGGTTCATTCATCGAATCTTTCCCATTGTTTGGATACAGCCTTGATGATTATGAAGAGCTATTCGAAGAAAATCTAGAGCTGCTGCTGGCTATCCGTGAATCCGAGAAGGTAACATGGCGCGGCGGCCATCGCCCTGCGATCAACAATCTAGCTGTGTACCCACGGTCCGTTCAAAGCAAGCTTCCGGTCTGGATTGCAAGCGGCGGCAACCCTGAGTCTGCTGTTCGTGCCGGTACGCTTGGCCTTCCTATCGCTTTTGCCATTATCGGCGGCATGCCTGAGAGCTTTGCACCGCTTGTTGCTCTCTACAAAGAAGCAGCAGCAAAAGCAGGACATGACCCAAGCAAGCTGTCCATCGCAACGCATTCCCATGGGTTTGTCGCAGACACAACTGAGCAAGCAGCCGACTCGTTTTTCCTGCCAACGCAAGCACAGATGAATGTCATCGGTCGTGAGCGCGGCTGGCGCCAGTATTATGATCGCAACGCTTATGATGCGGCTCGCAGTCTGCGCGGTGCGCTTTATGTAGGCGATCCGGAATATGTAGCAGAGAAGATCTTGCTGCTCCGCAAGAACCTAGGCGTAAGTCGCTTCTTCCTGCATATCAACGTTGGCACGATGCCTCACAAAGAGGTGCTTCACGCGATTGAACTGCTAGGTACGAAGGTAGCGCCGATTGTACGCAAAGAGCTTGCAAAAAACCAATCATAAACCTTATAAATAAAGCGTGAGCCTTGGAACAGATAAGTAATCCGAGGCTCACGCTTTTTATTTAACTGTGGTCAAATCGCAATCTCCATCTTAATCGCTGGATGATGCTTATAATGAAGAAGCTTGAAATCATCAATCGTGAAGTCATCGATGTCCGTAATGTCTGGATTTATCCATAGCTCTGGTGCCGCATAGGCTTCTCGTTCGATCTGCTCCTGCAGCGCATCCATGTGGCGTTCGTAAATGTGAGCATCATTGATGTTAAAGGTTAATGTGCCGAGTGCGTAGCCCGTAACCTGTGCAATCATACGCTGCAGCACATAGTATTGAAATATGTTGAACGGGTTGCCCAGTCCAATATCATTCGATCTGGCATTTACGATCAGATGAAGCTTCCCCTCTTTTACGATCCACTGATTATTCCAGACACATGGATATAGCTCCATTTCGTCAAGCTCATCGATATCCCATAGCGAGATGACATGCCTTCTTGAGGCAGGGTTGTTTTTGAGCTGTTCAATGAGATGATGCACTTGATTCGTCAGCTTGCCATTCAAGGTTATCTCTTTCCCAAGCTGATAGCCATATGCTTTTCCGATATTGTTATGGTTATTCGTCCATTCCCGCCAGATCGATACGTTATGTTCGTCCAAATAAGCGCAGTCGCTTGTACGCTTCACATAAAACCATAGCATCTCATGTATGGCCGACTTCCAAGGGACTCGTTTGGTCGTTAGAATGGGAACCTCTGTATTGTCATAAGTGACTTGCTTGCAAATGATACTTTTGGTGTGCGCAGGTGTGCCGTCAGCCCATACCGTTCTAACGGTTTGATCTTTATCCCATATCCCGTGCTCTACAATATCCATAACCAGTTTTTTATAAATATCATCCGCTAATGACAAGTTAACCTCTCCCAGCTTGTTTTCTCCTACAAAGACACTGTCTATATGACTCATGATAGCGCAAAGAAACCTTCACTCCAAGCTAGGCGTATCTTCAAAACTCGCTAATGCCTTCACAAGGTTGCTATACCGGGTTGAACCCAACAACACCTCATTATACAAAGACATATACATCATAATGTTCCTAGAATTGAAATCATGTCTTGTGAATTGCTTTAATGTGTCTACATACTCCACAAAAAATGTTATTTTTTTCATGTCACGCTTGGATAGAGCTAACCCGCTCAAATGCTTAGACAGCTCCTCTATTCGCTCGGAGATATACGGTACAACCTCTTCAATCTCATCCTCTGTGACTCGCCCCTCCAGCAACGAGAAGCGTTCCCACTGCTGCTTATACCACTCCACCTTCTCGTTATGCAGGATGCGATAAATAGGCTCCGCCAGCATTATTTCCCTATGCAGCCTTCGAATAGACATTCTACGGATAAACACTTGCAGCATCAGAATCACCTTCTCCTGTCCTACTGAAACGAAGTTCCTTCCCAGGCTTGAATAGCTAATATCTATGCGATATACTCCCCATAAAGCCATACATTCGTGAAGGGTGAGAAAGAATATGAAAATAATGGTTGATCAGCACAATGAATCAAGGATAGCTATTATCGAAAGCGACGAGATTGTCATTGCGAATGCACAGGATGCTTTGGATTTACTGGCTACCGTTAGCTATCATGAAGATTGCTACAAAATTATCATTAATAAATCGAACATCAACGAAGATTTTTTCGATTTAAAGACGAAGCTTGCCGGTGACATTTTGCAGAAGTATACGAACTATCAAGTGAAGCTCGCCATTGTTGGCGACTTTGACAGCTACGACAGCAAGAGCTTAAAGGATTTCATTTATGAATGCAACAAGGGGAAGCAGGTATTCTTTACCAAGGACCTTCCTTCTGCACTTCAAGCCCTTCACCGTATCGTGTGATCTCTTCAGAACAAATCCAGTTGTTCCACAATAGGCGGAGGCGGCTCATTCGGGCTGCTGCCATCCGGCCTTGTTAACCCGAGCAGCTCCATCAGCCGCTTCGCATTGCCAGCCGCATCTCCACCAGAGTTATTGTTAAAAATAACATAAACATGCTTGCTCTGTTGCTCCAACACTTTCAACATGCCGACCCATTCCAGCAGCTCTTCCTCGCTATAACGATACAAATAACGAACCTCCCGCCAATTCGGCGCACTTGCTTGGTTCCAGCCGGATACGTTGCGTCCATGGAATCGAACGACTGTAGCTTCCGCATCCGTCGCCTTCAGCACCGTCGGAATCGATCCGATTCCCGCCTGCGGTTCATCGCAGACGCTGTGCATCCACTGTTCCCTTCTCATGAACGATAACGTCTTCTCTCGGTAGTCTTCGGTAAACCAGCTCTGATGCCGAAATTCGAGTGCACATGGAATGCCGCTCATCCGCTTCTTCGTTTCCCTCAGAATGCGTACGTTGGCCTGCGTGCAATCGAACCATGGCGGATATTGGAACAGCGCTGCTGTCAGCCGCCCAGCCTCTATCACAGGCTCAAGCATGTCACGAAACGCGGTGAACATCTCATTAGTCTCCGCAACCGGCAAAACAGGGCCGCGCTGATGCCCCGTCATGCCTTGATAAGCTTTCACGACGAATTGCAGACTGGCCGGCGTATCCGCTAGCCATTTCGCGAATCGCTCCTTGGACTGGATGGCATAGAAGGTGCTGTCCACCTCTACTACAGGGAAATGCTTGGCATATTGCCGTAGCTTGCTGCCGGCTTTGGCAACAGAAATATACAGCTGATCGTGATCGCCCCAGCCTGCTAGACCAATATGTATGGGCATGTCCATTCCTCCGATTGTGCTTTCCAACTATTATACCTAATTTTCAGATACAAGCGTAAACGGCTGAAGCCGTCCTCTGGCAGCTATACTCACGTTTCGAGTAGACGTATAGAGAAAGTATGAGTAAAATCATATACTTTCCTATACGTAGAAAAAAACAGCTCTCCCGTAGAAATCCCTACTAGAGAACTGCTTAGAAGCTGTTGCTATCTGCAACCTATATCATCTGATATTCTTTAAAAGCCGCCGCTTGTCCACGATAAGCGTCATTCTCATCCAATAGATTCCATACCGTCGCGTTCACAATATAAAATCGCTGGCCTGTGCTCGAGATTCGGATGCCCGTGTAATTATCGACATAGCCGTTCGCCGTTACCTCTTCAAAGAAGCGATCCCGCTCCTCTCGTTCCATCTGCTCCGCCGTAAGTCTGGAAGGTGTGCGCGTGAAAGTCTCCCATTCCATCCCCCAAAGGCTGAGTCCACGGCGATTCCCATAATTCAGAACCGGGTCTTCCTCTATCCCATGGGATAGAATAACGATGGATGCTTCGAACAGCTGCTCCTTCACACTCTGCCCAGGCATTAGCACCAACAGCTGCTTCCCGGTCCATCTCAGGTAGCTGTCCACTAGAAGCCTCGCATGCTCCTCAGTTGCCCCAACACCTGTCAGCGGTATTCGCATCGTTATGCTCCTCCCCATTTGATTCTCTTTTCTTTATATATCACGAGGAGCCGAACATGTCCACTAAACCTCGGCTGTCCATTCACAGCTTAGCCACTAAGTGCGGTTCAGACTGCGCAAGCGCAGTAATGCCGTTAGAATGATGAGGAAAGCGACAAGCGCCAGCATAGGGATTGTAATAAAGCCGAACCAATTCAAATAGTCGCCTTGACAGGAGACAGGACCACAAGCCGCAAGCGGAGAATCATGCGGAAGCTTCTGAAGTATCGTATGGTAGAGAGAGAATCCCCCTCCTATGACAACAAGCGGCAACGCATAGGACACGATTCCTGAGTCTCCTTTGGAATAAGCGATTCCAAGCAAAAGAGCCAGCGGGTACATGAATATGCGCTGGAACCAGCAAAGACTGCATGGTGCAAAGTGCATAACCTCGCTCAAATATAAACTTCCTGCCGTAGCGAGTACGGCTGTTGCCCATGCTGCGAACAGCCAAAACGATTTTTTCTTATCTAATGTTTCTTCCAAAACCTTCTCCTCGCCTTCTCTGCGCTAATGAATATGCTTATGCCTATTCTCGCTCACAGGAAGGCGGTTCGACATGACTCGAAAGAGCTATAGCCCTCTTTATTATAAAAATTTTACAATTGAATCGATAACCTCTTCGACCCTATTTCATTAAGAGGACAGCTTCCAGCCACCTGCGTGCTGCTGAATATTCCACAAGCGGGCATACAAATCAAACGCTTATAACCAAGCTTTACCTATCCACCTGTCTCTGCCCTTGCTAAGATATAGCAATAGCTTACTTCCCCCACGAAAGGACAATACTAGATGAAGATCGAACCAGCAACTACTGAATATCTTCACGATATTTGCGAGGTCGACTATTGCGTCATCGGCTCTCGCATTCGAGAACCACAACTAGCCAAGGCAATCGCCGCACAGCAATGTATCGTCGCCATATATGATGATGTCATTATCGGCTTCGCTACCTTTGACCAAACCTTCTATGAACAATCCTTTATTCAATTGCTCATCGTGAACCCATCGCTCAGAAGAAGAGGTGCGGCTTCAGCACTTATGAAGTATATCGAGCAGCATTGCACGACTCCTAAGCTGTTTACTTCTACCAATGCCTCCAATACGCCCATGCAGCGTGTCTGTGAATCGCTTGGCTTCATAAGAAGCGGCACAATCGAGAACCTCGATGACGGTGACCCTGAATGGGTTTATTTCAAAGCTATTCACACTCCTATTTCCACTTAGACTGCGCAACGCCTAACAAGACGGAGAACGAACCGTTTCACTCTCCGTCGCCCCTTTCCCTCCTAAATACCGATCTTCTACGTCATCCAAAGTATATCTACTATTTCATATGTAAAATGGTTTATCTCCATCCTATCCGACATTCCGAAGATCGCTGTCCGCACCCCATGCCAACTACCATGAGGAATAAAGCGTTAAGTTTGTCATTTTTCCCTCATTGAGATGTGATAGAGTAGTATCTGGTAATACGCTAAATAATGCTTATGAGAAGAAAGTGGAACGTATATGAAGTTGAAAAACCATCCATATCCACACATAGACGAAATGTTAACTATTATTTTCCATCCTTTAATTCAATTAATGCTATCATTGACCGATATATAGTTTAGGTAAATAGACCTATCAGCCATAAACTGTATCGCCGCCCTTCAAACGGGCTATAGCTGTTGCTTCTCGTGGATACCATCCATGAGCATTCTAGAGGAGGAAGTTACGTGCATCTTAGCTTCAAAGCTAAACTGATGACCATCATGGGCATTTTCAGCATTTTGCTGACACTTAGCGTGTCCCTGGTGAATCAACACCGATTAAAAACGAATTTAATAGCAAGTTACGCAAAAGAATCCGCATTGGTGGAAGACACCGTTGTCGCAGCCGTATCTGCTGCTGATAAAGCTTTTCAACTATCCGATAAAGACATTGAAGATGAAATGAGAGACCATTCGGATAAACTTCTGCAAAAATACAGCGAGCAGCCTGATGTTGCGAAATGGGATTATCAAGCTCTGAAAGCTGGTATGGGCGATATGGATATTTATATGATCGACCGTTCATTGACCATCCGGTTCAGCAGCTTCCCTCCCGACGTCGGACTAAATTTCCATGATGATAATGGTACGTTATCCTCTTTCTCTGAACTGCTGACCACAAGACTTAACGGCAATCAGTTCACAACAGATGGAATCGACCAAGAAACGAATACGGGAATGCTGCGAAAATATAGCTACATACCTACTCCCGACCACAAATACTTAATCGAGCTCGGACTTTATTTGAATGATAATCCGGTATTTCAAAGCTTCAATTTCCTTGAAATCAGCAACACACTTATTGAGAAATACAGCTATATTAACGATATTACCGTGTTTACGACGACAGGGAAATCAATTGGAAAGAAGGGTGAAGATGGTAAGTCACTGCTCATTTCCAACCAGAATGTACCCGCTTTTAATTTAGCATTAAAGGAAAGTGCCGTGCGTGTCATTAAAGGAGTAAAAGACGGTGATCCTGTCACTTATCGCTACGTTCCCTATTCAATACGAATGGATGACCAGCCTAACCGTTTCACCGATCAACGCATGATTGAAATTGTGTACAACGATTCCGAGCTTGCAAGCAAGCTGCAGCAAAACAATCAAATTTTTTTATTGCAGCTGTTAGCGACCATTGTCATTGCCTTGATGATTTCTTACATCATTACTAAGCTTGTCGCAAGGCCTATGTATCTGGCTTCCCATGACTTGTTGACGGGTCTCTCTAACAGAGCCTCGTTCGAGAATGCTCTCGACTCAACCATTGCCAGAAGCAAGAAAAAACAGCATAAAGCAGCGCTGCTCCATATTGACCTCGACAATTTCAAACGTGTTAATGATACGCTAGGGCATGATGCTGGAGACTCCTTCCTCATCGAAGTCGGCAAACGCATCCGCATGGCTGTCATTGATTCAAACCATGTCGCCGCTCGCCTTGGCGGTGATGAGTTTGTGGTCATTCTCAATCACGTCGAGGACACGCAGGACGCCTTGGACGTTGCAAACCATATTATCGATGAGATGAAACGTCCGATTGAAATTAAGGGAATCAATGTAACCAATGATTTGAGCACAACCGTTTCCATCGGTATTGCCATTTCTCCTGAGCATGCGGAGGATTCTGAGGAATTGTATGCGTGCGCAGACAAAGCGCTGTATCATGCCAAGCGCAGCGGCAAAAACACCTACAGTGTCTACGATGAAACCCTCATGCAGGAAGTGGCTTCAAATTAAAAGCGCAATATACATAGAAAAGCGCGGCCCCCTCAAGCTAGGGAGCCGCGCTTTTCGTTATACTAAGAGCCGCTTACTTTCCATGATGAGATGCCGGTAGAAGTCGTTGCTTTCGCCGTGACATTCAAGCGAAGCTTATTGGTGGATACTGGCGTAAAGGTGGTCGTGTTGTATTGATTGCCAAGCAAGCCAAGCCCCGACGGACTTGCGACATTCACCCAAGCAGTTCCATTCCAATACTGGATTGTATAGGAAGCAGGAAGATCAATGCCTCCATCGTCATCAAACCAATACACATCTACGCTGGATATCGTATAATTTTGCGCGAAGTCATATTGTACCCATTGCGTCGTATTCGGATTGTTCCAATTGCCATAGACAGGATGCCCACGATCTGCCGAGCTCGTTGGCGTATATCCATCGTTCAAGCCGGCTAAGCTCTCCCAAGTCGAAACAAAGGAAGTAGAGGCTGTCGCTAGCGGCGCAATGTTACCCGCACTTGGCGTACCACTGAATAATGTAGTTACTTCAGTTGCACTTAAAGCTCTGCTGTAAATTTTGAAATCATCGATAACGCCATCCAGGTACGGGTCACCGAATTGTGATCTGCCGATATAGTTCAAGTTCGTACTGCCAAGACTAGACGGCTTCAACGTCATATTCGTATTGCTAGCAACCTGAACGCCGTCAACATAGAGCCGCCCCGTCGTACCGGTTAACGTTACCGCAACATGCTTCCATACCCCAGTCGGCAATGCTGGTGCATTCAATTGCTGCTCCGATCCATTACCGCTCGATGTGATGGAAAAGCGGAGTCCTGAGCCGCCGGCCCGCGGCGCAAGGAACATATAATTGCTTGTGCCGGTACCGAAATCGAATATTCGGGACCAGTCGCTCAATGTGTCGATTTTCACCCAAGTAGCAATCGTGAAATCATTAACGCCACTCACAATGCCTGTTGGCAAACTCGCATAAGCATTAGAGCCATTCAGCTCAAGCCCATTGCCTGTTTTCCCAGCTGACCATGCCGTTCCACCGCTAAGTGTAGCGTGCTTGCCATTGCCGGAAGCGTCACTTGCTGACGTTCCGCTCGTTTCATTAAACAAATAGCTCGCAATAACCTCTGGGATTGCAGCAGCTGGATTAACGATATGCGTTACCGTATCGTTCGCTGTCAAGCTGCCATCGCTGGCTGTCAGACGGAATACATAAGTGCCTGCTGCTGAAACGGTTGCAGACGTATTAATAGCACTCGCATTCGCAAATGTTGCCGTGCCTGGACCGCTTACGAGCGTCCAAGTCGTAGTAACTACACCACTAGGTAGACCATCATCTGTAACTGTGCCTGTGAGCGTCACGGTTGCTGGAAGCGTGAAAGTTGCATCTGCACCTGCATCAACTACTGGAGCCGTATTCGGAAGCGGCGTGCCCTGCTGCAAACTGATTGCATAAGTGGCAGCCGTACCGACATTCAAGCTGATGGTTGTCGTTCCATTAGCAGTCACATTGACAGAACCTGCAGCCACATTATTGTTAAGAATGTTATACGAACCCGCAGCGAGCCCTTTGAGCGTCACTTTAGTCGTGTGAGCCGTGCCTGGCGTAGAGTTTCTCAGCGTGAAGCTAAGTGCATTTTTCGCTTTGGCTACTGTAGCAGTCGTATACTTATCCCGCTCCAGCTCCATGCCGAATTTCTCGGTAATAAGGTTCAAGCGCTGGAACACGCCGTCCTTAGGTACGACTGTATAATTTGTGCTGGTTTCTGTAACTTCACAGCCGTAGCAGTATACACCAAATATCGGATCAACCGAAACGTCGGCGCTCAATATTTTGATTGCTCCGAACAAGCCTAGATCGGATTCACCGGACATGCCTCTCCAACCATTCTGAAGCGGACCACCACCATGACCAAGAGCTGGATAATTCCCCTTCTCCGCTTGATACGTCCATGCAACTGCACCAATATCTGCAGGGTCCGAGCTAATTTGACCGGAGTTAATTGCACCTACGTTAGCTATTTTGGCTGCATAGGACAAGCGTTGCTCGACTTCCGGATTCGTGGAATTGCTACGAACCCAATCATCCATCGCATAGCCCACTAGAGAAACACTGTATTGGAAGTTCCACCAGTTCTCACCAGTAATTGTTACTGGATCGGTATAGTAATACCATACTGGCATGTGGCCACGCGCAGCACGTGTCTTCGTATTAATTTTGCTTTTCATCGTATTATTGTTATTCATCTTAGCAAGCGTATAAACGGCTTCCTCGCCCGTATTGTCATAGTTGTATTCGGAACCGTACGGATACGTCGTGTTCGCGAAGTTATTGTACTTGGTCGCCATCTTAGAGATAAGATTATTCGCTTGCGTCGTGTAGCCCTCGTCCTGCAGAGCTTTAATAATGTCTGGTGTAGTAAGCTCACCCATCAGACCTGTATTCCAGTTGTAGGCAACTCCTGATCCGTACAAAGCGTTGAAAATGTTATAAGCGCGCAGCAAATACGTATTTTTCGGATTATCATAAGTAATTAAGTTCGGATATAGCTTAGCAATCTTGTACATGCTGAAATAAGTGTTATAGATATGTGGATACGCATAGCCGCGATAGGTTGGCGTATCATTCGGTGCAGGCATTAAGAAGTCATGGATTAGATAATCGGTTTGATGCTCGCCCATCAGATTGGTCCAGATCGCAACCGTCAAATAATCATCAACTGCCTGGACCTCAGAAGCAACAGGCGTCTGCACATTCTTCTCGGCAAGGAATTGACCGTGTGTATAGCCCCAATCATCTCCCCAGCCCCAATAGCCGTTGAACACATTACGCTTCGAGTTGGAATCCATCATCCAGTCGTCGAACACCTTATCCTTAATGGTTCCTGGAGCGTTCCACTGTGTGCTGTTTACCATGAACGTCGAATGCCGCTGCAGCGCGGCATCAATCGGTTCAATTGCATAGAACTGCAGTACCGTCTTCTCTCCATTGCCATAGTTAACTGTGACGCTATTCGGCCCCAGCTTATTCATCTTAATGGAATAAATCTTATGATTCGTTCCTGTTGTACCAAGCGACACAATTGTCGTATCGGACGGATATTGTGCCGTTACGGAATTAATCGTTTTGGTCGTACGCAGATCAAACTTCGCTGTTTGATCAGTCGGTACAATCATACCTGGAACAACGGTGACATCAATAAGACCTTCATTATAAAGACGATCCTTTACTTCGTTCTCGCCTGTAACTTTGAAAAATTTGAAAGCATACGTTTTGCTTGCGCCAGGAGCAAGCGTCAAGCTTGTGTTCGGCAAGTATCCACGGTTTGTGCTTTTGATTACGTTGGAATGAATGTAGAAGACATTCAGACCTTCAATCCATCCGCCTTGATCCATAGCCCACTTACTGCCTGGATGCTCTTCAACTCTCCAACGATCTTGATATTCGAATCCAGCTCCAGTACTCGCATCCGGTATCATCAGCAGTGAAGGACCAATTCCGCTCGGACGAGCAGCTGTAATGTACGAGCTGTTATTACCTACGAAGGAGTGTGTGAGAACCCGTGTCTCATAGATTTGCTCATTGCCTCCACCTGTCCAGAACTCATTGAATGG
The DNA here is from genome assembly GCF_005930355.1 of Paenibacillus sinopodophylli. Classification (GTDB taxonomy): domain Bacteria; phylum Bacillota; class Bacilli; order Paenibacillales; family Paenibacillaceae; genus Pristimantibacillus; species Pristimantibacillus sinopodophylli. Next base: position 401,273 of record NZ_VDBO01000004.1, read on the forward strand.
CAGTGGCAAGCCTACATCGCCAAATTCAATCGTTTGTGTGCTTGTGTTGGTTAATTCAATCTGCCAGAGGAAATAATCGTTAACGAGGGAATACGTGTTAACAAGCTTGAAGTTTTTGACACCGTTTGCATTTGTTGAATTCTGATACGTAATTGTCGCAGTATTACCGCTTTGTGATTGCGTTCTTGCATCCGTTGAGCTTTGTGTCAGTGCTGTTTGCCATGCCCCTGTCCCCAAGCGATATTTGAACATCAGCTCTCCCAGCCACTGATGATCAGCTGTATTCTGATTGGGAGCTACTGTCGGGTTCATGACATATTGCGTGTTGAACGTGTCACCAACTAATCTAAGCGAATTAATCTCGCCATTAGTTCCGGTCGTAATATTGAAATTGCTGTTGGACAACGTATAAGCGAATGCCAGTTGTGGATAAAAAACCATAAATAAAGCGGTTACAAAAAAGGACGCGACTAACATAAGCATTTTTTTGCTAGAAGGAAGAGCTTGAATCCTCATTAATGATGCCTCCTAAAATGAATTATATGCAGCCTTTTTGTCTACAACATGATGATCAGCCTTTGTTTCTAATCGGCGATGATCCACGCATTGCCGCACTTATCACTCTCCTTCACGAGCGTAAACGGCTGGAGCCGCCTTATGGCGCTTCAGCGAACGTTTCACGTAGAAATGTAGAGAAAGTTGATGAAATGATATCCTTTCCTATATTTCGAGAAAATGGCTAGCAACCTCACCTCCTCTCATATAAAGCTAACGGAACCCCAAAAACCCCTATCTTGCAGAGCCATGCTTGCCAAAGAAGCTGCTGCTGAAAATAGGGGTGCTGTTCATGGAGTCATGTAAGACTAGTTCGTGCTGTTAATCCACACGGCCATTTCGCCCGGCTCACGATTAGCCCATGCAAAATAGGGAATAAACCGTAATTCTGTTTGTTCTGTCGTCCAGTGTGTATTGCTTCGATACAACTCTTCACTCCAATTAGCAAATACACCGCGTTGACCTATAGCTGAGATCACCTGCATACCGCCAAGCAACTCCGAATCAAATGACGTATGCAGCTCACTTGCTGCTGGAAGATTCAAATGAAAGAGCTGACTTCCGTTATCAGCTTCCTCCAAGCAGTATACGAACGGACCACGCTGCAGCGCGACCTTGCCCGCAGTATCCCGGACAAGCGGATGCCCTTGCATGCGAAGCACAGGCATATGGAAAGCAATATCGATCGTATCTCCAAGCTGCCATACTCTCTTTATTCGAATATAGCCCTTCTCAACATCGCTTTCCTTGTATACGTATTCGGCCCCATTTAGTCGAATTACGGCCCCGCCGCTCCAATCCGGCAGTCTCAGCGCAAGTGTGAACTCCTTTGGCTGTGAAACCGTGACCTGAATATTCACTTTACCTTCCCATGCATATTTCGAATGCTGCTCGAGTGCTACCTCCGTCCCATCCAGATTAAACGTTGCGGTGCCGCCAATATATAAATGGGTATAGATCTCATTTTGTTTAGCCGTATAAACATATTGTCCAAGAGAAGCAAGCAGACGGGCAATATTAGGCGGGCAGCACGCACAGCCGAACCAGCCTTGTCTCCGCGGCTGCACATGATCATAGTTTTTATTTTTGCCGAGCACCGGCGGATATACCTCAAGCGGATTCACATAAAAGAACTGCTTGCCGTCACGAGACATGCCGCTAACCACTGTATTGTACAGCGCTCGTTCCAGTACATTCGCATACTCACTGTCTGGCTCGATTTGCAGCATCCGCTGTGCAAAAAAGATTAGGCCAATCGAGGCACAGGTTTCGGCGTACACCGTATCATTCGGCAAATCGTAATCCTGTGTGAACGATTCCCCTTGTGCCATCGATCCGATTCCGCCCGTGAGATACATGCGCTTAGAGACAATGCTGTTCCACAGCCTTCTGCAAGCAGCGAGTAATGCCTCATCGCCAGTCTCAGCTGCGATGTCCGCCATCGCGGTGCACATATAAACGACGCGAACGGCGTGCCCGACTGCCTGATCTTGCTCACGCACAGGGAGATGCGCTTGGCTGTATTCGAGATCTGTAGCGACGGACAGCTGTGGGAAATGAATGGTTCCTCCCCGCTTCTCAAACTCTTGCTCATAAAAGTTAGGCTCTGCTCCCCGTTGATCGAGGAAATAACGGCTGAGCTCTAAATACTTTCTCTCACCTGTTGCCTGGTAAAGCTTTACCAGCGCAAGCTCGATTTCTTGATGGCCGTCGTAGCCCTGAAGCTTGCCTGGCTCTGTACCGAAGACACGATCAATATAGTCTGCGAACCGACAGGCAACATCGAGTATGGCGTTTTTTCCTGTTGCTTTGGAATAGGCAACTGCCGCCTCTATCAAATGACCTGCGCAATACAACTCATGGCATTCAGCCAAATTTGTCCAGCGCTGGTTCTTTTCTTTGATCGTAAAATACGTATTCACATAGCCGTCTGGCTGCTGCGCTTTCGCGATAAGGGCAACCACTTCGTCCGCCACATTCTCAAGCTCTGGATCAGGCTCGGCCTCGAGCAAATAGCCTACTGCTTCCAGCCATTTCGCGACGTCGCTGTCTTGGAATACCATGCCGTAGAATGAACCTTGCTCCACACCTGCCGCAATCTTGAAATTCTGGATGGCGTGGCTCGGTTCAGCCTCTTCAACCCGATCATTCAATACTTCCCATTGATAAGGAACGACAACCTCACGAACTAACCGTATATATTCGGACCAGAAATCGTCCCGTATGCTTACTTTCCCAACAGCCGATGGCGTTATTGGTGAATGCTTTTGATTAATCATGCCTCTCTCTCCCTCTTCTTCTATCGTTAACCCTTCACGCCGCCTACCGTCAGCCCTTCTATAAAGAAACGCTGGAAGAACAGAAACAGCAGCAGAATGGGTAAAATGGTCAATATGGAACCAGCTAGCAGCACCTCGTAATTGTTGCTCGTTGGTGATAATAAACCTGCAAGTCCGATCGGCAGTGTGAATTTCTCAGTCGACCGCAATACGATAACAGGCCATAGGAAATTATTCCAACTGAATAAAGCCTGCAGAATCGTCATCGCTCCGTAAGCCGGAAGCATTAGCGGTACCATGATTCGCAAGAAAATGCCCATTTCGGTACAGCCGTCGATTCTACCCGCATCCATGAAATCCTTAGGTAAGCCCATGGCAAATTGACGGAAGAAAAAGATTGGCAGCGGCGCTACGACAAAGGGCAGAATAACGCCCCAAATGGAATTGATAATGAACAAATCGATTGACAACCTATATAGTGGCAAAATTATAATTTCGACTGGAATCATCATAACGGCAAGTACCAGCGTAAAGACGAGCGTTCTTCCTTTGAACTTATACATAGCAAGTCCGTAGCCAACCATCGAAGATAGAAATAAACACATTACTGTGAATACAGAAGTAATAACTAGACTATTACGGTACCAGTCAAAAAAGTTTTGCGAGCCTCCCTTACCGGAGAAGATCGCTTTATAATTCGCCCACGTCATAACGTCGAAATCGAGACGTACATTCAATCCATACTTGAACAGCTCTGAGGCGGGCTTGATGGAGGCAAGAAATAGTGCAAATAGCGGGAATAATGCCATTACTGCAAACACTATGAATAATAAAATCAACAACAAGGAGGGTAATTTCCCGGACCGTTTCTCTACCATCTTGCTAGTCCTCCTTCTTAAAAAATCCGAGCACATTTAATTGCAGCATACTGACAAGCAGTGTAATCGCGAGCAGCGTAATGCCAATAGTCGAGCCGAAGCCCAAATCGAAATATTGGAATCCTTGCTGATAGATGTAACCAACCATCGTGAGGCCAATATTTTGCGGTGACCCTCTGCTCCCCCACAGCATAAAGCTTTCTGTAAACATCGCATAGCCGCCATAAATCGTAATGGTAAACACGTAGATCGTGATTGGACGCAATAGCGGGATCGTAATTTTCCGAAACTTGCTCATCGTTCCTGCGCCGTCCATGTCTGCTGATTCGTAAAGCTCGCGCGGAATGCTCTGTAGTGCGGAGAGGAAATACAAAATATTGATGCCTGCCCAGCGCCATGTAGCAAGCACAACTAATGCAAACATACTTAGCGAGGAGCTTAATAGCCATTTCTGGCTATCGAATCCAAATAGCTTAATGAAAGAGTTCATAATGGCGCCATCCAGCTCACTGAAGATTAAGCGGAATATGATACCTGCCACAACGATGGAGGTCAGTGCCGGAATAAATAGACTCGCACGAAATAGATTTCTAGCGCGCATCATCTTAGCATTCAGAAACACAGCGAGCACCAGCGGCAGCGGTATGAGGACAAGCAGCGTCCAGAACGTATACTTTGTGCTGTTAAGCAAAGCTTTGAAGAAATCAGGATTCAGCAGTCTCTTATAATTATCTAGCCCAATAAAAGCGACATCTCCGGGAAGAACCCGTTGGAAGCTCATGATAATTGCGTTAATTAACGGATAAGAAAAGAATATGAGAAACGATAAAATAAAAGGCAGAATAAAGAGATATGGCGCCAGCTTCTGCCCATTGGGCATTCTATGCTTAATGGGGCGGCTGCTTCTCTGCCCTTGTGTGGCTTGCTTGCCGGCATTCATATTTGTCTCACTCCTACGAAATCAGTTGCAAACGGTCGGTCGGCACGCACTATCATCTTGCCTGCTGGTCATGCCGACCGTCGCTGCACGATTTATTTAAAATATAGGAAAGTATATTATTTCGCCATTCTTTCTCTATATTTCACAGTCAAAGCTCCTTCAGCGTCTAATGGACGCCGAAGGCGTTTTTGCTTGACTAGAACGAATTATTGGCCTACATCCTTGCGGAGCGTCTCGGCTGCTTTCTTAATAACCGTCTCTGGATCTTCGCCGAATTGAAAGATTTTAGGTATAATTTCGTTACGAACCGCGTCGAATACTTTCGGCGACGTTTCGCGAATATTAACTGGATAAATCTCATCCTTAATTTCAGTCAGCGTTGCAAAAATATCCGTTCCGAAGTATTCTGTGAATTTATTAGGCTCAGACATTGCTGGATCGCTCCATACCTCTGTACGGATCGGGTCCATACCCAGCTGTTTCCAAACTTGAAGGTTACCTTCTTTGGAAAGCTTTGCGTACGCTAGGAATTGTTTCGACAGATCCAAAGCTTTGGTCTGATTCGTAATCGAAAGTCCCGTACCACCCATACCTGCCGAGCGATTGCCGCCTACTTCCCATGCCGGCATCGGACGAATAATCATTTTGCCTTTCAGATCAGGCATTTCATCCGTGAAGCGGTTCATAAACCAGAATGGCATAAATACTGCTGCTGCTCCTCCGCCATTCATGAACGCTTTGTACTCCGGCGTATCATGGCCTGTTCCTGGCGATATCCCTGCTATCTTCTCATCAACCAGTTTCTTAAAGAATGTCATCGCTTGAATATTGCGCGGATCATCTACTGTGATTTCACCATTCGGGCCTACTTGATCAGATTTCATTTGGTTGATGGCTGGCCACCATGACCAGTTGCCCGCGCCTTCGAATGTAATGAACGGTACGCCTGTTTTCTCTGCCACTGTTTTTCCGAGCGTTTCGACATCACTCCACAGCTTGATATCATCTGGATTAACGCCTGCTTTGTCCATCAGCTCTTTGTTGTAATACATAACCGTTGCCCCTACGTGAAGGTCAACGCCATAATATTTGCCGTCTTTGCTATAAATATCGACGCGCGATTTCACGATGTTCGGAATTTCCGGCTCTACAATGTCGTTTAGCTCAACCAGTTGAACATTGCCTTTCATGTAGTTCGGAAATTTACTTTGCTCAATATCGACCAAATCCGGAGCGCCTTCCCCCGATTGAAGGGCAAGCAGCAAGCGAGTATGCATATCGTCGTATGGAATATTTTGCGCATCAAGCTCGATCGGCTTGTCTGGATTGTTCTTGTTCCATTCAGCCGCCATAAAGTTGTAGAAGTCAGCATGCTGCTGAACGAAGGTCCATAAAGTCAGCTTCGTTGGCTCAGCTGCCTGCGGAGCTTCTGTATTAGCTGCCCCCGTCTCGGCTGCTGTCGGTTTTGCATTCGAACCGTTATTGTTGTTGCCCCCGCATGCTGTCAATGCAGCTGTTAGAAATAAAGTCAGTGCCGTTAAAGCGATTCCTGTCTTGCGCATTCCATCATCCCCCGAGTTGATTTTATATGCTCAATCCTATCGGATTATAGCCAGCAGTAAGGTAAGCGTTCCCATTGTTAATCTAAACGTTTAGATTAATTCCTAAAAAAAAAGGTTTTCACCTTTTTGGCGGAGCTACTGAATCCCTTTCAATTAACCTGCACATCGGCTTAGGGCTAACTGTAGCTTCTTCTCCTTGCAGCATGCGTGATAATGCATCCATCGCTTGGTAACCAATCTCATGAAGCGGCAAATCCATCGTCGTAATTCTCGGCATTAAATATTCACTAAATTCACGGTTGTCAAAGCCAATCAAGGACAACTGCTCTGGAATCGCTACATTCATTTCCAACGCCGCCCGCAAAACGCCTACTGCCATTACGTCATTCATGGATACGATCGCCGTCGGCGGCTCAGGCAACGACAATAATTCCTTCGTTAAGCGATAACCTGATTCTGCCTCCCAATCGCCCATTTTGATTAACAATGGATCAAATGGCAGTTGAAACTCAGTGACTGCTTTATAAAATCCGTTAAACCGCAACCGCGAAGGGATCGAATCCATGACTCCGCTTATGATTGCAATACGGGAATGCCCTTGTTCTACCAAATAGCTCATAGCCTCGTAAGATGCTTGCTCATCATCATATTGAATGGACGGATCATTCTGCGTGTAGCAGTAAGTGTACACAATCGGCTTACCGTCTGTATCGCACAATCCTGATAGATCACGAGGATGAACGCCAATGTAGATAATACCTTCTACTTGCTTGCTTAACAACTCAGATACCGCATTCTCTGCATACTGCCGATAGGTGTTCATGTCGTCGAAGCTTCGTCCAATTCGTTTGTCCAACCTAAGGTTCGTCAGCAAAATATGCATATCGAGCCGATCAGCACAATCGTTAATGCCGTCTATGATTTCGGGCACATTGAAGACGGTAACATCTTCTGCGATAACGCCTATCGTGTTTGTTCGCCTGCGTTTCAAGCTTTGAGCAGCATTATTTGGCTTGTAATTCATCTCTTCAATGACTTGCAGCACACGCTCACGCGTGTTTTGCTTCACATTACGAGTCCCGTTTAATACATAGGATACTGTCGCTGTTGATACCTGAGCCTTGGCGGCGATGTCTTTAATGCTTATGTTGGACAAGCGAGCACCCCTTTTATTTAAACGTTTAGATTTCTATAATCTGGTTATATCATAGGAAGCCCATATTGTGCAAGCGCTTTTTTAAAAATATAGGAAAGTATATCATTTCACCAACTTTCTCTATATTTCTACGCAAAACGGTAGCTTAACGGCCAAAGGACTACGATATCCGTTTCAATTTGAAATATAAGAATTTATAAGTTTGTTAGCTTATATAAAGGGCTTATATTTCACCCTCAAAGCTGCTTCAGTGTCTAAGAGACGCCGAAGTCGTTTTTGCTTGTTAAAGGAATAAATAAGAAAAACCCGGAGAAAAATCCTCCGGGCTGCCTTGAAATTAAACCATAACTTTACAAATGTCGTTAGTGAATGATACTGGATCCTGAATCGGCAAGCCCTCAATAAGCAGTGCTTGATTGTAAAGCAAGCTTGTATAAAGGCCAAGCTTCGCTTGGTCTTTACCATGAGCATCCTTCAGCGCTGCAAAAATTTCATGGTTAACGTTGATTTCCAGCACCTTGTCCGCCTTAACATCCTGACTGTTCGGCATCGCCTTCAATATTTTTTCCATCTCAATTGTAACCTCGCCTTCCGTTGAAAGGCATACTGGATGAGATTTCAGACGTTTCGAGGCTTTGACCGCTTTTACTTTATCCTGCAAAATTTCTTTCATTTGCTCAAAGAGCTCTTTATTCTGCTCCTGCTCCTCGGCCGTTTCCTTGTCCTTCTCGTCAGCTTCAATGCCCAGATCACCGCTTGATACGGACTTAAACTCTTTATCCTTATATTTGGCTACGACTTTAATGGCAAACTCATCAATATCGTCCGTGAAATAAAGAATCTCATATCCTTTATCCGATAACATTTCCGTTTGCGGCAATCGCTCGATACGCTCAATCGACTCACCAGATGCGTAATAGATATACTTTTGATCTTCGCTCATTCTCGACACATACTCATCAAGCGTAACTAGCTTCTTCTCTTTGGAGGAGTGGAATAGCAGCAGATCCTGCAGCACATCCTTGTTAGCACCGTAATCGTTGTAGACGCCGAACTTCAACTGTCTGCCGAAGCCTTTGTAGAAGGTCTCGTATTGCTCACGCTCATCCTTAAGAATACCTAGCAACGCGCTCTTAATTTTGCTATTAATGTTTTTGGCGATCAACTTCAGCTGGCGGTCATGCTGCAGCATCTCCCGCGAGATGTTGAGTGATAGATCCTCGGAATCAACCATTCCTTTGACGAAGCTGAAATAATCCGGGAGCAGGTCCGAGCATTTATCCATAATGAGCACGCCATTCGAATAAAGCTCCAGCCCTTTCTCGTATTCCTTCGTATAGTAATCGAACGGGGTATTCTCTGGGATATACAGGATCGCGTTATATACAACCGCACCGTCCGCACTAATATGTAAATGCTTGATCGGTTTATCGAAGCCGTAGCGCTTCTCGAAGTAGAACTGGTCGTAGTCCTCCTGCGTCAGTTCGTTTTTGTTTTTGCGCCAGATTGGCACCATGCTGTTGACGGTTTGCTCTTCCTGATACTCCTCGAACTCGTTCTCCACATCTGCTTTGGGGCGCTGGCCCTTCACGTCCATCTTGATCGGATAACGGATAAAATCGGAATATTTCTTAATGATTGATTTCAGACGATACTCCTCGAGGTATTCATCATACTGATCATCCTCGGTATTTTCCTTGATGTTAAGCACAATTTCGGTGCCTGCTGTTGCTTTCTCCGCTGGCTCAATCGTATAGCCGTCTGCTCCGGTTGACTCCCATTTGAATGCCGTCGTTACAGTAACAACATCCGCCACCATGAATGCAGAGTAGAAACCTACGCCGAACTGGCCGATAATATTATGGCCGTCCTTCAGCTCATTCTCCTTCTTGAATGCGAAGGAGCCGCTTTTCGCAATAACGCCGAGGTTGTTCTCAAGCTCCTCTTTCGACATGCCGATGCCTGTATCTGTAATCGTCAGAGTCCGGCGCTCCTTGTCTGCTGATACCTTGACGTAATAGTCCTCTTTGTTGAATACTAGTTGATCGTCTGTAAGCGCTTTGTAATAAAGCTTGTCAATCGCGTCGCTCGCATTCGAGATGAGCTCTCTCAGAAAAATTTCGCGCTGTGTATAAATGGAGTTAATCATCATTTCCAGCAATCGTTTCGATTCTGCTTTGAACTGTTTTTTGGACATGGATAGATCCCCTTCCCATTGTTTGGTTATTTAAGCTTTCTGGATACATGAGCGGAGGGCTTAGCCTCGTTACGTAAACCGTCACTCTCTATATTAGCACTCATACTCTCTGAGTGCTAATCCCTCTTTCTATATATCATAAACTATTTTTCAATGTCAACCTCGTTTACCATATTTCCCATAAAAAGAAGCTGCCTGCAGGCAGCAAACCCGCAGACAGCTCTATTCCTAAACTTTAGAACATTCCTTCCTCGAATGGTCGTTCGAGCAGCTTGCGATATTGGCTTTGATGCGCATAGAACCGCTCGCGGATCACATTCGCTTCCTTCTCGATTCTACCTACACAATCGATAATACCCGAGCTTAGCTGGTCGTCTCCGGTTGAGAGCACATAATTAGATAATCCGATCGATAATCCGAAATCAATACATTTAAAACGATAGCCTAGGCTTACAAACGGCACGCCGGCAGCAGCAGAGATGTAACTGGCATGCAGCTTGAAATTAATCGTAAACGCATAGCTCTTGAGCTTCTCAAGCAGATCCTCGTGATGGTGCAGCACGAGATCAAGCTCGACGTTCTGGGAATCTCCCAGCTTCGCGTACAGCCGCTTGCAAGCCTCTCTGTCCGGTCCCCACACCGAGAAGATATTAACCCGGTATCCTTGCTTGATCAGCTCTCGCAGCGCTTCAATCACATGCTGTTCTACCTTCTCCTCGCTGCCCCCGAAGATTCGGTTATAGGCTGTTCCCCAGTTCACACCGATCGTACGGCTTCGCTTAGAACGGCTGACTGGAGATGGGGCAGGAAGCAGAAATGCTGGGTCCCCGCTTATAATGGCATGCTTCGCAGAGACGCCTGAGTCCTCCAGAAACTGATAGGATAACGGGCCTCTCACCCCGAAAAATTCGGATAGCCGAGCCAGCTCCGCCAGTTTCTCATTCGTTCCGGCATTCTCTGCCGTGTATGCCAGATTGGCCTTCACTTTTCCGTAATTATCCAGTACGGGGTAGTCCTGTCGATCATGACCGCTTCCCCATATGATTACTTTCTTTTTCTTCAATGCCGCCTGATAGGCTACGTCGATATAACCTGGAATTAAAAGTGATCCTCCTCCGAGGACTACCGTATCATAAGGATCAGGATTCCGAATGTCAACGCCGGGAATCGACGGTATGACATCATATTTCTTGTCCGGCAGATAAGCTCTGCACAAATCACGGAACAAGAGCCACATCAGCTCATCACCAACATTGTTAAATCCAATCCATCCTACATATAGAATCCTTTTCATAGCATACCGCCCTTCATGATGTTTCGCCGTTTGCTGAACGATACACGTCCATCACTTGATGAATAATCGAATCGATATGGAAGGTGTGCTCAACCCAGCGCTTTCCTTCTGCGCCTAGTGACTGCATTCTTGCGGGGCTGCGGCAGCCCTCTCCAATCTCACTCGCAAACAAATACCTTGAATAAGCTGCATTCGATCCGTGATCGCCAAAATATTGCTTCCACGCCTGCTCATAACTGCTTGGCTCGACCCAGCCGAAATAACCGTGGTTGCCGATAGCCAGAACCGGCTTGCCGCAAGCCATCGCTTCAAGCGCAACACGTCCTGTCCCTACTACAATGTCAGCGGCGTTGTAACAGGCGTTCATTTGCGCTTGCTTGCCGATGACATGGATAAATTTGCGTCCACACTCCTCCTCTATGAAAGCGGCGAGTGCCTTAATCGCTTCATATTTGGAGCCATCCCCTACGACGATAAGCTCCAGCTTATCCCAGCCATATCGGTGCAGATCCTTCATTGCGCGCAGCAGCGTATCGCATGCAGTCGCTTTTCCCCATGCTAATCGACTTGCGTACATAAGCACTACGGCATCCTCCGCTATACCAAGCTCCGAACGAAGCTTTATAGAATTGGACGGATAGAACTCCGACAAATCGATGCCGTTCGGCACAACCGTCGAAGGAAAACCTAAACGCTGCATATAGGCTTGAACAGGCGCACTCACGCTGATGACTGCCTTGGAGTGCTGCATGAGCGTTTTGATACAGCTCTGCGGGTAATAAGTGCCATGTGCGGTGAAGACTACTGCTATGCCTAGCTGGCTGGCTGCGCTGGCCGCGAGCAAGCCGGAAGGTGTCTGATGAACATGTACACAATTCACCTCCCGCACACGAATAACATGCTGTATCCTTACCATCCGTGTCGCATCTGCCGATGCTTCTAATCGTGTATAGTCAAACAGAAAGACAGGGCAGCCTGCCTCTTCGAATTGCTGGTGCAGCAATCCGTCCGCAGCGATCAACGTTACCTGCTGCCCACTGCGGATTAAAGCTTTGGTCAAACTGAGTACATGCGTTTCCGTGCCTCCGGCATCCATACTGTCCAGAACCATTAACACGGATAACCGCGAGCTCGTCATGTCACATCACTCCTTATTTGAATAATAAGCCAATGATCGCTGGCTCTCATGCAGTCGATAGTAGTAGAGAATTTCTGGAATATTAGCAATTGGATACTTGCTGTGAAGAAATTTGACGATAAATTCATAATCCTCCGCTCCTGTAATTCGCCGGCTTAACCCGCCTATCTGATCGAAGGCCGCTCCTTTAAACATAATGGTGCCGTGACAGATGCAGTGACCCCCGCTTTGATAAACCTTGCGGATATCCTCACCATAGTGAAGCCACTTCGCCTGCTCATACAAGCGCCCAACCTCTTCCGAATCTTCGAAGGTAGCATAGCTTGTTCCAACTAATGCCAGATCAGGATGGCTTTCGAGATATGCAGCCTGTTTCTCCAAGCGCTGAGGATGAGAGAAATCATCGGCATCCTGCACGGCAATATATTGTCCTCGTGCAAGAAAAAGCCCTGTAGTGACCGCCCCGGCGAAACCCATGTTTCTCGGCAGCCGAACGAGTACGAATGCATCGGTCCCAGCCAATCCATTCTCTTCACACCATGCCTGTACGACATCTACCGATCTATCCGTAGAAGCATCGTCGACAAAAATAATTTCCATATCCGCATACGTCTGCCTCTTCAAGCTGTTCAAACATTCAATCAAATACGCTGCTCGATTATAATTAGTGAGCACAACGCTCACTTTGCCTAGCTCTCGCTGCATCATACCTCTCCTTTCACGTTCCTGCTCCTATAAATGGCATGCAGAGCCTCGTAATGATCGCCGATAATTTGCATAGCCGCAGGCGAGTTCTCCATTCCACTCTTATTGTGTTTATGTGGGCGAAAACGGTTTATCCGGTCAACCTCCACACGATGCACCTGCTCGACGCGAAGACCCTCAAGCACACCTAGCGCATACGCCTTTGGCGGGCACAGAAGCGTGAACCAATGCATCACTTCAAGCGCCTTCCTGTTCATTGCGAATGGAACAGGCACAAGCGATGCATTCGCCAAGTCCTCACGCCCGAGTACGGCGTTGAGGGCAACTTTTAATGCCGTCACCGTATTCCAAGGCATACGCATGCCAAGATGGTGATCCAGCCGATTTACGGCCAAATCACATGTTTCCAGCACCGCATCGCAGAATGGGACGAGCTCTCTCCACGGCATATAGAAGTCACTGTCCAGAAACAACAAGCTCTCTCCTGATGCTGCAAAGGCGCCAATCGATCGGCCCACATCAGTGCCCAGCGGCTCTTCGTATACGATCGTCGCTGCTCCCAGTTGTCTCGCGATTATTTCGGTTTGGTCCGTGCTGCCGTTAACGACAACAATAATTTCGAAAGGCGACAGCTGCCTGGCCTCTAGGATGACACGACCTATTGTCCTTTCTTCATTCTGAGCCGGAATAATAACGGATAAGCGCTGCTCCGTTCCACTTCGTTTACCGCTGGTAGAGAAGTCCATTCCCTGCTCCAATCGTGGCATGGCAGCAGGTGTCTTCAGCAGCAACCGGGCAAGATCCCGTCTTCGCCCGCCATCCGTACAGCCCTGCCTATAAAACGCGGACATAATGGATAACTCTTGAGCGAATTAAAACCTCTTCGGTTCCACCATATCCGGGCACGCTTAACGCTTGAACGACAACATAGGAGAAGCCCACTGACAGAAGCACTCCCGCAATCACTTCGCCACTAGAGAGGACAACCTCTACGTCTCTTCCTTGGTACGACAACAGCTTAAAATAAAAAGACACATGATCAACCCCTATCCTTTGATATCCTCATCCTATTCGAGAGATTAATAGAGTGAACGGCTGACGACCATTTTGAAAAAAATTTCATAGAATAGGTAAACGAACCTAAACGAATTTCGCGCAGCAGTCCTTTTTACAATTTATCGATCCTGAGTTCGCAGGAAATTGTACACAAACAGACTTTTTTCTTTGAAATTTGCTAATTACCCCCAAAAAAATCTACAATAGAGGTACATTTAAAAAAATCAGGAGGCTGAACAACATGAGTGCATTTAAATCTTGGCTAACAAATTCGAAACAAGGCGTAGTCGATCAGGTCAAAAAATTTAAAAATAAAGACTTTCTAGATGCCGTCGTTGCGGGCTGTGCAGTCGTAGCAGGAGCAGACGGCTCCATTAGTTCAGACGAAAAGCAAAAAATGGTTGGCTACATCAACCGCAGCGAAGAACTTAAAGTATTTAATATGACCGATGTCATCAACCGCTTCAACCATTTCGTAGGCAATATCGAGTTTGACGGCATGATCGGCAAACAAGAAGCACTTAAAACGATTGCGAAATTCCGCGACAAGCCAGAGGTGGGCCGGGTAATCATCGGCGTTTGCAGTGCAATTGGCGCTGCTGATGGCGATTTCGATGCTAGCGAGCAAGCGGCTGTACGCGATATTTGCACGACACTTGGTCTGAATCCTAGCGAATTCGGCCTATAATAGAGCAGAAAAGACAAAGAACCTCCGGCTCCACATGAAGTGGAACAGGAGGTTCTTTGTCTTTAGCTCATTCAAAGCGTTACAACGACTGCTAAGACTTCAGGAATGCTTCATTGTAGCAGCGCCGGCAGACCGGCTTGTAATCCTCGTTGCCGCCAATCTGGATCTGCTCGCCTGCATTCATTGGCTGTCCGTCGTTGAAACGAATGACCATCGTAGCCTTACGGTCGCAATACCAGCAAATCGTTTTAATTTCTTCTATTTTGTCCGCTTGCACAAGCAAATTGTAGCTGCCCTCGAAGAGCTGGTTTTGAAAATCATTTTTGAGTCCAAAAGCCATAACTGGTATGTTCAGCTCATCGACGACCGCTGTCAGCTCCAGAATGTGATGCTTTTTGAGAAACTGAGCCTCATCAATAAGCACGCAATAAATGTTAGCAGGCTTCGCCGCCGCGACATACTCCTTCACGCTCTCGAAGAGATTCGTTTCCTCTTGCACGGGAATGGCTTCTCGTTCGAACCCTACGCGGGAGCCAACACGGTCGACGTCTCCCCTCGCGCTGACAGACGGTGAATAAATAAGCACCTGCTTGCCTTGCTCCTCGTAATTATGGGCGACCTTAATGATTTCAAATGATTTGCCGCTGTTCATCGTTCCGTATTTGTAATAAAGCTGTGCCAATCCAATCTCCTCCACCAACAGTCAATGCTCCTATTATACAGGAAGCGGCGACGTTATTGTATCGCGAGAAGCCTTGACTTTGCTTCGCCGTAAGATTTCACAATTTGCTGGATTTTCTGGAATTCTGGATCGGTCGGGCCTAGATCAGCCATGAACATGCGGTGTAAAATTTGATTGTACATATTTTGACGCGACTCTATCAGCTTGAGCTCCATCCCTATCAAATCTCCCAAATCATTCTCAGCAATTAAACGTTCAATATCAACCGTTCCACTATCAGAGGAGGGCGGCTGCTCATCAAATATACGATCCGAGCCTC
Source organism: Paenibacillus sinopodophylli (assembly GCF_005930355.1). Taxonomy (GTDB): domain Bacteria; phylum Bacillota; class Bacilli; order Paenibacillales; family Paenibacillaceae; genus Pristimantibacillus; species Pristimantibacillus sinopodophylli. Next base: position 416,722 of record NZ_VDBO01000004.1, read on the forward strand.
TCCTAATGCGAGGGAGCTCCTCATATTCCATTTCCGGCTCTGACTGCTGCCCAAGAGGAATGGATGTGTTCAGCTCAGATATCATAATGCCTTCCTTCGCCAGCATGACCTGGAACGGACGGTGCTGGATTAGATCTGCAATAACAAGCCTGCTCATATCCTTATTGCGAATAAGCGATGAATCAAACGGATGCAGCACCCACTGCTCGTCGCGTTGGAAGAGGTTGAACGTGAACCATTCTCCCCCGTATATAAATCTTATATTAATATTCGTTTCCGATATGATTTCATAAGTAAACTCCACAAGGAATACCTCCGATCGTCAGTATAATTACTACCATTATACCAAATCAGAGATAGGCGTCACCAGCGTTTAAGGCATATCCTGCAAAATGGCTTCCGTTCTTTCTGAGCTTGCTACGACAATCAAGACGACAAGAAGCGTTGCCAGAGCAATACCGCTAATCATATCAGGATCACCTCATTTTTTTCTATAAGGCTATGCGGGTGATTATGGATATATTCACGTTAATGCCGCTCCTCCCTATATAACGCAATAGACGAGCCCTGTTAGGGACTCGTCCATTTCGAATGAATTCGTATAGCTATTCCAAAAAGCCTTTGGTCGCCGAACTCGGAAGTTCCCGCCCGCTGGCTCCAGCGCCAGACTGAATGCCGAGACGTTGTCCGACCTTCTGGTTGATTTGGGTCATTTTCTCTGTTTGCTGCGAGACGGTCTGGATAATTTGGCGATTAGAGTTCTCATACTTGTCCATCGCCGAGAATAGATCCGTCATGGCACGTTCCACGAGTTCCATGCTCATAGCCGGCTTCGTCAGCGCCTGGTTTGCTTTCTCACTTGTTTCATTCAACAGCCGAGCGTTCTCAGCAAATTGGTTGCCTAACATTTCGTTCGTTGAATTGACCGCTTCGATTGCCTTCATCTGATCATCGATCGCACTTGCAATCAATACGGACACCGACATCAAATGCTGCGTTTTATCAATCGAGCTGTCAAGCGCATCCATCAGCTTATCATTCGTATCATTGATAATATCCGTTGCAGCAATGGCCTGCTGATACAGCATGATCATTTCCGTGTAAGTTTGAAGCTTCGTCACGACCTTCCGAAGTCCCCGCTCCAAATGCGATTTCCGATGTTCATTCTCCGGCTTCGCAATTTCATCCTCGAACATCTTCTTGAGACGGTTGCCGTATTCAACAAGCAATTGTAGATCATAAACATTATCCAAGCTGCTCCGCTTCAGGTTGCGCATGTGAACGACATTCTCTTCGAGATTGTCGCGTCCGTCACGCAGTGACTTGACGATAACCTGTACGTTCGACTTGGCGGACTGGTATTTATAAATATAGTTTTTCATCGGCGCCTTGCGCATCAGCTTCTGCACGAGTGTAAGCTGTTTGCTCCGGCTTAGATCCTCAACTTCGCTGCGCAGCTTAAGCATATTATTCGCAACCTCAGAGCGCTTGCCCGACATCAGATCTGAGAGCGGACGCTCCAGCATGGTCAACGTCTGCCCGGAGCGCTCCAGCGTTTTTTGACCTTTTTTCGTTATTTCATCCATTAGCGTGTCCAGATGCATCACATCGGTTGTTGCAACCTTCTGCATTGTAACCTGTACTTCTTGCTCCAGCTTCTGGAGATCTTCATTTCTTAATTGTACGAGTTGTTGTGACATGGCTTATTTCCCCTTTCATTAATCGGAAAGTCGATAACGTTGTTGAATCAGTTCAGCCTTCGTACGCAGCTCCATAAGATCCTTCTCTTCAATTGTTTGGGTATAGAAGGTGAGCTTCGAGTCTACGTCCTTGATCCCATCGAGCAGCAGCCGCCTGTTCTTCTGCTTCGCATCGCCGCTCAGCCTAAGGAAAGGATTGATCGTTGAGTTCAGATCACGCCTCACTAAGCGAACAATATTGTGATTAATACTAGTGTCCCCAAGAGCGACCAAATCCGGAATCAGACGATTCAAGCGCGCCAGCAGCGCCAGCGTTTTCTGCACGATTTCGTCATCCAAATTGTTCTGCTTGCCTTCGAGTAAAATCATATCTTCAATTATGCCAATATATTCTAAGGCCGACGCAAGCTCTGGGTCCGTTATAACAGGCGTACCTTCGGCTGCCTGCGGTGTCGCTGCGGCTTGCGGAGCCGTAGCTCCCGTTCCTGCATTCATCTGCGGCAGCGGAGGGCTCTGAGAGCCAGGAGGACCCTGCTCAAGAGCCTGTCCTTGCGTTCGTTGATCGATCTCTTTCCTGCTGCGCTTGTTTAACGATAATGCCACAAACAAACAAGCAGTAGGTATCGCAATCGCTATATAAGGAGAAGTTACCCAATACGCGATAAGCCCCACGGCATAGCTGCCGGCTGCGATGACTAAGGTTCTTTTCAAACCACTCATTGCTGCACCTCCATTTAAACTTGCTTCCATCTATCTCTATACGTTAGTCATGCTTAATTATCTCGTTTTTTTAACGTAGAAGTCAATTTTTATAGGTAAAAGCTTTAATCATATTATCCATCACTGCGATTTTTTTCTACCTCAATATATACAAAAGGCAGCTCGATCCCTAAAGATCAACTGCCGTTATACGCCTATTATGGCTGCTGAACATGAGCGTCGTGAATTTCACATTCCATTGCTTATTAATGAGCCTATCCAAACATCGCCTATTCGTAAGCTATATGCTTGTTCAGAACTCCCATCTGCCAGATCAATTGGCAACGACTTGTAGGCTTTGCTCTTTAACGCCTTATACTTTTTCTTACTCATCCAACCATTTGAATGATATTCTGTTAAGTCACTCTCAGTATAAACTTCGCTTTCGATATGCAACGTCCAATCAAACTTTTTTAATTCACCGCTTAGCGTTATGTATTTATGATAAGGAAAAGGTTGGACCATTGTGGATATATCAAATGTTTTTGAATAGTAATCGATGTCATCCTTATACGCAACTACGATTTGTGAATGAATAAAATGCGGATCATATAACCAAATCTTCAAATAGAATGGCGTATTCAACATCGATAGCTGTTTATTCCAGTTAGCATGTACATCCAACATGGCTTTCAGTAGAAGCCGGTTGTACCATGTAGGGGGATTTCTGCGAGGTAATGCATAAAAAGGATGGATCCACAGCTTCGCATAATCTCTATTATAATCAGTTAAATGCTTCCTATCTAAATCGAAAACGCGGGCAACCCAGCTATCTATCTTTCTAATTTGCCTTTTCCAGCCTCTAATCTTCTTTTTCCTATTATCTATCAAGCTAATCTCTCCAAACTATGTATCATAAACGACTGCATATTCCCTAATAAATCCCTCAAACGATGTTGATTACATGCTAGCCAGCTCATTTCTCTCACACAAAAAAAAACCATCAAAAAATAAAAAACTTCTTTTTCGGCTTCTCCACAACGCCCCAGACCATGTATAAAATGATTGGCGGGTAAAAGGCGGGATTTATCCATGCGTAGGTACCGTCAAGGTTCAAGCTCCCCAATAGAATCTCATTATCCTCCCTAGCCTTTAACGCCCATTTTCCGCTCAATGCCAATTGCCCTTTGTTTTTCTGTACGAACTTTATCGCTTTTCCGAATGGGAAAGTCAATTGCAACGAATTGTCCACTTCCTTACACATCGCATTATACTTGGCTTCCTTCTCCTGCCACGAGAACTCGGAGTCCCATATTTCGATCAACTGATAGCCCTCTAGATTTGCTTCAACTATGGCCTTGAGTCGATCGGATATGTAGATGTTTGGAATGACTGTATCTCCTTCATGCATCCTTATCCGAAATAGATCGTGGCCCTGCACGACGTCTTGACGTAGAGCAAGCTCATCATATCTCGACAGCCTACCTGAGCCAGTACGATACTCCTTTGAGTTGCTTGGGTCGACGGCGTCCAAGCCGTTCAACACATTCATTACAAAATAATCTCCATCAGGGCAGTTAAGCGGTAGAAATTCAACGGGAAGATCAGGCAGCTCCGATAACACTTCCATAGCTCTTCTTGTTACTGTAAGAGCCCCACCGAATTGACCAACTATATCTGCATGCTTATTTTTTCGATCCAATACTGCTTTAAAGCTCGTCCACTCTTGAGATAGGGAAGCGATCCCACTTATTCTTTCTCTGATAGCCATAGCTTCTTCATAATCTTCAAGATCTACCGTATCATAGGCAGGATGATAATCTAACCACCATATTTTCAAGTCTATCACTCCTTCGCTTTATTTCCGGACAACAGTTATATATCACCAGAAACCATATATCGTTTTAGTTTTTCTAATTCACATAACTTCAAAAAAAGAAGGGACAGCTGCCCCTTCTTCCCACAATTATTTATTTGGCATCAGCAAAGGCTGCTCCACATATCCAGCCTGTATACCGAATTGAGGCACTGGAGGCTCAACCGTCTTGCCTTGCAATGCTTGAACTGCCAAGTACGGCATGTTCACACCTGATAAGCAGGTGATGTACAGCCCGCCCGACATGCGCGGGTTAATCTCAAGCAGCTTAGGTACGCCGTTATTGTACTTCACTTGAATATTGAATGCATAAGGAATACGAAGGCTCACAGCAATACGGTTAGCAATCTCCAGCAGCTCTGGCGAATTCTCAAGCAGATAAGTACGACCGGTCGATTTGCGGCGCGGAATCGCAGTCAACAGCTCACCCTCTGCGCTTGCCACACAATCGATGCTGTACTCCGTTCCTTCCAGAAGCTCCATCACCATAATAGGCTCGAAACGATCCGTTAGCGAGAATGCTTGGTACGCTTGCTCGAATGTGGTCGACAAAGTGACGTAGCCGTAAATATCCTGAAGCGGATTCCGATCGTTATCAATGATTCGGAAGCCCATGCCTCCTTCAGATTTCGTTGGCTTGAAGCACACCTTATGACCCGCTTCACTAAGCTCCTCATAGGCCTGCTTAAATTCTTCTGCTGTAGTTGCAACACGGTACTCGGGTATCGTTACCAGATCCTTGCCTTGCAGCGCCTCAAAGAACTTGTCCTTCTCGATCATGGCATCGAGCAGCTCGATATCACGGCATACCATGACCTTCGTGCCGACCTCATCAAACAGATGCACATAACGTGATATTTCTTCCATATGAAGACGCGGTATAAATATATCGATCTCATTGCTTCTGCAATAATCGACGCAGAAATCAACATATTCCTTGCCGAATACGGCGGGTTCCGTTCCAATATGATCCGAAGCAAGCAGGGACATATGATTAATGTCAGGATGCGTGCCGAAGAACTCAAAGCTTTCACCGTCAGGATTGTTACGAATCATATTAATATAGTGGTATGCGACCGAAAACCAACGGTTCATATACACGCGTGTCATCTCTTCATTCCTTCTTCCCAGTCAATGAGTGTGTTGTATGCATTGGATTACAAGTGCCATGCCCATAGAAATGATTGAGTCCTATCGAATGGAGGCATGCTTCACAATTGCTGCAAGCAGCTCCTCTGAGGCGAGCGCTCCTCTTGCTTCCGTAAACTGGATATGCGGATGCTCCATATAGTATCGTCCGAGCTCTCCATGAGATGGAGATAGCGCATAGTCCGCGGCAAGCAGCAGGCTCTCATCAAGCAGACTGTCTCCTGCGGCATACACATAGGAAGAACCAAGCTTATCCTTCACATATTGAATAGCCGCACCCTTGCTCACTTTCTCTGGCACCAAATATATTTTTCTGCCTTGCAGCGAATAACTCCAGCCTAGTGGTGCCAGCTGCTGCCTGAGCGCTTCCAACTCCGCATGCGGCAAACGGTCACGCTCCACGACGATGGAGTAAAACATCTCATCGCACAGATCATTAGACTTCACCCAGTGCTCGGAGGAAATTCGGGCGAATAGGCTTGCAATTTCCGTATGGTCCGCACAATGCTGCTTTACTGCCTCGCGGACGACACCTTGCCACTCTTGGTCAACTTCACCATTCAGAAGCACAGTACCGCCGTTGCTGACAATCACATATTTAGGATTAAACCGTTCCTTAATGCCAAATATGCGATTGTACTGCTCTGGTATACGCGTTGTTACAGGAACGAATGCCATCATGCCCGCCAATTCTGTGAGCTTCTCAACAGCAAGCCTCGTCATATAAGAGATGTATCTGCCATCATACAGCTCGACAGGAAGCATCTCCTCCAGTTCAATTTCACCTTTGGATCTGACGGAATAAATTAAGGTTTGATCCAAATCACTAGCGAATATCATTCCGCATCCCCCTTCAGCGCCTTAATGATGCCGCAGCAGGAATACGTCATATTCGGATATTCCTCCACAGGAACACCGCGATCCTTCGCAAGCAATATAATATGCTGTAGATTCGGGTTATCCAGCCGATCGACGAGAATTTTCCAAGGCACTCTGCGGAGAAGAACACGAGTTGTCTCCCCTACGCCTGGCTTGATGAAATTAATATCGCTTATTCCGAATTCACTTTGAATACGCCTAATATCCTGCAAGCCCTGCCAAGTGATTTCGCTTTGCAGCAAATGATCTGCAATACGCTGCGCCTCTGTTTTGGAAGCAACTGCTGTCTGGTCGAAATATTCGGATACCGCATCGACAAATACATGCGATAAATCGGCTGCTGCCCATTCTTTGTAATACTTCGCACCATGGAAATCATGTGGTCCTATTAAATCGCTGCGCAGAACCGTTCTGCTTATCAAGCCTGACACCGTTGCGTTCAGGCAAGCGCTCGGGATAAGAAAGTCCTCTCTCGTACCGAACATAGACGCACAGAAGCCTGGATCAGCCAGTACCGCAAGCTCATCACTAAGCTTGATCCCGTACTTTTGATACATTTGACCGCAGGCTGCAATAAGTACCTTGGCAATGGCACCTTTCCCCGTCCAGCCGTCAACAAATTGTACATGCTGATCAGGATGAGTCTGATTGATGTATAGCAAAGCATTCTCGTCTATGCCTTTGCCTCTAATAATCGATAGGCTGTAATGAGGAATGTCTTTGCCATATACCTGCTTGATATAACGTTTAATCAACACACCGATAGGCGTACCGCCTCTTGCCAAGGACGCAAGTACGATTTCGAAGCCATGCTTCTGAACCATCCGTTCTGCAACTACACCTACGGCCCCAGCGATCCGGCGTGCAGAGTCTCTGAGCGTATCTTGGAATAGCTTCAAATATTGTGAACTCGGCTCATACTCGATCGGCAAGCTTTCTGAATAATGGCCGCCAGTCTGCATAGCCGCCTCGCGCTCTTCCGTTCGACGCTCTAGTGAAACGCCGCTAAGATCCTTCAAGAGGAAGATAACATCTTCCTGCTTATAGCTGCCTATTGGCGCGGGAGCGGTTATTTCCCTCCGGCTGAAATAGATGATCTGAATCTGCGGGATGCCCAAGGTCATCAGAACCTGAGTAAGCTCCGCCATTTGCTCAGCCGCAAGCTCTCGCTCCATAAACAGCAGCATCTCATCGTACAAGCCATATGGAATATTGTACATATAGTTGATAACGTCTTTGTGTTCAGGAGAAGCGAAGCGATAAGCTGACTGCACCGCATACTTAGGATTGTCGTTCGGATGAATCGGACTACGTGTACTGGATTGATACCAGACATCATCGCCAAGCTCAGCTGCCACCCGCATCGGGATGTACATAAACTCGCCTGTTCCCATACATAGCGTTTTGCCGCCTACTCTAAATGGCCTCAGAAACGAAGCCGTACGTTCTACTTCGCGGTCAAGTCTATCGCTGTCAGACGTCGTAAGACCGAAGCGGCCCGTATGCTGCAAATAGGAAAGGTCCCCATTCCTTGAGGCCAAGCCTTCGAAATGATTATTCACATACTTAATCGCGATAGTTGGCTTCTGCTCATATACCGTTGCCGCCTGATGCTCGCCTGTGCTTTCGATTGATGCTCCCGCTACCGCTATTTGTCCAGAAATCAGGGACAGACAATTAACGTCTACACCAAGCTCCTGCCTCAGCTCATCGAAGCGCTGAATATCCTCATCCGAGCGCCAGTCTAGCAGACTCGCGACGGTATAGTTCTTTTTGCCATATCTCGCATGCAAGTCATGTATAATGTTAATCGCCGTTTTCCCCGTCGTCATCTCATCATCTACTAATACGATCGTTTCAGCCTCTTGGAAAATAGACGGGTCATGTGCATAGCATCGATGAGTTGTCGCATGTGAATGCTCTTCCTCGAAATCGATGCAGGAGCTCATATAACCAATGCTCTCTCGAGTTGTATGCAAGAATGCCGCATCGCCACCAAACACATCGAACATACTGTGACCAAGTGCAGTCGCCGTTTCAGCAAAACCGATAAACAAGGTCTTCTCCTGCACGTTCATTTTCCGCTGCTTCAAACGCCCATATATCTCTCCAGCCGATTCAGGCAGTTCAAATGCTTGCAACAGCTCTTCTATACGTATGGGCAGCTCTCTGCCTTTGAACTGCTGATACAGAAGTCCAAGCGCCGCTCCAGATAATAAGGATACATGAGGTCTTACGGGGATATGCTTGCCAAGTACTTTGCTGACGAACAGAAAGCTGCGTTTTTTGTTAATGCGGGCCGCCATCTGGAACAATTGCTCAAGCGGAATATCAAACACATTGCTAGTCACCTTAATCGTAACCTCTAAATCTCCAATAATATTAAACGATTGCTGACTCTCGTTCTTCTGCGAGTAAGCAGGTGAAGTTTTGATTTTCATTTAGCACCCCGTATATGTTCGATCTGATCAATATGCGCTTGGCCCATGTCAAATGCGGCTTAAATTCATTCATTTTGTTCGAATAACGGCTCTTCATCACGCCTAATTCGCCTTGGCTGTTTTCCATAATGTGCAGAGCATCCATGTATTCCTCATGTGTAACGACCAACATCGATTGTACCGGCTTAATATGCGTAGGATGAATAATGGTTTTACCGATAATGCCGTTTTCCTTGTCCATTGCAACCTCGCGAATAAGCCCGTCCACATATTTATTAATATAATCCATACGAAGGATGCGTCCGTGCTTGCCCATGCTCTCTTCAAAAGGCGTTTGCCTGAGCTGCGGCTTGAATACGCGGTCGCTCTTGAAATATTCCCATACCGGTCCTGACACTACATAATGATTGTCCATTCGGCCAAATACATTGACGATATCTGCGATACAATCGCGTATAACTGCAATATCATAGATCGTATGATCAGGACTTCTTCGAAGCCCGAAGAGACTTGAGAAATCAGTAGCGCCAATCCGTACATTCAGTACGTATTCCTTATACTCATTCAATAGCTCCGATATCCCCATCAGCGTCTCGATACGCTTCTCTCGATAGATAACCTCGGCGCTCTCTAGTATCGGCATACCATACAACGTAGAGCTGGTCATAAGATTGCGTGTATTGAACTCAGCGAGCAAGCTCAAATACGCCCTACCGCTTGTCAGATTAAACTTAGGAAATACGATGCCCGTTACATGTTGAACTTCTTCTCCAAAACAGGACAGCAGCTGTTTCAGCTGGTCTACAGAGCGAACTCTTATAAATATAAGCGGAATTTCATGCATACGCAGCAGCCCTATTGCGACATATCTTCCAATCGTCAATAGTGTAGCCTTCAGATTCTCTTCAGCATATTCAAGTTGATTGTCGCCCACTGCATCTTCAAGGTCTATCACCATAGACACGAGTCCCTCGTGCTTATCGGCTACCAAATCATCTGCTATATTAACTTTGGTAGCGGGCATGTAAAGCGCCGCACCAATCGCGTGAGCAAGTATCTCTTTGTCAGCATCATTATTGAACTGAGTTGGGAGGGAATAAAAGAAATTCTGCTCTTCTTCATTGGTAAGATAGTTGAAATACCTCAAAGTGATCCCTCCTAAAAGTTTGGTAAAACGAGCTGAGAGTAAAAAATATCCCTCGTGATTCATTGAGGGATATCCAATAATCTGCATATATGCCTACTAGACGGCTGTAGAGTCTTTTTTGTTTCGTACGGCGCTATAAATTAACGTGCCTCCGAATACGGCAATAATTAAACCGAAGAACAGCGTATGCGGAACTTCGAAATCATATGCTCCAGCAATCATCTTAACACCGATCAAGATAATAAGAATGAAAGCTGCTTTCTCAAGCTCTGGGAACTTATCGATGAGCTTGAGGAATATCTGAGCCACGCCGCGCATCATAAGAACGCCTAGAATACCGCCCAAGAACAGAACCCAGACCTCTTCACTTACGCCGAATGCCGCAAGTACGCTGTCAATACTGAACGCAATGTCCATTAATTCAACGGCAAGTACAGTCCGCCAGAAGCCGTAGCCTTTGTTCTGAACCTCTGCTTCTTCATCATTTCCTTTTTTACCGATGTAAGGAATAAGCTTGATGCCGCCAACCCGAGCAAGCTTGAATTCCAGATGGAACAAATTGCTTAACGCAATCCACAATAAATACAAACCACCCGCGACTTTAATCCACGTAATCTGTACGAGATACACACCAACACCAATTGCGATAAACCGGAAAATATACGCACCGATAATCCCGTAGAACAACGCACGTTTCTGCTGCTCCTTAGGTAAGTGCTTAACCATAACCGCAAGCACCAGCGCATTATCGGCCGAGAGCAATCCTTCTAGAAGGACCAAAGTTGCGATGATCCCCCAGTTGGTGGGATTTGTAAACACTTCGGATAAGTTATCCCAGTGAAAGAAGCTCCCGAAATTCTGTATAATGTTTTGAAAAAAGTCAACCATTCTCAAAAACCTCCGGCATTAGCATTATTTACTTCCTTGTACCCATCTAAGTCCCCAGCCATATGCCTCATCGAGCTCTTTATGTCCCGAGAAATACTGCACGAGCCGCTTAATACTGAAGGTCTGATCATTCACATTCTCGACCATCGCAATCGCGCACATTCCTTTGCGATTGTTATGCTCGTCCATTCTCACCTCGATTTCAGGACCGCCAGCTTGGGAGATCGTAACGACACCCGCTGCTTCAGCCCAATTAGTTGCGCCTTCGTAGATATACGCGTAAATAACGATCCTTTTAATTTCTGATACTTTATTGCCATTTATTCGTAGATTCTCACCTGTTTGGATGGACCCTGTGCGGTCGTCACCATCGAGTGAGACGTAAGGCGCTCTAGTTAAATCACCGAAACTGTTGCCTAACGCCTGAACGGAGCCTTTCATGCCGTTTTTCAGTTCGTATAAGCAGCCAACATCAAGATCGACGCCGCTGGATCTTCCGAAAAATCCAGTAGAGGTTTTCTTTTGGTTCCAGTTCAAATTGACTACGATCTCACCAAGCGCGCCGGAACCCTTCTGCAAATTAATGACATCGCCGCGCTTTGTTAATGAAATCTTGCTTAGGTTAATTGGAGCAGCTTTAGGTTCTGACACAATTGGCTCAGACGGCTTAAGCGGAGGCGGAATAATGGGCGCCTTCACTGGCTCTGGCGACTTCGTCTGCGCAGGTGAAGGCGCATCAGCCGTCACTTCAATGCCAAAACTGCTGCAAAGCGCAGCCAGACCGCCGGAGTATCCTGATCCGATTGCGTTGAACTTCCACTCGCCATTATATCTATATAAATCTCCTACGACAATCGCCGTTTCAATAGAGAAGTTTTTTCCAAGATCATATCGCAATAATTCGCGTCCTGTTCCTTCGTCAATAATGCGGATATAAGCATCGTTCACATCAGAGAAGCTTTGTCTCCTTGCTTCACCTTCATAGATCGTCAGCGTAAAAGAGATGCGTTCAATCGCTTGCGGCACATCTTTAATGCGGATCATGACTTGCTCCTGATCGATCTTTCCTGCCAAATTACGTTTTTGATCACCTGCTATTTCAATAGAACCGCTTGTATCCTTAGGATTCCCATAAAATATTAAATCTTTGTCTCCTGCTGCTTTCCCGTTTGCCCGCAATAAGAAAGACGAGAAATCCACATCAAGACCTGAGGCGCTATTCCAGCCCATACCGACAACAAGATTGTTAATAGAAGGATTATTTTTCGTAATATCTGCTTTCTGACCTTTCATCAATGACAATTCCATATGATAACCGCCTTTCAGTAATAAAAGAATAGGGTGACTTTCCTCACCCTGCCACCCTAGACATCTTTCTATTTAGACGGATAATCCATAATTGCGACAAAGCGCAGCGAGTCCGCCCGAGAATCCGGAGCCTATCGCTTGGAATTTCCAATCCGCCCCATGGCGATACAATTCGCAAAAAACGATTGCTGTCTCCACGGAGAAATCTTCACCCAAATCATAACGAAGCACTTCTCTTCCGGTAGAATCGTCTACCAATCGAACAAATGCATTCGAAATCTGGCCAAAGTTTTGGTGCCTGGTTTCTGCATCATGAATCGTAACAGTAATACCTATACGATCAATATGAGCCGGAACTTTGGCAAACTCAATTTTAATTTGCTCGTCATCCCCGTCGCCTTCGCCTGTACGATTATCTCCCGTATGTTCAACGGCGCCGTTGTAAGCAATCAAAGCGTTATAGAATACAAAATCCTTTTCATCCTTGGCTTTGCCATCCTGGTGCAGCAGAAATGCGCTTGCATCCAGATCAATTTCCCCGCCGCCACTATACTTATTCGTATCCCAGCCGAGACCGAGTACAACCTTTGTAAGTCCTGGATTGGTTTTAGTAAGATCAATCCGTTGTCCTTTGGATAGATTAATGGACATCGTGTATTCCTCCTTGAAAACAGCTAAGTTTGAATTTCGCATAGGGACTTTGGATATCTCAAAAAAGGGCCGCCGCTGGCGACCCTTTACGGGTAATGATTAAAAGACTATTAGTTAGTCGAAAGACCGTAGTTGCGTGCAAGACCAGCTAGTCCGTCTTGGAATCCGCTTCCTACAGCGCTGAACTTCCACTCGCCGGCATGACGGTATAGCTCAGCAACGACAACTGCTGTTTCAATGGAGAAATCTTCTCCAAGATCATAACGGATAAGTTCTGTTCCACTTTGCTCATCAACAACACGAACGAAAGCGTTGGAAACTTGTCCGAAATTTTGGCTGCGTGCTTGTGCATCATGGATTGTAATACCGAATGCGATTTTATCCGTTCCAGCCGGAACCGCTGCAAGGTCAACTTTTACTTGCTCATCATCGCCATCACCCTCGCCAGTACGGTTATCGCCTGTGTGAGCAACGGAACCATTGCTGTTTTTCGGGTTGTTATAGAAGATGAAATCAGAATCGGAAGCTACTTTACCTTCTGCATTCAAGCAAAATACCGATGCATCAAGGTCGAAGTCTTTCCCGCCATCATATTTATTAGTATCCCAGCCTAGGCCGACTGTAATTTTCGATAATCCAGGGTTTGTTTTCGTGAGATCAATTTTCTGTCCTTTGGATAAGCTGATTGCCATTTAAATGCCCTCTTTTCTCAATATGAATTATTGGTATTGACGAGCAAGAATATCAATATGGGCAGCATGAGTGCCTTCCCCAATTGCGCTAAACTTCCATTCACCGCTGTTCCGGTAAAGCTCACCCACAACCAAAGCTGTTTTACCAGAGTAGTTATCCGTCAAGTTAAAGCGAATAAGCTCTTGATTGTTGACTGGGTTAACGATCCGTATGAACGCAGATTTAATCATTCCAAAATCCTGACGTCTCGATTCACATTCGTAAATGTTGACTACGCAAAGAATTTTGTGAATATTCGCAGGTACTTTGTCCAGTTGTACGATGATTTGCTCATCATCGCCATCACCTTCACCTGTTATATTATCCCCTGTGTGAACGACTGAGCCGTCACCGCTTTGCTTATTGTAGAAGCATACGAGATTCTTCTCGCCGCTAAGCTTGCCTTTTTCGTCAAGCAATAGTGCAGAAGCGTCACAGTCAACGTTCGCCGCCTTCTTCAATCCGAAAAATCCGCCTTTAACCTCAGCAGGATCCCAGCCTAAGCCTACGATCACCTTGCTAAGTCCAGTATTTCCTTTTGTTAAGTCGATCTTCTGTCCTTTTACGAGAGAGATTGCCATTGTCTTTGCACCCCCTTTCCATCAGGTTCACTATTTCATTGAAATTGGAGAGCATCTTACATTCACATACTCTATACAGCAATACGCCTATTCGACATGCAAGTTCCAAAAAAAAAGGTTGAACACTACAATATTCTACAAAGGCTGAATATTCCCTTTTCTCTCAGGCAACAAAACAAGAAATAAACGGTACTGATTTGTAAAACGGCTCATCGGTACATGCCTATCTTGATTTTATAACATTCCCCCATGCAATTACAAATTTCTACAAATTAAGAAACAAAATGATGCCATTATTAGATTGTTTGTGTCTAAATCGAGCAGACTTAAACATCGCAATGATTAAACTAATGCTTTCATTCAAAAAAAGGTGGAAAAATGAGCCCATTAACGAGATAATTGAATGAGTAACTACGAAGACGCGGGGTGTTCAAATGGAATTTATAAGAAAGAATAAAACCAGTCTCATTTTTGCTGCCTTGCTGCTCATTAATGGCTTATTTTTATTATCGCTGTACCTCTCGAACAATTAACAAGTCTCAAGGACCCGATCCTTTGCTCGTCGCAACCCAAATCGGCCTCGCTTCTAAACACTAACTATGCCAAACTCATCTCTTCCTAATGCTCACCACATTCATCGTCCATTTTGAGATATATTTACCCTTGTGCAGCAGCTGCGAATCAAGTAAATTACTTCTATACTTTTTTAAAGGAGCATTACGATGGGCATCCGAGAAATTACTGAAGCATCCTTGTTAGATCTTCTGCAATCCGATAGCCGTAAGACCGCCGTTTACTTCTTCACTCCGCTGTGCGGCACTTGTGCTATTGGGGAGCGTATGCTCGAAATTGCCGAAATAACTGGCATATCGGTCCCGCTCTACAAGCTTAATATCAACTACGCACCACATCTAAGGGACAAATGGAAAATATCCAGCGTACCCTGCTTAGCGTTGCTTCAAGATGGCGAACCCCTTCGCTTGGAATACGCTATGCACGCCGTGGACCATCTTTATCTCATGCTGAAGTAATGGGGCTTCGATCTCCCAGGCTCCACCACTTCCGTTTAACCGGTTATTCAAGTCCTAGTTTCGATAAGTGTTATTGTTTTTCCTGCTCTCCCGCATTCGTTCAACTGATACGCATAGCCGTTATTCGTTTCTGTTTTCTGTAATGATTGGCATACATATGACTTCACGGTTGACGATCCGAATTTATCCTGAGAAGTGTCATACCGAACTTCAAGTCCTTCCTGTTTTCTCGAAAGTGTATAGAAGAGCGGATCACCTTCTGTTGTATAACGAACGACCCTCACTACATCCCGATCTCCTATTACAAAAGCATCCAACAGCTCGTCATTCTTCATTTCCCCGTGCTTGTCAATAACGTCTTCCGCGTCGTTAACTGCAGCCTGCTCGGGACGATCGAGCGCTTGTCCGCCACAACCCATTATTGTAAGCAAAGCCATAAATACCACTATCATTTTTACCGCTGCGCTTCGCAAAATCCCACCGCCCTTAACCAAGTCCATAACTATACAAACGAAAAAATAGCAGCATTGGTTTCATCTCCCTACCGCACGGGTACCAAATAAAGTTAGTACTAGGCCTTAGAAGCAGGATCTACGATTATAGGAGGTAGTCAGACATCCTAATTCGGAGGTGCTTTATGAATCCAGTTTATATTACGAGTATTGGCAAGTTTCTTCCCGGCGCTCCAATCGGCAATGATGAAATCGAGGACTACCTCGGCCAAATAAACGGAAAAAGTTCGAAGTCGAAGCGCCGAATTCTCGAGCAGAATCAAATCCGTTATCGTCATTATGCCATAAATAAAGAACAGAAGAGTGTCTACACGAATGCAGAAATGGCCAGTCTTGCAATCCATGATGCTCTTGCACGCAATAAAGCTGATCTTGGCGGCAAGGTAGAATTCCTTGCTGTCGGCACCACGCAAGGCGACTTATTGGTACCCGGCTTCGCCAGCATGGTGCATGCCGAGATAAGGCTCCCTGTCATGGAGGTAGCCACCCATCAAGGCGTTTGCGCCAGCGGCATGCAGGCGATGAAAAACGCCTATCTGCATGTGCAGTCAGGTGAGCAGCAGACCGCGATCTCCTGTGCCAGCGAGTTCCCTAGCCGCGTATTCAAGCATACGCGCTTCGAAGCTCAGGAGGGGCTTACTGATCGGCCTGTTCCCTTCAACACAGACTTCCTGCGCTTCATGTTGTCTGACGGCGCCGGAGCCGCTGTACTGCAGCATGAGCCCGCCGCCAGCGGCTTATCTCTTCGAATCGACTGGATCGACAATAAATCCTATGCGAATGTATATGATGTCTGCATGTATGCAGGTACGAACAAAGAGAACACGAAACAAGCAAGCTGGCTCGACTATTCCTCCGTCCATGAAGCGGCCAATGACGGGGCGATCAATCTCAAACAGGACATTCGCCTCGTTAATGAGATGCCTAAGGTTGGTGTTAAGCGCTTCTTCGAGCTTGTTGATGAAGGAAAGGTAGATCCAACTCAAATCGATTGGATGGTCTGCCATTATTCCTCGCATTTCTTCCGTGAGGAAATATTCAGACTGCTGCAACTGGGCGGACTTACGATTCCTGAGGAGAAGTGGTTCACGAATTTGTATACGAAAGGCAACACAGGTGCAGCATCCATCTATATTATGCTGGAGGAGCTGTTGAATGAAGGACACTTGAAGCCTGGCGAGCAGGTGCTATGCATGGTTCCTGAGAGCGGCAGGTTCCAGACGTCATATATGATGCTCACCGTTGTCGGTTCTTCAAGTGAAGGCATTGCCGCGTTCGAGGAACGCGAGCCCGAAGCTCCGCATCTCACATACGATAATACCGATGATGTCCAAACTCATCTAGTGAGACAGCTTGTGCAGGTATGGATCGATTTCGAGCAGAAGCTCGCCCATGTGCCTGTTATTCATAAGCTGTATAACCATAAATTCACACTCGACGATTATAAAGCGCTCATGGAGAACATCCGCCAGCAGGTCATTGATGGCTCACAGTGGATTGCCCGCGCAGCTTCCTATATTGCCATTGAGCATATCGATCTAAGATCTACGTTTATTGCCCATGCACGCGATGAGCATCGCGACTTCCAAATTCTGGAACGAAATTATACAGCGGTAGGCGGAGATTTAAGTACGATTCAGGCTGGTGAGAAAAATATCGGCAGCGAAGCATTATCTGCTTATTTATTCCAGCGAGCAAGCCGCGACAACCCCGTTGATCTTATTGGTGCCATGTGGATCATCGAAGGGCTGGGCTTTCGAATGGCACGCTACTGGGGCGAGATGATTCGTGATCAACTCGGTCTGAGCGATGAAGAGGTATCCTTCCTTCTCTATCACAGCGATTCCGATGAGCTGCATTTCGAACGGCTAGAGACGGTTGTTCAGCATCCCATGCTGACAGCTGAGCTTGCGGCGCGGATCGTAAAAACGGCTAAGACAACCGCACGTCTTTACTTATTGCAATTAGAGGAGCTGGGCAACGTATGAGTGATTCTGATTATTTCAAAAACATGCCGCATGACAAAAACGATCCGAATCCATTCCTAGCTATATTTTTGGATCAGAGCATCCCTTTCAATGAGGAGGCAAAGGCCGCTTACCTCAAGGACTGCTCCAGCAGATCAAGGCAGTTTTTGCTGCCCATGCTTCGTCCCTTCGCACGATTAATGATTATTGTGCTGCAAATCTATAAGATCATCGTACCTAAAGCGCTCACCTCATCTCGTCTGCTGCATCGCGTACTGCATTTCGGCATGAAAACATTTGTGAGTCCGAGCGCCAACTTTATGATCCTGCGTCATTTCTATCTTGGTTCTGAGGTGCTCGGCTTCATTCGCGACAACGTTCCCGGCGTCCAGATCGAGATGAATCCACTTAAACCGACAAAGCTTGAGCCAGTCAAGGATGATCTGTTTCTGATCCATGACCTGAATTTATATAACTTCGTCATTAACCTCAACCGTGAGCTTCGCGATCGTGGAATCGAAGTCACGAAGCAGGAGCAGCTTAATTTTAGTGCAATCACCTCATCCCGCGTGCCAATTGAGCAATTGCCTAACCGCTGGACCAATTTCATGGACTTGACGACGGCGATTGAGTGTTTTACCCCTGTTTACCAAATGTTCCTGACCGACAATGATTTCTGGCGTGCTACCAATTCGCTGCAGCTTGACGAAACGATTGGCATACTGGCTTCCAAAATCATCGGCAGCAATGATCGGCTCGCACTGATTAACAACAAGCACCCCATGGTACCGCTAACCACATTGAAGGCTGGTTTTAGGCTTGTACTGCACGGCCTTGCAACTGAGCAGCTGCATGCGCTGCTCGTTGAACTGAAGCTTAAGCAGCAGCAATCGTTCACCAGCCACTAGCCTGACTGAACAAGGCACAAGAAAAGGCAGCCATCGCATCGTGCGAAGCTGCCTTCTTACTTTATTATAATTCAATGATTACTGGCGGGTAACTGCAAAGCCCTTCTTCTCCAGTAATGGAACGATCCCGTTCTCTCCCAGCATGTGAGCAGCACCTACGACGACGAAATAGGTTTTGTTCGTGCTGTCATTGAGATAGCCCGTTATCTTGTCTACCATTGGAGCGTTGCGATCTGTTAGCAGCGCTTTGTTAAGCTCCTCATTCGCCGAAGTGGAGTCAGTAAGCTCCAGCAGTTGCTCCTCATTGCCAGTCGTCCATAACTCCGTCAGGTGATCGATGCTTGAATCCTCTGTGTAATAGCTGGCAATAGAAGAAAGAAGCATCTCCTCCTGCAGCTTATCCGAGAATCGATTGAACATTTGCAGCTGGTATTCAATCGATTCCAGCTCTAGAATAGGCTTATTGTTCGCAATCGCTTGCTGGAGGAAATGAGCATCTATTCCGATTCCAGCATCGTAACCAGATTGAGATGACGATAAATAATCAATCGAAGAAGAAACGCTCCATGGCTTGTAGGTGTCAAGCACATTGGGCTCAAGCCCATTCTCTTCAAGAATGTCCCCTATCTTCTGATAAGCATCTGCCGAAATATGATCTTTTAGCGTGGTTTGGTCCTTATAGACGCTTAGATCAAGCACAAGCTGCTGAACGTCTGCATCGTTCATTTTCGAAATATCTGCCTCCACCACCAAATAGTCAGATGCTTCATAAGCCTTCTGAATCTCCGAACGAAGAGGATACATAGCTTTACTAGCGATATGTATCGAGCCTAGCAAGTATACCGTGCTGCCTGCTTTCTCGACCTTCCATAGGAAGCCTTGGCTGGTCGCTTTGGCCTGTAGAGCGATCGACTGCTGCTCCTTGTTCCAAACAATCTCATAGCCTGCGGCTTCACTCACGGTACGCAATGGAATATAGGCAATCCCTTTCACTAGCTTAGGTGCTGCCAGCAGTCCCTGCTCCGTGTTATTAACGATCGCTCCCAAATGATCGATTTGGAATGAGAGCACCAGCCCATCCTTCTTGCCTGTTATAACCTTACTCTTCTGGTCCCAAGTTACTTGGAAATTCAGCTTCTGAAGAACCAGCTTAGCTGGCACCAGCGTCGTCCCCTTCTCCATAATTGGCTGCAGACTGCCGAGCTGCACCTGCTCGTCGCCAACCCATATAGAGATCGGTTTAGCCTCTGCCTGTACAGAAGATACGAACGAAAACAATAACGCCAATGATAAAAATAATGACAAAAACTTTCTCACCTGATCTACTCTCCCCTTCTCAAGCCGCTGTTATCTATCACGTCCTCTACCTCTATATTCTACCTATTCAAACCCCGCAAATGCCAGTTCGGAAATTACTAATCTCATTTTCGTTGTCTCGCGGCTTATAACTCGTTTATAATGCCGCCGCTAATGCTAGCCATTAACGTTAATCAAAATGATAGCCTAGAAAGCGATCCGCGTTCCGCATGCTTGCCCAAATATCCTGGCTTTCCCCGCCAATGTACCAATACGCTAGGCCCGCTAAGCCCGCTTCTGCTGCCACCTTATATTTGGCCGTTAATGACCGTCCATCCTCTACCCATATCTGATGCCTGACGCCGTTTTTAATGTATGCTGCCGTATATTGGCCTGCTTGTGCAGCCCATTTCGGTTTAATTGCATATTTGCTCAAAATTGCATGCTGCTCGCTTAATGTAATGAACGCGGTGGATGCTACGCTGCCCTCCTTATTCAAATCCCAGTCTCGATTGTAAAACGGCAGGGCCAGAATGACCTTTTCGTTTGGCACGACTTTCAGAAGCTTGGATATCGCCACTTCAACAAAGTCTAACGAAGCATTTGGTCCCGCTCCTGAGCCTGCTCCCCAATGCTCGTCATAGCCCATGAGTACCATATACTCCACTTGCTTGCCGAGCGCTGCGAAATCGAAGGCATCCGTCCAATCTGTACCGCGGTCAGGCGAAACATCCATGGATAAAGTCACATTCATCAGCTTCAGCTTTTTTGCGAGCTCCGTTACGAATGCGGTTAATGCCGCACGATCCTGTGGAGCTACGTTCTCGAAATCAAGATTGATTCCATCTACATCATATTTGACGACGTATGCAGACAGCTTCGCAATCAGGCTGGTGCGCGAGCTCACGCTCGACAACAGCTTGTGCGTAGCGGCTTGATCGGAGCGGTTGCCAAACATCGGCCATACCTTTTTATTATGCTTTCTGGCCCATGCTACAAGGGATGCATCCGCAGCATCGGTTATTTCGCCCGAAGCTTCGGCGAAGAACCACCTCGGCGACAACGTATTCACATTGGATGTCATAATGTTGTTCTCGAATTGTGTAGTGCTCTGGCCGTATTGCCAGCCTAGCTTAATGGTTTCAATAGGTTTAGCTGCCAGCATGGCAGCCCATTGCTTTTTCTGAAGCACACGATGTATCATAACAGCTGTTTCCTGCCTAGTAATCGCATCGGTTGGGCGGAAATTCCCGTCGCTATCCCCTTGCATAAGACCTAGGCTGTGCACAGCCGTTACCGAGGAACTCGCCCACGAAGCAATAAGCCTGTAATCTCCAAAGTTCATTTCATCGCCGATTATGCCCGGTTGCTTCTTCAATGCACGCGTGAGCCACACAGCCGCCTCCTGCCTCGTTACCGGCTTGCTAGGTGCAAAGCTGGTTTCACTTACTCCGTCCGCTATGCCGAGCTGTACAGCGGCTTGAACCCAGCCATAATGCCCAGCCTTCGCTGCAACATCTGCGAATGGAGTAACCGGACTTGCGACAGGCTCAAGGCCAAGCAGTCGGTCAAGCAACGTAATGAACTCCGCTCTCGTAATAGGCGCGGTCGGAGAGAAGCTCGATTTCGAAGTTCCTGTTATGATCTTTTTTTGATATAAATCTATAATTTCCTGCTTCGCATAGCTGTCTGCTATATCGTCGAAAGGCTGTGCAGCTTCCGCATTCACCCTATGCAGCGCAGTGAACAAGCCTATGAAAATAACAGCCGTCATGAACCATTTACTATAATACCGCTTCATCGTTTCCCTCCTAAGAGATCAATCCTCGAAGCATATCAAACTTTATACGATTGCTCACTACGCAATTATTGGTAGAATGTATGAAGAAACGCTTGAAAGCGTCCTTACTATAGACGCCTTTGTTTCTGTGAAATATGTAGAGAAAGTATGAGTACACTCAAATACTTTCCTATACGTAAAGGTGAAAAGGCGACCATCCCCTGAATAAAGGGAATGATCGCCTTCTTTGTCCGCTGCGGATCTATGTTCGTTTATACGTCAAACTTGGTTTGCAATGGTTTCAATCTGGATTCGATTTGCGCGCGCTGCGGCTCAAGAAATGGCGGAAGAGCGAGCGATTCGCCTAAGTGATTAATATCTTCATCCGTATCGAAGCCCGGACCATCCGTCGCCAGCTCGAACAATATGCCGTTTGGTTCACGGAAGTAAAGTGAGCGGAAATAGAAGCGGTCCACAAAGCCCGAATTCGGTATCCGTACTCCGCGAATATGCTCGATCCACTCCCGAAGCTCATCATCATTGTCAACACGGAAGGCAACGTGGTGTACACCGCCATAGCCTTGTCGCTCACGCGGCAGATCAAGCCTTTCCTCCAGATGAACCTCAGCTCCGCTGCCGCCTTCTCCGGTTTCTAATACGACAATATCCGGCTGCCCCGCAACCGTTGACGGGTAGCTTCCTTTCTCTCTGAAGCCCATTAGCTGCGTGAGAACGAGCAATGTCGGCTCCGGATTTTTGACGGTCAGTTGAACCGGCCCAAGTCCGAGAATGCCGAACTCAGCAGGCACCGTGCTTTTCTCCCAAGGCGTTCCGCCTTCAACGCCTTGATTATGTTCATCAGAGACGAGCACGAGCCGCTGTCCTTCGAAATCTCTGAATGCAATTGTCTGGCGGCCAGCACGTTCTACGATGTCATCGTGGTCAACAGCATGCTGCTCGAACCGAGCTTTCCAGTATTGAATCGCTGCATCGTCAGCTACACGCAGTGACAGCGATGAGATGCTGCTTGTACCTTCCCTGTTTTTAGCAGTCATCGGAAATTCGAAGAAAGTCAGCTCCGTTCCCGGGTTTCCTTTCTCATCTCCGTAGAATAGATGGTAGACCGAAGTTTCGTCTTGATTGACCGTTTTTTTGACCAAACGAAGACCAAGCAGCTCTGTATAAAATTCAAAATTTCCTGATGCTGTACCTGTAATGGCGGATACGTGATGAATACCTTTGAGTTGCATATGAACAACCTCCCTAGTTGTTTTGAAGAAGAATGGATTAAACTTTTCATTTATGTCGTTAATCGTTAATCTTGTATTTTCTTGAGCAAACGAAGCAGCTGCTTCTTCTCATCTCTACTCAATGCATCATATTGCGAAGCTTGAAATTGCTCCTGCACTGGAACGACATCATCGAACAATGTCCTGCCCTTCTCGGTTAACGATACGTATTTGCTCTTCCACTCCTGCTCCCGCTGGGCAAAGCCTTGCTCCTCCAGCTTGCTGATCAGCTGCGTAATGTTGCCTTTGGTTACAAACAGCTTATCGGCTAGCTGCTGCTGCGTAAGTCGGTCATGCGCACCTATCTGAGCCAGCATATCGAACTGAGCTGCGCTCAAGCCCCATTTCTTCAAATGCTGGTGCGTCTCACGCAGGCTGTGACTATAAACACGCGACAAACGAAACCATATCAACAAGCCTAGCCGTTCATCGCGTTTGGGAAGAAAAGTTTCGGAACTCTCATTTGTCATTCCAACACCTCCTGAGCTGCTTCTTGCTATCAGTTTAGACCTAAACTGATAGCAAGTCAACCCATTGATTGAATCCCCTACTTCGGGCTAGGGCATCGTAAGCGTCAATATGATAAGATAAACGGATATAAAGCGTAAGGAGATTGTACATGCTGGAACGAAATCATTACTCTCATCAACAACTGCCCATAGGACGTGCACAGCTAGATCTGGCAGCCAGAAACAAACGCAAACGTAACCGAATTTTGCTGTTCATTATATTGGCCATTACAGCCGCATTATTGTGGAAGACCATATTAACGTTTGAGCCCTATATACCTCCTATCCACAATAATCCGGCTCCACCTGTCACGGAGCTTAATCCCATCGTATTCACCAAGCAATCGGAGCTGATCGCCGAGACAAGCAAAGCTGGCATCACCATTCTTATTACAGACGGTTTCCGCTCCAGTGAGGAGCAGGATGCGATCTATGCAAAAGGGCGCACTACAGAAGGCAATATTGTAACGCAGGTGCAAGGCGGACATTCCTATCATAATTATGGACTTGCGATTGATTTCGCTCTGCGTACGAAGCAGGGAGAAGTTGTATGGGATATGAAGTACGACGGCAACAAAAACGGGAAAGCGGACTGGATGGAGGTCGTAGCCATTGCAAAGCGTTTAGGATTCTCATGGGGCGGCGATTGGGCGAATTTCCCTGACTATCCGCATCTCCAAATGGACTTCGGCTTGTCGATTCGCGAGCTGCGTAGAGGGGAGCGCCCGCCTGTTGAATAAGCAAGCAACCATCTCTCCGTAAAAAAAGGGTCTGCCAGCCAAGAGCAATTACTCTTGGCTGGCAGACCCTTCATCGTTCAGCAGACGTTATCTGCTCGGCTGTTTATTACAGCTCGGCTATAATCTCATAAGAACGCAGGCGCGCCTTATGGTCGAATATATGAGCCGCAACCATAATTTCATCAGCCTTAGTTGCTTCAATATACTGCTTAAGCTTACTGCGCACCGTGTCCGGCCCACCTACTATAGAGGAACCAAGCTGCTGCTGCAGCGCTATTTTCTCCTGCGGCGTCCAGACTGTATCCATATCACGAACTGGAGCAGGCAGAGGTCCTCGCGTATTCCGGATAAAGGATAGGAACAGCTGCTGCATGGAGGTTGCCAAATACGCCGCCTCCTCATCCGTATCCGCCGCAATGACATTGACTGCGACCATCCCATTCGGCTTATCAAGCACATCAGATGGCTTGAAACTGCTGCGATAGAGATTCATCGCAGGCACTGTAAAGTTCGGGGAGAAGTGTCCGGCGAATGCGAATGGCAAGCCGAGCTGTGCAGCCAGCAACGCGCTGAAGTCACTCGACCCAAGCAGCCAAATCGGAATGTCCAATCCTTCGCCTGGAATGGCGCGAACCGGCATGCCAAGCTCCGTTCGGGTTGGATCTAGAAACGCGCGCAGCTCGGCAAGTTTCTCGGGGAAATCATGGCCGTTTCCACCTCTGTTTCCGCGAAGCGCGGTGGCCGTCAGTCCATCGGTGCCTGGTGCGCGGCCAAGACCCAAATCAATTCGTCCTGGAAACAAGGATTCGAGCGTTCCGAACTGCTCGGCAATCACGAGCGGGGCATGGTTGGGCAGCATAATACCGCCAGAGCCTACACGTATCTTAGACGTTCCGGCAGCCACATGTCCAATCACGATAGACGTCGCCGAGCTTGCTATACTTGGCGCATTATGATGCTCAGCAAGCCAGTAGCGATTGTAGCCCCATTTCTCTGCATGCTGTGCAAGATCTAACGTGTTCGCAAGCGATTCCGCCACAGAGCCTCCTGCAACAATCGGCGATACATCTAGAACGGACAGCGGGATATTAAAAGAAGAATTGGTTATGATATGTTCTGACATACTCTTCACCCTTTTCATTGTAATTAATATTCATTTAGCTGCATGTAGATTCAGACTTAGAGATGGTACATACAATCAACTGTATAAAATTTTCATACACATAGCTCGCAAGCGTAAACGGCTGAAGCCGTCCTCAGGCGGCTAAGCTAATGTTTAGAGTAGTAATATAGAGAAAGTTGGCAAAAAGATATTCTTTCCTATATTTTCAAAAAAGCCCGGCCAACAAGCGGTAACGCACGGCATGCCGCAACGATACCGCTTTGTTGTAACCAGCCCTTCCATAGCTCTTACACTTGCTGGTTCTTTTGCTGAAGCTGGCATTTTCGAATTTTGTCGAGCGCGGTCTGCAGCGTATTCTGCTCCAGATAAGCCACGTAATGCTGTTCCGCTTCATAGAAGAAATGATCCATAACGCCTTGAATATTAGCAGAGACTAAGCAATCCTCATCTGGATTGCCTGAGCACCAATGCGGCTTCAAAGTCCCACCAGAAATCGCTCTGTATATTTGAGCAAGCGATACTTCGCCAGGCTCGCAATTCAAAATGTAGCCGCCGCCGATGCCTTCTTTCGTTGTGACGAAGCCATGCTTCCGCAGCGTACTCATAATTTTGCGAATCCGAGTTGGATTCGTTGACACGTTTCTAGCAATCGTCTCGCTGCTGGCCATATGATCAGGCAAGTAGGCTAACAGCACCAAGCTGTGAACCGCTACCGTAAATTCACTGTTCATCGTTGCATCTCCCTCTCAAGAAGGATACTGTAATTTTATTGCATACAGTTGATAAAGTCAAACCTTCCTTCCTTAGGATAGCATAGAGAGCGCAATCGGTATAGGCTTTGTCTGCTAGAATGAGCCGCTTTAGCGGTGCTGCTCATAGCGGTTCGCTTGACTTATTCTACGGATTGACTTTAATTCTTCGGTCGTCAGCTCACTCGCATGGCTCGCAGCAATGTTATGTCGCAGCTGCTCCATAGAGCTTGCCCCGGGTATAACTGTCGCCACAGTCGGGTCGGCTAGCGCATACCTAATCGCCGTATGAGCAATATCCCGTAACGGATCGATTCCTTCAAGCAGAGACGTATGCAATGCCGTCAGCTCATACTTTCCATATCCCAAATACCCTTTATCTGCCTTCATGGCACCAGCACTTGTCAGTATCCCTTTTGCAACAGGGCCCCGCGCAATTAAGCTGATCCCTTTCTGAGCAAGAAGTGGAAGCACCTGCTCCTCTGGCCTTCTGTCCAATATGCTGTATTGACTCATGACACTGACCATATTGGATTGTTCCGCATATTCTCTAATGACGTTAGGACGTATGGAAGAAATACCGTAATAACGAATAAGACCTTCTTGCTTCAGCTCCTCGAAAGCCTCAATTGTCTCCGATAACTTGTCATCCAGAGTGCCGCCATGAAGCTGATAAAGATCAATATAATCCGTTTGCAGCCTCCGCAAACTATCCTTTACTGCCGACTTAATATACGACTTAGACGGGTCCCATGACCAGCCCTCTTTGCCTGGCTCCCACCTGTTCCCAACCTTAGTACCAATAATGACATCCGAGCGTCTGCCTCTAATGGCTTGACCAATGATCTCCTCGTTCAAGCCTTCATCATAAAGATCCGCCGTATCAAGAAAATTGATGCCGTTGTCGAGCGCTTCATGAATAAGTGTCATTGCTTTGTCCTTCTCCCTGCCAAGCGACATACAGCCAAGACCAATCTCACTTACGTAAAGCTCAGAATTCCCTAGGCGATTGCGTTTCATTTCACATCGTTCCCTTCGTTTTTCTTTCTTATCCATCGCTCAAACTAATCCGATCCAATATGCGGTGCAGCGCTTTATGAGATTGCTTGCTCTGTCCATAGCACGAGCGAATCTGCTCAGCTGATTGAATGTAGGGCGCCTCGATGAGCTCCGCGTACCAATTCGCGAACATCTCTTCCATACAGGCCGGTGTCGTTTCCAAATGGAATTGCAGCGCGAGCACATGGTCCTCATATGCGAAAGCCTGCACCTTGCAAGCATCTGAATAGGCGAGCAGCCGTGTGTCATTCGGGAGATCAAACGTATCGCCATGCCATTGGAATGAAAGGAATGACTCACTTAATCCAGAGAGCCATGAATGCTCATCGCTTGTCCGATTCACGGTATGCCAGCCTATTTCCTTATGTTCATTCTTGTATACGGGGCTGCCAAGCAGCTCTGCTATCATTTGGGCACCAAAACAGATACCGAGCACTTTCTTACCTAATGCAATGGCATGCTGAACAAATTGTTTTTCTTCCACAAGCCACGGATAAAGCTCCTCTTCGTATACACTCATCGGACCTCCACAAATAACAAGCAGATCAAGTTCATCTATCCAGCCCAAGTCGACGCCAAGAGAGGGCTCACGCATCACCAAATGATGTCCATTATGATTCACCCATGTACGAAACGCTTCCTCATCATCAAATTCGAAATGTTTAAATGCAACGATATTCATCAGATTATGCTCCTTCAACCTACGCCTAAGCGCTTATTGAAGCTAATTATAATTCCGATATTTGATAGCAGTAAGTCCAGTTTCCCGTATAGTGGGAAACATGCAACAAATACTATTTATTAAGCTTGTGACGATAGCCAAGCTCTTCCGATATAGCATCTGCATATTTTTTTACGAGCAGGCTGTATTTTCGAACAGTCTCCTCTGTGAACCGAAAAGTTGGGCCAGCGGTATTCAAAGAACCGATTACTCGATTTTCATAGGAAAATATTGGAGCAGCTATTCCCGTCGTGCCTTCCGTTGCCTCTCCCTCGGTTATCGCATAGCCCTGCCTGTGAATAATCAATATTTCTTCCTCAATGTAAGCTTCAGATAAGGGCTTTAGTGAAGGAACATTGTCCCAATCTACCTCCGCCAAGATAGACTCCTGCGTTTTCCTAGGCAGATACGCTAGAATAACACGATTCGATGCACCAATAAACAAAGGCAGCTTGAGCCCAATCGGCTCCGAAATTTTAAGTATTTGCGGAGAATCCACTGAATCGATATAAACGCCTTCTGCATTTTCCCTCGTAGCCAAATAAACCGTTTCCTTCGTCTTCTGGGATAGCTCCTCCATGAACGGCCTCGCTACCGTACGCAGCATAAGACTGTCCCACATGAGGAAGCCGTACTCCATGATGGATAGGCCAAGCTTGTACTTCTTCGTCCTCGCGTTCTGAGCAACAAATCCATGCTCCATTAAGGAGCCCAGAATACGGTGTACACTCTGTACAGGCATACCCAGCTCCCTGCTCATTTCAGTCACGCTTAATTCTTTCTCCTTCCCTTGCGGCAGCAGAAGATCCAGAAGTTGTATCGCTTTCGAAATAACGCCTGACATCGTGTACATCCTTTCTCTTCTTCGATCGCTTTGCACATAGATCAAAAAGTCCCGCTCGCTGTAACATCGGGACTTTTGCTATTGTTGCTCTGCGGGATTGAGGGAACTTCATTCAGTCGGATATGGTTTCCTGCCTACAAAGCCATCATGCAGGCCATGATAGTAACTGACCCGTTCTTCGCCTTCTTTCCAGCAGATGAGGATGTCCTCACCGTTCAGCACCGATGGGAAATCCATCAAGCCAGGGTTGATCATTTTCAACTGTACGCCTTTACGGGCAAAATTATCAATGAGCAGGTCTGCCTCCATCTTCATAAATTCCAGCTCACTTTCCTGCTCAAAGAAAGGGTCTTTGCTTCCGTAACCTGATGCAGACGCCTGCTCTAATGCAGCTCTTTCCTTCTGATAATCCAAATATTTATCCTCGAATTGCGCTGTCAACTGCTGAAGCTGACGCAAGGCTGCCTGCAGCTCCGGCAGCAGCTCGTTAGCCTCGCTTATTGTAAAGGTTCTGTTCTCCATCGTCGCTCACTCCTCACCCGCTAAACGTTCGTTATCCATCTCTTGCTCGTATCCTGATCTCTTGTACCTATACACTAAGTGTAACCATTATTGGCTTGTGCGTGCAAGCTCTGGCAGCAGCCGGTCTAATCCAATCGCACTAATGAGCATCCGTTCTTTCCGTCGTCCGAGCAGCTGATTCGGCCAATCGACATAGCCGCCGTCCCCAATTGTATAGCTATTGCCGTTAATAACCGTTTTAATAGTGAATTGGAGGCCTTGATAATAAGCATTGGATTCCACCGAGTCAGAAACGGAAAGCTTTGCTTTGATACCTTGCTCTCTGCTGTATTGCAGTACTCGCTCGACGAGTCCATCTGCATCCGCATATCCTTTTCGAGCATTAAGTACGATCTCAATATCGGTTTGGAACAACCTGTCAAACAAGGATTGATAAACGCTTGCTTGCTCCAAGAACGCTTGCTTTTCGAATGAGTAAGAACCGTTATCCTTGCCCGAGGTAACTAAGCAAAAGACATGAAAGTGCGGAAGCATGCCCGGAGCGTTGTTCAAGCTTTGAGCTCTAATATGCCTATGGGTCGTGCCGAATCTGAGAAAGGTGCTCGAATTATCCGCTTGATCAGATTTCAACAAATGGGCAACGTGAAGCGCGAGCAGATTGGTGGCATCGGCAACGACCTCTGTTCCCCTTAATGCCGATATTACTTTATTCTGATCGACCGTTGCGACTACTGAGCAGGAACCGAGTGGTGCGACAGGAGAAAGCTGTATAGCTGCAAAAGATTGTTCCTCGGCTATTCGAAGCACATCAAGCTCCAGCTGTTTCAACGTCAATAAATCGCCCTCAGCAGGCTGCACGAATCGATTGGCCTCGTATTTTTTCAACAATTCCTTAGGCTCTATTTGCTCCATTTTCTCTCTAAACACCTCTAGCAGCAAACTGTTCAGATCCGATGCCGATATTTGCTTCGTTAACAATGTCATAATTTTATCCTGGCCTAATTCACGCAATATCCGGTGAAGATTAGGTGAATGATCTCTTTGCATAAAAGTTCTCCTTCTTATGGTTTTCTATTCTAAACAGGAATTGTTCCGTTTATAACGAATTATACGTTAATCGCAGTTAGGAATGTGTCACAGTCATACTGCTAAACGCTTAGGAGCTGAAATGTATGGATTTGAAGAAGCTAAATTCGCTTACGAAATATCCCAGTATTCTCACTTACCACCGCCTCGGTGAGAGAGGAAGATTGACAGAGACATTAACCGATGAGAATGGATATTTACATGACTCGGAGTTTGTATATTTGTATGAAAAAGTTGACGGAGAGAACGCGAG
The DNA here is from genome assembly GCF_005930355.1 of Paenibacillus sinopodophylli. Lineage (GTDB taxonomy): Bacteria > Bacillota > Bacilli > Paenibacillales > Paenibacillaceae > Pristimantibacillus > Pristimantibacillus sinopodophylli. Next base: position 447,162 of record NZ_VDBO01000004.1, read on the forward strand.
AATCATTTTTTTCAAAAATGATAAAGGTGAACCTGATTATTTAATTGGCTCAAGGGAGGAGCTCTTGTATGCAAAAGGTGACCGCATCGGCAACCCCTATGGCAATATCGCAGACTTTCTAAAACCGATAGCCGAAAAAACGTTGGACAACATCTTCTCGGATAAGGATTGGGCGCTGACCGTCATTTATCAAGAATCATACGGTGGGAAGACGAAGGCAGCCAAAAATTATACAGATAGCAAAGCTCAGCATTATCGGTTTTTCGATGTCTTCTCGATAGACAAGGCCGAACTGGATCATCTCCTATCTCTGCCTCAGGAAAGGATCGCCGAATGGCGCGAGCACGGGCATCAGCCCTTTTATCATGAAGAAGGTAAAACACGATTTGCTAAACGTCTCGGGTTAGACTCAGCACCACTGTTAGCGGAGAAACTCGGCTTGCGCTTGCCCCGAACAATAGCGGACATTTATACCTTTTTGAAACAATTCGAGCACACACAAGTCGGTATTGATGCATCAGGCAGATCAGAAGGCATAATTGCTCGTTCGGCTGATCGAAAGCAAATTCGAAAAATAAGGTTCGAAGATTATGAAAGAACACTCAAGAAATAGCAGACCGATCATTGGAATTCGAATCCTCTAACCTTTGCAAAAATCATCGTATCTTGAAGCGAGCCGTCAACAGACGGTTTCTCCTTGCGAAGGATGCCTTCGCACGTATATCCGCTTCGCTCCGCTACCTTCGCGCTGCGGCTATTTCTCGCGTCGCATCTAATTTCCATTCGGTTTGCTTCAAGCTCTTGTATAGCGAAATCGGTTATCGCTTCAACCGCTTCCGATATGTAGCCCTTGGCTCCGAAGGAGCTTCTTACCCAATAGCCTATTTCAAATTTGCGTGTTTCCCAGTCTATACGATGAAGACCGCTGCTCCCAATAAGCTGACCTGTGTCTTTTAGAAACAACAGCAGCATAAGATCGGTTCGCTCCAAGTACTTCACTCTCGAGCTTCTAATGACGAGCTCAGAATCCTCCACAGAGGGAAGCTGAGCTGCCCACGGCATCCAAGGCAATAGCTCAGCTCGACTTTCTATAACGGCTTTGTTCAATTGAGCACCATCTCCCCATAACGGTGCTCGTATAAGCAGCCTGCTGCTCTCGAAGCTTTCAGGCACATTCAACATTATAGGGCTAACCATTTCACGACTCATTGGTATGCTCCTCCTATTCTGCTAAAGCGTTACGTTCTTATAATAATAGATCGTGTCATCAAATCCCCCATCTGCTGATCTCGCATAATTCGGTATTCGACCAGCTTCAACATAACCCAATGATTGATACAGCAGGTTTGAAGGATCGCCTGCTCGAGTATCTAATACAAGCAAGCTCCGGTCCTCAAGCTTCGCACGATCTTCTGCTGCATTCATTAGCAAGCGTGCAATTCCTATCCTGCGAGCTTTGGGGTGAACCATGAGCTTTGCGATTTCCGCGCGGTGTGAGCCGTTCGCTTTCTGGCACAAGTGAAGCTGTACGGAGCCGACCGTCTCTCCATTCTGCTCTACAATCCATAATACAACCTCGTCACTCATAACCGAAGACCAATAGGCTAGTGCTTCCTCATGACTTAATGGAGGCAAAAAACCAATCGATGCCCCTTCATCTACAACGTCGACTAATAAGGTAGCGAGATTTCTCAACTTTATTGCAGTCATTTCGGACAATTCGGTAATGGCATGCCTGACTAACATTCCTTTTCCTCCGCTCCATTAATAAGCAAATAAATATAGACAGTATCATAACATAAGTGAGAGTAATCCATTAAAAACATAACAAAAAAGCCCTTTAGATCGTAATGATCCAAAGGACTTCGGTTTTTAAAAATGGTGCCGATGAGAGGACTCGAACCTCCACGGTTTCCCTCACGATTTTGAGTCGCGCGCGTCTGCCATTCCGCCAC
>NZ_VDBO01000050.1 GCF_005930355.1 Paenibacillus sinopodophylli
GCCATTAGCTCAGTTGGTAGAGCACCTGACTTTTAATCAGGGTGTCGAAGGTTCGAGTCCTTCATGGCTCACCATTTCTTAGTATAACTAAGCAAATGTGAGTGAAGGATATCGATATATAAATGTGCGGTAGTGGTGGAACGGCAGACACGCTATCTTGAGGGGGTAGTGTCCCATGGACGTGCAGGTTCAAATCCTGTCTACCGCACCATAACTTACTTCTTGCCGATGTATATAGGTGAACTTAGAAGGTGTCATTCTGTGAGCACTTTTCTGATAGATGATGCCACTTTATATTCAGATCATAAATCTGACTAGAGAGTGGTTTTTTCGTTATAAGTTACTCGAGCCGTCCAAACAGATGCATCATAAGAGATGAGGAGCTGTAAACATGAAAATAAACTTAAACTTTACGAACAAGGGTCAAGCTGCGATTGGGAAATTCAACAATGAGGAATTGCTTGAGATATTTGGCAGATACAGCAACACGTTGATGAAAAAATACTCAATCGAAGTAACCGTTCCTGCTGAAGGTAATGAAGCGATTATTGAAAGAGGAGTATTGTCTGTATATGTCGATAAAATTGAATGTGATGTAGACACCTTCTTCAAAGAATTGGGAAGAGATGTTAAGGTTCCACTCAAGAAGAGACTAACACCAGAGGATAAGCTGGATAACGTATTCAAAGCTGAAACAATCGAAGCGTAAGGCTGTATGGTTTCTGGTTTAATTAAAAATAATGCTTGTACTTCAGTTAATAAGCTGGTATAATCATTTTTGTTGTCTTAGACGACAGTTTTTCATGTTAGAACGGCCCGTTGGTCAAGTGGTTAAGACACCTCCCTTTCACGGAGGTAACAGGGGTTCGAGTCCCCTACGGGTCACC
>NZ_VDBO01000051.1 GCF_005930355.1 Paenibacillus sinopodophylli
GATAATCCGGATTAGGCACCTCCAGCTTCTCATAGGTCGGAGGCGTGGGGACAAAGACGTAACCCGGTTTTAATACACGCTCATACTCGGTAACCGGTGTCATCAGATTCCCGCCTAATTGAACGGAAGACGCTGTCCGCTGATCCAGCTTAGCCGGCAATGCTTCTACCATCGCAAACTCCGTAGATACGGGATTATGGATGACCACATCATTAACCTTTGCGTCCATTGAAGAGTAAGAGCTTCTATAGGATTGTCCATTAAAGGCATAATCGTTATCCAGATCGATTGCATACTTATTCGGTAACCCCGTAGGATTGTAATTCATGATGTTCTGAAAGAATACCGAAGATTGCCCTGTCACATACAGCTGATTAGGCAAGGTGTCCGGCACATCTAATCCGGTCTTCATCAATCTCATCGGACTTGTCGGCCTGGCTGGTCGAACCAACCCCGCAGGGCTCGTATCCAGTATGGAGCTTACCGTTGTGCTGCCCGTTCCGGAGTACTTACTCGCTGGCGTCGCATACTTGCCATTGTACGATCCGATGTGAATGGCATACTCTCCCCACTTCGCTGCCGCTTTTACATTATTCGTCCACATGGCATCAAAGCTAGACTTAGGGACGGCGAGTGGTTCCGTTAATTTAACAGCAGGAGAAGGCTTCTCAAAGGACATCACCGACTGATCGCCCGTGGAGGTTTGCAGAATCAAAAAATCGGAGATCGCTGTTACATTCGTCACTTCGTCTCTTCGCTCTTGAAACTTTTTCTTCTCATTGACATAGTTATCCGAATCACTATTCGCATCCCGGTTATCTGAATCGCCTTCCAGCCATACGACATGGTCGTGTTGATCCGCCTCATTGGAATATCTTAATCGACC
>NZ_VDBO01000052.1 GCF_005930355.1 Paenibacillus sinopodophylli
CTGACAAGGAATTTCGCTACCTTAGGACCGTTATAGTTACGGCCGCCGTTTACTGGGGCTTCGGTTCACAGCTTCGGGTTACCCCTAACCGCTCCCCTTAACCTTCCAGCACCGGGCAGGCGTCAGCCCGTATACTTCGCCTTACGGCTTCGCACAGACCTGTGTTTTTGCTAAACAGTCGCTTGGGCCTTTTCACTGCGGCCCCCTCGGGCTATTCACCCTACCGAGGCACCTCTTCTCCCGAAGTTACGAGGTCATTTTGCCGAGTTCCTTAACGAGAGTTCTTCCGCGCGCCTTAGCATGCTCTGCTCGCCTACCTGTGTCGGTTTGCGGTACGGGCACCTCGATCTCACTAGAGGCTTTTCTTGACAGCCGGAGTACATGACCTTCGCTACTGCAATTTTCGCTCCCCATCACAGCCCAGCCTAATAGTGTGCGGATTTGCCTACACACTAGCCTCACTGCTTGGACGGACTATTCCATCAGTCCGCGTCACTGCCCTTCTGTGTCACCCCATTGCTCAAACAATCTTCGGTGGTACAGGAATTTCAACCTGTTGTCCATCCACTACGCCTTTCGGCCTCGCGTTAGGTCCCGACTTACCCTGAGAGGACGAGCCTTCCTCAGGAACCCTTAGGCTTTCGGCGGACAAGATTCTCACTTGTCTTTTCGTTACTCATACCGGCATTCTCACTTGAATACAGTCCACCAGTCCTCACGGTCCAACTTCAATCCGTATTCAACGCTCCCCTACCCAAGTACCTTATGGTACATGTCATAGCTTCGGTGGTGTGTTTAGCCCCGTTACATTTTCGGCGCAGAGTCACTCGACCAGTGAGCTATTACG
>NZ_VDBO01000053.1 GCF_005930355.1 Paenibacillus sinopodophylli
ACATGTCATAGCTTCGGTGGTGTGTTTAGCCCCGTTACATTTTCGGCGCAGAGTCACTCGACCAGTGAGCTATTACGCACTCTTTAAATGATGGCTGCTTCTAAGCCAACATCCTGGTTGTCTTTGCAACTCCACATCCTTTCCCACTTAACACACACTTGGGGACCTTAGCTGATGATCTGGGCTGTTTCCCTCTTGACAATGGATCTTAGCACTCACTGTCTGACTCCCGAGTAGCACGTCTATGGCATTCGGAGTTTGACTGGACTTGGTAACCCTTGGCGGGCCCCGCACCCAATCAGTGCTCTACCTCCACGACGCTCATTCCTCGAGGCTAGCCCTAAAGCTATTTCGGGGAGAACCAGCTATCTCCGAGTTCGATTGGAATTTCTCCGCTACCCCCACCTCATCCCCGCATTTTTCAACATGCGTGGGTTCGGGCCTCCAGTGCGTGTTACCGCACCTTCACCCTGGACAGGGGTAGATCACACGGTTTCGGGTCTACGACCACGTACTTATTCGCCCTATTCAGACTCGCTTTCGCTACGGCTCCGTCTTCCCGACTTAACCTTGCACGTGATCGTAACTCGCCGGTTCATTCTACAAAAGGCACGCCATCACCCATTTAACGGGCTCTGACTTTTTGTAAGCGCACGGTTTCAGGTTCTTTTTCACTCCGCTTCCGCGGTGCTTTTCACCTTTCCCTCACGGTACTGCTTCACTATCGGTCACCAGGGAGTATTTAGCCTTGGCAGATGGTCCTGCCGGATTCCGACGGGGTTTCACGTGTCCCGCCGTACTCAGGATCCGTCTCGGAGAGTG
>NZ_VDBO01000054.1 GCF_005930355.1 Paenibacillus sinopodophylli
GTAGAGATGTGGGGACCGTTGGCCAAATCGAAGCGCAGCCTATTAATCGTGCCTCTCCAATTCGGATGCGTCCCGATTGGAATGGTATACACGCGATATTCCGAGTCCGACGCGGTCATTGGGAAGCTGACGACATAACTCTCGGACCAGTTAGGTGCCTGCGTACCCGTGAAATAGATAGCACCACTGGTGTTCGTGGAGTTATTCTTCACCCTCACTTGAATGACATCACCGGCATCTGCGGCATGGCTCATGGTGTCGGAGAAGAAATAGCTATCGTCATTAGTCGGGTGCGTCGTATGGAACGGCATGACGACTCGATCGACGAGTGACGTTCCATTCCCATCTGTAATATCCGATGCGCCGCCACCGCCTGCACCCGCAGAGCCGATCCCATTGCCTCCGCCATTGTAGCCGCCAGCCTTCGAGCAACCGTCGCATTGGTTGATGCTTGTGGTTCCATTGCTCCCCTTGCCGCCTACCTTCACTTCCACTTTCTGTCCGGCTACGAGCTGCGCGACTCCACTCGCATAACCGCCATGGTTCGTGCTTCCACTACCAGCTGTTCCGCCTTGTGCGCCCCATACTTCGAAGAGGTACGCACCGGTTAACGGAGCCTCAAAGGTCTGGGAAGCACCTGTGTACACGAAATCCTTCATCGTCGCAGGCACCGCTGGTCGATAATCCGGATTAGGCACCTCCAGCTTCTCATAGGTCGGAGGCGTGGGGACAAAGACGTAACCCGGTTTTAATACA
>NZ_VDBO01000055.1 GCF_005930355.1 Paenibacillus sinopodophylli
CACCAAGCAGCGCGGATGCACGGCTGATAGCTGAGCGAGCATTTCGATTGTTTCATGATGAGAATCTTAGACAAGCAACCCTAAACACATTTCGGTGCACGCTTGCTTATGATACTGATTTTGCTACCGGCATCACAGGCGTTAAGGGCTACAAAGCCATATATGATGTAGATTATATCCGGAATTGAGGTGAGGGCATGTCAAATACAAGTGTGGACGAGGAATCTGAATTTGAGAAGCTTGTGAAAGAGAAAGTTTCGCTGGCGACAAAGCTTGGCATCATGGGTCAGGGCGCTGTGCCAAGAAAAGATTACGATCAAACAAAAGAATATCGGCGCATCAGTGAAATCGATGTGCGTTTATGGGAACTTGTAAAATAATCTTACAGGTTCCTTTTTCGTTTCTAGAAGGAGGATATTAATCATGGCTGAACCGTTAGTTTTTGATGGAGTAGGAAGAGTTTGGACGCGTGGAATGGACGGATCGCTTAAATGGATTGATGAAAAAGTGAACAGCGTTATGTTCGCACCGCAATTCGCTTGGAATAAAGTGTTCGGCGGCGAATCTGGATTGCCGTTCCACCTTACAGCACAGGATCTGCAGGACACATTGTCCATTGAGGTTCCGCGTTACTCTCCTTTGATTGCAGAGTTGTCACAAGGTGCGGACACAGTAGAGGGCGAAGTGAAGTTTGACGAAAATGAAGAGGCCATCCTTACATCAGC
>NZ_VDBO01000056.1 GCF_005930355.1 Paenibacillus sinopodophylli
TCCCGGTTATCTGAATCGCCTTCCAGCCATACGACATGGTCGTGTTGATCCGCCTCATTGGAATATCTTAATCGACCTGCCGCACTCGTATTCGCTTTAGCAATGTTACTGAATACGTTAGGACTGCCTTGCGTAATCGTAGCCGATACCTCATCGGTTTCGAGCAGCTCGGTCATGCCATTTACTTTGGATCTATTCAGCTTCCACACTTGCGCTTTGACAATCTTCATGTAATCGAAGGTTGACGTTTGCGTCCACGTATCGGAGTAACCGCCCACTTCTACATCATGGCCACCCGAGTAGCTGCATTGATAGGTGGGACCGAGAACCTCAGGAACAGCGGGTTTGTACCCCGGCTGTCCCACGGTACCCGAAGCTGGAACAGCGGCAGTCTTCACATACGTACCATTTAACGTCGTAACGGTTTCCACGAATGTAGCGCCTGATACATCCGTTGCTTTTCGTGCGGGCCCACACGTTGGCGCAACATCTTTTACGATAGGATCAGTAGTCGGTGCTATATACTGACCGCTTTTTACTTTATTAAACGAGGACGTATACGTCCTCGTTGCTGTAGCAGAAGGGACATACTCCGTTACGATATCCACTATAAATTCTGAACCACCGGATGCAAAATACAGATTATGCGTCGTCGGCGTACCCGCCATCGCTTCAAAGGT
>NZ_VDBO01000057.1 GCF_005930355.1 Paenibacillus sinopodophylli
TCCACTATAAATTCTGAACCACCGGATGCAAAATACAGATTATGCGTCGTCGGCGTACCCGCCATCGCTTCAAAGGTTTCATTAGAGCCTGTACCGGTCAGACTAGGTGAACCTTCTTTGATTTCGGACCAGTATTGCGGCGTAGAGGTGTAATACCCAAATCCAGCCTTTGGCTCGTCAGGCCGATAGAAGTCAATCTTAGGTGAATCTATACCCGTACAGCTAATCGAATCTCGCAAGTCCGTTTTAATATTAGTTGAACGAATAGAAACAGACACATTATACTTGAAGCTCACTTTTTTCCCAGGCTCTATTGGGTAATCCATTAAATCGTCGATATAACTAGGTGGTTTATTCCCTTTCAGATACTGCAGCGCTTCTTCAGCTGACACCGCGACTTCGATCTCATTGGTTGGACTTGAGCCCACTTTGGACCATTTAGGTCCTGCTCCCGTATTACCGGCATTGTCTTGTACCACATCTGATCGCCAGAGGCGTATGTATATCTTGATGTCTTTTCTCGTCTTCAGATAGGATTCCCAGTCCTTAATCGACGTATTGCTCTCTTTCATCTTAATCTGTACAGGAACCTTCTTACCGATCTTGGACGTTTCCACCTTGCCACCTATTGTGCTCTGT
>NZ_VDBO01000058.1 GCF_005930355.1 Paenibacillus sinopodophylli
CATTCTGCTGGGCACTCCGCTTCACTTCTCCAACGACGACGCAGGCTTCAGCCTACTGCCGCAGTGGATGAAAGATTTGCAGGAAACGCACCAACTACACGACAGCATCATCGGTATGGAACCAACCGGCCACTACTGGCTTAGCCTCGCTGCCTGGCTCAAAGATCACAGCTTCGTGGTCGTATTGGGGAATCCTCATCTCGTCAAAAGGAACAAGGAAAACCGTGACAATACACCATCCAAAAGCGACATTAAAGATGCCTTTGTCATCGCCGACATGGTGAAAAACGGCTACTACACTTTCATCAAAGAGACCAGTGAAGAATTCATGGAATTACGCGTGCTCATGGCGAACCGGGAAACAATCGTCCATCGTCTCGTCAGCGTCAAAAACCAGATTGACCGTTGGGTCGACATTGTGTTCCCCGAGCTGCGGCAGGTATATAAGCACCTCATTGGCTCCGGTTCACTTGCCACTCTGCGCCTTTTCCCGACGCCTGCCGACCTTCAAAAACTCACCGTTCGCCAGGTAGTCGACGGTTGGAAAACGGTCATGAGAAGGCACAGTGGTGAACGAAGAGCTAGCGAACTGCTGGCTCTTGCAGCCCGCTCAGTCGGTGCCAAGCATGC
>NZ_VDBO01000059.1 GCF_005930355.1 Paenibacillus sinopodophylli
TACAGACTGCTGTGCCAAGTAAGATTTTTTTATCGTTACCGTGTTGCCCACTACCGTGTAATCTGTTCCCGCTGTCAATGTAGCCACACCATTTGTAAGGGTGTTAAGCGTATTTCCGTTCAGCGTCAGCGTTACAGCTACATCCGCTTGCGCAGCTGTTTCTTTATCGAAGCTTGCTGTTGTCTGGCTCAACTGGCTGTCTTGCTCCGTTGTGTCGCTTACTGTTACCGCCAATGTCTGAGCAGCACCCGCGCTAAAGTTGAATGCTAGGTTTGTCGTGCCTACAGATTGTTGTGCCAAGTAAGATTTCTTAATCGTTACCGTGTTGCCCACTACTGTGTAATCTGTTCCGGCTGTCAGTGTTGCTGCACCATTTGTAAGGGTACTAAGCGTGTTACCGTTCAGCGTCAGCGTTACAGCTATATCCGCTTGCGCAGCTGTTTCTTTATTGAAGCTTGCTGTCGTTTGGCTCAATTGGCTGTTTTGCGGCGTTGTGTCGCTCACCGTTACCGCCAGCGTCTGAGCAGCACCCGCGCTAAAGTTAAACGATAGGTTTGTCGTGCCTACAGACTGCTGTGCCAAGTAAGATTTTTTTATCGTTACCGTGTTGCCCACTACCGT
>NZ_VDBO01000005.1 GCF_005930355.1 Paenibacillus sinopodophylli
CCAACCAACCAACCAACCAACCAACCAACCAACCAACCAACCAACCAACCAACCAACCAACCAACCAACCAACCAACACCTCAAACCGCTTACCGTGTTGCTAGTCACGCACTTCAACACACATCTATAGCTATCCTGCACGTCCGCAGGATAGAGACAGAAAAAGGGTCGTGAAAGGCAGCTATCCTGCACGCCCGCAGGATAGGATTCTAAATGGAGCCCAAAATCGTGTGTTGAAGGTTCCGAAAGAGTGAAGTTAATGCAAACGTGCAGGATAGGCGGTAAAAAGTGTGCCAGAGGGACGAAGTTGCTGCAGGAGTGCAGGATAGCTCATGTGAGGGAGTCAATTAATTGGTAGTCGAGTCGGCAACAGCCAGTCAGCAGAGCACAGCAAACAGCAAACACTTCAGTTGCTATCTTGCACAATAGCAGGATAGGGGCGCGAGGCGGCAGTAGGTTATAAGTGAGCATAAGGTGGAAAACCTCCGTCAGTCTACCAACAGTTATTGCAAGCTAAAGGTGTCTATAATTTCGCCATATTGGAGGGCATGTGTCTCCTTTTCTGCGAATAAGTTATACATAAACGAATCCACTCGTTATGCCTGAATGATTTGCTGAACGATGTGGATTTTGTTACTGCAAAGCGTTGCTAGATGTTTTGCCACTAACTTGCTTCGTAAAACCTTAAGGAGGTTTGAACACACATGGCAGTGGATCTGAAAACGAAGGAACATATTCGAGGTATTCGCAAGGCTGGCCGTATTGTCGCTGCCTGCCACAAAGCTCTCTCAAAACGGATTGCGCCAGGGGTTACAACGCAGGAAATTGATCGATTTGTGGAGCGATTCATGTTGGATCGGGGTGCGACTCCAGCCCAAAAGGGGTATAAAGGTTATCCGTTCGCAACATGTGCCTCTGTTAATGAGGTTGTTTGCCATGGTTTTCCTGATTCGGAACCATTGGAGACGGGGGATATTGTTACCATTGATATGGTAGCTGATGTAGATGGCTGGAAAGCAGATTCTGCTTGGACCTATGCGATAGGGAAAATAAACACGGCTGCCGAAAAGCTGCTTTTGGCCGCTGAGCAATCGTTGCAGGACGGTATAAAGCAAGCAGTACACGGCAATCGGCTAGGGGACATAGGTTATGCAATACAATCTCGGGCAGAGAGAGCCGGATTCGATGTGGTTACCGCATTCGTAGGCCATGGCATAGGCAGAAATATGCATGAATATCCAGAGGTCATGCACCGCGGCATACCTGGTCAAGGAATTGTGCTCGAGGAAGGCATGGTCATTACGATAGAGCCCATTATCACTGCCGGAAGAGCGGATGTCTATATTGCGCAGGACGGCTGGATGGCGCGTACACGGGACGGTGCATGGGCAGCACAGTTCGAGCATACCGTTGCTATTACCAAGGAAGGTCCTATCGTATTAACACGTTGGGACTGAAAAGATCTCTTGCATGAAAGCAACATAGAGACCGGATGATGCAGCCAATGCTGACTTCAATCGGTTATTTATAGAGAAGTACAATGGCACAAGATCATTGCTTTGGAGGAGTAAGAAAGAGGCAGGCGTCGTTATGACGCCTGCCTCTTTCCTTGCTAGCTAAGCTTCGTTTTACGATAATCCGATGGAGTTACGCCGAAGCTCTTTTTGAACATGCGGTGGAAGTAAGAGCTGCTGGTGTAGCCGCTTTTCACAGCGATATCTACAACAGAGTAGTCGGTGTTCTCTAAGTATTCTTTGGCACGCTCGAGACGGACGGTATTAATAACATCAACGATTGCAGCCAATGTTTGCTGCTTATACACCCGGCTCAAATAGATGGAAGACATATCAAGCTCATCTGCAATCCAGTTGAGACTAAGATTCGGATTTGCATATTCTTTCTGGATGAGATCATTAATCCTGCGAATCAGATCACCTTGCTTTGTAGAACGCTTCGTCGACAGCTTCGCTTGAATGTCATCGAATAAGGCGAAGAAAACCTCATTCAGTTCCTCAATGGTTTCAAAATGATCTGGCGAAGGAATGTGAATGCTCAAGCTGGCTTCCACATCCAAGCTGTTATTTTTCTGAATAGTGAACAATATATTGTTAACGGTCATCGTCAAATGCGAGATCGCAAGATGGACGACATGAATCGGAAAGGCGGCAGTTTCTTGTACAATTTCGGCGAACAGTTTTTTTGCTTCTTCCGTTTTTGAAGTCATCAATGCGTCAGTCAGCTTCCGCTCCTTGTCGACAGGGAAGTTATATTCTTTCGACTTTAAGGAAATGATATCTTCTGCATCAATGAGCGAGCCAAGCCCGTAAAATAAACGATGCTGGGAAGCCTCTTTGACAAGCTTGTACAGATTGGACAACTGCTGTGATTGGAAGCCTTCTGGGCTGTAGGTCACCGAAAGACCGATCTTCAAGAAATCCAAAGAGGATTGCTGAATTTGGGTCAACATATCACGAAGCAGAGCATCGTCAGGCTCTTCTGAATGATCGAGACGGTTAAGCAGCATAATGACGTAATCCGCGTCCATATCAACGGTTTCAACACGGTAATGCTTCAATCCAATTTCCCCGCCGATGTTCATAACGGCGAATTTGTAGACATGCAGATCGTCGCCGCGCGTTTGCTTCAAGGCAGCAAGCTTATCGATTCGCAGCATGACAACCCGATAACTGGAATTGAAATCGAATGTGATGCCGCTTTGCAGCAGCTTCTGCTGCTGTGAGCTCGTTTGCAGCGACTGTGACCCTTGAATCAGGCTTCGCAGCATATTTTGCCTAATGGTATAGGAACTGTTTCGCTTCTCGGTTTCCAGAATGTTCATTTTGTTCATGATTTGATGAATAGGACGGTACAGCATGCGAGACAGCAACCATGAAATAAATAAGCCGATGACGAGAATAATGACGGCGATTAGTATTGTCGTGTTCCGGATGGAATAAATAGCCTTCGTCACTTGCTTGTATGGCGTTATGCGTACATACTGCCAATCAAGCGTATCTGGCGAGGTAAAAGTAATAAGTGATTTCTTACCCTCAAAGTTGGTAACTACATAGCCAGATGGCTGGTTTTTAATGTTCTTGTTAATAAAATCGGAATCCTTATCGTTAACGGATCTTGGAAGAAGCGTATCGCCCGATAGTAAACGATCCTCATTGTCCAAGATATAGGATTTTCCTTCATTGTCGCTTTTATTGACACCGATATCTTTATTAATCCAAGCAGACGAAATATTGATAATGACGGCAGAGTTAATTTTTTGTGTTCTGCCGACAGCATCATAACCTAGATAGGTGTAGGCTTTCGTTAACTGCTCTCCATTCAGATTTTTGGTAACATACGTCCGAGGAATAGGTGTAAACGGACGGTACTGCTTGAAATTATCAAGAATGTCGAGAATACCTTGATCCGCAAGGTTGTCCTTACTGAATGTACCACTTTCGCCTTGCCGTCCAGCTGTATAGAATTGACCATTGGCCGAATTGTATACATAGATCGATTCAATGAATGGCATAGAGCTGAGGTAGTTGTTCAACTCGTTCATCGCGGCCGTCACATCATAAATATTCGGATCGTTATAAAACATAAGCTTGGAGATGGTAAAGGTTCGATACATTTGGAAAGAAAGCGATTGGGCGCTCTCGGTCATGCTGATTACTTCTTTACTTGTTTGGGTTAGGTTACTGACATCGGATTGGTAAGCCTTCTTCAAATCGATCTGCATGTAAGTGAAGAAGTAGAACAAGGAGGACACTAATAAGGTAAGTACAATGCACAAGGTAATTGTGAACAGTAGTTTACTGTATAATTTCCCGTTGTTTTTCAATTGTACGGCTGGCACTCAAACTCCCCCTCTATGTGTATGTATGGTAGCTTGCCGGACGAACAGCTTTGTTCACTATTATCAGGAAAGCGCTTCCGTATAATCGCTGTTTAAAAATAGGGTGAGTTTTGAAATTGTACGAATAATTCACTCTGCACTCACTAGGTGCTTTCATTATTATAATCGTCACCTATTGCTAGGTGCAATGAATGAAATTTATGAAGGTGAATGAAGCTGATTTTATGAAGTGAACAATCTATACCAAAGTGAACTTACTGGTGAAATCCTGTGATTTTAGTGATAATAAGCCGCGTTTTCCTATAGAAAGTCACTGAATTCGGTGCTAATCACAGAAAATGGGATTTATGCGCACCTTGCAATTTCGACTGCTGCATAGCCGACTTGGATGTCGCACAAGTACGACAATGTGCTGCTTGTGGATGTAGTTGAGAGTTAATGAGCGTATGACGAGCATGTGAATATTGAATGCGTAAGTGTGAGGTGTCCATACAGACTTGTATCTCAATTGCTTCATATGCCATTTTGGAAGGAGCAAAGGTGGTGGCAGCAATGTTACTTCCATTAATGAAGCTGAACGGAGGACTGTTGGTAAATGCTTCTGGCTTCATTAAGATGGAGGAATCAGCTTATATTGACCAGCTCGCCAATTAAAAGATAAATGATTTGGCCTGTTTGGAGCCGTTTGGTGTAATGAATCTGCAACAAGCATAAGACTTTTCGTACAACCAGGAGGCTGCCCATCCCGAATAAACGATCGGGTAGACAGCCATCTGGTTATTTTTATAACTGATTCTCAGTTAAATCACTTGTTCATGTACAAAAGAGCATTCCGATCATGTGTAGAATCGCGGAGTAACCATACAGAAGGTGCTGAGAAATCAGGCTTTTGCACATTGGATATGGCAGAGATGCACGGTTTTAAGCCATGCACCACTCGAAGAGGTGTTTCTTCTATATAATATACAGGCGTTTAAGAGCCTAAGGATAGTTCGCTCGACAACATTCTACGAAATTCGCCCTGCAAAGTCCCGATTTTCAATCCGTAATTAGTTACGAATACCTATTCAGGGTGATCGGATTTATGCTTCTTTTGCGCACAAAGCTAGTGAATTCAATGGTTTCTGCATAAAAGTTTAAATCGTTCACTCGTTCATTCACTATTTCGTTCACTGAATTTGCTTTCTTACTCTATCCCGCAAATGCCTGAAAGATGTACGTTGTTAACAGAGCAGACGACCTACTAGCGAACACAACTGACACCGCTGCCCTAAGAGCGGAAGAACGTTTCGCGAGTAGTAGTATAAGCAGCGCATGAGTGCATCATGTATGCGTTCTTATATTAGAAAAATAGAAAAGAACGCTGTGAGAGGAGACATCATCTGTATGTTGAAAAAAAATGGATTGCTTAAGGAACTGGTAACGAACCGTATACTCTTCCTTATGTTACTGCCGGCATTAATCTTCTTCCTAATTAACTCGTATGTACCAATGGTAGGTGTATATTACGCCTTCACACGTTTCGACTTCAACACAAGCTTGTTCAACAGTCAATTCGTTGGACTCGACAACTTTAAGTTTCTATGGCAATCGGGGGTTCTTGCAAGGCTAACCTTAAATACGATTGGGTACAACATTGTATTTATTCTACTCGGAAACGTACTGGCCATTGCGCTGGCGATTCTTCTAAGCGAGCTGCGGTTGCAGTGGTTTAAGAAGCTCACGCAATCGATCATGTTCCTTCCATACTTTGTATCTTTCGTTATTCTAAGCGTTATCGTGTATAACATCTTCAACTATGAGAGCGGATTCCTGAACTCAACACTGAAATCATTTGGAATGGAAAGTGTTGACGTCTACAATACACCATGGGTATGGATATTCTTGATCATTATCTTCTACCTATGGAAAAACATCGGATACAGCATGGTTATCTACCTAGCTTCTATTACAGGCATCAGCGAAGAGTATTATGAAGCTGCCAAAATCGACGGAGCGAACATTTTCCAACGTATCTGGTATATCACGGTTCCAATGCTTAAGACGACCTTCGTTATGCTCCTGCTGTTCGCACTCGGCAGCATTATGAAAGGACAGTTCGATCTATTCTACCAACTCATTGGTAACAATGGCGTTCTGTACAATACGACAGATATTCTTGACACGTATGTGTATCGTTCATTGAAAGTAACATTCGATATCGGAATGTCGACTGCAGCGGGTCTTTATCAATCGCTATTCGGATTCGTGCTTATCATGACCGTCAACTACATCATTAAGAAAATTAACGACGAATACGCATTGTTCTAAAAGATCTGAAGTATAGGCTACAAGCCAAGCTTACTGTAGGAGGTTCTAAAGTGAAAATTAAAGACGACAGTTATATGAAGTGGTTTAGACTCATTGCATTCGTAGTCATACTAGGAGCGACGGTTCTGTGCTTGTTCCCGTTCCTGCTTATCATATCGGCTTCTTTCACACAGAATGATGCGATTATCAAGGATGGCTACCATCTGATTCCGACCGTATTCTCCTTCGAGGGTTACGCGACGGTGTTCCGTTTTCCTAAGCAGGTATTGACTGCATATGGTGTTACAACGATGACAACGATTATCGGTACGACGCTCGGCTTGTTCTTTATGACAATGGCCGGCTACGTTCTACAGCGTAAAGATTTCAAATACCGGAATTTTTTCGCCTTCATGATCTATTTCACAACGCTGTTCGGTGGCGGACTTGTACCATGGTACATCTTGATTACGAAGTACCTGAAGCTAACCGATAAGCTTGAAGTATTGATTTTACCAGGCCTTATGACGCCTTTCCTTATTATATTGATGAAAAACTTTATTCGCTCCGCCGTTCCAGATGAAGTCATTGAATCCGCGAAAATCGATGGTGCCAACGACTTCACGATCTACAGCAGAATTGTTCTGCAGCTTTCTATGCCGGGTATCGCAACGGTAGGCTTGTTCCTAGCGCTGCACTATTGGAATGATTGGTTCACTTCTTCGTTGTTCATCAACGACACGACGAAGTACCAGCTGCAATACTACTTGTACAACGTTATTAACGCGATGAGCTTCGTGGCACAAATGGGCTCAGGAACAGGCGTCTCGCTTGGAGATATGCCGACCGAATCAACGAAGATGGCAATGTCCGTTATCGTTACAGGACCAATCCTATTCCTGTACCCGTTCGTACAACGTTATTTCGTAAAAGGATTGACGATTGGCGCAGTTAAAGGTTAGAACTAGACGAGGAAAGAGTTATTCCGAATCTAGCTAACATAGATAAGTACTTATTAAAAGGGAGGATTCACATGACTAAGAAAGCAGTAAAAACGGTCACTATGTTTCTATCAATTATCATGTTTATCAGCGTACTAGCAGCTTGCGGATCGAACAACAATGGAAATAGCGGCAACACGGCTACCAACGCCCCGAAAGAGACAGAGGGCACAACAAACGAAGGTACAGAAAAACCAGGTATCGACACTTCGAAAAAAGTGGAATTGCAATTTTATATGCTAGGTGATGCTCCAAAAGACATTGCATCTATTCAAGAGCAAGTAAACAAAATGGCATTGGAAGATTTGAATGCTACCGTTAAATTCAACTACACTTCTTGGACAGATTGGGATCAAAAATACAAACTGCTTCTAGGTTCAGGCCAACAAGTTGACTTGATCTTCACAGCAGAGTGGACACAATACCAATCGTATGCAAAAAAAGGTGCATTCCAGCCGCTTGATAAAATTCTTCCTGTAGCTGCACCAACACTTAACGCTTATGTACCAGCAGATATGTGGGAAGCTGTTAAAATCGACGGCCAAATTTTCACAGTTCCAGCTACGTACAAAGAGTATGTAACGAACGGTTTTGTATGGCGTGAGGATCTTCGTGAGAAGTACAATCTGCCTAAACCAGTTGATGTTGCAACATTCGAGCAATACTTGGATGGAATCAAGAAAAACGAGCCGACAATGACACCATTGTCCATGAACTCTGATGTGAAAACGAACCTTATGGATGTGTACAAAAGCATTGCACATACGCCAATCGGCGCTCTTCCTTACGGTATTGAAGTAGACTACAAAACACCAAGCGACGTAACTAGCTACTGGGGTTCAGATGTACAAAAAGAAGATTTAGTAACGATGAAGCGTTGGCAGGATAACGGCTACATGGTGAAAAACGTTCTAGCCGTTAAAGATACATTGCAAGATCAAGTAACAAGCGGTAGAGCAGCAGCTCTTCTTGGCGACAACCCTACTCGTTTCAACGATATGGTTATCAAAATTCAAGCGACTCACCCGGACTGGAAGCTTGGCTACCACCCGTTCCCATTAACAAACGGAATTGCAACACCGGTTCACCCGATCCACAACGGTTTCGCTATTCCAGCTAGCAGCAAAAACGCTGAGCGCGCACTTGCGTTCTACGAGAAAATGGTAACTGACAAACGTTATAACCTTCTTACACAGTACGGCGTTGAAGGCAAAAACTATGAAATCAAAGACGGCTACTACTCTATGCTTGGCGATTCCAACTCCAATGGTTTCTCTCGTGAGGGTATGAACGGCTGGGCTTGGAGAAATCCCGAGTTCATGCTATTCGACAAAAACTATGATGGCGTAAAAGCAATCTTCGATGAACTTGATAAAATCCAAACACCGGATAAGTTCACAGGTTTCGCTGAGGACTACACAGCTTACCAAGCTGAGAGAGCAGCTCTTGAGCAAGTGGAGAAGCAATACCTGTTCCCGCTTAATGCTGGTCTTGTGAAAAACGTGGATGATGGCCTAGCTACTTTCATGGAAAAAGCAAACCAAGCTGGTCTTGAAAAAATTCAAGCTGAGTACACAAAACAATGGCTTGCTTATGTAGAAGCACAAGGCATTAAATAAGCATTGAAAACTGGCTGTCTCAAAGGTAGAGCTTCTACCGATGAGGCAGCCTTGATTGTAAAGAGTTAAGACAGCGCTTACAAATTATCCATATATTTGAAAATACAATAACTTGAAGGTAACGACCTTCTCGTAAGCGCTCCAATTCGACCGAATGGGGGGAACAAAGCTCGATGAAATCAGCTCCTGCACTATCCAAATTACTACTGGCCTTTATAATCGTATTCTCCAGCATTATCCCTGCTTACGCTTCAGCGGAGGATGTTCCAGTTTCACAGCCTTCGACTGTATTATTCGAGGATGATTTCCAAGATGGCAACACGGTGGGGTGGACTCTAAACAATACATCTATTATTACTGTAGCGAATGATCCGGCTAACGTCAGCAACAAGATGCTGAACGTAAGCGCTGGCGATGAAGCAATCGCATTAATTGATAATAGCCAAGGCAGCAACTATGTGTATGAAGCAAAGGTCAAAAAGGTAGCAAATGGGTCTTTTCCAGGTATACTAGCCCGTTATACCGACGTAAATAACTATTATATGTTTCAGTTAGGCGACGGCAAGTACTCGCTTTCCAAAAAAGTAGGCGGAACAGTCACGACGCTTAATGACTTTACGACAACGATTACAACAGGCCAGTGGTATACCATGCGTCTTGTGGTTGAGGGCAGTGTCATTAAAGCATATGTGGACAATAAACTGATCACGCAAGTAACAGATACTTCTCTAGCTTCCGGTAAAGCGGGCTTTCGTTCTCGTTGGGAGAAGTCTGGCTTGGACGATGTTCAACTTAGAAGCATTGCAAGTCCTGTACCAACATCTCCTGCCAATGTACATGCAGGAGATGTAACGTCTACTTCTGTAACATTGACTTGGGACAGCACGGCGAGCGGAGCGAATTATCGTGTATATCGCTCGACACTCGAGAATTCGAATTATGCACAGATATACAGTGGTTCAGCTACTACATACGCGGATACGAGCCTCGCTTCAGGCGTGACTTACTATTATCGCGTCTCATCCGAGGTTGACAAGTACGAAGCGACTGCTGCAACACTCCCTGTAACTACGATACTCGTGTTGCCAGCAACACCGGATTTATTGCCAGGTATTGTAGCTGCCTATACGTTCGATGAAACGTCGGGCACGACTGCATCACCGACCGCTGCAAGCAGCAACCAGACGAAAGCAAATCTGGTAAACGGAGCAGCTTGGACGACGGGCCATACAGGCGGCGCGGTTGATCTTGACGGTGTTAACGATCACGTTACGCTTCCGAATGGCATTTTGAATGGATTAAACGATATGACGATTACAACTTGGGTGAAGCAGGACACGCTCAAGAAGTGGGGAAGAATTTTCGATATCGGTATCGGGACTAACAATTACATTTTCTTGACAGCAAGTACAGATGGCGATGCAACCCGTTTCGTGTTCAAAAACGGTGGGGCGGAGCAAATTGCGACCGTTAGCCCAGCCCAACAGATTGCGAATGAATGGGTGCATTATGCAGTTACGTTGTCTGGCAGTTCGGCCATTATGTATGTAAATGGCGTCGAGGTTGCACGGAACAACAGTGTTACCATTCGTCCTAAAGATCTTGGCAACACACTCCTTAACTACATCGGCCGCTCAGTTTTCAGTGCCGATCCGTATATGGATGCTAAAATTGATGATTTCTTCATTTTCAACCGCTCACTTGGACCAGCGGAAGTTGCCTTGTTCACAGCTCCTGAGGATACCGCTAAAGTGGCGGCAGATACAGCTGCATTAACACTAGGGGACATTAGCAAAGTCATGGCGGATCTCAAGCTGCCTGCTCAAGGAGCAAGCGGTACTAAGATCACATGGGAGTCAGCTGACGCGGCTATTATCAGCGCGGGCGGTGTTGTAACTCGCCCAGAACTTGGTGAGCCGGATGTCGGTGTGGTACTAACTGCGACAATTAAACGCGGTAATGCCGTAGAAACTAAAACCTTTAATGCTACTGTTCTTGCGCAATTAGCTGATGCTGATGCGGTAGCGACTGACAAAGCAGCACTTGTGCTGCCGGATTTGAGTGCTGTAACGGCTAAGCTAACGCTGCCGAAAGCGGGACCGAATCAAACGGTTATTAGCTGGAAATCTGATTTCCCTGTCAATCTAAGACCGGACGGCATGGTTAGCCGCCCAGCGAACGGTAAAGGCGATCTGGCTGTCACGCTAACAGCTACAATCACAAGAGGAACGGTGACGGAAACGAAATCGTTCTCAGTGACTATATTAGAGCAAGATACGAACAGTGGCTTTTTGCTAGCTTTTACTAGAAAAGTATCGAATGTTGATACACTGTTCTATGCGGTAAGCCGCAACGGCCGATCATGGACCGAGCTTACAAGTAATGCGGGCATTACGGATATTGCTCCACAACAAACATTCAAACTCATATCTGAAGACAAATGGTACAAATATGAGTATGCCAATGATGCTTGGTCCCTGTATACGAGTACGAATGGAACGAGCAACTGGACGAAGGATACGGGCAGCATCACGCTTCCATCCGGAGCGATATCGGGTAACTTTAAGCCGATTAACGAGACGGAATGGATTCAGTTGGTTAACCAATTATCTACACCAAGAACACTTGATGTGTTGAAGACTTCGACAAGAATTGGTTTTGAGCCAAGACTGCCTGATCAAGTGAAAATCGATTACACGAACAATCTTTATGTAACAGCAGAAGTCGAGTGGGATGTTATTAATTCATCTAAGTATGCTGCTGTAAGTACTTTTACTGCTGCTGGTACGGTGAAGGGTACGAGCACTCGCGTACAAGCTTCAGTGACGGTCATTGACGATAGCGCGTACAGCGACACGATTCGCAATGGCGAGTTCTGGTATGACGATGAGGGCGGCATGATTCAAGCCCATGGCGGCCACATCATTAAAGTAGAAGATACGTATTACTGGTTCGGGGAAGATAAAGGCCATAATTCAGCTGTGCTGAAGGGTGTATCCATCTATGCTTCTAAGGATCTGAAATCATGGGAGTACCGCAATACGGTGCTTACACCGCTGGATCATCCGGAGCTTGCTTCCGCGAAGATTGAGCGTCCGAAAATTTTGTATAATGCCAAAACAGGAAAATATGTGTTGTGGGGACACTGGGAAGAATCAGGAAACTATAACCAAGCGAACGTGATCGTAGCTGAATCCGATACGGTGGATGGCGATTACACCTACGTTAATCGTTTCCAACCTGGCGGAATGCAGTCTAGAGACTTTACCGTCTTCCAAGATGACAACGGCAAAGCCTACTTGTTCTCATCATCGAATAACAATGCGGATATGAATGTATTCAGGCTTACGGATGATTATCTGTATTTGGATGAATACCTGTACACGGCATTCCCTGGCGGCAAGCGCGAATCGCCAGCTATTGTGAAGAAGGACGGTATCTACTACATGTTTACCTCCGGTCTGTCCGGTTGGTACCCGAATCAGGGCATGTATGCGACAACGACCAATATTGAAGATAAGAATGCATGGTCTTCGTTGAAGAAATTTGGCGACCCTGCTACGTATTACACGCAATCTTCCTTTATCGTAAGCGTGTACGGCTCGGAGACAACGTCTTATGTCTATGTGGGCGACCGCTGGACACCGACTGCGCTAAGGGAGTCTCAGTACATCTGGCTTCCGCTGCAGCTCGATAATGGCTTGGCAGAGCTTACGTATTCGGAAGACTGGAATTTGGATGCGGCTACTGGACATTTCGAAACACCGAAGGATTTGCTTGTATCGCAAGGCAAGCCGGTAGTAGCGAGCTCATCAGCATCGGGGTTTGGTGCATCAGCTGCGAATGATGGCAATTATGATACGTATTACGATTCGGGAACGACGGCTTTCGGCAATACGTGGGAAGTTGATCTTGGTAAGGATTTTGACCTAAGTCGTATTGATCTGAGCTGGAGAGAGTGGAACGGCTCTGAAGTATATTATCAATACACAATTGAAGGAAAGAAATCGAGCAGTGATACCAACTATGAGATGCTGGTCGATAAAAGACAAAACACAACGCCTTCTTTCAACAGTGATAAGCTGACTGGAAGCTACCGTTATGTAAAATTAACGATTACAGGGCAAAAAGGACATACGAATAACGCAGGTAATACCGTAACTTGGTACCGCGGACTATATGAAGTGAAAATTTACAGCTCAAACATGGTGCTGGATACGCCGACTGGTCTAACAGCAAAGGCTGTTCAAACTTCAGCTGATACGACGAGTATTCAATTAGGTTGGGGCACTGTAACGAATGCAGCCAACTATGAGGTGTTCCGTTCAGACAGCTTGAATGGAGATTACACAAAAATTCATGTAGGAAGCTCTTCCTCTTACGAGGATATTGGGCTTGCATCTGGCAAGACGTATTACTATAAAGTGAAAGCGGTCCATGCGGGAGGCGAATCTGGGTTGTCAGCAGCTGTAAGCGCGAAAACCTTCGTTGTACCTGCAGCATCGATTATTTTCGATAACCGCAATAACATTTGGTATGATACAGACGGCAATGTGATGCCGATCGGAAGTTATCTCAAGGTAGGAGATATTTGGTACTACTATACGACTATAGGTGACGGCATGCGTTTCACAGACATGATCGTCTATAAGTCGAATGACTTCAAAAACTGGACGCTTCAAGAAGAGGTGCTCTTGAACGACGAATCACATGCAGAGCTGGCAGCAAGCAAGCTGGAAGCATTGAGTGTGATTTACAACAAGGATACCGGTAAGTACGTGGCATGGTTCCACTATGAGAATGATACGGATTACAATCTGGCAAGAGTTGCCGCAGCGGTATCGGATTCACCAACAGGACCATTCGTGTTCCAAGGAAGCTTCCGTCCACTTGGCAATGATTCACGCGATCTCACGACCTTTGTAGACGAAGACGGATCAGCATACCTGATCTCTTCAACGAATACGAACTCGGATTTGAAAATGTATAAGCTCAGCAGCGACTACTTGACGGTTGACCAAACCGCAAGCGCAATCACCGTTTATACGGGTAAGCACCGCGAGGCGCCTTCCTTAGTTAAGCATGATGGCGTATACTTCCTGTTCTCCTCTGGAGCTGCAGGCTGGAAGCCGACACAAGGAACGTATTCGACAGCAACGTCGATTACAGGGCCATGGAGTGAACCGCAAAAGATCGGCAATGCTTCGACATTCGGCGGCCAATCAGGTGCTGTGCTTACGATTCAAGGCACAGAAGCAACTTCGTACATTATGATGTCGAATCAATGGAAGCCTGCTGACCTCAAGACATCGAAGCGGGTATGGCTGCCAATCAGCTTTAATGGCTTGACAGCTTCTTATGATTATTCCGATTTCATTACGGTTGACCCAAGTACAGGTATCGTATCGTCCAAGACGGATGGGCAGCTGTTGTCGGCTGGCAAACCTGCAACGGCGAGCGATTGGAGCGGTGCGAACCGTCCACAATTCGCGAATGACGGCGACTATACGACAAGCTGGGTTGGAGAGAACAATACTTGGCCGAAATGGTGGCAAGTCGATCTAGGCGGGGAGTACAGCCTGAGCAGCATCCAGATTTCTTGGTTCCTGTACAATGGTTCCGAGGCTTATCATAAGTTCAAGGTTGAGACGAGCCTAGATGGTATCCAATACACAGTAGCACTCGATCAGTTGGACAATACAAGATACGGCTTCACCTCTGACAGTCTTACAGGTACAGCAAGATATGTGAGAGTACAGCTTGTTGATGCGGTACTTGTCAATAATCCGAGCAACTGGTACACACCTCAGCTTGGTGAAGTAAAGGTGTATGGACACGAGCTTAACGCGCCTATACAGCTTGCTCTAGAAGAAGCGACAGACAGTGCTCTGACACTTTCATGGAAAGCGATTCCGCTTGCTTTAGGTTACAACGTATATCGTTCTGACTCTATTGACGGCAGCTATGTGAAAGTGAATAGTTCTGCTATTACAGCGAGTCTCTACACGGATACAAATCTGACAGCAGATACGACCTATTTCTATAAGGTAACAGCAGTGTATGATAGCAAGGAATCTGCACAGTCGTCCGCATTACAAGCAGCAACGTTGGAATTGCCTAATGGTGTTCCAAGCGGGCTGCAAACGGATGAAGTAACGACTAGCTCTGTGAAATTGTCTTGGCAGTCAACTGACAACACAGGAACATTCAACGTATACCGCTCGAACCAAATCGATGGTGTTTACGTGAAAGTGAATGCGGAAGATGTTGCGGTTAAATCCTACACAGATACAGAGTTGAGCGCTGACACAACGTACTATTACAAAGTATCAACAGTTAGCAATACGGACGAATCGGAACTTTCTTCTGCTCTTGAGGTGAAGACGAAAGCGGTAGATTCTACACCAACTCCGACACCGGAGACGACGCCAACAGCGACACCGGAGACAACGCCAACAGCAACACCGGAGACGACGCCAACAGCGACGCCGGAGACAACGCCAACAGCGACACCGGAGACGACGCCAACAGCGACACCTGAGACGACGCCAACAGCGACACCTGAGACGACGCCAACAGCGACGCCGGAGACAACGCCAACAGCGACGCCTGAGACGACGCCAACAGCGACGCCGGAGACGACGCCAACAGCGACGCCGGTTTCTACTCCTACAATTGGCGGCGGAAGCAACACGAATAATGATTCTGTCATCGTAACCGATGGAAGCATCGCAATGAAAACATCTGTTGATGGAAGCGGCGTTCTGAATGCCCGCATCACGGAGGCTGATTTGAAGAAGGCGATTGAATCAAACACAAGCACTACGCTGCAAATTAAGGTAGATGCAAGCAATAACAGCACTTCAGGCGGCCTTAAAGTAACGATTCCTGTTGATCAATTGCTTGATGCTAATCAAACGGTGAAGAGAGTTGCGGTAAGCACGGCTGACGTGACCGTATACTTTGGCACGGAAGCGGCATCGGGAATTCTGACAGCAGATTCTAAACAGGTTGAGGTTGTCATTCATAACGTAAAATCGGAGGACCTTCCAGAGAGCGTAAGAGCACAGGTTGGTGGTCATCCAGTATATGACTTTACGTTATCTGTAGACGGCAAGGCAGTTAGTGAGTTTAATGCTACTGAGCCTATTACCGTTGAAATGAAATACACGCTGCAACCTGGCGAGAAGGCGCATCAAATTGTAATCTATTACATTGGCGCTGACGGCAAGCTTGAGGTTGTACGCAATGCGAAATTTAATGAAGCAACAGGCTTGATTAGCTTCAAACCTAAGCACTTCAGCCGTTATGCGGCAGCTCATGCAGGCGTAGTCTTTAAGGATCTATCGAAAGCGCCTTGGGCACAATCGATGATCGAGGCTCTAGCTGCAAGAGAAATCGTACGCGGCACAGGCAATGACAGCTTTGAACCAGCAAGAACGGTAACAAGAGCAGAATTCGTACAACAATTGCTTGGAGCGCTTGGTCTTATTGATGAGCAGGCAAGCAGCAACTTTGGCGATGTGACTGAAGGCGCATGGTACTACGCGGCTGTCGCTTCTGCAGAGAAGCTTGGAATCGTAAAAGGCAAAGCGAACGGTTCTTTTGGTGGGGGCGAATCCATTACAAGAGAAGATATGGCAGTCATGCTGTCTCGCGCAGTTGAACTTGCAGGTGTGAACAGCGGAGCAACAAGCGCTGCTTCGCAAGCCTTCAAGGATCAATCCGCTATCTCGGCATATGCAGCTGAAGCGGTCGAAGCGATGCAAGAGGCCGGTTATATTAACGGCTTCACAGATGGCAGCTATCAGCCTAAGCAGCACACAACTCGTGCGCAGGCTGCATCCGTTATTTTCAAATTGCTGAAGCTTTAATAGCTGGATTTAAGGAAGGGCAGATCATCCTCGATGAGGGTGATCTGTTTTTTTATTTTTGACGTGTTATTAGGTAGGTGGTTTTGATATATGAAGTGTGAAGCATGATGCAGGCGAGTGTCTATGCTGCAGTTAGTGCAATCTCAGACGGTGTTGATCGGGTTGCGTAGCGCTACACTGTAGAAAGTACAATAGAATGTGCGGAAAAGATGGTTATCGTCTAATAGCGGCTTCTTTCGATTGCAGTAACGACAACGTAGCGTTTGCGATCGTCGCTAAAAGTGGATTCTATAGTATAAAGTGCAATGTAGATGGGACAGGTCGAAGAATCTTACATTAGTATGAGGAAGCTGCGCGGTTGATGGTAATGGAGTCGTATCTATGTCCGATCGGCGTTATAATAGAAGAAAAGAATGAAATTCTGGTGGCTTAGGTAGGGGACGCGTGTAGGAACTGGAATCAAATAAAGGTATACGGTAGATTTCTCCACCGTTGGAATATCGGTTTTGAGGAGCGCAGTTTGAACGAATAGGGAAGAAGAAGAGGAGATGGCATGAATGAGCGGATTAATCGATCGATTGCGCAAAGGCTATGGTAAAAAGCTCGTGTCGCTGCATGCGTGGAACGGCTGGATTGTAGTTATTTTGGCGTTGACTGGACTTATTCTCATTGGCGGCTTCTGGCGTGGCTTTCTAGGCGAAGGCCGGGTCTGGATCAAATGGGCGCATATTGTCGTCGGTATCGCATCGATTCTGCCTGTCGTCTATTACCTGCTGCTCGCGGGCAAGCATTGGAAGCAGTTGAAGCAAAAGCCATGGCAGCGGTTTAATGTGCTGGTCGTGCTTGGCTTGCTTCTGGGTTGGTTCGGTTCCGGCGTGCTGCTGTGGCAGTTCAAGGCGGTAGGGCCATCGGTATCCAACGTAGCGCTAACTGTGCATGATTTGCTGACGTGGATTGGTCTGCCTTATATCATTTACCACTCGATTACACGGGTCAAATGGCTGAAGGAACCGAACCGCCGCACGGTCAAGGACGAACGGAAGGAAGCCGAGTCTGGAGAAGGGGCGTTGCATCCAGCAGCGGGCTCGCCTCAGGCTGTCTATACGCGAAAAGCATTCATACGTGGCGCGATCGGGCTCGGACTTGCTGTAACGGTCGGTCCCTCTTTCTTGAAATGGCTCGGAACCTCCCTTGGCAGTGTAGGGGGAAGCCAAACCATCGATAAGCTCATCGAAAACGATGCGAATAGTTTGGTGCCGCTGCCACAGCCATTGCCTGCATCGGCCCCGCCTACGGGAGGCGGTGCGATTGGGCAGTTCCGGGTGTACACGGTCACTCCGATTCCTTCTTTCACAAATGCGAATTGGTCATTCAAGATTGACGGACTCGTTAATCAGTCCTTTCAATGGGACTGGGAGAAGTTCGTAGCGCTGAAGCGGACGGTTCAAGTGAGTGATTTTCACTGTGTGACGGGCTGGTCCGTATACAAAAACACGTGGGAAGGCATCCCGCTCAAAGAGTTGTTGAAAATGGCAGGCGTGAAGTCCGGCGCTGAAACGGTGAAGTTTTATTCCGGAGATGGTGTGTACACGGACACCCTTACGCTTGAACAAGCCGATATGGACGATGTCATTGTTGCGGTGTTGCATGATGGCAAGCCCATTCCAAGCGATCTAGGCGGTCCCGTTCGTTTGGTTGTACCTAAAATGTACGCCTATAAATCGGTGAAATGGTTGAATCGAATCGAGCTGATTAAAGGTGAGCATGTAGGCTATTGGGAAGCTCGCGGATATGCAAACGACGCGTGGGTTTAGTTCATTTTTGGATATGTAATAGAAGCAAGAGGATGAAACGATAAGGAGCAAGTGGATTAGTTAAAACGGAAACATCGTCGTAAGGGCCATGAGCGCTGGGCGATGTTTTTTGTGCTGAAAGCTTGCCTCTAGCCGATTTGCCGTTGGGAATAAAGGAGCAGCGTAGAATGGAGAGCATACCTGACTCCATGAAGCTAAGAGTGACAGGTAAAGTTTAACAATGCCTCACTCTAATGCGAGTTGCAGATATTGTAAGAAAATAGCGATATACAAGTTGTATCATTTACCAGTCCCGTTGCTGGAGGGAAGCCAACATAACGGACGTGATTATTGCGTCAATTCCATAAGCAAAGCTGAGGCTAGGGGGCGCTGAACGATTCGCCCCAATCATTAGCATCAGTAAAACCAGCAGGCCGGTTCCAAGTGAAATGGGGTCGACTTGTGTTCATAATAGGTCTTCGTCACGTATAGTAACTGCGCATGTATTGAAAGGTTACTGTAGGGAAGTCGCTACCCATGTTGTTCCCTGCAAGCCCATGAAATGACTCTAGTTGTCCACGTCTAATTATGCTAAAATGGGATTGGCTCGCAATGTATTTATTTGCATAAAATAGAATGTTGTGGCTAATTTTCTTTGTGCGAATCCGTTCAAGCTCCTTTGTTTTGAGCTGCCACACTTCATATTACAATTCGTTATCTGCCTAAACATACGGTTCTAGCTCATAGATAACTAAGCATGATTCCGAGTTTTGTGAATAACATGATGAATGATGCAGCAGTCCGTATTCTTCTGAAACGTACCAGCCGCTCCATGCCATGCCAGTTGATGCGACTATACGATGTTGTACGAACGGAAGTGTAAGGATATTTTGTGGGAAGGCCTATGATATCGAAAGCGTTAATTGTTAGGTAGTAGTAGAAGGGAGAACGAATGATGAAAGGTTCAGGACTTAGTAAGGGAAGTAAGAGGGTTACAGCAAAGATCAGAGGTTATTTGATGGTGATAGCTATCATCTTATCGTTAATGACAGCCGGGGTTCCTGCATATGCCGGAGGAGATACTGGGAGCGGATCCAACCAACTGGTGGTGACTTATGACACCAACGGTGGCTCAGCAGTTCCCCCTCAATTTATGAGTTCTGGAGGTAAAGTGATTTTTCAGAGTATACCGACAAAGGAGTGCTTTAACTTCGAAGGCTGGTATTACGACAGTGCGCTGACGCAACGATACAATGCTTCAGATGCAATTACTAACAGCCTAACGTTGTATGCGAAGTGGGTGGCCTCGAGTACAAATGCACAATGCGGCAATGCTGCCTTAACCTCGACGATCGGTACAGTAAGTACCGGTGGGACGGTGAATGAGACCATTACTGTTCCGAGTGGCGTTAAGTTAGCTGCGCTGAAGGCAGCGATTACGCCGTCAGCGAATGCAACGTTCGAAATTTACAATGCAGATGGGATAACGAAAGCGACGACGCTGGAGACAGGCATGAAGATCATCGTCAGCCCGCAAGCTGGAACGAGTAAGGTAACGTATACGATAACAGTGAGTTCGCCGAATTTAGCATTAAATAGACCCGCATCGACTGACAGCGCATGCACCCCCTTACAAAATGCGGCCAAAGCCGTCGACGGCAGTGTGATTAATGACAGCAAATGGTGCTCCATGTCTAGCAACCGTTGGCTGCAGATTGACCTCGGTTCCGTGAAGCAAGTGAGCCAATTTGTCATCAAGCACGCATCGGAAGGCGGTCAGTCTGCTTCTTATAACACGAAGGCTTACAACATCCAAGTTAGCAGCAATGGTACGACTTGGAATACGGTGGTTAATGTAAATAATAATACGAGTGGCGTTACGGTAGACAATACACCGGATACGCAGGCCCGATATATCAGATTAAATGTCACGACACCTACGCAAACTTCAGATTCTGCGGCAAGAATATATGAGTTCGCGGTATTCGAGCAGCAAAATTTGGCATTGAATAAACCAGCGACGGTTGACAGCGTCTGCAACGCCTCGCAGACCGCGGCCAAAGCTGTAGACGGCAGCGAAATCAATGATAGCAAATGGTGCTCCCTATCCAGCAACCGTTGGCTGCAGCTCGATCTTGGCTCCGTGAAGCAAGTGAACCAATTTATAATCAAGCATGCATCAGAAGGCGGGGAGACGACCGCATATAACACGAAGGCTTATCATATCCAAGTCAGTAATAATGGCAAGGATTGGAGCACGGTAGTCAAAGTGACCAATAATACGAAAAGCCTGACGGTAGACGATATCACTCCAGTATCAGCAAGATATATCAAGTTGAACGTTACGACACCTACGCAAACCACAAACCTTGCTGCAAGAATCTATGAGTTCCAGGTATTTGGACCTTCAAATTTGGCTTTAAATAAGCCTGCAACGGTTGACAGCACGTGCAACGCCTCGCAAACTGCGGTTAAAGCCGTAGACGGCACCGTCATCAATGATAGCAAATGGTGCTCTAAGTCCAGCAACCGTTGGCTGCAGATCGATCTTGGCTCTGTGAAGCAAGTGAACCAATTTGTCATCAAGCACGCATCAGAAGGCGGGGAGACCGCCTCCTACAACACAAAGGCTTACAATATTCAGGTCAGCACTGATGGTGTGACTTGGAAGCAGGTAGTAAATGTAACCAACAATACGGGCAGCATTTCCGTAGACAAAATTGCTGCAGTATCAGCCAGATATATCAAGTTAAACGTTACGACGCCTACGCAAACCCAAAACGCTGCGGCAAGAATCTATGACTTTGAGGTATACGGACCTTCAAATTAGACGTTAAATATACCTGCTGCAGTAGCAAGTGCCTGCAACGCCTTGCAAACTGCGGATAAAGAAGTGGACGGCAGCATAACCCATGCTAACAAGTGGTGCTCCTTGTCCAGTAACCGTCTGAAAAAAATGTTGTTGTGGAGAGTATTATAATGGACGTGGAATAGTTCCAAAGTGGGTGTCCCAAAAGTCATAAAATGACGAGGGGCACTCTTTTTATTTGCAAAGATGATTTCCGAAATTCAGGAAAAAAGCAGGTAGACTCAGGACAGATTACTATAATGGAAATAAGAGACTTATATAGAGTCCATCTATTAGATATATACAAGAACCAAGGGATTAATAAAACGATTAATGGAGGCAAACTCGTGGGAAGATCATTCGCGAATTTGCATATTAAATCAAGAAACCTGGAGAAGATTGTCGAAGCATTAAGAGTACTAAGTGAAGAGCATGCCGAAGTATTAGGATTGCCAAATAATGAGGCTCAAGACTCCAAGTTTGTTATGTACATAAGCAAAAGCAACGAGAACTGGATAAGCGTGCTGCACGATTATTTTGTGTGAGGTACGGTGAAGAAAATCGGCGAAACGTTGTCTCGACTTATTGATGAGCCAGTTACGTTCCAAGGGGATAAAGAGCCTTTTTTCGTTATCAATTCGATAGGCGTTCGTTCCCTGCCGTTTGACAAACAGGATATTCCTTCCGTAGCTACCGTCGCGTGGTTTCAGTACGACGCTTTGATATTGAAGAAGCAACTTCAATAAAGTTTTCTTCTTAAGCTGCTTTGTTTCTGGCAAACGTCTGGCGAGAGAGGCGTCCTTGCGATAGCATAAACGGCACAAAAATAAGGTGCATTTTCGCGGCGACTCTCCCATAGCTTCAGTTGAATCGTAGTTTACAAAGATTATGATTGACACAGTGACATTCCAAATTTTATTATATTATTATACCTATATGAATAGTTGGATATATTTGAGGTTTCCTGGTAGGTTAAGTAAGCGATGATTACGAATGCATAAGATTTAAGCTGCTTTTGGCTACAAGGTTACGTGATATCTTCCAAAAAACGTGAATATCGAACGAGACACATTTTATCGCTGGCATGGGGGCTTCTGGATCTTAAAGTTGGTTTCATGCGCGGGCTAGTGAATGGAATCCCAGCATGGCCAAGTATGAATTGCGGTTTCACAACAATACCACATAGATCAGGAGAGGTTATCTTATGTCGGATTCAAGTAAAATCGTTCAAACTCTAAGTGCGTCTTCAGCTTATCAGATTGCCAATGTAACCAAGACTCCCCCGGTATTCGAGTCGATCACCCCAAGGTGGTTGACGCAGCTGTTTGAGTGGAAATCGTTAGAGACAGGAATATTCAGATTGATTAAAGTGAATGAAGGAGAGACAACACTCGACATCCTGTGCAGCGAGAACGACAATGTCACCATTGCTGAAGGCTTTGTTGATTACAATGCTAACCCGCGTGAGTATATCCTGAACTCGATTTCTACAGTTATCAATGTACAGACACGGGTATCCGACCTGTAC
Organism: Paenibacillus sinopodophylli; assembly: GCF_005930355.1. Lineage (GTDB taxonomy): Bacteria > Bacillota > Bacilli > Paenibacillales > Paenibacillaceae > Pristimantibacillus > Pristimantibacillus sinopodophylli. The sequence goes on from NZ_VDBO01000005.1 coordinate 22,809, forward strand.
AGCAGTCCGTATGATCTAATCAAGGATCAACTGCGGCTCGGCATTGAAAGTATTAAGGAGAGACAAGAGAGTCAGCTCATCAACAGCGATGAATACGGACTTCTGAAAAATGCGGCAAAGTCCCAGCGAATCCAGACACGCTTTGGTCCGCCGTCTCCAGATGACTTTGACGAGCTGATCTCGAAGGTATGGAAGGAGCCTTCCTACTTCTTGGCGCATCCGCGGGCGATTGCGGCTTTCGGCCGTGAGTGCACAAGACGCGGTGTTCCTCCTCAGACGGTACAATTGTTCGGATCTCACTTCTTGACGTGGAGAGGGATACCGATTATCCCGACAGACAAGCTTTTTGTTGATGGTCAGAAATCTCCAAAAGGAAAGGGAGGAAAGACCAATATCCTCTTAGTCCGTACAGGGGAGAAGAAGCAAGGTGTTGTAGGTTTATACCAAGCTGGGGTTCCGGGTGAGCAGTCTAAGGGGTTGTCCGTACGCTTCACGGGTATCGATAAAAACGGCATCGGCTCGTATCTTCTTTCCTTGTATTGCTCCGCAGCTATTCTCGCTGATGATGCAGTGGCGGTATTGGAGAATGTGGATGTAGGTAACTACTATGACTACCAATAAGTGGTTGCTGGATTCGGCCGTGCTCGAGGCACTTGCGAACGAACATTTTCCGGAATTTTCATCTTCGCCGCTTAGCGGAGAGAAGGCTTCATTGCCCGCATACGCACCTGCAGCATTGTCCTCTAAACCTGTCTTGCGTGAAAATGATTGGCTGCAAGTGATAGCGGACTTGTCCGAAGCGCACGAACAGCCGATTGTTCAGCAGATTTATCATCAACCTTTTGAAGGTGATTTCTCATCTCCAGGCTTGGGGAGTACTATTCCGCAACTAGGCTCAAAGTCTTTCGCTGACAGACAGAGCTATGCGCCTGTTATTGTACCGGCTTCAGGAATATATGCAGGTTCGTCGCAAGCTGGGTTCAATGTGAATGCGATACGCCACGATTTCCCGATTTTATCAGAGAAGGTGAACGGCAAAAACTTGGTCTGGTTAGACAATGCAGCGACGACGCATAAGCCTAAGCAGGTCATCGACCGGATCAGCTACTTCTATGCGCATGAAAATTCCAATGTTCATAGGGCAGCACATGAGCTCGCGGCGCGTTCAACGGACGCTTATGAAGGTGCTCGCGAGAAGGTCAGCAAGTTTCTAAACGCGCCTTCACCGAAAGAAATTGTATTCGTTCGCGGAGCGACCGAAGCTATTAATCTGGTAGCTAACAGCTACGGAAAGCAGCATCTTCAGAAAGATGATGAGATCATCATTTCGTGGCTTGAGCATCACGCCAATATTGTTCCTTGGCAGATGTTATGCGCCGAGACAGGGGCAAAGCTCCGTGTCATCCCAGTAGATGATACGGGGCAGGTTCTGCTGAGTGAGTATGAGAAGCTGCTCAGCTCGAAGACAAAGCTAGTGGCGGTTACGCATGTGTCCAATGCACTTGGTACGATTACGCCGATCGCGGAGTTGGTCAGCTTGGCTCATCGCTACGGGGCTAAGGTCCTTGTTGACGGCGCACAGGCTGTTTCTCATTTGAAGGTTGATGTGCAGGAGCTGGATTGCGACTTTTATGTCTTCTCAGGCCATAAAGTATTCGGTCCTACGGGTATCGGAGCACTGTATGGAAAGCCTGAAGTGCTGGAGGCGATGTCCCCTTATCAAGGTGGCGGCAATATGATTGTTGATGTTACATTTGAGAAGACGATTATTCATCCAGCACCTTATCGTTTTGAAGCAGGTACGGGCAATATCGCAGATGCAGTTGGGCTTGGCACTGCTATTGATTATGTGTCGGCTATCGGACTTGATACGATAAACAAATACGAGCATTTTCTGCTTGAATACGCTACGGAAGCGTTACATCGAGTGCCGGGCTTACAATTTATTGGCACAGCCAAAAATAAAGCAAGTGTGCTATCATTTGTATTATCTGGTTATACGACGGAAGAAGTTGGAAAAACGCTTAGTGGTGAAGGGATCGCGGTTCGATCGGGCCACCACTGCGCCCAGCCTATCCTGCGGAGATTCGGTCAGGAAAGCACGGTACGTCCTTCACTCGCATTCTACAACACATGCGAGGAGATTGATTTTCTTGCGTCGGTTCTTCTAAGATTGAAGAAGTTTTAAGCTTAATCGTGTAGGGTGAGGGGGAGTGGCCGGATGCGTTCCGGTTACTTCTCGTTAGCTCCCATTAATCGTTCTATAGAGGGGTAGAAGGAGGATAAGATGAGTAAAAACTTTCACGAGCAAATTGATCTTCTCGTTTCCACGATTGCTGCCAGCCATCGAGAGGTTCCGCTGATTATTTCGGTTGACTCCCACGAACTTCCCAACAAGGATACCGTTATTGAAATCATTCATTTACTTAGAGAACTGCTGTTTCCAGGATATTTCGGAAGGCAGAATATTAGTAACGCCACCATGGAGTATCGCATTGGAGAGGTACTGATTGAGGTACATAAGAAGCTATCAGAGCAAATCGACCGTGTTCTGAGCCATCATAACAATAGGCGTAACGAGTTTAGCGGGGAAGTGAAGCAATCGTCTGAGAAAATCGTTTGCGAATTTCTAAGCAAAATACCGATGCTGCGGAATGTGCTGGCGACAGATGTGCAGGCCGCCTTTGACGGCGATCCTTCTGCTAACGATACCGATGAGATCATCTTCTCGTATCCCGGTATTTTTGCGGTGAGTGTTTATCGATTGGCGCATGAGTTGTATTTATTGTCCGTACCGCTTCTGCCACGCATAATGAGCGAATATGCCCATAGCCTTACAGGGATTGATATCCATGCTGGAGCGACCATTGGGTCTTGGTTTTTTATTGATCATGGAACTGGGGTCGTTATCGGAGAGACGACAATCATCGGGAATCGAGTGAAGATCTACCATGGTGTTACGTTAGGTGCGCTCTCTACACGTGGCGGACAGGCGTTGTATGGTATGAAGCGCCATCCGACGCTGGAGGATGAGGTAACGGTATATTCCGGTGCTTCCATACTCGGCGGAGACACGGTGATCGGTAAAGCCGTTGTAATAGGCAGCAATGTGTTTATCTCAAAATCGGTACCGGCGGGTGCGAAGGTTACGGTAAAAAACCCTGAGCTTGTCATCAAAGGTAGCGAGCCACAAGAATTTAAGCAAGAGTCGATCATCGATTGGGTCATTTGAGGAGGTATGGATGATTACGAGTTGCAATAATCGATTTCCAACTCGAACTGGGAGTAACGGGTATTTGGGGAATTTTGATATGTTTGGAGAGCCGTACATATTCAACTACCGGCATTGGCTATATATAAGTGCTGGCGCACAAGGGGATCTCGGCGTATGGGGACTGGTAAAACGAATAGATAGTCAGTACCATATGCTAGTATATGGGGACTGGGGCTTTCATAGGAACAACGCTCTTGGAGGCAATATTCAGATACCTAAGCATCAGATTGAGGGATGGATCGAGCAGGCGATTCAGAATAATCGCTACGAGACGGTAAAGTAATCAGGGCAACCGGCTATTATAAATGTAGCATATGGTTTTATTGCCTCAGCATTGGCCGAACTCACACAGGGTTACATTTTCTCTGATGACGGTGCTTGGCATGGTGGACCCATTCCCCCTCCCATATTTGATTCACAATACTTCGTTCCAAGTAAAGCCAAATCCTTTGATAATGCTTCATGGTATGAGGGTTGCTTAGAAGATATTGTTACTGGTTATACTGGCAAGCCATTTGAACCCCAGTATCAGCTTTTTGAGAGGCATGAATTATCATCGGAGCAGCGATTAGTTTATTATCCTTCAGGCAGGTTATTTAGAGAAGGTCCAGCAAAAGAGGATCGATTATTAATAATGTTAAGTTGCTATGAAAAATTCCCTTATTTGTTCATTGATCGTACGTTGGTTATTGCGACGGAGGAGATTTTGACTAACCAAATGAAACTGATAGATATTACATATGGATTCAGAATATTCAACAACCCAATTGTGAAAGTACTAGAAGAATATGACAAATTGAAGACAGTTCTTGATCATCACGATACAAGCTTTTGGATCAACCCTCTGTGTATTAAAGATGGAGAAGAAATAAGAAAACAGATTACATAAACAAAGAATGCGAATTGTCTATATCTAGCTTTGATGTTCTTTAACTACGCATAGAATGGGATGTGCTCGACGGGGGAGGGCTGTAACCGGAGACGGGCTTCAACATCAAAATGTACAGAGCTTTATGAGGATTTTACAAAGATAGCTGCAGCTTTGCCTTGAAAGTCCGTGCAAGGTAAAAGGGGGGGGAGAGCAATGTCGGAGCACATATATAGACAGCAATTTGAAGAAATCATTCGTAATAATGAGTGGTTTATGTCCATATTGAGAGATGTACGTCTTTGCAATCCTCCAGATTGGTATGTAGGTGCGGGGGTCATTCGCAATATAGTCTGGGATTACCTGCATGGCTTGGTTGAAGATAACTATAATTCACGCGATGTTGATGTCGCTTTTTTTGATCCAAGCAACCTAACACCAGAACGGGATGCGGAGGTACAGCAGCAGTTGTCTGCCTTGCGGCATGATGTTCCTTGGGAAGCTACTAACCAAGCGGCTGTTCATCTCTGGTATGAGAGCGTATTTGGTTATTCCGTTCCTCCGTTGGAATCGACCGAGTCAGCCATTCGTACATGGCCTGAAACGGCTACGAGCATCGGTGTTAAACTGCTTGCGAACGACAGCTTGAACATTTATGTTCCATTTGGCTTGGAAGATCTGATGACCATGAAACTGCGTCGTAACCGAACCCGGATTTCGTTAGAGCTTTATCGAAAAAGAATTGCAGAAAAACAACCTGCTCAAAGATGGCCACGGCTTCAGATCATTGACGAGTATAACTAAGCGGAAGGAGAACGATATGCTTTGAATTGATCCCCCTTATGAAAAAAAATGTGTCCATCATTTCTGTGTCCGAACGTGTCGAGAAGCAAGCTGGGTACATTAGACAAGCTGGGTCTGAGCATTTCGCTATCACTAGTTTTGTAGTTGAGCCTTGTGAGGGCTAAATGATCATTCTATTGAATAACAAAACTTGCATATAAAATGCAGCAGAAATTTATGGTAATATAGTTGTGATAGATTACCATTTCATTTCATGGAGGCGCTTACTTTATGGACCAACAGTTGCAGCAAGAGGGGTATTTCGGGGAATTCGGAGGCAGCTTCGTTCCGCCAGAATTGCAGGAAGTGCTAAACTATTTGAGCGAGCAATTTTATAAGTTCAAAGACGATCCAGACTTTCAGGAAGAGCTTAGCTATTACCTGCGTGAATATGTTGGCCGCAAGAGTCCGCTTACGTATGCGGAGCGGTTGTCCAAAGCTTGGGGCGGACCCAAGATTTACTTGAAGCGCGAAGATCTGAATCACACTGGAGCGCATAAAATCAATAATGCCATCGGACAGATTCTGCTCGCTAAACGGATGGGCGCCAAGCGTATTATCGCCGAGACGGGTGCTGGTCAGCACGGAGTCGCAACCGCCACGGCTTGTGCCATGTTCAATATGGAATGTATCATTTATATGGGAGCTGAAGACATGCGCCGTCAGGCGCTTAATGTGTTCCGGATCGAACTGCTCGGTGCTACTGTCGTACCGGTTGATAAAGGTCAAGGTCGACTGAAGGACGCGGTGGATGAAGCGCTGGGTGATCTGGTTCGCAATTATAAAAATACCTTTTACTTGCTTGGTTCCGCAGTAGGTCCGCATCCGTTCCCGACGATGGTCAAGCATTTTCAGGCGGTCATTAGTGAAGAGTCTAAGCAGCAGATACTGGAGAAGGAAGGCCGGTTGCCTGATGCTGTGGTAGCTTGCGCAGGTGGAGGTAGCAATGCAATAGGTGCATTCGCGCATTACATCGACGAGCCGAGCGTTCGCCTAATCGGTGTTGAACCCGATCAAGCTCCGTCCTTAACGGAAGGTGTTCCGGGCATCATTCACGGCTTCAAATGTTTGGTGTTGCTGGACGAGGAAGGTGAGCCGCGTAAGACGTATTCGATCGCTGCGGGTCTCGACTATCCGGGCATCGGGCCGGAGCATAGCCATTTGAAGGTGACAGGGCGCGCCGAATATGCGACGGTTACCAATGAAGAAGTGCTGGAAGCATTCCAAGAGCTGTCTCGTACGGAAGGCATTATTCCTGCCCTAGAAAGTGCTCACGCAGTTGCCTATGCCAAGAAGCTGGCACCGAGGATGAGTGAGGATCAAATCCTTATCGTTAACCTGTCGGGCCGTGGAGACAAGGATGTCGAGCAAGTATTCCAGATGATTAAATAATAACGCCGGCCAGGAGCCTCCGTATTGGAGAATTTCCTGGCTTTTGTTCTATAATGGATTACATAGATGAACGAAAGAGGCGAATTAGAATGAATAACATCGTGTCGTTGGAATGGCTGAAGGAGAAAATAGGTGACCCGAAACTAGTTATCGCGGATTGCCGTTTTCGTCTGGACGATCCTGCTGCAGGACTTAGAGCATATGAAGAGTCGCATATCCCGGGCGCTGTTTATTTGGACCTGGAGAAGGATCTATCAGGTGAGGTGGAGGAGTATGGCGGACGCCATCCACTTCCGGATATTTTTGCAATGACTGTAACGTTCGGCAAGGCAGGTATAAGCAACGACTCCATTGTGGTTGCTTATGATGATCAAGGCGGAGCGATGGCTTCCCGGCTGTGGTGGCTGCTGAAGTATATGGGACATGAGCAGGTGTATGTGCTGGATAAAGGATTCTCGGCTTGGGCTCAAAAAGGGTTGGCGATAGCAACCGAAAAGAAAGTGGTGCAGCCTGCGTCGTATCTTGCAACAGTGCAGCATACTATGCTAGTTGAAATGGATGAGGTCAAGGAGCTGCTGGGCAGCGAGGGAGTCACACTTATCGACTCACGTGAAGCTCCTCGCTACCGAGGTGAGATTGAGCCGATCGACCGCATTGCCGGCCATATTCCGGGGGCAATAAACCGTTTCTGGAAGGACAGCTTAACGGAATCGGGTGCTTGGAAGGATGTCGCTGCTCAGTCTGAGCGGTTCCATGACTTGGACAGGAACGGCGATATAATCGTTTATTGCGGCTCCGGCGTCACAGCTACGCCGAACGTCATTTCGTTGCAGGAAGCGGGCTTTGCGAATGTACGGTTATATGCGGGGAGCTGGAGCGATTGGATTAGTTATGAGGGGAATGCGGTCGCAGTCGGAGACGAAGGAGAACCGCGTAAGGCATAACAGTATACAGATTGTGAATACATCGTCTTTGGGCCTGTACGCCCTGGCGGTGTATTTTTTATGCCCCGAAGTCAACACGGAGTCAACAATCTAGCCCTGAAAGTACTTACGCAGCGAGCTTACCCGGCCGGGAGATCATGTTTGTGTTTAAAAAAATTAGGCCTAGGTATGTCCAACTATAGTGGTGTTGCTTGCAGGCTATCGTATGTAAATCAACAATACAAAAGTATAAATTTAGCAATCAACATAGAGTCAACAATCGCTAGTGAATTGCAATAAAACAAGGATTAGCCCGCAGACAGTTTGTTCAACCGCCCGCAGGCTAATCCTCCGTTTATTGCTCTACTCGCTCTATTGTGCCAGCATGTTCAGCAGAGCCGTGACTGCCTCGGCTCTTGTTACAGAGGCTCGAGGGGCGAATTCGTTATCTCCTCGTCCTTGCATAATGCCTGTTTTATTCACAGCAACGACGCTACTTTTCGCCCATTTTGGAATATCCTTGTCGTCTGTGAACCCTGTTATCGCAGTCTCGTCGAGTGTCAACTTTAGCGCCGTTGCGATTATCGCCGCCATCTCAGCGCGTGAAATCTCCTTATCTGGACGGAAAGAGCCGTCAGTATAGCCTTTCATAATGCCCAACTCGACCGCTAACGAAACTTCTTTCTCCGACCAGCTTTTGATATGATCCTTATCAGTGAAAGTTAGTTCCGTCCCCGTTCCTTCTAGCTTCAGCGCATTGATTAGCATTACAGCAAACTCTGCTCGTGTTACGGTTTGATTAGGCCTAAACGTATTGTCAGGATATCCTCTAACAATATCTCTGCTAATTGCAATAATGTTGGACTCTGCCCAATGTCCCGATATATCGGTATAAGGTACTATTTTCCACTGCGCATACAGCGTCACATTCGCTGATCCCATGGTAAACGCAGCATTTGGCATATACTCTTTTCCGCTTCTATCAGCAGCCGTGTTCCAGCCTGCAAACGCATAGTCCGTTTTCTCCAAACTTCCCGTGTTGCCTAATAACGTTATCAATTCGTTTTGCCCATAAGACTTGTTATCCGTAGGTACGGTTCCTCCCGTGTTACCGTTACCGTTATAGGTTACGGTATATGTCGGGGCAGCCGGAACCGAAACTGGAGCTGGAACTCGAATGTATTGCGCGTACAGCGTCACATTCGACGCACCCATGCCGAACGTTGCATTTGCCGCATATGATGTTCCTGTTCCGTCGGCCGCCGTGTTCCAACCTGCGAAGGTATTGCCCGTCTTCACCAGGCTTCCTGTGTTTGCGAGTACGGTTACTGTTGCATGTTGCTCATACGGATTGCTATCCGTTGGCACGGTTCCTCCCGTGCTACCATTGTCGTTATACGTTACGGTGTATGTCGGGTTGACCGTCCACTGCGCGTACAGCGTAACGTTCGACGCTCCCATGCCGAACGTTGCATTTGCCGCATATGATGTTCCTGTTCCGTCGGCCGCCGTGTACCAACCTGCGAAGGTATTGCCCGTCTTCACCAGGCTTCCCGTATTTGCGAGTACGGTTACTGTTGCATTTTGCTCATACGAATTGCTATCTGTTGGCACGGTTCCTCCTGTGCTACCATTGTCGTTATACGTTACGGTGTATGTCGGGTTGACCGTCCACTGTGCGTACAGCGTCACATTCGATGTGATGCTGTACGTACCGCCTGGGGAATAAGGTGTTCCGTCCCCGTCGGCTGTTGTGTTCCATCCCGCAAACATATAGTTCGTTTTCACCAATCCTCCAGCACCTGGTACCGTTACGGTCGCGCCAGGTACATACGGAGTGCTATCCGTAGGTGTGGTTCCTCCAGAGCTGCCATTGTCGTCATAGGTGACGTATACGGGGTCATAGTTCTGCAATAGAACAGAGCCTACTCCCACAGCCACATAGGTGCTGCTACCGTAAATGACACCAGTAAGGAGATCTGTAATTCCCGAATTAGCATTCGTCCATGTCCTTCCGTCGCTAGAGGTCAAGATCGTACCCTTGTCACCCACAGCCACAAATTCGCTATCACCATAAGTGACATCTAGAAGGTTATTCGTACTGACCAATGGTTGGCTCGTCCATGTTATCCCGTCGGCGGAGGTCAAGATCGCACCATTGTCACCCACAGCCACAAAGGTTCTGCCATAATCGGCTGTGCCATTATAGGTTACGCTAATTAGATGTTCGGTGCCCGATGTTTGACTCGACCAAGTCGCTCCGTTGTTAGTAGAGGTCTCAATGGCTCCGTTAAGTCCCACCGCTACAAACACATCAACACCAACGATGTTAGCATAGGTGACGTCAAAAAGAGATTGTGTTGAGCTTCCAACTGATACCCATGTCACACCATTATCGGCCGAGGTCCATATCTGGCCTCCTGCGCCCCCCGTGCCCACCGCAACAAACATACCATTGAGGTATTCAACGGCGACGATATCTTCTGATCCGCCCATAGAATTATTGACCCAAGTACTCCCGTTGTTAACAGAGGTCAAGATTGTTTCATTGCCCCCAACCGCTACAAACATATTGTTGCCGTAAGCAACGTCAAAAAGATGTGTCGTTGTATCCGACGTTTGCTGCGTCCAACTCTCTCCGTCAGATGAGGACCAAATATTCCCACCATATCCTACTGCCATATACGTACCGTTTCCATAACTGACTCCATCAAGATAAGGCGTTTCCGTAGTTCGGTTTGTCCAATGTTCCAGAGAGGCTCCGAATGCAAAAGTAGGAATTATTGTTACAAGTATCAAGAGTGCCATTACCAAGGAAATACTTCGTCTGATCACTATTTCTCAAAACTCCTCTACTGAATTAAATACTATTTTTCAAACTACTATTTTGTCCATTTCAATCGACAGCCAGGTGTTGCGGACGCCGTATTGGAAGAGAATACGTTCCGGTTCCTTCACAACCTGTACCGGAAAAACGAGCCAGTTGGAGTGCCTGAGCCGCTCGTGCTGCTTGAATTGCTTGAACTACTTGAGCTATTCGTGTCGTCTGTAGCACTGACAGTACCGCTATTATTTAATAGTACCCCCTCCAGCAGAAAAACCGCTAATAATGAACAACCAGTCTTTTTCCATATTCCAATTACGTCTGTTATCCTCCCAAAATTGAGATGTGGCCCTTCGTTTTGTTTACGTATGTAAACAAGCAAGTGCAACAAATTCAATTTTAGCTTAAAACCAACAGGGTATTCTTAATGAAATCTTAACGAATTTAAAGACCTAAAACACAAGCAGGCATAACATGACTCAAATTCTAATTGTTGATGACCAGGCAGAAATTCGATTACTCCTGAATTTAGTTCTTCGGTATCTTAATTAGAAACACGGTCTCTACATTGGGAATACTCGTCAATTGAATGCTGCCATGATGTGCTTCGACGATATCTTTAACGATAGATAGTCCGATGCCAAGGCCTTCGCCCTTTCTTCCCCGATCTATACGATAGAATCGTTCAAAGATTCTTTCCTGTTCTTCTGCAGCAATACCTGGGCCTCTGTCCTTCACCGTTAGGCATACCGTCTTCTCTTTCTCAAACAACCCAATCTGGAGATACTCCCCATTCTTTCCATAACGAAGGGCATTATCGAGCAGGTTGCGGATCATCCTCTCAATTAGCGATGCATCTATAACGGCATACACTTCATTCTCCGGCAGTTCCACTTCCAGCAACAATTCCTGCTCGTCTATAACGAGAAAGTAATCAGAGGCGATCTTTCGAATGAGCTCGGATAAGTTGTGAGAAAAAACATGGATCTCCAACGTATCGGCATCCTGTCGCGAGATGTCCAGTATTTGATCAAGTAATTTGTCCATGTATCGGGAACGCTGGTGAATGATTTTGGCGCTGGTCTGCAGTTCCTTCTCATCTTTATATTGACCTGTTCGAATAATTTCGGCATAGCCGAGCATCATGGTTAGGGGAGTGCGCAGGTCGTGAGACAAATTGGACAGCAGAAGCTTGCGGTTGTTTTCTAATTGCTCGATTTGAGCGACTTGCGTCCGTATCCTTCGTGTCATGTCATTATAATGTCGAGTGAGATGACCGATTTCATCTTTGGATGTATCCTTGAGCTCCATTACGTTCGCTTGGATATTAACTTAATTCAGGGCTGCATTTAACTTGCGGATACGCAGGTTGATAGAGTAGAAATACCATGAAGACAGTAAGTAGGGTACTAAAACTGCGACCAATAATGGTAATGCAAAAATAAAAAGGACTGCGAAGGTACGAACGTAGAAATACATTTGGCCCGGCTTTAAAGCATGAGTAGGCAGTCCCATTAGTAAATAATAGGTTTCCCCATTCTGTTCTGCTGCATAAACCAGTGAAACCGAATTTCCGTCGGTCGATAGCGTATAACGCATGTCGAGAAAACGATCGGCCAGTTCTTTAAACTGATAATATTTCATTACGCCGGAAGAGTGGTATATCGTTGTGCCATCAGAGACGATCCATTCAAAACGGATTTTCGGATGTTCCTTGGAAAAAGGCGTTAAAGCTGATTCAACTCCATGCTTACTGAATACTTGCTGCTCCTGCACGGATTCTAGTGCGGAATGTGCAATCTTGTCCAGGATGTGCAAGCTATATCCATTATTATCTACATTGTACATCATTTTAAAGAGAATGAGAAATACAACCAGGCTTATTACGTAGCTGAAAATGACGAAAATCCACATTTTTGTGAGAAGTTTCATAGTCCGTCTCCCGATAAACGACATTTCGAATAGTATGAATATGGTGGGAAGACGAAGGCAGGGGTTCTAGCTTTTTGCGTAGTCGGTATATCAAAACGCTTAACGTGTTATCATCATAATTTTCGTGATTCCAGATTTGCTGATAGATTTGTCTTTTGGTTAATACGCGATCTGGATTTTTCATAAACAAATGAATGAGTTCGCACTCCATCTGAGTCAAGGTATAGCTTTCTTCATTATGAATAAGGAGTAGATTGTCAACATCGAGTTTCAAATTATTCAGTTGAAGCACAGGGGTTTTGAGATGGGCTTTGGGACATAGTCGTCTGAGATTGGTTTGTAGACGGGCAATAAGCTCCATCGGACTAAAGGGTTTAGTAACGAAATCTACTGCGCCGAGACCGAGTGCAGTGATCTTATCTTCTTCGTCTCTTGTGGCACTAAGCACGATGACCAGTAGCTCCGATTCATTCTCTCGTAGATAGTTTACCGCGGAGCGCTTGATTTTCTGAAACTCTCTTGAAAAATGGGCTGCGGAAGACAACAGATCGAGAATATTTTGGAACGTTAGCTCGCTATAGCGCTATTGCCGACTAAGCGGAGGATCAAATTGATTATGAAGCCGTATTGGCGGCAGACCTTTAGAAAAGGCTGATTAATTTCGTACCAAGTATGGCTACTGACAATCTTGAGGATGTAAATTTAGAGCCATTCCATGTAATAAGGTTTTCGACATACCCTAATGTATCGGAATTAGAAGTACCAATAATTCGTTGAAGGGCCAGTAAATCATAGCCCATCCTATTTTCGTTGGTAACTATGGGATACAATGCACCTAAAGCAAGAACCTCACCCTTGATCGGTTGTTTGAGTTTTCCATTTTCGTCGTAGTATTGTGATAAATAATCATAGCCTTTGTAACTAATGTCTATTGTGAAAAGCACGTCAAGTTGAGGACTCCCTACACTTACTTTGTAAAAGTCTTCATAATTCACATTGAATTTGTACTTATTATTATATTTTTCAAAATCAAACATTTCACTTAGAACGTTATTCTTGAAGGAATAGATATAGAAAATGCCATATCCGCCGCTTCCTCCTGAATCAATACTTACAAAGATGTCCTTTACGTTGTCCTTAGAAAAATCCCCAAGGAATAGCCTAGGATTATATCCCGCATTGTTTTGAAGATTTACTGTTGTAAATTGGTTAGAATGTCCGTCTTGAATAATAAGCGTAATATTATCTGCGAAGATTCCATTGGGTTTATTTCCATATAAATATACGTTATCCATTATTCCGTCCCCGTTCACATCTCCTTGCTTCATATCAAGCAAAGTAATGCTTCTGTAAGTATACTCTTGGAATTGTCTGTACAAATTAAACAGCCCCTTTTCATTAGTCAAATACCCTGTGTCTACAAATATGTAGGTTAATAACTATATGATTGTGTAGATGCCCATGGACGGCTCTTTGCACATAGTACAATTTATGAAGTTATCCGTCGGTTCGATTGCCGTTACGCTGGCTTATGAAGCGAGGTCGGTTGACACTCTGGAAATTTCTGATATATAATTAGGATGCTAATTATATGAACACGATCTCAGAATGGAGCCGTAACGCATGTCTCAATCCGTCCTATATTTGAAAAGAACCTATATTATTATGCGCAAAGAGCTTGACGTGCGGTTAAGCACATTCAATCTGACGACTTCGCAATTCGAGACCCTGGGTTATTTGGCCCAATCCGGAGGGATGGAGCAGCAGAAGCTCCAGCATCATAGCGGGATTACATCCGCGACGTTGACCGGAATATTAGATAAGCTGGAGGCTCGGTCATACATCTCCCGTAAGCCTAGCCATACAGACGGAAGGGCTAACGTTGTGACGCTCACGCAGCAGGGCAACGAAGTGTTCGGTAAGCTGGTTGATCTTATTCTGGAATTCGAGAACGAGATGCTTAAAGGGTTCACGCAAGCCGAGAGAGATTTGCTGGGACAGTGGCTGCAACGAGTGGCCAAGAACTTAGGGGATAAGGAATATTATTAATAAGGGCTTTTAGCCTTCGCTAATAGCTAGCATCCTAGCAATCTGAGAGGAGGTGAGTGCAATGCAGCGAATATAAGGACGAAGATGAATAACGTTTGTTTTTATAGCTAGCATCCTAACTAATAGGGGGGTTATTATGCGAATCGTAGTTACGGGAGGAACAAGCGGAATCGGTTACGGGACGGCGCGCTTAGCAGCTGAAAGCGGTTGGAAGGTGACGATTGTCGGTCGAAATCGAACGCAAGGCGCGAAAATGGCCGCCGAGCTAGGGGTGGACTACTTTTATGCAGATTTGTCCAAGATGTCGGAAGTACGTCGATTAGCGGAACAGCTCGAAGAACCGATTAATGCGTTAGCGCTGTGTGCGGGAGGCATATCTACCGACAAAGAGGTCCGGCTGACCAATGAAGGATTGGAGGCGACCTTCGCAAGTAACTATTTGAGTAAATTTGTGTTATCGGAGATGCTTCTTCAGCAGAACAAAATCGTACCCGGCGGATGCATCGTTATGGTAGGTGGCAATGGCGTCCACAAGAAGGTTTCAACCGCTTGGGCTGAACCTCAAGCCGGTCTGCAGGCCGCGATGAAGGCGGCGCTTGCGGTCGATCTCTATGCTTCCGAGCTCGCCAAGCGATATCCGAAGTTACGCGTGCATACCTGCTATCCGGGAATGGTTCAAACGAATTTATTCCAAGAGGCGCCATTGCTGTTCCGATTGATGTCTCGATTATTCGGCCAGCCGATAGCCAAAGGTAGCGCGTATCAAGGTCGGCTGATCTTGGAAAAGCATTCGGGGGTGCATTGGAAGCAGGATCGCCCCATGCGTTTCCGCGTTCCCTTGCCCGAAGGCCAAGAAGCCGAGGCGCTATGGGCATATAGTCGACAATATATTTGACCACATAACAAAGGAGGTTAAGCATGCGCTATAAAGCAGGCTGGCTGGTGCAAAATCATATTTTGGCGTTGACGCATTTTGAACCGGTTGTAACGATGGAGGATTTCCGGGATATTGCTAGGGATGCGCATATGGCCTTGCAAGAGGTTACGCAACCCTTTCACCTTCTGATCGATAATCGGATTATCGCCGACAGGACGGTCGCCACTCTGGATTCGATGTTGAAAGCTCTGCCGATCCTCCAACATGAGCACCTGCGATGGATTGTTGTCGTGCTGCCCGAATTCGTCAAAGAGACTGCAGTTGCTAGACAAGTCGAGCGGCATGGAACGATTCAATTGAAACTCGTGGACAGTCTTACTTCCGCATTCCGGCATCTCGTCCGTGAGGATGACCGCATAGACGGGGTGGCTGGCATGGAATCGAGTTGGAGCGATTGGATTTCTTACCCTGACAATCCGATTGCGACGGGAGAAGAGTAGTACCCACGAGGGCTTTCCCGACGCGGGATTGGAGGCTATGACATTCTGGCGGGAGCCGGGGTGTTGTAGCCTCTTTGGAGTTCTTTTGCAAACAATCTGCATACAAGCTGTTGTAGAAAACGCTCGCAACCAACCAGGGCAACCACTGGACTAGGGGGGCAAACTGACCGATGCAAGCGAGCTTTTGTCGGCGTGCCTCCAACCACAAGATCGGCAAGCTTTTCCGTGCGGAATCGGAGGATGATCGCCGTTCGAGGCTATTCTCTGACGTTTCGCTGGCTGTCAAGTATCGGGTATCGTTCTTTCCCCATCCCACCCATCTACCACCGGCATTCCTTTCCATGGCGTTCCTTCCACTTGCTCTCCCTGTCCAGTGTAGCGATCTCGCGGCTTGGACCTCCTTGTGTTCCCAGCCCTTTCGTCTACGGTACCTTACTGGGTGGAGCGTGTCCCGAGATAGTGCACCGGAGCGAGACTTGGCCTCTTGTTTCCTGTGCCCGGAAACATGGTTGGAGTCTACGTAGGCCGGGGACAGACGGGAACCCTCGAGCTTGATAAAGGGCTGAGGGATTTTGATGGCCCTGAATATACATAAAGAAGGGAGGAAGCCTCTTTCAAGTGATTAATTGCTTTCTTAATTCTTTCAGAATTCTTTCATTGTGCTATGTTATCCTTTGAATTGATAAACTTTCGAATTGATAAACTTCACAATAAGAGGAGAGAGAATAAACAAATGAAATGTCTGACACAGAAAAAATCGCTATTTGTAAAAGTAGCTTTGGCAATCGCTCTACTATTTACGGTACAGACGCCTTTACAATCATTTGCAGCACACTTCCAGAGTATAACCAGCTATTCGGCAGGCATTAGAACTAATGATGTGACTAGCGCCGATTTTGACAAGGATGGTAATCTAGATCTTGCTATTTCAAGCTATTCTAATTCCATTTCAAACATCTCAGTTTTACTTGGCAATGGGGATGGTACCTTTGGAGCCTCGACCCAATACGATGCCGGAGGTAAGGCTGAAGCCATAACGAACGCGGACTTCGACGGGGATGGGAACGTCGATTTGGCAACCGCTAACAGGGATTCTAATACGATTTCTATTCTACTAGGAGATGGTAACGGGGGCTTTGCAAGCGCATTGGTTACTCCTGTAAGTACCAGTGTTTTTTCGCTTGCTGCAGCGGATTTTAATAATGACGGGATAATGGATTTGGTAGTGTCCCCTTCGGGAGACGGATATGTGTTTGTGATGTTGGGGAAGGGGGATGGTACCTTTGATCCTTACACTACAGTAGGTATTGGGGCAAAATCTTATCAAGTTGCAACTGGAGATTTTAATGCGGATGGTAATCCGGATTTTGTGGTATGTGCTTATGGTGATCATGCAGTTAGTGTTGTTTTAGGAAACGGTGACGGAACCTTCAATCCTAAAGTAGCTTATAGTACTGGGGAAAACCCGAGAAGAGTAGTTATCGACGATTTGGATAAGGATGGATCCTTAGATTTGATTACGAGTAACTTTTCAGGTACTGTTTCTATTCTACTGGGGAATGGCGACGGTACATTTAATAGTACGGTTAATCAATCTACTGGAGGGGTCGAACCGTGGGCTGTCTTAGTTGGAGACTTTACTGGCGATGGGGAAGCAGATCTTCTAGTAGGCAATTTTGATTCTACATTCCTCTCAATCCTGACTGGCGTTGGTGATGGAACCTTTGAAACAGCAACTGCCTATAATATTAGTTTGGGCAAAGTAATCAACTTTGTTAGTGGTCATTTTAACGGCGATAGCATGTTGGATGTGGCATTTGTTAGAGAACCTACAACTAATCTCTACGTTCTTCTAGGTAATAGTAGAAATGCAGATTTACAAGAATTGAGCCTGTCAGCAGGGGGAGCACTGAACATACCATTCAGTGCGGGTACACTCGGTTATACATCGAGCGTAGATTATAGCGTGAATGAAATAAACGTAACGCCGACCGTATTCGATTCTACGGCTAGGGTGACCGTGCAGGTGAATGGCAGTGGTATGCCGAGGGCGGTAGCCAGCGGGGATGAGAGCAGTGCATTGCCCTTGAACGTAGGCGTGAATAGGATTGACGTGGTGGTCACTGCGCAGGATGGTACGACAAAGAAAACGTACACGTTGGAGGTAACTCGCTTGCCCCAAGTCGTAATACCCGCAACGCCTACTGTTAGCGCGAACGCGAATCTTGACGGTTTAAGCCTGACAGAGGGAGCAACGTTAAGCCCTGCGTTTTCTTCAAACGTATACAGCTACACGTCAGGCGTGGCGAATCACATAGGCGGTATTAGCATAATCCCAACGTTGGCGGATGCGAAAGCGACCGTTAAGGTAGGCATGAATGGGGGGGCGCTAGAGGCAGTTGCTAGCGGAAGCCCGAGCGGTACAATGCCGCTGAATGTGGGAGAGAACGTACTAAATGTGATCGTGACGGCCGAGGACGGCACAAGCAAGAGGTATACCATTTCCCTGACTCGTCAGATCGAGACAGTAACTGAGCCTCAGGAAGTTGTATGTCCATTCACGGATATTGATGAGCACTGGGCAAAGACAGCGATCTGTGAGGCAGTGACCTTAGGGATTGTTACAGGTGTTAGTGCAAATACATTTGCACCGGACAGAACCGTTACTCGAACGGAGTTTGCGGTCATGATGCTGCGCACGCTTGAAATCCCAATTGACGAAGAACTGGGCACTCTTCCGTTCAGTGATAAGGAAAGCATTCCAGACTGGGCAGCGACATCAATCTCCACAGGTGTAACTGAGGGGATGCTCAGTGGTTACTTGGACGGCAAGTTCCGCCCGCAGCAGACCATTACGCGAAGCGAGGTGGCTGCAATGATTGCGAAGGTAATGAAGTGGACGGCAACAACCGAGCATTATTCAAGCTATGCCGACGGGACTAGCATTTCAGAGTGGGCACGAACTTATGTGGAGGCGGTACATGTGAGAGGGCTAATGCAGGGTCGCGGAAACAATCAGTTTGTACCAAATGGGGTTACGACACGAGCGGAAGCTGCAGTCATGATGTTGAGGCTATGGAACAAACAATATGAAATGAATGTTGCTCCCACAAGCTGAAGCGTATGCGGGGAGTTGGAGCGATTGGATTTCGTATAGCGAGAATCCGGTCGCGGTGGGGGACGAAGAGAAGTCTTAAGTAGACATATAGTATGCGCATCTTGAATACATCGCCATATGGGGCTTGTCCCTTGGGCGATGTATTTTTTATTTGAAGTCAACACGAAAAAAAGCGAAACTCGATTCGCACCGAAGTAGCGCAAGAGAATACTTCGGATAGGGATTAAATGTCCAACCTGCATCTTTGGGCCTTAGTTGGAATTCAACTCGGCTTGTTTCAGAAACAGGGTGGATGTGAACGAGAAGACCAGACATACATGACAATGTAACGGGGAAGCAGATTTGGTTGTCATGAGTCATGGGGCATACCAACGAATGGATGCACGCATAAAACTGTAATCCAAGCTTTTGGTCGCAGAAAAACAGATTTACGAGGGGATGCCATTGCTTGATCATGATCAAGTCATGGCAAGGATGCGAAAGAAGATCGATGCAGCCCAAGAAAAAAATTAGTTATTCACCGACAGCAGTCGATGATATGGATGGAATTTTTTCGTATATCACTGGGGAGAATGCTCCTGCGGCAGGACAGTATGCTGAGAAGATTGGATGAATCTATTTTTAAATTAGCCGATTTCTACAATGTGGGTTCTATGCTGCCCGAAGGGACTATCTTCGGAAATTGTTTAGTGCATTTTAAAGAATTGGTTCTGGTTAAACAATATCGCACGGTCTTCAAATGAAATAAAACAGTATATCTATTGAAGCAGAGCAAGGTGAGTTTGTCGCCGTCGCTCTGTTTTTTTATGGAGAAAAACCAACGCCACGTTGTACTAGTCGAGCATGTTACTTACGCTACTTGTGATAAAATTTATGGAAAAAGGTTGTATCTTTTTAGCTGTTCGGTCGTCTAACAAGAAGCTGGCAGAAGGGAGGGACGGGCTGGAAAGCTTTGCTGATGTCTATAAAATGTATGCGGATCAGGTTTATCGATATGTGTTGTCGATGACAGGTGGTTGGGATCAGGCGGAGGATCTAATCCAGGAGACTTTTTAACGTGTTTACTTGCATATTGGTAGATTTAGAGGCGACAGCTCCTTATATACCTGACTATGTCAAATTGCGCGTAAACTATACCTGAATGCAGGGAAGCGAGGAAGCAGGGAGCGCCGCAGCAGTCAACAGCAGCGGATGCAGCAGGCTGCGCCCCAGAGCCAGGGTGATTTTGCAGCCGATCTTGTGAAAAGAGAGCAGGCGACAGCGCTGCATCACGTGCTGCACCGCATGCCGGAGCCATTTAAGGAGGTGTTCACGCTCCGCGTGGCTGAGCTGTTTGGCACTATATTACAGTCATATAAATTTTACGAATTGACCAATTTACAGTGTCAACTGCTTTGACAGAAGTACATGGTGTCCGTTCATTGCATGTCAAACACCGACACTGAGGTTGAGTCATTATTTAGAGAATAAAAAGGATAATTGTCAAAATATATCGAATACCGAATATATAAATGGATTAATCAGCTTACGGAGGAATCAATCATGATTAGAAGCACAAAATTTCTTATTCCCCCTGCGCGAAAAGCACTGATCGAAAGGCCTCGGCTGACGCGAAAACTGGAGGAAGGCATGGAGGTCAAGCTGACGTTGCTGTCTGCCCAAGCCGGCTACGGCAAAACGACAGTATTAAGCGAATGGGCGCGGCAATGCGGCTCTCTGGTTGCCTGGGTTTCGCTGGATAAGTACGATAACGATTGGAGCGCATTCTGGAGCTGTATTATGGCGTCCATACGAGAAAGGCTGCCTCGTTTCGGTGAATCAATAGGCTTTCTGCTAGAACAGGAGTCGGCGGCTTCCATTGATTCCGCCATTGCGGCGTTTTTAAATGAACTTAGCACGATTGACAGCGATTTTGTTCTGATTCTGGACGACTACCATGTCATTTACAATGCACCTGTCAACGAATCGATCAGATATATGCTGCAACATCTGCCTCAGCATGTCCATATCTATATCGCATGTCGTACCGAGTTGCCTTTTCCCACGACCAGGCTTCTTGCAAAAGGCGAGATGCATGTCATTAGAATCGAGGACGTGCGATTCGAGCTGGAGGAGGGTATTGTTTTCTTCCGGGAGACGACGGACTTATCGCTAACGAAGCAGCAAGTCGTCACATTATTTAAACAAACGGAGGGCTGGGTGAGCGGACTTCAGCTTGCGGCCATCACGCTGAAACGAAGCGGCAATATCGCAGATACCATTCGTCAGTTCAACGGCCGACAGCGTCAAATCTCCGATTATTTATTGGAAGAAGTATTCGGGGACTTGCCGGAACCCTTGCGGAGATTCCTGCTATCCACCTCCGTTCTGAGCCGTATGAACGGGGAGTTGTGCGCTGCGGTAACGGGACAAACCGACAGCCAGGGCCAACTTGAGCGATTAGAGCAGTTGAATTTGTTTATTATTCCTTTGGACGAACAGCGCTATTGGTTCCGGTATCACCATCTTTTGGCCGAGTTTCTGCAGCAACTGAGCGCCAAGGAACATCCGGAGCTGTGGAAACAATCTCATCGTCGGGCTGCGATTTGGCATGAAGCTGAAAGGCTCTACGAGGAGGCGGTGGAGCATTACATAAAGGCGCAGCAGTCAGAGGACGCCGTTCGGCTTATCGAACGTATTATGCCGGCTCTCCTATTATTGAAGAGCAATGTGCTTTTAAGATGGATTGCGTCTTTGCCGGAGAGCAGCTACGCACACAAGCCGACGTTCGAATTGTTCTACATCTCTAAATTATTGATGGATGGAAAATGGAGTCAAGGGCTGCACAGGATCGAACAAGCAGAAAAGCGGTTCCAAGCCATGAAAGCCTTTATCCCTGAGCCCGAATGGAATCAGTTGATTGGCAATCTCTATTATCTAGGCGGGATTTTCTCGTATTTACAGCAGAACTTGCCGCTGACCTCACGCTATTTTGAGCTGTCGGAGCTGTATTTGCCGGAGGGAAGCAGTTTCCAGCAATCATCAAGCAAACGGTATCAGGGGCATGAAGGGTTTATGGATCTTCTTTCGCTGACTGACGAACTTCGCGAGGTGGAACAATTTCTGCTGAAGTGGATTAAGGCTTGGGAGAAGAAAAGAGTCTATCCGCATATCGGCTACCTGTATTTGTCGTATGTCCTGCTTCTATACGAGTGGAACCGGTTGGAAGAGGCGGAGTCATATCTCAGACAAGCGATGAGCCGAGAGGATCTGCGGACCAACGTATGGATTTGGATTCAGCTCGGTATTGTCTCATCTGGGCTTCAACAGGCGGTGGAAAGTGGATGTCAAGCGGTCGAATGGCTTGGCCAGTTCGGCTCGAGCGTCGATTCGCCCGATCGGCAAGTTATTTGGAAGAGAATCATAGCGGAGCAAGCCCGGCTTTTCCTAAATCAGGGGCAGCCACGGGAAGCATACGATTGGTTGGAGCAGAGTGGGATGTCGCCTTCTGATGAAGTCTCGGACCGCCATTACGAAGAGTATCTGGTTCTGGCAAGAGTTCTTGCAGCGAACGACCGGACAGAGGACGCACAGCAATTGCTCGAACAACTGGAGCATCTGGCAGACAAGGAGAATCGTTTGCGGGGCCGAATCAAGCTGAAGATCGTACAGAGTTTGGTGCTTCGGCAATCCGATCGTCCTGAAGCGGCGTTTGCTCCCTTGCAAAGCGCCTTGCAGCTCTCGGAACCGGCGGGCTATATTCGCAGTTTCCTCGACGAGGGTCCGCTGATGGTTGAAATGCTGGACGATCTTCTAAACGAACGGCAAGATGCTGCGATGTCACCGTCGCAATTGAAATATATCCGCCTGCTTCTTGAAGCTGCTGGCAATGGTCGGTCCAATAAGCTTTTGCCGGATGATGTGCTGACTGAGAAGGAAGAGCAGGTGCTTGTTTTGCTCACGGAGGGCTTGATCTATAAGGAGATAGCCGATCAACTAAGTATTACCCTGGACACGGTAAAGTTCCATGTAAAGAATGTCTATCGCAAGTTAGGGGTACATAATCGGGTGCAAGCGATTCAACGAGTCAAAGCAGCACCGGCATCCGGTTTGAGGCGATAATAGCGGGGATAAAGCTCTTAGACAGTGCCTATAGGTACTGTCTCTTATGCGTTCGGCAGAGCGTGCAGCGATAAAAAGCCTACCCGATTTAGTGTTGCCGACCTACCCGAAAGGGCGGGTCAAATCTATTAGTCTTTCTTTTATAATAGAAGACAGGTTTAATGACGATTGTAAGAGGAGTGTTGAGACTACATGATGAAGCGCGGTTTTTATTTATTCACGGTATTGTGCATGCTAGCGGGATTACTTCCCTCGTATGCTTCAGCCGCGAACGCTAATGCGTTTCTAAGCGGATTGACGATGTCCGGCGGAACGGCTTACGAGGATAAGTCGGACGCGTTATTTTTGAGTTACTACGCAGACGTGGCGAACGATGTGAGTGAAATCACGGTTACGCCTACGGCGCAGGACAGCAAAGCGACAATTCAGGTAAACGCTAAGGATGTGGACAGCGGCAGCGCTTCGGAGGCGATCGCCCTGGATGTTGGCGTTAATACAATTGCAATTCTGGTCAAGGCGGAAGACGGTGCGCAGAGAAACCACACCTTGACGGTAATCCGTGCGGGGCTTCCGGGCAGCGACGCGAAGCTGAGCTTTTTGAACGTAACTACGGAAGACAAGAGACCGTTTGGTTTAGGATTCAACTCGAGTTTGCCTAATTACGACATAGGCTCCGTTACCGACATGGGCAGGCTTCTTGTGAAGCCGGATTTGTCGGATATCGCGGCCACGGTGACGATAAACGGAATACCGGCGGCAAGCGGCAAGGATAATTCCGTCGATCTGAGCTTGGGTACGAACACGATTACGGTGAAGGTGACGGCCCAAGACGGCACGACAACGAGAATCTACACGGTTAAGGTCAAACGATTGGCCGCTTCGGATGCTTATTTAAACGCTTTGACAATATCTAGCGGCACGATTGCGAGGGATTCGACGGACAATTCGAAATTCGCGGCAAGCGTAACGAGCGGCGTGGGCAGTATTTCGGTTACGCCGACGACGCGAAGTGAATTTGCAACAATCAAGGTAGACGGAGAAGCGTCGCCAAACGGCGGAGCATCGAGACCGATTGCTCTGAATGTGGGAAGCAATACGATTGCGATTATGGTAACAGCGGAAGACGGAACGACGCAGGGATCCTACACGTTGACAGTAACGAGGCCGGCAGCTGCGGTAACCTTCAATTCGCAGGGAGGCAGTCCGGTCGCGGGCTTGACGGACGTCATGCCGGGCACCACGATTAGCGAGCCGATTACGACCCGTGAGGGCCACTCTTTCTTGGGGTGGTATGCCGATTCGAGTTACAGCAAAAAATGGCATTTCGACACGGATATAGTTGAATCGGACCTCACGCTGTACGCGAAGTGGGTTCAAGCCTACACAATCGTCTTCGAAGCGCAGGGTGGCAGCGGCACGATCGCATATCTAACCGGCGTCACGAAAGGACCAATCAGCGCTCCGGTTTCTCCGGTCAGAGAGGGCTACACCTTCGCGGGCTGGTACAGCGAAGCGAGCTATGTAACGCCATGGTACTTCGAGACGGATATTGTGAACAAGAGTATGACGCTGTATGCAAAGTGGACGGAGGGCCAGAGTTACACCGTATCCTTCGATTCGCAGGGAGGCCCTGCGTTTGCGAGCTTGACGGGCGTCGGCCCCGGGGAGAAGATTCGCATTCCCCTTCTAACTCGGGAGGGCCACTATCTCGAAGGCTGGTATAAAGAACCGAGCTATGCGACACAATGGAATTTTGCTGCGGATACGGTAAATGCCGACACCACGCTCTATGGAAAGTGGGTAGCGGTGTACACGGTCACCTTCGACACGCAAGGAGGCAGTGCTGTTCCGGACAAGTTGACCTATTCGGGAACGATTCCGACTCCGGCAACCCCGACCAAATCGGGGTACATCTTCACGGGGTGGTATAAGGATGCAAGCCTGACGACGGAGTGGAACTTTTCGGCCGATCCGGTGAACAAAGATATGACGTTGTATGCGGGTTGGTTCTCTGAGCCGGGCTACACGGTTACTTTCGACGTGCGCGGAGGCATCGAAGTGGACAGCATTACTGGTCTATATCCGGGAGCCAAGATCCCGATGCCGGCAGGCCCTTATAAAGAGGGTGAGTACGAATTCGACGGCTGGTACAAGGAAGCAAGTCTTGAGACGCCGTGGAACGTGGAGACCGATACGCTCAGCGGCGATACGACATTGTATGCGAAGTGGAAGGATAGCACGTATTCGGTCACATTCGAAATAGGAAGCGGCTACTTTGAAGGTGATCTCGAGACCCGATTGCTCCATGTAAGCCGCGGAGCGAAAATCGCGAAGCCCCCGAATCCGATTAGTAGATCCAAAGGGATTTATTTCAACGGCTGGTATAAGGAAGCGAGCCTTGAAACACTATGGGATTTCGATACCGATACGGTGATGGGTTTTACTTCTATATACGCGAAGTGGACGAGAATGTTTGAAGTCACTTACATCTCGGAATACGGCGGATACTCGAACACATATAAAGTTTTTGCAGGCTCGAAGCTCGAAAAGCCGGCTGATCTGACGTTTGAGCACTATACCTTCAAGGGCTGGCATATCCGTGGAGGGAAAATGTGGAACTTTGATACCGATACGGTGAGCGATGATCTCTCCCTCTTTGACGAATGGGAGCTCAACAAATACACAGTAACGTTCGATTATCAGGATGGCAGAGCCGGCATCCCCGTGTTAGTAAGCTATGGAGATGTTACTGCCCAGCCGTACGTACCGGAGAAAGACGGGTACACGTTTGAAGGCTGGTACAACGACACAAGTTATGCAACGCCATGGGACCCTAGGTTCAATGCGGTACTGGGAAATATGACGCTGTATGCGAAATGGGCGGCTATTTCGGCAGTGACGTACACGGTGACATACGACACGCAAGGAGGCAGCGCGGTAGCGGCAGCAACTGGAGTAAGCTCCGGAGCGAAAATCGCGAAGCCGACGGACCCGACGAGAGTGGGGCATACGTTCGAGGGCTGGTACGGTGAAGCAAGCTATACGACGCTATGGAGCTTCGGCATGGATACGGTGAGCGGCAATATGACGCTGTATGCGAAATGGACGGCTATTCCGGCAGCGACGTACACAGTGACATACGACACGCAAGGAGGCAGCGCGGTAGCGGCAGCAACTGGAGTAAGCTCCGGAGCGAAAATCGCGAAGCCGACGGACCCGACGAGAGTGGGGCATACGTTCGAGGGCTGGTACGGTGAAGCAAGCTATACGACGCTATGGAGCTTCGGCATGGATACGGTGAGCGGCAATATGACGCTGTATGCAAAGTGGACGGCTATTCCGGCGAGCAACAACGCGAATCTGATTGCGCTTAGCTTGTCGAATGGAAGTTTGAATCCGGCGTTTGTGTCGGACACAACGAGCTATACGGCGAGCTTGGCCAATGGTGTTAGCAGCCTGAAAGTTAAGCCGACGGCGGCGGATAGCAAGGCTGAAGTGACGGTAAACGGTAAGGCCGTGGAGAGCGGAACGGCTTCGGAAGCGATCAGCCTGAGCGTGGGAAGAAACACGATTACGGTGGCAGTGACTGCGCAGGATGGCACGACAACAAGAACATATAAACTGATCGTGCAAAGAGCGGCAGTCTCGATGGTTAATTCTGCAACACCGATACTGGTAACGCCAGGCATACCCGTATCTATTGAAGTTCCCTTAGGCATAACGGATGCCAATGTTGCCGTCTCTCCGGTACCGGTGGGATCAAACAAAGAAGCGACTCTGCCACTAGTAGACGTGAAAGTGGCTACTTCATTGGGCAATGTGAGCGTAGCAATTCCGGAAGGAACGAAAATTACGGCTCCCGCGAGCTGGGACGGGATAATAAAACTACCGGTCGTACTGAGCGCTAGCAGCGTATTGGTTAATAATGCCGAAGTAAACGCCGTCATTGAAGTAGGTTCCTCGGACGTATCATTGACCTTCGATCATGCGGTGCGTTTATTAATCCCGAACATGGGGGGGAAATCGGTCGGGTTTGTAATCGGTGGCATGTTTACGCCGATCACAGGCACGATTTCGGAGGACACCCAAGCTGCGGCAGACAGTGAAATAGCAGCCGGAGGCGAAGCTAAAATCACCGTTGGCAGCGACATTGTCATTTGGACGAAACACTTCACGAAATTTGTGGCCTATACACCAGTTACGATTACACCGGATACACCTCCTACTGCTGGCAATGATGGAGGCAGCACACCATCCGATCGTTTTACGGTTGGCGCATTCTTCAGTGCCGAGTTCACTCTAGGCGACGTTAAGTTTTCAATTCCGGAAGGGGCTACGGACAAAACCATTCAAGTAACCGTGGACAAAGTGGCCGATATCTCAAAATTGCCTAAAAATGTTTCCCTTCAAAGGATTGGGGATGTTTACGAAGTAAAGAAAAACAGCGATGGAGAATTTATAAAGCCAGTTACGATAGGACTTACTTTTGACAAGTCAAAGGTAGACTTCAACAAGAATGAAGCAGCAGTCTATTGGCTAAATGAACAAACGAACAAATGGGTGGTACTGGACAATGCGAAGGTGGATCAAGCGAGCGCCACTGTATCCGGTTCTGTCACCCATTTCGGGAAGTTTGCCGTTCTCGTTTCGGAACGAGTTCAGATCCCCTCACCGTCGACAAGCGAAACAATCTTGACCGATATTAAGGGCCACTGGGCAGAAGCTAATATTCGAGATTTAGTTCAAACAGGGGCAATCAACGGATACACGGATAGGACCTTTAAACCAAATGACTCTATTACAAGAGCTGAGTTCGTCTCCATCTTGGTAAAGGCTCTCCGGTTGACAGCGCCGGATGGCAGCGCCTTTGACGATACAACAGACCATTGGGCTAAGGATTTGATTGGTACGGCCGCAGCTTTGGGTATTGTTTCCGGTTTTGAAGATCATACCTTCCGTCCGAACGATCTGATTACTCGTGAGCAAATGGCGGTGATGGTAGTCCGCGCGTTGAAGCTGGATGTTTCAAGTAAGCCCGTCAGCTTTTTGGACAATTCGGATGTTTCCAGTTGGGCAACGGAAGCTATAGCTGCTGCAGCCGAAAACGGGTTAATTAACGGTTATGAGGATGGTACTTTTAGGGCGAAAATCAATACCACTCGTGCAGAGGCTGCTGTCGTCATTCTTAAAGCGATAGCTCTTCATAAATAAGGTAAAAGAATGGCACCCGATTGGGTGCTTTTCTATTTCACCGAAAGGCGGGTTCAAGGGAGCTCGTTAACCTTAAATGGATAATGATATTATAATCTTATCTAGCGCGCCAGCATAGCATGCAACATTTTCCGCAAGGGATGGGATGGATACAAATCGATTACTCGGGCGTCATCACGCAACTATTTCCCGTGAGATCAAAAGATCTTGCTTTGAAGAATCGTATAAATCATTGCCACAAAAAGCTTATCTGCAGCGTAGAGCTGCCAGCACACCGATCGGTAAGTTCACTACGGAGCGCACAAGCGCGGCTCTTTCCTCGACTCGAAACAACGGTATCTAACTCCCAATGGCCAAAGGTTTCCCGTTTGCGAACCTCGTTGGCTAATAGGGGTTCCGACGAGGAATCGACCTCGTGTTTCCAGTGGGGTTCCAATGAAAACGGCAATGGTCTCCTGCGGGAATTCTTCCCCAAGGGACACGACTTTGCAGAGGTCACGGATGAAGAATTGGCTGGAGCCGTTCGTATTATTAACAATCGTCCTCGAAAATGTCTAGTTTGGAAGACCGCTCACGAAACTTTCATGGCCGAAGTGTCGCACTTAGCTTGACAAACCGTCGCTCGAAGTCAACACGGAGTCGATTCTCGCTCTCTGAAAATACTTTCATGAAGCTTCGGACCGAGCATCTGCTCATATGTTTCCCGTTAAACCATACAGAACCCACGTTTATCGCTTCTCTAACTTTGTACGTACAAGAAGAAAGGCAGGTATCCCTCCTCTTTTGAGTGGCTAACCGGCCCTATTTTTAAAAGTCAACAAAAAATGAAAATGTACGAATTATTCAACCGGAAATCAACATAAATTGTCGATTTATGTCGAACGCTTGTTCGAAAAAAGTCTTTTATTGAATTGATAAATATGGTATATTTCTTTTTAGCACTCATGGATGGTGAGTGCTAAAAAAATTAAGGTGAGTGATAGGTGTAATGCATGAATATTCTGTAATAGGGCACCCAAGAAAGACAATAATACTTATACTTGCTCTCGTATCAGGAGCTATTAGTAAAGGTGTTACATACTTACTTGAAACATGGATAGTACAGTTAAATATTGTGGTTAGCTTCACTATTAGTACATTTACCGTTTTTGCATTAATGTATTTTCTTTTTAATCACTTTATATGGAAGTGGAAGGTTTTCTCTAAATTCCTTCACTTTCCTAATTTGAATGGGGAATGGGAGTGTATTGGTTTAAGCAACAATATTAAACAACAAAAACAATATC
The DNA here is from genome assembly GCF_005930355.1 of Paenibacillus sinopodophylli. GTDB lineage: Bacteria > Bacillota > Bacilli > Paenibacillales > Paenibacillaceae > Pristimantibacillus > Pristimantibacillus sinopodophylli. The sequence goes on from NZ_VDBO01000005.1 coordinate 52,007, forward strand.
ATTGGAATGGTACAGTGGTGATCAAACAGACGTGGGATAAGATGCTGGTTTCTATAAAGACAGGTACATCAACCTCCCAATCTATGAGTCTAACTGGAGGTATAAAGCATTTCCCAGGATTGGGGTATAAAATGTCTTATCACTACGAAAATACTCCAAATGTTTCTGAAGTGGAACTAAAAAAACATGAAGGTTTTTGTATTCTTACATTCGATGAGAAGAAAATAAGTGCAACAGGTTGTTACTTTAACAATATTAAAGATAGAGCGACTTATGGGGAAATGAATTTGAGAAGGAGAGAAGAAAATGGCGAAGTACGATTACTCAAAGAGGCTAGATAGCCTAAAGAAGAGAAGACAAGGCGATGAGTTGGTAAAAAAGTCGATTACAGGAAAATATGAAATTTTAACAGAATCGTACGAACATCTTTCGGAAGCCTCTACAATAAAGTATGTTATTGGAGCCATGCTACCCGTTGATGCAGAATATACAAAAAACACATTTACTGAAGCGGAAAGGGTTCAAAATCATCTTCAAGGCTTAAAAGAAAAGGGATTTAATATTGAATTTAAGTACCAAGGTTCGGTAACAAATAATACGCATATAAGAAGGCATAGTGATATCGATATATTAACACTACATCTCGGTTTTATTAACCTAGAGCCTCCTCAAAGTACAACATCACCGTATAAAGGAAATCCTGTACAAGAGTTATGCAACTTACGAGACGAAAGCTTTGGCATATTGAAAAAGGCTTTTCCAGCGGTCGATATAGATAACAGTGGCGCAAAATCAATATGTTTAAAAGGCGGTTCTTTGAAGCGCAAAGTGGATGTGGTCCCATCTAACTGGTATGACACCATATTGTATTCACAAACTAATAAAGAGTATTACCGGGGTGTTATGATTCTTGATTATAAAGAAAAAAAACAAGTTGGGAATACACCTTTTTATCACAATAAGTTGTTAAATGATAAAGACAGTGTAACGGCGATGAATTACAAAAAAGTTGTTAGATTGTTAAAGACTATTAAAGCAGATTCAGACCAGACAATTAACTTGAGCAGTTATGATATTGCATCACTAATATACCATATGGGGAACAACGATTTGTTAATAGGTAAGTCACCTCTGAAACTACTTCGTAAGTCTCTTGACTACATGAAATTTGTTTATGAGAACCACGTCTACAGAAATGGTTTGTTGGTCCCTGACAAATCTAGAAGCATATTTGAGCCTAACAGAGCCACAAATAATGATTTAGGGCTACTTATTATTGAACTCGAGGGGATTTACGAAGATTTGTTGGACGATTTGAAAATCTTGGGTAACAACTTGGACAAAGAAATTATTGCTTAGATCTACCAATAACTCAGGCGATTTTTAGTTTATACCGCCTGAGTTATAAATATTACTATTTTCATCTCTAATCTGACCGTTCTCCCATGTATGCAAGCGAATGGCGGTGTTGCTGAGCAAGCTACAAAGCTACAAAAAGAACTTCGCGTCAAAGAACAAGAAGTGAAAGTACTCGCTCGTGAGCTGCAACGGAAGGAATCTGCCTTAGCGGAAACAGCTGCCTTGCTCGTGTTGCGAAAAAAGGCCCAAGCGATCTGGGGGGACCAAGAGGACGAATGATCAGTGCCTCAGATCGTCAATTAGCCGTATCACTGATTCAGGAAGCCGTAGAAGCTGGTGCAAGGGAATTCTTAGCGTGCAAAGCGCTTAAACTTACACAAAGGACTTTACAACGTTGGCGAAATCAAGACGTATGTGAGGATCAGCGACCTCATGCAAAACGACAGTCACCAGCCAACAAGCTTAGCGATTCCGAGCAACAACAAATCATTACCCTCATCCATCAACCTAAGTTTAGGAGCTTACCGCCTAGTCAGATTGTGCCAGGGTAAGTATATTGGATCAGAATCCACCTTCTATCGCGTCATGCCCCAAAACAAGTTACAGTATCATCGCGGGCAAAGTGCAAAACCAACATCTAAACTACCGACGAGTCATTGTGCAACAGGGCCAAATCAAGTCTGGATGTGGGATATTACCTAGCTTGCAGGCCCTGTGAAAGGCTTCTATTTCTATCTCTATATTGTCATCGATTTATTTAGCCGAAAAATCGTGGCTGGGAAATTTGGGAGGAAGAATCCGCAGAGCATGCAAGCCAATTAATCCATAGAACCGTACTAAGTAAGAAATGTCTGATCCGCAAAAGTCCCCTCGTGTTACATTCAGACAATGGAAGTCCCATGAAGGGCTCAAGTCTGCTAGAAATGCTGTATAGTCTTGGTATTACACCTTCTAGAAGAGTAATGACAACCCCTATGCGGAATCCATATTCCGAACATGTAAGTATCGTCCTGAATACCCCATAAACGGCTTTGAGAACATACATAAAGCTCGTGAATGGTTGCTGCGTTTTGTACATTGGTACAATGCAGAGCATTGTACCAATGGGCTTAATTTTCTGAAGCCTAACCAAAAACACCAAGGACTAGCGAAACAGATATTTGAGAAACGACAACAGGTCTATGAAGCAGCAAAAGCCTTACATCCAACACGTTGGTGTGGAAGTACCCGCAACTGGAGTTTAGAAGAAGAAGTGTGGCTAAACCCCGAAAAAGTGAAATCTATACAAGCTGGGCAAAATGCTGTAAATTAATCGTTACTTTTTTCATGAGATCACGACAACTATCTTGACAAACACCGAATACAGGAATCATCTCTTATGTGTCACCTAACACTCTTTTTTAAATGTGTCCTTGACTAAGGGACCAGTTCATGGAGAGTGGCTACTGGCTCTACTTTTATTTTTAGAATGTTTACCTACCATGAACCTCGAATCTGACTCAGCAATAAAGCCAACATCTTATGCAGGTGGAAGCATACATCAACGTAAAGTCAACAATGAATAAAATAATACACTATTAGGATTTTGATACTAGTATTGGAAGTGCAACTAAATCAATTCATCTGTAGGCTGTCTATATTTTTGAATTAATACCGAACCACGGCTACTTAGAGCTTCCAATTCTTGGTCAGTCCATGTTTCTTTCTCCTCTTGTGTGAGATTCTCGAAAGCTTTTAATTCTTCGAAAATTAACTCATCCCTAACATTATTAATACGTTCGTGCATTTTATTGTAAACGGAAAACCAACGAAGTCTGTCCCCGACCCAATTAATAAGACGATCTCTTCTTCTTTTTTCGAAATCGATTTTTCTTTCAATCTCTTCTTGTTCCCACCTATGAACTAAATTATTTACCTTATCTAAGGCCGTTTCTATTTGTTCTAACTTTTCTGTAAACTGTATTGAATTGAGGAATGAATCGATCTTTTGCTGAGTCTGAGCTATCTCTTCTTCCTTTAATTTGAGTGAGACGATCAATGTATCCACTTCACTTTTTTGTTTCTTTATTTTTTTATTTAGCCATCCGAAAAAACCAGTGACTAAAATAAGCAAACTTGCCGCTCCAGCCAGAAGCCAGTTAATTATGTTTGACAACAGTATGATCTTATCATCTTTTGTTTTTAATAAGGCATCATAAACATCACGAATCTGAACTTCATTCTGGTTGGGGCTAGAATCAGTAGGAGGAATTGTTTCTACAACTTTGTTGATATCGTTGATAGAAGTAGCCAAAGGTGAGAGCTTTGCGGATGGTTCGGCGAATATTGGTTTTTGAATTTGTGCAATCATTAGTATACAAATAATAAGTACTCGAAGTAATGATCTTTGAATCATTGTTGTAGCTCCTTATATATTCTAGGATGTGTCTGAAAACTAAAAGACTTTGTGGTATGATTTGATAAAATGATTGGAGCATCCACCATAATTCAAAGAAGGTATGAACTAAGTGATGAACAATGGGAAAAAATTAAAGATAAGTTCACTACCTATCAAACAGGATGTCCGTCAAAATCAAGTAATCGCACGATGTTCAATACCATTCTTTGGATTGCTCGTAGTGGTACTGCTTGGCGTGATTTGCCAGAAGAACGTTATGGTTCATGGAAAGCCGTTTATGCAAATGGAGAGAAATGGAATTACTTGGCGCTATCATCGAAGCACTTCACGTAGAACCAGATTATGAAAATTTGAGTATTGATTCTACATCGGTTAAAGCCCATCAACGCAGTGCCGGTGCTAAAAAAACCAGAAGGACACGAGGTAAATCAACATATCAGCATCAGTCGTGGCGGTAAGACAACTAAACTTCATACGGTAGTCGATAGTTTAGGAAATCCTCTCGCTTTTCTTCTGACGGGGGTCAAGTTTATGATACCGGTCCAGCGATCGATTTGCTCCAGGAGCTCGATATTACGGGAAGCCGCATTCTTGGCGACAAAGCCTATGGCTCAGAAACGATTCGAAATTGGATTACGGCTAAGCAGGCGTTTTACACTATTCAACCTAAAGCGAATAGTCAAAATCGATGGAAAGTCGATTGGTATCGTTACAAGGAACGGCAATTGGTTGAGTCTTTTTTTATAAAATCAAACACTTCCGCCGTATGGCTACTCGTTACGACAAGTTAGCCAAGTCATTCATGTCGTTTGTATATATAGCTGCCATCTTCAAATTGTCTAATAATGAGTTTTCAGACGCGTCCTAGATTCCTTAGTAATAATAGCACGATTTGTATTAGATTTTAAGGTGATAAATTGTAATTTTGTAATTAGTCGATGTCTAATAGTGCCATTCACTAGTACCATAATGATTTTTCGTTGACTTTATTAGTACATCCCAGATATTATCTAAATCAGCATGAAGACGTTTATGATCTACTAATTCCATTAAATGTGTAATATATGTACTAAAACTGAGCTCCTCCTTGTTTGAATCCTTCATGAATTTGTATTTTTCAATGCTAGACTTATCAAATCCTAATTCCATGGCTTCATCCTCATCAAACGAGACATGAGTAGCCCAAAGAAGAGAAGAAAAAGATTTATAGAGGCTTTTCCCTTCGATGTCTGATTTAAGTAGTACTTGCCTATAGATTTCTTTAATGACGTTAAACAAATATTCCGCATTAGGCAAACTTTCTATTTCTATACGAACATGTTTTGAAGTTTGAATATTACCTCCATTTCTATTAATTACATTAGATGGCCTGTAGATTGCTCTATCTCGAATATAACAAATTTTTTCATAAAGTCCTTTAATACTCTCGTTAGGTTTTTGAGAATCAGCATGTACGAAATTTTCATATAAAACTCTTTGTACTTCATCTAGATTAGTGATATCTATTCGCAGTTCCTCACAATAATCTTTGATGTTTTTGTGAGCTATTAATGTGGAGAGATCTTGTTCTAATTCACCGAATTTATTCCATACACTAGGCATTTCTGATGGGTTTGATAAGTCATCAAAGTCTACTCCTAATTTTACGATACCATTGGAACAGAATTTTTTTGGAACCTCTATTTTATATTGCTGATTGATAAGCATTAATGAAACGAATAAATGATAAACAGTGTAGTATGTGGTAACTGCTCTACTGATTCTTAATCCTCCAGCTGTTTCTATATCCTTTACAGACTCTAAAGCTCTTAATTCAGATAACCCGATTAATGATTTGTGAAATGATAGAGCAGCACATAAGCAAATGTAAACCATATTAAAATTATTACTGTTGTCTATGTAATGAGATTTTCCAACTTTAAGATATGTGAGTTGAGTATTCATAGATACACTCCTTTATATTGGTTCACTTAATGTCATAATACCATGATGCTCTTTATCTATCATTAACTATAAGTCTGTTTAATCTTGATTAACAGGGTGAAAGTATTACAATGTAATCTATCATAATGAAATAGGTGTTTTTCTTCACGGAAATCACGTCTTATTGACTGAGACAAAATAATTGAATCAAAGACCTATCTCAATATCTTTTTGCTTTGTTTTAATCAATGAATCTCCTGCATATATTGTCATGGAACAGATGACAACTGGAGCGATTGGATTAGTTATGAGGGGAATCCGATAGCTGTCGGTGACGAAGCGAACCTAAAGAAGGTATAACAGTATCTTAACGATAAATAAGCCGCCATGTAGCCCTAGGGTCGTGGCGGCTTATGGCCGTGTGTACGTACTAAAAGGGAGCATAGACGCAAGTAAAGTGAAAAAGACTGGACCCGAACGAATGAGGGCCAGTCTATAAGAAATCACGATTGCGGTAGAGTAGATTTCTTGCGAAATTATACGAAAATAACCTTGACTACATCCCTGTCGATGAGAGCCCCCGTACTGTTATAAACCAAAGCGATAATAGGGTAGGTTCCTCCTAGTAAGGTTCGTCTTACCCATTCCGACCGAAATGGGCATGTTCCTTCGCAGAGAGCTCTCGCAAGGAATATATGATTGTAAACAGCGATTGACAAAATAGAGGATCTGCCTAATACTACTAATTGATAATCATTATCAATATTTTAAAATGAAATCAACTTAAATAGATTGTGGGTCAGATCGGAGTGAAAGGCAAACATGAAGCTGGAAGACCATATTGTCGCATGGAATCATGCTGATGTTAAAGTATTGGATATTCGGCATACGGTGATGGAACCAGGGGACAAGCTGCAGGGCTATATATTACCTGCATGTGGATTTATCTACACTGTGCGGGGGACGGCCGGTTTGAACCTCAACGGAATAGATTATGACGCAGACCGTCACTTTATCGTGCATGGTGGCAAAGGTATGAGACTAAGCATAGAGGCAGGGGAGCTGTTTGAATATTATCTATTATTCTATAGAGCCTCGTTGCCAGGAAGAAAGGATTTAGCAAGACTTTTGGAACGCAGCAATCCATTTCGGATGCAGTATGGCTTCGAGTCCGTGGAGCCATTGCCATTGCACTATCAACTAATGGCAATGGAACAAATCTGGGGACAAGGAAGCCTGGTGGATAGAATTCAAGTTAAAGGCTTGTTCTATCAGTTCGTACATGAATTAATGAAGCAATTTATAAAGGATGGAATTAATCTCAGGCAACCTGATGTTATCGGGCAGGTTGTTCGTTATATCGAGGAGCATCATCGTCACAATTTATCACTTGAATCGATAGCCGAGCAATTTAATTACAGCCCGCGTCATTTATCGTCGCGCTTTAAGGGAGAGAAGGGGGTCAGCTTGATTGAATATATGATACGCTTTCGGCTTCAGCATGCCAAAGAGCTATTACGCTGCACTGAAGCTCCTCTTCGCGATATTGCAGAAGAAGTTGGCTATAGCGACGTCTATTATTTTAGTCGTTTGTTCCGTAAATATAATGGTCAATCTCCTATTCGATTCCGCAAGGAAAGCAGGCAGATGAGTTCATCTGACAATCGTCCATTTACCGCCGTCGGATTCTCCATTGGCGAGAACATATCCTCTCGATATAATGTGTTTGAAGATGATAATCATTATCACAACAAAACAATCGGAGGGTCTTCACCAATGAGAATAACAAAGACATCAAGTTTTATTGTAGCGATGCTGCTCAGCCTTACCTTGCTTTTAAGTGCATGTGGAACTGCAAACGTTGGTTCTAATGCCACGAATGCTAATGGATCCAAAGCTCCTGAAGTTGCATCATCAACCAATAATAAAGCTGCAACTGACAATACCACTAAGGAGGCTGAGACAAGAACGATCTCTACGACGAAAGGAGATATTGTCGTTCCTGCTCATCCGGAGCGGGTTGTCGTTCTATATCTTCAAGGGGATCTTGTTGCTCTCGGTATTAAGCCAGTAGGAACTTCAAGTGTCTTTGAAGGAGCTGCCTTTGCAGAAGAGCTGGCGGGGATCGAGAACCTAGGCTCATGGTATGAGCCTAATCCAGAGGCTATTATGGCAGTAAAGCCGGACTTAATCATAGCTGCTTCTGATGAAACTTACGAAATACTTAAGGATATAGCACCAACGGTTCCTATTCCTTATGAAAAAATGTCGACGGATGAACGCATTATGAAGATTGGCGAGGTATTCGGCAAGGAGCAGGAGGCAAAAGCTCTATTAGATGATTTCCACAAAAAGGTGGAGACGAGTAAGCAGAAGCTTGATGAACTTGGAATTTTGGATAAGACCATAACCATAATCGAGGGCGGCCAGAAAGAGATGGCGGTTATTGATAGCAAGCTTTACGGAAGGGGTTCTCAAATCATTTATGAATATTTAGGGCTGAAAGCACCTGAAATTATTCAGAAGAAGATTGATGGAAGAGAGAAGGCTACTGGAGGGTTTGTTTCCTTAGAAGTGTTGCCTGAGTATATAGGCGACGTCGTGTTCCGCTCGGTATGGGATGGGGCGGATGATTTGTCGGAAAATCCAATTTGGAACAGCATTCCAGCAGTCAAAGAGGGTAGAGCGATCGAAATTGGATTTGATTTCTCTTATTATTCCGATATCTACTCTCTGGATAAGCAGCTTGATTTTGTAGTTGAGAAGCTAGTGTCAGCGTATGAAAAAAAGTAAAAAGCTAGATGATAGAACAACTGATATTCCTCATTTAAAGGGAAAATCGTATTTCGTACTGTTTTTACTCATCGGGATATTGCTGCTGCTGCTTTCGGTAGCAGCTTCTATCTCTTTTGGATCTGCTTCCATGAGCCTGAAAACGGCATGGACAGCAGTTTTTAAATTTGATCCTGAACTGACCGAGCATCAGATTATCCATGCCCTTCGTATTCCGCGTACGGCGGCTGATCTTATTGCGGGCATGTGTCTTGCAGTAGCAGGAGCGGTCATGCAAGGCTATACGAGAAATCCGTTAGCTGATTCGGGATTAATGGGAGTAAATGCAGGTGCAGCTTTTGCAATGGCTGTTTCACTCGCTTTCTTCCCAGGGCAACTGCAGACGACAACATTGCTCATTAGCTTTATTGGCGCAGGACTTGGCGCAGGATTGACGTATTTTGCGGCTTCATTGAATCGCTCAGGAATGACACCTCAACGACTGGTGCTAGCTGGAATATCATTTACGATGCTATTTGGCGCTTTGGGATCATTTATTTCATTAAACTATGGAATTGGTCGTGCCCTTGCTTATTGGACATCGGGTAGTGTGGCAGGAGCGACATGGTCGGAAATCAAGCTAGTTGTTCCCTGGGTCTTAGGCGGGCTGGCATTGTCGCTATTCATTTCACGTTCTATCACGGTTTTAAGCTTGGGTGAAGAGATAGCGAAAGGCTTCGGGCAACGAATTGTTCTCGTTAAAATGATAGCTACGCTTGCGGTTCTTTTACTTGCAGGTGTAGCTGTTGCGCTTGTAGGACCAATCGGTTTTGTAGGACTGATTGTGCCGCATATCATGCGTTTTTTTGTAGGCGTAGATTATCGTTATATTATTCCAGCATCAGCCATTTATGGAGGCGCGCTTATGGTTGTGGCGGATATCGCAGGCAGGCTGATTAACCGCCCGGCAGAGACGGCACTGGGCATTATTTTTGCAATGATTGGCGTTCCTTTCTTCTTGCTAATTGCGAGCAAAGAGAGGAGAGCGATCAAATGAGGGCTGTTAAATCCTATAAGGCGACAATATGGATGGTTTTTCTCTCCATACTGCTTCTTGCCGGAGCTATTCTTAGTCTTAATATGGGAAAAATGTCCCTTAATCCGCTTGACGTTTTTCAAGTGTTGCTTGGACAAGGCCCGGAAGAGCATCATCTCGTTGTGTTTAAGTTTCGCCTTCCTCGGATCGTATTAGCGATGCTTGTTGGATTTGGGATGGCACTGGCCGGTACGGTTATGCAGGCGCTCTTGCGCAATGATCTGGCTGATCCCGGCATGCTTGGCATTAGCTCAGGCTCAGGTCTTATGGTGTTGCTGATGATCTCAACGATAAGCATTCAAGGCGCCGCTATGACCTTATTGCTGCCATCCATGGCATTCGTGGGTGGTTTGCTGGCAGCAGCCCTGATCTATGTTCTAGCTTATAGAAAGCGTCGTATGATTTCCTCTACACGACTTGTCTTGACGGGTGTTGCGATTAATATGGGGTTAAGTGCTCTGTCGTTATTTCTGACCTTAAAGCTTGATGACCAGAAGTATGAGTTTGCGCAGCGTTGGCAAGCAGGATACCTATGGGGAGACAAGTGGTCTTATATCAGCTTGCTGGCACCGTGGGTATTATTGCTATTCGCGTATCTTTATGCCAATTTTCGGACGTTGAACGTCTTGGTGCTAGGCAATGAGATCTCGATAGGAGTAGGAGTCGCTGTAAAACGGAAATTTATGCGCTTGGCGATTGCCGCTGTTGGCATTGCTTCTGGTTGTGTAGCGCTCGGTGGTTCGATCTTCTTTATTGGATTGATTAGTCCGCATGTGGCTCGCAGGCTGGTAGGTCACGACTACAAAGTGCTTCTGCCAGCTTCAGCGCTAATTGGCGCGATATTGCTGCTTACAGCAGATACGATTGCGCGAACGGTCAGTTTTAAGTCGGATATTCCAGCAGGTATTATTGTCACGATGCTGAGTGTGCCTTATTTTCTATTTTTGTTGATGCGCTCAAAATAAATAACGATGAGTCAAAAGCCTCTGAGCGTGCTCGAAGGGAAATAGACTGACCCCGAATGAATAAGAGCCAGTCTGCAAGAAATTGTAATTCCGGGGCAATGTATTCCTTACGAAATTATATGAAAGTAACCTTGACTACATCCCTGCCGATAAGAGCCCCCGAACTGTTATAAACCAATGCGAGAATATTGTAAGTACCGCCTTGCAGCATAATCTTCGTACTGTTCGGCAGCGTATGATTAATGTCGTATCCGCTGGATGGCATGTAATTAAAGCCCGAATAGTAGCTTCTTGTTCCGTTGTTCGTCTCCTGAATGTGGAGCTCGTACTGGTAAGCCCCCATTGGCTTCGTAATGCCGATATAATTCGGAACCGCACCGATGCTATTCGGATAAGGGTTAAACACATAAACCCCATTGGCTGCGCTCGCTTGGGAAGCGATCCCAAGCAGTAAGCCGATGACCATGATAAGCGAAAACATCTTCTTCATTATTCATTCCTCCTAGTAAGGTTCGTTTTACCCGTGTCGGCCGAAACAGGTATGTACCTTTGCAGAGAGCTCTCGGATTAAACATATCACCATTTGGAAGAAGTAACTATATTTAGAATTTCGAATTGTATGTCTATTTCTATCGTGTTTTTTCTATTAAAAAGGAGATTGCTCATTGCAGGCAGCCTCCTATATATGCTTGGGTTTACAGCGATATCAGACTGAAAAAAACATAATGATTATAATCAGACGAGTTTTCTCTTAGGGGAGAGCTCGTCTTCTCTTTTTTTCTGTGAGGAGAATGAAAGTACACCTGAATTTGACTATATTGCTACGTTCGGATTATATCATTCGCGTGTACTAGAGCCCTTGTTGCTCAAGCAGAGAGGTTCTTTCATTATTCTTTCATAGGAGCATGTTATATTTGCCGTAGTATAAATTTGTATTAAATGAACAGAGGAGGAAAGCAGTAATGAAAGCACGGTATGGGGCTAGGAAAGCAATTGTATGTTTCATTATATTTGTAACGTTTTTTGGCAGCATTCCAAGTTGGGTAAGTCCAGAAGGGTCTCACGTTCAAGCTGCAGGAGGCTTTGCTGGGGGAGATGGCTCTGTCATGAATCCGTATCTCATTGCTACAGCTGATCAGTTAAGTGAGGTTAGGTTTTATCCGAATAGTTACTTTGAATTGCTTAATGATATTGATTTAAGCAATTATGGCATTGGTCATTCATGGGAACCAATAGGCGATTATTCTAATCCATTTGAAGGGAGTTTAAATGGTAATAATCATACAATCTCAAACTTGTATGTTAACACTGATTTTTCAAATGTATATTTAGGATTATTTGGTTATATGCAAGGCTCTGGTAGTATAACAAATGTAGTGCTCGAAAATGCATATATAGAGGGTGACTACGAAGTAGGTGCCCTAGTAGGATATGTTAGTGACGGAACATTCGAAAATATTACGGTTACAGGATCTGTGTATGGGCGTGAAGACAATGTAGGTGGGGTAATCGGTACTAGTGAAAATACCATATTCACTAATGTTAATGCTGACGTATATGTAGAAGGCTATGAATATATAGGTGGTCTATTCGGTAACGTTATAGACGGTACTATTCGTAATAGTAGTTCAACGGGAAATGTATATGGGCATCAGTATATAGGTGGGCTAGTAGGTGCTCTTAATCAATCATTAGTTAGTGAAAGCCATTCTCATGCAGATGTATCTAATACGGATGATGATATGGGCGGATTGATTGGAAATAGTATGAAATCTCATATTGAACATTCATATGCTACGGGTGACGTAACGGGAGAAGATGATTTAGGGGGATTGGTTGGGTACAGCGAAGAGACAACCATTGAATATTCATATGCTACTGGTCATGTAACAGGAGGCGATGATGTAGGTGGCTTAGTAGGTGATAATGAGGGAGGTACTATCTCTAATAGCTATGCTACAGGAGATGTGATTGCAGAAGCATATGTAGGTGGGTTGGTAGGCGAGAATGAATCTCCTGCGACAGCGGATTCATTAATCGAATATAGCTATGCGACAGGAAGTGTAAGTGGAATTAGTGAGATAGGTGGAGTTGTAGGCTACAACTATATGGGTTTTGTTCATAATAGTTATGCAACAGGAGCTATAACTGGAGAAGATATTGTAGGTGGTTTAGTAGGTGATAATCTAGAGGGAACTGTTAAATATAGCTATTCAATTGGACATGTAACCGGTGATTATAATGAAGGTGGATTAGTTGGCTCTAATATAGACGGGAGTATTGTAGGCAGTTATTATGATACCGAAACTTCTGGACAGTCGGATCATCTTGGTACTGGATTAGCTTCACAAGCAATGAAAAAAATTGACTCCTATGTGGATTGGGATTTCGATCATATATGGCAGATAGATGTTCATAATAATGGCTATCCTTATTTTAAAGCGTATCAATCTTTTATCACTTATGTAAGTAATGATACAGATCCAGATGGTGAACAGACAATTAATAATGCCTATACTTTAAATTCCCAAGTAGTTGTAATTGGAAATGACTTGAATTGGGGAATGCCGGGTTTCATTTTTAATAATTGGAATACAGAAAGAGATGGTACCGGAATCTCATACAGTGAGGGTGACACGATCTCATCTCATACAAGTATTCTATTATATGCCATTTGGATAGAAAACAGTGCGAAACTCAGCGGGTTGCGTTTATCGGAAGGAGCAAGTGTAAGCCCAATCTTCTCAGAAAATGTAACGAGCTATACAGCTCATGTTGCAAATCCTGTTAGTCGTATCAAAGTGATACCAGACTTTGTTTCTTCCGCTTCAACAGCGAAAGTAGCAATTAACGATGAAGCGGCACAGACAGTACGTAGCGGTGAAGAAAGCGATGAGCTTAACTTGAATGTGGGTGTAAATACAATTCATGTCGTAGTCACAGCGGCAGATGGAACTACAACTAGGACGTATACCGTGACTGTAACGCGTGGAGAATCTCAAAACGTAGGAATTCCTTCTCTTAGCTCCAATGCTGATATGAAGCAATTAAGCTTAGATATAGGCGAAAAGCTAGATGCTGAATTCAGTTCAAATATATTGAGCTATACACTAAAGGTAGATCATAGCGTTCATCAAGTAAGGATCACTCCAACTCTAGCGAATGATAAAGCAACGGTAGAGTTGCAAGTGAATGGTGTTGCTTATGCTGCTAAGAATGGTAGCGAGAGCAGTGAACTGCCACTAGTATTAGGTTCTAACGTCATTGAAATCATCATAAAAGCGGAAAATGGTGCCAATAAACGTTATACGCTGACAATTGTACGTAATGAAGAAACAGCAGTAGATAACAAATGCTTATTTGAAGACATTGAACATCACTGGGCAAAAGCAGACATTTGCACAGCAGCAAGCTTAGGGATTGTAAAAGGAACGAGTGCTCTTCATTTTTTGGCAAATACTGCGATTACTCGTGCGGAGTTTGTCGTCATGTTGCTTCGTATGCTGCAAGTCGAGCAGTTTGAGGAATCAACCCCTACTTCTTTCCTTGATCAAGACCGTATTCCAGAATGGGCTCGCCCAGCCATATACACAGCACTTAAGCAAGGAATAATAGAAGGATATGTTGATGGAACGCTTCGTCCACTTGATACTATAAATCGGGCAGAAATGGTGGCTATAATCGCACGAGTTATGAACAGGCCAGAAGGTAATGTTAAATTATCAGCTTTTTCGGATGATGCAGACATTCCCGAATGGGCTAAAGGATATGCACAATCTGCGCTGGAGCATGGCATTGTAACAGGCCGCGTGAATAATAACTTTGTACCTTTTGGTGTAACAACTAGAGCGGAAGCAACAGTTGTTATGCTACGACTTCAAAAAATCTTATAGCTATTATTAGCTTTGAGATTGGATTTTGGAGACTATGCATATTTAATTTGAAGTTGAAATAAGGGCGCCTAAATGGGTGCCCTTATTTCGTTTATAGAGTGATACGCTTGATCTCCTATTTCTAATAGGGGGAACGAGCGTACGCAACTTAAATGGAGAAGAAGCTAAAGCTTATGAATGGTGAAATACGAGGAAGAAGTACTGGAGAATTGCAGGAAGTCCCATTCTACAGTCCACGTTACATAACCAATAAGGTATAGTTGTAATAATGCTTAACATATCGGAGGTTTTCAGATGAAAACAAAAGATGTTATTTATATGATCTATAACGAAAATGAACAGTCAGTAACATCAATGGGGATTGAGTTTATTGATTTTATTCATTGTCTTACAGTGGAACCAAACAATATCTTGCTCCTTGCATCGGGATATACAGGTGAGGACTTTCATCATGGATTAAGGTTAGAGTTCGTAAGAAAAGAAAATCTAAATGATCTATATAAAGAAAATGTGTATGCTTATGGCGATTTTTGTTGGGTGGATTTTGATGAAATGATTTCCCTTGATGATCTCGCACCTCATGAAAAAGCGGAGTTGTTGTATTTGGGTCATTATAAGCAACCACTAAGAAGCCCCTTTTTTGAAAAGCTCAATAATAAGTTTGTATATTTGGCACATGATGACGGTTGGTTTAACAAAATTTTCTACAAGGATAAAAATCAATATATGGATGTATTGGGGCGGCTGGTTTCAAATAAATTGAAGCCTTATCAACAGAATGTGCAGCCACTAGGTCAAGATATTGTAGAACAATTAGCATTATTCGCTAAAGATGGAATACTGGTTGATTTGTATAGAATGATTAAATCTCGAAACAGCATAGAAATCCAGTTTAATATCATTGGAAAAATGATGGACTTTGATGATGTTTATAACAACATGGAAAGACACAAGGCAAAGTCTAATTCAGAATATTGGCTTGTGTATAAAAAAGGGGAATGGA
This sequence comes from Paenibacillus sinopodophylli, assembly GCF_005930355.1. Classification (GTDB taxonomy): domain Bacteria; phylum Bacillota; class Bacilli; order Paenibacillales; family Paenibacillaceae; genus Pristimantibacillus; species Pristimantibacillus sinopodophylli. The sequence goes on from NZ_VDBO01000005.1 coordinate 67,416, forward strand.
CGTTGCAATTGAAAGCTAAGAGAAGCTAGTGGGTTAATTTCCTTCATTTAGGACTGTCCGATATGGTGTTAATTGCCGCAGGCCAATTTCATTCGCTTGCGCTAAAAGCGCATGGCACCGTCATTGTATGGGAAGTAACAATAATGGTAGAACGATCGTTTTATTTTCCCTTTCTCTATCTATTAAAGGAAACTGAATCGCTGTAACGATCAACATACAGGGAGCACCGACTAGCTTCGCTATCCCTGTTCGCGTCGAATCGTATCTTAAATCTAGCAAAACGTACATGGTTACGTTAGCGCTCGATGAGACGAAACCAAGTGTGGAGTTCATTGCTAATGGTCAGGCTGCTGTGGAACAATCTGGTATAAATTATTGAAGAATAAGGTGGCGAGGATATTGGATGATATACAACACGTGAATTAGCATCGACATCGTTACAATATGATGGAACCTAGATTCCGGTATAATCCTCATTATGTATTGCGGGGGATTCAGGATGGGAAGGAAGAGGATGAAATGAATAAAACCGATCGAATGTTGGCCATTGTTATTGAGTTGCAGCGTAAAGGGGGGCTGCGTGCCGAGGATTTGGCTGCAAAGTATGAGACGAGTATTCGTACGATTTACCGTGATATGCAAGCGCTTAGCGAGGCGGGCGTTCCGGTAGCGGGTGCGCCGGGTGTAGGGTACTCTCTGATGGAGGGCTACTTTCTCCCTCCGATCAGCTTCACGGCCGAGGAAGCGGTGGCGCTGCTTGTTGGGGCAGATTTCGTCAGAATGAGGCTGGATACTGAGTACGGCGCGAGGGCTCGCAGCTCACAGGAGAAGATCGAAGCGATTTTGACTGAGAATGTACGTGAGGAGACAGCGCGGGTACGGTCTGCTATTCGATTGCTGAATGAAAGTACGGGGAGAACGCGCATCCAGGAAAAGGAAATGTTTGAGCAGTTGCGCCGGGCGATTCTACAGAAGCGCAAGATTTATTTCCGATATTCCAAAATCCTGCCGGGACAGGACGGGAATCGTCACAGCGAGCGCACGGCTGATCCTTATGGGCTTGTCTTTTCCAAGGGGGCGTGGGTACTTATTGCTTTCTGTGGATTGAGACGTGACATTCGACATTTCCGGCTATCTCGCATGAATGAGCTTGATGTACTGGAGGAATCGTTCACTATCCTTCCCGGTTTTAACCTTCAAGACCTCAGGCCCCCAGACGATCGCAACGTTACCGTGCAGATGCTGTTTGATCCATCTGTCTGGGACCATGTTCAGGAATCGGACAATTATTATATGGAGTCTTTCGAACCGAGGGAAGACGGCTGGCTGGCGACTTTCAGTGTCCGGCGGGTTGAGGAGCTGCTTCAATGGACGCTTGGGTGGGGCGCAAAGGTACGTGTGCTGGAGCCGGAATCACTGCGGCAACGATTGCGTGAGGAAATCGAAGACATGCGTGAACGCTACTGACAGACAGATGTCAGTAGCGTTTTTGTATGCTGGAGTCAGCCAAAGCAAAAAGGAGTTGGATTCAGCCATGGATACGAAGGAAACGTTGCGCAAGTTTGAGAATACGGTGAGCGGCTATATACGGGAATTAGATCGCTTTGATCTTGAGCAACTGCTGTGGAAGCCTGCAACAGATGAATGGTCACTCGGTCAGATGTATATGCATTTGATCCTTTCCGCACAGTTCATGCAATTGAGAAACGTCGCACTTTGCCTCGCGCCAGATGGTGGCCCGATCTTCTCTTCGATAGGAAAGACGAAGCAGGGGGAGGAGCTGTTCACGACGGGAAGTTTCCCGCCTGATCGCATCAAGGTTCCGCCGTCACCTCAATACACGCCGCCGCAACCGGAAAGCAAGGAGCAACTGGTGAACGGGTTAAAGGATACGGTTCGTCGGATGGTCGAGATCGAACCAGCGGTGGCGTCAGCGTTCAATCAGACGACCCAAGCACGATCAGAAACGGGAAACGAGATCGTGCAACAGAGGGTTGTCCACCCGCGACTTGGTGGGTTGCATGCATTCGAATGGTTCTGTTTGATCGAGATGCACTATCGCCATCATTTGCTCCAGAAGAAGCGTTTGGATGATGCTTGGAGGGAGGCACATGTCTGAGGTAGGGCTAGATAGTGGAACCCCTTCCTATTGGATAGGTGTCGTTTCGGCATCGCATGTCCAGCGGGGGGTTAGTGGCGGATTTGCTCAGTTATGTCATGGTAAATCTACATCGCTGCGAAAGATGCGGAAGGGGGATTGGCTTGTATATTATTCTCCTCGTACAGAGATGGGAGGAGGGGAGCCGCTACAAGCGTTTACTGCTATCGGTAGAGTGATGGATGATTGTGTGTACGAATATGCGATGTCCGCGACGTTCGTCCCTTTCCGCCGAAATATTGCGTACGTTCCCTGCCGAGAAGCGAGGATAAAGGATTTACTTGATCGGCTTTCCTTCACCAGCGGAAAGCGGAATTGGGGCTATCCGTTTCGTATGGGCCACTTCGAGATCAATTGTGAAGACTTCCTGATCATCGCGGAAGCGCTGCAAGTAGATTTTGGAGTAGAACGTTTATTGAAGTCAGTATAAGATCGAAAGACTATCCTTCAAAGGATGGTCTTAAAACTTACTTTTGCAGAAAACACCGAGAACCGGGTCACAAGTATCGGCAAGTTCGACGGCGTGAATAGGCCTGTAAACCGAACAATCCCGAATCTCTTCAAGAGAAACGGGATTGTTGGAGTTGTATGGCTATTATCGCTGATCCGCAGAGGCTGCTTCAAGCCTGCTTGTGTAATCATGGGTTTCGGATGCTTCTTCAATCGCATGAAACGCCCAGTGCGTAGCGGGAACATCGCTCCAGGATGGCTGGATCCAGCTCTCCCCGCTTCGATGCAGGATAACGTTAATGGTTGTAACGGCTTCTGCGCGTGTCAGTGGTCGATCGGGACGGAAGGTACCGTCAGGATAACCGGACACGAGCTTCTCTTGCAGGAGAGCTCCAATCGCCGACTGTGCCCAATGATTGGCAGTGTCTGAGAAGAAGGATTCTGTCCCGCCAGACAGACCCTGCCAACGGCTGACAATCGCCGAGAATTCTGCTCTGGTGACATAAGCTTTTGGTTTGAAGGTACCGCCTGGGTAACCCTTCATCAGACCTGTTGAAGCTGCGTACTTCACGGCTTCATCCGACCAGTACTGGTGTGTCAGATCGGACAATGCCGCCTCCGAAGTTCCTGTCTGCGTTTCCCCTTGTGCCTTCAGGCGGTATAGAACAGCCGCTAATTCATCGCGGGTCATTCCTTGATCAGGCCTGAATGTACCGTCGGGATAACCTAGCATATAGGCATCATGCTGGGAAACAACGAGTGGTCCTTCCAGCTTAAGAATCGTAAATGTACTGAACTTGTTAATGCCAAATGCTAGGCCTGGTAATCCCTTCTTGAACTCGACTGCTTCCGGCTTGACCAGTTCGCGGTCACCATCGCTGTGCTCAATGAAAATTGCCAGTTCTGCTAGGTAGGCATCCCGTGCCTTCTCATCGGCAGGCAGCTCGACGCCGAGCAACGGAAGCACAAGCTTGACTGCACGGCTAGTCAGATTCGTTTCAATGGTCATCGGGCGAGCTACAACCTGAATGTTCTCGTCAGAAACAGCCTCTCTGACAACCCGTTCGGCTCTTGCACGTTCCTCCACCTCAGCACGCTGAGAGGAATCTTTGATCGGAACGAGCCGGAAGAATAGATCCTCTGTCACATTGGTCAGGGATGCATTAGGAATCGTAATTGAAGCATTGTCAGAGAAAATTTCAAGATCCATGCCGCCCTTAGACAATAAGTCCAAGGCGGTCCTCGGAATTTGAAGCAACAGTTCTGAGACTTTATCTTCACTGTCAGGGATAACAATTCTTGCTGTTGTCCGCCCTGCAGCCTTCGCTCCTGCAACACTTTCCGCTGCCTGCTGATCACCAAAAGTAACTTGATCGGTTATGCGGCCGGAAGCATCCTTCGTCCGCCGGATGGTCGCAGCGGCGATGGTCGTACCATCGCCGTTATCTACGATAATCGTCAACTGTTCGCTCCCGTCACTAGAGCCAGCTGTACTTTGGGGTCTAGGTGTAGCTATCGGTGTCGGCGTAGACTGAGAAACTGTAAAGGACATGTCCAGCTCGTTTGAAATGACAGCGTTCAAATTGATAGGACGGTTATCGTCAGATGCCAATACCGTAGAGGCCCAGACAATCAGCAGGATAACAAGTATGGAGACGGTATAAAGTGTAGTCTTTGTTCTTTTCATTGCTCACCATTCCAATCTTGTATCATTCCATTAGCTCGGTGCAACGACCGTGTAGCGCACGTTCGCTTCATCACTGAACGAATAAGCGGTTCCATCCCCATCTTGATCATACTTGAACGTGATTTGAGAATTAGGCACCATCGAATACGTAGGATAGTTCAAACGAAGCACGCTCAAGCGATCTCCTGCTTCCATATCAACTGGAATGGTAAAGGTATGGGTTGCTGCGTCGTAATACTCTTCAAGCAGAGCGATGCGTTTCTTATCTGTAGCCAGGAATCCGTCAATTTCGCCATCACTGAAGTTTGGTGTCATTTCACCTAGATTAACAACCAGTGTACCTGTTGTTGCTGTAGTCAGCGTGTTCGAACTCAAATACAAAATCATATCTCTATGCTGAGCAGGGTCATCCTTTTGCAGGGATCCGCTTACGCTGGACTTCTCAGGCCCTGGAGTCTCATCAACAGCCAGCAGGCTTGCTGTAAACGGAGTATTAGGCAGCGAGACAGCTTTAAACGTTATATCGAAGGCATCAGTTAGTGCTGATGAATCAGAATCGACTTCAAGCCCCTGCTTGATTAAGTAATAGGTATTGCTGCCATCTACAAATGAATTTACATCATTTCCATCCACACTTAGTGAATCTACTGCAGAAGCATAGCTTGTCGGGATTTTAAGCAGTACGCTGACCGTCAGGTCGTCGTCATTTTCTACTCCAGGACTTACATAATAAGTGACTTCCTTCTCTACATCCTTGCTCATATTAAAGGTTTGTTTATCCAACTGCAGTGCCGCCGAATCCCATGATAGAACAACAGTATCCTCTGCATCCACGTCTGCTGTTACTTGAAACTCCGCCTGTAGCTCATTACCAATCTGATTGTCCAGTAGACTGCTGGCGCCGCCGGCATAGGCGGACGGAGCTGCGCTCACTGCTAAACAAGCCGATAATGCAACGCTTGCGTATAGCATTTTACGTGTTCTCTTCATTTCTTGCATGTTCGTCTCGTCCCTTCTAGTAGGTAAAATGAATCGGAATCGCAGGGAATAGACAGTATTCGACGGAATCCCCTTTTTTTCGATTGCATTTATTGTATCACCCGTCAAAATTGGTCCGTAACGCCTATTTTTAATAGGCCCTTAGGTAATAGAAGAGACGAAAAGAAATGCTGTTTTATTTGCGGAGATAAAGGTAAAAGCTGGTTCCAAGACCGGGCTCGCTCTCTACACGAATAGAGCCGTCATGCTTCATCATCACATTCTTGCAATAGTAAAGCCCAAGCCCATAATGGGTAGTCATCTTTTTCGTGGAATAGAAGGGATCAAATATATACGGCAGCTCTGCCTTAGCTATTCCTTTTCCCATATCGTGGATGGAAATGATCACTTCCCGGGTTGTCTCCGCCAGTTGAACGGTAATCTGGCCCTGCTGACTCATCGCCTCCGCTGCATTATTAAGTAAATTCGTCATCACTTCTTTGAGATGAACTGAATCGAAGTACACCTCCTGAACGGGCTCCAGCGTACGCAGGAGGACAAGCTCCGGCGGACACACACTCTCGAAGCCCTTTAGGGAGGATTCTATGACGTGCAGAGGATTATCCTTCTGCATGTTCACTTTAATGGCCTGTATAAACTCGTTGAACTTGCCCATCATCGTCTGAACATGCTGTACGGATTCGGTGGCGGCTGTAATCATTCCGGCAGTTTCTCGGCTGCTGTCTGACAGTTGAGCTTCACCTTGAAGTTCCCGCTCAATCTGATGGAGCAGAATATCTATTTTGCCAATCTCATTCTTGATTGTGTGGTTTAGCAGATTGGAGCCGCCCTTTAAGACATGCAGTGATGCGTCGACCTTCATCATCTCAACCTTGAATCTTACTCCGAGTATGCCTCTCGTCAAGCCAATTAGAATAAACAGCATCAGGAAGCCTGTACCAAACCAATGGTTATATTGAAACAGATCGATCCCCTGCATATAAAAGACATAGCTTGCGATAAGGTACAGAAGTGCTGGCAGAGCAAGCAAATTGGTAAGCAGCCGCTCGCTGCGTTTGAACGGATGTTTCTCATAGGTATTGGAAACAACAAGCTGAATTGCACTAAACCCTAGTGAAGAACAGATAAGCACGAGCATAGGCAGCTCATTCCTACCGGCATAATTGATAAGACGGCTAGGGGAAAGAGGTGTCATGACAAGCACAATCACAGCTGCTATAAAAAGAAGAATGCCGTACATCCGCTGCTGCCGCTTGTGCAGCAGACCTGAATATACGACACCAAACATTCCAAAGGTATAGGCAATAGCAGCATCGGACGCGGCATAGAGTGAGTTAATCCACACATCGTACCTTACTTCTGGATAAGCAGTGCCTACCAGATAGATCATAACACTGCTGCTGGCTGCAAATAAGGCAATACTTAACCAGCGGAAAGAGGCGTCCCGCGGATTCAACCACAACACCACCGAAGCTATTAATAACGTAATGACCAGAGCAATAATCATCGTTCAAGCTCCCGTTCGGTCAACCCTCTGCTCTTAATGATCCGAACGACATCTTTCAGTGATTTGGAGTTGAACTTGCGGAGAATGCTCGTAATTTGATTCTTCAGCGTTCCTTCCGACTTGCTGAGTGAGACCATCATCGACTGACGGCCGTTGCCCGCTTCGCTGAGCGATATGATTTCTCTTTCTGCAACAGTTAGGCGGTTATACTGTTCGCTTTCCTTAATCCGTAAAAATTCCTTGATCAGAATAGATTGCGGTGAACGGGAGCGCGATGCTTCCCGGATGGTTTCGGGGATTTTTCGGAAATCAGTTTTACTTATATATTGAACTGCGCCTGCAGTAAAAGCATCCAGAATAATGCGTTCATCATCAAGTGAAGTAAGCATAATAACCTTGGCTTCATGTCCGATCAGATTAAGTTCAAGTGTAGCCTGGAGTCCGTCCAGATGGTTATGGGTCAGGTTGATGTCCATTAGAACAATATCAACCTCGTTGCTTGTACAAAAGGCAAGGGCACTTTCCTTGGTATCAGTGGAATGAACGACCTGTAGATCGGATTCACTGTTCAGAAACCTGGTCAGCATACTTCTCCATATCGCATCATCTTCGACAATCAGAATTCGGATCTTCATGGATTTCCCCTTCGAGAGAAAGAATAGCGGAGCCCTACTATTTTACTATGTAAATAGAAGGATAGTAAATCATTTGACAGGGGATATTGCCGACAATTTCAACTGTATTAATAGTATTCATATTCAGAATAAGGTAAGGGGGCTTATATGTAGGGAGGGAATCCCTGAATAGAGGAAATTATACATTTTTTTAACCATGAACGGATTCGAAGAACATTAAAGAAGCTGACACCGGTAGAGTACCGACGCCAGCTTTCAGCTTAGAGCCTTTTCAATATATACAAAAATAGGGCTTGACCCGTTACACTCGATCTTTATATTTCATCCATTCAAATCCTTTAGCCGCTTATGGCAGCAAAGCTTTGGTTACATCCTCCACCACGGCTAGATTCGCCATATAGGCTGAATTGATCCAGTGGCCGGAGGATACATGATGAACGCGATTGTTTTTAACGGCAGGCAGTGTTGCCCATAGTGGCAGGCTGCCGAGCAGCACGCGCACCTGTTCTTTGGTTTGTCCTTCTGGCGTAATGATGAACAGCTCGTCTGCATCAAGTTCAGGTATCTTCTCGAACGATATCGATCCGAAGTTGTCAGGCGTCACCTTAGACAGTTCATGTGCTTGCAATCCAAGTTCGCCGTATAGCAGCTTACCAGACAAGAAGTCGCTCCCCACAAGATAGAGTTCCTTTTCCGCTGGCCATACGATCGCAATCGACTTGCCCTCAGCTGATTTCGACAATTGCTCCTTCGTGTCGGAAATTTTAGCTTCGTATTCGGTCAGTTTCTGATCTGCGACATCTTCTTTGCCCAGTAGTTCGGCAACCTTGCGTAATTGCGCTCTCCAATCAGATGTCTCTCCATTGAACAAGTAAGTCGGAGCAATCTTGGCAATCGTCTCATAGCTCTCGATTGGAAGGAAGTGTGAGCTGATCATGATAAGATCGGGCTCGAAGCTCAGTGCAGCTTCGGGGGAGAGGCCGCCCATCAGCTCGATCGTAGGCAGATCAGCCAGCCATGGCTCGAGATGCTCCTGTACCGTGCCGGCTGCCGCATATTTGGCTACAGGCGTTACGCCCAGCGTGACTAGCGCATCTTCCATATAAGGAGCGAGAATCCGCTCAGGGGATTCAATCTCGAGCGGATGGTCATAATCGTCGGTGACGCTAAGCGCGACCGATGTAGCGGAAGGCGATTCGGATGCGGCAGGCGAAGCCGAAGGCGCGATATTCGTACTGTTGGAATTGCCGCAAGCACTAAGCAACAATACAGTGAATATCATCATTATAAGCGTGTATTTTCTAGCGTACTTCTTCATAGTAGGTTTCTCTTCCCCTTTAGCACATGTTTTGATAATGATTTTCATTATTATTTACATTATGCCAAAGAGTTTGTTTTCTGCAAATGGACAATTACCGAACCAGAGGTGGATAATTACCAAACAGAAGGGGGTTACTTAACGAGCATTATGGAAGATGAGCTTAAATATTTTGCTGATCATAGGGTGGATGACCGACAAATGCTCTTCCCCTTCGATCAGCATATACGACAGATTCAATCCTCGATTCTCATACGGCTGTAATCTCTGATAGAGCAGCGTCGCATTCTCGATCATGGACGGATCCTCTTCAGATCCGATTGCGATAATAAGCTCAGCTTGGATTTCTCTTCGTACGAGCCTCTCCTCGAATGCTGGAAGCCTGCGCAGCAAATCGTAATCGTTCCAATAAATCGAAGGACTTCCTGCGATAAACGTACGGAAGGGCGAGGGGCGATTGAACAGCGCATACAAGGAGAACAGACCTCCCAGCGAATGGCCGAATAATGACTGCCTGGTTACATCAACCGGATAACGACTTTGAATGAATGGCAAAAGCTCCTCCTCAAGGAATGTCAGGAAGAAATCCGCGCCGCCTGTTGGGGGCCAAACCATACCATCGGAACGCACATCTGATTCCGGAGTCTCGACGGTGAAATCGTATAACCTGCGCCCGTAGACGAACGGCTCATCCGAATCGTAGCCGATTGCTACAATTAACCCTGGCGTGAGTCCGTGGGGATGCCAAGACTGCATTCGCAACGCTTCAGTCATAGAGCCGAAATGAGCGTTGCCGTCCAGTGCGTATAATACGGGGTAGCCTTCGGCTGGAGGCGATCTCATCGGTTCCGAGACGAGAATACGATAGCTGAGCCCCGTGCGTTCTGCCCGCAGTATGAACGTTTCTGTTCGAGGAATCTCATAGGTCGAAGTAGTGGTAACGCTGTTCTCCGCCTTAGCCCGGGATGGTATGGGAGGCCTTTCCGCTTCTTGTCCGTAGAACGCAAGGAGCACTTGTGGGAATTGCCTGACGATGAATAGCGTATCATCCGTTCCTTCTTCGTCCAATTGGAAAGCTAGCCGGCTATCGGGAATTCCCTGCGCTTGCCAAAGCTTGCAAAGCTCGAGCGCATGAACCACATTACGCGGAACAGTGCGATCATCCATTCCTTCCTGTGCTCCTACGGAGAGAAAGATCCGAAGATGATCGGAAAGTGCCGGCTGTTCGCGTAGGAATGCCATTAACCCAACATGTCCCAACGAAGGCGATAATAATCCGATATTACCGAATGCATCAGGCCTGGAGTACGCCGTAAATAAGGTGATTAAACCTCCCATTGAACTGCCGATGATGGACGTGCGCTCGACATTCGGATCCGTACGGTAATGATTATCCAGATAAGGCTTAATGCGATCCGCTAGCTCATCGACATAAGCTCGACCTTTCCCGCAGAATACAAGTGACCCGGAGGGAGCCTCTGCGGGGGACCACGGACGATATTCCGCTTCCCTGTCGGGTGTCTCGACGCCTGCCAATATCAGTTCCGGCAGCCACCCTTCTAGAAACAAACGGTTCAGATGATTGGCACACTGCTTGAATAGTTCACCCCCGTCTTGCACATAGACGATAGGGTATCTCTTGTTTGAGGTGAAGTAGGATGGAGGCAAATAGAGGTTTATTCTCCGCTCTCCAATCGTTATACATTCCTTTTTTGTCATATAGCCAAGACCTGCTCTCTTCGTCCCAATCACCGGATCAACCTCGGCGATTTCGTGATCTTTACATGCTGACACCCATTATAAATAAACGTAGCGTATCCCAAAATAGACGATTATCGAAACAGATGTGGACGATTGCCCAAACGGCTGCGATACTCGCCTGGAGAACAGCCTTCGTATTTCTTAAACAATCTGCCGAAATAATGCGTATCCGAATAACCGACGCTTTCTGCGACTCGGACGATAGCATAATCGCTGGAGGCGAGCAATTGCTTGGCTCGATCCAGACGGTGGCGTATGAGATAGTCAATAGGGAACCGCCCCGTATATTTATTGAACAGATAGGAGAAACGTTTGGCTTTCATGCCGCAGCGTGCTGCAAGCGATTCGACGGAGTGATTCTCCATATAGAACCTATGTATAAAAGCGATCATCCCATCAATTTCGCTGCGATTTTCTTGCACGCGTCCGGCTTGTGCGGTGGACAGCATCTCGTGAAGGATGCCGAAGAATAGCTCCTTGCAGCGGATTAAAGCTATATCGCTCGGCGTGTTCCATGCTTGGTTAAGCAAGTAAAGCTTCTCCGCCATGACAGGATTGTCTCCATATTCCATCAGATAACTCGTCATATGACAGGGGGTGTCACTTTCGCTCAGTGTCGCCGAATTTGGTGCCAAAAGTTCATAATGGACAAGCGCGTATTCTAGGTCTTCTTCCACGCAATGCCGCAAGCGCATGCCAGCCGCCCCGTTGACAGCCTTGCCTCCCTCGACGACGTAGACCATATCATCGAATTCAAACGTCGCTTTTCCTTTAATGGCGAACAGCAAGCCGGACACTGCGATCGGCTCATCAGCATCATTCTCCGGATAATAGACATTCGATTTCAGTACGCCGAGATACACGCGTTTAATGACCAGTGCACCTTCAGCGAATTCTTTGGCGATCGCATTAAAGTCGATCTTCACGTGTCATCCTCTTCTTTCCCATCAATTTCGTTTATTGTAGCAAAGTTTCTGTGGCTAGTGCATCTGCTCCTAGATGATAAGCACCATTTTGCTAGCAATACGATGTACAGACGAAGTATACATGGTTCTCCGTTTCCAACTAGGCCGAGGTACTAGACAAGCGCACTAGCAAACGTTAATAGATCTCATATGCTAGAGAAAGGGGGAGGTGGACATTATGGGATATCCAAGTACAACGGTGAAGAGCAAATGGGTAAAAACGAAATGGCTGCTTAAAAGGGCAAGTATACGAAAATATGTTCCTCACACGTTACTATTTAACCGAGGCAACCTCAGCAGTATGCTATCTCGATATTCAACCGTCTATTTCAAACCTACCGGCGGCACAGGCGGCTTTAATATTAATCGTATAAAAAAGCTGGAGAAAGGCTATCAAATTCAACTTAACGCAAAGAAAAAGCGTTATGCGACAGTAAATGCTCTCCATAACCAATTGAGGAAACGTACATCGGGGCAATCCTATTTGCTGCAAAAGGGCATTCAACTAGCCACTGTAAATGGCAGACCCTTCGATATCCGCGTCATGGTTCAAAAAACGAACGGCGGCGTATGGAAGAGCACTGCGATTTTCACGAAAGTAGGAATGCCCGGGAAAGTCGCGACAAACTACCATCAAGGCGGTGATCTGGGATACTTTCGGAAAACGTTGTCTAAAGCAGGCTTCAGCAAGAACACGATCGATCGGAAAGAGAAAGAGTTAAAGGAGCTTGGCAAATCTGTCGGCCAATTATTTGACAAGCATAGCAGCGGATTTCGAGAGCTGGGTCTCGACGTTGCCTTAGATAGAAAGGGTAACGCTTTTATTCTTGAAGTGAATACAAGACCTCAGTTCTACCCATTGAAGCAAATGAAAGACAAAAGCATGTATCGCAGCATCATGTCCTATGCCAAGCAATACGGAAGAAAAAGGTAGATGTAAAGAATGACCGCGTGTTGCCTAGACGGCACGCGGTCATTCTCATGGAAGCATGTTGGTTGGACTTGCTCTAACAACAAGAGCCGGGAGGCCGTACCGGACGCGGGTTGAAGAGCTGCTACAGGTTGCCGGAAGGCGGGCTGCATCTGCCTAAATTGGCTAATCCGTTTAAATGATCGCTCCGATATCATGCTGGCCGACGATAAGCTTAACCGGCTCTAAGTAAACCCGCGTGAGCGTCGGTCGCGCGACGAGATCGATTTCGATATCCGCGATTTTATAACGAGCGATTTTGCCATCCCTTTTATCGTAAACGACATTGAATTCCTTCAATCCTACTTGTTGAATCAGAACGGAGGACCCGATCGACAAGGCAGCCGTTTCGAACTCCCCATGATCGAACAACACTTCCGAGATAATTTCTTCGTCCATATCCACAATCGTGACCTGTTGGCAAAACTGGTATTGCATTCGTAGACATCTCCTTTAGGTGGTATTGATGCAGTATGAGCGGAGTGGATGGCCCATGCCGCTCTTCTTACTTTATCGGATAAATCGGGCTGCCCGTGTAGCGTGATTTTGACCTATGTACAAAAAAAGGGTTGGAAAATCGACATCTTTTCCGGCTCTATTGCCGATGTACTTTACATCTTAATATTGCGGAGTCAGGTTCGCATGAGCAGCTAATGATGAATAAAGGTCTATATCACATGCTGGTTAGTCAGCCGTTAGAATAATTGGAATGGATCTTGGTAGACCTATCAAAATCAACCTCTTCAATAAACTCGATAACTTCTCCGTTGGGACTGTGGATGACAGCATTTTTCACTACAAGAGGCGGTTCGCCAAGAGATAGGTAATCCGGTTCGATAAAAGCCTTTGCTCCATGAGCAAGGGCTTTTTGATACATGTCATCTACGTTATCTACATAGAAGGCGAAATGTAATAACGCTCCGTGAGCAATCTCTTCTTCAGACGTTGCTCTCTTCCCTTGTGCTGGAATGACTGCATCGTTATCAAAGATCTCAATGCAGGTTCTTAGGTCAGGTGAAATCAGCATAGATGCTTCTTTAATTTGAAATAAGGGCAGACTCCAATGATGACCTAACTTGAATCCCAAAACTTCAATATAAAATGAAAGGGTTGCTTTATAGTCTTTAGCTTGGATCGCTATATGTGAAAGTCCTTTTACGCTCATCTATAGTCACTCCCTTAAATGTTTTGTGTTTATTATAGTTGCTTTAAAACTTGAGATACATGCAAAAGATAAGTATTTTATAGTAAAATGGTTATTTAATATAAGGTATTTCAATTGGATGGGTTTATTATAGTAAATAGAGTTTTTGGGGGGCTTGATATGGAACATCATATGGATGACATTGATAAAAAAATCATGACATTACTTCAGTACAATGCACGAATGCCCATATCTCAAATCAGTAAAGAGGTTTCGATGTCGCAGCCATCCATTAAAGAAAGAATAATTAAACTGGAAGAAAAAAATATTATTTCTGGGTATTATACAGCTTTCAATTTGCGTGATCTGAATCGAGGCACGACCACTTTTATTCTAATAAAAACAGAACAGTGCCAAGCACTCACTGAATTTTGTGAAAATGCTATGGAAGTGACTGATTTATTTCGTATTAGTGGAGAATATAATTATCTCATTAAGGTACAAACTGCATCTATTGAGGAGCTTGCTGAATTTCAAGATCGCCTCATCAAGTTCGGGCCTTCAAAGTCTCATATTAGTTTAAAAAATATGTTGGAAAACAGGGTTTTGCTGTGAATGGATAGAATGCTACAACACAGAAAGGAGCAAGGCAGACATAATGACACCAACCGATGAGCATCAAAAAAAACATTGGAAACGGGATATTATTATCTTTTTGAGTAGTCAGACCTTATCGTTATTCGGTTCCTCACTCGTTCAATATGCTATTATGTGGTACATTACGCTGACTACAAAATCAGGCATGATGATGACGTTATTTATTGTCTGCGGGTTTATTCCAACCTTTCTATTATCGCCATTTGCAGGTGTGTGGGCGGACCGTTTCAATCGGAAACATCTTATATGGATAGCAGATGCTATGATTGCTATTGCGACACTGCTTCTCGCGATCACGTTTTTACTTGGCTACAACGAGATTTGGCTATTGTTTGTCATTGCTGCTGTCCGCGCGCTTGGAGCGGGTATTCAGGCGCCGGCAGTTGGGGCAATATTGCCTCAAATCGTGCCAGAGGATAAGCTTACGAAAGTAAATGGAATAAACGGAAGCCTTCAAGCGCTCATGATGTTTGTTGCGCCGATTGTAAGTGCGACGCTGCTTACCATGGCAACCATTGAAGCCATTTTCTTTATCGATGTCGTAACAGCGGCGATAGCAATCTTTACACTATTGGTCTTTCTGAAAATACCGTTGCATAAAAAGGCGTCTGATACGCAAACAACCAGCTATTTGGAGGATTTCAAACAAGGTTTAAGCTATATTAAAAATCACAGCTTTCTCAAAACCTTTTTTATATTTTTCGCCTTCTTCTTCGTGTTGATGGCGCCGGCTGCCTTTCTAACACCTTTGCAGGTGACACGCAGCTTCGGAGATGATTATTGGCGATTGACCGCTATTGAAATTGCTTTCTCAATCGGGATGATGCTTGGTGGAGCCTTTATCGCATCATGGGGCGGCTTCCGTAATAAAGTATATACGATGACCATCGCTAACTTGATTATGGGCGTTTGTACGATCATTCTAGGGATTGCTCCGCTATTCTGGATTTACTTAGCTGCGATGGCTGTATTCGGCGTGGCTGTGCCCATCTTTAATACACCAACGACTGTCTTGCTGCAAGAGAAGGTGGACCCCGATTACATGGGGCGTATATTCGGTGTATTCGGTATGATATCGACTTCAATGATGCCAATCGGGATGCTTATATTTGGTCCGCTTTCGGATGTGGTTAAGATTGAAGGACTTCTCATCGGGACTGGCTTGTTCATGGTCATCCTCTCCATTGTCTTTATTCGCAATAAACGTTTGGTTGAAGCGGGAATGCCGGCAACCAAGGATGCTTCACAAGAGCAGAAGTGAACGAGGTACGGTGACAGTAAGGCGGGGAGCATAGGGGGACAGCGCGAGCATATATCCCGCTTACCCAATCGCAGATAGATTTAACTTTAAGAAGGGCGACGGGATACAATCCTGTTCGCCCTTTTTCTATAATAATCTTTCACCCTCAATAGCTCATCAAGCTTATTCGACTGTAACGACGCAAGCAACATATCTGCCATGCTGACCAGGTAAGCCGAGATTAGGCGTACCATCTTCATTCCAGTCCATACGCTGGATACGTGTATGTCGATTGGGATCATACAGCGGCTCGCCATCGATTTCCTTATAAGAGCGCGCATGATAGACGAGTATATCACCTTCTCCAGCTTCATCACGGGTAAAGCTATTATGGCCAGGGCCGTACTCGCAGGCTGCCGGATGGCTGCTGAACAGGGGCACTGGGGATTTGGTCCATGATTCAGAATTCAGCAGATCGCTGGTCGCTGATGCGGTGAGCAAGCCCATACAATATCGATCATCGGTTGCGCTTGCTGAATAGGTCATGAACACGCGGCCGTTCCGCACAAGCACAGCGGGTCCTTCATTTACTTTATGGCCTTGCTGCTCCCATTCAAGCACTGGAGACGCGATAAGGACTTGCTCGCCTTCAATCGTCCAAGGATTGCTCATGCGTGCGATGTAGAGGCCCGATACCTCATCGATCTGTGCCCAAGCCAAGTAACGAATGCCGTTTACTTCGAAAGTGGTGGCGTCCAGCGTGAAACTCTCGAAATTCATAACGATTTTGCCTCTTTCAAGCCATTCCCCTGTGCATGGATTATCTGCTCCACATTCCAGTACATACTGACGAATTGCCCATTTGTCTTCAGCTGTTCCGGCTGCAAAGTAGATGTACCACTGTCCTTCGATATAATGCAGCTCCGGCGCCCATATATGGTTGCCCATCTCCCCGGCAGCATGCTTGGTCCAAATGACGGTTTCTATTGCAGTGGCAAGTCCTGAAAGCGTTTGCGATCTACGCAGCACGATTCGGTCATATTCAGGTACGGAGCCTGTGAAGTAATAATAACCGTCTGTGTGCTTGATGATGTAGGGGTCAGCACGGTTCAAAATAAGCGGGTTTGGATATTCTCCCCCGGCCAGTACTCCCTGTACGACGAATATATCTGGTTTGTCGTATTGTTCGGTCTTGATCTGCTCCCAGTTAACTGGTGTATGCTCCCCATCTCCCGTATCGATCGTTGCAGGAAGGTTAGGATGACTGCCGATGGCAGTAGATAGATATATTTCTACAGTTGAAGTGGTGGACAAGCTGCTTCATCTCCTTTGTTGCTTATATATCATTCCGCGTGCAGCGGCTTCGTTTCATTATAAAAGATGCGGGCAAATCCGCCAACTGGAGATTAGGTTCATTTTCACACTACTCAAGATGGAAATAAATCATTGATTTTATAGTTCTCTAATGTAATATTACATGTGTGGAATATAAGGAGTGATTAATAATGAATCGTCTATCTAACGTGGAATTTATGTTGCTGCATATTATTGCAGAATCCAAACAAGCATCAGGGTATCAAATCAATAAGTTAATAGAGCTTAGAGGTTATAGGGAATGGGCAAATATAGGCACGACTTCTATTTACTCCGGATTGCAGAAACTGAAAGAGAAACAACTGATCCGATCCGAAGATGCAGGTCATAAGACAGGTAAAGGACCCTCCCCCTCCATGTATGTTCTGATGGAAGCGGGTTTAGAAACATTAAGAAATGAAATCATCATAAGCCTATCCACTACGCGGGAGAGGGATAACCGTTTCGATCTTGGAGTCGGGGCGCTTCCTTTTATAGGAAAACATGAAGCTGCAGCAGCTTTGGGAAAACGGAATGACTTTCTGGAGGAGACATTGAGAAGCATATACGAGAAATATGAATCCCAAGGCGGTGATCGATTGCCGTTGCATGTTAGGGCTCTTTTTCTTCACCCGATGAGTCTTATCCGGCATGAACAGACATTTGTTGCAGAACTGATTAGTGAATTAACAAAGGAAATGGAGAGACATGACCATGGTTATTGAAAATTTCACTCCTTTTAAGGGAGAACATTGCGAGACTACAGCGATGGGCAATCTCTTGCAGCATGAAGGGATTCAATTATCGGAGCCGATGTTATTCGGTATTGGACAAGGCCTTGGGTTCATTTATTGGGATTCGAAGGGGATGGACTTTCCTTTCATTGGAGGCAGAGTAAAGCCGGATGAATTGTCTGCTTGCATAGCATCTCGGCTTAATTTGACGATGACTGTGCAAGAAACCTCATCTGTCACAAAAGCGATGCACAACGTACGGAACCGTATCGAGCAGGGGAAGCCTGTAGGACTTAAATTAGATTCGTATTATTTGGATTATTTTACGAACAAAATACATTTTGCAGCGCACTATGCAGTGATATACGGAATGGATGATGAATACGCCTATATGTCAGATACAAACCAACAAGGCGGTCTTGTAAAAGCGCGATTGTCGAATTTGGCTGCGGCTAGAAACGCAAAGGGAGCTATGAGCTCCAAAAATCTCTCCTTTGTGATCGAGCAAACAGAAACCCTCCCATCACTTGTACCCGTTATACGGTCATCCCTTATCAATAATGCGCATGACTATTTAAATCCGCCCATCCGCAATATAGGAAACAAAGGGATCAAAAAAATGAGCGCTGAGATTGTGAATTGGCCTTCCAGGAGCAAAGATTTAGAGAAAGATCTGTGTTTGACCTCTTTATTAATGGAAAGAGCCGGAACCGGCGGTGCTTTGTTTCGAAACCTGTATCGAGATTTTCTGAAAGAGTGCCTTGATTTGTTCAGCGATTCTAAATTAGAGCAGGCATATTTTAGGTTTGTGGAGATCGCGCCGATGTGGAGCAGTGTGTCTGCGTCAATTGATCATGCAGGAAGAACGGGCAATCAACAGGAGTTAAGGCGTGCATCCGAGTTGTTGGCCGACATTGCGGAGAGAGAACGAGTGGCAATGGAATGGATAGGGAGCCTTTAACTTTGGCGAATGGACGCCGTTTATCTTATTGTCGGTGGTATCGGGTATCAACTGTGTGATCTTCGCATTGGATGTCATTAATTCTGTTCTGATCTTAATGAAGCCAAGGAAAGCTGTGTTCTATAGAGTCTATTACCAGGCGAAATGACACACCAAAATCTATTAATCTCCATATGATAGCAGTGAATCTACTAAATCATATGAAGGAGATGATAGGAATGTCGGGAAAAGGGGGAAGTAAGTGCGGAGGAAAACGAAGCTCAGGCAACAAAGGCTCCAAGAACCGAAGTCATGGGGATAGAAGCGGAGGCTACAGTAGTGGAGGAAATAAAAGCTGCGGCAGTAATACTGGCAGCAAAAACAGCAGTGTCCTGAACATTCTTCTCAACATTGGTGTAGGGACAGCTAATATTCGTATCCATTTCGATGGGACATCGCATGTAGGCATCTATATGGGCATTTCAGAGGGCAGCGTCATTCTAAATGTAAAAGGCATCATAACGTATATCAAACTGCTTTCGATAACGGCCGTGGAGGTTGGCGTCAAACAGAATCGAAAGCGGTGCTCGAAACAGACTGGGAAACAGAACTGGAAACAGAATCGAAAACAGAGTGGAAAACAGTCTTGGAAATGCAAAAAAAGATAGGTTTCTTAAATGGGACAGCCCTCTCGGCGTTTGATAGTCGTCGACTGGGCTTGTTCAGTCTTAGATCAAAGCAGCGTAAATACATAGCAGAGGTGATCTAGAATGACAAGAGTGCGTGATGTGAGACTTTTCATTTCCATTTTCGTATAAAATTAGGGGATTACCATTACGAAACGAACGGAGGAGCAGCAATTGCGTTTGATCTTAGAGAATATCGTCAAGCAGTTTGAGGATAAACAGGTGCTTCAAGGAGCAGGCTTTACCTTTGAGAAGGGGAAGATCTATGGGCTGCTAGGCCGTAACGGAGCAGGCAAGACGACGCTGTTCGACTGCTTGAGTGGAGAGAAGGATATGGATGGCGGGCAGGTGCTGCTGGAGGAGAATGGCCGCACACGGAAAATAAGCGAGCAGGATGTTGGGTATGTGTATTCACTTCCGATTCTGCCAGAGTTCCTGACGGGCTTCGAATTCGTGAAGTTTTTTATGGATATCAATCGGGATAAGGTGCGGATGGAGCAGACGATTGACGAGTATTTTGACATGATGAGCATGACAGCAGAGGATCGCCACCGATTGATTAAAGGCTACTCGCATGGGATGAAGAATAAACTGCAGATGCTGCTATTTCTCATCACGAAGCCGCCGGTCATTCTGCTCGATGAACCGCTCACCTCCTTCGATGTTATTGTTGCTCTGGAGATGAAGAACATGCTGAAAGAAATGAAGAGGGATCATATTCTCATTTTCTCCACACATATTTTGCAATTAGCTTCCGATCTATGTGATGAGTTAGTTGTATTGAACAAAGGTAAGCTGTCAGCCGTACCATCAGAGCTGCTGCATAGCACGGAGTTCGAGCAATCCGTCATTAACCTGCTGAAGGATGAGACGCATGCTGAGAACCATTAGTACACTGCTGGCTCTTCGTACATCGATCACAGCGAATCTGCTCATCTATTACATTCAGAAGCTGCCTATTATCGGAAAGCTAGTAAAGAACAGTCTCTATGCTAATTTGGATCTTAAAAAGGGCGTCGCTATTATTGCGCTGCTGCTCACTCAGCTATGGGGATTTCTACTGCGATTTGTTTATGTCGGATTACTTATTTTCATTCCCGTAATGGGATTGGGAGAGGATGCGGCAGAGGAGTATCGGCTATCGCAGTTTATACATATGTTCACCATGATCAGCTTTGTGGTCGCGGCCGTCAGCGGTGCGACTGTACTTGAACCGAAGCGGGAGAAATACTTGGCTGTCAAGATGATGAGGTTGTCTCCTAAGAGATATATGCAGGCATCGCTCGGCTATCGATATGTTACTTTTGGGGTCTATTTGCTCCCTGCTATGCTTGTTTTCGGGACTCTGCTTGGAGCCTCCGTCTTAGAAATGTTTCTATTAACGTTATTAATTACGCTGTGGCGAATTATTGCAGAGTATGGACATCTTAAGCTTTTTGAGAAAACCGGCATGGTACTCATCAAACAAACTGCAATCGTATGGAGCGTTATAATCATTGGATATGCTGCTGCGTATTTGCCGCTTCTGCTTGGCAAGGTTCTGTCCACGAATTCGATTCTTATGAGTCTGCCTGTCTGCATCGTTATAATAGCAGGAGGTTTATTCGCAGCGATACAGCTTGCCCGATATTCCAAATATAGAGAAACTGTCGATGTCGCCAGTAAACGGGATGATCCTCTGCTGAATCTAGGCCAAATGATGAATGATGCGCAGAAGAAGAGCGTGAGGTCGAAGGATAGCGATAATGACTTAAGCCTGAATCATAAGCATAAGATGGAAAGGAAAGAAGGACATGCCTATCTGAACGCCATTTTCTTCATCAGACATAGAAGTCTGATCATTGGTCCTATGAATAAGCGGTTAATGATCATCGGTGCTGTTGGAGTGGCTGGTGTCATTCTAATGCTTCTTTCTCATGGGCAGCTGTTTGGGATGCAATGGAGTTTGGGTATGATCTTCCCGTTCTTGCCGCTAATTATGTATTTCATGTCGACAGGTGAGAATCTATGCAAAGCGATGTTCTACAACTGCGATCTTAGTCTGATGAGGTATAGCTTCTATCGCAGCGCAGCCTATCAACACTTTCTGATTCGACTTAGGCGAATGCTGAGCTTGAACCTGCTAGTTGCCGCGGCTCTTGGAGTGTCATTGACAGCTGTTACAGCTGCAGCGGGAGGAGAGTGGCTGAGCAGAGAGCTGCTTTTATTTTGGATATGTGTGATTGCAATGGCCATCTTCTATACCGTACATCATTTGTTTATGTATTATATTCTTCAACCGTATTCGACCGAACTTAATATGAAAAATCCACTATATTTTGTCCTAAGCATGGCCGTGTCTTCTATGAGTGGAGTTAGTATTGTGCTGAGGCCGCAAGCCGATTCATTCACGGTTATTACGGTTGCTGCAGCTCTAGTCTATGTGTTAGTTTCTATTGTTCTAGTAAAGAAGTACGGGTCGAGAACGTTCCGGGTGAAATAACGGTTGAAGTTGAAATTCCATGAATGATTCATAGCTTGTCATACTATATTAGCTATGGAAACTATTATGAGATGAACTACAAAGCATGAAGGAAAGAGGGATCACGATGTGGGAACGTAAAGAATTGAAACAAAGAGCGAAGGAGGTACTGCGAACATCGTATTGGAAGGCGTTTTTGGTGAGCATCATACTGGTGTTTGTTAGTGGAGGGGGCAGTCCTCCAAGCTTTAATTTTGGATCATTTGGTTCTTCAGGTGCTCAAGGCTCCTCCGGATTAGAGGTGGATTGGGAGGCTATCGCACCTTTCATTCCTGTCTTTATCATTATTTTCATTATTGTCTTTTTGTTAGCCATTGCCTTTCGAGTTTTTCTCTTGTCTCCTCTTGAGGCCGGTACGATGCGTTACTTCAAGCAAGCTGCGGAACATGAGGTGAATCTAAACCATATTGGCTATGCGTTTAGCAAGCACAGATATTGGGATATCGTGAAGGCGATGGTATGGAGAATTTTTCTGAACTTCTTATGGTTTCTGCTCCTTTTTATTCCTGGAATTGTGAAGTCGTACGCATACAGCATGGTGCCGTTTATACTGGCGGATAACCCTAACATTGGCTATAGGCGCGCGGTCGATTTAAGCAAGCAAATGACACGGGGGCATAAATTCCGCATATTTGTGCTTGATCTAAGCTTTCTCGGCTGGATTCTGCTAGGGATGTTGGTATTTTTCGTCGGCGTTCTATTTGTATTGCCATATGTGAATGCGACGAAGGCGGAGCTTTACCTGAAGCTGCGTCAACTGGCGCTGAAGGAAGGTCTGACAACCGAAGATGAGCTGCGGCTGAATCAGACACCTATTGCTTAACAAGTTATTTTGTCACTGCTAATACATTAGCCTGTTCTATCCTTCGTTTAATGGAAACGGCAGCCTGTCTTCTGACAGGCTGCCGTTGCGTTTTATTCGGTTATTTCTGTGTAGCTTGGGGCGAGTCGAAGATGGAATGCCCTACGTCTCTAACGGCGTCCCATATCTGCTCGGGGAAGTATTCAGCGCAACGACGGAGCGTCCACGCATGCGCCCTTGCATGATTTGAGAAATCGCGGCGGGAAGATCGGACAGTGAAATCTCATGCACGATAGAGTCCAGCAGAGCTTCATCCGGCTTCCATTCGGTGGCGATCCGGTTCCAAACCGCGCGTCTAACGTCCATCGGGCATAAGACCGAATCGATTCCGAGCAGGTTAACGCCACGCAGAATAAATGGGTAAACCGAGGTAGCCAGTTCCGCTCCTCCAGTGAAGCCGCTAAGCGCGACGGTGCCGCCGTATCGGACTGATTTCAAGACGTGAGTCAGGGACGTTCCACCTACCGGATCGACGGCTCCGGCCCAACGCTCTCGGTAAAGGGACTTGGATTCCGGCACCTCCAGCTCCGAGGGTGAAATCGTTTCCCGTGCGCCGATATTCATTAAATATTCGCTTTCGGAGCTCTTGCGGGTGCTAGCCGTCACCTCGTAGCCTGATTTCGCCAGCATTGACACTGCCCAGCTTCCAACGCCTCCGGTGGCACCGCTCACCAAGACGGGACCTTGACCCGGCTTCAGTCCGTTCTCCTCCATACGGTGCACCGATAACGCGGCCGTGAATCCGGCTGTTCCGATAGCCATTGCGGCCTTCGCATTCAGACCGAACGGCATAGGCACGACCCATGCCGCAGGGACACGCGCGAACTCACTAAACCCTCCGGGATGTGACGCCCCAAGTCCGTATCCGGTAATGAGCACTTCATCTCCTTCATTTATCGACGGGTCAGACGAAGCGATCACGGTGCCGGCCAGATCAATACCGGGAATGTGTGGATACTGACTGACGATTCCGGTTCCCGGTATCGTACTTAGTCCATCTTTGTAATTAACGCCGGAATAAGCTACCCGGATTGTTACCTCTCCTTTTGGTAGATCGTCCATGGCATATTCCACAATATCCGTCCTCAAGCTCGATCCTTGCCAGTCCACTGTCAGTGCTCGATAAGTTCCCATTCTAGTTGTCTCCTCTCAAGTCGTTATACCTGTAATCCTATCCTTGCCTTATCCATTTGTCTAATTTATAATTCTTATTTAATTCATGATATTTTGTTATCTAAGAGGTGGACGATCCCGTGGAATGGCAACAGATAGAATACTTCATCGAGGTAGCGAAGTTACAGCATATGACGAATGCGGCCAAAGAACTGTCTGTCACACAGCCTGCATTAAGTCGTTCCATCGCTACGCTGGAGAAAGAAATCGGCGTGGAGTTGTTCGAACGCCGAGGACGCAACCTAGTATTAAATCGCTATGGAGAGATTTTCTTGGAGCGATCACAGACCGCTTTGAGAGAGATTGAGAAGGCCAAACAAGAAATCGCGGACCAAATCAATCCATGGTCAGGAATCCTCTCTCTTTGTTTCCCCCATATCCTTGGTGCTGAGCTCTTTCCCACTATGCTTGGTGCGTTCCGTGAGCGATATGCGGATATTCGCTTCGAACTGAATCAATGCACCACAGATGAGTTGGTCTTACAAATTTCCAACAATAGCTGCGATTTTGGAATAACGACTTGGGAATCGGTTAACGAAAATTTCCATTGGCATTTAATCGGAAAATCGGAACTGTATCTGGCCATGCCTCTTCATCACGCTTGGGCGAACAGGAAGAGTATTCGCTTAGAAGAGCTCCACAGGGAGCCTTATGTAGGGTTAAAGCCTTCTTGCGCGTTAAGCTATACGGTTGAGGAACTACTGACCCGTTCTGGAGTCGAACCGAACACCGTTTATCGTGCGGATGAGTTAGATATGGTTGCCGGATTAGTATCCGCAGGTTTCGGAATCTCATTGTTGCCGAAGACGTTGGGCATCCGCCATTATCCGATGGCTTGGGTTAAAGTGAGCGATCCTGTAAGCGAGCTTACGGTCGGACTTGTGTGGAAGAAAGATAGAAAACTGACTCCGGCATCCGAGGTTTTCCTAGCTTTTGTTCAAGAGAGGTACCCCAGAGCTTCGGAGTAAATCAGGTCAGGTTTAGGGACCAAAAACGAAAATCCGCGGCTTTCCACTTTCCTCAGTTACCGCTAGGCTTATCTGCCGATTTCATACTGTGAGAGTTCCGTTAATAATTACTTCGTAATTCAGTAACACTTTGATGACATTACTATGTGAAAATCCTGTTATACGGTTTAATAGGCGTTTCATACTAGGAGGGAACATCAGGTGTTACGAAAGAAATTAGTTATGTCTGCGCTTAGTTTTTCGATTATCTTTAGCTCGTTTAATCTGCCTCAATCTTCCGCTTCTATTGCACACGGCGAGCCCGCTACTATGGTTGAAGCGGAGGCGCAGGCAGAACAAGGCAAGTGGGTGACAGGTGAGTACCACACTCACACCCATCAATCCGATGATGCGCAGGGGACGCTTACGAGTGTGCTTGACGCCGCTTTTGAGAACAATGGTCTCGACTGGCTGGCTACGTCTGATCATCTGAGGTTGTCTAGCCGCGATAACGATGGCAACGTACTTGCCAGCCCGATCCCGATGTCCAAAGCAATAGCGCTATATCAAGCGCCTAAAATAAAGGAGTTACAAGAGGCTGGAAAATATGCCGGCAAAACGATTTCTACCGGCTTTGAATGGGATATGCCAACTTACGACCATGCTAGCGTCGGCATTATGACGGACGAGCCTGGATCGGATGAGGCGCTCAAGGCCATCAATCAATTTGAATATTTGTTTACGAATCGTGACGCAAGCCTGTTCGATTCAGCGGATGTAACGAAGTGGAACGCTGCCGACAGCAGAGCTTACACAACGTCTAACGACGCGCGTAAGGCTTTCCAATGGCTTGCAGATCATTACCCTAACAGCTATGCACTTATTAATCATCCTTCCAGAAAAAATGGGACAAGTGCGGAGATCAAGGTACAAGACATTCGTGATATTAACAATATAGCACCCAATATCGCATTCGCTTTCGAGGGTATGCCGGGCAACCAGATGGCTCCCGACCGCGGCGAGACCGTAGATTCCTACGGTGGCGCAGACATCCGAATTGCGAAGCTTGGCGGCATGTGGGATGCGTTGCTCGGAGAAGGACGCAGGTTCTGGAGCTTCGCAAACTCCGATTTTCACTTCAACATCAGCGCGGATCGCAAATACTCAAGCGGATACAGGCCTGGTGAATATTCCAAGAACTACACCTGGCTGGAAGGTGAGGGCATGAATGCGATCGTAGACGGCATGCGCTCCGGCAAGTCCTATTCCGTAAACGGTGATATTATTAATGCACTGGATTTCCGTTTGTCAGGCAATGGAGACACGAAGGAGATGGGCGAAGAGCTGCAGGTGTCGCCTGGGGATGATCTGCTGGTCACCATTCGCTTCAAAAGCCCGCAAAAAAACAACAACGGCGACCCGGTGAAGGTCGACCATATTGACCTGATTGCCGGTGAGGTGACAGGCAAAGCACAGGCGGGAACACCTGCCTACAGCAAGGCGACGAACGATACGACGAAGGTGCTCAAACGATTCACAAGCAGCGACTGGACAGTGGATGCTGAAGGGTATTATGCAATGACGTATGAGCTGCCGTCAGTTGATGTGAATCAATATTTCAGATTGCGCGGAACGAATCTAGGCACCGATGTGGCTGGTGAGACAAGCAGCGGTGAGCCTTTGCTAGATCCTAAGACGACGACGGCGGACAATGAAACACGTTTTGCCGAAATCAATAAACGCAATTATTCGGACATGTGGTTCTATTCCAACCCGATATTTTTAGATGTGCCTTATACCAATAGCCAAGCTGTAGAGGAAGCGCTGGTTCATATTGAGCTTCCTTTGGAGACTAGCTCGGATGTAATGCTGCCGCTTCAAGGCAAACAAGGCGCAGTGATAAGCTGGGAAACCTCGGACGCTTCGATTGCCGCTATTATGTCCGGCAAAGCGAAGATTACACGCCCAGCTCTTGGCGAGCCTGATCGTAAAGTTACCCTGACAGCAACAGCAACCAAGGGGGGAGAAAGCGACTCCCGCGCATTCGAGCTGACGATTAAGTCCACCATTATTGATGATATGATGCTGTGGTATACGTTCGACGCTGCGGATGCGAGCTTGCTATCCGTACCAGACAAGTCTGGTAACGGACATGCCGGCACACTTATTGGTGGAGCGGAGCTCACGAGCGAGCATGGCGGCTTAGTAAAGCTGGATGGAACGAATGATGCGGTACGACTGCCGGATGGTATTCTGAAGGGCATCACAGATGCAACGATTACGATGAATATCAACGTAGACCCGGCTTTGGTTCGTCCGGCTTGGATGTTCTCCTTCGCTTCGTCTCAGGCGGCGGTGGCCGGCACGAAATATTTGGGCCTCATGGAGGATGGAAGCGGTCGATTCCGTGCATCGATTACATCGAACTGGTATTCGGATGAGCAGACGGTTTCCAAAGGCTCAGCCCTTAGCAGGGGAGTATGGAAGAAGGTAGCTTATTCGATCTCAGGCAACACAGCGACTTTGTATGAGGACGGTGTGCAAATTGCGCAGAACACTGGACTTACACTGACGCCCCAAAGCATGGAGCAAACGGTAGCCAACTACATTGGCAGACCAGCGTATACAGGTGATAAGTATTTCAATGGCAAGGTATCTGATTTCCGAATCTATGCAAGAGCACTGGCAGCGGAAGAAGTTGCAGCCGTAGCTGCTGAGGATGATGCCGGTACGGTTGCCGACGACAAGTCTGCGCTTAGCCTTGGAGATACGAGCGCGGTAATTGCGAATTTGACATTGCCCGCGAGTGGTACGAATGGCAGTACAATTAGCTGGCAGTCGAACAATACCTCCGTTGTGGGAGTGGATGGAACGGTTGTCCGTCCGACTGACGCCAAAACAACGGTCACTTTGACGGCTACTATTAAAAAAGGAACGAAATGGGATAGTAAAAGCTTTACAATCGTCGTGCTCGCAACCGGAGATGCAGGGGATGTAGATCTGGATAAGCAGGATTTGAGTATAGGCGGCAAGAACGTCTCCTCAAATCTAATTTTGCCAACGCTCGGCGCTAACGGCTCTACGATCAGTTGGCAATCGAGCAATCTATCCGTTATTAAAGCGGATGGCACGGTAAATCGACCTGCGCAAGCGACTAACGAGAAGGTATCGCTTACGGCTACCCTTACTAAGGGCGGCGCCACAGCTACCAAAGTGTTTGAGCTTATCGTGCTGTCGCAGACACCAGTGATCGCGCATTGGAAATTCAGTCAGGACAATGTCGTTAAAGGCACTTTAGCAAGCGGCGACTTGCAGCTAGGAGATTTATCAGGCCTCGGCAATGATCTCGCTCTCGTTACTACAGGAAACAGCAGCTCTTCTGAAGCTACCGATATGCTGAAATGGGCCGAGGACGGCAATAGTCTCGTATTTAATAATTACAAGAATGCACCGGTAGGCAAATACTTCAAGACCGTCGCAGATGCGATGGTTAACAAAGAAAAGTTTATGAACGGCTATACGATTGAGATTTTGTTCAAAATGCCAGAAGAATTCACTCCAGCGAAGCATCAATGGAGCGGTATATTGACTAGACAGGGCACGGGTAAGGAAATCGGCAAAACAGTAGGCGAGCCTGAGGTGCTTACTTCATTATCAGTCTCGAACCTGCAAGAGCTTCAGTGGGGAAGCTACCCAACGAATATGAACAACATTTCTACGGCATGGTCATTTACGCTCGGTAGTGCCAAGCACTGGTATCATACGGCTGTTGTGAACGATGGGCATCACACCAAAATATACATTGACGGAGTGACGGATTTCCGTAATCCTGCGGAAGAAGCAATTGGCATTGAAGCGGTTAACGGCAAGGGCTGGAATGTCGGAGCATCTGAATATAATGGTGCTTTGGACGGCCTGTTCGCGGGAACGATTCAAGAAATTAAAATAACGGCCAATGCGCTTCCACAAGACAAATGGGTAACGCAGGAGTTCGACATTGATGGCATCATCGAAGGTACGAATGAGGATTTGCCGTTACTAAGCAATGATGATACGTATTCCATTGCGTTTATACCGGATACGCAGAATGAGGTCAGGTATCAGCCTGAAATTTTCCATGAGCAAATGCAGTGGCTGGCTGATCAATACGGGCCAAACCGTATTGCGATGATCGCTTCGCTTGGGGACATTGTCGATCAATCATGGGTGGGCCAGCAGTGGATTGAAGCGGATAAAGGCTTCGACAAGCTGGATAGCGCAGGCGCTCCTTATATCATCACGCGGGGCAATCATGATGTCGGCGGATCAGGCTCTTACACTTATCTGAACTATTTCGGAGACAGCCGCTTTGCTGGCAAGTCTTACTATCATGGCGGTTCTCCAACCGGCTACAGCTCTTACGCGATTTTCGAGGCAGGCAGCTACAAATATATGGTGCTGTCCATTGACCGTGAGCTGTTTAAGTCGGATTTGAAATGGGCGCAAAATGTGCTCAAGGAAAATAGCACACTGCCGACCATTATTATTTCACACGAGAGTCTAATCATTGCACCGAATGGCAAACTCGCCTATAGCGGCAATGGTCAGTCCTTATACGACGACCTTGTGAAGAACAATAAGCAAGTATTTATGACAATCGGCGGACATAATCACGGCACCGACCACAGAATTGTCAAAAATGGAGCAGGACAAGACGTAATCGAGATGCTTGTCGATTACCAGTCTTATTACCATGGCGGAAATGGCTGGCTGCGTTTTATGGAAATGGATGAGGCGCAGGATAAAGTAACGTTCCGTACGTACTCGCCATGGGTAGAAACACTGGCAGAGAACGAGCGCACCTTCTTCGACCTGAAACATTTGCTTGGCAAGACAGAAAACTTTACGCTTGATTTTGATTTTGACGAGCGCTTCAGCTTTTATAACAAGGTTGGGGCCGTAACAGGTATCGCTACGGATGGCTCAGATCCACTGGCAGGGGCATTAGTAAGCCTATCTATAAACGGCAAGCTATACTCTGCACTAACGGCTTTTGACGGCAGCTTCCGAATGAACGATGTTCCGGCTGGTACTGGCTACGTACTGACGGTAAGCAAAGCGGGCTACAGCAGCAAATACGTGGATGTGAGCATTGTCTCTAATCGCACAACCAATGCAGGTGGGGCAGATCTCACACCACTGTCCTCTAATTTCTATAACGTACAGTTTGATGCAAACGGTGGGGAGACGGAAGCGAACCCGTTATGGATTAAGGTTATCGAGGGCGGCAACGTTGCTTCCTTGCCTGCTGCTCCTGCCAAAGCGGATTACGTATTCAAAGGCTGGAATACGCAGCCAGATGGAAGCGGACAGACGTTTACGGCAACAACAGAAGTGAATGGCGCACTGACGGTCTATGCGCAGTGGACGAATTTGCTTCTACGCTACGACTTTGATTTGAACGCAGCGCATGGTACGATCGTGTCTGACAAATCGGGCAACGGCTACGACGGAACGCTAATAGGCGGTGCGGAGCTGACCACAGAACGCGGTGGTTCCTTGAAGCTGGATGGGATTGACGATGCGGTTCGTCTTCCGGACGGCATTCTGGATGGGCTTGTATCGACGACGATTTCGATGAATATATACGCAGACCAGTCGCTTGCCCGCCCAGCATGGTTGTTCTCCTTTGCGACAGCAGGGTCTGCAGTGGCAGGCACCAAGTATATGGGACTACTGGAGGATAATAGCGGTAAGCTCAGAGCTTCGATTACGCCGAACTGGTATGTAGCAGAGCAGACGGTCAGCAAGGCAACTGAGCTGGAAAAAGGCAAATGGAAGTCGATAGCTTACACGATTTCTGGCAATACGGCGACATTGTACGAGGATGGCGTACAGGTTGCACAGAACACGAATTTGACGTTAACACCGCAAGACATTGAGCGGACCATAGCCAATTATATCGGTAGACCGACTTACTCGGGCGACAAATATTTCAAGGGCCAAATCGCTGATTTCCGTATTTACTCGCAGGCTTTAGCGCCTGAAGAGATTGCAGACCTGTCCGCAGAGCAGTCGGCAGCTTACGGGTCAGTAAGCGGAATGGTGATAGATGCGTCCGGACCGGTATCGGGAGCTGCGGTTAGCCTAACCGTCGGAGACAGGAGCTATGAAACACAGACAGCTGCTGATGGAAGCTTCATTATGGGTAAGCTTCCAGAGGGGACTGGCTACACGTTGACCGCGAGCAAGGCTGGATACATCAGCGGCAGTGCGGACAATGTGAGCGTAACAGCAGATCAGATTACGAGCGGCATTGCGATTACGCTGGAAAAGCTCATTACAACCTACACGGTCACGTTTGACAAAAACGGAGGAAGCACTGAAGCAGATCCGTTCTCAGTGACAGTGGTCTCTGGTGAAACAGTGGTCAATCTGCCAGCAGAGCCAGCGCGTACGAATTACACGTTCGCAGGCTGGAATACAAAGGCAGACGGAAGCGGCGCGATATTTACAGTGTTGACCCCAGTAACATCGGATATGACGGTCTATGCGGAGTGGAAGCAGGATGAGCCTGAGGAACCAGAAGTGAAGACCGGAACAATCGCGGGTACGGTAACTGACGGGGTCATTCCCGTAGCAGGTGCGAAGGTTAGTCTGACCGTCAGCGGCAGCGTCTACTCGGCGGAAACGAACGAAGCTGGTATGTACAGCATTGTCGAGGTGCCGGAAGGTACGGGCTATACGTTGACTGCAAGTAAAGCTGGATACGGTAGCGGCAGCGCAGACAATGTGAGCGTAACGGCAGGTGAGGTTACGAGTGGAATTGCGATTACGCTCAATAAAGTCATTACAATCTACACGGTCACTTTTGACAAAAACGGTGGAAGCATTGAAGCAGATCCGTCCTCAGTGACGGTGGTCTCGGGTGAAACGGTCGTCAATCTGCCAGCGGAGCCAGCGCGTACGGGTTATACGTTCGCAGGCTGGAATACGAAGGTAGACGGAAGCGGCGCGGTCTTCACAGCGTTGACTACGGTGACAGCGGATATGACGGTCTATGCAATGTGGAGGATAAACAACGAACCGGGTGGAAATCCGTCTAATCCATCTAACGGTACGACGCCAGCCAATCCGTATATCCCGAACGAGCGTATTACTACGGAGCCAGCACGGGTCTTGGTTAATATGACAATGGGCTCGACGCTTGTATCCAACAAACAGATGTCCGACCTCGTCGCTAGCAACAAAGAACGGGATATCGTACTGAGCGGCCAAGGCTATACTTTTACTTTTGCAAAAGGTGCAATGGCATCGCTCCAGGGAAGTGGGGACTTTGACTTCGGACTCCGCTTTAACGGCGGAGATACCTATAGTGATATGGTAAAGCTTGCAGGAAATCAAGCAGCGCTTGCCATTAATTATAACTTTAGCGGGACGCTTCCGGGAGAAGTTACAATTAAACTGATGGTTGGTTCTGAATTTGCTGGCCGCACCTTGTATTATTACTTCTATAATGAAACGAAAAAACAGCTGGAGCTGGTTCAAAATACAGTTGTTGATGCACAAGGCTTCGCAACGGTGAAGCAATCTCATTTCTCGGACTATATATTTACGATTGCGCCACTGGGGCAAGTGAGCACAAGTAAAGGCAGCAAAATCAAAGTATCAACGGATGTGAAAGGCCACTCTATCCATACCATTGTTCCGTACTATACAGTGGAAGGAAAGACAGTTCTTGTTCCATTCAGTACGAAGCTTGGCGATACGATGCACCTCATTGGTGATTTAGCGGCTGCGTATCTATTCAAGGATAATGCAAAAAACTTCTCCGATATCGGAACGCATTGGGCTCTTGAATCGATCGAATTCGTAACGGCTCGTGAATTGTTCAGCGGCACTGCAGCAGAAGTCTTCAGCCCTAATCAGGCGATGACCAGAGGCATGCTAGTTACAGTCCTAGGCAAACTATGGGGAGTCGATTCGGGCAATGCGCCGGCTTCACGCTTCACAGATGTAAGTGTGGATGCCTATTATGCACCTTATGTCGAGTGGGCCGCACAGAACGGTATCGTGTCGGGCGTAGGCAATGGCAAATTTGCACCGAATGAAATCGTGACTCGCGAGCAATTAGCGGTCATGATTGCGAAGTTCCTGAACTTCGGGCAGCTGACTATAAGCGACGAAGGCGCCGGAAGCACGGACAGTGCAGGATTTGCAGATGAGAGCAGCATTAGCGTATGGGCAAAAGCGAGTGTTGCTGAATTGCTGAACGCTAATCTCATTACGGGCAGAACGAGCGGTCAATTCGACCCGAAAGGTCAGGCAAGCAGGGCGGAAATCGCTGTTATTCTCAAACGCTTGATTGAACGTGTTGTGCAATAATGTAGAGTAGCTTAGTGCATTAAAGATTAAGGAACTTAATGAATAGTTACAGGTAGCGGTCTCTTCGCAATGGCGGAGGGGCCGTTTTTATTGGGGGTAACGTAAGGGAAGCTATGTCTCTATGCTGAAAAAACGGCTAAGAGAATAACGTTTTTGATGAAAAGTTAAAAATGTGAGGTTAATCAATTTGAAGACAACAAGTTCAAACTATAGAGGCAATTCAATAATTGAAGAAAGGAGTCGTTAATTGATTGGGGAGTAAAGAAGAGGTAGACGGCAGTATTGAAGCTGAGTATGCCATATATCAAATAAAAAGAGTGCTAACATCTTCTGGGGGAATCAAGCGACCCATTTCAGAAGAGAGAAGCACTCATTGTTCTATGTGTATTATATGTGTTAAGGGTATCATGTATTCCTCATTAATGTCAACTTGTCAGCGTATTTGAATAAGGGCTGCTATTAAACAAAATGTAGTTACGTTAAGAATAGCGAAACAACTCTTGAAATTATGGTATGACAATTATTAAGTATAGTAGTATTCTGAGTTTAATATACAAATTATTGGATTAAATCAACTGAGAGGGGATAATGGGAAATTGAACAAAAATTTCACCACAAAAAAATACTTTATTGATGGATTTAAAGATTACATAAAAAATCAGCATAAATCACTATCTAAAATCTATATTCCGAGTATAAGAGAATTACTGATTGATTATATTGAAATTCACAATGAAATTACTTCAAATTTTGAGCTCGAAAAATTAGAAAAGTCTAGAAAAGAGCTACTTGAATCAATGAAGTACTTTATTAAAAATTCTATATTTAATAAAGATAGCCTTTATAAAAAAGAGTTGACACTCCTAATTAATCAGATCGACAAATTAAGCGAAAATGATAATCAGAATAAAATGAGTTATGCAAGTATACATAAGATTTGCAACTCATTTATTAAAAAATTTAATACCAGAAATATATATACTGATATTGTGAATTTGGTGAAAATGAATGATAAATTAATTGAGTCTGAATTAGCAATACATTCTCTTATCAATGAGCTAGTTTTTGATGGCTATTCGTTAAGATATTTAGATTCTTGGGCGAAGGAGAAACTAGGAGTCGAAGTTAAGGAGGATACTATAGATAGTATCCTAGATAGATTCTGTGATTTAAAGAGAAGAAAAGATACATTTGTGTTTTACATTAATATATTCGAAAGTGATTATTTTAATCATGATTCGACGTATATAGACTTTAATATTTTATTAGTAAAACAAAATTATGATGAATTAGATCTTGGGTTTTGGAAAGATGGTAAAGAAAGAAAACGATATCTACAAGAAGCTTCGGGATATCAACTTTGCAAAATTGAAATCACTGCATTGGATTATTATAAAGGAATCGAGTATATATTAAGCTCAATTAGTTCGTATTTCCAAATGATTGCTTATGTGACTACAGAGAAACAGAATCCACAGAGTCTGCTTCTCGATAAAATTGTTTGTAAACTTCCGAATGATACATACAAAAATCTAAGAATCACAGATGGAACATCTGCAGATAATAAGATTCTGTTTTATAAAATCGAAAATAGGGAACGACAAGATGTTGAAGACTTTATTCTATATAGGGGGCAGGTTTTTTCAGATAATTTAAAAACCCAAGAAGTATTTAATATACAAAGAGCATTGAATATTGTGAAGGATCAGCATCATCACTCACAGGAAAATAAGATTATTAACTTATGGGCAGTCTTGGAGTATGTTTTGACTTTCAAAGAGTCAGGTGGAAGTATTATCTCAAAAATTAAGGATATAATTCCTAAAATAACATGTTTGTATATAATGAAAGATAAGATTAATATATTTTGGAGTAGAATATTTGAGTATAGTGATAAGGATATATCTATAATTAATGAATTTTTAAAATGTAAAAAAGAAGGGGAGCAGTATCAATATGACCTTAAACTCCTTCTAAGCTTTATTCATGAGAAAGGTCCAAAGTTAGCAGACGATTTAAAGTTTGATAATAATTTGTATAGAGCTTTTTTGGAAATTGGGCAGTTTATTTCTAATCCGAAGGCATTATTTGATTACTTGGAAAATAAAAAACAAGAAATTAAACATGATTTAGTTAGGAGTTATAGAGCACGGAATGTTCTTATTCATTCTGGAAAAGAAACACAGGCAAATCTAGACTTTAAAGCTCTTCGCTTATATTCCTATAATAATAATCTTCTCGGATTGATAATTTATTACTTATACAGAAACCCTCAGTTTAAAATAACGGAAATATTAAACTCCATTGATTACACTTATGAAAATTATATCGAAGGTTTGAAAGAAGGAACAATTGTTCCGGAAGAAATATGTAAACCTAAGTA
Organism: Paenibacillus sinopodophylli; assembly: GCF_005930355.1. Lineage (GTDB taxonomy): Bacteria > Bacillota > Bacilli > Paenibacillales > Paenibacillaceae > Pristimantibacillus > Pristimantibacillus sinopodophylli. Next base: position 102,870 of record NZ_VDBO01000005.1, read on the forward strand.
TCTTTTTATCGGCTAGATATTTAGATAAATGAAAGGCATCTTATTATGAGGTGTGAATTAGAAATATCACCATAAGAAGCGCGCCTAGGACAACGTGTACTAATGAGGTTCAGGACAAACAAGCCTAGATTTCAAATAATTGAGGCTTGTTTGTATGCTTTGGAGAGGATTTACGCTTTCATCCTGCTCGACGAAATAATAGAGGACTCCAGCCTCAGTGAAGCTGCTGAATATAGAAGCCCAATCAATCGTGCCTTGGCCGACCTCCGTGAAATCTCCGTTAGGATCCATATCTTTCACATGAATAAGCGGGGATAAGCCTTTATAAGCGAGTAAGGTAGATTGCGGGTCGAGTCCCGCTTTCTTCACCCAATACATATCGAGCTCAAGCTTCATAACGTCGGTGCCGACACCAGTTAACAAGCGGTCAATCGTTCTTTTTCCATCTCGCAGTTCAAATTCTTCTGCGTGAGGATGGTACAGAAGCTGCATGCCACGACGCTGAATGGCCAAGCCAAGCTTGCGCAGTAAACCGATAGACGCTTTCAACGATTTGGCATCGGCATAACTCTCCTTGAACAAGAAGGTAACGATGTAATGGGCTCCGATGGTTTGGGCATAATCAAGCTGGCTCTGCAGGTTCTCCAGCGTCAACGGGTAGACGGAAGTAGATACGATTCTTAATCCGAGACGACCAAGCTCTGCCTTCAATCGCTCAGCTGGAATATCCGCATATCCCCAGCTATAGGGCTCCACTAGCTTGTAGCCGATCGCTGCGACCTTCTCCAGCGTTCCGAAATAATCCTTCTCCAGCTCGTTACGGAGTGTGAAAAGCTGCAATCCTGGTGGAATGGAAGTCAGCTCTCTTAGTTTATCGCCGCATCTTATGAATTTCATTGGCTCCTCCTCGCAGCTCTCATGATTGCAATCGTTTGGCTATCTCATCCGCCAGCCCGCTTGTCGATATGACGCTGTTATCCGCCACGTAAAGTCCAACAATGCCATGGACTTGGCCCGAAGGGTTCGTCACGGATGTTGACGGGTCTACACCCATTCTTCTAAATGTATATGCGGCGAGTGGGAGCAGCGAGTCAGGAAATTTGTACGAATAGGTTAAGCAGCACTACTCGAAGGCCAAGAGATTCATATAGCTTTCCTCATGGTTATTCATCTTCCGATACACGGAACGAATCCAAATAGCTGTGAATTTCTGCTTCTGGTGTCTGGAGCAGCGTCCCGAGCATCGTCTGAATGGCGCGAAGGGATTCCACTTTCTCGTCGATCTCGGTCATTTTGCTGCGAACGTATTCCTTTAACGTTTGAGGGTCCATAGTATGGCCGAGCAGATGCAGCACTTCTTTAATTTCCTTGAGCGAGTAGCCGAGCGACTTGGTGTCCTGGATGAATTTAATTTTGACCAAATAATCGTCCGCGTACAGCCGATAGCCACCAGGGCTTCGACGGGGAGCTGGCAGTATGCCGCTTTCCTCGTAATAACGAATCGTTGCCATGCTGAGACCAGTTCGCTTGGCAAGCTCGCCGCGTGTCATTCCTTCCATGACTGGTTGCCCTCCTTGTGCTGCCCGCTTGTTTATTTTACTGCTGCTTTTTTGTATAGGTATCGTCGAAAATAACCTCTGGATAGCGAGGGGATGGCCCAGCTAGAAGCGGCTGCTGCGGTTCATTCTTCAAATACTGATTGAAAAAGGCGGTGACGTAAGAGCGTGTAATATCAACTGTGTGCTCCGGGTCCACGCCTTTGGCGAACAGCTTGGGTGAGAGCAGTGCGATGTCGGTAAAGCTCTGATGGATGAAAGGCTCCACAGTCATATAATAAGTGTCGTTAGTGCTTTTCGTCATAACCGAATTCAGATCGTCAGCGAATTCCTCGAAAAAGACGTATACCTTCTTTTTGTTCGCCGGATCAAGGCTCTTGGCAGTATCTCCTGTCATCATATACATGAACGGCTGCGTCAAGCCGTTAAGGGCTACATCTCCCCAGAAGCCGCCTTCTAGGCTTACCCCTGCTTTGAAGCGACTATCCTGTGCCAGCGTCTCTGCGGTCGTTGCCCCGCCATAAGAATGGCCGAAAATACCGACACGGCTCAGATCCAGCCTGCCGTCAAATCGTTGTTCAGGGTCTTTCTCATTCCATACAGTCAAGCTGTCTAGCACGAAGCTGGCATCGGCTGCTCGGATGGCGACTTCTTTAATATTATGGTTATAAAGCTCTGCCGGCGTCTGGAATTCGGGTTCTGCTTCGTATAGAACCGAGCGGCCATCAGGAAATTCAATCTTCGCGGATGTATAAGGATGATCGATGCCTACGACGATGTAGCCCTGACTGACCAGCTCCTCAATAGCCGTCATACTCTGGAAGCGGGTCGAGCGAATGCCTGGAGAGAAGAGGACAATTGGATAGCTTGCTTCGGCAGCGGATAACGCAGCTCCTTCTACCACATGAGTTGGAATCTGTGTAACGTAGCTGAAAATGTGCTTAGGTATGCCGAACACGAGGCTGATCGCTTCCCCGATTTCCAAAGGGTAGTGCTCCATGGATGTTTGCTTGGTCTGATCCTTATCTACCGGATACCACACGTTGATCATCAGCTCGCGCTTTTCATTTGGTTTCTCGCTGTGCGTTTCGTCGCGGGATTCATCTGTCAGATGCCGCGCGATAGTGCCGATTCCATAGCTGCCGCTAGGCTCCGGCATCGTGAAAACAGGCAGCAGCATGCTGAGAAAAACGGAGGAGCTATTGAGAGCCAGCACGACGAGGGCGAGCAAGCTTTTTCTCCATACAGCCATAGGACGTGATGAATTGCGGGCACTGAGGTTTCCGCTAGGATTAAGCAGCCTTAGGAATAAACCGATAAGCAGGAATAGCGCCGCTGCGTAGGCTGGAACCATTTGCAGGCGGAAAGAATCAATGATGCCATGCAGTGCTATAACGAGAGCCAATGCACCGAACAAAGCGATATCCAGCTGTTGCTTTCTTCTCGCCAATAGCATGCCACCGGCAACTGCCATAATCATTAAAACGACGATCAAATCCCATACATTCATTATACTGTACCTCCAATAGTAGTTCCTTGTCCTCCATCTAGAAAGACTGGAGCTGGATGATACATGAAGTATAAGGCTTGAAGTTTACTTCAAGGTCAAGGGTTATTTGTTAGGCATTGCAGCCATTGTAGACAGAGCATAACGCAGGCTTCCATTTATTAAATAAGGCCAGATCTCCTTGTTGGATAATTCTGGCCTTTGTGATGTCAATTGCTCTTCCATATCAGATAGCTCGTTTAAGTGAAACAATATAAACGAACCATTAGTCATTATTCTTCAGTTGGTACGGTACGAATATCACCGATAGTTCCTGCTGTAATCGCGAGGTGTTGGAACCTCACCTGACACCCTTCGCTGATCGGCGCTTGTGCAGCAACGCCTACTTTAATCTCCTCGGGGAAGTCCATGCCAAAGTATCGAACCAGCTTCCATTGCTGCCCGTCGAGCGAGTAATGAAAGGCAAAACAATTGCCCGATCGTGCAGCACGCAAATAAGGCTGCTGCACTTCTAATGGGCTGGAAACGCAGTCGTCCGAGGTATTTCTGGTTACTACGCTTAGAATAGAGGGATGATTGTCAAAAAACTCGAAGCATACTTTTGCCCAATTACGGTCATCCGCCATAAGCATCAGGCAGCCGGAGTCATATAGCTGCTTCATCTCAACGTTGACTCTAGTCACGATGCTGAAGTCTCCCTTGATTAAGGTATATAAGTAGGGAGCAGAATCCTTATAGGTGGCCCCGGATGGATCAATAAAAAAGTCGGCGATTGCAGGTGCGGAGATGGATAAGCTATGATCGGCGTTAAAACCCCAATGACTAGGCTCGTTCAACCATTGCAAATCGGAAGATAAGGCTCGCTCAGAACAGTCTTCAAATACATTCATGGTATACACTCCTCGGTTGTGGTTGTCATTCGACAAATAATCAATTCAGTTCTAATATACTACAAGTTTTCTAGTTTTTGCATATCTACTTTAATGTTAATTTTCTGCTCTGCCAAACTAAAACCCGCAAAATAGCCGCTTTTCAGCGTGCCTATCTTGCGGGTTTGGAGGTTGGATTCAAACACAGCCGGATGACGTAGATTTAACGCCGGCTTAAAAACGGAAGATTGCAATAAATAAAGTGAACACCAGAAAAACGATATTCACTCCTATCTCCCGATATTCCTTACGAGTAATATGGAATATGGCACCGAAAATTACAATTGCGGAGAGTCCAGTTGCGGCAATTGGCGTCCATACAGTGGCGATATTTGTCGCTTGAGGCAGGACGAGTCCAACTGCTCCGAGCAATTCTACAAACCCGATAAAGAGGACGAACCCTTTTGAAACGTCTGATACCCATCCCCAAGACTCTTTTGCTTTCTTATACTGAAACGTCTTCAACCACCCCGAGTAGACAAAACCGATTGCTGCTAGTCCTTGAATGATCCATAATGCGATATTCATTAATGTTTCCGACCTCCTGACTATTTGTGCGCCATCCAATAATGGTATAGTAGACCCTAGTCATTAATTCAACAAGTAGGCACTTTATCTAAACAGAGTAACTAAAAAGTGACTTAGCAAAGCAAAATGAAGTAAGGGGGAGTTCTAATGAAGGAGTATTGTAAATTTGAATCTGCGCTGGATATTCTAGTGGGGAAATGGAAGCCTGTCATTCTGCTTCAGCTTATTTCAAATGGCATAATGAGATTCAGCGAACTTCAAAGGGCGATTCCGGATATAAACAAAAAGATGCTGACCCAGCAGTTAAGAGAACTTGAATATAACGATATCGTACATCGCGAGGTGTACAATCAAGTCCCTCCGAAAGTGGAATATTCGATATCGGATTATGGGAAAGGCTTAAGCGCTGTGTTACAGCCATTGAACGATTGGGGAGCAGCCCATATGGAGCACATGGATACGCTATACGGTGTAGACCGCTTAGGCAAGGAATAACATTCTAGAGGTGGTGTGGGACACACCTCTAGTAAATGGGTTAGCTGCATGAATAGGTATGACCGCCATATTTGAACGATGCCATGTATGTAAGCGAGCCCGCCAAGGGCTCGCTTTTTTCGATGAAATATCCCCATTCGTAGTTCCTGTACGTGTGTATGAATGTAAAGATTATAAGCTTTAATCCATTCCAGGCTGCCCTGAAAGACAGTATCTTTAGGATTAACAATTTGTATGTCGTTAGGGGGATAAAAGGTGAACCATTTTTTCAATCGAGATATTGTGCTCGAGAATGCTCATGTCAAGCTAGTTCCGTTTAGTGAGTCTTATGAAGACGAGCTTCGGAACATTATTTTCGATCACGAAATTACAAAATATACGGGCAATCATTTTGTTGATCAGGATGATCTCAAACGTTATATGAGTAGCACGATTGCGAGCCGAATGGACAATTCGTCTTATCCATTCATCGTCATTGATAAGGCTTCAGGCCAAGTGGCGGGGTCTTCACGATTCGGGAACATTGTATTCCATAGTAAAAGACTTGAAATTGGCTGGACATGGTATGGAGCAGCGTTCAGAGGAACGATTGTTAATCAAGCAACAAAGTTTGAATTGTTAACCTATGCTTTTGAACAAATGGAATTTAATCGTGTGCAGTTCAGTGTGGATGCTGAGAATATGAGATCGCAGAAGGCTGTTCTTAAGCTCGGGGCTACGCAGGAGGGCGTCTTCAGATGCAACTATATGGATGCAAATGGACAATGTCGTGATGATGTGTATTTCAGTATTCTCAAGTCGGAATGGCCGAAGCTGAAAAGAACGGTATTTCATACAGTTATAGTCTAATGTCATTGACTAAATTGGTTTATAGTTATAAACTAACTGCATAGGTTTATAACTGTAAACCAGTAAGGAGTGTTGGGGTGAGTAACTTGAAGCTATGTGAAAGCGATTATCGCTTTATGCTTGTCGTGTGGGAGAGCGAGCCTGTGGCGTCGGGAAAGCTGGTAGCTCTATGTGCAGAGAAGCTTGGCTGGAAGAAGCCCACCACATATACTGTGCTTCGGAAAATGTGTGAAAAAGGAATACTTAAAAACGACGATACGATTGTTAGCTCTATTATCCCCAAGGAGCAGATACAAGCTTATGAGAGTGAACATTTTATTGAGCGAACCTTTGCAGGCTCTTTGCCTCAATTTCTTGTTTCTTTTTTCGGCAATAAAGCACTCTCCAGTAAGGAAGCGGATGAGCTAAAGCGGCTGATTGATGAACATAAGGAGGGGTGAGTTATGGAAACGTTGTTTCTGAACATATTCAATATGACCCTCACCGCAGCTTATGTGATCGTTGCTGTACTGCTCATCCGTCTGCTGCTGAAACGAGCGCCCAAAAAGTATGCCTATTTGCTGTGGGCTATTGTACTGTTCCGCCTTGTCTGTCCGGTGTCAGTTACTTCGGAGTTCAGCCTCTTCAATGCTGCCCCCTTTGATATGACCGTAGCACAAAAGAACGGCGAAGCGGCGCTTAGCTATGTCCCACCTGATATCGGCTATATGGATAAGCCGGGGATGACGGTGGGAATACCGACCATGAACGCGATCATAAGCAGCAGTCTGCCGCCTGCGGCACCGACGGAAAGCACGAATCCGCTGCAAATATGGATACAGATTGGCTCAATTGTATGGGGTTCAGGCGTGGCGGGCTTGCTTCTTTATGGCATCGTTTCCTACTTCCACTTGAAACGGCATATGGCTACAGCCGTTCGTCTGGACAATCAAGTATTTGAGTCGGATACCATTCAATCACCGTTTATTCTTGGTTTTATGAAGCCGCGAATTTATGTTCCTTTCGGGCTTCGAGAGCAGGAACTGATGTACATTCTGAAGCATGAGGCTTACCATTTGAAACGAAAAGATCACCTAATCAAGCCGCTCGCCTTTGTTGTTCTTGCCTTTCATTGGTTTAATCCGCTTGTGTGGATGGCCTTCGTATCGATGGCTAAGGACATGGAGATGAGCTGCGATGAGAAGGTGCTGGAGGAGACGGGTTCGGACATTGCAAAGGCGTACAGTACATCATTACTCGCCTTTGCGACAAATCGGCGGTTTCCAGCAGCAAGTCCTCTAGCCTTCGGGGAGACAGGCATTCGGGAGCGAGTGAAAAATATTTTGCGGTTTAAAACGCCCAAAAAACGAGCAATCGCCTTCTCTGCTTCCGTCTGTATACTCGCTGTCGCCATCTGTGCCACGAATCCTATTTTGCATGGAGCTGTGGAAGCGACAGATGAACCGTATGGCAGCTATCGTTTTGAGAAGCAGGTCTATATGAATCTATTGAGTTCGCAAAGAGCTTTTGAAGGATTTAAGGAGTACTACACGTTAACCGAAAACTCGCTGACCATAACCAATGAAGTCAGCAATCAACAGACAATAGCTGCAGCCTTTAATCGAACCGTTTTAGATGAGCAACAATACAACAGCAGCTTTATGGTGCCGGGCGTTCAAGTTCCTGATATTTCAAGCTACAAGGAGCGTTATCAGTACGTGCTTAACGATTCGGCCGTTGATCCAGGCTATCGTCTTTATCTGCTGGACAATGAGGTATGGCTGGTGAAAATGCACAAGGACAAGGCAAATACACTAAAGAGTGAATATGTATGGAGTATTTATCAAATTTCGAAGCTTGACGAGGGCGTATCTGGTAATGCTGCTGTATTGGGAACGCAGGATGGTGTCGATGCTTTTCTAGCTTTGAATAAGGATTTCAAATCAAGCTTCGAAGCAGACAGGTGTTATAACATCACACCGCAATGGATTACAGAAAACTCTGATTATCGGATTTTCAAATATAGTCAATCGGCAGCTTCATTTCTGCTATATGAAGGAGTCGTATATCCGCTTGGTGAGGAGCTTGGTGGCTTTGGCGTAACGAGCATGGCTCTAGACGATCTGGACAGTGACGGGAAAATGGAATTGTTTTTCACTTATTCATGGGGCTCGGGTATTCATCGTTCGCTTGTGGCTTATTTCAGCCCGACTGCCAAGGAAGTTGTGACCTTGCCATACGCGCATTGGAATGAGGATATGACTATCGTGACTAACCGTGATGGCAGTCTGTCCCTGTATGGAGCGGCTATCACGAACATGGCGGGTTTTGCTCATTTCGTAGTAGATCGAACTGATTTCGTATCAGATATCGTTTACGTAAATGGGCAGATTTCATTGAATGCTGCAGCGACGGAGTGAATGGTTCTATTTTATGGAAATAAGTTTGAAGGGCTGCAACAGGTTGCCATGAGGCGCTGTGTTATAGCCCTTTTTTTGATTTTGATCGGTCTAATCGACCTTGATTGTAAGCTGTATCGCTGCGCCATTATAACAACGAAGGAATGCCCGCAAGCTCGGCCCTCAATCGCTGTTCCAGTTGGTCAAGATCCCAAGTTTGCTTTGAGAATCGGAGTGGGCTTATGCTTTCTTTGAGCGTGAATCGGCCTTCCCCTACAATGATAGGCACCCGAGCGTTCTCCAGCAAAGGAATATCGGCAACTGCATCCCCCGCGCTAAGCAGGTGAAGGGAAGCGGAAGCTTGAAACGGAGGAAGCAGCAGCACGCGATCCTTATCTACCCCGTAGTTACTTGCTACTTGTCCGGTCAGCCGACCATCTTGTTCTGCCAGCTCGAACCCGTAGATACCCTTTATTTCGAATTTTGCAGCATAGTCTCTGAGTACCTCGGCGGGAGCACCGCTCACCAGATAGACATCGATCTCCAACTGCTTCAGCAGCTTAAACAGAAGGGAGGCATCTGGGAAAAGAGAAGTCTCGTTCACAGTCAAGTAGGAGGAGACGCAGGTTCGGTATCGTTCAAGCTCACATCCTGCGAGTGCGTTAGCGAACGCCTCGCAGGTTTGGAGTGTGTAGTCGGCGTAAGTGATTTGCTCGGCATGGTAAGCCAATTTGAGTTGTTCAAAAGTTTCCGTAAGCGTCTCGTTAACGAGACCTTGCTTCACTAAATAGTCGGTTAAGCCATAAATGGTATATCCCTGATGGATTGTATTGTCCCAATCGATAAGTGCATAGCGCACGGTAACACTCCTCTTGAACTAGCCTTTTTTATCATAATCGCATATTTGCGATGGAAATGTCTTGACCCTCCAGTCGGCTGGAGGGTTATTATTTTTAAAACAGTGTAAACCAATCGGAATTTAGAAAGATAATCGGAGGGAACATGAATATGATACTTAGATCATTGAAATTATTGGCAGTCGGCGTAGTTGCGACAGGAATACTGGCGGGCTGCGGCAGCAACGAGAAGGGAGCGGGAGCAGCGAAGACGGAATCGGTCACCGTTATTCTGGACTGGACGCCGAACACAAACCACACAGGCTTGTATGTAGCGTTGGAGAAGGGATATTACAGCGCCGAAGGGCTAGACGTCGATATCATTCAACCTGCGGAAGGAACGACTGCGACGCTGATCGCTGCGGGTAAAGGCGACTTCGGCGTAAGCTATCAGGAGGACGTAACGTATGCGCTGACGAGCAAGGACCCATTGCCGATCAAGGCGGTTGCTACACTTATCCAGCACAATACATCGGGCTTCGCCGCTCCTAAGGATAAGAACATCACATCTGCAAAGGATTTCGAAGGCAAGGTATACGGCGGATGGGGCTCACCTTCAGAAGAAGCGGTGCTTAAGGCAGTTATGGAAAAGAACGGTGCCGACTTTGGCAAGCTGCAGCAGGTTGATATTGGAAGCGACGACTTCTTCGCCGCAACGAGTAAAAATATCGATTTCGCTTGGATATTCGAAGGCTGGACAGGAATCGAGGCCAAGATTAAAGGCGTCGACATCAATTACATCGCGGCAAGGGATCTTGACCCTGCACTCGATTACTATACGCCCATTCTAATTGCGGGCAACAAGCTGTTGAAGGAGAACCCTGAGAAGGTTCAGAAGTTTTTGAAGGCGACGGAAGAGGGCTACCAATACGCGATTGAGCATCCAGAGGATAGCGCGGACATTCTGCTAAAGTATGCTCCAGAAATCGACAAGACGCTGGCGGTGGAGAGCCAAAAGTTCCTCGCAGACGAGTACATTGCCGATTCACCGGCATGGGGTCAGATGAAGGAGCAGGTTTGGAGCGCATATGCACAATTTCTTAAGGATAAGGGCTTGATTGAGAAGGAGCTGGTAGTCTCAGACGCGTTTACAAACGAGTTCCTGCCCCAGAAATAACGATCTCACGGGTAAGAGGGCTCCATCAAGGGAACAACGGATACGATGGAAGCGTTCGTTACAAAATCTCAATTCTAATTAAAAAGGAAGTAGACTTCATGAGACACCTAAAGGTTATGCTGGAATACTTTTATCCTTGGACGAATTCGGCTGGATTGTACTATGCAAGGGAGCAAGGCTGGTACCGTGAGGCGGGGCTCGATGTTGAATTCACTGTACATGATCTTGGCAGGGGAGACACGCTCGCTTACCTAGCCAGAGGAGAAGCGGACTTCGGAATCTTCCCAAGCAATCGGCTGCTTGTCCAGAGAGAAACACAGCTGATCGTCATTGGAGTTGCGGCGATTAACCATCGAGCGATGGAAACGATTCAGACGGTTCTAAGCACAGGAATTCGACGACCAGCCGACCTCGCCGGCAAGAGGATCGCGATGAACCCGACGCCGCGGGGGCTTGCCATGGTTCGCCAGCTCGTGAGCGCGGACGGTGGAGACCCGGATGCAGTTATTATAGTCGACGCCGGAACGAGGGAGCTAACTCCTGATGCCATTGCCGCTGGTGAAGCGGAAGCGACGTTCGGCAGCTACTGGGCGTGGGAGATTCTAATGGACACCGGCGTTCCAGAGAAGGATCGCCTTGTCTGGCCAGTAGACGAAATCGGCGCTCCACCGTATCACAGTTACCTGCTTGGCACGCAGGAGGAGCTTACGAAGAATGAGCCGGACGTCGTACGCCGCTTCCTTCAGGCAACGAGCAGGGGGTATCTTGCGCTTGCTTCCGAACCGTTCGCAGCGGTTTCGCTCTACGAGAAGTACGTTCCGTACTTTCCTAAGCAGCTCTTCGAACGCTCTCTACCGCTGATTGCTCCCACTTGGCTGCATGACGGAGCATGGGGACACCAGCGTGTTGAGCTTATTGAACCTTATGCAGAGTGGCTTGCTGCACACGGTATCCTTCATAACAAGGATAGTTGGCGTACTGCGTATACAAACGAGTATCTTCCACAGGGGGATGCAATATGAGCGCGCGAGTTCAATCGGCGACGACTCAGGCTCATGGCATGGGCACGGAGCTGGTCCGGCCGGATTGGGCACAGATTACTCTCGAGGAGACAAAACGGCTGTTCGGCCGGTACTCTAATCTGGCCGATGTGACGTCTCTCCTCTGGCATAGCCCGCGTCCGTTCTCCAGCGCGACGATTGTCGAAACGGCTGAGGGGCGTCTTTTTGTAAAAAGGCATCATCATACTGTGCGGGACGTCGAAGGACTGAATGAGGAGCATCGGTTTATCCGGCATCTTCGGACGCACGGGAGTCCGGTAAGCGAGATTCTGGAGGGGACGGATGGAGCGACGGCTTATGCGGTGGAGGGATGGACCTATGAAGTGCATCGCCTTGCGAAAGGGACTGACCTGTACCGAGACGCTGTCTCATGGAGTCCCTTCCAGCAGGAAGCCCACGCCTATGCGGCTGGAGAAGCACTCGCGCGTATGCACTTAGCGGCGGAAGGCTTCCAGGCCCCTGCGAGATTGGTCCGCCCGCTCGTCTCCAGCTTCTCGGTCTTTGGTTCAGATGACCCCAGTGCGAAGCTGTCGGCTTACGTTGCAAGCCGTCCCTCTCTATTGAATTACTTGCATACTCGCTCATGGGAGAAGGATTGCGAGAATATTCTATTCCCGCTGTACGAGCGGTTTGCTCCCTATATTAATATGCTGAAGCCGCTCTGGACTCATAATGATTGGCATTCGTCCAACCTGCTTTGGGAAGAGGACGGTGATGCTGCAAAGGTGACGTCCATCCTCGACTTCGGGTTGGCAGATCGAACGAACGCGGTCTATGATCTGGCGACAGCCATTGAGCGCAACGTTATCGATTGGCTTGCACTGCATGAAGGCAAGCAAGACGGTCTCGTGGCATACGAGCACTTGGAGGCACTGCTCTCCGGTTATGAGTCAATTCGCCCCTTGAGCACAGATGAGCAAAAAGCGCTTGAGGCAATACTGCCCCTCGTTCATGCAGAGTTTGCGCTATCCGAGATCGATTATTTTATCGGCATTGTGCGATCGACAGGCAACGCGGATATGGCTTACGACCTTTACCTGCTTGGACACGCGGAATGGTTCCAGGAACAATATGGCCAAGAGCTGCTGTCCTATCTCCGGTGCAGAACTTACAGATAAACGCGCAGTATGCCGAGCGATTCGTGTTGACAAAGCAAGTCGGCGTTTGTTAATTTATAAGTAAACTTATCGGAATAATAAAAATTGAGGCGTGACAACTTATGATAAGACGTATCCGCTCGGGCGGACATCTATACCCGATCATTTCACTTCTTGTCTTTATCGTACTCTGGCAGCTCATTGTGACGCTGGTCGGCGTGCCGATGTATATTCTTCCTTCGCCCATAGATACGGTGAAAGCTTTGGTCGAGGATTTCAACCTTATTGCCGGACATGTCGGCATGACATTATACGAATCAGCAATAGGCTTCTTGCTGTCCATCGTGCTGGCTTTTGTTATCAGCATTCTGATGGACAGCTTTGCTCCGCTCAAGAAGTCTTTGTATCCTATTTTAATTGTTAGTCAGACCATTCCGACGATTGTGATCACCCCTATCCTAATCATCTGGTTCGGGTTTGGACTGCTGCCGAAGGTTCTTGTTATCGTCATGGTGTGCTTTTTTCCGATCTGCATCAGCCTGATGGATGGATTCGAGAAGGTGGACAGGGACTATTTGAACCTGTTTCGTACCTTTAGGTCGAGCAAGCTTCAGACTTTCCTACACCTGAAGTTGCCGCATGCTTTGGTGAATTTCTTCTCTGGGCTCAAGATCGCTGCGACTTATCTGATCATGGCGGCGATTATTGCGGAGTGGCAAGGCGGCACGAAGGGGATCGGCGTGTATATGGTGCGAGCTAAGAGTGCCTACGCCCTCGATAAGGTGTTTGCGTCCATCCTAGTCATTGTTCTGATTAGTGTTGTATTAATCGCTCTCATCAACTGGGTCGGTGAGCGGGCAACGAAATGGAAATAGAGGTGATGACCGTGCAAACCGTACAAGAGCAAGCGCGGGAGAACGTGGAACCGAATGGGGAAAAGATGGGCGAAGAGATTCGCGGTACGGAAGCTCTAATTGTGCTCGATCACGTCAGCAAGAGCTTTGGCGACTTAGAGGTACTTAGGGATATCTCCCTGCGAGTAAATCGCGGAGAGTTTGTCTCCATCTTGGGGCCAAGCGGCTCAGGCAAGAGCACCTTGTTTAATATGATTACGGGATTGCTGCCATCGGATAGTGGCGATTTGAAAATAGACGGAGAGATCGGGTACATGCAGCAGAAAGATCTGCTGCTCCCATGGAAGACCGTTATGGACAACATTACGCTTCCTCTGAGGTTTAAGGGAGTCAATAAGAAGCTTGCGAGGGAGCAGGCGGATGCGCTAATCGACCGAGTCGGACTGCGCGGTTACGAGGAGCATTATCCCAGCCAGCTGTCAGGGGGCATGAAGCAGCGGGCAAGCTTCCTTCGGACGTTCCTCGCTTCGGGCGAAATCATGCTGCTCGACGAACCGTTCGGAGCGCTCGACTCGATGACAAAGAGCGGCATGCAGAGCTGGCTGCTGGAAGTGCAAGAAGCTTTTGGCGCGACGATCCTATTCATCACTCACGATATCGAGGAAGCGATTCTCTTGTCAGACCGGATTTATATTCTTTCATCGAGACCTGGCGTGGTGAAGGAGGAGTTGTCAGTGAGCTTCGCCACTGGCGACAAGCGGGGAAGATTGCTCGATCCGGAGATGCTGCGGATGAAGGAAGCGATTAAGAAGTTTTTGTAAGAGAGACAAAATATCATTAGAGGGGGAGCAAGCGTGGAATGGTATTCAATAGGAGAAGTCTCGAAGCAGTGTCGTATTCCGATCCGTACGCTGCGGTACTATGACGATATCGGATTGCTTAAGCCTGAGCGGATTTCGCCGGACAACAACTATCGTTACTATTCCAAGGAAGGTATGCGCAAAATCCCCCTTATCAAATATTATAAACAGCTTGGGTTCAAGCTGGAGGACATCGCGACGATGCTGGAGCGACAGAACTTTGACATGCTGGAGGATTACATGGAGAAGGAGCTTATTGACGTCGAGAAGCAAATGGCTGAGCTGCAGAAGAAACATTTTGCCATTCAGGAGTGGCGTAGGCTGCTGAAGCAGGGAGAATCGTTTCTAGCCGATTCCAAGAAGGAGAGGGAAATCGCTATTGCTGATTTCCCTCTCTATCGTACGATGACGTTCCACTACGAGGTCAAGGAACAGCATGCTGCGGACATGGAGGTGCTTTACAGCAATATACTTGTCGAGCTGTGCACTCGTCAGAATGTTTTCGCTTACGGGCCGTTCATACTGTACTTCGAGGACTTCGGACGACGCGTGGATCATACGTTCACAGGGGTCGATTGTTATACGTCGGTTATCGAAGACGGTACGAACGATGGGCTGACAACGGAGGTAGGAGGCTTCCGGGCGATTAGTGTTGTTCATCGTGGTGATTACCGCACGATTGGTCAGTCCTACCGCGAGGTTCAGGAATGGGCGGATCTGGAGAATATTAAGCTGCAGGGCGCATCCTATGAGCGGTACATCATCGATCCGTGGAGCACCAAAGACAGCGACAATTATGTAACGGAACTAATTCTGCCAATTGGGGGCAATGAGCATGTCTAACTTGATAAATGTTGAAGAGGCGGCATTGCTGCTTGGACATTCGAATGTCGTGTTCGCGGATGTGCGGTTCGTGTTGGGTCAACCAGAAGCGGGTCGCTGTTTTTTTGAGGCAGGACATATTCAGGGCGCGTTGTTCTTCGATCTCTATGAGGACTTGTCCGGTCCGAAGAAGGAGCACGGTGGAGGTCGTCCATTGCCGAGTGTGGAAGAGTTCGCACGAAAGCTGGGCGAAGCCGGAATTGACGCGGAGACGGAGGTTATCGTGTACGATGATCAAGGCGGCAGCATAGCCGCGCGGCTATGGTGGACGCTGAAATACCTTGGTCACGACCGGGTTAAGCTGCTGGCGGAGGGCTTTACGGGCTGGCTCGACGCCGGGCATCCCGTAACGAATGAGCTTTCGGGACCGAAGGTGGCGAAGCGGTTCATCCCACGCGTGAGGGAAGAGCTGTTCGTTGATATCGAGCAAGTGAAGGCAGGTATTGGCCGCAAAGGTCGAGTACTGATCGATGCGCGGAAGCCAGCACACTTCACGGGCGAGGATACGAGCAAGTATGCCAAAGCCGGCCACATTCCGAGCGCTATTAACCGTTTCTGGGAGGATGGATCTCCGGGCGGTGTCTTCCAAGATGCGGCGGCGCAGCGTGCAAGATTCAAGGATCTGCCGCTCGACTCGGAAATTATTGTCTATTGCGGGGCTGGCGTCACAGCAACACCTAATGTTCTGGCGTTAACGGAAGCGGGATATGGGAACGTGAGGTTGTATGTTGGGAGCTGGAGCGATTGGGTTTCTTATAAGGGGAATTTAGTTGCGGTGGGGGATGAAGAGAAGGCGTAAGCATATACGAAAAGAAGTACATCGCTCATTTCGCGATGTACTTCTTTGTGGTGGACCTAGGGGCGTCGAGGTCTACAAGAACTCAACATTAGATTCCTGATAGTATATTCATGTAGTACCCGATTCGGGCTCAGATTGAGACCAGCATGTATGGCCTTCGATAGATCGTACAGCCCTTTGTACGGTCACGAAGACAAGGAAGGCAGAAAGATTAAATACATATCCATGCGGGCTTCGTGCCTGATTAACTATAGAATTGCCAGAATACAAGCAGTCCCAACAGAACAATAATCATTGCCACTGCCAGAATGATTGACCACTTGTCACGGACAGTTGAAGCCGTTCTTTTTTTCTTCCAGGATAGAAGCAGCGCCACCACCAACAATACAGCTAGACCAGTCAGACCATAGTTAATTATAATCTGCGGATACACTTCGGCATAGGCACGCTCATTGTTGCTGAGCATACGTAACGCCAGAACTAGATTATTCCCCACAATACTGGTACCCGTTAAGGTGAGGCCAGTCACCAGCTTGCAGCTGATAGGACCAATTGCAGATAATGTTCTGGCTCTTCGCTTGTTCAAGATCGCCCGCACCAGCAATATAAACGGGGCAATAATGAAATAGACGATTGTCATCATCGCCAACGCGGCATTCAAGAGCAGAAGCGGCATTGATTTACTGGAAGGCAACGGCAAATAATCAGACGTATATACCGAGATTGCCTCTATCTTGCCATTACTGACAGTGACATGCAGCATTGGCCAGGCATCGAGCGCTGAATCTCCGCTTACTTTCTCATAGAGGTAAGGTTGAACCTGCTTATAGCTTCCGCTCATACCCGCAAGTGACACATGGAGCAGATTGGCTCCATGCGGCTTAATCTTCATCAGCGTAAGGTATGGGAATAAACTCATGAATCCATGTTCAGGGCGACGCGCAGCCACGAACTCACCTTGAATCTCTGAAGCATCCGGCAGATTGACAGCATCCGCCTGCTCCCGTACGCCCACTATCGCTTTGGCCAGACCATGAACAATGTTGGATTCGCTGGCCTGATTGGTCATAATAATGATTGCAAACCGGCTTTCAGGCACAATCAACAGATTGGTGGCAAAAGCAATCGTATTCCCGCCATGCCCCAGTGTACGGTGCAGTCCAGGGTATTCCCAGAATCCATGAGCAATGCCTGGCATTTCTGTAGATGAGGCATTACTCTGGGCCAGCATTGTGCTTAGCGTCTCGGGCTTATCGAACAGAGGGGATTGCTCCCTCGCTGCAGGTAGGAATGCCATCGCAAATTTAGCCAAATCTTCTGCAGTGCCGTTATTACCGCCATTGGGGTACATGGACATATAATTCCAAGCTCCCTGCGTAAAGGCCCCTTTTCCTTCAAAGAAATAACCTTTAGCTTTATGCTCAAGCAGCTCCGGACGATCCTCTACGACGGAGTACGCAATGGAACTTTTCATGTCCAAGGGATCAAAGATATGCTGTTGAACGTATTCATGAAAAGGCTGACCGCTAATTCTCTCCACAATATAAGCAGCTAGTGAGTTGCCATAGTTCGAATAGGCTACAGTTCTACCGGGCCTGTAAATTTGTGCCGGCTGGGCAAGCTGCAGTCCTTCTTCCAGTGATCGTACTTCCTCAGGAGATTGATAGGCCATATCGAACATATACTCTTCGAACCCGGCATTATGGTTCATTAGATTAATCATTGTTATCGGCTCATCATATTTCAGCTTGGTTAGGAAATTCACTGGTAAATAACTGCGGATATCTTCATTTAGATCAATAGTACCTTGTTCAGCCAGTTGCATCACGGATGTCCATACTGCAAGCTTACTAATTGAGCCCCACTCCATTACTGTATCTGTCGAGACAGGGATCTGCTGCTCCACATCGGCATAGCCGTAACCCTTGGACAGCACTATCTGGCCATCCTTCACCATAACAACAGACGCACCGACAGTTTGTTGTCCGATGTAGTCTTTTACATAATCGTCGACAAAAGCCTCTAGACTTGCCATAGGAATCCCGGAAGGGGTTGCTCCTTCTGATCCGTCGCTAACTTTCTCTGCTGCCAAGGCTGTGATAGTACTGCTCAGAAACAATAGTATGGCGAACACAAGTATAAATCTTTTTCTTAACAATGAAACCTCTCCTTTAGTCGGTTGAATGCCTCCAACTATTCTAACAAAAATCCTCAAACGGAACCGTATATTCTTATAAAAATGAGTTCTACTGCCTTAAGCGTAGTGGTATATCTCAGATGCGCTCAACAACTTCTAGAAAGGCTCATTGGCCAAGCGGTATTCGCCTGGCTCGTCTTGGGGTTTGCTGAGTTACAATGAATGTGCCTCAGTAATGGAGCTTTAATCGAACAGAAGAAATCGGACTTCACCATTTGACTGGAGAGGAATGCAATCATGACGGTTTCTCATATACGAGCAGTTCCGAAAGATTTCTATTAAAGCAGGGGAAGTGAATTTTTCGCTTGCCCCAATTGCGGCGGATCCAGCAAGGTTCATGATACCGATCAGAAGCATTGGCAACATCTTGATTTCTAGAATTGGAAAACCTATATCCATGCCAAAGTACCGAGAACGGAGTGCACGAATTGCCGCAAAATATGGCTCGTCCCTGTTGCATGGTCACGCCCGAAGTCGCACTTTACGCTGTATTTTGAAGCCTGGGCTATGCGTCTGATGGCGGAAATGCCTGTTAATGCCGCCGCCCGTGAGCTTCGAGAACACGATACTCGCCTGTGGCGGATCTTTCGTCACTATGTGAATAAAGTGATGACAGAATTGGAGTTGTCGTTGCTTGAAGGTATTCATGGACTTGTTCAAGTTTCAAAACGAAAAGCTCGCGGATACCGAAACGTGAATCATTTGATTGCTGTGGTTTACATGATCGCTAACAAAACACGACTTTCAGCACTCGCAGCACGAAGGAGCTGAACTCGTCAGTTCCCCGTTTCCTTTCTACCAGATTTTAAAGAAACTTTCACATCTAAGCGACACTATGAAACTACATAATTCGGTGTTAGCCACTCAATTGAGCGAAGAGCCGTTTTTTTTGTCGAAAGTCAACGTGGAGTCATCTATCGGCTTGGGAGTATTATACTTTTCGAAGTAGTATGGTACTTTGACCACCGAGGGATGGGATACAAATCGATTGAAGTTGGTTGTGAACAGTGTTACTCTAACAACGGTAAACTTATAATTTATGGTTTGCAATACGTCTAATAATAGTCACTATTTTAGTTATATAGAAAGGAAATACTATGATAACAGTTGATAACTTATCCTTCTCATTCCCGCAAAAAGAACTATATAAAAACATTTCATTTACGCTTGAGGAGGCACAACATTGCGCTTTTATAGGAACAAGTGGCAATGGGAAAAGTACATTGATAGATATATTGATAGATCCAGAAAGATATTTGTTCGAGGGCAAGTTAGAAATAGACCCCACTTGTAAGATTGGTCTCGTAAGTCAATTTCCACAATTTGACAAAAAGAAAGAAATAACCGTTTATGAATATATAGGGGAACAATTTATTAAGATACAAAATGAAATAACTGCTATTTGTATTGAGATGGAAACATCATCGGATATTGATTCCTTATTAGAAAAATATCAATTAGCTTTAGACGCATTTGATTCAATTAGTGGGGAAGATTTTGAAAGCAACATGAATAAGAAACTTAATCTAGCAAACCTTATGAGGCTTAAAGATCTTAGGGTATCCGACCTGAGCGGTGGCGAATTCAAGCTTATTCAAGTGATGAAGGAAATGCTTAGTAGTCCAGACTTAATGATTATGGACGAACCAGATGTATTTCTAGACTTTGAAAACCTAAATGCGCTTAAGAACCTTATTAATTCTCACAAAGGAACACTGCTAGTTGTTACGCACAACCGATATCTATTGAATCATTGTTTCAACAAAATGATACACCTTGAAAACACAGAGATCCAAGAGTTTGATGGGCGATATATAGATTATACCTTCTCATTACTTCAGACTAAAGTTGAGTTACAAGAACTCAAAATTGCCGAGGATGAAGAAGTGGAGAGAAACGAGAATATCATTATTAATCTCAGAGCTATGGCAACTTATAATTCAGAAGCTTCTAGAGGCAAAGCATTAAAAGCTAGAGTCAAGTTTCAAGAAAGATTGGAAGCGCGTAGAATTAAAGCGCCATTTGTTGATATTAAGCAACCGAATATTCGTTTTGGTATTGATAATGAAATGGAAGACACCATTGTTGTAAATGTCACTAATTATAGTGTTGCCTTTGATGAGTTGCTGTTAGACAATATTAACTTTGAGATAAAATCTACCGATAAAGTAGCCATTATTGGTTCAAATGGTACCGGGAAAACGACTTTACTCCGAGATATCTTTACAAATAATCATGATTCCATTGCAATAAATGCTGATGTTAAAGTAGCTTATTTATCTCAAAATCAAGGCGAAGTGCTAGAAGAATCTAATACAATACTAGAAGAATTCATCGATGCTGGGTTTAAAACGTATGATGAAGTTAGATCGTATATTTCAAACTATGGCTTTGAAGGAGAAATCGTTAATCAAAAGATAAAATCTTTATCGGGTGGAGAAACAAATATGCTTCAATTGGCTAAAGTAGCTGCCAGTAAAGCAAACGTATTGCTTCTTGATGAACCGACAAGCCATTTAGACATCTATTCACAAATAGCACTGGAGAAAGCTATTGAAGACTATCAAGGTGCGGTTCTCATGATTTCTCATGATTTCTATTCTGTTGTAAATGGTATGGATTATGTTTTAATCATTGACGATAAAAAGATTAGAAAAATGAGTATTAAAAAATTTAGACAGATGATTTATGCTAGTCATTTCGATAAGGACTATCTAGAAACTGAACTAAATAAAAGATCAGTTGAAATGAAAATAGAGTTGGCTTTAAAAGATACTGATTTTGAACTTGCAAAAGTATTGGTTGAAGAGCTGGAAGAGCTGATTAAGTTGCTTTAAATGATAACCTTCTGACTTAAATTGAAGACCCCACCGAGGTCGCAATGTCATTAAGATAAAGCACAGTGCCAAATATCAAGAAAAAGAGCAGGTTATCGAAAAGATAGGAGGCTATATAAGGAGAGGGCATCCCTCACCAAATAAAAATGCATTTTAATAGAAATAGAGCTGGGCAGTTCTCTTTGGGAGAATGCCCAGCTTTATTTTTTTTATTGGTTTCTTAAAAAAATCAGAAAAATATTGATGAGCTGGAAGAGCTGATTAAGTTGCTTTATATTATAACCTCTTATAAGAACTTGTTTGGGACTGTAGGCTAACAAATCTTTCTTGTCAGCTTTCGGTTAAATTAGATATGAAGTAGTCTGGCAAGGAGACAAATTGAGTATAGTACCGGGAGATAAGGTATTTAATGCTGTATGCAAAAATTTTAGATTGAGATACAAGAAAAAAAAGCGACCCTGATTATTAACAAATTCAATAAATCAAGAAATGTGGCCATCGTATTTGGAAAATCTGATTAATGATTCTTCGCGGCAGAAGCAACGCCCCAAGATCGCCGTCATCAACGGCACAATGAGAACAAAAGGTCTCGTTGTTCTGTACACGCCCCAAAGTTTCAACGCTGAAACCTTTTTCAGAGCATAACCGACAGCTGGAGTGATTGGATCTCGTATGCGAGAATCCGGTGGCTACAGGTGAAGACGAGAAGGGGCAAGCAGTAATATAGTATGCGGATATTGAATACATCGCCAGATAGGCTGAGTGCCTTGGGCGATGCTGCTCGAAGCATTCCGGCTTATTTGTGTTGCAAGCGACTACGATACGTTTGGAAGGATTTGTGAGAACCGCTCCGAATTATTAAGGATAACAAGATAATCGGAGGGGTTAAAGCTTGAAGGATAAAATGGCTAAGGTCAGCGAACCAACTGCGGCCGTACAAAGAAAAACGGAGGCTGCTGCCCCGGTCACGGGAGAGCGAGGTTTCGGCGGGGTGTACGGCGGGTATTCGCCGGAGTCGATCTTGCAGCTTCAGCAAAAAGCAGGCAACAGTGCGGTTATGCAACTGCTGGCAAGCCGTTCAGCAGGTTCAGCGCTTGGCAGCTTAGAGAGTTCAAGGCCTCCTGCGCAGCTGGCTAAGGAGGCAGAGCCTAATCGGACAGGCATGCCGGATAGTCTGAAGAGTGGTCTTGAGTCGGTGTCTGGCATGGATTTGTCGGATGTATCCGTCCATTACAACTCCTCACGACCGGCGGAGCTTCAGGCTCACGCCTACGCACAAGGAAATGACATCCATATTGCGCCAGGACAAGAGCAGCATCTCCCGCATGAAGGCTGGCATGTCGTGCAGCAGCGGCAGGGGCGGGTCAGACCGACCACACAGCTCAAGGGTGAGGCCATCAATGATAACAGTGCATTGGAGCAGGAAGCGGATCAAATGGGAGCACGAGCGAGCATGCTGGGAACAGCTTCGCACACGCTGTCGGCATCAGCAAGCCGTGCAGCATCCTCTACGGCTATTCCTCAGAGGAAGTCCTTTGGTTTTCTTCCGTCTACCTCCGCGAATGCACCGATTCAGCGTGCGCTAGTCCGAGATCAAGAGGTCATCGACGAACGCGACGATACGTTTAGATGGGGCAAGTTCAAAGGCAAGAGGGATGACGTCGACCCTAACCATGTAGGCATCGAGCAAGGAAGAGGCACAAAGCTGACCACCGGTGACAATGTAAAAACCAAAGTGCAGTGGAGCGCAATTGACGGCTTGGCTGGTGAAGGAAAGCGAGTAGAGGCGCTCGTTGGCCCCGATCATAATCTGGGAACATCGCCGAGTCATCCCAATGCAGTGGCGAGGGTCAATGGATTCAAGGCGCTATCGGGCCAATCCTATATCTCTGGCCATCTGCTTAATGAAAAGCTGGGCGGACCGGGCAACGACCCACGGAATTTGACCGCGATTTCAGGCTCGGCGAATTCGCTGCAAAGTTCGAATATTGAGCAGCATGTTCGTGATCCGGTGAACGAAGATGGCGATTGGTACAAGTACATCGTAGATGTAGAGTACGCGGACGATTCAACGTTAATGGAAAACAACAATCCGAAGCTGAAGGCCTATAATAAGCTTCCCAAGAAGCCTACCGGTGTTGTCATTACCGATTCAGGAGACAAGAAGCAGATTAAAGTGCGTTACGCTTCCAAGCTGACAGCCAACTGGTATCAGGTCAACTCTAAAGGTGGCAGATACGGTGCGGAATTCAAGAAAAACATGAGCATAAAATCCCCGTTTCACGGCGGAGAGTCCAGTATGGGCAAAATGAAGAATGAAGGGGAGGTAGCAGCCAAGCCCGACAAAAAGATTAGAGGCAAAGCTGCTCGAACGGATATCGACGCCGAAGAATTGGTGCTGACGACAAGCAATCTGCTCAAGAGCGTTATCGAAAACCGCGAGGGCTTAATCGAGAGACTCAATGAGTTGCGCGGCAGCAACAAAGAGCAGGCGGAGCTTGTGAAGAAGCTTGAGACGCTCGTTGACAAGGGTGAAGGAGAGTCTATTGAGCTTCGTGACATCGTCTATAATTACGGGTATGACTGGGGCTACGATCATGGCAAGGCGGCCCATTATACTAATATGGGCTGTTATGAGGATGATGGGAATAACGGTGTCTATAGCGAGGGATATGCGGAAGGCTACAAGCAGGGATATGTTGATGCTGAGCAATATGAGTTTGGTCATTCCCATGGCAAAGAGGACGGCTATTATGGGACGGGCTACACCAAGTACGAGAAATATAATGATATGCATAACAATCAATCTTACCGTGACGGGTACGATGCGGGTGATGTTGAAGGCCGCTTTGAATACTGGTATGAGCGTGGGGAGCAGGACGGCTATCACGATGGTCGGGAGGATCTGGAATGGCATTTGCTCAGCGAAGAGGAAGGGTACCTGAAAGGCTACGAGATGTCTTATGCAGAGGGCTTGAAGGAGAGTGCGTTCGCGAAGGGGAAAAGGCCAATTTGTGAAAACATTAAGCTGACCTATGACGCTAACGAGGCTAATCAATTCATATATAAAAAGTTTGACGGCACGACGATCGTTTCTCTGACGGGTGAAAGTGATTATTTCAATGGTGAGAAGTGGTATGAGGTGGAAGTCATGTTCTCGACCCATCATATTTTGCAAGAGTATATAAGAGACAACGAGTTTGCGAAAGCATTGATGCACAAGGATTGGATTCGAGAGGGTAAATAATAATATTCCTTTACGGGAATATTCCATTTGAGGTATGCTCTAATTATAAATTCATACTAAGAAATGAGGAATGGAAATGACAGTGAAACGGGAAGACAAGGAGCTAGTCATTACACGTGTACTCCATGCACCGCGTGAGCTTGTATTCAATGCATGGTCAGAGGTCGAGCATTTAAAGCGATGGTGGGGACCGAAAGGGTTTGAAATAAATGTCGCACAATTGGATTTCCGTCCAGGCGGTGTTTTCCATTACAACATGCAATCTTCCGATGGAAATCAAATGTGGGGTAAATTTGTGTATCAAGAAATTAAAGCTTTCGAGAAGATTGTCTGGGTCAACAGCTTTTCAGATGAGGCGGGTAATATTGTTAGGGCTCCTTTTAGCGATTTGATCCCGTTGGAAATACGAAATACAGTAACCTTTAGTGAAAATAACGGTATTACAACAATGACCTTGTGGAGTGGACCGATCAACGAAACGGAGGAAGAGAGAAGCTTCTTTGAGGGCATGTTTGAGTCCATGCAGGAAGGCTTCGGAGCAACGTTCGATCAGCTCGAACAATATTTGGCAGACCATTCTTAACCAAGATTCATAGGTAAATCTTATTATTGGTTAAAGAAATTGGATCTCGGTCACTGCCCTTTTTTGGTTGTACTGTAAGCAAGACTGTCTTTCGACTGAGTAATGCTACAATTATTGTATAGAATGTAATCATAACCGTCGCTAAAATGTTTTTGATAATAGGGCTAATTCAGTTAAGAGGGAGGCTGGCAAGTGCTTTAAGCAGGATGAAAGCACTCGCCAGCCTCGGAACGAGCCGGATTTTCCCTAGTGTTATAGTTAACTACCTAGATTGAATTTCTTATTTCTTTCAAGAAATCTCTCATTATGAGAGGACACGTAGGCCATGCTGTCGGCTGTCGGCTCCAAATACAGCTTAGCGCTGTTGAGCGCTAGCACCGCGTCATTGAAGGCACCGGCGATTAGCTTGACCTTGCTGCCGTGGGAAGCGATGTCCCCTGCAACGAAGACGCCTGGAATATTGGTAGCCATGGTCTCGTTGGCGGCAATGATATTATGGTTCATTTTTAGACCCCAATTGCCTATTTCGCCGTAGTCCCTAATAAAGCCATGGCTGATGACGACGGCATCGATCTCTAAAGTTATTGAGTCGCCTGTGTCGCTATGTACAATGTCCACGCTATGTATCGTTTCGCCTGACCCATGAAGCTTGTCGACCTTATAGGGTACGAACACACGCGCTTCTTTCATCATATTGGCCACCTGATTCTCATGGGCTGCAAACTGTTCTCGGCGATGTACGACATATACTTGTGCCGCAATCGGAAGCAGTTCATTGGCCCAGTCGACGGCAGAATCGCCTCCCCCGGAAATGAGTACGTGTTTGCCGCGAAAACGATCTAGCTGCTGAACCGTATAATGCAGATTGCTGATTTCGTATCGATCAGCACCTTCAATATCTAGCTTCTGTATGTTGGTTATGCCTCGGCCAATTGCTAGAATAACCGTACGCGAGTAATGCTTCTCGCCTGTGTCTGACAGTAATTCGATCGTTCCGTCCTCCAAACGGGCAAAGTGCTGAACACGCTGATTGAATACAATAGTAGGATCAAACGTACGAGCCTGCTGCTCCAAATGGCCGATTAACGTTTCGCAGCGAGTAGGAGGAACTGCGCCAATATCCCAGATCAGCTTCTCGGGATACATGTGCATGAAGCCTCCAAGCTCTGACTTGGCTTCGATTAGCTTGATTTTTAAATCGCGCATGCCGCCGTAGAAGGCCGCGTACATGCCAGCCGGTCCGCCGCCAATAATCGTAACGTCGAAAATAACTTTATCGTTCGGCATAACTCTGCTCTCCATATGTTGGTTATCCATTTATTTTATGTTTTCCTTTAATACTTTAATTAGCTCGTTAAGCTTGGCTTGCTCGGCTTTCGGGCCTTCGATCAGCCAGTTTTTCATGTTTAGTACATGTACATTTCCTTTTATGACTGCAGGAATGGAGCCCCAAACTGCCGTGTCTTCGAGAGCGAGCAAATTATCCAACGTCTTCTGCAAATTCTCGTCGCTTCCATCCGAGCTTAAGGTGACGACAAACAGATGCTCCGCCGATACTTCGGGAAGAACCTCTAGCGAAATTGAGGCGTTTTGCTTATCCGGGTTAGCCTTTTGCAGTTCTAGCGTGAATGGGTCGGCTTGCCAGCCAAGACCTTCATAAACGATGCTGACATAGCTAGACATTGGAGTCGTACTAGATAAAATAGATGGTAGGAACAAGCGAGCATCCTTCTCTTGCATCCGCAAAAAGGCTGCAGTCGGCTGTTCGCCAATCAGTTGGGATACTTCTTGTTTAGCTGCGGCAATAAATGCTTCCTGATCGGACAACACTTGCTGCGCTCGCTCGTCCAAGTTCAAGGCTTCGCCGATTTGAACGATGGAAGTTCTCCAATTGCTGCGATTATACGCGATAGTCGGCGCAATTGAGCTCAGCTTGCTGTACACTTCTTCGCCTAGCAGGGAGGAAGCGATAATAAGATCAGGGTCGGCTGCGATAACGGCTTCAAAATTTAACTCATCTGTAAAACTTTCAATTTTTGCACCTTGCTGTTCTAAATCGGAATTAAGGTAATCTTGGCGCAGAATAGGGGTTGCCAGGACGAGTGGAACATCAAGCGTTAGCAGCATATCTTCAAGATTAATGGACGCAATTCGTTTCGGATTGGCAGGAATATCGGTCGTTCCAAAGTTATGCACGACTGAACGCGTTTCGTTATTAATTTCTTCTTCGGGCAAATCTGACACGTTAGGCGTGGCATTGCCAGCTTCTATCGTTCCTGTATTGTTACCGCCGCAGGCTGCAAGCAAGGCTATCATAAGGAATAGTCCAAGAAATACACTCAGGTATCGTTTTTTGTTAATCATGTTGACCCCTCCAAGTTTAATTGATATTCATTCTCAATAAATAAAAGGATACCATTCCTCCCCGACGGGAGGAATGGACTTTTGTTGAGCTTATTCATGGATATAAGAGGGATTCGTAAACAGCTGTAGCGCTTCGTTTAATATTAAGTCGTGACCGTGCGCAGAATAGTCCAGCCAGGGCATCTCGTTGACTTCATACACCTGACTTTTCTGAAAGGGAATAAGATCGTTCCATATACGGGACTGGAGCCAGCTGTTCCATTGGTCTCGGGACTGCTTGTCTTTATTAACAATAACAAGCATATGGTCGCCTGCAAACAGGCCAAGCTCGGAAGGAGATACGTGGTGGAATACGGCAATTTGCTCGTATGGATAAGCGGGCTGCAAGCCTAAGCAGTCGAATAGGACGGAGCCGCCGTTTCGTTTGCCGTAAACGTAAAGCTTGCCGTTTTTGACATGGACAATGGATATGGCAGCCTTGCCTATCCGAGCTTGAATAGCTCCGGCAACCCTTTTCGCTTTGCGATCGTAGTCCTTCAACCATACTTCTGCTTCTCTGCGCTTGCCAAGAGCATCGGCGATCATACAAAGCTGTTGACGCCAGTCCAGCTCCATCCACGGAATAACGATTAGCTTGGAGGAGGAGTCGGAAAAAGATTGATAGGTGGCTGCCTCCTCTTCGCTGCACATAATGATCTCGGGCCGGGCTTCTCTGAGCATGTTTGTATTGAAGTGCCAGATGTCTTCGTCGATCTGTTCGGATCTTTGTAATTGATAAGGAATGCGATTGAAATAAGAGCTGCGGTGACTGTCGCGGCCTTGATCAACAACGGCTACGTATGGAACGACCTCAAGCGCCAGCAGTTGACCGGTAAAAGGAAAGCTGGCTGCCGCGATTTTATTTCGTTTGAGCTTGCGGTATGCGCTTGGCGATACGCCCTCCATATGTTTAAACTTGCGGCTAAAATAATACTCATCGGCAAATCCGGCTTGTCTGGCGATTTCGATAACGGATAGGTCTGTGGAAAGCAGTTTTTCTTTTGCAGACTGAATGCGGATTGCATTCAAATAAGCAATCGGACTTTGTCCGGTCTGCTTCTTGAACTGCTCGGAGTAATGCCATACGCTCATACCCGCAAGGCGGGCTAGCTTATGCCGGTCTAAAGGCATATAGTAATGCTTGTCCATGTAAACAATCGACTGGCTTATGACATGCTCGCTTTGCTTGTTCTTGCCTGTTTCACTGCACTCCATCAGAAGGAGCAGCAGCTTGGAGCGCATGAGCTCAGCTTGTACAATTGCACGGAGACCGTCTGCGGCTGTCACATTCAGAAGCTGTTCGGCCAGCGATAGCCACTCTGTTTCTGATGAACCTTCAAGCTTGCCGGCTTCGGGAAAGGGCCATTCCAGCCTTCGGAATGGGCGGACTTCGTCATTGTTAGGGGTTAACGGCTCATAGAAATGAATAGCTATGAAGAAGCCGCGTACTCCTCTGTCCGTATCATGTTCCGCGAATATGGCATTCATCTTCGGTAGAATGACATAGGCTTGGCCGCGTTCGAGCGAATAGTTTCGATCTTCAAGCTGCAATGTTCCAGTACCGTGTTGAACAATGAAAATGACGGTACTTGCTTGCAACATGAGGGCAATCGAGAAGGTATCGTTGGATGTATGATAATTTTGAACGTTGTCGATGTAAGTAATGGTCATTGCTTCGTTATGAGTCATAATAAAGTCCTTTTCATTTAATGATAATAATTATCAAACATAATGCGAAAAAACTCAATGAAAAGAAACGGGTAGTCAGATTGGGAGCTGAAATAGCGGTGTCATCAAACAGAGTGGTAGAGGGAGGGATTTCGACGCAGTAAGATTTACGATGTCGCTTTTGATTCTGAATGTGCAGCTCGAAGGAAGAAGCTTACCTTATATTACAAGGGTTGAAAAATTCGATCTGGTACCTTTTCCTCATTTGGTATTTATGTTTCTTAATGGAAACCCGATATAAAAAAGGGAAGATTACAGAGAGAAGGGACAGTCAGCCAGTTATACGATTTAAATCATGGGTCAATACATATCGAACGGACGATATTGAGTTTCACTATTGGATTGGGGAGGAAGGCAATCATGACGGCTTTCTTCACATACGGGCAGTACCGACGGATTTTTATGAAAACAGGGGAAGTCGATTTTTGAATATGGACGATGAAACCTATAAAGGTGTTGGCCAAATTATATCTTTAAAATGCCTTTAACCAAATGTTTAATCATTAAAACAAAACGGTTGACCAAGCTTTTCTTAATATTTGGACACCAAGCTCCATTTCCTCTTCTTTGATTCCCCCAAAGCCCAAATAAATCTTAGGGTTACCACAATTTAACCGTAATTGAGCATCTTGACTTCCGTATACAAGCACACCTTCCTGCCTTGCTAATTCAATCAATGTCTCAGCACTGACAGGGGTAGCAACACATAATTCTATGTGTAATCCTGATCCGCTGCTATTGACCTGGACAGACTCTGGCATATGGATGCGTATGAATTGAACCAATGCATCGTGTTTTAAGCGATATATTTTCCGCATCCGCCTTAAATGGCGATACCAATGGCCACGGGAAATAAACAGCTGCATAGCCCATTGATTCATTCTCGAAGGGCTGGAGAAAACTTGATCTAATAATCGAAGTTTCTCTAATAGATGCAGCGGTAGGATCATATAGTTCATACGTAATGAAGGTGTAAATACTTTTGAAAATGTACCCATGTAGATGACTCTTTCGTTTTTGTCCAGTCCTTGAAGTGAGAGTATGGGCTTGCCAGATAGTCGAAGCTCCCCATCATAATCATCCTCAATAATATAACCTCTATTTTGATTGGCCCATTGAAGCATTTGTTGCCTTATAACATAGGGCAAAGGTTCACCTGTTGGACGGTGTGAAGGCGTTACATAAAGTAAGCGAAGCTTATTGGAGGTTAACTCGTGCTCCAGTTCTCCATTATTATGCATGGAAAAAGGGACAATTTGAAACTTGTTTTGAGTAAAAATAGGTCTAACTTGAGCTATTCCAGGTTTTTCAATCCCAACATAGAGATTCTCCTCCAGAAGTCTGGAGAGTAAATGAATACTATAAGAAATACCGGTTCCAATCACAATTTGTTCGGGTGAGCATATAACGCCTCTTGAGTTACGAAGATATTGTGCCAAGCTTTCTCGCAATGGATATTCACCTTGAGGATCGCCGTATTCGTGAATGGATTGACTATTAAGTGTGAGGGACTCGCCTACTATTGATTTCCATCTTTGAATGGGAAACGAATCTCCATCAATAGTTAAAAGACTGAAATCAATGTAACCTTCCTTCCATGTTTGTCCCCGTTTATCAAGTTCAGCTTCCAGCTTTTTATGTACCGAGGAATCAGGATGCTTGGACGATTTTACTGGATAAGGATTAACGACAATTAAGCCCACTCTTTCTTTACTCAGAACATATCCTTCTTCCAACAGCAAATGATAGGCCGTTTCTATAGTTGTTTTGCTGATATTTAGCTGTCGCCTAAGCGAGCGAATGGACGGTAATTTCATGCCGTCTATCAAGACGTCATCCTGAATGAGTGCTCGAATATGTTTATATAACTGCATATATAGTGGTTCGTCTGTATGAAATGAAAGAACAAGATCGATCTTATTTCCCTCCTCATCTGACCCTTAAATATTGTTACAAACTGATACTATATATAAGGTCATTGTTATTATAGACTTTGTAATAAGTTCCATCAAGATTGCCTATTATTCATTCGGAGATTTTGTCGGATTCCATAATACGGTGAAAAGTTCGTGCTTTGCGAGATGGGGATTTAAACTATTGAGAATGTAGGTGGAGTAACAAATATGACTAAGCAAACCATAGCCGAGAAATTGAAGTTGTTGGGGATTGCGCTGCCAATTGCCAGTGAACCTGCTGCTAAATACGCGAATTATGTGAAAGTGAACAATTTATTGTTTGTTTCAGGAAAGGGACCTACGGGGAATCCTAAGGGTAAACTTGGAGGGGATTTTACAACAGAAGAAGGCTATCAGTTCGCCAGACAGGCTGGAATTGTAGTTCTTGCTGTATTGGAATCTGCTTTAGTCACATTGGAAAACGTGAAAAGAGTGGTTAAGATTCAAGGTTTTGTGAATGCAACTGCTAATTTCGAGGAACATCATAAGGTGTTGAATGGTTGTTCTGATTTAATGTTAGAAGTTTTCGGTGAAAAGGGAGTACATGCGCGTTCCGTTTTTGGAGCTGTTTCAGTAAGAGACAATCTTCCCATTATTATTGATTCCATTTTTGAAATTGAAGAATAGAGTGCTCAAATTTCCAGATAAGCATTTTGCTAAGCGGCAGTCACTCGTTATTTCCAATGCCAATGATTCATACAACGCTACGAAAAGTGTTCTTACAAATTATGCTATAATAGGGTGGGTTTTAAACCTGAATATTTCAAGAAAGAGGAATACCCTATGAACTTATACTATTCCATGCTCGGTCGATTGCTGGACGGGAGAACGCCGGTCCACAATGAAGGATACTATATGATAGACGATCAGAATGAGGTTGTGTTTTGCAAAAAACCTCCCGCTGAAGTGGAGATCGTAACGCTTGGGGATTTTACGAATGCATTGGTCGAGGGATGCAAACAAGTTATTTGTTCTTTTGCTAAAACCTCTGATAACAAAGACGTGTATGCTTTTAACCTATATACGGATGAGCACAAATTTATTTGTGTTTATATGAACACGTTGAGTTATTTTGAAAATACGTTGGCTAAGTATCAAGATAGATATGAAAATTATTATGAACAGCATGAGATTCAGTCGCTCAAGTATAATAGTGGGGATTTCGACCTTCAGTTTGGGCAGGACCATATGGGGGAATACGGGCGTTACGTTACTCAATTCGAAACGATTGCTTACTGTGCATCGGATATCGACAAAGAGCATGCTGAACAGGCCATGGAAGGTGTTCCGGTCGTCGCTTTTGAAGCTGGAATTATCGAAGATGGATATTATGTTTGTGCAATCGAGGCCATGCAACGACTAGTGAATGAGGACGCGTTTAATAGCTTGGATAAAACCGATAATTTTATTGCCTATGCTTCAACTGGAGAGGATGGTTTAGATTACGATATCGTAATGAGAAAAACGATCGACGCAAATTTGTATTATCTTGTATTCCCAGAGATGAAGGAATCAGATGAGAAGTTTGACGAAGCAATAAACGAAAGCAAGCATTTAACGGTTTCCGATGCTATTTCGTATTGGACGGATATCATTCATAATAATAACAGTTTGGAACCTTCGTTTACTTATATTAAGCCTACAATGGAGATTTTTGTACAGCTGGAGAGGTTTGGGAGTGAGTTAGCGCAAGAATGCTTGGATAAATTAACGGAATTACCAAGTCTAGAGAATTTAGATAACGCTGATTATGAGAAGATTGGCTTCTACATAGAAGCTTTATATTTCTGCGGATCTTTCACTCCTGAACAAATGAAACAGTGCGTCCAAATAGAACAAAGATTTTTGGAGGGTGACGATATTTTAATCGAATGTGCAAACGAACTGAAAGCCATAGTAAGCGGTTAGGAGACAGGGGGTGGTGGTAGAAACGATGTTAGCTTGGCCCTTCATTCCTTTAATACGGCGGGCGCCGATCAAGGTGCACAAGCATCGCAGAGCATCTCTGAAGCCATTATGGTTGTGGCCGACAGCTCGGAGTGGCAAACGTCCAGTGTACAAGATGGCAGTGATGCAGCGGAAAATATAGCGGTGCAAATTTACGGTGTTGCAGCACATAGCTCAGATGTAACAGCTATCGCATCTGAGGCTACTGCCTTGGCAGCAGACGGTTTTGCCGCTATGAACAAGCTGGGTAGCAAAATGGACGAGATGGGGCCCGGCATTCGTGAGTTGTCGGACACCATTCAAGACCTTAGCGGTTTGTCTGTCAAAATTGGCGAGGTTGTAGGAAGTATTAGCAACATCGCCCGCCAGACGAATATTCTTTCCTTGAATGCGGCCATTGAGGCATCGCGCTCTGGTGAGGCCGGTCGAGGTTTTACCGTCGTTGCTGATGAAATTCGGAAGCTTGGAGGACAGTCGATGGTATCTGCGGAACAAATTGCCGGCTTTATTGGTAGCATTCAGGATGAGATCGCGCTTACGCTTCGCGCATCCGAACAGACGGTAGAACAAGCTGCTCAGGGTAGACAAGCAAGCGAGCTATTTACACGTATCCGCTCATCCGTAGAACAGGTTGCAGAAAGCATTTGAAGCGTTTCTACGGCGGCGGAGGAGATTGTCTCTGGTACGGACAGCTTAGCTGGCTCTATTCGCTACATTGCCGATTCCGCCAGCGAAACCGCTGTTGAATCCGAGAATGTCTCGGCTGCCGTGCAGCAGCAAACGGCCTCGATGGAGGAGGTTGCTTCCTCCTCAGCAGAGCTCGCCAACATGGCAGGAAAGCTTCGGAAGCAAATCGATAAATTTAAGCTTTAGTAGGCTGATCGTTAAAGTCGAAAATTAGAAGCAAAAGATAATAGATACAACAAAAATTCGTTTCTTCATTCTGGGTTAGCATAGTCTGCTCATAATGAATGGAACGGTTTTTTTGAAGTTGCAAGTCAATTGATATAACAATTGAGCACTCTTTAACAAAGGAGATAACGTCGCTCGCAAGTTTTTTAACAGATGTCGGAAAAAGTTCCTTACCAATCTGTTGCTTAATATTATTTACTCAACTTTCGCAGCTACAAATTAACTCGAATATTTTGGGACTGTAGGGAGTAAACATTTTTTGTGTTTACAAAATAACTTCTTCGTTGGGTATCATGGAAGAGACTAGTAACCATTCAAAAAATAATAGATGTGTAAATCTACGGTATACCGTCGTTCCTAACTGACTAGTCTGTTTTTTTAGGTTTTCAGGAATGGTAAATTGCTTCGTTAGGTTGGGATTCGTAAGTCGTTTGCTCTCTCTGGGTTTACTGGTTTCAGTTGCTATCTCACTTGTACTTAAGGGCGAAAATTGCTTGCGGCTGCTGGAGAGTAGCCGCGGAGTCTAGTTGACGGGCTAGGATATGGTCTAGTGTTTCTTAAATCAAGTGTAACGATGGTTCGGCAGTTAAACGTGTAATAGTATTTATTTAGACGACTCAATTCTTCAGCGCAGCCGTGATAATAAGGTAGTACTAATTGTTCTGGTGTTTGATCATACAAAAGTCTGAGTGTATTCCATGTTAACGCTTGACGACTGGTTCGACGGCTTTAGCTTTACTTTGCCCCGATTGACTTTATCATGCTCTCGTCTACCAAACTTATAAATTGTATAACTGAGATGACGACAACAATTACGATGCTTAGTCGTGGGTATATGCTCCGTGTTGAGCCTCTTATAAAGTGGAACCTTTAAGGATAATAAAACTCTCATGTACTGAATGCAACACATCTACTTCAATATTAGGAATGTCCAGTGTAGGTAGTAAGTTGAGGAGTTGTATCCAATAATTGTTTGGTTCAAATTTGCAGCTTTCAATTTGTTGTGGGTATTTAAATTTTATATAGTAAAAAAGAGACTTTTGAACTATAATTACAAAAAAAACCAGCGAGGTGTGTGTTCTAAATGTATAACAAAGAAGTTGCTTATAATAATCTACTAATTTCTTTGAAAAAGACTCTTTCAGATTTCGGAACTATTTATATTGTAAGTAGTGATTTGAGTGAATCTGACTATGATCCTAAAATTTATAGCGATAATTTGCATTTGTATCGGGATGAAAATGATAAGTTTATATATTTATATGATAGAAGTGATGATGTTGTAAATAAAGTGTTAATAGGATCGTTAAAAATTATTCTACAAAATGTCGTAGCTCGATTAGTTGAAGAAACGCATGAGTTGAATTTATTAGAAGAATATCTAAGTACGGAAGATGGTGTATAAGGTCAGCTATGGATAATCTTATATATCACTTTACTGGAGCAACTGCGCTAAAGAGTATCATATTAAATCAAACATTTTGGATCACAAAGAGTGACTACTTAAATGATACCACTGAGTTGCATGCAATTAAGCCATTTATACAAAAATTTTTCAAACTGCATAACAAGATGAGTAGAAAAGTTCAAGCTTATATAAATGAACAACTAGAAAAATACTTAACCGATTACAATTATTATATCTTATCATGCTCTCAGGTAGATGATTCTTTACCTTTATGGAATTATTATTCTGAAAGTGAAGGGTATAGTATCGGCATTGACAAAGAAGAGTTTATTAATATGTTTGAACGATATTTTCAAAATATTGATGCAGATGTTAAAGTGAGTATTACTCCGGTTCGTTACGTAGCAGACTCAGATGAGACTGTAATTAAAGACTTATTATTACCTGTATCATATTTCACGGACCAAGATTTATTGTCAAAAAAAGACATATTAGATGAAATTTGTTTTGAGCTAGCCAATATGTCTTTTTCTGTTAAGCATGAAGCGTATTCAGCGGAAGAAGAAGAGAGAATTGTAGTTATATGCAAGAAAGACAGCGCCTTAACACATAGAGAAGAGTTTAGAGTATTAAATGGTACTTTTATTCCCTATATTGTTTTTAATAAAGAAAATGTTGATGGCTTGAAAGTGCCTATAAAAAAGGTTAAGCTCAGCCCCTATTTAACAATGGATGTCACTAAAAAGAGTGTTTTATATTTAGTTAATCGAAAATATGAAGATATTAATGAAAAAGATATTTCGCAATCAGTAATACCCTCAAGATACTAATCAAATTTCTATTGAATAAATATATAAAAAACCATTTTAAATATTATTTCATTTAACGCGTATAATTATGACGCGGTTTTCTGATATTGGGAAAATACTTATCGTGAGGTTGGCCAGCTAAATCTGGTAAACCTCTTTTTTTTATCTATACCTGTGAAATATGTGAGCTTGTACTTCGTCATAGAAATTGTTCATCTGCAATTTACATTAACTATGATGAAGCTGCATACGATGTTGTTGTAATAATGACGCAGTTTTGTGATTTTTTAAGAATCATACTGATAACGGAATAAGATGCACATATTATGCTGAAGTATCTGTTTGTAAAGACTAATTAAGCAATACCTAATCTTGTTCTAATTACGAGTTTTTCATAATCCCCGAGACGTTAGAGGGAGTGTTAGTTAAAAAATGAAGCAAAACAGGCTATGTAGCCGCTTCGCTAATCATAGAAGCACTGAAACTGCCAGAGACTACACAATTCAAGCCGTGGCTTGGGAATTTGTATAATCTTATAGGTTAAACTTCTTAAATGACAGCTGCGCCTTCTGTGCAGATTATTCTAACCCATCGCTTTCTAACAAGTCATAGAAATGATTACGGTCTTCGTTATCGAATTTACCAATCGTCCGTACCCTAACAGCTTCATACCAACCATACAT
Source organism: Paenibacillus sinopodophylli (assembly GCF_005930355.1). Lineage (GTDB taxonomy): Bacteria > Bacillota > Bacilli > Paenibacillales > Paenibacillaceae > Pristimantibacillus > Pristimantibacillus sinopodophylli. The sequence continues at coordinate 139,387 of NZ_VDBO01000005.1, forward strand.
GTCTAATTCCTCGTCATTCTTTGCCAGCTGGGCTCTACCCAAGTACCCGTAACATTTGGTCTCAGCGTTTTACCGTCAAACCGGTTCACCCCGATGTTTTATTAACCTTGGTACTTGTCTATTATCTAGTCTTTGCTTACAAAACTATTGATAATGATTCTTAAATGATAGGCGGAAACCGACGATGCTAGATACGAAATCTCACACGTTTGGAGAAATCCATTTTATTACAACGACAGATGGACGCCAGCTGCATCATATGGAGCAAGCGTAGGTGAACTTACCGTCATATTCGAATCGAGTATGGACTTGTCTCGCTCTACTTGGGGACTTGTGCAGCCGCTTGTCGCCGAACATGCGCGCTCTTGAGCGGGTGCTTGTAGGAGCGAGCCGGACAGTGAGCCAAGGACGCTGGTCCGAATAGCGGATGATCTGATTCTTTGTTGAACCATTTAGGAACAGGCCCGTTTATCCTCGTCGGGCATAGCTGGGGTGGCCCAATTATTTGCACAGTGGCAGCGATGGTTCCCGCACGCATACGTGGACTTGTTCTAGTTGATCAAACGGACGAGCATTGCGGATTGTATTTCAAAGAATCGACGGTAAAGCATTACGCGAGAATGAATTGGCTTATTCCGATGCTTGCCGGAACTGGCCTGTATAGGCTGATAGGAAGCAAACCCGGCAGTGTCCAGCTTACGGATGTCTATAAGGATCACCGCCGGGAGGATTTCATGATGCAGTCGGCTAGAACAATGGTAGCTGAAGAAGGCTTTTCCTTGATGATTTAAGAAGGCTCCACAAACAGCCGCTGATGCTCGTTGGCACTGAAGTTTCCGTTATCTCCGGAACTCTAATGACGCGGATGGAGCGGAAGTTCCGCCCGACACTTAACGAAGCTTATAGGCAGACTGCAGAGGTACTAGCGAATGGCTGCTTGGTAGAGGCACCGCATTCCGTGCATATGGTTATGTATAACGAACCTCAAATGGTCGTGGACGATATAAAACGAATAATGGATATGAATTAACGTTCTAAATAAAAATACATCGCCGCTAGAGTTATACATCTAAGGCGATGTATTTTTTTGTGTTTTGAGTCAACAGGGTGAAAGATCTAGGTTTCCTTACGCACGGTAAAACCGCCATAAAGTCATGTTAACCCTCCATAATGACCACTTAGCGCATAAGCGTTCCTAATTCGTAAACCATCGATTACATTAATGTATGTGAAGTACATGGATCGAAAGGTGGTCAACATGAAAATACCCATTAGAATTGTGGTTGGTTTAATTGTTTTGTTTGCGTTAGGGGTTGGTTTATTAGCCTTTCTAAATAGGCCGATATCGAAAGAGGCTGTAAATGAAAAGCTGGAGCAGCACCTAACCAAAATTGTTGAAAAAAATGATTCGCTATCAAGTGCATTATTGACGATTTACTCTAATCAAACGGGGTACTTGGGACAATTTGCAGTAGGCATTAAAAATCAGGTCTCGGATCAGCCTGTCCAAATCGATAGTCAATATCATGCAGCCAGTGTCGGTAAAACGATGCTTGCTGCGATCTATGGCCTGTTAGTAGACGAAGGTAAACTCAGCTTTGATGATAAAATCAATACATGGCTGGACGCTCAAATTTTGAAAGGATTATTTGTAGTAAACGGTACGGATTACAGCGACCAGGTAACAATAAGAAACTTGCTGAGTCATACATCAGGAGTGGGCGATTATTTCGCAGGTCCAGTGAAACATGGGAAATCGATATTGGAGATAATGGCTTCAACTCCAGACCGTTCATTCACTCCTCAAGAACTGATTTCATTTACCAGGGATAATCAGGAGCCTGTAGGACTGCCAGGGGAAACCTTTTACTATTCGGATACGGGTTATATATTGCTTGGACTCATTCTGGAATCGCTAGAGGGTAAGCCTTACTCCGAGATTTTAGAGAAGAAACTATTTGAGCCACTAGGCATGAACGACAGCTATTTAATGTTCGATCAGGATGAGCCTGCTGATATTGTTGGGATCTATGTGAATGGTATGGACTATAGCAACAAAAATGCATTATCGATTGACTGGTCAGGCGGTGGTGTCGTTACTACTATGGATGATCTGCTAACCTTTATGAAAGCTTTGGAACACGGGGCTCTGCTGTCTGATGAAGTGTATAGACAGATGACTGACTTTAGCGGGCGCTATGACAAGGGAATCTATTACGGCATGGGGATGATGTATTTTGACTTTAGTGAGCTGTCATTCCTGCTAGGCTCTATGACAGATGTATATGGCGGTGTTGGATCAACGGGGACGTATGTGTTATATGACAAGAAAAAGGATACCTATTTTATCGCGAATTTCGGATCGCTTGATTTTGCGGAAAAAGGGATAGAAGAATTAGTAAAAATAAGGATGATTTATGATAGGATGATAGTAGAATAAACAATACACTAGGTGTTATTAGGAGATATGATGGTTCAATTACTGTGTTCACACAAAGTGTATGAGAAATTGAAACAAGAGTTATCCAAATATCAAATCGAAGTTGAACCAGACGGTGAATGGGTGCTCGTTGAACATGGATATGACATACCACACGGCAAGCTTAGTGTTGTATTCGATGCGATTGATTACATGGATGTAGTCAAGCTATTGGTCTCTGGCGTTCGAGAAGATATACATCTGGCGAATACTTTTACAGGGTTAAGTGAAAACAAGTTTGCCGTTATGGAGCCGAGGGATGTTTTGTATCTAGAAGCAGGTATAGAAGGAATTACGGCATATACGAAGTCAAACCACTATAGTATCAAAGAAACCTTACAGTATTATGAGAACATTTGGGCAGCGAAAGGGTTTATACGAATCAATAAATCACAGATCGTTAATTTGCTGCATGTGAAAGAGATTATTCCTTGGTTTAACTCCAGATATGTACTGAGAATGGATAACCAGGCAGAGCTGGAAGTATCCAAAATGTTCTCGAAAAAGCTTAGGAATACACTCAAAATGTAGGAGAGCCGCAATGGAAACGATTCATTTTGAAAATATAATAAAATCATTTTTTCTCGGTATTTTTATGGGCATTGTACTGCAGTTCTATGATCATGCGGATATGCTCATCGGCTATAAAGTGTTAACGGTATTAGCCAGCGGAAGCATAGGTTTCATTATAGGCCTCCTAACTGAATGGCTAACGGCCATACTTCCGCTTAGTATGGCGAATGCGAGGATGTACTTCTTTATCAACAACCTAATTGCATTATTGGTAACTACATGCATTATGGCATCCTTATTATGGATAACAAGCAGTGATATAGAAAACAAGCAGTCCTTTGTGCCAACCCTATCCATTGTGCTTGGTATCATATGTATAGCGAATCTATTCGATTATATGATGTATCGGCGAGCACAAAATAAATTGAAAACATTGAAGGCATTTCTAAAAGATAAATAAGCGATGGGCCTAAATGGTATGAGGTTATTTGTAATATGATGTTATTGGGCACAGAAGGAGGAGGAGCACATTCTTTGCTCCTCCTGCAACTACTTATGTCTATGCAGTATCCGCCTCTGCTATAAGCTTTGCGATTACCGCACTGCGTGCCTCCTCCGTGAAGCGGATTGCGCCGTTCTCCTGAATGATAAGGCCTTCATTGATTCGTTTATCAAGCCAATCGCTGATGAAGCCGGGAGCGTACCCGTTTTGACCAAATTCACCGCCAAAAGCGATAATTTGGCTATAAGTATCCAGATACTGCTGACGGCTGGTAGCTGGGTAAGCACCCACGTACAGCCAGAACTGCACATCGTACATGAGATGAGAGAGCTCATCCGCATGAAAAGAGAAATGGCCTTTTTCTTTAACAATCCGGTTACAGACGCTGCGTATTTTGGACTCAAGCTCTTCTACCTCAGAGGCTTGAGCGGCACATAGCTCTGCGAGCAGAGGAGAGAATTTCCCATCTGTTACTTTAAGCAGATCGTCCTCTTTAACTTCCTCAGAAGTGTCGTATTCCTCGTCACTTACTAGTCCGCGAAAAAACGTCTCGAAGTCTGGAGCTAGGAATGTAATTTCATAATCATCCTCTTGATCGACATGGATAACTTCAGGTTCACCGTTCTTCCCGCAGTGCCGATAATCCAGCATTACAACGTCATGTCCTGCCGAGGGGCAATCACAGATCACCACGCCAATATCCGGATAGCCCCACTCTTCAATCATAAATGGGCTGCCGAGATCTCCACAAATCGAGTAGCTTTTGTCACGTCCGATTCCCATAATCCCCGTAATGGCGATATGATCCTCAGCCCACGAGGTAGCTTCATCTGTCGGAAAGGAAGTATGGTGGGGGATGCCTCCATTCTGATGCTTCATCAGTGCAATATAGCTTGCTGGTAGCCTATAGCCGAGCTCTTCTTCTACAGAAGCAATCAGCTCATTCGTAGGCGGAGCGGAGACATACTGTTCTCTAGCATAGGAACTATCTTCCCAGAAACGATTGAGATCCATGCCTTCAAAAGGAGCCGTTCCCGAGTCTTGTTGCTGCTTGCTACGTGCACGCCGCGCTTGGCTCTTTTGTTGTTTTTGCCACTTGCTTCGGCTCCAGTCCAGCAATCGGGCTGCATGCTGATCGTCAGGATCGAGCTCTGATGCGGTGCTCAGCACATCAATCGCTTCCTCATACCGCTTCATATAATAATAGGAATAGCCTACGCGAAAATGCCATAATGAATCATTTTTTCCCTGCGTGGCAATGGAAGCGAACTGTTCCAGCGCTTCTTCATACAGTCCTAGATTGTTAAACGCCCGGCCCATGCTGTTGATTATGTCGTAATCCCTGTCTGCTGGAGTCATTTTCATAAGAGTGTCTATGATCTGCTGGTGCTCGCTATCCTCATGCCATTGCATGATTTGGGTTTTTAGCTCTTGTTCCATCGTTGCCGTCTACCTCCCAAGTGAAAATATGATTTTCTCTATTTTATCAAATAGGAGACTGTGAATGGAAATTGGTGCTAGAGAGGATAATTATACGTGCAACTGAAGGGAACCGCAGCTAGGAGTGGTTTCTTAGGTGAATGTTCTTATTACTTATTTTCAGAGAAAAGGTATCTTTTATCGAAACTTGAATACACTATTAAAGGATTCGAAATGTTCTATTTATTCCTTTTGTTCTTTGTGGATAGATGGTAAGATGGAGGTGAGGAGGGTGATTATTATGCCTAGTGTACTGAGTTACGTTACACTGCCAGATGCTACTGAACGCACATTTATTAGTAAAGATGCGCGAAAATTAGCTAAAATAAGGCTGCTTCAACGCGCACTTGAGATAGAGGCTACAATCGCTGCACGAGGACTTACTGATACGGATATTAAAGACATTGAGGATGCTATTCAAGCACTCGATGTAGAACCTTTGATTGAAAGAGATGAGGCGGTACATCCAATTCCTGAGTTCTTAACGGTTCGTGATGTGAGTTTGATAACGGGACTTGCACCGCAAGTTGTTCGTAGACATCTTCAAAATAAAAAGTATGAAGGTTTTCAAAATGCTGGAGAAAATACGACATGGCACGTTTACTCAACTCAATTCTTAACTCACCCTAACTGGCAGAAGTTTCTGAAGGAGAAAGACAAAGGGTTCGAAAACTCTAAGCAAGTTGCTAACCTTGCGCTAGAACTCTTGGAACTTGAACCATCAACTGAAGCAAATGACGTTGCTAAGTAAGGAGAGATAGGGATTAGATGTCAGAGCCATTCGTCTTTATGCCGGACACAAATATGTTTCGTGATTTTGTAAACGGCAACGCTAATCAAGCAAATTTAAAACAGGCGGCTCACGATTTCTGGACTAGTACCAGTAGATTAGCCGCCATTAATCAAGCTGAAATTAAAATACCAAAAGAGGTAGAGGTTGAGCTAAAGGTTCAAATGCATACGTTCACCTCGGAACAGCATAAGAACATAATTACACAAATTTTGAATCAAAATGTCATCGTTGATTTTCCTTTACCTATAGATTTAGAACGCGAATTACGCGAGTTTACAAATTACCTCCGGGATAATAATAATTTTAACCAATCCGTTATACGTCATCCTAATTATGGTTTGAACTATCTGCAGGCATCCGATGCACGAATTCTTGTAACCGCTTATAAGTATGATGGCATATTAGTGACTCATAACATAAAAGATTTTCTCATCTACGATTTATTGTTTGAATCCACGGAAGACAAATTGTACGACTATGTGAATAAGCGTTTCGTCAAAGTTCCTACTGATGGAAGAACATTAATTGAGCAAAATATCTGGTTTCAAAAATTGAAGCAAGATTTGATTAACTTGTAAACAAAAAGTTGCCATATGGCGACTTTTATGGTTTAGATGGAGTCATGAATCTGCTTCTCTAATGTCCTTTTATAATGCGACTGCAACTACATTAAGGTAAACCGCGTCATAAGTAAGAGTGAGTTTTCTGGTAGGGTGCTTTATGGCGCAAGCTTGCTTTTATCAAGGAGATTGCTGAAGAGATCTGGCAGTAATTGCGCGGGATTATCATGCAGGTTGGTAAGTGCAATATAGGAAAACAATAAGGAGCTGCTGCGGCAGCTCTTTTTATTTGTTAGCAGGAGTCGTCTTTTGTATAAACGTGTTATATTACGCCTTGCACGCCCTTAGTAGCTTATACTATATTAAAAAGAAATATGATAAGCTAGCTTTCTGTATTTTACGACAAAACCTAAAGGAATTTATATCATGAATGCTACAGTTGAGCTTGTCTTAATGATCGCTTCCTTAATGATGACGGGTATCATTTTATACTTTGTATACGGGTTTAGAAAAGAGCGTGGAATAAGCTATCTCATTGGATTAATTGTGTGCCGGATGATCTACTCAAGTAGTATCATTCTAGAGAAAAGCAGCTTTTTGTTAGTCGAAAAGTTGTTTTTCCGCAATATTCAAAATACGGCGCTTAATTTAATCGTGCCTTTTTTCATCCTGTTTGTTTATCAGCTAATTGGCAGTGACAAGTTATTAAAGCTACGATGGAAGATTATGCTGTTCGCGATATTTGCGCTCTGGTCGCTGCAGTCATGGTTAGATCCCCAGCTTCATATGATATATCGCACAATCGAGCTCGACAACGGGCATTTATTCACAACGAGAACTGTTTATTCCATCATGTTCGGTGTTATTTGTTATTGTATTTTGATTCTGTGCATGTACTCTCTATTTAAATACATAAGGAATATTCGTAATGATTTCCGTACACCTGGGATGTGGGTTTTGTTTCTGAGCTCATTTCCCATCTTTCTTGAGATTATGAAATTGATGAAACATGAGTGGTCGCCTTGGCTGCTTCCGTTGTCAGTTTATTGTGGATTCTCGGGTACATTGATGCTGGTGATTATGCTGCGAATTAAGTTTTTCTCTACGGTGCCGATTGCTAGGAATATTGTGCTCGATACCATTCAGGAAAGTATTGTGATAGCCAATGCTTCGGGTAAGATTATTGATAGTAATAAGCAGGCTTCGAAATGGTTCGAAGAGATGGGTCATACAGCTATTGATAACCGCAATATAGCGGAGCTATTAGAGCCGTGGCCAGAATGGCAGGAGCTGTGTAAGTCTATGCAACAAGGACGCGTAGAAATCGATACTTGGCTGGATGGGAAAAGAAAAATATACAGCGTGAACGTATATCCATTACGAATACTGCGGAAGCAGAAGCAGGGCAGTATATCCCTTATCGTTGATATTACGGAGAAAGAAAATCATCTGGAACAGATTGCAAAGCTCAACCAGTTTAAGGATCAGTTGTTTACGATCGTGTCTCATGATATTCGGAGTCCGCTGGCGCTGCAATTTCAACTCGTAGAATTATTAGAAGAAGACAGAGATCGCTTCGATCCCGATCATCAGGAAATTATTGAGAAGCTAGGTGACCAGATCCGTAATACAATGGGAATGGCAAATAATCTATTAGAGTGGTTCCGCAGCCAGCGGGATGATATGGCGCTTAAGCCTCAACTGCTGGACTTGACTGATGTTGTTGAGGATTGCTGTCATATGCTGCTTATTAGCAGCCATGCTAAACATATAAAGATGCATCACACGGTTGCTTCAGGCACTCAAGTGTATGCTGACCGAGAAGCACTTGGCTTAATAATTCGTAATTTGTTATCCAACGCTATTAAGTTTACAGGACAGGGCGGGGAGGTTCGTGTACAGGCTCAGCTATCAGGGGATATGGTTATTATATCTATACATGATAACGGAGTAGGTATGGAGGAGATGCTGCTTCGTGAGCTATTTGCTGAGAAGCCCCTTAACTCGTCGGCAGGTACCTTGGGAGAGAAGGGGGCAGGACTTGGGCTGCTTGTAAGCCAGCAGTTCATAGAACTAAGCGGCGGGAGATTATGGGCGGAGAGCATTGCAGGACAAGGAAGTGTGTTTCATTTCACTATTAGAGGTGTGGATTTTCCGCAGTTAAAAGAGGACCTTCACGACAATGAATAGAAACAATATTGCACTAAAGGCCTGGATGGTTGAGACGTGGGCAAGCGATCAAGGCTGCTAGAGAATTGCATTTGCTGGATGAATAGATCGACGATAAAGTGAAATTGCAAAAGTCGGTTGGCGCAAACCTGATCCAGCTTTTTTTTGCTTTTCTACTACGTTAGTTGAGTTTTTTTACTTTTTGAGCTATTTATAGGTTCAGCAGTTATTTGTTTGTTTTTATCAATAATTGTATAAAAATGTAGTTTTGTGTGGTAGGGTGTAAGAAGTATTGTTTTGTAATCATATTGAGGGGGAATTAATTCAATGAACTACACTAAAAAATTCGTATCCACTTTATTGATTACAGTTATGTTGTTGCCATCGACTCAAGCGGCGTTTGGTGCATCAGAAACTTCGAAAACGGATATTCAGGGAACATGGGCCGAAAGTCAGGTATCTGATTGGATCGACAAAGGATATGTTACAGGTTATGAAGACGGCAGCTTCAAACCGAATAATACGATATCCAGAGCAGAATTCATCGCCTTAATTAACCGTTCCTATGGTTTTACGGAAACAGCAGATGTTTCCTTCAGCGATGTCGCTTCATCTAGTTGGATATATACCGAGGTTTCCAAAGCTATGAAAGCAGGCTACATTAAGGGTTATGCAGATGGAACATTTGGTGCAACTAAACCAATCAGCAGGCAGGAAGCTGCAGTTATCGTAAATCGCCTTCTAAATCTAACAAATACAGATAGTAAAGAAGCTAACTTTACAGACTCAAGTTCTATAGCCTCTTGGGCTAAGGAAGCCGTTGACGCTGCAGCAGCAAATGGTGTTATACAAGGCTATGCCAATAATACTGACTTCAAACCCCATCAACCTCTTACACGTGCTGAAGCGGTAGTCGTATTATATCGTTCAGTTACTGTGAGAGAAACATTAGGGAGCACACCAACTCCTACGCCAACACCGACAGCAACACCGACAGCAACACCGATAGCAACACCGATAGCAACACCACCAGCAACGTCAACACCAGCTCCGACGGCAACTCCAATAGATACAACAGCACCTACTCTATCGGGTGTAACGGTGGGGTCAATCTCACTTGGGGATGACGTAAATGGGTTAAGCAATGAGAATGGATATTTATATCTTGTTCCTTCAACAACTGTTGCAACCCTCACAGGTCTAAACCAGGCTGTGGATGCATCGATAGGTACAAAGCTATCCGCAGAAGCAGGCGTAAATGCAACCATTAAGACAGTAGGATTAGGCTTAGGTCATTATGTTGTATATGCAGTAGATGCTTCTAACAATATATCTATCGCTTCGGGCGAAATCGTAATTAGTAAGAAGCAGCTGACTGTTGCGAATCCAGCGACGCTGACAGCGGTCAAAATGTATGATGGGACGAATTCGACGTCTGTAACAGCAGGTTCATTAATCGATGTCGTTGGTGATGATTCGGTTACTGTAAACGCAGTAGCTTCTTACAATGACGCAGCAGTAGGAACAGGCAAAACCGTAACGGTGGTTTATACATTAAGCGGTGCAGATGCAGGTAATTATATGGCACCAGTAAACTACACAACAAATACAGCAGCCATTACACCTGCTCAATTAACGATTGAAGACCCAGAATTATCACTTTCAGAATCAGAAGCTGGTGATTCAGTAGTATCAGCAGTTGCAGGTGGATTAGTTGGAATAGTTGCGAATGAAGATGTGACAGTGAGTGTTGAAGTGACTTACGATACATCAGCTATAGTTCATGCTAGACCATTAACTGTAAAATACACAATATCGGGATCTGATCGTGCCAATTACTTGGCGCCTACAGACAATACGAACTACATGGCCTATGTACAATACCACGAAGATACAGGTATGATGATTGATCTGATAAAAACGTCCAAAGTGTATGATGGAACTAAGTCATCAGTCGTATTAGCAGGATCTAGAGTTGGATCGTGTGAATATGTAGGGATATGTCCTGGGGATGACGCGACAGTACTTGGATTAGGTGTTTATAGTGACGAAAACGTTGGCACTAACAAGACGATAGACGTGTCGTACACAGTTGTAGGAGCAGATTCTATTAACTATGGGGCTCCAGCCCCTATTGCAGTAACTACAGGTGTAATTACAGCTCGACAATTATCGATTTCATCACCTACAGTAATAGCCAAGGTGTATGATGGCAATGCAACAGCAATTGTAATACCGGGTACATTAATTAATGTTGTTAGTGGTGATGATGTCACGGTGCATGCGGTAGCCACTTACAATAACGCAGAAGTAGGAACCCATAAACAAATAATAATCGTTTATACGCTCACTGGGGAAGATGCAGGGAATTATCTTGCACCTGCAAGCACTAAATTTGATAATGGTGAAATCATAGCTGGCGTTTAATAGCTAAAAGAAATCACCAACCAATAAGAGACTGTTCAAAAAGGAATCCCTTTTGAGCAGTCTCTTTTACGTTTCGCCGTTGCTATTCCACTTCAATCTGTTTTACGGTTTCGCCTTCAATTAATACAGGCTGGTAGTAGGTGGTGGTGGGCAAGTCTTTTTTGCCTTGTAAGTTTTTAATGACCCAGTCCGCTGCGTCGCGACCCATTTGTTCTTGGGGGTGCGTCAATGTCGTTAGCTTAATATTGGCGTTTTTGGCGATATAGGAATTGTCCTGGCCAATGATGGATAGATCGTCTGGAATGGAAATTCCGAGCTCTCTGCAGACATTAACGACTTCCAAGCCTACCTCATCGTTATAACAGACAAGCGCAGTCAATTCATCACGATTATCGTTCAGATATACCTCTAAGTTAGCGGAAAGATCAGACTTTGTTGAAGTATCGAAAGAAAGCACATGCTCTTGCTGGAACCGAAGCTTAGCTTCTCCCAGTGCTTTAATAAATCCCTTCATACGAAACTTTCCTTGCAAATCATCCATTTTGGCAATGATGCCGATCTGAGTATGTCCTTTGGCAATAAGCTCTCTGGTTGCTAGATAGCTGGACTGTACATCATCCAGACAGAAGAAAGGCACTTCCAATTCTTCATAATAGGCATTGATCATCGTGAATGGAACATCCTGCTCCTTGAAAGACAGATAGTAAGCAATATTGGGGTTGTACACATTGCTTCTAGTAGGTTCTATAATGAGCCCATCCACGCCGTAGGACAGCATCATTTCTAATGCTTTTTTTTCCTGATTGATATCATTATTTGTACTGGCTAGCAGCAAGGAATAGTTATCTTCATTTAATCGGCTCTCAATGCCGCGGATAATAGAGGGGAAGATATAATCCGAGATATAGGTGGTGATGACGCCGATCGTTTTATTCATCGTCTTCGTACCTGTTCTGGATCGATATTGACTGCTGACGTACGTGCCGGAGCCCCTCTCGCTTCGCAGGAATCCCTCGTTCGATAACTCAAGTAATGCCTTCCGAACCGTCTGCCGGCTTACGTTGTAGCTCTCCTGCAAAGCGAGCTCCGAAGGGATCTTCTCGCCTGCTTTGTACGTTCCAGAGAGGATATATGTTTTGAGATCATCAATAATGAGCTGGTACTTTGGCTTCATGTAATCCACTTCTTTCATCATTGTTCAAAAAGTTGTACGTACACATTCTAGCATGAATTGCTTGAATTGCAAACGAAGTAGCCATATTTGTGAATATAACCGTACAAGTTGTATCCTTTTTATGTGTGATCTTTTATTTGAAGAAACAATTGAGGGCATGGTACTAGCTTATGTTAGTATAACTAATCGACTATATTGACAAATGTACGTACAGAAAATATACTAAGTCTGTCAGTAAGAGAAAGCGCCTTCTTTCTATCGGAATGAATCATTAACAGCAACAGGGGATCAATCCGACGGGAAGCGGCTAGTATAGAAATGATAATCGGCTAGGTTAAATTACGAAATGCAGTCGCTATAAGAGCGATGTAATTTCTGTACAAACCATGAATAGAGAGGGGACATACGTGATCATGAGTCATGTCGAATGGAAAGAAGCGATAACCAAGGGTGAAACTTCGCTGGGTATCGAGTTTGGATCTACACGGATTAAAGCGGTATTGATCGATCGTCGTTTCGAGACTATTGCATCGGGAAGCTTCGAGTGGGAAAATCTGTTGAAAGACGGATACTGGACGTACAACCAGGAGGATATTATAACAGGGCTCCAAACCGCCTATCGTGAATTGAAGCAGGAAGTGGAACGTCATTACGGAGTCACTCTCAAGGCCGTCGGTTCAATCGGATTTTCAGCAATGATGCATGGCTATATGGCATTTGATAACACAGGTGAGCTGCTAGTTCCGTTTCGGACTTGGCGTAATGCGACAACCGGCGCGGCAGCAAAGGAACTAACGGAATTATTCCAATTTAATATTCCTGAGCGCTGGAGTATCGCCCACTTATACCAAGCCATTTTAAACAAAGAGGAGCATGTGCCTCGCATTGATTTCGTAACGACGTTGGCCGGCTATATTCAATGGCTGCTAACCGGTAATAAAGTAATCGGCATCGGAGATGCTTCCGGCATCTTCCCTATAGATGAATCCACTCATAATTACCATCCAACGATGGTTAAGCAATTCGACGAATTAATTGCAGCCAAAGGCTATTCGTTGAAGCTTGAGGATATTCTTCCGAAAGTGTCTCTCGCAGGCGAGCAAGCTGGCGAGCTAACGGCAGCGGGTGCCGCTGTTCTTGACCCAGCCGGGGATTTGCAATTCGGTATTCCGCTTTGTCCACCAGAAGGCGATGCCGGCACAGGCATGGTTGCGACGAATAGCGTCAAGAAGCGTACGGGGAATATCTCCGTGGGTACTTCCGTATTTGCGATGATTGTATTGGAGAAAGAATTATCCAAGGTTTATCCAGAGATCGACATGGTAACGACGCCGAACGGCAGTCCGGTTGGTATGGTGCATGCCAACAACTGCTCCAGTGATCTTAACGCATGGATGGGATTGTTCCGTGAATTCTCAGATGCGATGGGTTTCAATGCAGATTCCAGCAAATTGTTCAGCGTGCTGTTGAATAAGGCATTGGAAGCCGACCCGGATGGTGGCGGTTTGCTTAGCTACGGTTATCTCTCGGGCGAGAATATTACGGGAATCGATAAAGGCAGACCGTTGTTCGTTCGTTCTCCTGAAAGCAACTTTAATCTAGCTAATTTCATGCGAACGCACTTATTCTCTGCTTTTGGAGCATTGAAGCTCGGAATGGATATCCTGACCGAAAACGAACAGGTTGCCATTGACAGCATCTTGGCACATGGTGGTCTCTTCAAAACTCCGGTTGTTGGTCAAAAAGCGTTGGCTGCTGCGCTGAACGTACCGATCTCAGTGATGTCGACTGCCGGTGAAGGCGGGGCATGGGGCATGGCGCTACTAGCTTCCTACATGACCAACAAGGATCAAGAAGAGAGTCTCGATGAGTTTCTTGAGCAGAAAGTGTTTAAAGATGCTGAAGGTCAGGAGATTAAACCGGATGCTACAGATGTGAAAGGGTTCGAAGTATTCATCAAACGATATCAAGCAGGGCTTGCCATCGAACAAGCTGCTGTAGACCATCTGCTAGAGAACGGGAGGGACTAACGTTGTTAGAACAATTGAAAGAAGAAGTATATCAGGCGAATCTGGATTTGCCTAAGCACGGACTCGTGAAATTTACTTGGGGCAATGCGAGCGCCATTGATCGGGAAAGCGGCCTGTTCGTGATCAAGCCGAGTGGAGTTAGCTATGAGAAGATGAAACCGAGCGACATGGTCGTTGTGGATCTCGATGGTAAGGTAGTCGAGGGAGAGATGAGACCATCCTCTGATACCGCAACTCACGCCGTATTGTACAAACGCTATTCGCAGATTGGCGGCATCGTGCATACTCACTCGACCTGGGCAACGATCTGGGCGCAAGCGGGACTTGATGTGCCTGTAATGGGAACAACGCATGCAGACACCTTCTATGGTGCGGTACCTTGCGCACGGTTCTTGAACCAAGAAGAGGTTGACCGAGGCTACGAAGCGGAGACGGGTCACGTTATTATTGAAGAGTTCGAGAAACGCGGATTGGATGTCATGGCGATCCCGGCCGTCTTGCTTCAGGGACATGCGCCTTTCACTTGGGGGAAAGACGTGAAGTCGGCGGTTGTGAACAGCGTCGTACTGGAGGAAGTATGCAAAATGAATCTGTATGCGCGTCAGTTAAACCATTTCGCCAAAGAATTGCCACAAGGCATTCTGGATAAGCACTATCTCCGGAAGCATGGGAAAGATGCCTACTACGGGCAGAAGTAATCGCCTTACCTACTATAAAACTTAGAAAAGAGGATGAATAAGATGTCAGTAACAGCAGCTAAACAATTTTGGTTTGTCGTAGGTTCGCAGCATTTGTACGGGGAAGAGGCACTAGCAGAAGTAAAAGCACATGCACAGACGATGACGGATGCTTTGAATAACAGCGGTGTGCTCCCTTATCCGGTTGTGTTGCAGGATCTGGCTGTCAGCGCAGATAAAATTACAAGCATTCTAAAAGAGGTTAACTATCGCGATGAAGTAGCTGGTGTGATCACTTGGATGCACACATTCTCGCCTGCAAAAATGTGGATTCGCGGTACGAAATTGCTGCAGAAGCCTTTGCTTCATTTGGCAACTCAGTTCAACGAAAGCATTCCTTGGGCAACGATCGATATGGACTTCATGAACTTAAACCAAGCGGCTCACGGCGACCGCGAATACGGCTTCATCAATGCCCGCCTGAAGAAACAGAACAAAATCGTCGTAGGCTACTGGGAACGTGCCGAGGTGCAGCAGCAAATTGCGGATTGGATGGACGTAGCAGTTGCATATAACGAGAGCTTCAGCATCAAAGTAGCCCGTTTCGGCGACAACATGCGTAATGTTGGCGTAACGGAAGGGGACAAGGTTGAAGCGCAAATTCAATTCGGTTGGACTGTGGATTACTTCGGTATCGGCGACCTTGTACAATACGTGAATGCTGTTACAGAACAGGAAATCGATGATCTGTTCGCGGAGTATGCGGAGCTCTATCATTTTGACTACGGCACGAATAGCAAAGAGGCTTGGGAAGCGAGCGTTAAAGTTCAAGTGAGTTATGAAATCGCCATTAAACGTTTCTTGGACGAAAAAGGTTATAATGCTTTCACAACGAACTTCGAGGATTTGCATGGCATGAAGCAGCTCCCAGGTCTTGCTGTTCAACGTCTGATGGCGCAAGGCTACGGTTTTGCTGGCGAGGGAGACTGGAAGACAGCAGCGCTTGATCGCTTGCTGAAAGTGATGAGCCGCAATCAAAACACAGGCTTTATGGAAGATTACACTTACGAGATGGCAGCGGGCCAAGAAGCTATCCTGCAATCTCATATGCTTGAGGTAGATCCATCCTTGGCGAGCAACAAGCCTACCATTATTGTTTCTCCGCTTGGTATCGGCGATCGTGAAGACCCTGCGCGTCTCGTATTCGACGGTAAAGCCGGCGATGGCGTCGTTGTATCCATGGCTGACTTCGGCACGCATTATAAATTGCTGATCAACGAGGTTTCTGCATTCGAGCCAACAGTTCCGGCTCCGAATCTTCCAGTGGCTCGTGTCCTCTGGACGGTTAAGCCGAACTTCCAAGATGGAGTAAGAGCATGGATCGAGAATGGCGGCGGCCACCATACTGTTGTTTCCTTGAACCTGACGACTGACCAAATCGTGACTTATGCGAAGCTGGTTAACTTGGAATACGTTGTTATTAAGTAATTCGTTATTAAGGTGAGAAGGCAGCTGAATCGGAGCAATCGTGAGGCGGCCTCCTTAAACCAAATGTAAAAACCGTTTCTTTCGTAAATGGATCATCCCATTACGA
The DNA here is from genome assembly GCF_005930355.1 of Paenibacillus sinopodophylli. GTDB lineage: Bacteria > Bacillota > Bacilli > Paenibacillales > Paenibacillaceae > Pristimantibacillus > Pristimantibacillus sinopodophylli. The sequence goes on from NZ_VDBO01000005.1 coordinate 155,784, forward strand.
AGAAACGGTTTTTTTATAGTACGATATAAGTTCAGCGATCGGAAGAACCATTCACATAGCGGATACTAGCCGAAAAACATGAGTTGAACCTTGTATGCTCATAGGTGATGTCCAATCACTGTTGTGATTGAAGGCTCTTTTTCATAATATGGCTTTGGTAAAAATTAATTTTATAATCCAGCATTTGTTCGGTCGTTGTCAGGCTCTCCAACTGCTGGCGAATGAACGTGCGATGTGTCTCAAGCAATTGAAGTCTGTCCTCACGCGTATGTTCGCCTTCGGCCACAAGCCTGGCGTATTGCTTAATTTGTGCAATGGACATCTTCGTTTCCTTCAGACGGAGAACAAATCGCAGCCACTCCACATCCGCTTCACGATACACTCGCTCGCCTTGAGCATTGCGATCGGGTGCGACGATTCCTTCCGTCTCATAGTAACGAAGCGCATAAGTGCTGATACCGAGTAATTTGGAGAGCTGGCTGATGGCATACATAAGTTTCTGCCTCCTGGATATAATGAAATCGCTTGACTTCTAGTAAACTCTAACCAGTATAATTCATACTGCAACGAAAAAAAAGGAGGCTACACGATGAAGTATACAGTGATCACAGGAGCAAGCTCGGGAATTGGATATGAAACGGCGCTGACATTCGCGGCTCGCGGTAAAAACTTGGTTCTGGCGGCGCGGCGTCAAGCAAACCTGGAGGAGCTGCGTTCTCGGATTGAACATCAATACCCGGATGTGTTGGTCGTCTTGCAAGCTGTAGACTTGTCCGTAGCCGATAACGTCTATGCTTTTTACGAAAGTTTGAAGGAATACGAAGTTGAAACTTGGATTAACAACGCTGGCTTCGGCAACTTTGCAACAGTAGGCGAGCAGAAATTGGACAAAATCCAGCAGCTGCTTCACCTCAACATTGAGGCGCTGACTATTCTATCTACCTTATTTGTAAGGGAGTATGCTTCGAAAGAAGGCACTCAGCTAATTAATATTTCGTCTGGTGGAGGGTACACGGTCATTGCTGACGCTGTTACTTACTGCGCCTCCAAGTTTTATGTGAGTGCATTCACAGAGGGACTTGCGCTTGAATTGAAGGCTAAAGGATTGCCGATGCAGGCGAAGGTGCTTGCACCAGCCGCGACAGAGACGGAATTCGTCTTGCGTTCACGGGATGTCGATCAGTTTGAATATAAGGGTGCCGTGCCCAAATACCATACAGCGAAAGAGATGGCAGGTTTCTTGCTGGAGCTTTACGATAGTGAGAAGATTGTCGGAATTGTTGACGGACTGACGTATGAGTTTCATCTGAAGGACCCGATTTTTCAACATGCGACGATGGCTAGGCGTTAAGGAAAGACACTGCTGTTTCCTTCCATGAGCCATAACATCAGGTTGGTGAAAATGATGGATATTATTTCAGATAAACCTCTAGCTCACTACTTATGCTATAATTTGGGTATTGGGATAGGGGGATGAATCATGGAGGTTCGATTAGAAGGTATTACTGTGCTAGCTAACGATGTATCTGCATTAGCAGCATTCTATCGAGATGTCATCGGATTTAAAGTAGTCATCGAAGAGGGGCATTATGTGGAATTCGACAATAAGGGAGTTCGCATCGCGATATGCGCCAGACCGTTAATGGCTGACAATACGAATATGCATCATTCCTTTATCGAAGAACGCAAAGGTCAGTCTTTCGAGCTGAACTTTGAATGTCAATCTCCTAAGGCTGTTTATGATCTATATGAACAGTTCGTATCGAAAGGCGCCATTGCTATTACTGAGCCAAAGAGCGTGTCTTGGGGTCATACAGTTGGATTTTTCGCAGATCCAGAAGGCAATATCCATTCTCTCTTCGCGGTCAATACAGCGGAATAAGCAGAGATTTAACACAGCATGAGTTTATCTCCAATTATATGTTTTTAATAGGTGCACCTAATCGTTCTTTACTGGACGATTGGGTGCTTTTTTACGTCATTCTACTATTGCATTTGGTTAGTTGAGCGTGCATAGCTGGTCCCACAGTACTTTATTTTATATGGCGGCAAAGAAACGGTTCGTTTATACTTATTATATAAAATATGGAATTTAAAGCGGTTAAGTTACAGCGTATCCAGTTAAGGGGGATTACAGAATGAATGCGATGATTGGTGAGAAAATTGGTGAGGGTGGCTGCTCCGAGGTTTTCGAGTGGGGTACTGCTAGTAAAATTATTAAATTAGCTAGGGCGAATACAGATATGGATGCGATGAGAAGAGAATACCACAATAATCACATGGCTTGGGATAATGGATTGCCAGTACCTCAACCATTCGAGTTTGTAGAGATTGATGGTCGCCCGGGCATTGTTTTTGAACGTATCATTGGTGACACGCTAATGAAACGGTTTGTAAAGCATGCTCTAGAAAGAGCAGTATCTAAAGAAGTTCATATCGAAGAGGACAGCCAAAACGACATTAGAATGACTGCCCGAATACTGAATGAAATTCATTCCAAATCGAATGTGAATGTACCGTCGCAGAGAGAAACGATAAAAAACGCGATCGGCTGGGTAAATTATTTGTCGCCTGAGGAGAAAGAAACGATCTTTAAGCTAATAGACAGCCTCCCAATGAAACAACAACTATGTCATGGCGACCCTAACCTGGGAAATATTATGATTAAAGATGGTCATGCTATCATGATTGACTGGATGAATGCGACCATAGGCAATCCAGAAGCAGATCTGGCTGAATATATTATAATGATTCGCTATGCCATTTTGCCGTCCTATTTGCCTGATGAAGCAGTGGCATACATTGATTCAATCAGAGAGACTATTATTAAAGTATTTGTTGAAGAATATACACGTTTAACAGGAGTCACTTACGAAGAGATTGACGCGTGGATTGCTCCCGTTGCAGCGCGTAAACTATCGGCGGATGGGATTAGTGAGGCTGAAAAAAGTATTCTTATCAATGAAATTAGAGCTAGACTAAGCAAGCTTTCATAATATCATTCATTCGGCAAGCGATTACAATAGAGGATATGGATGTTGCGGATCCATATCCTCTATTGAACAATATGATTAAGCTCACGATGGGAATGAACTTCCGAATCAAATGCTCTCGAGCTGTCTATCCACGTCAGCAACGATAGTTCGATTTCTTCCTGTTTCCTTGGCTATATACAGCGCTTGGTCAGCCAATTGGAACAAGGCTTCAGTATGCTCTGAGTGGGTCGGATAATGAGCGATCCCCACGGAAACCGTGATTTGTTCCCCGGCTATAAGTACACTCGAGTCTAACGCTAGACGAATGTTCTCGGCTGTTTGGTAAGCGTCTTCCAGTGTAGTTAAGGCAAGGAGCATAACAAACTCTTCTCCCCCGTAACGGCAGCATACATCCCCAGGTTTTGCATATAACGTGATTATTTGTGAAAGCTGTTTGAGTACTTCGTCCCCCGCCTGATGACCGTAGGTATCGTTTATTTTTTTGAACCGATCAATATCCATGACCATAATCGAATAGGCAACTGCCTCGCTTGTCCATTTATTCATTACCGATTCAAGTGTTCTACGGTTTGTTAATCCGGTTAAAGGGTCGGTCATGGCATCCCGGGTTAATTGTTCAGTCTGCTTCTTAATGTCGGTAAAGGCGGCCGTAATCGCTTTGGTCAGCAGATCGGCTTCCCTGTTCCAATGATTCTTCATCTCAGGAAGTTGGACTTCTTCTTTTCCTATTCTGCTGACGAGATCGGCAAGAGATACGAACGGACGGGCCAATTTGCGTGCGAGCCATATTGCGGCAAGCAATAACAGAATAAACGGCAGCAGCATTTTCAAGAGCAGCAGTTGGATGTGATGCTCTAATTGCTCTTGGATCGTATTAACGGATGAGGTAACGACGACTCCCCAGCCATTCTCCGGAACATAGGAATACCCAGCTAGAAGAGGAATGCCAGTCAAGCTAACAAACCGCTCCTGTCCACTCTTGCCCTGCATCAGCTTCTGAACGACTGTATTAGCACTTATATCTTCGCCTAGACGGGATTTGTCCGGATGATACAAGAGATGCCCGTCCGATCCGACGATGTAAAAGGAGGAGCCGGCAGCATCTATATTATTGCTCCCGAATATCATATTCATAATATTAGGCTCCTGCAAATAAATACTGCCCCCGATAACTCCCCGATACGTACCGTTTTTATCATAGATAGGCTCGCTCATAAATACAATGAGGCGATTGCTTCTGGCGCTTGTGTAGGCTTGGGACAAATAGGGCTTTTTGACCGCTACTGCTTCCAAGGCTGTTTCCGTAGAGATTCGAGTGCCAACCATGTTATCGGCATAGGGGGAGCGGCTGCGTATGAGTCCGGTCTCATCGATTAAGAAGACCGAGTTAAAGTAATTGCTGCTAAGACGCATTAATTCAAGGGTTTCGAACAGTTCTTCCTCATCTGTTGCGGGGCTGTTCTTCAGCATACTCGCTGTATATTGAAGTCCGCTTCTCATTGATTTGAACAAAGAATCCATCGTTTGACTCATCTTTGCTGCGTTATTGAAATTCAGGTTAAGTGTCGTGTCATATAAGGCTTGCTTCTTGGATTGGTAGGATGCAATGAGCAGAATCGTCAGCGTAAGTAAGACAGAGAGGATGACTAATCCAGAAAATAAGGTGGCTAGGCCAACTTTCTTCTTATTGGTTTGAAGCTCTTGCTGTGAAGGCATCGTAGGACTCCTCATGAGTGAAATAGGCTCTGGTTAAAATTCGACGAGGTTCTACATATTCCTTTTAAGTGAATGGAAAAATTTTTCATATTAATGTCGAATAGATTGTAAATGAACGATACAACAAGAAATACATTGTAGATGAGAACGATTATCTTTAAAATAGGCGATAGTGCATCTGCGAGCGTGTCTTGTTGATGTGTAGAGGTATTCTGGAAGGTGAAGCAATGTACGTAGACGAGCATGTTAAACTTTGGAATCTGGCTTCAATTAAAATATGGGATGTACGGCATAGAGTACTGCATGCTGGTGAACAAGTAAAGGGTTATCGATTGCCAGCGAGCGGATTTTTATATACAACAAGAGGAAGTGCGACAGTTACGCTGGACGGAGAGGCGCATGCCGCTCAGAAGATGCAAGTTTTGCATGGAGGCAAGGGAGTATGTTTAGATATTACGCTCTCGGAAGAGTATTTTGAATATTATTTAATATTTTATCGGGCAAGCCTGCCTGTGTCTGGCAGCCGTGAGCTTCAATCCCTGCTTGGACAGCATATGCCTTTCCATATTCAATATGCATTCATACCAAGCTATCCTGTCGTCTTATACGACAAGGTCCAAAAAATTGATCAGTATTGGGGTCAAACGGATGCACTAGCGAAATTTCAGGTTAAAACGCTATTCTATCAGTTTATTAATGAATTGATGAGGCAGCTGAATACGCAAGATATTCAGACCATTCAGCCTAATCTCGTTGCTCAAGCCGTTCGTTATCTTCATGAACACTATGCTTTGCCGATTATGGTCGATCCACTCGCAGAGCTTCTGGACTGCAGCGCGGGACATTTGTCTAGAATGTTCAAGAAAGAGACGGGCAGCAGCCTAATCGCCTATTTAACGGGGATTCGAATGAGTAAAGCGAAGGAGCTGCTGCTGCATACGGATGCGTCTCTGCAGGCAATTGCCGAGGGGATCGGTATTCCCGATGTCATTTATTTCAATCGCCTATTCAAAAAGCACGTAGGTGTGTCACCGGGTCGTTTCAGGGAAAGTATCATTAGCCTGCCGACCAGTCAGGATAATACTAAGGGCAAGTCAGAATTGTCCATTGTCAGGCGTAAACTTCGAGGTTATATTCGTATTAATGATGATAATCATTATCAATATAAACAAAAAGGAGATTTACGCATACCTATGAAATCGAAACAATCCGTCACCATGCTTTTATTGCTTAGTCTTACACTCCTATTGTCCGCTTGTTCATCCTCACAGAATTCTACGACAGCAAACGGGAATGGACAGAACAATACAGCACAACCAACTGCCTCTGTACAACCAAGCGAGCATCCAGCAGCGCAGGAACGTGTCATTAAACATGCATGGGGAGAAACCGTTATTAAAGGTGAGCCTCAGCACATTATTTCCTTGTTCCCAGCTGCTACTGATTATTTACTTGCACTTGGCATTGTGCCGCAGGCGGCGTCGAGTAATGGAGAGGACAGCGATGAATTTCCTACGTACCTATCTGATCGTTTGCAGGGCAAAGAAAATTTGGGCTGGCAGGTTGAGCCCAATTTCGAAAGTATATTAGCAGCAGAGCCAGACCTTATTGTAGGTCAGGATTTCATGGGTGACGCTTTCGACAATTTAAGTAAAATTGCGCCTACCTTGTTTGCGGAGAAAGTGAAGGATGAGCAGGGCGTCATTCGAATGAAAACGAGCTTGCTTAAACTTGGCGAAATGCTGGAGCGGACGGAAGAAGCCAAGCAGGTTATCACAGACTATGAGAAGCTAGCGGCAGAAGGTCGTGAGAAGATTAAGCAAGCGATCGGTGACGAGTCGGTTATGTTCCTACGCTTATCCGACAAAGAAGTGCGGTACTATAGCAAACGGAACTATGAGGTTCTTTATGATGATCTAGCTCTTCAGCCTCCTGCTTCTATGCCTGACCCAACTGAGTCGATGCAGGTTATCTCGTTAGAAACATTGCCGTCCATTAATCCTGACCATATTATCCTTCTAGCATCAGATGGGGCAGAGGTAAGTGAGATTGAGAAAACAGCAGTGTGGAAAAGCCTGAAAGCTGTTAAGAACAACCATGTGTATATGGCTGACTACGGTTTATGGTTCCAAGGCCCAGGCGGCCCAATCGGCCAAAGCAAAATTATCGAAGAAACGGTGAATTGGCTCACCCGCTAAGGGGATGCGAGGGGGAGGAGCAGCCGATATGGAATCATCAGCAATAGAGAAGCTTATTCGTGAAAGAAGAACCATTCGTCAGTTTAATGAAAAGACGCTTCCGAAAGAAACAATCATGGACTTGTTGGAAGCAGCCGTATGGGCACCTGTACATTCACGCAAAGAGCCGTGGCGATTCATTTTATTTATGGAAGAGGGAAGGAAGCAATTCTCTGATGCGGTGTTGTATACGTTCTCTCAGGAAGAACGTGAGCGCTGGGAACAGAAGCTTCAGGAAGATTATTGCCAGCGAATGCAGGCCCATCTGTTGGTCGTTATAGAGGCTGATCCAAGGCAAAGAGTATGGGAAGATGCTGTAGGGGCAGGCGCAGCGCTTATTCAGAACATACAGCTGCTGGCATGGGAGCAGGGAATCGGCGTAGTATGGAAAACAAATGAATACAATTTCGACCCTGATTTCTGCAGACTTACAGGTGTGAAGCCGGGCGAGAGAATTATCGGCACGCTTCATCTAGGCTATTTCGATCAGAATAAGATCCCGAAGCCCAGGCCGCGTACCCCGGCAAGGGAGCGATTAACCTTCATCTGTGATGCAATGGGAGAGAAGCAGCAGTAATTGCAAATAAGTAAAAGACCGGTATTCTCTTGTTGAGAAACCGGTCTTTCTTCTGTGTACAAGCAGCTTACAGTCCAACCAGCCAATCAGCTAATTCTTCCGTTTGGCTTAGAATGGCAATGGGGTCCCAATACCAGGAGCGTTTGGATTCCCATAGAAATACGCGATCATTTTTAACCGCATCCAGCGAATTCCAAATCGGATCGTTTTTCAAATCCTCCAATGAATGAGAATCAGAAGTTAGCACGATATAATCGCCCGCATAGGTAGGCAGTGTTTCACTGGATAGAGAGGCCCAGCCTGGATCATTGAGCTCTGGACCTACAACAGCAGGCGGCTTGAAGCCAAAGCTCTTGTAGACTGGTTGTCCGCCTTTACCATAGTTTGCACCGACTGCCGATATATTTTTGTCCATAAGCTCTAGAACGGAGAAGGTACTGTCCGCAGGAATAACCTGTAACACTTTTTCTTTGGCTTCAGCAATACGTCGATCATAATCGGCTAGCCAGTCTTCCGCTTCTTGCTCTCTGCCCAGCAATTTACCGAAATAAGTGATTTCCTCGTGAACGGTTTTCAGCGATGCAAAAGGAATAACAACCGTAGGAGCTATTTTGGGAAGCTGCTCATTCATTTCGGCATAGGTATCATCCATAATAATAAGGTCGGGCTGCATATCCAATATTTTCTCAATATTTCCATTTCCCTCACCAATATCCTCAACACCTTTCAGAGCATCTCCGAAATAAGGATTCTGAATATGATGATTGGATGTACCAACAGGAGTAACGCCTAGCGCAATCAGACTGCCCAAGTATTCCCCTGCTACGATCCGCTGTGGATGGGTCGGCACTTCGATTTCCCCTGCAACGGTCGTCACGAGCTTCGTTTTCGGCTGCTCAGTGGCCGCTGGTGCTTCTGTAGCTTCTGTAGCTGGACGCTCTGTCGCCTCAGGTACGCTACTTGCTCCGCACGCGCTTAGCACCAGCATGAAGCTGAATAGCAGCACGGCCGCCAGCGGCTGCTTGAATGTTGTAAACATAGCTTGATCTCCCTCATTTTCATGTTGATAATGATTATCACTGACAACAGTATAGCTGAGCGGACCTGGTGAGACAATGGAGGATCTCATGCTAGGGGAAGGACAATCTTCTGCCCTGCGCTTCGCGGAGTGTTTCGCCCTAAAGTGTGTTGGCGAATATCCCTTGTGTTTTTTGAAGAGTCTGCCCAAATAATAAGGGTCTTGATAGCCTACACCGATTGCAATTTCTTTCAGAGTGGCATCTGTCTCAAGGAGCAGGGCAGCTGCTTTATCCACGCGTACTTTAATTAAATAATCAATAGGGGAGAGACCGGTTCGGCTCTTGAAATAAGAGGAGAGATGGGGGACGCTATAGTTCAAGCTATCGGATAAAGATTCCAAAGTGAGTGCTTCGGCATAACGGTCATGGATAATGGAGATGATCTGCGCAGCTAGATCTCGTTTCTCCTCGCGCATTCCTTGCGTATGTATCTGATTCAGCAGCTCATGGATAAATTGCTGGAACAAAGCACTTACGCGAAGCAGCGTAAGCGTACCTGCCTTCTGCCATTCGTTGTGCATATCGGACAAGCAGCGCAGCAACGCTACAGGCACTGCGGGGACAAAACTATACGTCATTTGGAAAGGACGCAGGCTCTCTGAAAGTCGAATCAATTCCGGACGAGCGGGCGAGGCAAGGCTTGCTTTATAGTAAAGGATATAATATTCGAACCCGTCTGCTCCAGCATGTATATTCAGCAGCACCCCTTTGCCTGCATGAAATAAGTTAACGCGGGCTACAGTATAGGCTGTACCACCTAGACTGAACTCCGCCGTTCCGCGTACAGACATGAGAAATACACTAGCAGGAATGGTATAGGGACTCGCGGATTGTCCAGCTTTCAGGATGATGCGGCGTATATCTGCAAGTCTGCAATGGGCATGGCTCCACAGCATAATATGATCGTTAATGTCCATCCTCATGCAACCTGCCTTCTATTTACGTAGTCATATTAATAAACAATGGCCTCTTCTATTATAAATGATATGTAATCTCGTAAACAGTCATGTTTCAGTAGGTTGATGCTGGTACAAAGCGTATCGTGAAATCGAAGGCTGCCAACATATAGAAACAGGCACGGCGTAATCAGACCTTGATGGAGCTTGAGAAAGCCGCTCTATCGAATGTCTGAATTCAACCGTGCCTGTTATAAGTGTTCGTTATTATTTGTTATTCTCAAAAACGCGTAGAACTTCGTCGATCGCATAGTTGTCTGCGAGTGGAGACATGCCCAAATTGAACCATTCCTTACCGGCCATCGTATAAACGTGATTGTTTTTGACGGCAGTCATGCTTTTCCAAATCGTGCTGTTCAATAATTCCTGATAGCGGCTCTGAATCGCATCATCGAACTCATTATTAAGCTGCAGGATGATATGGTCTGGATTGTATTCGGGCAGCTTCTCCAAAGAGATAGATAGAGAAAGCTCCGTTTGCGGGAAATTTTCAACTGGAGTTAAGCCAAGCTGCTTATGAATAAAGCTGCCCCGATCAATCGTTTCTCCATAAATAACGAGTTCCTTGTCCATAACCATCACGTACATAACAGTCTCGTCCCCAACAAGGGTGTCCAGCTTCTGCTTAGCCTCGGTTTCTTTGGTCTGCAAATCGGTAATAACCTTCTCTGCTACCGTTTCTTTGCCAAGTACTGCAGCAATATCTCGTAGCTCATCCTTCCAGTTATCACGCTCCGGCAGAAGGATAGTAGGAGCGATCTTCGATAGCTGATCATAATCCTTATCGGACCACCATGTCGGAGCTATAATCAAATCGGGCTCTTGTGCCAGAATCGCTTCAAAGTTGGGCACTTTGGCAATGCCCATCTTCAAGGTATCTTTGAAGGCTTCTTCCAAATAGGAAGGGAATTCATCATGGTAGTTTTGTACAGCTACTGGTGTAACACCAAGTGCATACAAAAACTCAGGATATACGACGGAAAGTCCAATGACCCGTTTAGGATCGGCTGGAATCGTTATATCACCTTTTAGGCTATTGACGACCCGCTCTGCCGCAGGCGCTTCTGTGCTCGGCTGGCTGGAAGGTTCAGCTGTTGCATTTGTGTTGTTCGTTTCTGTTTTCGCTGCTGCGCAGGCTGTGCTTATCAGCACTAACAAGATCAGCATCAATCCCATTAGTAAGCGTACATTTCTTTTCATTCTGTGGTGCCCCTCCTGTAAAACTAATTTATTAATGACTACCTCGCATTAAAATTGATAATCATTATCATATAAGAGGAGTATAGTTGAAATTGTTACTTCGGCATATTGACGATAAAGACATTTTTTTATGTACGATCCCGCCAAAGCTTCAACACTTCATCTAATATAAGATCATGGGTAAAAGCTGTATATTCGATCCAAGGGTATGAGGGGAGGAAAATCAATCGTCCTTCCCGGACGGCATTCAGACTTCGCCATTGATCGGACAGCATAAGCGCCTGCCAGCTCGATTGCGACAAAGGGTCCTCATCGATGAGGAGTAAGAGCCGATCAGCGTCCAACTCCTCAAGCTGTGCAGCACTAATCGGCTGATCTGTCTGCATATGATCGTCAGATCGTGCAGATCTCAACTGCAAATCATCATAAAAAACAGTGGCGATGCTTCTTCTGCCCAATGCGGTGTAACGCTCACCTGAGATCCTTAGAATGAGCAGACGCTCATTGCTGTTTACACCTTTGATCTGTTCGCTTACAAAGCGGGCTTTGCGTTCATAGTTTTCCAGCCAAGTCTCCGCAACCGAGCTTTTTCCCAGAAACTGAGCAATTAAGCGCAAATGCGTGCGCCAGTCATTTCCCGTCCAAGGCACAAAAAACGAGGGAGCGATTTCTTGCAGCAATGTCTGCTCCTCGGTGGATATATGTAGGTCTGTGCCGATTATGAAATCGGGGACGGCAGCACGTAATTGTTCTATCTTGGTGGATGGGAGGGTACTCAAAGGCAGAACAGCGCTAGATTCATACTTCCTCCGGTAGTAATCGGTCCATGGATGATCAGCGGGTGCAGCGCTTGGTGTGGCATGAAGGGCAAGGAGCTCTCCAATGATTAAGGAATGGTAAGCTACGATTTTTTGTTTGCTGTTTTTTATAAAAGCAGCTGGCGGCAGGCCTGATATTTGTTTGAATTTGCGGCGGAAATAAATATCATCTTGATAGCCTACATGTCTTGCAATATCCCGGATTCGGTACTGTCCGCCAGTTCGCATCAACTGCTGTGCCTGCTTGATTCGGTAGGCCGCCAAATAATCGATAGCGCTGCATCCATATCTTTTTTTGAATAGACGCATGAAGTGACGGGAGCTAATTCCTGCTACTCTAGCCAATTGCTCGATGGTTAATTCCTGCTGATAGTGCTGCTCGATATAAGTCTTCACATGCTCAAGCGCTGCGTCCGAGTCGGTTTCTTGGTCAAGGAGAGCATCCTGCAGCAAGGTATGGAGTATTTCTTGGAAAAGGATTTGTGCGCGGAAGCGGTTTAGAGGTTCATCGTCCTTCACGTACCGACAGATGGTATCGCACAACGCACCGATTGAGACTTGGGATGTCGGGATTAGTTCACCGATTACAGGAAAGTGATTGCTTTTTTCGGACGAGCTCCTGCTAGTTAAGGAAACACCATCATCCTTCATCACATCGAATCGCATGAAATAAAAACCCCGTTCATCAAACGATTGTGCTGCTGCTTCAATAAGCTGACCGGGAAAGAACACGTATAGACTGCCCTCCCGCAGCTCAATAAATTGTCCGTCGATGGTTAGCATGCCATGGCCGCTTGCGGCGAATATAATCGTATGCGCTTCAATAAATTGAAGCTTGAGACTCCATTCTTTCGATTCGTGCTTTATATGCTCGGCTTCTCTAAGCTTGAAGCACATGCCTTCAAGCGAGCCGTATGCTGCAGTTTTTATGGTCTTATTCGTTGAAGTCAATCAAGCTCACCACCCTTGTTGCTAGCTAAGGATTATTCTAGCTCACAATGCATTTCATCGCAATTTTTGGGCGGCAGAATGCTAAGGGAGCTATGACTGAACTGACAAGTGGAAATAGCCGATATCATGCATTTTGTTTTATAATAAATGATATAAGTTGTGAGGTGTATGAATGGAATGGTTAGAAACGATCCGCTTATGGAACCAAACACCCATTAGAGTATGGGATATAAGGCATGTTGTGTTGAAGCCGTGGGCGGAGCTGCGTTCCTACCGTCTTCCTGCGAATACGTTTCTCGTTTCCAGTCAGGGGGAAGCACGCATACAGCTGGATGGCATGAATCTGTCTTCCGAAGGCTGCCAGGTGTTCCACTGTGGTCAAGGTTCCGTTCTGAACTTGTGGGGCTTGAACCGCCCATTTGAATATTATTTGATATTATATAAACCGATGCTTAGGTTGAAGAGTGATGTATTGCTTGTCCAAGAGGAGCATCAAGCCTCCTTCAAACGACAATACTCGTTCCGGGCAAGCGAGCCTATTGCCTTGCTTTCGCTGCTTGAGCGAATGCATCACTATTGGACAAACGGCAAAGAGCTGGAACGGCTGCAAGTGACAGGGCTGTTCTATCAATTCGCATATGAACAATTCCGGCAGCTGCAGCTCGAGGGCGCTGAGCTTGCGGAGCCTGATCTAGCTATGCAGATCGCGCAATACCTTCATGAGCATTACCAGCAGTCGATTCCGATGGAGACAATGGCCAATGTGTTTCATTATAGTACTCATTACCTTGCAAGGGTGTTCAAGCGCAAGTTTGGAAACAGCCCGATGGAATATCAGGTTCAACTACGTATGGACAAGGCCAAAGCGTTAATGATCGAAACGGATATTCCCATCCGCACAATAGCGGAGAGTGTCGGCTATACCGATATTTATTATTTCAACCGGCTATTCAAGAAGCAGACCGGCGCTACGCCAGCGCAATTCAAAATGTATAGACCGGGACCCAAAGGTTCAATTCGTACGAATTTTATGCCCGAATCGTTCATTGCGCCTCAAGCAGGGGAAAGCTATAGTGTTAATAGTGATAATCATTATCAACATAATGCTTGGAGAGTGGATGAAATGAATTTGAGATTTAAACCTTCTTTTGCAGTAACCTTGTTATTCAGTCTTTCTTTGTTATTAGCCGCATGCGGCGGTGCTGGGGCTGAGGTGCAGCCGACTGCTCAAGCAAGTAATGAGCAGAAGAATGAATCCGCGAATACGGTGTCTTCCGAGAAAAGAATGTATAAGGATGCTTTGGGACGCGAGATTGAGATTCCAGCTGACCCGACCAAAGTTGTTGTTGTTACATATGGCGGATATTTGCTGCCGTTAGGCTTGAAACCAGTTGGCGTTGATCAAGCAACCTTGGAGCATTATCCAGAAGATATGGTCGATGTCGTGAGCATTGGCAGCGGTCTAGGCAATGCAGAGGCGATCTCTGCGTTGGAACCTGACCTGATCATCGTGCCTGATTACCATAATCCAGAGTCCTATGCATCCTACGAGAAAATTGCGCCGACCATTGCAGTAGCATGGGGTGGCGACCCGAACGTCATCGATACACTTCGTACGATGGGCGATATTATGAATCGCAAGGATGAGGCTGAAGCGTGGGTCGCTAAGTTCGAAGAGAAGCTGCAGCGGATTCGCGACCAGATCGACATTAATATTAAAGAGGGGACTACCGCCATCACCTTCATTCTATACGAGGGAGAGTTTCTATTAGGCGGCGAAGGCGGTACGCTGGGCAAGCTGATCTACGAGGATTATGGCTTCAAGATGCCCGAGCAGTTCAAGCAGTTTGCGGACGGCGGAACGTCATTATCGATGGAGCAATTTGTGAATCAGCCTGCGGACTATTTCTTCACACAAATGACGGATGAAGAGATGGCGAAGATGACAGAACTGTTCCAAGAGCCGATCTATCAAGCGATTCCTGCGATCAAAGAAAATAGGATCATTAACGTCACCCGTGACAAATGGAACTATGGTCCTTATCTGGTAGATGAAGCAGTTGATGCACTGATCGAGCAGGTAGCGAAGGTGCATAAATAACGAAGTAAACGTGTAAGTGTGGATGTAATGAAGGTGAGCATACAGAGAGAGGCGGGCTGCGACTGGCTTCTCTCTGTATTTTTTGTTTACTGTGAGGGGAAATATAGACTAGCACAATAGCTGTGAATTCATGTAAAATTTGATTAGGAAGCGATACATTAGGTTCACGATGGATATCGTAAAGAATTGTGATAAGGAGAATGGGATATGAGTCAGGAAGTAACCGATTTTATCGAAGCGATTAATGAGCCTTGGCAACGGGATCTGAGCTCTCGTCTGCGTGAGATTGTACAAGGTGCTGTTCCTGGCGTTCAGGAGCGTATTCAGTATAAGAAACCCCATTTCTTGCACAATGGGAAATATGCCGCTGTGATCTCTGTGTCGAAGGCGGCGGTAAGCTTCACTATCTTTAATGCGAGCGGTCTGACACTCCCGGAGGAGCTGTTCGAGGGCCCGCCGGAGAGAAAGACGATTAAGCTGAAGCAAGGACAGTCATTCGATGCTGAGCAATTATCGGCGCTTGTTGGTCAGGCCGTTTCAACACTGTAATAAAAAATCACTCCCCATCGCCTTCATACGCGGATGGGGAGTGATTTTTTATTTAAAATATTGGAATGTATATCCTTAGCGTATACATGCTCTCTAATTCTCGGAAAGAAACGTTCTTCGCCGCCAGAGGATGGCTTCAGCCATTTACGCTTGATAGGTTTTAGCGTTGAATCGGCTCAATCCGATATGAAGAGGCTTCGCTATCCGCATTTCTCGTTCCATCTTGCGGAATGACTTGCCAGCCAAAGGAAAGAACAGCTGCAAGCTGCCGAGCTTCAGCATCTGACAAGGAGGCGATAACTGCCTCGTGACCAGGGTCCAGCAACAGCTCTGCGTCCTGCTTCAGTGCGACGAATATCCAGCTGTGGATACCGCGTATCGTGTTGTACTTAATATGATAGCCTTGTTGTACGGCTTGCTTGAAGCTGTCTGCATTCTCTTTTGCGTAGGCAGTCAATGCCGAATAATCAAAGCGGAATTTGCTCTCATCCGCAGGGAAATCGCCGGTGTTTACTCTGTTGATCAACTCATCATTAGACCAGCCATGCGCTTTGAGCGACTCCAGCATGAGGGCATCCCACTGAGACAGACTTGCTTCAGGTTTCTGTGTAGCTGTCATTACGATTCACTCCTTCTTATGGATAGCTTGATAGGAAGAAGAGACTGCCCGGGTCATCGGGGATGGCCTGTGGCAGTCTCTTGCTTGTATGAACGGTTATTTATTTGCTTGTATTGTAAGCATTAAGAAATTCTTTCACTTTCGCAGCATCAGCTTTCAGCTCTAGTCCTGTGCTAACAAGCGGGCTAAGCGTAGAGATCGCTTTGAATTTGTTGCCACTGTAGTAGGCAAGAATTTCGTCTTGATTAATGGAGTACAATACTGCTTTTCTCAAATCAGCGCTAGTTGCTACCGGACGGTTTTTTGTATTGAATAGCAGATAAGAAACGCCGTTGCTCGGGATCGTTTGCAGCTCAAGCTTGCTGTCGCCTTTTACAACATCGTATTTCGTCTCGGAAACGCCGTAGTAAAGATGAATTTCTCCGCTGCGAAGCGCAGCCAAGCTGCTGTCAGCGTCTTTGATGAAGCGGACTTTGATGTTTTTGATTTTTGGTTCATTTTCTGTGCCTGTCATGTAAGCAGGGTTTTTGTAGAAAATAGCTTCATAATCATTTTTGCTGGATAGAATGTAAGGACCGCTTGCATAAAGCGTATTGTTGTATGCACTGCCTTCCGTTACGGTGTTCTGATCGCCGTATGGAATATCTTTGTTAACGTCGAATTTAGCTACATCATACGTATTAATGCTTTCTACTTGCTTCTTAGAAACGATGCCGGCAGATTGGTGAGCCAAATAGTTCAGTACTTGTGGGAAAGGCTCAGTCGTTGTAAGCTTCACAACTTGGTATTTGCCATCTTTGCTGCTTGCTTGCGTTTTGTCAGAAACAAGTGAAGAGATCGGTGCGCCTAGACCACTCTCAAGTGCAGCTTTCACAGTGTCGCTGCCGCCAGATACTTTAACGCTGTCAAGTGCAGCTGCATCAGTTACGAGCTCAACCTTCTGGATATGCTCGTGAAGCGTGAATGTACGGTGGTCAGGAACAGAGTTTTTATCCTTCGCACGATCTAGGGAGAAGATAACATCGTCCCCGCCAACGCGTTCGCCTGTATCTACTGCCAGCTTGTTTTTGATTTGAGCAAAGTTAATGTTGTCTCTGAGAATGAAGTAGTACTCTGAATTGCCATCAGCAATGGCATGGTTGTAGGATAGGGAGCCGTCAGATGTAATTTTGTCATCATCCGTCAGGTTCACCAGACGAACGTTCATGTTCGTATTAATAATGTTGATCGAGCCGTCATTCCCTTTAATGGGGTCAAGTGAAGTCAGTGTCGGCATTGTAGATTGAAGTACAAGGGCATCCTTGTCACGTTTGGATGTATCATTGAAATCAAGAGCTTCCCAAGGTAGTGAACGGGACTTCGAGATGCGTACGGAATCTTTGTTCAGCACTTCTTTGTTGAACGCTTGCGCCTTCAATGAGTTATATAATGGAGCAATATAAGCTTTGTCGAATACGAGCTGCTGCTCGAATTGTTTGTAGGTCTCCGTATACTCTGCTGGTGTTTGAGCGCCAGCGGCATCAATTAGTGCATCGATTTCTGGATCTGCAAGAATGCTGTAATCGCCGCCTGTTTTGAAGAGCGAGCGAACGGCATAGTCAGGATTGCCTGTTACTGTTGTCCAGCTGGACAATGCGATATCGAAGTTACCTGCGTCTTGTTGGGACTTGAAGCTACCGTAATCGGCTTGGACATTCAGCTTCACATTAAAGCCGTTTTTGGACAGTTGGTCGCGGATAATGTTGATGTCAGCCTCATTGCTGCTCATACCGAGCAATTCAATATCTACCGGGCCGCTATCTACGACAGCTTCTGTTCCTTCAGTAGGCTTTGGGGATTCAGTGACGTCGTTCTTGGTCGTTACACTGCAACCGCTGAGCATAATGGAAGCACTAAGCAGCATAAGAGCGCCAAACTTGGTTTTGTTCTTCATGGTATTCCCTCCAGATATATATTCTTTTTCTATTTTTAACTCACATTCATTCATCGCTCAGTTAGGTTATGGAAACATAGTGATCGACAGAATATGAATGAGTTACGTGTTTATCAAGCAGGCAGTTAGTCCAGTTTCGGGTCTAGTGCATCGCGCAAGCCGTCGCCAAGGAAGTTGAACGAGAGCACGAGCGCAATAATCGCAAGCCCAGGATAGATGGCTGTAAAGGCATGCGTTTCGAGATAGGCGCTGCCGAGCTTGAGGATATTGCCCCATTCGGGAATATGCGGCTCTACGCCAAGTCCTAGATAACTCAAGCTGCTTGTCGAGATGACTGCCGTACCAATCGTAAGCGTAGACTTAACGATCATAGGTGCAATGGAGTTTGGCACAATATGCTTGAACAGAATGGCGCTGTCGCTCGAGCCGAATGCTCGGGCAGCTTGGACATACTCAAGTGTAGAGACAAGCAAGACGTTTGCTCTCATCGTTCTAGCGTAGGTTGGAATAGCACCGACACTCAGTGCGAGAATCAGATTGACGGTGCTTGCACCGAATGCTGCGATAATAGCGATAGAGAGCAGAATGCCTGGAATCGCGTATAGGATGTCCAAGGCTCTCATGATTACGTTGTCCGTATGACGGCCGTAATAACCAGAGATGGCCCCAAGCACGCCGCCGATCACAACGGGAATGAGCGTAGACATCAGTCCGACAACTAGTGATATCCGTGCACCGAACACGATTCGGGAGAAAAGGTCTCTGCCGAAGTTATCCGTCCCGAGTGGGTAAGCCATATTCGGAGACTGTAGAATTAAGCTGTAATTGTTATCAATGGCCATACCATAATCGAATGTTAGATAGCTGGTGATGGACAAAGTCAGCAGAAACAGAATAAAGAGCAGTCCGAGCATGGAAGTCGAGCTTCGTGACAGTCGTTCGACGACCTCTCCGAGCTTAGACCCCGAAGTATGGCCCTTGTCACGGAGCTTAGCTATAAGCAGCAGCCCTAGGAACAGCGCAAACAAATTGCCGCTTACTGAGGTCAGAATAAGAATGAAGGCAACCACCCACATAAAGCGGGGGAGAATTGGCTTATCGGCGTACTTAGCAACGAGCAGTACGACAGCGAGCTGGAGAACGGTGACTATAATCAGCAGAAACATGCCGATTAGAAACCCGTTCGCAACGTAAGGTTTGAAAATATTTAATGCAGAAACTGCGAATACGAGAAGTGTTGTAAGTGCGGCGTATACGGATAGCGTATATGCAGAGCTTTTCTTCACCTTCAGAAGCTGAAACGCAGCGGTTGCTATAAATAGGTTGGCGGACAAGATGCTCAGAAGCAGCACATATCCGAGTAACCTCGTAGAACGCTTAATTGCGCCGAATTGAATAAGATCTCTGCGTATGAGCGACCAAACGGCGAGTTGAAGCAGTGTAAATATGAAATAGGTGAGACTGGCTATTAAGACGACTGGCTTGAATGCTCCCGTGCTTGGTATGTAGCTGTTCAGCAGCAGGACAAGCGCCAGAGCCAAGGACACGATGCCTGAGAAGCTTGCTTGGCCGTATTCTTGGCTGGATTTCAGCCGGAACTGAACTTCTTGTTTGGTGATGGACGGATTCGTCAAAAGTAGCACCTGCTTTAGTATTGTTTCATTTTGGAACGAATTCTCGGATCAAAGAACGCATATAGCAAATCAACAATCACATTTACGATGGAAATCGTAATGGCGGTATAGACAACTCCGCCCATAATGCTTGGGATATCAGGTATGAACTGCTTATCTACGATATAGCTTCCGATACCGCTAATATTGAACACTTTCTCCGTTACGGCTGCTCCGCCGAGCATAGCGCCGAACTGCAAGCCGATAACGGTAATAATCGGGATAAGCGCATTGCCGACAGCATGCTTCCAAAGCACATGTCTGCGAGCGAGTCCCTTTGCTTTGGCAGTCGTAATATAATCCTCATGGATGACCTCGAGCGTGGAAGAACGCGTCATCCTGGCTACAGCTGCTGTCAGTCCAGTGCCTAGTACAACAATTGGCATAATTGCAGACAGCCAATTGTTCGGATTATAAGTAGCGGGCAACCAGGGCAGTTTAATAGAGAAGTTTAGAATGAATATAAGCCCTTGCCAGAAATTAGGAATGGACAATCCGAGCAAGGCAATAAACATAAAGGTATAATCGAGAAAAGAATTCGGCCTTGTAGCAGATATGATCCCGATCGGCAGAGCGATTAGAACAGCAATCAACGTGGCAATAAACGTTAAAGTTAATGTAACTGGAAATTTATTCGCGATTGCTGTTGTTACGTTCTCGTTGCCGGCAAATGATTTGCCAAGATCAAAGGTTAATATGCCCTTAATCGTGTTCCATAGCTGGACAAGGTAAGGCTGATCCAACCCGTAAATATGATTGAAGGTTGCGATTTGTTCCGCAGTTGCTGTCTCCCCCAGCAGATTCGCAGCCGGATTCATCGGCGAGATGTAAAGAATCGTAAAGACGAGGAATGCGACTCCAAAAATAACGAAAATGGCCATGAACAGCCGTTCTGCGATATATTTCACATAAGGATTTGCATAGATAGCCATCAGCAGATACATGGGCAATCCAATAATAACCGAAAGAACCAAGAAGAAAGGGTTCATTGCTAATGAGTGGTAAGTGTCACCGAACGTGATTTTTAATCCGCTTTCTTCAGAAAGGCGTTCTTTTAACTGCACTTGCAGCGTTTCTTCGAATTTCTGTGAAGCTAGCTGCTTTGCCTCCCGAGCCGTTTGCTCTGTATTGACCGTCTGTCCGAAGAAGCGATGCTTGCGCTCCAGTTGATCCTTTGCTTCTAGAAGCAGCTCGTCAAGATAACCCGATTTCAGCAGCTTGTTTCTCGTTTCCTCGACGATGCTTGTATAACCACTTTTAGATTTGAGTAGTAGATACGCCACATAGACAATAATAGTCACGGGTGCTCCCGCAAGCAGAATAAGCAGCCTATAGGTTGGATGTAATAATATTTTGCGGTATGTGGCGGCCAAACGATCAGCATAGCCATTACCCGTTGCAGTAGCGTGCCCTATCAAGCTAGTCCGCTCCTTTTCGTTCAAACTTTTTTAATTGCATTATTCCGATCGATATAGTAGATTTTATTTTAAGGATTGAAAATTGTCAATATCCTTAAATCCTCCTGTTGGAATAACACTTTAATCATTATACAATATATAATAAGCATGAGAAATGTTTTAGTAACTTACTTTTTGAAATCTTTATAACTTTTATTGGAAAATAATAACAATGCGGGTGACAATATGCACACATTACTCCAAGTTAACGACTTATCTGTTTCATTCTTTTCTCATGACAAAGAAGTAGAAGCGGTTCGTCATGTCAGCTTTGAAGTTCATAAAGGCGAGACGCTGGGTATCGTCGGCGAATCTGGGAGCGGGAAGAGTGTCACCGCTAGGACGATTATGAGGCTGCTTCCCTCGCCGCCTTCTATGGTGAAGAACGGTGAGGTTTTATTCCAAGGCCAGAATCTGGCGTACAAATCCGACAAGGAAATGGAGGCTATCCGGGGCCGAGATATCGGCATGATCTTTCAAGACCCGATGTCCTCCCTGAATCCGACGATGCGGATCGGCAAACAGATTGAGGAAAGCTTAATGAAGCATCGGAAGCTGAACAAGCAGCAGGCCAAAGCAGAAGCGATCGAGATGCTGAAGCTCGTGGGCATTCCGAATAGTGAAGCTCGCTACTTACAGTATCCCCATGAATTCTCCGGCGGTATGCGTCAGCGCGTAATGATTGCTATCGCCTTGGCTTGCCGTCCTTCGCTGCTCATTGCGGACGAGCCGACAACGTCGCTTGATGTGACGATTCAGGCACAGATTCTTAATCAGATGAAAGACATACAGAAGCAGCTGGGTACCTCTATTATTTTGATTACACATGATCTTGGCGTAGTGGCGGGCATGTGCGACCGCGTCGTCGTCATGAAAGATGGAGAGATCGTTGAGACGGGAACGACGGAGCAAATATTCGCGAATCCCCAGCATCCATATACAGTGAAGCTGCTGAGCGCCTTGCCGCGGCTCGATGAGAAGAAAAAACCAAAGCCTGCTCCGAAGCTGTCCCGCCCAGAAGATGGCGTGCCCCTGCTCCAGGTAAGGTCGTTAAAGCAATACTTCGATATGGGCAAAGGACAGATTGTTAAAGCCGTTAATGATATTAGCTTCGACATTCGGGCAGGTGAGACGCTTGGCGTGGTTGGAGAATCCGGAAGCGGCAAATCCACGACGGGGCGTACAATACTTCGTCTAAATGAGCCAACAGGAGGCGAGGTTCTATACCGGGGTATTCCGCTGCAGCAATTGAACCGCACGGAGATGAAGACAATGAGGCGGCATATGGGGATGATATTCCAGGATCCCTATGCATCCTTGAACCCGAGGCTGCGCATCGTTGATATTATCGGCGAAGCGCTCGATGTGCATGGGATAGCTTCTTCGAAGCAGGAGCGTCAGCGACGCGTCGAGGAGCTGCTGGAGATGGTGGGCCTGGATGCGTCGCATGCGCTTCGGTATCCGCATGAGTTCTCCGGCGGTCAGCGACAGCGAATTGGCATCGCGCGGACACTAGCTGTTGAGCCGGAATTTATCGTATGCGATGAACCATTATCGGCGCTGGACGTTTCCATTCAAGCTCAGATTGTGAAGCTGCTTGAGGAACTCCAACAAAGGCTTGGACTTACCTACCTCTTTATCGCTCACGACTTGTCCATGGTCAAGCATATAAGCGACCGGGTAGCGGTCATGTACAAAGGCAAGATTGTTGAGCTTGCCGAGAGTGAGGAGCTGTACGCCAACCCGATTCATGCTTATACGAAGTCGCTGCTCGCAGCGATTCCGGTACCTGATCCAAAGGTCGAATCGCAGAAGAAGGCAGTTCCGCATACTGAAGCCGCCAAGGCCGATCCCTACGGGCTGGAGCACTCTACTTTTGTAGAAGTGAGGAAGGGGCACTGGGTCGCAATTGCAGACAATTAAACATTGAGAACGGTCTTCCAATTACAGGAAGGCCGTTTTTTGTTTTGTATGCCTGAGGGGTTGTTTTCTTTACATTTCTATAATAATTGAACATTCTCTCTATAGTTTATGCATAGTCAGTGACGGTCGGCCAGCCCATAATTAGAGCTAGGAATGACAACATTCGACAAGGGGGACGAAAGGTTTGAAACATGCAAAACGAAAGTCTGCTTTACTGTTCATGTGCAGCCTGTTATTCGTGTTGACCGCATGCAGCGGAAACAATGGTAGTACGGAGCAGCCGGATACGGTCGTTAAGGAGGGCGAAGGTTCAAAGAAACAGATTACTCTGACCTTCCAGAATCATTATCCCGATGCTACTGATGTCCAGCACAAGGTAATGAGGCAAATTACGGATGATTACATGGCAGCCAACCCGAATATTAAGATCGAAGTAGATTCCCTGAATATTGACCAGCAAAAAATTAAACTTAAGACGCAAGCGGCATCCAATGATATGCCGGATATAACGGTAGTGAACGCAGCAGCGCAGATGGCGCCATTCGTCGAAGGCGGCAAGCTGGCGCCTCTCAATGATATTTTAGACCGTGATGGTCTCGGTGCAAGCTTCCATAAAGGTATTTTAGATTACTATACGTTCGACGATAACGTGTACGCGCTGCCTGATGGCAACAACATTGCCGTCATTTATTACAACAAAGAACTGTTCGAGCAGGCAGGCGTAGCCATTCCAACGACGTTCGATGATTTGATCAAGGCGGCAGAAACGTTCAATGGAAAACAAATCATTCCCATGGTTGTAGGGGAGAAAGAAACGTGGACCGGCTCCTACTTCTTCATGAATATCCTCCTTCGTCTGGCTGGGCCGGGCTACCTGAGCGATGTTCAAGCGAAAACAAAGGATTTCATGGACCCTGCATTTGTTCAATCGGTTGCGAAGTTCCGCGAATTCATTGAAGCAAAGGGCTTCCAGGAAGGGGCAACCTCCTACGATTATGATTCTGCGGAGAGTCTGTTCACATCCGGCAAGGCGGCTATGTATTTCATGGGCACTTGGGCGACTGGGGCAATGGATGACGCAGAGATTAAAGGGAAGGTCGGTGTATTCCCTTTCCCTACAGTAGACGGTAAAGGTGATCTGGATGAATATATGCTGGGCCCGGGCACAGGCTTCGCCTTGTCAGCGAACAGTGCGCATCTGGAAGAAGCGAAGGATTTCCTTCATTATTTTATGACCAATTATCCGAAGGTATCGTTTGAATTCAAAAACGCAGTTGGCGTGGCACAAGTTGTGCAAGGAGATTTTGCACAAGCCGGGTATTCGCAGCTGGCGATTGACGTACTCGATATTTTTAAGAAGGTAAAAGGCGGAGATATTGCTTTCGATAATACGATGGATCCAAGTACGACACAGACGCATCTTAACAGTATTCAGAATCTGTTCGTATCCTCCATTCCACCGGAAGATACCGCTCGAGAGCATCAGAATGCATTTGCAGCCAACAACCAGTAAACGAAATCAGCTAAAGCAAGGGAGAGGATAATTCGATGCACGCCGCCAAAATTTCAAAACTAACCCTTTCGGTTTTCGTTCTCCCTTGTCTGATTTTATATGTGGTGCTCGTATTCGTACCGATTTCCGTCGCCGCCTATTATTCCCTGTTCCAGTGGAATGGCATCGGAGAGAAGCTGTTTGTCGGCCTGTCCAACTATTCAACGATGCTGGCTCATGATCCTGTCTTTTGGCCATCGGTGTGGAGAACGATTATGTTTGCATTCTTCTCGATGGCTGAGATTCCTATCGCCTTGCTCATTGCCGTGCTTCTGACCCGTTATGTGCGCAAGCCAAATTTCCTCGTTTCGAGTTACTTTCTGCCGGTCATTCTTTCGGTGGTCGTAATCGGACAGCTGTGGAAATCGATCTACAATCCGGCCTCGCTTGGCGGACTGCTGAACAATGCTCTCGATTTTGTAGGGTTAGAATCATGGACGAGAACGTGGCTTGCTGATCCTGAGGTATCGATTTTTGCTTTGTTCTTCGTATCGCTCTGGCAGTATCTGGGCTACCATATTCTGATTCAGTTTACCGGTATTCAGAATATTTCGCAGGAGGTTTACGAAGCAGCCAAAATCGATGGCGCGGACGGTTGGAAAGCAGACCGTTACATCACGTTCCCGCTCGTCGTTCCTGTCTTCAAAATTTCGATGGTTCTAGCCGTAATCGGTTCCTTGAAGGTATTCGACATGGTAATGGTGATGACCGCGGGCGGCCCGGCACATGCGACCGAGGTCATCTCGACCCATATGTACAATAAGACATTTGCGGCGCTAGAGTACGGATACGGGAGCGCGATCTCCATCTTCCTGGTCGTGGAATGCTTGCTGGCAACGGTGCTGCTCAATAAATTGTTCAAAAGCTCCGAAGACAGCATGCAGTAGTTAGTTATCATGTCCGGGAAGCATGGGAAGGAATAACAGGCAGTGAGGTGGACGGAAATGAGAAAAATAGCAGTATGGATATTGTTTTCAATTCTTTTTATAACACAGGTGTATCCGTTAGTATGGCTTCTGCTTTATTCATTCAAGACGAATAAGGAGATTATGTCGGGGCAATTTATGTCGCTGCCAGCTGCACTGCAGTGGGACAATTATACCTCGGCCTATACCGCGGGTCATTATTTGCAATATTTAATGAACAGCCTAATCGTCGTGAGTATTACGCTGCTGTTCACTTTGGTATTAAGTGCAATGGTCTCCTATGCAATTACTCGGTTCAATTGGAAATGGGGCAAGGCAGTCATGCTGTTGTTCTTGATCGGGATCATGATTCCGATTCAATCGACGCTGCTGCCGCTCGTGGTCATATTTAAAAATATTGGCATTCTGAATACGCATCTCTCGCTTATTCTACCGTACATCGCCTTTGCGATTCCGATCGCGGTCTTCATCCTGTCGGGCTTCTTCCGGACGGTGCCTCGTGAAATCGAGGAGTCCGCGAGCATGGATGGGGCGTCGGTTTACCGCATTTTCTTTAACATTATGCTGCCGATTATTGCTCCTCCGCTCATGACCGTAACGATTCTGACGTTCATTGACGTATGGAACGAGTATATTCTGGCATCGACGTTCATCTCTAAAATCAGCTTGAAAACACTGCCTTTCGGGATTTACAGCTTCTTCAGCCAGTATTCAACGAATCATGGAGCGATTGGAGCCTATTTAATAATGGGTGCAATACCAGTTATAACCATTTACTTCATACTGTCTGAAAAAATAACGAAAGGAATGGTTGCGGGAGCGATAAAAGGCTGAAATATCGTGTTATAATGCGAACATTATTCATTATATTGCTACGAAAAAGGTGTTCAATAATGATGACAATGTTCAAGTTTCGTTCATTTGGCACACGGTTATTTCTTTTATTCTCAGCATGCTCGTTCTGCCTGCTAATCGTATTTTCGTTATCGTATTCGAAACGATCTACCGAGCAGATCAACAGTATGCTTGGCGATGCGGCGTACAAAAACGTGTCCCAGGCCCGCGAGCATGTGGAGCTGCTCCTGAAGGGCTATGACAGCCTAAGTCGATCCATTGTCACCAACACCGATATTCAACGTTTGCTCGGCAAAAAAGAGCCCAATTCAGCAGTAAAGGCAATCAACGAGAGGACCATTACGAATGCGCTGGGTTCTATCTACTATTCTTGGGATGATGTTCTGGGCATCCACTTGTTTAATTTAGACCATGGCTTGTACAGCTATGGAAGCAGCACGCAAGTGATTGATCCAGAATATGCCAGCCGAGCATGGTATGAGCAGATTAAGCAATCTGCCGGAGAAACCGTATGGATTGGTATGAGACAGCATTCGGTTATCGACCAGAACGAGCAGGGGTCTGTATTCATATTTGGAAGGAAACTGACGGATTTGCACAAATCCCATTCGATCGGCATGGTGCTGATCGAGATTAAGCCGAACGCGCTGCAGACGATACTCAGCAATATGAACGTCACGGATCATACGATATCGTTTCTTGCGGAGTCTGACCAAATTATTGCCCATTTGGATGTATCGTTGCTCCAGTCGGAGCCGAGCGTTACGCTGCCGATGATTGAGAATGCTACGTCCAGCCGCTTTGTTGCGGGTGATGAGCAGATTGTCGTGTCCAAGCTGAGTACGAACAATTGGTATGCGGTAAGCTTGACGCCGATATCCGACTTGACGGTAGAGATTAATACGATTCAGCGGCTGCTGACGGGTTTGACCATTGGATTGCTTGTCGTATCACTCGTATTCGCCTTACTGGTCTCGGTTACGTTTACGGCACCGCTCAAACAATTAATGCGACATATGAGACTCGTGGGCCAAGGGAAATTCGAGGAGGTTCCTGTTCGAAAATCATTCAAGGAAACCGAGCTGCTGACCGAGGGCTTCAATCAGATGGTACGGCGCATTAACGAGCTGATTGAATGGAACAATCAGGTTTCTGAGAGTGAGAAAATTGCACAGCTGAACGCACTGCAATCGCAAGTGAATCCACATTTTCTTTACAATACGCTCGATATGGTGTATTGGATGCTCGATGAGAAGGACAATGAATATTTGGGCAATGTCGTATTGGCCTTATCCAGCATTTTTCGTTATAGCAGTGATTGGTCGAATGGCTCCTCCGCCACGCTTGGAGAGGAGATGGAGCAGATTCGGCGCTACGCTCTAATCACACAGGCCCGTTTCGGCGATAAGCTGAAATTCGAATTCGAAGGAGAAGAGTATGGTCTCGATTTGACACTCCCTAAGATGACGCTGCAGCCAATCGTCGAGAATGCTGTCATCCATGGCATTGGTCATTCGGGTAGTGGAGGGGTCGTCCGAATTTCAGTCGCGCGTCTGGACCAGCTTCTTGTCATTACCATCGAGGATAATGGTATCGGCATTGCGCCAGAGAAGGTCGACGTCATGAACGAAATGTTTGAAAATTCTGTACCTTTGGGCGGGCGATCTGGTGTAGGGCTTGCTAATGTTCATCGCAGGCTTGCCTATCGCTTCGGGACGGCCTACGGGCTTTCGGTCCGATCTGCTGTTGGCCAAGGCTCACAGGTCATTATCACTTTGCCGTTCCAAGGAACTCGGCGTGCAGACAGGGAGGCAGCGTTATGAGGATTCTGATTGTGGATGATGAACCGACGATACGCAATGGGGTGAAACGGACGATCGAGGCTGCCTTTCCGTCTGCTGTCGTACAAACTGCTGATTCCGGGGAAGCTGCGCTGCTTTGGCTGCCTGAGGTCGACATCGTATTTCTAGATGTCATGATGCCGGGAATGGGTGGGCTGGAGCTGCTGCGGCTGGGGAAAAAAGACTTTGAGAACATTCGTTGGATCGTCATCTCCGCCTATTCGGATTTTTCTTTCGCGCAGCAGGCGCTTCGTTACGGTGCGAAAGATTATTTGCTGAAGCCAGTTGGCAAGCAGAAGGTCATTGAATTGCTGCAGGAAGCGGACGAGGCCATACGCGTCGAACGATCGCTTAAGGTGGAACAAGAGCAACTGGACCGTCATATGCACTACATTCGGGAAGCCGTATTCCAGCGCTGGGCCTCTGGACTTGATACAGGCCACTACGATATGACTCCGATTGCGAAGGAATACGCGGGAAGCAGGCTGATTATGGTTAGTCTGCTTCCCGAAGAGGACACCCGCAAAAGTCATTTGCTGGCGGAGGAAGCGCTGTCGGCTTGGATGAGAAGCAGCGGGAAAGGGTTTTGCGTCAGCTTTGGCCAGCGCTCGCTGCTAGGTGTGTTTCTCGCTTCTGCATCGTTAAGTGAAGAGAACATACTAGCTAAGCTGCAAGTAGCGCTCGGTCAAACGTTAAAAGGATCGTTTCGGCTGCAGGTTTCGCAGCAGGTGGCTTCTTTTGACCATATCCATAAGCAGGTCACACTCATGCAAGCGCAAGCAGAGGAAACAGTAGAAAAGCTGGGCCTGCCTGAAGCTAACAGCAATGTGATTGTTCAAACGGCGTTAAAGTATATTCAGGACAATTATCAGAATAATTTGACGCTGGAGAAGGTTGCAGCTGCCGTGTATTTGAATCCCGTCTACTTCAGCCATTTGTTTAAACAAACTAATGGGATTGGCTATAAGGAATATGTTATTCAGCTTCGGATCGAACAGGCCAAGGATCTGCTAAAGCATTCAACTTGCAAAATAACAGATATTGCGGAGCGGGTCGGCTATCAGGATATGAGGCATTTCACGCAAGTATTTCGTAAAGCGGTGTCCATGACCCCTAGTGAATATAGGCTTCAAGAGAGCAAAACGAGTCTTTGATCATCAGGCTTTGAACAAGAAATAGGAGGGATTGTAGATGTTGAGAAAAATCGGCAAACCGGCAATCGTGCTTACGACAGCTTGTACGTTATTGTTCTCCGTTGCAGCATTCGCCGCAACAGACGGCAGCTCGAAGCATTGGGCTTCAGATACGCTGCAGGAATGGGTTTCGGAAGGGCTTCTAAAAGGGGATGCCACGGGTAATCTGAATGAAAATCAATCGATTACGAGAGCCGAATTTGTGGCATTGGTCAATCGTGTATTCAATTACAGTGACACCTCTTCCCAAGTATTTGCAGATGTTGCAGCGACGAAATGGTATGCGGACGAATTCTCCAAAGCGTTTGCTGCCGGCATCGTGCAGGGGGATGCTGCGGGTCTAATGAAACCCAATGCGAGCATTACGCGGGCAGAGGTTGCGGTTGTACTGGCGAATGCGTTCAGGCTGACTGCCCAGAATGGTAATGCGTACAGCGGCTTCAGTGACGGACGAGCGGTAGCGGCATGGGCACAGGATGCGGTTAGCGCTTTGTTGGAGAAGCAGTACGTACAGGGACGAAGCGGCAATCAATTTGCGCCTTCAGCGCAAATTACGCGGGCGGAAGCCGTAGTTATGATCGATAATGTGATGGGCTATCTGATTCATGCAGCGGGTACCTACAATCGCGATGCGGATGGAAATGCAGTATTGAACGCAGGAGACATTTTGCTCAATCAATCTAAGGTCGCTGGTAATCTCTATCTGACTTCAGGAATTGGCGAAGGTGATGCGACTTTAAAGGGGGTCGAAATTAAAGGCAACCTTTACGTTGAAGGCGGCGGCGTCAACAGCGTCATGCTCGATGGCACGACGGTGGGAGGACAATTGATCATAAACCGCAAGCAGGCACAGGTAAGAGTCGTCATCAGCGGGGAAAGTTCGCTGTCTAACCTTGTCTTCCAACGCTCCGGCAAGTTGGTGATCGAATCGCCGAATACGATTGGGACTGTGACGGTGGCTCCTTCTGATTCCACAGCAGTTATCAGTATTACGGGGAAAATCAAGAGGCTCATCATTGAAAGCGGAGCAATAGTAGATCTGAGCAACGCGGAGATTGAGGTGCTCGAAATCAAAAGTACCGGCTCTGGTGCGACCGTAACGGTAGACGCATCCTCGCAAATCGGAAAAGCATTGCTAAGCGGCATCTCCTCCATAAAAGGAACAGGCAAGGTGAACGAAGCCGAGATTCATGCAAGCGGCGTTACGATTGAACAAAGCGTTAGTACGGTTATCGTAAAGGATGGCTTAACGGCGATCGTGAATGGCAAAGAAGTGAAGGGAACAGCCAGCAATACTGGCGGCGGAAACTCGGGCACGACGCCTACACCTGGAGTTACACCAACTCCGACAGCAACACCAGCGCCAACACCAACGACTGAACCGACGGAGACTCCAGCGCCAACGCCAACACCGGATCCGGTAGGCACTGTGAAATATTTTAGCTTTACTGATCAGAAAGTACCTGTGAAGCTTAGAAACTATCATCTCGTGCTGATTGGTGAAAAAACGCTTGATTACACGATGACCCTGCAGCCGTCGATATTCCCAGTCAGCGATGACCATATCGTCGCATCCGTATTGGATACGGATGGTAAAGTATGGGTAGCTTCGGCCAATGAGCTGACTAGGTTTAACATCTATGAGCAGGATGCAGGCAAAGTCGAGGTTTTCCGTCAGGATGAGCATTTCAAGGGCGAGATTCAAGCGCTGCTTGTGGAAGGCGATGTCATATGGGTACTGACCAATGATTCTATATCTCAAATCAAATATAAATCGTCCATAAAATAACGAGGAGGGCTCACGATGAAAAGATGGACTAAGTCAATGGTATCGGCCGTTATTGGCGCTAGTGTATTCGCTTCGATTCCGCTCAGCGCTTTTGCTGCCACAGCAGCCTTGCCAAGCGCTAAATTTGCTCCCGTCGCGTTAGAGGAGCGGGCTCAGAAAGACATGAAGTATTACAGCGCTTCGGAATTTTCGGCGCTAGCTGACAAAGATGAAATTCTAGCCGGATTTGCAGCATCCTTGGTGATACCTAGCGATTTGCAGGTTCTTAAAGTAATCGGAGAAGAGCAGTTGACGGCATTCGTGCAGGATGGCGACACCCTTTGGATTGGAACAAAAAGCGGAGTTACGCGCATGAATTTCAGTGAAGCGGATACGCGTGATTACGTGCAGTATTTATCAGGCCCGCGCTACCTCTACAATGGCGATGACGTTGTAACCGGGCTCTACAGCGACGGCAGCAACGGCGTCTGGATCCAGAATGCCAAGGGCGTTGTCCATTTGGCTATGGAAAATAAGACGTTGAAGGAAAAAGCGGATATTCAGGAAAACATCATGAAGACGGTCAATGACCGTAACGGAATGATTCCGGATCAATATTATTCGATTGTGAATGGACAATATGTGGGCAAGCCAAGAACGAATGACAATGACGGCTTATGGACAGCGGCATATGCGATTGGAGAGATTTTCCGTTACCAGACAGCATTGCGCGAAGGAAACGAGCAAGAACGCGTGGAGGCTAAAGCTGCAGCAACAAGAGCAACCAAGGCGGTTCTGCTGCTGAATCAAATTTCTGGCCGCGCAGACGGCTTCCCGACGCGTTCCTACATCGTGAAGGGTGAGGAGCAGCGCAGCGGCTTATGGTTCGAAGTGAAGGAAGCAGGAGCAGGAGGATATGCGCTTGCGGTGAAATCACGCGAGGCTGTTGGCGATAAAGGCGCTGAAAACTTTCAGATTACCGATCCTGACTTAATCCTTGAAGCGAAGCAGGCATACGAGGCGATGACCGGAAGAACGTATGATACGGATTGGGGAACCAAAAATTATTACGGTCCGAATTGGATTTATCCTGTTGTATTCGACACAACGGTGTCTGGGCCGCGTAATGTCGGTTACTTGGAGCCCGGCGTCGCTTGGCGCTTGAAGTCCGATATCAATGAGGATCTTGATCCGATGCTGGCGGCATTGTACCGCGACATGGGCATTTCGGATACGGACATTATTTATAAGGCAGATACGTCGGCGGATGAAGTGCTGGCCCATTTCAGTCTCTTCTATTATGCAGACCGCTATTTATTCGATGGATCTTCCAGTGAAGATGCTCACTTGAAAGAGCTGACGGTCCAATTCGCAGACAGGATGATGAACCATATCCTTACGAATGATTTTAGAATCGTTGACGCGCATGGCAATTCCACGACATGGTCCAAATGGTTTGCTTCCTATTTTCTAAAGGATGATCCGGAAAATCCAGGGGAGTTTGCTTATGGCTATGAAGACGGGCCGCTGAACGCGATTGAAATTATGAGCTTTTTGAAAACGACGATGTATTTAACGAAGGGCAAAGCGGATTACAGCGAGCACTATGCGCAGTATGAGCAAGCATATAATAATCTGTGGGATTACAGCTACGACGGCACGGAAAACGGCAAAGGCTACGTTCGCTTCGCCAAAGAGCATTTGCAGCGGAGACTGGATATCGTTCCTCGCGATTACATGGAGTTTGACGACTACAGCTCTGATCCGGCAAGGATCGAAGACATCGTCGCCCGTCAGGATGTGACGCTATCCGTTAACTACTCCGATGAGCATTTGTTTACGATTTCGTTCATGCCATTGATTGAACTGGAGCTGGAAGAGGACCCAGCCTCCAGTCGGGTGAAGGATTTACGAGAAATTTTGGACCAATGGTGGGTAAATATGAGCCGTGAGCTCAATCCGCTATACACTTTCGTCTACCAATTTTCGAATCAGGATAACACGGATGTCGACCTGGAGTCGGCAGTATGGATGATGTACCGCTCGCCGCAAATTCGCATTGAGCTACCGGTGATGAATTCAACCCGCAAAGATGTACTGCATCTGGATGATTACAGCGCAAGGGATGAAGAGGAGCTTCTCCTTAACCGCGTGCTTCCGCCGGATGAGAACAAAATATACAAATACAACAAAAATCCGTTCGTTGCGGATGAGAATGTCAGCGACGGCGTATATGGTGGCGTGAATTACAACGATGGATATATGAGCAATTCAACGGCGTTTACGCTTCCCTATTGGATGGGCCGTTACTATGGAATGATCGAAGGCGAATAAGGGTTTCGGTAACCTGGCCTGGGCGCTGTCGGTCGTTATGACTGATTAGCCGTCCAGGCTTTCTCCTTATCGTAAACCAGATGTTTCAGCCAAATCAGAATGACTTCAGCCTGACACACTGGCCGTCATGAGGAAAGAGGAGATTGCGATGGCTATCGTAATGGGGGTTGACGGTGGCGGCAGCAAAACGTATGCCGTTATCGTAAATGATCAAGGCATCAAGCTGGGAGCCGGAGTTGCAGGCTGCGGCAATCATCAGCGGATTGGCATAGATGCGGCCCTAGGCCACATCAAAGAGGCGATTGACCTAGCACTGGAAAAGGCGGGGCTCTGTACCGAACAGATTGATTTTGTACAATATGGACTTGCTGGAGCGGATCGCGCTATCGACTTTTCTCTTTTGTTGCCTGCACTGGCCACGATCTCGTTCAAAAGCTGGGATGTTGTCTGCGATACGATGATCGGCTTGCGGACAGGCAGCAGGAGCCATAGCGGTGTCGTGCTCGTTTGCGGCAGCGGGACGAATGCGGCCGGACGAAGCAGCCAGGGGGAGATTGTCCAGATAGGCGGCTTTGGTGAGCTGTTCGGTGACCGGGCAGGCGGGGAGTATTTGGCCGCACTGACATTTCAGGCTGCCGTTCGCTCTTGGGAAGGACGGGAAGCGGCTAGCAAGTTGACTGATTACGTTGCGGCTTACTTTGGCGATGACCATCTGGGGACTACTATTGAGCGGCTGCTTGACGAGGACATCTCCACCGTACCGGAAGCACTGACGATCGTGCTGCATGAAGCGGCCGCTGAGGGAGACACGCTCGCTATAGGGATTTTGAAAGATACGGGAAGAGAGCTTGGACTGGCGGCAAACGCCGTAATCCGCAAGCTGGGCGGAAACCAAGACAGGCCTAATCCAATCGTGCTGATTGGCAGCGTGCTGCAAAAGGGGCGCAGCCCCCACTTAATGAACGAGCTGCAGGCGATGCTGCGGTCGGAGAACAATGATGATCAACTCGTCATTCCCGAAATGGCGCCTGTGTATGGCGCGGTAATGCTTGCGCTGGAGCGAGCGGGCATTCATGAGACGGAAGCGCTCGAACCTATTTTTGTACAATATGGAGGCTATCAAGAATGAAACATAAAGATTTAAAGGTCGCGGTCATTGGCGGAGGCTCCTCATATACGCCGGAGCTTATGGAAGGGTTTATTAAAAATTATAATCAATTTCCGATAAAGCAGCTTTATCTTGTCGATGTGGAGGCAGGCGCGGAGAAGCTGCGCATTATCGGCGAGCTGGCGAAGCGGATGTTCGAGAAGGCGGGGCTTGCGGTCGATATTCGCGTGACTCTCGACCGGCGTGAGGCGATCAAGGATGCCGATTTCATCAGTACGCAAATCCGCGTAGGGCAATTGGCGGCTCGCTCTCTCGATGAGCGAATTCCTGCCGAGCTCGGAATGATTGGGCAAGAGACGACCGGTGCGGGCGGCTTCGCCAAAGCGCTGCGGACCATTCCGGTCATTCTTGAGATTTGCCGCGATATCCGAGAGCTTGCGCCGGATGCCTTTCTGATTAACTTTACCAATCCAGCAGGTATCGTTACGGAAGCGGTGCTGAAGTACGGAGGCGTAAAGACGATAGGATTATGTAATTTGCCAATTGGCTTGCGTAATCAAATTGCAGAGCTGTGCGAGGTTCCCGTGTCCGAGGTGCAGTTGGAGTGGGTGGGGATCAACCATCTGAATTGGACCACGCGTATTATCGTGCGGGGCACAGACATTACGGAGCAATTTCTGCGTGAGATGGCCGGGGCGGGCGGGATGACGATGAGAAATATACCCGATCTGGACTGGGACCCGCAATTTTTGCAATCGCTAGGAGCTTTGCCATGTGCTTATCACCGTTACTATTATTTGCGCGATGAGATGCTGGAAGAGCAGTTTGCAGCGATGCAATCCGTTGGAACGAGGGCAGAAACGGTAATGCGGCTGGAAGATGGGCTGTTCAAGCTGTACCAGGACCCTCAGCTTGCCATTAAGCCTCCCCAATTGGAGCAGCGGGGCGGCGCATTCTATTCTGAGGTTGCGGTTAATCTGATGACGGCCATCTATAACAACAAAGGTGATATCCAAACGGTCAATGTACGCAATAATGGCATTATAGCCTGCTTGCCAGATGATGCAAGCGTGGAAGTCAATGCGGTTATTGATGCTGAAGGAGCGCATCCAATCGCTCTATCCGAGCAGCCGGGACCACAAATACGCGGATTGCTGCAGGTTGTGAAGGCCTACGAGGAGCTGACGGTCGAAGCGGCGGTTCATGGCGACTATAATAAGGCGCTGCAGGCGCTTTGCATTCATCCGTTGGTAGGCTCGGTGGCGGCAGCGAAGCAGGTGCTTGACCAATTGCTTACGGCACATCAGCGTTATTTGCCTCAATTTGGATAGTTGATTGGCAGGCAAGTAGCAGAAGAAATAAACGATAGGGAAATGAATGGTATAACAGCAATAGTAATGGAGGTTGTGAAGGGTTAGGAATGTAACCTTTTACAGCCTCTTTGTGGTTATTTCCTGTTTAATCTTTTCATCAAAAAAGGTAAGTATGAGCAGCTCGTGCAGCAAGCAATAAGATAGCGTTATAGAACAAGCTGATAGAGGGTAAATGCCTGAGATCAGCTTTTTTATATGCAACGGATGTAGAGCAGGTCGAAAGGGATTTCCCTATTTTGACAGAAATAGGTGTACTGAGGGATTGTACTAGCATGAAGTTTAATATTCCAATATAGAAAAGTATATCCTTAGGCAATGCATTCTCTATATTTCTAGGAATGATACTCACCGCACCGCTAAAGGACGGCTACAGCCGCTTCACCTTGATATCAGTTATTCCATAAAAAAGTGAACGAATAGGCCAGTTGTAATGTCAGTTAAGGTATAGGGGGGATGCCAGTTGGATTTCACGTATTTGAACACGCTTGCCGGTGAGTATGACCGTGAACAGGTATTGCATGACCTGATCCACGTTTATAGGAACGAGGTTTGGGATTATGCATTCTCAATCACCAGAAGCGTGGACATGGCTGATGACGTCGTGCAGGATGTGTTTTTGAAAGTGTATGAGAAGATGCATACCTATCGGGGAGAAGCCTCAATGAAAACGTGGTTATTGCGGATTACGCGCAACACCAGCCTTAATCGAAGAAAGAGCAGCTTTTTCCGGCGGGTGCTGCTGATGGACGAGGTTAGTGAGGGAAGAGGGAGGTCTCCTTCAGCCGAGAATCAAGCAATAGACAAAATGGTTTCATCGGAAGCATGGAAACTCGTTCTTCAACTTCCGATGAGGCATCGTGAGGTTATGGTGCTGCATGCGTATCATGGATTAGCTCAAGAGGAGATTGCCTCGTTGCTCCACGTACCGATCGGGACTGTGAAGTCACGTCTTCATCATGCCAGACAGAAATTAGCGAAAAGATTCGCAGGAGGTGCACGTGATGACAGATTATAACATGGAACTGGAGCATGCGCTTAGACTACGCCCGATTCCAGAGAAACAAGCGATTGTTGCAGTGGATAAGATCGTGTTACCGGCACGTAGAAGAACTTTGCTTCGCCATATATCGGTAATGCTTGCTGGCTGTGCTTTGGCGGCGGCTGTAATCTGGTTTGCCGGAGATGGGTATCAATGGTTGAAGGAGGTTGGTGTCCAGTCTGAGAGCCAGAATGAAGGACAGGCAGGAGTAGCTGCAAGTGTGACTTCGGCGTTAACCGATGCGCAGTGGCAGGACCTATTCAAAGGGGAGGCTTCTGTAGCTGGCATTGAAGTGCTTCACCGTGAGCAGGTTACTGATCACACTCAAGTACTGTTCATGGTGAAGGCGGGCATGGAGCCTTACCGCTATCACTTGATTCAAGCAGAGTTCGTGCTGGACAAGAATAAGGAGTATCAAAAAACACAGGTTTCTGAATCGGTCCCACTAACAAGAAGCCAGTGGCCTGAGCTTGAAGCGGGCAATGATTGGATCACCTTCAGTAAGCAATCGTTTCATCAGCAGGCGGGGCCTGATCGCCAAGTAGCATTCGGTTATATACTCAACTCGCGTGTAACGGAAATAAAGCTAACAGATAGCAAAGGGCTGCAGGAGGATGCGGCGGTACAATATGATTCCAAAGGGCAGGGATTCTGGTTTAAGGTGTTATCTGCCTCCATGTCAGAGGCTCCCTACTATGCGGATGCCTTGAACCGTAGGGGTGATTCTTTGCTTAAAATAGATAGTGAAAAGGGCAATATAGCAACCAGAAGCAGCAGCGTTCATGATTTAACAACAGCGGAGTGGTGGGATATTTACAACGGAGACACGGTTGATTCCCGCATGGAAATGCTGCATAAAGAGCAGCTGGCTGGCAATCAGTGGGTCATGTTTATGGCTGGCAAACGCCTTGATGAAGGCGGTACAGATTACAGGTTAGCAGTCACGTCACTCCGGCAAGCGCAGAATGGTACTTATTTGCCAACGGTACTTAGCGTTGCGGCATCGAAGGGGATGATAGAGAATTCAATTGGTCAAAATGCATGGTTCTCTCACGAATGGTCCGTATCAAGCACGGACCAGAACCCGCCCGTAGTTCATATATTTGGATTAGTCAAAAATGCTCAGGTCGCATCCATTCAACTGACGAATCCTGAGGGCAAGTATAAAACGTTGAAGCTGCTTCAAAATTCGGAAGGTGATGCGTTCTTCTTCTCCTATTTGCCGAATGAGTGGATGAAGCAGGGGGGGATTTTCCAGACAGAGGCGCTTAATAAGAACGGAGAGTCGCTATACATGGAGAGTGAATGGATAGCCCGATAGCCGTAAAGTTGTTGATTCTAAAGTATAGCTTGAGCCGAAAACGAGTGAGCGGCATGCTTGACGATTGAAGGAAGCAAGGGTACGATGGGGTTTATTGCTTCCTTCTTTGTTAGAATTTAGGTGTAGTCTATCATATGAGAAGGAGAGGCTGATAGGGCAGGAGAGGAACGTATGAAAAAGCTTTTAACGATTGAGAGTGGGTATGTCATTGCTGCAGGTATCGTCGCGGTATGGCTGCTTTTTACAGGCGTATTTATTGGCGTTGCTGATAATGGCGATTTCTTAAGGATGATGGGATCTGCTGGTTTGAACTATTATGATGCACTGGAGTCATATGAGGATCGTTTCTTTGGTTTTGCACATGTCTATTTTGCATATGATCATTTTTTTCGTGGATTTTATCCGTCAACGCAGTTCATTATTGTCGCTATAGCAAGGTTTATCGGAAAGCTGTTCAATGGCTCGGCATTTGATATTCGTATTCTTGGCGGCATGTATACCTTACTTCTGCTTACTGCGGGCTATCTGCTCATTAAGTACAACAAAACCAAGTCGGTATGGACGGCTGTTGTATTCGCTGTGCTCATGCTGCTAGTGTTCTCGGATATTGGTTATTTGGCGTATTTTAATTCGTTATTCGGCGAGCCCGTATCGTTTGTGTTTCTGCTGCTTACAATCGGTCTTGGGCTGATGCTCACGAAGCAGGAGGAGCCCTCAAGCAAGCTGCTGGTGCTCTTTTTTGTATCCATCTTCTTTCTGGTCTGCTCCAAAACTCAGAATGCGCCGATCGGTGCGGGCTTTGCCCTTCTTGGTCTGCGGTACGCCAGATTGAAGCAAGACAGAAGCTGGCGCAGGCTTGCGCTTGCGCTGTCTGTGTTCACTCTTTTCGCTTCCGTAGTGATGTATGCGGCTGCGCCAAAGGATTTCAAGCATATCAATATGTATCAAACCGTATTCTTCGGCATATTGAATGAATCGCCTGATGTCGCGGGAGACCTGAAGGAGCTTGGGTTACCCGCTCATTTGTCGGTGCTTGCTGGGACGAACTACTTCCAGACGGGTACTGCAATCAATCAGAATGATCCCTCGTTAAAGAGTGACTTCTATGACCGGGTGTCGCATAAGGATGTACTATTGTTTTATATGAAGCACCCGTCTCGATTAATAGATAAGATGGAATACGCAGCGAAGAACGGCATGACGATTAGACCGTATTACTTAGGCAGCTTCGAGAAGTCGGAAGGCAAGCCGTCTGGAGCGGTTGCCTATTCCTTCAGCGCATGGAGCGAGTTCAAAAGGCATCATCTGCCGAACGCTTTATGGTTTATTGCCGTTATTTATGTAGTGTACTTTGGGGCAGCAGTGCTCGAATGGCTGCGACGCGAGGACAAGCGCTCGCGCATCGCAGTTGAATTGATGATACTGCTAGGACTGACGGGCATATTCAGCTTCCTCATTCCGATTCTTGGCGACGGTCAGGCGGATATGAGCAAGCATTTGTTTTTGTTCAACGTTGTTTTTGATATGATGCTGGTTGCGATTGTCGTATGGATGGTTTACCACTTGACGGCTTTGTTCACCAAGCGAGGCGGCTGGAATAGATAGAGCTTGAATGCGTGCGGGGGCCAGAGCGGCTTCCGTTCTTTTTTTGAGTGCGGAGGTAAGACTACAGAGCGGTGTAGTATTTGTACAAAATATCCTTACAGTTTGTCCATTGATATTGCTTAAGGGCGAAGCTTACAATAAGATGATAATGAGAATTAATATCAAATAGAGGCTTAGGAGGAACCATTTTGACGGAATCATTAGAATTATATGATGTGACGATTATCGGCGGAGGCCCTGCGGGGATGTATGCTGCTTTCTATAGCGGAATGAGAGATTTGAAAACCAAGGTCATAGATGCGAATGAGAAGCTGGGCGGACGGATGCTCATTTATCCCGAGAAGATGATCTGGGACGTAGGCGGTGTTACGCCGATTCTGTGCGAAAAGCTCATTACGCAATTGGAGCAGCAAGCGAACACCTTTGAACCCACAGTAATACTGGGCCAGCAGATTTATGGTATAGAGAAGCTTGCGGATGGTACCTATATGCTGGAATCGTCTGAAGGGGTGAAGCATTGGACCCGCACGGTTATTCTAGCAATCGGGCGCGGTATTCTGAAGATGGCGAAGCTTGAGCTTGAAGGTGCGGAGCGGTATGAGGTATCCAATCTGCACTACACGGTCCAAGAGCTGGAGCCATTCCGCGGGAAACGGGTGCTTATATCTGGCGGCGGTAATTCAGCAGTCGATTGGGCGAACGAGCTGGAGTCAATCGCAGAGCAGGTTACGGTTGTGCATCGTCGCGAGCAATTCGGTGGCCATGAGAAAAATATTGCGAAGATGAAGGAATCCTCCGTAGACGTGAGGACGCCATACGAAGTCACTCAGCTATATAGCAGCAACGGTGAAGCGATTGATCAAGTAACGGTTGCACATCTGGAAACGGGACTAAGTGAGAAGCTCGCGGTGGATGCGGTTATCGTCAACCACGGGTTGAAAGCCGATTTCAGCGGCATTAAGGACTGGGGCTTGAAGATGGATGATTGGAATGTGTTTGTGAATGCCAAGCTGGAATCGAATCTTCCGGGGATTTTCGCGGCAGGGGATTTCGCTGAGTTTGATAGTAAGCTCAATCTAATAGCGGGGGCGTTTACCGATGCTGCGCTTGCTGTTAACAGCGCGAAGCTGTATATGGACCCTGAAGCACCGAAAGTGGCATATGTTTCCTCCCATAATGAGCGATTCAAGGAGAAGAACAAGGCGCTGGGCGTTGTGGAGGAAGAATAGAGGAAGAAGCTGCACGGCCATTAGGCGAATACATTTTGAACGGAGCAAATGGCGATTCTGCCCTAGATAAATGACTATATCATAAAAGAAAAGGCTGGTCTTACGGCATATACGAAACGTATATCGCCGCAAGTCCAGCCTTTTTGAAAATATAGGAATTTATAAGTTTGCTTGCTTATAAAGGGCTTTTATTTCACCGTCAAAACTATTTCAGCGTCTTAAAGGACGCCAAAGGCGTTTTTGCTTGGTTGGGAGCAGATGGATTAGCGCATGAGCAAGTAAAGGAAATAAGGTACGCTGAGTATGGTTACGATGATGCCCGCAGGTATATCCGCGCCGAAGCTTACCGTTCGGGCTATCGTATCAGCCGCCAGCATTATGATGCCGCCAATCAATGCAGCGGCCGGCAGAAGCAGCTTGTGGTCAGGCCCTACAAGCTTGCGTGCCACATGAGGGCTGATTAGGCCAAGAAAGAAGATGGAGCCGCCAAGAGCGACACTTCCAGATGCTATGGCAACCGCAGCGATAACTAAGCCGAGAAACTCTTTTTTGACATGTGTCCCTACTCCAGTCGCAATGTCATTGCCAAGCGTTAATGTGTTAAGCACCAGCGCTTTGTATCCCATAAACAGGATGAGGAGCAACACCCAAGGCGCAAGAAGAGCGAGGTAGGGCCATTCGTCCCCCCACAAGTAACCAGCTTGCCACTTCTGTGCAAAAACATATTGATCCTCATCCAGCTTAAGCGTCAGAAATAGTGTTAAAGCGCTCAGCCCTACGTTAATTGCAGCGCCTGTCAATACCAGTCTGGTCGGGGAAGGCGCGCTTCGCTTCCGGTAGGCAAGCAGATAGATGAGAAAAGCTGCCAATAAACCGCCGATGAAAGCCAGAAGCGGGAGGAGAAAGGCGGAAGATAATCCGGCAAGTCCGAATACCGAGATAAATAGGAGGACCATTAAGCCTGAGCCGGCGTTAATGCCTAGCATGCCGGGGTCCGCAAGATCATTGCGCAGCAGGCCTTGCATAACGGTTCCCGCTGCAGCCATGCCCATGCCGACAAGTGTCGCGAGCAGAATACGCGGAAGCCGGAAATCAAATACGACAAGGTTCTGCTGATCAGTGCCTTTCCCTAGCAGTACGCTCCATACCTCCGCAGGCTGGAGCGCCATCTTGCCTGCATTCATACTAAGTAGAATGCCCGCAAGCAAGCATACGAGCAGAGAAGCAAGCAGAATGCCGCGTTTTGTTTTTTTCGCCGTGATGGTCAATTGAACGCTCTCCTTTCCTTGCGGGAGATGAGCAGGAAAAACGGTACCCCGACGATTGCAAAAATGATGCCTAGCGCGATTTCATTCGGGCGATTAATAAGCCTGCCTACTAGATCGGCTGCGAGCATAAATACAGCTCCATATAGCGCCGCTGAAGGAATGATATGCCGGTAGTCGACACCAACCATAAACCGCATCATATGCGGAATAATTAAGCCGACGAACCCGATAGGTCCTACAAGCACGACAGACAGACCTGCCAAGATGAGTACGGCAAGTACGGAAAGCAGCTTAACGAGCAAGACTCTTTGGCCTACGCTTCTCGCAATCTCATCACCAAGATTCAAGATCGTTATGGATGGCGCTAGTCCGAGGGCAAGAGCTAGGCCTGCAATAAACCAAGGTGCGACCAGAGCCAGCTCATGCCAGGTTGCGCCAGCAACACTCCCGGAGGTCCAATAGGAGAGCGCTTGTCCAATTTTGAAGATGAGGGATATGAAAGTTCCAATTGCGCCAAACAGCATTGTAATGGACAGTCCTGCGAGTACGAGACGCTGCGGTGTCATGCCCTTTCGGCTGAATGAAGCCGTCAAATAGGTAAACCCGGCACCAGCGCCAGCTCCAATAAAACAGATAAGCAGCAGTGTAGTATAGGGACTTCCCGGGAAAAAGGCTAGAGCGATCGCCATGGCCAGCGCAGCTCCGGCATTGATGCCCATAAGCCCGGAATCCGCCAGTGGATTCCGGGTGCTGCCTTGCATTATGGCGCCTGCCGCTGCTAGACTTGCACCGACCATGATATCAGCAATCGTCCGAGGTGCACGCAGGAAACGAACGATTTGATGCTCCATTAATTTAGAGTCGAAGGAAAACAGAGCCGTCCATGCTGTCGTTAGGTCCATTCGGGCAGCCCCAAACGATATGGAGGCTGCTGCAGCGAGCAGCAGGAGAACAAGACCGGCCAGCATCAGCATGGCAAAGTAAGAGGCTGAAGGCTTACTGCCGACCGGAAGAGGTCTTCTAATACCTAGCATTTCGAGTTAGCTCTTCGGTGCTGCAGCAAGCAGATGTTCCACTATAAAGTCGAGCTGCTTATCAAGAGAGAATATATCGCTGTAATAAGCTAGGCTGAAACTAATCTCAATCATGCGGCCTTCCTTCACGGCAGGAATGGTACTCCAGATTGGATGATCCGTTAGATCGTCCATGCCTTCATAAGAAGAACGGAACACGTAATCACCAATGAAATTCGGAAGTACTTCCATGGAGACGGTTTCGCCGCTGCCTTCAGTTGCTACGTCGATTTTTTCCTGGATGGCAGCAGGTGCCTTTAAGCCCAAATATTCATAAATAATTTGGGAGCCGCGTCCGAATTGTTTACTAGCAACGACCGTCATTTCCTTCTTGCCGCCTTCTACAATCGATACGGTTTTGTCTTGCAAGCCAGCATCAGCGAGCTTCTTCTTGCTTTCTTCGACCTTGCTGTTGAAATTAGCGAGCAGCGTCTGCATTTCCTGCTCTTTGCCGAAAGTTTGACCGAGCAGCGCAAGACGCTCTTCTGTCGTCATCTGGTCGAAGGGTACAAAGACAGTTGGAGCAATATCTTTGAGTGCATTATAGGTATCCTCAGATGGGACGATGATGAGATCTGGATTAAGTGCCATAACTGCTTCTGGATTCGTTTCGAACCAAGTGCCGAGTGATTCAACGCCAACAAGTTCCTTCTCGAAGGCCGCACCTTCGGAAACCTCGGAGACGCCTACCGGCTTAATACCCATGGCCACAACATCGCCTAGCAAATAGAGTACGACTACACGTTTTGGATTAGCAGGCACCTCGACGTCGCCTTTCACAGTAGAGACGATGCGAGTTTGATTCTCGCTTGCCGTTTGGTTTGCTGCTGAATCAGCGGTCGCTGTTGCGGTTGCCGTCGTTCCGCTATTGGCATTGCTGTTAGCTGCACCTCCAGTTGAGCAAGCTCCGAGCAACAGTGTCAGACTTAGCAGCAAGCTCACTGCTAAACCAGGTTTTGAATATTTCTTCATTTGTAAAGACCCTCCACGTTTGTATTGATAATGATTATCACCATCACTATCAATATAACGTCCAATCTTTCGTAATCCAATGGATATTCCTGTCGTTCTAAATGGATGATCTTCTGATCGACGGTTTTGCCGTTCCTGTTTTTGGAAGCGAACAGGAGACAGACCTGTATATTTCTTGAAGATACGACTGAAATAATAGACATCCGAATAGCCTACAGCTTGAGCAATGTCCTGAAGCGCTGCATCCGTACTGAGCAGCAGCTCGGCTGCTTCGGTAACACGAACCTGAATCAAATAATGTATGGGGCTTTCGCCAGTTTGTTCTTTGAACCGCATGGACAGATGGCGCGGACTGTAATTCAGTGTCTCTGCTATGG
The DNA here is from genome assembly GCF_005930355.1 of Paenibacillus sinopodophylli. Classification (GTDB taxonomy): domain Bacteria; phylum Bacillota; class Bacilli; order Paenibacillales; family Paenibacillaceae; genus Pristimantibacillus; species Pristimantibacillus sinopodophylli. Next base: position 200,403 of record NZ_VDBO01000005.1, read on the forward strand.
ATTCAAGGGTGAGGCTTTCTGAATAATGTGCATCCATATATCGTATCGCTTGGGCGACTAGGTCTGGCTTGCGCTTGCTCACACCTTGCATCTCCAGTTGACGCAGCAGTTCGTGAATAAACTGATAGAAATGGCTTTTGACTTGCAGCTGATCCAAGGTTCTCGCGCCATCCCAGCGTTTCTCCATCTCATTCAGACTGCGAAGGAGCGGCAGCGGCTCTTCCGGCTCGAAGGCATACTGAAGGGAGAAGGGGCTGTTGCAATCAAGGAGTCGTGTTAGCTCTTTCCGATGGGGGTACACAGGGGCGGCTCTGTAGAATAGCAAATAATATTCGAATTCTTCTCTTGCTTCTATATCGAGCAGCATGCCTTTGCCGCCATGAAGGACGTGAAAGCCCGTTGTCTCTTGCTTGATGCCATCGACTTTAATACTCGCAGCTCCGCGAATCCCATATAAGAAGATGCTGGCGGGAAGCCTATAGTTCTCCAGCAGCTCGCCGGGATGCATAATGGTATGCCGGATGTCTAATATTTTGATAGCGGAGTGGTTCCATAAGGTGATATGTTCGTCCAACTTCATTGTCTATTCCTCTCCGATCTTTGAATGAATAGGAAAAGTCCCTTTTCGAAAGAATCGTTATTCATGCCTTATACAGTATAAGTGATAACTATTCTCAATTACAATTAAAAACTTGTATGTATTTCGTTGATTAAATCGATTAAGCGACATAAAGGAGACTGCCCTTAAGGCTTGTCTTCCTCTGAGGACAGCTTCTTGTTCAGCTGGCTCGTTATGTTTTGTAGAGACGCAGCCGAGGGTCCAGTGTTGTTGGTTATGATAAGGCTAGTTGTGGGTATACATATTTATAAGCGAAGGGAGCTGTTGAAATATGCCGCAATATGCGAACATGACTGCAGAGATTCCAGACATTAATCCCGACCATAAGCCGGAAATCAAGCCGCCAGCTGCGCCGGAGATTCTGCCTGATCAGCCGTCTCCGGAAATCATTCCACAGTCGCCGCCTGAAATTAAGCCGGATGTCATTCCAGAAATCATTCCGGATGGTCCGCCAGAGGTTCCTCCTAGATCGGCATGAGGAAACGCGAAAAGCTCCGAGGCGCTAGTCGTCACGGGGCTTTTTTTGTCTACGACAGGAAAATGTGGAACGGCTCATAGGGCTGCATTCTCTCAGACTGCATGCGTTTGTTCGGAAGACCTCAAAAACATAAAGGATTTCCACCGATTTTGTCGAAAAATATAGCTATGAAAAAGATGACAAAAATAATCGTATATATGACTTTATTTATATTGGCACTTACAGGCCTTCGCCTATACTGGATATTTGTAGTTACACCGCCGCAGCCGGCGCAAGCCGTTCGAGGGGAACTAGATTTGCGTGACTGGAACTTCCATTCTGAGAAGGCTATATCGCTTAATGGCGAGTGGGAGTTCTATCCAAGCAGGTTGCTGCCTGATTCTGAAGCAGCAGCAGGAGAACAGGCAGATATGCGCATGATTCAGGTACCAGGCAACTGGAATGATGCTATTCAAAATAACGAGAATCCAACATTCGGATATGGCTCTTATCGCCTGCTTATAAAGGTTGAAGCGGATGAATATCAGATTTATGGTATCCATTTGCCGACCATTCCAACTTCCTCCAAGGTGTTCGTGAATGGGCGATTAGTAGCTGGGGCTGGACAGCCGAGCGAGACGCTGGATAGCTATGAACCAAGAATTGTTCCATATTCTGCAACCTTCTCCACGAATCAGCCGGAGATCGAACTCATTATTCAGGTCGCTAACTTTAATGATCGGGTAGCAGGGGGAATCTATTGGCCGATCAAATTCGGCAGCGATCATGCGGTTCACCAAACGACCTGGTTTTCTGCTGGTCTACAGCTGTCGGTATGTCTTGTTCTATTAGGTCATGCGGTTTATTCAGCTATTTTGTATGGCATGGGTGTAAGGCAGAAGGCTCTTATTTATTTTTTCCTCATGCTGCTCTTTGCAATCGTTTCGATTCTTATCGACAACAGCTATCTGCTCATTGCTTGGCTTCCAATCAGCTATGAATGGAATCTCAAGCTGTACTATTTGTCCTATTTGGGTATGGCAGTACTCATTCTGCAGTACACCAGAAGTCTGCTGCCAGAGATCGGCAAGCTTAGAGGCTTGTTTACTTATACCGCTGTTAGTGTCTTATATGCTGCGGCTATTCCTTTTTTACCCGTTGAATGGCTGACGTATTCTGATTATCTTCATGTTCCGCTCGTTATGTTGTCCTTTCTAGCTGTTCCAATTGTTGCATGTCTGGCGGTTATACGGGGAAATAAGGACGCTGTGTACATTTTACTGGGAATCAGCGCCATAACGATCAATTCGATCTGGGGCATTGTCAAAAATACTGGATGGATGGAGATGGGCTTCTACCCGTTCGACATGATCGCAGCTTTCTTTGCCTTCGGCTCCTTCTGGTTTAAGCGTTATTTGCGAAGCTCGGCCCAAACGGCTCAACTCGCAGAGAAGCTTCTGGAGTCAGACAGGCGCAAGGATCAATTTCTTGTTCAAACTTCGCACGAGCTGCGGAACCCTCTTCACGGAATGCTAGCCATTGCTCAAACGATTCTAAGTGGTGATGAGCGAGTGGATGATGCCAAAAATCGTGACAATATGAGATTGCTCGTATCTGTTGGCAAGCGTATGTCCTTCTTGCTGAATGATCTGCTTGATCTCTCCCGCTTGGAAGAGAGCCAGATGCGGCTCCAATTATCTCCTGTGTCCGCTCAAGCGGTAGTTGCCGGTGTTAATGATATGATTCGGCTGATGACAACGGGCAAGCAGATACAGCTCATTAACAACATGCCGGGGGAGCTTCCACTTGTTATGGCTGATGAGAATCGGCTTACGCAGATTTTATTTAATCTGCTTCATAACGCAGCGAAGTTCACGGATGAAGGAGTCATTGCCGTAGATGGACATGTTCAGGATGGTTATGCGGTTATCGTTATATCCGATACAGGCATCGGGATGGATGAAGCACAGCTTCAAACGATATTTGAGCCCTACGAACAGGGTGGCGGACATGCTGCCCATGCGAGCGGGCTTGGGCTGGGCCTCAGCATTTGCAAGCAATTGATTGAGCTCCACGAAGGCATGATTACGGTCCGCTCGATTCCTGGCAAAGGTTCAACATTTACATTCACACTGCCACTCTCAACTTCTAGCGCTCCCCTAGTGGAAGTATCGACTATCCCTGCGCAGTTGCAAACGATGTTTCTTGAGACGGCGACGGCTTATATGGAGCTTCCGCAGGATCAGTTCATAGAAGAAACGGATGAACGTCTACAAATATTAGCGGTGGATGATGACCCCATTAACCTGAGCATACTGAAAAGTATGCTTGTACAGGAAGGCTGCAATGTCGTAACTGCGACCAGCGGTAAAGAGGCACTAGACCTGCTGACAGTCAGAGATTGGGACTTAATCGTGACCGATGTGATGATGCCGAATATGTCAGGCTATCAATTCACACAAGCGGTTAGGGAGCGCTTCGGATTGACAGAGCTTCCGATTCTGCTGCTTACTGCACGCAGCCGTCCCGAGGATATTGAGACAGGCTTCAAGTCAGGGGCGAATGATTATGTCATAAAGCCGGTAGATGTGTTTGAGCTGAAATCACGCATACGTGCGCTGACGGACATTCGCAGATCGTTCCGGGAACGATTGCGCGTGGAGGCGGCATGGCTGCAAGCGCAGATTCAGCCGCACTTTTTATTCAACACGTTAAATTCGATTAGTGCACTTAGCGAAATCGATACGAATCGGATGCGCAGTCTATTGAATGAGTTTAGCGATTATTTGCGGGCGAGCTTTGATTCGAAAAATCTGGAGCGAGTTGTTACTTTAGAGCACGAGCTGAGACTGGTACGTTCTTATTTGCATATCGAGAAAGAGCGCTTTGAGGAGAGACTACAGGTATTCTGGGACATTCAAGAGAATATGCGGCTGGAGCTCCCGCCGTTGTCGATTCAACCGCTTGTCGAGAATGCGGTAAAGCATGGTATTCTGCAGCGTGCGCGCGGGGGCAGCTTGCATATACGAGTTCTAACCCATGCCGAAGGAATGGAAATCGTAATTGCCGATGATGGAGTTGGCATAGAAGCTGATAAGCTGAGGGGCATGCTTGAAGGCCCGCCGTATGTGGGGCAAGGAATTGGCCTGCGCAATACGCACAGAAGATTAAAGCAGCTGTACGGAAAAGGTCTTCATATTGAAAGCACGCCAGCTCAAGGTACGACTGTCTCATTCGTTATCGCTCATCGCAGTTGAAAGGAATAATTACAGTTTCTTATTGTAATTGCTATAGAAATAAATGAAACGCCAGAATGCGAGGTTCTGGCGTTTTCCGTCTGCTGAGAAAATCTCGGCAGACTGGCGGCGACAAAGCATAGATGCTTTGTCGCCATTTTTGCGTGTATATAGAAGTGCCTTACTTTCAATTAAAACATTCCATTGGTCTGGAGTATGAACTATAGCTCCAGCAGCTTCTGACCATCACGGATAAGGGTTACAGCTGAACGGCCGCCGCTTAGCTTCTGGAATGAGAGCCGGTCTTCGCGGCCCTTCCATTGCAGCACGGCCTCCGACTCCGCAGTCGAATAAGTAATGCTTGGTAATTCGTCGCCATGATAATGCGGAATCAACAGAACTTTGAACTTTGGCTCTACACAGTGGCTGGGGATAATCAACCGACGATCAAGGCCGAAGCTTCTTCCGCCGTCCTGCTTGTAAAGCGCATGTGTATCGTTAAAGGTATCCTTCTTCTCGAAGGTTTCCAGCCTGATCGCCGGATTCGTTTCAAAATCTCTGGCGAGTGCAGGTGTACCGTTCTCCAGCACGTGGACGAGCAGCATAGGATCGCCTTTGCGAGGCTCGGTACCGGATTTACTGCGGCTGAATAGAAGGATGTCGTGATGGCGAATAGCGCATACGTCAATATCCATACTTGCCATCATCGTCCATTCATAGAGCCGTTCTTGATCATCCTTGCGGATGTCGTCCACGATGAAGGCGTAGGGCTGCGACCCGCGGACAAGACCTGCGGTGCGGTAAGCGTACTGAACCGGGTTATGCATTACTCGTACCGGCCATCCGTCCTCGTCCCAGTAGCGAGGGCCTATACCCTCCCACGGTTTAAAGTGAGCAGCAATCGTTGGGGAAGGCTCAGGCTCTTGATGTACATCACCATATATCTGCTGGAATTTCATCGTTTCATCCTTGAAGCTGCTCCAACGCTCGTGCGCAAATTGTGGATCATCGGGTGTGCTGGAAGCTGCAATTGTTTTGGGCCAAAACCAATCATAAGCGTACTTGGCATCACATGCTGCAGCTGTTACAAACGGCTGATCCTGCGCGCCCAGCCATTTGCCGGGTGCTGGGAAATAGCCTTGTCCTTTGCCATCAATTAACACGCAGCTGTGATATTTGGTTTCAACTGAGCGAAATGTTTCGCCAACCCATTTGACGCCAAGGGCAGTAAAGCTGATATTCCCCCGATCTGCGTGCTCGTGGGAAGGTGTAAGGGTATCCTGCCTGCATTCGAATTGGAGCATAACGCCGTCCTCGGACCAAGTGTCCCTCGTAACGAGCGAACCGCGTTCAGCATCAACAAAGGTTAGTGCCTGCTGCACGGGCTTGGTCCTCTCAGAGTGACCGTCTGCTGCACAGAGAAGCGCCTCGACAAGATGCATGCGTTCCAAGCGCTGGTCTTTGCCGCGCTCGAATAACGTGTGATGCCAAAGCACATCCATATCAGGATCATCAGGATAATAGTATTTCAGCATTTGCGCAAAATGCGGACCAGGACCGCCGTCTCCGCCGTCTCCATGGCTAACCCATTCCTGGCCATAAGGCTGCATCGTATGCAGCAGCCAATGCTTGTAACGGTCGAAATGCGAGTGCAGAAACAAGTTGTCTCCTCGCCTAGCCATAGCAATCATGGCGGGCACGCCCCATACCCATCCGAAGGCGGTATAACCGACGGCTTCGCCGGAGCTGCCTGCAACTGAGATGCCGTAGGTCAAATAATCTTGCATCACCTCGACGCTCCGATGATAGACGCGGGCATCGAAGCCTTCTTCGCCTTCAATCGCCAGTGCGAGCAGCACGAAGCAGTTGCTGCAATTCATCCAGTTCCAGTTGCGCCAGTCAGGCGGCAGCTCCATGCCGAAGCTGATTGCTCCGCTTGTAATGGAAGAAATAACCTTGCGTACGGTAGCGCGCTGTTCCTCAGTCATGAACCCGTGCGCGAAATCATAAGCGTAGCCCAGATGCTGAAAGCCGAATAGCTCGTAGCTGCCAAGCGCATGCCAGCTGCCCCAGCGCGAGGCATGTCCGCCGAATATGCCGCTGCGGTATTGCCGGACTTTGGGCTCGAGCAGCTCAGCAAAGCCAGTAATGGCTGAAGCGGCAGCACGGCCTTTCGTTTCATCTCCAGAAATCCATGCATCGAGAGCCTCAAGAACCAAAGCGTACAGTATTGGTGGTTGATAATGGCCGGGCTCCTCCGAATATGCTGGATTGTCCAAAAGCAGCTCTGCTGCACGAGGGTCCTGTTGAAGGGCTGCATATACCTGGTTTTCCCAGGTTCCGTCGCAGAGAATGGTCGCTCCGTTCCGGCTACGGAGATTGGCAAGCAGCAGCCTGCCGGTCTCGGTTTCTTTCGTACGCCGCCTAATGTCCGGAAGCTGCTCCGGGCTGCAAAGAATCCGGGGATGAACCCCGGTTTCGGGCACGGGATAGAGCTTGCCTGAATCGAACAACGCATCGCTCCCTGCTACGAACAGCTGGTCGGTATTTGCGCGCTCCAGCCCGTTCAATACCTCTTCCGGAGATCTCTCCGCGTCGAATCTGTTAAGCTGTTTCTTCATTTATGTTCCTCCTTACTGATGTGCTGCGCTATCTTGATGACTACTTAACCATATGGCCGCCGCATCCGCCATAGACAATAATTGCAGGTAGACAAAAATGGGAAAACCCTTATAAAACCTATGCTTTTAGCCTATTCAAGGAGGAATCCAACACTTCTTGCTAAGCCGTAATTTTTGTTTATAGACGGGTAAAGTACGGGTGTGGTTCGATAAGGGTGTCCTTCCTGCAGCGAGGTGAACGAGGGGCAAATGTCTGAATTCGGAGTTGATACCTATTGAAAATTAATCCAGCTGTGAATGTACAGACAGCGTCCGCCGTGAATGCAAGCAGGCGAAGGTGGAAGCAGAACATTCCTTGGCTCATCATGTTCGCTCCCGTAGCGGTGTATTTCATTCTCTTCAAATATATTCCGATAGGCGGGTTAGTCATCGCCTTCAAAAACTATCATTTTCTGCACGGGGTATGGGGCAGCGAGTGGGTCGGCTTTAAAAATTTCGCCATGCTGTTCACGGACCCGGCAACGGTTCATACGATTCGGAACACACTGCTTATCAGTGTGCTTTCGATGGCTGTCGGGTTTCCTTTTCCTATTATTTTAGCCATCCTGTTCAACGAAATTAGGATGATGTGGTTCCGCAAATCATTGCAAACGCTGCTTTACCTGCCCCATTTCCTGTCTTGGGTTATCGTGGGCGGCATGGTCATTACGCTGTTCTCCCAGGAGACAGGCATTATTAATTCGATTTGGGAGAAGTTGACGGGCCGGACCTATCCGTTCATGTATCAGGAACCATCCTGGCTCGCTATCTTTCTTGGTGCTGGCGTGTGGAAGGAAGCGGGCTTTGGGGCCATCATTTATTTGGCTGCGCTTGGCAATATCGATCCGCATCTCTATGAAGCGGCTAATCTAGACGGCGCGAACAAGCTAAGACGAATTTGGCATATTACGCTGCCGGGCATCATGCCGGTCATTGTGCTCATGCTGATTCTCGGGATGGGCAGGGTGATGGAGGTCGGGTTCGATCAAGTGTATATGCTTCAGAATCCCGTCGTATCCAATATCGCCGAGGTCATCTCCACTTACATTTACCGCATGGGTCTGCAAGGAGCTCAGTTCAGCATTACGACGGCGATGGGCATGTTCGAAGCAGTTATTGGCTTGATTCTTGTCATGATTTCGAATGGCATTGCCCGCCGATTCAATCAGTCATTATGGTAAAAAGGAAGGTGGCCTCCTATGCAAATTTCAAGGGGAGAGAAATGGTTTTATCGCATTAACTACGTGCTGCTCACCTTGGCTGCTCTGACATGCTTGCTGCCGCTGATGAACATACTCGCTGTGTCGCTTAGCGGAAACAGGGCCGTCATGTCAGGAGAGGTCGGTATTTGGCCGGTCGAGTTCAATATTGCCTCTTACGCGGCGCTTGCCAGCGGCAGCCCAATCATTCCAGCATTCAAGAACAGCCTCATTATTACAGTGGTCGGTGTTGCACTTTGCATGTTGTTTACACTGCTGGCGGCCTATCCGTTGTCCCGGAAGGCATTCTACCTGCGCAAGCCGATTACGCTCGCTATCGTCTTTACGATGCTTTTCTCGGGAGGTATCATCCCTCATTACTTATTAGTTGATTCATTAGGTCTTGTGAACACGTACTGGGCGCTGTGGCTGCCTGTGCTCGTTAGCCCTTTCAATATGCTCATTATGAAAAACTATTTCGAGCATTTGCCGGAGGAAATGGAAGAGGCGGCGCGTATCGATGGGTGTGGCGAGTTCTCTTTTATAACGAAAATCGTACTGCCGTTATCATTGCCGATGATGGCGACTATCGCTTTATTTTATGGCGTTAACTTATGGAATTCGTTTTTCCAGGTGTTGATTTACATTAATGATACGGATAAATACAACCTAACCGTCCTTGTTCAGCAGATGGTAAGAAGCACGTCGGTGCTGCTTGAATTCACGAGCTTGCAGCCGGATGAGATGAATGAATTCCCGCCGGAAGGTGTCAAGGCTGCTGGGGTGATGGTACTGCTGCTGCCGATGCTGATCGTGTATCCGTTTATTCAGAAGTATTTCGTGAAAGGCGTTATGATTGGCGCAATTAAAGGATAGGATACCAGAGCTTCGAGAGGGGGAATGTCGGGCTAAGCAGCTGTTTTCCGTGAAGTTTTTACAGGGGTGTTGTACACTACGAGTATGGAGGATGAATATGACAAAGAAATATTGGAAGTCCAGTTTGGCGTTAATCGTAGCGGGTGTCTTCATTAGTTTGTTTTTGTCAGCATGCTCATCGAATGAAGAAGGTACGAATAAGGGCGCCAAGCCGTCCGAATCTGCGGCAAGTCCAGCGGCAACCGATCAGACAGAGCCGAAGGAAAGAGGCCAAATCTCGGTATCCATCTACGATAGAGGAACGGTTCCGGCGGAGGAAGGCAATATGGAGGAAAACCGTTGGTCGAAGTGGATTAATGAAAACGGACCGGTTGACGTGGATTTCATGAGCGTACCGCGCTGGGAGTCGCAGCAGAAATTTAACGTGATGTTTGCGTCCAAAGCAGCGCCGGACTTGATTATGGAATATGATACGGCTTACCGGAACCAACTATATAACCAAAAGCTGATTATGCCGATTGATAAGCTCGTCGAGGAGCATAGCACGAATTATAAAGCGATGCTGGAGAAATATCCCGCACTGCGCAAGGTTGGAACGAAGGATGACGGCCAGCTCTACGAGATTGCGCGCGTTATTGGCCTGCAGCCGAACCATGCCTTGTTTATCCGTGCCGATTGGTTGGAAGCGCTTAAATTGGAAGTGCCCCAAACGACGGAAGAGCTGTTCGCGGTAGCGAAGGCTTTCAAGGAAAATGACCCGGATCAGAACGGCGCTGCCGATACTTACGGGATGGCGCTTAGCTACATCAGCGGCATGATCGTGGATTACATGCATGGAAGCGTATTTACGATCTTTGAGAAGCAGCCTTGGTACCCGAATGACAAGGACGAGCTCGTACATGACTGGACCCGTGTCAAAACAGCTTTTGAATTTAAGAAGAAGCTGTTTGACGCTGGCCTAGTTGATCGAGATTTCCTGACCGACAGCAAGGGAGAGAAAGCGAAGCAGGACTTTATTAACGGCAAGCTCGGCATTTGGGGAACGACAGTTGGTGACTTTGCTTCCTATGAGACGTTGAAGAAAAACAACCCGAACGCCCAAATCAAAATTATTGCCCTGCCGGAAAGTCCTAACGGACAATTCAGCCCCGTGCTTTATAATCCGATCCAATCGGTGGGCGTTATTAATGTAATGGCTAAAAATCCGGAGGCCGTCATGGAGTATGTTGATTTCATGCTGGAGCCTGCTACAAAAAAGGTGTTTGATTTCGGAATTGAAGGCGAGCACCACACGGTTGTGAACGGCTGCCCGAAAGTAAACGATTCGGAGGAAGTGAAGAAACAGCTTGGCTACAAGGCTGATTTCATGATGCTGTTCTCGACCGACTTCGAAGACAAGTGCTCGGATTGGTGGAATTACAATGAATCTAACGCAACGCCAATGCAACTGGAATATAAGGAGCTTCGCTATGATGCAGTGGAAGCTTACGTGAATGAAGCGCGCCCCAACCCGGCCTTGACTTCAAGCGAGCATATGCCGGTTATCCCGCAGGATTTGCAAATCAATCAACAGAACGGCTTTAAGGCAGTAGAAGACGCGCTTACGAAATCGATTATTAGCGGTTCCTCTTATACGGTGGATAAAGCGATTGAGGATGCGAAAGCGGCATGGGGCAAAGCGAACGGCGACAAGATCGATCAGTGGTATGCGGATTGGTATACGGCAAACAAATCTACAGCGTTTTTGATGGACGATATGTATGAGCTGTCACAGGATATCTTTTTCAGAAAATAGGCAGTCATAAACAGGGGGAGCTCTATGAAGAATAAATGGTTTCAGAAAATGATGTTTTCATATCTCCCGTTGTTTTTTATTATGATTTCCATTCTCGTATTTATATTTTTCCTCTCAGTGAACCAGATTGCAGAGAAGGAGAATAAGCGGGCGAACGAGCAGTTCGCCAAACAGATTATGCAGCTGCTGGATAACGAGATGTATACGCTTAGCCAATCGTTTCTGAGCGATGTCTATTTCACGGATGAGGTGCAGCTGTTTTTCAATTCATTCTACAAGGATGATATCGCCTTGAATTATGAATTAATTCAGAAGCTGCAAGCGTTCGTACGCTCCTCGGAGTTCATTGATTCTATCTATCTGTACCGGAACTCGGACAGTATGGTGCTGTCTGATACGATCAAAATCGAGGCGACCCTGTATCCGGACATGGACTTCGCTCTGAAAGAGAGTGGGGAGATGACATGGTCCAACGCTCGTTCTTTTACGGAATTTGACGACTCGGGCAAACGGCGGGTCGTCTCCTCCAAGAAGCCTTATCCGCTCACGGGAACGCCGCAGGGTGGACTCGTGATGAACGTCAATCTTCAAGCATTGCAAAAGCGCTTCTCCGAACTTGGGCGGGTTGATCTCAGCTATGCGTACGTAAAGGACGATGCCGATCAGTGGCTTGTAGGCAATCTGAGCCAGCAGGATTCCGAGCAGCAGGAGCAGGATGTTGTACTGCGCTCCGAGACTACCGGATGGACGTTGTATTCGGGCCTTAACGAGCATTATTTGTTCACATCGCTGCAGCTCATTTCACGTATCTGGATCGTGACTGGAATCTTCATTATTTTGGCAGGCTTCGCTTGGCTCATTTATTTAATTAAGCGAAACTATCGGCCAGTTGAGGCGCTGGCAGCGCAAATCGAGAGCTATTCGCTCCGCAAGTCGATGGAACTTAGGGGGAATTACGACGAGTTCAAATTCATCGAGAACGCGCTGAATACTTTGCTTGAGGATGCCCAGTCCCATCATAAGCAGCTCAAGGAAAGTTTGCTGTACAAGGAGAAGTTTCTATTCCAGGCGCTGGCTGACGGGTCGCCGTCTTTCGCTTCTCACGAGCTGCTGCAAGCGCTCGCTGCCAAAGGCTTCGATCCTCAGGCTTCCGAATGGCGCTTCGTGCTGGTGGAGATGGACCAATTCCGCGACTTCGAGACCAACTACTCTCGAAAGGACCAGCTGCTGCTCAAGTTCGCGCTTACGAGCGTGCTGAAGGAAACGGCAGACCAGCAGCAAATTGTGCTGTGGGCGGAATGGATGTCCGATAAGCAGGTTGGCGTACTTGTGCAGGCTAGTTCGGCTGAAGAGCATGCTGTTCGTCTTCATGCATTGTATGAGGAATGCTTAAAGTGGGTCGAGACGCACCTGTCTTTTACGATCACCATTGCAGAGGGCATACGGGTCGCCAGCTTGGATGAGGTCTATCTCTCCTATGACAGCACACTGGAAATCATGAGGTTCAAGCCAACAATCGGCAGCAATCAATGGCTGGACGAAACGCAAATCAACCAAATAACTGGCGTGGGCTATTACCAGCTGCTGCCTGAGGTTCATCAGTTGACGGAGTCATTCCGGGTTGGCAAAGCCTCATGGTCAGCCAATCTGGAGGCTGTAAGCGAGAGCATACAGGACCATCATATGTCTCGCAAGGAAATCGTTAACTTGTTTGAATATATGCTTCATAAAATAAATAGCGAGCTAAGCGAGGTTGCCGATGCGAAAGGATCATTCTGGAGCAAGCGGAATATTGCGGATATACAGAAGGCGATTGATACATTCGATACCGTGGAGGAACTTGTCAGCCGTGTGAATGCTCTGCTCTCCGACGTATTTGCACGGATGCTCAGCTGGCGGGACAGTAACAGCAATCATGCTTTACTGGATCAAGCGAAGCAATATATTGAAAAGTATTATGCCGATGCGGCGCTTTCGCTAAACCAAATCAGCGAAGGGTTCGGCATGAATCCGGCTAATTTCAGCCGCTCCTTCAAGCAGGGAACAGGCGAGAAGTTCGTGGATTACGTGACGCGTATCCGGATCGAGCATGCGAAGCAAAAGCTGATTGCCACCGATGATTCCATTCAGGACATCGGATTCGCGGTAGGCTATGTGCATGCTGTATCTTTCAATCGTTCCTTCAAGAAGTCAGCAGGCATTACGCCGGGTGATTACCGTAAGCAGTATCAAGGGTGACGAAGCTTGAAAGGAGCGTGCGGCTTTTGACCAGAGACGCAACGAGCAAAACGTTAACGATGGATCAAATTGACGACAACATACAGAAGGTGATTCATCAGCTTCAGAATATGAAGGGTAGTATCGCAGAAACAGCGCCTATCGGCATCATCTCGATGGATAACTGGGAATGGCCGCAGGGCGTAGCGCTGTTTTCGCTTTATCTGTATTACAAGGAAACGGGAAAACAGGAGATATTGGACTATTTGTGCGGCTGGTTCGACCGACAGCTTGACGGCGGGGAACTGCCCCCAAAAAACGTTAATACGATGTGTCCAATGCTGACGCTCAGCTGCTTGCATGAGGAGACGGGCAATGAACGTTATCTGAAGCTTTGCAGAGAGTGGGCATGGCATGTGGTGCATGAGATGCCGCGTACGGGAGAAGGAGCTTTGCAGCATATCGTATCCGGTGAAACTAACGAAGGCCAGGTTTGGGACGATACGCTGTACATGACAGTGTTGTTCATGACGCGGATGGGCGTCGTTCTAGAGGAAGAGTCTTATATTCAAGAGAGCATCCGGCAGTTTCTGGTGCATCTGAAATATTTGACAGACCCGGTTACGGGACTGTTCTTCCATGGCTGGTCGTTCGTGGAAAACCATCATTTCGCCGGCGCCTTATGGGCTAGAGGGAACTCTTGGTATACGGCGGGCTTGGTCGATTATTTGGAAATGGCTCCAATACCAGCTGGGGTGGAGCACTATCTTATAAGCTCGCTTGAGAGGCAGGCGGCGAAGCTTCGCGAGGTGCAGGCCGAAGATGGTATGTGGCATACGCTGCTTAATGACCCGAATTCATACAAGGAAACATCGGCTACGGCCGCGTTCGCTTATGGCATTCTAAAGGCAGTAAGAAAAGGGTATTTGGATGAGAGTTTTGCGGCATGCGGTTGGAGAGCAGTGGAGGCGGTTGTGAATCAAATTGGCGGTGATGGTATCGTCCAAGGGGTGTCCTACGGAACGGGAATGGGCCGTACGCTGCAATATTACAAGGATATTCCTCGTTGCCCGATGCCGTATGGCCAGTCCATGACGCTGCTCATGCTGGTCGAAACGCTAAAGCATAAGGAATAATAGAGAGGATGAACGAGTATGGAAACGAGGCGTAAGGTTGGCATCGTAGGCACGGGGAACATTTTCCGCACGGCACATGCGCCGCTGCTGTATGGGCATCCGGAGATCGAGCTTGTCGCTGCTTGCGACATTGATGAGGCGAAGGTAAAGAGAGTGGCTGCGGAATTCGATATTCCTCATGTTTATACAGATTACTCAGAGCTGCTTAAAGAGCATCCTGATCTGGATATTATTGATATCTGCACATCTAATCTGCATCATTCAGATATTGCTGTTGTCGCATTAGAGGCGGGAATGCATGTTTTCTGCGAAAAACCGGATGCGATTAATCCAGCAGAAGCGCAGAGAATGGCGGATGCAGCGGAGCAATCAGGCAAGCTATTGCTTACGATGCGCAATAATCGCTTCCGTCCTGCGGTGCAATTTCTTAAAAAGTATGTCGCAGCTGGACACGCTGGCGATATTTATACGGGACGCTGCGGCTGGATTCGCCGCCGCGGCATACCGGGCAAAGGTGGATGGTTTACGACGAAGGAGCTGTCCGGTGGAGGGCCGCTCATTGATTTGGGTGTTCATTTCATCGATGTGGCTGTGTGGCTAATGGGCAATCCGCGTCCAGTGTCGGTCGTCGGCGCGACGTATACGAAATTCGCACAGAGCACGATTAGTGATTCTGCCCACAGCAGCTTCGGAGAGAAAAAACCGGAAGGGATTTTCGATGTTGAGGATCTAGCTTCAGGCTTTATCCGGTTCGATAATGGCGCGACACTGCAGGTAGAATTCAGCTGGGCTTCGAACATAGAGGAGGAGAGAAACTTCGTGGAGCTGCGCGGCACGAAAGCAGGCTTCTCCTTCGACAAGGGCGAGCTGAAGCTGTTTACGGAAATTGAAGATACCTTATGTGATATTGTGCCGAAGCTTGCGAAGGACGGCCATGGACATTCAGAGTATTTGCAGCACTTTATAAATTGCGTACAAGGCAGGGAAGAGCCGATCATGCAGCCTGTTGATGGCGTTCATATGATCAAGCTGCTCTCCGCTTTATATGAATCAGCGCGCACGGGCAATGAAGTGAAGCTGTAAGCAGTAAAAATGGGATTGTCCGCTCGGCCCTTTAGACGGGTCTGATTGGGCAGTCTTTTTTTGTACGGATATAAGTGGCTGTTGCGGTCTGCAAGAATCGTTTATTGACACTGAAAACCTAGATTAGTCGGGGATTTTTCAGATTTTGTTGTTCCTGTTAATTGATAATTAATGTCTATTTATGACTGTCCGTACGCTGTGCTACAGTATGGCGGCAGGGAGGAATGCTCTTATTATCTTTTTTGATCACTTGATGAAAAAGGAGGAATTTCATTTATGTAAGCGGTGTCATATATAGAGAATGGATAAGGAGGGTTTTGGAGTTGATTAAACAGAACATTTATTTCCATAACGTAACGGAACTAGAGCCTTGCAACGGGGGAGTCTATCTTCGAAGATGGCCGAGTGCGGTAAGGCATGCCATGGGGGATAGGGGAAGATTTATCGCGGAGGAGGCAACGGGCTGCGAGCTGCGATTTGTGACAGCGGCAAAGTATGTTCGGGTAACGGTTGGCATTCCGGAAACAGACGGCATTGTGAAGGTTTTTAAAGGTGGATTGTTTCATTCCGAGCATAAGCTGCAGGCCGGAGGCATTCGTACCTTGCATCTGGAAGAGCCTAGTGCCCGGTTCGCTATGGTGGATCGCAAGCATCTGCTGGAGTCCGGATTTGCTCCCGAGATATGGCGAATTTGCTTTGGCAACCACGCAGTAATCTTTTACAGTTTGAATACGTTTGGCTGTGAAGTGCGCCTCCCGCAAGCGGGAGAGATGCCTCGGCGGCGATGGTTAGCTTATGGCTCTTCGATTACGCACGGACTTGATAACTTCCCGCTGTCGTATATTCATCAAGCCGCAAGACGCATGAAGCTGGACGTCATGAATGCGGGGATGAGCGGATCTTGTTTGTGCGAGCCGGAAGTAGCAGATTTTATGGCCGGAAGGGATGACTGGCAGGTTGCTACACTGGAGCTTGGCGTTAATATGAGGGACAGCATGAGTGACGAACAGTTTGAAAGCAAGACATCCTATCTGCTGGAGAAGATGGTTGCGAGGCACCCTGACAAGCCTATTTTTCTAATTACAATTTATCCGAATTTCGCTACCTATGCAGGCAATGCCGTGACGGAGCGGGACCAACGTTTCAATGAAATATTACGCTCTCATGTCGCGAGATTGCGGCATCCGCTGCTGCATCTTATTGAAGGAGAAGACGTTATGCAGGATATGAGCGGAATGACCTGCGATCTCATCCACCCCGGCGAGTACGGCCATATGCGAATGGGAGAGCAGCTGGCGCAGCAAATGATTCATCTACTATTGTAAAAGGTGGGATGGTTATGCGTAGTTCAGTTCAAATGAAATGGATTTGCCGACTATTGATTTTCATGCTGGTTATCGGTATCGTTCAACCGATGTCTCAAGTGACTGTCAAAGCTTCGGGCAGCGCGGCAGCAACGATTCTGGCTGAGGTTTTCGACGATCAAACGACAGGAGCTCAGCCTGCAGGCTGGAATATCCCCACAGCACCGGCAGCGGTAGCCCCTGCTCCAGATCCGTATGTGATTCGGGCTTCCATCGGGGAGCTGGATGCTTATTCTGGTAAGCTGCTGAAATTTGAGAAAAATGGAAAATCGGTCGCTTCGTATTCGATTAGACGGAATGTAACGGCAGTTACCTCTAAGGTGACATTGACCTATAAGGTTCGTGCGGAACAGACGAATGCGGTCGTTTACTTGCCATCGCTTCAGAACAACACGGCCGTTAAATTCGCATTGAACAACGGACAATTCAGCTATATGAAGGAAAACGCTTCGGGTTGGACACCGATTCAGGCATACCAGAGCGGAGAATGGTATGACATTAAGGTGATGCTGGATACCGAGCTTGGCGTCTTCGATTTCTACATAGACGACACTATGCTGTTATCGCAGGAACCGGGAGGCGAAGGAACGCCGCTGTCCTCGTTTTATTTGGGCATGTACAAGGATAGCGTGGGTATCGTATATTTTGATGATTTCTTGATTTATCCGTACATGCCGGCTGCTTCCGCTAGCTTCGGGCAGTCCTCCCACGAGCTGGACACAGGGGAGCAGAAGCAGCTCGCGTTAAGCTTCGAGCCTCAGAATGCAACCGTCCAAAGCGCGGCATGGTCGAGCAGCAATCCCGCAGTCGCTTCGGTAACAGCTACGGGGATGGTAACGGGCATATCGGCAGGCTCGGCTTTGATTACGGCGCAGCCGCTGGATCAGTTGCCTGCCGTCACAACGAGCGTGTATGTGAAGGAGGCCGTGCGCGTCAAAGGAGATGTACTCGCCGAAAGCTTTGATGCTGCTGCGAGCGGTCAGGCACCGCCGAATTGGTCGATTCCGACGAAGCCGGCTGCGGTTCCTCCGGTACCTAATCCGTTTATATTGCAGGCAACGGTGGAAGAACTGCCGAATGAAACGGGCAAATCGTTGAAGTTCACTAAAAATGCACAAACTACCGCTTCCTATTCCATTACGCGAGCGGTGTCCACTACCTCAACGAAGGCTGTGGTCACGTACCGGATTAAAGCGGATCAGACGGGTGCTGTGATTTATCTGCCTTCCTTGAACAACGGCTCGCAAGTGAAATTCGCACTTAACGCCGGGCAATTTGCCTATATGAAGGAGGGCGGAACGGGCTGGACGAACATTCAGCCTTACGCGACGGGTGAGTGGTACGAGGTTAAAATTATGCTTGACGGAGATGCGGGTGAATTCGATTTCTATATCAACGGTCAGTTAAAGCTCTCTCGCGAGCCTGGCGGATCAGGCGGTCCGATCACTTCCTTTTATCTTGGCATTTTCAAAGACAGCATCGGTACGGTTTACTTTGATGACTTCAACGTTTACTCCTATAAATCGGCCGTGAGTGTTTCCTTCGCGCAGGACAACTACGACGTTGCCAAAGGTTCTAAAGTACAGCTGCCCTTGTTTTTTGAGCCGCTGGACGCGACCGTGCAAAGTGCGATCTGGACCTCCAGCGACGAGAGTGTAGCGAGCGTTTCCTCAAGTGGCATCGTAACGGGCTTGCAGACAGGAACGACGATTATTACCGCACAGCCGCTGGAGAATGTCGCTCCGGTCTCGGTAGAGGTGAGCGTATACTTTGTGCCAATCACGGAAATTACGTTGGAATCGATTGGTTCAGAGGTGCCGGTAGGCTCGCGTGTATTTTTGAAAGCAGAGGTATTGCCTACGGGCAGCACGGATCAACGCGTCTATTGGGGCAGCGAGGATGAGACTATCGCCACGGTGGATCGCTATGGAGAGTTAGCCGGAGTAAGTCCGGGTGTAACTACCGTGTATGCAGTTAGCTCAGATGGCGCCATTCGTGGAGAAATATCGGTCACCGTAGCTGCTAGAAACGTACAGCATGACATTTTCGTATCGCCGAGCGGCAGTGACAGCCAGGCTGGAACGGAAAGTGCGCCGTTCCAAACCATTGCAAGAGCACAGGTTCAGGTACGGGAATGGAATCAGCAGATGAGCGGTGATATTATTGTCAATCTTCGGGAAGGTTTGTATACGCTTATAGATACATTGGCTTTGGAACAGGCGGATTCTGGTTTTAACGGCCACTCCGTCGTTTATCAAAGCTATCCGGGAGAGCGCGCGGTTATTAGCGGCGGAGAGCGAATAACCGATTGGTTCGAGCATGATGCGGCTAATCAGATATTCAAAGCCAATGTGGGAACGGAGTTTCAAACCCGTCAGCTGTTCGTGGGTGGTGTTAGAGCAATCAGAGCGAGAAGCGAGGGCGGATTGCTCATGCCTGTGCAAACGGCGACAGGTTATACATCCGGTGATTCAGCTTTGGCGGGATGGCGGAATCCGAGCGATCTGGAGTTTGTATATCAGGAGAAATGGACCAACTCCAGAGCTGGCGTGGCAGCCGTCAATGCGGTGGATGGCAAAGCTCATATTGCGATGAAGCAGCCGGCATGGACCGCTATAACCGTCCGAGGCCTTACTTCGGCGACGGTTCCCGTTTATTACGAGAACGCTTATGAGCTTCTAGACCAGCCGGGCGAATGGTATTACGACCGCTCGGAAGGGATGTTGTATTATAAGCCGCGCGCATGGGAGGATATGGCCACTGCCGAGGTTATTGCACCGAAGCTGGAGCGGCTGATGACCATCCAAGGTGAATCTGTGGAGCTTCCGGTTCGGAACGTCCAGTTCAAACAGCTCAGCTGGATGTATTCGACATGGATGCGTCCAAGCACGGACGCGGGGCATTCCGATGCCCAGAACAATCATTTGAGATATTCCGGCAGCCCCGACATGCTGGCGGATGCCGCCATCGAGATCGAGCTGGCCAATTCCATTTCGTTCGTAGGAAACGAATTCGCAAAGCTGGGAATAACGGCAATTCGCATGCAGAATGGCGTTCAGAACAGCTTGATGGAAGGCAATCACTTCTATGATCTGTCTGGAAGTGCAGTCAACGTCGGTTCTCCGGACTCCACGATACAGGATGTGTTTAATCCGGCGGATCACCGTTTGGTAATGAAGAACAACGATATTCTGAACAATGTCATCCATGATATAGGCATTGATTACAAATCGTCATCGGCTATATCGGCTGGCTATCCCGTCGATATGGATATCAGCCACAACGAAATGTATTCCCTTCCTTACAGCGGCACGCATGTCGGTTACGGATGGGCGAAGGATTTCCAGCCAGTTACGAAAAACGTAAAAATTCAAAACAATCTGATCTACGATTTAATGGGGATGGGGCTCCGTGACGGGGGAGCCGTATACAGCTTGGGAACGACGGGGGCAACGGCTGCTGACAAAAACCTCGTTTCCGGCAACTACATCCGCAATCAAATGGATGAAGGGGCTCCACTCTATACGGATGAAGGATCAGCTTATTGGAAATTCGAGCATAATGTTATTGATTTGAAAGAAAGCAAAGATTGGCATTCTGCAAAGCGCTGGGCGCAAATTTGGGCGGCATCCATTCATGACATTGATTTCGTGAACAACTATACGACAGAGGCTAACGCTACAAGCAACGGCTACGATAATGTATTCTCGAACAATCAGGTGTTCCCGGAAGCGAATTGGCCAGCCGAAGCACAGGCCATAATTGAGGAAGCTGGTTTGCAAACGGACTTCTCAGCTGTGGCGGCAGAGGAAGTAAGACGCTTGAACATTAAGCCGGTTAACCTCGCTCTCGGCGAGAGCGACATCGTTGCTCTGCGTGGTTATGATGGTAAGGATCGCATGCAGGCCGTGAATGCGGAACAAATCTTCTTTGCATCTAGTAATTCTGCGGTAGCTGTCGTGAGTCAGCAGGGCGTTGTGACAGCGATAGCTAAAGGTCAGGCAAAGCTTACGGTTAATATCGTAACGGGCTCGATGATGCGAACGCTAGAGACGGATATTTTCGTTGGGGATGAGCTGACAGA
Source organism: Paenibacillus sinopodophylli (assembly GCF_005930355.1). Taxonomy (GTDB): domain Bacteria; phylum Bacillota; class Bacilli; order Paenibacillales; family Paenibacillaceae; genus Pristimantibacillus; species Pristimantibacillus sinopodophylli. The sequence continues at coordinate 221,129 of NZ_VDBO01000005.1, forward strand.
GGTAGGTATTGAGGGGACGGCGGGCAAGGTTGCCTTCCTAACGGAAGGAACGAGCCAAGCGCTTATTGCTTTTGGACTTACCGCGTATGGTAACCGAATTGAGCTGGAAGACGTGGATTATACATCCAGCAATCCGAATGTAGCCTCGATTTCAGCGGAAGGATTTATTACTGCCCATCAGGCAGGGGATATCGTACTGACCCTTCGGGGAAGATTCGTAGGCACCGAGGCGGAAAGCCGTTACTTGCTTCGCGTAGCGGGAGAGAATACGGAGCATCATTATGGATTAAACCGAGAAATTAACGACGTAGATGGATGGTATGTGAATCCAACTGCTGTTAATCAGGTTCAGTCGGATGAGAGCAGTATTACGGTTGCGACGCCAAGCGGGGGACACGCGATCTACCAAGGCCGGAAGTTCAGCAATGAGCTTATCGATTTTGACCTATCTATAAATGGAACGGGCAGTTGGTATGCACTCATGCTCGGCAAGCAAAGTGAAACCGCAAGTTATGTGAATGACGATAATTACATTGTGGTCATCTCGGCAAGCGGAATCGAGCTGCATCGCTATAACAATGGTAAACGGACGGTTATCTACGGCAATCTGGCTGGTTTTGCAAGCATTGGCGGAGATGCAATACCAAATACGATGCTGCCGTTCAATGAAAGCCACCGCGTACAGCTTGGTAGCTTCAACCAGGCAAACGGCGTCAGGCTTCTGATGAAAGTAGATGGAGAAACGGTATTTGATTTCGTGGATACGTCATCATCGGCCTTGCGGCTTCCGGGTTATGTCGGTTTACTGGCAAGAAGCGGAAGCATGACGATTGCCAAACCCGATCAAACAGCGATACCTGCGGCACTTCTAATAGAGGGACCTGCGACGCTGGATGCTGGTGAAAGCGGGGAGCTCACAGTTAGCCTTATGTATGACAACGGCGAACTGCAGCCTCTTTCCTTTGCTGAGGCTGCGTTTAGCAGCGGGAACGAAAGTGTGGCAACAGTTGGAAGCGATGGCATACTGCACGCGCAAAGCGCAGGCACTTCGGTAATTACGGTCTCGTATGGGGGGATTTCGGCGAAATACGCGATTGTCGTCCATGAGGACGTGGTTGTACCGGAGGGATTGTCATTCGGTATTAAGCTGTAGTAAATACGACCATCTATGATATCAAAAGAGGCCTTTGCAATTGAGCAAAGGCCTCTTTGCTGAGAATTAGCAAATGATTCTCACTAAGGTAGTTTGTGTTGAAAATTATTGCTTGTGATCGGCATTACCGATTTTTTTGCTGTCAGATGACTTTTGGGTGAATATGGCAATGTAGGAAACTTCATCTGAGATCGGATAAAGGAGATGCTCTTCTAATGAATTAAAGTAGAGCGTATCACCTGGGCGAAGGGTGTACTGTGTATTTCCTACTTTGTAATTCATCTCGCCGCTAATCATATAAATGAATTCCTCGCCCTCATGAGCGAATCCATGCTGCCTGACCTCTCCTTTCTTCGCTGTTATGATATAAGGTTGTATCAGCTTATCTCTTCTTTCGCTCGCAAAGGCGAAGAAGGAATAGCCTTTGTCTGTTCTGATCCATTTGCTTCGATCACGATAGTTCTCACTGCTATTAAAAACGGTTGATTGTATGCTTTCCTCTTCAATTAAATCAGAGACTCTTACGCCCAGTGCGCCTGCTATTTTGATTAGCGTAGATACAGGAGGAGTGGATTGCCCGTTCTCGATCTTGGATAGCAGGCTCTTAGTGAATCCGCAATAATTTGCAATTTCTTCTTGTGTTCGTTTTTGTTCCATTCGAATTAACCGAATTCGGTTGCCGATGCTCATGATTCACACGCCCTTTGTTGAATTCCTAATAGCTATAGTACCACAAATAAACAAAGGGGAAAATAATTCAATTAAGTTGTTGTTTATTCAACATAGTTGAATTATAATAAACTCAGATTCATTATTACTCATGCAGTAGGTAGCTGCAAGACGACGGATGCCCGCATACAAGGAGGAACAGAATGGTAAAACCAACTGATTTAAATGAAGAGAATCATGTATTGAATATGGGTTGGGGGAAAATTTCTTGGCTATATGGCGAGGAAATCGATCCGAATGGACAAATGACTTTTGGTATGGTTTATATAAATGCTGGTGAAGAAAATGGACGTCATATCCATCCAAATTGCGAGGAAATTATATTTGTGCTCTCAGGTGAGTGTGATCATTCATTAGGAGATGAACAATTTCATCTAAAACCGGGGATGGCGCTTCGTATTCCACAAGGAGTACCGCATCATGCGAAAGTAACGAGCTGGGAGCCTTGCAAAATGATCATTGCCTACTCGGCTGTCGATAGACAAACGATTGGAGAATAAGGAAGGAAGGTTGAATCCGTGAGTTTCCAATATGCATTCTCTAGACCAACGTCCGGGCATGAGGAAGAAATTGCACTAATAGAAAGCTATCTGCAAGCAGGCTACGCAGGTCTGCAATTGAAATGGAATCAATACACGCCTTATTTGCATAATCCGGAGCAGTTCATTGCGCGCTGGGGACAGCCCGAGGGAATTGCATCTGCATTAATAACCGGAGGAACTCTGCTTGATGATGAAAGTAAGAATCAGCTTCGACAGCTGTACAGTTTTGCAGAGAAGGTTGGCTCGGAGATTATTGTGTATTGTCATGCTATCTCTAGAAAAGACATTCAAAGTGATCAAATAGCCAAATATGCTAGTATTTTTGAGGAGATGGGCAAAGAGGCTAAGCAGCACGGCTTGCAGCTGTCCTTGCACCATCATTATGATCAGCCGCTTATGTATCGGGAGGACTTTGATATTTTCTTTGATGAGATTAAGGATGCTTCATCAGTCGGGCTGACGGTAGATACTGCACATTTGGTTAAATCGGGTATTTATGATGTTGCAGAGGTTATTCGCAGCTTTGCACCCTATATTAATAATTTTCATATGAAAGATTTCGCCCATGGCGATTATCAAATTTTGGGCCATGGAGAAATTGACTTCAAGCCTATTTTCGAGGCAGTCAAGCAAATCGGCTATAACGGCTGGATATCGGCTGATGAGGAAAGTGGCGGGAGCGTCTCACAAGGCTTGCAGGAATGCATAGCATTTATGAAATCAGGACTGGGAGAGTGAATAATATGCGGAAGTTTAAAGTAGGGTTTGTTGGAGCGGGAGCCGTTACTCGGCTGCATCTGAGAGGATATGCCAATCATCAGAATCGTGTTGAAATTGTGGCCATGTGCGATCCGAGCGAAGCAGCAGTGAACGAACGCGCAGATGAATTTGGTATAGCTGGACGTTATACTGACGTGAACGAAATGATTCGGAGCGCAGGCATAGAGGTAGCCGTCGTGTGTACGCCGTCAACCATTCGCCAAAGCGTCATCACACCTCTTCTTCAAGCTGGTATTCCAGTTTTTGTAGAGAAGCCTTTTGCAGATACACTTGCTGAGGCCGAGGCCATAGCGAAAGAAGCTGCAAGCTTGAGCGTTCCTGTTTCGGTTAATCAGAATTTCCGCAGGCATCATAAATTTGAGTTTATTCGAGGTTTAATTGAGGAAGGCGTAATCGGCAAGCTGGAGGGAATTCACTTTGCTTCTATGTTCTATCGACAGGATGCAGGCTGGCGAATTCATACCGAACGCCACGCGATGTCGGTTATGGCCATTCACTGGTTTGACGGCATTCGTAGAATAGCGAATGCGGAAGCCGAATCCATTTATTGCACGACCTATTCCTCCGCTGCGATTGAGTGCTTGGGAGAAACAGATGCTACAGTTCAAATTACATTCGCTAATGGTGTTAAGGCTCATTTCACGCAAAGCTTTTCTAGTCCGCTTGGTAAAGATGATCTGGTTGTACTTGGAAGTGAAGGTGTAATCAGTACGACGAACAACGAAATTAAGTTATATCGCAAGGATCCGTCAGGCCTGCCGAATTGGAATCCCACTCCAGTACAAACTTGGAATGAAGCTTTACCGATTGAAGAAGCGATATTCGATGGACTGGACCAACTGCTCAATTGGATCGAAACAGGCATAGAAGCTGCTAACAGCGCATCTGACAATTTGCATACCGTATCCTTGCTTGATGGCGCGTACCTGTCTGCGAAAGATAATAAGGTTATCACTTTCAATAAGGGACTATTGTAATAGTAGAGTTCTATAATAGATAGATTCAGAGAGGGCGGTGTGCTTAGGCACGCTGCCTTCTTCTTTTTCGTAAAAACGCTACAATATACATTTTATCCACAATAATGGTTATTTTTTCGGTAAGGATAGCTGCCTATTACATTTAACTTAGAAAAAACTTGCAAATAATGTAGAGCGTTTGTACAATGCCATTGACGCTATTAAATTGGAATGTATTCGAATTGGAACGATAAAGGAGAATTACACATGGACGGACAGTTAACTAGTGATTATACAACTACTCAGGTGCTCGATCAGGAGTCGGTACTAACGGCTGTTGAGCAGTCGCTAGCCATGATCGAATTTGATACTCACGGAAAAGTATTGTGGGTGAATGAAAATTTTGCGCAGGCGATGGGTTATCGTTCGGAAGAGATGCTGGGCATGAAGCACAGGCAGTTCTGCTCAGTGGATTTCGTGAACAGCTCGGAGTATGAAATCCTTTGGGATAATTTACGCAGTGGACAGCCTTTTCAGGATAAAATATTAAGAATGGCAAAGGACGGCAGCATGCTTTGGCTCGAGGCGACGTATATGCCGATCCGTGATGCAGATGGCCGCGTTGTGGCCGTATTGAAGATTGCTACGGACATCAATGTTCGTGAGCAAGCGACTGCCAAAATTACAGGTGAATTGCTGGAGATGTCGGAGGAGCTTCTTGGCCGGGCAAAGGACGGAATATCCCAGAGCCATGAAGTGGAGTCTGCAATTGAGAAGGTGGCGGCAGAAGCGAGTGAAAATATGGCCGTGCTGCGCGAGCTAGAGAAGCAAACGGAGCTGATCCGAGGAATTGTGCGGACCATTCGTGATGTCGCTTCTCAGACGAATTTATTAGCTCTGAATGCGGCGATTGAGGCTGCGCATGCAGGTGAGCATGGGCTAGGCTTCAACGTCGTTGCGACAGAGGTCCGCAAGCTTGCTGGACAGGTGCAAGAGGCGACAAAGGAAGTGAATACTTATGTAGAAGGAATTGTTACTCATGTTAAAGAAATAACGAAAGGAACTGTGCAATCACAGTCAGCAGTGATAGAAAGTCAGCAGCGTATTCAACAAGCCGTCAACGAGTTTATGGGTATTGGAGAAGCTGCTGTACAGCTTGATGCTCAGGCCAAAGAGCTTCGGATAACAATGCAGTAAGCGGCCCATCGAGAAGGCTGCCCGTAGGTAGTTTTGTCTACTAAAGGATAGCCTTCTATGCAGTACAATACTCAGCCCATCCCCGATAGATCTTACCTAACCTACCTTATTCTTTAGTCATGGATGCGGTCAGGCCGTATCCAACTCATTTCCTCAAGGTTAAGCATCCTCCAACTCGTAATTAATATCCAAGCTAGCGAGGCATTTCCTGCCAAAGAAAATACGGTAACCCCAGCCATGATCCTCGGCATTGTAGAAGTACAGCACGGGCAACTGCTCGGAGAGATGTAATACTGTATCTGAAACATTGTCGCTTATATCCGTATCATCGGTGAAGAAGACAACCCATTCCTCGTTAAGCTCCTTTATGTAATTCAGCTTGCTCTGGTCTAACTGATCTTTGTAAGCCGTCAGTGTCAGATTCCCAGATGTAAATTCACTCATGAACAGAACCTCTTTTCAATAATAGGCATATAAAATTTCCACTAAATAACAATAGCACGCATTTCATGCAACATAAAGCAGATCGAAAAGAACGATAAGCCTTTTTGTTCATAGCCCCTTTAGCGCAACCTATGCCCGCCAAGAAGCGTCTAATTTCTGGAAGGGTATTTGAGTAGTCAGAGGATAGGGGAATGAACGGTTATGAAGGTAAGGAAATGGACATTTTGGCTGCTGTGTGCAGCTATTTGCATGAGCATTACTGCTCCGCTTGCTCAGGCGGCTGAAGCTTCTTCGGGCATTCGAATTATTTTGGACGGAAAGATGATTGACAGCGATGTAACGCCATACATTATTCCAAAGGTTAATGTAACGATGGTGCCGCTAAGGGTCATCAGTCAAGAGTTGAAGGCGAGCGTCGATTGGAGTCAATCGGATCAGCGAGTTACGATTACAAGCAGCGACGGCAAAACGATTCGAATGGTTAAGGGAGATACGGTCGCGACTGTGAACGGCGATATCGTTAAGCTCGATAATACGGTGCTCGTAACAGCTGGACGAGTGATGGTGCCTTTACGATTCGTCAGCGAAGAGCTTGGTGTTAAGGTGAATTGGAATCAAAGCAATCAGACGATCACACTGCTGACAGCCATCATTGAAGAACCGTCGGGTGGCGTTACACCGCCGATACAAGTTCCTGAACCGCAGCCTGGGCCAGTAACAGAGGCTAGCTTGCGCGGAGCTTGGGTGTCGACGGTGTACAATTTGGACTGGCCATCCGCTTCGTCCTACTTGAACCCTGTGAAGCAGATGGGTGAATTCGTCAGTCTGCTGAATGATTTGCAGGGCATGGGGATGAATGCTGTATTCGTGCAGGTGCGTCCTGCGGCAGATGCGCTGTATCCATCTCATTTGGTCCCTTGGTCCAAATATTTGTCTGGCGTTCAGGGATTAGCCCCTACCTATGATCCGTTGTTCTTTATGATCGAGGAGGCGCATAAACGGGGTATGGAGTTTCATGCTTGGTTCAATCCGTTTCGTGCGAACGTAGACGCCAAGACTGATTCGCTTGCTCCTAATCATGTTGTGAAGGAGCATCCCGATTGGATCGTGAATGCAGGGGGCAAGCTTTATCTTAATCCGGGCATTCCAGAAGCACGCCAGCATATTATGAATACGATTATGGAAGTCGTGAACGGATATGATATAGACGGTGTACATTTGGACGATTATTTCTACCCGTCTAATGTCGCATTTGCCGATGATACCACATTTAAAAATTTCAATTCGGCTAAGCTCAAAACAAAAGCAGATTGGCGAAGAAACAATATTAACGAGTTCGTTCGTCAACTCGGCATTTCTATCCATCTGGCAAATCCTGAACTGGAATACGGAATAAGTCCCTTCGGCGTATGGCGGAATATAGCTGTAGACAAGACAGGCTCCGATACGAAAGCAGGCATTACCGCCTACGACGATATGTATGCAGATGTTCGGACATGGATCAAGCAGGGGTGGATCGATTATGTAACGCCTCAAATCTATTGGAGCTTATCCTTTACTGCCGCGCGTTATGATAAGCTGGTAGATTGGTGGGTACAGGAAGTGAATGGAACCGATGTTGATCTATACATTGGCCATTCGCCCTATAAGCTGGGAACGAAGGAAGCCGGCTGGCAAAGTGCGCAGGAGCTCATTAATCAACTGGAATACAACAAGAAATATGCGGAAGTGAAGGGCGATGTATTTTTTAGCGCGAAGGATCTCCGGAAAAATGTATTAGGCATCACGGATACGCTTAGGACGTATTATGCGGGGCAATCCAAATAATGACCTGTTCATTCATTTATGCGTTTGATAGAATACATTGAAAGCGTTGATGAGGGAAGGTAGGTTGTTCACCAAATGCCCGTAGGGGCTTGGAGGAAGGACTATGCCACTGACCGCTGCTGCTTTCAGGCCTCCAGTAATGGAGAGGGATGACGTATACGCAAAAGTCCTTTTGATGGCTGCCATCAAAAGGACTTTTTAACGTTCTTATTCTTTTTCCTTGTCTTCGTTAAACCAAAGCGGGTCATCATTTTCGACTTCACCGTTATAGTTAATTAGAATCTCTTCTCCTGCCGATATGTCAGTATAGGCAAAAAAATCTACAGTATGATTGTCGAAATTCAAATCATAGTAGGCATTAGGCGTGTAGGAATGATTAAAGAGCAGGCCGTATCCAAGCAGGATGGCCGTATGGTTCTCGCCATATGCGAACACATAATCCGCAATCAGCGTTTTCTCGATATGTTCATACTGTTCATTAGGGAATGGAATGACGGGTGCCTCGTGGAACAACGTTCCTTTGGCGATATCACGCCTTGCAAATACGCCTCTATTCAATTCACCGTCGCTGAGCGTAGAAGTTTTTACTTCAATCATATTCGTCACCTGCACGTTCTATTAGTCTAAGAGGCATTCTTCGTAAGAAAGAAACCTGCTCACCTTAGGTAATATAACAAGATAATGAGGAAATAGCCAGTCGTGAAGGGATATTCCTAATGAGTAACACGGATGCGCCCGATTTGAATATGAGTCTAAAGCAATGATTGTCATATAAAAAAAGAAGCAAGAGGGGGAAATACCGTGGATCATCTTCATGGTTCGCATGATTCAACATTGGTGGTGGTTTCTTATATTGTTGCCGTCGTAGCTTCCTATACGGTACTCGTTATGGTAGAGAGATTAAGCATGGCCAAGGGGCTGCAAAGATGGGGCTGGCTCTTGTTCGGCTCTATTGCGATGGGGATGGGAATATGGTCGATGCATTTCGTTGGCATGCTCGCATTTTCTTTGCCCGAACCGGTCAGCTATGATCTGCGCATCGTACTGGTTTCGGTCTTGGCGGCCATTGCGGGTTCGTTTGTTGCGTTAGTTATTGTTGGGCGTTCACACCCCAAGTTGTCACATATAGTGACAGGCGGCGTGCTGCTCGCATCGGGAATATCAGCCATGCATTATATTGGAATGGCGGCGATGCGAATCGATATTGACTATAATCCTTTGTATTTTACCCTTTCAATCGCAATCGCAGTCGCTGCGTCTATTATAGCGTTGTGGCTCGCCATATATTTCCGCAAGGATAAAGGGAGTACTGGTGAGTGGTTGAAGCTCGGCAGCGCACTGCTCATGGGTGCTGCCATTGCCGGCATGCATTACACGGGAATGACGGGAGCTGAGTTCCATGAAATGGATACCTCGGCTACGGCTGCCGGCATCCTACTAAACCAGAAGTGGCTGGCTTACTACATATCAACAGGAACACTCGTTACGCTGGCATTATCGATCATCGGTATTTATATTTCGAAAAAGTTCGCACATAAGGATTCGGAGCTTCAACAAAAGTCGGACGAGATATATTTGATGAACCAAGAGCTGCGTCAATTGAATGAGCATCTGGAGGATCTCGTAGCTGTAAGAACGGAACAGCTTGCGAAGGCCCATGATGAGGCCATTCAGGCTAATCTGATCAAGAGCCAATTTCTGGCAAACATGAGCCATGAATTGCGTACGCCGCTTAATGCCATCATTGGGTACAGCGAGATGCTTCAGGAGGAAGCGGAGGAGCTGGGTGAAGCTTCGTTCGTAGATGATTTGACCAAAATCAGCAAAGCGGGCAATCATCTGCTTGCTCTAATCAACGATATTTTGGATATTTCCAAAATTGAGGCTGGCAAGATGGAGCTTCATCTGGAGACAAGCAGCTTGCCGGACTTGATTCAGGACGTCTTGACGACGATTGGACCGTTGATCCAGGGGAAGGGCAATCAGCTTGAAACGGTATGCGAGGAAGACGGACTAATTGAAGCGGATGTCACAAAGCTGAGGCAAATTCTAATTAATCTGCTTAGCAACGCCAATAAGTTCACTGAGGCCGGTTCGATTAGGTTCGAGGTGTACAAAGAGTCCAAGGGAGAGCAGTTGGGTTATGCTTTCCGCGTTCGTGATACGGGTATCGGTATGACGCCTGCTCAGCTAGCAAAGCTGTTCCAGCCTTTTACGCAAGCAGATGCTTCTACTACGCGCAAATATGGCGGCACCGGTCTCGGCCTTGCGATCAGCCAGCGCTTCAGCCAAATTATGGGCGGAGATATTCAGGTAGAAAGTGAATTCGGAGAAGGAACGACCTTCACTTGTTGGCTGCCCAGCTCGTCTCCTAGCGAGGCGGTGAACTTGCCGCTTCTTATGAAGGAGATCGCAGCACAATCAGAGGATTTGTCCGGACAAGTAAGCATTTTGCTTATTGACGATGAAGCGTTCAACCGAGAGCTTATGCAGCGGTATCTCGCCAAAACAGGCTGGAAGCTGGCATTCGCGGACAACGGTATGGAAGGAATAGAGCTGGCCCGAAAGCTGAAGCCTAAGGTCATTTGCCTGGATATTCTGATGCCGAGCATGGATGGATGGAGTGTGCTGGGCGCACTTAAGAGTGATCCTGAGCTCGCAGATATACCCGTTGTCATCTGGTCAATGACGAGTGACAGGAAGCTTGGATATACACTTGGCGCAGCTGAGTTTCTGATGAAGCCGGTGCAGAGGGAACAGCTCGTCACGGTGATGGACAAATACGTTGTCAACCGCGAGCAGCATTCGATTCTGGTTATTGAGGATGATACGTCTGCAAGCGAACTTGTTGCAAGAGTGCTTCGCAAAGAAGGCTATACCGTCACAGAAGCCGGCAATGGCGTAGTGGCTTTGGCCTGCATGGCTAGGGAAGCGCCGGCGCTCATCCTGCTTGATCTGATGATGCCGGAGATGGATGGATTCGAATTCATTGAAGAGCTGCGAAAGCAGGAGGAGTGGAGAAGAATCCCGATTGTCGTTATAACGGCGAAGAGCATTACACCAGAGGACCAGTTGAAGCTGAACGGGTATGTGAAAAACATCGTTCAGAAAGGTGCTTTCGATCCACAGTCCTTGTTGGCGGAAATTAGGCCGTATCTTTCTTAAGAAGCAATAGTCATCAAGGATAGACTACATAGCGGACTTTCTAAGCTGGATTGGAGAAATAAATGTTTACAGAGCTCAAAGATGTGAAGCATGCTTTAACGGCATTGGAACTATCATCGATTATTTCGATAACGGATCATAACGGAATTATTACCTATGCAAATGACTATTTCTGTGATATTTCCAAGTTTGATCGGAATGAAATCATTGGCAATAGCCATAAAGTGATCAGTTCCGGTTTTCATGATGCTGACCACTTTAAAGATTTGTGGGATACTCTGGGCCGTAAACAGGTCTGGAAAGGCGAAATGAAAAATCGCGCTAAAGATGGAAGCGAATTCTGGATAAGCATGTCGGTTATACCGCTTGCGAATGATGCTGAGGAAGTCTATCAATATGTGTCCATAGGGAAAGATATAACGGCTCGCAAGCAAAATGAGAATACGCTGCTCAAGACGATGGAAAATTTGCATGACATCGAGAATGCACTGGATGCTTCGTCTATCGTTGCCATTACAGATGATAAGGGTGTCATCACCTATGTAAACGAAAAATTTTGCGAGATTTCGATGTATGACCGTGAAGAGTTGCTAGGGAAAACACATCGGATTATTAATTCGGGCTTTCATCCGAAAACCTTCTTTACAGACATGTGGAGTACGATAAAGCGGGGCCATGTGTGGAGAGGCGAGGTTAAAAACCGGGCGAAGGATGGCAGCGAATATTGGATGCATACGACGATTGTACCTTTTCTCGATGACGAGCATAAACCGCGGCAATTTATTGCGATACGTACCGATATTACAGATAGGGTGAGGGCAGAGACCGATCTTGCCGAGCGCACGAAGCAGCTTGCGAAAGCGCATGACGAAGCCATTCAAGCCAATCGGATTAAAAGTCAATTTCTAGCGAATATGAGCCATGAACTGCGTACGCCGCTCAATGCGATAATTGGTTACAGCGAAATGCTGCAGGAGGAAGCGGAAGAGCTTAACGAGTCTTTCTTTGCGGAGGATCTAGCCAAAATTAATAAAGCGGGCAATCATCTTCTCGCTTTAATCAATGATATATTGGACATTTCCAAAATTGAGGCGGGCAAGATGGAGCTTCATCTGGAAGCATACAGCGTGCCTGATCTAATTCAGGATGTCTTGACTACCATTCGGCCGCTGGTAGAAGGGAAGGGCAATCACCTTGAAACGGTTTGCAACGAAGACGGGTTAATTACTTCCGATGTGACGAAGCTCCGGCAAATTCTCATCAACCTGCTTAGCAATGCCAACAAGTTTACAGATGCCGGCTCGATAAAGCTTGAGGTTTACAAGGAATATAGAGAGCAGCGAATGGGCTATGGCTTCCGAATTCAGGATACAGGAATCGGCATGACGCAGGATCAGATCGCGAAGTTATTTCAGCCCTTTACGCAGGCAGATGCCTCAACGACACGGAAATATGGTGGAACCGGCCTTGGACTTGCAATCAGCCAGCGATTTAGTCAAATCATGGGCGGAGACATACGGGTAGAAAGCGAATTTGGTGCAGGTACGACATTTACATGCTGGCTGCCGAGTGTTCCCACTGATGAAGTGCAGGATTAACGAAACCACGGAGAGGACGAGCATCAATAGATGAATCGTGGATAGCAAGCGAGAGATGGACGGCTTTGCATGTACGAATGAGCTTAGAAATCAGGAGGAGCTATATGTATACGATATTATTGGTAGAAGACAATGAAATGAACCGGGATATGCTGAGTCGGAGGCTGATCCGCAAAGGATATAAGGTCATTACGGCCAATGACGGACAGCAAGGTGTTGATCTGGCGGGGTCGGATCGTCCCGATCTCATTCTGATGGACATGAGCCTGCCAATTATGGACGGGTGGGAAGCTACGCGCACTCTCAAAAGCTCTGAGGAGCTGAAGGCCATTCCCGTCATAGCGCTGACTGCGCATGCGATGGCCGGAGATGAAGCGAAAGCTTACGAGGCAGGTTGCGATGACTTCGATACGAAGCCGGTCGTACTTGAGAGATTGCTAAGTAAAATGAACAACCTGTTAGGCAATGAATGAACTGATTTGAATTGAACAGAACTGAACGGAGGACGAACATGGCCGAATATACTCCGAGCCAAGCGAAAATTTTAATTGTGGATGATCAGGAATACAATATCAGCTTGCTGGAACGTATCCTTGGAAGAGCGGGATTTGTACATATACACAGCACGGAGGACCCGCATCAAATTTTACAGCTGCTGAAGGACATTGATCCGGATATTATTTTGCTGGATTTGCATATGCCGGGAATGGATGGCATTCAGGCGTTGAAGCTCATTCGGGAGCAAACGGGACCTGATAACTATTTGCCTGTTCTCATGCTTACTGCGGATGTGACGCCGAAAGCAAGGCAAGAAGGCTTACAAGCAGGCGTAAACGATTTTTTGACAAAGCCCTATGATCGGACGGAGGTTATTCTGCGCATTAATAATTTATTAAAGACGCGTGACCTTCACAGGCAGCTGCAATTCACCAATGCACTTCTGGAGGAACGGGTTCAGCAGCGGACCGAGCAATTGCAGCAGGCTCAGTATGAAATTCTCGAGTTGTTCGGACGTGCTGCAGAGTACCGCGACGATATGACAGGGATGCACACGCAGCGAGTAGGGAAGCTATCGAAGCGTATAGCCATCCGTTTAGGACTATCCGAGCAGCAGAGCGAGCTCATTGCCATGGCTGCTCCTCTGCACGATATTGGGAAAATAGGCATACCCGATCAAATTTTATTGAAGCCGGGGCGCTTCGAGCCGGAAGAGTTCGAACAAATGAAGCTGCATACAACGATCGGCGCGAGTATTCTAGAGGGAAGTTCTTTTGATGTGATTAAGATGGCAGAGACCATTACGAGATCACACCATGAGAAATGGGACGGAACCGGGTATCCGCAAGGTCTCAGCGGGGAAGCTATTCCCGTTGAAGCGCGTATCGTTGCGCTGGCTGATTTCTATGATGCGCTTACGCATGAGAGACCTTACAAGAAGGCTTGGACATCGCTTGAGGCGATTCAGGAGGTTGAGGTGCAAAGAGGAAAACATTTCGACCCGTCAATAGTAGAGGCTTTTCTCTATGAGGTCGGCCAGTCTGAAGGTTAAAGACTCATTCTAAATAAAGGGATTTAGTTTCCATTTCCCAATGACACCCTACGATCGCAGGTTTGCCCTTCGCTTGTCACCACAGGAACGACCTTCTTAGGTGTTTCATATTCTGCTTGAGGGGTAATACATGAGAGGGCTGTAAATCCCATGTGATTCCTTGCAGCCGAACAGCAGAGAGGGGAGCTGAAAAACTTGAAAAAGAAAATGTGGAGTCATATGATTATGTCTTTCGCACTCGTTATGGCTTTAGGTGCTTGCAGCACGAATGCTGAAAATACGCCAAGCGAAACGAGCAGCGATAACATGCAATCAGAAGCGGTGAATACGGAGATTAACGGTGCTACGAATGCACCCGTGAGTGAAAAGGAAACGAACGAGGCTTTGGCAGCTGGAGAAGAGAAGGTTCCAGCGTCTTTGCCCAAGGATTTCCCGCTGCCGCAGGATGTGGAGATTACGACCGCACATTCCTCAGAGACGGATGGGAAGAAATCTGTTCTGCTGATCTTTTCCACGAAGGAGAGCATGGCTGACGTTTCGAAGCTGTACAAAGATTATTTCGACGCACAGAAGCTGGATGAGGCAGGCCAGACCATTGACGATAACAATCTTATTATCCAAGGCATGAATATGGAGAAGAAGCATAGCTGGTCTATGATTGGTGGTCCTTTAGCTTCTCCCCAAGAAGATATTATTCAGCTTACGGTTACATGGGCTGAGATATAAGACTGACTCATATCCGAATTCGAATGACGAAGACCGACGCTCCTGCATAAGAGCTCGGTCTTTTCTATGTTATAAACAGGAATAAAGGACAGGCTTATATGAATAATCTACCAATGAAATGGCAAACGATAATGAGATTAAAGGTTTCCTTAATTAACATGGAGAATTGTATAGCCAGATGGAAATGGCAGACTTAGGCAGCGGCCTGTGCCATGTTCCAAGCAAGCTTTTTAGGGGGATCTATATGTACAAGCTGCTGCTCGTTGATGACGAGCCGGAAGTGACAGAAGGATTAATGATAGAAATCGATTGGGAAGCCTGCGGGTTTACAGAGGTCAGAACGGCCAGCAACGGCAAGGAAGCAATGGAGCTGTTCGAGAAGATGGAGCCCGACGTGCTTATGACCGATATTAGCATGCCATATATGAATGGACTTGAACTATCCGAATGGGCGAGAAAAGCTTATCCGATTACACGTATCGTTATTCTGTCAGGTCATGATGAGTTTGAATATGCGAAGCAAGCGATTCATTTGCAAGTAGAGGCCTATGTATTGAAACCGTTCTCAGCAGAGCAGCTAACCGATGCAGTGGTGGAGGTAGCTAGGCGTATGGACGAGGAGCGCGAGCAGCGGAGCAACATCGAGCTGCTCGTGGAGCACTACCGTACTAGCCTGCCGATCGTTCGAGAGAAGTTCCTATCTTCTTTGATTACGCGGAAGCAGCCATACCGGGACATTGCGGCAAAAGCAGAGAAATACGGGATGCAGTTGGAAGGTGAAGCGTATGTCGTTTCTATTATTGCCGTTAATCATTCCGACATTCAGGATGTGCAGAACGACTCCAAGCCCTCTGTATCTTTGGCATCCTCGACTGACTTGGATCTCAAATTGTTTTCGGTCAGCAACATTGCAAGTGAAATTTGGGCAAGGCATGGACTCGGCAAAGTGTTTATTCATCAGGACCATGTTGTTTTGTTCACCGTAAGCCCGCATGCTGATCAGACGCTAATGATGGAGGATACGCAAGCCGCTTTAAAAGAAATATTGCAAAGCATCGAGCGGTTTTTACGGTTTCCAGTCATGATTGGAGTAGGCACTTATACAGAAGCGCTGGATCAATTGAAGTACGCCTATGACTCGGCGATGGTCGCACTGGATTATCGGAGAATTGTGGGCAGCAACATCATTATTTGCATCGACGATATGGAAAACCGTGTTCATGAGAAGCTGCTTTTCGATGAATGGAAGGAGCAGCAATTGATTAGCGCGGTTAAGCTTGGGACGGAGAAGGAGCTGGAGGAAGTCGTTGACGCTCTCTTTGATGAGATCGCCCGCGTTCAGGCGCCAGTGCATGAATATCAGCATTATTTGCTGGAGATGGTGACGGCGATCATTAAGCTGACCAAGGTACTGGACACGGATTCGGATGACATTATAGGCGGGGGCTGGGGGATTCTTAATCAATACCAGAAGCTGAACAGCCCGCAGGAAACAAAGGTCTGGTTCGGAGAGATGTGCGCCAGGGTACGCAGAAGCATTGCAAGCCGCAGGCAGCATACCTACAAACAAATCGTAGAGGATGCCATTAGCTACACGAAGAGCCATTATCACGAAAGCGAATTGTCCATTGCCAAAGTATGCGGACAGCTTCATATCAGCGCAGGATACTTCAGCGGTTTATTCAAAAAAGAGCTGAAGCTGACGTTCGGCGCTTACTTGCTGCAGCTGCGAATGGAGGCAGCGAAGGAGCTGCTGCGGACGACGGAGCTGAAGGCCTTCGAGATTGCAGAGAAAGTCGGATTCGCAGACGCGAATTATTTCAGCTTGAGCTTTAAGAAATATGCGGGTGTGTCGGCCAAGGAATATCGAAACAGTCCAGCGGGGCAAGAGCAGTGATGCAGCGCAGGAGCATTCAATTCATCCTAACGGTGTCCTTCACGCTGTTTTCTGTCTTTATTATCTTAAGCGTCAGTATTTTGCTATTCAGCCGTTTCTCCGCAACCGCGCAGGAGAATGCCTTCCGTAACTCGCAGCAAATCGTCGATCAAGTCAGCTACAATCTGGAGAACTATGTCGAGGTTACGTCGGACTTGTTCAATATGATGCACCATGCACTCGGACAAAGCGAGAATGTGGAGTCCGATGCGATGCGCAAACAGCTGGAATCGATGATGTCCACGCGCACCGATACGGTATCGCTCGTTCTATTCGACGACAAAGGAAAGCTGCTAATCGACCTGCCGAATGTGGAATTGAAGGATACGCTGAAGATTACGGAGGAAGGCTGGTTCCGCAGCGCGCTGGATACGGCTGGCCATCTGTCGATATCACTGCCCCATGTGCAGAATTTGTACAAGCAGCAGTATCGATGGGTCGTTTCGATGAGCAAAAGCATTACTGTCCAGCATAACGGCAAACAGGTGCATGGTGTACTGCTGCTGGATGTTAATTTCAGCACTATTGATGAGCTTTCCGAGCGGATCAGCCTTGGACAGAAGGGTTATGTCTACATGCTTGACGAATCGGCAGGTAATATCGTGTATCATCCGCAGCTGGAGCTTATTTATGCAAGCTTAAAGGAAGAGAATGTCGAGCTTGCGCTCAAGCATACCTATGGCAGCTTTATTGATAAATCGGGCGATGATGCCAAGATGATCAGTGTCCAGACGATTGGAAATGTAGGCTGGAAGGTAGTCGGCGTCTCCTATATGGACGAAGTGATGACGACAAGCTGGGAGCTGAACCGCTCGATGTCCAAACTGCTCATTGCATTGGTACTGATTGTATTCTTGCTGTCCAGCTTAGTTGCCCGCCGGATTTCGCGTCCAATTAAACGGTTGGAGCTCTCGATGAAAAGTGTGGAGCGGGGGGATTTCAACAAAGTGGTAAGCGGGGAGGGGCCGCTGGAAATTAAGCATCTGGCGGATCGCTTCAACATTATGATTGGTACGATCAAGCAGTTGATGACACGAATCGTGACGGAGCAGGAAAGCAAGCGGAAGTACGAGTTAGAAGCGCTGCAGGCGCAGATCAATCCTCATTTCTTATACAACACGCTTAACACAGTCGTGCGTATGGTCGGCATGAACAAGAATGAAGAGGTAATTACGACGATTACGGCGTTGTCCAAGCTATTCCGTATCAGCATAGGGAAAGGAAGAAGCTTGATCACAATTGCTGATGAGATGGAGCATGCGCGCAACTATTTGATTATCCAGCAAATGCGATTTAAACATAAATTTGATTATTCCTTCGATCTGCAGCAGGAGGCGCTTGTCCATCCGACCTTGAAGCTGATCGTCCAGCCGCTCATCGAGAATGCGCTGGTGCATGGCATTGAGCCTTCTGTGGACAAAGGGCATATTGCGGTTTCTGCACGGCTCGAAGGCAATGAAATCGTTATTCAGATTAAGGATGACGGGCTTGGCATGTCGACTGCGCAGCTCTCCCAGATTCAAGCGGGAACAGTGGTGAGCACGAAGGGATCGGGCGTTGGCATTACGAACGTTCAGGAGCGAATAAAGCTTTACTTCGGGGAAATGTACGGGCTGCATTTCGAGAGTGAGCTTGAAGTCGGGACAACGATCACGATTCGGTTTCCTGCGCTTGTGCCAAGTCAAATCGACGGAGGGGAGCAGTCCTAATGGTGAAACACAAAAGCATTATAGTTAGCTGGCTGCTCTTTCTTGCGGCGTTATGCTTGCTATATTCGGCGCTGTACCCAGGCACCCAGGAGCCACAGGAGGAAGAAGAGAGCAAGACGATCCAGCTGATCCTCAGAACGAGCAAAGGGGATTATTGGAAAAATGTTACGATGGGCGCTCAGGCTGCCGTCAAGGAATTCGGCATTACACTGCATGTGTCTGCACCTGCTGACGATGGAGATATTGACGGCCAACTGCAGACGGCTATGCAATCGCTTCAGACGAAACCAGATGCGATTGTGCTAGGGGCAAATGCGGATTCTGCATTTGAAGGGTTTTTAACCGAAGCAGACAAACGACATATACCCGTTATTGCCATCGACAGCTTGCTTACATCGGGGGAAATTGCAGCTTACATCGGTACAGATAATTACCTTGCGGGGAAAGAAGCGATGCGCGAGATGGCGGACCGCCTCGGTGGAGAGGGCGATGTAGCCATCGTTGCATACAGCAAGGGCGGCATCAACGGAAAGCTGCGAGAGAAGGGGATTCGCGACGCGGTCAACGCTTATCCTGGTCTCAAGCTTGTTGACAGTCAATTCTGTTCCGATGAATACGGTTCCTGCCAAGCTGCAGTTGCAGATATGCTGAACAAGCAGCAACTGGACGGGATATTGTCGCTCAATACGGAGACATCCATCGGTGCAGCGCTCGAGCTGAAGCAGAGACAGGCTGGCGAGAAGATTAAGCTGATTGGCTTCGACAGCTCGCCGGAGCTGCTTGAGCTGCTGCAAGAAAATCAGCTTCAAGCACTAATCGTCCAAAACCCTTTCAGCATGGGCTATCTCAGCGTCAAACACGCGCTTGCGGCCGCTTCGGGGAAGGCGGTACCAGAGCGAATAGAGATGAATATGGAGCTTATTACAGAGGACAATATGTTCTGGCTCAAGAATCAGAAGCTGCTGTTCCCTGTCGTGCAATAAGCGAGAGCAGTTGAGAAACAGATGAGGATATTAATAAAAGTGATGAGGATATTACATGTGAATCGTCAGCAAAGTGAGACATAATGAAGCAGTAGTTAATTCATCCACCAGGGGGTCAATAAGAATGAAAAAGTGGACAGCAGCGCTCGTGATTGGTGCATTGGCAGTGACGGCGGCAGGTTGTGGAAACGCTAACGGCGAGGGAAGTACAAGCGGCTTGCCCAAAGCGGGAGTCGCGATTTATAAATTTGACGATACATTCATGAGCGGTGTGCGCAATGCCATCGAGACAGCGGCAGAGGGAAAAATGGCAGTAGACATCGTAGATAGCCAAAACTCACAGCCAACTCAGAATGATAAAGTAGATTTGTTTATTACGAAAAAAGTAAAAGCGATGTCGGTTAACCCGGTTGACCGTACAGCAGCGGGCATTATTATCGATAAAGCACAAAAAGCGAACATTCCTGTTGTATTCATTAACCGTGAGCCGCTTGCAGATGATTTGGCGAAATGGGATAAGGCGTTGTTCGTAGGTGCCAAAGCGGAAGAGTCCGGCACGATGGAAGGCGAGATTGTTGCCGAGTACTGGAAGTCGCATCCGGAAGCGGATAAGAACGGTGACGGTATCCTGCAATACGTTATGTTGAAAGGCGAGCCAGGGCACCAAGATGCCGAGCTTCGCACGAAGTTCTCCGTACAGGCGATTCAAGATGCAGGCATTCAAGTAGAGAAGCTTGCAGAAGATACAGCGATGTGGGATCGCGTGAAGGGCCAAGAGAAAATGGCTGCGTTCCTAGCTTCGAAAGGAGATCAAATCGAAGCAGTTATTGCAAACAACGATGATATGGCGCTTGGCGCAATCGAGGCGCTCAAGGCGGCGGGTTACTTCAAGGATAATAAGTTCATGCCGGTTGTCGGCGTAGATGCTACAGATCCAGCTCAGCAAGCATTGAAAGAAGGCACGTTGCTTGGAACGGTACTGAATGATGCAGCTAACCAAGGTAAAGCAACAGTTGAGCTGATGCGTGTACTTGCAGAAGGCGAAACTCCGACTAAAGAGAACACAGGCTTCGAAATTACGGATGGCAAATATGTATGGATTCCGTACAAAAAAGTAACGGAAGCAAGCAAATAATAAGCGGGTACAGCATGGATGAACGAGAGCAGGGGAATAACGTCACTTGCGTTGCCCCTGTTTTTTTTCGCCCATTAACGCAAAGCGGGCTCGACAAAAGGAGGCTATACGATGGCAAAGCAGCAGCCTTATTTGCTTGAAATGAATGGGGTAACGAAGACATTTCCAGGTGTTAAAGCATTGGATGATGTAACGCTGAAGGTACGTCCCGGTACGGTTCATGCGCTCATGGGCGAGAATGGCGCGGGCAAATCTACATTGATGAAATGTTTGTTTGGTATTTATAAGCCGGATGCCGGCGAAATCTTTCTAGATGAACAGAAGGTTGAGATTAAAAGCTCGAAGGACGCACTGAACTACGGCGTCTCCATGATCCATCAGGAGCTTCATCCCGTACCGCAGCGCAGTGTGATGGAGAACATTTGGCTTGGCAGATTCCCGGTAAAGGGCATCGTGCCTTTCCGGTTTATTGATCATAGAAAGATGTACCGTGACACGATAGCGCTATTCGAGGATTTGAATATGGCGATTGATCCTAATCAGCTCGTGGGCGAGCTGTCTGTATCCAAAATCCAATCGCTGGAGATTGCCAAAGCAGTATCCTTCAACTCGAAAATCATCGTCATGGATGAACCGACCTCTTCCCTTACGGGCAATGAGGTAGAGCAGTTGTTCGCTATCATTAATAAGCTGCGGGCACGCGGCGTTTCGATTATATACATTTCGCACAAAATGGAAGAAATATTACGTATTTCCGATGATGTCACGATTATGCGCGACGGTAAGTATATCGGGACATGGCCTGCACCAGAGCTGACGATTGATACGATCATTACGCGTATGGTCGGACGTGATTTATCGGAGCGGTATCCGGAGCGGACGAACATTCCGGGAGAGGTTATGCTGCGCGTTGATGGGCTCACTTCTCCGCATATGCATTCGTTCAAGGATGTATCCTTCGAGCTTCGCAAAGGAGAGATTCTAGGGATAGGCGGCCTTGTAGGGGCGCAGCGAACGGAGCTGGTAGAAGCGTTGTTCGGACTTCGATCTGTGAAATCGGGATCAGTTTATAAGGATGGCAAGCGGATCACGATCAAATCGCCGATTGATGCGAAGAAGCATAAAATCGCGCTGCTTACGGAAGAACGCCGCGTTACAGGGATATTTCCAGTTTTGTCTGTTCAAGAAAACACAGCCATCGCTAATCTGGGCATGTACCAGAATCGTTTCGGGTTCCTGAATGAGGCGAAGATGAAGCAAGAAGCCATTAAAGGTGTTGAGAGGTTCAAGACCAAGACACCGTCTGTCGATCAATTGATTCGTAATTTGTCAGGGGGCAATCAGCAGAAGGTGCTGCTGGCACGCTGGCTGCTCACGAATCCAGATATCCTGCTGCTGGATGAACCGACGCGAGGCATCGATATTGGCGCCAAGTATGAGATTTACAGCATTATTATTGAGCTGGCGAAGCAAGGGAAAAGCATCATAATGATATCTTCGGAGATGCCGGAGCTGATCGGCATGTCTGACCGAATTATGGTGATGTCAGAAGGACGCTCTACCGGCATACTTGAGAGTGATCAAGCGACCGAGCAAAGCATTATGCGGCTAGCTGCACAGACAGGCTAAGACCCTAGAACTTCAAGGAGGTTAATACAAATGGAAGCAGCTAAAAGCTTAAAAATAAAAAACGCATTCTCGCAAAATGCGATTTGGATCGTGCTTGTTGCATTAATTCTAATCATCGCTATCATTGACGCTAACTTTCTGTCGATTACAACGCTGAGAGATATGTTGGTGCAATCGTCGACCCGTACAATTATCGCGCTGGGCGCGGCGTTTGTACTGATTACGGCGGGTACGGATTTGTCCGCAGGACGGGTAGTAGGTCTAAGTGCTGTCGTATCGGCATCCATGCTGCAAATGCCCGACTATGCCAGCAAGTTCTTCCCTAATCTGCCGCAGCTTTCATTAATCATTCCGATTGCGATTGCGATCATTGTTGGTTTGCTAGTTGGATTGCTCAATGGCGTAATTGTAGCAAAGTTTAATGTTCCACCATTCATTGCGACGCTCGGTACGATGGTCGCAGTTTATGGCGCGAATTCGCTCTACTTCGATATGCCGCCGAACAACTCGCAGCCGATTGGCGGCTTGCGCAAGGATTTCACTGAGATTGGGACAGGTGCTATCGGAAGTGGTCAATTTTCGCTTCCCTATATCGTGCTTATTGCTATATTTGTCGCTTTTATTGTATGGGTTGTGTTCAACAAGACGCGTCTTGGTAAAAACATGTACGCTATCGGCGGCAATATTCAAGCCGCGCATGTATCCGGGATCAACGTAGCGCGCAATCTGATGTGGATCTATGCCATTGCTGGCGCTTTGTACGGCTTGGCTGGTGTACTCGAAGCTGCTCGTACGGGCGGGGCATCGAACAATTACGGCAATATGTACGAGCTTGATGCCATTGCGGCCTGCGTGGTCGGTGGTGTCTCGACTACTGGTGGCGTGGGCCGCGTGAAGGGGATCATCGCGGGCGTACTGATATTCACCGTTATCAATTACGGCTTAACGTACATCGGTATTAATCCGAACTGGCAGCTCATCATCAAAGGCTTGATCATCGTAGTTGCCGTTGCATTCGATATCCGCAAATATGTAGCGAAGAAGTAATAAGCTTAATTATCCAAGCTGCTCTTTAAGGTTATAGACCTTAGAGCAGCTTTTTTGCGCTCTATGGGTGGGGAATTTAGGTCCGCTCACACTGTTGTTTCTCATGGGCCGCTCGAGGTGGGAGTTTCTTATTCTTTTGACTTGATGTGGTAATCTAAGTAAAATACGTATATTGCGAGAAAAAGGGGAATTTTTACATGTACAGAAAGAGAGTGTTAGTCATATTTGCAATCCTATTGATTATGCTTGAAGTGAGCGCTTGTGCAAACCCGGCACACAAATTGGAGGTTTTATATGAGGTTGAGCAGTTGGAGGGCGGAACAGCGATAACGAGGGAATTGATGTTGAAAATGGCCAAAGGTATGGAGTTTCGCCTTGTTGGTGCTGGTGTATCCAAGCCTAACATACGACTTGTAGATTCCAATAAAATCCGCTTGAAATTATCTGACGCATCAAATGAGGAAGAATTAAGAGAGATGCTCATGGAGCCTTTCTACATTACGTTTCGTGGTCCTGATGGTACAATCGAGATGGACAGCAGCGACTTGAAACGGAATGGCGCGAGTTTAATGTCCAATATGGAGATGGAACAGTCGCTCGTTATTAACTTAAAGGATAAGAACAAACTCGAAGCGATTACGACTCGCCTGGTTGGACAATATATGACAATTTATTTGGGAGATATGAAGTTGTCGGAAGCGTCGATTAACCAACCAATAAGCGACGATGACTTTCAGATTTCAGGTAATTACACGCCTGCTGAATGGTATGAATTTGAGGATATGATCAATTTAGGAACACTCCCCTTCAAGCTGACTGAAATACCTGAAAACCGTTAGACGAAGTGAATGAGTGTTCATGTCATGACGGAAAGGCTGTCGAGAAGGTCTCGACAGCCTTTATTGCGTCAATCCGTGTATTATGGCAACACACTGTTCCACTGACACGACGCCTAGAATCCTAAATCATGTATGTATGTCCATATATTTATTCACAACCCGCAACATCTTTTATATAAACGGCTACGCCGTCTTCATCATTACTCAGCGCTACATAAGTAGCGAGCTCATGAAGAGCAGGGTGTGCATTGGATACGGCAACCTTTGCCCCAGCGGTCTCAAACATCCCGAGATCGTTCAAATTGTCTCCGAAGACGGTAACGTCCTCCGGTTTGCATCCAACGAGCTTGGCCCATTGTCTCAAACCTTCCTTTTTGTTCGCGTTAGGGTGGCCGAACTCTAGAAAATAATGATTCGCTATGTAGGAGTCCTTCATGAGATGAATATGCACCTGACTGTCAAAGCGGCGTACGACTTCGTCCCTGAGTGGCTCAAGCTCGTGAAGCAAACCGATATAGGTAACCTTTAACGTTCTAAAGGAATCTGGACAAGCAAGATTCGTCATTTCGCTAAAGCGCGGATCGTTAGGACGGCTTTCATAGAAGGAGATGCTTCCGCTACCCGTTAGCTTCTCATGCAGGGCGCGCTCCTTGTCATTCTCATCAAGTGCGAATATAAAGGGCAGCAGGGCATGTGCTCTTCCAATATCGACAATGCTGTTCGCGACGCTGTTATCCAACCAATGACCGCCAATGACTTTCATGGTAAGGGGATCATAAATAACAGCACCATTATACAACACGATTGGATGCTTCCAAGGGATGACCGATACTATATGGTTAGAGCTCATGTAGCTTCTGGCTGTAGCATAGCTGATAACTGCGCCTTGTTCCATAGCCCTCGAGATCACATCAACTGTATAAGCGGACAAAGTCGCATCGGAAAGCAGCAGCGTCCCGTCAAGGTCTGTGAGGAAGTGTATGTTTCTCAGAATAATGTCTCCTTCCATAATAATGCTATACCAATCTGGATAGATTGCTAATTAGTGCACAGGAAATATAGTATATAATCGAATGTAGTAGAATAAGAAACTGAAGATGCGGAGCGAAGGGGAATGGTTGGAAAATTTGTCTATATTATAACATTATTATTTTTTATGATTGGTACGATCTTTACCGGATATATTATGGAATCGGATTTCTTAATTATGAATGCATGTGTCTACGTTGCTTTTCTTGTTGTGCTGCTTAGTAAAACGCCGCTGATCGTCAAGAGAACGCATTTGATGATTTTTATATTAGTTATATGTTATTGGGTCTCCGTTCTATACGCTGTTGATAGGGAAGCAGCAATAATTGAAGCATCTAGAGTTTCGAGTATCGTACCGCTGTCATTAATGCTATCCCTGCTAGCTAGAGAGCAGCTTATGAAGCTTCTATTTAAGTTACCTTGGCTAGGGAGCTTTCTGGTACTCGCTGGGGTCGTTTTCCAGCTAAATCGGGAAGGTCGATTGGAATCATTCTTTCAATATGCCAATGCATTAGCCATACTCCTTTCCGTATGTATTCTAATTAGCATTATGGCGATTGTGATGACGAAGTCAAAACTGCATATTGTCCTTATAACAATTAATGTCGCTGGACTATTATTGACATTTTCTCGATCGGTATGGGTTTTATGGCTTGTCTCGGTAATCATGATGTTTATTCTCATCCCTATCTTGAGAAATAAAAGGATGTTTATCGTTCTCTCATCAACACATCTTCTAGGTTTAATACTTGCAATGCTAGTAAAACAGGATATATGGTTTTTTCTCAATCGTGTATCAAGCATACAAACGAAAACCTCTGAGTTTCAAATTCGTTTTGTTTATTGGAAAGATAGCATTCGTATGTTCATAGATTATGCTTTGGGTGGGGCAGGAGGCGGTGGATGGGCATTGCTTCAGCAGACCTACCAGTCTCAAAGTTATTTTGTGAAATTTATACATAACCATTATATTCAAGTGTTTCTAGATGTGGGACTGATAGGTGGGCTGGCTTTTTTGGCGATCATTATATTGTTTTACAAAAATGCTCTTGTTCAATTAAAAACGATTGAAGCAATTGATATGAATTTGCTTAAGGGCATTGTCATTATGGTTACAATGATGCTGCTGCATGCGGGATTCGATTTTGACTTAACTTACCCGTATCTCAATATGCTGTTGATAGGCTTGATGTTACTCATACCGCAACAATCGCTCAACATGAAAGGGGCTAAAATAAAATACATAGTAGTTGTCCCAATAGTAGTTTTGCTTTTCTCTATTTTTATGTGGATCGGCGTCGGTTATCAGTTGAAGGAAAAAGGCATAGAAGCAAGTAAGCAAAGTAATTGGGAGCAAGCGGGAAAACAACTGGAGCAGGTGCGGAGAATGGTTTCATGGTCAAACACAATCATATACGAAAAGGCAAAGCTATACATTCGAATGGGCAATGAAACCGGTGATACTCGTTATTATGACAAGGCAGAATCAGAGCTTGAGAGAGCGACAGAAATGGTTCCGCAAAAAAAGCTGTATACAGATCTTTTAAAAGATTTACAGAATGAAAGATAAACATTTCATAACAACCTAGATTTCGACAATATTTTTTGATAGAATTAATGGGTTATGTTAAAAAATACTATTTCTAGGGGCGGTTAAGTGAACAGTTCATTCCGTAAAAAGGTTAGTTTGTCTTTAGTTTCTTTAATGCTGTTATCAATGCTGGCACCAGTACTTTCTTATGCAGCGGCTTATATGGTTTTTCAATACAATGAACGTACGGGGGAATTATCTGGGGGGATATATACTGCAGACCCTGATAACATTAAAGTAGAGAGAATCGATCAATCTGGTGTTTCTGAATTTTTGGACAGAAAAGTGTCAAATTTCTCATATAAAGAGTACGATGCAAATAATGTTCCATACGAGTGGGTCTATTTCAGCAAATATGTTGGTTCGGATACGACCAAAGAACTTAGAATAACAGAAGGTGTTAATGGCAAGGTTTTCAATGTAAGCAAGGGTGAGTATAACCAATATGCATATTCGGATCAACCTATAGACTTAGATGTTTATCGGATGAAGGGTGCGGAAGGATTTTCTGGAAAGCAGGAGAAAACATTCTTGGGGAGTAACACGGTATTGTTCTCTTTCACCCCAGAAGAATCAGGCTATGATTCTGTTATGATTAGTCTTCCAACAGGTTATGGGGTTGATAATATGATAAGGTACAATCCATCTACTACATCGGCAAATGATTTCTCTTTGACTGACGTTAGCGTTAATCAAAGTGTTTATGCCAAAGCGCTATATCCTTTTGAAAATTACTATTATGAAAATGGTACTCCAATAGTAAATAATCAGTTTATACTTCAGTTTCCTGAATTGCTTGTTAAAGGTAAAACATACGAATTAAAGCTTTCAAGTCTAAGTAGCGGAGATGAAATTCAGCTACCAAATTCAGAGCTAACATACTATGCTAGTATCGCTTATGGTAATCACGTAAGTTATACCAATAGTGAGACTGGTGAGGTCGACCATTATGTAAGTAGAAAAAACATCGTTAAATTTAACAATATTACATTCACATCAGCAATTGTAACTCCTACTACTCCTCCTTCAAGCGGCTCTGGTGGCGGCGAAATCGTTGATTCGAATCCGAATCAAGGAAAACAGGTTGTGAGTGTGGACAGCTTAAAGACTGACAAGGATGGTATTGTTGCAATTACCGTGTCCAAAGAGAAACCTCAGGTGTTGCTTCCTATTAAAACAGCAGAGGTGCTTGGTGATAATAAGCTTCGTTTAGCTAGTGAGAACATCTCTGTAGATCTTCCAGCAAAGGTTCTTGCTAAGCTTCAACAGCTGCTTCCGGCAGACCAGCTTGAAGGTGCTCAAATTGAATTTGATTTTAGCGCCGTGACAGATACTTCGGCTGCAGCCTTACTAAACAAAGCAAAAGATCAGACTTCAGCAGGCCTTACTAGAGCAGGAGATGTATTCGACTTCTCACTGTCGGTAATCACGAAAGACGGAAAGAAAACATCGTTGAGTACATTTGACCAACCCATAAAAGTGAGTTTCAAAATAAATGCAACAGCAAATAAAGAGTTGTTAGGTGTTTATTATATTTCTGAAGATGGCAAGCTGGAGTATGTCGGCGGCGTAGTAAACGGGTCGGAAATCCAAGCGGAGCTCACTCATTTCAGTCATTATGCAGTTCTTGAATATTCCAAATCCTATGATGATGTAGCCGATGATTATTGGGCATCCGATATAATTAAAGTGATGTCGGCAAAGCATATTATTCAAGGCGTAAGCGATAAAAAATATAATCCGCAAGCTAATGTGACTAGAGCAGAGTTTACTTCAATGCTTGTTAGAGCCCTTGGTCTTAAAGCGGAGGGAACGGCTCCATTCGCCGATGTGAGTGCTAGTGCTTGGTATTCAGAAGCTATCACTGCTGCGAGTCAAGCGGGTCTCGTTTCTGGAACATCAGCCAGTGTATTCTCTCCGAATGTGAACATTACAAGAGAAGAAATGGCAGCATTGTTGGTTCGAGCTTATGAGCTGAAGACTAGCAGTAAGCTTGATAGCACAAGCGTTGCAGACTTTACGGATAGAAGTAAAGCGTCGAAATGGGCATTGTCGTTCATTGATGCAGCTTATAAGGCAGGTTTCATTCAAGGCAGAGCTAATAATGAATTTGTTCCTCAAGCCCAATTAACTCGTGCGGAGAGTGCTAAAGCCATTTATACGTTGCTTCAATAATAGGTACACTCTTATTACCTATTTATTGACCGTTGCAATTGCCTTCATATTCCCTTAACATTAACGTTTAGAATAACCGTCATGTCATGACGGTTATTTTTATTGATGCAAGTTGTACACCGTTAAGGAGTGAGAGCACTTGTTACTATTCTCGAAACGTTACGGCCGATCACCGTTTATCGTTATTTTTGTGATGATCATGCTTAAAATGCTGCTGTTCAGGCATTTCATATTTCAAGGCATTCAGGCCGATCGTCTGCCAGCAGACGGGGCAGCTGTATTGGCGCTGTTATTCGTTTTTGAACTGATTACCTCTGCCAAATGGAAAGGTGCCGTCTTCGGTATCGTGAATGCCGTCATGTCGCTTCTTTTGTTTGCTTCAACGGTCTATTTCAGCTATTACGGGACCGTTCCGACTTATACCGCGCTGCATGGGCTGGATCAAGTGCTGCAGGTTAGGACGAGCGTCGGATCAATCATGCAGCCATCCTTCTACCTCTTTTTCGTTGATGTGATTGCGCTGTCCATCCTCTCGATCTGGAACCGCCTGTACGGCCCACGCTTAGATGGACGCAACCGGATCGCGAGGCCCCTATATACTGGAATCGCAGCACTGTTGTGTATATCGGTATCGGGAGGCTATATTTGGTCGAGCAGCTCCATCCCGAATGAGATTGTGCAAGCGGAGAGCTTGGGCTTCCTTGATTATCAGGTAGCTGCTGCAATGAAAGAGAGCAAGGAGAAAGCGGAGCTGCGCAGTGGAAGCATAGAAGACACAGCAGCAAGCACTGATGCGCTGCAGACCTCATATTTTGACCAAATCGGTCAAGCAGTGGAGGCGGGAACGCCTAACTACTTCGGCTATGCCAAAGGCAAAAACGTCATCGTTATTCAAATGGAAGCATTCCAGAACGTTGCGGTTAATCTCTCTGTTGGCGGCAATCCGGTGACACCGGTGCTTAATCAACTGGCGAAGGAAAGCTTCTACTTCCCGCACTTCTTTCAGCAAATTGGGCAAGGGAACACATCTGACGCTGAGTTTTTGTCGAACACCTCGATCTACCCTACCGGTGTCATTGCGATGTCAACGGGGTATGGGGATCGGGTTCTCCCTAGTCTTCCTAGATTGCTTGGCGATAAGGGGTATGAATCGAATACGTTCCACATTAATGATGTAACCTTCTGGGATCGTAACCGCATGTATCCTGCATTAGGTTTTACGAAATACTATGATAAGCCGTCGTTTGAGAATGATCATTTCAATTCCTTCGGAGCATCAGACGAGGAGCTGTATAAGGTTGGTCTTGAGAAGCTGCAAGCGTTCAAGCAGCAAAATAAGCCTTTCTATGCGCAGTTTGTGACGACATCCAGCCATCATCCATTTAAGGTGCCAGACGACAAGCAGCGTATTACGATGCCTGATGGGCTGCAAGGCTCGCAGCTAGGCGATTATTTAACGGCGCTAAATTATACCGATTATGCGCTTGGCCAATTTATAGAAGGACTGAAGGCGAGCGGCTTATGGGACAACACGATATTTGTTGCATATGGAGACCATTACGGGCTTCAGAAGAACGACAATGACCCTGCTTGGGTCAGTGAGCAGCTCGGCATAACGTATGATGGGGACATAGACCGCTTCAATATTCCCTTATTCGTTCATGTGCCAGGCGCAGAGGGGAAAGTGATGGATCAAGTAGGCGGTCAGGTCGATATTATGCCAACTGTATCGAACCTGCTAGGCATCTCTCTGGTCGATGAGGCGTACACAGCGTTCGGACATGACTTGCTTAATACGACGAGCAATGTCATCGGGATGCGATACTATCTGCCTACGGGATCGTTTTTCAACAATGACATTTTATTCGTACCAGGCAAAGGGTTCGAGGATGGGAAAGCTACGGATATTAGGACGAAGCAGCCGGTCACCGACTTTAGCCAATATCGAGCAGATTACGATTATATATTGGAGCTTATGAAGCTTTCTGATGATTATGTTCGTTTGCTGCCTAAGCGCGCCCCTTAGCCTAAGGCGTAGCGTCTCTTGTCTAATAGGACGAGGGGCGTTTTTTTGTTAAGGTCAAATTATGCGAAGCTCAAAACGATGGCTGTAAGCGCATGTGCGCTTAAGGAGTCGGATTGACGTAGGAGTCAGCAAGAACGGAAGCTGTTAGCGCTATTTTTTGTTTAAGTGAAAGGTTAAGCTTTAATGGCAGGTGGCAATGAGTTAATATGGAGAGAGCTACAATATATTATTCTATTCCAATAAACGTAACGTAAGGAATCGATGAGACATGCGAATTGGTTTTTTTGACTCGGGAATCGGCGGGCTCACTGTACTGTCAGAAGCACTGCGCAGGCTCCCTGATATGGATTTTCTTTATATGGCAGACACGCTGCACGTTCCCTACGGCACGAAGGCCGAGGAGGATGTAAGAGCGTATATACTCGATTCGGTCGGTCTGATGATGAATGAGGGCATAGATGCTTTGGTAGTAGCCTGCAATACAGCTACCAGTATCGCCATCAATGATTTGAGAGAGCGATATTCTCTTCCGATTGTAGGCATGGAGCCAGCGGTGAAACCTGCCGTAGAGATGAACCGGGCAACTGGCAAAAGAGTACTCGTATTCGCTACGCCATTAACGCTGCAGCTGCCCAAATATTACGCACTCGTTTCCCGCGTAGATGAGCTGGGTATCGTCGATTCTCTCCCGCTGCCAGAGCTTGTCCATTATTGTGAGAAGCTGCAGTTCGATACAGCGATTATGCAAGACTATTTCCGTACCAAGCTTGCGGACTATAATCTGGATGATTACGGTATTATCGTGCTTGGCTGTACCCATTATCCGTTCTACAAACAAATTCTTAGAGAGATGCTGCCTGCCCATATTGAAATCGTTGACGGCAACGTAGGTACGGTCAAACGGCTGTCCGCATTGCTTAGCCGTTACGGGATCGCTGGCGGCGGCGGGAGCGGTGAGGTCCGCTTTATGTGCTCTGGCCATGAACCTGCCTACATCGACAAAATGCAAAAAGCGCTCGCCATCCTGCGTGAAAGGGATGCCTTGTCAGAGTCGCTCGCTACATGAATAGAAAGGGCGATTCCGCTGAGCGGGATCGCCCTTTCTATTCATAAGCATGCAGATACGGGAACGCGTTGCATCTCCGTTTGACAGGTGTCCTTGCACATGCGAACTAGAGCTTGCGAAGATGTCTTCATACGTTGGAAGCCACGCTTTATAGATGATCCATTGTAAGCAGAACCGGGCAGTGGTCGCTGCCCATGATATGACAGTCAATCTGGGCATCAATAAGCTGCGGTTCTAGACGGTTTGAGACAAGGAAATAATCAATGCGCCATCCCACATTTCGCTCACGAACCTTGGGCATGTAAGACCACCAGCTATAAATATCTGCGCGATCCGGGTAGAAGTGCCTGAACGAATCGAGAAAACCGCCATCGAGGAGCTCTGTCATCTTGCCGCGCTCCTCAAGCGTAAATCCGGAGTTTCCAAGGTTCGGCTTAGGATGCTTGAGATCGATTTCTTGATGCGCAACGTTGAGATCACCGCATACAACAACGGGCTTCAATGAATCTAGCTGCTGCAAATAGCTGCGGAACCGATCCTCCCACTCCATGCGGTAATCGAGTCTGGTTAAGTCGCGTTTGGCATTAGGGGTGTACACATTTACGAGGTAGAATCCGTCAAACTCGAGCGTGATGACCCGGCCCTCAGGCTCCGAGTTTTCTTCAATACCGTAATGAACAGAGAGCGGTTTGATTCTCGTGAATACCGCCGTACCAGAGTAGCCTTTCTTCACTGCATAATTCCAAAACTGTGCGTACTCCTCGCCGAGCTCCATTGTAATCTGGCCTTCTTGCAGCTTCGTTTCCTGCAGGCAGAATATATCGGCTTCCGTTTCTTTGAAATAATCATAAAAACCTTTTGTGACGCATGCTCTTAATCCATTTACGTTCCAGGATACTAGCTTAATCATCGTTTATCTCCTTGCCAGCCATATCGTTTATTTAATAGTTTATCATAGATTGGGCTGAGATTGGCTGTCAGGAATAGGGAGAGACTGTTTGTTTGATCTCCTTCGTATAATTGCCTCCATTACGATCAAGTTAGGTACCCAACAGAGCCATGCAACAAAAAGGTATCCGGTCACGAAATCTCCAAAGAGCATGACCAGCGGCGCGAGCCAAATACGGAGGGTAACGCCAGCAAAGGTGAGAGCGTAGCTGCGGAGCATCCATTCGCGGTGTCTTTTTATATCTTTAACCATTATTTTGCGCAAGGCAATCAGGGTAGTCGTTACCCATAGAATATCCAAAATAAAGAAGCCAAGACCCGAAATCAATCCGCCCGTCGCGAACAAAGATAAATAAATGCCGGCAACGCTGCTTATCACAATGGAAAGGACATATACGTAACCAAGTCGTTTATGCAAAGCTCCTCTAGGCTTCGACTTCTTGTGGAAGAGTTGAAAGGGACCTATAGCTAGTGCCAATACGGCTGTTACAATATGGGCATACAAGACGTAGACCCACGGTGTTAGCTGGAATTCAGGCTCTTGAAGCTTGGCGGCAACAAGGCCGGCATCACTTGCATCGAATAAGCTGTACTGTACGATAGCATACCCGGCTACTGCAAAAGCAAGAAAAAAGATGAATACAACGTTCCATTTCTTCATCATTATAATCACACTCACTTCTTCAATTTTTTTAATTAATCAGTGTTCAATAAAAACCAAAAAAATTATTGCAGTCCTCGCAGAAGCAACTGCACATGCAAAGAAGCAAGCTCGTTAACCTCTTCAAAGGTTTGCGTGCCGGCAATAAAGAAGCTCACAAAGCCGTGAAGGGAGAGGAAGAGTACCCAAATCATATGATCATCGCGAGCATGATCTGGATTTATTTCGTGCAAGGATCGTTTCACAGCATTCGAAAATTTCTCGTAGCTTCCCATCTTCGCCTGCATGTAATAGCAGTCCAAATCAGGCTGCTGAATAAGGAACATCAGCTCGAATGACCGCTTGTTTTCCAATCCAAATCGAATAAACTGCATAAAAATCATGCGCAGCTGGTCGCTACCGAGTTCAGGGGTTTCGGTGATCGTGTCATGAAGGAGGGCATTTAGCCTCTCGAAATCAACTTCAGCCATCGCGCTGAACAAATCCGCTTTCTCACGGAAATGATAGTAGAGAGATCCAGGCGAGTAGCCTAATGCTTTCGCAATGCCGCGCATAGAGACATCGCGATAGCCATGCTGTGAGAATTGCTCTCTTGCTGTTTCTAATATGCGCTCTTTGCTTAGCTCTTGATCGACGGCTTTACGTGGTGTCATTTCGTTAGCTCCCTTTATTCAAACGGTGTTTAATAAAAAGATGTTACCATGTGCTTCCTATTGCCGTCAATATTTTGATTTATGCTTGGACAGAGGGGGCGTGGAGAGTGTATCCTGTTTTTATCCATATGATTCAGACGATGCAGGCTCGAAGTTATGCCGCATAAGGAAGGGGAGCAACATGAGCAAGACCCGTAAATTAAATAGCTTTAGTCATTACCGGATGATGTTAAGCCGCTATTTGCTGCCGCAGAAAAAAGCGCTGGCGACTCTTACACTGCTTATCTTCTCGTCAATTGGGCTGCAGCTCATTAATCCGCAAATCATCCGTTACTTCATTGATACGGCTCAATCGGACAAAGCCTTACAGCCGCTTTATTATGCAGCGGCGTTATTCATCGGTTTCTCGCTTATGCAACAGCTGGTATCTGTCTTCGCGACCTATGTGAGTGAGAATCTGGCTTGGCGGGCCACAAATGAGCTGCGTGGCGATCTCGCTGAGCATTGTCTCCAGCTGGACATGTCATTTCATAAAACAAACACCTCTGGCTCTATTATTGAGCGAGTAGACGGTGATGTGAATGCGCTGGCAAATTTTTTCTCCAGTTTTATGATTCATTTGGCGGGGAATCTCATCCTTATGATCGGCATTATCGTATTATTATTCCGCGAAAATGTATGGATTGGCACAGGAATGCTGCTGTTCATCGTATTCGCTATAGTTGTAATTGAACGGATCCGCAAATTTTCAATGCCGATATGGGCGAAGTGGCGGCAGATTAATGCAGAGTTTTATGGCTATATCGGTGAGCATCTGGAGGGGACGGAGGATACGCGGGCGAATGGGGCAACTGGTTTCGTGATGAGCCGCTTCTATTCGTTACTTCGCCGTATGCTGCCGCTGCGAAGAAAAGCATTTCTAGGCTTCTCCTCCATGTGGATTGCAACCATCATTGTGTTTGCATTAGGCAATGCGATGGCTTTCGCCATTAGCGCGTCCTTATGGAAGGCAGGCACAATTACGATAGGAACGGTTTATTTGATTTTCTATTACACAGAGCTGCTTGCTAAACCGATCGAGAAGATTCGTACGCAAATCGAGGATTTACAAAAAGCGGATGCCAGCTTGCTTCGTATTCGAGAGTTGTTCGCAACCGCTCCAAGGATTGAGGACGGACCTGGGGCAAAGCTGCCTGAAGGCCCGCTAGCGTTAGAGTTCGACAATGTAACGTTCGGCTATGATGAATTCCCAACGCTTGCGGAGCTAAAGCTGCATGTGAAGGAGGGCGAAGTGCTGGGCTTGCTCGGACGCACAGGCAGCGGGAAGACGACGCTTGCTCGGTTGCTATTGCGATTCTATGACCCTCAGCAGGGCAGTATCAAGCTGAGCGGAACGGATATTAAAGAGTGCAAGCTTATTGAGCTGCGATCGAGAGTAGCGCTTGTCACGCAAAATATTGAAATTCTGCAGGGCAGCGTTAGAGACAATCTCACTTTCTATGACGAGAGTATATCTGATCAGGATATTGTTGCCGTTCTGAGAGAGCTCGGACTGAGGAACTGGTATGACTCGCTGCCGGAAGGACTGGACACGCCGCTTACTTCAGGCGGGGGGAGCTTGTCCGCGGGAGAAGCACAACTGCTTGCTTTCGCTCGAGTGTTTCTTACGAATCCTGGTCTCGTCATTCTTGACGAAGCCTCGTCGAGGCTTGATCCGCTCACTGAGTTTCGATTGGAGCAAGCGATTACGAAGCTGCTCAGCAACAGATCCTGCATTATTATTGCCCATCGTCTTACAACGGTGCAGCGTGCTGACCAGATTGTCATTCTGGAACAAGGACGGATCGTGGAGAGCGGAGCTCGCATCAAGCTTGCCGCAGACCCCGATTCCAGATTTAGCCGCATGCTCGCATCAGGGCTAGAGGAGGTGCTGGCATGAGTACCTTTATGTACATGTGGCGCCTAATTAGCTACCGCAAGGGCTGGTATATGATTAATGCGCTTATGTGGACGATTATCTATTTGATGCCTATCCTGCCTGGGCTGATTATGAAAGCCTTTTTTGACTCGCTCACCGCTGAATCAAGCATTGGTGTTGGCGTTACGGGGCTTATTGCGTTATTAATTGGGGCTGCACTCGCTCGCAGTGCTGTGATATGGATTGGTTTCATAACAGATGTTAATTTCCGCTTCCGCATGGGGATGCTGCTACGAAGAAATTTACTGGAACATATTTTGAAGGAGCCGGGAGCGCGGGCGATTCCATGCTCGCCGGGTGAGGCCATCAGTTATTTCCGCGATGATGTTGATCAGTCAGAGGAGGCTGTCAGTTGGTCTGTTGATGTGTTCGGGATGACCTGCTTCGCTGCTGTCTCCTGCTATATTCTGCTTCGCATCGACGCACAAATGACACTTCTTGTGTTTTTGCCTCTCGTTATCGTAGTTGTTGCAGCGCAGCTCGCGACTACAAAGCTGCAGAAATACCGCTCGGAGAGTCGTGATTCGACTGCAAAGGTTACAGGTGCTATCAGTGAGATGTTCGGCAGTGTGCAGGCTATTCAGGTCGCAGGTGCGGAGAAGCGCGTTATGTCTCGCTTCAGGAAGCTGAACGACAACCGTCGCAAAACGATGCTGAAAGACAAGCTGATGAATGAGGTGCTGGACTCGATCTTTTCAAATTCGGTGAATTTAGGGACGGGTCTCATTCTACTGCTTGCAGGTCAAAAAATGCGCGGAGGCGAATTCACTGTAGGTGATTTCTCGCTATTCGTCTATTATCTAACCTTCGTCACGCAGTTTATTTCGAACTTCGGCAAATTTCTCACCTATTTCAAACAGATGGCAGTTGCGCTGCTGCGTTTAACGAGTATTCTGCAAGGAGCTCCAGCGGAAGTACTGACGAACAACAATCGATTGTATCTAGGTGATGCCGAAGTAAGAGAGGTTCGCATAGCTCCTTCTCCAGCGGTGGAGAAGCTTGAACTGTTAGCTGCGAGTGGTCTAACCTATATCTATCCTGAGACAGGAAGAGGAATTACGAACGTAGACCTTCGTCTGAAGCGGGGATCTTTCACCGTTATTACGGGTCCAGTGGGCTCAGGGAAAACGACTCTGGTACGAACCTTGCTGGGCCTTCTACCACAGGCTGGCGGTAATGTGCATTGGAACGGGCAGAAGGTGCTTGACCCGGGTTCCTTTTTTGTACCGCCGCGAAGCGCCTATACCGCACAGGTGCCGAGACTTTACAGCGATACACTGCGGGAGAACATATTGCTTGGCGCATCCGATCAGAAAGGGCAGCTCGCGCGGGCGCTGCATACAGCCGTGCTGGAGGATGATCTAGGCCGCTTGCAGAACGGTTTGGATACGGTAATTGGACCGCGAGGGGTGAAGTTGTCCGGCGGGCAGGCGCAGAGAACGGCTGCGGCACGCATGCTTGTACGCGACAGCGATCTCTATGTATTCGATGATCTATCCAGTGCGCTCGACGTTGAGACTGAGCAGAAGCTTTGGGCTCGTCTCTTCCGCGAACGCGGAGATGCGACCTGTCTTGTTGTTTCACATCGCAGAACGGCGCTTGCACAGGCGGATCATATTATCGTCATGCGAGATGGTAGAATTGAGTCTGAGGGAACAGCTGAGCAGCTGCTTGCAGCAAGCGATTCGTTCCGCAAGCTATGGCATGGTGAAGAGGGCTAGTTTTTCAGCATTCAGAAGCCATGAGTTCCAGTGGGAGCATGGATTCTCGTCAAGTTCAACAGCCACACAAAAAAAGGCCAATATCAGTTACGCTGGTATTGGTCTATTGATTTATCTACTCATTAGAGCGTGAGCATTCTATCCATGATAGAAACATTTTTGATCCGAATAGTCCCATTTGATATTAATGTGGTCTTTTCTTTTAGCAAAAGCGTTATCCTATGTTAGTAGACGAAGCCAATCCGCATAAAATTGTAGAAAATCGAATCAATTGAATCATTTAATGCTGTCGACTGAATCAGTCATTTGAAGTGAATATCGAATAAGAAAAGTCACATGGATTTTAGTTGCTTCTGGTAAATGAGTTATAAAAAAATGAAAATTAATAATGATAATCGTTATCAATAAATAAGGATAATTTTTTATATTACTAAATATTATTTTAAATTAACAAATAATTATAGTTGAAAAACATAAATCAAATAGTTATAATATTAAAATAAAATTAATGATATTGTAATGGGAACAAATAGAAATATTTGCTGAACTATTTAAATTATAAATAGAGGATCAAATACGATTGACATATTTTAGACTATAACTATAAAATCAAACTATCGATGGACGATGTACACGTTATCGAGTTTCTGAAGATAAGAGGCATGTTACTTGCAGCAGCAAGCATATGCTTATGCCACGGGAAATTTTTTTTGCATCTAAGATGATAATGATTATCATTGTCTTCATAATTACTTTTCTGTGAGCTCTAGCTTCGCTTTAGAGAGGAGGAATGAAGTCGGAATCAGCTTTAGTCGATCATCACTTTGAATGTCATTAAATCTTTTCTGGCAATAAAATATGAACTTAAACCTAAAGGAGTGTATTGAATAATGGTAAAATCGATGAAAAAATTGGTTCCTATGATGCTTTTGACTTTGGTATTCGCACTTGTTATGGCTATTCCGGCTTTTGCCGCATCACAAAGCTACCGTTTCCTTGATTCAGCTGGCAGCGCAACGTCCTTTACAGCTACTCACTCGAGCGCATTTATTAACGGTGCTGCTGATGTGACGGGCTCTACTGCAACAATTACACTTACTGGCGACTACTTCCCATCCCTTAAAGTAAATGGTACTTTTGCAACAAGAGCAGTGGTCGGAGGCAACACAACTTTCACGTTCCCGGTTGCTGACGTAGTTACCAATATCCCGGTTGAGCTTAGAGTTTACATCGAGGATATTCACGATGCAACATTCAACCTGCAAATCGACTGGCTATAATTCATATTATAACAGCGACCTGACTTTCTGAGAAAAGCTAGTAATGAGAAGCGGCCTGATCTATTCAGCCGCTTTTCATTACGTCTGTTTGGGCAGAAGCAGGTTGCAAAGAGGGAGTGTAAAAAAGTTGAAAAACAACCTAAGAAAATCCGTTGCCATGCTGCTAGCGTTCATGCTGCTGCTGACATCATTTCAATTAAGCTATGCCGCAGATTCGCAGGAAGCAATCGTTCAAGACGGCGAGTATGCAATCAGCTACAGCTACTGGAAGGATAACGAGGCAACGGCGTCGGCTGCGAATGGATTTATGCAAACCGGCAATGCAGGTAAATTGATTATTCAGAATGGAAAAGCAGTGTTCGAGCATGAAATTACGAATAAGAGCTATGCTTATTTTCATTATTTAGGCTCGCGTAAGTCAGGAAACAGCAAGGCTGTTATTACGTCAGTTGGTTCCAATTACATAGTAGATGGCCAAGATGGCTATCAACCGGTTACTTATCGTCCGGCAAACAACGGTACAGGAAACTGGATCGTTGGAATCGATATCGAGAACGTATGGCAGAAACAAGATATACTCATGCATGTTGAGGTTACAGACATTCCGGGGTTCACTTACAATCACTGGTATAATGTTCAATTAAATCTGAATACAAGCACGCTGCCGCAGCTTCCAGTAGATGGAGGCGGCGATAACGGTGGAAATAATGGAGGGGGTA
The DNA here is from genome assembly GCF_005930355.1 of Paenibacillus sinopodophylli. Classification (GTDB taxonomy): domain Bacteria; phylum Bacillota; class Bacilli; order Paenibacillales; family Paenibacillaceae; genus Pristimantibacillus; species Pristimantibacillus sinopodophylli. Next base: position 260,920 of record NZ_VDBO01000005.1, read on the forward strand.
CAGAACAGCCGGTTACCCTTGAACAGGTAGAAGAGTTGATTACGGTATCACGTTCAGTCTATGACCATTCAACGGAAGGAACAAGCAACGGCGACTATCCGGTAGGATCGAAAGCATTATTCTACGACAGCATCGTGCTTGCCGAGTCGGATAAGGCAGCAGCGGGCTCGGACGCGGCTCTTCTTAAAGAGGTTTACATGAAGCTGGAAACGGCTCTGAACCTGTATAAGTCATTATTGCTGTCTGCAGACAAATCAGGTCTAAGTCTTCTTATTCATCTATCAGAGGAGATCTCAGCATCTGCCGTGGAAGTAGGGACGGCTGAAGGCAAGCCGGGCGACATCTACGCACCTATTACGCCGGGAGAATATGCGAAAGGCTCCATCAGTAATTTTAAAGCTGATATTAGCAATGCGAAAACGGTGTTAAATAATGAGCGAGCAAGTCAGACAGCTGTTGACGCAGCAGTTAATACAATAAATGCTAGATATATTGACTTCTCAACTTGGCAATACATTGCTGCAGAGCCGACGAAAATTTATGTGTTGGATTCTTTGGACCCGACAACGGTCGAGTCTACCTATTTTGAGGAAATAGAGAGAACGACTGCTCTTATCACGAATACGGGTTTGCAGAACCGAACAAGTGTTAATCTTACCTTCAATGCTTCTGCGATCTCAGAGGTTATCCAGTCTAATGCTCTAGAAGGCGGCGGAATGTCGACGGATCCTTTGGTATTCACGAGAAATCGAGATAAAGCTATACCTATTAATAACAGTACGACTGCCGAGAAAAAGGTTTATCAGGTTATTATCCGTAATTTGCTGGCGACTGATGAAGTATGGCAGGGACTCTCCTTTGTTAAATACAAATTGGAAGGCGAGACCAAACAATTCTATGTCAGTTACAACGCTGAATGGCTGCAGGAGCTAGAACAGGCTGCGGCGAGCGTGCAGAAGCAGCTGGATGCTGCAATTGCGGTAACAGGAGAAGAGCTGCAATTTGAAAATGCGAAAGCGGAACTGCAGACGGCGATACATTCGGCGGAGCAGGTCTCAAGAAACCTTGCTGCTACAAGGCCGCAAATCACTAGTGAGAAATCTGAACTGCAAGCGGCACTAGCTGCGTTCAAAGAAACGGCCGCAACTGAAGTTTATTTCTCTGCTGTCTATGCAGATAAAGAGCAATTCTCCACGATGGATAGTTACTTTGCGAAGCCGGCTCTAGTTACGACGCAAAACGGCTCCACTTTCGTAACATTGACGGTGAAAGACAGCTCGACGGTCCAAGCGTTCCGCGTCAAAACAGGTGGGGCGTTCGTGGAATCTGAAGTAATCAGTCAAGACACAGAAGCGAATACGCGAGTCGTGACATTCAAGGTCGATGATCTATCGGCGCTTGTAAGCGCACAGGTTCGTGTGGTCATTCCAGCGAGAAATTATGACAGCACGCATGATATTCGCTTGAACATCAATAATGTGAACAATGCGGCATTAGCACTAGCTATTGCTGATGCGACTGCGCTTGATAAAGCTGCCGTGGCAGGAAGCAACAAAGGCGAATATCCTGCATCCGCAAAGAGCACGCTGCAAAGCGCGATTCTGACAGCAAGTGCTGAGGCCGTGCGAGTAACAGGCACCCAAGAGCTTACTGACACAGCTTGGGCGGATCTTCAGGCTGCTATCGTTGTATTTAAAGCAGCAGTAATCACAGTTACGACGCCAGATCCAACGGCAACACCAATACCTGATTCAGGCTTAGCTAATGGTCAATACAGCATCAATGTTAAAATATTGAAGTTCGGAACGGAACAAGATTCGGTTATGCAGTCTTACATTAACCCGAATGCCAAGCTAATCGTGTCAGGCAGCAGCAATGTGATCCACCTGACGATCAAGCAGGACAAGGAAATTACGGGGCTGAAATTTAATGGCGCTAACGTTTCAGTTGTGAGCAGAAATGTGGAGCAGAACACGAGAGTGGTCTCGTTCTCAGTATCAGATTTGTCTAAGGTCGTGAATGGTTGGGTGAAAATCGACTGGCCGGAAATGGATTATTTCCATGAATACGATATTCAGATTAAATTCGACCAAACCAGTATTAGAAAATATGATGGATCTGATATTCTTCCTGTAGAGGACGAAGAGACAGCCGTGGATGATTTGGTAGAGCCGGTTGTTACAAATTTCAAGGATATTCAAGGTCACTGGGCGCAATCGTCTATTGAGAAAGCAATTGCCCTCGGCATTGCGAAAGGCTATGAGGATGGCAAGTTTTATCCGAATGCAGTCATTAACCGTGCTGAATTCGCGGTCATGATCAGCCGCGCACTGAAGCTTGAAGCGAGCAAGGAAGGGACGAAGTTTAACGACAAGGATCAATTGCCGAAGTGGGCAGAAGAGCATATCGCTAGAGCGGCAAAAGCTGGCTTGATCGGCGGGTACGATGATCAGACCTTCCGTGCAAAAAATGAAATAACACGCGCAGAGCTGGCGGTCATCATCGCACGCGCAGCGAAGCTTGAAACGAAAGAGGACGCGGTATTGTCCTTCGCTGATGCAGCCGAGTTCCCAACATGGGCAAGACAAGAAGCTGCAGCTGCGATTGAAGCTGGTTATATTCAAGGAAAAGGAAACAACAGGTTTGATCCGAACGCAAGTGCAACGCGCGCAGAAGCGCTGACGCTGATTTTACGCTTGTTGGAGAAGAAGTAACATATTTTCGCTAAAAAAAGCCGAGATCTTCCTATATGGAAGGTCTCGGCTTTTTAGATGAAGAAATATGCAGTTGACATGATTAAATCCTAATGGTAGGATGAATATATCCTAATTATAGAATTTATGAAATTAAGATATATGCAAGGAGGTACAGCAATGTATCATCCCAATGAACAAAGTCAGCTTGATCTTAGGCTGTTTCGTATTTGGCATAAGGCAGGCATAGCGGTACAAAACAATGTCCGTAAGGATATGGAGAGCTATGGCATCAATCAGGAGCAGTTTATGATATTGGAGCTGCTATATAGTAAAGGACCGCACAAGGTTCAGAAGATTAGCGAGAAGTTCTCGATTCCAAGCGGCAGCATTACTTATGTAATCGATAAGCTCGAGAAGAAGAGTTACGTGAAGCGAGAGCCCAGCGCAACGGATCGCAGAGGCTGGAACGTTACGCTTACGGATGAAGGACATGCATTTTTTGATACTATTTTTCCTAAGCATGCTGAAGTTATCAGCCGTCAATTAAGTTTTATAGGCAACGAAGAGAAGGAGCAGCTAATCGTACTCTTGAAAGCAATTGGCCTTGGCGCCGAAGCACTCAGTGAGAAGGGGGAGTAATGAGATGAAGGTGAACGTGTATACACCGCTTCAGCAGGCCGTTGGTTCATTTGAGGGCGGGAGAATTATTGAGCAGAAGCCCATTGGATTCCCGCAGGAGCAAGAAGCTGTGAAAGGGGTAGGCCCTCTGTTCTACTGGGCATGGGCACATGCTAAGGAAGGGGGCAGCATCGGGCTACATCCGCATAAGGGCTTTGAGATTATGACGTATGTCGTGAACGGGATCGTTGAGCATGGCGATACATTAGGCACGGAGAGCATTGTTGGATCGGGCGGAGCCCAGGTTATGCAGACGGGTTCAGGCGTATCTCACCGCGAGAAAATAACTGGCCCCGACGCGGAGATTTTTCAAATTTGGTTCGAGCCAGATCTGAATGAATCGGTCAAGAGAAAGCCGACTTATCATGATTATCATGCAGAGGATTTCCCGACATTCAATGGAAATGGTGTGCATAGGAAAACGATTCTTGGCGAGGAATCCCCTATCCAACTCGTAACGGATGTGCAGATGTGGGATTTGACTTTGGAGGAAGGAACGGAATATACGTTCACGATTCCTGAAGGCTATGCCGCTGCAGTACTTGCGATTAGAGGCGATGGCTTATGGAGCTTTGGTGCGGAGGGTGCTAGCAGGGCAATCTTCAAGCAAAAGGACTTTACTGTCCTAGAAGCGCAAGGACAAGCAGAATTGATCCAACTGGTTATTGGTGACAAGCAGGCTAGATTGATCTTTATTCAGGTGCCTGTGCAGGTTGAATACCCGTTATATCAGCGTTAATACTTATTATTCAGCATAGAGAAGGAGTTGTTTATGATGTCAAAGGTGAAGCTAGCCATTATTTATTACAGTGTTACGGGTACTAACTATCAAATGGCACAATGGGCGGCAGCAGGTGGCGAAGAGGCTGGAGCCGAGGTTAGAATTCTCAAGACTGCAGAGCTTGCAAGCGAAGATGCGATTCAGGAGAATCCGATTTGGCGGACTCATATTGCAGAAACCAAACATATTCCTGAAGTTACCTATAAGGATTTGGAATGGGCGGATGCGATCATTTTCAGTATTCCATCGCGCTTTGGCGGCATTCCAGGCAGCGTAAAGCAGTTTCTGGATTCAACGGGCTCGTTGTGGTTTAACGGCAAACTGGTGAACAAGGTCGTAAGCGGGATGACTTCTGCACAGAATGCTCATGGCGGGCAAGAGCAGACGATCCTTAGTCTATATACGTCCATGTATCACTGGGGCGCGATTGTTGCAGCACCGGGCTATTCAAGCCCAGTGACGTTCGAGGCGGGCGGCAATCCCTATGGCACAAGCGTTACGGTTCAAGGGGGCAAAATGGTTGAAGACGTCAAAGCGGCTGTCGAATATCAAGCGAAGCGTACGGTGACGGTAGCGCAATGGGTGAAGAACGGACTTGCAGAATCTTAAATCAAGTTTATAATAGGCAGTGGTTAGAGGACAGCATTAGGCTGTCCTTTTTCTTGTTCTGTGTTGCAAATAGAGGTGAAAGAACGTCTTACATGTAGAACCTCTATGCTGCAAGTAACAAAACTAAAATAGAGATTTGGAAGGGAGCAGAAATGGAAGACATTATTATCTGGTTAAAGTATGTGCTGCTGGGCATCGTTCAAGGCGCAACAGAGCCGATTCCAGTATCGTCCAGCGGGCATCTTATTGTTGCCCAGTGGCTGCTTGGCGTGGAACAAAAAGGACTGGCATTCGAAATTTTAACGAATACGGCCTCGCTTATCGCAATTAGCTTCATCTATCGTAAAGATATCTGGCGTTTGCTAATTAGCAGCATTCGTTATATTCAGACGCGAGATAAGAACTATAAGTCAGATTTTCTGTTCGTGGTGTATGTTGGAGTGGGTACAATTCCAGCGGTTGTAGTTGGGCTTCTATTCAAAGATCAAATTGAAAGCTATTTCTCTAGCGTGCGAACCGTAGCTTTCTCATTATTATTGACTGGTTTGGCGCTTTGGTTCATTCGCAACCTGCGCGGCCGTAAACGAGATGGTGATTTGTCCTTCAAAGATGCCCTCTTAGTGGGATTGGCGCAAGCTATTGCACTAGTGCCTGGTATTAGCAGATCAGGTTCCACCGTTATCGCTGCCATTGGGGTAGGGATGAAGCAGGAAACGGCACTCCGGTTTTCGTTCATGCTTTATATTCCCATCAGCTTGGGTGGTTTAGTGATGGGTATCAAAGACCTTTCAGCATCTTCGGATTTATCAACTTTAGCCATTCCTTATATTCTTGCATTTTTAACTACGTTAATCGTTACTTATATCGCTATGAAGTGGTTTATGAACATCATGGCGAAAGGAAGTTTGATTTATTTCGCCTATTATTGTTTTGCTGCTGGTATTCTTCTTCTCTTATTTCTGCCTTGATAATAAATGGTATAGGTGAATGGGCGAATGGGGATGGTAACAGGCTTATCCTCATGCTGCGTTGATTATTGATAGAATCGTTGATTTTTAAAATTACGAAACGGGTCTTTTTCACCTATAATAAACATACGGGAATTAGCAATCCGATAGAGACCAGCGAAGGGGCATTAAGCGAATACAACGTACCCCTTTTGGATAGCGGTATTATAAGTAAGGAAACGAAGCCGGCATCGACAGGTAGCCGGCTTCTTGCGTTCACTCGAAGAAGAGAAAGGTAGTCCTATGTATAAAATAACGAGGCTGCTCCGAAATTTAAGCGTAACTTGGAAATTCGTTGCAACGTTTCTGTGCATTCTGGCTGTCTCTTTGTCCGCCTGCGGTATTTATTTGTACTTGCAATTGTCAGGCTCGGCTGTATCACAAGCACAGATCGTTATGGAGCAGAATTTGCTCCAGACCCGCAATAGTGTGACGAACAAGATGAATATGATCCAGAATATATCCAAGCTGCTTACCTCGGATATTCGTCTTCAAACCTTTTTGGGAAGCGATTTCAATAAAAACTCATTCTCTTATGACGATTATACTTCAAATATTAGTCCTTACGTGGAGAATGTGATGCGGCAAAATCCGAGCGTGCACTCCTTGCGCGTCTATATGACAAATCCGTCGATTCCGGAGATATTCGATAGCTTCTATCAAATCTCTCGAATCGCGGAACAGCCATGGGCTAAGGAAGTATTGAGGGATGAGACGAGTACCTTCGGCTGGAGAGGCCTTCACACCGAGAAGCTGCTGTTGAATATTCCGAAGCGCGGTGAGCCGGGCAATGTATTCTCCTTCTACCAGAAAATAAATTCCATTCGCTATTTCGATACGGTTGGTTTGCTTGAAATTGAAATATTGGAAAGTGAACTATTCGATATTTTGAATTCGGAGAGCACAGGGCAAATTGGCGATATATTTATGATTGATCAGAATAATTATGTCGTTTCCAGCAATAAGAGCGGACTATTTAAGCAAAAGCTTCCAGATGAGGGCTTAACCCAGCTTCCGCTTAATACAGGCTTTAATCAGGTACTTAAGGTGAACGGCAGCAAGTCAGTCGTCATTTCGGTGCCGATGCATGATCTTGGGCTTCGCTTGATTGGTATCTTCCCGGTCAGCGGTCTGAACGAGAAGGTGAAGGAATCTGCTTTCTCCATTACGGGTATTCTGCTTATTGCGCTAGTCGTGCTCGGTTTTGTCGTCTATTTCATTACGAACGCTCTGCTATCGCGGCTAAAGAGGATTGTGCTCGCTATGAAACGGGTCAAAGAAGGCTCGTTAACCGTTTCGGTGCCCGTACAATCCAATGATGAGTTTTCTCAGATTGCGATCAGCTTCAACCATATGACCGAAAGAATTCACGAGCTCGTCGAAACTGTTTATAAAAGCCAGCTCATGGAACGGGAAGCGGAGCTTAAAGCGCTAGAGTCGCAGGTTAATCCGCACTTCCTCTACAATACGTTAGCTACTATATCCTGGGTGGCTCGGAAAGCGGATTCAAAGGAGATTGTCCATTTGTCAGGAGCGCTGGCACAGTTTTATCGGTTGGTGCTCAATAAAGGAAGACGAGAGATTCTGATTAAGGAAGAGCTGGAGATGGTGAAGGCCTATCTAGCTATTCAGAAGTTTCGCTTCGAGGAAATGTTTGATGTCGTTTACGATATCGATGAACGAGTGTATGAATATTGTGTCGTCAAAAATATTCTTCAGCCTATTGTTGAGAATGCACTGAATCATGGCATCGAACCAAAACGTGATCGAGGTACGCTGCAGATTAAAGCTTCGCTTCAGGAGGATGATATGCTTTGCTTTAAGGTAATTGACGATGGTGTAGGTATGTCTAAAGAGCGGCTAGCGGCTTTGCTTGCCGGCAACATTGAGCGAACGAGCGGCAGCGGGTATGCAGTGAGAAATATTACGGAGAGACTAAGCTCTTATTACGGAGATAAGCATGTCTTCCGCATTCACAGCGCACCGGGCATTGGAACGTCGGTAATGATTACTTTTGCCAAGGAGAGAGCGTGACTATGTATAAATTGCTAATCGTTGAGGATGAACGTTGGGAACGGGAAGGACTGATCGATTTCCTCGATTGGACTTCCCTTGGCATCGAGCTGCTTAGCACGGCTCGCGACGGAATTGAAGGATTAGAGCAGACGCTTGAACTGGAGCCTGACATTGTGATTACGGATATTCGGATGCCAGGCATGGATGGTCTCGAAATGTCTCGCAGAATCAAGAAGGCTAAGCCGCATATTCGAATCATTATTTTGACGGGCTACGGTGATTTCGAATACGCCCGCAAAGCCATTGACATACGAGCGAGCCATTATGTGTTGAAGCCAATTAATGAGCATAAGCTGCTTGAAGCAATCCAGAAAGTGATTCGAGAATGTGAAGAGGATGTTCAAAACAAGCAGGAGAGAGAGAAACTGCGGTCTGAGGCTTTGGAGCATCGTGAGCAGATGAAGGAGAAATGGTTGAATGATTTGCTCTTTGGCTCACTTGATCCGAAACTGGTTAGAGAGTTGGCTCAAGTGGAGGGGTTCGGCTTGGGACTTGGCCAATATGTCGCGTATGCCATTGCGGAGCCGAAACAGGCGAGAGGGGCAGAACGGCTGCGCAGCTTGTTTCCTAATCCGTGTATGCTTGCCTATTCGGATCATAGGGAGGGGCAATGGATTATTGTGATTCCTGAACCGAAGGAGCCTCAGGAGGCATTCGTGGCAAAGCTAGTTCGACAGCTAACGCAGGGCAGTGGCTGGCTATGGCCCTCCAAGATGATAATTGGAGCAGGCACGGCTGTTGACGGATTGACGCATATCGCGGCGTCGGTGAAGCAGGCAGAGCAAATCTTGGCTTACGCATCGTTCTGGGATGTGGATGGTATCGTCGGCATAGAGCAGGTGGAGCGGGAGAGAACAGGGTTTCTGAATGAGGTTGCCGATTTCCTGCAGAAGAGCAGCCAGCAGGTGAAGGCCATTGTTCATGCTGTCCATGCGCTTGATGAGCCGAAGGCTCTTGCTGGAGCCGAAGAGATGTTCCAGGCATTGCTGTCGCGCCGCGGCGCAGAAGGTGACTATATTCGTCATTATATAAGCGGGTTATTATTTGAGCTCTCTGTACTTTCAGGCATGAGCCAGTCGGAGGGCCGCTTGCATGCAGACCCCGGCGAGCAGTTGTATGCGCTACCAACGCTTGCCGCTATCAATGTGTATACGCTAGCGTTTATTACGGAGACGATAAAGGCGATAAGAGAGAAGCGCGACGGAAAAGAGGAGTACGTGATTCGTCAGGTGAACAAGCTGATCGAGCAGCGATTCATATCCTCCGATATCAGCTTAAAGTCTATAGCAGAAGAGGTATTCTTATCTCCTAATTACTTAGGATCATTATATAAAAAGTCAACAGGGCAGTCGTTTCACGACAAGCTCGCAGCGGTGAGAATGGAGAAGGCTAAGTCGCTTCTGGCGCTCCCGCATTATAAGGTTGCAGCAGTCGCCCAAGAAGTGGGCATTCCGAGCACCTCGTATTTTTGCACCGTTTTTAAAAACACGTTTGGCATTTCGCCGGGGGAGTATCAGGAAATGTTGCACCGCAAATGATGATTGCCTACACGGTTAAATGAACGGCTGCCTGAGCAATAGGCGGCTGTTTTTATTGTGAAGAAGAAATGTAAGCGCTGCTAAAAGTGCGTTGAAATTTGCAACAATCCACACTTTTTGATATATCTCGCCGCCTTTGTATCTTCTACAATAAAAACAAGGAAATCATCAAGAGAAGGGGTGGACAGATGGATAACTTAACGATGGCCGCGAAGCCGGGCACAAGCGGCGGAACCGCGCGAAGCCAATTCGGCAAGCGATTATGGGCACAGCGCTACTTAATGATTCTAACGCTGCCGGCCGTTATTTGGCTAATTATATTCCATTACGTGCCGATGTACGGCATTATTATTGCATTCGAGGAGTACAACCCCGTGCAGGGCTTTACCTTCAGTCCATGGGTGGGGCTCGCGAACTTCAAGGAGCTGTTTATTGATCCGAGCTTCCTTGATTCGGTAGTCAATACGTTCAAAATTAGCTTTCTAAAGCTGCTATTCGGCTTTCCTGCACCGATATTGCTAGCCATTATGCTTAACGAGCTGAGGGCGCAGCGACTTAAGAAAATTGTACAGTCGCTGTCTTACCTGCCCTACTTTATTTCATGGGTATTCGTTGTCGGCTTTATGTATACGCTGCTTGATCCGCGAACAGGTGCGCTTAGCGGACTGCTTCAATGGCTCGGCCTAATCTCGCAGGAGCAACTGCTTATGGGAGATCCCAAAACCTTTACGACACTTGTTGTCGTTTCTGAGGTGTGGAAAAACATCGGTTGGAACTCGATCATATTTTTGGCAGCGATTGCAAGTATTGACCCGCAGCTCTATGAGGCGGCAACGGTGGATGGCGCAGGGCGCTTTCGCAAAATATGGCATGTAACACTGCCTGCTATTAAGCCGACAGTCGTTATTCTGCTCATTCTAAACGTAGGCGGTCTGGTGAATGCCAACTTTGATCAGCTGTTCCTCATGAAAAATTCGATGACGCAGGATCAGGCAAACGTGCTTTCTATATACTCCTATGAGATGGGCCTCGTGCTTGGACGATTCTCTTATGGTACAGCAGTAGGACTGTTCCAGTCTGTTGTCGCGTTCCTGCTTATGCTGGGAGCCAACTACTCGTCGCGCAAAATAACGAATGAAAGCTTATTCTAGCTGCGGATCGCATCTATGAACGAGACAGATATGATTGAGGAGGGTTAGCTATGAATGCTGTACACCGGACAACGGGAGAAAAGCTGTTCGATGCGGCGAATGTTGTGCTGCTCGTGCTGCTTGCCTTTGTGACCTTGTATCCGTTCTATAACATATTGATTACTTCGCTTAACGATCCCGCCGATGCGGCGCGGGGAGGCATTACCTTTTGGCCGCGCGTGCTTTCCTTCGAGAATTACAAAATGGTGCTGCAGGACGAAAGCTTGATCAACGCCTTTGTAGTGACGGTGCTTCGTACGATCGCAGGTACGGCTACGGCCGTACTTTTCACTGCAGCGTTCTCGTACGGTGTATCCAAGCCCGAACTGCTTGGTCGTAAGCTATTTCTGATTCTGGCCATCATCACGATGTACTTCAGCGGGGGTCTTATTCCGCAATACTTGCTTATTGCCCAGTACCTCCATCTTAAGGGCAGCTTCTTGGCTTATATATTGCCGAACCTGTTCAGCGTGTTCAATGCACTAATTATGATTACCTTTTTCCGAGGCATTCCGAAGGAAATGGAGGAATCGGCCAAGGTAGACGGAGCTCATGAGCTTACTATATTCTGGCGTCTTGTGCTGCCGGTCTCCAAGCCGGTACTGGCAACTATTGCGCTTTACAATGCTGTGTTTCACTGGAACTCATGGTTTGATGCGATGCTCTACGGTGGCGAGAGCCTAAGAACGCTACAGCAAATTTTGATGCAAATTATTAGCTCCAACAGCAATGTAAGCTTGATGGCGAGCAATCTCGGGATGAAAGCCGTGACGGCCGAATCTGTGAAGCTGGCGACAATGGTCATTACGACGCTTCCGATTGTATTCTCGTATCCATTCCTGCAGAAATACTTTGTCAAAGGCATTATGATTGGTTCTGTCAAAGGCTAAGCAACGGCTTCCGCGGGCAAACTGCCCGATATAATAGAAGCAATTCGAAAAGGGAGGATTCATTCATCATGATCAAATCAAACAGAAAGTTGCTTACGGCTGCTTTGGCTCTCATTCTTGTGCTGGCCCTGGCTATTACGGGCTGCAGCAGCGGCAATAATAACGATCCTGCGGCAAGCAACGGCGGTGCCAACACAGAGACAGGCAATGCCAGCAATACACCGGAGACTTCCAGTGATCCGAATGAGCTGGAGTGGAAGCAGGATACTTCTCCATTCACGTTCCGTCAATATTTCTATGGCACTTGGGCATCCAACTATTTGTGGAAAGATCAGCTTAACATGAAGCAAATTACTGATAAAACAGGTGTAACCATTGATCGCTTTCTTGCAACGGGCAATGACAACGATTTCTTGAATACGTTGATTGCTTCGAATGATTTGCCGGATTCGCTCATGCTGGATTGGAATCATCCGCAGGTGACGAAGCTGATTAACAACGGTATGCTGTATTCACTAGATGAGCTTATCGACAAGTATGCACCTAAGCTATGGGATCTGATTGATCCTGAAATTATTAAATACCATTCCGTTGACGGCAAGCTGTGGTATTTGCCTAACAACTATGAGACGGAAGAGCGTCTGACGAATGGTGTGCCGATTACAGGCATTCGTCCATGGTTTGTACGCAAGGACATTTATAAGGCGCTAGGCGAGCCTAAGATCGAGACGGAGGAGCAGCTTAAGGCTTTCTTAGAGCAAGCGAAAGCGAAGTATCCAGAGCTGAGCCCGGTCGGCATGGAATCATTTGATGTGTCCATGTGGGGCTTCCAAGGCAGCCTGTCAATGGATTACTTAATTGATTCGTTCTCGCCAATGAATATGGAGAATCGGATCAAGGACGATGCGCAGCGTGTGCTATATCCGATGCGCGATACGAAGTTTATTGATGCGTTCCGCTATGTGAACAGCCTAGCGAAAAATGGTTTGTTCGACTCGCAGCAATTGATTGCCAAGCAAGAGCAATATGACGAGAAAATATACGGAGCGAATTTCATCGTAACCTCTGCGTTCATGAATGGGATGTATACGCAATACAATCCGAAGATTAAAAGCACGCTGGGCGAGGATAAAACGTATGTCGTACTCGATGGCTTGAAGGTCGGCGGGCAAGAGCCTCGTTATCCGGCAAGTCGACTTATGGGCTGGCAGGGCTTCTTCATTACGAAAAAAGCAAAAAATCCGGAGCGGATTATTAAGTTTTTGGAATACGCATGGTCAGATGAGGGACAACTGGACTTCCGTTATGGCAAGGAAGGCGAAACGTATGACATGGTCGATGGCCTGCCGAAAGCAAAGGATGAAGTGAAGGGACTTGAGCTTAGCGATAATAACGCTTGGTATAGCAAGTATGGTTTTACAGCTTCTACGCTGATGTGGCGTTCAGGAAAACTATGGGATGCTGCTGATAAACGTGATTTCGATGACAAACAGCCTGAGCAAGCGGCAGCTAAGGATTTGCTGAAGAAATACAATTTCGACAGCTTCTCGTTAGGACTTGAGAATATTGAACCAGAGGGCTCGACCCCTGAAGGTGTGATCAATGCCAAAATTAAAAATCTTTGGAACAAAACGATTCCGATGCTTGTGCTTGCGGGATCGGATAAGGAATTCGATGCTATTTATAATGATTTCGTGAAGGATATGGACAAGGTAGGCGCTGATAAGGTTGAGAAGGTTATGTATGAGCGTCATTTGGCCGATTTGGAGAAAAAGGGAATTAAGTAATAGCAGGGCGGACAGGGAAGCTTGTCCGCTCTTTTCTTTAATAAATGATAGGAATTAGTATGATGTGAAGGGGGAAATTGAAATGGATAAGCTCGGTAAAGAAGAGCAAGCCTGGAAGCTTTGGTATGAGCAGCCTGCCATGAAATGGGAAGAAGCGCTGCCGATTGGAAACGGGCGGTTCGGCGGAATGGTATTCGGAGGAACTAGCTGCGAACGAATTCAATTGAACGAGGATACGCTATGGGCGGGTTTCCCTCGCGACACAAACAATTATGAAGCATTAAGGTATTTGAAACAAGCACGGGCGAATGTCGATCGTGGCGAATTTGCCGAAGCAGAGCGCTTAATCAATGAGAAGATGCTTGGGGTAAATACGGAGCCTTACCAGCCGCTAGGAAATCTGTGGATTGAGCATGTGGGACTTCAGGCAAATGAAAGTGACAGCTACAGACGTGAGCTGAACTTGGCGACTGGTGTTGCATCGACGGAATACGGATTTGGCAAAGGGAATGTAGTAAGAGAAGCTTATATTAGTGCGGTGGATGATGTAATGGTCATTACTTATGAAGCGAGCGCAGGGGAGCTGGAGCTGCTCGTATCCGTTGATTCTCTGCTCCCGCATAAGGTGGTTGGCGCAGAACAGAATAAGCTGCTTCTTACCGGTTATTGTCCGACGCATGTGGCTGACAATTATATGGGAGATCATCCTGAGCCCATTTTATTCGAGGATAAAGGCAGCCTATCTTTCGCGCTTCAGTTGAAGGTGCTGATTGAAGCTGGCGCGATAAGTGAAACAGCTGACGGCAAATTACATATTACAGGTGCGCGGCAAGTGACGTTGTTGCTCGCGGCTGCTACCGACTTCGTTCATTATGATCAAGCACCAGCAGGATTGCATGTGGCTGGCGCACGCTGTACGGAGCGGATGGAAGCTGCCGAGAAGTGTGGGAGCAATCGACTGCGCAGCAATCATATTGAGGATCATAGTCGTTTGTTTGGGAGAGTCGAGCTTAATCTAGGCGTAACACCAGCTGCACAATGGCCAACCGATAAACGGTTGAATGCTTATCGGAATGGAGTTAGGGATCCACAGCTTGAAGCGTTGTATTTGCAATATGGCCGATACTTGCTAATGGGGAGCTCAAGGCCGGGATCGCAGCCAGCTCATTTGCAGGGAATATGGAATCATCAGGTACAGCCACCGTGGAATAGCAATTATACAATTAACATTAATACACAGATGAATTATTGGCCAGCGGAGGTATGTGCGCTTAGCGAATGCCATAGTCCGCTTTTTGATATGCTAGGCGATTTAGCAAAATCCGGACAGCGAACAGCAAAAATTCATTATGCCGCTGGAGGATGGGTTGCTCACCACAATGTGGATTTATGGCGATCAACCGTTCCAAGCGGAGGGGACGCTAGCTGGGCGTTTTGGCCGCTTGGGGGCGCTTGGTTGACTAGGCACTTGTGGGAACACTATGTCTACAGTTTGGATCTCGCTTTTCTGGAGAAGACAGCCTATCCGCTGCTAAGGGGCAGTGCGATGTTTCTACTCGATTTCTTGATCGAAGGACCTGACGGTTATCTGGTAACGAACCCATCGACCTCACCAGAGAATAAGTTTGTGACCGAAAGCGGTGAATTAAGCAGCGTATCACTCGCAAGTACGATGGATATTAGCATTATCCGCGAGCTGTTTACGCATTGTATAAAGGCGTGTCAATTATTAAAAGTTGATTCGTCATTTGCAGAAAAACTGGAGGCAGCTTTGGCAAAGCTCCCGCCGCTGCAGATCGGTCAATATGGCCAGATTCAGGAATGGTTTTATGATTTCGAAGAAAGCGAGCCGGGTCATAGGCACGTTTCCCAATTATACGATCTGCATCCCGGTGAACAGCTTACGGAGGAAACACCGGAGCTTTGGGCAGCGGCAAGGGCAACGCTGGAACGCAGGCTGAATAACGGCGGCGGGCATACAGGCTGGAGCTGCGCTTGGCTCATAAATCAATTCGCAAGATTGCGAGACGGAGATGAGGCACATCGATTTGTTCGCATGCTGCTCTCCCGCTCTACGCTTCCGAATCTGTTCAATGATGGACCGCCATTCCAGATTGACGGTAATTTCGGGGGGACGGCAGGTATAGCTGAGATGCTGCTGCAAAGCCACCAAGCAGCGATTGTGCTTCTGCCAGCTCTGCCAAGCGAATGGCCGGATGGAATGGCGTCTGGATTGAGAGCAAGAGGGGGCATTACGGTTGGGATTGTATGGAGTGAAGGCAAATGGAAAAGCGCTTCGATAACGGCTGCTGCAAACGGAATTTGCACGATTGCACACAGTGGAGAGTTCAAGGTACACAGCGAATCGGGATTATCTATCGCTTGTGAGGGAGGAGCATTTGAAGTGGTCGCTGGGGAGAGCTACCAGCTGTTGCGCTTGACTTAATCTTATATGGTTATGTTGGCAAGACATGAAATTCGCGATAAGATGTTTCTAACAGGATGGTTAGCGCATCCTTGCGATTCTAAGCAAAGAGGAGCTAGAGTAACCATGAGCCTACCCATTGAGGAAAGAATCAAGCAAATGGAGCAAGAGGAGCAGGAGCTGCGGTTCACATCGTTTACGAATGATACGGCGCTGGAGCTTGGGCTTGCGATCGTTGAGGAAGCCAAACAAGCGGACAAGCGAATTACAGTAGACATAACGCGCGAGGGACATCGGCTGTTTCTTCATGCGATGGAGGGTACTTCACCGGAGAACGAGGACTGGATTCGTCGTAAAAACAATGTTGCGAATCATTTTGGGTCGAGCTCTTGGAGAATGGCTTGCCAGCTCCAAAGCGAAGGAACGACGATGGAAGTGAAGCATGGGCTGCCTTTCGTTGATTATGCAGGTGCAGGCGGGGCATTTCCACTCTACTTAGAGGGTCAGGGACGCATTGGGACGGTTACGGTTTCTGGTTTGCCGGATCAAGAGGATCATGATTTGCTAATAACCGTATTACGCCGGTTTCTAACCAAACAGCAATAAAAAAGCTGCTCATTTGAGCAGCTTTTTTATTCTCTCCAACTTCCCATCATATGGCGGAAACACAAGACCAAGCTCGAATTTGCTGCTTTTTTTCAAAATACTCTTCCGATGGGAGAACAAGTCAAAGCTATGTTTGCCATGATAAGCACCGACACCGGATGTACCTACCCCGCCAAAGGGCAGATTAGGATTTGATACATGCATAATCGTATCGTTGATACACCCTCCACCGAATGAAATACGGTTCAGCACCTCATGCTCAAGCGGCTTGCTCTCCGTGAACAGGTACAAGGAGAGTGGCTTAGGCCGCGCATTAATAGCACGAACGGCCTCATCAATATGACTGTATGTCAGGATGGGAAGAATCGGCCCGAATATCTCGTCAGACATCGCTGCGCTCTCCCAAGCAGCGCCATCAAGCAACGTGGGCTCGATGAAAAGGTCAGCAGCGTCGGTGCGGCCACCAAATACGATGCTCGTTTGATCCTTCTCAAGAATGGATGCCAGTCGGTCGAATTGGCCGCGATTGACGATTCGCCCATAATCGTAGTTGTTCTGGATGTCAGAGCCGTAGAAAGCGGTAATGGCTTCCTTCATTTTCATGAGAAGGGGCTCTTTGATCGATTCATGCGCTAGTACATAATCGGGAGATATGCAGGTTTGGCCCGTATTCAAGCACTTGCCCCAGATGATACGTTTGGCAGCGAGGTCGAGGTTAGCTGTAGAATCGACAATGACAGGGCTTTTACCGCCGAGCTCAAGCGTAACGGGTACCAGCCTCTTGGAGGCGGCTTCCATTACAATTTTGCCGACCCCAATACTGCCTGTGAAAAAAATATAGTCAACAGGAGCATGAATGAGCAAGGACGTGGTTTCCCGTTCGCCCTCAACCACCTTAATGTAAGCAGGGTCAAACGTCTCGCTAATGATTTGGTTAATTAATGCGGCGATGCGAGGCGTATTCTCAGAGGGCTTCACAATCGCACAGTTGCCTGCTGCAATAGCGCCGATGAGCGGCTCAATGACAAGCTGGAATGGATAGTTAAAGGGCCCGATAATTAAAACCGTCCCATAGGGCTCCATCACAATCTGGCTGCTGGCTGGGAACAAATAAAGCGGCGTTTTTACTTTTTTCGGCTTTATCCACTTTTTAAGCTGTTTCATTGTATGGGTGATGCTTGTTTTTGCAATGAGAATTTCGGTCATATAGGTTTCTAATTCACTTTTGTGCAAATCGTGAAAAAGTGCTTCTACAATATCTTTTTCATGGCGTATAATCGCCTTCTTAAGTAATTCGAGCTGCTGGAGACGGTATTGCAAATCTTTGGTTTGTCCCTTCTCGAAAAAGGTTTTTTGTCCTTGAATGATGTGTTCGATGTCTTCCAAGCTCGTTGTATTCATCCCAATCCCTCCTTGCTATTACACACATAGTAACAGGTCATATTAAACACGGCTACAATTTGCTTCTATTTATGCAGGATTGACACATTTCTGTGAATTATAATTGCCTGGTGAAAGGTACTTGAAGCAAATCGGTAAACGATTACAACTTGTCTATGAATTGGGCTATAATGGGAGAAAATGCATGTCGAGTAGGAGGCGCTCACGATGGATTGGAATTACTACAATACGTTTATTACAGTATCACCGGATTGCCCAGCAGAGTTCGCGGTTGTTCCACCTGACAAGAAGAGTGGAAGGACGAAGCCGAGTCTCGAATATGAGCTTGCCGCAGAGCAGCCATATGGCTATACACAAGAGGAGTTATTGTATGAGGTGCATGTACGTCATAAGTCAATTGCCCCGGAGGAGTTGGCTGAGCGCGGGGCTGAGCTGAAAGAAGCTTTTTTCTCAAAGCCTACGGCATGTATGCGTGCTTCCATGCTGCCCAAGAAATATGGCTGGGGCATACATTTCAACGAAGCGGGTAAGCTGGCGCTTGTTCCGCGGGAATCTGAGCAATACCATGACTTCGCAGCAGGCAAGCATGCGAGTATAAAGGTACTTGCAGGCATGCGGAGCAGCAAGAAATAAACGGTTAGGAGGCTGTGAATATAATGAAACAGAACAAGTATGATGAGCCTGGTTTCTTTGCCAATTACAGTGCGATGTCCCGCTCGATCGGCGGATTGGATGCTGCTGGGGAGTGGCATATATTACGTGGGATGCTACCAGAGCTTGGCGGCAAAAGAGTGCTTGATCTCGGCTGCGGATTCGGATGGCATTGCAGATATGTACGAGAGCAGCATGCTCGATCTGTCGTCGGGATCGACCTTTCCGGCAATATGCTTGAGCGTGCTAGAGTATTGACTAATGACACGGAGATTGAGTACCGCAACTGCGCAATCGAGGATTTGGAGTTTACGGCTGGTGAGTTTGATGTTGTGCTAAGTTCGCTGGCGCTGCATTACGTAGAGGATTTCGCGAGTGTATGCTTGAACGTACATGAAGCGTTGGCGGCAGGCGGCTCGTTTGTCTTGTCCGTCGAACATCCCGTTTTTACTGCAGCTGCCGCACAGGACTGGCATTACGGCCCCAATGGGGAGAAGCTGCACTGGCCTGTAGACGGCTATTATTCGGAAGGTATGAGGGAGACAAGCTTTTTGAATCATGAGGTGGTGAAGTACCATCGGACAGTTTCCTCCTACGTCAACACGCTAATTGAGGCAGGCTTTCGCATTATGGTGCTGTCAGAGCCTCAGCCATCACCAGATATGCTGAATCAGTATTCCGGCATGCAGGATGAACTCCGACGTCCGATGTTTTTAATGATTGCGGCTGTTAAAATGGTAGGCTAAGGGTGCTCAGAATGTGTGCAAACAGATAAGCGAGCAGCAGGACACCTTGGCGGTTAGCAGTCTGCTTATGCTTCAAAACGGATGTCTCTATGGGAACGCTGCGCTTCGTACCGACTTCCACTTAGTTCCACAAACACACCTTCAACGATTTTCTAATACAAGGTGAATTGACCATGTATAATGAGGGTGGGAGGAGGATTACAGATGAGCAGACAGATAACGAACAAGCTTCCGTTCCGTGATGTTTTTTTTGTTATGCAGGATATACATTATGTGTCTACTGCGGCTGGCGAGCAATTGAAGGTTGCGGCAGGAGCAGCACCGTTGCTTCTTATTGTTGGAGCAGGGAACGGAGTACTTCAGTCTGAGCGTGGGCAGCAGCTTCTGGCGCAGCATATGATTCTAATGATTCAACCGGAGGAGAAGGCGCAGATTACGAATGACGGGCAGTCGACTCTAGGCTGTTATATGGTTACATATAAAGTTTATCAAGCAGAGAAGCATAGTCATAATCATCATACCCAACTAACGAATGGATCTGCTGATCTGGTAGGCAGAAACGCTGTGCTGGAGGCGACGGATTCGATTCAAGAGATGGTTAAGTCGCTTTATCGCGCTGCGAATACAGTGGATGAGCAGGAAGCTATTGCGAGTCATTTTATTTTCCAAAAGCTGATTTTTGCATTGATCGAACAGCAGCGTTTTCAAAAAGAAAACAAAAATCCACGGCTTGCTGTCAAACGCACGCTGCAATATATGGAACGCCATATCGACGAACCGATATCCGTCGAACAACTAGCGAGGTTAGCAAATATTAGCAGACGATGGTACACCATTCTTTTTAAGGAAATGACGGGCGAGAACCCGCTTGATTATTTAATTGGCCTGCGAATTAGGAAAGCGAAGGATTTGCTCAACCTATCGGGAGACAGCTTCAACATGATCGCAAGGCGAGTCGGCTTTGAGGATGAGCATTATTTCAGCAGGCGCTTTAAGCAGAAGGTTGGCGTATCCCCGCGTTATTATTTGCAGCAGCGGAGACATTTCGGCACCAGGGTTACTTATCCGGAATTAATGCATGTGCTCGGCGTTACACCGATCGCAGCGCCTACTCCCCATCAGGAGTTTCCTAACTATTTGCAAGCATCCTTCGGTAAAGTGGAGAAGCTTTATTACGATAAAACATTAAGTCTAGATAAGATTAGACGATCGAAGCCTGATTTCATCGTCGCATCTGAGTGGCAGGATCAAGCAATCTATGAGGAGCTGAGCAGTATCGCCACGACGGTGTTATTGCCGAGCCGTGAGGATTGGAGAGATGAGCTGCGGGATATGGCAGAAATATTAGGAAAGAGGGCTGAGGCGAATGGCGTAATAGAACGCTTTTCGGATAAGCTGGACAAGGCTAGGGAAACGCTATATTTCGCTATGAAAGGTGAAACGGTTGTTTACGTGCGGCTGACCTCAGAGGGAGCAGTCGTGTTTGGCGAGCAATCATCCAGAGGGCGCATTTTGTACTCGGAGCTTGGCTTAAAGCCGCCAGACGTATTCGCTTTGCATCAAGATGGCATCGTTTTGCCGCTTGACAGGCTGTCCGAGCTGAAGGCGGACCATATCATTCTACAAACAGATGATAAGCAGCATTGGGGACTGAGTAATGGGGAACGGCTGCCCATAAGCAAGGAGAGCCGAATCTATCAAGTAGGCAATGCGGAGTGGTATAACTTTTCATTCTCCCCGCTTGCAACGCATTTCGCTGTTGACGAAATCATTCAACTATTCGCTGCCAGAAAAGGATAACAGTCACGGCACAGTCTTTATTCGCATATCTCCATGTTTTGTTTCCGATGCTCCATGTACAATACAAGGCTACCCTCTATAATGAGAATGAGAATTATTATTAACAGAAGATGGCGAGAGGGATGGGAACATGAGTAAGTGGAAAATAGGAAGCGTATGGATGATAGCGCTTGTCTTAATCGTGATGACAGCATGTGGAGCGAATGAAAAAAATGCAACAAATGAGACGGGGAATGCAGCTACTCCAGCTGCTGAAACGGAAACAGAAACAGAAACAGAAGCACTAAGAGTTGTAGCCACTTCGGTTACTTATCCGGATTTCTTATATGTTCTTGGCGTTACGCCCGTTGCGGCTGAAAACTATCATGCAGAGTTTCCAAGCTATTTCAATGATGCGTTCAAAGATGTAGCTAAACTAGGCAACGGTGAAAACTTGGAAGGCTTGCTTGCGGCGGAGCCGGATCTAATTATTGCTCCCAAATGGCGGGATGAGAAGGTGTATGACCAATATTCCAAAATTGCCAAAACCGTGCTGATGCCAGACCGCGACAACTGGCGCGATGAGCTGCGGGATGTGGCTGCGGCGCTTGATAAAACAGAAAAAGCGGAGCAGGTCATTACAGATTACGAGGCACATATTCAGGAAGCTAAAGATTCCTTACAACAGATTGTTGGAAGCGAAACGTTCGTATATATGCGAATTATGCAGACGGAAAGCTATATTATGGGTGAAATCTCCGATAGAGGAAAAGTCATTCACGGTGAGCTCGGCCTACAGACTGTTGCTGCGTACCCGAAAGAGGAAGGCAGTCTAGCGATTTCATTGGAAACGTTGACTGAATACAATCCGGATCATATTATTCTCCAAGTAGATGGCGGGGAAGATAAAGCTAGCGCGCAAAAAATATATGATGATATGAAGGTTAGTCCTGTATGGCAGGGCTTAAAAGCGGTTAAAGCGAATCAAGTTTATTTGGTTGGCGATAAAGAGTGGATGAATTTCGGTTTCTCGCCGGTTGCCACAATCAGAGCGGTAGATGAAATTGTAGCTGCTATTCAGCAGAATAAACAGTAAACCGCAGGAGGTTAGTCTACTTGCATAATGGGATCGAGCGGACGATTCGGGACCGTAGAACGATTAGGTCCTTTGCGGATAAGGAAGTTACGGAGGACATGCTGCTTCGGCTGCTGAATGCTGCAGTCTGGGCACCTTTCCACTCCCGTGTTGAGCCTTGGCGTTTTATCGTGTTTATGAAGGATGGACGCAAGGCATTCGCTGATGCTGTGCTGTCTACCTATACGAAGGAGGAACTGGAGCGATATGGAGCAGGCGCTCGTTATGAGTATGAGCAGGAGACGCCCGTTCATATTGTTATCGTTGTTCCAGAGGATGAGCATCCAGGTAAGATGGAAGATGCACTACTTGCTGCAGCCTCGCTCATTCAGAATATGCAGCTGCTGGCTTGGGAATGGGAAATGGGCTTCGTGTGGAAGACGCATGAGTACAATCGCGAGGATGCTTTCAAAGAGAGAACAGGCATCATGCCGAATGAGAAAATAGTAGGTACGCTCCATTTGGGATATATCAAAGCGGAGAAGATTCCTAAGGCGAAGCCTAGAAAGCCGGCTGAGCAGCTCGTTACGTGGCATAAGGGATAGACAGAAGGGTAGGAAGGAGCCGAAAGCCGCTCTTTCCTACCCTTCTGTTGTATTATTCCTTCCCATGCCGAATGAATAGCCAAACCCCGAACAGAATCAGTGCTCCAGCTGCCAGCTGATACGCGGTCAATGCTTCTTTGAGCAGCATCCATGCGAGCAAAGAGGAAATGACTGGCTCGCCTAGAACGGACATCGATACCGCGGCGGCGCTCATATGCTTCAGCAGCCAGTTGAACAGGTAATGGCCGAACAGAGTCGGAACGATTGCAAGCAGCAGGAATAAGCCCCACTCCTTCGAGCTGTAGCCTGTGAAGGAGTTGCCGCGCACGATATTGTAGAAGGCAAGCGCCGTAGCGGCAAGCGCAAAAACCCAGAAATTATAGGCGAAGGCGCTCATATCTTTGCGCAGCTGCTTACCAATCAACATATGGACGGCAACGGCTGCTGCACCCAGCAAGGAGAGAACATCACCGAGCAGAGCATCGCCAGAGAGGCCGAAGTCTCCTGAGCCAATTACAACAGAGCCGGCGAGCGCTAGCCCCATGCCCCACAGCATCATACGGTTGGCTTTGATACGGAACAGGAAGTAAGAGCCGAGCATGACCATGACGGGCTCCAGCGTCAAGATAACGGTAGAGCTTGCAACGGTCGTCAGACGCAAGGAGGCCATCCAGAGCAGGAAGTGCAAGGCGAGCATAATGCCTGAGAAGGTCAGAAGCCGCCACTGCCTTGCGCTGAGCTGGAACATCTCCTTGCGATACTTCCATACGAGCGGAAGCATGATAAGGTTGGTCAGGTACAGTCTATACATCGCGATGACGGCGACATCGGCTTCCGACCAGCGTACAAATATGGATGAGAAAGAAATGGCAATAATGCCAATGACATAAAGCGATTCATAAGTTGTGACTGATCTCGTGCTGCGTTCCATTACGTTCTATTCTCCCATACTTATAAAACCCCCAATTCATCATGCGGCTCTCGCATGATGAATCGGGGGTTCTGTTCTATTATTGCTTACCCAGCTTGTCCAGCGGATGGCTTGGCCGCTTTCTCCAGCTCTGCATCAAAATACTGCTGAAGCTCTGCGACCTTGCGCACATCTTCGAAACTCGCTTTCCCAGCAAGGTATTTCTCTGCAAAAACTTCCCATTGCGGCACGACCTTCTGCGCTGTCATGGAGCGAATAGCATTTTTGACCATTCGACGTTCCTTTGCATTCGTATACATATCTTTGAACTGCTGCTTGAGGCTGAGATCAAGCTCGCCGACGATCTTGCGGAAAACATGCGCCGTCATGCGGGCATCGTCAAGCGCGCGGTGGGCGGAGCCTTCTGCCTCGATCTCAAGATCAAGCAGAGCCGCCTCGACGCTGACATCATTCGTAACATTCTTATAGCGAATATATCCCTTCAGCAAATCGAAATAATCGGCTGCCATCCAGAAGCTGTCATCGAGCTTATGCATACGCGTATCGAAGACGATCCGCTTCAAGTCCTCGCCGCCCCAAGTAAATAACAGAAAAGTGTCGCTCTTATTCAGCCAAGCAGTGAAGTCACCGATTACTTTAGGAAAGCGCCTCGCGCTGTCGATGTCTTCTTGCGGGATGCCGGTTTTTTTCTTGATGAAGCTGTTCAGCTTGGAGAAGTAAATCGGTTTGATAAGTGCGGAAAACTCATCGATCTGCTCTAGTGAGCTATTCAAACGAACCGCCCCGATCTCGATGACCTCCATAGGCAATTCGCTTGCAAACTTACGTCCATTAAATTCAATATCCAATATAATATAATCCAAACGTTCAACCTCCGATAGATAGCCTGTGTTATCCATTCTATCAGAAAACGTTATCCAGATGGAAACTACAATCTGGCAAAATGCTTTTGCAGGCTTATTTTCTTACTTTTATGACGTAATATAGGATCGTTCCAAGCAAAATGAGGAAAGCGATCGGTAGCAGCCAAGAGCCAATTCCGATAGATTTGCCTACCGCGTTCTGTATGACGGACCACTGCACATAACTGAAGATAAGGAGAATTTCAAGCTTGACCCAGCTAAGCAGAATAATAGCATTTTTGTAGTGATGAAGAGCATTTTGTTCCGTAATCTTGGCTATATAATTGAATTGATGGGGAATTTTTCGCAGCAGCGAAAGTAAGGTGAATATGACAAGTGAAAGAATCGGCAACAACAAAAGAATCGCCTTGCTTCCCCAGCCGTCCGCCTCGCCGCTTCCGTTGAAGTGGATCGCAATTGTATGCGGAAGCTCAGCCCACTTCACTGCGAAATAGACGAAGGAGAGCAGCAATATCAGAATGGAGATAACGTCATGTAATCGTTCGAGAATGGTTTTGGGAACCGACAGCTTAGGTAATTTGGTCATGGAGCAGCACCGCCGTTCTTATGGTTTGTGCGTACTCTTTTATTATATCGCAAACATTTTACAGAGGCCTAACTTATTTTCAATTAATTTCTAATAAAACACCAGCCGCATCCATGTCGATGCGGCTGGTGAAAGGTTTTGCTTATATGGACGGATGAGCGTCTCATTACGAACGTTTCGTACGGCGCGCATTGAGCCATAAAGGAATGCGGAAGATCAAGTTGATAAGCAGTACGACGAATACGAGCACAGCCGCCGCTTTTTGTGCAATTTCCTGCGCGTCGCCGACAATGGCCTCTGACTGCACGTACCAAAGATGAACAGCAAGTGTAGCGCCTGGCGAGAACAGACTGAAATCCCACATTTCGCCTGAGGTTGTAACACCTGCTGTGAGAATAATAACGGCACTCTCTCCGAATGCACGGCCAGCAACCAAGCAAATCCCTGTAATGATACCGTTTAACGCCGCGGGAATCAGCGCGCGTGTGATCGTTTGCAGATGCGTGCCGCCAAGTGCAAAGGAGGCGCTCTTCAGCTCCTTGGGAACGGAGCGGATAGATTCTTCGGTAACGCGTGTCAGTACAGGCAGGTTCAGGAATGCAAGGCTGACTGCGCCGCCTAGGATGGTGAGCCCGATCTCAAAGTATTCTACGAACAAGGCAATTCCGAACAAGCCAAAAATAATGGACGGTACGGAAGCGAGACCTTCAACGCAAATACGTACGAAGCCGATCAGTTTATTGTCCGGTGCAAATTCGGCAAGGTAGATGCCTGCTGCCATGCCGAGCGGTATGGAAATGAGCAGGGATATGAACAGAATATAAAAGGAGTTGATGAGAGTGGGTCCGATACCGCCGCCTTCATCGATTTCACTCGGCAAGCCGAATATGAAATCCCAAGTAATTTTGGGAAGACCATCTTGTAGAATCAAATAGAGAAGTCCGAAGATAAAGGCGATAATCAGTACACCAAGCGTCCAGACGATGCCTGTGAACGCGCGATCCTTCAAGCGGTTTAGTCCTTTTTTGTTGCTGAAGGGACTAGCTGGCGGAGTCAATTCTAACGCTTGCTTCACGCTTGTGCCCCCCTTTTCTGCAGCCATCGGATGGCAACAATCATTAACAGCGAGATGATAAGGAGCAGGAAGCCCATCAAATAAAGCGCGTAGTTCCAAGTTGAATCGAATGGAACGTTGGAAATTTGCATAACGATGTTGCTTGTAAGGACAGAGGTAGGTTTAAGCAGGCTGTCTGCCAGCTGCGGCGTGTTGCCGATAACCATAACGACAGCCATCGTCTCGCCTACAGCACGCGCCATGCCGAGAATGACGGCATACATAATACCGCTTTTAGCTGAGGGAAGCAGTACTCTCCATACCGTCTGGAAGCGAGTAGCGCCAAGGGCATAGGAGGCGTCGCTAAACTTAGCGGGTACTGCGCTGATTGCGTCATCGCTTATTCGGCTTACGGTTGGCAGCACCATAATGGTAAGTACGAGCGCTGCTGCAAGCAGGCCATCGCCCATTCCGCTTCCGGTCACAGTACGAATGAGTGGGATAAGGACGGTTAATCCCAAATACCCATATACAACGGATGGAATGCCGACAAGCAGATCAAGTACAGGACGCAGCATGTTTTTGAGCCAAGGTGGTACAAAAACAGAAAGGAATACAGCAATAATTAATGAGATAGGCACACATATGAGCAAGGTTAATGCCGTTAAGGCGAACGTTCCGAAGATGAAGATTAGTGCTCCGTATTGTTCATTCTCAGGATTCCACTCTGTTGAGAAGAAGAAGTCTGCGATTGATATCTGGCCGAAGGTGAGCACGCCTGTACGGAACATGAGCAGCAGAATTAGGAAAAGAATCAGACATACGAAGCTTGCTGCCGCAATGCAAAGATAGCGGAAGAGGCGGTTCGAAAAAAACAAACGGGATCTCCGGTCAAACGGCTTGCTGCTGCCAGCGAGTATCGCTTTGCCAAGCTCGGCAGAGAGCCCTGACTGCCGCCCGGTATGAGTAGATTCCAACATATACGGTAAGCTCCTCTAAACGATCGGAGCTGAAAGACGGTGATTAGTCCGCTTTGCTCGTTTCGCTGTAATATGTAAACATGGTTAATTATAAAGGCCGTTGAAGGAAAGAACGGCCGGCTCAGGCGCTTATTCGCGCAAGCCGACCGCTCCTTTGAACAAAAGTTATTTGATCGCTGAGATCGGAATGAACTTAAGCTTCTTCAATGAGCCGTTTTGGAACTTCGTGCTTTGTACGTATTTGATGAATTCTTTGGTCGCGCCTGTAGGCTCGCCTTTTGTCATGTAGTAGCCGTAGCCCCACACCTTGTACTTGCCATTGATTACATTCGCTTCAGTTGGAGCGATGTCATTGATTTTTACAGCAGTCATTTTGTCTGTTACATAAGCAAGGTCCATATAGCCGATTGCATTAGGTGTTGTTTCAATAGCGGATTTCATGTCGCCGCTCGTTTTTACTTCTTTGTAGTTGTCGCCTTTAGTCATGAAGTCAGTACCGCCAAGCGCCTTGTCTTGGAAGTTTACACGTGTACCTGAACCGAAGGTACGGTTAACGACGATGATTTCAGCATCCTTGCCGCCAACTTCCTTCCAGTTTTTAATTTTACCTGAGAAGATGCCCTGCAAGTCTTTTGTAGTCAGGTTTGTTGCTGTAACATTCTTGTTCACGACAGCAGCGAAAGGAATAACAGCTACCTTGTGAGCGACTTGGCCGTCGAATTTTTTGAAGCCAGGAACATCCTTGGAAGCATCCCAGTCAACTGCTCCAATGTCAGCAATGCCTTTGCGTACAGCTTGTGGTCCTGTGATGGAACCGGCAGCTGAAGCAGATATTTTTACTTTAGGGTTAAGCTTTTTGAATTCGTTAGCTGCTTGAAGCGTTAAAGGTAGAAGGGCAGATGAACCGTTGATTACGATTTTGCCGCTCAGCTTGCTTGCTGCGGTAGCAGTTGGTGTAGAAGCGGGAACAGAACTGAAGCCGATTACGGCGATAAGTGCTGCGATTGTTAGTTGTTTAAACCATTTCATTAGGGAATACCTCCATTAATTAGTTAGTAATGTTTTTCCAGCTGCCGTTAGTCCATACAGCGAGTTGTCCGTCGATAAGAGCGGCGAAGTTAGCGTTGCTTGATACAATAAGCTCCGATGTGCTATCGGACACGGTTTGTACAAGCTTGCTTGTACCAGTCGCGCTGTCGATTTCATAGATTGCGTTCGTACTGTTTCCGTCAGCAGTCAATAGATAGAGCTTGCTTCCGCCTTGCACAAGTTGGTATACATCTTTGTCAGCGAATGCAGGCGTACTTGTTTGGCCTGTGTTGTCGATCGACACCAGCTGTCCAACGCTTGCATCGTCTGCACCTACGCTCACGTAGCTGATCTTCGAGCCGTCTGCCGAAAGCTGTAGGAATACTTTATCCGCAGAATCCTTCGTCAGTTGTATTGACTTATTGTCGGCTGCTGCTGTGTTGTAGTAGTAAATTTGCGGTTCAGTTCCTGTAGCATCAATAGCAACATCATCAAGCTCAACATCTTTGCTGCTGTCAGCTGTTACTTTTGGCTGTTTGAACACGTAGAATGCGACTTGTGTACCGTCAGCAGAAACTTCAAGGTTCGCTTTGTAATCGATTTTATCTTCCAGCACTTTGGAAACTTTGCCGTCAGCAATCGTTACTTTCGCTACAACCGAGCTTTTGTCGCCTTGCAGGAAGAAGAGTGATGCACCGTCTGTTGACCATTGCAGCTCGTTCTTAATAGATGTATCCGTGCTTACTTGTTTAGGCTGCTTCGTGCTTAGGTCAATCGTGAATACGGCACCGTTCGCATCGGAGTAAGCAACGTGGTTGCCATCAGGTGAGAGAACAAGCTCAGAAGCACCTTCGGATGCGAGCAGCAGCTCATATTTACCGGTAGCAGCGTTAACCAAGTAGTCCTCGCGTCCTTCGCCTGCTGTGTTCGACACAATAAGCTGGGAAGCATTAGCCCAGATCGCATGTTCTGCTCCGTCCAGAAGCTCTACCGTGCTGATGGAGTTGTTATCGTAGCTGCCGCCAAGTGCTTTAACGAATGCAGCAGGCTCGATGAAGGTGGAGTAAGCGACTTCCTTCGCCGGGTGAGAGATCGTTCTAGCAGCGCCATCTAAGTTAATGGATGTGGAGGCATTCTTTAGCTTCAATGTGTGCGAGCCGAACTTAACAACTACTGTCCGGTCGCTGTTGATATGCAGTGTAGCGCCGATTGCGTTAGTTATGTCACGAACCGATGCGAGTGTAACGCCGCCGTCTACGATCGTACGAATGGAAACCGGATTTGCATTTACAAAAAAGTTTGTAGTACTGATTTGTACAGCTTGGTTAGCAGCGGCCGTGTTGGCGAATGCTGGAGTCACTGCTGATACACTAATTGCTGCTGCGATCATGGAGATAGCCATTGCTTTTTTCATTTGCATGGAATGAGATCACCTTTCTCTAATGGGGGTTTATTATGATTCAAATCTCCGACGCTGCGGTCGGTATGTAAGCAGCTTGATCCCTCCCAGACAGCGTTAATTCGGAGTAGTTCTTCGTATGTCATTCATTTCTACTAGATCATATCAGCCAATTATTATCCCATCATTTAGAAATTGTATTGAATTTGTAAATGAGAGGAGTTATATCGAACTAGAAAACAGTCTATTGATTTAAGTCGGCTGCAACCTTTTCAAGCGGGGAGTCGTTCAAATAGGAGAACAAATAAAATCAACCAGAAGAGGTGGACGACCATGAAGAAACGAATGAGCACAGCAATTGCAGCGGTCGCAGTCATGCTTTCTGCATCCTTTACAACACAAGCTTTCGCTTCGGCTCCTTTTGGCGATATCGGCAGCTCAAGCAATAAAGTACAAATTGAATCCTTGCAGCAACAGGGTATTTTGAAAGGGGTAAGTGATTCGGCGTTCCATCCGGAGGACAGTCTGACAACCGCTCAAGGAATTTCCTTAATCGTGAGAACGACTCAGATCAGCTTGGCAGCTATTAGCTTCGTTAAGGCTCCAGAAGCTGACGACTACTTTACCCAAGTGAAAAACGATGCATGGTACGCAGAGGATTTCATTATTGCGCATTATAATGGTTTGGATATTCCAGCTGATATTGATCCTTCTGCACCGCTTACGAAAGAGCAGTTCACCCATTACCTGGTTCAAGCACTTGAGCTGACAGGTCAATACGCTACTATCAAAATGTTCATTCCGATTCTAGATGAAGAGGATATCACGATCGATTATCAAGGAACGATTCAACGCGCTCTTCTATATCGTATCGCCTCTTTAGATGAAGCAGGCAATTTCGATCCATCGCATGTGCTGACAAGAGGTGAGGCTGCGGCGATGCTTTATAATACGCATGCCTTTATTGAAGCACACAAAGAAACCGCTGTTCCAGAGCAAACGGCTCCAGAAGCGATCGAATAATAAGCTTTAATGAAAAACGAGACTGCTCTCCAGATTCTGTATCTGAGGAGCAGTCTCGTTTTTATTATGTACAAACAGGAAATGCTGCTGTAGGTAAGTCTTCTATGAGAGAGGGATCGCGCGATTAATAGTAGCAAAAGGATTTCAAATAGAAGGCTTAACTGGCGAGATAGCAGCTTATCGTTATTGTCCGAGCATCGCGATAAATCCAAGCGGATAAATATGAATTAAAAGTGTAATCTTTATTTATATCATATCTCTTCATGAAAAATCAATATGAATAGCAAAAAAAGCCTTGAAATATTTTCTAGGCTATAGTATCTTGTAAATAAGAGGTTTTGAAGGAGGTGAACGGACATGGAAAAGATGGCGATGCAAATGATGATGAACATGTGCATGGAAGAAATGATGTGCAAGATGAAATCCATGAAGATGATGATGGACATGTGTATGGAAATGAAAATGATGGACAGCATGGATACGAACATGATGATGATGAAGATGCAAGAGTGCGACGAAATGTCTACGATGATGATGAAAATGATGCGTGACATGGAGCAAGTATCGATGTAATAGCATTCACCTATGAATCTGACCATTCATAGATGGATTGTTTGAGATAGACCGGCAGAGCAGTTCACTGCATGCAGGCTTTTTTTTTGCCTTGTAATATGGAGTATCCTCTAATTGTGCCCCGTACCTAGTTCTTACCAAGCGTAGTGCGCTTTAAGCTTGCTTGCAATCATGACGCGTTGAAGCTTGAACTCCCAAACCTTATCCCTAAGCTGTTTTTGCTGCTGCTCTGAATGCTGAGCATTACGCAGTTGTTCGTATATATCAAGCATTTTACGATTAATGTTATCGAAACGGAGCCATAGATCTACGCGAATACCATGCTCAATTTCAAGGCGAATGTGGTTGTCTTTGGCCTGCAGAGTTTGGATAATTTGCTGCTGCCATTCGACATCTCCATTCGTTACGGCAAAGTTATAAAGATCCAAATAATCATCTACCCATTTGGCAGCTATTTGTTGTTCTGAATAAGTCATGAGGAGCAGCTCCAATCTCTTTGGCTTTCATATACCTAGTATTATACTCGGAATTAATGGGAATGCAAGTAATTATTTTAAAATCTTGCTTATGTCCTCCAATTGGCGGGCTGTCTTGCTGCTACAGGCTATACAGGAAGTACAGCTGGCCTTCAAAAAACGCCGCCAATACCAACTTGATTAGTCGGTATTGGCGGCGCAGCTTATTTGATGATATGGAGTGATAAGTTTTATCTGTTTACTTAAATTTTGGAGGCTGCAAAAACGGCAAAGCTGTGATATTTATAAATACAATCGGAGTAGGTGAAGCCAGCTTCAGAGAGCCAAGTGAGCTGATCCGGTACGCTGGCATTTATGTCGACCTTACGACGCTCGATTGAAGCTTGAATGGCGTCTTCGGACAGTCCGCTATTGCGAATAGTGTTCTTCCACTCGGACATATAGTAATCGTCCCAATATGGCGTCGATCCGGCCGCTTGATCGGCATTGACGAACGTACCGCCATCAATGAGAAGCTTGTGAATGGTTGAGAACAGTGCTCTTTTGGCAGGATGCGTTAAATGATGGATGGAGAGGGAGGATATAACAGCGTCGTATTTCCCTGCATAGTTATAGTTCGAATAATCAGCGGCAATCAATTCAAATGCAGGATCATCTCCGAAGCGAGCGTGCGCAGCTTTGAGCATTTCCTCGCTTAAATCAATGAGTGTGAAAGTGGCGTCTTGATATTTGCTGCGTACAAATGATGAGAAAAGACCGGTCCCTGCACCTAAGTCGAGAATACGGGGAGTTGCGTTCGAACAGGTTACAGCATGAGTGGCTGAACCATAAAAGTCATCGAAGCAGGGAATAAGCTGACGGCGCTGACGGTCATAATTCGGAGCGACGGCATCAAAGTGTTTTTTTACGATATTATTCATCGTTCTAGTTCCTCCTCGGTTATTAAGGATGATTATGTGTGCTTCTGTGCTTAGTTACGTTGTATGTTACAGCTTTTGCATTCATAACTGAAATATATAAAATGAATAATCTTTATAGTTTTAAACTATTAATGTGCAATGCGATATGAGTTAAAAAATGGGTATTGCATATAAACAATATTGGTGTTAAGATTGGTGAAAATTTCATGATCATCGATGATTGTATATGACAATCTGAATAGCTTTTACATTCAATGACGAGAAAGAGTACGCTACGGGCACGATCGAACAGAGAGTTGGGGCAGCTGAAAACCAACGTTCGGGTCATAGCGGAAAGCCATCTCCGAGAAGCAGGCTGAACGAGAGTAAGCTCTGCCGCAATTCCAGCGTTAACGGGAACATGCATTGACTGATGCATGAGCAGAGTGTCGCGCTTTGGCGTGAAACTAGGGTGGTAACACGGGTGGAGACTCGTCCCTTTATAGGGATGGGTCTCTTTTTTGTTTTTCAAAATATAAGAAAGTATAAGTTTCACCCTTATGCTCCGCTTATATTTCTCGGACTGAAGCGCGCTGCGCCGCCAAAGAACGGCGACTGCCGTTTCACCTTGAAATATAAGAAATTATAAGTTTGTTAGCTTATAAAGGGCTTATATTTCACCGTCAAAGCTACTTCAGCGTCTTAAAGGACGCAGAAGGCGTTTTTGCTTGGGCAACCTAAATTAGGAGGAACTAACATGAAATCATGGTCTATGAGTGAGATGATCTCGCCAATCGTAAAGCAAATTCCGCCTTCGGGCATCCGAAAGTTTTTCAGCTTGGCCGAAGGGAATAAGGAGATCATCTCGCTCGGAGTTGGAGAGCCTGATTTCGTTACTCCTGAGCATGTGAGGGCAGCGTGCGTTCGTGCACTTGAGCTGGGTAAAACCTCCTATACGCCTAATGCAGGCTTGCTTGAATTGCGAGAAGAGATTGGAAGTTATCTGCATAATAGCTTTCAAATTAAGTATGAGCCTGCGAATGAAATCCTTGTGACTGTCGGCGGCAGTGAGGCAATCGATCTTGCGCTTCGAACGCTAATTGGGCCTGGGGATGAAATTCTCGTTCCAGTTCCAAGTTATATCGCGTACTCACCCATTGCGCAATTGAACGGCGGGAAGGTTGTCGAGGTGGAGACGTATGCGAAAGACGATTTCAAACTGACGGCTGATGCGCTGAAGGCATCGCTTAGTCCGCGTTCCAAGGTGTTAATTATTAATTACCCTAATAATCCAACTGGTGGAATTATGAAGTATGAGGATTGGCTGCCGATTGCTAAGCTAGTGGAGGAGAACAATTTAATCGTGATCTCTGATGAGATTTATGCAGAACTTACGTACGGAGAGAAGCATGTTAGCTTCGCTTCACTGCCCGGCATGATGGACCGGACGCTGCTTATTAGCGGATTTTCGAAGGCATTTGCGATGACAGGCTGGAGGATCGGTTACGCTTGCGGCCACCCGGAGCTGATTGCTGCCATGCTCAAAATTCACCAATACACGGTAATGTGTGCGCCGATCCTTGGTCAGATCGCTGCAATCACGTCCCTTCGAGATGGGTTGGAGGAGAAGGATATGATGGTCGAGGCCTATGCACAGCGCAGGCGTATGTTTGTTAAAGGCTTGAGGGAAATTGGACTTCCTTGTCATGAGCCGAGAGGAGCCTTCTATGCGTTCCCGTCCATTGCGCATACCGGGCTGAGCTCAGATGCATTCGCACAGAAGCTGATAGCTGAAGCAGGTGTTGCCACGGTTCCTGGGCATGTATTTGGTTTAGGAGGAGAAGGCTTCCTTCGCTGCTCCTATGCCTCTTCCGTATCCAGGCTTACGGAAGCGCTGGAGCGAATGGATCGCTGCTTGAGAGCTTCCGGTTTGCTAGGTGGGTAAGCAAGAGGGAACGGCGGTAATTATTTTGTGAAAACAATCGTACGAGAGGAGGCGGAAGCGGCGGCGAATGCAAGCAGCTTCGCTCCTTCTGCGGTCAGTGCCTCGCGCTCCGCAGGGGAGAGCTTCTCGAACGGGTGAATATGAAGGCTTGCCGATTCGTTCGTCTGCTCTATTCGCCAAGTGCCGCATACGAAGCCATCAATTAGAATGGTGGAACGAATAATGCCATTCACAGTGAAAACGAGCGGTTTATGGCACTCGTTGATAATGCGGCTGCGGTTGTCGTAGGAGAGAAGCATATTGTCAAATTCAGAAAGAAATCGTGGCGGTGCTTCCGTATCTTCCTTCGGTAAAGGGGCGTTCGGCAGGTCGAACAGCTCGTTTCCTTGCTCATCCGTGTAAGTACTCAGCTTAGGACGCAGCGCCTCAACCGTTTCACGCAGTTTACTGAGACCAGACCATCTCTGCATATCCTTGATGCTTGCGGGACCAAAGGCTCCGAGGTATCGCAGCAGCATGGATTCAAGGGAAGGTGGCTGAGCAAGCGACTTGCCCAGCCAGCTCTCTGCAGAAGTATGAGCAGCTTGACCGCTGGAGCCCCAAATTCCGCGCGGGGGGACTTGTACGAGCGGGACAAGCGTTCGGACGACTGCGCTGAGAACGGATGGAGCCAGATCGGGCCACTTTTCTGCTAGCAGCTTGCCAAGCTCATTGAAGGTGATCGGGTCTTCTTCTACTAAACGGCATCCTTCATGGGCAATGGGTGCAAGCTCGATTCCGTGTAACGCTTTTCTGTACGTGCTTTGCAGGCTCTTCTCCAAGACAGGTTGAACAACAGGCCGCAGCCCCATACCATCCTTCGCACTAACCAGATGGATTGTGGAACGCATAAGCGCAATACGTACAACTTCTCGGTTTATGAATAAGCTAGACAATTCCTCGTGTTGGAAGTTCTCAAGGCGAGTCCAAAGGGCAAAGTATGGGGGAGTAGGAGCTTGCGCCTGAATGCCTACCAACTGTTCGATCGCTTCAAGCGCAGTTACATTGGAACGCTCAAGCAGCATCTGTCTATGTAGTAATGCTCGGTTTAGCTGCTTTGTGCTAAGCAGGGGAGCAGAAGTATTGCTTGATCGTAAGGATAGGGACATCGTTCAAGGCCTCCTTCATAGGACTCAGGTTAAAGATAAGCATAGTTGAAACTTAACTTAGCAACTCTGGCAGTAGGATGTCAAGGTTAGCATCCCTAACCGCCTCGAATTGTCGATCGTTGCGAGTTTAGCCGGCTTTTGGAGCCTTGCGAATTTCTGCATTCCACCTCGTCCTCTGTGGAGCCTTGCGGATCCCTCATTTAACTAACCAACCCCTGCCTATGTTGCACTTATTGCAATGGAAACCTCATATAGCCGGCAAGTTGTGAGTCTATATTGCAGAAACTGCAGCAGAATCCTCCTCGTGGGTGAGAACCTAGCTGTGACAGCCAGGTTCTGTTGTAGAAACTGCAACGTAGCAAGAGAGTGGCTACTTAAACGACGATTAGAGTGTATAAACTGCAACGTAGGCTGGTGGGTACGATGAGTCAGCAAGGTTTCCTGGATAGCAATCTAGTGAATTAATTGTTGTAACGAGTCTTCGGTAAGCTCGTAAAAACGCACATCCTTGCCATTGATGACAGGACGCAGTAGCTTTTTCTCCACTAGCGTACGAAGTCTATGACGAGCAGTGCGGAAATTTAGTTTGAAATGGTTTTGAACATCTTTGGGACGTATTTTTCGTCCGAGTGACCAAGCTAAATGCAGCACCTCACGTTCTTTAAAATTAGTTTGTGAGTGTACTTCGCCGCGAATAAGATGAGGGGCAAGCGACAGCTGGAGCAGCATGCGGCAAATTTCAGGGCGGTTTTTTACGTCATCGAATGTAAAATGAAACATTTTCCATCCCATTCCAGTCAGGAAGTTGTCGCGGTTTACCGCGTAGCTATGCTTCTCTCTATCCATATCCTTAATATGGCTTTGAAAACCGTCACATTCTATTCTGAAGCGTCCGAATTCGGGGAGAAAAGCAAAATCGAGAAACTGAGATTTTCGATTCCAATCATAAATCTCGTATTCGGGATGGAGATTGTGGAAATTTCTAAAAAGCGGCCACCATACGTTCTGAAGCAGTAGCTTCTCAGCAAAGCCATGTCCTCTTACTAGCCTTCCTTTGCGTTCTCCAAATCGCCGTTGTTCATGAAGCTCCAAAAATACCGTATAGGATTGCTCAAAGCTGCTCATTTCAACAAACCTCCTAACAAAATAAAAAAACGCCCTTAAGCCATGAATAGGCATAAGGACGTTCTTCGTCTGCTGCAAGTATATCACTCAACCGGACAGAGACCAAGAGACTTCAGCTTCAAATGATGTGAGAACATTAGTCTGTAACAGCTATGAGAACATGACATTACAGTACGTGGCAGTAAAATCGCATTTACTCTTTTATATTCCCAGCCAGCTTCAGCCGCTGAGCGATCGCTTTGAATTCTTCCTCCGATATACCTGGTGCAAACTCCTCTTCCGCGGCTGGAGCTTCAGGTATCGGGAAACCTTTGGGCGTGCCTTTCAGTACTTCCAGCGGTAAATCATCCTCGGGATGCGTGCCTTTCCAAATTTGGTCAATCGAGTTGAAGTCATTGTCGCTGTACGTATACAGCTTCGTATGGACACCTTTCTCTTCATATTTTCTCGCTTCATTAAACGCTTTGTTGCTTAAAGAAGGAATGGGTACTAATTTGGTAACATTAACGCCAGTGGCGATTTCCAGCGCCTTAGCATAGGCAACGACATGCACGCCGCCGCGAACGAGCAGATAGCCGACAACAGCTCTTGCCGCTGGATGGTCGGTCATTTCGTAAACCTTCATCTTGTGAGTTCTCGCGCCGCATTCGAGGAAGAAGTTATGGAGCAGATCCTCGACGAGGTTGCCGCTGTTGAATACATGGGCTCCCGTCCAAGGATTGCCCATGGAATCGAAGGGCATAGCACCTTGAGCACCAGAGAGGAAATGGTAGGATAAACGCGCGTCCTGCACAGAACCCAGTGGTGTCTGCTCTGGTTCTTTATAGGCAGTAGAGCCTCTTAGGCATTTGTTGATGGCATGCGATACAAGCTCGACATGTCCAAGCTCCTCCGCCGTAATGCTCATAACCAAGTCGTAAAAGGGCTTTAGCTTTTCTTTGGAACGAAAGTTAAAGGATTGATAGAGATAATTGTTTAACGTCGACATTTCGCCAAACTTCCCGCCCAACAATTCTTGCACGGCAGCAGCGGCGTTAGGACTCGGTTTTTCAACATTCGGAATTTCAATCAAGATCTCATCCATACGCTTAAACATGCAGGTATCATCCTCCTAATTTTTAGCTAGTATGACCTCGACTCACAATACTCATCCACGAATGTTCATTTAAGCTCAAACATGCAAATGGGATACAAGAGGATGAAAACGTTTCAATTAGCCGCTTGTTTATGTTATTTTTAAAGGAATAACTTCATTTTTATAAGATAAAGGAGAGATAAGAAATGTCATTACAAACGAAAGAATGGATTCTGCACTCGGTTATTTTTACATTAAAGCATGAGCAGGGCTCTGAGGCTGAGATTCAATTTTTGGCTGATGGAGAGCGGATTTTAACATCGATTCCTACTGTAACAAACTTCCAGGTGTACAAGCAGGTAAGCGCGAAAAATGACTATCGCCACGGTTTTTCCATGGAGTTCGCGAATCAAGTTGATTACGATGCGTACAATGAGCATCCGCTGCATGTACAATTCGTGAATGAACGCTGGGTTGTCGAAGTAGAAAAATTTCTAGAGATTGATTACGCCAAGTAGCATAAAGATTGAAGATTTGTTCGAAACGACATATAATGAACGTTATAGACAACACATTTTCGAACAAATACGAACATAATAGGAAGAGGGATTTGCGAATGAAAAAGCTTAAAGTGCTGCAGCAGCTGACGGAGGCTGGCGTTGTCGCTGTACTGCGCGCCGACTCGCCAGAGGAAGTTGTGGAAATGTCGCGCCGCGCGATCAAGGGCGGTATTAAAGCGATAGAGATCACGATGACTGTACCCTTTGCACTTCGCGCAATCGAGCAATTATCGAAGGAATTTTCAAGCGATGTATCACCGGATGCGGATAATTTCGCTATTATTGGCGTAGGTACTGTGCTTGACCCAGAAACGGCTCGTGCTGCTATTCTAGCTGGAGCTGAATATGTCGTCTCACCTGCACTGAACCCAGATACGATAAAGCTATGCAATCGATATGCGATTCCTATTCTTCCTGGCACAATGACGATTCATGAAATTCAAACAGCACTTGAGCTTGGTGTTGATATTGTGAAGCTGTTCCCAGGCAACCTGTACTCTCCGAATGTCATTCCTTCTATTAAAGGGCCGCTGCCTCAAGCGAACGTTATGCCGACAGGCGGCGTATCACTTGATAATCTGAAGGATTGGATCAAGGCTGGTGCAGTTGCGGTTGGCATTGGTTCCGATCTAACGAAGGATGCGGTGAAAACAGGCGATTTCTCACTTATTGAGAAGAAGGCTGCTGCTTATATTGCGGCATATCGCGAAGCAAAAGGCAATTAATTTTATACCCTGATGGAGTAAGCTTGTGCTCTATCGGGGTATTTTTTCAAAATATAAGAATTTATAAGTTTGTTCGCTTATAAAGGGTTTATATTTCACCGTCAAAGCTGCTTCAGCGTCTTAAAGGACGCCGAAGGCGTTTTTGCTTGAGCCGAGCTGTATCTATCGAAGTAGAGGAGAAGGGCGGAACGCTTCAGAGGAAAATCGAATTGCGTGGTGAAAAGGCTTGGACAACGCTCTTCCTGAGGTTTATGCTTGACAGTAGCCGGAGCCCTGCGCTTCAGAGGCATAAACATATTCAAGATGGGATGGGTAGTATGAGATCGTCTATGATTGAGGACATGCTTACAATCGTCTCGCGCAACATCTATGATTCGGCAACACAAGTGATGAGCACGGCGAGTGCGATGATACCGGCAAATACGTTTTGTATTGCGATAAACGATAGGCTTACGACTACGGTTTTAAGATCATTTAACCGTGCTAATCATATTCTAGACGAAGGTTTGGTTGTGGATAACGAAGATTCCTATTGCCATCTCGTTATTGAGAAGTCCAAAGGCCCACTCGTTATTGGAGACAACCTCACGCATCCCCTTACTCGGGAGATGGATGCAACCAAGCTGGTGGGTGGCTGTTCCTTCATGGGGGTTCCGATTGTAAAAAGGAAAGGAGAGGTCTATGGCTCGTTGTGCGCATTTGATCATGAATTTTATGCTTACAACGAAAAAGAAGTTGCATTTATGTCTTCTTTGGCCGCATTTTTTGCGAATGTACTGGAATTAGAGGATGCGGCAAATGCCTTAAAGGATGCCCATCAGACAATTTACAGCTTAGCAGAGGAGAAGTCCAATTTGCTGGCGGTCATGAGTCATGAGATTCGCACGCCGCTTAACGGTATTATCGGGATGATTGATTTGCTTCAATCGACGGAACCGTCAGAGGAGCAGCTGCGATATATCGAAATTGCGAAAACAAGCGGTGATTCGCTGCTCGCTATTCTGAACGATATCCTCTCGTATGCCAAGCTGGAATCGGAGGCTAAGGATTTAAGCTTTCATTCGATTCAATTGGAAGCTTGCATAAAGCAGGTCCATGATCTGATGTTTCAGAATGCTGCCAGTAAAGGTATTAAGCTGCACATGGACATCGATTCTTCCGTGCCTGATACTTTATTCGTGGACGTGACCAAGCTGCATCAGATTATTATTAATTTGGTTAGCAATGCAATTAAGTTTACCGATTCCGGCAGTGTAACGATAATGGCTGATACGATTATGGAGCCGGCAGACAGCCCTCGATTGCTGCTTAAAGTGAGAGATACAGGAAGCGGAATAGATAGCAAGAAGCTGGATCAGCTGTTTCAGCCTTTCAGCCAGCTGCATGCGCCCAGCCGATCAGAGCAATATGGCGGCACGGGACTGGGACTTTCGATTTGCAAAAAGCTGGCTGAGCAACTGGGGGGCAACGTCTGGCTCGTGGAATCAAGTGAAAGCGGTTCATGCTTTGCGCTTAATCTGCCTTTGTTCGTATCAGCTCCACTTGAGTAGGTTTTCTTTTTAAGCAAGAAAGATGTTTCTACTGAAGGTTCTCATTAGTATATATCATGTTCATTCCTCTTTGTTTCGCGGATAAAAGTTATATTCATAAAGTGGGAAAAATCTTGTTTGTCTTACAGCATAATAGAAATCGTTTTCAAATGATAAGGGTGAAAGGTTGCGACAGCTGGG
This sequence comes from Paenibacillus sinopodophylli, assembly GCF_005930355.1. Taxonomy (GTDB): domain Bacteria; phylum Bacillota; class Bacilli; order Paenibacillales; family Paenibacillaceae; genus Pristimantibacillus; species Pristimantibacillus sinopodophylli. The sequence continues at coordinate 301,581 of NZ_VDBO01000005.1, forward strand.
TTGTGCACAATTTCTTCTTATCTAAAATACGCTGGATTGCTTGATTCTGAGTCAGAATAGCGTTATAACAGAAACAGGGTCATGAAGAGTCAAATCAATTGATTAAAGGAGTCGTTCAATTAATGGATTATCGGATTGAGAAGGACACGATGGGCGAGATTCAGGTTCCTGCAGACAAGCTATGGGGCGCACAAACGCAGCGCAGCCTGCAAAACTTCAAAATAAGCGGAGAGCGTATGCCGATAGAAGTCGTCTATGCAATGGCTTATATCAAAAAAGCGTCAGCGCGTGCGAACGAGAAGCTTGGCGTACTCGATGCGGCGAAATCTGCGATTATCGGTGAGGCAGTTGATGAGATCGTAGCAGGCAAATGGGATGAGCATTTCCCGCTCGTTGTATGGCAGACAGGCAGCGGCACGCAAACGAATATGAACGTTAATGAGGTTATTGCGAACCGTGCGAATGGCTTGCTTGCTGAACGCGGAAGCGAAGTACGCATTCACCCAAATGATGACGTAAACCGTTCGCAAAGCTCGAACGATACATTCCCAGCAGCTATGCACATCGCTGGAGTGATTGCGCTTGAGGATCGGTTGCTTCCTTCACTAGATTTGCTTAATGGAACCCTTCGTGCGAAAGCAGAGGCGTTTAATGATATTGTCAAAATCGGTCGTACGCATCTGCAGGATGCAACGCCAATCACACTCGGTCAAGAAATCAGCGGTTGGTACTCGATGCTTGATAGAACGCGTGCGATGCTTGTACAAAGTGTTGAAACGATGCGCGATCTAGCGCTCGGAGGCACAGCAGTTGGAACAGGCCTTAACGCACATCCCGACTTTGCGGTGGCGGTAGCTGAGGAAGTAACGGCGCTGACTGGAAAATCGTTCATCACAGCGGAGAACAAATTCCATTCGCTTACTAGCCATGACCAAATCGTGTACACGCATGGCGCTGTAAAAGCACTTGCAGCTGATTTGATGAAAATTGCGAATGATGTAAGATGGCTGGCGAGCGGACCTCGCTGTGGTATTGGCGAAATCTCGATTCCAGAGAATGAGCCGGGCAGTTCTATTATGCCGGGCAAAGTTAATCCAACTCAAAGCGAAGCATTGACGATGGCTGTATGTCAAGTCATCGGCAATGATACAGCAATTTCGATGGCGGCTAGCCAAGGCAATTTCGAGTTGAACGTATTCAAGCCTGTTATCATTTATAATTTCCTGCAATCGGTAGCGCTGCTTGCTGACGGTATGGTATCGTTCAACGATAACTGTGCGGTCGGTATCGAGCCTAATGAAGCAGTTATCAAGCGCAACCTGGATCAATCATTGATGCTTGTTACCGCGCTTAATCCGCATATTGGCTACGAGAACGCGGCAGCTATTGCGAAGAATGCACACAAAAAAGGACTCACGTTGAAAGAGTCAGCGATTGCCAGCGGCTTGCTCACTTCCGAGCAGTTCGACGAGTTCGTTCGTCCTGAGAACATGATAGGCAAACGTTAATGCATAGCAAAAAGGGCTGCTGCCGTCTTTTGAAGACGGTATGCGGCCCTTTTTTAAAATATAGGAAAGTATATCATTAAGCTGCAAATTCTCTATATTTCTCGGAATGAAACGCACATAACGGCAAAAGAACGACGATAGCCATTTCACCGTTACAAATGCGACTGGATATAGCAGCTCCAATCCGCACTGTAACCTATGATTATTTAGCTTTGTTTGAGATAGCCATCGACAATAGCTTTGATCTGCTTCGCAGTTTCTTCAAGCGAAACATTCTCGATGACATGCTCGCAGAACTTGCGATAGGTCACTTCTTCCGAGTAATGATCCAAGTAGCTGTTAATGATTTCGTAGCTTGTGCCTTTACTCTCTAAGCGCTCGGATACGGTCTTCTTGTCTACGTAAATAAAAATGCGGATAGCACGCTCGCCATACAGTTTGCGAATGGTATCCGAGCCCTCGCGGTTTAGGATCAAATAGGCGCTGTTGCCTGCTTGAAGTGCCAAATCGAGATAACGTTTGCCTATGCCGTAGCGATGTCGGTCAATTCTGACCGATTCGGTGAAGAAGCCATCAGCCTCGTGCTGATCGAATTGCTCTTTGCTGACATATCGGTAATCCATATCGGGACGTTCTTTGTCGCGCGGCGGACGATCCGTACAGGAGGGGATATGCGCAATGCCGGAGCCTTGCAGTGCCTTGTGCGCTGCTGTCTTGCGGCCGGAACCGCTTGTGCCGGTAAATATAAATAGATAGGGTTTGCTCATGCGGAATCACTCCTTCCTCTTACCTTTTATATCGGCATATTGCGGGCAAATGGTGATCTGTTTTTTGGCAGGCTGCAGTGGTTTAGAGGGGGAAGGGCCAGTAACTATAAATCCTATTGAAATATAGAAAAGGAAATGATTTTGCCATCCTTCTCTATATTTCTCGGAATGAAACGCGCTGCGCCGCCAGAGGGCGGCGACAGCCGTTTCGCCTTGTGGTATGATACGAATGGTTGCGATTGCAGCTATACTCTTGCGAAAAAGTAGGTTTGCCATATGCATTTATTATCTGTTGAACATATAACGAAGAGCTACGGCGAGAAGCTGTTGTTCGAGAATGTCACGTTCGGGGTTGAGGATGGTGACAAAGTCGGCATTATCGGTGTGAATGGCACGGGAAAATCAACCTTTCTGAAAGTGATTGCTGGTCTAGAGCAGGCTGACTCGGGCAATGTGTCCATCGGCAACCGGGTTACGGTTAGAATGCTGGCACAGGACCCGGTGTTCGCCCCTAATGAAACGACGCTTGAGCATGTGCTTGGCGGAGATTCTCCACAGCTTAGAGCGGTTCAGGCATACGCTGCGGCTATGGTAGCCATTGAGTTGAACCCAAGCGATACAGCGCTGCAGGAAAAACTGATCAAAGCGAATCAGCTTATGGATGAGTTCGATGCCTGGCAGCTCGAGAGCGATGCGAAGATGGCGTTGTCTAAGCTTGGTATTTATGATTTTGAGGCTAAGGTGGAGACGTTGTCCGGCGGTCAGCGTAAACGTGTCGCCATGGCGGCCGCGCTATTGCTGCCCTCCGATGTGCTTATCCTCGATGAGCCTACGAACCATATCGATAATGATTCTGTTGCGTGGCTGGAGGGCATGCTGCAGAAGCGCAGAGGCGCTCTCCTCATGATTACGCATGACCGTTATTTCCTCGACCGAGTCAGCAATCGTGTCATTGAGCTTGATAAAGGTCAGGCACATTTCTATCAAGCGAACTACAGTCGGTTCCTGGAGCTGAAGCTGGACCGCGAAGAACGGGAAGCTGCAACGGAATCAAAGCGGCAAAACCTGCTGCGTAATGAACTGGCTTGGATTAGACGCGGTGCAAAGGCGAGAACAACGAAACAGAAAGCGCGCATCGACAGATTCGACGCTTTGAAGGCAGATGCGCCTAAGCAAGCAGGCGGCAAGATGGATGTCTCCGTCGCTTCAACACGGCTTGGCCGCAAGATCGTTGAGTTGGAAGAGGTGACGAAACGATTCGGCGATCGGACGTTAATTCGTGATTTTAGCTATATTGGTGTGCCAGAGGATCGAGTGGGAATTGTTGGCCGCAACGGAAGCGGCAAATCGACGCTTATGAAGCTGATCGCCGGACGCTTAACACCCGATGAGGGAACGGTGGAGCTCGGTACAACGGTGAAGCTAGGCTGGTTCTCGCAGGAGCATGAGGAGATGGATCAATCGCTCCGCGTCATCGAATATATTCGCGAGGGAGCCGAGCAGGTTAAGACGGCAGACGGCTCGACGATTTCTGCGGGTCAAATGCTGGAACGATTCTTGTTCTCGCCAACGATGCAGTGGACACCGATCTCCAAGCTGTCTGGTGGGGAGAAACGCCGCTTGCAGCTGCTTCGCGTGTTAATGAACGCGCCGAATGTATTGCTGCTGGATGAGCCTACGAATGATTTGGACATCTCAACGCTTACGGTGCTTGAGGATTATTTGGACGATTTCCCTGGAGTTGTGTTTGTTGTTTCTCATGACCGTTATTTCTTGGACCGTACAGTAGATAAGATCGTCGCATTCGAGGGCGATGGTGTGATTACGCATCATACCGGCAATTATTCTGAATATCAGGAGTATGTCGCAAAGCATGGTACAGCCCAAGCGGTCGCTGCTGCGCCAGCTCCGAAAACACAAGCCCCTGCGGCAGCGGATATTAAAGCAGCGGACAAGCAGCGTACGATTAAGATGTCTTACAAAGAGCAAAAGGATTTTGAGCAGATTGATGGATGGATTGAAGCAGCAGAGAACGAGATTAATGAGATTGCTACACAAATGGAATTATCAGGAAGTGATTCTGTTAGACTTCAAGAGCTTGCAGCCGAGCAGCAGCAGAAGGAAGAGCAGCTTGAGAAGCTAATGGACCGCTGGGCAGAGCTGAATGAGCTGGCCGAACAGATCGCAGCTCAGAAATAAGCTGGACGAACAACTTGCAATAGGGAAAGGCGGAATGCTCGTGAGTACGAATTCGAATGACATTCGGAATATTTATTGTATTGGCCGCAACTACCGGCTTCACGCATTAGAGCTCGGCAACGAAGTACCGGACGAGCCGCTTGTGTTTACTAAGCCGTCTCATGCAATCGTGCCGATGGATGGCAATGTCGTCTCAATACCAGGCAATGTGGGTGAGGTGCATTTTGAGCTAGAGATTGTGCTTCGCATTGGCGAGGCTTATGAGCCGGGCAACGATATCGAGCAATGTATCGACGGCATAGCGCTTGGTCTTGATTTGACGCTACGCGACGTACAGTCGAAGTTGAAGGCGAAAGGCCAGCCGTGGTTGGCGGCCAAAGGCTTCAAAGGATCGGCGCCGCTAGGGGAATGGCTTCCTTATCCGGGTGCGGCAGCGCTTGCCGAAACCGAGTTTGTTCTGCTCCGCAATGGAGCAGAGGCGCAGCGCGGCAAAGCGGCGGATATGCTGTTCGGCGTGGCGGAGCTCATTCAATATGTTGGCGAGAACTATGGTCTCGGTGCAAGCGATATTATTTATACAGGTACGCCAGCGGGCGTTGCTGCGTTGCAGGAAGGCGACTTGCTGCAAGCATTATGGGCGGATAAGGTCGTTGGAAGCTGCAGTGTGGCATTGGTATAACGATTATACAAAAGAGGGTGCAGTTTACAGCCTATTCGCTGTGAACTGCACCCTCTTTTTACGATGATGGCCGCTTATTTGTTGTTAAACGCGCTCAGCATCCACACATGCTTCTCAAGTGTCGTATGAATCGCGAGCAGCATATCTGCTGTTGTTTCATCCTCGGCTTTTTGTGCGGCCTGCATGCCTTCCTTCAACTCACCGATAATGGTTGAGAAATCCGCTATCAACTGATCAACCATCTGAGTAGCATCCTCTTTATTAGAGGCTTCCTCGATGCTGGAAGTTTTTATATGCTCCTTCATAGTAGCGATCGGTTTGCCTTTCAAGGCAAGAAGGCGCTCTGCGAGCTCGTCGACGTGGAGTGCGGCTTCCTCGTACAGTTCTTGGAATTTTACATGTAAGGTAAAAAATTGAGAGCCCTTCACATACCAGTGGTAATTATGAAGCTTGATATAAAGTACGCTCCAGTTGGCGATTTGGTGGTTAAGGTGCTCTTGTACCGTAGCTGATTTTGCAGTAGTTGCTGTTGTCATATCGATCATCCTCTCTGATGGTAGTTTGCGCTATGAGTAGGTGGTGAATACGTAATAAACAAGGAGTATTTGTTTTTTGATTTAGATCAATTCCTTATTTATAATAAGTACAAATAAATAACTACTTGTCAATACTATTACACATCAATTCGGAAACTGAAACAGGCAGGCTTTAAAAAAAGTGAACAGAAGGATTGGCTGACCACTCACCAAGGAATCGTTGCGGCGTACATTGCACTTTGTGCAATAGAACCGCGCAAAAAAGGCAATTCGTCAGGCTACGCTGCAGAAAGTGCAACAGTATCACTCCTGTTAGTGAGATATAGGCTGTGAAA
>NZ_VDBO01000060.1 GCF_005930355.1 Paenibacillus sinopodophylli
GAAATACCCGAACCTCCTACACATACAGCTCTCGGAGGATACGCGATGACATTCGGAATCAAGGGCTATAATCATGCTGCAGCTGAGCGCGACTTGCGAAACGAGCTCCTGTCAGAGATCATCAAGCTTGCTGATCTTGTCGCCGATACGGCCAAAGGAAACATCCGTTATTATCCTGAGGTGCGCAATCATGTCAGGCAGCATCTTGAAGTACTCGCTTCCGACATGTATAGCATGGAGATTACGGCGGATTACTGGCAAGCATGGCTGGAGCAGTTTGGTAAAGGCTCCTTGATGGCTGGACCAACACAAAACCCCGGACTCACCAGATATATGAATTCGGATCTATGGAACAATTTGCGTTCCCGATCCAGCAAGGCAGTTGCCGGGCGTGGCGAGGGAAGGTACAAATCAATCGACGGAACATTTAAATTTTCAGAAGGCAGCATGGCAGGCGTGGATCTGGAGGAATTGGCGCAGCGCGGGGATATTGACAAGAAGTTTTCCCCTACGCCGCCTACTTACTTCCTGCGGATCGCGCTGCAGGCTAACCGGCA
>NZ_VDBO01000061.1 GCF_005930355.1 Paenibacillus sinopodophylli
ACCCGTCCCCTCAGTATCCAACGGCTTATCCTGATTAGGCTTTAAGTGCTCGTCTACATGGGGTTTTATGTCATCAACTTTGGAAGGTATAGGCTCACTCTTAGGCGGCTTAGGGACCTTGGGTGCCCGTTTCAGTACTAGCTGCAGGCCTTTACCTATTCCCGCAGATAAAAGCGATGGAATAATTATACCTCCTGCATAATTCAACCGCGAATCCGTATCCCCGTTAATCACGCTTTGGTTGAATTCATCGATTAATGCCTGCGCCTCTTTCCGCGCCTTTTCAGGATTATTCGTAAGAAACGATGGCAGCTCCTCTATATTCCCTTCCCTTATATTCTTAGCGATATCCTTCACGCCGTCTACTGTACCTATAATTGCATCCATTCCACCTTGAACGAAGCTTCCAATTCCTGCTATGACTTTCCACTTTGCATCATTAATTTTCTTTTCCATTTGCCATTGATATAGCTCAATAGCGGAGGGCGCTGGGCAACCATTTATTCGCCCATAATAATCCTGATCCGAACGTTGGTATGCAGCAA
>NZ_VDBO01000062.1 GCF_005930355.1 Paenibacillus sinopodophylli
TAAGAACGACCAAAGAGCTGCAATATTTTTCTATGACGAAGTGAAGAAGGAATGGGTGGAAGTCGGGGGCACGGTTAACGGCAATCAAATTTCAGTAGAGGTAAATCACTTTAAAAAATATGCGGTGTTGGCTGTAAGCAAATCCTACGAAGTAAAGTTTAACTTTAGCGATACTACGGGACATTGGGCAGAGAGTATGATCCAGCAAGCAGTGAGTGAAGGAATCGTCAATGGGTATCGTGACGGAACGTTTAAGCCGAATCAGACGGTGACGCGCGCGGAATTTGTTGTTATGTTAATGAATGCACTGGGGGCGCAAGGAGAAGGAACGACATTGACGTTCACAGACAAGTCGAAGATCGGAGCTTGGGCGCAGACAGCGGTGGCGCAAGCGGTGCAAGCAGGCCTAATAACAGGCTTTGCGGACGGTTCATTCCACCCCGATTCCGAGATTACACGCGCCGAGGTGGCGGTAATGATCGGTAGGGTACTCCGAC
>NZ_VDBO01000063.1 GCF_005930355.1 Paenibacillus sinopodophylli
TAACCGTGCCCCCGACTTCCACCCATTCCTTCTTCACTTCGTCATAGAAAAATATTGCAGCTCTTTGGTCGTTCTTAAGAATTGATGGATTAAAATTAATGATTAGCGTTACCGGTTTGCTGAAGTTCTCCGAGAAATTTTTCAATATCTCATAGACCGGGCTGGCTAGTAACTCTTTTTTCGTTAGAAGGTGTTGAGTGTCAAGCAATTGTTCAATCGTTAATTTCAATTCTTTGTCTGTTGCATTTGCCGGTATATCGATTTTAATCGATTCCCCCAAACTAACTTCGCCCGCCTTACCCGCGGGAAGCAATAATTCACCATTCTCTGAGATTACTTTGTTATCAGTCGGTGGTGTTGGATCCAGTGCTGGTGGTGTCGGTGCAACTGCCGCCGCTCGTGTCACCGTCACGGTGTACGTCTTCGTTGTCGTGCCATCCTCTGCCGTTACCACCGTCGTGATCGTGTT
>NZ_VDBO01000064.1 GCF_005930355.1 Paenibacillus sinopodophylli
TTCATGTAATCGAAGGTTGACGTTTGCGTCCACGTATCGGAGTAACCGCCCACTTCTACATCATGGCCACCCGAGTAACTGCATTGGTAGGTGGGACCGAGAACCTCAGGAACAGCGGCGGTATACCCCGGCTGTCCTGCGGTACCCGAAGCTGGAACAGCGGGTGTCTTCACATACGTACCGTTTAACGTCGTAACGGTTTCCACGAATGTAGCGCCTGATACATCCGTCGCTGTTCGTGCGGGCCCACAAGCTGGCGCAACATCTCGTACAATAGATCCGGTAGTCGGCGCTATATACTGACCACTTTTTACTTTATTAAACGAGGACGTATACGTCCTCGTTGCTGTAGCAGAAGGGACATACTCCGTTACGATGTCCACTATAAATTCTGAACCACCGGATGCAAAATACAGATTATGCGTCGTCGGCGTACCCGCCATCGCTTCAAAGGT
>NZ_VDBO01000065.1 GCF_005930355.1 Paenibacillus sinopodophylli
TGAAACAATCGAAATGCTCGCTCAGCTATCAGCCGTGCATCCGCGCTGCTTGGTGCAAATATGTCTAAGCAAAACTTCCCCTCGTAAACAAGGTGATTTCTGCCATAGCGTCCAGGCATGATGTAAATTAAAAGCAATGGCACGCTATCGCCTGTTAAGACGCTCTCGGGCTCGATACCTTTGACAATCCGCTTCACAATACTCTCGACGGGTGAGGATGGCGTTAATTCGAGCAGTTCCATGAATTCATTGTCTTGTATCAAGATGTTTGCAACTGCGTCGATTAGCTTTTGGCTCAAATCCTCACCTCACTTGAAAGTATTTGTGATACGGAAACTCAGTCATGATGCGTTGTAACCCGTTTAGGATACGATGCCGGTTAGCCTGCAGCGCGATCCGCAGGAAGTAAGTAGGCGGCGTAGGGGAAAACTTCTTGTCAATATCCCCGCG
>NZ_VDBO01000066.1 GCF_005930355.1 Paenibacillus sinopodophylli
CGTGTGCTCTCCAGCTTGCCATCGTTTACTACACTCACATAAACGCTGCTTGCTGTTGCGCCAAGCTGTGTAATCGTTACTGTCGCTGTTGTGGCACCTGTACCGACTGTTGCTGTTCCAATTGCTGTGCCGCCTGTTGCTGCTTTGTAGACATTGACGATGTCGCCTTCTACTAGGCCTGTTACCACTACGGTATCATCTACGCCTGCTTTGTTGTTCGTTACAGTGATTGTTGCTGCTACCGGTGCTACAGATACGGGTTCAGTTTCATATTTAGCAGCCGTACGTGTACTTTCCAGCTTGTTCGCTTTCGTTACCGATACGTATGCTGTGCCGCCTGTTGCGGTAAGCAGATCGTTTTTCGAAATCGTTACTTCCGTTGCGCCGCTTGCCACAGTTGCCGTGTCAAGTGCCGTGCCGCC
>NZ_VDBO01000067.1 GCF_005930355.1 Paenibacillus sinopodophylli
TGGCGGCTACAATGGCGGAGGCAATGGGATCGGCTCTGCGGGTGCAGGCGGTGGCGGCGCATCGGATATTACAGATGAGTATGGAACGTCACTCGTCGATCGAGTCGTCATGCCTTTCCATACGACGCACCCGACTAATGACGATAGCTACTTCTTCTCCGACACCATGAGCCATGCCGCAGATGCCGGTGATGTCATCCAAGTGAGGGTGAAGAATAACTCCACAAACACCAGTGGTGCCATCTATTTCACGGGTATGCAGGCACCTAACTGGTCCGAGAGTTATGTCGTCAGCTTCCCAATGACCGCGTCGGACTCCGATTATCGCGTGTATACCATTCCGATCGGGACGCATCCGAATTGGAGAGGCACGATTAATAGGCTGCGCTTCGATTTGGCCAACGGTCCCCACATCTCTAC
>NZ_VDBO01000068.1 GCF_005930355.1 Paenibacillus sinopodophylli
GTGAGCGACACAACGCCGCAAAACAGCCAATTGAGCCAAACGACAGCAGCCTTTGATAAAGAAACAGCTGCGCAAGCGGATGTAGCCGTAACGTTGACGCTGAACGGGAATACGCTTAGTACCCTTACAAATGGTGCGGCAACACTGACAGCGGGAACAGATTACACCGTAGTGGGCAACACGGTAACGATTAAGAAATCTTACTTGGCACAACAATCTGTAGGCACGACGAACCTAGCATTCAACTTCAGCGCGGGTGCTGCTCAGACATTGGCGGTAACGGTGAGCGACACAACGCCGCAAAACAGCCAATTGAGCCAAATGACAGCAGCCTTTGATAAAGAAACAGCTGCGCAAGCAGATGTAGCTGTAACGTTGACGCTGAACGGAAATACGCTTA
>NZ_VDBO01000069.1 GCF_005930355.1 Paenibacillus sinopodophylli
TTGTCACAAGGTGCGGACACAGTAGAGGGCGAAGTGAAGTTTGACGAAAATGAAGAGGCCATCCTTACATCAGCTGGATATACAGTCAAAGCGCCATCGAAGTTCAGCGGGACCTTTATTGCCGAGAGTGATGATGTGTACCTCAAATCGCCAGAAGGTAAGTTGACGCAGTTGACTAGGGTTGCTTCCGCTCCAACAGCTGAGCAGTACGCCATTACAACTGGCGGCGTCATCACATCGGACACATCGAACAACAACAAAAATATTGTCGTCATCTATAAATGGAGCAAGGCACAGGGGACGAAAAGTAACTTCACAGGCACGCGTAAGCCGAAGCCATTTAAGTTCATTCACCGTTTTGAACTTATCAACGATCGCACCGGACT
>NZ_VDBO01000006.1 GCF_005930355.1 Paenibacillus sinopodophylli
ACGGCCCGTTGGTCAAGTGGTTAAGACACCTCCCTTTCACGGAGGTAACAGGGGTTCGAGTCCCCTACGGGTCACCATTCATCCTCAATGTGTATCAGCTCTAATGAGCTCAGATCACGTCACAGTGAGAGCCATTAGCTCAGTTGGTAGAGCACCTGACTTTTAATCAGGGTGTCGAAGGTTCGAGTCCTTCATGGCTCACCATTTACTCTGCTAGCAAGTACGAGTAATGGAACCTTAAACTTCAAATGTGCGGTAGTGGTGGAACGGCAGACACGCTATCTTGAGGGGGTAGTGTCCAATGGACGTGCAGGTTCAAATCCTGTCTACCGCACCAAACCATAAAAACCCAAGAACTCTTACTACGGTAAGGGTTCTTTTTGTTTTATTTTTGTGAATAGTTACGATGTGAAATTATACGTTAACTTGTTCGTAGCAGTACCGTATAGCATAAAACTATTCATTACATAGCCATATACTTCGCAAGTGATATCTTTTGGCTCAAAGCGTTAACAAGATGAACCAATCTAGCCGAGGATTAATAGAGAAGAATGAAATGGATGGTATCATGATGAACACGACAAAACTAGTGAAATTGTTCTCAACAATAAAACGGTTCAAGTATGCCGTTCCGATTATGTTTGCCGCAGTAATTTTAAGCATGATTGGGGTAAGTGTTAGTCATTCGGAACCCAATCATCCTCTTGCCAAGCAGGGCTATATGGATCTCTCTGATTGGGATTTCAATAGTGATGGCAAGGTGAAGCTGGATGGCGAATGGGAGTTTTACTGGCAGCAGCTCAAGATGCCGGCACAGCTCCGATCCGGAGACATACCAGGAGTAAGCCCGGAATATATGAATGTGCCTTCAGCCTGGACAAAAGATCCACTTCATAAGACGACAGACTATGGAGCGGCAACCTATCATGTCCGAGTCAAGATCAAGGATGCAGGTGAGGTGTTGGGGCTCAGAATGACCAGCATCCGAATGTCGCACCGGATATTCGTGAATGGTGAGGAGGTCGGAGCAAGCGGACACCCTAGTCTCACCGTAGAGGAGTACACGATGTCTAACAGGCCTTATTCGGCGGTGTTTACTCCAAAAGGCGACGAATTAGAGATTACGATCCATGTCGCCGATTTCGACTATAAAGCCGGAGGAATCGTCCAGAGCATCTATTTGGGACGCGCATCTGATATTCTAACGATGTCCAATCGCCTAATCATTATTAACACGATGATTGCAGCCTGCCTGCTGGTCAGTGGTTTGTATTATCTGTTCGTCTATATTGGCAGACGCGAGGATGTCAGCTTCCTATATTACAGCGGCTATTGCCTGACAGGTGGACTATATGAGCTGATGTATGGTGAAAAGCTGATGCTGCAGTTGTTTCCCGATTGGCCTGCGGACATCTTGTTCCGTCTGCAAAATGCGATGATGTATGCGACCATACTGTTTGTCGTCTTATTTTTGAAGGAAATTATGGATCACTTGCTGCCGCGTTGGCTACTGCGGACGATTCTTATATTTATGGGCGGATATGCGCTTTTCTATATTCTGCTGCCGCTTGATATCATAACCCGGGTGGAAAACATGTTTTTGTTGTTCGGACTTGTTCTTTACACTACTATCGTTATGCGCTTGTTTGCAGCTCTAGCTCGCGGCCGCTATGGTCGATTGGAGAGGAGAGGTGTCGTTTACCTGCTGGTCGCTTTTATTTGTGTCATTCTATCCTTAGCGGACGGCATGCTCTATGTGAATAACGTGAAGAGCGACAACTATCTGGGCAATGGATCGTATGTGATGTTCACACTTATTACGTCGATGATTCTATCGCGGCACTATAATAACGCATTTCTCTCTATGAAGAATATGAATAAGAGGTTGTTGTCGCTCGACAAGTTGAAAGATGAATTTCTGGCAAATACTTCCCATGATCTAAGGACACCGCTTAACGGCATGATCAATCTGACGCAGTCGGTGCTGAACAAATCAGGCGATCAGTTGGCTACCACTCATCGGGAGGATTTGGAGATTGTGGTATCGGCTGGGCGGCGCCTGAACAATTTAATCAACGACATTCTCGATATGTCCAGTCTGAAGACTGGTATGATATCGATTTATCCTGTGCCTGTAGACGTAAGCAGCATGGTAGATACCATCATGGATGTGATGAAGCCTCGGGCTGATGCCCAATCGCTTAGCTTGATAAACGCGATACCTGCAGAGCTGCCTGCTGCGTTGGCTGACAAGGATCGGTTGGGTCAGATTTATTACAATCTGCTTGGCAATGCGCTGAAATTCACAACCAACGGCCATGTGGAGGTAGGTGCCAGGCAGATTGGCATGATGCTGGAGCTATGGGTTGAGGATACCGGCAGAGGGGTAGCGTTCGAGGAGCAAGAGTTGATCTTCCAAGCCTTCTATCAGACGGATGATAACGATTATAAAGCCGTTCATGGAACGGGATTGGGACTTTCAATAACGAAGCAATTGGTCGAGCTGCATGGGGGGAAAATTAAGGTATCATCCATTCCAGAGAGAGGATCGAGATTCAGCTTCACGTTGCCGATTAGTGAAGTAATTAGCCGAGATATTTCTGCCGATACGGTACGTATGGAGAGCATTGAAGCGGAGATGGAAGAGGCAACAAGCATAGCGGAAAAGTGGCCGAATCCTCCATTCTCTATTAGTGGCAAGCGGCGAGGCCGCTATTCTATCTTAATCGCTGAGGATGATGCAGCCAGTATGAGGGCAATCTTGAATTTGCTCACGGATGAGGACTTCACAATTGATACGGCGCGGGATGGACGGCAAGTGCTGGACTATATCGACAGCTTTCGTCAGTATGATTTGGTTATTCTCGATATTATGATGCCTGGTATAACGGGACTGCAGGTGCTAAGAAGCATTCGGGAGCGTTTCTCCCTCATCGAGCTTCCTGTCTTGCTGCTAACAGCAAAGACCAGACAGGAAGAAATTCGGGCAGGATTGGAAGCCGGGGCGAATGACTATATCCCCAAGCCATTTGAGGTAGAAGAGTTGATTGCTCGGATGAATACGTTGCTTCAGCTCCGAGCATCCGTAAGTGCGCTTGTGACCGCAGAACTTTCCTTTTTGCAGGCGCAGATCAAGCCTCACTTTCTCTTTAATGCGTTAAGCGTCATTTCCTCGTTAAGTATTCGATCTCCGCAAAGATCAAAGGAGCTAGTGCTCCACCTGTCGGATTATTTAAGAGGCAGCTTTCAATTCGACAATAAAGGAGGACTCGTCTCATTAGAGGAGGAGCTTCAGACGGTGGAGGCGTATCTGACCATAGAGAAGGAACGTTTTAAAGACCGTTTGAACGTCATTTATGATATGGATCCGGATATTGAAGCATTTGTTCCGATGATCGCGATTCAGCCGCTTGTGGAAAATGCGGTTCGACATGGATTAATGGGGAAAGTGGAAGGCGGTACGGTTCACTTAAGTGTCAAGCAGGATGCGGATCTGATCATCATAGTTGTAGAGGACGATGGTGTTGGTATCGAACAAGCACGTTTAGCAAAGCTGTTGCAAGGCAGCAAAGAAAAAGGCGTTGGTCTCAGTAATATTAATAAACGGCTGCTTGCCCTGTACGGAACTGGGCTGCGCATCGAAAGCATACCAGGGTCAGGCACAAAAGTAAGTATCATGATTCCAAGCGGTCAAGAATGGAGCAGACGCGAATGAGAGCACTCATCGTTGATGATGAATACGAAACATTGGAAGAACTAAAAGCGTTACTGCTCGAGAATGGTATTGAACTAGTAGGTACATATACGAACCCGCGGGATGCACTTGAATCAATAGAAGAGAGCGATGCGGATTGCGTGTTTTTGGATATCGAAATGCCTGGCATAAATGGACTGGATTTAGCCGAACGCCTGTTGGAGCGGAAGCCGAATGTGCAGATCATTTTTATTACCGCGTTTAATCATTATGCTACGCAGGCTTTTGAGGTGAATGCGCTGGATTATTTGCTGAAACCGATTCATCCGGCGAGGTTTGCGAAGTCGGTGCAGCGGCTGGCTGTGAATCAGAGCCAAGAGCAGGAACATGGAGCCGTCAGTGGGAACGTGTCTATTCAAACATTGGGCGACTTTGAGGTGACGATAAATGGTCATTCAGTAAGATGGAGCCGTTCCAAGGCAAAGGAGCTGCTCGCTTATCTGCTCCATTGCAACGGAAAGAAGAAGCATAAATATGAGATTTGTGAAGTATTGTGGCCGGGCCAAGAACCGAAGAAAGCGCTGGTTAACCTTCAGACAAGCATCTATGCTTTGCGTAAATGTTTGGGGACTTTAAGTCCGGATATCTTTTATCTTGCATTTTCGGACGATTGCTATTCGCTGACGATTGGGCATTTGTCCTTAGATGTGAGGGAATTCGAACTGCAGTACGATGCCCTTCTTGTGAATCCGAGTCAAACGCTGCTTGAGAATGCAGCTTCGTTATACCATGGGGACTATATGGGGAATCAGGACTGGCCTTGGTCGCAACTTTCGCAAGTTAGCTTGTCGCAAAAATATGAGGATGTGCTGAAGTGGCTTGCGAAAAACAGTTATGAGGAAGAACGGTTTGGATCGTCAATTGAATGGTGCATGAAGTTGCTGGTGAGACAACCAATTAAAGAGATTCAGCTGCTGCTGCTGAGAAGCGCGTATACCGGCGGAGGTTTAAGCGAACTCAGGCGCTTGGCGGACTGGCTTGAGCAACTGTGTGTGCAGGAGTTCGATATCGACATGGATGCTGCTGCATCTGCCTATTGCATTAGTGCAAAAATGGACACTTTTCGAATTGATTCGTCAGCAAGATGATAAAACCTCGTGAATCGGTGTCGTTCTCGAATGAAAAATGCGAATTTTGTCAGAGATTCGTCAGTGCAATTCGTACAATGATAAGTATAGTAACCCATTCATTGTGAGAACACACTAGGAGGCGAATTTGTTGTACAACGAGAAACGAATAATAAAAATAGCGGTATGGGCCGCACTCTTCGGCATGTTATGGAGCAGTTTGTTTAACGGCGTATCTGTCTTCGCGTCCGAAGATTCAACTGCTGTCATTCAAGTCGGCGTCAGTCCGATCAAAGCAAATGCAGAGAACAACAAGGTAAGTATTAGTTCTATGAGTATAATGAAGTCAGAAACTTATACGGCAACGGCGCAAGGAGACCGTCAGGCGGAGAAGGGAATCACGGTTGGAGATGAACGGTACATGCCGCTTGATCCGTTCAAGTACGATAAAGCGAAGAAAACTTACGTGTTTAACGGTAATGGATCGATTTCTAGTGGTTTGTTGGAAGCAAGTTTTCAGAAACAAAGTTGGAGTGGCACCCAATGGCAGGATATTGCCGGTGATATTGATAAGAAATTGCTGACGATAACGATCACGGATGATTGGTCCAATCTCGGGACTAATAGCACGGAAGACTTTGCGGACTATTGGGTCAAAGGGTTCTCGATGGCGGCCGATAACGGAACACTGTATACGGCTTACAGTGGGTATTTTGACTCCAATCTAGCAATTGAATATTATATTCCAGAACAGAATCGCTGGGATACGTTTCTTGATGGCACAGTCTCAAATGGTGTTATCCATGGTATTTATCCGTCACTTGTAATGAAGAATAAGTCCGCTTATCTAGCATATCAAGATATAGATAATGGTAGTAAGGCCACAGTGGTGAAAAGAGCTTTCGACTCATTTGAGCTGGCGGATTTGGGGGGCAAGGGCTTCTCCGACGGCCGAGCCGATAAGCTTAGCCTTGCTATGGACAGCAAGGACGACACGCTTTATTTGGCATACATCGATGTGGCTAATGGCTCTAAGGCGACAGTCATGAAGTTTAATGGAACCACATGGGAGCCCGTAGGCAACAAAGGCTTCTCGGCCGACAAGATTGATTATCCAGTCTTGAAGGCAGTGAACGGTACACTATATCTCGCGTTTAAAGATTTGGCTAATGAAGGGAAGGCGACGGTTGTAACATGGAATGAGGACGGGGACGAATGGACGTCTATGGGCAATGCTGGCTTCTCGGCCGGTGCGGCTGATTATGTATCGCTTGATGTGACTGACGGTACTGTATATGTCGGTTACACCGATAACGGAACAAGCCAGAAAGCGGTGGTCATGAAGTATAACGGAGCTTCATGGGAATCGCTTGGAGGCCAAGCAGGAGTCTCAGCAGCTGCCGTGAGCTATACCTCTCTTGTTTTAAATGATGGGGTACCGTATTTGGCATACCGGGATTCTTTGTACCAAAGCGGCGGACCAAACAAGGCGATTGTGAAAAAATATGTGGGTGGCAAATGGATTCAGATGGAGGTCGCCTCCAATTTCGATATTACCAACACATTCATTACGAATAATATACAGCTGGTTAGCAGTGAAGATAATCTGTATTTAGGTTATATCGGCGGTGTGAACGATGGTAGGAAAAATAAAATTAAGGCCATTCAATCATACTTGAAGCCGATTACAGCGAGCGCTGATGCCAACGTCATCGCGGCAAACTCAGCGACATTAGAGCTGGGAGCGCAAGCGACGCTTCAGGCATGGGGGGACCGTCAATCGGAACCGTGGCAGCATCTGAAAGACGAGCGGTTCGTGCCGACGGTCTGGAGCTCCTCTGAGTACGGACAGAACGGGGCATTCACACTCGCAATGGGTGGATACACCTCTAAGTATTCACCGAAGGCACCGGGCATATATACGGTTACGGCAACATTCCAGAAGCAAGTGTGGGACGGCAGTTCATGGGTCAACACTGAGCAGACGGCAGACAAATCCATGGAGCTTAATGTTAAAGCTGCATTGCCTGTCATTACTGGACATCCGCAGGACGCACGTGTTAGCGAAGGCGGAAGCGTCACGCTAAATGTCTATGTTGCAACAAGCGACGTCAATGTGTTCAGCTATCAATGGTACAGCAGCTCGACCTACGACCTTTCGGATGCCAAGGTTATAGATGGAGCGAATCAAGTCGTATTCCATGCGCCTACAGAAACGGCCGGCACAACTTACTATTTTGCGGTAATCAGCGATTCGTACACAGGTGGAGTAACAGCCGCCGCGAGCTATGCGGCGAAGGTAAAAGTACTTCAGGCGACAGAACCTCAGAAGCCTGGGGGAATGCCAGCTGTGACAGCCGATGGCTCGAATAACCGTATAAGCGCAAGCTCTGCGACCGTAAAAGTGGGTATGCCCATGACACTAACTGCTCAAGGCGACCGTCAATCGGTAACAGGAGCAGTTGACAGTGACGAGCGGTTCGTACCGACTTCATGGAGATCGACAGAAGTGGGTCAGAGTGGATCGTTTAGCTTGAAGAACGGCCTATACACATCTACTTATAACCCATTTAAGGTGGGGGAATATACGATAACGGCTACGTTCCAGAAACAGAGGTGGAACGGCGTTGCATGGAAAGATATTACTGATACTACAGAAACCAAAACTGTAAATATCAAGGCGATCAGCGCAAATGAATATTGGCATGATTTAGGTGGTCAAAATCGGTTGATAGGCGGATTCAATCCGTTCTCAGGTTATAAAGAGGGCATCTCGATTGATAGCTATGATGGGTTGACTTATGTGGCGTATGTCGATAGGTACCAAGGTTCCATTTCGGTCATGATGTATGACGGAAACAGCTGGCAGTACGTAGGGAATCAGTATTTCACCAAAACAAAGGCTTCGTATACGAGCATTAAGGTAATTAACGGTATTCCTTATGTGGCGTATGCAGATTATTCTAATGGCGGCCAACTGTCTGTCCAACGGTTTTATGGTGGCAAGTGGGAATATCTTGGTGATAGGGTCAGCATGAGCTATGTCAATTTCCTCTCCTTTGATACGGACGATATCGGGAATTTATACGCTGTCTACATGGACAAATATAACGGCCTATCGTTAACGACATATAGTGGAGGATGGTCTACAGGGTATCAAGCTTTCACTGCCCCGGCAAACCCTGGTCCACCTTCAATTGAGCTTATGGACAACAAGTTATATGTCGCATATACGGATGGCTATACAGGGGTGAACACCAGACTTGTCGTCCAAACCTTAAATAATGGCAAGTGGGAGTACATAGGCGGGAATAAAATCTCGGATGAAGGGCTTGCGCTTACACCATCCCTTCTGTCATTCAACGGTCAATTGTACGTGGCTTATCTCGAGAATTCGTCGAAGACTCCGGGCCAAACTGTATACCAAGTTAATGTCAAAACATTCGATGGGAGCAGTTGGGTATCAGTAGGAAAAGAGCTATCGCAAGGAGATGCGAGCAATCCGAAGTTGTCCGAATCAGGTGGTCAATTGTATTTGACCTATGTAGACAAGGTAAATGGCGACAGAGCGACTGCGTTGAAGTATACCGGTAGCGGGTGGGTACAACTTGGCAACGCAGGATTTACGGATAGCGCTGCAAACGAGTTGTCATCAGTATCTTACGACGGCAAGCTGTATGTGGCCTATGCGGATAACAAAAGTAGCTATGAAAAAAATAAGTTGAACATCATGGTCTATGATAACGCACCAATCACTGCTCAAACTGATAACAATACTGTCAGTGCGAGTGCTAAGAAGTCAGTATCAGGGGCTGCTGTTGAATTGACTGCAAATGGTGATCGGCAATTCGAGCAAGGTGTAATGACAGGTGATGAGAGATATGTGCCGATCAGTTGGAGCTCGTCGGAAGCATCGGAGCAAGCTGGATTATTTAAAGTTATTGGCGGGCGCTATCAAGCCGTCTATCAAATAGATGATGCCGGCAGTTATACGATTAATACAGTCTTCCAGAAGCAGCAATGGAACGGAAATGACTGGAAAAATATTGCAGGCGTGATCGACAGCAAAACGTTGATTGTTATAGCAGAGGAGGTAACTGCGCCTCTTAAAGTTGAGCCGTCGGAGCTTTTAGTGAATCTTGACCGCAGCGTCACACTGCATGTGCCTACATCGGTGAGTGATGGTGGACAGCTGAGCTACCAGTGGTACAGTAGTAATGTAGATAGCACAACAGATGGAACGATGATCGTTGGAGCGGTGAACGAAACCTATGTGCCGTCGACCAGTGCAGAAGGTACTCTGTACTATTATGCAGTTGTTAAGAATACAATTGGCGCGGCGACATCTTCGGATACGAGCATGACATCCAAAGTAACTGTTGCTCATATTTCACCGCCAACAGCACCGGAACTAACTGGAACTGCCGGCGATGCGAAGGCGATGCTCGCTTGGACATTCGTAAATGAAGCAACGGGCTACAAAATATATATGAGTACGGAACCCGGTGAATACGAATCCGAGCTTGCGACCGTTTCAGGCTCTGTCAACAGCTATACAGCTACTGACCTGACGGGGGACGGAACGACTTACTACTTCACCGTAAAAGCGGTCAACGAGGGAGGAGATAGCCCGGCTTCCAATGAGGTCATGATCAAGATGATTTCGGATGGAGGGAATACGGATCCAGGTACGAACCCAGGTACGAATCCGGGCACAGGAGGATCGGGATCGACGACGGGAACGTCTAATTCCCAATTCGACCAAGTTTTACAAGAGATGAACCAGAAGCTGGGCAAGCTGGATCATTTGCTCCAATCGTCCACTTCGTCTGCGGATAAGTCAGCATCGGTACAGCTCATTGCGAAAGATATGCAGGAGATTACTGCCAATATTACTACTTCCGAGCAAGCCAAAGCGGCAGCAGAGCTAATCAGTGTATTTTTAAATAAGGTCCAGCTCATTGCCTCCAAGCTAGAAGGTGCTGATTATGAAAAAGGGCTTCAGGCTGTCACTGAAGTTGTACGCAACAATGCGACCTCCGCGGTTAATGCTGCGGGTGACGGTGCTGCGGCTGTGGATATGGCTAAGAAGTTGATTAGAGAAGCAGGAGTACTATGGAAAGAAGCATCAGAGGCAGGAGTCTTGATCAACAGTGTTCGCGAAGCGATCATTGCGGTTGGACAAGCCGCTGTGAATAAGAATGGCGATGTTGGCGTGAGTAAGGATGAACTAAAGCTCGAGGGAAGCACAGCTTCCATCGTGCTTGATACAACATTGCTGAGTCAGCGTATTATGTCTGTCAAGCAAGCTGCTGACGAGATCAATGAAACGTTGACAGCAAATCTTGGAGAACTGTCTGACGGTAAAGTTATGAAGCACCTTACCATCTCATTCAAGGATGTGGGAACACAACTTGGAATTGCAGCAGAATTCCCAGCCGACCTGATGCGTATTGCGAAAGAGAGCGGCATAGATTACGTAACGATTCAGCATAAGCTTGCGAACCTTGCATTCAGCCCTGATTTCGTCAACAGTCAGAAAGCAGGGAATCTCTTGCTTAATATTACGCCGCTTGCACAGGCGAACGGAACAATTCCGACATCTGCCTCCGAATTGAGTGGAGCACCAGTGCTGGAGTTTCATGTCGCAGTCGGTGGTGAAACGGTTACCCGGTTCGACAAGCCAATTACGATGTCGATTCCGCTGGACTCTAGTATGATCGACAAGCTGCCAATCAATCAGCAATCAAAGCTTACAGTTTTTGTCCTAAATGAGAGGACTGGTAAGTGGGAAGCGACAGGTGGAATCTATGATGCTGAAAGCGGAATGATTCACGTGAAGCGGAGTCATTTCAGCGTATATACAGTTATGCTCTCAGGGGGCACATTCACTGATATTTCGAAGGCGAACTGGGGTGAGCAGCAGATTCATTATTTGCTGGCCAAAGGAATTATACAATCGGCCGATCGCTTCTATCCAGCGCAGGGAGTCACACGCGGAGAACTGGCTTCCTGGCTGGTCAAAGCGCTCGGGCTTAGTGTGGATGGGTTGAGTCAGCCTTTCAAAGATGTAACGAAGTCAACACCGTTCGCCGATGATATTGCAGCAGCTTACCAGGCGGGGCTTTTCAATGGTGTAACCAAGACTACATTTGCGCCGCAGAGAAGCGTAACCCGAGAGGAAATCGCGACGATCTTGGCACGCGCACTGAAGCAATACTCCAATGTGACAAGTGCTGAGCAAGCGGTAGAAGCGGCGGATACCGTATTCACCGATCTCAAATCCGTGTCCGCCTGGGCGAAGGACAGCGTTGCGCTGACGAAAAAAATCGGCATTATGAAAGGTTATGAGGACGGCAGCTTTAGGCCGAAGAAAATAACATTGAAGCAGGAAGCAGCAGCACTTATTTATCGTATTTTTACAGAACGATAAGCGGTAGTAATAAAATGTAGACATGACAAAAGCCCTTGGTTGGTTGGAAGTGACCTCTGTTTTTGTGACAGGAATGAACAGCTAACTAAGATACCAGTTGCCGATATTAAGTCGGTGACTGGTTTTTAAGCTTCGTTTGAATACGAAAGAGCAACTGTTCTATCACGCCCTATACAGGCATGCCTGAAACCTCATTTCAATAACCTTCATTTTCACTTCTACAGGTAACTCACTCTTATTTTCAAATAAAAGGACCTCCAAGTTGTACGATTACTTTACAATAGCCTTAAAGAAAACCGCAAAGTAGCACTATTTTTCAACAAGGTATGCATACATTTGGGAGCGCTTCCTTGTTAAGTTGATAGCATGACGATGAAGGAGGGTAAGACGGTGCTTAAAGTAGCTATTATTGGCGCAGGAGCCATTTCGAATGCACATATTGAAGCTTATTTAACGTTTCCGGAGCGGTGCAAGATTGTCGCGGTCAGCGACATTTATGTAGAAAAAGCGCAAGCTCGCATAGAGGATCATCAATTGGATGCGCATGCTGTTAGTGATTATAGGGAGCTGTTGCAGCAGGATCTGGATATCGTATCGATATGCACACCGCCGTATACCCACGCAGAGTTGGCTGTTGCTTTTCTCGAGGCTGGGGTGAATGTGCTGGTTGAGAAACCAATGGCCTCATCCTTAGAAGAATGCGACGAAATGAACGAGGCTGCGAAGAAAAGCGGGAAGCTGCTGTCGGTTGTTGCTCAGAACCGCTTCAAGACACCATTAATGAAGCTAAAGTCGGTGCTTGATAGCGGTCTAGCTGGTTCAATCGTCCATGCCCAGATTGATTCCCACTGGTGGCGGGGTCATTGCTACTATGATTTATGGTGGCGCGGAACGTGGGAGAAGGAAGGCGGCGGCTGCACACTTAACCACGCGGTTCACCATATTGATGCTTTGGTGTGGATGATGGGTCGGCCTGCGGAGGTTCAAGCCTTCATGACGAACGCAGCGCATGACAATGCTGAAGTGGAGGATATATCCATCGGTATATTTCGTTACGGAGACGGTGCTCTCGCCCAGGTTACGAGCTCGGTCGTGCATGATGGGGAAGAGCAGCAGCTTATTTTCCAAGGGACGAAGGCTCGTGTATCAGCGCCTTGGCGGGTAGCTGCATCTACGTCAAAGAAGAATGGTTTCCCAGAGTCTAATAAGCGGCTGGAAACAGAGCTGCAGCAGGTGTATGAGGCTTTGCCAGAGGTTGTCTATGAAGGACATGCCGGTCAAATCGACAATCTACTAGCTGCAGTAGAGGGTAACGCGCCACTGCTTATTGACGGCGACAGCGGCCGACAGACGCTGGAGGTCATCGTTGGCATATATAAAGCGGCGAGTACAAAGCAGCTTGTCTCCTTCCCGATTCTGCCGGAGGATCCGTTCTACTCGCGCAGCGGCATGCAAGCGAATGCTATTCATTTCTATGAGAAGACCAGCTCAATTGCCAATTTCGCTGAACAGGCAATTACAGCGGGCAGTGATTATAAAGCGCAGAGCTAAGTAGGCATAGGGTAACGCTTGCTGCGGAACTGCTTCCGATATTGATGCGGCGTAATGCCAAGCTGTGATTTGAACAGCTTGCAGAAGTATGAGCTATTTGTCAGGCCTATTTCTTCTCCAATTCGGCTTATTGAAAAGTTTGAAGAGGTCAGGAGCAATATGGCCTGTTGTATTTTTTTGGCGGCAATATAGTCGGATATGCTGCTTCCCGTGCAAGCCTTGAACAAGTGGGAGAGATGGTGGGGGGACAAGTGAAGCTCGCTGGCCATCTGCTCCAGCCGCAGCGGTTCTTTGTAATGCAGCTGCAGCCATTCCAGTATTCGTTCGGCTTGATGAGGCAATCTTAATGGTGTCTTTGCAGATGAAGACTTTTGACGCTGCTCCCACATAGGCCGGAAGGCTCTCAGGAAGGCAATAAGAAACAAAGAAAACTCCTCGTAATAATCGCTTTTGGACATAGAGGGTAGAGTCTGCTCCCAGCTTCTCAGCAAGTAATCGAGCGGTTCTGCCTCTTCTGCAGTATATATGCAAGACTCTGTCAGGCTACCCATATGAATATGTTTGTAGAAGGCCAGAAGGCTCGGCCATCTCTCCAGATAACCCTCATACAAAGTCGGCTCATAATGCACGATGGAACGAATGAAAGGTGTGTCAGGACTAAGCTCCACCTGTACATGATGCAGTTGATAGGGCTGGAATATGCAGATCATGCCTGGCGCAAGCGTATAGCTTTTTTGCTCGACAATAAGCGTTCCTGTGCCCTCATGTATAATGAGCAGTTCAAGCCCTTGATGGGCATGAAAAGTCCCTTCATAGTAATCAGGCTTGTCGTTCTTACGTTTGTATGCAAAATAAAATGGAGCATCTGTTAGATTGACGTTATGAATGTAAGACAAGCCGGGTCACATCCTCACTTCAAAAAGTTGGTTCCTGTTCATAGTGTATCATAATAGAACGGACTTTTTGGAGTGAGCAGGCAGCTAAGGGCGTATGGTGACTCGTGTATTGATAGGCACTATGGTTGATAGTGCGACAACGTCCGTATTGTACATACGAATGCAGCCATGCGACACGAGATGACCGATCGAAGCGGGATCATTAGTGCCATGAATACCATAATGAGGCTTTGATAGTCCCATCCAGAAGGCTCCGAACGGACCACCGGGGTTAGCTTGCTTATTAATGATGAAATACTCGCCTGTAGGGGTCTGAGTAACCATTCTTCCGATCCCTACGGGAAATGAGCGCGTGACGATATTGTCATCAAGCAGATGCAGCATCCGGTCGGAAAGATCGACGATGATACGGTAGTTGGGCATTTGACTCCACTCCTTTGTGTTTATGTTATGAAGTGGGGAGGCTATTTGCTTCAACTATGAGCAAAATGAACGGTGTGGGAAGCATAGGAATCAAGACAGCAGCGGGGATCAACAATATTTTCAGCTAAGATGGTTAGCGGATATGGTAAACTTATCTTATGGCTGCATATGAGTTTTAATAGAGAAGAGAGTTGAATAGTGAAATGAAGCATCTATTCGTGCCGGCGTGTATCTTAATTTTTATTATTATTGCAGCAGCAATGATGGGCCGATCACAAGCCTTGGATCCGCAGATGGTCGAACAAGCCATTAGTATCGTGAAAAAGGATTGCGAGAAATGGTGTCTTGACTCCAATTTGTTGATTGAATCTAGAGATCTCGATTACAACGGTGATCTTAGCGTAATCATAACGACTAAAACGGATCAAGAGCATGTAGCGAGTTATGCTGTTAATCCCGATACATGGACATACACATCATTTATATGGCGCTATGAATATGAGGTGATTCAGAATGGAGCAAAAGAACGTGCAGCCCGGTATAAGGGACTGCAATTCACATTAATGAAAGAGCATGACCAGTTATTCGGCTCCTCGAAGGTAGCAAGCATTAGCTTGGAGGGAAAAGAAATCGCGAAATACAGAGGTCAGTTGATAACGATGTTCGGCCCTGCAAGCCATGAATCGGAAGATTATGAGCAGGGCTTCATGTATAGGATTGAGGCTGAGGACACAGCAGGAAACCAGTGGAGCTTGTCCGCCTATCAAGGCCAAAGCGGCTTTGCAATTGGTGGTTATCAGGAGCAGAAGGACGTGGATGCGATTGCATATGCGCTGGTAGAGGAGCTGAAAAAAAGGGAACCAGCGGATTTTGAAGCGGAAATGATCGATGAGGATACGGGGGCTGTCGTCGTATATGGCTGTAAGAACGGCGAGTGTTACACAGGCATTGGATAATGAGAACTTACGTATAGAAAAGTAGATTGTAAACGACATCAGGTGCCTTTCGAGCGGGAGAATGAGGTGTAATTCATGATTGTGGTCAGTGCTTGCTTAGCTGGATTTGAGGTTAGATATAACGGAACTCATAGTCTGAATGATACTGTTCGAGAGCTGTTGAACCAGAACAAAGCGGTTTCGGTATGTCCTGAATTGCTCGGAGGCTTCATGACGCCAAGAGAACCTGCGGAAGTCATCGGCGGGGACGGAGATGACGTGCTGAATGGAACGGCGGAAGTGGTGGAGCTCTCTGGCAGAGTGGTAACAGAGCTCTATGTGAAAGGCGCTTATATGACGCTCAGTAAAGCTCAAGAGGTTGAGGCATCTGTAGTCGTTCTGAAAGAGTACAGCCCCTCCTGCGGGAGCGCTATGGTCTATAATGGCGAGTTCAAAGGGATAAAAGCAGCAGGTAACGGTGTCACAACGGCTTTGCTTAGACGAAACGGTATAAAGGTCATTTCGGAGGAAGAGCTGGAAGAATATTTGAAACTAGTGGGCCCGCAAGTTTGAGTATTGGATAATAAGCCGATGCTCAGTTGCAGCGTTGATGAACATAAAATTGAAGTCTGTCCTTCAGGCTTGAACAAAGGCTGTCCGTGTGAGGTTAATAACCTTCATGGACAGCCTTTGTTGTTAATGACCCGAAGACTCGAAGTCGTTCGAGAGCTTGAGCACCTCGAACAGTTTAAACAATAGGCTCAGTAAGATCGCGACTACAGTTGCGAGTGCCATGCCTGTTAAAGAGAACTCGCCGATCGTCAGCTTCACGCCGCTTAGTCCTGTTACGAGAACAACCGTCGTTAGGAAAAGGTTGGTTGGCTTGCTGTAATCTACTTTGGATTCAACGAGCATACGGAAGCCGGATGCGGCGATAACTCCGAATAGCAGCAGTGATACGCCTCCCATTACCGGCGTCGGAATACCTGAAATAAGCGCCGAGAATTTACCGGAGAATGAGAGTACGATAGCAATTACTGCTGCACCGCCGATAACGAATGTGGAATAGACCTTCGTAATGGCGAGTACGCCGATATTCTCGCCGTAGGTCGTATTCGGTGTGGAACCCACGAAGCCGGATAGGATGGTAGATATACCATTGCCCAGCATAGAGCGGTGTAGTCCAGGATCCTTCGATAGGTCCTTGTCCACAATGTTGCCCGTTACAACGAGATGGCCGATGTGCTCTGCGATGACAACAAGCGCTGCGGGGGCAATTGCAATAATCGCTGTCCATTGAAACTCAGGTAAAGTAAAATGCGGCAATTGTACGAACCCGTTCTCCGAAAGCTTGCTGAAGTCGGTGTAGCCCATGAAATGCGCGAGCACATATCCTGTGACGATTCCGATCAGAATCGGAATGATACGCATAAAGCCGCGAAACAGCACAGAGCCAAGAACGGTTACGGCAAGTGTAACGGTAGAGAGCATGACTAGCTTAGGATCCATAGTCCAAGCTGCGGCTTCTGCAGAATTCAGGCCTGAAGGCATGATCCAGCCCGCCATCTGTGCAGCTACGGGAATCAGTTCAAGTCCAATAATGGCAACGATTGCTCCCATAGCTGCTGGAGGGAATACAATGTTAATCCAGTTGGTGCCAGCTACTTGAATAATGAGCGCGACGATCGTGAAGATAACGCCTGATACTATAAATCCGCCTAGCGCAGCTGCGTAGTTGCCGCCCCCAGCAGCTTGGTCGCCGATGACAGCACCAGCAGGTGCAAGAAAGGCGAAGCTTGATCCAAGATAAGCAGGAATTTTGTTATTGCATATCCACAAGTAGAGCAGCGTGCCGATTCCGTTCATAAGCAAGCAGACAGCCGGATCGACGCCGAGAATGTTTGGAACGAGTACGGTGGAGCCAAACATGGCGAATAGATGCTGTAAGCTTAGCAGAAAGCTTTGCAGTGCAGGTGGTCGGTCTAGAACCCCGATTGTGTTTTTCATGGTCAAGATTGCCTCCAATAATATGTAGTTTGTGAAAAGACCCTTGATGATTCTACATACTCATTATCGGTTTGGCAAGTGTTTTCTTAATCATAGGATGAACATGCGTGAATATATTAATGGAGAAGGGGCGGTGACTGCATGGAACTTTGGGCAATCTGGCTCGTGCTTGCCGGTATTTTGCTGGTCGTTGAGATGCTTACGCTTACTTTTTATTTGCTATGGTTGGGCGTAGGAGCCATTGTAGCAGCCATTCTGGACTGGATCTGGCCAGGCTCGCTGGTACTTCAGCTGTTGGTGGCTTCTATTATCGTATTAGTGCTTATGGTTTTCACGAAGCCGATCACTCGCCGTTTCCAATTGGCTGCTGGTTTCACAGATGCGGTTGATGAATTAGTTGGCAAGCATGGCATTGTGCTGGAGGAGATCGGAGCAGATTCACCTGGCATCGTTAAGGTAGGGAATGAAACATGGAGCGCACTGTCTACGGAAAAGCTTACAAAGGGCGAGGCTGTTGTTGTCATTAGTCGGGGAAGCGCGATGCTCCGCGTGCAAAAATGGGGAGGTTAGCTGTAAATGGGCATTATTGTAGCTGTTATTTTGTTAGTGATCGTTATCGTATTCGTCTCCTTATCGATAAAGATTGTGCCGCAGCAAAGAATTGGCGTCGTAGAACGCCTCGGAAAGTTTAATCGTTTGCTGACGCCAGGCGTCAACATTCTTATTCCGATTATCGATCATGTTCGCACCTATCATGATCTGCGGATCCAACAGGCTAACGTACCACCGCAAACGGTCATTACGAAAGACAACGTCCAAGTGAAAATCGATACGATTATTTTCTATCAGGTGACGGGACCGGAACAGGCTACATATGGCATCTCCGATTATGTATATGGTGTACGGAACATCAGTACGGCAACGATGCGCCAAATTATTGGCAAGATGGAGCTGGATGAGACATTGTCTGGACGGGAGAAAATATCATCAGACATTCGGATTGCACTCGATGAAGCGACTGAGAAATGGGGCGTTCGCATCGAGCGGGTCGAGGTTATTGATATTCAGCCGCCTGTTGATATTCAGGATGCAATGGATAAGCAAATGAAAGCTGAGCGCAGCAAGCGGGCGATGGTACTAGATGCGGAAGCCGCGAAGCAGGATATGATTCTGCGGGCGGAAGGTGATAAGCAAAGTAAAATATTAAAGGCTGAAGGTGACAAAGAAGCGCGTATCCGCCAAGCGGAAGGTCAGCGTCATGCGCAGGAGCTTGAGGCGCTTGGGGAAGCGAAGGCGATACAGTCCATTGCCGAAGCAGAGAAAAGCCGAATTGAGCTTATACGATCGGCGGGACTTGATGACCATATTTTGACGTACCGTTCGCTGGAAGCATTAGCCGAAATAGCGAAGGGGCCGGCGAATAAAATATTCATTCCAACCAGAGTTGTTGATACGCTCGGAAGCATTGGTGCAATGGGTGAAATGCTGAAGGCGGTCAAAGAATAAGCGGCGACATATGTGGTGGTCTAAATATCGTTGCCTCATCAATTCCCGGATTAGCAACCGGCGGGATGCTTGCAAGTAAATCTACTTGGCGCACAGTCCAAGCTTTTCAAAATCAAGGTAAAACAGTAGGAATCGTACGCCGCGCTTAATCGAAGAACCCCCTTCGGCATTCTTATGCCGAAGGGGGTTCTTTGGTCATTTATGTCAGTGCAATATGCTTACCGCCCGGGAATACGAATCGTAACAGTAGTGCCAATGCCGAGCCTGCTGTATATCGATACACCGTAAGAATCGCCGTACAGCAGCTTAATCCGATTATCGACGTTGCGAATCCCATAGCCGGATAATGCGTCACCTCTTGCTGGAAGCTCCTGAGAGCGGCTCTCCTGCATGCGCATACCCATTCCGTCATCAATGACCTTGAGGATAATATCTGGGCCTTCCCGGTAAGCTTTGATCATAATGTTGATACCGAGCTTATCGTCCCAAATGGCATGGTTCATCGCATTCTCTACGAAGGGCTGCAGCGTCAGCTTGACGATCGGACAAGGCAAAACGGATTCGTCGATCTGATAATGAACGCGAATAAGCTCGGCGAAGCGAATCTGCTGGATCGCTACGTAATAACGGGTAAGCTGTATTTCTTCGTGGATCGATATTTTGTTTTTCCCTTTATTTAAGGAAATGCGGTAAAACTTAGCGAGATCGGTGACCATTTTATTCATTCTAGGATCTGAATTACGAATGGCAAGCGACGAGATAGAAGCGAGCGTATTGTACAGGAAATGCGGGTTAATCTGGGCTTGCAGTACATTCATTTCCGCTTCCTTTTTATCGATTTCCTTCTTGTACACATCAGAGATGAGATTGCTCAGCCGCTGTGACATTTTGCGAAGTACATTCCCAAGCTGTCCGATCTCGTCACGGCCAAGCGGACGAATGTCAATATGCTCGAATTCTTCCCGCTCAATACGGCGGATGATGCCGACTAAATATTCGACGCGCTTAGTGAACAACCTAGCTGTCACATAAATAAGCAGCGCCATAACGCTGAAGCTGATCAGCGCAAAGATAAGTATCCTTTTTGCCGTGTTATTAGCTTTGGATAGGAAGCTGCTATAAGGAACGAGCGTGACGCTTTTCCAGCCGAACTTGGTCGTGTTATAGACGACCAGCATTTTTTCACCATGAAAAGTGCTGTCGAAGCGCCCTTCCGCACTATCAGGAAAGTCAGTCGTTATAAATTGCTGCAAAGGAAGGTTAAGCATGCTTTTATCCTTCGTAGACATAATGATGCCTCGTTCGTTCACGATGAGAACGGTTTTGTCCGCGGACTCTTTCTCCATCAAACGAAATATATCCGATTCAAGGATGTTGATCGTCAAGATGCCGTATACCGTATCTAGCTTACCGACATTCAACATGCGCGCGAGGGTGAACATCGAAGGCTGATCGATGATCGGCGGCGTGGATAGGAATCGAACATTCCCATAGGTGTTGAGCAGCGAGCTATATATGACCGATTTGCGGAATTCGTCATCCATCCTTCTGATATAAATATCGTCTGTTGGAAGCGAGTCGTTGTTGATATAAACCGAAATTGATTTAATATCTGGATTGGTTGTCAGCATGTTGGAGAAGGTGCTGTTAATGTATTGATACGCATCCACGTACAAGGATGGATCAATTGAATAATCGTTCGTCAAATAGGCACGGAGTGTGCTGTTTAGATAGAGCGTTGCCGAAAGCTTCGTGTAGGTATCCAGCTTGTTCTCTAAGTTCGAGTTAATCTGGGCAACTGACGATACGGAATTCGTATACATCTGGTCAGAAAGCTCACTTTTGACCGTTTGATAGGAATAGGAAACAAAGAAGAGCAAGGGAATAATCGCACCGAGTAAAAACATGAGAAACAGCTTTTCTCTCAGTCGTAAATTATTAAAGGGCCTGGTCAGCCAGCCCGTTAGCCGTTTCATGCGTACTCACTCCAGCCTAAAAATACATTTTCCGAAACTCGTTAGGGGTACTGCCCTTATGCTTATGGAAGATTGAGCAAAAATAAGAGACATTCTCATATCCGACGCTATGGGCAACCTCGCGCACCTTGAGCGCTTTATCCTTCAGCAGCTCAGCTGCGTGATTGATTCTAACCTTTGTCAAATAATCAAGAATGGTTTCGCCCATTTTCTCTTTAAATATCGTACGGATATAGTTCGGTGAGAGATATACCTCCTTGGCTATTTCTTCAACCGTTAACGGCAAATGATGCCGCTCGGCGATAATCCTAACCATTTGCTCAGCGATTGCTTGATTGCGATCGATCTCTCTTTCACTGGATGCTCTTCTCATCTCATCACAGAAATGAAGAACATAAGCCTGAATATGCGCTGCAGAGGGCATCATCGAAATCGCTTTCCAATGATCAGCTAGCAGCAGCTCCTTAAGTGAGCCTGTAAGCAGCATAGAGAAATGCTGCTCCAATGAAGTCAATAAACGGATAATACCCCGAATTGCAAAGTTTCGATCCATGCGTTCTTTTTGAATGTTCATAAATAGCGTTTCAAGCTCTATACGGATTTGCTCCATGTTGCCAGCTTGGATAGAGGAGGAGAGCTTCGCAGCGGTTAGATCAATATTTCCATCGGCTTGCACGGTCGGTTTAAGGTCTTCAGGGGCAATGACGCTGCCGCCTATTCGGTAGAACTTCTCTTCATTGCAGGAGCGGGCTTGCACATAGGCATCCCAAATCTGTTCAAGCTCCATCCGCGGTGAAGACAAGCCTATCGTGATCTCGAATCCGAAAGTAAGGGAAAGCTGCGCTTGGAAGCTTTCCCAGATCGCAGCATCTTTCATTGGCGCATCCTTCCATTGATGGAGAACGAACAACGCATGCGGTGCAGCTTCAACGATCGTAGCGGATGTCCATGACTGACGTGCTAGGGTTCGGATGAGATCAAGCTTGTCGGCAGGAGCAGCAACAGATACCGACGCTGCAACTGCAGGATAGTCTACTGGCGGATCAAAGGTCATGTAAGCCGCTGTGAACGACTTTCCAGCAACAAAGTCGACTGCGCTTTGCTCCCACTTTTTAATCCATTCCGACCGGGCGGTCGGGTCCGGCTCGCTTATCATTCGCATCATCAGCTTCTCGCGTACCCAATCTCCGCTCTGATCGGCCAGTTGATCCTCCTCGCATTTCTTCTTCACTTTCTCAAGGAGGACCAGCAGCTCCTCCATATCGATCGGCTTTAATAGATAGCCAGCAGCTTCAAGATTGAGCGCAGCCTTAATATATTGAAACTCGTTATGTCCGCTTAAATAGATGATTTTTACATTTTTGTCGATTTGCTTCGCGCGTCTGCCGAATTCAAGTCCATCCATAATCGGCATGCGGACATCGGTCAACACGATATCAGGTTTCAACTCGGCGAGCTTGCCAAGCGCTTCCTTTCCGTTGCGCGCGGTTCCCGCCACGGTGATGCCGGTTTTGTCCCACGGCACATAATGCTCTATCGTCTCAAGCTCTATCGCTTCGTCATCTACTAATAAAATACGATACATACCTGTCCCCACCTCTTATCTCATGTAACGGGATGTTTAACTAGTTTATCCGCTATGACGCATTTCAACAATGGAGCATTCGCAAGTGTGTAGCTTTGTGTTATGAATCGGTAAATGCTTGTATAGAATGAGCCGCTCTTACCGACCTATAATGAGAACACAAAGAAGCGCAAGACTGGCAGGAGGCTATCACATGGAATCAATATTGAAAGCGGAACCAAGCAAATCCTTAACCCCGAGTGGAAAGGGCGGTATAAGAAAGGCCAGCGTATGGGGGCGGCTGAAGGAGCAGCGGCTGTTGTATGTACTCATGCTGCCAGCGCTAATCGTCACATTGTTATTCTCGTACGTCCCGATGTTCGGGCTGTACATGGCATTTATTAATTACTCGCCTGGCGGCGGTTCGTTCTTCGGACAGTTTTTCACAACAGAATTTGTCGGACTGGAATGGTTCAACTATTTCTTTACGAATGGCGACTTCTACCGGGTTATGCGCAACACGCTGGCGCAAAGCTTCCTATCGTTGCTGTTCGGTTTCCCAATGCCAATCATTCTAGCACTCATGATCAATGAATTGAGGAACGGCTGGTTTAAGAAAACCTTTCAAACCGTATCCTACATGCCTCACTTTATTTCGTGGGTTATCGCGGCCAATATCATCATTACGGTACTCTCATCCGAAGGCGTTCTCAACAATATACTGACGGGTATCGGCTTGATAGATGAACCGATTCAATTTATGCAGAAGGGGCCGTTGTTCTGGTGGATTATCGCCATATCGAACACATGGAAGGATATGGGCTTTAACGCCATTATGTACTTGGCTGCCATATCGGCTATTAACCCCGAGCTATATGAAGTGGCAAAGGTTGATGGAGCAAGTCGATTGAAGCAAATTTTGCACATAACGCTGCCATCAATCAAGCCTACAATTATCATTCTCGCGATTTTGGCTGTTGGAGGTATTTTGAACGCAGGCTTCGATCAACAGTTTTTACTGCAGAACAATACGGTTCTTCAATATTCAGAGGTTATCGATACGTACACGTATAAATACGGTTTGCAAAACGGGATGTTCTCTTACGGTGCAGCTGTCGGTTTGTTCAAATCGGTCGTCGCTTTCATCCTCGTATTAAGCGTCAACACGATGGCCAAAAAAATGAATGAGCAGTCGTTGTTCTAGTAAAAAAGAAAGAGGAGATCACGCTATGATTAAGTCTAAAAATGACTTTCTGTTTATGTCCGGCGTCTACTTATTTATCATCGCTGTATTTATCGTCACCTTCTATCCGTTCTGGAATATTTTCATTATTTCATTGAATAGCGCTGAGGATACGCTGCGCGGCAATTTATATCTGTGGCCAAGGGATTTCAGCATAGCGAGCTACAAGCAGATTTTATCCGACAGCGAGATTTGGACGGCGATTAAAGTAACTGTGCTGCGAACGCTCATTGGTACGCCGCTTGCAGTCGTAGTCATCAGCATGCTTGCCTTCTCGCTTAGTAAGAAAGAGCTGGTCGGCAATCGCTTCTGGTCACTGTACTTTGTATTCACCATGTATTTCGGCGGGGGTCTGATTCCTTATTACATGGTGCTGAAGAGCTTGCACCTGATCGATAACTTTATGGTTTTTATATTGCCGAGCATGATGAATGTCTTCTATATGATTATCGTGCGGACCTTCATGCAGCAGCTGCCTCAGGAGCTGGACGAGTCTGCCAAAATAGATGGCGCCAATTATATGCAAATTTTTTTCAAAATCATCTTGCCGCTAACGACGCCTGTGCTGGCAACGATCGGTATGTTCACCGCAATTATGCATTGGAATTCGTGGTTTGATTCCTACGTCTTCACCTATAGCTCGGATCTGAAAACACTGCAGGCGGTGCTGGTCAAAATTTTGAATCAATACCAGACAGGGGCTATGGTTGGCGATGCTCAGCAGCTTGCCGACGCATCGAAACGGATGGCGGTATCGCCGGATACGATTCGGATGGCCGCAACTATGGTTGCAACACTTCCCATCTTGATGGTTTATCCATTCCTTCAAAAGTATTTCGTGAAGGGTATGACGCTGGGCGCAGTTAAGAGCTAGTGTTGTAAAACACGATTAGTGGAGGTGATGCGATCGCGCATTCTCAATAATTTGAAATGAAAATGTACTATAATAAGATCACGAACAAGGGGGATTTATACGATGAAAATGAAAAAATGGTTTGTTATGTTTCTAAGCGTTATCGTTGTAATTTCGGTGTTGTCCGCGTGCGGCTCCAATCATACAAAAAATAACAGTAATGCTCCGGCTACTGGGAATGATGCAATTGGTGCTGAGGACGGTAATGAGCCGTTGACCATCACTTTTTTTGATAAAAATACGGGCGATAAATTCAGTAATGCTGTTGCGGCGGAAATTACGAAGCGTACGGGCATTACCGTTGAAATTCAACAGCCGACGGGCAATCCAGCAGAGAAACTAAACCTGATGCTGGCGAGCGACGATCTGCCGGACATGATTATGTTTGACCGCAGCAGTGATCTAGTTAACAAATATATTGAATCAGGCGCCATTATTCCTTTAAATGGTCTTATTGACGAGTATGGTCCGGACGTAACGACGATGTATGGCGATGTATTGAATAAAACACGCTATAAGGACGGAAAAAACTACTACCTTTCCAATTGGTATGGCGTTGAGAACGAACCTGTATATGGCTTTAATATTCGTAAAGATATTTTGAAAGAGCTTGCTCCGGATAAAGCGGAGGGTGGCGTACCGTTCACGGCTTCTGAGTTCAAGCAGCTGCTTCAAGATTTCAAGGCGAAATACCCGACGATCGAAGGCAAGGATACGACCGCGCTTACGATGGATGGTGAAAACTTTGGCGGATCGTTCGGCACATTCAAGGGCATGTTTGGCCTGAAGCAGTTCTACGAGAATAATGGTCAAATTCAATTTGATGTCAAAGACCCTAAATACCGTGTCATGGTTATGTATATGAACGATTTGTACCGCAGCGGCCTGCTCGATAAGGAATGGGCGATTAACAAGAAGCAAGTGTGGGAGCAGAAGCTCGCAACGGGTAACGTGTTCTCAACGACCGGCTCCTACTGGGACCCAGGTGCGGCAAATACGATTCTATTGAAGGATCGCGGCGAGCAGTCGCAGTTATTCCCGTATAAGGTAGTTGCAGACGGCGTAGACCCTAGCAAAACAACGTATGGTGGACGAAGCTCACTAGGCTGGGATGCGATTACGATCACGAAGAAAAACAAAAATCCAGAGCGCACAATGAAATTTATGAACTTCCTTGCTAGTGAGGAAGGACAATACCTCTTGATGTGGGGTGTTGAGAACGTTCACTGGGATATGAAGGATGGCAAACGCACGCCACGTCCTGAAGTGCTGGAAGGCTTTAAAAATGATTTCAACAACTATGCGAAATCTACCGGTATCCGCAAGTGGACTTGGTTTATCAAGAACGGTAAAGGCACAGATGGAATGCCTTATGACCTAGCTGGACGTTATGAGCGTGGTGTTGTCGACCAGATGGCGATTAAGAACTTATCTGATTCCGTTTACGATACCGTACTCTATGATGCATTAGGGCCTCAGAGCGGAACACCTGAAGCACTGAATGAGCAGAAGGTGAACGACATTACGAAACAAGCGTTGACGAAAGCGATTATGGCTAAGACCGCTGAGGATGCGGGCACAATCTATGACAAAATGCTGAGCGACATGAAAGCTGCTGGCGATGAGAAGGTTGAAGCGATCTTTACAACTAACTACAAAGAACGCGTGGAGCTTTGGAAATAATCCAAGCGGCGCATAGAGGAGGCCGGCTCAGTCGGCCTCCTTTTAAATGGATAGAGGAGCTGAAGAAAATGGGAATTGGAGCATTCAAGATTGAGCGTGGTCAAGACGAATTTATTGTGGCTAATGAGGTTATTCAAGCAAAGGCAAATCTCGCGAGTGGTGAGCTTACGCTGCGCTGGAGCAGCGGCGAAGCACTGAGCGGTCTTTATGCCGAAGCACGCTATGGTCTCGCGCAGCTGCGCTCTACTTATTACAGCAGCCATCTCGTTCATGAGGCTGAAATTCAGCCGATCGAGGATGGCTTTGGCAAAGGCCTGCGTTGGTGTTTCGAGCATACAGAGCTTGGAAAGCCGACGCTGCGTCAGCATTTCCGAATGTATGAGCAGCTGCCTTATTTGCTGACAGAGCTTAGCGCAGAGAGTGAAACGGAATGGGAAACGAACGAGCTGACGCCACTAGCTGCCTATTTGAATGATGGAAGTGTAGCTGAATTCGGAGATAGCTCAGAGCCAGTGGAGGAGATTAGAACACTGTTTATCCCCTTCGATAATGATAAGTGGGTGCGGTTTGCTTCCCATGCGATTCCATGCAGCGTACAGAGTTATGAGACGACAGCTATTTATCGTTCGCAGAGCAGAAACGGCTTTGTTATTGGTTCAGTTACACATGATACATGGAAAACAGGGATCGTCGTCGAAGGTACGTTTGCGGAAGCCGTTGGGCGACTCCGTGTCTTTGGGGGCGCAGCCGACATGCAGACGAGAGACACTGTCGCGCATGGCTCTCTTCGCGGGAAAAGCATCGTATCGCCGACAATCTTCGTAGGCGCATTCGCCGATTATCGCGACGGACTTGAGCAATATGGCAAGGCAAATGCTGTACTTACACCAGCACTTCCATGGGAAGGGGGCATTCCGATGGGCTGGAACAGCTGGTCGGCTGTTATGAGCAAGCTGGATTACGATGTGTATACGCATACCTCCGATTTCTTTGCCAAGGAGCTGCAGCAAAGCGGCTTCGCTGATGACAACGACAGCTTGTATGTGAATTTTGATGCGTTCTGGAACAGCCTCCCTGAAGAGCAGCTTAAGGATGCGGTGCGCCGAGTGAAGGGAAATGGACAGAAGCCGGGTATCTATTATACGCCATTTGCGTTCTGGGGAAGTGACCCTGATACGCCAGTTGAAGGAACGGAGGGCAAGGTTCTGTACCGAGAAATCCTTACGAAAGATAGTGCAGGACAGCCTCTGCCGAAGCTGGATGGCGCATTCCCGATCGATCCGACGCATCCGGAAGCACAAGAGCGGATTAAGAGAAGTCTGGATAGCTTTGTGGAGCTCGGATTTGACTATGTGAAGCTCGACTTCCTGACGCATGGGGCGATGGAAGGCTGTTTCTATAATGCGGGCGTGCGGACGGGCATTCAAGCCTACAATATAGGGATGGCACTTGTAAGAGATACGCTTGCTCCAGAGCGAGTCGGACGTCCCTTTTTCATAAATTTGTCTATTGCGCCGTTGTTCCCGCATAGCTATGCGCACAGCCGCCGTGTATCCTGTGACGCATTCGGCATGATTAGCGATACCGAATATATGCTTAATGCTCTTACTTACGGCTGGTGGATCAACGACAGCCTCTATCGGTTTAACGATCCGGACCATGTGGTGCTGTACAAGAGCGACAACCAGCGATCGACTACAGAGCATGAAGGCAGAAGCCGTTTGAACAGCGCAGTCATTGCAGGTACTTCACTACTGCTAGGTGATGATTACAGAGAGCCGGAGGCTGCTAGGCGGGCGAAGGAATGGATGACGAACCGCGAAGTTATGGCACTTGCGCGCTTAGGCGAAACGTTTAAGCCCGTTGAGGGAAGAAGCGGCACCCAGGGGGAGAATTTATTTATGCTTCATGCCGAGCATGGCACATATGCAGCTGCATTTAATTTTGATGGAGATGCCGGGAGCACGATTGTTGCATCATTTGCAAGACTGGGCATAGATTCCTCTAAGGGGA
Source organism: Paenibacillus sinopodophylli (assembly GCF_005930355.1). Lineage (GTDB taxonomy): Bacteria > Bacillota > Bacilli > Paenibacillales > Paenibacillaceae > Pristimantibacillus > Pristimantibacillus sinopodophylli. The sequence goes on from NZ_VDBO01000006.1 coordinate 27,965, forward strand.
TAGTAGTTCGGGACTTGTGGAGCGGGCAAGAGGTGCATCTTGAAGCGGGAAGCGGTGAGCATGGCATCGAACTGGAACCTGCCGAGTCGAAGCTTCTGCTTTTCAAACAAGCTTAATTACGATATAGACAGCTTAATCGGCAGAGAAACGAAGAGAATTGATTATTTAATCAGAAAAACAATAAAATTTGCGAAAAATCCGTGACCTTTGGCTTACTTTCCCGTATTATCCTCTATAGCGATTGTGATCGCCATTTCAAAGAGATGTTTGAAAGGGGAGAGATGTCATTGAGCTTCATGGATCAGAACCAGAACCAGCCGCAGAATCATAGTATGGGCGGCGGCCGCCGGCCTCCAGAATTAAAGCCAGGCACCTTAAAGAAAATTTTGTTTGGTGTTGCGGCAGCAGTTGTTGTTATTTATGTAGGATCAACTTCCTTCTACACGGTGCAGGAGCAGGAGAGGGCTGCCATTCTTACGTTTGGCAAATATTCGAATGAGACCTCCGCAGGCCTTCATTTCAAATTTCCTTATCCAATTCAACAGGTTATTACCGTTCCGGCAGAGTTGACGCAACGGATTCATATCGGCTACCGTCAAGAGGGCTCGGAATCTATTCCAGTCGATGAGGAAGCGATGATGATCACAGGGGATGAGAACATCGTGTCCGCAGATGCGGTTGTTCAATGGAAAATTAGCAATATTCATGATTACTTATACAACATCTCGGATGCGGAGCAATTTTTGCGTAATGCAGCAAGCTCTTCTATTCGTGCGGTAATCGGCTCTGAGAAGCTTGATTATGCGATTACGGACGGAAAAACGGTTATTCAGGATAAGGTGCGCGAGAAGCTGATTGAGCTGCAGGCGAAATATGAAACCGGCATTCAGATCATCGACATTAAGTTCCAGGATATCGAGCCGCCAAGCGGGCAAGTAGCAGAGGCGTTCCGTGAAGTAACGAATGCGCGCGAGGAAAAAAATACGAAAATCAATAATGCTGCCAAATACGAAAACGATCGTATACCGAAAGCACGTGGTGAGGCGCAGGCGCTGCTTGAGAACGCAGAGGGTCAGAAAAAGTCGCGTATCTTGAACGCGGAAGGTGACGTCGCCAGATTCAACGCGATATTCGGTGAATACAAAAACAATCCAAACGTTACACAAAGCCGTTTAGTGCTTGAGACGTTGGAGAAAATTTTGCCGAACGCCAAAATCTTCATTACCAATTCCAACAGCGATACCGTTAACTATTTGCCTTTGAACGAGCTGCTTAAGGGCAGCAGCAATACGACTACAGCGCCGGCAACTACACCGCCAGCTGCGACACCACCAGTGGTGGAAGCACCTAAAGGAGGTGACGCACAATGAAAAGAAACCAGTGGGTAGCCGCCATCGTTGTGCTGTTCGTTGTGATTATAGGTTCAGGCTCCATGTTTATTGTCAAAGAAGGCGAGTATAAGGTCGTACTTCGATTCGGAGAGGCCATAAGAGCAGTTCCCGATCCAGGACTGAAGTTCAAGCTGCCGTTCATCGAGAACGTATCGACGCTGCCTAAGTATCAAATGACCTATGAGAGCAGCCCGACGAACATCCTGACGAAGGATCAGAAGCCGATCGTCGTAGATAACTATACCGTATGGCGTATTACGAATGCATCGCAGTTTCTGAGAACGGTTCAGTCCGTTAGCGGAGGTATTCAGCGGATCGACGAGGCGGTATACAACTCCGTTCGACGGAAGCTATCCGAAATCAATTATGATAATATCATTAGCGAGAACACAGAGCGGGGCAACATTAACGACGAGATTACGAAGGATGTTATCCAAGCGCTTACGAGAGATAACTACGGAATAGAAGTCATTGATGTTCGTATCAAGCGCACTGATTTGCCTGAGGAGAACAAGCAGAGCGTATATAATCGTATGATCTCCGACCGTCAATCGATTGCGGCGCGCTACTTGTCTGAGGGTGATGAGGAATCTCGCAAAATAACGTCCAAAGCAGATCGTACCGCAACTGAGCTGCTTGCTCAGGCGCAGGCAGACGCCAAAAAAATTGTAGCAGAAGGCGAGCGGGAAGCAGCCATTATTTATAACAAAGCGTACGGCAGCGATCCGCAGTTCTACAATTTCTATCGGACGCTCGAAAGCTATACCACCACGCTTCAGAATCAGCCTGTCATTATGATTCCAATCGATTCACCATATGCCAAAATATTGTTAGGTCAATAATAATAAATCCCCTTCGCCTTCGCGGAGGGGATTTATTTTGTCCATTTCCTGCCGATATAAGAAAGTAAATGATTGTGAAAGGGAGAATGAAATGTCAACTGATAAAATTGAAATCTCTGATAGTGTCTATAAAGGACACTCCTCCATTGTCATGGAGAATGATACATTGCGGCTGGAGCTGGTGCCTCTAATCGGAGCGAAGCTCGTTTCATTGGTTTATAAACCAACAGGAAAAGAATGGCTGGTCGATTCAGGAAACAGACCGCTCGTTGCTCCTGCCTTTGCTTCAGCATTTGGAGAATGGGATATGAGCGGATGGGATGAATGTTTTCCTACGATTGATAGCTGTAGATTCGAGAGCGGGGTGGAGCTGCCCGATCATGGTGAACTGTGGTCATTGCCTTGGTCCTGCAAGAAAACGGGTGTTTCTATTGCGTGTGCGGTGGAGGGCGTGTTGCTGCCGTACCGTTTCAGCCGACAGGTGAGCCTGTCAGCTCAAGATACGATCAAGCTTTCTTATGAAGTGAAAAACGAAAGCAAAGAGCCGCTTTCTTTTCTGTGGGCAGCCCATCCTCAATTTGTTATAACGGAACCGACTGAAATGATACTTCCATCTGATATGCAGAAACTGCAATGTGTATATGGCGGCAAACAGCTTATAGCTGGAGAGAGCTATCTTGCTTCTGAACATCGTTACCTGCATCCGGAGGTAACGGGCAATGGGAAAAAGTTTTATTATCCAGATCACGCTACGGAAGGCTGGTCCACCCTGCGTGAGCAAATATCGGGCAATTATTTGAAAATAAGCTGGGCAGTAGAGAAAGCACCTTACTTAGGCATTTGGATTGACGAGGGTATGTTTAATGATCGTTCGGTTTGCGCTCTTGAGCCTGGAATAGGTTATTACGATTCTTTGAATACCGCTGTCCAGAACGGAACTGCTAGAACGCTTGAGCCCTATGAAACCTATTCATGGGATCTCGATATCGAGCTTGGATCATGAAGCCACGCAAGGAGTGAGTTATTGCCTTAAGAGAGCACTTTATCCTTTCAGCTTGCTGCGATAGTCCGATGGTGAGCTGCCAATAATTTTTTTGAACAAACGAGAGAAGTAATAAGGGTCGCTTAGTCCGAGAGACACGCTGATCTCTTTGATGCTGTTGTCGGTCAAATCAAGCAGTTGGCATGCTCTTTGCATTTTGAGACGCAAATAATAATCGATAGGGGCGAAGCCGGTTGCATGCTTGAAGAGATGATTCAGATGCTGCTTAGAGATGCGGATATGCGAAATGAGCTCGTCGATGGTCATATTGTTCTCAATTCGCTCCTGCATGTACAGAATGGCCTGCTCGATATAGGCCAGCGTCTTGGCCTCCTGCTTTCTACGCGGAATAAGCCCGATGAAGCTGAGCAAATAACGCATTGTATGCGAGACATGGATTTGATGCGAAACGGAATAAGCCTTGGAGGACAACAGGTCATAGCATTGATTGAACAGCTCCCTAATTTTGTCCGAATCGGTTAAGGAAACCTGAAGCGGACCAGCATCAAGACCACTGCTTTGGATGAGAGCGCCAACCTGGTCACCTTTGAGATGAAACCAGTAAATGCTCCATGGGTTCGTTTCATCTGCCCCGTATGCATGCGGCAGCTCAGGCGGGATAACCGCAATGGTCTGCTCATTTAATGAAATCGTGCTTTGGTCAGCAAGCTTGATCCAGCCTTGTCCGCCTACACAGAATATAACAATATAAGAATCGCTCCCTTGCTGACGTTCACGAAAGTGACTTGCCGCACGCTGGTAATAGCCAATATCGGTTATATAGGTTCCGCTGATCAGCGGATTCGCGATCATTTCGCTTAGCTGGTATTGCGGCAGCACAATGATTTTTTCACCATGAAAGCCATCTGCTTTTTTACGAATAGAAATCAAGTCTCCTTCCCTTTCAACTACGAGTAGTTTACAATTCCTCAAGCACAATAACAAGCTTACCCACCTTTTAAAATCAGACTATTGTCCATCATGTACAGCGTATAATCAATGGTAAGTGATGTCCTGCTCCAGTAAGGTATAGCTATACAATAGTTAACCGACCAGAGGGAGTGAGTGAATTGAATAAGCAAGAAGCACGTTCACGCGTATGGGAGGAAATCGTTCATATTCCAACCTACGGGGTAGGCAAGCCCGATAAGAATCCGATGTTTCTAGAAAAGCGCGTCTATCAAGGCAGTTCAGGACGCGTCTACCCGCATCCAGTCATTGATAAGATTGACGACGAGAAGGTGCCAAAGCCTTATAAAATGGTCATACTTGAGAATGAATATTTGCATATTGAAATCATGCCCGAAATTGGGGGACGTATCTATAGAGCGGTAGACAAGACGAATCAATATGATTTCGTCTATTACAACCAGGTGATTAAGCCGGCGCTTGTTGGTCTTGCTGGACCTTGGATCTCTGGCGGCATTGAATTTAACTGGCCCCAGCATCACCGTCCGAATACGTTCGGTCCTGTCGAGTATCGATTGGAAGAAAACGAGGATGGCAGCGCTACGGTATGGGTAAGCGAAATCGATCGCATGTATGGAACGAAGGTTACGGCAGGGTTTACGCTCCATCCAGGAAAGGCCTATCTCGAAATTCACGCACAGCTGTATAACCGGACACCGGAGCCGCAAACCTTCCTATGGTGGGCTAACCCAGCCGTGGCGGTCAATGATCATACACAATCGGTATTTCCTCCGGATGTAACGGCTGTCTTCGATCACGGCAAACGCGATGTATCGAAGTTTCCGATCGCGACAGGAACCTACTATAAGATGGATTATTCAGAAGGCGTAGATATTTCGAGGTATAAGAACATTCCAGTGCCGACCTCGTATATGGCTTACAAATCGGATTATAACTTCGTCGGTGGTTATGACCACTCTGTACAAGCGGGACTTCTGCATGTAGCCAATCATCATATTTCTCCAGGTAAGAAGCAATGGACTTGGGGTAACGGTGAATTCGGTCAAGCTTGGGACCGCAGCCTGACGGACGAGGATGGCCCATATATTGAACTGATGACGGGCGTGTATACGGACAATCAACCGGACTTCACATGGCTCCAGCCCTATGAGGAGAAGTCATTCAAACAGTATTTCATGCCCTATAAAAATATCGGTGTCGTCAAGAACGCAACTATTGATGCTGCTGTTAATCTAGAGCTTGATGCACAGGCGGGTACTGCTGCTATTCACGTCTATACGACCTCTGCGTATGCAGCCGCTACTATTGAGCTCAAGAGCCGCCGTAGAAATTATGTGCTGGAGACAGTGGATTTGTCACCGGGCGCAACCTTTACTTCAATCGTTCCGATTCATTCCGATGATGAGGAGCATGATTTGAGACTTACGGTGAAGGATTCCGCGGGCAGGGTGCTGGTCAGCTATCAGCCTAAGAAGCCTAGCATAGAGGAAACGCCGGATGCAGCGAAGCCGCTTCCAGAGCCTCATCAGCTCCAAACGAATGAGGAACTCTATCTTGCTGGGCTTCATCTTGAGCAGTATCGCCACGCAACCTTTGAGCCGGAGGATTATTACCTGGAAGGACTGAAGCGTGATGATTCGGATTCGCGCCTGAATGTCGCTTACGGAACGCTGCTGCTGCGCAGAGGATTGTTCCAGCAGAGCGAAGCGCATTTCCGGAAGGCGATCAGTCGCCTGACTTGGCGCAATCCGAACCCTTATGACAGCGAAGCGTATTACCAGCTTGGCCTAACGCTGAAGCTTCAAGGACGTTTGGAGGAAGCTTTCACGGCATTGTACAAATCAGTGTGGTCGGCTGCATGGCAGGACAGCGGATACTTCTCGTTAGCACAGATTGCTGCTGAAAAAGGTTCGTACGAGGAAGCGCTTGAGCTTACAGAGCGTTCCTTGATTCGGAATTCCCGCAATTATAAAGCAAGGGATCTGAAAACGGCACTGCTTCGGAAGCTTGGCCGATTGGATGCTGCAATCGCTTATGCGACAGAAACGCTGGGGCTTGATATTGCTGACTTCGGCGCATACAACGAACTGTCCCTAGTTTATACGGAAGCCGGAGATTTGGGAAGCGCAAGCAAGGCGTTAAAGGATATGAAGACGCTGCTTCGCGGGGATGCTCATAACCATATTGCGCTTGCAGCGGACTATGCGGGTGCAGGACTATATGATGAGGCGATCACAGTGCTGCAGTTCCTTGCACCGGATGATCAGGCGGATGTGTATCCTTTGGTTCATTACACAATCGCATACTGCTATAACAAACAAAACGATAAGGAATCGGCAGCTCGTTATTTGACAGCAGGCAATAAGGCGAACCCAGACTATTGCTTCCCGAATAGCCTATTTGATCTCATTGTGCTGCAGTATGCTGTCGAAGCGCGTCCAGAGGATGCCAAAGCGCTTTATTTCCTGGGCAATTTCTACTATGACAAGAAAAGACATTTAGAAGCTGTAGCGCTATGGGAACGTTCCATTGCTAGTGACGCATCTTTCTCTGTGGTGCACCGGAATGCAGCGCTTGCTTACTTTAACAAGCTGAACGAACCAGAGAAAGCGAGGCAGGCACTTGAAAAGGCTTTTGTCTGCGACAAGTCCGACGCGCGCGTGTTCTATGAGCTGGATCAGCTATATAAGAAAATAGATCTTGGGGCGGAGCAAAGATTGGCGTTGCTGCAGCAGCATATGCCGCTCGTTGAGGCTAGAGACGATCTGTACTTGGAATATGTGACGCTGCATAATGTGCTGGAGAAGCATGAATCAGCGCTTGAATTGCTCCAATCACACAGATTTCATCCTTGGGAAGGCGGAGAAGGCAAGACGCTTGGGCAATATGTACTTGCACTTGTTGAACTGGCGAAAAAAGAGCTGGCAGAGAAGCAGTACGAGAAAGCAGTTGAATTGCTGAGGATGGCACTGAATAATCCGGATAATCTAGGTGAAGCGAAGCTTGCAGGCGCACAAGAAAACAATGTTTATTATTATCTTGGATGCGCGCTTGAGTCGCTTGGACAACCGGCCGAAGCAGAAGCTGCATTCAAGACGGCATCCGATGGACTGGAGGATCCGGCCAGCGCCATGTATTATAACGACCAGCCCCCAGAAATGATTTTTTATCAAGGCTTGGCTTGGCTGAAGCTGACTAACGTTAAAGAAGCAAAGCGCCGCTTCAACAAGCTGATTGATTTCGCTGAGAAGCATTTGTTCGACGATGTCAAAATCGATTATTTTGCGGTATCGCTGCCGGATTTCCTCGTCTTTGAAGAGGATTTGAACAGACGCAATGTGATTCATTGCCGCTTCATGATGGGACTGGGACATCTAGGCTTAGGCAGGCAACAGGAGGCAAAGGAGCAATTCGAGCTTGCGATCTCAATGGATCGCAGTCACATGGGAGCAGCGATTCATAAGCGTATGAGCGAATAAATATAAATGCGGTGCCTGTCAGAATCTTCTGCCTAGCACCGCAGGTTTATATATACGGATAAGCGAAAGGAATGAGACTAGCTATGCATACACGGATAACGACAGCTTTAGCAGAGCACTGGCAGTTTCAAGCGGATGCTGATGGCATTGGTATGGGAGAGAAATGGTTCGAACACGGTTTACCGAGTGCCCGAAGCGTACGCATTCCCCATACATGGAATGTAGAGGAAGGTCTCGAGGAGTATCGAGGACTTGCGTGGTACAACTGTGAGTTTCATATCCCTCATGAGTATGAGGGGAGGATCATTCGTCTTCAGTTCGATGCGGTATATCGGGATTCGGTTATATGGGTGAACGGGCGTCAGGCTGGGAAGCATGGAGGCTCTGGATATACGGCATTCACGATCGAAATCTCAGATTACGTGGTTTACGGGCAGTCCAATCGGCTCGTCGTCTCTGTTTCCAATGAAAATAGTGAGACGGCTTTGCCGATTCGCAACAGCTTTGATTGGGCGGATGACGGGGGCATTATCCGTGGCGTATCCATGATTGTGACGGGAGCGGCAGCCATCGACTACGTGAAGCTGGATGCGATTCCCGTTTTTACTGGCCCTGAGCATTCTGTACAGGAAGGCATTCTGAATGGCCAAATCAAGCTGTGGAAGATCCCAATAGACGAGCAACTGCCGATTACGGTGATCCTGTCCGTTTGGCGGGAAGATGTGTTAATCGGCAGAGAGCGTTATGAAGCATATCCACAGGATGGTAAGCTGCAGTTGAAGGAAATGAGAATAGACAAGCCAGCACTTTGGCATTTCGACCATCCTAACTTGTATAACGTACATGTTGCGCTTGTAACAGCGGGCAATGAAACAGATCGCATGTTAATAAATGTAGGCTTTCGCGAGATTCGAACGGCCGGTCATCAGTTGCTGCTCAATCGTGAGCCTGTGCGGTTAATGGGCGTAGAATGGATGCCAGGCTCCCATCCCGATAGGGGCGTGGCAGAGACGGAGGAGCAGCTTATAGAGGTGCTGGAGCAAATCAAGCACGCAAACTGCGTAATTACGAGATTCCACTGGCAGCAGGACAGCCGTCTGCTGGATTGGTGTGACCGAAACGGTCTTCTCGTGCAAGAGGAGATCCCGCATTGGCAGCAGCCAGCAGAGCCAGATGAAAGCTTGCTTCCACTTGCGAAACAGCATGCAGAGGAAATGATTCTCCGGCATTACAATCACCCGTCTATTTATGCATGGGGGATGGGCAACGAGGTGGATGGGCAGGACGAGCGTACAGTTCATTACATGAAACAGCTTAAGTCCTACATGTTAACGCTTGACGAGCATCGCTTTATTAATTATGTGAGCAACTCGGTTCATTTCAAGCCGGACATCGATGCAACTGGTACGGGTGATCTGCTGATGTGGAATGATTATATCGGAACCTGGCATGGTGATCTGGACATGGTGGAGGTCATTCAAAGCATCGATAATGCCTATCCAGATAAACCGCTTATCGTAGCGGAGTATGGCTTATGTGAGCCAGCTTTTACAGGCGGAGATGAACGAAGGATCAACATTTTGCAGGAAAAGACGGAGGAATACCGCAAGCATGAGGGTATTGCAGCGCTTATTTTTTTCAGCCTAAATGATTACCGCACGCAAATGGGAGAAGAGGGTACAGGCAGGCTGCGGCAGCGGGTGCATGGGACAACCGATCTGTACGGCAACCCTAAGCCTTCCTACCAAGCGCTGCGTGAGATTGGCTCGCCGATTGCCGTAAAGCAGGCCACTTTGAAGAAAGAGAAAGAACTGTCGGTAGTGTTGTCTGTTCGGAATGATATTCCTAAGCACGCTGTCAATGGATACCGGTTCATCCTTATTAGCTCGGACGGAAGCCGCAGCGAATATGCGATTCCACTGATGCAGCCAGGCGAAGAGTACCGCTTGGTCATTACGAAGGACGATGTGGAGGTACGCCCGTCATTTGCAGGTGAGCTCCATTTCGATATCCTCCGGCCGACTGGTTTTTCAGCGTGCAAAGGTTTGCTGAATCTAGTCTAAAGCGAACTAGCTGCCAAGGCTGCGTTATAAAATAATAATTAAAGATGCTGGCTCAGAGAGGAAGCAAACCAATGACAACTTATTCACTCAAGCTGGACGGTCCTAACAAAGAGATTAAGCCAGGCAAACTGGCAGGTAATAGAGGTACGAACCCTAAGGGAGAAAGCTTTGGTTTTACTAATTTTTATATGCTGCGCAATGAACTGCCGATTATTCCAGTCGTTGGCGAATTCCACTTTTCACGGTTCTCTTACTTGCACTGGGAGGAAGAATTGCTGAAGATGAAGGCTGGCGGCGTGAATGTCATCGCGACTTATATTTTCTGGAACTATCATGAGGAAGAGGAAGGCAGCTTCAATTGGAACGAGAATCGGAACCTGCGGCACTTCGTCGATCTGTGTGCAAAGCATGAGCTGCCTTTGGTACTCCGTATCGGACCTTTCTGTCATGGGGAAGTCAGAAACGGGGGCATCCCGGATTGGGTATTCGAGAAGCCGCTTGAGATTCGCTCGAATGACGAGCTGTATCTCTTCTATGCGAGACGTCTTTACCGTCAAATTGCGAAGCAGGTAAAGGGCAGTCTGTTCGCAGAGGGAGGACCGATTATTGCTGTGCAGCTTGAGAACGAGTTCATGCACTGTGGTGCGCCGCTTGATTCTTGGGGATATAAAGCCGGCATATTCATGAGTTCGGGGAAAGGCGGCAACGAGCATTTGGCCGAGCTTAGACGGCTCGCAGAGGAAACGGGCATCGTGCCTATGTTTTTCACAGCTACTGCATGGGGCGGTGCTGCGGTGCCAGAGTCGGATACGCTGCCGATGCTTGCAGGCTATGCTTATACGCCATGGATCCCAAACCAGCCGCCGAGCGGCGAGTATATTTATCGTGATTTGCATGTGAAACCGTCAGAAGAGGTCAATTACGATACGCTCGATTATCCGGTTGCGTATTGTGAGATGGCAGGCGGCATGCAAGTCAGCTATACAGCCCGTCCTAATGTGAGCGCAGAAAGTGTAGAAGCGATGACGCTGGTCAAGCTGGCCAGCGGCAGCAATTTATTAGGCTACTATATGTATCACGGCGGCTCCAATCCAGTAGGGAAACGCGGCTATCTCAATGAATATGGCCTTCCCAAATTAACCTATGACTATCAATCCCCGCTCGGTGAATTCGGCAGAGTTGGCAAATCTTATGATCGCATTCGTTCCTTGTCCTTATTTATGGACGCATTCGGATCGATTGTGGCACCGATGGGAACAGTGCTCCCGCAAGGGCAGTCCGCCATTCACCCGGAGGACACGGAGTCACTTCGCTGGTGCGTCAGGCAGAAGGATGGCTCGGGATTCTTGTTCCTGAACAACTTCCAAGATCATCTGGAGCTGCCAGACCGTGAAGAGGTTCGGATCGAGCTGGATACCGCACAAGGGAAAGTCTCATTCCCACACAAAGGTGAATTAACCTTAAAACGTGATGTGTGCGCGGTTCTGCCTTTCCAACTTGAGCTGGAAGGCGCGCTTATCGTAAGTGCAACCGTTCAACCATTAACGAAGCTGAGTGTGGACGATCAACCTCTTCTCGTCTTTTATGCTCATCCTTCGCTCGCACCGGAGCTTGTGTTCGCCCGCTCAAGCGTGGCATCGGTTGCGCTTGATGATGCTCAGCTGTCCATCGAAGATGATATTATAGTCGTAACACCGCGAATCGGCAGGCAGCATGCATGGACAGTAGAGCTGACGAATGGGAATAGGGTTAGCGTTCTCGTCTTATCGAGAGAGGAAGCGCTTAGTACCTACAAATTCCGGCTATGGGGCGAGGATAGACTTGTAATTAGCGACAGTCGCTTGTATGCGAAGGATGAACGTCTAATCTCAACCTCTGAGGGACAGGCAAGCTGGAGCGTATCGATTGCGCCTGAAGTTCCAAAACATCTGCTGCAAGCAAGCGAGGGGACCGTTCAAACAGAACAAGCAGGCATATTCCAAACCTACAAGATCGAAGTTCCTGTCTATAAGCCGTCCATAACGGTGAACAAACCGCAGGAGAGAAGCGCCCTCGTCGAGCTGGATACGAACTGGCCAAGCCATGTGTCGGATATATTCCTACAGGTGGAGTACGATGGTGATGTTGCTGCGGCTTACTTGGATAACCGTATGCTTACGGATCATATTCATTACGGAGAGGCTTGGCCAATTGGCTTGAAGCAATTCAAGGATGATTTGGAGAACAAGCAGCTGCATCTGTCAATTACACCTTTGCGTAAAGGAACGGTGCACACATTCGTGAACCAAGCGCTCGTAGAAAGGTTTGAAGGTGTCGAGATCGCAGTCTTCCATCGGATTGAGCCGATCCCTTATTATACGACTGCTTTGTTTCAAGCCTTTCGCTAGTATTGAAGAAACCGGAGTATAGGCAAATTAGCCTAAGCTTCGGTTTTTTTATGTTTCTAATGAGATCGTTCTCAAAAGTTTATCAAAACATTGCATATATTTTAATTTTACAGCTTGCTATATAATAAGTGTCCACGTATGGTGAAGAGGGCGGGGGAATTTGCAATCCAGCAGCCCATACCACATCAAGCAAAGGTGCGATACCGACATGCCGAAAATCAATTTGTTTACCAAAATCGTCGCCTTGATTCTAGTTATGCTGACGCCGATTCTGCTCCTATATTTCTATTCCAACAAAACGAGTACAGATGTGCTTCGCGAAGAGCTGAATAAATCGAATACGAATCAGCTAGTCTTTTTCCAAAATGAAGTCAATACGACGATCGATTCTTTGGCGATTTGGCCGGACCTGCTCATTCAAGATCCAGATATTTCCTCTCTTCGTGATTATTTTACCGAAATGGATGAACTGAGCTTGAGCACGATTACGTTAATCAAAAGAATTCAAATGAAGCTGGCCATTCAGGAAAACTCTTCCAAATGGCGCAGCAGCCTGCATATCTACTCACCCATTCTGCACCGGGATATTACAGACAGTGATGTCGTTATGTATGATGATGCCGATTTGAAAAAACGATTGAAGCCTGGCTGGCAGGTGAAGTCGATTAACGATGGACAGAGTGGGCAGTTCGTCTTCTCTCGCTATGCGGTAACCCCCTATTCCAGCTATTTGGACCCGAGCGGTGCAAACCTTATTATTGAAGTGCAATTCGACAGCTCGAACATCAAGGATATGCTGGATAAGTTCAAGAGCGGCGGGCGTAGAGAGCCATTCTATTATATGGAAAGTGTAGGCACTATCTTCAATCGCTCGGTAGATAAGGTGCTTACGGAACAAATTCTGACCGTCTTGAGAGCAGAACCGCTGCGCAATCAGGAAAGCAGAACCGTTGAGGTAGGAGAAGAAAAGTATATGGTCAATATCGTCAAATCTGAAACGATTGGCTGGTATTTGATCGATTATATTCCCATATCCGAAATTATTCGTCCGATTCAGAAAACGAACCAGCTGTTCTACGTTTCTATGGCATGCTTGCTGCTGCTTTGCTGTACCGCAGCTTATCTCTTGTACGCACAGGTTCAGGTACCTATTAAGCGACTCATCATCGGCTTCCAGAAGCTGAAAAACGGTGATTATTCGGTAAGGATGAAGCCGCGCGGGAGAAGTGAGTTCGGTTTTCTATATACACGATTCAATCTGATGGTTGCCCAAATCCAAGAGCTGTTTGAAACGGTTTATTTGGAAAAAATTCATGTGCGCGAAGCTCGGCTGAAGCAGCTGCAATCGCAAATCAACCCCCATTTCTTCTATAATTGTTTCTCGTTTATCTCAAGCATGGCGAAGCTGGAACGCAACGAAGCCGTTGTCGCTATGTCTCATCATCTATCGAATTATTACCGTTACACGACTAGACAGGAACGAGATCTGGTCGCAATGTCGGAGGAAATTAATTTCGTCACCAGCTATTTGGAAATTCAGAAGATGCGTATGGAGCGGCTTCGTTATTCTATTGATATGCCACCTGACATGGAACATTTGGAAATTCCACCACTAATGCTGCAGCCGCTTGTCGAGAATGCTGTTATTCATGGCATGGAGGCATGGTCTGATGCTTCGAGCATTCGTATTACCGGAGAGTGGATCTCGGATGGCGCTAGACTGATCGTTGAAGATGACGGCAAAGGGATGAGCGCAGAGGATATGCGGATTCTCCAGCTCAAGATGCGGGATCAAATGGATGAAAATATGGGCTGCGGATTATGGAATGTACATCAGCGCATGCATTTGCGATTCCGCGGAACCGCAGGTGTTAGCTTCACCTCCTCCGAGCTTGGAGGACTAAAGGTTACGATTAGTTGGTCAACAGCTTAGAGAAAGAAGGGATTTGCAATGATTGAAATTCTATTAATCGATGATGAATCATACGTAACCGGAAGCTTGGAGAAAACGATTCCGTGGTCCGCGATGGGCGTGAAGAGCGTCTATCAAGCTGCCTCTGCCTTCGAAGCGCTGGAACTGCTGGAGGAGAACGCCATTGATATCGTCGTTACCGACATTGCGATGCCGGAGATGAACGGTTTGGAGCTTGTTCAGGAAATTGGACAGCGCTGGCCGCATATCAAATGCGTACTGCTTACGGGACATTCCGATTTTGATTATGCGAAAAAGGCTGTGCAGCTGCAGGCGTTCGATTACATTCTGAAGCCGGTTAATGACGACGAATTCGTCAAAACGGTTTCTAGTGCAATTAAGGCGCTGAAGGACGAATGGGAGCAAGCGGAGAAATATCAACAGCTGCTGTATGACCGCAAGTCGGATTTCAAGGTGCTTCGTGCGAATTTTATGGTTGATCTGGTGCTGGGGAGACAGCTGTCTCCGAAAACGATTAAGGAAAAGTTATCACAGTATGAGATTCCGCTTGTGATCGAGCGCCCGACTGTTATGATGCTGGTGCAATTAGGCAAGCAATTCGCACATTTGGATTACCATTCGGCCTCACTGATGGAATTCGCCGTAGGTAATATTGCAGAGGAATCGTTTGCTAGTGATTACAACGTATGGCATTGCAAAGCGCCTCATGAGTATTTGCTAATTATAGCGCAGCCGAAAGATGAGTCAGGGGCAATACGCGAGTACAGCGCAGAGAGTCACACCTTACGCAAAACGAAGCTGGTGGAAGCAACGAGGATTCTTCGTGCGAATGTCAGCAATTATCTGAAAGGAGAAATCTCGATTGTGGTTACCGATTGGTTTGAGTTCCCCTCATCCATTACAACGGCATACCGTGCGGGTCTCGGTGCGATGTTCATCATTGCCAACGAGGAGCAGCAATCGATCCAATTTCTTGAAGATCGTGTGACCCAAGATCATACCTTCGTGAAATCAATGGAAATCTTATATAAGCCGCCGACGATGATTGCGCTGCTTGAATCCAAACGATGGGATGCGGTGGAGCAGAAGATTAGAGATGTATTCGCTGATTTGAAGCAAACCCGTTATTCGAGAGAACATCTTTATGAGGTCTATTTGGCGCTTACAAACGCCTTTATGTATATTGCACATCGTCAGGGACAATATGTATCGCAGATAAACGAGCTGGGTATCGATTTTATTGTGGATCAGGCCATGGTCTTGTCTCCGGATCGCTTGGAGGAGTGGGCAATCAGTGTACTTCATAAGCTTCAAAGTGAGCTTTCGGTGAAAGAAGAAAGCTCCAAAAGCTTCGTTGTGAAGCAGGTGCAGGAAATCGTAGCCACTAATCTTAGTCAGGATACGACGGTAAAGACGATTGCCGATCGTGTTTTCCTGCATCCGGTTTATCTCTCCAAATTGTTCAAGGATGAAACAGGAGAGAGCTTGAGTGAGTGGATCATCGGCATGAAGATGGAGCGGGCGCTTTATTTGCTCAAAAATACGAACAAAAAAATTTACGAAATTACGAGCGAATTAGGCTACCAGAATCCGCAATATTTCAGCAAAACATTCAAAAAATATTATGGCATGACGCCACAGGAGTTCCGAGAGCAATAAAGATTTCGCGTACACCATAATCAAGAAGGGGAGTACAAATGAGTGCAATCATAAAAAAACGGTTCGCGTTTACCATTTGTATGCTGCTCATCGTCTCTGCTGTCATGGGCTGCTCGAATAGCGGCGATAACCGTGAGCCATCCAATAGAGAGATCGACAACAAGGCGGTGGGCAAGGAAGACCATGTTTACAAAGAGAAATATGATCCACCAGTTACCATTACGACTGTATGGGGAGTTGACCCTGCGCTCACGTTCCGTGAAGGCGAAACGATTGAGAACAATGTGGCAACCAAATGGGCGTTAGATACGTTAGGCATTAAAGTAGAATCGCTTTGGTCTGTTACAGACACGAATGGAGCATTTGCGACTAAATTGCGTCTGGCTATGTCATCTGGACAAAAGATGCCGGATGTAGCCGTTATTGGAGACAAGCTGCTTGCCCAGGATCTCATCGATTCAGGTATGTTCCAAGACGCTGGGGCGCTGTTCGATAAATATGCAAACGAGAAATGGAAAGCAGCTATGAGCCTTGACCCAGGCGTCTGGAACGCATATATCAAAGACGGCAAACGCATAGGTATTCCGCTGCTTGATTACGCCTATAACAATGATTACGTGTTATGGATTCGGCAGGATTGGCTGGATAAATTGAAGCTGGAGGCTCCAAAAACGATAACGGAGCTTGAAGTTGTTATGGATGCTTTCAAGAACAGCAATCCGCAGGGATTGGCACCAGATCAGGTTGTTCCGCTGAGCATTGGTTTCAAGACGTCGATGAGTACGTGGATGGGTGATCCATCATGGGTATTCGGGGCATACGGTACACTGCCCGCTCAATGGAATACAGCAGCAGATGGAACATTGGAGTATGGCTCTACTAATCCTGGTATGAAGGAAGGTCTAATCAAGCTGAAAGAATGGCGCGACAAGGGCTACATTCCGAATGAAGCAGCGCTGTGGGACGAGAATAAAACCTCTGAACCAGCAGTAGCGGGAACAGCAGGCATTATTCCTGGACCTTATTGGATGAGCGGATGGCCTCTTCTGGATACAGCGAATAACGCCGAAGGCGCAGTATGGAAGCCTTACGCTATTCCTACAGGAAAAGACGGAATGGCGATGCGCCATGGCACGCATTTTGTAAACGGTGTTATTCTAATTAACAAAGAGATGGCTAATCCTGAAGCTTTCTTTACCTATCAGAATTATTTGTTTGAGTATCTGGCTGATCCACAGGCTGGCAGCCCATTCGAGCTGGGTGCTTTCGAAGGCTATGATTACGCTCTGGATGCAAATGGAAAGCCTTTGTATGTAGCTGATGTGCCGGGCGGCTCCATAACGGCTCCGTTTCGTTACTTTATCGTACGTGACGGCGCTCGAATACCAGATGCACAGTTCAAAGCGTTGCTGAATCTAGCGGCAGGCAAGGAAGCGACCACGACGCGTGAGAAAGAGATCGTAACGCAATATGGACCACAAACCGCTTACGCAGCTACTGTCGTGCTTGCGCAAGAAGCGATCTCCAAAAAAGATATGTTTGCAGGTCCGTCCACGAAAACAATGAAATCGCGGATGGATTATTTGAAAAAAATGGAATCGCAAACGTTTAATGAAATCATATACGGCGAGAAGCCGGCAACTGCCTTCGATGAGTTTGTGAAAAGTTGGAAATCATCCGGCGGCGACGAGATAACGAGAGAAGTGAATGAGTGGTATTCGAACGTAGAGAAATAAGCATGATGATTGGAATACGGTCCCTATTAGGGGCCTTTTTTTGTTCACGCTAGGCGAAAGGGGGCATGAGTACTATGAATCCCGAATGAAAGAGCAATATTTCAAACATCTCCTTGTGATATAACTAATCATGAATTGAAAACAAGGAGATGAAGGTATGAGTAAGTTGAAAGGTAAAATTGCTTTAGTAACCGGTGCAAGCCGGGGAATCGGTCGTGGCATTGCGTTACGTTTGGCACAGGAGGGTGCAGTCGTCGCCGTACACTATGGGAAAAGGGAAAGCGTCTAAAGGATGGCGGCCGCATAATCAATATCTCATCGTTTGTTACACGCGCAGCCTCTCCTAGTGTTTTCACCTACATCATATCCAAAGGTGCACTTGACACGCTTACACTCGTCTTGGCTCAGCAGCTTGGGCACCGTAATATTACGGTGAATGCTATCCAGCCTGGTATTATTAATACAGAAATGAATGCTGGAACTTTGCAAGATCCGAGTGGACAGGATTTTGCTGCTGATCTTTCAACCTTCAAAAGGTGGGGAGAGCCTGAAGATGTGGCGGATATTGCCGCTTTTCTTGCTTCATCGGACAGCCGCTGGGTAACCGGTCAATTGATTGATGCAAGTGGCGGATCTCATCTGTAAGTACGGGATCGGAAATCCAACTGAAAAGCCATTGATTTCTGTTGTTTGATAAAACTATATCTGCCGTCTATAAACGAAAGTACAATTGCTAGAGGGATTCTGTTCATAAAGTAAGATGAGGTGAACAGATCGTGTACAAAAAAAGATATGCAAGCCGTAAAATAAGAGGGAAACTAAGAGTGTGCAAGTACTTATCCGCTAATCGCAGCTTAAAGCAATATGTGCCCAAAACGGTCTTTTTCAGCTTATACAACTTGCAAATGATGCTGGATCGGTTTGATATGGTGTATGTTAAGCCGAATATCGGTTCGCTGGGGATCGGCATTTGTAAGCTCAAGCGGATTGATTCGGGCTTTGAGCTCTATGAAATTGTTCATAAGAGCCAGATACGCCGCACTTACGATTCTGTCGCAGACATTTATAAGCACTTGAAGAAGCAAGGCGGCCGCAGATTAATTATCCAGAAAGGCATATCGCTCGATAAAGTAAATGATTGTCCTTATGATATTCGGGCTATGGTGCAGCGCAAGCCGGGAGGAAGGTGGGTATGCACAGGCTTTATGGTCAAAGTAGGCGGGAGGAACAAAATCGTTACAAATTATTATCAGGGCGGCGCGATTTATTCTATGAGCAAGCTTGGCTCGGAGCAAGGATTATCCGATGAAGAAACGGAAGAGCAGGTCAAGAAATTGAAACGAGTAGCACTGCGTATATCAAGGACATTAAGTAGGAGACGCCGCGGCATGCATGAGCTTGGTATTGATTTTGCTTATGACAAGCAGCAGCAGCTATGGGTGCTAGAGGTTAATTCCAATCATCCGCAGTTTCACCCACTCAAAAAACTGGATCGCTCGGCGTATAATCGGATGAAGCGCTTTGCAGCAAGCTATGGCAGACGCGACGCCAAATAAAGCGAAGAAGCAGCACGAGATTGAATGGTACCTCATTTGTTAGGCAGGACTAACAACGGAGGTGTGTTCAAGATAACGTGGCTGCTTTTTTAGTTTATGTAATAAAACCTAACATTGGTATTGACATATCCGTACGTTCCACACTATAATTCGGTATAACGTAAGGTTTTATGACAAGTGAATATCGGTTCTCTCTAGTAAGATGAATGAGAACAACAAGCAGTCTAGGGTTCCGTTAACGCCGAGCAGGTCGTTAAGTCTGGTCCAAGAGACGGCGTATAGATGAAGGGGCTTTGCTGCTGCATCTATATAACACGGAAGGATAAAAGCCTGGGAGATCACTCTCCCGGGCTTTTATTTTTTTTTAGAAAAATATAGGAATGTATATCCTTGGGCTATACATTCTCTATATTTCTCGGAAAGAAACGCGCCGCGCCGCTAAAGGTCGGCGATAGCCGTTTCTTCTTAGGGACAATGGATTGCTACTAAAAAGAAGACAGGAGCGGGGAGAAATGAAAAAAGTACGTAAAACCTCACTGGCACTTATGCTTATCGTTACGATGGTTCTGGTAGCTGCATGCTCTGGAAATGCAAAAAACTCAGATGGAGGGGCTGCAGGCGACCCGATTACGATCGCTCTAAGCCCTTGGCCGGGGTGGTATATGTGGTACCTGGTTGAGGAAAAAGGTTTTTTCGAGAAACATGATGTGAATGTGAAGCTGGAATTCTTCCCTGTATATAGTGATTCCTTGCAGGCTATCGCAGCTGGCAAAGTGGATGCAAATAGTCAGACGCTGAGCGACTCGCTTGCGCCGCTGTCCAAAGGAATTGGTCTGAAGGCCGTGCTGGTCAATGATAATTCTTTCGGCGGCGATGCCATTGTAAGCAAACCGGACATTAACTCGATCAAGGATTTGAAAGGGAAAACCGTTGCGACAGAGCTCGGTACGGTGGATCATCTGCTGCTTCTGACGGCGCTAGCTGAAAATGGCATGGACGAGAAGGATATTAAGTTCGTAAATATGACGGTGAACGACGCTGGACCCGCTTTTATTTCTGGCAATACGGATGCCTCGGTACTCTGGGAGCCGTTCCAAACGACAGCTGTAAAGGAAGGCAAAGGCAAGGTGCTTTATTCATCCAAGGAAACGCCAGGGCTCATTCCGGATTTGCTCGTATTTCGTGAATCGGTTGTGGAGAAGCGTCCTGAGGATGTACAGAAGATCGTGGATGCATGGTTCGACGCTCTTGCGTGGTATGAAGACAACCAAGAGGAAGCGATTAAGCTGCTTGCCGATAAAGCGGAGACAACGCCGGAGGACTTCAAGCTTGGACTCGATAGCATTAAGCTGTTCGGGGTTGATGATAATATCAAAGCGTTCGAGAAGGGCGAGGATTATACATCGCTCAGCTATACGGGTAAGAAAACAGCCGATTTCTTGTACAACTTAGACATGGTCGACAAGCTGGATAGCGTAGATGAGCTGTTCGATCCTAGCTTCATAAATAAAAGAGCAGGGAAGTGATAGACGATGGAGACGCCATTACGTCGTAAACCTTATAAGTTTCAAATCTTCAAAGAGATTGGCCCGAGGCCGTTTGCCGTAACGGCGGGATTCTCCTTCATCTTGCTGCTAGCCATCTGGTCACTGCTCAGCTATACAGAAACGGTCAGCCCGATTTTCCTGCCTAAGCCGCATGCCGTCCTTATTCAGCTTATTCTCAATCTCGGCAGCCCGGAGTATTGGGGCCACATCGGCATTAGTGTATTCAGGGTATCGGCAGGTTTTCTGCTCGCCTGCGTCATCGCCATTCCGATTGGCGTGTTCGCGGGAACGTTCAAATATGGCGAAGCATTCGTTGAGCCGCCGATGGAGTTTATCCGGTACATGCCGGCTGTTGCCTTTATTCCGCTCATCATGGTATGGGCAGGCATTGGCGAGTGGGCGAAGGTGCTGCTGATCTTTATCGGCTGTTTCTTCCAGCTTGTCCTGATGGTATCCGATCTAACGCGGCGTGTATCACATGACTTGCTGCATGCGTCCTTCACGCTTGGCGCATCAAGGTGGAAGGCGATTGAAACGGTCATTATTCCAGCGATCCAGCCGCAGCTGATGAACACGCTAAGGCTCATTCTGGGCTGGGCATGGACCTATCTCGTCGTTGCGGAGCTCGTAGCGGTCAGCAGCGGGCTTGGTTACCAGATTATGAAGGCACAGCGTTTCTTGAATACGGATGAAATATTTGTAGGCATCATCGTCATTGGCTTGCTTGGTTTGATCAGTGACCGAATATTCGCCTTCCTGAATCGCAGACTTTTCCCGTGGGTTTAAGGGCACCTGATTCGTATAAGGATAATAACTGCATATCGGTTCTCATGATTGCCATTGAGAACAAATAGCTGTCTAGGGTTCCGCTTCAGATGGCCGATGAAGGATAAGGTGAAACACCTTGCTGTCGGTCATCCGCTGGTCTGGTCCGAGAGATGGCATACAGCTTGCTGTAGCACACGGAAGGACAAAAGCCTGGGAGATTATTCTCTTAGGCTTATTTTTATCTAAATAAGTTCATTTCCAAGGGGGAAATAGTGATGAGCAGCATATGGAGCACGACCATCCGTCCAGGAGGCAAATGGTCAGGAACGATAAGTAGAGATCGATTAATAAAATTTACAGCTCTTGAAGCGGGAGCGAATGTATCTATTCTTTTATATAACGCAAAGGATTTGACTGAACGCTACAATATGCCGGATACGTTAAAAGCGCAGCATACCTCACATCTAACGAGAGGCAATGTATTGATGAGTGATAACGGGCGATCTCTCGTGAGTATCGTCGAAGATGGGCTGGGTTGGCATGATCCGCTCTGCGGCTACACGACTAGAGAATTTACTGACAAGAAGTACGGAAAGACGACTTATCAGGAGCTTAGAAATGATTGGCTGCATAGCGGTCAAGAAAATTTGGCGGTCGAACTCGTCAGGAATGGTCTTGGTGTAAGGGATTTGATGCCTGTGGTCAATTTGTTCTCCAAGGTGTTTTGCGATGAGTTAGGAAACATGAAGTATGCGATGGACCATTGTTCTGCGGGAGCGTCCGTCACGCTTAGAAGTGATATGGATGTGCTGCTGGTGCTGTCGAATACACCGAATCCGCTTGACCCGCGAACTGAATTTCCATCGGTGCCTGTATTAGTGGAAGTATTGGAAGCAGAGGCCGTTCAAGCTGATGATTATTGCTTGAATTACCGGCCGGAGAACCGACGTGCCTATGAGAATACGCAGGAATATTATTTGCTGCAAGGATTGTAGCATTCAAATACGAGCAAATGGGAGGAATGAAGCATGACTGTATTTAATCGAGTGGAGAGCCCGCGTCTGGAAGAGGATGCTATATATGATGAAGTGATTGCTGCTGGTGATGGCTGGATGTATGACCTCCAGCCAGGACAGGTGCTGCGAATCGTCGATTTGGACGGAAATCAAGCAGCGGATACGCTATTCTACGATGCTGATCAGCCGGAGGATCATTATAGCGCAGTCGCAACGATTGCCGGGCAAGGAAATATCTATTTGACGACGGGCTCCGTGCTGCTGTCCGAATCGGGCAAGGAATTGCTCAGAATCGTAGCGGATACTTGTGGTCGGCATGACACCGTTGGCGGCTCATGCTCAGCTCAAAGCAACACGGTTCGTTATTCACACGATAAGCTTCATATGCATAATTGCCGAGATACGTTTATGCTGCAGCTTGCGACGCGGAGCGAGAGTTATTCGAAACGGGATCTTGCACCTAACATTAATTTTTTTATGAACGTGCCCGTAACTGCTGAAGGCGGCTTGCAATTTGCTGATGGTGTATCCTCGGCTGGTGCATATGTAGAGCTGCAATCGTTATGCCGTACTACAGCGCTGCTCAGCAACTGTCCGCAGCTTAATAATCCTTGCAACGCTTACAATCCGACGCCGGTACGGGTGCTTATCTGGAATCAATAGCATCGATTCATAGTGTAGATATACAATTGACAGGTCGAGGAGTGGTTACGATGTTCAACAAAATATTGATTGCGAATCGCGGCGCTATCGCCGTTCGAATAGAGAGAACCTTGCGAAGGCTTGGCATATCATCGGTGGCTGTTTATACAGCCGCTGATCAAGACAGCCTGCATGTTGATCAGGCGGACGAAGCTGTGCTTATCGGTGATGGGCCAGCGAAGGAGAGCTACTTGAATGCAGAGCTTATTCTGAAGACGGCGATAGCAGCGGGAGCGCAGGCCATTCATCCCGGTTACGGCTTCCTGAGCGAAAATGCAGATTTCGCACGCTCCTGCTCCGAGCATGGCATCGTGTTTATCGGGCCTTCACCCGAGCAAATGGAGCAGTTTGGCTTGAAGCATTCTGCTAGGGAAATAGCCGAGCGCGCAGGCGTGCCGCTGCTTCCGGGTACCGGATTGATTGCGGAGCTTGCGGAAGCGCTGAAGCAGGCAGAGCGAATCGGCTATCCGGTTATTCTGAAGAGCACAGCTGGTGGCGGCGGCATAGGCATGCGGGTATGCGCGGACGAAGAAGCGCTGCGATCGGCTTATGATGGCGTTAAGCATTTGGCAGAAACCAATTTTAAAAACGGCGGTTTATTTTTGGAGAAGTACATTGCAAAAGCTCGTCATATTGAGGTTCAAATCTTCGGCAACGCCTTAGGTGAGGTCGTGACGCTGGGGGAGCGTGATTGCTCCATTCAGCGTCGCAATCAGAAGGTTATTGAGGAAAGTCCCGCTCCAAATCTGACAGATGAGGTTCGGAGTGCGATGTTTGATTCGGCTAAACGGCTGGCTGCCGAAGCCGGCTATCGCAGTGCGGGTACAGTTGAATATTTGTATGATCCGGAAACGAGCGAATTTTATTTCCTTGAGGTGAATACAAGGCTCCAAGTCGAGCATGGTGTAACTGAAGAGGTGCTTGGCATCGATTTAGTTGAATGGATGGTTCGTGAAGCGGCAGGAGAGCTTACTGAGCTGGAAGCACTTGTGAAGCAGCCTGTGGGACATAGCATTCAGGCTCGTATATACGCAGAGGATTGCCTGCAGGGGTTTAGGCCGAGTGCGGGACAGCTTGACCAAGCCATATTCTCCGACCATGCGCGCAATGAATATTGGGTGAGGGACGGATTAACGGTAACAACGCTGTATGATCCCATGCTTGCGAAAATCATTGTACACGGCAATAACCGCGAGGAAGCGATCGACAAGCTGATTCAAGCACTGGGTGAAACAAGAATGTATGGCCTGACGACGAATTTGCAATATTTGCAGGCGCTGCTTGCGGATCAGGAGGTTGCAGATGGTCAAGTATACACGCAGCTTCTGAACGGCTTTGTGCCGGCTGAGCATGCGATTGAGGTTGTAGACGGCGGCGTGCAAACGACAGTTCAGGATTGGCCGGGCCGTGTTGGACACTGGGATGTAGGTGTTCCGCCATGCGGACCAATGGACCCGTACTCGTTCAGAATTGGCAACAAGCTCCTCGGCAACGATGATCATGCGGCTGGGCTTGAGCTGACGCTGCGGGGCGGTTCGTATAAGTTCAGAAGCGATGCTTGGTTCTGTATAACAGGTGCTGATATGCAGGCGGAGCTGGATGGCGTGCACGCGGAATATTATAAGCCGACACTAGCAAAACGCGGACAGGTACTGAGCTTCGGCGAAGCGCAGGCAGGCCTGCGTACGTATTTGCTCTTTGCCGGAGGTCTCGATATGCCTCGTATTCTAGGCAGCTCGGCGACCTTCACGCTTGGTGGGTTCGGGGGACATGGCGGGCGTGCGCTGCGGACAGGCGATGTGCTTAGATTAAGCCCGGGAACGGGGCCTTTTCAATTCCTTGAGCTTGCTGCGGCCGAACGGCCTCAAATGACGAAGGAATGGACGATTGGCGTTATTCCCGGCCCGCATTGCACGGGCGAATTTTTGAAGCCTGAATACTTAAAGCAGCTGTCGGAGACGGCTTACGAGGTTCACTTCAACAGCTCTCGTACCGGCGTACGCTTAATCGGGCCTGCCCCGTTATGGACACGTGAGGACGGCGGAGAAGCGGGACTTCATCCGTCGAACATACACGATAATGCGTATGCGATCGGTACGCTTGATTTGACGGGAGATATGCCTATTCTTCTTGGGCCGGACGGTCCGAGTCTTGGTGGCTTCGTATGTCCGGTTACGACGGCTTCGGCACAATTCTGGAAGCTGGGCCAGCTGCATGCGGGAGACAAGGTACGATTCCAACTGCTCACGCTAGAGGAAGCCGACGCGCTCAGAGATATTCAGGAGCAGCGGCTGCAGTTGATCGGGAGCGGATCTTTTGCCGATGGGCTGCCTTCCGAGGAGCTTCCACCCGCAGTGTCTGAGCTGACGCCGGATTATCCGCTGCTCGTGAATGAGACAGAAGGCCGACGCTTCCCTATTGCGATTCGCTGCAGCGGCGATGAGAATCTGCTTGTTGAGTACGGCGATCTGGAGCTCAATTTGCTGCTCCGCTTCCAAGCGCATGCACTGATGGAAGCGATCGAGCGCTCGGGAAGCATCCCTATACTTGATCTGACACCAGGCATTCGCTCCTTGCAGGTGCATATCGACCGCTCCCGTATTACAGTTAGCGAAGCTTGCAGCCTTATTCTAGAGCTGGACAGCAAGCTTCCTCCTTTAGAGACCATTCAAGTTCCATCGCGTATTGTACGTCTTCCGTTATCCTGGGATGACCCGGCTACACAGCTTGCGATTGAACGGTATCAGCAAACCGTTCGGCCGGATGCCCCTTGGTGCCCAAGCAATATTGAGTTTATTCGCAGGGTTAATGGCTTGGATGAAATGGATGAAGTTCAACGAATTGTTTATGATGCAACTTATTTAGTGCTCGGTCTAGGCGATGTATATTTGGGAGCGCCCGTTGCTACACCGGTTGATCCGCGGCATCGACTTGTAACGACCAAATACAATCCTGCACGTACGTGGACCCCAGAGAATGCGGTCGGAATCGGCGGAGCCTACATGTGTGTGTATGGCATGGAAGGGCCAGGCGGTTACCAATTCGTCGGCCGGACGATTCAAATGTGGAATCGTCTGCGCAGCACAGAAAGCTTTAAGCCTGGGAAGCCATGGCTACTTCGGTTTTTTGACCAAATTCAGTTTTATCCAGTTGGTGCAGATGAGCTGCTGAAGCTGCGTGAGGATTTCCTGCGCGGTCGTTATGAAGCGGATATTACGGAGACAACCTTCGATCTTGGACAGTATTTGAAGTTTTTAGATGAAATCGAGGACAGTGCTGCTGTGTTCAAGGAAAAGCAGCAAGCTGCATTCCAAGCGGAGCGTGAGAGCTGGAAGGAGCTTGGACTAGCGGAGTATGTCTCCGAGCAGGAGTCAGCTCGAATGGAGCAGGAGGAAGAGCTGGAAGAGGGTGCCTCGGGAATTCGCTGTACGATGCCTGGAAGTGTGTGGAAGGTGCTAGTCCAGCCTGGTGAGCAGGTGAAGAAAGGCGATACGCTCATTATTGTAGAAAGTATGAAGATGGAGTTCTCTCAGCAGGCTTCCTGTGATGGCGTCGTTTGCTCCGTGCATGTAGAGCCCGGAGAGCAGGTGCATACAGGCCAGCTAATTGTCGGCATTAAGCAGCATATGGAAACGGAGGTGGCAGTATGACGAATCCAGGTAAGCTGATATTTCCCAATCATTTGACCGCAGAATGGCTGACAAGCGGATATAAGAGTGGAGCATTGACACCTGCTGACGTAGCAGAGGAAATCGTTCGGCGGGCAAATGAGGATATGGCGATGAACATTTGGATTACGCCTCCTTCACTAGAGCTGATGAAGCCGTTTATCGATAAGCTAGCTGAGATCAACAAGGCAAATGCCCCGCTGTGGGGAATTCCCTTTGCAATTAAAGACAATATCGATCTTGGGGGCACTCCCACGACAGCTGGCTGCTCGGAGTTCGCTTATACGCCGAATGAGCATGCTGCTGTTGTAGAACGATTGATTGCTGCAGGCGCAATTCCAATTGGCAAAACAAATCTGGATCAATTCGCTACAGGCTTGGTCGGAACTCGCAGCCCTTACGGAGAAGCACATAATGCGCTTCGTCCGGAGCTGATCAGCGGCGGTTCGAGCTCTGGCTCGGCAGTCGCCGTCGCTCGCGGACATGCTGTATTCTCGCTCGGAACAGATACGGCGGGTTCCGGCCGAGTTCCAGCTGCGCTTAATAACTTAGTTGGCTACAAGCCGAGTTTGGGCTCATGGCCGGTTACAGGCGTTGTGCCAGCATGCGCAAGTCTTGATTGCGTGACGGTCTTCGCCCATAGTCTGGACGAAGCGCTGCTTGTGGACAGCATTGCGCGAGGCGTTGATGCGAGGGACCCATGGTCGCGAATGATACAGCGGCAGGAACAAACATTGCCTGTGAAAGTATGCTTGCCTCGCGAAACGCCTACATTCTATGGCCCGTTTGCACAAAAATACGAGCAGGCGTGGTTTGCTGCGTTGGATAGACTCGAGCAGTTATTTACTTCTGTCGAGTATGTAGATGTCGAGCTATTCGCATCTGCAGCAGAGCTGTTGTATGGAGGGCCGTTTGTAGCTGAGCGCTGGGCGGATCTTAGCGGGTTTATTGAAAGAAACCCTGGCGCAGCATTTCCTGTGACCGAACAGATATTGCGTTCGGCGGCTGCAGCAGAGTATGATGCTGCAGCTGTGTTCCGTGCGATGCACAAGCTGCAGGACTATAAGCTGCAGGCAAGAAGACTGCTTCAGGATGCGGTGCTCATCATGCCGACTTGCGGCGGAACCTGGACGCGCGAGCAGGTGAGACAAGATCCGATCGGTACGAATAGTGACATGGGCCGTTATACGAACCATTGTAATCTACTCGATCTATGCGCGGTGGCTGTTCCTTCGGTTGCAGCTGATCCGCAGTTGCCCTTCGGTATTACCCTATTCGCGCTTGCAGAGAATGAGCATCTGATCGAAGCCGCTGCACGTTCGTTCCTAGATGGCGGCACATGGGTGGATAAGGATGATGCTGCAAACAGGCGTGCAGCAGAGGGTAAGGTTTTAGCTGATGGTGATGGGCAAAAGCTGGCGCTTGAAGTGGATAAGCGGATAACTGTCGCGGTTTGTGGCTTGCATATGCGCGGCTATCCGCTGGAGAAGCAGATGGAGGGCTTGCAAGCACGCTTCTTGCAGGAAGCGTGCTCAGCTCCGCGCTACAAACTGGTTAAGCTGCCAACGACGCCAGCAAAACCAGGCATGATCAGGCAGCAGGCAGGCGGAGCAAGTATCGAGCTTGAGCTTTGGGAAATGTCAGCGGCAGCTTTTGGCGAATTTGTATCATTAATACCGGCTCCTCTGGGCATTGGCAAAGTCGAGCTGCTTGACGGAACTGAGGTGTCAGGCTTCGTCTGCGAGGCCTATGCAGCAGATGGTTCTGAGGATATAACCGCTTATGGAGGGTGGCGCTATATTCCGCAGGAATAGTAAGTTCGGAAAACTTTCAAGTCTAATGAAATGGACTTGAAAGTTTTTTTGTGTGGGAATATGCGGAAGTTTGAGATTGTGCTCGAAACACACCTAAATGCTGCGAGTATCCGTCTGAAGTTCTCGTCAGAAACTTTAGGTTAGGGAAGCAGCTCGAGAAATCGTTTGGCAGCTGCTGATTGCGGTACACCGCGGAGAGTGGCGATGCCGATGCTGCGAGCCGGAATAGGTGGAATTAGCGGGATTTCCACGAGTGCTCCTGAGGCCAGTTCATCCTTTATATACTCCCGAATAAGGAATGCTAGTCCGAAGCCGCTGTGTGCGAACTGAGCGAGCAGGTCGAAGCTGCCGAGCTCAAGCTCTGGGCTTAGCTTCACGCCATGTGATTCGGCATACTCGTCTAGATAGCCGCGGGTGCCTGCGCCTTTCTCCAATAGCAGCAAAGGCTGTGCAGCCAGCTCTTCCAATTGCATACTAGGCCCCGTAGGCTCTGTTGTATAAGCACGACCGCATACCAATATGTCCTGCAGCGGATGACTAGCCCGGAAAACAAGTTTGCTGTCAGAGGCAGGCATATGCACTATCCCGAAGTCGATTTGACCCGCTTTCAGGAGCGCAATGGTTTCTGGTGTTGTTCGATTCGTGACGCGTATACGAATTTCTGGATAGTCTGCATGAAACTTCTCCAAATAAGGAAGCAAATAATGCCTGCACAGGGTATCGCTTGCCCCGATACTGATCTCACCGCTCTGCAGATTGTGCATTTCGGCAAGCATTTTCTCTCCCGTTTCCATAAAACGGTACGCTTGCTCGATATATCGGTAGAGCACCTCGCCTTCTGCTGTAAGCTTAACCCCTTTGGCCATGCGAAAGAATAACGGCCCGCCAAGCTTAGCTTCCAATTGCTTAATCGTATGTGTAACAGCCGGCTGTGTAATAAATAGCTGCTCCGCTGCTCGGGAGAGACTGCCTGTCTTGGCTGTCCAATAAAAAACACGGTACCATTCCATATTTACGATCATATCCATTACCTCACCTAATATATGATATTAGTTATATGAATTATTTTAATGTTACTACTGCTATTATAATAACTCTTGTGAGCTCAAAACAAGATCGGGAGGCGACGGCTTTGACGGTAACGGCTATTGTAGGAGCGAATTGGGGAGATGAAGGTAAGGGGAAAATGACGGATGCGCTGGCGGCAAAGTCTTCATTTGTCGTAAGGTATCAAGGCGGCAGCAATGCTGGGCATACGATTATAAACGATTATGGAAAATTTGCATTGCATATGCTGCCATCAGGTGTATTTTATCCACATATTACTAACGTGATTGGACCTGGTACGGCTTTGGATATCGATGTTCTGCTTCGAGAGATAGAAGAACTGCGTGGCAGAGGCGTATCTGAGCCACGGATTCGAGTGTCGGAGCGTGCACAGGTCGTGCTTCCCATTCATCGTTTGTTCGATGAGCTTGAGGAGCAGCGGCTGGGAGCGAAGGGGTTCGGCTCGACGAAGCGAGGGATTGCTCCCTTCTATGCTGACAAATATGCGAAGCTTGGCGTGCAGGTAGCGGATCTATATGATGAGGATCGGCTGCTGCAGCGGCTGGAGCAATCGCTCGCGGCTAAGAACATTGTTCTTACAGAGCTGTATTGCCATGATCCTGTGCAGGCGCGAGACCTGCTGCCTGAGCTGCTCAATCAAGCAGAGAAGCTGAGGCCTTACGTCAGCGATACAAGCAGGCTGCTTCATGACGCTTATCGAGATGGAGAGTCCATATTACTGGAAGGACAGCTTGGCGCCTTGCGTGATCCGGATCACGGTATTTATCCTTATTCGACGTCATCCTCGACACTTGCAGGGTATGCGCCAGTTGGTGCTGGGCTGCCCCCTTATGCAATTACACGAATTATTGCCGTGGTGAAAGCATATTCCAGCTGTGTTGGAGCAGGACCATTTGTCAGCGAGCTGGGTGGCGATGCAGAAGATCAACTGCGCCGCTTAGGCGGTGATGCAGGAGAATATGGAGCAACAACGGGGAGACCACGCAGGGTAGGATGGTTCGATGCGGTAGCTACGCGGTATGGCTGCATGCTGCAAGGTGCAACGGAAGTGGCACTTACTAACCTTGATGTTCTTGGTTATTTAGACGAAATACCCGTGTGTACGAGTTATGAGCTGGATGGTCAAATTATAAAGCATACATTTCCCATTACGTCCAAGCTGCAGGAAGCAAATTCGGTTTTGGAATATCTCCCGGGCTGGCGAAGCGACATTTCACAAATTCGCAGCTTCGAGGAGCTGCCGGAAGCCGCGCAGCGCTATGTCCTATTTGTTGAGGAATTAATCGGTGTCAAAATCGGCAGCGTGTCAGTCGGTCCCAATCGCGAACAGCTGATTGTGCGATGATTCGAGGCGATATGAAATCGCTGTAACCACAGCTCAGCATCTTGACTGCATAACTTGCAGTTATGCTTATCAGATTAACAAAAAAAGGAGCATCCTGACCAACAGTCAGGATGCTCCTTTTTGCTTGCGCGGCCACAACGTATAGCTGAAGCTGATGACAAAATCGATTCCAAGTACGACTAGCCATAACTGGAGCGTTTGAAGCAAGGATTGAGTACGAGACTCATCGCCTATCATGGTTATCATGCCGTACAATATAAGAGCACCGATTGCGAAGGCGAGCAAATGATGCAGCCAGGCGATTCTTTCATGTCTTGCGTGTTCTTTTCCCAATTTCGGCTTGCCGACAGGTGCGGGGCCGCCAGCGAACCGATGGGCGAACCGTTCATCTGCCCACTTTATCATGCGATGGCCGAAGGCAATGGAAACCCCGATATAAACAGCTGCCAGACTATGGGCAAAAGTTGCTTCTGCACCGCCGCGCAGATCATAAACGGTAGCGATAACTAATGCGAGATCGATTAACGGGGTGCTGAACAGCAGTACTTTGCCAAGCTTCTTCAAACGGAAAATATACCGGCATAACAAGCCGCCAAGCACGAAAAGCCAGAAACCGATTTCGCACCCAATAATAAAAGCTGTAATCATGTCTTTATGATCTCCTTCTGTTAAAATAAGATGGAATAAGAGCATTGTTTTTCAATGTAAATAAAGGGGATGAAGCTATGAGTAAATTACTCGTTATTGGCAGCATGAATATGGATATTGTAAGCTCTGTTAAACATTTTCCGCTTCCAGGCGAAACGATAGCTAGTATAAGTACGGCATTTTTTCCTGGCGGCAAAGGGGCGAACCAAGCTGTCGCAGCGGCTAGAGCTGGGGCTGATTGTGTGATGATCGGAGCGGTAGGGGGCGACCCATTCGCCGAGACTCTGCTCGAAACCTTACAGCAGAATGGTATTGCTACTGAATCAATCATACGTAAGAGTGGAAGCTCAGGTTTCGCTATTATTACCGTTAATGAGGAGGGTGAAAACCATATTGTACTAACGGCGGGGGCAAACGGGCAGCTATCGGCAGACGATGCGGCGGCAGAGGCGGGGAACTGGTCCGATGTATTTGCAGTGCTGCTGCAAAACGAAATTCCTTGGGAAACCAACTTAGCGGTTATGAATAGCGCGATTAGCAACGGTGCACGTGTGTTTTACAACCCTGCACCTGCTAGTGCTATTCCAGAGGAGGTACTCCCGCTTATACATACGCTTATTCTGAACGAAACAGAAGCGGCAGCCGTCACAAGCATTACGGTCAGCGACCAGAATGAAGCAATGGCTGCTGCCGAATGGGCACTAGATAAAGGCGTAGAGCAAGTCATTATTACGTTAGGGGAGAAAGGCTGCTTCTATCAGAATAAACAAGGACAATCCGTCTCTGTACCGGCTTTCCCGGTAAAGCCCGTAGACACGACGGCAGCGGGCGATACGTTCTTCGGCGCTTATGCAGCTGCAAGCGCAGAAGGCTTGGCGGCTGAGAAAGCGTTGACTTATGCAGCGGCAGCAGCAGCACTCGCCGTGACAAAGAAAGGCGCTCAAGCTTCCATACCAGATAAAGCAGCGATTGAAGCGTTTCTTCTAAGTCAGAAGGAACAATAATAACTAGGCTTGCAAAAACTAATGGTATTAGTTTATTATAAAACTAATGATATTAGTTTTTATTGAAGGAGCCGATTATAGATGAGAATGACACGCGAGAAAACGGTAATTCAGCTGACTTATTTGCCGACGATATTTCCAGTGAATTGTTATTTGGTGGAAGAAGAGAGCAGCTTGACGCTTGTGGACGCAGCGCTTCCGAACAACGTCAAGGCCATTATGAAGGCGGCAGAAAAATTGGGCAAACCGATTACGCGCATTGTATTGACACATGCACATACGGACCATGTCGGCGCTCTCGATGGGTTAAAGCAGCTGCTGCCAGAGGCTCAAGTCTTTCTCTCCCGTCGAGACGCAAGGCTGCTACAAGGTGATCTGACATTGGATCAAGGGGAGGCGAGCGGGCCGATAAAAGGCTCCATTCCCAAATCAGTGCGGACTAACCCT
This sequence comes from Paenibacillus sinopodophylli, assembly GCF_005930355.1. Classification (GTDB taxonomy): domain Bacteria; phylum Bacillota; class Bacilli; order Paenibacillales; family Paenibacillaceae; genus Pristimantibacillus; species Pristimantibacillus sinopodophylli. The sequence goes on from NZ_VDBO01000006.1 coordinate 61,010, forward strand.
GACGTTTTGCTTCAAGATGGTGACCATATCGGCTCGCTGCTAGCCGTAGCATCACCTGGCCATACACCAGGCTCGATGTCATTCCTTGATACGAGAAATCGGATTCTCATTGCTGGCGATGCATTTCAGACCCGTTCGGGCGTTGCCGTATCGGGACAGTTAAGACTGCTGTTTCCTTTCCCTGCAATAGCAACTTGGGATAAGCGAACCAGTCTTGCGTCCTCTCGGAGATTAATACAATTAAACCCTTCTGTGCTTGCCGCAGGCCACGGCAATATGATTCGTCATCCGCTAGAGCTGATGGAGAAGGCCGTTGCCGCAGCGGAACGTTCATTAGCGAAATAAGGAAAGGGGGAGGAGCTAAGCAATGTCACCAAGAAGAGGACTAGATTTGCCGTCTATAGTAGAAGCGGCAGCTGTAATCGCTAACGAACGAGGCATTCAAGAGGTCACGCTCGCATCTCTGGCTCAAAGTCTCGGAATACGGTCGCCTTCCTTGTATAATCATATAAGCGGCTTGCATGGCTTGCGGAACCAGCTTGCCATATTCGGGCTGAAAAGACTGACCATCGCTATTCATCATGCAGTGGAAGGCAAGGAAGGGGACGCAGCGATTCATGCCATAGCTTCTGCATATCTCGCCTTCGCGCGAACAGAGCCAGGTGTATACGAGCTGACACTGCGATCTCCTGATGCTGATGATGAGGAATATACAGGAGCAGCACAGGTGCTAGTTGATCTCTTCCTTAGTCAGCTTGCCTACTATAAGCTGGAAGGCGATATGGCAATCCATATCGTAAGAGGCTTTCGCAGCTTCTTACACGGATTCGCATCGATTGAGCAAAAAGGGGGATTCGGCATGCCTCAGGCTGTCGATGAAAGCTTAAGAATGGGAATTCAGACTTATTTGAAAGGGCTCCGCCAAATCTAGCTGCTTAGTTGACCTAGCAGCGGGATGTGACCTGGCCACTTGATACGGTGGATGAAAGAATATGCTATCGGATTCGACTTTTGAATCGACAAGCCCATAATCGAAAGAGCCGTCGCCTTCTTAAACGAAGCGACGGCTCTTATATTTAATACGCTTGCTGGATTAGTGCAGCAGCGCCAATTAAGCCTGCGTCCTGTTGAAGGAGCGCAGGAACGATCGCAGCTTCTCTGCCGGATGGATTGAGCGCATGTTTGGAAACGTAATCCCTTACTGCTGTGAATAGAGGCTCGCCAACCTGAGAAACGCCGCCGCCGATTACGATTTTGTTCGGGTCAAGAATGTTGATGAGCGAGACACAGCCCATTCCGATTGAAGTGAATACTCGATTAACGAGCTCGGACATTTGCGGGTCGCCTTGCGCGGCCAGCTCGAATGCTTCCTTCGAGGTAACCTCGCGGCCGAGAAGCTCAGAAGCTTGGCGGGCGACAGCGGTGCCGGATGCAACAACCTCCCAAGGGGTTCCGGCTTGATCCACCAGCATAAAGCCCGCGTCGCCCGCATTGCCTGTTGAGCCGGTCAGCAGCTTGCCGTGCATGAAGATGCCTGCACCAATGCCTGTGCTGATCGTTATAAAAATAAAGTGCTCAGAGTCCTTCGCCGCACCAACCCATTTCTCGGCAAGTGCAGCTGCGGTTGCGTCGTTTTCCATTTTAATAGGAAGAGAAAGATGTTTTTTCAACTCATCTACAACAGGAAAGCCCCACCAGCTCTTTAGATTCGGCGGGCAGGTAAGCTCTCCCTTCAGCGTATTCAGCGGCCCAGGTGCGCCAACGCCAACACCAATAACGTTATCAAGCGCAACTCCTGCCTGCTCGGCAAGCTGCTTTACTGAATCTGCGACCTTGGCAAGCATCTCGGCAGGCGTAATGGAAAGATCAGTCTTCAATGAACCCTTCGCGATAACCTCGCCTTGCTCGCCTACGAAACCAAATGCTATTTTAGTACCGCCAATATCAATTCCGATTGCAATACCCAACAAAAACCCTCCTATGATTTGAGAAAAATACAATGCTAGTCTGAGAAAAAGTCTACCACACTCCAGAGAGATTAGGAAGAAAGCGGCGCAAGCAGGGCGGATTGCCTAGCTGATTTTACCCTGTACAAATAGTGAGGTCTGTAGTAATATCCAATCAAATGAAGGACTAGAGAGAGGATTCTTTGCTGCGCAAAGGATCCTCTGAGCGGTACTAACAAACATAGTGAAGAAGGTAGTCGTCCGAATGGAATCTGAGTCCAAAGCAAGCCCGAGAATATTAAAGTTTGGAATGCCAATGACCCCAAATGTGTGGAGGAACGCTCGCATTGACCTTGGAGCATCCTGTTTGTTCAGCTTGTTTAATGTCGTCATAAACCAATTTTATATCGCATTTGCAATTCAGCAGGGTGCTAGTAGTTTCCAGATTGGACTGCTCGCTGCTGCTCCAGCAATCGGTCTATTATTCTCGCCTTTCTGGGCGACCTGGATTGAGAAAGCAAATAATCCTAAGCCATTTGTGATGATTCCGAATATGATTGGGAGAATGCTGCTGATTCTGCCAGCTCTATTCGCATATCCTTCCGTTTACGTCGTTGCGGCGCTGCTGTTCCAACTGTTGATGGGGATACAAACCCCTGCGTACGCGGCCCTTATTCCTCGGATGTATCCACCTGAATTGCGAGGAAGACTAATGGGCTTTGTAAGAGTCGCGATGGGAGGAGTGATGATCCCGCTTGCGCTGCTGGTCGGAAGCTGGTCGGATGCATTCGGACCGTCAGGTCCGTTAATTGCCGCATCCATTATCGGATTGCTGTCAATTGGGCTATTCAATCGAATAAAGCTGCCTCCTCAGGAGCCTAAGGCAGTCCGAGTCCCCGTTGTGCTTCAGAAGACGAGCCGTTTCCCATTGAAGGAGCAGTGGAAGCTTGTTAGGGAGAACCGATCACTTGCTGTATTTCTTGCAGCGACGACGTTCGCTGGCTTTGGCAACATGGTTGCGAACCCGCTGTACCAAATTATTCAGGTCAAAATACTAGAGCTGTCCAATATAGAGATTGGAATTGCGCGCGTAGCTTATTATACGACATTGCTGCTAACCTTTTTGATTGCAGGCTGGATGATCGACCGCATACCTCTTAAATATACGCTGCTCTGCGGAGTAGCGGCATACGCCATCGTTCCGATGCTTTATGGACTATGGGGTACTTATACAGCTGTTATATTGGGAAATGCCATTCAAGGTATTGGAGAAGCAATATGGGATATCGGTATTCTTGCATTTGTATTCCGGCTTGCTCCAGGCCGAGAGGCAATGGTATTCGGAGTGCATTTGATGCTCTTCGGTGTCCGCGGCAGTATTGGCCCGATTCTGAGTGGCAGCCTCTCGAATAGCGTGTCATTGACCGTGCTGCTCGTTATTGCTTCGATTTGCGGATGGATTGGAACGCTGCTCTTTGTATCAGGCAATTGGAAGCGGAATCCGCTTCTAAGACGAAGCTGAGCAAAGTTTCAGCCTACGTTCAGTTTTCGTTCATCTCTCGTTCATAATCGAATGCTAGAATTCATTATGGACATAAGGAATATTAACCATATTCATAGGAGATGAACGATATGAACAAATGGAAAGTAATGCTTAGCGCTGTGGTGATTGCGGCGGCATTGGCAGGATGCGGTGTACAAGAGGAACAAACAGGCGCAGAGGTCCAAGCGGATGCGCAGGCTGACGTTCAGCAGAATGGAACCGGCGGCGGAACGCAGCAACAAGGCGCAGGTGGACGAGGAATGGGGCAGATGGGGGCGCAGGCTGATTTGATGGGAAAAATCAAATCAATTGATGGACAAACCATTACGCTCTATAAATCCGCGATGGGTCAAGGAGGCCCGCCGCAAGGTGACGGAACAGGTGGAGCACCTGCCGAGGGTCAAGGGCAGCAGCCTCCTGCGGACGGGGAAATGCCTGCGGACGGCGAACCTCCAGCAGCTCCGGCAGGTGACGGTACGGTACCAGAAGGCGGCGGTCGCATGGGAATGGGCGCCATGTTCTCAGACGAAACCGTTGTAATAACTGTAACGGATGCGACAAAGATCACGACGGTTACTTTCGAGAACGAGCAAATGGTAGAGAAGGAAGTGACGCTTGCGGATTTGAAGGCAGATGATATTTTATCTGTTATGTTGAAGGATGATACGCAGGAAGCAGAATCGATTACGATTCGCACAGGCGGGTTCGGCGGCGGTGGAGGCGGCGGAAGACAGCCGCAGCAGGACCAACAAACAACAACCGCAAGCTAAGAAAGCATGACTCTATAGCTAAAAAGACAGCACAGGTACCTTACCTGTGCTGTCTTTACGCTGGAGCCTTTAATTAATAGGCGACATAAACCTGAATGTCTTGGTCATAATTGCCGAATTTCTTGCCGAATAGGCTAAGTCCTCCGCTGTGGACAGCGGTTTCGGGCGCGCAGATACGGAAGCGAATATCTTCATTCGAGCCGATAGCGAGCTCTTGTACGGTTTTGTCTGACATGCGAATGCCATCAATATAGGCTCCGTCTGCATCAATGCTAATTTGTTTGAGCAAGCCATGCTGCGTCCCCAAATCCCACCAATCTGGCGTATATACGCCTCTCACAGCGCCAAAGTCGCCAGGACAGGTCCAGACACCTAAGCAGATGTCATTCAAATAAAACGACAGATCAGAGGGCCAGTTTTCGTTGTAATGAGGAGCTTCTGAGCAAATTTCGAGTGAAATGGAAAGGCTTCTTACTCGTTGGTTTCCGACCAAATAATTAGGAATCCGATATTCAATGTAGCCGCTCCCGAGCCAGAGATGGTTTGATTTGACATGTTCTGGATCAGAGAAATAGCGAGGATCGTCTATGATACCGATAATTTTGGTGTCTGAGGTCAATCCGCAGGTTGGCTTTACTTCATAGGCACAATATTGCCCGATGGGGATGGATACTGCGTATCGATTCTGATCTGTAAGCGGCTTTACTCGAAATTGCAGCGTAGCCGATTCAAGGGTTAGATAACATAGCTTTTGACGGCCTCTGGTGCTCGGTACGCTTTGTGTCGTTATTATAGAAGCTTCTTCGAGTTTCTGGATATGCTTGGTGACGATAGCGGACGAAATGCCGAGCGCATCTGCCAAATCTTTAATATTCATAGGCTTGGTGTTCAGCAATTCAATAATCTTTATCCGTGTATCCGATGAGAAGCATTCTAGAAATTTCAGATTACTGCTGTTCACTTCAATATTCATGAGAAAAGCCTCGCTCTGTATAATTTCTTCTATTATATAATCTGGAAATAAATCAGATAACGCGATCATCTTACGGCAAATAAAAAGGAGAAGAGCCGGCATCATAATCCAGACTCTTCTCCTCTTGGTGTAGCTCAGCGCAATGGCTAAACTGCTAAATTTATAGGACAGCGAAAACTCGCCGAAGCTGTTGCGGTAGTCATTAGTAAAGTGAGATCGTTAACGTATCCCGTTCGAAATAAGAATGAAGTGTTGCCTCACTGCCTACAATTTCTACACTTATGAGTGATTTAAGACAGGTTTTGAGCGCATTTTTACCTGTGGTCAGCTTGCGGTTAAGAACGGTAGATAGCTTTTCGATGGCTTGTTTATTCGTGTCGGTCAAATAGACAGGTATTGTTTTATTTTGAAACATCAGCATGGTTTTCATAGTAAGGACCTCCATCCCGCGAAGGATTTTTTTTATTAGTGTAACGCACAATTATTAAATAATTCTTAAAATTCGGTAAGTATTTGGTTACAAAGCTGTAACTTTTGGCAAAATATACGCAAATGCAGCGATTTCGCACATCAATTGCGGCGTTCCGACGCATCCAGCTGTTTTTTGCGGAACTGAGAGGGTGTACACTTCATCATTTTGCGAAATACTTTAACGAAGTAGCTGATATGATCGAAACCAACATCCAGCGCCACTGTCGATACTTTGCGCTCGGGCTGAAGCAGCAGGTCGGCGGCCTGCCTGATCCGATACGCATTTAAGTATTCGATGGGCGTTTGCCTCGTCATTGTTTTGAAGAAGCGGCAAAACTGTCCCTCGCTCATCGGAATTTGATCTGCGATTTCAACGATACGAATATGGCGATGGAAATTTTGCTGCATATAAACAATGGCCTTCTTCAGCCTGTCAATTTTCGTTGTATCGGCCATGCTCGTTTCACTGCGATTGCAGAAGCGCTCTCCCGCCGCAATTTCATGAAGCATTAAGTAAAAATGACCCTTAACGGCCGTTTCAACGCCACGCGATTGCGAATGGCAAACGTCCATGATGCTCTGAAGATGGCGTAGCAAAGAGATTTCCCATTCCGTGTCAGGCTTGATGTGTCTCGGAAACGTTCGTTTTTTGTCTTGCAGCGGCAATATATACTGTTCTTGAACGGCATCATAGCTTGCACTGGACAGCAAATGTGTATCAAATACGATGGCGCAGAAGGAGCAAGCGGTGTCGCCGAGCGCATGTCCTGCATGAATATCGCCACCATCAATAAATACAGCCTCGCCAGCTTTTATAGGGAAATAGTCGGTATCGATCTGAAACAGTACTTCGCCCTCACACACATAAAAAAATTCAGCTTCTGCATGCCAGTGGCAGTCCAGAACAGGAACGCCAGGCTCTTCATGCTCAATCCAGTAAGCAGCAAGTGGGAACATGTTGTCGCCATGCAGACGGTCTTCCTTCAATGAATGGCGTGTCGTTTGGTCCATTTGGAAAGAGCCTCCTATGCCTGATACGAATCAATATTCATGTTAGAGGCATTTCGTCAAAATAGTGCTATAGATGAGCATTATTTTGTTAGATTAGTTCGATTCATAATCAGTATAATGCAATTATATAGGAAAGCAAATAAAACCTAACAGGAAGGTTGGTTCAGTCCATGAAATTTACAGACGGCAACTGGCTCATTCGTGATGAATACAAAGTATTAGGAGCAGTGCAAGTTCATGATTTTGAGCAAAATGATGGCAAACTAACGGCTTATGCCTCCCCTCAGCCAATCGTAACACGGTCCAACATGCTGGATACGATGCTGCTTACGGTTCATTTCCATTCCCCGCTTCCAGGTGTTATAGGCGTTAAGCTTGTGCATCATGCGGGCGTTAGAGAGCGCGGACCCGTATTTGAGCTTTCCTCGCAAACAGGCAATCATGTTGTAATTGAAGAAAACGAAAAAGAAGCTATTCTAACGAGCGGAAGTCTGAGCGTTCATATTCGCAAAGGTCCAGAATGGGCAGTTGATTTCTATCGCGGCGGCGAGCGAATTACCGGCAGCACGCAGAAATCAATGGCTTATATTAAAGAAGATAACGGCAATACCTTTATGCGTGAAGAGCTTGATATAGGTGTTGGCGAGTGGGTTTATGGTCTTGGGGAGCGCTTCACGCCATTCGTAAGAAATGGTCAAGTTGTAGATTTGTGGAATAAGGACGGCGGCACAAGCTCTGAGCAATCGTACAAAAACATTCCTTTCTACATTACAAACAAAGGATATGGTGTATTTGTTAATCATCCTGAGCTTGTATCATTCGAGATTGCATCGGAGAAAGTAAAGAAAGCACAATTCAGTGTTGCCGGCGAATCGCTGGAGTATTTCGTCATCGACGGCCCGAGCATGAAGGAAGTATTGGGCAAATATACGAACTTGACTGGTAAGCCTTCTCTTCCGCCAGCTTGGACGTTCGGTCTGTGGCTAACGACTTCATTCACGACTAACTATGATGAAGCCACGGTGAATTCATTCGTAGATGGTATGGCTGAGCGCGACTTGCCACTGCATGTCTTCCACTTCGACTGTTTCTGGATGCGCGAATTCCACTGGACGGATTTCAAATGGGATGAGCGCGTTTTCCCGGATCCTGTTGGTATGCTTTCCCGTTTGAAAGAAAAAGGGCTTAAAATTTGCGTATGGATTAATCCTTACATCGCACAGCGCTCCCGTTTGTTCGCAGAAGGCAAGGAGCATGGCTATTTAGTGAAGAAGCCAAACGGCGATGTATGGCAATGGGATCTGTGGCAGCCAGGAATGGCACTCGTTGATTTCACGAACCCGGCTGCATGCGAGTGGTATGCAAGCTACCTGCGCGAGCTTGTTGATATGGGCGTTGACAGCTTCAAAACAGACTTTGGCGAGCGTATCCCAACGGATGTAGCGTATTTCGACGGTTCTGATCCGATGAAAATGCACAACTATTACACGCAGCTTTACAACAAAGTCGTATTTGAAGTACTTGAAGAAAAGCTTGGCAAAAACGAAGCGGCATTGTTCGCCCGTTCAGCTACGGCTGGCGGACAGAAATTCCCTGTCCACTGGGGCGGCGATTGCTACGCGGATTATGAGTCCATGGCGGAGAGCCTTCGCGGCGGTCTATCATTAGGTATTTCTGGATTTGGTTTCTGGAGCCATGATATTGGCGGCTTCGAGAACACCGCTCCTGATCATGTATTCAAGCGCTGGCTTGCTTTCGGCTTGCTGTCCAGCCACAGCCGTCTGCACGGAAGCAAATCGTATCGGGTGCCTTGGGCTTACGATACAGAAGCCGTTGACGTAACTCGCTTCTTTACAAAGCTGAAATGCCGCATTATGCCTTACTTATTCAATACGGCAGTTCAAGCAACGGAGCAGGGCTTGCCCTCAATGCGTGCGATGGTGCTGGAATTCCCAGAAGATCCGACGACGGAAGTACTTGATCGACAATATATGCTTGGCGATTCCATATTGGTAGCTCCGATCTTCAATGAGCAGGGCAATGTCACTTATTATTTGCCAGCAGGCAAATGGACGCATTTGCTCTCCGGAGAAATCGTAGAGGGCGGTTCGTGGCGCAAGGAGAAATACGACTTCTTCAGCCTTCCGCTATTCGTTCGTCCGAACTCGATCATTGCGCTTGGCGCAAATGACGTTCGTCCTGATTATGACTATGCTGACGGCGTAGCGCTGCAGCTTCATAATCTGGAAGATGGCGTAACGGCATCCACGATCGTTCGTGATGTTAAGGGTGCAACAGAGCTTACCGTATCGGCAAGCCGTCAAGGCGGGGCGATATCCGTTCAAGTGGATGGCAGCGGCAAACCGTTCTCGTTTGAGCTGAAAGGTCTTGGCGACATTGTTTCCGTAGACGGCGTTTCGGCTGAAGTGGATGGAAGCTTACTGAAATTGGCTGCTGGTTCTAAGCAACTGACATTTACAATCAACATCTAAAGAATAATGAAGCAGCTCTGTTATTGTCCGTAATGGACATGCCGAGCTGCTTCTCTTTTTTTTCAAATATAGGAAAGCATATGATCTCGCCATCCTTTCTCTATATTTCCGGAATGTAGCACTCTGCGCCGCCAGAGGACGGCGACAGCTGTTTTTTCTTCATTAGTCATACAAGCATTCACCAAAATAGCATAAGAAAAGGTTACTAAAATAGCTGTTTTTCGCAAGCAACTGTCGATATAATGAAAGTCGGAAAGCAAAATCAAATATATAAAACTAAAAGATACAAGGGAGTGCAACTCACATGACACGAATGAATGTTGGTTTGCAATTGTACACCGTACGGGATGCTACGGCACAGGATTTCGAAGGAACACTTCGCCAAATTGCGGCTATGGGTTACGAAGGCGTGGAGTTTGCGGGCTACGGCGACATTAAAGCTGAAGCGATGCGCGATTTGCTGCAAGAGCTGAACTTGAAAGCAATCGGGAGCCATATTGGCTTGCATCTTCTAGAAGAACGCCTTGATGAAGAAATCGCGTACCTTCAAACGATTGGCGCTAAATATGCAATATGTCCGTGGCTTCCAGCTGATGCACGCGATACGGATGCATGGCGCAATCATTTGGTGAAATTCGAGGAGTATGGAAAGCGTTTCCGTGATGCAGGCATTTCATTTGCTTATCATAATCACGAATTCGAATTTGAAGTTGAAATTGACGGTCAAATCGTATTTGATGCGTTGTACGAGCGTATTGACGCACAATACCTAAAGGTTGAAATGGATATCGGCTGGGTGCAATATTCAGGCGTTGATCCACTTGCTTATATTGCGAAATATGCGGGTCGTTTGCCGCTTCTGCATCTGAAGGATTTCCGTGCAGGCGAGAAGGGGCAGCAGATTGATACTGTCGAGCTTGGCCGCGGCGATCTGCCGCTTCTAGACATTATCGATGCTGCATCGAAGGCATCTGTAGAATGGTTGATTGTTGAACAGGATACATGTGCGAATCCACCGCTTGAAGCTGTTGCAGAAAGTATGGAATGGTTGAAAAAGAACTATCTAAACTAGTAATTTAACTTCACAATGAATAGGGGAAACTATCCATGTCTAAAGTACGCGTAGCAGTTATAGGTTGCGGTTCCATTTCGAAATATCGTCATGTTCCGGAATATGCGGCTCATGAGAACGTAGAGCTTGTCGCTTTCGTTGATCCAATCATCGAGCGCGCCGAATATTTCGTTAATCTTCATGGCGGCAAAGCATTCGCAGATTATGAAACGATGCTTGCTGAGATCAAGCCAGATGCAGTAAGTGTCTGTACGCCGAACGCCTTGCATGCTTCGATGTCGATTACAGCAGCTAATGCCGGTGCACATGTGCTGGTAGAGAAGCCGATGGCCGTAACAGATGAAGAAGCAGAAGCGATGATTGAAGCGGCTAAGAAAAACGACGTGCATCTGATGGTTGGTCACAACCAACGCTTCATGCCGCCACATGTAAAGGCTAAGCAGGTATTGCAATCTGGTATTCTTGGAAAAGTACTTACATTCCGTACTTCCTTCGGTCACCCTGGGCCGGATGCTTGGAGTATCGATGGTGCTGAAAGCTGGTTCTTCCGCAAGCCGGAAGCGATCATGGGTGCTATGGGCGATCTAGGCGTTCACAAATCCGATCTTATCCGCTGGATGCTGGACGATGAAGTGTCAGAGGTTGCTGGTTTTGTAGGCACGCTGGATAAAAAAGATACAGAGGTTGACGATAACGCTTCTTGCTTGCTTCGAATGAAAAGCGGCGCAATCGGTACGCTTGTAGCTAGCTGGACGTACTACAAAGGCGAGGATAACAGTACGATTCTATGGTGTGAGAACGGTGTAATGAAAATCGGTACGCATCATGATGATCAAGTTATCGTTGAGCTTCGCAACGGAACGATCGAGAAGCATAAGGTTGGCGCGATCTCGACTAACGATAAACAAGAATCAAGCGGTGTTGTAAATGCATTCCTTGAGAGCATTCTGACGAACACAACACCAGCGGTTAGCGGCGAAGACGGTCGTGCTTCCTTGAAAGTTATTTTGTGCGCATTCGAATCACAAGCTACAGGGAAATTCATCAGCGTAAACTAATACGTATACAATACCTCCATCAATTGGGCGAAAGCTTAGCTGCTGGAGGTATTCTTTTTTGAACACTATCTTGCAATGTAGAATAGCATGTGTTAAATTGGAAAAAGAACAAAACACCACATTCAGCTATGCTGCATTAATGAATAGTAAGTTATGTTACATAATTGCGATTCTTTTGAACCAAGGCAGCTCAAACTTCGCTTATGGAGGACAAGGAATGAACATTCAATTTAAGAAGGGCGTGCTCGAGATATGCGTCCTAGTCTTGGCAACAAGAGGCGACCGTTATGGATACGAGCTTGCAGTCAAAATATCCGAGAAATTCGAGGTAGCTGTTGGCAGTGTATATCCTTTGCTCAGCAGACTGACTCAAGATGGTTACTTCTCGACCTATTTGAAGGAATCTAATGAAGGACCTCCGCGCAAGTATTACCAGCTCACACAAGAGGGCTGGAGCCATATGCGCAGACTCATTGCCGAGTGGGAGAGCTTCACGAAATCCGTTAATGAAATTGTAGAGGAAGGTTTGAAGCCATGACGACGAGAGATCGGTATATGTTAGAACTAGAAGGTATGCTGAGTGTCATTCCTGAGGTGCAGCGCAAGGAGTGGTTATACGATTATTATATTCACTTCCAGCAGGCAGTGGAGAATGGACAGAGTGAAGAAGATGCTGCACTTGAACTTGGTGATCCCAAATTAATTGCCAATGAAATATTGCTCAGCTATCGAGTAGGCCAAGCCGAGAAGACAGGCAGCTTCGGTAAGCTGTCCAAGGCAGTGTTTGCAACAGTAAGCTTGGGCTTGTTCAATGTCATTTTCATATTAGGGCCTTATCTAGCTCTTGCGGCTGTCATCCTAGCATTGTGGGCATCAGCTGCAGCAGTCGCTTTATCCGGCGTCGCGGTCATTATAGAGAGCGTATGGAATGATACATTCAGCCTTGCACAAGCTTTCACGGTATGCCTGATTACGAGCGCGATTGCCTTACTGCTCTTCATTGGCTTAAAGTCACTAACGACTTCTTTCTACAAATTGACGTTGAAATATTTGAAATTCAGTACACGAATCGTAAAGGGGAATAACAAATGAAGAAGCTGGCAGCTATTGCACTAATTATGCTTGGAATCGGAGTGCTTTGTGCGTTTTTTGTTTTTAACGAAAATGATTTAGTGAAGTTCAAAGGAGATGCCTATTCAGATGAACGTACGGTGGATGCATCTAATATTCAGTCTATCCGTGCAGAGACGGATACCTTTGACATTACATTCGTACCTGGCAGCTCGCAAGAAGTTCGGGTTAAGCTCGAAGGCAATATTAGCAAGAAGCTAAAGGAGAAAATTATTTTCACAGCGGAAACGAAAGGCGATACGCTTCATATTGTCGGTGATACTAGAAACGGAATCCAGTTTGGCATCTCGATTGTGGATTTGAATATGATCGTGGAATTGCCAGAGAAGCTGTGGGATCGTTTCGATGTTGAAACGGATACAGGAAATATTGTCATTGATCAGCTAAAAGGAAACAAGCTGGAGCTGTCCACAGATACGGGTAAGATCAAGGTGTCCAATTATGTCTTTCAGGATGTGAATTTCGAAACGGATACAGGCAGTGCAACCTTTACCGATGGTGAAGGCATGTTGACAGGCGAGAGTGATACAGGCAATGTAAGTATTGAAACGGCGGAGCTGCAGCACGATACGACGGTCTCAACAGATACAGGAAATATAACAATTAATGTAGATAAGCAGCCAGAGTCGGCTGCGATTAAAATTAAAAAACAAACCGGACGAAGCACAATAGAATGGTCAGGTCTTGAGACGACAAAGGAATCAGGTCGAACAGTCGATCGTAAAATTGGTGCCGGTGATATTAAAATCAATTTAGAATCCGATACGGGCAACATTAAGCTTGGCAACAGATAAAAGCACAACTAACACTTAGCAGGCTATGGATGAATTTGTCCATAGCCTGCTTTTTATAGTTGCTTGCCGTTTCATGTACAAGTTAGCAGCATATGCTATAGCTAACGATATACCGAAAGGAAGCGATGCAGTGATGGTTGTGGAACGCAAAAACTTCCGTAGGTTTACTTATGCGGAGTATGTGGAATATTTAAAGCCGTTTAGGACGAATGTGAAATTCTCGCAGGTGCATGTACATGGAACGTGGAAGCCCACGATTGCCGATTATCGCAGAGCGACGGATAAAATGAAAATCATTCAAGCGATGTGGCGGTTTCATGCAATCACGCAGAATTGGGGAGATATCGCTCAACATGCGACCATTGATCCTGACGGCTATATATGGGAAGGGCGTTCGCTGTTAATAGCGCCTGCGTCAGCTGTCGGCTTTAATAATTCAGACAATGATGGGATTCATCCGTTTATGTTCGAAATGATTGGGAATTTCGATGTAGGTGCAGAGAAGCTGGAAGGAGCTCAGCTTGCAACAGCAGTTAAGCTTACAAGCCATATCGCTAAGGAGTGGAAGCTGCCGGAAGCCCAAATTAAATTCCATCGTGAGATGAATGCAGGGAAGACATGCCCGGGAAGCTCAGTTAACAAAGCGTCGTTTCTAGAGCTTGTTCGTGATTGGAGGGATGTCGATATGAACGCTGTCGATGCGAACAAAATTATATCCACTTGGCTGTCTCCTGCTTGGTTTGCAGCAGCCTCAAAAGCGGAGCGGGATGAGATTCACCGGTTGGCAAATGAGCTGCGAAAAGCGAGTGGTCAGCTATAAAATACAGTGAAATAGGCCAATGAGCATATTCTCATAAAGCTGTAGCCGCGCTGTTTTGCACATCATTTTCATGCTATTTCCAGTTTTTGTGTCATGAAACAGCGAAAACCCCATGGTAAGATAAGTGGCGTCGGGAAGAACGATGCACAAACAAAACGAACACGCAGCTTAGAAAAGCATCAAGCGCGAGTCGCTTTTGTATAAAAAACTTATCTTACTAGGAGGAATTATTCATGAAGATGCAACCCATTCGCATAGGTGTCGCAGGTATAATCGCAGCAACAGTAATTGGCGCAGGATTTACAGCTCCATCAGCAAGTGCAGCACCCGTTGTGAAAACATACTCCAACACGCAGACGATTACGATCAGCCAAGAAACGATTAAGCAGATCGCAGATAGATATGGAGTAGACATAAGCAAGCTGTTTAATGGCAGTGTCATTCAGTGGCCGACAACGGACGGCACAACTGGAACGACTAAGCCAAGCACAGGAACTGGAAGCGGCACGGTAACGAAGCCAAGTACAGGAACTGGGAGCGGTACGGTAACGAAACCTAGCACAGGCACAGGCAATACGACTGGGGGCAGCACAGGTAGTGGCTCTACGACAGGGAACACCGGCTCTGGCAGCACAGATTCAGGGGCAGCGAGCTTGAGCGCGATTCAGTCGCAAGTGATTGCACTCGTTAACCAAGAGCGTGCGAAAGCAGGCCTAGCCGCTTTGAAAAGCGACGCTTTGCTCACGAAAGTGGCAACTGAGAAAGCAAGAGACATGGATGTGAACAATTACTTCAGCCATACATCGCCGACCTACGGCTCACCTTTTGATATGATGCGTTCTTACGGAGTAACTTATTCCTATGCAGGTGAGAATATTGCTTCTGGTCAGAAGACACCGCAAGATGTTATGACCGCTTGGATGAACAGTGCTGGACATAAAGCGAATATTCTAAGCCAGAACTTCACCAAAATTGGTGTCGGGTATGTAAACGGTGAATGGGTACAAATGTTCATTGGCTAACTAATGTTAACTCAAGAGTTTTAAGTTGGAAAGTGGAGCACTTCGTTAAGGGCGCTTGCCGCCCTTAACGTTATTTATAAATAACGCTCTCGAAGTTGTGAAACTTCGGGGACGCACAGGAGGATTTACCGCATGCTTAAAAGAAGTACTTTAGCAGCAGCCGTTATTGGATTATCCGTTATGATGGCCGCAGGAACGGTGGATGCAGCTTCAAAAACACATACAACGAGTGACAATGATACATTCTGGAAGCTCTCCAAGCAATATGGCGTATCCGTAAATGAATTGATCGATGCGAATCCAAAGGTTAATCCGCTTAACCTATACAAAGGTTTGAAACTCAGTATTCCAGTTGCTTCTAAGAAAGCTGAGGCAGCAGCGCCTGCGGCAGACAAGAAAGCAGCCATGAAAGCAATGGCAGATACTTCTGCACAGACGATTACTGCTACAAACGGAGTAGAATACGCTTACTCTAAAGCGTTAAGTGTACAAGCTACGGCCTATACAGCTGCTGCTGCGGAGAATGGCAAATGGGGAGCAGTCGATTATTTTGGCGATAAGCTGAAGGTAGGCACGATTGCGGTTGATCCGAAAATGATTCCGCTTGGCACAAAGCTATACGTAACGGGCTATGATTACAACGGGCTTCCGCAGGGCGGCATGATAGCTACTGCAACAGACATTGGGGGCTCAATCAAGGGCAACCGAATTGATATTTTCGTACCTGGGGTAACAAGCCAAGCGATGTCATTTGGCTTTCAAGACGTAAAAGTATTCATTCTTGAATAATAGGATTAACCAAACAGCAGCCCTTCACTTGAGGGCTGCTGTTTGGTTATCGCGCGGCAGGCTGTCCGATAAGCTCTGGCAAGGTCACAAGCTCATACCCTTTGCTGCGCAGCAGGGTGATAAGCTTAGGCAAGGCATTCACCGTTCCATATAAATTTTGATTTGCTCCTCCGCCTGCATGCTGAAGAATAATTGACCCGGGCTGAAGTGTTTTTTTTATGTTTTGCATGATCAAAGCACTGCTTGGGTTATTTTTCCAATCTACGGAATCGACATCCCAGTTGACGATGGAGAAGCCCGCGTACTTGCTCCATTTGACCTGCTGAGGAAGCATTTCGCCATAAGGTGGGCGTATGAAATGCGGTGAATAACCGATGATTTGGCGTATAATCTCATCTGCTTGCCATATCTGATTCTGGTAACCTGAAAGTTGAAGCGTTGACAACAAGGCATGATCATAAGAGTGGTTGCCAATAACATGTCCTTCATTATGTATTCGTTTCACAATTGCAGGGTATTTGGCTGCGCGGTTTCCGACAATGAAAAAGGTGGCGCAAACATTGTGCTTAGCTAATATCTCTAATATTAGCGGTGTATATTTGGAATCAGGAGCATCGTCAAAGGTAAGGGCGACACGTTTGGAATGGCGAGGCCCATTCAATAGAAACGTATTCGGAAACTGCTTGTGAAGCTTGACCCATGACATAGAGTCTACGCGACGTTTTTTATTCGTTTTCTGGGGATGATAGGTTATCGTTTGGCTGCTATTGGTTGAGTAAAGATTAGAATCAATCGATGCGCCGAGGATCAGTAAACTGAGTAAAGCAACCCCAGCAGCAGGTATCCATTTTAGTAAATGATTTTTGTGCATATTAGACCTTCCCCGCAATCGAGTGTAAATTAACTGTGCCGCTATTTTACCCATGAGCGAAGCTTTCATGCACTTTACAAGGAAATACCAGGAGCTTAAGATGAAATAAGATGTTGGCTCACGAATGATGAAGGAGGAATCCGATTATGAGATTATTGCAATTCAAGCAAGATGATGAAGTAAGATTAGGGTTGAAGACGGAGGCAGGCATTATTGATGTGAAAGCGGCAGCCGTGTCGCTCGGTTTGTCAGCTCCGGCATATATGGAATCCGTTATCGAGGGCGGAGCTGCTGCGAAAGCGCAGCTGGCGGCGCTGCATACAGCTATATTAAGCGAGGCTAACCGACCCTATTTCTTGGATGAAGAGAGCATTCAGTTTGCCCCCGTTGTTAACCGGCCTCAAAAAATAATATGCGTGGGTTTGAACTACCGAAAACACGCTGAAGAAACGAAATCAGAAATCCCAGCCTCTCCTATTCTGTTTAATAAGTTTGCTAATGCTTTAAGTGCCCATGGAGATTCTGTCGAGATCCCCCTCACAAGCAATGAGGTGGATTACGAGGCAGAGCTGGCCATCATTATCGGAAAGACAGCCAAAAATATTGAGGAAGACGATGCGCTGGACTATGTGTTTGGCTACAGCTGTGCTAATGATTTATCGGCACGCAACTTGCAGCGGCGTACATCCCAATGGATGCTGGGGAAAAGCTGTGATGGCTTTGCCCCGGTTGGGCCGTATATTGTGACCTCGGATGAAGTAGTCGATCCAGACAACCTTCATATATCTTGCAGCGTGAACGGTGTAGTAAAACAGAGTTCAAGCACAGCGGATATGATTTTTTCATGCCGCACCATTATTAGTTACATATCCAAGCATATGACACTTTTGCCCGGCGATTTGATTTTAACAGGTACACCGGAAGGGGTAGTTATTGGTTATCCGCGGGATTTAAGAGTTTTTTTGCAGCCTGGTGATGTGGTTACGGTAGCGATTGAGCAGCTTGGAGAGCTGACCACCCAAATGACTAATTGTAATTGATAATCATTATCGAGTTTTGTATACTATAAGAATAATGAATCATACTTGCAATTGGGTTTTTATGAGGGGACGGCGTAATGATGGATGAAGCAATGAGGGAGATGCTGGAGAGCAACTTTGATTTATCCTTTACTAAAAAAGAAAAGTTGATTTTTAGCTATCCTGTGACGGAGCTTTTGGATGAGGATAAGATGAAATTCTTTCTGGAACAATACAATCTTCACCTAAAAGGCAATGATCCATCTGTATCGGAGGTATACACAGCGGGATGGTTTACTGGTCCTATGCTAGGTCTGTTGTATATGCTATCCGCATGGGATAAAACATTGGACTTGTCTTTAGAAAACTTAACCGTCCAAATTTATACAGAAGTTTATAACGGACATGAGTATATAGCTTCTAATTTTTTCTTATCTGATGATACATTCGAAGCCGCACCTGAACAAGATGAGGATATTTGGGCAAAGGATAAAATAACGGCGTTTTTCGAGCTCACGGTACTGCCGTTGTATGAATCGGTTGCCAAGGTCGGCACGCTGCAGGTTGGCATGTTATGGGGGCAGCTGCCTACATCCCTTGCTTACGGATATGATCGCCTGATGGGCATGGATGTGAGTAAGCAAGTGAAGCAAAAGGGAGAGCGTTATTTTGAGATCGTAAAGACGTTAGATGCTGGAATCTTCAGTCGGAACAAAAATCCGCTTAGTGTTAGGTTTCGGATGATTGAATCCTTAGACAACCCAGATAAGCAAATGAGGATGAAATCGACATGCTGCTTATATCACCATGTCGAAGGAGGCTATTATTGTTATAGCTGTCCCAAAATGAAAGAAAGCGAGCGCGAGGAGCGTCGCTTAGCGTATAGGGCCAAGCAGCAGGCTTAACGCTGCAAAACGAAAAGACCATGATCGATCTGCTTTCGCAGGTTGATCATGGTCTTTTTGGTGCTTATTTCATCTTAAACACATTAATGGTTCTAAGCAGCTGGGCGGCCATTGTACGCATCCGCTCGGTTTCTTCAACAACTGCCTGTACGGAAGCGATTTGCTCATTCATAGAAGCAGAAACCTGTTCCGTACCTGCTGCGGATTGTTGTGTGATCGCTGAGATATTTTGGATCGCTCCGGAAATTTTACGGGCGCTCTCCAGCATCGCATCGCTTTCTTGGGAGAACACGAATATTTTGTCAGTAATAAATTGGACGCTTTGAACAATTTCGCTAAACACGACCTCGGATTCTTGGATATGCTCGGTCTGAAGCTTAACAACCTCTTCATTTGTTTTCATGTTGCTAATGGTGAGTTTGATTCCTTCGTCGATACTTTTCACAAGATTGAATACTTCTTTAGTAGAAGCAGTCGATTCCTCTGCGAGCTTACGAACTTCTTGGGCGACAACTGCGAAGCCGCGACCATGCTCACCTGCGCGTGCAGCTTCGATGGAAGCATTCAAGGAAAGCAGATTCGTCTGTTCGGCAATATCGGAGATCGTCGTCGTAATGGCACTGATTCCACGAGCTTTGCGAGCGAGCTCTTCAATCGTCGCAGATACCTTCTCTGTTGCTTCTACGTTGCGGCGCATGCCTTCAGCTTGAATATCAAGCGCTTTCATACCTTTGTCAACGAGCTGGAGCGTTTGCTCTGAACGCGTATTCATTTCTTTCGTTGAAGTGGCATAATCTGAAACCTTTTCTTCGATCTCCGTAATGGATTCGCTCATATCCGATACATCCTCGGATATTTCGTTTGCTCCGGTTGCAAGCTCGTTGGCGGAAGCGGCTACCTGCTGCATAGCAATTTGAATATTGTTGTTTTTATCGAATATGCTGTGACTCGTATCGGATACATGACGGATAATGTTTGACGTTTCCGTAAGAATATCTCGAAGCTTGTCTATCATGCTGTTGAAGGAATGACCAAGTTCGCCTAGTGCAGAGGAGGAAGTGGTGTCGATTTTTTGCGTGAAATCTCCCTTGGAAATCCGAAGCGCTGTTCCTTTAATTTCATCGAAGGAATTATTTATCGATTTCTCAATGAAAGAAACGAGCGGGAACGTTACGATTGCCATGATAATTGTGACGATAATGCCTGCAACAACCGAGCCGCCTGATGCGGATAAAACAACAAGCATAATGAGGGCGAACACTGCTAAATTAAAGTAGGAAGTGATCATCAGCTTATTGCGCACAGAAAGCGAATAGTACCATTGGCTCATTATGTAAGCGCTCCTTTTATTATAATTTATCCATATTATAGCACCCGTTGTGAAATTGGTCTATAATTGTCGATTTACAAAATTTTTAAATTTTCAAGCCCCGCATGCGGCTTTTCGGAAAATACCAAATTGATTTTCGGTGTAATAACAATTAGAAAATGATACCATTATCGGTAAACGAAAATTGTTTATGTGAATTTCTGTTAAATAATATTCATTGGTTCTTATAACCTGGTTTCAGGGTTCGTTTACGTAGGGAACAGGTCAAAGCTAATTTTAGTTACGAAAAGATAGTTAATTTGAATCATAATCGACTTCTGAGTTTAGAATTCAAGCTGAGGTTTGTTTTATTGTGTAAAACTTGTACAATAATTCTTAATTAAAAGTCGAAATATATCGGATTATACAATAAAATTATTATTAATATATTGTAAATGATAGAAAAGCACTATATAATATGCAATAAGACCTACATGGAAACTCATACCTAATAAATCATAAAGGAGGATAATTTGTATGCAAACGGATTCGGCATCACTTGCACGCCAAGTAGAATTTGTTTTTCGCCAGCTAGAGGGTGAATTGACTAATGCTACTGCAGGAACGGTATTAATACATATCAGGAATAGTGCTGTTGGTAAGTTTGGGGTTAGGCATCATCCCATTGAGAGCAAGAACGGAAAGTTCGAGATGGAGGACAAGGGGCTGTCTTCCTCTCAAGTACAAGCATTTAAGCAAATGGCAATTGAATCGCTGAAATTTAGGAAGGACTGGACGCATGGCGAGATTTTATACGATTTCTCAGTGCGCTCCACCTCGAACTCTTGGTCAGCCAGTATTTTGTTTGAGTCTAATTACAATATGGCCAATTGGAATTCACGCTATTATCCGAAACGAAATGATTTATGGGATCACAATAGACAGTCACATGAATAAAGGAAAAGAGCTGACGGATACCGTCAGCTCTTTCTTTTAGCCAAAATTAAGATCCGGATATACATATGGCGATTCAGGAGCTTTGACCCTTTCGATCTTGATGGCATCCAGTGTGATAATTTCATTATCCATATAGGTAGACGTCGTTAAGGTTCCTTTCACGGTGACCCATTCATCGTCAACATAGTCGAGCGCCTTAGGCCAGTTGATCATAAGACCATATGGAAGGGCATCTGCTGAGCAGCAATTCATAGCGAAGCGGCTTACGGCAAGCCGTTCCTTGCCCATATCTTCCTCGCGGTAAACAAAACCTGTAATTTCAATTTCTTTTCCGATAAAAGCTTCACGGTATAAATCAAGCGTCGTAAGCGTCTCAATAAATTGTATCTCGGGAACGCTGATTAGCGGCTGCTCATAAAGCTTTTTCCCGTAGGCCGCATGAGTCTCGGTATATTCATCATATGGAAACAGCGCGTCGATGGAGCTTTCTGTGTCCTTGCCACCATCATTTGATGGCGGTGACGCTGAATTTGCAGAATCTTCATCACTCTTCGGTTCAGGTGCAGGCAGGGCAATCGATTCCTTACGCTCGATACCTGCGCTTCCTGAGAGGCTCATTCCTTTTTTGGAAGCAAGCGCGCTGCCAAGCGTTCCTGTAGGGACAAGAAAGCCGAGTACCAATGGGAATACAAATAAGCCGTAAATCAGAACGTTTTTTAGGATGGAAGGAGATGGTTCATGCTCACAGTCGCATGCAAGAGCCTGCTTACCCATTCGTTTCTGCAGTGCGGCATAGATTTGGTAAATAGCTGCAGCATAAAGCCCGAGAGCGGACAGTTTGACGTAAAGCTCCATCCTTGGAGCAATATACAGCACCATTTCACCTGATCGATCCAAGTAGACGATAAACATTGCGAAGCCCGTAAGAATGGCCGCTCTAATTAAATGGTGACTCATAACAGCACCTCCGTAATCCATGCGCCGACAAAGGTAAGCGCAGCCGTTAAAGCAATTAATACCAATACGAATTTCACTCTGAATGTTGTCAGCAGCATTAGCGTGTTCTTGAGGTCAATCATTGGACCGAACACGAGAAAGGCAAGCAATGGCCCGGAATCGAACATTCCACTGAAGGAAGAAGCGATAAAGGCGTCGGATGTAGAACAAATGGACAGTATAAATGCAAATCCCATCATGAACACATAAGAAAATACAGGCTGGTCGGCAAAAGCGGCAAGTGTGCTGCGATCGATGACAGACTGAATCACCGCGGTCAGCAGCGCACCGAAAATTAAATATTTGCCCATTTCGAAAAACTCATCTGACGCATGCGAGAGAATGGAAGCGACTCTGCCTTTGAAGCCGCTGCTATGCGAACCATGGTCATGGCTGTGAGCATGTCCATGGTGGGCCATATGTTGCGACGGTGTCGCTTTGAGTGGACTTCTTTTCATGAATTTGTATAGCAGGAGCCCGACGATGACTGCAATTACGAAGGCAAGTCCCATTCGAGAATAGGCCAATTCAGGCTTCGTGCGAAACGCCGTGAAGGTCGAAACATAAACAATGGGATTAACGATTGGCCCCGCGAGCAAGTAGACGATTCCGATGTAAGCGGGCATGCCTTTGCGAATCAGGCGGCGCACGACTGGAATCATGCCGCATTCACATAATGGAAACAGGATACCAAGCAATGCGCCGAATAGAACACCGGCTATTGGATTTTTGGGCGTAAACTTCTGGATGAGTTCATCGGTTACGAATACTTGGAGTAACGCCGAGAATAGGACGCCGAGCAGAATGAATGGAAAAGCTTCTAATATAATGCTGATAAAAAGAATTTTAAAGGATTGCAGATTGGCAGCGTTGAATAGCTGCGATGGCCATTCACGCTCCGTAACAATCAACGCCAGCATGATCAAGCAGCCGGCGCCAAGCAATGGCGTACCGAACCGGAACAAAAATTTCAACATGATCGATATATCCTCTCTTATTGTAAAGATTACGATTACCAGTATAGCTTATGCTTGAGAATGCTACAATAGGACAACTGTTTTGAAACTTGACTTTAAGGAATTCCTAGGTATAATTTTCTTAAATGCAATGATGGGAATAAGTAAGCATGAATGACTTGCTAACAGAGAGCCGATGGTTGGTGCAAATCGGTGCAAGCTTCGACGCCGAATGGATCCTGGAGCCTATGAACGGAACAGGCAGCAAGCGCTGTTAGTATGTTTGTACGGATGCTCACCGTTATGGAGCAAGAAGGCTTATGGGAATTAACCAGCGCTTGGGTGTAAAGAGAGCGTTCCATAAGCAAATTAGGGTGGCACCACGGTCCCTCGTCCCTTGCGGCGGGGGATTTTTTGCGTTTTTTTAAGTATAGGAATGAAACGCGCCGCCAAAAGATAGCGACAGTCGTTTCACCTTGTAAGCTGGACTCTCCAGTATCTTGAGATGAAAAGGGGAATAAGTAAGATGAAAAAAGTACTTTCCGGCATTCAGCCAAGCGGTCAGCTTACACTCGGAAACTATATCGGTGCGATGCAAAACTTCGTAAAGCTTCAGCATACAGAGGAATGCTTCTTTATGGTCGTAGACCTTCATGCAATCTCGGTACCGCAGGACCCTGCCGCGCTTAGAGAGCAGACGGAGGCGGTAGCTGCTCTGTTTATCGCAGCTGGAATTGATCCGCTCAAGGCGAATGTGTTCGTACAATCACATGTTCGTGCACATGCTGAGCTTGGATGGTTGTTCACGACGCTAGCTAATATGGGCGAGTTGGAGAGAATGACACAGTTCAAGGATAAATCGGCAGGCAAGGATTCGGTTGGAGCAGGTTTATTCGTTTATCCGACGCTGATGGCTGCTGATATTCTAGTCTACAACGCAGACCTAGTGCCTGTTGGTGATGATCAGAAGCAGCATTTGGAGCTCACGCGTGACCTCGCGCATCGTTTTAATACGAGGTTTGGTCAATATTTCACGATTCCAGAGCCATACATTCCTAAGGTGGGCGCACGTGTCATGTCACTTGATGACGCTAGCAAAAAGATGAGCAAGAGTAATCCGAATGTGGGCAGCTATATTGCGCTGCTTGATCCGCCGGCTGTCATCCGCAAGAAAATTAGCAGAGCGACGACTGATTCCGGTCGCGAAGTGAAATTCGATCCTGCGAACAAGCCTGAAATCAGCAATCTGATGAGTATTTATGCCCATTGTGCGAATATAAGCATAGAAGAAATTGAGGCACGTTATGAGGGTCAGGGCTATGGGCCGTTCAAAAAAGATCTCGCGGAGCATGTTGTTTCGGTTATCGAGCCGCTACAAGCTAGATATAATGAAATCCGCAGCTCAGGTGAAATCCATCAGATTCTGAAGCAAGGTGCAGGACGCGCGTCTGTAATTGCAGACCGTACGCTCGCAGATGTGAAGGAACGAATGGGATTCCTTCCTCCTCGCGGCTAAGCCTCTCAAAAAAAACCAAGGCAGACGGTTGTCGTCAGTCTTGGTTTTTTCGGCGTAAGCGGGCTTTTACAATAAACCCGGCACCAACGGTAAATAGGCTAAGCAGGCCAAATAGCAGCACTAACCAGCCATTATAGCTGATTGAGACAGACATAGCGCTCATAAACAAGATAGCAAGCACTGAAAAGAACAAAGAAAGCGGCTTAGACACAGTGATAATCTCTCCTTAACAAATCATCAATATATTTTTGAATGGTTTAGAATAGTTTCCTTAGTAGTGCACATAATAAGTTTGCAAGCTTGCAACTAACATCAAAGTGCAGAGGACGAAAGGAGAAATACATTATGGCAGGAAGCAGAAGCAATCAACTTGTTGTTCCACAAGCAAACCAAGCTATACAACAACTGAAACTTGAGGCAGCACAAGAGCTGGGCGTGCAAATTCCTCAAGATGGCTACTACGGTAATGTCTCGACGCGTGATGCAGGCTCCCTAGGTGGCTACATTACGAAAAAGCTTGTCCAAATTGCTGAGCAACAGCTATCTGGCGGCTCCCGTTAATCGCTTCTAATACACAATGATCAAATGAAGCCCAAGGCTAGCCTTGGGCTTTTTAATGCGGTATGCTTTATTTTATCACAGTAGGTAGCGAGATGCGCTGGTCTTTTTGTGACAAACAAGGTAAAATGACTTCCGCCGTCTGTTGTGGGCGCTGCGCGTTTCATTCCGAGCAATATAGACAAAGGATGGCGAAATCATATCCTTTCCTATATGTTAAAGAAAGCTCCAGCCTTTTAGAGGCGGAGCTTTCTTAATAGAAATGACGGCTTCAGTTGTTTATGTTTTTTAATAGGTGTCCATTCGCAATCTTTTCATCAATCGCTCATCGCTCAGCCAGCCCACATAGGAGCCGATCGTTTCGTCGTTTTTGTTCATAAGCAGCACGCCAACGAATGGATATTGCTTGCGATGGCGATATCTAACATCGCACCACCTCACCTCATAACCCCACTGATGCTCTCGCACATCTGCGCATGCGAAGCTTGTGAAATAGAGAAATGAGCGAATAGCTGGGTCGTTTTTTGATTTGGCAACAGCAGGATGGTCAGAGCATTTCACCCTATCCAGCCATTTCAGCTTGTCATTACGCAAATTGCCGATGACGAATCCACCGTCCTTGGCCTGCTTCACGATATTCCATATTGTGAGAGAAATGGTCGGGATAGCAATATATACGTCTCCGACTTCATATTCGGAGTCGAGCTTCTTCATACGTTGTACGGTGCTCCTAGCCGTTATCGTTCGCCAGACGAAGTATATGGCCAGCAATGCGTACATGAACGGGAATATGAAAGCAGGATTTGCTAAGCCGCCAGCCCAAAGTATAATGGCAATAATATGGGCGGTGAAAATAATCGGATCGAAGATATGGATAATATTCCATGAGATCCACTTGTCAGTGAAAGGCCGCATAGCCTGCGTGCCGTAGGTATTGAATAAATCCGTGAATACATGCACGCATACGGCTAGAAGCACCCATCCTCCTATATGAAGCCAAGGCAGGCTGCCGCGATAAAATAGTTGAAGGATGCCGGTAATCAGCAGTGTCCATATGGCAATTGCCGGCAAAGAGTGGGATATGCCGCGATGATTGCGAACATATACAGCATTTCCTCTTAAACGCAGCAAACCGTCTAGATCGGGCGCTTGTGATCCGATAACGGTGCCCAGCAAGACTGCGGTCTGGACCGTTTGATCACTTGCGATGACGGGATCGATTGCAGCGAGCCCAGCGAGCCCAATGCCCATAACAAGATGTGTTCCAGTGTCCATATCGAATCCTCCCATAATAAATGATTAGGTGTAGTATCGACGGTTCAGGGGAACTTTATCAAAATAGAGATAAGGATATGAATTCGTCATCCATTATCTCTATTTCTTGGAATGTAACGCGCAGCGCAAACAAAAGACGGCGACAGCCGTTTCACCGTGATGTAAGTAAAAGGAGACATGGCGAATATGTATATTTGTTTTGCGGAATATCGTATTTTGGAACATAACCGATCCCAATTCCTCGAATTGACTAAGAAGCTTGTGAAACAGCATGAAAATGAAATGTATTTATATGAAGGAACAGATCAACTCAATCTCTTTGTTGAGGTATGGGCGGCCTCCTCAGTATCTGAAGCAGAACGAATCAAAGAAGAACGCTGCAGCGAGCGTTCCTCTTGGTTTCCCATTTCGTGCTTTATAGATGGTGGGAACGCGAAATTGCATGTGTGGACCTTCAAGCCAGTTCATCTAGACGCTGACAATAGCGATGCGGTTAGCGGCTAGAATTAACGGTACCGAGCGTAGCCATCCCGAGTGGAGTGGACGAGCTTACGACGCTACCTTGAAAAGGATATTCGTAAGCAATAGGCTCATCAAAGGTGACGTAATCCAAATTAAGTGTCAAAAGTAAGTAGCGCATGCCAGTCGTCGGATCACTGATTACGATATGATCGCGTCCGGCTGCTTCAATGACACCTTTGAAAATTTTGGCATTCCATTCCCGGTTATTCTCGTATGTCATATAGAAGGTAGCCATCTTGCCTCTGTTCAGGCGGAGAATGTTCTCTACGTATGATTCTTCGATAGCAGGAAGGGTAACGATATTGCCGCCGGCAGGCGTAACGAATGCACCGCTCGGTACGTTGGGTGGTGCTTGCTGCATTTGAGCCGCCTGTACCTGCATGTTAGTGGGCATCTGTACAGGGAAAGGAGTTGGCTGAGGGCTCATTGGATAGCCATAATGGCCGTACCCGCCGTAGCCATAGCCAGGGTAGGAACCTGTGTTAGCTGGACTTACCTGATTTTTGTAGCCATAACCGTTAGACATGTTGAATTTCCTCACTTTCACACATTAGAAATGGACTTAATAGACGGCAGGACAGTCGCCTTGTGTCGGAACAAAGAAACAATGCTTCTTATATCTTCCGCTGTTGGACTGGTCATACCATGTTCCTGGACAACTGCCTGCAGGGCGGAAAAACCATAATGCGTTAGAAGCGGGATGCTGGCGCTCACCGTTAATGATTCGTTTGGCTAAGCGGATCTCCTTATCGCGCGCGCTTTGGTAGAAGTAGCCCTTTGTCGTTGCTTCAAAACCGCCAGGCCGTTGATTGACCATCTGCGGAATGGAGCGAATGTTTTTGAAGTCCAAACAATTGCCGCGAACGCGATTCACGCCGACATTGCCTACCATCAGCATGCCAAGCTCGCCTTCGCCCTCTGCCTCCGCCCGCATGAGGCGCGCGAGCATCTTCGTATCCTCGGAGTTCGTTTTAATGACTGCCATAGACTGACGGTTCACTTCCCTTCGCCTGCTTTGAGACCGTATGAGCCT
This sequence comes from Paenibacillus sinopodophylli, assembly GCF_005930355.1. Classification (GTDB taxonomy): domain Bacteria; phylum Bacillota; class Bacilli; order Paenibacillales; family Paenibacillaceae; genus Pristimantibacillus; species Pristimantibacillus sinopodophylli. Next base: position 88,819 of record NZ_VDBO01000006.1, read on the forward strand.
CGATTGGAATGGGCATCAAACTACATAGTCAGTGTACTCGGCGCCCACCCAAATGGTTACTAATTTGATTTGTCATTGCGTGGCGAAATGATGAACAAACCCGTCGAACATTGTCACGATACATTTTTTTCGGTATGATTAGAAACGGTTCATCAATGAATGATAGACGCCTTCGGCGTCTTGTCGCATAACTCGGGAGGCTCGCTTCGTGCTGAAAGACTTGATTGCATTAACAAAACCGCGGCTACTTCAACTTAATGTGTTTGCTGCGCTGGGTGGCTTCTTGGTTGCTTCCAAATGGGATATTGATTTCCTATTGCTTATATGGGCGCTTATCGGATCGACATTGACGATTGCGTCAGCCACGGTCATCAACAATTATTGGGATCGTGAGCTTGATTTGAAAATGGAGCGTACCAAAAATCGTGCGCTTCCTACTGGCCGCTTGAAGCCGGGCATGGTACTAAGCTACGGTATTTTGCTTGGCATAGCCGGGCTTGCTATATTGTTCTTGCTTGTAAATCCTCTGTCAGGCTGGCTCGGCATACTGGGATGGTTCGTTTACATCGTGATCTACACGATGTGGCTGAAGAGGACGTCCACTTGGAGCACGTCGGTTGGCGGAATTTCAGGTGCAATGCCGCCAGTAATCGGCTATTGTGCCGTTACGAATGAGGTTGATGCAGGAGCGTGGATTTTATTCGCACTATTGTTTCTATGGCAGCCCGCCCATTTCTGGTCGCTCGCGATTCGCAGAGTGGAGGAATATCGTGAAGCGGGATTCCCGCTATTGCCGGTAGTCAAAGGGATTAAGCGGACAAAGCTGCAAATGATTCCGTACATATTACTGCTAATTCCTACAGTGATACTCTTCTATACGTATGGCTATGTAGGTATTTATTTCTTGATTATCTCGGTACTCGGCGGCTTGTTTTGGCTCATTCACACTCTACGGGGAACGGGTGCGAAGGATACAGAGAAATGGGCAAAAACAAATTTTCTTATCTCTGTCAATTATTTAATGGTTATATTCATCGTTATGATTCTGAATACGACAGGGTCATAATTATTACTGCAGGGAGTGACTATTGTGGAATTTATGAAGAAGCATAGCTTTAAAATAGCGGTACTTGCGCTATGCGCGGCCATGGGTATTTATTTGTTTATAACGTACGGTATGAAGCCTAAGGAGACGCTGCCAGTTCTTCAGGCAGCACCAGCCTTCGAGATGAACGATATCGACGGCAAGCCAGTGTCATTAGAATCAACGAATGGCAAGGCGCGAATCGTGTATTTCTACTTCGCTAATTGCCCGGATGTATGTCCGCCGACAACCTTCCTGCTCTCGCAGGTTCAGGACCAATTGGAAGCGGAAGGAAAGCTCGGCAAGAGCGCGGATATGATCTCGATTACGTTCGATCCGGAGCGTGATACGCCTGATGTGATTCGTGATTTCGCCGGCCGACATTTCGCGGATACGAACAGCTGGCATTTTCTTCGCGGAGATCAAGAGGCCACTACGCTTCAACTCGCGAAAGATTTCGGCGTCGCCGTCATCAAAGAGAAAGATGGCTCTTATACGCATATGAATGTTATAACCATCGTCGATAAGGACGGACAAATACGCAAATGGATGAATGGCAGCTCGGAAGATTTGACAGCTAAGGATATCGTCAATGAACTGAACAAGATTCTCTAGAATTCATCTTTGCTCCAATCGGAAGCGGGACTCAGTGCAGCATAGTTAATATGCGCATCGAGACCCGCTTTTTCTAGTTGTTCAATTAAATATTCGATAGGGGTATGCTCGACGCCAGAATAGCCTTTGCGTGTATAGATGTGCTCGGCGTCGGGGAATACGTCGCGCAGCAGGAAGCGAATCCGCTTGCCGGACGAATCGTTGTCCGTGAATATAAAGACAAGATCATGGCCTACCTGCTTTCGAAGCTTATCAAGCTGATCGGATCCAGGCGTTCCGAAGGTGCAGTAGATGTGTACATGATCGTCAAGAACTCGCTTTAATCTTGCTTTATCGTTTTTGCCTTCTACAATAATGGCTGTTTGCATATGTAATCACCTCGGCAAAGTAAGTTCGAATGATGATGGAGCGATATGCTTAGTTTACCACCATACAGCGAAATTACCGATAGCCTTTTAAAAAGGAAAAGAGCCTGCTGGAAGCAGGCTTTGTTGCAATCTAGGAAAGTATATGGTTTCGGGACAGTTTCTCTATATTTCTCGGAATGAAACGCGCTGCGCCGCCAGTCGATGGCGACAGCCGTTTCAACTTACAAAATTAATACATGCAAGTACATGCGATAATCACGAGCAGAATAAACAGTACAAGAATGATACCGATATTCGAGTGGCCATGGTGTCCACAACCTTGATTCAATCCGCCTACATTTCCAGACATATATGCAGTCACCCCGTTTCTTTTACTTGAAAGCGATGATAGCCATCAGCCTGCATCAGCTGTGTACTGGCTGGTCATTTGCCATAATCTATACTATGTGGCGGGGTGGAAATAGCCCTGTGCATTCACCCATGCCTATGAAAAATGGGTGCGCGAGGGTATTGTACGTGAATGATGCAGCGGCAATAGTGTGACTGCAATCATCAATGCGAGAAATGCGATGTAGTAAGGAGAGAGATGATCCCTTACTTGTCCAGCGGCCATAGGTCCAATAAAGGCACCGATAGAGAATGCGATGGATAGTACAGAGAAGGTTCTTCCATAACGCGCACCGCCGCTTAGTTCAATCAACAATGTGGATAGTGCAGGCAGGATGACGCCTTTGGCCATGCCCACCAGAAGCAGCATAAGCGTAAGTGGTGCCGGAATCGCAGAAGCAATGCCGAAATAGACAATAGCCAGAAATAAGGAGCCCCATAATGTACGCTTATAAGCAGACACTCTGTTAAGGAAAAGCATGCTGAGCGTAACAAGTGCCCCGATACTAACGACAGAAAAGAGCAATCCGGTCGTCATCATTGCTTCTTTCGTCTTAGCGAGCAAAGGCAGTTCGAACGATAGAATGCCTTGGGCGCAGCTTAGTGCAACCGGAAGCAGGTAAACGAGCCATGGAATAGCAATCGGTTTCTCGAGCGGGAGCTTTGGTTTGCTGCTCTCTTGTGAAACGGGAGTGGATTGTGCGGACTTTACGCTGCTTGCACGAACATCACGGATGAAGAAGACAGCACAGACCGAGGTAAGGATAAGAATCCAGCCCAGCAATGCGAATGCTGTTGTGAAGCCGATTTTTGCGACCAAATAAGCACCTGCGGCAGGGGACACAACCGATGCCAGTGTATGAACAAGTCCGTTGCCAGCCATCAGCTTGCCTTGCTCGGCACGGTCCGTCGTCATCTTGGCGAGCAAGGAGAGGCAGGCTGGTGATAAGAAGGCGAGCACAAATCCGCTTATGGAGCGCAGGATCAGTAGCTGCCATGGGTTCGTTACATGCGACTGAAAGAGAAGCACGATCCCGGCAGCCATTAAGCTGAACACGATAAAGAATCGGCTGCCGTAACGGTCAACCCCGAAACCTGCTATTAAGTTGCCAGGCAGATGTGTGATGGAGTACATGCCCATCATCAGTCCAATGAAGGAGGGGGCCGCGCCGAGCGATATAGCAAATGGCGTCAATATTGGATACTGCGCATGAAGGTCAAAGAAAGCGACAAACAAAAATAAGTAAAGCCAAACCGCAGTTTTCACAGGGGTTCCCTCCTAGCCAATTACACACTTATATACTTGTACGTATTTATTGGACAGGATATGTCTGCCGAAAATGGAAGCAAGCGTTTACGCCCTATAATCTGTAGGTTATAATATTTTGTAATGAGGTTTGGTACGAGGTATAATGGAGGGGATCGCGACTTGGATTTTTTGAATTTTTCGACCTATGATTGGGACACATGGACGGCTTTTTTCAAAGAGCATTGGCTTGTGCTTATTATCGCGCTTATTGTGCTGCTTATTATTGTGCGCATCGTGAAGACCGTTATCAGATGGGCGATTGCAGCAGTCATTATAATCGGTATTATCGTATACAGCGGTTATAGCATGGACGACCTGAAGGAGATCGGCACCAAGGTTGCGGATACAGTGAAGCAAGAGGCTGTGTCAGCAATGGCAGGTGAAGCAAAGGATGCAACCTTCGTTACGAATGCAGATGGCACTTTCACGGTGAAAACCAAAAACGTGGAGCTAACTGGCGTACCTGGCGAGAACGAGGTTGCTGTCTCCTTTCGGGGAACGGAGCTTGGCAAATGGAAGCTTGATTCTGCAATTCAGACCCTCATTGATCAAGCGAAGCAGAACGGTTAATGCGTATGGCGAGCTGGGAACAATGGTTTACTGAGCTGGAGCCAATCGGCATTATTATGTTTTTGCTGTTGCTTGGCTCTCTAGTGCAAGGATTGAGAAGAGGCGCATCTGGTTCAGCGAAGCGTCTCTTCTTTTTTGTTTGGGAGGGTATCGTAATTGCTTCCTGCCTAGTGCTGTCAGCACAGCTTACGAATAAATGGTCACCTCTATTCGCAAGCTGGCTGTCTGAGGCCGTGAAGGTTCCGACACAAGCGCTCAGTGGTTTCGAGCAGGCTTGGTATACGCTGCTAACGAGCTTGCGTGATTTTGCGCTGCTGCGCTACGGCGTTATGTTTCTGCTCGGCTATTTGCTGCTGCGTGCATTGGCAGCCTGCCTCGAGCCTTGGGCTGAGCGTATTGTAGATAGCATGCTTCGCAGCCGAAGCAAGGAAGAAGAACTTTTCTCGCAGGGCAAGAAGCAGGCAAGCCGCGCAGTTGGGGCTATACTCGGCGCTGTGCATGGAGCAGGCCGCTCTTTTGTATTCGTTGCGTTGCTGTTCGTCTATGTGTCTCTTATGCCTAGCGGCTGGTATGTCAATCAAATATCTGATTCGTCGATTTACAATAAGGCTGCTGCATGGCTCAGTCCGGTTGCCGGCGATGTTCTCGCTGGTCAAGGCCCTGTATTCACCGAAGCGGTAGAAGCGCAGTTCAGGCAAATTTTGCAACGGAAATATGAAATGATTGATTATGCTATTCCTACGGAAATCGAGCAGGCAGCTCTGTATGTGACGAAGGATGCGCAGACAAACGAGGAGAAAGCTCGTAGCCTGTATGACTGGCTTGGTACAAGAATTGTGTACGACTACGAGAAAGCAAGCAATTATGAGGAAAAAGGCATATGGAAGGAACAAACACCTCCCGAAACATTTGATACGCGCAAAGGCGTATGTATAGATATAGCTCGTTTGTACGCAGTGATGGCAAGGTCGGTTGGACTTGAGGTGCGGGTCGTAACAGGTATGGGCGCTGACGGAATTGGAGGCTTCGGTCCACATGCTTGGAATGAGGTGCGTATCGGAGAAGGGGATGAGAGCTTCATTCCGCTCGATGCGACTTGGGCGAACGCAGGAGACTGGTTTAATCCGCCTGCTTTCGACGAAACACATATTAGGGATAGGGAAGTTTAATAGCGAAACACATTATTTTTTGGGATATGAGGTGATTCAACGTGCAGGATGATCCGCAGAAGCGGGAGATTGTTAACCGGCGCCATTTTTCGTTTCGATTGAACTTATTTTTTTTCGTAACCTTTGCTTTGTTCAGCGTATTGATCGTTCGTTTAGCTATTCTGCAGTTCGTGGAAGGGCCGACGCTCAGCGCAGAGGGGATTAATAAAGCTACCCGCAGTGTCAAGATCCCGCCAATTAGGGGCAATATCTACGATGCTAACGGCGCTGAGATTGCATACTCAACATCAACGCAGTCTTTATATTTCAGCGTACAGCCAGAGCTTAAGCTTACGGATGCGAAAGAGAACGCGAAGAAAGAGGCAGCTAAGCTGTTTGATGTGTTTACGAGATACGGCGATCCGGCTAAGGAGATGACCGTTGACGATATTATTCGTCAGATGGATCTGGATTTCAGAAGAAATAATATATCGACACCGAGACGGATCAAATCTGGACTGACCAATGAAGAGATAGCCTACTTCATGGAGAATAGATCGGAATTTAAGGGAATCGATATTATGGAGGAAAGCGTCCGGAATTACAGCACGGACTCCATTGCCGTGCAACTGGTCGGTTATCTGAAGAAATATAAAGGCGTCAGGGAAACGGTCGATTTCTATAAGGAGAAAACGACCGAGGAAGATGCGACACTTCAATATTTGGAAGAAGAGGATGTCGGCATGGATGGGCTGGAGTACATGTACCAAGATGTTCTTCGCGGGAAGAACGGCTTGAAGACGTATCCAGTTAATAATGCAGAGCGGATTATAGGTCCCATGCAAATTACGAATCCACAAAAAGGGTCCGATATTTATTTGACCATCGATAAGAATGTGCAATTGAAAACAGAGCAAGCGATTATGGATCAATTGAAAACGATATCGACATCAACGAACAAATATGAGCGGGCGAAATACGCCCAAACCGGATTTGCGGTCGCAATGGAAGTAGATACGGGTAAAATTGTAGCAATGGCAAGCATGCCGGATTATGATCCGAATATATGGTCTGGGGGGCGGATAAGCCCTGAGGATTACGAAAACTTCCAGAATGTGCTATCGAATGGAACGATTCGTACCGTGTATGGCAAATATACAGAGAAGGAAATTAACGAGCATCCTTCTTCGATTCTGCCTCCAGGTTCGACGCTCAAGCCATTATCCGTTCTTGTCGGCTTGAATGAGAAGTTGTTCAAGACAAATTCTGTATATTTGGATAAAGGGATATTCTCCTATGGTAAAACAGGGTATGAAACCTATATTCGCAACTCGCAGGGTCATGTATATGGCAGCATAGACGGAGCTCAGGCGATCCAGTATTCTTCCAACCCGTTCATGGCTTCGATGGTAGGCAACAGGCTCTACATGCGCGGCACGGTTGATGGGAAGAGCAGTGTGGAGATCTGGGACAGCTACATGAAGCAATTTGGGCTTGGTGTTCTAACAGGCAGCGGTTTGCCTAACGAAACAAAAGGTATTATTGAGTACTTCAAAGAGGCAGAGAGCGGTAGTCCGCAGTCTGCTTTGATCCAGGCCTCATTCGGACAGCAAGGCCGATATACGACTTTGCAGCTTGCGCAGTATGCAGCCATGCTCGCCAATCACGGCAAACGGATGAAGCCCCAGTTCGTCAATGAAATTAAAGACACTGATGGAAATGTTATTCAAGGCTATAAGCCTGAAATTCTGAATCAAGTCGATTATCCAATCGAATACTGGAATGAAATTGAGACAGGTATGTCCAAGGTAAGCTCGGGAGGTTTCGAGGGCGTTGATTACTCGTATCGCCGTAAAACCGGAACGTCGGAGCAATCGGTTAAAGGACGTACGGCTGAGAATGCGGTATTTATCGCCTATGCTCCTGCTGATAAGCCGAAGCTTGCAGTAGCTGTTGTCGTGCCTGACGGGGGCTTCGGATCATACGGAGCTTCGCCAATCGCTCGTAAAATTTTCGACGCTTACAACGATGAAGTTGGGCTGTACGGCGTACCTAAAAATAAAACAGTCGAGTCTGTGGCAGAAGCAGGTGTTCTTGCTAATGAGAACGACACATCAGCCGGAGATGCTGAGACCAATTTGGCTAATGCGAATGCGGCTGACAATCAGACGAATGAGTAGGATTTGTATATGAAAAAGGCGGGCTGGGGAAAAACCTCTAGCCTGCCTTTTTTTGCGTGCAAGGCCTATTTGAAAATAAATGTTGCACAAGAGAAACATTTTTGTGTATTATTAAAAAAAAGGCATCAGGCAAACTAATATTCATAAGGGCAACCTTTGCCGCATATAAAAAAAATGACGACAACTCAGGAGGTAATTTTTATGGGGAAGATGTATAAATCAAATTCAGCGCTTCGTAGATTCATCATGACGATCATATTTCTGACGGTAACAGCTGTTGCTACTACGGCATGCGGGCAAAATGCTGCCGATGGAGAAAACGGGAAATTAAAGATTACGGCAACGACAGGGATGATTGCTGATGTTGCGCAGCAGGTGGGCGGCGATTACGCCGAGGTAAGCGGTTTGATGGGAGCAGGAATCGATCCCCATCTGTACAAGGCCTCTCAAGGCGATGTGAAGAAGCTGGATGATGCGGATATTATTTTCTATAACGGTCTCCACTTGGAAGGTAAAATGGCTGAGATGTTCGAAGCATTGGAGAAACGCAAGCCGACTGTAGCTGTATCGCAAAACCTGACGGAAGAACAGCTGCACTCAGCGCCTGGGCAAGGTGCAGGCATGCATGATCCGCATATCTGGTTCAATGTGAAGCTGTGGATATCGGCAACGGAGGTCATTCGCGATACGTTGGCTGAGAAGGATGCTTCCCATGCAGATTATTACAAAGACAATGCAGCGGCGTATATCAAGCAACTGGAGGAGCTGGATGCTTATGCGAAAGAGCAAATTGCGACAATACCGGAGGCAAGTCGGATTCTTGTTACTGCACATGATGCATTCGGTTATTTCGGAGAAGCATACGGGTTAACTGTCACGGGTCTGCAAGGAATGAATACGATGTCTGAATACGGCTCGAAGGATGTCAGCAAGCTTCGCGATTATTTGGTAGAGAAGAAAGTTAAAGCAGTATTTATCGAATCCAGCGTACCTAAGAAATCAATCGAGTCGGTGATCGAGGGAGCGCGTCAATTGGGCCATGAGGTGAAAATTGGCGGAGAGCTGTTCTCCGATGCGATGGGTGATGCAGGTACGGTGGAAGGCACTTATATTGGAATGGTGAAGCATAACGTGGATACGATCGTAGCCGCCTTGAAATAGCATAAAATGAGGATGGAAAGAGAGTGGTGAACATGAGTCAGTCTCCAAATGCAATACGTACAGCGACGAAAGCCATTGCGCCGCTTAGCATTAAAGGGTTAAGCGTTGCGTACCAGAAGAAACCGGTGCTTCGGAATGTATCGTTTGAAGTAAATGAAGGTGAGCTTATCGGAGTTATTGGTCCGAACGGTGCTGGCAAGTCGACACTGATGAAAGCTGCGCTTGGTCTCATACCGAGCATTGGCGGTGAAGTACTGGTATATGGAAAGCCCTATAAGCAGCAGCGCAAAATGATCGGATACGTCCCGCAGCGTGAATCGGTGGATTGGGATTTCCCGACGAATGCTCTGGATGTTGTGCTCATGGGACGTTATGGGCATCTTGGATGGTTCCGCAGGCCAAGCGCGAAGGATAAGGCACTGGCGCTGGAATGCCTAAGCAAGGTTGGCATGGCCGATTACGCGGAGAGGCAAATCAGCCAGCTGTCAGGCGGCCAGCAGCAGCGTGTGTTCCTGGCACGCGCGCTTGCACAGGATGCGAAGCTCTATTTCATGGATGAACCGTTCGCAGGCGTGGATGCCGCAACGGAGAAAGCCATTATTACGCTGCTGCAAGAGCTGAAGCTGCAAGGAAAAACGGTTATCGTCGTGCATCATGACCTAGCGACGGTACAGGATTACTTCGACTCGGTTCTGCTGCTCAATGTAGAGCTTCAGGCGTTCGGCCCAACTGAGCAAACTTTTACACAGGAGCAATTACAGCGTACTTACGGCGGCAGACTTGCCTTTCTTGACCGCAGTCTGCAGTCCCCATCGCGACATGACGGAGTGGGTGAGTAATGATGGAGCAAATATGGTCAATGCTTTCAGATCCTAATATGCAGTGGATTTTTCTCGGCTGTACCCTGCTGGGGTTGAGCAGCGGCGTCATTGGGTGCTTCTCTTATTTAAGGAAGCAGAGCTTAATGGGGGATACGCTAGCTCATGCTGCACTGCCGGGAATTTGCATCGCCTTTATGTTAACTGGGATCAAATCCATAGGACTTTTTCTTATTGGAGCTGGTATTGCTGGCGTTGTAGCGACCTTCGGTATTGGATATATAACACGCAACTCCAAGCTCAAGCAGGATGCTGCGATGGGAATTGTATTATCAGGATTTTTTGGACTTGGGATTGTGCTCCTAACGCTGATTCAGCATGGCGATTACGGCAATCAAGCAGGATTGGATAAATTTCTGTTCGGTCAGGCGGCTTCGATGATTGCGTCGGATGTGATTACGATGACAGTCGTCTGCGTATCACTCATTACGATATGTACGCTGCTGTTCAAGCAGTTCAAAATCATTTCATTCGATCCAGGCTTTGCGAGAGGTCTTGGCTATCCCGTTGCTTTCTTAGAGCAATTGCTGATGCTGCTGATCGTAGTTGCCGTCGTAGCAGGCATTCAAGCGGTTGGCGTCGTACTCGTCGCTGCACTGCTCATCACGCCAGCCGTTTCGGCCAGATATTGGACGGATCGACTGGGACTAATGGTTGTGTTGTCCGGCATATTCGGCGCGGTAAGTGGAGCAATCGGAACGTGGATCAGCGCATCCGTCTCGAACCTGCCGACAGGGCCGGTTACGGTGCTCGCGGCTACCCTTTTATTCTGCATCTCTATTCTGTTCGGACCACAGCGCGGCCTTGTTGCGAAGCGATTGCTGCGACAACGGGTGAAGCAGCGCTTCCATCAAGACAATGAGCGTCTTCTTGAGGGCAATGTCAAAAAGGAGGCAGCACTATGAGTGACTTTTGGATTCTGCTTACCGGCGCCCTTGTAGCGAGCTGCTGCGGTGTGCTTGGCGTATTTCTCGTACTGCGCAAAATGGCGATGATCGGAGATGCGATTAGTCATTCCGTTATGCCGGGTATTGTCATTGCGTTTCTGCTAAGCGGCTCACGTGATTCTTTGCTCATGATGTTCGCCGCATTGCTATTCGGGTTGTTGACTACGTTCCTTATTCAAATGTTCCAGCAAAGCGGCATTCAATCAGATGCGTCGATTGGCGTCGTGTTCACGGCATTGTTTGCAATCGGTGTTGTGCTGGTCAGCTTGTATGCCCGCCAGGTGCATTTGGACCAAGATGCTATTCTATATGGTGAGATCGCCTATGTGCATTGGAATATTTGGGAGCTCGGCGGCGTAAATATGGGCCCTAAAGCGGTATGGCTGCTCGGAACTACCTTGCTAATCATAACGACCGTAATCGGCTTGTTCTATAAGCAGTTCAAGTTGTGCGCGTTCGATCCTGCGCTCGCGGCAGCGATCGGCGTACCAGTTGCGCTATTCCATTACTTGTTAATGGGTCTCGTCTCGATGGCGACTGTTAGTTCTTTCGAAAGCGTAGGAGCCATTCTCGTTGTAGGGCTGCTTATCATACCTGCATCGACGGCTTATTTGCTTACGGACCGACTTGGTGTAATGATTGGTCTGAGTGTTGCAGCAGGCGTTGCAAGTACGTTTATCGGCTATGGAGCTGCAGTTGTGCTTGATGCATCCATCGCAGGATGTATGGTATGTGCTGCAGCATTACTATTCGTTATCGCTTTCCTATTCTCTCCATCTCATGGCATCGTGATTAAGAAGATTCGCTTGAGGAAGCTCGCATAGTTCACCTTTTATTCAATAACCAGATGCGATAGAGTTGGTGTTTTATAGCCAATTTTCTGCAACCATAGAAATGCCCTGTATCCTGCATCTCCGCAGCGTACAGGGCATTTTTTTATGTTTTTCTCATAATCGATAAAATTAATTTACCTATATTGCAACTTTTATCCAGTAATTGACGTACTATATTTGGAACAAATTAGGAGTAAAAGGAGAGGCGACAAGATGAGGCAATGGTTCAAATGTATTATACCGTTTATTATTTTCACCTTTCTTTTATCAGCATGCAGCTTCGGGGGAAGCAATGAAGGTTTGGATAAGAACAAGCCAGCTACTTTAAAGGTAATGTATTACGATGAGAATGCATTCTATCAAGATTTCGGTATGGTCTTTACAGCTTTGTATCCGAATGTAGAGATAGAGGTTTTATCTACGCAATCGCTCTATACAGGGGAGCAGACCGATTACGAGGCAGCATTCGACAAGTTTATTGAAGAGAAGCAGCCTGATGTTGTTATGCTCGACACGGAGAGGTACAAGAAATTAGCACAGGATGGGAAGCTTTATAATCTGGATGCGGTTATCGAGAAAAGCAAATATGATACAGAAGGACTTGTTCCCGGGATGTTGGATTATTTGAAAGAAATCGGAGGAGGCAGTTTATTCGGCATAACCCCTAATTTCTATAGTCAAGTACTATTCTATAATAAGGATTTGTTCGATCAATTCAAAGTTGAATATCCGACCGATCGGATGAGCTGGGATCAGGTTATTCAGTTGGCGCGCCGTTTTTCGACCGAGGGAGACCCGAAGGAGCGGATCTATGGTTTGAAAATGGGTTATAGCGGTGATCTGTTCGAAGTGGCGAGTATGTTCGCGTCATCCGAAGGTATTAACTATGTTAATGCTTCGAAAAAAGAAATGACAATCAATACCGATTCATGGAAAAAGGCGGCTCAGACGGCGCTCGACGCACTCGGCTCGGATGCTCTATATTTCGAAGGTAAGAACAATCAAGAAGCGACGATGAACCAAACGTATGAACAATATTTGCTGCGGGACCCTTTCATATCGGGACGCCTCGCCATGGCAATTGGAGACAATAATTATATTAATCAGATTAAAGAGGCAAGTCGAAACGAAGCAGTGAAGGATCAGGTTGTACAAAATTGGGATCTCGTTTCTGCTCCAGTCGGACAGCAGAATCCTGATCAATCTAATATGATTTCCTTTCAAAACTTATTTGCCATTACGTCAGAGTCTGCGAATAAGGAAACGGCATGGGAGTTCCTGCAGTATATAACAGGCGAAGAATACGCGCGAGTGAAATCGAAATCAAATAACTACAATGGTTTGTCTGTTCGAACGAAGTACATATCAGACGAAACAAACACAAGGAATTATGCTGCATTTTACAACTTAAAGCCAAGCACGTTCAACAGCTTCAAAGATTTCGACAAGCTGCCTCAGAGCTTCTGGAGCGAGTTTAACGCAGCGACTCAGCTGGAGTTCCAGAAGGTGGAAAAGGATGAGCAGAGCATTGACGAGGCACTTGATATGCTGCAGGTCAAAGGTCAGGAGATGCTCATGAAGGAAGATTCTGTGACTCAAGAAGCAGCACCTGCTGCTGAAGCAAGCACAACTACATCGGTGGAATAGCCGAAAGATCGATCATAGGAAGTGACAAGCTTTCACGTACGCGTGAAGGCTTGTTGTTGTTTCTTTCTATATAGAATGTTTAATCGACATGTCTATCGTTTGGAATCTGCCGCAAATGTGCTAAAATAATTTACTAGTGGGTTACTTAGAGAAACGGCATTTACGAGGAGGCACATCACGTGGGAGAGTACAAATTGTTAGCGCTCGATATGGATGGGACGCTGCTTAACGAACAAAGTGAAATAAGTACAGAGAATGCGGAATGGATTCAGAAAGCACGGGATGCGGGCGTTATCGTCAGCTTCTCTACGGGACGCGGTTTCAGAAGCGCATTGCCCTTCGCCGAGCAGTTGAAGCTGGAGACTCCGATGATTACGGTGAATGGCAGTGAAATCTGGCATCGCCCTCATGTGCTGTACAAACGAACGCATTTAAGCCATGTTTATGTACAAAGGCTGCACGAGCTTGCGCTGTCGCACGGCGAGCCTTGGTTCTGGGCGTATACCGCCGATGAAATTTATAACAAAGAGAAATGGATTGCTCCTGCTGATGATTATGCAGCCCATCACTGGCTGAAATTCGGCTATTATACGAAGGATGACAGTATCCGCGAGAAAATTTTAGCAGAGGTACAAAGCTGGGGAGCGCTTGAAATAACGAATTCCTCACCATGGAACTTGGAGCTCAATCCGCTTGGGGTGTCGAAAGCGAGCGCTCTACAGGAATTATGCGGTCTTCTGAATATCGAGATGTCGCAGGTTATTGCGGTTGGCGACAGCTTGAATGATATTGCAGCAATCCGTGAGGCTGGCCTTGGCGTCGCCATGGGCAATGCTCAGGATACGGTTAAGGAGGCTGCGGATTTCATTACTTTGTCGAATAATGAGCATGGCGTTGCAGAGGTTATTAGGAGATACGTTCTGAAGGGATGAGCTGGCTATGGAAATTGTAGGCTGGATATTAGTTGTTTTATTGTTCGTTGTCGGGATGGCAGGAGCGATCTATCCAATCCTGCCAGGGGCACTTGCTATATACGGTGCCTTTTTTGTTTATGGCTTGTTCTTCTCATTCAGCGAATTTGGTGTATGGTTCTGGCTCATACAAACCATCATCGTTGTCGTGCTGTTCGTTGCAGATTATGCCGTCAGCGCTTGGGGCGTCAAACGGTTCGGCGGCTCAAGGGCTTCGGTAATCGGCAGCACAATCGGCCTTATATTCGGACCATTCGTTATCCCTGCATTCGGCCTTATCATCGGTCCATTTGCCGGTGCTGTTATCGGTGAAATGATCATCGGAACGAGTCTAGACAAATCGCTTAAGGTTGGGCTTGGCTCTGTTGTCGGGTTGTTCAGCAGCGTCGTTGTGAAATTCATTCTACAGCTTGTAATGATAGTCTTGTTCATCATTTGGCTCGTATTCTAATAGAGAAGGTGAAACTGACGATGATTAAAGTAACGGTGTGGAATGAGTATTTGCATGAGAAGATTCATGAGGAAGTAAGAAATGTCTATCCGAATGGCATTCATCATGCGCTTGCTAGTGGCATAGCGAATGGAGACTTCGAAATTACCACTGCAACGCTTGAGGAGCCGGAGCATGGACTTACGACGGAGCGTCTTGCAAACACAGACGTGTTGATTTGGTGGGGGCATATGGGTCATGATCAGGTAGACGATCAGATCGTGGAGCGCATTCAGCATCGCGTATGGGAAGGCATGGGATTAATCGTACTCCACTCCGGTCACTTCTCCAAAATATTCAAAAAACTCATGGGCACGAGCTGCGATCTGAAGTGGCGTGAAGCGGGAGAGAAGGAACGGCTTTGGGTCGTTAATCCAGCTCATCCTATTGCAGCTGGCTTGCCGGAGTATATCACACTTGAGCATGAGGAAATGTATGGTGAGCACTTCGATATACCTGCGCCGGATGAGCTTGTTTTCGTAAGCTGGTTCGAGGGTGGTGAGGTGTTTCGCAGTGGCTGTACGTTCAACCGTGGACAAGGTAAAATCTTTTATTTCCGTCCAGGACATGAGACGTATCCAACCTATTACAACTCGCAAGTGTTGCAGGTCATTCAGAATGGCGTACGCTGGGCGGCTCCATCACATGCAGCAGCTCCAGTTCGCGGCAATCATCAGCCGTTAGAGCCAATTGGCAATAAAGGATAGGGAGACTCGGGAAGACGATCATGCTGAAAAAAGACTCATTATTAAAAGGTACTATTATACTCGCGGCTGCTGCCATAGTGGTCCGGTTTCTTGGCTTATTCCAGAGAATACCGCTCGACTATATGCTTGGATCAGTTGGGCAGGCAGCCTTCAACTCTGCGAATACGATTTATTTGTTGCTGCTTACAATCGCGACTGGAGGCATTCCGCTGGCGATCAGTAAGATGATCTCACAGCGCTATGCGCTTGGCCGGCCTGACGAGGCGAAACGGATCTATCAGGCGGCATTGATGTTCGGTGCTGTGACAGGCTTGTCACTTGCAACGGCCTTATTCGTACTTGCGCCAGCCTATGAACGCTTGACGCGGGTGCCAGACTCGGCCTTATCGCTTCAAGCGATAGCGCCTGCGCTGCTGCTGTTCCCGATTATTGCGATGATGCGTGGCTATTTTCAAGGCCGTCAAATTATGGCAGCCGGCGGTGTATCGCAAATTATGGAGCAAATATTGCGGCTCATCGGCGGTATTGGTCTAGCCATTATCGTACTCGGCTTAGGCTGGGGTGATAAGTTCGGCGCGGCGGCTGTTGCGTTTGGTTCGGTACTCGGAAGCATCGGCGCCTTCTCAGTCATGATGTGGTTTGCCAGAAAGCTCAAAAGGCAGGACCGCAATGAAGCTGCGGCGACCGCAGCAGACATGGCAGCGAAGCCTAGCTCCAAGCTGCCGTTCCGTACTATTTATCGGGAAATATTCAGAACCTCGATCGCGGCTGTTGTAACGGCTATGACCGTACAGTTTGTCTATTTCTTCGACCAGTCGTTTTTTATGAGACTTACAACAGCGTTCTATAGCCACGATGCAGCTATTAAAGTGCTTGCGGAATATCAGAATAAAGCGATGGGTATTGCCGGTATTCCGCCGATTCTGGCTATTGCGCTCGGCGCTTCAATTATTCCGGTCATTTCTTCGGCTTATGCCTTGAAGAATATGGGAGAGGTACAGCGCCAATCCTCGCTTGTGATGAGAATCGTATTTTTTACCGGTGTACCTGTCGCTTTGCTGCTGACTGTTGCTTCGTATTCGGTAACAGGCTTATTGTTCAAAACGCCCAGCGGAAGCGAAGCCGTTGCTCTGCTGACGGCCGGAGCGATCTTCCAAATTACGATGATGATATCCAACTCGATTCTCTACGGCCTCAATAAACCGAAGCAGCCGATGTACCATACATTTATCGGGCTTGGTCTAAAGGTCGTATCAAGCTTAGCACTTGCTCCATTCTTAGGGGTTTATGGCCTTATTATCGGATCATCGATTTGCTTCATTGTCGTGACGCTTCTGAACGTCAGGACAATTAACAAGGAAGTCAATTTGAATATTCTAGGCAACAAATGGTTCGCTTATCTTGCGGCAATTGCCGTGCCTGCTCTGGCAGGGTGGGGCGCCGAGCAATGGGTGCTGAGCTTAACAGATGTATGGGAGAAAAAGGTTTCGTATTTCTTCGCAGCAGGAGTTACGTCTGTAATCGTAGGCGGACTGTACCTCGTCATGCTGGCAGCGCTCCGCGTCATTACGCCGGAGGATGTACGTTCGTTCCCAGGCCCGCTGCGTAAGATGCTGACGCTTGTGCTGAAACCATTTTACAAGAAAGCTGTTTAATCGCTTGTTTGCTTAATGAAAGGGCATGTCTCATGATGATGAGCATGTCCTTTTTTTTGCCTAGAGCATGAAAGAAATAAGGATTTGTCAGCTATCCGACATTCTAGATCTGTATTTTGTGATATTCTTCTAATAACACATCAGATTAGTCGGGATAAAGAGGAAGCTGAAGGGTAAGGTGACGGGAGAAGTGGATGAAACCAATGGACAGAATAGCTTCCCGGAATCGAATCATCATTATGAGACGATCTTCAGAGCATTCGAGAAATATGGAACGAAGAGAGCGTTTAAAAAACATGAGTTTATATTTCAAGAGAATGATCCTTCCATCGCTGCCTATTATGTAGATACAGGGCTAATCAAAGTTTCGCAATCCTCTCAAGAAGGACAAGGGATCACATTATTTCTACGCTATACCGGTGAGGTATTCGGCAACGCGGAGCTCTTGGCTGGTCTTTCGCGCAAACGTTATGCGAAATGCTTGACAGACAGCATGATTATTGCAGTGGAATCTCGGCAATTCCTTGCTTTGGCTAAGCAGGACCCCGCGTTTTCTTACTCGTTAGCGACGATAACAGCAAGAAGACTGCTGGAGACACAAAACATGGTGGAGACGCTAATCAGCCGTCCTGTCGCTTGGCGGCTTGGCTGGTTTCTCATTCAAATGGGGAAAAGAAAAGAGAACGTCGCTCGCGTACAGCTGCAGCTCAGCCATGAGGAAATTTCGTATGTCATCGGATGCAGCAGGCAAACGGTAACGGAGCTGTTGAACAAGTGGCGCGACAAGGGGCTGATTACATACGAGAAGAAAAATATCATTATTATGGAACCAAGCCGTTTTTTACATCACATATAGAGTTGATTCGCACGGCTGCTACTCATTAGAGTTTTGGAGGTTATCGTTATGTTGATTCAAAAACAAGAAAAGGTTTTACCTGATTATCATGAGCATCTAAAGGTTATTCTGCTTGGAACAGGGACACCGCGGGCATTCAGTGGAAGAGCCAAGTCTGGCGTCGCGGTGCTGGCAGGCAGCAAGGTTTTTTTGGTCGATTGCGGGGGCGGAACGGTTGATCAGTTAATTAAGGCAGGTGTGATGCCGCAGCGCATCGAGGATGTGCTGTTCACACATCACCACAGCGATCATAATTCAGGGTTCTTCGACGTGTTTATATCAAGCTGGCGAACGCATGTCATCCCAGATCGCGTGTTCGAGGGACGCTCAGTGCCTATGAACGTATATGGGCCGACTACGACGAAAGATATTATTGGGAAAATGAGAGAGTCCTTTGATTTCGACGCGAACCTGCGGGTCAATTATAATTTGTCGGCGGATCAAGGAGCCAATATTAACTATTTCGAATGCAATGAAGGCATCGTGTATGATGCTGACGGCATCAAAATTACAGCTTTCGAGGTTGATCATCGACCTGTTTATCCGGCACTTGCTTACAAAATCGAATATAACGGCAAATCCGTTGTCATTTCGGGAGATACCATTCCTGTTGCCAATATGATTAAATACAGCCGTGGCGCTGATTTGCTTATTCATGAATCTTATAACAAGGCGTGGCTGGATGCATTGATTGAGCAGTTTCCTGAACAGGCGCAGTCTTTATCCAATCCGGCAAAGTATCATACGACGACGCTGCAGGCGGCCGAGATCGCGCGTCAAGCAGAAGTTCCTCATCTAGTCTTAACACATCATATTCCGGCACCGGCTGAGACTGAGGAAGCCGAGGCGGAATATACGCAAGGGATGCGCGACATCTATGCGAACCGGATTACGATGGGAAGGGACTTAATGGTGTTTGAGCTTTAATTCTGAATATCGCGCGCTGGCAATTCGATTGTATTACAACTCATCGAAATAAAGAGCTGCCATGCTGCAGCTCTTTATTCCTATTGTGGAGGTTTTTAAGCAGAATGATAGCACTTAAATTAGCACTTTTATCAATTATTCGGTACATTTATGTTGACAATTCATATCATTCCCATAAGAATGGACTATATATTATTTGAATTAAATTCGTTTTAGGATAAAGTCGTTTGGAAGCGTGGAGCTTGAATGTTAAATAGGGGGATGCTTTATGATTGTTATTGACAAGGTCAGTAAGGATTTCAATCAACGGGACGGCAGCAGCTTTCGCGCCTTGGAGAACATAAGCCTAACGATTCAAGAGGGAGAATTTGTTTCGCTTCTAGGTCCTTCTGGTTGCGGGAAATCGACGGTGCTGAATTTAGTTGCAGGATTTGATCGAAACTCTGAGGGTTCGATAAAGGTAAATAGCGAGGAAATTAAAGCTCCTGGACCAGATCGAGTGGTCGTTTTTCAGGAGCATGGATTGTTCCCATGGCTGACAGTGATGGAGAACGTGGCGTTCGGCTTAAAACAAAAGGGGATTGGGAAAAAAGAGCGGATGGCGCTTGCATTGGAGCAAATTAGAGCGGTGCATTTGAGCAAGTTCGCAGATCGATACCCCCACGAGCTGTCGGGCGGTATGAAGCAGCGTGCTGCGATTGCTCGTGCTCTAGTGATGGATCCGCAAATATTGCTGATGGATGAGCCCTTTGCCGCATTAGATGAGCAGACAAGGCTAGTGCTGCATCAGGAGCTTGAGGAGATTTGGCTGCGCACGGGAAAAACGATTCTATTCATTACCCATAATATAAGGGAAGCGGTCATGCTGTCTGATCGCGTGCTAGTCATGTCTACTCGCCCTGGGAAAATTAAAAAGGAGTTTGTCGTTCAGGCTGCAAGGCCGCGCGACAGTGCGGATCCGCTGCTTCACCATGTGGAGAAATCGATTATGGAATGCCTGGCTGATGAGCTGGAGAAAGTAGTGAAGGAGGAAATGGGAGATGACACCTACAGTCTTAAGAAGAACGCTGTTTCTGATAGCCATTTTGGTGGCATGGGAAGCGGCATATAGAATCATCGGCTGGGAGGATTGGAAGTTTCCTTCCTTGTTCCAGACTGTAGAATCTTTCTATAACGGCTTTGCACACGGACAATTGCTTGAAGCTATCTTAAATTCTCTTAGAAGACTGTTAATTGCATTTGCCATCTCGATTTCAATCGGACTGCTGCTTGGCTTCATGTTCGCACGCTCCAAAGTCATTGACGATACGCTTGGCTTTGTTGTGATTGCCCTGCAAACCGTGCCTAGCATCGCGTGGCTGCCCTTTGCTATCATTTGGTTCGGCTTTAATGATAAATCTGTTATTTTCATAACAGCACTTGGCGCAACGTGGACGATGGCCATTGCAACGAGAACGGGAATCAAAAATATATCGCCGATCTATATTAGAGCCGCGCAGACGCTCGGGACTGGCACTGGCTGGCGGATGTTTACGCAAATCTTAATACCAGGCGCCTTTCCGCATCTGATGACCGGCATTCGCGTGGCATGGGCGTTTGCTTGGCGCGCCCTTGTTGCAGGTGAGCTGATTGCGAATGGAGCGGGACTTGGTCAGCTGTTGAATGACGGCAGGGGGCTTGGTGATACAGCCTTAATGCTTAATGTGGTCATCATCATAGCGGTGCTCGGAACCTTGTCTGATCACTTCTGTTTTAAGAAGATGGAGGATAAGCTATTGATTCGCTATGGATTGGAAACTCAATCAAAATAAAATAAATATTGACAAAATTAACAATTCCGATAGTATTAGTTGGAGAAAGAAAAAGAGATTTATTATGTATTTGAAGAAGGGTAGGAAAACGAAGTGAAAAAACAGTTCGGGATTATTCTAACACTTGTATTTGTATTATTATTGAGTGCGTGCGGGGGCAACAACAAGGCAGCCGAGAGTCCTTCGCCAGCAGCTAACAACACGGGTGAAGCAACAGAAGCGCCTACGGATGCACCCGTCAAACAAGAGCCAGTAACCGTTAAGCTTGGCATATTCAAGAACGTAACCCATGCTGCAGGATATATCGCTTTGGAGAAGGAGTTTTTCCAGAAGCAGCTTGGCGAGCACGTAACGATTGAGGTACAGGCCTTCGATAACGGTTCTGATTTCTCAACAGCTATTGCAACAGGTCAAATTGATCTTGGGTATGTAGGGCCAGGACCTTCAACGAACCAATTCCTAAAAAGCAGTAATTTCCGTGTTATCTCCGGCGCCGACAATGGTGGAGCCGTTCTTGTAGCCGGCAAGGATTCTGGCGTGAATACGGTTAAAGATTTGGTAGGCAAGACCATTGCTATACCAACCAAAGGCAGCACGAACGAAATTTCACTGCGCCTGCTGCTTGAACAAGAAGGCGTGAAAATCACTACGGATAAATCAGGAGCACAAATCGTTGCTCGTGCTCCGGCTGACACATTAGTTGCGCTTCGTCAGAACGAAGTACATGCAACACTTATTCCAGAGCCATGGGGTACACAAATCGAGCAAGAGGGAATCGGCAAGGTAATTGTGCCTTGGGATCAAATTCCTCCGAACAATGGTGATTACCCGCTCGTTATTCTCGTAGCAAGCGACAAGTTTCTGAGCGAGCATAGGGACTTAGCCAAAGCAGCTGTCAAAGCTAACCTAGAAGCGATTGATTTCATTACAGCTAATCCGGATGAATCCTATGAGCTAATTAATAAGCGTTTGAGCGAGCTGAGCGGTAAAGGTCTTGATATTGAGCTGATTAAAGCAGCATTGTCGCATATGCGGTTGACTTCAGATGTTAGCGCAGAGGCAATTGAAGAAATGGCGAAGGTATCCATTGGAGCTGGCTACATTAAGGATATTACGGTAGATACGCTTGATCTTAGCACATTTCTAGATTTGTCCCTGCTTCAAGAAGTGAAAGACGGCAAATAAGCGAATATCTCCTATAATCGTAGAGTAATAAGGGTTGTTCCTTGCTGTGGTTGATGCCGCACGAGGGAACACCCTTTTTTTTCATTCATACCTAGCAAAAAATTAATATTGAACAGCCTATCATTCTAGCATTTTCGACAAAACTAGACCTTTCCATACATTTACATTAGATAGACTCTCCTGTACAATAGATAGAGTTTTCCAGTAAAAATGGACTACAATTAATTTATTATAAAGGAGACGAATAAATGAAGAAATTTTTTGCAAAACCTAGCAAGCTTATCATACTATTATTGTCGTTCACACTCGTTTTTGTAGCTGGTTGCCAAGCTATTGCTAATGTGGATTTCAATACGGTACTAAAAAATTCATTAAAAGTCACTTCCAGCGAGAGCAAGCAATCGGCTGAGTTTAAGCTTCTTCTTGATGATGCGGCTTATGAAGGTGCCACTGCAGAAGACATTGCAATCATGAAGCTTGTATCCAATATTAAGCTGCAGCTTAACAATGTGAAGATGCAGGATAACTCAAATGCTTCGTTCGACGGAAGCTTAATCTTGGGAGATACGGCTAGTGTTAAGTTTTCTCTCAAAATGTCCGATACCCTTGCGGTTATGGAAATTGAAGGCGCGAAGCAACCATTTACTCTTGATCTGACAACAGATGGCTTGCTCGGTTTGACGGGTTTGCCTGTACAAGTCGCTTCTGAGGAAGTTCCTGGACTAGATGAAGAAACGGCAACTGCGCTTGGCCATCAACTGCTTGATACGGTTGGTTCGTATGTAATAAATAACTTGCCGAATCCAGAGCGAATTGAAGTAAAGCCCGTTAACGAGAGTATTAACGGCGTCGCAACTTCTCTCATGAAGGTGCATGTTGATTTTGACGGAACTGAAATATGGGCATGGGTCAAAAAATATGTTGACGCACTAATTGCTGACCGCGCAGGTTTAGACAAAATGGTAGCAGGCGTAATGGAAGTATTGACTAGCGACCCGCAGATTTGGGATGCAGCGGGAGATGTTAATCCGTTCGATACAGGTGGACTCGATACAACTGACCCGTCTGAGCTTATTAAGGAAGCAAGCGACGGTATTGCTGAGCTGCTTACCGAGCTGCAGGGTGAGCTCAAGCTGATTGAGGAAGAGGATCAAGAGTCACTCAACGAAATTTTGAACAAGGATCTTACGATTAAGGCTGACATGTTTGTAGACAGCAAGCTTGATATTCGCAAACAAGCCTATGAAATTTCCTATGTACCAAGCTCAGAGCCTGAATTTGGCATGATGCCAATCAAGGGACTTTCGTTAAAATTCGAGAGCGAGTCATGGAATGTGAACGGCGATGTGAAGTCGGAAGTACCTGTTGCCTCGAAGGCTGATCTGTCTGTTGACAAGCTGATGGATCTACAAGGCTATCAAATATTGAAAAAGTTTGACGATAAATCGATTGTTTATGACTTATTGAAAAACAAGTTGCACCTGAACAAACAGGAGATCACATGGTATAATTATCAATATTACAATCCGGTTATTGTGACGGCAAGCAACATTACGCTTCTCCCGCTGCGCTCAACTGTGGAGCAGCTTGGCGGCGTTCTTACCTATGACAGCAAAACCAAAAGCCTCAAGGTATTTGATGAAGCTACAAATACGACGATTGTACTGAAAAACGGCAGCGATTCTGCTGTTGTTAACGGTAAGACCGTCAAATGGGCATTCCCAGTTACGGTTGTTGACGGTGTCACTTATGTACCAGCCCGTAATTTGGCCAATGCCCTGAAAGCAAAGATTGGATGGACGGATCTTGGTGATGAGATGAAAGTATTCTCGTTGAATCGGGAAGTCTAAACGCTAACAATAGGAATGAACAAAGCTACTAATGAATGGTTAGGGGTGCAGCATGAAGAAATTAACGACAGACGCGGCTTTCAGAGAAGCGGTAGCAAGCGAAGGGCTTACGATTGCCGTATTCAAAACGACCTGGTGTTCAGATTGTCATTTTATTGATCCTTTCATGCCAGACTTGGAGCGTCAATACGAAGGAAAAGTGAGCTTCATTGAGCTGGATCGAGATGATCTTCCTGAACTATGCTCAGAGCTTAACATTCTAGGTATCCCAAGCTTTATCGCCTTCCGCGGAAGTCAAGAGTTAGTCCGATTCGTAAGCAAGCTGCGCAAGACACGCGAGGAAATTGAAGAGTTTGTTGATCGTGCCATTCAAGTAAGCGATGTGCTCGCACAAAAGTAATCGCAAGTCCGCGTTTCGGGATTCAGAGTTCCCCGAAACGCGGGCTTTCCTTTTTTAATTGTGATTCTACGCGTAAGTGTCACATTTTCAACATGGCTTTTGCATTTTTTTATGGCTATAATTGAACTGTTATTAATACAAGAAATAAGGTGATTTTATTATGGTAACCGGGCGTTTTCGCGCGTTGGCTATAGCTGCGTGCATCGGAATGCTACTTGTACTGCTCGGCGGTGCGCTTGTCACGAATACGGATTCAGGGCGAGGCTGCGGTGATGATTGGCCTTTGTGTCATGGAAAGTTTGTTCCCGCTTATACAATTGAGTCCCTAATCGAATATTCGCATCGGCTAATTACAGGCTTTGAAGGACTACTAGTGCTTGCTACTGTCATCGCCATCATACTTAAATTCAGAAAAGACAGGGCTGGCTACAGAGAACCGTTGTTTTATGCCGGCGGAGCCCTATTATTTACGATTATTCAAGCTCTGATGGGTGCAGCAGCCGTTATGTGGCCTCAATCCCCACCTATTATGGCGATTCACTTTGGTATCTCATTAATTGCATTTGCAGCTACGCTGCTGCTTGTGATCTGGACATTTCGTGTCAAAGAGGGACCTGCCAAAGTGTTTACAGTGCCGCGCTCGATATTTCCTCGTGTGCTAGCTACAGCTATTTACAGCTACGTTGTTATTTATTTGGGTGCCTTCATAAGGCACACTGATTCAGGCGGCGGATGCCTTGGCTGGCCGCTCTGCAACGGTGAAATCGTACCAGAGATTAATGGAGCTACAGGTGCTGTATTCATCCATCGCGTGGCTGCTTTAATTCTTGCAATCAGTTTAGCCGGTTTATATCTTCATATTCGCAGGGTCAGTGAAGGCGGGGCAGGTTTAACCAAGCATGCTGGATGGACACTCGGGCTTGTCATCACCCAAATATTCAGCGGTGCGCTATTGACGGTCACGATTACGAATTCGGATTGGTTTTTGTTCACGAACATGCTGCATAATTTGATCGTTACCGGTTTGTTCGGATTGCTGATGGATATATTGGTCCGGTCATGGCGCTTTCGTGAAAGATGACACTAATGAATGAGGATGAACGTGCTTGTGAATGAGCAGCTGCTATTCACGATATTAGAGAGAGAATACTAAATATGGGACATGCTTAAGGTAGGTATCATTTACTAATGCGTGGAATTCCGCCAGCAAGCCTGCAAACGCGAATCTTTCCGTTGCAGGTTTGCCTGCTATATAGGGCATCAAAGCTTGATGGTTAGGATAGATAGAAGGTGATTTTATATGGAAGGGACTGTTTATTGATGCTGCGTTTCATGTTTGATGAACCAATGAGGGAAGCAGATGGCACACTGGCGGAAACGTTTCGCCGTATAGATCAGTTCGTGGCTATCCTTTCGTCCAAAATTATAGCTGGTACTGCAGATGCCCAGCAGTTAAGGAAATATGAGATTTGGACGCTAGGGTTGCGTTCATCCTTGGATGAGCTGGAGCAAAGCCACTATGCCGCACTGCAGTTCCAGCATAAAGTAAAAGCTTCATCCTTGAAGAAAATGACAGATGAGGAAAGAATCTATTATAATCGTTATATCTATTTCGATAAAAATGCATTTATCCGTGTATTCTCTTTGCTAGATAAGCTTGGTACGCTGCTTAATGAGCTGCTTGGTATGAGAACGGAGCGAATAAAGGCACATTTCTCTTATTTCACCGTTCTGCGCAACATGCGGGAGAAGAAAGCTCATCCTGAACTAACGTGGAAGTTGAATGATGTTAAAGAGAAGTACAAGGAGTCGATGACAAGGCTGCGCAAGCGCAGGAATACCGAAATCCATTATATGAACTCGGAAATGCAGGATGATTTGATTCAAAGCAATCGAATGTACGGTGAAGAAATCAAATTGGAGAACGTGGCTGAGCAGTCCGCAGATTTGACGCAGGGCTTATATCTAGCAATGGAATCGTTGCTGCTAACGTTCCAATATGCTTGCGGCATGATGCGGAAGAGCAGCACATAATCCCTAAGGGGGGAAACTCGTGGGACTGGTAGGCAAAACAGCATTAGTTACAGGGAGCGCGAAAGGCCTAGGGAAGCGAACGGCGATCCAACTGGCTGAAAAAGGCTGCAATGTTGTCATTAATTACTACGAGAGCGAACTCGAAGCACAGCAGGTGAAGTCACAGATCGAGCAGCTTGGCGTTAAGGCCATTATCGTTCAAGCGGATGTCGCTACAATTGAGGGAACGGAGAAGCTTGCTACAGCTGCTGAGAGCTGGGCAGGCGGCATTGATATTCTCGTCAATAATGCAGGTCCTTTCGTTCGCAAACGTCGTCTCTTCAGCGAATATGACGAGGCAACGATTGTGAGGCTGCTGCATGGAAACCTGCTAGGGGTCATGCTGCTGGATCATCGGTTGCTGCCAGGTATGCGTGAGCGTAAATGGGGAAGGGTTGTTCACTTTGGCTTCGGTCATGCTGGAGAGGCGAGAGCATGGCCTCACCGTGCGGTTTATGCTGCTGCCAAAACTGGGCTGGTATCGTTCACGAAATCATTGGCGGTGGAGGAAGCTCCGAATGGTATAACCGTTAATCTGATTGGGCCTGGTGATATTCGCGGCGTGAACAAAGAAAGATCGATTGCAGAAGTGGAAGAGGAATACGATAATGAATCACCTGTTGGCCGACCTGGTGCAGGAGAGGATGTTGCACGAGTTGTACTATTCCTCTGCGACAAGCAATCTAATTTCTTGACAGGAAATGTGATAGATGTAACCGGAGGTTTTGATCCAATCGTTGCCAATATTAAGGGTATGCTCTAAAAGTGTGCAAAAAAAGAGTCTTGTCGGCTAGGAAAGGAGTAGGACTCCGTTCCACCGATAAGACTCTTCAGCATTTGCCATGTAAAGGCGATAAAGATGCGTTCTTATATTTTTAGAATACTTGAACGACTTCGATTACACCTTCAACTTCTTCAAGAAGGGCGCGCTCGATACCTGCTTTAAGCGTGATCGTCGAGCTCGGGCAACTGCCGCATGCTCCCATTAGGCGAAGCTTGATGATGCCGCCTTCGACATCAACCAACTCAACGTCGCCGCCGTCGCGCTGCAAAAACGGACGAAGCTTATCGAGTACGTCGAGCACTTCGTCATACATCGTATCTTGTACTTGTTCACTCATTGCAATCATCTCCTTTCTCCCCTATTATAGTACAAAGTGAAGCAATTGAAAATGGATAGTAACTAAGTAAAGTTAGGTGAAGCCTGGTGTTTAAACCAATGATCGAGTTTTGTGCCAGTAATATGCATCATGGCACCGACCGCATAATGAATATATTTGAAGAAAATGATGACTATGAGGTTACCGAATACGGCTGTCTAGGCAACTGCGGCGAATGTTATGCAAACCCATTCGCGTTAGTGGACGGAGCCATCATATCTGCGGAAACGACAGATGAGCTTCATCAGAATATATTGAAAGCAATAGACCAGCAGCTTGCTGATAAAGAAGCGCTGGACAAGCTGCTGGATGACATGTAGCCATCTAGCCTAGATGGCGCTTAGAGCGCCAGAGCACGCCGCTCTTAACGAGACGCGGCACGCGGCCCATGATAGGCGTTCCGCCCATTAAGCCGAAGCCGCTCTTTTTGCCAAGCGACCCAAGAACGCCTTTAAGTTTAAGTTTTCCAAGCCGCGGCGTTTTGTCGTGCCAGATAGCCTGAAGCACCTCGGCAATCTGCTTGCCCTGTGCGCCGGCTGCTTGACCGCTCGGAGAGAGCGGGAGCGCTGCACAATCGCCGACAATATATACATCATTATAATCCGGCAACTGATGGAATTCATTAATAATAAGTCTGCCTTGATTATCCTTTGGCAAATTTATCCGCTGCACGAGCGGTACCGGCTGGATGCCTGCCGTCCATACGGTCACATCCGTATAGATCGGACTTGTTGAATGGCCATCATGCAGAATGCCGCCTTCAACTCGTGTAAGGCCAACATTGCCGCGCATCTCTACGTTATGTTCTTCGAACCATTCCGCGACAAATGATTGCAGCCTGCTAGGAAATGCAGAGAGCACTTTAGGTCCGCGATCGAGTATACGAATATTAAGGTCAGGACGGCTTTCACGAAGCTCAGCAGCGACCTCAACCCCACTCAGACCCCCGCCGACAATTGAAACTTGTCCATAAGGCTTCACATCATTCAGTTGCGCATAGGTTTGTCTAGCGGCAGAGAACGTTTGAATGCTAGTAGAATACAATTCAGCGCCTTCGATTCCATGGAACTTATCTGTACAGCCTAAACCAATAACAAGCCATTCATAAACCAACGATTCCTGCCCCTCGATATGGACCAATTTTGCCTCCATATCGACATCGGTAACTTCGCCGTATGCCAGTGAAATTCTAGGATCAACAGGAAATTTTACGCGGAGCTCAAGATCCGATACGGTTCCAGCTGCAAGCGCATAATACTCTGTTTTTAGTCCTTGGAATGGCATCCGGTCAATTAATACAATGGATACGTCTAGGGGAAGCTGCTTCTCGAGCAGCTCGTTAGCAATAGCCAGACCTCCGTAGCCGCCACCCAAAATAATAAGTTTTCTCATATGATTTCCAACTCCACGCCTCGTGATGATAATCTATTTTGTGCTACCGTGTTGCCGATTACTCATTCATAAACTTTAATTTCATTGTAGAACGTATCGCGTTCCACAGGAATACGTCCAGCACCTTTGATTAACCAGATTAGATCCTCGCGCGTAATGCCCTCTGGTGTCAATGCTCCAGCTGCATGGCTGATTTTTTCCTTCACGATTGTACCGTGAGCATCTGATGCGCCCATTGTTAGAGCAACTTGGGTCAGCTGTACGCCAATGTTGATGAAATAAGCTTTAATATGCTGGAAGTTATCCAGCATCAAACGACTGATCGCAATCGTTTTTAAATCCTCGAACGCTGAGTTCCGGCGGCGAATACCAGCTCGCGGATTGATCGGCTGCATCGATAGCGGAATGAATACGAGGAAGCCGTTCGTCTCATCCTGAAGCTCGCGGATATGCATAAGATGGCGAATGCGGTCTTCTTTGGTCTCAATAGAGCCGTAAAGCATAGTCGTATGCGTGCGCAAGCCAAGCCCATGTGCTGTGCGATGCACATCCAAATATTGTGTGACGTCAGCTTTGTCGACGCGCATTTTTTTGCGGTAATGATCGGATAGAATTTCAGCGCCGCCGCCTGTAAGTGATTGAAGGCCGGCTTTCATTAGCTCCTGAAGTACTTCGCGGTAGGAAAGGCCGCTAATACGAGAAAAAAAGTCGATTTCTGCTGCTGTGTATGCTTTGAGTGTGACCTCTGGAAAACGTTCTTTCAATGCTTTCAAGGAATCGACGTAATATTGAAACGGAACATTGGTATTGTGACCGCCGACAATATGAAATTCACGCACGCCTGGGTGGAAATGCTTCTCGACATATTCAATCATTTGAGGGCCGCTTAGCGTATACGCCCCCTCGTCGCCTTCATCTTTGCGGAAGTTGCAGAATGCGCAGTGCGCTTCACAGACGTTCGTAAAGTAAAGGCTCATATTTTCAATAAAATAAACCTTTTTACCGTTTTTGCGAATCGCAACTTCATTGGCCAGTTGCCCGATTGTAAGCAAGTCATCGGATTCATATAAATAAACGCCATCCTCTAACGATAGACGCTGTCCATGACGTACCTTTTCGATAATTTGCTGCATTTTTGTATCCTGTGTCGGTATAACGACGTTCATGGTCTCGCCACCTCATTTTCTATAAGTTTGTGAAAAAAAGTACTTTCTTTTTCCGATTAAAGAAGCTGTAACTATTATAAACCTCATACGTAGCAGGGGCAATATCCATGATGTACAAATTTAAAGGGAATGCAGCTAATCATTTGAAATTTAATCAAAACTTAATTATTTATAGATAAATGGTACTATCCCTAATACTTTTGTTCGAAAATAGGACTTTTGATTTAGCGTTAAATATAGATACAAAGTCTCGATTATGCAATTAGCAATTATTCTATAATAGGTTTAACAGAGTTCGACAAAATTTGACATGTATATGGAAGAGGTGTTGGAAATGGTTGCTCCTTTTTTCAAAAAGAAAGACTTGGCAGATAAACACCGAGGACTAAGCTCAGCTTCAACTTTGGATGTAAAGGATTTAGACATGGATCAGCAGACTGGAGATTCAGAAGAGTTTACCTCCATTATGAGCTCGGCAAGCAAAGCCAATATGGATAAGAAATCACTTGATTTGGTGTTTGCGGTAGAGCAAATCATTCAATCCAGGCAGCATTCCGAGCTGAACATCAATGAACTTCAAGATCGACTAAATCATTCCAATAGTCATGTAGAGCGGCTAAACCGAGATGCGAGAAATTTGAATAAAGTAATCGAAGAGCGTGAAAAAAACATTCTCGAGCTAGAAAATAAACTGGTTGATAAAAATTTGAAGGTTGATCAAGTTATGGAAGATTTCAGGGAACTGCAGGCCGCGATGTCCAGCGAAACAGATGAACTCAAAAATGTGATAGATTTGGAACGCCAGAAATATAGTGGTTTACTCCAAAAGCATAATGAGGCTAATGCTGATAAAAATATTAAAATTAATGAGCTGGAAGAAAAAATCGGCAGGCTGGAAGTGGAAAACACCCACCTGAAGCAAAAATACGAAACGATGCGTGAAGAAAAAGCATATTTAGCGAACATGATCAGTGATTTCACCAGCCGAATGTCTTTGCCATTAGGTCAGAATCAATCAAAGCGGAATGAAGGCGCGGAAGAGCATTGAGCTTGCTTCTTCACCTGCGGCCGCTAAAGGAGATCTGAAGACAACTATGGAAAGCAATCCAGTCCAAATGATCGAGCTACTGTCGCTTCAACAGATTGCAGGCGACTATCAGATGGCGGTAAGCATATTTCGAGAATCTGGCCGTACTGATTGCGTCGTTGAAATAGATGAATATACATATAATGAAATGCTTGCTGTTTATCCACTTACGCTTGGTCAAGGCAGGATTAGAATGTCTTTATATACAAAGTGGGATCCGTATAGAAAGATCCATTACAGTCACATATCCTGTAAAGAAGGGGAGCTGCGCTCCTCCTTATATTTTGCTTGTACTACAAAATATATGGGTGCGTTGCAGCGTTTGAAGGAGGATAGCTGTGACGAAGCAACGGATGATGTAGATCTAGTACCAGCAATGAAAAGTTCACTACATAAGCTTCAAAATATGAGCAAGCTACATATAGGACAGCAAAGAGGACTAAGCGCTGTTCGATGGGTCGCATTCAGTTTGTTCATTATTATTGCGGTGATCAGCACAAGTGACAAGCTGTTCAATGAGGAAGATGATCCGCTTAGGCTGAGTGTCAACGCAGCAAGCTCGCTTTATGAGATGACTGAACAGTCAGAATATGATGATAAGTCTCAGGCTCACTCAGTTGTTTATTTGACGAATGAAGAGGAATATTCACATTCGAATTCCCTCGCTACAGTGCAGGCAGAGGTGAAAGAAGAAGAGCAGCATTATGAATGGTTTGATCTTTCAGGGGATGAAGCAGTTTATACTCTGCCTAAGGGGTATGTTGCATTAACTTTCGATGATGGTCCATCGGCTTATACGGAAGTGATCGTTGATATTCTCAAGGAGCATAAAGTAGCCGCAACCTTTTTGTTTATAGGGAAGAATACGCGAAAATATCCGGATGCAGTAGCTTATGCGAGTCAGCAGAAGATGGCGGTAGGCAATCACTCTTGGGATCACAGCAATCTGGAACAGCTTGATCGTGAGTCGAAATTAGAAAATATATCTTTTGCTACAACAGCAATAGAAAAGCTTACGAAACAAACGAATACGCTATTTCGCCCTCCTTATGGTCTGTTATCAAATACTTTGGTTGAAGATTTGCAGAAACAAAAAATGAAGATACTTATGTGGAACCGAGATCCTGAGGATTGGAAAGCAGAAAGCTCTGATGCAATCATCCGATATTTTCAAGAAGTAGATCCCTCGGGCGGTATCTATGTGCTGCATGAGAAACAGAAAACCGTCAAAGCATTGCCCGGCATTATTAAATACCTTAAAGATTTGAATTTAAAATTCGTTATATTTGAATAACATCCTCATACTGGATCTATTCACAATAAAAATGAGTAGTGGCCTGGAACTTGCCGATTGATACCGTATTAACATTCCGTTATACTGTAAATAAGTAAGTGAGTTGCAATAGACATAATTGAGATGGATAACGGAGGGATGTAGCATGATCACGATCAGCGACACAGCATCTGATAAAATAAAAGAAATGCTAGCAGAAGAAGGCGGGCCTGAGATGTTCCTGCGTATTGGCGTGAAGGAAGGCGGCTGCAGCGGCTTCTCCTATGGAATGGGCTTTGACGATGAGGAGCATGACGGCGACAAAGCACTCGACATGGAAGGTCTCAAAGTTGTTGTAGATGAGGATAGCATCAAATATTTGAACGGACTGGTTATTGATTTCAAGGAATCAGCGATGGGTGGGGGTTTCACCATCGAGAATCCGAATGCCAGCGCAACATGCGGCTGCGGATCTTCGTTCCGCACAGCAAGCGATGCAGGTAAGCCGGCTGCTGCTGGCGAGTGTTAATTGGCCTTTATGAACGCCATCTTCCGGAAAGCACAGCCACAGTGCGTGCTTCCCGGAAGATTTTTTTGTTCGTTTCTTAAACTATAGGAAAGCATAACTTTCGTCTATTAATCGATCATCTTGGGGGATAACAGCGCATGAAATTCATTCATGATTATAGACATTTTATTGAGGTTGGCTGCACTGCATGCGGCAGGAAGCATACAGTCTCCAAAGGCAAATATAATGTAACGATGCAAGGCTATTCCTTCCATACTCCATTAGCCTGTACCTGCGGAAGCACAGCGAGCACGGCAAGCAAAGAGAATCGGACGTGGACAAGCAAGGCGGAGCAACACGACATACCGAAGCGGAACAAGGCGACAACAGTCAAAATGATGCTTGTCATCGGCTTCGTCATCGTTTTTTTTGCTGTTGAGATGAATTATATGTTCCATTCGTAATGTTTGAAAAAAAATGGACGGCTCATGTATAAGCTTAATGAAAATGGTGCAAGATAGTGTTGACGGTGTGAAGAGAGGTGTGGTTCCGTTGGACCTTTTGGTGCTAGGGCTGCAGGAGGAACTTATTTAATCACTAAGCTTTTTTGAAAGCGAGGGGATTGTGTCGCAGAGACAATCTGAACACACACGCCATAAGCAATCCCTTAAAACAGGATTGTGAAAAAGCGGTGCCCAAGTATTCTTAATTACGTGAAGTGTTAGATGCAAAGAGACTCATACGATCAAACACCGTCGAAGAAGGAGCCTGTCAAAGGGCTCCTTTTTTCACGTTTCGATACGTATATGAGTATATTCAACCTTTCACTGTATAATACGCCGAAACGACGGCTCCAGCCGTTTACGCCTGCATGTCAAGGTTCGCCTATCATAATTCAGGGAATTCCCTGACATACAAAGTAGAGATACCGTTTTATAATGAAACTAAAGGAATGCTCTATATTGTTTTTGAAGGAGGCGTGCCGATGGACACGGTTCAAAAAAATATTGCTGCCTGCATCGAGCGGCTTCAGCATGAGACAAACAGTGATTTCGCCATACTAGGCATGATTGATTCGAGTGGCCGCAAGCTGCGCTGGTCAAGTTCTGTTGGCCGGACCAGCGAGAGGACGATGCTTGTAGAGCAGAAGACAACAGCTGGATTATCCGGCAAAGCCATACGTTCAGGCAGGCAAGCGACCGCAAATACGGCGATGTCGGAAGGGGAGCGCTTCAAGCTGGGAGAACCCATATTGTTAATTGAACAGCTTAGAATTGCTGTGAGTGTACCCATTGCGATATCTAACAGGGTTGGGGGCGTGCTGCTTCTAGGGCGGCGTTCGGATTGCAGCTATCATGCATTTGAGCTTGAACAAGCAGCGTTTGCTGTGAAAGAACTGGCGTCCTTGCTGGAATAAGGGCGCTTTTTTTGTTTATTAGGGACGATGGATACAGTAATATACAGTATAATAGTAAAAGTGACATGACATGGAAGCCAAGTGGAGGGGATTACATAGATGATAAAGCTGTTGATTTGTGATGATCATGCGATGGTCAGATCAGGCCTGGCCATGCTGCTGCACGGGAAGCACGGCATTGAAGTAGTCGGAGAAGCATCGGAGGGCGACGAAGCGATTGAGCTGGCAAAGCAGGTTCTTCCGGATGTTGTATTAATGGATCTTAGTATGCCGCATGGCAAGGATGGCATGACGGCAACAACGGAACTAAAGCAGCTTCTGCCAGAAACGGCTGTACTTATTTTGACGATGCATGATGATGATGAATATTTATTCCGGGCAATTCATATTGGAGCTTCTGGCTATATTCTGAAAAATGCGCCGCATGATGAGCTGCTCTCTGCGATTCAGTCCGTTGCTCAAGGGAATGCCTACCTGTACCCAACGGCTACAAAACGGCTGATGAGCGAATATTTAGTGAAGCTGAACCAAGGCGTAGCAGACAAAGGGCCTTATGATACGCTCTCTGAACGCGAGAAGGAAGTACTTGGATGGATTGCGAAAGGTTATTCGAATAAAGAAATAGCGGAGAGCTTAATTATAAGCGTTAAGACAGTCGAAACGCACAAAAGCCATTTGATGGAAAAGCTTGGTCTGAAAACGAGACCGGAGCTGATTAAGTTCGCGCTGAAGAAGGGGCTGCTGCATTTTGACGAAGCATAATGGCAAGCACTATCAGCAAATTATCGGCTCTGATGTCGATTATTTGCTGTCTGTATTGGAGAACGAGATTGATGACAAGTCGATGCTTGCACAGGTTAACCAATCGCTCAAACAGCTTGCAGACGTAAAGTTTGCTCTAGATGAATCGTCAATCGTAGCAATTACCGACCACAAAGGAAAGATTGAATATGTGAATGATAAGTTTTGTGAAATATCCAAATATAGTCGCGATGAGCTGCTGGGCAAGGATCACCGTATCATTAATTCAGGTTATCATGGACGTGAATTTTTTAGGGAGCTATGGCAATTAATAAGCGCAGGCGAGGTTTGGCGTGGAGAAATTAAAAACCGTGCGAAGGATGGCAGTATTTATTGGGTTAACACAACCATCGTCCCGTTCCTTGATAGCGAGGGGAAGCCCTATCAATATTTAGCGATACGAAGTGAGGAGACGCAAAGAAAGCAGGCCGAACAAGAACTGAAGGAAATGATGGTAAAGGTCATCGAGATCCAAGAGGATGAGCGTAAACGTATTTCGCGAGAGCTGCATGATGGGATTGGGCAAGGTTTGTTTTCTTTGCTCATTCGGCTTGACCGTTTGATCAGTGATCATGACGATCTTCCTGAGCTGACGGCGCTGCGAACGGATATTTCTGGGATGATGGAGGACATTCGCGGTCTTGCTTGGGAGCTTCGTCCTTCCGTGCTAGATGACCTGGGGGTAGTTCCCGCAATAAGAACGTATACGGATAACTACTCACAGCATTTTGGGATTCGTATCCTGCTTCATTGCAACCTGAAGAGCCGGATTGGAATCATGAAGGAAACAGCTATATACCGCGTAATACAAGAGGCGCTGACGAACATTGCCAAGTATGCGGATGCTGCAGAAGCGGAGGTCGCGATCGAGGAGCGTCCCGATGAGGTCGAGATTCGGATCGTAGACAGAGGGCAAGGCTTTAAGATCGAACAGTCAAGACAAGGTGTTGGATTGTTTAGTATGGAGGAGCGTGCCCGAAGCATCGGCGGAAAATTAGACATTGCTTCTGAGCCAGGTAAAGGGACAAGCGTGAGGCTTATCGTGCCGAAAGGGGAGCAGCAGCATTCTGTTCTTGATGCTAGATAAAGGAGGTATCATGAGCATGTTGTGATTGTCTTTATGGGCATACAAGCTTCGCGAAGCGAGCGCTTAATGAATTGAATTGCAAAGAGGCTTCTTTCTCAAATTCGGAGAAGGAAGCCTTTTTGCATAGTTGAATTATGCTTATCAGCAGGTAAAAGTCGTAATCTGTCTCAAATCGATTCCCATATACATCCAGGATCTGCCGAACCAGCGAAATCCTGCAACTGAATTCCGACCTA
Source organism: Paenibacillus sinopodophylli (assembly GCF_005930355.1). Classification (GTDB taxonomy): domain Bacteria; phylum Bacillota; class Bacilli; order Paenibacillales; family Paenibacillaceae; genus Pristimantibacillus; species Pristimantibacillus sinopodophylli. The sequence continues at coordinate 125,037 of NZ_VDBO01000006.1, forward strand.
CGAATACAGGGAAAAACCAAAAGCCTTGGCCATTCCTGAGCCATACATACGTATTCCGGAATAAGCACCCCGAAATCGCGCCTGGGTCAACGGCGAACAGTGAGGCGGTAGGCTGCTGCGGCGTAAAGCTAGGTGGTGGAGCAGTTGGCATCTGACCTTGCGGTCCTTGGGGTCCAGGACCTCCAGGACCTCCAGGACCTCCAGGACCTCCAGGACCTTGTGGTCCCATCGGACCGAGGGGACCGAGCAGTTGGCCGAATGGTCCAAGCGGTCCCGGAGGGCCGGGAGGAGGCAAAAACGACATGTATAATCACTCCTTAGTTGGGCTATTGCATAGTATGCAGCGATGACCCACAAGGTTTGGGCGGCTTGATATTCGTGAATAGGCTGCTGACTGAGTAAGTATAGGAGTATAAGTTTGCTAATGAGTCAGGAGTTAATTCTCCTCATACCAAGCATATGCACAACAGCGAACAGGGATAACGTTTGCTCCATTGGAGCGTGGTTATCCCTGTTATTTGCTTAAATATGTGGAGGCAGGCTTGTTATACGCATATGTCCGCCTCGGCTCGTAGATGCGGTTGAGCAGGAGTAGCTTAGCTTGCTAGTGAGATCTAGAAGCGTTAGGCGGTAGCCGTGCTTGGCTCCCGTATCGATAGCTATACGGCGATCTCCATGCCACAGTTCTCCTGGCTGAACTTTCAGCTTGAACGTAGGTGTATGCCCAAAAATAATAACATACGGCTGGCACTCATCTTGAAGCGTTAGTTTCTCATAGATAAACCCGTCCCGAATCTCGGTCAGATCCTTATGGCTTTGCTTCGCAAGCGGGATACCAGGCCGAATACCGGCATGTACGAACAAATACGTACGATCCAGATGATAAAAGGGCAAGGATTGAAGCCACTGTTGATGGGGCAGGCTCAGCCGCTTATCTCTCCGTTCTGCTGCTAGAAGCTTGAGCTCTTGGTTACCTAGAAGCGCCTTCGCACCTTCAGAGGCAAGCTGCTTGATTATGCTCAATGAACGCCAAGTGGCTGGTTCATCGGCATCAATATAATCGCCGAGTAGAATCAGTTGATCCTTGAGCGGGTTATAGGATGCCTTCTGCAGCAACAGCAGAAGCTCTTCGTGATAGCCGTGAATATCCGCAATAGCGAGGAGTCTCGATTCTGAGATGATGGGCAATGGCAATTGGATCGACTACCTTTCTTCTTCATTCGGATAGATAAAAGCAGATTGATGCGATAGCCTAACACTCACCTGTTCCCCTGATTCTAGTGGGGTTTCATGCACGAGATATAGCTTCTGTCCGCAGTCCGTTTGTGCAACGGTACGCCATCGATTGCCTTCGAATGTGCAGTGGCTCACCTTGAGGGTAAGTGTATTACGCGCTTGCTCCGCTGCATCAGGCGGGCTGTTATCGTTCGATTGAGCAGTTGTGCTGCTGCGTGACAGTATCAAAGCATCCTCTGGGCGGAACATAACTACGCTGTTATCATCGTCTCCCAAGCGGGGCATTGCCGCTGCCTGCAAGCCGTAAATAAGCGAAGAACCTATACGTACGGCACAGCCATACTGGTCATTTACAATAGCTCCCCTAAGTCCGTTAATGGCACCTAGCAAGGATGCAGCCCAGCGGCTTGCTGGCCGCGAGAAGCACTCTTGGGGTGTTCCGATTTGATCGATTTGTCCATCTCGAAGGATGAGCAGCCGATCAGCCATTGCGAAGGCTTCCTCAGGATCATGTGTAACATGGAAGACGCTCATCCCAAGACTTCGGAACAGATAGGCCATCTCCGTACGCATTTCTACGCGAAGACGCATGTCGAGGTTGGAGAGCGGCTCGTCAAGCAGCATGAGACGCGGCCTCGTTGCAATGGCTCTGGCGATGGAGACACGCTGCTGCTGACCGCCCGATAGCTGAGGCGGAAGCCTGCGCTCCAGTCCTTCGAGGCGGAGCATTGCGAGCAGCTCTTGAACGCGCTGCATGATGTCTGCCTTGGCCATTTTGCTTCTATTCAAGCCGTAAGCAATATTGTCATACACATTCATATGGGGCCAAAGCGCATAATCTTGGAAAACCATATTGACGCCGCGCTTCTCCGGCTGCATCATAACCGAGGTTGAGGCGATCACCTCACCTGATAGGAGCAGTTGACCGCTGTCAGGCTTCGATAAGCCTGCAACCAATTGGAGAAGAGTAGATTTGCCGCAGCCAGAGGGACCAAGTACGCTAATAATTTCTCCCTCCCGCATGTCGAAGGAAATGCCCTTGAGGGCTTGAAATGAGCCGTAACTCTTCGTTAATTGATTGGCGCTAAGCAGTGTAGCAGGAGCCGATGCTTGAATGGTCTGCATTGACAGATAAGCGGGTGAGCCCTGTTGCTTCTGAGCAGCTTGAAGTGCTGTTGATGTCATATCTTTGCCTCCTTGCGGCGGAGCAGAAGCTCAATCGCCAATATGATGGTAATGACGACTGCTGAACCAAGTACAGTAGCAGCCGAGGCATAACCGAAATCCAAATCCTCGAACGCTTTATTGATCGTAACCGGCAGCGTAAGGAAGTTCGGCGGGAACAGTATAGAGTTGACCGCTAGATCGAATACGCTGGAGCCAAATGCGGCGAGGCCAGCGGATAGCAAAGCGCCGCGGACTAGCGGAACGAGAATAAAACGGATCCGGCTTGTGAACGAGTCGCCTTGCAGTTGCGCGGCAGTCAGCAGGCTGTTCGGTACTTTAGCCATGGCACCGACCATCAATCTTGTAATGACGGGAATCGCGCCGGCAACAGCTGCAAGCACAAGAATCCATGGCGTACCGTATAAGAGCAGACCAATCGAGTCCAGCCACTTTTGGTTCCATACGAATATATAGCCGATACCGAGTACGACGCCAGGTACTGCCAGCGTCACAATTGAGAAAACCTCAATCGTACGTTTGAATCTGAATTGCGAATAGGTGAGTACATATGCGACACATACACCGAGCAGTAAGCCGAGCAGTGCGGCGCTTCCGGCAATCATTAAGGAATGAGACAAGCCCCTCAGCAGCACGCTGGAGCTGTGGAACAAATCCGTATAATGATCAAGCGTGAGATTGCTTAGTACAAAGCCTGCTGATTGCGTTTTGAAGACAGACATCAGTAGATTCGCACCAAGAGGTATGCCGATAACGACCGCTAAGAACATAAGGTTCAGAGTGGTTAGCAGCAGGCGGTATTTGCCTGCTTGTTTAGGAGCCGACCGTTCAGCGCGTGCGGATAAGAAATCGAATCGTGAGCGCCGCATCGCATAAAACTGAACGAACATAGCCAGCCCGATTAGCAATACAAGATAGAAAGAGAGAACGCCTGCCATGTCGAAACGAATAGGCGACGTGTAGATGGCCGAGTAAATGGAATAAGGCAGCGTCGGGAAACGATAAACAGCGGCAATCGATGCCGGCAGTCCGAAATCGCCGATCGTATCCATGAATACAAGCGCGGCTCCAGCCCAAACGGCAGGCATAATGAGCGGTGCTTGAATCGTTCTCCATACGGTGAAGGCGGACGCTCCCGACAGCCGTGCGGCATGGGAGAGCTGATCTACCTTCCACTCAAGCGCTGCGTGTACGCTGAGGTATGCAAATGGAAATTTGCTAAGCGTCATAATAAAGATGAGTCCGGCAGGCTGGAAAACAAAGCCTGTTACCCAGTTCCAGCCAAGTGTATTTACCGCAATGCCTCCGCCTGCTGCAAACAGCACCCAGCCTTGCGCGAGTATAAACGAAGGTGTAATAAGGAGCAGCCAGACTGCGCCATCGAGAAGTTTCGCAGTTGGAAACGACCAATTGGTGCGCACAGTAGCAAGTACTCCGCCTAATAAAGTTGCAAGTAAGGTGGTGCCAAGTCCGAGTAAGACTGAATTCTCAAGTGACTTCTGCCATAGCGGACGGTGGAAAATTTCAAGCAGCAGCGATAGGTTCCCAAGTTGCCAATTGCCGAAGAAAACCCCAGGCAGCAGCACCTGAATGATGACTGCTGCCAAGGGATATAAGACAAGGATGAAGAGGAGGATACTGACGAACCAACCTAGTCGATCCTTCATGAAAGTTTGCATCGCTTATTTCACAGACTGGTCAGCAAACCATTGCTTGATGGCTGCTTCGTTCTCGGATGCCCATGAAGCGTCGGCTGCAACGAGCTTCGCGTCGGCTGCGCGGTCTTCTTTCGCATTTACACCATCAACAGATGGCTGGAAATAGCTTTCGTCACCATTATCGATAAGCGCTTGCTGCGTTTTGGGATCAAGTAAAAATTCAATAAAAGCTTTGGCTGCAGTCGGGTTTCCGGTATCCTTCTGAATTGCGGCAACTCGTACGGAAGCGGGAGCCCCCTCGGCAGGCCAAACGATTTCAATTGGCTCATTAGCATTTTTCATGCTATAGGCATTGCTCTCTTGCAAGGCTGCTATTGAAATCTCACCAGCGGCAAGTGCTTTGACGACATTCGGATTTTTCGGGTAGACGCGCATGCCATTATTCATAAGCGATCCGAAGAATGCTTGGGCGCCATCCATCGTTTTTTCTTTGAAGAACCAAGACACGAATGGATAAGCTGGTGCAGCAATTGCGGGGTCAGCCATTCCGATCATATCCTTGTATTTCGCATTAGAGAAATCCTCCCACGTTTTTGGAGCATCCTCATCCTTCACTTTATCTTTGTTGTATACAATCACGCCAGCAGCGTGAGCACCCGTTGGCACATACCATGGCTTCTCCGGCAAGAAACCTTTCGCAAAGTCGGTCAAATTCGCTACATTATTAGGCGTCCAGTTATCCAGTAGCTGTCCTTTTACGCCAAGCCCGTAAACGGAAGGCATAGCATCAATCCAGAGGACATCCCAGTGTGGATTGCCTTTCTCAGCCTCTACGCGAGACATAATCTCTGCGCCATTCCCAACGACAACCTCCATTTTGTATCCAGTGGCTTCCTCGAATAAGGGAGCGATGATTGCATCGAAATCGTTCAGGTAAACAGTTAGTGTTCCTTTATCCGCAGCTGTTGCTGGCTCTGTTGCTTGTGTCTCAGGTGAAGCGGATGCGGTTCCTTGATTATTCGCAGCATTCGCTGCGGTATTGTTTTCCATGCTTCCTGCATTGCCGCAGGCAGCTGTCAGTGCTACCAATCCGGTCAGCAGCATTGTACCAAGCCATCGTTTATTGTTCGTTTTCATTGTTTTATTTCCCTCCACTGTCTGTTTTGCTTTCTACCTAACTCTAACAAGCGATTGTCAGATGATTGTTAACGTCATGTCTAGAAAATATTAAATATAATCAATACATATTGATCTATATATAGATTTGATCTATATTATTTGAAAAATAGCAGAGAAGGTGCAGAAATGAATGTACAGCAGCTGCATGTGTTTTTGGAGGTATGCGGCGGGAAAACATTAGCTGATGCGGCAGACAAGCTAGGCTTGAAGCAGCCTACGGTCAGCTTTCATCTAAGAAAGCTGGAGGAAGAGCTGGGGGTAGAGCTATTTCGCAAGCAATCCCGCAGCCTTCAGCCGACTGAGGCTGCAGCAGATTTATTGCCGTACGCACGGCGGATCGTATTTCTTGTGGAGGAAGCAAGGCTGACCATGCAGGAGCGAAGAGAGCAGGGAGAGGGCCGATTGCGGCTGGGGGCTAGCTATACACCTGCCACTTACGTTCTGCCTCCGCACTTGGCTGCTTATCGCCAGTTATATCCAGGTGTGAATCAGCAGCTTACGGTGAAGCAAGCAGGTGCAGTGCTGTCGATGCTGCGTAGCTGCGAAATCGACATTGGTATCGTATCGCTCAGTGATGAGCCGCAGGAAGGGCTTATTATCCAGCCGCTCGTCGCTGATGAATTGAAGCTGCTGCTCGCTCCCGTACATCCTTTGGCTACGCAGCAGCAGGTCAATTTGGATGAATTAAGGGAGGAAACGTTTCTGCTTCACGAGACGGGATCAACTTCCCGGACCTTGTCTAACGAGTGGGCAAACGCAGTTGGTTTGAAATGGCAGAGTGTAATGGAACTCGGTGCTATTGAGACGATAAAGGAAACATTGAAATGCAATATGGGCATCGGCATTTTGCCTCATCGCAGCGTTAAGCGCGAGATTGAAGCGGGTGAGCTGGTTATGCGGGATTTGCCTCAATACGTGAATCGAAGGCATATTTGCCTTGCCTACCGCGAAGAGGAGCAGCTGTCGCCGCATGTACGCACATTTATCGCATTTATGAGGCGTACTTTTCTAGAGAATGGTAAGCTATAGCTAACAAAGGCGAGGAGGCGGCGAGTTGGGGACATTAAGTGGAAAAACAGCAGCTGTAACAGGTGCAAATTCGGGAATGGGCTTAGTGACGGCAGTAGAGCTGGCTAAGCTGGGAGCACATGTCATCCTGATTTGCAGAAGCAGGGAGAGAGGTCAGCAAGCTTTGGAGGAAGTGAAAAAGCAGAGCGGCAGCACGAAGATTGATCTTATGCTCTGCGATCTTGGATCATTTGCTAGCATTCGCAGCTTTGCAGCGGCTTTCAAGCAGTCTTATCAGCAGCTTGATGTGCTTATTAACAATGCGGGAGTCGTATCACTGAAGCGGCAGTTGACAGTGGACGGACATGAGTCACAGCTTGGCGTGAACCACTTGGGTCATTTTTTGCTGACGAACGAACTGCTTGATCTGATCAAACGTGCACCGCAGGGGAGAATCATTAACTTATCGTCTGGCGCACATAAGGCAGGCAGCATCCACTTTAATGATCCTACATTGTCCAAAGGCTACAATGTTGTGAAAGGCTACGCACAATCGAAGCTCGCGAATGTATTGTTCACAAAGGAGCTGGCTAGGCGGCTTTCAAGCACAAGCGTAACGGTGAACTGCGTGCACCCTGGAGCGGTTGCCACAAGTCTTGGCGTGGATCGGAAGACGGGCTTCGGCAAGAGTGTCCATCGGCTTCTCAAGCCGTTTTTCCGCACGCCGCTGGAAGGAGCAGCTACCGCCATCTATCTGGCTTCGAGCGAAGAAGCGGCGGGACTAAGCGGGCACTATTGGGTCAATAATCAAATGGTACCGACCTCGAGTAAAACAAATAGCACCGAGCTGACCGAGCGATTCTGGATATGGAGCGAGCAGCAGGTTGGACTTACATAAAGCGATGAAAACAGGCAACACTAAGGCAGACCGAATCTCATATCTGCGGAGGTGTCTCCTACTCATGAAGCATTTGATCATTTATTGCCATCCTAATCCAGACAGCTTTAATAATGCGATTGTCGAAGCGTTCATTGGATCCCTCAAAAACGAAGGGCATGAGGTAATTGTAAGGGATTTGTACGCCATGCGTTTTGATCCCGTGCTGAAAGCTAGTGATTTCGATGCTATGCGTCAAGGGAATACGCCAACAGACATTAAGACCGAGCAGGAGCATGTAAAGTGGGCAGACGCCTTTACAATGGTATACCCCATCTGGTGGACAGGGCTTCCTGCACTCATCAAAGGCTATATTGACCGTGTATTTTCCTATGGCTTTGCTTACGCTTATGGGGAAAACGGGAATATTGATAAGCTGCTTTCAGGCAAAAAGGGACTTATTATTAATACGCATGGTACGCCATCTGATATTTACAGCAAGACCGGTATGTACGAGGGGCTCAAAATTACTTCCGATACCGGCATTTATGAATTTTGCGGGATTAAGCCAGTAGGTCATATTTTCTTCGGCAGTGTACCTCAAATCGATGATGCCGCACGCAAGGCGATGCTTGAGGAAGTAAAGAGCAAGGCAGTAAGCTTGTTCGAGTAGCAGCATTAAGTTGATACGCATACGTAGAAAAGATGCTCCAAAAGGCGTTTATAGCCTTTTTGGAGCATCTTTTGCTTGGGCAATTTTACCGCTCATATCCGGGGGAATTATAATCGGTGTCCTGGAGTTTAGACAAAATGTTCATCTGACGAATATGGGTTCTCGTTTCATCGGTCCCGAGCTCATAAATGGTGTGATACACCTTGATTAGATCTTCGTTGAACTTATCGGTAGCTTTATCATGATCGGCTGATTTATAAGGAATCGGTGCGCGGAATTGAGTCAATTCGTCATCGCGTCTGAGTTGGTCGAGCTGCAGCCCTAGCTCGTTGATTTCATCAGTCGTACCCACAACGGTTAATTGATCATTAATAGAGGGTTCAGGCTCGACTCGTTTTCCCGAAATGGATACGTAATACAGCTTCTTCTGTATCATAAGCTTCACTCCCCTTTATCTGTGTTATTAAGTTATAAAACAAATAACAAAGGTATGAAACAATGAGTTAGAGGGCTAATTTTTCGCAAAAAAGGAGAGAATGGAAATGAAGGACATTTCGCTGGATAGGAATGATCATAATGATGAATATTCATTGGCGGCTTGCAGAACTGTGGCTGCTGCAGCAAAGTCGGGGCTTGAATGAACAGGAACAATCGGAAATGAGCTCCTGCCTTAAGCTTAATGCCAAGTATGCGCAACGTCTTGCGGAGCAATATAACTTTGGCTATATGGCCAATGTGACAGGAGATGAGGCGTGGCTGCTTGAGGTTTCTACGGAGATCGATAAGATGGAGAGATTCTACGAAAGCAAGAGGCCTGCTTTTTTTGAGAAGCATTAGCATAGGCTCTGTGTACACAAGCGTTATCTGATCAGAACATTGTTTTTGCTGCGGCAAGCAATCTCAAAACCTAGCAATCCTTAACAAATAACAGACTATAAAAAAGGTTAAATTAACGTTATAATCAAAACGAATCATTTGGATTCGGATTCAGACCAAAGTTTGCTAATCTAACGATGAGGTGATAGGAAATGGCTTTAAAGTCCAGCAACATATTTGTGAATTTACCGGTTAAAGATTTGAACAAATCAGTGGAATTTTTTACGAAAATCGGTTTTGAATTCAACCCTCAATTTACGGATGAGAACGCAACCTGTATGATTATTGGCGACAATATTTTTGTGATGCTGCTCGTTGAAGACTATTTCAAATCATTTATTGATAAAGATATTGCGGATGCTGCAAAAACGACCGAGGTAATCGTTGCCTTATCGGCAGATTGTAGAGAGCAAGTAGATGAGATCGTGAACCGGGCGCTGGCAGCGGATGCGAAGCCGTACAGAGATCCTGTAGATCATGGGTTTATGTACAGCTGGAGCTTCCAGGATCTCGATAACCACCTGTGGGAGTTCGCGTTCATGGAGCCAAGCGCACTAGAGCAAGGCGAATAGTTGGAATGAGAAGCGGCTGGCGCGATTGCGTCAGCCGTTTTTATTTTGCAATGCTAGGTGTTGAATTACTGCTTTAATATTACATCTTCGGTTATCTCCATAGTTCCGGTGTCCTATTCGTGCTTAATGAAAGTTATGATAGCATAGAATCATGATGGTTAAATATGGAATGATTAAGGACGCTATGAAAGGAGTACTCAGATGCTCTCTCACACAGATACAAAGACGCAGGTATCACTCCCTGGGCAAACTGGGTCAAAATTGGCGAATACAGCACGGACCGCATCAGGCGGTGGGACGTTTGACCAGCACAGCTTAGGAGCCAAAGGAAACAGTCTGTCTTCTGCTAGGGCTATAGGCATGCAGAAGTTAATTGGAAACAAAGCAGTAGCGCAGATGTTGAAAAGCAGTTCGCAATCGTCTCAACCAAGCGAATTGACTGAGGATATACAAACGGATCAAGCTGAACTCATACCGTTGCAGCGCAGGGCGATTATACCGGGCGTATACGACAGCTACGATAGCAATAAAGCACGCGAGTCGACCAAGTCGATGTTCTTTGCATCGAACCAGGAGGATCTTATCATCCAATGGGTAGGTGCGTCCAAACCGCATATCGGTACGATCAAAAGCTTTCTAGGCAATGAGATGGTTAAAGAAAAGGCCGAGACTGGACTGGTTTCAATGACAGAGAAGCTAGGCAAACTGACCGAAGCCAAAAATGCTGCGGTGCTTGCAATGAATTTGTTGATCGAAGACTATAAGAAAACGGCGAAGAAGCCAGTAGTAAGCAGAGCTAAGGGTGGCAGTATTCAGGATCGATTGAGGGCACAGGTCGAGCAGAACACATTAATGGACGCGCCTGTCCAATCAGCCATTAAGGACAACGTAGCAAAGGTACAGGCTGAATATGATAAAGCACGTGTGCTCCAGCATGAAATTCATACGTTCACAACAGGGTTGCAGAAGGAAGCAAGTGACAACAAGAAAGGGAAGTTAAGCTACGAGAAGATGACCGACGCGCATGGCAAAGCGGCAGGTGAGAATGGATTGTTCGCAATGGCCTCAGAGCTAGGAATCGAAGTTCCGGATTCCATCCATGCGTTAGCAACGGAAGCAAACGAGAAGGCGGCGGGCAAGCTGTGGATTGAAGCAGGAGAACGAGCTGCTAACGGCTCCTTACAGCTTGAGTCGCTCCGAGGCAAAGTAACAACTGCTGCGGCGAGTAAAAAGAAATTCGAGGAGCTGTCCGCCGACTTCACGCTATGTAAACAAGTAAAGCAAGAGTTTGATAGACTAAAAATAAAAGACGGCGGGGATCTGAAGCTGATGAACGATACCCGTCTCGAAGCGAACGCAGCAGCAAGGAACAAGGAATGGACCGAAGCAAAGAATAAAGCACAGATGACGATGCAAATCGCCAATAAATTAAATAGCCTGGCTGATCAATTTCGAGAATACTCAGAAGGTGCCAAGCCGAAGCTGCTGCCAGGAACTCTTGATACTATTTTCAAGAAGCTGGGCAAGCTCCCTGATTATACAAATGTTGATGCACTGAGCTATATGCAAGATATTTATGAGCAGCAATGTGCGGTTAAACGGGAAAACTGGCTTACTTATCTGGGTATTGCTGGAGGGAACATCGTAGGCAGCAGCACCGATCATTATACTACATTCAATGATTCATTGCCGGCTAATGCCACATTTTCAGTTTTTGGAGCTACCAAAGCAGCATTATGTGACGAGATGTTCGGCATTGGTAATGAGATGAAACGGCTGCATTCGACGCGAGTCGTCGGAGCTACTCGTTATCATCGATATTGGCAGAGGGTAGGGCAAGGAGAGATCTATTCGAACAATGTTACAGACTTCGATCTAGCAAATACGAATGCTGCAGCATTCGGAGCTCTCAATGTACGCTACAACGAAATGCACGTGCATATGATGAGGAAGGTACAAGAAGCGATCGAGCTGCATGGTCGAATCGGCACGAATGATAGAGCGCAACAGTTGGTATTCCCGTAAGTCATATTGCATTATCATTCCTATTCCTGTCAGCTATGCTTGGCGACCAGCTCCCATAACAGCTCGCGCCTGCTGTTTACGCCCATTTTAGTGAAAATGGATTTGAGATGATCTTGGACGGTATATGCCGATATATGAAGAGAAAAAGCGATTTCTTTGGTGGAAAAGCCTTTGATAATACGCTCAATTACTTCAATTTCTCGTGCAGATAGGCTATACGCCTGAGCGATTAGCGGGAGAACATCTGCTGGCTTAGCTTGTTCAATCGTAACGCCAAGCTTAACAAGGCGAGAGGCTCCTTCTAGTTTGAACGCTTTGATGGCAAGATATGAGCCATCCGGCATTAGGATGCATACTTTCGCTTCGCTGCTGCTATCAGCAGTCTGTCCCAATGCGCGTGAACCAACCGCCCTCAGTGGTCTGGGCAGTATGCTTGATCCAATTCCCTCCATCGTCCTCAGTTCATTCAGCCAGAGGCTGGAGGCAGCGTTGGAGCTTTCCAGCTCGAGGTGATCTGTGAGTATAAGCATCCCTGCGTCCTGCTCTTCCGCTCTCCGATTAGATGCAGCAGGCTTTAAGGCTGCGGTTTTAATTGACTTCGCCAAGAGTGGCGCAATCGAAGCTATAAATAAACACTCCTCTTCACGAAAAAGCGGATCGCCTATCCGTCGGAATAGTGTTAAATATCCCCAGCATGCTCCGTCATGAATGAAAACAGCACGCAGCTCATCGCCGAAGCCAGCTGGTGCAAGCACCTCGCGATATCTTCCGCTGAGTAGAAGCTGCCCATCTGTAGCAGCATATAGGCTTCCAACTGGCAAGGGGGCATGAATTAAGCGCTCATAGCTGTTAAAGTCCTCGTGTCCGTGTCCATATTCATACTCAAACAATCTGTGATGGATAGCTTCAATAGCATCATCTGTGGACGAGCCGGTCGACAGAAGCGTGATGGGATCAACGGAGGTGCAGCAAGCAGCCGCGAAAGGGACGGCCTCCCGAATGAAGGGCATAATGGCTTCTCGATAATGCCGCGCTGACTGCGAATGATGCACAAGTGTATCCAAGTTGCGTTTGAAAGCTTCGATATGATCTGTCATGACTTAGGCCCCTATTCAAAATCCCACATTTGTGGGATAGCGATCACTTTGTATCTCATCAATAATGAGAAGTACATCCTCATCCTCTCATCCTAACATTTTATCAAAAAGGAGAGGGGGATGAACAGAGGAACGCGAATAGGAGAGAACGACTATGAAACAATCTGACACATCGATGGACTGGAATCATGCCCATGCGGGAAATTATGAACATACAATTGCTTTGAAAATTCCAGGCTATCATTTGCTTTACGATATGATGGATCGCTTGCTTACAGCGCAGCTTAGCCAGAATGGCGAGGAGGCGGCTCACATTCTTGTTGTAGGCGCAGGCGGCGGTCAGGAGTTGTCGACGCTCGGCACTCACCACAAGCATTGGAGCTTTACGGGCGTTGATCCCTCTGCACCGATGGTGCTTGCAGCACGCGAGCGTGCGGAGCAGGCAGGACTGCTTGATCGGGTTGCACTCGTTCATGGAGAGATAGACCGTTTGGTCCCAGCTTCACGATATTCAGCTGCAACCTGCTTACTGGTGCTGCATTTTGTTAAGGGCAGGGAGCAGAAGCTAAAGCTGTTGCAAAGCATAGCTGAGCGGCTCGATACGGGGTCGCCACTCTTTATAGCGGCGATTAATGGCAAGCTGGGGACAGAAGCGTTCTCTATTCAGTTGCTGGCTTGGAAGAGCCATATGCTTGATAACGGTATTTCCTTACCGGATTGGGAGAAGTTCGTGAGCTCGCTTGGAGCCGAGTCAGATCCAATACCAGCAGCCGATCTTGAAGCGATGCTGGAGGAAGCGGGATTTGAACAAGTAACCCGTTTTTTCGGCACCTATTTAATTGATGGCATGTTCGCAGTGAAAAGAGGCAGGGCATTGTTATGAAAACAGATATTATTGTCGTAGGCGGCTATGGGCATGTAGGAGGTCAGATTTGCAAGCTGCTAGCGGACTCATATCCGGGACACATCTATGCAGCGGGTCGAAATATAGAGCGGGCAGAGCTGTTTTGCCGAGCTGTCGGAGGACGAGTAAAGCCTCTTCGCCTAGACGTAGGAAAACCTATTCCGAAGCAGCTGCTTGAACGAGCTAAGGTCGTCATTATGTGCTTGGACCAAACAGCAACAGATTTTGCAATGGCTTGCTTGAAGGAAGGCATAGCATATATTGATGTTTCTGCAAATGGCCTTTTTTTTGAAGCGATGGAACAATTGAAGAAGCAAGATGTGACTCTAAAAGGGACTGCTCTGCTTAGTGTAGGTCTTGCGCCAGGACTTACAAACCTGCTGTCCTTGAAGGCAGTTCAAGCACTGGATACAGCAGAGCGCATTGAGATAGGCATTATGCTGGGACTAGGAGATGCACATGGAAAGGCTGCAATCGAATGGACGGTAGACAGTCTTACTCAATCCTTTTCTATAACCGAGCATCACAGATTAAGAAAGGTCAGCAGCTTTGATGAAGGGAAAAAGGCCGATTTCGGCGGGAGCTGGGGGAATAGAACCGCTTATCGGTTCCCATTCTCTGATCAGCAGACGCTTCCTACGACGTTAGGTGTACCAAGCATTTCGACCAGACTTTGTTTTGACTCGCGATTCGTGACGAAAACGATTGCGGTGCTCCAGAGATTGGGCTTCATGCGCTTATTGCGAATAGGCTGGATAAGAGAGCTGGCTATCCAATCATTCGGAAAGCTCCGTATAGGCTCGGAAGGTTACGCTGTGAAAATTGCCGGATATGGCAAACAGGGAGAAATGGATACAATCGTCGAATTTGGCCTGCAAGGAGAGAAGGAGGCAGATATAACAGCAGGCGTTGCCGCCGCTGCCGCAATGGCCATGTATGAAAGCGAACTGCCGAAGGGAATCTTCCATGTGGAGCAATTGTTTGAGCTGAATCTGCATGAGCAAGGCATAGCCCTTCGTTTAAAAGGGAACGAAGACGCATGGGATGTATCGACAGTCAATCCGATTCAAAGCTGGTCACGTACACGGACCTAGATGTACTATCCATTCTATTGATATAAACAATGTGATATTTATATATAACCAATTCAGCAGGCAATGAAAGAGCAATTGTACTTGAACAATAACCATAAAGACGGACTCTCATTATGAAATGTCTTTTTTTGGTTTTGTTCAAAGCATTGCTCTTTTTTATATGGGCTGATGACTTTCTATATCGAAAATAAGAAACATTAACAATGAAAAATTCTATTTTTAATATTCGATTGAGCTTATATGATTATTTTTAACATTGGATATGAGGAGAAAGTGCGGACGAGTTAACTAGGATGAATGCTGAAGCGTATGTTAGTAGAAAAGCTTATACAATCGACGCGGAAGGTTGAAAAGTCTAGAGCTGCACAGCGAGGAGATTACATCTATGAAACCAATCATACAGCTGCTTTATTTTGGCTATCATCAAGCGATGAGTTGCATATTTCCAGTTGCAATTTTTGGGACTTTAGCACTTTCCAGTATAATAGAGATACCGTTCGTTCACCGTTATGATACCATTCTTCTCCTATTGCTTGCCGTACAATACCTCATGTTCAGAAGTGGATTAGAGACTCTCGATGAAATTAAAGTTATCTGTGTCTTTCATCTTATAGGATTGTTTCTGGAAATGTATAAAGTGAAAATGGGATCATGGTCATATCCTGAGCCCGGGCTTACCAAAATACTTGGAGTTCCGCTGTACAGTGGATTTATGTATGCTAGTGTTGCAAGCTTTATGTGTCAAATATGGCGTAGACTGAGGATGGTTATGACGGGCTGGCCAGGGCTTGCTTCAGCAGGATTATTAGGTGGAGCCATCTATCTGAACTTTTTCACTCATCATTTCATTCCTGATTTTCGTTGGATGCTGACAGGTCTAGTACTCGTTGTCTTTTGGAAAACTTGGATCGTATATCGGGTACGTACTATTACTTATCGAATGCCTTTGACGCTTGCTTTTGTTTTAGTTGGTTTTTTCATTTGGCTGGCCGAAAATATTGCTACATTCTTTAATGCTTGGAAATATCCTGACCAGCATCAATCCTGGCAGCTGGTGAGTTTCAGTAAGATCAGCTCTTGGTTCCTTCTGGTTATTATTAGCGTCATTATTGTTGCCCAGCTGAAGCATGTCAAAGCAAACCGGAACACGATTGAAGCAAACCATCTCCGTGATGAATAAGGGGCTCCACCCCCTGAAATCGACAAAGTTCGACGAATCCTTATATAAACAATCATATAAGGAGTGAATCCCGAAGGTGAATAATTATAAGCGCTTCATTCAGAATCAATTTGAAAAAGCGAAATCTACCATGACAGAATTCATCTCTTCAAGAAGCGAAGAACAGGTAAATAACACGTTAGAACTCAATTCGCAGCATTATGCGGAGCTAAAGTCAATCGCCGATATACAGCAAACCACAGTGCAAGCAATCGTTAATGGAATGATTGTTCAATATCTGGCAAGCAGGCCAAGCGAATTGGTCACTATTTCAGTGGATCAAAAAGAAGATAACCCGATTCTTTATTTGGATGGTATTTGCAAACTCGTGGATTAAGGAGTACATACATATGGATAATGACTTGAACATACAGGATACTATATTTCTGGACAGCACAGCTTTAGCCGCTTTAATGAACGCTGATGACCCTCGCTATGCGAAAGCCCGTTCCATATTTTTGGATTTGCATGACATGGAACGAAATTATGTAACAACCAGCTCCATTATATTTGAGCTTCATGAGTGGCTGCGTACTGAATACAGCTATCAGCAGGCGGAATATTTTTTGAAAGCAATGGATAAGACGGTAAGTAAAGGCAGACTCGCGGTCATATCCAGCAGCCAAGAATTTGATGGGGAGACGCGTAGGCTGCTAATAGACAGGCCGGAGCTCCATTTCTCGCTTAGCGAAGCATTTACTGCTGTAACGATGTCCTATTACCAAATAAAACGTATTTTTACGTTCAACCGTAATTACATGATGCTAGCCAATTTGGATAAGGATATTCGTATTATTCCAACTATTTAAAGAACTTTAATCAAAATGCCCAATGCTGCAAGCTGGCGCCGATCCTTTTTCGGCGTCAGCTTGTTTAGTTTTGGGTGATACAGGGACGTTGCTTATTTTAACAGGTTATTACAACGATTCAGCCGCGTTCATCTGGGCAACAATGGCTAGAATAGCTTCTTCCGGAACGGCGCCTTGACTGAACATCGCAATTGCCCGCAGCGGCATAAAATTCAGCATCGCAGTCATCATCTCAGGTGCGTCTTCCATCATCGAGCTCATGATGCCGCCGCCCTCTGAGAATTGTTGAAGCATCTGATTGGCTAAGCCTGCTCGTGTCGGATCTTGAAGCAAATCGCCAAAGGTTGTATTCAGTGTAACTTGTTTTCGAATCGTAACCGTTGATTGTACGTGTACGGTTTGCGTGCAAACGATATCTCTTGATGATGCTCCTACGAGTATATCGAAATCACCGGTTTCCACATGCCAATCCTGCAAGGCTACATCATAATAGGCAAAAGCGCGCTTGCTTAATGAGAATGAAACGGTTTTGCGCTCGCCGGGCTGCAGTGCAATCTTGGAGAAGCCTTTCAGCTCCTTCTCTGGGCGAATGACGGCGCTGACCGAGTCCCGTACATAAAGCTGTACGATTTCTTTGCCAGCGATAGGGCCTGTGTTGGTAACATCGACGGTGACCGTTACCGTCTCTTGATCCGTAAGCGTCGTTCGGTCAACGCTAAGATTGCTGTATGCGAACGAAGTGTAGCTCAGTCCGAAGCCGAAAGGGAACAGCGGTTCAATTTCCTTCGTATCGTAGTAACGATACCCGACGAAGATACCCTCTCTATATTCTACGCGATCTCCTTCGCCTGGGAAGTTCAGATACGAAGGATTGTCGCTCAGCTTGACGGGGAACGTCTCGGCAAGCTTGCCTGAAGGGTTGGCATCTCCGAACAGTAAGGCGGCAATCGCACTGCCGACAGCTTGACCTCCCAAATATCCTTCCAGCACCGCTTTGGCTTTGCCAAGCCATGGCATACTAATCGGTGAGCCATTGCTGAGCACCACGACGATGTTCGGCTGCACTTCTGCAACAGCTTCAATTAGTGCTAGTTGGTTGCCCGGAATGCTCAGATGCTGACGGTCGTAGCCTTCCGATTCGAAGCGGTCAGGCAGACCAAGAAACAATACGGCTGCATCCGCTTGGCTTGCGGCGGTTACAGCTTCTCGTATAAGTTCATCGTCCGCAGTGTCGTCTTCGAGCCTGAATCCTTGCGCATAGGTCACTTGTGCAGATGCCCCTGCTGTTTGAATGATTTCTGCAAGCGTGCTGTCGAGCTTAGTTGGTTTAATATGCGAGCTGCCTCCGCCTTGGTATCTAGGAGTTTCGGCGAAGGCTCCGATCACTGCGACTGCACCGTTCTTCTGAAGTGGCAGCAATGACTGTTCGTTTTTCAATAAGACGATGCTCTCTGCTGCAACCTTCTTAGCTAGAAGGTGGTGGGCAGCAGCATCGTATACCGCGTTTTCTTTCTTGTTGTCAACCGCTTTGAATACGACGGTCAGAATACGCTCAACTGCATCATTTAACATTTCAATGGATAATTGACCCGCGTTCACGGCATCGACGATTTTACGGTCTCCTGCCCCGTTGCTGGATGGCATCTCAAGCTCCAGTCCTGCAGCAAGTCCAGCTACGCGCTCGTTCACAGCACCCCAGTCAGATACGACAAAGCCCTCATGACCCCATTCCCTCTTCAAAATATCCGTTAACAATCGACTGTTCTCCGAAGCGAATGCACCGTTAACCTGATTGTAAGAAGACATGACTGTCCAAGGTTGTGCCTTGATAACCGCGCCTTCGAAGCTGGCCAAATAAATTTCCCGCAGCGTTCTCTCATCGACGATTGCATCTACAGTCATGCGGCGGTGCTCCTGATTGTTGACGGCAAAATGCTTGAGCGAGGTTCCGACCCCTTGGCTCTGCACCCCGTTAATATGAGCTGCAGCCATCTCTGTCGATAAATACGGATCCTCCGAGAAATATTCGAAGTTGCGGCCACATAGCGGCGAGCGCTTGATGTTGGCACCTGGACCTAGAAGGACAGCAACGTTCTCTGCCTGACATTCCTCGCCTAGCGCAACGCCGACCTCCTGTACCAATTCGACGTCCCATGAGCATGCAAGTCCTGCGGCCGATGGGAAGCAGGTTGCAGGAACGCTGTCGAGCAGGCCTAGATGGTCGCTGCTGCCGCTTTGCTTGCGAAGCCCATGCGGCCCATCCGTTACCATGACAGAAGGAATGTTTAAACGTTCAATGGCTTTCGTATGCCAAAAATTCAGTCCGGAGCATAATCCGGCCTTTTCCTCTAACGTAAGCTGTGCGATGATTTGTCGAATATCCCGTTTCATGTGTATAGTGGCTCCCTTCGATTTGGAAATAGCGCTTACATTTCGATGCTGTAAGCTTATTTTATAGGATAGTTTCCTTCATTTATGGTAAAATACATCGATAAATAGTAAATTTTCATGATTATCTCTGAATGCAATGTTCCAAAAGGAGCGAAGGGGGAGCCTTGATGAGGCAAGCTGTACCCGAAGATCAAATACCAGCGATCTGCAGACTCATCTATAGCAGCTTTCAAGTACCTTCCCATTACGTGGACAAGGATTTAAAGCTGCTTGCAAGCTCTGCGGACATAGTAATCCATTCTACGATGATGCAAAGTGTACGGGCACTGTTGGAGCAGTGCAGCGCAAAGCAAGCCTCGGTGGAGTTTCCGTCCATCCAGATCCTAAATGCGCTTGAAAATGTTGTAATTTTGCAGGTGGAGCGGAAGAGCGAGTTTGCCGGTTATATGCTTATTGGGCCTTCCGTTTACACGGCGCTTTCCGCTGAAGCGCTCACCGGAATCCTTCAAGATGACGTCGTTCCGTTACAGGATAAAGAGGAGGCAAGAAACTATTATGCTTCTTTACCGGTCATAAACGGTTTGAAGCTGCTGAATGCGGGTGTCTTGCTGTATTATTTGCTATATAGAGAAGAAATAAGCGTGTTTGATATTCTTCAACACAGAGCAGCATGGACCGAACAGGAGCAAGAAATGCCGAGGGCTTTACAGGATATTAATCGGAGATTATCGAGTCAGAGAGAGGCAAGCGCCCTGCATCACGATGTCACGCAGGAGAAGCAGCTGTTTGATTACATTAAGGAAGGCCAGCCGGAGCAGTTGCGGGAGCTTGTTATGTTCGATCCGGATAATCTCGGCGTATTGTCCAAGAGAAGCCACCTTCGCAGTCAAAAGAATCTTACGGTCGCGGCCATTACGCTTGCGACCAGAGCGGCCATCGAGGGCGGCCTTCATCCCGAAATTGCTTTTACGATGAGCGACCTCTACATTCAGCAGATGGAGGAGCAGAAGGATGCACGCAGCGTAGTCAGGTACCGTTCGGAATCGCTGCTTGCTTTCGCCGAGAGGGTGAAGCATAACCAGGTTGGCAGCCATTCTCGTGTGGTCACGGCGTGCCAACGGTTTATTTATAATCACATTTATGAGGAGCTTACGGTTGCTCAGCTTGCAGAGAAGATGCATCTGAACGCTAATTATTTATCTCAGCTCTTCAAGAAAGAGACAGGCTTGCCTATTCATGCTTACATCCTTCAAGAGAAGGTTGAAGAGGCCAAAAAGCTGCTGTTGTCCTCAGAGCTTACGCTATCCGAGATTTGGGCAAGACTCCACTTCTATGATCAGAGCCATTTCACCAAAACATTCAAGAAACACGCAGGCGTAACGCCTAAGAAATATCGGTCGTATGCGAAGGAGTGAGCGTTATTCATCTATTGTTTATTTGCAGCAGAAACAAGTGGCGAAGCTTGACGGCTGAGACGATCTTCCAAGGAGTAGGCGGTCACGAGGTAAGATCGGCGGGAACGGAGGAGAATGCCCGAATCAAAGTGAATGCAGGTCACATCGGCTGGGCTGATCTTATATTTGTGATGGAGAAGAAGCATGTTCGCAGACTTCAGAGTAAGTTCAGCAGCGAGATTGCAGGCAAACAAGTGGTCTGCCTGCACATTCCGGATGAATTCGAGTATATGAACGAGGATTTAATCGGATTGCTTCAGTCAACGGTGCTCCCCTACGTGGAGCCGAGCAGCGAATGACAGGTTTATGCCGTCACAAATTCCACTTCAATATGAACGACCTCAGATCGGCTGCCGATTCTGACTGGAGGTCCCCATGTTCCGAAACCGGACGATACAATAGCATGCAGACCGCCCTTTTTCAAATAACCCCAGTCGAGCTCGAACAATCGTCTCGTAATGAGATGGTTAGGCATCATTTGGCCGCGATGCGTATGACCGGATACGGAAATGTCGATGCCGTTCTCGGCAGCTTTCGCTATATCGGAGGGCTGATGATCAAGCATGATAAGCGGCTTCGATTGATCGAGCGGTGAGATCAGGTCTCTTATGGTCATTCTCCCATCGGCTCCAAAGCCTGCGGAAGCTTTGTCCTTGCGTCCAATCAAATAGAAGCTGTCTGCAACAAGCGCCGACTCATCCATAAGCACGCGTATGCCAATCTCATCCATAGCTTTGATAAATTCAGGCACTTTGCGTCCAATGTATTCATGGTTGCCCGTTACAGCATATACACCTAAAGGCGCGTTTAGCTTTCCGAGCTCGCTTGACATGTTTTTGCGGAGGTAAGGCTCGATATCATCATCGAGAATATCTCCAGGGAGCAGAATAAGATCTGGCTTGATTTGGTCTATCGTACGAACTAGGCGTTTCAAATGCTTGTTGCCAACAATATTGCCAAGGTGAAGATCAGATGCCATAGCAATGGTAAGCTTCTTCAGCTCTCCCGCTGGCTTGGGCACTGTAACCTGATAGGTTCGAATGACAGGGCTCCATGCGTTCCAACTGCCGCGAAGCAGAAGTACAGCCATAAGCAACAAGGCGATGCTGCCTACACCAATAATATAAATGTCGGAATTCACGCCAGCAGCCTTTAGGATAAGAGCAAGCACATTAGCCGGCGGCAAAATAAGAACGGCGTATTCCAGCACAGCGAACCAGTATGAGCCAATGATCTTAAAGGCTTCGGCGACTGGGCGCAGCGGGGTTCGATAGGCGGCGCGTCCGATCAAATAAGCGTAAGCAATGAGGCAGAGGAATAGGGTATACCAGCCTGCGGATTCCAACTTCAACAGTGTGGATAAGAACAGCCAGCCGTTCCAGCCAATATAGAAGGAAATGCCGCTGTATACGAGTAAGACGCCAAAAATAATAGCAATAAATCGAAACTTCATTCGTCAACACTCCCTAGCATTTCGTCTATTTTCTACTAAGCTGCATTTACTATAGCACACGGGGAATAGTTGCAGCAAAAATGGAGGAAGCAAGCAGCCGAGCGGGGGAGCTTGCTTGATAATGGAAGAGTATTAACGCTAGAATCGTTGCGCAGGCTGTAAGCCTATGGTATCGTTTCGTCATAGTGAATGATGTATCTAAATGGAAATGGAGCGAATAATGAAATGAAATCGCTTGTATTAGCAGAAAAACCGAGCGTCGCGAAGGAAATCGCACGCGTGCTTGGCTGTGGACAGAAGCATAAGGGGTATATGGAAGGACCCAAATATGTCGTTACTTGGGCACTCGGACATCTCGTTACATTAGCCGAGCCTGAAGATTATGATCCGAAATACAAAACATGGAATTTGGAAGACTTGCCGCTGCTTCCACATAAAATGAATTTAAAGATTATGAAGGAAACCTCTCAGCAATACCGCGCCGTAGCTCAGCTATGCAAGCGTCAGGATATTAGCGAGCTTATTATTGCGACCGACGCAGGTCGTGAAGGTGAGCTTGTCGCTCGCTGGATTATGGAGCTTGTTCATTGGCGGAAGCCTTTCAAGCGGCTGTGGATTTCCTCTCAGACGGATAAGGCGATCAGAGACGGCTTTCATGCTTTGAAACCAGGCAAGGATTATAACAATTTGTATGCTTCGGCTGTTTGCCGAGCAGAAGCGGACTGGCTGATCGGCTTGAATGTGACGCGGGCATTAACAACCAAATATAACGCTCAGCTTGCAGCGGGCCGTGTGCAAACGCCAACGCTTGCGATGATGATCGAGCGGGAACAGGAAATTCAATCCTTCCAGTCACAGCCCTATTGGAATGTCTCGGCTGACTTCGGTACATTCTCTGCGCTCTGGAGGGAGCAGGACGGTCATGATGGCAGGGTATGGAGCCGCGCGGATGCAGATGCGATAGCTGCTCGAATCAAGAGTGCGCAGGCGAAGGTGAGCAAGCTTCGTACGGTTGAGAAGTCAGAGTCGCATCCTCAGGCTTATGACCTGACGGAGCTGCAGCGAGATGCGAACAAGAAGCTTGGCTTCTCGGCCAAGCAGACGTCGAACGTCTTGCAGAAGCTATATGAGCAGCATAAGCTGGTCACTTATCCGCGCACCGATTCCCGTTATTTGTCGAGTGACATGGTTCCAACCTTGAAGGGAAGACTTGAGAGCATTGCCGTCGGGCCTTACGCGCAGCTTGCACGCAAGCTGGTTAGAACACAACTGCTGATTACGAAGCGTATTGTCGATGATTCAAAGGTTACGGATCATCATGCTATTATTCCTACCGAGCAATTTGTTAATTTGGCAGCACTCAGCAATGACGAGCGCAGACTTTACGATCTTATAGTAAGACGATTCATTGCTTTGTTCTATGGGCCTTATCGCTATGATGAAACCAGCGTTGTGCTCACAGCAGGGAAGGATCAGTTGTATGCCAAAGGGAAAATAGAGAAGGACAAGGGCTGGAAAGAAATCTACCAATCAGGCGTGGGTGCCTCCAGCTTGGATGATGACGAGGATGATGATGGAGCGGGAGATTCTGGGCAAGGTCAAGCAGACCGCCAGCCCTCACAGCTGCTGCCGCCACTCACTAGCGCTCAGACGCTGACCGTTAAGCAGGAGAAAATACGCGAGCTGCGGACGATGCCGCCGCCTCGTTTTACGGAAGCAACACTGCTTACTCGAATGGAAAAGCACAGTCTTGGCACGCCTGCAACAAGGGCAGATATTATCGAGAAGCTGCTCGGGACAGATACGATTACACGGACGCAGAACAAGCTTATGCCGACAGGCAAAGGCAAGCAACTGATCGAGCTTGTCGTGAATGAGCTGAGAAGCCCGAACCTGACAGCCAAATGGGAGCAGGATTTGGAGCGAATTGCGAAGGGCAAGGGAGATCCAGCGGCTTTTATGATAAACGTACGTCAGCAAGCGGCCAAATGGGTATCGGAGGTCATTGCGGACAGCAAGGAATACAGGCCGCATAACTTGACGCACTCGCGTTGTCCTGATTGTGAGAAGCCGCTGCTCGAAATCAATGGAAAGCGCGGTAAATCACTCGTTTGCTCAGATCGTGAATGCGGATATCGCCGTTCTGCAGAGCCGATGCTCTCGAACAAGCGCTGCCCGAATTGCCATAAGAAAATGGAGATTAAGGACGGCAAGGCGGGTAAATTCGCGCAATGCAAGCCATGCCAGGTAATCGAGATGCTTGGTGACAAGCAGGGCGGCAAGGTTAACCGCAAGCAAAATCAGCAGCTAATTCAGCAATATAGCGACAATACATCTCTATCGAACAGCTTGGCTGATAAGCTGAAGGCTGCGCTTGAGAAACAACAGGATTAAGCAGTGAAATCGTGATAGGAAAGCCGGCAAGCCCATCTCAGGGCTGCCGGTTTTTTTATGAAGTCCAAGCAATGCGACTTACAAAATACCCTAGCAGTTGCTGCTAGAATTGGCAATAAAGGCTTCTAACCGATGACATTCATCCAAGAGATAGATAGTATGCTGTCATATGCTATGGATGAGACGATAGGAAAGGGGTTAGATTGGAATGGGTGAACAACAGGGCAGGCAGTTGGCCAGCAAATGGGCGAAGACGTCTATTTTGCTTTCACATTCGAGCATTGCGCCGCATATTCCTCCTACACGAAGGTTTACGGCGAGTAACCTGAGGTCCATGCTTGATTCCCATCAAATGGTTGTCGTAAAGCCCGTCGTTGGCGCAGGCGGTCATGGTGTCATTAAAGTTACCCGTGAAAGAGGCGGATATGCCTATACTTATTATTCGCAGATGAAACGTTTTGCTAGTTTTGCAGCGTTGATAGGTTCGCTTAACAAGCAGCGTAAAGGTCGGTCCTACTTGATTCAGAAAGGCATTGATTTGGCAACGGTGGATGGGCGTCCGATTGATTATCGCGTGAAATACGTGAAGACAGCAACGAGGTGGGTCTATCGTGCTATTGTTGGCCGTATTGCCAAACGCGGGCTGTTCGTTACGAATTTATGCCGCGGCGGAACGCTTGTAACGGCGGCAGAAGGAATAAGTAGATCACTCTCATCTGCACAGGTATCAGAGAAGAAAAGTAAAATGAGAGAGCTCACGGTACTCTCTACAAGCATTCTTGAAGCGAAGTATCCGGGCATTGGCCAATTGGGCTTTGATTATGGGATTGATAAGCAAGGAAAGATTTGGATCTTCGAGGTCAACACGCGGCCGCAATAGGCGCCGAGCTTGGTTACTGTCATAAACTACTTTATAGGTGTCGAGGAAGTCAATCAGACTTCTTCGACACCTATTTTAAAATATAGGGGAGTATATTATTTCGCCAACATTCTCTACAATTCTACGCGAACCGTTAGCTTTGCCGCCTTAGGACGGATTCAGTCGTTTAGGCTCGATAGGAACGGACAAGCTCGCTATTCCTTCGGTGGAGGTGCAGCTTCTCCGGACTGATTTGGTTTCTGGAAGAAGGAGCCGCTGCGCAGCCCGTCAACAAACTGTTGGAGCCAGTTGTAGTACTCGACGCCGTGCCGAAGCTTATGCAGATCCTTTAGACAAAGCTGGCGTTCATCCTCCGGGGTGTCTATTGTCAGAATGATCTCGGAGAGGGAGGGAATCACCTCATTGATCGCTCCGAGCATAA
Organism: Paenibacillus sinopodophylli; assembly: GCF_005930355.1. GTDB lineage: Bacteria > Bacillota > Bacilli > Paenibacillales > Paenibacillaceae > Pristimantibacillus > Pristimantibacillus sinopodophylli. Next base: position 150,442 of record NZ_VDBO01000006.1, read on the forward strand.
CGTCGATCTCACGCTGAAGCTTGGCGGCAAAAAAGTTCTGGAAAGCTTGGAAGAAGTCAGTTTCCGCGACATAGAGGTCTTTGCGCTCCTGCTTTTCATCCAGCTTCATGACCATTTTTGAGTCCATCAAGGAGCGTACGGCATAGCTCATATTGCTTTTGCTCATATTCATATGCTGCTTCATATCTTCAAGCGTCATAGGCTTATCTTCAAAAAACATAACCCCGTACAGTTGTCCGAAAGAATAGTTGGCACCGTACAAATCCATGGTTTGCGCGATGGCGTCAATCATTTTACCTCTCATTTGCTCCTGTGTTGCCCTTGAATCGTCCGAATTACGATGGGATGCTCGTTTCATATCTCTCACCTGCATCATTCATATTTTCTAAGTTCTTTACAAGATCTTTAACGGGAGTTGACGTTCCGATAATGCAGTCGTCATACACTGAGTGTACAATAATTTTTGAACGATAGAGGTGAAACGCAATAATATACGGATATTATATCAAATATTAAAAAGAAATTGAACGAAATAAAGGAGAGTGATGACCCCCGATATGGCTAAGGAATGGAAGGCACTATTGTTCACGCTGCCGGCAATGATCCCCTTAATTATATTTTGGATTATCCCGTTAGGTACGATTTTTTACTTGAGCTTTACAGATTGGGATTTCATGAGTCCGGTTAAAACCTTTGTTGGCTTGGATAACTACTTGTACTTGTTCGATAATCCTGCATTCTACCAGTCGCTGCGCGTAACATTGTTGTTCTGCCTAGGAAGTGTAATTCCGGTCATGATTGGCGGCTTGGGACTTGCACTGCTGCTGAATCGCTCTCTAAAGGGAGCAGCATGGTATCGGACGCTCATGTTCTCGCCTTGGGTTACCCCAACGGTTGCTGTATCAATCGTATGGTCCTGGATACTCGAGCCTAAGGTGGGACTGGCGAATACGGTACTCCGCTGGTTCGGCTTGGATGGCGTCGGCTGGCTTCAGGATACGAAATGGGCGCTGGCAGGCGTGCTGATCGTCACGATATGGAAGCTGATTGGCTGGACTATGGTGTTCTATATTGTAGCTCTGCAGAACGTGCCGCGCGAACTGCTGCAAGCTGGGGATCTTGACGGCGCAGGAAGCTGGAGCAAGCTCAGACACATCACACTTCCGCTTATCTCGCCAACTACCTTGTTTCTATTCATTGTACAAACGATCTCAGCGCTCCAAGCCTACGATCAGATTAATGTACTTACGCAAGGCGGACCAGCGGGTTCAACACGAACATTGCTGTACATGTATTATCAGTCGGCGTTCGAGTCCTTTGATATTGGTCAAGCATCATCTGTTGCCGTCGTACTTGTTCTCACCTGTATGCTCTTATCGCTCGTTTCTTTTGCCATAAGTAGCAAAACCGTTCACTACACCTCTTAATGACAACAGCAATGAAAGGAGAAATGTGACTTGCCAGCCATTCGTAATGCTAGAAGGATACTTCATCATCTCATTCTGCTTCTATTCAGCGCTGCTATGGCATTCCCATTCTATTGGATGGCAACGAGCGCGCTCAAGACGAACGATGAGATTTGGCAGTTTCCGCCGACGCTTTGGCCAACCTCCCCGCAATGGGGCAATTACTTAGAAGCATGGCTGGAAGCGCCGTTCTGGCGGTATTTGACGAACAGCATCGTCGTTGCTGCCGTGATCGTCGTCTTGCAGGCTATCAATTCCGCGATGATGGCTTATGCCCTTACACATATGCGGTTTCGTATGAAAAAAGCTTTTACTGCTATCATCATGCTGGGGTACATGATCCCGAGTACAGCGGTCTACTTGCCGAGTTATATGATCTTAGCAAAGCTGAACTTGCTGGATTCGTACGCCGGGCTTATTTTATCTAATTGCGTCAGTGTCTTTTCGATATTTTTGATCAGGCAGGCTTTTCTTCAGGTGTCACATGAACTGGTAGAAGCAGGACAGATCGACGGAGCATCGCATTTGCGAATATTAGGGTCTATTTTAGTCCCGGTGGCGCGATCCTCCTTTGTTGTGCTCGCTCTCATCACGTTCATTGATCATTATAATAACTATTTTTGGCCGATGCTGATTACAAAAAATCCGGATTTACAGCTCGTGTCAGCCGGTCTGCGAAGCTTCTTCGTGGAAGGAGGGGCTTACGGCTTGAAGTGGCCGCTGATCATGGCGGCAAGCTCGTTTACGATTGCACCGCTGCTTGTTTTGTTTCTATTCGCGCAGAACACCATTATGAAAAGCTTTAACATGTCTGCCGGCGCTAGTAAAGGCTGATTGGAGTAGTAAATGCAAGTCCGTTTCATACAAATAGAGTGGAGGAATCAAATACGATGTTGAACATGAAAAAAGGAATGGCTTTAATGCTGGCAACGAGCTTTGCAGTGCTTTCGGCTTGTGGACAAGGTTCAGGCACGGCTAATGGGGTAGAAAACGGTGCAAATGAAGCAAAAAACACAGCAACAAATGCAGTGATTGAATCGGAGGCACCTAAGCAGCCCGTAACCATTGAGTTCTGGTATGGATTAGGCGGCAAGCTCGGCGATACAATGAAGGAAAAGATCGAGCTGTTCAACAGCTCACAGCAGGATGTTATCGTGAAAGGGATCGCGCAAGCGGACTATTCGGAGACGGAGCAGAAGCTTCAAGCGGCAATCGCAGCGAAGCAACCGCCAGCGGCAGTACTCTCATCCAACATGGCGTGGGCAAAGAAAGGCCTATTTGCAGATATGAGCGAGATGATCGCTTCTGATGATTCCTTTAATAAAGATGATTTCGTTCAAACTTTCCTTGAGCAAGGGCAATTGGATGATAAGCAATACTTCCTGCCGATGTACGGAACGACTCAAGTCATGTATTACCGGAAGGATGCGCTTGAGAAGAATGGGTTAACACCTGACAACTTCAAAACATGGGAAGCTCTTGCAGAAGCCGCTGCGAAGATGACGACAAAGAAGGATGGCAAAACAAGCTTTTACGGCTGGGAGCCGATGTGGGGCAGAGATAATATGATGGATGCGGTATTCAGCAAGGGTGGTACTGTTCTGAGTGAGGATGGCAAGACAGTAATGATCGATTCGCCAGAGTGGATTGAGACTTGGGAGCTGTTCCGCAAATGGATACATGAGGATCAAATTATGTCGATTCACTCCGGCGGACAAGGCTGGGAGTATTGGTATAAAACGATTGATGATGTGATGAAAGGAAATGCAGCAGGCTATACAGGCTCAAGCGGCGACCAAGGGGACCTGGACTTCAATATCGTAGCTGCCATGGAACAGCCGGGCTGGGAAGGCGTTGGAGCAGGCAAGCCTGTGGCAAATGCGATTATGGCGGGTATACCGGCAGGCGTTAGTGATGAGCAGAAGGCTGCAGCATATGAATGGCTGACGTTCTTCTCACAACCTGAGAATACTGCTGCTTGGTCCATTAGCACGGGCTACATTGCTGTACGCTCATCTGCACTTGAGGATGAGAATTACAAAGTATTCAGCGAGCAGAATCCGCAGATTAAGGTGCCGTTAATGCAAGCAGCACACGCATCGGCTCCGTTCCAAGACCCTACGGGAGGCAAAATCAACGATGCGCTTACAATTGCCGCTGATAAAGTTCAAATTGGAAATGTTTCCGCAGAGCAAGCGCTGAAGGAAGCGAAAGCAACAGCGCAGAAGGAACTCGATAGACTGAAATAGGAGTGATGAACAATATGCCTGACTTAATCATACACAATCGAGCATACAAGGTGACAGGCATCTTGTTCGATAAGGATGGAACGCTGCTTGACTTCATTGCTATGTGGGGCTGCTGGAGCGAAGCTGTATTTAAGGCTTTCGAACAGCAGCTGCATAATAAGGGGCTTGCCTTTCAAGCTAATCTTGTTCCTAGGCTATGGGGAACGAAGCATGGCGAAGACGGGACAATAACCGATTACGACAGGAATGGACCGCTGGCAATGGGTTCAATGCAGGATTTGTATGCGGTACTTGCTTGGCAGAGCTACCAGGCAGGCATATCCTGGGCTGAGTCTATGGAGCTTGTGCAGCAATGCAAGCTTGAAGCGGATGAGGAACTCGAACGGCTGCGCCCTGCGCAGCCGCTTCCTGATCTGCATGCCCTTCTTGCGAGCTGCAGGGAACAAGGCATTAAGCTTGGTGTTGTCACCGCAGATGATACAGAAGCAGCAGAAAAGCATTTGGCATGGATGGGCATAAGAGATTATTTCGATGCGGTGGTTGGGAGTGATCTAGTTGCGCTTGGTAAGCCATTTCCCGATATGGTGCATCTAGCTTGCGAGATGCTGTCAATCAATTGCTCGGACGCTGCTGTCATTGGCGATACGAATGGAGATATGCGTATGGGAGGTGCAGCTGGCGCAGCTGTTTCCATTGGCATACATGAAGCTGCTGGAACTAAGGACGGGCAGCATGTGCTGGCCGATGCGGATGAAACGATCAACAGTTACGCGCAGCTTAGCATTAGGAGGCGTTCCGATGAAGGGTGAAACAGGTTGGGGCTGGACCTTCTTACTGCTGGCTATCGTGCTGGAGCTGTCTGGAACCGTTTCGATGAAATATTCGGCAGGCTTTTCTCGTTTTTGGCCTTCTGTACTCATGTTCCTCTTTTATGGTGCCAGTTTCACAATGCTCAACTTCGCTCTCGCTTATATGAATGTTAGTGTTGCCTATGCGATTTGGTCAGGCATTGGCATTATATTGATCACATTGGTCAGCTTCACTGTGTTTCATGAGAAGCTGCCGATTTCTGGATTACTTTGGATTGGCGTTATCATTATTGGAGTTGTGGGATTGAATATGAGTGTGAAGGGCCACTAATAATAGGAGGGAGGGGTTACGGGCTTATGGAGAAACATCTTGCTGATGAAGCTGGTGCATTGCCTGAAATAGACCGCGGAAGAGAACCTATCATTAGCTTTCAGGTCGTGACCGATACGCATGTAACGGAGGACCCCGATCATCTTCATAATAAGCATTTCGGGCAAGCGCTTCAGGATGTGGCTGCTCATGCTGTGAATAGTGTCGGTATTATGCATGTCGGAGATGTAACGGATCGCGGACTTCGAGCTGAGTATGAGGAAGTGACCCGTATTTGGGAGGCGCATAAAGCCGAATTGCCACCAATCTGGTTCACTTACGGCAATCATGATATATTCCTTGGCGACTTACCGAGTCAGATAAAGCTTTATGAACGGTACACGGGCATGTCGGGGCCTTATCATGATGTGTGGCTTCAAAACTATCATTTTATATTTTTGGGCTCGGAGAAGGGTTTGAAAGATTTTGCTTACTTGAGCGAGCAGCAGCTGTCATGGCTCGATGAGAAGCTAAGTGAGCAGGCAGAGCCTGGCAAGCCGAAATTTGTTTTCTTGCATCAGCCGTTAAAGGATACGGTAGCGGGGTCGCTGGAAGCTCAGGGCTGGTTTGGCGTTACACAGGATAAGGAACTAAAGGACATCCTTGCGAAGCATCCTGAGGCTGTTATGTTCAGTGGTCACACGCACTGGGAGCTTGAGGCTGGACTGACTTGCATGGCTGGCGAGGGAGCAACAGCTTCGTTTTTCAATTGCTCTTCCGTTGCTTATCTATGGACAAACGAGGACGAGTATAAAGAAGGCAGTCAAGGACTTTACGTAGAGGTATACGAGGACAAAATAATCGTAAACGGCAGAGATTTCGCGGCATCTGCTTGGATACAGTCGGCACGCTTCGAACTTAGCTTATTCGGCAGTTGTACAGAAAGCCCTTAGGGGCTTTTTTGCTGCGTTTCGGCTGCCCATTTTCAGAATATATGTAATGACGTTAATATATTCCATTAATAGATTCATAGAATTCGATTAAAGTTTTTTATAGAGTTGCTTGAGAAAGAGACCTGTGGATAACTATATCCACATTATCCACCTTGATTTTGCTAGGCGATAGATGTGTATGCACATGCTGTGCACACCGTATCCACAACATCTTGTGTATAACTGACGCTGTTGTCCTTCTATTAGTGCCATGCTACTATGAACAAGTACTAACCAAAGGATGGAAGAAAGGGTGTGTAGTAATGGAGCTACTGTCCGATGAAATGTTGGTAGACACCTATTATGCCGCTGTCCAATTCAAGTTGGAACCCGATTTTATTAGAATGCTGGCTATCGAAATGAAACGAAGAAGGCTCAATCCAGAAACGGTCAAAATTACGGCTTAATGTCTGATGAAGTAGACAGCCTTACAACTATGATTACCATTCGTTGACCGAAAACTCGGTTGTTTGCTTGCAAGTCGAGCAATATAGCATATGTATACAGATGTGGGTGAGGAATTCAGTTTCCTCATTACGAAGCGGATCAACAGCGAACTGTTCATATGGAGCATATGGACCTGCCAGGTCGGCTGTACGACCGCAATCAACAATTGCGCTATCGCAAGAGGAGCAGCGTTCATGCAGAGACTGAATTCCGTTGCAAACTGGACAAAACAAAAGGGTATCCTCCTTGGCACACCTTGCATATGTATGCAATAGGTGAATGATTAATCGAATGCCTAGGTTAGGATACCCTTTTGTTTATATTTCTAACGAAAATCGTTCAGGACTTGCTACAGCTTCATATTACTACTGTGGCCCGGAGACAGCTTTGCATTTGGATCTATATAGACCTTAGCATTATTAACGGCAGTTGGAGCTTCGCCGAATCCTACGGCAATCAGCTTGAGCTTGCCAGGATAGGCGGTAATATCGCCTGCTGCGAATATGCCAGGTATGTTCGTTTCCATCCGCGTATCGACCACTATGGAGCCGCCTTGAATGTGTATGCCCCAATCCGCGATCGGACCAAGGGAAGAGATAAAGCCGAAATTAACGATAACAGCATCGACATCGAGCTCGGTTGTTTCCATCGTTTTAACATCGGTCAGCGTGACACTTGTAATCCTCTCCTCGCCATGCAGCGCTGTCAATTCTTTGGGTGTCACAACATTCACCTTAGAATTCATAAGCGTCTCTACACTATGCTCATGCGCGCGGAACTTATCCCGGCGATGAATGAGCGTAACGCTCTCTGCAATCGGCTCAAGCATAAGCGACCAATCGACTGCTGAATCGCCGCCGCCGCTAATCAGCACCTTCTGCCCCTTAAATCGCTGCAAATCGCCTACAAAATAATGCAGGTTTTTCTTCTCGAATTTCCCAGCCTCGGCTATATCAAGCCTACGCGGCTCGAATGCCCCTACTCCGGCTGTAATAATAACGGCTTTGGCATAATGTGAGCCCTTGTCAGTTATAATTTCAAAGAGGCGCTCGTCATGCTTAATAATGGTAGTAACCTTTTCCTCTAAGCAGATTTCCTGTTTGAAATGCGACAACTGCTCAATAAGCCGATCAACCAGCTCCTGTGCAGTTACTTTGGGAAATCCGGCCACATCATAAATATATTTTTCAGGATATAGTGCTGCAAGCTGACCGCCTAACTGAGGCATGCTCTCCACCAGTTTTACGGTCGCTTGGCGCATCCCGCCATAGAAAGCTGCGAACAATCCTGCAGGGCCTCCTCCGATAATCAATATATCGACGGGGTTTGCTGCTGTTTCAGAGTTAGTCAATGTAGCCACCTCCAATTTTTAAGCTTTTCGTTAATCATTATAATCCTTCGAACAAGAAGAAGGAAATATTTAATTTGTATAGAGTTCTAAACAATTTCGTATATTTTGCCCTTGAACTTTTACTTAAAACTATGTAAAATTTCTGATGTATGTTATGAATGGGACTGCTTGCAAAGTACAGAGAAACCAAACACTTTGAAGCAGGTACTGCCTTGATAAAACGGATTCAATTAGAACACACTGAACTTATAATTATAGATATTCGGTTTAGCATGTGTAATTTTTCACAATGTAATAGGACAAAGATAAGAGGAATGGATGGGATCATACAATGAGCAACATACCTAAAATCGTCATTCTTGGCGCAGGGTACGGAGGCATATTAACGGCGCTGCGCTTGCAAAAAGAATTAAATTACAATGAAGCGGACGTAACCTTAGTCAATAAACATGACTACCATTATATTACGACACATCTCCACATGCCTGCAGCAGGCACGGACAATCCAGAGAATGCGCGCGTAAGCATCTCGAAATTGATCGATGAATTCAAAATCGATTTTGTGAAATCGACAGTCGTTCAAATTCGTCCACAGGACAAAAAAGTCATTCTCGAAGACGGAACGCTGTCTTACGATTATTTGGTTATCGGTCTCGGCGGCGAGCCGGAAACGTTCGGCATTCCAGGTCTTGGCGAGCATGCCATGAATATTCGCAGTATTAATTCCGTTCGTTTAATTCGCGAGCATATCGAGTATCAATTTGCTCGTTTCAAGCGCGAACCGCATCGTACGGATTATTTGACATTTATCGTCGGAGGCGCAGGATTTACAGGTATCGAGTTTATTGGCGAGCTTTCGGATCGCATCCCTGAGCTTTGCAAGCAATTCGACGTAGATCCGGCACTTGTGAAAATGTACAACATTGAAGCTGCCCCGACGGCGCTTCCTGGCTTCGATCCCGAGCTTGTCGAATACGGCATGGACGTATTGACGAAGAAGGGCGTAACGTTCCGCATCGGCACAGCTATTAAGGAATGCTCGCCAGAAGGCGTTGTAGTTGGTGAAGGAGAAGAAATCAAATCGGCAACGGTTATTTGGACCGGTGGTATTCGCGGCAACCGTCTTATTGAGGAAGCGGGCTTTGAGACGATGCGCGGTCGTGTGAAGGTAGATGAGTTCCTTCGTTCACCTAGCAACGAAAATATTTATATTGTTGGCGACAACTCGCTGATGTTCAACCCGGAAGGTCGTCCATATCCGCCAACTGCTCAGATCGCTATGCAGCAAGGTGTAGTATGTGCGCATAATCTGGTTGCTTCGATTCGTAACCAGCCGCCGAAAGGCTTTACGTTCAGCAACAAAGGAACGGTAGCATCACTAGGCAAAGGCGAGGCCATCGGTATCGCATTCGGCAAAAAATATAAAGGACGCGTAGCTGCTTGGCTGAAGAAGGCAATTGACCTGCGCTACCTGTTTATTATCGGCGGTATCTCGCTCGTGCTTCGTAAAGGCAAATTCCTATAATGAGACACTGCAGCGTACAGGTACGCGGTTTGTTGACAAGGGATGAGCTAGATCGTTATAACGCCTTGATGGAGGTCGGCTCTTTTCTCGAGTCGCAGACACGCTATGATCTTGCTTATACGGTGCAGAAGGAAGTTGACCTGTTGATCCAGCCCGCGATAGAGCGGTTAAAGGACAAGGGCCGTGAACGCGACCGTGCTACCCAGGAATATCTGGAGTCCAAGCGCCTCGGATTGGAAGATTCCGATGATGATGAGGACGACGACAACTAAATGCAAGACGCTCGCTACAGGAAGCAGCTCAATTGCTGCTAATGGCGAGCGTCTTTTTTTGTAGCTACAGACGGCAGGATATACGTTCTTCTCATCATTACATACTTTTTCAGGTATCCGGCGGCGTTGCTTGCGCGTCTACATTGACGCTCAAGCTCTCGAAAAAAAGCCCGTACCTGCCTGCTGTCGCAAAGGCGGGTACGGGCTTTCAAGTTATTGTTACAGTGCGAGCAAGGCGGCGAATTTCTCACCGTTCAAGAAATTGCCGACATAGAAATCGCCAAAGTCAGCATAACGCGCGCTAACCTCATCAAAGCGCATTTCGTAGATCAGCTTCTTGAATTGCAGCGCGTCCTCTGCGAACAGTGTTACGCCCCACTCCCAGTTGTCGAAGCCGACAGAGCCCGTAATGATTTGTTTTACTTTGCCAGCGTAAGAGCGGCCAATCATGCCGTGGCTGCGCATCAACGTCTTGCGCTCGTCCATGCTGAGCATGTACCAGTTGTCTTGCCCGTCGCGGCGTTTGTTCATCGGGTAGAAGCAGATGTGGCTTGCTTTCGGAAGCGCAGGCTTGAGGCGTGCGAGTATATCCGGATTCTGCATCGGATCTGAGCCTGGTGCCGCCATGTAGTTGCTAAGTTCAACGATGCTCACATAAGAATGCACCGGATAAGTAAAGCTTGCGAACGACGTTTTGTTGAACGCCGTCTCTATCGCGTTCAAGTCCTCCAGCGTTTCACGCAGGTGCATGAACATAAAATCAGCCTTCTGGCCGACGATGGAATAAACGGCTGTACTGCCTTCTTTATTCTCCTCTACTGCTGCCCATTGCTGCAAGAAAGATTGCAGCTCGTCCAGCGCGCGGCTGCGCTCGCTCTCGTCTGCTAAGCGCCATGCAGTCCAGTCGATGCTGCGGAAATCATGCAGCGCGTACCAGCCTTCTAATGTTTGTGCTGCTTCACTCATTGTATAAATGCTCCCTTCAAGCTCCATAATGATGCTGCAATCATTGTATCGTACTCTGGGCAAGTGGAGCAAATGGCGGTCTTGTGACATTTCTTCATACGTAATTGACTTCCTTGGGGCCATTAATTAAACTAATAACGAGAGTCTGAAGGGGGAAGTTTCAATGCTTCAATTAATGATTGCAACGGTACTGTTTTTAGTAATGATGTTCGGTATTGGTTTTATTCTGAATATGCTCTTAAAAACAACGTGGTTTCCAATATATTTATTTATTATTGCTTTGATCGTACTAGGCATATGGGCGCCTTGGGATGATTCAGCGACTACAACGATTCAGAACTTTGCTCACTACACGGTCATTGACTATATTCCGGTTCTTGGAGCTTTGGTCGGCGCATACGTGAGCGGATGGGCGATACAAGCGCTTCGTAAGGGCGGCTACAAAATGTTCTAAACAAGCAAAAATGCCTTCGTCGTCCTTTGGACGCTGAAGGAGCTTTGACGGTAAAATATAAGCCCTTTATAAGCTAGCAGACTTATAGAGGGCTTATATTTCAAGCGTAAACGGTTAAAGCCGTCCTCTGGCGGCTATGCTCACGTTTCGCGTAGACGTATAGAGATAGTATGAGTAAAATCAAATACTTTCCTATACGTAGAGAAATCCCTCATTCGGGGGATTTTTCTATTTTTCGACACGTCCTGAACAACGGTTTTTATGTTAAAATGATAGAATGAAAGTAAGGGATGGAGCTGGTGCAGTGCGCATCAATAATATATTACAGTATACGGAACACCACCGATACTACATATTCCGTGACTATTCTTTGAGCAGTCTGGACTATAAAATGCTGTCGCTAATCTATCAGCCGATGATTGGTGCTTTTGCTGTCGCCTTCTATCAGCAGCTTTATCATGGAATCGCTGAGGGAACCTCTGGCTATTCAGCAATTGAACCGCAGCGCAAGCTGTTTCTAGGGCTTGGACTTGAGATGAACGAGCGTGGGCGCAAGCATTTGATCGAACAGGCTTCCAAGCTTGAGGCCGTTGGCTTGCTGCAAACCTCGCGACTAGGCGTGCCCGATAATGCAGATGTTATATATGAATACGAGCTTTCACAGCCATTGTCGCCCGTTGAGTTTTTCCGCAACATGCATTTGACGATGCTGCTTCGTGATAAGGTTGGCAAATATGCAGTAATATCGCTGCGCGAGTCCTTTGGAGCGAATGAGCCTGATGAGCTTGCAGGTGCGCAGTTCGAGAAAGAAAACATTTCGATGCCGTTCTATGAATTGTTCAAGCTGAACATGCAATCGGTTGATGATGAGCTTGAGCAGGCGCTGACGGAGGTTGCTCCATCGAGGCAGTCTTCCGCACGAGCTGCGCAGGCGACAGCAGGAATACCGTACGGGGAAATTATACTGCGTTTTCCGCGCAATTCGGCGAATCGCCGCTTCGTAGAGCGGTTGCGAAGTGACGAAGAGCAGCTTGCGCAAGTCAATTATGTCGCTTACAAATATAGCTTGGCAGTCGTTGATATATGCCGCTTGCTTGATGAGGATGGAATATTCAGCGAGAGCGGAACGCTGCAGGTTGATGAGCTGCAGCTAAGAGCTAATCAGTTCTACAGGCAGGATAAGAAGCGTGAAGGTGAACGTCAGCGGGCGCTCTCGCGTACACAGGTCATATCTGGTGAAGAGCAGCCTGATCCCGATGAACTGACAGAGGAATTCGAGGTTCAGGAGCAGCATTACTTGCAGGTACCGAACCAGTTGTTAGGCCGCTGCGATGTTCAGCAATATAATATGCTGATGAGAAACGAGCCGCACACCCGCTTTCTGCAGCGGTTTTTTCCAGGGGCAGTACCGGATTGGATTGAGCGTGTATTCGAGCGAATCGATTTGAATTATAAATTAGCAGGTCCTGTCATAAATGTACTTATTCATTATGTTATTGGAGCAAATGACGCGCAGCGTGTAACGAAGACGTTTCTGGATGCAGTCGCATCGAATATGCTCGTGAAGCAAATTGATACGTTCGAGAAGGCGGTTGTCTACGTGCGCGAGCAAGCGCAGGTAGAGCAGGATAAGGAACGGCGCAAGGAAGCAGCACTCAGCTATGCTGGCGGTTACAACAACGCCAAGGGCGGTTCACGGGGGGGAAGCGGCAGCCGCGGAACATCGCGCAAGCCGTCGATTCCAATCGTGGAGGAGAATAAGTCTACGTCTGCCGTGTCGGCAGAGGAGCTTGAGGAGCTGCTGAAGCTTGCACAAAAACTAGACGGCAAATGATAAGGGTGGTGTGAGCGGATGATGGAGTCGATGGGCGATTTGCTGAAGGCTTGGCCAACGGGCAAAACGATTACGGAGCAAGCGGAGCAAAAGCTGACTGAGCTGCTTGCGGAGCCGCTTGTCGAGAAGCTGCGTTTGAAATATCCCGATCTGGATCAGCATACGATTCGTCTCAATTTGAATCGTGTGTATCAATATGTGACTGAATATCGGAATTGTACGAATTGTCCAGGTCTTGATAACTGCCCGAATGATTTCGAAGGACATTATACGTTGCTCAGCTCGGATACCATTAATGGTCTTACACAGCTCTATGATCGCAAAGTGGCTTGCAAGAAGTTCAATGCGCGCCAGGTGGAAGAGCAGATTAGAAGCCGTGTAAGGAGCTTCTACATCGATGAAAAGGCTCTTCAGCGGGGGTATTCGCCTGCTGAGATTTTAACGAATGATCCTGAACGTTCAAAGGCAGTAGGCCAAGTGATGCGATATATCGACCGTACGAAGGAACAGGGACTTCAGCAGGACGGGCTGTATCTGGCTGGCCGTTTCGGCACGGGTAAGACATTTCTTATGTGCTATTTGCTGCATGAGCTGGCGAAAGCGGGCTATTCAGGCGTTATTGTGTACATGCCTGATTTCGTTGAAGATCTGAAGTCGTTGATGCATGAGCCCGGTAAGCTCAAGGAAACCGTTGAGATGATGAAGGAAACCGATCTTCTTATCTTTGATGATATGGGCGCTGAGAATTTGAATCCATGGGTTCGTGATCATGTGCTTGGAGCGATTCTAAACTATCGAATGCAGCGTAAGCCGACGTTCTATACATCCAATTATGAGCTGGAGGCGCTGGAGAAGCATTTCAGCTTCACGAGCAAGGACGGCGATGAGCTTCATAAGGGGCAGCGGCTTATGGACCGCATACGGCCATATGTCGAGGTCGTAATGGTAACAGGCGAGAATAAGCGCGGACGGAAATAATCGAATGATGGCTTTGGCTATGCGATCGGAACGAGATCGCAGGGCCAGGGCTATTTTTTTGGGAATATAGGAAAGTATATCATTTTGCCAGCTTTCTCTATATTTCTACGCGAAACGTAAGTTTAGCCGCCAGAGGACGGCATTAGCCGAGTACGCTTGGCCATTTTGAATTCAGTTCTCAAATGGACGTAGTTCCTTTATAAACTAATCTTTATTCGTAAGCGTATACTTCCTCGCAACCATTTCCTGTCAGCCTGCGTCATATGATCTAGGTAAAGGATGAGGGAGGAAAATGATGAAATTTTTGTTAAATGTTATCGCAATATGCTGGACCATTATGCTTCTAGCCGCCTGTTCAAACCAGGAAGATCGCAAAGAAACAACAATAGGTGATGATGAGAAAACACAACTAATCGATGAAGCGGTTTTGTCTGCTGCTGATTCTTCAGATTTTTTGACATATAGAAGTAAGGTCGGCTGGACTGTACAATACCCCAAATCTTGGGACTATACATCTGAAGGCGTGCTGCAGGAAACGGCCTCGGAAAAGTATATTTCGTTTCGAACATACGCCATCCCTGAAGAGGGAGTTGAGGTATGGTTGGACAACAAAATAGAGAGGGCACTCTCCATGGAGGAAGCGGACAATACGCTTTCTGAAGAAGTGACAGTAGAAGCGGAAAATGGGTTTATCGTTTATAAATATGCATTGCAATCCGCCTATGTCAGGTCAGATAACATATCGGAACTGAGAAAGATTTTGTATGTTGATAATGAGCATATATACGAGTTTCATACACAATCACCACCGTTAACAAATGCAGAATTTGAAGCTATTGTTGGTACATTCACATTCGAGAATGAGAAGGATAAGCAGACAGTTGAACATCCTTAATAATGGAGCAAATTTCGGTTAGCAGTAGATTAAGATGAGACGCCGCAGGAGGTAAGTAGAGCAAATGAATCGTCATATTGTTCCGAGAGACAAACAGGATTCTGATCGTGTTAACATAGTCAGATTCGGAGGAATATAGCAATATACATGGGTGGTCGTGACTTTTATCGATGGAATTACAAAGTAGAACAGCTGCGGCTGCAGAAGGGCAAGTCTCTTCTGCAGCCGTTTTATTATGGTTTGGGATTTATAAGGTTAACATTTGGCGGGATGAGCAGGACTGTAAACGAGAAAAACGACGAATGTGTGTGGAGCGAGCTGGGGTGGAACTGGAGCAAACAAGCAACTGTAAGATTATAGGTTCTAACAGCGCGCGAGTGGCAGGTATTGGTGATCTGTAAGCACATATACGTGCTTGCAGCGAGAGAGAAAACAGGAATTCGACTGGATAATACAGTCGAATCAGCTGCCTCGATTGGCATTCCCCATTCCAATTTAGCTTATTCGCCCCATCTTTATTCCGATGCGGATAAAAGAGGGGGCGAATAAGCATGGCAAACGTTAAAGAATGGAGATGTTCAGCAAAATATAGGTGCTTTTAGCGCTAATATAAAGCTTTCTAATCAAACTTATCATTTTTTTGAAATTAAGTATTGACAGTATACGGGGGACGCTGGTAAGATTCTTCCATAACCAACTAAACAGGTAGGAATAATCGTTTCCGACCGGACGAACCGGAGTAAACACCTATCACGGAGAAACGCGACAGAATAGCGTCAGGATCATACTCGCAAGTGTTTCTACAAGCCTGTAAAAATCAAAAGGGGTGTATGAAATGTTGAAAAAAGTGACTCATTTTCGTTCGGTATTTATCCTATTGGCTTTAGTGCTGGTACTCGCAGCTTGCGGCCAAGGCGGCAATAACGCAGCAAACCAAGCAACGAACAAACCTGCTAACGAGTCCGCGGCGACGAATGCAGCAGCTACAGAAGAACCGGTTAAAGAAGAGTCTAAACCTCCTGTAGAGCTGTTGAACGTATCTTATGACCCGACTCGTGAGCTTTACGTAGCTTTCAACGATGCATTCACGAAGCATTGGAAAGCAGAGACTGGTCAAGAAGTAACCATTAAGCAATCACATGGTGGTTCAGGTAAACAAGGGCGTGCAGTTATTGATGGTCTGAAAGCTGACGTTGTAACGCTTGCACTTGGGTATGATATCGATGCCATCGTAGAGCCCGGCTTAATCGAAGCTGACTGGCAATCCCAATTCGAACACAATAGCTCACCCTATACATCTACAATCGTGTTCCTTGTTCGCAAAGGAAACCCGAAAGGCATTAAAGACTGGAACGATCTGATCAAGGATAAGGTAGAAGTCATTACACCTAACCCGAAAACCTCTGGCGGCGCACGCTGGAACTATTTGGCGGCATGGGGCTACGCTTTGAAACAAAACGGCAATGACGAAGCCAAAGCACAGGAATTTGTAGCTGAACTGTTCAAGCATGTACCTGTACTCGATTCAGGTGCCCGAGGTTCAACAACAACTTTCGTAGAACGTGGAATTGGCGATGTGCTGCTGGCTTGGGAGAACGAAGCTTTCCTATCCATCAACGAGCTTGGACCAGATAAGTTCGAAATCGTTTATCCATCCCTTAGCATTTTGGCAGAGCCTCCGGTTGCTGTCGTAGATAAAGTGGTAGATGACCGTGGTACACGTGAAGTTGCTGAGGCATACTTGCAGTATTTGTACACGGAGGAAGGTCAAGAGATCGCAGCTAAAAACTACTACCGTCCGATTTCGGAAACCGTTGCGGCGAAGTATACGGATCAGTTTAAAGCGCTTGAGCTGCTCACAATTGATAAAGACTTTGGCGGCTGGAAAGAAGCACAAACTAAA
Organism: Paenibacillus sinopodophylli; assembly: GCF_005930355.1. Lineage (GTDB taxonomy): Bacteria > Bacillota > Bacilli > Paenibacillales > Paenibacillaceae > Pristimantibacillus > Pristimantibacillus sinopodophylli. Next base: position 166,893 of record NZ_VDBO01000006.1, read on the forward strand.
CACTTCGCAGATGGCGGCATTTTCGACAAAATTTATACACCGGGTTCATAATGCAGCACTCAAAAAAGATTGGAGCTGACTTCACATGAAAGGTTCCAAGTCCCGTAATGTGCTTCCGGGTTTTGGCTTATCGATGGGTTTTACGTTGTTTTACCTTAGTGTTATCGTACTTATTCCGCTGGCTGCCGTTTTTTTTAAAACGGCAGAGCTCAGCTGGTCTGAGTTTTGGAGTACGGTTACGAATGCTCGGGTTGTTGCTTCCTACCGAGTGAGCTTCTTTACTGCTTTTTTCGCGGGCGCTGTGAACGCCGTATTCGGTCTATTAATCGCTTGGGTGCTGGTGCGCTACCGATTTCCCGGCAAAAAAATTATAGACAGCCTCGTTGATTTGCCTTTTGCATTGCCAACGGCAGTTGCGGGGATTGCCTTAACGGCAATCTATGCGCCAAACGGCTGGATTGGATCGTTTTTACAGCCGCTCGGCGTTAAAGTTGCTTATTCTCCAATCGGTATTACGATCGCACTTATATTCATAGGTCTTCCCTTTGTAGTGCGTACGGTGCAGCCTGTGCTGCAGGATATGGAGAAGGAGACAGAAGAAGCAGCTGTTATGCTTGGTGCATATCGATTGCGGACGTTTTGGAAGGTCATACTGCCGGAGCTTATGCCAGCGCTCTTAACAGGGTTCGCGCTTGCATTCGCAAGAGGCATCGGCGAGTACGGCTCGGTCGTGTTCATTTCTGGTAATATGCCGCTTAAGACAGAGATTACACCGCTGCTTATCATGACGAAGCTGGAGCAATATGATTACGCCGGCGCTACCGCAATTGCGCTTGTTATGCTTGTTGTGTCCTTCCTCATGCTGCTAGTCATTAATTTACTGCAATGGCGGATGAACCGCCGTACAGTATCGGACTGAGAAGGAGGCAAAAACAATGGCTGGAGCAATTACCGTTCATACGGATGGAGAAGCATCGAAAAGGCCGCAGCATATTAATGAGTCCGCCCTGGTTCGCTGGGTGCTCATTGGGATCGCCATGCTGTTTCTAGGGCTAATCGTGCTTCTGCCGCTCGCATCCGTGTTTGTTGAAGCATTCAAGAAGGGCGTAGGCGTATACATAGACTCTATTACAGAGCCGGATGCCCTGTCAGCGCTCAAACTTACGCTTATCGTTGCGTTAATTGCCGTTCCTATTAATACGATTTTCGGTATTGCTGCGGCTTGGGCAATCAGTAAGTTTCGTTTCCGCGGCAAAAATATACTCATTACGCTAATTGATTTGCCATTTGCTGTTTCGCCAGTCATATCGGGTCTAATCTATGTGCTATTGTTCGGAGCGCAAGGATTTCTCGGACCATGGCTGGATGAAAGAGGCATTCAAATTATATTTGCCGTTCCAGGCATTGTACTTGCGACTGTATTCGTTACGGTTCCTTTTGTAGCGCGTGAGCTTATTCCGCTTATGCAGGCACAAGGCGTTCAGGAAGAGGAAGCAGCAGCGAGTTTGGGTGCTAAAGGCTGGCAAATTTTCTGGAAAGTAACGCTTCCTAACATTAAATGGGGACTGCTTTATGGCGTTATTCTATGTAACGCGCGGGCCATGGGAGAATTCGGAGCAGTATCTGTCGTATCCGGCCATATTCGCGGTGAGACGAATACACTGCCGCTCCATATTGAGATTTTGTACAATGAGTATCAATTTTCTGCATCGTTTGCGGTTGCATCCTTGCTTGTGATGCTGGCTGTCGTTACTTTGATCGTGAAGAGCATCGTAGAGTGGAAGTCCGCTCAGCAAAAACCATTGCCAATTTCAGAATAAATGAAAAAAGTGGAGGGGTTTCAAATGGCAAAACCGTTAGAAGTTGATCAACAGTGGCTGGATCAGATCGCAAGTCAAGTGAGCGGCTTGAATTATGGACATGTAACGATTACTGTGCATGACGGCAGAATCGTACAAATCGATCGAACGGAAAGAACGCGTTATGATGGTTCCGCTCAGAAGCTGTCTAGTCCGTCTGATTCGAAGCCGCAAATCAAGCATCGTGAGAATCATTCTACCGGAGAGGCGCTTCGTATCGTGCAATAGCTATTATACGAGTTGGATATAACAAATAAGCGGCCGTTCACAGGATCATTGATCCTTGTTGGACGGCCGTTTTCTCGAAATATACGAAAGTATATCATTTCGTCATCCTTTCTCTATATTTCTCGGAATGAAACGCTTTGTGCCGCCAAAGGACGGCGACAGCCGTTCCACCTTGTGTGAATGGAAGCTGGTTATTGTAACTAAGTCCATTGTTTTCTACAATAGGAAGAGGAAATGAAACCACATGCAGGGAGAATAGCGATGCCGGATTGGAGCTACCAAACTTTATTTCGACCTATATTGTTTCGCTTGCCGTCACGCCTAAGCAGGAAAATTACGCTTCAAGCGATTGGCGGTCTAAGCAAGCTTCCGGGTGGATCATTCGTGGTCCGAACATTCGGTCATATGGAACCGTCACCATTGTTAGAGAGCGAAGCATCAGGCATAGTACTGCAGACTCCAATTGGTCTCTCGGGAGGTGTTGATCCGGAGGGAATCGCGCATCTCGCAATTGCACAATTCGGAATCGGCTTCATCGAGCATGGGCCAGTCACCATTAAGCGAATGACAAGCCTTGCAGCTATTGAGAAAGATGCAGGACAGGAATGGATTCGTTACCCGAATTATTATGAGAATGAAGGCGTCGATCGAGTGACGGAGCTGATCCGCACAGCTAAGCATAGGCTGCCTCAGTTCGCACGGATTACTCCGATGCCATACACTGACCGCCGGGAGATCCTCCCTGAGCTTATAAGCATGATAGAGCAGCTTACAGAGGCAGGCACGGATGGCTATTATATCGATGTTCTCCATGGGGACATAGGCTGGGAGGAAGCCAGTGTTCTTCTGAATGATTTGGCAGGTCAGCTCCAGCTCAAGTCGCATACGAGTCCTGCCTCTAATAAGCCCTTATTTCTGTATACGCCTCCTAATTTTCCAGATGAATACTTAATGCCACTTATTCAATCGCTCCCACGAGAGAGTTGGAGCGGAGTTGTGGTAGGCGAGGCTTCCAGCTATTCATTCGAAGGAGCCTTAGCGAGCAAGGTCAGCAAAGAAGAAAAGGCTGACAGCATAAATAAGATCAAAGCGATACGCAGCGTATGTGCTCCGAATTGGATCATTAAGGCAGGCGGTGGCGTGCACGAGCCGCAGGATGCTCTTGATCTGCTGCAGGCGGGAGCCGACTATATCATGCTGCATAGCGGTCTTATATTCGCTGGGCCGGGACTTCCTAAGCGCATCAATGAAGCCATTATTTATGAGCAGGTAAAATTTTGGCCGATTGAAGAACCGCCATCTTTCTGGAAGCATTGGGGCTGGATGTGCCTGCTTGGCATCGGTATGATGCTGGGCGGTTTATTATCTTGGATCGTGGCGGCTACTACGGTGCTGCTGCCGTATGATTTGTCTTTCATTGGACTATCACTAGAGGACCTGCATCATATTAACCACAATCTGCTGCATTTCATGTCACATGACCGTATTACATTAGCGGGTACCATGCTGACGATAGGTATTGTATATTTCCAATTGGCCAGACATGGGCTGAGAGAAGGCTTGCACTGGACAAGGACAGCGCTGCTAGTCTCAGGTGTAGTAGGTTTCGCGAGCTTCTTCCTTTATTTGGGGTATGGCTACTTTGATCCGTTGCATGCGATAGCTGCGGTCTTATTGCTCCCGTTGTTTGTGCTTGCGATGCGTAGGAATCCAGACAGACCGTACCGCTTTGCCGTTAATGTCCGTAATGACCGCAGGTGGCGCAGAGCGATGTGGGGACAGCTTAGTATGGTCGTTCTGGGCTTTGCACTCTCAATTGGCGGTCTTACGATCTCAGTCGTGGGTATAACGGAGGTGTTCGTTCAGACGGATCTAGTCTATTTGGATACAAGTACTGCGGAGCTGAATGAGCGGAATGCGAAGCTCATACCGCTGATCGCACATGATAGAGCGGGGTTTGGCGGTGCATTGTTTTGTGCGGCAGTAGCTATTCTGATTATGGCGCTATGGGGAATTCAGCAAGGCTCACGCTGGCTATGGTGGACGTTTCTTCTTGGCGGTGCCCCTGGATTTTATGCGGGTTTAAGCGTTCATCTGTCTATTGGCTATGTCGATTTGTGGCATCTGTCACCGGCATTGTTTGCATTGGTTCTATATGTACTCGGTCTTATTCTGCTATATCCGTATTTAATGAAATTGCCTGAAGCAGCAGCTGATGGAAGGCAATAAAAAAAGGAGCAGCACGCTGCTCCTTTTTCTTATGAAATAATGAACTTAACGATTACAGCAACTGCGAAAATGACGGTCATAAAACCGAGCATTCCGCCAAAGCCGAATACGACGTCCATCAAATCATGGCGAGGCTCTTCGTTGAAATGCTCGCGCGGGTCTCTTACGTTTTCCATCGTTGACGTCCTCCTTGAAAAAGACCGATTGCTTCACTCACAACCTAAGCGGTCGTCTTTATGTAGTATCGGTTTATTCAACTTGTATTAGTATACCCAAATTCCCAAACAGTTGTAAAGCAAAATACAGGTGAGAATTGTAAGACAATCGTCGGTGCAATTATGCTAAAATGTGTACAGAATCATTCGGCAGTCGGAGGCGAGAGCATGAACCAGCAACAGATAGAACAATTACAGGCGGAGCAGGCGCTTGCTGCAGCCAAAGAAACGATACGGAACAAGCTAGCGCTGCTGCCTGATCAGTCGGGCTGTTATCTGATGAAAAATGGCGAAGGCGTTATTATATATGTAGGCAAAGCTAAAGTACTCAAAAATCGTGTTCGTTCCTATTTCAATGGAAGTCACAACGGGAAGACGCAGCGTCTTGTGTCTGAAATTCGAGATTTTGAATTTATCGTAACCTCAAGCAATATGGAAGCTCTTATTCTAGAATGTAATTTAATTAAGCAATATCATCCCAGATACAACGTCTTGCTTAAGGATGACAAAACTTTTCCTTATATTAAAATAACGAACGAGAAGCATCCCAAGCTTGAGGTGACGAGGCGGATCATTAAAGATAAAGGGAAGTACTTTGGCCCTTATCCGAATGCCTATGCGGCCCAGCAGACGAAAAAGCTGCTCGACCGACTTTATCCGCTCAGGAAGTGCAAGACGCTCCCTGATAAGGTTTGCTTATACTATCATCTGGGTCAATGTATTGCACCGTGTGAATTTGATGTGGAGCAGTCGGAATATGATCGTATGATTCAAGAGATATCACGTTTCCTTAACGGCGGTCAGGATGTAGTGAAGATTGAGCTCCAGCGTAAGATGGAGGAAGCTGCCGAGAAGCTGGAATTCGAGCGTGCGAAGGAGCTCAGGGACCAACTGATCGCTATCGATGCAGTGATGGAGAAGCAGAAAATAACGATGTCCGACGCACTGGATCGTGATATATTTGGCTTTGCCGTCGATAAAGGCTGGATGTGCGTACAGATTTTATACATGCGCCAAGGAAAGCTGATCGAGCGTCATGGAACGACCTTCCCCTATTACGGGGAAGAGTATGATGATTTCATGACCTTTGTCACACAGTATTACAGTGACAATCCGGCGCTGCCTAAGCAGATTCTGCTGCCGCTGCCGCCGGAGCTGGAGCAGGCGAAAGAAGAATTGCTTGAGGAGGAAGCGCAAGCCGAGGAAGCTTCATCTCGCGCGGATGATGTGATTGCGTCGCTTCACAGCTGGCTGAAAGTTAAGGTATTGATGCCACAGCGCGGGCGCAAGAGCGAGGTCGTAACGATGGCTATCGATAACGCAAAGGTTATGCTGGACGAGAAGTTCCGGCTGATCGAGCGGGATGAAGAGCGCAGTGTCAAGGCGACTGAGTCTTTAGCCGGTTGGCTTGGTCTTCCAGAGGTTCGGCGTATTGAAGCGTTCGATAACTCCAATATTCAAGGAACGAATCCGGTATCGGCCATGGTCGTCTTCACGGATGGCAAGCCAGACCGCAAGGAATATCGTAAATACAAGGTGAAAACAGTCGTTGGTCCGGATGACTATGAGACGATGAGAGAGGTGATAAGGCGCCGTTACGAGCGTGTGCTCAAAGAGGAGATCAAGCCTCCCGATCTTATTGTAGTCGATGGAGGGAAAGGTCAAATCTCGGCAGCACTGGACGTGCTGGAGAATGAGCTTGGCTTATTCATACCTGTATGCGGGCTTGTGAAGGATGCGAAGCATAAGACGGCCCAGCTCATGACTGGTGATCCGGCCGAGATTGTACCACTGCCGCGCGATAGTCAGGAATTTTATTTGCTGCAGCGTATACAGGACGAGGTGCATCGCTTTGCCATCACGTTCCACCGCGAGCAGCGAGCCAAATCCATGGTGGAATCAAGGCTTGATTCCATTCCAGGCATCGGGGAGAAACGCCGAAAGCTTCTGCTCAAACATTTTGGCTCCATCAAAAAAATAAAAGAGGCCTCAGTCGAAGACTTCCGGCCTCTCTCTATTGGAGATAAATTAGCTTCTCAAATTATAGCTGCTCTAGGGGAGGAGTCGCCCTGACTGGCGGCTTCTTCTCTTTTTTGCTGCTGAAATATTTGAGAACGAAAGCAATGATAACAGGCAGCACCGTGAAGAAAATAGCCGAGATAATATTCGGCGCTGTACCGATCGTGAGCAGGGATAGACCAACAGCAACGCTGTTGAAGATCGCATGGGTGAACATCGCCGTTATGAAGCCGTATCTGACGAAGATGAAGCTGAACATGAGTCCAATGATCATCAGTTCGATCAATCTCGTTGTAGAGGGATAGAACGGGTACATGACGTGTCCGAGCGCCCAGAACAAGGTCGGCAGCAGCGCTGCGGCAAATGTGTTTTTGAACCATCTGCGGAACAATCCGATTCCGAAGAAGCGGAAAACAGCCTCCTCAGAAATGGCTGCTGCCCAAGCGAGCACGGGCATGAGCCACAGAACACCCATATTATAAGGGGATTGCGTGGCGTCCGTCGTATCCCATGTGCCAATCGTCAGCTTAAGCCCGATGAAAATGACTGATTGCGTGGCAAAGAGGATGATGGCGAACAAATAAGCAAGCCCTACGCTCCGCCATACATGGTCGCCGTATCCCTTCTGCCCGAAGCGAGGCCATAGCGCCCGTCCCTGCGCCTTCCATAGCCCGTCACCTGCTATCATGGAGATATAGATGGAGCCGGCCATTGGAATGGTAAGCAGGAGCGTAAAGACGGCTGTGAAGATGACCGTTTGTCCTGCGAGCTCTGTCTCACCCAATGAAGCACGGATTCCGTCGAGTATATTCAGATTCATTATGATATAGGTAATAAAGTAGACTATGGTCAAAATAATGCCGAATTTAAACGATGTGAATTTCCGATACAGCACAGCATAGATAATAGCAAGTACAAATAGAACGAAGCTCATGAACATATAGCCGAAGCCTGTAAGGAAGCCGGCAAGCTTATCTTGCTTCTTCACGTATTGGATATAATCGGAAGGAGCAATGAATGCAGGCTTATACTTCACAATGATATTCCGGTCATTGATGTTCTGCGCATTGATATCGACGCCTAGAACAGCTTCTTCAATGGTGTAGCCAGTTGGAGCTTCTCCATGCCATCCCTTATTCACTTCGAAGCTTTTTTGCTTGAACGCATTGGCGTCTAAGCTTTGACTGGGTAAGAAAACAGCTACTTCCTTCTCCAGGTCGGGGCCAGAGAGTGTTTGATAGTTGAGGAGAAAGTTCCAAGCTACGATTTTTTCACTTTGCATATGTACATACACGTAGCCGGTTTCACCGCTGTCAAATTTCAGGTCGACTTGATACGTATCCGTAGGGAAGCTTTGGTCGTATTTATCGGTATAGGTTTTGATTAAGTCGTTTTTCGAGAGGTAGCCGTTCATGATTTTGTCGGTTTGATGGACGGCCTTGGCAGAACCCACCTGCAATCCACTTTGCTTCTCGGCAAATACAGTAGCCCGATTCTCTGCCGTTTCTTTGTCAATAACCTTCGTATTCAATTCGCCTGTCATCATAGAGTAGAACATCGGCCCCACTTCAACAACGGCGAAAACAATGAAGCAAGCAACCGCCGCCCATAGAAAACGTTTCCATTCATTTAACTTAATAGAATCAATCATTTGTCCACCTCTATTGTCCATGTAGTAAATTGCTTATCGGAATACCATACCATACAAATCCCTGAATTATCCATTGGAAAAGCCCGTTTACGCTCAAAAAGATGCGAAATAACGATATCCGACAAGCTTGAAGTATGCTGTGTTTCAGCCTTGCCCTAATACGGTCCAATATCAGCTTGTTTGTCGTAAATATCAGCTTTATATCATGACTGCTTTGGGATTATAATCGTTATCGTCATACTAATCGAATAGCAAAGCCGAATTTCCTATGGAAAACGGGGGAACCATAACGTTGCCTAGATCGCTCAGCCTGCTGTGTACAGCATCGCTTGAATCCGGCATCATGGGTTGAATTTCTACGGCGAAGTGAACGCTTCTGCCGCTGAATAGGGCTGCCTGTCCAGGCCCGAATCCGTCAGCTAACCTCGTAGGCGCTAGTGGAACAGAACTCATTGCACAGAGCACATCTGGTTTCAGTGCTTTTTTTTATGCTTATATATAGAGAGATAGTGCTTCATAAATGACACACCGCAGAAGAAGGATAATGGATGAAGGTAAACTTTAATGTGTTGAAATGGTCGCCCCCGCGAATACTGGTCAGCGGCTTCGCGCTTATTATCGTACTGGGAGCACTGTTATTATCCATGCCCTTCGCTTCGGCAACCGGCGAGCGGCTTCCTTTTATTGACGCATTGTTTACGGCAACCTCGGCAACCTGCGTCACTGGGCTCGTCATCGTAGACACAGGAACCTATTTCTCAGCAGCCGGTCAGGTCATCCTCATGTGCTTATTCCAACTTGGCGGCCTAGGTTTCATGACCATGGCGACGCTTGTTGCACTTGTGCTGCGCAAGAAAATATCGCTGCGCGAGCGTCTGCTGCTGCAGGAAGCGATGAACCAGTCGAGTATGGAAGGGATAGTCAAGCTTATTCGGCGAGTTATTATTTATTCATTATCCATTGAATTGGTAGGCGCTTTACTGTTTGCATCCAGATTCGCTGCAGATATGCCGCTGGGCAAAGCACTCTACTTCGGTGCCTTTCATGCGGTGTCGCTGTTCAACAACGCGGGCTTTGATATTTTTGGGAATTATCGCAGTCTTACCTTGTACGTTGATGACGTTGTCGTCAATTTTACGGCAATGCTGCTCATCATAACCGGCGGGTTAGGCTTTGTAGTCATGTCAGATCTGATGGAGTTCCGTAAAAACAAACGGCTATCCTTGCATAGCAAGGTTGTTCTCTCTATGACTGGCACGCTTATTGCAGTAGGCACCATCGTCATTTTTATTTTTGAATTTTCCAATACGAAGACGCTTGGTTCCTTGGACTTAGGCGGTAAAATTCTGGCATCCTTCTTCCAATCAGTAACGCCGCGGACAGCTGGGGCGAATACGCTCGACTACACACAGCTGCGTCAAGCAACCATGTTTTTCACGATCATCCTGATGTTTATCGGAGCGTCTCCAGGATCAACGGGCGGTGGTATTAAGACGACGACTTTCACGACATTGGTTGGCGCTGTTATCGCGATGATTCGCGGACGAGAGGATATCGTACTGTTCCGCTACAGGCTTGGAAAAGACCGGATTTTCAAAGCACTTACAATTACATTAATTTCATTGCTGCTCGTCATTATCGTAACGATGATACTCTCAATGACCGAGGAGCATGCATTTATAGAACTGCTGTTCGAAGCAACGTCAGCATTTGGCACAGTCGGCCTATCGGTCGGCGTTACGCCTGATCTTAGTTTAGTAGGAAAAATAGTCATTGCTTTAACGATGTTTGCCGGACGGCTCGGTCCATTAACGCTTGCTTATGCGCTTGGGCCTCGCACAGAAAAAGAATTGTATCGGCATCCTGAAGGCAAAATCACGATTGGATAGGAGAATTGCGCGAGTGGGAGTTAAAAAGAAGCAGTTCGTCATTATTGGATTAGGTAGGTTCGGTTCGAGTCTCGGCAGGGAACTTGTCGAGCTTGGCAATGAGGTACTCGGCATAGACAAGGACGAGGAGGCTGTTCAGGAAATGAGCAGCGTGCTTACGTATGCTGTTTCTGCCGATTGCACGGATGAAGAGGCGCTTCGTTCACTTGGCGTCCGTAACTTCGACTGTGGTGTCGTAGCGATAGGCGATGATATTCAAGCGAGCATACTGACGACGATTCTGCTTAAGGATCTGGGCGTGAAGCAGGTTGTAGCCAAAGCGATGAGCGAGCTGCACGGGCGAGTGCTTGAGAAAATTGGCGTTGACCGCGTCGTATACCCAGAGCGCGATATGGGGATACGTGTGGCGCATCAGCTTGTTTCTCCGAATCTGCTTGATTACATCGAGCTATCGAAGGAATACACGATTGCAGAGCTTGCCGTCCCTCAGTGCTTGGACGGGAAGTCACTTCATGATCTCAATCCGCGGGCGCGATTCGGCTGCAGCATTGTCGCCATTAACAAGCCGAGTGGAATTATAATCGCACCGACAGCGACGGATGTGCTTGCTATTCGTGATGTCATGGTCGTTATCGGCACGAATGAGCAAATCGAAGATTTCGAAGCTACGATAATCCGCTAAACCTATTGGGTTGGAGGGCAAAGCATGGATTTGGAAGTTTATATTTGGAAATGCTGAAGGACAGCTGCCTTTTACAGGCTGATGTCCTTTTTGGCAGGGAAACGCGCGGCAAGCTCATTGATCCAGAGCCGGACGGATGGACTGAGTGCTGCGGAATCGGCATGGATGAGCGAGGTTGTCCGCTTCGTATCCTCGAGCTCCCGAATAGGCACGACAATAAGCTCATTATCGTCAAGCAGTTGGCTTCGCATGTAGGACTTGGGCAGGAGTGTTGCTGCCCTGCAAGTGTGAAGCAGACGAAGGATCGCTTCGAACGAATCGATTTCCATCCTAACGTCTGGCTGGAGATGGTATTTGTCGAATAGCTCATCGGTAAGAAGCCGGTACCAGGTTCCTTTGGAGAATAAGATCATCGGCATGCCGGTCAAATCCTGTATGCCGAGCGCACCTTTGTCGGTAATAATCTGATTCCGCGGCAGGACAAGTGATAAGTGATCCTCGAACAAGGGGATGCACCGAAGTGTTGAATCCTCGATGCTGGAGGCGACGATGCCGATATCGGCCTTATGGTCACGGACAAGCGATACGATTTCATGGGTCTTGCCTGTAATCGCTTTAATATCAATTTCAGGATGGGTAGACGTCAGCCTTTTGATCAGGTCGGGCAATGTTGTTTGCAAGGTGGTCAAGCTCGCTCCTATCGTGAGCGTAGTATGACCAGTTGAAGTAAACTCAGAAACGGTTTGCAAATATTTGCGATGCAGCTGGCGCAGCTCAAGCGCATACTCGTAGGTCATCTGTCCGATTCGAGTCAACTCGAGTCGTTTGCCGATGCGTCTGAACAAGGGTGAGCCGATCTCTTGCTCGAGTTTGGCTATTTTGCGCGAGAGTGCAGGCTGGGACAGATTGAGCAGTACCGATGCTTTGTTCATGCTGGATTGCTCGACAATAACGGTAAAGACATGCATCTCCTCATTCATAAATAGCGCCCCTTATGTCATTTGGTTATAAGAAATTATAAAAAATAAGCAATTCCATTATAAGCTGAAAAGGAGTAGGATGGGAAGTGTGGCTAATATGTGTCGACTTTTGTTGACTGAGGTACATGCTGGGGTTACAATGTAGAATGATTTGCCATGCGTAAAGGGGCAGGCTGCTGCCGTGAGGCAGAGAGGCTTTCTGTTTGCGCTGAAATATAAGTAATGTATAGAGAGCTATCAGATACATTCTTATATTTCACAAACAAGTATGCATGCTAGCACTCACAGTATTGAAAGGAGAAGGAATGACATGAAAGGAAACTCGTATTTCTCGCGCAAGCTTCACTCGCTTCTCGGGATCATTCCGCTCGGCGGCTTCATCGTCGTACATGGATTGACCAACTACCAGGCGTTTGAACGTGGACCTGAAGGGTTCAGCAACGGTGTACACTTTATCAACAGCTTGCCTTTGATCCCGCTGCTCGAGATTTTCGGCATTTACCTCCCGCTATTGTTTCATGGTATTTACGGCTTGTACGTCGCTTACCAATCGAACACGAATACGGGACGCTTCAAATACGGACGGAACTGGGCATTCACGGCTCAGCGCGTTACAGGGGTCATTACTTTTGTATTCGTTTTCTGGCATGTATATCAGACAAGAATGCAAGTATACTTTGGTAACATCACGCATGAGGAGCTTGGCTCTACGATGAATCAAATCGCGAGCAGTCCGACTTATTTCGTGCTTTACGTCATCGGCGTATTGGCAGCTGTATTCCATTTCAGCAACGGTCTATGGGCATTCCTGATTAGCTGGGGCATTACGATAGGCCCGAAAGCACAACGTATTTCTTCTTATATTTGCATGGGTGTATTTGTTATTGTATCCGCTTTGTTTATCCTTTCGCTTGTCGCGTTTAGAGGCGATGAATTTGCGGAAGCGGCAAGTGCGGCATTGGCACTTACGAATATCGGTTAGTTTGTAGACAAGGAGCGAAACGTTATGGCTAAAAATAAAGTGATCATCATTGGCGGCGGACTTGCCGGCTTAATGGCTACCATCAAAGCGGCTGAAGCCGGCGTGCACGTTGACCTGTTTTCAATTGTGCCGGTGAAGCGTTCCCACTCAGTATGTGCGCAGGGCGGAATCAACGGCGCTGTTAATACGAAAGGCGAAGGCGATTCTCCATGGGAGCATTTCGACGATACCGTATATGGCGGAGACTTCCTCGCCAACCAACCTCCGGTTAAAGCGATGTGCGATGCAGCACCAGGCATTATTCACCTTATGGACCGGATGGGCGTTATGTTCAGCCGTACTTCAGAAGGCTTGCTTGATTTCCGTCGTTTCGGCGGTACGAAGCATTCTCGTACAGCATTTGCAGGCGCAACAACGGGACAGCAGCTACTCTATGCACTAGATGAGCAAGTGCGTCGCTGGGAAGCAGCAGGGCTTGTTAACAAGTTCGAGCACTGGGAATTCCTTGGCGCAGTCGTTGACGACGACGGTATTTGCCGCGGCGTATCGGCACAGGATCTTCGTTCTATGGAAGTACACACGGTTCGTGCAGATGCGGTTATATTGGCATCAGGCGGTCCTGGCATTATTTTCGGCAAAACAACGAACTCTGTTATTAATACAGGCACGGCTGCGAGCGCGGTTTACCAGCAAGGTGTTAACTACGCGAACGGAGAATTCATTCAAATTCACCCTACAGCAATTCCAGGCGATGACAAGCTGCGCCTAATGTCGGAATCGGCACGCGGTGAAGGCGGTCGGATCTGGACTTACAAAGACGGCAAGCCTTGGTACTTCCTTGAGGAAAAATATCCGGCTTACGGAAATCTCGTACCTCGTGATATTGCAACGCGTGAGATCTTCAGCGTGTGCGTGGATCAGAAGCTCGGCATCAATCAAGAAAACATGGTTTACCTCGATCTATCTCATAAGGATCCGAAGGAGCTTGACGTTAAGCTCGGCGGTATCATTGAAATCTACGAGAAATTCATGGGCGATGATCCGCGTAAAATCCCGATGAAAATCTTCCCGGCTGTCCACTATTCGATGGGCGGTATGTGGGTCGATTACAATCAAATGACGAACATTCCAGGTTTGTTCGCAGCTGGCGAGTGCGAGTATCAATATCATGGCGCGAACCGTCTTGGTGCAAACTCACTTCTTTCCGCTATATACGGTGGTATGGTTGCAGGACCTAAGGCTGTGGAATACATCAAAGGCTTGAAGAAATCGGCTGAAGACGTAGCTTCCTCTGTATTCGACCGCGAGAACAAGCGTCAAACGGACAAGTACAACAGCATTATCAACATGAACGGCAACGAGAATGCTTATGTCATTCACAAAGAGCTCGGCGAATGGATGACGAACAATATGACGGTTGTTCGCTTTAACGATAAGCTGGAGCAAACGATCCACAAGATCAAGGAGCTAAAGCAGCGTTACGCGAACATCAACATCAACGATACAGCAAAGTGGAACAATGCAGGCGTTGCCTTTACTCGTCAGCTATGGAACATGCTTGAGCTGTCTGAAGCGATGACACTTGGCGGATTGCTGCGCAACGAGAGCCGCGGAGCTCATTACAAGCCTGATTTCCCAGAACGCGATGACGATCAATTTATGAAATCAACAATTGCGAAATGGACGAAAGAAGGTCCGCAAATATCCTATGAGGATATCGACGTAAGCTTGATCAAGCCTCGTAAACGTGATTACTCGAGCGATAAGAAGAAAGGAGAATAAGGATGGCTGAAACGACTGTAGCAACAAAATCGGTTAAGTTTATCATTACACGCCAAGACACTCCTGATTCCAAGCCTTATACGGAAGAGTTCGAAATTCCTTACCGCGCGAATATGAACGTTATTAGCGGGTTGATGGAAATTCAACGTAATCCTAAGAAATCCGATGGCGGAAGCACTGCGCCCGTATGCTGGGATTCCAACTGTTTGGAAGAAGTTTGCGGAGCTTGCTCGATGGTTATCAATGGCAAACCGCGCCAAGCCTGCAGTGCACTTGTCGATAAGCTGGAGCAGCCTATTCGACTTGAGCCAATGAGCACCTTCCCAGTCGTGAGAGATCTCGTTATCAATCGTGAACGCATGTTTGGCGCTCTGAAACGCGTTAAGGCATGGATTCCGATTGACGGCACCTATGATCTAGGTCCTGGTCCGCGGATGGCTGAAACGAAGCGTCAATGGGCGTACGAGCTTTCCAAATGTATGACTTGCGGTGTTTGCCTTGAGGCTTGCCCGAACGTTAACGACCGGAACAGCTTTATTGGCCCAGCTGCGATTTCACAGGTACGCTTGTTCAACGCTCACCCGACGGGTGACATGAACAAAGAGGAGCGTCTAGATGCACTGATGACAGATGGCGGCATCGAAGGCTGCGGTAACTCTCAAAACTGTGTTCGCGCATGTCCGAAGGGAATTCCACTTACGACTTCCATTGCTGCGATTAACAAGGATACAACAAAACATCTATTCAAGAAATGGCTTGGTATGTAGTTATTTTTATATTGGAAACCCCTTGTTGCTTCAGGGGGTTTCTTTTTACGTTTACATGATATTGATTATTATTATCAATGATAGTAGATTGCCAATCCTTTGTCAATCATGATGATTAGGGAGTGAGGGTTTAGGTTCGAAAGAGGGAGAAAGCAATAAAAAAAACCGCCTCAGCGGTTTTTTAGCTTACATCCAGTGTTCTCCCCATTTTTGAATGGATTCAATGACGGGCTCCAGCTCACGGCCTTTACCGGTCAGCTCGTACTCGATCCGTACGGGCATTTCAGGGTAAACCTGGCGTTTAATAATTGTAATTGTCTCAAGCTCTTTCATCCGGTCCGTCAGCATTTTGTCGCTCATCTCGGGAATTTGTTCCTTTATCTCTTTGAACCGTTTCGGTCCTCCAAGCAATACCCGAATAATTCTGCCAGTCCACTTCTTACCTAATATGTCGGCTGCGGCTTCATACTTTGGGCACATTGTCGAATAATCCAACCGTATCACCCCGCTTTTAGTATTACTATTGTAGCATATTAACAAACTAAAAGTAAGTTCATTTCGGTGGGAATAGGTGTTATTTCTAAAAATGCATATTTACTATAAAAAAGTTAGACGCTTAAAAGTTAAATGATTGCTTTCAGAGACGAATTACGATCAAGCCCAGTATCATAAAGGCAAAAGCAGCCCATTGAACAAACGTGAGCTTCTCTTTGTAGAAGATGATAGCTCCAGCCGCTACTACGAGACTGTTCGTTGCAAAGATCGGTGCAGCTATGTTGGCTTGTCCGGTTGCGAGTGCGGCTGCATAAAGCTGCAGTCCGCCGTAGGAGAATAAACCGGCAACAATACCAAGCCGCAGACCTGTTTGCTCAGCAGCGCGTGAAGCTGTTGTTCTCTTTGGAATGAGAAACCAGCATAGAGAAAGCGCATAGGCGATGAAAAGAATAGGGGCGCTTGGCAGCCCAAGCTCGTCCGTTACTTTAAGCCCGCCGTTTCGAAGTGCGAACATGAGAATAGCTATTCCAACAAGGATGAACCAGCGCTTTTCCGTTATTGTCAGCGGTTCCTTTTTCTTATGAGCGATAAAGATAACGGCGAGTAGCAGCATCGAAATTCCTGTAGCCTGAGCCATACTTAGAGGCTCCTGGTACCACCAGGTTGCTGCTGCAATGACCAATATGATATTCATATTCGTAAGAGGAGAAGTCAGGCTCGCAGGCCCGTAATGCAGAGCCTTCATAAACAGCGCATTACCCCAAGCAGAGCCAGCGCCAATGATCAAGCCGGCAATCCATACCCGCGGCTCAGCCAGCCAGCCCCATGTACCTTCAAGAGCAGCATGTATGCCGAAGCCGAGCATGCCGGATGCGTAAAGTCCGAGCAGCAGCGTTCTTGTACTGCCGCCGCGCATTTGTGATACTTTCATCCACCAGCCTGCAAGTCCGAAGAGCAGTGCGCTGCTGATGGCTGTTATGAGCCACATGGAAGTCCAACCCCTCGAATTTGTTACACAAATGAAATAGTTCTGTTACCGTCTCATCATATAAGTGGGCTATTATAATAAACAAGACCCCCTTTTTTAATATAACCTTTGGGACCTGCGACGTGCAGGTCCACTTTTTTTGCCCTTCTACTAAGCGATTGGTACGATGACTTGCTGACGCTTGCGATAATAGACCCAATGCTTGAACCCAATGTCTTTCAATCTTCGCTCCACAAGTTCCCACTCATCGCCAACCCTTGCCGGCAAATGGGCATCTGACCCGAAGGTTACATCAACGCCAAAGTGAAGCGCACGCTCCAGAATCGCATCTGACGGATACCAGCCACCTACATATTTCGTACTGCCTGACGTATTGATTTCAATGGAAACGCCGCATTCGGCGATCGTTTGCAGTGTATCATCGATCGCATCGAAGGCTGGGATATCAGAGAATGCAGGATAATAACCTTTCATCGCATCAATATGCCCCAATATATCGAACATTCCACTTCGAGCAGATTGCTTAATTAAATCGTAGTAGCTGCGTTTCGCCGCTATTTGCTCCTGCTCTTTCAAGCCGTTCCAACGGTTTTTGTTGAATATGCTCACGCCGCCAACTTGATGAACAGATCCGATCAAATAATCGAATGGAACGCCTTCGTAAGCTTGTTTGTAGCTCTCAACGTATTGGGGGAAGAAATCCGATTCGATACCAAGCAGAACCTCGATTTTACCAGCGTATTTTGCCTTAAGACGAAGTACCTCTTCGATGTAGCTTGCGAAATCGCTTCTTGCCATTGCGATGCCAGGTGAGGGCTGATCTTCTTTGTGGTAAAAGAATGGAGAGTGGTCAGAGATGCCAATAACCTGAAGCCCTGCTTTAATACCCGCAGTAATATAATCCTCAATCGTACCGTTTGCGTGACCGCATCGCTCGTGATGGGTATGTAGATCAAATTTCATGATTACCTCTCCTTATTGTGGCTGTATGTAAGTTCAACTCATGTTTGTCGGCTAGGTCCGTCGTGTGAATGGTTCGCTTATTCGCTGCTAATGAAATGATGCTCGGGCATTCCCTTCAAATCACTTAGAAACTGCTGAAGTGCAGTGTTTATATATCGGCCAGACCGGTATACGACGCCAACAGGGTGGCTTATCTCGAGCTCATTTACTTTGATCATCTTTAATGTGCCCAGCCGCAGCTCATTCGCGATAGATAGCTTAGAGACTACAGCAGCACCCAAATTGATCTCAACCATGCGCTTCACTTCTTCGCTGCTCGAAACTTCCATTACGACATTAGGCTGAACATTGAATTTCTTAAATATTTGATCGACGAATTTGCGTCCCAGCGTATCTGGCGCAAGCATAATCATTGGAATATCCTTAAGCGTATCTACGGTCGTATGGTCTAGACGGCTCATTGGATGAGCAGGTGAGACGACAAGCTCAAACGTATCATAATAAAGAACGGAGGAGGAAACGTTCGGATTTTTCTCAGTAAGGTAGGTAATACCGATATCGACCGAGCCGTTCTCGACGCTGGTCATCACTTGGGATGAGGGCATGGAATGTATCGTTGTTTTGATCTGAGGGAATTGATTCTGGAAATAAGACAGTACACGCGGTAAAATCTGAATCGCGATGGATGATGTTGTACCTAGCAGAATATGTCCTTGAGGGGTTAAATTCATGTCAGACAGCTTTTGCTTCAATTCATCTACAATTGTAAGTATTTGCTCGGCATGCTCTAGAAATACTTGTCCGTGATCCGTCAAAGTGACAGGCTGGTTCCGATCGATAAGGACGGTCTTGAACTCATCCTCCAGACTTTTGATTTGAGCGGATACGGCAGGCTGGGTGAGATTCAGAAGCTCGCCAGCTTTCCTGAAGCTCATCGTTTTGGATATCGTTAGGAGTGTTTCGAGTTGACTAATATTCACGCCAATCCCCCTTTCAAAGGTACGGAATGTGCTCGTTTATGTATAAACCTATTATAAAGGATAGAAGTAGCAACAGCAAAAAAGGGACGCTTAGCAGGAGGCTTCATAGCCCATGCAGTTGCACCCCTCTTGGTCAACCTTATGAATCATTTACAGCCATTCCTTCTTGCGGAAGATAAAAAACATACTAATGCCTAGCACCAGCATGATGCCAAGCAGAATGTAAGAGCCCAGTTTAAGATGAAGCCCAGGGATGAAGTCGAAATTCATTCCGTATATGCCAGTTATAAATGTGAGAGGCATGAATATCGTTGTAATAGCTGTAAACACGCGCATGATTTCATTGGCTCGGTTCGATACGCTGGACTGATAGGCTTCACGCAAGTTGCCCATTAAGTCGCGGTACGTGTCGAAGGATTCGGCGATTTTGAGCGCATTCTCATAAATATCGCTGAAATATTTCTGAAGCTGATCATCGATTAGCTTCAAGTCCTTTTTGTTCAGTGTTGCAATGACGTCGCGCTGTGGGCCGAGTATCTTCTTCAGCCACAGAATCTCACCGCGCAAGCCGATGATTTCGTTGAGATGAGATTTCTTGGTGTGCATTAATATATCCTCTTCCAGCGCTTCAATCCGATTGTCGATCCGATCGCCTACGAGGAAATAGTTATCCACGACGATGTCAACCAGATGATAGAGGAAATAATCGGGACTGCTAACCTCTTGTTCCCACAGAACAGGCTTCAATGAGCGAAGCTCATTAATTTTTTGTTTCGTAACGGTTATAATAAAGTGGCGGCCGAGAAAGATGTTCAGCGCTCTTAGGAAAATTTCCTCGTCATCAAAACGAATGCTGTTAATTACAATGAAGTAGTGGCTTTCGTAAATTTCAATCTTGGGACGCTGTTCTTCTTCACTGAGGCAATCCTCTACAGCGAGATCATGCATGCTGAACAGCGGCTGAAGTACTGTGAGATCCTCCACATCAGCATCAATCCAGTAGAAGCCTTCCTTAGGGGGGATTAATGTATCATTAATATCATCGATTGTCGTAAATATGCCATTGCTAACGAGACGTATTTTCATCCGGTGTACTCCTTCCTGTGTTTAGAGGAAACTGCCGGCTGAATTGGACTTGGCCGGCAGTAACCGTATTCGTACGAGTTCGGGCTTAGGTCTGTCGCCTTCCATGTCCGTATGCACCCCTTTATTAATGGAATAAGTGAAATAATTCTTGTCTAGTATACTCCCGCATCAGCTTTACATTCAAGCACAAAAACGGTGTTTTTCATGCTGATGATTCAGGATATGCAAATGAGCTTCTTGACGCGATTAACAGAATGCATTAAAGTTGTAATTGAAATGTAACCGCGAAAATTGAATAGACTACTTTCTTATCAAGAGCAGGCGGAGGGACTAGCCCGATGAAGCCCGGCAACCGGCGTATTTTACGCACGGTGCTAATTCTTGCGGAAGCATTTATGTTTCTGAGAGATGAGAGAGGCGGATGGCTTATTTATTGAGCATACGACCTTTTCTCACAGCAGAAAGGGTCTTTTTCATGTTCAAGCGGTCATACTGCCTAAGAGGAGTGAAACTTATGCCAATTAAAGTGCCAGACAACTTACCGGCCAAAGAAATACTTAACAACGAGAATATTTTCGTAATGGATGAGAGCGTTGCATATCAGCAGGATATTAGGCCGCTGCGCATCGCAATTCTTAACTTAATGCCGACTAAGGAAACAACCGAAACACAATTGCTCAGGCTGATCGGCAATACGCCGCTTCAAGTAGAGGTCGTGCTGCTTCATCCGAAGACGCATACCTCCAAAAATACGTCATCTGAGCATTTGGAGTCCTTCTATAAAACGTTCGATGAGATTTCGCATGAATATTATGATGGTCTCGTTATTACGGGAGCACCTGTTGAGCATATGCCCTTCGAGGAAGTGAACTACTGGGAGGAATTGAAGGAAATTATGGATTGGAGTGCTCGGCGTGTTACTTCAACCTTCCACATCTGTTGGGGCGCGCAGGCAGGACTTTTTCACCACTATAATATTCCGAAATACAATCTAGATGAGAAAATGTTTGGTGTCTATCCGCATGTTGTAGAGAAACGGAATGTGAACCTGCTCAGAGGTTTTGATGAAATGTTCTTCGTTCCGCAATCACGCCACACGGAAGTACGCCGCGAAGATATTGAACCGATCGAGTCACTTGACATTTTGTCGAATTCGACAGACTCAGGTGTATATATTGTCGCTTCTAAGGATGGAAGACAAATTTTCGTTACCGGCCATTCGGAATATGATCCTAACTCGCTGAAGTTTGAATATGATCGGGACAAAGCGAAAGGGCTTCAAATCGATGTGCCGAAAAATTATTTCCCGGGAGATAACCCAGCAAACCTGCCGTTGTCGACATGGCGCTCGCATGCGAACCTGCTGTTCTCCAATTGGCTTAACTACTACGTATATCAACAAACGCCGTATGATTTAGGCGGAGGCATTTAATTCAGGTGAAACGGCTATCGCAGTCCTTTGGCAGCGCAGCACGTTTCAATCCGAGAAATATAGAGAAAGTAGGGCGAGATCCTATACTTTCCTTTATTTTAAAAAAAGGGAGCGCTATATAACAATGAAAATAGAGAGTCATTTAGCCCAAATTGGATCAATTAAAGAGCCTGTAACCGGAGCAGTAAGCTTCCCCGTCTATCAAGCAACCGCCTTCCGTCACCCTAAGCTTGGGCAAAGCACCGGCTTTGATTATGCACGTACAAAAAGCCCTACAAGAGCAGTACTAGAGGAAGCAGCAGCGCAGTTAGAAGCAGGAGATGCAGCATTCGCATGTAGCTCCGGCATGGCTGCCTTGCAAACGATATTTGCATTGTTCAGTCAAGGGGATCATCTGATCGTATCTCTTGATCTATACGGTGGAACGTATCGCTTGCTTGAGCGGATCATGTCCAGATTCGGCGTAACGGCTTCATATGTGGATACGAATGATATCAATGCAGTGGCAGCGCTTTGGACGCCAAGTACGAAAGCCGTACTTATTGAAACGCCGACTAATCCACTTATGATGATTACTGATATAGAGCGAGTAGCTTCTTGGGCAAAGTCGAAGGGCTTGCTGACAATCGTTGACAATACGCTGCTTACACCTTTCTTCCAGCGTCCGATTGAGCTTGGCGCTGACATCATCATTCATAGTGCTACCAAATATTTGGGCGGACATAATGATGTGCTGGCAGGTCTGATCGTAACGAAAGGCAAGGAGCTCTCGGATGAGATGGCTTTCCTTCACAACTCGATTGGGGCCGTGCTTGGTCCTCAGGATTCATGGCTCCTGATGAGAGGTATGAAGACACTGGCACTTCGCATGGAGCGACATCAATACAACGCGACGACAATCGCTAATTATTTGCTGGAACACGAGGCTGTCGAAGATGTTTACTACCCTGCTTTACCGCATCATCCGGGCCATGACATTCAGAACAAGCAATCCTCAGGCAACACGGGAATCTTCTCTTTCCGATTGAAGGATGCGAGATATATCGAACCTGTCTTGCGCCATATCAAGCTTATTGCATTCGCAGAGAGCCTAGGCGGCGTGGAATCGCTCATGACATATCCAGCTGTTCAAACTCATGCGGACATTCCGCTTGAAATTCGTCAGGCTATCGGCGTAGATGATCGTTTGCTTCGCTTCTCAGTCGGAATTGAGCACGCGGATGACTTAATCGCAGACCTGGCACAAGCACTGGCTGCAGCACAACGCGAAATCGAGGAGGTTTAATAACAGATGAGCAATGAGACTAATAAAAAGAACTTCCGAGATAGACGTTTTGCGACAAAGCTGCTTCATTTCGGTGCCGAAATCGATGAGCAGACCGGTGCATCGAGTGTACCGATATTTCAAGCATCCACGTTCCATCATCATGATATTTTTGACCCGCCGCAGTATGATTACAGCCGTTCAGGCAACCCGACTCGTCAGGCGCTTGAGGACTATATCGCTTTGCTTGAAGGCGGAGCAAGAGGTTTTGCCTTCGCATCAGGTATGGCTGCCATTTCGACTACGTTCTTGCTGCTCTCAGCAGGTGAGCATGTCATTGTGACAGAGGACGTTTACGGCGGTACATACCGCTTGCTTACGACAATTTTAGATCGGCTGGGCATTGAATCGACTTTTGTAGATATGACGAATTTCGAAGAAGTGAAGGCTGCCTTGAAGCCAAATACGAAAGCTGTATTTATGGAGACGCCATCCAATCCAACGCTCAAAATTACGAACATTGCTGAAACGACATCATGGGCGAAGGAGCATGGTTTGCTTACGTTGCTTGACAACACATTTATGACCCCTTACCATCAACGTCCAATCGAGCTTGGCGTCGATATTGTATTGCATAGTGCAACGAAGTTTTTGGGTGGTCACAGTGATGTGTTGGCTGGACTTGCAGTAACGGCGGATGAGGCGCTTGGCAAGCGTCTCAAGCAACTTCAGAACGGGATGGGTACTGTTCTGAGTGCTCAGGAATCATGGCTGCTTATGCGCGGTATGAAGACGCTGCAGATGCGTATGGAGAGCAGTGAACGCAGTGCGCGCAGGCTGGCGGAATGGCTCTCGACTCATAGTGAGGTAACCGCTGTGTTTTATCCGGGACTGTCTAACCATCCGGGCCGTGAAATTCATGAGAAGCAATCGCTTGGATACGGAGCTGTCGTTTCGTTTGATGTCGGCAGCGGCGAACGTGCCAAAGCGCTGCTTAATAAAGTTCAAATACCACTCGTAGCCGTTAGTCTGGGCGCGGTTGAGAGCATTCTATCCTATCCTGCGATGATGTCGCATGCCGCTATGCCGAAAGAGATTCGTCTTGCACGTGGGATTACAGACGGCTTGGTTCGTTATTCGGTCGGCCTAGAGGATATTGAGGACTTGATTGAGGATTTGGATAACGCACTTCGTCCATAAAGAGGACGAAATGAAAGGAAAGCACGGATGTTCTAGCGAACATGCCGTGTTTTTCCGTATTTCAAGGCGAGAGAGCATCATATGGAAAGTGACTTTGCCCTGTGATTTATGTTAGGATTAAGCGTACAATTGTTTACCTAGAACGGACACAAGGAGGTCTTGCGGAATGGGAACGTTAGACCATATTTTGGATAAAGCATTGCGCGGCGAGCGAGTTTCGCTCGAAGAAGGCATGGAGCTGTTCGCTTCGGATCAGATTGAGAAAATGGGTCATGTTGCCAATCAGATTATGCTGAGGCATCATCCGGAGCCAATTACAACATTTGTCGTTGGCCGAAACGTGAATTATACGAATGTATGCGATGTGTATTGCCGCTTCTGCGCTTTCTATCGCGCGCCAGGTTCCAAGGAAGGTTATGTTCTGCCTGATGAGTTGATCTTGAGCAAAATTCAAGAGACGATTGATGTCGGCGGGACTGAAATATTGATGCAAGGCGGAACAAATCCGAATTTGTCATTTACCTATTATTTGGATCTGCTTCGCAAGATTAAGCAGCATTACCCAGCTATTACGATGCACTCCTTCTCTCCTGCAGAAATTCAGAAGATGAAGGTCGTATCAGATGGTCTATCACTTGATGAAGTCATCAGGCAGCTGCATGAAGCCGGCCTTGATTCCTTGCCTGGGGGCGGAGCGGAGATTTTGGATGACCGCACGCGCCGCAAGATCAGTAGAATGAAGGGCTCGTGGACGGATTGGATGGACGTAATGAAGTCTGCTCATCGTCATGGAATGAACACAACGGCAACGATGGTATACGGACTTGGTGAGACGGTTGAAGAGCGCGCGTTACATATGCTTCGCATCCGTGATGCTCAGGATGAATGCATAGCGAACAAGTATGATTCAACGGGCTTCCTGGCCTTTATTTCCTGGCCGTTCCAGCCAGACAACACGAATCTCAAGCTGGAGAAGGCGAAGCCGGAGGAGTATCTCCGTATCGTAGCAGCAAGCCGAATTATGCTTGATAATATTAAGAATTTCCAATCATCATGGGTAACGATGGGACCAGAGATGGGTAAGCTGTCCTTGTCGTATGGCTGTAATGATTTCGGCAGCACGATGATTGAGGAGAATGTAGTTTCGGCTGCAGGAACGACACATAAGGTCAACATTGAGCTGATTTTGCAATTGATTCGAGAAGTAGGTAAAATTCCAGCTCAGCGGGATACGAAATACAATATTTTGAAGGTATATAACGAAGCCGATAAAGCTGATCTTGATTTTGTGATGCAGAACTAAACGAGTTCCAAGCTGTCTAGTCAAAAAACGTCTACTGAACAATCCCTTCTATGAAGAAGTGGCTTGCTCAGCAGACGTTTTTTTTTCAAATATAAGAATGTATAAGTTTACCCTTATACTCCGCTTATATTTTTCGGACTGAAACGTGCTGCGCCGCCAAAGGATAGCGACAGCCGTTTCACCTTGATGCCCCACTTTTATTCCAATCTCTTCATCGTATATCCCCGTACGCGGCACCATATACTGATAAGGAAGGAAAGGGGTGAGCTTATGGAGCTATTCACGATATCTTTACCTGAAAGTCTCCGGAAGTCAGTGAGTAAACTGAAGGAATTGTTAACGGAACAAGCGCTCGTCGATTTACATATCCGTTCAAATCATGATCAGCCGGTGTTAATTGCATTTGAACAAACAGCTGAACTTGATATTAGCTGCAATGCGCTGCTTCCGCATTTTCAACTGAAAGCTCACGGAGAGGCCGCTTATCATGCGGCAGCTATGGCAATTGCAGAATTTGTTGTCAGTGAAATGGAGCCCTCCATGCTGGCTGCTATTATAAGAAAGAAGTACCGTAACAACACTGCTGCAGATACGGCTGCACTTGAGAAATACTGTCACGATCTGCTGCATGGCAAGGAATGGGATGGACTTGGAACAAAGTTTTTGGATGCAGATCGGTTAAGAAGAAAAAACAAGGTAGCGGTCGAAGCCGAAGTTTTTTTGCAAGAAAATACGCTGATGAATGTAAAAGGATTTACAACGTTTAGACTAGAGGCATATCGTAAGGAACTGGCCGAAGTCGTTGAATATGCGCTGGATGAATATGTGCTGGATAAGCAATATCAGGAGTTTATATCTTTGTTGAAATATTTCGTATTTCTACAGGATACGAAGCTGCCTATGGTTCATCTGCTGCACAAGGGCGGCCATGATTTCATGCTGTATGATGGTGTATTCCAGCCGCTTGATCCCAATCCGCCAACCGACCGTATCGTTGCAGAAATGCTCGAGACAGAAATGAATATTGAAGATATGGTTATTAGCTCACTCATAGCTGTATCTCCAAAGCATATTACGATTCACACGAGACAGCCGGATATGCAGGTCATTCGTACGATAGAAACGATTTTTGATCAGCGGGTTACCGTATGCGTGCAATGCGTTTCCTGCAGCAGCAGCCTTGATGAGCTTATTCAGCCTTGATGAGCTGAGCAGATGGACTGATGGACTTGACCAATCAAGCTGAGCGGGCTATAATTGTCTTCATATGAAATCTAATCGGCAATGACAAAGACATGTGTCTGCTTATGATAGTTGGCTTAGAGAGAGGAAACTCGGCTGCAATTTCCTTCCATTTTATCCGCAGATGTACCCCTTTGAAGCTGTATGGCTCAACCTGCAACATCCTTTATGGAGGAATGCTGCAGCAGTATGCTGTACCGGAAATCCCCGTTACCGGATATTACGAGGACTGCAATGCGGCATAATTTGAGGCTGGCGCAGTCGAAGTAGGGTGGAACCACGAGCATACAAGCACTCGTCCCTTTTTAGGGATGCGTGCTTTTTTTGTGCTCTTTTTTTGAAATATAGAAAAGGATAGGATTTCGCCAACCTTTTCTCTATATTTCTTAGAATGAAACGCGGTGCACCGCCAGAGAACGGAGACAGCCGTTTCACCTTGCTTGAAATACGTAAGTGACGATTCATTTGATCACAAATTGGAGGATGAACAACAATGGCCATTCATATCACATTGCCAGACGGCGCAGTAAGGGAATATGAGGTTGGAACAACAATTGAAGAGGTAGCTGGCTCGATCAGCCCTGGACTTCGCAAAAATGCAATAGCAGGCAAAATAGACGGTAAGGTTGTCGATGTCTATACACCAATCGAGGCAGATGCTGCCATCGAAATCGTAACGCTTGATTCCGCAGACGGTTTGGAAGTATATCGTCACAGTACAGCGCATTTGCTCGCACAAGCGATTAAACGCATATACGGAAACGAAAAAGTTAAGCTCGGTATAGGTCCTGTTATTGAGGATGGGTTCTATTACGACATTGATATGGAACAATCGTTGACACCTGAGGACTTAGTGAAGATTGAGAAGGAAATGGACAAAATCATTCAGCAAAACCTGGATATTCGCCGCCGTATCGTAAGCAGAAACGAGGCTTTGGAGATATTCACAGAGCTGGACGACAACTTGAAGCTGGAGCTTATTCGTGATCTTCCTGAAGAATCGGTCATTACGATGTATGACCAAGGCGAGTTTTTCGATCTTTGTCGCGGACCGCATTTACCATCAACTGGTCGTATCAAAGCATTCAAGCTGCTAAGCGTAGCAGGGGCTTACTGGCGCGGAGATTCCAAAAACAAAATGCTGCAGCGTATTTACGGAACAGCATTCCCGAAAAAAGCACAGCTTGACGAGCATCTACACTTCTTGGAAGAAGCAAAGAAGCGGGATCACCGCAAACTCGGCCGTGAGCTGAAGATGTTCACTTTCTCCCGCGAGGTAGGTCAAGGTTTGCCGCTGTGGCTGCCTAACGGCGCTAAGTTGCGTAGAACAATGGAACGCTATATCGTCGACCTTGAGGAAAGACTCGGTTACGAGCATGTCTATACACCAGTACTCGCGAACGTAGAGCTCTACAAAACTTCGGGACATTGGGAGCACTATAGTGAGGACATGTTCCCTAAGATGATTATGGACAATGAAGAGCTTGTTCTTCGTCCGATGAACTGCCCGCATCATATGATGGTATTCAAAAGCGATATGCGCAGCTACCGTGACCTGCCTGTAAGGATTGCGGAGCTAGGAACGATGCACCGTTATGAAATGTCAGGCGCACTCACAGGCTTGCACCGGGTTCGTGCAATGACGCTGAATGATGCTCATATTTTCTGTCGCCCTGATCAGATCAAGGAAGAATTCGCTCGCGTTGTTAACTTAATCCGTAAGGTGTATGAGGATTTCGGCATTAAGGAATACCGTTTCCGCTTGTCTTACCGCGATCCTAAAGATACAGAGAAATACTTCCAAAATGACGAGATGTGGGAAATGTCGCAGCGTATGCTTCGCGAGGTTGTCGAGGAGCTGGAGCTTCCGTTCTTCGAAGCGGAGGGCGAAGCAGCATTCTATGGTCCTAAGCTTGATGTTCAAATTAAAACTGCACTGGGCAAAGAAGAGACGCTGTCAACAGCACAGCTTGATTTCTTGCTTCCAGAGCGCTTTGAGCTTGAATACGTCGGCGAGGATGGCAAGAAGCATCGTCCTGTCGTAATCCACCGCGGTATTATTAGTACTATGGAGCGTATGACGGCGTTCTTGCTGGAGAACTTTGCGGGAGCACTGCCGCTATGGCTGTCCCCTGTACAAGCAAAAGTGATTCCCGTATCGACTGCTTATGAAGGTTATGCACGAAAGGTAGCAGAACAACTGCAAGAAAGCGGCATTCGTGTTGAGAGCGATCTTCGCAACGAGAAGCTGGGCTACAAGATTCGCGAGGCACAGCTGGAGAAAGCGCCTTACATGCTCGTAGTAGGTGAGAATGAGATGCAAGCGGAAGCTGTTTCGGTGCGTAAGCGCGGTGAAGGTGACCTAGGCGCGATTCCCGTTACAGAGCTGATTGCAAAGCTGCAGAAACAAATCGCTGACAAAGAACAATAACAAATGACGCATAAAGCTTGGGCCACTGGGGCATTATTTCTTCTGAGGAGGAAGTAAACCAGATGACCACAAGCTTTTTTTATTTCAGAAGAGGGATTACAGCGCTGCTGCTCTTTGCTGTCATTTTCATCGGCATAAATACATTAAGATGCTCTGCGCAGGGAGAAGCTGCCTATCCGAAGCGAAGTGGCGCTGCAACAGGCAATAATCGTCACGAAAAGCCTGCTGCAGAGTTGAAGCCTTCAAATGCAGTGAAGCTGGATAAAGTAGAGGTTGTTGCAACTGGCTATACGGCAGGCGTAGAATCCACCGGCAAGCGTCCGGGGCATCCGCAATACGGAATTACCTATTCAGGGGTGAAGGTGCGCAGAGATCAGGTATCGACGATTGCAGCGGATACGAAATTGTTTCCAATCGGTACACTGCTCTATATCCCGGATTATGGCTACGGCGTTGTGGCAGATACCGGATCGGCGATAAAAGGGAAACGGATCGACTTGTATTTCGAAACGATCAAGCAGGTGTATGAGCAATGGGGCAAGCGAACGGTGGACGTTGAGGTACTTCGTATAGGAACAGGCAAGCTTTCGCAAGCCTGGCTTAATCAAATTAACGAGGCAATCGAGGTAGGAAAGCCTATTCCCCAGTCGTATCTAGAATCGTAAACAGCTCGCATAATATTCGCTATAAATGCCATACTATCTTTGGACGGGGAGGTGATTACCATGGCTAAAAACAAAAACAATAAAGCCCAAAACAATCAATACAATGCAGAATTCGCAGAAGAGTTGAACCAAAATAACGCAGCAGGTAAACAAGCAGCAAACACGGCTCAACAAAAAGCTGAGAAGTAATCGTTATTAACATGCAATACCGAACATACAAGGAGGAACCCTAGCGGTTCCTCTTTTCTTTTGCGGAATGCTGATATATAATTTAGGAAAATTTTGTATCAGCATGCGAGAGGGGAACAAAACCTGACATGAGTTCTACGACCAGTTGGTTTTCTCGGAATACGAAAGCGCGCTCGCTTGTTTCACAGGGAGCGGAAGAGCATGTTAGGATGACACGTCTGCTCAATGAATCGGTCGTTATCTCAGACCAGTTAAACGCTGCGGTAGACGAGGTTGACCAATCGGCTGCACGGTTGACTGAGATTGCCGATGTATCATCAGAGCATGAACAGAAGCTGCGGGCGAACAGTACGCTTGCGATGAACCGAATTGAGCAAGCATTCTCAGCTTTGCAGGAGGTAGCCTCCGCGGCGGAGCAGATCAGTGGAGCTTCTTCGCATTTGAACACGAAGAGCAAAGAGACAAAGGCAGTTGTTCTGGACGTGCGCCATTCTTTGACGAGCACCGATGAGGTAATGAGCGAATTGAACAGAAACAATCGGGCTATGGAGGAGCATATTCGTCAACTGATCGAGCAAACCTCCCATATCAATGAAATCAACCAATTCATACAAGAAATCGTATCACAAACCTCTCTGCTTGCACTGAATGCTTCAATCGAAGCGGCTCACGCAGGTGAATATGGACGGGGGTTCTCTGTCGTTGCCCAGCAAATAAAGAAGCTCGCTGAGCAAAGCGGCGAAGCGGTCAAACGGTCATCGGCAATTGTGGAGCAAATTGCGGGCAGAGTAGAGCAAGTCGTTCATGCTGTGGATATAGAAAAGCTTTCTGTTGAGCGGGGAGTTGCAGAAATGACGGTAAACCGTGATCGAATGGATCGTATTTACTCAAGAATAGTTGAGGTGGATGAGCTTGTTGAGCAGACAAGCGCGGCGAGCAGGCAGCAAACTGAACATATGACAGATTCCACGATGATGCTGAAGGATGTAGTTGATTCCGTTCATGATACATTGCAGAGCGTGGATAGCACACTCGCAATGACACAGCTGCAGCGTGAGCAGATTGGCAACATGAACCGGATCAGCCATAATCTTAAACGCTCATCATCAGATTTATCGCTTGCTATTGAGCAGGTTGGTGTAAGTCAAACGGGTCATGAGATCAAAGTTGACGTTGCTTCCGTGAAGGAATGGCTGAGATCGGCGGCGGCAGCCCCGAAGCTTACAGCATTATTCGAGCATGATCATAGAGATGAGCTTACTTCCCTGCTGAAGGCTAGGACGGAGATTGAAGCGATTTGGTCTAATCGCGCAGACGGCTCATTCATATTCTCTTTGCCGGAGGCTGGTCTTCTGAATGCGAAAGGGAGAGATTGGTGGAAAAAGGCGATCACAGGCCAACTATTTCAATCCGAACTTTATGTTTCGGCAATTACTAAACAGCTTTGTTTGACTGTATCGGTCCCGATTTATGATGCGGAAGGTAAAGTGATCGGTGTAATCGGAGCAGATATTTCCATCGCTTAAAAAACAGTTTTCATCCATCTGAATTTGTTGTATGATTATATGTAAGAATTAATAACATGACAAGACAGGTGAATTCTCATGACAGATCCGATCATTCATTCAGGCTTTGTAATTGCTGCCCATCATCGTAAAGCGGGCGAGGTTTTACCTTTTATTGATGCCTACGTTGCCAAGAAAGAGCAGGAAATTGCTGAAATTGAACAGATGGTTGAGCGTTATGAGAAACGAAGGCTGATGGAAGATCGTGCCTACCAATCGATGTCTACATTAAGAAGAATGCTGACAGGCAAGAAGCCGGATCATCATTTGGCTGTTGAATATATTCATTTCGTACGAAAGCCAATGGAGAAGGCTCGTGCGCTGCGCTTGGAAATCGAAAGTGCACGTTCTATTAAGAACGTAGCTGCCCCAACGGATATCGTGACGATATCGTATGATCTGGCTAACGAAATGAATGAATAATAAACGAGTACATTAACTATTATAAAGAACCGTCTCAGCGCTTTGGCCGAGACGGTTCTTTTTTGGTTTATTTGTTGTTTCTAAGTCTGTCGAAATCAAGGAAATCATGCTCTTGGCTATAGGCAGGAACACCATGTATACCAACGTCTAGCCCGATGAGCTCTTCATCCTTCGAGACGCGCACGGGCAGCAATTTACGAATGAGCCAAAGCGCTCCCCATGTGAGAAGGAAGCCCCAGACTGAAACAATGGCAAGGCCCAGTGCTTGTACGCCAAGCAAGTTCCAACCGCCGCCGTAAAATAATCCGTAATAGCCTCTCCCAACACCTTCTGTCATTTCGGGAAGTGCGAATAAGCCAACTGCAAGCGTGCCAATGCTGCCGCTTACACCATGTACAGCAAAGGCACCAACCGGATCATCTACCTGCCTGCTCTCCAGCCATTCAGTTACCAATACCATTGCGATGCCAGATACGGCACCAATCCCAATAGCAGCAACATCAGATACGAAAGCGCAGCCTGCGGTAATCCCGACTAGACCTGCAAGCGATCCGTTAATAACCATCGGAGGATCTGCTTTCTTATAACGAAACATAGTGAATAGGATGCATGTTGCGCCGCCTGCAGCTGCAGAGAGCATAGTCGTAATAGCGATATGACCAATGGAGGTGTTCGTTGCGCTTAGCGTACTGCCCGCGTTGAAGCCGAACCAGCCGAACCATAGAATAAAAGCACCAACGGAAGCGAGCGGTAGATTGGAAGGAGGCACGATGTTTACTTTGCCGTCTGCGCTGAATTTACCGATGCGTGGACCGATAAAGATGGCAGCAGCAAGTGCGGAGAAACCTCCCAAAGCGTGAATAACGGCAGAGCCTGCGAAATCGATCATGCCTAGTTTTCCGAGAAAACCGTTGACCGACCAAACCCAATGCCCAGCAAGCGGATAGATAAAACCGGTCATTGCTATCGTTAACAATATATAAGCTCTGAAGTTAATTCGTTCGGCAACCGCTCCTGATACGATGGAAATAACGGCGATAACGAATGCGCACTGGAATAACCAAAAGGTTTCATGAGTAATATTTAAGTCAATATGCGACAAATCACCGTTAATTAGAAAACCGGTTGTACCGATTAAACCGCCAGCATCTTGTCCATACATGATAGCAAATCCGAAGAAGTAAAATACGAGTGCGCCGAAAGCGATATCGACAAACACCTTCATAATAATGCTGACGGCATTTTTTTGCCTGACAAATCCAGCCTCAAGCAAGGCGAAGCCGCCCTCCATTAGCAAGATCATAGCTGCTGTCAAAACGACCCATATCGTATCCAATCCCTTGGACAGTTCGATAATGTCCATTGCTTCATCCCCTGTTCCATCAATTGTGCATCGTTATCTCTATGCTCCTAATCCGTTCATCATTATAAGTAGAAGAAGTAAGCAATGTCAACGTTAGAAGTGATGTTTCATGACGCGTGTTAGGTATGAAATGGATAGATTCAACAATTACTCAGTCTAGAGACTGATTGTCATTTCAATCGGTCGTCCCTTTTTCTATTGATTGCTGTCCGTTATACTAAGATTATTAAACCGAGATGGAATCGTAAGGAGCTGAGACGGCATGAACGGAAATTTCGCAAACCGGTTATTCACCGGGTTAGTCATCATTGCAGTTGGCGTTTTGTTTTTGCTTAGGCAGACAGGTCATGTGACCTTTAATATCGGTGATATGATTTCTACGTACTGGCCAGTCATTCTTATTATTGTCGGAATTCGAGGCTTGCTGTCCAGCCGGACACATGGCTCGGGTTCAAGCTGGTGGGGTGCAATTGTATTGCTGATCGGCGTTGTCTTCCTTGGACGAAGCTTGGAACTATTCTCCTGGTCGATTGGCGATATTGCTCCTTATATTTGGCCTGTTGTCGTTATTTTAGTCGGCATCAACTTAATATGGCGGCCCAAATCAAAGCGTCAGGCTCCTCCTACGGATGATTGGAAGTCGTATCAGTCTTATTCGGAAGGACCAGAGGTTCCTCCTGCACCGCCATTGCATCCAGATCCTACTCAATCACAATTTCAAGATTTGGGTCAGAAGACGAATCGGGAAGACGTACAGGAAGCCTATGAACCGTTCGCATCTGGGAAGAAGGAATTCAAGGAATGGAAAAATAACTTTAAATCAGAGCATAAGAAAAATACTGGTGATTGGAAAAGAAACCATAAAGAGCATGTGGAATGGTGGAGTCATGGCGATTCCAATACGCAAACACGATCGGGCTTCATTGGTGACATTCATATCGGTCATGATTACTGGGATTTGAAGCCGCTTAATATCTCTCATTTCATTGGAGATACGGTGCTTGATTTGACAAAGGCTCAGGTGTCTCAAGGGGAAACGAAAATTCATATCTCTTCCTTTATAGGGGATGTGAAAGTATTCGTTCCGAATGATTACGAGGTCGGCGTGCAAGTCATATCCAGCGCTTTTATCGGTGATGTCAAAATATTAGGACAGAAGGAAGGCGGCATATTTACGAATATCAACATTCAATCGCCTTCTTATCAAGAAACCGATAAAAAAATCAAACTGATCGTTAGCACGTTCGTTGGAGACGTTCGTGTGACGAAGGTAGGGTGATCGGGTATGATGGTTCGTTTTCTTCGAAGTGGGAAGTGGGAGCTTATCGGAATGTTCGTCATCGCCTCCGTAGTGTCGCTTGTGCTTGGAGCGGTTACTTGGGCTAGCCTGATTGATGAAGCGGGAAAGACGGAAGTGCGCCTTGGGGCCGCCTCCGTCTTCCTGCTTGTGAGCGCTGGTTTCGGTTATTGGGCGGCACAGCGAATAGGCAGGCGTATCGATACGCTGCATCTTTCATTGAAGCAGGCTGCTAACGGGAATTATGGCGTTCGTATAACGGAAAACGGACATAATTCATTTATTGAGGTCTATCGGGAATTTAATGAGCTTGCAGGCCAAATGGAAGAGAAAATGAAATGGCTCCAAATGCGCGGTGAAGAATATGTGATGACGGAATCGGCTTCTAATGAAGCGGCGGTTCTAGAAGAGCGGAAACGGCTTGCCCGTGATTTGCATGATACGGTTAGTCAACAGCTTTTTGCCATTCATATGTGCGCGTCCTCGCTGCCTAAGCTGCAGCAGGTTGATCGCGAGCGTGCTGATTCCGTGCTGGAACAACTCGTCAGCATGTCAAATACGGCTCAAAAGCAAATGAGAAATTTCATCGCGCAGCTGCGTCCGATGGAGCTTGAGGGCAGAACGCTGCATGAAGCGTTAGATAAATGGTTTCCCGATTACTGCCGGCAAAATAAGCTGCAGGGTGAGCTTGAATGGCGTCTGAAGGAGCAGCTGTCCGAAGCAAAGGAGCATCAGTTGTTTCTGATCGCACAGGAGGCAATGGCTAACATTGTCAAGCATGCTGGAGCAAACGGCTGCACGTTGACGCTGACTGATAATGAGCGTCAGGTTGTCATGATTCTGCAGGACGACGGCGTTGGATTCAAGCCTGATGAGGTTAAACGCGGCTCCTACGGCCTTTCGACGATGCAGGAAAGAGCGCAGAAGCTGGGCGGAGCAGCGGAGATATGGAGTAAGCCAAGCGGTGGGACGAGAGTGAAAGTGACTATACCTAAGATGCTGAAGGGAGATCGTGAAGCGTGAGCGGAGCAGAACAAATTAGAATTATGATTGTGGATGACCATGATATGGTTAGAACAGGTCTTCGAACCTATTTGATGCTGGAGCCTAAATTTCATGTCATTGCGGAGGCAAGCAACGGACAGGCAGCTATTGATCTGCTGGAGAAAACGGCGGAGGATATAAGACCGCAAATTATATTGATGGATCTTATGATGCCAGGCATGGACGGCATTGAAGCAACAAGAGCAATCATAGCAAATCATCCAAGCATGAAAATCGTGATGCTGACGAGTTTTCTAGAAGACGACAAAGTTTATGGTGCGATTGAGGCAGGTGCAGTGAGCTATGTCCTCAAAACCGTTTCAGCAGAAGAGCTAATCTATGCCATAAGCGGGGCATTCAAAGGGATGCCAGTCATGACGGCGGATGTTTCGCAAGCTTTAACACGCGGTCTCCGGCAGCGAACGGCTCAATCAGGCGATGAAGGGTTGACGGAGCGGGAGAAAGAAGTGCTGCTGCTCATCGCCGACGGTCAATCGAATAAGGAAATTGCGGAAGAGCTGCATATTAGTATCAAAACCGTCAAAACGCATGTAAGCAACCTACTAATGAAGTGTGAGCTCGATGACCGGACACAACTGGCCGTGCTTGCTCATCGGAAGGGCTGGGCGAATCGCACATAAAGGATGAATGGGCCGGGCATACTACCCACTAGCTGAAATAATATGAAATTCGCTAGTGAAAAGGAGCAGCTGTCATGATACCTATTTCGTCTGTGCTGGAGTCTCGGGAGCAACATTTTCTACAAACGAAGGAGCTGCTGGAATCACAGCAATTCACCCTTGGCGGCAATTGGGAATATGCTGGCGGTTCCTTTGACCGCTCCCTTGATGATGCTCATAAGGTTTGGCTTCGCATACCGTTCGAAGTGACTGCTGGGCATATCGATGTAAGTGAAGCGGATAATGAGGCAACGATTAAGCTGGGTACACCTTACGTGCTGAAGCATCTCTATCGGGAAGGCAATGATCCCGAAGCATCGGTTCGTGTTGTTGGCGCATTATTCGATCAATTCCAATCGCCTTCCGATCCCGATGCTCACGTGGAGCCGAAGTGGGTTGATCAGGCTAAGCAGGCGTTACAAGAAGTAGAGCAGCTTTTTCCTCATTAGAAATTGAATCGTGTAGAAAAACGTTTCCAAAATGAATTTGGAGCGTTTTTTTTATGTCTGTTTAAATTCCTTTTAAGTTTGTTTTAAGGTAGAATGTGCATGATAGAGCTATACCAAATAACAGACTTCGTGCTAGAAGACAGTACGCGAGTGTGATGCAATAAGATTCAAGGAGGAGAACGAACATGGATGATCAAAACAACAAAAAAGGCTTTGATGATTTTTTTGGAAAAAAAGATAACGAGCAAGGGGCTGCGGATAACAGCGAAAGTATTAACGCAGAACAACGCGAATCCAATGATTCACAGGAGCAAGCGGCTAAGCCTTCTTACTACTATTCTTACGGACCGTTCAGAGCGGGGGGCAACGAAAGTGCAAATGCTGTAGACTCAGAATACAGTGCCGAGAAGCCTAAGGTGATCCAAGACGAGCCTTATGGAGATATTCAACGTTCCCAGTCTAGCGCATCGGAAGCGCATGGGCAGCTGGATTCGCAGCCGGATGAAGAGCAAGTTAGGCCTCAAGTTCCAGTTCAGTCCCAAATCCGGTCATTCAACCCATCGCCGCAAGCTTCGAAAGGTGCATGGCAGGTACGTGAGAAAAAACGGACATCTTTTAGAGCGATATTTGCTTCTTTTCTAGCAGGCGTTATTCTCGTAGGCACTTTGATGTATACGGCAGATATTAACAACTGGTTTACAAATGAGCAAGCAGTTGCGAACAACACGCAGCCAAGCGGAACAGGCTCAACGGCTGCGGTTGGAGCAGGAAACACCGGTGGCGCTTCCACCGTTGCAGCTAGACCCGACAACATAGCACAGTTGTTCGAGACAGCTAGTCCAGCGGTCGTCAAAATCGAAACCTATGTGAATACGGCAAAGCGGAGCACCAGCGGCAGTATGCTTGACGATTCATTTTTCAGACAGTTTTTCGGCGATGACTATCCGGGTACGGCTGAGCCTGAAACAGGAACGAAGCAAGATGATAGTCAAATGCAGCAATCCGGTATCGGTACAGGTTTCTTCTTCGAATCAACGGGTTATATTCTGACCAATCAGCATGTGGTTGGCGAATCAGATCAGATCAAAGTCATTGTGCAAGGCTACGATAAGCCATTCACAGCAGAGTTGCTTGGTTCGAGTTATGATCTAGATTTGGCTGTACTTAAAGTTACTGGAGACAAAGCGTTCCCAACACTGCCGCTTGGCAATTCCGATAACATTAACATCGGCGACTGGGTAGTGGCAATCGGCAATCCATACGGCTTCGATCATACCGTTACGGTTGGTGTGCTGAGTGCGAAGGAACGTCCAATCGATATTCAAGATACACAAGGCGAGCGCAAATACGAGCATTTGCTGCAAACAGACGCTTCTATTAATCCCGGCAACTCTGGTGGTCCTTTGCTTAATGTAAACGGCGAGGTAGTTGGCATTAACACGGCTGTAAGTTCACAAGCGCAAGGTATCGGCTTTGCGATCCCCACAAGCACGATTCAAGAAGTGCTTGAGAACCTTAAGAATAATACGACGATTCCTAAACCAGCAGTGCCTTATATCGGCGCAGAGCTTCAAGACGTAACGGCTGATATCGCGAAGCAGCTGGGCATGGATTCAGTAGAAGGTTCAATCGTTCGTAATGTATACTATAATTCTCCAGCTTATCTCGCTGAGCTTCAACAGTTCGACGTGATCGTCGGCATTGACGGCAAGAAATATGCAAATACACAGGCGCTTATTGCTGCGATTCAAACGAAGAAGGTCGGCGATAAGGTAGACCTTAATATCGTTCGAAAAGGCAGTGCGATGAATTTGCAGGTTCAGATCGGCGATAAGAATACGGCTGGTGCACAAGAATAGAAATGATTGCCACGCAAAAAGCGCAGAGAGATGGCGACTCTGTGCTTTTTGCTGCAACTAAAGGGGATTATTAGATGAGACAGCACATTGTAGTAGTGGATGACGATGATAAGATCATATCTTTGCTCAGACGAAGCCTTGCTTTCGAAGGCTATGAAGTAACAACCGCATCGAACGGCATGGAAGGGCTGAAGGTACTGCTGAAAGCAGAACCTGATCTGCTCATCCTTGATGTTATGATGCCGCAGGTGGACGGCTGGGAGGTTTGCCGCCGCGTACGCGAGAGCGGAAGCACCGTGCCAATATTGATGCTGACAGCGAAAGATGATGTTGTTGACCGAGTAAAGGGACTCGATCTCGGTGCAGATGATTACTTAGTCAAGCCGTTCGCGCTTGAAGAGCTGCTCGCTCGTGCCCGCGCTTTGCTGCGCCGCAAAACTGACAAAATGGAGCAATCTAGCAATCAGCTATTATATGAAGATTTAATTTTGGATATGGATGCGAGAGAGGCAATTCGCTCTGGGCGTCGCATAGAGCTGACATCCAAGGAATACGACTTGCTGCTGCTGTTTATGCAGAATCCGCGCCGCGTTCTTACCCGTGATTCAATTATGGAAAAAATATGGGGTTACGACTTTAGCGGCGAATCGAATGTACTTGAGGTATATATTGCGATGCTGCGCCAAAAGGTAGAGGACGGAGGCAGAAACCGGCTGATTCAAACGGTTCGCGGCACCGGCTATGTGCTCCGCGGAGAGGCGGGTTAGGCATATGTCTATAAGGCTGAGGCTTACATTATGGTATTCTGGCTTGCTTGCCGTCACTCTGCTTGTGTTCGGCATTACGATTTATTTGTTTATCAATTGGAATACGTACTCAGATCTGAAAGAACAATTGAAGGATCAAGACCGTAATATTGTTGTTACAGGTGGCACGACATTCTGGGACAAATATGATCTCAATTTGGACCGTCAGTCGCGGATCGAAGAGAAGGATATGTATATCCAAATCGTCAACTATGTTGAAGGCGCTGTTAAACAATCCTCCAACTTGCGGCAGCTCGGCTTCGTTATCCCCTATTCAGAAGCTTCAACGAATCCTGAAGTAGATATCGTTAGCATTCAGGTGGAAATCAATAAACAAAAATATACGATGATGATTCATCAACGACCGTTGCTTCAGAACGGTAAGCTAGTTGGGCTTCTTCAGGTTGGCGCCATTCCATATAACGAAGAACAGTTTTTGAATGGTGTTCGTACAACACTTATTTTCTCATCTTTGATCGTCGTGCTGATTGCGTTTACCGTCGGTTTATTCATTGCCCGGCAGGCGCTGCGCCCAATTGAGAGAGTCATTCGCGCAACCCAGCAAATTGAGAACGGTTCGGATTTGAGCATGCGGATTCCCGCTATGGGGCCTAAGGATGAGATTGGCCGATTGGTCAGTACGCTGAATGTCATGCTGGAGAGGCTGGAGATGGCCTACAACGAGCTGGATGAGGCTTATAAGGCACAGCGCAGATTCGTATCCGATGCTTCACATGAATTGCGAACGCCGCTTACGACCATCAGAGGCAATATAGAGCTGCTAGAGCGGATGTGGACGAAAGTTCGGGAAACGAACCAGAATGCAGAGACAGGCGAGTGGATGCCTCTCGATCTTGATCGGTGGGAGCTCTCTAGAGAGTCGATGAGCGATATTTCGGCTGAGGCTAAGCGCATGAGCACGCTCGTAAATGATCTGCTTGCGCTGGCTAGAGCCGATGCGGGCTACACAATGGAGAAAACGCCGCTTGATCTGATCCCGCTGACAGAAGAGGTTGTTAGACGAGCGCAGCTGCTTCCGCGGAGCGCAGATTGGGTAGTCGGTGATCTCTCCGCGCTTGAGGATGTTCGCGTGAATGCCAATCATAACTATTTACAGCAACTGCTGTTTATATTTATTGAGAATGCGTTCAAGTATACGCCTGAAGGTGCAATCGTGCTGAGTGCAGTAAGAAACGAGCAGCAGATTGGATTTGTTATTCAAGATACAGGCATCGGCATGAACCCAGAGGAGATTCCACATATATTCGACCGCTTTTACCGCGCCGACGAATCAAGAGGAGTTACGGTTGGAACTGGCCTTGGCTTATCCATTGCCAAGTGGATCATTGATGAGCATCAAGGCTCGGTTGAGGTGACAACGCGAGAGGGAGCTGGAACGAAGTTTACCATTTGGCTGCCGTTAAGCTTTTCTGACACGTCTCATTCGTCTATAATAGTAGCAGCGGATGAAATATAGGAATTATACTTAATAGGTATATCCGGTCAGAAAGCAGGTGCAAGGAATGGAAATCGTAAGAATATCACCGCGTGGCTACTGTTATGGCGTCGTTGATGCGATGGTGCTGGCGTTGCAAACGGTCAAAAATCTAGAGCTTCCACGGCCCATCTATATATTAGGCATGATCGTCCATAACGCGCACGTAACGGATTCCTTCGAGAAGGAGGGGGTTATCACGCTGGATGGTGCGAATCGTCTTGATATTTTGGATCAGATTGACAAGGGGACGGTTATATTCACAGCGCATGGTGTCTCTCCAGAAGTTAGATTGCGCGCACGGGAGAAAGGCTTGTCCGTCGTGGATGCGACTTGTCCAGACGTAACGAGAACGCATGACTTGATTCGTGCGAAGTCTGCCGAGGGCTACCATATTATTTATATCGGCAAGAAGGGGCATCCAGAGCCGGAAGGAGCCATTGGCGTTTCACCGGATCAGGTTCATCTGATCGAGCGTGAAGAGGAGATTGCTTCGCTCGATGTACCCGAGGGCCGAATTATTATTACGAACCAAACGACGATGTCGCAGTGGGATATTCGTCATATTATTAGCCGCCTCTTAGAGCGCTATCCATCTGCAGAGGTTCATAACGAAATTTGCATGGCCACACAGGTACGTCAGGAGGCTGTTGCTGAGCAGGCTGGTGAAGCGCAGCTTACGATTGTCGTCGGTGATCCGCGAAGCAACAATTCGAACCGGTTAGCCCAGGTTTCTGAGGAAATCGCCGGCGTGAGAGCCTTCCGCGTCTCCGATGTGTCAGAGATTCAGCAGGAATGGCTAAAAGGAGTAGATCGTGTTGCAGTCACATCCGGCGCTTCGACGCCTACTCCGCTGACCAAAGAGGTGATCAACTATTTGGAGCAGTATGATCATAACAATCCAGACACTTGGGAAATCCGTCGGACGGTGAACATGAATAAGCTGCTGCCTAATGTGCGGGTGAAATCGACTACAGCGACAGCAGAGAAAACAGAATAATTGTCATAAGTACAAGGGGAAGGACAGTAAGTACATCGTAAAAGATAATTCGCGGTGTGCTTGTTTTCCTTCTTTTTTTGCTATAGGGGTTGACGTAAAACGGACAGTCATGTATATTTACTTTAGTGATTAAAAGCGTAGAAGCTTAAAAGCTACGAAGCATAAAAGTCTTAAAGGATTTTAGTCAATGTGCAGCCACTGATGTTCAATACGGATACTAAATTGAGTAAATGCTTGCGATGCGGGCTTTGCTTCAAATAGAAGAAAGTATATCCTTTGGCTAT
Organism: Paenibacillus sinopodophylli; assembly: GCF_005930355.1. Lineage (GTDB taxonomy): Bacteria > Bacillota > Bacilli > Paenibacillales > Paenibacillaceae > Pristimantibacillus > Pristimantibacillus sinopodophylli. The sequence goes on from NZ_VDBO01000006.1 coordinate 208,679, forward strand.
ACATTCTCTATATTTCTTGTAATGAAATGCGTTCCCCCGCCAGAGGACAGCGACAGGCGTTTCTATTTAATCCAACAAATAAAATTCAGGAGTGATCCCCATGATCGTAATTACAAATGCAAACATTGCAGAAGAGCGCATTACCGAAATTGTTGCCCATATTGAGAAAGCAGGTGTTCAGGCGCATGTATCCAGAGGTACGGACCGCACGGTTATCGGCATCATCGGCCTTGCTGAGCCGACGCTTGCTGAGCATTTGCGCCAAATGAAAGGTGTAGAGAACGTTATTAAAATTTCGAAGTCCTACAAGCTTGCAAGCCGCGACTTCCATCCAGACGACACGGTGATTGATATTAAAGGTGTGAAAATCGGAGGAAGCAACCTCGTTATTATGGGCGGGCCTTGTGCGGTCGAAACACCGGAGCAAATTGATGAAATCGCAAGACTGGTGAAAGCGGCTGGCGGACAGGTATTGCGCGGAGGCGCGTTCAAGCCGCGCACAGGGCCTTACAGCTTCCAAGGTGTAGGCGTAGAAGGTTTAGTGATGATGGCGGAAGCAGGGAAGAAGCACGGGCTTCTGACGATCACTGAGGTTATGACACCTGAATACGTTGACGTGTGTGCAGAGTACGCTGACATTCTGCAAGTTGGCACGCGCAATATGCAAAATTTCGATTTGCTGCGCAAGCTGGGAACCATTCAAACGCCAGTTCTGCTCAAACGAGGCTTCAGCTCTACTTACGATGAATTCCTCAATGCTGCCGAATACATTCTGGCAGGTGGTAATCCGAACGTGATGCTCTGCGAGCGCGGAATCCGAACGTTCGAAACCTACACGCGCAATACGCTTGATTTGTCTGCAATCCCTGTTCTGCAATCCCTTAGCCATCTGCCCGTAATCTCGGACCCGAGCCATGGAACAGGCCGTCGTGAATTGGTAGAGCCGATGTCGAAAGCATCAGTAGCAGCAGGAGCGAATGGGCTTATTGTAGAAATGCATACAGATCCGGACAATTCAATGACTGGAGATGGCGTGCAATCACTCTTCCCGGACCAATTCGCTAACCTTTTGAAGGATTTGGAGAAGCTTGCTCCGATCGTGGGCAAGCAATTCGATACAGAGAAAGCACCGGCGGAAGCTTTTCAAGAATGGAAAATCTAATTTAGCTCAATAATAAAGCTTTGCCAGTCCTTCAATGGACGGCAAAGCTTTTTTTGATGAAGGGATAGCTATTTCTTCAGATTGAGCAAAGGTATCGGAGTAACGCGCAGCCTATGCTAGTTAAGGGATGAGAGCAGTTCTATCATCCTTTTTAGGATGAATTGTGAACAACTGTTCAAACTTGTAAGTATAGCTTACATAGCTTTAAAAAATACCTTACATAGCTATTGACGGAGATTAAGAGCTAGTTTTATAATAACGACATGGATTTGGAGCAATAATTGAACAATACCTGTTCAACACTACGCTAATGTTCGGAAATGGAGGAAATTATTAATGTCAGTTCAAAACGTTTTGGACAATATTAAAGAAAACAGCATTCAGTTTGTAGATTTCCGCTTCGTGGATCTTCTAGGTCATGCTCACCACATTACACTGCCAGCAGCTGAGGTAGACGCTGATACTTTCGTAAACGGTGTAGCATTCGACGGTTCATCGATTCACGGTTTCCGTGGAATTGAGAATTCCGATATGGTTATGATTCCTGATACAGAATCCGTATTTATTGACCCTTTCACTGATCACCCTACACTAAACATTATGTGTAATATTCATACTCCTGAGGGCGACCGCTATGACCGCGATCCGCGCAGTATTGCTCAAAAGGCTGAAGAGTATCTTCAAACTACTGGCATCGGTACGACAGCATTTTTCGCACCAGAGCCTGAATTCTTCATCTTCGACGAAGTTCGCTACGAAAGCTCAATGAATTCTTCCTCTTACATGGTTGAATCCGAAGAAGCTGGCTGGAACACGAACCGTAAAGAAGAAGGCGGCAACCTTGGTGGTAAAATTCCAGTAAAAGGCGGCTATGTTCCTGTAGCGCCAGTTGATTCCCAACAAGATATCCGCAGCGAAATGGTTCGCCTATTGCAAGAGTCGGGTCTTCGCGTTGAGCGTCATCACCATGAAGTTGCTACAGCAGGTCAAGCAGAAATTAACTTCCGTTTCGATACACTTACAAAAACAGCTGACAACCTGATGAAATTCAAATATATCATTCACAATACAGCTCGCCAATACGGCAAAACGGCTACTTTCATGCCGAAGCCGCTTTTCGGTGACAATGGTAGCGGTATGCACGTTCATACTTCTATCTTCAATGGCGACGAGCCAATGTTCTACGACAAAGGCGCGTATGCAAACCTTAGTGAACTTGCTATGCATTACATCGGCGGCGTGCTTTACCACGCTCCGGCTTTGATCGCAATCACTAACCCAAGCACGAACTCGTTCAAACGTCTAGTGCCTGGTTATGAAGCTCCAGTTAACCTTGTATTCTCGAAAGGTAACCGTTCTGCAGCTATTCGTATTCCGATTGCAGCTGTAACACCAAAAGGTTGTCGTATCGAGTTCCGTACACCGGATAATACAGCTAACCCGTACCTTGCATTCGCAGCTATGCTGCTTGCAGGCCTTGACGGTATCAAGCGCAAGCTTGATCCAGTAGCTCTTGGCTACGGTCCATTCGACAAAAACATTTACGAATTGCCAGAAGAAGAGAAAAAAGAAATTCGCAGCGTTCCTGGAACGCTTGACGAAGCGCTTAGCGCTCTTGAAGCTGATTCCGATTTCTTGACAGAAAGCGGCGTGTTCACGAAAGAATTTATCGAGAACTACGTAGCAATCAAACGCCAAGAAGCGAAAGCAGTTGCAATCCGTATTCATCCGCACGAGTTCAGCCTTTATTACGATTGCTAATCCAATCGCTATGAAATATAAGAAACGGGTCCTTATGGGGCCCTTTTTTTTATGGATTATGAGCGAAATGTAAATGAAAACCGAATGTTTATTGTCGTTATTTCGACATACGTTCGACTTTTAGTTTTTTGAAATTGCGGAATACACTTGATGAAGGCCTTCAAAATTGCTATCATAGCCATATCATATAGAAACTATAGAGGTGGGTATCCGAAGATGACACGAGCATTTAACTTCAATGCAGGACCAGCCGCAATTCCACTTGAGGTGCTGAAGCAAGCGCAGGAGCAATTCGTTGATTATCAAGGTGCAGGTATGTCGATTATGGAGATGTCTCATCGCAGCAAATTGTACGAAGCTGTAAACAATGAGTCGCAATCTTTGCTTCGTGAATTGTTCGGAATTCCTGACAATTACGATGTTCTATTGCTGCAAGGCGGCGCAAGCACACAGTTTGCCTTGCTGCCCTTGAATCTTCTACAGCCAGGCAAGCCAGGTGCTTACGTTATGACTGGAGCATGGGCGGACAAAGCGCTGAAAGAAGCGAAGCTTGTCGGAGAAACGGTTGTAGCTGCATCGACAGAAAGCGACAAGTTCATGCGTATGCCGACCTTGTCCGAGATTGAAGTTCCGAATAACGCATCCTATTTGCATATTACTTCGAATGAAACAATCGGTGGAACGCAGTTCAAGGAGTTTCCAGAAACAGGAGACATTCCGCTTATAGCAGACATGTCGAGCGACATTCTTAGTAAACCGGTTGATGTAAGCAAATTTGGTGTGATCTATGCAGGTGCTCAGAAAAACTTGGGACCATCGGGCGTTACACTTGTTATTATCCGTAAGGACCTTGTTGAGAATGGCTCGAAATCCATTCCTGCTATGTTCCGTTACAGCACGCATGCGAAGTCGGGCTCGCTATACAACACGCCGCCTTCATTCTCTGTGTACATGATGAATCTTGTATTGCAATGGATTAAGGGTCAAGGCGGGGTTGCTCAGCTGGATCTGATTAACCAGAACAAAACGAAGCTGATCTATGATGCCATTGATCAAAGCGGAGGTTTCTACAGCGGATGTGCGCAGCCGCAAAGCCGCTCACTTATGAACATTACGTTCCGGATTCAAAGCGAGGAGCTTGAGAATCTGTTTGTCAAACAATCAGAGAAGGAAGGCTTCGTAGGTTTGAAGGGGCATCGTGATGTAGGCGGCCTCAGAGCTTCTACCTACAATGCAGTACCGCTTGAGAGCTGCCAAGCGCTTCAACAATTTATGATTGATTTCCAGAAACGCAACGGTTAACAATCGGAATACCCTTGCTGGCGAGCAGCAGAGGTAGCACAAAGCCGCTCTCTCCTTCCTTGAATCAGGAGAGAGCGGCTTTCATTTGAGTTATAGGAAAGTTTGGGAGTGTGATCAGTTCTTAGGCTTGCAGAGCAGAACTTTCAGCGACATGAGGGCCGCCTAGCTTGTAGCCTACATTGCGAACCGTCATGATGTACTCAGGTGTACGTGCGTTTTTCTCGATTTTGTCACGCAAATGGCTAATATGAACGTCAACGATTCGCGTATCGCCAAGGAAGTGATAATCCCATACGCCGTGCAGCAGCTGTTGGCGGCTAAGCACCTTGCCCTTGTGGCGGCAAAGAAATAGAAGCAGCTCGAATTCCTTAGGGGTAAGCTCAACGGGTTTGCCGTCGATGAATACTTCACGCTGTTCGACTTGAACCTTCAACCGTCCAATATGGAAGGTTGTGTCATCCGAAGTGCCTGGAAGGGACTGGACTCTGCGTAATATAGCTTGAATGCGTGAAACCAGCTCTTGCGGGCTAAAGGGTTTGGTCATATAGTCATCGGCACCGTTATCGAGACCTGCAATTTTGTCTGTCACATCCTGAAGCGCAGTAAGCATGACGATAGGTACGGCATTGCTTTGCTTGCGAAGCTCGCGGCATACTTGGATGCCGTCCATTTTGGGAAGCATGAGATCTAGTACGATCAAATCCGGGCGAAAAGGCTTAAGCATATCGAATACTGCTTCGCCATCGCCTACGCAGCGCACATCGTAGCCTGCCAGCTTTAAATTAAATTCAATCAGCATCGAAATGGATGGCTCGTCATCCACGACCAATATTTTTTTTCGCATGGTTCAGCTCTCCTTCATGTGTTTCCGCCTATTCTGTTTCTTATTATGAGGGTGGAAATTATGCTTGAGATTAACGGTACGTAAAGTGGGTGTAAAAATATTGTTCGTTTTCGTGTATAATAGGCAAAATGAGAGGTGAGAAGGACAGATATGCCATTTCATATTGTTTTGGTAGAACCGGAAATTCCGGCTAACACAGGCAACATATCACGTACCTGTGCCGCAACCGGTACAATTCTGCATTTAGTTAGACCGCTTGGCTTCGATACGGATGACCGAACATTGAAGCGCGCGGGATTGGATTATTGGCATTCGGTACATATCGAGTATCATGATTCCTTTGAAGAGGTGCTGTCTGCTTATCCGCAGGGGCGTTTTTTCTATGCCAGCACAAAGGCAAGCAAGCCGTATTCACAATTCGATTATCGAGATGGCGATTTTTTTGTTTTCGGTAAGGAAACGAAAGGTCTGCCTCAGGAGTTAATAGATGCGAATAAGGAAACTTGTATTCGAATGCCGATGACAGATAAAGTTCGATCGTTGAACTTATCGAATTCTGCAGCAATCATTGTGTACGAAGCACTTAGGCAAAATGATTTTCCTGGCCTTGCATAATAAAGTTTCTCTATTTATCATTTTTTGGGTTTTATTAGCGGGAAAACACTTTTTTATTGCAGGATATTAAGAAATTATGAAAATAGGAAGGAAAAGCCGAAGTGCCATCGAAAGACTATAACGCAGAGGTTTCTCAACATGACTTGCGAAACCAGACACAGAAGAGGTGAAAGTGATGAAACCAGCAGGTGTAGTAAGAAAAGTGGACCAACTCGGACGTATTGTACTTCCAAAATCACTACGTAAACGTTATTTGATGAACGAGGGCGATCCCGTTGAAATTTTCGTCCAAGGTGACCATATCATTTTGGAGCGTTATCGCCCCAAATGTGTATTTTGTGGATCGATGATTGAAGTTCGTGATTTCAAGGATCGATATGTATGCGGCGTATGTATGGAAGAAATGGCAGTTCTGCAACGCTAATAAGCGAAGCGGACTGCTTTCTTAACGAAATGAAGCTTCCCAGTCTGAGCCGTCGGCTCAAGCGGGAAGCTTCATTTGTTGTGAAGGAAGTTGTCCTTCATAAGGATGCGCAGCCACGTCAAAATGCGGGTACAGTGGCAGACGGTTGTGATAGGCCAGTTTCAAAAACGGCTTATAGACCTGACGTTTTGTCTTCGTTGTAGGAGCTGGTAAGCATCGCTGTAATGAACAACGCAAACACAGTCATGACAATAATAAAGTTCATCTGTGGACACCTCCAAGTATATTGTCTTTATTATAACCAACCCGGGCAAAAAAGAAAACTTTAAAAGTTGTGAACACCTTGTTAACATAGATACTATAAGCGTAGTAAGCGTTTAGCATATGAGGAGGAGCAATCGTTATGAATTATCGTTTTTCATCCCGAGTATTATCGCTTAAATCGTCAGCAGTACGAGATATATTGAAGCTGACGCAAGGCAAGGATATGATTTCATTCGCAGGCGGCTTGCCAGCAGAGGAATTGTTCCCGGTTGAAGCCATCCGCGAGGCGGCCGACCGTGCATTCACGGCGGGCAAGGGAGCGCTGCAATATGGCTTAACTGAAGGCTATATGCCACTTCGCGAGCAGCTGTGCGAGCGCATGGCTGCCAAGAACATGCATGTAAACCCGGATCAAATGATATTGACAACAGGCTCGCAGCAAGCGATTGATTTGCTCGTTGGCGTGCTGACGGAGCCTGGCGACACCGTTCTGGTCGAGAAGCCTACTTATCTGGCCAGCCTGCAAGTGTTTGCCTTGCATGGCCTTAACGTGATCGCTGCGGAGAGCGATGAGGACGGAATGATACCCGAAGACGCTGAGCGGTTAATTAAAGCACATCGTCCTAAGCTGTTATATGCTGTACCTACATTTGGTAATCCTACGGGCCGAGTATGGAGTCTTGAACGAAGAAAGAAGCTGCTTGAGCTGTGCAAACAGAATGAAATGCCGATTATTGAAGATGATCCTTATGGAGATATTAAATTTGATGAGACTGAACAATTCCAGACGTTGTTCTCGCTTGAGGGTCAAGCAGAAGGCGGAGCGGTATTCTATACGAGCACTTTCTCCAAAACGGTCGCACCTGCACTTCGTTCAGGCTGGGCGATCGGGGATAGCAGCGTGATGGGAATGGTAGCGAAAGCGAAGCAGGCAGCTGATCTTCATTCAAGCGCTATCGATCAACAAATTTTGAGCCAGCTGCTTAAAGGCTTTGACCTAGATGGACATATCCGCGTTATATCCAAATCTTACGGTGAGAGGATGCTGGAGATGCACGAGCTATTGAAGCGCCAAGCGTTAAAGGATATCACTTGGGTGAAGCCTAAGGGCGGTATGTTCTTATGGCTTGAGCTGCCTGATGGCTTGGATGCAGAGGCACTTCTTCGCTGCGCGGTTCAGAAGAATGTAGCCTTTGTGCCTGGCAGCTCATTCTATGGAGACAATCCACAGCGCAATACGGCAAGGCTTAACTTTACCTATAATACAGGTGCGCGTACGCAGCTGGGAGTGGAGCGCTTTGTAGAAGCGCTTAGTGAATTTACGGCGCGGAGCTAACCTTTGCAGCCCATTCAGCGATAACTTCGCTATATTCGGCTAATGCAGCCTCGCCTTCTGGGCGAAGGCTGTATTTGCCGCGTGCAACGCGGTCGAACCAGCCGTAATAATTGTTGCGAAGGGTTTCGCCGCTGCGGCTATACCCAGTTAAAGCCGCAACTTCGCGCGGCGCAAGCGGCCCCGCCCCCTGAAGGGCATAAGCGCACCGCAGCGCCTTCTCGCGATATGCAGTAACAAGCTTGCGACGCGTGCTTCCTCCGACGTTGTAGTCGCCGCTGCGCTCTTTAAACTCCGTTAGCAGCTGAGCTTGCTTCCGTCGTCTGATCCCACGCTGCGGCGGATCTCCTGGCTGGCAGAGCAGCTCGATGACTGGCGGCTTGGTTTTGTAGAAGGTAACTGTCATCAAGCCTAAGCCAAGCATGCGGCATAGCTCTGTCAGGTCGCCGAAGCGTTGGTTATGGGCGCCGCTTTTTTTTCTATTTCGTTCTATAGCAAGCACGACATGGCTATTCAAGCGAAGACGTTCAACCCCTTGTAGCAGCAGGGCGAGGTTGAACGTTTTTTTCATTTCGACAATTATCGTTTCACCCTGTTCGGGATGGATTGCGACCAAATCACAGTGCAGCACCTCGCTTTTTACGATAAATCCGAACTGCTCATAGTACTTTTTTATAGGGATATAGAGCTCTTCCTCGCGTGCGACAGCCAATTCCACTTTCTCCTCTCGAGGTTGCTTCAATCGGTATGTATAGTTCCATTATAACAAACGAAGCCGCCGGCCTGTCGGTTTTTGATGGAAGATGGACAAAAATAGTGTGCAATTATCCAGCCGAATAAGCATAGGATTGTTATATCTCAATAAAAGTTGGCACCACAGGGTAGAGCGTCTAGAGACAAATCCCGGGCGTAGAATGATAAGTGGTATGCGGAAGCGATGGGAGGAGGCACGGTATGGACATATTCAAGCGAATATCGGAGTATCAGGCTGAGAGTGAGAAGCTTGCATGGACAGGAACATTCAAGGGATATATTGAGTTGCTGAGGAAGGACCCGTCCCCGGCCATGACTGCACATTCACGCGTTTATGAAATGATTGAATCTCACGGGGTGGAAGATGTCAGCGGCAACAAGCAGTATAAGTTTTTCGATCAAGAAATATTCGGGCTAGATCGTGCAATTGAAAAGCTGGTTGAGGAATATTTCCATTCATCGGCTCGCAGACTTGAGGTTCGCAAGCGGATTCTGCTCTTAATGGGTCCAGTCAGCGGCGGCAAGTCAACGATTGTAACGATGCTCAAAAAAGGACTCGAGCGCTTCTCCCGAACAGAGCGTGGTGCTGTGTATGCGATTAAAGGGTGCCCGATGCATGAAGATCCGCTGCATCTGATCCCCCATGAGCTTCGCATAGATATTGAGAAGGAGCTTGGCGTTCGAATAGAAGGCAATCTATGCCCATCTTGCCAAATGAGGCTGCAAACGGAATACAACGGCGATATTGAAAACGTGTTTGTCGAGCGTGTATTTATTTCAGAGGATAATCGCGTCGGCATCGGCACATTCAGCCCATCTGATCCGAAGTCACAGGATATTGCTGATCTAACCGGAAGCATCGACTTCTCGACGATTACGGAATTCGGCTCCGAGTCTGATCCGCGTGCGTACCGATTCGACGGTGAGCTTAATAAGGCGAATCGAGGGTTGATGGAATTCCAAGAGATGCTCAAATGCGATGAGAAATTTCTGTGGAACCTGCTCTCGCTGACGCAGGAGGGCAACTTCAAGGCAGGCCGCTTCGCGCTCATCAGCGCGGACGAATTAATCATTGCCCACACGAATGAATCGGAGTATAAATCGTTCATAAGCAACAAGAAAAATGAAGCACTTCACTCCAGGATGATCGTTATGCCGGTTCCCTATAACCTCAGGGTATCGGATGAAGAGAAAATTTATAAGAAGCTAATTGCACAGAGCGATATGCGTCATATCCATATTGCGCCGCATGCGCTTCGTTCAGCCGCGATCTTCTCTATTCTGACGAGGCTTAAAGAAACGAAGAAGCAGGGCATGGATTTGGTCAAAAAAATGCGAATGTACGACGGGGAGGAAGTAGAGGGCTTCAAGGAAGCCGATTTGAAGGAGATGCAGAATGAGTACTTGGAGGAAGGTATGACAGGTATTGATCCGCGCTACGTCATTAACCGGATATCCAGTGCGCTAATCAAGCAGGATACACAATGCATTAACGCGCTTGACGTATTGCGTGCTCTCAAGGAAGGGCTGGACAGTCATCCTTCTATTACGAAGGAAGAACGCGAGCGGTACTTAAATTTCATCTCGGTTGCGCGTAAGGAATACGACCTTCTTGCCAAGAAGGAAATTCAGAAAGCGTTCGTCTATTCCTATGAGGAGTCGGCGCGCACCTTGTTTGAGAATTATCTCGACAATATTGAGTCGTACTGCAACTGGGCCAAAATTAAGGATCCGCTCACGGGCGAGGAAATGGATCCAGACGAGCGGCTCATGCGTTCCATCGAGGAGCAGATCGGCGTGTCGGAAAATGCGAAAAAAGCGTTCCGTGAAGAAATATTAATACGTATATCCTCCTATTCACGGAAAGGCAAAAAATTTGACTTCACGAGCCACGAACGATTGCGCGAGGCTGTAGAGAAGAAGCTGTTCGCGGATCTGAAGGACATCGTCAAGATTACGACCTCTACCAAAACACCGGATGAAAGCCAATTGAAACGTATTAATGAAGTAACGAAACGATTAATGGACGATCATGGATACTGCCCGGTATGCTCGAATGAATTGCTGCGTTATGTAGGAAGTTTATTGAATCGCTAAGCGAATGGCCGCAGCCTCAGCCTGAGAGAAGCTGATAGACAACTGTCTATCGGCTTTTCTGTACGAAAATGAGGTTTAAAAAGAAATTATCGCGTCCATACTATTTCTTGTATGTTTTCCGATATAATAGGTGATAGTGATGGACTATACACCGAAGGAGTCGGGTTATTTGATTAAATTATCGGCAGAACGTCAAAATCAGCTAGATTACACAGGCATTACGGAGTGGGATCTTAATCATCTCGCATCGCATAGGCCTATTTTTCAAAAGATTGTCGATGAAGTTGTTGATCGGTTTTATGAAAGCGTAGGCAAGCAGCCGGATTTGGTCGCTCTTATTTCGAAATTCAGCACGATGGACCGTCTCAAGGAAACGCAGCGCTCGTATTATATGTCGCTAACTGACGGGGTAATCGATCAAGCGTATATTGATAACCGTATAACGATAGGTGCCGTTCATTCACGAATCGGCTTGACGACCGATTGGTATTTGGGCGCGTATATGACATATTTGGATATTTCCACAAATGTGATTAGTCGAGTTCTTCCAGACAGCTGGCAGGAAGTTGTGCATGCGCTTACGAAGTTATTTAATCTAGACTCGCAATTCGTGTTGGAGGCCTATAATCAGCATGAGCAGCATAGAGTTCAAGAACTTGCGGACAACCGCTCGATGATGCTGACTACTGTAACGAGTGCCGTTCAAGAGCTGGCAGCGCTTATGCTCGAATTGGACGAGGGTGCGCAATCCATTGCAGCAACTGCAATTTCGACCTCGCAATCCCAGGATAAGACGCATACATTATTAGGGGAGCTTCGCGAGGAACTGGACGGCATTAATGAGATGGGCACGTTAATTCGCGGCTTATCGGATCAAACCCATTTGCTTGGTCTTAACGCCGCAATCGAAGCGGCTAGAGCAGGTGATCATGGACGGGGGTTCGAGGTTGTTGCGAATGAAGTGCGCAAACTTGCCACCTCGTCGCGCAATGCGCTTGAAGGGATACAGTCAAAGCTTGAAGAGATTGACAAGAAGCTCTCCGCCGTACGGCATGAATCGGAGCAAACTTCGGTTGAAGCGCGCAACCAAGCGGCAAGGTCGCAGGAGCTTGCCTCATTCGTCCATATGGTCGATAAGGTCACGAAGGATCTTCAGCAATTAAACAAATCCTAGAATAATACGCAGCTTAGAAAAAGCAGGAATTCTCTCCACCGAGGGTTCCTGCTTTCGCGTTATATAAGTTGACACAATTTTCAGATTTTAGTATGATAATCCTAACATTAAGATGCAATTCGGTTATAAATGTTAAGTTTTTTGACATAAATATAACAAGATTGATCGAATGTTTACCTAGCTTGTACCAAATTGGTGCAGCGCCCATCATGAAGGAGGCGGTTGTCATGTCGACGGCCAAACAGTCGCAATCGCAATATTACGATGCTCAAACCTTTTACGATGAAATGTTCGAGAAGGACTTCTCCGTACGTGCCCACTATGACACGGTGCACAGGCTGTTCGGCAGAATGAAGCCCGCAGAGCTCGCAGTCCGGCAGAAGGCAATTAATCAAAGAATGATGGAGGAGGGCATAACGTTCACGCTTTATAGCGGTGCCCAGAATGAGCCGTTAGAGCGTACGATTCCATTCGATTATATTCCTAGGGTTATACCTAAGCATGAATGGGATGTTGTTGATCGCGGCGTCAAGCAGCGGATACAGGCTTTGAACGCATTCCTTCATGATGTCTACCATGGACAGAAAATCGTATCGGATGGCATTATTCCTCGGCGAATGATTGTTTCGAATACGTATTTTCGGCCGGAAATGGCTGGTCTACATGTTCCAGGTGGTGTATATATTACAGCATCGGGCATTGATTTGATCCGTGATGAAAAAGGCCGTTATTATGTGCTGGAGGATAATTTACGGTCGCCTTCCGGTTTTTCTTACCTGTTTAAAGGCAGAACGCTGATGAATGAGCTTTTTCATGATTTGTATTTATCTAGCTCCGTACAAAGTATCGACCGCAGCTTGAACTGCTTCTTAAGCTCGCTTCGCGCATTATCTCCAAACGGTAAACGGGATCCATTAATTGTGCTGCTGACGCCAGGCGCCTATAATTCCGCATATTACGAGCACACCTTCCTAGCACAGCAAATGGGCATTCACCTCGTTGAAGGTAGAGATCTTGTCTACAAAGACCACAAAATTTATTTGCGAGACCTGCGTGGACTCCGTCAGGTGGATGTCATTTACCGACGGATTGATGATGATTTCCTAGATCCACTTGCCTTTCAGCCTGATTCCTTTCTAGGCGTTCCCGGCCTAATGAATGCCTATCGGGCGGGAAATGTTGCCATCGCGAACGCGCCGGGTACGGGAGTAGCGGACGACAAAGCGGTATACGCCTACGTGCCGGATATGATTCGTTATTATTTGGGCGAGGAGCCTATTCTGCAGAACGTTCCGACCTATATTCTCTCTCGCAAGGAAGAACGGGAATATGTGCTTGAGCATTTGGAACAGCTTGTTGTGAAGGAAACCTCACTATCGGGAGGATATGGCATGCTGATCGGGCCAAGTGCAACGCCCAAAGAAATTCAAGCATTCGCGGAAGCAATCAAACGCGAGCCTGAGCGATATATCGCACAGACGACGATGAAGCTCTCGCGCGCACCAGTTATGGTAGAAGGCGGCATGACTCCGCGCCATATTGATTTGCGTGCTTTTGCATTAATGGGTGAGGAAACACATGTTATTCCGGGAGGCTTGACACGTGTGGCCATGACAGAAGGCTCACTCGTTGTTAATTCTTCACAAGGCGGCGGCGTCAAGGATACGTGGGTTCTTAATCGATAGAAAAATGGAGGGAATGCGATGCTGAATCGGAATGCGGAGGCATTATTTTGGATTGGCCGTTATATGGAGCGGGCTGAGAATCATGCAAGACTAATTGATGTCCACTACCATCTTCATGGTGAGGAAGCCTCATTAGAGTCAGAAGACAAGCAAGCAGGCGACACGGTGGAGCCTTATTTGAAATGGGCCAGAATTGTCGATGCCTTGGGAAGCAGAGAGGCGTATGAGCAGCAATACAACAACTATAATGAACGCGATGTGCTGTTCTATACGACGCTTGATCGCGATAATGCGAATTCGTTGGTTTCTTGCGTAAGTCATGCGAGGGGCAATCTGCGTACATTGCGCGAGAAGGTGCCGAGTGAGATGTGGGATGCAACGAACGCCTTCTATTTGTGGCTGCGCGAGAAGCAGCCTGATGATTTGCTGCGCGAGTCTCCCCATCTGTTTTTCTGCCGAATCAAGGAGTGGACGGCCTTGTTCCAAGGGGTTAGCCAATCGGTCATGCCGCGGGAGAACGAATGGCATTTCATCGAATGCGGGCGATATCTGGAACGCTCAGAGAATACGCTGCGGATCATCAAAGCGATTGGCAACGCAGCAAGCGGCGAGAGCTGGAACAGCTCAAGCGCTTATCCGTACTTGCAGGCTGTACTGCGTTCTGTGAGCGGGTATCAAGCTTTCAGGCGTTATTATGCAGATGGTATATCTGTTGAGACGATTGTGGAATTCGTCGTGCTGAATGCAGCGTTTCCGCGTTCTCTCCACTTTTCACTCCATACGCTTGATGATCATATGCGGAAAATTGAACTGCAGGATAAACAGCTGCGCACAGCACATGAGCGTGTTATTCGGCAGGTCGGTAAGGTAAAAGCTGATTTGGCATGCTTGGAGCGTGAGGATATGGTTGTTGATCGGAGCGGAGCAATCGTTGCCCACTTGCTGGATGCCAGCCAGCAGCTAGGCATGTCATTCGCCAAAACCTTTTTTCGCATGGGGGAGGCAAGCGCATGAAGCTGAGTATTTCACATGTGACGCAATACGAATATATGGAAGCCGTAACGGACAGTGTCAATGAGATTAGACTCACGCCAAGCACGAATGAGCGGCAGTCCTGCTATCAGCAGGCAATATCCATCGAGCCGAATGCGTCTTTATTTACGTACGAGGATTACTTCGGAAATCGAGTGCATGCCTTTTCTGTGAATGCGCCGCATAAAAGGCTGACTATTCGAACGAATATGACGGTCGTGACGAAGCAGGCGCCAAGCTCGGAGGAGAGAGCCCAATACTTAAGCAAACGATCACCAGAGCAAGCGTGGAGCTGGCTCCGGACAGAAGATGCAGCCAATCGATTTACGGAGTTTCTGCTTACGACAGAGTATACGGCTGCGACGATCGAGGTTGAGCAGTTCGCGAGCGAGATAACAGATACCGATGAGTTTGGCTCCTCCAGCGTGCTCGATTGGTTGAACGCATTGTCTACCAAGATAAGAACGGAATTTATTTATGATCCTGAAGCTACGGATGTCAAAACGAAAACCTCAGATATGTTTATTAGCAAACGGGGGGTTTGCCAAGACTTTGCGCATTTGATGATTGCAAGCTGCAGGGCTTATAACATTCCTTCGCGTTATGTGAGCGGCTATCACTTCGTGGGCGATTTGCAGGGCGGGAGTGCAGATTTCGAGCAGGCTTCGCATGCGTGGGTTGAAGCCTTCGTTCCTGGACTTGGCTGGTGCAGCTTTGATCCGACGAACGTTGACCCGGTTGGCGAGCGTTATGTGAAGCTTGGTCATGGACGGGACTATAAGGATATCGTACCGGTTAAGGGTGTTTATAGAGGCACGGGCGAGCAAGTGCTGCATGTGTCGGTTGATGTAAGAAATGTTGAGGATTAACAGATGAGAAAACATCGATAAAAAGAACAGTTAGCCGCCTAGTTCTGCTGCGGTCAACTGTTCTTTTTTGAAATATAGGAAAGCATTTCTTAGGCTATGCACTCTCTATGTTCCTCGGAATGAAACGTGTCGAGCCGCCAAGAGACGGAGCGTTGTACCTTGACGCATAGGAAAGTATAAGGTTCTGCTCATCCTTTCTCTATACGTTTCGCAGAAACGATGGCGTTTATAGTAAGGACGCCGTCAGATGTTTCTTCTTATATGTATGATTTGCCGCCAATAGCAAACCTTATAAGTAATAAGCAGGAGGTGCTTTGGCATGTCAAACTGGTTCAAGCCGGCAACATTATCTTTATTTACGATTGCGATCTGCTGCTCACTGACAGCATGCGGACAACATGGCAGTATGAAACAAATGGATATTCAAGCAGGAAATGAAATGAAGCAATTGGATACGAGGCTTATGCGCAGCCAAGATATGGGAACTGCACAAAGTGCCAAGCAGCTGGAGAATCGGGCGGATGGCGTTACAGGTGTGGATAAAGTGCAAGTTGTATTACTGAAGAAGGATGCCTTCGTTGCTCTAACTGTTAATGATCGTGGGAAGAGATTTATTATCGAGAAGCAGGTATATGCAGCCTTGAAAGGTCAATATCCCGCATATGAAATTTACGTCACGTCAGACGAGGGCTTGCGTAAGCGGATTAGTGCTCTGCACGCTCTGAAGTTGAAAGGGGCTCCTGAGCAGCATTTGACGAGGGATGCAGCTGTTATTATCCGTGATATTAATGCTGAAATATCCCCTCCTATACGTTAAAGAAGCTTCTGCATGGGCAGGATTAGTCGGAAATGTGGGAAGTAGAAAAAAGATCATATTCAGAATATGATCTTTTTTCTTTGGACTAGCTCAGCCATAGTCTGATTTCTCAAATGCTGTTCCATCTGGGCTTCTGCTGCGAGAACGACTTGTTGAATAGCGCATTGCGGCCCGTGATCTAAGCTGCAATCGAATAAGGAGGCTGCTCCTTCAATAGCGTGAATAATGTCAAGGAACGAGATATTTTCCCAATTTCGTTTTAATCGATAGCCGCCATTGGCACCGGAAGCCGATTCAATCATTCCAGCCTTGACCAGTTTCGTTAGTATTTTGGATAGATAGGTGGGAGATAGGTTTTGCTGCTCTGCCAGCTGCTGCACGCCAACTGGTTTACTCTGTCCGGCTGCAACAAGGAAGAGCATTGTATGCAGAGCGTAATTTGTAGCCTTTGAGTACTTCATGTTTAACCACCTGCCTTAATAAAAGCTTTTAATGATCTATAATAGCTTTTACAAGCAGGCATCGTCAAGCTTGATCCATGTCGCCTCGAAGTTTCACAAATTTCATTTTGAGCGTTCACGGTTGCTGCTCGACGAACCGACGTCCTTCCTCGACATTGCCCATCATTGGTCTGCCTTGCAAAATTATTGCTGATCTGATTTCTCATACCCACTCGTTATCCCACTGGGAAGAGCGCGTTAGTCGTTTTATTTACTGATCGTTCCCGATATGATACATTAATTTGTAGGGGGGAATTAAAATGGCTAGAAGTAAAGAATTTGAAGTGAACGAAGTATTGGATAAAGCGATGAAGCTCTTCTGGGAGCAAGGTTACGAGAAGACATCGATGAGTGACCTAGTTGACCATATGGGAATTCATCGCAGAAGTATATATGATACATTTGACGATAAACATTCACTGTATCTGCAGGCTATGGATCGATATTGCGGCAAGGTTAACGTTACATTACTGGGAGAAGTCAAAGCTTCAAATACTGCAGCGGAGGCACTGCATAAAGTTTTCGATTTTATGATCAACGAAACGGAGGACATGCCGTCTGGCTGCTTAATCGTGAATTCAGCGGTGGAGCTTGCCGCACGTGATACTGTTGTAGATGCAAGGTCTATTGAATCGTTCTCAGTAGCAGAGCAGATGTTCGAGCAGATTATTGTCTGGGGCCAGCGTGATGGCGAAATCTCATCTGAGCATAATGCCAAGGAAATGGCAGAGTACTTGCATAATATATCAGTTGGAATAAGAGCAATGGCAAGAACCTCAATTGACAAACAAAAATTATATCGGATTGTGAAGGTGTCGCTAAAACTTTTGGAGTAGTGATTTAAGAAGTTTTCCCAGTATATCGGCATTGCAGATGAGGGCGCTCAAATTAGGAGGTTGATTTGAAGCGTTCTAATATTTGTCGCAAAAAAATTAGCAATGTTTTTCTTTACTGATCGTTCCCGATATGTTACATTAGTTGCGGGAGGAAATATAATCGGTAGGGTATCAATGAAATTGTTGCATAAGCATCGTTTTTTTTTACTTTATTTAGAACGATCATTCCTGATAAGTGGGGTTGTTACTTGCAAAAGGTAATCCTCCTAATTAATAAAATTTCAATGTAGCTAATCATGATTCTTTCACAAACTAATCATGATTAATTGAGGTGGATGTAAGTTGAATAAAACGGCACTTATTACTGGTGCATCCGGTGGATTGGAAAAGAGCTGGCTGATCGTTTTGCCAAAGATGGACACAACATGGTTCTCATAGCAAGAAATGAGTCTAAGCTTGTTGAGCTGGAAAAAGAATACTAAAAAAATACGGTGTTCAAACCAAGGTGTTCGCGAAGGATGTTTCGATACCTGGCGTGGCAGAAGAAATTTATGCGGAGCTAAAAAAGGATGGAATCGCCGTCGATTATCTGGTCAATAACGCGGGCTTTGGCTTGTATGGCTCGTTTTTGGAAACAGATTTGCAACAAGAATGGAGGTAAATGAATTGCTTTATTACGAATCTCCCGAGGCTCTAGTCTCTTGGAACGAAGAGATAAAAACCGTTGTTTTAGAATGGAAACGGTTCGCAACACGTGATAAATACCAGGTTCCATTAAACAAAAGTTTAGAGTTATTGATTGCAAAAAAATCTTCCAAGGCAATCGCAAATACTTTGAAATTCTCAGCCATAACAGGTGCGGATCAGCAATGGTTCTCTGATGTATGGTTTCCAAAGGCAGAAGAAGCGGGGCTGAAATATCTGGCTTTAATTACACCAGAAAAGGCAGTAGCTAGATCTATTTTAAAAAAGTTAGATTCTACACTTACAGGAAGCTACGCCACTAAAAGTTTCGATTCTCTGGAAGAATCTGTCGACTGGTTAGTGATGAAATAAGGAGGATTTATAATGAAATTATCAGGAAATACAATTTTTATTACAGGCGGCGGTTCGGGAATTGGACGGGGTTTAGCAGAGGCATTACACAAACTTGGAAATAAGGTAATTATTTCAGGACGGAGTAAAGAGCGCCTGGAGGATACCATCCGAGCAAATCCCGGGATGGCAGCAGTAGTGCTGAATATACAGGACCCTGCAAGTATAAATGCCGTCGCCCAGCAATTAATTAAACAATATCCAGATCTTAATGTGTTGTTTAATAACGCTGGTATTTATACCCCCGAAGACCCGTCGGGGTTGGTAGACGAAGATATATTGGTCCAGACAGTTACTACAAACTTACTGGGTCCGATCCGTATGACGGCTGCACTACAGGGTCATTTGAAATCCAAAGAAGATGCTTATATTATTAATACTACTTCGATACTCGGTTTCGTACCAGTGGCACAGGGGGCTGTATATTCAGCGACGAAAGCAGGGCTTCATTCCTATACACTGACACAACGCTACATGTTGAAAGACACCTCAGTGAAAGTGCTGGAAATTGCACCGCCGTTGGTTCAGACGCAAATGATCAATTACGATCCGAATGCAATGCCACTTGCAGCCTTCATTGAAGAAACAATGAATGTACTTGGTACAGATACGGATGAGGTTTTGGTCGAGTCAGCAAAAATGTATCGTAATAATCCGGGCCCGAACGAGAGTGTTCTTGTAAATCATGTTAACGATATGATGTCTGGTCAATGATTCATAATCATAATAGGCACGTTTTAGATGTAATAATTTAAGAACGATAATTCTAAAAACCAAGGGAGTAATTAAAATGGATATTTCTAAACAAGTTGCAATAATCAGTGGTTCTAATCGAGGTTTAGGCAAGGAATTGGCTCTTGAGCTTCTAGCTAGGGGAGCTAAAGTGTACGCTGGTGCAAGAAACCCCGAATCCATTAATTTGCCTGGTGCTATTCCACTTCAGCTTGATATTACAGATCCGAAATCCGTTATGGCGGCGGTTGAAGTTGCTAAGGATGCGACCCTTCTGATCAATAATGCAGGTACAGCTACGGGCGCTTCTCTTCTCTCAGGTGATCTAGAAGATATTCATTTGGAGTTCGATACTCATGTTTTCGGTACACTTTCTATGATTCGCGGTTTCGCGCCTGTTATTGAAAAAAATGGAGGAGGCTCAATACTAAATATCCTGTCGGCCTTATCTTGGTTCAGTATCGGTGACTCAGGTGCTTATTCCGCTGCAAAATCCGCTCAATGGGGAATAACAAATGCATTACGCTTAGAATTAGCTCCCAAAAATATTAAGCTTGCTGGATTGCATGTTGCGTTCATGGATACAGATATGACAGCAGGCATCCAAGCTCCTAAGTCTTCCCCGAAGGATATCGCCAAAATCGCTATCGATGGAATCGAATCGAAACTCTACGAGATTGTAGCTGATGATACAAGCAGGAATGTACAGCAGGGTCTCGCTGGAGGAGTGCTTGCCTTGTATCCGCAATTGTTCCAATAAAATTTACGGGCATTCTTATGGCTAGGAGGAGTGAAACATGCGTATCCGCCGTAGAGAACGACGGAAAGCTAATCGTTGAGGCCAGTAAAGGCAGTGACTACTGGGAAAAAACGTTGTATGATTTTGTGCATAGCAACGGCCATGCCCTGCTCGCAGATTGGAAGGATGAGTATGCAATGGAGGTATCCTTCAAGCTCGATTCCTTCACTGAGCTGTACGATCAGGCGGGAATTATGCTGTTGAAAGGTTCCGACCAGTGGATTAAAGCGGGTATTGAAATGAATGATGGTATTCCACATTTGGCAGTTGTTGTCACGGATCAATTCTCAGATTGGTCACTCGCTCCTGTACAGGAATGGGTAGGAGAGGAAGTGACAATTCGTACATCCCGTAAAAAGGATGCGGTCATTATTCGAGCAAGGACGGAGATTATAACGCCTTTAACCTCTAGAAGAACGAATTAGCTTTTCATTTTAGAATCTGATTTAGAGACTTCCGTATTATTTTGTATTGATTTCTGCTGGACAGCACGTTACGATTCTAGTAAACAAATGACTAGGAGAGTCAATTATGACGAATCATACGGCGTTGCCGTGGAGTGAAGTTCTGTCTGACGATAAGATGCATACCATTACCGGTGATGTAAGGATAATCGAAGCGTTCCCGATTCCGCAGCTGCAGACGGAGCGTAGAGTGTGGATTTACTTGCCAAGAGGCTATAACGAAGGAACTCGCCATTATCCCGTCCTCTATATGCATGATGGGCAAAATGTGTTTAATCAAGCGACCTCTTGGGGAAGTGAGTGGGGCGTTGATGAGACGCTCGAGCAAGCAGGGATTAATGAACCAGCGCTCGAGGTTATCGTGGTTGCCATTGATCATGGAGGCGACCAGCGCAACAATGAGTATAATTTCACGATAAATGCGGAGTATGGTTTCGGAGGTAAAGGCGATGCGTACGTCTCGTTCCTCGCGGAAACGCTCAAGCCATACATCGACAGTAGCTACCGGACGCTTCCTGAAGCGGAGAATACCATAATTGGCGGCAGCTCGTTTGGTGCGTATATTTCGCTTTATGCCGCTATTCGCTACCCAAATCTGTTTGGCCGAGTGAGCGGCATTTCATTTGTGATGTGGCATGACAATGGCGCGATCAATCAACTTATTCAGCAGTCGGTTTTGTCTCCTGCGCTGCGAATATATTTGAGCATTGGAGAACTCGAGACCGAAAAGGCCGATTTCAATAAGCTTGCCTATGAACATGTTGCGTTGGTTCGACAAACGCTTATTGCAGCTGGGGTAACGGAGGATCGAATTCGATTCGACGTCATTCCGGATGGAACTCATCACGAATCCACATGGGGGCCGTTGTTTATAGAGGCTCACCGTTGGCTGCTCCAGCAATGATGCTGCGCTTTACTCGTACAATGGAGGACGCAATCGAAGCGAGACCTCACCTCCCGACCGTAAAAAAGCCGCAAATCCAATGGATTTGCGGCTTTTTTACGGTCGGGGAAATAGAAATGCAAGAAAATTTTGTATAAAGTAAGGAATAGCTCATATTTTATTCCCTAATCTCCAATGAATCTAGTTTAGTATATTGACAGAGATGAACCTAGGTTATATAATTCTCGAGAGATTGATAATCATTATCAATAAAATTTATGAATAAGGACGGGTCTAAAATGAAAACTAGAAAGAAATTAACAATGTCAACACTGCTATCCTCACTTGCGCTTGTGATCTTACTTGCTGGCTGTGGAGCTAACAACAGCAATGGAAATACGAATACCACTGCATCACCTACTGCCTCCCCGAGTGCGAGCAATGAAGCGAGTGAAGCACCGGCTTCGGAAGCATCCACAACTCAATATCCGCTTACAATTAAGCATGCGCTGGGCGAAACGGTTATTGAAGCGAAACCAGAACGCGTCGCGACCATATCGTGGGCGAACCATGATATTGCTCTTGCCCTTGGCGTAGTGCCAGTCGGCTTCTCCGAAGCTAACTATGGTGTTCAAGATGGTTCTAGACTATTGCCATGGACGAAGAAGAAGCTCGAAGAGCTCGGCGTGACGGAGCCTAATTTATTTAAGGATACAGACGGTCTTGACTTTGAGGCAATTTCTGATGCTAGTCCTGACGTTATTCTAGCTGCATACTCCGGTATTACTCAGGAAGAATACAATACATTGTCCAAGATTGCACCGGTCGTCGCTTATCAAACTGCCCCATGGGTAGCCAGCTGGCGCGAGCAGGTTCTGAATGATTCCATTGGTATGGGCATGCAGGCGGAAGGTGAACAACTTGTCAAGGATACCGAGAACCTGATCAAGGAGAAGGTTGCCGCTTATCCGGAACTTCAAGGCAAAAAGGCCGCATTTGCATTTATCAGCCCTACCGATCTGTCGCAGCTCTCGATTTATGCCCCAGGAGATCCTCGTGGCGACTTCTTGATCGAGCTAGGCATGCCATTCCCAGCTGGACTAGCAAGTCTGGTTACGGATAGCTTCTATTTACAGCTAAGCGCAGAGAACGCTGATGCGCTTAATGATACAGACATCATCATTGCTTATGGAAATGCCGAGCTGCTTAGTAAGCTACAAGCAGATCCTCTGCTTAGCAAAGTTCCGGCGATCGCACGAGGCTCCGTCGTATTAATTGAGGACAACACACCGCTTGCGGCTGCGGGCAACCCAAATCCGCTATCGATTGCATACACACTCGATGAATATTTGGGTTTGATCGGAGAAGCCGCGAAGAAAATCAATGAGTAAATCTTTGTCTCTTAACGAAAAGCCATATGGATCGCCCACGCCGAAGCATTTCACGATCGTGTTGATTCTCTGCCTGCTTGCTCTCGGCTTATGTGTTCTCGCATCGCTGGCATTCGGTTCACGAATCATTGGATTTAAAGAATTGATGGACGTGTTGTTTAACACGTCCGCGGATTCTTATGATTCCGATGTCATTAAACAGAGAATGACCCGCACTGTATTTAGTCTCCTATGCGGAGGTGCACTCGGAATCGCGGGTGCATTGATGCAAGCTGTCACCCGCAATCCGATTGCCGATCCGAGCATTCTCGGAGTGAACACAGGCGCATCCTTGTTTGTTGTTGGCGGAATCGCATTCTTTAACATTGGAACAGCGAACGAGTTTATTCTAATGGCTTGCATAGGAGCAGCGATTACCGCAGTATTCGTGCTAGGTGTCGGCTCACTCGGACGAGGAGGACCAACACCTATTAAGCTGGTGTTGGCAGGGGCGGCAACGAGTGCAGCCCTATCTTCGCTTGTGAGTGCTATTATGATTCCACGCTCTAACGTCTTGGATCAAGTCCGTCGTTGGCAGGTAGGAAGCGTAGGGGGATCTAGCTGGAGCGATATCGCAACCTTCTCCCCTTTTCTTCTAATTGCTATTCTAATCGCCTTTCTGACTGCCCCCGCATTGAATGCGTTGGCGCTTGGGGACGAGACGGCGACGGGCTTAGGCGTTCGGACGGGTGTTCTTCGGTTAATTGCGTCGTTCGCTGCTGTTGTGTTGTGTGGTACAATAACCGCACTTGCAGGACCAATCGGCTTCGTAGGACTATTGGCGACTCATCTCATTCGGTTAATGATCGGGCCTGACCAGCGTTACCTCATTCCGATGTCGGCGCTGGCAGGCGCAATCGTATTAACGGTATCAGACGTCATAGGACGAATCCTCGGAAGACCCGGGGAACTTGAGGTGGCTGTCGTCACCGCCTTCGTAGGCGCACCGATCCTAATTCTATTAGCCATGAAATCGAAAGTGCGAACCTTATGATGAATACTACGATAAATACCATTATGTCGGGCAGACGTAAGAGACGGCGTAGATATGTACTGATTACGACCATTCTTTCCATTATTTCTTTGGTGCTTTGCGGCCTAATGCTCTATTTGGGCAACACCATTTATACAGTAGAACAGATTGTCCGAGTTCTGACGGGAGAGCAGATTAAAGGGGCATCGTTTGCCATTGAAACGATTCGACTGCCAAGAATGCTGGCAGGACTGTTCGCTGGTTTCGCCTTCGGACTAGCCGGGAGTGTCTTCCAGACCATGCTTCGCAACCCGCTCGCGAACCCGAACGTTTTGGGCATTACTTCCGGTTCCAGTGTGGCGGCTGTCTTTTGTATCGTGATTCTCCATTCGAACGAATTCGTGATCTTCATTGCCTCCGTCATTGCTGGATTGGCTACGGTCACTGTTCTATATTTGTTATCGATAAGAAAATCCTTTTCACTCGGGCGATTGATTCTAATTGGTATTGGTCTCGATGCCATGCTCGGATCTGTGATTGCATATCTGCTGCGAATTAGCTCTGAGTATGATATTAGCAAGGCCTATCGTTGGCTAAGCGGTAGTCTCAACGGTGCACAGATGGAGGAGCTTCCGCCGCTTATCATCACGGTGGTTCTATGCACGCCTATCATTATTTTGCTAGGTAAGCATCTGAGCATGCTTGAGTTAGGCGAACAAGCCGCCACTTCACTGGGTGTCCATACGGACAAAACTCGAATTGCGTTAATTCTTGGCACCGTCTGCATGATTGCGGTCGCTACTGCTACAACAGGACCAATCGCTTTTGTGGCCTTTCTGGCAGGACCGATCGCGAGTAGATTGGTCGGTATAGGCTACTCCACAGCAGTTCCTGGTGGTCTTGTCGGTGTCATCTTGGTTCTGGCCTCAGATTTAATCGGGCAATTTGCCTTTGAGACTAAATTCCCCGTGGGTGTTATTACCGGAATTCTCGGAGCGCCATATTTGATCTATCTGCTCATCCGAATGAATCGAAAGGGAGATTTCTAACATGAAGCCGAAGCATCAGTTCCAGGCAGAACATGTAGTCTCGGGCTACGAACATAGAAGAGTTGTTCATGGAGTAAGCCTCTCCATTCCAAGCAATCGGATAAGCGTCATTATCGGAGCTAACGCCTGCGGAAAGTCCACTTTGCTCAAGACTATGGCAAGACTGCTTAAGCCGGAATCGGGCCGCATTACGCTAGATGGCAAGTCGACTGATCAATATCCGCCGAAGCAGTTAGCGAGAATTGTCGGGCTGCTTCCGCAATCCCCCATCGTGCCAGAAGGAATCAGTGTAGCCGATCTAATCGGTCGCGGCCGATTCCCTCATCAAACCTGGCTCGGCGGATGGACCAAGAAGGATTATGAGGCCGTTGCAGAAGCAATGGAAATTATGAAAATAACGGAACTGGCCAATCATAACATTGATGAGCTGTCGGGCGGTCAACGCCAGCGCGTATGGATCGCTATGGCGTTGGCACAGCAGACCGACATTTTGTTTCTTGACGAACCAACGACATTCCTGGATATTACTTATCAAGTTGAGATTTTGGATTTGCTCACAGATCTGAACCGAAAGCACGGAACGACGATTGTTATGGTTCTTCACGATATTAACTTATCTGCTCGCTATGCCGACTATATTTTTGCGCTCCGTGAAGGTACGCTGATAGCGGAAGGTGAGCCGTCCAAGGTCATCTCAAGCGATTTGATCAAGGATGTTTTTGGACTCGAATGTACGGTAATCAGCGATCCTGTATCCGGTTCTCCGCTAATCGTACCGATTGGACGACATCATGTAAATGTTTAACCCACGCCGCCGAAGTGATTCGGCGGTTTTTTGTCGCGTCAGCATTTTCCAGTAATGCGAGTAGAGGGAGGAAATGAGTTGTCCTTCTTCCCATCACAGCTGAACACGATCTGCTTATCTTCGACGAACGCCTCCAGATGTATGCTCTCCCCAATAGCTAAACGACATAGGGGAAGCACACGCTCCATGTATTTCAAAGCGAGCTCCATACCCTCGTATCATGAATGAGAAACAACTCCCTATAGTATTGGAATCGCTATCCTTCACCTTAAGACTAGTAGAGCCACTGTTAATAGTCTCTTTAGTTTGCGTAAATTTCTGGTTCGATGAATTTGTAATCCTTCAGAATTTCTTTAGAAATATCCCCATAAGCTCCTAAGTTTTTTATATTAAAATAGCCTTACTGAAGTTCATAGGGGGATAAAACATGATCAGCGACACTCTCATTCAATTAATTAATCAATATGGATATCTAGTTTTTTTTCTAGCACTCTGCCTCGGTCCATTTGGCATTCCCATTCCTAATGAGATTTTGATTCTCAGCGGAAGTATGTGGAGTATTAATGGCGCTCTAAATCCGTGGATTGTATATTTCGCGATCCTCTCTGGGTTACTTACAGCAATCACTTTGGGATATTTCTCAGGCAAATTTCTTGGGGGTAAATTCAGAATGAAATTTCATAAAAACCATTATTTCCAGAAAGCAGAGGCTCTTTTTCAACGAAACGGAAATAGGGCAATGTGCCTTGGAATCTTATTTCCAGTTATTCGGTATATGATGCCCATCATCGTTGGTTTTAGTGGTGTCCCATACAGGAAGTTTGCTTTAATCACCTATTCCAGCGCGATGGTTTGGTCCGCAACGATTTTTGCGCTTGGAAGCTTCCTTGGAGATTATATTTTAAAGTTGCTGGCGTTAATCGACCTTAAATGGATTGCAATTGCTATTGTCGGTGCCGCATTTGTTGTTGTCACAATCAAACTGAAGGCAAAGCTTATCCCTAGCTGATCTTAACGGTATAAACCAGCCAGAATAAGAAGAAAATATAGGATGAAAATGAGGGATAAGTAGTGATATCCAATCAACAGCTCATGTTTTTACGAAAGTTTATTCAAAATCCAAAGCAAATTGGGAGTATTATCCCTAGCTCTAGATTTTTAGCGAGAAAAATGATACAAGCTGTGTCATGGAGAGAAGTACATGCAATTGCTGAGCTTGGTTCGGGAACAGGAGCTATCACTCGTTTTATTCAGCCACAAATCGATAACGCTAGTAAAGTGTTCCTGTTTGAGCTGGATGACATAATGAGGAGGAACTTGAAAGAAAGCTACCCCCAGTTTATTTGCCATTCAAATGCTTGTAATATGAATAGCATCATGAATCAGCATGGAATTGATCAATTGGATTGCATTATTAGCGGATTACCCTTCTTCACTTTTGAAAATGAAGTAAGAGAAACATTATTGCACCAAATTACCAATGCATTAAAACCAGGAGGTTATTTGGTAGCTTTTCAATATTCACTTCAAATGAAAAAGCATTTATTAGATCATTTTGTTATTGAAAAAATAGATTTAGTGCCATTCAATATTCCGCCAGCCTTTGTTTATGTTTGCCGCAAAAGGGATGATGGCGAGATGGATAATCGGCGGAGTCGTTCAATTGTGTAGTGCCTTTCGAATCGCATTGTAGTTAATGAAGTGTTGTTGTCGAGATTAGTGCTAGAATAGAAGGTGGCATCAACTTGTTGCATGCCATGATCCCCATACAAATAAGGAGCAGAGATAATGATTACTGTTCTTGTCGTTGATGACGATTCAGAAATCCGTGATGTCATACATGTTTATTTACGCAACGAAGGGTACCAAGTACTAGAGGCTATTGATGGTTTAGAGGCTTTAGAGGTTTTACAGTCAAATTCCGTCCACCTCATTATTCTAGATGTAATGATGCCGCGAATGGATGGGATTCGGGCTTGCTTAAAAATCAGGGAGCTATACACAGTTCCCATTATTATGCTTTCGGCAAAAGAAGGAGATCTGGATAAAATTACAGGTCTTACGACTGGTGCCGACGATTATGTTACGAAACCGTTTAATCCGCTAGAGTTGCTGGCTAGAGTTAAAGCTCAGCTGCGGCGGCAATTATTGAATGAGAAAGAAACGAACGGCACCCAAGTTCACATACAAGACCTTGTAATCGACAAAGAAAAACATGTCGTAACAGTGAAAGGGAAAGAGATTTCGTTGACACCGCGTGAGTTTTCTATCTTGGAGCTGCTTTCGAGCTATCCTGGGAAAGTCTTCAGCGCACAAAAAATTTACGAGAATGTATGGGATGAACCTTTCGGGTATTCAGATAATACGGTCATGGTACATATTCGCAATTTGCGAGAAAAGATTGAGGATATCCCCCGTGAACCACGATATATTAAAACCGTTTGGGGGGTAGGATACAAAATTGAAAATTAAGTTGCTCCATTTCAAAAATGCTAGAAAAAGCATTCGTTTTTCATTTTTTTCGGCTTTCATTTTCAGTTTTGTATTTGGATGTTTAAGTTTTATAGGTGTAAACTATGGTGCCTTTTTGCTTGTTAATGAATATCAAGAGGGTCAATATTTATTTAATCTGGCTCCAGTTACTTTTGTTATCACCTTCATTTTTTCGTTCTATTCACTGACCCGCCGTATAATTAAATACATTGTTGATTTGGCAGACGGGCTTCAAACCATCGCAGAGGGAAATTTGCACTATCGAGTTCCCGTCATCCGAAAAGATGAGCTTGGCCGGGTTGCGACTAACATTAATTTAATGACGGAGCAGCTGCAGCAGCAAATCGAAAAGGAACGCAAACTTGAAAGTTCCAAAATGGAACTGATCACAGGTGTTTCCCACGATTTACGTACCCCACTTACGAGTATTATTGGTTACTTAGAATTGTTAAAAAGCGAATCCTTTCAAAACAAAGATGAATATAAACGGTTCTTACAAAACACCTACAACAAAGCCCTTCATTTAAAAAAGCTAATCAATCATTTATTTGAGTATACCCGCCTCATAAGTGCTGACATCCAATTAGAATTGAAACAGATTGATGTTCAGCAGCTTCTGGAGCAAATGCTGTTTGAATTTGAGCCGCTTGCTCAAGAAAACGGCATTCATGTCATTAGAAAAACAGGCCACTCCCCTGTTATGGCATTTCTGGATAGTGGTAAGATCGCTCGGGCAATCGATAATTTGTTGATGAATGCACTTAACTATTCCATTAAACCGGGAAAGATTGAAGTATTATTGCGGTCCGATCAGGATCGTATTTACATTGATATTGAAAATAAAAGCCATCCTATTACAAAAGAACAGGAAGAAAAAATATTTGATCGTTTTTATAAGGTTGATGATTCACGGAATAACGATGGCATTCAGAAAGGGAGTGGATTAGGGCTCGCTATATCTAGAAATATTATTAATCTTCATGGGGGAACTTTAACTTTGACACATGAGAATGGTATTTTTATTTTCACAATAGCTATAAATAAGGGTTGATATTACGGTTTGAGTTAAAAGGAGATATATGAATACAAACACAATCAGCCGGCGAGATAAAATCTCGACCGTTTTTTTTTTGCTCCAAACAATAAACCGTACGACATCCTACTCTATATGGGACAGGAATTGTGTTGGATCACATGCTCTCAATTAAGCGATGCGTAGGCACTTATGTAAGTTCAGATTCTACTTAATAAAACGACTTTTAATTACTTATTATTTGAATACAATATAATTTCTTAATAGTTTAGGGGATTTAAATTTACATTGTACTGTTATAGTTCTCGTTGACCATCATTTTACTTAAGGGAGTCGGGAAATTAATGAAAGCTAAGTTATTACGTAAAACAATCGTTATCGCATCAATCGTTTCATTGTTAGGGGGTGGATTACATACCGGTTTTGGTCAAAATAATCATGTTTATGCAATAGGTGATCCTACACCATCTGTAATCGTTGAAGATTTTGAGGATGGAATCTCAGATGTGAAATTTAACCCTAAACGTATGTATGGTGCTACGCTGCATTTGGAAGATAGCAAGAAACGTGTAAGAAATGGACAATATTCGGCTAGAATTGATTACGATATGATTGGTATTGTAGATAACCCCTCTCAAATTGAAGTCGGGTATAAATCGGGAAATATCCCCGTATCTGGTTACCCTACTAAAGTAGGGATGTGGGTTTATGGAAACAATGAAGGACATTTGCTAACGACAAAATTCAGAGATGGTGGTGGATCTTCATTCCAAGCTGAGTTTTACGATGGGAATCAAATGGGTGTAGATTGGTCTGGTTGGAAGTATATCGAGGCGGCAGTTCCGCAAGGTAAGC
This sequence comes from Paenibacillus sinopodophylli, assembly GCF_005930355.1. Lineage (GTDB taxonomy): Bacteria > Bacillota > Bacilli > Paenibacillales > Paenibacillaceae > Pristimantibacillus > Pristimantibacillus sinopodophylli. The sequence continues at coordinate 238,758 of NZ_VDBO01000006.1, forward strand.
CAGGTCCGATTGTCCTTGAATTGTTTTTCCAATTGAAACAATCGAATATGAGTAAGAAAAATAAGGGTTCTATTTGGGTAGATGATATTACCTTTATCTATCAGGAAACGGATGAGGATAAAGACGTTCCGAGCATTAAACCTTTAGTCCCTGCCCCGAATGAAGTATTAAGCGCTCCACTTGACGAGTTAAAAGTTGAGCTGAACGATAATGGATCAGGTTTAGATTTGGATACCTTATCTGTGCTTTTGGATGGAACGAATATTACGGATAACGTGGACTATTCTGCACAAACAAATTTATTGACCTATCCTGGAAAAAATGTGGATGGCGGTTATCATGAGCTAGTTATTGAAGTGAAGGACAAAGCCGGTAATCCAGCAGAGAAAACATTTGCCTTCACAGTGAATGCAGGAGAACGTTTAACTATGACTGCAAACAAAGAGGCAGTAAGTAATGAAATTTATGCTGTTAAAGTAGGTATCAAAGATTATTTGAATGCGGAACGGGCAGAATTTGCATTAAATTATGACGCCAGCACCCTTCAAGTTGAAAGTATTTCTGAGGCAAATGGAGTTGCCCTAACTTCAGATATTGATAATGAGCATGGAACTGTTCAGGTAGCACTTAATAACCTAGCTGCAGCAGCTCATGAATTCGTAACGGTTAACTTCAGAGTGAGCTCTCATGCCGCTTTAGGACGTGGTGAAAATTTCAAATCTATAATAATGAGTAATTCAAAGCTAATTGCTGGCGAAATTCAGACGAGCTCACCATTAGCTGCTCCGATTCACTATACAATCGCCTTTCCATATCAGATAGAAATGACGGGAGTAGGTTTGGGAACACCTTCTACCGTTACAGTATTAGACCATGAGGGCAAACCGTATGAAGGTGCGGATATTGTTTTCATTGGATTATTAAAGCAAAGCTCAGTCGTTACCGTTAATACCGTAACATCTAATGTATATGAGGATGATGATACGTCTTCAGATGTACTAATGGTTGCAAAAGCCGGCGAACGTTACTATGCTTCAGCAGAGGCTGAGGATGGATTATTCGAAATTATTTTTGCAGACGGTCAAACCACAGGCTATATCTCTGAATCTGACGTTAGCAGTCAGCAATTGAATGGCAGCCTTGGCAAAACGGATGCAAAAGGACAATTAACGACAGACCTAACTACATTGGCACTTGGCACCTATCAGGTTCAAGCGGTCAACGGTGATAAGAACAGTAAGGTTGTCAATTATGAGGTTGTAGAGCAATACGGAACACATGAACCTCAATATGTTCAAACCTATGTGGCAGAAGATATGTCATCCCAGCTAAGTGCTGCTTGGCAAACAAAGCCTGACCAAACCTATACGTACCTTCAATACATTGAAGCGAGTGAATGGGGAACAGGAGAAAGCCCTGATCTCAATCATGTAAAAGAACAACAAGCTGAGAGTGAACTTCAAGTGCTTAGCATGAAGGAAAATGGAACGAAAGGTGAAATTCGCTTTCATAATGCGTTAATTAAAGGCTTGAAACCAGTTACCGCATACAAATATCGTGTAGGCTATGAGGGCAATTGGTCGGAGTGGTATGAATATTCTACAATTGATCAGGATAAATCAACTCCAACCTCATTCTTATTTATTACAGATTCCCATACGAATCAATCACATGGAATACAAACCTATCAAGAGCTAATGTCTAACGCCTTGCAACAAAACCCAACAACAGAGTTTATTATGCATGGTGGGGATATGGTAGATGTAGGCGGCGCATTTGAAGAATGGCAAAATTTTTGGGAAGCCTCTTCGGTCTATGCAACAAAAATTCCATCTGCTCTAGCATTGGGTAATCATGATGTGAAGAGTGAGGGGAAAGAAGTATTTACCAAGGGTGCGAATTTCCCAACGAATGGACCAGAATCTCAAGTGCAATATGCTTACTCTTATGATGTTGATAATACTCATTTTGTAATATTAAATTCAGAGGGTACAGAGGAGCAAATGATAGATCAAGCTGCATGGTTGGAAAAAGATTTGGAACAGAATGATAAAAAATGGACAATTGCTATGTTCCACCGTCCGGCTTACCATACAGAAAATGGTCGAGAAACCCTTGTTGAGTATACACAAACGTATTTTGCACCAATATTAGAAGAGAAGAAAGTAGATTTGGTTCTGGTTGGTCACGATCATGTGTATGCGCGCACCTATCCGATGCAGGATGGTAAGCCTAATAAGGATACAAATGCTGGCACCGTATACCTAGATGGTGGTGCAGCGGGCTGGAAATTCTATGATGGTACGAAATATAATTATTTGAACTTTATTTTTGATGAAGACGTTCCCGTATATTCCGCTATTAAAATTACTGAGGATGGCATTCATGTGGAAGCACGTACGAGTGCGGGGGTTAAGTTCGATGAGTTTACTGTTGTAAAACCGACAACAATTGAGCCGACACCAACACCGACACCAACACCAACACCAACACCAACACCGACACCAACACCGACACCGACGCCGACAACATCAATACCAACACCGGTACCGACAACATCAACGCCGACATCGACGCCGTCACCAACACCAATAGCAACACCGACGCCGGTACCGACATCAACGCCAACGATTTTGAAACCTGTCTTCAACGACAAGGTAGATGTGGACGTAGTTAAGGCAATGGTGGAAAAAGAGAAATCTGCTCCTGCCGTAAGTTTTAAGGACGTTCCAGCGTCTTCATGGAGTGCTTCAGTAGTAGAGCGTGCTGCGAAGATGGGAATTGTTACAGGCTATAGTGATGGTTCTTACCATCCTAATGAGAAGGTAACTCGTGCTGAGTTTGCTACAATGCTTGCAAAAGCTTTTGGTCTAAGCGGTTCAAGCGGTTCCACTTTTTCTGACACTAATGGACACTGGGCCTCAGGGCAGATTGCAGCATTACAAGCTAATGGAATAATCACAGGTTATAGTGATGGAACTTTCCATCCTAATCAAGAAATTTCCCGTGCTGAGATGGTTGCTATGCTTGCTCGACTGACGAACTATGTTCCTAGCCCATCCAATCTCTTCTCAGATGTAGCTACGAACTGGGCTTCTGAACCAATCAATGCTTTCGCAAATGCAGGTATCGTAAGTGGCAAAGGCAACGGATCGTTCAAACCGAATGAATCTGCTTCCCGTGCTGAGTCAGTGGCGATGATCATTCGATTGTTGGATATGTCGCTTGTATAATAAGTGAATTTTTGAAAATGCATTGAGATTAAGCGGTCTTAGTCCTGTATCCCATAGGACTGAGGCCGTTTTATTTTGTCTTTCATTCATAGTTGATCTAGGCGCATACGTAGATCAAAAGCTGGACCCTACCAAATCCTTAGTTAGGTCATTATGAAGAAAGGAAATATTAGAGTAGAGCACGCGAAACTCGAACTTCTTTTCTCTGCCCTTGCCGGGAACACGGCAGAAGCGGAACTCGATATTCTCGCATATTTCCAGTCCCCAATAATAGGGGATTTAATGAATGCCGTGATGGTTGTACGATGGAGGAATTCAGCTTGGCGAATTTAATCGTTTCGTCGCTGGTCAAGTCAAACAGCTGCACAGTGAGAATTCAAAGCAGCATGTTTTATCATTTAGGTACACGCAACCAGATTTTCAAGACGAACATCAAGGTTGGTTGTTGTGGGAGAACTACATTTTGCGCCAACGCTAATTATCGAAGTGTTGTCTCCATCTACGGCGCTTAAGGATTTCTCCGAGAAGTTCAACCTTTTTCAGGTATGAGACTTATATATGGAGCAGGATAGCGTACGGTTGAACGTGTTCAAGGATTTTAAGATATTTGAGTGCGTAGTTTTGCAGAAAGCCAACTGAAGGAAGCGGAATGCTAAGAAAAACAGCCTAAGTAGCAGGTGTGAAACAACAAAGCGAGTCCCAATGTATTCAGGTACATCGGGACTTTTTGAATTTAGGTGGATCTATATTTACAGGTAATGGTTGAACGAATAGCACGCTTAAGAATAGGACGGAGCACGGGTGAAGTTAGGTATTCGGATGAAAAGAAGATAGATAATTTTCGGAACGAACTTTTTTTTTGCATAATAATCGTCTACATTCGCAATCGATCTCTATCTTGAGTTCATTTTAACAGTGGTATATTTAACGGAGGAAATATATCCACCATGGGCTGTATGTAAATACCGGTGGAGAATTGGGAGCAACACGATAATGCAGAGGTAATCGAATAACCCCCTTTGAATGCGGTTACACCGGTTATTTTTTACGAAGGTGGTGAAGTTCATGGCACAGTATTCAAGTAACAGTCTAAATTTTTTGTGAAATAGTGTTCTGTGAAACTAGCTTTTTACTAATCATCTCTATTTTATCATTATCATTTTATCTATAAGGAGATTGAACATTTCCATGAAACAAACAAAACAACTGAACCGAAAACGTTTCCTTAGTCTGCTTCTCACAGTGGTGCTGATAGCATCGGTCTTGACCATGCCGACGGCTCAGGCCGAATCTTTAACGGACAAGCCAGTAACGGCGGCTTCCATAACGAGCAGTCCCATCCCGGATCGCATACGTGATGGCGCTATACTGCATGCCTTTGACTGGAATTTAAGTGTCATAGAGGAAAACCTACAGGTTATCGCTGACGCCGGGTACACGGCGATACAGACTTCGCCTATCATGGGCAGCGCCTCTGGGACCAACTGGTATTTTGCCTATCAGCCCAGCAACATGCTCGCTGGCGGCAAAGGCAACAGATATGGCGACAGGGATGCGTTTGTCAGCCTGACCACTGCCGCCAAAGCACTTGGCATCAAGGTCATTGTCGACGTGGTGCCTAACCATATGGGCAGCACTGGCAACTCGGATGCCCCGTGGAATGACAACACATATTTCCACAGTGTGAGCGGCAACGTAGGCTACAATGACCGTTTTCTTCTGACCCAACCAAATATGATCAGCGGACTAAGGGATCTGAACACGGGCTCCAAGTTTGTTCAAGATTCCTACATTGCTTACTTAAAGGACATGATTGACGCTGGCGCGAGCGGCTTCCGCTACGATGCCATCAAGCATATCGAACTTGACGACGACGCGCCTTCCCCAGCGAGCATTGCCGCGGATTATCCCGATGGGGAGTTCAAAAGCGATTATGTGAAAAATGTGACTGGTGCCGCCAAAGCCTACTTTGAGGAGAAAGGCAAAGTGAACTTCCAGTATGGCGAGGTGCTGCAAGGGGGAGACCCCAAGAACGACAGGATGAAAGGCTATGCTAAGTATATCGACATGACTGCTTCCAAGTACGGGCATGATGTACGTGGCGTCCTCGAGGTAGGGGACATCGGTCGTCTCGACAAATGGGCGGATTACGCAGCCGAGGGCCTGTCGGCCGACCGGCTGGTACCCTGGGTGGAATCCCACGACACCTATAACAACGAAGGAGAGTCCCTGAGCTTCAGCCCGAAGCAGATCAGACAGGGCTGGGCCATTATTGCCGCCCGTAAGGACGCATCCCCCCTCTTCTTTGCCCGTAATGTCAACGCTGATGGGAGCCAGAGAACAAGCGTACTGACTGCAGACAACGTAGACAATAACCGGCCTCAGTGGAGCCATCCCGAAGTGGTTGCTGTCAACAAGTTCCACAACGCTATGGCGGGACGGGACGAGAATCTGGTAAGCCTCGGTAACAATGCCGTCATGATCGAGCGCGGTACAATTGCGGACGGCGGCGGTGCGGTGCTGCTCAACACAAGTACAACCGACCGTGTTCTAGGCAGTGTACCGGTGAATTTCTTGAAGGATGGTTTCTATGCTAATGCACTGAATCCGACCAACATCTTTACAGTAGCGAGCGGCAGGATCAGTGGAACGATTCCTGGCAACCCTGCAAAAGCCAACAACACTGACATCGGCAGCAACCCAGGCCTTGTGGTTCTAATGGAGAAAGAGGTCGCAACCTCCGCCGTTCTGGCTGCTTTGCCTAGCGATGACGATGTGCTCGCCGGCAACAGCTTTACCGGCAATCAGCTCAAGCTCAGGATGTCCGCCGTCAATGTGACCAATGCCAGCTACGCTATTAATAACGGCGATGCTGTGAGCTTTGCTCATAATGACATCATCACTGTGAACGCCAACTACAACGAGCCGATTACCGTCACGTTGGTGGGCCGAGCAGTCGAAGGGGATTGGATGACCAAAGCGTTTACCTACACTAGAGTCGAACCTGTAGGAGCGGTCGTTCCGCCGGTCGCAGAGCCAACTCATGTCAATGTTTATTTGTCGATCAATCGCAATGCGAACTTCCAAGCCTGGGGTACCCACACCTTCGGTGTGAGGACTTACACGTACAACCCTGAGTTGTTCGGCGGATGGCCTGGCGGTACGATGACGAGATTGAAATACAATGGTGTCGACACGCATTGGTACAAGATTAGTATGCCTCGGGCTGCCGTAGGCGGAATCATATTCAATACTCAGAACAACTCGGGCACTGGACAACAATCCGGTCAACCGGCGATTACCGCTTCAATGCTGAATAATGAGCAATTATATTTCTATGGTACTGGAGCTTCAGGCTATGCGATCAACACGGGCTCCAACTGGGATACGACCTTTGCGGCTGGCAACAATATCGGCTTCGCAAGCAGCAACGTATTCCCACCGGGGCGCAATGGCGTAATTTTCAACACGTCGGGCGGCAGCTCGGTCGCCAATCAATATGTTCGTGAAGGGGAAAAAGCGACTCGGCCGACAACCGATCCGACTCGCAGCGGTTATCTATTCGACGGAAAATGGTATACCGATTCGGCTTTCACGCAGGAGTATAGTTTCAGCACTCCTGTGGTCAACACTCTCGGCGAAGGTCATATTTACGCCAGGACTCTCTACGCTGGATGGATTCAGCTAGAAGCCGACAAATTCTTGGTCCAGTTCAACTCTCAGGGCGGCAGTTCGGTCATGTCCATCCCTAATGTGGAAGGCGGCAGCAATATCAATGTGCCACAACAGCCGATCAGGAACGGTTATACTTTCGCGGGATGGTACAAGGATTCGGCCTACAATAATGCGTGGAGCTTTGGCTCTGATACCGTGACGGCGGTGACAACACTCTTCGCCAAGTGGGAGGCTGTATCCTACACGATCACCTATAAGGACGGTGAAGGATCAGCCGTTATGCCGGGCAGCCAACAGGTCGCTTATACCTTTGAAACGCCGACGTTTAACCTCGCCGAGCCGAGCCTCAAGGAGGGGTATAGCTTCAATGGCTGGTATACCAATTCGGAATTCCTGCCGAGCTCAAAGCGTGTCAACGTTGCAGTCAACTCTGTCGGTAATTTGACTTTATATGCCCGCTTTACGGCGAATACCTACAGTATTATGCTGGATCCTCAGAGTGGATCAGGCGGTACGGAAAGTATTTCGGTCAACTACGGCGGCAAACTGCCACTGGGAATCACCCGCCCTGAAAGAGATGGATATTCTTTTCAAGGATTCTACACAAACACTGGCGGAAATGGCCAACAGTACTACAGCAGTGGCGGCGTCAGAGTATATGAGGGCAACTGGTCTACCGCATCCGTCAGCAACTTCTACGCTCACTGGATCCTCAAAGATGATCCGGACATTGCTAATGTAGCTGCGGCGGTAGCAGCCCTCGAAATAGGCTACGCAGCAGGCAACAATGCAGCTGTTGTCACACAAAACGTGGCACTGCCTACGACAGGATTAAATGATGTCACCGTTTCCTGGTCAAGTGACAATCCTGAAATTGTTCGTACAAATGGTGAAATTGTTCGTCCATTAGCAGGTGCGGCAGACGCCATTGTTACCTTGACTGCAACCTTAACGAAGGGTGAAGTAACGGATACGAGAAGCTTTACGATGATCGTCAAGTCGATGGAAATCGAAGCTATACCTGTTGAAACGATCCAAGTTAGCGGTAATGATGCGATCACAACAAAGGGCGGTACACTTCAATTAACAGCAGAAGTGCTGCCGGCAGATGCAACGAACAAAGCGGTCATCTGGTCTGCCTGGAATGGAACAGGAAGCGCAACGATCGATGAGTCGGGTCTGTTAACTGCTGTAAGCGACGGTACCATAACGGTGACGGCGACAGCAACTGATGGTTCGGGCATCGTGGGAACGAAATCGATTACGATTAGCGGCCAGACGCAGTCCAACCCGGAAAAACCAATTGAAAGTATTACAATTAGCGGAAATGATGCGATCACAGCAAAAGGCGGTACGCTTCAACTAACAGCAGAGGCGCTGCCTACAGATGCAATGAACAAAGCGGTCATCTGGTCTGCCTGGAATGGAACAGGAAGCGCAACGATCGATGAGTCGGGTCTATTGACTGCTGTGAGCGACGGC
>NZ_VDBO01000070.1 GCF_005930355.1 Paenibacillus sinopodophylli
ATGGTGCCGATGAGAGGACTCGAACCTCCACGGTTTCCCTCACGATTTTGAGTCGCGCGCGTCTGCCATTCCGCCACATCGGCAATTCAGTAAAGATGGCGTGCCCTAAGAGATTCGAACTCCTGGCCTTTTGATTCGTAGTCAAACGCTCTATCCAGCTGAGCTAAGGGCACATAAAAAATTTCAAAAAAAATGTGGAGGCGCCACCCAGACTCGAACTGGGGGTAGAGCTTTTGCAGAGCTCTGCCTTACCACTTGGCTATGGCGCCAAAAAAATGGAGCGGAAGACGGGAATCGAACCCGCGACCCTCGCCTTGGCAAGGCGATGCTCTACCGCTGAGCCACTTCCGCA
>NZ_VDBO01000071.1 GCF_005930355.1 Paenibacillus sinopodophylli
ACTGGCGGAACAGGAGCCACTGGGGTTACAGGTGCAACAGGAGCAGGAGTGACCGGTGCGACAGGAGCCACGGGAGTGACTGGAGCCACGGGTGTAGGCTTAAGCGGCATTGTAGTATTTGATCCGCTCGCAGCACCAGGATACCCAGTAGGTCAGGTAGTGACCTATAATGGCAGCACTTATATTGTGAATACAGCGCCACCTACTGGAACACCAGATACGTCGCCAGATTATACGCTTCTGGCAGGAAGTGGAGCGACTGGATCAACAGGTGCGACAGGAGCAGGAGTAACCGGGGCAACGGGAGCAACGGGCACAGCAGGAGCAACTGGCGGAACAGGAGC
>NZ_VDBO01000072.1 GCF_005930355.1 Paenibacillus sinopodophylli
ATGAGAAGGCACAGTGGTGAACGAAGAGCTAGCGAACTGCTGGCTCTTGCAGCCCGCTCAGTCGGTGCCAAGCATGCAGAGAAGGCCTACAAGCTTCATCTGCAACAGCTACTAGCCGAATATGATCTAGCCATGGAGCAACTGCAGGTCATTGAGGCTGAAGTCGCGGCCGCACTGGCCCAGATTCCGCTGGCTAAGCCCCTGCTGGCAATGAAGGGCATGAGCACCTTGTCTGTCGCCAGTATTCTCGGTGAGGCCGGCGACCTCAGCGGCTATGCACATGGTAACGCCTTGCTACGGCATGCCGGCCTCAACCTGGCTGAAGCGAGTTCAGGCAAAT
>NZ_VDBO01000073.1 GCF_005930355.1 Paenibacillus sinopodophylli
TAGCTGACGAATACTAATCGGTCGAGGGCTTATCCTAAACACGTTTACCGCGACCCATACATCCGGTAGACAGCAGCATATAAGGTTCAGCAAACCTAATCTTTCGTATCCAGTTTTCAGGGCGCAATTTGCCTGTCCGTGCTTAAACTAAAGATCTTACATAAGATTCGAGTTTATGCTTAGGGCCCTTAGCTCAGCTGGTTAGAGCGCACCCCTGATAAGGGTGAGGTCGGTGGTTCGAGTCCACTAGGGCCCACCATATTTTCCCTGATAGCTCAGTTGGTAGAGCACTCGACTGTTAATCGAGTTGTCACAGGTTCGAGTCCTGTTCGGGGAGC
>NZ_VDBO01000074.1 GCF_005930355.1 Paenibacillus sinopodophylli
TGTATTAAAACCGGGTTACGTCTTTGTCCCCACGCCTCCGACCTATGAGAAGCTGGAGGTGCCTAATCCGGATTATCAACCAGCGGTGCCTGCGACGATGAAGGATTTCGTGTACATAGGCGGTTCCCAGACCTTTGAGGCTCCGTTAACGGGTGCGTACCTCTTCGAAGTATGGGGCGCACAAGGCGGAACAGCTGGCAGTGGAAGCACGAACCATGGCGGTTATGCGAGTGGAGTCGCGCAACTCGTAGCCGGACAGAAAGTGGAAGTGAAGGTAGGCGGCAAGGGGAGCAATGGAACCACAAGCATCAACCAATGCGA
>NZ_VDBO01000075.1 GCF_005930355.1 Paenibacillus sinopodophylli
TCTGAATCGCCTTCCAGCCATACGACATGGTCGTGTTGATCCGCCTCATTGGAATATCTTAATCGACCGGCCGCACTCGTGTTCGCTTTAGCAATGTTACTGAATACGTTAGGACTTCCTTGCGTAATCGTAGCCGATACCTCATCGGTTTCGAGCAGCTCGGTCATGCCATTTACCTTGGATCTATTCAGCTTCCACACTTGCGCTTTGACAATCTTCATGTAATCGAAGGTTGACGTTTGTGTCCACGTATCGGAGTAACCGCCCACTTCTACATCATGGCCACCCGAGTAGCTGCATTGATAGGTGGGACCGAGAAC
>NZ_VDBO01000076.1 GCF_005930355.1 Paenibacillus sinopodophylli
TCAATTATTTTATCAGCATCTTCTTTTTTCATTTTTGGTTTCACCTCCGGCTTAATTTCAGGTGCTGGCTGCAGCTTGGCGGCAACCCGCGACTTAAAGGATGTCCACCCCGCCCATGTGCCATTGCTATACATGAGTCTCGGACATATCTTGCGGCTCCAGTCAAAATGCCTACGTAGTCGATCAACTCCCCAACCGCGTTCTTTAAGCATGCTGGCAACCAAATCAACTGCATTGTCTAGTCCTTTTGCATAATCTCCGCTCTCGCAGATTTCAATTCCGATAGAAGTTCTGTTTCCGCTAGATGCTCCGCTGCCGT
>NZ_VDBO01000077.1 GCF_005930355.1 Paenibacillus sinopodophylli
TCCTTAGCTGCACCAATCGGATCCTTGACCACATTTACGATACCATCTTCCATGTCTTTATAGAGTGCTTTGACTGTCTGGATCGGATGGCTCGCCGTTTGGCTTACGATATCCACAAGCCCTAGTAGACTGCTTTCAATTGCGTAGGCAAATCCCGTTTCGAAGCTACGACCCATGTAGCTCTCCTTATTAGATCTTTCTCCCTCTTTTTTTCTCTGCTCCACTTGTATAATCCAATCACGTTGCTCTTCCTCACTTAGACGACCAAACCTCCCTGCCATCAAACGCTTGTAAACCTCAGGATCATTTCGATTTAA
>NZ_VDBO01000078.1 GCF_005930355.1 Paenibacillus sinopodophylli
CGCGACCCATACATCCGGTAGACAGCAGCTATATAAGGTTCAGCAAACCTATTCTTTCGTATCCAGTTTTCAGGGCGTAATGTTCTGACTTTGCAAGCGTCCCCGAGCGCTGCATCGACAATGATTCGGGGGACAAGCGTGGCGGTGTAGCTCAGCTGGCTAGAGCGTACGGTTCATACCCGTGAGGTCGGGGGTTCGATCCCCTTCGCCGCTACCATTACCTTTTTATCGTAACATATGGAGGATTAGCTCAGCTGGGAGAGCATCTGCCTTACAAGCAGAGGGTCGGCGGTTCGATCCCGTCATCCTCCACC
>NZ_VDBO01000079.1 GCF_005930355.1 Paenibacillus sinopodophylli
TTTACACCTACGCAGCAGCCGTAAGGCTCAGCTGTGATTTACTTTGCACCTTGAAAACTGGATAACGAAAGAAAAGAATTGCTGAAACATCCTTTAAGCTACATGGATTTAATTGTTAGTGAAGGTTGTTCGAGATTGTCTCGACTTCTTTTCTTTTTGTTTCAACCATTTGATGTCTTAGGAGATCAGAGAAACAAAAGGAAAACGGCGAGCAAGCCGAATCAACCGGAACGATAGGTTAAGCTAGTAAGAGCGCACGGAGGATGCCTAGGCACCAGGAGCCGAAGAAGGACGTGGCGAACAACGATACCGC
>NZ_VDBO01000007.1 GCF_005930355.1 Paenibacillus sinopodophylli
TGGTTGGTTGGTTGGTTGGTTGGTTGGTTGGTTGGTTGGTTGGTTGGTTGGTTGGTTGGTTGGTTGGTTGGTTGGTTCCTCAAACTACCTCTCCAGCCGACCACCGAGCTACGTTGCACTTTGTACACTCTAATCGGCTTTTAACTAATCATGCCCTTGCTACGCTGCAGTTTCTGCAACAGAAGAGAGCTTCGCAGCCCAAATCTCGCCCACACGCGTGATTCTGTTGTACTTTTTGCAACGTAGCCCGGCAAATCACCTTTTGTATGAGGTTTTATTGCAAAAAGTGCAGCATAACCCACTTTTATATGCTAGCAGCCACTTATATATTCGTTTAACGTAAGCGACACGAGAGAGGAGCGGCATTCCATGTCCAAAACAATTCTGGTTTTTGCTGAAAGCCGGGACGGCGCGCTGCGCCGAGTCGCATTCGAGGCGCTCGGCGCAGCGCGGCTGCTCGCAGGCAAGGACGGCGCCGTGCATGCCGTCCTTGCCTGCTCTGGCAGCGCGGCGGATGAAGCCGCCGCGCTAATTGCGCGGGGAGCGGACGTCGTGCATATCGCCGACGATCCTGCCCTCCGCGCCTTCGCGCCCGAGGCGTACATCGCCGCCCTCGGCGCAGCCATAGCTGCGGTGCAGCCGGACGCGCTATTGCTCGGCCACACCGCTATGGGGCGCGAGCTCGCGCCCCGTGTGGCCGCAGCAGTCGGCGCCGGCCACATTGCTGACGTCACCGCCATCGAAGCATCTATCGATGGCGGTGACGCCTTATTCATTCGCCCGCTCTACGCCGGCAAGGCGTTCGAGCGGCGCAGCTTTGTGCCGGGCCAGCCGTGGGTCATCACGGTGCGCCCGAATAACTTGCCGGCGGCGGAACCGCTCGACGCCGGTAACATCACCGGCACCGTGGCGGAGCTTCCGTTCACGGTGCCTAAGCTCTACACCGCCGTGCGCAGCCTTGTGCGCCGCGCTGGCGGACAGCTCGACCTCGCCGAAGCCGACATCGTCGTTTCCGGCGGTAGAGGTGTTCGCAGCGCGGACGGCTTCGCCCCGCTGCACGCGATGGCAACAGCGCTCGGCGGCGCTGTCGGCGCGTCGCGCGGTGCCTGCGACGCCGGATATTGCGATTATGCGCTGCAAATCGGCCAGACGGGTAAAGTTGTTACACCACAGCTTTACATTGCCTGCGGCATAAGCGGCGCTATCCAGCATTTAGCTGGCATGAGCCAGTCCCGCGTAATAGTTGCCATTAACAAAGACGCCGACGCGCCTATTTTCGGCGTCGCTGATTATGGCATCGTCGGTGATTTATTCGAGGTTGTACCCCTTTTGACTACCGAGCTTCAGCTAGCACGTTCCTAGATCCAGCCTTACTTATTTCACAAATCGCAGCTTTCCGGGATAATCAAAGCTAAGCTAAATTAACCAATCTAAAATACCTTTCCCCTCCTATCCTGCACAGCTGTATTAACTTGGCTCATTTTGACCCGTCGCAACAAGCTATCCTGTACGCTTGCACTAACTTCGCCCTTTTTCAGACGCCAAAACGCCAAAAATAGAGGCTATCCTGCGCCTGTGCAGGATAGCCTCCATTTCATGCCGATTATGTGCTCCTATCCTGCAAGCGTGCAGGATAAGCCAACCCACCCAGCAATACTCAAAATCCCCCCAAACAATTTCCCCTCAAAAAAACTCAAGCAAAATCAGGTCGAATTTCCCGAATGCAATCCGGTGATTCAAACAGGTCATCATGCACCGCGTTCGTAACCGGATACGCTCGCATCAAATACGAATCCATCGCCTCCAGATGCTTACGAAGCCCGCTAAACTCGGTAATACGAGGATTCAACCAATCCTCTATGCCTTCCTCATCGAGTATAATCGGTACGCGCGGCTGCCATACCGACATCGACCCAGTCGAGGCTGCGGTAATCATCGTAAACGCACGAACCTCTTTGCCGCTCACATTCGTCCAGCAGTCGTAAATGCCCGCAATACCAAGCAGCGATTGGCTCGGAACGACGATATGCATCGCTCTTGGGTCACGCTCATTGCCCACCTGCTTCTGCCCAAAAAAACCGCTGCAAGGCAGCACACATCTTTGCCTCCGAAGCATGCGCCCGAGAAAAGGCTTCTCGGACAGCGTCTGATGATCAGCATTCACAGCATCCTTGGCCCAAAAAGGGAACAAGCCCCACCTTGACTCCTGCATCGTCCTTTGATCGAATCGGTCATTCATGACGATCGACACCGTCTGAGTCGGCGCTACATTAAACCGGTTCGTATGCCCCTTGATCACCTTCCCCACCTGAAACCGATCTACTATTTCACTCAAATCTGCTGTTAGCGAAAACCGTTCAATCATCACAACCACCCTTTTCACATTGTTTGAATCCAGTTTTTGTTAAAGGGTATGTAATTATGCAACCATTGCATGAAATAATAAAAGGACAGGAAACGGTTGACCAGCAACCGTTTCCTGTCCTCGACTTTACTATCCTATTTTACCCATATCTATTGTTACTGTAGCTGAGAAACATCCGAATTCCCTACATTGTAAACCGCTTGCGGAACTTCAGCGGCGGCATCCCTGTATGCGTTGCGAACAGCCTTGAGAAGTGAGGCGTCTGCCGGAAACCCGTTTCCTCGGCTACCCGGGCGATGGTCCAATCGGTTTTGATCAGAAGCAGCTTGGCTTGATCCAGCCTATAATAGAGCAAATATTGCTGCGGCGTGCAGTCGAATACCTCGGTCATGCAGCGCGTGATGTAATTTGTATGCAGCTGAAGCACATCGCTAAGCATCGTGTTGCTGATTGGACTGCGATAATTGAGCTTGAGATAAGCCGCTGCCCGCTCCGCAACCGATACCGCCGCTTTGGCGGCATCCGAACGCCAGCCCTCATCGAGCATTTGCAGCAAATGCAGGAAACGCTGCTGCCGATCCCAGAACGCGCCATGAGACGAACTTTTGGCCGCTTCATGCAGCTGGGAGAAGATGAGCTTCGCTTCGTCTGGATAGGTCAGCTTCATTTTTTTGGGCAAACGGATCGCATAGGTGTAATAATCGCCGCGCAGCGAGCCGCTTTGATTGCCGACCGTCTCCTCCCAAGCTCCAACGGTCTGGAAATGAATCCAGTCGAACACAGTTTCCTCTTCGCAAGGGCGAGTGGAATAATGCCAGCGGTCTGGTCTAAGGATGAGAACATCACCGGGGCCAAGTGTCCACTCACGGTTGTCCTCAGCTACATGCAGCGCACCCTGATTAACGAACAACAAATCAAACACGCCAAGATTCGTCCGATTCGGATGCTCTTCTCCAGCGTGATAGGTTAAACGGTTGGATTCTATGAAAAATGGCAATGGCGGCGAACGAAATGTGAGTAATAGCTCATCTGACAACCTAATCTCTCCTTATAAAAGCTTCACACAGCAAGTAATACCCCTGTGCAAATGTGCAAAAAACGACTACTGCCCATGTTACTTGAAAACCGTTTCATTTGTCTACAACAAAACAAAACCTCCAGCCCTTCTGATTAGAAAAGGGATCGAGGTTGATCTGTCATACTATGTTTGCCGCACATTTGCTACATAACGAATTGAAACGATGAGCCTGGATTGACCTTGAAGACGTCAGCCTCCGGCAGCAGGCTTTTGATCAAATACATATAATCGTAGGAACCCTCTAGTGACTCCTCATCGGGAACATAGACCACTTTTTTGCCGCTAAGTAAAGATAACACCTCAATACGGGTCGGGAGCTTCTCGAACGCACTCATGCAAAATACCGAAGTCATATGGAACAACAAGCCCAGCGCATCCTCATCAACATCCACAGCCAGCTTCTGAACGATATAGTCGTCTGCCCCGCCATCCGGATCTGCAGCAACCAAATGAAAGATCTGTGAGAGCTCAAGGTCAAGCTCTTCCACATAGGCAGTCAATTGTTCATAAAAGATAATCGGCGTACGCGGGCATGCTCCGCCAAGCAGAAAGCTTGACAGCTGCTCCTTAACCGTCTGCTTCATTTGCAAAAAATGCTCATCCGAATGAAATTTATAATTTCGATTCGTCCACCAATGCTCAACAGAAGCTTCTATCGCATCCTGCGTACGTCCACCTTCAGGCAGTCCATAGAAATCATTTACGCAGTGGCTTGCCGCGAATTGAACCATCTGCCTCCAATTCACGTCACTCTTTTGTTTGCGGCCCGATTTGCTTTTGGCGAAATGCTCGGGGCAACGCAGCAGCTCTTCCAGCTTATAATCTTCAACTCTTAATACAACCGGTATTTGATCCATCATCACTGCTGCCCCTCTCGCCTTATTATCCTGCTACCGCTACAAGTCCGGCGATTTGGCGCCCTAAGCTCCGGCCAAGCTCCTTCTCGTCCTCTGATGCATTATATTCAAACTTAATAGATTCTGCCGATATCTTTGCGCCAAGCTCCTTAAGCTTAGCCTCAATCATATCAACAGCAGCGCAATAGATCGGATACGAAGTATCTCCTGATCCGAATGCAGCTGCGATTTTACCACTCAAATCAAGTGAATTCATCTCTTCGTAGAAATCAATAAATTCATCCGGCAATTCGCCGTCACCCCATGTATAGGCTCCCATTATGATAGCATCATAATCGTTAAGCTCTGCTGGACTAGCGTCGAAAGCTTCTTTCAGCACGACCTCCGCGCCTGCTTCCTTAACGCCCTCTGCAATGGCCTCTGCCATTTCTTCCGTATTTCCTGTCATGCTTGCATAAACGACCAGTACTTTCGACATCCGTCATTCCTCCTCTAAACTTCTATGTGATTTACTTATTCAATGTCTGGATGCCCTGAAAAAGAGTAGCCATATATAAGTTGCCGTCCTGCATATCAATGTCCGTAACCGGGCATCCGAGCTTGATAGACAGCAGCGTTACTTGATTGCAAATGTAAGCAAGCTGGAATAATCCGCGGTCTGTGCAGGCGTATACCTCGTTGCCTTTGGAGAGCACTGAGAATACAAACGGCTTGCCGAACTTGATCCGGTCGAATCTTCCCTTCTTGTCACCAACAAGAAGCTCGCCTTTATCGCTCGTTCCGATTAGATGGCCTTTGAATACAGCCAAACTCGTCACACTGGTTCCCAACTCGAAATGTGCCCAGTCGTCCATGAAACGATCATAGAGGGAAACGCCGCTTTCATGCGCGATAATTAAATATTGCGGCAAATTTATGAAGTCAAAAACTTTCTTATTCTCGCATGCAATCTGCTCCCAGCGATTGCTGGCTTTGGACCATAATCCATATTCAGTAGCTGCATAGCTGCTTCCGCCGATTTTGCGATATTGATAGCATGGAATGGTTAAGCCGTCGTTCTCCCACGCTTCGCCGTTCCATTCATACAAGCCGCTGCTTGTGCATGCATGCAGTAGTTCATGCTGCAGCTGAAGCCGATTCACATGTGCACTGCTATCCATGCCATGCTCAAGCTTCTCGTAGCTTCCTTCTGCATCAATCTGATATATACCGTGCCCGACTGAAGCCGCAAACAAGCAATCAGAGCCTGCTTTAACCGATGAGAAAGGAAAGAGCAGCCAATTCCAAGGTCTGCTTGTTTCTGTTTGCATGTATTTCGCTCCTTTGATCCATTTGGATTTCATATGTCGATTGCTGTATACGCTGCTCTATGTGTGTGCTCGTGTGCTCGAGCCTATTTGGACTTATATGGTGCGTTGAATGCTGTCTCCTTATGGTGATAATGATTATCACTTTCGTATACATGATAACTATTCTCAGTGTCGATGTCAATGAAATTATTCATGTAAGCTTCATCTCATACCTATCCATTCTCATACGATGAAGCCGGGCTAATCTCTAGCAGACATTCGTACAATTCCGCAAATATAGTTGAAGGTCTATGTCTCTACCTGATACTTACCCAATCAATAGGTAGAGTATGAACGTAGGATAAGGCATCAAACAAGGAGGTGCTTTCAACTGAGTTATTATAATCACAAGAGACGCTGTGTCAGAAAGCCGGCATCAGGTTGTAGTCCAAGAAGAAAACATCATGGAGATAAAGTAATCGTCGTTAAGAAAAAGCTTGTCGTCAATGCCCCGTCTGGCCGCAGAGGTCCTCAAGGTCCTGCCGGCCCAGCGGGAGCGGCAGGTGCAGCAGGTGCAGCGGGCGCTGCCGGTGCTACCGGCGCTACAGGCTTTGGCAGCACTGGCGCAACAGGCGCTACGGGTGCAGTTGGACCTACTGGTCCGGGCGTTGGCACGACTGGGGCTACAGGAGCGACCGGAGCTACAGGTGCTACTGGCGAAACCGGAACTACGGGCGGTACTGGCGCTACTGGAGGCACTGGAGCTACGGGCGGCACTGGAGCTACAGGCGGCACTGGAGCTACAGGCGGTACTGGGGCTACAGGTTGGACGGGATGGACCGGAGAAACTGGAGCTACGGGTTGGACCGGATGGACAGGTGCAACAGGTTGGACGGGCGACACGGGAGCCACTGGCGCAACTGGCTTGACAGGTGCTACCGGTTTCGGTTTGACGGGCGTAACAGGGCCTACTGGAGCAACAGGCTCGGGAGCTATCATTCCATTTGCTTCAGGACTTCCGGTAGCCCTAACTACAATATTAGGCGGCTTAGTCGGAACATCCAGCATGGTTGGGTTTGGCTCTTCGGCTACTGGTGTCAGCATTGTCGGTGGAATTATTGACCTTACAGGTGCAGCAGGAACCCTTCTCAACTTTGCGTTCTCTGTACCACGCGATGGTACCATCACTTCCATTGCCGCATTCTTCAGTACTACTGTGGCACTTTCGCTTGTAGGCTCTACTATTGAAATTACTGCTCAGTTGTACAGCTCGCCGACACCTAACAACTCCTTTACCGCGGTTCCTGGCGCAGTCGTAACACTGGCACCGCCACTTACTAATATCCTGGCGATCGGCGAAATAAGCAACGGCATTTCGTCAGGTCTCGCTATTCCTGTAACAGCCGGTACCCGCCTTCTACTTCTATTCTCCGCTACAGCAACGGGGATCAGTCTTATAAATACCGTTGCCGGTTATGCAAGCGCAGGCTTAACGATCGACTAACTTTAATGATTTCGAATCCAGCGGTACAGGAGCATTTCCTGTACCGCTATTTTTCTATTGCCTTCCTTCTCACTCCAAATCGACATGCTAAAGTGAAAACTGCAGCTTGAATCCGATTCGAATTCGTTCCTGTTCGAACTGAACATCACCTATAGTGACAACATCATAAGCAGGCAGGTCTAGTGGAATTATAATCGTATCCAGCATGGACAACGGCAAACGGCTCTTTTTCAAAAACAATGATTGAGGTCGAAGCACAATATTCGGCGGTTGCCATTCCAGTGCGTATACCGCTTCTAATGCAGCTGGCAGCCGTTCTTTATAAGTGACATTCAAATGTGCCACAAGCCTATTTTCTTCCAGCTCGAAGCGCGCTCCGTCCAAGCGTACATCCTCCCTCAGCATGATTGCTGATGAATTTGCATCTCCGATTCCATAATCGTTCTTCAAGTTCTGTTTGATTAGATGATCAAGATCTGTTTCCGTAAGTACGAGCTCCGGCTTTAAGTTTTTGACCATATCCAGCGCTTTTCCCTTAACGTCGATCGGAGCGTAGCTGAGATCCAGCTGTTCGTCCGGTGCGACATAGGATACAAGCCACCAAAGCGCTCCGCCCAGCAGCAGTAGGATAACGACAAGAAGGAGCATCAGCCTTTTCAATATTTTACCCAATAAACTTCCCTCCCTCTCACAAAAAATAGCGACCCCTCTTCCATTTAGCTATGCTGGTAGTGCTATAATGAATCCAATCATTTATGCTGTTGAGCTAATAGAGCTGAGAGGATGGTCAAATATGAACACGAATAATGCCCCACTGTACCGCATCGGGCTTGAAGAAATCGTTCAAGCACAAATGCATCTGAAGGATGTTATTACGCGTACGCCGCTTCAATATAACCGTGTGTTATCCGAGCGTTTCAACTGTCATGTGCTCTTGAAGCGAGAGGATTTGCAAATCGTTCGCTCGTTCAAGATCCGCGGCGCTTACCATTTGATGCGTTCACTAAGCCAGGAGACGCTATCCAAAGGCGTTGTATGCGCCAGCGCAGGCAACCATGCTCAAGGTGTGGCTTACTCCTGTCAAACACTCGGCATTCCAGGAAAAATTTATATGCCTAGCACGACGCCACGCCAGAAGGTATCACAGGTCAGTTTCTTCGGCGGTGCTCAGGTCGAGGTCATTCTAACAGGCGATACCTTTGACGATGCCTATGCAGAAGCACTCGCCGAGAGCAATCGCAGCGGCATGGCCTTTATCCACCCGTT
The DNA here is from genome assembly GCF_005930355.1 of Paenibacillus sinopodophylli. Classification (GTDB taxonomy): domain Bacteria; phylum Bacillota; class Bacilli; order Paenibacillales; family Paenibacillaceae; genus Pristimantibacillus; species Pristimantibacillus sinopodophylli. The sequence continues at coordinate 8,360 of NZ_VDBO01000007.1, forward strand.
CGATGATGCTAAGATCATTGCAGGCAATGGAACCGTCGGTCAAGAGCTGATGGAAGCTGCTGAATCCGTACCTGATTTCATATTCCTCACCGTTGGGGGCGGCGGACTTGCAGCAGGTGTTTCCTCCTATGTCAAAATCATCTCACCAGAAACGAAAATTATCGGCGTCGAGCCCGAAGGCGCACAATCGCTGAGAGCCTCTCTCGATGCAGGCATAGTGACGCCGCTTGACCAAATCGATAAATTTGTCGACGGCGCTGCCGTTAAGCGAATCGGCGATTTGACATTCGAGATTTGCCGAGAGCTGCTAGATGATGTCATTGCTGTGCCAGAAGGCAAGGTGTGTACAACGATGCTGGATTTGTACAATGAGAACGCGATCGTTGCGGAGCCCGCAGGCGCGCTTCCCATTGCCGCGCTTGAAGCCTACCGCGAGCAAATCGCGGGCAAGACCGTTGTCTGTATCGTAAGTGGAGGCAACAATGATGTCGATCGTATGCAGGAGATCAAGGAGCGCTCCCTCATCTACGAGGGCTACAAGCACTATTTCATGGTCAGCTTTCCACAGCGCGCAGGAGCGCTTAGGGAATTTCTAGACCGAGTACTCGGACCTAATGATGACATCACACGCTTCGAATATACTAAAAAATCAAACAAGGACAATGGTCCGGCTCTCGTTGGCATCGAGCTCAAGCACAGAGAGGACTATGAACCGCTTGTTGAACGGATGACCTCGAAGGGTTTCCAGTTTCTTGAGCTGAACAAGGACCCGGTTTTATTCAACCTTTTAATTTGACAATATGAGAATACGCCTAACCACATAGAGAGATGAATTTCTCTACTCGCAGGATTACATACTCCCGCGCGAGACTGATCGCTAAGCAAACACGCCCCGATTCCATTAACGGAATCGGGGCGCTTGTATTACCAGGCGTAAGCGCGCGGTGCATCCCCGCCAGGGCCGGGAAATATTTCATCAATCCGTTTCAGTGATGATTCGTCCAGTGAAATTTCCACAGCTCGGAGTGAACGCTCGAACTGATCCAATGTACGCACTCCGATAATCGGTGCCGATACAGCTGGATTGGCAAGCAGCCACGCTAGTGATACGAGATCCTCTGGCTCACCAAGCTCATCACAGAATGCTGCATAAGCATCCAATTGCTCCCGGTGCTGCTCCAGTCGCTTCGAGTCGCCGCTGCGGCGTCCGCCATCCTTGCGGCGATGGTTGCCTGCAAGCAGCCCGCCGTCAAGCGGACTCCACGGAATAACGCCAAGGCCAAGCTCCTTAGAAGCTGGCAGCACTTCCAGTTCTGGCAATCGGCAGAGCAAATTGTACTTATGCTGCTCGGACACGAGACCAATCGAGCCTCTTGCCTTTGCTTCGCCTTGTGCCACTGCAATATCCCAGCCTGCAAAGTTGCTCGAGCCTATGTAACCCGCTTTGCCTTGCGAGATTGCGGTTTCGAAAGCTCCCCACAGCTCGCTCCAATGGACACTGCGGTCAACGTGATGCATCTGATACAGCTCGATATGATCGGTTTGCAGACGTTTCAGCGATGCATCTAGATGTCTGCGTATTTTGTAGGCCGACAGACCGGCTTCCCGGTTCGGACCATCATGGTTATCATGCATATCGCCATATACTTTCGTAGCGAGTACGGTGCGCTCGCGACGTCCACCGCCCTGAGCGAACCATTTGCCAATAATTTCTTCCGTTCGACCAGCATTCTCACCCCAGCCATAAATATTGGCGGTGTCGATAAAGTTAATGCCCGCATCCAGCGCTGCATCAAGAATACGAAATGATTCCTTCTCGTCGGTATCTACTCCGAAATTCATCGTCCCTAGACATAACCGGCTTACCCTAAGACCTGATTTTCCTAATTTCGTATACTGCACTCTAATCATCGCTCCTTCAAATGTGAAATAGGATGGATTGCTTATTCATTATACAAAAATGATACAAACTAACCAAATCTCGTTCACATCTTCGTTATTTGTAAACGAACCGTCTGAGACAGAAAAAGACACAATTGCTCCTTAGAACAATTGTGCCTTTTGGATACTAGAACGGTATCTTTACATTTTAGAAAGAAACCTGAGACAGAATGTAATTACTGCTGCCATAGGCATTTGCCGAGAATTTGAAGTAGAGGTAGATTGCGCTAAAAGCATCCCAACCTTGAGGCTGATAGCTGTAACTAAACGTTTGATCATATTCATCTTTTGTAGTCACATTAAAAACTTTAATATCAGACACTGTCACTTTAGCAATAGCACTACTAAAACTATCCATCGTTTCCTTGGAGTTAGCCTCTATATTTGAAGCTAAATACGACCCATATTGTTCCTTATAGTACTCTTTTGCAAGACCCATGGGTGAACCAGCGATCGCACCTGATACGTAATTATCGAAGTAAGCATTCATAACTGTCGGCTTACCCGATTTCAAATCTGCACTTAGCGCTTTAATGACTGCAACAGCCTCTTTTTTCATTTTTTCAGTCATTTGAGCTTCTGTTCCCGTTAGCTTAATAATACCAACAGCAGTAGCAGGCGTTGAGGTATTCCCAGAATTGCTGTTATTGTTAGTGTTAGTAGATGGTGTTGTTACATCATTGAACGGTATGCCTGAATTATTACCACTATTCAAAGTAATCAACTGTTTAGCATTGTCGTAGTTGACGCTGGCTCCCAAATCCTCAGCAGTCGCTCTGAGCGGCAAATAGGTAGAACCATTATATACAATGGCGGACATCTTATTTCCGCTCTGATCTTTTGGAGTCCAAGCTGAGCCATCTACCTTAAACCCGATATTGTGATTTAATGCCGCTTGAATTTTTTGGATACCCGTTGCTGCACCAACGCCTACAACTCCGAAAACTAAACTACTAGCTAAAAGTGAGCCAACAAAAACCGATTTCTTGATTTGCATGAAAGAAACCCTACAATAATGTGTTTTATGAGCAAAATTATGTAATATTAATACCCATGATATCCCAAACAAGCAGCTTGTGTAAATAGTTATTATTGCATTCAAAAATCAAAAAATTACAACTTTTATTGTTTTTCTCATCTTTTCACTTCACTATAATTACTCGTAATTTTTCTATTTTATTTTCCCACTGATATAATTTGAATATTTTAACGAATAAATGTTTAATAGAGAGATCTTATCGCACATAAATGGACCCCTGTTAATAAAATCGAGGTGCGTGGATTTGCTAGTTGAATGCTGGATTCGAGTTCTGCATTCTGGTATTGTTTACATTATCGGCCATTCTGCATGGCCTGACCTATTTTACTATTACATCGAAGCAAGGCATTTCTTGTAACCGTTGTAACCTATATCAGCATTAAACATGTAGAACGGAGTTAACGATATGGATGATTGGCGTAATTGGCTGGAATACCTAAAGCATTTGGATCTGGATTCGATACAGTGGACGTTAGAGAGCTATTCGCAGTGGGGCCCCTTTCCAGGAATTCTGCTGCCCATGATTGAATCCTTTCTCCCCTTCCTCCCGCTTATTCTTATTATTGCGGCTAATGCCAACATTTATGGTCTAGGGTTTGGATTTCTGTTCTCATGGATCGGCGTGACTGCCGGTGCTGTAACGGTATTTTGGATTAGTCGCAAGCTCGGCCGCAATGTAAAAGGACGGCTTCAAAAGCGTTTCCCAAAGTCGGAGCGATTTTTCAACTGGGTTGAGCGCAGAGGCTTCACGCCTTTGTTTCTACTGGCTTGCTTTCCATTTACGCCATCTGTCATTATTACGGTCGTTTCTGGTCTCAGCAAGGTTCCGTTCCACACGTTCCTGCTTGCGACACTGCTTGGTAAAGCAGTAATGATCTTCTGCATCTCCTTAATCAGCTTCGATATCGGCAATCTAGTGGACGAACCTTGGCGTATATTTGTCTCCATTACAGCCGTACTGGTCATGTGGTTCGGGGGCAAACGACTCGAATCCCGTTATCAGGTGAATGGATGAGGTGATCTGATTGCAAGCTTCCCTTCCCCCGCTGCTGTTCTCTTTACTCGATGTAGGGATGACGACAGTGGTCATCCTCATTGCCGGCGGGTTTCTCACCGGCATGTTCATGTTTGTGCGAATGGCATCGGATGATTCTGATCGGTATAAGAATCTGAAAGAGATGGTTGAGACCATCTTCGGCACACCTGCACACCTTAGGCCATCCACAGACAGCTCCAGCACAGGCACTGGAGACAAGGACAAGGATAAACCTAACGTAGCCGAACTATCGCCCTTCTCCGAGCCATGTCCCGCTTGCAGTGAAACGATCACAGAACGTGATTTAACCTGCCCCTCCTGTGGTCTACGGCTTTTATAAATTTCACACCATCTTCTCTATAATCCGCGCTCATATATTTCTTCCTTTTGTGGCACACTGTTGAGGATCTTCTTATGAAGAGAAGTGAACGAGTAGGCAGGAACGGACTATGAATAGAGGAAGGTGGGTTGACAACCTATGAGCAATTCTAACCATCATGAGATGAACCCTATGTCAGGTGAGCCCGTTGAGGTGAAGGGTACCTATCGCAACGAATGGGGAGGCGAGGAGCAGCTTGAACGCGGCGATATTTTCCCAGCTGACCCTATGCTTGGCACGACGGAATGGCAGCTTGTTGAGCTCTTCTTCAACAATCACCATGAAGGGCATACCGATCCGCGTCTAGTGCCTCATGACGATGACAAGAACCCTGAGGCACATATGCAGCATCCCCGCCGCCATGAAGGAAGCAACAAAACCGACGATGACCAATAGCCAGTAGCTGTGTTAGCTCTGACATGGAACTGTGCGTCTGCATACCAAAAAAGCAGGACGGAGCGCTCTCAAGCGCAGCTCCGACCTGCTTTTTTCAACTCTAACTTTATGCTTGTACTCATTCTTACCCTAGCTTACGTTCACCGTTCTCCAGCTCCTCAGCTCCGCGCTTCGCGCTCTCTTCGCGCTGCTGCACCTGATCGAGCAGCTTCTCCAAGCGTCTAAGGTGATAGGCGTACTCGAATAGGCCCGAAGCAACGAATATAAGACGCTTGTGCTCATCCGGGTCCTCCATCACATATGCAGTTAAGTCCTTGACGAACCTCGCTTCACGCTCTTCCTCCGGCTCGATCAAAGCGTTAGGCTTCATCTTATCCTCTGCCTTCAGCAGGATTTGCTCATGATACTTCGACAAGTCCTCGATTTGCCGATCGAAACGAAGCGCCCACTCGCCAGCGCTAGGCGAGGCGAAATAATGCTCTTCCACGACATCGAGGAGATCCGCCCCCTTCTGCAGCGTCTTAATCATCTGCTTAGACACCAGCAATTGTCTCGCATGACTTGTTTTCGTACGGGCAAGCACCTTACGTTCTTCTTCGAACACGGTATGGCGCTCTTCCAGCTTGCGCAGAGTGCCATGCAGCTTGTCCTTCTCAACGCGGAACACCTGCTCCTTCATCTCATTGGAAACGGCCGTTCTTAGCAGCAGCGACAGCTGCGTATACGCTTGATGCACCTGCTCTGTGAACTGCTTTCTCGGACGGGGTGGGAAAACAAGAACGTTAACCAAGAAGGAAGAACCGATACCAGTCAACACCATCAATAGTCTCGAAACCGCAACATCCCAGCCTTGGCCGTTCGCTTCCATAATAGCAACGACCGTAACCAGCGTCAGGCTAATCGTGCTCTCCATTTTGAGCCTGATGCTGATGAGAATAACCAATATACAAACGAGCCCAGCCGCAATTGGCGTATGACCGAATAATCGAACCGCCACAATGGCAATAGCTGCGCCAAGCAGATTAGTTTGTACTTGATCCGCTACCCGCTGCCACGAACGATAGATGGACGGTTGAATCGTAAAGATGGCCGCGACCGCCGCAATTAGCGGGGACGCGAAGCCGAACAAGCTGCTCAAGTAGATGGCAAGCGCTACGGCCATTCCGGTTTTTAATACCCTTGCTCCTATCGTCATGACAATGCAGCCTCCGTGACCGCCAGCTCCGCTCGAGCTACCTCTCTCCCGTTCACCCATAACGTTACCAGATGAAGCCCGCTATAATGCTTCCGCGTCGTTAAGTCTGCGAACCGATGTACACGCACACTGTAAGCTTCTGCTCCACCCGCATACTCGCGGTCTGAGAGCAGGAATCGTTTGAGCGAGGTTTTTCCGCTGGACTTTACGAATGCAATACCATACTCAATCCGAAGCTTAGCAGTGTCTCCTTCTCGCAGGCGAACATGGTAGCTCAAGGCCACTTCTCCGCCGATCGCTATCACGCTTGGAGCTGCTATGATCGAAGCGTCAGCCACTAATGGCTGATTGCGTTCCTCCGCACCACCATGCTTGGCATATCCGAACAAAGCCATGATCTCTGGTACGGATTGCTTAATCAACGTGCGGCAGCCATGCCGAACAATCCAGTCCGTCCGCTCATCCTTGCCCCTCCAAGCCTCTGCAAGTGAAATGACCAGCTCAGGATGATCCTTCGCAATATCATTCAAGTTATTCGCAACGCTCTTGCGTACGTATAGAGACGGATCGCACTTCAGCCTCTCCAGAATCGGCACAATCGGTGATGGATCGTGCTTGAATTGCGGCAAAGCCTGCGCCCATGGCAGACGCGGCCTGATCCCTTCACTTGCGAGCCGCCTAACATGCTCATTCGGATGCTCCGCCCAAGCGAGCATAACGGAAGCCATGCGCTCAGGATCGTGCAGAATAAAGGAGCGAATCGCAAACTCTGCTGTTGAGCGTTCGGTAAACCGCATCATCGCCGCCAACGAAAGCTCCCAGTTATGCGGCTCCATTCCGTATTGTTCAACAAAGTCTGAAAAGAAGATATAAGGAAGTCCCGTACATTTCTCATCTATTTGATAGAGTACGGCAAGCGCATCACCATACGATTCAGGCAGCGCCGTACCTAATGCTTCCGTAATTTTGCGACAACGCGCCTTTAGCTCCAACTGCTCCCAATCGCCATCCCGTACATGCTCCACGAATCGCGATTCATCAAACGGGCTCCATGCTGTTTTCACCAAAGCTGCAAATCTCTCTAGAAAAAAGCCATCATACATAGCCTTTAGCGGTTCTGCCACTGTAAATCCCCTCCTCCAGCTATTATACCTAAATTTCATAACTGTTCACGTTTTCTCTATTTTATCACAAGAAAAAAGCTCAGAAGCACTCCCATAGGCGTGTTTCTGAGCTTTGTTTCAAAGCTTACAGCAGTCTAAGCATATCTCGCGAGTATATCAGACAGCTGACGAGCAATATCATTCGGTCCTGCCGCCAGTTGTACATGTGTAAAGCGAGTACGTACAAACGTTTCATCCATATTCATCGCCTCTGCGAAAAAGCTGGACAGCCCGCGTGCGCGGCGATCGATCTGGAGCACCAGCTCAAGCTCGTGATCAGATGGATAGAACATGACTTCCAGTTCATCCAATTGCCCGCGAAACTGCGTCGTCGGTACGAATTCAAGCTCTTGGATAAATGGCATTTTGCCGCCTAATTTAGAGGAATATTCGCATTCCGCCTTCCGTAAGTGGAAGCCAAGCAAATTCAACGCTTCGAGCACCGTATTCATCGGAGCAGTTGGGCTAACTTCGATTCGGTCATTATCGCCAGGGTCCACTCCGCCTCGGACATCCAGCTCTGTCTTCACCCATACCGGCACGTGGCCGATCGTAAGCGGTGTCTGATGAGGAAGCTGGAACGAGAAGGATACCTCCCGCTGTTCATTTGGCTTCAGCGTGAAAGGGGCGCTCACATGGTAACGTCCAACCTCGCCATTTTGCTTAATCTTGTTGTCGTTGCTCTCACGTATATATTGTGTCATAACCGATAGCTGAATGGTTTCAATTCGCTGCTCCACGTTACCGCCCTGAATCTTCACAATACCTCGCACCTCTTCGCCTGGCGAATAACGAGGCTTCTCCAGCAGCGTATCAATCTTCGCAGAACCTATTCCTATGCTTGCCAAAAACCGGTTAAACATCTAAAACGACCTCCATCCTCTAAATGGCCATTCTGAACTTCTAAAGCATATTACGAGGTCCATTTATTTAGGTTTCATATAACCGTTTCAGTTCCCACTTCCTGAATGTCAGGGACTTCCTTGTACGGCAATTGAATAACAAAGGTTGTACCTACGCCTAATTTGCTCTCTGCTGAAATTCGCCCCTGATGGTTGTCGATGATCTTATACGTTACCATTAACCCAAGACCCGTACCTTTATCCTTAGTTGTATAGAAAGGCTGGCCAATCTTGGCAAGCTGCTCATCTGGTATGCCTGAGCCCTCATCCTTAATACGGATAAGTACGCCTTTCTCCTCATCAAGCGACATTGTAATCGTAACAATTCCGCCATTATGCATCGCTTCAATGGCGTTCTTGAGCACATTAATAAATACCTGCTTCAATTGATTCTCTACGCCATGCACCCACAAAGGCCGAAAGTCGGAATGGAATTCAATAATGACGTTATGTAGAATAGCCTGCGTGTCGAGCAAATTCACAGTATCCGCCATAATTTGGCGCGAATCCTTATGAACAAATTCATACACCTGCGGCTTAGAAAGCATAAGCAGCTCGCTGACAATCGATTCGATGCGTACAAGCTCGGACTTCATAATATCGTAGAAGTTACTGCTATTGCCGCGGCCCGATGTAATTAATTGCAGGAAGCCTTTCAGCGAGGTAAGCGGATTGCGGATTTCGTGTGCAATGCCTGCCGCCAGCTGGCCCGCGACATAAAGCTTCTCTGAATTAATGAGGAGCTCTTCGTTTTTCTTCCGTTCGGATATATCACGGATAATGACCTGCTTGATCTGTTTGCCAGAGAAGGTTGAACTGGCACTGACCATCTCTGTATGGAGCAGTGTTCCGCGCATCGACAGCCATTGCAGTTCAAGCGGCTTGGCTGTCGTATGGTCATGTTCTTGACCCGCCGCAAGCCACACGCGCATCTCCTTATGATAGGACTCACTTAGCAGACTGTACACGCTTTGACCGATCAGCTCGCGCTCCGATTGCACCTCGAACATGCATAAGCCCGCGCGGTTCATAAATTCCCATTTGCCATCGCTTATTAAAGCGATCGTATCCATAGAGTTCTCGACGAGCAGCTTATAGCGCTCATCAATCTGTCTGTACTTGTTGGATGCAAGCCATGTCGTGAGACTGAAGCTTAGAATAATTAAGGTCGACAGTCCAAGCAAAAACGCAAGCAGGAGCAAATACTCATTCAACAGATCTGTAGATAATACATTATCGTATTCTACTTTAAGTGCATGCATGCCAACTTGGTGAATAGCCATATTGGATAATCCAAGGGATAGACAGCTTTTTAATTTATAATAAGGGGATTTGGATTCGAGCCAGCAGAAAGCCAAATAAGCCCCAACAAAGCCGACACCAAAGGACAGCCAATAGAGCAGCCAATTTATCTGGAGAATGACTACCGACTCGGACAACATGGATATGTATTGCAGCATGGTAGCTCCCAGCGCCATTAATAGGGAACTGATGAAATATCGGACTCGCTTAAGCTGCTGGTTCTTAAGCACAAGCAGCGAGGAATAGACGATAATCGCGCAGACTACTAAGACGAGCAGCATACTCCAATCCATCACCATCCGGTAATCCGAAGCAAGCAGAGATACGACATGCATCGTCCATAAGCCTAGTCCGAAGACAGAGGCTCCGCCAATCATCCAATTGAATCCATACATCTTTTCCTTAGGCTGCGGCTGCTCAATCATATTGAGCATCGTGTAGGAGGCAAAACACATAATAATGATCGATAAAACGAGATAATAGGGGTTTCCAGTAATCATCGCCTCAGCCATAGGACTCCTTAAATATACTTAAATTTACCTGCAAATAGTAAAATTCGACAATCCCCCTAAAAACCCTCTGTTATATTCGTAGAATCTTGTAATATTTTGCAGTAAAGTAAGCGGCTATTTCTCTTCTTCCAAACTTCCGCTATTATGATAGGATGACTCTATTAGAAACAGGCCATACTAGAAGAATCGATGATTGCGGGCATGCTCTTTTTGCCTAATCTCTCATTGGAATCTTGCCTCAATCACACTACGGCGTCATCACACTTATGTAGGAGGAACAGAAATGAAGATCGTCAAAGAATTTAAAGAATTTGCAATGAAGGGCAATGTCATCGACCTTGCAGTCGGGGTCATTATCGGCGGAGCTTTCGGCAAAATCGTCACATCGCTCGTCAACGATATTATTATGCCGCCGATTGGTAGAATTTTAGGAGAAGTGGATTTCAAAGATTTGAAGCTTTACCTTGTCAATACAAACGGAATGACAGACGAGAAGATCGCTGCCGCTCCAGCTATCGCTTATGGACAATTCATTAACGTGATGCTCGACTTTGTTATCGTTGCATTCTGTATTTTCATGCTGGTCAAAGTCATTAACGTACTTCGCCGCAACGAGAAGAAGGACGCTGCGCCAGTGGAAGTAACCGAGAAGGACTGCCCGTACTGTTTGTCCAAGGTTCCTGTAAAAGCTACTCGCTGCAAGCACTGCACGTCTCAGCTTGAGGCTGCTGCTCATGGCTGATGAGCTGTTCGACATCTATGACGAGCAGCTTCGGCCGCTTGGCACAGCGACGCGTGCGGAGACGCATGCTCGCGGCTATTGGCATCGCACGTTCCACTGCTGGCTGACTCGCCGCGAAGGCGACCGCCGATTCGCGCGGTTCCAGCTGCGGCAGGCCAGCAAGGATACCAATCCCGGCTGCTATGATACTACCGCTGCCGGCCATCTTGCCGCTGGCGAGACGATTCGTGAAGCCATGCGAGAGCTTGAGGAAGAGCTTGGCATAACAGCATCGTTCGAGCAGCTCATTCCGCTGGGACAAATTCGCGAGGATGCCAGCGGTGAAGTACACGGCAAGCCGTTCATCGACCGGGAGGTCAGCGACGTCTTCGGCCTCGTATGCGAGGTGCCTTTGACGGAGCTGAAGCTCCAGCAAGAAGAAGTGGCTGGTGTTTACGAGGCAGATCTTGATGAGTTGATCGCATTGTTTGAAGGCTCTTTATCTGAGACTGCAGCTCACGGCGTTGAGGTCGCCGAATCTGGCGCTCCAATGACTGTGGTGCGGCGCTCTGTGCGGGCGGATCAATTCGTCCCTCGCGACTTCGCTTATTACGTGAACGTACTGCAGGCACTCCGTGGTTGTACGTAATCCGTTTCTCGCTTAGGCCGGAATGTCCGCGAATACCCCACGCCCGCTCCCAATTGGTATACCATTGATCAATCAAACCGTGAATATGATAAAATTCCGTATGACGCGGGGCGAGGTCGAAATCATTCAGTTCAGGCTGATTGAAGAGACGCGCCCCCATTTCATGAAAACAGCCATGAAGGTTAGTCTCAATAAAACTCCCCAGCTCATCCAGCGTTGCAAAAGACCGCGGGTTAAATTGTACCCTCTGCTCAGCCCTTGCATCATAGCAGGGAGAACGGCGAATACCCTCCGGAACCTCGTTCCACGCAGCAATCCATCTCCTGTCATAACCCCTTGCATCATGCCAGCTGTAGACACGGTTAATATAATCCCGATGAAAACGCAGGAATCGCTCGCCGTATCCTGGCGGCGGCACCGTTCCCGGCACCAAATGATACGTATGATGCCAAATTCGATGCTCATCTAACAGCGCTTGTGGGAAATTAGGAATTTGCGGCATCTTGCTCCCCTCCTTACAGGCTAGTTCGTTTGCTATGCATTAACTCCTCTATTCTATGCCATCAAGGCTGACCCAGTGATTTTCATCCCTCCACCATCGCAAAAAAAGGACTGCCCATAGCTAAGGGCAGCCATTAACTTCGATTTTAACTTCGACGATTAGAACCACGTATTGCGGCGGCATTCATTTTGAACTCTTTTCACACAAATATCAAACGACACGGATACATCATGATTTCTGCCGAAGGAGCAGCAAATTCTTACACAGTCTTTTTCATGCGTACAGAAGAAATTAACGACGCGGCAATGACAATCAAGCAAGCATTGAATAGCTCTGGCGTCACGGCAACGGATTGCTCTAACAAATTTCGCTGCTGTTTGCTCGTCTTTCAATTGCTTGAAGAAATCGCTCAGCTCGCTGCCAGCAACTTGCATAGCTTCGACTGCGGGTTCAGTACGGCGCTTGCAGCCGCAGCTCTTGTGTTGATCCTTGCACTTGCAGCTTTTGTGTTGGTCTTTGCAATTGCAGCTAGTTGATATATGGGCACGGGTAGTGGATTTGCGAGTGGATTTGACATTGCGGACTTTTACGTTTAATTTGGCGGACATTTCTATCCCCCCTTCCTCTCGAACTTACTCTATTCTATGCAAGTTTGAGAGAAAGGTATGGACGAGTGATCCATGACAATCGCGGGGATACTCCTTCGCAATTGTTGTATGACCAGCGTCCCTGCCGCATACCTATATGACATACCATTCGAATGGAGGTCATTGGCTTGGCGGAAAACATGACGAATATGGGCAACATCGGCAATATGGGCAATACGGGGAACCTGCCGAACTTAGGCGGTGCAGGCAGCATGCCTAATATGAACAACATGCCGAACATGCATAATATGCACAATGTCGGAGGCGCTGGCAGTATGCCGAACACGGGAAATATGTCTCATGTAGGAAGCATGGGGAGTATGCCGAACATGCCCAACACAGGCGGTGTTGGCAATATGGTGAATATGGGTCATATGCCCAGCACAGGCGGCGCTGGCAGTATGCCCAATATGGGTCATATGGGCAGTATGGGCGCTATGGAGAACACCTCTCCGGTTCTCTATCAGGCGGAGCCGAAGCATACGGAGATGGTTATGCAGGTAAGGGATCGCGTCATGGGCATGTGCGGCGGCCATATGCATAAATACGTCCGGGTTCAGACAATCGATGGACATATCTACGAAGGTATGCTCATGCACATGGATCACTGTATTCTATATTTGCAATGCACGATGCGAGACCCTCGCGCTTTCATGAATCCATACAATGCGGTGCTCCCACTCGTATTATACGAGCTGCTAGTCATCACCTTGCTGAACAACTAGGCCGATGTATAGCTCGAAAGATTCGACAATGAGTTGTCCTATCCTGTCACTTAGACGGTCTATGTGCGCGCAAGCATTCATACATTAATATAGACAGAATGGCCAATGAAAAGAGGTGAGCACCCCCCGTGATTGAACGATTTAATAAGCTTCAGGTCGAATTGCCCCCCTCTCCATACGCGGATGCCAACGCCGCTGCTGCGGTACAAGAGCTTCTTGGAGGAAAGTTTGGAGAAATGTCTACATTAAATAATTACATGTACCAGTCCTTTAATTTCCGTGAGAAAAAGAAGCTCAAACCGTTCTATGATCTTGTATCAAGTATAACGGCCGAGGAGTTCGGTCACGTTGAGCTGGTGTCTACCGCTATCAACATGGTGCTTACGGGCACTACAAGCCCCGGCGATCCTAACTCGGCACCACTGAAGCCAGGAATAGATAAACGCAACAGCTATTTCTTTATCAAAACAGCACAAACCTCCCTGCCTGGCGATTCGATGGGCCGCGCTTGGACGGGAGATAACGTGTTCAGCAGTGGAAACTTAGTGCTTGACCTGCTGCATAACTTCTTCTTGGAATGCGGAGCGCGTACACATAAAATGCGTGTTTATGAGATGACAGACCATCCTACTGCACGGGCCATGATTGGTTATTTGCTTGTCCGAGGCGGCGTTCACGTGCTGGCTTATGCCAAAGCGCTCGAAATCGCAACCGGCGTTGACGTGAAGCAGCTCATTCCCATTCCAGACCTTAGCAATAACCGATTCGAGACTGCCCGCAAATACGAAGCGATGGGGCTCGGCAACAAACTATATACGTTCAGCCAAAATGACTACAAAGATATCGTTCTGATTTGGAATGGTCAGAACCCGCTGACCGGAGCTCCGCTCGAGGTTATACAGGGTGCTCCACAAGGTGCCCCAATGCCTGATTTGAGCGAACTGCCTGAGGAGTTTGCACCTGGCATCTCACAAGAGGACTTCCTTCAGATTGCACGTCGTCTGCAGAAAAACGCTGGTCTTTAGCGCCTGATTAAGCGGCGTAACTACTAGCTTCAGCACAAATACCCTTTCGAGACCTCCTCATTCGCGTGATCGCGGCTTGGAGGTCTTCCTGCTCCTATCCTCTCCTCATCCTTATGCTATACTGGATGAAAGTCGAGAGAATGAAGGTGCATAGATGCAATTTCTGGCCATGCTTACGATGCTTATTGATCATATCGGCCTATTATGGTTTCCTGAGAACGCTGTATGGAGAATCGTGGGGCGGCTTGCACTTCCGTTTTATGCCTTCACCATGGTTTTGGGATATTTTCGAACCCGCGATGTGAATCGCTATTTACGAAGGGTGGCATGGATTGCTGTATTATCCCAGTTGCCTTACCAATTTGCCTTTCAACGGCTGGAGGTCAATACCGTAGGGTCCTTATTCGTATGCCTTCTGCTGTTAAGACTGCTTGACAAGTGGAAAGGCAAACCTGTTCTACAGGCACTGACAGCAATATGCTTCGCAGGTGTATTGGAAGCTTTCCCTTTCAGCTATGGTGCATATATCGTAATGCTCGTGCTTATTTATCGCTATGCTCAACTACAATGGTTTACCTTGTTTCACTTCTCCTTGAACGTGGTAAGCTTTTTTATAAAAGGTTGGTTCATTCAAGCCTTTAGCCTGTTCGCTACCGTTCTGATTGTTTTTGTGCCTGATTTCATACGCGGCGCGGACAAAATCAAGGTACCCCGCCTCGTTTGGCGAAGCTTCTACCCGCTCCAGCTTGCACTGCTGGCGATCATCTACCATATAACCAGCAATCAGACCTTTAATGATCTCTTTCGCTCACTATGAAGTTCGTGCGCTTTATTCCGGCAATTCCAGAAGCAGCCGAAGCTCCTACTCGCGTTGTTCAACCGTAGCAAAGCAGGTTCGGCTCCTCTGAAGCAGCCTGCCCACGAACATCTGCACGAGAGCTGTACGCACAAGCTCTTCCTGCCGGCTGCATTCCGCCTGTCCTTCATCATATTCATAACCTGCGTGTATCATGAATAGAAAAAACTGCCCCAGCCCTTTATCGTTTGCATATATTTGAAAACTACCATCGAACAGCTGCTCCCCTCAATAAAACGAGCCAATACGCCGCTTTACAAATTTCGACAAACTCAATTAGGGGGGGCCTGTTTTATGCTCAAGTATTTGCTGAAACGGTTGATGTATGCACTCATGGGACGCAAGCAACATCGTCGTCGCCATTACAGCAACAGCTATAACAACGGGCATTACCGCCCACAAAGCCGCTCTCGCCGAGGTTATCGCTATTATACAAAGAAGCGCAGCAGCTATTCCAGCTAAAAACGCGATTAATGTCGAAAGTGTTAGGAAATTGTAAGTAAAATAAACAAAATCCTGACCACCTTTTCATAAGAGGCTAAAAGGTTTACGTTAGAATGGGGGAAATGAATCGGAGGTGTAATAGGAAATGATGAAAATCGTTACCTTCAAAAGTCGTTCCGTCCCTGTTTACTACCCTAACGAACAATCAGCATCCTTAGAACTGCTTAATCATAAATTGTACGAATTGGAATTGGATTTTGATTTCCGCAAAAAATGGAGAAGAATTAAATCGGTAGAAATGGTGCGCGATGTCGCTATTTTCCAATATAATGACGGAACTAAGCTTTACCTGGAAGTATGTTAAAGCTCACGAGAAAAAAGACCTGATGGCACACTTCAATGTGCTCCTTCAGGTCTTTTTTGTCTTTAGAATGTATAGCCTGGGATATGCTTTCCTATACTTCAAAAAAAAACCTGCAGCACATGGCTGCAGGGACAAGCTGATTTTCGCTTTCTTTAGCTGTATCTCAGCGATTTACTATGCGCGGCGAATCATGGATAAATCAAGCATATCCGGAGCCTGCGGCTTTCCGAGCAGAAACCCCTGAACACTGTTGCAATTCCACTCGCAGAGCAGATCATATTGCTCCTTGTACTCAACACCTTCTGCTATAACCTCTAATCCTAGCTTATGAGCAAGCTTTATAATGCTTTCCACAATAATCCGTTCCGCACTCTGAAGATCGATTTTCTTAATAAATGATTTATCTATCTTCAAGCATTGCACAGGCAAATGCTTCAGATTAACGAGAGAAGAGAAGCCCGTTCCGAAATCATCCAGGACGATCCCAACGCCTTTCGCTCTGAGCCAGCTAAGTGACGTCATAGCCGCATCTGAATGATAGATCAAATCGTTTTCTTTAATTTCAAGCTCCAAATGAGAAGGGGCTAAACCATGCTCCTTCAATACGTGCAGCACCGTCTGGGAGAACGAGGAGTCTCGCAGCTGCTGCGCAGACACGTTAATCGACATCATTAAATTGCATAACCCGTATTTGCTCATACCAGCCAACATTCTACAAGACTCACGAAGCACCAACTCTCCAATCGGTACAATGAGTCCATTATGCTCTGCTATAGGAATGAATTCAGTAGGAGAGATCTCGCCCAGCTCTGGATGGCTCCAGCGGATGAGCGCTTCAAAGCCTCTCAGCTTGCCGTCAGACATCCGATAAATAGGCTGATAGCTTAGTCGGAACTGCCGCAGGTATAAAGCCGGCCTCAGTGCCGTCTCGATATCGATACGTCTATTCAACTTAATCGTATCCTCTGTATTGTAGAATCTCGCTCGATTCCCGCCTTCTTCCTTAGATTGATGTAAGGCTGATTCCGCTCGACAGAAGAGTTGTTCGCTTGTCCGTCCATCCTGCGGGAACAACGTCGCTCCGATGCTTGAAGTTAAGTACATCTCCGTTCCATCTACATCAATTGGCCGTTCCACCGCATTCTTAATGGCCTCCACAGCCTGAATGCTGTGGCTCTCGTCATTCTCGACCGGCATAGCGACTAAAAAACGGTTTCCACCGACCCTACTTACACTCGTTGCAACCATTCTCGCTTCCGCCAAACGTTTTCCTAACATATACAACAACTGATTACCAAACTCCGTCCCTTTGGTTTCATTCACCCGATAGAAGCGATCGATGTCAACCATCGCTACTACCATTCGCTTACCTGCCGCACGTACAACATTTACCGCCACTTCGAGTTGTGCAAAAACTTCCTTGCGGCAAGGTAAACCGGTTAACGCATCCATTATTTTGAACCACCGTCCCAATCCTTTAGTTAAGCTCATTCTCCCATACAAACATTAGAAAAATTAAAGAGCTACATTTAGAAGATTGTTAGATATTTTAATATTGTTCCAGATTCTCCTTACAATTGGGAAATGAGAGCTGCTTCAGTCTCTAAAAATCTTGATTTTCATGAAAAAAAAGAACGACTTCGCCGCCGCGATGTCGTTCTTGAGTGTAAGACGTTAGCCTTTGCTCATACTCGTATGCTGAGCTGTATACTTGTAACCAAATCCCCAAACCGTGCGAATGAGACGAGGCTCCTTCGGGTTCTGTTCAATCTTCTTCCGAAGATTAACAATATGTACGTCGATGGCACGGTCTGTCACGAAGGAATCAAACCCGCGAATCGTGTTTATAAGTTCTTCCCTGCTGAACACCTTGCCTGGATAAGCAAGAAACAGCTTCATTAGCTCATATTCCGAGAATGTCGTCTCGACAAGCTGACCACGCACAAGCAGCAGCCTTCTCTCGAAATCCAGCTGAATCGGATCACCATCATCCTTAACTTCAGCCGCAGCAGCGAACTGCTGAACCGTCTCTGTCTGCACCGAATTCGAACGACGAATAAGCGCCTCAACTCGAGCTGTCATCTCATGCATACTGAATGGCTTGCACATGTAATCATCGGCTCCGGCCTTCAAGGCCTGAACCCGTTCAGACACTTCACTCTTCATCGACAAAATCATAATCGGTACGTTAGAACGTTTCCTAATGAGTGTACAAACCTCCATGCCGTCTAAATCGGGAAGAATTAAATCGAGCAATACCAAATCAGGTACAAACTCAGACGTTAGCTTCAGTCCTTCGTCTGCTCTGTAGGCTTGCATGACGGAATAGCCTTCTTCTGATAAATACATAGACAGCATATCACTCATCATGACGTCATCTTCAATAACTAGAACTTTATACATTGTCGTCACCCTTTTTGAGGATAGGAGATTTCTGTCGAATATTTATTGTATCTCTACTATACAATACCGACATTAAAGCGACAACAACTTGTTAGAAAATTGTTAGGATTTATTGTCGAAATCTTTCTTTGCTTGTCGAAGGCCGCCTAAGAGCTGGTTAAGTGCCACTTCCAGCTGCATAATTGCAGCGTGCAGACTGTCAGTCGCCAGCTCCGGAAGCTTCACAATACGTTCTACCTCGCAGGCTGCGTCTAACAATTCATAAGCAGATAAATATCCAGCCGCTCCCTTGAGCGTATGAGCCATACGCTTCACAATCGTCAGCTCCGATTGCTTCACCATCATTCGAAGCTGATCAGCGAAGAAGTCGTAATCGAGAACGAATTGATCCATCATATGGAGTAGGATGGGCAGCTTGCCATTCACCCTCGCAAGCGCACTTTCAACATCCATGCCTGCAATAGCCGGCAGAAGACTCTCGCTTGCTTCCTCAGGCGCACGGGTTCGCTTCACTTCCTTCTGCGACTCATGAGGTGCATCGGCTTTGGCAAGGAGCATGCATCCCTCTTTCAGCCAATACGAGATGACGGTATGCAAGCGCTCTGAAGAGATTGGCTTCGTGACGACGTCATTCATACCGAGCTTCATATAACGCTCGTGATCGTTTCGAAGCACGTTTGCGGTTACGGCTATAATGGGAATATCATCATACTTTGCTTGCGCTCTAATGAGACGAACAGCCTCTGAGCCATCCATGACTGGCATATGAATATCCATTAGAATCAGATCCCAACGTTCTTGGACGAGCTTCTGGAGCACCTCTTCGCCATTCTCAGCGAGGCCAACCTCATACCCCTGGTCCTTCAATATTTCGATTGCGACCAGTTGATTAATCTTATTGTCCTCCGCAAGCAATATCCGAGTGCTTGTCCTATTCTGCTGTGCCGGTACAGCAGGCGCTTCACGTTCCTGCTCCCTTGCATTTTTACCTTTGTCTTCCAAAACACTTTCAATTGCCCTCAGCATGCCAGATCTCATAATCGGCTTGATCAGCAGTGTAACAGGTCTTTGCTCAGCCGAAAGCTGCATCATCTCATCTCGACCGTACGAGGTTGTCATTGCAATGGTCTTGACGCCTGCAAGCTCAGCATCCCGATGAAACTCAAGCCAGGTTTCTGCTCCGTACATATCCGGCATCTCCATATCAAGAACGATCAGCTTAGGCAGTGCCCCTGCTCCGATACGGCGCAGTCGATCTCTAGCCATCTTCCAAGATTGAAACGGAATGGGGGTCAATCCATAATTTTCAATTAAATCGCTCCAATGTCCCCGCATCTCATCATCATCCTCAACGATCCAGACAGGCTGCTCCAGCAAGTCCTGACGAGCCTGCCAACGCGGCTCCGCATACTTATGGGTAACCGTAAACGGAAGCGTGAAATAGAACTGGCTTCCAACGTAAGCCTCACTCAACACCTCAAGCCTGCCGCCCATAAGCTCCACTAATGATTTGGATATAACAAGCCCTAAACCCGTGCCTCCGAACTTTCTAGTCGTAGACCCGTCAGCCTGTGTGAACGGCTTAAACAGCTTGTCCACCTGCTGCTGGCTCATGCCGATTCCCGTATCCGAGATCGTAAAGCGCAGACTTATTGCATGGTCGGTTTCATGAACCAGGTCAAGCTGCAGCCTTACTCTGCCTCGATTCGTAAATTTAATCGCATTCATACAGATGTTCAGAAGCACCTGCTCTAAGCGCATCGCATCGCCGATAATCGTCTGTGGCAGCCCTTCCGGCGTATCTATAATGAACTCGAATTGCTCCTTGCCGCCCATAAACACACTGAGCTGATCAGTGATACGGTTCATCACCTCATTGAGCTGGAATGGGAGCCGTTCAATATCGACTTTACCTGCCTCAATTTTGGAGAAATCCAAAATATCATTTATGAGTCTAAGCAAAGTCTCAGATGAAGTATTCATTTTGTCCATATAATCCTTTTGGGAAGCAGATAGACCTGTTTTGCGCATGAGCTGAGTTAAGCCGATAATACCATTCAGCGGTGTGCGGATCTCATGGCTCATTAGCGCTAGAAACCGGCTCTTCGCCTGATTGGCTTCCTCCGCCTCGAGTGTCGCTCGAACCAGCTCCTCTTGAACCATTTTCTGCTCCGATATATCTCTTGCTATGCAGGAGAAAAAGACCTCCCCGGTGTCTTTATCCTCATGTGCTACAACAACCATGGATACGTGAATCTGCTCGCCATTCGTCTTCAGAAGCTGTGCTCCGCTCTCCCAATACCCGAATTCTTTAGCCATTACCGCGCCTTTCACCAGCTCTTTATACATTTCCGGCTCGGCATACTGTTCAACGGAATACTCGCTGCTTGCAGCATTCGCCAAACCCAGCATCTCTCTACCTGCGCGATTTATATATACAAGCTTGCCGCTCATACTGACCGATGCGATCAAATCCTTGGCTGACTCCACGATATTTAGCAAACGATTACGCGTCTTCTCCATTTGCTTACGGTCCGAGATATCCAGCACCATGCCTACGACGCCAGAGAATCGCCCATTGCGATCCCGCAGTCCATTAGAACTGTGAAGGGTCGGAATCCGCGTCCCGTCCTTATGAATAAAAGTCCATTCCCGCTCGTAAGAGAAGCGCTCGCTGCGCAGTTCCTTGAATACTTCAAGACCAGGCTGTACCTCTCTCCCCAAGCTGATCGTCAGCTTCTCTGCCTCCGCGCTTATTTCATCCAAATCCATAAATAACAACGGTGTCGCTGCGCCTGCCAGCTCCTCTGACTTATAGCCGAGCATGTCCTCTGCCGTTTTGTTGAGATAGGTTATTTTATAATTTTCATCAAGCACGATGAACGCATATTGGTTCTGATTAATAATCGCTTCGAGCCGATCGAACATCTCCTGCAGATGCTCCATCATCCCATTAACAGAGTGGCCCAGCTGTCCAATCTCATCATGAGGCTCAACCTCCAAATGCTCAGCCTCGAATTTGCCAGCTGCTGCTTGCTCTGTAACGCCGAGTATGCGTTCAAGCCGCTTAACCATACGTTCGAAATATAGAAAGAAAAATACAGCAATAATGAATTCAGCAATCGCAATCATACTAAAGATGCGCCAGAAGATCGGCTTTATTTTCTCTTTAAGTATGGACTCCGGCTCCTGAAGGGCGATCCTCCAAGGTGTTTCACTCACTTTCGTATGAAAAACGGCATAGGGCACACCTGCAATGCTAATGTCCGAGACTCCTTGGTAAGATCTGATCATATCATCGGCAATCGGCCGCAGTGGTGATTCCTTGTCGAATAAGCTCGCCTTGACTAACACATCGGATTCGGAGCTATAGATAAGACCACCTTCATCGTTAAACAAACGGACAACAGAATGCTCGCCCGCGAACTCTATGAATGGACGCAACGTCGAGAATACGATAGAAGCGTACACGATGCCCTTCAGCTCATTCGTAGCCCCATATACAGGTACTAAAATGAGAGACTGCTTAACATCCGAGAACCCGGGCACGAAAGGATCTGTGATCACCACTTGCCCCTCGGCCGCCTTCTGGAAAAAAGCTTCCCTGCGCATATCTGTTATGGGCCCGTCCGTTCGCAAGGCCATGCCTTTCTCTTCAATATAACCGAGCGCATGATACATAAAGCCGCCTCGCACGAGCTCTCTTCCGAAGTAATGAAGGCGCTCCTCATCCGAGCCGAACCTCACTACTTCCGTACGACTCATGACAACAACCTCTGCCTTGCGGATTGCCATCCATGCAGCCAGATCATTCGCTAGATTATCCTGTTTGCTGCTAGTCTTCTCAACCTCCGATTGCATCATCGCCTTCTTCACTACGGAGTAGTTGCCCATACCGGCCAGTAACAGCGGGAATAAAGAAATAAGCAAAATATATAGTAATCCTTTTGTCCGCAACGACATTTTTTTCAAGCCGGTTTCCCCTTCCGCTGTCCATTTTTCCGAAGCTGTCGAACTTTGACACTATTATACCTCTTTTATCCATCATTGGGAGCAAAAAAAAGCTAGAGCTTGCATGCCGCAATACTGCGACATGCTGCTCCAGCTCTTTCATTAAGAACTTCAAATAACGGTGCTTCTATTCAGCACGTAGAATCGATTCAATACGGCCAAGCTCCTCATCGCTGAAATCAAGTCGGCTGAGCGCTGCGACGTTGTCATCAATCTGCTCCACACGGCTTGCACCTATCAATGCCGAGGTTACTCTTCCGCCCCGCAGCACCCACGCCAAGGACATCTGAGCAAGCGATTGACCACGTTCCCCAGCAAGCTCATTGAGCTGCTTGATCTGGCTTAACTTGGCGTCTGTAATCTGATCCGCTTTCAGAAACACGCTAGGACCTCCCGCACGCGAGTCGGCAGGAACGCCGTTCAAGTAGCGATTAGTCAGCAAGCCTCCGGCCAGCGGGGAGAATACGATAGAGCCAACGCCTTCCTGCTCTAGTACATCCTGCAGTCCGTTCTCAATCCATCGATTGAACATCGAGTAGGATGGCTGATGAATAAGAAACGGCGTACCCAACTGTTTCAGTATGGCTGCTGCTTGAGCACTCTGCTCCGCGCTGTAGTTAGAAACGCCAACATAAAGTGCTTTGCCGCTGCGAACGATATGATCAAGTGCTCCCATTGTTTCTTCAAGAGGTGTATTCGGATCTGGACGGTGGTGGTAGAAAATGTCCACGTAATCCATATTCATTCGTTTCAAACTTTGATCCAAGCTCGAGATTAAATACTTGCGTGAGCCCCAATCTCCATAAGGACCCTCCCACATATAATAGCCAGCTTTAGTTGAAATAATAAGCTCATCACGGTATGCCGCCAGATCCTGCTTCAGAATTTGACCGAACATTTCCTCTGCGGAACCAGCTGGTGGTCCGTAGTTGTTCGCAAGGTCGAAATGGGTAATACCTAGATCGAACGCACGGTGCACCATAGCCCGTCCATTCTCGATGCGGTCAACGCCGCCAAAATTATGCCAAAGACCTAAGGATATGGCAGGCAGTTTCAGGCCGCTCCGCCCGACGCGATTATACTTCATGCTCTCATACCGATTATTAGCCGCTAAATAAGTCATGTTCGATATCCTCCAAGCTGTTATTTAGTTGTGCTCCCAGCCGATATGCAGGCATACGAGCACAATCACTTTCTATTGTACTGCTCTTGCTTGCAAATGGGAAACTCCGCTACCTAACATTGACATACTTCTTATCCAACTTCAAATGCGGGCTGTTCTTTATCGTTTCCTCAAAGAACAGCGGCTGCTCCTGCACGAGCCGCTCCCACGCATCGACGCAATACGGATCGAAGTGCTTCCCGCGCTCCTTCAGAATAATCTCCATTGCCGCTTCATGCGTCATAGCCTTGCGGTAAGAACGCGAGGAAGTAAGCGCATCGTACACATCAGCGATGGCAGTCACTCGTGCGAGAAGCGGAATCTCCTCTCCCGCGAGCTGATCGGGATAGCCGCTGCCGTCCCACTTCTCATGATGCGAACGAACAACGGATAGCTCCTCCGGCATAAAGCCCAGTCTTTTGCATAAATCGTAGCCCGATACGGGATGTACTTCTATGATGAGGCGCTCCTCCGGCGTAAGCTTGCCGGGCTTGTTAAGAATCGTATCGGGAATACGCAGCTTCCCAACGTCATGAACGAGACCGCCCTGCGCGATGGCCCGCAGCTCCTCTGAGCATAAGCTAAGCTCCTCACCCAGCTTCAGTGCGTAAAGCGCCACGCGGTAGTTATGGCCAGCTGTGTACGAATCACGCGCTTCCGTTGTCATGACCAACTCACGGACACTCGTTGACATATAGGTATTGATCCAATCGCTCGGATTCGACCGAAACATAAGCTTAATCGAAGATGTAATGGATTTGGAACTGACATACTGGTTAACAATACCCGTAACCATAATGAGAACAGAAGCGAGCAGCAGAAAGTGGTACAGCCACCAGCTTACATTCCATGTTTCCCCCGTAACGATAATGATCTGTGCAACTATCATCCAGCCCGCACCGTAGACAATCGCCAGCTGCAATGGAAAGCGCGTGGATATATAGGTCATCAAATAACGATAGATGGTCCAACCGTTCATTGCGATAATAAACAGCGTAGCCGCCCACATCATCGGTACTTCCTTCAGCTGGAAAAACATAATGGTATCCGGAAAAAACCACAAAAAGAAACAGAAGCCAAACAAGAGAACGCTCCAGACTGGAAGCAAATATCGCTGCCATTCCGTGAACCACTTGATGATCGGCTGATCCACTGAAAGCGATGAGAGCCACAGCCAAACAACAGCAAGCAATACGCTTAGCTGGGCCGCGCTGCCTGCTATTCCGGAGTGATGCATGATGAAGCCTGGTGTAGACAAGCCGTGCAGAACAAACATCGCGGTTAACGATACATAAGATAGGGAAAGAAAACTAATCTTAATATTGCGGAGGGAAATGGCAACGAAGCCGACCGCTATGGCAAGTCCAAGCGATAGCAGTGCAACAAGGCTGACGATGTAGAAATGCTCATGTGGCGCATTGATGATTTTGTCGAAAGTGGTGCCTCTAACTAATAAATAAGCGGCAAGCGGCAAGAGCATGGCTGCTGCAAATCGTATGAATATCGCCGTATTTTTACTCAAGCTGCTTCCTCCTACATGTCGTTCAATAATATATATAATAACCTTGTCGCCAAAGCGTCGTTACAAATATGCGGTTTTGAAAGAAAGCGCGAAATTTGTAGGATAATGTTGGATAATATTCTTTCATCTATCATAACATCAAGAAAGCCTCGTATAAATAGTGAAGTTCAGCCGATTCTGAATATTTATGCATACGGCAAACTATATTTTTATTTTAGATTAAGGTTTTTTTAGGCTTGTTTTGATATAGTAATTGAAGATGGGCAAATCGAAGGGAGTTTATGGAATGGATAACAAAGAGTCGCAGTCAAAAAAAGACGCAGAAAAAGAATTGACTGCGAAAGAAGAACGTTTCACGCTTGATAAAAACGAAGAGCAGCTAGGCGAGCTTTCTGAACAGGATGCCGCGATCGAAGAAGAGCTCCAGCAGGAAACGATTGAAGAGAATGAAGAAGCTGTACGCGAAGAACTTCGCGCAACTTCACTAAGCGGCGAGAGCAATCAGCAACCGCCTCAAGGCGGCAGCGGCAAGATATGGGCAATTATTTCGGCTGTCCTGGCGATTGCGCTTATCATCGTATTGATTAAGCCGCCATTCGGTGGATCTAGTGACGAAACGGTTGCTACGGTCAATGGCGTCAACATAAAACAAGACAGACTATACGATGCCCTCGTAACAGCAGGCGGGAAAGCTACGCTTGATAACATCATTACAGAAGAGCTGATCAATCAGGAAGCCAAAGCAAGCAACATTGAGGTAACAGATGCAGACATCGATGCCGAAATCGATCTGATCAAAAAAAGCTTTGAGTCGGATGAGCAATTCGAATCCACGCTTGCTCAATACCAAATGACGCTGGAGAGCTTGAAGAAGGATACGAAGATCAATCTGACGATCCGCAAAATTCTAGAGCCGAAAACAGACGTAACGGACGACGAAATAAAGCAGTTCTATGATACCAACAAAGATACGCTTGGCACACCAGAAGAAATTCAAGCTTCGCACATCTTGGTTGCAACCAAAGAAGAAGCTGATGCTATTCTGGCTGAAATCAAGCAAGGCGGCGACTTTGCAGCCATCGCGAAGGAGAAATCCATCGACACAGGCTCGAAGGATAATGGCGGCGACCTCGGCTTCTTCGGCAAAGGCGCAATGGTTCCTGAATTCGAAGCGGCTGCGTTCGCATTGAAGATTAATGAAATCAGTGCTGTCGTACAATCCGAGCACGGTTTCCACATTATTAAGAAAACGGCTGAGAAAGCGGCTGTTATTCCTACTTTCGAAGAGAAGAAGGAAGAGATCAAGCGACAGTTGGTTGCTACCGAAGCGAACGAGCTATCCGAAGCTTGGATGACGGAAATTCGTGCGAAAGCGAAGATTACGAATACGCTATCCCCTGAAGCTTCAGCTGATCCAGCAGCAACGGAAGCGCCTGCTGCTCAATAATCAAATACCAGAAGCTAACAGT
The DNA here is from genome assembly GCF_005930355.1 of Paenibacillus sinopodophylli. Lineage (GTDB taxonomy): Bacteria > Bacillota > Bacilli > Paenibacillales > Paenibacillaceae > Pristimantibacillus > Pristimantibacillus sinopodophylli. Next base: position 34,725 of record NZ_VDBO01000007.1, read on the forward strand.
GTGACTTAGGTGTTTCAATGCCTCTGTCACGCTGTTTTTTTGTAAATATGAATAGATCAAGCTACTTCGGCGTCCTTTAAGACGCTGAAGGCGCTTGAAGGTGAAATATAAGCCCTTTATAAGCTAACAAACTTATACATTCTTATATTTTAAGAAGGGACGCATGAAAGTATCCTTTCTATAAAAAAAGCCCCCAGTCACCTGGAGGGATAGGCTTAGGGGGGCTTGGCTGCAGATGACGCAAGCTTGCGAGTACCGTTAGTCGTTAAGCTTGGTTAATAGAGGATAGAAATCAGTTCGTTTCGGCAATATGAACGGCTGCGTTGTATGCTCGACTTTCGTATTGCGACTGCTTGATGTGCTTACGCTTCTCTTTAGCTAATACATACTATTCAATTCTCCTGAACTCGGAGTAGATGATTGTTTTACTAGATTCGGCCATTTTGAAAACTGCAGATTCTGGCTGTACAGTGGACTTCCGTTTGCCCGGTAAGGCGATATGACGTCATAGGCGGAAATCAGCAAGCGGGATATGATATGATGAGACCAGAGGACATTTACCTACTATTGGAGGGAACTACGTGAGCAACTATGAGGTTCGCAGCTATACGGATACCTATACTTTGTATGAACTAACGGAGGAGAGCTCACAATCACGCGTTATCGTATGCCCCGAGCGCGGCGGCATCGTAATTGGCTGCCAGCTTCACGGGCTAGAGCTCTTCTACTTGGACAAGTCAACCTTCGAGCACCCTACAGCTAATATTCGGGGCGGCAATCCAATTCTCTTCCCTATATGCGGACAGCTTGAGCAGCAGTCCTATACGTGGAACGGTGAAACCTACCCGATGGCTAACCACGGTGTCGCACGTACCGCAGTATGGGAAGTGGTCGGCACCGGCATAGACGGAGAAGCCTCTATTACCATTCGCCTTCGCAGCAATGAGGAAACGCTGCGCTCTTACCCGTTCGAATTTGAGCTGCAGTTTACATACGCGCTACAGAATGGAGAGCTGCACATTAGGCAGACCTACCGCAACCTTAGCGAAGCAGACACAATGCCTTTCTATGCTGGCTTCCATCCTTACTTCGCGATCGATTCGGGCAAGCAGATCGCTTACGATATTGATGCAACGCAATACCTCGATTACAACGATAATAAAGAAAAACCATTCAATGGCGTTATTGATTTGGAAGACCTTGTCGAGTCTGTCACCTTGCTTGATGTTAAAAAAAGCGAGATTTCGTTCCCTGTTTTGCAAGGAGCACGCGTTCGCTTAAAGTATGACGATATATTCAAATACATGGTGCTCTGGTCTGTGAAGGACCGTCCATTCGTATGCGTGGAACCTTGGATGGCTAAGACTAGCGAGCTTAACCGCCAAGAAGAGCTTGTTATGCTCGATGCCGGCGAAGAGTTGCATGCCAATCTGACAATCAGCTGCGTGCGCTAAGCAGGTTATGTAGACAAAAAAGGGACTGCTCGGCTTCCGCTGCGAATGATCACAGCGAGTTGAGCAGCCCCGTTTCATATTAGTTGATTTAGTAGCCTTCGCCTTGACCGCCTGTCACAATAGCGATGCCTGAGCTTGCGCCAATGCGCGTTGCGCCGGCAGCGATCATCTGTAGCGCCGTTTCACGATCGCGAACGCCTCCCGAAGCTTTCACGCCAATGTCAGGGCCAACCGTACGGCGCATCAAAGCGATGTCTTCAACCGTCGCTCCGCCTTTGCCGAAACCCGTTGACGTCTTCACGAAATCGGCGCCTGCATCTTTGCAAATCGCACTTGCAACGGCTTTCTCCTCATCAGTCAGCAGTCCCGTTTCAAGAATAACCTTCAAGATAGCCTGTCCCTTAACAGCCGCAGCAACACCCTCTACATCACGCTGCACACCTTCCAGGTCACCTGATTTGAGCAAACCAATATTCAGCACCATATCAATTTCTGTAGCTCCATCCACAATGGCAAACTTAGCCTCAGCTGCCTTGGACGCCGTAGTCGTCGCTCCAAGCGGGAAACCAACCACCGTCGTGATGCCAACACCCGAGCCCGCGAGCTCCTCCGCCGCAGTTGTTACCCAGCCTGCATTCACACAAACCGTTGCGAACTGATATTGCTTCGCCTCGCGGCAAATTTGGAGCACCTCATCTTTTGTTGCATCTGCTTTTAGTATCGTATGATCGATCATCGCCCCAAGCTCTGCTGGCGTGTAATTTGTTCTGCTGCTCATTATTTATTCCTCCAATTTCATTCGTTGCGTTTATGCTAGGCAGGCAAACGTGCTGCCTATGCGCCTCGTATCTATTCGAATAGATAATCGAGCACGCAGGTTACGTTTTATTATACGAAGCTTTACTCCAAACAACAACAAGCTCTTGCTGCTCAGGCTCTTTGGTTTACTTTATCACATGCGGTACGCTATGATTGTTATGCTCATCGAACCGACTAAGGCAGGTATAGAAGCCCATGCTGTTCGTGATCAAACAATAGGAGGTCATTCTCTCATGGAAAATATGCTGATCAAAATAAATGAAGCTGCAGCTTATATTCGGCAGCAACTGCAGGTACAGCCGCAAATTGGACTTATATTGGGATCAGGACTAGGCGTTATGGCTGATGAAGTAACGGATCCCGTCGTCATTCCATACGGTCAAATTCCACACTTTCCTGTTTCTACAGTAGAAGGCCATTCTGGCGAGCTTGTCATCGGACAATTGGAAGGAAAAACCGTTCTCGTCATGAAGGGCCGCTTTCATTATTATGAGGGCTACTCGATGAAAGAGGTTGTATTCCCGGTTTATGTCATGAAGCAGCTTGGCATTCAAACTTTGCTGGTAACGAACGCTGCCGGCGGAATGAACCGCGCTTTCGCTGCTGGCGATCTCATGCTGATCACCGACCATATTAACAACACCGGCAGCAACCCGCTCTTGGGCGCTAATATCCCCGAACTCGGACCGCGCTTCCCCGATATGTCGCAAGCCTATAACCGTGAGCTCCGCGGTATTGTGGCAAGCAAAGCGGAAGAGCTTGCGATCAAGCTGCAGCAAGGCGTATACGTAAGCATCTCTGGTCCTGCTTATTGTACCCCGGCTGAGCTTTCGATGATGGCAGGCTGGGGTGCTGATGCCGTCGGTATGTCAACTGCCCCAGAGGTTATGGCAGCTAACTATACAGGCATTAACGTTGTCGGTATTACTTGTATTACCGATATGGCCATTGGCGACGAGCTTGAGCCGCTTACGCATGAACAGGTCGTACGAGTGGCCGAGCAAGCAAGGCCGAAATTCATCGCTTTGGTGAAAGCATCAGTAGGTGCGTTCAGCGTATAAATATTACAATATTAGCAGCTGTTAGCAGGTCAATGACTTGTAGACAGCTGCTTTTTTTCGGCAAAGAGCGTTAGGACCCATGCCCTTTTACCCCATTCTAACCCTTACTAATCCAGCATGTGGACAAACGTCAGGTTGTGAACTATTCTTTACTATATAGCAACATTCATATCCAGTATGGACAACAGGAGAGGTGCGGAGCTTGACCTTGATTTCAAAACCTAATCGTGAAGCCGATTTATTCACCAGCGCTTTCCATTACGCTTCAATTGGAATGGCTTTAGTTGATTTAGACGGTCGAATTATGGTAGCCAATCCCTCTGCTCATGCGATGCTGGGTTATGAGGATAGCGAGCTATCTGGGCTGACTTATGCCCAAATTACTCACCCCGACGATCTTGAACAGGATGACCGCTACGTTAAGCAATTATTAGACGGATTCATCGATACCTATCAGATGCAGAAACGTTATAAAACCAAATCTGGCGGCATAGCAACAGCCTTGTTATCTGTATCGCTTGTATATGACGAACAAGACAATCCAAGACATTTCATATCGCAAATGATGGACATATCGGAGAAGACCAGAGCCGTATCGGAAGTCAAACAGCTGACAAAACAAATATCTACCATCCTGGAGAGCATATCCGATGCCTTCATTTCACTTGACCATAACTTTCGGTTCATCTATACCAATATAGCTGCACAGAAGCTATTCAAGCGCAGCAATGAAGAGCTGATTAATCAGCCCATATGGGATGTATTTCCATGGCTAGTCGGCTCCATCAGCTACTATGAATGTAAACTTGCACTTGAGCATAGTGAGTCGCGGGTCTACGAGCAATTCATTCCAAAACTTAATCATTGGCTTGAGGCTAACGTGTATCCGTCAGATTTCGGCTTATCCATACATTTCCGTCAGATTACGGAGAGGAAGCAGATCGCAGACAAGCTGGCCGAAAGTGAGAAGAGCTTCAGAATGCTTGCCGAGAACTCAAGCGATGTCATCTCCAAGCATGACAGTGAAGGTATCTTGACCTATATTTCTCCTGCCTGTTATTCTCTGCTTGGCTACAGAGATGATGAATTGATTGGACAATCCCCCTTTGATTATATCCATCCTGACGATAGGCAGCGTATAAAGGAGCATCGAGAACTCGACTACCAACAACTGGGCGATTATGCGATTACGTACCGATTGCAGCACAAGAATGGTGCTTACCGATGGTTCGAGACAACAACGAGCGTCGTCTTTCTTGAGGGCGACCGGTCTCATACCATGGTCGCGGTCTCCCGAGATGTAACGCCGCGCAAAGAGATTGAGCTGCAGTTGCTTGAGCAGTACCAACTGCTGCATGCACTCTCACACGTTGACGAGCTGACTAAGATCGCCAATCGGCGCTCCTTCGATGAAGTATGGAACAATGAGTGGGAGGAAGCGCAGAAGCATCACATGCCGCTCACGCTGATGATCGGCGACATCGATAATTTCAAAGCGTACAACGATAATTTCGGGCATCAGAAAGGCGACGATTGTCTAAGACAAATCGCCGCCGCCCTGCGCAGCACGTTGAAGCGCCCTCTCGATATCGTCGCCAGATATGGGGGCGAGGAGTTCGGCATTATTTTGCCGCAGACGAGTGAGGTTCGTGCTGCTACGATTGCCGTTGCTCTTCTGAAGGCTGTACGCGAGCTGCAGATTCCCCACGCCGAAACGTCAGGATGTACCCATGTTACCATCAGCCTCGGCTCTGCGACCTGGAATCCGAATTCCAGCATCACCCAAGATGAGTTGTTCACATGGGCAGATAGTGCTCTCTACCAAGCCAAACGTGAAGGCAAGGATCGATATATATCCAAATAGAACGGGATAAAGCCGCTGCATATAGCAGCGGCTTTATTCCGTTCTTACCCCTCTGCCTTAGTAAGCTTGAGCTTCTTCTCGTACATGAAATAGACCACCAAATAAATGACAAAAAACAAACTTGAAACCAAATACATCGTTGCATAATTGCTCCAAGTAGCAACAAGGCCGAGCAGCATCGCTCCACTTCCGATTCCGATATCGAAGGCATTATAGAAGGTGGCTGTTGCCACACCTCTGCGCGCAGGCTCGACGCGATCAATAACCCACGCCTGCAAGCCTGGGAATATAGCGCCGAAGCCCGCACCATAGAACACCGCTGCCAGCAGAAGTATACCGGTCGATTGGGTCATATACAGAATGACACAACCGACGATACAGGACACAGCCGCCGGGAATAGCACCCAGAACCTGCCTCTCGTATCGAATATTTTACCGCTGATGAATCGAATAAGGAATTCGCTTAATGCGAGCACCAAGAAGAAAAACCCAATATTCTGAACACCTGTCTCTTTGCCGAACAGTGTAATGAAGCTAATGACACCGCCAAGCGACAAGCCCACGAGCAGGCCAAGCAGAGAAGGCATCAGTGCCTTCGGCTCTACGAACCTGAGCATGAGCGATGTGTGTTCAGCAGCAGCTTGCACCTTAACCCGCTCCGCCTTCGAATCCCCCTTCACGAAAGCTGTGAACACGATGGCAAGCAGCAGAATACAAGCTCCGACGATGAACAAAACAGAGAAGCCAAACTCCTCCATGAGCCATATCCCCAGAAAGGGACCTAACGATATCGCTACCGCATTGCCCGTTCCGAAGAACCCCATACCCTCGCCTCTACGCGTAGCAGGAATAATGTCAGAGGCTACTGTGCCGTATAGCGTCGTCGAGATGCCGAACCCTACTCCATGAACAATGCGGAGCATGAGCATCATCGTAATCGTAACCGCTGCATAATAGCTGGCTGTGCCGATTAAACAGATTGCAACGCCTACCAGCAATAGCAGCTTCTTGCCGAACTTATCAGAGGCCATCCCGACAAAAGGCCGAAGCAGAACAGCCGAGAACGTAAACAAACCAATAATCAGGCCGATTTGCGCGTCCGTTCCGCCCTTTTCCGCCGCGAACATCGGCAGCGTTGGCAGCAGCATCTCCAAGGATAGAAACAGAAATAAATTAGATAAAATCAGTAGAACAAAAGGTTTCGTCCAGAGTGTTTCTTTCACAGCATTATTTCCCTTCATTATTAAGCTATCGTTTAATCATTTTTTATCTATTATAGCTAATATACAATTTTAAAATGACGATTTATACTATAGATACTGTGAACGATCGAATTTGCAATTGCGGAAATGAGGTCTCATCTTATGCCATTACAGAACAAGCTTGAACAAGCTGGAGGCCATCTCTACACCTCTTTCCTTACGCAGCTCCTTCGCAATTATTTATTCGGCTCTACGGTTGCCGTTGTTGGCGTTGGAGGTGTTGTCGTATTCTCTACGTTATCCATACCGCCCGGCGAACGTATCGTAATGGGAGCCATTATGGGCATCTCCCTTATTATTATGATCATCTGCGAGCTGTTTGTTTTCTATAGACATTTGAGACCGATTCAAATCATCTTCAAACTTCCTCAGCCCACATCAGAGCAGTTGAAAACCGCCTATATGCAGACGCATAAATTCCCCTTGCTGTCGGTGATTCGCACCTTTGGTCCCCATTTTCTCGGACTGTTGCTTCCCGCTGTCGTTATGGCGTTCATCTTCATTAAGCTTGGCATGCTGAAGGTGCCTTATTTCTACATCACTATCGCTGCAGCCGTCGCTTTCATGATAGCCAGCATGCATGCGATGATCGAGTTTTTCCTCACGACGAAAGCCATCAGGCCAGTCATTACTCATATTCGCGCCAGACATGTCGAGTTATTCAAGCAGGATATAACGCTAAAAGGGCAAGTACTTGTATCTATTCGCACCAAATTCAGGCTCAGCGCCTTCCTCATTGGTACGCTGCCCCTGCTGCTTTTCGGATTAGCCTCACAAATCAGACTCGACAGCATACAGTTGGAAGGCAGCCTAGCTTACTGGCAATGGGCAGGCGTTATACTCGTTATCGGCATTATATACTCACTCTTAGGAGCGTCACTGCTCTCTCGCAACATCGAGGATCCTATATATACGATTCAAAAAGGGATGAGCAGCGTGGAAGCAGGAAACTTCGATGCGAGCGCAGCAGATGTCTATTCGGATGAATTCTCTAAGCTTATAGCCGGCTTCAACCATATGGTGAACGGTCTAAAGGAACGCGAGCAGCGCAATAATCAATTGCTCCAAAGCTATTTCATGACGCTTGCAGCCGCACTTGATGCACGCGATACATACACGGCGGGACATTCAACAAGAGTCGCGCGCTTCTCCGTTCAGATCGGGCGACTGGCTAACTGGCCCGAAAGCCAAATCGACATTTTACATAAAACGGCCCTACTCCATGACATAGGCAAAATTGGAGTACGCGACGCTGTACTGCTCAAAGAAGGTCGGCTTACCGACGAGGAGTTCGATCAAATCAAGCTCCATCCAATCCTTGGCGAAAATATATTGAAACAAATAGAGCCTGCCGATGCGATGGCTGATCTGCTGCCAGGAGTGCGTTCGCATCATGAGCGTTATGATGGCAAAGGTTATCCCGATGGATTGGTCGGCACGGATATTCCACTGTTTGGACGCGCTATTGCCATCGCCGATGCATTCGACGCGATGACCTCAGACCGTCCCTATCGAAAAGGAATGACCTATGAACGTGCCCTCTCCATTCTGGAGGAAGGCAAAGGGACGCAGTGGGACCCTCATCTCACACAACTGTTCGTGGATGCGTTGCGCGACATATAAGAAGACACGCCTTACGGCATCCATACTATAGACGCCATCGTTTCAGCGAAACGTATAGAGAAAGGATGAGCAAACTCATATTCTTTCCTATACGTGGACAAAGAGAAGAAGATACCTCCTAATAACAGACAAGAGCCATCCGGAGGAATATTCCTTCCGGATGGCTCTTGTCCCATTCTGAATCGGAACGATCTTATCGTTTGATCAACGAGAAATCATCATAATGGAAGCCTGGAGCAACTACACAAGAAACGAGTACCGGCTCATTGCCTAGTACGCGGGTCATCTGCCATTCGTTAGCAGGGACAAGCGCCTGCGGCTGGTGACCTGCTTGCACATCTGGCCCGACGATAATTTCTGTTCTTGTCTCCGGGTCCGCTTCAGTGCCGCCAAGGCTAAGCACGATGGGACTACCTGAATGCCATAGCCACAGCTCGTCCGAATAAACCTTATGCCAATCGGAGAACTCCTCAGGATGCAGCAGAAAATATATAGATGATGCCGCAAAACGTGGTCCTGAATAGGGAGCGCCGAGCACCTCCTGAGGTATTTCAAAGCTAGCCTTCCAAATCTCCTTATACCATCCGCCCTCTACATGCGGCTTCAAGCCAAGCTGCTCCACAAGCGGCGACAGCTGTTGCACCGATACTCCCATCCATTTCAACCTTCTTTCTCTCTATTGCGTGCATATCATTTATAAATACGTTATTCATTTTATAACGCGTAGGGTATATCGTCAATGAATGCACACCTATAACAGGAGTGCCTTCTGAGGGGGTTGACGTAGCCGCTAAGTACAAGCTGGCTTACAAAAAAATCTATACTTATCGAATGGGAAACATTCCATCGACATTAATTTGAGGAAGCGGCTTTGTAATTTCCGATTTATAAGTTATACTTATATTAATAAGACGTTGGGAGGTAAACAGATGAACAAAGATGTATATGAATTTGGACACATCAGCCGCAAGCGTATAATGAACTTGCTCATTATTGTTCCGCTGCTGCTAGCAGCGCTGTTTGCCTACCAAGCAGGCAATATGTTCGAGCAGACTGCAGGAGCGAGTCGCATAATTGCGGGAGCAAGATACGCAGCCTCTGTCAGCGTTGGCAAGAAGAATGGCACAACCAAAAGCTTTTTGCCCGAGAATCAATTGCTCGTCTCTTACCTGAGTGCGCTAATGCGCATATTTAGGCATTCTGTTTCCCGGTTTGAGCTCCGTACGACTATTCCGCAGCGATTGCGGGATTTGCTTATGAACCCCATCAAGTTCACTTCTCACTTTGTTGGTTAATGCTCTCATTTTGTTCGTATACTAATACAAATGAGGAGGCATACACAATGAACATCAGAGAATCCGATCTGCCCGGCATTGGGCGCAAATACCAAATTATGACGAGAAGCGGTGACAAGTTTGTCATTATCATTCACGATGATGGACGCCGCGAGATGTACCACTTTGATTACGAAGACCCGGATGACAGCATTTCTATGGTTAGCCTTGAAGACGAGGAAGCACGCCAGGTAGCTGCTATCGTTGGCGGAATGACCTATAAACCGAAAGCACTTGAAACCATCGAAGTCGCACTAGACGACTTGACGATTGAATGGTACAAAATTGAGCCAAATGCAGCATGCATTGGCAGAACGATTGGCGATGCCAACATTCGCCAAACAACTGGAGCGACTATTATCGCTGCTGTTGAGAAGGAAGCAAAGCATATTAATCCAGGCCCCGACTATGTCTTCAAAACGGATACCACACTTATTGTCGCAGGTGAACGCCAGCATCTAAAGCTTCTTAAGCTGATGCTGCAAAATGGGAGCCGTTAATTATGGATCACATGGTGCTGGAGATCGGTCTTGCCGTTATTCTTATTGCCTTAGTCGGGCTATTAGCTGCAAAAATTCGGTTTTCCGTCATCCCGTTTTACATTTTGATCGGCATGGCCGTAGGTCCGCATGCGCCACACGTAGGCATATTGGACTTTAGGTTTATTCATAGTGCGGAACTAATTGAATTCATGGGGCGGCTTGGTGTGCTGTTCCTCCTGTTCTATTTAGGTCTGGAGTTTTCTGTGGGTCGATTAATGAAATCGGGTCGCTCTATTGCGATAGGCGGAACTATTTATATTCTAATTAACTTCTCACTTGGCTTGTTATTCGGCTGGATCAATGATTTCCCTGTCGCGGAAACGATGGTCATTGCGGGTATTACAACGATATCCTCCAGCGCGATTGTGGCGAAGGTTCTTGTTGATTTGAAGCGGACGGCGAATCCGGAGACAGAGATGATCCTTGGAATCATCATGTTCGAGGATATTTTCCTAGCCGTCTACATTTCCGTATTGTCAGGACTTGTACTCAGTGATTCTTCATCGCTTGGAGGCGTGCTTCTGTCCGCTTCTTACGCACTCGGCTTTATGCTTCTCTTCTTGATTATTGGCCGAAAAGCAGCACCGCTGCTAAATAAGCTGCTCAACATACGCTCTAACGAGCTGTTCCTGCTTCTCGTATTCGGAATCCTGTTCCTCGTAGCAGGCTTCTCGGAAACGATTCATGTAGCAGAAGCGATCGGTGCTCTACTTGTCGGTCTAGTCCTTGCGGAGACGGTTCATATGAAAAGGATCGAGCATATGATTCTACCCTTCCGAGATTTCTTCGGAGCTTTGTTCTTTTTCAGCTTCGGCTTGACGATTGACCCATTTGCACTTGGCGGCGCAGTTTGGTTGTCACTTGGGGCAGTTGCCGTTACGTTGTTTGGTAACTTCTTAGCAGGTATGCTTGCAGGCAAAAGCTCCGGTCTATCGCCCAAAGCATCGGCCAATATCGGCCTGACCATCGTGTCACGCGGCGAATTCTCCATTATTATGGCGAACCTCGGCAAAGCAGGCGGCTTACTTGAGATGCTTCAGCCTTTCGCCGCATTATACGTGCTCATCCTAGCGATATTAGGACCCCTTCTTACGAAGGAATCCAAGCTCGTCTTCAAAGGCTTAAACAGCATCTTCCGATGGGAAAAAGCCAAGAAACCAAAAGAAAAGACACCTGCCAAAGAACCTTCGGGCGGCAGTTGATCCATGAACCATTGAAAGGTCTGATGAGGGTAACCTCATCAGACCTTTTTTTGTTAGAAACACTGACCGTAATGGTGTTTACCTCTAAATAAAGAGATAAAGCAACTTGCAGAGCAACGTATATGGCTTTATTCTGCTCTTATGTATAAGCTAGAAGAACAATGATAAGCCTGACAGCCGCTTGCTGAATCATCGTTATGCAGCAGAAAGCCATCTTACATATGAGAGGAAGCCTTTACCTATGACTGCATCTATTCTATATATCGAGGATGATCTCGAAATCGGACGTTTTGTTAATGAGCATCTGCAAGCGCAAGGCTACACGGTCAATTGGCAGAGAACCGGTGAAGGCGCGCTCACAGCAGCAGAAGGCTGCAGGCTTGTCATTCTCGATGTCATGCTGCCGGGGCTTGATGGCTTCACGATCGGACAACGGTTGAAAAAAGCAATGCCGGACGTTCTGATTCTGATGCTGTCGGCTCGCACGTCGATTGATGACAAGCTGCAGGGCTTGCAATTTGCTGACGATTATTTGACAAAGCCCTTTCACCCTGACGAGCTGACCGCTCGTATTGAAGTACTGCTTCGCCGCTCTGGCGCACGCTTAGCCGAGCCCCTCGCCATCAAGCATCTGCTCGTGTATGAGCAGCAGAACCGAATTGAAAACCGGGACAGCGGCGCAGAGATTATGCTGACCGGCAAGCAATTTCATATTTTCAGCTATTTGCTTCGCCATTTGGGGCAAATCCTAACGAAGGAGCAAATTTATGAGGCCATATGGGGTGAAGCATACATGGACGGGGATAAAACACTAATGGTCCATATCCGCTATCTAAGAGAGAAAATCGAGCGTGATCCGGCCTCGCCGAAAATTATCGAAACGGTGCGCGGCATCGGCTATCGGGTACGTCCATGAAGACGCCGAAGGAGCGCCTAAATAGGCTGCGGTTTCGCCAAACATTATTATCTCGCTATTTGCTCATTATTTTATTCGCTTTTTTGTTCATTCCGATCGTTCTCCCCATCGCCACATTCGCTTACGTCATCGTTCAAGAAAATGTTAAGCGTGCCGATGATAGCTACCTGAAATATGGCAGCAGCAGCGAGATCACCGCCATGTGGCATGAGCAGGCCGCACTGCTCGGGCAAGCGGATGCTGCAAGTGTTGATCGTAAACTTGAGGAGCTCAGACTTAAGTATACAGAGGCCTCCTTGTTCTGGGTCGATTCCTCGGGCACGACGATGCTCCAGCTTCCGCCGCAGGAGAGGCTCCCTATTCACTGGTCACCTGCTGACGCGGTGCAGTTCATGAAAAACAGCATCGACAGTGACCCGTTTACGATCGTTTCTTTTCTAGGGGCGGAGCATGAGGGGCCAGCCTTCATGGTTATGCAGATACCGCGCTCTATTATTCAACTGGATCGGCCAATTGGTTCCGGCACGCCTTTCTATGTCGCCATCCTGCTCATCATGATTGGCCTATTTTTCCTGCTTTCTTTGCTTTTCTTCCGCCAAATTCGAAAGCGTCTGATTGGATTGCAAGCAGCGATGAGTTTGCAAGGGAACCAAAGCCTGCCGCAGCCAATTGTGATAAGCAGGCATGATGAGATTGGCCAGTTGGAGACGGCCTTCAACCTTATGGTCGAGCAGCTAAGAGAAAGCAAGGAGCGTGAGCTCGCGGAGGAGAAGCTCCGCAAACAGCTGATTGCCAATCTGTCGCATGATTTGAGAACACCTCTGACTGTGATGAACAGCCAGCTTTATTCCTTGAGTAGGGAGCCCTTAAGCGTGAACGGGCAAACAGTGATTAAGCAGATGGAACTGAAGATCGGCAGTCTGGATAATCTCATTGAAAACCTGCTATCTTACACACTCATGACGAGCGGAAGGTATCCGATCAAGCTGGAGCAGCAGGATTTGCTTCGGATCGTACGGGAGAGTGCTGCTTCCTGGTACCCTTTGTGGGAGCAAGAGGGGATTGCTGCCGACATCGACCTGCCTGATGAAGCCATGCTGCTTGAAGTGGATAAAGCCGGCTTCCGCCGCGTGCTTGATAATGTATTCCAAAACGTTATAAGACATGCAAAGAGCGGCAGCTATATTGGAATCAAGGTTGAGACTTATGAAGGACGACTCGCACTTGTTATCCGTGATCACGGCAATGGCCTCGATGCTCATACATCAAGCAAGGGAGCTGGCCTTGGGCTTGCGATTGTGAACTATTTGCTGCATGAAATGAGGCTTGATTGGCATATGGCGAGCAGCTCGGACGGAATGACTATCTACATTTTTGAGCAATAAGGTCGCTGGCTCTTCTAGCTTTCAGCTTGACATTCAACAGACGGAGGTATTCAGCATGATTATTTATCCTTATTTAGAAGACGGAGCAACCATAAGCGTTACTGCGCCTTCATCCGGTCTGCAGGCTGAGCTTCACGAGCTAATGCACAGCGCCATAGCACGGATGCGCAGCAGAGGCTTTCAAATCAAACGGGGCATATGCCGAAGTTAACGCTCGCGGGGGAAAAGGTACGATCACGCAATATTTCCGACCATAAAATTTAAACTAATTTTAAACTTATGGAGCTCTTCGTTTAAACTTCAGCCGTTACAGTTACCTATGAGGTGATTAACGTGAAGGAATGGATAATCGAAACAAAAGGGCTCAGCAAGCGTTACAAAGGACGCTATGCGGTTTCAAATCTGAATTTGAAGATCGAAAAAGGAGACATATACGGCTTTCTCGGCCCGAACGGCGCTGGAAAAACGACAACGATCCGCATGCTTCTCGGCTTGATTAAGCCATCGAACGGGTCTGTGCATATTTTCGGCCAACCGTTAAATAAGGACAAACTCTCCATTCTAAGGCGGATTGGCTCACTAGTCGAATACCCTTCTTACTACGGTCATTTGAGTGCCACTGATAACCTTGAGGCTATTCGGCGTATTCTGGGTGCTCCCGTTGCCAGAATTGCTGAGGTTCTGGATATTGTCGGTTTGTCCAAAGAAGCGCGCCGCCCGGTCAAGGGATTCTCCCTAGGCATGAAGCAACGGCTCGGCATCGCAAGCGCGCTACTCGGCAATCCGGAGCTGCTGCTGCTCGATGAACCTACCAACGGACTTGATCCTTCGGGCATTTTAGAGATACGCGAGCTGATCAAACAAATGCCTAAGCAGCACGGCATTACTGTTCTCATATCCAGCCATTTGCTCAGCGAAGTTGAGCTGACAGCCGGCACGGTGGGGATTATACGACAGGGTGAGCTCGTCTTTCAAGACACGATTGCCCATCTGCACCAGCAGGCGCAAGGCAGCATGTCGCTTGTTGTCTCCGAGCCCGAGCAGGCGCTTGCTATACTGCGGTCGCACGGTGCCCAGGCTGCGCAAAGTGGTTCTGCCCTTCTGCTTGAGAACACGGGGGATCATACGATTGCCAGAATTGTCAAAAGTCTAGTGGAGCATAACCATGCGATCTACCGGGTAGAAGAGAAACGAAAATCGCTTGAGGAGCTTTTCCTCCAGATCGTCGGGGAGGGCAAGCTATCATGATGCACAAGGCGTTGTCAGCCGATTTTTTGAAAATACGAGGCAAAGGGCTGTGGCTTCTAATCTTTAGCGGCCCAGTTGGCTTAATTGCCATGCAGGCGCTCAACTATGGACTTCGTTACGATTATTTAATGCAAAAATATACCGGAAGACGATGGGAAGCGCTGCTGGCGGATATTCAAATGTTCGTGCCAATCTCGCTTTTTCTAGGAGTAACCCTTATTCCTTCTCTGCTATCTCATATCGAGCACAGCACGAACGCATGGAAGCAGCTGCTCGCGCTGCCGATTTCTAGAGGCACCGTATTCCGCTCCAAATTCGCGCTAAGCATTATTTTGCTGACGGCATCCTGTACGGTGCTGGCAGTGGGCATCGTTCTGCTTGGCTTCTCTTTGCGGTTCGAGCTTGGCGACATGCCGGTTGGACAAATACTTAAGCTTTGCTTCCTTCCTTTCTTCGCCTCGCTCCCTGCAATGGCTCTATTCTTATGGCTGTGCATCAACATGAAGAACCAAGCCATCCCAATTACGCTTGGCGTGCTGATTGCAATCAGCTCGGTGTTCACCGGCTTTATTCCGGGTACCTTGTCCAAAATATTGCCAGTCAACTGGCCGATGTTAAGCATCGCCGGACCAAAGCAGGAACTATTCGTCGGTACAGGTTTCCTGCTCAGTATGGCCATCTGCCTGCTCGGCACCTTTCATTTCATTCGAAAGGACGTGATCTAAGATGGCCACCTTCTTCCGACTAGTCGCAGCGGAACGCCTTAAGCTGTCTAAGTCTTATATATGGGTGCTCGCCTTGCTAAGTCCGCTGCTTTCGCTTGCTATCGGTATCCTGCTGTCGCCCGACTCAATCGGCGTATCCAGCGTGCAAGAGAAATATATGCTGCTCGCGTCTTCGATGGCATCCTTTCACGCTATGCTGTTTTTGCCGATTCTGACTGGCATTCTCTCTGCATTCGTCTGCCGATACGAGCATGTTGGCGGAGGCTGGAAACAGCTGCTGACGCTTCCGGTGTCTCGAAATCATCTTTACTTTGCCAAGTTCAGCATCGTGGCTGCAGTCCTTGCACTATCACAGCTTTTATTCCTCGCTGCCGTTTATGCTGCCGCTGCCTATCATGGATTTGCCAGCGATCTGCCTTGGTCCACACTGCTGACAGGTGTTGGCAGCGGCTGGCTGGCTTGCCTGCCACTCGCTGCATTGCAGCTGCTCGTTTCCGTAAGCTGGAGCAGCTTCGCCGCTCCGCTTGTTATCAACGTGATGCTTACCATTCCGAATATGCTCATCGTAAATTCCGAGCATATCGGGCCATTTTATCCATGGGCGCAGCCAATGCTGGCCATGCTTAGCTTCAGCGTGCAAGACTCCGGCGCGTTCGCACTGCCGCTTGAGAACATCCTTATTACCGTGCTGGGCAGCTTCGCCTTGTTTCTCGCTGCCGGTCTGCTCTATTTCAACCGTAAAGAGATTTAGCCTCACCACCTATCAGCGATTCAGCTAAGCGCGCGTCCGCACTAGAGCTGCGATTCGATGCAATCCACCAAACTCCTCATAATCCGCTGGCTTGTCCTGACCTTATTGTCAGGATGCCAGCGGGCACTGCTTTCCTCGTACAAAACATTCAAAATGCCTACCTCATTTTAGCTGATACGCACAAAACTGACTTTACACCCTCTCTCATTCATGTTAACTTTACTAACATGAAAAGAAAGGTGGCGGTAACCATGCTGCTTATTGAATTGCTTAAATCTCCTATTTTTGCTAAAGCCGAAATTATTGCAGGCCACGCTGGCCTATCTGTTAAGGATGTATCGTCTATTAATATTATGGATGCACCGGACATCGTAACCTTTCTCAAGCAAGGCGACCTGCTGCTTACAAACGGCTATATATTGAAAGACCGTCAAGAAAATATGATCGATTTCATCGTCGGGATGCACAGCAAAGGCTGCGCAGGTCTTGCCATTAAGACAAAGCGCTTCTCTATGAGCATTCCGCAGGAAGTGCTTGAGGAAGCCGACCGCCTCCAATTCCCAATCATTGAGCTCTCACTGGTGGAGACAACGCTCGGCGAGCTGTTCCAGCAATCTATCAGCCTCATGCTCGAGAACAAAACACATGAGCTCCACTACGCATTGACGATTCATAAGCAATTCTCCGACATGATTATGCAGGGCAACGGCTTGGAGCGAATCGTGGACAAGCTGGCCGACATTATGGGGGCGCCTGTTCTCTTGTTTAATGTGAAGCATCAGGTCACAGCGATGTCCGAGCATTTCACAAATGAGCCCCTTGCGAAGCTGCCTTCCCTCGCTGCCGATGCGATGACTGCGATGCCTACACGCACAACCGCGGTTTCCTTGTGTCTGCCCCATATATCCATGCCCACACATCGCCATATCGAGCTTTTCCCTATTCATACGTACCGCCATGACGGCTGCTTGCTTGTTTTCTCAGCTAGCTATCCATTGTCTAGTCTCACCTCGCTTGCTCTAGAGCAAGCCGCTCATGTTATTGGCCTTGAGATGACCAAGAAGCAGGCCGTCAAGGAGCGCTCCAGACGATACAAAAACGAGTTTTTCTCTGACTTAATTGAGGGCTACATCAGCACGGAGCAAGAGGTGCTTCATCGCGGCGGCAAGTATGGCCTTCATGCCGAAGCAACCTCCCTGCTCATTATCGCGAAGCCGGATTCCCTCTTGGAAGAGCGGCGAATGAGCGAGCCTTCCGCGGAGGAACGCTTGAACGCTGAGCGTGATGCCAGGTATGAGCTGCTGAAAGCGGAGTTTGCGAAGCTGGACGTTCCTTTTGTCATTTTTGCCAAAAATGATGTATTCGGCTTGCTTGTCCGGCAGCCTATGGAAGGCTGGAACGAATCTGCCTTCATCAAGCAGTTGGAACGATCGGCAGAGCGGCTCTACGCAAGCGATATGATCAGCTTCTCATTCGGAATCGGCAATCCGTTCACGAGCATGCTGGATATGGGCTTATCGTACAAAGAAGCACAGAAAGCGCTGCAGTCCGGCTACCAATTGAACAAGCGCCGCTTCGTGCAATCGTACCAGACACTAGATATTAGCCGCCTGTTGCGTATGCTCCCACACGAGGAGCTTAGACTATTTTACGATGAAGCATTCAAGGATTTGTTCAATAAAGAGGACAACGATCAGAATGAGCTCCTGCGGACGCTGCGT
This sequence comes from Paenibacillus sinopodophylli, assembly GCF_005930355.1. GTDB lineage: Bacteria > Bacillota > Bacilli > Paenibacillales > Paenibacillaceae > Pristimantibacillus > Pristimantibacillus sinopodophylli. Next base: position 52,632 of record NZ_VDBO01000007.1, read on the forward strand.
GCCTTCTACGATAACCATTGCCAGATTATCGACACAGCCAAAGCGCTGTTCGTTCATCGCAATACCGTGATCTACCGCTTGGATAAGTGTGAGAAACTGACGGGGCGCAAGCTGAAGGACCCGCTCGAGAGTTTCCGATTCCGGGTAGCGTTCGCGATTGAGCCCATGCTCAAGCCATCTGCCGTTCAAGAAAAACGTGAAACCATCTGATATCTTCCGAATCTTTAGTCAAAAGTGCTAAATCCATATTTCTTTTCTAGCGGATTCAACCAATGACAGCAGACAAAGAAATCATTATGATAGAAACATAAGATCGATGTAAGGAAACCTAACATTTAATTCATTCACATAGGGAGAAGGGAGTCGGTACCCATGAGCAGCGTTGCATATGAGATCACCACCGAGAAGCCTGCCATTCAAGTACAAGATATTACCAAAACATTCTTGAGTGCAGAGGGGGATGACATTCACGTACTAGCAGGGATAACAATGGATATTCCGCAGAAAGAGTTCGTCAGCATCGTCGGCCCGAGCGGCTGCGGAAAAAGTACGATATTCAACATTATCGCAGGCTTGCTTGAGCCTACAACTGGCAATGTACTGGTCGGCGGGGATGATATCGAACGCAAGACCGGCCATGTCGGATACATGATGCAGCGGGATCTGCTCTTGCCTTGGCGCTCTATTCTAGATAATGTTACGCTCGGCCTCGAGGTGAAGGGGCTGTCCAAGAAGGAACGCAACGAGCTTGCCATGACTTATCTCGCCAGATACGGACTTGATTCCTTCGCCAAGTCATACCCGTCTACGTTATCCGGCGGAATGCGGCAGCGGGTTGCTCTCATACGGACACTCGTTACTCAGCCTGACATCATCCTGCTCGATGAGCCGTTCTCGGCGCTGGACTATCAGACCCGGCTAGTGCTGGAGGATGAGATTTTATCCATTCTCAAAAACGAAGGCAAAACCGGCGTCCTCATCACCCATGATATCGAAGAAGCGATCTCGGTTTCCGACCGAATCTTCGTCATGAGCAAGCGACCTACTTATGTGAAGCAAACCTATGAGGTCGGGCTCGCAGCTGAGCATGGCTCCGCAATGAAGGCGCGTACGGACGCAAGGTTCAAGCAATATTTTGAAACGATCTGGTCGGAGCTGGATATTCAAATGGGGAGGTCAAGCTAATGGAGAATGCATCTCGCACGATAAAGCTTCAAGATTCGAAGACAAGCTCACCGAGCAAGCGGCGGCTCTTGAAGCCGCATAAAGCAGCCTCACTGAGGGAGTGGGCCGTTGCGATGGCATGGCGTATCGTGATCATCGCCGTCCTCATTGCCGCTTGGGAAACAGTCGTCAGAATGGAGCTCGTCAACGCATTCCTGCTTGGCTCTCCCTCCGCCATTCTTGATTCGGCAATCGCTATGCTGCAATCCGGCCAACTGCTGACTGACGCGCTGGCAACGGTGAACGCTACCGTCATCGGCTTCGTAGTTGGGAGTCTGCTGGGCTCCATGATCGGACTGCTGCTCTGGTTCTCCAGCAAGCTGTCGCGAGTTATCGACCCGTTTGTCGTCGCCTTGAACGGTGTACCCAAAATCGCGCTTGCGCCGATGATTATCATTTGGTTCGGTTCGGGCATTTTTTCCAAAATCGCACTAGCTTCGGTCGCGACCTTTATCGTCGCCCTGCTATCGGCGTATCAAGCAACGCATCAAATCGATCAATCACAGATTCATCTCATGAAATCATTCGGTGCCAAGCGATTGCAAATGTTCACAAAAATTATCGTGCCATCATCGCTCCCATGGATCATTTCGGCTTTCCGCATAAATATCGGGCTTGCACTGGTATCGGTCGTAGGCGGCGAATTCATCTCCTCCAACAAAGGACTTGGGCATATGATCTTCGTCGAAGGCAACTTGTTCAACCTTCCGGCCGTTTGGGTCGGCGTATTCACACTCATGCTCGTCGCAACCTGCCTCTACACCTGTGTCAGCTTCATTGAAAAACGAATGCTGCCTTGGAATGAAAATACACAGCAATCCAACAAATCAGCCGGCGTCTAGACTGCTGGCAGCTCAAATCCAAACCTAAAGGAGACTCATTATGATGAAGAAAACAGCAGCGAAGCTACTTGGACTTATACTTACCAGCACCCTATTCCTCAGCGCATGCGGCAATCAAGCGAATACACCTGAGACAACAGCAGTACCGGCTGCAGAAACCAAGAAGGATGTCATCATGGTTTCAGAGGTTTTTCATAACTTGCTCTATCTACCGCTATATGTAGCGAAAGAGAAAGGCTTCCTGGAGCAAAATCGAATCGAGCTCTCCGCCATTAATGCAGCCGGCAGCGGCCCAACCGCGTTAGCATCCGTTATATCTGGCGAGTCGACCTTCTCATTCCACGGCCCTGAGCATGTAGCCTTCGCCAAAGCAAAGGGCGGCGATGCTCGCTCGCTCAGCATCTTATCAGGCAGCGCTCCAGTCTGGGCTGTCGCCAAAACGGGTTCATCCATCTCTTCACCGGAAGACTTCAAAGGCAAAACAATCGTAACCGGCTTAGCACCAACCAGCTCGAACAGCCTTCTGCGCAAACTGTTCGCGGATCATAATATCGATCTTGAGAAGGATGTCACCATCACTGAGGTTCAGAACGGCTCTGAGCTTGGGACGCTGCTCGCAGGCAAAGCAGATATCGCTGTCGTCTATGAGCCGCAGCTCGACCAAGGCTTATTGCAAGGACTGGAAATCGTATATGACTTCACGAAGGATTACCCTGACTTTGCCTTTGCAACCTTGAATACCTCATCCAAAGTAATCAAAGAAAATCCAGATCTCGTGAAACGAATGGTAAGCTCCCTTGAGCTTGCGCTGGATTATATCCACTCCGATCCCGAAGGTACGAAGGAAGTAGCCAAAAAAGAATTTCCTAACCTCGATGCCGCGATTGTGGAAAATGCCGTTCAACGCATGATTGACAGCAAGGTGTATCCGGAAGACGGAACACTGACGGAGACAGCTTTCCAAACCGCTATCGACATGCAGAAGTTTATCGGCAACCTTAAGACCGATGTGAAATACGAAGACATGGTGGATACAAGTTTCATGCCATAAACGAAAGGAGTCTATGAACGATGGATGCAAAGCAGCAAGAGGAATATACCGCTTTTATCACGCAGGAAAAACGGAAATATAGCTGCGGTCATGTAACGGACGAGGAAAGAACCAGCTTTGAGCAGGAGCGGCTGCTGCTGCGCTCGTTCCATATCCCGAGTGACATCGGACCAATCTCAGCCGCCCGAGGAGTGCTTTCATGATGATATCGACACAGCTGCATCAGCTGACACTAGCAGAGGCCGGCCATCTGATCCGAACCAAAAGCGTGTCTCCCGTTGAACTAACACAAGCGTATATTGATCGAATTCACGCGACCAATGACCGTGTACAGGCTTGGGCAACATTAACCGCTGATGCTGCGCTTGCGTCAGCTGCGGAAGCCGAACGGCAAATCTCTAGCGGACAATACAAAGGACTACTGCACGGCATCCCTTATGGTGCGAAGGATATTATCAGTACCGCGGGCATCCGAACTGCGGCAGGCTCGCTTGTAAACAGCGATTATATACCTGAAGCGAATGCCGCCGTCATTGAACGGCTGGAGTCGGGCGGTGCGATTCTACTTGGCAAAACAACCACCACCGAATATGCGTATCAAGGCGGCGAAGCCCCAACTCGTAATCCGTGGAATCTAGCCCACACGCCAGGCGGCTCCAGCTCTGGCTCCGCTGCTGCTGTAGCAGCAGGAATGGCAGCCTTCACCTTAGGCACACAAACCTTCGGCTCTCTCATTAGGCCGGCAGCTTATAACGGACTCACTTGCATGAAACCAACCTTCGGCCGCATTAGTCGCTACGGCGTGTTCTACGCCAGTTGGTCGCTCGACCATATTGGTGCCTTTACTCGAACGGTTGAGGATACAGCAATTGCGCTTGAAGGACTTGCGGGGCAAGACAGCCGTGACCCCGCTTCGATTCAAGGAAGCTCACCACCATTCACCGAGGCGCTGAACAGAGATATTAGAGGTATGATTATCGGTATTCCAGATTCATTCTTTATTGCGGAGGACCCTGCCATCTCAGCAGCTGTCGAAGCGGCAATTGAGGTGCTGCGCAGCCTTGGCGTTCGTATCAAAAAGGTGAAGCTGCCCGCCTGCATCGAAGAGGCTGTAGCGGCACATCGCATGACCATGCGGGCTGAAGGCGCAGCCTTCCACATGGAGATGTATAAGACGAGAGCCGAATATTACGGACCCGCCATGCGGGAGCAGCTTGAGCTTGGATATGAGCTAAGTGCCGTTGACTATTTACATGCACAGCGGGTACGCACCCTATTCCGCAACGAAATGATGCACCTATTCGACGAAGTAGATGTTCTGCTGACTCCCTCGACGCCGACGCTCGCATTACCAGGCTACAAGACGGGAAGCCCGATGTTCAACGGCCCCTTAACTAATACAGGGCTTCCGGCGATGACCATTCCTATTGGCTTAGAAGCATCGCGGCAGCTTCCAATCGGTATGCAGCTAGCCGGCCCCTTAATGGGCGAGGATCGGCTGCTAGCGATCGGGCATCAATTCCAGCAAGCGACCAAGTGGCATCAATTAACCGCCACATTAGAAGAAAAGGCAAATTAACAGATTAGGCAGCTCACTTAGATGCAGAGCTGCCTAGCTGAACAGAAAGTAGGGAATAACGATGACAACGATTATAACATCCGAGCTGGCGCCTAAGTTCCCCCTCCCCTTCTCACATGCCGTACGAGCAGGAGATTTCGTATATGTAGCAGGGCAGGTCGGTGTAGATCCGCAGACACTAGAGCCAATTGGCGGGATTCGTGAGCAAACAGCACAGTGCATTCGCAATATCGAGGTGATTCTGAAGGAGGCAGGCTTGTCGCTTGAGCATATCGTCAAAGTGACGACGCATCTTAGCCGCACAGAGGATCAAGCTGCTTATAACGAGGTGTACGCAGAGCTGATTACAGCTCCTTATCCAGCACGGATCACCGTATTCAGCGGACTTGGGCCGTATCTTATCGAAATCGAAGTTATGGCTTACGCACCTTCCAAGCGTGGAGAATAGTTGAACGGAATTGAGGAGAAAGCCTAGATAAAGGTAGGTTCAACCTCCAAAGAGAGAGCCTAAATGGGAGATAGGCCGAACCTCCACTTGTAACGGGCATGAGCGCAGCTTAGAGGCTGATAAACGAAAAGTTGGTTGGCTAATGGACAAAATGAATGCTTACAACCCTCTATCTGCTCATTTTATCGGCTAACCTTCTTCTAAGTAGCTATGATGTCCGTTAAAAGTACAAAATGCTCACTTTTACCGTCTAACCCTCCATTATGTCCGTTAGGGAACCTGTCCTTCCGACTAGCCAAACGAGCCAGCCTTTCACATATAAAGCTTGTACACCAGTCACAGAAATAACTCCTGCCAATGACAAGCTAATCTTAGATTTCAGACTAAGATCTCTTTATTAGCGGGAGCCATTCCTTCGATATCGGGATAGCTATATAAGTTCAACTCCTGTTTTTGGACTGGAATCCGCCGTGTGAATAGTTCTTCCGATCGCTGTTGTTTCTTTCTTTGAACTTATATAGCAAGCTTACTAAGCTTTCACTTCCCGCTCAAAAATAATTTCATAGTTGGCAGGCTTACCGTGACCGTTATAATGCGTCGGCAGCACCTGCACCAACCTCCAGCCCTCTGCCGCATGCTGGTCTATGGTATCCCGATGCGTGGCAGACGAGAAAAACCCGCCCAAATTCGTTTCTACGTACTTATATTCGTAGCTCACACTATTCACTCCCTCTCCGAAATGTAATCCTTCCGTTACGTATACTCCCTGCCGCTTCACTTCCTTGAGTGGTCTATTCCACTCTCAGCATTTCCTTACCACTTCCCTATATAAAAGATAAAAGTACTATAAAAGATAGAACTACTGCCCTCCCGAAGGCGTGCGTTATGATGGAAGAGCAAAAACCGTCAACACAGAATAGGGAGGACTGATCGTTGTGAAGCAAAAGCTGTTTTATATCTTAGTTGCTGTAACGAGCTACTTGGCAGGGGTGCTTGCCTATCTAAGTTGTCTAGGCAGTGTTTACAATGAATGGCTCGGCAACGATGCCAGCATGCTAGTTCACTGGACACTCCCCTCTTATCTCTTTCTAATTCTGCCCTTCTACACGATAACTTTCCGTTGGCGGAAGCCCGCCATCCTACTTCGCATCACTATGCTTGTTGGACTAAGCATGACAGCCTCTGTTTCTGTATGTTTCATGTCTGGCTTCGGCATATGGCGGATCAGAGATCTGTTCATACCTGAAGTTATGTTGTTCATGCTGTTATTCGCAAGCTCAGCTGCCGTTTTCACGATAGGTTCTCTGATCACGATCCGGAATAAAGAGTATTACCCCTTCATCCTTGCATCCACAATCATCTTCTTCATCCTCTATCGGATCATATTCTAACGGCAGAAATATGGTCCGCAGCAGCACTCATGGGTCTTCACATACGTCCACGCGAAGTGTTGATCCACAACGCAACCATTTTGCTCGTCTTCGAGCAATGATGCCGCTTCACTCTTTTATGTTATGACGATCATAGGGAGGGCTATCCCCTTCGCTGCTATAAAAAGTCATCGAATCACGCTCTACTTGATAAGAAAAATGCCGTGAGTTTATGATCTTCCCTTTCCTCCACGTTTCACTAAATGTAACGATGTAGCGGTTTTCATCCAGCGGGCCCGCACTGGTTTCCCTTACTACCCGGTAGCTGTCAATGGTTCCATGCCAGATTCCGATATGATCAGGAAAAACTTGAATGTCCGTCCCTCCCCCTTGAACAACAAATGCCACCGCCTCTTCCATTGTAAAAGACGGATCTGACGGAGCCTTTTCATAGAGCGCTGCCCAAGCTACCGCGTACAGTACCACAGGAAGCAACAGAATAAAAGCGACTCTCTTCTGTTTCAGCATCCTTGCTTCCAGCCACCAATCCAGCACTCCATATGCTAATGCGATAAGCATACCAATTAATAAGAATATCCAGCTTTTGATGACCACGCCCAATCCCATCCCCCAAAAAGCGTGTAGCCCTATTCCGAGCCAGACCTGCCTCGAAAACCATTTACAGCGAGCCCATTCGATTGCTAAAGATACCGCATTACCGTATATGAAAATAATAGCGCCTATATACATGTTGTAAAAATAGATATTATAGAAAATATCGTTCCAAACAAGATGCGAAGCTATCGAGTAGTCGCTCCGTGGCAAATCAGACAACGAAAAAAGAATAGAAGTCGAAGTCGTTACCACAAAGGTCGTCAGTAGTTTTCTTATCATTAAATCTGTCATGTCGCTTCCCACATTATCCCGCTCCATCCTTAGCCATTAATGGCTATGCATCCATCATAACGATGGCAGCGATTGAACAACAGTTCTAACTTTCATAGAACCTAATGCTTAGGCTCGCTGCGCTGCTTCTTTTGAGCCATTCGAATGAAGGAGCACAGATAAAGAAGGAGCACCACTCCAAACAGGCTCCAGATACTCGGAAATGCTGCAAGAGCCAAATAAATACCAAAAGGAAGTGACCATATAAGAGTAATCAACATAGGGAGCCTCCGCCATACGATAGCAGACACAAGCGCAAGATATGCCGGCAAAATCAGCATTAGCACGATCATAATATACGTCCCCGCATCCGGCTGCAATTAAGAATAAGGATTCTCGAGTAAAAACAGACTACCCATAACGATGCTGCCCACTGACGCACCTACACCTACCCATTCCACTTTCATGCGATTGCCCCTCTCTTCTATCGATCTGATATGCATATCCAAACATAAAAATTGTGCCAAAACTACAAATATGAATGCTAAATCGCACAAATTCTGTCATGTTTACTGCAGTAAGTTAAATGGAAGGGAATCGTATCGCTTAAAGATCTCCGTAGAACGGGTCTTCTTATCCTTCAGCCAAACGTAGCGATATGTAATGTGGTGATATTCGCAATGGTCGATTACCTTTATTTTCGCAAAATCCAGTGTTGTATTGCCATTCACAAGCACATGCACTATATGAATCCCGCCCAGCTTGTAATCAAGGATTGAGATAGAATACCTTTATACCTGCACCCATTCCGCCTCGCATTTCATTATGCATATAATTGTATTGATCATCGTTAATTTCATACTTATGATCACCCTCGGCTTCACTTGTAAGTACGAAAAAGGAGCAGCCGCAGCTGCTCCTCTCTCGAAATATAAGAATTTATACGTTTGTTCGCTTATAAAGGGCTTATATTTGACCGTCAAAGCGACTTCAGCGTCTTAAAGGAAGCCAAAGTCGTTTTTGCTTGTTCGTACTTATTTGTGTCCAGCCAGCCAATTGGCTAGTACAGCGATTTCTTCGTCCTTCAGCTGTCCTTTATAAGCAGGCATTCCGTTTCCGCCGTTGCTTATTTGAGCGGAGATCTGATCTACGGACAATTCTGCTCCGACATTCTGCAAGTTCGGGCCTACACCGCCGGCTAAGTCTACTGCATGGCAGCTCACACAGTTTTTCCCGTACAACGACTCCGCTTCAGCCGTGTTCACTGTAGTACTGCCATTGTTCTCTGCAGGCGTTTCGTCTTTTGCTCCATTATTCGTTTTATTACCGCCGCAAGCAGAAAGACTAATTAGCAGTATCAAAGCGATAAGGGTTAGAAAACTTTTGCTTCTATAGCTCATTATTTTTCCTCCTAGTATAGGGAGATTTATCATTAAGTTCCCCTAAATCCTGTGGCGTATGCAGAACAACCCAAACATTTTCATAAAAGGAAAGACCACGCATAACAGCAGGGCAAGTGGTTATCATAAAGAAATGTCATGGCAGATAAGAAAAAAAGGTTGTGCTGCGAGGTGATTCAGTGGATTTGCAAGGAGATCTGATTAACCATTTGACGGAGCTGCGAAAGCGGATAATTATCGTAATCGCTTGTTTTTTCGTTGCAATGAGCGGTGGTCTGTACGTTGCACCAACAATTCTACGTTACATTAAGTCTGGCTTGACAGCCAAATCCGTGGAATGGAATGTTTTCTCGTTCACGGACGGCCTGTTCATCTACTTGCGCTGCGCGTTCCTATTCGCGATTCTGTTCACGCTGCCTGTGCTGCTCTACCATACTTGGGCGTTCGTACGACCTGGATTGACGGAGACGGAAGCCAAAGGCACGCTCGCTTACGTACCCGTATCGTTTCTGCTGTTTCTAATCGGCGTATCATTCAGCTACTTTCTCGTGTTTCCGATGATGCTCGAATTCATGATTGAAATGAATCACAACGTAGGCGCTGTGGAGACGTATGGCATTGATCGCTACTTCTCCTTTCTATTCAGTGTCGTATTTCCGCTTGGCATCGCCTTCGAAATGCCGCTCGTGATCCTATTTCTAACTAAAATCGGGTTGCTTACACCGGAGCGGCTGAACGGTTCGCGCAAATACGCCTATGTCGGCCTGGCAGTCGTCGGAGCATCCATATCTCCGCCGGACTTTGTTTCCCACCTATCGGTAACTGTGCCGCTGCTTCTCCTTTTTGAGATCAGTGTACTTGTGACGAGGAGGTTTGCGAGGCGCGTTGCCACTGCCCCATCCCCTACTTGAATCTAAAAGGAGAAATTCAAATGTTAAACAATATTGGCGTTTCTGGGCTTGTCATTATTCTGCTGATCGCGCTTATCGTATTCGGGCCGGCTAAACTCCCGCTTCTCGGCCGGGCATTCGGCGACACACTGCGCGAATTCCGCAGCTCAACGCGCGGAATCGTAGACGATGAGCAAAGCCCGCCGCCTTCCGACAAGAAGGATGACCTACAGAAGCTGCTGTAAGCCATCCCCCATCAAGCCAAGAAGGCCGTTCCCTAAGCAATGGGAACGGCCTTCTTTCGTTTTGGAACAAAATGTGGCTCCACTCAAACCAGTAATCCGCCTTTTTCCCGATACTTAATAATCCCTTCAGCCGCTCGATAGGCCAGCGCACCAACTGTGTTCGTCGGATTGTAGCCTGCGTTCTGAGGGAATGAGCTCGCACCGACGACGAACACATTATCCGCATCCCACATTTGGCTATATGTATTAACCGCCGAGGTGTCTGGTTTCGTTCCCATAATGACGCCGCCTGTATTGTGTGTAGACTGATACGTCATAATCTCATACGGGCCCAGTTCCTTCAAATAGTCCACCTTATCCGCGCCCATCTCCTTCACAATCTTCGAGCATCGCTCAGATAGAAACTTCGCCAGCTCACGATCCTGATCCTCGAAGTCGAATGTGATGCGCAGCAGCGGATCGCCATAAACATCCTTATAGGTCGAATCCAAATCAAGAAAATGATGTTTAAACGACATGGAAGAGCCCTGTGCTCCTACTCCTATCGTTCGATTACTGTAATGCACTGACTTCGCCTTGAATTCCGAACCCCAGGCTGCTGTTCCGGATGGAATTGGATTGTTCTGTATCGGACGCGAGCCGGACTGGCCGATTGCAATTACGCCGCCATGAATGAAGTTCAGCTCAGAGTGATCAAAGTTGTCGCCATTAAAATCATCGATTGAAACTCCCAGCGCACCCGCACCTGCGAAGTTATTGAATTGCTTGTTATCGAAGAAACCGATGGCGCTGCCCTTCGCAACCTGGTACGCATAATTACGCCCAATAACACCCGTTCCCGAGACGGAATCGTAAGGCTTGCCCAGCTCAGACATTAACAGCAGCCGGACATTGTTGAACACATAGCTCGTTACGACGACGATATCTGCAGGCTGGATAATCTCTTCACCTGTCGTTACATCCGTATACATGACGCCGGTCGCTTTGCCGCCTTTATGTAAAATTCGCCTTACGTTGGAATGGGTCCTGATTTCGAACTTGCCTGTCTTATTGGCCACCGGAATAACCGTTACGACCGGATCAGCCTTAGCTCCGTATTCACAGCCAAAGCGTTCGCAATATCCGCAATACTGACAAGCGGCACGGGTAACGCCGTCGGGATTCGTATAATTCTCGGATAAGTTAGCGGAAGGCATCATATATGGGTTCAGCTTCAAACGCCCGGCTGCTTCGACAAACATTTGCATCGCAGGCGTTTTCTTCATAGGAGGGGTCGGGAAGGGACTGCTGCGTTTCCCGCCAAGCGGATTTACCTCCCCCGAAATGCCTGCCAACTTCTCGAACTTATCATAATACGGCTCGATTTCATCATACGTAATGCCCCAGTCCTGAATCGTCATCTCAGCCGGAATTTTGTTTTTGCCGTACTTCTCAATCGTCTTGCTGCGAATCTCGAAATCGTATGGCAGGAAGCGGTAGGTCTGTCCGTTCCAGTGAACACCCGCTCCGCCTAGCCCGTCGCCAATGAGAAAGGAGCCGTATTGCCGCATCGGAAGTGCACGGATTCTCTCTTTGCTGCGGAAGGTAATCGTCTCTTTCGACAAATCCTGCATTATTTCATAGCGCAAGCCATAACGAAGCTCATCATGCACCATGAAATAATCTTCGGTTTTGCGTTCCTTGCCTCTCTCAAGCCCTACGACATTTAAGCCCTTTTTCGTAAGCTCCGCGGCAACAATACCTCCCGCCCAGCCTACCCCTACGATGACAACATCCGTTTTCGGCAATGTTTTGGCCATAATATCCTCCCGATTCGCTAATGAGAAATCAAATGATCTTGCAGGCTGCTCGGCTCGAATTTCGTAAATTCTTTGTCAATAATTGTGAGATAGCTCATCTGGTTACCTGGATAATTGCGCATCCTCCAGCCGTTCATATCCATATTGCCCCCATATAGCGGATCGCTGTAGGCTCCCTCCAAGGTACTGCTCCGCAACAGCTTGAAGAAGCCGCTCGCAGAAATCGTCGTCAGCTTCACCTCGTCCGACTCGAAGCCTTTAAGCAATTCATCCTGCTGCTCGCCTGTTACTTCCACGAAGCTTTTCTCGAATTTCGTTATGCTGTAATTGTCCAGCTCGCGCAGCCCGATCTCGAAGATTTCCCTACGTTTGAGCCGGCCTTGATAGCCCTGCTCCTTCTCGCCCGTGAAGAAAGGAGGCGTCATGTAGTCTCTGCCGTTGAAGCCCCATTCACCAGCCAACTGATGATCGATAAAAAAGGCTACACCAAGCAGTTTCGCGCCAGGACCGCTTTCATCCTCAGGAAATATTCGCTCCGTGGCGCTTTCAACGATCCGAAATTGGTCTTGAGTCAAAAACATGAGCGCCCGATTATAGTTTTTCGGCGCCGTCGCCTGCTCCTCGTCCGTCTTTCCCGGTACCGTACCGGCAGTCGGCTTTCTTTTGATGAGGGAACCAAGCGCCCCTCCCACAACGATACCGCCTAGCGCATAACCGGTATTGACTAGAAACTTCCGCCGCGAATTGCCATCTACCGTACCTTTGCTTGGTTCTTTCCGTGTATCACTCCGATCCAATACTTGCGCCTCCTTAAGAAGATCATTTTTCTCTTTTATTATTTTCCAATAATCCATGAATATTCATGAGCTGGAAATGGTCATCCTAACTGCAAATAACGACTTATGGAGGATGATTCTTCGATGACCGCTCTCAGCAAATGGCATTTCCTGACCATCGCCGCCGCAGTTGCCGCTTCCCTTTCCGGCTGTGCCAGCGAACAACCGAACACCGCTCACCCCAATGCATTGTCGCAACAAGAAGCCCGCATGCTCCATGACTCTTCTATTATTCCGAGCGAGAGCGGACCAAAGCTGCATTCAACGAACGAGCATGGCAAAACGACAAACGGAATGGGCACGTCTGTATACAGCATGATCGGCAGTTCAAGTCTGCATGCGACTGGCTTCTCTGCTCATCTAGAGTCTCGGCTCAGTGGGATAGGTATCCCGGACGTGCGAGTCTTCGTCTTCGACGACACAGTCGTGCTCGCTACGGAGAAACTAACAGCCTCCGGGTCCAAATATGATGACGTTCAGCAGAAGGTGCTTAACCAGACTGAAGGACTGTCAGGCAAAGGTTACTCGCCAGATGACGGGCTCGGCGGTATGAGCGGAACAGACATAGGAAACTACGATAATCTATCTTTGGCTGCGAGTCATATCAAAACTTTCATGGGCGGAGATGTTAAGGTATTGACGGTGACGGGTGCGAGAGCAGTGAAAGCAATTGAGAAGATTCGGGGAGATGCTCTTGCCGAGAATATGTCTCCGGACAAGCTGGCCAGCGACATGCGCGAGCTGCTTAGGCTGGTGAAAGCGGATCGAAGCAACGCCAGGAAGTAGACGGTTTCTATGATGAAATAATAAACAAAACGGCTGCCGGAATGATATCCGCAGCCGTTTTGTTTATGGTGAATGCAGCTCGAAGGAAGCTTGCCCAGCCTCCTACTTACCTATTTCCGAACTGCGCATGGTGCAGACGGCTATAGATGCCGCCCGCCGAGACAAGCTCCTCATGGCGGCCCTGCTCGGTAATGCCCTGTTCTGTAACAACAACGATTCGATCGGCATTCTTGATCGTCGCAAGTCGATGTGCGATAACAAGCGTCGTACGTCCTACTGACAGCTCGGCAAGCGATTGCTGAATCGCGGCTTCCGTCTCTGTGTCGAGCGCTGATGTGGCTTCATCGAGAATGAGGATTGGCGGGTTCTTGAGGAACATTCGCGCAATCGCAAGGCGCTGCTTCTGTCCGCCAGACAGCTTCACTCCACGCTCCCCGACAACCGTATCCAGCCCATTCGGCTGAGCGTGGATAAATTCCTCAAGCTTCGCTCTGCGTGCAGCCTGCCAAATATCCTCGTCTGAAGCGCCCAGCTTGCCATAGGCAATATTCTCGCGGATCGTACCCGCAAACAAGAATACGTCCTGCTGAACAATTCCGATTTGCTTCCGCAGCGAATCCAGCTTCAAATCACGAATATCGTAGCCGTCAACGGAAATACTGCCTCCTTCGATCTCATAGAAGCGCGGCAGCAAGCTGCATAGCGTCGTTTTGCCCGCACCGGAAGGCCCGACAAAAGCAATCGTCTCCCCTGCGCGAATCGTGAGATCAATATTGCTCAGCACCTTTGCTTGTCCTTCATAACCAAACGTCACATTGCGATATTCGATATCCCCATTGAGTCGATTAACTTCCTTAGCATTCGGCTTATCTGCTACATCCGGCGCTGTCTCCAGCAATTGTACGTAACGCTTAAACCCGGCGATCCCCTTCGGATAGCTCTCTATGACAGCATTAATCTTCTCAATCGGTTTGAAGAAGATATTAGTCAGCAGCACGAAGCTGATGAATTCTCCATATTTCAGGTCCCCTTTAATAACGAACCATGTGCCTGCAATAAGCACGAATACCGATACAAGTCTCATCAGCATATACGTAATGGAAGAGTTCAGACCAATGATTTTGTAAGAGATAAGCTTGGCCTCACGGAAACGCAGATTGTTCACTTTAAACAGCTTCTTCTCATGACTTTCATTCGAGAAAGCTTGGACAACGCGAATACCGCCAACCGTGTCCTCTACGCGCGCGTTGAAATCAGCCATATCCGAGAACAGGCGATTCGCCGCTTTCGTCATCTTGCCATTGAACATGAGCACGAGCCAAATAATAATCGGCACAATGACAAAGGTTAGAATAGCCAGCTCCAGATTAATAAACGCCATAATACCGAAAGCACCCACTAGCGTCATCGCGGCAATGAACATATCCTCAGGTCCATGATGGGCAACCTCCCCAATTTCAAACAGATCATTCGTAAGCCGCGAGATCAGATGACCGGTCTTTGTATTGTCGAAGAAACGGAAAGACAGCTTCTGAACATGATCGAACAGCTTCTTCCTCATATCCGTTTCAATATTGATGCCGAGCATATGCCCCCAATAGGTAACGACATAAGATAATAGCGTGTTGATGACATATACAATGAGAAGAATCGCGCAGGCCGTAACAATCAAGCCCCAATTCTCATCTGGCAGCAGCGTATCTATGACATAGCTGACCGCTAGCGGGAAGCATAGCTCAAGCACAGCTAGCAATACCGCACAGCAGAAATCCAGCAGGAATAGCTTCTTGTATGGCTTATAATAGGCAAAAAATCGTAAAAGCATCGTAAACCCCTTTCTCCTCATCGAGAATAATTTTCAACAACATGCAGCTACAAAGGCAAAACCTGCACTGCAGCCTGCTTGCCGCTCACTTGAATGCCCGACTGCTTCTTCCCGTTCTCCGCGAGATCCTTTACCATACGCTCCAACAGCTCCTTAGCCTTGGGCCCTTCCTTGCTGCCTTGTAAGCGGACGACGAGCTGGACACCATTGCCAGAGCCGAGCAGCTTCGCCGCCTGCCGCAGCTTCGTATCATAATCATGCTCCTCGATATGCGGAGTTAAGCGAAGCTCCTTCACCTTGCTCGGTTGATCCTTCACCTTCTCGCCTCGCTTCTCCTGATCCGCTTGCTGCTTAGCCTGTCCCTTTGCTACAAGCTTACATGGCGGCGGGCTGCTCATCAGCGAGGTGCACACCAAGTCAACTTTCAGCTCCCGCGCCTTCGCGAGCGCCTCATCGCGCGTTACGATGCCAAGATCCTCGCCCCTCAGACCCGTCAATTTTACCTCTGAAGCACGTATTTTTTCATTCATGATGACCATAGCTGCCATACCGTATATCTCTCCTCCAACGTAAATATGGAAAAAAGCAGCTCTTACGCAAGAGCCGCCGTTTTCATTTCTTCTATTATACGCTTTTCTTAGGCTTTCAGCGCAGTTTGTTTACGAATAGCAACAGCTGCTTTCTCCTTCGACTCCGCCTTGTTAAGAAACTTCTTGCCTCTCCAGCGCAGCACGGCCAATATGCCGCGTACGTATTCATCAAGTATCATGCAGGCATAGATGCCGATAAGTCCAAATCCTAGATGGATGCCGACAAAATAGGATAGCGCCGTCGCGATCAGCCACATCGAGAAAATCGACGTCCACATAATATAACGAGTATCACCTACGGCATTAAGCGCATTGCTAACCGCCATATTGATCATTTTGCCCGGCTGCAGCAGCAGGTTCATCCCAAGCAGCGAGACCCCAAGCGCTACGATTTCCTTATTCTCCGTAAACAAGCCCAGCAATTGCTTCCCGAATAGGAAGATTAGGAAAGCATTGACTGTCACGACGCCGAGCCCGATCCACATCGCCCGGAAAGCAAGGCCGTAAGCCTCTTTCACTCTTCCTGCGCCGAATAGGTGGGCAATCTGGATTTGAACGGCAAGTGCAATCGAGTAGCCAAGCATGAAGCAGAACGATTCGAGCGTATTCATATAAGTTCGCGCCGCCAGCTCATTCGCGCCGAGTATCGCCAGGAAGGTGAAAATCAGCAGCTGCGTGAATACCCAGCAGGACATATTGACGCCGAGCGGCCACCCAATATGAAGGATGTTGCCGAACAGCTTGCGATTAAAGGTCTTAAGATCACGCAGGCTGATCGTCCGATCGAAGGAGCCGAGGAACATAATAAACAATACAATTGTAGCGAGTAAGCGGCAAAGCACGGTCGAGATCGCTACACCCATCAGGCCCCACTTAGGGAAACCAAACGCACCGAAGATGAACGCATAGTTAAAAAAGACATGCACCACATTCATCGCAATGGCCGTATACATTGGCCCCTTCGTATTGCCTGTATTCCGAATCGATGTGCTGAGCGCCGACATCAGAGCGATAAGCACCATCCCTCCGCCTACGATCGAGATATACGTTTTGGCGAGCGGAATCAAATGCTCCGGAAGCTGAAGCAAAGCTGCAATTTGCCCTGGAACTGCAATCAGGAGAACGCTCATAGCAAGTCCAATAACGGCACTCACGTTCACGGCCATAATCGCTATCGTACGTGCATCCTCGCTGTTGCGGGAGCCGATCTTCTGCGCAATCAGAATGCCTGCGCCGCTCGCCACCGTAATAAATAGCGTTGTAAGCGCCTGAAACAGCTGGTTCGAGAAGCCGACCACCGCAACTGCGTCGTCGCTGATGCGGCTAACCATCAGCGTATCTGCTGCTCCCAGTAGAAACTGTAGAAACAATTCGATGAATATGGGCCATGCCAGTATCCAGAGCGAAAATTTTTTGTCAGCTAAAGCCATTGTGTGTTCCCCCTGCACCGACTGCTTGCATGCAGCCGATTCCGTTGTGAATTGATCATTCGTCATTTCAAATTATAGATGCTATACTGAGCCTGATGTATCACGTTTACAACCGAAACTATAACGATTCCAACTTCGATAACGAGGGAGCAGACAAACCAATGCCCATTATTCATATGACGATCCCGCCGCTCCCGCATTATATCATCGGAGGATATACTGTCGCCCCTGCAGGCCGTAAGCATCCCAGCAGGCGCAACATTGAGGTGTTCGACCTGCTCGTTGTGACGCGAGGCTGCTTGTATATCGGAGAAGAGGAGCAGCATTACGAAGTAAGTAGCGGCCACGCGCTTATTCTGCGGCCTGATGCCTTCCATTACGCTACGCTCGCCTGCCAGGAACAGACCTCGTATTTCTGGGTTCATTTCCAGACAACCGGGCAATGGGGCATGTCGGACGAGGCAATGAGAGAGGAGAAGGTCGAGGGAACGAAAGACAGAATCCTTACATCAAGCTTTTATACGACACAAACCTTCACAAAGCAGCTCCCCCAATTCACGAAGCTGCTCCAGCCCACCAAGATGGAGAGCCTTCTGAGCCAGTTGGTGCAGCTTAATATGAATGATCATATCTCCAGCGTCAAATGGAAGCAGCAGCTTGCGTTCCAAGAGATCATCGAGCACCTGTCTGCTTCTATGGAAGCACAAGGCCCGACTCCCTCCGCCTTGTGCGCGGAGCAAGCCGCGTCCTATTTGCGCGAGCATTACCGCGATACGATTACCGCACAGGAGCTTGGGGAGAGCATTAACTTCCACCCCGTCTACATTGCCAGATGCATGCAGAAGGAATTCGGCTGTGCACCATTCGATTATTTGATGAGCTTCCGCATCGAACGATCCAAGCTGCTGCTGCTGCAAACCGATCTGCCAGTTGCGCGTATCGGGGAAGAGGTCGGTTTCAACAACGCCGCCTACTTCTCCTCCTGCTTCGCTAAGCACGAGAACATCTCGCCGCGCAAGTACCGTCAGCGCTTTTCACACGGCTAAGCGCATTCTCACATCCTTATGAAAAAGACTGCCGAGCTTCCCCGGCAGTCACCTTCCACCTATCACAGCTAACTATTGATTCTATGAAGAAGACATCACACCTTCTCCATGACCTGCCTTCCCAGCAATCTCGCCTGCTGCCGGCTTCTTGCCCCAGCCTGTAAGCCACTTCCCCAAACGAATAGAGGGAAGCTCTACCCAATAATAGCTCATTGCCCCTGCAGCGAACGAGGCTGCGAAAGCAATCATTACGATAAATGGCGTATCGAGCCTCCCATTCAATAGATGAACGAGCGATAGCAATACGATCATATGGTACAAATAGAGACTGTACGATATTTTGCCCAGAAACAAAAGCGGCTTGCGCCCAAGCTGATTCGACAGCCATATGGAGGACAGCGCTGCCACAATGAAGATAGAAGCGCCGATTGCTGTCATCCAGTCCCCTCGATGCGGCATGAACCAATCATGGAAGTCCTCGCCGTAGCCAATCCATTTGAATGAATAACAGCAGAGTGCGGCAACGAGCAGCAGCGACACTCCCCAGCCGTTCAAACGCATGAAAAAACCTCTTAGCGTTCCCTGATATTTGGCCAGCAGCGCGCCTACAATGAAGAAGGATGCATAATGCAGCGACACAACAAAGTTGGTCATATAACGAGTCTCGAAATTCTCGAGCAGCATTTCCGCTCCAAAAGAAAGAACAAGCGCAATCGGAAGACCAAGCCTCCAGCCGCCTTTGATAATGACAAACATAATGAAAGGGAATAATAATGAAATCCGCATCTCATGAACCAATGTCCATAGAATCGGATCATAACGCGTCGTATTGTAATTGCCAACAAAGAGCAAATGATGAGCAATAGAGGACCAGCTTGGCGGGTTCACCCATAAGTTATTATAGTAGCTCGTCAAATCTGTTAACTTGGAGACATAGACCACTTCCCGCAGTACGATGGCAATTAACAGCGCAATGACAAACGGAATGTATATGCGGCAGATCCTCTTAATCACATACTTTGTATACGTTTGCTGACGGTTGCTGAAAAACGGCAAGGAAAGCACAAAGCCGCTTAACAGAAAAAACATAATGACAGCCTCATGGCCGCCCCAAATTGCGTGCAATGGCGTGTACTTCAGTAGGTTCAGCGGATAATCAAGCAGGCCTAGCCCCGAGGTATTCTGCACGATTGGTGTAAACACCATTAAAAAATGGCCGATCATAACGGCTAATGCCGCCAAACCTCTAAGTGAATCTAATTGTTCATAGCGCTGCACGCTGCGACTCCCCCACATTTACCGAATCTTCATCTTAACAAAGACGATTATAAGGGATAGGGGTACGCTTTGTCCGCAACTATTTTTATAATGTCTATACTTTGGAAGGAGATTCTCACAGGCCCCTAGACCTTCCTGCTCTTCTCCAGAGCTTAATGACACCTGCTACGCATAAACAGCATATTAATCCCGCCAAACCGCCTGTAAAGTCAAGCATGACGTCTGTCGCATTGCCAGTTCTCTCGTTAGAACCCCGTTGATTCCACTCATCAAGTATAGGAATAGCTAAAGCTACTAAAAGAGTAAGAAGTATGGATATCCATATGCGTCCACGAGTCATCGCGCGTAAGAACATAAACATTATTGCCGAAAGCGTTGCGTACACGAACAAATGCGCACCTTTACGGAACAGAAACTCCAAAAACCGATACGGATCTACATGTGAATTGATAACACTCGTTTGGTAACGAATTGTCACATTCGGCAGCCATCTCATAAGCTGATGATAATTCAGATGCCCCCTCAAAAAGGGCTGTATATTTTGCTCAGTATACGATTGTGATGAGAAAACAAACAACATGACTAGCCAACCTGCCAATATAGTTCCCAAAAGCACAACTGGTGCCCATCTCATCGCTTTATCCAAATCGCTCGTACCCCTCTATGATACATGCTATTTTTATCTTAATAGAAAAGACATAGAAACAAAATGCATGGGTCGTGCTCAGACGGAGAAAGTAAAAAAGACTACCTATAAAAACAAGGTAACCTCCTCGTAGTTGCTAAAGCACTCTGCTTCCCTATCTTGACTGATGATGAGAATTCTCCACATAATCAATATATGCACAAACCTTCTCACTTCCACACTCTCTTCCATACCGCACACAATCATAGCAATTTAACATTCGGTCGAGCGCTTGGCTTGCTCCCAATACCTCATCAGATTGGTAGGATTGGCTCATTAACAGCTTATCCACCATCTCTTGCCGCAACATCTCAATTGTTTGTTCCAGCTCATTTCTTTGCTGAATATTAATTCTATTAATCCCTTCCTACTCCTCTCCGAGGAAACTCAGTAATGAAACCTGTTCAACATATACGAATAAGATTCATACACCTGATCTATTCGTTTCCATTATGCTTTTGCCCCGTGCAGATTACTAATTCACTAGCTAATTATTTATCAATCCAACGTTCGGATCTATTCTTTATACACAATTAGACTCGTTCATTCCGAATTAATTTGAATGAATTGTAGATCTTTACTCAAACACGTCATTAGTTGACCCGTATTGTATCTCCTGTATGTATCTGGATAGTTTGTACTGATAGTGTAATGTATATTTTAGTTCTACGGTAGGGGTATATTGGTTAAATGTAATAATTTTTTACAATTCATTAACAACTTTCATGACTATACTATTCAAAAACGAAAAAGACCAGCTAGCCTATCTCAAGGAAACGGCAGCTAATCTTCACAAATCAACCTATCATTCTGTTGCAATACACTCGTGTCTCTTTAACAAGTTATTTCAGTTCAACATCGAGTAAATCATTTATTTCCTCAATCGTGTGACATTGGAACAATTGCCTGCTAAGCGCTTTGAATTCACTTAAGTTAAGTTCATTGATTGTAATCTGTATTTCACGATCTGTTATACCGAACTTCTCATTCAGAAATTCATTCAGCATGATCTTTCTGGTTTCCAGTTCCTTTTCATAATATACATACTCTCTATCTACTTCATATTCAGATAATACATCTGTATAGAAACCATCATATTGACCCTCTATATACTCACTAACGGCATCCATTTCATTGACCGTATGAGCATATATAGAAGTACCTCGTTTTTTCATTGCAAATACAAGTGCTGGGCTATATCTTTCTTGAGACAACGCTAGAAAGTTTATATCCTTTTCCTTAACATATGAAATAACTTCACGATCTGTCGCATTCGTTTGATATAACGTATACATATACTGTGGGAAAGGAAAAATCTCATCAATGACGTCGTACATGGTTTCTGAATATAGTTGAGGTATCACGCGCATTAGAATCTGAAACCCAAACGGTGCAGCATTTGCCACCAAATTTTCAAACTGCTTTCTCACGATTTCATGATCCGAATACTTCGTATCGGTAATCAGATACGCATCCGGATGGGCGGTAAGAAATTCAAATAAGCCTTCTATCGTTAAAGGTGTGTATGCATTTAAAATTTTCAGATTCTGAAACTGTTCTTTCGTAGGTGGAAGAACATTCTCGAGTTCACTTGGGAGCTTCTGCTGTAATATATTATACATAGAAGGTTCCCAACTTTCGCGTGCAACTAACTCCCCGTCTGAAGTTAACGTTAAATCAGCTTCAAATATTCTATGTCCCCTATGAATATAACTCTGTTCAAAAACTTCCTTGCAGTTAGTAAAATTAATGCCCTGAATTCTTCCTCCGCCACGACTAATCACGCGATTTCTTTTCCGTTTCCTAGGAGGATCGGCTTGAAATAAGCTTCCTTCACCGAACAACGTTACAAATGTATCGAAATAGGTTGCACTCACATTCGAGTCTGATTGAAATACAACAACATTAAATCCGCGATGATTCAGACTCCGTTCCAGATTACCCAGTTTTATGCTACTATTGTTTGCTGCGAGCGCCCCACCACTTTTGGCAATGACGGCAATTTCGTCACAAGCCCCCTCCCAGTAAATATCATCGTTCGAACACTCTTCAAATAATACGTCATATTCGCCACCTTGATTTTTCTTTGCAACCCATAAATAGCTATACCTTAACTTTGTTTTGTTCATTTGAGA
Source organism: Paenibacillus sinopodophylli (assembly GCF_005930355.1). Taxonomy (GTDB): domain Bacteria; phylum Bacillota; class Bacilli; order Paenibacillales; family Paenibacillaceae; genus Pristimantibacillus; species Pristimantibacillus sinopodophylli. The sequence goes on from NZ_VDBO01000007.1 coordinate 74,976, forward strand.
GATACCAAGCCGCTTTAAATCCAACTCAACATCTATACTAATTTGCTGACTTGCATCATCTTTGACTGAAATGATTACGTACGATTCTTCAATCACATTACTCAAAAAATCTACTATGGTCTTTCCTTTAACTGTCTTAACGCTATAACCATTATTTGAAAAATAAGGAATGTGGCTGCTCTCGTGAAAGTAAATGGATTGGTTGTTAAACTCCAATGCTATATCCTTGAACGATTTTATCCACACTCCATATTGACGAAACATGCTGGACACATAAGCCGCATAAACTTTCTCTACCTTATTTCGATCGTGTATACTTGGCATATCAGATTGAGGGATATAGACGCTTCCCTTATTCATCAGGGATAAATCAGCCATTTTATAATTCATTTTTCACCTCGATTGGGACTGCGCGATAAACGGTTCGATCATCATACATCGTAACAAATGTATCTACTCTATTAGCGGCTTCAACCCTTGAATCTACGACATCATACACGACCATATTCATACCGCGCAAATTCGAGGAATATTCTTTACCTTCTATTACAATGCTAGAATAATTGCCGCTGTCATACCCTTTGCTTATGATCTGGATATCCATTGGAAATTTGAAACCATTAATTGTATCATCTTTTTTATAATTTTTTAACAAGGGCTCATCTGACCATTCTTCAAAAAGACTTACGTAGACGTTGTCGTATTTTTTCCAAATGACATTAATATAACTATTTCGCAAGTGCTCCCTCGTTAATTCACGAATGCCAAAATCGCTGAGCCTTTCTTGCCACTTATGATTTAATGCCTGAGATCCATCATCCTTCACGGATAGAATGATAATCGAAAATGGACTTGCCTCATTAAACAAATCGATAAAGCTCTTGCTGTTTACTAGCTGAATATTGTAATTCCGATCCCATAATACAGGCATCATGCTGGGATCATCAAAATAAAGAGTCATAGGCTGATTCGTTTGGGCTTCGATATCTTTAATATCAATAATGGAAATATTGTTTTGTTTGCAGAGCTCTTCAATAATTGAAGCTCCCCCACCTTGGCCTGACCAAAGCGGATTGCTTAATATCCTTTGCATATTCTCTTCGTCCGAAGCTATGACTTCTTCCCATCTCGAAAAGGAATAGTTTACCTCAACAGGATCGTTTTCTGTTTCTTCCAATGCATCCTCAGAAATTCCTACCCATTCATCCATTTTTTCCACTGCTTTTAAGACAGGTAGAATATTCTTCATGCTTATCATTAAGAAAAACCAACAGCTCAATAAAATAGCTGCACCGGCTTGCAACCATAATACACTCACAGAATCACTCCCGGAATTGGAATTTCTTTGATAGCACGATACATGCCATTATCAATATATGTCGTTGAAAAAGTATCTGCAACAAATTGCTCTATTACGTTACCTTTTCGCATATCTATCACTGCAAAGTTGAGACCTCTTTCATTGGAACAACAAGGTACTTGATTAACAAATAGCTCAGCTTTGTTTCCTGATAAAGCGCCCTGGCTTCGTAACTTCACATCAACCGGAAGAGACACTCCATTTAGTATCGAATTTTTCTCCCAATGGTGATCAATTGAATGTTCTGAAGTCTTTTCGTATAACGACATAAACCCTTTATTTTTATAAATAAGATTCACATAGCTATGTCGATACTTCGTCCTATTCAATTTGTTAATTCCGTACTTGGACATCGTCTCCAGAAATGATTCGGTGAACTGGTGTGCTGCATCATCTTTTGCAACTGCTACGACTAGTACATGATCCGGCAGGCTCTGCAAATATGCTGGCAATGTAATTGGGTTGACTAACTCAATCTTATGTCCCTTTTTCCGTAAAACGTCGATATAAAATTTATCTTCAAAATATATCGGTTTATCATTTGCATCTAAATCCAGTATCGAGAAAAACCGAATGTTTTTCTTACGTTGGACACGATAATATTCCTCAAGCTTGCTGATACCGCTTAAATCATTAATGGCAACGTTCATATGCCCTTGATCTAAGGCTAGTGGAATCGGAAGTACGATCGAGTCATCATTTACTAGGCTTAATATCTGTTCAATATTGGTTGAGAATTGGGCTGAAACCACAATAGCCGTCTCTACATCATCAGCCTTTTCTTCAATGACTAATTTATCATTCGAGATTAAATATGCTGATCTACTAATTTGCTGTTTACTGAACTCATATGCTTTTTTATTTTCTCCGGATACAGGTAATACGATCGTCTCTTTATCTCTATCGAATATTGTGCTATTAACATATTCACCTGAATCAGAAGCATATAATAAAGTATGTGTTGTGGCAAAAGAACCGTTTGGAAATTGTACTAAAGGTATGATTCTATCTTTGTCAGCAGTAAAAAGGCTTGTACCCATTCCATAACTGATTTTGGGTAGTCCTAGCAAATGAAGAAGCGTCGGGCCTACATCCAATGTACTTCCAACAATATTTAAATCAGGTGACTCGATTGCCACATCATTATCTGTTGCAATAATAAAGGGTACCTGTGCCATTCGCATCCTGTTCGTTGATTTAAGCATATTGGATTGCTGAATGCCCAATTCATCATATAATGATGCTAGATGCTCCGGCGAAACTCCCTCATGGTCACCATAAAATGCGAAAACCGTATTTTCCATAAGTCCTTCTTGCTTTAAAGACTCATAAAAGAACTGCAATGCTCGATCGGTGTAGTTAACACTCTGATAATATAAAGAAAGAAATTCGGGCAAGTCCTTACTCAATTTCAACCCCCATAACCTCTCTTCCAATTTAAAAGGAAAATGAGAAGTTAAGCTGATCATAAATGAAAAAAATGGCTTTTTCATTTTTTTAATCTTTTCAACGGATTGTTCAAAGAAAGAAAAATCAGATAACCAAGAGGACGCTTTGTCTTGAAGCAAATAATCTTCTTCGGAGAAGAATCTTTCAAATCCGTGTGTATTCATCATCGTTCGTCGATTATAAAAATCGCCTTTGTAACCGTGGTAGGCCATAGACTCATAGCCATGTTTACGTAAAATTTTAGGTAAGCCATAAAATTTTTTATCATAATGCTTATAATTCACAACATCATTCTGCATAGCATACAAAGAATGCAGCGAAGCCAATTCCGCATCAGAGGTATGCCCTCTTGAGAATTGGCTGAAAATATCTGTGAAGGCTATATTTTCTCTAGCTAAGCGATTCATGAATGGGGTTACTTCCTGCCCCTCAACTTTATAATGCAGTAAAAATTGCTGAAAAGACTCCAATTGAATGAGAATCACATTCATGCCTTTGTATTTCCCAAACCAAGAATCTTCAATTAATCTATCCTCGTTTACTATTCCGTTGCTGGCATACTCTTTCTGAAAATCCTCTTGTATTTGTGCTTGCTCTAAACTTCTTCTTCTATCCATAATCCAAGTAAAGTAATAAGATACGAACATGCCAAACGTATGGATCGGCATTGATCCATTGGATAACCGGTTCATTTGCCTTATCGTTATCAATATCACCATGGCCAATACTACATTTAATGTCCACCACAATATAGATGGAGATGCCTTTTCACCATTTGTAACGATGAACGCAATTATCACTTCAGAAAAAGTGATGAGATAGTAAATGTCGCTCCATCTCACAAGCCTTCCAGCAGCTTGAAATAGCATAGACCCATTTGTCTTTGCTGTACCCTTCACAAATAAAAACTGCTTAACTTGAAAAGCAGCAACAATGTTCCCAAAATATCTAAAATGAATCATGTTAATAAAGTATGCAATCGTAACAAATAAAACCAAAATCATAGCAGGATAAATACTCCATCCTGCTATGATTTTAATAATAATTGACGTTAAACTCGAAACAATAATTTGTTCCAGCGATACCCATTTCAAGCCACGAACTTTATTTAGAGCCATATTCCATGTTAAATGCCATATAAATATGGCAAGGCATATCAGTAGCGCCGACAACAGTTTCAACCCTCTCCCTCTTAGTCAAAGCTCTTCTTCATAGGCTGAAAATATAATTCTGTCTCATTTGAAATCCACTGCAATCGCCCAAAGCTTGATTCGGAGCCTGCTACCTGCTCCCCTCTGACAAACACGGTTACTCCTTGTTTAAGATACTTAGCAATCTTCGGAATCCAATCCTCAATAGGAGTATCAGCCGTTACACATAACTCAATTTCAATCTGAGAACTTAGCTTACTCCCACTTCGACTATCATTTCCTTCTTTTTCAGTCAACATAGATAAAATATTTGATTTCCACTTGTCTTTCCAGTTTTTCTTATTGAATGCTTTAGAAACTTCATAAGCATTCTTAGCAAGTGTTTCGCTTAATTCTTTATTCTCTAAGCACTCAATAATGGCTTTTTGTAACGATTGGCTATCCGGATTGATAAGAAGGCCATTAAAGCGGTCTATAATAATATCGGTTAATCCACCAATTCTAGTAGCGATAATTGTATTTCCGGTTGCACATGCTTCTAAGCAAGATAGACTTGTACCTTCACTATATAAAGTCGGGATTAATACGATATCCGCTTCTTTATAAACAAGATGCATCTCGTCTGGATCGCGATGATAACAAAAGATACGATTCGGCCATTTTTCCATTGCTTTCTTGATAGCATTTACATCTTCTTCAAAGCCTTTTCCCACAAAATGAAATTCTGTTTCTGGAAATCTTTCTAATATCTCATCAACTACAGCAAGGGTAATGTACAAACCTCGAGCCTCATATAACCTTCTCGGATATACAATTCGTTTACGTCTATCTTCTTTTTTTAGGACTGGGAAAAACTCATCTGGATCAACATAGTTCGGTATACTAATCATCTGTTTACCTGTTTGATACGATACTGTTTGAAACCAATTAGATGTGTTCGTATCTACAGAAATCATTTTTTGTACCTGCTCAGCGCTTTTTATGAATCTTTCATTATGGACCCAGAATTGCGTGCCATCTTTATACTGGCTCCCGTAATTATCCCATGAGACACCGTGGCTTATCCCTATACTTGGATGCGCCACTTGTGGATAGGCTTGGAAGAAAGCAGAATAAATATTAAGTATCGCTGTACCTTCAACGGCATATAAATAACGGCGGTTAAAGGCATGCAAAGTCTCAACTGTAAACTCATTCATATTCAATCCGTCATGCCCTAAGCTATATATGTCAATATTTTTATATTTTCTATGCCAAGGAAAATTTCCATACTGATAAATATCTAGTTTCAATCCTAAATCCTTACATACCTCATAAAGATCTACCAGGTATCTTTCTGCCCCACCTGTATAATAGTTTTCTCCATTATAGTCCATAAAGGTTGCTGTAAACACGGCTACATTTCGCTCTATTATTCGATTTGCATATATATTTAAACACGATTTTTTTGATTGCAGCAACGTTTCAATTTCACTAGCCCTTGTTGCCCATTGGTTTTGGCTCGCAATCGTCTTCAAATTATTTTGAGCTTCTTTAGACATATTCCAAGAAGATGAAGTGAGTCTCATTGGAGCTTTGACATCTACGAATGTAATTCCTGGTCCGGCAAAAGGGATGACCTCTGCAATTGATGTTGTAATAATCGGTTTACCTATTGCGCAGTACTCAAAAAATTTCACTGGAGAAACTGAATTGGTTAATTGATTCACAATAAATGGAATGATTAAGGCATCAAAATGATTCGTATAATTTTTCAACTCTTTATATGGTTTTGGACCCAAAACATGAACATTATCCGAAAAGACGCATTTCGAAATACCGCAATGCCCGATTAAAACAATTTCGACGCCAGGACTTTCAGCTAACTCATTAACAAGCTTTGTATCAAACCAAGCTTCAATTGCTCCAAAGTAACCTATTATTCTTTTTCTTTTATTTAAAATTGATACCAAATCTTCTGGTATAATGTTCGTTTCATCCTGATTATCCCCATAGTCTTCTGGTCTTGCTGCATTAGGCAAATAGACAGCATCTTTTCTATCTATAACATACTCTTTAAGCATTTTGGCTGAATAAGTAACAATGGCGGCTTCATGCAGCACCTCATAATGCTTAGACAACATATTTCTATCATACAGTCCAAAAAAGTCAACACGATCAAGAACATCATACCAAATGGTCTTATGAGGAAGGTTTTCTATCCAAGCATTTTGCATCAAATACGAGTTCAGTACCATTACATGGGTAGTTTGTAATGCTTGCAGCAGATGCTCTTGTTTTGAGACAACAAAAAGCCCGTTTTCAATTTTTCTAAGACAAAACTCTGGTGAAGGATCACAAAAAAAGCATAAATAACCTTTTCGTGCGAACTCCATTAATAAATGCTGTGGACGTTGAATAGGCTCCCAATTCACAGCAATGGGATAAACAATTATCCCTAAGTAATCGCTCTCTTGCATTAATTCGACAATTTCTCTAGCCTCATTTGTTAGAGGAGATTCTACAATTTGTCTGTAGTACAGTAATTGACTCTTATATCGGGAAGCAAATAATAGATCCTTTTCTGCCAATTCCTTCTCAAAAAGCGAAATAGCATCTAAATTTTTCTTATTAATTTCCAGTTGGTAAATTTCTTCATTTTCTAAACGGATATTTTCGCTTTTCATATGGTCTATAGCTAGCAATTGATTTTCTGACAGCTCGTTAATTTGATGTAGCGCTGTTTCTATGGCATCAATCTCACGTTGTATAGCTGCTTTTGATTTTTTCATTGTAAGTAAATCACACCTCAATTCTTTAACTAAGTTTAGAGACCAAGCTATTTACGTTATTAATAGTAAGAAGCAAAGCATCTTTTCTTGCCAATGTATGTTTTTTTCTTTTAAAATCTGAGTAAGTGACCACTTCAGCTTGTTTTAATATCTCATAATGTTTTAGTCTTGCAGATGCATCAATGCCCCATAAGAAGTCTTCCTCTTCACAAATATCATACCAAATCCTTTTCGAGATCAATAAATCGTACCAAGCAGATTGTAGAACCCAAGTACATAGAACAATTGGGGTAATTTTATATTTATTAAGCCATTTGAGAAGCAAAGCTTCATCTTTAAACTCATAATATCCATTTACATTTTCTGCTAATCCATTTTCAAGTGACCCATTAAATGCTATGCATAAGAATCCTCTTTCAGACAATGATTGCAATAATTCACTCATCCGATTGCTTTTGAATTTTATGCCATCTGGCACAACAACGATATTAGTGCGATCTTTGTTTTTGAGCAAAAACGATTCAAAGCCGAAAAGACTTGAATCAACGTTTTCTGACGCTTGAATGTAGTATAACTGTCTATTGGAATACTCTTTCTCGTATTTAACTATTTGTTCTTGCCTTTTCACAATCTGTTTGTCACTTTCCAGCATATGCTCTAGATCATAATTTTTATTTTTAGTTTTCTCCAACTCTGCTCTACGATGTTTAATCTCAATTTCCATTTCCTTTACCGTTTCATTTAACTCCAGTAGCTGCGAAACCTTGCTTCTGTGTAATTCTCTTAATGCATCAAGCTGAAGTTCCTGATGACCTTGATCAAGAAGGGAAAGAACTTCTCTAGACATATGCAATTTATTCATGTCCCATCTCCTATTGGTTTATACAAAACTCAAATGAAGCCATTTCTTCTTTAATTTTAAATGCAGAGCTTCCCATCCACCGAAGGTACCAGTATCAATTTTGGACGAAAGACTTTCTTCGTGAATACGATAGTAATATAATGGCTCCTGCAAATGTACGATACGTCCGGTTAATGCTAGACGAACGGTGAAATCACGATCCTCGATTCCGAATATTGATTCATCGAATCCGCCTGTTCTTTTGTGTGAGGAAGTTCTCCACATCAAAGATGGACCACCGTTTTGCAAACCATTTAATCGATAATTAGGCAGCCTCTTTGTTTCAATTATCATTCCATTAGAATCCACATGATAATAATCTGAATAGACGGCACTTGCATTCGGGTAAGTAGATAAAGAGCCAATCATTCGCTCCAACCAACGCTGATGCACATAATTATCTGCAGAAGTCCAGCATCGATATTCACCTTTCGCTTTCGAGAAACCGTAGTTCAGAGCATGAGGAAGACCACGATTGGTTGCAGTCCGATAATAGCTGATTCGGCTATCAAACTTAAATCGATTAACAATACTAGCTATGTCTTCAGTAGAACCGTCATCTATAATGATTAATTCTAATTGCAAATGAGTTTGAGCAAGGATACTTCTAATGCTTTCAAACAAGTATTTTGAATCATTGTACACAGGCATGACAATACTTACTAATGGTGAGAATTCATTTGTGACCATGCCGCTCTCTCGGTGGCGAAGAAATAAAACCGCCCACTCTTGCATATTTAAGTAGCAAAATAGTGGATATAGCAATGATTGAGCAGTTGGGTTGTCCACATTAAAAATCTCTAAAACTTTACGCGAGATTTTCTCAATACCTTCTGATTTATACTCCTCGTATATCGCTTCAGCCAGCCTAAAAGCGCATGCTTCATTTAAATAGGCTGAATTCTGTAGAGAATGATTCCAAGAAACAAATGCCTGCTTCTTGTCTCCCAACTGCCACTGTAGTTCTGCAATTAAAGCTAACCAATGCGATTCTGTTGTTAACACTAATTTGGTATCAATGATTGGATTGTTCTGCAAGGTGCTGCTTAATAGTTCGCATACTTCTTTCTTCATCTCTTTAATTTGGATATTTACAGTCATTTTACCGTACAGGTATATGAAATCTAACTGATCAATCTCATCCAAATCAGCATCCAGAACCGTATAAATTTTATCTGTTGCTTCTTCTAAACTATCCATATTTATTAAAGAAAGAATCTGAAAAAATTGAAATGTTCTCCAATCCTTCGATTCTCTGTCCGGCTCCACGAGTGCTAGCACATCTTTATACCTCTGGCCGCCGAACGCTATCAACAGTTGCTGAATTGAACCTTGTTCCTTTAAGAGTTCAAGGTAAGCTTGTTTTTTGTCTTCCGCTACAATCAGTGGCATTTCAATCGTAATCACTGGCCTATTCACTACGTTTCCGCCTGTATTTTCATTCCTATACAACATGGAGTTGTATGACTTGGATTCCGAATTTCGAATACCGGCATCTAACAATTTGATACGCTTTTCTACAGCCTCATGTCCTATTCTTTCAGAATACGTTTTAACTAATATTTCTCCGTTAGCTAGCGCCGTTCTCACTATAATGTCGTCATTAATTTCAGTTGCTAGTCGCTCGTTTGCTTTCCATAACCACAATATATTTGAATGGCTTCCACTTTCAAAGCGAGCGATAGCTTCTTCTACATTTCCGCCTTGAACAACACGATCCACTCCGCCTTCTAACCACTGAACAACTTCTTTCGAATGTTCATTTAGCTTCGGCGACCAAATTCCAATTTCAACTTGAAACTTATGAAAGACAGACTGTATATGACGAAGCAGATCCTCTCGATCATATTCAAGTTGTGGATACGCTAGCAGTACTGAAATCTTCATTTCTTTTACCTCTTCCCTATACTCGACTTTGAAATCCCCCATTTTATACGAACAAACCCAATTATGTTGTGAAACGATATCCACTAAAGAGATACAATGATTAGGAAACGTATGATTAGGTCTTCGAATCAAACTCACCCATCTACCGTACCATTGAGCAGCCTCTTGCCATCTGTTCTGCGAAAAACATATTTCCGCAATAATACAATAAGGATCCGTATAAGAAGGCCATTCGTCTATACATTTCCGGGCGCTTGTTTCGGCTGCATTCTGATCTCCAAGCTGTAATAAACTCATTAATTTATAATAATGCGCTTGTGCTTTACTGTACGACTGTATCGATGTCAGCAATTCCAGCGCCGTTTCTGCATATTTTAAACTCTGACTATAATCCCCTGCGTTATAAAACTCTGCAGAAAGATAGCGATGAGTTAACCCGTCAGCATTATTGGATGCTAACTCCTTATAAAGCAACTCTAAATTCCTTTTTCTCTTCACTTGATGAAACTCTGATGAATAGCCGTAATGTTTGAAATACCCATCTACACATTGTAGAGTTTTCTTTGTATCCCCTTGCCTCACATTGATTAATCTTTCATGTATAGTCCCTTTATATTCATATAAAATGGGAGAAAAGAAACGATCAACATGCGTCATCGACATCATGCGAGGATGATTCTTTTCGTAATGATGACACTCGAAGGAAAGGACCGATTCTCTTACTGCATTCGTTTCAATCCATGTACGAAAATCAATTTCACCACTCCAATTAAACTCTTCATCCGAATCAATGAACATGATCCAATCAAAATTTATACTTTGTTTAATTAATACATTCCTTGCTTCTGCGAAACTATCATTCCAGTTATGAAATAAAACTCGAGCTCCAAGTTCTTTTGCAATTCGTACGCTACCATCCTTAGATCCTGTATCTAGAACAATGACTTGATCCACAAGAGAATTTACACTTTGAATAGCTTTATAGAGAGTAGCCTCATTATTTTTCACCAGAATACAACAAGCTATTTTCATATAAGCAATTCCTTCACTTTATAGATTAAAGGCCGTTATCTCGCTTTATAACAAAGCAAGATAATGGCCCTTTTCGTTTTTATATTGAATGTATATTAGACCGTTGGATCACTATTTGAAATTTTCTTTCCTTCTTCAAGCAGCGTGTTAATTGATTCTTTATATTGTTCAAACTTCTCTTCCTTAATGAAACCTGCTGTTAATACTGCTACATCTTTACGCTCAACCTGATTCTGAGGAGCAAATTTACCGTCGGTAACTGTAAGCAACTTAGCATCTATTGCAGCATGAACGTATGCTTTTGCCCAGTCGCTAATTTCATTTGAATCCGAAATAGGAAGGTCAGTCCCTTTACCTGTAATATTCGTTTGTGTAATACGTACCAAAATAGCTGCAAGCTCTTCTTTTTTAAGAATAGCATTTGGACGGAAAGCTCCGTTAGAGCCAATCATAATGCCAACTTTCTCCAAAGCATAAATATACTTCAATCCCCAGTTATCACTGCTTACATCTGAGAATTTGGAAGTAGGAATTTCCGGCGTCTCAAGATTAAGCGATCGAGCAATAATCGCAGCTACTTGCACGCGCGTCAATTTCCCTTCCAGGTTCAACTCCCCATTAGGTCCGCCTACCATAATCGATTTTTCCATAAGCTCTTTAATCGCTGCTTGTACGGCATCCGGAGCAATCGTTTCTTCAGCAGCAAATACCGCCACTGGCGCTGCTAGGGCATTTACCACCATAGCAGACGTAACAGCAAATTTTGTGATTTTCTTCGTTCTTTCTACATTCATTTTCACTCATCCTCCAAATATGTTTTTAAAAAAACTTTTATGTCACTCTACACTTTCAGAATCTAGTTAAGTTACGAATCAAAACAAACTCTCCCTATTCAATATTCATGTAGGAACTTGAGTTTCTGTCTTCGTTCATAATCAACCCATTCTATTCTTCTCATGCTTCAATTTATAGTAGCAAGAGATGAACTGTGTAAAGTCAGCTAATAGAGTTATCGGAAATACCATTGCGATTTTTTACAAAAAAAATATAAAATACTTTTAAAAAACATATGTAATTTAAGATCAAAAACATAAACGGGCACACTAAAATCAACTCACCATGCATTCCACACAATGAATTAATAGATAAATGCAATTTTATTTTACAAGATGTATAAGATATAGAAATAATTACAAGTAAGAAAAAAAAGAAAGACTTACTTCGTTTCTGTTATTTAAAAAACCTATTTTTTTTGAAAAAAAGAGGTTAGTCGCCATATGAAATCACTCGATGAACGAGCAACAGGAGACTGATTCATAAAAATAGAACCATTAAGCACAGCTTCTGCATTAAATTGGAAATACTGTACCCATTGTTCTCCCATCCGCCTCTCAATGGCGTCGTACGCTTCGCGCAGGCGAAATCCGCGGCGCACAATATGGTGGGCATCGGAAGAAACGATATGGATATGACCAGCCTTTAATAAGGACCAAGCTGACTGCTCGATTCGCTTACCGAAACCGCCAAGGAGAGAATGGCTAGTTACTTGTGCATATGCCCCAGCTTCAATTAACTCTGCCAATCGCTGCGGATGCTGCACGACCTCTGCATTTCTCTCAGGGTGTGCAATAATAGGCTTTAGGCGTAATATTGTGAGCTCATGTATGAGCTCGATCATCGACTTCGGTATTCGAGAGGCTGGCATCTCTATTAATACATAGTTAGAGCCGGCTAAGGGGAGTAATTCATTCCTAGACCACGCATCAAGCAGATCGTCATGGACACGTATTTCCTGTCCTGTCCGAATAGTAACAGGCACACCCGCAGCGATTAACTTTTCGTTAATCGTGTGGGTGTGCTCGGCTACGTCTTGTGCTGTGTTCATATAGGTCCCATTGGCGTGATGCGGGGTTGCAATAATGGTTGTGATTCCCTCTGAGACGGCTGCCCGGGCCATGTTCAAAGTATCATTCCAATCCGCTGCACCATCATCCAATCCGGGTAAAATATGCGTATGGATGTCTATCATGCTGATCTCACTTCCTAGAAGAGATTGATCAAAGCCACCTGATAGGCAGGTTTGTAACTATTCTATCATAGGAACGTCGATCTTTCAGCACTTCTCGCTATAATTCGACAGTATTACTTATCACTTTTTGATTGTATCCTACAATTCCCAAATGTGTAAGTAAAAAATTGTAAAAAACGAGGGTTTGTACAGAATTTGTTCAGAAGCTATACTACAGCAATTCTTTGCGAAGCATTGACGCGGATTTAGGTGAAAGGTAAGCAAATGGGATGTCGAACACGGTTTTGGCGCCGACTTGTCCTTCATGTGCAAGTTTGTAAGCAGCTCTCGCATAGGCAACTAGAACGCTTGCCGTGAATTCCGGATTGCTGTCGAGCTTCAATCCAAATTCAATAATCTGCGTGCTGTTCTCGCCAGTTCTGCCGCTGCGAAGCACTGTGCCGCCGTGTGGCATTGTGGAATGTTCGGCTTTCATCGTTGCTTCATCAATGAAGTGAACCTTTGTGTTGTAGTCGGAGAAGTAGTTCGGCATGTTGCGAATTTCTTGTGCAATTGCTTCTTGATCAGCACCGTCCTCGGCTACGATGTAACAATCGCGTACGTGCTTCTCTCGTGTAGTAAGCTCTGGATTCTCACCGCTGCGCACGCGGTTAACAGCTTCCTCGCTCGGGATCGTGTATTGCACGCCATTCTTGACGCCGCTCACACGACGGATCGCATCGGAATGGCCCTGGCTTACTCCCTTGCCCCAGAACGTATATTCCTTGCCCTCTGGCAGAATGGCTTCTGCAAGCAAGCGGTTGAGCGAGAACAAACCTGGGTCCCAGCCCGTTGAGATGACACTCACCTTGCCGCTCACCCTTGCCATTGCATCCACTTGTTCGAAATATTCAGGAATGCGTGCATGTGTATCGAAGCTGTCAACCGTATGGAACATACGAGCAAATTCCGGCCCTTGCTCTGGTAGATCTGTAGCCGATCCACCGCAAAGAATCATAACATCAATATCATCGGCGAAGCGCTCAGCCTCTTCAATGGAATAAGCTTTAATGGCTGACGGGATCGTCGAAGGATCTCTGCGCGTGAATATCGCGTCCAGCTTCATATCTTCATTCTGCCGGATTGCAAGTTCTACCCCGCGTCCCAAATTACCATAGCCTACGATGCCAATACGAATCTGTTCTGTCATGCTGCCCGCCACCTCATTTTAGTTAATATATTGCTTAGATCCAGCCTCTAGCTTCCATCGCTGCTGCGATCCGTTTAATCGATATCATATATGCTGCCGTACGAAGGTCCGTTTTATGTTCTCTTGCTAAGTCGCGAACAGCCACGTAGGAAAGAATCATGTTCGTTTCCAGCTTCTCAAGCACCTCTTGTTCGCTCCAGTAATAATTCATTAGGTTCTGCACCCATTCGAAATAAGAAACCGTTACGCCGCCTGCATTCGCCAGCACGTCTGGGATAACTGTAATACCGTGGCTTGCAAGAATGCGGTCTGCCTCAGGTGTTGTCGGACCATTAGCCGCTTCAGCTACGATTTTCGCTTTGATACGATCCGCATTCGCTGCAGTAATAACATTCTCCAGTGCTGCCGGTACGAGAATATCCACATCTAGCTCCAGCAATGTCTCATTCGAGATGGTGTACTCCTCGCCATATTCGCGAATAGACGAAGTATCCTTCAGTTCTGAAATCCGCTCGATATCAATGCCGTTCGGGTCATAAATACCGCCTTTGGAGTCACTTACTGCTACGATTTTGCATCCAGCTTCGCTGAGCAAACGTGCCGCAATGCGTCCTGCATTACCAAAACCTTGAATCGCAGCAGTCGCGTTCTGAACAGGAATGTGCATATCTTTCAGCGCTGCCAGAATCGTGTACACACAGCCTTGTGCAGTCGCTTCATTACGGCCTTTCGAGCCGCCAAGAATAAGTGGTTTGCCTGTAATAACGCCTGGTCTATTAACACCCTTCATCCTGCTGTAAGTATCCATCATCCAGCCCATGACTTGCGGGGTGGTATATACGTCCGGTGCCGGAATATCCTTGTCTGGTCCTACGAAGTCGGCAATGGATTCCATGAATGCACGGCTTATGCGCTCTAGTTCGCCTTTGCTAAGTGTTCGTGGGTCGCAAATAACGCCGCCCTTGCCGCCGCCGTATGGCAAGCCGACAACACCGCATTTGAAGCTCATCCACATCGAGAGCGCTTTTACTTCATCTAGCGTAACATCAGGATGAAAACGAATTCCGCCTTTTGTAGGACCGATAGCATCATTATGTTGAGCGCGATAGCCTTCGAACACGCGGATCGAGCCATCGTCCATGCGAACAGGGAAGCTAACTGAAAGCACACGCTTGGGCTGTTTTAGAATTTGGGTAACATGCTCCGGCAATTGTAGATGCGCAGCTGCTGCATCGATTTGCTGTTGAGCAATCTGATAAGGATTTAACGTTTCTTGTACCGTACTCACTGTCATTTCGGGTTCAGTCCTTCTTCGTAGAGTCCGACTCCCATTCCATGGGAAGGCCGCTTTTCTGATTTTACCTGTTTCTTTTGTATTTTAAAAGAAAAATTTAGCTGAATAGTACAAAAAATCTACGAATTTATCCATTGTCATGTTAGGTTTCATCAAGTGGTAGTTACCATGACATCTGACATGAATGAATGTACTACGCATAAAATCACGGACAAATAAATAGGGAAGGAAAGAGAAGTCTGCAAACTTCTCTTTCCTTCCCTATTCAATCCCGCTTCACTTTTCAGCGGCATACGTTTCTTTGAGCGTGCCGTAGCTGTCCACGATTTCCTGGTGAAAGGCATGCTTGTGAGGGATGCCCATATAAGATGTGATAACCTCATGAATGCCAGATCTTGCAATCGCAGCTTGCAAAGCAACCGCCTCTTCGTCCTTCTCATAATCGAATAAAAGTGCAGCAGCAATGGCGGATGTCAGGTGCGGTGCTGAGAGTCCAAGCTCATGTGCTTGCAGAGCTGGCCTTACGAGACGATCGTTCAAAGACAGCTTTCGCATAGGCGAGCGTCCTACGCGAATCACGCTGTCTGACAGACGAGGATTCGTAAATCGCAGCAGCATTTTCTGAATGTAGCGGTCATGCTTTTTCTTGTCCCAATGGTACTTGGAAGTCAGAATTGCACCCGTCTCATCCAGCACCTGGGACAGTTCAGAGCGTATACGAGAATCTCCCATCGCCTCTTGAATCGTCTTATAGCCCTCCAGATAGCCGTGATAAGCGGCCGTACAGTGACCGGTATTAACGGTGAATAACTTACGTTCAATGTAAGGTTGAAGTGCATCTACATATTTCACACCCTCGATCTCTCGGAAACCTTCCATCATAGCCGATCGATCGACAATCCACTCGAAGTAAGGCTCCACCGTCACCCTAAGCGGATCATCATGCTCCTGAACGGGAACGATCCGATCAACGGCCGTGTTCGGGAATGCAACACAGCGCTCCGCCTCCTCATGCAGCTCTGCTGGCAAATGCTCATACACTCGGCGCTGAAGAAGTGTACTTCCGGACAACGCGTTCTCACAAGCAATGATATGCAGCGGTCTAAGGTTCCGTCCTCTAAGGCGTATCGCAATTCCCGCAGCAATGGATTCGGCTATGTGCTTCAGCGCTGTAACGCCGACCGCTGTCGTGACCAAATCAGCAGCAGCAATAGCCGAAGCTACTGCAGCCCTATTCTTGCCGTTGATTGCGGTCACATTGTTCACCATTTCGGTATCCCGTTCCTCATTCGCTAGTGTAACCGCATATTGCTTATTCTGCTGAAGCAGTTGAATTTTTCTCTCGTTCCTCGCTACGAAGGTAACCTCATAGCCAGCTTGCGACAGAAGAAGACCGATAAAACCTCTACCAATATTACCTGCGCCAAAATGAACAGCCCTCATGGTCCGAACCTCCTTTAATGGTTGGATGGTATCGTCACAGTAATTAAAGTCTGAATATTCTGATTTATTCAATTACATCTCTATAACAAATTACAACGCTCCGGCTGCCATCAATTGAAAGTCGATATGGGAAAGTGATTCTGCATGATAGTACCGATCAGATTGATCAAATGGCAATGATTTCGTAATCGTATTAGGCACGATAATGCAGGACATTCCCGCTGCCAAAGCCGCCCTAGCCCCATTCGGCGAATCCTCAATCGCTACTGCCTCATTCGCCTCTACGCCAAGCGCAGTTAAGGTTTGCAAATAAAGCTCTGGATTCGGCTTAACCTGTGCTACGTCATCTGCTGTTCGAATGACTTCGAAATAATGCCCGAGCTCCAGCTGCTCCAAATATTTGTCGATCCATGCACGCGGCGAACTCGATGCAAGTCCAATCTTTATTCCAGCCTCCTGCGCGTCGTTCAAGTAATCCACTATACCGGTGCGAATCTGTTCAGCCTGCATAAGCGCAGTATGCTGGTCATGCACCGAATCACGAAAACTGTCTTTGTCAATCGGCAGCTTCAAGTCTGTCATCAAGTATTCATAAGGGTTAAAGGTGTGCAGGCTCGTGCCGATACAGCCTGAATACTGCTCCAAGGTAAGCTCTACACCGTGCTCCCTATACGCATCGCGGAACGCATGATACCATGCCGTTTCCGTATCAATAATCGTGCCGTCAAAGTCAAATATTATCGCCTTAATCATTCTTCCATCTCCTCCCGAATGCTCAAATGTTATATTCTCTAACAAAACCGTAACATTTTTCGAAAGAGGGAGTCAAGGCGGGAAACCTCCTAATCAGCCGTTTGAACCGTTGTCCATCCATGACGAAAAACAAGCGAAATCCCTTGTTATCACAAGGTTTATGGCATTTCCTGCAAACGCTTCGATTCCGCGCGAAAATAATTTTCTGAACATTCCAATAAATCGCTTACATCTCATGACCACTCTTTCTCTGTATAGTAAACAAAGCAAAAGGGGCATGCCATGGAATGTAACTTCCCTTCTGGCATACCCCTTACTCGTTAGCTGTCCACATCGCCGCGAATTCAAACGAGCTGGCTGCCCGCTTGCGCAGCAGGAACGACAGGCTCTACACGCTTTTTCCGCTCGATGCTGATCCATATTAGCCCCGCAGCCATACAACCTGCACCGCACAACTGAAGGAGCGCAACCTTCTCATCGAACATGAAGTAACCGGCGGCGACTGCTGCTGCTGGTACGGCATAGCGGAAGAAGTTCGAACGCGTCGCTCCAACCTTGAACATGCAAGCATTCCATAGCACGAAGGCAAGTACGGTGCAGATCAGCACATTATAACCGATGGACAGGTAATGGCCGGCATTCAGTGCAGACCAATTCGTCTCTCCCCATGAGCCAATCGTTAGTGGCAGCATGAATAATGAGCCGAATGCGATCGTCCACGTGCTGACGCGCAGAGCCGAATATTTCCTCATAAGCGACATAGAGCTGAGATTGAACAGTGGTCCGATAATGCTGACACCGAACGCCATCGCATTGCCGAGCATATTCTCCGAGGATAGACTGAAGCCCTCGTCTCCGCCTAGAATAACGAAGCATACGCCTACAATGGAGATCGCTCCGCCTACAATTAACCGCAGTGTAATCGTCTCCTTCATGAACAGCGGCGCGAACAAGGCGGCGAAGATTGGCCAAGGCGCTACGTTAAGAAGCGACGCGTTGGCAAGCGTCGTGTACTTGATCGAGTACATGACCATAATCTCCAGCAGTGTTATGCCGATGAGCCCGATAAGCGCAAGCCTAGGCACGATGCGCCAAGGAATACCTATGCTGCCCTCAGTCAGCTTCAGTATAAGAAAGAAGAAAGGGATCGCCAGACCAAATCTCAAAAACGAGAAAACGACCGGATTAAATGACTCCATTGCAAGCCGCGATATGCCGAAGTTTGCCCCCCATACGACAGCGATTAGAATCAGCCCGCCGTAGTTCAACCACTTGTTGTTCATGCTTCTTCGCTCCATCTATTCGCTATTATTTCTCTACTTGAAATCCTCACTCATCATAGCATGGGCTGAGGGAGAAAAACGCCCCTGCTTTTGCTCATTTCTTATGCATTTTAAACTCTAGAAACAACTCATTGTAATGGGCCAGCATTTTTTTGCCCAGATTATCGTATACCTCCAGCCTGCTCGTCAGCTCTTCACTCGGATAGAACCGCTCATCGCCAGAAATATCCTCCGGCAGCAGCGCCAGCGCCGCCTCATTCGGGGTCGAATAACCGACATACTCCGTATTCTGCGCCGCAACCTCGGGATCAAGCATAAAGTTGATGAATTGATGCGCTCCCTCGATGTTCCGCGCCGTCTTCGGGATAACCATGTTGTCGAACCAGAGGTTCGATCCTTCCTCCGGCACGATGTAATCGAGCTTCTCGTTCTCGCCCATAATTTCCGAGGCATCCCCGGACCATACAAGCCCAACTGCAGCTTCTTCATTCGCAAGCAGCATCTTAATCTCGTCGCCAACAATCGCCTTGACGTTAGGTGTCAGCAGCTTCAGCTTCGCTTTCGCCTCCTGCAGATGCGCCTCATCCTTATCATTGAGCGAATAATGAAGGCTGTTCAGCCCCATCCCCATCACCTCGCGGGCGCCGTCAAGCAGCAGGATTTGGTTGAGAAGCTGCTTATCCCACAGCTCGTCCCAGCTTTTGAAGGTGAGATTGCCTACAAGCTCAGGATTGTACACAATGCCAACTGTACCCCAGAAGTATGGAATCGAGTACGCATTCTGCGGATCGAAAGAGAGGTTCATAAAGCTCGGATCAATATACTTTAAGTTAGGCAGCTTGTCATGGTCGAGCTCCAGCAGCAAGCCATCCTCTTTCATTTTGCTAATGGCATATTCCGAAGGGATACTAACGTCGAACGTCGTCCCTCCTTGCTCGATCTTCGTCATCATCGCCTCATTGGAATCGAAGGTTTGGTAGATGACTTTAATGCCGGTCTCCTCCTCGAAGCGGTCTAGCAATTCAGGATCGACGTAGTCGCCCCAGTTGTAGATTGTAAGAGTGTTATCACCGCTATAGCCCGCGCTCTTATTCAAATACGCCGTCAAATAGATAAGCCCTAGCGATACGGCTAATACAACTGCAAACATACGCACAAGCTGTTTCATCCTCGTCCCTCCTTCTCGGCCGGCTTCGCATTCCGCTGATTAATAAAGTAATAACCAACGACCAGAATAATAGTGAAGAGGAAAATAAGCGTCGACAGTGCGTTGATGGATAACGATACGCCTTGGCGAGCCCTGGAATAGATTTCAACTGACAACGTCGAGAAGCCATTGCCCGTCACGAAGAACGTGACCGCAAAGTCATCCAGCGAGTAGGTCAGCGCCATGAAAAAACCCGCGAATATGCCTGGCTTAATAAATGGCAGCACAACCCGAGCAAGCACCTGCCATGAGCTTGCCCCAAGATCACGCGCCGCATCAATGAGTGTGGTGCTCATCTCCTGAAGCTTAGGCAGCACCATAATGACGACAATCGGCACGCTGAACGCAATGTGCGACAGCAGCACAGATACAAAGCCCAGCTTAATGCCGATCAACGTGAACAGAATGAGGAAAGAAGCGCCGATGATAACATCAGGGCTGACGATAAGCACATTGTTCAGCGTAAGCAGTGTCTGCTTCGGACGGTTGCTGCGTACATGATGAATGGCTATTGCCCCCATCACGCCGAGAATGGTCGAAATCGCAGCGGACAACAGCGCAATGACGAATGTATTCAGCACGATAATGAGCAAACGCGTATCCGCGAATACTTCCTTGTAATAATCGAGCGTGAAGCTCTCGAAATGACGCATCGAGCCGCCGCTATTAAAAGAATAGAACATTAAATAGAAGATAGGCGCATAAAGTACAGCAAATACGAGCACCAAGTAGATGTTCGACCATTTATTTTTTGCGCGCATGAGCCACACCTCGTTTCCTGTTGCCCATCAGCAGCATCATAGCCGCCATCGCCAGTATGAGAAAGACCGCGATTGTTGCACCCATGCCCCAGTCCTGCGTGACGAGAAAATGCTGCTCGATAGCTGTACCGAGCGTAATAACACGGTTGCCCGCAATGAGGCGTGTAATCATGAACAGTGACAAGGCAGGGATGAATACCGCCATACAGCCTGACTTCACACCGCTGATCGTCAGCGGGAGAATGACTCGCTTGAAGGTTGTCCACGCCGATGCGCCGAGATCACGCGCAGCGTACACAAGCGTAGGGTTCATTTCCTCCAGTGCATTGAAGATCGGCAGAATCATGAATGGGATGAAAATGTACACCGAAACGAACACGAAGCTGAAATCCGTGAACAAAATTTGCTGCTTGCCTATGCCGATTGCTTCTAGCAGACTATTGGTTAAGCCATAGGTGCCGAACAAACCGATAAAAGCGTATGCCTTGAGCAGCAGATTGATCCAGCTCGGCAATATAATGAGAAGCAGCCATAGCTGCTTATGCTTGGTCCGCGTGAGGAGATACGCGGCAGGATAAGCAACGAGCAGCGAGAATGCAGTAATGAGAAACGCGTACCAGAACGAGCTGAGCGTCATACGCATATACACCGGCGTGAAAAATTTCGCATAGTTGCTGAACGTAAAGTTGCCCTCTACATCAAATAACGAATAATACGCGACCAGCAAGATCGGCGCAACGACAAACAGCACAATCCATGCCATGTAGGGAACGAGATAGAAGCTGCGCGATTTATTGGACATCTGCGGCCTCGCTGTACGCTTCTAGACGTTTATCGAATTCCTCTTCCGTCTCGCCTAGACGCATGACGTGGATGGCTTCCGAATCAAAGGTCAACCCAATCTGCTCCTGCACAGTAGCCTTGCGCGTGGAGTGGACAAGCCATTCATTGCCCGCTTCATCATAGCAGCAAATCTCGTAATGAACGCCGCGGAACAGCTGCGAATCAATGCGAGCCTGCATCTTGCCGCTCTCTACTGCGGTAATCTCCAAGTCCTCAGGCCGGATGACGATTTCGACTGCCTCATTCGGCATAAGTCCTTGGTCCACACAAGCGAAGGAACGTCCAGCAAACTCCACTTCGAAGTCCCTCACCATTCTTCCTGGCACGATATTCGATTCTCCGATGAAATCTGCGACAAAGCGGTTGATCGGCTCATCATAAATATCTGTCGGCGTGCCCGATTGCTGAATCTTTCCTTCATTAAGGACAAAAATTTCGTCGGACATGGCCAGCGCTTCCTCTTGGTCATGCGTGACGAAGATGAACGTAATCCCTAGGCGACGCTGCAGCTCACGTAGCTCGTATTGCATCTCTGTTCTAAGCTTCAGGTCAAGCGCAGATAGCGGCTCGTCTAGTAGAATAATCTCCGGTTCATTCACAATCGCCCTGGCAATCGCCACGCGCTGCCGCTGGCCGCCGGACATCTCGGAAATTTCGCGAGATTCGTAGCCCTCCAGATTGACGAACTTAAGGGCATCTTTCACTTTGACCGTTATATCAGCCGACTTCATCCTCTTGATACGCAAGCCAAACGCCACATTCTCGAACACGTTAAGATGCGGAAACAATGCATAGTCCTGAAATACCGTATTCACCTGACGCTCGTTCGCAGGAACGCGGTTAATAACCTTGCCATTGAAATAAATCTGGCCCTCAGACGGCTCTATAAATCCAGCTATTAAACGCAAGATCGTTGTCTTGCCGCAGCCGGACGGGCCAAGCAGTGTATAAAACTTGCCACGTTCTATCGTAAAGCTGACATCCTTTAGAACGGCAGCAGCGCTATTGTCATAATGCTTTGTCACGTGCTCAAAGCGAATAATCGTCGGATCTTGCATGTCGCATTCACCCCTTGCTTAATTTAGAAGAAACAATAGTGATTATACAGCATCCCCGCAATTCAGCAAGTGGAATAGCAAAATGATGTCAACAATCATCATGACTTAACCTGCTTTTCAATTGATTGAACATGAAAGCGCTATACATTACGATTATTCCAGAATCAGATCGTACACATTATGATTAATTGGAGGTTGAAGCATGAATAATCAGGCATCTGCAAAACCGGACTCCGGCGGTTTCAAAGTTTCCGTTCAACGGTTTGGCCGTTTTCTAAGCGGCATGGTCATGCCCAATATTGGCGCTTTTATTGCTTGGGGACTGATAACGGCTTTATTCATACCTACTGGCTGGATTCCTAATGAAAGCTTAGCCACACTCGTCGGCCCTATGATCACCTATTTGCTGCCTATCCTTATTGGATATACAGGCGGTCAAATGATTCACGGCGTACGCGGCGGCGTCATTGGCGCCATCGTCACGCTCGGCGTCATCGCCGGTGCAGAAATCCCGATGTTCCTCGGTGCCATGATTGTAGGCCCAGCAGCTGCATGGGTATTGAAGAAATTCGATCAATCGATCGACGGCAAAATTCCACCAGGATTCGAAATGCTCATCAACAATTTCTCTTCCGGCATCATCGGCGGCGGGCTTGCGATACTTGCCTTCAAAGGCATCGGACCTGTCGTCGAAGCTGTAAGCAAAGTGCTCTCCTCTGGCGTTGAATGGCTAATTGACACCGGCTTGCTGCCGCTCGTGAACGTGTTAATTGAGCCAGCCAAAGTATTGTTTCTCAACAACGCGGTCAATCACGGTATTCTCGGCCCGCTGGCGCTAGACCAAGCGACACAGGCTGGCAAATCGATCATCTATATGCTTGAATCGAATCCCGGGCCCGGACTTGGCATTCTGCTCGCTTACTGGGTATTCGGCAAGGGCATGGTTAAGCACTCCGCGCCTGGAGCTGTCGTCATCCATTTCTTCGGTGGTATCCATGAAATTTATTTCCCTTACATTCTCATGAACCCGCGCCTCATTCTTGCAGCTATCGCCGGTGGTGTGGCCGGTACCTTCACCTTCTCCCTGCTCGGAGCTGGCCTGGTTGCCGCCCCTTCACCAGGCAGCATTATTGCCTACTTCTCGATGACGCCAAAAGGTGGCATGCTAGCTATGCTGGCCGGTGTTCTAGTCGCGACAATCGTGTCGTTCCTCGTATCCGCCCTGCTGCTCAAAACAAGCAAGCACAACGTTGGCGAAGACAACGACCTTGCGCAAGCGTCACAGAAGGTACAGCAAATGAAAGCGGCGTCCAAAGGGACGACTGCGACTCCATCCGCAGCGCAAACACAGCTCTCGCGGGATCAAGTTAACAAAATCGTCTTTTCATGCGATGCTGGTATGGGTTCGAGCGCCATGGGCGCTTCCATCCTCCGCAAAAAAATAACGACTGCCGGGCTGCCTATCATTGTCATCAACACCGCAATCAGCGACATTCCAGACGATGCCAACGTGGTCATCACACACAAAACGCTCACCGAGCGCGCTCGCCAGAAAGCGCCTAACGCTGAGCATATCTCCATCGATAACTTTCTCAAGAGTCCTGAATACGATTTGCTCGTACAAAGACTCAGTGAATAAACGGCATCACGAGCTGAACTTAACGCTGACAGAGCTCTGTCGGCGTTAAGTCCATTCTTCTGTTAAGGAGGATAGCCTATCAAAGCCTCAACTAGGCAACGACGTATTATTGAGCTGTTAATGGAACAGAAACAAGAGATTACAGCCGCTGACATCGCCGCAATCGTGGGTACTAGTACGCGGACGATCCACCGCGAGCTGAACGATATCGAGCCATTGCTGGCAGCAAACGGAATACTGCTGCACAAAACCGCAGGGCTCGGCATCCGCGCTGAAGCAAGCAAAGTAGCCTTCGAGCGGTTCAAGCATTCATTCGACCAAGCCGATTCCGCGGAATATTCAGCTGATGAACGTAAAATCCTTATTTTTTGCAGCTTGCTGGAACTCGATGAGCCCGTGAAGCTGTTCTCACTTGCGCATGAGCTGCGCGTTACGATGCCTACGGTCAGTCATGATCTTGATGAGCTTGAACCTATTATTGCACGGAAAAATCTTACGCTCGTAAGACGAAGAGGCTATGGTGTGGAGATCGTTGGCTCTGAAGCAGCTAAGCGCCACGCCATCAGCCTATTAGCCGTCAATCATCTGGACGACTCCGATTTGTTCGGCCAGTTCAAGGATGCAACCGTGACGAATCCGAGCACTGCGAAGCTGCTCGACATGATCGGGAAAGAACACTTTAAGAAGCTTGAGCTCGCACTGTGGGAGCTCAGCGACGATTGGTCGAACACCTTGTCCGAATCTGACTATACGAGACTGCTGATTAGGCTGTCTGTCGCGCTTACGCGCATGGAACGCGGCAGCCTGATTCCCGCACGTGGTTCCAGCTCAGGCGGCGAGGATAGCACCTTGCTGAGCAGACTATGCGACGTGCTGAACATTCAGCTTCCGCCACAAGAGCGAGCGTATCTATCTGAGCTGCTGGACAATGAAGCGCTGCCGGAGAGCAGCCTGCTGCTTCCGCAAGAAGACATCGCTGCGATCGAGAACGTGAAGCAGCTTGTCCATCACACGGAACACGAGCTGCGAATGTCTCTTGCTCATGACCGTTCCTTGGAGGATGGTCTCAT
Source organism: Paenibacillus sinopodophylli (assembly GCF_005930355.1). Lineage (GTDB taxonomy): Bacteria > Bacillota > Bacilli > Paenibacillales > Paenibacillaceae > Pristimantibacillus > Pristimantibacillus sinopodophylli. The sequence continues at coordinate 100,096 of NZ_VDBO01000007.1, forward strand.
CCAGCATATCAAGCCTGCATTCCAGCGCATCCAAGACGGCATCGCTATTCGTAATCCGATGCTTGCTCCAATTAAGAAGGAATACAGCCTTTTGTTTTCCATTGTGCGAAGCGGTGTACAGAAGATCTATACACCCCTGCAAATACCGGATGAAGAAATCGGCTATATCGTGATGCACTTCGGCGCTTCTCTGGAGAGGCTGAAGCCGTTCCCGAGGAAAATCAGAGCCGTGCTCGTTTGCACCAGTGGAATTGGCTCTTCCAAGCTGTTAGCTGTCAAAATCGGTAAGGAGCTTCCGCAAATCGAGCTGATCGGCCATTACTCATGGTTCGAAGCAAGGCGGCTTCCTTCTAATCGCTACGACCTGATCATTTCGACGGTTGATTTGCCGCTTGAGCCTGACCGCTACATCAAGCTCAGTCCCATGCTGCCGCCGGAGGAAGCGAGCAAGCTTCGAGCTTATATTGAAGACACCACTCTCAAAAAAGAAAAACCAGCCGCCGCCACCGATGCTGATGCTTCTGGACAATCTCCGATGGATCGGCTGCATATGCTGCAGCTTTATTCCGGAATCGTGCTGCGGCTGCTAGGCGGATTGAGCGTCCATGATCTGCTACTGCCGCAAGGGGAAGAGAAGCTGGAGCTTCAACTGCCCACCATGCTTGCCTTAACTGGCGACCCACATATCGCCAAGCATCTGGACCCGATCATGGATCAGTTGCTTGCCAGAGAACGGCAAGGCTCACTGGTTATGCCAGATTCGGAGCTTGCTCTGCTTCATACACGCAGCGACTGGATTGAAGCCCCGCTGCTAACCTTGTATCGCTATGACAGACCGCTGCGGCTTAGTGAGGGCGATACGTCACATGCCTCTCAACTGCTAATGATGCTTGCCCCCCTGAAGCTTGACGCCTACAGCTTGGAGCTGCTAAGCGAGATTAGTGCCATGCTGCTGATGCCTGAGCTAATTGTCTTACTCGCAGAAGGGGAAGAAGCAAGCATTAAACGACTGATCTCCAAAAAACTTGAAAGCTATATAAAAACAAAATTGGACTGGAGAGAGTAATCATGACCATGCTATCAACAGATAAAGTACAAATAAATGCAGCCGTAACAGACAAATACGAGGCGATTCGCCTTGTCGGTCAAATGCTGGTGGACGCAGGCCACGTGCCGACAGCCTATATTGGCAAAATGATCGAGCGCGAGGATTCACTCTCCACCTACATCGGAGGCGGGCTCGCAATGCCTCACGGCACGAATGAAGCGAAGGCGATCATTCAATCCACTGGGCTTGCCATCATTACCGTACCATCAGGCATCGATTTCGGCGGTGAGGAGCCTGCTCAATTGATCATCGGATTAGCTGCGGTCGGTGACGATCACCTGGATATTTTGACAAGCATAGCGATGCTTATATCCGAGGAAGAGAATATGGAGCGTATTCTGAATGCCTCTTCGGGAAAAGAGCTGATCGCGATCTTTGAGTCGGGGATGGAAACATGAGGGCTGTTCACTTTGGTGCAGGCAACATCGGAAGAGGATTTATTGGTTTGCTCCTGCACAATGCCGGCTACGAGATAAGCTTCGTGGACGTGAACGACAAGCTCGTATCAGAGCTGCAGGAGAGAGGGCAGTACACGGTCAAGCTCGCAAATGAGCAAGGCGATACGTATTTGGTAGACCATGTTACAGCCATTAACGGCAATGACATAGCGTTAGTGGCACAGCGGATTGCAGAGGCTGATATAGTGACAACTGCAGTCGGGGTATCCGTCCTCAAGCATATCGCTGGCGCAATCGCCAAAGGAATCGCGCTGCGTACATTGAATGGCAAGCCCGTCCTTCCCATCATTGCTTGCGAGAATGCGCTTGGCGGCAGCTCAATATTGAAGGAGCTTGTTTACGGGTATTTATCTCTGGATGCTCAGGCGTTTGCAGATCAGCATATCGCATTCCCTGACGCAGCCGTAGACCGCATCGTACCTCTGCAGCAGAACGAGGATAGGCTGCTGGTGACGGTCGAGCCCTTCTACGAATGGACCGTAGAGCGTTCACCGCTGCTTGAGTCGCAGACCGAAATTGCAGGCATTCACTACGTCGACAAGCTGGAGCCCTATATTGAACGAAAACTGTTCACGGTCAATACAGGCCACTGTGTCGCCGCGTATCACGGAAATCTGAGGGGGCACGCTACCATTCAGGAAGCGATGCAGGATCCCAACGTCGTAGCTGAGGTAAGGGGAGCCTTGCTAGAGTCGGGGTCAGCTCTCATTCAGACTTATTCATTCGATGAGAAGGCACATGCTGATTATGTAGAGCAAATATTGGAGCGATTCATCAATCCCCATCTCATAGATGAGATTGCCAGAATCGCCCGCTCGCCAATTCGCAAGCTTTCGCCTAATGACCGTCTAGTGAGACCTGCCTTATCCGCCTTTCAACTCGGTATCCCTGTTATTCATTTGACTGCCGCAATAGCGGCTGCCCTTTATTTCGACGACAAAGATGACCCAGAATCTGTAGATCTTCAAGCCTTCCTGAACGAAAACGGGCTTCATGCGACGCTAACGCATTACACCGGGCTTGCCGAGCAGCATCCGCTGCATATCGGGGCCGCCGAGCACTATCGCAGATTGGGGCAACTGGATCAAGCGACTGAGAAGGGAATGAAATCATGACGACACTGACAGGAATAGCAGCATCGCCAGGTATCGCAATTGCACGCGCATTTCTCCTATCGTCCGAACGCTTCATACCCGTGCGGCAGTCCGTTTCAGACAGTTCAACGGAAATTGCTCGCTTTCGCGAAGCTGTAGCGTCATCTCAGACGGAGATTGAGTCTCTTCGCATCTCCACGGAGGAGCGGCTTGGGGCAGACAAAGCCGAAATATTCGAGGGCCATCTGATGATTCTCGAGGACCCTGATCTAATCGATGCAATCGAGCTGAAAATCGATGAGGACACTATGAACGCCGAATTTGCCCTGTATGAAACCGCCCAAACCTTTATCGAGCTGCTGCAGTCGATGGACGACGAACTGCTGCGCGGACGCGCGGTCGATATCGAAGACGTATGCGGCCGCTTGATGAGCCATCTGCGCGGCATTCCTCATATGGACCTTGCGGGCATGTCGGAGGAGTGTATCATCGTAGCTCGCGACTTGACCCCATCGGACACCGCTCAGCTTAATTTGGATTATGTTCGTGGTTTCATTACGGAAGTGGGCAGCCGTACTTCCCATTCTGCGATTATGGCGCGCTCGCTTGAGATTCCAGCTATCGTAGGGGCGGGCATCGCCGTTCAACAGATAGCGGCACATACCATAGTTGTCGTGGATGCGAACCAAGGTATCCTGCACGTTAATCCGACGGATGAAGAACTAGAAGCTTATCGTGCATTGAAGCAAGCCGACGACAAGCGTAGAGCCGCACTCGGCAGACTGAAGGAGCTGCCCACCTTCTCCAAAGACGGCAAACAGGTAGAGCTCGCCGCCAACATTGGCAAGCTGGAGGACATTCAGCGGGCGATTGATAACGGAGCGGAAGGCATTGGACTATTCCGTACGGAATTTCTCTATATGGGTCGCAGCTCACTTCCAACGGAAGAAGAGCAGTTCACTAGCTACAAATACGCGCTGGAGAAAATGAATCCGAAGCCAGTCGTCATCCGTACGCTCGATATCGGCGGCGATAAGGAACTCCCCTATATGGAACTGCCAAAGGAGAGTAATCAATTCCTCGGACAACGTGCGCTGCGATTGTGTCTGGATAGACAGGAGCTCTTCCGTACACAGCTGCGAGCGCTGCTTCGTGCCAGCCGTTACGGCAACTTAAAAATTATGTTCCCTATGATCGCCGTGCTCGAAGAGCTGCTGGAGGCGAAACAACTGCTTGAAGAAGAGAAGCAGAGGCTTCTAGCTGAAGGAGTAGAGCTTGGCGAGCATATTGAGGTTGGCATGATGGTCGAGATCCCTGCCGCAGCAATTGCAGCTGACCTCTTTGCACCGGAGGTCGATTTCTTCAGCATCGGCACGAACGATCTCATTCAATATACGATGGCAGCAGACCGCATGAATGAAACGGTAGCTTATTTGTATCAACCGTGGCATCCCTCCCTGCTTCGCCTGATTCGCTTCGTGATTCAGGCCGCCGAGAAGGAAGGAAAGTGGGTAGGTATGTGCGGCGAAATGGCGGGCGATGAAACCGCAATTCCGTTGCTGCTTGGACTAGGTCTGCATGAATTCAGCATGAGCGCTGGCTCCATTCTGCCAGCACGCGAGCTAATTGGGCAGCTTGATCAGACCGCATGGTGTAGCCATGCCACCAACACTCTCAGCATGCGAAATTCGCAAGAAATTACACAATTCGTACAAGACATTATAAAAGGAGTGACTCATCATGGTTAGCAAAACCTTCACCATTCTCAACCCGACAGGCTTTCACGTGCGTCCGTCCAAAACCTTCGTCCAAACCGCAACAACGTTTCCCTGCAAGGTAAACGTGATCAACAAAGGCAAGAAGGTTAATGGCAAGAGCTCGCTAAGCATGCTCACGCTGGGCATCGCTGTGAACGAGGAAGTTACTCTTGAAATAGACGGCGAGCAAGAAGAGCAGGCGCTTGAGACGCTCGGCAAGCTGCTGACAGCAATCCACGAATAAACCATCTCTATACGACTAATAGGCTGTCCTTCTCGCGCACTGTGCTGAGCAGGGACAGCCTATTCTCATACGAGCTCACTCCTAATCGCATCTGGCTCCATTAGAATGCTTGCGTGCTTACAGAACACAAATTTGGATTACTTGGCTACTGCAAGAACATATGGATGCTTACAGCTTACGTTTTAGGCGTTGTATAATTTCCCAAACAACAAAAAGAGAGAACAGTATCTATAGCCGCTGTTCTCTCTCCTGAACCCTGTTATCCGTTAAACTTTATACAGGGGTTGCTGCCGTACCCGCCTGCCCCACACCTTCCGATTTCAGCTTGCGGTGGGACAATGTAAAGTACGTGTATGACAATGCCGCGAACAGAATGGCAATACCCGCTAGAGTCGCGACATCTCTAACCAGCGAGCTGTAATCGCCGCTTGATACGATATCCCTGAAGCCCGCTACCGCATAAGTCATCGGCAGGAACGGAGAAATCTTTTGAAGCCAGCCTGGTACAAGCTCGATGGGGAACGTCCCTGCGGAGCTCGTTAATTGGAAAATCAGCAGAATAACTGCAATGAACCGACCAGGATTACCCATCGAGGCAACCAAGAACTGAATAATCATCATGAATGTCAGGCTAGTCAGAATAGAATAGAAAACGAATAGGCCAACACTCTGCACCTCAAGCTTCAGTACGAACAGCAGTGCTGCATCAGCGATCAAGGCTTGGATAATGCCTATTAACGATAAAGTAAGCGCCTTGCTCCAAAACCAGCTCCAGCCGCTATCCGGACGAACTGCGGGATCCCGAACCGAATAAACAATCGTTAACAGCATCGCGCCAACGAATAAGCCTAGTGACAGGAAGTATGGGGCAAGCCCTGTACCATAATTGTCTACCTTCGTCAGCTTCTCCACATCAAGCTTAATTGGATCTGAGAACATATCGACCATGGCATCCGTCAAGTTGAGATCTCCCGTTTGACTAGCCGCTTCACCCAGCTTGCTGGACAGCTCCTGCGTACCGTCCTCCAGCTTCAGAAGTCCGGATGCAACCTGCTGCGCCCCGCTCTCTAATGCTGTAGATCCCTCTACGAATGGAGTGATAGTAGAAGATAGTCGTGACAGCCCCGCCGTGAGCGAAGAAGCACCATTATTGAGCTGTTTAGCGCCTGCGGCGAGCTTATCCGCACCGCTTCCCGCTTCCGCAAGCTTCGTTCCAAACTGCTGCATGCCGCTCGAGAACGTATCTGTACCTTCCATGATTCGCTCTGCGCCAACACCAAGCTGCTTCCCGCCTTCAGCCGCTTCCTGCGCTTTTTTGTTAAAAGCTCCGAATCCATCCGCTACCTTCACCAATCCAATATTGAGCTCGGTAGCTCCATCTCTCAAGTGTGCTTGCCCCTCTGAGGACTTCTCCAAGCCTGCCGCCAGCACGCGGCTAGCCTCGAGCAAGGAAGCAAAGCTCTCGCTCCCCGCAAGCTCCGGATTCGCCTGACCCAGCTGCGCCAGCCCGTTCGCCAGCTGCGCTGCACCAGCTTGCAGCTGCTCCTCGCCAGCAGCTGACTGCTTCATACCGTCCGCCAGCTGCCCCGCAGCCTGCTGCGCGTCCGCCGCACCCTCCGCAAGCTGTCCGCTCGCTCCGGCCAGCTGCGCCATGCCGTCGCTAAGCTTCGCCGCTCCGGCACCAAGTGAACCCACGCCCTCGCCAAGCGATTCCGCTCCAGCGCCCAGCTGCTGCTGCGCAGCCTGTAGCTGCGCCAGGCCGCTCGCAAGTCCTGCAGTGCCTGCACTAAGCTCCGCACTGCCCTTCCCAAGCGCCGCTCCGCCATCGTTCAGCTTCGCAACCCCCTCCTTAAGCGTTGTCGACCCGCTAACGAGCTTTGCAAGATTCTGCTCGATGAGCACCGCTCCATCCTTCGCCTTCGTCGTGCCGTCAGCGATTTCGCCGGAACCGTCGCTCGCTGCGCCAATGCCGTCCGCGAGCTCCTCAATCTGACCGAATACAGTGCGCGTATAAGCTGACGTCACTTCGCGGCCAAGCTCTGCCTTCATCGTGTCTACCGCCTTGCTGCCAATCTGAGAGGCTAGGAAGTTGTAGCTCTCATTCGCCAAATAAGTGAGCTCTGCAGGAGTCGGGTTATCTGACGTCAATGAGGTCGTGTTCTCCGAGAAATCGGCAGGAATCTCAATCGCCAGATAATAGCTGTGATCCTTCACGCCTGCCTCTGCTTCCTCCTTGCTCACAAAATGCCATTCGAACTTTTCATTTTCCTTTAGCTGTTCCTCGAAATCATCGCCAATATGCAGCATTTCATCGTTATAAGCAAAACCTTTATCTGCATTGACGATGGCAACAGGCATTTTGTCGAGATGCCCGTAAGGGTCCCAGAATGCTCCTAAAAACATCGAAGAATACATAAGCGGAATCATAAGCACGCCGATTACAGAAATGAGCAGCATTTTGTTGCCTTTAATGCCAGTGAGCTCCTTGCCAAACTGCTTTAGTCCTCTGAACTTCAACGCGTTCACTCTCCTCTTTACTAATTGACCATTATTGTCATTTAGTCATTTTTTACTGTAAAAAAAGGCATCCAGACTATGCCGGAGCCAAGCCTACTTGCATATAGAATCGCAACTGCTCCGCAACCTGTTGTTTATCCAGCGGTACATGCGTTTTTTTCCAATCTACCGTAAGTGCCATGTACAGCTTCAGCATTACAAATGCGGTCATCTCTGGGTTACACGGTTTAATCTCGCCTTTATCCATCGCGAGCTGCACCTGATGCTGAATGTAGCCGACTACCGCCTTCTCAATCTGCTGCATACCCTCCACCGCCATCGGGGTGCCGATCTCGCGTACCTCATGTGAAAGCTTCAACGCAAGCTCATGCTCCTCGCGGAACTCAAGCAGCTGCTCCAGTGCAGCATTCAAATTATCGAAAAACTTACGTTTCGGATCTACAACCTTCTCTGCTACCTGCTTCATTTCAATAATCAGCCGCTTCATAATTTCATGAAACAACTCTTCTTTGTTCGCAAAAAAAGTATAAATCGTTCCTTTGCCTACATTCGCAATCTTCGCAACCTGATCCATCGTCGTCGCTTTATAGCCGAACAACGCGAACGATTTCGCTGCCGCATCTACGATCTGCTGCCGTCGATCAATTGCCATTCCAACACCTCCGACCCGATGTCCCACTAAAATGACCAAAAAACCAAAACGGTCAATTTGACTGAAGCAATCATAACATGCGTCAATTCCGATTGCAATATACGTTTTAAAATCAGCTTAAGCTTCAGCTTCTTCCATTTCTTCGACCAATTAATCGTATGCTTTCTATGCCATCATTTTCTCGCCATAACGGATCTCACGCTTTCATCGCCTCCCATTTTACACCGCGTTTGATTCCATTTTGGATTCATCCAATTTTCATTCGCCCTATGATGACTTTACTCAGTAAAAAGAGCTATAATACATATAGAGTTGTAAGTAACTATCATCTGCATAGCAGAATATAAGGAGTGTTTCCTATGTCGTACAAAGAAATTACATCCATTGAAGAATGGAACAACGTTTACGAAGCTTCCGCCGCTCGCCCGCTCGTTGTATTCAAGCATAGTACAACATGCCCGGTTAGCGCGAATGCATATAGCGAATTCAAACAGTACCTAGACGGAAAACCAAGAGAAGACGTTGACTACGTGCTTGTGAAAGTAATCGAGTCCCGTCCTGTCTCCAACCAAATCGCCGAAGATACATCCGTGAAGCACGAATCGCCGCAAATTATTTATTTCGATAAGAAAGAAAAAGTATGGTCCGCTACCCACTGGTCCATTACCAAAGCACATATTACGGCAGTGCTTGACTAAGCCTAGCGACAAAGCAGCAACGCGGCTGTTCTTAAAGGTCAATTACCTTGAAGAGCAGCCTTTTTCTTATTGTTAGGAGGAGGCATTCAAATGGCAGAAATCGTTAAGCTGACCACCGACGAACAGATTGTCAGCGCATTTCCATTAATTATCCAGTTGCGCCCTCATTTGTCTGAACAAGTTTATCTGGCAAAGGTAAAACAAATGCAGGCTAATAACGGATACCATCTTGTTGCCATTATTGAAGATGGTGTAGCCAAATCTGCAGCAGGCTATCGGATTAGCGAATCGCTGGCATGGGGCAAATATTTTTATGTCGATGACTTGATCACAGACGAGAGCAGCCGCTCCAAAGGCTATGCTAAGCTGCTGTTTGATTGGCTAGAAGCAGAAGCAACAGCGAGTGGCTGCGAGCAATTCCATCTGGATTCCGGTGTTCAGCGACATGATGCTCACCGGTTCTATCTGAATAAGAGAATGGACATTGTTGCTTATCATTTTCAGAAGCCGCTTTAACGTTATTCCGATATAAATAAGCAAAAGAAGATGACCTCTGCACTTTAGTAGAAGTCATCTTTTTAATGTCTTAAGAGGCACTTTGGTTTACAAAAGTTAATATTCCCTATACGCTTTGAAGTCCATAACGCGAGCTTTATGGACCTCTGCATCATTCACATATCTTATATATTCCTCTGCGCTAGCTGAAATTCCGCATACTTCTACCACTTCTATTTGCTGAAAACAGCCTTCTAGAATTTCTGCTTGCATCATTTGATCCTCAACGATTAGAATACGTATTTTTTGACCTCATGCTTATGCTTCTTATTCATAGTAATTAGAACTATACAAACGAGACAAACTATGCCATTCAGCCCATTCTCAATAACGCATAAATGTGGTTATCTATAGAATGTCGGAATATATCGTTTTTTATAAATTAGGAGGATATTTTTATGAAGCGTTTCGCCATGATCGCAGTAACCATCACCATTTTTTGGACCGCTATTACAGGATCATTCACAAATAATCAAGCATCGGCAGCAGCCTCAGCGCCGGTATTCAAAGATATTAAAGGCCATTGGGCGGAGAAAACAATTGCCAATATGGTAAATCAAGGGATCTTGGACGGATATCCCGATGGGACCTTTCGACCACAGGAGCCTGTTAAGGTCGACCAATTTATCAAAATGCTCGTTCTTTCCTACACGGATCTTCATCAGAATGGCTCGAGAAGCTGGAACCTTTCGTTCCTCCAGTCGCTTAGCGAGGAAAACCAAGCGATCCTAAAGCAGGATTACCGCTATTTCGAATTCAAGCCAAGTCCGGTCGGCTATTGGGCCAAACAGTTTATTGATGTGGCCAGCGACCTCCATTTCCTGAACAAGTCCAGATATAATGACTTCCAAGCGGATATGACGCGCGAGAACGTAGCCGAGATCGTCTATTACACGCTGCAGGAAACGGAATTTTTGGAGGACGGCCAATTCGGCCAGAAAATGGCTCAAGCCTATGGCGACATCATGGGCGCAAGCGAGCGCGAGCAGAAATTTATTGCCGAGACACTTGTGAAAGGCATTATGCAGGGGTATCCGAACGGGTTCTTCGGTGTTGGGGACACGGTTACCCGTGCTGAATCACTCGTTATTTTGAACCGTCTCACCGACAAGTCGAAGCGCCTTGCCATTACCGTCTCACCCGAGAAGCTGGAACGAGTCGTTCCTACAATTGGCGGCGGTAAGAAGATTATCGTATTCCCCGACAAACGGATGTGGGATGCTTATGAAGCACTAATCACGGCTGGACAATTGCGCGGCACGAATCATGATCTATACGAAACGACGCTCCGATTATTCAAGGACCAAGCAGAGAAAGACAACGTACTGAACCGTTCATCAGGCTCATCAGCCGTCAATGAAGAAGCAGCTGTCTGGCTCGACCCCCAATACAATACGTATGGCATCACCATGAGGCTGCGTGAAGGTACGCTCGCTCGCAACAAAGAGGTCGTCGAGCAATTCGCCAACCAACTGTTCGGCTATAACGCATCCGTATTTAAGGAGCTTTTTAACGAAATTAGCAAAAAGGTCGAAGCTGGCGCCAAGGTTGCCTCTCAGCAAAAGCTGATCGGGACCGATAATGTGAATGTTCAAGTCGATGCAGCTGCCAAAACCGTTATTTTCTCTATCGCTACGAAAAGATAATCTAATTTTAATGAAACCTCCTCAGGCTGATGCCTTTGGAGGTTTTTTTGATAGTTGCACCTTCTGTAATTGCTACCAATGAACTAACATAAATGCCCATTTCTATTATATAATGAGTACGTATGACATTGATGCGAATACGAGAGGAATGGTACGATGTTTGGAAAATTAGCTGCGGATGCACTGGGATTAAGCGATATTGGAGCGATTATCAAGCCCGCGGATTTCAGCAAAGCTGATTCTGACGACTATGTGATGCACGAGGATAACGAGAAGATTTATTTCCTTATCAAATCAAAATCAGATGAATACTGCTTTACCAATATTGCGCTTATCCATTTGGACGGCACAAGTGCACTGAGCAAGAAACGTACGCTAAAGCGCTATGCCTTCAATGCTAACCAAATTTCACAGGTCACGCTTGAAACAGCGGGCACGGTCGATCTTGACGTCGAGATCAAGTTCACTATTGGCTCCGTACCGTTCTCCATAGACGTGAACAAGAAACACCTCGAGGAACTCAAAGACCTCTACAAAGCACTTATCAAAATTTCCGAGATAACGCGCGAGAACGAAATCTCGCTAGAATATGCAAGACGCAGCCTAGATCTCGCATCCACTACACTGCAGCAAATTCATAAGGGCGACTTCAACGTTGTCGAGCAATTCGACGGCTTGAACAAATCAGCTTTCAACTGGCTGGTCAACACTCATAAGCAATACCGCGTGAAGGATTTCGGTGCGATTTTCGAGCGCTACATTAATAACTAATTTATTTTTATTGTATTAATTGAATAATACCTAACAAGACGAAGAACGTCCGTTTGCCAAAAGGCATACGGGCGTTCTTTTTTGCACACATATAAGGAGGCGAACGGGAGATGGATACTTTTGAGAGTATGCATGCCGCTTTTATCGAAAAACATTTAACTAGCAGAAAGGGTGAACGACGGGCGCGCTTGGAACGCGGGCACGGCTTTGGAGAACGGCTGCTTTTGCAAAATGTGTGGTGGCCAGTATTTGGACATTTCGACCATCTACATCCCGAATATGAAGTGTATGATCGGAACCGGAAATCCTACTTTCTTGATTTCGCTTACTTGCCCCCTTTTGGGCAATTCGACTTGGAGTGTGACGGCTACCAAAGCCACATTAAAGAGATGGATCGAGACAAATTCAGCTATGCACTCAATCGCGATACATTTTTGACGGCATTGGGCTGGCGGATGCTCCACTTCTCGTTCGACGATATTAAGGATCGCCCAGAAATTTGTCAATCTTTGCTTCGACTAGCTGTCGGACCCTACCTTTTACGCGAGAAAACCTCATTAACTGCAACGAGGACGGAGAAGGATTTATTGCTGCTCGCCTGGAGTCTTGGCAGAGCTATTCGACCGATAGATGTCAGCGAAGCGTGGAAAGTGAATTTCCGTACATCGCGGAAGCTATTAACCGGATTAGCAGACAAAGGCTGGTTGCAGCCTATCTCGAAAGGAACCACGATACGTTATTATGAGCTGAATAAAGAGACGCTTGAGCTGCTCTTATAGGGTAAGGTCGACGCGGCAGCCACCGACTTCCGCTATCCTGCACTTTTGCAGGATACACCCCTTTTTCTAACCTCCATCCGGGGCTATGTTGTACTTTCGCAGGATAGGTGTCTGTTAATGTCTTTATTACTGGCTGTAAGCATCATTTTTGAGCTCTATCCTGCAAACGTGCAGGATAGAGCTCATTTTAGCGCCGTTTTAAGACAAGTTAATGCAAATGTGCAGGATAGCTCGGATGTGGTTGGGTTATGGTTAGAATGTGGTTGGATTTAGTAGTGATAATGCTAGCAGGGCGAGCAGCAGCATTGGTTGGGACCATGCGAGCGGGGGAAGCTGCGAGATAAGTCGGTGTGATACGAGTAATGTGAGCAAAACCATTAATTAATGTGAGGCGTCGGGTGCGAGATGTGATGCGGGCGAGGCACTATTAGGTGCGATCCTTGCCGTACCATTAGGTACGGTGCATGATGCGAGCATCACGAACCCCCGCCCACTTCGCGAAGAGTGAGCGGAGGGATTCAGCCTGCTATTAGCTAGGAAGCTGAATATCGTAAGCGTCCATCGCTGCTTGCAGCGCCTTGCCAGCTTCGAGCGTTTGGCCATGGCGCAGCAGTACGGCTTCAAGCGCGCCAAGCGTGAGCAGCACATTGCGTTTGCTGCAGCTGTAGCCCATCGTGCCGATGCGCCATATTTTACCCTTTAGAGGGCCGAAGGAGCTGGCGATTTCAATACCGTAATGCTCAAGCAGCATGGAGCGAACCGACTCCCCGTCGATACCTACAGGAATCTCGATACAGGTAACGACAGTCATTTTGCAGGAAGGATCACCATATAGACGAAGACCCATTGCCTCAAGACCTGCGACTAGCGCCCCTTCATGCTCACGATGCCGAGCAAAGCGCGTGTCCAATCCTTCTTCAAGTACAAGGCGCAAACCCTCGCGCAGCGCATACAGCATAGAGGTCGCTTCCGTATGATGATTCAGTCGAGCTGGACTCCAATAATCCTGCAGCTGGCTCAGATCCAAGTAGTTGCTCTGGATAGGACGCAGCAGCGGATCATCCTCGCCATCCGCGAGCAACAGCCCTCTCTCGATTTTTTTACGGCTTTGCAGCTTGGCCTCCGCCCTTTTATTGTACGTAATCGGAGCCATACCCGCCGGAACGGACAAGCATTTCTGAGTGCCACCGATTACAGCGTCGATCAACAGCCGATCCGTTGCTACCTCGATGCCGCCTATCGTCGCAACTGCGTCCACCACAAACAGCGCGTTCACTTCCCTGCACGCCTGCCCAATTCCCGTAAGCGGCTGCATACGCCCGGTTGAGGTTTCGCCATGAACAAGAGCAACTAGCTTCGGCTGATGCTCCTGAATCGCACCGATAATCTCCGCCTCCGTGAACACGGTGCCCCAGTCTGTTTCCAACGTTACCACTTCCGCACCGCAGCGCCTTGCGATTTCCGTCAGCAAATGTCCAAACCTGCCATAGATAGGCACAAGAACCTTGTCACTAGGCTCAATCAATCCAATAAGTACAGCTTCAATACCTGATCTCGACGTTCCGTCTACCGGAAATGCCCATTCATTCTCCGTCTTGAAGAGCTGTCGCAGCATCTCCATCGTCTCATTCATCAAAGCGGTAAATTCAGGATCAAACTGCCCCAGTATTGGGTATGACATCGCCCTCAACACGCGCGGATCAACCTCGACTGGACCTGGTGTCATTATCGTACGCGGCGATGGTGCGAGATCTTTATATACTCCTGCCATTATAGTTCTTCCTCCTCATACCCTAATCTGTAGAGCAGCTCCATAAGTACCATCACGCCGACCGCAAGCTTGCGCGGCTCCGTGTATTCTTCCGGAGAATGAGATATACCGTGCCTGCTTGGCACAAACAGCATCGCCGTCGGACAAATATGCTCGAACATCTGCGCATCATGACCCGCCCCGCTGACCATGCGCTTCGAGGTGATAGACAATCCATGACACACATCGTCCAATTGCTGCTTCAACCGTTCATTCATCGGCACGGGTTCCTCGCGGAACCATTCCGTGCCACTCAGCCCAAGCCGACGTCCATCCGCGATCGAAGCAAACTCCTTCATCACCCAGTTGCAGAAGCCGTCGAGCGCAGTCTCATCGGCATGGCGGGCATCCAGCGTGAATACGACCTTGCCGGGCACGACATTCGGCACATTTGGCTGCACCTGCAGGCTGCCAACCGTGGCTACAAGCGGCGAACCTAGTCGCATCGTCTCTAAGCGCAGCGCTTGAATCATCATACTGACACCCTCCAGCGCATCCCTGCGCATATGCATAGGCGTCGTTCCCGCGTGATTCGACTCGCCAACAACCTCGAACTTCAACCTTCGCTGGCCTGCAATCGTATCGACTACACCAACTGCAATTCCTTCCTTCTCCAGCACAGCACCTTGCTCAATATGAACCTCGATGAAGGCACCAATATCATGACGACGACTGTCTCTAGCTGTACCTTTCCCAAAACCGCAGCGATGCATCGCATCTACGAAATACACTTCATTGGCGTCCTGCAAATGCCCAATCTGTTCAAAATTCCGCTTGCCAACAACGTTGCCTGAGCCCCAATATGCCAACGGAAACCTGCTCCCCTCTTCCTCGCAGAGTGAAACAATCTCAAGTGTCCGTTTGGGCTTTCCATAATGCTTATGCAAATAATCCAATGCGAGCAGTCCTGCTGCAATGCCGTAAGCACCGTCATACATGCCCCCCTGCACAACCGTGTCGATATGCGAGCCTGTTATAATGGAAGGCGCATCAACATCCTCGCCTTGCATGATTCCGAATAAGTTACCTACATGATCGAATGAAGTCATCATGCCATAGCTCGCCATTTTGACCTCCAGCGCCTGCTGTGTTTCTAGCCACCCATCTGTATAGAGCAGCCGCGTAATGCCGCCTCTATCATCCGAACTGAACGCCGCCATCCAGTTTAATAGGTGCATAACCTCTATCTCAAAATAGGTCAACATCCGCTCCTTATCTTGCGCCCAGAAACGTACATTTCGCGTCATCGCCGCTCCTCCTATCTCTTCCGTTAAAGCGGCCTAACCCAGCGCCCCTGCTTGCTATCATCTAGTCCAGTGTTTGCTCCATACACCCTTTGCCCGCGTAGATAGGTCGCCATAACCTTGCATGGAAGCTCCATGCCCAGATACGGGCTATGCTTGTGCTTCTGATACAAATGCCGCTCTTCCAAAATATATGCCTCATTTAAATCGATGAGCATAAGATCAGCATCAAGTCCGATTCGGATTTCACCCTTCACACCATCAAGCCCGAACCTTCTTGCCGGGGCTCCCGAGAGCATATCGCTCAGCAAAGTAAGCGGTAGGCCACGCTTCACATGACCTTCTCCGATTATAAGCTCCACTGAGCTCTGTGCTCCGGCAATTCCTCCCCATGCATCGAAAAAATTGTCTGCCTCCTTCATCGAGACAGGACATGGTGAATGGTCTGATGAAATGATGTCCACCAGCCCATTAGCCACGGCGCCCCAAAGATGCTCCTGCTCGGCAGCTTCTCGAATCGGCGGCGAGCATTTGGCAATTGCTCCTTTAACCTCCAAATCCGCAGACGTTAATGCCAAGTAGTGCGGACAGGTTTCCACCGTAACATTCAAACCGCGATCACGCGCATGCTGAATGGAGCGAACCCCCGCTTCGCTGCTAATATGGACGAAATGAAGGGCACAACCCGTCTGCTCTGCATAGAACAACGCTCGATTAACAGCTTCAAGCTCTGCCACGATTGGTCGTGAGGCCACATAGTCGCTCGGCGTCAATCGTCCGGCCTCCCGCATGTCAAGGCCTAGCTTCGATACGATCGGCTCGCTTTCCGCATGCAGTGCAAGCACCTTGTTCACGCTTGCGATGACCTTCATACCCTCGAGCAGCGTATAGTCATCGACCTCGCGGAACGCATCCTCGCCCTGACCTCCCGGCGATGACATAAATGCTTTGAATCCGACGACTCCCGCTTCATGAAGCGGAATGAGCTCATGCAGCTTACCTGGCACCAATCCGCCCCAAATGGCATAATCCACATAGGAGCGCTCCTTTGCGGCAGCAAGCTTTTGCTGCATGCCGTTTATCGTAACAGTTGGCGGTATGCCGTTAAGCGGCATGTCGATGTACGTCGTGCACCCGCCTGCGGCCAGCGCGGCGGAACCCGTCTCGAAACCTTCCCAATCGCCTAGGCCTGGCTCATTCAAATGGACATGAACGTCGATCATGCCAGCCATGACAGTCAGTCCAGCAGCATCGACCATATGGGTAGCAAGCTCCGCATCAAGAGCCTCACCAAGCTGGACGATTCGTCCCTCTTTGATTCCAATATCGAGCAGCTTTACTTCATCCCTTAGCACAACACTGCCGTTTTTTATGACCAAATCAAGCTTTGCAATTGTGGACATATCACCCTCCGCCTTTCCATAGTGCATAAGTTGATTCCGCTTGACGCATGGATTCAGACTTTGTAGAAGTAACCGAGCGATGGATCTCGTTGTCCGTGGCTTGTTCATCTATCCGGATATTAGGACACGCAATTAGATCCGGCAAAGTGGCGATAATCACATAATTTCCAAAGAAAATGCGGCTCGAAATCTGTATTATGTTAGATTTGATGACATCATTACTACTATATAGCTACATCATAGTCCGAAACAGCAGCATTGTCATTGTGCAACCTAACTAGAAATCGATCAATTTCATTGAATAGGTTAAACAAACACACATTTACACCTGCAAGCATAAGTGATATATTAACGTCATAAAATCTAACATAACTTTATTGGCGGTGCTGTCATGCTTCTCAAAGAACTGATTTCTCTCCCTATTTATGCGAATGCAAAAGTAGTTGCTGGACATGAAGGCATACGAAATACGGTCCAATCGGTCAATATCATGGACGCTCCTGATATTATTCACTACTTGAAGCCGCAGGAGCTGCTGCTTACTACTGGTTATGCCATGAAGGATCAGCCCGGAGCACTGCTATCGCTGGTAACCAGCATGGCTGAGGTTGGCTGCGCAGGACTTGCGATTAAGACAAAGCGGTTTCTGCAGGAGGTTCCCGAGGATGTACTGCGATGTGCGGAGAAGCTGCAGTTCCCCATCATCGAGCTGGCATTGGATCAATCGCTAGGCGATCTATCCAACTACTCGCTCAGTCATATTTTGGAGAAACGGACTGGAGAACTTCACTATGCTCTAACGACACATAAGCAATTCTCCCAGATGATTATGCAAGGCAAAAGCACGGAAGACGTTATTGAGGAGCTGTCCCTCCTCATCAACTCCCCTGTCATACTGATGGATTCGCAGGCAAGCCTGATGTTCCGTTCACAGTCTATAAGCGAAGAACTCTATCTAAAACTGTTGCCCGAGCTTGAATCTATTATGCAAGCCCCATCGCCGCACAGCTCTTACACAATACCGATTTTATCACCCCATTTCAGCGGCACACACGATGCAAGAATTGAGCTGCTTCCGATCGCTACCTTTCAACTCGAAGGCTTTCTCATCGCCTTAACGAGTAATAGCAGCAAACATTTCAGCAATCTGACCAAACACGCTCTGGAACAAGCTGCTAATGTGATTGGATTGGAGCTAATGAAGAATCAAGCAGTGAAGGAGCGGTCGCGGCGATATAAGAACGAATTCTTCTCCGACTTTGTAGATGGGTTAATTACATCGGAGCAGGAGCTCATGCACCGCAGCAAAAATTACGGCCTGCTAGGCCATCCCGTCTATATTAGCGTCGTTGCCAAACGCGACACTTCGTTCGAGCCTGAGCGTTCCGATGGCGCACTCGAGACGGATGGGCGAATGATTTCGGAGCGTGACAGGCATTACAACCTGCTGAAAAGCGAGTTTTCTAAGCTGGACCTTCGGTTCGTTCTGTTTACCAAAAACGATTACTTCTGTTTTCTCGTTGCGCTGCATGCAAGCCAAGACGTTACAGCCGGAAAGGAAAGCAAGTTTATGACGCAGCTGAAGCAAATGGTCAGTAACTTGAACGAGCTTCACGGTATCCCCATCTCTCTTGGCATTGGCAATCCCGTCTTGCAGCTCCCGCATATCCCCTTGTCCTACAAGGAGGCCGTCGAAGCCCTTCAGACCGGTTATGATGCGCGCAAAACACAGTTCGTTCAGCCTTATCGCGCCAAAAATTTCAACAACCTGCTGCGATTGATTCCGAAGGAAGAACTTAAAGAATACTATGAGGAAACATTCAAAGATTTGCTCAGTATCGAAGGAAAAGAGCGCAGCGATTTGCTCAAGACGCTCAGCACCTTCTATAATACCCATTGTCAGCTTGCAGAGACCGCTAAGCAGCTATTCGTCCATCGCAACACCGTGACCTACCGCTTGGACAAATGCGAAAGACTAACCTGTCGTGATCTTCGCGATCCCGTGGAGAGCCTTCGTTTCCGAATTGCCTTCTCCATGGAGTCGCTGCTCTTAACCGAATGATCGTTGCAAGAGCACCCGTATGCTTACAGACCAACAAACCCAACTAATCGCAGGCTGTAAGCGCATATTCGCGCTTATAGCCTGCTTTCACACTCGCTCCCACTACCTCTTCCCGCGCTTCGCCTTCTTACAATGCAGACGATAGGTTTTACCGTACGCCTTCGCGTAACGCACGATTTTGCGCAGCATTGATTGATCCTCAAGCAGCGAGAACGGACATGGATCAGGCAGCGTGTTCACTTCCAAGATCCACGGCTTCAACCGTTGATCCATTGCAAGATCAAGCCCCAGCTCCTTAATTCCCGGATATGCTGTGTGAAGCCGCAATGCTGTTCTCACCGCGAGCTGATCCATCCCCTCCATAATTCTTCGCCGCACTTCTTTGCCTGTATAAGCCTTTAACAAATACGCCGTTGGATATATTGTGCCGCCTTGGCTTCCGTTCGTAACGATTTTGCGAGGATGAGCCACCCTGCCCAGCGTACCCGTCGCCTCCCATATCCCTTGTGGAGATTGCTGCATGACGAGGCGTATATCGAAGGGACGTCCCTCATGCTTCAGCAAGCGAATACCCTTCTGCACCAGATAACCCTTACCCTTGATCGTCCTGCGAAAAGAACGATAGAACGTTTCATAAGAAGAGAATACATGACGCTTCTCCCCCAACTGGTACACATACTTTTTCCCTGATACGCCGTCTCCGCCATTGCTTCTTTTACGAGACTTGAGCTCCACTCGCATTACGCCGTTACCCTGCGAGCCTCTGATCGGTTTAGCGTATACCATCCCCCACTTCTGAAGCATCTCGCTCAGCGACTTCTCCGTCAACAGCTTCGTCTGTGGCAAATGTCTTACAAGAACAGGATCGCCGCGCAGCACCTCCGACTTCGCCCACTTGTCTGCTACTCTACGACTTCGACCGTTTCCAGATGACACCTTGACACACCTTCGTTCCACATCATCCCTCCGTCTCGCGATTCACTCTTATTAGCATACGAACCCCCCTCCAAATGGATATGGGCTGTTGTCGTCATAAGCTGAACCTGTGCGCGCCAGCTACATATGCTTTAATAACCCGACATCCGAGATGATTGTCCCTTAGGAGGTATTCTGAGCTATGTCACCCTTCATTGCCCTTGAGCTGCTCGTCGACAAAATCTGCCGCCACCACCCCTGGTATCGCAGTCTACTCGCTCAGCAAGAAATAGATCTCTCCAACATAAGACTCACCCAGTTGCCGCTCATGACCGCCGAGTTGCTGGATCAACACTATTTCAATCCAGAAGAGAGATCTGAGCCGGGGCTGTCCGTATACAAAACCTCTGGCACTTCATCCGGTATTCGAAAAGCGATCTACTATTCCGAAGAGGATGACGAGCATTATATCGCAGCAAAATCGACTGCCTTCCGCACATGGCTATCAACCCATTCTGCAGACAGCAAGTCATCCAGCTCCTCCGTCATTAAGAAGGCGCTTGCCGACATGGGCACCGGGCACGCCGCAAGTACCGCACTCATCATCTTCACTAAGCTCGGCTGGCAGGCGGAATCCCTCTCCTTCGAGCTGCCTATCGAACAACATATTACGAAGCTTGAGCAATTCCAGCCTGAGCTGCTCTATACGATGCCATCCATCCTAGATGCGATCGCCTCCGCTTCGGGCAACCCTCTGCTTCTAGGCATTAAGAAGATTATTCTCGTCGGAGAAATCGCACCGCCAGCATGGCAAGCGAACATCGCTGCCAGGTTCGGGATCGAGCCAGGCGATATTTTGGACACTTACGGCTCCATTGAGATCGGCGCCATCGCGGCGTACTCCCACGAGCTTGGCCTATATATCATCGACGAGAGCCTATACGCGGAATCCTTGCCCGCCGAGCAGATAGATAAGCACTTCGAGCCGCTTCAGCCGAATGAAGGCGTGCTCGTCCTTACCTCTTCTGTCCGCTCCTTGTTTCCAGCGATCCGCTATGTAACTTACGACGTCGTTCGCGACTTTAAAACCATAGATATAGATGGCAAATCACTTCAGACTTTCAGCTGCATCTCCAAGCGCATCGGCTCTGAACTCAAGCATGGCGAGAAGATCAGCCTGTACGATATCGAAAGCGTAGTACATCAATTTGTCCAAGACGCCGAGCTTCGAGTAAGGCTCGAACAGAACCAATTATCCGTCCATATTCAGAGCCATTCGCTGCAAGACGAAAATCTCATGTCGATCCAACATGCGATCGAGCACAAAATCATAGAAATTGGACAAATGATACAGAATCGGATACTTGGGGGCATAACGGTTACACGCGCGGCACCGGACGAACAGCTTGAACGAGGGACAATTAAATCCAAAAAAATTTATTTCTGAGGGGTACTGAGCCTATGAAGGAAAACAGCTTGTTGTCTATTATCGGTAACACCCCGCTCGTCCAGCTCAATAAGCTGTTCGCGAACAACCGGGGAATCAAGATCTACGCTAAGCTTGAACTGCTCAATCCCGGCGGCAGCGCCAAAGACCGCTCCGCTGCACGTATCATCCAGAAAGCTTGGGAGGAGGGGTTAATCGGTCCCGGCTCCGTCATCATCGAGTCTAGCTCAGGCAATATGGCTATCAGCCTCGCAGCTATCTGCTCCTATCTCGATATGACATTCATTAGTGTCATTGATCCCAAAACAACGCAGCAGAACATTCGAATCATGCGTACCTACGGAGCTAAGGTCGAGCTGGTTACTGAAGCCGATTCTGAGACGGGCGAGTTCCTTCCTGCAAGATTAAACCGCGTAAAGCAGCTGCTTGCTAATATTCCAGGCAGCTATTGGCCTAATCAATATGCCAACGAGAACAACTACTTATCTCATTACGAAGGTACGATGCGCGAGGTTATGGAGGAGCTTGGCCATGTCGATTACATAGTCGGCGGGGTCAGCACCTGCGGCACCATGCTTGGCTGCGCCCAATATGTCCGCGATTATAAACTGCCGACACAAATCGTCGCCGTCGACGCTGCGGGGAGTGTGATACTGGGCGGCATGAATGGCAATCGCAAATTCCCTGGCCTTGGCGCAGGAATCGTTCCGCCTTTTGGCCAGAGCAAATTCATGGACCGCGCCATCAAAGTTGCGGATTGCGATATGGTCGCCGGATGCCGGATGCTCGTGGCGAAAGAGTCCATATTAGCAGGTCCCTCCTCTGGTGCCGTTATCCATGCTATGCGGTCGATCGAAAACGAGCTTCCAGACGAAGCCGTATGCGTGGTCATTATTCATGATCGCGGCGAGCGCTACATGGATACGGTGTATAACGAAGAGTGGGTAGAGAGACAGTTCGGTGCAGCAAGCCCTTTATAATTCCTAGTGCAAACTTCTTCAACGATTCATACCGCGTAAAGTTGAACACATCGTGACACGCAGTTATAAGGGGGATCATGCCTGTGTTGTATCTTGGCGATGAACATATCCGTCAGATCGGATTAAACTGGAAAGCACTTGTAGACAGCATGGAAAATACCGTTCGGATCATCGATTCGGGAGATTACAAGCAGCCAATCAAGCCTTATCTACGTTATCAGAGCGCAGTCAATCGCATCATAGCCATGCCTGCTTTTGTCGGAGGCCGCTTACAAACCGCCGGCATCAAATGGATAGCCAGCTTCCCTGCCAACATCGACATTGGTCTGCCGCGTGCACATAGCATTACGATCCTCAATGATGCAGCAACAGGCATTCCCCGCGCCATGCTGAACACGGCGCTGCCGAGCGCTGCGCGAACAGCGGCTGTCAGCGGCTTGCTCATTCGTCATTACTTGCAGGCTCAGGGCGAGTCCCGTCGATTAAAGCTGGGCATTATCGGTTTCGGACCAGTCGGCAGGCTCCATTATGATTTGTGCAGTCAGCTGTATGCGGAGCGTATTGACGACGTTTATCTATACGACCCAAGAGGATGCGACATGGAAAATGCCGATTTGAACCACGTAGACCCCGCTTTCCGAAATCGTACGCAGCTTACGAGCAGCTGGCAGCAGCTCTACTACGAATGCGACCTCATTATTACGTGTACAGTGAGCAAAGAGCGCTATATCGATATTGCTCCCGCGAAGGGCTCTTTGCTGCTCGATATATCTTTAAGGGATTACAAAGTGGATGCTTTAATCGATATTCACACAATAATTGTTGACGATTGGGAAGAGGTCTGCCGCGAGAATACCGATATTGAGGCGCTCCATCATCACCGCGGATTGACCAAAGAACAAACCTACTCGCTCGCGGACGTGGTTTGCCACAACGTGCTCGGAAGGATCAGCAGCGAGGAATCCGTATTGTTTTGCCCCATGGGTATGGCAGTTTTCGATATAGCAGCCGCTGACTATTTCGTAGAACGGGCTTCAGCGCTCAGCATTGGTGTTCAACTGCAATAGCAACTGGATACGCCAAGCGTAAACGGCTGAAGCCGTCTGCGCTTACAGCATCTGTTCGAACTCGCTCCTACTCCATTCCGACTCCTTAAGGGCAGATATGCGCTTACAGCTTCCGTTCGAGCTCATTCCTACTCCATTCCGTCTCCATAAGCGCTTATCTGCGCTTACAGCCATCGTTTTTAGCTTCGCATCATTTTCTCTTAGCTAAGAAGAACTGCCTAACGGCGTCCTTTTAATAGACGCCATCGTTTCGTCGAAATGTATATCTAAAGTAAAGCAAATTTATATACTTTCCTATATTTGAAAAAAAGGATGACACCAGTTGAAGCTGGCATCATCCTTTTCCTTATCTTGCTATGTTCAGGGCTTAACCGCCCGATCGTAGAGTTTATGCTGATTGCCCCAAGCGATTTGCAGGGAACGGGTATACTTTGGAGCGATCATTCGCCTTGTCTGCAGCCAGGCTTTCATTCCTCGCATTCGTTAGCTCCATAAACCATGTCTCATCCCATGTATCCAATGCCAAGTCGATTGAATTCTGAAAAACTTGGGCATCATTTAGAGTAATGTCGGATACGTTTTTGAGCCAAGATGAACGAACAGCAACGATTCTGCCAACGACTTCCTCATTATCCGATTTCACAACATTTACAGTGACGAATCCTTGCAAAATATCGATCGTTTCCACAAATCCGTGGATAAGCTCGCCGTCTTTCGTTTTGCCTTGCACCCAATCGCTTATGTTGAATTTCATCTTCCAACACCACCTATCCCCATTTGTAAGAGCACGCGCAAACTGTACCTGTTATTAGTACACTTACGATTAAAAAGCAGACGCAGCATTGATTTCATCTAACGTCTTCGTTTCACTTCTTACTGTAAGTTTAGTAGTTACAGTTGCCTTTGTCAAGTGCATGGCTCCTATTTGGGCGTGATGCCGGTCTTCAGCTTAGAAGGCGGCTAGCTCCATCCCCAGAAGAAGCCATCTCGTTCCCAAGCCGCTTTGCCCTTATGAAGCTTGCGGAATATCTTCTTTACTTCTTTATCGATTGATTGATTGCCATGCTCATTCACATAGATAAACGATTCGCCGAAATGGTTCTTTATATACGCCACGGCCTCGCCTTGATGCAATATTCCTTTTTCCTTCAGCTCAACCAACATCCATTCTGCAACTTCCGCGGCGGTATGGGACATTACGTTCACTCCTCTGCTTGGATAAACGTTGTAACTATAGCATACTTCTACCTCTTTCATCAATAAAGCCCGTTCCGCTTTCATTGACAGTCCTTTGCGCAAACTTTATTATTATATTTATCACAATTTAATTTTGCTAAATTTAGAGATGATGATAGGCATACTTCCCGGCAGTCTCAACATTGAACGGAGGATAACAACATGGACAACCAAGATGTTTTGAAACTAGATAATCAAATTTGCTTTGCATTCTACGCTTGTTCACGCGAAATCACGAAACTATACCGGCCCATGCTGGAAAAAATAGATCTTACTTACACGCAATACGTCACGATGCTTGCATTGTGGGAGGAGGATCATGTAACGGTTACCGCACTAGGCAATAAGCTGTACTTGGATTCGGGTACATTAACACCACTCCTCAAGAAACTCGAAGCAGCAGGACATCTGACACGCACCCGCGACCGCAATGACGAGCGCAGCGTGATTGTCGAGCTGACCGAGCAAGGCAGAGCACTTAGAGAGCAAGCTATCGAATTCCCTTACCAGCTCGCTTGCAAACTCGACGGTACACCTGAAGAAGCAGCAGGACTGCTTACGATCATGCATCAATTCCTGCAAAAGATGCAGCAGAGCAACACGAAAGAGTAACAAATCGATATCCGCCACTACTAGCAAAATAGGAGGAAAAACCGATGAATCCATCTATTCTCCGGCCATTTGGCCCAACGAATCTGCACTTATCTCCGCTCGGACTAGGCTGCTGGCAATTCAGCAACGGTAAAGGGCTGGTCGGGAAGTTCTGGCCTATTCTACAGGGCAGTCTCATTAATGACATCGTGAGAACGAGCTACGAGGGCGGGATCAACTGGTTCGACACAGCAGAAATTTACGGCAATGGGCAGTCTGAGCTATTGCTTGCACGCGCATTGAGAGAGACGATTCCTTCGGATCAAGACACTTATATTGCTACCAAGTGGTGGCCGCTATTCCGGACAGCAAGCAGCATCAGCAGCACAATTGAAGAGCGCATACGATTGCTCGAAGGCAGGACAATTCATCTGCATCAGGTTCACCAGCCCTTTTCCCTGTCTTCGGTAAGCAGTGAGATGAAGGAAATGGCTAAGCTCGCATCCGCAGGCAAAATCCAGCATGTTGGCGTAAGCAATTTCTCCGCTAAGCAAATGCTCGAAGCTGACCGCGTATTGCGTGAGCATGGTCTGCGACTTGCGTCTAATCAAGTGAAATACAGCCTTCTCGACCGACGCATCGAGCATAACGGCGTTCTGGAAACCGCTCAGGAGCTTGGATGCGCCATTATTGCGTATTCACCACTCGAACAGGGTATTCTAAGCGGGAAATTCCATCATGATGCAGCGCTTGTCAAAGCGATTAAGGGACCGCGCAAATGGAGCCCCGCCTTCCAAGCAAAGGGCCTGAATCGATCAAGACCGCTGATCGATTTGCTTGAGCAAATTGCGGTAGGCTACGACGCTACTGCAACACAAGTCGCGCTCAACTGGCTTATACATGCTCATGGTCATACTGTGTTCGCCATCCCAGGCGCTTCCAAAGTCCATCACGCCGAGCAGAATGTAAAGGCCATGCGATTCATCTTGTCAGCCGATGAGATTACAGAAATAAGTGAAGTATCGCATTTCGCAGCGGCAAAATAATGACAGATAACCGAATACGGAATCGAACCGTTCGCGTACAGCTATCAGCTCCTCGATTCAAAGCTGTGAGGGAAGGGTATATGGAGATGTAACCTCATATTGGCTTAGAAGCGAGAGGAGGGCTCACCCATGACGGTGACCATCGGTATTTTTGAGAAGGAAGAACACGTCCTGGAAGCGATCAAACTGTTTCAAGCAGCACGAGAAGACAAGCAAAGCCTGCAAATTATTGTGAAAAATAAGGAGGCTGCACCGCAGCTATCCAGCCAAACCAGTATTCCAGTCGACGAGGTCTATGACATTCGTGAGGCTGGGGAGCCGAATGGCGAGCGAATCATCGCACCGCTGGCCGCTGGCGGCTATGTTGCCGGAAGCGCAGGTGTAGTAGGCGGAAGCCCTGCTGGCATTGTTACAGGCGCATTCGATTTAGACAACGACACGCGAACCAAAAACGTGCTGCAAAGTATTGGCGTTCCTGATAAACACGCCGACACTGCTGAAAATGCCATTGAGCAGGGACAATACCTACTGTCGACTGACACGGAATTCGAGGAAAAAGCCAAAGCTTTGCTCATCCAAGCTGGCGCAATTGATATCATCGTATAAATTTCATAGCATGCATAATGGAGGCTGCCGCATACTTTCGCGGGCAGCCTCCTTTTCAATTGACAGCTTTCTTTATATTGTGTACAATTAAATTACAAAAAACTTAAATCGAAAGTTATTGGAGGTTTTATTATGTCCTTATACGATATCGAAGTAAAAACGATTAGAGGAGAATCCCAAACACTAGCCCCTCATAAAGGCAAGGTGATGCTCATCGTGAATACGGCTACCAAATGCGGCTTCGCCAACCAGTTCAAGGGTCTCCAAAAGCTTCATGAAACCTATAAAGATCAAGGCCTGTCCGTACTAGGATTTCCATCCTCACAATTTGCCAATCAAGAACTGAGCGAAGACAGCAAGGTAGCTGAGGCTTGCGAAATCAATTTCGGTGTAACTTTCCCGCTATATGCCAAAATCGACGTAAACGGCAGCACCGCTCATCCCCTATTCCAACATCTAACCAATGAAGCTCGCGGCTTCCTTGGCTCGCGGTCAATTAAGTGGAACTTCACGAAGTTTCTAGTCGATCAGAACGGGAAAGTATTGAAGCGATTCGGCTCCAAGGATACACCCGAGCAAATCGATAAACACATCCAGAAGCTGCTCAAAACACCTACACTTGCATAATCCATTAAAGAGGCCGCTCTAAAGGAAATAACACCTTTAGAACAGCCTCTTTTTCTATATATGATCAACCAATAAATTGTTGGGTCCAGTAATAATTATTCATTCCGATCCCAATGTACTTGAACGAGCTGCTCAGCATATTTTTCAAATGACCTGGGCTATCCTCCCATCCGTTAGTTACCAACGTCGCCGTACGATAACCATAGGCAATGTTCTCGCCCGCGGCACTATAGTCGATCCCGAATTGATCCATCATTTCGAAAGGGCTTCCATACGTAGGAGAGGTATGATCGAAATATTGATTATCATTCATATCCTTCGACTTCACACGAGCAACCTTGCTCAGTGATACATCTAAACCGAGGGGTACCTTCGCTCCTCTCTTCTCTCGCACAACGTTCGTCAGGAAAAAGACCTCCAGCTCCTCCTGCTGCATCTCCTTTAAATCTCCACGCAGCGTATACTCAGGAAAAGAAACGGTCGTCGCAGTCACCCCTGCCTGCTTTAAGCCAGCTTGAAGGGTATTCTCCTTCCATGATACCGAATAACCCAGAAACTCTCCGCTAGCACGAAGCGGTATATAGACACGATTGTTGATCATTCGAGTCGGAACATCCACCTTAACTACCTTTGATGAAACAGCCCCATTGGACGTCGTCAGCGTACGACCTACAAACGGAGATCCGACTGTCATTTCAACGTACACGATGACCTTGTCCGTATCCTTCGAATAATCTACGGTTACAAGCTGCTGCTTGCTATTCCAGTCAACCTTGGCGCCCATCCCCTCCAGAACAGCCCTTAACGGAACAAGCACCCGACCTTCCATCTGTACAGGCTTAGCATCCTGAAATACAACCGCTTTATTATTGACTGTAACCTTAATTTCACTTGTGCTGCTTGCCGCACTTGCTTGCTCAGGCGCCGTTGCAATACTCCCAAGCCATAGAACAGGTAGTAGAATGAAAGCTGCCAAAAAGATAGATATTTTTTTATAAGTACTAAATGATGTGCGATTCATAGCATGCGTTCCTCCAATATAATCCAGTTATTTCATATCATAAAATAGAATATATCATATTATCGTATACGGAGCATGATACAAATGCACTTATTATTCATATTTTCAGGTGAATTCTCAGGTTCTTCATTTGTCAGCCAAACGGTAAATCACTTCGTCAATACACAAGTTCTGCTCCGTCCTCGCTTCCATATCCTTCAGACGTACCAGCCCCTCGTTCCACTCCGATTCACCCAGCAGAAGAGCATAACGAATGCCGCTGCCCGCTACTGAAGCCAGTATGTTCTTCAGCTTCCTTCCACTCGTATCAAGCTTCACCCGAATACCGCCGGCACGCAGCTCAGCTGCAGTCTGCAGCACTTCTAAAGCCGTTACACCGATGGGAATAAGCACGATTGCTGCAGATGACTTTTCTACCTCCAAACTCTCAAGCAGCGCCATGATAGACTCCATACCGAACGAGAGACCCGCCGCACTATAATCAACATCATTTTTGCCTACCAGTTCTCCAATAATGCCATCATAACGTCCGCCTCCGCCAAGACTAGAAGTGAAGCTGCTGGAAGCATCGAATATTTCGTATACCGTTCCCGTGTAGAAGGATAGCCCTCGCGAGAGGAAGGGATCAAAAACACAAACACGTTCCAAACCAAGTTTAAGCAGCATATTTCGAACGGCTAATACCTCCAACGCCCCTTCGCTGTTCTGCAGCCCGTATTTATTCATCAACAGTTCCAAGGTCGGCTCCTCTAGCTCAATCAGCGCCATAATGCCGCTTATTACGGCATCGCCAAGCCCTTTATCCACTAACTCCTGCTTCACGCCGATTACTCCAACTTTCGCGAGCTTATCTAAAGTCAGCATCACTGACAGCATATCCTCGGCCGGAATTTCGATAGCAGCCATCATTTCACCTAAGAAGCGACGATTATTCCATTTGAGCTCAATCTCGATATCAAGTGTCCGAAATACATCAATAGCCAATTGCATAAGCTCAACCTCCGCCTCCGGCCCCTCCACTCCCACAACATCCACATCACATTGCAAAAACTCACGCAGCCGCCCGCGCTTTACCGGGCCGTCCCGAAACACCTTTCCCATCTCGTATCGCTTGAATGGCAATTCAATACTCGGATTTAGAGCAATCACTTTCGCGAACGGAATCGTCAGATCATATCGCAACCCCAATCGCCGTTCACGCCTATCCGTCAACTGATACATCTCCTTTACAATTTCATCGCCGCCCGCGTATTTCGAAGTCAAGAATGCAAGATCGGTCAGCTCAGTTGTAACCATTTCATCGAAATCATAGAGCTCGAACTTCTCGCGAAGCGTCGCTTGAATCTTCCTTCTTAACGCCTGCTCTTTGCCAAAAAAATCATAGGTTCCCTTTACTTTTTGCATCACGATCATTCCTCTCTAAGTAAATAGAATAAAAAAAACGCGCAGGACCCCATGGTCCTGCGCGCATCGTATGCAGCAGGGGGGGCCAACGCGAGAAGCGCTAGCCCGCCCTGATTGTTGATCAGGTGTGCTAACGCTTAATGAAATGATGAAGCTGGTTGAATGAACATGTATACATGAAGCTCCACCCCTTTGACTGAATTAAAGTGATTATAGCGAATTGCCAAGCGTCGCGCAACAACTTCTTTTCTTACGTATTATGAGATCTTGTTATCCCATCTCATTTGTGATATCGTAACTTTCAAAGCGAAACGGCTATTGCCAAAAAAATAATGTAGAACGTTAATGAACGGGATAGTATACCATGACGAACAGTCAAAGCGAGCCGGGTTAGTGGAAGCCGGTACGTCTCTCATGGAGGAATCGGGCCCAGGAAATGGTTTGCTGAACGATGAACAGTAAGCAAATCCGGTCAATGACCGTTATCAAAATCGAGTGGTTAAACGATTCGTTTAGCACTTTAGAGTGGCACCACGGGACCTGTTCAGGCTCTCGTCTCTTTACATAGAGACGGGAGCCTTTTTGTGTTTTTTACAGCTTTCACATTTCGCATATTACAACGAAAGGAGTTTGTTGACATGAAAAAATATAAAAATTTGATTGCCAAAGAAATATCATCCTTATTAGAGAATGTTACAGAGCAGCAAATTGCAGCGTTAATCGAATATCCGCCTAATTCCGAGATGGGGGACTTGTCATTTCCGTGCTTTAAGCTAAGTAAAACGCTTCGTAAAGCCCCTCAAGTGATTGCTGATGAATTGAAATGGTCTCTCCAATTGGATGCCATCGAACGAATGGAGTCGGCAGCTGGATATCTGAATTTTTTCATAGATAAGGTTCGTTTTGCTGATTATGTGATTAAAAGCATCCTGACTCTAGGTGATCAATACGGGTCTCAGAATGTCGGAAACGATAAGACCGTTGTTATTGATTATTCTTCACCGAACATAGCGAAACCCTTTCACGTAGCCCATCTGAGATCCACAGTCATTGGCAATGCGTTATATCGTATTTATTCATTTCTAGGCTATACATGTATTGGAATCAATCATCTTGGTGATTGGGGTACACAGTTCGGCAAATTAATCGTCGCTTACCACTTGTGGGGCAACTCGGATGAGATAGAAAAAGGCGGGATTGATGAACTACTTCGTCTATATGTTAAATTTCACGATGAAGCAGAGCATAATCCGGTGCTTGAAGATCAAGCACGTGCATGGTTCGTTAAATTAGAACAAGACGATAAAGAGGCACTACGCTTATGGCGCTGGTTCGTTGATATTAGCATAAAGGAATTTAAACGTATCTATCAGTTGCTTGGCGTTCACTTTGATTCCTACACCGGAGAAAGCTTCTATAACGATAAAATGGAGGCAGCTATCGGACAATTAAGGGATAAAGGTTTGCTAGAAGAAGACCAAGGTGCCTCGCTGGTAAGGTTAGATGCTTATGAAATGCCGCCTGCCTTAATCCTTAAAAAGGATGGCAGTTCTTTGTATCATACTCGTGATATAACCGCTGCACTTTATAGAAAAGATGCCTATGACTTTGAGAAGGCCATTTATGTGACCGATTACGCGCAAAATCTTCATTTTCAACAGTGGTTTAAGGTTGTCGAGCTGTTGGGTTATGAATGGTCAAATGATCTTGTCCATGTTGCCTTCGGTCGAGTAAGTCTGGAAGGTACGAGTCTATCTACACGTAAAGGCAATATTATTAAACTGGAAGATGTATTACAGCAATCTATTGCTAAGACAAAAGCCATCATGGAGGCTAGAAATGCAAACATCGAAAATATGGACGAAATCGCAAGGCAGGTCGGCGTTGGAGCTGTCATTTTTAACGATCTGAGTTCAAGTCGTATCAAGGATATCGTCTTCTCTTGGAAAGAAGTACTTAACTTTGAAGGAGAAACAGGACCTTATCTACAATACACACATGCACGCGCATCAAGCATTCTGACAAAAGCAATGAGTCAATTTGGGATGTCGATTAATGATTCGCTAGTTGAGCCTGCCCACCTTATTAATGACTCGTCCATACATTTGTTAAAAGAACTGTCTATGTTCGGTGAGCGTATCGAATGGGCCATGCAGAAGTCGGAACCCTCTATCATTAGCAGATATCTTATTGATCTTGCGCAAGCATTTAATCGTTTTTATCATGAATGTCCGATCCTCGTGGAAAACGCGTCTGTACGAGAGGCACGTCTTGCTTTAGTCAAATGCGTTAAGACCACATTGGTCAACGGATTACGTTTGATTGGTTTGGAAGCGCCAGAGAAAATATAAATGATTGGTTGAACTGGTCCCTAAGCCGAGTTGGTCTAGCTTGGTTATTCCCAAATCTAGATTCCTATATTTTAGGGTGCGTGCTAAGATGGTTGTAAAAATAACGAAGAAGTAGGAGATTACATGAGGCCCATTCGAAATTCTGCTAAAGCAGTAATCATTCAAAATGAAAAAATTTTATTAACAAAAAATCAGGATGACTTGGGCTTCTTTTATTTGTTCCCTGGAGGTGGGCAAGACCACGGTGAAGAACTAAAAGATGCTGTTAAGAGAGAGTGTTTAGAAGAGCTTGGAGAAGAAGTTAAAGTAAGTGAACTGGTCTACGTACGCGAGTACATTGGTAAAAACCATGAGTTCGCACAGTGGGATTCAGATTTGCACCAAGTCGAATTTTACTTTAACTGCTCATTAACGTCAGAAGAGCCTACATTCTTGAAAGCTACGAATCCTGATAAGGACCAGGTCGGCGTTGAATGGATTGAAATTAAGAAGCTTGAAGAAATAAGGCTATACCCAAAAACACTTAATAAAATGATTAATCAATCTGATATTAACATTCATTATCTAGGTGATGTAAGTTAACGATTTAACACACGGGCACTATAGCTTAACAATCATTAGATCAAGGCTGCCGGAATGAACCGGCAGCCTCTTTGAGCTAACTGGCAGGTTTGTTCAATAACTTCGCGAATACTTAAAAATTGATAATTTTCGCGAAGTTTGTAAATACACTGTTAGCCGAAACTTCCTAGGTCAAGATCCTATGGGTAAACCCTAAAAGCCAGAGCATCTAAGGCCAAGTTCGGATATGGGCATAAGAAGATCAAGACACATTCGGTGGTAACTCTAAGAAGAGGAAGCATCGGCTAACATCGCAATCACGCTTCGGGCTACGCCCTCGAAGTTGAGAAGCCAGGTAGTAGATTCAGCCGGACACATCCGACTCCGTCGGACGTCGAGAATTCAAGAACGTTAGCCGAAAGAATTTCTTACATGTTTAGGAGGAGTCTATATGATATTAGAAAAAGTTATAAATAGAATTGTAATACAAAGTGAATATAAGGATTTTGTTGATAAATATAAAGATAATATAATTACCGAATTTAAAGGTAAGATTCATAGCATTTATATGTGTGGCTCGATTCCAAAAGGAACTGCTAAACCTTTTAAGTCAGATGCAGACTTTACTATTGTATGTGTAAATCCCAAAGATATTGATTACGAAAGATTGTCAAATATTAAAGACAATCTTTTGGAAGAATATCCAGTAGTAACTAAGATTGATACGATAATTTGCTCGATTGACGATGTATTAAGTAAACCGAATGAGTGGGGTTTTGGATTAAGATAATTTGTGTTTGCATATATGGCCCTGACATTGGTGAAAGAGTGCCACCGATAATTGCTTCTCCAGAGTTCATTTTGGACTTAAATACAGAGACCAAGGAGGAAGTAGATCGTATACATAATTTACTTTCTAATGCTAGTGATAACACAATGAAAACTAGATATATTAAAGGTTATTCTAAGAGATTAATTCGTGCATTATACTCTTTGGTTTTAGAAGATACAGGTGTATGGCAAGATGACATTATTAAGATGAAAAATGCCATATTAGACTATTGTGAGATTGACTCCGCTTTAGTTGATTATCTGTATGATTGTTACTTGGATAGTCATATACGTGTAGAAGAGTTTCTGGGAATTGCAGATGAAGTATATAGCTATTTTGAGAAATCCTTAAATACAATGGCTGCTTCCAGAACTTCCTTCGGCTAACACCGCATTCACGCTTCGGGCTATTCGGCCTTCGGTCCTGTTAAACTAACGTAAGAACTATAGTTTAACAAGCATCAGAATGAGACTACCAAAATGCAACGACGGCCTCGTTGAAAAGAGAAACGTTAGTGTAATAACGCTCATAATGAGCAGGTGCTGCGATGCCTGCTCTTTTTATTGAAGCTCACAGAATAAAATTTCTAATAAAGGGGATTATGCTTTGAATTTTAAATTAGTTGACTTACACAATCATCTAAACGACTTAAAAGAATTAGAAAGCACATCATATTACGAATTTCTGAAGGTACCTTCAATGAGTATAGGGCTCTATAAACTGGGTAAAGGGGAAACGGATAAACAACAGCCGCATACAGAAGATGAGATATACATAGTAATTGAAGGTAAATCTTCGTTTCAGAATGGGGATATCCTTTCAGATGTCAGTAAAGGCGATATCATATTTGTAGAAGCTTACAAAGAACATAAATTTTTTGATATAACGGAAGACCTGACTACCCTGGTCGTTTTTTCACCAGCAGAACACTCAAATAAATAAGCAGTACAAGCTAACGTGGGTTTGTTGAAATAAGGCGAAACACTAGTTCAACAATACAGCGGCGGCCTATGTCTTAATTTTCTTCTGACATCGAACCGCCTCAGAGCTACTCCTTAGCTGCCTTATTAATCCTCATTCGGTCGTATACGAGTAGAATAACGATTAATAAAACAAGAGAAGCGTAGCTTTCAGCCATATTCATCAGATGAGAAGAGCCCTCGTCAAAAACAACGACAAACAGCCCGTTGCCAGAGGCAAGCTCCGGAACTCCGAAAAACAGACTATGAACAAAGCTAACTCCCGTTCCGATACCTGCACTCATCCAGATCGAGTTTGTACGCAGCAGCACATAGCCGAGCGATAGCCCGAGCACTGCCGAAGCGAGCGCTTGTGAAGCATTGAATTCGGTCAACCATACGTCGTCCAGTGCATAAATAACGGCAGCTAGCAGCACTAGAAATACACTGTGGATTTTACCCTTCAGATGTGCGAACACATATCCTCTGACGACTAGCTCGTTCATCAGCGAGACAAAAATTGCAACGGAGAACGCCTTTGCCAAGAAAGCCGCAGCAGCAGGCATGGCAAGCATCTCGCCAACTTGAAAAACTCCAAGCTTCGCCATATAAACATACAGCGCACCCGATAGGCAAGCACCAAACAAGATGCCGATCCGCATATTTCTTTTCCAGCCATAATGCCCCGTCAATCCAAGCGCCCCCACTCCTCTGAGGCCGGTCAGTTTCGCTACCCAGTGGACCAGCACCATGAACGCGCATACGTATAACATGAAGGACAAGGCCCGGTTAACCTCGAACAGCCTTGGTACGAGATTCATATATAGATTAATGATAAGGAAACCCATCAGGCCGAATAACATCTTCATATCATAAACCCTCTCTATGGCTATAGTGAGCAGCTAGACTTCCCATTCACACACCCGTGTCCGTGTATCCAATCCGATATTCTGTCCTATTCCAGCTTATTCTCCAGCTTGTTTACCTATTCCAAAAGGCTAAGATGCCCATTACAAATCGTTCACTTTCCGCAAGACCATTTTTTACACAAATGTTTACATCCTTCACTTGTAAGCGTTTACAAATAAAGCTACTTTATTAGTGAGATCCATATGCATGCTGTGCCTTGCCGCAAATAAGTACATTCACCTGTCGGCTGAGGATCATCTATCTCTTATGGGAGGGATTTAACAATGCGTACAGCTTCAAAAAGATTACTCTCTATGGTCATCATGTGTTTACTTATCGTTCTAACTTATGCAGGAATCAGGTCTGAGCAAGCAGTTGCAGCGAGCGTCAGCATTACGAATGGCACAGAATGGCTGGATACAGCGGGTAATCCGATCGACGCTCACAGCGGCAATATTCTAAAGGTCGGCTCCACGTATTACATGTATGGCGAGAAAGCGGTCAATTGGACGTTCGACAGAGTGAATGTGTACACCTCTACCGATTTGAAAAACTGGACACTCGGCAACAGCATTTTGACCAAAACCTCTGCTCCAGAACTGAATTCTAGCAAAATCGAGCGTCCAAAAGTCATTTACAACGCAGCCACAGGTCAATATGTGCTGTGGATGCACTATGAGAACGGCACCGATTATTCGCTCGGCCGTGTAGCTGTAGCGACAAGCAGCACGCCTGACGGCAATTTCACGTACCAAGGAAGCTTCCGTCCTCTGAACTACGAGTCACGGGATATGACCGTCTTCGTCGATACGGATGGTACCGGCTACTTGGTTACCGCATCGAAGAAAAACGGAGGCACTAATGATACGATGGCTATCTTTCAGTTGAATAGCAGCTATACGAATGTGCAATCCTTTGTAGGCTGGGTATTCGAGAACGGCTATCGCGAAGCTCCTGCCGTCGTTAAGAAGAACAACACTTACTATTTATTCACCTCACAAGCATCAGGCTGGTATCCGAATCAAGGCAGTTATGCTACCGCTTCCACCATGACAGGCTCGTGGTCGGCGCTTTCCCCCTTCGGAGACCCCGCCGCCTACGGCTCTCAAATTCACAGTATCGCAACGATTACTGGCAGCAGCACGACCTCATATATGTATATGGGCGACCGCTGGAACCCTCTTAATCTAAGCGACCATCATTATATTTGGCTGCCACTTACGTTAAACGATGCAAGCGCGTCTGCCTCGCTGAATTGGTACAGCTCGTGGAGCATTGACGCAGCCACAGGTTCCGTGACACTGCCGTCATTAGTGAACCATGCGCAAGGAAAGACGGCGACAGCCAGTTCAACGGGCACCAGCTCCTCAGCCGCGAATGCCAATGACGGTAATGCCCAGACCAGTTGGGCCGCTTCGAGCAGCTCTTGGCCAGCATGGTCGCAGGTTGACTTCGGTGCTCCAAAAACGATTACTGAAGTCGATATCTCCTGGTTCATGTACAAAGGCTCCGAGGCTTATTACAAATACAAAATCGAGGTGAGCAACGACGGCGTCAACTATTCGGCAATTGACCGAACGGGCAACACCAGCTACGGCTTTACGACCGATGCCGTCCGCTTCACTGCCCGCTACGTACGCATCAACCTCGTGAATGCCGTACTCTTCAACAATCCGAACAACTGGTATACGCCAACCGTACATGAAGTCAGGCTGCTCGGACCAGCTAACGCCGACGCAACCGGATACAGCAGGCTTGAATCGCATAATTTCTCCACACGCTATATCCGGCACTACAATTACATCGCACGTATCGACGAGAACGTCTCTCCCGCCTTGGACTCCCAGTTCCGCATCGTGCCCGGACTTGCCAGCTCATCTGGTGTTTCCTTCGAATCAATCAATCTACCCGGCTACTATTTAGCACGCAACGCCAGCAATCAGATTATACTGCAGCCATACGCAGGCAGCACCATCTTCAAAGCTGACGCAACCTTCAATCAGGTTGCCGGCTGGGCCGACAACACCAAAGTATCCTATGAATCATACAGCCAGCCCGGCTCCTTCATCCGCCACTATAATTACGTGCTTCAGCTATCCGCCGTCAA
The DNA here is from genome assembly GCF_005930355.1 of Paenibacillus sinopodophylli. Lineage (GTDB taxonomy): Bacteria > Bacillota > Bacilli > Paenibacillales > Paenibacillaceae > Pristimantibacillus > Pristimantibacillus sinopodophylli. Next base: position 137,553 of record NZ_VDBO01000007.1, read on the forward strand.
TGTATCTAGCTCCGCAACACTGAAGAGTGACGCAACCTTCAGGCGCTACAATTACTAGATATTCCAAAACCCCGGAAGCAACGGCTCATGCCGATGCTTCCGGGGTTTTTCAACTTCACCCTTCTATAACGTAATAATTTGGACTCATTTACATTGCTGCCTAGGTGATTTTGACCCGTTCTATTCGCATTTAATTCCAGCAATATGCTATTATACTACTTGAATAAGCGCAAACGGCAGGAGCCGACTATCGGCTGCGAGAGCCCGTTTCGCTAGGAATGATAAGAATATTGCTCAGTCGAGCATCTCAAAACTGTGCAGAATTCGCAAATTTAAGGGGGATATGAAATGTTATTGAAAAACAAACGCTTTGGCATGATGTTGCTTCTTACGCTCGTCCTGCTCGTTGTAGCAGCTGGCTGCGGCGGAACCAAAGGCACGAATAACGGTACAACCAGGTCAGCTGGTGGCAATGCCGCTACAACGCCGCCCACAGAAGCACCAACAGAAGCTCCTGTCGACGAAGGTCCCGAGCTTCTTGGATCGGACAAGCACCCTGTCGTAACGATTGAGCTTAGCAATGACAAGATTATCAAGCTTGAGCTTTACCCAGAGGTTGCTCCAAATTCGGTAAACAACTTCATATCTCTCATTAATAAAGGCTTCTATGACGGCGTTATCTTCCACCGCGTAATTCCAGGCTTCATGATTCAAGGTGGAGATCCTGAAGGAACGGGCATGGGCGGACCTGGCTACAGCATTCCAGGCGAATTCAGCAGCAACGGCTTCGAGAACAAGCTGAAGCATACGCGCGGCGTGCTCTCGATGGCTCGTACGCAGGACCCGGATACCGGTGGTTCACAGTTTTTCATCATGGTTGCAGATGCCCCATCACTTGATAATCAGTACGCAGCGTTCGGCAAAGTAACAGAGGGCCTGGATGCGGTTGACGAGATCGTGAATCAAACGACCGGAGCCAACGATAGACCTGAAACGCCAATCTCTATGAAAAAAGTGACAGTAGACACGCTTGGTATGACATTCGAAGAACCAACAAAATCGTAATAAGCGATGAGGAGGGCTGATCTGAGCCCCTCCTCTTTTTTTACACCTTAAAACAGCTGCTTCTCGTCACATACTGGATAAACATGCTTAGCAGCACTCCGAAAGGAGGCATGATATTAGGTTCCTGTCATATGGTGGAGGTATATGCCTGCTGCAAAGGGTGGTGAAGCTATGTACGGTTATGGGCCTGTCAACGCGATTCATATAGCGAATTCGCTATATCACTCGCTGCAAGGGAAATACTTCGTAGGCGAGACCGATCAATTAAACCCCACCGACGCTAGCCGAACTTGGGGCGCGTTAGTTAACCCGCCACATTCCGGCGTTAATCTTCATCTAGACATGTTCGTGCTCAGCAATCTGTCGGACGATAAGCTGGTATCACAAATTTGCTTCTGCGCAAGCTTGCCTGCTCACGGGATGCAGTCTCATGAGGTTGCATCAGCGAACCTTGCCCTGCAGCCTGCTCCGCTTCCGCGTGGACAAATCCAATTCGGCAACCGACTGGATACGACTACTCTTACCGCCACCCCTGTTTCTACTCGCGTTATCCCTTCCTATTCGAGCGTCACCAGCGAGAAAGCAGGACACTGGATTATTGGCCCGGGCAAAGCTATTCTGTTCACTTTAACGAGCGCCATTAGCCGTCCAGCTCCCGCAGTTATATCCATTGGCTGGTGGGAAGAGCGTCACTTGGTTGACAACGCTCATATTAGTACTTTATAGTACTAATATGAGCCCAGAAGCCAAAACATCTAATCGTGAAATTGCCCTGCAAACCGCCACTGCCCTGTTCCTTAGCAAGGGCTATCTAGTCACCAGCATGGACGACATTGTAACGGAGAGCAAAGTTTCCAAAACTAATATTTATTATTATTTTAAAAGCAAAGAAGAACTGCTATCCGCGATTATCGGCCGGCTGACGGAGCGATACGAATCGCTTATCGTCCATATCGTGAATCAGAAGGAACTGCCTGTCATGGACCGTCTGCTACAAATGATGCAAGTACTCATCGAACAAGATGCGGACTGTCTCGGCGGCTGCCCATTTCTGACACTATATACACAAACACCGCCCGATTCTCAAGCCATCCGCGAACAGATCAGCCTATTTTTCACAAATCAGCTGACGGTGCTGGAGCAGTTGATTGCAGAAGGCATTGCGACTCAAGAATTCAGCGGAAAGCTGCCGCCGCAACAGACCGCTGCTCTCATTCTAGCCACGGTCGAAGGCGGACTATTCCTACAGCATGCACAGCCAGATTCCATGGTCATGCAGCAATCGCTCCATGCTTTAGCTTCCATGCTAAAGTAATTTTTTTGACCATATTAGTACCGAATAGTACTAATAAATATAAAGGAGTGGAAGCAATATGGCTCACGTATTCATAACTGGAGGAACTGGCTTTCTCGGTACTCAAATCATTATGCAGCTTACTCAGCAAGGCCATCAGGTTACAGCCTTGGTGCGTTCCCCCCATCGTCTAGCCGTTCTTCATGAACAACTAGAGAGAGAACACGCTCTTTCAGTATCCGCTGTTATCGGAGATCTTACATTACCGGGACTCGGACTTTCAGCGGAAGGCCTTCTTTCTCTTCATCAAGCCGATATCATGATTCATGCAGGCGGGCCCATGGATATCATGCTGAGCGAACAGCAAGCCAAATCAGCCTTTCTGGATGCTGCGGGATATATAAGCGAGCTCGCAGCAGCTTTGTACAAGAACGGAAAACTGAAGCACTTTATTCATGTCGTTGGTTTCAAAAGCCCTGTAACCAATGAGAATATAGACCAACCTGATGCCATCATGAAGCTGCTTGAGCACGAATCACCTTATGAGCGAATGAAAATAATGGCCGATGTTCATATTCGCCAACAAGCCAAGGCGAGCGGTTATCCACTCTCCATCGTCAATCCCAGCGTCGTCATCGGCGACTCTATTACTGGAAGCACCGAGCAAACAGGCGGTCTCGGTATCCTTGTCAGTAGTTCTAGGCGGAAGCTGATGGGAACCGTTCCTGGCGGCGGCAAGTTCTGGATCCCGCTCGTCCACATTGACCATACTGCCAAATTCATCGCAGCATTGGTACGAGAACACCAGCCAGAGAATGAAACCTACTATCTGCTTGATGAGCAAATGAAAAGTCCAAGCATGACGGAACTCATCCGTATCATCAATAAGGAGCTTCGCGTACCAGCTCCTATTGGATTTATCCCCTTATCTATTCTAAAGAAGCTGCTGAATACGCCTTTGGGCCGCAAGCTCGGCATTCCGCAGCAATCACTTAGCTTCATCGTTGATTCAGCCTTCCCAATTGAATCAACGAAGACGATTCAGCGCAAATATGAGCTTCCTGCTTCCATAGAAGCTTCTGTACTCCCCCATGTCATCGCTGACCTCGATTACCGACTGTCTCATCGAAATACGGATCTTTCGGGCTTTATACGCGGAAGGCGCGGACCGCTGGCCACACTCGAGAAAAAAGGCAGCGGGAACCCGATACTTATACTGCCAGGTACCTTCAGCGGCGCGGACTGCCTGCTGCCGCTCGCCTCTGAGCTTCATGGCCGCCAGGTTTGGATTGCCGATTTACCTGGTCTAGGGCGTACGCCCTATCATCATTCTAAAGACGTCGTGGAAGGTCACGTCCACTCGATCATAACCGCAATTGCCGAGCAGGAGACATCCGTTACGTTAATTGGACATTCTTATGGCGGCTTACTCGCCGCCAAGGTCATGGAGCGAATACCCAAGCATATTCAGTCCGTATACTTACTGCAGCCCGCGCTTCATAAAGCCAACGTTCACCACCGCCTGCCCAGTCTAAACCGACTAATACTTTCGAAGCTGTCCCCCAGCGTATTGCGCAATACACTCATAAGGCAGGGCTGCTTTGATAACGATGAACAGATCCCTGCTTCCTATATGGAATATGTACTCGCTGAGCTTAGCTCCCCTAGAATCCGAGCTACGCTAGCTGATACGATGGCAGCTTTAACTAAAGCGCGCACCTTTCAGCTTCAACCGAGCAGTTGGAGCGCCGTCCCAACCACCATTCTTTGGGGCGAACTAGACCGCAATTTTTCTCTACCTCAAGCGTACAACAAGCTACCCCTAGAGCGAGTCGCGCGTGGCCATCATTTCCCGATTTCCCATCCCGCCCAGACCGCGCAATTATTGCTCCAAGCCGGACTCTAAGCTCAAGAATTCATCGCACACCAAAAGGCGGTTTCCATTAGGTCTGATCAGACCTCAGGAACCGCCTTTTTTGGAGGTCAGCTAAAAGCTGCCTTCTATTTGTTTTTGAGCATGTTCATAATAATGGTAATGGCATCCGCTCTCGATGCTGTTGCCTTAGGAGCGAATACATTGCCCGTACGTCCTTGAATAATTCCTTTGTCACTTACAGCTTTCACAGCGCCCAGTGCCCATGTCGGAATATCCTTGTTGTCGGTGAAGCTTGTTGTTGCATTGGGATCCAAGGTTAGACCCGAACCTTTTGCAATCATCGACACCATTTCCATCCGTAGAATATTCGCACTTGGACGGAAGGTTCCGTCTGGGTAGCCGCTAATCACACCTGCTTTGACAGCCTGTGCAACCGCATCTTTGGCCCAAGCTGCAATACTTGCTTGATCGGCAAAGGCAAGCGCCTCGCTCTCACCCTCTGCTTTCAGCGCACCCATCAGCATGACAGAAAATTCAGCACGCGTAACCGTGTTGTTCGGCTTGAAGGTACCATCTACATAACCCTTCACGATACCTGCAGCCACAGCCTCTTTAATAGCAGCCTCTGCCCAGTGTCCGGTAATATCCGTAAAGGACGCTCCCTCTTCATCTACCGCAAATACGGCAAATTTCGTGAAATGATCCGTTTTTACGGTAATCGTATTGCCGCTAACTGTTCCACCCATCTCAATCCATTGTTTCTTTGTCTCATCGTAATAGAACACAGAAGCTTTCTTACCCTCTTTAATGAGCGACTGATCGATTTTAAAGGTCAATGTAACCGGAATGGTGAAATTGTCCGGAATCGATTTGAGTATTTCGAATACAGGCGATAACAATTGGCTCGATGCATCCACAATTCCGCCTGTGCTTGCCAGCTTCGTAATCGACAATCTCATTTGTTCCTTCGTCGCTCCAGCCGGGATCGATACCGTCACGCTGTCATCAAGACCTAACGTGCCCGAGCTGCCAGCACCAATAGTAACCTCACCCGTATTTGGAGAAACCGTGCCGCCAGAACCCGACCCATTGTTCCCACCAGGAGGAGTTGTAGGAGTTGGCGTAGGCGTTTCAGCTACATCCAGCGTAATATCCTGCGTACCTACTGTCTCGAACCAGCCTTTAATCGTACTAAATTCATTCGAGAATGCCAGCGATAGCATCAGCATAATTCGTGCATGCTGCGGGTTCAGGTTGTCACCAGCAATAATGCCGGTCCCGCCTCCTGTAATCGTACCAGAGCCCGTTCTTGTTGTCGAAACGAACGTAACACCATTGTCCCTAATAGCTGCAGTACGCGCTGTGCCCATTTTCGAGGAAATGCCCGCCGCTCCTGTACCTGCTGTTACAATGCCTTTCGCACCATCTTCAACCAACGCACGGATTGCACCGCCGCCAGCTTCTTGATAGCTATACACAATTTCTACTTTAGGCAAGCTATCCTTCGAGATGGTCTTTAAGTTAAACGGTGTTTTCCAATCCGCTTGACCAGCCTTCAGTGCACGAGCATTCATACGGTAAATCCGAACTGCCGGATCATCCACATAACCAAGTGCTCCGAACATCGGTGTTTCAAACGTATCCATACGGTGTGCATTACTTTTGGTTACCTCACGAGCCGCATGAATCACGTCATTAAGCATCACTACTGTACCATACCATTTGGTTTTGTTACTTCCCGCAACCTTGATTGCTTGATAAAGGTTGGCAGGCCCATCCGTTCCAATCGCATCCCAAGGTCGCATTGCACCCGTCACAACGACAGGCTTCTCGCTTTGTACCGTTAGGTCAAGGAAATAAGCAATTTCCTCCATCGTATCTGTACCCGTTGTAACAACCGCGCTGTCATAAATTTCAAGAGCAGCATCTACTGCAAGCGATAGATCATAAAGCTCTTTCATTGTGTATCCGCCAGACCCTTTGTTGCCAAATTGGAAGGTAGATACATCAGCGATTTTATCTTTTCTCGGTAGCTGAGCTACCATATCTGCGATCTTATAAGTACCCGCTGAGTAGCTTTGGAAATTCGTCGGGTCGTTCGATCTCACTTGGCCGGCAAGCGTCCCACCTGTCGCAATAACGATCACATTAGGCAGTGGAGAAGCCTCGTACACCGCGCTCAGCACCGGAATGTCGAAGGTCGGCAGTACTACAGGCGCTGGCTCCGCACGAACTGAGCTTGTATAGCCGATCAGTAGCGTGCTGAGGAGTGCTGTAATAAGGAGAGGAACGAAAATTTTCTTCGTTGTTTTTAACTGGCTTATTATGTTCATAACCGTACTCCTCCCCGAGTTTATGGCGTCACCGGTGCTGTTTCAGGCGTTGCTTCTACAGTAGGCTCTGCCGTTGGAGCATCGGTAGCTGCAGGTGCTTCTGTAGTCGGAGTTGGTTCAACAACGACTGGCTCCGTCACATCTGGCTCAACGATCGGTTCTTCAATTAGTTCTTCGACCGTAGTTTTCATTACCGTATTCTCATCAACTGAAATCTCAACATCTTGTGTACCAAATGTCGTAAACCAGCTTCTAATCTTGCTCACATCATTTGTAAATGCTAGTGAAAGCAAAAGCATCATACGAGCATGAGCAGCATTAAGGTTGTCTCCGCCAATGACGCTGCCGTTGCCGCTGTCATAGATAGAGCCTGAGCCTGTTCTTGTCGTCGATACGAATACAACACCGTTATCGCGAATTGCTGCTGTACGTGCTGTACCAAGTTGCGAGGAAATACCGCCTGCTCCTGTACCTGCTGTTACAATACCTTTCGCTCCGTCCGCTACAAGTCCGCGAATAGCGCCGCCGCCTGCTTCTTGGTAGCTGTAAACAATTTCAACGATAGGAAGACTGTCTTTGGAAATCGTTTTAAGGTCGAATGGCGAAGCCCATTCCGCTGTACCCGCTTTTGCCGCTCTTGCAGTAGCACGATAGATTCGCACTGCAGGGTCATCTACATAACCAAGCGCGCCGAACATCGGAGCGTCGAATGTATCATTGCGGTGAGAGTTCGTTTTCGTAACCTCACGAGCTGCATAAATGACATCATTCAGCATAACAACGGTACCAAACCATTTTGTTTTACCGCTGCCTGCTACTTTAATCGCTTGATAAAGGTTGGCAGGACCGTCTGTTCCAATAACATCCCACGGTCTCATTGCGCCTGTTACAACTACCGGCTTCTCACTGCGTACCGTTAGATCAAGGAAGTAAGCAATCTCTTCCATGGTGTCCGTACCTGTTGTGACAACCGCACTGTCATAAATTTCGAGTGCCGCGTCTACAGCCAGCGAAAGATCGTAAAGCTCTTTAATCGTATATCCGCCTGATCCCTTATTTCCGAATTGGAAAGTTGAAACGTCAGCAATTTTATCTTTTCTAGGAAGCTGTGCTACCAAATCTTCCATTTTGAATGTACCAGCAGCATAGTTTTGGAAATTGGTAGGGTCGTCGTTTCTCGCTTTACCAGCAAGTGTACCCCCTGTAGCTACTACAATAACATTAGGTAAGCTTGATGCTTGATGCTCAGATGAAAGAGCTGGAATATCAAAGGTAGGCAATCCCGGCACTTCCTCAGCGCGGACATAGTTATTTTTCGCCATAACCCCAACCATAGCAGCCAATAATGAAAGCACCAGTAAGGGAACGATCACCTTTTTAGCTAACTCACTCTTTACAATTTGTGTCATGTTTCTCTCCTCCTATGTTATATACTTCTCTCTGTCTTATTCAACAGTCTATTTTATGTCACGTTTTCTAACAAGCTCATATTTCGTCATAAAAGCGAATACAACCTGCTTTTACTCATCTTTTTCCACTATTTTCACCGTTTATCTCACTAAATCAAAAATACATTTATTATATTACTTTTGTTTTTCAAAAATAATTAATTGCTAAACAAGTTTAATCATTGTTAATTCATGAAACCAAATTCATTATATTTATATTTTAAAATAAATCATTTATTTACACTATATTTTTATAGCAAAAAACTAATTTTATATTATAACTCTATGCAACTGTAATAATGCTTTTATTCTAGTTAAAATTAAACAATTTTTATTTCGTAAGGAAATATCTCTTTTAGTCACTCTGTTTAATATATGACATTAACTTAACATAAATTCTTCAGTACTATTTTAAACGCTTGCTCTATTTCATTTGTTTGTTCTAATAATGAACATATGGCATCGGTTGACACCCTTAGTTGCCAATGCTATGGTGAACGTGAGCAGGCATTCCGCTTCTAGGGCGGAGTGCCTATCTTTCTATTTGGAAAAGAAGGAGGGGAGAAGTCAGCATGATTCAAGTTAAAGAATTTCTCGATACAGATACGGTATTTGCAGAGAAGAGAGCCAACGAATTTCTAGCCGAGTTAGATGAAGATCAAGTCGTCAATATTTGTTATGGCTCTATGATCAAGACAGGCACATCAGGCAACACCTACCAACGAAGCACAATTCTAATCGTATACAAGCAAAAGTCAGAAAAGTAATAAAGAAAGCGGGTGAACCATCATTAAGCCCCGTCTAAATCATTTGGAACCTCAAGCGACGAAGGGGAACGAGGGACAGGACATTCGAGATACAAAAAAAGATAAGTGGGAGATATTCTTTCTCCTACTATCTAGCACGGCAACAATTGGATTAATTGCAGCAGGAATCGGATACATCGTCTATCTCATCATCAAGCAATAGACACTGCTGCACGGAAGCCTTTAACACTCACTCAGCTCGGAGGTTAGCTATGAACGTTACTACTTGCGATAGACTGTTTATGTTAAAAAGCGGAATATTCACTAAGCCATAGCACCCTCACCTCCTCTCAAAATGGAAAAAGCAAGCTGCTTTGCCTCTACGGCATAAGCAGCTTGCTTTTTCTTTAGTGTATGTTTAAGCGTCACGCTCGCTCCTGTACAACAGAACGGCCAGCTCGGAAATGTCCTTCGCTAGGGCGTTCAAGACCAAGATGCTCGCGGAGTGTATCACCTGTATAATCCTCTCGGAACAACCCGCGCTCCTGCAGAATAGGTACAACCTGATCCACGAAGTCATCAAGTCCACCGGGCAGTACAGGCGCCATAATGTTAAAACCGTCGCATCCGTACTCTTCGAACCAAAGCTGGATTAGATCTGCCAACTGGACGGGCGTTCCAACGAATTGCAGATGCCCTCTCGCACCTAGCATCCTTCTGCCAAGCTCCAGCATCGTCAGCTTCTCGTTGCGTGCCATATCCATAACTAACTGTACGCGGCTTTTCATGCCATTCGATGCCTCTACGGGATCTGGAATTTCAGGAAGCTGGTCATTAAGCGAGTATTTGGTTAAATCCACGCCCAGAAAAGCGGATAGAAAAGCGGTAATATGGGCCTCAGGAATCAGCTCCTGCAGCTGCTGATAACGCAGCTTAGCCTCCTCCTCGGTTGCTCCCAGAACGGGAGAGAGACCTGGCATTATTTTCAGACTGCCGCGCTTTCTTCCGTAATCACCTAGACGACTATTCACACTTTCATAGAACGCCTTAGCCGCCTCCAGCGATTGCTGCGCCGTGAATACAACCTCGCCAATAGAAGCTGCGAATTCCTGTCCGGGTTCCGAAGAGCCTGCCTGAATCAGTACAGGATAGCCCTGTGGAGATCGTGGAACGTTCAGAGGCCCTTTCGTAGAATACCACTCGCCGTTGTAATCGACAGGCTTCACCTTTGCCTCATCGGCAAACTGCCCGGCCTCACGGTCAAGCACCAGCGCCCCATCCTCCCAGCTATCCCATAGGCGGGTCACGACGTCTACGAATTCCTTAGCCATCTCGTATCGCAAGCTATGCTCTGGATGCTTAGGCCTGCCGTAATTGTGTGCTTCAAGATCAAGCTGAGAGGTCACGATATTCCACCCAGCCCGTCCTCCGCTAATATGATCCAGTGATGAGAACTTGCGAGCGACATTATATGGCTCGTTATAGGTAGTCGAAACCGTAGCCGTTAACCCGATTTTCTCCGTCGCCGCCGACAAAGCCGAGAGCAGCGTAAGCGGCTCCAGCATACCTGCAACAGCTTGCCCTACGTTCGTTGCATACAGCAAGTCCGCAAAAAAGAGCATATCGAACTTTCCACGTTCTGCCGTCTGTGCCAGCCTACGATAAAACTTTACATCGAACATGCCCTCGACGCCGGAATCCGGATGCCTCCAACCCGCGTGATGATGGCCTGAGTAATAGATGAAAGCGCCGAGATGGAGTTGCTCGTGCCGTTTCCCCATAATGTATGACCTGCCTCTCCGAACTTATATAGGTTAACCTTTATACGTATCCCGCCAGCGCAGCCACCTTGTTTCCAGCAGCTTAACCGCCGAGTCCGACAGCTTGCCGAACACCGCGAACATAATAATGCCAACGAATACGATCTCTGTCTCTGAATACGCTCTAGCATCCTGTATCATGTAACCAATACCTGCACTCGTGCCCATCATCTCGGCAACGACAAGCAGCAGCCATGACGCGCCAAGCGACAGTCTTACCCCCAGCAAAATATTAGGAAGTGCAGCTGGAATAATGAGCTTCGTCACCTGCTGCAGGCGCGTGTACTGAAAAATACGCGATACCTCATACAGCTTGGCATCTGTGCTGCGAATTCCTAGATATGTGTTCACATATACGGGAAAGAAAGCACCTAAGCCTATCAACAAAACCTTCGAGAACTCCCCAATACCGAACCATAATATAAACAAAGGAATGACCGACAGCAGCGGCACTGTTCGCAGCATTTGCAGCGAAGGATCAAGCGTCTTCTCGACCAGCTTGCCAAGCCCCGCCGACAATCCGAGCAGCAAGCCCAGTGAAGTACCAAGCAGAAAACCGAATCCAGCCCGGTAAATGCTGATGCTCAAATGTTCAGCCATCTCACCGCTGGCACAAAGTGCTAGAAAGCTTTTGACAATACTAGCCGGCGCCGGAAGCAGCGTTGCCGACAGAATGCCGAGCCCACTGACGATCTGCCATACAACAACGACAAGGACAGGTACGATCCATCCATGAAGCGGCCTCGGGATTCTGCTAAGCCAATCAGAACCAGCAGCCTTACCGGCCGTTTCCCGCGAAACAGACTGCCCGCTCATGACACTCCCTCCCCTTTATAACTGTCCTGCCAGCGCAGCAGACGCTTCTCCAGCAGCTTAACGAGCGAATCTGTCAGCTTACCGACAACCGCAAAAATAATAATGCCTACAAAAACAACGGAAGTGATCATAAGATAACGAGCATCATTAATTAAAAATCCGATACCCGAGCTAGACCCCATCATCTCCGCTACAACAAGACCGAGCCACGCAACACCGATAGATAATCTCACCCCAAGAAGCACGTTCGGGAGCGAGGCCGGCAGGACAAGCTTTGTAATCATCTGCCAGCGGCTGAACTGCAGCACGCGTGCTACATCGAACAGCTTGCTGTCCACTGAGCGGATGCCAAGAAAAGTATTCACATACAGCGGGAAAAATGCACCCTTGGCAATCAGCAATATCTTCGACGACTCATCAAAGCCGAACCATAATATAAACAAAGGAGCTACTGCCAAATGAGGCAGGGTACGAAGCATTTGGAGCGATGGATCAATTAGTCTCTCCGCCCTATAAGAGAAGCCTACCCATAAACCAGCTGCCAGCCCAATCCCGCCTCCAAGCAGGAAACCTAGAAGCGCACGCCATGAGGAAACACTAAGGTGGTAGAAGAGTTCACCTGACATCGTCAGGGCAACGAATTCCTCCACAATCAATCCCGGGGTTGGCAGCAGAGTTGGGTTCAGCCTGCCCATCATACCCGCTATTTGCCAGACAGCCAGTAAGCCAAGTGGCAGCAGCAGACTTAACAGCAAATTAACGGTTTGAATGGAGAAGCGGCTTCTAGTCCGCTTCTTCTTTGCTTTAACAGCTTTGCGCAGCGCGCTTTCCGCTCCTCCTGATCCAATCATTGCGAACGCCTCTTTTCTTTACTATGCCTCTATGATTTCAATGCTTCTTCGATGTATTGATTGTCGAACACTTCGGAAACGTCAATTTTTTTGCGAATGGTTTTAATTTCGAACTGGAAGTCTGCCGTTTTCTGCTGCTCAGCAATGATCTCTTCTGTTACCGGAATACTGATTGTCTTAGAGCGCGTGAAGATCGCTTCAATAACCGGTGCCGGTACGCTGCGTTCTGCCGCATAACGTTCGATAGCTTCGTCCCAATTGTCGTTCTCCCAAGCGAGCGCTTTGTTCCAAACCTTCAAATACAGCGTCACCAGCTCTGGATAATCGTCAGCCAATTGCTTTCTTACAATATAGAAGGAGGGCGACAGAACGCCTAGCTGCTCACCGTCAACAAGCACCTTCGCTTTATCCTGCAGCGTGTTCAGCGTAATGTTCGGATCCCAAGTTGCCCAAGCATCTACTTTACCCGTTTCGAATGCAGGCTGTGCTTCATCCGGCTGCAACTGAATAATTTCCAATTCAGAAGCCTTTAGCCCAGCTTCTTCAAGACCACGGTATAGAAAGTTATAGGCATTGCTGCCTTTGGCAACGGCAACCTTTTTCCCTTTCAAATCTTCAATCGTCTGGAGCGTGCTATCCTTTGGAACGATAATGGCAACATTGCTCTTGCCTTCCAACGCTTGTGAGATGACTTTAAACTTAATATCTGCTGCTTGCGCCGCGATAATTGGCATATTGCCTAGACCTGCAAAATCAAGCCGGTTGGAAGCAATTGCTTCCGTCATCGGTGGCCCGCTTTGAAATTCTGCGTACGTTACTTTAACACCAAGCTTGCCAAACTCCTCGTCGAACCACTTCTCCTCTATCGCTTTCCCCATTAAACCGCCGCTTCCTTGGTACCCAATGTTTACCGTAAGCCCTTCAAAGCTCTTCGCTTCCGTTCCGCCAGTATTTTCCGACTTTTCGTTCTCTGCCTTATTGTTATTTGGTGCCGCGCACCCGCTAATAAATACCGCCAGTAGTATAAATGCTGTCGTAAGCAAGCGTAATGATTTCATCGTCCATCTCTCCCCAATGTTTGTTTTATAGCCGCTATTTCTTCTTTAAATATGGGCACCCTCGTCCACAGCCGGCCCTTCGACCTTCTCGAACTCATTCAGCACCTTATGTCTCAGCTCTTGAAAAGCATGACCCGCCCGCTTCCGCGGATAAGGCAAATCAATGGGCAATATGCTGCGGATATGACCTGGACGCGGATTCATAATGACCACTCGCTCGCCTAGGAACACCGCCTCATCTAAATCATGTGTCACGAACAGCATCGTCGTCTTATTGCTCTGCCAAATGTCGAGCAGCACTTCCTGCATATGCGATCTGGTGAAAGCATCAAGCGCTCCGAACGGCTCATCAAGCAGCAGTATGTCCGGGCTGCGGAGCAGCGCCCTCGCAATCGCAACACGCTGTGCCATCCCGCCCGAAAGCTCCCTCGGATAAGATCGCTCGAAGCCTTGCAGACGTACAAGCGCAATGAGCTCATCTACTCGCTTACGCACCTCCGGCTTCCTAAGCGATAGATTCGCCGCAATATTCTTCTCCACCGTTAACCAAGGAAATAGGCGCGGCTCTTGAAAAATAAATCCTTTCTCAATGCTGGGCCCATCAATCGGCTTCCCATTGACCAGCACTGTGCCTTCGTACTTCGTGTCAAGGCCCGCTACAATCTTGAGCAATGTGCTTTTGCCGCAGCCGCTCGGTCCAATAATTGTAATAAACTCCCCCTGCTTCACCTGTAGGCCGATGCGATTAAGCGCGATAACATCGCCCGAAGGTGTAGCGAATGTCTTATTAAGTTCATGTACAACGAGCATTTCTGCGGCCATTAGCTGCCCCTCCTTTTAAAATATATTATTAACACCTGTTTACTTGGTATTGTGATAAAATAAAAAGATCTAACGCGTATGGGTACAAACGTTAAATCTCCAGTTGTCTGGTCGATTCGTTTATATACAAAGCAATTAACAATTCGAATATATATTCGGTTTGTTATGTTGCTTATTTTGCGGCATCGTTTATTTTTTGTCAATTCTTTTTTTCTATCATGATTTAACCCAATCACTTAACCTCGAATAACCGAATCATAGCCTCAACATTCATCTCTACCGGAACCTCATAATCAGGCGGGCGCTGGAGCGTCAGACCTTGAATCATGCTCACGAAATAAAAGGCCAGCTGCAGCGGGTCCTCATCAATAATCGTCCCTCGACTAATGCCATCTCGCATAATCTCGGCAACAGGAGCAAGATTAGCTGTAAACCGATCCGTAATCGCTTTCTTTATTTCTGGAGGGGTTGCTTCTGAGAGCCTTGCCGTATGCATAAGTATTGTGAACGCCCAATTGGTCCGTAGGGAAAGCCACGAAGTGAGCATCATTCTAAGCTTCTCTATGGGTTCAATGTCCATTGCTGCCAAGCCAGAAACATGCATGCCATAGCTCGTCTGTCCGGATCGCAGCACCTCACTGAAAATCTCTTCCTTCGAGGCATAATAGTGATAGACATTGCCTACGCTAACCTTCGCTTCCTTCGCAATATCTTGTATACTCGTTAACTGGAAGCCATTTATCGCCATAACCTTGAGCGCACTGTCTAGAATGTGCTGCATGCGTTTCTCACGCATTAATTTGTCCTTCTCCACGTTTCTTGGTGACAAGCCATGTCCTCCTCAATCATAAACTCATTTGCGCTATACCACGCTGTTCATCCTGCCATTATACATGGAAATACGATGGGCAGTCATTTCTGAGCAATCAGAAGAAACGGCTGTCTCTGTCCTTTTCCTAAATTTCAAAAAAAGCCGTCCCTCCGACATACAATCGCCGGATCGGACAGCTTTTTGTGACATTCCTTTATTTCACGCCTAGTCTCATCCGGTAGCTGAACCTTACCGCCAAAGCTCTACCTGCAAAATAATGCTCCGCGCTGCTTATGAATTGCTGCAGCTGCTGTTCCAGCTCCTTGGAGCCCAGCTTAAAAACGGTCTGAATGCCGCCTTGGCTAAGCGCTAAGCCAATATATCGCTCAGCATCACAGTATTCCAGATTATGAAAGACGATTTCCTTGGCGAAGCAGAACAAACCGCTGTTTTTAATCTGTGTGATATGCTGTTCCTTGTCTCGTTTGCTCGCAAGATCCTTCGCCAATACATACTTAGCGATGATTTCTTCTGATCGGGCAATCAGCCGTTCATACTCCGCCTCCACAGCCCAGTGCAGCGTCGGCGGCCAGTCACAGTCATAAGCTGCGAATATACCTCCAGGCTTTAGCACACGCGCGAATTCACGAAGTGTACTCACTGGCTCCATCCAATGAAAGGATTGCGAGCAGGTCACGACATCGACACTTTCCGCATCCAAGAAAAGCCTGTCTGAGTAGCCTTTGACGAACGATATCGCGGCTGCCTCTGCTTGCTTAGGCAAATGGGAAAGAGCTTTTCCTCTCATATCGTCATTTGGTTCAAAGCCAATAATTTGTTTGGCATGTCCAAGCCAGACAAAGGAGGATAATCCCGTTCCACAGCCGACATCAGCGACTAACTCTGGCGTTCGGCCAAGATAGCTGGATAGAATATCGATGACGGCTTGCGGTGTTTTCGGGCGATGCTGATCATAATCATTCTCGAACCCGGAGAAACGATCTACGTTGTTTTGCGAATGGCTTCCTGTAGTCATTGCACAACCTCCGTTCCAGTAAAATCGATTTAGGCAGATTACTGCCCGCTACCGATTATGATAGCATTAAAACCATTCTCATGTGCAAGCAGGAACGATCCCGCGTCCGCCAAATAATCTGCTTCAACGTACAACGTACCGCGCTCAAGAAGAACCGTACGTTTGGCGTTCACTTTAAGTGCCAGCTTCCACTCTTGTTTGGAAAGCACTGCTTCTTTGGCTGCTGCATTCCATTTAATCTCCGCTCCCCAAGCTGCGAATACGGCTCTCACAGGCAGATAGGTTTTATCACCTTTCTTGAATGGCTGCTGAGAAGCATTAAACTTCACTTGCTTACCATCCAGCCACACCTGCGGATCTTTGCCAGCCGGCAGAAGCGCTGTGCCTTCCATTAATTCTTGCAGGTTGATAATAGGCTTAAGTGACTTCGAGCTAACCTCCAGCTGCTTTACGCTATCGTTCAGCGTATCGGCAATGTACAGCTTCCCAGCTGTATACAGCAGAGCAGAGGGCTGGTTAAATTGTGCAGTATCTGCGCTTCCTAGCACGTTGCCTGGCTTGCTTTGACCTGCAATGGTAATTACGACGCCTTCCTTCACTGCCCGAATACGGTTATTGAGACTGTCCGCAATATAGAGAATGCCCTCCGCATACGCAAGCCCACGAGGACGATTGAACTGTGCATCCTTACTTGCTCCTGTCGCATAGCCGCCCTGCATATAACCGGTCAACGCATCAACTGTCGTCGCTTTTCCAGCTATCGTCGTCACTTTACCATCCCGTATATATCGAATCAAATGATTGCCGCTGTCCGCAACGTACAAGCCGCCTTTCTCGTCGAAGGCGAGACCCATTGGCTCATTGAATTTGGCCTCTGTCACATCACCATCCTTGTAGCCGCCTGTTTCACCAGCCACTCCGGCGAAGGTCGTCGTCACACCTTCCGGTGATATGACACGAATTACATTGTTCAGGGAGTCGGCCACGAATACATGATCCTTCTCATCTATGGCTATGCCCGATGGAGCATTGAATTGCACTTCCCCGAACTTGCCGTTCTCATAGCCTGGTTGACCATTACCGGCAGCCGTATAGACTCTATCCTTCACAATTCTGCGCACCACATGATTGTCGGTGTCACTTACGTAGATAACACCCTTGCTGTTAAGTGCAGCATACGAAGGGTGATTGAAGGTTGAATTAACTGTTGTTCCGTCGAAATAACCGCTTGCCGTCTGATTCGTAACGGCTGTCAGCCCTCCAGTCTGCCACTTGCTAATCTGGTTGCTCCCGGCACCAACAACGATTATTCCGCCATCCACCGCGGCAGCCAGACCCCAAGGTTGGCTGATCTTCTCAATTGCAGCGGACACCTGCGCAGTTCCCGTCTGCTCCGCTGCGGCAATTGATTCTTCAGCGTTCGCTGCATATGTGTTTAAATTAAACGTCACTAAGGCAGTCGCAAGCGCCGTTCCAACTGCTAATATACGAAACTTCGTTTTCATGATGTCGCTCATCTCCTTTAGCCTAGCATTATACTACAGGTATCTTTACTTCAATGTTTAAACTCAGATATGTCGGCCAATCCAGATCATCCAAAACAGGTATGACAAGCACATATCGTCCTGGGCGAACATCCGATGAATTGAAATATTCAGCCAATAATGTGAGTGTTTTCACATCCCCTTCACCAGATAACGTATAGACGCCATCTAATTCATAGAGCGGTTCAGAACTACCTTCGGATATCCTATAGAGATAAGGCTCCCCTATTTCAAAGCCATACGTATTAATCATTATTTCTTTGTTCACTTGGTTTGAATCTTGGTGAATAAATTCAACCTCGCTTGTTAACAGTATCGCTCTATGGGTCAGGTATATCAACTGGTCTTCCTTCTGCACATCACGCGTCTCTGGATTCATTAATGAGTTAGCGGCAATAGTCACCAGCAGAGTAGTGCCATATTCCAATTCATTTTTCAGTTTCACAATAAGCTGCGTGGCATCGTTTGGATTGATTGACACACTCTCAATTTCCAGTGCACGATCAGAACCCTCAGCCGGATCTTCATTTCCTTCCATAAGTGCAGGCGGAATCTCTGACACGGTATGAATACTAACGTTGGACTTCGTAATCGGTATGACGTAAGATGCAATTTTTGTAGTAAACGGTAATATTATCGTGCTGCTATCTGTGGTATAAGCTCCATCCCAAAATAGTACAGGAGGCTTCTTTTCGACGATATTTATATCCACCCATACATAGTGAGGTTGAGCCCTATCATCTTGAAGATTCACCCTCACCTGATATAAAGCAGGTTCAAGCAATTGAAAGTTCGTTATATTAAAAGCAATAACCAACCGATTCGGCCATATTACACTAGTACTACTAACGTATTGCCTAAGATCGTATTCGAACCCCGAGTAGCAGCCCTCATCTTCGTAACCGCCCTCATCCTTCGGACAAACCTTATAAATTTGGATATCGGTTCCCGTTTCCGAATCATAAGGAATACTGTATCCAAGCGAGCTCAGCTCAATGGAACGTATTCCCTCCCCGTCATACATGCTATCCTCATGCTTAAATTCCATCTCATAGCGCTCTTGTGCGAATGTAAACAAAAAACCTTGACCATACTCTTCGCTGCCCGTAACCAGATCATTCTCTTGTACATCGTTCGTTTCTGCATTTTTTAGTTGATTAGCTAGAATTGTAAATCTTATTCTCGAACCGTATTCAATCGGCTCTGACAGCTCAACGAGCAGTTGCTTTGAAGAAACGTGGCTCAACGATACTTGTTTTACAATATCTCTTTCCTCGAACAGCTGCGTTTCAATATTAAGCACTTCTACTTTGACCACTTCTGATCCATCTGCAGGAAATGAGCTATTCGGTCCATTATAAGCAATGGATGTTGTGAAAGGTAAATTAAACGCTTTGTCATTACCAATAAAGGATTGAAACCCCTGGTATAGTGCTCGCAAATCCAACAGCGGAGGAACCGGTGCTTCTATAGGACCTGGTGTCTCTGTTGGTACTGGTGTTTCTGTCGGTGCTGGCGGTGTCGGCACCACTACACTGCCACCCCCGCTAGTTTGACCCGAAGTGTCTTCGTATACGATTTTGGTATTGCTTGGTGCGCTGCCGTTATCCTTTGAGGCATCCGCCGCTTCCTCTTGCTTCTTAACCACAATTTGCTGTTTGACTCTTTCAATTAAAGCCTTGTCCGCTTTCGCGTCCTTCTCAAGCAGCGTTAGGTAATGCTCCAGACCTACTAACGGGAGGTCGAGATAGTCCAGCTTTTCCTTCTCACCTTTACCCTCATCGTTCAGCCCAAGCTGCTCATTCGGAGTAACAATCGTTTCCTCTTTGCGCTTTTCGCCGTGCTTTGTTTTCACTGCTCCTTCGAAGACGCCGACATAACTCTCGCCCTCTTCGTATACAACAGTAAACTCCGTTCCCATAACACCCATAATTGCAGTAGGGGTTTCAATCTCGAAACGCGAATCCCCATCCAGCTTTTTCTTAATAGTAATAAGCACTTTGCCCTTCAATAAGCTTAGGCTGGTCTTGCCTTCGAGCGCCTTTGCGCTTTGAACCAGTTCACTGATAACAAGTGTTGTATTCGTGCCGATTGTCACCTGCTTATCACTGTCAAGCTCCATCGTCACTTTGCCGTCGCTGCTCGTTATAATGGTGTCGCCCTTCGTAATGGCCATGCCTTTGAACGCGTTGAATTTCTTCGAGCCGCCGCCCTTTTTCACTTCCGACTTCCCAGCAACTGATGTAATTTTCCCAGCCTTATCCGTATCCTTAGCCAAAACTGATGTCGGCATCATAATTGCAAATGCAAGCAAAGAAATGAATAATAGCTTTGCTATTCTCAATGTAATCCCTCCAATTCATAGATGGTAATACCCTGTTCCTTGCCTTTAACCTTGATTTCACCAAGCGGAGCTGCATGAATGCGATCCTTCACTCGTTGATAGACAGCGTCGCTCAATACGATTTGGCCGGGCTTTGCATTGCTTTCCAGTCTCGCAGCCGTGTTAACCGTGTCGCCTATCGCCGTATAATCCATCCTGCTCTTGGAACCGATATTACCGAATACTGCTGGTCCAGTATGAATACCTAGACCAAACTTTACACCGAAGCCAAATCGCTCAATTAGCTTTCGCTCCAGCGCCTCAGAGCCTTCCTTCATCGCCCAAGCCGCTTCGACCGCTCGCATAGGATGATCTTCAAGAAGCAGCGGTGCATTGAAAATAGCCATAGCTGCGTCACCTATAAATTTATCGAGAGTGCCGTCAAACTTAAAAATACAATTGGCCGCAAGATCGAGGTATTCATTTAATATTTCAACGATCTCCTCCGGCTCCGCCTTCTCCGAGAGAGGCGTAAAGCCTCGAATATCTACGAACAATACCGTTAACTCGCGGCGTGTTCCACCCAGCTTTAGTCCATCCTCGCCATTTTTTAATATTTGGTTAACGACCTCCGGCGCAACATACCTACCGAATATATCGGTCACACGGCGGCGTTCGAACAGCTCCTCCACGTAATGGAAGCAGACGACAATGATACAACTGATAATGAGAAGCGGAACGACATAACCAATCGATATAATCATGCCTTGCTCATACAAATAGCGGCCCCCAAACACAAATGCCGTAATAATCACAGCAACTGCCAAGAAGGAAACAACCATATTCCACTTTCGGAATAGGAAGTACGCAAGACCTGCGACAAGCAGCAGAATGAGTGCATTCCACTTCCAATCCACCTCACGCTTCAGGTCTTCATCCAGCAGCGCTTGAATAATGTTGGCGTGAATTTCTACTCCGTACATTGGACTTTTCACCTGCAGCGGTGTTAGATAGTCATCCTTGAAGCCCGTAGCATAGGGTCCAATGAGAACGATCCTGTCTTCAAAATAATCAGCAGGTACATCGCCGTTTAATACAGCGGAATAGGGAATCGCTTCATACTGGAATGGACGTCCTGTAAACGGAATGTGAAATCGGCCGAAGGAGTCAAGCGGTAGCATCTCGGCATTGACATGCTCGCCAAGTCTTTCCTTAAACATCCGGTAGATGACCCACGAGAAGCTCTCCACCTGCTCTCCGTTATCCATGAAGCTGTATAAGGAATTACGTACGACGCGATCGCGGTCAGGAATCGTATTGATATGACCGACCTCTGCAACTGCTGCCTTCAATGCAGGGAAAGGCTTTGACATCTCAATCGCCTCGATTGCCCCCTCCCTCGCAGAGGAAGCAAACGTTCCGTACACTGGCATGACTACGTTGCCAGCATGCTCTGCAGCGGCAATCAATGCCTCATCTGATGAAGGATCATCGGCCGAAGGTGCTGGGAACGTGACGTCGAATGCGATAACCGCTGGATTACCTTCGTTAAGCGTTTCGATGAGCTGCGCATGGATATTTCGGTTCCACGGCCAGCTCCCATACTCGTTCACACTCTCATCATCAATCGCAATTATGGCAATTCGGGTGTCGATTGTACCTTCCTGTTGCATGAAACGATCCTGGAAGAAATAATCCACTGTGTCCAGCGTACCTCGGTACATAAGAAATACGGACAATGCCGTTAAAAACGTAATCATATGTATCAGCTTTATTCGCACAGCTTCCCTCCTTCCCCCTCGTTATGAAATAAGATGAAGCCACTTCCAATACGGCACGCTTACAGCTGCAGCCAGCAGCACCGCCAGACCATACCAAACGGCTATCTTCTGCGCTTGCTGATGCGAGAACGCTTTTCCTTCCGCGCTATAATAAGCTGTTAAGTATGTAGACGATTGATAAGTAAAGAAAAACGGACTAGTTGCAAGCAAAATAATGAATACGAGTATCCATGGGTGAATGCCCACCACATCTCCCAGAGGCACGATCGCCGTTACCAGCAGAATAACAGCGGGGGCATCCCGAATAACGAGCGTTACCAAGTAAGAACCGAGAATGACGGCTATTAGGAACAAAGCAGGATTGTCAACAAACATAGGCAAATGCTCATCTAAGAAAGAGGACAACACATTAGAAACACCCAACTGCTCATCTACTCCCGCAAAGCTGAATGCGGCTCCTAGGAAGAGCAGGAACGTCCAATCTATTCCCATGGATAGCGTCTGCTTGTCCAAGACACCGCTCACGACTAACACCGCAAACCCCATTAACATAATCCATGTACTGTCTATACCGTGCAGCGGTTGAAGTACCATAAGCCCAATACATCCAATAATGGTCCACATGGAAACCCGCTCATCCTTCGTAAGCGGACCAAGCAGACGCAACTGCTCGTTCAGCACCTCTCCGGTAATGACTTTGGCAGGCTCAAGCTTACGGAACATATAGCGCATAGCAATTAGCAATATTAATGCGAATAAAATGAAGGCAGGCAGTGCGTACAGCAGCCATTGCAGCCAAGACACTTTATCGTCTGCCTTGGCTAAGCCGTATGCCATCACATTTGTATAAGATCCCGTCATGACAAATGGTGCGGTAAATCCAAAAAACAGCATAGCAATAAGCCCCAGCCCTGCAGCCCCCTTGCTCCTCTCGCCATAACCGAGGGACTCAGCCAATGTCTGTGCCATCGGCACACCAATAGAAACCTTCGCTGACGAAGAGGGCAGAAACGGATTTAGCAGTAAGCCTCCCGTCACGATGCCCCATAGCTGCCCGCGATAATGGGAGGGAAATTGTCTAAGCACTAGCAGTGAAATGCGATAGGCTATGCCTGACTTCATGACGACTGCACTCACAGCCATAATAAAGATCATAAACAGCCATGCACTGGATCCGAATCCAGATAATGCAGTCTCAGGGGGAGCAACCCCGCCAAGCACCCATAACATAATCATGCCAAGCGCCACCATATATTCCGGCACGACAGGCACAATCCACATCACAACTGCAGCAAGCGTAATGCCGATAAATCGCATGCCAGCTTCAGACAAACCTCCTATCGGCTCAAGCACAAAGGATAACACGATGCACAGAAGGGCAATGACCACAGCAATAACCTCTGCAATACGGTTGCCATTCAGCAGTCTTCCAGCACCCTTCACAAGCAGTTCGCTGCGCTTTCTTGCCAGCTTCTGCTTCGCCAGTCCGTACGCTTGGTCTGCATTCACCACTCTTCCTTCTGACGACACCGTGCTTGCCAATGCGTCCGCAAGCTGCAAATATTCCAGCGATTGATTCTTCTTGCCCACAAGCCTGCAAAGTTCGGTTCCACATTCATACAAAAACAATAGCTCATGAGGCGAGAAGCCATGTCCATAGCTTAAAGCGCTCTCTACTACCGATAAGCCCGTCTCCGGCGCATGACTCTCGCAATAGGGCAAATAGATTTGGAGAGCAGCATAATTGACAGCAAGCAGCTCTCTCGGACAGCGGTTAATGGTACGAAACAGCTCTGCTCTTTGCCCGTCTGTCACCTTACCGCCTATTCGGGCATACGTATCCAGCGCTACGGGCCAATCGCCCTTGTCTCCTTGGATAAGAATAAACGCAACCCAATTGCCCTGCGACACGTACCAGGAAACAGCTTTATCAATCCACGAAGCCATCTCGTCATAGCCGTACCGTTCCTTGCTTATATCGTTTAATACAGACTTTAATCCGCTTGCTAAGGTAAGCCATTCTGAAGTCGCCTTGTTATCTTGGAAGCATTGCTCTAGGAAGGGATATTGCGAGAGTTCTTGATCTAGTGAAAAGTGAAAGGTGTGCTCCGCGAGCTCTCTGCTAACGAGCGGAACATGCGCGCACCATAGCAGAAATCGAGCTGTCTGCTCGCGCAGCTGCCCTAGCCCTTGGATAATACGTTCAGACTCCGTCTTCTTCGCTTCTTGCAGCCTTGTATTCGTAGCTACAAGACGCTGCGAGAGCAGCTTAATGAAGTAAGCAGAGAATACAGCATTCTCTGCTACTAATCGGTCAAACATTTTGCTATCGATTACATAAAGCACAGACCGCTCGGCCGTAATCGCTTCCGCAGACCTGGCTTCGCCTGTAAGCAGCGCCATTTCACCGACAACCTCACCTGTGCCGAGGACGGTAAGCGAACGTCTAACGTCACCGTCTGCCAGCAAGAAAAGCTCAATTGCGCCGCTTTCTATAATATACATTCGATCGCCAGGCTCACCTTGACGAAACAGCCTAGTACCCGCGACAAATTCCTGCTTGTCCAGCATGCCGAGCAGCTTCGCCAGCTCCATGTTGGACAACCCTTTAAACATTTCAATGCCTGTTAGTTTCACCGGTTAACCTACCTTTTATCAACTAAAGAAGTTCTATTGTTACTTAGGTCTATTATATATGAAACGTGAAATTAAGGGATAGCTGTCCAAAATGATCTGAAAATAAATTTATTGTATTTCTCGAAATACCAGTTGCTAATTATGAGCGTATTTACTACTATTAAGTTAATTATACTAAATCCAATAAGGAAAGTTGGTTTTAACATGAAGGAAATTCCGATTCCGCTCGTCCGCAGCAATCAGACGGGTATTGTCATTACCTTGCTTATTGCAATAAGTCTGCAGCTGCCTTGGCTCATTGCAGTCTTGTTTATTATCCAAGTAGTAGGCCTGCTAGGTGGTCCCCGCTCGAATTTGTTCATCCTAGCTGGGCGGCCCCTCCTAGCTAAGCGGCTTCCTTCCGCACAGACTGAGGCAGCCGAGCTTCAGCGATTCAACAACTCGCTCGGCGTAGGTTTTCTTACTTTGTCGCTGCTAAGCTTTGTAATCGGCTGGACCACAGCCGGCTATATTTTTGCCGGAATGATGGGCGCAGCTGCCTTAGCTGCCATTCTAGGCTATTGCATCGGCTGCACGATCTACTTTCAGTTCAAGCAATTTCGTGCAAGGCACTTAAAGCGCAGCTAACGGACATGAATCAAGCGTAAACGCCTGAAGCCGTTCTCTGGCGATTAAGCTATCGTTTCGCATAGAAATATAGAGAAAGTTAGCGAAATGTTATCCTGTTCTATATTTAAACAAAAGGAGCAATTGCCGCAGTCAGGCCGTTGCTCCTTCATTCATATAACCACCTTCATACAGCTACATCTTCACTTTAGGCTCATCACTCATTTCCGAACAATTCCTGAGCCGATACGGCCAGCAATTCCGATGCTCTCTTCCTGGTTGTCCTCGTCCCACCAAGCCTCTCTAACCGAAAGACCTCGCAAATATTCAAAGTCAGGGTAGACGACCAAGTCCTGCAAATAAGCAGATATGGTGCTTCCTTCCTTTCTCATTCGGTTCAACGCCTTAATGATATCCTGACCGGTTTCAATACCAATGCCATGCCCGAAATATAAGTTGTCATCCAGCATGACGACATTCTCGCCTTGCCATTCCGGCGTTTCTGGATCATGTTCCGGATTTTTGAAATAGAGAACATCACCGGGATAAGCCTGATTTTTGTCATAAGCCGTAATCAAGCTCAAATCCCGATCATATTGCCAATCTCGTAAAAACAGATTTTTGAAATATGCATTAAATACCGCGTCACCTACCGTATCAAGCACAGCCTTATACAAAATAATGATAATGGCTCCCGCGCATTCAAAGCCGTATAAATGTCCGTTTTCGAATATATCATTGATTCCGACTGATGGCAGCACACCGCCCTTGAGCTGAAATCCACCGTTTTCTGTTCGTGTCCAATATTGCTCATTGCACCTTGAGCCCGCAAAGGTTGCGAAGCTTACGCCGCTGGTGTAGAGCGCTTTCGCCGCCTCGACAATATGCGTTCGCATTTTTAATTCAAACTCCAGTGCGTCAACCGATGGGTAGCGGTACACGACCCGGCTTTGCTGCTTAGCCTGCAATATTTTCCGTTCAAGCTCCGTTAGCGTCAGCGGATTCATAGCAAACGATGGATTGCCTGCAACAAGTATCACCCTCATGCTCCTCCCTGTTATTCCTCACGTATTGGGTTATTGTACGTGTGAAAATTGTTTTTGTGAGTAGTGAACGGACATTCTTGGATCCACAAACTCCTTCTATTTCTAAAGGCGTCCGCGTTACTCAAATGACTAATTTTTCTGATCTTCTGAAGTTGAATGAGCAATCCCGTCTAAATGCAGCGAAATAATATGGTTCAATTCAGCAAAGAAGAGAGCCGCAGACACCTTGTCTGCGGCTCTCTTCTTTCTGGATTTACGATTATTTACGCATATTCCCGCTAGCCGTACCTGCTCCGCTTGAGCTGTAAGGATCTGAATACTCTGTATTCGACCTCTCCCACACATCCGCATAAGCGGCGGACCTCTTAAATTGCGCTAATGCATAAGAACATGCGGGTACAATCTTGCGACCTTTCTCCCTCGCCTCTTCAACTACGAAATCCAGCAATTGCTTTGCTAGATTCCGACCGCGGTACGCACCGTCTACGTACGTATGGTCAATCACCCACGTATCCACGTCAACCATCGTATACGTGATTTCACCAATTGTACCCTTGTTTGTCGTGAGCACATAGCTGTTCCCTTGCTTTTGCGCCAAAATCTCCTCTTCCACCGCTCCATACATATCTTTGTCCGTACTCATAGCTGCTTGCACCTCCTGGAAAATAGTGTTGAACCCTCTCCCGGTCAAGCTGCGGGTCTACTCTCTCTTACCCTAATAGGGTGGTTGTGAACCCTACACCCTTCTTCAAAATCCCGTTTTCGGTATTTCTTCTGGACAATATTCACTCGGCTTCAAGTAACCCATACGAATTTCATACATCCGATTATGTGCGCTCTTCATCGCTTCAACAAAGGTATGATACGGCTGTTGGCACCCATCCACGACTCCAATTTGATAGTTTTCTCCATCGAAACGACCAAGCACAGGCTGATCGTTCAGTTGAAAATAATGAACACCGATCAATTCTGGAATGGAAGCCGCTTGCTCGACAAAGTATTGGTACGCTAGTCCACGGTCAGACTGTGTGGCTAATGCGCGAATACCGTAAGCCAGCATGCCTACATCAGCAGCCCCGAAATGAAATTCCCCGATTACGATCGGTTTGTTCAGATGCTCACTGATTGATCTAGTCATCTCCCTCGCTGGTTCAAACTGATAACAGTTTATGGAGAACACATCGAAAGCCTCACAGCCTTCCAAAACATCATCACTGCCAACCCACGCGTAGCGCATACCCAAATTCAAATGATTCGGATCAGCTATTTTACAATACTTTGCCGGCACTTCCACATATCTTCTGATCATTATACGATTATATAAGCGGAAATCCTCTCTACGTTCGGCACAGTCTGTAAACTCAGAAAATCTTCTTGCCTCATACAGATCCTCAAACTTCTCAAACGAGCTGCCCCACGCCGCGTTCCAGCTATTAACATCGCCATACTTCTCCTTCAACCATGCAGCAAAATGAATTTTACTCTTAAATCGAATTGGTGATCTCAGCATTTGTTCGGTTAAATTCAGACCATCTACAAAAGCCCAATGGGGTTCATTCCGCATAAAATAGCCCACCAGACGACGGTCTTCCTTCATTACTAGCAGCTGATCTGAGAAGGCTTCTGCATTTTTGTCATATTCCGGGTCGAACACATCAGGGAAATCCCTAAAAATCGTCTGTTCCGTAGTCGGAAAATTCACCATCGGATATACATACGGCAGCTCAGAATTTTGTATAAACGCGGGACTCGACCAGTTGCCGATCGTGTTCATCCCCCATGATTTCAACCGATGTTCCGTTATATCCATCCACTTCTGATGCCATTGCGCACCGAAGGCTCGGATTAAATTAGCAATTCCGAAGCTGTAGCCTTGATCTCCCCAAGCATTGCTAAACTCCTGATTTCTGCTTGGAAGTTCCGTAAGCAGATGCTCCATACCGGTTACTTTCATCGTTTCTGCAGGATGAATGCAATCCATTCCAGCACTGAACAAAGCATAGCCATCTGGATCTACAAACCACCATCTTTCGCCGTCATGCTGCGTTCGAAAAAATCCTGTTGATTCAAAATGAAGTCCTTTCCACCCGCCATATCGACCGTATCCCGTTTGTTCAGCGCGGTGATCCTGTGAAAGCTGCCACTCCTCCCTCAAAGAACGTACAAGCTCCTCGGAATCTTTTGTCTTACCGAGCCAGTCTTTTCCTGCCAATTGACCAAGCTCATCGATATATGAGGTCTGTTCATACTGAAACTCCGAGGCGGACAAACTTACATGCAATCCGGATATTTCCAATGTTCTCGATGAAACCGAAGAGATAGTCGAGATAGCGAACTGGGTAATATGCTCCCTATCCACGAAAGCATCTCCACGAAGTACGGATTGCATGACGCCAGGAAATCTGTCAAGAAATAGCTTCTCCCCATTCAGAGCAGTGAGCGGCAAACAGATTCTCGTTACAACACGAGGCAATACGCCGAAATGAACCGTTATCGACCGACTTTCTCCATCCGTAAACGAGAAGAGAACAACGAGAACATCATGGGACTCGTGATAAATATCCGCCGACAAATAGTTGTAATCTGACCAAGTACGTAAAGGAAGAGCTCCTTTATCCACATAAATGCCCCCGCCTTGCGGAGATGTTTCCATACGAAACCCATTTTCTCCAAGCAACTGTAGCTTGGTGTCTTCTTTGCATTGAAAGGTCGAAGCTTGTAAACCGAATACTTCCACGAAATATCAGCTCCTAAACTATTCTTTTACAGCTCCGAGCACAATGCCTTTTACGAAAAACTTTTGTAGAAACGGATACACTAGCAAGATTGGTAAAGCACCAATGAAAATTTGCGCGGCTTTGACTGTTCTTTGCGACAAGTTTTCCATATCCTTGGGGTTTATGCTCATTTTGCTGAAATCCTGCTGTACAACTACGGTTTGCAAAAATGTGGCAAGCGGATATTTTTTAGTGTCCATCATATAAATGAGCCCGTCGAACCAAGAATTCCAATGGCCGACTAGAGTGAAAAGTGTAATCGTCGCCAGAGCGGGAAGGGATACAGGCAAATGAATACTAAATAAAATCCGAAATAACCCCGCTCCGTCAATGACGGCCGCTTCTTCCAGTTCTGCTGGAATGGTCCGAAAGAAATTCATAAGCAGAATCAGGTTATACACACTTAACGCCGCCGGCAGAACAAGAGCCCATATGGTATTAATGAGATTCAAATTCGTAATGAGGATATAACCCGGAACCAAACCGCCCGAGAACAACATCGTAAATACAAAGAACCACATGTATACGTTCCGAGATTTAAAGGCCGGATTTCGTTTAGACAACGCATATCCCGCGAAAACAATAACCGCCATGCCAATCGCTGTGCCCAGAACAGTACGATAGACGGAATAAAGCAATGCTCTTATGAAAGCAGGATTATCGATCGTTTTCTGATAGGACTCCAACGTAAAATCTACCGGCCATAAATTAACGATATTAGCAGTAGCTGCGGCTTTCCCACTAAACGAAACGGCCAGTACATGCATGAGCGGCAGTATGCAAAGCAATGATAACGCAATTAAGAAAATGTGGTTTAAAGCACTAAACGTTTTATATCCTGCTGATTTATGATACATCTGTCATCCTCCTTTTCATTAAAAAATCCGATAGTTGCCGAATCTATACGCCAAACGGTATGAAACAACGATTAGCACAAAACTAATAATTGATTTAAATAAACCAACAGCTGTAGCAAAGCTAAAATCCCCTTTTAACATAGCTGAACGGTAAACAAACGTATCAATAACATCACCTTTGCTATAAACAAGCGGATTATACAGATTGAAAATTTGATCAAATCCTGCGTTTAGAATATTGCCAAGCTGCAAGGTAGCCACAACGACGATTATTGGAAGCATAGTTGGCAGTGTCACATTAATAGTCTGCTGCAGCCGGCTTGCTCCGTCCACTTCTGCTGCCTCATATAGTGACGGGTTTACCCCTGCGATTGCTGCCAGGTAGATAATCATTGCAAACCCAAATTCCTTCCATATGTCACTAACGACGATGACGAAACGGAACCAGTCGCCGTCACCTAGAAAGAAGATCGGTTGTATGTTGAACCAATCGACTAGCATCCGATTGACAAGACCACCTTTAACCGATAGTAAGTCAATAAGAATACCGCCTAAGATGACCCATGATAGAAAATGAGGGAGATAGACCAACGTCTGAATTCCACGTTTAATTCCAGATTTACGAACCTCATTCAGTAAAAGCGAGATTACAATGGGTACGAACAATCCGCACACAATCTTAAGAACGGAGATAATCAAGGTGTTCCAAATGACTTGAACCGATTCGTCAAACATAAACAAAGCTTCGAAATGCTTAAAGCCTACCCACTCCGAATTCATAAATCCGAGCCAAGGCTTATAATCTTGAAAGGCCATAACGAGCCCAAGTATTGGAAAATAATGAAATACAACTGCGATTATTGTTGCCGGCAATATCAGCAAGTGGAGCGGCCATGTTTTTTTAATCCCCTTTTTCCACTTCGACTCCGTTTTAACCCTATTTGGTTCATTAACCGCAACCTCAAGTCCGCTTTTCAAACAGAATTCCCCTCTCTATTCCTACATAATTGCACGTTGGTAAACTTCTGCTATTATTATACCAACAGGTTTTGACCCTACCTATGATAAGGTCTTAACATCTATATCCCCTCTCATAACCTATTTCGTCAAATTCACTCAGGCGGTGATCTACATAGTAAAATATAAGGTGTTCCATAAGCTTCTCGTCATGTTGGCATTATTGCTCATTCCATCGACCTTGTTATTCGCATACGCCAATCATACAAGTGAAATTGTAGTGAAAAAGACGCTTGAGAGCTCGGCTTCCAAGCAGATGGAATTTACCATTCAGCAATTGGAACAATCACTCCGCCAGCTTGAGAAACAGACGCTTTTGCTTGCCTATGATTCGAGCATCAAAGCCTATGCCAGCTCAGAGGAGTTTCCAGAATATTTGAATCACCTCTTAATGCGAAAGACCATCGAAGAGAAGCTTGAGCTGCAAAGTCAGGCTGAACCGCTTATTAGTGAATTAAACGTATACTGGCCCAGCATACAGGAAGTATTATCAACTTCAGAAACCAAACAATTCGATCAGAAGGAGCTTGCCGAAAAACCAATGAATCGATGGTTTTCACGGGCACACAATGATAAACTTACCTTTCATTTTCTGCTCGTTAATCCAACGGTTCTCTCTTCTGATTTCGACAATGCCGTTTCAGTTGTAGAGACGACCATTTCAAGCGAATATTTGCGTTCTGCCCTTAAAGGACTTGATAATACAGGGAATGGCACATCTTTTTTCTACTTTTCCAAGGATGATGTGATTAAGAATACTGAGGTAAATACAAAGCTGTTCCCGCTTTTCATCAAAGAAAATGTGCTTGATGGCAGTACGACGACACATCCTAAAGTAACTGTTTTTGAAATGGATAACGTTGAATATTTAGTCCAATCGATTCAAAGCCCATCATTAGGAGGCACGTTGGTCAGCTATATCGAACTGAATGAGTTCCTCAATCCGCTTCAGAAGGTAAACTGGCTCGTCAATGGAAGCTTCGTTTTTTTGTTTATTACAGGAATTACTTTTTCTTATATGTTTTATAGACATTTCCGCTTGCCGTTTGGATATTTGGTACGTAAAATCGAAAAACTGGGAACTGGTGATTACGGAAGTAGAGCAACGCTTAAAACCAATACCGAATTTGATTATTTATTTGACCGATTCAATGATATGGCTTCTCGTACGCAATCACTAATTGAAAATGTATACGAAGAAAAAGTCCGTACACGAGAAGCAGAGTATAAGCATCTCCAATCGCAGATTAACCCTCATTTCCTATATAATTGCTTATTTTATATCGTTAGCATGGCGAATAAGTCACCCGATGCAGTTATCTCAATGGCCAAAAACTTATCCTCCTTTTACCGCTACATTACTCGCAAAGCGGGAGAAACGACGACCTTGGAAGACGAAATCCGTCTAATCGAAAGCTATCTTGAAGTGCAATCTCTGCGAAACAAACGTTTGACCTATACGATAGATATACAATCCTCCATGCTGGAACTTTCCGTGCCAAGCCTGCTTTTGCAACCGCTTGTGGAGAATGCGATTGTACATGGTATTGAACAAAAACAGGACTCGGGAAACATTCATATTCGTGGTGTCGTCAATGGCAGTCATTATCTCATTCACGTCGATGACGATGGAATTGGCCTATCTGAAGGGGAATTACATTTGCTGAATGATCGTGTACATAGCAGCTATCAGAATACGGAGGAAATGGGCTGCGGATTAAGGAATGTTCATCATCGGTTAGTCAACCGCTACGGAAACTTCTCTGGGCTTACTTTCGCATCCAATGAATGGGGCGGGTTCCGCGTTACCCTTGAAATCTTATATAGAAAACAGGAGGCATAGCATGAACGTATTACTGGTGGATGACGAGGATTATGTGCTCGATTACTTAGAAACAGAAATTCCTTGGTCAAGCCTAGGCATCCTACATGTATATCGCGCAAGTTCTGCCAAAGAGGCGCTCGATATGGCTAGCCGAGTTCCTCTCTCCATTATTGTGTCAGATATTCGCATGCCGGAGAGAAGCGGACTCGAACTTCTCTCCACCCTTCAACGGGAATATCCTGAAACGAAAGTCATCTTATTGTCGGGATACTCCGATTTCTCGTATGCCGTTAAAGCTCTGCAGCTTGGTGCTGCCGATTATTTATTGAAGCCCGTTACCGAGGATGAAGTACTGCTCAGTTTGAAAAAAGTATTTGTTAAAATTGAAGATGAGAAGCAGAAAAAGCAAAGCCTCGAAGCTGCGAATGATGTCTTGAAGCTCGGGGGAATACGTATGAGGGAGCATCTGCTGATCGATCTTTTACTTGGGAAAAAATACGACTCTGATGAATTAAATCGTCACCTCAAAGCCCTTCACTTACCCTTTGAGGCAGATGCACAATGTGTGCTCGTATTAATTAGAATCGAAACAGGAGCGGAGGAAATCAAGCGTGAGGATTATGAACTGCTGAGCTTTGCACTTATGAATATGGCAGAGGAAATTGTATTCGATCAGGTTAATGACCCTTCCTCTCTATGGTCGTGTAAAGATCATCATCGATTTCTTATAGCCCTGCTTCCGATCGACTCAGTCCTAGATGAGGCGGAACTCCATCAACGTATGATAAAGTTGCAAAATACAGTGTTAGCCTACATGAAACGAACCGCTTCCATACTGATCACCCCTTCGTTTATGTTTCAGCATGAACTCCATCGTCAATATTTACAGGCGCTTAACCTATTCTGGAGGGCTGTTGGAACGCGTAATAATGTTTTACTTACGATGACTGAGCTTGAGCGCGAGACGACGCCCGAGCATGTGATAAAGCCTTTGACCAGACTTCACCAATCACCGACTATGCAGCAATTAATGGAGTCTGGCCGCTGGGAAGAGGTCACAAGCAAACTTGATTTCATTCTGGAAGAGCTTAGTCTTCCCGCGTATCGCACACAGCAGCATCTCATGGAAGTCGTTTACTATTTGTTCAGCAGCTTCTCCTACATTGCACATAAACAGGGAGATTCCTTTGCTGATATGGTTAATATCCCTTCCATGCAGCGTGAATCGTACTACTACCAGTCGACTGATCAGATCAAAGAATGGGCGATTCCCATTATCGAACAATTTCAAAGATCACTAAAAGAAGTTTCGTCCAGTCGCAGCCACATTATTAGGCAAATTCACGAATACATCGAACATAATCTGCAGGAAGATGTATCTCTTACTCGAGTTGGCGAGCATGTCTATCTTCATCCTGTTTATCTATCCCGTTTGTATAAGAAAGAAACCGGAGAAAGTCTGTCCTCTTATATCGCGAGAATCAGAATGGAAAAAGCGGCTCATTTGCTAAATACGACCAATATGAAGGTTTCTGACATCGCTAAAGACGTTGGCTATCAGAAAACGCAATATTTCATCCATATCTTCAAAGAGTTTTACAACAGTACTCCTCAAAACTTCAGAAATCGATAAAATAAGGGCTGCCTCAACTGAGACAGCCCTCTTCAATCGTTATTGGTTTACGCTCTTATACCATTCGTTGATTTCAGTTTCAATTTTGTCTCCACCTTTGCTCTTCCAATCGGATACAAAAGTATCAAATTTATCAAGAGGCTCGTTGCCATAAATGATTTTTGCAAAAGTTTCAAGCTCCATTGTTTTCAGATTATCACCTTTGCTTCTCATCGTTTCCGTAGGCGCTCCGAGAAACTCAGTCGGCGCATTGATTTCGCTCATTTGGAAATTCAAAGATCCTGCACGAATCATCTCTTTATCTTGGATCGAAATTTCTTTATGCGCTCTCGTTTTCACTTCGCCGCCATTATGAATGTAATCATAGATGGAAGAACTCATGAAAGGAATCACAGGAACATTCCAAAATAAATTGTATTTGCTCGATGAAGCTGCGGCTTCAAGCGGAGTAGGAAACTTCTTCGAATCATAGATCGGTTCTCCGTCAACGATGGCGAAATCATAACCTTCAAAGAATCCGTCTTTGAATTCACCCGTTTCGAACTGGTGATCATAAATTTTGTCGAAATACTCGAAGAATGCATCCATGTGTTTGAAATCCTTGTTAAACATCATCACTTTTCCTTCATTGACGTAACCGGTATAACGAGCAGATTTGCCATCCGGTCCTGTAGGAAGTGGATATGCTCTAAGTTTCGCGTCTGGATTCGTTCCCTTCACGTCCCCGAGCGGCCAGCCAAACGCCCAGAAAGGAGCAGCGATCATGCCCGATTTGCCTTGGATAAAGCTTTCTGTTGCCTTCACTTCATCAATCGCAGCCATTTCAGGGTCCAAATAACCTTTCTTGTACCATTCATGAAGCTTCCCAAGACCTGTCTTAATCTCAGGCTGTACAGATCCGTACTTCAAAGAGCCATCATCCGCTTTTTGCCATGTGCCCGGTATATATTTACCTGTGTACGCACCAAAAACAAAGCTCACATCGGACATCCAGTTCGAGAATCCATTACGGCCCGACAAACTAAAACCAAACGTATCCTTTTTACCATTGCCATCCGGGTCTTGATTAGTGAACGCATCCATCACCGTTTCGAACTCTTCGATCGTTGCAGGCTCTTTCAGGTTCAGCTTCTCCAACCAATCCTGACGAAGCCAAAGGACTGGATTTGTACCGTCGCCAGCTGAGAATATCGGTAGCCCCAGCAATTGATTATCTTTCTTTACTTGATTCAGTGCTGCACTATTATCAGCATACACTTTTTTAATCCGCTCACTGGCATATTTTTCGAAATCCTCGCCGATATCCTTCACCTTGCCTGATTGAATCAAATCGGCAATTAGATTAACATCCTGTACGATAAAAACATCGGGAAGCTGGTCTTGTGTAGTCAACGAGAGTCTAAGTTTTGTATGGTAAGCTCCATTATCCGCCGTATTCCAGAGATCCTTAATTTCAATGCCGAGCTTCTCTTTCGCCCATTTATTATGCACGTTATTGTTAATATCTTCTCCGTTAATAAACGTGTAGTCAGATCCTACAGGCCGGGCCGTTGTTATAGTAACCGGAGGTTCAAATTTGCCATCAGCACTTTGCGTAGATTGCTCATTGCCTGCAGGCCTATTCGATGCGCCCCCTTCGTTCGTATTGCCATTACCCCCTGAAGAACATCCGACAACGCTTACAATTACAAACGTGAGCATGAAAGAAACCCATTTCTTTTGTTTCATTTTGTTTCCCCTCTCTTTAGCATCTACTACACGTTTATCGTAGCCCACTAGAAGGTTTATCGTATATGCCCTATTCTAAACTATTATAACCACTGTTATATCGATTTGGGGCTGGAAGATCGTTTATCTTGAAAAGCAAAAAGGTACAGCCTCCTCATCATGCGAGGAACTATACCCTTAAACCTGTTCTAGAGTCATTATCATTAGTAATGAATTCGACATCAAGGTATTTCTTTTGTTGTGCGTTATTGTACAAATCGGCAAGCTTCCCCTGGTCTTTACAATAAATCGTAACATATTCACAATCGGCGACTAACACGACACAGTGACAATCACTATTCAAGAACGCCTCGTAGGTCAAAACATCTATTACCTGTTTCTCTTTCGGAAATGCTTTGAAATTTGCAAAGATGATATAGTATTCATTATTCTCTAAACGTTCTTTCAGAAATGTGCCATCCATTCCATAGATCTCTCCCGAGAACAGCGGCTCCCCTAATTCTGCGTCTTCGACGAAATAAGCCTCTTCCCCTCCAATATACCAATTGAATTCGGTTGTATTAAATGGCTGTAATGCTTCTCCGAGAAATTTGCCGAAACCATTGGTAATCCGAAAAGTCATTCCTCTATTCATATTTATCCATCCCTACATAGATTAATTGTCTTAATTGGTTTGCATATACGACAGGGATTTCAAAGCCCTCATTGGTATTTTCAAGGTTTACCAATAGCCCTTTCATGTTCGTATCTGTACCTAGTGAAAGATGGAAGGCTTTTGTTGTTTGATCTGGAAACTTCACCTGCAAGTTATAATCTGCTAAATAATTAAGTATACCTGGCATTTTATTTGCGTTTTTCAAAGCCATTTGGAACACTTCAAATGATTGAAGATCATTGAATTGTTGATCTTTGCACACATTCATCCTATTCCCCTGAACGCATTTGAGACTAACTGAAACCTCAACGTTTTCAAAGGTCGAATCCGTCTTCATCTCCTTCTCCTTCTCACTACAACCGAGGATCATAATAAACATTAATAACAATAGAGTAAGCAAATACTTTTTCACGACCATTACCTCCTTCAAGCACCTAATCTGTAGACGTTGAATGTAATATAATGGTTGCTGCTTGTGTTTAGAATGGATCGATTAAACTTCCACAGCAGGCAGCAAGACCGCCTGCTGTGGAAGACGGTCTCTTCTGTAATTATTAAGCTGCAGCTCTCCATATACATACAGCTTAATAAATTTCGCCTTCATCACCTTGAACCACTGCATGAAGTTCAATCGCAATCTCCTTCATCTTCTCAAGCACTTCATCATCACCGTAAGGTATGGTGAGATTGCCTTCAGAGAACATAAAAGGAATTTCCTTCTCCTCGGTTTTCCATATAAAGAAATGGCCTTGTACCGTCATGGTGATTGGCCCTGTTATAGAAAACTCGCTGGCATATACAAAACCATTCTTAGATACAAAATAGTTCTGAACTTCCTCTAATGAAATTTCTTCTTCCTCATTATTTGCCCAGTAGGATGCTCGCGTAATATGAATATTGTAGCTCATGAGAATACAACCTTTCATAGTAGCATTTCTATACTTTTCTCCATTATGTTCGCAGAAGTCAGCCACTCCATATTAACGGGCTATCTAAAACTCCGCTTTGCGCGTTATATATTGCGTCAGCTTTGGTGCTGCTATTAGTAATAATATCCCCGTAGTTATGTAGATAAGCGGTGCTCTTATTTCAATGTTCCTGTGCGAATAGCCATTTACGAAATAATCAATAATGTCGCCACCATAATCTCCAAGCAGGAATATAGCTTCTGTACTTATCAAATCACAAATACCACACCAAGTTACTGCCTCCATCAAAATAATTATGCGCCTTCAGGTAGCACTTTGTTCCTTAATCTTATTAATCGCCCCCTCCAGAAGGACAATAATGGCGTCATAGTCTTCTACCGTTGGCGTCATACTTTCATCGATGATATGGGTATAGCCGCTCTCTATTTCATTACGCCAATAGTGCGCATACATAAGCGGTGTCCAACCATCCTGAACCGCCAGCTCTGGATCTGCCCCAGCTTCGAGCAAGAACTCTACTATTTCGGGCCTTCCATTCGATACTGCGTTTTGCAACAACGATTGCCCCCACCATTCCGGTGCAAAATAATTGACGTCCATTCCGTATTTCAAAAATAACTCAATCATAGGAATCGAATCATCGGCAAAGAGAAAACCCTCCGGACCTAGTGGGCCAATCATCACAGTCGGATCAGCGCCTATCGCAAGGAGACGTTCCGCCTCGCGCAAATCCTTCATTATGATGGCACTGAACAGTTCATTTTGTTTCGCAGATAGTACCCAGACGACATTGAGCCCATCTCCGTAGAGCTCCACATCTCCACCACTTGCATCACCAACGAATCGAAGCGGTACATAAGTGACTCCTCCTTGCACGACTGGAGCGAGAGGCATCACCTGTTCTACACCATTTATCGTAGCTTTGCGCGAGCCAATAGTCAGTACGATCTTGCGTTCGCCGTTGCTTGCCGTAATCTGCTTCGACTTGGCGTTCCACGTAACTTCAAGACCTAGTCGAGTAAAGAGCGGACGGAACGGAACCATTGTCGTTCCCGCATGCAAATACGGCGGATTATCTAATACAAGCTCTTTATTGTCGATAACGATCCGATAATCCGGTCGTGTTTGTGCCGCGGCAACACTGACTGTTGGCACTGCAACCAGCATACACAGCAGCAACATAATCATTCTCATCATTTGGCATCCCCTTCTCCTATCATAATCTCTTTTAGTAAAGATTCATGCTCATTAAGCCAGTCATTTCTCGTATGAAATTGAGTTAGAATATAATTGAAGTTCTCCTCGATATCTCTTCCAGAGTAGTATTGACCGATATAAATATGAAGTACTGCGATATGATACATTTGGGTCAATCGTTGCAACTGATTTATTTCTTGATCCGTACAAGTTCTAAACCTAGAATAGCCTTCTATAAATGCTTGTGCCATTTCCAATGATCCGTTTGACATTTGAATAACATGGTTAAGGGAAATAGCAAATTCCATAAAACCAATATCAAGCGAAGTATTATCGAAATCTAAAACACCATGGATTCTATTATCTATGGATAGTAAATTGAATATTAATAGATCATGATGAACGAGCTGCTTAGAAAATCCCAACCACTCAAGTTTGTTGCTCTCGACGAGGGCAACGGTTTTTTGATAGAAATGCAGTGCAGCTTGAGGAATCTCAAAAGGTGGGGACTTAAAAAAAGATGTAACCGCTTGATAATCAGCTAATGGATGAAGATTATAGAGCTCTGTGAACGGAACTCCTTCATATTGGAGCTCTGATTGATATCGACCAAGTACGGAAGTCATTTCACCGACCACATAACCAAACTCTTTGGCTTGTTCAATACTGAATATTTCTGGAACGACCCCTTCTATAAACGAAACAACCGCACCTAATGAGCCGTTGGAGAGCTGTACATACCGTTCGCCAGCATTCGTATTTAAAAACTCAGGCACGACGATTGAAAGATTCTGCTTACTTATATAAGAGGTTAATTCAGCTTCAAATGCAATGCTGTCTACATTTTTAGTATATGGATTGTAGATTCGAATCACATATTTCTGGTCATTTATCGTTACAATTTTCGTGAAATTAGTCAAACCAAAGGGTACAGGCTCTATTTCGTACACACAATCACCAAAGTAATGACGCACCAATTCATTGATTAGCTCGTGCATTGTACTCCCCCTATTATTTTATCGCATTCCTGGGATTATTACCCTATAATAACAAATCCCGCTTTTGAAAATCTATGAAATTCTAATACTACTGATGATTAGGGTTACATCATCTCCCGCTGTCTGACATGCCAAAGAGCACCTCGTTTATGAAGGTGCTCTTTACAACGATCATTTATCGGAAAAGCAAACTATTTGAACTGCGTTGGAAATTGCCTTACAATCGCTTCTGAAAGGGTATCTGCTAGCACGATGATATGGTCTATGCCTTTGTCGAAAGCAACGATATCGGCATCCCAATTTTTCGTTAATCTAGCTGTGACAGTGTCTGTAACCAATTGCAGATGCATATACAACAGATCTGTTAATTGCTTTTTCGACAAATTCGGATTGGCACTGCTTAAGAATAGAGCAATCTCATCCGCGTTTTTATACCAATCTTTATTGTATTTTTCCACGTCTGCCTGATTTCCCTGTTTCGCTGCTTCAACAATTTTCCCTGCAATAACAATATGCTCTCGAAGGAGCTCAGCCAGCTTGTTACCTGCTGCCTCTCCATAATACGGTTTAATCGCATCTCCAATATCCTGCTGGTTCTTCAATAGCCTCTCCAGCACTTTTTGTTGATCATCCATCCCGGCAACCGCACTCACAATATAGTTTCTTGTCCAGACCACATGGTCAATCCAAAGCTTTCTAAGCTGATTCTGAAACTGCACCGTTGATGGACTTAAACATTGCTTTTCTGTTGTTACTTGTTCTTTTCCAATGGCTTCGACATGTAAAGGTGCGCAAATTAATGCAAGGGACATGCATACCATAGCCAGCTTCAGTAATCGATATTTCATTTCATATTGCCTCCATGTATTGAATTGAACATCCGCTATTATTTTGGACATTTCTTCTATTTTCATGCATTGGAGGCTATTGTTCGTTTTAGATTGTTTTTATTAATTCTATATTTGCAAATGTGCTTTCTGAATATACTTTTTCTCCATAAATACCGCTTATTCCGTTAAAGCCAGCCTTTGTCCAAAACCTGATAGCGGACCAATTTTTCACGGCAATATTTGCGCGGATATCCTTATATCCTAATCTACTAAGCTCCACACCTAATTGAGCTTCTGTCTCCATACCAAACCCTTGCCCTTGTGAATCTGTATGTATGTACAAAAATACAATATACGCAGAATCGAGTGTTGGGTAACCGTGATATACACTTATTATTCCGATTAACCTCTTATGCTCTCTGTCTTTAATCGTAAAGATACAATAATTCTCTTTATCCCCGCCTGGAGGCAAATCCCCTGAATAGTAGCAGTGTGCAATGTGATTCGGATCATAATCATTCCCATCCCACTGTTTCATATATTGGCTGCTTGAATATAAATATTGTACATCTTCAATTTCATTCTCTAACATTCTACTGCAAATAAGATTAGTCGATTCCCAAAAGTCAGGAAGCAGATTAATGGTCAAGCTGGTCACATCCTTTGGAATTGTCACATACAATCTGATTAAATCTTGCTGCACTTATACGGTTGAACTATCCTTAAAATACCACAAATGTCTAATAACAGGGAGCCATCTCCAAGCTCACTATATCAAAAAAAGCCGACACCGCAGTACACGGTATCAGCTCAATTCGCTCTTACTCTTGTATACATATTGTTCTCGTGCCTTGCCTTATCGCTCGAGAAGACCTGCCTTCACCAATCCGTTGCGAATGCCCTGCTCGTCGACATGCGTCGTTACGTAATCCGCATACGGCAGCAGATCTGGATGAGAGTTGCCCATCGCTATGCCTAATCCAACCGTCTCCAGCATCTCGATATCGTTCAGCCCATCGCCGAAAGCAACCGCATCCGCTGACGTTAAGCCAAGCTTGTCCAGCAGCGCTTCAATGCCCTGTGCCTTCGACCCTCCGGCAGGGAGCACGTCGATTGCCTGTGGATGCCAGCGGATAAGCTTCAATTCCGAGTGCAGCCCGTCATACAGATGCTCTTCATGGCTCTCACAGTGAAGGAACACTTGGTAAATGTCATCTGTTTTCCAAAACTCCGGATTATAGCCAGGCAGATCAACCTTTAATGAATGGACCGAGCTAATGAT
This sequence comes from Paenibacillus sinopodophylli, assembly GCF_005930355.1. GTDB lineage: Bacteria > Bacillota > Bacilli > Paenibacillales > Paenibacillaceae > Pristimantibacillus > Pristimantibacillus sinopodophylli. The sequence goes on from NZ_VDBO01000007.1 coordinate 179,194, forward strand.
GAAGGGATGATCCTCTTTGTCTGCGAAGAAGTTATGCTCGCCTTCGAATACTAGCCCGTGATTATGCTCGCTTGCAACCTTAACAAGCGCCTCCAAGCGATGCTTCTCAATTTCCCGTTTATAGAGCGGCGTACCTTTATATACAACGTAACCCCCGTTTAGACAAACGAAGGATTCAATGCCAAGCTGCTCCGCAAGTGGTTTGATGAAATAAGGCGCGCGGCCAGTCGCGATAACCGGTTCAACGCCGCTTTCCTTCAGTTCCGCGATCGCTTTGATCGTGTCTGCGGGTATTTCCTTCTGTTCGTTAATTAGCGTACCATCAATGTCGAAAAAAACGATTTTATAGCCCATGCTCTTCTCTCTCCTGTCCATTGTCGCAGACGTCTGCCGTCTGTCCTTTTTTTACAGTATAAAGAATTGAGCGTGGAAAAGGAATCTTTGTTGACGAAAACACGAGAACCGCTCATTCCTAGTTCATTCGGCGCTTGACTCCTCTCGAAAGCTTCCTGTATATTAATGGAATCAACACAATAAGAACGGCTTACGATGGAAGCACCCGTAAGAGATGGCATTTTCATGCCTATCTTGCAGGTGCTTTTTTTGCGTTGTTTGCCAAACCAAAGGAGGCTTCCGTATCCATGAAAACCGTTTCTAGATTTACCGTATTTGGGCTTGTTCTCTTGCTACTGCTCGCCGGCCCGTCCACCATTGCTGCCGCATCATTCGAGTTTAGCGCTACTGCCAAGACCGCCTTCGATAAGATGAAGGGGGCAACAGACAAGGTGACTGCTGCCAAGCTAACCTCCCAGTACACTGAATTACAAACTACGCAGAAGCAATTAATCGACTGGGACACACGCATCGATAAGCTGCACTATCAGAACGAGGAAGCGATAATCGCCACCCGCAAGCGGATAAAAGAAATCGATGCGAACAAGCTTTTAAAACTAGAGAATGACGTTGTTCAAGCCAAGAAGAAATACGAGCCATTATTCAAGCTCTACGATTCCTTGAACCAGCAGCTAAGCATAGCGAAGTCGTTCAAAGATAAGCTTGCAATAAACCTATTGAAGCCTCAGGTGGAAACGACCAAAGTGGCTGTTCAGTTAGCCAAGCAGGATATTCGCAGCAAAGAAACAACCTATAAAACCGCCAAAGCAAACACGGCCAAAACGATTAAGAAGCTGCGCACTGAGCTTAGCGGTATTGATCCGCTCAAAGTGAAGATGAAAGCGGCTAAAAGTACAACTAGCAGCATCAAGAAACAGTTCACGACTGAAACCTCACTTCTGAACCAAGCGGTCAAGAAAGGGAATGCTGCAGCGACATCAAGCTCGCTTACTCGGATGCTCACCTACATCAAGCAAATGAACGAGCAGAAACAAAAAATGCTCACGTATGAGCAGCAAACGATGGCAATCATTGCGAAGGTCGACAACCAGATAGCCAGCTAAACAAAAGCATTAGCAGCAAGCGCGCCCAGCTCGCAATGCCGGAGATAGGAATGTCGCGTTTGCTTCCCTATATGCGGGGACAACTGCTAGATTCTATTGTCGTAGAAGTATAAGAATGAACATGAAAACGCCCTGTGACCATCGGTCTCAGGGCGTTTCTCCGTTTCTCCGTTACTGTATACCTGGCAGCCAGACTTCAATGGTTGTCCCAGAGCCTAGCTCACTAGAAACGACCAGGCGGCCTTTGTGCGAGGAGATGATTTTGTCCACAATCATCATGCCTAGTCCGTTTCCATCGCGCCTTGTAGTATGAAAGGGCTGACCAATGCGGCGCATAACTTCATCGGTCATACCTACGCCGTTATCCTTGAACAGAACCCGCTGATAACCATCCATGACATCCAGCCCGATCTCCACCTCGCCTCCGTAAGGCAAAGCTTCCATCGCATTTTTTAAAATATTCAGAAATACCTGCCTTACCTGATCGCGGTCGCAATGAATGGCGACTTTTCCTTCATATGCTGTACGAATGACAATGCCATTCATTTCGAATTGCATCTCGAATATAGACAGTACTTCCTGCAAGATGTCGACACATTGCTCTTCCTTGTACTGGAGCGCCTGCGGCCTCCCTAGAATGAGAAACTCACCGACGATTGCATTCATCCGATCCAGCTCCGACATCATCACGTTGTAATAGTAAGGATTTGTCGTTTTACTGGATAGCTGCAGCATGCCCTTAACCGTCGTCATCGGATTGCGAATCTCATGCGCAATGCTTACGGCTAGCTGGCCTGCGAAACCAAGCTTCTCGCTGTTTCGCAGCAGCTCCTCGGCCAGTTTCATCTCGGTAATGTCTCTCAGGCTTCCAACTACGCGAATAAGCTCCTTCGTACCATCGTAGATCGGCACCACATCGAGCATATAATAATCCATCCGATCCTTGGACTTAATCGAAAGCTCAATGCCTACACAGGTTTCCCCATGCAAAATGAACCGTTCGAAATACGGACCGATAATACTCAAATCAAAAGCCCTATCGCCAATACCGCCGCTAGGCTTCTCATCGCTTGCTTTGCCTAATATGACTTTACTATAGTCGTTAATTTCAACGATTGCACCCTGTGCATCCGTTATGATGACTCCATAATAATTCGTATCGAGAAGCACTTGGTTCAGAATCTGAAGCTGCGTATTATGCTTGCGCAGCAAGAGCTCACGTTCGATCGAGTCAACGATTGTAGACAATAAAGCAAGCAAATGAGGATGAGCGGAATGGATATCAGTCATAATCGAGAGCGTTCCTAATAACTCGCCGCTATTCTCCGTATGAAATGGTACCGTATAGCAGGCCATTCCATGCAGCACTTTATGATAATGGTCTTCGCCTACAAGTTCTATGGGGCCATTGCTTCGCAGAGTCATATCCACTGCATTCGGCCCAATCTCCTCACAGAATCGCAAACCTTCCGTAATGCCAAGCCGCCGTACCATGCTTATGATGGCCGAATTTCCTCTAAATTCAAGAATATGTCCTTGGTTATCGGTAATCGCTACGAAAAAAGGGTCTCCCTCAACAGAAGACAGAAATTTATCGACAAACACACTTATGACTTCTAGAATGTCTTTGTAGTGGCTTTGTTGACCTTTCAGTTCCTCGCTGGAGAGCCATTCAGTATATATAGGAGGCTCATCTGGATTCAAGCCTCGTACTTGGCATTGTTTGTGCGCTTCAGCAATCATTTCGTTTCTCATCATGTTGTTATACCAGTTAACCTTTCCAGGACCACTTGCTTCCATATTGTTGGATATTATCCTTTATTCTAGCTGTAACACTCACAATCCTTCCCATTTTTATTAAAAATCGTTTATATTATCAAAAAATTAAAAAGGACTGTTGAATAAGGGTTTTAACCTTAAACAACAGTCCTTTCATTGGATCATCCATATATATCATTTGAGAGCTAACCGTCTACTGTCATACCATTACGCCTGAGGTGACAGCTTTACATTAATATTATCGAGGTATAGAGTCGTCAATCCTTCATAGCCGGAATCGCTTCCGATAATAACGTATAACTCGCCTTTTTCATTGGATTGAAGAGTTGTGCTGTATTCCTTGGCGACTGGCTGAAAGCCTGACAATTCACTATTTGGCTGCACCATATTCCCGATAAGCTTCATATCTTCACCATCGGTTATCTGATTACCCTTGTCGACATTTACCTTATAGAAGAAGTGATCTCCTTCATCAACCTTCACTTTCACAGGCTCCTTGCTGACAAATCCTGCTTTAATAAAGACGGATTCGCCAGGAGAGCCTCCAACCCCCATCATACCGCCCGATTGATCCGTATACAGATCGAATGCTAAAGTGGCATGATAAGTCTTATTCGGCTCCAGCCCCTCTAACTTCTTCGTCACATACATGAACAAATCATCACTGCGATTCATCCCATTGAGCTTCAGCCCGTAGTTGGTCTTGTTGCCCGCCGTAGGCAGCAGCTCTCTCGCATACTCCAATTCATAAATATCTGGATTATAATCGACAGGAAGATCGGCAAAGTCTCCCTTCCAGCCCTCTTCGCTTTGGTCAAAATGGAATTGAAATGCTTGCGCCTTACCGGTATGCAACGTAATTTTTTTGTCCTTCGCGTTCCAAAGTGTTTCCGCACCAAGCAGCTGGGCTACCATTTTGGCAGGGACAAAGGTCACGCCTTTCACTGCCGTCACTTTAACAGGAAGCTTCACGTTCTTAATATACGTACCCGTTAGCTCAGCGCTATTAAGCGTTAGCGTGACGGTTAATCCATCCTTCGACAGTGTTATTTTTTTCGTTGCCGAATCCAAGTGAATACTCGCTTGCAAGCCTTCTGCTAATGCTCGTACTGGCACCATCGTTACGCCATTTATCAGGTAAGGGGCTGAAGCAAGCATGTGCTCACCGCGATAGTCTGTAGCTTTCTTGCTGCCGATTTGGAATTGCAGCGGTGCCTGTGTACCTCCAGCCGCTCCGAATGAAACGGCTCCCGGTGCCACTGCACTAAGAAGCATCGCGGTTGTCATAGAAGCGACCATTATATTTTTGTTGAATAGATTTTTAATGTTCATAGCTCTACCATCCTCTGCAGTTAGAAGTTTTGTTTAGTGTACACTCCTAACGCGCATAGGATGGTTTATGTTGCACGTTGATGATTCACTTCATCATTTCTTAACAATAGTAATACCTAGTATTACCTCTATCCCTGCAGAGCATTCGCTAGATCTGCGATGAGATCCTCATGATCCTCTATACCAACGGATAAGCGTACTAGCCCATCGGTAATACCGAGTAATGCTCGCCTTTCGCTAGGAATAGAAGCATGTGTCATCCTAGCCGGTACAGATATGAGGCTCTCGACCGCTCCTAAGCTTTCGGCCAATGTAAAGTATTTCAGTTTTCGAATTATGTGGGAGGCCTTATCGCCGCTGCCAACATCGAAGGAGACAATACCGCCGAAGCCGCGCGCCTGGCGCTTCGCAAGCTCATGCTGCGGATGGCTGAGCAGTCCCGGATAATGGATGCTTTCCACCGTGTCTAATCCGGACAAATACTGAACGATAGCCTGCGCGTTCTCCTCATGTGCCTCCATCCGCAGGCCAAGTGTCTTCAAGCCTCGCATGAGCAGCCACGAATCCTGCGGACCAAGGACACCGCCCGTTGCATTTTGAAGGAAATGAAGTTCCTCGCCCAATTGGTCATCCTTCACGACAGCAAGTCCTGCGACCACATCGCTATGCCCGCCAATATATTTTGTCGCCGAATGCAGTACGATGTCTGCACCGAGTGTAAGTGGATTCTGCCAATAAGGCGTACTAAATGTATTGTCTACGATGAAGAGCAGCTTTTTGTTTGCGCACCATGCGGCTATTGCTGTAATGTCGGTTACTTTGAGCAGCGGATTAGTTGGTGTCTCAACGAATAATGCCCTCGTATTCGGACGCAGCGATTTCTCAACTTCCACCATACTCGTTGTATCTGTGAAGGTTGCTTCTATACCGAGCCGATTCAATACCTTCGTAACAATTCGGTACGTTCCCCCATATACATCATCTGTCAGAATGATATGATCGCCGGCACTCAGCAACGAAAATACAGCATGAATGGCGGCCATTCCTGAGCTGAATGCAAAGCCCCTTGCCCCCTCCTCCAGAGCGGCAATATACTGCTCTAGTGCATGGCGCGTCGGATTGCCCGTGCGCGAATACTCATAGCCTTTATGCACACCTATATCATCTTGCTTGTAAGTGCTGACCTGATAGATCGGGACGCTGACCGCCCCCGTATGCGGATCAAATGGATTCCCTCCATGGATAAGCTTCGTTTTACGCTTCAGATCAAACACCTCCGCCATAAATCTGTTTGCTCAAGTACCGCTCACTGCCGTCAGGAAATAGGGTCACGATTCGGCTGCCCGGCTGCGCTGCCTCAGCTTCAAGGAGCGCAGCATGCAGCGCAGCGCCCGAAGAGCTTCCAACCAGCATGCCCTCCAGCTGCGCCAGTTCCTTAACCCTTGTGAAGGCCTGCTCATCCGTAATCGTATGAATGGCATTGAAATACGAGCTGTCCATAAACAAAGCCAGCTTCTCCACCCCAATTCCTTCTGTAAGGTGCGGCCCAAGCTTACCGCCGCCGAGAATTGAACCTTCAGGCTCAACAATAACGGTCTTTATATTCGGATTGCGCTCCTTCAAATAGCGCGCCGTTCCCATAAAAGTGCCGCCAGAGCCAGCGCCGGCTACGAATACATCGATCTTTCCATTTAATTCGTTCCAAAGCTCAGGACCGAGCGTTTTGTAATAGGTTTCTGGATTAGCCGCATTGGAGAATTGCCTAGGCGAGTATGAACCCGGTATCGTTCCCAGCAGTTCCTCCGCCTTCTCGATTGCGCCCGCTATTCCAAGCTCAGACGGTGTATTGACAATGGTTGCCCCAAGCGCCTTCATTAGCTGCTGCTTCTCGGTGCTGAATTTCTCCGGAACGACGAACAACGTCGCAACACCGCGCCCGATAGCTGCCAAGGCGAGCCCAATACCTGTATTGCCTGCAGTTGCCTCAATGACAGTGCCGCCAGGCGCAAGCTCTCCGCTGGCAAATGCCTGATTCAGCAGTTCAACACCAAGACGATCTTTGACGCTGCCTCCTGGGTTTTTATACTCAAGCTTTGCGTAAAGCTTTACGCCGCTCGGAAGGGTATAGCCAGATAGCTGAACCAAGGGTGTGTTGCCGATCAGCTGATGAATATTCGAATACATAGCCATTCGCAATCCCTCCTACAATCGTCCATCTTATTTCAGGCAAGTGACTAACGGATCTATTTCCTTCATCATATGAACCATCCGCTCCATGTGTTTCGCCGCTTCTGGATAAATTGCTGATACCTTCAGGCTCGTCCGATGCAAATATATCTATCGTTTGATACAACATTTCAATAATAAACAACTAACCCGATGTGTTATTATGTCTTTATACTTTTGGGACTGCTTGCTGCAAAAAGATTTTCATCAGGAAAGGGGTGTGCGGTTGTCAGTTGGACGAACATCGATACAGAGCAAACCGCTTTTTGCCAAAGCATCGTTTTGGCCTGCTCTTGCGACCCTCTTTTTCGGCTCATTTGTCGGCATGTATCATGTCGTTTCACTTAATGTTTCTTTACCCGGGTTTATCGGTATTTTTAATACGGACCTCGGCAAAGTACAATGGATTATTACCGGCTTCTCACTTGCTTGCGGCATTATCGCCCCTGCCAGCGGCTATGCAGAAAGCCGATTCGGCGGGAAAAAGGTTTTCTTATTTTGCCTGCTTGGTATAACCGTCACCTCACTGCTCTGTGCGCTGTCTTGGAATGTATATGCACTTATTGGTTTCCGCGTATTGCAAGGGTTATTCTGCGGGCTCATTCAGCCGGTATCGCTTGCTTTCATTTATCGAACGGTACCTGCAGAGAAACAGCCTATTGCGGTGAGCATCTGGTCATTCTCCACAATACTTGGAACGGCGCTTGCACCCTCTGTCAGCGGCTGGCTTCAGGGCTACAATTGGCATCTTATCTTTCTGGTTACCGTTCCAATTGGGATTCTCGCGTTTGCTATCGGCATTCGTATCCTGCCCGCGAGCACTGCGGATAAAGAGACTAAGCTGGACAAAGCTGGGCTTGCGCTGGCAGCGACAGCGAGCCTCTCTCTGCTTCTGCTGTTCGGTAATCTGTATGCATGGGGCTGGCAGTCTGCTGCTTTTTGGGTATGCTTAATCTTAGGCGCTGCAAGCACGATTCTATTCGTAATCCACCAGCTTCGCTCAGATGCACCCTTGCTGCAATTGCGGCTGTTCCGCAATCAAACGTTCACAATCAGCTTGGTCATTTCTCTCATTCTCTCGATTGCGCTGTATTCCGGCATTTATTTTGTGCCCCTTTATTTGGCCGAAATTCATAGCTTAAGCTCGTTTCACATTGGCTTGCTGTTCCTGCCCGGAGCCGTTTGCTTAACCTGTGCCACCTTCTTTTCCGGACGCTATTACAATAAGCTTGGTCCGTCTATACTTGCCATTGCTGGCTGCATCATTCTTATTGTGACCACTTATTTATTCAGTCGTTTGCAGATTACGACAAGTCTGCTCGCCATTATGATTATCATCGCCGTTCGCAATACAGGAACGGGTCTGGCTCTGACTCCCGTTACTAATGCGGGCATGATGGCCATACAGAAAGAGCTTAGCGGTCATGCATCTGCACTCATTAATTGGCTCAGGCAAATCTTCAGCTCTATGGCACTTGGCCTGTTCACGTCCTTGTTCTATGCGCGCCTTGCCGTACATCAAGTACAGCTCGGTGAGACGGATGCCAAGTACCCTGAGGCCTATACACTGAGCATCAACGATGCTTTTTTGTTCTCCGCTTTCTGCATTATAGCCGCGCTGCCGCTCGCCTTCCTGCTTCGCAGGAAGAAGACAGCACGCCCGGACTCCCACTCATCAGCACACAAAAAGACGGCAAATGCAGAGATTTAATCTCTGCCTTGCCGTCTTTTGCGAAGAAGATTGGGTCAATGCTTGCGCAGCTTCTTCGATATTCGATTGCCAGCCGTTTGCAGCAGCTGGACGAGTAATATGAGTATAATGACGCACACGTACATCACATCAGGCTGCCAGCGCTGGTAGCCGTACCTTATAGCCACGTCCCCAAGTCCACCTGCTCCGAGTACGCCGGCCATCGCCGTAGCCCCGATCAATCCGATGGTCGCAATGGTAAGGCCAAGCACGATCCCCGGCCTTGCCTCTTTCAACATGACCTTCCATATAATCTGCCGCCTAGAGGCTCCCATCGCTTGAAATGCTTCAACGACGCCGGGATTCACCTCAAGCAATGCCGACTCAATCAGCCTTGCAATGTAGGGGGCGGTATAGAAGACGAGCGGTACAATGGCACCTTTTACCCCAATGGTCGTATGCACAATCCATTTCGTAATCGGAATAATGGCAATCAATATAATGATGAAAGGAACGGAGCGCAGCACGTTAATGACCGCATTCAGGATTGGATAAAGCACCTTGTTCTCATAAATATGACCCGGACGCAGTACCACCAGGCAGACACCTAGAAACAGGCCTATAATCGTGGAGAAAAAGAGTGAGTAGATGACCATTGCCGCCGTCTCCCCAAGCGACTCTAAGTACAAATCATAATTATCCACGAAACTATTAATGAAGCTATCCAGCATGCCCTAACACCTCCACCTGCATGCCGTTTTGTTCCATGTAAGCCATGCCTTCCTGAATAACCGACGGCTCGCCAGGCAAACTAATAATAAGAAAGCCGAATACACTATCTTTTATTTTTGTTATATTCCCGTACAAAATGCTAGGTCGCAGCTGATAACGCAGCGTCAAATCAGCCAAAATCGGCTCACTCACCGTTTCGCCTATGAAAGAAATCCGCAGCAGTTTCCTCGGTACAGCCTTGTCCACTGCCTGCTGCAGCAGCTCCTGGGGCAAATCGGCGTCAAATACGCTTTTGATAAATTTTTTGGTCGTTTCCGTCTTCGGTTTCGTGAACAGCTCGAGTACAGTGCCCTGCTCCACGATAGCACCACCCTCCATAACCGCTACCCGATCGCATATCTTCTTTACGACGTACATTTCATGGGTAATGAGCACGATCGTAATGCCGTAGGAACGATTAATATCGAGCAGCAAATCCAGAATAGAGTCCGTCGTTTGTGGGTCGAGCGCCGATGTCGCCTCATCGCATAATAAAATCTCCGGCTCATTGGCAAGCGCTCTTGCAATGGCAACACGCTGCTTCTGACCTCCCGACAATTGAGCCGGGTATGCTTCCCGTTTGTCTTCCAGCCCTACAAGCGAGAGCAGTTCGCTTACCCTCGCCTGAATTTGCTGCTTTGCGAGACCTGCCAGCACTAGTGGTGCAGCAATATTCTGATATACGGTACTCGACATAAGCAAATTGAAGTTTTGAAAAATCATACCGATCTTACGCCGCATCATACGGAGCTGATTCTCACTAAGGTCGGCAAGCTTCGTATCTTGGATGCGCACATGCCCTGACGTAGGCCGCTCCAAATAGTTGATGCAGCGAAGGAGCGAGCTTTTGCCCGCTCCACTGTAGCCGATAATGCCGAATATTTCCCCTTTGCGGATATGCAGATTCACATCTTTCACCGCATCGACTTCCTGCTTGCCTTGTTGATAGATCTTGCTAACGTTCTCCATCCAAATCACAATACAACCTCCGCCTCAGCTGAAATGGTAAAAGGTCTCTTCCGCTAAGAAGAGACCCGGGCTTCATGCAACAATTACCAGGATGCTACGATGTAAGAGCCATATTTTTCCTCGACATATTTCTTCACCTGATCAGAGTGATAAGCTTTGATTAAACGCTGAAATACCGGTTTATCCTTGTCTTCCGTTCTTACCGCGATAATGTTAACCCATGGTGAATCCTTAGGCTCAATGAAGATCGCATCTTGTGTTGGTACGAAGCCAGCCTCTACCGCATAGTTGGTGTTGATGACTGCCGCCGTCAAATCGCCTAACGCCTTAGGAATGAAAGCCGCATCAAGCTCTTCGAATTTCAAGTTAAGCTTGTTCTCAGCGATATCGCGTACAGTTGCCGTAATACCAGCACCTTCTTTAAGTTTGATCAAGCCAGCATTCTCGAAAAGAATCAGTGCACGCGCGCCATTGGTCGGGTCATTAGGCAAACCGATGACGTCGCCTTCCTTGATCTCCGAAACCTCTTTGATCTTCTCGGAGTAGAATCCGATTGGGAAGTTAAGCGTATTAGCAATTTTGACAAGATCCAGATTGTTATCTTTCTTGAACTGATCAAGGTAAGGCTCATGCTGGAATGCGTTCGCATCAAGCTCGCCTTCAGCCAGCACTTTATTAGGTTGTACATAATCATTGAATACAACCAGTTCAATTTCCAAGTTATCCTTGGCAGCAACCTCTTGTACTTGCTTCCATATTTCTTCCTCAACACCCGCCGAAATACCTACCTTCAGCTTCGCTTTCTCGCCCTCCGCTGTAGAATCATTCGACTCCGCCTTGTTGCTGCCGCAAGCTGCAAGCACCGTCGTTAAGACTAGCGTCAGCATAATTAGTAACAATTTTTGTTTCATTGTTTCTCCCCCTACTCCTATTTGTATATAAGCCATGATTGAATTCGCGCAAAAAAAAGCTCTTATTCAAAGAATTCGGCAGCTGCCGCTATTCAGTGAAATAGGAGCTTTTAGTCGACTAATCAGCTCAAAACTTATAATTCCGATGAACTTACTATAGATTAAACATCGGCCTACTGTCAACGATTTATTTTCAAGTCGTATGCTAGCGCTTCCATGAATGTCCAAATAAAAAAGAGAGCGAAGCTAGGCTCGCTCTCTTCTCTATTGGTCACCTACGAGAGGCTAGTGGTAATGCTCACGACTTCACGGCTATTTCCTGTACTACCTGCTGAACGAAAGCATCAACAGGCAGCAAGCCTAAATCACCCTCGCCCCTCTTACGTACAGCAGCTGTCCCCGCATTTTTCTCATTCTCGCCGAGTACGAGCACATATGGCACCTTCTGCATGCCCGCTTCACGAATCTTGTAGCCCAGCTTCTCGTTGCGCGCATCAATCTGCGTGCGTATGCCTGATTCAGCAAGCTGTTCCTTCACTTGCAGCGCATAGTCCAAGTACTTCTCCGACACCGGCAGCAGCTTCACCTGAACGGGGGCCAGCCATAGCGGAAACGCGCCCGAGAAATGCTCTGTCAATATCCCGATAAAACGGTCAATAGATCCGTACACCGCCCGGTGAATAACGACAGGACGATGCTTCTGGTTGTCCTCTCCAATGTAGGAGAGGTCGAATTTCTCCGGCATTTGGAAGTCCAGCTGAATCGTGCCGCACTGCCAGCTGCGCTTCAAGGCATCGAGAATATGAAAGTCGATTTTGGGGCCGTAGAATGCGCCGTCTCCCTCATTCACGCGATAAGCGATATTACGGTTATCGAGCACGCTGCGCAGCGATTGCTCCGCTTCGTTCCAAAGCTTCTCTGAGCCCATCGAATCCTCTGGACGCGTCGACAGCTCAATTCTGAACTCAAAGCCAAACACTTGATAAATATGATCAATCAGCGCAATCGCTTGACCGATTTCCTCTTCAATTTGATCCGGCCGAACGAACAAGTGAGCATCATCCTGACAGAACGTACGGACGCGCATCATCCCGTTCAACGCACCCGAATATTCATGGCGGTGTACCTGCCCAAATTCCGACATGCGGATCGGCAGCTCTCTATAGGAGTGCAGACTGTTCTTGAATATGAGCATATGCCCTGGACAGTTCATCGGCTTGAGCGCATAAGGCGTATCATCAACATCAGTGAAATACATATTGTCCTTATAATGATCCCAGTGGCCCGATTGCTCCCATAGACGCCTGTTCATCATGAACGGCGTGCGCACTTCCTCATAGTCCCGCTGCCGCTGCAGTCCGCGAATCAGACTCTCGAGCTCCGTGCGGACGGTCATCCCATTTGGCAAATAGAACGGCATGCCCGGCGCTTCTTCGGAAAACATGAACAGCTCTAGATCTTTGCCGAGCCTGCGATGGTCGCGCTTCTTCGCTTCTTCCAACAGTTGCAAATGCTCATCTAGCTGTGCCTTCTTCGGAAACGATGTCCCATATATGCGCTGAAGCATCTTATTGTTAGAATCGCCGCGCCAATAAGCGCCTGCTACACTTTGCAGCTTGAATGCCTTGATCCGCCCCGTGGAAGGCAGATGCGGGCCGCGGCAAAGATCCACGAACTCGCCCTGCTCATACATCGTGATGACGACATCCGAAGGAAGGTCGCGTATGAGCTCCAGCTTCAATGGTTCCTCCTGCTCCGTGAAAAACGCAATAGACTCCTCGCGGCTCACTTCTTTGCGCGTAATAGGCAGGTTCTCCTGGGTGATCTTGCTCATCTCAGCTTCAATTGCAGCAAGCTCCTCTATCGACAACGGCTTTTCGATATCAATATCATAATAGAAGCCGTCTTCGATGACGGGACCGATCCCGAGTTTCACAGCATGCTTCCCATAAATCCGCTTGATAGCTTGTGCCATCACATGTGCAGTCGTGTGGCGATAAACCTCTAGACCGTCCGCGCTATCCAACGTAACGATCTCTAAACGAGCATCTGCCTCCAGCGGCTCGGCCAAATCGACGAGGCGCCCATCCAGCTTGCCCGCTACTGCGTTTTTCCGAAGACTCGGACTGATCGACTCCGCGATTTGTTCGACGGTCGTTCCTTGCCTATACTCCTTAACTGTTCCATTTGGTAAAGTAATGACGATACTCATTCTGCAGCCTCCGATCGAATTAGTTGAACGCAAAAAAAAACACATCTCTCCCACCAAGGGACGAGTGCGTTCAGCTCGTGGTTCCACCCTCATTCGATCTGCTGCTATTAATTATTGGCTGATGCCAAGGCAATTAGCTGAAGCAAGATCCTTATTGAGCATCCCGTAACGAGGATGAGTCGGTGTTATTTACAACCGCCAAATAAACAGCGGGTTCAATCACACGGCTGCAAAGGGGTAATTACGCAATCGGTCACTGGGGAGGCTCTCAGCAATCGCCTCTCTCTCTGGACAGCCCGCACCGCGAATCATGTCTTTGGTCATAGCCTATTTATGCATAAAATATAATCCTAACCTGAGTTGCTGTCAACTACATAAGTCGCCGCGCTACTCTGTTAAAGTGCGCTCATGCAGGAAATCCGATGGTGATCTCCCTGTGCTGCGCTTGAAGATACGATAGAAATAGGAGACATCGTTATAGCCCAAATAATCGGCGATTTCACTAATCATCAGCTGCGATTCCGTCAGCATGTAGACGGCTGTTTTCATACGCTGATGATGAACATATTCACTAATCGTTTGATTGGTGACGGCCTTGAACAAGCTGGCCGCGTAATTAGGCGTTGTATGGATGACATCACCCAGCTCTTCCTTCGTTACGCGCTCCCTGTAATGGGAGGATATATACTGCTTCATGCTGTCTACGCGGCGATGCTTCTCAGGTGGAATCGCGCCTTTGTCCTGCTCCTGGTTGATAAAGATCAGCGCCTCCGTCAGCAGTGCCACCGCCATCATTTCAAAGTAGGCAGGGCGCTCCTTGAATTGCATGAGAACAGCTCTAAGCCTCTCCTGAACTACCTCAAAGCAGCCCAGCTTGCGCTGCAAAGGCTCCTCAAGCTGGAGAAGCGGCAGCGCGCAATCTGACTTCGTCTTTCGAAAGTTGATGACGTATTTAGTATGAACGAGCGTTGGAATGCTTTTACCATAGTAAGAGATATGCCCGGGGATAAGCAGAAGATCCCCTTTCTCTAGGATAATCTTTTCCTCGTTCACCCAATATACACATTTGCCGTAGGTGACCAACAGCAAGTGAAAGGTCAGCCTTCGCTGCTCCCCCTCCTCGTACCAATCCACGCCGTTATCCTGATGAACATCCGAAATTGACAGCATCCTAACCGCCCCTTTTCGCTGTACTATTGTATATCTATTGTACTATAGTTCTTATTACGTTTCGAGTTTCCGCGTTACAATGAAAAAAACGAGGAGGCCTACAACATGCTAAAAACAAAAATTATTTGTACAATGGGTCCCGCTTGCGACTCCGTTTCGACAATTAAAGAAATGATCCAAGCAGGAATGACCGTTGGCAGACTGAATATGGCTCACGGCGAATTAGAAGATCATGTTATGCGAATGAACAATATCCGGCAAGCTGCGCGCGAGCTGAACACATTCGTGCCGATCATGATGGATATTAAAGGTCCAGAAGTTCGGATTGGCAAGCTGAAAGAAGCTTCATGCGAGCTGGTTATTGGTGAGCAAATCGCACTAACGACAGAAGATGTGCTAGGTGATGCGAAGCGTCTGCCTGTTAACTATAATGAGCTTCCACTTGTCGTGAAGGCTGGAGATCGCATCCTAATCGACGACGGACTTGTCGATCTTACCGTGCTTTCGGTAGAAGGTACGGAGATTAACTGCCTAATCGTCAGCGGCGGTACGCTTAAACCGCGTAAAGGCGTCAATCTTCCTGGTATCAAGACGACATTACCCGGCGTAACCGAGCGCGATGTCGTTCATATTCATTTCGGCATTAAGCATAACATCGAGATCATTGCAGCATCCTTCGTGCGCAAAGCAGAGGATATTCTGGAAATCCGCAATATTCTAGAGGAAGCAAACGCAGGCCATGTCCAAATCATCTCCAAAATCGAAAACGAGGAAGGCATGCTGAATCTAGATGCCATCATCGAAGCTTCCGACGGCATTATGGTTGCCCGCGGCGATCTTGGCGTAGAGGTGCCTATCGAGGATGTGCCTATGATGCAGCGTGAAATGATCAACAAATGTAACCTTGTCGGCAAGCCGGTTATTGTTGCCACTCACATGCTGGAGTCGATGCAGGTTAACCCGCGTCCGACCAGAGCTGAAGTTAGTGACGTAGCGAACGCGGTTATTCAAGGCGCAGACGTTGTCATGCTATCAGGCGAGACAGCTGCCGGCAAATATCCGATTCCTTCCGTTCGCACCATGGCTTCTATTGCAAAAAAAGCGGAATCGATGATCGACTACAAAGAGCAGTTTGAAAAAAGAAGAGCACAGCAAAGCACGAACATCACTGAAGTTATCAGCCAAGGTGTCGTCAGCTCCTCGCTTGAGCTGAATGCTAGAGCAATTCTAACATCGACAGAGAGCGGTTTTACCGCGCGCATGGTTTCCAAATATCGCCCAAGCGCGCCAATTATCGCAATTACCCAGCATGACCATGTGCTTCCGAAAATTTGTCTACTCTCCGGTGTTATACCGGTGAAGGGCGATGCTGTTAAAACGACCGACGAAATGTTCGAATCTGCGACGCGCAACGCCAAGCTGACCGGCCTTATCGACACGGGCGATATCATTGTACTATCTGCAGGCGTGCCAATCGGCCAAGCAGGCGCAACCAACCTGATTAAAGTGACGCAGGTTTAGGATTTCCTCTTTATCGCTAAAGCTGGGTCGTTCCAAGACGATCCAGCTTTTTTGTATAAAAAGTGCTAAAATAGCAGACATTCAAGGTGAAACGGCTGTCCCCGTCCTTTGGCGGCGCAGCGCGTTTCAGTCTGAGAAATATAAGCGGAGTATACGGTGAAACTTATACTTTCTTATAGTTCAAGAAGCTTTCACAATATGGATGCTCTCTCGTGACTTTTGGAGCATATGATTAAGATATAGAAAGCTTAGGAGGAATGGATATGAAAAAAGAACATACCGTCCATTTTAAAGTGATGCATGGAACGGAAACCAAGCTGCTGACCGGCCTTATCTTTTTGGAAGAGAATACGAAGCCGACCCATGAGGATTATGCAGCATGCTTAAAGCAGTGCGGGCATGATGTACATATACACAACCAAGAGCAATTTATATTCCGCTCCAATGATCCGAATAACGACTATCTCATTGATGTGCTTGAGAATTACAAAAGAAACGACAAGGATTTGCAGGCTGACCACTTGGCTCAAAGCTTCGTGAAAAGAACACCTTTCCTGTAATTCAAGGTGAAACGGCTGTCCCCGTCCTTTGGCGGTGCATTGCATTTCATTCTCAGAAATAGAGAGAAAGGATGGCGCAAACCTATCCGTTCCTATATTTCAACGAAAACAGTAGCTAAAGTACCTATTCACGACTAAGACCTTGGAAATATTTTCATAATGGTGACGTTGTGCTATGCTTTCCATAGCTTGTGCGGAATGTAAACGTACAGCAAAACGTCATTTCATTTATGTTCCTTGAAAGTTGGTGAATCATGAGTACACCCGAGAGCATTATTATCGTTGTCGTTATTCTTATTACATTTCCTCTACTCTTGCTCGCCTACATGGTCATTCGGCAATCGTTCCAGGCTAATAGGGAAATCAAACATATCTTAAAGAATGGCGTGCCTTATGATGCGACCGTCAGCTCTATTCGGCAAACCAATTCGGAGATTAACGGGCATCCTGAAGTATTTATCGGTTTAACGATTCCAAGAGAGCATGCCGAGCCGCATCGCACGATTATTAAAACCGTCATCTATATGGTCAATATTCCGCAGTATCAGCCTGGACGCAAGGTAAAGGTCAAGGTGCTGGAGCTGGATGGGAAAATTAAAGTCGCGCTTGAAGGCGCGCATGTATTCTAAGTGCTAAGACATGAAGAAAGAGCGCCCAAGCAGGCGCTCTTTCTTATTTGTTCTTTCTATTAACACTCTCTTTATAATCGCCTTAACAATACCGATAATAGTTATGGTCGGAAATTATTGTAAACAGAGGAGAGTATTAGCATGTCCAAATGGGGAAGAACGAGCTTAATCATCATTTTATGCATGGTCACGATGGTTGTATTCGTAGGTTGCGGAAAAGAGAAGACAGAAGAGGAGAAAATGCAGGAGCAGTTAGAGCAAGCTTTCAAGGATGCGGGGATACAGCTCGATGATCTGTCTCAGTCAGATGAAAAGCCTACTGTAGAATCAGAATTAAAGGAAGTTGACAACTTCGTCATCGGGAAAATTTGGAATGATGGGCTTGTTAACGTCAGTCACTATGCCGGCAGTGGAACTGATGCAACGGGAGATACCATGGATATTGACTTCATGATCCAGCAGCTTGGCAAGGCGATGGAAGAGAAAGCAGAATACGATACTTATATCCAGGGATTAGATTCAAAGTATGATGAAGTGAAACAATTATGGACGAAGGTTTCGGGCGAGATTGATACCTTATATAAACAACTTCAAAATAATCCACCGAATGCTACTGACGAAGATTACGAGTTTGATACCGGATTGTTTCAACAGTACAGTGATGCTTTCTCGGAAGAAGTAGACGCTCTAAACCAAAAATAATAAACAACGTAAGCTTATTAAATAAATTTGCATCCATAAGATAACCTATCTGATAAAAATCAAACCCAGTACCGCGCAGGTACTGGGTTTGTTGAAGAAATAACCCTGTTTCATAAACCTAGATTGGACTAACGCATATCGATCGGCAACCAGCTTCTTACACCGTCATCTTCAATAATACCAAGCGTAGCATCCGTAATGTCGGAATCCTGCAGCAGCTTGTCTCGAACCTTGAACTTGATATCATCAGCATCAGCAAGCGATAAGCCCGCCTTCAGCTCCATTAGCGCTTCCACATGATAGTAGCGTCCTTCTTGCAAAATTCGCATCTGGTAGATATCGATTACAAGCGGTTCTGAGAAAATAATCTGCGATACTTTGTCCGCTACCTCCTTGGGTGCGGAGACACCGATCAAGCCAATCATATTGTCATAGCCTACTCGGAAGGCAACACCTACCATCAGCAATCCAATCAGTATCGTAACAAGGCCGTCCATCCGGTCGAAGGTTGTGAAATAGACGACGATGACAGCAATCATGGCGAGCAATGCCCCTGTAACCGCAACAATATCCTCGTAAAAAACCAATCTGGTAGCAGGAGCAGAGCGCCCTACGTTTTTGAAAGCAGCAGGAGCAATCCCGAAGCCCTTCGCCTCCACCTTCGCTTCATGCAAAATTTCTTTCATCGCTTTCAAGAGGATGAAGCCGTCTATCACTACATTTATGATTAGAACGCCTATGTTAAGCCAAATTCCTTCGCTATCAGCGGGATGGTTGAACAAATGCCAGCCCTCATGAATTGTTTCATACGCCATGATCGTAACGACGATAACGGCAATCATGCAAAATATGTTGATGACTCGGCCAAAGCCCGTCGGGAAGCGCGGTGTCGGTCGCTTCTCCGACAGGATGCTTCCAACAAATACAAAGCCTTGATTGATTGCATCCGCTAAGGAATGCATAGCCGAAGCGAACATAGCCCCACTGCCGCTGAAGGCTGCTGCAAAAGCTTTAATCGCAGCAATAATCGCATTGCCGATCATGGCGATAGCAGAAGACTTATTGCCCTTCTTGATTAGCTCCCATAACCCCTGGCGCTCCACTTTAGATTCCATATTGTCCTCCCGCGGCAACTTTTTTATTGTTACCTTACCACCATTAGCCAGATTTGATTCAGGCCATCCTAGGAGAACGGTAATGTGTTTGCACTTTACTTCTTTGTGAGCCTTATAGCAAGTGAAATGCCTTCGACCACCAACCCTAAAATAAAGCCTGCCGCTATCGCCTCTAGAAACACAAGGAAACTGATTAAATCCTCCCAGCCTGTCATGTTGCGCGAATAGAAGGCCATTAGGATCAAACCAATTAGGGTGCCCAAATTAGAAAATAGCCAAAGCTTTCTTGCGCCTAACCAGCCCAAAAAGCTAAATAAAAAGGATAATCCAACAGCGAGCACCATGAAACGAAAAGCATGCATGCCCGTGAACGGCTGACCCAAAATGAGAAAACGAATGATCCATAACAAAATACTGAACAGCAGCGAGGATGCTCCAGCCAGTAGCCACCACCCCGAACTTCTTACTCTAGGAATCCAGCTCATTCGAATGAACCCCTCTCCAAAATCTGTTTATGTACTAAACGAATACAGCGCTTACTTTGTTTCAATATTCTGTTTATAGGCGATTACCATTCAGTTGTGATTATATCACTCAGGAAATATGAAATATAGAAGATACAATTCTCTGCCATCAAAAAGAGCTGAACGGAAGAATCTCTTCCGTTCAGCTCTTTTCCTACCTATTCAATAACCATCGGTCTTTACTCTACGCCGTCTTTAAAGTTTTTATCGTAGTTTTTATCGCCTTTGTGCTCAAGATCATTAAGCGTCTTCTCCAGCGTCAACACGATCGATTCCTTCACCTGCGAAAGCGTTTCATAGAATAGAGCCTCTTCCGCGCCAACGATCTTAACACCGCTAATCGCCTGAATCGACTGGAATTTCCGATGATGATCAGCTAGATCATCAATGGCTTGAAGCGTATGTACGCTTTGAAGAAACAAATCCTTGTGATGTTGGTTGGCTAGTCTGCTCTCTAGCTGCTGCATTCTTGCATTCATGGGCACTATTCCCTTCAAATACGCGTAGTTATGAGGCTTTGGATACAACTTCTTTCACCCATTGTACAATCATTTACTACGTAAAAACAACCATGATCATGATTACAAATCAGTCTATCCCTCTAAGCTAAATCGCATTCAGTAAACGCTCAGTCCCGCTTCATATGCGCTTAACGTAATCATACGACAATTACCCTATTCCAATAAAGCCATACGCAGCAGATGGAAACTACTTCATCCCTTATCACATTCACAGGAGCTGATCATCATCGTACATCTATCGAAACGAAAAAAGATAACGCTTATTACCGCTACGCTTCTGCTCATAATCGGCGGCGTTCTATATGCACTCGCTAACCGATATCTGATCGAGCATATTGAAGTTCAAATTACTGCTCAATCGACTCCAGCCATTCAATCAAATAATGAGGAGAGCGCAAGTCAATCCGAAACGGTGGAGCAGGATGACTGGAATTACAGCAGCGCGGACACAAGCATACACATCGAGAAGGTAGAAACCGGCTCCGGCGAAGATAAAATCACATACTTTGTCGCGGATGTCCAATTGACGCAAGCAAGCTTGCTGCAATCTGCTTTTGCCAAAAACGCGTTTGGACGCAACATTACAGAAAACACATCCACAATTGCCGACGCCAATAATGCCATATTAGCCATCAACGGTGATTATTACGGATTCCGCAGTGATGGCGTTATCATCCGCAACGGCACTATATATCGGGATGAACCTGTCCGTGACGCGCTAGCTCTCTTATCCGACGGCACAATGAGATCCTACAACGAGGAACAGGTCTCATCCTCCGAGCTGCTCGCAATGGGCGTTACCCAAACTTATTCGTTCGGCCCGACTCTCGTAGCGGATGGGGAAATTACAGACGATTTCGACAAGGTGGTCATTGATACCAATTTCGGGAACCGCTCGATTCAAGGCTCAAACCCACGAACGGGCATTGGGATGATTGCCCCTAATCACTATGTTTTCGTTGTCGTAGACGGACGCAAGGATAACTACAGCAAAGGCATGACCTTAACCGAATTCGCACAAGTGTTCAAGGAGCTTGGTGCAACGGAGGCTTATAACCTGGATGGCGGAGGCTCCTCCACTATGTATTTCATGGGACGTGTCGTAAATAATCCGCAAGGTCGTCAGCAAGAGCGCGGGGTAAGCGACATCCTTTACATCGCCCAATAACGAACAAGAATAACGCTAACAAGGAGGCTGCCAGCGGTGAATCTATTAATTCCTTCATATGAGCCGGATGAGAGGCTGATCATACTCATCAAACAGCTAAGGGAGCATGGCACCTTCCCCATCGTTATTGTCGATGACGGCAGCGGCCCAGCTTACCGTCACTTATTCAGCTCAGCAAGAGAACTAGGCTGTACAATCATCACACATACCAGCAACCAAGGGAAGGGGCATGCCCTGAAGTCAGGCTTTCATTATTTCAAGAATAAGGGAATTACCGATGGCATCGTATGTGCTGACAGTGATGGTCAACATCTCCCTCGTGATATTATGAAAATTGCCGCCAGTCTGCAAGAGCATACACAGCATATCGTGCTCGGCTGCCGCCATTTCACAGGCAAGGTACCTCTGCGCAGCCGTTTCGGTAATACAGCTACACGGCTCGTCTATACGCTAGCTACAGGCCACAAAGTCGTGGATACGCAGACCGGACTGCGCGGCTATTCTGCCGACATGCTGGACTGGCTGTGCCGAGTTCCAGGCGAACGCTTCGAGTATGAGATGAATCTGCTGCTCGAAGCGCCTGCTGCCGGATATACATTCCATCAGGTCTCGATCGACACGGTTTATCTTAATCATAATCAATCATCGCATTTCCGGCCTATTGCCGACTCTACTAGAATCTATGCGCCATTTCTCAAATTCAGCGCCAATTCCATTACCTCGGCGGCCATAGATTACTTGCTGCTGGCACTTATCCATTTGTTCAGTTCGAGTCTACTGCTGGCTGTACTTGGAGCAAGGCTTGCAAGCTCGATATTTAACTATTCCATGAACAAAAGATTTGTATTCGCGACGGAAAGAAAATCCGCCATCCATACCTCGATGACCAAATATTTCACGCTAGTCCTGCTTATTATTGTGCTGAATTATGGCTTGATGTATTTCTTTAATGAAAGGCTGGGCATACAGCTACTCGTCGCAAAGCTGCTTACTGAGGGGACATTGTTCCTCTTCAGCTACTGGGCGCAGCGGAAATTTGTGTACTGAGATGAGCAATGGCTCAGAAAGAATGAAGCAGGATCATCTTTATATTTCTAGAAAAAAACAAAAAGCGGGCACAGTCAATCGCGATAATATATTCGTCGCGATGAGCTGTGCCCGCTTTATAGGAGAACCGATTTTAAACGACAATGCTGACCTGACCCCATCCTTCGGGAAAAGTAACCGTCATTTCTTTCGCTAAAAGACGATCCAGAACAATCATAAATGGTTCAAATGCAATCCAATCATGGATATGAATAACTTCGTTGCCTGTTCTGGCTTCGACTAATGAATCGCCTTCCTTACCCAAATCGAATGTATCAAGCGTGCTCAACACATGTATTCCCCGCTTCATGCTCCATTCATCCTGCTCAGCATATTGAATCTGCTCAAAGGAAGGCTGCTCATACCCAAGCTGCTCGAGCATAAGCTGGATGCCGGCGAAATGCTCATGTCTCGATTCCTCCTCTGTATAGGGGAATCGAAAAAGCTTTGCTGGCCTTATGGCATCCGCTTGAGCGTAGAGCCCTTCAATCACCTGATCTGTCCGCTCCACCTGCCTTCTCGCATCCTCCAAAGATAAGGAGGAGAAATCAGCATGATCATAGCTTCGATTCCCAATCATATGCCCAGTCCGAATGGCGTGCACCGCTGCATCCGAGAATTTCTCCAGCGCTTCACCCAAACAAAACCAAATCGCTCGTATGCCTCTAACATTCAAATAGTCAACCTTCTGCATAAATTCCTCGGCTGGACCTTCGTCAATCGTAAGGTAAGCCGCTCTTTCCACCGCTAACATAACAAAGAACCTCCGTCTAATTTTGTTGCCTACATCAATCATTTTATTATACCCCATAATAAAGATTTTGTTTGGTTATACGGTGAATGACTTATTTGAAATTCAGCGGCACCGATATTGAACGTAGTGTTATACGGAAAAACAGGCGTTCACAACAGCCTCTTGTTCGACTGTTGTAAACGCTTGTTTATGAAACCTTCACCACTATTCGTTAGGGCTGCTTCCTGGCAGCGTTCATTTCATTCTCATTCTGGTGCCATTCCTTCAGCATGCTCTGATAGAAGCTGCTCTCCTGCGCGCTTAGCCCTTGCTTGTTGTCCTTAACGATTAAATGTCCGATATTGCGCTTCAAAATAATACTCCGACGTCCTAACATGTCCATATAAGTCAATGAAATTCACCCTCCAGCTTATGTTTTCCAATCGGTCCATTTAAGTATATCGAATACGAAACTCATTGAAAACCAGCATGAGAACGCGCTACTTCCAATATTTCCGTCTAAGACTGGCTGAGTGAAAGCCACTCCTGCCCGTTCGGAAACATCCTGCCATATCCTCTAGATAACGGCATGATCACAGGACTACGGCAAGTAGATTACCCATCTACTCTTCTTGAGCAAGTGTACATACAAAAAACCACAGTCTCCGTGAAGGGACTGTGGTTCATCGTAAAGGTTAAGCTTTGCCTAAGATCTCATCTATTTCGCTTTTCAGTAATAGATATCTGTGGACGCTGCGGTTAATCGCAACCTTGGTCAGGTTATGCTTTAGCACGTATACCTTCATTTGATCCTTTGTCATGCCGAGTAGATCGCCAGCTTCGGTAACTGTCAATACTTCCTGCTTGCTCGTTGCATTAAACGTTTTTTTTACCTTTTGATCCCAGTCTTCAAATACTACCTGCATATTTCCGACTCCTTTATCATAGTCAATGATCTTTATTGACTGCACATTTTAATTATAACACGAACAGCCGCATAATCTTGCCTTGATCGAAAAATTATGGAAATGAATTAGAATAAGAGCAAATGTCTAATTCGCCTTTGGGAAAACAAGCTGAAACTCCGTTCCTTGCCCTAGCTCGCTTTTTATCGTAATTTTCCCGTTCATCTTCTTGATAATGCCGAACGAAACCATAATGCCAAGCCCCGTCCCTTTCTCCTTCGTGGAATAATAAGGTGTACCCAGTCTCCTAATCTGCTCAGATGACATACCGCTGCCGTTATCACTTACGATGACCCAAGCCTGATGCTCATTAATGGTCGTCTTCAGCTCCAATAAGCCGCCCCCTGGCATCGCCTCGATCGCATTTTTGCCTATATTAATCAGTGCCTGCCTGAACTTATAACGATCCCCTTGAATAAGGAAAGCTTGCTCTTCCTCTGTCTCCACTTGGATTTGAATATTATTGTAATTCGCATAAGTCATAAGTACATTCGCCAAATGGTGTATTTCCTTGTGGATATCAATTGCCTCAATAACCTCTGGGTCCGGCTTAGCAAGGGCAAGATAATCCGCAATAATCACCTCAGCTCGTTCCAGTTCCTCAAAACAAATCTTCTGATAGAGAATTTTCTTCTCCACGTCAAGCTCTGCTGTCGCAAAAAGCTGAATAAATCCTTTTATCGTCGTCAAGGGATTCCTAATCTCATGTGCCACCGAAGCAGCCATATCTCCGACGATCTTCATCTTCTCGCTTCTTATGATTTCCTCTTGCATCTGAAAAAATGTATGCAGCATCTCGATGACATAGACGCATAAGCCAGCAATAACTCCCTGCAGGATATACGTTTGTACCGTTGCCCAGGGCTTGTTGGCCAACAGTTCCAAATGCCCGGTCCAAGAAAGAAATACAGTAAAGGCCAGCAGCTTGATTAGCGTACAATATAAAACCGCAACTGATATTTTGCGGGTCAGAGTCAAAGTGCTGTAGCGCTTATATAAAAAGAGAAAAACAATAAAGCTCGGAGCCAGCGACATCGCATAAATCCAGTCATGAGGACTACCGCTGAAATATCGGTATAGGAAAAGGGTTATGTATAAAAAGACTGACACCTGAAAGCCTCCGAATAAAGAACCAATAGCCAGAGGGATCGATCGGAAATCATATTGCAGACCGTTCAGATTAATGGGGAACGACATCGTCGTAACGATAGCTAATGCGAAGAGGATAAATATATTAAATCGAAACGCATGAATATTATTTTTAATTTTATAGATATATGGGTAGAAAACAAGTGGAGAACAAATAATGAATATATTCAGCAGAAGATCCTTTACATAGTCCATCCGAATGGCCCCCACCGATTGGTTTAATTGCTTTACCCTCTGCCGTATCATGAATGTACATATTCTCCATAATATAACATAAACCACGCTGTGAGCGACATGAAATAATAGAAATTCACCCCGATCGACAGCAATGAAATCTAAGAGAGCATTCCCCCGATAAATGCTATAATAAGCTGATTCCTCAATAGATCTTAACCTTATAGGAGACCTTCCTTATGAAAACAATCGATACGATGAATTTAACGGAGTGGCATACCGCCTTTCAAGCCTGCACGAGTGCCTTGTCCGATCATATCCACAACCTAGATTTCATAAAAGCTGCACTTCATGTCATTCTACCCATTAAACCTAAGCTGTTGCCGAAGGAAGAGCGTATATTCGAGCTGCACGCCCACCTTCATGTTCTTATACTGCTTGTGAATATATCGCCGACTCAAGCGCTCAGGCATGGAACCTTCATTGGTTTCCATACTTATTCAGCAATTACCGAGATGCAGCAATTGATTGACAGTATCCTTCAGCCTTCTGATGCCGACTCTGGGGAGAACTATCCGCAGCTGTTCGATGATTCAGTTGCCTTCATACGCAAGCTAATGCTGCTAGAGTCTGGTGAGAGAGCTTACTTCTCCCATGTTTATTTCCGTGTTTGGCAATATTGGTTGCCATCGGATCAGCACGCTGCAGCCATGTACGCCAAGGAGCTTGAGCTGCTGCAAGTCATATCGGATAAGCCTAAGTCCGAGGAGTCCCGCTATCCGTGCCTGGTAGCTCAGGCATGGATGAACAGCTTGCTGCATCGCGATAGTGAAGCAATATCGCAGTTTGACAAGTTAAATAGCAGCCTACAGCTCCGCCCTGCCGATTTAATCCTGCCACTGAGTGCAATTAGCAGTGCTGCGGAATGGGAGCGATTATTAGAATGGCTTATTAAGGCCACTACGTGGATGCAAGGTAAGCGGCTGAACAGCCTTGAACTATTTTATACTTACTGGGATCAAGCCATCCTGCATATTCCTAGTGCTGAGCAGCAAATGTGGGAGCCGCTCTTCCAGCTCTCGCCATCCCTATATGAAAAAAAACTACTCGTTCACGGTAAATGGAAACTGTGGATAGACTTCCAGATCAGCATGGGAACCGATCCTTTCCAATATAAGGTCAGCGTCTTCGCTCCTATTGAGAAAAATGCCCCAGAGCTGCTGCTGCCCTTCTATCATCAGGCCGTCGAATCCTATGTGCTGCTCAAAAACAGAGGCGGTTATAAAATAGCGGTCAAGCTGTTGAAGCGGCTCGCCAAGCTGTACAAGAAACTAAAAAATGAGCCGCGGTGGGAAGCCTATATTGTTGCCTTCGCCTCACGGTATAGCAGGCTTAGGGCTCTGCAAGAGGAGCTTAGGAAAGGAAAGTTGATTACATGAGCATAGCTATGAAAGCCATATCCGTTCAGGTTAATTTGACGACCCACGGCGATGCACTCCTATATGGCGTTGACGACAGGAATGATTATTTGAGCGGCATTAGCCTGAAGCATCGCCTGTTCGCGTGGCACGAGCAATCCTTCTATGGCACAGAACTTGAAATTCAACTGGTGCAGGGAGTGGACCTGATCCTCCTTCCTGCTGAGCAGGTTATCCCATTTTTTGCTGAGAACAACACGCTTGCACATATTGCATGGACGTGGGGAGATCACGCGCAATCGCTAGCCAAGCTTGCTCCCTTGCTGGCCGCGGAAATCCAAGCTTGGCGTTATATGCCCAGCTTCTCCGCCTTCCGCTCAGGGAAGCTCCAATGGACATGGGACAACCCTTCGCTGCACAAGCAGATAGTAGCTGAGCTGCCTGCTGATCAGGACGATTCTGGCTTGCTTGATGGTCTGCACGCTGCCTTCTCCGCGGCGGTGTTCGATTCCTGCTATAGCAGCGAAACCGAATCAGCCGATCTGCGAAGGGAATATCCGCTGCTCTTCGACAAGAATCATGCATCCGCTGCCGGATTAGACGCTCAGGCTTGGCTCATCGCGATTGGCTGGAAAGCCGATCAGGCGCTCTTCCGTCCGATGCTGCAGCTCATTGAACCGCAGGATGTACTGGATCCTTGGCAATTGAAACTTATATTGCAGGACAAGCTCGATCCTGCGGTACTCGTACCAGTCAAGCTTTCCGCTTCTGGCGAAGCGTTTGGTTCATGGCCCGCGACTTGGTCAGCTGCCGTGCAAGAACGGTCAGCCGGATGGCTGGATCAGCTGCGCGCCTGCTTGTCCAGCGAACGGTTCGCGGGTCCGCCTGAGGATGTGCTGCAAGCGCCGCTCGGGAATGATGCTGCATGGCGCTTTCTAGCTGTCGACAGCCCGCGGCTGCTTGCTGCCGGCTGGCAGGTGCTGCTTCCTGCATGGTGGGAGGCAGCCAGCCGCAAGAAGCCTAAGCTGCGAGCCAAGATTAGCTCACGTACGGAGAGCAGCGGGGAATCGTTATTCGGACTAGATACACTGATCGACTTTGACTGGCGTATTGCCATCGGAGAAACGAGCCTCACCGAATCGGAGTTTAATGAGCTGGTAGACCGCAACGAGAGACTCGTGCGTTTCCGAGGACAGTGGATCTCGCTCGACCCTGCCCTCCTCGCTCAAATTCGCAAAGCCATGGCAGGCATCGACCGCTCTCAGGGGTTATCCTTTCAAGATGTGCTGCAGCTTCACCTGCTGGGAAGCAGCGACGATTCGGAGGAGAATCAAGAAGAGCAAGACACGGAGCAAGCACAGCGTATCCAACTGGAGGTCGAGCTGAACGAGCATCTCATGCGGCTCGTCAGCCAGCTCAGCCAGCGCTCGGAATGGCCGCTCCTTCCTGTACCGTCAGGGCTTAAGGCCGAGCTTCGAGCCTATCAGCATGAAGGCTTCGCTTGGCTCTCCTTCCTAAGACGATTCGGGCTAGGCGCCTGCCTTGCTGACGATATGGGTCTTGGCAAGACCATCCAGCTTATCGCTTATCTCTTGCACTTAAAAGAAAGCAACGCTCAAGCGAAGGAAAGATCGCCTGCGCTCATTATTTGTCCTACCTCTGTTCTTGGGAATTGGCAGAAGGAGATCAGCCGCTTTGCTCCCATGCTTCATGTCCAGCTTCATTATGGCAGCAAGCGCTTGGAAGGGGCAGCGTTTCTTGAAGAAATCCAGCAAGCCGATGTTATATTAACCTCGTTCGCAACAGCAACACTCGATCAGGAGCTGCTGCAGAAGCATACTTGGGCTGCTATTTGCTTGGACGAGGCTCAAAATATTAAAAATGCACAAACCAAACAATCTGCCGCTGTCCGAAGCTTAACTTCTCAGCACCGCATTGCTATGACCGGAACGCCAATCGAGAACAGACTGTCTGAGCTTTGGTCAATATATGATTTCATGAACCCTGGCTTCCTAGGAACCGCTCACGGCTTCCAGCAGCGGTTTGGCAATCCAATCGAGAAGGAGCATGACAAGACTAGAACAGCTGATTTGCAGAAGCTTGTTAAGCCCTTCATGCTTCGCCGTAAGAAGAAGGACCCGGCTATCCAGCTCGATTTGCCTGATAAGAACGAAATGAAAACCTACATCCATTTAACAGCAGAGCAAGGCGCATTGTATAACCAAACCGTCAACCAGCTCATGGATCGGATGCAGAAGCTTGAGGGGATCGAGCGGAAAGGCGCTATACTCTCCGCGATCATGCAGCTTAAACAAATATGCGATCATCCCGTGCTATTGACGAAGGAACCCGTTCCGGGAGTTACTGTCGCGAATGAGGATGAGCAGCGTGTAAGCGACGAACTGATCAATCGCTCCGCCAAGCTCGAGCGGTTGCTAGCGATGGTGCGGGAACTGCGGGATGAAGGGGAACGCTGTCTCATATTCACGCAGTATATCGGCATGGGGCAATTGCTTCAAGCCGTGCTCGCACAAGAGCTGCAAGAGCCTGTTCTGTATTTGAACGGCAGCACGACGAAGCTTGCTCGCGACCGTATGATCGATCAATTCCAGTCGACCTCTCTTCCTGTGGAAGAGCAGCCTAATGTGTTCATTCTATCCATCAAAGCCGGAGGAGTCGGACTAAATCTAACCGCAGCGAACCATGTCTTCCACTTTGATCGCTGGTGGAATCCTGCAGTGGAGAACCAAGCGACCGACCGCGCCTATCGTATGGGACAAAGTCGGGATGTGCAGGTGCATAAGTTTATCTCGCTCGGTACACTGGAGGAGCGGATCGATGAAATGCTGGAGAACAAGCAGCAGCTTAGCGAGAATGTTATTTCCAGCTCCGAGGGCTGGATAACGGAGCTCTCCACGGAAGCGCTGAAGGAACTCTTTACGCTCAGGCAGGATTGGAGTCAAACATAAAGCCTTCCTTGCGACTTGCCGCGAGAAGCGTTATTGTGCTACACTGGTGCTACTTTAAACGAACGGAGGGTTACATGTGATAGACTTTATCCGAGTTAGGTCTTTGCGCAGCTGCTAATTGAATAGCGCCAAAGCTCTGCCTGTGTGCAGAGGACTCAGGATAGGTCTGCCATTTTGAAGGTAACCCATAGATTGAACGAATACGACGGCGGGATCAACAGGTTCCCTTGCCACGTATTTACCTTTAGAACGGAAACTTCATAAGTGTATAGAGTTGAACGTTAGCGGCTATAGTAGAGGATAAGCTTTTTGCCTTCATAGCGCTTCCGCTTTCTATATCTTGGGAGGACTATCGATCCACAAGCGCCGGGAATGTAGTTCCTTGCGGCTGATTCTGATTTCCTCTTACCTGACACAGGCAGCGCTGCCTGTGTTTTTTGTTTTCTAACTAACTTTAAGAGGATGATGAATAATGGAACAAACGAATCAAAAAGCGATTATCGTCGGCGTCGAGCTTCAGAACCAAACCGACTTTGCCTATTCCATGGAAGAGCTACGTAACCTCGCAGCGGCCAACAATATCGAGGTCGTAGATGAGCTCAGCCAGAAGGCAGCGCGCATCAACCCTACACACTATATCGGCACCGGTAAAATTCAGGAACTGCTTGCGCTGCTTGATGGGCATGATGCCCATGTCGTTATATTTAATAATGAGCTGTCCCATTCCCAGATTCGCAATCTGGAAGCCGCTTTGGAGCGAACAGTTATAGACCGCACTATACTCATTCTGGATATCTTCGCCGAGCGCGCCAAAACAAGAGAAGCCCAGCTTCAGGTTGAAGTTGCCCGGCTCCAATACATGCTGCCTCGACTCGTCGGGCTGCGTGCCTCACTTGGCCGTCAGGGCGGCGGAGCTGGTCTCAAGAATAAAGGAGCAGGTGAAACGAAGCTCGAGCTCGACCGTCGCCGGATCGAAGAACGAATAACGGCTTTGCAGGCTGAACTGGATAAGCTCGTCGCAAGACGTCAGATCCAGCGTAAGCAGCGGCAGAAGAATGAGATGCCGGTCGTCTGTCTCGTCGGCTATACGAATACAGGCAAATCCAGCTTAATGAACGCATTGCTGGAGAAATTCAATCCGGAGACGACGAAGCAGGTATTCGCCAAGGATATGCTGTTCGCAACGCTTGAGACATCCGTTCGAAGCATCGACATGCCTGACAACAAGTCTTTCCTGCTTACGGATACAGTCGGCTTCGTCAGCCAGCTTCCCCATCATCTTGTCAAAGCGTTCCGCTCGACCTTGGAGGAAGTAACCGAAGCGGATCTGCTCGTGCATGTCGTGGATTACGCCCATGATGAGTATGAGCAGAACGTGGCGGTAACGAATGAGACGCTGAAAGAACTGCGAGCCTACGATATTCCAACGATCTATGCTTACAACAAGTGCGATTTGACACAGCATGCCTATCCCGCTGTGAAGGATAACAACGTCTACCTGTCGGCGAGAGAAAAAAGCGGCCTAGATGAGCTGATACAGGTTATCCGCGACCATATTTTTGACGATTATATGAAATGCGAGCTGCTCATTCCGTTTAGCCAAGGGCGCCTTGTCGCTTATTTCAACGAGCATGCTCATGTGGAAGCAACGGAATATGAAGCAGAAGGTACCCGAATGAAGCTGGAATGCCGCGTATCTGATTTCGAGAAACATCGTCAGCATGTTACTGTGCTTTAGAAGAGAGATAAGCTCTATCGTTCAATAGCTGCGGTACATCTTATTCATCCATAGCATCGCTGATAGCTTCCTAAAAAGAGCTGCCTCCCACAAGATGGAAGGCAGCTCTTTCGTGTACTCATTTCGTCTCTTGATCCGTATCCTTACGCTGCTAGCTAACATCCTGCGGGTGCGGCTCGATAATAAGCTCAGTTGCTCTCGCATTCGCTTCAACCTGCTCCGGGTCCTTGCAGCCAGGAATGACTGCAGTTACAGCAGGATGCTTTAAGCACCATGCGAGCGCCCAGCTAGCCATCGCCACCCCTTGAGGAACCTCTTCGCGCTGAATATGCTCCACTTCAAGCAGCTTCAGCCGCGTGCTCTCCTTGTCATGCCGATGCCGCACGTCCGTATCGCCGAACACGGCGCCTGGCTTGTACTTCCCGCTCAGATAGCCGCTCGCGAGCGGCACACGTGCAAGTACTCCTAGATCCTGCTCTATGCAGGATGGGAATACCCGTTCCTCCGGTGCGCGATCAAGTCGGTTATATACAACCTGAATGGCAGCAGCGTTCGCCCTGGAGGAAGCTTCTGTTTGATGCAGATTGTCATTACTGCCGATAGAAGTCCCTAGAAAACGGATTTTCCCAGCTGTTATTTGCTTATCCAATGCCGTCCAAAGCTCATCATTATCGAAGGCTTGATCCGGGCCCGAATGGAATTGATAAAGATCAATATAATCTGTTTTCAGCGCTTTGAGTGAGGCATCCAGCTGCGCTACTACGCCCTGTGCGTCGAATGAATCCGTCCGTGAGAAACGTTCATGGAAATGATGTCCGAACTTCGTTGCCAGTATCCAATCCTCACGTTTGCGACGGCTGATATAATCTCCGATAAGCGACTCAGAGAGATGATCCCCGTAGCATTCCGCAGTATCAATCAGATTGATACCGAGCTCTTGACCCTTATCGAGAATGGCATCCGCCTCCTCCTGCGTATATTCTCTGCCCCATTCACCTCCGAATTGCCAAGTACCGAGGCCGATAACGGATACTTGTAAACCTGTTTTGCCTAGTCTCCGATATTTCATGATCAACACTCCTTCCGATTACGTTATGGCTTGTCTCTCTCATTCTAACCTTCGTATATGCAAATAGGAAATAACTCCATTTCCAAATAATTGTCCAGCCCCATATGACCTACCACTTTATCTCTTTTATACATGCAATCAAACGTTCCTGATTGCTCGGTTCCATACGCCAATTCCTGACTTCCATCACAATACGCTCCATATTGGTATATCCCTTAGCCAAGCCGTTCAGTCTGGCAGCTAAAGTGCTGTTTTGGAGCTCAGCTTGTGACCCGAACAAATTGTCCAGCTTGTCCATCGCGTCTTGAAATCTTTTGAGGTAGTACTTCTGATGCCGATCCTCTGCCAGGTGGAAAGCTGAGGCTGGAACGATCTCTGTTGCCGGCTCGCTCTTGCCAAGTGCTTCTCGCTTCCGCAATATGCGATTAATCTCAGCCTTATGTCCCTCATTCGAATAAAACAATAATGACTGGTATTGCCGTCCCTTGTATTCATTAATATTCACAGGGTTATGATTATTCCAGAAGACTTCCAATAGCTCACCAAAGCTGATGATAGCCGGATCGAAAGTGATTTGCACCGTTTCCGTATGATCACCCATTTGCCGATAAGTCGGTTCGGGGGCTGTTCCGCCCGCATAACCGGTACAGGTACGAACGACACCAGGAAGGTGGCCGAACAGGGCTTCCGGGCTCCAAAAGCAGCCCATGCCAAACGTGGCAAGCTCTGCACCAATTAATAATGATCCCGGCTGACATGATCTTGTTAATTCATCACTACCGCTCATTACGCACTTCCATTCTAATAGGGATCCGTTTCTTTATTATACTGCTAAAAAAGCAGGGGCTATCCCATAAGGTCCACGACCTTTGAGACAACCCCTGCTTCACTGATTTAGAAATGATTACTCCGCGATATAATCTTTCGCAACACGAGTGCTTTCTTGCTTTCCATCTTTTGTAATCGTTACATACACTTTGCCTGCAGCTACTGAAAGTTGCGTGATACTCACGTTAACGGATGTTTTACCATCCCCTACTGTAGCTGTACCAACAACCGATCCATTTGTTGCTACAGTGTATACATTCACGACATCACCTGCAACTAGACCTGTTACTCTCACGATATCAGGGTCACCATCGTTGTTCAATACGACAATGTTAGCCGCCGCTACTGGAGCAGTAATTTCAGTTTCATAGGCTTTAACTGTTCTTGTGCTCTCTAGCTGGCCTGCTTTTTTCACGCTTACGTACACGCTGCCTGCTGCTGCACCAAGCTGTTCAATCGTTACCGTTGCTGTTGTGGCACCTGTGCCAACTGTTGCTGTTCCAATTGCTGTGCCGCCTGTTGCTGCTTTGTAGACATTGACTACGTCGCCTTCTACTAGACC
>NZ_VDBO01000080.1 GCF_005930355.1 Paenibacillus sinopodophylli
CCGTTTAGTGTCAGCGTTACAGCTACATCCGCTTGCGCAGCTGTTTCTTTATCGAAGGCTGCTGTCGTTTGGCTCAATTGGCTGTTTTGCGGCGTTGTGTCGCTCACCGTTACCGCCAGCGTCTGAGCGGCACCCGCGCTAAAGTTAAACGACAGGTTTGTCGTGCCTACAGACTGCTGTGCCAAGTAAGATTTTTTTATCGTTACCGTGTTGCCCACTATTGTGTAATCTGTTCCCGCTGTCAATGTAGCCACACCATTTGTGATACTGTCCAGCGTATTTCCGTTCAGCGTCAGCGTTACAGCTA
>NZ_VDBO01000081.1 GCF_005930355.1 Paenibacillus sinopodophylli
AGAAGCGAGGCGACTGCGGGTTTGGAGCAGCGCGAGGCGGCGAAGCGGGCCGAAGCGGTGAGGCAGGAAGCGGAGAGAAGCGAGGCGACTGCGGGTTTGGAGCGGCGCGAGGCGGCGAAGCGGGCCGAAGCGGTAAGGCAGGAAGCGGAGAGAAGCGAGGCGACTGCGGGTTTGGAGCGGCGCGAGGCGGCGAAGCGGGCCGAAGCGGTAAGGCAGGAAGCGGAGAGAAGCGAGGCGACTGCGGGTTTGGAGCAGCGCGAGGCGGCGAAGCGGGCCGAAGCGGTGAGGCAGGAAGCGGAGAG
>NZ_VDBO01000082.1 GCF_005930355.1 Paenibacillus sinopodophylli
GAACACGACCGTTAAGCCCTCCAGCGCCAATGGTACTTAGACCGCAGGGTCTTGGGAGAGTAGGACGTCGCCAAGCAGGTGTTATGTTTACACCTACGCAGCAGCCGAAAGGCTCAGCTGTGATTTACTTTGCACCTTGAAAACTGGATAACGAAAGAAAAAGAATTGCTGAAACATCCTTTAAGTTGCTTTGATTTGTAAGCGAAGGTGAGCGATCACCTGAGCATATGGTTAAGCTAGTAAGAGCGCACGGAGGATGCCTAGGCACCAGGAGCCGAAGAAGGACGTGGC
>NZ_VDBO01000083.1 GCF_005930355.1 Paenibacillus sinopodophylli
AAGTAATGAGCATTTCAAACACCAATTTGGAGAGTTTGATCCTGGCTCAGGACGAACGCTGGCGGCGTGCCTAATACATGCAAGTCGAGCGGAGTAGATGAGATGCTTGCATCTCAGATACTTAGCGGCGGACGGGTGAGTAACACGTGGGTAACCTGCCTGTAAGATTGGGATAACATTCGGAAACGAATGCTAATACCGAATACGCGATACGGTCGCATGACTGAATCGGGAAAGATGGAGCAATCTATCACTTACAGATGGACCCGCGGCGCATTAGCTAGTTGGTG
>NZ_VDBO01000084.1 GCF_005930355.1 Paenibacillus sinopodophylli
CGTACGCTGTTCCGCCTGTTGCAGTAAGCAGATCGTTTTTCGAAATCGTTACTTCCGTTGCGCCGCTTGCCACAGTTCCCGTGTCAAGTACCGTGCCGCCGGTTGCTGCCGCGTATACGTTCACGATGTCGCCTTCTGCTAAACCTGTTACTTTTACCGTATCTGCTGTGCCTGTTGCATTGTTCGTTGCGGTTACTGTCGCTGCTGCTGGTGCTGCAGTGATCTCAGCATCATACGCTTTAACTGTTCGTGTGCTCTCCAGCTTGCCATCGTTTACTACACTC
>NZ_VDBO01000085.1 GCF_005930355.1 Paenibacillus sinopodophylli
TAGCGTAGAGATTGGTAACTGTCAGCAAGAAATTATGTCTCAAACGTCTGACTGATTTTATAACCAGATGACCTGTTCTGTGGAAAGAGACGAGCTACAGATGCAATACGTCTTGATTTTCAGGTAAATTTTCATTTGATTCCCTTAAGCAAATTAATCAAGTGTGTTTTACATTGATCTGCAGCTAGGTGCATACAGAGCTATCTGGAAAACCAGAGTAACAGGATGGTTCTTTATCAAATTGGCAATGTGTATATTAAGTGGGATTGC
>NZ_VDBO01000086.1 GCF_005930355.1 Paenibacillus sinopodophylli
TCGAGGGCTTATCCTAAACACGTTTACCGTGACCCATACATCCGGTAGACAGCAGCATATAAGGTTCAGCAAACCTAATCTTTCGTATCCAGTTTTCAGGGCGTAAATGCCTTGAAGGACTATGGTTGGATCTTATCTGAAGTCATTCAGATAGCGATTCAGCGAAAAATCCTAATAGATGAAACAATTGACGCGGGGTGGAGCAGCCCGGTAGCTCGTCGGGCTCATAACCCGAAGGCCGCAGGTTCAAATCCTGCCCCCGCAAC
>NZ_VDBO01000087.1 GCF_005930355.1 Paenibacillus sinopodophylli
GCCATAGCTCAGCTGGGAGAGCGCCTGCCTTGCAAGCAGGAGGTCAGCGGTTCGATCCCGCTTGGCTCCACCAAAAATTTTCATCAACTTGCACCTTGAAAACTGGATAACGAAAGAAAAGAATTGCTGAAACATCCTTTAAGCTGTTTTTATTGTAAGCGAAGGTGAGCGATCACCCGAGCATATGGTTAAGCTAGTAAGAGCGCACGGAGGATGCCTAGGCACCAGGAGCCGAAGAAGGACGTGGCGAACAAC
>NZ_VDBO01000088.1 GCF_005930355.1 Paenibacillus sinopodophylli
GGGCGATCGAGGGGAATTGAACCCCCGAGTGTCGGATCCACAAACCGATGCGTTAACCACTTCGCCACGACCGCCATATTCAAATATTTAATTGGCAGGGGCAGCAGGAATTGAACCCACACCAAAGGTTTTGGAGACCTTTGTTCTACCTTTAAACTATGCCCCTAAGGTAAACTGATGGAGGATGATGGATTCGAACCACCGAACTCAGAGAGAGCAGATTTACAGTCTGCCGTGTTTAGCCACTTCACTAAT
>NZ_VDBO01000089.1 GCF_005930355.1 Paenibacillus sinopodophylli
CTGATAGCTCAGTTGGTAGAGCACTCGACTGTTAATCGAGTTGTCACAGGTTCGAGTCCTGTTCGGGGAGCCATTATAGAGAGGTGTCCGAGTGGTCGAAGGAGCACGATTGGAAATCGTGTAGGCTCTAACCGGGTCTCGAGGGTTCGAATCCCTTCCTCTCTGCCAGCAAGGCCCGTTGGTCAAGTGGTTAAGACACCTCCCTTTCACGGAGGTAACAGGGGTTCGAGTCCCCTACGGGTCACC
>NZ_VDBO01000008.1:0-172386 GCF_005930355.1 Paenibacillus sinopodophylli
ACGGCAGCGGAGCATCTAGCGGAAACAGAACTTCTATCGGAATTGAAATCTGCGAGAGCGGAGATTATGCAAAAGGATTAGATAATGCAGTTGATTTGGTTGCCAGCATGCTTAAAGAACGCGGTTGGGGAGTTGATCGACTCCGCAGGCACTTTGATTGGAACGGAAAGATATGTCCTAGACTCATGTATAGCAATGGCACATGGGCGGGATGGACAGCCTTTAAGTCGCGGGTTGCCGCTAAGCTGCAGCCAGCACCTGAAATTAAGCCGGAGGTGAAACCAAAAATGAAAAAAGAAGATGCTGATAAAATAATTGAGTTTTTGAAGGCTGGATATGGAATTGTTGTAGATCCGGCATCTAGAAAAGAATACAACCGACTTGCAAATGAACTGCGAATTGTAAGTGGACAGCCTATGCAATAGAAAATTACCCACCAGCCAAAGTGGTTGGTGGGTAATTTTCTATTTTCGCAAGCGCTTGGGAATTTGCTATTGCACACGAACATATGTTTGTAATAAAATAAGAACAAACATTCGCATTGGAGTGAGGGGCATGATTGAAAAATTTATAGGACTGACAGTACAGATCATTTACAACGACCGCAACCGCAATGTATCCATTCGTACAATTCAAGTCAGGGCCGTACGTGACGGTCGAGTGAAGGCATACTGCCATACTGCCAATGCCCCTCGCATATTTAACATTGATAATATTATTGATGTGGAATTGGTAAAGCAGCATGCTTGATGATGTAGCTAGAAAAATTTTAATTGTGATGTGGAATATAAATCGAGATGAACTGTCAACTATTGATGTTGGTTACATCAGCCATCGGTCTCAACGGACGCCCCAGCAAGTAAAGGATGCAATAAATGAGTTGGTTAAAGAGGGCTTTGTCTTATGGGATCGGCAGGCTAATATGTTTAAAGTGCTATACAGTCGAGAGAGTTTGAAACCTGCACCTTGGAGATATTGAGGCTGATGATATGGTTTAATTAACTCTATTTTGTTTACAAATTAACAAAGAATTCTTAAACGCTAAACTGAGTTGTTGACACGGTATGGTATGATGAAACATATGTACATCTTGTTAAAATAAAGGATGGCCTTATGGAAAACGAAATTATTTATGATGTCATAAGAAATATACGTGAGTTTCATTCAATGATCTCTAATGACTTTGTGCTGAAGTCTCAAATTCCAAACTTGAGTTCTAAGTACATTAGAGATTTCGTTAATACCGAATCCAATACAGTAGATGCAGAGTTTATGAGTCTGATTATTAGTTATCAAGAACTAGTTACCAGAGCTTTGATTACAAGCGATTTCGAGTTTAACTACAGTGATTTAGACTTTCGATCACGCGTAAAACAACGGGATTCGATTGTAAATAAAATGTTGTATTATGTTCTGAACACTAACCAACAAGGCAAAGTGTCTGTAAACAAATGTTTGAATGATTTGTTGGGATTCAGGATACAACTCAATTGTTTTGACCATAATAATAATGGTGTTGATCTGATGTGTGGGCAGCTACATTTAGATTCAAACTACAAAATATTATGTAAAAACTCTTGTAAGGATTCTTACAATGGCACTCATGTATATATTTATGGTAGCAATTTTACTTTTCCGTGGGAGTTGCAAATATGGGATAGTAATGATTCTAATGAGAACGAACGGTCTCATAGCGAACATAAAGCTAAACGCGCTTACATATCATGGCCACAGATTCATGCTGAATCAATGCCGAGCAACAATATTAAAGGGGGCTAGTGAAATGTTTTTCCATTTCATTGTGATATCAAATAATTATCTTCTTGGTCACAGAATAGGATGGCATTTTTCCTCTCCGCATAAACTTGATCCAATTTACTTAAACTCTTTTATGAATAAAATTGAAAGTAGTTGCGGGGATGTGCAATTCGGAATCCATAAATTAATAACGGATTCAGATCAATGGGAATCGGTCGTTAAAAAAGACTCTTTTTTCAAAGATGTGGTGATTATTACAGATCCGGACGAATTTATAAACCATTTGAATAGGGATAGAGAGTTGTCAGCTCTAGACGTAGCGAAGTTTATTTTAAGTATGGGTGAAATGTCGCACCTCAAGTTACAAAAGATTATATACTACGCTTTCGCGGAGTATTTATTGAAATACAAGAAACGGATGTTTCCCGAAAAAATCGTTGCCTTTAAATACGGGCCAGTCGTTGAAGAAATATTTTACAATTACCGGCAATACGGATCTTCTGAAATTAGGGACTTGGAACGAGAAATATTCTATATCCCAGGCGGTTTGTCAGGCACTCCTTCGATGTTAAAAGTGTTGTCCAGCGAAAACGGAACAAAAGTTGTTGATAGTATCTTGGAAGTGTTGTTGAATTTCGAAGATCACTCGGCCGTCGACCTTGTTAACAAAACCCATGAAAAGGGTGGGTCTTGGGATGCCGTATATATTCCGGGAGCGAACTGCGAAATTACCGAAGAAGCGATCCTTAAATACCATCACATAGTTCAATGAGAAAAGGAACTCGTGAGAGTTCCTTTTCTACTTACTCGACTTAAACGTGCAAGTTAGCGGGTGATATTTTCTTCACACCTCTGTTCAAGAAGTTCTTGAAAACGAGAAAAATAACGGAGTAAGTTTATCGATTAAATAACAAAAAAATAACGAAAACTCTGGCAGAACCTGAAAGAGTTCGGCAAGTTTTCGAATGAACAACTTTGATTTAGTTGATTTAAAACGCAAATCGTCAATGGTTGAAATAGTCTGAAAAGGGCTGATAGATGGGCGGCATGATGTAAGTTTTGACCACATGATTAAAAAATAGGCTACTCACGAGTTCGATTTGAACTTTGTGAGTAGCCTATTTTATTAAGCGATGTGTAGTTCATCAAGCATTTGGTTAAGCTTCATGTGATTGCACCATAGACCATTAGCGCCCGACCATACCTTTGTCGTGCACGGTCATGTTTCTGTAGGCGTGTAAATGACTAGTTAGAATCCGCTAAAGCTGCAAGGGGAGTGGGAGTTCTACTGGCAAGAGTTGCTGTCGCCTGAGGTCTTTTCATATAAGTCACCCTGAAAGGGGAAAGTATTCCAAAACGAAATGTAATGAAAACTTTAATTTTGTGCACAAAGCAAAATCTTAAAGATTCCTTTACATTTCATAAATAGTCCGACCTTCCATGCTAAGATAAGTGTTAAATTCCAACATTCTGTCGATTGAGAAGAAGGAAGGTGACAGTAGGACGGACACACACAAAATTATGATCGTCGATGATAATCTCCATATATGCGAGATTGTTCAGGCATATTGTGAGCGGGAGGGCTTCATATCCGCGTGCAGTCATAATGGGGAAGATGCTATGAAGCTGTTTGCATCGTTCGAGCCGGATTTGATTGTACTGGATTTGATGCTGGCTAATGACAACGGCATAGATTGGTGCAAGGACGCACGCAGCTATACAAATGCGCCGATCGTATTTCTAAGCAGTCATGAAGAGGACGAGATCGAAATCAGTGCATTAACCTATGGCGGCGATGATTATATAACCAAACCGTTCAGTCCGGGAGTACTCATGGCCAAGATCAAGGCTCATCTTCGCCGAGTATCGACGGGCAGAAGGGAACAACTGCTAGAGTTGCCGAGTTTGACGCTGGATTACTATGCGCAGACCGTAAGCATGGGGAGTAAATCGGTCTATTTATCGAAGAAAGAGTTCAGCCTGCTATCCTACATGGCACAAAACATCAATCGTGCCGTCACTGTTGATGCGTTATTCCAGCTCATCTGGGGAATGAAGAGTTTAGAGGATACGAGAACAGTGGCGGTACATATTAGTAATTTACGTAAAAAAATCGAGGCGGACCCCGCTAATCCTGAGACAATTATTACAGCTCGAGGGACTGGCTATATGCTGGTTGATCGTGGTATGACCTAGATTAACAAGAACGTGAATTGATGAGGATTTCTGATATTTTTAAGAGTCTGATCTTCTGGAGATCAGGCTCTTTTCGCTGGTTGCCAGAAGTGAGTTGCAAGTGCAAACTTAAAGCTTTCTTTAACTTTCACACAGGGGCTAATCCGCCATGATAGAGTAGTAGTTTGATAGATAAATCAGCTAATGGATGAGCAAATGTAATGAGTACTACAGCTGCTTTAGAATGGGAACCACTCGAGGCAGTTCAAAGTTATGGGTTGAAAATAACAAACTTTGATGATGTAATATAGCCTTTCGGAATTAGAGATGGGCTGGAGGGGAAATGCGGGAGTAAAAGAGCTTTGGTACTGGAAAACATGGATGATGAAAACCAGTTTTCAAAAATAGGCAGACCTCACCAATTCCATTGAAACAATTTTTTGAAAAGCTTAAGCGATTGTAGGGCTAAGGATACCTTTTAACTTGTCCCATTCGTCTTTCTGGCATAAATACCAGGCGTCCATACTTGGAGTTGGAACAAGCGCAAGACGGAGAGCAGCGCCACTTGCTACGGTAGTTGAGATCAATAAAGGGCTCAATGTTCTGGTGAGCCAAAAGCATGTAAATGGCTTCTTTTGTATTTTTACGTTTAAGAATGAAATTTTCAAATGGAGAGGCCGGAATTTGATGAAAAAAATCCGAAGTTTAATCCTATTTTTAATCTTTCTTCTTGCAACAACTCCAACAGCAGCGGCACAAAGCTCAAGCTATGCAGAAGCGCTTAACCACTTGGGATTGTTCAGTGGGACGGGGAATGGATATGAACTTTCGAGGGTGCCTACCCGAGCAGAATCTCTTGTGATGATGCTGCGTCTGTGGGGGA
Source organism: Paenibacillus sinopodophylli (assembly GCF_005930355.1). Taxonomy (GTDB): domain Bacteria; phylum Bacillota; class Bacilli; order Paenibacillales; family Paenibacillaceae; genus Pristimantibacillus; species Pristimantibacillus sinopodophylli. Next base: position 4,817 of record NZ_VDBO01000008.1, read on the forward strand.
AGGAAGAAGAGATTCTGAAAAGCACCTACAAAAATCCATTTAATGATACGAGCTGGGAAAGTCGCTACGTGTCGTATGCCTATACAAAGGGTGTAGTTAACGGAATTAATGAATATAGTTTTGGCGGTAACCGACCAACCTCTCTGAACCAATACTGTTCAATGGTTTTAAGGGTTTTGGGATATTCAGAAACAAAGGGCGACTTTACCTATGAAACCGCGGTTTCTTTCGCCTCCATGGTTTTAGGAATGGACCTTACAAAAGAAGTCGAATTCAATCGGGGAACTCTTGCAAAAATAAGCAGTTATGTTTTAAACACAAGACCCAAAAACCAAATTGCAACACTAGGTCAAACCCTCAGTGAAACAGATGTTTTCACAACGCAAAGTTTAAACGAGGCAAGGTCACTTTGGGAGCAGGATAAAAATCTTGATTCATCGACGATTTTAATATATGCAGTTGGTTCAGACCTTGAATCACAGCAAGGTCGGCTAACAGATGACTTGGAAGAAATTTTTCGTGGTCAGCCAAACCAAAATACGAAAATCCTAATTCAAACAGGTGGAACGCTCAAATATCACAACAAATATATGGCTAATGGAGCATCAGAACGCTTTGAAGTTGTCAATGGACAACTTAAAAAGCACGAAAGCCATATCAAAACCGCCGCATCAGACCCTAAAACACTAAGGGATTTTCTTGTTTGGGGCAAAACGGTTGCACCAAGTGAGCGTAATATACTGATTTTATGGGACCATGGGTATGGTACAATGGGTGGATTTGGTGCAGACGAGCTAAACGAACGAAAAACGATGAAAGTTTCGGAGCTTTCGAAGGCAATCGATTCATCAGATATGTATTTCGACTTAATCGTCTTTGATGCATGTCTTATGGGCACAGTTGAAACGGCCTATGCTCTTAGAAACCATGGCAAATATCTCATAGCTTCTGAAGATTCAACCCCCGCAGCAGGGTTGTTTTATACCACGTGGATAGGTGCGATGGAGCGAAACCCACAGATTAGCACTGAAAGAGTGGGGCGTTTAATTTTAGATTCCTTTACTCTTCATTCGGGGATTGAAGCTACTATGCCAACAACAATGTCAATGATGAAGCTTTCTCAGGCTGAATCATTGGTTAAGGCAATCGAAAACGCAAAATTTGATTTTTCACTAACAGACCTTGCGAAGAAATCAGAGCTATTAGGCAAAAACGATGGGATATTCGATCAATATGATCTTGTAAATATCATGGGCAAATCATCAGAAATTACTGCTGCAGCCCAAGCACTTGCATTCGAAGTAAGAAATTCAGCAGGCTATAAAAATCGCAACGGGGTGGCTTTATATGTCCCTAATAGAAAAATCGCATACACACATGAAATGAAAGAAGAGCTAAAAGCCATTGGTCTTAGCTCAAAGTATATAGCAACTATTTTCAACTAAAATTAGCTGTAAAGGCTGATCGTTGTCCTGAATGTCATCCTTGGAGTAGTCAGCAAAGACCTTGATGGTTTCTGCTTAGAGGCTTCGCATGAGTTTACCAAACTTTTGCGAGCCTCTTTTTTTCGTGTCTTGTTCACATGAAGGTAAAACTGTTTCGTCGTGTCGTCCTCCTTCTCCGGAACTGTTGTTGGCTTCCTAGTTTAGTCTATCTACGAAACTTAAAGTTTTCTTTATAAAGCAGCAGCGTTTCTATCAACGATGGTATTATAGAATAAAAATATTGTCGAAATTTGGTTATCGCGATTCATAACTGCTAATGAATTTACTGCCAATACAGCCGGCGGCAGCGGCCGAATCAAGTGGATGCGACTTAAAAAGAACGATTACAAGTACGATTATACGAGGAGGTATTTTATGAAGAAGATCCTAAGTTTGATGCTAGTACTTTCGCTTCTAGCATCAGTAGCGCCTGTTTATGCGAATGTAGCAACAGAGTACAACTATGTGTTTAATGTGATAACAGGAGGAAATGACGACGGAGGAACAGGTGATGATATTTACATGGGCGTAAGTACCTATGAAACAGGAGAAAGCTCTGATCATGTAGCAAAACTTGGCGGCGCTGCGGCTTGGTCTCAAGTACAACATCCATTTCAATTGGAAAATATTCCACCATGGAGAATGAATGAATTAGTTTTCTGGGTTGTGGGCAGTAATGACTGGTACGCTAAATCTGTGGTTCTGTGGCTTCCTTATATTGGGGGGGAGATAAATCCAACACAGGCGAAGACCATTCTAATAGATCAATGGACAAGAGATCAGGGCAGACTTTATCGTGACATTTCGGACGTAACAAAAAGGAAATTTACAGATCTAGGTAATGTTGATACGCAAGGGGGAGAGTTCTACCTTGATGCTAGTTCGTCAGATGCTCAGAGTGTAAGCTGGGACAAAAAAGTCAGGGATCAATATGGTAACTATGACATTATGCAATATGAAGATGCTCCAGTTTTCAGCTACACCGTTTCGGACGATGCTGTAGGTAGAGATTGGTTAACATTCGAAGAGCCAACAAAAACAACAAATTTCAAGTTAGATATTGACCGCAAAAAGCTTCACGATGCAATGGTTGCAAAGGACAAAGCTGAGATATCACTAACCTATAGGGTGGCGCTTCTTGCCCAGTCTACCAACGCTGAAAGCCTTGGAGGGACTTTTGCCCATACAAGTTCAGGAGATCCCGAAGTTAAAACCTATTTAACAACAAAGATAGGGCAAGCGGATTACTATTATAAAGATGTAACTTTTACGTTTTATCGTAGCATATATAATCTTGGCAACCCCAATATCAATCAAACGATTACCTATTCACCAAGCACTGACAATCGATATCTAAATCGAAAATTTACAGATGTCAATATCACAGTTGACGCGCTTTCCATTCACAAAAAAAACATGACGCAAGAAGATAAAACGGAGCTCATAACAAACTTTAAAGCAACACCTGAGTTATATCTTGGAAACAGTACTTCAACTAAGCTTTCTGATCTTACTATGACAAAACTGCAAGGCAATGACGGAAAACCAAACGGCACACTTCAGTTTACTGGGAAAGTGCCGCTGGATGTTAGCGAAGTTGAAGGCGAGGGCATAAGGCTCCAGCTTAATAATGTGTCCACCTCTCTAATAAAAAATGGTCGAACTCAGGCCTATCAATTGGAAAATCCAACACCAGAATCAACAACATCTCAAAGTTTTTATTTTTCAACTCACAAAGTTGACACAAAAACACCAACCGTAAGAGTTACCGACCAAAGTGGAAATGACCTTGTGGGCGAGAACTCCATTCAAAACAAGATCAAAAAGATGCATGAATTTTATATGGTTTCAAGCGAAACACTCTATCCAGAAGGAAATGTTGCCCACACCACTTTGAATCAAAACTATTTTAATTATGAGTTATTCAAGAAAACCAATGATTCCTATGAACCGGCAATGACGAGAATAACAAACTTTGATGGTACAGGAATCCAAACAAGAGTTACTGCACCTATTAACACGCAAGTTTTAAATGGAGTCAGCATAAAACTAAGTCCAATCGATCCAACAGAAGGCGAATTCAAGCTTCGGCTTTATGGATGGGATAAAGGTGACAATCCACTAGGCGGAGATGCCGGATATGCAGAAATTGAAAATATCAAGATCGATAACCAGGCTCCACGAGTGACCATTCAAGAAACGATACAACCGCAAGATGCGCAGCTTCGCAAAAGAAATGACTATCGTTTCGAAATGAACGACTTTCAACAAAGCAATAACGGCTGGTCAAGGACTTATTATACCTTTATAAACGGTTCTGCGACGCCAACTGATACTCCAATCAATCAAATTGAACCTGCATCAAAAGAAATTGCTTCAACTCAAGGGATGTGGGCATTTGTAGACTCAGAAGGTGATAGCGCAACTGCTATGCTATCCATTCCCAAAGGTGACAACTTTGAGGGCACTCTCTATTATTTCACAATGGACTCACTTGGAAACGATTCAAGAAACGAGCAAGTGTCAAGATATTATAAAAGACCTGTGAGCATTTTCAATGGAAATGTTGTCGACACACTCATTACGGAGGATTATAGCGTTCCAATGCCACGTTTTGACATTAGTTTCGACATAAGCAATTCAAACATTGAAACGAGTTATAGATGGATTTCACATCCTGGCAATGACCAAAGCTTTACACAAAACTTTAGTGTATATAAATCGAGCGATGATGTTGGTGCTGCTGAAAAAACTAATCTTAAAGGAACTCTAGCGCAGGTGAACGGAAGATATATCCTTGAATATCGTGTTACAAATAAACAATCTGGCAATACTGCCGAGTTTTCACGTGTATACCATTATGACTACTATCCCCCGGAGATTAGCTATACCGTCGGGAGTCAGCATGATCATTTTAAATCATCACATCAATTTAACGTTAAAGTGACAGATGACAGCGGAATTGCAAGTGCATATTACTATTTATCTAAGCCGGACTCAGATATTAGAATTGCAGATACGCAAAACTATCCGCTGGCACTGACACCAGACAGTGAAAACATAGTAGAGGTTAATCAAACCTTGACCATAACAGGACTTCCATCAGGTGCGTACAGTATTGTTGTTGTTGCAAAAGACCCGCATGGCAGAGAAAGCAAAAAGGTTTCCCCATACTTTGGCATAAGGTCAGAAGCTGCGATAGTTGATGAATTAAAACAGACAGAGACAAAGACTTTTAACGGAATGGGCACAACAACGGATGGAACATATAGTGTCTATGCTGCTTTGAAAGAACCCCATACATCATGGACTTCTGATAGCACATCGAAATATCAAAAACCGGTATATTATGCAACAACTGACGGAATGCCAACAGATAATGGCGTTTTAGTGTCCAATTTTACAACTGAAAACAAATCAGGTGGTTATTTTACATTTACACTCGACACACCTGTTCCGCTGCAAGAGGGTGTCAACACCATCTATCTTCAGTTTGGGCTCATCAATTATCCTGCTGACGCAAAACCTGAGTTTTTAACAGAAGCAAGACCTATCACTATTTTTTATGATAGCCAAGCACCAACCTTTGAATTGCCAGACTATAGCACAATTCAACCAACAAACGCATCAGTGACAGCCAGAATAGTTGCGAATGATGTTGGCACGGGAATTAGCAAGCTGACAGTTTCACCAGAAGATGCAGACAAAATCACGGTTTCTCCATATGCAAACGGTGCATTCACAGTAACAGTTAACGAAAACATAACAACAAACCTAATCCTATCTGACGAGCTTGGAAATCGTGTTTTTGTTCCTATCTCCGTTTCTAACATTGACAAAACAGCTCCCTCTGCACTTGCCTCAAGTGAAATCGTGACGAAAGGAGCAAGACAAGATGGTGTTATCACAGTCGATGTTATAGATAAGAGTGACACAACCGTTTCATTCGCACTTATTCAAGATCCAACGGCAAATCATATTCTAACAGAAGCTGATTATGCCCTGTTTAGCTCAAGTCAATCAGTTGAAATGCAAGTTAGTCCGGTAATCGTTAATGGTGAAGGAAACAAACAGAAGACTTATACAATTGACTTGAAAGGGCTTAGTGGAAGCTATGCCGTTGGGATTAAAGCCGTCGACACATCAGGAAATGTTACTGAAAAAGTCTTCTTTGACTCAAAACTAAACCTGGTTGACGCGCAAGCATCCATTGTAAGTGTTAGCGCAAACCCTGCAACAACAAAAACCACCTCAACGGTTACCGTTTCATTTAACGTACCCGTAACCGTAATGCCTAACGCACCTGCCCAGGGTAATGTTGTGGGTGAGATGGCAAGGTCGAACCTTCTTTATACAGGACTTTTAACAACATCCGCTGACTATACAATGGACTATGATGTTGTTATTCAAAACAATAATCCAATCAGTCTTTATATTCAGGACGAAGCCGGAAGGGATAGTGTTGTAGAATTCACACCTGATGTAGAGTTTGTTACAGGATTTGACATTACGGGTCATGTAGAGAAAAATGGTCAAACGATCCAAAACGGAGGGTTTATAGCCTATAACCAAGGCGACAAGCTTTATTATGTTGTCGTTCCCAATCCAAAGTATTCTGGACAATATTTCTTTGTTGAAAATGCAGTGTTGTCTGGATTAGAACTAAATTCGGAGCTAAGCGTTCTTGAACCTTCATTTACAGAAGCAGAAGGAAAAACAGCTTATTCAAAGCTTGTTTTTGAAGCACTAAGAGATGGCAAAACAACAAAATCAGCTTATTTCGAGGCATATACAACAGAAGGAATGCAAGACGACAGGATGGAAGACGAATATGTTGCAATGACAGTGGTTGACGAGACTGCACCTGTTGTAAATGTGAACTATTCGATCACGGAGTCAACAAACCAAAATGTTAATGCAAGACTTTCTATATCTGACCCGGAAAGCGGAATTTTAAAACTTGAACGTTCGTATGACGGCAAAAACTTTAGCCCAATTGACTCATTTGTTTCGCACACCGAAACATTCGAGCAAAATGCAACGGTATATTTCAAAGTGACTAACAAAGCAGGAATGGAAACAATCGTTCCAGTCGCGGTTTCAAACATTGATAAAACGCCAATTGGGCAAGACAGTCACTACACGGTTGAATACGCCTACGAAAACTATCTTGGAAATTGGGTTCCAATCCAAGAAGGAAGAGCCTATAGAAGGGTTATGGCAACGCTCAAGTTTATAGGTGGCGGAAAAACTCTTTCTATGACAAACAACAATGCAGCACTTTCAAGGACTCTAACGCAAGATGTTAACACATTCACATTTGAGTTTAGGGATAATGCAGGAAACACAGGTTCTCATACGGTTAGCTATAACCAATTTGACAACACAATTGGTCAAACCTCCTATGTGTTATCAAACACTTCCAAGACTAACCAAAATATTTTCGCAACGATCACTTTATCTGATGATTCAGGTGAAATAGCATTTGCGGAGGTTAAGAAGGGCGAAGTGGTTTATCCATTTAAAGGTGAGCCGCTTGAAAATGAATATGTCGTTGAGCTTGACAGCTCAGGAATTTATTATGTGACAGCGTATGACTACGCAGGAAACAAATGGACTACTCCAATCACAGTTTCAAATATTAATAAAGTGGTGCCAATTGCAACTGCAAGGACTTACAGCACACTTCCAACCACAATTACTGCACAAAGTGTGAATGTTGAGTTGACACAGTTTAGCAAAGACATCAAAACCATTACAGTCACCGGTGTAGAAACTACCGGAAGCCTAACTGCCAACGATATCGTACATATCCCTGGCACAAAAGCTGTTCGCTTTAGAAAAAATGGTACGGTTACTATGTTCTTTGTAGACGACTATGGAAACAAAGGACATGAGGTTATTACCATTTCCAATATTGTTTCCACGCCGCCGCAAATCAGCGCAACTGCAGCATTAGCTAAAGATAAGCTAAGTGTTAATGTAACATTTGACCAAATCCGTGACAGTGACGGCGTTCCTCTGGACATTCTTAGGAAGCTAACAGACCTTACCGTCTCTTATCGTGGATATGAATATGCACTTTTAACGGAGGAGAAAAATGAAGACGGTGATGTTGTGTCCTATAAAGATACAGTTATCAACGTTAAGACTAACGGGGAGCACGTCTTTCAAGTTAGAGACCAAACAGGCATAACACAAAAAATTTTACTGACTGTTGAAGGAATTGAAGTAGGAGGACCAAAGGTTAAAGAAGTTCGTTGGTCCTATAAATATCTTGAGAAAAACGAAGCTGGTCAGTGGGTGGAAAAGGATTATCAAAACCAGATTACTGTTGGAGTTGATACATCTGGCAAAGAAGAAGGTTATGTGGTGGGAACGGATAAAAACCCAACAACAAATCAAGATGTCAAAGTCACTGTAATCACTGACAAAGATGCTAAGTTCGTTGGCGGAAACGATGTTTGGGAACAAGATAAGTCGATGAACTATAGGGATAATGGACTTTATGTTTTCAACCTCCAAGGAAGAACAGGAGATTATGCTTCGTATGGTGTCAACATTGGTCTGATCGACAAAACTCCTCCTGTGCTAAAACTTAAAAATGGTGAGGAGCTAATCTTCATCGAAGGAATGACGCCTAAAAAAGATGCCTCCATTGCATATGACAAGTCAAAGCTTCTCGACTTCGAAGCGTGGGATGTGGTTGCAGGTAAAAATATTGACCTAACAAACCGAGTTACCATTAGCTATGGAGTAGGCGGGCGAGTGTTTAACCCTGACAACATCTCAGCAAATGAATTTGTTCGCTCGAACCCTTACTATATCGACTATACAGTAAGAGATGATGCAGGAAATCAAACAACCATTCGTCGAACCGTTCGCCTTGTGGGTCTTTATGACACAATAGCTCTTGTTAACGGAGTTATGCCGGACAGCTCCAATGTTGCAACCGTTCTTGGAAACAAGGTAGAAATTTCACTGAAAAACTTTTCAGGAATCTCATATGCACGTTATGAAAAAGGTGTTTTAACGCAAGGTCAGATGAAAACAAAAGGAACTATCCTGCGGGAGAAAAACGGAGTTTTTACAATGGATAATGTAGCGGAAGGTTGGTACACCATATATATCCAAACGGATAAGCGTGATTATTTCAACATTTCTGTGTATGTTTCAAAAGCTCCAGTACAAGGAGGGAAATAGGCAATGACTATCTTTAGAACCATAAAACGCATCATAGCTGCAACCCTTTGTCTAATAATGCTTTTCACTTTTGTAAGTTTCCCTGTTCGTGCAGATGCTAGTAGTGCGGATTATTCAATTGCAAACGAGTTTATGAAATATTCTATAAATTCAAGAACGGGTGGTTTTTCAATCGAAACGATTGATGGTCACCCACAAAAAGCTTTCGACAACAACCTTCCGCTTCTTTATAGGGAAGATGCGGCAAGGAGCAATGGAACATCATTCACAACCGTTCGTATCGATGGAAAAGATTTTATTTTCGGCCAGGAATATGGCTGGTTTGGAATCGATACAAAGCTTCATGAACCTGTCGTTTCAGAGCAAAACAGGCTGTTAACCATTGCATGGGACATCAAGGGCTATACCATTACACAAAAAGTGTCTATTTCTATTGATCCTAGCAACTCGAGGGCTGGAAATATTGGTATTTCATATGATGTGAAAAATAACAATGCCAAAGCCGGAACAGTTGGTATTCGTCTTCTTCTAGACAACGCGCTTGGTTCAGAAATTGATTCACCTTATGTTTTGGTTGACCCAACACAACCCACAATCGTTGAAACCGAATATAGCGGTGACAACCTTCCGCAACAAATTAGATATGTTGATTCTCTTTCAGCTTCGGACAAGATGGCTTATGCCATGTTGTCCGGCTGGAGTGGCAACAATAACGTAAACGTGGATAAGGTTATTGTTGGTCACTGGGTTAATCTTGCAAACACAAGATACGATTATACACCAAACCCGAATGTTGACTTTACCAACTATTCAAACAAATATTTAGTTCCTGACACTGCAACTGCTTATTACTGGAACGAAAAATCAATTGAGCCAGGTCAAGTTAGAATTTCGGAGATGCTCTATGGTATCGGTAACTTTTCTGAACAAACACAAAAGGAGCATGTTTCAATAGGGATCCAAACCGAAAACGTATTACTGACTAGCGATAAAAAAGCATATGAAAATAATGGTGTTTTTAAAGCAACGGTAACCATTGACAACAGTGTCTCAGGAGCTAGAGAACTCATAGAGCCAATTGTGAAACTGAGCCTTGATGAGGGACTTGTTTTTGCAGCAACGAATACACGAGAATACACGGTGAAGATTTCGGGCGGTCTTAACATTGGAACGGTATTTGATATTCCTAATGTTGACATTATTGCAAAGACTCAGTCTATGATAACAGCAAAACGTTTGGTCGTTTCGTTAAACGCAACAGAAATTATTGATTCTAGCACACATAAAGTGGTTGACTATAGTGCCAATACAAACATTTTGATTCCTGCAGTTGAAGGAAAGCTTCCGGAAGTTTCAATGAAGCATGTTTTCCCAGCAGCAGTTTATTCTGAAGGCGACAAAAATATTACCGTTTCTGGTGATATGAAAGTTTTGGCGGGGGCTCTTTCGGGAAGTGATGGATGGAGTCTTTATCTTGTTTCACCATCCAGCGGTGAGGCTATATTGATTGACAAAAGAAAAATAAGTTTTGTTGAAGAAGGTCAAACACTTGCGTTTTCAACTAATGAAACTTTAGCAGTTGGAAAATATGACATTGAATTTAGATTTACAAATCAACAGCTAATCGATGCCTTTGGTACAAAAATTAAAGCAGCAACTACACTAGATGTAACAAATAATATAGCGGATAAAAGTGCAAGTTATGGCATTGTTTCGCTAGTTCGATTTACAAACGCTTCAAACAACAGACAGTTGTATGACTATATTAGTTTTGAAAACGAAGATGTAATGAAAAAATTTGTATCTGGCAGTGTTAAAAGAGATGGCATTCTTAACAAAGGCATAGGATTTGAAAAAGATAAAACAGAAATTCTTTTAACACTTCGCGGGAAAATCAGGCTCATGGGTACGGGTACAGAAAAATATTACTCTGCTAGCAGAGCTGATGGAGACATTACGATCAACAACATCTTGGCTTATGACAGCAGCGAAGCTCTTAAGATGACAGTTGACAGCAATGGTGCAAAGCTAGAAGGCGATGGCACCATCAAAGTAATCAACTCCATTAATATTTGGCATAATAAGTGGCATTTTGAAGCCAAAAATGGAACCAAATACAGCCTGGATCGGGAGGCTGTTTCCGAGAAGGAGGCTGTGGCACTTGAGCTTCAGCTTGGGGATGCTGGTACTATGCTGCAAAATATTGCAGGTTTCTTAATCAATATTAAATATGGGGTTATGACCCAAGATGATGATGATTTCGGAATTAGCTTTGGCGGAAGGATTTCAATGCCTTTAAAAGCTGCGGACAAATCGAAGGGTGAGGAGCATTATGATTATAAAGGCTCACTAACTGCAGACGTTAAAGATGTTCTCTATGGAAGTAAAGACAGCGAAATTGGTTTTGTTGGTATTAACACAACACTAGCCGTTGAGCTGCCGAAAGATATTTTAGGCCCATTAGTAGGCAACGAAGCCGGTGTTAAGGCCGAAATAACAATTAACACCATTGATGATATTTATAGCATTGACGCTGGTCTTTCTATAACCATGCTGGAAGTAGAAGGGTCATTGTCACTGAAAAAGGTTCCTATTAACGCTGTTCCAAAAATGATGCTTGACGAGCTCACATTCTTTTTAGCGCCAACCACAATGAAAGTTCCTGTGGTTGCACCTTATGTATTTATCACAGGTCTTGGCGGAGGCATCTCAAACCTTGCAGACACCATTGCTGGAGAACCAGCAGGCGAACTTCCACCACTTACTATCCATCTTCAAACAAGGCTTTTAATTAATGCGATTATTGTAGGTGACTTTAAGCTGGATGCAAAACTATCCGGTCTTGCTATTGAAGGTGTTGGCCGGTTGAAAAAAGACGAGGATGGAAGACTTCTTAATATTCGAGCGGGAATGAATGTTCAATGGATATCGCCGTTTCAGCTAAATGCCTTTGGCGAAATCAGCATTCACGCCGGAGCGATTCGTGGTGGTATAACGATAAAAATTACTGAAGATTATTTTTATGGTTATGTTTACGCAGGACTGTTCATTCCAGACTCAATCCCATTTGTGGGGGGCAAGGAGCTTGCAGGAGTTGAGGCAGCTGTTTCATCTGACTTTGTTGGTGCAAACTTTAAAGTCATTGGAGTTAAGCTTGGCTTTATCTATTATTGGAACGGTGACCTAAGCTTTGGCGGATCAATCGACCTGTCTTCAAGAGGAAACGCCGTTCACTATGTCCAATCGGAAGCGCTAGACGAAAGCGGCAACCTTGTGCCAACCACTATGGCATATGGAACGAATATGAGAAGACTGACTACAAAGACAAGCGCTAAAACTCGAGCCGGAAATGGTGTTACAAAAGAGGTTAGCTTGGCAACAAAAGATGCACTTCTCTTTGAAATTCCACTTCGTGGATTTGTCAAACCTTCTGCATCAGAAATCATTGTCACCAATCCAAATGGGAAAAAATTGACAATGATTGAAGACGATAACAAGGGCAATGGAAACTATCTTGTTCAAGCTTTAGATGGCACTAACTATTTGTACATTTCAATTACTGACCCGTCTCTTATTGTTGCTGGTAACTGGTCCATTGCAGTTGAAACACCTGATGTTTATATCGATAACTTTGAAGTAAACAGTGTTGACAGTATGCCAGAGCTTTCAGGAATTAGTGCTTCTACTAGCGAAAATTCAAGCCGTGATATTAACGTTTCTTGGACAACGGATAAGCAAAGCAACTATTCGGGTGCACTTAATGTCTATGTCACAAAAGATCCGTCAATCATGCAAGCCATTGAATCAACTAACATGCAAGATACTTCATCTTTAATTAGTATTGGCAACCTAGAGCTAGATGAGATTGAATCAGGTTCTCATGTGTTCACACTTCCTGAGTCCTTCCCTCAAGGGAAATATCATGTTGTTGCGATGCTTGTTAACCATCAAGGTGGAATGAGTAAGAAAATCACTTCTTCAACATTCACTTTCACAAATCCATTGCTTCCTCAAAAACCACAAGCTGTTTCTGCGGTCTACAGTGGTGACGGCTATGTGAAAGTGGATATAACGGGAAGTGACAAAACGGCAACACACTATCTCGTGGCTATCCAAGACGAAGATGGTGTTGAGGTTGAAAATTCCTTTGGTCAATATAAAGTTGGCAGTGACATCATCCTAAAACCATTAGAAGACAAAACGAACCGACCTCTATTACAGGAAGGCAAGACTTATTTTGTTAAAGTACAGGCTGCTAGAATTGTGGAAAATCCTCTTAAACATGCAGAATATTATAGTTCAACCGAATTTGCTTCATCGCAAAGCTTTGTTATGCCTTCAATGGAGAAGCCTCAGCTTTTAAGCATTGAAACAAACATTGACAGATCAAAAGAACTATATTATTTAAGTACTGACAAGTTAGAGGTAACTTATACCTTCGACAGGCCTGTTAAAATGACATTTAACCTTAACACGGAAGAAAAAAACACGCCTCAAGAGTTTAAGACGGTTTGGTCATTTGAACAAAGACTTGAAGACGGCCAGCAATTGATTGACTTTATAGCGGTTGGTGAAAACCGTGACACAATCCAAGGCAGCAGGTCATCAGGTGCAATTGGGTTTACTGTTGATACAAAAGCACCTACGTTACTCCTTGGCGAAGATGTTCAAACAAGCCTTGACAAGGAAAATGTTGACAACACCGTCAGTAATCAAGTTGTTTTTGTTGGCGCGGACTCAAGCTATAGCTTCCATGGTCTAACAGAACCATCCGCATCATTAACTTTAGACGGTAGTTCAGACGATATTGCTAGAAATCCAGACGGAACATTCGTTGTAAATCGTAAGACCTCAAGCGAAGATCCAGATCAAACCCTGATTCTTAAAGCGGTTGATGATGCTGGAAACGAAACGGTTGTTCAAGTTTATCTTGTGAATCGTGCTTTGTCAGAGTTTGAAAGCATTAAATTAATTTCTGACCTTGAAAGCTCCGATGATCAGCCTGATTTTATCGAGCTTGGCATAGGCGGAAAAACGCAGCTTTCTGTTAAAGCTCTTCGCACAGTTGGCGACACCGTCTTAAAAGCAGAAGACGTTGTGTGGCATGTTCTTTATAATCAGAACATCATCAGCCTTTCACAAGATGGGACAATTGAAGCATTAGCTCCCGGCGAAACTGCAATCAAAGTTAGCTATAGACTTTCTGCTTTTGAAGGTCTAAATGGGGAAAATGTGTATAAAGAACTGTCGGATGTTATCAAAATTAGTGTGAAAGATCTTGGTTATCGTTATGAAGTTCGTCAAACGCAAGGGTTCTCTTTGTTCACCATATACACTGAAATAAATATGGGCAAGGCAACCGTTGTGGTTGGAGGAAACAAACAAACTCTTTTATATGATAGCTTGAAAAAAGCATATATTGGTTCTTCAAGGGAACTTGTCACAGGTGAGCAGTTAACAGCGAACCTTGTTTTTGAGCCAACGGTGAAATCTCCTATTCTTCTTCGTGGAGACACCGATGGTAATGGTGTTATTAATACAAATGACATTTCGGCAACAAAAGATGCTATTTTAAACAATGTCTACAACGGATTTAGTTCTTCCGAAAACTGGGTGAGATCTGATAAAAATGGTGATGGCATTGTTGACATTGTAGATGCGCAACTTACATTAATGGAGGCACTTAAAAAATGATGAAATACTTGAAAAGCATTTTTTGCATCATGATTTTAGTGGCTGTTATACCATCATATGCCTACAGCGCAAACGATGCCGCAGACCTTAGTTATCGTGTAAACATCACAGTAACTGACAGCTCTGGCACCTCAAAATCATCATTTGAAGTTGGAGAAGAAATTTTTGTTAAACTAAGTCTTTCATATGCTGGTGCCGGAAGGGCACCGGTATATGGTTTTCAAGGAAAGCTGCAGTTTGATTCTTATGTTCTGAAAAATACCAGTGTTAATATGGAAAAGGACATTTCAATGAAATATTCTGATGGTGCCATCAACTATATCTATCTTGATATGACCGCGAGCGGAAAAGATGATTCCATACTTCAAAACATTGGAACTGCTGTTTTCCAAGCTAGAAACAACGGAACTTTCAACTTTTCTTTAGGCAGCTTCATTGTAACCAATAAAGATGCAACACAGCGGTATATTGAACCGTTTGAAGATGTGCAAATCATTGTTGGCTCTGGAATAAAGGAAGCCTCTAAGTCTTCACTATATGAAGACATTGTGGCTGCGAAATCTTTACTTGCTTCAGTTACCATTGCGGATAATCCGAAAACCATATATAGCCCGGATTTTTGGTATTCAACAAAATCTGCTCAAAAATTGAGGGGTGTTATTGCTGAGGCTGAGGCTGTTTTTGATAAAAAAGATGCTCTACCTTCAGAGATCACAGATGCAATCGAAAAGCTTAGCATTGGCATTTCAAATTTTGAGAATTCTAAAATTATAGGTCCGAAACGTTGGGCTGCCTCGGACGGAAACAACATTAACTATTCTGTTAAAGCTTCTGTTCAAGGAGGAAACGGCAAAATTGCCGATGGCTTTGAAGCTCAAACCATTCGTGCAACAACCTCTGCAACCATCAGAATGATTCCCGATGAAGGGTTTGAAACCGAATATATCTTTATCAACGGCGAGAGATTTATAGGCCGTGACATTTACACCATTCCAGAGGTTAGCCGTGACTTAACTATTGTTGTTACATTTGTGAGAAAACCGCCTTTTACAGATATAGCACATGACGATTGGTACTATTCTTCTGTAAGATATGCTTATAACGAGGGGCTATTCACGGGAACATCTGAAACAAAATTTTCACCCTCTGGGAAAATGAGCCGTGCAATGCTTGCCACTGTCGTATATCGTATGGAAAATCAACCAAATGTTAAGTTTTCAGATGTGTTCTCTGACGTTCAAAGTGGTCTTTGGTATTCAGATGCTATTATTTGGGCAAACCAAAACCAAATTGTTAACGGATATGGTAAGGGTAAATTTGCTCCCAATGACGCAATCACTCGTGAGCAAATTGCTGTTATGCTCTATCGATACGCAAATGGTAAAGGGTCTAACGTTCAAACTGAAATTTCAAGCCTAAGCTTCAAAGATGCAAATGAAATTTCAGACTTTGCCAAAGAGTCCATTACTTGGGCTGTGTCAAAGGGCATTATGAAGGGTAACTCTGATATGACGCTAAATCCTTCTGGTCTTGCAACCAGAGCAGAGGTTGCTACTATGCTCCAAAGGTTTAAAGAGTTGGAATAAGAGGCATGACACTTGGAGGATGAGGACAGTTAATCGCTAGGTGTCTTCTGAATACATCTTGCATAGTCGAAAAAAGGAAAAGCACCGAGTTTCTCGGTGCTTTTTGTATACCATACAAAGGTTAAGATTGACGATCCGTATGCAATAGCCAGCGATATAAAATCGCAGATAGCTCTGCTCTAGTCATCCATTCCTGAGGGGCAATTTGTCCATTGCTGCGGCCTTGAATGATCCCAGTTGACAATGCCGCTCCTACATCTGCTTGTGCCCAAGATGATATTTGATTTGCATCGTCGAAGGAGGCAAGGGCAGAAAGCACAGCATCGTCTTTAACACGGATACCCGTCAATTTGGCGATACGATTAAGAACGACGATGGCTTGCTCACGAGTGACTAAGCTATCTCCTTTAAAGCTGCTATCATCATAACCTTCTAACAAGTCAAAAGTGACTGCAGCCTCCAACTCATTGGCATACCAGGCCTCTGGACTGACATCCTTAAATCCGTTTGTATAGCTGACTTCGCCTAAACCTAAGGCTCTTGCTGTCAGAGCGGCTAGCTGTGCTCTAGTAATAGGTTGATTCGGATTAAAGCCTCCATCCACAAATCCAACGACTACACGGCGGTTGGCTAGCTCTTGAATTTGTTTCTCTGCCCAATGTCCTTGAATATCATTAAAGCTATTCGAGTATTGAATCATTGTGAAGCTGCCATTGCTAATGAGACTTAGCTCAGCAAAGGTTTGGCCATCCTTCGTGATGAACTTGGTCGGAATATGGGAAATCCCTTTCTCATCCAGCCGAACAGCTGTCGTTAGATCTGTTGAATTAATCGGGAAACGAAGCTGTGCAAAGCGATTAAAACGGTTAATTTCTACTGATTTCTCTCCTGCATGGATTTCCAGCTTCAGTTTAATGAGCTTTCCGTTGCTGACAACTCCTGCTGGCAGCGAGCCGACTTGAGATTTTTGTTCATCCATCTGCAGATGCAATACGACGGAATACGTTGTTCCTTCTGAAATGTTCAGCTGCTGCTTCATTTGATCAGTAATAATATTCTCGACTGGGAAGCGATACTCGATCCCTTGGTGTTCTAGCTGTACAAAGCCTTGAGGAACAAATAGCTCTGTCCAAGCTTTTTGAGAAATTTCCAGCTTAATGTTTTTTTCTTCTCTGGAGGAGACAATTTTCGATTCTCCATTAAGATTAGCAGCCTTGACGCCATCTCCATTGATCCAAATATCAAATGCAGGAGATTGACCCGTATTGCCCGTTGTTGGCGGAATTTGTACATCTTGTTCATCGCGTGGTGTAACTGTATTGGATAGACCGGATTCGGATCCGTCACCCGCAGCTGTCACTGCTTGTACCGAGAAACGATAACTCGTTCCATTCGTAAGACCAGTTATTACAATCTCTGTGGTCGTACCCTCAGCTTTAATATTTCCAGGATGTGAAGTGACTACATACTTATCAATTGGATAGGAGCCACTGTCAGTTGGTGTGTCAAATCGCACGGTTGCAGTACCATTGCCTGCGCTAGCAGTCACATTCGTTGCTGCTGTTGCAAGACGCGCTGCTTCTCTTGTTACAAGTATAGTAGAATCGTGAGTACCCACAGCGTCTGTGAAGCGAGATGCTATCTTATTCAACCCCACTTGTAGTGGAATATCTGTTTCCCAGCCATAAGATGAATCTTCGACCCATAGTTCTGCCGAGGTAATGCCTTTTGTTTGATCATAAGTAGCCTTCGTTACGGATACTTCATAGGGAACGGTTGCTGAATATACAGCAGTAGTTACCGTGGGTGAGAAGTTAACGTTTTCCAGTTGCAATGAATACTTGAATTTTTCTGTTTTGAACGAAACTTGCTGGCTGTATCGGGTCTCAGTACCATCTGTAGCAAATGCTCTGGCATAATATATGGTATCCGGCTGTAGTCCATTAATCGTATCGTTCATTACGATTTGATAAGGGGCAGTAAGAGCAAGCATCTCATCCTCTACAGTGGGATGCGGGGAGGTGCTTACAGCAACGCCAGCCTTCTTGATAAAGTTAAGATTTAAAGTATCTAGCGTTACTTGTACGGGTGCTGTAGCAAAGGATGTACTGCTGATTGCTAGATCAATTGTCCAGTTCTTAAATGCAAATTGTTGCGAATCTGACATTGCGATTTCAGCAGTTATTGTATTCACCGCCAGCACCTTCCAATAGTAAGGATTACCTGGTAACAACGGTGAGGTATTCAGATTGTAGCTGGTTTGACCCGTCACATCGAACTGTTGGTAATTGAGAAAGCCAGCATCTGTAGAGAGCAGCAAATATTGCTTATTATAGTTGGCAGAGCTATTGGAATTTGTCCATTCTAGAATGACTTCATCCTGATTTGCGTCGAAAAGCTCTTTATCTAAAGGAGTGTTCAATACTGGTGCTGTAAGTGTATTTCCTGTTTTTAATAAGATAGGAATATAAGCTCTGCCGTACTTAGCTATGAACGAATCATTTAGAAGATGAATGCTTTGAGCTGTACCTGATGGGAAACCACGGTAGCCTTCATTTCCATAATTACGATAAGTATATACCGACATCGCATAGGTGGGTTGATGCGTTTCAGCCTGTACGACAATTTCTCCTGTTTCCTCAAAAAAGATAATCTGCAATGTTCCTTTATTCCATGACTGATTTACATTTGAAAACTGTACAACCGCCATTCTTTTTCCAATCTCACTGCCGATTACGGCATGATAGATGGCATCAGGTAAATCATTTACGACGATTCCAGTCTCAGGATGAGCCGTGAAAAATAATTTACTATCGCCGTGGTAGTCTGTAATTTGAATTTCACTTAGGGTTGTTCCGTTAAAGGGAAAGTCAATGCCTAAGTCTAATGTCGTACCCGTGACAAGAGCAGCGGGATACAGTAGTGTTTCAGGGACTGTTGTAAATGAAGCCTCATCGTTTGAATCCTGTGTAGTCATCTGTACGAGAACAGGAATCATTTTATATTTTTGAGAAGCAGGATCATAACCCATTTTTGGAACGAGATAGCTATCCTTCGAGTAATAACTCCACTGCATGGAATAAAGGTTATTTCGGTTTTGATAAACAGTCCCGTAATTCGGTTTAATGATGGATAAGTTTATCCAATCATGATGAATTAGTAAACCTGAGCTATCCATAATACTAGTACCATAGCCTAACTGATGTGTTGTATCAACAAATTGCTGCGTATTAGGATTTAGTAAATACAAATTGCTGCTATTTATTTCGGTGAAAGTAATCTGTTCTCCATCGCCAACCATATTCAGGCCATATCCACCTACCGGATAAGTATGTTCTATTACTAACTCTTTGGTTGCGGCATTCCAATAATATTGTTCTAGTTTATCGCTATAAAGGGCTAGAAACTGTCCGTTTGGCGTCCATAGGATGTCATTCGGATCGAACGAGACCGTCTTCAGAAGGGTGAAATCATCAGCAGATATAATGTCCATATTCGGGGAGCCGTCACTTAGAAGGGAGAAAAAGTATCCATCGTGATAAGCTACTCTTCCAGTTTCATTAGGAAAAGCTTTACTGCGTATATATATGCCTTGTTCGTCGAATTCATCAAGATGATTAGTATTTAGATCAACAACAAAGAAATGACCATTATCCGGGTTTACAATCATTTGAATGAATTCATTCTCATAAACTTCTCCACGATTACTGTTTAAAATGTTCTCAAAGGTGTAGGTTCGTTCAGAATCGTTATAGGAATATAACTTTATGCCTGCTTGATTGCCTATGATTAAATCTCCGTTATTTGTAAATTCAATAAAGGAAGAGCGAAGTAAAAAAGCATTTTTAATCTCAATGGTTTCGTTTTCATTAAGAACAAGGTAGTTGTCAAATAAAGTATCTGCACCCAACGCGCTAAATTTACCATTTTCTGAGGCAGAAGGATTGGAATAAGAGTAATCTGTATGAAGCGTAGTACAATTCGTCAGATTTAGCTCATTGCAAATATAAGCTTTGGAAGGTCCATTGACTAGATATCTGTTATCTTCTGTAGATACAATGCCCGAAATATAATCATTCAATGTCGCATTTACTATTGTAACTGCTAAAGGGGCAGCTGCAGTATCCAAGATGGAGTAATGCTTCCATGCAAACGAGGAAATATAGATGAGACCATCCTTACCCTTTTGCATCGCCGTAGGTCTGGATGTAAATACATGCAGATTATCCTCGACAACCGTATTTGTAGATAAGTCGAGCTTAATCATTGGATAACCTGCATTCTCATCTTTCAAGACAATATATAGATAACGATTTAGACCTTCTTTGGAAAAAGCCATCTTAACTGGCTCAATAGTAGGCGCTCCCACGCTTGTATTCCAACTTGCACCTGTCAATTGAGCGGCTAACTGATCGCGAGTAATTAAACGGCCTTGAAAGTTTCCATCGGTTGTAAAATGGAAAATATCACTAGCACTGACGTAGGTTTCATTAGCAATCACATATAGATTGTTAGAATCGTCTACTTCAATGATGTTAATATTTTCAATGTATCCTTTATCTGGAAGAGTAAATGCATTTGGTGCTAATGATAAGGGGGTTTCCTTAAAGCCGTATTCATCAGTGAGTGCAGCTGCTATTGCTTTTGGTTGAATGGGTAATCCTGCAAATAAAGAAGTAAGTAATGTGAATACAACAAAACAAGTAATTATTTTTTTCATAATCTTCCTCCTAGAATATTAAAGCGATTTCAGGTAAATACAGAGCTTGCGAAGCTCCGTAGAGTGTAACATAGTGCTATGAAAGAATTATGAAAGAAATACAACCGTCGATGATGCTGGTCTGTGTGCAGCAAAAAAATAAGAGACCTTCCCAGCGTTCATTGAACTTTTGGGAGGTCTCTCATTATTTGTTTTAATCTAATTCCTGTTCTAAAACACCATGGACTAACCGGCGGACTTCATCCGTCGACCTGGTCTCCATTAATTGCGTTCTTAGCTCGCTTGCGCCTCTAAATCCACGAACATAGATTTTGAAAAAGCGAAGAAGCGGTTTAAATGGACGTTGCAGGTCTTCTTTTGAATATTGATCGTGAAGATCTAGCTGTAAAAGAAGTAAATTGAGAAAATCCTTCGCGCTATGCTCTTTAGGTTCTATTTCGAATGCAAATGGATTGGTGAAAATACCGCGGCCAATCATGACACCATCAACCCCATATTGTTCCACTAATTTCAATCCTGTCGCGCGGTCAGGAATATCTCCATTGATGGTTAACAGCGTATTAGGTGCAATTTCGTCGCGTAATTTTTTTATTTCAGGGATTAGCTCCCAGTGCGCCTCAACTTTACTCATTTCTTTCTTGGTACGAAGGTGAATGGATAGGTTCGCAATATCTTGTTTCAATATATGCCCTAACCAATCCCGCCACTCATTAACCTCATGGTAACCCAATCTTGTTTTCACGCTAACCGGCAATCCACCAGCTTTTGCTGCTTGAATAATTTCGGCTGCAAGTTCAGGATGTTGGATTAATCCAGAGCCTTTTCCATTGGAAGCAACGTTTTGGACGGGGCATCCCATGTTTAAATCGATACCACGAAAACCAAGTTTTTTCATATCGATACTCATCTGTTCAAAAAATGCAGGTTTATTGCCCCAAATATGGGCGACGATCGGCTGCTCATCTTCTGTGAACGTTAACCGACCACGAGTACTGTCTCTTCCTGCGGGGTTACAATAACTATCAGTACTTGTGAATTCTGTGAAAAACACGTCGGGTTTTGCAGCTGTACGAACGACGTGACGAAATACAACATCTGTGACATCTTCCATTGGCGCTAATATAAAAAATGGCTTTGGCAAATCAAGCCAAAAGTTTTGTTCGTTACTCATATTATCTCCTCTTGATGCATGATCTAAAAACGATATAAGCAGTAGTAAAGTTCCTTTACCCAACATACATAATATCATTTTTTCTCGATTGTTGCACAGATTCCATAGTATGAGGACGGAAACATTGTAGTAACTGCCGTCCATCACGTATCCGACTTGCTGCTGTTGTATAGGTATGAAGTACAGGTTCATTCTGCCCAAATCGTGTTCGTTGGGTTTGTTGAATGTAGGTACAACATTCTATACAGCTAATCATTAATTTGTTATGATGATATGAAATCTGTTAGGTTTACAAGTAAACTAACTAAATATGAGCTTCGGAGTGAATGATTTTATGGATAAGCCAAGAAAGGTAACGATGCAAGAGATCGCTGACAGGGTAGGAGTGTCGAAGTATGCCGTTTCCAAAGCGCTATCAGGGAAGCCTGGCATTAGTGCGGCAACGAGGGGGAAAATATTCGAAGTGGCCTCTCAGTTAGGCTATCTCGAGCAGAAACTTGGTAAACGATTACTTAACGGTAAACAACTAGATGAAGATCAGGACAAACTTGTAGGTATTCTAATTCCTAACATTCGCAGTCAGAATAGAGATTCCGGCTATTGGGGAAAAATACTTGATGGTGTCTTCAAAAACCTTGAAGCAAGTGGGACGTCATCCGTGCTTATTACTGATGATCTACCACGCAACTTCCATAAAGTGATGCGCCCTGATGGTTTGCTAGGCATCATCGGTATCGGACTTATCAATTCTTCTATGCTTGTTGATCTTCGTCATATCGGTGTACCATTTGTACTTGTTGATCACGAAGATGATCTCGTTAGTTCAGATAGTGTTTTTATGAATAACTATGATATCGTTCGTAAGCAAGTGAAGTATTTGATTGGTAAAGGCCATACCCATATTCAATTTGTTGGCGATTGGCGTTTTGCTCGGAGTTTTTCTGACCGCTGGAATGGCTTCAAGTCTGCGCTAGAGGAAAACGAAATCTCATATATACCAGACCGTGCGCTGCTGTCTATCCAACCAACGATGCACCCTGATAATCTGTCGCTTATCAAGCGCAGTTTCGAGCATATTAAACATAACAATCTGCCAACTGCTTTCGTATGTGCCAATGATAAAATAGCCTCGCTATGCATGCGTGCAATGGAAGAGCTGGGCATTCGTGTTCCGCTCGACACATCCGTTATGGGCTTTGACAATGATCTGGATATTCTGGAGGAGTTTCCGGAGCTGAGTACGGTTAATGCGGAGAGTGAAGAGCTAGGAATAAAGGCTGTTGATATGCTATTGCGCAGATTGACAAATACTCATATGCCTTATGAAAAGTTGTTGTTGCAAAGTGATCTTATTATTCGCAGCAGCATAGCTACTCCGCGGGTTGCTACGCTCTCTTCCAATAGCTACAGCGAATGATCATAAACAGAAAGTTATAAATAGAACGTCTTTGCCCGAGGAGGCAAGGACGTTTTTTCTATTATTAATCGTTAAGCATTTTTTTGTTATTGTTGAAATCGCTTAAAGTAAACCTTTATTAAAAATTTATACATAAAATTTAGTCGAATTTAGTTGACTGAATTCGTTTCATCTTTTAATATGAACTAAAGAAAGCGTAATCATTAACAGATACGATCGATTCTAACAGAAATGGGGTAATGCTATGTTCGGAAAAAAAATAGGCACCAAAAGAAAATATGAGCACAATGTAGCCGGATACGTTTTTATTTCTCCTTGGCTGCTAGGCTTTCTTCTTTTAACACTCTGGCCAATTATACAATCCTTTTATTTGTCCTTTACGCAGTATTCGCTTCTCGATTCCCCGACCTGGGTGGGAACAGGCAATTATGAAGCTATTTTTCAGAAAGATAGACTGTTTATCAAATCACTTGTTGTCACCTTTACCTTCGTATTATTTGCAGTCCCTATCAAATTGTTTTTCTCCTTAATGGTAGCCATGCTGCTTAATCGAGATATTAAAGGTATGAGTCTATATCGAACATTGATCTATTTCCCGTCTCTTATCGGTGGAAGTATCGCGGTGGCCGCACTATGGCGCAATATGTTCGGATTGGATGGCTACATTAACCATATTCTAAGCTGGTTTAGCATCGAAGGAATTGGTTGGATTTCTAATCCCAAGACAGCACTTAGCACACTCATTCTTCTTAGTGCTTGGCAGTTTGGTTCAACCATGGTTATATTCTTGGCTGGATTAAAGCAGATTCCGAAAGATTTGTATGAGTCCGCGTCTGTTGATGGAGCTGGTTTTTTCAGGAAGTTCTCCAATATTACCATTCCGATGCTTTCGCCAGTTATGTTCTTCAACCTTGTTCTTGGCATCATTAATGCTTTTCAAATGTTCACCTCAGCATTCGTTATTACAGCAGGTGGACCTGCAAATTCGACTTACATGTATGTTCTGTTCCTTTATGAAAAGGCATTCAAGCAATTTCAAATGGGTTATGCTTCTGCGTTAGGTTGGATTTTGCTTCTTATTATTGGCCTCCTCACAGTTATTAACTTCGTTGCATCTAAATACTGGGTGCATTACGAATCAGAAGGGGGGAAATAAAGATGACAGCAGAAGCGAAGAGGTCTTGGAGAAGTCATCTTATCTTGATCCCATTCTCTTTACTTATGATCTACCCCGTTATTTGGTGGATCGGTGCCTCTTTCAAAAGCACCGCGGAGTTATCTTTACCATCTCTGTTTCCTGAGCAGTGGATGTGGCAGAACTATACGGATGGCTGGGCTTTTTCATCCAAATATACGTTTACAACGTTTTTCGCCAATACACTGATGATGGAGTTTTGGAATGTACTTGGTGGTGTATTAACAGCGGCTCTTGTAGGTTATGGCTTTGGGAGACTCAATTTCAGGTTCCGTAACTTCTGGTTCGCTGTACTAATGGCAACACTTATGCTGCCTGCTCAAGTGACCGTCGTTCCACAATATATCCTGTATAACAAGCTTGGTTTCGTAGATAGCTACGTTCCGCTTATCTTACCTCACTTCTTTGGAGGAGGAGCTTTCTTTATCTTTTTGGTTGTGCAGTTTATTCGAGGAATTCCACGTGAACTGGATGAAGCGGCTCAAATTGACGGTGCTTCGGTATATGGCATTTTCTTTAGAATTATTATGCCGCTAATCAAGCCGTCCCTTTACACCGTAGGAATATTCACCTTCCTGTGGAGCTGGGATGATTTCTTCTCGCAGCTGCTCTATCTGAGCTCAGTTGAGAAATTCACAGTTGGTCTTGGTCTTCGGATGTTTATTGACCAGTTTGAAGTGCAATGGGGACAATTGCTTGCTATGTCATTGCTGTCTGTCCTGCCATCAGCCATTATCTTCTTCGTGGCACAGAAGCACTTCGTTGAGGGCATTGCGACAACAGGAATTAAAGGCTAGTTCTACCCAACTAACAGCAACACCCACATTTATATATACAACTTAAAAAAGGGAGTGTTCAAAGTATGAAAACAGCAAAGCCTTGGTTGAAAATGTTAACGACAGGTATTCTTGCTTCGGCTCTAGTTATTTCTGGATGCAGCTCATCCAAGTCTCCGGAAGCTTCAAATACCCCAGCTGCTGCGAGTGAGAAGAATCTGAAAATCATGTGGTGGGGATCTGATGGACGTCACGAAGCAACGAACAAAGTTTTAGACCTTTATACGAGTAAAAATGAGGGTATCAAATTCACACCAGAATTTACAGCATGGGATGGCTACTGGAGCAAGCTGCCTACTCTATCGGCTTCTCGGACGCTGCCGGATGTGCTGCAAATGGATGCAGCTTATATCGAGAGCTACGTTAAGCGCGGTTTGTTAGCTGATTTGTCTGATCTCGATCTGTCAGGCATTGTTGACGAGAATGTACTTGAGAACGTGAAAATTGACGGAAAATTATATGGGATACCGCTTAGCTATAACGGACAAGCGATGGTATATGATAAGGCCGCTCTTGATCAATACGGCGTAACACTTCCGCAAAACAATTGGACGTGGGAAGATTTCTTTAACTTTGCTCGTGAAGCTCGTACAAAGCTGCCTAGCGATAAATATCCTATTGATGATTTGAGAAATATTTGGGAATGGTATCAGTTCTACCAAACATCAAAAGGCCTTGGACCAATTTTCAAGGAAGGGAAATTTAACCTAGACAAAGATACTTGGATGGAATTCAACAATATCTACGCTGAATTCTCGAAGCAAGGCATTGTGCCGAAAGCGGATTTGCAGCTTTCTGCAAAAGAAAATGATCCACAAACAGATACGTTTGCTAAAGGACGTGTATTGCTGCGAGGTTCCTCCGTTGGTTCTGCAACAGCAGTAGAAGCATTGCTTCCTAATGGAGATATTCAAGTGAATAGCTATCCAATTGGAACAGCTGGTGGTGGTTGGGCACAATCAACGATCTTCTTCTCTATCAATGCGGATTCCCCAAATATCGAAGAAGCTAAACAATTTTTGAAATGGTTCATTTCTGACCAAGAGGCTGGTAAAATTCTGGGGACAACTCGCGGTATTCCGATCAATAGCGAAGTGTTGGGAGCTATTGAATCTACCCTTACAAGTGGTGAACAGCTAGGTATTCAGCTTCTTGATGTAGCTAAAACGAATGCGCTGCCATTCTATCCAGCACCAGCTGGCGCTGAAGATTTCACAGCGACATACAAATCAGAGCTAGAAGCTGTCATGTTCGGTCAAATTACATTAGAGCAAGCTTATGAAACGCTCGTTGAAAAAGGTAAAGCTGCTGAGTCTAACAATTCGTAACCAAGTAACAAAGGTAGAGGCAACGATTTAACTTATACAGACAGTTATCAGGTCCGGTGAGGCTTAAGTGTGTTTAGCTTAAGACTTACTCGGACCTGAAATTTATTCATTGCATTGGAGGGTTATATGGAGCTTACAGCAGAATGGAGATTACAGGGTTATGACATAGGGCAAGTACCAGCATTGCAAATTGCTGATGCAGGTCTAGACGACCGATTCTGGATGACAGCTAAAGTACCAGGCTGTGTCCATTCAACACTTATTGAAAGAAACTTAATTACCGATCCTTACTTTGGACATAACGATATCAGTTCACGCTGGATTGAGGACAAGGAATGGTGGTACAGAACAAAGTTTCAACTGGACCAGGGCTTGCAGAAGCAAGAGAAGTTAGAGATTTTCTTTGAGGGTCTCGACACGTTTGCAACTGTCTTTGTCAACGGTCTAGAAATCGGTAAAACCGCGAATATGCATCGTGGCTATACGTTTGATATCACTAGAGTTGTGAAGCCTGGTAAAAATACGATTGCAGTTAAATTTGATCCATTATCCCTTCATCATAAGGACAAGGCGCTTATGCAATGGTCCTCTTATACGAAGGAACGTCCTTGGATAAGAAAGGCAGCCATGAATTATGGATGGGACTGGGGTCCACGCATGGTGACAGTAGGCATTTGGGGAAAAGTACATGTACTTAGAAGTGTCCAGGCGCGTTTGGATAGCGTATTTGCTCAATCACTCTCGTGTAGCTTGGAACAGGCTTCGGTACAAGTATCGGTTGATATGAAACGCTTTTCTTCTAATCAAGATTTCGTTGTCCAAACCAAACTAGTCGATGTAGAAGGCCGTATTGCTGCTGAATCAACTCATTTGGTTCACGACAAGAGTACAACCTGCCTGCTCAATATTAGTAACCCGAAATTATGGTGGACGCATGATCTTGGTGAGTCTTATCTATACCAGCTTGAAGTTGTACTGCTTGCTAATGATGTTCCTGTGGATCAATATAGTCAATCCTTTGGTATTCGTTCAATTGAGCTTCAATTACAGGATGATCTAGGTAATCATGCTTTTGCTTTCCTTCTTAATGGTGTAAAGCTGTTCGCCAAAGGCTCCAACTGGATTCCTGTTGATCATTTTATTGGCAGTGCACCAGATAAGCGCTACACGGATTTGATAGAGCTTGCAGTAGACAGCAACATGAATATGCTTCGTGTATGGGCGGGTGGTATTTATGAAAAGGATGTTTTCTATAAAGAGTGTGACCGTCTCGGTTTGCTGGTATGGCAAGACTTCGCTTTCGCTAATGCTCTATTCCCGGATTTCAATGCCGATTTTATGGAAAATGTGAGACAGGAAGCCCTCTATAATATTAAGCGGTTGAGAAAGTATACTTCTTTGGCACTATGGTGCGGCAATAACGAAATTGATTGGTTATACGATATGAAGTCTGCGGATGGTGACATTACTTGTCCATTTTATGGTGAAACGATCTATCATGAGCTTATACCTGAGCTACTTGGTGAATTGGACACTTCGCGTCCTTATTGGCCATCGTCTCCATATGGAGGTAACGATGCTAATGATCCTAATGAAGGAGATCGTCATAATTGGCAAGTTTGGCACGGATCCGTATATCCACGCAAATTTGGCGAAAAAACAATGCTGGATTACAGTATCGAAGGTGTCACGTTTAAAAATTATAAAAAGGATTATACGTTATTCAGCAGCGAATTCGGCATGCATGCTTCTGCTAATCGCTACACGCTCGAGAAGTATATCCCAGAAGGACAATTTTACTGGGGCAGCACAGAGATGGCTTATCGCAACAAAGATACGAATCATCAAAAGGGTATTCTACTTATGGAAGGATTTACTGGTATTCCGAGCAATATTGAGGAGTACATGAATTATTCCATGCTGACACAAGCAGAAGGACTCAAATATGGCATCGAGCATTATCGCCGTAACAAAGCACGGACAAGCGGTTCCTTGATCTGGCAGCATAATGACAGCTGGCCGGGGACAAGCTGGTCGCTAATTGATTATGAGCTGCTGCCAAAAGCATCCTTTTATTACGCGCGTAAATTTTATCATCCACTCTTGCTGACTATTGATTACGAACCAGAAAGTCCTATTGTGCTTTGGGCAGTCAATGATCGTTTGGATACTTATGAGGGCAACGTGGAACTGAAGATTTATCATATGGATGGGACTCTCATCAAGCGGCAGGAGGTTGTGGCTAAAGTAACAGCAAATTCAGCTGTTAAGCTAGGCAAGTGGGAAGAAAATGAATTGCTCGGAGACATTCCGGCAGAAGAAGTTGTAGTGAAGCTGTCTGCTGAACAATGGGATTGCTTTGACAATTACTATTACCTAAGAGATTACCGACTTCTTAGACTACCTGAATCCAGTCTTGCTGCCCATTGGGATGGTGAGCAAGGCACGTTACACGTTCAGGCTAATGCTGCTGTTGCTCGGATGATCAATATTCAAATTGCCCAAGGCAATGTCCGTATGAGTGACAACTTTTTTGATTTGCTGCCAGGAGAAAGCAAGAGCATTGTAATAACACAAGCAGATGGTCTTCCACTTTCCGTTGACACGATCCGAGTACATGCACTTAATGCGAGAGCGGTTAGTCTGGATTAGCAAAACTCGATCAAAACGATAGAAAGCATATGAAAAATGAACAAAAACGAAAGCAAACGGTTAAAGAACAGGCTACTTCCTGTACATAGGAGGTAGTCTGTTTGTTGTGCGAAATGTAAAGTATTTGTAAACCATCTCCTATCGCCCCAACATGCATTGATTAATAGACAAACAATTTGTATGATAGGTTAGGCAACATGAAAGCAATATAAACCACATAAAAACTACTGTGTGATTACTTGAAACTATGTGAAAAACATGCAAGTTGTCGTATAATTTGAATAAGAATGAGGGATAGGCTTAGGGATGAATACGATCAGAAAGTCAGAGTTTAATCGCGAGATGAAAGGATTGGTCATTCCGTCTGTCCTGCAAATGCTTGTTGGCAATTCGTTCTCGTTAGTTAATATGCTTATGGTGACTAGCTTAGGGGATGGAGCAGTCGCTGTAACTGCCGCGGCGGGCAGAATTAGCTTCATTCTATCGATGATCCTTACTGCAGTCTATGGGATGACCGCCTACATGACCCAATATTATGGCAAGCAGCAGTATACGCTTATGCGGGCGACATTCGGTTTTATGCTGCTGATTGGAATAGGTATGAGTTTACTGGCATTTGTGGTTGTGTCGACTTGGAAGGAGCCAATTCTAACGCTTTTTATTAAGGATGCTGAATTAATACCGCTTGGTGTGCAATACGTGACGATTATGGCGTTTGTTTTTCTGATTAGTGCAATTCGAGATGCCTATGCTCAGGCGCTTGGCTCGATCGGGAAGGTTAAAGTCACGTTATATGTCGGACTATTCGCAATGGCTGTTAATATTGTATTGGACTACGGCCTCATTTATGGAAAACTCGGCTTCCCCGAACTCGGTGTTGCAGGAGCCGCATGGGGAACGTTAATTTCTTCGGGTATAAGTCTGTTGTTTTTGTTTGTTTTCATTTATAGTAAATCGTATTATTTTAATATTGGAGCTAGGGAGCTGTTTAGTTTTCCTGTGAAGCTGCGTAAGCAGGTACTCAAAACGATCTCGCCGCTCGTGTTCCACGAAGGCATGTGGTCGATTGGCAATATGTTGTACGCTGTAGCTTTCGGGTCATTAGGTATCGCAGCATTGACGACATTCCAGCTGGCGAATACGCTGCAGGGGTATTTTATGATGGGTATCCACGGATTTGCCTATGCAGCGAAGGTAATGATTGGTCAAAAGTTAGGACAGGATAATCAAGAGCTGGCGATGGATTATGGTCGTAGATTTACTCGGATTTCGGTTATCATTGGTATAGTGATTAGTGTTGTCCTTGTGATCGTTTCGCCGTTCGTGTCCCTTGTGTTTCCGAAGCTAAGCGCTGAGGTTCATGCTTCTTTAGGAAATGTTCTCCTATTGCAAGCACTAGCGATGACCGCATTTTTCTTGAATAATGTGTGGATTGTCGGTATGTTTAGAGCAGGTGGAGATAATTTGTTTACGATGAACATGATTCTAATTACGACATGGGGGATCGCATTGCCGGCGGTATTCGTTGGTGCGTATGTGCTCCATCTGCCGCTCGAATGGGTTTATGGTCTATTTTTATGTGAAGAGATTAGCAAGGCCTTGATCGGATATAGACGTTATCGCTCTCAGAGATGGATGCGGAATTTGGTTGGGACTATTCCGGACTCGCCTTCAGCAACTGCATCTTTATAAGCTATGAGTGCGTGAGAATAGTAGTGAAGTAGAATAGGAGGGTTTGCGATGTCACTCGCGGGCGAAGAAAGAAAGCTAAGTATTATGAACTTGCTGAATGAGCATGGGAAGGTCATTGCGAGCGACCTGGCGCGTATGTTCGAGGTTACAACCGAGACGATTCGCAGGGATCTGGATGATCTAGAGAAGGAAAATAAGTTGAAGAAGGTTTACGGCGGGGCAATTAAGCTCAAGGTTGAGGTAGAGCCTACTCTGTTCGAAAGAGCCTGCATTAATCAAGAGGCGAAGGAAAAGATTGGTTATCTTGCGTTTACGCTCATTGAAGACTATGATGTGATCTTCATAGATGAAGGCACAACACCGCTTCAGATTATCCCATTTCTCGCTCAGAAGCAGCAGGTAACCGTCTTAACGAGCTCAATTTCTGCATTGATGGCTTTAATTGAGCTCAAGAAACGAGATCAGTTCGATGGCCGAATGATTATGCTTGGCGGTGAAGTGAATGTGAAGCATCTTCGTGTAACGGGAGCGATTGCGGAAGCGAATATGTCTGATATTTTTGTGAATAAAGCATTTGTAACGGTGGACGCCTTATCAACCGAGCATGGATTCACGAGCTATGATTATGAGAAGGCGTCGCTTACTCGCAAATGGATTCAGCAGTCGGAAACGTCGATTATTTTGGCGGATTCATCGAAATGGGATAAGCGGTCCATGGTCAAAATATGCGATTTCCACGATATTGATATTGTAATTTCGGAGTTAGAACCTCCGACAGCATGGAAAGCGAAGCTGGAAGAGGCAAATACAAGATGGATGATGCCATCTGAATAGTCACCCTCCACATAATCAGGAAAGCCAGTAGAGAAGCAAGACTTCTCTGCTGGCTTTTTTTGTTGTTGTTTGTTGTTGTGTAAAGTTTGTAATCGCTATGTTAAATCTTTCGAATCGCATTGTATTGGTCGAATTTTCGCAGTAGAATGTTTAAAACAACATAAATAAAGCTAAAAGCAAATAAAAACAATATGTTGTTTGTGCTTGTCTTTATATTCTTCTGCAATCATTTCATTCGAGTGAATGACTAAGAAAATAGGAGTGACGATGATGAAAGACGCCGTGTATTTGGATAAAAGCAAAAGGAAGTACAAAGGGAATTTGCATATGCACACAACATGGTCAGATGGAACGCAAGAGGCGTCGGATGCGGTTGCTGCGTTCAAGGCTATAGGTTACGACTTCATTAGCATTACGGATCATGATGTATTCGCTCGTACCGCTGCTTTCGACACGGAATCGTTCATCGTGTTGCCGGGTATGGAGAGAGGCGGCTTGAATCTTGTGCCGGATGAAGACCCAGGCTACCACTTTGGCGTGCTGGACGATCCAACGGTTGAGTCTATGGAGCAAAGATTCCAGCATTTGCAATCGTTTGAGGTACCTATCCCTTGGGAAGGGCAACAATCCCCGCAGAAGCTGATAGATGAAATGAAGGCACATGGAAATCTTGTTGTGTTCAACCATCCGGAATGGCATTTGACACGCTTCGAGGATATGGTTCAATACGATGGATTTTTTGCAATCGAAATCTATAATCACGCAACGGAATGGTCGACGAGCTCTTCTTATGGTGCGGCTTACTGGGATCATGCACTGCAAAATGGCAAGCGCGTGTTCGGTATCGCTGCTGATGATTCGCATGACCATGATCCAAGCTGCAAGATTCCGGAGTATGGCGGCGGCTGGGTTTCAGTTGAGGCAGATGAGCTTTCGCAGGCAGG
The DNA here is from genome assembly GCF_005930355.1 of Paenibacillus sinopodophylli. Taxonomy (GTDB): domain Bacteria; phylum Bacillota; class Bacilli; order Paenibacillales; family Paenibacillaceae; genus Pristimantibacillus; species Pristimantibacillus sinopodophylli. The sequence continues at coordinate 37,573 of NZ_VDBO01000008.1, forward strand.
CATTATTACGGCACTGAAGAAAGGACAATTTTATTCCAGCTCTGGTCCTGAAATTTTTGATTTCCGGGTAGAGGATGGCTTCGTCTATGTGGAGTGCTCACCTTGCCAATATATCATGTTCAAAGCATTTCCGCTGCGTGGACCGTTCCATGTTGAACGCGAGAAGGGTGAATTAATGACCACTGGAAGTATGGTGATTCAGGCAGGCATGAATTATATCCGAGTGGAGTGCGTGGATGAGAAGGGTAGAATAGCATGGTCTAATCCGATTTTTGTAGATGATCTGATAGAGGAGGAATAGCAGTGAGAAATGCCATTTTTTTAGATGCTGGTCGTCAAAAGTTTAAAGGCAATATTCATTCGCATTCCGTTCGCAGTGACGGCGAATATACGGTAGAGCAAATGATAGATGCGTATCGTTCTAAGGACTATGATTTTATATGTTTAAGCGACCATGAAATCTACTTCCACAGCGATGCCTATGACACGGAAACGTTCATCCTGCTGGATGGCTATGAAATGGCTTGCGAGATGGAACGCGAAACGACTGGTCAGCAATATCATATGCATGGGCTGTTGGATCGATCCTTGCAGGCAGAGAAGCCCTTTCACCACGATGAGGAGCATGCGAAGCCGGATTATGAGAGCTTGGATACGATTCAGCAATTGATTGATGAGATGAGAAGCAAAGGAAATCTCGTCATTATGAATCATCCGGAATGGTCCAAAAATCGTGAAGAGGATTTGCTTAAGCTTGAAGGTTATGCCGCGATAGAAATATATAATCACCAATCCGAGATTCAAGAGGCAGTTGGCTATGGCGTATCCTACTGGGACTATGTCTTGAAGCGAGGCAAGCAGGTCAACGCCATTGCGGCAGACGATGCTCACGGCGGCCCGACGGATATGGCGGTGTCTGAATTTTATGGAGGCTGGATTACGGTAGATAGTGAGCGACTAGAGCAGCAAGCGATTATCGAGGCTATCAAAGCAGGCCAATATTATAGCTCAAATGGTCCGAAGATTTATGATCTCCGCATAGAGAGCAATAGACTAAGAGTCGTGTGCTCTCCTGTGCGAAGTATTCGTTTTATTACTTTTCCGAACAATGGCTTAGCAGAAATGGATCCTACTGGCGTATACATCACCGGAGCGGAATATATCATTCAGGATGATGAGCAATATGTACGTGTAGAATGCGTAGATGCTTGGGGAAAAGTAGCTTGGAGCAATCCGATTTATCCCAAATACGAGCTGCAGCTGCAGGAGGGACTATGAGCAATCCTTACTTATTATTGACGCCAGGGCCGTTATCGACAACTGCAACGGTTAAAGAGGCGATGCAAACGGATTGGTGTACGTGGGATCATGAATATAAATCCATCGTTGAACAGATTCGGCAGCAGTTGTTAGAGGTGGGGTGCACATCCAAGGAGCACTATACGACTGTGTTTATGCAGGGCAGCGGCACCTTTGGCGTGGAAGCGACGCTTGGCTCTGTCATTCCGAATGATGGCAAGCTGCTCGTAATAATAAACGGCGCTTATGGAAGACGTATGGAGGAAATCGCGAAAGTGCTTCGTATTCCGCATGTTTCCCTTTCGTTTGAAGCTAATGCGCCGGTTGATTCACGTGCGGTTGAGAAGAAGCTGATAGAGGATGCGTCGATTACGCATGTCGCTATGGTTCATTGCGAGACGACAACCGGCATTCTAAATCCGCTTGAAGCAGTGATGGAGGTCATTAAACGAAATGATCGCATAGCCATCATCGATGCGATGAGCAGTTTTGGCGGCATTCCGATTGCCGTAGAGGAGCTGGAGATCGACTTTATTATCAGCAGCGCGAATAAATGCATCCAAGGTGTTCCAGGCTTTAGCTTTGTTCTGTGCCGAAGGGATGAGCTCATGAAGTGCAAAGGAAGAGCGCGCTCGTTATCGCTCGATTTGTATGACCAGTGGGAGACAATGGAGCGGGATTCCGGCAAATGGCGCTTTACTTCGCCGACGCATGTTGTGCATGCTTTTAAACAAGCATTATTGGAATTAGCGGAAGAGGGCGGCGTAGCAGCTCGTCATGAACGATATCGCAACAACCAGAGAATCGTCGTGGAAGGGATGACGGAAGCGGGCTTTACAGCTTACTTGCCGAGGGAGCTGCAGTCACCTTTCATCACAACCTTTTTGTATCCGAAACATATTTCATTCACATTTGAGCATTTTTATACCTTTTTGAAGTCGGCTGGTTTTGTTATTTATCCTGGTAAATTAACGGATATCGATGTATTTCGGATTGGGAATATGGGAGATGTGCACGCGGAGGACATGGAACGTTTGAATACGCACCTATTACGTTATGTAGGAGAGAGCCACTATGAGAATTGAAGGCATAATCTTTGATTGGGCAGGCACTACGGTTGATTATGGCTGCTTTGCGCCGGTGCAGGTATTTCTCGGTATTTTTGAGGAAATAGGCATTCCATTAACGATGGACGAGGTTCGTGCTCCTATGGGGCAGTTGAAGCGGGATCATATTCAGACGCTGCTGCAAATGCCGAGAATAGAAGCTGCTTTCCAAAAGAAGTTCGGACGCAGCCATACGGAGGCGGATATTGATGAGCTGCATGACCGGTTTGAGCCTAGACTACTCGCTATTCTCTCGCAGTTCGGAAAGCCGAATCCATATGTAGTAGAAACGGTAGCGCTACTCAGACAACAAGGCTTAAAGATCGGAGCGACCACAGGTTATACCTCCACTATGCTTTCCATTGTGGCCGAAGCTGCTAAGGAAAACGGTTATGAGCCTGACCATTGGGTAACGCCAGATTTGGTTATGGATAAAGGCAGACCTTATCCTTACATGATCTATGAGAATATGAAGCAGCTTAATCTCCGCCACCATGCGCAGGTGGTTAAGGTTGGAGATACGACCTCTGACATGGAAGAGGCGAATAGTGCGGGTGTTTGGGCGATCGGCATTGTGAAAGGCAGCTCCATGCTCGGTCTTACGGAGACTGAGGTGCAGCAGCTTTCACCAGAAGAAGAACGTCATATGATTACTGCTGTGAGTAAGCAATATATAGAAGCAGGAGCACACGCTGTGATTGAAGACATGTCTCAGCTGCCTGCGGCAATCGAGCAACTTAATATACGATTGATGAATAAGGAGCTGCCATATGGAAATCCGCATCAATAGTCGTATAGAAGGAGATATCAATGGAACGGATGCTCGCGGGGCTTGGCAGGACGAGCATCTAAGTGAAGAGACGCTTGCTGTACTGGAACAGGACAGCAAGCTTTTTCTTCATCAGTCGATGTCTACGCCATGCTTGAATGCAATTGTAAATGCAGAAGGCATCTACATTGAGGATCAGGATGGGCGCAGAGTTATCGATTTTCATGGAAACAGCGTGCATCAGGTTGGCTATAAAAATGAGTATGTGATGAATGCCATCATTGAGCAGATGCAGCAGCTGCCATTTCTGCCGCGTCGGTATACGAGTCAGATCGCGATTAAGCTGGCACAGAAGCTAGTCGACCTAGCACCTGGTGATCTGAACAAGGTGCTGTTTGCGCCAGGCGGCACCAGTGCGATCGGCATAGCGCTGAAGCTTGCGCGCAGGGCAACCGGCAAGCACAAAACGATCTCGACATGGGATTCCTTCCATGGCGCAAGCTTGGATGCCATATCGGTTGGCGGCGAAGCCGTGTTTAGAAGCGGGATAGGACCTCTATTGTCGGGGACGGAGCATATGATGCCCTATAATAGCTATCGCTCGATCTTTGGTGAGGGAGAGGAAGCTAACGATCGGAATCTAGATTATCTATGCTACATGCTGGAGAGAGAAGAAGATGTGTGCGCGGTCATTCTTGAGCCTATTCGGAGCACGGATGTACAAATTCCGAGCGTTGCCTATATGCAGCGGCTTCGTCAAATCTGTGATGATTACAGTGTGCTGCTCATCCTTGACGAAATACCAACGGCACTTGGCCGTACGGGTACGATGTTCGTGCATGAGCATTATGGCATTGTGCCTGATATCGTCGTCATTGGTAAAGGCTTTGGCGGCGGAATATTCCCCATGGCAGGCATTATAGCCAGAGAGCATCTAGATGTTGCGGGCGATATTTCGCTCGGACATTATACACATGAGAAAAGCGCTGTTGGCTGTGCGGCTGCACTGGCTACCATTGCATACATCGAACAGGAAAACCTGTTAGAGCATGCACGACATATGGAACAATGGCTGATTGCTCGGCTTGGAAAGCTGCAGGAGAAATATACTGTAATTGGCGATGTTCGGGTTAAAGGGATGCTGGCGGGAATTGAGCTCGTATCGGATCGGGTGACCAAGGAGAAGGAAGCAGAGGGTGCTGAAAAAGTGCTCTATGAATGCTTGTCCCGCGGACTAAGCTTCAAGGTATCCAGCGGCAATGTCCTTACACTTGTTCCGCCGCTCATTACAAGCGTGGAGCAGATGGAAGAAGCTATTCTTATATTGGATCAATCGCTTGAACAAGTGTTTACGATCTAAAACATATTCACTTTCTATAAAACAACAACATCGCAACTGAAAAAATAATAAAACAATTTATTAATGTGCATTTGACACAGTTTTTACAATTCTCCTTTATAGTTGAGTTATGCCAGTGAGAACTGGAAAACGAGGAGGGTTTACAAGAATGAAGAAGCTAGCTCTTGGATTAGTTAGTGTAATGACAAGTATGACATTGTTAGCAGGTTGTAGTACAGGCTCAAATACGGGAGCTGCTGCAAATGGCGGCACGGATGCTTCCAGCAATGGCGACAAAATGAAAGAGGTCGTGATTTCCGTTCGCGAGAACACATGGGGAGCACGCAAGGACAATTTCGTAGAAGCAGAAAAACGGTTGAACGAAGAGCTAAAGTCAGAGAACGTACAAATAAAAATTGACTGGTGGCCTGGCATTGGTGATGACGAGCTGATTTTGCAGGCGCAGGCGAATAAAGTAGCAGATGTATTTATTAACTCCAGCGTGGATATCGGTTGGCAGCTAAATGCTGGACTAATCCGTGATGTGGACTGGGTAGGAACCTCAGATGTGTTCAAGAACATGCCGGAATCCTACAACAACATCATGAAGTACGAAGACCACTACTACGGCGTTATTCAGGATATGGATGCTTCTCCCGTATTCATTAGCCGCAAAGCGCTGGAAGGTCTTGGTTGGACAGCTGCACAAATCGATGAGCTAAAGGCTCGTGTTGATGCTGGAAGCTTCACGTTCGGTGAGCTTGTCGATCTTGCAGATGAGGCAGCTAAGCAGAAGCTGGTTAAGGTAGGCTTCGGCGTTGAAGATACACGATTCGAGGGCTGGAACTACACATTCGACAACTATAACTATAATGCGGCAGAGAACAAGATGGTACTGTCGAAAAACACGGAGAAGGTTTATGAATTTTGGCAGGATGCGAAGCAGCGCGGCGTAGTGACGGAGGGCATTGCTGAGATTGATACGGACAAGGCTGCCGAGCTGTTCATTAAAGGTGAATTGTTCGCTGAGTTTGCGCGTACGGAATTTTATCAAGTGATGCGCACGCAGCTAGGCATGGATGAGGACTTGGCTGGCTATGAGGCTTGGTTTAAGGAAAATGCGATCTGGATTCCAGTTCCTTCGGTAGAGCAAGGCGGAAAACCTGTATCTTACAGCAACCCAGCGTTGATCTACGTAGGAGCTAAGGTTGATGATGAGAAAATGCCGTATGTTCAGAAGCTGATTGAACGCGTATTGGATGCGGATCTGCAAATTAATCACACGCTTAAAAGCGGCAAGCTTCCTGTAACAGCGGCAGCGCAAGAAGACCCGCGCTTCCAAGAAATGAGCTTCTATAAGGATCATGCCTACTTAATCGAGTTCACGAAGACGCGTCCGGCTCAAATGGATTATGCGGTCTATATGAAATCGTTCACGCTTGGTATTGATGCTATTCTGACCAAAGGCCAAACAGCAGCACAAGCATTCGAGCTATTCCAGAAGGATGTCAAACAAAACGTACCAGCGGACAGTCTCATTGTAGAATAACGATGATACCGAGAAGGTGCTCTGCTTACTAGAGCACCTTTCCGTTTATTTTGCTCATAGGAAGCGGGTGCAGATCTCATTATGGAGATCCCAGTGACTTTAGCCAAGAAGCCTTACAAGAAGCCTTTAGCCAAAAAAATGTATCCTTACTTTTTCATTATGCCCTTTGCGCTGCTCGTGCTCGTATTTTTCATTCTTCCAGCGATTGCGACCATTATTATGTCCTTCACGGATTTGAATGCTTCGATGAAAATCAACTTTGTGGGCTTCGATAATTTCAAGCGAATTTTTACTGATTACAGCATGCCTCAAATACTGTGGAACACCGTTTTGTTTGCCGTTATTACACTTGTGTTCTCTTTGTTTTTTGGATTGTTTATATCAATTGCAACCCAATATTTCTTAAAGGGCAAATTGACGGCAGTCATTTATCGTGTCCTATGGCTAATCCCGAGCATCATACCTGCAGTTGTATATGTAACGTTCTGGAAGTATTTGTTTGATCCCACGGAGGGTGGGCTGATCAACAAAGTTCTGCTCTTATTCCAGCCAGACAGCGATCCCATCTCATGGTTTACCAAAATCGCGATGGCAATTGTCATTATTGCTACGATTGTGTCTACAACTTCTGGAGGCATGATTCTATTATCGGCTGCAATCAGCTCTATACCGGAGGATTTGTATAAGGCTGCCAAAGTAGATGGAGCAAGCGAGAAATCGGTCATCACCAAGATTATTCTTCCTTCATTAAAGTGGCCGTTAATGTATATTACGATATCGGATCTTATCGGCTTTGTGTCTTCCTACTTCTTCATCCTGCTGCTCACAAACGGCGGGCCTATGCGAGACACGACGACGTTATCTCTATACGCGTACCAGCAGGCTTTTAATTTGAAATATTATGGATACGGGGCCGCTCTTTCGCTACTGGTTGTGCTGATCTCGCTTATTTTGACATTATGGCTGCTGAGGCTGTTTGATTTCGATGAAATGATCAAGCCATCGCGCATTGAGGATTAGGAGGCCATTATGTCGACAAGTATTGCAAAAAAACTGCTCGTACACACGTATATGCTGCTCTTTACGATGCCTATCATCGGAATGATTATCTGGTATTTTCTCTCAGCTACCCTTAATGGCACGACGGGGCAATTTACGCTGGAGAACTTCAATTTTGTAAAAGAGCCAATCGAGTATGCAGGTGTTGTTCTCCCGGCGATTTGGCCCATTGTGCTTAATACATTAGTCTATTCCATTCTAATTGTGGTCATTGAAGTCGGTATTGCTGTACCCACTGCCTATGCATTCTCCAGGCTAGATTTCACAGGCAAGCTGGCCGCTATGAAGTTTCTGTTCCTCATGCGTTCCTTCCCAGGGATTACGCTCATTATCGCTACGTTTTTTATCCTTGTTCAAATGAATCTGGTCAATACGTATTTAGGCGTTATTCTCGTCGCGATTACGGGCTCATTGCCTGGCCGGGTGTATATTATGAAAGGCTTCTTCGATGAAGTGCCTTGGGATTTGGAATGGGCGGCGATGGTAGATGGATGCTCGAGATTTCGCGCCCTCATGAAAGTACTCGTACCGTATGTATTGCCGGGTATTGGAGCGATATCCGTATTCTCCTTCTTAGGCGCTTACGGCGAATGGTTCCTGTTCAAGCTATTTATCTTCGATGACAATATGCTGACACTGGCCGGTTATCTATCTCGTTTGGTGACGAAGGAAAATGTCATTTTGAACTACGGATTAATTACAGCGATTGGTTTGTTTTATACGATCCCGCTAGTCATTTTCTATATCTTTACCCAAAAAATATTTCTGAAGATCAATATGGGAGGAGCAAAGCAGGTATGATTTCTCTTGTAAATATCGTAAAAGATTATGATGGTAAGCAAATGGGCAGCCGTGCGGTTGACGGATTGAATCTCGAGATTGCAAAGGGTGAATTTGTTGCGCTGCTAGGCCCTTCTGGCTGTGGAAAAACGACAACACTTATGATGCTCGCAGGTCTGCTGAAGCCAACCTCAGGTGAAATTTATTTCAAGGATAAGCTTGTCAATCATGTGGAGCCTAAGGATCGGAATATTGGAATGGTGTTTCAATCCTATGCGCTTTATCCTCATTTGACGGTTCGTGACAACATTGCTTTCCCGCTTCGCGAGCGGAAAATGGCTAAGAAGGAAGCTTATGAGCGTGCACTCGCAACGAGTAAAATATTGCAAATCGATCATCTGCTCGATCGCAAGCCATCTCAGCTCTCAGGCGGACAGCAGCAGCGTGTCGCCATGGCGCGCGCGTTGTCCAAGGACCCGGAAATTCTATTGCTCGATGAACCGATGTCTAACTTGGACTCGCGATTAAAGCTGGATGTACGTGATGAGATTCGCAAAATCCAACGTAAGCTAGGCGTTACGACCATTATTGTTACGCATGACCAGGAGGAAGCGCTAGCGATCTCCGATCGCGTAGCTATTCTTAATGGAGGGAAAATTCAGCAGTACGCGCCTCCAAATGAGCTGTTCAATCATCCCGCTAATCTGTTTGTCGGCAGTTTTCTAGGTAATCCGCCAATGAACCTGATTGATGGAGTTGTAGAGAAGAGAGCGGATGAGCAGTGGGTAAAGACGAAGCTATTCGAGCTGCAAATTCCGCAGCCGTGCAGGTTGGAGGAGCAGCATATCGGGAAAGCAGTCAAGCTTGGTATACGTCCGCATGATTTGTTCATTGCAGAGCAGCCAAGTGAAGCAGCTATAAGGCTGCAAATTGATCTTATTGAGCATTTAGGCAATGGGCAGCTCATTAAGCTGACAGATCGAGACGGGCAAGCCGATATGATGATTCGTCTGCTGACGGATAATGAGAAGCAGCTAAAGGAGCGGGAGATGATCTCGATCGGCATAAAGCCGAATAAATTTCACCTGTTCGATATGACGGACGAAGGGCGTAATCTCTTGCAATTCCAATAGAAGGAGAAGGAGTAAAGAATGACGATACCTCATCTTTTAATCGATCAGCATGTGCATTCTTCCTATTCGCCTGACTCGAGCTCAAGCCTTGAGGAGCTCGTGCGATTCGCAGTTGCGCTGGGGAAGCCTGCTCTCGTAACGACAGATCATCTAGAGTATGATTGCAAATATTTCAAGCAGGATGTTCATATTGATTGGGCTGGTTACAACAAGGAAGTAGAAGAGCTGTCGCAGCGATATCCGATTGAAATTCGCAAAGGCATTGAGGTCGGCTTTCGAAGCGATTATAAAGTGGTTATAGATGACTATTTGGCTCAGCACGAATTTGACGTCATTTTGTTATCTGCGCACAATGATGGAAGACTGGATTTCTCCGAAAAGGCTTTTCATGATAAGCCGATTCAGCAGCGGCTTATGCATTATTTTAACCATGTAAGAGACGCTGTGGACCAGATGGACAATTACGATATCGTTGCCCATTTGGATTATGTGGTGAGATATACGACATTCCCGGTGTATGACGAAGATATCGCGTCATGCAGGTCTGTTTTATACGATATAGTAAAGCTTATCATCGAGAAGCAGAAAGTATTGGAGCTGAATACGACCGGACTATACCGACAAGGCTGGATTCATCCTCATTCATACATTCTCGACATGTATTTGGATCTAGGCGGCAGAGCCGTATGTATCGGTTCCGATGCACATCAGGTTGGGCATATGGAGCAAGGATTTGTAGAAGCTATAGAGTTGCTGCATAGCAAAGGGATTCGAGAGGTTGTGCAATTTAAGGGAAGGACGCCGTATTCGGTGTCTATATAGTTAGGATGACCACTGCCAAAGCTAATGGCAGTGGTTTTTTTTATGAATAGACGTAAGAACTGCATGCAGATTTGTCGAATGTACGTTTTTTGATATGAGGTTAAAAATCGAATATATAAACATTCATTCTATGACCATATAATTAGTGATGTACCATCAATATACAGAAATGGGGTAAAAAATGAGTCATTATGCTAAGTTAGCTAAGCTGTCAGCACTCTCTATCGCAATCGGTATATTACCGATTCTATCTGCTTGTTCAAACAATAATAATGTAGTGCCGTCGAGTAGTCCGGTAAGCACAGCCAGCAGTTCATCCTCTACGGAATTGTGGAAACAGAAGTTTGATCCTCCCATTACGATTACGACTGCGATTGTTGATGATGGCGCTTCCAGGGGCAATGCGTTCAAGCCAGGCGAGTCTATGGAAGACAACGTGAACCTGCGCTGGATGAAAGAGAATATAGGAATCGATGTGAAATTCGATTTTATTGTAACGAAATCGGAGGACTACGATACGAAGCTTCGACTTCTGCTCTCCAGCGGCGGTAAGCTTCCTGATGCATTCAGAGCTCATGGAGAGCCGCTTCAAAGCTTGCTCGCAGCCAAAAAGCTAATGCCTCTGGACGAAGCTATCGAGAAATATGCGCATCCTGGTTATAAGAAATTGATCGAAGATTACGGGTATGCAATGGGCGAAGTGAAGAAAGACGGCAAAATTTATGGTTTGCCTTCCTTCTACATGGGTGACGAAGGCACAGTTATGTGGATTCGCAAAGACTGGCTTGACACTCTAGGGCTGCAGCCGCCGAAAACGCTGGCTGAGCTTGAAAACGTACTCAAGCAATTCACAGAGAACGACCCCGATAAAAACCAAAAGAATGATACGGTCGGTTTAGCTGTTCCGCTTAAAGAAGGCCCGTGGACTTGGATGGGTCAGACTGACGCGATTTTCGCTGCACTGACTACTCAAATGATCCATACCTCGGACATTCGCAGTTTCTGGAACAAAGGTGATGACGGCAAGCTTAGCTATGGCGCGATTCACCCTGACGCTAAACTGTACTTGCAAACCATGAAGGATTGGATGAGCAATGGCTATATTGACAAAGAAGCGGGTATCAAGGATCCGTCCAAATCCTCTGAATTGGTTGCCAGCGGCAAAGCCGGCGTCATGTTCGGTCCAGCCTGGATGGGTGACTGGCCGCTGAGCGATGCGACTAAAAACGATCCGAATGCCGACTTTGAGCCTTATCCGCTTCCAGCTGGTCCGGACGGCTTGGTAGGTCGAGCGGAGAAATCGTTAATTGCGGGCTTTACTGTATTCGACAAAGATTTCAAAAATATTGAAGCATGGTTCTCCTATTTCAACAAAATGTTCGCAAAACAATTGGAGCAAGAAGGCGATCCGTTCTTCGATCCGCGTTGGAAAGACGGTTATTACGAAGGTTACGATTACGTCATACACAACGATAAAATCATCAAAGGCGACTACGAGGCAGTGGGCGTTCCGGCAGACAAATGGCCGCTCAAAGACGGTAGAAGCTTGGATATGAGATTCATGATGACGAATATACTCGGCGGAAGTGTAACGATTCCTTACTCCAACGATGCGCCAGTCAAGAAGTTTCTGGCGGATCCAGACGCCGAGCCTGTAACGTCCAAAGAATTTGACGTTAAACAAATGAAGAAGAAACAAATTGATGGTCAGGGCGTGCGGATAAACCAAGGGATTACGGAAGGTAAAAACTATTTTACTGGTCCATTGACACCGACGATGAAATCCAAGGGCGAGCTGCTTAAGAAGCTTGCTACTGAAAGCTACCTCAAAATCATTTACGGTGATCAACCGATGGAGTACTTCGATGAATTCGTAAAGCAATGGTTGGATAACGGCGGTCAGAAGATTACAGAAGAAGTCAACGAATGGTATGCGGAAAACCAGTAATACGCACTGACAGCATGAATGAAAACGGAGGAGAGGGCAGCCTTCGCTGTCGATCTTCCTCCGTTTTTCTGATGAAAGGAAGGATACGTAGTGGCAACCTATTGGAGAAAAACATGGCCGTTCCATATGCTTTTGTTGCCGGCCTTACTATTATGCATCGTGTTTCAATATATTCCGTTGTTTGGAGCTGTCATTGCCTTCCAAGACTATCAACCATGGCTTGGCATCAAGGGATCACCTTGGGTGGGCATGGATCATTTCCGTTATCTGTTCACGTATCCAGACGGCAAGCAGGTCATATGGAATACGTTAATCATCGCCGCATTTAAGGTGGCTATGAATTTATTAATTCCTATTATTTTCGCTCTTTTGCTCAATGAAGTTAGGAAGATGTATTTCAAGAGAGTCGTACAGACTCTTGTTTATTTGCCCCATTTTTTATCCTGGGTTATCCTAGGCGGCATTATGCTCGATATTCTGTCGACAGAGGGCGGAATTGTCAATCGCGTCCTAGAGTCATTTGGATTGGATAGTATCTTTTTCTTAGGCAACGGCCATTGGTTTCGATTTACGGTCGTCCTTAGCGATGTGTGGAAGGAATTTGGTTTCTCCGCTATTATTTTCTTGGCTACTCTAGTAGGCATCAATCCGGCTTTATACGAGGCAGCCGAAATCGACGGGGCTACCCGCTTTCAGCAAGTAAAGTCTGTTTCTATTCCTCTTATTATGCCAATCGTGATCGTGGTAGCTACGCTATCGCTTGGTCGAATACTAGATGCCGGCTTCGATCAAATTCTGAATTTGTATAACCCTCTCGTGTATTCACACGGAGATATTATTGATACATTCGTTTACCGTGAGGGATTGAATAATGGACAGTTCAGCTTTGGAACGGCGGTGGGATTATTCAAGTCCTTTATTGGCTTCATCTTAATTGTCATCAGTTACAGATTGGCATATAAACTAGCTAATTACCGGATTTTTTAAGGAGGTCGACTATGTATTACCGCTCCAGAGGTTACACAGCATTTACGATTATGAACACAATCTTTCTCTGCCTGCTGGCGATAATGTGCATTCTTCCTCTTATACACGTGCTAGCAGTATCCTTCAGCTCAAGAGCTGCGGCGACAGCGAATATTGTGAATTTTTGGCCAATCGGCTTCACGACGGACGCCTATGTCAAGACATTAGGTAACGGGAAATTTCTTAGATCCATGTGGGTCGGTGTAGAGCGGACTGTGTTAGGCACACTGCTGTCGATGCTGGTGGTCACGATGGCCTCCTACAGCTTATCGAAAACGAGTCAAAAATTTCCTGGCCGTCAATTTTACATTTGGATTTTTGTCTTCACGATGCTATTCTCGGGCGGACTGATCCCCTCGTATATACTGATAAGTAAGCTGCATCTGATCGATACAATCTGGGCGTTGGTACTGCCTATGGCCGTCAGCGTGTGGAACATGATTCTGATGCTCAACTTCTTCCGGACGATTCCGCCGGAGCTGGAAGAGGCTGCCCATATCGATGGAGCTGGTCATCTGAGAGTGCTTTGGAGCGTATATTTGCCAGTTTCAATGCCGTCTATTGCGACTCTATCTTTATTCTCGATGGTATCTCATTGGAATTCATGGTTTGACGGCGTAATCTATATGTCCAATCCCGACGGGTATCCGCTTGCCACTTATTTGCACTCTATGATTGTTAGTGACAATATGTCGCGAATTGGTGTAACATCGGAAAGTATAGCGAACTTCTCGAACCGTACGGTTAAAACAGCACAAATCTTTATCGGCGCGCTGCCGATTCTGCTCGTATATCCATTCTTGCAAAAATATTTCGTTAAAGGAATCGTGCTGGGCTCGGTGAAGTCTTAGGCAATGGGCGCGGTGGGGGAAGACGGATTTGAATTGGGGGAGACCTATGTTATACAACAGAAGCGTTATGGGAGGCAGAATGAATATTTTCACGAAAGTCATTATCGTGATTGTTCTGCTGCTGATCCCTGTCGTCATGATGTATAATTCATCGTACAAGATCAGTACGGGCGTTGTTGAGCAGGAGCTGCTTCAGGTCAATATGAATCGGATTCGTTTCTTTGTCGAGCAAATGGACGTTGAGGCAGATCGGTTGTGGAGAGCCGCCTTCGTCATTGCATCCGACCCCGATGCGCTGCAACTGCAGCTCCGTTCTTCTTCCGAGACCGATTATTCGATGCTGGCATCGAAGACGCTGCTGCTTCAGAAGTTGGATATGCAGTCTACCACCTTCCAATGGGTAAACGATTTCACCGTATATTCCCCCGTTTCGGATGTAATGGTTTCGACTAATTACTTGCAGAAGCACGACGCAGATTACTTCAGGAATTCGAGTCAGCATCGTTGGGATTATCGTATGATCGTAACGGAGCGGGGAGAGGAGAAAGCATTCGTAAGGGATCTAATAACCCCTTTCGAATCGCTCTCTACGCCGGAAAATCCGAATTTGTATGTTGAAGTCTCGTTCTCGTCGGCAAATCTAGTCAATATGCTCGATCGGTTTATGCAAGGCAGCGTCGGCGAGCCGTTCCTATACAGCAAAGGATTCGAGCCGATCATGTCGCGGGATTCAAACCCTGAACTCATCCATGCCATGGCTGTGCAATTCAATGAAATTAAAGCACAGAACCCGACTGAAGGGTCAATCAAATTGACTTATCGCAACGAACCTTATCTTGTGAATTACGTGACATCAACCTCGCTGCTCGGCTGGTATATCGTTGATTTCCAGCCGATGAGCAAAGTGCTGGAGCCTATCGATCATAGCAAGCAGATGTTTTATTCCGCAAGTTTACTATTGCTGATTCTGGGTGTCTCCTCTGCAGCCTTGCTGTACCGCAACGTGCAGAAGCCGATCTATGATTTAATCCGAGCGGTGAAGTCGCTAAGGCGAGGCGAGTACGGTCATCGAGTCAAGCATGTATCGAATAATGAATTTCATTATTTGATTGAGCAGTTTAATCTGATGTCCTATGATATTCAGACGCTAATCGACAAAGTGTACATCGAGCAGCTTCATGCCAAAGAGTCTTCACTTAAGCATTTGCAAGCGCAAATCAATCCTCACTTTCTATATAATAACTTTGCCTATATTCAAAGCATGGCGCAGCTTGAACGGACAAAAGCAATTGTCGCCTTCACACAGCATTTGAGTCAGTATTACCGTTATACGACGAGGACAGAGCAGCAATTGACTACTTTGTCTGAGGAATTGGACTTAATTCGTAACTACTTGGGAATCCATCAGATGCAGTCAGAGCGATTGCAATTTCATGAGCGGATTGAAGAAGACATGTTGTCTCTGCTCATGCCCCGGCTGCTATTTCAGCCGCTTGTCGAGAATGCGATCGTGCATGGAATGGAAGGGAAGAAGGGGAACTTCGAGATCGTCATAACCGGCAATCGGATTGAGGAAGGCTGGGAGCTTATCGTGGAGGACAATGGCGTCGGCATGAAGCAGGATAAGCTGGATGATTTGAGGCACTCCTTGCAATTACAAGCCAGCGCTGATCATAGTCTTGGACTGAGGAACGTTCATCAACGTCTCAGGCATTATTTCGGACAATCCTCGGGGCTTCTCATCGAACATTCATCTTTAGGTGGGCTTCGCGTAGGGTTGACGATTAAGGACGGAGGCGATTCTAATATTTGAGGTTTTGATCGTAGACGATATCCCCTCTCAGGTTGATAGCATCGCGGCAACGATTCCGAAGGACGAACTTAGAATCGGACGTATTCATAAAGCGTTTACGGGTGAGGATGCTTTGAAGCTATATCGCGAGCATAACATCCATATCATCATTACAGATATACGGATGCCGGAGATGAACGGAATTGAATTAATAAAGGAAATCCGTGAGATGGGCCGCAATGTCAAAATCATCGTGATTTCGGGCTACGCCGATTTCGAATATGCGCAAGGCGTTGTCCCGTATAATACGTCGGGCTACTTAATGAAGCCGGTAAATCCTGATCAGCTTCAGGCAATGCTAGGCAAATTATCGGAAGAAATTACTTGTGAAATGAAGCAGCAACAGCAGCAGCAGCGCGATGTATACGCCTTCCGAGAGAATTTGCCCATGTTGCGGAGCGAGCTGCTGAATCGACTGCTGCATGATAACGGAATCCCGTTCGCAGAGCTGGAGCGAAAGCTTTTTCTATTAGATTTGCCTTTCTCCCTGAATCAAGAAGTTGGATTGTTTGTCGTGCGGTTGGAGGGCAGACTGCAAGATTATGAAAGCATGGATAGAGCGCTGATTGAATATGCGGTCACGAATATGGCAGAAGAACTATTCAGGGACGTCTTTCACTTGTGGTTCTGTCGTGATCATAATGAATATCTCGTGTTTGTCGTATCGTCCAAAGTGAAACCCTATGCAAACGGACAGACCCAAGAAGCGGTAGCGATCGATCGGAATACGATGGACGTACGGGTAGCTATGCTAAAGAAAAAGGCAGAATCGCTCTTGAATGGCAGCGTTTCCATCGCGCTGGCAGTTCATGGGATGTCTTTTCCAGAAGGCGTTGCCAGTCTGTATCGATCAGTTATCGATGGCATGAGGCGGGTAGAAGAGGGACGGCAGGGCATATTTCTGCGGATAGCGGGTAAACTCGACCAGGTTCGAATCGGAACGATGACGTCATTGTATCGACCTCCTCTCCTCATCCATTTGCTTGATACAGGGAACTGGCTGCACGCGGAGGAAAAGCTGATCGAAATATTTGCTGAGCTGAAGAGTGTAGACTATCCGCCTGAGCACGCCAATGAAGCCTATTTCGCCATCGCTAACGCCTATCAATATATGGCGCACAAAAAAGGAAAGCTGCTAAGCGAGTTTGGGGCATCCTCCTTCGGTCTCATGCCAGCCGCTCCGTCTCTCAAGCAGCTGGAGAAGTGGGCATTTCTTATATTCCGATGTCTTAGAGAGCAAATGGATGATTCATCTATGAAGCAGATAGGGTTAGTCGACAAAGTTCATACATTCGTCGAGCAGAACATGAATGACCAGTTATCCCTGCAGACGCTAGCTCAGCAAATCGGTCTCCATCCCGCTTACTTGTCGAGAGTTTACCGAGCTGAAACGGGAATCAATTTGAGTGAATATATTTTGCGCTACCGAATGGAAATGGCCGCATATTTGCTGCGCAGCAGCAATAAGAAAATTTATGAAATCGCCCAAACTATTGGTTATCAGGCAGTACCACATTTCATTAAGCTGTTTAAGGCATTTTCGAACATGACTCCACAGGAGTATCGCGACCGAACGGGGTTGTCTTGACTCTTTATGAATTTGCGGCCATGATGCAACTGCTTCTCACTAACTCCATAAATGAAACGAAATCATTAAAGAAACGACCTATGACAAGCTTATATAAGCTTGTCATAGGTCGTTTTTTTATGCTCTATTCGTTGATTTACTCGAACAAAGGAATGCTATATGTACAATGAATGATCCAAATACTCGAAGACTAACGGATCAAGTGAAGACAAAACTCAAGATCGGCCTGAAGATGCTCCTTCATTAATTGCTCGGCTTTGTTGCCATCATGTGCCCGGATAGCCTCACAAATTTGCTGATGCTCATCAATGAGAAAAGGACGATGGTAATAGACAACGGTATGCCTGAACAGAAAAATGACAGATTGCATTCGTTCGAACAAGTCGATCATCAGCGAATTGTTGCTAGCCCCCATTATGATTTCATGGAAGGATTTATTGGCTGCCATGATTTCATCCAGCGTGCCGCTTCTTCCAATATCGACACATCGTTCTAAGGCTATTAGCTCCTGTTCGGATAAATAAGTAGCTGCACACTGGGCAGCATGGCCTTCTAGCAGCTTTCTCAGCTCGAAGGTATTGCGTAAATCCGTTTGGGAAAGTTTTACGACACGTTTATTAACTACAAGTCCTTCTTGCTCCAGCTTACGAATGGACTCGCGAATAGGCGTTCGGCTAACGTTCAAATCTGCGGCCAGCTTTTCCTCAATCAGCTTGGAGCCTTGAGCAAGCGTACCGTTTAGAATCATATCACGCAGTGCTTCATAAGACTGCAGGTAGGCTGAACTGGGTTTGGAGCTGTTGTGCTGCATTGTTATTCACCTCTACCGTCTACTTTAGCGAAAAGCGGGAAGATTAACAATGATTATGGACATTGCATTGGTAAATGTATTCAATTAATTAAAAATTGTATACAAAAATAAAGTTATTGTGTACAATAACGTTGGAGTTAACGAATGATAGCGTTTGCAATGTTGGGAATGCATTTTATATGAATCTTGGAGGTATCACATCATGAAGAAACGAATTGGATTTATCGGGCTGGGTATTATGGGGCGCCCTATGTCATCGAACTTAATGAAAGCAGGATATGAGCTAAGCGTTTTCGATATAAATAAAGAATCAGTAGCCGCGCTTGCAGCGGCAGGAGCTAGGGGAGCAGCATCCCCTAAGGAAGTTGCCGAGCATAGTGAGATCATATTCACGATGCTGCCGAACTCCCAGCATGTGAAGGAAGTGATTACGGGAGCAAACGGCATTCTGAATGGAGCATCCAAAGGAAGCATCATTATTGATATGAGCTCTATCTCACCAGTGGTTTCGAAGGAGCTGGCTAGTTTAGTATCGGAAGCGGGACTGAAAATGCTGGATGCTCCCGTAAGCGGAGGCGAACCGAAAGCGATTGATGGCACGCTGGCGATTATGGTAGGCGGAGATGAGGAAGTATTTCAGCAGGTTCTAGCTGTTCTGCAGGTGTTGGGCGAAGCAGTTACTTTGGTCGGAGACAACGGCTGTGGTGCAACGGCGAAGCTGGCAAATCAAATTATCGTCAATCTTAATATAGCTGCTATGTCGGAAGCGCTCGTCTTTGCTGCAAAGGCTGGCATTGATGTTGATAAGATGTACCAAGCCATTCGAGGCGGATTAGCGGGCAGCGCGGTGCTGGATGCCAAAGTACCGCTTATTCTAAAACGTAACTTTATTGCTGGTGGACGTATTGATATTAATTTGAAGGATATGACTAATGTGATGGAGACGGCTCATGATATCGGCGTTCCGCTTCCACTAAGCAGTCAATTATTGGAAATTTTTCACGCACTCAAGATTGACGGCAAAGCGGCTGACGATCATGGAGGCATCGTGCAATATTTCGAGAAGTTGGCGGGTGTAGAAGTACAAGGTGTCAAAAGCGAGGTGGCTGGAACATGAAGAGCGGAGCAGCACAGACATCACTTGTAAATTTGCAGGCTGATTTGCCAAAAGAGTGGGACAACGGGGGCATACGACAGCAGATTAACCTAATTAACCAATCCCGAGGAAGAAAGATCATTGTATTGGACGATGATCCTACAGGAGTTCAGACTGTTCATGATATTGATGTTCTGACGATGTGGGATAAGGAGCTGCTGCGAGAAGCGTTTGCAGCGCCAGAATCGTTGTTCTATATTTTGACCAATACTAGAGGGCTGGACGCGTCAACGGCTGAGCAAATCAACCGTGAAATTGCTCAAAATGTGCAGGCTGTAGCAGCAGAAACGAATAAAAGCTTTACGTTTATTAGCCGCAGCGATTCGATGCTGCGAGGCTATTATCCGATGGAAACTGATGTACTTGCAGAAGAGGTATCTCATTTAAGCGGTCGTACCTTTGATGGACAACTGATTATTCCAGCTTTTTTCGAAGCGGGCCGTATAACGTTTAACAATATTCATTACATGGTGGAGAATGGACAGCTGATTCCTGTTCATGAGACTGAATTCGCAAAGGATAAGGTGTTCGGTTATGAGCACGGTAATTTGACGGAATGGGTAGAAGAGAAAACCGAAGGTCGAATCAAGGCGTCACAATGTCTTGTTATTTCATTGGAAGTAATCCGTAAGGGGCCAGCTGCCGTCAAAGCCGTGCTGCTTGAGGCCACAGGTAATATACCTATTATTATTAATGTTCTCACCTATGCGGATATGGATGTGTTGTCACTAGCACTATTGCAAGCAGAGGATGACGGGAAATCCTTCATTTTCCGTACAGCGGCATCGTTTGTGAAATCGTACGCAGGTATTTCTGATCAAGATTATCTGCCTCAGGATAAACTGATTGCGGACAAGCAGGATCAACATGGCGGAATCATTGTGGTAGGTTCATATGTGCAAAAAACAACACGTCAGCTGGAACAGCTCCTAACATTCCCAGGAATTATCAGTCTGGAAATCGATGTAGAGCGTGTACTTCATCCCGAGGACTACAAGCTTGAATTGAACCGAGTCATTGCTGAAGCAAACAAGCATATTGCCAAAGGCCAAAATGTCGTTGTATACAGCAGCCGCAAGCTTATAGCAGTTGAGAGCAAAGCTGATAATTTCAAAATTAGCCAGACCGTATCGAGAGCTCTGGTTGAGATTGTGCAGTCGCTTGAGGTTGTACCTAAGTTTATTATCGCCAAAGGCGGCATTACCTCCAGCGATGTGGCAACGAAGGGACTTGCGATTCGGAAGGCAAGGGTGGTTGGTCAAGCAGCTGCAGGTATTCCCGTATGGCTGACAGGTGAAGAAGCTAAGTTTAGCGGTATTCCTTACATCGTGTTCCCAGGAAATGTTGGCAATGAGCGGACCCTGTTGGAAACGGTGGAGAAAATCGAAGGAATACGATTGTCCTCGCTATGAGTCAGTTCGTTTCCCTATTTGCAAACAGGGCTTGACCCTGTCTTCTTTCGACAAAGAGAAAGCGTTCTCACAAAATAAGGAGGTCTACACATGTACTCAGTATTTGGACTCAGCCATGATGCAAGTTTGCTGCTGTATGCACTCATTTCCATCATCGGGTTGATTCTGCTCATCGCCAAATTTAAAATGAACCCATTTGTTTCACTTATTATAGGTGCTGTATTCATGGGGCTTATCTCAGGAATGCCGTTGATGGATATCGTGAAGTCGTATCAGGAGGGTGTTGCAAGCGTACTAGGCTTCATTGCGATCGTGCTGGGGCTTGGGACGATGCTTGGCAAGCTGATGGCCGAATCCGGAGGAGCCGAACGAATTGCGAAAACGCTTGTTAAGGTATTCGGAGAGAAGAATGTCCACTGGGCGATGATGGTCGTTGCTGTAATTTGCGGTATTCCAGTGTTTATACAAGTCGGTATTGTCTTGTTGTTCCCGCTTGTATTCGTTATTGCCAAGCAAACGGGAACCTCGCTTATCAAAATCGGAATTTCACTTGTGGCAGGTTTAGCTGTTGTGCATAGTCTCATTCCGCCGCATCCGGCAGCAATGCTGGCAGTAGGCATTTTCAATGCGAACATTGGCAAAACGATCTTTTTAGCGCTTATTGTTTCTTTGCCTGCGGCAGCGATTGCCGGTCCGATTTACGGATCATGGATTTCCAAACGTATCAAGGTAGAAACATCCAGCGAACTTATGGAACAATTTACAGAAACGAAAGAAAGAGAACTTCCTGGCTTCTGGATCACGCTGTTTACGATTTTATTGCCAGTCATTCTTATGCTATTCGCGACGATTGTTGATCTTATTTTACCAGCTGAGAACGGCTTTAGAATGGTTGTTGATTTCATCGGCAGTCCAATTATTGCACTATTGCTTGCGTTGCTGTTCTCACTATATTCTTTCGGTTATGCACGGGGCTTCTCGAGCAAAGAGCTGCTTAAATTTACGAACGATTGCCTTGGCCCAGTTGCATCAATTATCTTATTGATTGGCGCCGGAGGCGGTTTCAATAAAATATTGACAGCCAGCGGCGTTGGCGATGCGATCGCCAGCTTTGCCCAGCATGCTCATCTGTCACCACTAGTACTCGCCTTTGTTATTGCAGGTCTTATACGGGCAGCTGTTGGTTCAGCGACTGTAGCAATGACGACAGCAGCAGGTATTGTTGCCCCGCTTGCGGTCATGATGCCTGACGTCAGTCCAGAGCTGCTCGTGCTCGCTACGGGCGCAGGCTCTATTATTTTATCTCATGTCAATGATTCAGGCTTCTGGATTGTGAAGGAATATATGAATTTATCGGTTCCGCAAACGTTAAAAACATGGACAGTGATGGAGACGATACTTGGTTTTACCGCATTTGGCATCGTTATGCTTCTGAGTCTTGTCGTTTAGCGGACTAAAATTGACTGATGATTAAGTAAAGGTTTTGCCCAAGTTCGCTGAACTTGGGCAAAACCTTTTTTCAATTATAGGAAAGGATATGATTTCGCCATCCTTACTCTATATTTCTCGGAATGACATGCGTCGCGCCGCCAAAGGGTGGAGACAGCCGTTTCACCCTTGTATGAATTCACTTGAAGATAGGTGATTCAGGCGTTAAGCACAAACCGGTTTCGAAAACATTGCAAATATTGGTATTACATCCTATATGAAGGCTTCGGTAAATTCTATAATTAAGTTACACAATTGGAAGCGCATACAAGTATGCAGTGATGAGCCAAACTATTTCAAGGAGGCAAAACAATGTGGAAAAAGGTTTGCAGTGTCGTACTCGCACTATTGCTGGTAATGAGTGTTTTTGGCGTGAATCAGGGTACTCCGTCAAGGGTAAGCGCAGCTCCTGCATTCGCGAAAGGTGCAGACATCAGCTGGGTAGCCGGCATGGAGGCGCAAGGGTATACTTGGAAGGATAAAAACGGGGTAACAAGGGACATTGTTCAAATTCTGAAGCAGGATTACCAAATCAATTCTGTACGCATACGGGTTTTCGTCAACCCTTCTTCGAGCTATGGCAACGGGTATATGAATAAGGAGCGCGCAGCTGCCTTAGCTAAGCGAGCGAAGGATGCTGGGATGAGTGTCATGCTAACGCTGCATTACAGCGATTCATGGGCAGATCCTGGACAGCAGACAAAACCGGCTGGTTGGGCAAGCTATACGTTCCAGCAGTTGATGGACGCCGTGTGGAATCATACGCGCGAGGTCATGACCGCTATGCAAAGCAAAGGAGTCACACCTGATTGGGTGCAGATTGGCAACGAAACGAACGATGGCATGCTCTGGAATGACGGTAAAGCATCTTTGAATATGAAAAACTACGCATGGCTGATCAACACAGGCCACAATGCGGTGAAGTCTATTAGTACTGCAACAAAAACAATTGTCCACTTGGCGAATGGCTATGACAATAGTGTGTTTGTTTGGAATATCGGTGGCCTGATCGCTAACGGAGCAGCCTTCGATATTATCGGAATGTCGCTGTATCCTTCCAGCACAGATTGGTCGTCTAAGGTCACACAAACGATCAGCAATTCAAACAATATGATTTCTCGCTACGGCAAGCCGGTCATGATTACCGAAATCGGCATGGATTATAACCAGCCTGCTGCTGCCAAAAGCTTCGTTGCGGATATTAAGACCAAGATTCGCAATATAACGGGAGGAAATGGGCTTGGTGTTTTTTATTGGGAGCCGCAGGCAACACCTGGCTATAACGGAGGTTATAACAAGGGAGCATGGCAGGCTGATGGCAAACCGACGATCGCGCTGGAAGGCTTCTTAAATTAGTGAAAACGACCAATCATGAGCTCTTAGGAGCTTGCGATTGGTCGTTTTCTTTGAAATATAGGAAAGTATATACATTTGCATTTACTTTCTCTATTCGTTTCGACGAAACGAGGACGTCTATTAAAAGGACGCCGTCAGGCGTTTCTTCTTAAGCTCTAATCGTTTAGTTCCTTCTGCTGATCCTTCGCCAATTGCTGCCTAAGCTCAGCGTTCTTGGCGGTAAGTTGCTTAGCTATAGTAAGCTGAGCGGTATCGAGTCTGACCACTTCTTCATTCAGCTTCGTTATTTGTGACATTTTGCTGCTCAAATCAGTGGGGGAGGAGCTAAGCTTCACGCTTTTCTGAAGCTGTTTTATTTTGGCAAGCGACTTTTCCTTCTTACTCTTGCCTGTGGAGGCTTGCTTCTGAAGGTCAGCGATCTCTCTCTTGAGCCGGCTTATAATTGATGTTGTGAAGCTAATAGACATTCGAGCACCTCATAATCGTATAGTGTTGCATCATTTTATTTTACTATACATGGTCTGTTTAAGCGAGAAAGAAAGACAAGGGAGACCAAGCAGCATATGGGGTCCTTCCCTTAAATCCGTTCATCCCGTACGGGATGAACGAAACTTTGCTCTCAACAATCAAGCTTTTGTTGCTGCTGGGAGCTGCTTCGTTTTTCCTTTGAGGGCTTGCGAACGATGAATCGGCCTAAAAACAGGAGTAACGGCGAGACTTCGATTTCTCTCACCATTCATTTATATGCCCGTGCGGCTTCGCCATTCCCTCCCTTGATAGTAGGATACTTGTATATGCAAAACATAGTGAAGTATTATTAAAAGTTGTAGCATGAAACGTGTACAGTTGAATTATAGGAATGTATAGCATTTCGCCAACATTTTCTATATTTTTACGCGAAACGTTAGCTTAGCAGCCAGAGGACGGCTTTAGCTGTTTACGCTTGCATGGGGTACCCACCTCATACACGGGAGAGGAGCTTCTATTGAAAGGCGATAACTTATACGACAGCTATGTGAAAAATAACGCTTTTATGAAAATGATCCTGTTGTTTGCTCTGATTACTACCGTCACCATCGTGACGTTTTCTTATTTCATGTTCAATGTGATGTCTGAATCGATCGTCCGAAACGAGCTTGAGAATCAGAAAAAAGCGATGGAAAGCGTGAATAGCTATATGACCCGTAAATACGAATCGGTGCAGTCTATCATGCTGGATGTATACAGGAATGAGTCGTTATCGCTTCATCTCGCTTATTTCTTGCAGCATCCATTCGAGGATTACATGAAATATCAGTTGGACCAATATGCCAATGAGACGAATATCGATATGCCTAAGGGACTCGAGTATTTCGAGAACAAGATGGATGCAGACTCCGATATCAAAAATTTGATGCTGTACAGCTCGGAGAAGCAATTTCTATTCGCTTATAAACAGGGGCGTGTGACAAAGCTGATCGATACGAACGCTTCCCGTTCCTATATACCTGATGCGATGGCACTTGAGAATGCAATGGTATCGGTTCCGAACGAATGGGTTCGCAGCGCAATCGATCAAGATGACCCTAAGCTATATGCGATGCGTGTGTCGGTCACGGATAAAAACTCACTAAAAAACTTAGGGCAATTGCTCGTTTATTTCAATTCGGATCGAATTAAGAGTGCGCTGGACAGCTATAAGGAGCAATTGAAGGGTTATATCATTGTACTTGGACCGGCCGGACAGGTGCTTTTTGATTCCTCGGACAAGTATTATGGAGCTAAATATCCATACGCGGATCAGATCGATTCTCTATACAATACAGCTATGCTGGAGGAAGAGTCTTATGTGACGACGCTGACTCAGAACCAAGCCGGCTATTTGGTTGTAGGTGTAGCGCCCAAAGCTGAGGTCGCGGCTGCTTATGATGGGCTGAGGCGTACCATTATTCTAATTAGCGCTGTTTGTATTGTGATGGTACTGCTGGTACCTGTGCTGGTCGTTATCAATTTCGCCAAACGGACCAACAAAATTATTCGATTTATGCGGAAGGTGGAGAACGGTGATCTGTCTGCGCGTATCCAAGACGAGAAGGAGGACGAGCTTGGTCAAATATCACGCAGCTTTAACGATATGCTTGATGAGCTGACTCGCCATATCGACCGCGTCTACAAGGCAGAGATCAAACAGAAGCATACGGAGCTTGCTGCGCTTCAAGCGAGGGTGAACCCCCATTTTCTGTACAATACACTGGAAGTCATTCGCATGCGTGCCATATCACAGGGCGCTAAGGATGTTGGGGAAATGATCTATAGCTTGTCGGTTCTGTTCAAAAGCTTCGTCCAGCCAAAGGGCGAGAATACATTGAAGGACGAGCTGGAAACTTCACGCCTTTATCTGGAGCTGTTCCGTATTCGCTATAAAGATAAGCTGTCCTACGAAATTTGCTGTGACGAAGCGTTATTGCAACGAAGCGTTATGCGAATGGCGCTCCAGCCGATTATCGAGAACTACGTTGTACACGGACT
This sequence comes from Paenibacillus sinopodophylli, assembly GCF_005930355.1. Classification (GTDB taxonomy): domain Bacteria; phylum Bacillota; class Bacilli; order Paenibacillales; family Paenibacillaceae; genus Pristimantibacillus; species Pristimantibacillus sinopodophylli. The sequence goes on from NZ_VDBO01000008.1 coordinate 63,425, forward strand.
TGAACCGCGCAGGTTGGATAATCGAATTCGAATTCAGGTGCTGCAAGTGGAGGGGCGGGTTCGCATTCAAGCAGAAGATAACGGCAGAGGTATAGATAGCGTCCGTTTGGAAGCGATTCGGGAGTCGCTTGATGCTGTAGAGGAGTCGGGTGAATCCTTCGGCCTGCGCAGCGTTCACGAGAGGCTCAAGCTGCTCTATGGTGTGGAGTATGGACTTGAGATTACAAGTACGCCGGACGTTGGTACGATCGTGACGTTTGAATTTCCAGATACGGAGGACAAGCAGCATGTATAGAGTGTTTGTAGTGGATGATGAGCCGTTCATCATTGAAGGCTTATACGATATTATTGATTGGTCAGCGTTTGGTCTGGAAATTGTCGGCTCTGCGGAGAATGGGCAGGATGCTCTTGAGGCACTGAAGGAGTCCGCTCCTGATATTCTGCTTACGGATATTTCCATGCCGGTTATGGATGGATTGACGTTGATTCGCGAGGCTAGGCAATTCCGTCCTGACTTAAAGGTTATTATATTGAGCGGTTTTAATGATTTTGACTATATCAAATCAGGTCTGAAGCTTGGTGTAGAAAACTATCTGCTCAAGCCCATTAATATCGATGAGCTTCAGGAGACGCTGGCTAATACGATCGACAAGCTTAATACGACCAGACCGGATCGCCTGTTCAGTGATTATGATATCCGGATTCTGCGAGATAATATATTGTATCGCTGGCTGACTGGTCGCATTGCGCCGAATGAGTTGAACGAGCGTACGGACATGCTTGACATTAGGCTGGATGCGCCATATCTTATCACCGCCGTCATTCGAACAGACAATCAATTCGAGCCATCCTATGAAGCGGCACAGCGACTTGCTTTACAGGACCCTGCTATGCTTCCATTCGTAGATATTGACGGTGATCTCGTCATCGTATTTATGATCGATGACCCGGAAGCAGGCAAAGCGAAAGCGATGAATGCGCTGGACAACATGCAGAAGTGGCTGGCACCAAGTCCGCTGCGTATCTCGCTTGGGAGTGTTCAGGTGATGGGAATCGAGGCTCCTCAAAGCTACGCCCATGCCAAAAAGGCGCAGGAGTATTTCTTGCTGCTGGATGAGCCGACTATTATCGAGTACGATGCGCTCTCGCATCGAAACGGCACCGATAATCCGGCTGCGCGGCCACTGGATTGGGCTGCTTACTCCAAGCTGATTAAAGCGAAAGAGCTGGACATGCTTCAAGCTGCGATTGACGCAGAGTTCGAGCGCTACCAACAGCTGGAGGGTGTAACCCCAGCTTATATTCAGAGTATGGCAATCGAGCTGATGATCAGGTTCAAGATGGAGCTCAAAGAAATCAAGCAGGCGGATCAGCCGGAGTTATATAAAGCGGGGTTTGCCCAAATTATGCAGGCTGATTCGATTGAAGATTTAGCTGCAGTCGTCAAGGATGCGGCTGCTTTAACTGTTGATTCACTTATGCGTGATGTGAAAAGCCCGATTATTCAGCTGCTGCTCGGCTACGTGCATGAGAATTATGCGCAGGCATTGTCGCTAAAGTCGCTCAGTCAGCAATACAACATTCATCCCGTGTATCTCGGACATTTATTCCAGAAGGAAACAAACGAGACCTTCACGGAATACATCAACAAATACCGCATAGGCAAAGCAAAGGAAATGCTGAAGGAAACACAATTGAAGGTACAAGACATTGCACGGCAGGTTGGCTACTGGGAGACCGGCTATTTCTACAAGCAATTTAAGAAATATGTAGGGATTTCGCCGACTGATTATAAAGGACTGCTCTAATGAAAGGCTGAGCTGTCCTTTTTTCTTTAATTTGTACAGCATACCTTTAATTTGTTGCCTATTTGAAAATCGTTACATCCGTTATTTTTAAGTTAGCCCTTTAAACGCGAAGCGCGTGAAAGGACAAGCCATAAAGTAAGCGTATGCTTACGCAATCAGATTCTGCTTCGAAACACAATACGGGGAGGATTTACAAAATGGGTAGGAAGACAAAAAGCTTTACGGCGGCGCTTTCGCTGCTGCTGGTTATGTCAATCGTACTAAGCGCATGCGGAGGTGGCAAAAACGAAAGCTCCGAGGGCACGGCTGAGAAACCAGTCGAACTGATCTGGTACACAATTGGTACGCCGCAGAAAGACGTTAACAAGGTTATGGAAGAAGTAAGCAAGTATACAGCTGAGAAAATCGGTGTAACGGTCAAAATGAACATGATCGACTGGGGCGATTATTCACAGAAGCTTCAAGTGATGACAGCTTCCGGTGAAGCGGTAGACATCATGTTTACATCTTCATGGGCATTCGATTACGTTCAAAGTGCTAGAAAAGGCGCTTTCATGCAAATCGACGATTTGTTGAAAGAGCATGGACAAGGCATCATGGAGACGCTTGATCCTGCATTCCTTGAAGGCTCCAAAATTGATGGCCACAATTACGGCATCCCTGCCAACAAAGAGCTTCCTGCCCAAGAGGTATGGCGCTTCAACAAGCAGTACGTAGACAAATACAAGCTGGACACTTCGAGTGTGTATACGCTTGAAAGTCTAGAACCGCTGCTCAAAACGATTAAAGAAAACGAGCCGGACGTTTATCCGTTCGCCGTTGACAAAAACCAAATGCCTTACGTGCCATACGACTATGTCATCGAGAAGCTTCCAATGGCAGTATCGCTGGACACAACCGACTACAAAATCGTAAACGTGCTGGACACGCCAGAAATGAAGCAAATCCTAAGCACGATGCACAAATATTATAAAGCAGGCTACATTCCAACTGAAGCTGCAACAATGGATTCAATGACAGATGTACAAACGACTGGCAAATGGTTCGCGGACCGTGCGACATCACAGCCTTTCGCTGACAACCTCTGGTCGGCAAGCTACGGCTACCCTGTCGTATCAACACCTGCAAGTGAAGCACTTATCTACAACTGGTCTGTAATGGGCTCGATGCAAGCGATCTCGGCTAACTCCAAATATCCGGAGAAAGCGATGGAATTCCTTAACCTGTTGAATACAGATCCTGTACTTCGCAACATGGTGGATTCCGGTATCGAAGGCGTTCACTACAAAAAAGCTGGCGACAACGTGATGGAGAACCTGGACGAGTCGAAAAACTACGATATGCCAACATTCTCACTGGGTAACGTTATGCTGACTTACCTCAACACAACTGACCCAACGAATAAGTGGGAAGAGTTCAAGAAGTTTAACGATGCAGGCGTTCAAGCTCCGCTCCTTGGCTTCAACTTCGATACATCGAAGGTAACAACGGAAATCGCTTCCGTGAACAATGTAAAAGAAGAATATTGGGCAGCTCTTATGACAGGTACAGTAGATCCTGAAACGTATCTAGCGCGTGCTAACGAGAAATTCAAAGCAGCCGGCCTAGATAAAATTATGGCTGAAGCGCAGCGCCAGCTTGACGAGTGGAGAGCAGCGAACAAGTAAACAAGTGGGAAGGTATGATTCGGATGCTCGGCATCTGATTCATACCTTCTCTCATTAATCTGACAGCAGAGAGGTGATTACATGGGAGCCTTTGGGCGATTTTTCAAAAATATGAATAGAAATGCGGCAATGCTGGTCATGGTACTGCCAGCCACGCTATGGTTCATCTTCTTCTCCTACCTGCCGATGGCGGGCATGATTATCGCATTTAAGGAATACCGCTACAGCCGTGACGGATTTCTCGCGAGCATCATTGAAAGTAAATGGGTCGGCTTGCAAAATTTCAAGTTTCTATTCAGCACGAACGACGCTTATATTATTACGCGCAATACGGTAGTCTACAACATCTTCTTTATCGTACTAGGACTGGTTATAGCTGTCGCGATGGCGATCATGCTTGCTGAGATTACGAATAAACGGCTTGCAAAAGTCTATCAGACGGGTATGTTCCTCCCTTACTTCCTATCTTGGGTAATCGTCGGCTATTTCGTATTCAGCTTCCTAAGCTTGGATCGCGGCGTTGTTAACCAAGTGGCTGGCTGGTTCGGCATTGATCCGATGAACTGGTACTCTGACCCCACTTATTGGCCGATTATTATTGTCGTCGTTTTCCTATGGAAGTCGGTCGGCTATAACAGCGTCATCTATTTAGCAGCTATTATGGGTATTGATAAGTCGCTATATGAAGCAGCAATGATCGATGGTGCCAACAAATGGCAGCAGATTCGCAACATTACGCTTCCGATGCTGACGCCGCTCATCACGATCTTGACGCTGCTTGCAATCGGCAAAATCTTCTATGCGGATTTCGGTCTATTCTATCAAGTCCCGCGCGATTCGGGTACGCTCTACAGCGTAACGAACGTTATCGATACTTATGTATACCGCGGACTTAAATCGACAGGTGAAATTGGTATGAGTACGGCCGCTGGTCTTTATCAATCGCTTATCGGTTTTGTTCTTGTTATTACATCAAATGGCATCGTACGTAAATTCAATAAAGACAATGCGTTGTTCTAGACATGAGGGCCTGACGGCCTGATAGGCTCGCATTGCGAAGGGAGGAAAACCGTTGTGTCTGCACAAACGACGAAAGGCCGCGATTTTCATAAACTGACACCGGTTTGGAATGTAGCTTTTCATGCCGTAGCCGGTATATTTGCATTACTCTGCGTATTTCCTTTTTTGTTCGTCACCGTTATATCCTTTACAGATGAGTCCACCCTCGCGAAAAATGGCTACCAGCTGTTTCCTGAGAAGTGGAGCGTAGAGGCTTACACTTATTTATTCAAAGCAGGCGATCAGCTTCTGCGCTCCTATGGCGTGACGATTGCAGTAACGGTTATCGGAACGGTTATCGGAGTCGTATTTACGGCGCTGTTTGCTTACGCGATTTCACGACATAGCTTTAAGTATCGCAACTTCTTTGCCTTCTTCGCCTTTTTCACGATGTTGTTCAATGGCGGACTAGTACCGACTTATATTGTCGTTACACAACTGTTAGGCCTTAAAGATTCGATATGGGCGCTTATTCTGCCGCTTGCGGTCAACGCCTTCTATATTATGATTCTACGGACGTTTTTCTCTACGATGGTGCCTGATGCGATTATCGAATCCGGTAAAATCGACGGTGCAGGAGAGTTCGGGATTTTTTTCAAGCTGGTGCTGCCTTTATCGCTGCCCGGCCTTGCTACGATTGCTTTGTTCAGCACGCTCGGCTACTGGAACGATTGGTTCAACGCGTTGCTGTACATTAACACGCCGAATTTAGTGCCCCTTCAGTCGATGCTGATGCGGATTGAAAATAGTATGCAATTCATTATGCAAAACTCGCAAAATGCGTCGCTCAGCATGGGCGTCTTGCAATCGATGCCGCAGGATACGTCGCGTATGGCGATGGTTGTGCTTGCAACGGGTCCAATCGTTTTCGCATATCCGTTCTTCCAGCGTTATTTCATTCAAGGCTTAACGGTTGGTGCCGTTAAGGAATAATTACGATTCTCTCTCTAAAGGAGCATACCGAATATGGAACAATTCCGTTTACCGAAAATACCGATGCCTGAGCTGACACTGCCTAAGGCGGTACAAGATGTGCTGGCGGAAGCTGAGCAGAAGCTTGCACATCGCCCTAAGCTGCTGCAACTATTCAAAAACTGCTTTCCGAATACGCTGGAAACGACGACTAAGCTAATGGACGATGGCACTACCTTCGTCATTACGGGTGATATTCCCGCTATGTGGCTGCGTGATTCCGTGGAGCAGGTCATCCACTACGTTCCTTTTGCGAAAGAGGACAAGGATGTTCAGCGCATTATTGGCGGCTTAATCAAGCGCCATATGAATTATATTCAAATCGATCCTTACGCGAATGCGTTTAATGAGACAGCCAATGATTGGCACTGGAATACAACCGATGAGACGGAAATGTCGCCGTGGGTTTGGGAGCGCAAGTTCGAACTCGATTCAATTTGCTTCTCAATCCGCCTTGCACATGCGTATTGGAAGGAAACCGAATTGACCGACATTTTTGATTCAAGCTTCAAAGCAGCGATGCGCAGCATCGTAAAGCTATGGAAAACCGAGCAGCGCCACTTTGAGCAATCGCCTTATCGATTCGTGCGGGACAACGGTATTCCGACAGACTCGCTGCGCAATGACGGCTTGGGCATGCCTATTAATTATACGGGCATGATCTGGTCGGGCTTCCGCTCCAGTGACGATGCTTGTGATTTCCACTACAACGTACCTGCTAACATGTTCGCTGTAGTCGCGCTGCGTCAAATGAGAGACATTGCGGAATGGGTATTCCGTGACATGGATTTCGTGAAAGAGCTGAAGAAGCTTGAGGACGTCGTAGATCACGGTATTCAACTGTATGGCATATACCAGCATCCTGAGTTTGGCCCAATCTATGCTTATGAGACAGACGGCTTCGGCAACTACTGCTTGATGGATGATGCAGGTACGCCGGGCTTGATGTCGATTCCATACCTTGGTTATACAACGGCTGAAGATACGATTTATCAGAATACAAGAAACTTCGCGCTGAGCAAAAGCAATCCGTTCTATTACGAAGGTACAGCGGCCAAAGGAATCGGCAGTCCGCATACCCCTCCAGGCTACATCTGGCATATGGCGTTGTCCATGCAAGGCATTACGGCTGTAAGCAGCGAGGAGAAGCTGGCTTTGATCGCAATGCTGGAGGCGACGGACGGCGACACAGGTTATATGCATGAAGGCTTCCACGCCGATGATCCATCCGTATTCACGCGCAAATGGTTTGCATGGTCGAATAGTTTATTCGCACAGCTTGTTTACAAGGCGATGAAGGATGAACTTCTATGAGTAAGAACACGGTCATTTTCTACGATCCTACGTTTCCGCTGGCTAAGCGGTTGAGCACGGACGTTGAAGGGCAATTGCTGCGGCTTGGCAACGTTGTTCGCGCAACTGGTTTGAGTAAAGCATTGCTTGCGGCCGAGGGAGGCAGCTTCATTAACTTGCATGCCCCCTATTTCCCTAAGGCTGCATGGGGAGAAATATTGGCGTTTCTAAAACGCGGCGGCGGCCTGATTAGTATTGGTGGAGCGGCGTTCAAGCGGCCGGTCACATTGAATGAGGCTGGAGCTTGGGAAGTGGAGAATGAGCAAACGGCTTATCACCGCGAGCTTCACATACATGAAATGCTGCCTGTAAGTGCAGCGCCGATTCAATCCCTTAAAGCGATGAGCGATATACCGCTTCTGGAGGGCAAGGAAGCCATGTTCGAAGTAACAGGCACATGGAATATGGTGCCGCATGTGACCAAAAGCAGCGATTTGCCGCATCAGATGGGCTCAGCCGGTCCGATGGATGCACAGCTGTTTCCACTGCTCAAGGGAATATCTGCGGAAGGCAGAGAGGTTGCTGCTCCAATCGTGCTCTGGGAGAACACGAAAGGCATGTTTGCTGGCGCTCGCTGGTTGTTCGTTAACCAGCCGCTGACAGAGCTGTTCTGGCAGAATGATGGCGCTGCTGAGCTTGGACGCTGGGCAACATTCTGTGAAGCAGGCGTAACTGAGCTTTGGCTGAAGCCCAACTATGCTTCTTACGAGCTGGGAGAGAGGGCGATGCTGACGCTGCAAATACAGCAGCTTGGCGGATTGTCCCTCCAAACATCAGAGCCTGTAAGGTGGAGCTTGTCCATTGCAGCCGAGCATGACGGTCATACGGAGTTAAGCTTTGCAACAAGCGTACAGGTCGATGCGTCCAGCAAGCTGGACATCATCCGCATACCAGTGGATCTTGCTATACAGAGCGGCTATTACTCGGTAGAATGCAAGGCTGAGTCATCTCAAGGTGAAGTTCGTATCCTTCGCCAAGGCTTCTGGGGCTTTGACGCTTCGTTGCTTGCGGAGGGAACTCCAGTTACGGCGGGCCGAGATTACTTCGAGAAGAATGGTCGACCATTGCCGGTTGTCGGTATGACCTACATGACCTCAGACGTTGCGCGCAAGTTTCTATTTTTGCCGAACGCATCCGTATGGGAGCGGGATATGGCACAAATGCGCGAAGCGGGCATCAACTGGATTAGAACTGGCATCTGGACGGCTTATCGGAACGTGATGCAGGTAGATGGACATGCTTCGGAGGAGGTGCTTCGCTCGATTGATGCATTCCTGCTCACAGCGAAGCGCCATGACCTGCAAGTGACGTTTACCTTCTTCTCCTTTACACCGGAAACCTGGGAAGGGCAGAATCCTTACTTAGATCCACGCAGCTTAGAGGCACAGAAACGTTTTATTCGTTCGATCATTTCCCGTCATAAGCAATCTAAGCATGTGGACTGGGATCTCATCAATGAGCCGTCGATGTTCGATCCGCCTCGTATTTTCTCAGACGGTCCGCGCTCTGCGCGTGATCCATTCGAGAAGGCTGCTTTTGCCGCTTGGCTGCAGGAGCGTCATGGGTCGGTGGAGAGATTGCAAAAGCTATGGAACATGACTCCTCAGCAGCTGCCAAGCTTTGATTCGGCAGTGCCGCCTGAGCCGGAGGAAATTAACTTCGATGTGCAGGATATGCACCAAGGCAAGAAGGGAACGCGCTGGCTCGATTACGCGTTGTTCTCTATGGATATGCACAATCGCTGGGCACAGCAATTATATGAGACGATCAAAGAGGAATGTCCGGATCATATGGTTACGGTCGGTCAAGACGAAGCGCTCGGTGCGCAGCGTCCATCTCCCTTCTTCTACGGCGAAGCGGTAGACTATACGACCGTGCATTCTTGGTGGCTGAATGATCATCTCGTATGGGACAGCATTTTTGCCAAGACGGCGGATAAGCCTAATCTGGTGCAGGAAACGGGCATTATGTACGTGGAAACGCCGGAAGGCCGCGCGAAGCGTTCCGAGGAGGAGCTTCGCAGCATGCTTGAACGCAAGTATGCTTATGCCTTTGCAACAGGAGGTGCAGGTGCGGTTCAGTGGATTTGGAATACGAACTACTACATGGATAATGCGAATGAGTCGCATATCGGCGCACTTAGAGCAGATGGTACGGAGAAACCGGAAGCGGACGTCTCGTACGATTTCGGTGCGTTCATGGCGGAGATTAGAGACTTGTTCGTTGGGCGCGAGCTTGAGGATACGGTTGTCGTATTCCCTTACTCGAATGATTTCTCGAACCGTAAGCTTGCCTTCGACGCAACTACGAAAGCGACTCGAGTGCTTGCTTATGAGCTGAACAAGCCGTTCCGCGGCGTGGGCGAGTATCATTTGGATGAGCTTGAAGCTACTCCGGTTAAACTGGTCATCTTGCCAAGCGCACATAACATGGACGATGCAGCTTTGACCCAGCTGCTTGGCTATATTGAACGGACGGGAGCTACGCTTCTCCTGACAGGTCCTACCAGCTTGGATGCCTATTGGCGTCCGGTGGAACGTCACTCGGAGCTATTCGGTGAGCGGGAGCTTGTCAACGTACGCCGCGAGGAGCTGCTGCACATCGGCAATCGTCTGCTTCCGGTTTCCTATGGCAGCCGCAAAATTGCTGAGGTTTGGAAAGAAGCACAGGTAGATGCGGTTAACGCGGATGCTGATCAGCTTATAGAGATGCCCCTTGGCAAAGGACGCGTGCTATGGTGCCCGCTTCCGCTTGAGCTGAACGATCGCATTGAGCCAATCTCGGCCGTTTATCAATATGCGCTTGCGTCATCTGGCTGCAGAGAAGAGCTCAGCTGGATCAAAGGCGGTCACTTCCCAGGCGTATATGGCCGGAAGCTGACCTTCCAAGAAGGCGCACTGTTTACATTCGTATCCGAGTTCAGCTTGGATGCGGAGATTGAGGTTCAGGATCCAGCGACAGGCGTTCGCTACGCGTTCATGCTGGAGAAGGAACGCTCCGTATTATTTGCGGTGAACAAGTGCGGAGAGCTGCTGTCTGTGTATCGACCAAACCAAGTAAATGTAGCCATGATGCCGGCTAACGATCAATAACAAGAAGAGGTGTTCAGCAATGACCTATGAAAGAACAGCCCATATCATCTCGCATACCCACTGGGATCGAGAATGGTATTTGCCATATGAGAAGCATCATGTCCTGCTCGTGAAATTGATGGACACGCTGCTTCATACGCTAGATACCGATCCAAATTTCAAGAGCTTCTATTTGGACGGTCAGACGATTATTCTTGAGGATTACTTGCAGGTTCGTCCAGAAAACCGTGAGCGGCTGGAGCGTTATATTAAGGAAGGTCGTATTCCGATCGGTCCTTGGTATATTTTGCAGGATGCATTCTTGACGAGCAGTGAAGCGAACATACGCAATCTGCAAATCGGACATCAGGATGCGGGCCGTTATGGCACGATTGCAAAAGTTGGCTACTTCCCGGATACGTTCGGAAACATCGGGCAAGCGCCGCAAATTCTGAAGCAAGCCGGCATCGACAATGCGGTTTTCGGAAGAGGCGTGAAGCCGACGGGCTTTAATAACACGGTGGCGGATTCCGATTATGAATCCTCCTTCTCCGAGCTGCTATGGGAAGGGCCAGATGGTTCTCAGGTGCTGGGCGTTCTGTTCGCGAACTGGTACTGCAACGGTATGGAGGTTCCAACCGATGAAGCGAGCGCCAAAGAATACTGGGAGCGCAAGCTTGCGGAAGCTGAGAAGTACGCGGCAACAAGTCAACTGCTGTTCATGAACGGCTGCGATCATCAGCCGATCCAGCAGGATTTGTCGGTTGCACTTGCAACGGCAAGAGAGCTGTTTCCTGAAACGGAGTTCATCCACTCGAACTTCCATGATTACTTGGCTTCAGTGAACGAGTCGCTTACGCGTGAGCTGTCTGTCGTGAAGGGCGAGCTTCGCAGCCAGCGGACAGATGGCTGGTCTACACTCGTGAATACGGCATCTGCCCGCGTTTATTTGAAGCAAATGAATCAGCTTGGACAAGCGATGCTGGAGAAGGTAGCGGAGCCGCTTGCAACTTTAGCTTATTCGCTCGGTCATGAATATCCGCATCACTTATTCACGTATGCATGGAAAACACTGATGCAGAACCATCCGCATGACAGCATCTGCGGCTGCAGCGTAGACGAGGTTCACCGCGAAATGGTTACAAGGTTCGATAAAAGCCGCCATGTTGCGGAATCGATTATAGATGACAGCAAGAAAACCATCGCAGACAGCGTGGATACAACCGTATTCAGCCAATATGGCGAGTCTGCACTTCCTATGGTCGTGTTTAATACGACTGGCTGGAGCCGCAGTGGAGTCGTAGCGATTGAGCTGGATATTGAACGTATTTACTTCCGCGACGGCCTGCCGCTGGATCAGATGAATCAGAAAATGTACGCTGTTGACATTACAGGTAGAATACTTGTTGACCGCAGTGGCGCAGCTATCGCGCATACTGCAGAAGATTTGGGTCTGCAATTCGGGTATGACCTGCCGGACGATAAGTTCCGTCAGCCGTATATGAGCCGTAGAGTGCGCTTGACGTTCGAGACAGAGCAAGTGGCCGCACTTGGTTTCACCACCTATGCTTATGTTCGCCATACAAAGGCAGACCAGCAGCCTGCTGCTGTATCACTCGTCACAGGAGAGCATGCGCTTGAAAATGAATGGCTCCGGGTAGATGTGGAAAGCGATGGGACACTCAACCTGCTTGATAAACGTAATGGTCAAGTATATAGCGGATTAGGTGTATATGAGAATACGGGCGACATCGGTAATGAGTATATGTACAAGCAGCCTGATGGTGAGCAAACGTTGACGACCAAAGGACTGCCCGCAAGCATTGTGCTTATAGAGAATACCCCTTATCGGGCGACGCTTGCTATCGTTCACGAGTGGGCAGTTCCGGCTTCTGCCGATGAGCAGTTCGAGATTGAGAAACGTGAAGCAGTCTACTTCCCAGAGCGGAAGTCGCAACGAACGGCACATACCGTTCCGCTTACGATCCGTACTGAAATTTCGTTGACCCGCAGCGGCCAAAGCGTAGAATGGAAATCCTCGTTTAACAATCAGGCGAAGGATCACCGGGTGCGGGTATTGTTCCCGACAGATCTGACGGCAGCTGTGCACCAAGCGGATTCGATCTTCGAGATTGCCAAGCGTGACAATGAGCCGGCTGCTGAGTGGGTGAACCCAAGCAACGCTCAGCATCAGCAGGCATTCGTAGATGTGAGCGGAGAGCAAGCAGGCTTGACAGTGGCTAACCTCGGTTTGCATGAGTATGAGGTTCTGCGTGATGGCCGCAACACAATAGCGGTAACGCTGCTTCGCTCTGTTGCAGAACTAGGGGACTGGGGTGTATTCCCTACGCCTGAAGCGCAGTGTCTAGGCGAACAAAGCTTCAGCATCAGCATCATTCCACATAACGGAGATGGCGCTGCATCTGGTGCTTACGCGACTGCTTACCAGTTCCAAGTACCTTGGACAGTAAGCGCAACGGACGTTCACGAAGGCAAGCTTGCAGCAAGCGGAGCTTTATTCAGATGGGAAGGCAGCACACTTGCATTCTCTTCCTTGAAAGTAAATGAGCAATCCGGTGACATGATGCTTAGATGGTACAATATGCTGCCATCTGCCTCGGAGCTGAAGCTGGCTGCTGGTGATGCACGAGAAGCTATTGTACAGGCTTATAGAAGTGATGTACTGGAGCAGCAGGGCGAGGTACTTGAAGGACAAGCCTCTTATGAGCTGCCTGTTGGACCTTGTGAAATCGTAACCCTAGGTATTAAACAATCATAAGCAGCAAGAAGCAGAAAGCCCTTTGCGCAGATTAGCTGTGCAGAGGGCTCTTCGCTGTGCGTAGCCCGAATGTTCTATGGTTATAATGGGAAGGTACTAACAGAGTCAAATGGCTACATGCTATAATAGAGCTATTCGTGTAACTTACAAGGATCGAATCAGAGTCTCCTCGGAGCGGGGGGACTCTTTTTTATTGCTAATCCGGGTTGCCATACATAGCAGGAGGGAAATTTTAATGGCAAAAGGACCGAAGCGGCCGACTAGAGATGAATTTGAGCTGGAGGAGCTGGGTGAAAGATTAGTAGAAGCCAAGCATGAAGGCACGGAGCTGCTGCTTACCATATGGGCGGCGGAGGAGCAGGTGCGAGGCGTTATTACAACACTTGATTCGCGTACGAAGAAGGTTCATGTGGAATATATGGGCAGCGTTACGAAGGTTCCTTTTATGGATATTATGAAGATCGAGAGTCCTTATTAATTTCAATAAGGTTGGGTAAGAACATCATTACGTCAGAGGAGGATGTACATCTATGTATCCGACACAGCAGCATCTTGAAAACTATGCGGAGCTTGCCGTTAAGGTGGGTGTCAATGTACAGCAGGGACAAACGGTCGTTGTCATGGCCCCGCTTGCTTCTGCTCCGCTTGTACGTTTGATTGCATCAAAGGCTTACGAGGCAGGCGCACATAACGTCCATGTGGAATATAACGATGAACAGCTGTCTCGTATCAAATATAAGCAAGCGCCGGAAGCGGCTTTAACGGAATATCCGTTGTTCCGCGCTAAGGCATGGGATGATTTCGTGGCACAGGGAGCTGCTTTTATCACGATTTATTCGCCAAATCCGGACCTACTGAATGATGTTGATCCTGCAAGGGTCGCTGCAGCGACGAAGGCGGCATCTACTGCACTTAGCGGTTACAGGGGCTCGCTTATGAACCATACCAATGCGTGGTCACTGATCTCTTATGCGACTCCAGAATGGGCAGCCAAAGTGTTTCCAGATGTATCTTCAGAAGAGGCTGTGCAGAAGCTATGGGAACGAATTGTGGATGCCACTCGCATTGGGCTGAGCGATCCGATTGGCGCCTGGAAGGAGCATAATGCTAAGCTTCTCCAGATGGTCGATGTGCTTAATGCCAAACGCTATAAGCAGCTGCAGTATGAAGCCCCGGGCACAAGCTTGACCATCGAGCTGCCGGAAGGTCATATATGGCTGGGCGGATCGAAGGCGAACGCCAAAGGCATTTTCTTCAACCCGAACATGCCGACGGAAGAAATATTTACAATGCCTAGCAGAGGCGGGGTTAATGGTACGGTTAGCAGCACGAAGCCGCTTAATTACAACGGTCAGGTTATTAATAACTTCACACTAACCTTCAAGAACGGCAAGGTTGTCGACCATTCTGCTGAACAGGGCTATGAGGCATTGACTAGCTTATTAAATACGGATGATGGGGCAAGACATTTGGGAGAAGTCGCGCTTGTGCCGCATGATTCCCCAATCTCGAATTCCAACGTGACGTTCTTCAATACGCTATATGATGAGAATGCCTCCTGCCATCTGGCACTTGGACAAGCTTATCCGGTCAATATTAAAGGCGGTACACAAATGTCGCCTGAGGATCTGCTTGCTCACGGTGCGAATAGAAGTCTGACGCATGAGGATTTCATGATCGGATCGCCGGATATGAATATTGACGGTGTGACGCAGGACGGGACTCGTGAGCCGATATTCCGAAAGGGGAATTGGGCGATATAGTAAAGAAAGGCTCTAGTTCTGCAGTTGATGCTGCCGAGCTAGAGCCTTTTTCCTTGCTTTCTCAGAGGAATAACGCTGCTAATAAAAAACAGCTATAACGATTTTATACGCACAATCGTTTTTCTTAGTGAGTTATGATAGATAATAGTCAGCTTATAGGAGGCTACATAATATGGAGCGTAATAAACGTTCAGATAATGAAAAATACATTTTAACGATTGCATGCGAGGATATCATTTTAAGAGAATTCATAGTTACTGATTTAGATCCATTTCATTCACTAACTTGGCAACCTGAAATCTATGAATATCTGCCAGGCTGGAACGTGTCCAAGGAGCAAAGGGAAGATTGGTTTTTGAACTATGAAATGCCGGGGAACAAGCAGTTTTTAAACGCTGTATCGAAAGGTAAGGATGTTGGTGATCTTTATCTCCGATTAGCAATTGTTTTGAAGGTTACAGGAGAGGTTATCGGTTGGTGCTGCTCAGGACTGAAAGACGAATTACCACCGCCAAATCGAGAAATCATGTATGCAATTTCAAAAGATTATAGAGGTAAAGGTTATACAACCCAAGCTGCACAAGGAATGATTCAGTATTTATTCGAGAATACGAAGGTCGAGCTGCTTAATGCTGTTGCTTTATTACATAACGCTCCGTCTAATAGGGTACTAGAAAAAAGTGGTTTTACATTCAATCGGATGATTGAAATTGATCATGAAGAATATAACCATTATAAGCTTCACAAAAAGGATTGGGCAGGCAAACGTTAGCGCTACGGTTCGTTTCATACGAAAACTTTCACAATGATCGCCCAAATATAGGTTAGGGGTTGTACCTAAGGTTTATCTAACCTGTTGGCACAACCCCTATTTGTTCATATCTTGAGTTTGATCATTCAGTAATAGAACTGCTCCATTTCCTTAGGTACGCCATTGCGCATCAGCAGCTCAGAAAGTGTTTCACTGGCAGCGGGCGAATCGCCTGATGTTAGAAGCCGGACTGCGAATTTGTTCGCTTGCCGCTCATATTTCCCCGCGTTAAAAAATGATTGTTCATCGAGCCAGAAGCGGTTAAAGCCGGGATGAAGCCGGTCATGTCCCAGCTCGTGGGCACAGACAAATCGGCACCAATCCTCCGGCAGCTGATTGTGTATGACGATAAATCTCCGCCGCAGCTTTTTGAAATAAAGTCCCCTGGTCCCCTCTCCGAGATCAGCGTACCGAATATGGATACCAATGCCCGAAGCGATGGTAAAGGGATCGTTGGTTTTAAATTTTCGAATGAGCTTAACGATCATTTTATCCATTGCAACACCTACCCTTTGGCATCATCAGGAGCAACGCCTGTAGATTCGGATTTTTTTTTGTGTTTATTCATTTGTTTCGCTTCCCAGAATAGTCCGGTTAATACATCCATTACGCGTTGACGATCGATTGGGCTCATCGGCACGCCGTCGAACATAATTTCCCCGTCTTCTTCCAGCAGTTTCTTGAAATCGCGTTTATCCTTATACGTCGCCCAATCCGGAATAGCAGTGGCAGCGGCATCACGTCCGAGCAAATAATCGGTAGTTGTATGGAGAATGTCTGCAAGCTTCTGCAAGTCCTCGCTTGTCGGCGTAACACGGTCATTCTCGATATGCCCCAAATTGGATCTGCCCATCTCAAGCTGGGTTGCCACATCCTGCTGCGTTAACCCGCGTTCCGTCCGTAATTGTTTAATTCTCGCTCCTAATGACATTATAAATACCCTCCGATTATCATATTAGGTATTTTAAATACTTGACGGTAATTAAAATACCTAATACAATGAGATTTATCAGACGACAGCTTATGGAAATCTATCGTTAAAGGAAATGTGCTAGTTTAAATACGTAAAATAAGTATATTTTTTGTTGTGAGTATTGTCAATACCACAAACGGACGATATTTTTTTATACACAACGGTATTTTAAATACCCAATACAACATTTTATCATGGGGAGGAACTAGAAATGATAGATGAAAAACAGATTATTGACCAACTGTCTTCTTATAAACGGCTTAAAGCAAGAAAAAAACAGCTGGAAGGCACAACGGTTGGACCCGGCGTCCGCTTGAGCAGTATGTCAGAGGATGACCAACTACAAGAGCTGCACCGGCAGCTGCGCAAGCTGCCTTCGTATCTTTATTTGGACGAGCAGGAGCAGCGGATTGAAAAGGCAGCTCATGCGAATTTGAAGAAGTACCCGTTAGGAACTCGAGCACAGTTAAATGAAGTGATCAAAAGCCGCGCGGCTGCGAGTCCAGAGGACGAGAAGCTGCTGCGCGAACTGGAGCAAAAGATTGAAAAAGTGCTGGAATCACGATCTGGTTCCAACGGTTTCGAAGGCTATATGGGTGTAATCGATAAGATAAGCGAGCTTCAGGATATCGATAAGGAGCTGCAGAGCATCGACCAAGCGCTTGAGGCGCTGGAAGGGTATGAGCCTGATTATGCCAGGCTGCTGAAATTGCGTTTTATTGAAGGAAAGCCTACCGAGTTCGTTGCTTCGGAGCTAGGCATCGTTGATCGGACGTTCCGTAGATGGAAGCAAAAGGCGCTTGCGGAAGTTGTCCGCTTTCTGTCCGTGTAATGTCCGTTTTCGCTCAAATAACCGTGATATTATGATATTGTGCAAGAGATCATAACCGGGGACGAGCGGAGGAACATTCCGATCGTTCCTTTTATTTTGACCAAATGAAGGGGGTGGTTCAGATGTAGGTGTCTAGGTGTAATGTCGCGGGCGGCAAGTCGAAAGACGGAGGTTGAGCGAGATGGAGAAAAAGGAATGGCAGGGCGCTGAGCAAGAAGCGGGCTTCAGTAAGCAGCAATTGTTGGCGGCGAAGCGATATAGGCCTGCACAGAAGGATGTGCTCTCGGCGGTACTGAATGAGCAAGACAGCTACACCCATGAACAAGCGTTATCTCGGATAACAGCCTATTTGAAAAAGGAGGTCATGTAGAACATGGCAGGAGGAACATATACATCACAAAATAAGGTGCGTCCAGGCGTTTACATTAATCTGGTTGGCGAAAAACAAACGGTGGGCAGCATTGGTGAGCGTGGAACAGTGGCAGCGGCGCTGACACTTAATTGGGGTAAAGCAAAATCGGTGATGACGGTCCAGTCAGGCGATGATCTTAGCGGCTTGCTCGGCTATGATGTGAGCGCTCCTGAGCTGTTGCTTGTGCGTGAAGCACTTAAGAAAGCCAAATCCCTGCTTCTATATCGTTTGAATGAAGGCACCAAGGCAACGGCAACGGCTGGAAGCCTGACACTTACAGCAAAGTTTGGCGGTTTACGCGGCAATGATATCAAGGTAGCTGTGAAGCAGAACGTAGATGATGAGGCGTTGTTTGATGTCATTACTTATATCGCAGAAGCGGTGGTAGATACGCAGACGGTAGCTACAATCGCAGCACTAAGTGGAAATGGGTTTGTTGTCTTTGGCGGTACGGGAGCGTTGACGCTCGCTGCAGGCGTTCCACTTGCAGGAGGCGCTAACGGGACAGTGACGAATCAGGAGCATACCGATTATTTGACTCAGATCGAGCTGCAGGATTTTAACACGATTGCACTTGTCTCTAATGATCCCGCGTTGAAGTCAGTCTATGCTGCCTTTGCAAGGCGTCTGCGTGAGGACGAAGGTCGGAAAATTCAGGTTGTGCTGGCGAACTATCCTTCTGCGGATCATGAAGGAGTCATTAGTGTCAAAAACGGTGTGAAGCTGCTGGATGGCACTGTGATCGATGCGCAAAAAGCGACCGTTTGGGTTGCTGCAGCAACGGCTGGCGCAGCGATTAATGAATCGCTAACCTATGAAGCCTATGAGGACGCAGTTGATGCGGATACTCGTTATACGAATTCGCAGACAGTTGCTGCACTGCAGGCTGGCGAGCTTCTGTTCACAGTAAGCAATGGGCGCGTCATTGTTGAGCAGGATATTAATACATTTACCGGCTATACGCCTGAAAAAGGCAAGGCTTTCTCGAAAAACCGTGTCATTCGTGTACTGGACGGTATTGCTAATGATTTTAAGCGGATTTTCGAGAGCTTCTATATCGGTAAAGTGAATAATAACGCAGATGGCCGCAGTCTGTTCCGCAACGAATGCACGAAGTATTTGAACGGCTTGCAGGCTTTAGGCGCAATTCAGAATTTTGACTCGCAGGCCGATTTGTCAGTGCTTGCCGGTGCGGATTCTGACAGCATTGTGATTGACGTTCATATTCAACCAGTAGATAGCGTAGAAAAAGTATATATGAAAGTGACGGTGAAGTAATATGGCATTTTTGAACGCAGGAGATACGATTTCGGGTCGCGAGGGTCGGGCTTTTACGGTAATTAACAACTCTCAGGAAGAAATGTTTTACGTAAAGACGCTGGAGGCAAGTATCGAGAAGCAGAAGGCGGAGATTAAAACACTTGGACATCGCGGCATGCAGCACAAAGCGACAGGTTGGTCGGGTACGGGGACGATGACCATCTATTACGTCACGACGAAGTTCCGTCAAATGATGCTCGATTATGTCAAAACGGGCGTGGATGCTTATTTTGACATTGTCATTATGAATGAGGATTCCTCCTCAGCGACTGGCAAGCAAACAGTTGTCCTGAACAAGGTCAACCTCAACAAGGTTATTATCGGCAAGCTGGATACCGAGAGCGAAGCGCTTGAGGAAGAAATCGAGTTTACCTTTGAAGGCGTAGATATTCAGGATCACTTCACAGCACTTTCCCTGGGTTAAGTTAACATACAGTTGAAATGGAGGCATTATCGATGAGTAATTTAAGTGTATTTTTTGCGCAAAATGCGGCAGTCGACTCGACGCAGTCGTTTATCGTATCCGATCGCTTCAAGGATGCTGAAGGGCAAGCTGTAGCTTGGGAGCTGCGCAGCATGACGGAAGCCGAGAACGAGGAGTGCCGTAAATCCTCTACACGCAAGGTAAAGGGGAAAAATGGTACTTTTGTTCCTGAGACGAATACGGATGAATACCTCGCCAAGCTCGTCGTAAGCAGCATTCAGTTTCCTAACTTGAAGGATGCGGAATTGCAGAAATCGTATGGCATTCTAGGTGCAGAGAATCTTCTGCGCAAAATGCTGCTGCCAGGTGAATATGCCTCGCTCGTCCAGCGCGTACAGGAAATTAACGGCTTTAATCAGGGCCTGAACGATTTGGCTGATGAAGTAAAAAACTAATTAAAGAGGGCGATGGAGAAGCGAACTACGCTTACTATGCCCTCCACGAGCTTAATATCCTGCCGCATGTGCTGATGGCCATGACCCGGCGGGAAAAAGCGGCTATCTACGCGATGATCGATGTTCGCATCGAGAACGAGAAGAAGCAGCGTGTCAAAGCAAAACGAAAATAAGGACGGGCAGCGCTCTCATGAGGGAGCGCTCTTGCCCGTGTGTAGGGGGTGGAAGGATGGCAAGTAATTCCCCAGCTATTATTGAAAATGGAGGCGCTGGGCCTAGTGGTTCTGCGGAAGCCTTTTATCGATTTATGATCTTATTAAACAGCAGTTTTATTGAAGCAACAAAGCAAGGCAAGAAGCTAGTAGAGGCTTTTGAAAAAATGAGTGTAGAAGCTAATCATTTGGATGTTGAGTTAACGAAAGCAACGACATCAATGAATGCTTTTACAGAGTCAGTTAAAAAGTTTAGTGAAGCTGCAACCCCGCCTCCCGTTCCTCCTGCTCCAGGAGATCCTGATGGTTCAGATAATCCAGAAGGATCAGGTGATTCAGATGACGCTGGTGGAAGGAAAGGGATAAGAGGTTTTCTAGGAAGTCTTGATGCTGGTTTTAGTGCAGCTAAGAATGGGGTCTTGTTAATCGTTGCCCTTAGAGAGCTGATTCAAAGTATTAATGCACCGCCTCCATCGAATGCTGAAGGAGCACCTGCACCAGATGCTTTGTTGGATGCGGCTCAACAAGGAGCTAATATGTGGCATTCTGCAATATTAGGCGCGGGTGAGAAGATTAAGCAAATGATTACGATGGCCATTACAGGAGCGTTGGAGGAGCATCAGTCGAAATCGTTACTCATGGCACGAGCCGGAGGGGCACAAGTTGGTGAGCCGCTCTATCAGAATATAAGGGGAAATGCAGTAAGGAATGGCGTGGATGTGAATGAGGGGATTCATACGGCTTTATCCCTCATGCCTGCCGCACAGAACACAGATCAACTTAATCGGATGACAAATATGGCTATGGAGCTTTCTTCATTGAGCCCTAATGGAGGAAGTTCTGAGGATGCGGCAGATGCGATTAAATCTGCTATGGAAGGCGACTACTCTGGTTTGATGGATTCATTCCAAATAAACGAAGATGCATTCAAGGGTGTTGGCTTTGAAGAAGCAATGGATATGGACGGCTTTCTAAATGCGTTGGATGCGATGAGGGAAAAAGCGAATTTGGGGGCTGAAGCACTGCAAACAGTCGGTGCCAGTCCAGCTAATCAAATAGCAAATTTACAAAATATGATTAAATCTGGTTTTGCGGGGGCTGGAATGGGTGCAGTTGCTGCGATGTCGCCACTGCTTGAGAAACTAAATGAGCTCGTTGCCGGTGAGAGATTCCAAGCGTTCTTTGTATTGTTTGGTGAAGGCTTAACATTCGTAGCTAACATGCTTGCTGCAGTAGGTGAAGGGGCTCTTTGGGTGTTTAGCCAGTTTTTAAATAATTGGCCGCTTATAGCTTCAATTCTTATGGTCGCAGGAGCGGTATTTCTCCCAACCATAATTACTGCACTATGGGCAATGGTAGCTCCTGTATTAACACAAGTTGGTGCATGGCTGCTGCTCTTATGGCCAATCTTGCTCGTTATTGCCATTATTGGTGCTCTTGTTGGGTTGTTCTTGTATTTTGGAGGAACCACTGAACAAGTTGTAGGCTTTGTATCAGGTTTGTTTGCTGGACTCTTTGCAGCACTGCAAAACGGCTTTGCTTTTCTTTGGAACACTATTTTATCAGTAGCAGAATTTTTGGTTAACATTTTTATCGATCCGGTTTATGCCATTCAAAAGTTATTTTTTGATCTTGTTAAAAATGCTGTAGGTTATTTTGGAAATATGATTGACTCTTTTGTTGATGGCCTGAACTGGCTTCTGGAAAAAGTGAATAAAATAACAGGCACTGAATTTGAAATAACTGGATCGCTTAATATGAGTGATTTCGATCAGTTTGAGCCAAAGAGTAAGAAGAATGTAGTAGATTTCTCTAAGTATAAAATGGCACAGACTAATTTGGGCGATGCTTTCAGCAAAGGCAGCAATTTTGGAACAGGGCTTATGGACAACGTTGGGAATTTCAAAGACAACATGAACTTTGATTTAAATAAAGACTCTGGCTTTGGTAATGCGAGCGATCCAGCAGCAGCTGGTTTTGGCGGCGCAGCCCCAAACATCAACCGAGTAGAGGAAGTTGGCTCGATCAACGAAAAGGTTGATATTTCCAGCGAGGATTTGAAGACGATGCGCGAGCTGGCGGAGATGAAAAATATTCAAAACTTCGTATCGCTGCAGCCGACGGTCAGCGTGCAAACGGGCGATATTAATAACGGCTACGATATTGACACCATCATTGGACGGATTGAGCGCTCTCTCAATGAAGAGATCGCCTCGTCTGCGGAAAGGACGTACAATGTATGATCACGAGTCGAAACCATGATTACAGTATTTGGCTGAGTTACGGCAATCAGAAGCAAAACCTTCAGCTTCCCGTCAACCCACCGGAAATCAAGATTGGTGATGCTGCTGGCGGCAAAACGTACGAAGTATCTGGATTGGGAGAAATCAATGTCATCCAGAACCCCAAGCTAACGTCTATTTCGTTTGAAAGCTTTTTTCCTGCGCAGGCGTATCCTTTCCTTGTCAGCCAAAAGTGGATAGACCCCGTCTTTTATGTAACGGTGATTAAGGATTGGCTCGAACGCAAGCAGCCCATTCGTTTTATTTATACGGGAGCAACCTTTGATATCAACTTACCGATGAGTATTGAGAAATTTGAATGGAAAGAGGCCGCAGGCTCTGGTGATATCGAGTATAGCATTTCACTGAAAGAGTATGCTTTCTACGGAGCTAGGCCCGTTATTGTCAAAGATGACAAAGCGAGCGTCAAGCTGCAGCCTAGACCTTCGGACAAAATAGCGCCTAAGACGTACAAGCTCGTCGCTGGCGATTCTCTTATTAAAGTGGCTAGGCTAAAGCTGGGAAATGAAGCACGATGGAAAGAAATTCAGAAGCTGAATGGCATCAAGGATTCGCAGCTGAGGCAGCTGCCGATTGGTATGCTGCTCAAGCTGCCGGGGTGATGAGATGCTGGAAATACGAATTGATAACCGCAATGGAAAGGTATGGGACATTACTAGTCTAGTACCGTCCCTCACATACAAGACGAAACGGATCGGGACGGCATCGAGTCTTGATGTGACGTTAATTAAAGGCAGCTTGTTCCAAAGCAGCTTGTTTGAAGTGAACAGCGGCGACATTATCACGCTTCGGAAGGATGGATTAGCTGTTTTTTATGGCTATGTATTCGAGATTAGTTCTAGTAGGGACGAGAGTGTGTCCATTAAAGCTTACGATCAGATTCGGTATCTGCTTACGAATGACACATATGTCTTCAAAGATGTGACTGCGTCTCAAATCGTGAAGCGAATTGCAGATGATTTTGAACTGAAGACGGGTGTGATTGCCGATACGGAATATAAAATTCCTACCATGATTGAGGATAATAAGAAGCTGCTAGATATCATTTGCAAAGCTCTTGATTTGACGTTAATTCATAAAGGCGGGAATTTTATGCTGCTTGATGATTTCGGACAGCTTTCCGTTCGGAATATTCAGGACATGAAGGTTGATTTTGTCATTGGCGATTATAGCCTTCTATATGATTATGGGATGAAGCGTTCGATTGACGGAGACACGTACAACAAAATTAAGATGTATCAGGACAATAAGCAAACAGGTAAGCGGGATATTCATATCATACAGGATAGTGCCAATATGGCTAAGTGGGGACGTCTGCAATTGTATAAGCAAGCGGACGAGAATATGAATGTGGCACAGATCAGAGAACAGCTTAGTCAGCTCATGAGTATGAAAAACCGTGAGAGTCGAAGCATCAGTATTGATGCTATTGGTGATTTGCGGGTGAGAGCGGGCAGCTATGTACCGATCGTTATTGAAGAGATAAATATGAATCAATATTTTCTCGTAGATGAATGCACGCATAAATTCGACGCGGATATTCACACGATGAAATTGGAATTGAGGGTGGTTTAATGGCATTGCTAGATGCAATTAAAAAAGCAGGAGTGGCGGCACATGCCGCCGGCAATCCGATGGCTGTCATGGTCGGAACAGTTATAAAAATAAATCCTCTGGAGGTAAACGTGGATCAACGTTTTACTTTGTCGGAGGATTTTTTAATTGTACCGGAAAGTCTCACACGTTTTGAAGCGATACTGCCTTCCTCGGATAAGCTTCTCATTCGGAGCGGTCTTGAAGCGGGAGATACTGTGCTTATGCTCCGTGTACAAGGCGGGCAGCAATTTGTAATGCTGGACAAGGTGGTTAGTTCATGATTCCTCAAGGGGCAAGACTGACGGACACCGTGGAGAATGAGAGCACTGAGACAAGCGTGACGTACAAGCTCGATTGGACGAACAAAAGGATTGTTGGGAAGACAGACAGTCTGGATGCGGTAAAGCAAGCCGTATTCAAAATTTTGCAAACGGAACGTTATGATTTTTTTATTTATAGCGCAGATTACGGCGCTGAGTTACAAGACCTCGTCGGTGAGGCGCCGACCTTTGTACGTTCCGAAATGGAGCGGAGAATTAGGGAGGCCATCATGCAAGATGAGCGAGTAAGCGGAGTGACGGACTTTCAGTTCGACGTTGCCGATGATTTAGCTAGCATTCGTTTTACCGTAGTTTCAGTATTTGGGAGTTTTGGAGAGGAGGTCGTGGAGCGTGTATGAACAAATGACTTACAGCTATTTGCTGCAGAAAATGCTTGACCTTGTGACAGCGGATGTAGATAAGCGGGAGGGGAGCATTATTTATGATGCGCTTGCGCCGGCAGCCGCAGAATTATCTGAGCTATATGCCCAGCTCGATGTGAGCATGAATCTAGCGTTTGCAGATACCTCAAGCGGAGAGTACTTGAGCAGGAGAACCGCTGATTTTGGCATCATTAGGCAACCGGCTGCGCGTACAAAGCGGCTGGGGAAGTTTTATGGAGCTGGCGGTAATCCTGTCGACGTACCTATCGGAAGCCGCTATTCACTTAACATGTCCAATTTTGTCGTAAGGGAAAGATTGAGCAGCGGGTCCTTCATACTTGAAAGTGAGCTTGATGGAGCAGCGGGAAATCAACAGTTCGGCGAGATGCTCCCTATTGATTATGTCAGCTCGCTTGCGCGTGCTGAGCTATCGGATGTGCTGGTGCCTGGCGAAGATGAAGAATCGGATGAACAGCTGAGAGCTCGTTTTTTGGTGGAGGTACAGAATCCCGGTACAAGCGGCAATGTGTCCGACTATATGAGATGGACGACCTCCGTTGCGGGTGTTGGTGGAGCCCGTGTTATGCCGCTATGGGATGGCCCAGGTACGGTGAAAGTGGTTATCGTAAATACGGACAAGCAGCCAGCGAGTGATGTGCTGCAGCAAACTGTACTTGTCTATTTGAATGAACAAAGACCGATTGGAGCAGAGGTCTCGGTCGTCTCTGCTTCTAGCGTGCCGATTCATATTAAAGCGAAAGTAACGCTAGCGGCGGGCTTTACGGTGCAACAGGTTAACGGTTCATTTGTGAATACAGTTCGAGCTTATTTAGAAGAAACAGCATTCCGGGTTAACTATGTCAGCATTGCGAAGCTGGGAACTTTACTTCTTAGTATTCCTGGCGTCCTAGATTATCACGGGCTTTTGTTAAATGGCGGGGGTGCCAATGTAGGACTGAATATCGATGAAGTACCTGTTGTATGGCAAGTGGAACTGGAGGTGTAGGCTTTGATAAATGGATTGAATTCACATGTAGCACAAACATATGGGAAAGAAAGTGAAGGTGGAGAGGAAGCTGCTCCTTCTGCAATCGATTTAATGAGTTATTTGCCGTCCTATTACCAACAGGTGCTGGAAATGGATTTCATCCAGGGTGGCCTAGGAGAGCGGATTGTGGAACTATCGGCTGCACATGAGGATGTTTTGAAACAATATTTTGTACAAACCTCAACCTGGGGATTAGCTCGTTGGGAAAAGATATTGGGTTTGTCCAGTGACTCATCCTTATCGTATGCCCATCGCCGTGAGAGCGTGATTGCCAAATTACGCGGCGCGGGAACGACGACTAGAACCAAAATTATTCAAACGGCTACGGCTTTTTCGGGCGGAGAAGTGAACGTAGTGGAGTATCCCGAAGAAAGTCGCTTTGAAGTTTTGTTTGTAGGAACAAAGGGTATCCCACCTAACATGGCAGGATTCATTCAAATGCTTGACGATATTAAACCAGCTCATTTGTCCTACAGTTTGAAATATACGTATACGGTTTGGAATCAGATAAAAGAGTTGACGTGGCAACAAGCCAAAAGCAGGACATGGAGCGAATTAAGAGTTTACGAGGGAGTGTGAACATATGCAAACGACAGGGAATCTAGGATTGAGAAAGCCGGAAGGCACAGATGTTGTTGATATTGCGGATTTTAATGGTAACGCAGATATTATTGATACGGCAATTGCTGGCAAGGTGGATAAGGAAGCTGGAAAAGGTCTGTCGGCGAATGACTTTACGTCCGCTGAGAAGACCAAGCTAGCGGGAGTGTCTGCGGGTGCTAATACTTATGTGCACCCGTCTACCCATCCGGCAAGCATTATTGTACAAGACGCGAGTAGCCGTTTCGTTACGGATACAGAGAAAGCGACTTGGAATGCCAAAGCAAGCACGGCAGCGGCGACAACTACAACAGCGGGGCTGCAATCTGCTGCGGATAAAACGAAGCTGGATGGGATCGCTACGGGGGCGAATAACTATACGCATCCTTCGTCGCATGCTGCATCTATGATTACGATTGCTGACGCGGGGAGCGTAATCGCGGGTACGAATGTTGAGACGGCATTGCAAGAGATTGCAGGTAGGGTGAAGACTCAACAAAAAACCGACGGAATGAATGTGAACACATTAACAGCTACTGGTAGATATACCGTTTATAACGGTATTAACGCTCCGATGCAAGGTGGAGTTATCTATTATGATGTTATTGACAGTTTCGATGGAAGTCCATATTGCACGCAAGTGGCAAGGTGGTACGCCGATAATCGTATTTGGTCGAGAGTAAATATAAATGGTACTTGGACTTCTTGGACACATATTAGTAACGAAACTGTGTTGCTCGCAAACGGCACAAGCCTAGACACGTTAACAACTCCTGGTAATTATTCTATTTATAGTGCAACAGGGACTCTCCCATTCGGGAGTTCTGCAAATATAACGATTCAAGTTGTACCCTTTGATAACTCTACAACGTATCTCGCTCAGACCGTAATTGATTTTGTGTCAAATAGACGGTGGGCGAGGAACAGAGTGAATGGTAATTGGACAAATTGGATTCAGTATGGAAACGAAGCATTTTATCTGGCTAATACGTTGGACTTAAATACAATTACCATAACAGGTAATTACGTATCTGAAGGCAATACAAATAGACCAACTGGCAGTAGCTTTGGGCACCTAATGGTGTCTAGGTTTGAGGAAAATCCAGTATGGATAACACAAACATACAGAGATTTTTATAATACGCGCACATGGGAAAGACGTTGTATTAATGGCATATGGTCAGCGTGGGGCGAACTCCACACTACAACCATAACGCCTAGTGATACCGTTATTATGACCGCTAACACCGAGCGCAGTGGTGCAGGCTCTACTCTTAAGTCATTTAATGTTAAGTATGGAGGTAGATATAGAATCAAGGGGGAAATGCGTGTAGCTACAGCTGGAAATACTGGTGGTATTTTAGCTTGGATAAATGCTGCTGCTACTAATCCTATATTTATGGGGTCTATGTTATCACAGGCGAATGCATTACCGAATAATTCTCCGCTAACTACGTCAGCATCATACGTTGTTTTCAGCGTGGATTTTGAAGTAGCTATCCCACCTAATAGCTCAATTTCTATTGCGGCTATTCAAAACAATGTTCAGACTTTTATACGAAATGTTACTATATGTGGAAGCGAGAGTTATGTTAATAACGGAGTAAATACTATCGTGAACAATTAGAGGAGTGTCGTCATGTTAATAGAGTATAGAAAAAGTGATCACATGGTTATTGGGCTGGCTAGAGGCGTGGTCACGTTCGTAGAACTCCCTGAAACGTCGGAGAGTTGCGTATGTATTGATAATGAAATAGCGGCAGCTATATGGTTCTCGCACGTTAATGGCGGCGAGGTTTTAGTCGATGTAGATGAAGCGGGGCAATTTGTAACCGCTGAGATTGAGCAAGTAGAGTATATCGAAATCCCGCCACCAAAGTCGCCGGAGCAAAGCCAAATCGAACGTTTTAAAGTTAATAGTTTTGATACGATGCTGGGAGTAACGGGGGTATACGAAATACAAACTTTAGCAAATATACAGCGCGAGCAGGAAACAAATAATGTAATGGTAGGGGTTTCTGAAGCACATGATCTAATCTTAAAGCTTACGGCTCGGATTGATGCTTTGGAGTCAGTCCAAGGAGGTGGATAATTTGTGGTAGTTATTTATAATCACTTGATTCGAAAAGGGTTCAAGAGGATTGAAGATGTGCCTGTAAGTGAAAAAGTAGAAGTCGAAGCCTTGCTCGCAAAGACTAAATTTTCAGGTATCTGTTACAGTGAAAAATAGATCAGAAACTCGATTTAAATGATTGATTCTGTTTATTAAAATTATTTGGATTGGCTCTGTGATGAAGTGAAGAGCATTGGTTAAGCATTTTTGATTACAATCCCGAAAGCGGAAAAAAATATTAGATTAATACGATGAAAAAATTGGTAGTCATACAACGTATAATTCAATACCAAGTGCTCTTAAAAAAGAATTAGCAAAGTCAGTAAACCCTGCCTCCCAGCAGGGTTTTTATCTTTTTATCTAAGCTAAAAAGGAGGGGAATCATATGTTCAAGCAGATTTTTGAATTCGAAATTTCGCCAAGTAAGACACTGGCAGCGGGAGTGGGGGCTGTTGCCGCCCCATGGATTGATCTGATCTATGGGGAGGGGAGGTTTATACCGATCAGCTTGCTTCTTACAGCTATTGTGATGGACTGGATCACCGGCATCGCTGCTTCACTAAGAGACGAAACGTACAGTTCAGAATACGGACGACATGGTATTTTGAGAACTATTTTTATATTAGCTTTTCCTTTTCTAGCAAATCTACTTGATATGATGCTCGGTACACCAGGACTATTATTTTACGCAATCACGCTAGGTTTGGTCTATCATACTTGGCAGTCACTAACGGCTAATGCGTATCGGGCAGGCTGGGGAAAATGGATTCCAGATACGATCATCAAGCACATAGAGAGCGAACTAAAGGCAAAAGTAGACCGGGCTTCGCAGCGCGGAGCTGATTCAGAAGGAGAGAACTCCAATCGCTAACTACACCATTAACCATATCCCCAAAATGACCTCAAGCAATCGCCGTCCTGGCCATTTGCTGCTGCCTCAATCCATTACCATTCACAACACAGGAAATCCGACCAGTTCAGCGCAAAACGAAAGAGCCTGGCTAACGAATGCTGCCAACAATCGCACCGCCTCTTATCATCTTGTTATCGATGAGCATGAAGTCATTGAATGCATTCCACTGAATGAGAACGCTTGGCATGCTGGCGATGGAAGCGGGGCGTCAAGCGGCAACCGAACATCGATTGGAATTGAGCTATGCGAGAGCGGGGATTATGCCAAAACGGTAAACCATGCGGTTGAACTCGTTGCAAATATGCTGAAACAGCGCGGCTGGGGAACGGAGCGGCTTTTGCGCCACTATGACTGGAGCGGAAAGACTTGCCCACGATTGATGTACGACAGCGGGAAGTGGACAGGATGGTTTGCATTTAAAAATAAGGTTGCGGAGCGTATGCACATGCAAAACAGCAATAACGATAGCAAGACGGATCTAGTACTTTCCATAAGCGAGAACAGCATATTAGTCGATACGTTGTCTCGTTTCACGGAACAGAAGCTGCTCCAAGATGCCAAGTGGAAGGAGAAAGCGGAGCAAGGTGAACTAACGCTTTCCGAGCTGGCATGGTTGAATACCATCCTGCTCTCGCGAAAATAGCTCTGCTTAGGCATCTGCTCATTTCCTTCTTACGCCCATACGCTTTCCGCCCTGAATCATAGGATACTGTGTAAGTTAACAAAAAGGAGATGGCCAAATGAGCTATGGAGTAGCAGGAGCAAATGTAGGTCCAGGAAACTGTGCACCTTACCCAGTTGCAGGCGTAGGCAATAACTGTGGCGGTGGGTTCTCGAACATTGGATTTATCCTCGTTCTCTTTATCCTACTTGTCATAATTTCTCGTTCTTGGTGGTAAGAGGAAAGGGGAGATAAACCCTAACGCTTCGATAACGTATGACTCCTAACTGAAATCATAATAACAGCTCCATGCGCGGCAGCGTGTGGGGCTGTTATGGTTTAGCAGGCTGAATATTTGCAAAGTTTACTTGCTACACCTACTCCATGAGAAGAAGGTGTGGGCGGAAGTGAAAAATGAGCAGGAGCACATTTTACTCAATCGCCTATACATTTTCCGCTGAAAATCATAGGATACTGTACCTTAACAAAAAGGAGATGAACAAATGAGCTATGGAGTAGCAGGTGCAAACGTAGGTCCAGGACACTGTGGCCCCGTTTACCCGGTTGCAGGCGCAAATTGCGGTCCTGTAGTTGGCGGAGCATTCTCAAGTCTGGGAGTAATTCTGGTCCTCTTCATTCTACTTGTCATTATTTCCCGCGCTTGGTGCTAGGAATAACAGCTTACTTGTAAATCGGCATGATGGTGTTTCCACTAATTGAAATAGAATGAAAACCCCCAAGTGCCTGAGCCTTGGGGGTTTTGCATGTTATTGATGACGATGAACGAACTCGTACCGAGTATGGGCCAGTTTTGTATGGCACCCCTTCAATCCCCCCAAAAAACCTATCCGTTACTCCTGCATATTCCTTAACGCACAATAGAAGAGCAGATCCGATCAAAAGGGCATGGTGGCTGAAGCTTTTATAAAAAGCAGTTGTAAAGCTGCTATGGCTGCATTGTACGTTCTACAGTAGATGATTAATATTTAAACAAATGCTGAGCCTACATTGCAGTTTGTACAACCGATTTCGCTCAATTGATTGAAATAACGAAAGCTGAGCAGTCATCTGTTGCAGTTTTTACAATGTAGCGTATTGCTACATCATACATACGCAGTTTCGATTGCATAAAGTGCAACGTAAGCCTCTTTTTGTGCAAACCGAACAGGTGAACCCTTATAACAGAAAAAGAAAACTTATGTCTTCTTTTTTAAGGATGAATGAACGTAACAATTACGATATAATAAAACGATAACCATTCATTATCTGCTCAAAATTTGGACGTACAGGAGACATTATAATGACGAATCAAGACAAACATATACCGATTCATTTGCTTTCAGGCTTTCTAGGGAGCGGCAAGACGACACTGCTGAGACGCTTGCTGGATTATTATACCGCTCAAGGTAAGAAGCCTGCTGTCATTATGAATGAGCTTGGCGATATTAATCTTGACGGCCAGCTTGTAGGCGACGAAGTGCCGATGGCTGAGATGCTGAGCGGGTGCATTTGCTGCACGATGCGCGGCGATTTGGGTGTGGAGATCAGTACGCTCATCAAAGAGCATCAGCCGGATGTGATTTTCATCGAGTCGACAGGGGCTGCAAATCCAATGGAGACACTTGATGGTGTAACTGAGGCGGCTATGTACGAGGCGATTGATTTGCGCAGCGTTATTACTATTGTTGACGGTCCCGAGCTGCTTGCCCGCAGTCGCGATGGCAAAGGACGCACGTTCAAGCTGATGCTGGAGCAAATACGCTGCGCTACGGTTTTATTGCTGAATAAAGTCGATAGGCTGGAGCCGGAGCAGTTAGTTGAAGCACAGCAGCAGTTGCGCGAGCTTAACGCTCATGCGCCAATCGTTGCAACCGTCCGATGTGCGATCGATAATTGGAGCTGGCTTGATGCGGACGCGAATGCAACTGCCGAAAGTTTGCATAGAGAAGCCAGCTCTGCTAACGCAGCTGTTGTTGATTCATCTTCGGTTGCAGGCTCCATCGCAGAGCATCATGATGAGCATGACCTTGATCTACACGATCACACGCACAACGATCATAACTATGCGCATGATCATGCTCACACGCACAAAGAACATCACCATTCCCATGACCATGTCATGGTCATAACACATTATTGGCGCAAGCCTGTGAGCAGCGAGGCCTTCGAGGCATTACTCCAGAGACTTCCCGCCAACATATATCGGGCAAAAGGGATTGTTACTTTTACAGATGCGCCAAGTCGTTTTCTATTCCAATACGCCTATAAGGAATCAGACTTTATGAGAATCGAACCGCAGGGGCATGTCAATGATGTAGCGGTATTTATCGGAGAGCATTTCTCTAAAGAGTGGTTGTTAAGTGAGCTGGAACAGTTAGAGCAGTTGGAGCTTTCTGAGGCTGGCGAGTAGGCTTAAGTTTCTGTAGGAATCTGTCGAATTGTGCTGCTTTCATGTCTAATCAGTTGATGGCTTGGGTAAAATAATCCAGATGAGGCTTGCTCAGCCTCTGCATCACGATTGCATTGGAAAGGTGTGGCAGCAGTATGATTAAAAAATGGTTTATCCCTATTGTATCGCTGGCTGTTCTATTCTCGGCCGCTCCTGCATGGGCTGCAAAATCAGTAACAGCTTTGCCAATTGGTTTCTTCTCCGCTCAGCATCCCAAGGATTCCGAACTGGATCAGGAGCATAAGCATGGCAAGGGGAGAATGACGCGCAAACAATTCGAAGCTTATCGGCTGGAGAAGCTGAAGGAAATAGCAACCTACTTTGGCATACAGGCTGAAGGAAAAACCGCTGAACAGCTAAAGAAAGAAGTAGAAGCAGCTAAACTTGCCAATAAGGATAAATGGGAAGCATTCAAAGCGGAGCATCAAGCGAAGCGGCTTGAGCATTTGCGTGAAGTAGCCAAAGAGCATGGCATCAAAACGGAAGGTAAGACATCCGAGCAGCTGCGTGAGGAGCTCTATCAGCTCCATGGTGGTAAAGGTAAACGTCCGCATCGTCTTGAGGATCATAATCGAGCCAAGCAAGACAAGCAGAACGGAAATCAAAGCGAGGTATAAATGCTTGGTTATGCTATTGATAAGCAGTTCGCTGTCAATCATCTAACAGCTAATCATCTCGCAGATAAAACATGCAGTTAGACCACTTGCAAATAGGATAGGCCCTGCCAAATGGCTGAGGCCTATTTTTGTTCGATTTTGACTTTGGCGACAGTCTTCAACAGAGAGTCGAAAACAATAAATGCAATAAATTACCTCCGCGTTAAAAGGGAACTAAGTTCAATTGGCTCTTGTAATATTCGAAAATGTTGAATTTAGTAGTTTTTTGTCGAATTATATAGGGTTATTATCCTAATTTTTCATTGTGTTTGGCTTGAAATGTCAAGTATACTAGAACCACATCATAAATTGACAAATTTCGTCGATTTTGCTTTCTCCGACAACAAGGGGCTGATAGATATCATGAGGAAGATAAGGCTAAGCATTGCACAAAAATTAATATTTTCACTTGGCCTTCTCGTACTTCTCTCGTTAGGACTTTTAGCATTTGCCCACCTCGTTAAGCTATATAACTCAAATCTTCGTGAGAGCGAGCTTCAAGCACAAACGGAGTCTTCCTCATACATATATCCTTTCTCTAAAACAATGAATGAAACAACATCGATACTTAAAACGCTTGAATTTATTCTCCTTCAATTGAAAAAAGATCAGCTGCAAGATAGAGAAAATACGATTGAACTGTTAAAGAAAGTGCTGTCCGACAATCCAGATCTGTTAGGGGTATATACCCTTTGGGAGCCGAATGCCTTTGACGGTAATGATGCGGAGCATCGAAATAAGACGAGCTATGATGACGATACCGGTAGGTTTGTCCCATACATTGTCCGCAGAGACGACACGATAGAGGTGCTCGCGCTCGAGGATTATGAAGATAAGCAGAAGGGCTTGTTCTATCAGCAGCCTAAACAGACCAAATCATTCTCGCTCTTGGAACCTTATTATTACAAGGTGAAAGGCAAATCGATTCTGATGACCTCGCTTGTGCTGCCGCTGCTTGACGAACAAGGCAATTTTATGGGCATTGTCGGAGCAGATATTTCACTTTCCTCGGTTCAGCAGCGAATAGAAAAATTCAGGCCGCTGGGCGGGTATGCCGCCATTATTACAACTGGTAATCGTTACTTGGCTAACGGAAGAGATGCCGATTTGGTGAATACCTCCTTTCAACTATGGGGCACCAGTAATGAGCTCGAAGCTATAAAGGGAACAGCAGTGCGCAGCGCGTATACGAGTGACCCAAGCGAGGAAGGGACTGTACTGCGGACGTTCTATCCGATTCAAATCCAGGACGTGCTGTGGCATATCGAAACCGTCATTCCCAAAAAAAACATGCTGACTGCATATTATAAAAGCCTTTGGGAGTCAATCTGGATCACATGTCTTGCCCTGCTTTTTATGGCGATTGTGATGGCGCTTCTCGTACGTAAAATTATTCTGGTCAATATTCAGAAGGTGGTACAGGCAACCTCGGCGTTTGCGGCAGGGGGCCGAACACAGCTGTTAAGTATACATACAAACGATGAATTTGAATTTATGGCGCTGCATTTCAATTATATGCTGTCTCAGCGCAAGGAAGCCGAGCAAGTAATTGAGTACCAATCGACCCATGATTTATTAACGGGGCTTCCTAACCGTTACGCTTATCATCGCTATATCGAGGGGAAAGCGTTAGGCAGCAGAATTAAAGAAAGACAAATGGTATTGCTAATCATTGATCTTGATCGCTTCAAGATGATTAATGACACGTTGGATTATGCAATGGGAGACCAATTGCTTAAGCAAATGGCAGGACGGATCGTCCAAGCCGTTGGCAGCGGAGGACGCGTGTTCCGTTTTGGCGGTGACGAGTACATAGTGCTGCTGGAGGAAGTAACGCATTCGGATCAGGCGGTTCATATAGCAGAAACGATTCTGACGGTCATTTCCGAACCGATTTCATTAAAGGACCGAATATTCTACATGACGGCCAGTATTGGAATCAGCTTTGGCCATGCTTGGACACCAGACGCAGCAGATCAGCTTATGAAAGAAGCGGACATAGCGATGTATGTCGCGAAGAAAGAGCATAATACGAGCAAGGTTTATACGGCCTCTATGAATGATGTGACCAAGAGAGAGCTGCTGCTGGAGAGCAGTATGTCCCGCGCGCTTGAGCGTGGTGAATTCATGCTGTATTATCAGCCGAAAGTAGAAGTCGCAACGGGACGAATCTACGGGGCAGAAGCATTAATTCGCTGGAACCATCCGGAGCTTGGCACGGTATCGCCGCTGGATTTCATCCCAATTGCCGAAAAGACGGGATTTATTATTCCATTAGGCGAATGGGTGCTGTATAAAGCCTGTCAACAAATTAGAGAATGGGAGCAAATGGGGCTTTCAAAGCTCTCAGTGAGCGTAAACATGTCGATGATTCAGTTCCAGCAGAAGCAGATCGTTCACACCATCGAACATATCATTTCGGATGCGGGAATCCTGCCGGAGCAAATCGAGCTGGAAATTACCGAGTCGATATTTATGGATAATCCAGGGCAGACGCTTACCATCCTTGACCAGCTCAAGCAGCTTGGGGTGAAGCTGTCGCTTGATGATTTCGGTACAGGCTATTCCTCGCTAAGCTATTTGCAGAACATTCCGCTGCATACGCTGAAGCTGGATAAGACGTTTATTAGTGGAATTGTGAGCGACTTCAAGAAACAAATGATATACAAATCCGTTATTGTCATTGCCCATAATTTGAATTTGAATGTTGTGACGGAAGGTGTAGAGACGCAAGAGGAGCTGGATATCGTATGCGATCATCATTGCGACGCCATTCAAGGCTACTTCTACAGCCCGCCAGTACCTCCAGTTCAATTCGCGCAATTATTCATAGAACATAATAATAGAGCTTGAACAAATGCCGTCTCCTAATACGTAAGGGGGCGGCATTTTTATGTGGATGTGGGTTGGGATTTTTCTGGTAAAATAAAGTTTGGCTCGTTATGTTACAAAAATGAGGACAGTATCGTCTTTCTTATAGCTTGAGCAAAAAAACGTGAAGGAGGTACATGGAATGGAACATTCGGCGCCGGATATGTTTCGCCAGCAATTCAACCAGCATTATCCCGTTGTCAGGAGAAAGCTTATTGCTCTTATTCGCGATGAAGCTGCAGCGGAGGATCTTGCGCAGGAAACATTTCTGAGATTATATCGGAATCCGCCAGACCAGCCTGAAGCAATTGGAGCATGGCTTCACCGTGTATTAACGAGGCTTGCCTATGACTATATGGATAAGAAGGCGCGGGAACGTGCTTTGAATCAAAAGCAGGAACAAAGCATGCTGTCAGAACCGCAAGCGGTGCAGTCAGGTGAGCAGCGGGCAATGGACAAGGATGCAGAAGAGCAACTGCTAAGCTGGCTTAATGCGCTGCCTGAGCGAGATAAGCAGATGCTGCTGCTTCGCTACGAGGGGTACAGCTACGCGGAGATTGCAGAGCAGCTGCAATTGCGGCAACCTCAGGTAGGAACGATGCTGCGCAGAGCGGGAGAACGGCTTAGGCGGCAAGCGGGGCATACAGAAAATGTGTATTCTCATGATTAGAATGGCAGGTCAAATTCCTTTAGGAGGAGTGCATGATGACAAGTAATGAAAGATTGAATAAAACAGAGCAGGAGCAGCTATCCGCAGCTTGGTCGAGGCTCGAGGAACAACTGGAGCATACTGAGCAATCTCCCTTGTGGGAGCAGTGGGAGTCGCAAGCTGTAAGCAACCATACTGAGCAGTCAGCAGGAAGACCTGTTTCCTCAGAAGAAGCAGTGAAGGAGGCTCCTGATGCGAGGGGGATAGACGAAGTACAAGCACCATCAAATGTTGTTCCGCTTGGTAGAAAGCGGGCTATATCGAGTGAATCGGACAGCCGGCTGAGACAGAGCGGAGCAGTACAGCGCTGGTTTCGCAGGAATAAAGGCAAGACGGTTGCTGCATGCGCTGCTGCTCTTCTAGCCGTTGTCATTGCAATTCCATCAACGAATGAAGCTTTGGCAGCTTGGCTGAATACGTTCCGCATGGAAAAGGTGATTGTTGTGAACGAAGGTGATTTGCAGTCGCTAATGAACAGCTTTATCGGCGAAGGAGAATCTCTGGAGAGGAATAATCGATTCGGAAGCTTTGAGAAGCATTCTGTAGGCAGCTATGAGGCAATTACCGCAGAGCAGGCCGCCGCTAAACTTGGTTTTCCGTTAGCTGCGATTAAGCTGGGAGAAGATCAGACGACTGCCATTTCATCCATAGCAGCGGAATCCATCTTGCTCCATCTGAATGTAAACGAGATAAACAGTGCCATGCGGAAGCTGGGTGCGGATAAGCTGCTTCCTGAATCGGTTGATGGGAAAGCGATAACCTTTCATACCGGAGAAGGGGTAAATGTAACGTATCAGAGTAATGGAGGAACCCATTCGGAGCAAAGCGTACAAGTAACTTATATAAAAGAGCCTTCTATCGAGGTAGATTCGTCAGTTAATGTGAAGGATGCTTACGAAGCGGTCATTCGCTTCCCTGCGCTGCCTGAGCATTTGCGTACCTCGCTTCAGCGTGCTGTCAGTCTGGAGAATGGCGAGATTCCGATGCCGCTTATTGCGAATAATGACTGGGAGAAGGTCACCATTAAAGCTGTTGACGTTTATATAGATATGCGATACGTGGGTCAGAGCAGCGTGAATGCGATGTGGCTGCAGGATGGCATTGTTACCTATGCTTATTTGAACGGTTATGAGGACGAACAACAAATAAAAGCGTTGGTATCGGAGTTGATTCGCTCTTGATTCGCAATGCGATTGAAACAAATCAGCTAACGAAGGATTATGGCGACGGCCGCGGCTGCAGCGGCGTTACGCTGACGATTAGAGAAGGGGAAGCCTTTGGCTTCCTCGGCCCTAATGGAGCGGGTAAAAGCACGATTGTCAAAATGCTCACGGGACTTATTCAGCCCACCTCAGGCAAAGCACAAATCTATGGACATGCTTCTGGAACAATCGAAGCAAGGCGAAGATTAGGCTATTTGCCTGAGCTTTTTCGCTATCCGGACTGGCTGACGGGTGAGGAGGTGCTTGCGTTTCATGCGAAGCTGTGTGAGCTGGATCGTTCTCAAGCGAAGCGCCGAATCCAACAACTGCTGGATGAGGTTGGAATTGGTGCTAGGGGGCGTGATCGGCTAAAGGGCTATTCTAAGGGCATGCAGCAGAGGCTTGGACTTGCATGTGCACTGCTTGCTGATCCTGATATCGTGTTTCTGGATGAGCCGGCTTCCGCACTTGATCCCGTTGGCCGCTATGAGGTGAGAGAGCTGCTTGTTAGATTGAGAGGCAGGGGAAAGACGATCTTTCTGAACTCGCATTTGCTCGAGGACGTGGAGCAGCTATGCGACAAGGTCGCCCTGCTTAATAACGGACAGGTGCTGGCGGAAGGAAGTGTCGCCGACGTGCTTCGCGAGCAATCTAATTGGCTGCTGCGTGTTAGCGGATATACCCCTCTGGCTGCAGATCGTATTCGTCACATGCTTGGCGTGAATGCCGTTGTTTCGGTAACAGAGGCAGGAGAAGGAATGTCATGGATTACGCTTGAGCTGGACAACGATGAGCAGATCGGGTTAGTCAATTATTTGCTGATCGAGCTTGGACTTACGTTGTATGAGGTCGGAAAAACGAAATCTAGACTAGATGAGTGGTTCCGCCTTGCTGTAACAGGTCTTGAGCATAGGGGGGAGCGCTTGTGATTGCTGTTTGGGGATTAACGTGGAAAGAGCTTATTCGCAAACGCGTGACCTTAATGACGGTCACGATGACGATGTTATTTTGGGTCGCTTATTGGTTTCTAGCGGGTGCGATTGCAGGAGGCGAGGTGCATGTTGTCGCTTCATTTAGTTTACTTGAGCATTTTGCCCGCAGCGCTATGATATTGACGCTTGGCTTCTTTTTCGCTGCTTTCGCAGTTGCCTTTCTGGCTATCTTTAGCTCGGTTGCAGCGGTTACGGGCGAGGCTGAGGCGGGTGTGCTTCAATCGGTGCTGGCAAGGCCGATTCACCGTTGGCAATGGTATATGGGCAGATGGTTCGGATTTGTGAGCTATGTTGCGCTTTATGGGACCTTGCTGTTCGCTTCCCTTCACCTCATATGCTGGATGCATACAGGGGTGCTGTTCAGCTTTGAAGTACTGATTCAATCACTTGGTTTGTTCTTATCCATTATACCGCTGCTTGTTTCTTTAACGATGATTGGGTCTTGTTATATCAGTCCGCTTGGTAACGGAATATGGATGACAATGCTATACGGAATGGGCTGGCTCGGTAATATGATTGACAGGTTTATGGAATCGGGGCGACTGCAAATAAGTGGACTGGAGACACTAGAGACGCTTACCGGATTAATAAAGCTAGCCATGCCGGCAGATGCGGTGCAGCAGCGCATGTTGAGCGAGCTATTTTCGATTAGAGAGCTGAGCGGCTTTTATGATTTGAATAGAGAGCTTAGTCTTTTTTCGATTAATGGAGCGGCATCCAACTCGTTTTTACTATACTGCTTGTTTTATACGTTTATACTGCTGGCGGGAGGACTATTGATTCTGCGGCGAAAAGATTTCTAGAACAGGCTGCCCCCTTAGCGCGAAGGAGGCAGCTATTTTGTTTATGTCGTCCACTGTGAGTGGACAATCGCACTTACATACCAGGCCCCGTCCCACTCCTCCAGTACGAGAATCAGACTTGCCCAATCCATACCCTCATATTGCTCGTTGAAGCCGCTGAAA
Source organism: Paenibacillus sinopodophylli (assembly GCF_005930355.1). Lineage (GTDB taxonomy): Bacteria > Bacillota > Bacilli > Paenibacillales > Paenibacillaceae > Pristimantibacillus > Pristimantibacillus sinopodophylli. The sequence goes on from NZ_VDBO01000008.1 coordinate 103,117, forward strand.
TGATAGTCCATCATATAGCTTTCTGGGAATAGCTCCTTTATATTGACTTTCATACTGCCCGTTCCTAAGATTTCATCCGAGCCAACAGTCTCCGCATCAAGAAAGTCCTTATCATAAACGAACTGGTCATAATATTGCTTGAAGGTGAGGTCGATCGGCTCTCCTGAGCCATCATACTCACCGAAGTGATAAATGGTTGTGTCGGTTAGAGCAGGAAGGCTTGCCGCTGGGAAAATCTTAGCTGAAGCTGTATCAATATGAGCGTACGGTGAGAATAATAAGCCTTTATTCGGATGGATATATGCAGCAAGGCTTTGCAGATCCTCACCCTTGAGCAACGAGATGATCGCTGCTGCGGCAGCTTCAGGTGTCGTTGCAACAAGCGGATCATTCTCACTCGAAGGAACGGAATACGAAGGCTTAGGATTATCTTTTGGTTGATTGGCACCCGTATTCGCACTTGAGTTTGGCAGGGTGCTTGGTTGTTTTTCATTTGTTTGGTTTGTATTCGTACTGCAGGCGGCAAGCATTAATATCAGCGCGAAGGCTATAACCGCGATGAAAGGCTTCATTACATATCCCCCCTTAATAATAGTTGATCGCTGTCAGCTCAGCTTGTTTAGCATTAACACGTGAGCTGCGCTTAAATGTTGCATAGACGCTTGTGAACTTTGCTGTTGTCTGGTAAACTGAATATGTTATTTAGTAAATTTATTAACTAAACATGGAGTGTGGCATGGCGACGATAAAAGATATTGCGCAGGAGGCAGGTGTTTCAGCCGCTACCGTATCTAGAGTTCTGAATAATGATACTAGCCTTGCAGTCAGCGAGGAAACGCGGTCCCGTATATTTAGCATTGCCGAGCAGCTGCAATATAAGCCGTCCAAGCTGCGAAGATTGAAAAAAGATGAGCAGCTGTCTCGACTGCAGTTCGGCTTGCTGATGTGGTCTACACTGGAAGATGAGCCTGAACATGAGGACCCTTATTTCTCATCTATTCGCAAAGGCATTGAAATGCGATGCGAGGAACTTGGCATTCAAATCGTCAAACTGCTCCGCGGCAATAGCCGCATGGATATGCAGCCTGTTCATGAACTGGATGGTGTAATCGTTGTAGGTTCTATTGACGACAGCGATGTTCGTCACCTCTACAGCAACGAGAATCGTCTCGTTTTCGTGAATCATTCTGGTGCGCTTAATGAGTATGACACGGTTAAGCTTCATTTCGAGCAGGCAACAAAGGCTGTTATTACACATTTAATCGAGCTAGGACATAAGCGAATAGGCTATATTGGGGGCAATGACCATGTACATCGCTTGAGCCGTCAACATCAGGCGATAGAAGTGGATGAACCGCGTCGTATTTTTTTCGAGCAGATCATGCGGGAGCATGGCATATTCGATGAAAGCTTTATGATGATGTCGAGCTGGTCATCTACAAGCGGGTATGAGGCGATGAATCGGCTGCTTCAGCAAGAAGTGCTTCCTACCGCTTGCTTTATTGCGAGCGATCCTATGGCTGTAGGCGCCTTGCGTGCCCTGCATGAGCATGGTCTTCGTGTGCCAGAGGATATGGCTGTCGTCGGGTTTGATGATATTGAGATTTCTGCCTATCTGAATCCACCGCTCACCACAGTGCGTGTGTATACGGAGCATATGGGCAGATCGGCAGTACAATTACTGCTTGAGAGAATGGAAGGCCGCGAAGCAGCCGTGCATATGACGATCAACACGACGCTCATTGTTCGGGAGAGTTGTGGCAGCATGCAGCTACAATAAAGGGATAAACATACACAATATCGGGAGGTTTTATTTTGACTATTCAATTTGATCAAGAGCGTTCATTGTTCCACTTGCAATCGAAGGATACAAGCTATGTCATTCATGTAACAAAAACCGGCTATCCCGCGCATATTTATTGGGGAAAGAAGCTTAGAAACGTACAGCTGGAGCGCCTGCTGGAGCTGAAAGAACGAGCTTCCTTCACGCCGAGCACAGAGATCGATCAGCTGGAACTGTCACTGGATACGCTCCCTCATGAATATCCAGCCTATGGAAATTCCGATTTCCGGATCCCTGCCTTTCAAGCGAAGCTTCCGAACGGATCGACAGTAACGGATCTTCGGTATGACTCTTACCGCATCGTAGACGGGAAGCCGGCTCTTGAAGGATTGCCATCGACGTATGTGGAGAGTGATGATGAAGCTCAAACACTTGAGATTACATTGAAGGACGAGCTGATCGGCCTTTCTGTTATATTAACGTATACCGTATTTGAGCAGTGGGATGCGATTACGCGTTCGGCTAGAATCGTTAACAATGGCAACGGTGTACTGGAGCTTCAGCGTGCATTAAGCCTTAGTCTCGATTTCTCGCATGATCAATTCGAAATGCTTCAGCTCTCGGGCGCATGGATTCGCGAGCGTCATATTCATAAGCGCAAGCTTGTGCCTGGTCTGCAATCGGTAGAGAGCCGCAGAGGTTCAAGCAGCCATATGCAAAATCCGTTTATTGCTTTGTTATCAGAAGGCGCAACTGAGGATCATGGGGATGTATATGGCGTCAATCTAGTCTATAGCGGAAACTTCGCAGCAGGCGTCGAAGTGGATCAATTCCATGCAGCGCGTCTATTCATCGGAATTAACCCATTTGATTTCAACTGGAGACTTGAAGCGGGCGAGCATTTCCAGACGCCGGAAGCGGTTATGGTTCATTCCGAGAACGGGCTTGGCGGTCTGTCACGCAGCTTCCATGATCTATATCGCTCCCGCTTGATCCGCGGCACCTTCCGTGATCAGACACGTCCAATTCTTGTGAACAACTGGGAAGCGACGTATTTCAAATTCAATGCAGACAAGATTGAGGACATCGCACGGGCAGGGCAAGAGCTTGGCATTGAGCTATTCGTTCTTGATGACGGCTGGTTCGGCAAGCGTGACAATGACGATACGTCACTGGGCGATTGGTTTGTAGACCGCAATAAGCTGCCGAATGGACTTGAGGACTTGGTTAGCCGCGTGAAACGTTTGGATATGCAGTTCGGCTTGTGGTTTGAGCCGGAAATGATTTCTCCTGTGAGTGAGCTTTACAAAGCACATCCAGATTGGTGTCTGCATATTGAAGATCGTAGGCGTACACAAGCGAGAAAACAGCTGATTCTTGATCTTTCTCGCGAGGACGTTCAACAATATATCGTGAAATCGATTTCTGATATTCTCTCAAGCGCGCCGATCACATATGTGAAGTGGGACATGAACCGCAATATGACGGAAATCGGTTCGGCTTTGCTTCCTGCAGAACGTCAGCGTGAGACTGCTCACCGTTATATGCTTGGACTTTATTCGGTGCTTGAACAAATTACGTCTGCTTTCCCGGATGTATTGTTCGAGAGCTGTTCAGGTGGCGGAGGACGCTTCGACGCAGGTATGCTGTACTATATGCCGCAAACTTGGACAAGCGACAATTCGGATGCGGTATCTCGTCTGAAAATTCAATACGGAACTAGCATCGTGTATCCAGTAAGTGCGATGGGTGCTCACGTTTCTGCCGTTCCTAACCATCAGGTTGGCCGCATTACTTCCCTGGAGACAAGGGGAAATGTAGCGTTGTCCGGCAACTTTGGTTATGAGCTTGATTTGACACAGTTCACTGAGGAAGACAAGGTAACGGTGAAGGAACAGGTTGCGCTGTACAAGGATGTGCGCCATCTAGTGCAATTCGGAGATTTCTATCGTTTGCTTAGCCCGTTCGAGGGCAATGAGACGGCTTGGATGTTCGTATCGAAGGATAAGAGCGAAGCGTTTGTCGTGTATGTCTCCGTCCTGCAAGAGCCGAATCCTAAGCTTGACCGCTTGCGTCTGAAAGGCCTTGATCCTAACCGGGATTACAAGCTGCATGGCGAAGAAACGGTATATGGCGGCGATCAGCTCTTGTACGCGGGTCTTGCAGCACCACAATTTTTCGGCGATTATGCAAGCAAGGTGTACCGTTTGAACGCAGTAGAGTAGCATTCCGCGCTCTTTAAGCAGCAGGAACGATAAGAAAAGGACTGTCAAAGAGACTTGAATCTCTTGGACAGTCCTTTTTGTTAATTGGGGTAAAAAAGAGAATGACGGTATGTATACGAAGTGATTAGCCTGCTGAGCTTGATACGGCTGCTGCTACTACGATTACGGCAATAACAGCGTAGATAGCGAGTATAATGGCTGCCCACAGCAAGGAAGCTTTGAAATAGTTTTTTTTCGTCGGATTGCCTTCACCGAACGCCCAAACAAACATCATAATGATATTTACGATTGGAATGATTAGGATAAGTGTTGTAATCATCCATTCTTTCACTGTAATAACGGGTGATACCTGCTGTTGGTACTGGTTCTGGTCATAGCCATAGCCGGGAACACCTGAATTGATTTGCGGTTGTTGATATTGATCCATTATATTCGCTCCTTTGGTTTCCTTGTGCTGTAACAATTCGTTCACAACTTATTATATATAGATTTCTAGTGAATACAACCCTTATTTATGTAAATATTATCATTAAATTTTTAAATATTGTATGGATTGTCCAAATATAAAGCGATCAGCTGCTCGGATTATGTCGATAAACCAAGAAGGCTATTTATCTATTAAACATATATTACAATCTTCAAACTTTTTTTTGAAAAGGTTTCTAATAGGCTCGCCCTTGACGTTACGCCAAGGTTTATACTCGGTTCAAAAGGGATGAAATTATGGAAATGAAAGAAGTTAAGTATACGGGGCGTTCGCAAAGCTAACTGGTGTAACCTAAAGGATGCTGCGCTATTACGATTATAAAGAGCTGTTGAAGCCGTCTTTTCCAAACAAGCATGGATATCGTTTCTATATAGAAAGGGATATTATGGTTTTGCAAAATGTATTAACATTGAAATATTTGGATTATTCGCCGGAGAGTCATCCCTTTGTATAGAAAGCTTGTCCAGCAGCAAGATTTGCAGCAGTAACTTCCTTACTGGGTATATGCGATAGGACATTGAATGGCGCAATGCTGAATCTCATTTTTCAGTACGATCGAGGGCTGACGTGATCAAAGTAGTGCATACGTCTATGTCCTTCTCGGTAGATGGAGAATCATTGATGCTGGCTGCGGAGCAGTCAAATATCCTTATTGTTAGCAAAGAGGTAGGCTCAGTCTGCCTCTTTGTGCTGTTCTTAGTTGTTGCCCGATGTAAACGAGCGCATTGAATTATTATATATAGCTATAGAATTTATCTATTATGTAAGTGATTGACTGGATTTGAATACAGATGATAGACTCTTCTCAACATAATACCAACAAAACCTATTTGAATTATTGAGTATTGAAAAGCAATTGAGTAAAACAGATGAGAGCTGTAGTTACTATTAAACGAGGGGCGGAGAAAGTATGGGAGAGCAACGTAAACTAAGATTGGGTGCCGTATTGCATGGAGCTGGAGGCAATTTTGCTGGCTGGAGACATCCAGATGCTGTGGCAGACGCAAGTGTGAACTTTGCATTTTATAAACAGCAGGCCATTAAAGCAGAGGAAGGAAAGTTCGATTTTCTATTTATTGCAGATGGGCTGTTTATTAATGAGAAATCCAATCCACATTTCTTGAATCGTTTCGAGCCGATTACGATTTTGTCAGCGCTTGGTGCAGTAACTTCGAATATTGGCCTGGTAGGTACTTTGTCTACCTCGTACAGTGAGCCTTTTACAGTATCTAGACAGTTTTCGTCCCTTGACCATATTAGCGGAGGGCGCGCAGGATGGAATGTCGTTACTTCCCCGCTGGAAGGTACTGCACTCAACTACGGCCTCACGCTTAAGGAACATCCGGATCACAGCAAGCGTTACCGCATTGCAGCGGAATACTTGAAGGTGGCACGCGGCCTGTGGGATTCGTGGGAGGATGGCGCATTTGTCCGCAACAAGGAAACAGGTCAGTTTTTTGATAAAAGCAAGCTGCATGAGTTGAATCACGAGGGGGAATTTTTCTCCGTTAAAGGTCCGCTCAATATCGGAAGGTCAAGACAGGGTCAGCCAGTCGTATTCCAAGCAGGTTCCTCCGAAAGCGGTCGGAATTTAGCTGGTGCATCGGCAGACGCCGTGTTTACTAATCACGGTACATTAGAAGAGGCTAAAGCCTTCTATCAGGATGTGAAACGGAGAGCGACAGAGTATGGCCGCTCGCCTGATGAAATTCTGATTTTCCCAGGCATCGGCGTAATTGTCGGTGAAACGGAGGAAGAAGCTGAGCGCAAATACCAAGAGGTTGCGAACTTAATCAGCGTTGAGAACGCGCTCGATAATCTAGGTCGTTTTTTCGAGCATCATGACTTCAAACAATATCCGCTAGATGCACCGTTCCCGGAGCTTGGTGAGCTGGGCAAAAACAGCTTCCAAAGTACAACGGACAAAATTAAGCGCGAAGCACTGGAGGAGGGCTTAACACTGCGTCAAGTTGCACTTCGTTCGGCGACACCGCGAACACCTTTCATCGGAACACCGGAGAAGGTAGCTGATCTTATTCAAGAGTGGTTCGAGCAGGGAGCGATCGACGGATTCATCGTCGGAGCGGGCGTACCGACCGGCCTGGATGAGTTCGTTGAGCATGTTATTCCCGTTCTGCAACAGCGTGGCTTGTTCCGCCTTGCGTATGAATCAGATACATTGCGCGGCAATTTAGGACTGCCAATTCCTGTGAACCGTTATGCCGAGCAGTCTGGCAAGCAAGAAGAATCAGAGGAACAATTCGCCTTGGAGGCTGCGGCAGCGCAGGCTAATCGATCCGTATAACCTAACTAGAATGAATGGGGAGAACTCGAAATGTTAAGAAAAAAATCAGGCTGGAAATCCATTCTTGCTCTAACAGTTGTATTTGCACTCGTGCTTAGTGGGTGCGCAAGTACGGAGAAATCGGGAAATAGTAATAACGCTGCTGAGCCGTCGCCTAGTGCAGACGCGGCTGTAACGGCTGCGCCGCTCACAGGCGGAGAACTTTCTTATGCACTCGCTACCTCGCCAGATACGCTTGATCCACATCGCAGCGGCTTGGCTGTAGCTGTCCGTGCGATTCGTACGATCCATGACAACTTAGTGGCGCAGCTTCCGGACGGGACGATCGCCCCATGGCTCGCTACAGAATGGGAAATATCAGAGGATGGCAAGAGCTATACATTCAAGCTGCGGCAGGATGTTAAGTTTCACGATGGCACACCGTTCAATGCTGAGGCTGTGAAGTTCAACTATGATCGGATTCTTAACCCGGAGACGAAGGCTGCTAATTCAGCTGCCTTGATTCGGCCTTATAAATCATCCGAGGTTATTGATGAATATACGGTTAAGCTGAATCTAGAAACACCGTCCAATGCTTTTCTCGGCAATCTAAGCCAAGCGCTTGTCAGCATCGTATCGCCGACAGCTGCGCAGAAATATGGCGATCAGTTGGGCAAGAATCCAGTAGGAACCGGTCCCTTCAAATTTGTAAGCTGGGAAGAAAATTCACAGATTACCGTTGAGCGAAACGCTGATTACAACTGGGCTCCTCCGCTCGTAGAGAACCAAAAAGCGCCATACCTGGATAAAGTCATTTTCAAGATTGCGCCCGAGGAAGCTACGCGAATCGGCAGCGTACAGAGCGGCCAGGTGCTTGCTGGTGAAACGATTCCTCCACAGAACATTCTAGCTCTGGAGAAGGACGAGAAGCTTCAGTTGTTCAAAGCGAATACACAAGGCTTGCCGTACACCTTATTCATTAACCAAAACAAAGCGCCTTGGAATGAATTGAAAGCAAGGCAGGCACTGCAAGCAGCTATTGATGTTGATGCGATTGTTAAAACCTTGTACTTAGGTACATATGACCGCGCATGGTCGCCGCTTACCCCTGGAACCTTCGGTTACGACAAGTCGCTTGAGGGCGGAGTGAAGCCTGATTTGGATAAAGCGAATGCACTCCTAGAGGAGCTTGGCTATGTGAAGGGCGCAGATGGCATACGTGTTAAGGATGGCAAGAAGCTGACTCTGCACTATGTAGACGGCTCGCCGAACCGTGAGAAAAGAAATGACATCGCAGCAATCATCCAGCAGCAACTGAAGCAAATTGGTGTTGCAGTAGAGGTGGAAATTACGAAGGATGTTCGCTCGATCGTATTCGAGAGTGCCAATTATGATATCTATGGCAACAGCCAGGTAAACTCCGATCCGGAGGCACTGCGTTCCTTCTACCATTCAGGAGCAGCGAGCGTGGGAGGGAAACAGAATCTTCCAGCTTACAAAAACGCTGAAGTCGACAGTTGGATTGACCAAGGCTTGGTTGAGAAGGATACCGCTAAGCGGCAGGAGCTTTATGCGAATGTACAGAAGGCGATCATTGAGCAGGCCGTTATCATTCCAATTTATGTATTCCCTTATACAATCGCGGCTTCTAAGACGGTGCAGGGTATCAAATTCGATTCGCTTGCGTACCCGTTGTTTAATGACACGTTCATCCAGAAATAAGCTGCTTCTCCATAACGCGGCTTTGCTCTAACTGCAATTAACGTTCAGGAGGCCAGTGATGCTAAAGACGGTTATTATTCGGTTGTTCACCTCATTATTGGTCATTCTCGGCTCACTCGTACTCGTATTTGTCATTGTGTATCTATTGCCGGGTGATCCAGTGCTGTCCATGGTAGATCCGAGTACAGTTTCTCCTGAGGTGCTGGCCAGTCTGCGGGCGCAGCTTGGCGTGGACCGACCGCTTTATGAACAGTTCGCATCCTATGCTTGGAAGGTGCTGCATGGCGATTTCGGACAATCGATTCTGAACGACGAGCCGGTGCTTCCCAAAATCATTGCGCATTTGCCGGCTACGCTCGCCTTGACAGCTGCAAGCTGCTTCATTGCCGCCGTTGTTGGAATATGGCTTGGGGTATTGTCTGCCATTCACAAGGATCGCTGGATTGATATTACGGCAAGGATTGTTGGGTTATTCGGAATATCAATGCCTACGTTCTGGTCAGGTATTCTCCTCATTCTTATTTTCTCCATCACGCTGGACTGGTTTCCTGCGATGGGCTCAGATGGCTGGAAGACGCTCGTTCTTCCAGCAGTGGGCCTTGGTATTGTCGGGGCGGGCTTTGTTGTCAGACTTGTTCGCAACAGCATGCTGGAGGTTATTAATGAACCGTTCATCGTAACACTGCGCGCCAAGGGAATAGCGGAGAAGCTGGTCATGTATCGTCATGCCCTTCGCAATGCGCTTATACCAGCTTTGACGATGATTGGTGTGCTGAGCGGTGAGTTGCTTGCAGGCACGGTTGTGATCGAGACGGTATTCTCACGCCAAGGCATTGGCAGAGTCATTTCGGATGCGCTAATGGCCAAGGACTTGCCTGTCGTACAGGGGGTCGTCTTTTTCTCGGCAATCATGTACGTCTTGATTAACTTAATTGTGGATCTCTCTTATCGGGTCATTGACCCGAGGGTGAGGCGTTCACAATAGCAAAGGTGGGACAGAATGAAGGAGACCGCGCTTGCCAAATTGACTTGGCCCCGGGTAAGGGCTTCAAGGCGCCTTGCAACTAGAAGGGCTAAGCTTAATGTATCGAGTCTACTCATATATGCTGCAGGATTTATCATTGTTTTTATCGTGCTAAGTGCATTGTTCCCGGGGCAAATTGCCCCCTATTCCCCAACAGAGATGGTCATGACCGACATTATGCTGCCGCCAAGCCTTACGCATTTGTTCGGTACTGATTATTACGGCCGCGATGTATTCAGCGTGGTTGTCTATGGCAGTCGTGATTCGTTGTTAATCGGTTTGGCCTCTGTGCTTGCTGGTGGATTGCTTGGTGCTTCTATCGGTGCTCTCTCGGGCTTCCTAGGCGGTATATTCGATACAATTATCATGGGGTTTATTGAGGTGCTGATGACGATCCCAGGCATTCTATTCGCACTGGCCATCGCAGCAGCGATGGGACCAAGCCTATTCAACGTAGTGCTTGCCGTTGCCTTGTCTTCAGTTCCTGGTTATGCCCGAGTATTCCGTGGTCAAATTATTAGTGTCAAAGGGCGGTCGTTTATAACGGCGGCACGCTCAGTAGGCGCAGGCAATTTGCGTATTTTCTTCCGGCATGTTCTACCGAATGCATGGTCACCGCTGCTTGTTATGGCGACGATTGGCTTAGGCACCTCGATATTAGTAGGTTCTGGGCTTAGCTTTCTCGGACTCGGCGTCATCAAGGAAATTCCCGATTGGGGCACGCTCCTGTCACAAGGAAGAGGCTATTTGACTGTGGCGTGGTGGATGTCTACCTTCCCAGGTCTTGCGATTACACTTCTCGTGCTGTCTGTCAATTTGCTGGGCGACAAGCTTAGGGATCATATCGATCCTAAGAAGAGCAGAGTATAAGGAGGAGGCATTCACTATGAAAGCATTGCTTGAAATCGAGCATCTTACCGTCAAGTTCGCCACTCCGAAAGGCTGGCTTACTGCTATCTCCGACGTTTCCCTGAGTATGAAGTCAGGTGAGACTGTATGTCTTGTTGGCGAGTCTGGCAGCGGCAAAACGATTACCTCCAAATCAGTCATGCGGTTGATTGACTATGAGAATGGTGTAATCGCAGGTGGAGAGATGAGGCTGGATGGCGTTAATTTAGTATCCTCGCCGCAAAGCAGCATGCGTACGCTGCGCGGTAAAAAAATGGCGATGATCTTTCAGGAGCCGATGTCGGCCTTTGATCCCGTCTTCACGATCGGCAGCCAAATCATCGAAGTAATGATCGGTCACAAAGTAAGCAGCCGAGAGAAGGCACGCGAGCGTGCTATTCATCTGCTTTCCCGAGTAGGCATTCCCGAGCCGGAGCTTCGGATGAAACAATACCCAGGCGAGCTGTCCGGGGGTATGCTGCAGCGGGCGATGATTGCGATGGCCCTTGCATGCGGACCTGAGCTGCTCATTGCCGATGAACCGACAACTGCTTTGGATATGACGATACAAGCACAGATTCTGCAGCTCTTGCAGGAATTGAAGTCCGAATTTAATATGGCGATTCTGCTTATCACTCATGATATGGGCATTGCAGCAGAAATGGCCGATCGCATTGTCGTTATGTATGCGGGTCAGGTAGTGGAGCAAGCAACGGCGGTACAGCTGTTCGAGCTTCCGCATCATCCCTACACGCAGGGTCTGCTTCGTTCCGTGACTTCGCTCGACAGTGATCGGGGCAGCAGATTATATTCCATCGAAGGAAGCATTCCCAGCTTGTTCGAGTTGCCCGAGGGCTGCCGCTTCCATCCACGCTGTGCCTATGCCACGGATCAATGCGCGAAGGAAAGTCCGCCACTGCTGGACATTAATGATCGTCAGGTTGCATGCTGGCATGCGGAAAGTCTTGCTGAGAATGGAGCGTTCGAGTCCATTAAGCAAACCAGTGGGATCGATATAACGGAGAAAACAGAATCATTCGTTCGCGAGAAGGAGTCTGGGGCTCTACCCAATTTGTTCGAGATTGAAGGACTTCGCAAATATTACCCGCTTGGGAAAAGCTTATTTTCTCGGCAAAATTCCGTCATTCGTGCAGTGGATGATGTTTCCTTCCAGATTCGAAAAGGGGAAACCTTCGGCCTTGTTGGCGAATCTGGCAGCGGCAAGTCTACGCTTGGGCGCGTCATTATGCAGCTTGAGAAGGCGACCGCAGGCAGCGTTCGATTCGCTGGGAAGACACTGACAGGCATTCACACATCAGAGCTGCATGAAGCGCGCAAGGATATGCAGATGATCTTCCAGGATCCTTACGGCTCGATGAACCCGCGCTGGCGTGCTCACGAAATCATTGCAGAACCGCTTGCGATTCATACGTCGCTAAGCACAGCTGAGAAGAAAGAGCGAATCGCCGAGCTGCTGAATATTGTTGGACTTAATCCCTCGTTGCAGGATCGGTATCCACATGAGTTTTCCGGGGGGCAGCGGCAGCGGATCGGTATCGCTAGGGCTATTGCCTTGAACCCGTCCTTCGTGCTTGCTGATGAAGCGGTGTCGGCGCTTGACGTTTCCGTACAGGCGCAGATCGTGAATTTAATGCAGGATCTGCAGCAGAATCTGGGGCTCACTTATTTATTTATTGCCCATGGTCTTCACGTCGTCAGACATATATCGAACCGAATCGGCGTGATGTACTTGGGGCAGCTTGTGGAAATCGCGGGTAGCGAGGAGCTTTTCGTGCGCCCTGCGCATCATTATACGAAAGCGCTCATCGCGTCGATTCCATGGCCAGATCCCAGTCGTAAGCGGGAGCTGCAAGCGATAAGCGGTGAGATTCCGTCGCCTGCACGGCCTCCTTCAGGCTGCCGCTTTCATACACGCTGCCCAGCGGCGACATCCTTATGCAAGAGTGAGCCGCCCGCTCTAACACAAATCGATCACGAACATTGGGTTGCCTGTCATTTTCCTGCTTAAACGCCGAGAGCTCCGTTAGGGGCTGCTCGGTTTTTTGGCATTCATCAGAAGTCAGATGTGACTATGGGACCATTGACGTGGTCAAAAATGACATGTTACGCTACCTTCATATGGTAACAATTGGAGGGATATACTTGATTGAAATTCGCTTATCAGTAGGGTATGACGAGTATGAAGAAGGGGCGAGAATGTCCAGCTTAATCGAAAAGCTTGCATCGAGCCCGGATGGTCAGCAGCTGTCCATCCTAACGATCGGCGATTGGGGTCAGGCGTATGAGAATTCTCCGGACAGCTTTATTGAAACATTAATCAGCCACAAGGATTCATTTCCTAATCTAACGAAACTATTTATTGGCGACATGGGTTTTGAAGAGTGCGAGGTATCGTGGATTAACCAAACGAATCTGTCACCGCTGCTTGCTGCTTTCCCGAATCTGAAGTCGTTGACGGTCAAGGGCAGCCAAGACCTCAGTCTGCAGCCGCTCGCTCATGAGAAGCTCGAGGAGCTCGTTATCATATGCGGCGGACTCCCGAAGTCTGTGCTTGAAGAAATCATAAGCGCAAAGCTCCCTGAGCTGCGGAAGCTTGAATTATATTTGGGAGTCGATAATTACGGATTTGACGGAGGCATTGAAGATGTTCTTCCGCTGCTAAAGGGCGATCTATTTCCGAAGCTCAAGTACTTGGGACTGAAAGACAGTGAAATTCAAGATGAGGTCGCCATTGCTGCTGCCTCAGCGCCGGTGCTGGACCAATTGGATACGCTTGATCTGTCTTATGGAACGTTGACAGATGAGGGTGGAGAAGCATTGCTTGCGAGCGAGCGGATCAAGAAGCTGAAGCATCTCGATCTGAGCTATCATTATATGTCAGACGAGCTTGTGCTTCGGTTTCAGCAATCGGGCTTGCCCGTGGACGTCAAGGACCAGCAGGAATCCGATGATGAATGGCGCTATCCATTCCTTACGGAATAATGGGCGGCAGCGAACAGCCTTTTCTGCTTATCTGCAATCCGGAAAGTAAACGGACGGCTTTGCTGCAGGCAGCGAGGCTGAAGCTGGGGCTTGCCCCAGCTTCCTTGCTGTCTTATGAGGAGCTGCTAAGCGGCAGAGCAACTATTGGTCATGCCCTGAGGAAGCTTGCGGGTAGAGGAGATACGATTGTCCGCCTTGATGCACCGGGCGAGAACTTGGTCGTGGAGCGGCAGTTGATCGCATGGGGAGCTCCTGATCGCGATGGTGACGATTCGCTCTGGCTAGGCGGCGCTTTGCCAAGCATCATTTCCCTTCAATCATCCGAGGCGCTCGAATTGCCTCATGAGCATGGCCGAATCTGGTATCCAGCGCAGTGGTATAGAGGTTATTGCCGATTTCTTGCGGACATGCAGCGTGAAATGAAGGCTTCAGGCATTCGCGCCTATTGGGTGAACTCGCCGGGAAGCATTGCTAAGATGTTTGACAAAAGAACCTGCTGGAAGCTGCTTGAGCGTCATGGCCTCCGAATGCCAGCGCTTCCTGCACCAGCGGGTTCAATCAAAAGCTATGAAGAGCTGCAAGCAGCCATACAAACGAGCGGGATGAAACGTCTGTTTATTAAACTAGCCTGCGGCTCTGGAGCCGCGGGCGTTATCGCTTACCAGACTAATCCGCGTACAGGAGCGGAGCTTGCAATTACTACGATTGGCTCGGAGCCGAGCAAGGCAGGCTTCAGCTTCTACAATGCCGGACAGATGAGACGTTACAGTGAGTCTGCGGACATTCGCCGAGTGATTGATTGGGTATGTCGTGAAGGTGCGCATATCGAGCGGTGGATCGAGAAGGAAAACTTCGAGAACAAATCATTTGATATACGCCAGCTCGTTGTGAATGGCAAGGCTTGTCATACAGTCGCTCGTTTGAGTCATACGCCGATAACGAATTTGCATCTGCGCAATGAACGCAGTATGAATATTGACCAACTGCTGCCTGCAGTAGTAAAGCAAGCGGTTATACAAACAGCTGAGAATGCCCTTCGAGCATTTCCTGGAAGCTCGACTGCGGGTGTGGATGTACTTGTTCGGCGCGGCAGCGGCGAGACCTATCCCATTGATATCAACCCGTTCGGTGATTTGCTGTATGGTGCTGAGTATGAGGGGATGAACACCTACGAGTGGCAAATGCGCCAGCTTCTCAGAAAGGAATAGATGGTTATGCTGGATATGAACGAAATTGTGGGTTCCCATGATATTTTGATGATTACACTAGATACGCTTCGTTATGATGCAGCCAAGCTGGAGGAAGCGAATTGCCCGAATTTATGCGGGGACGGCGGGTGGGAGAAACGGCATACGCCGGGCAGCTTCACCTATGCGGCACATCATGCTTTCTTTGGTGGATTTCTGCCGACTCCTGCGAGCACGGACAAATCAACGCATGTAAGGCTGTTTCACACGAGTAATACGGGGCTGAGAACGCATCCCCATACATGGTTGTTTGACGCTCCGGATCTCGTATCCGGCTTGCAGGAGGCGGGTTACCGGACGATCTGCATCGGAGGCGTCATTTTTTTTACCAAAAAAAATAAGCTGGCTAAGGTTTTGCCTGGCTATTTCCAAGAAAGCTATTGGCGTATGACCTTTGGCGTAACGAATCCGCGTTCAACCGAGCATCAGGTGAATCATGCGCTGAAGCTGCTGGAGAAAGCGGACCCTTCCGAGAGACTATTTTTGTTTATGAATATTTCAGCGATGCATGGGCCTAACCATTACTTTGTTCCAGGCGCGAAGCAGGATTCGGTTGAAACACAGCGGGCTGCACTACGCTATGTGGATGGCCAGCTTGGCTTACTGTTTGAAGCGATGCGGCAAAGGGGTAAAACATTAGTACTCGCCTTTTCGGATCACGGGACTGCCTATGGCGAAGATGGCTATGAAGGACATCGGTTGGCGCACGAGGTCGTCTGGAATGTGCCGTACCGCGAATTTATACTGGAATAAGGAGGGAACAGCATGCTGCAATCATCATCACGACCAATATCTTCCGAGCTGCAAGAGATTGAGCAGCGCTGGACGCAGGCTCCGTATCGCTCCTATTTGTATTCTTATCCACATAAGACGGCGTATCGCGATTTGCAGCCAGCGCAGTCGCTCAAGGAGCTGTGGGAGCGGGATTTAACGGATTATTATTTTTTGTATATGCATATTCCTTTCTGCGGGGCACGCTGCGGCTTCTGCAATCTATTCACACTGCCGGACCGCAGATCTAATGTTCATGAGCAATACATTGATGCGCTCCAGCGGCAGGCAGAGGAGTGGGCGCCATGGTTCAAAGGACGTACGTTCTCCAGGTTCGCTGTAGGCGGGGGGACACCAACGCTGCTAGAAGCAAGCCAGTTGAACCGGCTGTTTGATATCGCAGAGCATACGATGGGGCTTGATCCAATGACCGTTTCAATTTCGGTGGAAACATCGCCGGAGACGGTAACTGAGGATCGAATGAAGGTGCTGAAGGATCGATTGGTCGACAGGGTCAGCATGGGCATTCAAAGCTTTGTCGAGGAGGAAGCGGCTGCTATTTATCGTCCGCAGAAGCCGCGGCTTGCAGAGGAAGCGCTCGAGAAGCTGATGGGCTACCAATTTCCGCTTATTAATATTGACCTAATCTACGGCTTGCCTGGGCAAACGGCCGAAACATGGCTTTATTCGCTGGAGAAGGCAATTAGCTACGGCCCCGGTGAAATATTCATCTATCCCTTGTACACACGAGAGAATACAATACTGAAGCCAGATCAAATACGCAGTGCAGGTTCGGATATTCGTCTAGCTCTGTACCATATCGCGAGGCAGCGTCTGGAGTCTGCTGGTTATAAGCAGTACTCGATGAGGCGTTTCGCGAGAGATATTTCTTTTACCCACAAGCGCATATTGCCCTTCAGCTGTCAGGAGGAAGGGATGGCTGGACTTGGCTGCGGCGCTCGTTCCTATACACGCGATGTGCATTATGCTTCTCGTTATGGTGTGAGTACGGCAGCAACAAGGAGCATCATAGAGGATTATGTGACTGCAGAGCATCATGATCAAGCTGATTACGGCTATAGGCTAAGTGAGGCTGAGCAGAAGCGTAGATTTATCCTGAAGGCGCTGCTGCACAGGGAAGGCTTGACGCTATCAGCTTATACGGAGCGATTCGGAAGTGATGCGATAAGTGAGCATTCCGAACTGCGTGAGCTGCTGTCGATTGAGCTGGCTGAGCTGGATTCGGGAACGCTCAAACTGACGACAAAGGGAATGGCTTACTCCGATGCGATTGGCGATGAGCTGATTTCCGCTGATGTAAGAGAGCTGATGAACGGATATGTTATCCGATGAGGGCAGTTCTTTATTACCGCGGATCGCTGTTTTCCTGCAACTATGATTGTCCCTACTGTCCCTTCAGCAAAAATAAGGATAGCAAGGAGACGCTGGAGAAGGATAAGCAGCAGCTTCTCTCCTTTATGGAATGGGTTCGCAAGCAAGGCGATGCCGGCCATCTTCTGTCGATATTTTTCAACCCGTACGGCGAAGCGCTCGTGCATCGCTGGTATCGGGAGGCGATGATTGAACTGTCGCATCTGGATCATGTTGAGAAAGTCGCCGTACAGACGAATTTGTCAGCTAAGCTGGATTGGACGGAGCGGCTTCATAAGCGCAAAGCTGCCTTCTGGGTGACGTATCATCCTGGGCAAACGAGCGAGGATCAGTTTTTGAGCCAATGTATGAAGCTTTACCAGCAGGGTCTTGCTTTCAGCGTTGGCTCTGTTGGCATTCGAAGCGCATTTGGAGCCATTAAGCATCTGCGAAGCAAGCTTCCACCGGACGTATACCTATGGGTGAATGCATTCAAGGACCGTCGCAACTATTACACAGAAGACGAGATTGCTTATTTAACGGATATTGATCCGCATTTCGAGCTTAATGTCCCCGATTACGATAGCCTAGGCAAGTCCTGCGGGGCAGGCGGAAGCGTGTTCTATGTACAGGGTGCGGGCACCGTCAAACGCTGTTACAGCGATCGCAAGGTCATAGGACATTTGTACAGAGACGGTTTGGAAGGATTATCGGCAGAGCGAGCATGCGGAATGAAGAAATGCGGCTGCTACATCGGTTATATTCATATGCCGGAGCTGGCGCTTGGCGACGTATATGGATCAAGCTTGCTTGAGCGGATTCCCGCTGGCTTTGCCCGCTGATCGAATGCGCAAGTTGTACCTGAAATGCGATTCAGCCGAAAAGAAGCTGCGGTGACCGGACATGAAAATGCGCCTCGCTGCAGCTTCTTTTTTATGGCGTGAACGGTTTGTTTATTAGGCCGCAGTGGTCAGAGAACGAAAAGTTTAATCTTGATTGAGAGAAGATTTATGTTTTTTTTGCAGAATGGGGGAGCAGCTGTGTTAAATGTGTTCATAACGGTTAAAAGCTTAGGTAAGAGAAAAAGTTATCTCGACCGCTTGCCATGGACGCTTAAGTATTCACCCGATAAGCTTAAAGCGCTAATTGAAGATATTGTGCTGACGAATGTCCGGCAGTTGAACGAACGGGAGACAGACATGCCGCTGGCCTCTTTTCTGTCAACGCCTGAGATTGAATTGAAAGGTGCTGGCGGCAAGGTAAGCTTCGGAACGCGATATCATGATAATAAGGCAGACGAAGAAGAGGCTGTTGCGACGGCTTTGCTTGCTTTCGAGGACGGATTGTTCAAAGTATTTATTAATGGCAGAGAGGCTGAGACGCTGGAGACGAAGCTTGCGCTTGCGAACGGTGATGAGCTTGCGTTTATTCGGTTCACCATGCTGGCAGGAAGAATGTGGTAGGATGACGAGGAGGAGGCAATGAGAATGGATCGAGCGGAACAAAAGCTGTTTTTTCAGCAAATGAAAGACAAGGCGGAGGGGCTTGCACTCTCTGATTCTCATCGGCGGCTGGCGCTGCAGCTTGTCGCTTTAGGCGAACTCGGTTATAACGACGCTGATATATTCGCTGCTATTAAAGAGCAGCTTTTTGCTCTGGCATCTGGCGAGGAGCAGCAGCTTTTCGATCCGCTTGCGGACATTGTGGATGGCTTGCTGGATGATTCCTATTCACTTGTATTTCGTTATATGACCGTACATGCTGTCGAGTATCCCTATAGCACTGGATATGCGCGCAGACCATTCCGGACAAAGGAACAGCGGCTGCATCTGGATCGGCTGCTGAATAAAATGATTTCCTTGTTCTATTTGAACGGACGTCATTTCTCCGTAATAGATTATTTAACGAAAGCAGATTACATAACAGAAAATGAATACCGCTTTCCTACTGCCGCAATTGCGGATAGTATCGCTTATGGCATCGATAGCGGGAACGAAGCGATTGTACATGCTTTGAGGGACATTATATATGGCGATAACCAGAACGCCTTGTTGTCGCGCAGCATGATTGCTGGGATATTCTTAAGCCACAGTGCTGAGGCTTATCGGATGATCGGGGAGCTGCTTGTAGCCGCTAGACTGCAAGAGGGGCTGCGTCAAAGTATTGTAGAGTCGATGGATGAGGGTGCGATCGGTGCGATGCTTTATATGATGGAAGTCATAATTGAGCATGACCTGATACGTTATAGCTCTGTTATTCGTGCTCTCGATGTATGGACGGGACTAGGTCTAGAAGCTGCTAATGCAAGATTAGCTAGACAGAATATAGCTTACGCCGCACAGTGTCTTGCGGAATCGGACATATTGAAGCAAGGACTAGCAAGCGATGATGTTAATAAGCTGTATATGAGCTTGTGGGCACTTGCCGTCTGGGAGGAAAAGCAGCTTTACGAGCAAATTAGCGTTATTATGACAAGCGATGAGAACTACCGGAAGATTGTTGCGCAATATATGCTGGCACAAACTCAGAATGAGGATATCCGATTTCTCATTGCGCAAGATTGGTTGAATGAGCCTCATTATGAGGTACAGTATTGGGTATTGATGAACTATACGCTCGACTACTCCTATACATGGGAGCGGGAGAATGGCTTGAATCGGACGCGCCTGGTGTTTACCCGGTCTGCTCTGCTCGAGGATAAAGCAGTGAGAAGCCGGCAATATGGGCAATTTCTTGCGCTCCTTGGCAAACTGCCGGCGAAGGAAACTGAAACGAGATCGAAGGTATTCCATTGGATGAGCTATACCTATTCCCCTGATCTGATCATTCGGAAGCTCCTCTATTTAATTGCCTACGATATGGATCAAAAGTGGATCGCAGAGCTTCTCGCTATGAAGGATCGGCTTAGCAACGATATGAGGGGCGAGCTGCTTAAGTTTTTCATGAACGATCCGTCGAGCAGCGCTCAACGTTCGTTTCTACTCGCAAGCCTGTCGGACAAAAGTATGAACAACCGCGAGCTCGCTATTCAAAAAGCGGCTGAGCTTGAGCTGAATGAGGATGAAATCGAAGCAGTAGCCTCACTGCTCAAGCTGAAGACGGGGACGCTCCGGCAAGGGGCGATAAGCTTGCTGCTGAAGCAGCCTGCTCGCCAATTGGAAGCTGTAATGGCGCTGCTTCTGCGCAGCCGCAATGATCTCCAGCGTCTTGCTGCGCTGGAGATGCTGACGGAAATGAAGGCAGAGCCTGCGCTTGCCGAGCTTACCAGCGTCATGACTGAAGAGGTAGACGCTGCAATCGAGGCTCCGAACGATAAGGAGCGCTTGCTGATCGCCAAGCTGAAGCAGCAGCATAGCTATACACTGAGCAATGGACTTGGCTTATTCGATCCGGCTGCTGAACCCGAAGAGCTTGCAGGTGAAGAACCGCTGCCGTTATCCGCGCTTCAGGAGGGCAAGCGATGGTTCGGGTTATCTACGGAGCAGATTAGTGGTTTTTTGAAGGGGCTGGCAGATCTAGTCCATGTTCATCGTGAGCATGAATACGATACGGTTGATTATTCAGGAGCGAAGCAAGCCTTGCTTATAGGCGCGAGATTAACAAGCTTTCAATGGCACTATGAGGCGGACGACGATTCACCCGTGCTTGATCGTTATCCGCTCGCTCAGGTATGGGCCGACTATTTGGATGAGAGTGGATTCGGAGCAGTTGAGCTGCTGCAAATTCATTTCTATCGGAATTCGGATACGCTGTGGAAGTACTATTATGGGGAGTTGGAACGCTGGCATGCATCGCGTTATGAACCCGCTGAGGGCTGGCGCAAGGAGATGCTGGATCAGCTGTATCCGATGGAATTGCTGAGGGAGACGAACGTCTTAACCGATAATATTACATATCGCACGCAGGTCTACGAAATCATTAATGCCTATTATAGTGATTGTCGCAGGGAGGAGCTGTTCGAGGCAGCAAGCACTATTCTGAACGTGCTGATCCGCTGTTTTCCTGTTGAACGAGTGGAAGAGGAGAATGAGCTGCTTGAATTATATACGTCGTTTTGGCGCATGCAGCTACGTGCAAGCATAACTGACGATTCGTCGTTTATTGCGTACTTCAAGGCCTCCTACCGTCTATATAAGCTGAATCGCTTTGAAACGAAGCTGCTGGAAACAATCGATTTTGCCCGCGCATGGAGCCTAGGGGTCATAGATGAGAATGAGCTGCTTAGGGAGCTTATCGCAAGACCGAATAGCAGTACGCATATTAGGGCGATGACGAGTCCGCACAGCAAGCTGCTAGAACGAAGTCCGAATCTGATCCCTATGAAGGAGAAGATCATTCAGCGTATTCTTGAGCTTGAGCTGAGCCGAGGGGATTTGGCTACAGAGGTAACTAATCTGGCGACCAGCATCCAGCGAATCGAAGGAATGGACCATTTTATCACGATACTCGAAGGGCTGGACAAGGAAACCTTTGTCCGCGGCTACATTTACGGTTATGGCAAGGATGTCACGAAGAAGGAGACGTTCAGCCATCTGCTGAGAGTATGTCATCCATTGAAGGGTGAGGATGCTGCGCAGCTGCAGGAGCTGCTGCAGACGCGCAGTATCTCTGAGACTAGACTGCTTGAGGCGGCCATGTATGCGCCGCAGTGGCTGGAGCTCGTATCGGGCTATTTGGGTTGGAAGGGTCTTAGCCGTGCGGCATGGTATTTCCATGCGCATATTAATGAATCGTTCTCGGCAGAGAAGGAGACGGTCGTTGCCCATTATTCCCCGATAGCGCCGCAGGACTTCAATGACGGTGCCTTTGATATTGATTGGTTCAAGCTAGCCTATGAGGAGCTTGGTGAAGAGAGATTCCGTCTGCTATATCAATGCGCAAAGTATATATCGGCTGGAGCCAACCATAGAAGGTCTCAACTGTTCGCGGACGCTGTGCTCGGCAGACTTAGTAAGAGCGAGCTTGAGGAATCGATTTCCGAGAAGCGGAATAAGGATCATTTGCTTAGCTACAGTCTGCTTCCAATTGGAGAAGAGAATCGATTCGGCGATGTGCTGGAGCGCTATTCGTTTATTCAGCAGTTTAGGAAAGAGAGCAAGGCTTTCGGTGCACAGCGGCGTGCAAGCGAGGAGAAAACCGCGGAAATTGCACTGGATAATCTGGCTCGCAATACCGGATATGCGGATGTTACGCGCTTAACCTGGGATATGGAAGGCAGGAAGCTGGATGAGCTCCTTCCTTACTTTGAGCCTAAGGAGCTCGATGGACTTCTCACAGCCGAGCTGATTATTGATGAAGCGGGTAAAGCGGATATTCGAATTATGAAGCAAGGCAAGGCGCTGAAGTCAGTGCCTGCGGCTTACAAAAAACACGAATATATTGCCGCTCTGAAAGAGACCAAAACAGAGCTGACGGAACAGTACCGAAGGGCACGAGGAGAGCTGGAACGCTCTATGACGGCGGGAAGCCGATTTACTTTGCAAGAGGTGAACGGACTAAGCCGGAATCCGGTGATCTCGCCATTAGTAGGCGCGCTTGTGTTCAAAGCAGATAAAAGGCTGGGTTATTTCAATGATGGCATGCTCATTACAGGCTTCGGAGAAGCCATTAAGCTGACGGAGAATGACGCGCTCGTGATTGCTCATCCCCTTGATTTGTATGAGAGCGGCCAGTGGAGCCTTTACCAGAAGGATCTGTTCGATCGTCAGGCGGTGCAGCCGTTCAAGCAAATATTCAGGGAGCTGTACTTGCCAAGCGCCGATGAGCTTGATGGCGGATCTCTTTCACGCCGCTATGCAGGTCATCAGGTTCAACCGCGCAAAACAGTCAGCTTGTTGAAAGGACGCAAATGGACGATCAGCTATGAGGAAGGTTTACAGAAAGTTTATTATAAGGAGAACGTGATTGCGAATATTTATGCGCTCGCCGATTGGTTCTCTCCTTCGGATATTGAAAGTCCAACACTGGAGGAAGTTCGTTTCTTCGATAGGCATACGTTGAAGGGACTGGATATCGCACAGGTGCCGCGCCTTGTTTTCTCCGAGGTGATGCGAGATGTTGATTTGGTCGTTAGCATGGCGCATGTGGGAGGTGTCGATCCGGAAGCGAGTCTGACTACAATTGATATGCGCTCAGCGATTGTACGGGAATCACTGCGTTTGCTTCAGATCGATAATGTCCGGCTTGAGGGCAAGCATGCCCTTATTGATGGTAAACTTGGCGAGTACAGCGTTCACCTTGGAAGCGGCACCGTACACAAGCTGGCCAAAGGTGCTCTCGCTATTATTCCGGTTCATTCCCAACACCGCGGCCGCGTATTCCTGCCCTTTATGGACGAAGATCCGAAGACGGCTGAAATTTTGTCCAAGATCGTTCTGCTGGCACAGGATGTTAAGCTCAAGGATCCTAAGCTATTGGCACAGCTGCAAGCCTGATTGCCATGCTTCAAATTCGGCCGATAAGGGTATAGTAAATTATGGTTTGAATGAATGAAGGGAGCGTGCAAATGATGACTCAGGCAAAGAAGGTAGCCTTTCTGCTGGCTAATGAATTTGAAGATTCCGAGATGAAAAACCCGTTCGATGAGATGGCGAAAAACGGACATGAAGCCGTTATTATTAGTTTGAAAGGCAATGAGGAGCTGAAGGGCAAGCAGGGAACAATTGCTTACACCTCACATTTGGGTATAGACGAGGCTGATGCGGACGACTATTCCGCGGTTATTATTCCAGGCGGCAATTCACCGTCGCATTTGAAGAATCATGCGGCTGTGCAAGCATTCATCCGGAAGGCTGACCAAGCCGGAACGACGATTTCGGCGATTTGCCATGGCCCTCAAATATTGGAGGCGGCTGGCTTGCTGAAGGGACGGACGCTTACAGCATACCCTGAATTATCGGCGGAAATCGAAGAGGCAGGTGGACATTTTGTCGACAAAGAGGTTGTCGTAGATCGGAATTGGATCACTTCGCGAACCCCAGAGGATGAGCCTGCTTTCATTAGAGAAACCATTGAGAAGCTAGGCGTGAATGCTTGGTAAACACGAGCTTGCACAAGTGCGAATGAATGATTGCAATATTAGTGATAGTAGGCTGCTCCCGAATCTCAACGGATTCTGGAGCAGCCTATTTGTTAAGTGTGAAGACTCCCAGCGGACAGGCAGGACTGTGCAAGAACGGTTAAATTGTCTAATACAAGAAGGTGGAGTATACTTTAATGATGATGCGAACAAGCCTGCGCGCGAGTTTGCTAACGGTATTTTATGAAGGAGGTCTTAGCATGCGAGGTGCTTCGATTGATACGGAGACAGGCCTGGCAGCAGAACCTACCAAGCTCGTAAGTCGAATTTCAGTTATTGATGAGGGCATGCTGACACTTCATGCTTGGGGAGCGGATCACATCTGCAAGGTATGCATCGCGAACAGCGGATCTTGCTGCCAGGATTGCGGGAATTTGGTGGATGGAGTAGGCTGTCAGCTTCGCAATACAAGCTGTACAGCATGGTTATGCGGTTTTCACAAATATTTACTATATGAGGTAGGTCAGTTGGAGCAGTGGCAAGCCTTCTGGGAGCAGGTTCCCGGTCAGGATTATCGGAAGGATTTTACGCCCGAGCAGCTGCATGTCTCAAGTGCGTTGAATCGGCCACAGCAGACAATGGAGTATCTTGGCGAGGCACTTGCCGCAGATTTGCAGGATATGGAGCGCTCGCATATTGCTATCGGCATTATTATAACGCTTAGAGAGAAGCTGGATAAGAACATTGATCAATATCAGCTGGAGGAAAAGGATCATAAACGGAAGATGCGGATCAAAAGAAAAATAAAGGTGCTGTCGAGTGACTTCCAGCGCTTTCACTTCTTATTAAATAAATATTACAGTGATCTGGCAGATGACAGGTCGCTCTAACAAAGGAAGAGGAGCCGAATCATCGGCTCCTCTTCTGGCTATTTATTTCAAAAATTCGAGCAGCTCTTGATTGAATCTGACCGGTTCGTCATAGAGCATACCATGGCCGCTCTTCTCGAGCGTGACGAGGGTAGAGCCGTCAATGCCGTTCAACAGCTGCTTTGCGAATGCTGGCGGACAGATTTGGTCAAGCATACCTTGGAATATCGTTGTAGCCGCTTTGATTTGGAGCATATCTGCTCTCAGATCCTCATCGCGCAGCGACTCGAATGTGCGGACGGTTCCCCATGCAGATGCCTCTAGCCCGAGCTGCTGCAGCCAATCTTTGAACGGTTCGGATATTGGATGGGCTTCTGTGTTCGCTAGAAACAGTTCGCCAAAGTCGCGCAGCATCTGTGGACGGTCTTTTTTGGCGGCGGCGATTTGCTCATTAGCCTCTTCCACTTTCATTCCATATGGGCAGCCCTCTCGCTGTGTGAACGAGGGAGCGGCAGCTCCGAGCAGTGCGAGCTTGTGGATGGCATAGCCGCCATGGCGGGCCATATACCGGATAGCGATCGCTCCTCCTACCGAGAATCCGATCAAATAGGCATGCTCCAGCCTCAAAAAATCAATAACGGCCTTCACGTCATCGGCTAGCCGATCATAATGATAGCCGCCAGCCGGTGCGCTTGATTTGCCGAATCCCCGCTGATCGATGCCGATGCAGCGGTAGCCCTGCTCGGAGAGCAGGGTGAACTGCGATTCGAACATGCGGCTGCTCAGCGGCCAACCATGCAGGAAGATGACTGGGGTGCCGGTGCCAATATCCTCAACATAGAGCTTAACTTTCCTCTCAACCTCGATATAGTGTCCCATTGCATCTCTCCTCTCGTACTATTCTATTTCTTACCCAGTTAAGAAACATTTGAACATTTATTTATTCAGCACGCCTGAATTAGGTAGAATAAAAGATGTAGGCGTTCGTAGGATGCTTGTCCTTGTTTTGATGTATCCGATTAGTTATAGGCTCTTTGTTTAGGAGCAGCGCAGCAGGGATACAAATAAGTAGAAATAAATAGTTAAATAAGAGGAGAGTGCTACGATGTCCAAAAAAGATAAGCTAAGCCAGAAGAAACCGATTCGATTATCGCATATTGATGCTAAGAGCACAGGACCATTTCAACATAAAGAAGAGGTTATGAAAGAAATGAAGCAGCTTGAGCAAGAGCTGGAGGAGCTTCAGGAGAAGCTTATTGCTGGCAAAAAGCAGGCGGTTTTGTTTATTTTCCAAGGGATGGATTGCAGCGGGAAGGACGGAGTCATCAAGAAAGTATTTGCCGGGCTTCACCCGCAAGGGATATCTGCATATAGCTTCAAGACGCCTACGGAAGAGGAGGCACGACATGATTTCTTGTGGCGGGCACATCGTGCGGCGCCAGAGCTTGGCCAGATCACGGTTTTTAATCGTTCGTATTATGAGGATGTACTCATTACAAGGGTGCACGGGTCGGTGTCTGATGAGCAGGCCAAAAAAAGGTTCAAGCATATTAATCACTTCGAAACGCTTCTGGCAGACAGCAATGTAAAGGTAGTCAAAATTTTCTTGCACATCTCGAAGTCATTTCAATTAGAGAAGCTGATTAGCAGAATTGAAGATACGACTAAAAACTGGAAGTTCGATCCTTCCGATTTGAGAGAGCGGAAATCATGGGAGAGATATGCCGAGCTTTACGAGGAGCTGTTCGAGAAATGCAACAAGGCGACGCCTTGGCATATTGTTCCATCGGATCATCGTTGGTACCGCAATTACGCAGTGCTGCGGATAGCGGTGGAGGCTTTGCGAAGTCTTGATTTGAAAGAGCCCCCCGCGAATCCTGAGCTCCAGCCGCTGCTCGCCAAGCTTAAAGAAAAGGACGCTTAGCGGAACAAAGAGGACGAGGGTACTCACAGTTTCATATCTACAATGACAAGTCATTCCGATTGCTCTTGATTTTTGTTTAGAACATGTATAGAGCCAGCAACTATAATGGTTAATAGTGTTAAAAACATCGATGATAGAGCATTCGGGAGGGGCAAAATTAATGAATAAGAGGTTTGTCAGAATGATCAGCATGCTGCTTGCAGTGGTGCTGTTCGTTCAGGTTTATCCTGCATATCCTAGCAGGTCTGAGCAGCAAGTATATGCTGAGCCGATTGACGTAACGGGAGCAGGCGACACGACGCCAACCGATTCGACGTACGAGCCGGAGACGCCGCAGGCACCGGTAGATAAGCTCCAAGATTATTCTTGGGAGAAAGTAATCAGTAACATTATGCCAAGCGCTCGTATGGGAGCGGCTATGGCCTTTGATGAAAAGAACGGTAAAGTAGTCATGTTTGGCGGAAAAGGCATCTCTAATCTGCTAAAGGATAACTTCTTGTGGGACGGTGTAGAGAAGAAATGGCAGAAGCTTGCCGACTCTAGCGTTCCAGGAGGGCTGGCTGCTCGCAGAGGAGCGGCTATTACTTATGATCCGGCACTTGAGAAGGTTGTTATGTTCGGCGGCGAAGGTGCTTCCGGCGTATTGAACGATATGTGGGTGTGGAATGGACAGAGCTTGCAATGGCAGGCGCTTGCGATATCGACGCCGCCGGCGCGCGCTGGCGCTTCGCTGTCCTATGACGGTGAAAATCTTGTCCTGTTCGGCGGGTATACGCTGAGCGGATCAACGAAAATACGGCTTGCGGATACATGGGTATTCGATGGAACAAGCTGGGAAGAGAAAACGCCAGAGAAAAGCCCGCCTGCGACACATTCGGCAACAATGGCTTACGACGGCAAGCATGCTGTGCTGTACGGAGGTAATATTGGTGAAGAAGTGCGCGGCACAAGCTACCAAATCAACTCCAACAAGCTTTGGATTTGGGATGGAACGACGTGGGATGACAGTGCTCCGACGGTTGAAGCACTCGATTGGGGTCGCTGGGGCCAAGCAATGGCTTATGACGGACGTCGTGTTGTGTTCTATGGCGGCGAATTTGACTGGATTAATCCTAGCAGCCAAGCCGTTACCCCTAGCAAGACTCGTCCCGTAGCCCAATATCAGGATAGCAACGGGAACAAAGCCGCAATTGGCTGGGATGGTACGGCTTGGTCTACATGGGTTGGACCATCGAAAGGCCCAGGCGGCGGCGTGAAAGATGGACCAGGTTCAGGTACTTATATGAGCATGGCCTATGATGGTAACCAATTCGTATTGTTTGGCGGCTTTCACGAATGGGGCGGCTTGACCAATGAGACCTTTACCTTCGGTAATGAGGCTCCGGTATTGCCGACTGCAAGCATTACCAGCCCGCCAGTCATTCTGATGGATAAGATTGACAAGACGAAGGATATGGTGAAGATCACCTCAGAAATAAAAGGTAAAGCAATGACTGAGATCGGTATTGAATACCGCGAGGTAGGAGAGACGGCTTGGGAGAAAAAGCTGCATGATGACACGGAAGCTGGAGCTATTCCATTCGAGATCAACGGCTTGAAATGGCAGGTAGACTATGAAGCACGTGTTTATGCGAAAAATCCAGTAGGAACGGCTTATAGCGCAATTTCAACGTTCAAGTTCTACGAGGATCCAGCGATGGTTGTTCCTGATCTGCGCTATGATCGCTCGTCCCCTTCGGTGCTGCATTCGAAGGATAAGAAACGGATTGTTGTCGTTGGTGAGGGCATTACGAATCTATGGCGCAAGCCGGCTGACCAAATTCATTATGCGTTGAAAGGCAAGAACGGCACCTTATATCCGTTGACGACGAATGTGCGCAACAATGTGGAGCTGGAGCTGAACTGGACAGACGACTTGCCTGATGGCAAGTATGATCTGGAGCTCAATCATGATTTCTATAATGACTTTATTATCCCGGATTCATTACTTATAACGTCCACCGGTGTTTATGAGCCGCGTGACTATAACGAGATTGCAATACCGAGCACGGATGCGGACAACGAAGATATCGAGCAAATGATTATCAGAGGTCCGTTTACAGAAAAACCTGACAAGCTTGGCGTATTTGAGCTTAACAAGCCTGATCAGGTCATCATGCTGAACGAATATATCAAATTCAAAGGTACAAATCTCACGATTGATAAATCAGGTGAAGTGACTTATGTAGAGGGCTTCGGACGCTTGTATGTTGAAAAAGCAGGCATCATGTATACGTTGTTCCTCGGCGAATTTGAATTCAATTCAGATGAGTTCTCCATTGAGGTTGCTGGGGATATGAGCGGCACCGATTATTTAAGCTTAAACCTGCCAGTTAACCTGACATTGATCACTTTCATCAACGGCGGAGTAAGACTCGGCGGCGATATTAAAGTTGATTTCACTGCAGGTACAACCAATATTAAAGGCAACTCAGAAATTGAAGCGCTTGAGTTCAAACGTGACCGTTTTGATTTCGCTGGACAGTTCAATGTAGAAGGACAGTTCGAGACAGGACCTCTGGAAGGCGCAGAGCTGCGCTTCCGTCTGGACACGCGCGTACCGCTTTATGGGGCGGGTGGATCATTTGATTTGCGCAAGCAGAAGGTCGGCTTTGAAGCTGATATTTTGTTTAAACGCGGCAAGCTTGATTCACTGAGCTTCGGCGTTCGTCGCAAAATCAAGCTGGGTTCTACGGGTGCCCAACTTACAAGGCTAGGTGGCGGATTCTCCGGTCTAGCAAGTCAGAATGAGGTACCGTTCACGCTCAAAGCATTCGGCGGTGCTTCCGATGCAATCACGCCGGAAATTAAAGGCTACAACATGGTGAACGGAAACAACCTAAGTGTCGGACTTTCTCGTTACCACTTCGAGGCTTCTGGTGAGCTTGCAGTCTATTGGGTGCCGGTCGCCAATCTGGATTTCATGACGATCTGGAACGCGGCAGGCTTTAAGGAATACAGCAGCCCAGGATTCCGTTTCGATGCGAAATTGAACTTGGTTGACGTCGTAGTCGGACAAGTGTTCGCGCAGTATTTTGCCAATAGTGGTTATGCAGGCTTCGTAAGTGCGCGCGTACAAATTCCAAGATGGGTATCCGTTATTGGTGGAAAATCCTTTGGCGGGATCGACGTTGGCGTGAATAACCAGGAAATATTCGGTTCGGTCGGCTCAGGCTGGTTCGGCGGATCAGCTAAGTACATGTTCAAACCGAACAGCTTTGACTTCAGTCTAGGTGCTAGTAAAGACATGAAGAGAGAAATTGAGCGGATGAAAAGAGAGATGGTGAAGCCAGCAGGTCGATCGATGGCTAGAATTGGCGGAGGCGTAATGCTCTTCTCTAATGCATTTGCAAATACGTCCTTTACACCGCTTACGAATCCATTGCTCACTGGTGATAGCGGCTACTCCTTGAAGCTGGCGAGCGACGTGCTTCAGCAGGCTGAGACAGGTGTGGATACATCTGCAACTGGACGTATCACTCTAGGTCAATTCACTGCCGTCTTGCGTGATAACACGCCTGAAGCAAGCTTCACGGCAAAGGATGAAATTCAATATGCTTTGAAAGCCGATCATGACTACGAGGCATTGCTTGTTCTGGATGGCAAGCAGGAGTTGGTTAAGCTCGTCGATTCTTACGGAACGGCAATTGGCCTCGACTTCACAGGTAATAATGAAGCTAACAACAGAAGCATCGATGCGGTGTATTTGCCAGATGCGGATAAGACTTATGTGAGACTTCAATTAAAAGCAAATATCGCATGGAAGCTCGTTTCTTCCGAATCACAACAAGTAGAGCTGTACGAGCTTACTTTCTTGAACAAGAACTTAACGTTAAGTGAGCTTGCAGGGAATTGGGCTGCTGTATCTGATTCGAAGCTGACTGCAATTGATGTGGTGGCACACGGATTAACGGTGCTAGAGCTTGATCAGCCAAAAGGCGATCTGAAGCTGTATAAACCAGATGGCCGTGAGTATGAGCTGGTGTATGATACGAATTTATCAAGCTGGAACAGCTTCTTAGATCCAATTACCGGCAAGCTCAATGTGATGATTGATGTTGCTCAGACAGGAGAATGGCTGCTTGACTCTGGCGAGAGAACGTCAGTTAGCGTGTATGTACTAGGCGAGAAGACGACCACTCAGAAGCTAAAAGACTGGAAGTCGAATGGACAGGTTCAGACCGAGATTTATCTTGGAGAAGGACAATCTTTGATCGAAATCGAGGAGTCCGAAGAGACAGCGGTCTTGTCTAGTCCTGACGGCACTGTCTATCCACTGCAATCCAGCAGAGAGGAATCGAACTGGAATGCCTATTATGAGGCAGACAAGAAAAAATGGACGATTCTGGTTGAAGTAGATAAGGAAGAAACAGGAAACTGGATCGTTCAAGACAGCGGTTTTGTTACGATTCGTCAGTTTGTAAGCAACGCTAAGTATGAGAGCTTACTGCCGTTCTTCTCCGAAGGCAGCGCTGAATATGAAACAAGCGTCCAAATCGACAAGCAGGGCCGGTACATGTTTATGGTAACGGGCGGTTCACGAGATACTCAAATCATTGCGCCTAACGTTTCCAGCATTCCGCTTGTTTTCCAAGATGAGAATGAAAATACGTACAATGCGGTATTGCAAGAGGCTGTCTATGAGGACGAGACCGACAATGAAGAATTGTACGGCGATATGACCTTTACATCTAATCTGCCTTTTGTCAAAGATAACGATCTGTTATCCGTAGGGGTAGATGTTGAAATGAAGGGCAAATGGACAATTCGCTCGTCACAGCCTGTACAAGTGACGATGTATGAGCTTGATCCAATTGCGAAAATTAGTGAATTTAACGCCGAACCCATGAATGAAGGGTTAAATAGCTTTAAAGTGAAATGGAACGTAAAAAACGCCAAGCCGGGAACGAAAGTGAGTCTCATGGTAACCGACCTATCTGAGAAGGCGATTGGTCCCGTTATTCTGAAGGATCTTCCAACCTCAGGCGTACAAATCGTTGATATTCCAGAGCAGTTCATGCCTGGTCAATATTGGTTGTCCATGGTCGCAGATGGTGAGGATATTGCTCCATTGTTCGCCGTTACGAAAGATCCTGTTGAACTGAAAGCATCGGTCATGCTGCCGCAACCGAAGCAGCTAGCGATTGCTTCTACTGGAAATGGTGAAATTACGCTTCGCTTCCCTTCCATTGCTGCAGAAGGATTGGAGTACTACCAGTTGACTGTCAGCACTAAGGATGAAGCTGGTAATCCAGTTACAGAAACGTTTGGCGTTGATCCTATGGACGGAGAGTGGCAAGAAATTATTATTGCTGGATATGAGTCCGAGCAAAGCTATTCTATTCAAGTAATGGCAGTAGGAGAGCTTGATGGCAATGTAATCGTAAGCCCAGTATCTGATTCAATTGAGACCTTCCTGCCTGCTCCAAAACGGGCGAATCTCGAGCTTACATTTGATACAGCAGGTGCGAAGCAGAAGACTAGCACATATAAGAGCTACGATGAGCAAGAAGAGATCATGGTGAACACAGCTGCAGAGCAAGTGATCGTGAATGTGAAGAGCGATCAAGCTGCGGAAATTAATCTTTATGTAAATGGTGAGTTGATGAGCACGCAATCTGCGCAGGCAGGCGGCGTTGCTGCATTCAATTTGAATCAAGTGATTCATGGTGCAGTTAATAACGCTCAGGCGCTTGAACAACGTGACTACACGATTGAAATTGAAGCAATCAATGATCGCGGTGACTACAGCTTCGATTATCGGAAATTGTATATTGATCGCACAGAGCCATTCCTTTATGCTGCTGGTCAGCTAGAGGAGAATGGTAAAGACCGGATGCCGTTAAACGGACAGGTTGTGTACGGAAGCCGTTTGCCGATCATTGGACAAACAGAAATAGGCGCTACACTGACGGTGGACGGTCGTTCAGTTCCAGTCAACTCGGAAGGCAAATTTAATTATTTTGCTCCAATCGGTTGGAATGCAGGCGGTGTTCATACCGTTATTGTTATCGCAGAAGATGAAGTCGGCAACACATCTGAATATCATTTTGACGTTGTGAAGGGCACTGAAACGGATACGCAAGCGAAGATTAAGTCTTCTGATTTGGCTGCATTGGAGCTTGATCAAGGTATGCTGTCTCTACCTTTCCACCCGGATCATACTGGCGTTTATAAAACGGTAGTTGAGGATGGCAAAGTACGTTTGTACGCAGTCGCTGCAACTGGCGATGCTGCTATTACGGTGAACAACAAACCGCTTGATGCAGCAGGCTATGTGGAGCTTGATGCACCAGTTGGCGACAGTGTGAATTCGTTCCAAATCAAGGTGACAGGCGCTGATTCCAGCACCAAAACCTATGTAGTCGAAGTTCATGGAAAGCCATCTGAAGTAGCTGTTCTCAAAAACCTGTCTCTGTTTGCAGGTACGGAAGAACTGTTGACGGAGCCAACCTTCAACGGAGCACAGGACAAATATAACGTCTATGTGGAGAATGGCGTTAGCACGATTAAACTAACAAGCGAGGCCTACAAGCAAGGATCTGTGGTCCAGGTATACACAGGTAACGAAACTAATTGGACGGAACAAACTCCACAGGCTATACCCGTTCAGGTAGGTGTAACAACTGTTAAGATAAAGGTTACAGCACCAAACGGCAAAGATTTTAAAGAGTATGATGTTTCTGTCATTCGAGCGCAGGATAGCAATGCGCAGCTGGAGCAACTGACACTGAACGGCGGTAAGTTGACTCGCGCTTTCGAAGGAAACGAGACTGAGTACCAAGTAATCGTACCTGCTGGCACGTCCGCTTTCAGCATTGCAGCTCGAACGGAAAGTCCAACTGCCGTTATGCGATTGGCAAACAACGGTGATGTATTAGACAATGGATTGGCCTATAGTGTTGCGCTAACAGAGGGCATACAGACCGTCCAGCTCGATGTAACAGCAGAAGACGGTACTGAGGCAAGCTATAAGCTGGTTGTATTGAAACAATCGACACCTGCTGCCACTGCTCCATATCTCAGCGAGTTGAAGGTGGATGGCTTGGATCTATTGCCTGAATTCTCATCCAACAAGCTCAGCTATGGAATAGATAAAAAAATTGATGTAACTCAAGTAACGCTTTCGGCTAAATCACCAATGCAAGGTGCTAGACTGACCGTTAATGGTGTAGCTGTTAATCAGGGCGAAAAACGTAATGTTAGGTTAGCAGTAGGCTCCAATTATATTGTGATCGGAGTAGAATCTGCAGATCGCAGCAGCTCTAGACAATACGCTGTTGAGGTAGTAAGAATGGCTTCGACGTCTGTTCCAGATCGTTCTGCAACAGTTGCTGCAGGAGATACGGGATCGACAATTGCGAATGTCATCATAAGGAGAAGCGTGACATCAGGCGGGGTTAAAATAGATACTGTCAATGTCCCACTTGAAAAAGCGAATGAAATTATTAAGCAAGTAACGGAGAAGCAGCAAAAAACAGCTAGAATCGTAATTACGGATTTGGCAAATGATCGTGCTGACGAGCTGAAGCTTAATATTCCATCCGAGGCCATAGCGGTATTGTCGGAGAATGGAATTAGTCTTATCATTACAACTCCTAATGCCGAGCTGACGCTTTCGGCTGATACGATTCGTCGTATCAAGGAAGCGGGCATCGACTTGTACTTCCGAATTGTACCGATTCGTACACAAGCTTTACAGCAGCAAGCACAAGATCGACTCTTAAACGAGTCAACCTTGAAGCAGTTGCTTGGAGGCAGGGATGCGGCCGTGCTAGGCGTGCCGACTACAATTGAGACTAACTACAAAGATAGTGTTACCCGCATCGTGCTTCCGCTAACAGGGGTGATTGCTGCCCGCGATAGCGAAGCTGCCAAAGAGCTTGCAGCCCAATTAGCTGTATACATTGAACACAGTGACGGCGAAAAGGTACTCAAGCAAGGAACATTGTTATATGATGAACAAGGCAATGTAAACGGCTATGCATTCGAAGTGACGAAGTTCAGTTTGTTCACACTGGTTCGTTTGACCAAGGATAAGCGTTATGAGCCTTACATTTCGGGTTATCCGGACGGTACATTCCGACCTGCCAAAACGATTACGCGTGCGGAGCTTGCTTCTGTTCTAGCCAAAGAGCTGAAGCTGGATGCAGAGCTGCTTGCAACTACCGCTGTCGCAGAAAACGGTTCAGAAGCTCAGAAGTTTACGGATGTTCCAGCGAATCATTGGGCAGCCGAGGCTATTACACTGCTCAAGAATCATGGTATTATGAATGGAGATGAGCAGGGCAAATTTAGACCTGGAGATGGTGTAACGCGTGCTGAGCTTGCAGCTATTACTGCTCGCTGGAACAAGCTTGCTCCTACCAATGGCGATTCGGTCTTCAAAGACCTATCTGGCCACTGGGCAGCCGACGCGGTTAACGCAGCTCAGGAAGCAGGCATGCTGCAAGGTTATCCGGATGGAACGTTCCGTCCGAACAAACTGCTGCTTCGCGGGGAAGCCGTTCGCGTACTGAATGCAGTGTTTAAACGTCCAATTCCGAAAGAAGCTTTATCCAGCTGGCCGGATGTATCTGCAGCCTTCTGGGCATCACAGGACATTGCATCGGCGTCTGGATACGTGCAGCTACTACCAGATGGTCAAATCCGTTTAGTAAAATAAATGAACATCAAGAGCAAGAAGCTCTCTGATAATGAAATGGC
The DNA here is from genome assembly GCF_005930355.1 of Paenibacillus sinopodophylli. Taxonomy (GTDB): domain Bacteria; phylum Bacillota; class Bacilli; order Paenibacillales; family Paenibacillaceae; genus Pristimantibacillus; species Pristimantibacillus sinopodophylli. The sequence continues at coordinate 138,478 of NZ_VDBO01000008.1, forward strand.
GGAGAGGGGACTGCATGCTTTATGCTAAAAGCTATTTTGATTGATGATGAGGAGCCTGCACTGGTACATCTGGAGCGCTTGCTCAAAGCAGATGGACGAGTACAAATTGCGGGCATGTATACCTCCGCTCAGGAAGGGCTGGATCATCTTGCCCAGAACGATGCCGATGTTGCGTTTCTGGACATCGGCATGCCTGAGATGAATGGCTTGCAAGCAGCGGAGAGAATTCAATCTCTTTATCCGCATATCCGTATTATTTATGTGACCGCCTATTCCGCGTATGCTGTAGAAGCCTTTGAGCTGTACGCTCTTGATTATTTGCTCAAGCCCGTGGATGCGTCGAGAATAGGGAAAACGCTAAATCGGATCGAGGAGTACGCGAAGCTTACGAGCAAGCAGCCACTGGTTGTTGTCAGCGAGCCAAGCGGAAACGAGCTTTCAGTACGATTATTCAAGCGCCTTGAGCTTAGAGGTGGAGGCGGATTAAATGGCAAAGTGAAATGGCGTACGAAAAAAGCACAGGAGCTTTTTGCCTATTTGCTTCATTTGGAGGGGACATGGGTTACGAAAGATCGACTTATCGAAACGCTCTGGAGAGAACAGGAGCAAGATAAGGCGATAACCTACCTTCATCATTCCGTTTCTCGAATCAGATGGCTGCTACGGGAATGGGGCGTATCGATTACAGTCGAGTATGAGGATGAGAGCTACCGGCTTACCTCAACGGGCATTCGAACGGATGTAGCCGAATTCGAGGAAGCATTAACTGACTTTCCTCACAACGCTCGAGCGAATTGGAGCCGCTATGATTATGCAGCATCTCTTTATGCGGGTGAATATTTGGAAGACCATAATTATGACTGGGCAGAGACTCGGCGAACCAATCTGCAGCAACGCTATTTTCAATTAGTATGCAGTATGGCGCGTCATGAGCTGCAAGAAGGTCGTGAACGTTCTGCCATACAAAGGCTATTAAATGCGCAGGCGGGATTCCCATACTCGGACGAACTGTGCCGGCTTCTAATGACGGGCTATTCCAGGCTCAAAGACGTTGCTGCGCTTAACAATTGCTATACCGCATTTGAACTTTTATTATTCAGTGAGCTTGGTGTTATTCCAGAGCGACAAACAACTGATCTGTACAAGCAGCTACTTTAGACGGCATAAGCTTATAGGCTAGGAGGCAGCGATAGGATGAAAAAACAATGGTGGACGGTAATTGTATTCTTCCTAATCGTTGTAGCATTTCCGATATACGAATACGTTTATCAGCAGCTGGATGAAGACAAAGTTCCCCACTCGAATGCAGGTACACTTGATCTTACACATTGGAATTTTAGCAAGGACGGATCGGTGGCGCTTAATGGCGAATGGGAATTTTATCGTGATCAACTGCTAACGCCTCAGCAATTCATTCAATCAGATTCAAACACATCGAAGGGGCCTGAACTAACAGGCCTCTTTGCTGTACCGGGGCATTGGAACTCCTATATAGCTGAGAGTGGAGAGCCAACTGGCGCGGGATACGGCACATATCGTTTACGTATACATATGGGTGAACAGCAAGAAAGGTATTATGGCATCAGAACGACGAATATCCGAATGACGAATAAAATATTTATTAACGGTGAGGAAGTAGGAGCAAGCGGCGATCCAGGTGTATCGAAGCAGACGAACAAAGCTTCTAATATTCCTTATATAGGTGTGGTTGCAATAAATGATCCCTTCGTTGAGATTATCGTTCAGGTAACCAATTTCGACTATTCTACTGGAGGTATCATATATCCGATCTGGTTCGGCAGTGAACAAGACATTCGAAAAACACGCGAGTTCAGACTGTTTGGCGAGTTCTTCAGTATTATCAGCTTTTCTATTTTCTCTATTTTTTTTCTTTACTTGTTTTACTTGCGAAGAGAGGAGCGCTCGCTGCTTTATTTAGCGCTGAGCTGCTTGTGTTTGTTAGTGTATGTGCTGACGCATGGTGAGAAGCTGCTGGCTGTAGTAATACCACAGTTAAGTTATGAAATTATATTGAAGTTGCAAAGTGTATCTTCAGCATTCGGGCATGTATTTCTGCTCTATTATATTTATGTGTCTATTCCTAAGGTTATTAACGAAAAGCTATGGCAGGCATGCAAGGCTGCTGCGATGTTTGTATTGATCGCTTCTTTTATTTTGCCCAGCATGCTGTATTCTCAGTGGTTTTTTATCGCAATTCTGATTTCTATGTTTGTTTTTAGCGTCATGCTGAGCACGCTTATCAAAGCTGTATTACTCCGTACTAAAGATGCGTATTACTTGCTGTTAACTGCGATTAGCGTATTGGTGTATCTTATCGTCAGCATTATGCAGGTGTTTGGCATGCTGGAGAGCCATTTCTATGTTTCGTATGAGCTTCTTATTCTCGTTATCGTGCAGGTGGCCATGTTGGCAAGACGTTTCTCTAATTCTTTCAATGAGGTGGAAGAGCTCTCACGCAAGCTTCTCACTGTTGATGGATTAAAGGATGAGTTCATGGCTAATACGTCGCATGAGCTTAGAACTCCACTGCATGGCATAGTAAATATTGCAGAATCGCTCTTGGAAGGTGTCGCAGGTAATCCGAGCAGCGATCAGGCAAGGCAGCTTTCGATGATCGTATCCACGGGCCGGAGACTGAACTATTTGATCCATGATATCTTGGATTTCTCCACGCTTCGCAACGGTCAGCTTATGCTGAATCGTCAAGCTGTCGACCTGCCAGCAGCAGCGCAATCTGTTATGGAAGTCGTCGGACATCTGGCTGAGAAGAAAGGGGTACAGCTTATTCAGGAATGGCCGAGTAGTCTGCCTATGCTTGATACCGATGAAGAAAGGCTTAGGCAGATTCTATTTAATCTGCTTGGCAATGCTGTGAAGTTTACCCATTACGGTCATATTCGAATAACTGCTGAGATGAAGGACCAAATGGTTATTATCCGCATAGCGGATACAGGTATAGGCATTCGCCCGGATCGTCTGGATGAGATATTCAAACCTTTTAACAGCGTAGGACATGCTGATATTCAAGCGGGCTTTAGCGGGACGGGCATCGGTTTGAATATTTCGAAAAAGCTTGTTGAGCTTAACGGAGGCAAGATATGGGTGCAATCCGAGCAGGGCGTAGGTTCGACGTTCTCCTTCATGCTGCCGGCTGCCAATCAAGCTGCGATCTCAGATGCAGGGGCAGGTAAAAGGAACAAGGGAGTCTTTGAGTCGCCTTTCCAACGCGAAACGTTCATCTCTCATAATAGAGACGATAATGGAATGGATAGAGATACTCAGCACTTTACGGTGCTCGTTGTAGATGATGATCCAATTAATCTGCAAGTACTTATCAACCTATTGTCGACCGAGCATTACAAGGTCATAGCTGTAGATAATGGAGCCGATGCTCTTCTTGCGTTGTCAACAAAGCGCCGCATTGATTTGGTCATTACAGATTGGATGATGCCGGGTATGTCGGGGCTGGAGTTGTGCAGGAGGATTAGAGAGCGTCATGCGCTGTCTGAGCTGCCTGTGCTCATGCTCACAGCAAGAAGCCTTGCAGGTGATATTCAGACAGGCTTCAGTGCAGGCATAAACGATTTTCTAGCGAAGCCTGTGGATGGTATTGTGCTGCGTGCAAGAGTAAGAACGCTATTGGAGCTGCGCCAATCTGTGCAAGCGGCTATTCGTTCGGAACTTGCATTTCTGCAGGCACAAATCAAGCCGCATTTCTTGTATAATGCGCTTAATACAATTATATCGGTTTGCCCTACCGATCCGCAGAAGGCAACGGAGCTGTTGATGGATCTGAGTAAATATTTGCGAAGCAGCTTTGATTTCCATAACCGTCAGCAGATCGTGCACGTAGAGAAAGAGCTAGAGCTAGTTCGCTCTTACGTCGCACTCGAGCAAGCGCGATTCGGCAAGCGTCTGCAGGTGATGTATGAAGTGGAGGGCCGATCACTTGGCTTCATTCCGCCCCTCAGTATTCAGCCGATCGTAGAGAATGCGGTAAGACACGGCGTTATGCAGAAAGCGGCCGGTGGCACAATCCTGTTGAAGGTTCAACAGGTGGAAGATAAGCTGCAGATTTCGGTTACAGATAGCGGTGTCGGTATTAATGCAAATGATCTAAGCTCATTGCTGCTTGAGCAGCGTATTCTTGGGGGCGTAGGCTTAATGAATATTCACCGCCGCCTGCTTTCGTTATATGGAGAAGGGCTTGTGATTACAAGCAAGGAAGGCGAAGGCACGACTGTTTCGTTCGAGGTTCCGCAAGCTAAGCAACTGGGTAATGAAAATGAAATTTATGAAGATTGATCCTAGCTGTAGGTTGTAAGCTGTAAGCTATTGATAGAATCGAAGCAGAGCATGAAAATAAGACCGCCATCCAAACAGGATCGCGGTCTTTGTCATTCGTTGCTTGTCTAGTTACCCGATGTTTTCTTGAGAAGACTGCTTAGCTCTTCATCTACTCGCGAACTGCGCAGTAGATCCTGCTGATTCGAATTTGCACCGCGGACGTCGGGGCCGTATCGCCCTCTAGCAAGCTCTTGCTGTGCTTCTTGTTCCATGAGCTTCTGTTCAATTCGATCAAACCCCTGAGAGGCTGAGCTTCCTTGGTAGATCGATGCTGGACTACCGCTGGTACTAGCTGTTTTCTGTAGTCTGGCAACAAGATCTTGGCGTTTCTCTTGAAGCCTTGTTTTTTCTTCCTTCAATGCTTCAATGTGTAGTTCCAAGTCGAGTGCAGCCTGGTTGGCAAGCTGAAGCAGTTTCTGTGTTTCTTCTGTTTGCTCTGAATAGAGAAGCTTCGCTTCAAGTGCTGTACGGGCCTCTGCTTCACGTTCCTCTATAGCCGCTTGCTCTGCTTTGCTTTCATAGTAGGAGGCTTGCTCGCCAAGCTCGCTTTGCTTAGCCTGTAAGAAGCGTACTTGCGCCTGCTGCTTTAGTTTTTCGTGTTCTGCTTTCGCAATTTCTTCATCCAAATCTCTCAAATAATGATTCAACATCAAGACAGGGTTCTCAATTTTGTCTAGCATCTCATTTGCGGCAGCCTTCGTCATATTAGCAATACGTTGTAAAATTCCCATAGTATCATCTCTCCCTATTCGGTTTGGTTTAGTAATGATCAACGAATCTAAAATCATGGTTTACGGCTTTAGGTACAAAGAACGCAGCGAGGAAATAAATCAAGATCACTGCTCCAAAGCTGAAAAATGCAGCGATAACAACTAGCAATCTTATAATCGTTGAATTAATGCCGAGCCAATCTCCAAGACCTCCGCATACACCTGCTAGTTTACTGTCCGTTGTTGATCGAAATAACTTTTTCATATCGTTCATCCTTCCCATCTGCTCATCTATGTCCTTATTGTAGTGCAAGGCTTACGATCTCGTAACGGACCGCGGTCCGTTCTATATACTAGGCTTTAGGCGGGCATTGGTGCGACAAATGGCGGGGGCGGATATATGATGGAAGCAGTCAATGTACTTGGAGAAAAAAAGATAAAATATCCAATTTCTTTAAAGGTAATTGTCGAATTCAGTCGTTTTATAAATGATCATAGAGTATGATTTAATTAAGTGTTTTTAAAGCAATAGTACGAAGTAGATAGGGAGGTTACCTCATCTCTTGAAATAAATGCTTATGTGTTCAGCGTATATTTAAAAAATCAAAAAGGGGTTGAAATTATGAATAAGAATGCTGTCTTTTTACGAAAGCCTGCAATAGCAGTTCTTTGCTTTTTTATTGTTTTCACACAAGTTATTTGGCTAGCTCCTACAGCATCAGCTGCAATAGGTCCAAATACGATTACTTTTAGTTCAAATAACGGTATTCCAGCGAATACTAAGGTCGTTTCGGATGGACAAGGCGGGTCTAGCAATATAGCTGGAATCGATATAGAATTTTCCGCCAAAGGTACTTCAAACAACGATTTAAACTTAACACATGAGGTGCCACAGGGTTACAGTTCAACCGCACTAGCCGCAGGGTATGCTGCAAATACTGAACAATCCGCATGGTATATCAAGAGCAGTACGCCATCAGAAAACTTCTCGCTACACTCAATACAATTGGAGGATTACGGCTTAATAAATGTACGTATTGGAGGATTTGATAATGGCACTCAAATCGGGAACTGGATTGATTTATCAATAAATACTGCCCCGAGTTCCTTCACATTTAATCGAGGGAATGGTTTAACCAGCATATTTGACAATGTTGATGAGATTCAAATTGTACCTCAAGGGAGCGAAATGTGGATTGGTATAAACAACGTCCAAATTAATGATCCGGTACTAACTCCACCATCCATTACAAGTGATCCTGCTAATAAGTCAGTTACCGTAGGCGGGAGTACATCCTTTACGGCTTCCGCTTCTAATGCGAATAACTACCAATGGCAGGTCAATAAAGGTTCTGGTTTTGTGAATATAAGTAATGTCGCTCCTTATAGTGGGGCATATACATCAACCCTATCTCTATCAAGTGTAACTGCGGATATGAATGGATATTTGTATCAAGTGGTTGCTAGTGGAGCGGCTGCGCCTGATGCAATCTCGAATCAGGCGACTTTGACAGTTATTGTTCCTGTTTCAAATTTCATGAAAACAGTTCACGATGCGAATAGTGCAGCTTTTACGTGGAATGCAGCAAACGGGGCGTCCAACATTGTCATTCAACAATCACCTGCAGGTGCTAACACATGGACAACTGCAACCACAGGTGCGATTGCTACAAATGCGACAACAGCAACAGTGACAGGGTTGAATCCGGCAACAGCGTATGATTTCCGCTTAGTTGTTACGGGCGGGGCTAATGCAGGCAACTCGAATACAGTCACAGTAACAACGAATACGGCTCCAGTAACGAACTTTACAAATACAAATAAAAGTGCATCGACAGCAAACTTTACATGGAGCGGTGTAACCGGTGCTTCAACTATTGTGATTCAACAATCACCAGTTGGAGCTAATACTTGGTCAACTGCGACCACAGGAGTGATTGCTACCAATGCGACAACAGCAACCGTATCGGGTCTAAATGCAGCTGTAGCATATGATTTCCGTCTTGTTGTAACGGGGGGATCGAATGCAGGCAGCTCTAATGTGGCGACGGTGACAACGAATTCAACACCTATAACGAGCTTTGCGATTGATAGTAAGTCAGGAACAACTGCTGGATTTTCATGGAGCGCGGCTAGTGGGGCTTCAAGCATTATTATTGAACAATCGCCTGCTGGAGCGGGTACATGGACAACCGCGACGACAGGAGCGATTGCCACCAGTGCGACAACAGCAACGGTAACGGGACTGAGCCCAGCAACAGCTTACGATTTCCGTTTAGTTGTAACCGGCGGGGCGAACGCAGGCAACTCGAACGAAGTGACGGTGACGACAGATCCAGCACCAATATCGAGCTTTACGAATACAAGCAAAACGGGAACAACAGCTGTATTCACATGGAGCGCTGCTAGTGGCGCGACAGGCGTAACCATTGAACAATCGCCTGCTGGAGCAAATACATGGGCGACAGCCACAACAGGAGCGATAGCAACGAATGCGACAACGGCAACGGTTACTGGGCTAGATGCAATAACCAGTTATGATTTCCGCCTTGTGGTAACAGGCGGTGCGAACGCGGGCAATTCCAACGTGGAAACAGTGACGACAAGTACAATTCCTGTAACGAGTTTTGCGAATACAAGCAAAACGGGAACAACAGCTGTATTCACATGGAGCGTGGTTAGTGGAGCGACAGGTATAAGCGTAGAGCAATCGCCAGCAGGAGCGGGCACATGGACAATAGCCACAACAGGAGCGATCTCAACGAATGTGACAACGGCAACAGTAACCGGATTGGCAGTAATAACCGGCTACGATTTCCGCCTTGTTGTAACAGGCGGTGCGAATGCAGGCAATTCGAACGTGGAAACAGTGACAACAAGCTCAGTTCCTGTTGCGAGTTTCGCAAATACAAGCAAATCTGGAACGACAGCTGTATTCACATGGAGCGCGGTTAGTGGAGCGACAGGTATAATCGTAGAGCAGTCACCTGCTGGAGCGGGCACATGGACGACAGCGACAACAGGAGTGATCGCGACGAGTGCGACGATAGCAACGGTTAATGGCCTAGATGCAGTAACCGGCTATGATTTCCGTCTTGTTGTAACAGGTGGGGCAAATGCGGGCAACTCGAACGTGGAAACAGTGACGACAAGCACAATTCCCGTAACGAGTTTTGCGAATACAAGCAAAACGGGAACAACAGCTGTATTCACATGGAGCGCGGTTAGTGGAGCGACAGGTATAACCGTAGAGCAATCGCCTGCTGGAGCGGGTACATGGACAACAGCGACAACAGGAGCGATCGCAACGAGTGCGACGACAGCAACAGTCACTGAGCTAGAAGCAGCAGAGAGCTACGACTTCCGCTTAGTTGTGACAGGCGGAACGGATGAAGGTGACTCGAACACCGTAACCGTGACGACGAACGCAGTTCCGTTAACAAGCTTCGCTGACACTAGCAAAACAAGCTCTATCGTAACATTCGCATGGAGTGCTGCAATCGGAGCAACAAATATTGTGATCGAGCAATCGCCAATCGGTACAAACACATGGACGACTGCGACAACAGGCACGATTGCAACGAATGCAACCAGCGCAACGGCAACAGGCCTAAGCGCATCAACAGGCTACGATTTCCGCCTTGTGATAACAGGCGGTGCGAACGAGGGAATCTCCAATGTACGCTCGGTTGTAACAGCGGCTGCAAATGTTACGTCATCTACACCATCAACGCCAGCTATCTCGGAGACAGGTATTGAGGTGCTAGTGAATGGCAAGGTAGAAAATGCAGGAATTGCTGTGACAACGACGGTTAATGGTCAACAGGTTGTCAATGTAAAAGTGGATCAAGCAAGGCTTGAGAAAAGGCTTGCCGAAGAGGGACAACTTGCCATAATTACGTTCCCACTTCCTATGCAATCAGATGTTTTTGATGTAGAGCTTAATGGACAAATGATTATGAGCTTGAAGGGTAAGGAAGCGACCATCGTCATACAAAATGACCAGTTTACGTATACGCTGCCTGCTTCACAAATTAATATACAAGAGCTCTCGGATAAGCTGGGAAAAGAGATCTCATTGAATGATATTAAAGTCAATATCGGTATTGCAGAACCGCTCGAGGGAACGCTGAACGTTGTTGCGAGCTCTGCAGAAAAAGGCGGGTTTGTACTTGCGGCACCTTCTTTGAACTTTACTGTACATGTACAATATGGAAACGATTTGATTGAACTGACCCAATTTGATGTTTATATTGAGCGCACCATCGCTATTCCAGATGGCGTCGACCCAAATAAAATTACTACGGGAATTGTGGTCGAATCTGATGGAACAGTCCGTCATGTGCCAACAAGAGTTGTTGAAAAGGAAAAGAAGTATTATGCAAGGGTGAATAGCTTAACTAACAGCACTTACAGCATTATATGGAATCCGATTACCTTTAAAGATGTTGAACAGCATTGGTCGAAGGATGCTGTCAATGATATGGGCTCACGTCTGGTAATCAGCGGCGTTGGTAATGAGCTTTTTAACCCGAACCAAGACATTACCCGCGCAGAATTTGCGGCAATTATTGTTAGAGGACTTGGGCTCAAGCAGGAGCAGGGTACAGGCTCATTCTCTGATGTAAAAGCAGCAGATTGGTACAGCGGTTATATCCAAACGGCCTATGAATTTGGTTTGATTAACGGCTTTGAAGATGGAACATTCCGTCCGATGGACAAAATCTCAAGAGAACAAGCAATGGCTATCGTTTCCAAAGCGATGAAATTAACAGGTCTAAGCGACAAGCTTCCAACCGTAGGTTCAGAGATTGCGTTGCATTCGTATGTGGATGAAAGCCTAATATCTGCTTGGGCGCTGGAATCTGTTCAGGACAGCTTGCAGGCGGGTATTATTACGGGTAGAAGTGAAACGAAGCTCGCACCTAAAGAGCATATGACAAGAGCTGAGGTAGCTGCGATGATTCAAAGACTTCTAACCAAGTCTGATTTAATTTAGCTTTTATATTGGTTTAGTTGAAGGGGCCGAATCTCGGCCTCTTTTTTTGGGGTAAGCCCAGCACTTTGAAACAGTCATTTGTACATCAAGCTGTTCAGGATAAGTTCTGCAAGTAAAAAGTCGGATAGGGGCTCACTGAAAAGGAAGTTGATCTATCGTTTCCATATGAAAGTATGCTTTACAGCAATCACATAATCTCCTATTATGAATCTAGATTTGATAGAGAAATAGTAGTAGGTATGGGAGGAAAGGCTAAATTGAGAAAGAGATTCTGTTATAAACGAGGAGTTTGTATACTCTTAGTTTTTGTCTGTTGTTTTCCAAGCTGGATGGCTCCTTTGTTTGTCCAAGCGGAGTCTGCCTCATCAAGTGGTTCATATTTGGCGGAGCGTTGGGCTCTGAACGTCGAAGGCGGAGTAGGTGCAGAACCGGTTATTGGAGCTGACGGGACGATGTACGTCTTAACGAAAATCGGGAAATTGTATGCAATAAGTCCGGCAGGCAAAGTGATATGGACAGCCACGGTTAGTCCTATGAGTAAAGAATATACGAATGAAAAAGGAAAGGTCTTACTAGGGAACGATGGGGTTATTTATGTAAGCTCAGGCGGGAACCTACATGCTATTCAAGCTGATGGAACAGTGAAATGGGTATATGAAACGACCTATCCACGCTTTGATAAGGTAGAATTACAGCGTAATGGATTGATTTATATACTAAATTTTCAATCCTTACATGCTATTCGTTTGGATGGAACCAAAGCATTCGAAAAGAAAAATATTACAGGTCTTTTGAAATATAAAGGCATTAGTGAAGATAAAATTTATCTGACTTCTCTCGAAATTTCAGCTAAAAATGTCGGTGATAAATACGTTCCTTCTTTTACTACTTACGCTGAGGAATTGAATACAAATGGTTCAACACGCTGGAAGTTGAATCTAAATAACACGATCTCCTATACGAATCCAAGTGTAGACGTTGATGGGAATATGCTGGTGTTTATTCAACCTTCGGAAATTAGTAGAGACTCTAAAATGCCTTATTACGTTCAATCTAGGCAGCCATCTGAAGTAAAGGTTATCAATGAAGGTACGGTGAGAAGAAATTATTCTCTATCAGGTAGTACGACAGCACCGATTTTATTCGATGAGCAGCGAAATGCTTACGTTGTTACAAGGGATGCTGTTGTTTCTAAATTTGATTCATCAGGCAAGCTTATTTGGAAGAACCAGCTTGATGAGCGAACAGACTTAAATGAGAATGGGATGGTTCTGCATCTTGAACAGGACGGAACACTCTTATTCTATAGTAGGCTTTATCGTTATGAGTCCGTCAATGCTTCGTCAGATCAAAGCGAACTCCACAAACTTGAGCTCCATCGATTTAGTCCAGATGGGAAGCTTATTTCTTCTACCGTTAGAAAATATGATGATCCAGTTGTATGGCTCGATAATGGAATGGTATTGTACGACGGATACAATAAGCTTATATTATCAGATTCAGAGATGAAAACAGTTAGAGAATTTGATGCTAGTTCTTTCTTTCATCTCACGTACATAGACCAGAAACAGATCTATATAGGGACAAACAGTGGAAGGGTAATTGCTCTGGAGCTAAGAAGCATCACAAATGAGCGTGAGGTTGTGTCCCTTTCTTTCGGAAATATAATTACACAGTTTCAAGTGGGAACGAATAGCACGCTACAAGCAAGTGTGAAGTATGCAGATGGAAAAGAACAATTGAATCCATCAGGTGTAATCTACCGCACCAGTAATGAAAAAATCGCATATTTCGATAAATCGGTGTTCCATGCGGTTGCTCCAGGTGAGGTGGAGGTGACAGCTGAATACCTTAATGTGAAAACGACAATTAAAGTAGAGGTAAATGAACGGCCCAATACGGAGAAGGCGAAAATCAAATATAGCGCTATGCTTTATAAAAAGTGGTCATACGTATTGCCGACGCTTGAAGTAAGTAAAAATGAAAGTTATCTAGCGCCAGTTCTATCAGAAGATGGTTCGATTTATGCGCTAAGTAGCCAGGGCAAAATCGCAGCTGTCAGCTCGGATGGCAAGATTCAATGGCAGCATAATTTGAATCAGCAAATAAGCAAGAAGCCGTTGCTTGGTCCTGATGCACGACTATATATCGGGACAAATAGCGGGCGGTTAATCTCTTATGATCTCATTAGCGGAGATCAGCTGCATAATGAGAATATCGCGTCGGGTTATTCTAGTAAACTGCTCGGCTGGGATCGTACAGGGAACAGATATACGGGATTCAGCATGAGTACCTCTTCCAGAACAGTGAGAGGTGAAAGCAGTAAGCTGCAAGCGGTTAGTACGGCGGATGCTTTGCGATGGACTACTTCCTTGGTTGGAGAAATTACGCATGATGAACCTGTCTTGAACATCAATGGAGACACGCTTTACGTCGTTACGAAGAACAGTGAAGCGGTCGGTGAGGTTTCATCAAATCCGACAGGGATGATCAGTCTTCGTTTTTTAGGTACGCTATATGCAATTAATGCTTCGTCCGGCCATATTCGTTGGAAATACGATCTTGGAAATGCGAATTCAATGTTCTACAAGCCATTGCTGCTTCAAGATGGCACAATTGCCGTTGCGAGCTCGGAAGGAATATTGAGTGCAGTTGATATGGAAGGGAAGCTGAAATGGAAAAATAACTTTAAAATATATTCACAGTCTGCACCTTTCATAAGCAAGAACAAACTAGTTATCGTCAAACAAAATATAGCTGGGGGTATAACCGAGGAAGAGAATGACGTTCAATTGTTTAACATGAAAGATTATCCAGTAGCAATTAATCAAAGGCAGAATGAATGGCTATTCACTTTAAAGGAGAATGCTATTGCTGCTAAAAGCCGTCATTCCATTGCGTCTTACGATACGGCTGGCAAGCAGAAATGGAGAATCGATCTTACGGGTGATAAGTCTAGTGTGAGCAGTATGACTAATGATCTTCAAGTAGCAGTGATTGATAATGGAAATGAACTAAGCTTATTTGATATTGAAGTGACACGATCCTCGGAAAATCTATTTCATGATATGAAGGTGCATTGGGCGAGGGAAGCTGTCGAGAAGCTGGTAGAGACTGAAGTTGTTTCTGGTTTCCCTGACGGAACGTATCGACCGAATGCTGCAGTCACACGGGAGCAGTTTTTGACTATGCTTACGAAGCAGCTCGATACTACTCTGAGGGAAACCGAGTTATCTTTCTCTGATGTTCCAAAAACGAGGTGGTCGAGAGCAGTGATCGAGTCTGCCGTGGCTGATGGTTGGATTGATACGGCAGCATATGGCGGCACATTTAAGCCGAATGATCCTGTAACGAGGGAAGAAATGGCGGTATGGACAGCTAAAGCATTGAAACTAACGGAGAAATCGGATGGGCTGGATAAGGTTTCTGATCGCTCTTCAATTAAGTCATTGAACAGAGGCCTCGTTGGCGCGGTTATTGATGCGGGTATCATTAATGGTTATGAGGATGGAAGCTTTAAGCCGATGGCGACATTGACTCGTGCAGAAGCAGCGATTCTATTGTCTAGATTAATACGTTAGCAGGTAAGAAAATCTATAGATTTTTTTCCATATAAAATTAATGCGTAGAGCTTGCTTTAAAGGTCATTGACCTAAAAGCAAGCTCTTTTTCTGTGAAAGTTTTACCGCTCACCTATCATCAATGGGGATAAACCGGAATGGAAAGTAACAGCATGCTGTCTTTATTTATAAATGTAAGAATCGGTCAGGGCCTTCATTGTCTTAACCAAACAGAAAGAGACTTTGCTATACATGTTGTAAACGATTACATAAATTCTTATAATGGCGATAGAAGGAGGCGGACGATGAAACGACATTCTTTACTTGTAAGCAGAACGCTGCGCTTCAAGCTGCTGTCTGGATTTCTGCTGCTCATTATTCCGCTAGTTGCTTTCATGATCTACAATAATATGTATGCAATTGATGTCGTTCGAAATCAGGTTGCACAGTCGAACAAAAATATGATCACCCTTTATATGGACCAGATCGATCGGAATTTGGAGGAAGTGGAGAAGTATCTATATAACATCGCTGCTCAGAATACAGGACTGCTCGTGCTAGAACAGCCACGTACACGAGACGAGGGTAAGTATTCATTGGAGAAGATTAGATTGTTCCAAAGTATGCTCAAGGATCTTGGCAATTATCGCAGCGTTGATTTTTTCTTTATGTATTCTCCTGCTAATCAGGATTTGATGGCTGTTACGGGTAATGAGATTAGTTATTCAGAGCAAGTTGCCGCAGAGGAGAGCTTACGGAAACTACTGCTCTCAGAGGAATCTATACCAGATAAAAGCTGGTTCGTACATGCGATCAGCGACAACTACTACTTGGCCAATGTCGTACAGTATGGCGGGATATACATTGGAGCACTTGGTAATATAGAGCAGCATCTAGTCCCGCTAAGCTTACTCGATCTAGGGGATGAAGGAAGAGCCTTCCTCGTCACGGATCATTTTGAGCCATTGGTTGACGATGCCGAAGCTGTATCGGCTATGAATATTCAACTGGATTACACAGGTGATAATTACAAATTAACGGGTAGTAAGAATGAATATATTTTAGTTGGCGAAGGCTCGCATCGGGGGACGTTCGGGCTGGCAGCAATTATTCCGAATAGTGCTGTACTGGAGAATCTGCCCTTTTTGCGCCGGATTGTAATGGGAATTACGATTGGTGCTTTAATTATTTTACCTATTATTGTATACCTGCTTCGCAAGCTGATTCTCGTTCCTATCAACCGGATTATACGAGCAATGCGGAGAATTGAGGACGGAAATCTGGATGTCAGAATAAGTGAGGAAGCGCCTGCACTTGAATTTGAAGTGATGAATAGCTCCTTTAACCGGATGATTGATCAGATTCAAGGGCTCACAATCAATGTGCTTGAAGAGCAGTTGCATCGCCAGAAGGCAGAACTGAAGCATTTGCAGCTGCAGATCAACCCGCATTTTTTTCTTAATTCGCTTAATATTATTTATAATCTCGCCCAAGTGAAAGACTACCAATTAATTCAAGAGATGACCCACAGCTTGGTTCAATATTTCAGATTTATGTTCCGCAGCGACTCTCCATTTGTCTCACTGGGCGACGAGCTTGAGCATACGTACAATTATTTGCGTATTCAGGAGCTTCGGTTTCCAGATTCCTTAACCTACAAGCTGGATATTCCTGACTCGCTTCTGAATGTTCTTGTTCCACCTTTAATGGTGCAGACATTCGCAGAGAATGCAATTAAGCATGGGATGGATAGCGAGTATCCATTGCATATAGCGATTCAAGTTACTTTTGGCTCCAATCCCGATGGTATGCTGCATATTTGTATTAGCGATAATGGGCGTGGCTTTCGTCCAGAGGTACTAACGCTGCTGCAGCACAATATGGAGCGTCATAACTCAAACGGTGAGCAGATCGGTATTTGGAACGCACGCCAGCGATTAGCGCTGCTATACGGGGGGCAGGCTCGGATTACTTTTTCCGTGGCAGACACAGGAGGGGCTCGAATCGATATTTGGCTCCCGATCATAAACGAGCAGGAAGGGATTGAACACAGATGAGAGAACTGCTCATTGTCGACGATGAGAAGCATGCAGTACGAGGCATCCGAGCAGGTGTGTCCTGGGAGGATCTTGGTTTCACACAGATTCATGAGGCCTACAGTGTCAATATGGCCAAGCAGGTGTTCGACGGCAGACGTATTGATGTGTTGATCTGTGATATTGAAATGCCGCAGGAAACAGGCTTCGAGCTGCTTGAGTGGGTGAAGCTGCATTCACCTAGTACGGAGACGATGTTCTTGACCTGTCATGCTGACTTCCGTTATGCACAAAAGGCTCTTCAGCTGGGCAGCTGCGACTATATGCTAAAGCCGGTACGCTTTGAAATGCTGGAGAAGGCAGTGCGTAAAGCTGTGGACAAGCTCGAGAAGGTGGAGAGTGAGCGTGAGAAGCTTAGCTTTGTCGATACGTACGCCCACTATTACAACTTATGGGAGGCGTACCAGCCGCTGCGGCTAGAGCGTTTCTGGCAGGATTTGATTAATCGAGCGGTGCCTGCAAGCAGGGAGAAGATTAGAGAGGCACTTTCTAAGGAGCGCATTGAATTAGGGGAAGCCGAACGATTCCAGCCTGTTCTAATCAGCATCCAGCGCTGGCATAAGGAGCTGACGCTGCGTGAGGAGAAGATTATGGAATATGCGCTTCGCAATGCGTTTGAGGAGCTGGCACTGACGAAGCAGCGCAGCGGCCAGCTCATTTCGCTGCGCAGCGGCGCCTTGCTTGTCATTATACAGGAGCAGGCAGAAGTCGGCGGCAGTTATATGGAGCAGCTTCGCAAATATATCGCCGCATGCAACGATTATTTCTTTTGCGATATATGCTGTTATGTCGGGGAGCCCATAGAAGCGGAAGGCATTCCGGATATGTATGATTCTCTGGTTGAACAGGAGATGCATAATGTAACGAGACGTAATGAGGTGATTAGGCTGCAGGAGTACGCTTCGAGGCCTGATGCCGCACCACTGCCGATTATGAACGGCTGGACGGAGATGCTCAAGTATGGCAGGCAAGCGGAGGCACAGCGCGAAATTACGATATTCCTAGAGCAAATGCGTTTGTCTGGCCGTGTCGATGGACGATGGCTAAATGCCTTCTACGAGGATATGCTGCAGATGATGTATCATGTGCTCCATTTCAAGGGGCTTAGGGCACATCAGGTATTCTCCGAAATGATTAAGCCCAGTCATACGAGAGATTCGAAGCGTTCACTTGCTGATCTTGGCGAATGGGTGAATAAACTGATCCATGAAGTCATGAGACAGATTCAGACGATGGATGAGGGCCAAACAGTGGTCGGAAAAGTACGTGCATATATTACAAGTCATCTGAACGAGGATTTGTCGCGCGACGATATTGCTGGTCATGTCTGCCTGCATCCTGATTATTTGGCTAGACTGTTCAAGGGCGAGCTTGGGCTTACGATTTCTGAATATGTGTTGCAGGAGCGTATCCAGAAGGCGAAGGAGCTGTTAGCGGGCTCAGACCTCGCAATTACAACGATCGCCTATGAGCTTGGGTACGGCAATTACTCCTATTTCTCCAAAATGTTCAAGAAGGCTACGCAGATGAATCCGCAGGAATATCGCAAGCTTCATTGTATGTAAAGGCTTCTATACTATCGTGAACAGCCATCCTTATCGGATTGGCTGTTTTTTAGTATTTCATTTGCTGCAAGCAGGGTGAAACGGCTGTCGCCGTTCTTTGGCGGCGCAGCGCGTTTCAGTCCGAGAAATATAACCGGCGTGTAAGGGTGAAACTTCTACATTCTTATATTTTGAAAAAGTCGGAAATAGGCAAGTTGGATGTCGGATTAGTCGTAGTGGCGCTAGATCAAAAAAATTAAGATGAGGATATAAATCACGAAGGGGGAATGATCTGTGAATACGGTAGCTGCCAAGACCACTGCTAAGGAAGAAGCGGGCATAAAGAGCGGTCGGAAACTGGGCTTTAAGAAAAAGCTAAGCAATTCGCTTAGATACTGGCCGCTGCTCGTTATGGTTATACCGGGAGTCGTTTATTTGTTTATTAACAACTATTTGCCAATGTTCGGACTTATTATTGCATTTAAGGATGTCAATTTTACGAAGGGTATTCTGGCAAGCGACTGGATCGGATTCAAAAACTTCGAATACCTGTTTAAAACATCAGATGCGCTGCTGATCACTCGAAATACACTTCTGTACAATTCTATATTTATTTTGCTTAATACAACTATAGCCATTGCAGTAGCAATCATGCTTAATGAAGTGAAGAAAAAGTTTTTCTCCAGATTTTATCAGAGCGTTGTCCTCATACCCTATCTGATCTCCATGGTTATCGTAGGTTATCTTGTACTGGCGATGCTGAGCGGCGAGACGGGTTTTATCAATAAGCAGCTGTTGCCGATGCTCGGCATAGAAGCGATATCCTGGTACAGTGAACCGAAGTATTGGCCTATCATTCTAACAATCGTAAATATTTGGAAAAACGTCGGCTATCTATGTGTCATTTACTTGGCTGCGATCATAGGTATTGATCCAGAATACTACGAAGCGGCTACGATTGACGGCGCATCGAAATGGCAGCAGGTAAGAGCGATTACGGTTCCACTCATCGCACCTGTTGTTACGATAATGACACTGCTCCAGATTGGGCGCATCTTCTACTCTGACTTCGGATTATTCTATCAGGTACCGCTTAATACGGGAGCGTTATTGTCCACGACGAATGTCATCGATACCTACGTATACCGTGCATTAATGAATCTTGGAGATATCGGAATGTCCTCTGCAGCGGGCTTGTATCAATCGGTTGTAGGTTTTGTTCTCGTTATTTTATCCAATTATGTCGTTAGTAAAAGAAATCGTGACAATGCGCTGTTTTAAGCGCGGAAAGGGGATATATTCGTGGTAAATGGGAAGCAAAAGCTGTTTCAGATAGGGCTGCATGTCGTGTTCTCAGCTATCGTGCTTATGTGCCTGCTGCCGTTCGTTCTGCTTATTATGACTTCGTTCACTGATGAGACAATGATTCTGCGTGAAGGCTACTCCTTCTTTCCAAGTAAGTTTAGTCTGGATGCTTACGCGTTCTTATGGAATGACAAAGAAAACATATTCCGTGCATATTTCACTACGATTATGGTAACCTTAGTCGGAACTTTCGCTGGGTTGTCAATATCGTCCTTGCTGTCCTACCCGATGGCTCGCAAAGAGATGCCGATGCGCAAGGCGCTTGCCTTCTTCGTATTTTTCACTTTGCTGTTCAACGGCGGACTTGTTCCAACTTACTTTATTTACACCCAAGTGTTTGAGCTTAAGAATACGATGATGGCTCTCATCATCCCAGGGCTGCTGACCAATGGTTTCTTCGTTCTGATCATGCGTACTTTTTTCATGAATTCGATTCCGGTTCCAATCATTGAATCCGCTTCCATAGACGGAGCAGGGGAGTTTAAAATATTTTTCAAAATCGTACTTCCGTTGTCATTGCCGATTCTTGCTACAATTGGATTGATGCAGACGATCGGCTATTGGAATGATTGGTTTAATGGTTTGATCTACATCACAGATAGCAAGCTATTCAGCTTACAGAACCTGTTAAACCGAATTTTGCTTAATGCCCAGTTCATTCAGAGCAACGCTTCTTCTATGAATATGTCGGATATTTCGGCGGGTGCCAAAATTCCTATGGAGACGATTCGAATGGCAATGGCAGTTATAGGGGTCGTTCCACTGTTATGTGCGTATCCATTCTTCCAGAAGTATTTTGTAAAAGGGCTAGTTATCGGTGCAGTGAAAGGATAATGTAGACTATTCGTGCTTTGAACGAGTTAGCAGCTTCACATGTCAATTATTATGCTTGGGAGGGGTTTTTACAATGGGGAAAAAAATGACTTCGTTTCGAGGTTTATGTCTTATTATGCTGGCGTTGGTACTTGTGCTTAGTGCTTGTTCCGGGCAGAAAAACGGGGGAAGCAGCAATACACCAAATGATGGGGCTGCTGCAGGTACGGATGGCAAAGAGCAGAACTCCGAGCTTAAACCCTATGAGCTGAATGTCGCTTATTTGAATATAGGAACAGCAACAGATATGCCTGAAGTACAAGCTGCGGTCAATGCAATTACAAAAGAGAAAATCAACGCGACCGTTAAGTTTATGCCAATCGACCTCGGAGCTTGGCAGCAGCAGATCAATCTGATGCTGGCAGGCAATGAGAAACTGGATCTGCTCGTTACCGGTTCAGGATTAAACTTTGGTACGCAGGCTGCCAAGGGTCAGCTTGTGCCGCTCGAAGATCTGCTTGAGAAATATGGTCAAGATATTAAGAAGATCGTGGAGCCGGATGTGCTGAAAGCGGCATCCTCGAGTGGAAGCATCTTCGGGGTGCCGAGCGTGAGAGACTGGGCGGCAGACTATGGGGTACTGATGCGAAAGGATTTGGTAGACAAGTACAACATTGATCTCAGTACAGTGAAGACATTCGACGATTTGGATGCTGTATTTGAAATCATTAAAAAGAATGAGCCGGAAATGGCTGCTATTATTCCAGAAGCGGCAAGCGTTGCGGTAGTTACATCCCTTGTTCCTGGACTTATTGATCCACTAAATGATGATAATGGCGTGTTGCCAGGTTTGGATAATGATCTGAAGGTTGTGAACTGGTTCGAAACGGAGCAATATGCCAGCTTACTAACAATGGTAAGAAGATGGTATGACGCTGGTTTTATTCCAAAGGATATTTCGACGAATCAGACCGCTTCTGAACAGCTTGTCAAAGCGGGCAAGGCATTTGCATTTATGGCCCATATGAAGCCTGGCTATGAGAACAAAACGTCGTTGCTGACAGGTACGGAAATGGTTGCGGTACGGATTCTTCCGCCAGTTGCCACGACGTCCTCGATATCTAACATTATGTTCAGTATTGCAAAAAACTCGAGTGATCCAGAACGTGCGATGATGTTCCTTAACCTTCTGTATTCTGATGCTGAACTCGTTAATCTGATCGACTATGGCATAGAGGGCAAGCATTATGAAGTTAAGGGTGAGGTCATAGGCTTCCCAAGCGGTGTTGATGCAAATACAGCTACCTACAACCCTAATTTTGGTTGGATGTGGGGCAACCAGTTCCTCTCACATGTATGGGAGGGCGATGATCCGAAAGTTTGGGAATTGCAGGATGCGTTCAACAAAGCAGCGACCAAATCGAAAGCGATGGGTTTCAGCTTCACCGTGGACCCGGTCAAAACAGAAGCTGCAGCCATCCAGAACGTTAAGGATCAATTTAAGATCGGTCTGGAGAACGGAACGCTTGATCCCGTGAAATACTTGCCAGAATTTATCGAGAAGCTGAAGGCAGCAGGTATGGATAAAGTCATTGCTGAGAAACAGAAACAGCTTGATGAGTGGGCAGCTGCCAACAAATAATTAGCTAACATCCATAGACCCGTATTAAGAATTCAGCCAACAGCCGTGCATTTCATGCAAAGCTGTTGGCTATTTTTATGAATAGAAGGTAAGCAATAAAGGGACGAAGGCCATTAGGTTGTTATCAGTCTGACCCAGAGCACCACTGTTCGGCATAAGACTGCTAGCGGTGCTGTTTTTCTCGTCAGATTGAAAATAAAGCGATATCAACCTTTCCATAAATGATATAACATAGTATACTAAATGGTAATGACTAATGAAGCTATAAGGAAGTAATGAATTTATGTCAAATAGATACTGAAGGTGAGTAGTATGGAAAGCATAAAATCTTTAAAGCCGCGCTATGAGCAAATGTATCTCATGCTGCGCAACAAAATCCAAGCAGAGGAATATGCGGTCGGTGACCGGATCCCATCGGAGAAAGAACTGATGGAGGAATTTTCTGTCAGCCGGATCACCTCCAAGAAAGCGCTCGACATGCTTGTGCAGGATGGATATATTATGAGACAGCCAGGGCGCGGCTCCTTTGTCATTAACTACAATAACGTAGAAACAGCGGAGCCAGGGCAGACGCACCAGCAAGAGCATATGCCATCAGGAGAGGATTCCGTGAAGAGCAAGCAGATCGTGCTGGGGCTAATTATGGAAGATTTCAGCGATAGCTATGGCAAGGAAATGTTGGCGGAGATGGAGCGTACCGCTCAGGAACTAGGCGTTTATTTGCTGCTGCGCATTTCGTTCTGCCAGCCGGAGGTCGAGGAGAAGGCGATTATGATGCTGCGGGAATACGGCGTTGACGGGTTAATCATTTATCCGACACGCGGGCAGAATTTCAGCACGGAAATTCTCAAGCTTGTGATCGACAAGTTCCCGCATGTGCTGGTGGACCGTTATTTGAAATGGACGGATACAACAGCGATCAGTTCAGACAACGTAGCTGCCACCCGCATGGGGGTACAGCATTTGTTTCAGGGCGGGCACCGTCACATTGGCTTGCTGGCTTCGCGTGTAACGGATAATGTGGCGATCGAGGAACGCATTGAGGGTTTTGTTCAGGCACATGCCGAAGGCGGTATTCTGCTGGATAGATCCTCCTGGCTGACGGATATGAATTGGACAGGATCCGAGCCTGCGGATGAACAAATTGATAAAAATGTCAAAATGATTCAAGGCATGTTGCTTGAGCATCCCCGCATTACAGCTTTGTTCGCCATGGAATATGAGCTTGCTCTGATTGCCAAGGAAGCTGTGGAGGGACTCGGTATGCACATACCGGGCCAAATCTCTATTATTTGTTTTGACAGCCCGCCGAGCACGTCGGCACTGTATTCCTTTACTCATTTGTTGCAAAATCAGAAGGAAATTGGACAGCTGGCTGTTCACAATGTGCTTAAGCTCATCGAAGGTGATTCGCTTCCTAGCAAAATATCGCTTGATGTAGAGCTAGTTTTGGGCAAATCAACAGGTCCGGCGCCGCAGCAGGCTTAACAACAATTCGGCTAAGCGCCATATTCAACTTGAACAGCTACTTCAGCTATTTATTGGGCATGCAGCAGCCTATTGCCAACGGGCTGTTTCTCTCTCATTTGTAATCCCTCTTCTTACATGGAAGAGGGATTTTTTGTACATATTAAGCTATAACGCTTCGCTTAAGTTGATATAACATAACATATTGACATATTAGTTTAGGTATATTAATATCTTAATCAACACCATGAAAGCGGTTAATTGAAAGGGATGTGTTGCATGTCTAGAGAAATAGGAGTGTTACCTGAATCTGTGCAAGGGCTGATTCGGGATGTAGAAGAGAAGCTGACTGATCGGCCGAAGTTGGCCCGCATGTTCGGCAAATGTTACGCGAACACGCTAACAACCACACTTAAGCCGCAAGCAGACGGCTCCGTGTTTGTTATTACCGGTGATATTCCGGCCATGTGGCTGCGGGATTCGGCAGCTCAAGTTCGGCCTTATCTGATTCTAGCCAAAGGAGATCAAGAGCTCGCGGCAATGATTGAAGGCGTTGTCAAAAAGCAGATTCAATATATTTTGCATGATCCTTATGCCAATGCATTTAATGAAACTGCTGACGGGAGAGGCCATCAAAACGATGATACTGTGATGACGCCTTGGATTTGGGAACGTAAGTATGAAATTGATTCCTTATGTTATCCGATCCAGCTTGCGTATCTGTTGTGGAATACAACAGGAAAAACCAGCCATTTGGATAACCATTTCCGCGATGCTTGCTACAGTATCCTGAAATTATGGAGAACGGAGCAGAATCACGATCAACATTCGGCCTACAGCTTCCAACGATTTGATTGTCCGGTTTCGGATACCTTGCCGAGTGGAGGTAAAGGAGCACCAAGCGCTCCAACGGGCATGACCTGGTCGGGCTTCCGTCCAAGCGATGATGCTTGTGAGTACGGTTACCTGATTCCATCCAATCTGTTCGCGATTGTTATTCTGGGCTACATGAAGACTATCGCTGTGAAAGTCTTGAAGGATGAAGAGCTGGCCAAACAAGCTGCGATGTTGCGTTCCGAGATCGAGGCAGGCACAGTCAAGCATGCGACAGTGGAGCATCCAACTCACGGCACAATCTATGCTTACGAGACAGATGGCCTAGGTGGCTATAACCTCATGGATGACGCCAACGTGCCTAGCCTTTTGTCCTTGCCTTATCTGGGATGCTGCGATATCAACGATCAGGTGTACCTGAATACGCGGAAATTTGTTTTGAGTGAAGAAAACCCTTATTACTACAGTGGTACGGCAGCCATGGGTATTGGTAGTCCTCATACGCCGAAAGGCTACATTTGGCATATCTCACTCGCCATGCAAGCGCTCACTTCACAGAATAAGGAAGAAATTGAACATCTGCTGAATGTGCTGGAGAGTACTGATGCTGGCACTGATTTCCTTCACGAGGGTTTTCACAAGGATAATCCTGCGGAATATACACGCGAATGGTTCTCCTGGGCAAATTCTCTATTCAGCGAGTTGATCCTGACCTACCTTGGTTATTCGGTTCCATCGAGCATGAATGCTCGTTAACATAGGAACACCGTCAAGTCAAAATTATATTCAGTCAAAAGGGGAGACATTAGGATGACGATTAGAAAGACAGTTTTGGCGGGAACATTAGCAGCAGTGACATTGTTGGCAGCAGCATGCTCTAGCAATACGGATACTTCCGGGGAGAACGGCAACGGTTCATCTTCAGTCGCTGATAAAACGATTACAGTCGCTTACGGCAAATGGAATGAAACAGACAACTGGGGCAAATGGCTGACAAGCGTCAAAGAGGATTTTGAAGCTTCCAATCCCGGCGTTAAAGTTGTATTGAATCCGATTGAAGGCTCGCAATATGCTACAAAAATCCCGCTATTGATGATGGATGAATCAACAGCTCCTGAGGTACTCGCTGAAGATTCCTTTATGATTAATGCGGACAGCGAAGCAGGCTATCTTGAGCCGCTGGCTGTAGATGCTTGGGACGATTGGAGCAACTTTAATGAAGGCATCAAAGCGGCTGTAACAGGAACAGACGAAAAAATCTATGGCGTACCATTCTCCACGGACGTTCGCGGACTTTACTATAATAAGCAGCTGTTCGAACAAGCCGGACTTCCTGTGCCTTGGGAGCCTAAGAACTGGGAAGATATTCTGACAGCTTCGCGCGCTATCAAAGCGCAACTTCCAGACGTTATTCCGTTCTGGATGAACTCCAGTAAAGCAGGTCAAGAGGCTACTACGATGCAGACGCTGCAAATGCTGCTTTACGGTACGGACAACACGATGTTTGAAGATGGCAAATGGGTAACAGAAAGCCCAGGGTTGCTCAGCTCTCTTGAATTTATTAACACGATTTATTCCGAAGGCATGGGTCCTAAGCTTTCGCAAGTGATGACAGCACAAGCTGGACAAATTCTCGAAACGGATCTGATGCCGAATAACAAAGTTGCCATTGCACTGAACGGCAACTGGTTGACAGGCAACTGGTCGCCAACAGGCGGCAAGCCATGGCCTGAAGCATTGGACGTATACGGCTTCGCTAAGATGCCGACGCAAAATGGACAAGGTCAAGGGTTTACGTCGATGTCTGGTGGTTGGACGTTGAGTGTTGGTGCCAAATCCGCACAGAAGGAACTTGGCTTTGAGTTTATCAAGCTGGCAACAAGCAAAGAACATAACAAAGAGTTCGCGATGCTGGATGGCGCTTTGACGCCTCGTACAGATGTTGCATCCGACACAGAGTATACAGGCCAACCGGGCACGCTGTATGGCGTAGCCGCTGAATTTATCACGTATACGCATGTTCGTCCGACGAACTCGGATTACCCAGCTGTATCCACGGCGGTGCAGGAGATGGTAGAAAAGGTAGCGAGCGCTTCGCTTAAGCCTGATGCTGCCATGAAAGACTATGCCAAGAGCGTGGAAAGAAAAGTCGGTGCTGATAAAGTAACGACGAAGTAACAGAACGGGAAGCCGATTGTTGCCTACAGTGCGTGTTCAAAAAGTCCTTTTGAACAACCTCTCGTCAGCAATCGGCCTGCCTGTCTAAATAACATCAGGAGGGTGCCAGATGGGAGACACCAAGAACCGAACTTCCGACCGGAAGCGGAATGGGAATCGCAGCGAGCAGTGGAGGGCGGCGCTCTTTTTATCGCCCACTTGGGTATTACTTTTGCTCTTTTTCTTTATACCAGGTGCGTTAACCTTTTACTTAGCATTTACGAATATGGCTTTAACTGGGGCTGCGGCTGCCAATACCGAGTTTGTAGGCTTTCAAAACTTTACGTACATGTTTCAGGATGAAACCTTCCGTATCTCAGTGTGGAACACAATCATATTTCTGATTTTCTCAGCCGTTGTCGGCCAGCAGGTGCTTGGCTTTATCATCGCGTTTCTTATGAATGGCCGCAATCGAACCTTCCGCAGCATCATCGGCTCCATTGTTATATCGGGCTGGGTTGCGCCAGAGGTCGTTACCGCTTTTGTATGGTTTGCATTTCTGAATGATACCGGCACAGTCAATGCGATCATTGAAAGCATTGGCTTTGAGCCGATAACATGGTTATATACCTTTCCCATGGTTTCCATCATTATTGCTAACATCTGGCGAGGAACTGCTTTCTCCATGATGGTGTTCCAGACGGCGCTTAGCGATGTTCCGAAGGAAGTCGAGGAAGCAGCTATGATTGACGGCGCTTCTCCGTGGCAGCGACTTGTTCGCATTACAATTCCTATGATTATGAGCTCGGTCGTGACTAACATGGTCCTGATCACGCTTCAGACGCTTGGTTCATTCACCCTGATTTTTGCGCTGACGGGCGGCGGCCCGGGCAATTCTACGGAAACCTTGCCGCTGTACATGTACCATCAGGCCTTCGTCAACTATCAGCTTGGCTACGGAACGGCGATTTCGCTTATCTTGCTCATGATCGGCATTATTGCCAGCCTGGTGTACATGAAGGTACTCAAGGTGAAGCTGTAGCTTCCGCATAGAACACCAAGGCAATTCGCGAAAATTAAGGAGGATGCAACTATGAGCAACGTCAAACGCAAGCGCCCTTTGTTCAACCGCTACATGGCAAATAGGGCGCTGCCCTATATCGTTTTAAGCATCATCGGCGTGTTGTTCTTGCTTCCGCTGCTGTGGCTGGTGTTGGCTTCGTTCGATGCCAACGCCACCTTGCTGCTGAAGCTGCCGGAGCAGGCTACGCTTGGGAATTACACAGCTACTATTACTAGTGCGGAGAATCAGCGGTCCTTCGTCAACGGTCTGATTCTGGCGCTGGGACAAGCACTGCTGGTCGTCGTTACGGCTGGTCTTGCTTCCTATCCGCTGTCTCGGTACCAGCTGCGCTACAAGAAGATGTTTATGTACATCATCTTGTTTGCGACGGGCTTGCCGATTACGGCGGTTATGGTTCCTGTTTATCAATTCTTTCTCTATTTTAAAATCCAAAACTCCCTGTTCTTCACCATCTTGTTCCTTTCGGCGTCCGCTTTGCCGTATTCCATCTGGATGATGAAAAACTTCATGGATTCCGTTCCGGTTGAGCTGGAGGAAGCTGCATGGGTGGACGGCGCGTCTATCTGGACAACATTGCGTCTTGTTATCACGCCGCTAATGCTGCCAGGTATCTTCACGGTTGGCATCTATGCGTTCTCCGGAAGTTGGGGCAACTTCTTGGTGCCGTTCATCTTGCTGCAAAGTCCTGATAAACTGCCTGCGGCGGTTACGATCTATCAGTACTTCGGGCAGAATGGAATCGTGCAATACGGCAAGCTTGCCGCATTCTCTATTCTTTACACGATGCCGGCCGTTATTATGTATATCGTCGGCCAGCGCTTTATGTCCCAAGGCTTCAGCTTCGGAGGAGCTAACAAAGGCTAAGCCTGAGCAGAGAAGATAAAGGCTTCTAATCCCGTCATACCTGTCACGTAGACAATTTTAAAAAAGCTAAGCAGCCAGCGCGCACCGCTATTCAATCGGTGCGCGTTGTTTTCGTTTGGTTTGAAACCAATGATAATTGTAGTATTAGATATAATCTTTCACTGCTTGATGAATTTCTTCTTCGAAAATATATTGTTGAATGTATAACTTCTCTGTCATGAGATGCGAAAAGAAGGATTCGATGTATGCGTTATCTAGGTAGCTTGCTTTGCGAGAGTGACTGTCTTTAACGTTGAAAGCTTCTAATCGATAGTAGCTGTTATATGCTACGGGAATGACCTCGTTCCCAATAAGCTACTGCAAGATAGCTAGCTATAAGTTATAATTAGCCTTGTATGCTTATGATCAAAGCTTCTGGGAGGTTACTAGTTAAGTATGGTCGTTGGACAGAATAAAGTAACATTAAAGGAATGGCTGGGTCGAGACAATAGATCACTCGACGATAAGCTTCAGGCAGCAATAGCTATAACTGAAATGGTCTATAGCTTACATATTCAACAAGAAATAATCGGAACGCTAAGTCCCGATAATATAATAGTAGAAGCAGATGCTACTGTAGTTCGAATAGCAGAAGTTGGTCAGCGTAATGATGCTTATCGCGCCCCCGAACAGACAGGGCGCATTCAATCTGTTCCAGATCGGCGCAGTGATTTGTATACGTTAGGCGTTATCTTCTATGAAATGTTTACGGGATTGTTACCATTTCAGCGACAAGGTGATGAAGACTGGAGTTATGTACATCTTGCTGTTAATCCACTTCATATCTCCAAGATAAGTCCAGGTTTATCTACAGTGTTAGCCTCAGTCGTGATGAAATTACTATATAAAAATACCAATGAACGCTTTCAATTTTCGTATGGACTGCTTTATGACTTAAGGCAATGTGTAGGTAGAACTTCGGAAGTGTCCAAAGAGCATATTATGGTGATTGGTGAGATGGATGCCCTGCGTCAGTTCCGTCATCCTAAACAATTTTGTAGTATGAATAAGGAGCTAGACAAGCTAGAGCAAGCACTACAACAAGTTGAATCTAGGGAAACTGTTGCCATTGTGTTAATAGGTGAACAAGGAACAGGCAAGACATTACTAGTTTCACAGTTTAGTAGTATGGCAAAAGGCAAGGGAGTATTGTGCATAGAAGGCAGTTGTTATGCTGAGAGTCAAAAGGACGCTTATTATTGCTTAAGGCAGGTATTCAGTCAATGGTTTGAGATGTTATGGACCGAAGAGGAAGCTACGATTGCTGCAGCTAAAGGGAAGTTGCAACAGCTTATGGGATCAGACTTGTCATTACTAACAAGCTGGTTGCCGGTTGCTCAATACTTATGGCCAGAGTCCGTCGTAACCTACTCACAAAGTCAGGATCAGCTACTACTTAGACTAGAACGATGGTTGCCAGATATTTTGTATTGTATGACAGACATTTCTGGTCAGCTAGTAGTAATTTTTGATAATGTACAATGGGTAGATGACAAGACTAGAGCATTTTTGAGTAATGTAGTGGACCATATAAAGCATGGTGGTTTGTTGCTGCTCATGTTGGGCAGATTGGAAATAATAGAAAATAATATACATAATAGTACAACGGTTATTAGATTAAATGCGCTGCATTTTGATGAGGTAAGACGTTGGATTTCATTACTGTTGCATGAGGATACTGCTCGTATTCGTATGCTAGCGAAATCTGCTTATGCGCTAACAGGGGGGAATGGAGGAGCGCTTCGACTCTTGCTCGATCAGTGGTACAGTGAGCAAAAGCTCAGCTATAACGAGGAACGGCATGAATGGATGTGGGATGTTGAGCTTCTCGGCCTGAGGGAATCAGATCAAGCTGCCCAATCTCGTCTATGGGAAGAGGGAAGCAAGAGGCTTACTGAGGCGGAGAGGCATATTGTTTCCATTGCAGCTATAATTGGACAGGATTTTGAACTTTCTACTGTGGCAGATGTATGTCAATTATCCAAAGATCAAGTCTTCGACATGTTGAACGCAGTTGAACGTGAGGGCTGGATTTGTGTAGTCGAACAGGATGAAAAAATCATTAACTATCTATTTCTTGATGAGCATGTTCGTCGTGCTTTGTATGAAGAACAGACCAATGATGTAGCAAGCTGGCATTTGAAAATAGGTAGAAGTCTACAAAGGCATGCCATTCATAGGACAGAGGATCAGCAAGCACCTTCCTATATGGACCATTTAATTCTAGGTTCCTCTGAGATGCTAGATCATGAGAGATATCAATTAGTGTTAGATAATGTTGAACTTGGTAAGAAGTATTATGAAGGATATCAATATGCTGAAGCAAAGCGTTATTTTGATTTTGTAGTGTCCCAATTTCAAGACTTGGATGCCGACAACGAGCCCTTTCTATATCAAACTTGGTTATATTTAGCTGTGTGTGAGCATTTATGTGGTGATATTGCAGGCTCGAAGCGACGATATGAAGTTTTAGCAAACTATGTAGATAGACTTGATCCAATAGATCGCGCCCGTTTTTATCGATATCAGATTAATTATTTTACGTTTATTAACGATGAGCTCGCAGTAGAGTATGGGAAAACGGCTTTAGAAGTTTTCGGTTGGAACATGCCTGAGAAATCATCCAAACTATCCTTAGTGAAAGAAATTTTATTGACTCAGAAAGAACTAAGTCGTGTACATAGTAGAAGGAAAACCTTTGTGCACAATGAAGATCCTGAGTATATAGAGCTTTGCCAGACCATTCTTGTCATTATGTTTCCACTATTGAAGACAGATCCTGCATTAATTCTAATTCTATTTGCTAAATTTATTCGCTATGGATTAAAGCGCGGTATAAATGGTTCGCTGTTGTGTATTATTGGTGGCTACGAAATGATCATTCAACGTACAATTCCAAAATTAGTTGACCTAATGCCAACTCGAGCGCTATATACTTTGCAAATTTCAAGTTATGTAAGTTTACCTGTTCAGGAGTATCGGGTCACATATGTAGTAGCACTATATAAGCAGTTAGATCATTATGATGAAACGGCTAGCTACTTGCAGAAAGCAATGCGTCGAAGCATGCGACATGGTGATTCGGTGTTTACTAGTCTCGCTTTGACTACATTTATCGTAACTTATAATGGTAAATTGCAGCTGTTAGAAGATCAGTTGGATGTTATGGAAAGCGATCAACGCTACGTAATTGATCTCAAAATGGCTAGTTTTATTCAATTAGTGAAGCAGTACTGCCAGTCGATGCAAGATGTTGATGTGTTATCACAATTTATCAAGATACCTGAGGGCGAAGATCCTGCCGTGAATGATAATTATATGTGTATCGCGAAGCTAGAGGCTGCTTACTTAGCTGGATATTACCACGAAGCACTGTTTTGGGCACAGGAGGGTAGAAAGCAAGAATTTAATGAAGATTGGATACGAAACCGTAAGCTACGTGTGTATGAAGCATTAGCCTATGCTGCGAGCTATGCGCAAGCAACCTATTCAGAAAAGGCGGACATTGTAAAACTATTGAAGAAACGGATTCATCGTATGCGCAAATGGAATGGCTACTACGGAACGGGGTCCGCTATGCATGTGTTGATTCAAGCAGAAAGCCTTAAGGTTACTGGTAAGTTGAAGGAAGCACATGCCAAGTTTGAAGCAGCTGTCTTACAAGCTAAGAGCGAGAAGCATGGATTGGTAGAAGGAATTACCTGTGAGCGTCTTGCCGTTTATTATGAAGAAACAGGAAGTGAAGCTGGTTCAACTGTATCTCTACTAGATGCATGTACGGCTTACTCAGACTGGGGAATTTCTGCAAAAGTAGATATGCTCAAAGATAATCATCCTCATTTATGGTGGTATCTGCCTAAGCAGAAAACGGGGAATAATGGTTCGAATGAACAACAAGCCTTTGATCATGTCGAGAAAAATCCTACAAATAGCAACTGGGATCAAGATAAAGAAGAGCATTGGCTGCAAGAAATTACAGACTGGTCTGTACGATATGATAGAGATATATTAGAACAATTTCTTCAGATTACACTTCGTCAAGTAGGGGGGGGACGTGGATATATTTTACGATATGCTAACAACAAACTTCATGTTGAAGCCTGCTCTGATCGCAATCAATCTAACACGGAGCAAGCAGATTATGCAGTGTCTGTCGTAAGAAAGGTGCAAGTAAGTCAAAGTCCCATTCTGATAAATTCGTCGTATTTATTACATGCAACTAATGATACGTACATAGAAGGGAATGGTTTAAGTTCCATTATGGCGATACCCATACAACTGCCGAGTGAACAAGAGCCGCTAATTCTATATATAGAAAATCGCAATTTATCATCAGCTTTTGATGAGAAAAGTTTGAATGTGGTTGCATTGATGATTACTCGTCTTGTTTATCTTATACTTTTACAAAACAAAGGGATCGGCAAATCAGATGAAGAACTCAAGTCGTCTTCTGTGGAAATAGAGACGCTTCTCGAACCATTAAGTCATCGTGAGCTAGAAGTGTTAATTACGATTGCTGAAGGAATGTCTAATAAAGAGATTGCTGCAAGCTTGAATATTTCAGAAACAACGGTCAAAAAACATACTTCTAACATATATGGAAAGCTTCAAGTAAAGCGTCGTGGACAAGCAATTGCAAAGGCAAGACAATTACACCTGATTTCATGAGATTTCTACAAAAGTGCATGTTCTGGATGATATATCCTGGAGCGTGCACTTTTCTTTATATCTATTAATGAGCAAACTGCAGGCGATTCAGTTGAACTTGTTTGCGGAATTGGAAGCGAATTTTACTCATTTATAATTTATATCTGAAAATCCCATACATTGTTATTTTTCTAAGGAGCGAGTAGAGAAATTAAGCATATTTTATACGACAACTTGGTGTACTACTACTTTTGAGGGATGTGTTATAAGAGATTAGCACTAATAATAGTAGCAGTTGCTAGATCAACTAGAACTAAATTGGGAGGTAATCTTATTTATGTTTCAAAGAAGTATGAAAAAGTTTCTTCGTAGTATATCAGCAATAATGGCTGTGATTGTGATGCTTTCGGCAATTCCACTTACTGCATCTGCTGCTGATGTTGAATTTACTCCATTGGCTATGAAGATTAGGGCAAATAGTGATGTTTCCTATAATGATGTAGCACCAGGTGGAAGTATTGGTTTAGTTATTGGTTTGTACGATGTATTTATGGCTTCGCCAGGAGGTCTGAAAAAAGCATCCCTAGCTATTGAGTTTGATAATAGTCAATTAGATGCATCTCAATTGGGAAGTACTATTGAATGGCAAAGTCCTTTGAATGGGGACAACTACTCCAAAGACTTTTCAGTTGAGGATAAAGGTAATGGGATTAGTCGAATTATTTTAACTGTTGAGGGAAAGACTTCAGTTGATTTTATCCCCCAGGCTAATGCTCCAGTAGTAAAATTCCGTCTAAATGCTAAGGAATCTGCACAATCAGGAAGAACAATGTTATCGCTATCAGAGGGACATACCATTTATGACAGAAAAGGAGCTCCCGTTCCTTCGGAATCTGTGCTAGGACAGGATTTGAATGTAAACATTATAGAGCAGACGGTAACTAGTTTAAACATCCGTTCAACGCATCCTATATTGTTTGAAGTTGGAAGCGGAGCAGATCTAGGAGCAGCACTGTGGGATTCTAAGCGGGAACCGATCCCTGGATATATATTTCCTGGCTTTGAATATCCGACTAATGCAGAGATTATATGGAGGTCAAATGACCAATCAATCGTAACTGTTGCTGCAAGCGGCAGGGTTACAGGAGTTTCACCTGGTAGAACAATAGTTACCGCCGAATATCGGGGAGTGATTGGTGAAATTGAGGTAACGATTATTAAACCACCAGTGATACTTTCAGTAGCAATTGAACCACAAGAGTTAGTAATGGAAATGGGTGAAGTCGGTAAGAAGTTAAAGCTCATTGCTGCAATGAGTGATGGTTCTACATTAGATATGACAAGTGTTGCTTATATACCAACCTTTATTGATAATAAGATTTATTCCTTCGATTGGGAAGGAAATGTTACAGCAAAATCTGAAGGAACAACAAGCTCCTGGGTATCGATTACAGGTGTAGTAGGACCAGTCTATCCTAAAGTAACGGTAACGCCAAAGTCTGCTGTGCTAGAAGCAATCACTGCAACACCAGCAACGGTATCGTTAATTGCAGGACAGAATCAAGCACTAAGCGTAAAAGCGAGTTATTCCGATGAAAGTGAAACGACAGTTACGCCAAGTGCTGTGTACGGCACAAGTAACAGCGCAGTAGCTACAGTTGATGCGTCAGGCGTTGTACAAGCCGTCAGTGCAGGAAGTGCAACGATCACGATTACCTTT
>NZ_VDBO01000008.1:172486-201902 GCF_005930355.1 Paenibacillus sinopodophylli
TGCCAGAACCTGTTGTGCTAGAAGCGATCTCTGCGTCACCAGCAACGGTATCGTTAACTGCAGGACAGAATCAAGCACTGAGCGTAACAGCAAGCTACTCCGATGAAAGTGAAACGGAAGTTACGTCAAGTGCTGAGTACGTCACAAGTAACAATGCAGTAGCTACAGTTGATGCGTCAGGCGTTGTAAAGGCCGTCAGTGCAGGAAGTGCAACGATCACGATTAGCTATGGTGGAAAGACTGTACAGGTAGCGGTAATCGTATCACCAAAACCTGTTGTGCTAGAAGCGATCTCTGCGTCACCAGATTCGGTATCGTTAACTGCAGGACAGGATGAAGCATTGAGCGTAACAGCAACCTACTCCGATGAAAGTGAAACGGAAGTTACGTCAAGTGCTGCGTACGGCACAAGCAACGGCGCAGTAGCTACAGTTGATGCGTCAGGCGTTGTACAAGCCGTCAGTGCAGGAAGTGCAACGATCACGATTACCTTTGGTGGAAAGACTGTACAGGTAGCGGTAATCGTATTACCAGTACTACCAGAACCTGTTGTGTTAGAAGCGATATCTGCGTCACCAGCAACGGTATCGTTAACTGCAGGACAGAATCAAGCACTGAGCGTAACAGCGAGCTACTCTGATGAAAGTGAAACGACAGTTACGTCAAGTGCTGCGTACGTCACAAGCAACAGCGCAGTAGCTACAGTTGATGCGTCAGGTATAATTAAAGCACAAACAGCTGGGACAGCTGTGATCACAGTCTCATTTAACGGGAAAAGCGTTTCTGTTCAAGTGACAGTAACTTCAAGTGGAGGTAATTCAGGAGGCGGCACTAATAATGGTAACGGCTCAGGAGTAGTTACAACGCCTAATCCAACAGAACCTACTGAGCCAACACCGACACCATCTATACAACCTACAGTGACCCAACCAGTCTTTAGCGACAAAGTTAATTCAGAAACTATACGATTAATGGTTGTTCGTGCGCAGCAAGCTTCGAATGTAAGCTATTCGGATGTTCCGTCAACTTCATGGAGTGCTTCAGTTATTGAGCAAGCAGCTCGGATGGGCTTTGCATCAGGTTATACAGACGGTACGTTCAAGCCACAGAATAGTGTGACTCGAGCTGAGTTTGCTACAATGGTCATGAAAGCATTTGGTTTGATAGCAACAAGTACTAATAAGTTTAGTGATACGGAAGGGCATTGGGGAGCCGATGCAATAAGTACATTGAATTCTCTTGGAGTTATATTAGGATACAGCGACGGTAGCTTTCATCCTAATCAAGAAATTACACGTGCTGAGATGGTAGTTATCCTTTCTCGGTTAACGATTTTTGTATCTTCCGAGACTAGCTTTACAGACGTGGCATCTAACAACTGGGCATCAGATGCAATAAGTGCATTTGCAGCAGCAGGTATTGTGTCTGGAAAAGCAGATGGTGAGTTTAAGCCATCGGAATCGGCAACTCGCGCTGAGTCTGTTGCAATGATTATTCGTCTTATCGATAAATTGCTACAAGTAGATTCTATTGATCGTCCTTAATGATAACTAGGAAGTTATGAAAAAATAACGAATAGATTTACTTGAGTTAACCTTAATAAATCCCCGTGTGGATTACAGTATTATGTTCATGTTGGTATGAACGTAATATTGTTTCCACACGGGGATATTTATTGCTTCCTGAGGGTAGACGATGATCGTGAATAAGATAATCTGTATACTTTCTTTCATAAAAGGACGGTCACCTCTTAAAGGTAGTTTTGTTCACTTGGTTTGATTATACATTTACTTTCAAATATCACTTATCTTCCTGTTGCACTTTAACCTTCTTCTGTCGTCTAGCAGATGTTCGACTTGGGGGACGTAATAGTCGCTCTTCCCACAACGCAAACGGCTTCCAAAGCAATGGTTTTAACTAACTCTCATCGTTGCAATACCGATCTTAAGCCGAAAAGTCCACATACCCTTGGTCAAACACGTAGGTAACCTGAACTTCATCGATAAGCGTAGCCATGTGGGTCGTATCGTTCTTCTTCGCTGGCGTGATCGTCGCTTTGTATGGAAGTACCTCATTTTCAGCAAAAAAAGCCACGCGTAAATGGACCTTGATCCCTGCTTTAATTTTGCGAAACTCAGCCCATATGTAAGTCTGTAAACAAAGAGAAACCCTTTGTAAAGGTTTTTTCTTTTGCCCAGCCACTAAAAAAGCTGATTATTATGGAAATTTAGATAAAATTTATGCAACGTTAGTGAGCCCAGGGATCTGACTTTTCCCTGGGCTTCATGTATAAACATGAGTTTCTCTATGCCAATTGGTATATTTTTATATAAGTTGAACTAAACATTAGCATTATTTTGTATAACGGACATCACAGATCCTTATATAGTGATAAGTTGGTGAAAAGAACGAATAATGGGCTGTAAAGTTTAAATCATAGCATGCTTTACTTCTTCGACACGCAGATGTGCATTTCCTTAGTTCAACTTATAGAGCTTGGTTGTATACATATAAAAATATAGCCAAGCACATGCCAGTCCGCATAATTGGTCAAGTCCCCTCATAGACATGTTATCAGCCAGTAAAAAACAATGTGCAGAGGGGATGATTACATGCGTCGCATGACATGGACCGCGGCAGTATTATTATGTTTTTCATTAGTACTAGCAGCATGCGGAACGAAGGACGCCGAGTCCGTGGTTAAGGAGCTCGACAAAGTAGTAAACAGCATGGAGAGCTACCAAGGAAGCGGAACGATGACGCTGAGAACAGGACAGCAGCCGCTTGAGTATAAGGTAGAGGTATCTTACCAGAAGCCGCAATACTACCGGATCAAGTTAACGAACGAAGAAAAGGATATTACTCAAATTGTGCTTCGCAATGACGACGGCGTATTCGTTCTTACACCTAAGCTGAATAAAGTATTCCGCTTCCAAAGTGATTGGCCGCAAAACCAAGGTCAGGTGTACTTGTACCAAACGCTCGTTCAAAGTATCCTTGTCGACAATTCTAGACAGTTCGTCATCGACGAAGACAAATACGTTTTTGACGTGATGGCCAACTATAATAATGGCACGCTGGCCCGTCAAAAAATTTGGCTAAATAAATCAGACTATAAGCCAGTCCAGGTTGAAGTCAGCGATACGAATGCAGCCGTGATGGTAGAGGTGAAGTTCGATACGTTTGACTTTGGGCCGAAATTCGATAAAGCCGTATTCGAGACAGAAGCGAACATGAATGCAACGCCTTCGAGTCAATCAACGGAAGAGCCGACCATGACGCAGCCAGAAGATGAGAGTACCAATAGTACGACTGAAGGAACGGTTGATGACACGGATGCCGATACTGAAGCAAATGCGGGTTCTGATGAAAATCAGGCGGCAAATGGTAATCAATCAGGAAATGACAGTGCCGTGGATGGCGACGATCAAACGAACAACAGCGGCAATTCATCTGACGACGAGGGTGATGATGCTACGGCAAGTGCGAAGCCGGAAGGTGTGTCTGCTTTCACTGCCATGAAACCTACTTATCTGCCAGCAGGCGTAGAGGAGCCAGAGCTCATCGACATCGTATTTGGCGGCAACCCAGGGCTGATGCTGCGATATGCAGGAGATTATAGCTACACGCTTATCCAAACCGAGCCGAAAGATCAAGCCGCATCATTGGTACAGGGCTTGCTCGTGGATATTGGCTTCACAATGGGGCAATTGAGCGGTGAAGAGCAGCAGACCTTAACATGGACCTATGAAGGGCATCAGTTCCGCCTGACAAGTGCAAATCTGCCAGAATCCGAAATGATTAAGGTCGCACAATCGGTACAAGGTGAAATCGGGAAATAAAACGGATAAACAGCTGATTTTCCAAGACGTACTAGCTTTTTTGGAGGTTCGGTTCATTGACAGTCTAGGCAGCAAGGTTTAACATTATTGCTATTGATGTTTGCTGCTCGGACTGTTATGGCTGCCAAATAAGGAGAAGGTGAACGGCTTGGATTCGTATTATCGCCCCACTAGGGTTGAATTGTCATTAGATGCATTGCAACATAATTTACAGGCTTTCCGAAATGTGATTCCGAATCATTGCAAGATTATGGCTTCTGTTAAAGCGAACGCGTATGGTCACGGTGCAGTTGAGATCGCGCGAGCAGCAGAACGCTTTGGTGTAGACTATTTGGGCGTAGCATTTCTGGATGAAGCGCTGCAATTGCGTACGGCTGGCGTCCGAACTCCGATTCTTGTTCTTGGATTCGTAGCAGCGGATGCCTTGTTAGCCGCAAGGAACCATAATATTACGATAAGTCTCTTCCGAGACGATATTCTTGCTGCGGTCTCCGAGTTGCCGCCAGACCCGAATGGGAGAAGGCTTAAAGTTCATATTAAGATGGATTCCGGTATGGGCAGATTGGGCATAATCGGCAAGGATGCCGTTCTGTCCTTCATCGAGAAGGCGCTTCAAGTGCCGGAGTTGGAAGTGGAAGGGCTGTTCACGCATTACGCGCGGGCTGATGAGGCGGACAAAAGCTATACTGAGCTTCAGTATAACAGATTTCATGAAGTAGCTGAGCATGTGGAGCAGCAGGGCTGGCCCATTCCGATTATTCATGCTGCGAACAGTGCGGCTAGCATTGATACGCCTAAGTGGGCAGGCGGAATGCTGCGACTCGGCGTAAGCATGTATGGATTATACCCATCCCAAGAGGTAAATCAACAGTTGATTTCGCTTGAGCCTGTATTGACCCTCAAGACAGAGGTTGTGATGGTCAAGACTGTGCCGGCAGGCTGGGGAATAAGCTATGGTACGCGCTATTTTTCCACAACAGAAGAGAGCATCGGAACGCTTCCGATTGGATATGCGGATGGATATAGCCGAATGCTGACAGGTAAAGCCTATGGGCTCATAAGAGGTGTGAAAGCTCCGATACTCGGCACGATCTGTATGGACCAGTGTATGATTGCGCTTGATTCTGCTGCAACTGAAATAGATGGCCCAGTTGAAACAGGCGAAGAGGTTGTGCTTATTGGCCGTCAAGGCGATTCAGTCATTACGGTAGAGGACATAGCGGACCAGCTAGGAACGATTAATTATGAAATTATTTGCATGCTTGCATCTCGTATACCACGCACATACGTCAGCGGAGGCCGAACGATTGCGATACAAAACCCCATTGCTCAGTCATAAATAGAGATGGTAATTGTTTCAACTTACAAAATTTCGTAAATGAAGAGGTATTTCGCCAAAAACCTCGAATGTAA
Source organism: Paenibacillus sinopodophylli (assembly GCF_005930355.1). Taxonomy (GTDB): domain Bacteria; phylum Bacillota; class Bacilli; order Paenibacillales; family Paenibacillaceae; genus Pristimantibacillus; species Pristimantibacillus sinopodophylli. Next base: position 177,742 of record NZ_VDBO01000008.1, read on the forward strand.
TAATTGTAGATCATCTATAAAGACTATACATGAAAACATACAGCATATTTGATATACGGCTATCATACATATGTTGAAGTATAGTTACGGCAATATATTGTCATAATGTGTAGTAAGGTTATGGAAAAGTTTTGGGGGTGCGAGTTCGGTGGCCAATGTACAAAATACCAAAAGAATCATGATTAGCCTGCCAGATCATTTGCTGGAGGAGGTTGACGGGATTGTTGCCAAGGAAAACTCCAACCGCAGCGAATTTATTCGGCAAGCTATGAAGCTTTATTTGGTGGAGCGCAAAAAACGACAAATACGTGAATCCATGCAGCGCGGGTATATGGAAATGGCGAAAATAAACCTGAACATGGCCTCGGAAGCTTTTCAAGCGGAGGAAGAAGCAGATCATACGTTAGGCCGTCTCGTAAGCGGGGTGTAGAGGTTGATTGTAAAACGTGGTGATGTTTTTTTTGCGGATTTATCGCCTGTTGTCGGATCAGAGCAGGGAGGCGTACGCCCCGTTCTGGTCATTCAGAATGATATTGGAAACCGGTTCAGCCCTACAGTAATCGTAGCCGCAATAACGGCACAGATTCAGAAGGCTAAGCTGCCTACCCATGTTGAAATGGACGCAGCGGCGCATGGGTTTGATCGCGATTCGGTCGTGCTTCTCGAACAGATTCGGACGATCGATAAGCAGAGGCTGACGGATAAGATCACACATTTGGATGATGAAACGATGCGTAAAGTGGACGATGCTTTGCTTATCAGCGTAGGTTTAATTGATTTTTGAACATATTAAGAGTCAAGGCTATTTAGCGTATAGAAGGGGAAACCTTCTGCTGAATGGCTTTTTTTGTCGTCTTTTACAGTAAAATGTTGAAAATAGGAAAAAAATGATAGACAAATGAAAGTATATTTTGCTATTATGAACTCAATTAGTTAAGTAAACCTATATACGAGCACGATTATGCGAAGAACGCACTCAGTAAGCCTTAGATGGCTGCTGGTGCGTTCTTTTTTTGTTCAGAGAGGAGCGAAATGATGAGAAAACGAAGAAATGCCATCATCAGCCTAACTGCAGCGGTACTTTCGGCAAGCTTGGTTTATGGCTTGTACGAGCTGCAGCGTGATCAAATCGAGAAAGAAGAGACGGTAGCCGTTCTCGTGCCGAAACGTTTCATCGGAGCAGGAGAGCGAATTCAAGAAAGTGATTTGGAATACAAAATGGTGCCGCAAAACGTACTTGTTCCCGACATGGTTATGAAGCTGGAGGAGGCTGCGGGGAAGGAAACCATCATCCCGCTTGGCAAAGGGGAGCCCCTTCTCATATGGAAGGTGGATGCCTTTCATCTGCAGCCGAGACGTTCGGAATCAACTTTCCAAATTCCTAAGGAGTATATCCGTTCCATATCGAATGGCATTCGTGCAGGAGATAAAGTATTGCTCTATGCATCTGGAGAGGGGATGTCATCAGGCAGATTATTCCCGAAATCGGTTACCGTTGCATCCGTGAAATCATCAGGCAATGTAGAGATCGACAATATCGAGAATCCGAATATTATTTCCAGAGCGGAAGGGAACAAGGAGCAAATGTATGCTTCAAGGCGTGAGGCGAACGGCATGATCGATTACTTGAACTTGAATTTAACGGAGGAGCAGTGGATTCTGCTCGATGGACTTTGTAAAGGGGGAGCTCTCAAGCTGGTCGTAGCGTACAGCCCGGAATCTTTCGATCTGGCCGAGGGCAAGGAGGCTGGTGGGCCGTGACAGCTGCTATAGCGCCGCTAGCCGTATTTGTTGGCACGACACCTAATATCGGAACGACGGCTGCAGCATTTGCAGCAGCTTATCGGATAGGGGAGGAAAGTGGTAAGCCGATCGGCTATTTATGCCTCAATCTCAAAAGTGCAAAGATGCATCGCTATCTAGGTGTAGACGAGCCTCTCGTCACGCTCGACAAGCTCCGTCCTGAGCTGCGTTCCTATTCGTTGACGCCGGATATGCTGCGCAGGGCTGCTTATCCTGTACCGCATCAGCCGAATGTACAAGTACTGTTCGGCAACATGATGCGGGACCAAGCGGAGTATTTCACACCAGAAGAAGCAGAACATTTGCTTGCTGTCGCGGAGCAAACCTTCGCGTTTGTTATTGCTGACGTAGGCGCATATTGGGATAACGCTGCTACGATATGTGCGTTGCGAAAAGCAGGTTCGCGTGTGCTTGTCACTACACCGCTCTTATCCCATTTTCAAGAAGACGGCAGGCGCTGGATTGGACAGGTATCTCCTTTATTCGGAATTAATCCCGAGCAGTACGATGCAATCCTTATTAATGGTCCATGGAGAAATGGAGGCTATCAGATGAAGCACATTTGTAAAGAGCTTGGAACGTCGGCGCTCGGTCAGCTTCAATTAAGCGAGCAAGTCTCTACCCAATTGGATAATGGAACGTATGCGCAGTGGCTGAAGACAGACAGTGGGGGAACGGAAGCGATGAGGGGGCCGGCTAAGGCGATTATGCAGCGGCATGGTATTCGGAGTATAGGAATGTCTGTGGCTGTGCAGCCTTGGTACCGCAAGCTGCTGTCTCACCGGAATGGTACAAGCTCGTGACGGCGCAGCAGAATCGATTCTCTCCATCGGGCTTTGCAGCCCAGATGCAGTCCGATAGGGAGAAGGATGAGAATGAACCACTCTCACCTTATCAGACTGCTGATACACAAGGAGAATTCGCAAGGCTTGCGGATGATATCCGTTCCTATTTAAGCACTCCGCATGGACTTGGCGAGGATGAGCGAAGGCAGTACAGCGAAATGTTGAATCGAGCGGTGCTTGGCTACTCACAAGAACGAGAGCAGGTGCTTGCTGTCATTACAGACCGATTAATCAGGCTTCGTATTCATCGCTTGGATCAGATGCAGCATCCATTCCAGTCGCTTGCAGAAGCTTTGTTCGCTGAGGTAATCGGCTTGAACGTGCTGGAGCTAGTCCTGACAGATAAGGAGGAGCTAGAGGAAATTCAGGTCGTAGGAACAAGTATTTTCGTCGTCAAAAATGGACGAGCGAAGCGTTCTGTCTATTGTTTTGACAGTGTACGAGAGGTGGAGCGGATTCAGCAAAATTTGGTTTTATACAATAACGATCGCATTAATCCGCGCAAGAAATGGGCTGAAGTCATGCTGCGGGACGGATCTCGTGTAACGATGACGGGATTCGGCTTCACGGCTAGTCCTACTCTGACCATCCGGTTTTACACGGTTCGCAGTTTTGGTCTCGGAACGCTATGCCATCCGAGCTATAGGACGATGAACGAACCGATCAAAGCGATGCTGCAATCGATTCTGGATGCACGCTTCAATGTCATTATTATTGGACCAACAAACTCAGGCAAAACGAATCTAATGAAAGCGCTCATTGCGGAGCTTCCGGACGAAGAACGGATCATTACGATTGAAAGTCGCTTCGAGATGATGCTTGGCCGTGATTTTCCTACCAAAAATGTGATCGAATATACGACAGATGAAGAAGATGGTTACCATCGATCTGATCAAGCATTCAAGCTGGCACTGCGGCAATCGCCGCAGCGAATCATTCACGCTGAGATCCGTGACTTGGATGCGAACATCTACGTACGTGCCTGCACGCGCGGACACTCGGGCAGCATGACGACCGTACATGCCAATACCCTTGAGGATGTGCCCGATGCCATTACGGATATGTGTATGCAAGATGGCAGAGGGATGGATGCGGAACGACTCGCCAAACGGATTACGCAATATGTTACTGAAATTGGAATCGAGATGGCTCACTTAGGAGGAAGACGCGTTATTAGCCGAATCGGTGCGTTCGGGTGGGTGAACGGGCAAGTTAGTATTAGCGACTGGGTAAAGTACGATGAACGAGTCGATGATTGGCTTTATCCTAAGGAGCCGTCTGCATTCGCTGCTAGAAGGCTTGCTGCAGGAGTGAACCGTTATGAATGAGGTATCTTCTGCTGCGACTGCAGTATTGTTGTTCTGCTTCTTGTTTATGATGTTCGTGAATCTGTTTGTTATAAGGTCGAAGGAGCAGCAGCTCGTTAGCCGGCTTGCTTATCGTACGGACCGTAGTCTTCGTGCAAGAGCCGTGGAGCGGTTTAAGCGATACGCATGGCTGTACCAGCATTTGTCGGATATGCTGGAAACATTGCGTATGTCGATATTGCCATCAACTTTTGCATCTATTTCCGCGATGCTGCTATTAGTTGGACTTGCTTCAGGAGGCATCTTCTTTCAAAGCATTAAGGGAACCTTGTTGTTTGGCTTATTATTAGGCTCCTTACCCTATACGGTTCTTAGGTCGCTGCTTGTCCATCGGCGAATGCAAACACAAATGGATTTTTTGCCTGCTGTGGAGCTCTTTTATCAATGCTACTTGATAACGGGCGAACGTCAAATTCGAATAGCTCTGCAGCGTACAGTAGAGGAGAGAAGGCTGCTTGGTCCGATGCAGGCGGTATTCGAGCAGCTGTATCGCAATTTATCGGTGCGAGGAGATGACGAAGCAAGTCTGAGGCTGCTCTCCGCATCGCTCGGACATTTATGGGCAGATTATTTTGTGCATATTTTGCGAGTGGCGCTTGCGGAGGGAGTAAGCGTATCTGATAGCTTGAAGGAGTTGCTTACGGATATGCGTAAGGCGAGGCGGGCGAGTGAACAGGAACGGAACAGATTGCTGGAAATTCGTGTGGCCAATTTTTCTCCATTGTTATTTTTAGCTTTATTTATCGGCATTAATCTGCGCTACAACAAGGATAATTCCTATGTCTATTATGTTATTGATCCCATGGGAAGGGATATGCTGCTGAATGCAGCAGTACTTATTTTTGGATCATTCTTGATGGGATTGTGGCTGTCGCGCAAAAAGATGTGAAAGGAGCAATTGCATGCCAGAGTGGACAGAGAGTCTATTGACGTTCGCATTTATTGCGGGGCAATGCTTGTTTGGAACGGCTGCTATTTATGCGCTGCTGCAGTTATGGCCGGAGCGTCCAGCCAGATGGAAACATCTGACGGTCGTTTCCGCTTGGCGTACGCGAGAGGTGCCGGAGCAGTGGCTTCACATGGCTCGAATATCGAGGCGTAAGGCTTTCTTCGTGGAAAGAGAGCTGCTGCTGGCTGGCTGTGGGATTACCGCTGACGCTGCATGGTATGTACTTGCGAGACGGGTACTTGTATGCGTAATTGCTGTTTTAATTATAGGCATTGTCATCGTTCATGAATGGTTAAATGCATATGTGCCTGTCACTTATATAGCCCCCGGCTTGCTGCTCGGAATGCTCTTTATCCAACTCGACGTTGTATGGCTGCGTTCGATCCGGAAAATGCGTGCACTGCAGGTGACCAAAGAAATATTCGTGATCAGTAAGCAATTGCTCTACTTGTCTGATTCTTCACTGCATATTCATGCAAAGCTGCTGCGCTGTGTTCCGTTTACACGGACGATTCGCATCGAACTAAATCAATTGCTGGCTGAGTGGTATCACGATGCAGGTGGAGCGCTGCAGCGCTTCAAGCAGCGGCTTGGCACAGAAGAGGGATTGAGCTTTGTAGAGACGCTTGATGCGCTCAGACTGCATGAAAGCCCACAATATTACGAGCTGCTGCGCGTGAGAATTGAGGACTATAAGGAGAAGATCGAGCTGGCTAAGGAAAGCCGCAAGGAATCGACTTCATATGTGCTGTTTATTATCGCGGGCATTCCAATCTTGTATACGTTTCAAATCTTTATTTATCCGTGGGTGAGAGAAGGGCAGAAGCTGTTTGAATCTTTAAATGGCTAGCTGCATGAGCAGGAATGGAAGGAGGTGAGAGCATGCGCAATATATTGATGACTGTCATGATGCTAGTCGTTGTAATCGTGTTGTTCAATACGATTATCGCTCAAGACGGAACGGGAACTAGCAGTCAAATCAAAACACAAGGCACATCAGCTAATACGAAGATTAGCCAAATGCTTCCTTAGTTCGTTATATCCTGATAAGCAAAAGCTAGCGGAGGTGTCAGGGTTTGCGCGGAATTCTAATTTCCATGCTGTTGTTGGTAGCTGTTCTCGCCTGCTATCAAGCCATTGTCGAAGGTGATACAGGGATGAAGCAGCAGATTGACGGAGCGGGCAGTTCGATCAGCTCACATATTCGGAGCATGAGCCCATGAAACAGATTTTAATTTTCGTATTGTTTGCAGCTCTGCTATGCTGGCTAATGTTTTCTCCGATATACAAGCATGTGCTTATTGTTCGCCAAGCGGTATTGCAGCAGGAGGTGGATTATTTGCTTGAAGTTGGAGCGAGTGGAAGCTACGGGTACATTAGTGCGGCAATGCAAGAGCAGTCTAGGCAGCGCTTGGCTCGTTTCGGCATGCGGCCAGACGATATATCCTATGAGCTTTCATCGACGAGTGGCCAGTCAGCCTCCGATTCAAGCAATCCATTGCTGCGCGGAACGGGCATTTCATTAACGATGAGCTACCCCTATGAAAATCTATTTGAAATTGATCGTTTAATAGGCTTGACGCCTCCATTGCCAACAGAGCGGATGCGAGCGTTCGGCATGAAAATGAGTGAATATGTGCCATAAGAGGAGAGGCGGGTGAATCGATGTACAAGCTGCTGCTAATCGTCGTCATGATGTCGATTTGGCTTTCGGTTCATCTGCTGCAGGTAGAGGAAGAGCTCGCTATGCAAACCTTGTTTCAAGGCAAGCATGCCGTTAATCGAGCCGCCCATGCGGCTGCCCAGCAGGTGGATGCGGCAGCGCTTAGCGAGGGGATACTCCGATTATCCCCAGAGGCTGCAGCTGATGAAGCGGCTCTATACCTGCAAAGAAATTTACTGCTGGATGAAAGCGGCGAGCCGGTGGCTGGATCTTTTTTGAAAGAACGGGTGGAGGTAGAGGTGTTCGAGGTCGTGAATGCAGACGAAATGTTTCCGTACACCTATAGGAATACAGCATACGATTATGAGGTAACTCTCCATCATCCAGGCGTCATATTGATTGTACATATAATGTATCCGCGCGGATTTCAAATCATGGAGCCGATTGAATGGCATATTAAGGGGGCGGCTGAGCTCACATCAGGTTGACGAAGTTTTGGATAATTGGTGTAATAAGGGGAGGGAGCTTATATAGGAGTTGATGATTCAATGTTGGATATCGTTGCCGATATACCTAGAGAACTTATTTATGAGAGAATTGGACGGTTGCAGGCTGTTATGCTTGCGGAGGGTATAGATGCGTTTCTACTTACACAAAACGTCGATCTATATTATTTCAGCGGTTCGATGCAGAATGGCTATTTGTTTATTCCAAGCACCGGCGAGGCTACTTTCTACGTTCGTCGCAGTGTTCAGCGTGCGAAGCTGGAGACCGCTATACGTGTAGCCGAGCTTGGTGCTTTTCGGTTATTTGGTGAAACGCTCGCGCAGCACTATGCGTATTTGGGAAGCAAAGGGGAGGAGTTCCGGATCGCAGCTGATCTAGATGTTATGCCTGCGCAGCTTTATCTCAAGCTGAAGGAACTGCTTGGATCTGCAGTACGCCTCGAAATGGTGGACGGATCATCTCATATCCGGAAGCTCCGCATGATTAAGTCAGCATGGGAGATTAGTCGGATAGAAGGGGCAGCTGGGGTGGTTGCTGAGTCTTTGACCGCTGCCCTGCATGTGCTCAGAGAGGGGATAAGCGAGCTTGAATGGATGGCGCGGATAGAATACGAGCTGAGGATTCGGGGTCATATCGGCTTAATGCGTATGCGTGGCTTTAATCAAGAAATTACGACAGGCATGGTCATCTCCGGTCCCGCTGCAGCTGTTCCGTCTTATTTCGACGGACCGGCAGGCGGGATGGGGCTCGGAGCAGCTTCGCCGCAAAGTGTCAGTCGTTCAATCATTAAGCGCAATGAGCCGATCCTAATCGATGTTGGGTGCTGTGTAGATGGGTATGTCATTGATCAGACCCGTACAGCTGTAATTGGCAAGCTGCCAGAGATACTTCAGCATGCTTACGAGGTGTCGGAGTTATTAATGGCTAGTACCGAGAAGAGGATGCTTCCAGGTACGCCTTGCTCATCCTTGTACGAGGCAGCCCTCGCAGAGTGTGCTTCCGCTAACCTGTCAGACCATTTCATGGGGTACGGCACTGATCAAGCGAAATTTCTCGGTCATGGCATTGGTCTTGAGATTGATGAGTGGCCTGTGCTGGCAAAAGGCTTCGGAATGCCTCTTGAGCCAGGGATGGTGCTTGCTGTTGAACCGAAATTCACATTTCCCGGTCTTGGGGTAGTAGGTGTTGAGAACAGCTACTTAATAACCGAGCAAGGGCCGCGGACGCTGACTGGGTTCAAGGAAGGGTTAATTATATTGCCGTAAATAGGGGGAGGAAATTCAGTAATGAATCGAGAGCTTACCAAGCGGCTCCATCGTGATTATGTAAAGGTTTATCGAATAAGCGAGCTTATATCAAATGGTATTTTTTTAGCGTTCATTATTGCGTATTTTATTTGCGCTTCTATTTGGGAGTGGACGCTTCTTCCCGGTTGGATTGCTTTGTTCATTTGTGCGGTATCGCTTGTTTTATTTACTTGGATTTTTCCGCAAATAACGTATAAGCGATTTCAATATGAGCTATTTGAGAATGAACTTGAAATTCAATCTGGTCTTGTTTTTATAAGCAATGTGCTCATTCCGATGGTGCGTGTACAGCATGTGGAGCTTGAAAGTGGACCACTCATGCGCAAATATGATTTGGCGAGCGTATCCGTCGTTACTGCGGCTACAACACATAAGATTAGCGGGCTGAAACTAGGGGAGGCGCAGCAGCTCAAGCTTAGAATCGGTTCGTTGGCTAAGGTGGATGAACAAGATGAATGAACGTCGCACGCTCCATCCCATCTATATTCTATTTGGACTGCTGAGTACGCTTCGCGGGTTTCTTCCGTTCATCTTAATCGGTTTGCTGAGGGGGACAGATTGGACGGGATTGGAATGGTATTGGTATGCCGGTGTTTCAGTGCTGTCCATTATCATTGTTGTATTCAGTTATATACAGTGGAAGAGCTTCGGTTTCTGGCTGGAGAGCGATCGGATTATTATTCGCAAAGGCTGGCTGTTCAGGGACGAGAAAACCATTTATTACACGCGAATTCATACCGTTAATGTAGAGCAGCCTCTCGTTCAGCGGCTGCTTAAATTGGCGCAGGTCAAGATCGAGACGCCTGGCGGAAATAAGAAGGCAGATGGCATATTGCCTGCACTCTCTCTCCGCGAAGCAAGCGATATTCAGCAGATGCTGAAGAAGCAGGCAACAGAAGCGTCAAAGACTGAAGAAATAGATGAGTCGGGATACCTTGAGTTACAGCAGCCGTCATCATCCGATGGGCAATTCGTGATGGAAATTAATCATAAGCAGCTTGTGGATCAACTTGAAAGCCAGCATATCGAGCAAAGGACGGTCATTTCGCTTCATGCGGGACAGCTTATGCAGGCAGCTGCAACCTCCATGAATTTTGGTTTGGTTGCTGCATTTATGGCTGGTCTCTATTCTTTCGCGAACGACTTCATCAACCAACTGCTTCCATACCATTTTTTCGAGAGCGTGGTTGAGGATTCATCCAGTCTGATGCCAAGCGTTGTCATCGTTATCGTTGTGGCAATAGCAGGCTTATTAATCGCGTGGCTGCTATCTATTCTTCTGTATGTGCTCAAGTACAGCGGCTTTAAAGTAAACAGAGATGGCCGGCAGATTACGGTCTCTTATGGTCTTCTGGAGAAGAAGTCATTCGTATTTGATCCGAGAAAGGTGCAGGCCGTCATCATCAAGGAAGGATGGCTTAGGCAAACATTCGGCTATGCGGAGATACAGCTTCAGATCGTGTCATCTGATAAGAAAGAGCAGCTTATGCTGCATCCTTTTGTGAAGCGCTCGGATATACAGAAGGTGCTGAGCGAATTTGTACCGCAACTGAATCATCCTTCTAGTATTCGGCTGAAGGGTCCACCCAAGCGGGCATATCTATATTATATTCGAATCGAGTTGCTTGTTGTTGTCTTGTTATGCGCGGCTGCCATAGTTTTCTTGAAAGAGACTGGTTTGTGGTCGCTCTTGTTCGTACCGCTTGTGCTTGGGTGGAGGAGAAGCTGCTACCTTGCGGCAGGAGTGAGTTTGGATAAAGGACAGCTTACACTTCGCAAGCGATTTTTATCGAGATCTACCTATTTGATCAAGCGGCCGCAGATTGTCACTATGCGTGTCAATCGTTCAATCGGACAGGAACGGAGACAGCTGCTCACTTTATCGGTAAGGGTGCTCGGAAGCCCGTATGACTACCAAGTCAAATGTTTGGAACGCGCGGATGTGGAGCCGGTTTGGCAGTGGTACAGCCGCAGCCAAAATGGACATAAGTAGCGGAGAAAGCTGAATGTTACAATAGCTGCAGAGGAGCTCGATGCCTCTGCAGCTATTTTGTTGTTAGAAAATATTTATGTTCGAGTGAACGAAACGCAATCGTCACTCGTCAAAGCTATATATCTGAATGAAGCAAGGGAGGCTGGCGCTCGTGTATGACGAGTCGAAGCTCGTAAAGCAAGCGATTCGTGGAGATTCGCGAGCGCTCTCCGAGCTGCTGCGGGAGCACTATTCTTTTTTATATCAATATTTGCTGAAAGTTACGATGAACAAGAGCCGTGCGGAGGATATCACGCAGGATACGATGCTGAAGGCTATCGAGAAAATTACTGCGTTCCAGGGGAAGTCTAAATTTTCGACTTGGCTCATTGCAATCGCATCAAGGCTCGTCATTGACCGAGTAAGGCGAAGTGAAGTGGAGCAGCACTGGCTTAAAGAAGAGCAATCGCTGCGGGCAATACGTTTTGAAACGTTGCAAAGTGGGGATGAATGGTCGGATGCCCTGCAAGCGCTGGGGCAACTGAGCAGCGATATTCGAATTCCCGTATTGCTTAAGTATTATTACGGTTATGGACAAGACGAGATTGCATCTATGCTGGACATACCAGTAGGAACGGTGAAATCAAGGCTGCACAACGGTTTGATGAAGCTGCGGAAGGAGTTAACGGAGCATGAAGAAGCGTGATGAGGAAATGGATGATCAGAAGTGGTTCAATGATCAGTTTAAAGACAAGATTACCCGGTTTGACGACTTGCATGCTCCGCTTATTCCAAGCAGTCAGCAGTTTGACGAGCTTGTTCATGCACATAAGCAGGAACGAAGCAGAAAGCTGTGGAAGGAGCTGCTGCTGTTCTGGATCACGGCATGTTTTGTTTTTGGCCTGATGCTATGGATTATTGAACGCAACTGGGTATGGTTTGCCATTCTGCAAACGATTGTTGCTGCTGGCGGTATGGTTTTCGCCAGTATGGCGTTCAGTCGAAGGAGGCAGCGCGAATGGAAGAGCTGAAGGTAATGCCGCTATGGTTTTGGGTTTTGCTTATTGTAGTGCTCATCTCGCAATCAACCTGGTTGTTTATCGATGCTCGCAAACGGGACAGCATGCCTTGGCTATGGGGGATATGGGGATTAATACAAGTGCCAATGCCCCTTGTATGTTATTTGATATTCGTTCGCAGCGGTTGGTTTAAGCGAAACAAGAACAGAGATGCGGAATAATGTCATTTAGTTTTAACTAGAATAGCGGCTAAAAGGCGAGAGTGCGAATGGTTCTGGAGAAGCGAAGCGTTCGCCTTGTTCTCCGGATTTCAACATTAAACGTATAGGATAAAGAAATTTGGAAACAACAGCAATCGGAAGAATCATTCACACGGCGGGCTCCAGTCCACAAACATGAATTGAACTTTTATTGAAACTCTTATAACGAATTAAGGAGGTTGTCGTATGAATGAACCGTTCGTATTAGCAGATCTGATACCTGTTCTTGCACCGATCTTTGTGATACAGCTCATTCTGATGATCATTGCGCTCGTACTGTGCGCGAAGGCGGAGAGGACGAGGGGGCCGAAATGGGTTTGGGTGATCGTTATTGTGCTTATCAACATATTCGGGCCGATTGCTTTCTTCATTGGGGGGAGGAGAAGTGAATGACGACACTGCTGCAGGTGATGGGCCTTAGCAAGTCGTTTGGAGCGGTCAATGCTGTCAATGGCATTCATTTCTCTATCACGGAGGGCCATTGTGCGGCGCTTCTTGGTCCGAATGGAGCAGGCAAAACGACTACGATACGAATGATTGCAGGGCTGCTTAGGCAGACAGCTGGTCAGTTGATATTTGAAGGCAAAGAGCCGGGCGGGAAGCATCGCGAGCTGATTGGCTATTTGCCGCAAACTCCATCCTTCTATAACTGGATGACGGGGCTTGAATTCGTTGTATACGCTGGACGGCTCAGCGGGCTTAGTTCTGCTGCTGCAAGAAAAAATGCTTTGGCACTGGTAGAACGTGTCGGATTAGCAGGTGCAGCCAAACGGCGTATCGGCTCCTATTCAGGAGGGATGAAGCAGCGACTGGGCCTTGCTCAAGCACTTACGCATCAGCCGAAGCTGCTTATACTGGATGAGCCAGTGTCCGCTTTGGACCCACTGGGACGCAGGGAGGTGCTCGAACTTCTACATGAATTGAAGCAGGAGACAACGATTCTCTTCTCCACGCATGTGCTGCATGATGCGGAGGAGCTCTGCGATGACGTCATTATCATGAGGAGCGGGCAAGTTGCGCTGCAGGGGCCACTTGAGGAAATACGCAGGAAGCATCGCAAGCTAACGATGGAGCTGCAAATCGAGAATGATGCGGCATCAAGGGAATGGCTGTCTTCCTATATTCATAATGTCCAACAGGAAATAGATAGTTCTAATCTGTCATGCTTGTTTGAAGCGGCAGAGCAGCACCAAGTTGGAGCTCGTTTTACGGTTAAGGATTCAGACGCAGCAAGGCGGCACTTAGTGGAGGCGCTTGCTCGCCATCAAGTAAAGGTAACAAAGCTAGAGCTCGGTCATTCCTCATTGGAGGATTTGTTTATGGAAGTGGTGAGCACATGAACGATTCGGCTAAGACACTAAACGTACATGGACGTTTCGAAGGGAGAGCAACAACGGGGTGGGTCCGTTATGTTGTCATGGTTCAGAAAGAGGTGCTGGAGCTGGCGCGAAGCTACAAGCTGCTGTGGGTACCGCTTGTGTTTATACTGCTTGGCATGATGCAGCCAGTATCAACGTATTACATGCCTGTCATATTGGAGCGAGCAGGGAGCTTGCCGGAGGGGACTGTTATTGATATTCCAATGCCGCAAGGTGCCGAGGTGCTTGCGCAGACGCTTCAGCAATTTGGGACATTGGGCGTTCTTGTTCTGGTGCTTGCCTTCATGGGTACGGTGTCAGGTGAGCGTATGAGCGGCGTGGCAGCCATAATTATGGTAAAACCTATTTCGCCACTGGCTTACATTGGTTCCAAATGGACCGCTATGCTGCTGCTTACATGGGGCTCGCTTACAGCAGGTTATTTGGGATCTTGGTATTATACAGGATTGCTAATAGGCGAGGTGCCCCTTATCGATGTATGCAGAAGCTTGTTTGTGTATGGCTTATGGCTATCCATGGTTATGGTCATTGCTCTGCTTCTCAGTACATGGCTGCGAAGTCCGGCTGCCGCGGCATTTGCTACGTTTGGCGGGGCGTTAGTTCTAACGCTGCTTGCTCATCTGTTCCCTGCATTTCTAGGTTGGACACCAGGCTCGCTCAGTGGATATGCCTATCAATTAGCAGCATCCAGTATGGAAGATTCGAAAATGCTTGGCTATGCAGTTGCTTCTACCTTGGTTGGTGCAGGGGTATGCATCAGCTTGTCTGCGGCCTTGCTGAGTAAAAGCTCGACAGACGAATAGTAGAAATGTCAGTCTATTAACTCTCTTCGATTGGACACCGCTATTATTTTTTAGTAGGATAGTAGTGAAAGAATCAGCGGCGAAGAAACGGGAGTTGAGGACGATGCTACAGCTAGGCACAAAGGTCGTCATTGTGGCTGACCAATTTGAACAAAATCTTCCTATCGGGGAACATGGTTATATAATAGCTTATGATCGGAATGCGGATAATGTATTTGATTACGTGCTGCGGGTACCTTCGGCCAATCGGAATTTCTTAATTCCGGATGAAGACGTCGAGCTTGAAGAAGTATTGATCCAAGATGAGGTGGACCGAATTGAGCGAGAGGCATTAATTGATTTCGCATTAGCTACGCATAATGAAGAATTATTTATACGCATTATGAACGGTGGGAACGAGCCCGAACCTGAATTGGACAACGCAGGCAAGGAACCGCTCAGCCCAGCAGATTTTATAAGGCAAGTTAATTTAAAAGCTTGGATTTAGCTTGAAGTCATGCCTTCAGACTGTTCTGCCTGTCACTTTGCTGACAGCAGGGCAGTCTTTTTTATAGCCAGAACAGTATTAAGATCTAACATATTTCATGTTTGTCCTTTTCATTGATGTTCGCCATGCAAGTGAGATATAATAGGAAGAATGATTACAGGAATAGGAAAGGAAGAATACCTGATGAGCATTACGCCTAAGGATGTAGAGCATGTCGCGAGACTAGCACGGCTGGATCTTTCCGATTCGGAGAAGGAGCAGTTCACGGAGCAGCTAAACGCGATACTGAAATACGCGGAGAAGCTTAATGGTCTGGATACGGATCATGTTGCGCCGACAAGCCATGTGCTGCCGATAACGAACGTTATGCGTGCAGATGAGAATCGGCCTTCGCTGCCGATCGAGAAGGTTCTGCTTAACGCCCCTGATGAAGAGGATGGACAATTTAAAGTGCCTGCGGTGCTTGAATAATACGAATGGGTTTTATTTTGAAGGGAGGAATTACTGTTGGCACTGTTTGATTTGCGCCTGCAGGATGTACATAACAAGCTTAACAATAAGGAACTTTCCGTTTCTGAGCTGGTTAGCGCATCATATGCGAGAATTGCAGAAACCGAGCCTGCTATTAAGGCTTTTATCACGTTGAATGAAGAGAATGCACGCTTGCAGGCTTCCGAGCTGGACAAGCAGTTGCAACAAGGCGGAGAGCGTGGATTGCTGTTCGGCCTGCCTGCCGGTGTGAAAGACAACATCGTTACAGAGGGTCTCCTCACGACTTGTGCAAGCCAGTTTTTGAGCAACTATGATCCCATCTATGATGCTACTGTCGTTCGCAAGTTGAAGGCTGCCCAATCGGTGACGATTGGCAAGCTGAATATGGATGAATTCGCAATGGGCGGATCGAACGAGAACTCGAGTTTCTACCCAACACGCAACCCATGGAACACGGAATACGTGCCGGGTGGCTCTAGCGGTGGATCAGCAGCATCTGTTGCGGCTGGACAAGTATACTTCTCGCTAGGTTCTGACACAGGCGGCTCGATTCGCCAGCCGGCCGCTTATTGCGGTATAGTCGGACTTAAACCTACATACGGGCTTGTGTCGCGTTTCGGACTTGTGGCTTTTGCTTCTTCTCTTGACCAAATCGGCCCACTTACGAAAAATGTAGAGGACTCCGCCTATGTGCTGCAAGCTATCGCAGGTTATGATGCAGGCGATTCTACTTCAGCTAATGTGGAAATTCCAGATTATACAGCCGCCCTTACTGGCGATGTGAAAGGCTTGCGTATCGGCGTCCCTAAGGAATACCTAGGAGCGGGTATTGATCCGCGCGTGAAGGAAGCAGTGCTTCAAGCATTAGCGGTGTATGAGTCTTTAGGTGCAACATGGGAAGAGGTTTCATTGCCGCATACCGAGTATGCGATTGCGACCTATTATTTGCTTGCTTCCTCAGAAGCTTCCTCGAACCTAGCCCGTTTCGACGGCGTACGCTACGGCGTTCGTGCCGAGAACCCGGAAAACTTGATCGATCTATACAAGAAATCCCGCAGCGAAGGCTTTGGTGCAGAAGTGAAGCGCCGTATCATGCTAGGTACATATGCGTTAAGCTCAGGCTACTATGATGCGTATTATTTGAAAGCTCAAAAAGTGCGGACGCTCATTAAGCAGGATTTCGACCAAGTGTTTGACCAATATGATCTCATTATTGGACCTACGGCTCCGACACCAGCCTTCCGAATTGGAGAGCAAGTCGGTGATCCATTAACGATGTATTTAAACGATATTTGCACCATTCCAGTCAGCTTGGCAGGCGTTCCTGCAATCAGTGTGCCTTGTGGAACAGCTGACGGCTTGCCGATCGGCCTGCAAATTATCGGGAAAGCGTTCGACGAATCGACGGTGCTGCGCGCCGCTCATGCGTTCGAGCAGCATACGGAGCATCATAAACAACGTCCGCAGCTATAAGCGGTCATATATACGTTTACGAAGGGATCGATACGAATGTCTGAACCGAACCAATACGAAACGGTTGTTGGGCTGGAAGTCCATGTGGAACTGCATACGAATAGCAAAATCTTTTGCGGATGCTCCACGGCTTTCGGCGCACCACCGAATACCCATACTTGTCCCATCTGTTTGGGACATCCCGGCGTACTGCCGGTATTGAACCGCCAAGCGGTAGATTATGCTATGAAAGCTGCTATGGCGCTTAACTGTCAAATTGCTGATATTAGCAAGTTCGACCGCAAAAACTACTTTTACCCGGATTCTCCAAAAGCTTATCAAATCTCACAGTTTGATCAGCCAATTGGCGAGCACGGTTGGATTGATATTGAAGTAAACGGCGAAACGAAGCGGATTGGCATTACTAGGCTTCATCTTGAAGAGGATGCGGGCAAGCTTACGCACGTAGATGGCGGTTATGCTTCGCTTGTTGACTTCAACCGTGTAGGTACGCCTCTTATCGAGATCGTCTCGGAGCCGGATATTCGCACACCAGAAGAAGCTAAAGCTTACTTGGAGAAAATTAAGGCGATTATGCAATACTGTGATGTTTCTGATGTGAAAATGGAAGAAGGCAGCCTGCGCTGTGATGCTAACATCAGTCTTCGTCCATACGGACAGAAAGAATTCGGCACGCGAGCAGAGCTCAAGAACATGAACTCCTTCCGCGGTGTACAGCGTGGACTTGAATATGAACAATTCCGTCAAGCTGAAATTCTTGATGGAGGCGGCGTCGTTATTCAAGAGACGCGTCGTTTCGATGATGCGCTCGGCAAATCCTTCTCCATGCGCGGCAAGGAAGAAGCACATGACTATCGCTACTTCCCGGATCCGGATCTCGTTCAGCTTCATATTAGTGAAGAGTGGAAGCAAAGTGTACGTGCAACCATTCCTGAATTGCCAGACGCACGCAAAGCTAGATACACGTCGGAGTACAGCTTGCCGTCTTATGATGCGGATGTAATCACATCATCTAAGAAGCTTGCCGATTTCTTCGAGGAAAGCCTTTCTTACACGAAGGATGCCAAAGCCATATCGAACTGGATTATGGGCGATCTGCTTGGATACCTGAATGCGAACGGGCAGGAAATTACAGATGTGAAAATGACAGGGCAGGGCTTGGGTGAAATGATCGGCTTGCTTGAGAGCGGCACGATCAATGGGAAAATCGCCAAAACCGTGTTCAAAGCTATGCTTGAATCAGGCAAATTGCCGCAGCAGATCGTTGAGGAGCAAGGCCTTGTGCAAATTAGCGATGAAGGCGCGGTTCTTGTCATTGTGGATCAAATTATTGAAGCGAATCCGCAATCGGTTGAAGATTATCGAGCTGGCAAGGATAAAGCGATTGGATTCTTGGTCGGCCAGATCATGAAAGCTTCCAAAGGGAAAGCGAATCCTGCACTTGCCAACAAGCTGCTGATTGAGCGATTGAAATAAAGCTATTTGTACGAAAAGACGCGGATCATCAGATGATGATCCGCGTTTTTCTTTTGGAACGCTGATCGACGGATTGAAGTTGTACGCTCCTAATCATGTATACACTTATGTTACAATAGCGTTTATAGAAAAGTCGGAATTGTATATGGAACGCATTTGGAGGGTCTACGCTTGGGTAAGCTCAGAATAAAACGGGTAAAGAATAGAATGCTCACGGTATTATTTGCATTTGCGATGCCTGGGGCGGGACATATGTATACGGGTCAGCATCCGAAGGGGCTCCTGCTTATCGCTGCGTTTTGGCTGGATCTGACTGCAATGGTACGGTTGGCCGATTCTGATGGTGGGAGACATCTGCTCCTCATCGTTTATTTGGGAATCATGCTTCCAATCTTCTACTTCATAAGCGTATTCGACTCCCTGCAAAGTGCAGATGCCGAGGATCACAAGCCGATTTCATTCAATCTCCTGCATGGTATATTATTATTGGCTGCCGGAATGATAATGCTTGTACTGGTAAAGCCGCCTCATGCCATATTGCCTTGGATGAACGAGCTTGCTGAGTTATGCGTCGGTCCATTGATTATGGCGGCATCGATTATGCTGCTGATACGTTCGCGGAAAGGATCGGTATCTATGTTTAAGCTTGGACGATTTACGGCTGCGGCAATTGTATTGACGGTGGGAGCGCTGCTCTTGCTGGATCAGCTTAACGGCCGAAATGATATTTCTCTACTTGGACAATGGTGGCCGATCATATTTATCTTAATAGGGGTCGAAGTTATTTTATTCAGCTTGAAGTTCAAAGGTGCGGAGAAGAAACTTAAGCTTGATGTTGCAGGCGGAGCGATCGCGCTTGTCATTACACTTACAGCGTATGTCGTAACCCAGTATGCAGATCTTCCCTTCCGCTGGCTTGACCAATTCAATGTCGATTTGAACGGTGTCGCAGATTATGGTGAAGAGAAGGGCTTCCGCTATGATAAAGCCATTATTAAAGTACCGCTGGATGAAGCTGCTACGCTCATTCGCATATCTAATCCCAATGGACAGGTGACGGTTCGTACAGGTGATGTTCAAGAGATTGAGGTTGTCACTGCGCTATGGATCGATGTTACCGAAAAAACGGAAGCGGATGCTATTGCGGAGCAATCCATCGTTAAAGTGAATCCGGGCAAAGAGGTAATATTAGAAGCAAAAGGTCAGCCTTATGGTGCTAATGGCAGCAGGAAACCACGGATGAATCTGGTCATTACAGTGCCAATGTCATTGTCAGATCAAGTACAGGTTGCGGAGGAGCCGATTGCAACCGAGAAGCCTTTGCCAACGGACCTAGAAGAAACCACGGAATTGCCCGTAACAGCAAATACAACAGATACAACGAATACAGCGGATAATGAAGAGATTATACAAACACCTGAAATAACAGAAGAGCCGACATCTGAACCAACAGAGGAACCAAAGCCTGCTTTGAATCTGAAAGTAGAAGCAGATAATGGCTCTGTTGAAATTATGAAGCTGTCGCTGCCAGGCGGTCTCGATATTCGAAGCAACAGCGATATCGTGTCTGTGAGCAACATTGTAGGTTCAGTTTCCGTCAAAGGGAATAACGGGGGAATTACCGTGAGTGACATTACGGGCGATGCTATTCTTGAAACGAAGAACGGGATGATTACTGCATCGAATATAACAGGGAAGATATATGCCAATACGCTCAATGGAAACCTAGAGATCAAGCAGGTTGAGGGCAATATTGAGGCAGAAACGAAGAATGGGAAAATTCGAATGGACGGCGCGGGCTCGTCTGTAAAAGCAGATACGCTTAACGGCAATATAGAGCTGAGCAGCGCTGTGGTAGGCGGGGAATGGGATATAGACAGCTCTGTTGGCGAAGTGAAGCTCGTCATGCCGGGAGATGGACATTTTCGTCTTTATGGATCGGTAACTTTCGGTAATATTACAACGGACCTACCGCTTGAAGTGAGCAAAAAAACCGTTAGAGGCACTATAGGCGAAGGAACTTATCGAATCCAAATTAATGCGACAAACAGCATTGCGATTAGGCAATTTGGGCTATCCCAATAGGTAGCGTTCATTGACAAACGATTAAATAAGAACGTACAATAGTTTTAACTACTTTGAAGGGCGTGAGGGGAATGGGAGCCAGCAGCGTTAACTTAGCACTTGAGCAACTGAAGATGAATGGCGTCCGTATGACCCCGCAGCGTCACGCCATATTAAGCTATTTGATGGGCTCGATGACCCATCCTACAGCAGATGAAATTTATAAAGCGCTCTCTCCAATTTATCCGAGTATGAGCGTAGCTACCATATATAACAATCTGCGTTTATTTGTAGAAGCTGGATTAGTGCGTGAACTGACGTATGGCGATGACTCAAGCCGTTTTGATTCGGACTTATCAGATCATTATCATGCTATTTGCAAACATTGCGGTTCAATCGTCGATTTTGATTATCCGCCGCTGCTCGAGGTTGAACGTGCCGCTTCACGTGTAACGGGATTTGTAGTGGAGGGCCACCGAATGGAAATATACGGGATATGCTCGACCTGCAATACCACATCATCGAAATAATGGCGTTAAGCCACTAAAACAACGTGCCGTGAAGCGACTTAACGCTAATCTGCACGTTTTTTATTAAAATATAAGAATTTATAAGTTTTTCAATTTTTAAATTCTTATATTTCACCGTCAAAGCTACTTTAGCGTCTAAGGACGCCGAAGGCGTTTTTGTTTGGGATGGTCTTTGGCGTAACAGTATTCAGGAGAGTGATGACTTGGAAACGATATATAACCGATCTCCGCGAAGAAGAGGTAGCGGGGGAATGCGGGTTATAATTTTTATATTTTTGGTAGGCGTATTGGTCGTGTTTGGTTGGTATGGATATATGCGCTTTATCCCGAATTCAGAGCAGAAAGATCCTGTATACGAAGCGAAGTATCCGATTCTTATCCACGGGGTTGAAGCAGAGCAAGGAGCAATTATTGAGAATAATGAAGTAAAGCTGCCTCTTTCCGTTCTTGAACAAGTTCTTGGTGCGGACAAGCCTATCCGATATGAACCGGACACCGGCTCTATTGTTCTAACAACGGCTGACAAGGTGCTTCATCTGAAAACAGACTCATTGACAGCTACAATTAATCAGAAGCCATACAATTTAACGATTACTGCAGAAACCCAAAACGATACCGTCTATATTCCTGCAGATCCGTTAGCCCTGCTATACGGATTACAGGTTGAATATATGCAAGAAACAGGTACAGTTACGTTATTGTCAGAGGGTGAATCGATTCAGCTCGGTGAGGCTGCAGGTGATAAAGACGCTGCGATTCGTACTGAGGCCACGATACGTGCCCCTTTTATCCATAAGGTGCCTGAGGGTCAGCCTCTGCGAATTTGGAAAGAACAGGATGGCTGGCTGCTTGTTCAAAGTGCGAATGGATGGACGGGCTATGTAAACAAAACGAGCATAAAGTTGACCCAAATTGATCAGATTCCTTCAAAAGAACAAGCAGCTCCCTTTATAGCCTGGAAGGTGCTTGGCAACAAAATTAATATGACATGGGAAGCAGTCTATGAACGCAAAATCGACACGACTAAAATCTCAGCGATGCAGGGATTGAACGTCGTAAGCCCAACATGGTTTTCGCTGGCGGATGATAAAGGAACGATTAAAGGCAAAGCAGATACTACTTACATCAAGTGGGCTCATAACCAAGGATTGCAAATTTGGGCACTGTTCAGTAATGATTTTGAGCCTGACCGAACAACCAAAGCATTAGCTTCAGCGGAGACGCGGTTCTCGATGATCCAGCAGCTCATTGGTTTTGCTCAGGTGTATGGCTTGCAAGGTATTAATTTGGATTTTGAGAATGTACACACGTCCGATAAAGCGAATTTCGTACAATTTGTTAGAGAGCTTACGCCGCTGCTTCACGAGCAAGGCTTGGTGGTGTCGGTTGATGTTACGCCCAAATCTAACAGCGAGATGTGGTCATTATTTTTAGACCGCGCTGCTCTTGGCGGAATTGTGGATTATATGATGGTCATGGCTTATGACGAGCATTGGGCGTCAAGTCCGAAATCAGGCTCGGTTGCTTCGCTTCCTTGGACAGAGAACTCGCTCGTTCGGATCATGGAAGAGGACGGCGTTCCATCCAATAAGCTGATACTGAGTATGCCTCTGTATACACGCATATGGACAGAGAAGAAAGGTGACGATGGGAAAGTCGAGGTTTCTTCGAAGGCTGTTGGCATGGAGCGGGTGAAAGAGATTATAAAGGAAAAGAAATTAAAGCCTGTGTTTGACGCAGCGGCCGGACAGAATTACGTGGAATATACGGAGGAGGGCAATCGAACTCGCATATGGATTGAAGATGAGGTTTCCATTAAAGCGCGAGTTGCACTCGTGCGCAAATACGACTTGGCTGGTGTGGCCACATGGCAGCGAGCCTTCCAAACACCTCCGATTTGGAAAACCATTGATGATGCTATTAAGCTAAAGCCATAATAAATACGCTTATATATGAAAAGCGCCGCCTTTCCTGTGTGCACAAGGAAGGCGGCGCTTTTACGTCGTGTTGCACAATTGCAATGGCTAAACCTGCTGTTCGGTAGGATTATGCGTAGCTTGTGCAGGATCAAGTGTCAGCATCGTTCTGCAATACATACACCTATCGGTTTTGCCAAGAATCTTAGTAGGACGATTGCATTCCGGACATTGCAGCATGGTTGCA
The DNA here is from genome assembly GCF_005930355.1 of Paenibacillus sinopodophylli. Taxonomy (GTDB): domain Bacteria; phylum Bacillota; class Bacilli; order Paenibacillales; family Paenibacillaceae; genus Pristimantibacillus; species Pristimantibacillus sinopodophylli. Next base: position 200,301 of record NZ_VDBO01000008.1, read on the forward strand.
CTTGTAGACATCATCCCGGCCCAGAAATATACAGCAACACTAATAAGCAAGGAGATCATGCCGATAACCATAAATATAGCGGCAATGATTTTGCCTGCCTGTCCCCAAAAGACGATGCCGGCAGTACCGAGAATCATGACACCCATACCGACTAACGTAAAGACAAGCCCCCAAAGACGGAATTCATTGATCTTAGCAGACTTGAAAAAAAACTTTTTCATGCGTTCAAACCCTTCCTATAACGAATGACTTTTATTTTGAGTCTGTTTTCTGAGTTAGGAAGCAGGAATGTGCCTCTAACCTGTCGAAAAAGAATAAAACTATAGAATATTATTATAGCTTAATAAAATGTGATTAGCTATATGGAGGAACCGGTGGAACATATAAAAGCGCATATCGCAAACAGCTATCAGGACGAACCTGATGTTATCGGATTAGCTGTCATTGAAAATCCTTATCCTTATAACCCGTTAATCGACGGATTAGATTCGTTAGTACTTGTTGTCGTTCATGAGGATCGTGCCCGCAATGAAACGGAACATATTCAGGTTGGCGGCAAACGAGTAATGATTCGGACGATCGATTCGAAAGGCCTGACTGAATGGTTGTCGGGCGGAGAAAACCGAAATATTATTGAGTGGCTAGTTCGGGGGGAGATCTTGGTGGATCGCGACGGCTATTTAAGCAATGTTCGTGAACGGCTGCTGCAATTCCCTAATTCAATGAGGGAGCAGAAACAGTTCACGGAGTTTGCCGGTTTTTTGAGAACGTACTTGCAAGCGAAGCAAGATTTACTCGATGGCAATTTGCTTGATGCCTATAGTCATATACTGACGGCGCTTAATCATTGGGCACATATTGTACTTATAGAAGAAGGAAGGCATCCAGAACTAACGGTTTGGAAGCAGCTCAGGCGCGTGCACCCCGGCATATATAAGCTCTATGAGGAATTAACAGTAAGTCCGGAGACGCTTGAACAACGCGTTCAGCTAGTGATGCTCGGCTGCGAGTTTTCAGTAATGACGAAGATGAAAACAAGCTGCGTGCTGCTATTCTCTATTTTGAAAAGTCGCGAAGAACCTTGGAGCATCGCTGAGCTTCAATCTCATCCGTCTATTCATGTACTGCATGTCGATTTGTCGCTCATATTGCAAAAGTTAGTGATGCGAGAGTATATTCGCGAAGTAGCTGTTATGCACGAGCTTGGAGATGTTGGAGCGCTCGAACTACGTTATATGATGAATGACAACGAGCTTGTATAAGTAAAAGCGTATGATAAGCCGTGAATTAGAGCGCTTATCGTGCGCTTTTTGTATTTCTGAATGTAAACCTGAAAACATGCTTGACTTAGAGTCTGATCAGATGATATATTAGTACTCGCCGCTTTTGCAGGACACTTTATAACTTAACCGACAGATTGAAAAAAATGTCGAATAACGAAAAAAAGTACTTGCAAAGAGATAGGCTAATGTGATATATTATAAAAGTCGCCGATACGAAATACACCGGTTGACACGAAAAGAAACTTGCTCTTTGAAAACTGAACAACGAGTAATAACTGCCTCGCAAATCCTTCGGGATAAGCGAAAAAGCGATAAAAAA
>NZ_VDBO01000090.1 GCF_005930355.1 Paenibacillus sinopodophylli
CCAACTGTTGCTGTTCCAATTGCTGTGCCGCCTGTTGCTGCTTTGTAGACATTGACTACGTCGCCTTCTACTAGACCTGTTACCACTACAGTATCATCTACGCCTGCTTTGTTGTTCGTTGCAGTGATCGTTGCTGCTACCGGTGCTACAGATACAGGTTCAGTTGCATATTTCGCAGCCGTACGTGTACTTTCCAGCTTGTTCGCTTTCGTTACCGATACGTACGCTGTTCCGCCTGTTGCA
>NZ_VDBO01000091.1 GCF_005930355.1 Paenibacillus sinopodophylli
CCCGCCGTTGTTACCCTCACGTCTACAGTTCCCGAGCCAGCCGGAGCCGTTGCTGTGATTTGCGTTGCTGAATTTACGGTAAAGCCCGTCGCCGCCGTTCCACCAAACGTCACCGCTGTTGCACCAGACAGATTCGTACCGGTCAACGTGACGGTCGTTCCTCCAGTCGTCGGGCCCGCCGTCGGCGAAATACTAGTGATCGTCGGCGCAGCTATGAACGTATACTGGTCCGCCACCGATGT
>NZ_VDBO01000092.1 GCF_005930355.1 Paenibacillus sinopodophylli
GTGTTTGGATACTTTGACATTCGATTTGATTTTAGTTAAATTAGATCAAAAACAGGAGTTTTTAATCCATGAAAAGCTTTGCACACCATTATAGTAGCGACATCTCTCGTGAACAATTTGAACTAATCCGGACAGATCTAGAAGGCATACGTAAGCAGACTAAGCCAAGAGAGGTTGATTTATATGATATCTTTTGTGCCCTGCTTTATACCTTGAAAAATGGGTGCGTTTGGCGCGAT
>NZ_VDBO01000093.1 GCF_005930355.1 Paenibacillus sinopodophylli
GTCGCCTTCTACTAGACCTGTCACAACCACAGTATCATCTACGCCTGCTTTGTTGTTCGTTGCAGTGATCGCTGTTGCTAGCGGTTCTACAGATACGGGCTCAGTTACATATTTCACAGCCGTACGTGTACTTTCCAGCTTGTTCGCTTTCGTTACCGATACGTACGCTGTTCCGCCTGTTGCAGTAAGCAGATCGTTTTTCGAAATCGTTACTTCCGTTGCGCCGCTTGCCACAGTT
>NZ_VDBO01000094.1 GCF_005930355.1 Paenibacillus sinopodophylli
GCACAGCAGTCTGTAGGCACGACAAACCTATCGTTCAACTTTAGCGCGGGTGCTGCTCAGACATTGGCGGTAACAGTAAGCGACACAACGGCGCAAGACAGCCAGTTGAGCCAGACGACAGCAGCCTTCGATAAAGAAACAGCTGCGCAAGCGGATGTAGCTGTAACGCTGACGCTGAACGGAAATACGCTGGACAGTATCACAAATGGTGTGGCTACATTGACAGCGGGAACA
>NZ_VDBO01000095.1 GCF_005930355.1 Paenibacillus sinopodophylli
TAGCTGACGAATACTAATCGGTCGAGGGCTTATCCTAAACACGTTTACCGTGACCCATACATCCGGTAGACAGCAGCTTTATAAGGTTCAGCAAACCTATTCTTTCGTATCCAGTTTTCAGGGCGCAACTTGCTTTGAACACATCAGGCATGACTCCCACAACTTGTGGGTTTTACTGTTTCCATGGAGGATTAGCTCAGCTGGGAGAGCATCTGCCTTACAAGCAGAGGG
>NZ_VDBO01000096.1 GCF_005930355.1 Paenibacillus sinopodophylli
GTTGCTGCCGCGTATACGTTCACGACATCGCCTTCTGCTAGACCCGTTACTTTCACTGTATCTGCTGTACCTGTTGCGTTGTTCGTTGCGGTTACTGCCGCTGCTGCTGGTGCTGCAGTGATTTCAGCATCGTACGCTTTAACTGTTCGTGTGCTCTCCAGCTTACCATCGTTTGCTACACTTACATAAACGCTGCTTGCTGTTGCGCCAAGCTGTGCAATCGTTACTGT
>NZ_VDBO01000097.1 GCF_005930355.1 Paenibacillus sinopodophylli
TTACCGCGACCCATACATCCGGTAGACAGCAGCTTTATAAGGTTCAGCAAACCTAATCTTTCGTATCCAGTTTTCAGGGCGTAAACACCTTGAAGGACTATGGTTGGATCTTTTCTGAGGAAACTCAGGATTGTGATTCAGCGAAAAATCCAGTTTGGTGGCGATGGCGGAGGGGAACCACGCGTTCCCATACCGAACACGACCGTTAAGCCCTCCAGCGCCAATGGTA
>NZ_VDBO01000098.1 GCF_005930355.1 Paenibacillus sinopodophylli
TGCCAGAACCTGTTGTGCTAGAAGCGATCTCTGCGTCACCAGCAACGGTATCGTTAACTGCAGGACAGAATCAAGCATTGAGCGTAACAGCAACCTACACCAATGGAGATGAAGCGGGAGTTACGTCAAGTGCTGAGTACGTCACAAGTAACGGCGCAGTAGCTACAGTTGATGCGTCAGGCGTTGTACAAGCCGTCAGTGCAGGAAGTGCAACGATCACGATTAC
>NZ_VDBO01000099.1 GCF_005930355.1 Paenibacillus sinopodophylli
GCCGTTGTAGCTCAACTGGTAGAGCAACTGACTTGTAATCAGTAGGTTGGGGGTTCAAGTCCTCTCGACGGCACCATTTTTCTCAAGGTACTGCTTATTCATACGAAGTAGTATCGACAACCGTTCAATAGAGCGGACATAATTGATGTGCCGTTGTAGCTCAACTGGTAGAGCAACTGACTTGTAATCAGTAGGTTGGGGGTTCAAGTCCTCTCGACGGCACCA
>NZ_VDBO01000009.1 GCF_005930355.1 Paenibacillus sinopodophylli
ATTGGTGACCCGTAGGGGACTCGAACCCCTGTTACCTCCGTGAAAGGGAGGTGTCTTAACCACTTGACCAACGGGCCGTTTCATTCACTTCTTCATTACTTTCTCACAAACAGTATTCACTCTGGCAAATAAAAAAGACCGGATGAACGGTCTTACCGTTGCAAACTGATGTGAAAAAATGGTGGCGGAGAGAGAGGGATTCGAACCCTCGCACCACTTACGCAGTCTAACCCCTTAGCAGAGGGTCCCCTTGAGCCACTTGGGTATCTCTCCAAATCTGGCTCCCCGAACAGGACTCGAACCTGTGACAACTCGATTAACAGTCGAGTGCTCTACCAACTGAGCTATCAGGGAAAAGTAAAAGTGACAAGTAATAATATATCATGTAGCATTTTGATTGTCAATCACTTTCAGCTTTAATTTTCCACGGCATTTACCGCAGGCATATTTGGATGGATCGATCTTCCTCTTTCGCAAGTATTCCATCCCACATTTGATGCACATAAGCTTGTATTTAAATGGCTGCTGCTTACGCTCCGCGCGTTCAGGCAGTGTCTGACAGTAACGCGATCCTCCGACGCGAGCAAGCAAGGTTTTGAAATCCACATCTCTATGCTGGTAGCCCCGCTTCATAATATGCAAGTGGTAATGACACAGCTCATGTTTTATAATTTTTTCAGTTTCCTGAACCCCGAACGCGGTAAGTTGATGCGGACTAATCTCAATATTATGCGAGCGTGTGAAATAACGCCCGCCCGTTGCTTTCAGTCGTCCATTGAAAGTAGCCTCGTGCAGAAACGGACGTCCGAAAAAGGTAATCGATATTTGCTCCACCCATTGCTGCAAAGCCTCATTGTTCATTGATTATTCTCCCCCAACTACTTGAATTTTAAAGCCTCGATAGGCTACACTGTCAAGTAGGAATTATGAATACGAATGAATTCTGTACAAATTGTACGGCTGTATAACGAGGGGAGAGCAATAACCATTATGGCAACGATGCGCTATGTCTTATTGAAACAAGGCGATACGATTGTTTTTGTTGAAATGCCTGACTCGCATGCTTACCAGCTAAGCGCGCTTAATCTCAGGCTTCATAAGGAAATCGATAAACTAACAGCTGACCATGTTCCAAGCTTGCCTTACGCAATAGCAGAATGCAACGATGTGGAGCTGCATGATTCATCCATCCAGATCATTTCTGGGCTAGCTTACATCAACAGCCTCGAACGTGATTTTGCCGGCGTGCAGGAGAAGTCTTATCCACTTATTTCGCTTCTAACAGAAATTCGTGCTTTGCAGGCACAGCTTGAACAATGGTATGAGGAATACGAAGAAGAACAGAGCAATTAGTTTGGACCTGCACGGACACTCGCCCTCCTCCATATTGTAGTATTACAACTGGTTAGACCCCGGGAGGAGGACGAAACGTATGCCACAGTGGCTGTGCAATCAACTGATGCGCGCTTTTCAGAAGAAAGATCGTAGACAAATTAAGCTGCTTAATGACTGCTGGTATTTCTACCGCAATAAACAAAGTCCCAAGGAAATAAGCAATGGCACCGAGTTTCAATAATTGCCTCTTCTCGGATCACATAACCGCGTGCGGCTTATCGCTAAGCAGTGGTATAGGCGTATTGCAGTAAATAGAAGTAATGTTATACATCTGAGCGAATAATGATTATATTGGCAAAGCAAAACCGGCCTCCGCGCAAGCGCTGAGCCGGTTTTGCTTTATATTCCGATTATGAAGCTGCTAGCATTAAACTTGAAATGCATTGAAAGAAACAATGTTTTCAAGCGGCAAGCGTGTTGTCGGATGACCGGCAGCAGATGCTTTTCCGATTGGCAGCACTAATGTAGGCACGTAACGGTCTGAGATGTTGAACAGCTCTTTCAATTGATCCTTATTGTAGCCGCCCATAGGAACAGTATCGTATCCCTTAGCACGCGCAGCAAGCATAATTTGCATAGCTACAAGTCCTGTATCGAAAACAACGATATCCTTCAAGCGCTCTGCAGGCAAGCTGGAATACATGTTGGTTGAGTTTGTAATAAAGTTGCCCGCCACTTCTTCTGTAATATAGCCTGCTTTAACCGCCGCACCGTAAATTTGTTCAGACAACGTGTACATTTCGGTATCAGCCAGCACGACAACTATCGCTGATGCTTCTACAACCTGCTGTTGGTTGAATGCGATAGGCAGCAACTTTTGTTTAAGCTCAGCATCCGTGATTACAATGAAACGCCAAGGCTGCATGTTCGAGCTTGATGGAGCAGATGTAGCAATTTGCAGTATTTCACGAATTTCTGCATCAGAAATAACTACGCTGCTATCGTATTTGCGTACGGAGCGACGCTCGTCAAGCACGGTGAAAAAATTGACTTGTGAAGCTGTTTCAGTGTTAGACATTGGTTTTCCCTCCAAGGATGAATTAGTATTGATTTTATCTGTGCATAATTGCACTCAGTTAATCTCAAAAATAAAACTGTGCTTATTGTGGCACAGTAAATCCCGAAATGAACTGTAACATTTATAAACACAGTATAAGATGCCGCATATATATTTGTCAATCAGCTGAATTTGTGAATTTATCATCTATTTGCGAAGCGTGAAGCAGCGTTCTCTCTGCTAGCTGTGCAATCGTATGCTGCTCTAAGCTTTCACGTATTTTCTCCTCGATTTCCGTTGCAATATCTACAAATGCAGACTCCATTTGCAAACTCGAAGCACGGCATCCGATGGTGTCCAACATACCGCTGCATAGTGGTTCTCCAACTTTAAGAGCACTGTAAACATCAGCAAGTGAAATGAGCTCCGGTGCTCGATTCAGACGGTATCCACCGTCGCGGCCTTCCCGGGTTTCAATGAGCTTCGCAGTTGCCAGCTTGGCGAGAACTTTGCGTAGCTGCGTTGCTTCTGACTTCAAACAGTCGGCAATAGCTGCGCTGGGGTAAACCTCTGGCTTCTGCGATAGAATAACAAGCGCCTGCAGCGCCAGCCCAAACCACTTTGGCTGTGCTGAGCTTGTTAGTCGATCTGATTTCATAGTCATCACACTCCTTTTGTGGGGTAGTTTGGGATGTCCATGCCTTCCTTAAAGCATAAAGGGCCTGCCTGCACTTAGGCAAACCCTTTATCCTTCGTTAACTAGGCCTCCGCATCGTCAAGCTTACGCGGCCTTTTTTGAGATCAACACTAAGTACCCATACCGTAACCGTATCGCCTACAGACACAACATCCATAGGCCGCCGGACGAACTTATCGCTCAATTGTGAAATATGAACGAGCCCATCATTTTTAATACCGATATCAACAAACGCGCCGAAGTCGATCACGTTGCGAACCGTACCGTGAAGCTCCATACCTGGAGTCAAATCCTCGATGTTCAGTACATCGGTATGGAAGATCGGAGGCGGCAGCTCCTCCCTCGGGTCACGTCCCGGTCTTAAGAGACTGTCCATAATGTCTCGCAGTGTAGGTACGCCTACACCAAGTGCAGGAGCTAGCAGCTCAACATCAGCATTCGATAGCTGCGCTTTGAACTCTTCAGAACCAAGCTCCTTCAGCTTCAGTCCAAGCTCGCCAAACAGCCTGTCTACAACCTCATAAGACTCCGGATGGATAGGCGTGCTGTCAAGCGGATTGACTGGCTCGGCAATTCTTAAGAAACCGATACATTGCTCATACGATTTAGCACCAAGTCTAGGCACTTTCTGAAGCTGGTTGCGTTTGATGAATCTTCCATTCTCATCGCGGTACTTCACGATATTTTTGGCAATTGTCGCATTAATCCCAGCCACGTAAGAGAGCAGTGATGCTGATGCCGTATTCACATCGACACCTACGTGGTTAACCGCGGACTCTACAACACCGCCTAAGGTCTCGTCGAGCCGCTTCTGGCTCACATCATGCTGATATTGGCCAACGCCGATCGCCTTGGGCTCAATTTTAACCAGCTCTGCGAGCGGATCCTGCAGTCTACGCGCAATCGATACTGCGCTTCGCTCTGCTACATCAAGGGACGGAAACTCCTCCTGAGCGAGCTTAGAGGCTGAGTAGACGCTTGCACCCGCTTCATTGACAATAATATATTTCAGCTCCGGACCGCCTGTAACGGCTGCTTTACGCTTCCCAATTAAGGTCGCAATAAACTGCTCGGTTTCCCTCGATGCTGTTCCGTTGCCGATTACGATTAATTCAACCTTATACTTATCAATTAAACTGTTGATCAACTTCTCAGCTTCAGCCACCTTATTGTTCGGAGGCGTCGGGTAAGAAACAGCCACCTCGAGCAGCTTCCCGATATCATCGATAACGGCTAGCTTACAGCCCGTTCTGAAAGCCGGATCGACGCCTAGCACCACATTGCCTCTTACTGGAGGCTGCAGTAGAAGATTACGCAGGTTTTCAGAAAAAATCGAAATCGCATGCTCCTCTGCCTTCTCCGTCAGCTCACCGCGCACCTCCCGCTCAATTGACGGGGAGATGAGTCGTTTATAAGAATCCTCGATAACGCCCGTTAGAACGTCACGTATAGACTGTGCGGTGCCATTACGGAGCAGTTTGCGCTGAATATGCTCATGAATACGATCTGCCGACAGCTCAAAGGCTACCCGGAGCACATCCTCTCGCTCTGCGCGATTAATGGCGAGCACCCGGTGCGGAGGAAGCTTACGAACCGGCTCCTGATAGCTGTAGTACATCTCATAAACCGTTTCCTCGGAAGGGTTTTTGGCATCGGTTTTGAGAAGAGCCTGATCGAAGGTGTATTTCCTAACCCAAGCCCTTATTGAAGCATCATCAGCAATATTCTCGGCAAGAATGTCCATCGCGCCGTTCAACGCATCTTGAGCGGTGGGCACACCTTTCTCGGCATTCACGTACCGTGCCGCTTCTGCAAGCGGATCGCCGATGCGCGGCTGTGACCAAAGCCATACGGCTAGTGGCTCCAGCCCCCGCTCCTTCGCAACACTCGCTCTTGTCTTGCGTTTTTGACGATAGGGACGATAAAGATCCTCAATTTCCTGCAGCTTCACTGATTTATTGATGTCTGCACGCAGCGTGTCCGTCAGCTTGCCTTGCTCGTCGATTAACCGAATGACCTCGCGCTTGCGTTCTTCTAGATTACGCATATACTGCAGCTTCTCTTCGATTGAACGAAGATCATTCTCGTCGAGCTCCCCAGTCATTTCTTTACGATAACGGGCGATAAACGGAATCGTATTCCCTTCATCGAGCAAACTGACCGCAGATTTCACCTTGCTGACAGGAATGGTTAGCTGTGCGGCAATACCGGCAATAATGCGCTGGCTTTCCACTGCTTTTTGCTCCGTTGTCAGCTTCGATTTACCAGCGTTTTCTTCGGCGTCCTCTAAGTATGGCTGATTTTTCGTATCCGTCAAACGTCATGCCCCTTCCTTATGCATCATGCTCCCGTATACGGGTTATTGGCCATCTCGTAGCCGATCGTCGTACGACCACCGTGACCAGGGTAAACGATAACTTCGGGACTAAGCTTATACAGCTTCAAACGAATGGAATCATACAAATCCCGCTCCCGCCCCCCTGGCAGATCCGTACGGCCAACCGACAGCTTGAACAGTACATCACCTGAGAATAGATGGTTGCCGCATAGGAAGCTTACGCTGCCTGGCGAATGTCCCGGTGTATGCATGACTCGGAAGGATAAGCCTAGCAGCTTCAAGGTTTGTCCTTCCGCAAGCGCATATTCCGCAGGGTCAGTCGATAGCGGAGGCGTTACGTCCTGCCAACGCATAGAGCCGTTTTTACGCGGATCAACAAGCCAATCTGCCTCCAAATCATGTATGTAGACAGGGCAGCCTGCTGCCTTGCGCAGCTCATCGACGCCGCCCATATGGTCGAAGTGGGCGTGTGTCAGTAGAATAGCTTCTACCTCTACGCCCTCCAAGCGCTCCAGCAGCTTTTTGGGATTCATGCCTGGATCGATGACGATTGCACGTTCCTTCGGCTTCTCGCCTTCTCTTGCTGCCGGTTCAGAAATGGAAATCACATAGGCATTGGTTTGGATCGGTCCGAGTGTGAATGTCTCAATTTTCATCGTTGTCGTCATAGCGGTCCTAGAACGACTCCAGCAAAGTACGAAGCTCTTTCACGATTAAAGATTGATAAGCGGTGCCTTCTCCGTACCTGCGGCCTATCTCCTGTCTTGTAAGGCTGAGCTTTTCTTGATAATCCGCAGCTTCACGATCTGGATTTTCTTTCTTGAACGCAACCATCGGTTCCTGTACATAGCTAGGCCGAGGGCCCCATTGACCAAGCACCGCTCCGCCTGTATCGGCAATAATAACGACAGGAACAGAACGTCCACCCATCGTTAGAAATTGATCCATCGTATCCAGATGCTCTTCCATAATCAGCACTTCTGTAGGTACACCGCTATTTTCAAGCGCTTTAAACACAACGGGAATATTACGAACAACATCACCGCACCAATCTGCCATCAAAATCAATACACGAAGATCATCGCGATTGTTCAACGATTCAAAATATTCCTTGTCGCTTTCATCGGACCAAACGAACTTGTCAGACCAATCTAGAAATTGTTCCTTGTTTTTGGTCATGCCATCAATAAATTGCTGCGGGCTAATACCCTTGCCCAGTTTTTCTGCCACGCTTCTGCTCATTTGAATCCCTCTTCCATCTATTATTTAAGGTTGCGCAAAATAGTAAGGATGCTTGCCCTGTTCATTATACCGATTTACGGCGTGAACGTACAAATTTGAATAAGACATACACGATCAGCAAGGCAATCGCAATAAGAATAGCGGGCTGAACATACGGAGCAGCCTTCTCATCAATTTTGTCCCAATTCTCGCCAAGCGATTTGCCCAAATAAACGAACAATATGGACCATGGCAACGATGCAAGCGCTGTAAGCAGCGTAAACAATCCAAAGTGCATACGCGCCATACCTGCAGGAATCGAAATAACCTGTCTCATAACCGGAACGAAACGTGCAGTGAAAACGATGCCCGCACCATACTTATTAAACCATTGCTCTGAAATATCAACGTGCTTTTTCTTTATTTTCAAATATTTACCATATTTCTCCACGATCGGTCTGCCTCCGTAACGACCAATCCAATAAAGGATCCAATTCTGACCTACAGCGCCCAACGTTCCGAAGAATACGGCACCCCAAAACGAAATATCGCCTTTCCATACGAGATAGCCGCCAAAGCCCAATACGATTTCACTTGGAATAACCTCAATTAATAAGCCAATTAAAATACCAAAATAACCTAAACTCTCCACCCATTGCAGCACGCCGTCCAACAACTCATGAATAAAATCCATTCTTGTTCTCAATCCGCCTTCCTTCATCAAATATGGCTTTCACTTGCATCTATAGCGCTGAGGCTATTCTAACATACGATATAGACAGCCTTCCACTTTTGTCATGTGCTGACAAGCCTCAGCATAGACTAGCCTATAATGATACGAATAGATGAGGTGAGCGTTTCATGGCCAAGGTTGTTATTGTAAGCAAGCGTCAAATTCAGATGTTTATCGTCGTGGCTGTTTTGATCATTCTGACGGGCGTCTACTTAAGCTGGGATCGGTCTCGAGAGGTTAATGCACAGCCCGCTGAGCCGCGTATCTTCCAGCTTGTAACTGGCGAATACAGCACGACAACTGCGGACGGCAAAGAGCTGGAAGTCTATCGCTGGGACCCGGGCTCGATTGTCGTCAATAAAGGTGAGCCTGTGGAACTTCACATTACAGGGGTTAACGGCAATTCCCATCCGTTCGTCGTAGAAGGCCTTGGCATTCGCGGCGAGGTTTCGAAAGGAAAGACGACTATCGTCCGCTTTACCGCTGAGAAAGCCGGCACCTATCCAATTTTGTGCCTCACCCATACGGATATGCGTCATAGCGGCCCAATGGTCGGATACATTACCGTTAACGATTAACAGCAGCTGTCCGCAGTAAGGCAGTGACCCACTCCATCTTATCCGCATACATATGGGATATAGAGAGGAGTCGGTTACCTATGAGAGCAAATACGCCCAAACATAATGCCGGATATCCGACTGCACGCAAAATTCGCAGAGCATGCAGCAACGAGCTGTACCGAACCGTGAAGCGAATGAAGCTTTGGATAGCCAAAGATAAAATGGACCAAGCCGAGGCCATCTACTTCAAAAAAGTCATTCTGAATCTCAAATGGATCGTCGAGAACGAGAGCAACCGCAAAGTGCAATCGGACTGGTGGGATGACAATGTCAGCGCAGAGATCGCCGCGCTGTGGGAAGTAGACCGTGCTGAGCTCTGTGCAGCGTTTCGTGACGCATATGGCGGCTGAACCACCCCGCTCGAAAAGAAACCTGGCTGCCCAATTCGGCAGCCAGGTTTCTTTGAGTCCATGTTAGGAGAAAAGAGGGGTATCCAACTTGCCTTGCAAGTTAGCCAAACGAACCATAAGAACGCTGGCCTGAGCTTTAGTCACTGGCGCATTCGGATGAAACTTGCCGCTTGTGGTCGTAAGCAAGCCGAGTTTGATGGCGAGCGCAGCGGCTCCTTTATTTTGAATGGATGAATAATCCTTTAAAGAGGTAACGTCCTTGTCTTTGCTCATAAAGACTGATAGCTTATCATAATCAAGCATTTGCATGAGCATGAATGCAAGCTGATCCCTCGTTAACGTTTGCTCGAAAAATTCAGGTTCCTCATCTTTGTATATCTCCAGCCATTCTTCCTCGAAGGAATAAGAAGAATATTCGTCTTCATACCCATATTGTTCAGCTTGTTCCAGTTCCCTTTGTGTACCTATCATTCCTGCTCCATAATAAGAATTGTATGAGTCAGTCTCAACTCTACTAACCATATCTATCCAGTTGCCAATGGTAATGGATGAATCAGGATAAAGCCTTCCTTCTTCATCCGTATCCAAAATTCCATATTCGACCATCATTCCGAGCTGATTTCTCGCCCAGTGCTTAGCAATATCCGTTGGCTTGTTAATGCTCTCTGGAGCAGCCTGCTCCGATTCATCATAAACGAGCTCGAGCTCGCCCGTTACTGCATTTATAATATAATAGTCTCTCGATTGATTAATAAGAGCTTCATAAACAAGCTTGACCGCTGTACCGCTTTCACCGGCAGCATCAGTAGTTGTCTGATGAATATAGATCAATTCCGCGCTAAGTGCGTTTTGCATCAAACTATGCGCCTTTTCCTCTGTTATCGTTTGCTTGAGTGAGCTTACCTTCTTCTCCAATTGCTCAGGGTCTGCGAACGATCGCCTATAATCCCATAAGTAACCATCCCCGTCTATCGATACTCTGACGTAGCTATTAGAAATTGGAGCCCCATTGTATACTTGGTTGAAATAAGTGTTATAAACGGTTTGTCCATATGTCTCGTACTCGTTGATTTCGTTTTCTACACGCAAATATTTTGCCGCATCTTGAAACACGCCCGTCACAAGATCAACGGACTTCTGCTTTGCTGCCTGCTGCGAAATGCTTGGCTTCTTCACAGTAGGCTCTGGCGCGTCCTCATCTTCCATAATCATCGAATTGAAGACAAGCAGTTGACCCGTCTCAGCTTCGACGGTTGCAGTCATTAATTGAATTCCTGCTTCTTTCTGCGCTTTCCAATTGAACTCCCACACCGATTGGCTAATACCATACCAATCTTCTAGGTAAATTGCACTGCCTTTCGTTGCATTAGGAGGAAGACTTATCTTTGACATAAGCGCCGCCAATGCCTGATCTTCAGATAGTGTCCCGCTCGTAGGCTGCTTAAACGGAGAGACTAGTGAATTTAACTCATTGTATTGAACACTCTCCTCAGTATTATCGTCATTCCAACCTAAAAGCTTCTCGCCAGTTCTGGCATCAATAAACGGGGTCATTTCGCGTGCATCCCCATAGACCATACGATATTCATCACTTAGCGTACTAAAATAACCAGATTCTTCGTCCATCGGTATGTAGAACAATTGAAGCTGCATGTCCTCTTTAAACTTGTCCTCCGCCTGCTGCTTCGTTACTTTCAAATCTGGCTTCGGGTATGCACGATTAGTTAGGCTGGCACTAAAGCTGACCACATCACCATTCCCGTTAATAATGACACTTACACTCTCATCGAAGGAAGAATATCCATTGATTAGCAAGTGATACTCCAAAGCATAATAAGCCGGATGAAATAAAGAGGCTCTGCTATACTCGGTATATTCTGTATCCAGAATCAGATCTGTTTCTTTTATTTCCGGTATCACTTTGGCTACAAAACGTTTTGCCTTCTTATTTGCTTGATCAAGCGTCGTTTGGAGAGGATAAATCGGTTTGGCTGATGCATGCAGCGAATGATAATAATCGATAATCTGACCGTTCAGAGCATCCACCTGGACTGAAATTACATAGGGGCTAGAATCAGCCTTTTCCTTCCAACTGATGGCCCATGTAGACCTATAATCTTCGGATTCATCGAGAATGATCGCAACTTCGTTTTCCCCTGCTTTCAGCAATCCTGGAAATAGCTTCGCTGTACGCTCGAGGGCTTCCTCCTCCGAAATGAGCTTCTCATCCTGAGCTGTCTCCACTTGCTGGGCATATGCGCTCTCTCCCGCGGCAAAGGACGACTGTGAAAACATCGTTCCGTTCAATAAGCCTAATGAAATCGTAATACCGATTATTCCTTTTACCCATTTGGAACTTGTTACTCGCTGACCTTGTCTAATCAAAGCTATTCTCCCTCTCTACTAGCTTTCTTCTGGTACGTCATTCTCCCTATTGAAAGAAATAACACACTGCTTCATTCTAGGATAAAATTTCATTTTTTACCATACAAAAAAACCGCATGAAGCACATGCTTTAGGCATGACTCATACGGTTCTGCTAACACTATTGCTTTGTTGCATTTATTTATCGATTTCCTTCAATCGGTCGCATGACACCGTTTTTGTATTAATCGGGTTGTTGCCGACCGTTACCGTTGCCATTCCATTTGCTTCATCAATATTTTCGATCCAGACTGAATCCGCATCGAGCTTGACAGCAAAGGTCTGATCCGACTCATAAATTTGCTTCGCACGTGATATATCCATCAGAAGCATCCTCCTTTTTTTCGACTAAATTGCTGCATCACCTGCACTTCGTTATTTGGTTTCTGGCTGCATCGTATCAGTCGTTGACTCATCAATCAGGCCGTTCTGGAGTGTAACGTTGCCTCCACCCAAACCTTCGTTAACCATTCGGTCAATGTCCATGAAATAATCCTCTCGGCCCTCATGCTTAGGTTCCGCCGCCCCTTGTTTTGCATCGTTTCCTGCTTCGCTCATAGGTCTACCCTCCCCGCTTTGCAGCAATTTCATTGATGTCTAATCGAACAGCCATCAACGAAAATATGCCCGAAATCAAGTGTCGTCATTCATCAATCACAGCAAAGGTGATAATATGTGCAGAATCGCTTCAGCCAGCTTCTGGCGAGTTGGCCTTTGGACGAAGGACTCCCTGTTCAGCTCTCTACTCTGCTTTAAATCCTCGATAAAATCAGCCTCCAGCCTTGCTATCGTTCCTTCGTCAAAGAGCACAGCATTCAACTCAAAGTTGCTAAGCAAGCTTCGCATATCCACATTAGCTGTTCCGACTGTTGCAAGCATATGGTCTACGATCATCACTTTAGCGTGAGTAAAGCCTTTCTCATAACGATACACCTTAACCCCCGCGTCCAGCATTTCCTGCATATAAGATAAAGTTGCCCATAGAACGAGCTTCGAATCGGCTATTCCAGGGATAATCAACCTAACATCAATACCTCCAAGTGCTGCCGTTCGAAGTGCCATCAGCAAGCTCGGATCAGGAATGAAATACGGCGTCGTGATGTATATTCTCGAGCATGCTGCCGTTATTGCTGCAAACATAACCTCAACGATTTGATGGTTATGCTGTCCAGGTTTGCTTGGTACAATCAGTACACGCTCATCCCCAAGGTCAAACTGCTTGGCTAAATATTGACTGCCCGAGAGCTTCTGCTTGGACGCAAATGCCCAGTCATTCATAAAAACCTCTTGTATATAGGAAACCGAGTCGCCTTGTAACTGAAGATGCGTGTCACGCCAAAAGCCGAGCTTCGGATCCTTGCCCAAATATTCATCCCCGATGTTGATTCCGCCGAGAAAACCAACCTTACCGTCCACAACAACGATTTTTCGATGATTGCGATAATTGAGTTTCCTATCAAACACTGCAAGCCTCGGCGGCAAAAAACAGCTTGTCTGCACGCCTGACCGACGCAGCTCCTCTACAAAAGCTTTGTCTAGCTGCAAGCTGCCTATGCCGTCATACAATACACGAACCTCAATGCCTGACCTTGCCTTACTCGTAAGCACTTTAAGGAATCGCATGCCGATTTCATCGTGCCTAATCGTATAATAATCCATATGTATGTGATGCTTTGCACGCTCTATTTGATCCAGAATTGCTTCGTACGTCTCTCGCCCATTTGTCAATATGACCGCTTTATTGTTGCTTGTTATCGGAAATCGAACAAGGCCAGTAAGCATTTGGAATAGCTTGTCCTGTTTCTTCATCTGCTCGTTACCTAATTGCTCGGATGATACTACCTTGTTTGACAGTTGATTAGCGTATTGCAGCATATGCTCTTTGTAGTGCTCAATCGCTCTGCGCCTCACATAATCCTTGCCAAGTATGAGGTAAGCGATAAAACCGATACCCGGGCATACCAAAACAATGAGCAGCCAGGCAGTTAACTGCGCCGGACGACGATGCTCCATTAACAATACAACAGCAACTTGAATCATGTAAACAACAAGCACTGCTATGAGCCAAAACGTCCACATCAGCTGCAACCCCTCATTTTCTTCTTCCTCGCACGATCTGACAAGTGTCTCTAGTTTGAGCGGGGGCCATAGAGCGTATACCAAGCAAATAAAAAAAGCCCGCCGATTAATAAATTCGGCTGAGCTTATGTGTTTGGAAATAGTCCAACTTATTGATTCATGGTAACTCCAGATGTTTGCTTCTCAATATGAGTCAGAATGAGACGATGCATGCTCAGCTTTCTAGTGAGAAAGGAAGGAAGGAACCGATAATTCATACCCAGCTTGTAGCCGATCAGCTTGGCTGCTGACTCTACAGCAAGCTTAGGAATAAGCTGCCATTGACGGCTTTCATGAAGCTGCTTGAGCTGCAGCTTCACAAGATTAGAGCCGGCCTTTCCAACCGCGCTGTATGGCGTAATCCAAGTGTTACAGCGCATGGAGATCCCATTATCGAAATATCGCTTAAACTGCTCAGTAATGGAATAATCATGGGAATGATACACAACAGCCTCGGCACAATAAGCAATCTGATAACCGCTCAGCACACACTTGGCTGCCATAAATAAATCCTCATTAAATATAACCGGCTCCTGAAAACGACCCATCGCTTCAAATACTTCTCGTCTTATAGCCGAACACACATTGGAGCAAAAAAACGTCTTAATTCCTATTCGCTCAATATCCGCATAGGATTTGAATTGCGATTCTGCCGGATAGTTATGTTCTCTGGCTAGACGCTCCAAGATGTTCGCTCCCGGCTTAGCAAGCTGTCTAGCATATGCGTAAACGGCCTTCTCATTCAACAGGAGCGGCTTAATAAGCTCCTCAATAAGCTTATCGTCGCGAGGAAGCGCATCCTGTGTCATGAACATTAATATATCACCCGTTGCTTGTCTCGCAGCAACGTTGCGAGTACCGCCATGATCAAACTCACTACGCTGTACGCTGATGACTTGCGCCCCTGCCGCTTGGGCTATCTCTGCTGTCCCGTCATTCGAGCAGGAATCAATAACAATTATCTCATACGGAGGCACAGATTGCTGCTTAAGCCTCTTGAGCAGTTCGTGAAGATCTGGTCCTGCGTTTAATGTAGGAATGATCACCGATACACGGCAAGCTGAGTAGCTGTTAGTAAGCATTTTTGTTCATCAAGCCCTTCAGTACCGTTTTGAGAATAATTTTGATATCAAAGAAAAACGTCCAGTTCTCAATATAGAAAATATCGAACATGATGCGGTCTTTAATCGAAGTATCGCCCCTAAGCCCGTTCGTTTGTGCCCAGCCTGTTATTCCAGGCCTAATCTGATGCTTGATCATATACTTAGGTATTTCTTCCTTGAACTGATGTACGAAATAAGGACGCTCTGGACGCGGTCCAACTACACTCATATGCCCGAGCAGCACATTGAAAAACTGTGGGAGTTCGTCCAGACTCGTACGCCTGAGGAAGCTTCCAAATTTCGTCCGGCGTGGATCATTCTCGACCGTCCACTGCGTGTTCGAAACCGAATCATCGGACACATGCATCGAACGAAATTTGAACATATAGAAGCTCTTCCGATCAAGACCCATTCGCTCCTGCTTGAACAGAATCGGGCCAGGAGACGTAAGCTTGAGACCTATAACGATGAACAGCATGATGGGTGAGGTTAAGATGACCGCTGTCAATGAAAAAGCCATATCAAACCAGCGTTTCAAAATCCTGTTGCTTAGCTCATCAAGCGGAATGTCTCTCACATTGATTA
Source organism: Paenibacillus sinopodophylli (assembly GCF_005930355.1). Classification (GTDB taxonomy): domain Bacteria; phylum Bacillota; class Bacilli; order Paenibacillales; family Paenibacillaceae; genus Pristimantibacillus; species Pristimantibacillus sinopodophylli. Next base: position 14,582 of record NZ_VDBO01000009.1, read on the forward strand.
GCGGAATACCAGCGAAATTATCGAAGAACGGTTTTGCAGGCAGCAAGTCGAAAAAATCTGGGATGATCAACGTTTTGACGCCAGTCCGCTCACATACCTCAATGATTTCCCCATACTTCGCATGGGCTTCAAGCGGCAACGCTATAATAACCTCATCAATAGGCTCCTTCTCCAGCTTCATTCTGAGATCGCTAAGCAGACCAATAATTGGCTTCATATCCTGATGCTCCGGTGCATGCTCCTTCTGGTAATCGTCTAGAAAACCAACCACCTCATAGCCGAGATGAGGGTGCTGCTGCAGGTTGGCATAGAAGCTGCGCCCAACAGTTCCCGCACCGACAATGAGTACAAATCGTTTGTTAAAGCCTTTGCGGCGAAGTGACGCGAGCAGAGATTTCACCCAATAGCGATATGCTGTAATGGCTACAAAATTCATGACGAAAAAGATCGCGAGAAATTCCCGGGAAATATGTACTTCACGAGTGAAGAAAAATAAGCTTAACAGTCCTAGAAAGCTGATCGTTTGAATCTGCAGAATACGTAGTACTTCATAGGAATAGTTTTTCCGTCGTTTAGGCGAATAGAACTGAAAATAAAATCCTACCAGAACAGCGGAAAAGGAATAAATCGTTCCCCACAGCAAGTAGGTCGAGAACGAAACAGAATTGTAGCTAGGCAGCAGACTGCTATAAAATTTAAGCCAATACGCGGCCATAAATACGACCAATGTGCAAAACAAGTCCGCCAACATATACAATTGCGTCAAAAACCGTTGATTTTGCCTTAGCATTCGCCGTCATCCCCCGCATTCTCTTAAATTTCGACTCTATCTGCATTGTACCAAATATAGAATAAGAGTAGAACCCCATATATTCCCACATAATGAGAGTGATTAACTCTATATGCCTATTGGAGCTTCCTCTGCTTAGCCTTTTGGAAGAGCCATTTGCGCTTAGCCAGCATTTCTGGCATACTGCGGAAAATTTCTGGCCAACAACGGAGTAAACCAGGTTCTCTTAGAACAATATAGCCTAGCTTACTCATCTCCGCAGCTGCTATTAACGGACCGATCACCAAGGAATGCCAGCCTATTGGCTCATTTTTCAATAGTGCAAAAAAACGGTTCTGATAGGAATGCTGACGTACGAACAAAGGCACGCTGCTGCGCCCGCCTTTCTTCCACCCTCGATGATGTACGGCATACGCTGCTGGGATATAACAAGCTGTCCAACCTAGCCTCCGCGCACGCCACGCCACATCTACATCCTCTTTGTAGGCAAAGAAATGCTCGTCAAAAAATTGACCATCGTAACTTATATCATCTATCATCGTTCTTCGGTAAACAGCTGCCGCACCAGAGACGCCAAACACTTGCCTCGTTTCACTCCAATTAACGGCAAGCTCTCCAGCAGCTAGATCATAGGCATTTCTTGTCCGCTTCATTCCAAGGCCTGCGCTATCCATCACTTTTCTATTAGACGCAAAAACAAGCTGTCCGGTTGCACTTCCAATTGATTGATTTTGTTCCATTATACGAATGATTTCAGTCAAATAGTCAGGGTCAAGCGTCACATCTGGATTGAGTACGAGCACATAATCCGAACGGGTTTGCCGTATAGCCTGATTCTGGCCTCCGGCAAACCCGTTATTGATTTTATTTGCTATAAAATGAACGTTATTCGTATATGGCTTCACTCGCTCAGCCGTTCCGTCAGTTGAAGCATTGTCGATAACGACAATTCTCTCTACGGGGAAAGTTTGCAGAAGCACAGCTTCTATACAATTGCCTATGTCATCTGCACTATTGTAGGTTACGATACAAACGCTAGCTGTCGGCATACCTTTTATCACTCACCGTCTTTGAGATAGTGGTTTAACGCTTCTCGCCATGGGCGCAGCATTTGAAATTCATTACTTCGGATACCGATATGGTCCATGACTGAGTAGGCCGGTCTAAGCGCCGGTCTAGGGAAATCAGCCGTTGCACAAGGATCAACTTGGATGCCAGTACCGCTAAGCTCGAATATCGCTTTGGCAAACTCATACCAAGAACAAATTCCGCTATTCGATGCATGATAGATGCCATAGTAATCGGTATGAACAAGCTCTAGTAAAAAGGCTGCAAGATCGTAAGTATAGGTTGGTGAGCCTATTTGATCGGATACCACCTTCAATTGATCGCGTTCTCCAGCCATTTTGAGCATCGTCTTCACGAAGTTATTGCCGTATTTCCCAAAAACCCAAGAAGTGCGGACGATATAGAATCGATCATGAAGCGTCTGTACAGCTTGCTCACCTGCTAGCTTAGACTTGCCATAAACAGTCTGCGGATTCGTCCTATCAAATTCATTGTATGGCGTGGTGCCAGTTCCATCAAACACATAATCTGTGCTTATATAACAAAGCTTCGCACCAACCTCGCGGGCAGCAATGGCTACGTTGCGAGTTGCGGCTGCATTGACGCGAAAAGCCTCATCCGGCTCGGACTCAGCTTTATCAACTGCCGTATACGCAGCACAATGAATAACAACATTAGGCTTGTGAATAGCAAATACGTTCCGACATGCCGGCAGGCTTGTAACATCCAGCTCATCACGGCCGAAACCAATGATCTCAGCCGTGTCTGTATTCCATTCAGCCAATTCACGTCCGAGCTGTCCATTGGCTCCTGTGATAACAATCTTGATTTTAGACATTCGACTCGTTCGCCTCCAGGCGATCCTTGTATTGTGTATCGTAATATTGCTGGTAAGTTCCAGATGTCACCTGCGCCATCCATTCGGTATTGCTAAGATACCAGCGTATCGTTTCTTTGATCCCATCCTCATAATTGAACTTTGGCTGCCATCCAAGCTCATTTCGGATTTTATCAGCATCGATTGCATATCTTCGGTCATGACCCAGACGATCCTTAACGTAGGAGATCAGCGACTCTGACTTCCCAAGCTCCTCAAGAATCGTACGTACTACCTGTAAGTTATTGCGCTCATTCCGACCACCAACATTGTAAACTTCACCCGCACGTCCTTTGTGCAGCACTAGATCAATGGCACTGCAATGATCCTCTACATAAAGCCAGTCACGTACATTTAGACCATCACCGTAAACAGGCAGTGGTTTATCCTGAAGCGCATTCTGGATCATCAAAGGAATCAGCTTCTCTGGGAACTGATAGGGTCCATAGTTGTTCGAGCAGCGAGTGATATTAACGTTAAGTCCAAAAGTTTCGTGATACGCGCGTACAAGCAAATCCGCTCCAGCTTTACTAGCTGAATAAGGACTATTCGGTGCAATCGGAGTATCTTCTGTGAATAGGCCTGTCTCGCCGAGTGTTCCGTATACCTCATCTGTAGACACTTGAACGAACTTCGCCACGTTATACTGTTTTGTCAGATCAAGCAGTGTCTGCGTGCCAAGAATGTTCGTCTGTACGAAGATTTCAGGATGCAGAATGCTCCGGTCCACATGAGACTCTGCTGCGAAATTAATAACCGCATCTATGCCTTGCTCGAATAACCGCTCCAATTCACTCCGCTTAGCAATGTCGGCTTTTACGAATTTATGATTGGAGCGCTGCTCAATCGAGCGTAGGTTTTCAAGGTTCCCTGCATAAGTCAATGCATCTACATTAATAATTTCGTAGCTTGGATAATTCTGAATCATATATAATACGAAGTTGCTTCCGATAAAGCCGGCTCCGCCGGTAACGAGTAATTTCACGAGTCTAACTCACCCTTCATATACAAAGTTGATTTCCGCATCAGCCAGCATCGGATGCTTGGTATCCTTATCCGAAAGGATCGGATTGGATGTTGGCCAGTCGATAGCAAGCGCTGGATCGTTCCAGGCGATGCCGCGGTCGTGAACGGGGGAGTAGAATTCATCAACTTTATAGATAATCTGTGTTTGGTTTTGAATTGTACAATACCCATGTGCATATCCTTTAGGTACAAGCAATTGTCGACTATTTTCTAAACTTATAATTTCTCCTATCCATTGTCCATATGTGGGTGAATTATATCTAATATCAACAACCACATCAAAGATTGCACCTGCATTAACACTAATTAATTTTGTTTGCGCATGAGGAGTTAACTGATAATGCAAACCACGCAAAGTTCCTACTTCCTCCGAATATGAAAGATTATCCTGAACAAATGAAATGTTTAACCCATGATTCCTAAATGTCTTCAAGTTATAACTTTCTAAAAAATACCCTCTTTTGTCTTGATGCTTCTTGGGTTCTAAAATAAGAACACCAGGTAATTTTGTTTTTATGATGTTCAAGTTCATCCCTCACTTAAAAACCATATTTCATCATATCGAGTATCATTGAAAATCGGCTTAGAACAAACTATGTTTTAAAAAAACTTTATAATGATTACTATTATTCACCCTAAACAACTTGGTTTTTCTGAAATAACAATTGTTCAAGCCGATTGAATATATATTCGCACTTACTAGGCAGTTCAATTCATTTCAGATATATATGCATTATTTTTATCAGCTATACATGATTTCATAGTTATATTTTATAGTTTCTTAAAGTCATTTAATATCATTTTTCAATCTTCCATTTGGCCAATAAACTTCCTAATCTGTCTGTTAAGATGAACTTACTTATAACAAATGTAATTGGTAAAGAAACTATTGTAACAATTAATGGAGCAATTTTTTCACTTATACCCATTAATGTAACTATTACATTAATTAATCCGAAACCCAATAAAAACTGTGCAGCATACACTAAAGGATATTGAATGAATTTCATAGTAGTCATTTTCGTATTAAATACTATCTTAGAATTTAAAATAAATGATACCACTATCCCTAAAACGTAAGATAATAAATATGAAACATTATAAGAAAATAACAACAAAAAAGCTAAATATGATCCATATGTTATTAGTGTATTAGCTAAGCCCATCGCGACAAATCTCAACACTTCTTTTTTTAACATTCGCCTCATTTACCTACTCTTGTAACCGACCTTTAACTAGCTCAACGATCTCCGCAAAAGTTTTTAGTTCTCTTAAGGAATCATTGTCTAACTTTAGATCAAATTTTTCTTCGAATGTCGCCAATAATGACGCCATGGATAAAGAATCCCAATCGTCTAGATCATCTAAATTGGTCTCTAAATTCACTGTTCCGTGATCAACCATAACGATATCCTCAAACTCTTTAATGAAATTATGCAGATTCATAATCATTCCTCCAAAATTTTAATTTATTTTCATAGTAATTGAACAAACACCCCATGAAAGCCCAACCCCAAATCCAACTAACAGTACTTTATCACCATTTTTCACTTTACCCTCTTTAAAGTCTCTTATCAAGGCAATAGGAATAGTTGACGACACAGTATTTCCACAGTCAGCGAATTGAATTGAGAATTTCTCTCTGGGGATATCCATTTTTCTTCTAAGAGTCTCTAGCATATATTGATTAGCCTGATGAAATACAAAATAATTAAAATCATCTAAAACCATGTGATTCCTATCACATAGTTCCTGTACCGCTTTAGGAACCTGAATGACTGCAAAGTTAAAAATTTCATTGCCGTTCATATAAAGATTAGCTCGCGATCGAGAATTACCGACATTGTCTAATGTTTCTTCATATGATTCGGGGGTAATTGGTTCTCTAAGCCCCCCAGCAGGTACTATTAAATGCTCAGCACCTTTTCCATCTGTACCAAATATGAATGGCCCTATCATGCTTTCATTGATTTCATCATCACCAGAAATTAATGTAGCCGCTGCTGCATCTCCAAATAGCAATTTGACATTTCGATCTTTAGGATTTATGTATTTACTATATGTATCAGAAGTAATGAACATAATATTTTTAGCCATTCCTGCTTCAATTAATCCTTTAGCTAATGATAGACCATATACATAACCTGAACATCCTAAATTTATATCAAGTGCACCACATGATGTAGATAACCCTAATTTATCCTGAAGTATACACGCCGTCGTTGGTAAATAATAATCGGGGGATTGTGTACAATAAATTAAAAAGTCAATTTCCGAAGCTTGACATGCACCACTCTTAAATATCTTATTGGCCGCATTGATAGCAAGGTCAGATGCATACTCATTTTCTGCAGCTATATTTTTAACAGTAATACCAATTTTTTTTGTCATTTTATCTTCAGGATCATTGTATTCTTTTTGATCTGGTAAATAATATTCAATTGCTTTTATATAGCTTTTCAAAAAAATTATCTCCTTTCGTTCGACTAACATCTACTCATAGAACTTGGAACTTTTGAGATTATTTTAGCAGGACTCCCTGATACAATAACATTTTCAGGTACATCCTTTTTCACTAATGAACCAGCGGCAACAATACTTCCTCGACCAATAGTTATTCCAGGCATTATTATTGATCCAACACCAATGGAAACGTAATCTTCAATTACCGCACCATAAACTTTTTCATTGTAACCATTTTTCCCAAAAAGGTTATCATTAGCCATACTCACACCTACACTAATAAAAACATGCTTGCCGATTTTAACTCTTCCTGTGATATGAGTATTATCCATTATTCGAGTAAAGTCACCAATCTCAACTTCAGTATTAATTGTCACACTACGACTAATTAGCACTTCTTCACCTATGTAAACATTAGGCATAATAGAAGAGTTATCCCCAATCAGTGATTCTCGTCCAATTGATACATCTTCATAAATAATAACGTTACTGCAAATTGAAACATTTTCCCCAATATAAGATTTTTTTTCATTTGAGAGTTCCTTCTTCATAACCGATGTAGGCGTGGCACAACGACCTATTACTGAGTGCTCACCAATAATAACGTTATTACCCAATTCAACATGCTCATAAATAATTGCATAATCTCTAATTTCTATATTTTCTCCTATATTGCTTGAATATAATTTTGCTGTATCACGTATCATCTAATAACCTCACTCGCTAATTATGAATTTCATCAATAATATAAGCTGGTCTTTTTCTACTTTCATCTAGAATCCTCCATAGGTATTCTCCAATAATACCCAACATCACCATGATTAATCCCAGAAGAAAAGTAATTAATGCAATAATTGTAGCCCAGCCTTCAAGTGGAATATAACCGAAAACTGCATTCAAAATAACAAACATTCCGTATAAGAAACTAATCATAGCAGTGAAAACACCAATGGCAGACATCAGCCTAATAGGTGCATACGAGAAACTCACAAAAGAATCAACAAATAGTTTGATTTTCTTATTTAAAGTCCACTTTGATTTTCCATGCTTTCTTTCTTGTCTTATATATGAAATTGTATCCTGTGAATACCCTAGCCAAAATATTAAGCTCATAATATTCGTATTTTTTTCTTTTATTTGATTTATTTCTTGAACCACTTGGCGATCAATCAATACAAAGTCAAATCCACCATTAGGATAATTTTTTAGAGCCATTCGGTTCATAAGAAAATAATACGTTTTGGAAAATAATTTTTGTGAGAATGATTCTTCTCTTCCAGCACGTACTGCCATAACAACTTTTTTTCCAGTTTCCCATCTTGCAATCATTTCAGCAAAAAGTTCAGGTGGATCTTGCAGATCTGCCGATATAATTCCAACACAATCGCCTGTTGCATATTGAAGCCCTGCCTGAACCGCAGACATTGAACCAAAGTTTTTACTAAGCTTTATAACTTTAATTCTTTTATCATTTTCTCTTTCTTGAAGCAGTAATTCCAGTGAATTATCTTTTGATCCATCATCGACAAAAATAAACTCTAATTCATAATCTGAAAACAATTCTTGAAGTTTTTTCAACCTTGGGACTGTATAGGGTATATTTAACTCATTATAGTATATTGGAATAACAATACTAAAAAGCTTCTTTATACTCATTTAATGCCTCCGTTACTTTTTGTACATCTTCTATGCTCATAACTGGACTAATTGGTAAGCTTAATACTTCATTGTGAATTTTCTCTGAAATCGGATACTTATCGTCATTCAATTCCTTATACGCTTCTTGTTTATGAATTGGAATCGGATAATGTATCAGGGTCTGTATTCCTCTGTTCAATAAATAAGCTTGAAGCTTGTCTCTATTATTAACTCTAATTACATATAGATGCCATACATGGGATAATCCACTTTCACCTTCAACACTTGGAAGCGTTATTAAGGGATTACATATATTTCGAGAATATTCTTCAGCAAATTTTCTTCTTAAATTATTATCTTCATCTAAATACTTTAGTTTTACTTTTAAAACCGCTGCATGTATTTCATCCAGTCTGCTGTTAACGCCTTTATATAGATTCTCGTATTTCTGATGTGAACCATAGTTACGAAGTGCCTTTAACTTTAAATAAGTTTCTTCATTATTAAGAGTTATTGCACCAGCATCGCCTAGAGCACCTAGGTTTTTTCCTGGGTAGAAGCTAAAAGCAGCAGCATCCCCTAAATTACCAACTTTCTTATCTTTATACATCGCTCCATGCGCCTGAGCGCAATCTTCAAATACTTTTAGACTATATTTATTAGCTAATTCATTAATTGGATCCATATTACAAGACTGACCATATAAATGAACAACCATAATTGCTTTTGTTCGAGGTGTAATTTTCCCCTCAATCACTTCAGGATCAATATTAAAACTTGAAAGATTAGGCTCTACTAGTACAGGAATCGCACCATTTGCCGAGATTGCTAATATTGTTGCAATGTACGTATTTGAAGGTACAATTACTTCATCTCCTTCTCCGATACCATACGCTCTTATTATAAGAGAAAGAGCGTCCAGTCCGTTTGCTACCCCAATGCAATACTTAGTTCCACAATATTCAGCAAATTGTTTTTCAAAATCTTCAACTTGCTTTCCAAGAATGTACCAGCCCGAGTGCAAAAAATCTACTAAATTTTGAGTAATTTCTTCTTCGTGCCTCAAATTAATTTGCTTTAAGTCAAGAAATGGAATCATAGTTTTCTCCTTTATAATACTTAACTTATATAATAGCCAATCATTAAAACCAATTGATTCTATTAGTTTGCATATCAATAAAATAACTGATAGAAAACGAAATACCAATATATACTAATAATATTCCAATAATCACAAAAAAAACTCTTTTATTTTTGAATGATTCTACTAAATATTTAACTCCATATCCTGAAAAAAACAAAAGAATAAAGTATATAGGATATCCGAATCTTGACTCTACGGCAGTTGTAGCGATAAAAAATGTATATCCCAGTGCTGATAATATTAAAGAAGCGGATACAAACGTCAGATTCTTTCGTGACCACATCCATAACATTCCTAAACCGATAATAAACCACTGAACATATAACCATGCTGATGGTAGAATTTTCGTTGAAACTGATAAATTTCTAATAAACGAATCAACATAGCCCCAATCTAGAACTCCAAATAGATGCGATGAAAAAACAAGAATAAAAACAATAAAATTGTTCATCATAAGTTTCATCATACTTATGTTACTATCTATTAACCATGGAGTTAAATACCTAAGCCCTGGTTGCTCTCCATCAATTATGACAGTAGCATATTTTAAATGCTGAGTAGCCCATATTGATTGTTGCTCAAATAAGTTTGAATGGATTAAAGGAGTGAAATGATTAAACTTAGTTATATTCATATAAAGCTGAGGAATAAAAATAATTAATAATAATAAACCTACAATGGTAAACTTAATTGGTTTAAAATCTTTAATTTTTATTAATCTATACATAGCTATTATAAAGAATATTACCATAAAAATCGCACTTGAAGGTCTAATGAGTACTGAAAAGTAGAGAAAGCTAGCAACAACCGATCCATTATAGAGTTTATTTAAGTCAGAAGTAAGCAAATAAATTAATGATATTGTTAAAAAGCAAGAAGCTAATAGATCTGTTAAGAATAAAGTTGTTGATTGTATGAGATAGGGGTTTAAAAATCCAAAAGCTATTACTGAAAAATAAATTTTTTTTTCACTTTGGAACTTATAAGCAACCTTTGCAATCATTAATATTGTAAATATATAAACAATGAATTGAAATACACTAAAAATCACTTTAACATTCGTATGATTACCATCAGTAAAAATATATAAAATTGAGATAAGCAGTGGATATAAAAATGTCCTTAAATCATCAGAAATATTAAATAAACCATTTATCAAAATATTATTGGAAATTTCGTAGTACCCAAGCTCATCATAATAACTAGCACTACTATTTTGTACAACAAAAATAATAAACTGTATTAATGAAATTAATGAAACTAGCAATAGAAAAATCCAATCACTCTTTGCTATTTTAAAATTTGGTTTTATCATTTCAGACACTCTGAGTAAACCTCCGTAAATACTTTATAATCACGAATATAATCCTCAGAATCATAATGATGAGATGCCAATACTAAAAGTACACAGTCCTCTGAGAAATCATACATTTCGTGCCAATCATTTGGCTCAAGTATTAAAATTTTCTGTGGAGAATCCAAAATGACCTCTTGTGTTCTTATGAGATTATCCAGATGAACCTTACAAGAGCCCGCGACTGAAATTAAAGCTTGCCGCGTTTTAAAGTGCCCATGAAAGCCACGTCTAACTTCATTTTGGGTACCATATATATAGAAGACTCTTTTAATTTCAAAAGGTATAGTAAGATTTTCTTCAATCACTGTAAGTAAACCTCTATCATCACCCAAGACTTTTACTTCAATTATTTTACTTTCCAGATTGATAATTGAATCATTATTAATCACACTTACTCCCCCATTCCAGCTAATTCTAGCAGGTATTTACCATAATCATTTTTTGAAAGTAATTGTCCAAGCTTAATCAATTGTTCCCTATTAATATAATTTTTTATGAAGGCAATTTCTTCTATACAAGCAACTTTAAATCCCTGACGTTTTTCTATGGTCTCTATAAAATGCGAGGCTTGCATTAGTGATTCGTGAGTCCCAGTATCTAACCATGCAAAGCCTCTTCCTAATAATTCTACATTTAGTTTTCCTTGCTTAAGGTATTCGGAATTTACGTCCGTAATTTCTAATTCTCCCCTGTGTGAAGGTTTTATTTTTTTAGCTATACTTATAATACTATTATCGTAGAAATACAACCCAGTAATAGCATAATTAGATTTAGGTTTCTGTGGTTTTTCCTCGATGGAGATTGCTCTATTATTCTTGTCAAATTCCACAACACCATAACGTTGTGGGTCCTTGACTTGATATCCAAAAACAGTAGCTCCTGTCTTTCTTTGAGCTACATTCAATAACATTTCAGAAAAGCCTTGTCCGTAAAAGATATTATCGCCAAGAATTAAAGCCACATTATCATTGCCTATGAAATCTTCTCCAATTATAAAAGCCTGAGCAAGTCCATCCGGAGATGGTTGAATAGTGTAGCTGATCGAAATTCCAAGATCTTCTCCGTTACCTAGCAGTTGTTCAAATCGATGTGTATCTTCAGGTGTAGATATTATTAATATTTCTTTAATACCTGCTAACATTAGTACCGATAACGGATAATATATCATTGGTTTATCATAAACAGGGAGCAACTGCTTTGAAATTGATTTAGTTAATGGATACAATCTTGTCCCACTACCACCCGCTAGTATAATACCTTTCACTATTATCCTCCTAGTTGAACTCTTCTCAAGAGTACTTTTCGATTCGATATTAAACGAACTTAACATAATATGCGAATGCGTAACTGATCAATCGTATTCAAAGGATACTTGTTATGTCCTTTACAAATAAGTAGTTTTAACTTTCAAGAAATGTGTTAAATGTGAAATAAATTCACCATTAACAGCAAATTCATTCCCTACTAGATATATTACGTAATATTAGGGCTCATTATTTAATTAATTATAGTTCCATTGTTTTATGAATTTGTTCAGCGACATTTTCAAAGCTATGTTTTTCACGCATGTATCGCCTTGATAATTGGGACATTTCATGAGTGAGCGACTTATTATTCCTAAGTTCCAACAGATAGCCCAAAAGCAAATCCTCTTCGTAATTATCTACATCTACTTTCCAAACAATATCATCCGGATATTCTGTATATGAACCTACATTCGAGACAATGCAAGGTATACCGTATCCTAAAGCCCTTGTCAAGGTTGCAGAGGTCTCACCCATTGTTGGCCATCTCAAATTAATACATATATCACATGCTTTAATATATTCTTTAAAAATAGTAATATCAGGAGACTCAATGAACTTTATAGACTTGTCTGCATTTAATTTTTTTGATAACTTAGCCAGCTGCTGTTTTATTTCAGCTTCTGCATGACCAACTATATATAACTCGGTATCAGGGTTTGTTTTCATTAGCCTTGAGAAGCTTTTTATTATTAAATCAACTCTTTTGTTTGGAATTACATGTCCAAAAACACCTAATATAAATTTAGAATTATTTATATTCAACTTCCTTCTAATAACTTCCTTGTCCATTTCTGCAATGTCATCTTCAAGTATACATCCTTGAGGTATTACTTCTAATTGCCCAATAAAACTTGCATTTAATTTAAGAGCTTTTCTGATCCACTCACTGTGAACGATCACTCTTGTGCTCAGATCAACAACCTTGTTGAACAATGGGAATTGCTGACTATCTGGATATGTACCTTTATCATTTAATTGTCTGGCAGCCTCTAGACCTTTTTCTCCATAACTATAATTTAATTCATGAGTAAACTGTTCTTTTAAACCTCGTAAATACGTTGTATACATAAATAGTCCATAGAGATTTAAGTCATGCAATAATACGACACCAGGATATAATTTAAGTGCGTTATATATCCAATCATGTATCTCATTATTACCAATGTGATAAAATCTATTTTGAATGGAATCTAGTCCATTATCTACAGAATTAACATCCCTAATCTCAAATTTATTCTTGATATAATCATTAGATGGCGCTATTTCATTTATAAAGATTATTATTTCAAAAAATTTATCAAGATATGCTACTAATTCTTCACTATAATCAGATATTCCAGATGCTTGAGGATTTAATGGACTAAAAAAAGCTAATCTAGGCTTATTACTAGATGTGCTTGATAATGCAAAAGCCGTCACCTCTTTAAATAAATTAAGACTCATGCTAGTGATTTTATTCCAGACAAATTTTTTGGATTGAACAATTCCAAGTTGACTATATCTAGAAGAAATTTCAACATCACTGAGCATTAAAGTAATAGACTTTGCTAATTCCTTGTGATCATCAGGATCAACTAAAATGGCAGCTTCTTCTGCTACTTCGACAATCGAGGAACTTTTAGTTGATATGACAGGGGCTCCAACTCGCATCGCTTCTAATACAGGAAGCCCAAAACCTTCATATAACGAGGGAAAGATGAATACATTACACTCCTTATATAGTGATAACAAACATTCCCTACTAACAAACCCCAAAAAGGTAATACGATCTTCAATAATTCCATGCTCAGAAGCAAAATTATATAATTCTTCTTTTTCATTTTGGTTTTTAATACCACTGATAACTAATTTCACATTATCATCAGATTTAATAACCTCTGAAAAAGCTTGAATAAGACCTTTATTATTTTTTCTCGGATCATAACCCGTTAATGAATATATAAACGGCTTTTTTAAAGATAACTCCTCATCTAGAATCTTTAACTCATTTCCCGTACGAGCTTCAGTATAAAGTTCTTCATCCGTTGATGCATATATAACTTTTATTTTGTTAGGATCCACCTTCAAAATCATCACAATATCTCTTTTAGATGCTTCAGAGATTGTTAGAATTACGTCCGCAGTTTGCAGTACTTTGAGTTTGCGATCATATTCTTTCTGAATTTGACTTGGCCATCGATCATAGTATTGTTTCTTCATAACAATCGGAATTAAATCATACATTAAATAACTTGTTTTTACGTTATTAATTTTAAGAATAGGAACTTCAATATCAAACATAAGCGGGCTAGTAAAATGAACGATATCTATATTATTATTAATTACAAATTGTTCAATATTAGCTTCTTCCCAATACTGATCTTGATCTAGTCTGCTATCAAAATGTATATGCTTTGATATAAAAGTAAATTGCCAAACATTATTCTTTTTCCTCATTAAAAAAAATCTTATTGAATCATCATGCTGAATCAATGACTTAAGCCAATTATATGTATATACACCTATACCTCTATTTTTCTCATCTGTGTATAAAGTTTGAACATCAATTAGCATTCTCATTATGAATTTCCTCCTCCCCAAATCCCTTTAACTTGAGAAAAGCTAAGATTCGTTCCGCCGTTTTCCCCCAAGTATAAAACTGCTCAACATATTCATGACCTTTTTTGCCCATATCATTCAATAAATCAGGAGAATTTATATACTTATCCATTACCAAGTTAAAACTAACATTATCTTTATAATAAAATCCACCATTACTACGATCACAATGGCCTTTTGTTACATCGCATAGCTCATGAACAATAACAGGGACATCGCATAACCAACTTTCCATAATGACAATAGAAAAACTCTCCATTAATGATGGTTGTATCAATGCGAGCGAACCCGCAATAGCATCATACTTTTCTTGATCATTCAATTCGCCCATGTGAATCATATTCGGTGAGGTTTTTATCATTTTAATGATTTGCTCCTCTCCTTGACCAACAAAGAGTAGCTTGACATTTCCTTGATTCTTCTCTGTGAAGCTATTAAAAAACTCAATTAATTGAGGAACATTTTTTCCACTAACTTGTCTTCCAACATAAATAAAATAATCATCAGATATACCATATTTACTTTTAAAGCCATCCGGGTTCGGAGTCAACCTAACCTCAACCCCCCCGCCAGACACAATTGTATTATTCAATGGTATCTTATGTAACTTTGTTGTGAAACTTTGTTCTTCAACCGTATTAAACATAACTCCTGCTACTCGTTGAAACATATCGCCTATAACTTTGAAATATGCCATATCTTCATCATGCATACATGGAATTATAAATGAACGTTCAGGAACTAATTTACTTCCCCAATATGTTGTACCATATAAATAAGGAATAAATATATATATATAATTAGCAGCATTCTCAACTATAAATTGATTCAAAGAATCGCTGTTCACTGTCTCCAATAACAATTGCATTTCTTCAATATAATCTAGTTCCTTAGTCTTTATTAACTTACCCATCAATTCATCATATAAATGTTTATTTCTACTATTCAATGAGAAACGTCTTACTGAGTAATCTTCTATATGATATATGCCTTCTTTATGATAATCTTTATCCCAAGGCCAAAATGAGTCTTTACCACATGTTGTGAGAATTTCAACTTCATTCCCAGCATCCTGGAGGCTTTTAGCTATTCCCCCTGCAAATCTTTCTGCACCTCCTGATATAGTATCTGAAAACCATGGAGTAATTACTGCAATCTTCATATCTAACCCCTTTAGTCACTATTCTTTTTTCAAAATTAGTGAATAATTATAATATTGAATTGGTGAATCCGTGCTATTATCTATTGGTCCACTAAGGTACGAGTTTACAACTGAAAAACCAGTAACAACAGCTAAATGCTTTAAAGCTTCCGGCAATAGCGGTTTTTCATGTGTCGGATCTAAATAATATAAATTGTGCATCACATATACTGACGATGTGTTTGGTGTTTCTAGCACGAGTACTCCTTCATTCTTCAATTTGCTTAGACACAACTCTAAAAATTCAATTTTCATATTAACAGGAAGATGCTCAATAACATGACCCATAAATATTCCACTTATACTATTGTCCTGAGCGTTCTTTAAGTATTTAATGACATCAGTAGCCTCTGCACGTAATCCTTTTAATAAACAACTATTTACCAATTCAGAATCAGAATCAATGCCAATTCCATTAAGCCCATTCTCTTGTAGAAGCTCTAGAAAATAACCTTTGCCACATCCGATATCCAGAACAGTGTCACAATTAACAAAATATTGAATATATTGAGAATAAATATTTTTAACAACTTCAGCATTAGCACTGAATTTTTCTGCAAATTTAGAGTAATCAAAATCGAGAGGTTTTGACTTATTAACTTCTTCATTAAGTTTCGCAAACTCTTCTTTAAGCTTATTAAGTGATACTTTATTTTCAATAGATTCTTTTTGCAGATTGTAAATTAATTTTTGTTGATTGCGAATTACTTCTATTGATGTATTAACTCCAAACCATACATCATGGTTAAAATGCTTTTGCTGGTTTGCAAAAACATCAACGTACCATTTAGTAAATAATCTAGTTCCGATTTTTCTAAAAGGAATAATAATCTTACCGAGCTTTTTAAATCTAGAGACTAAATATGGCTCAAGAAATGCAACAGGCATATTAGGGGTAATTCTGTGATTTAACCTTTTCAAATTAACAGTTATATTATTTATTAACTCTTTAGCATTTTCATTAGTAACCATTTCGTTCTCTATATCAAAATTATCTGGTTTATTAGATGAAATAAAGGACTCATCTTTAGCCCGCACGCCATTTCTAATTTGGTTCATAATAAAACCAGGAGTAATTTTACCCGGCATCATAATCCCTCCTGATTCTTCTCATCTTTCCAGAAATGCTTTAACTTTGCGATACCAACATCATTAACAGTACTCGAAACTTTAAATGAAAACCGTTTATCATGATAGTCATATTGATTCCCATTAATATCATGAACCGCAGCAGTTACTAAATATGTATTTGAGACAAGATCCAGCGATGCAATATTAAAAGATATTTCTCCCCTATGATGTTCATTTATTTCGCCAAGTGAATACTGATCAATAAAGGTATTTGTTCCGTAACAATTAATGTGATCAATTGTGTGTATGCCGAGACCAAATATTGGACTATCAACTTTTTGATTGATCTTATATTTCATTATTACTTTCATATAATCGCCTGACATAAAACCTATCTTTTTATTATTATTTTCATCAGTAAACATTACATCAACAATTTCAATTTGACGGTTTCCCCATCTATCTACCGTTTCATATTCAATATTTTCAGATATTTCTTGAGATTCAACATTAATTTGCTGTTCGCTATTTACGTTTTCAACCGCTTTATCTTCATTTACTACTACGTGTGTACTTTCTTCCTCTTCTCTTATAAGTCTTTTATTCTCTTCATCACCTAAGAATGTCAAATACTTATCAATCATTCTTTTAGGTTTCCCATCTGCAACAATTTTACTTTTATTAATCCAAACAACCCTATCACAAAGTTTCTCCATTGCACCAAGATCATGAGAAACAAATACAATTGTGGTTCCTTTACTTTTTAATTTCATAAGTTGTTCCATGCATTTTTGCTGAAAAGCAGCATCTCCTACTGCCAATACCTCATCGATCAATAAGATGTCTGGTTCAACCATTATTGCAACAGAAAAAGCTAGCCTCATATACATACCTGAAGAATAGCTTCGCACGGGATTCTCAATATATTCTTGAAGTTCAGAAAACTTGATAATATCATTTAGTTTGCTCTTAATTTGTTTTTTAGACAAACCTAATATAGCAGCATTCATAAAGATATTTTCTCTACCTGTGAAATCCGGATGAAAGCCTGCACCTAATTCAAGTAAGCTAGATACTTTACCTGTCATATTTATATCCCCAGCATCAGGATATAGTATCCCTGTCAACAGTTTCAGTAAAGTACTTTTACCTGAACCATTTCTCCCAATTAAACCTACAGTCTCACCCTTTTGTATCGTCAAAGAAACATTATCTAGTGCTAAAAATGATTCGAATTTATTTTTCCTTCGAAAAATTATTCTATCTTTTAATGTTGAGCTCCGTTCTTTAAATACCTTAAACGACTTTGTTACATCGGTTACTTTAATAACATCCATTTTCGTTACCGTCCTTATATCTCTTCAGCGAAATTACGACTTAGCTTTTTAAAAACTAAAAAAGCAATTTGTAAAAACAAGAGAGAAAATAAAAATACAATGCCTAAACTCATAATATCCGGCATTTGATTATAAAAAAATATTTTGTGAAAACTTTCTATTATAACTTTTAAAGGATTAAGGTTAAATATGAATGCAATTTTTTCAGGAATCATACTTGATGTGAACACAATTGGTGTTAAATAGAACCAAGCCATAATGACTACTCCCATGATATGTTCCAAATCTCGAAAGAAAACGTTTAGGCTAGAAATCAATAATGTCATTGCTAATGTAAACATCATGTGAATCAGAAGAACTAGTGGAATCATTAATAATGGCAAACCTAAATTAATTTTATGAATAAATAATATGGGGAATAATATCAACAAACTAAACAGATAATTTATAACTCCTCCTAAAATAATAGACAAAGGCAATATTTCTTTAGGAAAATAAATTTTTTTCACTAAACCTGCATTCCTTACAATTACACCAGCTCCCGATGTAATCGCTTGACTGAATAAAGACCACGATATTAACCCAATGAACAAATATGCGGTGTAATTCTCCATATCAATACGTACAACATATTTGAAAACAATCGAATATACTAGCAGCATTAATAACGGATTAAGTAATGTCCAAAAAAAACCTAAAAATGAACCTTTATATCTGGTTCTTAAATCCGTTAAAACTAAACTTTCCAACATTTGTCTATAGGCGTATATCTCTTTCAACTTCTTAAACATGTATTTATGACTCCTCAGAGGAATTAATTTCGATTCTCCAATAATTTAATATATCAATCAATGATTGATCGATGTTTATTTGGCTTTCCCAATTCGTCATTCTTATTATTTTTGACGAATCACCCACATACAGAGGAAGATCAGATGGTCTCATTCGAGATGAATCTTCTTTAATTTCAATTGATTTATTCAAGCTCAATTTAATATATTTCATTAAGATTTCTTTAATAGCAATAGGTTTTCCAGAACAAACATTATAGGCCTCACCTTTTTTACCTTCAATCATTAGTTTTTCATATGCTACTACAATGTCTCTTACATCACTGAAGTCTCTACGAGCATCTAAATTCCCAACGTTTATTGTTGGTGATATTTGTTTTTTTTCAATTTGAGCAATTTGATATGCAAAATCAGAAGTAACAAATCCTAAGCCCTGCCCTGGTCCAATATGATTAAACGGCCTTGCATGTACAATATGTAACTGATGTGCATTTACATATTGTTGAGCTAACATATAGACCGTTGCTTTTGAAAGCCCATACGGGCTTATTGGCTTTAAACTATCATCTTCATTAATAGGTTTAGTCACGTCAGCTATCTTTCCATATTCCTCAGACGAGCCGATAGTCAGTATTTTTACTGATTTAGCTATATCACTTTTCCTAATAGCTTCGAGTAAGACTATTGTTTTAGAAACATTAGCATCAAATGTATTCTTGATGTCTTCCCATGAATGTTTAACAGAGCTTTGACCAGCGAGGTGATATATATGGTCCGGCTTTATTTGATTTATGAGTTGGACAATACTTTCTTCATCGCTAAAACTCATACTTACTAGATCAATTCTAGTATCATTATGAATTTGAGAGGAAGTACGTGACGAACCCCAAACCTCGTACCCCATATTAATTAAATAGTCCGTCAAATGTTTGCCGACAAAACCAGAAACACCTGTGATCAAAGCTCTCATTTTTATTCCCGCCTTTTATCGTATACTTTGTTGCACTTTAGCAAGGTCACTATCTACCATCATTTTCACGAGTTGATTAAATGAAACTTCCAATTCCCAACCAAGCTGTTGTTTGGCCTTCGTGCAATCGCCTAGCAATAAGTCCACTTCTGCTGGACGTACAAACTTAGGATCTATAACAACGTAGTCTCTCCAGTTGAGATCAGCATGGCTGAAAGCAATTTCAACTAACTCTTCAACCGTATGTGTTTCGCCCGTGGAAATCACAAAATCATCTGGCTTATCTTGCTGAAGCATAAGCCACATCGCCTTAACATAATCCCCTGCAAAGCCCCAATCTCTCTTAGAATCAAGATTACCCATACGAAGTTCTGTTTGAATTCCCATCTTAATTCTGGCAACAGCATCCGTAACCTTCCTTGTTACAAATTCCACGCCACGACGAGGAGATTCATGATTGAATAAAATACCTGAGCACGCATACATGTCAAAACTTTCTCTATAGTTAACAGTAATCCAATGACCGTAAACTTTAGCAACACCATATGGGCTACGTGGATAAAACGGAGTTGTTTCTACTTGCGGTGTCTCAACCACCTTCCCAAACATTTCACTGCTTGAAGCCTGATAATATCTAGCTTCTGGTTTGGTTAGGCGTACAGCTTCAAGCATGTTAGTTACACCCAGTCCTGTAACCTGACCAGTGAGTACTGGTTGATCCCATGATGTTCCTACAAACGATTGTGCAGCAAGATTATATACTTCATCAGGATTTGAAATACGAACTGCATTAATTAACGAGCCTTGATCTAGTAAATCTCCATCTATAAATTCTATCTCGTTTTTTATATGATTAATATTTTCTAGAATCGGGACACTTGTTCTTCTGCGCAAACCAAATACTTTATATCCTTTTTCCAATAATAACTCTGCTAAATAAGATCCATCTTGTCCAGTAATACCTGTTATTAGTGCATTTTTAGTCATCTTGATTCATTCTCCTTATATGTGTTTATAGATATTGTTCAAGCTTCTGCATTCTTAATTCTTTAAGCAGTAGCTTAACTTCTTGTGCCTTGTCTTTCGTACAAATCAAAGTAACATCTTCTGTATCAACAATAATTAAATCTTCAATCCCTAACGTTGCAATCAATTTACCATTACTTTCAATAATGCAACGTTTCGTATCAATATTAAGTATATTTCCCTTAATGACATTTCCGTTACCATCCAAATCATCAATTCGTTCCAGAGCAGTCCAGCTGCCAACATCGTCCCAACCAAACAAACATGGGATCACAAAAATATCCTCTGCTTTTTCCATTATCCCATAGTCTATCGATTGATCTGGCATTTTGACGAATTCCATTGCAATTATATCATTTTGATTCGATTTCCCGAAAGCAAACTTCATCGTTTGTAATATATCATGCATTTCAGGCATTAGCTCTTTGATATATTTTCTTATGACTTCCGTTTTCCAAACAAAAATACCGCTGTTCCAATAAAAATTTCCAGATTCCAAGTAAGCTTGTGCCGTTTCTAAATCAGGCTTTTCAACAAACTTATTCACTTTATAAACACTTACATTATCCACTTTATTTTCTATTCCTGTACTTTCTATATATCCGTAACCCGTTTCGGGATATGTCGGCTCAATTCCTAATGTTACTAACTTTCCATTATCATTAGCAACTTCGACAGCAGTTTTTAAAATATCAATAAATCCTTTATCATTTTGAATAATATGATCTGAAGGCATAACAATCATCGTGCTATCTGGAAACCGATCCTCAATAATCAAAGATGCAAGTCCAATACATGGTGCTGTATTTCTACCTACTGGTTCAATAATAATATTTTCATGTGGTAAATGTGGAATTTGTGCTTTGAGCAGCTCTGCATACAATTCATTTGTAACAATAAATATTTTATTGATATCTATTAGCAATTCTAATCTCGCTATAGATTGCTGTATCATTGATTTGTTTCCGGATATATTTAGAAATTGTTTAGGGAGGTTTGTACGACTCTTTGGCCAAAACCTTTCTCCTTTTCCTCCTGCCATTATTACACAAGTAATCGTCATATTAACCTCCACTGTTCCATCGTTTTATGTAATCCAGACGTTTTAAAATCAATCGCCCTACAACATCCGGAGAGAACTCTTTTTTAATTGTTAGTTCACCTTGCTCTGCTATGCTATCCCGATACTCCTCATCATTTAAAAGTCTTAGCATATAATCTCTTGCATGATTCACATCAGGTTCGGCCCAATATTGATACTCTTCGTATGGTCCATAAGTACTTTTCAACTTAACTAATTCATAATTCACTGGGCATGAATTGTCATATTTCATAAAATCCGTATTTGATGACCAATTTGTCCCTATGACAGGTTTTTTTAAATACATCGCTTCTGCTAATCCGAGACCAAAACCTTCGCTTCTATGTAGTGAAATAAAACAATCAGATATCTTTAACAAAGCATTTATATCGTTTCTTGATAAGATTTCTTTAATAATATATATATTATTATAGTTTCCTATCAGTTCCTGCAGCATTTCCATTTCATCAGACTGAGTATTACTCACATTCACTTTGATAATTAAGCCAACAGCTTTATCATCATGTTCAAACGCTGCTTTAAAAGCTAGAATCGAAGCTTGTGGATTTTTACGTTCTTGGTAGCTTTTAACATCATACATGGTTAAGAATAAAAATCCACTTTCAGGAAGATTAAAATATACTCTATTTCTATCCTGATCAACTTTGACTTGAATACTGTGAGGAATGCGAATGACAGGTACCGAACTTTTTAAGGCAATTGATTCTGCCACAAAAGTTGAAGGTACCCAAATTTCATCTACCAAGTTAAAGCTATCTAGCCACTGATCAGGAAAATCCGGTAACTCCCAATGCCAATATCCGATATTGTATCGACTATTAAATATCTGATTCCCATAATGAGCATAGATTTCCGTCATTTGTTCTGCATTGATGTGAAAAACATTTACATCATATTTAGGATGATCTACTTCCTTATGCACCCAACTCGTATCCGACATTCTAGCGTTATTTGTTCCTTTGAAGTTAATAATTCCAAAAGGTACATTAGCAGCCGTCAGTGAATTAGCTGCAATTCGGCAAGATTCTCCAATACCCATTTCTGCCCTTGCGTAGCCAACTAAATTTATCCCTGTTGCTTCTATTTTTTTTTGACCTACATTCTTTTTTTCAATTGGAAATGCTGTCTTAAGCAATTTCCTTTTTATATGCTGCATCATTTGTGGAGAAATAAACATTGATGCAATTTTTTTGGACGGTATTGCTGCTTTATACAGCACTCTAAAAACCGCTTTCTTAATACAAACCACCACCAAAAATCTTTTTATTTATCTATACGAAAATACAGTTCTTATTCAGATTCCACACTATATAAACATTTTTCATTATATAAAGGTTGCAAATAAAATGATTTCCACAGAAAAAAAAGTTTTGAGTATCCTCGTTATCTTACCAAAGTTCCTTCCATATTCATACCTTATTCTCCTGCCAAAACCAAACAAATTGTAGAATTTATGCGAAAAGGCGCCTCATTCGACAAACCCCAATCCCTACAAATTTGTAAACAACATACAAATATTCCCCTCCTATTCTAGCATTCTCCCCCCCCATTTGTTAAACTACTAACAGAAGCAAACCGTTTTCTATACATATAACTATGGATGAGGAGTACTTACGAATGAGTGCACGAACGAATGCAAAAAGCAGTATACCCACCGCAGCAGCTGATGTTACGCTGCTTAGATGGATCGGAACGATTGGTATCGCCTTATTTTTAATTATTTTCCCGTATGAGAAAGGTCTGTTTAATGGGTATGAGCTTGCTTTCGAGAAGCCTATCTATAGCGCCGTTATCTTTGGTTATGTACTGCTCATTATAACTGCAGCTTTCGCATACCGTAATGCACAGCACCACAGCTACCGAGGGATTTTGTCGATTGCTGTCATGGTTCTACCGCTAATTTATTGGTTATCCTCCTTTCAAGCAGTATCTGATTATTACGCTAAATTCATGATACTTGTCTTTTTCCTTATGGCTGCGTTATTTATTTCCAGTCTTTATTTAGCCGAATCTGTACAATCACGTAAAGTAATTGAATATGCACTTGTGTTCTCTTCCTATTTAATTGTTCTATTTGGCATATTCAATTTGTTTGGACAAATGTATTATAGAGACGCACTCTGGCTCGCTCATGACGGCTACCGTCTATCATCCGTTTTTCAATATTCCAATACATATGCGGGCTTTCTCGCTGCTTTATTTTTAGTTAGCCTCTATTATGCCGTGCATTGTATTCGTCCCTCTGCGCGAATCGTGCATGCAGCGATGCTGGTACCGATCTGGATTTCGTTTATGTTCACCTACTCACGCGGAGCTATTGTCGTCATTCCAGTTTTGGTATTAATATTGCTGCCCTTCCTGCGTTTTACGAAGCAAATCGCCTACCTTATTTTCATGGTACTCTCCGTAATTATCTCAATGGCTATATTAGGGAAACTAACGACTAACGCCGATGCCATTGCTTTACTCGTACAGCCTACAGAATCGAAAGCAGAAAGTCCGATTTCCTTGTTCAGCTCATTGCCTTTGCAGAATTGGGGACTTCTCTTACTCGGCAGCGTTATCACTGTTGGTTTCATTATGTTCTATCATGCCAAAGCTAGCGCTTGGATTGAAACGAAACTGAGCAAGCTGTCTACTCGCAAATGGTCCTTCGCCGCTGTACCGGTCATTTCTCTTGTTCTTGCAGCTATTATCGCTGGCAGTCTTTTAAGCAGCAGTACTATTCGCGGCCTGTTGCCAGAGAAGATTGCTAATCGTTTTGAAAACATCAATTTACAGCAGCACAGCGTACTTGAACGTTTAACCTTCTATAAGGATGGGCTTCGTGTAGCCGAAGATTATCCTTTGCTCGGCGGTGGGGGCGGTGCTTGGCAATCGATGTTCGAGCAATATCAGAATAATCCTTATTGGAGTAGACAGTCTCATAGCTTTTTTGTTCAAGTTCTAGTAGAGAGCGGCTGGTTAGGACTAATCGCACTTATCGCACTACTTGTATTCGTCTATACCCTGTATATTAGAAAATTCATTCGGCACCCTGAGCTTCGCGGCAGCCATTTGATCTTTTTCATCTTCTCATTAGGACTGCTCATGCACAGTGCCATTGACTTCGATATGAGTTATATCTATATTAGCGCGATTGTTTTTATCAGCTTAGGCGCTATGCTCGCTCCTTATGGAAGCAAGCTAACATTTAACCGTGATAAGCTGAAGGCATTGACAGAACGTGGATGGGTGAAGCTTGTCTTCCCTTCCCTGTTGGTACTTTTATCCTTATTTGCAATCGTCATGGCAGCTAGTGAAACCAGTGCAATTAATAAATATAATAAAGCCTATACACTTGCCGTTCATCAGCAGACACCACTCGATCAATTGATGCCTATGTTAAATGAAGCCATTGCTGCATCATCTGCTCACTCGGCATTTGCAGTTACGAAAGCCGATTGGCTGGAGCAGGCCTATACGCAAACGAATAGCGATTCCTTATTGGAAGATGCTATCGAAACGGTCAATCTTGGAAGAGAATCGGATCCCTATAACCGCGGTCTGCTTATGTCACAATATCGTTTATTACAAGTTAAAGGCTCCTTCGATGCATCACTTAATGTCATTGATGAAGGTCTGAATAAGTTCCCTTGGGATATTAAGCTGTATGAGGCAGCAATAACCTCCTATGTCAAAGCCTATGAGACAGCAATAACGGATAATAATCAGGCCGATGCCAATAAGTATTCTCAGCGTGTTAACGACCTCTCTAACGAGATAGAGAGAAGAATTAATCAGTTGTCTGAATTGCCTCCAGAACAGCAGCAGGGACGTTCCTTCGCGTTTACACCAGCGATTGAACAAGCCCTCTCTCAGCTAGAGTTAGCTGCTGCTCAATAGTGATGTTCAATTCACATAGTGAACGGTCCGCAGGCACAGATAGTTTGTGCCTTGCGGGCTGTTTTTCGTCACTATTTTTGGATTAGGATAGTGGCATACATAAAAAAAGAGCCATTCGGCTCTTAATCTATTAGTATTCTTGATATATCCTTATCCCAATGTAAGATTGTATAATCTTTAAACTGGTATGTGTTATCCGGAATTCCGAACTTAATTTCAGCGTTTTCTTTATTAATATTTCCCCAGTTCGTACTATCAAATATTAAAAAGTTAGCAGGTTCTTTATACCAATCAGTTTTAGAAAGCCATTCAAATGGAGTTGTATCCTGATCATGAATTATGGGTCTAACTTTTACGGCATCATTACTTTCTAATGTAATGATAGAGGAATTCCAGTACGATCCATACCCATATTTCAAACCTTTGCTTTGTAAAAAATCCACCACTTCAGTAAATGGAGTGATAGGTTTGTTATAACTTACGCTTTGTAATGATGTGACGAAAAAAATCACATAAGTAATTGATACAGCAGTTCTTATTTTTTTGTTATCTAAACGTTCAATGGCATACTTTCCGAGATATATCGAGACAAATACAAAAGCAGGTAGGATGTACCTAGTTGTGGCTAAGTTGACTGCCATGTTGCTTCCAATATACTCCGCTACATTAATAACTATTGCTAAAATAAGAAATAGTTCTAATGTCGATGGTTTGTTTCTAATCACTTTTTTAATACCGAGATACATAACAAAGACGACAAGAAGCAAAATAATTAAGTGAATTAAAATTATTAGTGTTGTAAAGGAGATTGATTTACCGAAAAAATTTGCACCATATAGTTCTAAAATTCCCTCTACTGTTAAAGATAAATTTAGTTTGAATTCATCAATCTGTAAAAACCGTGTCGCCCCTATGCTTGGGATGTCAAACCCAATGACTTTTAATATTATTTTTGATGCAACATAGGATAAAATCACCATTCCTAATGAAATTAACTCTCGTCTATCTCGAAACGCTTGATAGACACATGCAAGTACAAAAGGTAAAACAAAAAACCAAAGTGCAAATGGATCAGATATTAATACCAAAGTGAGAAACACGAAAAACACACCGTACTTCACATAAATATTTTTAGCATTTTCCCAAACCAAAAGAGCTATAAGACAATACATTAAAGAACTTACATGCATTGGCCCAGAAAATATGATATTAGCTGAAAATGAAACCGGCGCTCCTATTATAAGGAAGGTAATAAAGGCTCGTTTGTATGAGAATTCACTCCCATTTTTACCACTAAGCCACATACATAAGATAACCATCCCTGCATAAAAAAATGAAGTCCCTAAGAATATAACTTTCGTGGAAAAGCCGAGAACTGGTATGAGCATGGCATAAAGCGCTAAATCGGTAGTGATGTAAGCCCCAGTTGATAAATACCAATTACGCAGAAATAGATTACCATCAATCATTTCTTTTGCTTGTAGAACTCCAGTTGCTCCGTCGGAGTTCATAGGTACTCTGAGAGAGAGTCCATAATAATATAAGACAAGAATGGAAACGAATAAAATAATCCCTATAATCCGATAATTTTTCATATGAGCCCCTTTTCAAACATATTAAACATTGGAATTATAGCATCAAACAAAATTATTAGCTACCACCTTTTTTCGCCTGGATTCGAAAACAGAAATAAATATTATGCACTTGTCTTTCTTTCGTTCATTGGAAGGAATCCCCTATTTCTTTTTATATGCTCGTTCTGTTTCCTCATCATAACAATAAATTCGTCCATAGACTGCATGCCAAATAACGACCTATATACTTGGCCGCTCCACGAGTATCCTTCATTTTTTCTACGTCGACTTAGAAACATACTTATATTAACTAACGTTTTTACTTTCGCATTCTCTGGGTAACACTTTAACAATAAGTCCAGCTGCAGTTTCTGTCATAACTTTCTCAGGTAAGTATAAAAAATATACGCCACGCTCTTCCAGTGCTTATTTCGATTTAACGCTCCCTTCGCCACTTTTCTGTTTATTTCATTCAACTTACCACGATACGTAAAAGAGTATTTTCTCAATTCTTACGGTACGGTAAAGACCGTATAGCGATGAGGAATATTCAGGGTTCGCACCTGCTGCTTTTCTGCCCAGTCGTCAGTGTATTTCTTCCCACATTCATGACAAAACCGACTTCTATACGTGAAACACACAAACATGGCTTCTGATTTCCCTTCTGTACAACCCCTACATCATTTCTTGCATATCCATATTCTTCGTTCCGCATCATGTCGCTTTCTTCACTGCATCTGGAATCAATTAGTGTGGAGTTCCCGGAATCCATGAAAGTGATCCTTAAAGATCTGTTATACTATTCCTCGTTTTTTCCATGTCTCACGCTTCTCTATGCCAATCTCCCTTTTTCTTTGATTTCAATAGATTTTCCCACAATCTTAGATTTGTATAGTTTCTTAAACAATAAAAAAAGCTGCTCCTGATATAAGCTTCTAGAAGAAGCCTATACAGCAGGAGCAGCTTTGAGGTTCCGTTCACGTTCTACCTATGAAGCGACATCACGTTTATTAAAGACATACCAAGTTAATGCAATAAACAAGACATAATAGACACCCAGCACACCTAAGGAATAACCAAGAGTCATACCTTCCCTCATCGGATTACCATCCAAATACTGAGTCAAATTCAGGTGGACAAATAATAAGTAATCAACCCACTTATAACCAAGCAATGCAATGAGCCCGATGAAACTATTCACTCCGAGTAGAAGGAAAAGAGCAAATCCAATTGCAAGACCGCTACTGCGGAAAATCGTGGATAACATAAAGGCTAATGTTACCGTTACTACTAGTGAAATCAGTGTCAGTCCATAATACTTCAACATATAGGAGAATGGATTCACGCCCTCTAATCCTACAAAGGTTGCTTTAACTTCCGGGTTTGCATTGATTCCAAAACAAATCCAGTTTATAAGCAATGTGCTGGCGAACAATACGACAGCAAGCATAAGAGCAAATATTATAATCGATAAATATTTTGACAATAATATTTTCGAACGTGACCAAGGACGGATCAGCAGCAATTTAATCGTGCCACTCGTAAACTCCTCCGCAACTCCTCCAGCAGCAATAACTACCGTGAAGATCGTTACAAGTAAAAACAAAATGGAAGATTCCATAAAAGCTACATCCCACATCGAAGTGCTGCTTCTTTCGCCGAATATAAGCCATAGAATCGATATTGTTAGTACGAGTAAGACTAATATCCCTGTCATTACCCAAGTCCGGGGACGTCGGTAAATCTTCATGTTCTCATTCTGAATCAGCGGCATAAAATTACCCAATTCGTTCGCCTCCAGTCACTTCCAGGAATTGATCTTCCAGTGTTTTGACCTGCGCTCTAATCCCGTATACTTTAATACCTGCGGCTACAAGCGACGCATTAATAGCAGCCGTACTTTCCTTGTCTGCTTCAACAGCTACAGCTTCCGTACCAACATGTTCGCCTACGAAACCAGCAGCACGCAGTACCTCCATAGCACTTTTCTGCTGATCAACTTCAATGACTACACGGCTGCTGTCTGTGACTGCATCTTTGCCCTTAATTGTTCTTACGTCAATCAGCTTTCCATTCTGAATAATGGCGACACGATCGCACATTAACTCCATCTCGGACAGCAAATGACTGGAAACGAATACCGCAATACCTTCATCCTTCGACAGCATGCGCAGATAATCACGAAGCTCACGTATGCCAGCAGGGTCCAAGCCATTCGTCGGCTCATCCAGTATAAGAAGCTGCGGTTTATGTAAGATTGCCTGGGCAACGCCTAACCGTTGACGCATGCCTAGTGAATAGGTTTTTACCTTATCCCGAATTCGCCCTTCAAGTCCGACTAGCTTAACCACTTCATGTACGCGATGCTCTGTAATGCCTGGTATCATTCGAGCGTAATGGATAAGGTTGTCATAGCCACTCAAGTACTTATACATTTCAGGATTCTCTACGATTGCTCCGACATGACGAATTGCTTTCTCGTACTCTTTCGTAATGCTATGACCGCCAATTGTAATTTCTCCATCAGTAAGCGACATTAGACCCACCATCATGCGAATCGTAGTCGTTTTGCCGGAACCATTCGGTCCAAGGAAGCCAAATACTTCTCCAAGCGGCAAATCAAGTGTCAGCCGATCAATTATCGTTCTTTTGCCGATTTTTTTCGTTACGTTATGCAGTTTCACAATTGTCTGCTCCATAGTTGTGCTCCTCCTTCAAAAATCCAAATCTTATTCATTATAAACCATCAAGGAAACAATTGGAAGTTAACAAAAGAAACACCTCCATCTACAGCTGAGCTGCAGAATGGAGGCTGGAATGATCATTCGTTCGATAAGGTTGTATAACATGTTCGGCAACTTTCGCATCTGCGCGAAGGAACATTTTATAGTCATAGTTACTGGTCTTACCCGCTGTTTCTACTATAGCATCCAGCTTATCCTGCTCCACGCTGCATACTAAGCAATACCCCATTGGATGTACCACTCGGAAAAAACCTGTTCGGAACAAAATATCCGCCTCAGGATTAGTAAGCATCTCTCCGCAACTAACGCAATAAAAACGGTCCTTTGAACATATCATCCGATAGATCGCTCCCTCTCTCTTTCGTAATGACTGTATCCACTTTTATGAGTGCTATAGATATCTTATACCATATTTATTTGACTCGTAATTTCATCCCAAGTGACGCCGAGCCTAATAATATCATCATCTGTAACTTGCTCGCCTGTCTGTACCTCAATCAACTCCATATTTACAGTGGCACGCACGCTATGTCTGGCTCGCTCTGGAATCGTGACCGTATCTCCTGGAGCAATATGCCTATACATCTCATCAAGGATAAGTATGCCTTCTCCTGATAATACTGTCCATGCTTCTTTGCGTCTGAAATGCATTTGATAGCTCGTATTGTGGCCGGCTGCAATAAATAAACGCTTGGTGACACTATGTAATCCAGAAGCAAGTACAGCTGAATCCACAACCTTGGAATGACCCCAGCGTCTTTCCTCATATTTAGGCCGTTCATTCATCGTCTGCAGCTTCGCATTGAGCATCGAATCAGCAGATTTACTGGCAACGAGGATGCCATCGGGACTTGCCGCAACAAAGATATTATTCAAACCAATAATGGAGATTGGGATATCCAGCTCGTTAAACAGCTGAGATTGCTCGCTGTCACTGGAGATAACGCCAGCACCCATTCTCTCAAAAGCGATTTCTTGTGATAATGTTTTCCAGGTTCCAAGATCCTTCCAACAACCTTCATAACGTATAACCGAACGCATTGTTGTTTTTTGCGTAACTTCAGTCTCGAAGCTCGTTTTCGGCAATCTATAGTATTGTTTATACAACTCATCATAATGGATCGGCAATCCGCGATTCATAAGCAGCGTAATCATGAAATCAAGCTGAAAGGCGTAAATACCTGTATTCCATAACGCGCCTTCCTTCATTAAGGATTCCGCTTCACGCTCATATGGTTTTTCCTTAAACTTCTTCACCGTTTGCTCGTACAAGTCCTCTCTGCTATGACGACACGCATCCGGAATGATATATCCGTATTGCTCTGATGGACAGCAAGGTCTTGTCCCAACCATGAGAAGCTCTGAACGGCTTTCTCTCACAAGCTTAGGAATCCCTCTTATAAATGTGAAGAACTCACTATCAACATATGCATCAACCGGCATGACAATAACGGTTTCGCTTAATGATACACCGGCAATCGAATACAAGTAAGCAGAGGCAAGTGCTATCGCAGGGTAGGTGTCTCGTTGCTCCGATTCAATAATGACAGGAGCTTCCAATCCCAGCTGCCTTTGCAAAATCTCTAACTGTCCCCTGCAAGTCGCAATACGTGTATGCTCCTGCAAATCTGCTTCATCGAGCTGTCGCCATAATCGCTGAAGCATGGATTCTATTTTTCCATCCGGCCCTTCCAGAACTGACAGATATTGCTTGGCTCGGCTGCTGTTCGATAAGGGCCATAGCCTTTTACCCGATCCCCCGGATAATAGTATAATTTTCAATCCCTTTTCCTCCTTCTTACAGGTCTATTCCGAATGATTCAGAGTAGGCCTAACCGCTGTAATGCAGCCTTTTCGTATTCAACAATCGGCTATATAAATAATGAATTTTTTGCTGCTGAGGCTGCCTCTCCAATATCTCCTGGTTCATTACGCCAATGATTAAAGAACGAAGCGTATTGGAGCACTCGAATCGGACACCATGAGCATACTGGTTGTCTTGTTTGGCATTCCATACAATTTTGCCTCTAACCATAATCTGAACATTCGAAATCGTCATCCGAAATTCCACGAAATAATTATGCTGGACGGGCAAATGCAAGCCCGATAAAAAACATAAACCATTCTGACTTAAATTGAGCAGAAGCACTGTAGTAGTCGAGGCGGTCAACTGTTGACCGTCCTTGCTAATTAATCTTAATTCTGATTTTACGCCTTCTATGAAGCGAAGCCTGATGTGGGCGCGAGTTGTATCGTTTGCATTCGTCGCCATATTCCATTCCTCCATCATACCTAATTACAAATTTGATTCTTTATCCTCATGAATTTCCGCAAAAGTATGGATTATTGCTATATACGTATTCGAATAGAGAGACAAGTCTTGTTAGGCACTGGGGAGTTTCATGAATATCGGTAATCGGCTTGCTGCACTCCGAGATGAGCGGAAATGGACGCAGTTGCATACCTCTCGCGCTTGGTATATCACGCGCAGCCATATCTCATTATGAGAAGAATCGAAGGGAGCCCGATTCTGAAACATTATCGAAGTTTGCTGATTCATATCAAGTTACGGTAGATTATTTGGTAGGCAGAACGTTGGTCCCAATCAGAAGCTTATCCATAATGTACGAAGTTTTGTCGATGGGCTAGAGATATCTGATGATGAGCTGCTGGAAAAATATCATTTGACTATAGATGGTCGGTTACTTACTGCCGAAGAAACAAAGCTGTTTATTAATTGGGTGCGGACAAAGAGACAGGGAGGCGACTATCATATAGTAAGGCTCCTCATAAAATCATTGATAATGATAGAAATATTAACATCATTATACCCGACCCGCCGGATGGAATTTGTCGGTTAATGGGTGCGGGTTTTTTCTAATTTAGTGACATTTTGTCGAAAAACAAAAGGGACTGTCGCCAGAAGCAGCTTAAGCTGCTTCTGGGACAGTCCCTTATCTAGAATGTTTAATTACATACTAGAATGATTTATTTGCCGCCTGCTCGTGCAAGCTCTTTTTTGTTCGCTTCGAAAGCTGCAAGCAAAGCTTCTTCGCCCACTAGACCGCTATCTTCGACCTTGCGGATCTGTTCAAGCATACGTTTGTAATCTTTAGGAATAACTTTGACGAATTTCGACAATGAAGTCTCCCATTCATTCAACACACGGGAGCCAATGGCGCTTTCCGTATATTGAACATGTGCTTCAACCAGTCCTCGCAGCTCTGCAACATCAAGTGAATCTTCAAGACGCTCCAGCAATACCATCTCCAAGTTGCAATGGTTGTAGAAATCGCCTTTCTCATCATAGATGTAAGCAACTCCGCCAGACATACCGGCTGCAAAGTTACGTCCTGTGTTACCGAGAATAACAACGCGTCCGCCTGTCATATATTCACAGCCGTGGTCGCCAACACCTTCAACGACTACATTCGCTCCACTATTGCGGACTGCGAAGCGCTCACCTGCTGCACCGCGGATATACGCTTGGCCGCTAGTCGCGCCATAGAGGGCAGTATTGCCGATAATAACGTTCTCTTCAGCTACAAACGTTGCCTTAGGAGATGGAGCTACGATAATTTTACCGCCAGAAAGACCTTTACCGACGTAGTCATTCGAATCCCCTTCAATCGACAGCGTGATGCCATTCGGTACGAATGCACCGAAGCTTTGTCCCGCTGTACCAACAAAATGATAAGAAATCGTATCTTCAGGCAAGCCTGCTGCACCGTAACGCCGGGTAACCTCGCTGCCAAGAATCGTACCGACAACACGGTTCGTATTCAAGATTGGGAAAGTACCGCGTACGCGTTCACCACTCTCAAGTGCTGCTTGAGCGAGTGGAACAAGCTGCTGCATATCAAGCGATAGCTCAAGACCGTGATTTTGCTCTTGAATATTGTAGCGTACCGCATCCTTAGGCAGATCCGCTTCATAGAGCAAGCCCGACAGATCGATGCCTTTCGCTTTGTAATGCTCAAGGAGCTGCTTCGTTTCAAGAATATCAACGCGTCCGACCATCTCTTGAATCGTACGGAAGCCAAGCTCAGCCATAATCTCACGCAGCTCTTCAGCGATGAAGCGCAGGTAATTAACAACATGACTCGGGTCACCCATGAATTTTTTACGTAGCTCAGGGTTCTGCGTTGCGACACCAACTGGACAAGTATCCAATTGACACACACGCATCATAATACAGCCAAGCACGATAAGCGGTGCTGTCGAGAAGCCATACTCTTCGGCGCCAAGCAACACAGCAATCGCTACGTCACGGCCGTTCATCATTTTTCCGTCTGTCTCCAGAACGACACGATCACGCAATTTGTTCAGCATGAGTGTTTGGTGCGTTTCAGCAAGTCCAAGCTCCCACGGCAAACCTGCATGACGGATAGAACCCATTGGGGATGCCCCTGTACCGCCATCATAACCGCTGACCATGATAACATCTGCACGGCCTTTCGCAACACCGGTCGCAATCGTACCAACACCAACACCAGAAACGAGTTTAACGTTAATTCGTGCGCGCGGGTTCGCATTTTTCAAGTCATGTACAAGCTCTGCCAAATCCTCAATCGAGTAAATATCGTGATGCGGCGGCGGCGAAATAAGTCCTACGCCAGGTGTTGAACCGCGTACCTCAGCTACCCAAGGATATACTTTAAGACCAGGTAGTTGACCACCCTCACCAGGCTTAGCGCCTTGGGCCATTTTGATCTGAATTTCGTCAGCATTTACCAAGTAATTGCTCGTTACGCCGAAACGTCCAGATGCAACCTGCTTAATGGCACTGCGCCTTGAATCGCCGTTCGCGTCTGGAATGAAACGAGCCGGGTCTTCCCCGCCTTCGCCTGTGTTCGATTTGCCGCCAAGACGGTTCATCGCGATCGCGAGACTTTCATGCGCTTCTTTACTAATGGAACCAAATGACATCGCGCCTGTCTTGAAACGTTTCACGATTGATTCGATCGATTCAACCTCATCCAGCGAAACGGCCTGACGACCTCCCTTAAATTGAAGGAGCGAACGCAGTGTCAAATGCTTCTTGTCTTCACCCTGAACAAGGGATGAGAACTTTTTGTATAGCTTGTAATCATTGGCACGCGAAGCCATTTGGAGCGTATGGATCGTCTGTGGCGTGAACAAGTGATCCTCGCCGTCTTTGCGCCATTGATAATCGCCGCCGGAATCAAGTTCCTTTTCGCTTCCCTCTTGCTCAGCGAACGCACGATTGTGATGCTTCAACGATTCATCGGCAATAACATCGAGACCGATACCGCCAATCCGTGATGGTGTCCCTGTGAAGTACTGATTAATGACATCCTCTTTCAAGCCGAGTGCTTCGAAAATCTGAGCACCGCGGTAAGATTGAATCGTCGAGATTCCCATTTTGGACAATATTTTGATAACGCCTTTTGTGGCGGCTTTAATAAAGTTTTTCACAGCTTTGTCATGCGACACGCCGCGAAGCATACCTTGACGAATCATATCGTCAAGCGTTTCGAATGCAAGGTAAGGATTAACCGCACTTACGCCGTAACCAAGCAGCAAAGCAAAATGATGCACTTCGCGCGGCTCGCCCGACTCAAGCAGTATGGCAACCTTCGTACGCGTACCTTGACGGATCAGATGGTGATGCAATGCCGATACCGCAAGCAAAGCCGGAATAGCAGCATTATCCTTGTCTACACCGCGATCAGATAGAATAAGCAAGTTATGTCCTTTAGCAATTACGCGGTCAGCCGCTTCGCACATTTGCGTTAACGCAGCGCGGAGACCCGCCTCGCCTTCATTCGCAGCGAAGAAGATCGGAAGCGTAATAGAACGGAAGCCCGGACGACGCACATGGCGCAGCTTAGCGAATTGCTCATTGGATAGAATAGGCGTATCCAGTTTGATATGGCGACAGCTCTCTGGCTCCGGGTTGAGCAAGTTGCGCTCTGGTCCAATTGTTGTCCCTGTTGCCGTAATGATCTCCTCACGGATTGCATCGATCGGCGGGTTCGTAACTTGAGCAAACAGCTGCTTGAAGTAATTGTATAAACGCTGTGGGCGTTCAGACAATACTGCAAGAGGTGCATCGTAGCCCATCGAAGCGATCGGCTCAGCGCCGCTGCCGGCCATTGGCTCAAGCACTTTGCGAACATCTTCGAACGTATAGCCGAATGCTTGCTGCCTCATTTGGACAGTCTCGTGATTCGGTTCAGGAAGCTCCGGCGCATCTGGAAGATCTTCCAAATCAACGAGATGCTCATTCAGCCACTCACGATAAGGATGCTCCGTCTCAATCTCCGCTTTCACTTCTTCATCAGAAATGATACGGCCCTTCTCTGTATCAACTAGCAGCATACGTCCAGGACGCAGTCTGTCTTTGTATAAAATATCTTCTGGCGGAAGCTCAACGGTTCCTGCCTCTGAGCCGAGAATGATATGATCATCCTTCGTTACATAGTAACGAGCAGGACGAAGACCGTTACGGTCAAGCACTGCGCCGATTTTCACACCATCCGTGAAGCCAAGCGCCGCTGGTCCATCCCACGGCTCCATCAAGGTGCTGTGGTATTCGTAGAATGCTTTGCGCTCATCGCTCATGTTCTCATGGTTAGACCATGGTTCTGGAACCATCATCATCGCAGCATGTGCCATAGAGCGGCCGGATAAGAACAGAAATTCCAATGTGTTATCAAACATCGCCGTGTCAGAGCCGTCAGGGTTAATAACCGGCTTAATCTTCTCGATATCGTCACCGAAAAGTTCAGTTGCGAACAGCGTTTGACGTGCATGCATCCAGTTCACGTTGCCGCGTAGTGTATTGATCTCACCGTTGTGGATCATATAATGGAAAGGATGCGCGCGTTCCCAGCTAGGGAATGTGTTCGTACTGAAACGGGAGTGAACAAGCGCCATCGCAGAAACGACCGACTCATCGTTCAATTCCGTGTAGAACGAGCGAACCTGCTCTGTTGTAAGCATCCCTTTGTAGACGATCTTTCTCGAGGACAAGCTCGAGAAATAGAACATATTGCCGCCTTCTTTGCCAGCATAACGTATGGCAAGCTCAGAGCGCTTGCGAATGACATATAATTTGCGTTCGAACGCCATATTGTCCTTCAAGTCTGCGTTCATGCCAATGAACAGCTGACGAACATAAGGCTTAACAGCCAGTGCTGATTCACCTAGCTTCTTATCGTCTGTCGGAACTGTACGCCATCCAATAAGCGATTGGTTCTCTTCCCGAACAATCGATTCCACTTCATGCTCAATAGCGCTGCGAGCAGCTTCATCCTGCGGCATGAATATCATACCTACGGCATATTGCCCTGGGGCAGGAAGCTCGATCTCTTGTTTCTTCAACTCAGCTGCAAAAAAAGCATGCGGAATTTGAAGCAAAATACCTGCTCCATCTCCTGTGTTCGGTTCGCTGCCTTGACCGCCGCGATGCTCCATATTCTCGAGCAGCATCAGCGCTTGGCGGATGACCTTGTGCGATTTAATTCCCTTGATGTTGGCCACAAAGCCCATGCCGCAAGCATCTTTCTCAAATTGCGGATCATAGAGCCCCTGCTTCGGCGGCAATCCCAAAATATGTTCTTTCATTGTGTGCAACCTTTCTATGAGAAGATTTTTGGGCTAGCGTGAACATGTTGAAAACAAGCATGAATGAATACGCATTACGCTTCATTTTTGGCTTATTTTATCATAGAATGGTAGTCAGCGAGGCGCATCGGCCTGCTACTTGCCACTCATAAGCTAAACGTCTGCGGCCCTGCTAAAGGGCGCATCCGATTAATTGACCATAGACCGAGCCTATACCGCCACATTGCGATTATTATATTATTTTAACATTAGGCAATTGCGGAATCAATTTAATATTTTCATAATTATTTGCACTATTTTACTACTTACGCATTCGTCAACTGTCTGAATTAGTTCCTACTCAGTCCATTTCACTGCGAAATACAAGCATAGCATAGATCGCTGCTTCTATTTCTTTCTATTTTATCAGAAGGATGTGTTCTTGTTGTATAGCAAGTTAAGGAAAGTGTCTGTTCAGACAGCAGCGTCCCTCATTCTCGCGGTCATCTTCACAACCATTCTCAGTAATCAGTCTCTAACACATCAATCCAAACAGGTGCAAGCTGCCTCTCAGACAAAGCAAGCTAATACAGATGCTTACCACATCGTCGCGCTCGGCGACTCCGTTACAGCTGGATACGAGAAAGGCTTCACTGAGCTCTCCATTCCTTACGGCTACGTTGAGCATGTGTACGAGCAGGCCTTATTCCAAGGTTATCGAACCGAATACGAGAACTATGGCGTGCTTGGTCTCCGAACAGCGGGACTGAAACGTTGGATGGATGCAGTGGTCATCAGTACCGAAGTGAAAAGTACAGATATTCAGACTGGGCTACCTGATCCCCGGGCTGAACAGCTATTCTCAGCAACTAAGCAGTTACGCTCCTCTATCATGCAATCGGATTTGATCTTGATAACCATTGGCGGCAATGACATGTACGCCGTGCTGGAGAAGCTGGAGGAAGGTGCAGATCAGTCCGAAGCTGCCTCTGTATTGGAAACAGCCCTTAATCGTTACGAAGCAGAGCTTGAGTCGTCGCTGCGATCAATAACGAGTCTTCAACCCAAAGTACAAATCATAATAGCTGATCAGTATCTGCCGATTCCCAAACCTGTCAGGCTAGGCGCTCTTGTTTTTCCATTATACCCGGAAGCTGATCGTTTGTTCCTTGAATCCAGCGTGAAGCAGCTGCGCGAGCGGCTCAATCAGATTGTACAACGGCTGACTAAGGAAGGCTATCAAGTGAAGATCGCAAACGTAGCAGCAGCATTTGTCGATAACGAGCTGCGTTACACTTCGATCGCTGACGGGGATATCCATCCGAACCACGCCGGCTATGCAGCGATGGGGACTGCCTTCGCAAAGGCAGTATGGGGTGAGTACCGCGTGGCAAAGCCAAAAGAACCTAATCAGCCCGTTCATATTCTCGTGAAGGGCAAAGAGCTGCCTGGCACAAGCGGCGCGCTCTTCGTCCATAACCGTACCTTTGTCCCACTTCGCAGTGCAACTGTGGCGATGGGAGGCACAATCAAATGGAATGCCAGAACGCAGACCGCTTCAATATCGCTCGACAGCAATGTAGTCGATATAACATCCGGCTCGTCTAAGATAAAAGTTAACGGCGTTACCAAGCTGCTTGAAGCGCCACCCGCTTTCATGCACGCAGCAGGCAAGGCAGCGACCTTATATGTGCCGCTTGCCGCTTTGTCAGAGGGATTGCAGTTCCAGGTCGTTTATCGCGATACATTGAAAGCTGTCTTCATTAATAAATAAAAGTAAACCTATTTGTAATCCTTCTGAAGCTGCTGCATTTGCTCAAGCGCTTTTGCCGCCCAGCGGTGCAAACGATCAAGCGAGGCGACCTCAGCTTCCGCAGCAGCTCTCAAGGATGTTTGATAATCAGGAACACTACCTAGGTAAGGCTTCACATCGCGAAGCAGAACAGTCGTCTTCTCCGTAAAGCTGAGCGCGCGTCTTTCATGAAACATAGGAACATCAGGATTATAAGGATTATGCAAATCCCCCTGCTCGGGATGTTTCAATACAGCAAGTACTTTGACCAGAGCACGGGGACCATTGATTTCAACAAGCTCTCCTACATAATGACCAGAACGAACCTCTGCTCTCACATGCTCTCCAATTTTCAAACCGTTGTCATTCTGATTAGTTGGTTCCATTTCTTATCAGCCTCGCTTATTATTAATTATCACTTGTAAAATATATGTAAATATAGTTGACGACAGGGATACATAAGCTATTCATGAGTACTTCTTCTTTCTAGGATAAATTATCCATAGCTTTATTCGCAAGCCTTAAGGATAAAACTTGTGTTAGTTGCACTTGCATCGTAATATGGAAATAGAAAAGTAGGTGGAATGAATGCGTAAGAAAAGAGTGCTTCTGCTCTCTGAAGGCTTTGGCTCCGGTCATACTCAAGCTGCCTATGCGCTCGCTGTCGGACTAAAGCAGTTATGTCCGGGGATTCAGACCCGCGTTATCGAGCTTGGAAAATTTCTTAATCCGGTGCTTGGTCCATGGATTATATCCGCGTATCGCAAAACAGTAAGTAAACAGCCTAAGATGGTCGGTCTCATGTACCGCAGCAACTATAAAAAATCGTTTAACCGCCTTACACAGCTTGCGCTCCATCGCATGTTTTATACCCAGACGTCGCAAGTCATCTCGCAATTGAAGCCGGATTTGATCATATGCACGCATCCAGGTCCGAATGCGGTGGTAGCGAGGCTGAAGCGCCTAGGTTTGGACATGCCATTGTATACGCTCATTACGGATTACGACGCACATGGCTCTTGGGTAAACAAAGAGGTCAACCAATACTTGGTTTCCTCGAATCTGGTAA
Source organism: Paenibacillus sinopodophylli (assembly GCF_005930355.1). Classification (GTDB taxonomy): domain Bacteria; phylum Bacillota; class Bacilli; order Paenibacillales; family Paenibacillaceae; genus Pristimantibacillus; species Pristimantibacillus sinopodophylli. The sequence goes on from NZ_VDBO01000009.1 coordinate 54,984, forward strand.
AGGAACGCCTCATGGATAAGGGCATTTCAGAGGATCGTATTGAAGTTACAGGCATACCTGTTCATCCGAATTTCTGGCATACATACGATAAAGAAGAAATACGAGAGCAATTCCAGCTGAAGGATATGCCGACTGTGCTCATCATGGGCGGTGGCTGGGGAATCATGTATGAGGACAATGCCCTCGAATATATGACGAAATGGCGCGAGACCACCCAACTGATCTACTGCGTAGGCTCTAATGAGAAGATGAAAGAGAAGATGCTGTCAGATCCACTGTTCCGACATCCGAACATCCGTATTCTAAGCTTCACCCGCGAGGTTAATAAGCTTATGGATGTATCCGATCTCCTTATTACGAAGCCGGGTGGCATGACTTGTACTGAAGGAATGAGCAAAGGAATTCCGATGCTGTTCTACGAGCCGATCCCCGGCCAAGAGGAAGAAAACTGCGAACACTTTATTAGCAACGGTTTTGGCGAAATGCTCGACTCGAACGATACCGTCGACCGATGGTTCTCGCTCATCCACGAGCCTTACGCTTCTGGTCAATTCAGAGACGGACTGCTAACGAAAAGAAATCAACAATATGACCCGATGAATTGTCCGAATGCCGTCCTGCGACTCATGCAGTGACGGTTTTCTTTTTATTATTAGGATTACGAAGCATAAATGTTGTGTACTTATTCAAATAGTATGAATGATGAAGGGAGCTGTTTTTGATGGGTTCACAAATGACCGATGGCAAAACAATCATTCTAAGAGTAGAGATTGATACGAATATCGCGCAGTTTGGACGGGCGGCTACTGCTATCGAACAAGCGAGTGGAGATATTATCGCAATCGACGTCATACATACGGACAGAAATAAGAGCTTACGCGACTTAACCGTGAAAATTACAGAACAAGGAGCGGCTGAACGACTCACTTCCGCATTGAAATCGATTAACGGCATTCGACTTATTCATGTTTCAGACCGTACCTTCCTGCTCCATCTGGGAGGGAAAATAACGATTCAGCCCAAGACACCTATTCAGAATCGCGATGATCTATCACGCGTGTACACGCCTGATGTAGCCAGAGTTTGCCAAGCGATATTCGAAGAGCCTTCCAAGGCGTTCACACTAACCGTCAAAAGGAACATGGTTGCCGTCATCTCCGATGGGAGCGCCGTGTTAGGATTAGGCAATATCGGTCCTTACGCTGCAATGCCGGTCATGGAAGGAAAAGCGATGCTCTTCAAACAATTTGCCGATGTCGATGCGTTCCCGATCTGTCTCGATACGCAGGATACCGAATCCATTATCACATCGATTAAACATTTGGCCCCAGCTTTCGGGGGCATCAATCTTGAGGACATTTCTGCACCGCGCTGCTTCGAAATAGAGCAAAGATTGCGGAAAGAGCTCGACATTCCTGTATTTCATGATGATCAGCATGGTACAGCTGTAGTGCTTTATGCTGGGCTGCTTAACGCGCTCAAACTAACTGGTCGCAGCCTTCGCGATAGCCGAATCGTCATTTGCGGCATTGGGGCTGCAGGTACTGCTTGCACCAAAATGCTGCTCGCTGGCGGCGCAGAGCATATCGTTGGCGTAGACCGCGTCGGCATCCTTAATGCAGAGCAAGCTTATGATAATCCCATGTGGCAATGGTATGCGGAGAACACGAACCCGCAGCGCATTAGCGGGGGGCTAGCCGACGCCCTTGCAGGTGCAGATGTGTTTATCGGCGTTTCGGCCGGCGGAATCTTGACCCGTGCACATATTGAGACGATGGCGAAAGAGCCAATTGTATTTGCAATGGCGAATCCAGAGCCCGAGATCAGGCCGGAGCTTGCCGAAGATATTGTTGCGGTATTCGCTACTGGCCGTTCCGATTATCCGAATCAGATCAACAACGTCCTATGCTTTCCTGGTATATTCCGAGGTGCACTCGACAGCCGGGCGACAACCATCAATGAAGAGATGAAGCTTGCTGCGGCAGAAGCGATTGCGTCCGTTATAAGTGACGAAGAGCTCAGCCCGATGTATATTGTACCAAGTGTCTTTAATACCCGTGTTGTTGAAGAGGTACGCCGCCGCGTCATTCAAGCAGCCCAGCAAAGCGGCGTTTCCCGCCGCCAGACTCGCGAATAACGGCACTTTATCTGATTGGTTTGGTCTTTATAAACGCCGCCTATTACGGGATCCCCCGCAAATAGGCGGCGTTTTTTGCAAACTCGTTGAAACCTTCAGGTAGGTTTATACGTATTCGTTCCTATGTACCATATACAATAAAATAAACACATGACAACTATCATCTTCTTAACCGTATTAATTATGCTATAATTAAAATATCAAGCGCTAAAGCGCTTTTTCAACAAGCTGCAGCATATAGTAGCAACAATGGAGCTTCCATTTTCGAACATCTCGATAAGCAGGCTTTTTGTGCAGTTAGTTGATGGAAAGGGAGCCTGGTAATGTTTCAAGCAGTTGTCGATTTTTTAAAGGATTTCGGGCCTCTGGGACTTTTTATTCATTCATTTCTAGACGCTGTTATATTTCCTATTCCTGCGTTTTTTCTTCAAGTATCGTTAAGTATTCTCAATCCATCAACAGCCTTATGGCTCGCTACTGTAGGCTATATCGCTTGTTTGCTCGGTACACCTGTTGGGTATTATCTCGGCAAGGTAATGGGAAAGTCCGTCCTATATAGGTTTCTCAAGAAAGAATGGATCGATGCCGCCACTGACAAGTTTCAGAAAAATGGCGAAGCCGCTATTCTCATTGGTTCCTTTACGCCCATTCCATTCAAAGTATTTACAATTCTATCCGGTTGCTTGAACTACCCACTTTGGCGATTAGTTGGTTATGCTGCTATAGGCCGTGGTTTGAAATTTTATATTGTAGGTCTCCTATTTTATATCTACGGACAATCTGCAAAAGGTATGGTGAAGGACGTTTCCTTGTATATTTTCATTGGTGGCGTACCACTCATCATCATTTATCTACTCATCCGCAAGAGACGCAACAAGAAGAAAGAATTGAAAGAACAGCAAGCTGAGCCTGAGGTAATCGATTCCATGAAACAAGCCGATGGCAAAACGATTCAAATCGACTCTTAAGCAGCAATAAGGGCAGCCTAATCTGTCATCCTTGATGACAATAGGTTGCCCTTTTTTTGGATATTTCTTAATTATAGAGCGCTGCCGCCAAACACTAAACGGTATTCCCAGTGCGTGCCCGCTATGCTGCTGACCGTCACGCCTCCGCTTTCCTTCGAATACGTATGGAGAACCTTCCCATCACCCAGATAAATGCCATCATGTGAGATCGTTTGTGTAGACTTGTTGATGCCGCTATAAGCGGATGCGCTCGTTCCTTTATAATCCATGAAAAATACCAAATCACCTCGTTCAAGCTCTTTCCAATTCGTTGTCGTTGATCCATTATCCTTCACATATTGCGCTTGCTGGCGAGAATCGGCGGGAAGCTTCAACCCTACCCCGTCAAGAAATGCTTGTCTAACGAAATCAGAGCAATCGAAGGTCGTTGTTGTGTTGCGATCGGAGCCATATTCATAAGGTGTACCCAAATACTTCATTCCAGCAGCAATCACTTTCTCTACAGCCTCATCTTTGGATTCATCAGGGACTGTCACCGTACCGCCATTGCTGCCATTATTCCCCGTACCTGTGCCGCTGCCTGGTATCGTACCTGTCACATTAAGATAAGAGCTTTGTGTACTCACAAATCCTCGGACGCCATTCCCATCCTTCACTTCGTACCAGTAGCTGTTCGTTTTTGCTAGGATTGTGACCTTCTCGCCTTTTTTCAAATAACGAATGCGCTCACCGGACGTGGAGGCCGCTTTGCGGAATGAGACTGACACTTTCACTGTTGCCTCACTGCCGCTTTGTTCCGGTGCTGAGCTTTGCAGCTCAATATATTGGGATGAAGTCGATATGTACCCTGTTCTGCCTGAAGAATCGGTTATTTTGTACCAATAGGCATTAACCTTCTCGACTACCGTGACCTGCTCGCCTTTCTTCAGGCTACGAATGATTGATCCTGTTGTCGATGGTGAAGTCCGCATATTAACGCTTGATTGTACCTCGCCTGCTTGTGCAGCAAGCACAGCTGGAACGGAAATGGAACTGAATAATAAAGCTGCCGCTAATGTTGCTGTTGCCATCCTTTGTTTCATCGTGTAATTCATACGATACGCCTCCTTGGTGTGAAAACAGTATAATCGTAACGGTTTCTGCTCCATTGTAGAGTTGATTGCAGGAGACAAGTATCGTCCAATACACCTAATTAGAGGAATACGAACTTGGGCTGCAAGACTTATAAAACCACTGTAAAAAAATACAAAAAAGACGATTCCATAAAGGAACCGTCTTTTCGCCTATTGCCTTTTTCGTTTTAAGCTATTACAGCGCAGCTATATAATAAAACTTTCATAATTTTGGGTCTTTAGACTAAAAGGGTAAAGTGAGCACAAGGAACTATTTAGCAATATTACAATCACCATTGGTAACAATTACCTCCGAATTATTGCTTCTCGGTCGACAAATTTTCAGATTCTTCGACATCCTCCGGCTCCACATGAACATGTACACTCATAATATTATGTTTCCGCCCCATCCTCGTTTCAATCTCATCACTGATCTGATGGCTTTCGATGAGCGATAACTCAGGGTCTACCTGGACAATGACATCCACCAGTACAAGGCTGCCATGAACCCTTGCTTTAATATCCTTTATTGACTTGACTCCCTTTGTTTTGGCAATCGTTTTGCGCAGCGAGGAGAGCTCATTCTCATCGAATCCATCCGTCAGCGCATGCGTCGAGCTATAAAAAATTTCCCAAGCCGTTTTGCAAATAATAGCGCCTACCGCCAAAGCTGCAACGGGGTCCAGCCACGGCAAGCCGAATTGAGCACCTATAATACCGATGGCAGCCCCTATACTGACAAGCGCATCTGATAAATTATCCTTGGCCGCAGCAAGCAGCGCCTGGTTGTTGATGCGAACGGCAAGCCGCTTGTTATAGATATACACGCCGCCCATACAGACAGCAGCGAATAATGCGACCCATGCTGACATTAAGTTCGGAATCGTGTGCTCTGAGCTAAACAGTGACTTGACAGCGCCGATCAGAACTTGAATGCCCACCGTTGCCATAATAAACGATGCAATGAGCGCTGCAATCGTCTCTGCACGGAAATGTCCATAAGGGTGATCTTTGTCAGGCGGCTTCTGCGAAATTTTAAGACCTATCAAAACAGCAGCCGATGCCACGATATCCGTTAAATTGTTGAAGCCGTCTGCAACGAGAGCTCCCGACACAAACCAGTAGCCAGCACCGAGCTTGAGCGCAGATAACGCCAAGTAGGCACCGATACTTACCCAGGCACCTTTCTCGCCCTGTTTAATCTCTTCATACTGATTCAGTTTCAATACCCTCCCAAGCGTAAAAACGTATGTATTTGTAAAGCACCAAATAACCTATCGGTATCATAACTGAACGAACCCATGTGGGTCTAGAGAAACAGTGTTTACCCTGTGCGTACTTTTATGCATAGATGCAACAATTCATAACAATATTCCGATCAGCAAGTTAGAGTATAGGACTGAAATCTATTCCAGCCTCTCATCATTAAACCGTACGTAAGACTCCTATCATATGGTTTTCTGATGTTCGTCTTTCATGCGCATGCAGCTTTGCTATGCTTTCCCATAACAAAAAAGAGTTCGACTGCAAGGAATAACCCTGCAACCGAACTCTTTGCTATAATCATTTATTAAACTGCGTACATACGCTCGCGAAGTGCTTTTACTTCCGCACTTTCAAGATACTCATCATACGTCATCATTCGATCAATCACACCGTTAGGTGTAATTTCTACAATGCGATTGGCAATCGTCTGTACGAACTGATGGTCATGCGAAGTGAATAGAATCGTACAATCCGTATCCGTCAAACCATTGTTAAGCGCAGTGATCGACTCAAGGTCCAAGTGATTCGTAGGCTCATCGAGAATGAACACGTTAGCGCCTTCCAGCATCATCTTAGACAACATACAGCGAACCTTCTCGCCCCCGGACAATACGCTTGCTTTCTTCATCGCATCGTCGCCAGAGAACAGCATACGGCCAAGGAAGCCGCGAATGAACGTCTCATCCGGATCCTTCGAATACTGACGAAGCCATTCTACCAAATTCAGATCAATACCATCGAAATAAGGGGAGTTGTCTTTCGGGAAATAAGCCTGCGACGTCGTTACGCCCCATGAGTAGCTGCCTGCATCCGCTTCAACTTCGCCAACAAGAAGTTGGAAAAGCAGCGTCTTAGGCAAGCTGTTCGGGCCAACGAATGCGACTTTATCGCCTTTATTAAGAGCAATCGTCAGATTGTCGATTACTTTCTCGCCATCGATCGTTTTGCTCAAGCCGTCAACCAGCAGAAGCTGTTTGCCTGCTTCACGCTCGCCTTTGAAGAGAATGAACGGATATTTGCGGTTAGATGGTCGAATATCATCAAGCGAGATTTTCTCAAGCAGCTTTTGTCTTGATGTTGCTTGCTTCGCTTTTGATTTGTTCGCGCTGAAACGTTGAATAAACGCTTGAAGCTCTTTGATTTTGTCTTCTTTCTTCTTGTTCTCGCCGCGCATCAGCTGCAAAGCAAGCTGGCTTGACTCGTACCAGAAGTCGTAGTTACCGACGTACATTTGGATTTTGCCGAAGTCAATATCCGCAATGTGCGTACAAACGGTGTTCAGGAAGTGCCTGTCATGGCTGACAACGACAACTGTACCTTGATAGTCGGCAAGGAAATCTTCCAGCCAGCGGATGGACTCAATGTCCAAGTGGTTGGTAGGCTCATCGAGCAGAAGAATGTTCGGTGCGCCGAACAAAGCTTGTGCCAGCAAGACGCGTACCTTCTCGTTGCCGCTAAGCTCTGCCATTTTCTTATCATGTAGATCAGGTGTGATACCAAGACCATTCAGCATCTCAGCCGCTTCCGATTCAGCTTCCCAGCCGTTCATGTCCGCGAAATCAGCTTCGAGCTCGCCTGCGCGCATGCCGTCCTCATCGGTGAAGTCTGCTTTCGCATAAAGGGCATCCTTCTCCTTCATGACCTCATACAAACGCTTATGACCCATCATAACCGTCTCAAGAACGACAGACTCATCGTACTCATAGTGGTTCTGCTTCAGAACGGCAAGCCGCTCGCCCGGTGTGATATGCACGTCTCCGTGCGATTGTTCTACTTCACCGGATAATATTTTGAGAAAAGTCGATTTGCCTGCGCCGTTCGCACCAATCAAGCCGTAACAGTTGCCTGGTGTGAACTTAATGCTTACATCTTCAAAAAGCGCCCGCTTCCCATAACGGAGCGTTATGCCACTTGTACTAATCATTCGTTTAATCCCGTCCTTCACTACAAAATCAGTTTATATCGAACCATTATACCACAGTATGCTCGGAAACCGAACCCTCTTTTGGCTTCATTGTCGCCTTTTCACAGCCTACGCTTGCGGTTATACACAATATTAGTTGCACTCATACAAGGTGAAACGGCTGTCGCCGTCCTTTGGGGGGCGGTGCGTTTCAATTCGAGAAATATTAAGAAAGGATGGTGAAATCATATCCTTGCCTATATTTAGAAAAAGTCTTCCCCGAAGTTTGCCGCTCTTGCTTCGGGGAAGACTTACATTCACAATAGCTGCACAGCTTGCTTAATCCCAGTTCAGCTTCACTTCATTGCCTGTACGGGAGGATTCGTATATGGCGTCTAGAATCCGATTGTTCGTGTAGCCTGATAGTGCAGAAGTAATCGGCTGCTTGCCTTCTCGGATGCATTCAACAAAGTGGCGGCTCATCAGAATCCGATCCTCTTCGCCGTCAAGCGGCTCTACGTCGCTCTCCGCAACGCCGGTTTCAGCATGAGTAACGTACTTGCCGTATTGGCCTACCATCCCTAAGCCGCCTTGCGTTCCCATTAAGTGAATAAAGGGATCCTCGGACAAGAATGCCGCATGCGCTGCCCAGCTTACCTCAAGCGACAGCGTCGCACCATTATCCAGCTTAATCAATGCCGAGGCTAGATCCTCAACATCATAATATCCGTCCCAATTCGGCGTTCCCCAATTGCCAACACCTTCACGTTTTGGACCAAATTCCGCATAAGTCGAGCCGTAAACGGAGATCGGCTTCGGGTTGCCCATCAGGTAGAGAGATAGATCCAGCATATGAACGCCGATATCGATAAGCGGGCCTCCGCCGGATTGATCTTTCCGTGTAAACCATGAGCCCCAGCCTGGTATGCCCTTTTTGCGGATCCAGCCTGCTTTCGCATTATACACATGTCCGACATCGCCATTGTCGATCCGCTGCTTGAGGGCACGGCTTAATCCAGTCCAGCGCATTTGATGAGACATCATCAATATTTTGCCGGATTTCTCCACTTCCTCTACGATCTCGCGTGCAGCATCAGAATGGATTGCCATCGGCTTCTCCAAGAGGACATGCTTGCCTTGCTTTAATGCTTCAATCGCAAGCGCTGCATGATAGCTGTTCGGCACACCGATGACGACAGCATCAATGGACGGGTCGTCAAGCAGCGCTTGTGGATTCGCATGCACCGTTTCAATTCCATGCTCAGCAGCACGCTGCTCGGCAAGCGGGAGATATACATCCGTTACCGCAACAACGTCAATGCCCTCTACCTTTTTGAAAGTCTGCATATGAATGCTGCCGATCGCGCCTGCGCCAATAACGCCCAGACGTATGTTAGCTTGACTCATTTGTTGCTCCTCCTCAAAGTTTTGCGAATGCAAACCTAACTTCGTAAGATTAAGCTCAGGTCTGCCGATGCAATCCCGAGCTACTTCATTCATTGCCTTCATTTGCTCTCATTCAGTATAACCCGATCCTGCAGCGCGGTCATTGCTCGAATTTGGTGCACAATTGTACGCGTTTGTTATTTTCCAGACAACCGCCAAGTCTCGCCCAGCGGCAAAATAACAATTCGCTCATCCGAGATGCTGCGACACCTGCGCTCAGCCTCCAGTCGGTCCAGTGCTTCGCGCGGTGTATCATCCGCCAGCTTGAACGTGCCGAAATGCATGGGCACGAACCATTTGGCAGCCAAATCATCGAAGGCTTGGAGCGCTTGCTCCGGTGTAATATGCTGCGGAGCCATAAACCATTCCGGCTCATAGGCACCTATCGGAAGCAAGGCAACATCAACCTCGAATCGCCGCCCGATTTCCTTGAAGCCTTGAAAGTATCCGCTGTCTCCAGCAAAATATATCGTTGGGAAATCCGCCACATGCGGTCTCTTCGCATGTACATCCCCGCTGAAAAACGGATGAATCCGTTCAGAAGCAGCTTCAGCTGTGCTTGCCGACTCAGCATGCGTCTGTGCATCTATCGCATAATTGGCCGGAGTAGCCTCGCTGCTTAGGCGACTCACTAGTTTCCCACTCCGTGAGACAGGCCGTTCAATAACAAAGCCTCCCCAATGCGAACTGTTTGTGTCCCATGGACTGCGACGAGTCGAGTGCTGCGAGGGAACGAATGTAAATTTCACACCACTTATCATAACGGATTCCCACCAATGCAGCTCGTGGACCCTAATGAACCCTTTTTTGCGCAGCTTAGCGCCGAGTCCTGCCGGTACGAGCAGTTGCCTCCCACCGACCAATCTTCGCAGCGACGCGATACTCAGATGATCATAATGGGAATGTGAAATAAGAACGACATCTACTGGCGGTACGTCGTCAATGGGAATGCCCGGAGGCGAAAGTCTTTTTTGGAACGCCATCTGCGTGGACCATACTGGGTCTGTAATAATATTCAATCCGCCTAGCTGTATGAAAAAGGTTGAATGTCCCACCCATGTGATGGAAGGCCATTTCCGGTTATCCTCCAAATATGCGATGTCAGGCTCAGCACTCGGAACGGTGAATGAATAATCTTTCATTCTCAGCCTGCGAATGCGCTCTTGACGCCATCTTTTGAATTGTTTCAACGATGTGTGCTGTTCAATTGGATCTATGTTTGCAAATCGTTTTAACCTCAACCGTTCATCCCTCCTCGCAAAAACATCTGTTTTTATAAGATACCAAGCTGACAGCTTACAATGCAAATATGTTATTTATACGTAAAGCCCGCTCTTGCAATAAATTTTCATATTCCCTTGCCGTCCACCGTTCGCATCCAAATCTAAAATCAGTTACACTTGGTTATATATGTTTTACACATAAGACTACGCTTTCGACGCAGCAATTGTTACTCCGTTGCTCGAATCGAATGACAGAACCAATACCCTTTGAGGAGGATTCTTAATGAAATTAATTTCTATAGAGCCGACGCCGAGTCCTAATTCCATGAAGCTGAATGTAGATGAAACACTCCCGCGCGGACGCAGGTATACGTATAAAGCCAGCGAATCAGCAGAAGCTCCCGATGTGCTTCAGCAGCTTCTTCAGATTAACGGTGTTCGCAGCCTGTTCCGCACCGCTGATTTTATTGCGCTTGACCGCAAGCCAGGAGCAGACTGGGCAGCTATTCTAGCTGCTGCTGGACAACTACTGGACAAGGTCGCTGCAGGAGAAGAGCAAGCAGGTGCAGGCAGCCTGGCAGCGAGCTTCGGCGAAGCGCAGGTACTCGTTCAAATGTTCCGTGGCATCCCGATGCAAGTTCGTGTGCGGATGGGCGATATAGAGGCTCGCTCCGCGCTCCCAGAACAGTTCGGTGAAGCTGTAAGCCGCGCTGCTGGCTCTGGTATTATTCGCGAACGCAAGCTGGAGGAATTCGACGTTCGTTACGGCGAACCCGATGAGATTGCTGCCGAAATCGTACGTGAACTGGAAGCCTCATACCCAGGTGAACGATTGGAGACACTTATTTACGCCGCCATCGAGCAAGGCCATTCAGGTATCGAGGAAGGTGCTTCTCCAGCTGTAGTAAGGCCAGCTCCATTAACCTTTGAAGAAGCAATGGAGCAATTCTCTTCGCCCGATTGGCAAGTACGTTACGCTGCACTTGAGCGATATGTATCCGCAATTGAAGGCTTGCCTTTACTTGCCAAAGCAATCGAGGACGAGAACACCTCCATTCGGCGACTTGGCGTCATTTATTTGGGTGATTTGCGTGCTCCTGAAGCACTTCCTTATTTGTTCATTGCGCTGCGCGACTCGTCTACTTCCGTTAGACGGACTGCAGGCGATACACTGTCGGACCTCGGCGATCCGGCCGCCATCCAGCCAATGATTGAATCGCTGGGTGACAAGAACAAGCTTGTCCGCTGGCGGGCAGCCCGTTTCCTCTACGAGGCAGGCGACGAATCGGCTATTGAAGCACTCCGCATAGCTGCGAAGGACACCGAGTTCGAAATCCAGCTCCAAGCCCAAATGGCATTAGAGCGGATTGAGCGCGGCGAAGAAGCCGCAGGTTCCGTCTGGCAACAAATGACGGCCGCAAGAAACAACGCACAATAAACCTGTGCGAGGCAGCGCCTTAATGCAGCTATCGGCCAACACAAAAAGAGGCGCAAATTTGCGCCTCTTTTTGTTTACCTATCAGGAGCTATTGCTTGCCGTACTCCAGCTGCAAACGGACAAGCAGCGAATCATCACCTGCATAGGGCTCGTAGCTCGCTCGGTAGCCGACAGCTACATTCGCTGCCTTGAATGCGTCCTTCAAGGCAGCTGGGAATTGATTGCCCTGCATGTAGCGGAATGCCAAACTTGCCGATCTATCTGCAAGCGCTGACTGAATGACCTGAGCGAGCTGCTCCTTACTTGAGACTGTGTACTCCGGATCAAGCCAATGAAGTCCCAGTTCCAGCTTCAGCTTGGTGAACCGGCTGCGCTCTGAAGAATGTCCATTCCGAACCAGCTCATTAATCATATCCGCATATGACACATTTGCTGCTGGATAGGTTTTCGTCCATTGATGATCGGCTCTCAGCTCCTCATCCGTTCTCAAGTAGTACTGGTATCGAATCGAGTCAGACTCATGCGCCAGAGTGTCATTGGCGGCAGGCTTGGCCCCGACTGGATCATCCCAAGTAAAATCCAAATGATACCACGCGTCGCCGAGCTTCACCATATTCCATGCATGCTCACCCGTATTCACACTGCCCTCGGCAATTAGAACGTTCAGTCCCGCTGCTTTCAGCATCTTATAGCCAAGCAGCGAATAGCCTTGACACACAGCCTCGCCCAAGGTTACTGCATGATACGCGGTGTATTGTGACAGTGATTGATCATATTCCACGTTGCTGACAATCCAATCATGGATCGCTTTGATCTTCTCATGATCATTCATGCCAGGCTCAAGAATCGCATGCAATGCCCTTGCTACTTCCCGATCCACGACAGCTGTCTGCTCCAGCGTCTCCCTATATCTTGCTTCGATTGCGATATTCGATTTATTCCCCCAACTGCGAATCGTATAAATATAGGATTCAAGAATATAGGCAGAATAATCATCATGCCTAAGCGCCAACCGAATAATATCAGTCAATTGATCAGACAACTCCTGCTTGTCCCCCGTATAGGTGACCGTGAAGTGCTCTGAACGAGCCTGAAATTGCTTAGCGATCGCAAGCTCCAGCTTCTCCGCCTTGTCCGTCTCGTCCATAACTGTCACCTCTTCCGACTCCGCTGCTGCGGGAAACAAATCCAGCTTGAGGTCAAGCCAGAACGCGCCGGCGATTATGATTACAACCATTAATAGTTTGGATAATACTCTTTGCATACGAACCTCCTTAACCTATATAAGGCACTAATAGCTCTCAAATCGGTATCGCTAGCTTCACAATCTCATAATGACAAACCTAACTATAATCACCTTACAATAAAATCAAATTTTTTAGAACACATAATCTTGAAACCTCGATTGTAACGAATAAAATCGTTATTGACCATTATTCCAGCAAATATGCTTATATGTTCTAATTATGAAAGCCCTTTCGTGCTTTCCATATGATTTATGTGACAATTCATGGGGTAATATACAGACTTTTATAGTTGTATAATCAACATGCACCGGAGATATTCATACTCCAAGCTTCAGAAACAATTTCCAAGACGATAGCAAGAAAAAGGGGGGAAGTAATAGAATCGTTTTCGGATGAACGTTCTTTCATTGAAATCGTTTCATAATGAAGAAAGATAAGAGACGGAGGTTTTTGGCATGTTGTCAAAAGTTAAGTCATTCAAAGTCTTTTTATTAGCCATGGTATTGGTGTTTGTAACGGTTATTTTCGGTTGGAGTCCGGTAGCATCAGCAGCACCTGTAATAACAACTGATTTCACATCATTGAATGCATCACAAATCGTTTTTGACATGGGCGCGGGCTGGAATCTAGGAAATCAGCTTGAAGCCAATTCCAGCGGTACACCTAACGAAACGGCGTGGGGCAATCCTGCAGTAACGCAGAGTCTCATTCAGAAGGTGAAGGCAGCAGGCTTTAAAACAATCCGTATCCCCGTTTCATATTTAAATACTATTGGCAGTGCACCGAACTATACCATTAACTCCACATGGCTTAATAGAGTGAAAACAGTCGTTGACTATGCCTACAACGAAGGCCTGTATGTCATTGTTAACATGCATGGGGACGGTTACAATTCAGTTGCTGGCTCCTGGCTGCTAGTCAATTCAAGCGATCAAACGACGATTACTGCAAAATATCAAAAGGTCTGGCAGCAGATCGCAAATACATTTGTGAATTATGATGAGCATTTGATCTTTGAATCCATGAATGAAACATTCGATGGTACTTATGGTACACCCAACACCACATACTATTCGAATCTTAATACTTATAATCAAATCTTTGTAGATACCGTAAGACAAACCGGCGGAAACAACAGTGCAAGATGGCTTCTTGTTCCTGGCTGGAATACTAACATTGATTATACAGTAGGTAATTATGGTTTTGTGCTTCCTACAGACAATTATAGATCATCTACCATTCCAAGTTCTGAGAAAAGAATTATGATATCCGTTCACTATTACTCACCTTGGGATTTCGCTGGTGAGGAATCCAGTACAATAACCCAATGGGGAGCAACAGCTACCAATAATTCTAAAAAATCAACCTGGGGGCAGGAGGATTATTTAGAATCTCAGCTTAAGTCAACCTATGACAAATTCGTAACGCAAGGATACCCTGTGGTCATAGGCGAGTACGGCTCCATAGATAAAACAGCATTCGATTCCACAAATCATACTTATCGTGCTGCATTTGCAAAAGCCGTTAGCTCGGCTGCCAAGAAATATGGTTCTATACCTGTTTATTGGGATAATGGATATAACGGACAATACGGTTTTGGATTGTTCAACAGATCTACCCTTGCTGTAACTCAGCAAGGTATTATAGATGCAATAATGAGTGGCATGGGGACTTCTACAATTAGCGGTACTTACAAAATAAAGAACGCTGCCACAGGCTTGTATATCGACGGTATAGGACGTACCACAAATGGCTCAAATGTTGGTCAATGGAGCACCAGTACCAGCAGCAACCAACGATGGACAATTGAATCCTACGGAAGCTATTACAAAATAAAAAATGTGGCTACAGGTTTGTATATGGATGGGATGGGCCTTACCACTAGCGGCTCCATTGTCGGACAGTGGAGCAACAGCACCAGCAGCAACCAACGGTGGGTATTAGAAGCGTACGGGAGTAATTACAGGATCAAAAATGTAGCCTCCGGTCTTTATTTGGATAGCGGCGGCAGTACTACAAACGGCTCCGACTTGAAGTTGTGGAGCAGCGATACCAGTACCAACCTGCAGTGGCAACTTGGTACGCCTTAATCGTAATACCATTTGTCATACTAAGTGCGACACCTCGTCCACAAATAACAACTTAATAGCCATGTAATGAAACTGTAATATTCACCTCAGCTTGGTTTCATCTAAGGCTTATATAATAAGCCTATGACCCCCCTTTATTATATATTCTCTCTTGAAGCCTGCAGCCTCGTGCCGCGGGCTTCCTTTTTGTCTACTGCCTGTAATGCCCTCTCCTGCAGGAAAGGCAGTACCCGCTGCCAGAATGCTGGGTCCTGCTCCGATTGGCTATGACCATCTCCGGTAACAAACAGCGTGCTTACTCTATTCTCAGGCAATTCGAGCTGTAACTGCTTTAGCCCATCCGCACTGATGAAAGGATCACCCTCCGCGTGGATCATTAGGACAGGCGTACGCCCAGCTTCACTGCTGCCGGCATGGCGCGAGAGAATCTTTGGAATATTCGCCTCTTTAAACTGCGCATGCGAGATTTTTGCACGAATAAGCCATATTCTCGGAATGAGATAGGCTAGCGGAAAGATCGGTATGCGCTTGCGTTTAAGCTCTGATTTCATCATCGTGTCGAAATGCACAGGCATAGAGTCGGTTACAATCCCACTGACCTGCAAGCCATGATCAAGCGCGAGAATGGCGCCGAAGCCGCCAAGTGAATGTCCAACAACAATGATCCGCTCAGCATCGATACCAGGCAAACGTTTAGCAGAACTCACAGCAGCCAGCATGTCATCACGAAACATAAGTGCCGATGGTGCAGCTATCGACTCGCTGTCGCCGTGGCTGCGCGCATCATACATAAATATGGCAAATCCCGCTTCATAGATCGGTCTAGCATACCGAAGCACACGGGATCGATTCGACCCCCATCCATGTGCAATTATGACAAGCGGGGCCAGCCCCGACTTGCCGCGCATCCTATCAGAGGCCGGTTGAAGCAGCCAGCTCGCAAGCTTGGAGCCATTGCTAATGAATGACAGCTTCTCCCATTTAGTCTCAACTTCAGGTGGATAACCATTCGCAAGCTTACGCGGCGTTTGACTCCTTGCACCTATGCGCCAGATAAGTGCTGACAGGAGTAAAATAAGAACCAAGAGCACAAGCATGATTAGCCAAACAGTGTCCACTAAGCAGTCTCCTCCACTATTCTACAAGTCCCGAACGGCATCAACGAACTGTCTTGCCCTCTCCGTTACTTGCTCGAATTTACCTTCGCGTACCCACTCCAGATTAACAAGCTTGCTGCCCATCCCTACGGCATTTGCTCCTGCTTGGAAATATTCAGCAATATTATGCAAATCCACCCCTCCGGTAGCCATCATTGGAATGTCAGCTAAAGGACCTCTAATCTCCTTCAAATAGCTTATGCCTAGCGTTCCCATCGGGAAGATTTTCACCGCTTCTGCCCCGGCCTTACACGCTTTGACGATTTCAGTCGGCGTCATGACCCCGGGCCATACAGAGATACCGTGCTCATGTCCATATGCGATTACATCTTCATCCAAATTAGGCGAGATCAAATATTGCGCGCCAGCGGCAACCGCTTGCTCGGCCAAAGTAACATCCGTTACTGTGCCTGCTCCGATTGCAGCCTTGCTGTCAAATTTGGTGCGCCACCGTTCGATCATAGCCGCCGCGCCTTCTGTATTCATCGTAATCTCCATCATATGGATACCGCCATCAATCAAAGCCTGCGCCGCCGCATCCGCATGGCGATCCTCGATCCCTCTTACTATAGCTACAATTTTATGCTGCAACAGCAGCTCAAGCATTTGGCTCATTTGCAGATCCTCCGCTCCATCTATTCTTTATTCCCAATATTGCTTCAAAATGCGCAAAAACAAATTAGGAAACGGCAATGTTTCCATGTCTGACTTGCTAATCCATCGGTAAGTGCCTATCACTTCAGCTTCTTCTGCTTGAGAATCCACCTTGTATGCGGATGCCGCTTCTGCAGCTGTCAGTCCGATCAAGGAAGAAGCTGCTGCAGCAACATCCTCAGATGCTGATCGTTCTTCACCCAAATCAGCCAAATAAAAACGCATTTTCCAGTGAATATGGCTGAATATATGATCTGCGTCCGTAAACCAGCTGCGCGGGCGGATGAGTAGTCCCGTATCCGTCTCTACCATTCTGCTGATCATTTCAGCCAGCTCCCCCTGCTCCTTAGGCGATGCCTCAGACAGCCACTCCGCTTTGTCCTTCGGCAGCTCTAGATGAGGCAGCTCCCACATCTGAGCAAGCAGCCCCGTTGCCGGACGCTGGCGTACAAGCACTTTGTCTGCATGCTCACCGCTGCCTGCTACGATTGCTGCTGCACGAAATTCCGCTCGAGGCGGCTTGGCCTTCGTCTTAATCGGCAATTCCGTCTCCCTGCCCGAGAGCCTTGCTGCGCAGTGCTCCATCACCGGGCACGGCAGACAGCTTGGCGACTTTGGCGTACATACAAGAGCGCCGAGCTCCATTAGAGCCTGATTAAAGTCCCCCGCTGCGCCCTCAGGAATAAGTGAAGCTGCCAGCTTCTCGATGCCAATCCGCGTAGACGGTTTGGCAATATCGTCCTCCAAGCAAAAATAGCGTGAGAGAACCCGCATAACGTTGCCGTCCACAGCAGGCTCTGGGCGATTAAACGCAATACTCATAATGGCACCGCTCGTATATGGTCCTACACCCTTCAAGCCAGCAACAGCCGCTTTATCGTCAGGTACGATACCCCCGTAGCGCTGCGCAACCTCCTTGGCACCTGCTTGCAGGTTTCGTGCGCGCGAATAGTAGCCAAGACCTTCCCAGCTCTTAAGCACCTCCGTCTCAGGCGCATTAGCGAGTGCTGTCACTGACGGAAATTTGTCCATGAACTGATTATAGTAAGGAATGACCGTATCTACTCTCGTCTGCTGCAGCATAATTTCGGATACCCATACACGATAAGGATCCCGGTTCTTGCGCCATGGCAAATCGCGCTTAATCAGACGGTACCAGCCGAGCAGCTCCGTACTGAAAAACGTTTTTATCGCTTCCTGTTCCACTAGCTTTCTTCCTCCTTAATGATGGCTTTGGCAGGCTGTAGCCTTAAGCTTCCGTTATGCTTGCCAATTCGGCGGTATTGTAAGGGCGTAATGCCCGTATAACGTTTGAACAATCTGGACAGGTAATGATTCTGCATCCCTACCTGTGTTGCGACCGTTGCTACAGGCAGGTCGGTTTCCATCAGCAATTGCTTAGCAAGCGCGATACGCCGATTCGTAACGTATTGGATCGGAGAGCATCCCATCATGCTTTTGAAAGAAGTGATGAAATA
Source organism: Paenibacillus sinopodophylli (assembly GCF_005930355.1). Taxonomy (GTDB): domain Bacteria; phylum Bacillota; class Bacilli; order Paenibacillales; family Paenibacillaceae; genus Pristimantibacillus; species Pristimantibacillus sinopodophylli. The sequence continues at coordinate 73,103 of NZ_VDBO01000009.1, forward strand.
GTTCGGATGCAGAAAAGCGATTCTCGCAAGCTCCTCCACTTGAATATTCGCATGCAAATTTGCTTCAATATGAGCAAGCACTTCGTTCCACTTGACCTCAGAGCTGGGCTCATTCACCGTTTCCCGCTGAGCCTTGCTCTCATCCAAATAAATAGCCAGCAGCTCTAGCAATACAGCTTTCAGCCTAAGATCTTTCGTGATAGAATGCAACTGCTGGCACTCAACCATTTTGTGAAACAAGGCTTTAATTTTGTGCTTTTCCTTGACATAAATGTAGCGTGGCAGCTGCAGGGAGCTTATGACCTGCACATCGCTAAGCTCAAGCCGGAAATGGCACCAATAGCGACCAAACGGCTCATCGCCATCCGTACCAAATGATTGTAGCGTACCCGCAGGCATGAAATAAAGTGTTTCCGGCTGAATACTATATTTCTCACCTTCTATTTCAAGCCAGCCTTTGCCTTTCTCCGTATAACAGAAGCGGTAAAAATCAGGCTCTTGTTTCTGTTCCAGCCAGCCAGGTGCGCTATCCGTATATGCACTCATTATAACGACGGCTTGAAGCTGGTGAAGTTGATTTTGTAAAATACTATCTATTGTCGGTTTCATGAATTCTCCTGTAAGTAAAACTTCGATATAATGAAAGAATCGTTAATGTTCTCGTTAACTGTCTCTTCCATTATACGAATTAATAATGCAAATGCATATGCCCGTCTTATGAACGAAACTTTAAAAGCCCAAAAATACCAAAATTATGAATTTTTGAGAGGAATGTTGTTATTTATGTTAAGTCGTAAAACCATAACTGTAATTACTTGCTGCGCAGCCTCTATCCTGCTGCTGGTGTTAGCAGGCTGCGGAAGCGGAAGTGGCGATAAGCCGTCTGTCAGTCCAGTTGAAGGGCCTCAAGAGATCGTCTCCGTATACAAAGCGAACTGCGTAAGCTGTCATGGTACAGGCTTGCAGGGGCGGGTAGGGCCTGCGACTGATCTTCGGAAGGTCGGTGCGCGGATGAGCGCTGCCGATATTACAAAGCAGATTGAAGAAGGAGAAGGCTCTATGCCAGCCTTTCAGGATCGGCTAACTGCTGAAGAGATCACGGGTCTAGCTGATTGGCTTGCGAGCAAGAAATAAAAATAGGATAGTGAAAGCAGCAGTCTGCTTCCACTATCCTATTTGATTTGTTTCGCTTAATAGCCCATATGATGTCCGTTAATTTTGGAAGATTGGATGAAATAAAGGGCCGACTGGCCTGCATACGTCCAGTGCGTATCTCCCATTTGCGGATGCGCTGGAAATAAATCGCCCTGCACCAGCACCAAATCCCCGCCCCAATCGTCCGTATACAAACCTTCGTATTCGACCCATTGTCCCGTCTTGTAACGGCGCTTCGTCTTCTGATTCTTCTGCTGTCGATGCTCCATCATACCCGGTGACCCCTTTCGACTAGCTGACCTGGTATATTACATTCCAAGTATAGGCAAAAGGTTACTCCGATATCCGCTCCACAACTGCGAAAGCCGAGGCTAGCTTGCGCTCATGCGTAATCGTCACATGAATCCGAATGTTCTCCGGCGCAAGGCCAAGACGCTCCCAAGCACCAGCAGACAGCTGACACTCGGGCTTGCCGCAGCTCCCGCGCAATACTTCAATATCTGTAAATCCGATAATCGGTCCAATTCCGCAGCCGAATGCTTTCACGATAGCTTCCTTGGCTGCGAAGCGGCCCGCCGTAAATTGGTGGAGGCGCTCACCCGAATAACTGGAAGCAAGCAGACGTTCCCCTTCTGCAAGCACGCGCTCCATGAATCGCTGGCCTGTGCGCCCCTCCAATACTTTCGCTACTCTCTCAATTTCCGATAAATCATGTCCGATGCCGATGATCATGCTAACACCCGCCTTTTCCCTGAAGGTGACATTAGCAGATGCAGTTATTGAAGTCAAGCTTATGTCGTACACACCAACCCGCTATTGACGCTCAGCCGCTCCAAAGAAGGATCTTTCATAATGAAAGGTATGGCCTTCCTCATCCTGAATATCGATCGTAATCAAACTGCTATCCTTCTCGTCGATAAATTCCCCTGTTGCAAGATACGTATACTTCGTAAATCCGGGATACTCGAATAATTGAGCTTCACGCGGCTGAAGGACAAAGGGAATCGGCTCCTGCACGCTATTACCTTCTACGCGAATAATCGCCTTGGCTGATACCGGAGCTTCAAGACCCTCAGGCAGCCAGACATCGAGTTTGGCCGTTTGTTCTTGCTTATTCTCTGAAATACGCATGCTCATATGCGCGTCTTCTCCCATTACATGCCAATAAATCGGTTCAGACAGCTTTATTGCCGCATCTGCAGGCGGCGAGGTTGAGGACAACCACCCTGCAGCCACGAACAGCGCAGCAGCAAGAAGTACTTCAGCGCGTATGCCGAGCAGTAAGCCCCGTCTTGCACCATGCTGAGAGATGCGAGGCATGAACACAATCATATGAAGAGCCCCAACAACTAGAACGAGCAGCATCAAGCTTGTTTTCGCAACGATCAGCTTACCGTAATCCGTTGAAAACAACTGTCCCCATGCAGACAACCTTGCCGCTGCCAGCCAGATTCCGCTAAGCAGAATGAGCAGCATGCTCGGCAGCGCCCATGCTGAGAAGCTCGCAGCCGCTTGGTTCAGACGCTCGCTCGCCGACTTCTCGAAGGTCATCGCGAATAAACCGGCAAGCCCTCCGAACCATACAGCCGCCGCCGTCATATGAAAGGCATGTGCCACAACTGCTGCCACTGCAGCCTCTAAAGCGGCATAGGCATGACCTGTTAACGGGAAGCTGACAATTAACGCAACTGCCACCACAAATTTAACAGGATTCGCCCAGTGTCGCTCCTTGCTTGGCGCAAATGCGAGCAGCAACAGGAGCAAAGCGAGTACGGGTCTCATCACAGCGATTTTGCCAAGCATCGAGCTGCTGGCGATCGTAAATATGGATATGCCGCCTAATTGCTCTGAGAGCATGGATAAACGTGTGAAACCAGAAATAACCCATATGAAAACAGCGACAGCAATTACGATTCGCTCTGCATGAAGCGAGAAGCCGTAGGGAGCCTTCTCCTCTTCCGATCGCCATAAAATGTATCTAAAAAACAAAATGCCTAGCAGAAAGACGCTCGTAATCAGATCAAGAACACGCAGTGCAACCATACTGCCATGGCCGCCCGCGTGCTCATGCTCCCCTGCTTCGGCATGGCTGCTGGTTCCCTGCCCAGCATGAGTACTATGTTCATTCTCGCTCGCCGCTTCCTCCTGAGGAGTACTCTCTACTGCATCAGCTGCATCAGAAACTTCAGCAGTCTCCGCTTTATCTGGCTCAGTCACAGAACCTATCTTCGTATCACCACCGCTTGCACTGTCTTCGATGACTGGTACAGTCGGTGAAGGGCTTGATTCAGAGCTCTCTGCCAAAGAAGCTGGCGGGCTCGGCAGAGCACTTGCCTCGCTCTCGCTGGCGGGCGTCGGCTTTACGATCGGTATGATCGCGGCTGTTGGTTTAGGCGAGCTGGCGGGCTTGTCTATCGGCTTAGGCTTCTCGGTAGCTGTAGGTTTCTCAGTCACCGTATCACCACTACCTAACCCCGCCCCCGTATTGCCGCCTCCATCCAATGAAGCCGTATCATCAGGCTGCACATGCGCAAGCTTCACACCAACAGCAAATTGAAAGGAGCCATCTGTGAAGTGCGAATCCAAGGAGAGCACTTGCCAATTAACTTCATAAATGCCATCAGCCAGCTTAGGGATCTTATATTTAAGCGTCAGATCATCCTCTCCGCTCAATACTCCGTTAATCTCCGACCCATTATCGATTCGTTTCAGCGAGAGGTTACTCAGCTTCGTGTCTATCTTTTCTGTGAAGGTGAGACGAATAGCTGGCGGAGCCGCGGTCAGCTCCGCATCCGAATATGGCGTCGATTGCGCAATATAGGCATGCGCCGAGACTAAGCTCGGCATGCATGCCCATATCAACAGCATTACCATCATGCATTTCAATGATTTTTTCATTAATCAGCCTTATTTCGTGTAGATCGCAACCGCTGCTTGATTTCCGCCCACCGCTGGGAAATACTCAACGCTTGCACCTGCCGCTTCTGCTGCGGAACGGAGGGTTACTAACCCCTTGCCTTGGTAGGCTGTATCTACATGTTGTTTAATGAAAGCCGCATCTACCTTCGTTGTACCTTGAGCAATCGTCAGACTGCTTGCAGCAACCAAACTTCCATTGACATAAATATGCGGCTTAGCAGATATCACCGTGCCGGGAAGTTTGACTGACTTATTCTGAACCGTGAACGTCATTGTCGCCTCGTAATTGGTCGTACTGTACTCGCCTTCCACAGCTTCACTCGTACTAGGCTTCGCACGAACCAAATAATAATCGGCAGCACCGGTTTTGAAAGTAAGGACTCCATTCGCATCCGTCTTCAGCTCTGTCGCCTCCGAGTTGCTGCGGCGAATGACGTCCACTGCCGTGCTCCCAAGCGGTTTTCCTTTCAAAAGCAGTTGGACGGACACTGTCTCATCAGGCGTTACAGCAGCCGGGTTGAATTGCGGAATAAGCTCTGCGCGGTCAGGGCTCACTTGCTTAGCGAAACCTTTAAGTGCGCTAACGCGCTCAAGCACCGGAATGTCGCTGACAGCTACGAACGATTTCGCGCTGCGGAGCGTCCTGCTCGAGGCATCTGCCCCTTTGTACACGCTATCTGCCTCAGTAGAAATAATATACGCACCTGGAATATTCGACTTGAAGGATGCAACAAAGTAATTGTTAAGCGCAGGCGTTTCCTCCGTAGCTGGCTCGCCCGTGTAGAAGCGCGTGCCTGTAATGTCGGATTTCACACCAGCTGGCGTCGTTACGAACACCTTGGAGCTGCTGCCCCATTGGCCGTCCAACCGATAGCTTTTATGCTCATTGGAGTGATTTCCGTACATCAGTTCCACATAGGATACCTGGTTTTGCGCTACAATCGGAGCGCTCGTCTGTGACCAGCCGTCATGCGCGAACGCAGGAACCGCTGCACTCAGCGTTAATACAGCAGCTAGTGCTGCACCTACTAATTTTTTCTTTAACAACATAATAATAAACCCCCATCGTTTTGGATTAGATGTCCAAATTGTATCAATGGGGGTTTAATTACACATGACTCGTTAGAGCTACTGAGGTGTGAACGATGTGTGAAGACCTTTCTGCTTCCAAGTGAAAATCGGCAGTAACTCGAATTGCTCAGCAGTCAGCGGCTTGCTGATATAGTAGCCCTGTACACAATGACAGCCCAGCTCCTTCAGCAAACGCTGCTGCTCTTCCTGCTCGACGCCTTCTGCAATGATTCTCAGATTCAAGCTATTTGATATGAATATGATTGCTTTGACAATGTCGATATCCTGATGCTCGCAAGTCATTTCACTAATAAAAGATTTATCAATCTTGAGCATGTTTAGCGGCAGCTTCCTTAATACGGACAACGAAGAATACCCTGTGCCGAAGTCATCCATCGACATTTGAATGCCGCATGAAGCAAGCTCCCTAAACATTGCAATCGTTGTGTCCAGATCGTCTATGACTGTGCTCTCCGTAATTTCGAAACAAAGATACTGAGGGTCCATCCCAGTCTGCTCTATAATTGTCCGCACCATATCAACAAAGCCTGGCTGCTTCAGCTGCCTTCCAGAAATATTTACAGATATTTCAAAGGGTTGACATCCATTCTCGCGCCACTTCACGCTTTGCCTGCACGCCTCGGAGATCACCCATTCCCCAATCGGTATAATAAGCCCTGTCTCTTCTGCGAGAGGAATAAAGGTCAGCGGAGAAACGATACCATGTTCTGGTGAATCCCATCGTAGCAAAGCTTCAACGCCGAACAGCTCACCTGTCGCTAGGTCAATCTGAGGCTGATAATACAGCGTAAACTGCTCCTTCGCGATCGCTTCCTTTAGTTCGTTCTCCGTATTAATGCGCCACATCGTCTGTTCTATCATCAGCGGAGAGAAAATTTCATAATCATTTTTCCCGCTTTGCTTCACCTTGTACATGGCAATGTCGGCTTTTTTGATCAGCGTATCGGGGTCCGCTCCATCAATTGGAAAGATACTGATGCCTGCGCTCATCGTGATCGTCAGATTGACACCTTCTCCGAACAGCAGCGTGGATAAATGCTTCGATATCGATTTGGCGAACCCTTCTACTTCTTCAAGCACCTTGAACTGGTATAAGATAACGAATTCATCGCCGCCGAAACGAGCGATATGGTCATTGTGCTTAACAAGTGCTTTCAATCCGTCTGCTACAAGCTGCAGCAGACGATCCCCCATTTGATGGCCGAAGCTGTCATTTATTTTTTTGAAATGATCCAGATCCATCACGATGACCGCAAACGACTGCTCGTAGGCCGTCGATGCAAGTGCAATTTCCTCATAGAAGCGGCGCCTGTTCGTAAGGCCTGTGAGCGTGTCATGATAAGCCAAATAGCGCATTCTATCTTCTGCTTGCTTGCGCTCCGTGATGTCTCTGACCGAGCCCACCATTCGAAGCGCGACACCGCTCTCGTCACGAACCGCTTCTCCAGACACGACTACCCATACATATTGCCCAGACTGCTTGCGAAGTCTAGCATCGACCATGAAAGCCTTCCCCAGCTCCAGATGTGCTTTAAGCGCGGCTAGATAGCCAGCCAAATCATCTGCATGCAGCAGCGCCTCGAAGCGGCAAGCCTCCGTGCTCTGCAGCAGATCATAGAAGCGCTGATTCCAAGCGATACCTCCGCTTCGCAAATCCAGTTCCCAAATACCGTCGTTCGAAGTACGCGAAACAATTTCCAATTGCTCTGCAATTTGGCGGTATTGTAGGCTTTGCTTGCTTACTTCCCCGATGAGTGCCTGCCGGTCGAGCGTATTCGCGATTAAATCCAAGTAATGAACGATTGACATATAATCATTCCAATGTTCAAGCGTACTCGTCATCGTCGTACCGAAAGCGAGCACACTCCAGTTGTCTGCAACCGTACGGTATGGAATAACATAGGTCATCTCACTATCCTCATGCGGACCCGAACCGTCTGTCTGCTCAAACATCGGAAACTGTGTGATGTCGATATGCGCAAGCTCACCTGCAGCATTAGCCTCTAACAGATCAACATCACGGTGAAAGTGATGCCACTGGCTGATCTGCAGATTGCTTCCAGGATTGTCCGACTGCTGCCACAATCCTTGACTCGCCCACTGGAAATGCGGGGCAAGAACCCAAGACAAATCTTTGAGTCGATCGATACTGTAATTCTGAATAAATTTGTTAAACTCATAATGGACGTTAAGCTGCGTCATCTGTATGCTATCCTTCTCACAGTCCGTCAGACGCTGGAGCTTCAGGTCCACTTCATCCTTATTCGTGCAGCCGCAGGATTCCCGGCGCACCAGCGTACAATCAATCATATGCGAGTCGATTCCTGCAACTGGTTGTTTGATTTGCCCAAGCAACAATTCAACTACTCTTGCGGCAGCCTGCGGGATATGCTGATCGATGCTGGTCATGCTCGGTGAACTCGTTCTTGCCGAATCGGTATTGTCGAAGCCAATTAGCGCGAAGTCCTCTGGGACACGGCAGCCCAGCTCCGTTAACCGCTCAAGCATGCCGATTGCTGTCATATCCGTGCATACAACTGCTGCTTTGAACGGAAAACCCGCATCAGCGATATTTTGAGCTGCGCTCCTGCCGCCCAGCACGCTGAAGTCGCCAGGATTAATAACAAATTCCGCATGAAAGGGTAAGCCTAGCTGCTCCAGTCCTTTGATATAGCCCTCATAACGGCGCTTCATATCATCAAGTCCCATATTCCCGACAAAACCAATTTCAACATGTCCATGCTCGTATAAATGTTTCATGGCATCCATTATGCCGCCTTCATTATTGCAAACAACCATCTGCCCGTTAACCTCCAGCGAGGTCATATCCTTGGCGATGGTTATGATAGGTTTCTTCCATTTACTGCTAAGCTGCTTGATATAATCGTCCGGTACAGCGTTGTTAAGAATAATCCAACCATCGACATGGTCTAGCGCAATCGGACTATTGAAGGGCTTTCCAGCCGTTCGTATTGCAATGAGGCGGGTATCGAATTGATGAGCAGCCTTTTGGATTCCGTTTATAATATCACCAAGGTAGTTGCCGCCCAAGAAGGGCGTTAGTAAGCCAATTGTTGGTTTACGTTGCATAGGAAACAGCTCCCTTATGTATTCGAAGGATTGTATTCGAATCATATCATTTCGACAATGAAAGCGATACCATCTAATCGAAATATGTAGAAGAAAGCTGCTCATTATTTGTAAGTTAATCCCTTATTAACGCGAATAATGCGAAAAATCAACTTCTTCGTCATTAATTTTTCTTTCGATAACGCCGTTGTGATCGACATATAGCTTGAGCTCTGCCTCGTCACTAGTTATATACCGCACGCCCAGCTTCTCATCAGTCGCCCATTCAGGCTTTCTGCTCCTAGCCGCTGCAGCAAATGCTTCGAAGTCTGCTAGTCCGTATCGCTGCGCATCCTCCGTACTGATCACCTCCATAATAACGCCGTTGCGTACTCCTCTGCTTATCGCGCACAGTCGGTCGGGCAGCTGTTCAGTCTCGAAAGACTGAAGGAGATGAACAGCGAAATACACATGCTTAGACTTACCAAGCAGCAGCCGGGGCTCTTGCAGCCATTCGTTTGCCGGCAATATTCCAATTATAGAATCCTTGGCGCCTTCCGGTATAGCGTACAGGGCAACGATCGTATTCTTGTGGAACAACACTTCTGAATGCTCCGTATGATGCCTTGGATCCTCGCCTGCATTCGTATCGGAAGGATGAAAGAAATAGGCTTGATTCACGCCTGCTTGATGATCAAGCGGCAGCGAAACATCCCAGCGATGCTGCTCATTATCAAACTCGGCATGCCGCTCCCACATTCCCCCTGCTGCGAAATCCTTTGTTACATACACATAACTGTGCAGCTCAGCAGCAGCTTCGTCAGATTGCTTCGTTATAAGCTTTCGGACTTCTGTCGGCTCGTTCCGGTTCCTTGCATGATTGCGTGTGTCCAATGAAGCTTCATACAATAGGAAACCTGCATATTCGGTACGCGGCATCGTCTTAGGAAGTTCGAAATCACCGAACTGCACATAGTCGTGCAGAACATTGCTATCAAGTGGAATATCATGTCGCTGCGCTCGGCAGTGAGCACCGACGAAAGCTCCTTTTAAGTAAAAGGTTGACCGCTCCTGCCATAGAAAATCAAGCATGTCTGCAAGCTCTTTCTTAACGCCAACATCCTTTATGAGCTGCCAAGCGCATGTAAAGGCTTGCACCCAATGCCAGAACCAAGGCAAGCTATTGTATTCAGCCATGCCTTGCTGGCGCACATGAGCCAGTGTAAGCTTGAGATTTTGGCGGCCATCCTCCAGAAGCGCGCTATCATCGAACCGCTGCCCGAATATCAACTTAGCTGACGTATATTTGGCATCATGATGGCCGAATACATTAGTCTGCTTATAGAATCCGCTTTGGTAAGCACAGGTTAACGCAGTATCGAATGCTTGCAAAAGCGACGTGCTCAGCTTTGAGCGGTACCTGTCTGCAAAATATACCATCAGGCTTCCCATCAGCTCAACGGGCAGCGGGTTCGGAGCAGCCTCGCGGGGCTGCTTGCCTAGGTTTAGCGGCCAATGGCCGAAGGTGGCGCTGTCTGGCTTCTGATCCTGAAGTTCGAGTACTGCAAGCAGCACAGCTTCCGCTGCTTCCTTCGCATCCTCCGCGTCGAATGGCAATGGCTCAGTCTGATCCGCAGCAGCCGCGAACAGGTAAGAGGCATAATAAAAATTATCACGGATATCATGGTGAAACCACAGGCCGCTTTCAAGCAGAGGCAGCTTCTGCGCAGCAATAGCAATATTGAGAACGATTTCATTTTGCCTAGCACTAAAGCTCATTATACAAATCTCCCTGCATCGTCTATTTTTCTACTTATCATATCTAATATCATTCGATAGGGAAACCTCTCATTGTTTTCAGATTAAAATCATGATAGCTTGTAGGAAACGTTTCCTCTTCCAAAGGAAGAATGAATGCATAGGAGCTGAAGATTTTGCTAAAGGATTATGCACCCTTAACCGTATTGTCCAGTGCAGCTAACTTTATGTGGAGGCCGGAGAACAAAACGACAATAACCTTCCGTACGTATATTCGGCCGCGGGAATACGGGCCGCTTTCCATTAAGCTATGGCACAGCAATACGGTCGATTCAACATGGGCTGACGGCTCTGAATCCAAGGCTAACGATCAGGGCGGCCAATGGAGGATTGAACAATGCTTCGTCGCGGACGGCGGATTGCTGCCTGATGGTCGTACAACTGAGGGGAGTGAGCGTCCTGTTACGTTTGGCGGAGCCGCTTCCCGAAACGTGGAGCCTGGAGAGCAGTTCTGGAGCGACAGCGTTACGATATCGATACCAGAAGCGCATTTCGTGGCATTTAGCTGGACAATTACAATAGAAGGTCCCGCGAATGGACTGCCTTACAATACGGAGACCTTGCTTGCCAGCGCCTATGAAGCGGAAGGCAGCTTCGCAGCTCAATCTGAGGGAACGAGCTTCACCCCAGCAGCTAACCGTCAGGTTCTTCCCTCGCTAATCGTGTATAAGAAGGCCGTGTCGAAGCAGCTCGTGTTTCTCGGAGACTCTATCACGCAGGGAGTTCGCACGGAGAAAGATGAATATACGTTCTGGGCTGCCAAAATCGCAGCGGGCTTAGGGACGGATATCGGTGTATGGAATATCGGCAGCGGCTGGGCTCGTACGTATGATTTGGTTAATGAGAGCGCTTGGCTATATAAGGCTAAGCAGGGCGATGAAGTCGTCATTTGCCTCGGCGTGAACGATGTCGGAACTGCCAATCGCAGCGCAGAGCAATTAATCGCCGATCTCACCTCAGTTATCGACCAATTGCATGACAGCAGACCGGGCAGAATAATTTGGCTATGTACACTTCCTGCTTTCAATTTCCAAGGCGTACAAGAGACAGTCTGGCGCACCGTCAACGCCTGGATTCGCAGTACCGCAGCAGTTAAAGTAGCGGGGGTATTCGATATTGCACAGGTTCTTGGCCAACCACAACCCAATGACCAGCTGCTGCAAATCGACTATATGAGCCCGAACAATGATCCTCATCCGAACGGGCTGGCGGGTATTGCTGTTGCTGATGCTTTTCTAGCCTGGTACAAGAACCAGAGTAGTCAACTCGGCACTTCAAACTAGAACATATACGCACAGCACGCGCTTCAATAGACAAGAAGGCTGTCTCTCTCAGGTGGTAAACCCTCGGAGACAGCCTTCTTTATTTGATAGCTTACCCCTCTGCTTGCGCCAGCTTCACGAGCAGATGGGACAGCTTATGCTGCTCCGCCTCATTCCCGACCTTCCAAAGCTCTTGTAGCAGCTTCTCTTCTCGGTTACGCGGCTCCTCATGCTTCGCGAGATATCCTGCAACCTTCTGCGCGACCAAAGCCAGTTGTTCCTCATTTAAGCCGATATTCTCGGCTAGCTCAATTCGTTTGGCGAGATAGCCTTTGAATTGTTCAAAGTTTTGCAATATCTCTTCCTTTTGATCCGAGTCTAGCCGATCCAATGCTTGATCGATTCTCCCGATCTTAAGCTCTCCATCTTTATCCACAACATGGTTGATTTCTGACATATAGCTTCCTCCTTGTATGGTACATATGGTGTCGGTCTATTTTACCCTTTCAAGGGAAGGATCAAACATGTTTTGGCGAATAGCTGCTATTTCTATTAGATGCCGCAACAACGACGAGCAGCAGCGTAATTAAACGAGACCGTAAGGAGTTAAGCGAAACTATCGCATTAATATATGATGACAAACTTGTTGCGCTCCCTTACTCACCCTCTCTATTCATATTCTCCGTTTATGCAGCAGCAATCCGTCTATCCCATACGCAATGCCGATCCCAACTGTATAACGAATCAAATCAACCGTCAAAAAACCGCTGCCGAGTACTAAAGCACCCCATGTCGTTCCACGAATCACCTGTATCCACTCAGCTTGATATAGCTGGCTGAACTCAATACCGAAACAAAAGAGGAAGCTGAGCAGCACAGAAACTCGCAGCCTTACTGAAGCCCCAAGCATGCGAATGCCGAAATAAACCATGCTCGCCCAAAGCGTATCACCCATCTGCACTGCAACGAATTCAGGAAGCCGCTCGGCGTAATGCCTCGAGCTATAACCTAGCAGCATCGCGGACAGTGTAGCTATCAGATACTTTATTTTTGCATTCACGTCATATAAAACCTCCTTGCAGGCAGCTCTTCAATCGATTTAACCAGCAATAAAAAAACTGTCCCGCTCCGATGGCTCGGTCGCTGGACAGTCTATTTGGCACAATACGTCAAACCAGAAACATTAAATGCCTGGAATCGGTGAGCGCTTGTGCTCGGTTTTCAAATATTGTTTCTCAAGCTTCTCACGTGCTTCCACGCTGATTTCTTTGCCTTCGAGATAATCACTATTGTCGCCATAAGTGATGCCAAGCTCATCCTCGTCGGTTTGTCCATCCCACAGGCCAGCCGTCGGAGCTTTGTCGAGCACGCTTTGCGGTACGCCAATATGCGAAGCCAATTGACGAACCTGACGCTTATTAAGCGTGCTAAGCGGCGTCACATCCACAGCGCCATCGCCCCATTTGGTGTAGAAGCCTGTAACAGCTTCAGAAGCATGATCCGTGCCGACCACAAGCAGATTGAGGTCGAACGCAAGCGCGTATTGCATAACCATACGTGTTCTTGCTTTCACATTCCCTTTGCCGCCCCGGCTCAAATGACGAGGAATACCGAGCGACTTGAAGCTATGTTCCACTTCGATCGCAATCTCATCCACCGCTTCCGCGATATTCGTCTCTGCACGGTGCTTCAACTGAAATGCTTCTGCAACAGCGTAGCTGTCAGCAATATCGGATTGGTCGCCGTAAGGCTGGAATACGCCGAGTGTCATAAATTCGCGTCCCGTTTCGGCGCTGAGCTCATCCGTTGCCTGCTTGCACAGACCCGCGGCTACCGCGCTGTCAATTCCTCCGCTAATCGCGATCAACAAACCAGTTGTTCCGGACTGCGTCACATATTGCTTCAAGAAATCAACGCGTGAACGAATTTCAACGACGGGATCAATTTCCGGCTTAACGCCCAGTCTCTTAATAATTTCTTGTTGTAAGCTCATAGTCACCGTCCTAGATTAGCGGCAGAACCGATCGAAAGCGTCCGATAGATCAGCTGAAATGTCAGCTGCAGAACGGTTCTCGATCTGGTGGCGCTCAATAAAGTGTACTAGCTCTCCGTCTTTGAACAAAGCAATCGATGGGGAAGAAGGCGGGTACGGCGCGAAATACTCACGAGCCTTTGCCGTTGCTTCTTTATCTTGCCCTGCGAATACCGTGAACAAATGATCCGGTGTAATATCATGCTGAAGCGCGTCGGCAACTCCTGGACGGCATTGACCAGCTGCACAGCCGCAAACCGAGTTGATAACCACGAGTGCCGTGCCTTTCGCGTTTGGCAATTTCTCTTCTACCTCTTCAGGTGTGCGCAGCTCCTGAATACCAATGCGAGTAAGATCGTCCCGCATAGGTTGCACCATATCTAACATGTATCGCTCGAATGACATCGACATCGAAACACACTCCTTTAATTACTTTATTTTAGCTACTATTATACCTTCCGTAGTCAAAATAAAGCAACCGAAGCGCGTTCGCTTCGGCTGTACTTTTTCTGATTAATCATGAGGCTCATCCATGCCGTATGCTGCATTCTTGTCTGGGTGAGACCAGTTGCCCTCCTGCGGCGGCAAGCCTTCCTCGAATATCTCACGGTTCTCGGTCGTTGTGAAACCAATATCCTTGAAAGGATGAACCCATTCATCACCTGCCATAACGGCAGGGTCGGTATCTACGGTCCATTGCGACAAAGGCGAGTCAGGAGATTCATATTGATGATCACCTATGACGATGCCATGCTGATTCACGAATGGCGCACGGCTGCCGCGGCCTTCACGAAACGCTGGAAGAAATGCAATTTCGAACGGATCTAGCGCCGGATCATCTGTATGCAAGCTCTTTTCTTGCTCGCGATCAGTCATTTATCCGTCACCGCCTTATACGGAAGGACGATTAGGTCCATCCAGCTTCTTGTCGAACTCAGCAGCCTCCGGCTGCGTGTTTGTGCCAGACGTGTTCTGTGCGTCCTGCTTAGCTTGTTCAGCCGAACGTCCCTTTACTTCCTCATGCTGTGTCAACGCGAGCGCCTCCTTCCTATGTGAATCTAACCGCTTTAAACGGTTATCTTTCAAAGGTAGTATGCGCAGTAAAAGCTTTCTTATCAGAGACTCATTCCGCCTAGCTTGCCTGATCCTCCGGCAAGAAGAAGGTCACGATGAAGACCGTTCCATTACCTTCTTGTGATTCTACGTCAATTCGCCCGTTATGACGCTCAGCAATGCTCAGGCATAATGGCAGGCCGAGCCCCGTGCCTTGCGTCTTCGTTGAGAAGAAGGGCTCGAACAAATGTTTCATCTGCTCAGGAGGTATGCCTATACCTTCATCAGCAATACGAAGCTCGACTTTGCTCCCTGCATGGCGGGTACTGATATGAAGCGAGCCTTTGTTGCCCATTGCCTCCATCCCATTCCGAGCAATATTCAGAAACAATTGCTTAATCTCCCTATCGTTCATCATAATAAGCGGCATTTGCTCACATAAGCTGACCTCGAGCTGCTGACCACGCAAATTCGCATCTGCATGAAGCAGCGGCACAAGCTCGTGAATGACCTCGTGCAGGGAAGACAGCTCCATCACGAGCACCCTATTCTGAGCAAGTGATAAGAAATCGCTAATGATCATATTCGCCCGATCCAGCTCTTCAATGACAATACGGAAATACTCCTCTTGGTTCTCTGGGCTGCGCTCCTGGATGAGCTGAACAAAGCCTCGAATGACAGCCATCGGATTGCGAATCTCATGCGTAATGCTAGCCGCCATCTGGCCTACCAAGCTTAACCGTTCCATTCGGCCTACTTCATCCTGTAGATGGCGAAGCTCTGTCACATCCTGAGCAATTAGAGCGGCTCCTGAATTCTGCTCGCTCAGCGACATCCGAAGCGAAAAAGAAGTAAGCAGCAGCATCTTTTCCCCGTTTACCAAAGGCAAATGAGAAGATCTCTCCCCATTAAGCGCTTGATAGAGCATATTAACGCAAGTATCGCCTTCTTCGTTCACAAAAACGAGGGGGAATGGAGTGCCCAGCAGCTCCTTAGCCTCCTTGTATTTGGGTTGCAGGCTAAGCAGTGATTTGGCTATCTCGTTGAAATGTGTAATCTTTCCTTCCCCATCCACAAAGATTACCCCAAATGAGGTTTCATCGATAAATTGCTGCAGCTTCTCTACCTCATTGCGATAGTTAATCGATATTCGCTTCACTTCATCATAAAGCAGCATTTTCTCCTGCACGCTCTCGATCTTGAAAATGGACAGCCATATCGCCATTAATGTGACAATTGTTGAAAGGAACAGTGTGAGAAACAGCTCCGATGTCCACTGTTCTCCATTTACCGTAATATAGCCTTTCATCGATATAAGATAATAAAGCATCATACCCGTCATAATCAATAGCGCTTTCTTTCTCTTATGCTCAGCAGAGTCTCGTTGAAATTGACGGACAGCAAGTAGAATAAGTGGAATAAAAATGGCTAAAAACAAGCCGAAGCTTACCATCTCCCATACGCTATCGAGCATGGGTATCCGAAGGACTATGTAAAGACCAGATAAGAAAGCGAGCGTTGGCCAGCCCCCGTAGAGAGCACCTATCAAATAGGGAATTAGCCTGAAATCAGCTTCATAGCCAAGCACGTTTGAAGCCGTCAGCATGCATAACAGCATCGACAGACCGCAAAAAAAACACATAAAAACAGGTATTCTCTTCCAGCTACCCGCTTTGTCATAAAAAAGCTGAAAAGCAAAAATAGGTATTAAGGACACAATGAACTGTAACAGCAATTCTTTTAACACAACGTTCGGTTCCCCCTGCCGCGCCTTGAATGCATGCCACATATTTATTTTTCACCACAATTATAAAACGTTATCATTTATTTAAACCTATTATTCCGATTAAAACACAAAATACATGTATTTACAATTGCCCTTCAGTCCAATTTACAAGCAAATTTATGGTCTTTTCGCCTTCCAAATCGTTATGTAATTCATGATAACCATCCTCCCAGCGTCTATAGCTGCATTGCTGCTCAAGCACCTTTGCTAGCTGCTCACTTGCTTCTATAGAAGTGACACGATCGGACGACCCATGAAGCAGCAGCACGGGCACTTGAAGGCTTGCAGCATTCGTGAGTGCCCAATCACCGCCATCACTAATTTCCTTAAACGTATGAAGCGTAATTCGGGTATGGCAAAGCGGGTCATTCACAATATCCGCCGCCTGCTCATAACCAACTCTATAGAGATCCGAGTGCTTGAGCCCTGTCGACTGCTGAAGTGTCGGCCATACGGCTGCAAGCCTGCGACCGACCCATTCCACCGCGGCATTCGGCTTGAATGCCAGCCTCAGCCAAGGGCTGGTTAGAATAAGACCTTGTATGTGCGGATGCAGACGGATTGCACAGTTCAGTGCCACATTCCCGCCCATACTGTGGCCATACAAGAACACGGGAACGCCTGGATGCCGCTCAGCAGCAGCCTCAATCATTAAAGCAGCATCGCTGGCTGCCGCACCGAGTGAGTGCAAATGGCCTCTTTTCCCCGAGGAACGGCCATGACCATGCTGATCATGCGCAATCACTGCCATGCCCGCTGAAGTGAAATGAGCCGCAACATGCCCGTAGCGATCGCCATGCTCCCCCATACCATGAATCAGGCATACGACTGCTCTCACAGCAGCTGTATCAGGTGTCCACTCTCTTACGAATAATGACGCCCCATTGGCACCTGTTATATCCCATTCCTTACGCAGCATCCGAACGCCGCCTTTCTTTTGTGGTATGATAGATTTACTAATAATATAGCGGGTGGAAATGATGCAATATGATGCAATAGTAATCGGCGGCGGCTCTGCCGGGCTTATGGCCAGCATTGCGGCTAGCAAAGATGGAGCTAAGGTACTGCTTCTCGACAAAGGAGAGAAGCTCGGCCGTAAGCTCGGCATCTCCGGCGGTGGAAGATGCAATGTAACGAATAATAAAGAGTTGGATGAGTTGATCAAACATATACCGGGAAATGGACGGTTTCTGCACAGCGCCTTTTCGAATTTCAACAACAAGGATATTATCGCTTTTTTCGAGAACCTTGGCATTGCACTCAAGGAAGAAGACAATGGGCGAATGTTCCCCGTTTCGGACAAGGCCAAAACCGTCGTTGATACTTTAATTAATCAGGTCCGCAAGCAAGGTGTTAAAATCATATTAAATGCTCCTGTCGATCATATCATGTATGGGGACGGAAGCGTGACAGGCGTCCGTATAAAATCAGGAGAAACGTTCCGCAGCAAAAGCGTAATCGTAGCTGCTGGCGGGAAATCCGTGCCGCAAACCGGTTCTACCGGAGATGGATATGCCTGGGCACAGCAAGCGGGGCATACGATAACGGAGCTATTTCCAACCGAGGTTCCGCTCACGTCGAATGAGCCTTTTATCGTCAGCAAGGAGCTGCAGGGCCTTTCTCTTCGAGATGTGGGCTTATCCGTTTGGAGTCCTAAGGGGAAACAGCTTATTAAGCATCACGGTGATATGCTGTTTACGCATTTCGGCATTTCTGGCCCCATCGTGCTGCGGTGCAGTCAGTTTGTCGTCAAAGCGCTGAAGCAATTCGGCACTGGCAATATCGAGGTGGCTATCGATCTTATGCCAGACAAAAGCAAGGATGAGGTATATCAAGAAACACTGAAGCTTGCCGAGAATGAATCCAAAAAAACAATTAAAAACGTATTTAAAAGCATTTTACCCGAGAAGATGATCCCACTTCTACTTCAAAAGGCAGGCTTGCCTGAAAGCCTTACCTATGACCATATTCCAAAGCAGGATTGGCTAGTCCTGTCTCAACTAATCAAGCATTTTCCAATTAGGGTATACGGCTCTCTGTCGATCGAAGACGCGTTTGTTACAGGAGGAGGTGTCAACCTCAAAGAAATCGATCCTAAGACGATGCAGTCGAAGCTGATGAGCGGACTCTATTTTTGTGGGGAAATACTCGACATTCACGGGTACACTGGCGGCTACAACATTACTGCTGCTTTCTCTACTGGATATACAGCAGGTCTACACGCAGTATTATAGATTTCAATATGCAAAAGGCTGTCTCATATGTCATCCGACATAGGACAGCCTTTTTTGGTGTGCTCATATCTTGCTGAAGAGATTGGCTTGCTTATATTCTAACATCTCCCGAGAAATGATCATAAGTGCCCGGGTCAGGTAAAAACTCGTCACTAACATCCCCATCATCATCTCGGTTCCATTGCGTGTCAGTCACTTGTTCTTCATCTGCCCAGTCCTCATTGACGAGGTGGGCTGGAATCGCAATTGCATCCAAGGCGTAAGCGCTGCCTGTCAGGGCATCAGCGTTGATCTGTGCTTGCTCGACAAGCTGCCCGCCATGTGACTGAGCAATCTCTAGTGCAGAGGTTAAGTCACTCCCCGCTGTATGGACATGCATACGGCTTCCGTCATGCAGAACCGTTTCATAGCCTAGCTCCCTCAATGTCTCACAAGCAAGTGCTGCGCTCTGCCCATCATTGAAATCAAATAATAATGCGGAATTCGCTGACATGAACGATCATCCTCTCCAACTTTTTTATAGCATGTCCTGCAAATGAAAATTAATGTAAAAAAGGATAGAAAGATACAAGACAAGATTTATTCACAAATACCTATATAAAAATGTTAGGTTTTATGACATAATCATTACATAGCGTATACTGTATACGAAAACCAATGGGAGGGTGTCACCGATGAATCATTTATTTTACTTACTTTCAGATCCTATGCTAATCGTCGAGTGCGACGAATCCCGTTGGTCAATTAGCGATGTGAATCAAGCTTTTGTGGTTTTTTCAGGCTTTAAAAAATCCGATCTCATGCTGCTTGATCCTTCCTTAATTATTTCCACCGATGAGCATACCCTATCCTTCGACCGGGTCATTCATCTGCTTTCTGACGAATCCGCATGCTCTCCAACGCTTGAATGCAAGCTCATAACCAAAGCTTCGGTTCCCGCTGATATACGCATGACCTGCCGCAAGCTGCAAATTGGCGAACGTACCGTTTACGTGCTGATTTGCAAAGATATGCGTGAAGCCAAATGGGTTGATGAATATATAACACATAAAAAAATAATGGTCTCCTCCATCATTAATGAGCGGTACAGTATTATGAGCCTAAAACATTATTATGCGCCTGTTCAGCAGCCTTCCTCCTCTTATGTAAACAAATCTATATTCGAACTTGTCGCAGACCATGATCAAAGTAAGCTCAAACGAGCGCTTGAGTACGCCAAAAACAACCGAACAGAGGAGGCAGTCGACTTTCAGTTGCAGTTAGGTGACCGCCATTACAGCTCTGAGGCGGTTATTCAGCCTTTCTACAATGGAAACAGAAGCTTCAAAAACTTTGTCGTTATCCTTACGTCGCTGCATGTAAACAATCAAGACGAGGACCCTTCCTACAAGCTCCGTATGCTCATGCTGAGCAAAAATATATCCGTCACCTCGCTTGCCCAGTCCACGCTGATTTCCTTAACAACGATTTCAAAAATTCGGAATGGTAAAATAAAAAAGCCCCAGCGTCTTACCGCAGAACTAATTGCTGGCGAGCTTGGGGTTAGGCCTGAAACGATTTGGAGCAGCTTTAAGCGTTAATAGGTGCTTATGACGCAATGTAGATTCTCCCACAAAAAAAGGAACGGATTGCCTCCTAAGCGAGACAAATCGTTCCTTTTTGTGACTGACTGCTATCCACGATATGGCGCCAATGCTTCGTTCAAAGCTTTGGTTTGCGCATATACCTGCTGGTAGATGTTGAAGAGACCTGCATAAGACTCTACTGCCTCAGCATTAGGCGTATATGCATTCGCATGCTTCACAAATTTGTCTGCGCATGCTTCAAGACTGTCGAACCAGCCTGCACCGTATGCAGCAAGCATTGCCGCGCCAAGTCCAGGTCCTTGCTCATTCTCAAGCGCAACAACCTTAGCATTGAAAATATCAGCTTGCATTTGCAGCCACACGGGATTCTGAGCTCCGCCGCCGATCGATATAATGGTATCGACTTTTTTGCCAGCTTTCCGGAACATATCAACCGACTCATTCAGCGAGAACGTGATGCCTTCCATAACCGCACGGGCAAAATGAATACGCTCATGCGAGCCATCCACACCGATAAAGCTTGCGCGAATAATGGAGTCCGGATGTGGAGTGCGCTCACCGACCAGATATGGCGTAAACAGCAATCCTCCTGCTCCTGGCAATATATCGCCTACACCGTCAAGCAATTGATCGAAGGATTCGTTTGGCGCGAACGTTTTCTTAAACCAGCTTAAACTATAGCCAGCAGCAAGTGTAACACCCATGACGTAGAATGAATCCTCTTTGCCATGATTGAAGAAGTGAACCTTGCCCTCGAAGTCCTTCGACTTGTCGTTCTCGTACGACAGAATGACACCAGAAGTTCCGATGCTGCAAAGCGTCAAGCCTTCGGACAGAATACCTGAGCCGATTGCTCCACATGCGTTGTCAGCGCCGCCGGCGAATACCTTCGTCGATTCAGGAAGTCCTGAGCTTGCAGCAAACTGCGGCAGCAGTGTGCCGACAAGCCCATGTGATTCAACAAGCGGAGGACAGAAGCTTATCGGCAGCTCGAACGTTTCCAGCACGTCACTGCTCCACACCTTGCCAGCTACGTCGAGCAGCAGCGTGCCTGCCGCATCGGAATAATCCATATGCAGCTCGCCCGTTAACCGGTAGCGCAAGTAATCTTTAGGCAGCAGGAATAACTCCGCATTCGCGAACGCTTCCGGCTCATTCTCGCGAACCCATAAAATTTTAGGCAGCGTAAAGCCTTCCAAAGCTGGGTTGCGCGTTACGCTGAGCAGCTTGTCTCCAAGCTTGCTCTCGATTTCGCGGCATTGTCTTGTCGTGCGTGTATCGTTCCAAAGAATCGCATTACGGATAGGATTCCCTTCACTGTCCAGCAGCACAAGTCCGTGCATTTGACCGGAGAAGCTGATTCCTTCAATGGCAGCAGCATGGATACCGGCAGCAGACGTAAGCTCACGCAATGCCTCTACCGTACCATCCACCCAATCATCCGCCCGTTGCTCGCTCCAGCCCGTGTGCTCGTGGAACAGCGGATAGCTGCGGGATGCTTCCCCAGCTACCGTACCGTTCTTGTCAACCAGCAGCACCTTTACGGCGCTTGTTCCCAAATCTATCCCGATTACGTAACTCATATGGTTAAGGAGCCTCCCGACTTAAACGCTGAAAATAACTTCGCTCAAGATTAGGCTGATGCGCTCTTGACGGCCTGATTCATTCTTGATCGGGTTGTTTTGAAGCGCATATTGCTCAAGCGACGCAAGCGTTGCTTTGCCGGACACGATTTCCGCGCCGATGCCTTCTTTGAAGCTGCGGTAACGGTTGTCTACGATATTGTCGAGAATTTTCTCCTCAGTCAATTTCGCAGCCGCTTTAAGACCCCAAGCGAAGCTGTCCATACCTGCAATATGGCCTAGGAACAAATCTTCCACCTCGAACGAGCCACGACGAACCTTCGCGTCGAAGTTGATACCGCCGCGGCCAATGCCGCCTGCTTTTAGTACTTCGTACATCGTCAAAGTTGTGGAATATAGATCAACCGGGAACTCATCTGTATCCCAGCCAAGAAGCAAGTCGCCTTGGTTCGCATCAAGCGATCCAAGCACGCCGTTGATTGCTGCCGTACGAATCTCATGCTCGAACGTATGACCAGCAAGTGTAGCGTGGTTCGCTTCAAGGTTAAGCTTGAAGTGATCTTTCAAGCCGTATTTGTGCAGGAATGCAATCGTTGTCGCAGCATCGAAATCATATTGATGCTTCGTCGGCTCTTTCGGTTTAGGCTCGATCAGGAATTGTGCATCGAAACCAATTTCCTTCGCGTAAGCGACAGCCATATGGTAAAGACGTGCCAAATTGTCCAGCTCGAAGCCCATATCCGTGTTAAGCAGTGTATCGTATCCTTCGCGGCCGCCCCAGAATACGTAGTTTTCAGCGCCTAGCTCTTTACCAACTTCAAGACCTTTTTTAACTTGTGCTGCTGCATACGCATATACGTCAGCGTTAACAGATGTACCCGCGCCATGAACGAAACGTGGATTTGAGAACATGTTAGCTGTGTTCCACAGCAATTTCTTGCCGGAGGATCTCATATTGTCCTTCATTAGATCAACGATAACATCAATGTTTTTGTTCGATTCTTGCAGCGTTGCACCTTCCGGAGCGATGTCCACATCGTGGAACGCGAAGTAAGGAACGTTCAATTTATTCAAAAATTCAAAGTTGGCTTCAACGCGCGCTTTCGCACGATCAAGTCCGTTATATTGATCCCAGCCGCGGATCATTGTAGGAGCGCCGAACGGATCTGTTCCGTTAGCGTTAAATGTATGCCAGTAAGCAACCGCAAAACGAAGATGCTCTTCCATCGTTTTGCCTAGAATAACTTGTTTAGGATCATAATGTTTGAATGCCAGTGGATTGTCGGAACCTTTACCTTCAAACTGGATCGTGTTGATTTCTTTGAAATAACTCATAAAAAATGAATCCTCCTTCACGGAATTCAATATTTTTGTTAGTGCTTACATTCAGAATAACACGACTTAACTTAGTTTGTCTATTAAACAAACTAAGTTTTTGTGTTAAACTGAGTTTGCCTAGCATTCACCTGCTCGCCGTATATCAGTATGTGAAGCAAGCACAGGGTATATTCGACATTTCGTGATACAATGATAGATATTGTGACTTGGACGGAGGCTTACTTTTTTGAAACTCAAACCAACTGGAGACTTAGCGCTCATCAAAAAAATAAATACGGCTATCGTGCTTGAAGCCGTACTGAAACATGCCCCACTCTCACGAGCCCAAATATCAGAACGCACAGGGCTTAATAAAGCTACTGTTTCCAATCTCGTGCAGGACCTAATCGACAGCCACCTTGTTCTCGAGAACGGGCCAGGTGAATCAAGCGGAGGACGCAAACCCGTCATGCTCCTGTTCAATGGAACAGCCGGTTACGCGGTTGGCATCGATCTTGGCGTAAACTATATCCGCGGATTGCTTGTTGATATGGAAGGAAATGTGATCGCCGAGCATCAACGCGGGCTCAAGAAGCAAGATGCAGAGCAGGCAATCTCACAGCTGACAATATGCATCGAGCTTTTGATGAACGAAGCACCCGAGAGTCCTTACGGCATTGTGGGCATCGGAGTTGGCGTGCCGGGTATCGTTGACGATAATGGGACGATCCTGTTCGCACCGAACCTAAAGTGGCGTCAGGTCGAGCTGCAGAAGCAGCTTGAAGAGCGATTCGGCCTGCCTGTCACCATCGACAATGAAGCAAATGCAGGCGCACAGGGTGAACAGAAATATGGAGCTGGCCGCGGTATATCGAATCAAATCTACGTCAGTGTAGGCATCGGGATTGGTACGGGCATCATATTAAACAAGGTGCTATACAAGGGAACATCAGGATTCTCTGGAGAGCTTGGACATCTCTCGATTGAGTATGACGGCAAGCCGTGCAGCTGCGGCAACCGAGGCTGCTGGGAGCTATACGCATCCGAGAATGCGCTGCTTGAGCGAGCATCACTGCTAGGCTACGAAAGCCTCGAAGAGCTCATTAGCGCCGCGGCGGAAGGCGATGCGCGCGTTGTGGAGCTAATGAGCTCCATTGGCGACTATTTGGGTGCTGGCATCGCGAATATTGTCAACGTCTTTAATCCCGATGTGGTCATCATCGGCAATCGTATGAGTCGTGCTGCTCAGTGGCTTGAACCTGCTGTGCAAGCAGCCGTTGACCAGCGTACGCTGCCCTATCACCGCGAGCGGATGCGAATATTGTTCGCTGAGCTTCAAGACCAATCTGCCGTCCGCGGTGCTGCATACTATGCGATCAGTACGTTTTTCTCAAAAATAAAAAGCTGATCATCCTTCTTCTAAATACCTCACAGAACATACAAACTTATCGCAAAATCAAGAAAAGACCAGAAGCATCATTGCTTCGGTCTTTTCTTAGTTTAGAATAATGCGAGCTACTGCACACGATGTACGCCTATGATTTGCAGCGATTGCCCCTGAATTGCAACTTCAACCCAGTCGGACTTCATGATATCGTTATTGTAATAAGCGGTAAATTGAAAACGGAGATTACCATTAGGCAGCTTTGAAAATTGTTCATTCCATAACTCACCCTTCCACCTATCGCGGGTTACAGCATTTATAGGCGTCAATACCGCTTCATACTTATCCAGCTTCACTACCACTTTATCTGCTTTCGTCGCGGTTCCCGTCAGCGTTGTATCCGCCTCAATAATAAATTTTTCTCCAGCCCAGAAAACAGATAGACCGCGCGGCGCATTTTCGCTGCCTGAGGCTTTCAGATTGTACGCTTTGCGATGCTGCTCCCACAGCTCAGTATGTGTCACGAATCCTTTGACATGAAGTGGAAGCACCTGAACCGTTTTCGACACAGCTATCGGCTCCGCGATTCCATCACTCACTGTCATGGTCATTCTCCATGTGCCTGCTATATCTAGCTTCAATGCTGGCCCTATTCCCTGATAATCTGGGCCAGCTGACGAATAGGAATAGCTGCTTTTCTTGCCAGAAGGACTCGTTAACTCATAAAGAATAGAAAGCGTATCACTATCAGGATCACTAGCTAGCGACATAAACGTGGTCAAATCCCCCTCGTATACAGGCTTAGGTTTCCAATCGAAATTACCAATAGGGGGACGGTTGGTCACGAAATGGATATAAGCAAAGACACCTTCATTACCAGCAATATCATAATCAATAACGGTTAGACGGTATTCTTGCCCCGCTTCTAATCCGGCAACGCGATACTTCGTGCGTTCAAGCGTCAATGGCAAGCTGTATTCAACTTGGCCATCGCCGTTCAAATCAATGCTGGTCACACTCCCGCCTGCATTCACCTTCTGCAAATAAAACATGCGCGATGCATGTCCGGATGACGGCTCGGCATCCTTGAATGCCTGGAAGCTAACCGTTACTGCTGTCGGCTCAATCTCTAATTGTTCATTCACATCTGCTGGTTTAACGGTGTCGACGAAGAAAAAGCCATTGCTCGAATAAGGTCCCCATAAATAACTGTCATTGGACCTTGCCCTCCAATAATGCAATCCTTCGGCTAGAGCCGGCGGCGTATAAGAAGCAGCAGCTATTGCTAGCTCGGTATCTACCACTCTCGCTCCCGATCCCGCGTGGAACACTTCATAATCAATGGTCTGGATCGGATGATTTTCTGGATCAACCGTAAACACCTGCAGCAATGGACGACTGCTCCGTGTATAAATCGGTTGGTTGGCATCCTGTCCATTGAAAGAGAGTAAATAGGTTTGCGGCGGAAGATCAAGGACAAAATATCTGCTATTGCTTATGTTCGACCAAACACCAGCCGAGCTAACCTGTCCTTGAACCTTAACGACACGCCCTGGCTCTATTGTCTCCTCCACTATCGAATATGAACGAGCATTGCCTTCATGCTCGATATACAAGGCCGTTTCGTTTGTATCAACATAGGTTAACGTTAAACGATATTGCTCTTGCGGATCATTCTCAGCATCAAAATATGTCCAACGAATGGTAGGCTCTTTTATCAGAACAGTTGGCGTAGCAGCTGTCGTTCCAGCTGGTACAGTAATCGTCATAACTGGCTTGGTTTGATTAACCGGTGGGATCGCATCTTTATAGACTACTGTCTGACCCCAATATGACCAAGCTCCGTGTATATCTCTTACTTGCTCCTGAATGATTAACTCTACACCAGGGCGGTTATAATACTCGCGCTTACCTGTGATCCATGTGGTTTGATCGGCCCAACGTGTGCGGAATACTTTGTCTGATAGGATATGAGAAATATCAGGATCATACGATTTATCGAAAGTCTCATAATCGAGTGCCTCGCCCTCTGTGAACACCTTACCAGTGAAACGAACGTCTGGCTGCGCTACTGGCCTGCGATGGACATACAGCAGCTTTTTTACTGGTTCTGACCATTTTCTATATCCAGGTAGTCCAGGATTGTCCTGCGCTCGGAATGTAATTTCATATACACCTGGCTTTTCCAATGTGTTAATTGTTGCAGCATAGCTTTGTCCATGATGGATACTTGTACCTTCAGGATTCTCAAAGAAATTCGGGTTTTGGCTATAACTCCACTCTTCAGCTGCTACCTTGTCATTCTCAATATCATTGAATAATTTTTCATAAGAAATTGGATCATTAACGAGTACAGAATCATACGTTTCTTGCGTATACGTATCTCCGTAGTTTGTTTTCTTCACTTGCGAGAAGCTTGCTGATGATTGGCCAAGTGACATGATCCCAGCTGCTCCTTTTGTATAGGTGCCGTCTGTAACTTCTAACTTCTTCTCATAATTGACAGATACCGTTAAAGTACCATTGATGGCCTCGACCTTAAACGGATAAGTGGTATAAGGCGAACGGGTTAATGCAATGGTCTGCAGCGTTGTCTTTACGCCGTTCACTGACTTGTACAACGTCAAATCGCTCTTGCTCCACTCCACGGTATAAAGATTCTTCTCATTTTGAATGTGGAAGCCTGCACCAATGACCTTATCGTTCTTAATATCGTTGACACTGACATTAAATTCGAGCGCATAATTTTTCATTACGCTGCCTGCATCATAGAGCAATCCGCCCCAATTATCATTGAATATCCCTACGGTATTCGCATCAATATCTTGAGGACTTGTATTTCCTGACGCTGACACCATTGGCGTAATACTATTGGGCCTAGGACCAAAGAAAAAAACAGATCCATTGGGCAGAATGGGAGTTACCTTAAAGAAAGGATTTTCGTTATTAAAATTAACCGGCTTGTCTTCAACTTTCTCCGATATCATGGTCATATCTTTTGAAACATTGTATAAGCCGTATAAATCCCTATTTAAGGTTCGTATCCATTGAAAACCGAAAAAATCGCCATTTGATAATAATCCTGGTTGCGTTAATCTTGACATACCATCCGTGTACATGCGGGATGACAATAATAATCCGCCTGTTTTTGAAAATAAATAATACTCAACTCCAGTAGTTATCATGACGTTGCCATCAGGTCTAACAACAGGACTATAAGGGGGATAATCATCCGTAAATTTATAATCGCTTACTATACTTAAATCGTTGGCGTTATAGGTGGTAAACATCATTTTATAGGGAGAACCGTTTACTGAATAATAGCTATTCAAATAGAGATATTGCCCGTCATCGCTTTGGGTTACACCTGAAAAGGTAGATATAGCATTCGTAAAACCTTTGACTGGCGCTGAATCTATTCGAGTTCCGTTTGGTAATATTTTTGTGAGGATATTCCCTGCTATGAATATCGTCCCATTTGGTGCAAATACCGTCTTAGGGTAAGAAGATTGTCCTCCCCAATTGCCGTATTCTGATCCTGTTGCAAGCCAAACCACAGAGCGTAACTCAAAATTGTATTTATAATAGTCTGTTCTGACTCCACTCGATTTCGAATGTTCCACAGCAAGGATTGCTGACTTGAAATCAGGCGTTAGTTCTAAGGTTCTAGCCGTAATGGTAGCACCGCTCTCAATGCCGCTAATATTAAACGTATGGGTTTCTATCGTCTGTCCATGATTCATTACTCTAATAATTCTGACAGAGGACTGATTAATAATGTTGAAATTATAGAAGTTTTCATCTTCCTTTAGCATGGTCAAGTAATTCGCTAAGGGAAATGAGAATTGAGGACTTAATGCTTCACCCGTAACTGCATCTGTTTCTGTAAAATAATATTTTTGATTCCTACAATTACAAGCCTCATCAATCTGCTCATGACTCTCGTTACTCCTATAGGATGTGTATAAGCGATTATTGTTAAATATAAGCTCTGCAGTTAAGCTAGTGGATATATCATAATACCCGTTAGCAAATTTCTGTACTTCCCACATCGGCTTGGCAACTAGATCAGTTGCAAGCGAATACTTATTCCGAGAATTAAGTCCCATACCTGCATTTGGATACTTCACATTAAAACTTACCATTTCACCTATTTTTGTGCTAATGGATGAGCTGTCTGTCTTCCACACTACCTTGCCCATATCTCCCCCAGCATAAGGACGCTTCGCTACCCATGAGCGAAAAATCGATTGAGTTGTATAATTCGTCACAGGCGGCCCGCTATTCTCGCCTTGCCCTGGTTGCTGTGTTATGCCGAATACGTTGAAGTTAACCGCTGGTGTATAGTTCAAAATATCGGTTGTGACCCGTTCAGAAACGCCAGATTTCCCATAATCCTCCGTAACGGTAGCGCGATATTGCCTTTTACCAACGGTCGTGTAATTAAGTGAATGTGTTGTTTTATAAGAGCCGTCATAAAGTCTCGTCCAAGGCTCGTCCTCAAAATTTCCGTCATTGTTATCGTCATATCGCTCTTCTAGCAGCAAATGTACGATCTGATCCGCGTCAGGACTCTCCGCCTCAATAAAGAGCATGAATCCGCTGCTACGATAGGCTTCTTCAGGTGCAATAACTTCAACTGTTGGTGGCAGATCGGGTACAACTTCCATAAGCAGCTCAGCCCAATCACTCACCCTGCCTGTCGTGTCATATACCTTTCCTTCGAGCAGATACTCACCTAATGCTAGATTGTTAACCGTAGGAAAGCCCGTTGAAGAACCAGCTACACCCACTTTACTGTATTTTTTTTCAGATCGACTATGATCAATCGTAGCACCACGATCTGCGAGCGGCGTATAAGAATTATTTAGATGATAGGGAAACGGAAACGGCCGTCCCTCGATTACTTTAGACGCTCCAGCTACTATTGCTACTGGCCTTGGATCAATGACCGTTAATGTTGCATCATCTGTTGCTGACCCACTGCTATCTCTTACCGTAATATTCGCACGATACGTACCAGACGCTGTAAAGGTTTGATCATGATAATCATATTGTGTTTTATCTGGAAATATAGGATCTAAGTTTGGTGAAAAACTCCATTCCATACTTTCGAATTCATTTGAACTATTTAGCAGAGATGATTTCTCACCTGCAATGATATAGTTAGGCTGGAATCGAATTGAGGCTTTCAGCTCAGGCCTTGGCTTGGGAGTAGGCTCAGTGCTTGGAGTTGGGGTTGCCTTGTCACCGACATTAATGGTTAAATGCGCCCACTCTGACACCTTATTAGCGCTATTGGTTACGCGCAGCTCAATGAGGTATTTGCCTTCTAGCGCAAAATCATTGGCTACAGGCTTTTTCTGAATGGTTGTCCCTGATGGTGTTTTATACTTCCATTCGCGAACGGTTATGGCTTCTTTTCCAGGAGAATAGGAGAGGGTATCGTCTAGCTTGGGATCGTCAATGGGTTTGATGGTTATTTCGGGTTCCGTTCGATGGTCGCCATCCTTGTGGCTGATGATGGCGATGGGAGAGGTTGGTTCATTCTTTTTGCTGTACACGATTTGGAATGGCATCGTGTTATTGGACTCATTTGATTCAGTAACGGCTTTTCCAAAATCAGTCATTGCCGTATACTTTATAATTCCCGCACTAGCTGAGGAGACTTTAACTGACACTGTTTTGATTTGACCAGGTGGGATGTTTGATATGACTTCTGATTTAATATTTGTACCCACGATGCCAACGGTAAAAGATCCTGAATTAACATTACCTTCATTTTTCGAAGTTATTTTAACGGTGATATTATCGCCTACCCATGATGAAGCAGCTGCTTCGACTGGATCTGTTTTAATATCCGTAATAACAAGATCGGGTAGTTCTTTTACTTCCAAAGGATCTAATGGAGGAATATAAAACATTTCGTACCAATAAGATCCGTCTGGTTGCCAAATGTTCCACATTTGAATTACACCAGGAGTAAACTTTGTGGGAATTTGTTGTATTACTACATAATCCTTTAGTGTGTCACCTGTCCATCCATTGTTGGTTCGTTTGTTATAGCTTTGTATGAAGGTCGGGAATTCATTATAGGGATCGACTATTGCTTCTAGCCATTTCTTAGCATCCGGGTGAGATGTTAACTCAACTGTTGATTGAACACCTTTATTCTTAATTGTTGTATCAGACCAAGGGGACTTCACCCAGTTTTTAGCAACGTGTAATGTTGCTCTTGAATCGCTACGGAAGAGCCAGTTTCTATAGACAGTACCATTAATATCATATCCTAGATAACGCCACTGACTTTGATCGTACTCGTTACCAGTTACATCTTCTGGTGTTCCATAAACTACTAGATTTTTTCCAATTCCACAAGCATTAGATAGATAATTTCCGTTTAATTTCATTACACCTTTTGCAGTATTTAAAGAAGTAGGTATATTATTTTGAGAAATTAGTGTTTTAGATTTTGAATCATATTCAGTTGGTATAGGACAAGACTTGCTAGCAGCAGATACGGATTGATTTTGAAATATATTTAAAATCATAATGACAATAAGGATTAGGAGTAATATATTTCTTCTAAGTAATAAAGGTCCCATATTACACCCCGATTTCTATAGTTACCTTTTTATTATTATTGGCTTTATAAGCGCCAAACGATCTTCCGTCATATTTTGTGATAACAGAATTGTTTCCTTCAACAAATTTCATATCATTTACTTTGATATAACTTGCGTATGCCTTTTCAAAGGCCTTGGGATAGTATTTATTCAGCAAATCTTTTACAATTGCTTTATTGTCAGCCGTCGGATCAGCGATTACTATGTTCGTTTGTTTGAGATCAGTATTATATTCGACAACAAGAGTATTATCAAAAAAATCATCAGAGCCTTTTGTGTTTATTAGAATGACACCGTTATGACCATATGTGGTCGTTCCCTTAAAGTTAGGAAGTGACTGAATAAGTGCATTCAATTGCTCCTTCGTTTTCGGATAAGCAACCACCGCCACCGCAGGATTTTTCGCCGTCAACGTATTCGTAATCATAACGACCGACTCCGCACGAGTAGCATTTTTCTCTCCACCCATCGATCCGTCCGGATAACCCTTCATGATTTCTAATTTCTTCGCTATCGCTAGGTATCCAGATTTCACACCTTCGGCATCCTTACCTAGCGAACGGATCGTCATACGAGCGATCTCTTCACGCGTAATCATTTTATTCGGTTCGAAATTACTCTCTTTGTAGTCCCCAACCTTAATAATGGATTGCTTCAAGCCAGTTGCAATATATGAACGAAACCAACCTTTATCATCAGCAAAAGGTGTATCGGTGTCCTCCACTTTTAATTTCAGCGCAGCGACCAAGGACTTCAAAAACTCCGCACGCGTCATATTGGCATTTGGCTTAAAAGTCTGGTCATCATATCCATTAATCCAACCCTGACCTACCGCAGAATCAATTTGTGATTTCGCCCAATGTGTCTTCGTATCTGTAAAGGCAGCAGCTGCATTTACCGTATTCATTCCTGTAAGCAGTATTGCCGCCACTGTAGCAGCTACTATCATTTTTTTGAATTTTTGCATATTCAACCACTTCTCATTCTGTTTTTTTATACTTTTCTGCCGTTATCTTTTTCGCTAAAATCATACAATTATTTACATTGGTCGTTTACCAATTCTTGATCAACCATCATTTTCCTCCTTTTCCCCTCTCTCCCTTCTCCAATCCTCCCCCGTTCGGTATGTCCCTCTCCCAAGAACATAGCCGAATCAACACAAAAAAAGCACGCCTCTCCCTCTAACGAGGGTATAAGCGTGCTTCGCTATACCTTGTATCAACTACAACAAATGTACTCCAGGTCACATAATCTGTCAATATCCCCCAGCCTATTACGTGTTCGTTTGCGCAACCAAAGGCTTATGCTTGAACACTGGAACCAAGAGCAGCATCCCCAAAAACATTGCTGTTCCGGCCACTGTGTATATTCCAACAAGCGGAAAAACAAGCTTCAGCTGTCCAGCAACTAATGTCATGATAACCATCATGCCCATAAACATTGGTGTAAGCACACCGTTTACTCTTCCGGTATAAGATTCCTCTGACCATTGCAATATCATTGTGCTTATCCCGATTTGAATCATAGGGAAACCCAAGCCCCCAATAAACTGCAGTACCAATGTAAGCGGAATGCTTGTTGACCAGCCTATACCTAACATTGTCAGCGAGCTCATTAACATACCAAGTGCAAGCAGCTTCTGCGGTGCGACCTTTTTCGCAATCACCATGACAACACCGCCGCCGACAAGCATCGCTATTCCGTTAACCATTAGCATGTATTGCAAAAATTCTTTTGGCTGACCAAGACGCTCTAGCACAATGAATAGGCCAAGCGTATTAGCGATGCCGACAGCAATTCCAGCGAGCGCGAATGTACCTCCAAGCGCCTTCAATACAGGACTGCGCCACACATAAGCAAAGCCGTCCTTCAATTCTTGCCAGAACACACTCTCCACCATACCCTCTGATCGTTCAATCTCACGGTCACGCGGAATGCGGAACAAAACGACTGCTGACAGCAAGAAAGCCACGCCCATCACTCCGATTGAAACCTCTATGCCGAATTTTTGATACGACATCACCCCAAGTGACGGACCAAGCACCATGAAAATTGCGATCAGCGATTGGAACATGGCCATAGCCGACTGCAACTGCTCAGCTGGGATGTGCTGCTTGAACAGCTTCATGGCCGATGGCTGTGAGAACTGTGAGAATATAGCAGAAACAAAGGTTGCAAAATAGACCATATGCCAGGATCCGTAGAGCAGCGTAATAAGTACGACTAATACGGATAGGGCGGATAAGAAATCACACCAGATCATTGTCAAACGCGGCCGCCAACGATCTGCAAACGTGCCGCCAATAAACGAAAACACGAATATCGGTAAAAATTCCAAAAATCCCATTAAACTAATCGAAAATGGATCACCATTCGTTTTGTCTGTCACAAACATAAGAATAGCAAAGTTTCTTACCCAAATCCCGATTTGCAGCAGCACGTTAGACAGCAAAATCGTTTGAAAAAATGTATTGCGGAGCAAGCTGTCTCCAGCTCCTGTAACTCCTTTTGCAGACATCGTTCCACCCACACTCCCTTAATCATTCCAGATCATTCCGAATTATTCCTTATTCCCGTTTTCTTTTTCGATATGATAGCCTTTCTCGCCGAATGGCTGCAGCTTTTCAAGCCACTGCTCCTTCAATTCACCGACTTCGCGATTATACTGGCGTACCAAATCAACGGGCTGACGACCTTCCGGATCCAGCACGTCTTTATAATCATAATGAATCTTTTGATCCAATTTAACGGTCTCTAGAACGAGATAAGAAAAACTTTCGCTGCCGAATTGCTTCCATTCCTTCTGCAGTTCCTTATTCGCATGTGTATCCATATTCAGGACAAACTGCTCTTTCCCCCAAAACGCATCAAGGTTTGTCGAGCCTCCGATATACAGCTTGCCATTAACATTGTTTTTAATCTGAAATACGCCCATCATCCGTTCACGCTCTTGATACTCAGCCGTTAGTTGCTTTCGCTTTGCTTTATCCATTCTCGCTTCATCCCCTCGCCTTGCATCCTGCTGCTTCTGCTTTCCAGATTTTCCTTTCTTTCCTTTCTCGCTCTGCTCCAAGGCAGTACCTTGCTCACTAGAAACTTCCTTCTTAGGATGAGCGGCTTCCGCAAGACCTTTCTCCGTCCCTTTCACCCAATAGGCACGCCCATCATCACTCCGGTCAAGGAAACCGTACTCGATCAAATAACGGCGCAGCGTCACATAATCCGATTCCCAGAACTGACTCAGCAGCTCGTTAACCTCCTTCTCCGAATAGCGATTTTCGCCTTTGAAAAAAGCAGCGATATGGCGCAATACTGCGATCTTCCGCTTTTCCTTGCGTGGGAAGGATGCCAGAGGACCGTTCAGTCCCTTAGGCAAATACTGCTTCAACACTGCCGCGTCTTCGTCCTCTGTCATCGCATAGCGCTCATCCACCTGCGTAGCTGTTCGGTGAACGGGCATGAAGCGCGGAGACGCCGTCGCACCTTGCTCCATCATTTCCATAATAGCTAGCAGCAACTTCGCTTGCTTCGCCTTCTCCTTCAGCACAAAGCGATGGTTGCGGATCGTTGAGGCACTGCCTGCACCGGTCAGTCCCATCAGCTCTTGATCCGACAGTTGATCGGCAAATCCTCGGATCAGCTCCTTCTGTAAATCCGTCAAGCCTGTTTGCCGCTTATCGAGCTCCAACAAATAATTGAGCATCGACCCGTGTGCCTGACCGACATGATGACTAGCATATTTGCGAGCTTCAAACCATCTTCCTGATGAATCCTCTCTGAATATCTCGCCATCCTCGAAGCCTTCTCCGCATATGAGGCAATGATAACAACTATCCAATTCATCAAATACATAACCTTGCTTTAATTCCTCTACCGAAGATGTCCAAAACCGATCTTCTGACCACATATACAAACACTCCTTTAAAACGTTTGTTTATTTTATAGATAATATACTACTTTGTTTGGTTTTTTTCAATAACACCCATAAAACTCTTATAGGCTTAATAAAGATGCTCGTTTGACAACCATCATCAAATCAAATCCACGGTTATTGAATATTATTGCATTGTGGTGCATAATAATTCATAAATAGCTATTAAGGGGGATTCATGCATGACAAAGAAATACATTAAACAGGGACACGATGGTGGAGGCCAATGAAGCTTCTATGTGAATCCGAAGTTTTAGACGACTACCTAATCGAAACAAGCGAAGTAGACTATAATCATCCATTGCTCGTTAATCTAACAGCTAGACTGAACGAGTCGGCAGCAGATCAAGTAGATTTGATTAAGAGGTCCTTTGAATATGTTCGTGATGAAATAAATCATTCTTGGGATATTCAAAGTGCAAGAGTTACTTGCACAGCCTCAGAGGCATTGTATTTTGGAGAAGGCATCTGCTATGCAAAAGCGAACTTGCTGACTGCACTGTTAAGAAAATCAGGCATACCCTCGGGCTTTTGTTATCAGCGACTGACATTAGGGGACACTCCGGAGAGCGGTTATTGCATTCATGCTTTAAACGGTGTCTATATTGCCAAGTACGATAAATGGATTCGTTTGGACGCAAGAGGTAATAAAAAAGGGGTACATGCCGAGTTTTTGTTAGAAGGGGAGCAACTCGCATTTTCAATTCGAGCAGAATATGCTGAGGTAGATTATCCTACTATTTTCAGATCGCCAAACCCGAAGACAATCGAAGCTTTACGGCAAAATAACGACTGCAAAACGATGTATCTTCGTGGTCTGCCTGATCACTTATAGTGATGGCTTCATCTACTTCTCGCTCCCTCCATTTTAAATACAGCAGCCGGGGATCATTAGAGATCATCCCTGGCTGCTGCAATTTTTAATACAACGTTCGGTTACTAAGCTTCCTTCCTATCCTTAGGCAGCAGCATCGCCAGCATTCCGATTAACGGAAGTGCGCTGCATGCGAACATGACAAAACTAAGTGAGTGACTGTCTGCCAAATGTCCCAGTACGACAGCGCCGAGCCCGCCCATACCGAATGCAAGTCCGGTAATGAGACCGGATGCCGTTCCTACTTTGCCAGGCATTAACTCCTGTGCGTAGACGACGCTAACAGAAAATCCAGATTGCAGAATAAAGCCAAGCAGTACGATCAATGGATATACGAGCAGCAAGGGCAAGTGGGGAAGCGCCAGAGCAAACGGAGCAGCACCGAGAATCGAAAGCAGCATCATTTTTTTACGCCCAATACGATCTGCCAGAATTCCGCCAAGGAAAGTTCCTGCTACCCCCGCCGCCATAAATAAAAATAACGGAATCTGTGCTTGCTTGATTGTGATTCCATACGATTCAACTAGATAGAACTGATAGAAGTTGCCGATCGCTGCGGCATACCATGAACGCGCGAATACGATAAAAAACAAAATAGCAAGAGCGAATCCAACAACTTTAGGCGCCAGAACAGCTCTTGAAGAAATGCCGCTTGCCTTCCGCTGCTCTCTCTTGCCTGCCTGCACAGCAAGCTGTGACCTGTACCAGGGTACGACCTTCATCAATATAATGATGGCAGCAGCAGCGAGCAGTGTTCCCCATATCGCACCCTTTTGACCAAGTGGGATGAAAATCCAGAGAGTCATTAACGGACCCAGCATTTGACCGAAATTGCCTCCGACCTGATAGATCGATTGCGAGAAGGCTCTGCGTGCCCCTGCCGCTAAGTGCACAACACGCGAGCCCTCCGGATGGAATACAGCTGAGCCAAGTCCTACGAATACAACGGCGAGCAGCACGAAGTAAAAGTTTGGGGCAAAGGCCAATCCAACCATTCCAGCCATACTAGAGAGCATACCGATCGGCAGCATCCAGGGACTTGGCTTTTTATCTGACAGTAGTCCAACCACAGGCTGCATGACTGAAGAGGTCATATTAAGGGTGAACGCTATCCAGCCGATTTGCGTCAAGCTTAGCTTGAGCGATTCCTCAAGCACTGGGAATAAAGCAGAAACGACCGATTGCATCATATCGTTCATCAGATGGACGGAGCTGATACAAATCAAAATGGCATAAACCGTTGCGGATTTAACTGTCTCCATACTGCTAGCTGTTGTAGTACGTGATGCTGACATTATCGCAGGACCTTCCTTTCTTCTCGAAAAGCCCTCATTTCCGTGTTCGGATCACGCTGGCCAATCCTATATGGCAAATTGGATACAAACCGGACTTTGCAATTGAAGCGATGCTGTCGTACGCGTCAGCAGCCCAGTCCCTTCATCCACGCTAAACACGACAACATTACCAGTCTTCTGATTCGCTACTAATAAGTGTCCGCCTTCAGGCGTAATGGCAAAGTTTCTAGGTGCATCTCCACCGCAATCCACATGCTGAATCAACGATAGCTCGCCTGTTTCTTGATCGACAGAAAATACAGCGATGCTGTTATGTCCGCGGTTCGAGCTGTACAAATAACGTCCAGAAGCCCCCAAGTGTATATCTGCTGCATCGTTATATCCGGCAAAACCTTCAGGAAGCGCAGAAATAGCTTTACCCGCCGTCAATAAGCCCTTATCCGCATCAACCTTTAGTAATGTAATCGTAGAGTCAAGCTCATTCATCACGTAGCCTATTAGCAGTGAGGGATGGAAGATCAAGTGACGCGGACCTGCACCGCGATGAACCTTGCTGATTCCGTGCGGAGCAAGCGAGCGCTTCTCCTCGTCGAAACGGTAAATAACGATCGAATCAATACCTAGGTCAACCGCACAGACATAAGGAGATCCGGCAAGCGGTACGATGCAATGTGCATGTGGAGCGTCCTGTCTGGCTGCGTTAGGTCCAAGCTCTCCAGCATGCTGCTGAACCGCGGCCGCTGCTTCCAGCTTGCCGTCAGCCGCAATTGGAATTAAAGCGACATTGCCGCCCGTGTAGTTAGCTGCGTACAAAACCTTTCCCGCTGGATCTGTACTAATGTAGCAAGGATGTGCTCCATAAGTAAGGACACTATTGCTCGTTAAAGTAAGGGTCCCTGCTGCTGCGTCAATCTCGAAGG
Organism: Paenibacillus sinopodophylli; assembly: GCF_005930355.1. Lineage (GTDB taxonomy): Bacteria > Bacillota > Bacilli > Paenibacillales > Paenibacillaceae > Pristimantibacillus > Pristimantibacillus sinopodophylli. The sequence goes on from NZ_VDBO01000009.1 coordinate 111,039, forward strand.
TAGCCGCTGAGCCTCCTTCTGCATCAGCAGTCGACTCCGTTTCACTTGCCGCATACAATTGTTTACCATTCGGATGAAGCGTCAGAAACGATGCATTTTCCACACCGCTTAACTGCTGAATGACGGTTAGCTCGCCTGTTTTCTCGTCGAATGTGCATACGTGCACCGTCGGCTCGGACACTGCTCCATACGAACCAATATATAGTGTTTTCAGGCTTGTTAATTGTTCTTTATCATTACTCATGCATACCCAACCTTTCAGATTTTTGGCATTACAGTGACCATAGCACATGCCCGTTCAGCAAACAATGTCTTTTTTTTATAAAAGACTTCACAAATCCTATTGTGACATGTTACAATGTAAGCGCTAACAATCAGTTGTTCACATTTCTAAAGGGGGAATTGAGATGATGAATGTTGTACTGAGCGAACGGAACGTGTATGAAGATTTCGAGCTGGAGTCGGATGTGCTTTACTTCAAGCTTGGAATGCAGGGACTCGTGAGCTTTCACGGCAGAAACTACAATATAAAGAGAAGAATGACTGCCGAGCAGATTTCACAGCTAACGAATGAGCGCAGCTTCTATCCGGTCAGCTCCACTTGCTACATTAATATTGGCAAGATCAAAATGATCGAAGGCGGCTCCATCTTCTTCGACTCAGAGATTACAGATTCCAAACAACTGCCCGTCAACCGCCGCAAGCAGTTCGTCATCCAGCAGTTGTTCTCGCAGCGAGCAACGAGCAAAGACCTACGCATTACTCAATAGCATGATGCTAAGCAGCCGTCCTATTCCGCAGTAAGCGGTATGGGGCGGTTGTTTGTTTGGCTCCGTCCTGCTATTCTAAGGTTGGATATGATTTTTGAACTCATGCTTTGATGTATGACGCTTTTAAACCAATACGTTCTAGGAGGATTTCCATGTCTACGCAAGGACAAGCTTTCGAACAATTATTTCAAGACGAGCAAGCCGTTTGGCTGCAATGGGGGGCTTATGAGGCTGCGGTATTGCCGGCTGTCGGCGCCAATCTCATCGCTTTCCGTGATAAAGTAAACAACTATACCTTCCTGCGCGAGCCTTCTCTTGAAGAAATGGATAGCTTCCGCGATAAGCCGGGCGTTCACGGTATTCCAGTCTTATTCCCGCCGAATCGTTACGAAGATGGTACGTTTACTTGGAACGGAAGAACCTACTCCTTCCCCGTTAATGAACAATCAACCGGTAATCACTTGCATGGATTTCTGCATACCGCTGCATGGAGTGTTGAGGATTTCGGCACAAACAAGACGGAAAGCTATGTATCGCTCAAAATTACGATCGACGAATCCCATCCGATCTTCACTTACCTGCCACACCGTTTCACAGTGAGACTGCGCTATTCGTTAAATGATAGAGGACTGCTTCAACATGTTTCGGTACATAACGAGGGCACGGAAGCTATGCCATGCTTGATCGGCTTCCATACGACGATTAATGCACCATTTGATCCAATCAGCACGTCTGACGACTACCGCTTCACACTCACTACAGGCAACCGTTGGGAGCTGAATGAGCGTATGCTTCCAACTGGCAGCTATCAGCCTCTGCTTGCAGATGAGGAAGCGATGAAGACGACTGGCATTTCCCCATTCTGGGCAGCCATGGACAATCACTACACAACGGAGCCACAGAACGGACGCAACCTGATGGAGCTGACGGATACTCGCACAGGTGTAAAGCTCGTCTATGATATCGGCACTGCCTATAAGCAGTGGATGATCTGGAACAATAACTGCACACCGGGCTTCTTCTGCCCAGAACCACAGCTTAATCTGGTGAACGCTCCGAACGTTGATCTCCCAGCGGAGCAAATCGGCCTTGTATCACTTGAGCCGGGCGGCATTTGGGAAGAAACGAGCCGCTTGTACGTCAAATCATAAACCAAATGTTAAGGATAGCAGCGAATCTCGCTGCTATCCTTTTTTTATGCTGAAGGACGAGAGTGACTATTGTCGTGAAAGATTGTAAAATGTAAATATCAGCCCCTCTATGTCGAAATTTGAAGGGAGACCATGATGCGCTCATCCATATGGAAAATTCTCATATTTACATGTCTCATATCTATGATACTTATTGCTGCTCCTCAACCTGCTGTCCATGCAGGCTTCTTTAGCCAGATTAGAGATATATTCAAGGCTCCTGAGAAAATCAACGAGCTCGAACAGCATTACATTGAGGCCAAGGAAGAGCTTGGAGCTCAGCAGCAGAAGCTTGAAGAGTCTGCTAAGGCCGCAGAGGAATACGCTCTGAAACAGCAAGAGCTCTTCGAACAGAATGAGAAATTTCGTCAACAAAATGAACAATTACAGAAACAAAACGAGCAGCTCATTGCTCAGAATGCTGACATGCAAGCCGAGATGGTACGTATGAAACAGGAGAAACAATCCTTTGTGAGCAAGCTGATCTATACCTTTATTATCATCGCAGCCGTATTTGCTGCTTATATTGTATCCATCCGGGTCTGGCGCTACCTTGTATGGCGCAAACAGCGGAGTACGCGCGGCAGAGGCAGAGGGATTAGCGGATGAACATAACGGTTCCTGCACAGATCGGCCATGTGCATATTAGGCTCGCAGAATTGGACAAGCTGCATGTCCTTCATCCTAAGTCCATTATCGCTTATCAAGGCGATCCGCAGAGCCGTGAGGATCGTTTCATGGATCTCGCAGGCATGTACCGCAAGAAGCGCTGGATTCGCTCCATATTATCCGGCCCATCCGAGTTCATTATTGGCTTGCCGGCAGGCTGCTCGCTTGAAACGGTTTATATTGAGGAGAAAAGCGATCTGCTGTTCGACTTCCGTCACGTTATTTTTTTCTCCGACGGGATGAAGCTCAAATCTGTAGTTCAGAAGCTCAAGAATGCATGGATTACGAAAGAGTTCGTCCGCATGCGGTTCTCCGGTCCCGGCCAGTTAGGCCTTATAACGGCAGGTGATGTGAAATCGATTCAGCTGCAGCCTGATCGTCCTCTATATGTGGAGACAGGCGCTCTTGTCGCTTACCCTGAGAATGCTTCTATTCAGCTTTCCGTCTACGGGAATAAGCTGGCGAGCCAGCATATGAACGTTCAGTGGGAAATTCGCGGCTCCGGTCCCGTGCTTATTCAAACCGGTTCACGTGATACCGAGCTGGAGGAGCAGCTTCAGAACGGCGGCTTTATTCGAAGAATCCTTCGCGAGGTACTGCCTTTCGGCGGCATCTATATCAAATAAGAAGAAACGCCTGACGGTGTCCGTTCTATAAACTCCATCGTTTCAGCCAAACGTATAGAGAAAGCATGTGAATATTCATATGCTTTCTCTATAAGTTAAAAATAGAGGCAGCCCCTCCGTCAAATAACGGAAGGACAGCCTCTATTTCGTTTAAACGCCTTGCAGCGTGAACCGATGTGCGTACGTTTGATTCGCGTATAATGTATATTCTTTCTCCGGCCGCTGACCCCAGCTGTCATGTCCGCCTACGCCCATTTGCTTATGATTGACGCGAACGACCGTTTTGTCGCTCTCTGGCAGCAGATGAATATGATCATGTGCTTCCAGCTCAGAAGGCGTGAATGGGAGCACGTTAAGCTCAAAGTGCGGTGCACCTTTCAAGATAAGTCCTTCGCCTGCCGCATTCGTAATCGCTGCATGGCGTACCTCCATCTTATTCCCACATTCTTGGGGCCTGATATAAGGCACGAACTGATCTTGAACGCTGCCGCTGTATAATCCGAGCTTGCCGCCCGTCTGACGATCCCAATAGGTTTCGTCCGGACCTTTGCCATACCAGCTAATTTGGTTAAACGCAGCAGGCATCTGGAACAGAACACCAACCTCTGGAATTTCCGGCAAATTCGCTCCCGGCTGCAGTTCTTCAAACACGCTGATTTCACCGTCTCCGCTTACCGAATAGATGAAAGTTAACAAGGATACAGCTGTCGTCGGCAAGCTGTACTGCACGCGGATAGAAACATTGCTAGCACCAGCATCCCATGTTATCGCGCGCAGCTCGCGCTCTGCTCCCGCTTCTCTCCACGTTGCACAGCGCTCATGCTGTTGGTTGCCGCGGTCATTGTCCGTGTAGGCACGCCAGAAGTTCGGCGCAAGCGCTTTGGACAGACGCTCCGCACCTCTCCACTGATAAGAACTCAAACTCCCGCTTGCCAGCTCGAACTGTGCTTGGAATTCCTCTCCGCTTACAATCAACGCTTCAGCTGTCTGTTCCACTTGAATGGCTGGCTTAGCTGCAGCCGCACCAATCAGCAGTTTAACAGGCGCTGGCAGCACAAACTGTTCAAACGCAATTTCATGGCCCTCTTCAGCCCAAAGCGTCTGTTCTTTCAAGAGCAGCTGAACAGTCAGCACAGCCTCATCAGCCGAGCTAGCAAGCTCAGGCAGCTTGTACGGGAGCTCAAGCAGCTCAGATTCCTCAGGCGCAGCGCCTGCTGAGCCAATACCTGATTCCACAACCTTGCCATTAACAGCAACCTGCCATGCAAGCGTAAATTCATCAAGCGAGCTGAACAAGTGGCGATTGGATATTTTGATCGAACCGTTCTTCAGATCAATCGCTTCAAACTTCACGTTCTGGTAAACCTTTTTAACCTCTTGAAGCTTAGGCGATACTGTTCGGTCAGCGAAAATAACGCCATTTCCGCAGAAGTTGCCATCATTCGGCGACTCGCCGAAATCTCCTCCATACAGCATTTTCGACTGCCCGTTCTCATCCGTCACCCGGATCGCTTGATCAATCCAATCCCATATGAAACCGCCTTGCAGAATCGGATACTTCTCGAACACTTCCCAATAAACGTGCAGGCCGCCGCAGGAGTTGCCCATTGCATGGCTGTATTCGCAAAGAATAAACGGTTTCTTAGGATTATTGCGTGCATATTGCTCCACACCCTGCGGACTCGTGTACATATGACTCTCAATATCTGACGCTTCTTCCGATGCGCGCCAGTGGAAGACACCCTCGTAATGAACGACACGAGACGGGTCTGCATCGCGAAGGAAGTCGTGCATTTGGATAAAGTTATCCCCGCCAAAGGACTCGTTCCCAAGCGACCAGATGACAATCGAGGCATGGTTCTTGTCGCGCTGGAACATCGAGTTGCAGCGATCCAATACAGCTCCTGTCCACTCCGGCAAGCTTCCAGGCACAGCCGCTCCCAGCTCCTTCTGATCATACGACCATGCGCCATGCGTCTCTAGATTCGACTCGTCAATAACGTATAGGCCGTACTCATCGCAAAGCCTATACCAAAGCGAATTGTTCGGATAATGGGAGGTGCGCACAGCATTGATATTGTATTGCTTCATGAGCAAAACATCTTTAAGCATGTCCTCTTCATTAATCGCTCTGCCCGTATCGCAGGAAAATTCATGACGGTTAACCCCTTTGAACATAATACGCCGTCCATTGATTTGCATGAGCCCGTCTTTGATTTCAAACTTCCGGAAACCGACTTTGCAGCTGATCGCCTCGTACAACGTTCCATCTGATGATTTCAAGCTAAGCACCAGCGTGTAAAGATTCGGATGCTCGGCGCTCCACTTCAGCGGATTCTCAACGATTCTGCTCAGTTGAATCTCCGTCAAAGCTTCACCTTCAACGGATGTCTGAGCTGTTAATGGAGTCGTAAAGATGGATGCCCCATTCGCATCATACAGGATAGCCTCTACTGTCAAGCTTCCGAGCGGCTTAACGAAATAATTGAGCAGCTTAGCATCAATGATAAGCTCCGCATTTAGGAACTGATCGTCCAATTCTGTTTTGACAAAATAATCGTAAATATGAGCTTCTGGTGTTGTATACAAATATACATCGCGGAAGATACCGCTCATCCGCCAGAAATCTTGATCCTCCAGCCAGCTCGCATCACTCCAGCGATATACCTCTACGGCAAGCTTATTCTCACCCTCAGCAAGGTATGGCGTCAGATCGAATTCAGACGGTGTAAAACTATCCTGACTGAAGCCGACTAGTTCTCCATTCAGCCATACGTAGAACGCGGATTCTACGCCTTGAAAGCTAATGAACACTGGCTTCCCGCTCCAGCCTGCAGGCACGGTGAAGGTGCGCGCGTATGAGCCAACCGGGTTGTAGGCTGTTGGAGCGAACGGCGATTTAATATCCTCGTTGCCATCCCATGGATATTTAATATTCGTATATTGCGGGTAATCATAGCCTTGAAGCTGCCAATGGGCAGGAACTTTAATGCTGTCCCAATTGCTATGGTCGAAGTCCGTTTCATAGAAGTTTGCAATCCTTGCATCAGCATTGGTTGCAAATGCAAATTTCCACTTGCCATTCAGCGTCAAATAGTTTGTCGACTTGCTATGATTTCCTTCAAGTGCTTCCTCAATTGTATCGAACGGCATTAACGAAGTATGGGCATCCAGTCGGTTGATCCGATAAATTTCAGGGTTGTTATTCCATTCTGGGTAACCGTTTGCAGGCGGTGAGTATACGAGCTTCTTTCTCATGAATCCAAGCACCTCATTATTTTTTTATTAAATGATATTCACATTATAAGCGATTAGGATTTCACGTTTAATAATAGAATTTTCATATATTATATAAATATATGAATATGATTTTCATATAAATCACCATCGTTTTCGGCGATTTTATCCATCATTTACAGCTAAATTTAAAGCGCTTACTCAATTAAAATAAAGAAGCAGACCATTAATCCCTATCTGAGGCTCAGATGGTGGTCATTATAAGCTTGCATGAATACAAAAAGGTCGATCAGGCGTAAACGCCAGATCGACCTTTTTGTTCTCCCCTTACAATTGCAGCTGCTTGAGGTTATAAAATTCTCCCTTGCTCGCCATCAGCTCTTCAAAGCTGCCGACCTCAACAATTCGTCCGTGCTTCATAACAACAATACGGTCAGCATCGCGAATCGTTGATAGGCGGTGGGCAACGATGAAAGTTGTTCTGCCTTTGATCAGCTCCTGCATCGCCTTCTGAACGTGGAATTCGGACTCATTGTCGAGCGCCGATGTCGCCTCATCGAGAATAATAATGCTCGGCTGACGCACCAGCGCGCGCGCGATTGCAATACGCTGGCGCTGGCCGCCGGACAGCTTGCCGCCATGCTCGCCGACCATCGTCTCAAGCCCGTCAGGCAGCTGTCCGATAAATTCGGATAGATTAGCCATCTCAACAACACGCTTTACCTGCTCATCCGTAATATCACGAAGCCCGTACGTGATGTTGTCGCGGATCGTTCCTGAGAACAAAATATTTGTCTGCGGCACGACAGCGAGATGCTTCCGGTAGCTGCGAAGGTCGATATCTGCGAGATCAATGCCATCCATCAGCACTTTCCCTCCTGTCGGCTGTAAGAAGCCGATAACGAGATTAAGCACAGTCGATTTGCCTGCTCCAGAAGCCCCGACGAATGCGATGCATTCTCCCGCCTCTACATCCAGTGTCACGTCCTCAAGCACATGATGCTCGCTTCCTGGATAGGAGAGCTCAACACTTCGGAATGAGAATTCACCGCGCACATTATCCAGCTTTCTCTTGCCGCTGTTGTTCTCAATATCCGTCGATACCAATATTTCCTTAATGGAATGAATGGACTCAAGCCCTTTCGCAATTTGCGGATAAATATTAATTAGACCGGTAACTGAAGCTAAGATCATAGCGAAAAAGCCTTGATACATAACAACATCGCCGACTTGGATTTGACCATTGTAAGCGAGATAAGCAGTAAATATTAAACAAAGCACTTGAAATATTTGAAACGTCACCCAGTTGGTAGAGCCAAAGTACGCTTCTACCAAATCTAGCCGATAGCCCTTGCCCTGAATATTGCGCAGCGTCGAGTCAATCTTCGCAATTTCCACCTTCTCCAAACCATGCGCCCGCGTTATCGGAATCATCTCTACCATCTCAGACACGCGCGAAGACATTTGCTCGATTTCCTTGCGGAATTCCTTGTTCGACTTTCTGATTTTGCGGCGGAATATCGTCACAATCGAGATCGACATCGGAATCGTCAGAATAAAGAACAACGAGACGATCCAGCTGCTGTTCAGCGTAATGACAAATGAGACGATGATGTTCACGACGGCAGGAGCGAGTGCGATCATGAATTGCTTCGACATCATCTCGACTGCTTCCACATCGCGCAGCACCTTCGATTGAAGCTTGCCTGCAGGAAGCTCGCGATGCTGATTGATCGATAGCTGCTGAAGCTTCCGAACAAGCGCACTGCGCAGTCCCGCTTCCACATATCTCACCGCACGGCTTAGGAAGGAGATGTAAGCCGCATGCGTCGGTATATTTTGCAAGATGACGATCAGTATGACGAAGAAATTAATCCAAATCCCGCTGATCGGATACTTGGCCGGGTTTGTCGCGATGTTGATGATGTTCGCAGTAACGATCGGCAGCACGTAGATTGGTGCGCTCTTAATCAACAGGAAAAATAACGAAACAAACAGATTAGCAAAATTTCCCTTGTACAATGAAAACAAAAACTTTAACGGACTCGCATCCTGCTCGAGCGATGCGTTCTCAAACGTGCTGGCGAGCCCTTTTGCAGCTGCGCTTAACCTTGCCTTCTCAACTTTCTCTGACATTGCTCTACCCATCCCTCTGTAGCTATGCTCGCTTATGAACGCGTGTTTATTTTGAACACTACGGCACCATATTACGCTCATATTGTGCCGTAGTAAATATAGTATGTTGCACTTTTTGTATTCTTTTTGGCTAAATATTTATCTATGCTTTCCTTTATAGTCCTTAGGCGTATCGCCAGTCATTTTCTTAAACAGCTTATTGAAATAAACGGGGTCGCTATAGCCGACCAGCTGCGATATCTCGTAGTTTTTCAAATTGGGATGATCCGTCAGAAATTGCTTCGCCTTATCGATCCGAATATCGATCAAATAATCCGTAAGTGTCATGCCTGTTTCCTGCTTAAACAAGCGGCTCAAATAATTGGCGCTCATGCCGACAGTCTCAGCCATACGCTCCATCTCGAAGTTTTTGCCGTATTCCTGTTCCAGAATGTTTTTCATCTGTTCGATGACATAGTGTTCCTTTTCCTTCGAGATCACCTCAGTCGGCAGCGCACCGTCTGCTGCTTCAATTGCAGCCTGCTTTTGCTCACCGAGCTCTTGCTTAATTTGGATAAGCAGCTCATATAAATTAGCCTTATCGACCGGTTTCAGCAAATAATCCCGTACTCCAAATCTAAGCGCCTTGCGTGCATACTCGAATTCGCTGAATCCGCTGAGCACAATCGTTGCGATGGATTTATCACGCAGATGCTCTATCAGTTTTAAACCGTCCATCATCGGCATTTTAATATCTGTAATCAGCACATCAAGCTCGCCGTCACCTAGCTTCGAGATATGCGCCCAAGCATCCATCCCATTGCTGTATGACCCAATAACATGGATATCCAAATCCATTTTGGTTAATATCTTTTGCAGCCCAAGTCGTATAAACTCTTCATCATCCGCGATTATAATGTTCACTTATGTACGCTCCCTTCGCGTTTGCCTACTCTAGTGTGCGCTATAATTCACAAGACTGCAACGGAAAGAAAGCGGGCGGTTTATTTCACCGCTCCGCTTGTAACACCCGCGAATATATACTTCTGCAAGAAGAGATAAAGAATCGCCGTTGGAATCATAATAATTAGAATGGCTGAGGATATCATCTGCCAATCTCCACTGTTCACGCCGAAGAATCGCATGAGCGAGGTAGAGACGACAACATGCTCAGCTCTCGGCAGGTATAGCAGCGGGATAAACATATCATTATAGATGCTGATCGTCTTCAGAATAATGATCGTCGCTGTTGCCGGGGCTAGCAGCGGGAAGATGATGGAGCGGAAAATTTTAATTAACGAAGCACCCTCCAGCATGGCGCTCTCATCCAGCTCGTTCGGAATATTGCGAATGAATTGCAGATAAATGTAGATTTGAAGAATATCCGCCCCTACATAGATGAGGACTGGCCCCATCAGATTGTTCGTCAATCCAAGCATTTGAATCGTTTTGTAATTGACGACCTGCGTCGTAATCGCTGGAATGATAGTTGCGAACAGAAACAGGCCGACGATCACGCCCTTAAACTTGAAATCGAAGCGTCCAACTGCGTAACAGAAGGCTGAGCCGATCACAATATTTAATATGAGGGTGACTCCAATAATGAACAGCGTATTTCCGAATGCATGCAGCATATCCGCTTGCTTGAACGCTTGCGCAAAGTTTTTCAAGTAAAGAAAGCTGTCAGGCATGGCGATCGTTGATTTGGTATGGAATTCATCCTTCGTTTTGAAGGCATTGACCACGATAATATAAGGCGGGAATAAAATCGCAAATGCCGCCAATAACAGGCTGATATATTTCGCTGTGTCCCAAAGCTTATTGGATTTATCCATCGATTATTCCCCCTTTCCTTTCAACAAAAACCGCTGAATCGACAAGACGATAACAACAAAGAGCAACAAGACCACGCTCATCGCAGAAGCAAGACCATAATTGTTAAACTGGAACGCTGTCTCGACAATTTTCATAACGAATGTTTCACTGCCACCTGCCGGTCCGCCTTTGGTTAAGATGTACGGGAGATCGAATACCTCCAATGCGCCGGTAACGGTGAGAAACAAATTCAGCTCAATGATTTTGTAAATGTTAGGAAGCGTGATGCTGATAAATTTCTGCCAGCCATTTGCTCCATCAATCGAAGCCGCTTCATAAATATCATTCGGGATAGACTGAAGCGCCGCAAGATAAATAACCATGTTAAAGCCCATAAACCGCCAGAAGCCAATAGAGGCAAGCGTGTAATTGACAAAAGTACCATTTCCGAGCCAGCTCGTCTTGGACAATGCATCGAAACCTAGCTGCCCAAGTAGATAGTTCAATGATCCGTTTGTCGTATCGAATACGTAACCGAATAAATATGCTACAGCAACGCCGTTTAGGATGTACGGTAAAAACAGCAGCAATCTGAAAAAGTTTTTCCCTTTAAGCTTGCTGTTGAGCACGACTGCGAAATAAATAGCCGCGATGTTTTGTACGATTCCGACAGCGAAATAGGCAAAGTTATGTTTGAATACGCCGAAAATTGCAGGATTCTCAAAAACTTCTTTATAATTGGACCATCCGATCCAAGGTTTATTCGGACTTAGTCCGTCCCAACTTGTAAAGCTTAACCGTATAAGCTCGAGTGCCGGATAATAGGCGAATGTCAGCAGCAGCAGCAGCGGCAATGCGACAAATCCGATGATTACGTAGTTCTTCTGTGTTTTGAATGACAATCTGCTAAACATGAGACAACCCCATCCTCCCTGCTTCTTTCTAATCGGAATGCGCAGGATGGATAACCGGATTCCGAGTTATCCATCCTGCATGCCCCATTACAGACCTAGATCTTTTTTCGCTTTTGCCCAGGCTGTGTTTACTTTATCGAGCACTTTTTGCGGATCTTTCGCTAATACGAACTCTTGAACAACAGCCGCTTGGTCAAGCTGCGCTTTGTTTTGAATTTCTGTCGCAGCATCAACTGGTGCTGCCGGCTCGAAAAATTTAGGGTTAAACGTATTAAATTCAGCAAGCTGCGGAAGCTTAGGTTCTTTCGCTTTCAGCGTTGGGATAAAGCCTGCAAAGTCATCATAGCCTGATTCTTCAATCATCCAATGAACGAATGCTTTCGCTGCTTCAACATTTCCGTTCTTGTTGACTGCGTAGAAGAAATCTGGGTTAAGCGGTGCTTTTGCCTCGCCTGAGTTGTCGACAGGGAATGGGAAGAAGCCTACATCTTCAGAAGTAGCGCCATTCTCGATAACTTGGTTGATTACCCAGTTACCAAGCAGGTACATACCGAACTTACCGGATGCTACGTCTTTTTTGGATTGCTCCCAGTTCGTCGAGTTCACATCTGCTTCAAGGAAGCCTTTGGTGTGAAGCTCACGAATGATGCTCCATGATTTGCCGTACTCATTATCCAGCGTGTAAGGTGTATCGGTTTCAGCACGTTTATTCTGGTGGTCAGATGCGCCAGCAATCAAAGTTGGAATATCGTAGGTCCACACGTCAAGCGGCCATTTGTCTTTGAAGTTGGACGCGAGTGGCACGATACCTGCATCCTTCAGCTTCTGGGACGCTGCAATAAACTCATCGTACGTTTTCGGCAATGCAGTAATGCCTGCTTTTTCAAACGCTTTTTTGTTATAAACGATACCTACTGTTGAACCGCCGGAAGAAATACCGTACATTTTTCCTTCCTGTGCTTTCAGATCTTTGAAGTGGATGTCGCCTGAGAACGCGATGTCATCAAGCGGTGCGAAATAATTAGGTAGCTCAGCGTTCGGAATGGTTGGTGTAAACACAACATCAGGGAAGTCGCCGGATGCTATGCGAATTTTCAACGTTTTGTCGTAGTCGGTAATAGCTTCGAACTTCAGATCAACACCCGGGTATTTATCTTCAAAACGTTTTTCGTAGTCCACGTATTGCTTATCAATCATGTCTGTACGATTCGTTAAGAATATGACTTCTCCCGTAATTTTAGCTGCTTCCTCTGTACCTCCGTTTTCCGGTTTGTTTGTAGCCGTCTCGTTTGTGGCTGGCTTGTTAGTCGTTGTATTTGCATTCGTGTTTGTGTTGTTCCCACCACAGGCAGCTAATATTGTTAGCATAACTACAGATGTAAGTGCTAACGAAATCTTTTTTTTCATTTTAAAACTCCCCCTCAGATCGTTTTGTTTCCGCTTACAAACTGATAATACCGTATACAAAGCCGTTCTAAAATGGTTTAAAATATTATTTATAGTCTTCAACTGTCATTGTATGAAAACGTTATCTTTAGCTGTATAGCTTGTTTTCTGAATTTCATTTCACCCATATGACGTTATTAAATGAAGCAAAAGCTCCGTATGCCAATAGCAATAAGAAAGGTATTGCAAACATAGCGCAAATCATGTTTACTTGTTATATAACAAAAACGTTAATTAGCAATAACAAAAAAATGTACAAAGCGAGGCGACTCCTATGACAATCAACGCAGCTTACATCGGCGGCATGACTTGGGGCTGGACCGGCATACGCGGCACTTGGACTGGACCAGAAGCCGATCGATCAATAACGCTAATGGCCGAGAGATTAAATGTAAATTGGACAGCAATTGCGCTTGGTGCCCTTCAGGATCATGCGCAGTCTACTGAAATCAAGTTCGGTGATGCCCCTACTGTCACTGATGATGAGGTGTTGCACGCGATTCGCAAAGCGAAAGAGCTTAATCTAAAGGTTTGCCTCAAACCAGTCGTTAATTGTGCGGATGGTACTTGGCGCGCGCATATTAATTTCTTTGATCTCGACGTGCCTTGTGAGCCCAAATGGTCCGATTGGTTCGCATCCTACACGACATTCATTCTCCACTATGCACGGATTGCAGAAGAAACGGGCTGCGAAATGTTTTGCATCGGCTGTGAAATGGTGCAAACCGATCGCAGGGAAGCAGAATGGCGTCAGTTGATCGCTGAGGTACGTAAGGTTTATTCCGGAATCGTGACTTATAACTGTGACAAATACCAAGAGGGTCAGGTGAAATGGTGGGACGCGGTAGACGTAATCTCCTCCAGCGGCTACTACCCTATCGGTGACTGGGCCGAGCAGCTTAATCGAATTGAGAAGATTGTAGCCGCTTACAACAAACCTTTCTTCTTTATGGAGGCAGGCTGTCCGAGCCGTGAGGGATCTCAGTATATTCCGAATGATTGGGGTCTTCAAGGGGCGCCAAGCGAAGAGGTTCAGCGGAAGTTTTACGAAACGATGTTCAGCGAGTCAGACAAGCGTGACTGGGTTGGCGGCTTTATGCTCTGGGATTGGCCTGCTCGGCTTTATGAAGAAAGTGCAGCAGCCTCGAACGACGATTACTGTATGTACGGCAAACAAGCTGAAAAAACCGTTCATGATTATTATGCTAGAAAAATAGCTGAAACCGCAGTGGGAGGCTCTGTGTCATGAGCATAAACAACGAGCAGTGGTTAGAGAGCATTAAGCAGGAGCTCGATTCCAATATTCTCGGCTTTTGGAAGAATCATACAATTGATGACCTCTACGGCGGCTTCTACGGCTACATCAGCCGTGATCTGACGATTAACCCAGAAGCTGTAAAAAGTTTGGTGCTGAATACCCGTATTTTGTGGACCTTTGCTTCTGCGTACCGTTTGACGGGCAACAAAGACTATTTGCAGCTGGCAGATCGCGCCTTCGACTATGTAAACGACCATTTTGTAGATCGTGAATACGGAGGTTTATATTGGATGATCGAAGCGGCCGGTCAGCCGCTCGATACAAAGAAACAGGTATACGGTCAAGCTTTTGCCATATATGCGTACTCCGAATATTACCGTGCTACCGGGAATGATACCGCACTTAAGCTTGCCACCGAGCTGTTTCACACGCTTGAGCGCTACAGCTACGATACGCAGTATAAAGGATACTTCGAGGCATTTACACAAGAATGGCAGGAAACAAAGGATAACAGCTTAAGCGAAAAAGATTTGAATGAGAAGAAATCAATGAACACGCATCTTCATATCATGGAAGCCTATACGAACCTATATCGCGTATGGCAATCAGACGAGCTGCGTGCCAAGCTGAAGGAGCTTATTGAAGTTACAATTAAGCACATCATTCATCCCGGCAACGCGCACTTTATTTTATTTTTCGACGAACAGTGGAATTACAAATCTGAGCACATCTCCTATGGCCATGATATCGAAGGCAGTTGGCTGTTGGTTGAAGCCGCTGAAGTGCTCGGCGATGAGGCTTTGCTGGCTGAGGCGAAGGCCATTGCGATCCGAATGGCTGATGCTACGCTGAATGAAGGTGTAGACGTTGACGGTGGATTGTTGAACGAGGCTGGTCCAGATGGCCTGATTGATGACCATAAGGATTGGTGGCCGCAGGCCGAAGCGGTCGTAGGCTTCTATAATGCTTATCAACTGACTGGTGAAGAGAAATACCGAGACGCTGCTATAGGCTCATGGACATTCATTGAGCGGTTTATCGTGGACAAAGAGCATGGCGAGTGGTATTGGAGCGTGAGCCGCGACGGTTCGCCGAGCGACAATGTTCAGAAGGTCAGCCCATGGAAATGTCCTTATCATAATGGCCGCGCCTGTTTCGAAATGATTGAGCGCCTAAGCGGTGCAGCTACATCTCACTAATATCCTATTAACGGAGGTTGTTCGAATGAGTATATTTCATAATCGCAAGCAATTGCTTACTGATCAGTATGAAGCGCTAGTGCGTCAGAAGAATAAGGCTGAGGAGCTTGGCAACGGTATATTCGACCGTTATGTCCATCCTGTTCTTACGGCTGCACATGCTCCGCTCACTTGGAAATATGACTTCAATCCAGAGACGAATCCTTTCTTCATGGAGCGTCTGGGCATCCATTGTGTTTTTAATCCTGGCGCAATCTTCTTAAATGGCAAATACCATCTTGTTGCCCGCGTTGAGGGAAATGATCGCAAATCGTTTTTTGCAATTGCCGAAAGTGACAGTCCAGTTGACGGCTTCCGCTTCTGGGATCATCCGATTCTGCTGCCAGAAACGAGTGATCCGGACATAAACGCGTACGATATGCGTCTTGTTCAGCATGAGGATGGCTGGATTTATGGCTTGTTCTGCACAGAGAGGAAAGACCCAGCTGCTCCAAAGGGCGATCTCTCAAGCGCAATCGCACAATGTGGTATTGCAAGAACGAAGGACCTGAAGCAATGGGAACGTCTTGCCGATCTCAAAACCGCATCGAATCAGCAGCGTAATGTCGTACTGCACCCAGAGTTTGTAGAGGGCAAATACGCTTTCTATACACGCCCTCAAGATGGCTTCATCGATACAGGTTCAGGCGGCGGCATCGGTTGGGGACTATCGGATACGATCGAGAATGCAGTTGTAGAACGTGAAATCATTATAGATGAGCGTCACTACCATACGATTAAAGAAGTAAAGAACGGTCAGGGTCCAGCACCAATTAAGACAGATAAAGGCTGGATTCATATTGCTCACGGTGTTCGCAATACAGCGGCAGGTTTGCGCTATGTTCTATATGCTTTCCTCTCCGATCTGCAGGAGCCAAGCAAAGTAACCCATCGTCCAGGCGGCCATTTGCTTGCACCGGAAGGTATCGAGCGTGTAGGCGATGTATCTAACGTTGCCTTCTGCAATGGCGTTATTGCGGGTGACAATGGCGAGGTCTATATTTACTATGCTTCCTCGGATACACGCTGCCATGTAGCCGCAACATCTATCGACCAATTGCTCGACTATTGCTTGAATACGCCGGAGGATCCACTACGCTCGCATGCATGCGTCGAACAGCGTATCGCCTTGATTGACCGTAATTTGCAGCTTCAAGGTTAATGTAACAGACAGCACTTGACAGATGAAGTTGACAGATGAAGTTGAAATCTCGCTGCGAGAAAGCGTGGGCTTCCTATCGCTGTTGTTCCCAGACTTCCTTTATTCATCCTCCTACGGGGGTGAAATCTGGGAACAAAGGCGAATGCCCCGCTTCTCCAGCTCCCCCCTCTTTCTCTCCGCTCAAGCTCATTTAAGTTATCAATTACTGATTATTAGGTTGAACCGCTAAATTAGTTGTTTTTATTATGATGAGAACCTGACTGCTTCCAGTTGTTCCATACAAACAAACCTGCCATTGCAACAACAAATGAGCAAGCCAAATATCCCCACGTTTTATTCCAATTAATCACGCTGCCCCCATACTCACCTTCATAATTCGCTTGAATGAACAGTTCATCGCTTACTTTAACCGCTATGGCATTAAGAATCGCAGTTCTATTAATCGTGTAATATTCCGTGCCTACAGGGTAATAATTCGAGAAATGCCCTGAATAGATGCCCTCTTTATCCGAATAAGAGGTTACTTTGCCAAGCCTGCTGCCAATAGATGAAGGTTCAACTGGTTGATCAGATATGCTATAAGTGTTCCCCTCGTAGACAACGAAACGACTTGCCCAGTCTGCTTGAACAGTACCAGCAGATGTAAATACAATTATGATCCATGCTAGTGAAACAACGATCCCGAATTTTCGCAATTTCATCCACCTTCCTAACCTTTCGAATTTTTCATACGAATACTTGACTTGGTGTGAACACCAAGTTGTATCATAACAATCAGTAAGAAGGAAGTAGGTGGCCGCGTGGAAATGAGTTACTCCATCAAACAAATATCAACTCAAACTGGATTGACAGAAGATGCTCTAAGATATTACGAAAAAATCGGTCTGCTTCCCCCAGCCAAACGCAAACCAAACGGTCATCGCTATTACTTGACCGAAGATACTGAAGTGATGACAGTCATTACCTGCTTGAAGAAAGCAGGCATGTCATTAGAAGAAATAACGGCTTACGTTCACTACTCAAACGAGAATGATTCGGAGCTGGATGCCGTTTATTACAAGTATAGGAAAAAGGTACTCGACCAAATTAGTGAGCTTCAAAAAATATTGCTAGTTATGGATGAGAAGCATCGCGAGAACAAATCTATTTTCAGCACAATTAAAACCATAAATAACAGCAAAAACAGGGGATGATGTCATGATGACAACAGCTGTAACTAACATTGCACTTATTACAGGAGCAAGCTCAGGCGTAGGTTTTGAATTGACCAAGCGGATGTTATCCGAGGGCTGGCAGATCATTGCGCTGATTCGCTCAAGCTTTCCAACTGATGATCCTATTATCATAAATGCTGAACGAGCAAAACAGCTCCGAACATATAAAGCGGATCTGGCTGATTTCGAATCACTGAAAGCAGCACTACATCAAATTAAGCAAAATGAAAGCCACGTTGATGTTATCTTTAATAATGCAGGTGTCTCATTCGGGGAAATGAAATACTCCAAGCAATTACGAGAGATGCATTTCGAGATCAATACAGCTGTCCCCTATATCATCTACGCCCAGCTCAAAGGGCTGCTATTGAAAGGAGCATTGAAGACAGTCATAAACACCTCATCCAATGCCTCTCTGCATGTTAGAAGGTTTAATCCAGATACCTTGGACAAACCTGTTACTTTCAAAAAGCTTGTCGGCCCTTATGCAGACAGTAAGCTTGCCCTGTCTCTATGGACGATGGAAGCTGCAATTGCCGCAAGTGCTGAGGGAATAAATCTTCGAAGCGTATGCCCAGGCGGAAATAAAACGCCAATGACGAATAACGATGGCATGCCTGGCTATCTCATGCCTATTCGTCATTTATTTTTCTCTCATCCTCGCAAAGGAGCTTCACGATTATATGATGCAGCATTCGGCGAGGCAAAGAACAAAACAGGCATTTTTCTGAACAAAGGCAAGGATACCCCTATTCTGTTCAGTGAACAAGCGAAAAAAGTGCTCTCTAAGGTCGAAAGCATTTACCAACAAGAATTTGCAAACGATCCTGCTTAATCAAACACGACTATGATTCCCTTATACTCCCTTAATCGTTGTTGTCACCGGACCCGTCGATTCCCGGTACATCAGTTCTCCTGCAACCAGCAGCTTCTCCATCGGTTCCTCCTTGCTCTCAATTCGGGCAATTAGACGATCGACAGCACGCTTGCCAAGCGCCTCCTTAGGCACGTGCACGGTCGTAAGCGCAGGCGACATTCTGAACGAATCTTCAATATTATCGTAGCCCGTAACAGATACCTCTTCAGGTACGGCTACCCCAAGCTCCTGAAGCGCTTTGACTGCACCAATTCCGATCATATCATTGGCACAGAGCAGCGCGGTAGGCAAGGTTTTCGCCTTGATCCGTTTAATGGCCCACTGCTTAATCAGCTCATGAAATTGCTCATGATCGAAGCCTTCAACAGACAAGTAGCATTCACTGCTTATTGATAAGCGAAGTGTGTCCTCCATATGTTCCTCAAGCGCACTTCTGAAGCCAAGAAAACGATCCTTAAAGCTCCGAGAATAATGAATATCGCCAACAAAGCACAGCTGAGTGTGACCCTTTCCGATCAAATGCTTCGTTAGGCGGTACATCGATTCATAGTTGTTCGTAAATACCGTATCACTTGGAATAAGCATATCCTCGTGATCAACTAATACCATCGGCAATCCGATACGATGCACCTCAAGCAGCAGCGGTGTTGATATTTCACCAACTCCGATGAGTCCAAGTATGCCGTTAGGATTCAAGAAATGCAGGAAATGATCGACGCTTTGCTCCGACACGATGACCATGCCATAGCCGCCTTCTTCCAGCCTTGCCGCAATCCCATCTAGAATACGACCCCAATAAAGCGACTCCTTCGTCTGGAACCGAATATTCGGCATGAGCACGAGCACCGATTGTTTGCCTGCAGCAGGAGTTTTGGGGAGCTGCTCGAGCTTCATCGTTTTGACATATGCGTTTTTTTGCGAGAAATAGCCTAGTTGTGACGCTGCTTGAATAACGCGCTCCTGCGTTGCTTCACTTACCCCGCCTTTGCCCGATAATGCCTTAGAGACAACAAACTTGGAAACGCCTATATGATCAGCAATCTGCTGCATGGTGACCTTCTTTGACATGGGAATACTCCACCTTAACTTTTGGTAATAGTTCGTGCTGCTTTCCATCGCTCGTTATATTGGTCGAACGCTTCCTGCAAGTCGGGAGCAGCAATCCACTCTTGGATGAAATCACCCGACCAGAATGCGATTTGCGCTGTATTCGAAATTTCGAGCAGCTTATCACTCGGCACACGGCGCTCTAAAAACTCGCTGTTGAAGGATAGAAACTGCTGGAACTGCGGCAAGGAGGGCGACTGCTCCTCACTAACTGGCAGAAACCCTGAATCATCGACATATCCGGAATCATTGACAAAAAACTTCACCCAAGCCTCAGCAAACTGCTTGTTGTCACTGAACTTGCTCACGCCAATGAACCAATCCGGGCTTATAGGAGCGTATCGCTTCTCGCTATTGTCATAGGGGAAAGGGAAAAATCCGATATCCTCCGATTTTGCTCCAACAGCTATCACCTGATTAATAACCCAATTTCCCATCAAATACATGCCTGCTCTGCCGCTCGCCAGCTCAATCTTAGAGGTTTCCCACTGATTCGTAAGCAATTGCTTCTCCACATATTCACGATCAATTAACGTTTTGACAATGGAGATGGCTTGTCCCCAAGCATTTTCGATTTGCCACGGACGGTCCTCATTCACCATATTGTTCATATAATCAGCATCCCCAGTTATGTAGCTGACCAAATCCTCCCCCCAAGTCATGAGCGGCCACTGGGCTCCATAATTCAAATAAACCGGTACGATTCCCGCCACCTTGAGCTTCTCACAGGCGGCATAGAACGCTTCAAGCGTGGTCGGGATTTCCTTAATACCAGCCTTGGCAAATGCTTCTTTATTATAGACAATACCCGTCGTCGTAGCGCCCGTAGCAATGCCGTAACGCGAGCCCGCGAAAGCTTTGAAATCGGCAAAGCGCATATTCTCAAACAACGTATCACTGAGCGGCTCGAAATAGCTAGGCAAATCTTCGTTTTTGATATTGTTCGGCAGCAATAGCACATCGTCTATATTTCGAGTAGACAATCGCATCATAATTTCACTTGTATAGTTAGCTACACTCTCGAATTTGACCGTCACACCGGGATAGATCTCTGAGAATCGATCTGCATATGTTTGGAATACGCCGTTCTCCACAAGGTCAATTCGATTGGTTAGTACCGTCAGTATTACAGCCCTCTCGGTCTGGCTTGTTATGTCCACAAGCTCGCTCTCCGCTTCTTTACTCTCGCAGCCTGCCATGAACAAGACGCTAATCAGAGCAAAAAGCATAAAATAGAACTTGGATTTATTCATTCTGCTTCTCTCCCTAATTCAATTGGAAGCTGTAAAATCACCTCAGTACCTGTTCCTCGTTCACTAATTACCTTCAAACCGTATGCACTTCCATAATGCAGCTTAATCCGCTCATTTACATTTTTTAATCCAATGCCGCTGGACTTGCGCTTCACTTCAGCTTCTTCCAACCCTGCTAAGGATCGATTTAACCGCTCCAAGGTTTCCTCATTCATGCCGAGACCATCATCCTTAATGCGGAGCCAAAGGATCTGGGAAGTTTGCTCACTGCTTATTTCAATTCGCATAGACGGTTTGTTGTCATCCATACCATGATAGATCGCGTTCTCAACGATGGGCTGCAGCACCAGCTTGATAATCGGATAATTCAACCACTCTTCCGAAACCCGAATTTCTAAACGAAATCGGTTCGGATAACGGTAATTAAGCATTTCCACATAATTTCTCATATGCAGCAGTTCGTTCTCTAGGGTAACCTCTTCATGCAAATCACTAATGCTGTACCGCAGCAACTTCCCTAGTATCGCGATCATATCCGCCGCAATTTGATCATCATTAAGCTCCGCTGCCATTCGAATCGATTCGAGCGTATTGTACATGAAATGCGGATTAATCTGGCTCTGCAGCGCATTCAGCTCCGCTTCCTTCTTCTTCTTCTCGATGACATAGATGTCTTGAATCAAATGGTCGATCCGCACAATCATACGATTAAACTGGGTGCCTAGTTGACCGACTTCGTCTTGATACTTCACCTGAAACTGGACGTTGAAATCGCCTTCCTGCACGTTTCGCATCAAACGCATCATCTTGCGAAGCGGATTCGTGAGCGCAAACGAGAAAATAAACGAAATGAACAGCGCCACGATAATCGTAATCAACGTAGCGATCCACGTTACACTGCGAATGACGACTGCATCCTTCGTAAGTTCGCTGTTCGAGATGGAAGTCATTGCCTTCCACTTCGTATTCGGTGATGTCGTATATATGTATAATCGTTTCATCCCATCGCGCTCATAATAAAAGCTGCCTTTGTCTCCTACGGCGAGCTTAACAGTTGGGTCGTTCGCAATATTCGTCGCCATCAGCGACTTATCACTATCGTAAACGACATTTCCCAGCTCATCAATAATGACCGAATCCCCATTCGTTACCTTATCGAGCTCGCTCATCTGATCTTCAATGACGCTAATGTTCGCATCCACGGCAATCATGCCTAATGGCTTCAGCGTATTATCGATGATTTTCCTTACAACTGTGAAGGCATATTTGGTACTCTGCAGATTGTTTGTGTACTTCTGCGTACTGAACAGCAGCGCCTCGCCGCCTGAGCTTTGAACGCTCTCGCGCCAGTTCTCATAGCTTTCCTTGACGTTCTGCCGTATGCCGCCGCCTCTCGTGGAAAAATAGCCGTTTCCGTACTGGTCAAAAATATAAACCGAATTGGCGCCTCGCTTGATCGTATTGATGAACGAGATATTGCCTTCAATGCCCCGCTGAATGACGAGTACTTGGTCGAAATCGTCCGGCACTTTACTGCCATTCTCACCCGCTGTTTGCTGTCTCTGTTCATAATAAACGTTTGAGCGCATCAGATTTTGTTTGATATCGTCTTGATAAGCAGGAATGGAAGAAATACGAACCATATCCTCGATATAATCGTCCACGCGAACCATCATATTCTCAAGCATCTTTGTCGAATAAACGATCGTTTTCTCTTCAATCGAGCGCGAATAATTGCTATAGGAGATGTAGCCGATAAACGATAACGGCAGCGTAATGAGAAGCAGAAATACGATAAACAGCTTGCGTTCCATTCTCATTCCGCCAAAAGCTGCCGCTATGCGCCACAATCGTTTTTTTGGACTCATCCTCATACTCCCTTAATCTAGATGGCAGGCATCACGTTTCCGCCGTTTACCGGAATATATGCCCCTGTTATAAAGCTTGCAAGATCCGAGGCCAGGAAAGCGACCGTATTCGCAATTTCCTGATCGGTGCCTCTGCGTTTCAGCGGTACAGTCTGCGCGTAGCCATTGTTCTCATCTATTCCGCTCGCCCGGTCGCGGTCGCTGATTGTCCATCCAGGCGCAACCTGGTTTACTGTAATTTGATGCTCGCCCGCTTCCTTCGCAAGCACGCGATACACGCCATCCATCCCGCGCTTGCCTGCCGTGTAAGCAGATTGGTTCGGAAAATTTTGCATCGCACATTCCGTATTAATACCGATAACACGTCCCGCTTTGCGTTCTATCATCGCAGGCACGAACGCTTTGGCCAAAAATACGCTTTGGAGTACGCAGGATTCGAATTGGCTTACATAATCTGCGATTGGCTGCTCCAGAATGCTCGTCCATTGATATTGAATGACCGCATTCGCAACTACGATGTCCACATGACCAAGCTCCGCTGCAATTTTCTTATGCATAGCGTAGATGTGTTGCTCGTTTGTGACATCTGCTTGAACGATCATAGCACGTCGTCCGAGATCTGTTATTTCCTGAAGCAGCTCATTCGCCTTCGCTTCGTTATTGTTGTAATGCAATACGATGTTAGCACCGCAGCCAGCCAGCGTACGAGCCATAACCCGTCCTAAATCTCCAGTTGAACCCGTAATTAAAGCCGTTTTATTCGCAAGATCGATTTGCATATTCCGATTCACCCTTCTATTTATAGAGATTTGTTATTTCATTTGATAATAATTATGCTACCAAAAAAACAACATTTTATAAAGCGTATTCACAAAAATCCGTAACCTGCCTGTAAGAAAAGTTTTCGTAGAAAAGTAGTTGTATATAATTGGGAACCATGCTATCATCCTAATCATACAATTCCAGTAGGAATACTATTGTCGACCGGACAGCCGGAGAAATCGCCTATGCGATAGCTCCGGCTGTTTCTATTTTCGCTGCTCATCAAGTAGTTATCAAGAGAGGAGGCCCTACGTTGGCAATCAGAAGGCATGAACAACCTGAGGGAAACAGCTTCCCCGGCAAAACCTACGTGGAAGCCGTACTTAAGCCAGCCTACGATCAGGCGAAGCAGGAGCTGCTCCTGCCGATGATCGAGGTGCATAAAGCGCATCTTGTCATGCTGCTTGAACAAGAACTGCTAACCCAAGAAGAAGCCACTCACATTGCTAAAGCACTATTATCAATTGATCTCGTGCTGTTAAGCCAAGGAACTTACAATGGTCAATTTGAGGATTTGTTTTTTGAAGTGGAGCACAAGCTGCTTGAGCTATCCAATGAAACATCCGGCAGCTTGCACTTGGGACGCAGTCGCAATGATATGGGAATAGCAATCTACCGCATCACCTTACGGAAAAAACTGCTTAGGACGATCGGATCTGCTCTAGCGCTTCAAGCGAGCCTGCTCGACTTTGCGAATAAACATACCGGCACGATTATTATCGCGCATACGCATACCCAGCAAGCACAGCCTACGACGCTTGCACATTATATCGCGGCAGTAAGCGACTCATTGGCAAGAGATA
Organism: Paenibacillus sinopodophylli; assembly: GCF_005930355.1. GTDB lineage: Bacteria > Bacillota > Bacilli > Paenibacillales > Paenibacillaceae > Pristimantibacillus > Pristimantibacillus sinopodophylli. The sequence continues at coordinate 135,423 of NZ_VDBO01000009.1, forward strand.
TTCGCAGACTGCAGGCTGCTTATGCGAATTGCAACTTAAGCAGCATGGGTGCCGCTGCCTTGACTACCTCTGGCTTTGCAATCAACCGTAAGCGTGTAGCTGAGCTCCTGGCCTTCGATGGCCTAATCGAGAACGCTTATGACGCTGTAAGCGGAGCAGATTACGTTGCAGAAATTGCAGCCGGCGTTCAGCTGGCGGCTATCAATCTCGGACGCTTCACACAGGAGCTGCTGCTATGGTGCACACAGGAGTTTGCGGTTGCCAAGGTAGCTGCTCCCTATGTGCAGATCAGCTCCATCATGCCGCAGAAGCGAAATCCCGTTTCTATCGAGCATATCCGATCCCTGCTATCAAGCATTTCCGGCAATGCGCAAACGGTACTCACCATGCTTCATAATACGCCGTTTGGCGATATTGTGGACACGGAGGATGATATGCAGCCTTATGCCTGGCGAAGCCTCGATACACTTGAAGTCGTCTACCGACTGCTCGCTAAGGTCATCGCTTCCTTGCAGATCAATGAAGAAGTGCTGCGTCAGCGCGCCGCGGCAAGCTTCGCGACTGTTACGGAGCTCGCGGATACGTTAGTCAGGGAAGAAGGGCTGTCCTTTCGCAATGCGCACAAGATCGTAAGCCATCTCGTGTCACAAGCCATACAGCAAAATGATTTGATCAACGACTTGAGCCTGCAGTCACTTAATGAAGCCGCTATTCATACGATTGGGCTTCCACTAAGGCTAAGTGAGAAGCAATTTAAGCTGGCGCTGGATCCCCAGCATTTCGTCAACGTTCGCAAGCTTTGCGGCGGACCAAGTCCAGGCGAAATGAAGCGAGCATTAAAAGGGCAGCTTCACAGGCTCACCACCTTAGAGAAATGGCTGAGTGACAAAGAAGCACAGCTCGCTTCCGCCTCGGAACAGCTGAATACCAGCCTATTAGATTGGCAGATCAAGTAAACAGAAATGGAGTGAGCGTTATGTTCCGCAAATCATTTAAAGTGTTTGATATTCATGGGCATTTGCCCTACCGAATGCTATTCGGCAATAAAGCGAGGCATGCCTTAGTGTCTAGCTATGGAGCGGAGCGCAGCGAACGGATGCGGCTGACATGGGATTTTCCTGAATCGCCTCCTGCGCAGGAGAGCGATACTGTGCCATTAATCGATCGCTGGGTTCAAGAGCTGGACAAATTCGGCATAGGCGGGCTTAACTTTTTGACCGCGTTGAATAATGACAATATGGCAGACCAGCTCGCTCGGCATCCTGACCGCTTTACCGGCTTTGCCTATCATTCTATTGAGGAAGAAGGGGCTGAGGCAGAGCTGCGCCGAGCGGTCAATGAGCTTGGGCTGAAGGGCTACAAATTATTTGGACCGTTAACGTCAAAGCCGTTTGATGACCCTTCATTCACACCGATCTGGACCTTCCTTGCGGAAAAGAAGCTGCCTGCGCTCATTCATTTCGGCTTGCTGGGTCATGCCGGAGGCATAGCCCACCACCCCAATATTAGCCCGCTGGCTATATTCAATACCGCTCGCGAATACCCGGACATTCCGTTCATTATCCCGCACTTTGGTGCAGGATATTTCCAAGAGCTGCTGCATCTATGCTGGAGCTGTCCGAATGTATACGTCGATACCTCCGGCTCCAACCAATGGATGCGCTGGATGCCCTATGAGCTCACCTTGGAGTCTCTGCTTCGAAAAACTTACGAGCTGATCGGGCCCGACCGCATTATATTCGGCACGGATGCGAGCGGTTTCCCGAGAGGCTACCCTTACCGTTATTTGCAGGATCAGGTTCGGGCTGCCCGCGAGCTTCGCTTCCCGGAGGCCGATATCGAGAAAATATTCGGCAACAACGCACGTCGACTGCTAGGCCTTGAACAATGGTATCCTGCTGATCATGACTTGAAATCCAGCATCACAGAGCAAGCATAACGAGCAGCAGCGTACCTTTTTATATTAAATAGATAAAAATAGGAGTGGATACAGATGAAAACGAACAAATGGACCTCTACACTGTCAGGCTTGATTATTTTGACCCTGGCGATTACCGGATGCGGCAGCAACAACAGCAGCAATAATCAGACAGAGAGCACGAAGCAGCCTGCTGCGACGGATGCTCCCAAAGCTGCAGAAACGGCGGATACCGAAAAGGACGTAACGATTGAATATTGGCAATATGAGTTCCCAGCCAAGGTTGAGCTGATTAATGAGCTGATCACTGAATTCCAAACGCTTCATCCACATATAACGGTAAAACAGACCAACTTCCCTTATGACCAATATAATCAGAAGGTTGCAACGCTTGTTCCTGCCGGAAAAGGTCCTGATATTATTAATCTGTATTATGGCTGGCTGCCCAAATACGTTTCCTCTGGCTATCTGCAGCCACTTCCAGAAGACAACTTCAATGCGGCAGACATTGAGAGCAATTACTACCCGCTAGTCGATGCCGCTAAGATCGACGGCTCTTACTACGCCATACCTACTGCAGTGCGCACGCTCGCTTTGTTCTACAACAAGGATCTGCTGAGCAAAGCTCAGATTACAGAGCTGCCAACAACTTGGGATCAGCTAGTAGAGACATCTAAGAAGCTGACTGAAGTCGACGCCAAAGGCCAGTTTGTAATCGAAGGTCTAGCATGGGAGCCCGGCGCACAGCTTCACCACTGGTACCGCGACGGTCTCGTTCATCAAGCAGGCGGACAGGATCTAAGTGAAGATCGCCGCAAAATTTTATGGGCGGAGACGCCAGCCGGCTTGGAAGCCTTCCAATACCTGCTGGACTTCGCAATCAAGCATAAAGTCGGTATCAATGGATTCTATGAGAATGACAGCAATGCGTTCATGACCGGCCATGCAGCGCTCAATATTGACGGGTCCTTCCGTCTTGGTTCAATCAAGAAAGACTTCGCTGATTTAAACTTTGGCGTTGCACCGCTACCTTCCTACAAGAGCAAGTCGGCGCCTTCCTCCTTCTGGGCGAACGCCATTCCCAAAAACGTAGAAGGCGACAAGCTGAAGGCTGCCTCCGAATTCCTCAAATTTCTGACAAGCAAAGAAGTACAGGAGAAATGGGTCGACCAGATTGGCGAGCTTCCCGCGCAGAAAGCGGTAGCTACCCAAGATAAATACGTGAATGATGAGAAGCTTGGGCCATTTATCAATCAGCTTGATGACAGCCGCGCACATTTCTTCATCGACGAAACGCAGGAAAAAACGCTGTTTGTTGATGCGACCAATGAAGTTCTGCTGAACAATGTGCCTGTGGAGAAAGCCTTCACCGATCTTGTAGCCAAAACACAAAAGCTCTATGACGACTATTGGGCTGCTGTTGACAAAAAATAACCTGTTGCAGGAACAGGGCGCGCAGCCTAAGGCTCGCGCCCTATCCTTTATGAGAGGGAGGCGAAATTCACGATGCTCGAACATGCCCTGCGGCTAACAGCCCGCAAAAGCCGGGAGCTTCTTCACACGAGACTTAGCTATCGTGCGCAGCGCTACCTATTTATTTATATTGCACTTGGCATACCCTTGCTGTATTTTCTCAGCACGCGTATGGCTCCGATCCTGTATGCGTTCAACGTAAGCGTTCGTGAATGGGATCTATTGTCCAGCGACAAGCCTTACGTCGGACTAGCGAACTTCAGCACGTTGTTCGCAGACGAAATTTTCCGGAAATCGATTGTAAATACCTTCAAATTTGTAATTATCGGCGTCCCTGGTCAGCTAATCGTCGGATTGGCGGTTGCATTGCTGCTGCATAACGTGTACAGGTTCCGCGGTTTCTTCCGAACCGTATACTTCATCCCTTACGTTACGAGTATTATCGCCGTCAGCTGGGTATTCCGCTGGATTCTCATGCGCAACGGCTGGCTGAACGAGATGCTGCTGAATTTAGGGCTCGAGCCGCAGTTGTTTTTACAATCACCGCGTCAAGCGCTGCTGCTCATCACACTGACTATGATCTGGCAGAGCACGGGATTCCAAATGCTGATTTTCATGACTGGCCTCGAGGCGATACCTCGTATGTACTATGAAGCGGCCGCGATCGACGGGGCAAGCGCATGGCGGAAATTCAGACATATCACACTGCCTTTGCTAAATCCTGTGCTCGTATTTTCGGCTGTCATTGGCGTAATCTCCTACTTGCAGTCATTCGGCCAAGTGCTGAGCATGACCAACGGGGGGCCATTAAACTCAACAACGACCATGGTGCTGCATATTTATAATTTGGCGTTCCAGCAGTTTAAAATGGGTAGTGCCGCGGCAGCAACGGTTGTCCTGTTTGCCGTTATTTTGGTTCTTACACTGCTGCAACTAAAAGTGTTGAACAGAAAAGTAGAATATTGATGGGAGGCGGGTACAATGAGCTCATCAAGAGCAACTCGAACGAGCGGCAAATCACCTTCAGATAAACTGCGCACGTCGCTAATCTATTTGCTGCTCGCCATCGGCGTCGGCATCATGCTATTCCCGTTTCTATGGATGGTCGCTACCTCCTTCAAGCTGCCGCAGGACGTCTATAATCTTCGCCTCATTCCCGAGACGATAACATTTGATAACTACACAGCGATTTTCAAGAAGGCTCCCTTCGGTGACTGGATCAAAAATACGCTCATTATCTCGCTCATTGCGACTGCTACCGTTGTCGTATTTGATACGGCTGCCGGCTACGTGCTCGCGAAGTTTTCCTTTTATGGCAAGCAGGTTATTTTTCTGATTATTATCAGCACGTTGATGGTGCCAACAGAAATGCTCATCATTCCCTGGTATTTAATTGCGAATGACTTCGGGTGGTCTGACACGTATTGGGGCGTTCTGTTTCCCGGTATTATTACGGCCTTCGGTATTTTTCTGATGCGCCAGTTCATGGACTCGATCCCCTCAGACTTGCTTGATGCGGCGCGAATTGACGGACTTAACGAATGGCGCATTCTATTGCATATCGCCATTCCGCTAGTAAAGCCTGCCATTGTAACCTTGATTATTCTTACGTTTATCGGAAACTGGAACCAGTTCATTTGGCCGCTTATTGTGCTGCAGACCGAATCGAAGTTCACATTGCCCGTCGGCATCGTCTATTTCTCCAGCGAGCTCAAGGACACGAGCAACTGGATACTCATCATGTCGGGAACAACCATCTCAATTGCTCCGCTTATTGCCTTGTTTCTCATCTTTCAGAAGCAAATTATTCGCGGCATTGCACTTAGCGGGATGAAGTGATGCTCCACTTCGTACATGCGATTTCCACTCCAAGCAGGTCTATATGATTTCAGGTAAAGGTGATGACAATGAGCGATCCCAAACGCAGAATGATATTAAATTTATTTCTCCAAAATGCAGGCTCCCATAAGGGAGCCTGGCGCCATGAGAGTACACAGCTTGATGAAATCCACGATGTTAAACATTTCCAGCGCATTGCCCAGAAAGCTGAAGCCGCCCGGATCGACACGCTTTTTATTGCAGACGGCCTGTCGATTGAAGCTAAAGCAGTGCAGCATGGGCCCATACTCAGCTTCGAGCCATTGACACTGCTCGCATCCATCGCTGCTGTCACGGAGCGGATCGGCTTGATCGCCACCGTATCTACCAGCTTCAACGAACCGTATAATGCAGCTCGTATTTTCTCTTCTCTCGACCATATTAGCGGCGGCCGTGCCGGCTGGAACATTGTAACGACAGGCGTAGAGCGAACAGCGTTCAACTTTGGCTTGCCTCAACTGCCTCCCCATGCGGAGCGTTATGCGCGTGCGAAGGAATTTACGGAAGTAGCGCTGAAATTGTGGAACAGCTGGGATGCAGACGCACTTGTGCAGGACAAAGCGTCAGGTGTGTATGCGGATGCCCAAAAAGTCCATGATATCCATCATGAGGGAACCTATTATTCGGTACGCGGGGCTTTAAACATGATGCGCTCGCCGCAGGGCAGGCCGCTGCTTATACAAGCAGGCGCGTCCGAGGCAGGGCGAAGTCTCGCAGCTCAATATGCGGAGCTGATATTTACCGTTCAGCATTCCTTCGAGGATGCTCAGCTCTTCTACAACGATATTAAAATGAGAACCTCCCAAGCTGGTCGATCCCCGAATGACATCAAAGTGCTGCCGGGATTGCATGTCATCGTTGCTGAAACCGAAGCCGAGGCGCTGGAGAAAGCAAGCGATCTGCAGCAGCTCGGCTCCATCGAGCGGGCGGTCATGTCGCTCTCTAACCTGCTCGGCATCGATTTCTCCACCTATGCGCTCGATGATCCCTTTCCTCCGCTTCCAGATCATAAAGAAATCAATGCGTATCAATCGTTCTATCAAATGGTACAGAAGATCGTAGAGAATAAGAGCCTTACGTTAAGGGAGCTGCTCGAGAAGCATTGGATCGGCAACGGTCAGCTTCGCATAGCGGGTACACCTGTACAGGTGGCCGATCTTATGGAGGATTGGTTCTTGAATGGGGCTGCAGACGGCTTTAGTGTCATGCCGCAGCTGGGCTTCAGAGGAACGGAAGCCTTTCTTGATTTAGTTGTTCCTGAGTTACAGCGCCGAGGATTATTTCCAACCAGCTATGCCGGAACGACGTTAAGAGAAAACCTAGGCTTCGACCTGTTATTATAACAATGAGGTTAGAGAGGAGAGTATGAGATGACGAAACGAGAGCATGCCTCTTATACGAACAATCATTTGCTGGTGGACAAGGGATGGCTCGCAGAGCATAGACATGAGCAAGATATTGTCTTGCTGGATGCAAGGGCGAAAGACTACGAGGACTCCCATATTCCGGGCGCATACTGGCTGGATGTCAGAACATTAAAGGATCAAGCAAGTAAAACAATTGCTCCTCTAGATACGTTGAAAGATTTGCTGAATAGCTTCGGTATCTCTAACAGCTCGACCATCATCGTCTACGACGATGGCAGCAGTGTGCAGGCAACACGAGCATTCTACGTTCTTGAATATTACGGGTTCCGAGATCAAGTAAAGCTGCTTAATGGCGGCTACGCAGCATGGCTTGCAGAAGGCTTTGAAGTTACCCGCGAGCACCCGTCAGCTCGAACTAACAGTAAGCTAAACTTAACGGCTCATCCATTACTTATTACTACCAAAGAAAGTATTCAAGCGGAGCAAAGCAATCGCCTTCTGCTCGATACTCGTACTTCCCTGGAGTATACGGGAGAAGATTTGCGCTCCAACCGAAAAGGCGGCCATATTCCCGGCGCTGTTCATAAGGAATGGAGCGATTCGCTTGAGGCGGCTAATCAAGACGGGGTGATCCTGTTCAAGGATGCTCTCACGCTTGAGCGTGAGTTTCAAGCCTTAGGCATACTTCCCTCCCAAACAATCGTTCCTTATTGCCAATCGAATCAACGCGGTGCGCATAGCTACTTCATATTACGCTTACTCGGCTATCCCGATATCCGTCCGTATGAAGGGTCTTGGGAAGAGTGGGGCAATGATGAGCATACCGAGGTTGTTGCTTTACTACCTAGATCCGAATAGCTCTCATTCTGTTACCTTATTTATAAAACAGGGGCAATTCCTCCGTCATTGTAATGACGCTGGAATTGCCCCTCTTCTATTAATATAACGTCTTCAACGCATCCGTCCCATAGTCTTGAAGCTGATCGACCCGATGATCGCGTATTATGGCAGCCCATTCGGGATCAGCCAGCAGCGCACGTCCGACAGCTACGAGATCGAATTCTCCATTGTCCAATCTCTCTAGCAGTGCAGCAAGGGATGCAGGCTGAGCCGTATCACCTTTGCTGCTTCTGAATTCATTATCAAGGCCAACTGAGCCTACCGTTATCGTAGGTTTGCCAGTCAGCTTCTTCGTCCAGCCCGCCAAATTCAAATTGGAATCCGCAAACTCAGCATCCCAGTAACGGCGAGTCGAGCTATGGAACACATCTACTCCTGCGTTCACTAGCGGCGTCAAAAATTGCTCCAGCTCCTGTGGCGTCTCCGTCAGTCTTGCATCGTAATGGCCGCCTTTCCACTGCGAGAACCTGAATACAATCGGGAAATCCGCTCCGACCGCTCGGCGGGATGCCTCCACAACCTCAGCAGCAAAACGCGTACGCGCAACTAGATCACCGCCATAGCGATCCGTACGCTTATTCGTTCTATCCCAGAAGAACTGGTCAATTAAATAACCATGTGCACCATGCAGTTCAATACCATCAAATCCTGCTTTGACGGCGTCCGCCGCTGCCTGTGCATAAGCGGCAATGACATCAGCGATTTCGTTCTCCGTTAATGGCTCCGTTATTTTCTCGCCGGAAGTATTCAAGCCCGAGGGACCAATCGGCAACGCCTCTGGATTAGGCAAATCACCTATTTTGCGGGTTAGTCCAATATGCCAAAGCTGCGGAATGATCTTCCCACCTGCCTCATGGACAGCATTTACCACATTTGACCATCCTTTGAGCGCAGACTCTCCATGAAAATTCGGCCAATTGGGATTTCCTCCTGCAGCAGGGTGATTAATCAGTGTACCTTCGGTGACGATAAGACCGACTCCATTTTCCGCTCTGCGGCGATAATAAGCGGCAACATCCTCTGTCGGCACACCGTTTGGGGAGTAACCTCTTGTCATTGGAGCCATCACAATGCGATTAGCCACCTCTAGATTTTGGGATTTAAAGGGCTTGAATAACGATTCAACCGATGCTTCGCTTTTTGCACTCGACATATGGACTCCTCCTCTATATTCGGTATATATTATTGTTACAGTTACATGCTTGTTTATCATACCACTTATTTCCGTCTATTCCCAGTCCTTTAATCAAATATATTGTATTCCCTTCAAAAATATAAAAAGGCTGATTCAAAGTCATGATTACCTTAAACCAGCACTTCTAAGCTTTAATCGGCTTTCTCCTCTGGAGGCAGCAGCACGATTCTCCCATCTCCAAGCTCCACTCGTAATTTATTCGAGTTTTTTACGCCAATGGATTCCAAATAATTCGCTGGCACCTGCAAGCGGCCTGCTTTGTCCAGCACAGCGTATTCCACATGCGTCCCTTCTTCTGTGCTCTCGTCCTCCAGCGCCGCAAGCTCTTCGGCATATGAACGTTTACGCAGCATCTCTGATGAAATTTTACCATCCCTGATCGCAGCTACCCGGTCTACCTTCTTCGCGAGTTCTGGGTCATGCGTAACGATAACAACGGTAATACCGATCGTACGGTTGAGCTCGCGGAACAAGTCGAGTATCTGATTAGCCATCCGCGAATCTACAGAGCCCGTTGGCTCATCGGCAAGCAGCAGCTTCGGGTGATTCGCGAGCGCTATCGCGATTGCGACTCGCTGCTGCTCACCTCCCGACAGCTCATAGAGCTTATTCGATGCCCGGTGGCTAAGCCCAACAGCATCGAGCAACTCCTTAGCACGCCATCGTTTGCGACTGCCTGTGAGCAGAATTGGAAGCTCGACATTCTCTAGCGCCGTCAAATAGGGAATAAGATTTCTCGCATTATTTTGCCATACGAATCCTACGCTCTCGCGCTTGTAACGAACGAAATCACGTTCCTTAAACTTCAGCATGTCCCTGCCGTCAACCATCAGCTTGCCCGCCGTTGGGCGGTCAAGTCCGCCCAGCATGTTCAATAGTGTGGATTTGCCGCTTCCACTGTTTCCTATAATCGCCATCAGCTCACCATTCTCAATATGAAGGTCAAGGCCTTGAAGAGCAAATACCTCAAGATCGGCTGTTTTATAAATTTTTACAAGCCCTTCGCAATGAATCATCTGTCAATCCTCCCCTAGCTTTATCGCTTGATGGATGCGCAGGCGCGACAGCATGTAAGCAAGTATGCCAAGGCCCACAACCAGCATAAAGCCAACGAGCACATAAATGCGCATAAGATCCGCAGCGTCGAACATAACCTTGAATGGCGGAACGAGACTGCTCGGATTGAAGGCAATCTGAAAGTTCGGCACATACAATCGGCTTGCAATATTGCCTACGGCAATGCCAATCAGAACAGCAACGCCAGAGGTAAGCAATTGTTCAACTGCAAGCATGCCGATCAGCTGTTTAAGCGATAATCCAATGGCTCTCAATATCCCATTCTGAAGCGTTCTACCTCGCAAAGATAGTACCCAGTACAATAAGAACCCGATAAAGCTAACAAGGATCGAGAGCACAAAACCGAGTGTCAAAATACCGTTAAGCGCCATCAAGAACGGATCGTTCTTAGCTGCCACAAGCGCTTCTCTCGTATTCACGATGTTCATAATCGGCAGCTTCGATTGTTCAAGCGATTGATAGAATTCAGCGGTAGTCGTCTCCGGATTCAGCTTGAGCCAAACGTCATAAGGCTCGAGCGCCAGCTGTACCTGAATACGCGGCAAATGGCCGACTATGAGCATCGGTGCTTCGTTCTTTGCTGCAGCATCGCTGACATCCACACTGCCTATAGCTGGATTCGGGTTAAAGGTCGGAAAATAATCGATGATGCCGTATACTTTGAACGGCTGCTGCGGCACATCGCTCCAGCCTACCCAGATCGTATCCCCCGGCTTAACCGCTTTCTGCTCTGCCAGCGTCTTGGATATGAGCACAGCTTGCGAATCAGAAGCAATCAAGTTCAAATAATCGTTAATCGGGTAATCGAGCAAGCTGTCGCGGAACCAAGCCGTCTCACCGAATTCATCGGTATCAATACCGATAAGCATGGCAGATCCCGTGCTTTCGTTGACGCTGAAGACGGACTCCTTCCTGAATACTTTGGCAGCATGCTCTACACCTTTAATCAATCGGAACGGCTCGAACGCCGGCTCCAAGTAATGTACTGGTCCTTGCGCAGCAGGCGTCTCTGCTTGCGGCTGGCCCATTGATGAAGGCGGCGGAGCGTCGTTCGCCCACTGTGACGTCAATATAACCTCTGCTCCATTACCATAACGAATACGGTCCTCTGTATTGTTGTTGATTGTTCTTGCAGCAGAGGCGCTGAATACGCCTGTCGCAATCGTCATAATTAGAAAGATCATTAGGAACTGATATTGCGTGCTCGAGCGTCCTACTTGTATCAATGTCGCATATACAGAGGGTGGCCACCATTTCTTCCCTAACCAATAGATGAGCCTAAGCACCCATGGATACAAGCGCAGCAGCAATAAGCCGGCCCCCATAATAAACAGTGCTGGTACAACGAACTGCAGCGGATCGATGTTAAGGTCCCCCGCATTCAGCCCCAAGCTCTGCAGATCGGCCAATCTTTTCTTGAATGTGTACAAGCCATAAATCGCAAGCGCAAGCGCGATGACGTCTAGAAACATTTTGTGCCACAGCGGTGATTTCAACACTCTCGCCATCTGCTGCTTATGGCCAACGATGGATACTCGGGTCGCCATAATGATCGGAATAAGCATAATAACAAAGCATGCAGCAGATGAAACAGCACCATAACGATAGGCTTCCTCCGTCAATCTGATTGGCAGGCGTACACGCTGTACGAATGCAAGAAAGCCGTTAGATGCGCCAAGCATTTCGGTCAAAGCAGCTCCTAGCAGCGGTCCGATAGCGAAGGCGATACTACATAGAATCAAGCCTTCCACCGCATAAGAGGTAACAACCTGCCAGCGAGCCGCCCCTCTGCTGCGCAGCACAGCAATTTCGTTCTTCTGCCTATCGGCGATCAGATTGGAAACCATGAACATATAGAATCCAAGCATTATGAGCACCGGAACATTAAGCGACCACATGAGCGTACGCAACTGCTCGGCACGTTCCAAATACTTGGCAATCGTATCTAGTGCCGGCGTTTCGGTTACCGTTTGATACAGTGACACGTTGTTCAACAATACGTTGCGAATTTTGTTTGTCGTCCCAACAAAATCATCAACGAACCAGAGCTCCATTTTCGAGTAGTCCATTACGAAAAACCAGCCCACGGATGCAACAGGCAGACGCGCCTCTCCCATAAGCTGCTGCTTCGCGACCTTGTCGCTTAATATAAAGCTGCCGCTAAGCTCGCTCAAATCCGTATCCCTGAAATAAGGATCATCATCCAGCGTCTTTTGGAACACGCCAACCGGCTTGAATTTTATTTCCCCGGCAATTTTATCGTCATCGACAAAAAATGCTGAATTCAGCACCGTTTTGAACTGAATAAGCCCGCGCTCTGTAACGAGTACTTCATAAACACCGTCAACAGGCTGCTGCTCGGCAGGCATTCTACCGTCAATCAGCTTGATATGCTCATCAAGACCGGAGAAGGAACGAAGCGTCATCGTTTTAAGCGATTTTTTCGAACCCGAATCTGGATCATTCTCCGGCCTAATTTTCATCGACTTCGATTGTATATCAACAACGAGCTCTTGTACTGGAATTTGGAAGCTAGCTTGCGCCTGCTCGTGAATATAACGATCTACCTTTGTGTATATCTCATTCATACGCTCAGGCGTTTCTTTCGTATAAAACAATTTGCTATAATGGCTGCCTGGATAGATGTTCCTCTTGGTCTGCATGGTCTCTAGGTCCTTAACCAGCATTCGCGATAGAATAGCTTCTGAATAAATTGGCATGCTGCTAACGAGTGCGACAGAAAGGAGCAATCCGAGAAACAAGCTTGCTACCAGCCACTTGTTTTGCACCATCTTACGGATAATCATGACAAACAAAGCCACTCCAAAACCTCCCACACTTAAACAGCTCAAGCAAAAACGCCTTCGGCGTCCATTAAGACGCGGAAGTAGCTTTGACGGTGAAGTATAAGCCCTTTATACGCTAACAAACTTATAAAATCTTATATTTGAACATACGCAAGCAGTAGCACTCGCTTCATTATTGCAGCACAACGATTGCGCCTTCCTCAAGACCTTTCGTAACTTCCATTTCAGTCGAGCCTTTAATGCCCGTCTCAATGTCAATTTCACGAATTTTATTGCCATCCTCCAGCGTTCTGACGAATGTTCTGCCAAGGAAGCTGCGCACTCCGCTGCGTGGAATAATTAATACATCATCACGCTGCTGCAAAATGATTTTGACATCGGTAAACGCTCCAATTCGCGCATCGCTGGGTACTTCATCCAACTCGATAAACAACGTCTTGGAATAGCGCTCCTTCAACTGCTCGTTCATGGTCGCAGGTGCTGATGAAGGAGTCTGCACGACTTTCCCCTGTACCTCTTGCGAGCCAAAGGTGACGAATGCCGGATAACCGATATCTATGCCGGTAATCTCCGCCGCTGATTCGACCCTTAACGCAACACGAAGCTTCGAAGGGTCCGAAACGATGACAAGCGTCTGATAAGCCTCTACGAAATCACCTTCCTTCAGCTCCTCTACAAAGGTAACTTGCCCATCTATGCCCGCAACCAGCTGCTTGCTGTTGAAGGCTTCCATAAGCCGTTCAAGCTTCAAAGCCTCAATCTCCATCTGGAGCTGAGCAATGTCTATCGCATCGCTGTCCTCACCTAATTTAGCTTGCTTATAAGCGAGCTTCGCCCTTGCAACAGATAGCTGCTGCTCCTTCAACTGAATATCCAATCCATCTACATTCAGTTGAACGAGCACATCACCCTTCCTCACCTCCGTACCTGAAGTAACCATCATCTTTGCGATTCGCCCGCCTTGGCCTGTAAATTGCGCAATTTCGGAGCTCGTCGATTCGAGGCTTCCATTTCCTTTAATCTCTTGCGTGATGGTTCCCTTCTCTATCGTTACCGTTCGGTAATTTTCTTGTGCAGGTTTGACGAGCGGAGGTTTCAATGCCTCCTCCTCAGCAGGAAGCAGTGAGCAGCCTGTAAGAGAAGCGCCAAGAAGCAGCGCGAAGGTCCAGCCTAAAAGCGGTTTAAGCCTTTGCGACAATTTGTCCATCCTCCAATTCATAAACATGGTCAACGATTTCCATAATGGCGGGATCATGTGTCGTCATAATGATGGTCATACCTGCCGTTTCTACCAAATCACGAAATACTTTCATGATTTGCAGTCCAGTTCGTGTATCCAGCTCAGCTGTCGGCTCATCGGCAAGCAGCAGCTTAGGTTTATGGGCAATCGCTCTCGCTATTGCCGTTCGTTGCTGCTCACCTCCAGAGAGCTCGAAGGGACGATGATGCATGCGTGATTTCAAGCCGACCTGCTCCAGTGCTTGTATAGCCGCTTCCTTCCGTCCGCTTGCCGGCATACCGGAAACTCTTAATATAAATTCTACATTCTCATAAGCGGACATAAGCGGAATCAGTGCGAAGGATTGAAAAATAAGTCCCATCTCCATGCGCCGCACCGTGTCCCTCTCTTGATTCGACATCGCCGTCAAATCACGGCCATCGAACTTAATTTGTCCTTCGGTCGGTCGATCCAGCGCGCTCAATAAGTTAATAAGTGTCGTTTTTCCGGAGCCTGACCTTCCTTTGAAGGCGATCAGCCTGCCGCTTGGAATCGCTAAATCAACGCCCTTCAATACGGTTACCGCGGCATTTCCCCGCCCGAACGTTCTTTTTAAAGCGCTTGCATGAATCATATCACGCGTGACAGGCAGCATAGCGGCGAAACCCTCCGTTTCCAATCAAACATTTCCATATTAACCGCTTACAGTTATATATTCTTCCATTTTACTCTCGCTCTAGTTGATGTACAAGTATAAAAAATAAGCCTATCCGATTAGATTTACTAGTCAGATAGGCTTCGCATTCAGCCCACATCCAGCTGCAGAAAGAAGATGACCGCTGTAACCGTAATAATACTCAAAATTGTAGACACAAATACCGATTGCGAGGCGAATTCAGCCTCATTGTCAAACTCTACTGCAAGCAGGACGCTGCTTAGCGAGGTAGGTACGGCGGAGGAAACGATGAGCGCTGCTGCGGTCAGCCTGTCAATCGGCATCGCATAGCCCATTAACCATACGATCAGCCAAGCGAGCAATGGGCCGGCAATCAACCGAAGCATACCTGATAGACTGACATCAATAAGTAATGATCTCTTGATCTTCCACTCCATATTGCCAAGCTGGACACCTAATGTAATAAGTGCTGTTCCGATAAAGGCAGAGGAGAGATAACTGATCGGCGTAGCCAGCGGCTGCGGTATTTCAATCCCAAAGCCTCTTAACATAAAGGCCAGCGGAATAACATAAATGATCGGCATAGATAGTATCGTCCGCCATATCGCCCTCATATCTGCTTTATGCGCGTTGACGTTGTATATGCCGTACGTATTGGGCACGAGCGATTGCACCATCATAATCAACACTTGGATGGCAAGCGTCTTCTCGTTTCCGGCAAAAGCAAGCTGATTCAACGGAATGCCATAATTTGCGCTATTGTAGAAAAGCACGCTGTTGCGCATTGCACTCTTCATGCTTGGAGCGTAACCTCTCATCCGAATAACCGCTTCAACGATTAAATATTGAGCAACCATAAACAGTAGAAAAAAGAACATGATTTTGCCGATTAACGAAACGGAAATATCCGTTTTATATAGCAAATCGAACATAATGGCCGGAGAGAACAAATAAAAATTAAGCTTGGACAACGTTTTGATATCAAGCTTGAACGCCCTCTGTATCATAATGCCCAGGCCAATCATAATGACCATCGGGAGCACATTTGTCATTAAGATATGAAAGAAAATATTCATTGCTTCATCTGCTTCCTTCTATTAAATAGTAGGAGTGAAGAACCGTCAGTTCGACCCAGCGCCCTCTTCACTCAATTTAACAGCCTACACCGCGACATTGCCCTGCGAATGGTCATACAGCTCTTTGTAATGCCCATCATGCTCAAGCAGCTCCTGATGGTTGCCCTGCTCTACAATTTCACCATGGCTCATGACGATAATGCGGTCAGCCTGCATAATGGTAGACAGACGATGTGCGATGACAATCGTCGTCCGATTCTGCGATACGATCTGCAGCGCATGCTGGATCAACTGCTCAGTATGCGAGTCCAAATTTGCGCTCGCCTCATCCAATATAAGTACCTTGGGCTTAAACACAATAATACGCGCAAAGGATATGAGCTGACGCTCACCTGCCGAAAGTCCGCTGCCACGTTCAGACAGCCTCGTGTCATAGCCTTCCTTCAACTTATTGATAATCGTATCCGCTCCGACAAATTTGCAGGCCTTTATTACTTCTTCTCTGGATATCGATTGATCGAACATTCTAATATTGTCGATAATGCTGCCCGAATAGAGATACGGCTCCTGCTGCACCAAACCAACCAGCCTGTGCAGCGTTGCTTGCGGAATGTCTCTCACATCCGTCTCATCAATTAGAATGCTGCCTTCCTTCACATCGTAGAAGCGGCATAGAAGACTAATCAGCGAGCTTTTGCCTGCTCCTGTCGTCCCCACCACGCCAATAAGCTCACCAGAATTAATATGCAGGTCCAAATCGCGAATAATCGGTATTCCCTCCTCGTAAGAGAAGGAAATACGGTTGAAGTCGATCCGGCCCTTTACTTGCTCTAAGCTGAAATTGGACAAAGAGGCTTGGCGCTCATTCTCATCTTCGTCCTGCTCTTCTTTGCGAAGATCGACATGCGCCAGCTCGCGATCCGTTACATCTGGCTTATTCGCGAAGACGCTCCAAATTCTCGAAATGGCTACTGTCGCGGACTGCAAAGTATTCCATTGCTGTGTAATCGTATTAATAGGTTGGAAAAACTGCCTGATGTACGTAATGAATGCATACAGCACTCCGAACTCCAACTGATGTCCCAGCACGGCATTCCCGCCAATCCATGTCACGAGCGCAATCGATAAATTGCTCAAAATATCGAACGTCCGGCCAAACACGACATTCGTACGAATTTCTCTAAGGTTCGCCTGAAAGTACTGACTGTTGCGTTCATTGAACTGCTTCTCCTGTTCCTTCTGCTGATGGAATACCTGCACCAAGTTCATGCCTGACAGGTTTTCCGCTACGAAAGCGACCATTCGCGACAATCTCGTTCTTGCAAGCTGATAAGTCGTACGTATGAAGGAACGGAATGCAATTGCAATTGCCCATATGATTGGAAGCAGGATCAAGCAGTACAGCGCAAGCTTGGTATCCAAATGGAACATCATCACGATAATGAATACCAGCGTCAAGCCATCGCGAAACAGGCTGAGCAGTACTTGACTGAAAAACTGGTTGAGTGCCTCGGTATCGCTTGACACATGGATTATGAGACTCCCGCTCGACATTCGGTCGAAATAACGCATCGATTGCTTCAGAATATGTCCGAAGAGCTGCTTGCGAATGCGCGATACAATGCTTTGACCAATACTTTGCAATATATTTCCTTGCAAATACGTGAAGAGCAAACTCGATAACGATAGCCCTAAGTAAACGGCACAGATCGTGAGCAGACCTTTATAGTCATTTTTACCGGACATTAAATTGTCGTCAATCGCGATTTTCATCAAGAAAGGCTGTAGTAAATCTGAAAGAATGGCAATTAGCGTACAGCAGATTACAGCGATAAATCCCCATAAATGTGGTTTAGCATAGCCGAATAATGTCCGAAATGCCGATACGTATTCTGGCTTCTGTTCCGGCAGCTTAGGACCACCCTTCTGATCTGACTGCCAATTATGAATAGCTTGTGCCGGTCGCATGCTGGCTTCCCTCCTCCTGTATCGCATGAAGCGTTGCATAGAGTCCTTGCTGCGCGAGCAACTCGGCATGCGTTCCCCGCTGTACGATAACGCCGCCATCCAGCACAACAATTTCATCGGCATGCTTAATTGCGCTTATACGATGCGCGATGATGATCGTCGTTTTCCCATGCCGCTGCCTTTGAATCGCTTCAATAATATCCTTCTCCGTCACGGCATCCACCGCACTGACGCTGTCATCCAAGATCATTATCTCGGCATCCTTAATCATGCCCCTTGCAAGACTCGTTCGCTGACGCTGTCCGCCTGACAAGGTCAAGCCACGTTCGCCGAGCCGCGTGTCGAAGCGATTCGGCAAATCCGCGATATTATCATAGATCTGAGCATGCCTCGCGGCAGTCTCAACTGCTTCAAGCGGCAGATCACGATTCGAGAAAGCAATATTTTCTTTAATCGTCGTACTGAACAGGAAACCGTCCTGCGGGACGTAGGCAAGTTGGCTGCGCAAGCTCGACAGTGTCAGCTCTCTCACGTCGGTCTGCCCATATCGAATGGCTCCTGGAGGCGGATCTAGCATCCGGAGCAGAAGCTTCATCAAAGTTGATTTCCCGCTGCCCGTGCGGCCAATAATACCAAGTGTAGTACCAGCTTTGACGTTCAGATCAATATCCTTCAGTACGGGATTCGAGCCTTGTTCATAGGCGAACGTCAGACCTTGAATCGCAATGCTGGCTTCAGTCAAATCCATTTCCTTGGCATTCTCAAGCTCGGCAATATCCGGCTGCTGCGAGAGCAGCCCGTTCAATCGCTCTAGAGAAGCCCGCGAGCGCTGAATCGTGTTGATCACATTGCCGATCTGCTGCAGAGGATTCATCAGCATTCGTATATAAAGAGTCAAAGCGACGAAATTACCAAGTGAAATTTGCTTCGTAATCGTTAAATAACCGCCGAAAGCAAGTGCTACGACTAGCGCTATCGCGCCAAGAAACGGAATCAGCGCTTGAAAGAAGGAAGAAACTCGCACCAGTCTCAGCTGGTAATGCTTAATTTGATCCACTGTTTTACCGAACCGTTCATTCATAATCGATTCTACTGCGAATTTCTTCGTTACCCGTATGCCTCCGAATTGCTCTTCCGCTGTCTCGGTCATCGTGCCTAGCGCTTCCTGCACAGCCATTGATCTTCTTCGAATGATCGGGCCAAGATACACGACGATGATTGGAATGAGCAGCAGTGGCAATACCGACGCCACGATTAAGTAATATGGGATGTCGCTCAGAATCATCATCACAATCGAAGCGATCAGCAGCATTGTCGCATTCGCCGTTGCATTGAATCCCATGGAGATCGATTCGCGAACAGCTGTAACATCATTCATGAAATAGCTAAGCAGCTTGCCGACTCCGTTCTTGGAGTAGAAGCGCTCGCCCATTTCCGTGAAATGCTTGAATAAACCCTGGCGAACTAGATATTCAAATTTTCTGCCCACGTACATCACCAGATACAGTGCTATTCCGTTGAATAGCACATGGCCAATCCCGATCAGCAGGAGCATTAAGCTGTAATCAACAATCAGATTGCTTGTTAGCCCGTTCCCTTGCAGCTTATCCGTGAACTGACCCAACACCTTAGGGAAAAAAACGTTAATTAAATTAGAGACGAAATGAAAGATTAAGGAGAACAGGTATAACGGCCATGTTTTCCGAAAAAAATCTGCCAGTATTCGTTTTGGTTTCAAAAAACAATCACTTCCTACATTGAAGGATTTGTGTTACGTTTTGTCCGTTTGTGGAAACTGAAGCTCATACAGCTGATTGTAGCGCCCTTCGAGTCGAAGCAGCTCATCATGCGTACCATGCTCGACGATTTGGCCTTTCTCCAGAACATAAATACAATCAGCTTTCTGAATAGTGGACAGCCGATGGGCAATAACGAGGCAAGTTCGCCCCTTCAATAGCTGTGCCAACGCATCTTGAATATGCTGCTCTGATTCCGTATCGAGCGAGGCGGTCGCTTCATCCAAAATGATAATCTGAGGATTTTTCAGAATGGCTCTCGCTATCGAAAGCCGCTGCTTCTGACCGCCGGACAGCTTTACACCCCTCTCTCCAATCTGCGTAACATAGCCATGTGAGAAGCTATCAATGAAACCTGCTGCATTCGCCGCTTCCGCCGCAGCCATCACTTCAAGGTCCGTCGCATGCAAATTTCCATAGCGAATATTCTCAGCAATTGTACCGTTGAACAATATGATATCCTGCGATACGATTCCGATTTGCTGCCTTAACGAGGCTAACGTAATATCCTTGATTGAATAACCGTCAATCGTTATTTCCCCAATCTGCGGATCATAGAATCTAGCAATAAGATTTGCAATTGTTGTTTTCCCCGAACCCGATGAGCCGACAAGCGCAGTCACTTTTCCGGCTTCGAGCTCCAAGTGAAAGTCTTCAAGCAGTGTTGAATCGCTGGAATAAGCAAAGCTAATATGATCGAAAACAATATGACCGCTCACTGGAGGAAGAACAGCCGCGTATTGTTTCTCGATAATTTCCGCTTTCGTGTTCATGACCTCCATAATTCGCTCGTATGCGGCTGCCGATTGCTGAACCGTATTCATAATGCGGCTGAAATGTCGGATCGGATTTTGGAGTAAGCGCAAATACGCGATGAATGCAACGATTGTACCGACTGTCATTTGCTCCTTCATCGCCAGCCACGCTCCGAATACAAGCACAATTGCAAGACCAAGAAAGTTTAAAAAATCAATAATAGGCTCATAAGCAGCTCGTATACGGGTTACTTGAATATTCGCATCCCTGTTTTTCTGAGTTCGCTGAGCGAAACGCTCCGACTCGAACTCCTCCGTAGTAAATGCTTTGATCAACCGAATGCCGGTCAACGTGTTCTGAAGATGGTCACTGACATCAGCTACCGATTCTTGAACGGTGCGGAACGAGGAACGCATTCTTTTGCCAAAAATTTTAGTTGTGAGCAGCATGAACGGAAAAGTTGCAAGCAACATTAGTGTTAGCTTCCAATCGATCCATAGCATATAAACAGCAATTGCCGTAAACGTGAAGAAGTCGGTAAATAACTGCATCATACTTGAGGAGACCATCTGCTGAAGGATACTCACGTCATTCGTTACGCGCGACATTAGGTCTCCAGTTCGGTTCCGGTCAAAGAAGGCTACATCCATGCTTTGCATATGACGGTATAAATCATTGCGAAGATTATAGAGCACTCTTTGGCCAACTGAGGCCATAAGCGATGTGCTTGCATAACGGAGTGCGCCAAGCGCAACAGCTGCACCCAACACTCCGCCACCGATGAGCAGAAGCTTATTGAACAAGTGATTAGGAATAATGTGATCAATCGTATAGCGCGTTAGCTGCGGGACAATAAACTCAAGCAGCGAAATGGCTATGACACATAGAACCGCACCGATCAGCAAAGGGAGTTGTGTCCGCGCGTGCGTGTAGATCCTCACGAACATATTGAGAATGCTGGCAGGCTTCGCCTTCTCACCCGTTCCGAATTTTCTTACGCCTGCATTCGGTCTAAAGGTTGACGCAGGGCTGTGATGATCGCTCATAAGCCGTCATCCTCTGAATCAGCTGCAATTTGACGAAGCGACAAGCGCAGCTGATCAAGAATATTTCGCAGCTGAGATGCCTTTCTGCTGTCACTAACAGCGGCCCGCTCCGCCGCCTTCAGCAAATGCAGCAGCTCCTTGCCTGCAGGCGTTAGCCGTCGATTCGGCTTTTGGTGGCCGCATGAATCTCCTTTATGGTGATTATGAGAACATTCTTTATGATGCTCGCATGAACCTCCGTTATCCTTTCGAGAGTGCCGTTCGTGCCGATCTGGCTGTGCAGTTGGGCTCTCCTTCTCCTCCTGCAAATAAACACGTCCACTATCTGTAATTTCAAAAATTTTCTTTCCTTCCAGTTTGGAGGAATCTACCAAGCCTTGATCCCGCAGCATTTGAAGCGTTGGGTAGATTGAACCGGCGCTCGGCTTATAGGTGCCTCCGGATTGCTCCTCGAGCGCCTTCATCATTTGATAGCCATGCATGCTTTCTTGCTCCAACAGCTCAAGCAAGGCATATTTCACGCCGCCTCGGCTAAAAAAACGTCTCCCGGAGCCGTTTGCGTCTCTTCCATGCTCATGTTGTAAAAACAATCTTTCCTCTAGCTGCCATTCATCTCGCATGACATACTCTCCTTCGTTAACGATATATCGTATTGAATAAGATTCTAAACGATATATCGTTAACTTGCAATAACGACATGACTAACATCCCGTTTTCGCATGAAAAGCTGTCGATATAATGATGTATGCTTTTATTTCTCCATGACAAAAACCAGTAAATAGTCGTACTTTACTGGTTGATATCTATTTTAGTATCGTTTTTGGGCAAAAAAAAAGAGACATCTCTCCAAGCATGTCTCCGGTTATCCGGTTGATAGCTATTTACGATCTTTGTCGCTTTGCGGAAGAAGGGGATTTCTCTGTATCAAAGCGGCTGCGTTCGGTCCGATCGATTTGTACGATTTGGCCATTATGAATCGTGATTTGAACCACGCCATACTGTACACCTGCCAACTGCTCCTTAATTCGATTCAACCATTCATCTGCAACCTCAACCGTTCGGGACATAATAGTCATCCTCTCCAAAGTATTGTTTTGAATCTGTAGAAAATAAAGGAGACGCACGTCAAACGAAAGAAGCTTCGATTGGCATGCGCCTCCAGTTATCTAGTGGGCGCAACTTGCACAGCCTATAGCGGTTATCATGCCATAAAGGCTCATACAAGCAACAATATTTATTTCCGACTAATTCAATAGGATAAATTTAATTTAACATGTTGCTTTTCATTCGTCAACACTTATCCAACGAATTATGCAGCATTTTTTTAGAATCAAATAAAAAAAGTGCCAGCGTTACAAGCAAGACTGCTTGATCTTGCTGCAGTCCCGCTTTTGCTTGGCACTCCTCCTCCTGTTTACACTGCTTTATTATCCGCAAGCTGCTTGAGCTCAACCAGTAATTGATCAAGCTGTGCATATTCCTCGACCATTGCATTGATTTTTATATCCTGCGTCTCCATGCTCGCATGAACCTCTTCCACAGAAGCCATGTTCTGCTCCGTTGTAGCAGCGATATTAACCATTTCATCCGCCATGCTCGAGTAACGGCTATGAAGCTCATTAGCAGAGCTGCCCACCACATCGGAGTGGCGTTTCACAAGCTCCGTATTGTCATTAATACGGTCAATAAGCTGCTCTACCTGCTTCGATACATCGCGGCTAGTCGTAACTGCTGCTTGTCCGCTCTCTACCTGCTCATGCACGGCGCTAATTTGATTCCGAATATCGGATAAAATATCTGTTATTTCTTTCGTTGCGATTCTCGAATTGTCCGCAAGCTTTCTAACCTCACCGGAAACGACCGCGAAGCCGCGGCCATGCTCGCCTGCACGAGCCGCTTCGATCGCAGCGTTCAGTGCAAGCAGATTCGTCTGCTCGGCAATATCACTAATCGTGCTGACAATCGTGCTGACCCGATCATTCTGCTCATTAAGCTTCGTCATCATTTCGACCGTGTCTGTTATAATCAAGCGCACGCTCTCTACTTCTTTGGACAACGCAGCCATTTGCTCACGGTTTTGGACGGTCAGTAATGCATTATCTGCCGAGTATTGCTGCAATTGCTCCGTACCCGTAAGAAGCTGCTTGACTGAATCGTCAATCACCTGTGACGATTCGCTAATTGTCAGAATGGTTCCGGTCTGCTTCTCTATCGCAGCCGACATTTCGGAGAACGTTACCGTTACCTCCTTGGAGATTTCCCCTGTCGAGCGCACTGTAGTCTGCTGACTGCTGCTGAATTCCGATAATACCTTAATGGAGGAATTAAGCTTGGCAAGCAGTGCTTCTGCCATATCTTTGGAGGCCAATGCCTCACGCTGCCGGTCCGTCACTTGCCGCTGGAGCTTGCCGCTGAATCCGGCAGAGAAGGCGAGCGCAACCGTTGCAAAGATTAAGTACAAATACAAATACACGAGAGATTCATTCGGGAATAGCTTAGGCTGAAGCTCCGGATCCAGAAATAAGTAGGTGCTTAATACGGCTCCAAGTACCCCTGTAAAAATGATAGGCTTATGGTCGGCATACAACGTAATAATGGCAAGATTCACGTAAACCAGGAAATAAGTACTTACAATGGGATTCGGATCAGATAGAATTAACAAGCTTACAATAATCGTTAGAATAAACGGAACGAAGTACTTAATATAGGCAGTCAAAATTCCTCGATATGTCATAACAGTAGCTGCCCCGCACAGAAATGTACCGACTCCAGTAAGCAAGAGAACCATATTTGCCCCAAGCCCGATAGCAAGATCAGTTGCGATCCCAAGAGCCAGCAGACTCCACAGGATTTTTATTAGCAATCGATTACGCTTGTCTAGTTCTGTTAGTTCTTTTTTCACGACATTTCCGCCTTTTCTGATTAAACTATTTGCTGCAGGGACATAGCTGTTTAGCTATTTCCTGCCCCTCCCGTAGCACTTGCGACAAGCCGTTTGTCCCCGGGATAAACAAGCCAATCATAGCGCTCTTTGTTGCGGTACATCTGCTCCATATCGAATAGAACGGGAACAACGTCATCGCCCTTGTAAAATATTTTCTCGCCCACCTTTTCCAGAGGAACTCGGTACGAAATGCGAAGCGCACGCATAAATATCGGTTCAAGCAGCGAAACGAAATATTTCAGCTGCAACTTCTCTGCAATATAAACGGCCGACGAGAGCAAATCTGAAAGATAACGGCCTCGATACGGGCTTAGCAGCGCCATTTTGTCTATTTCTGCAACCGCATTGCCTGCTTCAATAACCTTTTGATTCGTTTGAAAAGGCCAAACTTCGTTGATGACGCTCGAATGTAAGCAATATGGCTTAATTTCAGACGTTCCTACATAATGCCCTTCTTCCGTAACTACGATGAATCTCTCAAGAGTATGGTTAGAAAACTCAAGTTCAAAGCCTTTCTCCATCCAAACTGTCGTCCAGATACCGTTAAACATAGCCATCTCCAGCTCGTTCTCCACTCGTTTAAACATGATATCTCTCCCTATCTCTCTAATTTCTCGAAGGTTTCTACGAAGTCAGAAATATGCAGGCAACCTTTTTATCGGTTTATTTGACTCAAATATTTAACAGTTTTACATAAATAATAGATAGAAGAATACAATCTGCAGCTTAGGAACTTGCTAGGTTCTCTTATTAATCGATAAAAAAACTCCTTTATCCGTATGGTATACATATTATTTCTCTTCTGCTCTGTGCGCGTTATGTGTATCCAGACCTCGTTATTCCTAGTAAATAAGTATGAATTTGAAACAAATCGTAGCATCTATAATCGATTATTGTCAATACTTTCCTATTCTATTTGTTTCAAAAGTCATCCTTTCGTTTATATATAACTAAGAAATCCATACAAGTTGATCATCCTGATCGACAAATAAAAATCGAGGAGAGATGACAAATGTCACGAGAAAACGCTAGTAATGGTGTATTGGTAGGAGCAATTGTAGGAGGTGCCATTGGTGCTATTACGGCTCTGCTGTTCGCACCGAAATCGGGCACAGATCTTCGAGAGGATTTGGCGGACAAGTTCAAAGCGATCAGTGACAAAACGAAGGATATTGCAACGACTGTCGGCCATACAACAAAAGATTTGGCAGCTACAGTGGGACAGAATACGAAAGATTTGGCCGTTACGATTAAAGACGAAGCTGGCGATTTGATCGATCATGCCAAACAGTCCAATCAAGCGATTATGGACAACCTCTCAACCAAAAAGGACGAAGTAAAAGAAGAGCTTGCCGCCGCTGGGAGGAAATAATATGAAGGCCGAACTTGAGACAACAACAAACTCAATGGCCCCTACTTCGGAAGAAATGATTAAGCTCGGCGAAGAGATGAAGAACATGGATACGAACGCAGAGGTTATCGAGAAAGGATTGGTTCCCGATCCTGCTCAATAATTACATTGAAAACACCCTCTCCATCCAAGTGGAGAGGGTGTTTTCTGTGTTAAAAAAGATATAAAAACATTACATACCATATTCCGGCTGGTGGTCGGACAGGAGTACCTTGAGCTTCTCAATCGCCCGCTTCTGGATACGGGAAACACTCATTTGGGACACGCCTAGCTGGTCTGCAATATCCCGCTGTGACTTGCCGTTGTGATAAGCGAGCAGGAGCACCGTCTTCTCCTCTGTTTTCAGTTGATCAAGTGCTTCCTCCAGATCGAGTCGATGATCAACGTTCTGATAATCGTCTTTGTCTGAGCCGATGAGATCGCCTATTGTAGCCGCACTATCCCCCTCGTTTGATAACGGAGTATCAAGTGAAACATAATGATAAGATTCACGGCAAGAGAGCACCTCGATTGTTTCTTCCACCGAGAGGCTCAAATAGGCAGCGATTTCTTCCATTTTAGGTGAATGTCCGAGCTCCACAGTTAAGTGGTCAATAGCCTGCTGGATCAGCAGGCCCTTCTCTTTAATTCGTCTTGGCACCTGGATATACCAAGATTTATCACGCAAATAATTTTTCAGGTGGCCGATGATACTTTTCATCGCATAGCCTTCAAATGGAATTTCCCGCGAGCTGTCGAACTGCCTGAACAAACGCAGCATAGACAGCTGGCCAACCTGATACAAGTCTTCATAAAGATCTGGTCTGCTCCTTGACATTTTGGAGGCAGCCATCTTAACGATCGGCTCATAGTGCTGAAGCAATTCTGTCGCAATATCATTGGAATTTGTCTCTTGATATATTTTCATCTTTTCAATCGTTTCTTTCGGATTCAGGAAGGATGAATTCGCGTTCATGCCATCTCCTCTTTCCTACCAATTAGCTTGGTGAGAATGACCTCTGTACCTCTCTCGGAGAATACCTCAACCTTGTCCATTAATGCATGCATCATGAACAGCCCAAGCCCTCCAGCCGTTATATCGCTAAGTTCCTTATTATGAAGCGTAACGGACTTTGTATCTGCCGGTTCATAGTTAAAGCTGCTTCCTTCATCCTTAATACGAATGGAGATACCTTTATCTTCAATCTCAAAGCTCAACTCTATGATGCCGGGCTGTGCATTGCTATAAGCATGAAGCACCACATTCGTACACGCTTCCGTGACAGCTACCTTCATATCTTCGATCTCCTCATAGGAGAAACCTGCTTTATTCGCAATGCCAAACAATGTAAGTCTTGCTATATCAACAAACTCTGCTCTTGCAGGTATCGTCAAATGGATGAATGAGTTCATAGTGTCTTCTATCCTCTCTTGTATATTCCTATTTGTAGCTCATATTTTTTTAACCTTATTCCACACTCTAATCGTAGATATGACTCCGTCATAGATAGAACTGAGTATTCTAGGCTCGTCCGTCTGCTTCCTTTCATGCCCCTTAATTGTAGCCACGACGCTTGCAGCTGATTCCTTCGCAGCTCCAGTAAACGAATGCAGCGCATGTCCTAAATCGTTCACCGAAGCAAACAATATGTCGAGTGAGCTAAGCTTTGTTCTCACATCCAACGTCATCGCATTCGTGTTTTGGATGGCCTCCTTTACCTCAACGCTGATTTGTGTAACTTCTGCTCGGAGCGAGCCAACCGTCTGACGCATCTCATCCAGTGCACCTCGCAATACCTTCAGTGTTTGAATGAGAGAGTACAGAAGGACTAGAAAAGCAATTGCAATCACTGCAATACTAATTTGCATAACCATATCCATTCTCATCACTTCCTTTTTTCATAAGTTACCCGCTCCCCAGCTGTTTGAAACAAGCAATGTGCCGGTGCAAGCGTAAACGGTTGATGCCGTCCTCTGGCAGCTACACGTTTCGCATAAAAAAATAGAGAAAGTCGGCGAAATAATTTACTTTCCTATATTGGAGCATATCGGAATGAAATTGTCCTTTACGTCATTCATGTTATAATGATAGGAACTCTCTAAAACTAATGAATGATCTAAAAGGAGCCTAGCAAATTGCGCAATCTACGATTAAATATTCGCTGGAAAATACTAATCGGCTATTTCTTGATTATATGTTTCGTCGGTGTTTCCATTCTGATCGTCAGCAGCCGAATATCATCCCTGCAGGGCGAGATTGAAACAATTACCACTCGCGATATTGAAGTTCATAATTTAATATCCATGATTAGATACAACGCAATAAGCATGGAGACAAGCCAGCGCGGCTATGTCATTACGGGAACTGATAACTATCTGGATCCTTATAATCGCGGGAAATCGGAGTGGGAAGCGAATTATAATGCTCTCTATCAGTATTTATCTTATGACCCGTCTTCCATCAAAAGCTTGGAAGAAATCAAGCTGACCATCCAGAACTGGATTACGGAAGCAGGAGAACCGACGATTGCCATGCGCAAAGCGAATAATACGCAAGGCATCATAGACTTCTTTAATGAGGACACAGGCAAGCAGCAAATTGATGACCTCCGAGCTCAATTGGAAAACCTTCGCCAAAAGGAAGTAACTGCCACTAAAAATCATATTGTCGAACTAAAAAACCGAAATGACATTCTTATAATCAGCTTATACTTGATGCTCATTATCGTATCGATTATTTCGTTCATTATCGTGTCCTTCGTATCTGGTACAATCGTCAAAACGATTAAGGACGTTGTGAAAACCATTACAGAAATAGCCTCCTCCGGAGGAGACTTATCTACAAGAATTACAGTTAATACGCATGATGAGATTAAAGATCTTGCTGATGCAACCAACAACCTGCTTGAAAATCTTAACGACCAATATTGGATACAAGAAAAGGTTGCAGAGGTTGCCACTATGAATCAAGGCATTAATGATGTTGAAACATTGGCAGGCTCATTCCTTACTAAGCTTTCACCTATACTTAATGCAGTATACGGTGTGTTCTATATCCGCACTGGTAACGGAGACAGTCAGAGGCTTGTAAAATGCGCCTCCTATGCTGCATCTGACGAAGAAATAGGTCATGGCAGCTTCCGTCTTGGTGAAGGCTTAATTGGTCAAGCTGCACTTGAGAAAAGGACCTTTTTGTTAAATACAGCACCAGGCCATCGGATCAATCTCACTTCAGGACTTGGCAAGATGGAACCAAAAAGCATTCTAATTATTCCTTTCGAATTCGAAGGCAAAGTAGCTGCAGTGGTGGAATTTGCTTCTGTAGAATCCTTCACCTCACAGCATCTAAAGCTGCTTGAGCAGATTGAAAGCCATTTCGGCGTTGCGATTAACAGCGTTCAAGGACGCATGGAGGTCGAGAGGCTGCTCAGCGAATCGCAAGTGATGACTGAAGAGTTGCAAACACAAACGGAGGAATTACAAACACAGTCCGAGGAGCTGCAGATGCAGCAGGAAGAAATGCGTATGACTACCGAGCATTTGGAAGAGCAGAATCTGTTCGCCGAGCAGAAAACGAAGGAATTGGAGAAAGCGAAGGAGGAACTCGAAACGTACTCGGAGCAGCTCCGTCGCAGCTCGCAGTACAAATCAAACTTCCTTGCCAATATGTCGCATGAACTTCGTACACCTTTGAACAGTATTCTCATTTTATCTCAGATGCTTGCCGAGAATGAGAATGAAACGCTAAGCACAGAAGAAGCCGCTTATGCCAAAGTCATTCATACCTCCGGCAACGATTTGTTAACACTAATCGATGATATTCTTGATCTATCCAAGGTCGAGGCAGGTAAGATTATATTGACGATGGATGAAGTGAACGTCAGTGAAATACCAGAGCATATGAATCTACTCTTCAGCCCCGTAGCTGAGACTAAAAACCTGACATTCCACATACAGCTTGACTCTGATGTGCCGCAATTGCTCTTTACCGACGGACAGCGGCTGCAGCAAATATTGAAAAACCTACTTTCTAATGCGTTCAAATTCACAAAAAACGGTTCGGTAAGTTTGACGATTGAGAACGCCAGTCTTGAAGACATTCAGAAGCACATACCCGAGCATACCGGCGATCATGTACTAGCCATATCAGTTGCTGATACCGGAATAGGCATCCCTGTAGATAAACAGCAGCTAATATTCGAGGCCTTCCAGCAGGTAGACGGGGAGACGAACCGTCAATACGGTGGTACAGGTCTAGGCTTATCCATTTGCAATGAATTTACGAAGCTGCTGCGCGGGCATATCATTATTGATAGTACACTTCATAAAGGGAGCGTCTTTACACTATTGGTCCCAAGCCTCCCTGACATGGAGAAAGAACAGCTTGTCTTCCTGAATCAAGAGATTGCAGCGACAGCAGAGCGTCCACTTGAAGCAGCCGCCGTTGTCTCGGCACCTGATGTTGCCGATTATACGGTAACGAACAGCACTGATTATGAAGGCCCGTTGTTCAAAGGTAAAAACATCCTGCTCGTAGAGGATGATTCGCGTAATATATTTGCGCTTGTCAAGGTGCTTGAGAACAAAGGTATGAACGTCACCGTAGCAAATAACGGCAAGCAATGTTTGGAAATAATCGAGAAGCGAACAAACTTTGATTTAATTCTGATGGATATTATGATGCCCATTATGGATGGTTATGAAACGATGAAGGCGATCCGTCTGGATCCAACCCATAAGCATACTCCTATTATTGCGTTGACTGCCAAAGCTATGAAGAGCGACCGTGAGAAATGTTTGGATGCCGGCGCTTCTGATTACATTAGCAAGCCTCTAAATATGGACCAGCTCTTCTCCCTGATGCGGGTATGGCTGACGAAGCAGGTGGGACATTGAGTCAATCTTGGAGTGAGGATTCAGAGAGCATAGAGGAATTATCGTATAGCGAGCTTGAGCAAATCGAAATAAATTTGCTCTTAGATGGCATTTATCATGCCTATGGCTGTGATTTCAGAAATTACTTACGAACCTCTATCCGCAGGCGTATTCAGCACCGCATGAACCTTGAAGGTCTGAATACGATTACGTCTCTGCTCGAGAAGGTGCTGCATGAGCCTGGATTTATCGATAAGCTTCAGAATGATTTCTCGATCAAAGTAACCGAAATGTTTCGTGATCCCAGCTTTTTTGCCGCCTTCCGAAGCGAAATTGTCCCTCTTCTTCGTGGGCTGCCCGAAATTCGAATATGGCATGCTGGCTGTGCCACTGGGGAAGAGGTTTATTCTATGGCTATCCTGCTACTGGAGGAAGGACTCCTAGATAAAACCAAAATATATGCAACGGATATGAACGAACATGTTATCGATAGTGCCAAGCTAGGAAAATTCCCGCTGAAACGCATGCAGGCCTTTACAAAAAACTATTTGCATGCAGGCGGCAATAAGGAATTTTCCTCCTATTATACAACTGATTCCGAGCATGCCATGTTCCACTCAGACATCAAGAAGAACATGACGTTTGCTCAACATAATTTGGCAACGGATCGTTCCTTTAATGAATTCCACGTTATTTTGTGCCGCAACGTGCTTATTTATTTTGACCCGCATTTGCAAAATCGTGTGCATGATTTGTTTTTTGAGAGCTTGGCACCACACGGCTTCTTAGCGTTAGGCAATATGGAATCCATTATCTCCACTCACAAAACCCAATATGAGGATATAAATGCATCCGAACGAATATTCAGGAAAAATTAATGCTTCTCAAGCTTTAACACTCTCGATCCATTCCGCCCTATTGAGACGAAGTACGCAAAAAAGGAAATGACGTCCATACGTCATTTCCCTTCTGTGTACACATGCAATAATGAGCATCATCTAATGCCCTGCCGCAACATTCAAATATTTGGTTAGAACAACCTCCGTACCGCTATCCGAAGTATTCACCTCTACCTCGTCCATCAGTGCCTGCATCAAGTAGATGCCGAGCCCTCCTACCTTCAGTCCACTTACCTCAACCTCAGGCAGGGGAGCTGCCTTTTCTATCGCTTCCTCGACAAGTGTCGAAGTTCCATTGTTTTTCACTTTAATCGTAAGGCCTGAATTCACAGGCTCGAAGCTGATGTCAATAACGTTGCCGTCAGCATCGTAGGAGCCATGAATAACAGCATTATTGCAGGCTTCTGAGACAGCGACCTTCATATCCTCCATGTCCTCATACGCATAATTCATTTTTGATGCAATTCCAAAAAGACAGATTCTGACCAAATCGATATAGTCTGCATGGGCCGGTATTTGTAAACGGATGGCATTCATGCTTGAGCCTCTGTCCCTTCTGTTAGATATCTGGAAATACCTGTAAGATCAAAAAGCCGTTTAACGGCTGCCGGTATTTCACGTACAAAAAAAGGAGCCTTTAGCTCATCACGCAGCTTCAGCACCGAAACGATAATGCCGATTCCGGTACTGTCTATATATTTTAATTGTTTGAGGTTTAATATTAATGCTTTATCCGTTCGATTCATCACAGGCTCCAAAGCAGTTCGAAGCTGTGGAACTACGGATAAGTCCAATTCACCGCTAACATGTAGAATAAACTGATCTAACGTCTCTTCCTGCACCACTTGAAATTGCTCTGCTTTCATTTCATTCACTCCGCTCGCGTTTGTTTAATAAATAGCTTATCAAGTTCCTGTTCATTGTACAAGATGTACAAGCGAATGCTTACATCGAGGAGCTATGAAAGTAATGAATAGACGTCAGCTTGTTCGAATCCACATCGATAAACAGCTTCAACAATGCTTCGCCTCGTTCAAAAACAATTCCGTCCTCTGTTGTATAATCGGGTTGACCCAATGCTTCTTCTAACGCTTCAACCGTCGCAGCAATCTGAGTACCGTCAATCACAATGACGCTTGCACCCTCTGGTATTTCTAACGAATAGAGCAGTCCATCGCTAAACACAATAGCCATATTCGGATAGTCATACGTACTCATTTCCTTGAAATAAGGGTCCACTGCAATTCTCTTAGGCTCTCCAAGCTTCTTGACCAACGTGCTTGGGTCATCATAGAGGGTAATGCCGTTTACGCTTTGAAGCTTGAAGCTTGGCTTGACCACTTCAGGGATTAAGGTTTGTGCTTGGGTATAGGTCGTATGTGCTACGGTAATGGGAGTCATAGAAGCTGTCACTATTTTGCTCACTGCTTGAGCAGGTGCTTTCGCCTCCAGACAGCTGGAATCCATCGTTCGCAATTGCATCGAAGTGGTTGGAGCCAGCTCTCCGGAGTAAGCGAAAATCCCTCCAATCAAGCAGCCAATTAAAATAAAGTTCTTCATATGGTCTCCCTCCTATGCGGGAATATCCTTGTTGCTTGACTTATCTATTTATAAACCACTCTCGAGCGTTTGAAACAGGCTTTTTAAAATTTTTTACGACAATTCATTATTGCGTCAACCAATCTTTATTTCGTATCAATCATGACTACGCAAATATCATCCTTCTGACTCTCGTTATTATACTCTGCAATAAATTCGCTTACGATTGCTGTATGCTCTGATGCTTCCTCACCGCGCAAGCGCTCAATGAGCAAACCTAGCTTAGTCTCTTCATCAGCACCAAGCGCTTCACTTAATCCGTCTGTATAAAGGAATAATTGCATAGACTTATCGTACGAAAGAACACCTTTGGTTATATCGATACTATCAAATAATCCGATCGCACAGCAGCCCTCTGTCAGCAGCTTCACCTCACTGCCTACTAGTACTTTGCCAGGTGGGTGGCCTGCATTCACATATTCGATCACTTTTTTATCGGTATCAATAACCAAATAAATAGCTGTGAAATAATAATTAAGCAGCTCTTCCTTCTTATACAGCTGGTTCATATATCGATTAAGCTCATGCATGACGAGATCTGGCTCGGTAATACGCGTAATCGTATCCTTGAGAACCGAAGATATATACATGCACACAAGCGAAGATGAAATCCCATGTCCCATCATATCAAGCAAAATAACGCCATAACGACTCTCGTCAATTCGGTACCATGCGTAGAAATCTCCAGCAAGCTCAGATGACGGCTGGTAGACCGCGCTTACTTTTATTTGATCATCATCTATAGGCTGGCTTAATACATTCCGCTGCACCTTTTTGGCAAGCTCCAGTTTCGTCTTGATCTGCCGATCTCTTTCCTTATGCCAATCAATCTCACGCTTCAATCGCAGCGACGAGCGAATACGCGCCAGAAGCTCCATCTTATTGATCGGCTTCATGACGTAATCGCTTGCACCAGCATCGAGCGCTTCTGCCATTTTGTTCGAATCGCCAAGGGCCGTAACAAATATGATGGGAATATCCTTATAGCGCTCGACCTGTAAAATACGTTTACATGCCTCCAAGCCGTCGATTTCAGGCATCATCATGTCCATAAGAATCAGATCGACGCTTGTCTCTGCCGTACAGGTGCTATCTATATCCAGCATATCGTAGAGCTCCATCGCCGAAGAAGCAATTTTTAAATCCTCATAGCCTTCTTTGTTTAGTATAGCCTTAATAATAATTTGATTTGTAGCATTATCATCTACGATTATAATACTCATATGTATGCTCCTTTAACTCGCTTACCTGCTACTCATATTCTGAGCGTAACGGCAGTAAGAGTCAACTTTTAGTAGAAAAAATGACCAATAAAGACCTACCCGTGAGGGTAGGTCTTATTCTTCGTCATCGAAGCAGCGGCTCTAGCTTTTAAACCACATAATGAGGGTAGTAATAAACGGCAGGGTCGAATTCCTCGCCCGAATATTCCTTACCGCCCCAAGCGATAACAAGAATTTTATCTTGATCCAGCTCGCGTTCAAGACGTTGTGCTTCTTGATCGGATATACCAAGTGACCTCATCTTGGCACGAAGCTCATCCCCATTAGAGCGGAAAATATTAGCGATAGCCGACCCGAAGCCTTCCTCTGCGATACCGATTTTCTCAGCATCCGTATTGTCCACAATTCGTTTCGTCCTGTCCTTGTCGTGAGTCAGAACAAAGATTTTATCCTTCTGGTAACCTTCGGCCTGGAATTTATACACTTGTTCCTGTACCTCAACGACGTTATTGACAGTGTGCACCTTTGTATTGGATAGATTATTCATGTTCATTCCTCCTATTATTATAGTTATAATTACGAGTTCTTCTTCAAGCGTGAGACGGGGTTAACTGACTCGTCTTCGGCCCACGATAAGAGATACGATAAAGAGTACGATAAACACGACGAACAATATTTTGGCGATTCCCGCTAATGCGGAAGCAATTCCGAGAAAGCCGAAAATGCCAGCGACGATTGCAAAGATGAAAAATAATAATGCCCATCCTAACATTGGAATCATCCTTCCCTTTAGATTCAGTTTTTGTTAACTTGTCATGTTATTAACCAGCCCAAAGGCCTTTGAAACAGAGGGATTTCCGACTTTCCCTCCTCTACACCTGCTATTAATGAAGAAATAAATATGTGTTATTTTCTTCTGTTTCAGATGCCGAGTATGAGGTTAAGAGACTACACCAAACAAATCGATTTAAGAAAAGGCTGGTGATGGTCGATGGAAAAGCAACGTATTCACGTTAACGGCATCGATATCGTCTATGAAGAATGTGGAAGTAATAATGAGAAAACAGTTGTATTGCTCCACGGCTTTTGCGGCTCATCGGGATATTGGCAAAAGATATGTCCGCTGCTTAGCGATCAATATCGCGTCATAACACCAGACCTTCGCGGCCACGGAGGATCTTCAGCTCCCGACGGGACCTATACAACGGATCTCATGGCCGATGACATTGCAGCGCTCCTTGCAGCGCTTCATCTCGATAAGGTCGTCATGTTCGGTCACTCATTAGGCGGCTATGTAACGGCTGCTTTTGCCGAAAAATATCCTGAGAGGCTTAGCGGCTTCGGACTTATCCATTCCACGGCTCTGCCGGATTCAGAAGCGACGAAAGAGAAGCGTATAGCGGATATCGAAGCCATCCGTGAGAAAGGTGTTTCCAAATACCTTTATGGCATCATCCCTCATTTGTTTACAGATGAGAAGCTCGCTGAAATGCGTAATGAAGTGAGTGATCTGATTGGCGTTGGGCAAGAAATGGAAGCCAAAGCTGTTATCGCAACCTTAGAGGGCATGATGCAGCGTCCTGATCGAAGCCATGTGCTTGCAGAAGCCAAATACCCGGTACTGCTTGTTGCAGGCGCTGAGGATGCTGTCGTCAAACCCGATGATACCTTTACAGTGACAAGCCTTGATCAGCCTGAGACCACCTACAAATATCCACACATTCTGGAGACGACCTTCGAGGATGTTGCGCATATGAGCCTTGTCGAAATATCCGATCAGCTTGCTCGCGTCATGTCTAGTTATTTGAAGACGCTGGATGAGCGTGAGAAAACAAGAAAAGAAGGAAACAAGGAGCACTCAATAGAGAAATAAAGGAATGCACACTTACTTCGATGTTTCAGCAACACTTATAAAGGGTATATAATCATGTGCGGATATCCCCCTATTATGTATCCGCCGCCAAATAACTGGAGGTGTTGGTTACTATGAGCCAGACAAAGAGTAGTACAGATACTTCTTATCGAACGGGAGAAATTGTAAAGCATGCTGGGTATTACCTTTCAGAATCAGGCAAGAAAAATAAGCTGCAAGAGGGAGAAAGATTCCCTGCTTGTCCTATTAGCGGTCATGAAACAACTTGGAGTCATGCCCATTAGCGCAAAATAACCATTATGAACCATATTGAAGGACAGCTTTGCAAGTAGATCATCTACTTGCAAAGCTGTCCTTCTTTCATTTTTCACTTTCTACTTTCAAACGACTTAACTTGTATGGTAGTATGGTAGTTATGATGTGAAAGGAATGAGAGCATGAATTTCAACAACCGTCCACAGCCATTATCAACTAGAGATGCTGTTTATATGGAGCTCAGAGAACAAATATTAAAGCTTTCGCTGCCTCCAGGCACGCCGCTTTCAGAGAACGAAACCTCGCTTTTGTTCAAGGTCAGCCGCACGCCTGTCAGAGAAAGCTTCCTGCGGCTTGCTCAGGAGGGACTCGTGCAGGTGCTGCCCCAGCGCGGAACCTTCGTCTCCTTAATCGACACCGCTCTTGTAGAGGAAGCACGGTTTATGAGAGAGCAGCTCGAGAAAGCCATCATCCTGCTTGCTTGCAGCCATTTCCCATTGCCTTCCCTGCTTGCTCTTGAGCAAAATCTTCACGAGCAGCAGATTTGCTTGGATAGCAAGGATGACAAAAGCATGTTCGAGCTTGACGAAGCTTTCCACCGAATATTGTTCGATGGATGCGGCAAAACGAATATATGGAAGATCATGCAGCAAATGAATGCGCATTTGAATCGAAGCCGCATGCTAAGGCTCGTTGACGACCATGATTGGAAGCATCTCTACGAGCAGCATCTCCAGATAGCTGAAGCAATAAAATCACAGAACGGCGTAGGCGCGCAGCAATTAATAACTGATCACCTCAGCCTGAACATCGCTGATCAAGCGCTTCTGAAGGAGAAATACCCGAATTATTACAAATAACGATTAGGAGGCACGACTCGCATGAAAATGACGTTTAGATGGTTCGGTGAGGGCAATGATACCGTTCCCCTCAGCTACATTAAACAGATTCCTGGAACAGACGGTATTGTTTGGTCGCTGCATGATGTTCCAGCAGGAGACGAATGGCCCATCGACCGCATTATGGAGGTTAAGCAGCAAGCTGAGCAAGCAGGCCTGCATATCGACGTTGTTGAAAGCGTTAACGTACATGAAGATATTAAGCTTGGGCTGCCTTCCCGCGACATGTATATCGAGAATTACAAACGATCAATTGAGAAGCTTGGAAGCGTCGGAGTCAAAGTCATCTGCTACAACTTCATGCCGATATTCGATTGGCTTCGAACAGATCTACACAAACCGATGGGCAACGGTGCAACTGCGTTATTCTATGAGAACAGCCGGATTGCTAACGCTGATCCCTTCCAGTTAGTTGACGAGATTAACGCCAACTCCGCCCTTACAATGCCAGGCTGGGAGCCTGAGCGGCTGCAGCATTTGACGAGCTTATTCGAGGCCTATAAAGGAGTAACAGAAGCGCATTTATGGGAAAATCTTCGATATTTCTTGAATGAGATCATTCCGGTCGCAGCACGCAGCGGCATTCGCATGGCCATACACCCGGATGATCCGCCATGGCCGATATTCGGCTTGCCACGCATCATGACCTGCCAAGAAAATTTCAGAACCTTCTTGAAGCTTTATGACAGCCCATACAATGGCATTACGCTGTGCAGCGGTTCACTTGGCGCCAATCCAAGCAACGATATTATTTCCATGATTCATGAATTTGGGGATCGCATACCGTTTGCTCATATTCGTAATGTTCGTGTATTTGAAAATGGCGATTTTATAGAAACCTCACATCGTACACAAGACGGTACAGTAGACATTGCTGGTATTGTAAAGGCTTATCATGATATTGGATTTACAGGCTATGCAAGACCCGATCACGGCCGCCATATTTGGGATGAACAATGTAGACCAGGCTATGGATTATACGATCGCGCGCTCGGCATCATGCATTTATGGGGACTATGGGACGCTTATGCATATACAGCCGTTTCGAGTAAAGAACAGGAGGAGCGTTCATGAGTTCATTTCCTAAGCATGAATCCTACAATGGGAAAGTAGCCGTCATTACTGGAGGAGCAGGCGTGCTATGCCGAGTGATGGCACTTGAGCTTGCCCGTCAAGGAGCCAAGATTGCAATCTTGAATCGTACAGCCGAGAAAGGGTTAGCGGTTGCCGAGGAAATCAGAGCAGTCGGCGGAACAGCGATCGCGGTTGCCTGTGACGTGACGAACGCTGATAGCATGAGAGCAGCCGGCGCTGCTGTGCTTGAGCAGCTCGGTCCTTGCGATATTCTAATTAATGGTGCGGGCGGCAATCATCCGAGCGCGAACACGACCAACGAGATCTTCAAGCTTGAGCAGCTTCATGAGGCGAATACGACTACTTTGTTTAATCTGAGCGTTGATGGATTCCGCAACGTCATGGATCTTAACTTTATCGGCACGCTAATCCCTACCCAAATATTTGCAGAGCAAATGGTTGGCCGCCAAGGTGCTGTCATTATTAATATTTCTTCGATGAGCGCCCCTTCCCCGATGACCAAGGTGCCAGCCTACAGCGCCGCGAAAGCAGCCATCGTTAATTTTAATCAATGGCTCGCTGTACATCTGGCAGAATCGGGCATACGCGTCAATGCGATTGCACCAGGCTTTTTCCTAACGGAGCAGAATCACAAGCTTCTTTTGAATGAGGATGGCTCCTTGACCGAGCGGTCTGGCAAAATCATCTCACACACGCCAATGCGCCGTTTCGGCAAGCCCGAGGATCTGCTCGGCGCTTTGCTCTGGCTAGCCGATGAGACGACCGCGGGATTCGTGACCGGTACGACGATTCCTGTGGACGGTGGGTTTTTAGCTTATTCAGGCGTGTAGCCTGCAGGGCAGTAGCGTATCCTGTGTTAGACAAGCCCTATTTCGAATGACTATACTACTCTTTTCCGGCCAAAAGACCTCCATTCTCGTAAAGTGCGGGAAAGGAGGTTTTTCTCCGTTTCCACTTATTCAAGAGCGAATGCCTTGTCGAACGCTTCAGCAGCCTGAAAATCAAGCGCTGTAATTCCACCCTCGTGCCATGTTGTTAGACGAAGCGTCACTATTTTAAAATCAATGGCAATAAAGGGGTGATGGTCCAACTGCTCGGATGCGTCTGCTACGCGATCCACAAACGTAATGGCATTCATAAATGCATGGAAGCGATATTTCTTCGTTATCCACCTGCCATCCTCCCGCTTCCACCCCTCGTACGCTGACAAGCTCTGCTCTATTTGCGTTTCTGTTAATTTCATATGCTGCTTCCCTCCTTGATTTAGGTCTATTATACGATAATCGTTCAGATTCAATATGCTATAATTCGGATATTAATAACAGAAAGCATCGTTGAAAGGGAGGCAATTGAATTGGGAATGATCGGATATTTGCAGCAGGTTTCGACTGAACAACTAAATTCGCTGATTGCGCGTGTTGATGAGCTGGGAGGCGTAATTATCCATGAACCGTTCGATGAAGAGGTACTCGATATCGATAAAGCGTGGCATGGAATACATTATTTGCTGAATGGCAACTCCTTCGGAGGAGAAGAGCCTTACATGAATGTTATTCTTGGAGGTACTCCTATAGGGGCAGATGAAGGCTACGGACCGGCCAGGTTTTTAACAGCTGAACAAGTGAAGGAAGTATCTAATGCTCTCTTGCAGCTAGATAGCGTGAAGCTTGAATTGCGTTATAATGCCGCAGAGCTCAGCGCTGAAAGTATTTATCCCTCAAGCTCGGAATGGAATGAAGAGGAAGACAAGGAGTATTTGCTGAGCTACTATTCAGAGGTCGTTGACTACTACCGCCTTGCAGCAAGCAAAGGAAATGGGATGCTGCTCTACCTGTTGTAGGAGGAGTAGAGGAATGATGTATCCTTCAATCCTTCTGTCCTTCGGATATTCCCATCTCCTTAGCGCCAGCGATCGCCGCGCTTTTTCACAAAGTGCGCATAAACATAACGCCAAGGTATACCGAAAGGGAAAATTAATACGATCAAACAGGCCGAAGCTGTTGCCCATGTAGACTCATCCATTCGACCATTGATCCAGAGCGGGACAGCAACGACGATTAACCAGATCGACTTCCATCCTAATTCCCACAGAAGCAGCGGCAGCATTTGTAGCGGATAGCGCAATCCTAAGAGGCACAGAACGGAGAAGGATGCCAGCATACATTGGACTACTCCTTCATATAATTCCCATGGCTCTTCGTGATAAATGACGCTAGGCCATACCGTAACACCTAGCCCTACTACAACAAGTAGGTAAAGCGCCCTCAGGAAATATTGACGAAACAATGAGACATCATTCATTGCAAATTCCTCCTTTTTAAGCAAATAAGCTCATTCGTGTACTGCCGTGATATTACACTAGTACTAATGCTTTGTATAAATAAAAAAAAGAAGCAACAGAGGTAAAATCCTCTTTGCTTCTTGAGTACGTATAAACACGACTTCTAAACCCCATGTTTTAATCGAATCTGCGCATCATATTTACAGTTACCTTCTTTGTTTAACTCCACATACTTACTATTCCCCATACCTGCCTGAGAAGCCGACAGGCTATCCCTTACCCGGCTCCGGCACTCGCATGAGAATGAAGATCCCTATGATAAACAGGATGACGAGGCTGAATACACCCATGCTCGTATGGCCGGTCAGCTGCGCGGTTGCACCGACAAGAAGCGGACCCAGAATCGAAGCGAACTTGTCGAAAATATTATAAAATCCAAAAAAACGGTTAGCGTTATCTTTTGGCACCATCTTCGCAAAATAAGAACGGCTCAGCGCTTGGATGCCGCCTTGCGAGGAGGCGACTAGCATCGCAAGCACCCAGAAGTCAAACGCCGACTTCATGAAATACGCGTAAATACATACGACTATATAGACACAGATGCCTGCGTACAGCATGATTTTGCTCGAAAACAGATCCGCAAGTCGCCCGTACAACATCGCGAATGGAGCAGCGACGACCTGCGTGACGAACAAAATAATAAGAAGATCGGTCGATTCGATGCCCAAATCGGTCCCATAAGCGGT
This sequence comes from Paenibacillus sinopodophylli, assembly GCF_005930355.1. Lineage (GTDB taxonomy): Bacteria > Bacillota > Bacilli > Paenibacillales > Paenibacillaceae > Pristimantibacillus > Pristimantibacillus sinopodophylli. Next base: position 176,654 of record NZ_VDBO01000009.1, read on the forward strand.
GGACATCGTAATGATCGTCCCTACACCGTCGATATAGAAGAAATAAGCTAACAAGAAAAGGAAGATCGTCCGATGCTGCTTGATTTGTTTGATTGTCTCAAAGAGACGTTTGAAGCTGTTAACGACGATTCGAGACTCGCGCTTCAAGTAATGTTTCTGGCGTACGTTGCGAAGCATGGGCAGTGTGAACACGCCCCACCAGACAGCTGTAAGGAAGAACGCGATCTGGCTCGCCGCTGTGACCGAAATCGGCAAAACTTCTTTTTCAGCAAGAAGAATGATCGCGATGCTTATAATAAAAGGAATGGTGCTTCCAATATAACCGATTGCGAAACCGCGAGTAGACACCTTATTCATCCGTTCATCGTCGGTTACATCTACGAGAAAGGCGTCATAGAACACATTGGAGCCTGCTGAGCCAATCGCGATAAACATATAACAGACGAGCAGCAGCTCCCAATTATCGTTCGGAATAAAAGTGAGCAGTGCTGTAGCGATGACTCCAAGCAAACTGAAACCTGCGAAAAACGTTTTTTTGAACCCTTGGTAGTCTGCAATCGTACCCAGGATCGGACCAAGCAGAGCAAGGATAAATGTCGAAATCGCAATCGTATAGCCCAGATAAGCCGTAGAATTCGCAGCACTAACGCCAGCGCCCTCAGCAGCCGCTTTGTAGAATAGCGGGAAAATAGCCGTCGATATGACAATAGAGTAGGCAGAATGACCCCAGTCGTACCACATCCAGCTTTTTTCTTCCTTCGAAAATGCTCTCATCAGATTGGCCTCCTGAATGAATCGAATGCTCTTATTGTATAGGAAATCTACGCTTCTAGGCGCAAAGAACAAAAACTTTACAAAACGCTAGGGTCCTCCCGCGCAGCTGTTAACATAATCGCTCAAACGTTTCACTACCCCATCAGGCTTGATCCCATTACTCCTTTAAGCTATTCTTAATTTACTTTTGCACATAACGAAAATAAAGGAATGGAATGCATGGACCTATCTGAACTAGCATCAGCTATTAAACCGTTAGACCTAAGAAGCTGCCTAATCACTCAAGGCGACCAAATGCTATTTGAGCATTATCGGAATCCAAATATTGTGCAGCAAACCGCCAAAGTAAATTCATGCACGAAAAGCTTTCTATCGGCTCTCATTGGTATCGCCATGGACCATCGTATTTTACCAGAGGCTAACACCCCAATAACCGATTTCTTCCCTCAGCTTCTTAAGGATCCCGATCCGCGGAAACGAGAAATAACGCTGGAGCATCTCTTGACGATGACATCTGGGCTTGACTGGACCGAATTCGGCGGCCAAAAGTCGTTTCCGCGCATGACACGGTCGGACGATTGGGTTGCGTTTGTATTACAGCAGCCCCTGTCTGATAATCCGGGAACACGTATGGAATACAACTCCGGGGTATCACAGCTGTTGTCTGCTATTCTTGTACAAGTATCTGGCATGTCTACTGCCCGCTTCGCAGAGGAGAAGCTATTTTCCCCGCTAGGTATAGAAGCGTACATGTGGGAATCCGATCCACAAGGAATCCATACAGGTGGATACGGCTTATATCTACGCCCTGCAGACATGCTTAAATTCGGGCAGCTTTACCTGCAGCAGGGTCGTTTCGAGCAGCACCAGCTGATCTCCAGTGAGCGAGTAACTCGTTCCGTACATCCCTACATTCTCGTTAGCTCGCCGCCCCCTTGTTATTATGGATGGCATTGGTGGGCAGAAACCTTCAGTGCAGCAGATCTGGCAGGAGAGCATACTGAGGTTCATATAGAAGAGCACAACGCTTCTTCTCTGCTGCCTTCTTTTGACTACTATTATGCGAGAGGCTATGCTGGTCAGTTCATCTATAACATTCCCGTCTTGAATATCGTTGTCGTACTCACGGATGATAAACGAAAAAAAGATCGTCACCCCGCAAATGTGTTCCGTGATTTTATCGCTCCGCTGCTGATAGAGACAATAAATGAAGATGCTTTATGAAGCTATTCCTCCAATTGCTGAATAAAACCACTAACTTACTATTACGAGGCCGCCATTATGAAACGGCAGCCTCGCAATATTGATCGTTATTTTAAAGTAAGCAATTGTGATTGAGATGAAGTTACCCATTAGTGCAATGACTACCCGAGCAACCTAAGCTTATCCTCAACCATGCTTTTACTATCTTCATCCCATACGACAGATATTTCATCTGTAATTGGTTTTAGGCACAACATATTCATCTATACCTTTGAAAATTAAGTGCTCAGGTCTTGCGACTAATCCGGTATCTTCTCTCAGCTCACGTCCAGCCCCTTCGGTTAAACTTTCAGGAATATCGACTTTCCCTCCAGGACCAAGATAGCCTGGGAATCCCATAGACTCTCCTCTATGACACCCACACGTTTCCCATGCTAATATGTCCGTTAGGGAATCTTCCATAACCGCTCCTCCTTCACTTTAGAAAAAAGACGCCTCTCAAGCAGTTTGTTAAACGGCTTGAAGGGCAACACTCTTATCTTTTCACGTCTGACATCAATCATATTGGACATAAACACAATCATCCTTAGTCTTATAGCTTTGCATATCGGTTTAATAACGGATTGATCGCTAACTGCTTCTTGTAAAGGAAGCTCCCAGCACGGTCACTTCGAGCAGTAACAGCCGATTTCCAGTGAACGATTAACTCGTTCCGTATATCCCTACATCCTCGTGAGCTCTCCTCCTCTCTGTTCTTAAGGATGGCATTGGTGAATGTGCAGCAGATTTAGCAGAAGGGCATGACGGCTTCTCCCCCTTGTCTGCTTTTGACTACTATTACGCCAGGGGTTATGGTGGTCCGTTCATCTATAACATTCCCGTCTTGAATATCGTTGTCTTACTCACGGATGATAAACGAAAAAAAGAGCATCCCATCATGCTGTTATATAGCAAGATGGGGTGCTCTGGATAAGTGCTAAACTCTGTCATGCCTCGGTGAGCAGAGCCTGTCTATATGAAATAGAGGATAAATATCGCTTTGTAGATCTTCAATCTTTAGATTAAACCAGATATTTTCAATAGGCGCTCGATGATAGCAGCTACTTCTGCACGCGTCATATTCGCTTTTGGAGCCAACTGCGTGTCGCTTCTGCCTGTAACAATTTCGGCTTGCAGCACATCAGCAATACCCTCTGTTGCCCAAGCGGACATTTTTACTGCGTCAGTATAGCGGCCTAACAATTCTCCTGAATCTACTGTCGGGAGTTTGTCCTTCAGTCCTGTGATCTTCATGGCTTTGGCGATAATCGTCATCGCTTGCTCACGAGTGATTTTGTCGTTCGGACGGAACGAGCCGTCCTCAAACCCATTAATCAAACCATAAGCGCTCGCTGTTTGAACAGCAGAGCCGTACCAATCAGTTGATAGGACATCCGTAAAGTTGACCTCACTATTCTCAAGCTTAAGCCCCAGCCCCCTCACGATAATCGCCGCAAACTCTGCCCGCGTAATATCTTTGTTTGGACTGAATAGCTCATTGCCTGTTCCATTGATGACAAGACGCGAGCCCATATTGTTGACCGACTCCTTGGCCCAGTGATTAGTAACATCCTTAAATTCAAGCGGATGCCAGATAATCGAATAAGCACTGTTGGTCAAGCTGTTGATTTTGGCAAAATATTGGCCCTTATCTTCTAAAACTCTAGTTGGAACGTGGCGAACTGTACCGTCCGGCTCGACAACGATGCCTGTTGTAATTTTATTCAGATCAATGCCAGCAGGCAAGGCGACAGTCCGTTCTACATACGCACTAAACTTAGTAATAGGGATAATCTGGTTGTTGTATTCTACGCTAACTGCAAAATCAAGTGAAGGTGCCGACAACGTAAATCCACCTTTGTCCGCTGATCCCTGTACGATTTTCATCATATTATCCGTTAAAGTACCGATCTCAAGCCGGAGTTTAATATCGTTCAGCGATACTGTCTGACTCAATTGTTTGGAGATCGCATCAATGTTGATCTGCTGAGCAGGAATCGTATAGGTTGCTCGATCGGTTTTGAGCTCAAGCATAGCTTGCTTTTGCTCCATGTTCTTAATCATTTGTCCAGTCAGCTCGCCAATGACGATATTTGAGCTATTACCTAGAAGCGGAATTGTAATAATCGCGCCTTGACCTTCAGCGGCCAGCTTCTGTTCCAGCAACGCTTGATTGACTGTAATCGTAGTGGTAGATTTGCCATTTACAGATGCTGTAGAAGCACTTCCGATTCTCTCCAGACGCCCATTAACCCAGATGTCTACTCCTGTACCTGAAGAAGAACCAGTCTGTGTCGTTCCACCACTGTTTGTAGGCGCTGATGGCGTAACGGTGTTCGACGATACAGAGGCTGCACTAGAGCCTGCACCATTAATTGCTATTACCTTGAACGAATAGCTCGTCCCGTTCGTAAGACTTGTAACGGTGATTGGACTAGCCAGTCCCGTTGCTACTGTGTGTCCATCTGCATCTACTACCTCATAGCCAGTAATGTCACTTCCACCGTTATCTGTTGGTGCTGTGAATGAGACTGTTGCTTGTTTATTCCCAGCTACGGCGGATACTGCAGTCGGCGCATTCGCAACCGTTATTGGTGTCACTGTCAGATCGCTAATTGTAACTGCCAGCGTCTGAGCGGCACCCGCGCTAAAGTTGAATGCTAGGTTTGTCGTGCCTACAGATTGTTGTGCCAAGTAAGATTTTTTTATCGTTACCGTGTTGCCCACTACCGTGTAATCTGTTCCCGCTGTCAGTGTTGCTGC